>NZ_NAEW01000098.1 GCF_002075345.1 Citrobacter braakii
TCTGTACCGTTTTCAGGTGAACGGCCGGCCGGAACTGAACAAAATGCACACGTCGATAGATATGGGCGGCAACAACCTGAACAGCGCCGGGGTGGTGAACGGGAAGTACGGTAACTTTGACGTCAGTATTGTGAGTAACGGCCCTGTGACGGCAGGAGGTGATATTCGCAGCACAGGCGGGTGGATAATCTCACGGCACGGGCGGGGCTGGATGGATGAAACCCATGGTGGTGGGTTCTACATGACGGATAATGAGTGGATCCGCAGCCTGAACAACAAGAGTATTTACACCGGCGGACAGTTAAAAGGCGGTTCAGTCCGGTCTGACAGTGACCTTTCTGCCGGGGGGATTTTAAAGCTTGACCAGGTGAACGTTGCCGGCACCTGGTGTCCACAGAACGGGGCGATAAGCCATGACAGCTCCGGGGGAATACTTTCATGCCAGTCCGGTCGCTGGAGCGGAATTGACAATTACCCCATTGGAAGCCCCATCCCGTGGCCTTCGACGACGCCTCCTCCCGGCTATTTTTTGATGGCTGGACAGCGTTTTCCCTGCGGTTCA
>NZ_NAEW01000099.1 GCF_002075345.1 Citrobacter braakii
GTGCTGGACATTGCCCAGAGTCTGTATGAAACCCACAAACTTACCACCTATCCGCGAACGGACTGTGGTTATCTGCCGGTATCGATGCGGAACGAGATTCGCGAGGTGCTGGCTGCCCTGATGCAGACGGACCCGTCACTGAAATCACATCCTGCGCTGGCGCAACTGGACACCAGTCTGGTTTCCCGTATCTGGAATGATAAAAAAATCACCGCACATCACGCCATCATCCCGACGAAACATGTGGGGGATTTAAGCCGGCTGAATACCGATGAGCGCAATGTGTACCAACTGATACGGCAGCATTATCTGGCCCAGTTTCTGCCGCAGATGGAGGTGGACGCGACGGAAGCGACATTTAACATCGGCGGGCAACTGTTCCGGACGACCGGCAATGTTACCGTGGTGGCGGGATGGAAAGCGCTGTTTTCCGACCCGTCGCCACAGTCAGTACAGACACTGGCTGATGGCGACGTGAGCAGTGATAACGCAGATGCCTCCC
>NZ_NAEW01000100.1 GCF_002075345.1 Citrobacter braakii
TATCGGGCTTTAACGGTACCCAGCGGCCCCTGACGCTGCTTGCCCAGGATGAGCTCAGCCACACCACGCTCCAGGGTGTTCTCGTTGTAGACCTCATCGCGATAAAGGAAGAGAATGACGTCCGCATCCTGCTCCAGGGAGCCGGATTCACGGAGGTCACCGTTGTTGGGACGTTTATCTGCCCTCTGCTCAAGTGACCGGTTTAACTGGGAAAGAGCAATAACTGGACACGTCATCTCTTTGGCCAGCGCCTTGAGGGAGCGGGAAATTTCCTGGATTTCCTGGGTGCGGTTCTCTTTTTTCTCTGGACAGACCATCAGTTGCAGATAGTCCACCAGAATGAGCGCAGGCGCCCCGTATTTACGGGCATTACGCCGGACGGAAGTCCGCAGCGTGGCCGGGGTCTGATAACTGGTGTCATCGATAAGGAAGCGGTTTTCCCACTGCGACAGCATTCCCACCGCGCCACACACCAGTTCAAGGTCATGACTGGTCAGATT
>NZ_NAEW01000101.1 GCF_002075345.1 Citrobacter braakii
GCCGGGGTGATGACCGAAATTGTTGTTCTGGCCGCCAGCAGTGTGGTCGGGGTGATAAAGCCCATTCTGCCCGATGTCCGGGAGTTTCTGCGCGGAACGGTCAGGCTGGTGAACCGCCTGCTTCCCCTCAGAATGTACGGCATCACAATCCCTGATATCCACATCCTGATTAACCATTTCGAAAACACCGTGCTGGACCGCCAGACCCTCCGGGAACTGACCGGTATTGTTGAGCAGAAAAAGTATACCGGTGCCGGTGACATCAACATATCGATGCTGAATACCACCATTGAAAAACTGGAGGTTTACAAGCGTGGTCATGCAACAGGCCAGCCCGTTCATCGGCTTGAATACACCACTGACCGTAAGTCGTTACCGGCGGCGGAAACAATTCACCATCTGGCCTGTGAACTGTTCCCGCAGTGGAAAGCGCTGTTTGATGATGTTCTTCGCCGAAGACCCGGCATGAATGGT
>NZ_NAEW01000102.1 GCF_002075345.1 Citrobacter braakii
AGCGGTGACTGGACGCTGTCGTGCGTTCGCGGCAGCGTCACGTCCATCACGTTTGTGTTTACCGACGGTACGGTCAGAACCCTGCCGGCCCCGTCAGACCGGACAGACAACAGCGGCAGTGAAAACGGCGGCAGTATCGGCTGGATTTCGGACAACAGCGGTATTCCGTGCATCAGCGGGGAGCGTAAATCGAACGCGTCCTCATACCTGCCGACCATCGGCCTGCTGGCACTGGGTACCTCGGCGGGTGACGCGCTGACGGCCAGCCAGTACACGAACAACACCACCGACGGCGGGGGCATCACGTCGGCGCTGACCGGAAATGCCGGGCAGGCGGTGCTGGGCCAGGCGCTGGGCGGCAGCTTTAAGGAGGTGGCGCAGTGGGTGAAGGAGCGCTACGGGCAGACCTTTGACGCGGTGTACGTCCCGCCCGGGGCGCCGGTGGCGGTACACATCTC
>NZ_NAEW01000103.1 GCF_002075345.1 Citrobacter braakii
GCAAAAGAAGTAGGTAGCTTAACCTTCGGGAGGGCGCTTACCACTTTGTGATTCATGACTGGGGTGAAGTCGTAACAAGGTAACCGTAGGGGAACCTGCGGTTGGATCACCTCCTTACCTTAAAGAACCGACCTTTGTAGTGCTCACACAGATTGTCTGATGAAAAGTAAATAGCAAGGCGTCTTGCGATTGAGACTTCAGTGTCCCCTTCGTCTAGAGGCCCAGGACACCGCCCTTTCACGGCGGTAACAGGGGTTCGAATCCCCTAGGGGACGCCACTTGCTGGTATGTGTGAGTGAAAGTCGCCGACCGAAGTATCTCAAAACAGACTTTCGAGTCTCGTTTGAGATATTTGCTCTTTAAAAATCTGGATCAAGCTGAAAATTGAAACGACACACTGTTTCATTTCTCCGTAAACAAGAAATGAAAAGCGGTGTGT
>NZ_NAEW01000104.1 GCF_002075345.1 Citrobacter braakii
CAGGGGGTATAATCCAGCATCCCCGAATCAACAAACCGCCTCAGTATCCACGCCCGGGTGAGGGACAGTGTCTCTGAGTTACCGGCATATCTTAAATATGCACGATAAGCCCGGATAAGTATTTTGACCGGCGACTCATCAGGCGACTGCGATTTTATGCAGTCAAATATATTACAGAACAGGGATGAGTGAACGTTATGCTCCCAGACCATAAACCAGTCGGCTGAAAAGGGGAGCATGCCTTTAGGGGGTGAAACACCCGTCAGCTCCCGGTACAGCCGGGTCATTTTTCCCCGGCTGAGTCTGACGGTGTGTTCCAGTAACTGCATCCGGGCGCCGAGAGAAATCAGCTCCACGGCCAGTTGCGTATCCTGCAGTTCCTGCAGCAGACTTTCAGATGCCAT
>NZ_NAEW01000105.1 GCF_002075345.1 Citrobacter braakii
GCCTCTGACTGCCAGGGCATCCACCGTGTACGCTTAGTCGCTTAACCTCACAACCCGAAGATGTTTCGTAAAACATTTCAGTGTTGCGAAAATTTGAGAGACTCGAACACACCGCTTTTCATTTCTTATTACGGAGAAATGAAACAGTGTGTCGTTTCAATTTTCAGCTTGATCCAGATTTTTAAAGAGCAAAACTTCTTAATGTACTCGAAAGTACATTCAGAAGTTCATCATTCATCAGACAATCTGTGTGAGCACTACAAAGAACGTTTCTTTAAGGTAAGGAGGTGATCCAACCGCAGGTTCCCCTACGGTTACCTTGTTACGACTTCACCCCAGTCATGAATCACAAAGTGGTAA
>NZ_NAEW01000010.1 GCF_002075345.1 Citrobacter braakii
TTTACGGGCCGTAAGTAACGAAGTCTGATGCAAATGTCAGATCGTATGCGCCTGTTAGGGCGCGGCTGGTAACAGAGCCTTATAGGCGCATCCGAAAAACCTCCGGCTATGCCGGAGGATATTTATTGCGCGAATTTTATCGATGCGACAGTCCTGCTCGATAGTAGGGTTAATCACACACTTAACGTCTGCGATCCATTCAACACCGCTTCTTATTTACGGAAATAATAAAAAGTACTCATGGTATTACCCTGTGGAATTTAATAATGGTAACAATTCAGATAAGCATTTAATTTCATGCTAAATATGAATGTTTTAGTCAGTGATATTTTCTAGCGATATTAATTAGCGTCTATTTGAGCGCAGTGTATCTTTTTTATATCCAGTACACTGGAACGTAAAAAAATCAGCGCGAATGGCGCGGTGAAGTGGGATTAAAAGATGGTGTATTTGTGCGAAAAACACGGTTGATTATCCGATATATCAGCACGTGTGGGCGGGCAAGACTACGTGAAGTTTCATCACTCAAATCCCTTACCGGATGGTTAAATGTCAGGCGATTAGCCATCCGGTAAGGAATCTTAATGCTGGGGGTATCCTCGGCGCGAGCGATCAGCGTACGTCAGTTTGTGCAGGAGATGCCTGTTGCGGCAGGGTGATCTGCTGAGTTTCTTTTTTGTTCTGGTGGTGGTGCCACGCACCTATGGCGGAGTAGACGAAGCGTCCGAAGAAGAAAAGAAAGCTGATAAGCAGTACGATCCGGATCATGCGACTGTTAAATCGGTGTCGTTTGCGTAGGCTGGTAACCTGGCTCACAAAAGGTTCCTTGTAGTGTACCCAACTGAGGGCGATAGTCACATTAAGGCATACTGTGAGGGAATGGTCAATTTTTCGTTATGTAAAATTGCTTCAGTTGTTTTATCTATTTATGTTATGGAAATTAATATTATTATTTGCATTAATAATGGGATAACGATAAAAAACCATGAAAAGAGTAATAATTGATTAATGAGGGACTTATTTATTGATGTGTATCAAGCATCACCCTTTGCTGACAACTAAAATTGATGAGTCATTTTAATGTATTTAACTTTATCGTTTTAACGTCAGGTGGGATGCCTGTCCGAATACCCCCTGCAGGATGTGCGGGATTCTACTGAGCATCTATGAAACTCAATAAAAATTATATTGGTATTAGAGATAGATGGTGGGCGTTACCTCTCATCTTGCCTTCCTTGCTGTTGCCTATATTGAGCACTGCTAACACCTATGCCCATATTAGTACCGGGAACGTAATTCTTTTCTACCTGCCTTTAGCGCTGATGATTAGCCTGATGTTGTTTTTTGGCTGGGCGGCATTACCAGGAATTATCATTTCCATCATCTGGTACAAATATCCGCAGGTTGGGTTATTTGAAATGCTCTCAATAATTTCGCACTTTATAGTTACGATAGTGCTCAGTTGGGGAGGGTATAAAGTTTTTGCTCCCCGGCGGAATAACGTTTCTTACGGTGACTCCCACCTGATGTTTCAGCACATGTTTTGGCAGGTTTTCTGCCCGGCAACGCTGTTTCTGCTATTCTTCCATTTCGCTGCGTTTGTGGGCGTCTATGAGAGCAAATCCGGTATGGTGGGCGTTATGCCCCTTAATACCGGCACGTTGATCAACTATCAGGCCATGCTGGCCGGGAATCTGGTTGGGGTTCCACTGTGCTACTTTATAATTCGCACGATTCGTAATCCTTTGTATATCAGAGGCTATTTATCTCAATTAAAGCAGCAGTTTGATACCAAAGTTACCAAAACAGAGTTTGCGGTCTGGTTGATTATATTGACCATACTAATGACATTGTTGTGTATGCCGCTAGATGAGAAAAGCTCGATATTTAGCACGAATTATACCTTGTCACTGATGCTGCCCGTCATGCTATGGGGAGCTATGCGTTACGGTTATAAATTTATTTCGTTAATATGGATGCTCGTACTCATTACAGCAATTCATTATTATCAACGCTATATGCCTTGGTATTCGGGTTACGATGTGCAACTTGCCATTACCTCATCGAGTTACCTGGTTTTCTCCTTCATCGTGAATTTTATTGCCGTACTGGCAACGCGCCAGAGAATTGTCGCCAGACATTCTCATCGTCTGGCCTTCTTTGACCCCATGGTGCATATTCCGAATTTGCGCGCTTTGAACCGGGATTTGAGAAAGGCGCCATGGTCAGTGCTTTGCTTTTTGAGTGTTCCGGGTATGGAACTGCTGGTGAAAAATTACGGCATTATGCTACGTATCCAGTACAAGCAAAAACTTGCCCAGTGGGTAAAGCCATTGCTGAAACAAGATGAGCATGTCTATCAGTTATCGGGTAATGATTTAGTTCTGCGTTTTAACACCGAGTCGCATCAGGAGCGTATTGAAGCGCTGGACAGGCATATCAAGCAGTTTCGTTTTATCTGGGATGGCATGCCTTTACAGCCGCAGGTGGGGATTAGTTTTTGCTATGTCCGTTCTCCGGTTAATCACATCTACTTGTTACTGGGGGAGTTAAGCACCATCGCCGAGCTTTCTCTGGCGACCAATGCGCCAGAGAATTTGCAGCGCCGAGGCGTGATGCACCTGCAACGTGACCTGAAAGATAAGGTTGCGATGATGAATCGTCTGCAACTGGCGCTGGAGCACAATCGCTTTTTCCTGATGGCGCAGCCGATTTCAGGTGTGCGCGGCGATGTTTATCACGAAATTCTGCTGCGGCTAGAGGGAGATGATGGTAAAACCATCGGTCCTGACAGCTTCTTACCGGTAGCGCATGAGTTTGGATTGTCATCCAGCATCGATCTGTGGGTGATTGAAAATACGATGAAGTTTATGGCGCAGAATCGGGAAAAAATGCCCGCCCGTCGGTTTGCTATTAACTTATCTCCCACATCGGTATGCCGGGCCCGGCTTCCGCATGACATCAACCAGCTACTGATTAAGTACAAAGTTGAACCGTGGCAGCTGATTTTTGAAGTAACGGAAAGCAATGCCTTAACCAATGCGGAACAGGCGCAGGCAACGTTACTGCAGCTGCAATCATTGGGCTGTCAGATTGCGATTGATGATTTTGGTACCGGATATGCCAGCTATGCGCGGCTGAAGAATGTGAATGCCGATATCCTGAAAATTGATGGCAGCTTTATTCGCAACATCGTTTCGAATAGCCTCGACTATCAAATCGTGGCCTCTATTTGCCATCTGGCGCGGATGAAAAGAATGCTGGTGGTCGCGGAGTACGTCGAAAGCGAAGAAATACGCAGTGCGGTAATTTCGCTGGGGATTGATTACATGCAGGGGTATCTGATTGGTAAACCACAGCCGTTGCATGAAATGCTGGAAGAACAGGTGCCAGAAGAACTGGCACCTGCTGAGAGCTTATGCGGCGATATCGGGTGAACTCTCTTCTTCAATTTTGAGACGCCAGCCGGTAACGGCTTCCCAGTATTGCTGCTCTTTTTCCAGATCGAGCAGCACCAGCGCATTCTGGCTAAACCAGTCATGCGGAAAGCGTAAGGTCCAGTGGTTGTCGTCGGTAATTAGGGTCAGCGTCGGTGGCGTGGTGGTCGCCTGTCGCTGATTATTCAGCAGCACGCCCAGGCGCAACAGCTGAATTAACGGCAGAAACTGTTTTTTCTTGAACAGCGTAAAGCGGGGCAAATCATCCAGTTTCACCGCTTTGCGATGATATCGAACCAGGGTTGCCATCATCAGCTGTTGTTCCTGATTGAAACCCGGTAAATCGCTGTTTTGGAGGATATACGCCGAGTGGCGATGTAAACCGCTGTGGTTGATGTTCAGCCCAACCTCATGCAGCATCGCCGCCCAGCGCAGCAACGCTTCCAGTTGTGGATTGGCCAGCTTTGGCTGCTGCGTATGCCACTGATCGTACATTTGCATCGTCGTTTCCAGTACGCGCCGGGCCTGTTCGCTGTCGATGTTGTACTGGTTCGCCAGGCTGCTCGCAGTACGGCTGCGAACGTCCTGGTGGCGAAAACGACCTTCCATCTCATACAGCACGCCTTCGCGTAGTGCACCATCAGAAAGGCGGAGTTCGCGGATAGCCAGTGCGTCAAAAACGCCGCACAGAATCGCGAGTCCCGGCACAAACACCGCTTTTCGTTCTTCAGACAGCCCCGGCAGGCTGAGCGCATCGAATGACGCATGCTTCAGCACTTCGGTTCGCAGTTTGTCCAGGCGTTCGGGGGTGATAAAACCATCTTTCTCACCCATCTCCAGCAGCACTTCGTGTGCCGCTTTAATCGTGCCCGACGCGCCCAGCGCAACGTTCCAGCCCTGAATGCGAAACTGCCAGGTTAAGGTTTCAAGCTTTTGCGCTGCCGCCATGCGCGCACGCTGGAAGTTTTCCCGACTAATAGCGCCGCCCGGGAAATACATCTGAGCAAAACTGACGCAGCCCATACGACGACTTTCCACCAATTTGGGCTCGAAATCTTCGCCGATCACCAGTTCTGTTGAACCACCGCCGATATCAATAACCAGCTTACGACCCTTTTCCGGCTGGGTGTGCTCCACGCCCATAAAAATCAGTCGGGCTTCTTCATTACCGGAAATAATCTCAATCGGGTAGGGGATAACTTTTTCTGCTCGCTTGAGAAACTCGGTCGCATTTAGCGCCTGACGCAAAGTATGGGTTCCCACGATGCATACGCTTGATGGGGGAAAGCCCTGCAGACGTTCGGCGAACAGCGACAGGCAGCTTAATCCGCGCTCCATTGCCTCTTCGCTCAGCTTGTTATCTTCGCCGAGGCCATCCGCCAGATGAACGCGCTGTTTCAGTCGCCCGATAATCTGCATTGCGCCATCAACCACGCGGGCAATGACCATATGGAAACTGTTTGAACCAAGGTCGACCGCAGCAAATTCCTGCGGTCGTGGAGTCTTGTCGTGTATTGGCATAGCGTTAGTCAGGTTGCTCGAGTGATTTGATGTAGTCGTATATCGCCAATTGTGACTGAACCTTACGGCGGTTTCCGCGCGGTACGTAGCGATTACTGAGTTCTTTATCGATGAAGCGAGCCTTCACCGTGTCGCTGAACAGGATATCGATAATATCCAGCACCCGTTGCTTAAGACGCGGGTCCAGCAGCGGTGTGGCGACTTCGATGCGATAGTCGATATTCCTGGTCATCCAGTCTGCGGAGGAGAGGTATACCTGCTTGTCGCCACCGTTTTCGAAGATATAAACCCGGTCGTGTTCAAGGTAGCGGTCAACTATGCTTATCACGCGAATATTGTCGCTAATGCCTTCCAGATTCGGAATCAAAGAGCACATACCGCGAATCAATAAATTGACTGGCACGCCTGAGCTTGAGGCCGCATAGAGACGATCAACCAGGCCTTTATCGACCAGGTTATTCAGTTTTAGGGTGATACCGGAAGGCTGTCCTTGCTGCGCGTTGGCGATTTCTTTGTCAATCATCGCGTACAGCAAACGGCGCGAGTTCTGCGGAGAAACCAGCAGATAATCGAACGTCACCGGACGATACGGGTTCTCGATGAAGTTGAACACCCGACGAACCTCGTTGGTAATGCGTGAGTCGGCGGTAAGTAACGAGTAGTCGGTATAGAGACGCGCCGTTTTTTCGTTGAAGTTCCCCGTCCCGATATGTGCATAGCGCACAACTTCATCACCTTCTTTACGCGAGATAAGGAACAATTTGGCGTGAATTTTCAGGCCCGGCGCGGAGAAGATGACGTGAACGCCAGCCTCGGTAAGACGCTTGGCCCAATGAATGTTGGCTTCTTCATCAAAGCGAGCCTGCAACTCCACCACCACGGTGACTTTCTTACCGTTGTGCGCGGCATGGATCATCGAATCAATGATGCGCGAGTCTTTGGCCACACGGTAGATGTTGATTTTTATCGCCAGCACGCTCGGGTCGAAAGAGGCCTGGCGCAACAGTTCAAGAACGTGCTCAAAAGTGTGATACGGATAATATAGCAGCACGTCGCGTTCGCGAACGGCGTCAAAGCCGTTACGAAACTTCTCGTTATCGAACCAGATATGGCGCAAACGCGGTAGCGGTTTGTTCACCAGGTTAGCTTTGCCAACGTTGGGGAAATTAATAAAGTCTTTGAAGTTATGGTAACGCCCGCCAGGAACAATCGAGTCGTAGCGAGAAATCGTCAGCTTTTCACGCAGTACCTCGACCAGCGCATTGGGCATGTCGCGCTGATAGACAAAACGTACAGGCTCTGCGGTCAGACGCTGTTTCAGACTGGACGACATCAGCTCCATCAGGCTCGATTCCATCTCGTGCACCAAATCGTATTCGGCGTCGCGAGTCATTTTCATCGAATAGGCGTTCAGCGCATCGTAATCAAAGAACCCTTTGAAAATGTCGTCAAGGCAGTAGCGTAAGATGTTGTCCAGCAGGATCATCGGTTTGCGACGGCGCGGGGTTTCCGGCGGTAGATTCACAAAACGGGGAACCTTGTCGGAAGGGATTTCCAGCAGCGCGTAGCGGATCGTATCGCCGCGGATAATTTCCACCGCCAGATAGGTGTAGTCATCTTTCAGAAACTGAACTAAATCCGTCTCGCGGTTGATCAGGATCGGTGTAATGTGCTGGCGAAGATATTGTTTGAAGTAGTGGCGTAACCAGCTCTGTTGATTGGCCGACAACTGACGTTCATTGATAAGGAAAATCTGGTTGCGCGCCATCTCCAGCAGCAACTCGTTGTACAGGCCGTCAAATTCCTGATCGGCTTTTAATACGCGGGCCTGGATTTTACCTAACAGATGGCGGGAGTGAGAGTTTGAACCCTGTTCTTCGCTAATAATGATTCGGCGCTTCAGTTCGGCGAAACGAACCTTATAAAACTCGTCGAGATTATTGGAATAGATGCCTAAGAAACGCATCCGTTCGATCAACGGGTTTGACTTATCAGCAGCTTCCTGGAGTACACGTTCGTTGAACGCTAACCAGCTGAGTTCTTTCTCGATGTATAGCTTTTCCTGACCCATTACCACTTTTACTCCGTTTCATTCACGGGACACTACCGATTTATTATGGCGAGCATTGCTCTCAGATGTCCAACAGTGCCAGAAAAATATGACAATAAACCGTCTGATAGCAAAGAGAAAGGGGGAGCGTAGATGAATACCGGAGATGTTAACCGGAAAAGGTATTTATGCCTGTAAACCGGATGATGAGATCCGGTTTACAGGTTGATTTTATTCTTCGTCGGCGGCGTAGCCTTGTGGCGGCAGACAAACGCCGTCCAGCCATGCTGCGTTATCACGCATCTTCAGGCGACCATCAGTAAACCAGCTTACCACCAGCGGGTAAATGGTATGTTCCTGGGCCTGGACTCGTGCCGTGACATCATCTTCGCTGTCGCCTTCAAATACCGGAACCTTGGCCTGGAGAATAACCGGTCCGCCGTCCAGTTCATCGGTGACGAAATGGACGGAGGTGCCATGCTCTTCATCGCCGTTTTCCAGAACCTGACGGTGCGTGTGCAGGCCAGGATACTTCGGCAATAAAGACGGGTGGATATTCAGCAATCGTTCAGAATAGTGAGCAACAAACGTCGGACTTAGAATGCGCATATAACCGGCCAGCACCACGACATCGGGGGCATAAGCGTCGATCTCTTGTATCAGTTGCTGGTCGAATGCTTCGCGACTGGCAAACTGGGCGGCTTCCAGCGAGTGTGCAGGAATATTCGCTTCGCGTGCGCGCTCAAGGCCGAACGCATCGGCCTTGTTACTGAATACTGCACGTATGGTGCCATTGATTTTATTCTGTTCGCAGGCATCGATTATCGCCTGCAAATTGCTTCCGTTGCCGGAAATGAGCACCACAATGTTTTTCATTCAATGACCACACGCTGTTCGGAATCAGAAGCTTTGATGATACCGATTTTCCATGCGTTTTCACCTTTCTCATTGAGCAAAGCAAGGGCGTTGTCCACTTCAGAAGCTGGCAGGGCGATAACCATGCCTACGCCGCAGTTAAAGGTGCGATACATCTCATGCTGGCTGACGTTACCCGCCGTTTGCAGCCAGTTGAAGACGGCTGGCCACTGCCATGAAGATTCGTCGATCACAGCCTGCGTGTTGTCTGGCAGAACGCGTGGAATATTTTCCCAGAAACCACCGCCGGTCAGGTGGGCAATGGCATGAACATCAACCTTCTCAATCAGTTCCAGAATGGATTTGACATAAATGCGGGTCGGGGCCAGTAAGTGATCGGCCAGCGGCTTGCCTTCAAGCTCGGTGGTTTCCGGGTCACAACCGCTAACTTCAACAATTTTGCGCACCAGAGAGTAGCCGTTGGAGTGCGGACCGCTGGAGCCGAGTGCAATCAGTACGTCGCCGTCAGCCACTTTTGAACCGTCGATGATCTCAGATTTTTCGACGACGCCAACGCAGAAGCCTGCCACGTCGTAATCTTCGCCGTGGTACATCCCCGGCATTTCAGCCGTTTCACCGCCGACAAGCGCACAGCCAGACTGCAGACAGCCTTCGGCAATACCGTTAATGACGCTGGCTGCGGTATCCACATCCAGTTTGCCGGTAGCATAGTAGTCGAGGAAAAACAGCGGCTCAGCGCCCTGAACCACGAGATCGTTGACGCACATTGCGACGAGGTCAATGCCGATAGTGTCATGGCGTTTCAGATCCATCGCCAGGCGCAGTTTTGTGCCGACGCCATCAGTGCCGGAAACCAGTACCGGTTCACGATATTTTTGCGGCAATGCGCACAGCGCACCGAAGCCACCCAGACCACCCATAACTTCCGGACGACGAGTTTTCTTTACTACGCCTTTGATTCGATCAACCAGAGCATTACCTGCATCAATATCAACACCGGCATCTTTGTAGCTAAGAGAGGTTTTATCGGTCACTGCCTGCTTCCCCACATGTTTACTTGCAGTAAAAGTTAAATTCGGCGCAATTCTAACAGGGAAAGCAAACGTTTGCGAGCCTGCTCTGCATCAAGTTTTATGTGCTGATTTTTTCAGCATTTTACAATCATTTATCTATTTGTTTGAACTGCGCCACGAAAATGAAACCGGGTACAGTCTTGTGCTTGAAACCTGCCTGCTGAATACACAGTATCGTACTGAAACCGGTTTCTGTTTTCTGTTGCGGACCTCATCAACAGCGTTTTGCACAGAGTAATCACGAGAGGGGAAGGGTATGTCAGGATTTAAAGCAGATTTCATGTGGGGTGGTGCCGTAGCCGCTCATCAACTGGAAGGTGGCTGGCAGGAAGGTGGAAAAGGAATTAGCGTTGCCGATGTCATGACGGCGGGGGCGCATGGCGTGGCGCGTGAAATCACTGACGGTGTGATTGCCGGTAAAAACTACCCTAACCACGACGCCATCGATTTTTATCACCGCTATAAAGACGACATTAAACTGTTTGCCGAAATGGGGTTTAAATGTTTTCGCACTTCGATTGCCTGGACGCGTATTTTCCCCTTAGGCGACGAAGCGCAACCCAATGAGGCTGGCCTGCAGTTCTATGATGACCTGTTTGACGAATGCCTGAAATATGGCATTGAACCGGTGATTACGTTGTCGCATTTCGAGATGCCATACCATCTGGTGACGGAATATGGCGGCTGGCGCAACCGCAAACTTATCGATTTCTTTGTCCGTTTTGCCGCAGTGGTTTTTACCCGTTACCAGCACAAAGTGAAGTACTGGATGACGTTTAATGAAATTAACAACCAGGCAAATTATCACGAAGACTTCGCGCCTTTTACTAACTCTGGCCTGAAATATCAGCCCGGTGAAGACCGCGAGCCGGTTATGTACCAGGCGGCGCACTATGAACTGGTGGCAAGCGCGCTGGCGGTAAAGGCTGCGCGTGAGATTAACCCGGCATTGCAGATAGGGTGCATGATTGCCATGTGTCCTATCTATCCACTGACCTGCGCGCCGGACGATATGATGATGGCGATGAACGCCATGCACCGGCGTTACTGGTTTACCGATGTCCATGTGCGCGGCAAATACCCGCAGCATCTTCTCAACTACTTTGCCCGGCGTGGCTTTGATCTTGATATCACCGAGGAAGACCGTCAGGCGCTGACTGAGGGTTGTGTCGATTACATCGGCTTTAGCTACTATATGTCTTTCGCAACGCAGGCCACGGCAGACAACCCACAGCTGGATTATGACGAGTCGAAAAGTCTGGTTTCCAACCCGTACGTGCAGAAATCGGACTGGGGCTGGCAGATTGATCCCGTCGGTCTGCGCTATTCGCTGAACTGGTTCTGGGATCATTACCAACTGCCGCTGTTTATCGTCGAAAACGGCTTTGGTGCGATTGACGTGCAGCAGGCCGACGGATCGGTAGATGATTCCTATCGTATTGACTATATGGCCGCACATATCAGTGAAATGAAAAAAGCGGTAGTGGAAGATGGTGTGGACCTGATGGGTTATACCCCGTGGGGTTGTATTGACTTAGTCTCAGCCGGGACGGGGGAGATGAAAAAACGCTACGGCTTTATCTATGTTGATAAAAATAATGACGGAAGCGGAACGTTAGCACGCTCGCCGAAGAAATCTTTTTCATGGTATCAAAACGTTATCCAGACCAATGCTGAATATCTATAAAATTCATAGCATTGACAGCCAGCCCCGCCAATAATGCGGGGCTTGTTTTATACTCATCATCCAGACGCAAACGACTTTGGTTGATCCATATCAAGCGTATCCAGTGTTGCGCCAGAGACGAAAAGCGGTATAATCCGGCGATTTTTTTTGTGGTTGCCACTCGTCTGAGGAAAGGAGAAGAGTATGAAGATCGTGGAAGTCAAACACCCACTCGTCAAACACAAGCTGGGACTGATGCGTGAAAACGACATCAGCACTAAACGCTTTCGTGAACTCGCCTCGGAAGTTGGCAGCCTGCTGACTTATGAAGCAACCGCTGGTCTGGAAACCGAAAAGGTGACCATTGAAGGCTGGAATGGTCCGGTTGAAGTTGACCAAATCAAAGGTAAAAAAATCACCGTTGTGCCAATCCTGCGTGCGGGCCTGGGCATGATGGAAGGCGTACTGGAAAACGTTCCGAGCGCGCGTATCAGCGTGGTTGGTATGTACCGTAACGAAGAAACGCTGGAGCCGGTTCCGTACTTCCAGAAGCTGGTATCTAACATCGATGAGCGTATGGCGCTGATCGTTGACCCGATGCTGGCAACCGGCGGTTCCGTTATCGCCACCATCGACCTGCTGAAAAATGCAGGCTGCACCAGCATTAAAGTGCTGGTCCTGGTTGCGGCACCGGAAGGTATCGCGGCACTGGAAAAAGCGCACCCGGATGTTGAGCTGTACACGGCCTCCATCGATCAGGGGTTGAACGAGCACGGATACATTATTCCGGGGCTCGGCGATGCCGGCGATAAGATTTTTGGTACCAAGTAAACGAATAAGTGAAAAGAAGCCGACTTTAAGAGTCGGCTTTTTTTTGAATATAACAACCCAAGGCTAATAACAAACAACACTCAGAGGAAAACACTATGACGCGCCGTGCTATCGGGGTGAGTGAAAGACCGCCGCTTTTACAGACAATCCCGCTTAGTTTGCAGCACCTGTTCGCTATGTTTGGCGCAACGGTTCTGGTGCCAGTCCTGTTCCACATCAACCCGGCTACCGTTCTGCTGTTTAACGGCATTGGTACGTTGCTGTATCTCTTTATCTGTAAAGGTAAAATTCCTGCGTATTTGGGTTCCAGCTTCGCATTCATTTCCCCGGTACTTCTGTTGCTGCCGTTAGGGTATGAAGTGGCGCTGGGTGGTTTCATTATGTGCGGCGTTCTGTTCTGCCTGGTTTCTTTCATCGTTAAGAAAGCAGGAACCGGCTGGCTGGATGTCATGTTCCCTCCTGCGGCGATGGGCGCAATCGTTGCCGTCATCGGTCTGGAGCTGGCTGGCGTCGCTGCGGGCATGGCGGGGTTACTGCCAGCAGAGGGGCAATTACCGGATTCAAAAACCATCATCATCTCAATGGTGACGCTGGCGGTTACGGTATTTGGCTCTGTACTGTTCCGCGGTTTTATGGCGATTATCCCGATTCTGATTGGGGTGCTGGCCGGCTACGCGCTCTCCTTCGTGATGGGGGTCGTGGACACCACGCCGATTGCGCAGGCCCACTGGTTTGCTCTGCCAACGTTCTACACGCCGCGCTTTGAATGGGTTGCCATTCTGACCATCCTGCCGGCGGCGCTGGTGGTCATCGCTGAACACGTTGGACACCTGGTGGTGACGGCGAATATCGTGAAAAAAGATTTGATTCGCGATCCTGGCCTGCATCGTTCTATGTTTGCCAACGGCCTGTCTACGGTTATCTCTGGTTTCTTCGGCTCTACGCCGAACACCACGTACGGCGAAAACATTGGCGTAATGGCGATTACTCGTGTTTACAGTACCTGGGTTATCGGCGGCGCGGCAATTTTTGCCATTCTGCTCTCCTGCGTGGGCAAACTGGCGGCGGCGATCCAAATCATTCCGCTGCCGGTCATGGGGGGCGTATCGCTGCTGCTGTACGGCGTGATTGGTGCTTCCGGTATTCGCGTACTGATCGAGTCAAAAGTTGATTACAACAAGGCGCAAAACCTGATCCTGACCTCGGTTATTTTGATCATCGGCGTGAGTGGTGCGAAAGTTCACATTGGTGCCGCTGAGCTGAAAGGCATGGCGCTGGCGACCATTGTTGGCGTTTGTCTGAGCCTGATTTTCAAAGTTATCAGCCTGCTGCGTCCGGAAGAAGTCGTGCTTGACGCGGAAGATGCCGACAGTCCGCAACAGTAAATCTCTTACCGGGTGGCGATGCTGCCCGGTTCTATCACGACGTATTTCTGTGTTAAACTCAACGCGATTTTATGAAATCCTGGGTTGAGGTATCTCTGAACACACCGGCACAGCTCTCTTTGCCACTTTATCTTCCTGACGACGAAACTTTCGCAAGTTTCTGGCCGGGGGATAACTCCTCTTTACTGGCTGCACTGCAAAACGTGCTGCGTCAGGACCATAGCGGGTATATTTATCTCTGGTCGCGTGAAGGCGCTGGCCGTAGTCATTTGCTGCATGCAGCTTGTGCGGAACTGTCCGCGCGCGGCGATGCGGTAGGCTATGTGCCGCTCGACAAGCGTACCTGGTTCGTCCCCGAGGTGCTCGACGGTATGGAGCATTTATCGCTGGTATGCATCGATAACATCGAATGTGTGGCCGGGGATTCGCTGTGGGAAATGGCGATCTTTGATCTCTACAACCGCATCCTGGAGTCGGGGAAAACGCGTCTGCTGATCACCGGCGATCGCCCGCCAAGACAGCTGAATCTGGGGTTGCCGGATCTCGCCTCGCGCCTGGACTGGGGACAAATCTACAAGCTGCAGCCGCTTTCCGATGAAGATAAGCTGCAGGCGTTGCAATTACGCGCCAGACTTCGTGGGTTTGAACTGCCGGAAGATGTGGGACGCTTCCTGCTCAAGCGTCTGGATCGAGAAATGCGTACGCTGTTTATGACGTTGGATCAGCTTGATCATGCATCGATCACCGCCCAGCGTAAGCTGACCATTCCATTCGTAAAAGAGATACTGAAGCTGTAAGCGCCGCAGCCGAAGAGACTGCGGCAGGTTTCAGGTTAACCGATGATTTCCAGTACCTGCTCCGGCGGGCGTCCAATTCTCGCCTGGCCTTTGGCAACCACAATCGGGCGCTCCATCAATTTCGGGTTTTCCACCATTGCCTGAATCAGCGCATCTTCACTCAGATTTACGTCCGCCAGATTAAGTGACTTATAGAGATCTTCTTTCTGGCGCATCAGCTCGCGCGCGCTGGACATGCCCAGCATCTGCAACAATTCACGCAGGGTTGTGGCGTCAGCCGGGGTTTCCAGATACAACACCACTTCCGGGTCCACGCCGTTGGACTTCAGTAACTCCAGCGTTTCACGGCTCTTGGAGCAGCGTGGGTTATGGTAGATTTTAATCGCGTCTGACATGACTTCTCCTTGCATAACAATCCTGCCGGATGGCGACCAAAGGCCTTATCCGGCCTACATATCGCCATCCGGCAAGGGTTCGATAATTACATTTTCGTATACGGTTTAAAGCGCTCTTGCAGTTGGCGTAGCTGGTCGATACGGGCATCGTATCTGGCCTGCTGCTGGCTACCCAGCTTGACCTGTGAGCTTGCGCTGCTGAGCATCGAAATCGCCTGATCCAGACGTCCTGCGAGGGCATACCCTTCCGCGCGGGCCGCCAGCTCTTGATCGCGGTTGTTCAGGTTGGCTTCCGTTTGCGCTAACAGATCCCAGCCGTTAGGGTCGTTCTTATGGTTAAACGTATAGCGATTCAGGATGGTCGCTGCCTCTTTGGCTTGCCCGGCCTGTAAATACGCATTTGCCAGGTTGAGCTGCAGTACCGGGTTGGTGCGCAGGTCGCGGGCGTTTTTCAACCGATTAATGGCATCGCTGGTTTTCTTCTGGCCGAGATCGATATCCGTTGCCAGGTCGAGATACCAGGCATTGTTAGCATCTGCCGCCAGCAGCGGTTGCAGTGCTTTACGTGCCTCGTCATATTTACTGGCCTCCATTGCCTGCAATGCCCGGCCATACTGCGCCGCACGTTGCTCACGTATGTTGCCTTTCGACCAGTTACTCAGCAGGTCATCGGTCAGCTGGTTGCGACCAGAGTTGTACATGCCTAAGGTGCGTGCCTTGGCCAGATAAAAATCTTCTGAAGACTGGACGACAGCCGGACGCATTTGGTTGGCGCGGTTACGGGCATCCGACAGACGGCTTTCTGGCAGGGGGTGAGTCAGCAAAATTTCTGGTGGACGCGAAGAGTAACGGGCCTGATCGAGCAATTTTTCCAGAAACGTCGGCATGGCCTGGGGATCGAATCCCGAGCGTTGCAGTACCTGAATACCTATGCGGTCTGCTTCCTGTTCGTTTTGCTGCGTAAAGCTAATCATCCCCTGACGTGTACCCGCCAGCGTACCGGTCAGCGCCGCCATACCTGCTTGCGGGCTGGCCATCGCCAATAAAATTGACCCTAACGCACCCACCCACGTTAGCGGCGCGCTGCGTTTCTGGTCTTCCATTGCGCGCGCCAGGTGACGCTGCGTAACGTGGGAAATTTCGTGCGCCATAACCGATGCCAGTTGGCTTTCGTTATCGGAATAGCGGAACAGTGCGGAGTGCAAAACAACGTTGCCGCCAAAGAAAGCAAAGGCGTTGATTTCATCGTTGTTAATCAAAAAGAAGGTGAAGGGCGTTTTTACCGAGTCGGCGTGCGAGACCAGACGCATCCCCAGCGCATTAATGTATTGCGTCAGCAACGGATCGTTAATTAATGGCGCACTGCCGCGCAGTTGGCGTACATAATAATCGCCCATCTGCATTTCCTGTCCTATGGAAAGCGTACTCCCTGCCGAGGTTCCCATATCAGGCAGGGTGTCCGCGGTTTCTGCAAATGCGGGCGCAACCTGACCGATGGTCAGTGCAGCAATGAGGGTAGCAACCAGGTTTTTTTTCAACTGCCTGAACATAACCTCTGTCCTGTATTCTTTTTTGAGATAGCCATTTGACCAATGCCGTGAAGTATCGTTCACACTCCGCAAGCTTAGGGAGTGTAACTGCGAAACCTGACGATGAACACCCAGGAAAAATGTCTTTTCACTTTGCGTAATCCGCTATAAAAAGCGAAGTCTTTTTTGTGACATTTCGATACAATTCGGGATCGCAATCCCGCTATTGGATTCATGGAAGGGTTTTATGCTCGAAATGTTGATGCAATGGTATCGCCGCCGCTTTAGCGACCCCGAAGCCATCGCCTTGCTGATTATTCTGGTTGCCGGTTTTGGCATCCTGTTCTTTTTTAGCGGTCTTTTGGCGCCGCTGCTGGTCGCCATTGTGCTGGCGTACCTGCTCGAATGGCCGACAGTACGGCTGGAACATATTGGTTGTTCACGGCGTTGGGCAACATCGATTGTGTTGGTGGTGTTTGTCGGTATTTTGCTGCTGATGGCGTTTGTGGTAATGCCCGTTGCATGGCAACAGGGGATCTACCTGATCCGCGATATGCCCGGCATGCTCAATAAATTGTCTGATTTTGCCGCCACCTTACCGCGGCGTTATCCGGCGCTGATGGATGCGGGCATTATTGATGCGATGGCGGAGAATATGCGCTCGCGAATGCTCACCATGGGCGATTCGGTGGTGAAATATTCGCTGGCTTCACTGGTCGGATTGCTGACGCTGGCGGTGTATCTGATTCTCGTCCCGTTGATGGTGTTCTTCCTGATCAAAGATAAAGGACAAATGCTGAACGCTGTGCGTCGGGTGCTGCCGCGTAATCGCGGACTGGCGGGGCAGGTGTGGAAAGAGATGAACCAGCAAATCACCAACTATATCCGCGGCAAGGTGCTGGAAATGGTGGTGGTTGGCGTGGCGACCTGGCTCGGCTTCCTGCTGTTTGGCCTCAACTATTCGCTGCTGCTGGCGGTGCTGGTAGGCTTCTCCGTGCTGATCCCGTACATCGGCGCTTTCGTGGTCACTATTCCGGTGGTCGGTGTGGCATTGTTCCAGTTCGGGCTTGGCACCGAGTTCTGGAGCTGTTTTGCCGTATACCTGATAATCCAGGCGCTGGACGGTAATTTGCTGGTGCCGGTGCTGTTCTCCGAGGCGGTAAATCTGCATCCGCTGGTGATTATTCTCTCAGTGGTGATATTCGGCGGCCTGTGGGGATTCTGGGGCGTATTCTTTGCGATTCCTCTGGCGACGTTAATCAAAGCGGTAATGCATGCCTGGCCGGATGGTCAGGTCGTTGATGAACCCTAATCTGTTTGCTCCGGCGATGCAATGTCGCCGGAGCCGAACTTGTCTGACCTCTATCCACACATTCTGAATAATCTCTTCTGGTGTCGTTTTTCTCTGCGTTTGTCTTTAACTTGACCCGCGTGATGTCTTTAAGTCACGCAAGGAATAAGGCCAACAGGAGAACAAAATGGGTCACAACACACACACGCAGCAGAAGGTGGGATGGGGCGGTTATCTCGCTTTTTTTATTACGATTATTCTTTTTTCCGGTATGTTTGCGAAAAGTACCGAATGGTGGCGAGTCTTTGATTTCACCGTTCTCAACGGTGCGTTTGGGCAGATTAATGCGGCGGGGGACTCAGCGGTCTCTTTTCGCGGCACGGGCGGTATGGGCGCAAAAGACGGCTTCTTATTCGCGCTTGAGCTGGCGCCTTCCGTCATTCTTTCACTCGGGATAATTTCCGTCACCGAAGGGCTGGGAGGGTTGCGTGCGGCACAGCAACTGATGACGCCAGTCCTGCGCCCGTTACTCGGTATTCCGGGTATTTGTTCGCTGGCGCTGATTGCGAATATGCAAAATACCGATGCTGCGGCAGGGATGACTAAAGAAATGGCGGAAGAGGGCATTATCACTGAACAGGAACGTGCCATTTTTGCCTGCTGGCAAACCAGCGGCAGTGCGTGTATTACCAACTATTTTTCCTCGGGTGCTGCGCTGTTTACGATGGTTACCGTTCCGGTGATTACGCCGCTGGCGGTGATCCTTGTCTTCAAATTTGTGGGTGCGAACCTGCTGCGTTTGTGGATTGCGCAGCTGGAAAATCGCCGTACGCAGCAGGAGGCGTGAGATGACAACGCAAGTACGTAAAAACGTCATGGATATGTTTATCGATGGCGCACGGCGCGGATTCACTATTGCAACAACCAGCCTGTTGCCTAACGTGGTAATGGCGTTTGTGATTATTCAGGCGCTGAAGGTGACGGGACTGCTCGAGATTGTCGGGCGGGTATGTGAGCCGGTAATGGCGCTGTGGGGACTGCCGGGGGAATCTGCTACCGTACTGCTGGCGGCGGTGATGAGTATGGGAGGCGGCGTCGGTGTTTGCGCCAGCCTGGTTGTCGCCGGTACGCTTTCGGGACATGATGCTACGGTGCTGTTACCGGCTATCTACCTGATGGGCAATCCGGTGCAAAATGTGGGACGCTGTCTGGGTACCGCGGGGGTCCATCCCCGTTATTACCCGCTTATTATTGCGGTATGCGTAATTAATGCGCTGCTCTCTATTTGGGTTATGCAGGTTATTGCCTGACAAGGAAGGTTATGAACTGTTCCATTCTTAATTTGACGTTGTTCCAGCAGGGACACGTGTACGCGCCGGAAGACTTAGGACGCCAGGATATACTGGTGTCTGACAGCAAAATTGTTGCCATCGCGCCGTCGATTTCCCCTGACGATTTTCCTGGCTGCGAGTGTATCAATCTTGACGGTGCGATTGTGTGCCCAGGATTTATCGATCAACACGTCCATCTGATTGGCGGCGGTGGAGAAGCGGGGCCGCACACCCGCACGCCGGAAGTACGCTTGTCGCGGCTGGTTGAAGCTGGCGTCACCTCGGTGGTGGGATTGCTGGGGACAGATGGTATTACCCGTCACCCTGAATCGCTGCTGGCGAAAACCCGCGCGCTGGAATTTGAAGGCATTAGCGCATGGATGCTGACCGGGGCGTATTCTCTGCCTTCCCCGACCATCACCGGCAGTATCGATCGCGATGTGGCGCTGATCGATAAAATTATTGGCGTGAAATGTGCTGTTTCGGACCATCGTTCTTCAGCCCCGGACACCTCGGCGCTGGCAAACATGGCGGCGCAGTCGCGCGTTGGCGGATTGTTAGGGCGCAAGCCGGGGATTAGCGTCTTCCATATGGGCGACAGCCCGCGCATGCTGGAGCCGTTGTACCAGATCCTCGACAGTTGCGATGTACCGATTACCAAGCTGCTGCCCACACACGTCAATCGTGCGGAACCGTTGTTTCAGTCGGCGCTGGAGTATGCCCGCAAAGGCGGTTATATCGACATTACCAGCAGCATTGATGAACCCGTCGACCCGGCCACGGCCATCGCCACGGCACTACGCCAGAACGTGCCGCTGTCGCGTATTACCTTGAGTTCAGACGGCAACGGTAGCCAGCCGGAATTTGATGACTACGGTAATCTTATCGGCATCGGTGTCGCAGGGTTTGAATCACTGGCTGAAACAGTGCGCCAGTTGGTGAAGGTTCATGCCATACCGCTGGAACTGGCGCTGTGTCCGCTGACGCGAACGGTCGCAGAATTTTTGGGACTGGAACATAAAGGGCGTCTGGCGGTGGGATGCGATGCCGACATTCTGGTGCTCAATGATGCGCTTGAAGTTCATCACCTGTGGGCGAAGGGAAAAGCCGTCGTCAGAGAGAAAAAAGCCTGTGTAAAAGGGACGTTTGAATAAACGACGTTGATGCCGGATGGCGGCGTAGACGCCTTATCCGGCTACGGAGTTATGCGGATGGCGGCCTGATAAGACGCGTGGCGTCACCATCAGGCGCTATCTGGCAAAATGTAAATCAGGCGTTCTCTTTCAGCCAGTTCATTACCACGTCGTGGTGGTTGCTGGTTTTGAAGTCATCAAACACATGCTCAATTTTCCCTTCAGCATCAATCAGGAAGCTGATGCGGTGGATGCCATCATAGGTTTTGCCCATAAATGACTTCTCACCCCAGACGCCGAACTGCTCGCAAACCTGGTGATCTTCGTCGGACAGGAGCGTGAAGTTAAGGACTTCTTTCTCCGCGAATCGGGAAAGCTTCTCTGGTTTATCGGTGCTGATTCCCAGCACTTCAACACCTGCTTTTTTTAACTCATCCATGTTATCGCGCAGGCCGCAGGCCTGTACGGTACAGCCGGGTGTCATGGCTTTCGGGTAAAAATAAACCAGAACACGCTGTCCCTGGAAGTCGGTTAAATTTACTTGTTCTCCGTCTTGATCCGGCAAGCTAAATTTCGGTGCGATATCACCGGCTTTCAGTGGGTTCATTACTTAACTCCATCCTGTTCATCATGCTGTGAGTAATTGACGACGTTAATACTGCCTTGCGCATTGAGTTCTGTACAGAGTGCTTTAAACGCATCTTCAATATTTGCCGAATCATGTGACGCAGGACTATGTGCGGTAATTTGAATAAACAGCTGTGCCGCCTTTTCGTTCTCAGCCGGTTGCGTGCGTGAAACCAGTTCCGCAATATTCATTTGGTGGCTGTCAAACAGGGCGGTAAAGCGTTCAATCAAATGCGGAGAATCAGGAACATCGACCTGCACCCATACCGTAGCGGGCATCGCCGGACGGGGGCGTGCGGTCGTGCGCTTCATCACAATCAGTAAATCCAGCTCTGCACCTTTCAACGGCAAGGTTGATTCAATTAGGGTAATGGCATTCCAGGTGCCCGACAGCAACATGATAAACGTGAACTCGTCACCCAGCATGGCCAGTCGGCTGTCTTCGATATTACAGCCGCAACTGCTGACATGACGTGTGATGGTGTTCACAATTCCCGGGCGGTCAGCACCCAGCGCAGTAATGACCAGATAGTGTTGCGATGACGATGTCAAACCTGTTCTTCCTTTGAGCGGTGAGGTAATCATAAGGAAAGCATAAAAAAAACATGCATACAACAATCAGAACGGCTCTGGTCGCTTGCTTTTATTGTCGTACCAAACGTACCATTGAGACACTTGTTTGCACAGAGGATGGCCCATGTTCACGGGAAGTATTGTCGCGCTTGTTACGCCGATGGATGAGAAAGGTAAAGTCTGCCGGTCGAGCCTGAAAAAACTGATTGATTATCATGTCGCCAGCGGCACCTCGGCGATCGTTTCGGTTGGCACCACCGGTGAGTCTGCCACCCTGAGTCATGATGAGCATGGCGATGTGGTGATGATGACCCTGGAGCTGGCCGACGGGCGTATTCCGGTGATTGCCGGAACCGGCGCTAATGCGACCGCGGAAGCCATTAGTCTGACGCAGCGTTTCAACGACAGTGGTGTTGTCGGCTGCCTGACGGTGACGCCTTACTACAACCGCCCAACCCAGGAAGGTTTGTTCCAGCATTTCAAAGCCATCGCTGAACATACTGACCTGCCGCAAATTCTGTATAATGTACCGTCCCGTACCGGCTGCGATATGTTGCCGGAAACCGTTGGTCGCCTGGCGAAAGTAAAAAATATTATCGCTATTAAAGAGGCCACGGGGAACTTAAGTCGCGTTCACCAGATCAAAGAGCTGGTTTCAGACGACTTTATTCTGCTCAGCGGTGATGACGCGACCGGACTGGATTTTATGCAGCTCGGTGGTCATGGCGTGATTTCCGTGACGTCTAACGTTGCGGCACGCGATATGGCCGAAATGTGCAAACTGGCGGCAGCCGGGAACTTTGCCGAGGCGCGGGTGATTAACCAGCGTCTGATGCCGTTACACAACAAACTATTTGTCGAACCCAATCCTATCCCAGTGAAATGGGCGTGTAAGGAGTTGGGACTTGTGGCGACCGATACGCTACGTCTGCCGATGACGCCAATCACGGATAATGCTCGTGAAATCGTCAAAGCGGCGCTTAAGCATGCCGGTTTGCTGTAAAGTTTAGGGAGATTTGATGGCTTACTCAGTACAAAAGTCGCGCCTGGCCAAGGTTGCGGGTGTTTCGCTTGTTATGTTGCTCGCGGCCTGTAGTTCTGACTCGCGTTATAAGCGCCAGGTGAGCGGTGATGAATCCTATCTGGAGGCCGCACCGCTTGCTGAGCTTCACGCTCCAGCTGGGATGATTCTGCCGGTTATGTCGGGTGACTATAATATCCCGGTCACCAACGGCAGCGGTGCCGTTGGTAAAGCGCTGGACATTCGCCCGCCGGCTCAGCCGTTAGCATTAGTCACCGGCGCTCGCACTCAGATCGCGGGTGATACGTCGACATTGCTGGTGGAAAATGGTCGTGGCAACACGCTGTGGCCACAGGTCGTTAGCGTCATTCAGTCTAAAAACTACACGATCACCAAACGTGATGATGCCAGCCAGACGTTAACCACCGACTGGGTTAACTGGAACCGTCTGGATGAAGACGAGCAGTACCGTGGACGTTATCAAATCTCGGTTAAACCGCAGGGTTATCAGCAAGCGGTAACGGTGAAACTGATTAACCTCGAGCAGGCCGGTAAACCCGTAGCTGATCCAGCATCAATGCAGCGTTACAGCGCTGAGATGATGAACGTTATCTCCGCAGGTCTGGATAAGAACGCCACTGATGCCGCGAATGCCGCGCAGAACCGCTCTGCCGCCACCATGGATGTTCAGAGTGCTGCCGATGACACCGGTTTACCGATGCTGGTGGTACGTGGGCCGTTCAACGTGGTATGGCAGCGTCTGCCGGCAGCGCTTGAGAAAGTGGGAATGAAAGTGACCGACAGCACCCGTTCTCAGGGCAGCATCGCCGTGACCTACAAACCACTGTCTGAAAGCAACTGGCAGGAGCTGGGCGCAAGCGATCCGGGTCTGGTATCCGGCGACTATAAACTGCAGGTCGGTGATTTAGACAACCGCAGTAGCTTGCAGTTTATCGATCCGAAGGGGCATACCCTGACGCAAAGCCAGAACGACGCGCTGGTCGCCGTCTTCCAGGCAGCGTTCAGTAAGTAAAAATAAAGGGCTGGATAACTCCAGCCCTTTTTTTCTGATATGATACGCAAACGTGTGCGTCGGCAGAAAAACGCAATATTTATCGTTAATTCACACCCAGGAGTAATAAAGATGCAAAAGCAAGCTGAGTTGTATCGTGGTAAAGCGAAGACCGTATACAGCACGGAAAACCCGGACCTGTTGGTGCTCGAATTCCGCAATGATACGTCAGCAGGGGATGGCGCGCGCATTGAACAGTTTGACCGTAAAGGCATGGTGAACAACAAGTTCAACCATTTCATTATGACTAAACTGCAAGAAGCGGGCATTCCTACCCAGATGGAGCGACTGCTTTCCGATACTGAATGTCTGGTGAAAAAACTGGAGATGGTACCGGTTGAATGTGTGGTTCGTAACCGCGCAGCAGGTTCCCTGGTTAAGCGTTTAGGCGTTGAAGAAGGTATTGAACTGAATCCGCCGCTGTTTGATCTGTTCCTGAAAAACGATGCTATGCACGATCCAATGATTAACGATTCCTATTGCGAAACTTTTGGTTGGGTGAGCAAAGAGAATCTGGCGCGTATGAAAGAGCTGACCTACAAAGCCAACGACGTGCTGAAAAAGATGTTTGATGATGCCGGTCTGATTCTGGTCGACTTCAAACTTGAGTTTGGTTTGTATAAAGGTGAAGTTGTCCTGGGCGATGAGTTCTCACCGGACGGCAGCCGTCTGTGGGACAAAGAAACGCTGGATAAAATGGACAAAGATCGCTTCCGCCAGAGCCTGGGCGGCCTGATCGAAGCCTATGAAGCCGTCGCGCATCGTCTGGGTGTGAAGTTAGACTAATCCTCCCCTGAGCCGGCGATCGCTCTCCGGCTCATCAATCCCGCCGATTTTGATTACTGTTTCTTATGGTAATCCTGTTCCGAACCGCCTACGATCATCATCATAATGAATAAAAAGTTGAGGTGATTATGCGCTGGCAAGGGCGTCGTGAAAGTGACAATGTGGAAGACAGACGAAATAGCTCCGGTGGCGGCCCTTCTATAGGCGGCCCTGGTTTTCGTTTGCCCAGTGGTAAAGGCGGCATCATCCTGCTGATTGTGGTGCTGGTGGCGGGATATTATGGCGTGGATCTCACCGGATTAATGACCGGCCAGCCAGTTTCCCAACAGCAATCATCACACTCCATCAGCCCAAATGATGATGAAGCAGCAAAATTTACCTCGGTGATTCTGGCCACCACGGAAGATACCTGGGGGCAGCAGTTTGAAAAAATGGGCCGGACCTACCAACAGCCGAAGCTGGTAATGTATCGCGGAGCGACGCGTACCGGCTGTGGCGCAGGTCAGTCGGTGATGGGGCCGTTTTACTGCCCGGCGGATGGTACGGTGTATATCGACCTCTCATTTTATGATGACATGAAAAATAAGCTGGGCGCCGATGGTGATTTTGCTCAGGGCTATGTTATCGCCCATGAAGTGGGTCACCACGTGCAGAAACTGCTGGGTATTGAACCGAAAGTTCGCCAGATGCAGCAGAATGCCTCACAGGCTGAGGTGAACCGTCTTTCCGTACGTATGGAACTGCAGGCGGACTGCTTTGCCGGCGTCTGGGGCAACAGTATGCAGCAGCAGGGCGTGCTGGAGTCCGGCGACCTGGCAGAAGCGCTGAACGCCGCTCAGGCCATTGGCGACGATCGCCTGCAGCAGCAGGGACAAGGACGCGTTGTGCCGGACAGCTTTACCCACGGCACTTCTGAGCAGCGGCTTAGCTGGTTCAAACGCGGTTTTGACAGCGGCGATCCGGGACAATGTAATACTTTTGGTAAAGGCATTTAAGCTACTGAGGCAGGGATGTCTGATAATACGGCGCTGAGCGCGTTAACCGAACAGATGGCCCACGAAGGGATCCGTCGTCTGCTGATTATCAGTGGCGAGGGGAACTGGTGTCAGGAGCGGGCTTTAGCGCTACGCGACACGTTACCCGGCGACTGGTTATGGGTGGGCGCACCCGCCCCTGCTGAGCCGAACTGTACGCCACAGGCGCTGCAAACGTTATTAGGACGCGAGTTTCGTCATGCGGTTTTTGACGCCGGGCAGGGATTTGACGCTGCGGCATTTGCCGCCTTAAGCGGAACGCTGATCGCCGGGAGCTGGCTGGTTTTGCTGACTCCCCCCTGGCATACCTGGCACACGCATCCGGACGTGGATTCACTGCGCTGGAGCGACTGTGCTGAACCTATCCCAACGCCGCACTTTGTTGAACATGTCAAACGGGTGATTTCCCGTGACGGACAGGCGCTGCACTGGCAGCAGCATCACGCAGTTTCCAGCCCGCGTTTTCCTGTTCGTGCAGTCTGGCACGCGGCAACCGGTTACCCTCAGCCTGAACAGGCGATGATTTTAACCCAGTTGCTGGATATGCCTCCCGGCGTGGCTGCGGTCACAGCTGCACGTGGCCGGGGTAAATCGGCTCTGGCAGGGCAACTGATAGCACGTATCAACGGGACCGCGATTGTCACCGCGCCTGCTAAAGCGGCAACGGATGTGCTGGCGCAATTTGCCGCAGAGCGATACCGGTTTATGGCCCCGGATGCGCTGTTAAGCAGTTCTGCAACCGCAGACTGGCTGGTTGTGGATGAAGCCGCCGCGATCCCCGCGCCGCTGCTACACCAACTGGTTGCGCGTTTCCCTCGTACGCTGTTAACCACCACCGTACAGGGCTACGAGGGAACCGGCAGAGGCTTTTTGCTGAAATTCTGCGCCCGCTTTCCTCATCTTCGACGCTATGAGTTGCAACAACCCGTACGCTGGGCGCAGAGATGTCCGCTGGAGAAAATCGTCAGCGATGCGCTGGTGTTTGACGACGAAACCTTTGCGCATGCCCCCTTGGGGGAGCTTAACTTCTCGGCATTTGAGCAACTCTCATGGCAGACAAACCCGGCGCTGCCGTTAGCGGTATATCAGCTACTTTCCGGTGCGCATTATCGCACCTCGCCACTGGATCTGCGGCGAATGATGGACGCGCCGGGTCAGCATTTTCTTCAGGCTTCGGCTGCTGACTCGGTGGCGGGAGCCGTCTGGCTGGTCGACGAGGGGGGATTATCCGCAGAATTAAGCCAGGCCGTCTGGGCCGGATATCGCCGACCAAGAGGAAATCTGGTTGCGCAGTCACTGGCGGCGCACGGCGGAGACCCATTGGCGGCGACGCTCGTCGGGCGGCGGGTCAGTCGAATTGCGGTTCATCCCGCGCGTCAAAGGGAAGGTATTGGGCAACAGCTGATTCTGCAGGCCCGGCACTATTGCACGCAGTGCGACTATCTGTCCGTCAGCTTTGGTTATACGGCTGAATTATGGCGTTTCTGGCAGCGCTGCGGTTTTGTCCTGGTACGGATGGGTAATCATCGGGAAGCCAGCAGCGGCTGTTATACCGCTATGGCGGTGCTGCCCATCAGCGAAGCGGGAAAACGCCTTGCCTGGCGGGCGCACCAGCGCCTGCGACGGGATGCGGAGATTCTTGCTCAGTGGAACGCAGAGCGCATTCCGCTGGTACCACTGAAAGAGACTACGCTTAATGAGGATGACTGGGGTGAGCTGGCTGGGTTTGCTTTCGCGCATCGACCATTACTGACATCATTAGGTTGTCTGAGTCGTTTGCTTGAGCGCAGCGAGTTGCCTCTTCCGGCATTGCGCGGGCGTATACAGGCTCAACGCAGCGATGCTGAATTGTGCCAACAGCTGAAAATATCGGGTCGCAAAGCGCTGTTGGCAGTTCAGCGCGCCGAGGCGGCGCAGGCCTTAAAACAGCTGGATGCTGAGCGTGAACAACGGCTACATAATCGCATTATGCAATGGCAATTTTTTCACTAACTTCTTCAATTTCCTGGCATGGTCATTGCGGTTAAGCGGCGTAGAATGATTCTCATCAGTTAAGGAGATCGCCATGAAACATGACCATTTTGTTGTTCAAAGTCCCGATAAACCCGCTCAACAGCTCTTGTTGCTGTTTCATGGCGTCGGCGATAACCCGGTTGCCATGGGCGAAATTGGCTCCTGGTTTGCGCCGCTGTTTCCGAATGCGCTAATCGTCAGCATTGGCGGGGCAGAGCCTTATGGTACGACTTCCGGGCGTCAGTGGTTTTCGGTACAGGGGATAACGGAAGAGAACCGCCAGGCGCGTATTGACGCGATTATGCCGGTCTTTATCGAAACCGTTCGCTACTGGCAGAAGCAAAGCGGCGTTTCGCCTCAGGCGACCGCGCTGATTGGTTTTTCTCAGGGCTCGATTATGTCGCTTGAGAGTATTAAAGCCGAGCCTGGGCTGGCGTCGCGGGTCATCGCCTTTAATGGTCGCTATGCCACGTTGCCGGAGGTTGCAACCACCGCGACGACGGTGCATTTGATTCACGGCGGTGAAGACCGGGTGATTGAGTTATCTCATGCCGTTGCCGCGCAGGAGGCGTTAATTCGCGCCGGTGGGGATGTGACGCTGGATATCGTCGAAAATCTGGGGCACGCTATTGATGAACGCAGTATGCAGTTTGCGCTCGACCACTTGCGTTTTACCGTACCGAAGCACTACTTTGATGAAGCGCTGAGCGGCGGTAAGCCTCACGATGATGATGTGATTGAGATGATTTAACCCGCAGGCCGAATGGCGATGTGAAACCGCCATTCGGCCTACGTTGGCTTATTTCTTCGGTTGATCCTTGTTTGGCCAATCGTCGTCGTCATCCCATTTATCGTTAAAATCACGATGCGGGGGAAGCTCCGGCTTATTGGCAAGAAATTTCTTGTGGTCGACGCGCTTGAGATCTTTAATCACGTTCAGCAATACGCCTACCAGAAACACCAACACCAGAATCCACCAGTATTTTGCCAGCCAGTCCATGCTCATTTCCTCTTACAGGAACACTCATCAGGCGACGAGTTGCTCCATGATACGTTGATACATACGGGCAAGCAGCTGCAGGTCGGCGGCATTAACACATTCATTAATTTTATGAATGGTGGCGTTGACCGGCCCCAGTTCTACTACCTGTGCCCCCATGCGGGCAATAAAACGCCCGTCGGACGTCCCGCCTGTAGTCAGTAACTGCGGTTTAATCTCATTATAGTGCTCAATGGCGTTCACCACCGCATCCACCAGTTTACCGCGTGCGGTCAGGAACGGCTGACCGGAAAGCCACCAGTCGAAGGTATAACGCAGCTGATGTTTCTCCAGCAGCTCCAGCACCCGGGACTTAATCATTTCATCGTTTAATTCGGTGCTGAAACGGAAGTTGAACTGGATAAACAGTTCGCCGGGAATAACATTGTTGCTGCCGGTTCCTGCCTGAATATTGGCAATCTGCATGCTGGTCGCCGGGAAGAATTCGTTGCCCTGATCCCACTCAATCGCCACCAGTTCATTGAGCATTGGCGCCGCGCGGTGTACCGGGTTATCGGCCAGATGCGGGTAGGCTACGTGGCCCTGCACGCCGTGAATGGTCAGATTGCAGGTCAGTGAACCACGACGCCCATTTTTCACCACGTCGCCAACGATTTCCGTGCTGGACGGCTCGCCAACCAGACAATAATCCAGTCGTTCATTGCGCGCCATAAGTGCTTCAACCACTTTTACGGTGCCGTTTTGGGCGCTGGCCTCTTCGTCAGAGGTTATCAAAAACGCCAGACGACCCTGATGGTTCGGATGCTGGGCGACAAAACGTTCTGCGGCCACGACCATTGCCGCCAGTGAGCCTTTCATATCGGCTGCGCCACGCCCGAACAACATGCCATCGCGAATGGTCGGTTCGAACGGTGGATTAATCCAACGATCGACATCGCCGACAGGCACTACGTCAGTGTGACCGGCAAATGCCAGAGTCTCACCTTTGCCGCGCCATGCCCAAAAATTCTGTGTGTCACCAAAATCCATACGCTCAACGGTAAAACCTACCGCGCGCAGGCGTTCAATCATTAACGCCTGGCACCCGGCATCATCCGGGCTCAGGGAAGGACGGCGAATAAGCTGCTGTGTCAGCTCAATAACCGGGCACGACATAGACTATACCTCATTAAAAAACTGCGTATAACTGGATTCACTAAAGCCAAGCAGCATAGGCTTACCCGGCGCGCAGAGCAATGGGCGTTTGATAATTGCAGGCATTTCAATCATCAATGCAGCAGCAGAGGACGCATCGGTGATTTGGTTACGTGTGGCTTCATCCAGTTTGCGCCAGGTGGTTCCACGTGTATTGAGCAGCGCCTCCCAACCTAATTCGCTGATAAAGGCGTGTAATAACGCGTTGTCCAGGCCGTCGACGCGATAATCATGGAAGCGGTAGTCGACCCCATTGTCTTCCAGCCAGCGTCTGGCTTTTTTAATCGTATCGCAATTCTTAATGCCGTAGAGGGTGATCATTTGAATCCTTATTGACGTAATTTGAATATTTATTCTCGTGTTCTATAAACATGAATAATACATATTGTCATCGAACCGTTATAGAAAAATATAACATTGTTGTTGAATGGTGAATAATGATTCCTGAAAGTTCCAAAATTCACGGGGAACTGAAAATCAGATTTTGCCTGTTTGCATCAGCCTGTTTTTCCATCAGAATTGCCAAAGTCGTAGATGATGTATGAATATTTCAAAATATTGCAGTAAGTCACATAAAATTTATGGGGTTAGCGCATAGTGATTACATATACCCCCGAACACTGGAGGATGTAATCGCAACCATTGGTTAAATGATCTTCTTTTTATGATGATGATTTCGTAGAATGCCCATAATAATAAGAGAGGTTGTTATGATTGAACGTGAACTGGGGAACTGGAAAGACTTTATCGAAGTGATGCTTCGTAAATAATTTTCTGGAAGAAATTCATATCCTGCAAAGGATAATAAAAGGCGACTCAACGTAAGTCGCCTTTTTTGTGTCCGATTATTCTGGGCGTGGCTTCAACGGGAAGCGTCTGCGTACCAGCACAAAGAACAGAGGAACGAAGTAAATCGCAAGGACAGTGGCTGAAATCATCCCGCCCATTACGCCAGTCCCCACCGCATGTTGACCGCCGGAACCTGCGCCACTGCTGATGGTCATCGGCAACACCCCAAAGATAAACGCCAGTGACGTCATCAGAATTGGGCGTAAGCGTTGGCGACAGGCATGCAGCGTGGCGTCGAGCAAGTCGTGACCTTTCTCGTTCATCTCATTGGCGAATTCAACAATCAATATTGCGTTCTTCGCCGAAAGCCCGATCACGGTGAGTAACCCGACCTGAAAGTACACGTCGTTTTCCAGACCGCGCATCCAGGTAGCGAGCAGCGCGCCAATGACCCCCAGCGGTACAACCAGCATGACGGAGAAGGGAACCGACCAGCTTTCGTACAGAGCCGCCAGACACAGGAACACCACCAGCAAAGAAATGGCGTACAGGGCTGGCGCCTGAGAGCCCGACAGCCGTTCCTGGTAAGACATTGCGGTCCATTCGAGGCCGAATCCGGTCGGCAACTGGTGGACCAGCGATTCCATAATGTCCATCGCCGTACCGGTACTGACGCCTGGGGCGGCTTCGCCAACAATCTCGACGGCGGAGTAGCCGTTATAGCGTTCCAGACGCGGTGAACCCGTTTCCCAGCGCGACGTGGCAAAGGCCGAGAAAGGCACCATGCCGCCGCTATTATTGCGGACGTACCACAGATTGATGTCGTCCGGGAGCATGCGATATTTTGCTGCCGCCTGTACGTAAACCTTCTTCACACGACCCCGGTCCATAAAGTCATTGACGTAGCTGGAGCCCCAGGCCGTTTGCAAGGTGTCGTTGATGTCATCAATGGAAACGCCCAGCGCCTGGGCTTTGCGCTGATCGATATCAATTTGCAACTGCGGGCTGTCGTCCAGACCGTTATGACGAACACGGGTCAGAGACGCGTCTTTCCCGGCCAGCTCAATCAGCTTGTCGCGCGCGGCCATTAACGCATCATGGCCCGCACCGGCGTGATCTTGCAGCTCCATATCGAAACCGGCAGAGCTCCCGAGACCGCTAATCGCCGGAGGGCTGCTGGCGAAGACGCGGGCTTCCTTAATCTTATTAAAGGCTTTAGTCGCGCGCTCGATGATGGCGAAAGAGGTTCCGGTGGTGGTGTCGCGATCATCCCAGTCTTTTAAGCGGACAAACATCCGCGCCACGTTTTGACCGTTCCCGCCAGGGCCGGAACCGACCGTGGAAAAGACCGACGTAATGTTGTCTTTCTCATGGGTGAAGTAATACTTCTCCACTTCCTCAACCACTTTCAATGTTTGCTGCTGGGTCGAGCCGCTGGGCAACTGTATTGAGGTGGTAAACATGCCGCGGTCTTCGAGCGGCAGGAAAGAGGTTGGCAGGCGCAGGAACAGGAAAACCATACCGCCGAGCAGCAGGCCGTAAATCAGTATCCAGCGCAGGCTGCGGTGCAGGATCCTGGCGACGCCTTTTTCGTAGCGTTCGGCGTTGCGGTTAAACATCCGGTTAAACCAGCCAAAGAAACCGGTTTGCCCGTGATGCTCGCCTTTATGTAGCGGTTTGAGCAGAGTGGCGCACAGGGCAGGGGTGAGGATCATCGCCACCAGAACTGAAAGAACCATTGCGGAGACGATGGTAATCGAGAACTGGCGGTAGATAGCCCCGGTAGTGCCGCCGAAGAAGGCCATCGGGATAAACACCGCCGACAGCACCATGGCGATACCGACCAGCGCGCCCTGGATTTGCCCCATCGATTTCCGCGTCGCTTCCCGCGGTGAGAGGCCTTCCTCACTCATAATACGCTCGACGTTTTCCACCACCACAATGGCATCATCGACCAGCAGGCCGATCGCCAGCACCATCGCAAACATCGTCAGGGTGTTAACGCTGTAGCCAAAGGCGTAGAGCACGGAAAAAGTACCCATCAGGACGACGGGAACGGCGATTGTAGGGATCAGCGTGGCGCGGAAGTTTTGCAGGAACAGGTACATCACAAGGAATACCAGCGCGATCGCTTCCAGCAGCGTTTTCACCACGTCGATAATTGAGGCTTTGACAAAGGAGGTAGTTTCATACGCCACCTTGTATTCCAGCCCATGCGGAAAATACTGTGAGAGCTCGTTCAGGCGGTCGATAACCAGCTCCGCCGTTGCCATTTCATTGGCGCCGGAGGCCAGTTTTACCCCCAGACCGGAAGCCGGGTGGCCGTTGAAGCGGCTGAGATAGTCGTACTTTTCCGCTCCCATTTCGACCGTCGCCACATCACCCAGTTTAACTTCTGAGCCGTCCTGGTTGACGCGTAGCGTAATCGCGCGGAATTCATCCGGAGTCTGTAGCAGCGACTGGGCGTTGATTGTCGCATTCAGCGCTTGTTTGTCTACCGAAGGCGTGCCGCCAAGTTGCCCGACGGCAATCTGCGCATTCTGTGACTCGATAGCATCGGTCACATCTTTGGCGGTCATCTGGAAGCTGTTAAGTTTGACCGGGTCGAGCCAGATACGCATGGAATATTGTGAACCGTAGGCGTCAATATCGCCCACGCCGTTTATACGACTGAGCGGATCCTGGATATTACTGGCGACGTAGTCGGCGATGTCCTGCTTATCCATTGAGCCATCGGTGGAGACGAAGGCGATGGTCAGAATATTGGTGTCACCGGTCTTGCGCACCGTGACCCCTTGATTCTGTACCGCCTGCGGCAGCTTACGCATTGCCGATTGCAGCTGGTTTTGCACCTGCTGGACGGCTTCATCAGGATCGGTTCCCGCGAGGAAGCTCAGCGTAACCGACGCCTGGCCTGTCCCGCTGCTCTGCGACGACATGTACATCAGATTATCGAGACCAGTCATGTTCTGCTCGATAACCTGGGTGACGGTATTTTCCAGGGTTTGTGCGGACGCGCCAGGGTAGTTCGCGGTTACCCGCACGTTTGGCGGTGCCAGATCGGGGTATTGCTCAACGGGCAGCGAAAAAATAGCCAGGGCTCCTGTCAGGCACAACAGGATTGCTAACACCCAGGCAAAAATGGGGCGATCGATGAAAAAATTCGCCATTAAAAGGGGACCTCGTGTTTCTGCGTATCGTTATGGGTGTGAATTGCTTCACTTTAGCGGCAAGGTACGGGGCAAACGTGGAGAAAAAAAGAAGATAATGTAAATTATCATGCCCGTTTACAGCTTACCTTTCGTGCCAACGCCGTCAGGCCTGGATCGAGAACCGACGGCGCTTTGCGGTTCTTTACGTTAGCTCACCGTCGGATTCTGCCGAACGAAAACTGATGCTCACCAGCGTTCCCCCTCCGGAGGGTTGAGAGAAAGTCAGCGTGCCGCTCAGCCTTTCCGCCCGCTCGCGCATAATATTTAATCCATAGTGCCCCGAAGGCTCATGCGGCTCGCCAATGCCGATACCGTTATCGCGAATATAAACCGTGTGATTACCATCCGGCGCGGTCACGCAACTGACGGCAATTTCGGTTGCGCTGGCATGTTTAATCGCGTTCAGCACCGCTTCACGGACGATCTGCAGCAGATGCACCTGCATTTGCGCGTCCAGCGCCAGGGTCGGTAACCGGCAATCAAGCGTCAGTTTAGCTGAGGTCTGATTTTGCAGCGTTTCCAGCATTTCATGCAGGGCGGAGGGGAGATCGGCCTGCTGTAAAGTCAGGCGGAAGGTGGTGAGCAGTTCGCGTAGCTGGCGGTAGGCATCGTTCAGCGCCTGAGAGAAATCCGCCATAATGCTTTGCGCTGGGGCGTTATCTTCGGGAATCGAACGCTTCAGCAGCGTGAGCTGAATGCGTAAATAAGAGAGCACTTGCGCCAGCGAGTCGTGCAGTTCGCGCGCAATCGTCGCCCGTTCCTCCATTAACAACAGCTGCTGAAAATGTTTTTGCGCCTGGTTGAAGTACAACCCGCGACCGAGCATCGAGGAGACGCTGTTAAGCAACGGGGTAGAAGCATTGACGTTCGGGCTTTGCCAGTGCAGTTCACCGTAGACGGTTTCCTGCATGGTGACCGGCAGGATCTGCATCGGCAGCTCGGGGCTTTTTGCGCCTTCGCTAATTCGCCAGTTATCTCCGACGGTGAGTTCCAGGAAATAGGCGGCGTCATGCTCGCGGACGATCTGTAAAATATGGCGGAAGCAGTACACATCAATCTGACTGGTATTTAACGCCTGAGAGCACTGATACAACACTTCCAGACGACGATTAGCTTCGTGGAGATCGTGGGTCTTCTCAGCGACAGACGCTTCCAGCGAGCGGTACAGCTTGTGTAATTCACTCGACATCTGGCTGAAGGTCTTGCCCAACAACCCGAGTTCGTTGGGCAAATCAGTATCCAGCGACGGGATGTCAAACTGACCGTGTTCAATGTGCTGGCTGGCCACCACCAGCTTATTCAGCGGACGCACCACCTGCTGGCGAATACGCCGTAAGGTAAAGAAAACGAGGGTGAATATGCCGATCCCGCCCGCCAGTGAAATACCAAAAACCAGCATCACTTTGCGTTCGGCATAATGCTGCAGCGCCAGCACGAAGAGATCGATTTGATCGACATAGTTATTGATATTGCTCTGGTACCAATTTAAATCGCCATCGATCAGACGGGCGTTCATTTCCAGCCAGTTTGCATGTAGACGTCCATAGCGACTTTTTACCGCTTGAGGCACATACCACGCGTTCAGGTTCTGGAGTGCTGGCGAGTTTAGCGCCTGCTGGAAAAGCTGGCGGTGAGCGTTAAGCTGCGGACTTTGGCTTTGCAGATCGTAACCCAGACGGTAACTTTGCATGCGCAATGAGCCAGCCACGTTGATGGCTTCGGCATCTCGTAAGCTGCTGGTCAGCGTGAGCAGCGCAATACCCGTTGAGAGAATCGACAACAGCACTATGTAGAAAAAAGCTTTAGCCAGACTGGCCGAGACCGGACGCTTTACCGTCACTTGTGCATCCTCACACAATACACGTCGCGCCTTAAAACAGCCCGAACGATGCGGTGTATTTGATAAATGTTAATAAAACGCCATGAAACTGGATGGTAACTGAAACACAATTTCATATGCGATGAAATAAATTGATCTGCCACAGGTTCTGGATAAATAGTTGTGCTTCCTGGGCAAATGAACATTGCCGCTTCCTTCCGTGTCGGTTAATAACAACACTCATATAAAGAATAAGGTTTTTGCAACCAAAAAAGAAGGAAGCCATGAATCGTTTTATTATGGTTAATAGCCAGCAGTGCCTGGGATGCCATGCCTGTGAGGTCGCCTGCGTCATGGCTCACAATGGCGAGCAGCATGTCCTGAGTCAACGGCATTTCCAGCCCCGAATTACCGTCATCAAGCATCAGCAGCAGCGCAGTGCGGTAACCTGCCATCACTGTGAAGATGCGCCCTGCGCCAGAAGTTGCCCGAACGGGGCAATCAGCCATGATAACGACAGCGTTCAGGTGAACCCGAAAAAGTGTATTGGCTGTAAATCGTGCGTCGTTGCTTGTCCTTTCGGCACGATGCAGATCGTACTCACTCCTGTCGCTAAAGGGAAGGTGAAAGCCACTGCGCACAAATGCGATTTGTGTCAGGGACGCGAACAAGGACCTGCCTGCGTAGAGAACTGTCCGGCGCAAGCGTTACAACTGGTGACGGAAAATTCGCTTACTGGTCTGTCAAAAGCGCGCAGACTACGCACCGCCAGTCTGGAAAGCCAGCCCTGGCACGCCAACGCCACCGATTTCGTTTCGCATAAAATTACCAAACGTGAGCAAATGCAGGCGACGCCTGCGCGTGGTGAGCCGGATAAGCTGGCAATTGAGGCCCGTAAAACCAGCTTTGAGGAGATCTATCTGCCGTTTCGTACGGCGCAGGCGGAACGGGAAGCGTCCCGCTGCCTGAAATGCGGCGACCACAGTATTTGCGAATGGACCTGCCCATTGCATAACCATATTCCGCAGTGGATTGAACTGGTCAAAGCCGGGAATATCGACGCGGCGGTTGAGCTTTCTCACCAGACCAACTGCCTGCCGGAAGTGACCGGGCGCGTATGTCCGCAGGACCGACTTTGCGAAGGGGCATGTACGGTGCGTAGCGAGCATGGGGCGGTCACTATCGGAAATATTGAGCGTTACATCTCTGATCGGGCCCTGAGCAAAGGATGGCGACCGGACTTAAGCCACGTGCAGAAAGTGGATAAGCGCGTTGCTATCATCGGCGCGGGTCCGGCGGGTCTGGCCTGCGCGGATGTGCTGGCGCGCAGCGGAGTCAGCGCCACGGTATACGATCGCCACCCTGAAATCGGCGGTTTGCTGACGTTCGGCATTCCGGCCTTCAAGCTGGACAAATCGCTGCTGGCCCGCCGCCGTGAAATCTTCAGCGCCATGGGTATTCATTTCGAACTTAACTGTGAAGTGGGTAAGGATGTGGCGCTGTCGGCGCTGCTGGAGGATTACGATGCCGTGTTCGTGGGCGTAGGAACCTATCGTTCCATGAAGGCGGATCTGCCGAATGAAGACGCGCCTGGCGTTTATGACGCGTTACCGTTCCTGATTGCCAACACCAAGCAGGTGATGGGGCTGGATGAACTGCCTGAAGAGCCGTTCATCGATACCGCCGGACTGAACGTGGTTGTACTGGGCGGAGGCGATACGGCGATGGACTGCGTGCGTACCGCGCTGCGTCATGGCGCACGCCAGGTGACCTGCGCTTATCGTCGTGATGAAGCCAACATGCCCGGTTCGAAAAAAGAGGTGAAGAACGCCCGGGAAGAGGGGGCGAACTTCGAGTTTAACGTCCAGCCGGTTGAGCTGGTGTTACATGATGATGGGCGAGTCAGCGGCGTGCGTTTTTTACGTACCCAGCTTGGCGAGCCGGACGCGCAGGGGCGTCGTCGCCCGGTTCCCCTCGCCGGGAGTGAGTTTGTCATGCCCGCAGATGCGGTGATCATGGCGTTTGGTTTTCACGCACATGGCATGCCGTGGCTGGAGACGCATGGGGTTAAGGTCGATAACTGGGGGCGCATAGCCGCCAATGTTGAAAGCGCATACCGTTATCAAACCAGTAACCCGAAAATCTTCGCCGGTGGTGATGCGGTACGCGGTGCGGATCTGGTGGTTACGGCCATGGCGGAAGGACGGCATGCCGCCCAGGGGATCGTCGACTGGCTGGGCGTAAAATCAGTCAAATCTCACTAAGTCGCTAAGAAGGCCGGATAAGGCGCGTTAGCGTTGCTATCCGGCTCTGTGCCGCATAATTGCCTGATGGTGCTTCGCTTATCAGGCCGACATTGCACCAAGACAAACCCGGTTTCACGGCGTAGTATTATTTCTCACTTCTTGCTGTGGAGCCGGTATGTCGCAAAAAATTACCCTCATCAAAGATAAAGTCCTTTCCGATAACTACTTCATCCTGCGCAATATTACCTATGACCTGACCCGTAGCAATGGTGAGGTGATTCGCCACAAACGCGAGGTTTACGATCTCGGCAACGGCGCCACTATCCTGCTGTATAACCCGGAGAAGAAAACGGTGGTGCTCATCCGCCAGTTTCGCGTCGCCACCTGGGTCAATGGTAATGAAAGCGGTCAACTGATTGAAACCTGCGCCGGGCTGCTGGATAACGACGAACCGGAAGCGTGCATTCGGAAAGAGGCCATTGAAGAGACCGGCTTTGAAGTGGGTGAAGTGCGTAAGCTGTTTGAGCTCTATATGTCGCCGGGCGGCGTGACGGAGATAATTCATTTCTTTATTGCGCAATACAGCGACAGCCAGCGGGCAAATGCGGGCGGAGGGGTGGAAGATGAAGATATTGAGGTTCTGGAGCTGCCGTTCACCCAGGCGCTGGAAATGATTAAAACAGGTGAAATCCGTGACGGTAAGACGGTGCTATTGCTGAACTATTTGCAGTCGTCGCATCTCATGGACTAATGCGCGGGATTTATATTTCTTTACAAATTTTCGGCCAATCCGACGATTCTTATTGAGCCACATCAGTCGCGCAAGGAAGATACCGCTTAGGCTGTGTGTTTTGACTTCGGGGTTGTACCGTCCATGCGCTATCGCGTTATTTTACTTTTCCTGCTCGGGTTGTTACCCGTCCGTTTGCTGTGGGCCGCGCCCGCGCAACAGACGTTTTCTGACTGGCAGGTGACGTGCAATAACCAAAACTTTTGCGTGGCGCGCAATACCGGGGAACATCACGGCCTGGTCATGACCTTGAGCCGCAGTGCCGGGGCACATACCGACGCCGTGTTGCGTATTGAACTGGGTGGGCTGGAATCGCCCACAGCCAAAGAGAGCGATATTGCGCCACGTCTGCTACTGGATGGCTCAGCGCTCCCGCTTCGCGGCGAACACTGGCGTATTACCCCCTGGCAACTGATGACCGATGATCCGGCCACCATCAGCGCATTTTTAACAACCGTACAGGACGCGAAGGCAATAACCCTGCAAAAAGGGACGCAAAACCTGTCCCTGGTCGGGCTAAAAGCCGCGTTGCTTTTTATCGACGCCCAGCAAAAACGGGTCGGTAGCGAAACCGCATGGATCGAAAAAGGCGACGAGCCTCCGCTCAGCGTACCTCCCGCTCCCGCTTTAAAAGGCGTGGCTGTGATTAACCCAACGCCAACGCCTCTCACGCAACAAGAGCGCAGTGAATTGCTGGATTACGGTAACTGGCGGATCAACGGTATTCGCTGTTCGATCGATCCGCTGCGTCGCGAGATGCGCGTCACGGCCTTAACGGATGATAAAGCGCTGCTTATGATCGGCTGTGAAGCCGGGGCATATAACACCATCGATCTGGCGTGGGTGGTTTCACGTACTACCCCGTTGACGTCACGGGCGGTACGGCTAAGCCTGCCTTTTAAAACGGATGCGGAAAGTCGCGATATGGAGCTGACCAACGCCACGTTTGATGAGAAGTCGCGCGAGCTGGTAACCCTCGCTAAAGGACGAGGGTTGGCTGATTGCGGTATCCAGACTCGCTGGCGCTACGACGGCCAGCGTTTTCGTCTGGTGCGCTATGCCCAAGAGCCAAGCTGCGATAACTGGCATGGGCCAGATGCCTGGCCCACGCTGTGGATCACACGTTAAGCACCTTATGCGCTTTGTCGACAATGTTATCCACCGTAAAGCCGAAGAACGGGAACAGCTTGTCTGCCGGAGCCGACTCCCCATAACCCGTCATACCGACAATCGCCCCTTTCAGCCCAACATATTTGTACCAGTAGTCGGCAATTCCTGCTTCTACCGCCACGCGCGCGCTGACGTTTGAGGGGAGAACCGATTCCCTATACGCCTCATCCTGGGCGTCGAAGATATCGGTTGAGGGCAGAGAAACCACTCGCACGTTACGACCTTCACCGGTCAGTTTTTCCGCCGCCAGCAGCGTGATTTCCATTTCTGAACCGGTAGCAATCAGGATAACATCCGGCTTACCGCCACCATCCTTCAGTACATAGCCGCCGCGGGCAATCTGCTGCACTTGCTCAGGCGTCCGCTCAACCTGCGCCAGATTTTGCCGCGAGAGGATCAGCGCCGTTGGCCCGTCATGGCGTTCGACCGCCAGCTTCCAGCCTACCGCCGCTTCAACCTGATCGCAGGGTCGCCAGGTGCTGAAATTAGGCGTCAGACGCAGGCTGGCGAGCTGTTCGACGGCCTGGTGCGTGGGACCATCTTCCCCAAGGCCAATCGAGTCGTGGGTATAAACCATGATTTGTCTGGCTTTCATCAGCGCCGCCATGCGTGCGGCATTACGGGCATATTCGACAAACATCAGGAATGTTGCGGTGTACGGTACGAAGCCCCCGTGGTGAGCGATACCGTTGGCAATCGCGGTCATGCCAAACTCCCGCACGCCGTAGTGGATGTAGTTTCCTGCATGATCCTCTTTAAGAGAAGTGGAGCCTTTCCAGATGGTCAGGTTGCTGGGCGCCAGATCCGCCGAACCGCCAAGTAGCTCAGGCAGTATCGGCCCGTAAGCGTTCAGAGTATTTTGCGAGGCCTTACGGGTGGCGATTTTGGCCGGATTGGCCTGCAGCTCGGTGATATATTTCTGGGTCGTTTCTTCCCACTCTTCCGGCAGTCCACCGCTCATCCTGCGGGTAAACTCTGCCGCCAGGTCCGGATGCGCATGTCGATAAGCGGCGAACTTCTCATTCCAGCTCTGTTGGGCTTTCTCGCCTTTTTCACGAGCGTCCCACGCCCGGTAAATCTCTTTGGGGATTTCAAAGGCAGGATGATGCCACCCCAACTTCTGCCGGGTCAGCGCCACTTCTTCTTCACCCAGCGCAGCGCCGTGCGCTTCCTCTTTCCCGGCTTTATTCGGTGAACCAAAACCAATCACCGTGCGGCAGATAATCAGCGACGGTTTATCGGTAACGGCCTGTGCTTCCTGAATCGCTTTTTTCACCGCCTCAGGGTCATGACCGTCAATCTCGTGCACTACATGCCAGTGATAGGCCTCAAAGCGTTTCGCGGTATCGTCGGTAAACCAGCCGTCGGTTTCGCCATCAATTGAGATGCCGTTGTGATCGTAAAAGCCGATGAGTTTGCCAAGTCCCAGGGTGCCCGCCAGCGAGCACACTTCGTGAGAAATGCCCTCCATCAGACAGCCGTCGCCCATAAAGACCCAGGTATAGTGATTAACAATCTCGTGGTCTGGCTGGTTAAACTGCGCCGCCAGCGTGCGTTCTGCAATCGCCATTCCAACAGCGTTGGCTAAACCCTGACCCAACGGTCCGGTGGTGGTCTCCACGCCCGGCGTATAGCCAATTTCCGGGTGTCCTGGTGTCTTCGAATGGAGCTGGCGGAAGTTCTTTAACTCTTCGAGCGGCAGGTTGTAGCCGGAAAGATGCAACAGGCTGTAAAGCAGCATTGAGGCGTGGCCATTGGATAAAATAAACCGGTCACGATCGTACCAGGTGGGATCGGACGGGTTATGGCGCAGGAAATCGTTCCACAGTACTTCGGCGATATCGGCCATCCCCATTGGTGCTCCAGGGTGGCCAGAGTTAGCTTTTTGGACGGCATCCATACTTAGCGCACGAATGGCATTGGCAAGCTCTTTACGGGTCATAGGAAATACTCCTTGAAAAGTAAAGTGTTAGATGCTTGTTGTGATTCACACTTTTGAGATAATTGCGGGCGTTGTCAGCAAAAAGCATAGCAGACAAGCATGGTATTGCTGGCTTAAGCAGGTAACATAGATGTTATAAATTGATAACAAATTCTTTCTTTGAATGGTGAGAGTATGGGGACCTTCAAAGTTTGTGCCGTTGACTGAGGTGATAATGTGCGGCTCAGTAGAATGGTTACCCGCGCCACTTTTTTGATAGATACGTGAAAGGAACAACAAGATGGATGACCAGTTAAAACAAAGCGCCCTCGATTTCCACGAATTTCCGGTACCCGGTAAAATCCAGGTTTCTCCGACCAAGCCTCTGGCAACCCAGCGCGACCTCGCGTTGGCCTACTCGCCGGGCGTGGCTGCACCGTGTCTTGAAATTGAAAAGGACCCGCTGGCAGCCTACAAATACACCGCACGCGGCAACCTGGTTGCGGTTATTTCCAACGGTACTGCGGTTCTGGGCCTGGGTAATATTGGCGCGCTGGCCGGTAAACCAGTGATGGAAGGTAAAGGCGTTCTGTTTAAGAAATTCGCCGGGATTGACGTGTTCGACATCGAAGTTGATGAACTCGATCCGGATAAATTTATCAACGTGGTAGCGGCGCTTGAACCAACGTTTGGCGGCATTAACCTCGAAGATATCAAAGCGCCGGAGTGCTTCTACATTGAGCAAAAACTCCGTGAGCGCATGAATATTCCGGTATTCCATGATGACCAGCACGGCACGGCAATCATCAGTACTGCCGCAATCCTTAACGGTCTACGGGTGGTTGAGAAAAATATCTCTGATGTGCGTATGGTGGTGTCCGGTGCAGGTGCGGCGGCGATTGCCTGTATGAACCTGCTGGTGGCGCTGGGTATGCAGAAACACAACATTGTGGTCTGCGACTCCAAAGGGGTGATTTACAAAGATCGTGAACCAAACATGGCGGAAACCAAAGCGGCTTACGCAGTGGTGGATGACGGTAAGCGTACGCTGGATGATGTCATTGACGGCGCGGATATTTTCCTCGGTTGCTCGGGTCCGAAAGTGCTGACGCAGGAAATGGTTAAGAAGATGGCGCGTGCGCCAATGATCCTGGCCCTCGCCAACCCGGAACCGGAAATCCTGCCGCCGCTGGCGAAAGAGGTGCGTTCTGACGCCATCATTTGCACCGGCCGTTCCGACTACCCGAACCAGGTTAACAACGTTCTGTGCTTCCCGTTCATCTTCCGCGGCGCGCTGGACGTCGGCGCTACTGCCATCAACGAAGAGATGAAACTGGCTGCGGTACACGCCATTGCTGAGCTGGCGCACGCCGAGCAGAGCGAAGTGGTGGCCTCCGCCTATGGCGACCAGGACCTGAGCTTCGGGCCGGAATACATCATTCCGAAACCGTTCGACCCGCGTCTGATCGTCAAAATTGCCCCTGCGGTGGCGAAGGCGGCGATGGATTCCGGTGTGGCAACGCGTCCAATTGCCGACTTTGACGCTTACATCGATAAGCTGACCGAATTCGTCTACAAAACCAACCTGTTCATGAAGCCGATTTTCTCTCTGGCACGCAAAGCGCCGAAGCGCGTGGTGCTGACTGAAGGGGAAGAGGCGCGTGTACTGCATGCCACGCAGGAGCTGATCACTTTAGGTCTGGCGAAACCGATCCTGATCGGTCGTCCGAGCGTTATCGAAATGCGTATCCAGAAACTGGGTCTGCAGATCAAAGCAGGCGTCGATTTTGAGATCGTCAACAATGAATCCGATCCGCGCTTTAAAGAGTACTGGAGCGAGTACTACCAGATTATGAAACGTCGTGGTATTACCCAGGAGCAGGCGCAGCGTGCGGTAATTGCCAACACCACGGTGATCGGCGCGATCATGGTGCAGCGTGGCGAAGCGGATGCAATGATCTGCGGTACGATAGGCGACTACCATGAGCACTTCAGCGTGGTGAAAGAGGTGTTTGGTCATCGCGATGGCGTGCATACTGCCGGGGCGATGAACGCCTTGCTGCTGCCAAGCGGTAACACCTTTATCGCCGATACCTACGTTAACGACGATCCTACGCCGGAGCAACTGGCGGAAATCGCCGTGATGGCGGCAGAAACCGTGCGCCGCTTTGGTATCGAACCGAAGGTAGCGCTGCTGTCGCACTCCAACTTTGGTTCATCTAACTGTCCGTCGGCCAGCAAAATGCGCGAAGCGCTGGAGCTGATTAAGGCGCGTGCGCCAGAGTTGATGATTGATGGCGAAATGCACGGCGATGCCGCGCTGGTGGAAAGCATCCGTCATGACCGCATGCCGGACAGTCCGCTGAAAGGTTCAGCGAATATTCTGGTGATGCCGAATATGGAAGCTGCCCGTATTAGTTACAACTTACTACGCGTTTCCAGCTCTGAAGGCGTAACGGTCGGCCCGGTGCTGATGGGGGTTGCGAAACCGGTTCACGTATTAACGCCGATCGCTTCTGTTCGTCGTATCGTTAATATGGTGGCGCTAGCGGTCGTAGAAGCCCAAACTCAGCCGCTGTAATTTCACTTTAATTTATTTCCGGCGCGGGTTTCTCCCGCGCCTTTTTATTTCCCCTTTCTTAGTGATCCACTTCACCTTTTAAACATGGTTGCCGAATTTTGTTATTTACTCTGACAAAAAATTGCCACGATGAGGGCAGTTTTAGCGGAGGCGGTGAGCAATGGAAAAAGAACGCATTATTCAGGAATTTGTGCCGGGGAAACAGGTTACGCTGGCGCATCTCATTGCGCACCCTGGTGAGGAACTGGCGAAAAAGATCGGCGTTCCCGAAGCGGGCGCTATCGGCATCATGACGCTGACGCCAGGCGAAACCGCGATGATTGCCGGTGACTTAGCTATGAAGGCGGCAGATGTACATATCGGCTTTCTCGATCGATTCAGCGGTGCGCTGGTCATCTACGGCTCGGTAGGCGCGGTAGAAGAAGCGTTATTACAGACGGTAAGCGGTCTGGGTCGGTTATTAAATTTCACTTTGTGCAACCTGACAAAAAGTTAATCAGAGGCGGCGATGAAACGTATTGCGTTTGTCGGTACGGTGGGGGCGGGGAAAACAACGCTCTTTAATGCGCTACAGGGAAATTATTCCCTCGCCAGAAAAACACAGGCCGTGGAGTTTAATGAAAATGGCGATATCGACACGCCAGGAGAATATTTTAGCCATCCGCGCTGGTATCACGCCTTAATTACCACGCTGCAGGATGTTGATACGTTGATTTATATACACGCGGCAAATGATAAAGAAAGTCGCTTACCTGCCGGGCTGTTGGATATCGGCGCCAGTAAACGACAAATCGCCGTTATCAGCAAAACGGACATGCCGGATGCCGACGTCGCCGCAACGCGACAACTACTTCGCGGGATAGGGTTCCAGGAGCCGATTTTCGAACTCAACAGCCATGACCCGCGCAGCGTGCAGCACCTGGTGGATTATCTGACTGAGCTCAGCCAAAAGGAGGAAAGGGCAGGTGAAAAAACTCATCACAGCTAACGATATTCGTGCGGCCCACGCACGCGGCGAACAGGAAATGTCGGTTGTTCTGCGCGCCAGCATCATCACCCCGGAGGCGCGCGAAGTTGCGGAGCTGCTGGGCGTCACCATCAGTGAATGCGATGAATCCGCGCCAACCGTCGCTGCTGCTGCACCGGCTGCGGTGGATGATGGCAAAACGGAAAGCCAGCGCATTCGCGAAACCATCATTGCGCAGTTACCGGAAGGGCAGTTTACCGAAAGCCTGGTCGCCCAACTGATGGACAAAGTCATGAAGGAGAAACAGTCGCTGGAGCAGGGCGGAATGCAGCCGAGCTTTAACTCGGTGACCGGCAAAGGCGGCGTCAAAGTCATCGACGGCAGCAGCGTGAAGTTTGGTCGTTTTGACGGCGCACAGCCGCACTGCGTGGGTTTAACCGATCTGGTGACCGACCAGGACGGTAGCAGCATGGCCGCCGGGTTCATGCAGTGGGATAACGCTTTTTTCCCATGGACGCTGAACTACGACGAAATCGACATGATTCTGGAAGGCGAGCTGCACGTTCGCCACGAAGGTGAAACCATGATTGCTAAAGCCGGGGACGTGATGTTTATCCCGAAAGGCTCCAGCATCGAATTTGGTACGCCATCGACGGTGAAATTTCTGTATGTGGCCTGGCCTGCGAACTGGCAGTCCTGCTAAGGCGGATGTATGAAGGATTTCATTACCGAAGCATGGCTTAGAGCGAATCATACGCTCAGCGAAGGGGCTGAAATTCATCTCCCCGCTGATGCTCGCCTGACGCCATCTGCCCGGGAATTACTGGAAAGCCGACATCTGCGCATTAAGTTTATCGACGAGCAGGGCAGCCTGTTTATTGATGACGAAGCACAGCAGCCGCAGCCGGTGCATGGTTTAACCAGCAGCGATACGCATCCACAGGCCAGTTGCGAACTGTGTCATCAACCGGTGGTGAAGAAAGCAGACACGCTGACGCATCTGACAGCGGACAAGATGGTCGCTAAAAGTGACCCGCGGCTGGGATTTCGCGCCGCGCTGGACAGCACCATCGCCCTGGCCGTGTGGTTGCAGATAGAGCTGGCGGAACCGTGGCAGCCGTGGCTGGCGGATATCCGTTCGCGTCTGGGCAACATTATGCGCGCCGACGCTATCGACGAGCCGCTGGCAGCACAAGCTATCGTCGGTTTAAGCGACGAAGATTTACACCGGCTTTCGCATCAGCCGCTGCGCTATCTGGACCACGACCATCTGGTGCCTGAAGCCAGTCATGGCCGTGATTGCGCGTTGCTTAATCTGCTGCGTACCAAAGTCCGTGAAACGGAGACGGTGGCGGCCCAGGTATTCATCACCCGTAGTTTTGACGTGATGCGACCGGACATCATGCAGGCGCTCAATCGCCTTTCCAGTACGGTCTACGTGATGATGATTCTGAGCGTAGCGAAGCATCCACTGACGGTTAGCCAAATTCAACAGCGACTGGGGGAGAAGCAATGATCATTGAACGTGCTCGTCAACTCGCCCAGCGCTCACCTGCACGGGTGGTGTTCCCGGATGCGCTGGATGTTCGGGTGTTGAAAGCGGCAAATTACCTGCATCAGCACGGTCTGGCACATCCTGTTCTCGTCGCCAGTCCGTTTGCGCTGCGCCAGTTTGCCCTCAGCCATCGGGTGGCGATGGATGGCATTCAGGTTATCGACCCGCAAAGCAACCAGTCCATGCGTGAAGAGTTTGCGCTGCGCTGGCTGGCCCGCGCGGGAGATAAAACGCCTGCAGATGCGCTGGAAAAACTCAACGATCCGCTGATGTTCGCCGCCGCCATGGTTAGCGCGGGTAAAGCTGACGTCTGTATTGCGGGCAATTTGTCGTCGACAGCAAACGTGCTGCGCGCTGGGTTACGCATTATTGGGTTACAGCCAGGCTGTAAAACGCTGTCGTCAATTTTCCTGATGCTGCCGCAGTACCTCGGGCCGGCATTAGGGTTTGCCGATTGCAGCGTCGTGCCGCAGCCCACAGCCGCGCAGCTGGCGGATATTGCGATTGCCAGCGCGCAGACATGGCAGGCGATCACCGGTGAAGAACCGCGCGTGGCCATGCTGTCGTTTTCAAGTCAAGGCAGCGCTCGTCATCCTAACGTCGCTAACGTGCAGCAGGCTACGGAGATCGTTCGTGAGCGCGCCCCGCAGCTTACCGTGGATGGGGAACTGCAATTTGATGCCGCCTTTGTTCCGGATGTCGCCGCGCAAAAAGCGCCCGCCAGTCCGTTAAAGGGCAATGCCAATGTGATGGTCTTCCCATCGCTGGAGGCAGGCAATATTGGCTACAAAATCGCCCAGCGTCTGGGAGGGTATCGTGCCGTAGGTCCGTTGATCCAAGGGCTTGCCGCACCGCTTCATGACCTCTCTCGCGGCTGTAGCGTACAGGAAATTATCGAACTGGCGTTGGTGGCAGCAGTGCCGCGTCAGACTGACATGAGTCGTGAAAACGCCTCACACACACTGGTTGTTTAGGTCCCGTTCTGGACCCCTTAATGAGAGGAAAACACAATGGAAGCATTAGGAATGATTGAAACCCGGGGCCTGGTTGCACTGATTGAGGCTTCTGACGCAATGGTTAAAGCGGCACGCGTGAAACTGGTCGGCGTGAAGCAGATCGGCGGCGGTCTGGTTACTGCAATGGTCCGTGGCGACGTAGCGGCATGTAAAGCCGCAACGGATGCTGGTGCTGCTGCTGCACAGCGTATTGGTGAGCTGGTTTCCGTACACGTAATCCCGCGTCCGCATGGCGATCTGGAAGAAGTGTTCCCGATCAGCTTTAAAGGCGACAGCAACGACATGTAAGTCGTCCATGTGACGCCACAGACTTCATTGCTGGCGTCACCCTCTCTCCTTTTCACATTACCTTCTGCGGAGGGTAGGGGGAGGTTTTACCTGAAATATGCCACGGAGGCGCGTATGAAACTGGCAATCGTCACAGGACAAATTGTTTGTACCGTACGCCATCAGGGGCTCGCGCACGACAAGTTGCTGATGGTGGAAATGATTGATGCCTGCGGAAATCCCGACGGGCAATGTGCTGTTGCTATCGACAGCATTGGGGCGGGAACCGGAGAGTGGGTGCTGCTGGTCAGCGGAAGCTCAGCCCGTCAGGCGCACCGTAACGAATCATCACCTGTCGATCTGTGCGTGATTGGCATTGTTGATGAAGTGGTGGCAGGTGGTCAGGTGATCTTCCATAAATAAGGCAGAAAATCATGAATCAACAGGATATTGAACAGGTCGTGAAAGCGGTGCTGCTGAAAATGAAAGACAGCAGCCAACCCGTCAGTGCCGTTCAAGAAATGGGCGTTTTTGCCTCCCTGGATGACGCAGTGGCGGCAGCAAAACTGGCCCAGCAAGGGCTGAAAAGCGTTGCCATGCGCCAACTGGCTATCACGGCTCTACGTGAGGCGGGCGAAAAACATGCCCGAGAATTAGCGGAACTTGCCGTCACAGAAACCGGCATGGGACGCGTTGAAGATAAATTTGCCAAAAACGTGGCGCAGGCACGCGCCACGCCGGGCGTGGAATGCCTGTCTCCACAGGTTCTGACCGGTGATAACGGCCTGACGCTGATTGAAAACGCGCCGTGGGGCGTGGTGGCCTCGGTGACACCGTCCACCAACCCGGCTGCGACCGTTATTAACAACGCCATCAGCCTGATTGCGGCTGGCAACAGCGTGGTCTTCGCACCGCATCCGGCTGCCAAGGGCGTGTCTCAGCGCGCTATCACTCTGCTTAACCAGGCGGTAGTTGCTGCAGGCGGACCGGCAAACCTGCTGGTTACCGTGGCCAATCCGGATATCGAAACCGCCCAGCGTCTGTTTAAGTACCCAGGCATCGGCCTGCTGGTGGTGACCGGCGGTGAAGCCGTAGTGGATGCCGCGCGTAAGCACACCAACAAACGTCTGATTGCCGCCGGTGCGGGAAATCCGCCGGTGGTGGTTGATGAAACGGCTGATCTGGCACGTGCTGCGCAGTCGATCGTCAAAGGCGCTTCGTTTGACAACAACATTATCTGCGCCGACGAAAAAGTGCTGATCGTGGTCGATAGCGTCGCTGATGAGCTGATGCGTCTGATGGAAAGCCAGCATGCAGTCAAGCTGACCACGGCTCAGGCCGAACAGCTGCAACCGGTGCTGCTGAAAAATGTCGATGAACGCGGTAAAGGCACGGTCAGTCGTGACTGGGTAGGCCGCGACGCAGGAAAAATCGCTGCGGCGATTGGTCTGAACGTACCGGAGCAAACCCGGCTGTTATTCGTCGAAACCTCTGCGACTCACCCGTTTGCCGTAACCGAACTGATGATGCCGGTTCTGCCGGTCGTGCGGGTCGCCAACGTCGATGAGGCCATTGAACTGGCGGTCAAGCTTGAAGGCGGCTGTCACCATACGGCGGCGATGCACTCGCGCAATATCGACAACATGAACCGCATGGCAAACGCCATTGATACCAGCATTTTCGTTAAGAACGGACCGTGCATTGCCGGTCTTGGACTCGGCGGCGAAGGCTGGACCACGATGACCATTACCACGCCAACCGGGGAAGGGGTGACCAGCGCACGCACGTTTGTGCGTCTGCGTCGCTGTGTGTTGGTGGATGCCTTCAGAATTGTATAAGGAGTGAACGACATGGCGCACGACGAACAACGTTGGCTGACACCCAGATTGCTAAAAGCGGCAACGCTATGTAACCAGACGCCCGTAAAGAGCGATTCACCGCTGTGGCTGGGCGTGGATTTGGGGACGTGTGATGTGGTGTCGATGGTTGTCGACAGTGACGGACAGCCGGTTGCAGTTTGCCTGGACTGGGCCGACGTCGTGCGCGATGGCATCGTCTGGGATTTCTTCGGTGCGGTGACCATCGTTCGTCGCCATCTCGATACGCTCGAACAACAGTTGGGTTGCCGCTTTACCCACGCGGCAACCTCGTTTCCACCGGGAACTGACCCACGGATCTCGATCAACGTGCTGGAATCTGCCGGGCTTGAAGTCAGTCATGTGCTCGACGAACCGACCGCGGTGGCAGACCTGTTGCAGCTTGATAACGCTGGCGTGGTGGATATCGGTGGCGGTACCACCGGGATTGCGATTGTGAAGCGAGGCAAGGTGACTTACTCCGCCGATGAAGCGACCGGCGGGCACCACATTTCTCTGACGCTTGCCGGGAACCGTCGCATCCAGTTGGAAGAGGCGGAGCAGTACAAACGCAGCAACGGTAAAGAAATTTGGCCGGTGGTTAAGCCGGTCTACGAAAAAATGGCGGAAATTGTGGCTCACCATATTGCCGGACAGGGCGTGGCAGATTTATGGCTGGCCGGTGGTTCCTGTATGCAGCCGGGCGTTGATGAACTGTTTCGTAAGCGTTTCCCGGAACTGCAGGTGCATTTACCCCAGCACAGCCTGTTTATGACCCCGCTGGCGATTGCAAATAGCGGAAAAGAAAAAGCGGAAGGAATCTATGCAAGCTGAATTGCAGACCGCGCTCTTTCAGGCATTCGATACCCTGAATCTGCAACGCGTAAAAACGTTTAGCGTTCCACCGGTTACGTTGTGTGGACTGGGAGCGCTCAGTACCTGCGGACAGGAAGCACAAACGCGCGGCCTGACGCATATGTTCGTCATGGTCGACAGTTTCCTGCACCAGGCGGGGATGACCGCCGCACTGGAACGCAGCCTGGCGATGAAAGGCGTGGCGATGACGCTGTGGCCATGTCCGGTGGGCGAACCGTGCATTACGGACGTCTGCGCGGCGGTCGCGCAACTGCGTGAATCGAAGTGCGATGGCGTAGTGGCCTTTGGTGGCGGTTCCGTATTGGATGCCGCAAAAGCCGTGGCGTTGCTGGTGACCAATCCCACCCAGACGCTGGCAGACATGGATGAGAGCAGCGCGTTACGCCCGCGTCTGCCGCTGATTGCCGTACCGACTACCGCCGGAACGGGTTCAGAAACCACTAATGTCACGGTGATTATCGACGCCGCGACCGGGCTTAAAAAAGTGCTGGCCCACGCAACCCTGATGCCGGATGTGGCGATTCTTGACGCCGCGCTGACGGAAGGTGTGCCCGCACACGTAACGGCGATGACCGGGATCGATGCGCTGACGCACGCTGTTGAAGCGTATAGCGCTCTGAACGCGACGCCGTTTACCGACAGTCTGGCGATTGGCGCGATTGCGATGATAGGTAAATCGCTGCCGAAGGCCGTTGGCTATGGTCAGGATCTGGCGGCGCGAGAAAGCATGCTACTGGCTTCCTGTATGGCCGGGATGGCGTTTTCCAGCGCGGGGCTGGGCCTGTGTCACGCGATGGCGCACCAGCCGGGTGCGACGCTGCACATTCCACATGGACAGGCTAACGCCATGCTGCTGCCCACAGTAATGGGGTTCAACCGCATGGTGTGTCGTGAGCGTTTCAGCCATATCGGACGGGCGTTAACCAACAAGAAGTCGGACGATCGCGATGCCATCAACGCCGTCAGCGAGCTGATTAGCGAAGTGGGCCAGACCAAACGACTCTCTGACGTTGGGGCAAAGCCCGAGCATTACAGCGCATGGGCTCACGCCGCGCTGGAGGATATTTGTATTCGCAGTAACCCACGCACCGCCACGCAGGCCGACATTATCGCGTTGTATGCGGCGGCACAATAAATACACATATGACAGGGAGTGAAGGTTATGGGAATTAACGAAATCATCATGTACATCATGATGTTCTTTATGCTGATTGCCGCCGTGGACAGGATCCTGTCGCAGTTCGGCGGTTCGGCACGCTTCCTCGGTAAGTTCGGGAAGAGTATTGAGGGATCGGGCGGCCAGTTTGAAGAAGGTTTTATGGCGATGGGCGCGCTGGGTCTGGCGATGGTTGGTATGACCGCGCTGGCACCGGTACTGGCGCATGTGCTCGGGCCGGTGATTATTCCACTGTACGAAATGTTGGGCGCGAACCCGTCGATGTTTGCCGGAACGCTGCTGGCGTGCGATATGGGCGGCTTCTTCCTGGCGAAAGAACTGGCGGGCGGCGACGTTGCGGCGTGGCTGTACTCTGGCCTGATCCTCGGGGCGATGATGGGGCCGACGCTGGTCTTCTCTATTCCGGTTGCGCTGGGGATTATTGAACCGTCCGACCGTCGTTATCTGGCGCTGGGCGTGCTGGCTGGGATCGTCACCATTCCGATTGGCTGTATTGCGGGTGGTTTGATCGCGATGTACTCCGGTGTCGAAATCAACGGGCAGCCGGTGGAGTTCACCTTCGCACTGATCCTGATGAACATGATCCCAGTGCTGATCGTTGCCGTGCTGGTGGCGCTGGGACTGAAATTCATTCCGGAAAAAATGATCAACGGCTTCCAGATCTTCGCGAAATTCCTGGTGGCGCTGATCACCATCGGTCTGGCGGCAGCGGTGATCAAATTCCTGCTCGGCTGGGAACTGATTCCGGGTCTTGATCCTATCTTCATGGCACCGGGTGACAAGCCGGGTGAAGTGATGCGCGCCATCGAAGTTATCGGTTCTATCTCCTGCGTGCTGCTGGGTGCGTACCCAATGGTACTGCTGCTGACCCGCTGGTTTGAAAAGCCACTGATGAGCGTCGGTAACCTGTTAAAAATCAATAATATCGCGGCTGCGGGCATGGTGGCGACGCTGGCGAACAACATCCCAATGTTCGGCATGATGAAGAATATGGATACCCGCGGCAAAGTGATCAACTGCGCTTTTGCGGTCTCCGCAGCCTTCGCACTGGGTGACCACTTAGGTTTCGCCGCGGCCAACATGAACGCGATGATCTTCCCAATGATTGTCGGCAAGCTGATTGGCGGCGTGACGGCGATTGGTGTGGCTATGCTGTTGGTACCGAAAGACGAAGATGTTCCGGCACCAGCAGAAACCAACCCGGAGGCGCAATCGTGAATACTCGCCAGCTACTCAGCGTCGGTATCGATATCGGCACCACCACCACTCAGGTGATCTTCTCACGCCTTGAGCTGGTCAACCGTGCGGCAGTGTCGCAGGTGCCGCGTTACGAATTCATCAAACGCGAAATTAGCTGGCAAAGCCCGGTGTTCTTTACCCCCGTTGATAAGCAGGGCGGGCTGAAAGAGGCCGAACTTAAGGCGCTGATCCTCGCCCAGTATCAGGCGGCGGGGATTGCGCCTGAGACCGTCGATTCCGGCGCGATCATCATTACCGGAGAAAGTGCCAAAACCCGCAACGCGCGACCAGCGGTGATGACGCTCTCTCAGTCGCTGGGAGACTTTGTGGTTGCCAGCGCCGGCCCGCATCTGGAATCAGTGATTGCCGGTCACGGCGCAGGGGCTCAAACCCTGTCAGAGCAGAAGTTGTGCCGCGTACTGAATATCGACATCGGTGGCGGGACGTCGAACTACGTCCTGTTCGATGCCGGAAAAGTCAGCGGTTCGGCCTGCCTGAACGTCGGCGGACGACTGCTGGAAACGGACGGTCAGGGGCGGGTGGTGCATGCGCATCAGCCAGGACAGATGATTGTTGATGACGTATTTGGTCCAGGCACCGACGCCCGGACCCTCAATGCGGCGCAGCTTGTTCAGGTGGCCCGACGGATGGCGGCGCTGATCGTTGAGGTGATTGACGGCACGCTGTCACCGCTCGCGCAGGCGCTGATGCAAACCAGTCTGTTGCCGACGGGTGTGAAGCCGGAAGTGATTACGTTGTCCGGCGGGGTGGGTGAGTGCTACCGCAACCAGCCTGCCGATCCATTCTGTTTTTCCGATATTGGGCCGCTGTTAGCGACGGCGCTGCATGAACATCCGCGCCTGCGTGAGATGAACGTGCAGTTCCCGGCGCAAACCGTGCGAGCCACGGTGATTGGCGCCGGTGCGCATACGCTGTCGCTTTCGGGCAGCACCATCTGGCTGGAAGGTGTGGCGCTTCCGCTGCGCAATCTGCCGGTGGCGATTCCGGTTGATGAGGCTGATTTGGTGGCCGCCTGGCAACAAGCGCTGATGCAGCTCGATCTGGACCCGCAAACAGACGCTTACGTGCTGGCGCTACCCGGTTCGCTGCCGGTGCGCTACGCCGCGCTGTTAACGGTTATTGATGCGCTACTGGCCTTTGTCGCGCGCCATCCGAATCCGCATCCCCTGCTGGTGGTAGCCGAGCAGGATTTTGGTAAAGCCCTGGGCATGCTGTTACGCCCACAGTTACAGCAACACCCGCTGGCAGTCATCGATGAGGTGGTTGTCCGGGCGGGGGACTATATCGACATTGGTACGCCTCTTTTTGGCGGATCGGTTGTGCCGGTGACGGTGAAATCACTCGCATTTCCTTCCTGAGGGAACGACTTATGAAACTAAAGACCACATTGTTCGGCAATGTTTATCAGTTTAAGGATGTTAAAGAGGTGCTGGCAAAAGCCAACGAACTGCGTTCGGGGGATGTGCTGGCAGGGGTAGCTGCAACCAGTTCGCAAGAGCGAGTGGCGGCCAAACAGGTGCTGTCGGAAATGACGGTAGCGGATATCCGCAACAACCCGGTGATTTCCTATGAAGAGGACTGCGTGACGCGTCTGATTCAGGACGACGTCAACGAAACGGCCTATAACCGCATCAAAAACTGGAGTATCAGCGAGCTGCGCGAGTACGTGCTGAGCGATGAAACCTCCGTTGATGACATTGCGTTTACGCGCAAAGGATTAACGTCGGAAGTGGTCGCAGCGGTTGCAAAAATCTGCTCTAACGCGGACCTGATCTACGGCGGTAAGAAAATGCCGGTGATCAAAAAGGCCAACACCACCATTGGTCTGCCGGGCACCTTCAGCTGTCGTTTACAGCCGAACGACACCCGTGATGACGTGCAGAGTATTGCGGCACAAATCTACGAAGGGCTGTCCTTCGGGGCGGGCGATGCGGTGATTGGCGTTAACCCGGTAACCGATGACGTGGAAAACTTAAGCCGCGTACTTGATACCGTGTACGGCGTCATCGACAAATTCAATATCCCGACCCAGGGCTGCGTCCTGGCGCACGTTACTACCCAGATCGAAGCCATTCGTCGCGGCGCGCCGGGCGGGCTGATTTTCCAGAGTATCTGCGGCAGCGAGAAAGGCTTAAAAGAGTTTGGCGTTGAGCTGGCCATGCTGGATGAAGCGCGTGCAGTGGGCGCTGAGTTTAACCGTATCGCCGGGGAAAACTGCCTGTACTTCGAAACCGGACAAGGGTCTGCGCTTTCTGCTGGCGCTAACTTCGGTGCCGATCAGGTGACGATGGAAGCACGTAACTACGGTCTGGCGCGTCACTACGATCCGTTCCTGGTGAACACCGTTGTCGGCTTTATCGGGCCGGAGTATCTCTACAACGACCGTCAGATTATTCGCGCGGGTCTGGAAGATCACTTTATGGGCAAGCTGAGCGGCATCTCAATGGGCTGCGACTGCTGCTATACCAACCATGCTGATGCTGACCAGAACCTCAACGAAAACCTGATGATTCTGCTCGCCACCGCTGGCTGCAACTACATCATGGGCATGCCGCTCGGTGACGACATCATGCTCAACTATCAGACCACCGCCTTCCACGACACCGCGACCGTGCGCCAGTTGCTGAACCTGCGTCCGTCGCCGGAGTTTGAACGCTGGCTGGAAACCATGGGCATTATGGCAAACGGTCGCCTGACCAAACGGGCGGGCGATCCGTCACTGTTCTTCTGATGACGCGGGGATGACACACGATGGATCAAAAACAGATTGAAGAAATTGTACGCAGCGTGATGGCGTCAATGGGTGAGTCGCAGCCGCAGGCGCAAGCGCCGGCAGTACAAGCGCAATGCAGCACCACCCAGTGCGCCGCGCCGACCGGTGAAAGCTGTGCGATGGATTTAGGCTCAGCCGAGGCTAAAGCGTGGATTGGCGTTGAGAATCCGCACCGCGCAGAGGTGTTGACTGAACTGCGTCGCAGCACTGCGGCGCGTGTATGTACCGGTCGAGCCGGTCCACGTCCGCGTACCCAGGCGCTGCTGCGCTTCCTGGCCGACCACTCGCGTTCGAAAGATACGGTATTGAAAGAAGTGCCGGAAGAGTGGGTAAAAGCCCAGGGGCTGCTAGAAGTGCGCTCGGAAATCAGTGACAAAAACCTGTATCTGACGCGTCCGGATCTGGGGCGCCGTCTGAGTGCGGAAGCCATTGAAGCGCTGAAATCACAGTGTGTAATGAACCCGGATGTGCAGGTGATTATCTCTGATGGCCTGTCTACGGACGCTATCACCGCAAACTACGAAGAGATCCTGCCGCCGCTGTTGTCTGGCTTAAAACAGGCCGGATTGAAGGTCGGGACGCCGTTCTTTGTTCGCTATGGTCGCGTGAAAATCGAAGATCAGATCGGCGAACTGCTGGGCGCGAAAGCGGTGATCCTGCTGGTTGGGGAACGTCCGGGCCTGGGCCAGTCGGAAAGCCTTTCTTGCTACGCCGTCTATTCGCCGCGTGTGGCGACGACCGTTGAAGCTGACCGTACCTGTATCTCGAACATTCACCAGGGCGGTACGCCACCGGTTGAAGCGGCGGCGGTCATTGTGGATTTGGCCAAGCGCATGCTGGAGCAAAAAGCATCCGGCATCAATATGACCCGTTAAGGAGGCATCATGCCAGCATTAGATTTGATTAGACCTTCAGTCACCGCAATGCGCGTGATTGCCTCGGTAAATGACGGTTTTGCCCGTGAACTTAAATTACCGCCACATATACGTAGCCTCGGACTCATCACAGCAGATTCTGATGACGTGGCGTATATTGCCGCAGACGAAGCGACAAAACAGGCAATGGTGGAAGTGGTTTATGGCCGCTCGCTGTATGCCGGCGCGGCGCACAGTCCCTCTCCAACCTCGGGTGAAGTGCTGATTATGCTCGGTGGACCCAACCCGGCAGAAGTTCGTGCAGGTCTGGACGCGATGGTAGCCAATATTGAAAGCGGCGCGGCGTTTCAGTGGGCGAATGACGCAGAAGATACCGCCTTCCTGGCGCATGTGGTTTCGCGTACCGGCTCGTATCTCTCGGCGACCGCAGGATGCCGGCTTGGCGATCCGATGGCGTACCTGGTGGCGCCGCCGCTGGAAGCGACATTTGGTATTGATGCTGCGCTGAAATCGGCTGATGTACAACTGGTGACCTACGTTCCGCCGCCGTCAGAAACCAACTATTCGGCTGCGTTTATGACCGGTAGCCAGGCCGCTTGTAAAGCTGCATGTAACGCCTTTGCCGATGCCGTTCTGGATATTGCCCGTAACCCAATCCAGCGCGCGTAAGAGAGGTTGTGATGATCAATGCACTGGGATTACTGGAAGTGGATGGCATGGTCGCTGCCGTGGATGCGGCGGATGCCATGCTGAAAGCCGCGAACGTGCGCCTGCTTAGCCACGAAGTGCTCGATCCTGGCCGGTTGACGCTGGTGGTGGAAGGCGATCTGGCGGCGTGCCGCGCAGCGCTGGATGCCGGTAGCGCCGCTGCTGCGCGTACAGGCCGTGTTATCAGCCGTAAGGAAATCGGCCGACCGGACGATGATACCCAGTGGCTGATCGGCGGTTTTAAGCGCCAGCCGAAGAAACCAGAACAGAAGCCAGAAGTGAAAACAGATGTAAAAACGCAGAAGACGCAGGACGCCCCGTTGACGCCTGAATCCTCTGATCAACTTCTGACGCTGTTGGCATCGGTCCGTCAAGGAATGACGGCAGGGGAAGTGGCTGCCCACTTTGGCTGGTCACTTGATGAAGCCAGAAAGGCGCTGGAACAGCTCTTTTCTGACGGAGCGTTGCGTAAACGCAGTAGTCGCTATCGCTTAAAAAATTAACCTGTCGGAGGGCCGGGGGCTTCGTTGAAGCTTCCGGCTTAAAAGATCATGAAAAAGAACCGTACTGCAAACCTGCACCATCTTTATCATGAAGCATTACCCGAAGACGTTAAACTTACGCCGAAAGTGGAGGTGGACAACGTTCACCAGCGGCGAACAACGGATGTGTATGAGCATGCGCTGACGATTACCGCATGGCAGCAGATCTACGACCAGTTGCATCCGGGAAAATTTCATGGCGAGTTCACGGAAATCCTGCTCGACGATATTCAGGTGTTCCGTGAATACACCGGACTGGCGTTACGTCAGTCGTGTCTTGTCTGGCCGAACTCTTTCTGGTTTGGTATTCCGGCCACGCGCGGCGAACAGGGATTTATTGGCACCCAGTGTCTGGGGAACGCTGAAATTGCCACCCGCCCTGGCGGGACAGAGTTTGAACTGAGTACGCCGGATGATTACACCATTCTGGGTGTCGTCATTTCGGAAGAGGCGATTGCCCGTCAGGCCAACTTCCTGCATAACCCGGAAAGAGTGCTGCATATGCTGCGCAACCAGTCGGCGCTGGAAGTTAAAGAACAACACAAAGCCGCGTTATGGGGCTTTGTGCAGCAGGCGCTGGCGACGTTTAGCGAAAATCCGGAAAACCTCCATCAACCTGCGGTACGCAAAGTGCTGGGCGATAACCTGCTGCTGGCGATGGGCACTATGCTGGAAGAAGCGCAGCCGATTATCACGGCTGAGAGCATCAGCCATCAGAGCTATCGTCGCTTGCTATCGCGTGCGCGCGAATATGTGCTGGAAAATATGTCAGAACCGCTGACCGTGCTCGATCTGTGTAATCAACTGCACGTCAGCCGTCGGACGTTGCAAAACGCCTTTCACGCGATCCTTGGTATCGGTCCGAATGCCTGGTTAAAACGGATTCGCCTGAACGCCGTACGTCGGGAGCTGATAAGCCCGTGGTCGCAGAGTACGACGGTGAAAGACGCCGCCATGCAGTGGGGATTCTGGCATTTAGGGCAGTTTGCCACCGACTACCAGCAGCTGTTTGCGGAAAAACCTTCATTGACGCTGCATCAGCGCATGCGCCAGTGGGCATGATGCGATGAATGTGCCGGATGCGACGCAAATGCGTTTTATCCGGCCTGGGGGCTGGTATTGTCTGGGGTTACACCCAGTCGCGAACCTGAATAAACTCGCTAAGGGCGGCTTCCGGGCTGTTCGCTTCCGGCTGCCAGTCATACTCCCAGCGCACCAGCGGCGGCATCGACATCAGAATCGATTCCGTACGGCCGCCGGTCTGCAGACCGAATAACGTGCCGCGATCCCACACCAGGTTAAATTCCACATAGCGTCCGCGACGGTAAAGCTGAAAATTGCGTTCACGTTCGCCCCAGCTCATTGCTTTGCGGCGCTCAACGATGGGCAGATACGCTTCGGTATAGCCTTGACCTACCGCCTGCATAAAGGCGAAGCCGTGGTCGAAATCCGGCGTATTCAAATCATCGAAAAACAGCCCGCCAATGCCGCGCTGTTCGTTGCGATGCTTGAGGAAGAAGTAGTCATCGCACCACTTCTTGTAACGGGGATAAACGTCTTCGCCGAACGGCTGGCACAGATCTCGCGCCGTGCGGTGCCAGTGAACCGCATCCTCATCAAAGCCGTAGTAGGGCGTTAAGTCAAAGCCGCCGCCAAACCACCAGACCGGGTCAGTGCCCGGTTTTTCCGCGATAAAAAATCGCACGTTGGCATGACTGGTCGGAATGTAGGGATTCTGCGGATGTACCACCAGCGAGACGCCCATGGCCTCAAAGCTGCGTCCCGCAAGCTCGGGGCGATGGGCGGTAGCCGAGGCCGGCATTGCCTCGCCGTGAACGTGGGAGAAGTTGACGCCCGCTTGCTCGAAAATACCGCCGTTACGCAGCACCCGGCTGCGCCCGCCACCGCCTGCTTCACGTTGCCAGTTATCCTCAACAAACTCGGCGCCGTCTACGGCGGATAACTGCTGGCAAATATCATCTTGCAGGCTGAGCAGGAACTGTTTTACGCGCTGTGCATCGGGCTTCATGGTTAACGTTTCTTCGAGTGTGCTTTCTGGTTATCAAACCAGTGGAAATAGCTGATGATGCCATTGGCGATAGCGGTGGCGATTTTCTGGCGAAATGCCGCCGTGCCTAGCAGACGTTCTTCTTCCGGGTTGGTAATGAACGAGGTTTCGACCAGTACCGACGGAATTGATGGTGATTTTAGCACCACGAAGGCGGCTTGTTCCGTGCTGCGACTGTGAAGACGATGTACCGGCTTGATCTTCTTGAGAATATGCGAGCCTAACGTCAGGCTGTTTTTAATGGTATCCGTTTGCACCAGATCGAACAGCACCTGCTGCAGCAAATGGTCTTTATCGGTGGTCTTCTTCCCGGCCACTTCATCGGCCCGGTTTTCACGATCGGACAGATACTTCGCCATGGCGCTACTGGCACCGCGATTGGACAACGCAAAGACCGACGCACCTGCAGCGCTCGGATTGGTAAAACCGTCGGCGTGGATCGACATGAACAGGTCAGCGCCATGCTTATGAGCGATCTCGACGCGATCGTAAAGCGGAATAAATGTATCGCCGGAGCGCGTCAGGCGCGCATCAATCCCCTGGTTGCGTAGAATCGAGCGCACGTTTTTGGCAATCGCCAGTACCACGTGCTTTTCCTTCGACCCATTGCGACCAATTGCGCCGGTATCAATCCCTCCGTGACCCGGATCAAGGACAACAACGCGCTTAGCGCCGGCTTTTTTCGCTTTCGGTTTGCTGTGTCCATTGCTGGTCTTAAGCGCTTCTTCTTTAGCGATGGCTTGCGACATGCCTGACAGCGTTAGGGCGGCCAGCCCGGCTTTCAACACCTGGCGGCGCGATGTGAGTGTTTTTAGTGGTTTAAAAGTGCTCATACGGCCTGAGTTGTAAAAAAAGGTTCTAAACGTTATATCGTATCGCGTTGTCCGTTGCGACGGATCGGGATAAGAATTGTTTTACTTTTCATTTCAATACGTGACAATTCCGTATTATGCCATTTTTTCCGCCGCTTCGCGTCAGATATTGGCTAAATCAGCCGTTCGCGCCATAATCGCTTTTTAACGTCCTGAAAAGGTACCCAATACCATGGAAATACGCGTTTTTCGCCAGGAAGATTTCGAAGAGGTGATCACCCTCTGGGAGCGCTGTGATTTGCTGCGTCCATGGAACGACCCTGAAATGGACATTGAGCGTAAAGTCAATCATGACGTCAGCTTGTTCCTGGTCGCTGAAGTGAATGGCGAGGTGGTCGGTACGGTGATGGGCGGATATGACGGGCATCGCGGCTCGGCCTATTACCTGGGCGTGCATCCTGAGTTTCGCGGTCGCGGCATTGCCAATGCGCTGCTCAACCGGCTGGAGAAAAAGCTCATTGCCCGCGGTTGTCCGAAGATTCAAATCATGGTGCGTGACGATAATGACGTCGTACAGGGTATGTATGAACGTCTGGGTTATGAACATGCGGATGTACTCAATCTGGGCAAGCGTTTGATCGAAGATGAAGAGTACTGAGTTTCATCCGGCCGACTATGACGCTCATGGGCGTCTGCGCCTGCCTTTTCTCTTCTGGTGCGTGCTGCTGCTGCAGGCGCGCACCTGGGTTCTGTTTGTGATTGCCGGTTCTTCCCGTGAGCAAGGCAACACGCTGCTGAATCTGTTTTATCCCGATCACGACGCTTTCTGGCTGGGTTTGCTTCCCGGCGTTCCTGCGGTATTGGCATTTTTACTCAGCGGGCGACGCTTTGCGTTTCCGGTGGTATGGCGCTGGCTGCGCGGGTTACTGATCCTCGCTCAACTGGTGCTGCTGTGCTGGCAGCCGGTGATGTGGCTGGCAGGCGATCCGGTCAACGGCGTCGGGCTGGCGCTGCTGGTGGCGGATGTCGTTGCGCTGATCTGGCTGTTAACTAATCAACGTCTGCGCGCCTGTTTTTCCCTCGAGAAAGAATAACGGCACTTTTTGGCGAAACCGGACTCCAAGCAACGTTGATAAATAAGGAAGGAAGTGAAATGAAATCACTGCGTTTGACTTTATGCGCGATGCCGCTGCTATTGACCGGGTGTTCAACGTTGTCATCGGTGAACTGGTCTGCCGCCAATCCGTGGAACTGGTTTGGTTCTTCAACGCAGGTCACTGAGCAGGGCGTCGGAGCGTTGACTGGCGCTACGCCGCTGGATGAAAAAACCATTGCTGATGCGCTGGACGGTGATTACCGCCTGCGTAGCGGGATGAAGACCGATAACGGTAATGTGGTGCGCTTTTATGAAGCGATGAAAGATGACAAGCTGGCGATGGTCATCAATGGCAATCAGGGAACGATTAGCCGTATTGATGTAGTCGACAGCGATATTCCCTCTTCTGCAGGTGTCGAAATCGGTACACCGTTTAGCGACCTTTACACTAAAGCCTTTGGTAATTGTCAGAAGGCGACTGGCGATGACAGCGCGGGCGTTGAATGCAAAGCTGAAGGAAGTCAACATATTAGCTACGTCTTTTCCGGTGAGTGGAGCGGGCCTGAGGGCTTAATGCCGTCTGACGATACGTTGAAAGCATGGAAAGTAAGCAAAATTATCTGGCGGCGTTAATTTGCGTCTGAACAAATCGGCTTGTTAAAAAAACAGGTAGAATAGCGCCCATCAATGCCACGATGTCGTGGCATCTTTTTTTTCAGGAGGAACAATGTCTCAGGTTCAGAGTGGCATTTTGCCAGAACATTGCCGTGCGGCGATTTGGATTGAAGCCAATGTTAAAGGCGACGTTGAGGCCCTGCGTGGGGCCAGCAAAACCTTCGCCGATAAGCTGGCGACCTTTGAAGCGAAGTTCCCGGATGCGCATCTGGGCGCGGTTGTTGCTTTTGGCAACAACACCTGGCGTACACTGAGCGGCGGCGTTGGCGCAGAAGAGTTAAAAGACTTTATCCCTTACGGTAAAGGTCTTGCGCCAGCCACCCAGTATGATGTGCTGATTCATATTCTCTCTTTGCGTCATGACGTGAATTTCTCCGTTGCACAGGCGGCAATGGAAGCCTTTGGCGACTGTATTGAAGTCAAAGAAGAGATCCACGGTTTCCGTTGGGTTGAAGAGCGCGATCTCAGCGGCTTTGTTGACGGAACGGAAAACCCGGCTGGCGTTGAAACGCGCCGTGAAGTCGCGGTTATTAAAGATGGCGTGGATGCTGGTGGCAGCTATGTGTTTGTGCAGCGTTGGGAACATAACCTGAAGCAGCTTAACCGCATGAGCATTCATGACCAGGAAATGATGATTGGGCGTACCAAGGAAGCCAACGAAGAGATCGACGGTGATGACCGTCCGGTTACTTCTCACCTGAGCCGCGTCGATCTCAAAGAAGATGGTAAAGGACTGAAAATTGTGCGCCAAAGCCTGCCATACGGTACCGCCAGCGGTACGCACGGCCTCTATTTCTGTGCCTATTGCGCCCGTTTGCACAACATCGAGCAGCAACTGCTGAGCATGTTTGGCGACACTGACGGCAAGCGCGATGCGATGCTGCGCTTCACTAAACCGGTGACCGGCGGCTATTATTTCGCGCCATCGCTGGATCGTTTGCTGGCTCTGTAATTTTTTGATGCCAGATGGCGCTGATGCCGCCATCTGGCACAATATAGCTCTCCCCCGAATCACCCAACGTCCGCCATGCTGATGATGCACTCGCGTTGACGCTCATCCTGAAAAATCACCTCCCACGTTCATTATTATTTATCTGCCAGTTTCTCGGTTATGACAACGGTATTAAATGGAATCATTTAGAATTAATAAACTATTAATACCAATTTATTACTTTAAAAATTCTGAATATATTTGAATTAAATCATAATTTAAATGTGATGAAGATCAGATTTTTTAATGCAATTTATGAAAACAAAATAAATAATAAGTGTAATTAATTTCGCTATAAATTGATTTAATGCCTTCATTTGTTGACAATTAAAATGACTGTCTTGTAATCTGAAAATGACCGAAAAATAATGGAATTCATATTTAACTATTTTGCAACAAAGGGTCATTGGAGGTTTTATGTCTACAAAATTATGGGGTGGGCGTTTTGATATGCCTACAAATAAACTGGTCGAATCTTATAATGCGACCATTATGCTGGAACAACGTCTCTGCCCTTTTGATATTCAGGGGAGTATTGCTCACGCCACTATGCTGGGTCGTCAGGGGATTATCACGCAGGATGAAGCGAATGCGATTATTGGCGGGTTAAGGCAGGTCAATAAAGAGATTGAGGAAGGGCAATTCGTTTTTGATACCGTTGATGAAGATATTCATATGGCGATAGAAAGACGTATGACAGAAATAATTGGTCCTGTAGGCGGGAAGCTACATACCGGCCGCAGTCGTAATGACCAGACGACTGTCGATTCGAAAATGCACATGAGATCGACTATTCGTGAAATTCAGCAGGATATCGTTCATCTACAAAAAGTTATTATCAGCAAAGCTGAAAATAACATTAATGCGATCATGCCTGGCTATACTCATTTACAGACCGGTCAGCCTATTCTGCTGTCGCACTGGATAATGGCATATTATTGGATGTTACGCCGTGACTGGACTCGTTTTGCAGACCTTTATCAACGCATGGGGGAATGCCCTTTAGGTTCAGCAGCCCTTGCCGGTACTACTTTCCCCATTGATCGTGATTTCACGGCTAAAGAGCTTGGCTTTGACAAACCGACTGAAAACAGTATTGATTCTGTCAGCGATCGTGACCATATGGTTGAATTCACTGCCGCCGCTGCTATGTGCTTTATGCATCTTACCCGTTTGTCAGAAGAACTGGTTTTATTCTCAAGTCAGGATTTTAAATTTATTGAGCTTTCAGATGATTTCTGTACCGGTTCCAGCATCATGCCACAGAAGAAAAACCCCGACGTGGCTGAAAAAATGCGCGGCAAAGGGGGGCGTATGTACGGAAATCTAATGGCGATGTTAACCATTATGAAAGGTATCCCTCTGGCCTATAATACTGATATGAGTGAGGATAAAGAGCAGGTCTATGACTCTATGGATACCTTACAGACCAGTCTGAAAATTATGGCGCCGATGCTCGAAAAAATGGTTATTCTTTCAGATAATACTCGTAGCGCAGCGGCAAGAGGATTTTCAAACGCAACCGATATGGCTGACTACCTGGTTCGTAAAGGCATTCCTTTTAGAGAAGCTCACCATATTGTTGGCAGTGCTGTTAATTACTGTATAAAACATAGAAAAATGTTGGAAGAGCTTACTCTGGATGAATTCCACACATTTGATGATAAAATCGAAAATGATATTTATGAGAGTATATCTCTTGAAGCATGTATTAAATCAAGAATGTCTTATGGTGGCACAGGGACTGATGCTGTTAAAAAACAGATTGAAATTGCTAAATCATATTTAAACTAATCCCGAGCATAGTAATTAATATCTCCCGGATGCAATATCCGGGAGACGCTTTGAGGTGAAAAATGGATGCTTTATTTTTTATACAATTATTTATTGTACTCGCCTGTATTGGTATAGGCGGGCGTTATGGCGGAATGGGGCTGGGTGCTGGTGGAGGACTTGGTGTTGCAATATTAGTTCTGGGTTTTGGACTAAAACCCTCCGCACCATCTATTACTGCAATGCTAATTATTATTTGTGTGATTGGCGCTGTCAGCGTATTACAGGCCGCTGGTGGGCTTGATTATCTTGTGCGCGTGGCTGAAAAATTACTCCGTAAAAAACCACAGGCAATTACTTTTGTTGCCCCCATATTAACTTCCATATTTACGTTATTCTGTGGGACTACTTACGTTGCTTTCTCTTTGTATCCGGTTGTCGCTGAAGTAGCTGCTGAAGCAAAGGTCCGTCCGGAGCGAGCGTTGTCCGCAACGGTTATTGCGGCCAGTGTCGCGGTTGCTGCCAGTCCGATGAGTGCGGCAACCGCGGGGATGCTGGCTATTCTGCATGAATATGCCGGGATTAGCCTTGGGCAAATACTGACGATTGCTCTCCCATCATTCTTTATGGCAGCTATTGTTACCAGCTTTTCTGTTTATAAACGCGGAAAAGAGCTGGAGGATGATCCGGAATTCCAGAGGAGAGTTGCTGCTGGCGAATATGAGTTCATGCATACTGAGCAGAAAAAAGAATTTGTTGCTTCAGCTGGCGCTAAAAAAGGTGTCGTTATCTTTGCGATTGGTGTGGTACTGGTACTTATTTTAGGTTCTTTTACTGAGTTACTCCCTTCCTGGGATGGAAAAAGACTGTCAACCCCAATGGTTATTCAGATGGTCATGTTGACAGCCGCGTTGTTTATTATGATTGTCAGTAAAGTACCAAGTAGTACCTTGAATAGCGGCTCAGTCTTCCGTGCAGGTTTGATGGGAGTGGTAGCAATACTCGGTGTTTCATGGATGACGGCGACGTTTTTTGATGCCTATCAGCCAGAACTGATTAAGGTTTTTGGTGGTATTGTCAATGATGCACCAATGCTATTTGGTGTGGTTGTATTCTTGTTCTCGCTGGTCATTATGAGCCCGGCGGCGACGGTAGCCGCCATCATGCCACTCGGTGTTACCTTAGGTATTCCAGCCCCGTTTCTTATCGCTATTTTTGCTTGTACCTGTGGTGACTTTATTATACCTGGAGCAAATCAAATCGGCTGTGTTGCATTTGATCGAACAGGTACCACAAAGATTGGACGCTTTGTTGTCAACCATAGCTATATTCGTCCGGGCTTTGTGATGGTTATCTCTCAGGTAATTTTTGCTTATCTCATTGCTCAGGTTGTTCTGTAAAGTACATTCTATGGAAAATTGCAGTGGTGCTATTCAGAAGTGAGTACCAGGCATCCTCTCTGAATTCATTCAGGGAGGATGCCATGAAGAAAAGGTTTACCACAATTAAATTGCTCTCTCACTACATCAGCATTTTGGAAAAAAGGAAGCAAAAAAGAGTTGATGCTACAACGGTGACAAGACCAGGTAGCATGTAGCTGTGATTAACCACATACTTGCCAATTCTAGTTGTCCCGGTACGATCAAACGCCACACAGCCAATCTGTGCCCCCCCTGGAATAATGAATGATCCACAAGTCAGCGGGAGCAGGGCGACCAGGGTTTCTGCCGGATATCCCATTAACACGCCAGCGGGGAGTAGCGCTACAGCAGTCGCTGCGGGGCTATAAATTACGGCTGAAAGACCAAAAACAATAATGCCGAACAAGACTGGATTCTGGAAACCGTGGAAAGCCGTGTTAAATAATTCGTGCCATGCCTCAAAAAAGGAGTTCATCATCCATGACAGACCAAATATGGCGACAACACCCACAAGACCAGCTTTAAAAACAGAACCTGAATCGAGTTTTGACGGAGAAATTCGACATACCATCATAATAATACATGCTGTTGTCAGCATAACTATTTGCAGCGTGGTAGGGATACTCATACGCTCCATTCCGGTACCGTTATTCCACTCAGGACGTAATTCAGGAATTGAACCCATAAGTACGACCAGAATGATACCGGTAAGGAAAATCAGCAATCCTCTCTTCGCCTCTTTTGTCACTATATTGGCTGTTCGCTCTTCAGCTTTTACTGATTCAAACTCACCTTCAGCAACCCTGCGTTGGAATTCCGGATCATTTTTAAGCTCATGACCTCTTTTAAAGACGAACAGGCAGCCGACAACGCAGCCAAGGAACGTTCCGGGAACGGTGACTAACAAGATATCTAAAGCAGAGACATGTAATCCAGCAAGGACAGCAATTGTCCCTGTAACGACCGCACTGACCGGGCTGGCAATAAGCCCAAAATTGGCAGCGATTACTGACATCGACATGGCCCTCTCTGGCCGTACCCTGGCATCTGCTGCAATTTCAGCAATGACTGGATAAACCGAAAAGGCAACATATCCTGTTCCGCAGATAGCAGTAAAAAGGTAAGCGACTGCGGGGCCGAGGAAAGTGATCGCGCCCGGCCACTTTCTGAGGATCCGTTCTGCCATCGTAACGAATAAATCAAGCCCGCCAGCCGCCTGGAGGATTGTGATGCAAGTGATAACCGCAAGGATAATAGAAATAACAGTGAAAGGAGGTGAGTCGGGAGGGAGTCCAAAACCAAAAGTCAGGATAGCGAGTCCTAACCCGCCAGCAGCCCCCAGGCCAATCCCACCAAAACGCCCACCTATACCGATACATATAAGTACTATCGCAAACTGAGTTACGAATAACACCATAATTAATTCCTTTTTATTAACAAATGGCTTGGTATAATTTGAATAATAGGGGCTATAATCTTACCATAACAGTATATTAAGCAATCTAACTTATTAGATTATTTATACTCATCAGTTTTGCAGCACTTTAATCCGAGAGTGTTTATGGATAACAAAAACGAACTGTTTGAAAGTATTAAAAATTATCTGCTTGATGATGCTAACCGCAATGCTGATGGTCGCATTGAAACTGAAACTGAGCTTGCCGTTCGTTTTAATACATCAAGATATAAAGTTCGTCAGGCGCTCAGCACACTGGTACAGATGGGAATGTTGGAACGATCTCCTCGTCGTGGCAGCGTCTTGAAGAATTTGGAACAGCACAACATAAATCACCAGTTGTTAATGCAGTTTGATTTGTCTGGGTTTGATATCACAGAATTTACAGAGGCAAGGATCCTGATTGAGTGCGCGATTATTCCTCTGGCAACGCGTAGAATTTTTCCGGCGATGCTCTCCAAACTTGAAAATGAGCTAAGGCTTATTGAAGAGAATGCGGATAACCCCCAGGTGGCCGATCGTCACGATAGAGATTTTCATTTGCTCTTGCTACAGGCGAGTGGCAACCGGGTGCTGCAGGTTTTCTCTGATGTCCTCATTACTTATTTTGAGAAAACAAGGGAGTCGTTACCTGCGAACGATCGTCAGTATTTTCTTGATACGGCGGCAAAACAGAGGGAAATACTGCTTCATATTAAAAAAGGGGATGCGCAGATGGCATCGGAGTTGATGAGAGCACATTTGCTGGAAAAACGGCTGTAAGTCTTCTGTTAACCTGGTCAGAGCATGTTTACTGTTGGGTCCCCGCAATGCCGGGGACTTTTTTTACATGAGATTAACCTGATTTAGTGAGCTATTCCTCAGCACTTATTTGTTATTGCTGTATCTTCTGCGTGAATGAAGCGAATGCTTCATATTCAAAAGGAGAATATTGAAATGGGAAAACTCACGGGCAAAACAGCATTGATTACGGGCGCATCTCAGGGTATTGGCGAAGGGATCGCCAGAACATTTGCCCGCCATGGCGCGAACTTAATCCTGCTGGATATCTCCGATGAGATTGAAAAACTGGCGGATGAGTTGGCTGGGCGCGGGCACCGTTGCACCGCCGTACACGCTGACGTCAGAGATTTTGCGTCGGTCACGGAAGCGGTAAAACGCGCGAAGAAGATTGAAGGCAAAATCGATATTCTGGTCAACAATGCGGGCGTATGTCGCCTCGGCAACTTCCTTGATATGAGCGATGAAGATCGCGATTTCCACATTGATATCAACATTAAAGGTGTCTGGAACGTGACGAAAGCCGTTCTGCCGGAGATGATTGCGCGCAAAGACGGGCGCATCGTGATGATGTCATCTGTGACCGGCGATATGGTTGCCGATCCGGGCGAAACGGCCTACGCGCTGTCGAAAGCCGCAATCATCGGTTTGACCAAATCTCTGGCGGTGGAATACGCGCAGTCCGGCATTCGCGTTAATGCTATTTGCCCGGGCTACGTTCGTACGCCGATGGCGGAAAATATCGCTCGTCAGTCTAATCCGGAGGATCCTGAATCCGTATTAGTCGAAATGGCAAAAGCGATCCCGATGCGCCGCTTGGCCTGCCCACTTGAGGTTGGTGAACTGGCGGCATTCCTGGCGTCGGATGAGTCCAGTTACTTGACTGGCACGCAAAACGTGATTGATGGCGGCAGCACCCTGCCTGAAAGCGTTAGCGTCGGCGTCTGATTGATGCCGGTCTCCTCCCCGTGCGCTGGGGAGGAGGTACCCTTATTCTCTTTTCAACTTTCAAATCATCAAACGGTATATAAAACCGTTACTCCTTTAGCACTGGTTATAAATATGATGACCATAAGAAAGTCATTAAATTTATAAGGGTGCGCAATGGCCGTTAACTTACTGAAAAAAAGAACCCTGACGCTGGCAGCAATGCTGCTGCTGGTGGGTCAGGCGCAGGCAACGGAGCTGCTGAACAGTTCATACGATGTCTCTCGCGAGCTGTTTGCCGCCCTTAACCCGCCGTTTGAACAGCAATGGGCGAAGGATAACGGCGGTGATAAACTGACGATTAAACAATCTCATGCCGGGTCATCAAAACAGGCGCTGGCGATTCTGCAGGGGCTGAAAGCCGATGTGGTGACCTATAACCAGGTGACCGATGTACAGATCCTGCATGACAAAGGCAAGCTGATCCCGACCGACTGGCAAAGCCGTCTACCGAATAACAGTTCGCCATTCTATTCCACCATGGCATTTTTGGTGCGTAAGGGTAACCCGAAGAATATCCACGAATGGAACGACCTGGTTCGCCCGGACGTGAAACTGATTTTCCCGAATCCGAAAACCTCCGGTAACGCGCGTTATACCTATCTGGCTGCGTGGGGCGCGGCAGATAAAGCGGATGGTGGGGATAAAGCCAAAACTGAACAGTTCATGACCCAGTTTCTGAAAAACGTGGAAGTGTTTGATACCGGCGGTCGCGGGGCAACCACCACATTCGTGGAACGCGGCCTGGGCGATGTGCTGATCACCTTTGAATCAGAAGTGAACAACATCCGTAAACAGTATGAAGACCAGGGCTTCGAAGTGGTGGTGCCGAAGGTCAACATTCTGGCGGAGTTCCCGGTGGCCTGGGTAGATAAAAATGTGCAGGCTAACGGTACTGAAAAAGCGGCAAAAGCTTACCTGAACTGGCTGTACAGCCCGCAGGCGCAAACCATCATTACCGATTTCTACTACCGCGTGAATAATCCGCAGGTGATGGACAAACTGCAGGATAAATTCCCGCAGACCGAACTTTTCCGCGTGGAAGACAGGTTTGGCTCGTGGCCTGAGGTAATGAAAACGCACTTTGTCAGCGGCGGTGAGTTGGACAAACTGTTGGCGGCGGGGCGTAAGTAAATGTTTGCTGTTTCTTCCCGACGCGTACTGCCCGGCTTTACCTTAAGTTTGGGCACCAGCTTACTGTTTGTCTGCCTGATTTTGCTGCTGCCGCTTAGCGCGCTGGTGATGCAATTGGCGCAAATGAGCTGGGCGCAATACTGGGATGTGATTACCAACCCGCAGGTGGTGGCGGCTTATAAAGTGACGCTGCTGTCGGCGCTTGTGGCGTCGATTTTTAACGGCGTGTTTGGTTTGCTGATGGCGTGGATCTTAACCCGCTATCGCTTTCCGGGCCGTACGCTGCTGGATGCGCTGATGGATCTGCCGTTTGCGTTGCCTACGGCGGTAGCAGGTCTGACGCTGGCATCGCTGTTTTCGGTCAATGGTTTCTACGGCGAGTGGCTGGCGAAGCTGGATATTAAAGTGACCTACACCTGGCTTGGCATTGCGGTGGCGATGGCTTTTACCAGCATTCCATTCGTGGTGCGTACCGTGCAGCCGGTGCTGGAAGAGTTAGGTCCGGAGTATGAAGAAGCGGCGGAAACGCTCGGCGCTACGCGCTGGCAGAGCTTTCGTAAAGTGGTACTGCCGGAGCTGTCTCCCGCGCTAGTCGCGGGCGTTGCGCTCTCGTTTACCCGCAGCCTCGGTGAGTTTGGCGCTGTTATCTTTATCGCCGGAAACATCGCATGGAAAACGGAAGTGACCTCGCTGATGATTTTTGTTCGTTTGCAGGAGTTTGACTACCCGGCCGCCAGCGCGATTGCATCTGTGATCCTCGGGGCTTCGTTGCTGCTGCTGTTTTCAATTAACACCCTGCAAAGTCGCTTTGGTCGACGCGTGGTAGGTCACTGATGGCAGACATTACCCAATTGAAACGTTATGGCGCACCCCGCATCAACTGGGGGAAATGGTTTCTGATCGGCACGGGCATGCTGGTATCCGCCTTTATTTTGCTGGTGCCGATGGTTTACATCTTCGTGCAGGCGTTCAGCAAGGGGTTGATGCCGGTATTACACAACCTGGCTGATCCGGACATGCTGCACGCCATCTGGCTGACGGTGCTGATTGCGCTGATTGCGGTGCCGGTGAACCTGGTGTTTGGCGTGTTACTGGCCTGGCTGGTGACCCGATTTAACTTCCCTGGACGCCAGTTGTTGCTCACGTTACTGGATATTCCGTTTGCCGTTTCACCGGTGGTCGCCGGCCTGGTCTATCTGCTGTTTTACGGCTCTAACGGCCCGCTTGGCGGATGGCTGGATGAACACAACCTGCAAATTATGTTTGCCTGGCCGGGAATGGTGCTGGTAACGGTGTTTGTGACCTGTCCGTTTGTGGTGCGCGAACTGGTGCCGGTGATGTTAAGCCAGGGCAGCCATGAAGATGAGGCGGCGGTTCTGCTTGGCGCCTCCGGCTGGCAAATGTTCCGTCGCGTTACGCTGCCGAATATCCGTTGGGCATTGTTGTACGGTGTGGTGCTGACCAACGCCCGTGCGATTGGCGAGTTCGGCGCGGTATCGGTGGTTTCTGGCTCGATTCGCGGTGAAACCTTGTCTTTGCCGTTACAGATTGAATTACTGGAGCAGGACTACAACACAGTCGGCTCCTTTACCGCCGCGGCGCTATTAACGCTGATGGCGATTATTACCCTGTTTTTGAAGAGCATGTTGCAATGGCGCCTGGAAAACCAGGAGAAACGCGCGCAGCAGGAGGAAAATCATGAGCATTGAGATTGCCAATATTAAGAAGTCTTTTGGTCGCACCCAGGTGCTGAACGATATCTCGCTGGATATTCCTTCAGGTCAGATGGTCGCTCTGTTGGGGCCTTCCGGATCGGGCAAAACCACGCTGCTGCGCATCATCGCCGGGCTGGAGCATCAGTCCAGCGGGCATATCCGTTTCCACGGCACTGATGTCAGTCGTTTGCACGCCCGCGACCGTAAGGTGGGGTTCGTGTTTCAGCACTATGCGCTGTTTCGTCATATGACCGTTTTCGACAATATCGCTTTTGGTCTGACTGTTCTGCCACGGCGGGAGCGCCCGAATGCGGCGACGATCAAAGCAAAGGTGATCAAACTGCTGGAGATGGTTCAACTGGCTCATCTGGCGGACCGTTTCCCGGCACAGCTTTCCGGTGGGCAAAAGCAGCGCGTGGCGTTGGCGCGTGCGCTGGCGGTAGAGCCGCAGATCTTGTTGCTCGACGAGCCGTTTGGCGCGCTCGATGCTCAGGTGCGTAAAGAACTGCGTCGCTGGCTGCGTCAGTTGCATGAAGAGCTGAAGTTCACCAGCGTGTTTGTTACCCACGATCAGGAAGAAGCGACGGAAGTCGCAGACCGCGTGGTGGTGATGAGCCAGGGTCATATCGAGCAGGCCGATGCGCCCGATCAGGTATGGCGCGAACCGGCTACCCGTTTTGTCCTGGAATTTATGGGTGAAGTTAACCGCCTGCAAGGGACGATTCGCGGTGGACAATTCCACGTGGGCGCACATCGCTGGCCGCTGGGCTATACGCCTGGCTATCAGGGCCCGGTGGATCTGTTCCTGCGTCCGTGGGAAGTGGACGTCAGCCGTCGTACCAGTCTGGATTCGCCGTTGCCGGTACAGGTGCTGGAAGCCAGCCCGAAAGGACACTACACCCAATTAGTTGTGCAACCCTTGGGGTGGTATAACGAACCGCTGACGGTGATTATGCAGGGCGATGATTCCCCGAACCGCGGCGAACGTCTGTTTGTTGGGCTGCAAAATGCGCGTTTGTATAATGGCGACCAGCGTATTGAAACGCGTGAAGAGGAACTTGCCCTGGCGCAAAGTGCCTGATAGGTTAATTCGTATAGTTATCATCCGGTGGCGCTGCGCTTACCGGGCTTAACGGGTGGTGCATGACCTGTAAGCCGGGTAAGCGCAGCGCCACCCGGCATTTTATTGAGCTGAAAACGTGAACACATTAGAACAAACAATTGGCAATACGCCTCTGGTGAAATTACAACGTCTGACGGCGGATAACGGCAGTGAAATTTGGGTCAAGCTGGAAGGCAATAATCCCGCAGGTTCGGTGAAAGACCGCGCGGCGTTGTCGATGATCGTTGAAGCGGAAAAGCGCGGGGAAATTCAGCCTGGCGACGTGCTGATTGAGGCCACCAGCGGTAATACGGGTATTGCGCTGGCGATGATTGCCGCGCTGAAAGGCTACCGCATGAAGCTCCTGATGCCAGACAACATGAGCCAGGAGCGACGTGCGGCGATGCGTGCTTACGGGGCTGAACTGGTTCTGGTGACCAAAGAGCAGGGGATGGAAGGGGCGCGTGATTTAGCCCTTGAGATGGCGCAGCGCGGAGAAGGTAAACTTCTCGATCAGTTTAATAATCCTGATAACCCGTATGCGCACTACACGACTACCGGACCCGAAATCTGGCAGCAGACGTCAGGCCGTATTACCCATTTCGTCTCCAGCATGGGGACGACAGGCACCATTACCGGCGTATCGCGTTTTCTGCGTGAACAGGACAAACCCGTCACCATCGTTGGCCTGCAGCCGGAAGAAGGCAGTAGTATTCCGGGCATTCGTCGCTGGCCTGCGGAATATATGCCGGGCATTTTCAACGCCTCGCTGGTGGATGAGGTGCTGGATATTCATCAGAACGATGCGGAAAACACCATGCGTGAACTGGCCGTTCGCGAAGGGATTTTTTGCGGAGTGAGTTCTGGCGGCGCGGTTGCGGGCGCGTTACGCGTGGCGCGCGCGACACCGGGGGCGGTGGTGGTGGCGATCATCTGCGATCGCGGCGATCGCTACCTTTCCACCGGGGTCTTTGGCGAAGAGCATTTCAGCCAGGGATTAGGTATTTAATTTGTCGGCCTGATAAGCGTAGCGCTAGCAGGCAACCGTACGGCAGGATCGCCGGATGACGACGCAAAGCGTCTTCTCCGGCCCGCACTGTTCAATCGTTACGTTTTTCTACCAACTTATCAAGGAATTGCCACAGCGTCTCATTCATCTGCTGGTAATCCCAGGTGCGCATCTCTTCAACAGCGCGAATAAAGCGTTTCCCTTTCGCTTCGGCCAGTTCTTGCGCAGAGTGCTGAATTAATCCTTCGACCGCTTCGGCGGTAAACTCCATATGGCACTGAAAACCATAGACGAAATTACCGTATTGTACGATTTGTCGCGGACATCCCTCGCTTGTGGCAAGAATTGTCGCCTGGTCGGTTAATCCCGGCATGTCATTGTGCCAGTGACCCACGTTGAGCGGTGAGCCGAAATGGCTGAACAACGGATGCTGTTGGCCTGCCTCGGTCAGGGCGATCGGATAGTGACCAATCTCTTTTTCCGGGCTTTGGCACACCTTCGCGCCCAGTGCTTCGCCGATTAACTGCGACCCCAAACAGATCCCCACCACGATTTTTCGTGCCGCAATCGCCTGATTTATCAGATGCTGCTCTGCCTGAGAGTCAAAGTATGGGCACTCTGCGAGTGTGGTGCGGGGTGACTGCGGCCCACCAAATACCACCAGCATATCGAAGCCATCGGCATTAGCGGGAACAGTTTCTCCGGCGTAAACGCGCGACCAACTGATGGTATAGCCGCGTGATTCGGCCCACGGCAGGTACGCGCCAGCAGATTCGAAAGACTCATGAATAACAAAATGAACTCGCACTTTTTCTCTCCTGTTAGCGCTTTAGCGCCTGATGGATATCAGTCGCCAGCTTATCAATGTCGCTGTCTGCTAATGTTGACAGCGTAATGCGCAAGCCATGCGCAGGCGTATTGACGCCAAACACTTCGCCTTCACGTACCAGCCAGCCGGACTTTGCCAGCGCAAAAGCGATCGCCTGGCTGTTATCTTCTAGCGGCAGCCACAGATTAAGACCGTCGCTGTCGGGCAGCGTAATGCCATGAAGCCGCAGAGCCGCTGCCAGCTTTTGCTGCTGGGCGGCGTAAAACTGCTGAGTTTGCGCCAGCGTGTGTTGATAAGTCTCGTCACTCAGGCAGGCGCAGGCCAGATCCTGCAGCAGATGGCTGACCCACTGACTGCCGGCGTTGAGCCGTAAACGCAGTTTCGCGGAAGTGAGTGGATCGCTGGCAACGATGGCCAGGCGTAAATCCGGGCCTAAAGTTTTCGACATTGAGCGGACAATCGCCCAGTGCGTGGTTTCCTTCGCAATCACCGGATACCAACGGCATGCGGACAGCAGCGCAAAGTGGTCGTCGACGATCACCAGCGTCTGGGGATAGCGGGCCAGGATTTCCTGCAATTGCGCCGCGCGGGATGCGCTCAGACTGCATCCTGTCGGATTATGGGCGCGCGGCGTCAGAATCACCGCCCGCGCGCCTTTCTGTAGCGCGATTTCCAGCATGTCTGGCTGCATGCCTTCGCTGTCAACGTTGACCGGACTGGCGGAGAATCCGGCATAACGTAGCATGTTGATGCTGCTCAAAAAGCATGGATCTTCTACCACAACGCTGTCGCCAGGCAGTAAATGGGCGCACAGTAGGCGCTCAATGGCATCAATGGCGCCGCTGGTGATATCAATTTCTCCCGTGGCTGGCATCGCATCTTGCATCCATTGCGCGGCCCACGCCTCAAGGCCGGGTGATACAGCGGCATCACCGTACAAACGAGGATTCTTATTTATTTGCGCGAAATAACGGCTGAGGTCGGGAAGACGCGCGGGGGCTGGATTACCGCCGGAAAGATCGATAAGCGCGGTATCCGGATTGCCACCTTCCAGCGCAACGGGGGCTGAAATCCCCTTGATTACCGTGCCGTTACGTCCCTGGCTTTGTGCCAGCCCGGAGGTGACCAGGCGTTTATAAGCCGCCGCGACAGTATTACGGTTAACGTTCAATGCTGTTGCCAGTTCTCGCACCGGCGGCAACGTTTCTCCTGCTGCCAACGTGCCTGTAGCGACATGTTGACGAATACTGTCAAAAATTTCGTTAGCGGTTTTTCCGTCGATCATTATTGACCTATGACAAAATGAATTTTAGCATATGACGATAATAGTGAGGCGTAAGCCCGCTGTCCAGCGAGAGGAGAAATTTATGGAGCAGGGGAGTGATATTCAGTCAGTGCTCTTCGGCGACAAGCATCGGGCGTTACAGACCGATATCGTCGCCGTCCAGTCACAGGTGGTCTATGGCAGCGTAGGCAATAGCATCGCCGTTCCGGCCATTAAAGCGCAGGGATTACGCGTGACGGCAGTGCCAACGGTGCTGTTCAGCAATACCCCGCATTATGAAACATTTTACGGCGGCGTTATTCCGGCCGACTGGTTTAGCGGGTATCTCCGCGCCTTGAATGAGCGTGATGCTTTGCGCGAGCTGAAGGCGGTGACTACAGGCTATATGGGCAGTGCAGAGCAAATCGCTCTGTTAGCACAGTGGCTGAAAACGGTGCGGGCTACGCATCCGACAGTGTGCATTTTGGTCGACCCGGTGATTGGCGATACGGACAGCGGTATGTATGTAAAAGCTGAAATTCCGCAGGCCTACCGTCAGCACCTGCTGCCGCTGGCTCAGGGACTGACGCCGAACGTGTTTGAACTGCAAATGCTGAGCGGAAAGCCGTGTCGTACGCTTGATGAAGCCATCACGGCGGCGCAATCGCTGCTTACCGAAACGCTGAAATGGGTGGTGATCACCAGCGCGCCGGGGGATAGCGAAGATATTATTAACGTGGCGGTAGTGACGGCTGAAACGGTTGAGGTGTTCGCTCATCCACGGGTTAAAACGGATCTGAAGGGAACTGGCGATCTGTTTTGTGCTGAACTGGTGAGCGGTATTGTGCTGGGTAAAGCGCTGACAACCGCGACGCACGATGCAGCACAGCGCGTACTGGAAGTGATGAAATGGACCAATCTGTGCGGTTGTGATGAGTTAATTCTGCCACCGGCAGGGGAGGCGCGATGAAGAGTTACCGGCTGGTGGTTCGCCAGAATGGGCGTATGGTTGGACATTTTGACACCAGCGGGGCAACGGCGCTGGAAGATATCTGTGTGGCGCGGGCCATGTTTGGCATCGCGGGTGGCTACAATTGTGAACTGTTAGTGGCGGATTCGGAGCGACGGATGCTGGAAAGCGGGCCGGAAGGGATGAAAATCCTGATGCGCGAGGCGTGTTACCGACCAGTCACCTCACAAATTTAGCGCTATCCGGCAGATTTTGAGGTCTGCCAGATAAAAAAAATGGCGCCATCAGGCGCCATTCTTCTCAGCAGCAAGAATTACTTCTTGATGCGGATAACCGGAGTTTCACCCACTGTCACGCTACCGGACAGTTTGATCAGCTCTTTGATTTCGTCCATGTTGGAGATAACAACCGGAGTCAGGGTAGACTTGGCTTTTTCTTCCAGCAGCGGCAGATCGAATTCAATAACCGGGTCGCCCACTTTGACGCGCTGACCTTCTTCAGCGATGCGCTTAAAGCCTTCGCCTTTCAGTTCAACGGTATCAATACCGAAGTGAACAAACAGCTCAATGCCGCTGTCGGATTCGATAGAGAAAGCGTGGTTGGTTTCAAAGATTTTGCCGATGGTGCCATCAACAGGGGCGACCATTTTGTTACCGGTTGGTTTGATAGCGATGCCATCACCAACGATTTTTTCAGCAAAAACTACATCCGGCACGTCTTCGATGTTGACGATCTCGCCAGAGAGCGGAGCAACAATCTCAATAGTTCCGGTGTCTTTCTTATCATCAGAAACCAGAGATTTCAGTTTATCGAACAAACCCATGATCTTCTCCTAAGCAGTAAATTGGGCCGCATCTCGTGGATTAGCAGATTGTTTTTTCTTCAATGAACTTGTTAACCAGCGTCATTAACTCGTCCGTTGTCGGTTGAGCAAGAGCCTGCTCTGCTAACACCTTCGCATCTTCGAAGTTCGTGTTACGGATAATCTTCTTAATGCGCGGGATAGAAATGGCGCTCATAGAGAATTCGTCCAGACCCATCCCCAGCAACAGAAGTGTAGCACGTTCGTCGCCTGCAAGCTCACCACACATGCCAGTCCATTTGCCTTCCGCATGAGAAGCATCAATAACTTGCTTGATCAGCGTCAGCACAGATGGCGACATCGGTTGGTAAAGGTGTGAAATCATATCATTACCACGGTCAACTGCCAGGGTGTACTGCGTTAAATCATTGGTGCCGATACTAAAAAAATCAACTTCTTTGGCTAAATGACGCGCAATTGTTGCCGCTGCCGGTGTTTCCACCATCACGCCAATCTCAATGCTTTCGTCAAATGCTTTACCTTCGTCGCGCAGTTCCTGTTTGTAGATTTCGATCTCTTTGCGTAGTGCGCGCACTTCTTCAACAGAGATGATCATTGGGAACATGATGCGCAGTTTGCCGAAAGCAGAGGCGCGCAGGATTGCGCGAACCTGATCCCGCAGGATCTCTTTACGATCCATGGCGATACGTACGGCACGCCAGCCCAGGAACGGGTTCTCTTCTTTCGGGAAGTTCATGTACGGCAGCTCTTTATCGCCGCCGATGTCCATGGTACGGACGATGACCGCCTGAGAGCCACAGGCTTCAGCAACGGCTTTATACGCGGCAAACTGTTCTTCTTCAGTCGGCAGCGATTCACGGTCCATGAACAGGAATTCGGTGCGGTACAGACCAACACCTTCGGCGCCATTACGCTCAGCGCCTTCAACGTCACGAACGGTACCGATGTTGGCGCAAACTTCTACCTGATGTCCGTCCAGCGTGATAGCCGGGAGATCTTTCAGCTTAGCGAGTTCCGCTTTTTCGGTAGCAACCTGCTCCTGAACGGCGCGCAGTTGCTCAATAACTTCATTGGTCGGATTGACGTAAACCTGGTTGTTTACGGCATCCAGAATCAGATAGTCGTCGTTTTTAACCTGAGAGGTGACGCTACCCGTACCTACGATGGCTGGCAGTTCCAGAGAACGCGCCATGATAGAAGTATGGGAAGTCCGTCCGCCCGCGTCGGTGATGAAACCCAGCACCTTGTTCAGGTTCAGCTGTGCGGTTTCTGACGGGGTCAGGTCTGCGGCTACCAGGATAACTTCTTCCTGAATAGCGCTCAGGTCGATAATAGCCAGACCCAGGATGTTACGCAGCAGGCGTTTACCGATGTCACGTACGTCAGCCGCACGTTCTTTCAGGTATTCATCATCCAGCTCTTCAAGGGCTGTGGCCTGACCTTCGATAACTTCATGCGCAGCTGCATCAGCCGTCATGTGCTTATCTTTAATCAGGGCTATGATTTCCTGCTCCAGCTCCTCATCTTCGAGCAGCATGATATGCCCTTCAAAGATGGCTTCTTTTTCTTCACCGAACGTTTCACCAGCTTTGGTTTTGATCGCTTCCAGTTGCGCAGATGCCTTGGCACGACCGCTCAGAAAACGTTCAACTTCCTGATCAACCTTGTCGGCAGAAATTTTTTTCCGGTCAATGACGATCTCGTCTTCTTTCAGCAGCAATGCTTTACCGAAAGCGATACCCGGGGATGCTAAAATGCCTGAAATCATAACCCTACCTTACTTGTGACTGATATTTAAAAGAACTCGTTGAACTTACTCGAGTTCAGCCATCAGTTTAACCAGATGCTCAACTGCTTTCTGCTCGTCTTCACCTTCTGCGGACAGGGTGACAACGGTACCCTGAGTCAGGCCCAGAGTCTGCAGTTTAAACAGGCTTTTGGCGCTAGCGCTTTTGCCGTTGGAAGTCACAGTAATTTCAGAAGTAAAGCCTTTTGCTTCTTTAACAAACTGAGCAGCAGGGCGAGTATGCAGACCGTTCGGAGCGGTAATGGTAACTTCTTGCTGGAACATTATATTTCCCCAACTTATAGGTTTAGTGTTGTGGAACTAAAGTCTAGCCTGGCGGTTCAACTTTAGCCTGTATTGTTAGCATCGGCGTAAACTGGACGCGACACAAAAGGAGTTCGGTGCAATCCGTTGCTGGCAACTTCTTGCCGCTGACGTTTCGTTCGTCATTAAACATTATGCCGCGAAAGGAAGAGTTGAACCAAATCATAAAATCGATTCAGCTAGCGCTTTTCCTGTAACGATTAATTTCGCGCATCAAAATAATTAGTTTGGTTAAATACCAGTTCCGGCGGGTTGAATCAATGCCAGGAGAGTTGAAAATTTGAAGCAGGCCACAAAAAAGCACCCCAAAGGGTGCTTTTTTACGCGTTTTTAACATGCTGGCATTACTGTTGCAGTTCTTTCTCTGTGAAGAGATCGGCAAACAGTGCAGTGCTCAGATAACGCTCACCCGATGACGGTAGGATAACCACAATATTCTTATTGGTAAAGGATTCATCTTCCTGGAGCTTAAGCGCGGCAGCCACGGCTGCGCCAGAAGAGATCCCTGCCAGAATACCTTCTTCTTCCATCAGGCGGCGCGCGGTAGAAATAGCTTCATCATTTGTAATGGCAACGACTTTATCGATAAGCTTCAGATCAAGGTTGCCAGGAATGAAGCCCGCGCCAATACCCTGAATTTTATGCGGGCCAGGTTTGAGTTCTTCACCCGCCAATGCCTGGGCGATAACAGGGGAGTCAGTAGGTTCTACCGCGACGGTGATCAGGTCGGTTTTGCCTTTAGTGCCTTTAATGTAACGGGTCACGCCAGTTAGCGTGCCGCCGGTGCCAACGCCGGAAATAAAGACATCAACCTGGCCATCGGTATCTTCCCAGATTTCCGGGCCGGTGGTTTTTTCGTGAATTTCCGGGTTCGCCGGGTTGCTGAACTGCTGCAGCAGCAGGAATTTTTCCGGATCGCTGGCTACGATTTCTTCCGCTTTCTGAATTGCGCCCTTCATACCTTTTGCGCCTTCAGTCAGCACCAGGTTCGCGCCCAGCGCTTTTAAAAGCTTGCGGCGCTCAATGCTCATGGTTTCCGGCATGGTCAGAGTCAGTTTGTAACCACGGGCGGCGGCAACATAGGCCAGCGCAATCCCCGTGTTGCCGCTGGTCGGTTCTACCAGCTCAACGCCCGGTTTCAGTACACCACGTTTTTCGGCATCCCAAATCATATTGGCACCGATACGGCATTTGACGCTAAAGCTTGGGTTGCGTGATTCCACCTTCGCCAGAATGCGTCCGTTACCGATACGGTTCAGTCGAACCAGCGGCGTATGACCGATAGTCAGCGAGTTATCTTCAAAAATCTTACTCATGGCCTGTCCTTAACTGTATGAAATTGGGATACCGCTTCAGCATACCTGTTGAGAAAGTATGGGGAAGTAAGGAATTCGCATATCTATATGCTGATGAGAAATAATGCGTAGCAGTATGGAATAAGAGCGGGCATAAGCCAGCCCGCTTTTACACATTTTTGCATTACTTCCATAACGCATGCTTAGCACGATAGCAGTCTACCCACATCGCCGTGGCACCACAAACCGCTACCGGCATGATGAACAGATTGAGCACCGGAATCATGGTGAACAGGCTGGTCAACGCGCCAAACTGCATATTGGTCACCTTGCGCGTGCGCAGCGCGACGCGCATCTCCTTAAAAGGCACCTTATGGTTATCAAAAGGATAATCGCAGTACTGAATAGCCAGCATCCACGCGCTGAATAGGAACCACAGGACCGGGGCGACGGTCTGCCCAATGCCTGGAATAAAATAGAGAATCAGCAACACAAAGGCGCGCGGGAGATACCACGCCAGCTTTTGCCATTCGCGTTTCATAATGCGCGGAACGTCTTTCATAATGCCGAGAATGCCGGTGTCGGGCGGTGTTGCGCCCGTTAAGCGCGCTTCCAGCTGTTCAGCCAGCAGACCGTTAAACGGTGCGGCGATCCAGTTGGCGATAGTGGAGAACAGGTAGCCGAACACCAACAGCACGGAAATGGTCACAATCGGCCACAGTAAATAGCTGAGCCACTGAAGCCAGTCAGGGACGTGACTCATCAGCGCGGGAACCCAGTTACCGAGTTGTGTAAATAACCACCAGAATGCGCCGCCCATCAGCAGGATATTCACCAGCAAAGGCAGAATAACAAAACGACGAATGCCCGGTTGGGTGATGAGCTTCCATCCCTGAGAAAAGTAATAAAGGCCGCTGCGAGGTACAACTGCAGATGATGAAACCATGGTCAGGACGTACTCCTTGTTATATAAGCTCTGGTAAACTGTGCGTATCTTACCGGGTTGTTGAGCGTTAAGCTGTTCGGAAATGTTCGAAAAAACAGCAAAAAGCACAATTTTGTTCATCTTTATGCCGTGAAAGCCAAGAGTACACTTGCACTTGGCGTAATCGACAAATACTCTTAGTGAGTAAATGTTTGCCGTGGTGGCAAGGTGTTAGAACAACAGAGAATATAATGATGCAGGATTTGCGTCTGATATTAATCATTGTTGGCGCGATCGCCATAATCGCTTTACTGGTACATGGTTTTTGGACTAGCCGTAAAGAGCGGTCTTCTATATTCCGCGATCGCCCACTGAAACGCATGAAGTCTAAACGTGAAGACGAGGATTCGTTCGACGACAACGTCGAGGAAGACGAAGGCGTGGGTGAAGTTCGCGTTCATCGTGTGAATCATGCTCCCGGTAATGCGCAGGAACATGGTGTTCCTCCTCAGTCGCCGCAACACCAGTACCAGCCGCCTTATGCGTCTGCTCAGCCGCGTCAGCCTGCGCAGCAGCCTGCACAAGCGCCGGTACCGCCGCCGCATGTTCAGCAGCCGCAGCAGCCTGTACAACCGCAGCAGCCGGTGCAACATCAGCCTGTTCAGCAGCCACCTGTGCAGCAACCTGTTGCCCCGCAGGTTCAGCAACCTGCTCAGCAAGCACCGCAACCTGCGCCGCAGACCTTCCAGCCAGCAGAGCCTGTCGTTGAACATCAACCGCAGCCTGAGCCGGTAGTAGAAGAAGCGCCTGTTGCTGAAAAACCGCAGCGTAAAGAAGCGGTCATCATTATGAACGTTGCGGCTCATCATGGTAGCGAGCTCAACGGGGAAGTGCTGCTCAACAGCATTCAGCAGGCCGGTTTCAAATTTGGCGATATGAATATTTTCCATCGTCATTTGAGCCCGGATGGCAGCGGTCCGTCGCTGTTCAGCCTCGCTAATATGGTTAATCCGGGAACGTTTGACCCAGAAATGACGGGCGACTTCAGCACCCCTGGCGTGACTATTTTTATGCAGGTTCCGTCCTACGGGGACGAGCTGCAAAACTTTAAGCTGATGCTGCAGTCTGCACAGCACATTGCCGATGAAGTGGGTGGTGTGGTGCTCGACGATCAACGTCGCATGATGACGCCGCAGAAACTGCGCGAGTATCAGGACCGCATCCGCGAAGTTAAAGAATCTCGCGCCTGATTTTCCTCTGGCGTGACATTTCCTTTCTAAACCCCCGCCTGTCGGGGGTTTTTTATCATTGATGGTGCGATATGGAATCAATCGAACAACAACTGACAGAACTGCGAACCACGCTTCGCCATCATGAGTATCTCTACCATGTGATGGACGCGCCGGAAATTCCCGATGCGGAATACGATCGCCTGATGCGCGAACTGCGCGAGCTGGAAGCGCAGCATCCGGACCTTGTTACCCCCGACTCGCCAACCCAACGCGTTGGCGCAGCGCCGTTAACCGCGTTCAGCCAGATTCGCCATGAAGTGCCGATGCTGTCGCTGGATAACGTGTTTGATGAAGAGAGTTTTCTCGCTTTCAACAAGCGCGTGCAGGACAGGCTAAAGAGTACCGATAAACTGACCTGGTGCTGTGAACTGAAACTGGACGGCCTGGCGGTGAGTATCCTGTATGAAAACGGTGTGCTGGTCAGCGCTGCAACGCGTGGTGATGGCACCACGGGTGAGGATATTACCTCTAACGTGCGCACCATTCGCGCAATCCCGTTAAAACTGCGTGGCGAAAACATCCCTTCACGTCTGGAAGTGCGCGGTGAAGTGTTCCTGCCACAGGCCGGATTTGAAAAAATTAACGAAGAGGCCCGCCGCACTGGCAACAAAGTGTTTGCTAACCCGCGTAACGCAGCGGCCGGTTCATTGCGCCAACTCGATCCGCGTATCACAGCGAAGCGACCGCTTACTTTCTTCTGCTATGGCGTTGGTGTGTTGGAAGGCGGCACGCTGCCAGATACCCATCTGGGCCGCCTGCTGCAATTTAAAGAGTGGGGCCTGCCGGTAAGCGACAGAGTGGCGCTTTGCGACTCCCCGGAGGAAGTACTTGCTTACTATCACAAGGTTGAAGAAGACCGACCAACGCTGGGATTTGATATCGATGGCGTGGTGATCAAAGTCAACTCCATGGCGTTGCAGGAGCAACTGGGCTTTGTTGCCCGCGCGCCGCGCTGGGCTGTGGCCTTTAAGTTCCCGGCGCAGGAGCAGATGACTTTTGTACGCGATGTTGAGTTTCAGGTTGGACGTACCGGGGCGATTACGCCCGTCGCTCGCCTTGAGCCGGTCCAGGTTGCCGGGGTGCTGGTCAGTAACGCAACGCTGCATAACGCTGATGAAATCGAGCGTCTGGGGTTGCGTATTGGCGATAAAGTCGTCATTCGCCGTGCGGGCGATGTCATCCCGCAGGTGGTGAACGTCGTGCTTTCTGAACGCCCGGAAGATACCCGCGAAATTGTGTTTCCAGCGCATTGTCCGGTTTGCAACTCTGATGTTGAACGTGTGGAAGGCGAAGCGATCACTCGCTGCACCGGCGGTTTAATCTGTGGAGCACAGCGTAAGGAATCGCTGAAACACTTTGTTTCCCGCCGCGCGCTCGACGTTGACGGTATGGGCGACAAAATTATCGATCAACTGGTCGAGAAAGAGTATGTCCACACGCCGGCGGATCTTTTCACCCTGACCGCCGGTAAACTGACGGGGCTTGATCGTATGGGGCCGAAGTCGGCGCAAAACGTGGTCAACGCGCTGGAAAAAGCGAAAGAAACCACGTTTGCCCGTTTCCTCTATGCGCTAGGCATTCGTGAAGTCGGCGAAGCCACGGCTGCAGGTCTGGCGGCGTATTTTGGCACGCTCGACGCGCTGGAAGCCGCTTCCATTGAAGAGCTGCAAAAAGTGCCGGATGTCGGCATTGTGGTGGCGACGCACGTGTTTAATTTCTTCGCCGAGGAGAGCAACCGCGAGGTAATTGTTCAACTGCTGGCGCAGGGGATCCACTGGCCAGCGCCGGTGGTCATCAACGCTGAAGAAATCGACAGCCCCTTCGCAGGTAAAACAGTGGTGCTGACCGGGAGCCTGAGCCTGATGTCGCGCGATGACGCCAAAGCGAAGCTGACCGAGTTAGGTGCAAAAGTGGCCGGTAGCGTGTCGAAGAAAACCGATCTGGTGATTGCCGGTGAAGCGGCGGGTTCGAAACTGGCAAAAGCACAGGAACTGGGTATTGCCGTGATCGATGAAGCTGAAATGATCCGCTTATTGGGTGCCTGAGATGGAAAAAGAGCAGCTGGTTGACATCGCCAATACTGTGATGCCCTTTGGCAAATATAAAGGGCGTCGGTTGATTGATGTCCCGGAAGAGTATCTGCTGTGGTTTGCCCGTAAGGATGAATTCCCGCCGGGCAAGCTTGGCGAGCTGATGCAAATCACGCTGCTGATTAAAACTGAGGGGCTGACGCAACTGGTGCAGCCCCTGAAACGTCCTCTTTAAGCCTTCGCGGCGCGGCTTTTCTGTTGCGCCTGCAATGCGTCCGTCTGTTGCTTGTAGCGACGCGCCAGCACGGCGCACACCATTAGCTGTATTTGATGGAAGATCATCAACGGCAGCACCATCATCCCAATCACCGAAGTTGGGAACAAAATATTTGCCATTGGGATCCCGTTCGCCAGGCTCTTTTTCGAACCGCAGAATACAATGGTGATTTCATCAGCTTTGTTAAAGCCGCATTTGCGCGCAACAAAGACATTTATGCCAATCACGATTGCCAGCAGTATGATGCTGACCACCACGATAAACAGCAGTGAACCCACCCCCACTTTGTGCCAGATCCCGTTAACGACGGCTTCACTGAAGGCGGAGTACACCACCAGCAAAATAGAGGATTGATCCGTTTTCGCGATCCATTTTTTATGTCGAGAAACCCAGTTTCCAATCCACGGGCGTGAAAGGTGACCCAGCACGAACGGCAGCAGCAGCTGCAACATGATTTTTCCCACCTGCTCCAGGCTGCCTTCTGCGCCGTGCATATTCATCACCAGCCCTACCAGCAGCGGCGAGAGAAAAATACCCAGCAGGCTGGAGGCCGAAGCAGAACAAACGGCGGCGGCAACGTTACCGCCCGCCAGCGACGTAAAAGCGATGGCCGACTGCACAGTGGCAGGCAAAATACACAGGTACAGGAAACCGGTGTACAGCATCGGGTCTACGTTGACCGGCGCCCACCAGGCGAACAGAACGCCGAAAACCGGGAAGACAACAAACGTGCTGCACATCACCCACAGATGCAAACGCCAGTGGCTACCACCGGCAATAATGGCTTCACGCGAGAGTTTCGCCCCGTGCATAAAAAACAGCAGGGCAATGGCGGCGGTGGTTAAGCCTTCAAAGAAAGGCACAAAACCACCTTCGGCCGGGAAAAAGGACGCCAGCAAAACAACGGTAATCAGCGTTATCGTGAAAGGATCAAGAATACGAAAAAGTTTCATAAAGACTCCTGAAATTCGGTAGCAACATTTTGCTTTTTTCCGTTTGAGAAATAAAATTGATTTATTGCATCCATATATGAATCGAATAGATGAATTACTCTCTGCGTCAGTTGCGTATCTTTGTCACCGTCGCTCAAGCCAAAAGCTTTAGCCGGGCGGGGGATATCATCGGCTTAAGCCAGTCGGCGGTCAGCCATAGTGTAAAAGAGCTGGAAGGGCAGACGGGTGTGCGGTTATTGGACAGAACGACGCGGGAAGTGGTGCTGACGGAGGCCGGACACCAGTTGGCGGCGCGGCTGGAACGTATTCTGGATGAATTGCACAGCACGCTGCGCGAAGCCGGACAGGTAGGAACGCAGTTAACCGGCACGGTGCGGGTTGCCGCCAGCCAGACGATCTCTGCTCATCTTATTCCGCAGTGTATTGCCCAGAGTAATCAGCTTTATCCGGCTATCGATTTTGTGCTGCACGACCGGCCACAGCAGTGGGTGCTGGAGAGTATTCGCCAGGGAGAAGTGGATTTTGGCATTGTGATTGATCCCGGCGCAGTCACCGATTTGCAGTGTGAAGCCGTGCTGTCCGAACCGTTCCTGCTGCTGTGTCGCCAGGATCATCCGTTAGCCCAACGAGAGTGGGTGAACTGGCAGGATTTGTATCACGAACGCCTAGTGCTACAGGATTATGCTTCCGGTAGTCGACCGCTGATCGACGCTGCGCTGGCCCATTTTTCCATTGATGCCAATATCGTTCAGGAGATTGGCCATCCCGCCACGCTGTTTCCGATGGTTGAGGCGGGGATTGGCATCAGCGTGCTGCCCGCGCTGGCGCTCCCCTTACCGCAGGGCAGTCACTTGCAGGTTAAGCGCCTGACGCCGGTTGTTGAACGGCAACTGATGCTGGCCCGACGTAAAAACCGCTCTTTATCAACCGCTGCTCAGGCGCTGTGGGATGTGGTACGTATGCAGGCCAGTGAATTAACCGCAGCCCGCGCCCGCGATCCGTTGTATCAGTTATAACGCTCACGCTGATGGTTATCAGAGGGGAAATGGTTCTTCTCTGCATAGCAAAAAGGCGCCTTTAGGGCGCCTTTTTACATTGGTGGGTCGTGCAGGATGACTCGCTTCGCTCGCCCTTCGGGCCGTCGCCGTAAACGGCTCCGTTGTCTCACTACGTTCGACTCGACCTGCTGCAGGTTCGAATCTTATAAATTGCAGATAGCAAAAAGGCGCCTTTAGGGCGCCTTTTTACATTGGTGGGTCGTGCAGGATTCGAACCTGCGACCAATTGATTAAAAGTCAACTGCTCTACCAACTGAGCTAACGACCCGAAGTGGTGGGTGATGACGGGATCGAACCGCCGACCCCCTCCTTGTAAGGGAGGTGCTCTCCCAGCTGAGCTAATCACCCACTTCGGTACTTCACATTTTAACAAGAAATCCAGCTGGCGAGAAAGTGGTGGGTGATGACGGGATCGAACCGCCGACCCCCTCCTTGTAAGGGAGGTGCTCTCCCAGCTGAGCTAATCACCCACTTCTCAATTTCTTGTTTTACACGGCGGAGACCACATAAAGTAGTTGGTGGGTGATGACGGGTTCGAACCGCCGACCCCCTCCTTGTAAGGGAGGTGCTCTCCCAGCTGAGCTAATCACCCCCGCTGTGTGGAGTCGCATTATAGGGAGAGTTGAAAATGAGTCAACGCATTTTCTAAAGAAATTGTTCGTTCGTCGTAAATTTAAACAAAACGATCGCAAAACAATCCGTGCGGCATGATTTGTATACGAAAATGGCAAAGCGTAATGTTCCAACCTGAACAACATTGAGGAATCAGACCACGGTGATAGAATACGAGCCTGATAATCTTCCCTGGATTTGCCGGTTGTCGGCATCTTTATAAACGTAAGGCCATTTCATGAAAATCAAAACTCGCTTCGCGCCAAGCCCGACAGGCTACCTGCACGTCGGCGGTGCGCGTACTGCTCTTTATTCCTGGCTTTTTGCACGCAACCATGGCGGTGAGTTTGTGCTGCGTATTGAAGACACCGATCTCGAACGCTCCACTCCGGAAGCTATTGAAGCCATTATGGATGGCATGAACTGGCTGAATCTGGAATGGGATGAAGGCCCGTACTTCCAGACCAAACGTTTTGATCGCTACAACGCGGTGATTGATGAAATGCTGGAAGCAGGCACTGCATATAAATGCTACTGCTCTAAAGAGCGTCTGGACGCGCTGCGCGAAGAGCAGATGGCGAACGGTGAGAAGCCGCGTTACGACGGCCGATGCCGCCACGGCCACGAGCATCATGCTGCTGATGAACCTTGCGTAGTACGTTTTGCCAACCCGCAGGACGGTTCCGTTATTTTTGACGACCAGATCCGTGGGCCGATCGAATTCAGCAACCAGGAGCTGGATGATTTGATCATTCGCCGTACCGACGGTTCCCCGACCTACAACTTCTGCGTTGTTGTCGACGACTGGGATATGGAAATCACCCACGTTATTCGTGGTGAAGACCATATCAACAACACTCCGCGTCAGATCAATATCCTGAAAGCGCTGAACGCGCCGGTGCCAGTTTACGCACACGTATCAATGATCAACGGTGACGATGGTAAAAAACTCTCCAAACGTCACGGTGCGGTCAGCGTTATGCAATACCGCGACGACGGTTACCTGCCGGAAGCGCTGCTGAACTATCTGGTGCGTCTGGGCTGGTCCAGTGGCGATCAGGAAATTTTCACCCGTGAAGAGATGATCAAACTGTTCTCCCTCGGTGCGGTGAGCAAGTCTGCGAGTGCGTTTAACACTGAAAAACTGCAGTGGCTGAACCATCACTATATTAATGCGCTGGCGCCGGAATATGTAGCAACCCATCTGCAATGGCACATTGAGCAGGAAAATATCGATACCCGCGTAGGCCCGCAGCTGTCAGAGCTGGTTAAACTGCTCGGTGAGCGCTGCAAAACGCTGAAAGAGATGGCGCAGAGCTGCCGCTACTTCTACGAAGACTTTGCCGAGTTCGACGCTGATGCAGCGAAGAAACACCTGCGCCCGGTTGCACGTCAGCCGCTGGAAGTGGTTCGCGACAAGCTGGCAGCGATTAGCGAGTGGACGGCAGAAAACGTGCACCATGCGATTCAGGCAACGGCTGATGAGCTGGAAGTTGGCATGGGTAAAGTCGGGATGCCGCTGCGCGTAGCCGTTACCGGCGCGGGTCAGTCCCCGGCGTTAGACGTTACGGTGCATGCGATTGGTAAATCCCGCAGCATTGAGCGTATTAATAAAGCGCTGGCGTTTATTGCTGAGCGTGAAAGCCAGCAATAAGACTGATTGACCGATGAAACAACGGCAGGAGCGTATCCTGCCGTTTTTTTTGCCTGTTATTCAGACTCATCAATACCCAAACGAGTAAGAAAAGTGCGAATACCTTCGCGCGAAATATACATCGCCAGCTTTTCTTGTTCCGTTGGGGACATGTTGTCCAGTGCGCTAATTATCTGGCGACACGCGTGGCTGCGTACTACATGGGTGTATTCTGCCAGCGGTTCTTCAGCCTGATAAACTTCAGGAACTTTGCGAAAAGCGGGAATATTGAGCAGAAACGCGCGGACGCTGGAGTCAATATGAATCAGTCTGGCACGACCACCTTTAACGCCGGGAAACTTTTCGGTAGTCCAGTTTTGTTCTCTGATCCAACGATTGACGGTTTGTTTGGCAACCCCGAGACATTCCGCCAGCTCTTCGGTCGTCATTTTGCTGCGTAATTTTTTCATATTATTTGTTTTCGCGGATCCCTAAACGCTGTAATAAACCCGTAATGCCTTCACGCAGGATCAGTGAGGTAAACATTTTCTGTTCTGTCGGCGTCATTTCTTTAGCGAGCCTAATCAGCAGCGCTTCAACAGAGGTATCGCCGGATAACGATAAGTTATCTGATAAACCTTCGGCTGAACGTTCAGCGCTGCGAATGTATTCACGAACTTGTTCGGTGACGTGAACCAGCCGGGCTTTACCGCCCTGAACGCCTGGTTTTGGTGATGTCGCCCAACCTTCTTTGCGCACCCATTTATTGATGGTCTGTCGGCTGTATCCGGTCAGATTAGCAAGTTCTTCTGGCGTCATCCGTTCCTTGAACATAACGATTCCCTGAATAGTCGTGGGGTTAATTAGTGGTTCATTTTATAGCACCATTTTAGTAGAAACCGTGACGCGTTTAACTACTGAATGCGAGTTGTTACGCAATGTTCTTCATTTGACTGCTTTTTCAGCGATTGAATTCTATGAGTTAATTTTGCCGTTGACACACGCGAAGGGAATTCATATGATGCCGCCCGTCAACTCGACAAGCTTTACGTAATGGGGCTATAGCTCAGCTGGGAGAGCGCTTGCATGGCATGCAAGAGGTCAGCGGTTCGATCCCGCTTAGCTCCACCAAATTTAATCCCAATGAATTTGGTACGTACGTAAAAGCATCGTGGGGCTATAGCTCAGCTGGGAGAGCGCTTGCATGGCATGCAAGAGGTCAGCGGTTCGATCCCGCTTAGCTCCACCAAAATTTAAACCCTCGCTGAAAAGCGGGGGTTTTTTGTTTCTGCATCCTGCCAGTTCTTACTCTTTATCTCTTTGGTTTGCTGAATCGCAGGCATAAAAAAACCGGGGAGAATATGAATCTCCCCGGTCTTATCACTGCGATGTTGTCTTACGCTTACAGCACCAGTGCGGCGATAGATGCAGACAGTACGCTCACCAGCGTAGAGCCGTACACCAGCTTCAGACCAAAGCGAGAAACCACGTTACCTTGCTCTTCGTTCAGGCCTTTAATCGCACCGGCGATAATACCGATGGAAGAGAAGTTAGCGAAGGAAACCAGGAACACGGACAGGATGCCTTCTGCGCGCGGGGAGAGCGTAGCGGCGATTTTCTGCAGATCCATCATCGCAACGAACTCGTTGGAAACCAGTTTAGTCGCCATGATACTGCCCACCTGCAGCGCTTCGCTGGACGGCACACCCATTACCCATGCAACCGGGTAGAAGATGTAACCCAGGATGCCCTGGAAGGAGATGCTGTAGCCAAACCAACCGGTCACGGTGGCGAACAGGGCGTTCAGGGCAGCGATCAGCGCGATGAAACCAATCAGCATCGCCGCAACGATAATTGCCACTTTGAAACCAGCCAGAATGTATTCACCCAGCATTTCGAAGAAACTCTGGCCTTCGTGCAGGTTAGACATCTGGATATTTTCTTCGCTGGCATCAACGCGGTAAGGGTTGATCAGCGACAGCACGATAAAGGTGCTGAACATGTTCAGAACCAGCGCCGCAACCACGTATTTCGGCTCAAGCATGGTCATGTACGCGCCGACGATAGACATGGAAACGGTCGACATCGCCGTTGCTGCCATGGTGTACATACGGTTGCGAGACATTTTGCCGAGAATATCTTTATAGGCGATAAAGTTCTCAGACTGACCCAGGATCAGAGAGCTGACGGCATTGAAGGATTCCAGTTTGCCCATACCGTTTACTTTGGATAACAGGAAACCAATCGCGCGGATGATTACCGGCAGTACGCGGATATGCTGCAAAATACCGATCAGGGCGGAGATGAAGACGATCGGGCAAAGCACTTTCAGGAAGAAGAATGCCAGGCCTTTATCGTTCATGCTACCGAAGACAAAGTTAGTCCCTTCATTAGCAAACCCGAGCAGTTTCTCAAACATCTCGGAGAAGCCTCTCACGAAGCCCAGACCGACATCAGAGTTCAGGAAGAACCATGCCAGTAACACTTCGATAACAAGCAATTGAATAACATAACGAATGCGGATTTTTTTACGGTCACTGCTTACCAGCAGTGCGAGTACCGCAACCACGGCAAGGGCCAGGACAAAATGAAGAACGCGGTCCATATTTGCTCCAAATATGAGGCAGGTTTAGTTTTCGTGCACATTCTATGTAACAACCATAAAGAAAACGAGATCAAACACACACTATAATAAGGACCTGTGACGAGATTCAAAATTAGTGATCGGTGATACACTTCCGTTATGTTTAGTATGGAAGTGAAAAGTTATGTCATTGTGCTATTCTCATAACAATAATTAAACATCTCGCCGGTATTTCCAGAATCCTTATCGATCCATAGACAAACGCTATCAGAGAAATCAACGTCACCCATCAAAATGAATTTGATAATCATTCTCAGTAGGCGTAGCTTGAAACATAGCAAAGGCTATGTTTCTGAGGCATTAAAATGACTAACGATCGCGTTGAGAGTAGCAGTGGGCGGGCAGCGCGCAAGTTGAAGCTCGCATTAATGGGACCTGCGTTCATCGCGGCGATCGGTTATATCGATCCGGGTAACTTCGCCACCAATATCCAGGCAGGGGCCAGCTTTGGTTATCAATTGCTGTGGGTGGTGGTCTGGGCAAACCTGATGGCGATGCTGATTCAGGTGCTGTCGGCAAAACTCGGTATTGCTACGGGTAAAAACCTGGCGGAGCAAATTCGCGATCATTATCCTCGCCCGGTGGTGTGGTTCTACTGGGTGCAGGCAGAAATTATCGCTATGGCAACAGACCTTGCTGAATTTATTGGCGCTGCGATTGGCTTCAAACTGATCCTCGGCGTCTCCTTATTGCAAGGGGCCGTACTCACCGGTATCGCGACGTTCTTAATTCTGATGCTGCAGCGTCGCGGTCAAAAACCGCTGGAAAAGGTGATTGGCGGCCTGCTGCTGTTTGTGGCCGCGGCTTACATTGTGGAGCTGGTTTTTTCCCAACCGAACTTCGCGCAGCTTAGTAAGGGAATGGTGATCCCAAGCCTGCCTAATTCCGAAGCGGTGTTCCTGGCCGCTGGGGTGCTCGGTGCGACTATCATGCCGCACGTCATTTATCTGCACTCTTCCTTAACTCAGCATTTGCACGGCGGAACACGCCAACAGCGCTATGCGGCCACTAAATGGGATGTGGCTATCGCCATGACGATTGCCGGATTTGTCAATCTGGCGATGATGGCGACGGCTGCCGCCGCATTTCATTTTAGCGGGCATACCGGTATTGCCGATCTCGATCAGGCGTATCTGACCCTTGAACCGTTGTTGAGTCACGCGGCAGCGACGGTGTTTGGTTTAAGCCTGGTGGCTGCGGGACTCTCTTCTACCGTGGTCGGTACGCTGGCGGGGCAGGTGGTGATGCAAGGGTTTATCCGTTTTCACATTCCGCTATGGGTACGCCGTACCGTCACCATGATGCCATCATTTATTGTGATTCTGATGGGATTGGATCCGACCCGTATTCTGGTGATGAGTCAGGTGTTGCTCAGTTTTGGTATCGCGCTGGCGCTGGTGCCGCTGCTGATCTTCACCAGCGACAGTAAGCTGATGGGGGATCTGGTCAATCGTCGTTGCGTTAAACAGATTGGCTGGGTCATTGTGATACTGGTCGTGGCGCTCAATCTCTGGCTACTGGCAGGCACGGCGATGGGGCTATAATCAACCGTGACTCGCGACGGGTCACGGTTTTAATTGAGGTTTTCCTCTATTATGTGCCCTGCATAATTAACTGGCAGGCGTTCATGAATCACTTTGATCTCTCTTTCCTGAAATATCTCCAGGACAACAGTCCGCTCCCCGTTGAAGAGGCCGTCGAGCGTTTCGGTAAAACGCTCTCCACGCTAAAACGGACAATGAAAGAGCTCAATGAACTTCTGCCAGAAAATGTCCAGCTACATCAGGATAATCAGTTTATTACCACCCGGATTGGCTACAGCGAATACCGACAGTTTTTAGCGCGCGTCCAGTTTAATCGCTATATTACTACGGCAGAAGAGAGGGTGAAGGATCTCTTTGTGGCGCTCTGTTTGCACGATGTGGTGAATAAAAATGATTATTACAAAAAATTTTATGTCAGTGCGGGAACGGTAAAAAATGATAATCCCGTCATGATGAGCCTGGTGCAGGAACGCGATCTGATTGTGCAAAGTATCCCGCGTAAGGGCTCCCGGCTTGCGGGGGATGAGTTCCAGCTGCGGCTGGCGGCGTGCATGACGATACTAAAAACGGTCGAAATTGGTGAGGATCACCGACTAATCGCCCACCAGGCCAATGAGCCGACAGGCCGTTCAATTGCCGAACAGTTTCTTCATGAGTGTGCTGCAGAGATAAACCAGGCGGCAGACTATTACGAAGATAAAATCAGTCCAGTCATCGCCCTGGGATATAACGGCAGAAAATACTTATTGGTCTATCTTAGCCTTGCCCTGCACCGTATCCGCAGGGGACACAGAATTACGGAGAGTTCGGCGGCTGAGTTTTTGACAACCTTTCCTTATGCCGTATTGCCTGATGCGGATGAAAATATCTGTCTGGATCTGCTGATTGCTTCACTGACGTTTACTCATCGCCCCTTCACATTATACGACGCCCGGCTGGTCTCTTACGTTAAGCGCACCTGTCACGCTTTAGCCGGATGTCTGGAAAACACCATTCACAATCAGCACGCCTGGTTTGCGGAGATTTATAATTTTATCTATGCCGCCATCATCCAGAATAAATTTCATCTCTGGTTCGATGATAAAAAGCTCCATGATGTCCAGCGACGCTATCCTGAGCTATGGGAACATGTCCAGTATGCGGTGAAAGAGATTGAACATAACTGGCAAACGACCTTTTCTGCTATTCACCTGGCAACCCTGGTGCTGATTATCAAAAAGTATGCGCTCAAAAATCGGGTTGTTGGCGATAAGAAAAAGCGGGTCATTATTGTGACGAACTCGTCAGAGAGTAAGGTCGGCTATTTTAAAGAGATGCTTTTCTCCCGCTTCCATATTGAAATCCCCGCCTGCATCAACATCAATGAGATTGCGCGGCTTCAGCAGCTCGAATTCGACCTGCTGATTACCTTTACAAACAAGATATCGAGTCATCTCCGCTACGCCGGGCTGGATTATGTCAAAGTGAATTTCTGGCTCACGCAGGACGATCTCCTGTTATTACGCGAAAATGGACTTCCCTCCGCGCGCAAAAAAATACCTGCTGAGGACTTTATTCAGCAGGTTCAGGGAATGAGCCAGGAGGCGTTAAAAATTTTTCTTGATACGCATTACAGTGATATTTTTATTTAGCCAGAGGTTGCGAAACGCCGCGACACCAGACGGCTTCCAGGTTTAACTCTGCACCCAACACGAGAATATCGGCATCTTTTCCTGACGTCAGGCTGCCTTTTCTCGCGTCAACACCAGCCAGGATTGCCGGATTAAGGCAGGCAATCTGCGCGGCTGAAACCCAGCCGTTTTCCAGCCTGTCGACCACATTTTTCACGGAGTCCAGAAAGCTCATCTCCAGTTTGCACACTTCGGACCACTCCGTGGGTGAAACCGTTCGGGTCTTTCCGCTGTGGTCGGTGATTTCAAGACAATGATTGTGAATACGAAACGTCTCCTGGCGCAGGTAATGGTGGAATTCTGATCCTTCGGGAAAATCCACATATCCCAGACAATCGCTGACCATGACCAACCGGCGATCTTTTTTCAACCGATAAAGAATGTCGAACACTTCTGGTCGCAACGTAATCCCGCTCTGCTTTGCCACTTCGGCATACGTATTCTGATGGTACATCAGCGCCCCCACCACGCCAGGCTCCCGGTGATGCAGCCCGCGCATGGCGCTAAAGGCATGGGTAAAGTGGGTTAAACCGGCTTCAATGGCGAGGGTGGTTTCATCAAAGGTGGCGTCGGTATGACCGGCTGACACGGTGACGCCTGACTGGCGTAAATAGCGGATTAGCGCCAGGGCGCCCGGCAGTTCGGGTGCGAGCGTCATCAGACGGATATTTCCCCTCGCGGCGTGCTGATAGCGTTTGAACCCTTCGATATCGGGTGGTTGGATTGCGTCCTTGCTCTGCATTCCGCTGTATGCAGGGTTAATAAAGGGGCCTTCCATATGAATACCCACCGCTTCGGCACCATCTTCCGCTTTTGCGTCTGCAATCCAGTCCGCGGCGGTGGAAAGACTCTCCAGCAAGAACGTTTCCGGCTGGGTGGCTGATGTTGCAAGCCACGCGGTAACCCCGGCGTTAACCAGATCCCGGCTCATCGCCTGCAAAGAACGGCGTTCACCTCTCCAGGCAAACGACCCTCTCCCCCAGCCGTGAACGTGAATATCCACAAAACCGGGCATCAGCATGGCATGGCGATAATCGACGATTTTTCCGCGTGGCGTACTGTCGAGGCCAGAAATACGTCCGCTTTCAATATGCAGATAGCCGCTTTCGATTCCATTCGGGGTGACAATGCGTTCACTTGCCAGAGAAAGCAGGGGATCAGCCATTGTCTTTCTCCCATACGCGAGCGGCCGTTTCCTCGGCGATTTCTACGCAAAGGCCGATGTAGTGAGCAGGATCCAGCAGCGTATTAATTTCTGAGTCGCTAAAGTGCTGGCGAATAAGAGGGTCATCACGCAGCACATCAGCGTAGGGGATGCCTTCATGCGTGCTGCGCATTGCCAGTTGGTAGACGCGTTCATGTGCGGCATCTTTGCCCAGCCTTTCCACCAGCTGCATCATGATTTTTTCGCTATTAATAAGACCATGCGTTAACTGCACATTCTGGCGCATACGCCCAGGATTGATGACTAGCGTTCGCGTCAACTCTTCGGCTCGCATCACAATCTCAGCCATTAGCTCCATACTCTCCTGGATATTACCGTCAAAGATAAAGTAAGCGGAGCTGTCTGCTTCGAAGGGACGTGGGCTGACATACAGGCAGGAGGTCATTACTGAGTACAATTTCTGCGCGTTGGCGATGATCCCCTTCGCCAGTTTAGGATTCACTTTTTGCGGCATGGTGCTGCTGCCAACGGTGCCTTTAGTAAAGGCTTCTGAAACTTCGGCAAACTCTTCGCTTGAGGTCTGATAAACCTCTTCGGCTATTTTGTGTAACGTCGTCGCCAGCAGGCACAAATTACTAATGTATTCAGTGCGGTAAATGCGCGAGTTGCGGGAGGGAATCGCCATTGAATGCATTCCCAGCTTTTGGGCAACGCTATCCTGAACCCGGCGGCCGGTTTCACCGGTTGCGTGGAAGGCGCCCACGGCTCCCCCCATCATCACGGTAAAGACGCGTTTTTCCGCTTCCCGCATGCGCTGCTGGGCGCTCAGTAACTCATCAATCCACACGGCGGCTTTATAGCCCCAGGTTATGGGTAGCGCGTGCTTACCGTGGGTACGTCCGGCCATAATCGTTGCTTTATGGTCAGATGCCATCTTTGCCAGGTTACGCAGAATATCGTCCACAAAACCCTGCATGATGGTATCGAACTGCTTTGCCAGATAAAGCTGTGCTGTTTGCTGAATATTCTGCGTGGTGACGCCGTAATGCACGTATTTTCCGCTTTCACTGTCACAGGCTTTGACCAGCACTTTGATGACCGGAACGAAGCCGTGACCAATCTCGCGCAGCAGGCGTTCCATTTCCGTCAGGTCAATCTTATCCACGTGGCAGTTAGCGGTAATATTGACTGCAGCGCTGGCGGGGATCATGCCGTGTCCGGCCTGAGCCTGAGCCAGGGCGGCTTCAACATCGAGCCATGACTGTACCCGCGCTGGCTGCGCGAGCAGAGATTTCATTCCTCGATCGTCGATCGTTTTGCTTTTTGAATCATACAGTGCACGCATTACTATCTCCTTGAATTTATTTCGCACCGACGAGGCGGTCGTCTACCGCGTTACGGACAAATTCTACGTGTGGGCCGAATACCACATGAACATGGTTGCTGGAGGGGATAAAGGTTCCCAGCGAGCCAGATTCTTTAAGAATGGCCATGTCCATTTTTTTCTGATCTTTCAAATCAATACGTAACCGTGAAACGCAGTTTTCAACGCGCTTGATATTTTCTGTCCCGCCCAGCCCCTGAATCACCAGTTCGGCGACTTTGTCGTACTCTTTATTGTTCAGTAAGGTGCTGTCAGCGATTTCACTCTCGCGGCCTGGGGTCTTAATATCAAATTTACCGATCGCAAAGCGGAAGACGAAATAGAAGACAACAAAGTTAATCACGCCGAGGATAATTAAATTAATCCATTGGGTGTGTTCATACATCAAACCGAAAATACCAAAATCAAAAATAGTGCCGCGAATATAGCCGATGGAGACTTCCAGTAATTGCAGTGGAATGGTCAATAAGCCACAGAGTACCGCATAGATAATAAAGAGTTTTGGCGCGATAAACAGGAAGGAGAACTCCAGCGGTTCGGTAATATTCCCCAGCATGGCGGTCAGCACCACGGTCAGGATCATCCCTTTGGCAAATTTCTTATTCTTGAAATAGGCCATGTGGTACATCGCCAGACCAATCGCCGGAACGCGGAACAGCGTCGTGAGCATTTGTGATGAGGCAAGATAGCTGGTGAGCGTCGGCATATACTCTTTCCAGGCCGGATGGGTGGGACCAAGCTCAAACAGGATTTTATTGATAGCGGGTAAAATACCGACATAGGTCTGCCCGTCAATCAGGTACGTACCGCCTGCCGCGGTGAAACGCACGGTGGAACTGAGGACGTGGTGCAGGCCAAACGGGATCAGCAGGCGATTGAGCGTCATATAGATACCTGCACCAATGTTGGGTGCCATCATTATTGTTGATATGGCGCGCATACCTGCGGTAAACAGATCCCAGATAAAAGGAATGATCAAGCCGACGGGAATGGAAAAAGCAATGGCTAAGATCGCGACGGATTTTTTACCGCTGAAAAAGGCGAAAGCGAGAGGTAATTGCAGCCGGTAAAAACGGTCGGTTATTTTAGCTGCCAGCAGCCCGGCAATAATGCCGCCCAGCGCTTCGATTTTCAGCGTCTGAATACCTAATACCATTCCCTGTCCGACCAAAGCCATATCCTCTTTCGCCAGCGTACCCGCCAGCTTAAGATGCACATGCATGGCGATAAGCAGAGTCAGGTAAGCCACGACGGACGCAAATACAGCAATCCCTTTTTCTTTTTTAGACATACCGTAGGCGACACCCATCGCGAACAGTAAAGGAATATTATTAAAAACGACGCTGCTGATTAATCCCAGAGAAGAGAGAATTGCTCTGAAAATTTCATTGCCCAGAAAGGGGAGTTTATCAATCATATAGCTCTGCCCTAACGCAGCGCTAATTCCCATGACCATCCCCACAGGCGCCAGTACGGCGATCGGTAATAATAGCGATCGACCGAATGTCTGAATTTCATTCTTAAAATTAGCATTCATAAGTTAATCCTGACGTGAATTCTCTTGAGGATAAGATACGTTCAGGAGATTTTTGCTCAAGGGCAAATAGTGAAAAATAAAAAGCGCAGGATTTGACCATAAAAAAGCAGCCTGCAGGTTAATGCTGGTCACTTAAGGATTGATTAGCTGCAAAGGTATTTTTTATTAAAGCGAAACGGATTGAACTGAAAGTCAGCGTACTGAAGCGATCCGAAGGAAGACGACATAAGGCGAATGGATCACGAAGTGACGATTTTTCCTGCCGGAAGCCTGGGTGGCAAGGGAGACGGTGAGCCTCCCTTGCCCGTTACGGGAATGAGGGGTTCAGAGAAACAATGAACATACGGTGAACGGAACCCTTTGCCATTGTTAAAAATTCTCTGTTACCACAGGTTCCTTTTCTTAATGACGATGCCCGTGACCGCCGCGCCCACGACCGCGATGGTCGTCACGGTCATTCCAGCCTTCTCGGTAGCCGCGTTCATAAGCTTTGCGTTTATCCCAGCCACGATGGTAGCCGTTGTCATGACGCCACCAGCGATTTTTGCGCCACTCATAGTTATGGTGCCAGTAATCCCGGTCGCGCCAGCGGCCGCCATCCCAGTAGTTACCGTAATTATCGCGATCGCCAATTTGCAATTTTATTGATGGCAGCAGGGTGATTTCGCCAGCGTTCGCGGCCAGCGGTGTAAAAGCCATTAAGACTGCCGCCAGAATCAGTGACCTGAACATGTTTTCTCTCCTTCACGATCGAGCCGTAGCCGGCCTGTTAACGTAATATTACGGGGCAGTAAAGCCCCGTTTCATCGCCACAACTCTTAAATCGCAAGTGAGAGCACTTTTTGTTAATAAATGTGTCTTTATTTCAACCGACTCAGAATGGCATCAATCTCCGCGCACTCTTCAGGCGTAAAGTGACGGTTTGCCAGCATGCCGACGGCATCTTCAATTTGCGCCGGTTTACTGGCACCAATCAGCACAGACGTGACCTTGTCTTCCCGGAGAACCCACGCGAGCGCCATCTGAGACAGCTTTTGTCCCCGTCGCTCTGCCAGTGCGTTCAGCGCTCGAACTTTTTCCAGTTTTTGTGGGGTGATCTGGTCCGGATTCAGAAAACGGCTGGTGCTTGCGGCGCGAGAATCCGCAGGAATACCGTTCAGATAGCGGTCGGTTAACTGCCCGCCAGCCAGCGGTGAGAAGGCGATACTACCGACGCCTTTTTCCTGTAAAAGCGACAGCAGGCTCTCTTCGACCCAACGCTCAAACATAGAATATTTGGGCTGATGAATAAGGCATGGCGTACCTAAATCGTCGAGTATTTCAATCGCTTGCCGGGCAAGTTCAGCCGGATAGTTAGAGAGGCCTACGTACAGCGCTTTGCCCTGACGGACGATATGATCCAGTGCACGCATGGTTTCTCTGAGCGGTGTTTCAGGGTCGGGGCGATGGTGGTAGAAGATATCGACATACTCCAGCCCCAGACGCTTCAGGCTTTGATCGAGGCTGGCAATCAGGTATTTGCGTGAACCCCAGTCCCCATAAGGGCCTTCCCACATGGTGTAACCCGCTTTGGTGGAGATGATCAGCTCATCTCGCCACGGTAAAAAATCTTCCTGCAGGATGCGACCAAAATTTCGCTCCGCTGAACCCGGCGGTGGACCATAGTTATTCGCCAGATCAAAATGGGTGATCCCCAGATCGAATGCACGCTGTAACAGCGCCCGACTGTTCTCGACCTGCGTGGTATCACCAAAATTGTGCCACAACCCCAGTGATACAATCGGGAGCTTGAGGCCGCTCTGACCGCAGCGGCGGTACTCCATTGTCTGATAACGATTTTCAGCAGCCTGATAAGCCATATAGCCTCCTGTCAGATAAGGTGTGACTTTGAGTGTATACGTTTACACAAGGCCAGCTGCAATTAAATTTAGGGATGAAAACTGTACATCTTGCTTTCCACCCCCTTCACAGCGACTTTCCTGGACAGTCATCACAGTTCTTCGATACTCAACATGAGGTTACCGTCAGAAGGAAAGCTGTCATGCAAACCCCGTATTCCGTTGCTGATTATCTGCTGGACAGGCTGGCAGGCTGTGGTGTTGGCCATCTCTTTGGTGTGCCTGGCGATTATAATTTGCAGTTTCTTGACCACGTGATTGAACATCCCAGCGTACGTTGGGTCGGGTGTGCGAACGAGTTGAATGCGGCTTATGCTGCGGATGGCTATGCCCGGGTATCCGGGGTGGGGGCGCTGCTCACCACGTTTGGCGTGGGTGAGTTAAGCGCGATTAACGGTATCGCGGGAAGCTATGCGGAATATGTTCCTGTTTTGCATATTGTTGGCGCGCCCTGTCGTGGTGCCCAACGTCGCGGGGAGTTGATGCATCACACCCTTGGGGACGGTGATTTTCAGCATTTTTATCGTATGCAGCAGGCGGTGACGACGGCCAGCGCAGTGCTGGATGAACAAAACGCCTGTTATGAAATTGACCGCGTGCTGCGAACAATGCTCATCGAACGCAGACCGGGCTATCTGATGTTACCTGCTGATGTGGCAAAACAGCGGACCACGCCGCCGAATGACATCCTGATTGTTCCTCTGAGCGAGCCAGAAAGCAGCGTGGCAGAAGCGTTTCGCTACCATGCCCGCGAGCGGTTACTGGACAGCCCGCGCGTAGCGCTTCTGGCAGACGTTCTCGCGCAACGCTTTGGCCTGCAGCCGGTATTGCAACGCTGGATGGCGGAAACGCCGATGGCCCACGCCACGTTGTTGATGGGCAAAGGGCTATTCGATGAGCGTCATCCGGCGTTTGTCGGCACCTACAGCGCTGGAGCCAGCAGCGACTATGTACGTCAGGCGATAGAAGATGCCGACACGATAGTATGTGTTGGCACACAATTTGTTGACACTTTGACCGCCGGGTTTACGCAACAGTTACCACAGGAGCGCACGATTGAGGTGCAGCCACATGCCTCACGGATTGGAAACCGTTGGTTTAACGTCCCGATGGAGCAGGCGGTAACCACCTTGCGGGAGCTGTGTCTGGAGATGTCCTTTTCACTGCCGCCAGAACGCCCGCCAGTTAGGCGTATTCAGGTTGAGAAGGGACCTCTGACGCAGGAAAATTTCTGGCATACGGTGCAGCAGTATCTGGCGCCCAATGACATTATCCTCGTCGACCAGGGGACCGCTGCATTTGGCGCGGCTGCGCTCATGCTACCCGGTGGAGCGGAGGTGCTGGTTCAGCCGCTGTGGGGGTCTATCGGCTACGCGCTCCCGGCTGCATTTGGCGCGCAAACCGCCTGCCCGGACCGCCGGGTGATCCTGATTATTGGCGATGGTGCGGCGCAGCTCACCATTCAGGAACTGGGCTCTATGCTCAGAGACGGGCAATCTCCCGTTATTTTGCTGCTAAATAATGACGGCTATACCGTGGAGCGGGCTATACATGGGGCAAATCAGCGCTATAACGATATCGCCGCCTGGAACTGGACGCAGGTGCCGCAGGCGTTTCGTCGTGAATGTCAGGCGGAGTGCTGGCGTGTGGAGCAGGCGGTACAACTGGAAGAAGTGCTGGCCCGTTTGTCCCATCCGCAACGATTGTCGTTAATTGAGGTGGTGCTACCGAAAGCCGATCTTCCTGAGCTATTGCGCACGGTGACCCGTGCGCTGGAAACGCGTAACGGAGGCTAACTACTTATCGGTACGCTCGGCGATCATCATCGGTTTGCCCGCCAGCAGCAGCCAGGCGGGCAGCATGACGATGCACAGTAGCGGCAGCAGGGTGGAATCTGGCACCACCACTGCTGCCATAAACAGGCTCAGCCAGGCGTCACGGGTGACGACCAGCACCAGTCCAAGAATCGCGCAGGAGACGGTAATGGCCGCTGGCACCGCTTCAACGTGGGCGTGCAGCATCAGGCCAAGCGCGACCCCAACGAATACTGCCGGGAAAATTCGCCCGCCGCGAAAACCACTCGCAGCTGCAACCACTAATGCCGCCAATTTGATCACGGCGAGCATGAAATAATCCGATGCTCCCAGCGTCTGGCTAAATGCCATTTGCTGCATTTCGTCCAGTCCTTTAAACAAGGTAAGCGGTCCGCCGATAACGCCTAAAATGCCGAGGATTAAGCCGCCAGCCCCAAGAATCAGGACCGGGTGTTTCAATCGATGCATTAAATGGTGTAAACGCGGCAGACACCAGACAGCCACCATCCCGGCGGCAATGGCGATGGCGGCAACGACCGCACCGCTGAGGATATCGATCACGTGCATCTGCGTGTAGTGCGCGATGGGCAGTGAAAAATGGGGGTGAAAAAACAGACTGGTGGTCAGCGAGCCCGCGGCGGCGGCCATTAACGGTGCAAACAGGCGATCCCACAAAGGAACATTGTCCGAGCTATTCAGCGTTTGTGAAAAGACCAGCGCGGCGGCAACGGGGGTGCCAAATAGCGCGCCGATGGTGCCGGCAGAGGCGAGGATGGTCCAGTCCAGCTTAGCAATGCGGGGAAACATACGGCTGCCGAGCGCCACAGCCAGTGCGATATTCACGGTCATGATCGGGTGTTCCGGACCCAAACTGACGCCACCCGCCAGGCCGAGGATGAGCGCTGCCAGCAAGCCCGGAATTGCTGAGGTGGGGACCGGCATTCCAATTAACGGCTCACAGGCAGGATCCGGTCCCGCGTGACCCTGGCTGTAGCGAATAACTAACCCGACCATAATCCCCGTGAGCGTCAGCATGCCGATAATCCACAGCGGAGAGTCCTGGGCAATACCGATGCTAACGGGCAGGCGTTCCCACAAAAATTGCTGTAAAACGGACGCCACTTTCATCACAACGATCAACACCAGGCTGGAGGCAATACCAATAATTAGCGCAGGAGTTGATAGCAAGAGCATCGTTCTGGCTCGTGGATGAAGCATATTCTATTCCTTAAAACAGAGTCATAGACATAGTTTGCACAGCCTGCGCAACCGCATCGCTGCAAATGGTGCTGAAACGATAAAGTAATTATGTGATCTGGATCGATTTTCCACGGGCATCAGCCTTCAGGGCGTTGTTGTTATGCCCCCATGAATTTACAGTGTGGCAAAGATTTATTCTGACTTTAGCGGAGCAGTGGAAGAATGACAAAATATGCTTTAGTAGGTGATGTTGGCGGCACCAACGCGCGTCTTGCTCTGTGCGACATTGCCAGCGGCGAGATTTCGCAGGCAAAAACCTATTCCGGGCTGGATTACCCAAGCCTCGAGGCGGTAGTACGCGTATACCTGGATGAGCATAGCGTCAGCGTCGAGGATGGTTGTATTGCCATTGCCTGTCCGATAACCGGTGACTGGGTGGCAATGACCAACCATACCTGGGCATTCTCTATTGCTGAGATGAAAAAAAATCTGGGCTTCAGCCATCTGGAAATCATCAATGATTTCACCGCCGTGTCGATGGCGATCCCGATGCTGAAGAAAGAGCATTTGATCCAGTTTGGCGGTGCGGAACCTGTTGAAGGTAAACCGATTGCTGTCTATGGCGCAGGTACCGGACTCGGCGTGGCGCATTTGGTGCATGTAGATAAACGCTGGGTGAGCCTGCCTGGTGAAGGCGGTCACGTGGATTTTGCGCCTAACAGCGAAGAAGAAGGGATTATCCTTGAGGTCCTGCGTGCGGAAATTGGTCACGTTTCCGCAGAGCGCGTACTGTCAGGTCCGGGGCTGGTTAATCTGTATCGCGCCATCGTCAAATCAGACGGGCGCCTGCCGGAAAATCTGCAGCCGAAGGATATCACCGGGCGTGCGCTGGCTGATTCCTGTATCGACTGTCGTCGCGCGCTGTCGCTGTTCTGCGTCATCATGGGGCGTTTTGGCGGCGATCTGGCGTTAACGCTGGGCACGTTTGGCGGTGTGTACATCGCTGGCGGCATCGTACCGCGCTTCCTCGACTTCTTTAAAGCTTCGGGTTTCCGTGGTGGTTTTGAGGATAAGGGGCGTTTTAAAGCCTACGTACAGGATATTCCGGTATATCTGATCGTGCATGATAACCCGGGCCTGCTTGGTTCCGGTGCGCATCTGCGCCAGACGCTGGGTCATATTTTGTAAGGCCAACGCCGGACGGTGCACAGCGCTTATCCGGCTTACATATATCCCGCAAAACCGCGTTTATTACGCGGTTTTTTATGCCTGCCGCCCGCCTTTCCGACCTTCGTCACATTTCCGAATGGCGGGATTATTTGTCCAGTAAAAGCATTATTTGTCTGATAACGGTCGTTACTTTCCCCGGACCATAATTTCACTCGTTAACTATTACGAGGAAATGATTATGAGCAAAAAACTGATTGCCGTTTGCGCGTGCCCAATGGGGCTGGCCCATACCTTTATGGCGGCTCAGGCGCTGGAAGAAGCCGCGGTTGAAGCGGGTTATGAAGTGAAAATTGAAACCCAGGGTGCGGACGGAATTCAAAATCGCCTGACGGCGCAGGATATCGCTGAGGCAACATTGATCATCCATTCTGTTGCCGTTACTCCGGAAGATAACGAGCGTTTTGAGTCGCGTGACGTTTACGAAATTACGTTACAGGACGCGATAAAAAATGCAGCCGGCATCATCAAAGAGATCGAAGAGATGGTTGCCGCTGAACAACAATAATCATCGACAGGGAATTACGTATGGCCATTAAAAAACGCAGTGCAACCGTTGTGCCTGGTGCATCTGGTGCGGCAGCGGCAATAAAAAATCCACCGGCCTCCCACAATAGCTTCTGGGGCGAACTTCCGCAGCATGTGATGTCGGGTATTTCGCGCATGGTACCGACGTTAATTATGGGCGGGGTAATTCTCGCCTTCTCGCAACTGATCGCCTATAGCTGGCTCGATATACCTGCTGACACCGGCATCATGGATGCGCTGAACAGCGGAAAATTCAGCGGTTTTAATCTCTCATTACTGAAGTTTGCCTGGCTGTCGCAATCTTTTGGCGGCGTGCTGTTTGGTTTTGCTATTCCGATGTTTGCCGCGTTTGTCGCCAACTCTATCGGCGGTAAGCTGGCGTTTCCGGCTGGGTTCATTGGTGGACTGATGTCCACTCAGCCCACGCAGATACTGAATTTTGACCCAGCGACGCTGCAATGGGCAACCAGTGCTCCCGTCCCGTCAACCTTTATTGGCGCGCTGATTATCTCGATTGTCGCCGGGTATCTGGTTAAGTGGATGAACCAAAAAATCCAGTTGCCTGATTTCCTGCTGGCATTCAAAACCACCTTTTTACTGCCCATTCTTTCCGCGATCTTCGTCATGTTGGCGATGTATTACGTGATAACGCCGTTTGGCGGGTGGATCAACGGCGGAATTCGTTCACTGCTGACGGCGGCTGGAGAGAAAGGCACGCTGATGTACGCGATGGGGATTTCTGCGGCAACGGCGATTGACCTCGGCGGTCCGATTAATAAAGCCGCAGGATTTGTCGCCTTCAGCTTTACTACCGATCACGTTCTGCCGGTAACCGCACGCTCTATTGCCATCGTGATTCCTCCAATTGGCCTCGGGTTGGCTACGCTTCTCGATCGGCGCTTAACCGGCAAACGCCTGTTCAGCGCACAGCTCTACCCGCAAGGGAAAACGGCAATGTTCCTCGCATTTATGGGCATCAGCGAAGGGGCAATCCCGTTTGCGCTGGAAAGCCCCATCACGGCAATTCCATCCTATATGGTTGGCGCTATTGTCGGATCGACGGCTGCCGTCTGGCTGGGGGCGGTGCAGTGGTTCCCTGAATCGGCTATCTGGGCATGGCCGCTGGTCACTAACCTCGGCGTCTATATGGCGGGGATCCTGTTAGGTGCGGTGATTACGGCGCTGATGGTGGTGTTCCTGCGCAACATGATGTACCGCAAAGGCAAATTGCTGATTGAAAGCCTCTGATTAGAAGGATTGTGACCATGAGCTTACTTGCCTCGCTGCGTGACTGGCTAACGGCGCAACATCTCGATGCGATGCTGCTGTCATCGCGGCAGAATAAACAGCCGCATATGGGGATCTCCAGCGGTTCAGGGTTTGTGTTTATCAGCCATCAAAGCGCGCATATTCTGGTCGACGCCCGTTACTACACCGATGTTGCCACGCGTACTCAGGGCTATCAGATCCATCTACTTGATGGCGCGCAGACGCTGTATTCACGGGTGAATCACATTATTGCTGACGAAAAGCTGCAGACGGTGGGATTTGAAGGCGAGCAGGTAAGCTGGAATACGGTGAATGGATGGTCGGGCAAACTGCGTGCCCGACTAGTGAGTGCCGTGCCGGATGTGCTCCGGCAGGTAAAAACGGCGCAGGAGATAGCCTGCATTCGCGAAGCCTGCCGGATAGCTGACCTTAGTGCTGAACATATTCGCCGCTTTATTCAACCTGGTCTCAGTGAGCGCGAAATCGCCGCTGAACTGGAGTGGTACATGCGCACGCTCGGTGCAGACAAACCCTCTTTTGACACCATTGTCGCCAGCGGCTGGCGCGGCGCGCTGCCGCACGGTAAAGCCAGCGACAAGCGTGTCGAGGCGGGTGAGTTCATCACGCTGGATTTTGGCGCGCAGTATCAGGGCTATTGTTCGGATATGACGAGAACATTTCGCATCCCAGACGCAAACCAGCCAGCGGAAGAAAGCCCGCTGTTTTCCGTGTATCAGATTGTCCTGGCGGCGCAGCGTGCGGCGGTGGCAGCAATTCGACCAGGTCGGCGTTGCCATGAGGTTGACGCCGCAGCCAGGCAGGTCATTACGCTGGCGGGTTATGGCGATGAGTTTGGTCACAATACCGGACACGCTATCGGCATTGAGGTGCATGAAAATCCCCGTTTTTCCCCCACCGACGCGACGCCTCTGGCGGCTGGCATGCTGCTCACCGTTGAGCCAGGTATTTATCTGCCGGGGCAGGGAGGCGTGCGTATTGAGGATGTGGTGCTGGTTACGCCAGACGGCGGCGAGGTGCTCTACACCATGGCGAAGACATTGTTACACACGGGAGAAGCGTAATGGACTTATCGCTACTGAAGGCGCTGAGTGAGGCGGACGCGATCGCCTCTTCAGAACAGGAAGTGCGGCAGATCCTGCTTGAAGAGGCGGATCGTTTGCATAAAGAGGTGCGCTTTGACGGCCTGGGATCGGTGCTGATCCGTCTGAATGAATCAACCGGTCCGAAGGTAATGATCTGCGCGCATATGGATGAAGTGGGATTTATCGTGCGCAGTATTTCCAGCGAAGGAGCGATCGATGTATTGCCGGTGGGCAATGTGCGTATGGCGGCCAGGCAATTGCAGCCAGTGCGGATCACCACCCGTGAAGAGAGCAAAATTCCCGGTCTGCTCGACGGAGAGCGCAGCGGTAATGACGTCAGTGCGCTGCAGGTGGACATTGGCGCGCGGTCTTATGACGAGGTACTTCAGGCCGGCGTACGCCCTGGCGATCGCGTCACCTTTGACACGACGTTTCAGGTTTTGCCGCACCAGCGAGTCATGGGCAAAGCCTTTGATGATCGACTTGGATGTTATTTGCTGGTGGCGCTGCTGCGCGAATGGCATAACGCCATTCTCCCATGCGAGGTCTGGCTGGTGGCCAGTTCCAGTGAAGAAGTGGGACTGCGCGGAGGACAAACAGCAGCACGTGCGGTCGCCCCGGATGTGGCGATCGTGCTGGATACCGCCTGCTGGGCCAAAAACTTTGATCATGGTGCGGCCAACCATCGGCAGATTGGTAATGGCCCGATGCTGGTGTTAAGCGATAAATCGCTGATTGCCTCGCCAAAGCTGACCGCGTGGGTTGAAAGCGTGGCCACCGATGCGGGCATTACCCTGCAGCTTGACATGTTCAGTAACGGCGGCACTGACGGCGGGGCGGTGCACGTAAGCGGCACGGGGATCCCCACGGTTGTCATGGGGCCAGCTACGCGGCATGGACACTGCGCGGCATCGATTGCCGACTGCCGTGACATCATCCAGACGCAGCAGTTGTTGTCGGCTCTTCTTTCACATCTTACGTGCGAAACCGTGGTTCATCTGACGGATTTCAGGTGCTGATTTCGCGCTAATCAGGAGTTGTTATGCTAACGATTCAATTTCTTTGCCCGCTACCCAATGGCCTACATGCGCGTCCGGCGTGGGAGCTGAAAGAGCAGTGCAGCCAGTGGCAAAGTGAGGTGATATTTCTTAACCATCGCCAGAATGCCAGGGCAGATGCGAAAAGCTCGCTGGCGCTGATTGGCACCGGGACGCTGTTTAATGACAGTTGTAGCTTAACCATCACCGGTCGCGATGAAGAACAGGCCCGACGAGCGCTAGAGGAGTACCTCCTGCACCGGTTTATTGACAGCGACAGCGTTCAGCCGACGCCGGCGGAACTGGCGGCGCATCCGTTGCCGCGTTCGCTGATTCGCCTCAACCCAGACCTTCTTTATGGCACCGTGCTTGCAGGGGGCGTAGGGGCGGGTTCGCTCACGCTTTGGCAGAGCGATAATCTGGAAAGCTATCGCGCGATTGCGCCGAGTGCGGAAGACAATACCCGGCTGGAGCATAGTCTGGCGACGCTTGCCGAACAGCTCAATCAGCAACTGCGCGAGCGTGAGGGTGAGAGTAAAACTATCCTCAGCGCCCATCTGTCTCTGATTCAGGACGACGAGTTTGCCGGGAATATTCGTCGCTTAATGCTGGAGCAGCATCTGGGGTTAGGGGCGGCGATTATCGCCAATATGGAGCAGGTGTGCGACAAGCTGTCGGCCTCCGGTAGCGATTACCTGCGCGAGCGCGTTAGCGATATCCGTGATATCAGCGAACAGCTGCTGCACATCACCTGGCCTGAAAGACGTCCGCGCAATGCGCTGGTGCTGAATAAGCCGACGATTCTGGTCGCTGAGGATTTGACGCCCAGCCAGTTTTTAAGCCTCAATTTGCAGCATCTGTCAGGCATGATCCTGGAGAAAACAGGGCGCACCTCGCATACCCTGATCCTCGCTCGCGCGTCGGCTATACCGGTGCTTAGCGGCTTGCCGCTGGAGGCCATTAGCCGCTATGCAGGCCAGCATGCGGTACTGGATGCCCGCTGTGGGGTACTGGCCATCAATCCAGACGATGCGGTTCGCGGTTATTACGCGATTGCGCAGAAGCTGGCCGATGAATGCCAGCGGCGGCAGGCGCTTGATGCCGCCCAGCCCGCGCTGACCAAAGATAATCAGCGTATTGACGTTGCAGCGAATATCGGTACCGCGCTGGAAGCGCCGGGGGCGTTTGCCAATGGCGCGGAAGGGATTGGGCTGTTTCGTACTGAAATGCTGTTTATGGACCGCGACAGCGCTCCCGACGAGCAGGAACAGTTTGAAGCCTACCAGCAGGTCTTATTGGCCGCGGGCGACAAGCCGGTTATCTTTCGCACCATGGATATTGGGGGGGATAAAAATATCCGTTACCTCAATATTCCGCAGGAAGATAATCCGTTCCTGGGCTACCGCGCGGTGCGAATTTATCCAGAGTTTGCCGGACTGTTTCGCACGCAACTGCGCGCCATCTTACGTGCGGCAACCTTCGGCAATGCGCAACTGATGATCCCAATGGTGCACAGCCTTGACCAGATTTTGTGGGTAAAAAGCGAACTGCAAAAAGCGCTGGTGGCACTGAAAGCCGACGGTTTACGCCATGCTCCGACAATTTCATTGGGGATTATGGTTGAAGTGCCGTCGGTGTGTTACATCATCGACCATTTCTGCGATGAGGTGGATTTCTTCAGTATTGGTTCAAACGACATGACCCAGTACCTGTACGCCGTCGATCGTAATAACCCGCGCGTTTCGCCGTTGTACAACCCGATTACGCCGTCGTTCCTGCGAATGTTGCAGCAGATTGTCCGCGTGGCGCACGAACGCGGTAAATGGGTGGGCATTTGCGGCGAACTGGGGGGCGAAGGACGCTATTTACCGCTGCTACTGGGCTTAGGACTCGACGAGCTGAGCATGAGCAGTCCACGTATTCCGGCGGTGAAAAGTCAGCTTCGTCAACTGGAGGGCCAGGCATGCCGTGAACTCGCCATACGGGCTTGTGAGTGCCGTAGCGCTCAAGAGATAGAAGATCTGCTAAACCAGTTTGCACCGCAGAAAGACGTGCGTCCGCTACTGGCGCGGGAGAACATCTTTGTTGGTGAATCTCTGAGTAACAAAGAGCAGGTGATTCAGTTTCTGTGCGGCAATCTTGGTGTTAATGGGCGAACTGAACATCCGTTTGAGCTGGAGGAAGATATCTGGCAGCGCGAAGAGATAGTCACCACTGCTGTCGGTTTTGGTGTGGCTATTCCGCACACTAAGTCCCAGTGGATCCGCCATTCCAGCATCAGTATTGCCCGGCTTGCTCATCCCGTTGACTGGCAGTCAGAGATGGGCGAAGTGGAACTGGTTATCATGCTGACGCTGGGGGCTGATGAAGGCATTAACCACGTGAAGGTCTTCTCGCAGCTGGCGCGTAAGCTGGTGAACAAGCCGTTCCGCCAGTCGTTGTTTGCCGCTGAAAATGCCGACAGTATTCTCGCGTTGCTGGAGGCGGAACTGACGTTTTAAGCTTCATTGAAAGAGTGCTCTCCAGCCTGCGACGATCTGGTTGCAGGCTGGATGAACGCGACCGGAAAGCGACATCATCAATGTGGCGCGTTTGGCACCGGCAGTTTCCCGGCTCTTAAGAGCGTCATTTCTTGCTTACAGAGCAGAACCACCGCCTGGCGAGCTTTAACACGGCGGGAGGTAAGGGCTCTTTTCACGGTCTGACGATCCGCACCTGATTCCAGCATCTGAAAACACATCAGGGAGAGTGCACGTCTGTTTTTCATCGCATATTCACTTTATTGAGTAAGCCTGCAGGGGGAGCTACATGCCGTTATTTTACAACGATGCAAACGGATATTACTAACCTGTTGGTGTTGTCTCACTTAACGTGCTGACTGAAAACGTACGCTGTACTCTCCCGGCGTCAGGCCAAACTGACGCCGGAACAGGCGGCAGAAATAATTACTGTCCTGATACCCGCACCGCTGTGCGACTTCGCTAATCGACAGATGGTATTTCTGTAAGATGATGCGCGCCTTCGCCATTCTGACCCACCGCAGGTACTCGATGAACCCCATGGTGCCGTGCTGGGCAAACACTTTTGACAGGTGGTTGGGCGTGATATTAAAAAACTGCGCTACGCTTTCCCGGGTCAGCGGTTGGGCATAGTTATCCTGCACCCAGTTACACATACTGTGATAGAGAAATTCAGCGCGCGGACGCTCTGTGTCAGGGCGGGTATTCACCACGCTACGACACAGATGCAGCAGGCTAAGCACCAGCGGCTGAATAATATCCTGGGCCTGAGGAGAGCGGCTTAAATGGGTTAATGCGGTGAGCATCGCCTCGCCTTCGCCGCGCTGCGGATGTGGTAACTCAATACGGCGGATAGGACGTAACAGCGATGCCGTTCGATTATCGTAAAAAGAGAGCCCCAGCCAGGCCGGAGAAAACACCAGACTCAGTAGCATCACGGGTTTATCGCTGCCGGGCAAATTCGCCGCTTTCGCCGGGATAAACAGCATGTCGCCTTCAGGTAGACTATGCTGCTGTTTTTCCAGTTGATTACTGTATTCGCCACGCAGCACGATATCGAGGCGCGGAAGGTCAATACACAAACTGCCGGACGGAAACGTGGGGGGATGGGTCGCGAACCACACGCGGCCAAGACGCTGCGGGTTCAATACCAGGCCGCTGAACAGATCGGCGAAAAACTGTTGGTCTGCGGGGAGGCCTGGCTCTTTCATCGCTCTTTCTCTGCGCTATAAGTGCATTAACTGCCTGAACTCTTTCACTTTACTCCGACTCACCGGGATTTCAAATTCCAGATCTTTTAAGCGCAAAATGTAGGTGTTGTTAAACCAGGGTTCGATCTCGCGGATTTTATTCAGATTCACACAGAACGAGCGGTGGCAGCGGAAGAAATGCAAAGCAGGCAATTTGCTGCAAAATTCAGTGATGTTCATCGGCATCACGTACGATTCGCGCCGGGTGTAGACAAACGTCATCTTTTCATGGGCTTCTGCGTAGTAGATGTCGTTGATCGGGGTCACGATGATCCGCTCATCTTTGATCAGATTGATCGTATCGTTTTCGCGGGTCACCTGACTGGCAGGCGAGGTTCCCGTTTGCTGTTGCTGCCAGGCTGCTTCCAGCTTTTGCAGCATGCCGACGATGCGTGATTCCTGATACGGCTTCAGGATGTAGTCAAAAGCCTCCAGTTCAAAGGCTTCAACAGCGTGCTCTTTCCACGCGGTAATAAAGACAATAAAGGGCTTGTGCGCGAACTGGCTGATGTTTTGCGCCAACAGGACGCCATCCAGCGAGGGAATATTGATATCCAGAAAAATGGCGTCAACGCGGTTGTGCTGGAGATATTTCAGCACGTCCAGACCGTCGTCAAATGTGCCGACAATCTCCATCTGGCTGTGCTCTTTTATCAGCCAGCTAAGTTCCTGTTGGGCCAGGAATTCATCTTCAACAATGATGACTTTCACGACTTCACTCCTGGTTAAAGCAACAATGTGGCCGGTGCGGCTGCGGGCGAGTGCTGATTAGGCACATAAAAGGCAATCTCTGTGCCTGGCTCCAGACGGCGGATATGGAGGCCCTCGCCGTAGAGCAGCTTAACGCGATGATGCACATTTAACAGACCAATTTTATTGCCCGGCATTTCATTGGATTCGACCCGTTCAATCACTTTTGGATCGATGCCGTGGCCCGTATCCCGCACGGCAATCCGTACCCGATTACCGCACTCCGCAACGCTGATGGTGACCACCCCTTTTCCTTTGCAGGGTTGAATCCCATGGACGATAGCGTTCTCTACCAGCGGCTGAATCAGCAGGCTGGGAATATAACAGCTTACCTCTTCATCGATATCATAAATAACCGTCAGCTTGTCGCCAAAACGGGCCTGTTCGATGGCGATGTAATCCTTGATTTGATATAGCTCTTTTTTGATGTCGATCTGCTCATCGTCTTTTAATTCAATATTATAGCGAAGATAGCGCGATAAATTAAAAATCAGCTGGCGCGCAGTGTCTGGATTCAGCCGCACCGACGATGAAATTGCGTTCAGGGCGTTAAACAGGAAATGGGGATTTATTTTACTTTGTAGCGCACGCAGCTCTGCCTTATTTGCCATTTCGCGTAGCTGCTCCGCCCGGGAGACTTCCAGCTGAGTCGAGATAATTTGCGACAGGCCGATGGCCATTTCTTGTAGCGAGGAGGTTATCTGGTGGGCGTGACAGTAGTAGATTTTTAGCGTACCGGTGACAACACCTTTCTCCCAAAGCGGAATCACCAGCATGGAGTGTATTTCCGGCGTACGGTGCGCTTCATCATTGTTTTTAATGATGATTTTTCCGTAATTGATCGCCTGTTGCGTAGTCGGACTGACGAAATCATCATTATCGCGGTAGTTAAGTTCACCCACGCCAACGTAGGCCAGCACGTGCTGGGTGTTGGTAATAGCGACGGCATCAGCATGGATATCATGGCGAATAATTTCGCACACCTGGCGAAGCGATTCGCTATTGACCTGGCGAAAAAGCGGCAGAGTTTTGTTGGCGATATCCAGAGCCAGCTTAGCCTGCTTCGCGGCGCTGGCTTCTTTCTCGCCTTCCACGCTTTGCACAAGCATGACGATAAAACCAATGCAGACACTACCAAGAATCATTGGGATGCCGATCTTCGAGACGATATCCAGCCCCAGTTCGGTGGTGGGCGCCCAGGCGACGACGAGGATCATGGTCAGAGATTCGCACAGCATTCCGCCTAAAATACCCGCACGCCAGTGCTGCGCTTTGGGGATCCTACGGTTGATCCAGCCGGCAATGCAGCCTGCCAGAATGCTGGTGATAAAGCAGGGCAGGGCGGTTACGCCGCCGATGTCGATCAGGTAGCGGTGGGTGCCCGCGATCAGGCCTGTAATGATACCGACCCAGGGACCGAACAGAATTCCCCCTGACATGACGGCGATAATACGTACGTTAACCAGTGAGCCTTCTACCGGTACGCCGGACCAGGTACTGAACAGGGCAAACATTGAGAAAATCGCGGTAACGGCGAGCAGCTCTTTCGGGGAGTGGGCTGACTTGTGCAACAGTTCGCGAAACAGGCGGATACGAATCAGGAAAAACAGACAGAACAGCATCAGCGCTGCCCGGTCGAATACCGCCAGCAGCATATTGAATATTTCGTGCACGGGTGACTCTTGCGCAAGGGTTAAACCTCTATGATAGGTAACCTGAGGCTGGATGACCAGCACACCCGCAGCCTGTAGCTAATGGGGAAAAACCTTAATATTAAAAGGGGATTGTTGCATGATTGTTGTATTTACAATGCCTGTCCTGTCAACGGAGCGCGCAAAGTAATATGTTTAACAATAAAATGTTAAATGGTGGTAATTTTAAGCGGAGTGTGAAAAATTTTATTTCCTCATTTTTTCTGGCTATTCCTCTTTTACCTCAATAAAAAATATTTTGTTTTGCCTCTCGACAGAAGGAAATTATTCAGGCTATTTTCTAAACGTGCCACCATCGTGGCAGCGTCGCTCGGACGGTCCGGGCGCTAACGTTAATCTGAGGATATTATGGCTGACTCCCGCCCTGAACGTCGCTTTACGCGTATTGATCGCCTTCCCCCTTACGTTTTTAACATTACTGCTGAACTGAAGATGGCTGCGCGTCGGCGCGGCGAAGATATTATCGATTTCAGCATGGGGAACCCGGATGGGGCCACGCCTCCTCACATTGTCGAAAAACTCTGTACCGTGGCGCAGCGCCCGGATACGCACGGTTACTCCACCTCGCGCGGCATTCCGCGTCTGCGTCGGGCGATTTCCCGTTGGTACCAGGAACGCTATGACGTTGAGATCGATCCGGAATCCGAAGCGATTGTGACGATTGGCTCGAAAGAAGGATTGGCGCACCTGATGCTGGCCACGCTGGATCACGGCGATACGGTCCTCGTACCGAACCCGAGTTATCCGATCCATATTTATGGCGCGGTGATTGCCGGCGCGCAGGTACGCTCAGTGCCGCTGGTCGAAGGCGTCGATTTCTTTAATGAGCTGGAGCGCGCGATTCGCGAAAGCTACCCGAAACCGAAGATGATGATCTTAGGTTTTCCTTCCAACCCGACTGCGCAGTGCGTCGAGCTGGGGTTCTTCGAAAAAGTTGTGGCCCTGGCTAAACGCTATGACGTGCTGGTGGTTCATGACCTGGCCTATGCCGATATCGTCTACGATGGCTGGAAAGCGCCGTCGATTATGGAGGTACCGGGCGCTCGTGATGTCGCGGTGGAGTTTTTCACCCTATCGAAAAGCTACAACATGGCGGGCTGGCGTATCGGTTTTATGGTAGGTAACAAAACGCTGGTGAACGCGCTGGCTCGAATTAAGAGCTATCACGATTACGGAACCTTTACTCCGTTGCAGGTTGCAGCAATCGCCGCGCTGGAAGGCGATCAGCAGTGCGTGCGGGATATTGCTGAGCAATATAAACGTCGTCGAGATGTGCTGGTTAAGGGGCTGCATGAAGCCGGGTGGATGGTCGAGATGCCCAAGGCCTCGATGTACGTTTGGGCGAAAATCCCAGAGCAATACGCCGCGATGGGATCACTTGAATTTGCCAAGAAACTGCTGAACGAGGCGAAGGTATGCGTTTCGCCGGGGATTGGTTTTGGTGATTATGGTGATACGCACGTGCGCTTTGCGTTAATTGAAAACCGCGACCGTACCCGCCAGGCGATCCGTGGCATCAAAGCAATGTTCCGCGCCGATGGCTTACTGCCTGCCAGTGCAAAATCGGCCACTGAAAGTACCGACTAACAACACGTTTCCCCAAAAGCAAACAGGAGCCATCAGGCTCCTGTTTTTTTGTGCACAGAAAACCCCCAGCTAGGCTGGGGGTTCCGGAAAGCTTTCAGCTTTGGGCCAGTTATTAAAACCCCTTTTGATTTGTTAAAACACATTGCGGTCTGGCAACTGCAAATGTTTAACAAGA
>NZ_NAEW01000106.1 GCF_002075345.1 Citrobacter braakii
CCACGGTCCCAGATAGCTATCAGACAGTGGCAGGACCGGATGGGACCATGGTCCCAGATAACCATCAGACAGTGGCAGGACCGGGTGGGACCACGGTCCCAGATAGCTATCAGACAGTGACAGGACCAGGTGGGACCATGGTCCCAGATAACCATCTGACCGCGACAGCGCTGAGTGGGACCACGGTCCCAGATAGCTATCAGACAGTGGCAGGACCGGATGGGACCATGGTCCCAGATAACCATCAGACAGTGGCAGGACCG
>NZ_NAEW01000107.1 GCF_002075345.1 Citrobacter braakii
TGCACAATCACACCACTTGGCAACAGAAAATATCCGGCGTTTTCAAGAGATCTGCCAAAGGAACTCATATCAGGTATCTGATTTGCACCTGTGCCAATATCTCTTTTTGCCGCTTCTCCCAATTGAACGTTTTTAATAATGATCATTTATCCCTCAGATGGCATGCTTACGGCCTTTTGCAGGAAGGAAACTCATGCTTATTGGTTATGTGAGGGTATCAACAAATGACCAGAACACGGCACTACAACGAAA
>NZ_NAEW01000011.1 GCF_002075345.1 Citrobacter braakii
ACTATATCCATTATTATAACAACGAGCGGATCAGCCTGAAATTAAAAGGCCTGAGTCCGGTAGAATACCGAACCCAGGCCCTGAAAGCCGCTTAATATGAACTGTCCAACTTTATGGGGTCAGTCCATTTCAGCGGCTTTTTTTATCATCAGGAGAATTAGAAGAAATACTTTGCCCCAACACGAATCTGGTTTTGTTCGCGATGATAGGGTTCAACATTGCGATCTAACCAGCGTAATTCAAGGTAGGGTAACCAGTGTTCATTGATACGATACTTAAAGGTATTGGTAATTTCCCAGTGATGATCTTTTCCATTGCTGCTATTGAAGTCATTGACTCGCATAAAATAGTGCGGTTCAAAGGTATAGGAAAATTTATCGGTAATGGTAAAGTTCCAGTAGTTGCCTATTTCATAGGTATCATTATTATCCAGCTCACCGTTTAGGTCGGTTGAACTGTAGTTATTATGGTTATATCGATTACGCACGGTAAGATTAAACCACGGAGTAAATTTATAGTTAACATCCAGATAAACAGCACCACCTGAGCCAATACTCTTATCGTTTATTAACCCTCCAGGCTGGATTGTTAATTTATCTGTCGGTTTAAATAACGGGTACCAACCCTCTATTTCGTTATAGCCGTGTTTTAACTCATCCTTGCGCTGCATAGTGTAGGTATTCGTGAGCATGATACCTGCGCCCATATCGGAGTTATAGCCAACGCGCAGCATGACCTCCATTTGGTCGGAGGCCAGGTTATATGCTTCGCGGTTTTCTACATAGGCTCCAGCGAAAGCAGAGGTTGATACCACAGAGGATAAGAGAATTATTGTCGTTAATTTTTTCATGATAAATCCATTTTTTACGCGTAGGGAGGCCGCCATCCATTGGGATGGAATAGGCGGCAATTATTTTTATACGTTTACAGCAGAGGTGTTCTTTTTATTAGTAATAGGGTCCGGTTGGATGTTGTTTTTCTTCCGTTGGCTGATTTCCTCAATAATAAAAGCAAAACGAGTTTCGTTGAGCTTATAAAAGAAGCCCATCGTGAGTGCTGCAATAATTGCAAGTCCGCAAGGCCAGAGGAAAATAAGCTGACGTAAACCGAGCAGTGTGGCATCACTCTGGACTATGTTGGGGATATAACCGATTTGCGTCAGCATGATGCCCGGCAGGAAGCCTGCGAGCGCAGCAGAAATTTTGCGAGAAAAGGTATAACCCGTATACACCGAACCTTCTGCACGGATCCCCGTTTTCCATTCGCCATAATCGACCGTATCCGGAACCAGTGCCCAGTTTAGACTGTTAACAAAAGCGGTTCCGAAGAAGGCCATGCAAGAGAACGTGACGAATAAAAATGACGTACTGCCCCAGAAAAAGTTCAGCACATCACCGATAGCCCATAGCGCCAGGCCACCGAGGTAAACCTGCTTTTTACCGAAGCGTTTTACAGCTGTGGGAACCAGCAGTACCCCAACCAGAATGCATCCCATGCTGAAGAAACCCATCCACGACAGCAGATGAATATCGTTGAGCACGTACTGGGTGTAATACACCTGGATCGCCAGCTTGATGTTGAATGCCGCCAACGTGCACAGATTGGCGACACACAGCACCAGCAGTGGAGGGTTACGGAAAATGGCGCAGAACGACTTGAGAATGCTGGGCTTATGGTGATCCGGCACGATTTCGATATAGCGTTCCTTCACACCGCTAAAGCACCACCACATGCTGAACAGTCCGCAGACGGAGAAGATCAGTGCGGCAATCAGATAACCCAGCGAAGGTGAACTAACAAATAGCGCCTGAATAGGCATAAAGCCAACAGTACACAGTAACAGGCCTACGGTAGCGCCGCCCTGACGCCAGGCGGCGAGCTGAGCTCGTTCATGCGGGTTCTTCGTGATCGCGGGCACCATCGCGCCGTAGGAGCAGTTCATCAGGCTATAGAACAGCCCGAACAGCATAAACAACACTGTCGCCAGTCCGGTTTTCACCGTTAGCGTAAAATCTGTCGCTAAAAACTGCGCGCTGGCAACGACAGCAACAGGAAATGATGCATACAAAATAAAGGGCCTGAATTTCCCTTTTGCGCCAATATTACGCCTTGAGTCCAGCAACACACCGGTCAACATATCAGTGAAAGCGGTGAAGAACTTCGCCACCAAAAATATAATCCCACCGTAATACGCCGGCATCCCTAGTTCATCGGTATAAAATTTAAGTAGATACAGCGTGCCGATACACAGCATCAAATTTGAGCCGAAGTCACCCACTCCGTAGGAGAATTTTTCACGCAGGCTCAGTTTTAGCGTTAGCGGATCATGAAAAGACATAATCGCTCCTCAATAGCGCCCCGTAGAGCGCTATTCATTATTATTATCAAACGGGTTGTTTACGTGCTTCTATCTCTTCAACGATGCGGACATACATCTTCTCGTTAAGGTTGTAGAAACAGCCCATAGCTACAATGGTGATCACCGCCAAGGCGCAGGGATAAATAAAGATCAACTGACGCAATCCTTCGACCGTACTTGCAGATTGCACCACATTGGGGACGTAGCCGATTTGCGTCAGCATCCAGCCCGGGAAGAATCCTGCCAGCGCTTGTGACACTTTACGGAAGAAGGTGAAACCGGTGTATACCGTACCTTCAGAGCGTACGCCGGTACGCCATTCGCCATATTCCACGGTATCGGAGACCAGCGCCCAGTTCAGGCTGTTGACGAATGCCGAGCCGAAGAACGCCAGGCAGGAGAAGGCGACAAAGCTGACGGAGCCGCCGCCAAAGAAGTAGTTAAGCAGATCGCCCGCCACCCAAATCAGCAAACCGCCGATGTAGACTTTTTTCTTGCCGAAACGTCTGACCATGCCAGGCATCAGGAAGACGCCGATGAAGATACAACCCATGCTAAAAAAGCCCATCCAGGAAAGGAGGATCGGGTCATTAAGAACGTACTGGGTGTAGTAGACCTGAATCGCCAGCTTGACGTTAAACGCGCCAAGCGTGCAAAGGTTGGCAATGCACAGAATAAACAGCGGGCGATTACCGGCGATGGCGCGAAAGGATTGCAGCAATCCCGGTTTTTGCGCGGCATCAACGGGTTTCACTTCCACGTAACGTTCTTTTACCCCGGCATAGCAGAGCCACATAAACAGCAGGCCAAACAGAGAAAACAACGTGGCAGCGAAGATATAACCCAGCTGCGAGTTGCCTTCGATCAGGTTCATTACGGGAACAAAACCGACGGTACACAGCAACAGACCAAGGGTTGCGCCACCTTGCCGCCAGGCGGCAAGCGACGCGCGTTCGTCAGGATTTTTCGTAATCGCGGGAACCATCGCACCATAAGAACAGTTCATCATGCTGAAAAACAATCCGTACAGCATAAACAGCACTGTTGCCATGACCGTTTTACCGGTTACTTCAAACGGTGTACCGACAAAGTTTGCAATCGCCAGCAAGGTAACCGGAAATGCGGCATAAAGAACGAACGGACGGAATTTTCCCTTCGGGCCGATTTTGCGGCGGGAATCAAGCATAATCCCGGTGCCCATATCGGTAAACGCGGTAAAAAACTTGGCGATGAGGAAAATGATACCGCCATAAGTTCCAGGTAAACCAAGGACATCGGTATAAAACTTGAGTAAATAGAGCGTACCAATATCCAGCAGGATATTGGAGCCTAAATCACCCATCCCATAGGCGAGTTTTTCTTTGAACGGCAAGCGTAGGGTTGCCGGATTAGAGGAAGTCTGACTCATTATTATTCTCCATGTGCCCGCGAGTTTCCCCACGGGCGAGCCGCATTAGATGTTGCGTAAAGTGGCAAACAGTGACGCCCATTCACTCTTCGCGCGATAAAACACCGGAGGCTTGCCAATAGGCGCATCCACGGTAATTTCACCGCCCTGGTAAGTTTCCCCGGTCCAGATGTTGACCCAGCTATCCTCCGGCAGATACAGAGTCCAGTTTTGCTGGCCTTGTTCGTGAACCGGCGCAACCAGCACATCCTGTCCCAGCAGGTACTGATATTTCAGGGTGTAGGTCCGCGCATCGTCTTCGTAATGTAGGAATAGCGGACGCATCACCGGCAGACCGGTGGCGCTGTTTTGCGCGACCGCCTGTTTCAGATACGGTTTAAGGGTGGTAAAGACGGTGGTCATACGAGCAAAGTGAGCGATGGTTTCAGCATCACCATCAAACTGCCAGTTATCGCCAGGGCGGTTACCTTCGTGGGTGCGCATCATCGGCGTGAAGGCGCTAAAGTCACACCAGCGCAGCAGCAGCTCTTTGCTGCGTTTCATTTCAAATAGGGTGGTGTAGCCGCCGATATCGCTGTGGTGCAGACCATGGCCGCTCATCGCCAGTGACAGCGCAGCAGGCACGACCGAGGCCAGACCGTCGTCAAGGCTCCAGTCAACGTTCTGATCGCCTGCCCACATCATGGTGGAGTATTTCTGGCTGCCGGTGTAACCCGCACGCATAAAGAACAGGATCTCGCCGAGCTTGCCAGTCTCCTGTAACGCTTCGTAGTTACATTTCGCCCACAGCGCAGGCCAGGCGTTATGCATAATTTCAGCGCTAATGCCATTGTGCAGGTAAGTGTCGGTTGGCAGGTATTCGCCAAAGTCGGCCATCCAACCGCCGCATCCCAGCTCAATCATGTTCTTTTTGATGACTTCTTTGAACCAGGCGTAGGCTTCAGGGTTGGTCAGGTCCACCACGCCGCCGTAAAACTCGCCAAACTCAACCAGATAGTCAGCGCCAGAAGCATCTTTCGCCAGATAACCGTGCGCAGCCGCTTCGGCGCAGAGATCTTTATCGCTGGCGACGTACGGGTTGATGTAGGAGAGGAATTGCACGCCTTCTTCTTTCCACTGCTTAATACGGCTATCCAACTGAGGATAGTTGTCGCTGTTCCACTTCCAGTTCCACATCACGCGTTTGCCAAAGGAGGTCATGCGGATCCCGGACCAGTCCTGCGCCCAGATGCCGTTTACTTTCACGCCTGCGTTACGCATGGTGTCCAGTTTGTTCTGGCAAACCTCAGTACCGCCTTGAATACCGAGCGTGACGCCATCGTAGATCCAGTCCGGCAGCTCCGGCTGGCGTCCTAACAGCGCGGTCAGTTTTTCCAGTAAAGAGATGTAGGTGTCAGCGCATTCAAATCGTAGGGTGGTTTTGTCCTCCCACAATGCCAGTTCGTGATACTCCGGCGCGCTGAAGTCGAAATTCATATAGCAGCTGTTATCAACGTGGCAGTAGTACTTCTGCGTGCTGACGAAGGTCGGCTGCGGGAAAAAGGTCCAGTAGTAGTCACCACCGGCATTTTCTTTGCAGTCTGCCTGCCAGGTGACATAGCTATTTTTGTTACGGCCCACGCCCTGTTCGCTGGTCCACAGTGGGAACGGTTTACCGCGTAAGTCGAAATAAGAGAACTGTTCACCGCAGCCGTAAATATGATCGTCCGGGTTGGCAGCCAGACGCAGCCAGATGCGGTTATGGCTGAGGTCATCGTTGTGCAGATCCAGCTTCAGGCGACCCTGTTCATCGGTGGAGATGTGCAGCGTGGCGTTGATGGTGTTACCGCGACTGAAATGCACCTGCCAGCCGTCAGGCGACTCGCTGACCGTGGCGTCGGTCAGGGCAATCTTCTCATTGAGTTTGTCTTTAATGCTGAAGTTGCCGCGGAACATATCAATATCGGCAACGCCAGCGCCGATCCACAGGCAAGGTGTTTCTGTGCTGTGACGTAAAATCAGGCGCTGGTGGTATGTCAGCGTAAAGCCATTCTGTAACGTCGTTAGTTCTAAAGCGGTTGACCGTTGTTGTAGCGAATTCATTATCGTCTCCGTAAAAATAGGGTAATTCGGTAATTTTTGTTTTGGGATAAGGTTATTCGGCACCGATTAAAAAATGCATCCGATGCATCTCGCCGGGTGCCAGAGAGATAAGACTGATGCCTGAATTAAAGGCATCTGGCGGGCAGGTCATGGGTTCTACGGCAATCCCCAGACGGTGTAATTTCTCGCCGCTGTAAATCTGTAGCCACGGCTGGTCGCAACGTAAGTACGTCGTCATATTTTTCGTTGCACTGAACATGCTGACTTCCCATTCACGCCCGGACACAGGGGTTTTAAAGGTGTGATCGATCTGCGTTGCAGCGACAGGGCGCGGCGTGGTGAAATTCAGCGCGGTATTCTCAACGCGATGCGTTTCCAGGGGATCAATGTCAAAGACCTCATCTGTCGGAAGAGTGAGCGTACAGCTATCTATCTTCTCAAGACCACAGGTCAAATAGGGATGAGCGCCAGAACCATAAGGCGCTGATTCATCACCAATATTCAGCGTAGTAATAAAAATGTGCAGACCGCTTATTGCATCAAGGCGATATGTTGTTTCAACCAGTAATGAAAAGGGATAACCATAAGAGGGCGGCAGAAAAATCATCAGCGACACTTCCGATGCCGACTGCTGGTTAATCTGCCAGTCCCGCCAGGCCAACAGCCCGTGAATGGCGGTATGCGAAATAGGGTCGTTAACGGCAAGCTGGAAGGTCTTGCCGTTATGTTGATAGCTGCCGTCTGCAACGCGGTTTGGCCATGGGACTAACACTTTTCCTAAATGCGCCTGCGGCATCTCTTCCGGCTTATGTGGAATAACGATGTGACGCCCACAATGCATCAATTCTGCCAGCCCAGCGCCAACCGTGACGATTTTCGCCTCGTAGTGTCCGGCCTGAAGATGAATGGTTTTTCCACCACTATGCATGGCTGCTATCCTTGTGACTTATTTGGCGTTGATATCCAGAAGACCGGCAGCAACCGCCGGAGCAAGGCCCGGAGCCAGCGGTAGACGCGGGATTACCAGGCAGTGCAGCAGGTGATAAATGTCCTGCTTACCGTCCCAGACTTTGGTGGTCACTTTGTTATCGGTGTCCAACTCCTGCCACCATGAACCGGTCTCGTAGTCCATCAGATAGGTGATGCAGTAATCCCACCACTTCTGGTACCAGGCTTCGTACTGGCTGTCGCCGGTGAGGGTATACAAGGCATAGGCGGTACCCATGGCTTCGACTATCGGCCAACGCACTCTTTCGCGAACGATTGGTTTACCGTCCCAGTCCACCGAATAGACAAAACCATCCGCACCGTCCGGTGCCCAGGCATCACGGATGGTGGCGTGGAACAAGCCTTTGGCATCTTCCAGCAGCCAGGCGGGAGGCGTTTCGAAGCGGGCTTCCAACGCGGCATGCAGATGCAGCATCAGACGGCCCCATTCGATCCAGTGGCCCGGCGTGCCGCCGTATGCGCGGAAACGGTGAGCAGGGTTATCCTTGTTGTAATCGCGGATTGGGTTCCACTGTGAATCGAAGTGCTCGTTGACGCGATACTCCCCGCTGCGGGCCACGTCGTGAATAATCACCGAAGCAATTCGCAGTGCGCGATCGAGCCATTTACGGTCATGGGTAACGTCATAAACGATCAGGAAAGCCTCGACCGCGTGCATGTTGGCGTTACCGCCACGGTAATCTTCCGTCTGGCTGAAGGCTTCGTCCCAGGACTCCAGGCACATCTGCTCGTCTTCGCTCCAGAAGTACTTTTCAATCACCTCGATGGCATCATCCAACAATTGTCTGGCCTGTGGATGACCGGTAGTGACCGCGCTTGCCGCGCCGAGCAAGACGAAGAAATGCTGATAACCCTGCTTGGAGGCGTCCATCACGCCTTCGTCATTTACGCAGGCGTACCAACCGCCGAAGCGTGTGTCGCGTAGCGCACCGTTCAGCGCTTTAATGCCGTGATCGACGAGTTGGTATGCGCCAGGCCGACCCATCGACGCGGCAACGGAGTAGACGTGCAGCATGCGGGCGGTGATCCACAGATGTGTCCCCATATCTGCTCTGACCTGACCACTGTTTCCCAGCCAGCCAAATCCGGTAGGTACCGCAGCGTTCTTACCAAAGTTAAAGATGCGGTCTGTTTCCTGCTCCAGCCAGCGGTTGTGGCTTAGGGTGTTAAACCATTTCATTCTGAGATCCTCTTAGCGCCGGGCCATCATTTCATCGACGATATCGCCCAGACGCTGCAACTTAGGTGCGGAAACATCACGCAGCATCAGTTCGGTATCCGGCAGGCCAACCACGGATGACCAGACCGCACGTCCGGCCAGGAAGCCGGATGCGCCAGCGGTCATTGCTACGCTGACCGCGCGTGGGAACAGTTTTTCATCCACACCGGAGGAGAGAATGACCCACGGCATGTTGATGTTTTCATTCAGGCGCTGAGAGGCGCTAAGCAGCTCTTGTTGGGTTCCTTTGCCGTACAGAGGCATTTCGACCTTGTAGAGATCGGCACCGCTATCACCCAGTTCTTTCGCGGCATCGATAATGGCCTGTTCACGATCGAACTTATCGCCACGACGTGGCGGGCGAACAACCGGCTCGATGATGCTCAGCAGACCATTGGAATGGCATAGTTCATTGAATTCTCCCACCATATCAAGACGTTGTTGGGCATCTTCATCGCTACGCCACAGCACCAGCAGTTTGAGGGCCTTGGCACCATCTTGCTTCACGGTCTGCGGGTCGATTTTTTTATCAATCACCACGCTATCGACCGGAATACCGTTACCCGGAATGAACTCATCAGCGGCCACAATCATGGCGCAGTTTTTGGCGACCGCGTTTTGCTCTACAACCTGGCGGTAGCAGAACTGCTGATCGACCAGAATGGCGGAGGCATAGGGGGAAAGGATCTTCGCCGCATTGACTTTGAAATCGGTCAGCACGCTGTCATTGACCGGGGATTTTGCACCCGCGGCGGCAAACATTAAGCGCATGGCTTCGCGCTGATCGACCGCCAGCATGGCAAACCCGCCGGAAGCTCGGGTGATATCTTTCAGGGTGTACTTGGTCATTGTTCAGTCCTTTTACTTATCAAAGTTGGGAATTCAGTCCGGCAGATGTCCGAACCTGCTCGAGTATTGCGGTCCAGTCTTCCCGGCCACGGCCAGCGGCGCGTGCCTGGTTATAGACTTCGCGGGAAGCGGCGCCGAGCGGCATCGGCACGTGCAATTGGTTGGCAACGTCCAGGGCGATGCCAAGATCCTTGTGAGCTAAATCGATCATGAAAGCCGGGGAAAGATCGCCTTTCAGCACTTTGTTCGGCCAGGAGGTAGTGAAGTGGCCCTTTCCGGCGGGGGTGCCGCTCATGACTTGCAAAGCCACATCGAAGGAGAGACCAAGTGCCTCGCACAACACGGCGGCTTCGGCAGAGAGGGCGTTTAGCGCGATACTCATGTAGTTGTTGATGAGCTTCACGCGGATCCCCATGCCGGGACCACCTGCATTGATCAATTCATTACCCATCGCCATCAGAACCGGTGTGGCGCGTTCTACCTGCTGTGCCGTTCCACCTGCCAGCAGCAACAGCGTTCCCGCTATGGCGTGATCGGAGGTGCGTCCAACCGGGCAATCCATCATATCGAAGCCTTTGGCACGCATATCGGCGATGAGTTTATCGGTTTGCAGTGGGTGAATAGTCGACATATCAATTACTAACGCCTGCAGGGAGAGGCTTTCGCAAATACCCTGCTCGCCGAACAATACGCTGCGCACCAGATCGCCGTTTGGCAGCATGGTGATGACAAATTCTGCACCTTTTGCTGCCTGAGCCGGGCTACTGGCAGGCTGTGCTCCTTTTTCCACCAGGCGCTGAACGGCATCCGGGTTAACGTCAAAGACGCTGAGTTGATGACCCTGCTTCAGCAAGTTGCTCGCCATGGGTGAACCCATCTGACCTAATCCGATAAATGCTATAACTGCCATAACGTTCTCCTGAGACGTGGATGTCATTTTTTGTCATTTAAGGTCGTTTGTTTCTGTCTGTTTTTGATCGTATTTGTAATTTATGGTCAAAAAATTGACAGCCGTCACTTTTTAAACATTTTGTGAAATTAAAATGATCCCATCTTGAAACGCCTAAGGAACAACCATGATTCGTATTGCTTGTGTAGGTATTGCCGTGATGGATCGCATCTATTACGTGGAAGGTTTACCGACTGAAGGAGGTAAGTATGTAGCGAAGCGTTATACGGAAGTGGGCGGCGGGCCTGCTGCAACGGCCGCAGTGGCTGCAGCGAAGCTGGGCGCGCAGGTGGACTTTATTGGCCGTGTGGGCGATGACGACACCGGAAATAGCTTGCTGGCGGAGCTGGAGTCCCTGGGGGTAAATACCCGCTATTCCCGGCGCTACGCGGGGGCGAAGTCTTCACAATCGGCAATTATGGTTGATGCGCAAGGGGAAAGGATTATCGTTAACTATCCCAGCCCGGATTTACTGCATGATGCTGACTGGCTCAATGAGATCGATTTTACCCAGTGGGATGTGGTGTTGGCGGATGTTCGCTGGCACGAAGGGGCCAGGCAGGCGTTCACATTGGCACGTCGGGCGGGAGTGATGACGGTACTGGATGGTGACGTAACGCCACAAGATATCCGCGAGCTGGTGGCGTTAAGCGATCATGCTGCGTTTTCTGAACCCGGTCTGGCGCGTTTAACCGGGATAAACGATCCTGAAGCCGGACTGAAAAGAGCGCAAACGCTCACAAATGGTCACGTGTATGTAACGCGGGGCAGTGCAGGCTGCGACTGGATAAAAAATAATACGTTGCAGCATCAATCTGGATTTAAAGTCAACGTTGTTGATACAACGGGGGCGGGGGATGTTTTCCATGGTGCGCTCGCGTTTAGCCTGGCCGGGGGCGACCTCCCGGAAGAGGCCGTCAGGTTCGCCAGCGGGGTTGCTGCGCTAAAATGTACGCGTCCGGGAGGAAGGGCCGGAATCCCTGACTGTGATCAAACCCGATCTTTTCTGTCACTTTTTGTATAAAATGCCAGGGCAATGGTTTTTCGAGGAAATTTCATGAGTCTTACCGAACTGACCGGTAACCCGCGACACGATCAACTGCTTATGCTGATTAGCGAGCGCGGTTATATGAATATCGACGAGCTGGCCAGCCTGCTGGACGTGTCCACGCAGACCGTGCGTCGTGATATTCGTAAACTCAGCGAGCAGGGATTAATTACGCGTCATCATGGTGGCGCGGGCAGAGCCTCCAGCGTGGTGAATACGGCGTTTGAGCAGCGTGAAGTCTCCTGGACGGAGGAGAAAAAAGCCATCGCGGAAGCGGTGGCGGACTACATTCCCGATGGGTCAACGGTGTTTATTACCATTGGCACTACCGTTGAGCAGGTGGCCCGCTCGCTGTTAAACCATAATCATTTGCGCATTATCACCAACAGTCTGCGCGTGGCGCACATTCTTTATAACAATCCACGTTTTGAAGTCATGGTGCCGGGGGGAACGTTACGCCCGCACAACAGTGGCATCATTGGTCCTTCTGCCTCGGCATTTGTCGCTGATTTTCGGGCCGACTACCTGGTAACCAGCGTTGGCGCGATCGAAAGTGATGGCGCGCTGCTGGAGTTTGATGTCAATGAAGCCAGCGTAGTGAAAACGATGATGTCGCACTCAAGACACATTCTGCTGGCAGCGGATCATACGAAATATACGGCTTCTGCCGCGGTAGAAATTGGTAACGTCTCTCAGGTGACAGCGCTGTTTACCGATGAATACCCAGGTCCCGCATTGCATAATTTACTCCAGTCACAACAGGTTGAAATTGTGCAGGTGAGTCCTTCACAAGATGATGCTCTGGCCGTGTAATTCCTCAGATGATGGCTCGATAAGTTCGAAGCCATCACTCTCACATAGTCAAACTTCTCCTTTCCCGCTACAGTTATTCATCCACGGCGAATAAGGAGAAGGGCATGCTCTATATCTTTGATTTAGGTAATGTGATTGTCGATATCGACTTCAACCGCGTGTTGGGCACATGGAGCGATCTGAGCCGTGTACCGCTGGCCTCGCTGAAGCAAAGTTTCACCATGGGGGAGGCTTTTCACCAGCACGAGCGAGGTGAAATAACGGATGAAGCCTTTGCCGAGGCGCTATGTCATGACATGGCGCTGCCGCTAAGTTACGAGCAGTTCTCTCACGGCTGGCAGGCCGTTTTTGTGGCATTGCGCCCTGAAGTCATCGACATCATGCATAAGCTGCGTGAGCAGGGGCATCGGGTGGTCGTCTTGTCGAATACTAACCGTCTGCACACAACATTTTGGCCGGATGAATATCCTGAAATTCGTCAGGCTGCTGACCATATTTATCTTTCCCAGGATCTGGGCATGCGAAAACCGGAAGCGCGGATTTACCAGCATGTCCTGCAGTCTGAAGGTTTTTCTGCGGACGATGCGGTCTTTTTTGACGACAACGCCGATAATATTGAAGGAGCTAACCGGTTAGGGATTACCAGTATCCAGGTCGTCGATAAAACGACCATTCCTGACTATTTCGCGAAGTTGTTATGCTAAAAAATGTTCAGCAACAAGCCAGGCACCATACGCGTCCTGTACGGGCCTGGCTGAAGCTACTATGGCAGCGGATTGATGAGGACAACATGACGACGCTGGCAGGGAATCTTGCCTACGTTTCACTGCTCTCATTAGTGCCGCTTATCGCCGTTGTGTTTGCTCTTTTCGCCGCATTTCCGATGTTTTCCGACGTCAGTGCCCAGCTACGTCATTTTATTTTTGCAAACTTTATCCCGGCGACGGGAGACGTCATCCAGCGTTATATCGAACAGTTTGTCGCCAACTCGAACAAAATGACGGCCGTTGGGGCATGTGGGCTGATTGTCACGGCGTTATTGCTGATGTATGCCATTGATAATGCTCTGAATACTATCTGGCGCAGTAAGCGCACTCGTCCCAAAGTTTACTCTTTCGCCGTCTATTGGATGATTTTAACGCTGGGGCCGCTGCTGGCGGGGGCCAGTCTGGCGATCAGCTCTTATTTGTTGTCATTGCGCTGGGCCAGCGATCTCAACTCGGTGATTGATGACGTCTTGCGTATTTTCCCTCTGGTGCTTTCCTGGCTCTCGTTCTGGCTGCTTTACAGCATTGTGCCAACTACGCGTGTGCCCAATCGTGATGCTGTTATTGGCGCCTTTGTGGCCGCCGTGTTGTTCGAGGCCGGAAAGAAAGGATTTGCACTCTACATCACGATGTTCCCGTCGTATCAGCTCATTTACGGTGTCCTGGCGGTGATCCCCATTTTATTTGTCTGGGTATACTGGACGTGGTGTATCGTCTTGCTTGGCGCGGAAATAACTGTCACTCTCGGGGAATACCGCAAACTTAAACAAGCCGCAGAACAAGAAGAAGCAGATCAACCATGATTGCATTAATTCAGCGCGTAACCCGTGCCAGCGTCACCGTGGAGGGCGAGGTGACGGGTGAAATTGGCCCAGGACTTTTGGTCCTGTTAGGTGTCGAAAGGGATGATGACGAACAGAAAGCGAACCGTCTGTGCGAGCGCGTACTCGGCTATCGAATCTTTAGCGATGCCGAAGGAAAAATGAACCTCAACGTGCAGCAATCAGGTGGCAGTGTGCTGGTGGTTTCACAGTTCACGCTGGCGGCAGATACCGAACGTGGCATGCGCCCGGGGTTTTCGAAAGGCGCTTCGCCCGAGCGGGCAGAAGCGCTGTATGAATACTTTGTTGAGCGTTGCCGCCAACAGGAAATGAATACGCAAACCGGTCGATTCGCTGCGGATATGCAGGTTTCACTGGTTAATGATGGCCCCGTGACGTTCTGGTTACAAGTATGAACCAGCTACCGGTGTGGCCGCGGGCAACAAGAGAGAATACGACTATGTATCACCTTCGAGTACCGCAAACAGAAGAAGAGTTGGAGCGTTACTACCAGTTTCGCTGGGAGATGTTGCGTAAACCGTTGCACCAGCCCAAAGGCTCCGAACGGGATGCCTGGGACGCGATGGCGCATCACCAGATGGTGGTGGACGAAGAGGGAAATCTGGTCGCGGTTGGGCGTTTGTATATCAATGCGGATAACGAAGCCTCCATACGTTTTATGGCCGTTGACCCCTCTGTGCAGGAGAAAGGGTTGGGCACGCTGATGGCGATGACCCTGGAGTCTGTGGCGCGTCAGGAAGGGGTAAAACGCGTAACCTGTAGCGCCCGTGAAGATGCGGTCGAATTTTTCGCCAAACTGGGGTTTGTGAGTCAGGGCGAAATTACCACGCCGCAAACCACGCCGGTGCGCCATTTTTTGATGATTAAACCCATCGCAACGCTGGACGACATTCTCCATCGCGGGGACTGGTGCGGACAGCTACAGCAAGCCTGGTACGAACATATTCCATTGAGTGAGAAAATGGGCGTGCGCATTCAGCAGTACACCGGGCAGAAATTTATTACGACGATGCCAGAGACTGGCAATCAGAACCCGCACCATACGCTGTTTGCCGGAAGCCTGTTTTCACTGGCGACGTTAACGGGCTGGGGGCTTATCTGGCTGATGCTGCGCGAGCGCCATCTGGGGGGGACGATAATCCTCGCCGACGCGCATATCCGATACAGCAGGCCAATTACCGGGAAACCTACCGCTATTGCCGATCTGGGCTCGCTGAGCGGTGACCTGGACCGTCTGGCAAGAGGCCGCAAGGCGCGCGTTCAGATGCAAGTCGGGGTGTTTGGCGATGACACGCCGGGCGTCGTGTTTGAAGGTACCTACATTGTGCTACCCGCGAAACCGTTTGGCGCATATGAAGAGGGCGGGAATGAGGAAGAGTAGGTCAGAGGGGATCCTCTTTACTCGATGAATGCGTCTGCCGGAAGGTTAAAGCGTTCTGCGAGCATTTTAATATGACTTACAGTCAGTGCTCTGCGACCATTCAAGATGTTGCTGACATTGGATTTTGAACCAAGTTCGTTGGCAAGATCTGCTGCTTTGAGACCATATTGATCCATGAGCGTACGCAGTAACGCAACGCCATGAGGAGTATGTTCCAGTTGTTGGTTGAGGGCACTGAACTCAGGCGCATGTTTTTCGTAGTCGCGGATCCGAGCTGAAAGCAGCTCAAACAACGGGTTTTCCAGGTCGTTACGATCAACCAGAAACTCCACCAAAGCGAGTGCTTTTCGGTACTCTGCCTCATTTTGTTCTTTGCCTAACAGGGGGATTTTTTTCACTGCATCGGTAAAGGTATCGATCATCAATTTTACACTGGCTGTGTCTATCTGATGGCTTTCATGCGTTCTCATTCTTTGTGACCCCGATAGTATGTGGTTAGTCTGTCATACTCGGCATGGTGAACGATATGCTTCACAAATACCTTTTGCAGTTTGAAATCAATATAGGCAATAAGTCTCAAGCAGTTACCTGAAACATTAATCACCCACCATTTATTTCTGTATTTAAAATTATCCAGTGAAGGTATGTACTGCTTCATCTCTTCAGGAGTGTGGAACATTTTTTTCTCTAAAATATTCAGCAAATCAACGAGTGCTGCCATGTGGTTTGGAAAACGGAGTATTGCCTCGTTGAAAGGTTTTCGGCTGATAACATGCATGGTGTAGTTCCATTACAAGGTTTTCAACCTGAAAACAAAATAACGCAAGGTAATTAAGTTTTCAAGATGAAAGCAAAATATTAATCAAGCATGTCTTCCTGATACAGGATTTACGACGCGCCAGGCCACATCTCGCATAACATTTCGTGCCGCCTGGCTCACTCCTGCCAGCTGGAAAAATCCGTGGATAACGCCAAGATAGCGTTGGCAGGTACACTCCACGCCCTGCTCCTGGAACCGTTGATACAGGGCCTCACCCTCATCGCGCAGTGGGTCGAATTCGGCTGTAATGATGTGCGTGGGCGGCAGACCGTTGAAGTCTTCACGCCAGACAGGGCTGGCTTCAGGATGCCGCAGGTCGGTTTGCGGCAAATACATCTCGTAGCCCGAAAGCAACGTGTCACGCGTGATAATGTAATCCTGCCCATTTCGATCGTAGCTCTCAAACCTGGCGGTTGCGTCCAGCATCGGGTAAATCAGTATTAGCTGCGCAGGTTGCCATTGATTGGCAGCTTTCAGGCGCAGTGCGGTGACCAGCGCCAGATGCCCGCCCGCACTGTCGCCAGCAAGCGTAATCCTGCCGCGGTCGACACCCAGTTTCTGGGCATATTTCCAGATAATATTGGCTCCCGTTTCAGCGTCGTTATGTGCAGCCGGGAAAGTATGCTCTGGTGCAAGGCGATACTGCACCGCAATGACTCGACAGCCGCTGTACCAGGCGAGCTGCCTTAGCTGGTTATCATGCGTCGCGAATCCGCCACTGACAAAGCAGCCGCCGTGATAATAGATAACGCAGGGTAGATTTCCCGTGGCGCCCCGCGGCGAAACAACGCGAAATGTCATTGCATCGAGTTCAATATCTTCAACCTGTACGCGGGTTTCAGTTTCTCCTGCCAGTACCGTGCTGGCAATGTAGCCAGCTCTCCGGTCATCAATATTTTGCTCGCGCGAAGAAGGGCGTCCCGCCGCGATAAATGCCTCAACCAACTGTGCAATCCCGATTTCCAGTGCCATTTATTATTTTCCTTATCTGTATGGATATACAGTTTTATAACCTGGATAGCCACGAATGAGAATGGGAAAAGTGACGGGTGTACGATTCTGGAAAGCGGCTCGCAAAAGTAAAAATCGTTCGCGTGAAGGCTATTTTCTCGCTTTTCTCGGGTGTATGTTGTGTGGAAATTAATCGCCAATGATATACTGGAGGTATATGTGAGTATGATGGCTGGGATGGATATGGGCAGAATTTTACTCGATTTATCAGACGAAGTGATCAAACGTCTTGATGATCTCAAGGTGCAGCGTAATCTGCCGCGGGCCGAGCTTTTGCGGGAGGCTGTTGAACAGTATCTTGAGAGGCAGGATCAAGCTGAAACGACAATTTCACGTGCTCTTGGGCTATGGCAAGGTTGTGAGGAAGATGGCGTTGATTATCAGCGTAAACTCCGTGAGGAATGGTAATGGTCACAGGATCTGCGCTTTTTGATACCAACATCCTCATCGACCTGTTTAGCGGGCGAAGTGAAGCAAAACTAGCGATAGAAACATGGCCGCCGCAGAACGCAATCAGCCTCATTACATGGATGGAGTTGATGGTGGGCGCAAAAAAATATCATCAGGAATCTCGCACACGCGTTGCGCTAGGCGCTTTTAATGTGATCGGTGTTTCACAGGATATTGCTGAACGAAGCGTGAGTATCAGGCAGGAATATGGGATGAAATTGCCGGATGCCATCATTTTGGCCACTGCGCAGATTCATCGTCTTACACTGGTTACGCGTAATACCAGGGATTTTGCAGGCATATCCGGCGTGGTCACACCGTATACGTTATAACCCGGGCGACCTGCGCCGCCCGGTAGTGCGAAGAACTTACTCCCCTTCACCCGGGAACAGGAACGGGTTGATGGAGCTGCGGGCAAAGCCCTCTTGCTCCATGTGTGCGTCCAGCATCAGTGAAGCGAGATCGTCGGCTACGGCCTCGACTTTCGGGTCTTTTTCCTGATAGAGAATCTTCAGGTAAGTCCCGCAATCGCCGCAGCTTTCAGCTTTAATGGCCGCCTGTTCGTTATCCAACGACCAGTAGTTCAAATCACGGCTCTGCTCGCAGTTGCTGCACTTCACGCGCACCACGTGCCACTCGGTTTCGCACAGGTTGCAGTGCAAATAGCGCAGCCCCTGAGTGGTACCGATTTGCACCATGCTGGAGACCGGCATTGAACCACACACCGGGCAGTACTGACGCTGTTCGCCGTATTCCGCACGGGCTTTGCCGGGGATCAGGCTCGCCATCTGCGCCCAGTAGAGCGACAGGGCAGCCCAAATGAACGGTGCTTTGTCGCTGCTGACGGAGGCGAAATCGGAGGCAAACAGCGCGCTGGCCATCAGTTCCAGCTCCTGCTCCGAGGCTTTTTCCAGATTCTCGATCACGGCCAGCGCAGGGCCGCTCATTTCCGGCTTCAGCTCAGCAATTAGCGATTGCAGCAGTTTTTGCCAGTGCTTGTCGCGTGGCAGAACGTGGATATCCAGTGGCGGTTTGCCCTGATCGTTCGCTTCTTTGATGCGAGCGGTCAGATCCATCTGCAGCGGATGGTCGTACAACACCACTTCCTGCGCGTGAGCGATCAGCGCGGCAAAACGCAGGTAATCACCCAGCGGGTTGTTCTCGGCCAGCTCGCGCAGACGTTCAGCGCGGCGGTTATACAAATTTTTGAGTCTGGGGAATAATAACGGCGGAATCATATCCGCCGTGCGTTTCTCGCTCTTCTCCAGCTCATCTTGCGGGATTATGCGAATACTCATTCAGATGACTTTTCCTGTTTCTGGCGGACTTCACGGTACCAGCGCGGGTGATGTTTCTTCGCCCATGAGCTGGTAACCCATCCTTCCACCATCGCGGTAATGGTGCCTTTCACCCAAAGGGCGGCGTAAATGTGCACCATGATAACCACAATTAACGCTACTGCGGCAAATGAATGCAGCATTAACGCGAATCGGATCACCGGGATTGAGAAAGCAGGCGCAAAATACGGACGCCAGATGACCACTCCGCTCACCAGCAACAGGACCAGGAAGATAATCGCCGCCCAGAATACGCATTTCTGGCCGAAGTTATAACGTCCAGTGTCACCTACTTCCTCGTTGACGACAATCTTACGAATATTCTTCGCCCAAAAGATATCATCCCGATTGATTAGATTGTGGTGCCAGTAACGGAAAAACATGATGATAAACGAGGCAAACATGATCACGCCGACAAACGGGTGCACAATTCGCGCCAGTTGCGGCGTGCCCATGATGTGCATCAGCCAGTTAAACGACGGGAAGAGAAAACCCATCCCGCTCACTGCCGCCAGAATGAAGCAGAAGGCGGTGATCCAGTGGTTGATGCGTTCCGGCGCCGTGTAGCGCACGATGGTGTCACGTCGTTTCATTTGCGCACCTCGTCTTTTTCTTCATGCAGATTGTCTTCTTCCTCTTCCGCACGGTTCGGGCCTACGCCGACGTAGTGGAAGATACTGGCCGCAAATGTCGCTGCAAAGCCGACGGCTGCGAGAGGTTTCCAGATGCCTTTCCAGAACTTCACGGTGGCGCTGATTTCCGGGTTCTCCGGCAGACCGTGGTACAGATTCGGCTTGTCCGCATGGTGCAATACGTACATCACGTGCGTACCGCCAACGCCTGCCGGATCGTACAGACCCGCGTTTTCGTAACCACGCGTTTTCAGCTCCGCCACGCGCTCACCGGCCAGCGTTTTCATCGACTCTTTGGTGCCGAAATGAATAGCGCCGGTTGGACACGTTTTCACGCAGGCTGGTTCTTGTCCGACCACTACACGGTCAACGCACAGCGTACATTTGTAAACGCGATTGTCTTCCGGGTTGAGGCGCGGCACGTCGAACGGGCAGCCCGCGATACAGTAGCCACAGCCGATGCACTGCTCGGACTGGAAGTCGACGATACCGTTGGCATACTGAATGATTGCTCCTTCGGCCGGACACGCTTTCAGGCAGCCCGGATCGGCGCAGTGCATACAGCCATCCTTGCGGATTAGCCACTCCAGTTTGTCGTTTTGTTCCACTTCCGAGAAGCGCATTACCGTCCAGGATTTAGCGGTCAAATCAGCCGGGTTGTCGTACACCCCAACGTTGTTGCCCACTTCATCACGGATGTCGTTCCATTCTGAACACGCCACCTGACACGCTTTACAGCCGATACAGGTGGTGACGTCGATAAGCTTCGCCACCTCTTCCTGATGGTCCCGCGCCTGAGGCGCGGGGGTGAAACCGTTAGTGGCGGAACGACGAATGATGTCTTGCGATTGATAAGCCATAGGTCGTCTCCGTTACACCTTTTCCACGTTCACGAGGAAGGACTTAAATTCCGGCGTCTGCGTGTTTGCATCACCGACGAATGGCGTTAACGTGTTAGCGATAAAGCCTTTTTTCGCCACACCTTCGTAGCCCCAGTGAATCGGGATTCCGATAGTGTCGATATCCTGACCGTTGGCCTTCAACGTGCGAATACGTTTAGTCACCACCGCTTTGGCTTTAATGTAGCCACGGTTAGAGGAGACTTTGACGGTATCGCCATGAGAGATACCGAGCTTATTCGCCAGCTTCTCGCCAATTTCCACAAACTGCTCCGGCTGGGCGATAGCGTTAAGCAGCGCATGCTTAGTCCAGTAGTGGAAGTGCTCGGTCAGACGGTAGGTCGTACCGACGTACGGGAACTTATCCGCTTTACCCAGTGCTTCCGCGTCACCTTTAAAGATACGTGCGGCAGGGTTAGAGATAACGTTCGGGTGCAGCGGGTTAGTCCCCAGCGGCGTTTCAAACGGCTCGTAGTGTTCCGGGAACGGACCTTCTGCCATCTTATCGATAGCAAACAGACGTCCCATCCCTTCCGGCTGCATGATGAACGGCCCAACGTTGCTGCCCGGCGCGGCGGCACTGTAGTCTGGAATATCCATCCCGCTCCATTTCGCCCCGTCCCATTTCAGGATCTGACGTTTTGGATCCCACGGATTCCCCTGCGGGTCTGCGGAGGCGCGGTTATACAGAATGCGGCGGTTGAGCGGCCACGCCCATGCCCAGCCCAGCGTATTGCCAAGGCCTGACGGATCGGCGTTATCGCGACGTGCCATCTGGTTGCCTTCCGGCGTCCAGCTACCGGCAAAAATCCAGCAGCCGCTGGAGGTGGTACCGTCGTCACGCAGTTGGGCGAACGAGCTAAGCTGTTGGCCTTTCTTGACGATAACGGCACCGGTGGCCGGGTCGATAATGTCGGCCAGGGCTTTTCCGTTGCTCTCCATCGCCACTTCTTCCGAAGCCGGTTCGTGCGGTGTGGAGTAGTTCCAGGTCATGCTCAGTACCTGTTCCGGGTTCGCGCCACCCTGTTCGGCATACATCTTGCGCAGACGCAGGAAGATACCGGCGAGGATTTCACCATCGGTAACGGCAATCCCCGGGGCATCCGCACCTTTCCAGTGCCACTGCAGCCAGCGACCGGAGTTGACGATAGAACCGTTCTCTTCGGCGAAGCAGGTGGACGGCAGACGGAATACTTCGGTCTGGATTTTCGTCGGGTCAACATCGTTCGACTCACCGTGGTTCTGCCAGAAGGTGGAGGTCTCTGTGTTGAGCGGGTCGATGGTAACCAGGAACTTCAGTTTGGACAGTGAAGCCACAACCTTGTTTTTATTCGGGAATGATGCGACCGGGTTAAAGCCCTGGCAGATATAGCCATTCACTTTGCCCTGGTTCATCATCTCGAAGTACTGCAGGACGTCGTACCCTTTATCCCACTTCGGCAGCCAGTCGAAGCCCCAGCTGTTTTCCGCTGTCGCTTTATCGCCAAAGAAGGCTTTCATCATCGAAACGAAGAATTTCGGGTAGTTGCCCCAGTAGTTCACCTGGCCTTCCAGCAACGGTTTTGGCGTGTTGGCGGCAAGGTAAGTTTGCAGGTCAGTTTGTTTCTCGCTTGGCAGCGTCATGTAGCCCGGCAGGCTTTGTGACAGCAGACCTAAGTCGGTCAGACCCTGAATGTTAGAGTGTCCGCGCAGGGCGTTAACGCCGCCGCCTGCCATCCCCATATTGCCAAGCAGCAACTGGATCATCGCCATGGTACGGATGTTCTGCGCACCAACGGAGTGTTGCGTCCAGCCCAGTGCGTACAGGAACGACGCGGTTTTATCTGGGCGGCTTGTTTCTGCGATGTACTCACAGACCTTCAGGAAGTCGGCCTTTGGCGTACCGCAGATATTTTCTACGACGTCCGGCGTGTAGCGGGAGACGTGCTGTTTCAGCAGGTTCCATACGCAGCGCGGGTGTTGCAGGGTGACATCGCGTTTGGCGAAGCCTTTTTCATCCAGTTCGTAGTTCCAACTGGTTTTGTCATACTTGCGTTTGTCCGCGTCGTAGCCGGTAAACAGGCCATCTTCGAAACCGTAATCCTCACGCACGATCAGGCTGGCGTTGGTATAGGCTTCAGTGTATTCGCGGTTGAATTTTTCGTTGTTCAGCAGGTACAGCAAAACGCCTGACAGGAAAGCAATGTCAGTACCGGAACGAATCGGAGCATAGAAATCAGCCACCGCCGCGGTTCGCGTAAAGCGCGGATCGATAACAATCAGCTTCGCGCCGTTGTGAATTTTGGCTTCCATCGCCCAGCGGAACCCGACCGGGTGAGCTTCAGCGGCGTTACCGCCCATTACCACAACGAGGTTGGCGTTTTTAATGTCGACCCAGTGGTTGGTCATCGCACCGCGACCAAATGTTGGAGCAAGACTTGCTACCGTTGGTCCGTGTCAGACGCGTGCCTGGTTGTCGACCGCGAGCATACCAAGCGCGCGGGAGAATTTTTGTGTTAAATAGCCGGTTTCGTTACTGGAAGCGGAAGCACACAGCATCCCGGTGGAAAGCCAGCGGTTAACGGTTACGCCTTCGGCGTTTTGTGCAACGTAGTTAGCGTCGCGATCTTCTTTCATCAGCTTAGCGATGCGGTCAAATGCCTCATCCCAGCTAATCTGTTGCCACTTATCAGAGCCAGGTGCGCGGTATTCCGGGAATTTCAGGCGGCTTTCAGAGTGGATGAAGTCCACAAGTCCTGCCCCTTTCGGGCACAGTGCGCCACGGTTCACCGGGTGATCCGGGTCCCCTTCGATATGGAAGATGGATGCTTTGGCGTTTTTTGCTCCGTCACCGAGACTGTACATTAACAGTCCACAGCCAACGGAACAGTAAGTGCAGGTGTTACGGGTTTCGCGGGTGCGCAGCAATTTATATTGCCGTGTTTCCGCTAGCGCTACGCCGGGTGCAAAGCCCAGTGCCGCTGCCGTGGTGCCTGCCATACCGCCAGCGCAGATCTTAAAGAACTGCCTTCTGCTGACCTGCATGGTTCGCTCCTTGTTTCGACATTGTCACGTTCCCTTCGTTTTCCTATAACGCGAACGCGAGGGAAGTGGTTGTTATTTTTCTTTGCGGACGGGACCGCAAAGGTCCAGAATTGGGTGAATTTCCCTCCGTCCAGGAGGGATTTGTAAAGAATACCACAATGTTGGTATGCGTGTTCCAATACGGTTAAAAGAAAGTGAATAAGATTATTCAAGAAAACATCAAGAATGTGACATCTCCGACAGGATCTCGTCAGTTGACCCTCTGGAAGCGCGAGGACTTGCAACATCCTCAGCCAGATGAGGTAGCTGAAGAAGTGCCTGTGGCACTGGTATACAACGGGATTTCACACGTGGTGATGATGGCATCCCCGAAAGATCTTGAGCACTTCGCGATGGGTTTTTCACTTTCTGAAGGCATTATTGAGTCCTCGCAAGATATTTACGGGATGGACGTGGTGCCTTCCTGCAACGGATTAGAAGTGCAGGTTGAGCTGTCCAGCCGGCGCTTTATGGGGCTGAAAGCGCGTCGTCGCGCACTGGCCGGTCGGACTGGCTGCGGTGTTTGTGGCGTGGAGCAACTTAATGATATTGGCAAACCGGTCCAGCCGCTGCCGTTTACCCAGACATTCAATCTGGCGCATCTTGATAACGCCTTAAGGCATCTCCCTGATTTCCAGCCTGTTGGGCAACTGACAGGCTGCACGCACGCGGCTGCCTGGGTACAGCCGTCAGGTCATCTGGCGGGCGGGCATGAAGATGTTGGACGTCATGTTGCGCTGGATAAACTGCTGGGACGACGTGCGATCGAAGGGGAAACCTGGCAGCAGGGCGCGGTATTAGTCTCCAGCCGCGCCAGCTACGAGATGGTGCAGAAGTCGGCAATGTGCGGCGTGGAAATCCTGTTTGCTGTTTCTGCGGCGACAACGCTCGCTGTGGAAGTTGCCGAACGCTGTAACCTGACGCTGGTGGGTTTTTGCAAACCGGGCCGGGCGACGATTTATACACATCCCGAGCGTCTGATAACTGAGTAACCAGTATTCAATTAATTTGAATAAGACTGGCAAATCCTTCCGCTTTTAGTTGTGCGATGAGATGGCTATTATTTATCACATCAAGGCACGGTGCCTTAATCAAACAACTAAGTTAAAGGGTTTATATCATGAAAAGCATCAAAACTTTTGTCGCAGTTATCGCTCTGGCTACTTCTTTCGGTTCTTTCGCTGCTCAGACAGTTACCGCAACTGGTTCTACACTGGAAAGCGCTGAAGCAAAAATTGCCGCTCAGGCTGAACGTGCAGGTGCCAGCGATTATAAAATCACTCAGGCATACACTGGCAACCGCGTGCACATGACCGCTGAACTGCTGAAATAAAATACCTCAGTACTGTCGAAAGAGCGCCCTTGAGGCGCTTTTTTCATTTCCGGCATTCACTGCCTGAGCAATGCGATAAACGCGTTATAGTCTTTCAATCCCGCAATAGTTTCTGCCGGATGGCTGCTCAGCACGCTGGATAAATAACTGAAGATTTTTAGCTCATGCCGCGCCTCGGCGGCGGCACAGGCGATCAGGACATGGCTGACCGGTTCGTTATTCACCAGAATAGGGTGTGCGAGGGTAATAAAGAAACCACGAAAGCGGCGCTCCTGTTCGCTCCAGCAATGAGGAATCGCCAGGCGATTCACGATCAGGTTTTCACCTTCATGCTCCCGGGCGCAAATGCGCAGCGCTTCGTCCTCGGTGATATGGCTCTGTGCCACAAGCTGGCCGCAGATCCGGCCGATGATACTCTGCCAGCTTTCGGCCTTCATATTGGCGTAATGGAAGCTGCCCGGCTGTAAAAAGAAACGTTCGGGCTGCTGGCGGATAAAGGCCGTCGCGAGGAAGTGTTTAATCTGCTCGGTACCCGCAGCGGTGATGATGTTCTTGATGGTTAAGGTATTTTTTATAGATTCATCAAGTAAATAGTGACTATTGTTGATGATTAACAGTGGGGTGATTTCTTCACTGATGGCGCTGACTTCACTCGTATTTCGCGCAATGATCACCCGACAATTCAGAACATCTCGCTCAATGGCCTGTTGGTTGATGGTGGCGATAGCATTCTGGTCGGATAACAAAATGACCGGCTGGCGCTCGTTTTGATGGCGCTCCAGTGCGCAGGCGAAGTAAAGCCCGATGAGGTCGCTATCGAACAGTGGGATATCCAGTTTTTCACGCAACAGGGCAATAAAACGCAGACTCAAATCGAAGGCGGCAGGCCAGGTCGATTTCAGGTTGTGCATACTGCTCTGGCGATGTTCTGGTACCCAAACTGGGGCAGAGACGCATCTCAGCAGGTGGCCGGTAATATTATCAACCAGTTGGGTATCGATAACGTTCAACGCAGCGATGCCGGGAACGCTTTTTAACAACAAGGTCACCGCATCTGCAGAGATTGTCATTGCCTGCCGTTGTCTGATTTCCAGAAGGCCGGTCAGTGTTCTGAAGGCGTTCTCGCCCAGGTAGACTCCTCCTTGTTCCACCGCATTTTTCAGTGATACATACCGACACTCCGGCCATGACCCGGAGAGTTGGTTACGCAGGGCATAGACGGCCAGCACCAGACTTGCCAGGTACTCTCCCGAGATGAGCGGGAATTCATTAAGTTTTTCACATGCTGCATTGAGCCTGTCGATATTGTCCCGGGTAATACCCGGCAGTGGAATTAAGAGGGGATCTTTTTTAAGCAGATTCGCCAACAGGATAATGCGCTTTTCTTCCGGTTCATCAATGAAATGACCGACGCCCGGGCGGCTGGCAAGACAAAAGGCGCGCTCATAGCGCTGCTTCAACCGTGGGAGACGATCGGCCACCCAGGTTTCAGGTAAATTGAGCGCCGAAGCCAGCTGTACACGCGGTGTAAAGGTATTGAGCAGAAGAAAGGCCAGCAACCGGTCATCATTATCATGGCGTTGCAGAAGCTGAAAATAACCGCGTCTGTCGACAATTTCCAACTGATAGCCCGCACTGCCGCCGGGCTGAATGCGGGCCTTACCGCTGAGGGTAAAATTGAGGTAGTCAATATCGCGCAGGATGGTTCTGCCTGAAACGCCAGTTTGCCGCGCCAGGTCGCCCAGCAAACACGGCTGCTGTTCAAGAAGATCCACCAATTTTAACTGGCGTTCCGAAAGCATTAACTCTCCCGGCGAAAGTCAGTAAACGCGCGGACCTTTTCGGTCGACAGCGAGGTGAGCAGTTCGTGCACCAGCGTAAACAGCGCGTTGTAATCCGATGCGGAAATCATGCCGCTGTTGGCGTGGAGATAGCGAGTCGGCAGGCATAGCGCCGCCACAGGACGACCGCCGCCCATAACGTTATAGCGTCCACCGTCCGTCGCCCCGGTTTTCATGGTGCAAAACTGCAATGACGCGCCGCTGCTTTCTGCACACGCTTTTAATGTGGCAACCAACTGCTGATTAGGGAAATAGCGCTTATCGAACAGCATCAGCCCTGGGCCCTCGCCAAGCTTGAGTGGGTATTTAATGCTGTCGATTCCGGGCACATCGCCCGCAACCGCAGTATCCAGCACGATCACCACATCGGGCTTGATATGCTCCGCTGAGGTTTGCGCCCCGCGTAGACCCACTTCTTCTTCCACGCTGCCCACGCCGTACAGGGTAATTTCAGGGTTATTCACGGTTTGTAAAAGCTCGGCCATCAGGGCGCAGCCGACGCGATTATCCAGCGCTTTGCCGACGATCTTATCTTCGCCCCAGCGAGCGAAATTGGCTTCCGGGCTAACGAAATCACCGATCGCAATTCCGCGGTTTTCTACTTCTTCGCGGCTGTTGGCACCAATATCGATGAACATTTCGTCAAATGTCAGAGGTTGCTGTTTCTGCTTTTCCGTTAAGGCGTGCGGTGCTACGGAGCCGATTATGCCAGGGATTTTAACGCCCTTGCGGGTACGGATGGCGACCCGGTGGTTCAGCATCGACTGGCTCCACCAACCGCCAATGGTGGTGAAGCGCAAAAAGCCGCTTTCGTCGATATGCGTGACCATAAAGCCCACTTCATCCATGTGACCGACGATGGCAACCTTCGGCCCACGGTTGCCCTTGCGTGCGACAAAGCTGCCGAGGCCGTCAAAAGTGATTTCATCGACGCTGGAATCCAGCGCATTAATGAGAAGAGTGCGAACTTCCTGCTCATCACCGCTGACGGCGCTGGCTTCGCATAACTGCTGAAGTAACTCAATGTTCATGGGCAAGCTCCTGCTGTGCGGCTTTACGTTTCAGCCACAATCCTTTCAGGATGATAATTAACGAAATGTTCAGCGCCAGACCGATAGCCAGCACCAGGTAAAATGACCCCACCGGGGACATCAGGCCAATCAGCGGATCAAAGATACCTAAACCCGGCGCGAGACGTTTGATTCCAAAGGCGATGACCAGCATGCCGGTAATACCACCGGAGAGCGTATTGGCGGTAATCATCGGCAGCGGCGCGGCCAGCGCATAGGGGATTGCCGGTTCGGTGGCGACGGTGGCACCCACCACAATCGCACTGCTGGCGGCGGCCTTCTCCTGCTGGGTAAACAGTTTTGGCGCTAAATAGGTAGCGATACCTGCCGCGACGGGCGGCATCAGCGCCACCACGCCGACGATGGCGTACCAGTCATAGATATGTTTTTCCAGCAGTGAGAAGCAGAAGAACCAGGCCGTTTTATTGATTGGCCCGCCCATATCAAATGCCAGCATTGCGCCAACGAGGAAGGCTGCGCCCATTTTCATTGATGGCGGAATGGTGTTCAGGAAGTGCAGCAGCCCCCCCATGATGTCGGACATCACCGGGCCGATGACGTAATAAGTCAGTACGCCAAACACCAGCAAAGTGACAAACGGGATCAGCATGGAGCCGAGCAGCGGCTGCAACGCTTTGCCGAGCCGAACCTTGCGAAACCAAAGCACAAAGTAGCCAATTGCCAGCCCGAGTACGACCGCGCCGAGAAACCCCGCGCCGGACTGGGTGCCGAGAAGACCTTTATCGTTCGCCAGGTAACACACCAGAAACGCCGGGGCAAAAGCGGGCTTATCGGCAATCGACCACGCGATGTATGCCCCCATTATGGGGATCATAAAGGTGAAGCCCAGATAGCCGATGGATTCAACAACCCAGGTGAACGATGGCGCACCTTTCGACATATCGGCATAGGGCAAACCGAACTGCACCAGCATATTAGCGATGGCGACCAGAATACCGCCGCCAATAACAAACGGCAGCGCGGCGGAAACGCCAGCCATCAGGTGGCTCATCACGCTACCGTGCTGGACCTCCTGTTTTCCCAGCTTCACGCTGCTATCAGTGGCAAAAAGTTGTGAGTGAGTCGGTAACTGCGTAAAAATCAGGTCGATATTTTTCAGCGCCTGGGAAATGGCTATTTCATAGACTTTTTTCCCGGCGAAACGCGCCCGGTCTTCACCGCTCAGGCCGCGACCTGTAGCCAGAATAACGTAATCGGCAGCGGCAATTTCTTCACTGGTCAGTCGGTTTTCGACGCCGCTTGAGCCCTGGGTTTCGACTTTAATCGTATGGCCGAGCGAGCGCGCTTTTTGCTCCAGCGCTTCTGCCACCATATAAGTGTGGGCGATACCCGCCGGACAGTTGGTAATCGCCACTAAACGCAAGGATGACTCCATAGCCGCTTCCTTATGAGGTTAAGGTCTGATTGAGCAGGGTGAGCACCTGGTTGGTGTCGCCTTGCTTCAGTTGGTTGATGAAATCTTGATGGATAATTTTGCGGCACAGGGTGCCGATAATTTTGACCTGATCGTCCTCGCCCGTTTGTGGCACGCCGAGGCAGATCCAGCAGTTAACGTCCTCGCCGTCGCTGGCTTTCCAGTCCACTTTTTTTGATTTGCGCGCGAACAAGACGAAGGGGCGTGTGATACAGGCGCTTTTACCGTGTGGGACGGCAATGCCCGAACCAAAGCCGGTGGAATGCAGCTTTTCGCGTATCAGCAGCGTTTGCAGGAAGGCGCTGCGGTCAGAGACGTAGCCATTTTGAAGCGCCATATTCGCCAGTTGCTTGAGGATGGCATAAACGCTATTCCCCTGAATATTCAGGTCAATGCAGTTAGCTGTAAGGGCTGTCATGGTGGGACTCCGTTAAAAACTGTTTGATTTGATTTTAACGGTGAGATGGTGAAGAGATGAGCAGCAATATGCCAGCGGGAAGTGACAATTTGAGGCAGAGTTAGCGCCTGGTTTTGTGGGGTAAAACACATAACGCTACAGGTGATTACCCTGATGAATATTGCGCCAGGGTAATTATATTCTTAGTGTATACCCACCATTCGTAACAGCGCGGTTACCACCGCAGCGGCAACGATCACCACGATCAGCGGCATCTTACGCCAGGCGAGAAATACCGCAAAAGCCACGCCGAGTACGCGCGCCATCCCGGCAAAGTGTTCGCCCTCGTAAAAGGTGGTCGCCAGCGCAACGGAGAACAGTAATACCGTTGCGGCGTCGGAAAGCAGCGCCTGCGAGCGTTCTGAGAACGCTAAACGGCTTCCAAGCTTGGCTCCCCCTAAACGCATTAAATACGTTCCCAGAGATAACATGGCGATACCGACGATAAACAGCGTCATGTTGCCCATTATTTTTTCCTCGTCAGTAAGCCAAAGAGTGAGAGCAAAACCGGTAAACCGACCGGCGCAAAGGGAATGGCGGCAAGCGACAACGTGGCGCCGCTACAGGCACGAATCAGCGTAGTGCGGTTTTTGAATGCCGGGACGACCAGAGCCAGCAGAATGGCAGGGAAGACGGCATCCAGACCGATGGTTTCCGGGGCAGGGAGCAGTTTGCCGACGCCTGCGCCGATCAGGGTGCCAACAGGCCAGAAAATTGCGACGCCCAGACCGCACAGCCAGTAGGCGGCTTTACGTTGCTCAGGCGTTTTTTGCGACAGGCCAAAGACCACGCTTTCGTCGTTCATAATATGACAGCCGAGGAAACTGGCAGCCCGGGTGCCTACCAAATCGCGCACGGTGACGCCGAACGGCACGTGTCGGGCGTTAACCAGTAAACCCGCAGCCGCAGCCGCCAGTGGATTACCACCGCTGGCGATAATGCCGATAAACATAAACTCGGACGCGCCCGCCAGCACAGTAATAGAGAGTACAAACGGTACCCACAGCGGGAAGCCGTACGCCATCGCCAGCGAGCCGTATGACATGCCGACTACACCGACGGCCAGACAGACTAAAAATATTGCTTTTATCGTGTCGCCTTTGAGACTGGAAAAATAATGTTTCATACCGTTTTAGCCATATCGAACGAGTTTCCATTATAATGAACGCGACCAATTGGCTTTACAAGTCGAACAATTCGTTCGATATAAAAAACATGGAGTCGTGAATGACCCAGCCCATCAGTATGATCGCGAAAAGTCTGGTGCGTGAACGTCAGCGCACCGGTTTGTCGCTGGCGGAGATTGCCCGTCGCGCGGGGATTGCAAAATCGACACTCTCGCAATTGGAAGCGGGCAATGGAAATCCTAGCCTGGAAACGCTCTGGTCGCTGTGTGTGGCGTTAGATATTCCCTTTGCGCGCCTGCTGGAACCGCAGGAGCAAAAAACGCAGGTGATTCGCCGCGGCGAAGGGACAAAAGTCGTGGCTGAGCAGGCCCACTATCAGGCCATTTTACTGGCCGCCTGCCCACCAGGCGCGCGGCGGGATATCTATCTGCTGCTGACGCAGCCGGGCGCGGATCGTATTTCACAACCGCATCCACCGGGATCGGTTGAACATATTATCGTAACGCAGGGTAAGGCGATGGTGGGATTGACGGAAGCGCCGGAGGAGTTAGGTGAGGGCGATTATATTTGTTACCCTGCCGATCAAGCGCATATCTTTAAAGCACTGGAGCCTGACACTCAGGCGATTCTGGTTTCTGAGCAGAGTTAATTGAACGCTTATTAAATAAAGGCGCGGCGATTGTCGTTCGCGCCTTTATTATTTTTAATTATATTTTATTGTTATTTATATAAAATTGTTTTTATTATTTTTCGTTAATTTCAGCACTATTGTTATATCCCTCACATTCTTAATTATATCTACGTTACACATAATAAAATCAGTATAATAATAAATATTAGCCTGCACTGGTGCCACGTTTTAATGTTCTGAGTTTATTTCAGTCATCGGTATCGTATTACCTATAAAAATATTTTTTGGATTTGCATGTTGCGCGTCTTCCGGTCGGAAGACGTTGGACGATCTTTATTTCAAGGAAAGCAAATAATGAAGAAATCGACGTTAGCTTTAGCAATAGGTCTATTATTAGTGGCAAATAATGGCTTTGCTAAAACGCAAAAAATGACTCTGGAACAGCGGCTCGAACAGCTGGAGGCTCGGCTGGAAGCTGCGGAAAACCGCGCGGCAAAAGCGGAAAATCAGGTGCAGCAATTGCAGGTACAGCAGGCTGCGGAGATCCAGGAAATTAAAGTTGCTCAGGGGAATACGCCAGTCAACGGCACTACGCCCGCGCAAGAGACCAAAAAGAACGCCACCACCCCTAACCTGGTGCTCTCCGGCTATGGCGATCTGAAAATCTACGGCGACGTGGAATTCAACATGGATGCGGAAAGCAACAAAGGCGTGCTGGCGGCAACCAATTCGAATGTGGGCGACCCAACCAATGAACGCTGGGATCTGAACGGACGTATCCTGCTGGGCTTTGACGGTATGCGTAAGCTGGATAACGGCTATTTCGCCGGTTTTTCAGCGCAACCGCTGGCTGACATGACGGGTTCGGTCAATCTTGATGACGCCGCTTTCTTCTTCGGTCAGGAAAATGACTGGAAAGTAAAAGTCGGTCGTTTCGAAGCTTACGATATGTTCCCGCTGAATCAGGATACCTTTGTTGAGCATTCAGGGCATACCGCCAACGATTTGTATGATGACGGTAGCGGCTATATCTACATGATGAAAGAAGGTCGTGGCCGTTCAGATTCCGGCGGCAGCTTCCTGATGAGCAAACAGCTCGATAACTGGTATTTCGAGTTAAATACCCTGCTGGAAGATGGTACCTCGCTTTATCAGGATAGCCGCTATCATGGTCGTGAAATGTCGCAGGAGAAAAACGTGGCTTATCTGCGCCCGGTCGTAGCCTGGACGCCGGTGGATGCGCTGACGATTTCTGCGGCCATGGAATCGAACGTTATCAATAACGCCTATGGATATACCGATCCGCTATCAGGCAAGTTTGTCGATCAGTCCGATCGTACCGGTTACGGTATGACGATGACCTGGAACGGTCTGAAAGCCGATCCGGAAAATGGCCTGGTGTTTAACCTGAACACCGCTTATCTCGATGCGGATAACGAAAAAGATTTTACGGCGGCGGCCAACGCTCTGTGGAAGCGCTTTGAACTGGGCTATATCTATGCTCATAACAAGATCGACGAATTTAACGGTCTGATCGATCACGATGATAATGACTGGTTCTACAATGAGGGCACTTACGATATTCATACCATTCACGCGTCTTATTTAATTCCGAACGTGATGGATATGCAGAACTTTAATATTTATCTCGGCGCTTATTATTCGATGATTAACAGCGATAACAGCAATCCGGAGAATTATACCGACGACGACGACCGTTACGGCGCGCGTCTCCGTTTCAAATACTTCTTCTGATTTTCCGTTCTCAGGCGCCTGGATTCAGGCGCTTTTTTCTTAGAGCCTGGTCATCAGGCTTTTATTTTCCCACCCAGTTATTTTTGATTTTGAACTTGTCGGCGCGGTTGTAGCTACACGAGTAGTTAAATGCCGTCCCGTCTTCCAGTTTGGTGACGCCCGGAGACTTTCAGCATCGGTATGCCTGAGCAGGTGCCGGGTTGTGGGGAAAAGGCGTGGATGACAAAACGAACGCAATGCTGCTGACGGGAGAAAAAGGTTTCCTCCCCCGTCAGGGGAGGAAACAGAGCGTTTAAGGCAGATAAAACACTTCTTTTAGCTCAGCGCTGACCGGGCTGTTGTCCAGGTTTGCCGGCATTACATCACGCATATGCTTCCACCAACGCTGGCAAACATCGGTGCTGGCAACGGCGTTCCAGCGCTCTTCTGACTCAATCTCGACGGTGGCGAACAGCAGGTTGCGTTCCTGATCGAGATAAATCGCGTAGTGATGGGCACCGTGCTCTTTCAGCACCGCTTCCAGTTCTGGCCAGATGGGATTGTGCCGACGTTGATACTCAACGTGCGCGTCGGCATTCACCTGCATCACAAAGGCCTTGCGGATCATAACGCCTCCAGATACAGCTCGCGGACTTCGTCGCGGCTGGCGGTGCGTGGGTTACACGGCGCGCATGGATCGGCCAACGCTTTATCCAGCCAGCCTTCAATATCCTCTTTCGTCACGCCAAGGGAACTAAAACCAGCCGGAATACCTACACGCTTGCTCAGGGCACGAATCGCGGTGATGGCCTCCATGCTTGCCGCTTCGTCGCTCATCCCGCGGGTGTCCACTCCCATCGCCTGCGCCACTCGGGCAAAACGCGCCACGGCGTTAGGGCGGTTAAAGTTTTCGATGATCGGCAGCAGGATAGCATTGCAGACGCCGTGCGGCAGGTTGTGGGTCGCGCCTGGCTGGTGTGCCAGCGCATGCACCAGACCCAGACCAGCACTGTTGAATGCCATACCCGCCAGATACTGACCAAACGCCATTTGTTCGCGGGCTTCGAGGTTATGACCATCGTCGACCGCTTTCGGCAGCCACAGGTTGATCAGGCGAATCGCTTCCAGGGCGTTGGCGTCGGTGAGCGGATGTGCGCCAACGGAAACATAGGCTTCCACCGCGTGAGTCAGGGCGTCCATGCCGGTTGCGGCGGTAACGGAGGCTGGGATTTCCAGCATCACGCTGGCGTCATCCACGGCGATATCCGGGATGATGTTCGGGTCGATGATCACCTCTTTGACCTTGCGGGCAGAGTCGATAATGACCGCGTTGCTGGTCATCTCTGCTGCTGTACCAGCAGTGGTATTGATGGCAACCAGCGGCACGCCCGCATTTTTCACTTTGCCCACGCCGGAGTAAGCGGTAGAAGGGCCAGGGTTGGCGGTCAGGATCTTCACCGCTTTGGCGGTATCGATCGGGCTGCCTCCGCCGAAGGCGATAATATAGTCACATTCTGCCCCCTGATATGCCGTAAAACCTTTCTGTACCAGCTCTTCTGTCGGATTCGGGAACACCTCATCAAACAGGTGGTAAGACATTTGATGTTCATCCAGTGCGGCAAAGAGGCTATCCAGCAGGCCCAGCTTCACCAGTTGACCATCGGTGACGATCAGCGCTTTGCCCCATTGTTTATTCGCCACGAGATTCACCATATCGGCAATCGCGCCGGCGCCATGCAGGCTAATTTTTGGCAGTGCCAACATAAAGCTCATCACTATTCTCCTTAAAAAAAATCCCTGGTGCCCGATGGCATTACGCTTATCGGGCCGACGGTGAAACGTGCATCGTCATGTAGGCCGGATAAAGCGAAGCCGCATCCGGCGTTGAGTTGGCAGGTATCAGTACAGCTCTACGGCGCTTGCCAGCGGAGTCACGCCAAAGCGTTTAGCCAGTGCTACCAGCTCTTCACGCGTGATGGTCTGCTTCATACCGCCCATCGAATAGATTTTGACTAAAACTTCGGCGGATTTTTCTGCGGTATCTATCAAGCCAAATGCTTCGTCGAGGGAGGGGCCGCTGCCGAACACGCCGTGGAACGGCCACAGTACCAGCGAGTGTTTCTGCATTTCCTCGGCGGTTGCCTGGCCGATTTCATCCGTACCCGGCACCATCCACGGCAGAATGCCGACGCCATCCGGGAACACCACCAGACACTCGGTGCTGCCTTCCCACAGTTTGCGGGTAATCAGCGGGGTGTTGTTTTCCAGCACGTAGGTCAGGGCGATCAGGTTGGTAGCATGGCAGTGCATGATCACGCGGTCTTTGCCGTTCGTCGCTTTAATACGCTCGCAATGGGAGAGGAAGTGAGCCGGCAACTCGGAGGTTGGCACCGCTTCGTGGGTCAGGCCCCAAAGGATGTGGTAGCCCGCGCCGTCGCTGTCTACTTTCACCACGCCCAAATTTGCCGCGGGATCGAGCTGAACGTTACGGAAAAATTTACCAGAACCGGTGACGATAAACGGCGTGTTCGCCAGCAAAGGCATTGGCTGACTTAGCGCGATATAGCGCGGTTTTTCGTGGAAATCGGCGCTAAATGGCGCAATGTCAGCCTCATCCAGACGCAGCGTCAGGTTGCCGCCGTTACGTTCGTCCCAGCCTTTCAGCCACGCGTCGGAAGTGGCTTTGATCATCCCCTGGACGAACCAGGAATTAGTCATGTTTTGCATATTCGGTGATCCTGTTGATTGCCCGATCGTTATCGGGTCTTACGTAGGCCGGATAAGTGAAGATCCATCCGGCAATCGTGTTTCATTCATTGCCGGATAGCGACGTGGGGCGTCTTATCCGGCCTGTAAGCCTGGTGTCACGGTTAGCTACGTTTGCTCAAAATCTCTTTCTCATAGGTGCGCACGCTGTCCAGCCACTGGCTTCCTGCTGGCGTGTCGTGACGCTGGCAATACATCTCCCAGACGGCCTGCCACGGCAGCGATTTTTGCTCTTCCAGCAAGGCCAGACGTGCGGTGTAGTCGCCGCTGGCTTCAAGCTGACGCAGTTGTTCGGTCGGTTCTAACAGCGCGCGCAGCAGGGCTTTTTTCATATTGCGAGTGCCGATAACCCACGCGGCGATGCGGTTAATAGAGGCGTCGAAGAAGTCGAGGCCGATGTGTACGCGGTCGAACAGGTTGTGGCGGACGATCTCGCTGGCAATCGCCTGCGTTTCATCATCCAGCAGCACCACGTGATCGCTGTCCCAGCGCACCGGACGGCTGACGTGCAGCAGCAGACGCGGTACGTACAGCATGGCGGCGGAGATTTTGTCGGAAATCACTTCAGTCGGATGGAAGTGACCCGCATCCAGGCACAACGCAGTCTGACGGCTGGTGGCGTAACCCATATAGAACTCGTTGGAGCCCACGGTGTAGCTTTCGGCGCCGATGCCAAACAGCTTGCTCTCGACGGCGTCGATATGGTGCGCCGGGTCGAGTTTTTCGCTGATCACTTCATCCAGTGCTTCAAGCAGACGTTGGCGCGGCGCTAACCGGTCAACGGTAATGTCTTTCATGCCATCCGGGATCCAGATATTCATCACCGATGGCGTACCCAACTGCTCGCCAAAATACGCTGAGACGCGACGGCTGGCTTTGCAGTGGTCAATCCAAAACTGGCGAATGGTGTCATCGGCGTGGGCCAGCGTGAAGCCGTCGGCGCTCAGCGGGTGAGAGAAGCAGGATGGGTTGAAATCCAGCCCTAACTGGTTTGCTTTCGCCCACTCAACCCAGTTTTTAAAATGTTCAGGTTTGATTTGGTCGCGGGCAACCGGCGTATCGGACTCCAGATAGATCGCGTGCAAATTCAGACGCTTTGGACCCGGGATCAGGCTCAGTGCCTGCTCCAGATCGGCGCGCAGTTCGGTGGCGTTACGCGCTTTGCCCGGATAGTTGCCGGTAGCCTGAATACCGCCTGTGAGCGAGCCTTCTGGATTCTCGAAACCGGCGACATCATCGCCCTGCCAGCAGTGCATGGAGACCGGCAGACGATCGAGCTGGCGTAAGGCCGCCTCGACATCAATGCCTACCGCGGCGAAACGCAGTTTTGCCAGTTCCCAGGCTTGTTCAAGTTGAGTGGTCATGCGCAAAGCTCCTTTGTCTGTCGTAGTGATGGAAACTGCGCCTGGTAGCGGGCAATTTCACTTTCAGGATTTGGAATGAAGGTGGTCAGGTCGTAGTTGGCACGCACCACCTGACGGAAATCATCGACGTTGTTGAGCTCGTCCAGCGTCATCAACTGGATGCCAATATTGCCGAGCGTGGAGGCCTCAATCGGCCCGGACATCACGCGAATGCCGCAGGCATCCGCGCACAGCTGGTTCAGTAGGGCGTTCTGGCAGCCGCCGCCAACGATGTGCAGTTGGCTAAATGCTGCACCACGCAGTTGTGCCAGTTCTTGCAGAATGTCAGCGTATAGCAATGCCAGGCTGTCGAAGATACAGCGCGCCAGTTCGGCGTTTTGCTGGGGAACGGGTTGACCCGATTCACGACAGGCCGCCTGAATTTCCGCGCTCATATCATCGGGGTTGATAAAGCGATCGTCGTTCGGGTTTATCAGGAATTGGCAGGCCGGCAGCGCTTGCGTTTGGGCAATAAGCGTTGGCAGGTCGGTAATCTGGCGCTCTTTTAAAACGCGCTGGAGCAGCCACAGTCCCATGATGTTTTTCAGTACGCGGTAGCGCCCTTCCGCGCCCCCTTCGTTGGTGATGTTCGCCGCCAGCGCCGCATCGTTGGTATACGGCGTTCTGCTCTCAAAGCCCATCAGCGACCAGGTACCGGAAGAGAGATACGCACTATTTTTATCGGCCAGCGGTGAAGCGATGACCGCGCTGGCGGTGTCGTGACTGGCGACGGCCACAACCGGAATTTGGTTTTTCTGCGGGCAAATCCAGTGACCAATGACGTTCCCCGGATGCGTCGGGCGACCAAACCAGGCTTTGTCTGCCCCGGTCCACGCCAGCAGCGTGTCATCCCAGTCGTCGGTGTTGATATTGACTAACTGGGTGGTGGTGGCGTTGGTGTATTCCCAGTTCAATTTGCCGGTCAGGCGAAAGCTGAAGTAGTCGGGGATCAGCAGAGCATGTGCCACCTGCGCAAGCAGTTCTGGCTGCTGTTCAACCAGCGCACGCAGCTGATACAGGGTGTTAAACGGCAGAAACTGAATGCCGCTACGGCGGTAGATTTCACCTTTACCTGGCTGCGCCATCGCCTGTGACATAATGCCGGTCGTGCGGCTGTCACGGTAAGAGACCGGCAGACCAACACGTTGGCCGGCGTTATCGATCAATACGTAATCCACGCCCCAGGTATCAATGCCAATGCTGTCTATCCGAATGCCTTCATCACAGACTTTTTTCAGGCCAAGGCGAATATCGTTTTCCAGGCTGTCGATGTCCCAGGTGTCAAAACCGTCCGTTTTTTGCAGACAGTTAACGAAGCGGTGGATTTCACGCAGCGTCAGGGTGCGGTGTTTACTGTCGTAACGTGCGAGCATTACGCGCCCACTGGATGCGCCGAGATCGACAGCGACACAATGGCGAAAAGTCATGGCGAGGTCCTTCTGAGTTTTATTGCACTCAGTCTAAGAACCCCGAATAAAGCGTACCTTCTTGACAGTGACAGCCCCAATTAGCGGCTGGCAACATGGCAAAGGTGAACGTGATGTTGTTCACAGTTTCCACTAATAGCGCGGATTTTGGCGGATGTGACGCCTTCCGCATTTCCCGATCTTTCCCGCCATTTCTTGAAGAATTAACCGTGTTTACGCACTTTGGCGTCAAAAAATTAAGGTGAGGGTAGGAACCCTTAATTACTATTCAGCCATATTCGTTAATCAGGGGGAGCCGTCATGACCGTACTGCATTGCGTGGATTTTTTTCCGACAGGTAAAGCGCCAGTGGCTATTGAACCGCGGCTTCCTCAGCCCGCGTTTCCTGAACATCATCATGATTTTCATGAAATTGTGGTGGTCGAACATGGAACGGGGATCCATGTGTTCAACGGACAGCCTTACACCATCAGCGGTGGTACGGTGTGTTTCGTCCGCGATCATGACAGGCATTTATATGAACATACTGACAATCTGTGTCTGACCAATGTGTTGTATCGCTCTCCGGATGCGTTTCAATTTCTGGCCGGGCTGAATCAGCTTTTGCCTCAGGAACAAAATGGGCAGTATCCCTCCCACTGGCGCGTAAACCAGGGCGTACTGCAGCAGGTTCGTCACCTGGTGGGGCAGATGGAGACGCTCGGCGAGGAGATGGATACGCCCACGGCGGCAAATCGCGAGATCTTGTTTATGCAGTTGCTGGTACTGCTACGTAAAAGCAGCCTGATGGAAGCGGCGACCGATAACGATGCGCGGCTTAACCTTTTGATGGCATGGCTGGAGGATAACTTTGCCGAAGAGGTGTGTTGGGAGGCGCTGGCCGAGAAGTTTTCGCTCTCTTTACGCACTCTGCATCGCCAGCTTAAACAGCAAACAGGATTGACGCCGCAGCGCTACCTTAACCGTCTGCGACTGATTAAAGCCAGACATCTGCTCCGCCACAGTGATGACAGCGTGACTGATATCGCTTATCTCTGCGGTTTCGGTGACAGTAACCACTTTTCGACGCTTTTTCGCCGTGAGTTCGAGTGGTCGCCACGCGATATTCGTCAGGGGCGTGACCTTATAGCGGGAAGCAGCCTTCAGTAACGCGAAAGCTATCAACGTTTTTTACCGTCCGTTTGCTGATAATCATACCCTTTCATGCCGGATGCGCTGCGCTTATCCGGCAAGCGTACAGGTTGAGGTGATATGATGGCGAATCATCTGGTTCTTTTGAAATCAGACTTTTTTGCGCATGAGCAGCAGGCTGTCGCCGTGGCCGATCGTTATCCGCAGGATGTCTTTGCTGAGCATACCCACGAGTTTTGCGAGCTGGTTCTGGTCTGGCGCGGCAATGGTCTGCATGTCCTTAACGATCGTCCGTACCGGATAACCCGTGGCGATCTGTTTTATATTCGCGCCGAAGATAAACACTCCTACACCTCCGTTAACGACCTTGTGTTGCAAAATATCATCTACTGCCCGGAGCGGTTAACGCTGAATGTTGACTGGCAAGGGGCGATCCCCGGATTTGACGGTACGCCGAGGCAGCCGCACTGGCGACTTGGCAGCGTTGGCATGACCCAGGCCAGACAGGTGATAAGCCAGCTTGAGCATGAAAGTAATCAGCGCGATGCGCAGGCCTTTACCATGGCTGAGCTGCTGTTTGGTCAACTGGTAACTCACCTTAAACGTCATCGTTATGCCACGGATACGCTCCCGGCGACGTCAAGTGAAACGCTGCTGGATAAACTGATCACCGCGTTAGCCGGTAGCCATGAGCATGCGTTCGAACTGGATACATTTTGCGAGCGTGAACGGTGCAGCGAACGCGTTTTGCGCCAGCAGTTTCGCAGCCAGACCGGGATGACGATCAACCAGTATCAGCGCCAGGTGCGGGTGTGCCATGCACAGTATCTGCTCAAGCATAGTCGGTTGATGATTAGTGAGATTTCCATGCGCTGCGGCTTTGAGGATAGTAACTACTTTTCGGTGGTATTCACGCGCGAAACCGGGATGACGCCGAGCCAGTGGCGTCATCTCAGTACCCAACATGATTAGCTGGCCATTCCCAGACCAACAATGTTTGCCGCGACAATGATCACTACGCAGCCAAGACTTAGCACGCTGACCGGACGGCGACCCGCGTTTTTCCACTCTTTCAATACCAGTCCGACAATTCCGCCGCACAGAACATAGAAGCTCATGTGCAGCATCCAGCTTACATAGTCATACTGTGCCGGAATACGAGCGTGGCCCCAGGCGTAGAAGAAGAATTGCAGATACCACATCAAGCCACCAAGTGCGGAGAGCAGCACGTTGGTGATAATTAGCTGTTTGGCTAACGAGAAGTCAGCTTTTATCGACAAGTTTTTCACTTTTGCCAGACGAATGAAGCAGAAACCCAGGTTGACTAGCGCGCCACCGCCCATGATAACCACATAGCTTGGCAGGGCGACATACAGCGGATCAACGCCCAACGCGGCGGCGGCATCGTGCATTGGTTTAGCAGCGTTCATCGCAAATGACATCCCGGCAGAGAAAATGCCGCACATGACCGCCAGAACCAGCCCTTTTTTCAGATTGAACTCTTCCGCTTTGATGCCCATTTTGCGTTCTTTTAACTGACCCGCACGGGTAACAATGCCCACGCCAATCAGCGCGACCAGCACGCCAAGCAGCGTCATGCGTCCGCCAGAGGTGTTGATCAGTACATCAAAGTTGCCGTTAATAATCGGGGTCATCAGCGTGCCGACAATCAGCGTAATACCAATCGCAATGCCGATGCCCATCGACATACCGAGATAGCGCATGGTCAGGCCATAGTTGATATTACCAATCCCCCACATCGCACCGAACAGAAACACCGGCGCCAGCGTGGAGAGGCTAAAGGAGCTGAAGTAGGCCCAGAAATCGGGAAGTAACATGGCGCTGATGGTCCATGGGAGGATAAGCCAGGAGACGATCCCGCCAACCGACCACATCGTTTCCCATGACCAATGTTTGACTTGCTTGAACGGGGCATAGAAACAGGCGGCACTGGCTGCGCCTATCAAATGCCAAAAGATACCCATCGTAATCGCGTTACTCATGACTTAATCCTCGTTATTTTTTATCGTCGGTAATTACCCCTCCGACCAAACGAGTTTAAAAATTATGCAGGTAGTTAACCTTTTAACGATTGCCGCCATTTGGCGCATGTTGGCAATCATCACGTTAAGTGGGTGATTCGGCTCACATCTTTAGCAATGGACTTGAGTCATCAAAACCTTGTAAAAAGTACGGCATTGATAATCATTTTCAATATCATTTAATTAACTATAATGACCCAACTGCTTACGCGGCGTTAACACTGGCCGCCCGACAATACTGGAGATGATTATGAGTTATGCACTGCCATCCCTGCCGTACGCTTATGATGCCCTTGAACCGCACTTCGATAAGCAGACGATGGAAATCCACCATACCAAACACCACCAGGCTTACGTAAACAACGCTAACGCTGCGCTGGAAAGCTTACCTGAATTCGCGAGCCTGCCTGTTGAAGAGCTGATCACCAAACTGGATCAACTGCCAGCAGACAAGAAAACCGTACTGCGTAACAACGCGGGCGGCCACGCTAACCACAGCCTGTTCTGGAAAGGTCTGAAAACCGGTACTACGCTGCAGGGCGACCTGAAAGCGGCTATCGAACGTGACTTCGGCTCCGTGGACAACTTCAAAGCTGAATTTGAAAAAGCTGCGGCAACCCGTTTTGGTTCCGGCTGGGCGTGGCTGGTTCTGAAAGGTGACAAACTGGCTGTTGTTTCCACTGCTAACCAGGATTCCCCGCTGATGGGTGAAGCTATCTCTGGCGCTTCCGGCTTCCCGATCGTGGGCCTGGACGTTTGGGAGCACGCTTATTACCTGAAATTCCAGAACCGTCGCCCGGACTATATCAAAGAGTTCTGGAACGTGGTGAACTGGGACGAAGCTGCCGCGCGTTTCGCAGCGAAAAAATAAGTTCTACGCTTTAGTAAGCCCCTGCAAGCGATGCTTGTGGGGGTTTTTTTGTGATCAAAATCAATATAAAAACAATGATCCACTTAAATTGAAACAAGGTTTTATTATGCGAGTGGGATCACTTTTATAGTCTCTATGAATGTCTATCTTCGTTTCATCAAGACGGGCGCATCTCATAAGCAAGATGCAATCGCCCATAAAAATTGCCCCATTTTTATGTCTACAGGTGATGGAAATGCAGATCAAACGAACGATAGAGAAAATCCCAGGCGGCATGATGCTGGTGCCGCTTTTTTTGGGCGCGTTGTGTCACACCTTTTCCCCCGGCGCCGGGAAATACTTCGGCTCCTTTACCAACGGTATGATCACCGGTACGGTGCCTATTCTGGCGGTCTGGTTCTTTTGTATGGGGGCGTCGATCAAGCTAAGCGCCACCGGTACCGTGCTGCGTAAATCAGGCACGCTGGTCATAACCAAGATCCTGGTAGCGTGGGTGGTCGCGGCGATTGCTTCACGTATTCTGCCGGAACATGGTGTAGAAGTTGGTTTCTTCGCCGGCTTGTCTACGCTGGCGCTGGTGGCCGCCATGGATATGACCAACGGCGGGCTGTATGCCTCGATTATGCAGCAGTACGGCACCAAAGAAGAGGCCGGGGCGTTTGTCCTGATGTCGCTGGAGTCTGGCCCGCTGATGACTATGGTGATTCTGGGAACCGCCGGGATCGCTTCGTTTGAACCACACGTGTTTGTGGGGGCCGTATTACCGTTCCTGATTGGCTTTGCGCTGGGAAATCTGGACCCTGAGCTGCGGGAGTTCTTCAGCAAAGCGGTGCAGACATTGATTCCTTTCTTTGCCTTCGCGCTTGGTAACACCATTGATTTGAGCGTGATTGCGCAGACCGGTGTACTGGGTATTTTGCTGGGCGTGGCGGTAATTATCATTACCGGTATTCCATTGATTATCGCCGATAAACTGATTGGCGGCGGCGATGGCACAGCGGGGATTGCGGCCTCCAGCTCAGCTGGTGCGGCGGTCGCTACGCCAGTGCTGATTGCTGAAATGGTTCCGGCATTTAAACCGATGGCACCGGCAGCAACTTCCCTTGTCGCCACGTCGGTGATTGTGACCTCCATTCTGGTGCCGATTATCACTTCCATCTGGTCGAAAAGAGTTAAAGCCAGGGCGGCGGAAATTGATATTCGTAGCGCCGTGAAGTAAGTCTCTTTTGCCGGATGGTCTGTTCCATCCGGCTTAACGATTTACGCTTTGACGACAAATACCTCATCGATGGTCCGACACTCACCCTCGTTCAACTCTCCGCCGGCATTTCGTGACACGCCGGTGCAATAGCCAAACTTACGCGATACCACGGTTTTGATGGTGGTGACGAAATCTTCGCCGATGGCGTAGATGGACATGTAGGTGCCAATCTGGTCCTGAATGTCGCGAAGTGCTGTCAGGTCGCTCTGTTTAAATGCTTCCCGTGCGCTGACAAACAGTTCAGGCATGACGTTGTTTAATCCTGAAATCACCCCCGCGCCGCCTGCCAGCAGGTTAGGAATGTAGTATTCGTCATAGCCGGACAACACGGCAAAATCCTCCCGTACGGCGCGGGTGGTCTGGATCATACTGCGAGTATGGGACTGGCAGTCGACGGTATCTTTAATGCCTGCGAAGTTGGGGAACTCGGCGGCGAGGGTGGCAACCAGTTCGGGCGTTAAATCGCAGCCAGTGCGCGCCGGAAAGTTATAGGCAAACCATTTACCGCTGAGCTTCTGCCCCAACTGACGGAAGTAGCTCAGCAGCTGTTTTGCCGTTTGCCCATAGTAGTAAGGCGGCAGGATCATCACGGCGTCGTAATCGGCGCGATACGCTTCCTGCGCCATCAACAGCATATCATTCTGGCAGGTGGATGAGACGTTGGCGACCATCTTCAGCGAGCTCATAGCGCGGGCCTCGCGGATTAGTAACAGCTTTTCTTCGAGCGTAAAGGAGGCAAATTCCCCGATGCTACCCATCAGCAAAATCACGTCGATTTTGGCCTCGGTAAGGCGTTTGAGATGCTGGCTTAGACCGTTAAGATCGATCTTGCCGTCATTATCCATTGGCGTAATGGAAGGACACCAGACGCCAGCAAATTGCGATTGACCAGTCACGTTGTTGACTCCTTATTTGAAATGATGTTTCAAAACCAGATTACATTGATAGCATGTGTCCCTAAGTTTCATGTGAACCGTGCTCTCATTTTGAGCGACTGGGGTAAAATAAATGTGGTGTAATGGGGGAAATTTATCGGGAGAGGGAACAGATGCGATATCCGGTCGATGTTTTTACAGGCAAGGTTCGGGACTACACGGGAAGCCGTCCCAGCGCGATTGCTAAGGTCCAGGTTGACGGCGAGCTGACGCTGACCGAACTGGGGCTGACGGGTGATGAACAGGCGGAAACGAAAATTCACGGTGGGCCGGATCGCGCGCTGTGCCACTATCCGCGTGAACACTATCAGCACTGGAGACAAGAGTTTCCGGAGCAGGCAGAGCGCTTTGTCGCGCCCGCGTTTGGCGAGAATCTCTCTACTCAGGGGCTAACGGAAGAGAATGTATTTATTGGCGACATTTTCCAGTGGGGAGATGCGCTGATTCAGGTCACGCAGCCGCGCTCGCCGTGTTTTAAGCTGAATTTCCATTTTGGCATCAGCGATATGGCCAGCCAGATGCAGGAGGCAGGCAAGACGGGCTGGCTGTGCAGCGTCATCGCTCCAGGTCTGGTGTCGGCGGACGCGCCGTTGATCCTGGCTTCACGCGTCAGCGACGTCAGCGTGCGGGAGGCGATTGCCATTGCCTGGCATATGCCGTTTGATGACTCACAATATCACCGTTTACTCTCGGCTGCCGGGTTATCGAAAAGCTGGACCAGAACGATGCAAAAGCGTCGTTTAAGCGGCAAGATCGAAGACAATTCCCGACGTTTGTGGGGAAAATAAAGCCATTCTGGCCATGCAATTAAATCAGGTGGTAACACCTGATTTGCCTCTCTCGTGGTTCTTATCTCTGCATACTAAGGCAGGTTAAAAAAACCTGCCTGTCACGCCATGTTTTCAGTCCATTCTTGATACCTGGCCCACAAAAAGAAACTCTGCGTTGAAAAAAAACTTGAGTATTTCCTGCACTCAAATATCTTAGCTTTAAATTGGTTTAAACCAGATGAGTAAGATGAAAAAGAAAAACAATGTTGATGTGCTTAGAGAGCGCTTTGAAAGCTGGTTAAACGAGAATAATTTGCCAGCGGGCTCTAAATTGCCTTCGGAGAGAGAGTTATGTGAGTTGCTGGATGCGAAGCGCATGACTTTACGTCAGGTTCTGATTGAGCTTGAGATCGATGCGCGTATCTTCCGAAAGAACCGCAGTGGTTGGTTTATTTCATCGAAGCGATTTATTTATAATCCCAAATCACTTTCCAGCTTTAATGCTGAAGCCTGTGCTCAGGGGCGCAAGCCTTTTTGGGGTTATTTAACCAAAGAAACGATTGCGACGGTTCCGCACCATGTTGATGATGTTTTTCTCTCCTCCGGTGATCGCTATTTAGTTACCGGTTGGTGTGGTCTTGATTCGCATAAAGTGTTTTACCATGAGTCCTATATTGATGCTGATGTTGCGCCAGGATTCATTAATAAATTGGGCAATCAGTCTTTTGCCAGCGTCTGGGAAGATGCGTTTGGTCATGCTTTAAATATCAAAGAAATGATTTTTAAACCGGTCAATATGCCAGAAGTGGCCTGCAAAGAGTTGGGCGTTGCGCCTAATACTTATGGAATTTTAGTAGAAAAACATCGGGCTACCCGAGATAAAAAAGTGGTTCAGGTTGATTTTGAATACTGGCGACTTGAATCTGTGGAACTTGTTATTCGTGATGAATGAGAAAAATAATGGGAAAATGCAACCAAGAACTTCTCGCTGAACGTGCGAGAAATATACCACTGTACCTACATGCTTATGCCTTTCATCTGAATATGCGCTATGAGAGAGTCCTTCCGAGCGATCTTCTGGATATTGCGCATCAGCAACAATTAAAGGGAGTGAAAATACATGTTGAGGATGGTGAGTCCCAATCGCTGCAGAAACTAAACGATCGGCAGTTGCACGATTTTAAAGAAAAGGCCAAAAAATATAACCTCGATGTACATATTGAAACGAGCGCATCGGACAAGGCGACATTGACGGATGCGATCCGTATTGCTGTGGCAACTGGCGCAACTTCAGTACGTTTCTACCCGCGCTATGAAGGACATCTCAACGATGTCATGGCAAAGATTGCCAATGATATTGCGTGGTTGTCTCAGTATGACGATTGCGGACTAAGCTTTACTATCGAACAGCATGAAGATCTGCAAGGCCATGAACTGGTGACGCTGGTTAATAATAGTGGAATGAAGAATCTCTCTATTCTATTTGATTTTGGCAACATGATTAATGCCAATGAGCAGCCGCTTTCTGCGTTAGAGGTCATGTCCCCTCTAATCACTCAGGTACATATCAAAGACGCAAAAATTATTAAAGAAGGTAAAGGCTGGGGGCATGAGGCTTGTCGTTCAGGATACGGTGACTTACCAATGGAAGAGATGCTTAAGGCATTATTACTTTTAGGTGAGGATAAACCGCAAGTAAATGCTTTTGGTCTGGAAGAGGAAGTTGAATATTATGCTCCGGCATTTCGTTTTGATGATGAAGGTGATAATCCCTGGATCCCATGGCGCGATGCAAGCTATACGCCGCTGCCCGACAGTAACATGATTGATGCGCGACTGGCGCAGGAAAAAGAACATGCTCTTGCTCAAATAAAGTATATCCGTGATTTATGCGACAAGTTTACAAGTAATAAATAAACTTCTTTTAATATTATTAAATGCGAAAAGGGTTATGAAAATAACTCTCTTAATTTATTAGTTATATGATTTAATTTAAATATTTCTCTCAACAAGCAATGAGGGTTTAATTATGTTCATGAACAAATGGGCAAGGCTCTGTTTTTTAATTTTAGGCGGCGGCACAATATTCAAACTTTCAAGTATGAAAGACGTTTTCTATGTGCCAATGCAAAGTGACTGGGGTTTAACCAATACGCAAATTGGTTTAAGTTTTACTGTTTATACGATTGTTCAGACAACCGGGCTTTTTCTGTCGCTCTATATCGCAGACCGTTATTCCAAGAAAATATTATTACCATTTGGTCTGATCGGCGTTGGGCTATGCGGTTTATATTTGGCGACGCTACCGTCATTTACCGGTTATCTTATTTGCTTTGCCGCAATGGCGTTCTTTGCCGATGTGGTTTATTGGCCGGTGTTATTGAAAGCTGTGCGTCTGCTAGGTACGCAAGAAGAACAAGGGCGCATGTTTGGCTTTTTAGAAGCCGGACGTGGCGTGGTGGATGTTATCGTCGCTTCTGGCGCTCTGTTTGTTTTCGTCCAGTTTGGTGAAGGTAAAGCGGGGATGCAGGCGGGTCTGTTGTTTTATACGGTCATTACGCTTGCGGCAGGTATTGTGACGTACTTTATTGTCGATGATGACAAAGTGAAAGGCGGCGAGAAAACCAGTGCAAACATGGAAGTCTTAAAGGGTATCAAACATGTGTTGTCCTGCCCTAACGTCTGGCTGGCTTCTTTAGGGATTTTCTTTGTTTACGCCGCGTACTGTGGCCTGACTTACTTCATCCCATTCTTAAAAGATATCTACATGCTGCCGGTAGCACTCGTCGGCGCGTACGGCATCATCAACCAGTATGCATTGAAAATGGTGGGAGGGCCGATTGGTGGGCTGCTGGCGGATAAGGTTGCTAAATCACCTACGGTTTACCTGAAGTGGACGTTTCTGATCTCTGCTGCTGCTATGGTTGTTTTTATGCTGTTGCCACATCAAACGATGAATGTGTATATCGGTATGGCGGCGACGCTAGGATTTGGGGCGATTATTTTCTCACAGCGCGCCATTTTCTTTGCACCAATGGATGAGATTGGTACCCCGCGTGAATATGCCGGTTCGGCGATGGCATTTGGCTGTATTATCGGTTATATGCCCGCCATGTTTGCGTATACGTTATACGGCTATTTACTGGATACCAATAGCGGCATCACGGGCTATAACTATGTCTTTAGCGTGATGATTGCGTTCAGCTTAATGGGCTTTATCTGTTCGACCATTCTGGTGAAGCGGATTAAAAAGCAAAAGCTAGCGGCTGCGACTGTGGCAGCATAATGTGAGAACTTCCCCGGCATTACGTTACCGGGGAAGCCTGTTAAGCGCGTTTATACAGCGGCAACCAAATTACCAGCCGTAAACCACCCAGCGGGCTGTCTTCGGCTTTCACCCAGCCACGATGCTGTTGGATTGCGGTTTCAACAATCGCCAGACCCAGACCTGTTCCGCCAGACTCGCGATCGCGCGCCTCATCGGTACGATAGAACGGACGGAAAATCTGTTCTCGGTCTTCAGGGCTAACGCCCGGGCCATCGTCGTCGACGGTGATGGTAATCCCATCGATATCCACCGCGAAGCCAACTTCAATCTGCGTGTGTGAATAACGCAGGGCATTGCGCACAATGTTTTCCAGCGCGCTTTCCAGCGCATTTGGGTTGCCGTACAGCGGCCACGGGCCCGGCGGGAAATTCACCGTGAGTGATTTACCCATCTGCTCGGCTTCAAAGGCGGCGTTATCCAGCACTTCGCCCCACAGCTGATTGGCTTTCACCGTTTCACTGACCAGCGCGTTTTTCTGCTGATTGCGTGACATCACCAGCAGGTCGTTGATCATGCTGTCCAGCCGATGCGCTTCTGTTTCAATACGCTCCAGCTCTTTGCTTTCACCGCTACGACGGCGCAGCAGCGCGGTGCCCAACTGCAGACGCGTCAACGGCGTTCTCAACTCGTGAGAGATGTCCGACAGCAGGCGTTGCTGCGAGGTCATCATTCGCTCCAGCGCCGTCACCATCTGGTTAAAGCTGGCGCCTGCCGCCAGAAACTCCTGCGGACCGGCTTCCAGTTCCGGATGCTGACGCAGGTTGCCCTGGGCCACTTCATCCGCCGCGTTTTTCAACTTACGCGCCGGTTTCGCCAGACTCCAGGCAAGCCAGAGCAATAGCGGAGAGCTGACTAACATGGTGACAATCAGCAACAACAGCGGTCGGTCGAACAACAGATTGATAAAGTCAGATTGTGAGCTGCTGGCAGGTCGAATGAGATACAGCTGGTAGTTATCTTCGCCGTCTCTGACGGAGAAAGGCCCGACCATCTCAACGCGACCGTATTTTTTCTTTTGCGGATGGTCGGCGTTATCAGCCTGACCAATAAAGTTACGAATGATCTGCATTTCGTTGCGTTCTGCGCCGATCACGCGTCCTTCCGTCGTAACAAGCAATAACCGCTGTCCTGGCGGCGCCCACTTGTCTATCGCCCGAAACAAGCGACGCCACCACATCAAATCGTTGGGTGGATCGTTCGCCAGTTCAGCTTCAACGTGTTGCTCAATCATCAACCCCTGGCGCTGCTCGCTGTCCAGTAGCTCGGTCATCTGGCGTGAATCAAGCTTGGGTAACATCAGTACCAACATCAACACCAGTGCCAGCGTCAACCAGAAGATGGCAAAGATGCGTGCGGTTAAGCTCCCTATCATGAAGCGGAGACCATCAGGTAGCCGCGACCGCGCAGGGTTTTAAACCACGGGTGTCCGTCTTTACGTTCTGGCAGCTTACGACGCAGGTTCGAGATATGCATGTCGATCGCGCGATCGAAAGGTGTCAGGCGTTTGCCCAGCACTTCCTGGCTCAGGTGTTCACGCGAAACCACCTGACCGAGATGCTGTGCCAGCAAATAGAGCAGGGTGAATTCGGTGCCGGTTAACTCCAGGGTTTGCCCGTCAAAGCTGGCTTCCTGGCGACCCGGATTAAGGCTTAACGCATCCACTTCCAGAGTGGGCGAACCGTTGTCGCTGTTCTGCTGCTGTTCGCTCCAGTGTGAGCGACGCAAAATAGCGCGGATGCGCGCGACCAGTTCACGGTCGTTAAACGGTTTGGGTAAATAGTCGTCCGCGCCCAGCTCAAGGCCAAGTACGCGATCCAATTCGCTGCCGCGAGCGGTCAGCATGATTACGGGTGTCTGGTGTGTCTGACGAAGTGCTTTCAGCGTATCAATGCCATTTTTCTTCGGCATCATGACGTCGAGCAAAAGTAAATCGATGCTGTCATCCAGAAGCTCAAGCGCCTGTTCCCCATCATAGGCAACCAGCACATCGAAACCTTCCATTTCGAGCAACTCCTTTAACAGGGAAGTCAGCTCTCGGTCATCATCAACTAACAGGATTTTATTCATTGTTTACGTACCTCCGAGGCAGAAATTACGTCATCAGGCGTCGCTAATCTATGACTTTACGTTGTTTTACACCCCCTGACGCATGTTTGCAGCCCGAATCGTAAACTGTCTCTCGTTGAATCGCGACAGAAAAGATTTTGGGAGCAAGTGATGGGCAAAGTTACCGCTGCCGTCATGGCCTCAACGCTGGCACTGAGTACTTTAAGCCATGCAGCTGAAGTCGTCACAGGCGATCACTGGCACCTGGGTGAAGGCTCCGCGCAACGCAGCGTTCAGAGCCACATGTTCGACGGTATCAGTTTAACCGAACATCAACGTCAACAGATGCGAGATTTAATGCAGCAGGCAAGACACGAACAGCCTCCTGTTAATGTTAGCGAAATGGAGACAATGCATCGCCTTGTCACCGCAGAGAAATTTGATGAACGCGCTGTGCGCGCTCAGGCAGAAAGAATGGCGCAAGAACAGGTTGCCCGCCAGGTTGAAATAGCCAAGGTTCGCAACCAGATGTATCGCCTGTTAACGCCCGAGCAGCAAGCGGTTTTAAATGAGAGACATGAACAACGAATGGAGCAACTGCGCGACGTAGCGCACTGGAAAAAAAGCTCATCGTTGAATTTATTGAGTAGTAGCAACTCACGTTCCCAGTAGTAACCCTGTTTTCCTTGCCATAGACACCATCCCTGTCTTCCCCCACATGATGTGGGGGTTTTTTTTGCCCAAAATTTGTCACTCGGTTATTGCCTGACTGTTTTACTTCATCCGTTATACTAGCGGCATATCCTGGCAGGAGTGTTTATGAATCAAACCTATGGGCGGCTGGTTAGCCGGGCGGCAATCGCGGCGACCGTGATGGCATCGCTGTTACTTTTGATCAAAATTTTTGCGTGGTGGTACACCGGATCGGTCAGTATTCTGGCAGCGCTGGTGGATTCTTTGGTGGACATCGCCGCGTCGTTAACCAACCTGTTGGTGGTGCGCTATTCTTTGCAACCGGCCGATGATGAACATACGTTCGGACACGGAAAAGCGGAATCGCTGGCGGCGCTGGCGCAAAGCATGTTTATTTCCGGTTCGGCGCTGTTTTTATTCCTGACCGGGATTCAGCATCTCATCCAACCCACGCCAATGAAAGATCCTGGCGTCGGGGTGGTTGTCACCATCATTGCGTTAGTGTGTACAATCATTCTGGTCTCGTTTCAGCGCTGGGTGGTGAAGCGCACGCAAAGTCAGGCCGTTAGGGCGGATATGCTTCATTATCAGTCTGATGTTATGATGAACGGTGCGATTCTCGTGGCGCTTGGGCTGGCATGGTACGGCTGGCATCGCGCAGATGCCTTGTTTGCGCTCGGGATTGGCATCTATATTTTATATAGTGCATTACGCATGGGTTATGAGGCGGTACAGTCTTTGCTGGATCGCGCTTTACCCGATGAAGAACGTCAGGAAATTATTGATATTGTGACGTCATGGCCTGGAGTCAGCGGCGCTCACGATCTTCGCACGCGGCAGTCAGGGCCGACCCGCTTTATTCAGATTCATTTGGAAATGGAAGATAATCTGCCGCTCGTTCAGGCGCATTTAGTGGCTGAACAGGTAGAGCAGGCAATTTTACGGCGTTTCCCGGGATCGGATGTCATCATTCATCAGGATCCCTGTTCGGTCGTACCCAAGGAAGGCAAGATGTTTGAGCTTTTATAATTCGTTGTAAAAAAAGTGAACCGGGCCAGCATTTTGTGTATAAATTACCACCATTTGGCCTGACCTGAATCAATTCAGCAGGAAGTGATTGTTATACTATCTGCATATTCGTTGGATCGTTTCGATATGCGGAATCGACTTCCGGCAGCAGATTTCATTTTGCATTCCAAAGTTCAGAGGTAGTCATGATTAAGAAAATCGGTGTGTTGACAAGCGGCGGTGATGCGCCGGGCATGAACGCAGCAATCCGTGGTGTTGTACGTGCAGCGTTGACGGAAGGGCTGGAAGTCATGGGGATCCATGATGGCTACCTGGGTTTGTATGAAGACCGTATGGTTCAACTTGACCGCTACAGCGTGTCCGACATGATCAACCGTGGCGGTACATTCCTCGGTTCTGCCCGCTTCCCGGAATTCCGCGACGAAAACGTGCGTGCCGTGGCTATCGAAAACCTGAAAAAGCGTGGCATTGACGCGCTGGTTGTTATCGGTGGTGACGGTTCATACATGGGGGCAAAACGCCTGACTGAAATGGGCTTCCCATGCATCGGTCTGCCGGGCACTATCGACAACGATATCAAAGGCACCGACTACACCATCGGTTATTTCACCGCTCTGGGTACCGTAGTCGAAGCGATTGACCGTCTGCGTGATACCTCTTCTTCTCACCAGCGTATTTCCATCGTTGAAGTGATGGGCCGCTACTGTGGCGATCTGACCCTGGCGGCTGCCATTGCTGGCGGCTGTGAGTTCGTGGTGGTTCCGGAAGTGGAATTCAGCCGTGACGATCTGGTTGCTGAAATCAAAGCAGGCATCGCGAAAGGTAAAAAACACGCGATTGTGGCGATCACTGAGCACATGTGTGACGTTGACGAACTGGCGCATTACATCGAGAAAGAAACGGGTCGTGAAACGCGCTCAACCGTACTGGGTCACATCCAGCGTGGTGGTTCTCCGGTGCCTTACGACCGTATCCTGGCGTCCCGTATGGGCGCATATGCCATTGAACTGCTGTTGGCAGGTCACGGCGGTCGCTGTGTAGGTATTCAGAACGAGCAACTGGTTCACCACGACATCATCGACGCGATTGAAAACATGAAGCGTCCGTTCAAAGGTGACTGGCTGGACTGCGCGAAAAAACTGTACTGATTGTTTTTTCCGCGCCTGATGGCGCTAAGCGCATCAGGCCTACAGGTTGTAAAGACTTGTAGGCCTGATGAGCCGCTAACCACCATTCGGCACAATTCCCCGCATTTATTCCCCCAAGTTATAGCAAATCTTTTTTTATTCTTTAATGTTTGGATACCTTTCTGGCACGCTTTGCTCATCACAACACCACATAAGAGAGCTGGGCGATGAACAAATGGGGCGTAGGGTTAACATTATTGCTGGCATCGACCAGCGTTCTGGCAAAGGATATTCAGTTACTTAACGTATCGTACGATCCAACGCGTGAACTGTACGAGCAGTACAATAAGGCCTTCAGCGCGCACTGGAAGCAGGAAACGGGCGACAACGTCGTGATCCGCCAGTCGCACGGCGGTTCGGGTAAACAAGCGACCTCCGTCATTAACGGCATTGAAGCCGATGTCGTGACGCTGGCGCTGGCTTACGATGTGGATGCCATTGCTGAACGTGGTCGTATCGATAAAAACTGGATTAAGCGTCTGCCGGATAACTCCGCGCCATACACCTCCACCATCGTTTTCCTGGTCCGCAAAGGCAACCCCAAACAAATTCATGACTGGAACGATCTGATCAAACCAGGCGTGTCGGTCATTACACCAAACCCGAAAAGCTCAGGCGGCGCACGCTGGAACTATCTGGCGGCATGGGGCTACGCCTTGCACCACAACAACAACGATCAGGCCAAGGCACAAGACTTCGTGAAGGCCCTGTATAAGAATGTTGAAGTGCTGGACTCTGGGGCGCGTGGCTCAACCAATACCTTCGTTGAACGCGGTATCGGTGATGTGCTGATCGCCTGGGAAAACGAAGCCCTGCTGGCGACAAACGAGCTGGGCAAAGACAAATTCGAGATAGTGACGCCGAGTGAATCTATCCTCGCGGAACCAACCGTTTCTGTGGTCGATAAAGTCGTGGAAAAGAAAGACACCAAAACGGTGGCGGAAGCCTACCTGAAATATCTCTACTCTCCGGAAGGTCAGGAAATTGCAGCGAAAAACTACTATCGTCCGCGTGATGCAGACGTTGCGAAGAAATACGAAAATGCATTTCCGAAGCTGAAACTGTTCACCATCGACGAAGAGTTTGGCGGCTGGACGAAAGCGCAGAAAGAGCACTTCTCTAACGGTGGTACGTTTGACCAGATCAGCAAGCGCTAAATAAGTCTGTGATTTACCGACCCGGTGGCATAACGCGACCGGGTTTTTTATTTGTCATGGTTTTGCGTTACTCTTGCCCTTCAATGAGATACAGGGAACGCGTAATGAAAAAAGCAGGCTATCTTTTACTGGCGGTGATTGTAGTCGCCGCTGCTGCAGGTATCGGGTACTGGAAATTCACTGGTAACCCGGACGCATTACGCCAGATTGTTCTTCAGCAATGCCTGCCGCACCAGTTGCAGCAGCAGGATCCCACGCCGTGCGCCGAAGTGAAGCCGGATGCCGGATATGTGGTGTTCAAGGATCGTAACGGCCCACTGCAATACCTGTTGATGCCGACCTGGCGCATCAACGGAACGGAAAGCCCGCTGCTGCTGAAATCAGGTACGCCGAACTTTTTCTGGCTGGCCTGGCAGGCGCGCAGCTTTATGAGCCAAAAATACGGTCAGGAAATCCCTGACAAAGCGGTATCGCTGACCATTAACTCGCGTAGTGGGCGTACGCAAAATCATCTGCATATTCATATTTCCTGCCTGCGAACCGATGTCAGAAAACAGCTGGATGACAATCTGGCGAAAATCAGCCCCCGTTGGCTGCCATTACCGGGTGGGCTGCGCGGTCATGAATATCTGGCGCGTCGCGTCACGGAAAATGAACTGGCGCAACGCAGCCCGTTTATGATGCTGGCAGAAGAGGTGCCGGATGCGCGTGAGCACATGGGCAGCTATGCGCTGGCGATGGTGCGTCAGAGCGATGAGTCCTTTGTCCTGCTGGCGACCCAGCGCAATCTGTTGTCGCTCAATCTCGCCTCCGCTGAGGAAATTCAGGATCATCAATGTGATATTCTGCGTTAACCCCACCTAATCTGGCATTTACTCCGCATGTCTGTCCCCGTATTCTTGTTGAAAAAAATAACAGGAGACAGGCATGTCGCTCTGGCTTACACACCCTCTGTTTATCCCCTCTCTGGTGGTTGGCATTACTATCCTGCTCTGGGCGACGTCGCTACTGCCGGAGTTTATAACGGCGCTGCTGTTCTTTGCCGTGGCAATGGTTGCCAAAATCGCACCTGCGGATGTGATCTTTGGCGGATTTGCGTCTTCGGCATTCTGGCTGGTCTTTAGTGGTTTTGTGCTGGGTATCGCGATTCGCAAAACGGGGCTGGCGGACAGGGCGGCGAGAGCGCTGTCATCGCGATTGACCGATTCCTGGCCGTTAATGGTGGCGAGCGTGGTGCTGCTCAGTTACGCGCTGGCGTTTGTGATGCCGTCCAATATGGGGCGTATTGCGCTGCTGATGCCGATTGTTGCTGCAATGGCGAAGCGTGCCGGAATTAACGAGGGTACGCGCGCCTGGTATGGTCTGGCGCTGGCCGTCGGGTTTGGGACGTTCCAGCTTTCCGCGACGATTTTACCCGCTAACGTGCCAAATCTGGTAATGAGCGGCGCGGCGGAAGGCTCTTACGGCATCCACCTCAATTATCTTCCCTATTTGCTGCTGCATACGCCGGTTCTGGGCTGGCTTAAAGGCGCGGTGCTCATCATGCTTATCTGCTGGCTGTTCCCTGGCAAGCCCCACGCACCGCGCGATCTCACGCCAGCGGAACCAATGAGCCGGGATGAAAAACGCCTGGCCTGGATGCTAGCAGTGGTGCTGCTGCTGTGGGTAAGTGAAAGCTGGCACGGTATAGGGCCTGCGTGGACCGGGTTGGCGGCGGCGGTTATCACGCTGCTACCACGGGTTGGTTTTATCAATGGCGAGGAGTTTTCCTCCGGGGTAAATATCAGGACCTGCATTTACGTGGCGGGGATTCTGGGGTTGGCAATCACCGTTACCCAGACCGGCATTGGCAGTGCAGTGGGCGAGGCGCTGTTACAGGTGATGCCGCTGGATGCGGAAAAACCATTTACCAGCTTTCTCGCGCTGACCGGCATTACCACCGCACTCAATTTTATTATGACGGCGAACGGCGTTCCGGCGCTGTATACCACTCTGGCGCAAAGTTTTGCCGATGCGACTGGGTTCCCGCTGCTGTCGGTAATTATGATTCAGGTATTGGGGTATTCCACACCGCTACTGCCGTATCAGGCTTCGCCGATTGTGGTGGCGATGGCGCTTGGGAAAGTGCCTGCGAGGGCGGGGATGCTGCTGTGTATCGCGCTGGCGACGGCAACATATCTGCTTCTTCTGCCGCTGGATTATCTGTGGTTTAGCGTGTTGGGTAAGTTGTAAAAAAAGCCCGGTAGCGCTAACGCTTACCGGGCCTACAGTCTTGGAGGACGGGTCAGCGAAGCGCTACCCGCCTCAACAGCATTACGCCTGTTTAGCCGCTTCTGCTGCTTTAACGATGACCGCGAAGGCATCTGCTTTCAGAGAAGCACCGCCAACCAGCGCGCCATCGATATCCGGCTGAGCGAACAGTTCTGCTGCGTTCGCTGCGTTTACGGAACCGCCGTACTGGATGATAACTTGTTCAGCGATTTTCGCGTCAGCTTTAGCAATGTGGTCACGAATGAATTTGTGAACAGCCTGAGCCTGAGCAGGAGTTGCAGATTTACCGGTACCAATAGCCCAAACTGGTTCGTAAGCGATAACGACGCCTTCGAATGCTGCCGCGCCCTGAGTTTTCAGAACGGCGTCGATCTGACGTGCACAGACTTCTTCAGTTTTGCCCGCTTCGTTTTCTGCTTCGGTTTCACCGATGCACAGAACCGGAGTCAGACCTTGTTCTTTCAGCACGGCGAATTTTTTAGCGATCAGCTCGTCAGACTCTTTGTGGTAAGTACGACGTTCAGAGTGACCGATAATGATGTACTGCGCGCCGATATCTTTCAGCATTTCAGCACTTGTTTCACCGGTAAATGCGCCAGACAGGTTCAGGTCAACGTTCTGCGCGCCCAGGATAATGTGGCTACCGGCAGCGGCGTGTTTCGCCAGGTCGATATACATTTCCGGCGGAGCGATTGCTACTGCACAGCCAGCAACGCCAGCCAGTTCTTTACGCAGATTAGCAACCAGTTCGTTTACCATGTGGCGGCTGCCGTTCAGTTTCCAGTTACCCATCACTAAAGGATGTCGCATTTCATTTCTCCACGCTTGTCAGCGAATTAAGGAATATGGCCGCCCGTCAGGGCAGCATGGTCTGTGAAACAGTATAGAGATTCGTCTGCGGAAAGGCTTTGCTTTTTGTCATCAATTCGCCTTCTCAAGACTTTCTGATAGTGCCAGCTTAATCGGTTCAACAGCGAAGGTCAGCCCTTTTTCACCGTTATCTGCCACAACATAGCGAATTGCGCCTTCTGTTTCGGCGTAATAGTGTTTACCTTTGCCGGCAGCGAGCAGTTTTTGCAGCTTTTTCTGGCTCTGCTCTTTCGTCAGTAGCGGCGCGACGGTACGAATGACGGCGGTCATGTATTCCAGCGCTTTCGCTTTGGCCGCCTTTTGTTCTGGTCCCTGAATCGGCAACCAGGTTATCTGCATACTTTTGATTTTTAGCGTGCCGCGCTCAAGGGCGGAGGACGCATACAGGTTTTCATTGATTTTACTGGCCGCGCGGGTGAGGTTTGCCCGATCGCGGCTGCTGTCGATGGCGCGGAACTCATTCAGGATAAGCTTCGGATTCTGCGTATTAAAGTTTTCGCGAAACTGGCTAATCGACAGGTCAAAGGTCGGCGCACCCGCCAGTAAATAGGGGGCCGTGGTTGCCGTCGATGGCTCTTCCGCCCGTGCCGCAACGCTCGCGGTGAAGGCTGAAAACAATAATAAAAACAGTGTAAATCCTTGCTTCATCAATCGTACCTTTCGTTATGACTGCTCACGATTAAAACGGTAACTGTCGGGCTTGTCAAAAGGGTAAACTGTTCTGGAAGGTAATAATAAAGGAACTTACATGACCATACAGCAGTGGTTATTCTCATTTAAAGGGCGCATCGGGCGCCGTGATTTCTGGATTTGGATAGGTCTGTGGATCGTCGGAATGCTGGTTCTGTTCTCGCTGGCGAGCAAGCAATTACTCGATATTCAGACTGCGGCATTTTGTCTGGTTTGTCTGCTATGGCCGACGGCGGCAGTGACGGTAAAACGCCTGCACGATCGGGGACGTTCTGGAGCGTGGGCGCTGCTGATGATTTTGGCGTGGATGCTGCTGGCCGGAAATTGGGCGGTGTTACCCGGCGTCTGGCAATGGGCGGTTGGTCGCTTTGTTCCGACGCTCATTCTGGTCGGTATGCTCATCGATCTGGGCGCGTTCGTTGGCACCCAGGACGAAAATAAATATGGTAAGGATACGCAGGACGTAAAGTACAAAGCCGAGCGCCAGTAGTTGTCGACCGGAGAAGCGCAAGCGCCTCCCGGCAACCCTCACCAGTAGTGTTCAGCAGTCATATGGCCCGGTCGACGGCGCAGGTGTTTGGTCATCTGCCGGGTCTCTTTCAGCAGTTGCTGCGTGTCGCGTACCATTTGTGGATTTCCGCATAGCATCACATGGCTGGTTTCTTTATCCATTGGCAGCCCTACCGCCTTTTCCAGTTCACCGCTTTCAATCAGCGCCGGTACACGCCCGGTCAGCGAATCTACGGCTGTCTCACGGCTAACAACCGTCTGGATGCGTAATTTACCTTCGTAGCGCTTTTCCAGCGCCTGCATCAATGGCAGGTAGCTCAAATCGGCGGCATAGCGTGCGGCGTGGACCAGCACCAGATTTTTAAAGCGACCCAGATCTTTGCCTAGTTGCAGAATCGACAAATACGGGCCGATAGCCGTGCCGGTTGCCAGCATCCATAGCGTTTCGCAATCAGGGACTTCATCCAGCACGAAGAATCCAGCGGCCTCACTCACCACCTGAACTTCATCGCCAGGCTTTAGCGCCGCCAGTTGAGGGCTGAGTTTGCCGTCGGGAACCGTCACCAGATAAAATTCTAAGTCGGGGTTATCGGGCGCATTCACGTAGGAATAGGCGCGCTGGACGCGCTCACCGTCGATCTCAAGGCCAAGCTTGGTGAACTGACCTGCAGTGAAGGGAAGAACCGGAGCTCGCACGGTCAAACTAAACAGGGCATCGGTCCAGTTCTGCACCTTTGTGACTTTGCCTGTTACCCAATCTGCCATGGTTTTCTCCTGTCTGCTTTGATTGCCTTATCTTCGTTCGTTGGACGAAAGATTTCCAGCCCGGATGGGCTGGAAGGCTCTATTGATCAAATCAATTACAGGATGTGCGCCTGCACATCGGGATCTTTGCGATCGAGGTAGTGAATCGACTGAATGCGGCGGATCGTGCGTGATTTGCCGCGGATCAACAGCGTTTCGGTGGTTGCGATATTGCCTTTACGGCTAATCCCTTCCAGCAGATCGCCTTTGGTGATGCCGGTAGCGGAGAAAATGACGTTGTCGCTGCGCGCCATTTCATCCAGACGCAGCGCTTTGCCCGCTTCAATGCCCATCGCGGTGCAGCGGGCCAGTTCCTGTTCGCCAATACGACGGTTCTCTTCGCTGTCGCCTTTGACGTCATGGCGCGCCAGCAGGCGGCCCTGCATGTCGCCGTCCAGCGCGCGGATGACGGCCGCGGAAACCACGCCTTCCGGTGCGCCGCCAATACCGTACAGCACGTCAACTTCGCTGTCAGGCATACAGGTCAGAATCGAGGCCGCAACGTCGCCGTCAGGAATGGCGAAGACGCGCACGCCCAGTTTCGCCATCTCTGCAATAACCTCGTCATGGCGTGGTTTTGCCAGGATGGTGACGGTCAGGTCACTCAGTGGTTTGTTCAGCGCGGCTGCAATGTTTCGCAGGTTGGTTTCCAGCGACAGGTTCAGGTCGATGGACCCTTTTGCGCCAGGGCCGACAATCAGCTTTTCCATGTACATGTCTGGCGCGTTCAGGAAACAGCCTTTATCGCCTACAGCCAGCACCGCCAGCGCATTCGCCTGGCCCATTGCCGTCATACGCGTGCCTTCGATAGGATCGACGGCGATGTCGACCGCATCACCGTGGCCGGTTCCGACTTTCTCGCCGATAAACAGCATCGGCGCTTCATCAATCTCACCCTCGCCAATCACGATGGTGCCGTCGATGTTGACCTGGTTGAGCATAATACGCATGGCGTTCACCGCCGCGCCATCAGCGGTATTTTTATCGCCGCGGCCCAGCCATTTATAGCCAGCCAGCGCGGCCGCTTCGGTCACGCGTGAAAATTCAATGGCAAGTTCTCGTCTCATTGCAAACTCGTAGCTGAAAGGAATGGCGCGAAGTGTAGCACAGGGGAGGGGACTAGATTATTGATGTGTGTGCGGGGTTGCCCCCGCACGAAGATATTGCCGGACAAGGTAAAGTCGCCATCCGGCAATGACGAATTACTCGTCGTGATCTTCCCACGCCATGGCGCGTTTGACCGCTTTTTTCCAGCCGCTGTAACGGAAATTACGCTCGGTGGTTTCGATGCCCGGGCGGAATTCACGCTCGATGACCGCTTTCTCCTGCAGTTCATCCAGATTCTGCCAGAAACCTACTGCCAGACCGGCAAGGTAAGCCGCACCCAATGCGGTGACTTCGCGGACTTCCGGGCGCTCAACGCGCGTGCCGAGAATATCGGACTGGAACTGCATCAGGAAGTTGTTGGCGACCGCACCGCCATCAACGCGCAGGGCGTGCAGGCGAATACCGGAGTCAGCCTGCATCGCTTCCAGTACGTCGCGGGTCTGGTAAGCGATAGACTCAAGCGTTGCGCGGATGATGTGGTTGGAGTTTACGCCACGGGTCAGGCCGAAGATGGCTCCGCGTGCATACGGGTCCCAGTACGGTGCGCCAAGGCCTGTGAATGCCGGAACGACGTACACGCCGTTGGTATCTTTCACTTTGGTGGCGAAATATTCAGAGTCGAATGCATCGCTGATGAGTTTCATTTCATCGCGCAGCCACTGGATGGATGCGCCAGCCATAAATACCGCACCTTCCAGCGCGTAGTTCACTTCCCCGGTCGGTCCACAGGCGATGGTGGTCAGTAGTCCATTTTCGGACTTAACGGCTTTCTCGCCAGTGTTCATCAGCATGAAGCAGCCGGTACCGTAAGTGTTTTTCGCCATCCCTTCCTTCACGCACAGCTGGCCAAACAGAGCGGCCTGCTGGTCACCGGCAATACCGGAGATAGGAATACGAATGCCGCCTTTACCACCGATGTTGGTCTGGCCGTACACTTCAGAAGAACGACGTACTTCTGGCAGCATTGCACGCGGAATATCCAGCGCATCCAGCATCGTGTCATCCCAGTCCAGGGAGTGGATGTTGAACAGCATGGTACGAGAGGCGTTGGTGTAATCCGTTACGTGTACACGTCCCTGCGTCATTTTCCAGATAAGCCAGGTGTCTACCGTACCGAACAGCAGTTCGCCGCGACGAGCGCGCTCACGTGAGCCTTCCACGTGGTCGAGGATCCACTTCACTTTAGTGCCGGAAAAGTACGGGTCAATTACCAGACCCGTGTTATTACGGATGTACTCTTCCATACCGTCGCGCTTGAGCTTTTCGCAGATATCCGCGGTACGACGACACTGCCACACAATTGCGTTATAGATAGGTTTACCGGTCTCACGCTCCCAGACGATGGTGGTTTCACGCTGGTTGGTAATACCGATCGCTGCAATTTCATCGGAACTGATATCGGCTTTCGCCAGAACTTCTACCAGCGTGGAGCTTTGGGTCGCCCAAATTTCCATTGGGTCATGTTCTACCCAACCTGCTTTCGGGTAGATTTGCTCGAATTCGCGCTGTGAAACGCTAACGATATTCGCATCGTGGTCCATTACGACCGCGCGGGAGCTGGTGGTGCCCTGGTCGAGCGCAACGATATATTTTTTTTCAGTCATGATTATTTGTCCCGTAGTCACATTACTGCGAAGCTTTTTGTTGAGTGTTGGTCGCAACGTCTTTCTCTTCAATCGCGCAGACATCGCACGGTAAATGGCGACCAATCAGTTTGCGATATGCCCATGCGCCTAAAATCGCGCCGGTAATCGGGCCAAACACCGGGACCAGGAAGTAAGGGATATCACGACCACCCGTGAAGGCAATCTCACCCCATCCGGCCATCCAGGCGAAGAGTTTCGGTCCGAAGTCACGTGCCGGGTTCATCGCAAAACCTGTTAGCGGACCCATGGAAGCACCAATAACGGCGATCAACAAGCCGATCAGCAGTGGTGCCAGCGGACCACGAGGTACACCGTTACCATCGTCGGTCAGAGCCAGAATCAGCCCCATTAGAATAGCGGTAATGACCATTTCAACCGCGAAGGCCTGCACAAAATTGATATGCGGGTTCGGATAGGTCGAGAAAGTACCTGCCAGACCCAGGCTTTCGGTACTGCCGCGCACGATATGGTTAGTTTGTTCGAAATCGATGAAAAGATTGTAATAAAGCCCGTAAACCAGTGCCGCTGCGCAAAAGGCGCCGGCAATTTGCGAAATAATAAAAGGAGCAACTTTGCGTTTATCAAAACAGGCGAACAGCCAGAGTGCGATGGTTACCGCTGGATTCAGGTGTGCACCAGAAACGCCTGCAGTCAGATAGATAGCCATCGCTACCCCCAGACCCCAGATGATACTGATTTCCCACTGACCAAAAGTAGCCCCAGCAACTTTGAGTGCAGCGACACATCCCACACCGAAGAAAATCAACAACCCGGTACCGAGGAATTCAGCAATGCACTGGCCTTTTAAGGTTGATGTTTGACTCATAATCGGATCCTGAAGAGAGTTTAATGTTTATTGTATGCGAGAAGGTCACTGACATCCCCGGAGCCGGTAGGCACACTGTTAATTTATCGTTAACGCTCAAAAACGAGAAATATCGAAATTGAAATGTGTGTACTCCATCAACAAAATGAGCGTTATCGCGCCATTTCGCGGTATTTGTTATACAAAAATAGTGTGAGCTGAATCATTTCAATGATCAATTCGTTAACACTTAAGAGTTATGATAGTAATGTCACCAGGAGAAAGACGAAAAGTGTTGCAAACCGCAATCTGCGCGGGATGCCGCTGGACAGGGATGACGCGGCTTCATACAATCGGTGTTAAGTAGAGTGCGCTCGTTTTTATTAAGGCGTCGCCGGTTATCGGGACGAGGATTTTTATCCATCAACGCCTTGCAATTCAGGAGAGGTATGACGATGTCATTAGAAGTGTTTGAGAAACTGGAAGCAAAAGTACAGCAGGCGATTGATACCATCACGCTGTTGCAGATGGAAATCGAAGAGCTGAAAGAAAAGAACAACTCACTGTCGCAGGAAGTTCAGTCTGCACAGCAGCAGCGTGAAGAGCTGGAGCGTGAGAACAACAACCTGAAAGAACAGCAGAACGGCTGGCAGGATCGTCTGCATGCCCTGTTGGGGCGTATGGAAGAAGTCTAATCCTCGTCATATTTCACGTTATGGCGGCGTTGGCTGCGTACATTCACCCCAGTCACATAGTGGCCTATGCTCCTGGGATTCACTTACTTGCCGCCTTGCCCTGACGCGAAATCTATAGAGGATGTAGACTGTGAGTGCCTGTAGGCCGGATAAGGCGTAAGCCGCCAACCGGCAATCAGTGACAACGCATAAAAAAGGCACCTTGCGGTGCCTTTTTCACTTACTCGATATCGAGCGGGTCTTCGGAGAGGATTATCCCGGTGTTGTCGGCGTACAGGTGGTCGCCGGAGAAGAATGTCACGCCGCCAAAGTTGACGCGCACATCGCTTTCCCCAATACCTTCTCCTGAAGCACCTACCGGAATTGCGGCAATCGCCTGAATGCCGATATCCAGTTCTTCCAGATCGTCTACCTGGCGGACTGAGCCGTAGATGACCAGACCTTCCCATTCATTCTGTACGGCCAGTCGTGCCAGTTCGGCATCGACCAGCGCACGACGGACAGAACCGCCGCCATCGACCAGCAGAATGCGACCACGGCCATTTTGTTCGAGCAGATCGTACAGCAACCCGTTGTCCTCGAAACATTTTACCGTGATGATTTGTCCGCCAAACGACGACCGTCCTCCAAAGTTAGAGAACAGCGGTTCCACGACGTTGACATCTTCCTGATAGATGTCACAAAGCTCGGATGTATCGTATTTCATAGGCTTAACGTTCAGTTGCTGCGAGAATTTTTAGTATATCGCGCTATGTGTACTGTTGGCAAAATCATCAATTGTTAATTGATATTTGTCAGTTAAAGAGACCACTGACTTAAGAAAATTCCAACGACAAACAGCAAGTTAGTTAATAGTGCCGCTTTTACGGTGCGTTCCAGCATCGGACGCATTGCCGCAGGATCCATTTCGCGCATCACGTAACGCGCCTGTTTGAAAAGCAGCGGAGCGGCAAGGATAAACAGCCATCCCCACAGACTTTGTAGCGAAAACAGGTTAAACAGCGCCAGACAAACCAGCGTCCCCATCAGCAGGCAGGCATGGTAGCGGCGGGCATTGACGGCACCTAAACGTACTACCAGCGTGTTCTTGCCGTTCTCTCTGTCGCTGTTGATATCGCGCAGGTTGTTAACGTTGAGCACGGCAGTTGCCAGCAGGCCACAGGCGGTGGCAGGCAGAATCAGCGCCGGAATCAGCGTATGCGCCTGCAGATACCAGCTTCCCATCACGCTAAGCCAGCCAAAGAATACCAGCACGGAAATATCGCCCAGACCGATATATCCGTAAGGGCGATTACCCACGGTGTAGGTGATCGCCGCGATAATCGACAGGCCACCAAGTACCAGGAAACCGACAAAATCCGCCAGCGTGTGACAGGCCACAGCAACCAGGGCCAGACCCGACAGACAGATCAACACCACGGTAACGATCAGCGCACGCTTCATCTGCTGTTGGGTGATAACCCCTTTTTGCATACCGCGCAGTGGTCCAATGCGGTCGGGCTTGTCGCTGCCTTTGACGGCATCGCCATAGTCGTTAGCGAGGTTGGACAGAATTTGCAGCAGTCCTGCCGTAATCAATGCCAACAGAGCAACCAGCGGATCGAAGTATCCTTGCCACCATGCTAATGCCGTACCGACGATGATCGCCGCGAAGGCGAGCGGTAAGGTCTTAGGTCGTAAACTTTCCAGCCAGGCTTGTGAGCGGCTAATTTTTTGTTGTTCAGTCATATTTAGCGCCAATAAAAATGGGGCTTTATCAGCCCCATCAACAGTGATGAAAATGCATTGAACGCGATTATAGGATAAAACGGCTCAGATCTTCATCTGCGACCAGCGCATCCAGATGTTTGCTCACATATTCGGCATCAATTGTGATGCTTTGGCCGTTTAAATCGCTCGCATCATAGGAAATATCTTCCATCAGACGCTCGAGAACGGTATGCAGACGACGTGCACCGATGTTTTCGGTGGTTTCATTGACCTGCCAGGCCGCTTCGGCAATGCGTTTAATGCCCGATTCGGTGAAGTTGATGTCCACACCTTCGGTCGCCATCAGCGCTTTGTACTGGACGGTGATGGAGGCATTCGGTTCGGTAAGGATACGCTCAAAATCGCTGGTGGTCAGCGCCTGCAGCTCGACACGAATCGGCAGACGACCCTGCAGTTCCGGGATCAGGTCAGACGGTTTCGCTACCTGGAATGCGCCAGAGGCGATAAACAGAATGTGGTCTGTTTTCACCATACCGTGTTTAGTGGAGACCGTGCAGCCTTCAACCAGCGGCAGCAGGTCGCGCTGTACGCCTTCACGGGACACGTCCGGGCCGGAGGATTCGCCGCGCTTACAGATTTTGTCGATTTCGTCGATAAACACGATTCCGTGTTGCTCAACGGCGTCGATAGCTTCCTGTTTCAGCTCTTCCGGATTCACCAGTTTGGCCGCTTCTTCTTCAATCAGCAGCTTCATCGCGTCTTTGATTTTCAGCTTACGCGGTTTTTGCTTCTGACCGCCCAGGTTCTGGAACATGGACTGTAGCTGGCTGGTCATCTCTTCCATTCCCGGAGGCGCCATGATTTCAACGCCCATCGGTGCGGCCGCGAGATCGATTTCGATCTCTTTATCATCCAGTTGGCCTTCACGCAGTTTTTTACGGAACGCCTGACGCGCTGCAGAAGGTTCCTGCGGCTGCTCTGACTGTCCCCAGTTATTTTTAGCCGGTGGGATCAGCACGTCGAGAATGCGCTCTTCCGCCATCTCTTCGGCACGGAAGCGGTTTTTCTCGATGGCCTGAACGCGGACCATTTTGATGGCAGCATCGGTCAGATCGCGGATGATAGAGTCAACTTCTTTACCAACATAGCCGACTTCGGTGAATTTCGTTGCTTCAACTTTGATGAACGGCGCGTTGGCCAGTTTTGCCAGACGACGGGCGATTTCGGTTTTACCGACGCCGGTTGGGCCAATCATCAGAATGTTTTTCGGCGTAACTTCATGGCGCAGCTCTTCGTTGAGCTGCATGCGGCGCCAGCGGTTACGCAGGGCAATCGCCACGGAACGCTTAGCGTTGTCCTGGCCGATGATGTGTTTGTTCAGTTCGCTGACAATTTCGCGTGGGGTCATTTCAGACATGGGGGATCCTTACGCTTTGGAGTTCAATTCTTCGATGGTATGGAAGTGGTTGGTATAAATGCAGATATCCCCTGCAATATCCAACGCTTTCTCAGCAATCTCGCGTGCGCCAAGCTCGGTGTTTTCCAGCAAAGCGCGTGCAGCAGCCTGGGCGTAGGGACCGCCGGAGCCGATGGCAATCAGATCGTTTTCTGGCTGGATGACGTCGCCGTTACCGGTGATGATGAGTGATGCAGTTTCATCCGCAACGGCCAGCAGCGCTTCGAGTTTGCGCAGCATACGGTCGGTACGCCAGTCTTTTGCCAGTTCAACGGCAGCTTTCACCAGGTGACCCTGGTGCATTTCCAGCTTGCGTTCAAACAGTTCAAACAGCGTGAATGCATCCGCAGTACCGCCCGCAAAGCCCGCGATGACTTTGTCGTTGTACAGACGGCGGACTTTCTTCACGTTGCCTTTCATTACGGTGTTACCCAGTGTGGCCTGACCATCACCGGCGATTACCACATGGCCGTTACGGCGTACGCTTACTATTGTTGTCACGAGCAGACCCCTTGGTTACAAATGCAAAACACAGGCCCCGCGCAGTATGCGGGGCGTAATGCAAGTATAGATGGGGGGGATTTTGGGGGTTTCAACCCCCAGTGGCGAGTCGAATGCAGTTTGTGTGACCAGCAACTTTCAGGCGGCTGATGGTGTTGTCGGCATTCTCTTTGCCTTTGACCGGGCCAATGACCACGCGATTCCAGCCGTTATTGGTGGTAATACGTGAGTTGAAGCCTTCAAAAGCCAACTGCGCGCGCACGGTTTCTGCCTGCTCAGCGCCTTTAAATGAGCCGCACTGTACCATCCAGCGGCGTTCATCTTTTTTCTCCGCCGTCTGTTTTGGCGGCTGCGTTTCATTTGTTATCGGCGCGGCCGGCTGCGTTTTCGGCTGAGCGGCGGTGGTATGCGCAGGTGTTTGCAGTAGATCCTGATACGGCTGTTGGGCCGCCGGTTTTGGCTGCGCCTTCGGCTGCTGTACCGGTGCGGCTTGCGCAGTACGCGTTTGCTGCTGCTGGTACGGCTGTTCTGTTACCCGTTGGCGCGGCTGTTGAGCCTGCTGTTGGGTGTTATTCCACTGCTGCTGTTGCACCTGACGTTGACGCTGCAGCGTTTGCTGGCGTTGTTCCGCAGTTTGTTCGTTCCACGGTACTTCGTTGAGCTGCGTTGGCTGTTGGCGCATATCGGCCTGCATTTGCGCCAACAACTGGCGCTGCTCATTGGTAAGCTGATCGGCGTTCAGTACCTCGCCGCCTGCAGACGGTTCGGTAGGCGCACGTACGCCAGGCTGACGGCTTTCCAGCTCTTTGATGTATCGCCAGCGCTCTTCCGGTTTTGGCGGGATGCCATTACCGGTGACTTTCTGGTTTTGCAGCGTTTCGGACTCTTCTTTCTTGTGATGCGTAATGAAGTACAGACCACCGATAAAGGTCACGAGTACGGCTGCAGCAATAGCAACCATAGCGGGCGATACCGCAGGCGTATTGCGTTGTTTTTTCCGTGATGTGCTCTTCTTGCGCCGCGAAGGTGCCGGTTGGCCGCGACGTACATAATCTCGTTGTGCCACTATCGTTTCGCTGTATTTATTCGTTCGTCAGCCCGCCATGTTACTTAAGCGGCGGGCCTTTGACCAGACAGGGGAGTCCGAAAGCACTTTACTTTACGTCAGTGCCCGGGTAGTGCCCCGAATAATAAGCTCGCAGTCCAGTAAACGTGAGCCACTGCTGACGTTCTGACCTTGTAGTTGATCGAGCAGTAACAGCATAGCTTCACGTCCGATATCGAAACGCGGCTGTGCGACGGTTGTCAGGGGTGGATCACAAAATTCCGTGAGCGAAATATTATCAAAGCCAATGATGGATAAATCGTCAGGTACCTTCAGACCCTGACGTTTGGCGTAAGAGAGTGCCCCCAGCGCCATGACATCGCTGTGGCAAAAGACCGCAGTAGGTGGCTGTGGAAGCTCAAGGAGTTGCTTAAGCGCATTGGCTCCCGCTTCATAGGTAAAGTCACCACGCGCGATGAAATGCGGATCGACCGTAATTCCACTGCGGCGCAATGCCTGAACGTAACCTTGCAGACGGTAATGGCACAGCGGCATATCCTCTGGTCCGGCGATACAGCCAATGCGTTTATGCCCCAGTTCCAGCAGATAGTTCATCGCGTTGAAGGCGGCGGTGAGATTATCAATGTGCACGGTGGGGAGTTCCAGCTCTGGCGCGAACTCGTTGGACATGACCATCGGCGGCAAGTTGCGCTGCTCTTCCACGCTGGCATCAAACGGCAGTCGCGAACTGAGCAGCACCATGCCATCGATCTGTTTGGTGATAATGAGGTTGAGGAAGGTCTTTTCCTGCTGATTCTGGTGGGCGCAGTCGCCGATAAGCACCAGATATCCCTGCTCAGCGGCGGTCACTTCTATGCCGCGAATCACTTCGCTAAAAAACGGATCGCAGATATCCGGGACAATCACCAGAATGGTACGTGATTCATTACGCTTAACGTTGCGTCCCATTGATTGGGGTAAATATCCCACTTCCAGCGCAGCCTGTTCAACCTTGTTACGGGTTGACTGCGAGACTTTGTCCGGGTTCATTAATGCGCGGGATACGGTTGCCGTTGAGACTTTCGCCTTCAGAGCAACATCTTTCATCGTAGCGGCGGCAACCTGCTTATTCGGTTTCACTCTTTCTCCTCGCCAGAGAGCTGCTGGCACAGACTCGTCCTTGAATAGCCTTCATCTGAAACATTTTTATCAGATAGTTAATGGAAGCGGTTACAGAATTTTCATAAAAAGTGTGATGGATCTTTAATTTTACGATCCGCCTCGCATCGTGAGGGATTATCCCTCGATGGGATCGACATCCAGCACCCATTTAACCTTACGTGCATCGGGTAACGTATTGATCAGCGCCAGCGTGCCGCTGACGATATGCTGCAGGCGAATTCGCGACGGATGTTGCAACAAAATTTGCCAGCGATAGCGACCGCCGCGCTTGGGGGCCAGAGCGGGAACCGGGCCGAGCACCCACAGTTTGTCATCGGCAAGCGGACTGGCCTGGATCAGATTTCGCAACTGTTGTAAGAACATTGGCGCATGCTGGTTGTTATGATCTTCTGCCCGCACGATCACATGGCTGGTCCACGGTGGAAGCTGGAGCGTTTGTCGCTCGGCCAGCGCCTGCTCGGCAAACGCGTCATAACCTTTGTACAGCAAAGTTTGCAGCAGCGGATGCTCAGGATGGTGCGTTTGTAGCACCACTTCGCCCTGTTTCCCGGCGCGTCCTGCTCGCCCGGAGACCTGCGTGTAAAGCTGGGCGAAGCGTTCTGCCGACCGGAAATCTGCAGAAAATAGTGCGCCGTCAACGTCCAGAAGCGCCACCAGGGTGACGTCCGGGAAGTGGTGGCCTTTGGCCAGCATTTGCGTGCCGATCAGAATTCGTGCGCCGCCGCGATGTACTTCCGCCAGATGCTGCTCCAGCGACCCTTTACGGCTGGTGGTGTCGCGATCGATGCGTGAGATTGGCACACCGGGGAAAAAAGGGGCCAGAGCCTGCTCAAGCTGTTCGGTGCCGAGTCCAACCGGAACCATATGCGTTGAGCCGCAGGAAGGGCACTGACGTGGTATTGGGCGCTGGCTGTCGCAGTGGTGGCAGCGTAAATGGTGCTGTGCCTGATGCAGCGTGTAGTAGTGATCGCAGCGCGGACATTCGGCAATCCAGCCGCAGTCATGACACAGCAGCGCAGGAGCAAAGCCCCGGCGGTTCAAAAACAGGATCACCTGGTTATCCGCCTGCAGGTGCTGACGCATACGGGTGATAAGCGCAGGGGCGAGTCCGGCCTGCACCTGCTGACCTTTGAGATCCAGCACGTGCTGAGTGGCTGGGCGCGCATTTCCGGCACGGCGCGTCAGGCGCAGCATGCGATATTTTTTCTGTCGCACGTTGCACAGCGTTTCCAGAGCCGGAGTGGCTGAGCCGAGAATAATCGGGATCTGCTCGCTGTGGGCGCGATAAACCGCGAGATCGCGCGCATGATAGCGCCAGCCTTCCTGCTGTTTATAAGAGCTGTCGTGCTCTTCGTCGATGACAATCACGCCGAGATTTTTAAACGGTGTAAACAGCGACGAGCGCGTGCCGATAACAATCGCCGCTTCGCCATTTTTTGCTTTCAGCCAGGCCGAAAGACGTTCGCTGTCGTTCAAACCGGAGTGCAGGACTTCGACCGGCGCATTGAAGCGTTCGCGAAAACGGGCAATAGTTTGCGGCGTCAGGCCAATCTCCGGCACCATCACCAGCGCCTGCTTGCCCTGGGCCAGGACATTTTCCAGTACGCTTAGATAGACCTCTGTTTTGCCTGAGCCCGTCACGCCCGCTAATAGCCAGGCGCTAAAACTGTCCGCGGCGCTGTGAATCGCCCCGACGGCGGTGGCTTGCTCGGTGTTCAGTCGAAGACGCTCACCGGAAACCGCGTAGTGGGTACGCCAGTCGCTAAAACCAGGCGTTTCGCTCGCCAGATCGCACAGCCCTTTTTTCCGCAGCGCCTGTAATGCGGCGTCATTAAATTCGAGCTCAGCCACCTGGTCGCGCCAGATTTTTCCCTGGCGTAGCGCAGCCAGCGCCTGCTGTTGCTTGGGAGAGCGCTTGAGGCTGTTGAGATCAATAACCTGACCTTCTTCAGTGGCAAACCAGTACCATATGGGCGCGTTTGTCGCCGGGCGTCCCTGGCGCAGCAGAATCGGCAGGGCGTGAAACAGTACGTCGCCGATAGGATGGTGATAATAGTCAGCCGCCCACAGCAGCAGACGCCAGACGGAGGTCGAATAAACCGGCTCGCTGTCCAGCACTTCGAGAACGGCTTTCAATTCGCTCAGCGGCAGTTCGCTGTGCTCGCTGACGGATAAAACGATGCCCACGCGCTCCTGTTGCTTGCCAAAGGGCACGCGTACACGACACCCGGCTTTGGCGCTCATGCCTTCCGGCAGCAGGTAGTCAAAGGTGCGAGGTAGCGGAACGGGTAAGGCAACGTGCGCAACGGGCATTGAATCATCCTGACTTGAAATCTGGCGGGTTAGTATACACATTAGTGAAGGGTAGAATGCGGATCAGTTTGCATGAGCAGGTTAATTTCTGTATGATTCGCCGCCTTTGATGCAAATTGATTGCGTCAAACAATGACCATTACCCGAGAGTTTCAGGCTGTTGATGCAGCGTGAAAGGTGACGGGGAATAATTAACATCGCGTGGTGTCTGGCGTTAGGGCTGGAAGAGCGACGCGGCCTTAAACCGAGGTTTTCCCATGAAAAAAGATATTCACCCGAAATACGAAGAAATTACTGCAAACTGCTCTTGCGGTAACGTCATGAAAATCCGCTCTACCGTCGGTCACGATCTGAACCTGGACGTGTGCGGTCAGTGCCACCCGTTCTATACTGGCAAGCAGCGTGATGTTGCTACCGGTGGCCGTGTTGATCGCTTCAACAAGCGTTTCAGCATCCCAGGCAGCAAGTAAGTTTCAGCTGTCAGAAAAAAGCGCCTTATGGCGCTTTTTTTGTATCTGCGCCTGCAGACTGAAATTCGTATTGATGTATTGAATGATGTCTTTTATTTAATAAATAAAACAGCGTTTTTATTTTTACGATAAAATGTTTCAACTGGTGATCTGCGTCCTTTTTATCTTCTTGTTTTTGCCACTTATGCCAATCTTTGGCAAAATACCAAAGGTTTCTTCCTTCTTTCTAAAATACACTTTCGTGGAAATATAAAATTATTCTTATTCCTTCATCGTTTCTTCATTTATGGACGGAGCGAGATGGGCAATTTCCTAGATTTAGTGTGAAGAGGGATGGTCATGAAATTTAAATCCGCGTTATTACTGATTTCATTATTCTCTGCGGCCGCGCAAGCGGGTTATGTTGATTATCGACATGAATATTATGATGATGGTCGTAATTACGACCGTGTTTATATGTCGCATCGTTTTGCTACTGGTTTTGGTGTGGCAGTCGAGGCCATTTCACGTTCCGAAAATACGCAATCTAATGATGCGTGGAATAATATGGAAAGTAATGGCAACGAGTATACGGCGAGCTACCAGTTCACCTGGAATGACCTTGTCTGGCAGCCGGGTATTGCGATCGAAACGGGCGATAACATCGCGATTTATAAGCCTTATATTCGCGTGCAGTATAACATCAATGACAATTGGTGGACCGCGTTCCGCTATCGTCAGGAGTACATGCGCAGAAACACTGACGGCAAGGATGACCGCATGGTCTATCGTCCGGAAGCATGGCTCGGTTATAACATCAATGACTGGATGTTTGAGCTAAATGGCATTTATAAAATTGCCGATAGCGAAGATTTATATAACAACCGAAAAGACGATTACGAATATAACTTCCGTGTGGCGTATAAAATAGGCTCATGGGTTCCATTTGTTGAGGTGGGTAACGTTTCCTCGGGGTATAACACCACAACCACAGACGATCGTCAGACCCGCTATCGCGTTGGTCTCGGTTATAACTTCTGACCGTTAATACACTTCGTATCGATTTATTATGCTGAGCATCGGTATACGCATAGTTTGCGTGAATAATGTGTCTAAGGAGTTAACATCATGTCTAATGATGGAACAATGATCGGAAGCAATCAAAATATTGCTGTCAGGCCTTTCGGATTAAGAGATAAATTCGGTTATTTATGTGGTGACCTCGGAACCTGTTTTATTCTTGGACTGGTAAATAGTTTTTTAATGATTTATTACACCAACGTACTCGGTATTTCCGGTGTTATTGTTGGTTCACTCTATTTTGTGACCAAACTCTTTGATGCGTTTGTCGACGTTGGCGTAGGGCGCTTATGTGATACCTCTAAACTGACGGTACATGGGCGATTTAACCCCTGGGTGCGCCGCATGAAGTACCCGTTTTGCATCATTGCGGTCGTTCTGTTCCTGCCGTTTGTGCATGATTTTTCTTATACGGCGAAAATTATCTACATCTGCTGTTCCTATTTTATTTACGGTTCGCTGTTATCGACAGTGAGTATTCCGTATGGTGCCATGTCTGCGGCGATTAGCTCGAATCCGGAAGATCGCGTATCGCTGTCAACCTGGCGCAGCGTTGGGTCCGCCATCGGCGGCGGGACAACCGGCTTTTTTATTCCGATCCTGATGTACACCACTCTGGTGGACGGAAGCCAGGTGATCTCTGGACAGCATTTCTTCTGGATTGCCATTGGTTGTTCTGTGCTGGGGTTTATCTTTTTAACGTTGACCTGTCAGTTAACGACGGAACGCGTGCGGGTGGAAAGAAAAGAGAGCATGCCGGTTTCTGTGCTGCTGAAGGGGCTGATACGCAATAAAGCGCTAATTGTTTTAGTGGTTGTGGATCTGCTGATTGTGATTAATCAGGGGTTGTCTGGTACCAACATGACTTACCTGTTTAATGACTATTTCCATAACAAAGAGGCCATGTCCGTTGCATTGCTATTCACCTTTGGCTCTCTGGTTTTGCTGGCACCCTCGGCATCCTGGCTCACGAAGCGCTTTGGTAAGAAAGAAGCCAGCGTAGGCGCGCTGCTCTTTGCGGTAGCCATGTATGTGATTATGTACTTCACCCACATTACCGACGCGAAGGTTTATTTGGTTTTCCTGTTCCTGGCGACGCTGGGTGCCGGGTTATTCAACCTGATGATTTGGGCGTTTATGACCGATGTGTGTGATTATCACCAGTATGTCACCGGCGATCGTGAAGATGGGACCGTCTATGGCGTGAACTTCTTCGCCCGCAAGGTTGGCCAGGCGTGCGCTGGGGCTATTGGCGGCTTTATGCTGGCCATCATTGGTTATCAATCTTCGTCAACGGGCGGCGCTGTGCAAACCAGCATTGTGCAGGAAAACATCTATACGATGGCAAATCTGTTACCGGCTTTATGCCTGTTTTTGGCAGCAGTCATTCTGATTTATTTCTATCCATTGAACCGTAAAGAGACGCTCAAAATGGAAGAAACATTGAATAAGCTTAATGGTATCAGTAAGTAACGTAGTGAGAAGCGGCGGGAGTAATCCCGCCTTTTCTCATCTGTCTTGAAAAATCAGTATTCCCACGTTTCCGGGTTGATACCCAGTTCACGCATGATTACCTTTGCTTCTTCCGGGATTTCATCGCTGCGCTCTTTACGCAGGTCGTCATCGTTGGGTAATGGTTGCCCGGTAAAAGCATGCAGAAACGCTTCACACAGCAGTTCGCTGTTGGTGGCGTGACGCAGGTTGTTAACCTGACGACGCGTGCGTTCATCGGTAAGGATTTTTAACACCTTCAGAGGAATGGAAACCGTAATTTTTTTGACTTGCTCACTCTTCTTACCGTGCTCAGCGTATGGGCTGATATATTCGCCGCTCCATTCAGCCATGAGATACCTAATCCTCTTTGTCATTAATATTGAGGCCAGAACCTGAGCCCGGACCATAATTGCGCGTAGTTTATCGTAGTGGCGTGGCCCTGACACGAAGTAAGCCGACGCAGATGTACGCTAATGCATATAATTTTAACGGCTATTTCCGGTTTGCTCAATCTATACGCAAAGAAGTTTAGATGTCCAGATGTATTGACGGCTATCGTAACTATGATTACTCTGGTGTCTGACTTTTCACCGACTCAGCCAGGATCTCCTCAATATGACGCGTAAACAGGCCACCATCGCAGTGCGTAGCGGATTAAATGACGACGAACAGTACGGTTGCGTTGTCCCGCCGATCCACCTCTCCAGCACCTATAACTTTACCGGTTTTAATGAGCCTCGCGCCCATGACTATTCGCGTCGCGGTAACCCAACGCGTGATGTCGTTCAGCGTGCGCTGGCGGAACTGGAAGGTGGGGCGGGGGCAGTACTGACCAATACCGGCATGTCGGCGATTCATCTGGTGACTACGGTATTCCTCAAGCCTGGCGATCTGCTGGTCGCACCGCACGACTGCTACGGCGGAAGCTATCGTCTGTTTGACAGCCTGGCAAAGCGTGGCTGTTATCGCGTACTGTTTGTCGATCAAGGAGATGAGCAGGCGTTGCAGGCGGCACTGGCGGAAAAACCGAAGCTGGTGCTGGTAGAAAGCCCAAGCAACCCGCTGCTGCGCGTGGTGGATATCGCGAAAATCTGCCAGCTGGCGCGCGAGGCTGGTGCGGTCAGCGTGGTGGACAACACTTTTTTAAGCCCGGCACTGCAAAATCCACTGGCATTAGGCGCCGATCTGGTGTTGCATTCATGCACGAAATATTTAAACGGTCACTCCGACGTAGTGGCTGGTGTGGTGATAGCAAAAGATCCGGAAATGGTCACTGAACTGGCATGGTGGGCGAATAATATTGGTGTGACCGGCGGCGCGTTTGATAGTTATCTGCTGTTGCGCGGCCTGCGTACTCTGTCACCTCGTATGGAGGTGGCGCAACGTAATGCTCAGGCGATTGTGGATTATCTGCAAACTCAGCCGCTGGTGAAAAAATTGTATCACCCGTCATTGCCGGATAATCAGGGCCATGAGATTGCCGCGCGTCAGCAAAAAGGGTTTGGCGCGATGTTGAGTTTTGAGCTGGATGGCGATGAGCAAACGCTGCGTCGCTTCCTCGGCGGGTTGTCATTGTTTACGCTGGCGGAATCGTTAGGGGGCGTTGAAAGTCTGATCTCCCATGCCGCAACCATGACACACGCGGGAATGGCGCCAGAAGCGCGTGCTGCTGCCGGAATTTCGGAAACGCTGTTGCGTATCTCCACCGGTATTGAAGATGGCGAAGATTTAATTGCCGACCTGGAAAATGGCTTCCGGGCTGCAAACAAGGGGTAAACATGAGTGTGATTGCGCAGGCAGGGACGAAGGGTCGTCAACTGCACAAATTTGGTGGTAGTAGTCTGGCTGATGTGAAATGTTATCTGCGTGTTGCAGGCATTATGGCGGAGTACTCGCAGCCTGATGACATGATGGTTGTTTCAGCCGCAGGCAGTACCACTAACCAGTTGATTAGCTGGCTAAAATTAAGCCAGACCGATCGTCTGTCTGCGCATCAGGTTCAACAGGCGTTACGTCGCTATCAGAGTGAGCTTATCAGCGGTTTGTTACCTCCTGAGGTGGCGGATGGGCTGATCGGCGCGTTTATTCACGATCTGGAGCGTCTGGCCGGGTTACTCGACAGCGGCGTGAATGATGCCGTCTATGCTGAAGTCGTCGGGCATGGCGAGGTGTGGTCGGCGCGTTTGATGTCTGCCGTCCTTAACCAACAGGGGCTGGAGTCAGCCTGGCTGGATGCGCGCGATTTTTTACGTGCCGAGCGCGGCGCTCAGCCGCAGGTGGATGAAGGTCTTTCTTACCCATTGCTGCAGCAACTGCTGGCGCAGCATCCGGGCAAACGCCTGGTCGTTACCGGTTTCATTAGCCGCAGCAACGCCGGTGAGACGGTACTGCTGGGGCGTAACGGCTCCGACTACTCGGCGACGCAGGTTGGCGCGTTGGCGGGGGTTTCCCGCGTAACCATCTGGAGCGATGTCGCCGGGGTTTACAGCGCGGATCCGCGTAAAGTAAAAGATGCCTGTCTGCTGCCGCTGCTGCGTCTGGATGAAGCCAGCGAGCTGGCGCGTCTGGCGGCTCCGGTTCTCCATGCCCGCACCCTCCAGCCGGTTTCCGGCAGCGATATCGATCTCCAGTTGCGTTGTAGCTATACGCCGGAGCAGGGATCGACGCGTATTGAACGCGTGCTGGCTTCCGGTACCGGGGCACGTATTGTGACCAGCCATGACGACGTTTGCCTGATTGAGTTTCAGGTTCCCACTGGCCAGGACTTTAAACTGGCCTATAAAGAGATTGATCAGATTTTAAAACGCACCCAGGTGCGTCCGCTGGCAGTGGGTGTGCATCCTGACCGCCAGTTGCTGCAATTTTGCTATACCTCCGAAGTCGCTGATGGCGCACTGAAAATTCTGGATGAAGCTGGCCTGCCGGGCGAACTGCGTCTGCGCCAGGGGCTGGCGCTGGTGGCGATGGTTGGGGCGGGCGTCACCCGTAACCCGCTGCACTGCCATCGCTTTTGGCAACAGCTGAAAGGTCAGCCGGTCGAATTCACCTGGCAGTCGGAAGAGGGCATTAGCCTGGTCGCCGTCTTGCGTACCGGGCCAACGGAGAGCCTGATTCAGGGTCTGCACCAGTCAATCTTCCGCGCGGAAAAACGCATTGGTCTGGTGCTGTTCGGCAAAGGTAACATTGGGTCGCGTTGGCTGGAGCTGTTTGCCCGCGAGCAGAGCACGCTCTCGGCGCGTACCGGATTAGAGTTCGTGCTGGCAGGAGTGGTTGATAGCCGCCGTAGCCTGCTGAATTACGAAGGGCTGGATGCCAGCCGCGCGTTGGCCTTCTTCGATGACGAGGCGGTAGAACAGGATGAAGAGTCATTGTTCCTGTGGATGCGTGCCCACCCGTATGATGATTTAGTGGTGCTGGACGTCACTGCCAGCGAGCAGTTGGCGGAGCAGTATCTGGATTTCGCCAGTCATGGCTTCCACGTTATCAGCGCCAACAAGCTAGCGGGGGCGAGCAGCAGTAATAATTACCGCCAGATTCATGACGCCTTTGAAAAAACCGGTCGCCACTGGCTGTATAACGCCACCGTCGGCGCAGGCTTGCCGATCAACCATACAGTGCGCGATCTGATTGATAGCGGAGATACTATTCTGTCGATCAGCGGGATCTTCTCCGGCACGTTGTCGTGGTTGTTCCTGCAATTTGATGGCACGGTCCCGTTCACCGATCTGGTGGATCAGGCGTGGCAGCAGGGTTTGACTGAACCTGATCCGCGCGTGGATCTTTCCGGCAAAGATGTGATGCGCAAGCTGGTGATTCTGGCGCGTGAAGCGGGTTACGACATCGAACCGGACCAGGTGCGCGTAGAGTCGCTGGTGCCTGTGCACTGTGAAGCAGGTTCTATTGACCATTTCTTTGAAAATGGCGATGAGCTGAACGAGCAGATGGTGCAACGCCTGGAAGCGGCACGTGAAATGGGACTGGTGCTACGTTATGTGGCGCGTTTTGACGCTAACGGTAAGGCACGCGTTGGCGTTGAAGCGGTACGCCCTGAGCACCCGCTGGCGGCACTACTGCCGTGCGATAACGTCTTCGCCATTGAAAGCCGTTGGTATCGTGATAACCCGCTGGTCATTCGCGGACCGGGGGCGGGCCGCGATGTGACCGCCGGGGCGATTCAGTCTGATATCAACCGCCTGGCGCAACTGCTGTAGTTTTTGTTGCCGGATAACATGTGTAAACATCGCCCTCAATGAGGGCGTTGTATTTATCTGCCAGCGATCTTATCGCCTGAAACACCGAATGGGCAGAGTAACGGGTACTTTGCTCAAATTCCGTCTGTTGCCGCAACCAGGCGAGAAAACGATGGCTTGCCGCCAGGGTTATTGACGCGCTTTCTTCAACCCGCCCCTGCGTTAACAAACACACCATTTTACGCATATCGCCTCGTTGCCAGATTTGCCACTGATTTCGCCACCATCCCTGATACGTTTTACCCAGCAATTGCCAGGGCAGCGTGCGCTTATCGTTATTCATTTCTTCATCAATAAACCACAGCGAGGCGCGATGATGGCGAAACTGTTCCGCCCATGCGGTAATCGCTGCGCCGCGCAGGAAGCATTCGTGGGCAATAATATGGGTTTTTACCTCTGGCCACAGATGGCTCAGCAGGCGGAAATGCCCATGGGCAGTAATGACCGGGCGTAAAATCGCGCCGCTGGCATTCCGTTTGAGTATGGCGCTGCCGTACTGGATTTCATCAAACTGGCTGCGGCGTAAAAACTGGGTTTCCCGCTGACTCACTCGCTCAATGATATCGTCGTGAATGACTGTTGGCTCAGCACTGCCACGCCAGCGGTAAAGCAATGATATGCCGGCAGTGTGCGGCGTGAAGTTGCTGGAAATATGCAGAACATTGCCGCGAATAGCGTCAAAAGAGAGTAATACATAGAGTTGCTGGCCTGCACTAACGCCCTGAAAAGGGACGAGCAAGGGAATCGTCGCTATTTGTTCTGGCAAAACGATGCCGGTGGGAGGCGCCTGCTTTGGTGTCCACACTTTTTTGCAGTTTCGGCACTGGACGCGCTGGCTGCCCTGGGGATTATGCCCATAGCGGATGATTTCTCGTTGGTAGCAACATGGGCAAAACTGACCACGATTAGCGGCAAAATCCGCTAAATATGCCGACAACCAGCAACGGAACTGTTCCTCATCAAACAGCGGTGGAAGGCTGCCGCATGCCCGACAATGCAGTGCGGCATAACCCAGCCGATATTCTGGCCAGCTGTAATCAGCTGAGCTTGCCAGCCCCAGATTTTTGCAGCCAAAGGATTTGCAGCAATTGATAGTGAACAGTGACGTCATCCTGTTACCAACGATTTTTAATGGTCGTTGATTTTGGCCTGCAACTATCACCGATGGATGTGAGTTTTCTCACATAAAAAAACCTTTCAGAACGTAACGTAGCGAATCTTTATATGACTGAAAGGGATTGGTTATGAAGCTAAAAATGCTTGCTGTCGGTGTTCTGGTATCTTTGCCGCTCTGGGCAAGTGCCAAAGATGTCACGATTATTTATACCAACGATCTCCATGCCCATGTCGAACCTTATAAAGTGCCATGGATTGCCAATGGCACACGAGATATTGGCGGTTGGGCCAATATCTCGGCGATGGTGAAGCAGGAGAAAGCGAAAAATAGCGCCACCTGGTTTTTGGATGCTGGCGACTATTTCACCGGGCCATATATCAGCAGCCTGACCAAGGGGAAGGCGATTATCGATATCATGAACACCATGAATTTTGACGCTGTCACCATGGGTAATCATGAATTCGATCACGGTTGGGACAATACGCTGCTGCAACTGAGCCAGGCAAAGTTTCCGATCGTGCAGGGCAACATCTTTTACCAAAACAGCAGCAAAATGTTCTGGGATAAGCCTTACACCATTATTGAAAAAGATGGCGTGAAGATTGGCGTGATTGGCCTGCACGGCGTGTTTGCTTTTGATGATACGGTTTCCGCTGCGACACGTGTCGGGATCGAGGCGCGGGATGAAGTGAAGTGGTTGCAACGCTATATCGATGAGCTGAAAGGCAAAGTCGATCTCACCGTGGCGCTGATCCATGAAGGCACGCCAGCGCGTCAGTCCAGTCTGGGGGGCACCGATGTACGCCGTGCGCTGGATAAAGACATCCAGACCGCAGGCCAGGTGCAGGGGTTGGACATCCTGATCACCGGTCATGCGCATGTGGGCACGCCGGAGCCGATTAAAGTAGGTAACACCCTGATTCTGTCTACCGACAGCGGCGGCATTGATGTGGGTAAACTGGTGCTGGATTACCAGCAAAAACCGCATCAATTTACCGTGAAGAACTTCGAGCTGAAAACCATTTTTGCTGATGAGTGGCAGCCAGACCCGCAGACGAAACAGGTCATTGATGGCTGGAATAAAAAGCTCGATAAAGTGGTGCAGCAGACGGTTGCCAACGCGCCGGTTGAGCTGACGCGTGCTTACGGTGAATCTTCTTCGCTGGGAAATCTGGCGGCAGATGCGTTGCTGGTTGCGGCGGGTAAAGATACCCAGTTAGCGCTCACTAACTCAGGCGGCATTCGGAATGAAATCCCTGCTGGAGTCATCACCATGGGCGCAGTCATTAGCACCTTCCCGTTCCCGAATGAGCTGGCAACCATGGATCTCACCGGGAAGCAGTTACGTAGTCTGATGGAGCACGGCGCGAGTTTAACCAACGGTGTATTGCAGGTGTCCAAAGGACTGGAGATGAAGTATGACAGCAGTAAACCGGTTGGTCAGCGGGTTAGCGTATTGACGTTAAACGGCAAACCCATTGAGGATGCCACGGTTTATCACATTGCCACCAATAGCTTTCTGGCGGACGGCGGTGATGGTTTCACGACATTTACTGAAGGTAAAGCGCGTAACACATCCGGCGGTTACTATGTCTCTAATGCGGTCGTGGATTATTTCAAAGCGGGAAATACGCTGACGGATGAACAACTCAAAGGCATGCGTGTGGAAGATGTAAAACCGTAGTGAGGTCAGGCCAGCAGATATTCCGCTGGCCTTTGTTTTAACCTCTGTGGGAGGCAAACACCTCTTTTGCGGCGAACAGGCCGTTTAGTGCTGCCGGGAATCCCGCATAAACAGCCATCTGCATCATCACTTCAATAATCTCTTCCTGTGTTAAGCCAACGTGCAGCGCGGCGGCGATGTGTACCTTAAGCTGCGGTGCGGCGTTACCCATGGCGGTGAGCGCGGCGACGGTGGCAATTTCTCTACTGCGTAAATCCAGCCCCGGCCTTGAATAGATGTCGCCAAAAGGAAATTCAATCAGGTATTGGGCGAAGTCTGGCGCAATATCCTGCAGACTTTCGACTACCGCATCTCCGCCTTTTCCATCAACCTGTTGCAGCATTCTCTGACCGGTTAAATAGCGTTCTGAATCCATGATAATCACCTCGTGAGTTCGTGTACGGCATGAGGATAGAGCGCGCAGAATGATTGGGGTAATACCGTTTCCGTGATACCTTTTCGGTATGACAACATCGCCTTTGCACTCTCTGGATATCCGCCTCCTACGCTATTTTTCCGTGGTGGCGGAAGAGAACAACATGAGTCGAGCGGCGCTGCGTTTATTTATGTCGCAGCCGCCGCTGAGTCGCCACATTCGCCAGCTTGAAGAGCGCCTGGGGGTGACGCTTTTTGTCCGTCATACCCGTGGACTTACGCTGACGGAGGACGGCCAGCGCGTACTTGAAATCGTGCGCCCGCTATTGGCGCTACAGGATAAAACCTGGGCGGCGTTGAGTCAGATAGCGAAAACGGGAGAGCAATCTCTGCGCTTAGGGCTAAGTACAGCGTTTGAGCAGGGTGTTTTTGCGGCGCTTGAGTCGCAGCTTGCTACGCGTGTACAGAAGCTACATATTGTCCGTCATGGTTCGCCTGAACTGGCGCGTCAGGTGCGTCGGGGAAAACTGGATGCAGCGCTGGTGGCGCTACCGCTTGAGAATTCGGGTCTTAGCGTCACGCCGCTCGGCTGGCAAGAATCGATGATCGCCGCCTTACCCGCGCTCTGGCCAGAGGCGGCTCTGCCTTCGCTCTCGTTAACGTCGCTGAACCACCGACCGCTGTTCTGGTTCAAACGTGAACGTAACCCTGCTTTTTTTGATTACACTCGACACATTTTTCGTCGTGCTGGTTACTCTCCTGCACTTATTGAGGAGCCAATGGAACATGACGTGCTGCTGGCACGGATCGCGCAGGGTGACGGTCTGAGCCTGGTTCCGGCCTCCTTTTCCGCTATCCAGCGTCAGGGTGTGATCTTCCTTCCGCTTACTGATACAGAATTGCGGCTTAGCATGGGGTTAGCGACGCTGCCTGAGAACGTAATAAAAGTAGAGTGGCTACAGACGGTCGTGACGCAATCCCTCACCATTTCAAGCTGATGTGAATTTTTTTCACGTTGGCTGAGTATTCCTCACCTTTAACGATGATTTTTGTGTTGACGCCAGCATGCTTTTCCGTCATTTTTACATCTAGACGTCTAAACGTATAGCAGTTCACAACACAACATATAACGACAAAAGATTGATGAGGTAAGGTATGAGCTTTTTTCACGCCAACCAGCGGGAAGCCCTGAATCAGAGCCTGGCAGAAGTGCAGGGTCAGATTAACGTTTCGTTTGAGTTTTTCCCGCCGCGCACCAGTGAAATGGAGCAAACCCTGTGGAACTCCATCGATCGCCTGAGCAGCCTGAAGCCGAAGTTTGTATCAGTCACTTACGGTGCAAACTCTGGTGAGCGCGACCGTACGCACAGCATTATTAAAGGCATTAAGGATCGCACAGGTCTTGAAGCGGTCCCGCACCTGACATGCATTGATGCGACCCGTGATGAGCTGCGTACCATTGCTCAGGACTACTGGCATAACGGTATTCGTCATATTGTTGCCCTGCGCGGCGACCTGCCGCCGGGAAGCGGTAAACCGGATATGTATGCTTCCGACCTGGTGACTCTGCTGAAAGACGTTGCAGACTTCGATATCTCCGTTGCGGCTTACCCGGAAGTGCACCCGGAAGCGAAAAGCGCTCAGGCGGATTTGCTGAACCTGAAGCGTAAGGTTGATGCCGGTGCAAACCGCGCGATCACCCAGTTTTTCTTCGATGTAGAAAGCTATCTGCGCTTTCGCGATCGCTGCGTGTCTGCGGGAATCGATGTGGAAATTATTCCGGGCATCCTGCCGGTATCTAACTTTAAGCAGGCGAAAAAATTTGCTGACATGACCAACGTCCGCATTCCTGCGTGGATGTCGACCATGTTTGATGGTCTTGATGATGACGCGGAAACCCGCAAGTTGGTAGGCGCGAATATCGCCATGGATATGGTGAAAATTCTCAGTCGCGAAGGGGTGAAGGATTTTCACTTCTATACCCTCAATCGTGCCGAGATGAGCTACGCTATTTGTCACACACTGGGTGTAAGACCTAACTAAACAGATGCCCCAGCCCTCTACGGAGGGCTTTTTGTTGATCATTTTGATCTACATCTCTGTAACTTAAAATATAAAAGGAATTAGCTATCGAATCTGTGGGTTATTTCGACTATATCTTATCTCTGGTGGTGTATATCGTAGTCAGAACACTGTAAAGGGAGCATATAGATGAGCATGTCCGACGATAGCCAAAACGCATCAACTGCCGGTAAGTGTCCTTTTCATCAAGGCGGTCACGATCAGAGCGCGGGAGCAGGAACGAATAACCGCGACTGGTGGCCAAATCAACTCCGCGTTGATCTTTTAAACCAACATTCCAACCGTTCGAACCCGCTGGGTGAGGACTTCGACTACCGCAAAGAGTTTAGTAAACTCGACTATTCTGCCCTGAAAGGGGATCTCAGAGCCCTTCTGTCCGAATCTCAACCATGGTGGCCCGCTGACTGGGGAACCTATGCCGGATTGTTTATCCGCATGGCATGGCACGGCGCGGGAACCTATCGCTCTATCGATGGACGCGGTGGAGCGGGTCGCGGACAGCAGCGTTTTGCACCACTGAACTCCTGGCCGGACAACGTCAGCCTTGATAAAGCGCGTCGTCTGCTGTGGCCAATCAAGCAGAAATATGGTCAGAAAATTTCCTGGGCCGACCTGTTTATCCTCGCGGGTAACGTGGCGCTGGAAAACTCAGGTTTCCGTACCTTTGGCTTTGGTGCCGGTCGTGAAGATGTCTGGGAACCGGATCTCGACGTAAACTGGGGTGATGAAAAAGCCTGGCTGACTCACCGTCACCCGGAAGAGCTGGCAAAAGCGCCGCTGGGCGCCACCGAAATGGGCCTTATTTATGTGAACCCGGAAGGGCCGGACCATAGCGGCGAACCGCTTTCTGCGGCAGCGGCTATTCGCGCGACCTTCGGTAACATGGGGATGAACGACGAAGAAACCGTGGCGCTGATTGGCGGCGGTCATACGTTGGGCAAAACCCACGGCGCAGCAGCGGCATCGCACGTTGGCGCCGATCCAGAATCCGCACCGATTGAAGCGCAGGGCCTGGGCTGGGCCAGCAGCTACGGTAGTGGCGCGGGCGCGGATGCAATTACTTCTGGTCTGGAAGTGGTGTGGACGCAGACGCCTACCCAATGGAGCAACTATTTCTTCGAGAACCTGTTCAAATATGAGTGGGTGCAGACTCGCAGTCCGGCAGGCGCGATTCAGTTTGAAGCGGTTGACGCGCCAGAAATTATTCCCGATCCGTTTGATCCGTCGAAAAAACGCAAGCCGACGATGCTGGTTACCGACCTGACGCTGCGTTTCGATCCTGAGTTCGAGAAGATCTCTCGCCGTTTCCTGAACGATCCGCAAGCGTTCAACGAAGCGTTTGCCCGTGCGTGGTTTAAACTGACGCACCGCGATATGGGGCCAAAATCGCGTTACATTGGCCCGGAAGTGCCAAAAGAAGATCTGATCTGGCAAGACCCGCTGCCGCATGCGTTCTTCAACCCAAGCGAAGAAGATATCCTGAAGCTGAAGGCGACCATCGCTGCTTCCGGACTGTCCGTGGGCGAACTGGTATCGGTAGCGTGGGCTTCGGCATCGACTTTCCGTGGCGGGGATAAACGTGGCGGCGCTAACGGTGCGCGTCTGGCGCTGGACCCACAACGCGGCTGGGATGTGAATGCCACCGCGGCACGCGTTCTGCCTGTGCTGGAAGGTATTTATAAGTCTGCCCATACTGCCTCGTTGGCCGATATTATCGTGCTGGCCGGTGTTGTCGGTATCGAGCAGGCGGCTAGCGCTGCGGGCGTCAGCATCAAGGTACCTTTTGCGCCGGGTCGTGTGGATGCGCGTCAGGATCAAACGGATATTGAGATGTTTGAACTGCTTGAGCCGATTGCCGATGGTTTCCGTAACTACCGCGCTCGTCCTGACGTGTCGACCACCGAGTCGCTGCTGATCGACAAAGCGCAGCAGTTGACGCTAACCGCACCGGAAATGACCGTGCTGGTGGGCGGTATGCGCGTACTGGGCACCAACTTTGATGGTAGCCAGCACGGCGTCTTTACCGATCGCCCTGGCGTACTCAGCACTGACTTCTTCGTCAATCTGCTGGATATGCGTCATGAGTGGAAGGCGGTTGATGAGTCACAAGAGCTGTTTGAAGGCCGTGACCGTTCGAGCGGCGAAGTAAAATACACCGCAACTCGCGCCGATCTGGTGTTTGGTTCTAACTCTGTACTGCGCGCAGTGGCTGAAGTTTATGCCTGCAGCGATGCTCACGAGAAGTTCGTGAGAGATTTCGTTGCCGCATGGGTGAAAGTGATGAACCTGGATCGTTTCGATCTGCTGTAACAGACCATGCCGGATGTCGCTTGCGCGGGTCCGGCATAGTATGAACAAAAAATCCCCGCAATTGCGGGGATTTTTATTGGTCGGTTATTCCCACTCTTGCAGGTAACGTTGACCGTACTGGTCAGCCACCAGCAGGGCGGCATATACCTGGTCCGGCGTTGCGCCGCCAGGCATGTTGTGGATGGTTTCGCCTTCGGCACAGGCAGCTTCAGCCACAATGCGCATTTTCGCCGGAATATCCTGTTTGATGTCCAGTTGCGCCAGGGTAATCGGCAGGCCAACGGAATGACACAGCGCGGCAACAGTTTCAATTTCATCGATCGGCGCGTTTTCCAGTACCAGTTGCGTCAGCGTGCCGAAAGCCACTTTCTCGCCGTGGTAATAGTGATGCGCATCCGGGATTGCTGTCAGACCGTTATGGATGGCGTGCGCCGCTGCCAGACCGCCGCTTTCAAAACCGACGCCGCTCAGATAGGTGTTGGCTTCAATAACGCGCTCCAGCGCAGGCGTTACCACGTGCTGCTCGGCAGCCAGCATAGCTTTTTCACCTTCTTCTATCAGCGTATTAAAGCACAGCTCAGCCAGCGCCAGCGCCGCCTGAGTGCACTGACCGCCCGCCATGGTGGTTGCGCCGCTGCGTGAACAGGCGCGCGCTTCGAACCAGGTCGCCAACGCATCGCCGATGCCCGCGGCTAACAGACGCGCCGGTGCGCCCGCGACAATTTTGGTATCAACAATGACCCTGTCCGGGTTATTGGGCAGCAGCAAATAGCGATCGAATTCACCGGCATCGGTGTAAATAACGGACAGCGCGCTGCACGGTGCATCGGTAGAGGCGATGGTTGGCGCAATGGCGACAGGCACGCCCATAAAGTGCGCCAGCGCTTTGGCGGTATCCAGCGTTTTACCGCCGCCAATACCAAGTACTGCGCCACATTGCGCTTTTTCTGCCACGCCGCGCAGACGGTCGATTTCGTTTTGTGAACACTCGCCGCCAAACGGTGCAATCTCCAGCGCCAGTCCGGCATCCTGGAAGCTTTTTTCCAGTGCGCCCTGGGCAAAGCCTAAGACAAACTTGTCCCCAACGACCAGCCAGCGCTCTGCCAGTGGTTTGAGGTAGTTGCCAAGACGGGTAATAACATCGGCACCCTGGATGTACTTACCAGGTGATTGAATAATGCGATCCATACTTTATTTCCCTCACAGGTTGATGTGACCAAATGTATTGTTCCAGTCATGTTCAAACTTCTCTATTGCTGACTCTACCGCAGGGGTATTGAGCATTTGTTGCGCTACGTCTAATGGCAGGGTGATTGCTTCGCATCCTGCCAGTAAGCAATCCAGCGCCTGACGAGGGGTTTTAAAGCTGGCTGCCAGTACCATGCTGTTGGGCGCATGCAGTTCCAGTAACGTTTGCAGTTCTTGTACCGTGCGAATTCCGTCGCCGCCCTGCGCGTCAATACGGTTAACGTAAGGCGCGATATATTTCGCCCCCGCCAGCGCTGCCAGCAGCCCCTGAGAGGCACTGTACACGGCGGTTCCCAGCGTGGTGATACCCTCTTTTTTCAGCATCTTGATCGCGGCCAGACCTTCGGATGTCACCGGGATTTTTACCACCAGACCGGGGACCGCGTTGCTCAGACGTTTGGCTTCCTCCACCATGCCTTGTGCGTTGCGGCTCATGGTTTGGGCAAACAGAATGCCCTCTTCGCCAATGGCGTTTTGCAGGCGCGGCAGCACATCCCAGATGGATTCTTTGTTTGCTGCCACAATGCTTGGGTTGGTGGTGACACCCGCGATTGGGAAGATGCGTGCCAGACGTTCGACTTCCGCGACGTTGGCGGTATCAAGGTAAAGTTCCATACAAAAACACCCTCTTTAAAGTTCAAGTTCATGTTGCAGCAGGCTGGCGATAGCGTCGGCAGAGGCGGCGTTAACCAGCGCGTTACGGAATTCTTCATGCATAATGCGCCGTGCCAGACGCGAGAAAATACGCATATGCTGGTCGCCAGCGGCGTGTTTGTTGAGCGTCAGCATAATAATGAATTGCGCATCATCATCACCCCAACGTACCGGCGCTTGCAGGCGCGCTACGCTGATAGTGGACTGCTCAATATGTTCTGATTTGCTGTGTGGAATGGCGAAGCTAAAACCTAATCCGGTAGAGAAGACCGCTTCGCGCGCCCACAGATCGGCTTCCAGTTTACGCGGATAGCGGCAACGACCTGCCAGCAGGAGGTTGTCGGTCATCCCTTTGATGACCTCCTCTTTACTACGCCAGTCGCTATCCAGCGTGATGCACTCGGCGGTAACCAGAGGGGTATCCTGTTGAGTCATGCGGAACTGAGCCAGCAGATGTTCGACCTCCAGCGACGTTCGACACGCCATTGCTTGATTCAGCAACTGACGGCAGGCGCGGCTGTCAAGTTGCGCCATCCGCGCTTTGGCGGCGGGAATGGAGGGAGCGCTCATGCTGATCTCGTCCAGACCCAGTCCCACAAGCAGCGGTAGCACTGAACCTTTAGCGCCAAGTTCGCCGCACAGGCCAATCCATTTTCCCTGACGATGTACCGCCTGTACGGCGTAATCCAGTGCGCGCAAGAAGGCTGGATTCAGGCTGTTGTAATGGCGGGTAACTTTGGCGTTGTCGCGGTCGACCGCCAGCAGATATTGCGTCAGGTCATTACTGCCAATACTAAAGAAATCAATTTCTTCGCAGCATTGATCGATGATGAACATCACTGACGGAACCTCCAGCATGATACCGAGCGGGATCTTCTCATCAAACGGGATGTGTTCAGTACGCAGTTGATGTTTAGCTTCGGCCAGCTTCTCTTTGACCCACAGGATCTCTTCCATAGAGGAGATCATTGGGATCATGATTTTCAGGCAACCGTGCGCTGATGCGCGCAGGATCGATCGCAGTTGTGTGGTAAACAAAGCGGCGTATTCTTCATAGATACGCACCGCGCGATAACCAAGGAACGGGTTGGCTTCGGCAGGAATATTCAGGTAATCAACGGGTTTATCACCACCGATATCCATGGTGCGCACAATGATGCTGCGTCCCTGCGCGGGCTCCAGCGCCTGGCAGAAAATGTTGTATAGCTCGTTCTCATCCGGGGCGCAGGTACGGTCCATATACAGCATTTCCGTGCGAAACAGGCCAACCGCTTCCGCACCGTTGCCAAAGGCTGCTTGCGCTTCCACGGAATGGGCGATGTTGGCGGCGACTTCCATGCGGATGCCATCACCCGTGCGCGCCTCCTGGGTCAGCCAGATACGTTGTTGTTCTCGAATGGCATCCTGGATACGGGCTTCCTGCTGGTAGTAACGTACGACGGATTCATCAGGGGCAACAATGACCGCTCCTGCGTTACCATCGATATAAACCGTTTGCTGCAGCCATGGCATCAAGGATTCAATATCCACGCCAACCAGCGTAGGAATGTTGAATGACCGGGCGAGAATCACCGTGTGTGAAGTGGTACCGCCGCTTTTTAACAGCAAGCCTTTCAGCAATGTTTTGTCCAGTTCGAGGAACTGGCTCGGTGTGAGCTCGTCCGCCATACAGACCGTAGGCTGGGTTAGTTTTCCCGGCGCAGGGAAACGCTGCTCTCCATAAATTTGCTGCAGAAGCTGGAAGCAGACATCGCGCACATCCAGCGCACGTTCCTGTAAATAACTGCTGCTGGAGCGGGCGAATTCATCACAAAAATGTCCGGCACTTTCGACAATCGCCTGGGCGCAGCTTAACCCGCGAGATACTCCAGCGAGCAGGTGCTGACGCAGTGAGAGGTCGCTTGCCAGCGAGCGGTGTGCTTCCAGAATCGCACTGGTTGCGCCGTCGCTGTCGAGTAACCGAAACGCAATATTCTTCATCAGCAGCGTTAAGCCGTTATCCAGTGCCGCCTGCTCGGTTTCAATATCTTTAGCGGATGGGAGATTGTTAAGGGCGTTGAGATCCAGCGAAGAGAGCAGACTAAGTACGCCTCCCGCACTGCCGCTGCAGACGGTGCGAGCGCGAAAAAGCTGTGGGTTTAGATTGGTGAGGGATGCAGGAAGTGGCTCCAGCTCGTTGCTTTTGGCTTCCGCTAGCGGTGCATCGCAGTGTGGAAATTCATTACGTAACCATTGGGTTAAATGCTGGTGGGCTGCCTGTTCATCTGCACCGGAAATCAGCAACTGGCAGCTATCACCCGCCAGAGTATCGGTGCCAATCAGTGCCAATGCGCTCTTGGCGTTACCCCTACGTTCGGTACGCAGGTTGTGCCACTCAATGTGCGAAGTAAAGGTGTTGCACTGCGTTTCTATGTGACTTGCCGGGCGCGCATGTACGCCATTGGGCAGCTCACAGGTAAATTCCACAATCAGGGCCATAGCCTCATCTCCCATAACGATTTCTCGCTACAGGATAAAAGGGCAACGCCTGAACCTGCCATCTGACAAATCTGCCAAAAACTGGATAAATGTAATGTAACCATCAAAGTGAGATATCCCTCACAAGTCAGCATGTCCTCTATAAATTCCGAGAAACTACAAGTTATGAGGCGGATCGCATTTTTGCGCTGACATTACAAAAGTCCAGCAAATGGCCTTTTTATCCACTGTTTGCGCCGCGTCGGATTGCCTATTGTTTTCCGCAACAAGTTTATGGATATGGGCTTTAGGCAGCCTGGGAGCGACTTATGAAAGAGTTGGTACAAATCCTGAAAAATACCCGTCAGCACCTGATGACAGGTGTTTCGCATATGATCCCCTTCGTAGTCGCGGGTGGAATTTTGCTGGCGGTCTCCGTCATGTTGTATGGCAAGGGCGCGGTACCGGATGCGGCGACCGATCCTAATCTCAAGAAACTGTTTGATATTGGCGTCGCAGGGCTGACGTTGATGGTGCCATTCCTTGCCGCTTACATTGGTTATTCCATTGCTGAACGTTCTGCTCTCGCCCCTTGTGCGATTGGCGCATGGGTGGGAAACAGCTTCGGCGCAGGTTTTTTCGGCGCGCTAATTGCCGGGATTATTGGCGGTATCGTCGTCCATTATCTGAAGAAGATCCCCGTACATAAGGTGTTGCGATCGGTAATGCCTATCTTCGTTATTCCTATTGTCGGCACCTTTATCACCGCAGGCATCATGATGTGGGGCCTGGGAGAACCCGTTGGCGCGTTAACCACTAGCCTGACCGAGTGGCTGCAGGGTATGCAGCAGGGCAGCATCGTGCTGCTGGCGGTAATTATGGGACTGATGTTGGCCTTCGATATGGGTGGGCCGATTAACAAAGTTGCCTACGCCTTCATGCTGATTTGCGTGGCGCAGGGTGTTTATACCGTGGTGGCAATCGCCGCGGTAGGGATCTGCGTGCCGCCGCTGGGCTTAGGTTTGGCGACGCTGATTGGTCGTAAGAATTTCTCTTCTGAAGAACGTGAAGCCGGTAAAGCCGCGCTGGTGATGGGCTGCGTTGGCGTAACGGAAGGCGCAATTCCTTTTGCTGCCGCCGATCCGCTGCGCGTTATCCCATCCATTATGGTGGGTTCGGCCTGCGGCACGGTAACCGCCGCGCTGTTTGGTGCGCAGTGTTATGCCGGCTGGGGCGGGCTGATTGTTCTGCCGGTCGTGGAAGGAAAATTGGGTTATATCGCGGCGGTTGCCGTAGGGGCTGTAGTGACCGCAGTGTGCGTTAACGTACTGAAAAGTCTGGCGCGGAAAAAAGTGTCTCAGGTCGACCAGAAAGAAGACGACCTGGATTTAGATTTTGAAATGAATTAAGTGAGGAATGAGTCATGACCAAGATTATCGCAGTAACTGCATGTCCTTCTGGCGTTGCCCACACCTATATGGCCGCCGAAGCGCTGGAAAGCGCCGCTAAAGCCAAGGGGTGGGAAGTAAAGGTTGAGACTCAGGGGTCGATCGGTCTGGAAAACGAACTGACCGCGGCGGATGTGGCAGAAGCCGACATGGTGATTCTGACCAAAGACATTGGTATTAAGTTTGAAGAGCGTTTTGCGGGCAAAACTATCGTTCGTGTCAACATCAGCGATGCAGTGAAACGTGCCGACGCCATCATGAACAAGATTGGCGCACACCTTGCGCAAACCGCATAACGGTTTGTTTGCCGGAGGGGGGGGGCGACTTATCCGGCCTACTGATACGTAGGCCAGATAACCACAGCGCCATCTGGCATCAGTTTTTCTACAGGAGTTCCTCATGACTAACCGTATCCAACGTTTAAAAAACGCTCTGTTTCAGAATAACCGCGAAATTTCGCTTGAGCGTGCGCTGCTATATACCGCCAGCCACCAGCAGACGGAGGGAGAGCCGGTTATTCTGCGGCGGGCGAAAGCCACCGCATATATTCTTGAGCACGTTGAAATATCGATTCGTGATGAGGAACTGATAGCCGGGAACCGTACCGTTAAACCGCGGGCGGGCATAATGTCACCGGAAATGGATCCTTACTGGCTGCTCAACGAGCTGGAGCAGTTTCCAACCCGTCCGCAGGACCGTTTTGACATCAGCGAAGAGGATAAACATCTCTATCGCGATGTGCTGTATCCGTACTGGGAAAAGCGGTCGATGAAAGATTTCATCAACGGTCAGATGACCGATGAGGTAAAAGCCGCTGTCCGTACGCAGATTTTTAGCGTTAACCAGACGGATAAAGGTCAGGGGCATATCATTATTGATTATCCACGCCTGTTGAATCTCGGGCTTGGCGAACTGGTAGCGCAGATGCGGGCGCATTGTCTGCAGCAGCCGGATAACCACTTTTATCAGGCTGCTCTGTTGCTGCTTGAGGCTTCGCAAAGCCACATTCTGCGTTACGCCCTGCTGGCAGAACAAATGGCGGAAAACTGCCCGGATGCGCAGCGACGTCAGGAATTGCTGACGATTGCGGAAAACTCCCGGCATAACGCCCAGCATAAGCCGCAAACCTTCTGGCAAGCATGTCAGCTGTTCTGGTACATGAACATTATTTTGCAATATGAGTCCAACGCCAGTTCGCTCTCACTCGGACGCTTCGACCAGTATATGCTGCCGTTTTATCAGACCTCGCTGACGCAGGGGGAAGATCCTGCACTCTTAAAAGAAATCCTCGAATCGCTATGGGTGAAATGCAATGACATTGTACTGCTGCGATCCACAAGCAGCGCGCGCTATTTCGCTGGCTTCCCAACGGGTTACACCGCACTGCTTGGGGGATTAACGGAGAATGGTCGTAGTGCGGTAAACGTACTGTCGTTTCTCTGTCTTGATGCTTATCAGAGCGTACAACTGCCGCAACCAAATCTCGGTGTGCGCACGAACGCGTTGATCGATACGCCGTTCCTGATGAAAACGGCACAGACCATTCGCCTCGGGACCGGCATCCCGCAAATCTTTAATGATGAAGTGGTGGTGCCCGCATTTCTTAACCGTGGCGTCTCGCTGGAAGATGCGCGAGATTACGCGGTAGTCGGCTGTGTCGAGCTGTCTATTCCTGGCAGAACATACGGTTTGCACGACATCGCCATGTTTAATCTGCTGAAAGTAATGGAAATCTGCCTGCATGAGAACGAAGGCAATCGCGCGCTGACGTACGAAGACCTGTTGAAGCATATTCGTGCCAAAATCAGCCACTACATTACGTTGATGGTCGAAGGCAGTAATATCTGCGATATCGGTCATCGCGACTGGGCGCCGGTGCCGCTGCTCTCCTCGTTTATTAGCGATTGCCTGGATAAAGGGTGTGATATTACCGACGGCGGCGCGCGTTATAACTTCTCCGGCGTACAGGGGATCGGTATTGCGAACCTGAGCGATTCGCTGCATGCGCTCAATGGACTGGTATTTGAACAACAGCGCTTAACTTTTGACGAACTTTTGTCGGTGCTAAAAGACAACTTTGCTACCCCGGAAGGCGAGAAAATTCGCGCCCGGCTGATTAACCGCTTCGAAAAATACGGCAACGATATTGATGATGTAGATAACATCAGCGCCGAACTGCTGCGTCATTACTGCAAAGAGGTAGAGAAATACCAGAATCCACGCGGCGGGCAATTTACACCGGGTTCATATACTGTCTCTGCGCACGTGCCGCTGGGTTCGGTCGTCGGAGCGACACCAGATGGTCGCTTCGCCGGGGAACAGTTGGCGGACGGGGGGCTGTCGCCGATGCTGGGGCAGGATATGCAAGGGCCGACGGCGGTATTGAAATCGGTCAGCAAGCTGGATAACACATTGCTTTCCAATGGGACTTTGCTGAACGTGAAGTTTACGCCAGCCACACTGGAAGGTGAGGCTGGTTTACGCAAGCTGGCGGATTTTCTGCGGGCATTTACCCAGCTCAAGCTCCAGCACATCCAGTTTAATGTGGTGAATGCCGACACATTGCGAGAAGCGCAGCAGCGCCCACAAGATTTCGCCGGGCTGGTGGTGCGCGTGGCGGGTTACAGCGCCTTCTTTGTCGAGCTGTCGAAGGAGATCCAGGATGACATCATTCGCCGCACCGCGCATCAGCTGTGAGGTTATTGACCCACGTGGCGAGGACGTCGCGCGTATATTTAATATTCAGCGTTACTCACTGAATGATGGACAAGGTATTCGTACGGTAGTCTTTTTTAAAGGTTGTCCGCATACCTGCCCGTGGTGCGCCAACCCTGAATCTCTCTCCCCACGTATTGAAACAGTACGGCGGGAGAGTAAATGCCTGCACTGTACACCCTGCCTACGTGATGCTGATGAGTGTCCCTCCGGTGCGTTTGAACGTATCGGTCGTGATATCTCGCTGGACGAGCTGGAACGTGAAGTGATGAAAGATGATATTTTCTTTCGCACCTCTGGCGGGGGGGTGACGCTTTCCGGTGGTGAAGTGCTGATGCAAGCGCCCTTTGCCGTACGATTCCTGCAACGTCTGCGGCGCTGGGATGTTCGCTGCGCGATTGAAACGGCTGGCGATGCGCCAGCCAGTCGTTTGTTATCGCTGGCAAGAGAGTGCGATGAGGTGCTGTTTGACCTCAAAATTATGGATGTCCATTTGGCGCGTGAGACCATTAATATGAACCTGCCGCGCGTGCTGGCGAATTTACGACTAATGGTCGCTGAAGGGGTTAATATCATACCTCGCCTGCCGCTGATTCCGGGCTTTACGATGAATGTAGAGAACACGCAGCAGGCGTTGACGCTGTTGTCATCATTAGGCATAAAGCAGGTACACCTGCTACCGTTTCATCAATATGGCGAACCGAAATACAACCTGCTCGGATTACCCTGGTCGATGAAAGAAGTGCCCGTCCCGTCGGCGCAAGAGATAGGTTTTATACGTAAGATGGCAGAATGCGCCGGATTTCAGGTAACAGTAGGAGGATAGTATGGCCATCGCACCTGTACGATATCTGGTTGCTGTCACCGCGTGCGTAAGCGGCGTGGCCCATACTTATATGGCCGCTGAACGGCTGGAGAAACTCTGCCAGCAGGAGAAATGGAGCATCAAGATTGAAACTCAGGGCGCGTTGGGTACCGAAAATCGCCTGACGGAAGAGGATATTAACCGTGCTGATGCGGTGTTGCTCATTACCGATATTGAACTGGCAGGAGCAGAGCGATTTACGCAGAGCCGATACGTCCAGTCGGGCATTAGCGCATTTCTGCGTGAGCCGCAGCGGGTGATGAGCGCCGTGCGAAAGCTGCTTTCTGCACCACAGCACACACATCTTACTTTGGATTAGCTTTTATCTCCGTCAGTTGGCTGTGGTATTGCCGACGATATTCTGACGGCGAACGTTCGGTATTTTTGCGAAACAGGCGGCAGAAATAGTTGCTGTCAACAAACCCACAGGTGTGCGCCACTTCTTTGATCTTCAGTTCATAACCCTTCAGCAGCGTTTTCGCGTGTTCCAGTCGCGTGTGATTCAGGTATTCGTTAAACCCGATAGCGCCCGTTTTTTGAAACAGGTGGGAGAGGTAATTGGGTGAGATGTAAAACGCCTGCGCGACAGATTCTCGGGTGAGCGGCGAAGCGTAGCGTTCATCAATATAGTCGCGAATGGCTTCGAAAAGCGCCTGACTGCGTGATGCGGTCTGGATCTGGCTGCCCAGCAGATCGCGGCAGTGGCTCAGTAAGCTCGCAACGATTAGCCTGGCGGTTTGTTGCTCCTGCGGTTGCATCTGCATTTCATTGAGCGTTTGCAGCAGGAAAGAGCCAATTCGTGGCCCACGCCGCGCGACGTGCTGGCGGGTAAGATTATGATATTGCTTGCCGTCCCACTGGACGATGCTGAAACCAAGTTGCTGTTTGCCGAACAGAATGCTGAGCGTGGTGACCGGTGTGAGCCACTGCGGAAAGTTCCAGCTGCCAGCCGGAACGAATAGCACATCGCAAGGCAGTAACGTCGCGGATGCGCCAGTAACTCCGTTATCGATGAACTCACCTTCCAGCACAATTTCCAGCCGGGGAAAATCGACCTGATACGCCAGCTCCGGCGTTGAGCTACTGGCGCTGGCAAAATAAACCTGGCGCAGCGGCGTGGGGCCGTTAATCAGGCGGGAGAGAAGATGGCTGACGTCGTGATACATGTTAATCCCTTGCAGGCAGCAGACAGGGGAAACAGTAACCGCCATCATAAAAAAAGGCCACTCTTTAAGAGTGGCCGATACGAGTATTACTGATTACCGATTTGATCGCCGTACGGCAGGCTATCGTAATCAATCAGGGCATTCTTTTTGTACGGATTGCCAATCCAGCGGGTCGTCTCTTTGAACTGCGGGCTGGTAATGGATCGGGTCGGATCGAAACCGTCGTAGGTGAATCCCGCTAAATCAGACCAGGTGTGGATAAGCTCTGAACTGCTGTATTTACGATTCACATCCTGTGAGAAGTCACGCGGGTGTGCAGCCTGCCATTTTTCAGAGGTCCACAGCAGGAACGGTACCGTATACATATGGCGCGTCGGGTTGTCTTCATTACGACCCTGCGTTTTATGCGGTGGCGTATCGTATACCTCCTCCCCGTGATCGGAGAAGTAGAGCAGGAAGCCGTTCGGATCGGTCGCTTTATAGTCTTTGATCAGAGTGGCAATGATATGGTCATTGTAGACATTCGCGCTGTCGTAATCGTTGTATGCTTCCAGCTGATCATCATCCAGGCCGGGGGGAACGTTGTCGACATTGTTATCGAATTTACCCTGACCATCCGGATAGCGGAATTTGTACTTAATATGCGTACCCAGCAGGTGCACGATGATGAACTTTTTCGGTGCCGGGTCGGCCAGTACTTCTTTAAATGGCGCCAGCACATTGCTGTCATATTCGCGCGCACTTTGCGTACGCTGCTGATTCATATAGAACTGCTTATCCGTCTGCTTAGAGAACACGGTCAGCATGGTGTTGCGAGCCGTCATCGTCTGCTGATTGGTGATCCAGAAGGTTTTATAACCTGCCTGTTTCATCATATTCATCAGAGACGGTTGAGTCAGGTACAGGTCCGGATTCTTCTCGTTGGCGAAGGTCAGCGCCTGCTGCAGGATTTCAATGGTGTACGGACGTGACGTCACGACATTATTGAATACGGTGAAGTTAGGATCGGATTTATGCAATGCATCCAGTTCTGGCGTCGTTTCGCGCGGGTAACCATACAGGCTCATGCGACCACGCTGCGTTGACTCGCCAATGACCAGCACCAGCGTACGTGGGGCATCGCCGGAGTTATCTTTGAAGTTAGCCAGTGGCGGCAGGGCATTGTTCTCATTCAGCAGGCTATTGAGTGAGGTCAACTGCTGACGGTACTGATAATACCCGGAGATGAATTGCCACGGTGCGGCAGGCTCCATACGTGAGGCGAGACCATCCAACGTTTTTTCAAACGGCTTGTGTTTGATGAAAGTGTTAACGGCTATCGGATGCAGAATCAAACCGTACAACAACGCAAACGACACCAGATAGCGCCAGGGCGATGGAATATGAACAGGGCGCAGACGCGTCCACAGCAGAATAGCGATAGCTGTATAGGCCAGGGCGATAAGAACAATTTTTAGGCTGAAATACTGGCTGAGATATTCGCTGGCTTCGTTCGCATTGGTTTCAAACATCACATACAGAACGCTTTGCGAGAACTCTTGTCCGTAGATGACGTAATAGCTCAGAGCAGCCAGCGAGGCCGCCCATAGCACTACGCCAATGACGGCAGCAATAATACGGATACGGTTTGGAAATAAAAATACCGGGATCAACCACAGCGAACTGAATAGCAAGGAGTCGCGTAAACCTGTAGAACCGCTGTAGCCGCTAAAATAGATAACGCCCTGCAGTAATGAGGAAAAAAACCAAAAATAGAGGAGCGCCCAACCCAGGGCTTTCCAGCTAAATTTAGGTTTAGACTGGAGTTGTAAGGATTGCATAATGTGAGCCTGTCTTTAATCGTAGCGCCAAGAGTAGCGACTTAATATTAAGAGGAACTTAAGCATCAAGATCTTAGGATCGTGTTTTGCTGTTGATATATTCACAATGTGAATATATTCAGGCGGGAATATATTGAAAAAGAAGCGGTTATGACAGCAGTTTTTGTTGTCGCCTTCGTACAATAGCACGAAGGCGACGAGGGGGGACGTTAGCCTGTATTACGCATGCCGGCTGCGACACCAGCGATTGTCACCATCAGCGCTTGTTCAACGCGCGGATCCGGTGCATTGCCTTGCTCTTCCGCCAGGCGTGAGCGGTGTAACAGCTCAGCCTGTAAGACATTCAGCGGGTCAGTATAAATATTTCTTAACTGAATGGACTCGGCAATCCACGGCAGGTCGGCCATCAAATGTGAGTCGTTGGCAATCGCCAGCACGACATCGATATCGGCTTCCAGGCGCTGACGCAGCTCTTCACCCAGCGGCCACAGCTCTTTTTTGACCAGGCGCTGATCGTAGTATTCTGCCAGCCACAGGTCTGCTTTGGCGAAAACCATTTCCAGCATGCCAAGACGTGTGGAGAAGAATGGCCAGTCGCGGCACATTGCTTCGAGTTCGCTTTGCTTACCGTCTTCAACCACTTTTTGCAGTGCGGTGCCTGCACCCAGCCACGCCGGGAGCATCAGGCGGTTCTGCGTCCAGGCAAAAATCCACGGAATGGCGCGCAGAGACTCTACCCCGCCGGTTGGGCGACGTTTTGCCGGACGTGAGCCGAGCGGTAATTTACCCAGTTCCTGCTCTGGCGTTGCGGAGCGGAAGTAAGGGACGAAGTCTTTGTTTTCACGTACATATCCACGATAGAGCTCACAGGAAATATCGGAAAGCTCATCCATGATATGACGCCAGTTATCTTTCGGCTCTGGCGGCGGTAACAGGTTGGCCTCCAGAATTGCTGCGGTATACAGCGACAGGCTGCTGATGGTCACTTCCGGCAGGCCGTACTTAAAGCGGATCATCTCCCCTTGTTCTGTCACGCGCAGACCGCCTTTCAGGCTGCCTGGTGGTTGAGAAAGCAGCGCCGCATGCGCAGGCGCGCCGCCGCGACCAATGGAGCCACCGCGACCGTGGAACAGCGTCAGTTCGATACCGGCTTTTTCGCAGGTTTTGATCAACGCGTCCTGCGCCTGATATTGCGCCCAGGAGGCCGCCATCACGCCTGCATCTTTTGCGGAGTCAGAGTAGCCAATCATGACCATCTGTTTGCCCTGAATAAAGCCACGGTACCAGTCAATGTTCAGGAGCTGGGACATGACGTCATCGGCGTTGTTGAGGTCGTCCAGCGTTTCAAACAACGGGGCAACCGGCATAGCAAAACCGATACCGGCCTCTTTCAGCAGCAGATGTACGGCCAGTACATCCGATGGCGTTTTCGCCATTGAGATAACATAGGCGGCAATGGAGCCATACGGGGCTTCAGCAATGACCCGGCAGGTGTCGAGCACTTCGCGGGTGTCGTTGCTCGGCTCCCAGTTACGTGGGAGCAGCGGACGCTTGGAGTTCAGCTCGCGGATCAGGAAAGCCTGTTTATCCGCTTCCGACCAGTTTTCGTAGTCGCCAATGCCCAGATAACGGGTCAGTTCGCCAAGGGCTTCAGTGTGACGGGTGCTTTCCTGACGAATATCAATACGTACCAGCGGTACGCCGAAACATTTCACGCGGCGTAGGGTGTCGAGCAGTTCGCCATTGGCGATAATGCCCATGCCACAGGCCTGCAGAGACTGATAGCACGCATATAGCGGGTCCCAGAGTTGTTCGTTTTGGGTGAGAAGTCCCGCAGGTTTCGGTAATTTCTCGCCTTTCAGACGGGCTTCCAGCCAGGCCTGGGTTGCCATCAGACGTGAACGCAGGGTTTTCATCAGATAACGGTAAGGTTCTGCTGCGCCTTCTTCGCCCACCAGCGCCAACAGTTCCGGTGTGGCATCCACCATCGACAGCTCAGAAATCAGAAACTGAATGTCTTTCAGGAACAGATCGGTCGCTTTCCAGCGGCTGAGTAGCAGCACGTGACGGGTGATATCCGCCGTTACGTTCGGGTTGCCATCGCGGTCGCCGCCCATCCAGGAGGTAAAGCGAACCGGGACAAAATCAACGGGCAGCTTATAGCCCAGATGCTCTTCCAGTTGTTCGTTCAGCTCGCGCAGATAATTTGGTACGCCTTCCCACAGGCTATTTTCAACCACCGCGAAGCCCCATTTGGCTTCATCAACCGGGCTTGGGCGCAGCTTGCGGATTTCATCCGTATGCCAGGACTGGGCAATCAACTGGCGCAGACGGCGCATCAACTGATGGCGCTCGTAATCGACGAGGTCTTTGTTATCAAGTTGCTTGAGACAGGCGTTCACTTCACCCATTTTATGGATCAGCGTACGGCGGGTGATCTCGGTCGGGTGGGCGGTGAGAACCAGCTCCAGGGAGAGAGATTCGACGGCTTTTTTGATGGTGGCTTCATCGAGGTTGGGCTGCTCTTTCAGTTTACGCAGAGTGCGAGCAATCACTTCCGGGTTGCTGGCTGCTTCGCCTTTTGGCGAAATGCTGTGGTACTGCTCGGCGGTGTTGGCCAGGTTCAGAAACTGGCTAAACGCGCGGGCAACCGGCAGCAGCTCGTCGTTAGACAGGTTTTGCAGCGTAGTGAGCAGCTCCTGGCGATTGACTTCATTGCCGGCGCGGGATGATTTGGACAACTTACGGATTGTTTCTACGCGGTCAAGAATGTTCTCTCCCAGCGCATCCTTGATGGTCTCCCCCAGCACTTTGCCGAGCATACTGACATTACTACGCAACGCGGAATATTGTTCGTTCATATTAACCCAGACACCCCATCTTTAATTTATGCGTCCTGTATCTTTCGCGCGACATCGGCGTTGGCTGCGCTCGCCCACCCGTCACTTACTTATGTAAGCTCCAGGTATGAGCTCGCTTGCCGCCTTGCTGTGACACGAAATATCTCGGACTTTGTTTGTTAGCCGTCTTTTATAAAGCCACGTAAAAGTCGTGACGTCAATTGCTGCGAAATCGGTTCAGCAAACGAAAAAATGGCGGGAATTTACGTTATTTAATTCACATCGAATCAAATAAGCTTTGCTTATGGAAATGTTAATAAATTACCTCGCTTACCACTAAGGGTTAGCGAGGCGATAAGCGGTTAATGCCAGCAGAAATGATGCACAACCTGGGTGATCAATTCGCGGGTTGGCTTAATAAAACGAGTTTCCAGATACTCATCCGGCTGATGCGCCTGATTAATGGAGCCAGGCCCTAACACCAGCGTCGGGCAAAGCGTCTGGATAAACGGCGCTTCGGTGCAGTAGTTCACCACTTCTGTCTGTGCGCCCAGCAGTTTCTCAACCACTTGTACCAGTTGATGATCCGGTGGGCACTCATAGCCTGGAATTGGCGGATGCAGCTCCGACACCGTCAGGCGACCCGGCCAGCGCTCGCTGACCGGGGCCAGCGCGTCGTTAAGTAAGCCATTGAGATCGTTAAGCGTCATGCCGGGCAGTGGGCGAATATCCATATGCAGCTCGCAGCAGGCGCAGATTCGGTTGGCGGCGTCGCCGCCATGGATGTGACCCAAATTTAACGTCGGATACGGGACGGTAAAAGCATCATGGTGATAGCGCTCTTTCAGGTCATCGCGCAGATTCATGATATGGCCGATGGCATCATGCATCAGTTCAATGGCATTCACGCCACGAGCCGGATCGCTCGAGTGACCCGATTGTCCCAAAATGCGAATCGCATTAGAGATATGACCTTTGTGCGCGCGGACAGGTTGCAAAGAAGTGGGTTCGCCAATGATCGCGCAGTCCGGGCGTAAAGCGGTGGTTTCAGAGAAATAACGCGCTCCCGCCATGCTGGTCTCTTCATCGGCAGTGGCCAGAATGTACAGGGGCTTTTTCAGTTGAGTGACGTCGACGTCACGCAGCGCGTCGAGGATAAAGGCGAAGAAGCCTTTCATATCTGACGTACCCAAACCGTAGAGCTTATTGTCATGCTCGGTCAGGGTGAACGGATCGCGCGTCCAGCGTCCGTCGTCAAAGGGGACGGTATCGGTATGGCCCGCCAACAACAAACCACCGGCTCCCTGTCCAATGCTTGCCAGCATATTGAATTTATTGCGCGTGTCGGGAACCGGCTGGACCTCCACATTAAAGCCTAAATCTTTGAACCAGTCCGCCAGCAGAGTGATTAAACCTGCATTACTTTGGTCGAGCGCTTCTTCGGTGGCGCTAATCGACGGCATGGCAATCAGAGCGCGGTATATCTCGATAAATGGCGGTAAATTGTTTTTCATTGTTGACACACCTCGGGTCATGATAGTATCAATATTCATGCAGTATTTGTGAATAAAAATACATTAACGTTGAGCGTAATAAAACCCACCAAGTGTAAGGTGAGGTGATAAAGGCTTATATCTGGCAACAGAATCTAAGAAGGTGAGCAGCCCCGATGTTGAATACGCTGATTGTGGGCGCCAGTGGCTATGCCGGCGCAGAGCTTGTGACCTATGTAAATCGCCATCCTGATATGACCATAACCGCTTTGACCGTCTCAGCGCAAAGCAATGATGCAGGAAAATTAATCTCCAATTTGCATCCGCAGTTGAAAGGCATTGTCGATTTACCGTTACAGCCAATGTCAGATATCAGCGAGTTTAGCGCAGGGGTGGACGTTGTGTTCCTCGCAACGGCACATGAGGTGAGCCATGACCTGGCCCCGCAGTTTTTGCAAGCCGGATGCGTGGTGTTTGACCTCTCGGGCGCGTTTCGCGTAAACGACGGCGCGTTCTATGAAAAATATTACGGCTTTACCCATCAGCATCCCGACCTGCTGGAGCAGGCGGTTTATGGACTGGCGGAGTGGAGCGCAGACCAACTGAAAGACGCGAATCTGATTGCCGTGCCGGGTTGCTACCCGACGGCGGCGCAGCTGTCGCTGAAACCACTGATTGATGCCGGGCTGCTGGATCTCAGCCAGTGGCCGGTAATTAACGCCACCAGCGGCGTGAGCGGCGCGGGACGTAAGGCGGCTATTTCCAACAGCTTTTGTGAGGTGAGCCTGCAGCCGTATGGCGTGTTTACCCATCGCCATCAGCCGGAAATCGCTACTCACCTTGGTGCGGAGGTGATCTTCACCCCGCATCTGGGCAACTTCCCGCGCGGAATTCTGGAAACCATCACCTGCCGTTTGCAAGCGGGCGTAACCCATGCGCAAGTGGCTCAAACGTTGCAACAGGCGTATGGCGATAAGCCACTGGTGCGTCTGTATGACAAAGGCGTTCCGGCGCTGAAGAACGTGGTTGGCTTACCGTTCTGTGATATCGGGTTTGCCGTACAGGGTGAGCACCTGATCGTGGTGGCAACTGAAGACAACTTATTGAAAGGCGCGGCGGCACAGGCGATGCAGTGCGCAAATATTCGTTTTGGCTTTGCTGAAACGCAGTCTCTTATTTAAGGGTGCAACGATGAATCCATTAATTATCAAGCTGGGCGGCGTTTTACTGGATAGCGAAGAGGCGTTGGAGCGTCTGTTTACCGCACTGGTGAATTATCGTGAGTCGCATCAGCGACCGCTGGTCATTGTGCACGGTGGCGGCTGCGTGGTTGACGATCTGATGAAGCAGCTGAACCTGCCGGTGAAAAAGAAAAATGGTCTGCGCGTCACGCCAGCCGATCAAATTGACATTATTACCGGTGCCCTGGCGGGAACAGCGAATAAAACCTTACTGGCCTGGGCGAAAAAGCACCACATCGCATCCGTGGGTCTGTATCTTGGTGATGGCGATAGCGTAAAAGTGACGCCGCTCGATAAAGCGCTGGGTCATGTTGGACTGGCGCAGCCGGGTTCGCCTAAGCTGATTAACACACTGCTGGAAGGCGGTTTTCTGCCGGTAGTTAGCTCCATTGGTGTTACTGAAGACGGACTGCTGATGAACGTTAATGCCGATCAGGCGGCAACGGCGCTGGCGGCAACGTTGGGTGCGGATCTGATCCTGCTCTCTGACGTAAGCGGTATTCTGGATGGTAAAGGCCAGCGTATTGCCGAAATGACCGCCGCGAAAGCGGAACAACTGATTGAACAAGGTATTATTACTGACGGCATGATCGTGAAGGTCAATGCGGCGCTGGATGCCGCGCGCACGCTGGGTCGCCCTGTGGATATTGCCTCCTGGCGTCATGCCGAGCAACTGCCGGCGCTGTTTAACGGCATGCCAATTGGCACGCGGATTTTAGCGTAAACTATTTTGTACCCGATGGCGGTTATGCCTTATCGGGCCTACGTGAACCGAACCTGTACGCCGGATAAGCTAAGCGCCATCCGGCGTTGAAATTCAAGATATTAAGGAAGCAAGTTATGGCACTTTGGGGTGGGCGTTTTACACAGGCAGCAGATCAGCGGTTCAAACAGTTCAACGACTCGTTGCGTTTTGACTACCGCCTGGCAGAACAGGATATTGTCGGCTCTGTGGCCTGGTCTAAAGCGCTGGTAACGGTCGGCGTACTAACTGCCGATGAACAGCTGCAATTGGAAGAGGCGCTGAACACTCTGCTGGAAGAGGTTCGCGTTAATCCGCAGCAGATCCTGCAAAGCGATGCCGAAGATATTCATAGCTGGGTGGAAGGTAAGCTGATTGATAAAGTCGGCCAGCTTGGTAAAAAACTGCATACCGGACGTAGCCGTAATGACCAGGTCGCCACCGATCTTAAACTGTGGTGTAAAGACACGGTTATTGAATTACTGTCGGCCAACCGTCAGCTGCAAAGTGCGCTGGTGGTGACGGCAGAGAATAACCAGGACGCCGTCATGCCGGGTTACACCCACCTGCAACGTGCGCAGCCGGTGACGTTTGCTCATTGGTGTCTGGCCTATGTCGAAATGTTGGCGCGTGACGAGAGCCGTCTGCAGGATTCGCTCAAGCGTCTGGACGTCAGTCCACTGGGCTGCGGCGCGCTGGCGGGTACGGCGTATGAAATCGATCGCGAGCAGCTGGCCGGTTGGCTGGGCTTTGCCTCGGCGACGCGTAACAGTCTGGACAGTGTTTCTGACCGTGACCACGTGCTGGAGTTACTCTCCAACGCTTCTATCGGCATGGTGCACCTGTCGCGTTTTGCTGAAGACCTGATTTTCTTTAATACCGGCGAAGCGGGCTTTGTCGAGCTGTCCGATCGTGTAACTTCGGGTTCATCTCTGATGCCGCAGAAGAAAAACCCGGATGCGCTGGAGCTGATCCGTGGCAAATGCGGTCGCGTGCAGGGTGCGCTGACCGGCATGATGATGACCTTAAAAGGTCTCCCGTTGGCATACAATAAAGATATGCAGGAAGACAAAGAAGGGCTGTTCGATGCGCTCGACACCTGGCTGGACTGTCTGCATATGGCTGCGCTGGTGCTGGATGGCATTCAGGTGAAACGTCCTCGTTGTCAGGAAGCGGCGCAGCAGGGTTATGCTAACGCCACCGAGTTGGCGGATTATCTGGTAGCAAAAGGCGTCCCGTTCCGCGAAGCACACCATATTGTGGGTGAGACGGTGGTCGAGGCGATTCGTCAGGGCAAACCGCTGGAAGCGCTGTCGCTTGCTGACTTACAAAAGTTCAGTCAGGTGATTGGCGATGACGTTTATCCGATCCTCTCGTTGCAATCGTGCCTGGATAAACGTGCGGCGAAAGGCGGCGTGTCGCCACAGCAGGTGGCGCAGGCGATCGACTACGCGAAGGCGCGGCTGATTTAACGTCGGTAATAAAAGAGGCCATCCCGAAGGATGGCCTTGTTATGTTTCTATCCTGGATAGCAGTTTACGGACGATAAATCTCAAATTCCTGGGCGACGTTATTGTCGGTGCAGGTACTTAAGGTGACATAACCGTCGTTACCCACCGTCATACAACGTTGCGTGCCTTCCTTCTGTGAGACGAACTTGTTGTTTTGCCAGGTCCATGTCTGATTTTTGTTGGTATCAGTCGGGGTGTGGCAGGTGTAAGAAATAATATTTCTGCCTTCAACATTATAACCGTTTTGAATATCCAGGCAGCTCTGGCTATTGCCAATTACCAGACGTTCACGGGCATCAAATTTAAAGGTCTGGTTGTTGGAGCCGGAGCAAGCATAGGTGAACAAACGATCGCCATTCCGGATTTGACCGTTTTTGACATCCAGGCAGAGGTTGTTTTTCCGTGATTTATAAACACCGGTGACGACCTCTTTTTCATCTGCGTGAGTAAACGGCGCAAATACCTGGCTGTATGCGTACATCGGTGCCTGCTGTGCGGTCATACCGCTGTGCTCCGGGCTGACCTGCTTCGCCACGCCCGGCTGATCGCGTGCCATTGACCACGCGCCAATCATGCCGAGGTTGCGTTTTTTCGCGTCGTCCATCACCAGTTTCGCATCGGACAGATAGAACACTTCGCCCTGTACATCGTTGTAACCGATCATCGGGGTGGTGCCCATCATGGCGTTGATCTCTTTGTCAGATTTCTCTGGCCAGATTTTTTTCAACTGGGTGAACATGTTGTCGATGGCGGACGTGGCGCATTTACCGTGGATGTTCTGCCCTTCGGTACCGTCTGACTGGCAGACGGCATTACCGTAGTCCATGGTCATTACGTTAATACCAGCCAGCTCAACGCCGACATGGCGCGCATTTTCCAGCACATACAGACCTTCAGCCGTCAGACCGGTCGGCAGAATTGGCAGGGTGTACCAGATACCGACTTTGCGACCTTCCTCTTTCCACTGAGCCTGAACCTCTTTTACTGCCTGGTTGCGGCGATCGATGGAATCCTGATCGGCCACCCATGTGCCTTCGATGTCAAAATCCAGCACGTTCAGGTTCAGGTTATCAACAATGTCGTAGTAGAGTTTTTGCAGATCTTTCACATTCTTACAGGCAGCCGCCAGCGGGGAGTTATTTGCTCCGCCAATGGAAACCATCACATCGCCACCGGCTTCACGCAGCGCTTTTATTTTGCTGTACTGTGAGTAATCCTGCAGATTATAGGCCGTACCCCAGGTTGGGATGCACTGCTCGCCACTTTTCGCGACGACAAACGCCATGGTGAAGTGGGTAATGTTTTGCTCTTTCGCCAGTTTCGCCAGATCCGGAATGCTGTTCAGGCTAAAGTCGACGTATGGTGCATAAACGTGGGCAGGCCATGGATTCTTCGGCGTCCCTACGCGTTCTTTGGTGCCAGCCCAGTTGGTATAAATCGCCCATGGGTTTTTATCATACGGCATAACGCCTTTGACTTTCGTCTGGGCGACATAAGGCGTTCCTTTATACACCGCCAGTTTGCCAGGTTCGTAAAGCGCAATGGAGTTGATCTGTGGGGCATTATTAAATTGTTCCTGGGTGAATTCGACCGTTGGACCTAATGGTTTCCACGGACGGCCATTGGTGCCGGTCGGATTCTGGTTACCTGCAATAGAAGGGTTATCGCCAACGGTATAGTACAGTGCTTCATAAGACTGTCCGTCAACTTTGACCTCATCCCCTTTGTTGTAAACCTGGCTGGAACGCCAGTCGGATACTGGCGTATAGAGTTTCCACGGATTGTCGGCACCTGGGGTGAAGGAATAAGCCGGAATGGGCCTGGACGCTTCATATGTCACATCCTTATAAGCGACAATATCATCTTTGGCATAATCTTTTTCTGCGCTGAATGCGTCGTGGGCAACAGGCGTGGCGCTCCCGGATTCACAAGTGGTTGGGTTGCCATATTGATCGATTTCCGCTTTTGTGGCATCGCGCACATAACTCCACGGATTATCCCAGTTTTCAGCTGACGCGCCCTGTGGGCAATTATCGGCATTTACATACCAGCGGTTACTATAAACTTTACTGTCAAAAATAACTTCAATGGTGTTTCCACCTGCCTGACCGCTCCAGGCTTCCAGAGCGAATGCGTTTGCGGCGCACGACATCAGACCTGCCGCGAGAAAATATCGCGAAATAGTATTGAGTTTCATAAAAGATTCCATTCGATAAATATTAGAAAAATATGGGTGAATGTACTCTAAATAATTAGAGTGGCGAAGAAACGAGTGTTCTTGCGATTTGCCATATATTGAATATCGCGCGGTTATTATTTATGAACCTGATAGGGCGTCAAATATATAAATGATACAAAATGTTTTTGATTATTTTAATTTAATATGATTTTAATTTAAATAATCGAATGGAAATATCTAATTTATATTTTGTATATATTTTTTTGAATGTATTCGCGCGGGCGCAAAAAAAATGCGGACTCAAGGTCCGCAAAAGTTCACGTTGGCTTTAGTTATTTCGAGTATGAGAGAAACTCTCAAAACGGACAGTAGCTTCAAGGGTTAAAGGGTTAAAGGGGTACCGTTCCGTTTCTGTGGTGCATTATTAAACAGAAAGCTTGATAGGGATAATCGTTCGTTGCTATTCTACCTATCGCTACGAACTATCGTGGCGATGGAGGATGAATAATGAATATTCGTGATCTTGAATACCTGGTGGCGCTAGCCGAACATCGTCACTTCCGACGAGCGGCAGACTCCTGTCACGTTAGTCAGCCAACGCTGAGCGGACAGATCCGCAAGCTGGAAGATGAGCTTGGCGTCATGCTGCTGGAGCGTACGAGTCGCAAAGTGCTGTTCACTCAGGCAGGTTTACTGCTGGTGGATCAGGCGCGCACCGTGCTGCGCGAGGTCAAAGTGCTCAAGGAGATGGCAAGCCAACAAGGCGAGACAATGTCTGGACCGCTGCATATTGGTTTGATCCCAACGGTGGGGCCATACCTGCTGCCGCATATTATTCCTATGTTGCACCAGACCTTCCCAAAACTGGAAATGTATCTCCATGAGGCGCAGACGCATCAGCTGTTGGCGCAACTGGATAGCGGTAAGCTCGACTGCGTCATTCTGGCGCTGGTGAAAGAGAGTGAGGCGTTCATCGAAGTACCGTTATTTGATGAGCCTATGCTGCTGGCGATCTATGAAGATCACCCATGGGCAAACCGCGACTGTGTGCCGATGTCCGATCTGGCGGGTGAGAAACTGCTGATGCTAGAGGATGGCCACTGCCTGCGCGATCAGGCGATGGGCTTCTGCTTTGAAGCGGGTGCTGATGAGGATACCCATTTCCGGGCGACCAGTCTGGAAACGCTGCGTAACATGGTGGCGGCAGGTAGCGGTATTACCTTACTGCCCGCGCTGGCCGTGCCGCCGGAGCGTAAGCGTGATGGCGTTGTCTATTTGCCCTGCATCAAGCCAGAACCGCGCCGTACGATTGGCCTGGTGTATCGTCCAGGTTCGCCGCTGCGCAGCCGTTATGAACAGCTGGCAGAGGCCATCCGTGGGTCAATGGATGGCCATTTCGACAGTGCGTTAAAACAGGCGGTTTAAGCCATTTAGCGCTGCTACCCGATAGGCTTCCGCCATGGTTGGGTAGTTAAAGGTGGTGTTAACGAAGTATTCGATGGTGTTACCACCACCTTTTTGCTCCATTATCGCCTGACCGATGTGAATAATTTCGGCCGCGCGTTCCCCAAAGCAGTGGATCCCCAGAATCTCTTTCGTTTCGCGATGGAACAGGATCTTCAGCGTTCCGACACTCATACCCACGATTTGCGCACGTGCCAGATGTTTAAACTGGGCGCGGCCAACCTCGTATGGAACTTTCATGGCCGTGAGCTGCTGCTCGGTTTTACCGACGGAGCTGATTTCCGGAATGGTATAAATCCCGGTCGGGATATCTTCGATCAGATGCGCGGTAGCTTCGCCTTTTACCAATGCCTGGGCGGCAATGCGTCCCTGATCGTAGGCCGCCGATGCCAGACTCGGATAGCCGATCACATCTCCTACGGCATACACGTGCGGCAGCGCCGTCTGGTACATGCTGTTGACCTTCAACTGTCCGCGGCTGTCGGTTTTTAGCCCAATATTTTCCAGCGCCAGCGAATCGGTATTACCGGTACGGCCATTGGCGTACAACAGGCAGTCGGCTTTCAGTTTCTTACCGGATTTCAGATGCATGATGACGCCGTCATCGCAACCTTCAATCTTCTCGTACTCTTCGTTGTGGCGAATGACCACTCCGCTGTTCCAGAAGTGGTAAGAGAGCGAGTCGGACATCTCTTGATCGAGGAACGCAAGCAGGCGATCGCGAGTGTTGATTAAATCGACTTTGACGTCCATTCCACGGAAGATCGACGCATATTCGCAGCCAATTACTCCCGCGCCATAAATCAAAACATGGCGGGGTTCATGGTGCAGGCTCAGGATAGAGTCGCTGTCATAAACCCGGGGATGGGAAAAGTCGACATCTACCGGATGATAGGGGCGTGAACCACAGGCGATGATGAACTTATCCGCGGTCAGCGTTTCCACCGTGCCGTCGTGGCATTCAAGGGCGAGTGTGTGTTCATCAACAAAACGGGCATTTCCCTGCAAAATTTCACAGTGGTTGCGCTCGTAAAATCCTTGCCGCATACGCGTTTGCTGATTAATAACGTTATCAGCGTGGTTGAGAATATCGGCGAAAGAAGAACGAAGGAGTCGGGAGTGGTCGCTGTAAAGTGGGTTCTGATTGAATTCAATAATACGGCTGACGGCGTGGCGGAGGGCTTTCGACGGGATGGTCCCCCAGTGGGTACAGCCTCCGCCGACGTTATGATAGCGCTCAATCACCGCGACGCGCGCTCCTTGCTTAACCAGACCCATTGCAGCGCCTTCGCCGCCGGGACCGGAACCTATTACTATTGCATCGTAATCGTAGGAATGTGACATGGTCAGGCTTACCTGTTCTTATACATAAAAGCAACAGAATAGTAACATCGTTGTCAGGATAACCCAATTATCGTTGTGCTTTTTTGCGAACTCGAAGCACAAACTGCGCGTAAACAATCATTCACAAAGCCATGCCAACCGCCTAATCTCTGGTATAGTGCCAGCAAGGTATGTGGAAGGATTCAGACATCGTGATGGGCGTTAGAGCGCAACAAAAAGAAAAAACCCGGCGTTCGCTGGTAGAAGCCGCATTTAGTCAACTCAGCGCTGAGCGTAGTTTTGCCAGCCTCAGTTTACGCGAAGTCGCTCGTGAAGCGGGCATTGCGCCAACCTCGTTTTATCGCCATTTCCGCGATGTGGATGAACTCGGCCTGACGATGGTGGATGAGAGTGGTTTGATGCTGCGTCAGTTGATGCGTCAGGCGCGTCAGCGTATCGCGAAGGGCGGGAGTGTGATCCGCACCTCGGTCTCAACATTTATGGAGTTCATCGGCAACAATCCCAACGCCTTCCGTTTATTATTGCGCGAGCGTTCGGGAACCTCCGCGGCGTTTCGCGCAGCGGTCGCTCGTGAAATTCAGCACTTCATTGCGGAGCTTGCGGACTATCTCGAACTCGAAAACCATATGCCTCGTGCGTTTACTGAAGCGCAGGCCGAAGCCATGGTCACCATTGTGTTCAGCGCCGGGGCAGAAGCACTGGATGTTGGCGCCGAGCAGCGTCGACAGCTGGAAGAACGGCTGGTATTGCAACTGCGCATGATCGCGAAGGGCGCATTTTATTGGTACCGCCGTGAACAAGAGAAGATGACGCATCACTCCGAGTAACGAGAAGGACGAGCAATGAAACAGTCAGGTCAAGATAAAGGTACGCTGCTGCTGGCGCTGGTTGCTGGCTTATCGATCAATGGCACATTTGCGGCGCTGTTTAGCTCCATTGTGCCATTCTCAGTATTCCCAATTATTTCGCTGGTGCTGACGGTTTATTGTCTGCATCAACGCTATCAAAATCGTACGATGCCTGTGGGGTTACCGGGCCTGGCCGCCGCCTGTTTTATTCTCGGCGTTCTGTTGTACAGCACTGTGGTGCGCGCTGAATATCCGGATATTGGCTCAAACTTCTTCCCAGCGGTTCTGTCTGTGATTCTGGTGTTCTGGATCGGCTTTAAAGTGCGTAACCGTAGACAGGAAATCGTGGAGTAATATTTGTAGGCCGGGCAAGCGAAGCGCCCCCGGCCAGGACATCATTTACTTGGCGGTCAGTAATACTCCGCACTCCATATGGTGCGTATACGGGAACTGATCGAACAGAGCCAGGCGTGAAACATTGTGCGTCTGGCTTAACGTTTCCAGGTTCTTACACAATGTCTCCGGGTTACAGGAGATGTACAGAATTCGCGGGTACGCCTGCACCATTTTCTCTGTTTCGCTGTCCAGACCGCTGCGCGGTGGGTCAACGAAAATGGTTTCACACTGGTAACTCTTCAGATCGATTCCCTGCAAACGGTTGAACTCGCGAACCCCGTTCATCGCCTGAGTAAACTCTTCGGCCGCCATGCGGATAATTTGTACGTTATCAATATGGTTAGCCGCAATGTTGTATTGCGCAGCAGCCACGGACGGTTTAGCGATTTCAGTGGCCAGCACGCGGTTGAAGTTTTGTGCGAGGGCTAACGAGAAATTGCCATTGCCGCAGTACAGCTCAAGCAGGTCGCCTTTTGATCCCCTGGTGACATCAATCGCCCATTCCAGCATCTGAATATTCATGGCGGCATTCGGCTGGGTGAAGCTGTTCTCAACCTGGCGGTAGATAATCTCTTTACCCGCAACCGGCAAGCGTTCGTCAATGTAATCCTGGTCCAGCTCGATTTTGGTTTTGGTTGCCCGGCCAATCAGATGCACGTTCAGGTTTTGCGCCCGTAACGCATCCCGCAGCGCTTCAGCTTCCTGACGCCATTCATCATCCAGCTTTTTATGGTACAGCATCGATACCACCGCCTGATCGCTCAGGGTAGTGAGGTAATCAATCTGGAACAGTTTGTGGCGCAGGACGTGGTTGTTGCGAACACCGTCGATCATTGCCGTCATCAGCGTGTTGATAAGCTCGCTGGCCGCCGGGAAACTGTCGACGCGGATACGGCTTTTGGTCTGGCTGTCGAACATGATGTGGTACAGATCATCCCCGTCATGCCACAGACGAAATTCCGCGCGCATACGGTAGTGGCTGACCGGCGAGCGAAACACTTCCGGAGCCTGTGCATAAAATGGCGTCATTAAGCTCTGCAGACGCACTACTTTTTCAGCTAACTGGGCGTCGTACTGTTCTGTCGGAAGGTGTTCGGGGGTCATGATGCGTCCTGAAAAATAAAAGTACGCGGGGATTGTAGGGATTGCTCAACAGATGTCCAGTCATTGATGATTTCCGATATTGTGATGCGCGGTCTGGACACCAGGTTGTAACAAACTGTAGCATCCGTTTTCCGGTCCTGTGAGTTAAAAGGGAATCCAGTGTGAATCTGGAGCTGACGCGCAGCGGTAAGGAAGGTAGGGGATGAGCGCACCTGGTGCAGACACTGCGGCTTGCCGTGGGAAGTCATCATCTCTTTAAGTTGCCTCCAAGCCCGAAGACCTGCCGGCTAACGTCGCATCTGGTTTTCATCATCGCGTACTATCGGTGGGACCTGCGGCATCCTTCTTATATTGTGGATGCTTTACAATGATTAAAAAAGCTTCGCTGCTGACGGCGCTCTCCGTCACGGCATTTTCTGGTTGGGCACAGGATTCAGGCCCGGATACCCTTGTCGTTACCGCTAACCGTTTTCAACAACCTCGTAGCGCTGTACTTGCCCCTATCACCGTTGTTACGCGTCAGGATATCGATCGCTGGCAATCCACTTCCGTCAATGATGTGCTTCGTCGCCTGCCGGGCGTGGATATCGCCCAATACGGTGGTATGGGACAAAATTCGTCTATTTCTATTCGCGGCACCAACGCCAGCCATGTGCTGGTGTTGATTGACGGCGTGCGTCTGAACCTGGCAGGGGTTAGCGGCGCAGCCGATCTTAGCCAGTTCCCAGTCTCGTTAGTGCAACGTATCGAATACATTCGTGGGCCGCGTTCGGCGGTTTATGGTTCTGATGCGATTGGCGGTGTGGTGAATATCATTACCACGCGTGAAAAGCCGGGGACGGAACTCACTGCCGGTGTGGGGAGCAATGGGTATCAGAATTATGATGTCTCAACCCAACAACAGCTTGGCGAAAATACGCGCGTCACATTAATGGGCGATTATGCCTATACCAAAGGTTTTGATGTTGTCGCATACGGTAGCACTGGCTCTCAGGCTCAGCCTGACAAAGACGGTTTCTTAAGTAAGACGCTATATGGCGCGCTGGAACATAACTTTTCCAATACATGGAGCGGGTTTGTTCGCGGCTACGGCTATGATAACCGAACAGATTATGACGCGAATTATTATCCGGGGACACCGTTAGTGGATACCCGTCAGCTCTATAGCCAAAGCTGGGATGCCGGGCTGCGCTTTAATGGCGAGCTTATCCAGTCGCAACTGGTTTCCAGCTATAGCCATAGTAAAGATTACAACTATGATCCGGATTATGGCCGCTATGACTCCTCGGCCACACTGGATGATATGAAGCAATATAATGTTCAGTGGTCCAACAGTATGGTGCTTGGTCACGGTAACGTAGGCGCAGGTGTTGACTGGCAAAAGCAAACCACGACGCCTGGCACCGGGTATGTCACGGACGGTTACGATCAGCGTAATACGGGTCTCTACCTGACCGGGTTGCAACAACTGGGCGACTTTACCTTTGAAGGTGCGGCGCGCAGTGATGATAACTCCGAATTTGGTCGTCATGGCACATGGCAAACCAGTGCCGGATGGGAGTTTTTTGAAGGCTATCGTTTTATTGCGTCCTACGGTACATCTTACAAAGCGCCTAATCTGGGACAACTTTATGGAATGTTCGGGAATTCCAACCTAGATCCTGAAGAGAGCAAACAGTGGGAAGGGGCATTTGAAGGGCTAACGGCGGATGTGAATTGGCGTTTGTCAGGGTATCGCAACGATATTGATGACATGATCGATTACAACCCCCACACCAAAAAATACTATAACGAAGGCAAGGTACGTATTAAAGGTGTTGAGGTTACTGCGAATTTCGATACCGGGCCGTTAGTACACACTCTGAGCTACGATTACGTTGATGCACGTAATGCGATTACCGATAAACCGCTCGCTCGTCGTTCAAAGCAGCAGGTGAAGTATCAACTTGACTGGCAAGTTGATGATTTTGACTGGGGTTTAACGTATCAGTATTTAGGAACACGATACGACAAGGATTTCGTCACCAATCAGCCGGTAAAAATGGGTGGGGTTAGCCTGTGGGATCTTGGCGTGTCATATCCAATCACCTCACAGCTGACAGTTCGTGGTAAAATCGCCAACCTGTTCGATAAAGATTACGAGACAGTTTATGGCTACGCAACTGCAGGACGGGAATACACCTTGTCTGGCAGCTACACTTTCTGATCCGCGCCCCACTGTGCTGGTGTTTGATTCCGGCGTCGGTGGGTTGTCGGTCTATGACGAGATCCGGCGTCTTCTGCCGGATCTCCACTATATATACGCTTTCGACAACGTCGCCTTTCCTTATGGAGAGAAGAGCGAGGAGTTTATCGTCGAACGTGTTGTTGAGATTGTGACTGCGGTCCAGCAGCGCTATCCCCTCTCTCTTGCGGTCATCGCGTGTAATACAGCAAGCACGGTATCGCTCCCTGCATTACGTGAGAAATTTGCCTTTCCGGTTGTGGGCGTGGTGCCTGCTATTAAACCGGCGGCGCGACTCACGGCGAATGGTGTGGTGGGACTGCTGGCTACGCGTGCAACGGTGAAGCGTTCATATACCCATGAGTTGATTGCACGGTTTGCTAACGAATGTCAGATAGCGATGCTGGGTTCCGCTGAACTGGTGGAACTGGCGGAAGCGAAGCTGCACGGTGAAACCGTTTCTCTGGAAGAACTGCGTCGTGTCCTGCGCCCTTGGCTGCGGATGTCGGAACCACCTGACACGGTGGTGCTCGGATGCACCCATTTCCCTCTATTACGGGAAGAACTTTTACAGGTCCTGCCTGAGGGGACGCGGCTGGTGGATTCTGGTGCCGCGATTGCGCGTCGTACGGCCTGGTTATTAGAACATGAAGCGCCAGACGCGAAATCAACTGATGAGAATGTCGCATTCTGCATGGCAATGACGGCAGAAGCCGAACAATTATTGCCCGTGCTGCAGCGTTATGGCTTTAAGACGCTCGAAAAACTGGCTGTTTAGGCTGTTTTGGTGGAAAAGTAGGCACTCGGAAGATTATTTTAAATTTCCCCTTGTCAGCCTGAAATAACTCCCTATAATGCGCCTCCACTGACACGGAACAACGGATTACAAACCGCCGGGTCAGCGGGGTTCCACTGAGAATCTCGCAGAGAAAAGCAAAAATAAATGCTTGACTCTGAATGAGGAAAACGTAATATACGGGACCTCGCGACAGAGCGCTAAAGTGCGTCGCAACTGCTCTTTAACAATTTATCAGACAATCTGTGTGGGCACTCGAAGATACGGATTCTTAACGTCGTAAGACGAAAAATGAATACCAAGTCTCTGAGTGAACACGTAATTCATTACGAAGTTTAATTCACGAGCATCAAACTTAAATTGAAGAGTTTGATCATGGCTCAGATTGAACGCTGGCGGCAGGCCTAA
>NZ_NAEW01000012.1 GCF_002075345.1 Citrobacter braakii
CAGAATTTGCCTGGCGGCTGTAGCGCGGTGGTCCCACCTGACCCCATGCCGAACTCAGAAGTGAAACGCCGTAGCGCCGATGGTAGTGTGGGGTCTCCCCATGCGAGAGTAGGGAACTGCCAGGCATCAAATTGCAGTAAACCGGGATGAATAATCCGGGTAGTGACAAAGAAATTCGGTGGAGCGGTAGTTCAGTTGGTTAGAATACCTGCCTGTCACGCAGGGGGTCGCGGGTTCGAGTCCCGTCCGTTCCGCCACTTATTAAGAGCCCTGAGCTAACGCTCAGGGCTTTTTCTTTTCCAGCGATTTAATTATTGCTGAATCCGCAAAAATCCTCTGCATTTTTCACTCTTTTTCGGCAAAGAACTGATGGTCATAATCCTCTCAGTTAACGAACATAGTGATTAAAAAGAGGAATTCTATGACTATCCCTGCATTTGGTTTAGGTACGTTTCGCCTGAAAGACGACGTGGTTATCGCTTCTGTCAAAACGGCGCTTGAGCTGGGCTACCGTGCTGTCGACACTGCGCAAATCTATGAAAATGAAGCGGCTGTTGGTCAGGCAATTGCCGAAAGTGGCGTACCGCGTAACGAGTTGTACATCACCACCAAGATCTGGATTGAAAATCTCAGCAAAGACAAACTGATCCCAAGTCTGAAAGAAAGTCTGAAGAAACTGCGTACGGATTATGTTGATTTGACGCTGATCCACTGGCCATCTCCGGGCGATGCGGTATCCGTTGAAGAGTTTATGCAGGCGCTGCTTGAAGCGAAAGAGCAGGGGCTGACTCGCGAAATTGGTATCTCAAACTTCACTATTCCGCTGATGGAAAAAGCCATTGCTACAGTAGGTGCAGACAATATCGCGACCAACCAGATTGAGCTGTCTCCGTATCTGCAGAGTCGTAAGGTGGTTGACTGGGCTAAAGCGCACGGTATCCACATCACCTCTTACATGACGCTGGCTTACGGTAAGGCACTAAAAGATGAAGTGATTGCGCGCATTGGCGCTAAACATAACGCGACCCCAGCGCAGGTTATTCTGGCATGGGCAATGGATGAAGGTTACTCCGTGATCCCTTCATCTACCAAGCGTGAAAACCTTGCAAGCAACTTGCTGGCGCTGGACCTGCATCTGGATACTGAAGATAAAAAAGCGATCGCGGCACTGGACTGCAACGATCGTCTGGTCAGCCCGGAAGGCCTGGCCCCTGATTGGGATTAATTGCCCGACCCTCTGTACCTTTAACCCTCTTTCACAGCTCCTTCGGGAGCTGTTCTTATATACTCACTTAAAAAGTCTATAAATGCCCGAATGCGTGTACTGACCGCACGATCGCTGTAGTAAACGGCGCTGAAAGGCATTTCTACCGGCAGACGTTTATCGGCCAGCAGCTCCACCAGTTCTCCCCGCGCGATCTCTTTATCAATCATATAATCTGAAAGACATGCGATACCATTGCCGCTCAGGCAAAGCTGTTTTAACGTTTCCCCGCTGTTGGAAGAAATCCCACATTCGACCTCATGGAGCTGTCCGTCGCTACGGGCAATCGGCCAGGTATTGAGTGAAACGGGTTCGGAAAACCCCAGACACAGATGCTGCTTTAACTGTTCGACGGTCTCGGGCTTGCCAAAACGGGCAATATAGTCCGGTGAGGCAATAATCTTACGATAGCTGGTAAACAACGGACGCGCACGCAGGCTTGAGTCAGTCAGCGTACCTGCTCGTATCGCGACATCCACTTTTCGTTCAATAAGATTGATGAACGTTTCTGAGGAGACAAGAGACAATGTCATCTCAGGATATCGCTCACGGAACGGTCTGATTAGCGGCATCAGGAAATGCAGCATCACCGGCGTTGCCGCGTCGATACGCAGCAGGCCGCGCGGGGTATTGCGTGACTCCATGATTTCCGTTTCTGCTGCTGCCATCTCTTGCAGTATCTGCTGCACACGCCTGAAGTAGCGTTCTCCTTCTTCTGTCAGGCTTAGCTGTCGGGTAGTTCGATTAAGCAGACTCACACCCAATTTCATCTCCAGCTTTTTTACTGCCCGACTGACTGCGGAATTAGCCTGACCGAGTTGTTCTGCCGCCCGGCTGAAGCTGCCGCTTTCCACAACGGCCACAAAAATCGCAAGTTCTTCAGAGGTTGCTTTCATTTTTGCACCTGACGCAAAATTATATTGAGATTTTGAATGTTTTTGTTATTAAAACATCCCGGCATACTGCGTGTCATCTGATTACTGATGTTACGGAGTTATTTATGCCTCTCGCATTATTTGCACTAACAATAAGTGCCTTCGCTATTGGCACGACTGAGTTTGTGATTGTTGGCCTGGTGCCGACCATTGCTCAACAACTGGCAATCTCGTTACCTTCAGCCGGGATGCTGGTTTCAATCTATGCGCTGGGTGTGGCGATTGGCGCACCAGTGCTGACCGCTCTGACCGGAAGCCTGCCACGTAAAAAGTTGCTTGTCGCGCTGATGGTCCTGTTTACGGCGGGGAATTTACTGGCATGGCAGGCACCCGGGTATATGACACTTATTGTCGCCCGTCTGCTGACGGGGCTGGCTCACGGCGTATTCTTCTCGATTGGTTCCACTATCGCGACAAGTCTGGTGCCAAAAGAAAAAGCAGCTTCCGCCATCGCTATTATGTTCGGTGGCTTAACGGTGGCACTGGTCACGGGCGTGCCGCTGGGTACGTTTATCGGCCAGCACTTTGGCTGGCGTGAGACTTTCCTGGCAGTATCAATGTTAGGCGTGATTGCGCTGATTAGTAGCCAACTACTGATCCCGGCTAACATTCCTGGTCGAGCGGCCGCCAGCATTCGCGACCAGGTGAAAGTGCTGACTCATCCTCGTCTGTTGCTGATTTACGCCGTTACGGCATTGGGCTACGGTGGTGTGTTCACGGCTTTCACCTTCCTGGCACCGATGATGCAGGATCTGGCGGGCTTCTCCCCGGCAGCGGTGAGCTGGATCTTACTGGGTTACGGGGTATCAGTCGCTATCGGCAATATCTGGGGCGGTAAACTGGCGGATAAGCATGGTGCGGTTCCTGCATTGAAATTCATTTTCGCCGCGCTGTTTGTTCTGCTGATGGTCTTCCAACTGACGGCTTCCACGCAGTACGCCGCGCTGGCTACCATTCTGGTGATGGGGATCTTTGCCTTCGGTAACGTACCAGGGTTGCAGGTCTACGTGGTACAGAAAGCGGAACAATTTACGCCCAATGCTGTTGATGTGGCGTCAGGGCTGAACATTGCAGCGTTTAATATTGGTATTGCACTGGGTTCCGTGATTGGCGGACAAACGGTCGAGCATTATGGGTTGGCGCAGACACCATGGATTGGCGCACTTATTGTTCTGGTGGCTTTCGTGCTGATGGGGCTGAGCGGCCGTCTTGATAAGCCCACGCACGTTGCTCTGGGGTAAATCATTGATGTAAGCGCCCACTTACAAAACAAACTGCAATTGTTCGTTGAAAGTGAGTGCTAAAATCCCTATAACAGAAGAACCAGTCCGGCTGCGGACTGGTTGACGTTACAGAGGTTTGAAAGTCTAAAGTGCGAAAAAACACCTATGCCATGCGTTATGTTGCCGGACAACCCGCCGAGCGGATTTTACCGCCGGGCTCGTTTGCGCATATTGGCCAGGCATTACCCGCAGGCGTACCGTTGAGCAGTGAAGATCGCATTCGCGTGCTGGTATGGAATATTTTTAAACAGCAGCGAGCAGAATGGCAGTCGGTGCTGAAGAATTTTGGTAAAGACGCGCATCTCGTGTTATTGCAGGAAGCGCAAACCACACCAGAACTGGTGCAGTTTGCGACCACTAACTATCTCGCTGCCGACCAGGTTCCCGCCTTTGTGCTGCCTCAGCACCCCTCTGGCGTTATGACACTCTCCTCCGCCCATCCTGTTTACTGCTGCCCATTGCGCGAGCGTGAGCCTATTTTACGGCTGGCGAAATCGGCGTTGGTGACGGTGTACCCGTTGCCTGACACTCGGTTGTTAATGGTGGTGAATATCCACGCGGTTAACTTTAGCCTTGGCGTTGATGTCTATAGTAAGCAGTTACTTCCCATTGGCGATCAGATTGCTCATCACAGCGGTCCGGTGATTATGGCCGGCGATTTTAATGCCTGGAGCCGTCGACGGATGAATGCGCTGTACCGCTTTGCGCGTGAAATGTCGCTGCGCCAGGTGCGCTTTACCGACGATCAGCGCCGCCGCGCGTTTGGTCGTCCTCTCGATTTTGTGTTCTATCGCGGTCTGAACGTGAGTGAGGCCTCTGTGCTGGTCACACGCGCCTCCGACCACAATCCGCTACTCGTTGAATTCAGTCCCGGCAAACCTGAACAATAACGGTGTGTCAGGTCTGCCGTAGGGCAGGCCTGTGATGGTTGCCCTTCATATTTCACAACAACCGAAGGACAACACAATGACAACACGCTCTCATCATGACAACGTCGAAAAACAGTTTGGCTCTCAGGCTAATGCCTACTTAACCAGTGCGGTGCACGCCTCTGGTCGTGACTTGCAACGTCTGGGGGAAAGGTTGTTGGCATTTCCGCAGGCCCGCGTGTTGGATATGGGATGCGGAGCGGGGCACGCCAGCTTTGTGGCCGCGCAATACGCAAAGCAGGTAGTGGCATATGATTTATCGTCGCAGATGCTTGACGTGGTCACTGAAGCGGCAAAGGACAGAGGTCTGGAGAATATCGCCACACGGCAGGGTTATGCTGAAAGCCTGCCGTTTGAAGATAACGTATTTGACGTGGTGATTAGCCGCTATTCCGCGCATCACTGGCATGATGTCGGGCGTGCGTTGCGAGAAGTGAACCGCATTCTGAGGCCCGGCGGCGTGCTGATTGTGATGGATGTGATGTCGCCTGGCCATCCTGTACGTGACATCTGGTTGCAAACTGTGGAGGCGTTACGCGATACCTCGCACGTACGCAACTATTCCAGCGGAGAATGGCTGTCGTTAATCAATGACGCCAATCTGATTGCCGATACCTTGTTAACCGATCGTCTGCCGCTGGAGTTCAGTTCGTGGGTGGCGCGGATGCGCACGCCTGCAGCATTGAGCGACGCGATCCGTGTATACCAACAAAGTGCTTCTGCGGAAGTGAAAGCCTATTTTGCGTTACAGGAAGATGGCTCGTTTACCAGCGACACGATAATGGTTGAAGCACATAAAGCGGGATAAATAAAAAAGGCACTGGGGGGAAACCAGTGCCTTCATTTCTACAATGCTATCAGGAGTCCGGCATACCGCTGTTTTTCACAAACAACGTTAGCTGATCGCCTGGCTGCAGATTGTTCGTATCGCTGTTCCAGCGCATCACATCCTTGATGTTAACCCCGTGGCGTTTGGCAATGCTCGAGAGCGAGTCGCCTTTACGCACACGATAGGTGATGCTATCGCTGTTGTTCGCCAGTCGCTGTGCGCTGGTACCAGCGCCCACCGTCAGATTTTGGCCTACTTTCAGCGATGACCCGCGCAGATTATTCCACTGCTTAAGGTCATTGGTGCTCACGCCAAGACGTGAAGCGACGCCAGAAAGCGTATCGCCAGAGCGAACTTTGTAGCTACGGCTGTTCAGCGGCGTGTTATCCGCAACCAACGTTGACTGCACGGCTGCAATTTCGCCTGAGGCCAGAGACTCACGCAGCTTCTCTGCATGCTTCTTTGGCACCATCACATATTGCGGACCACTGGCACCCAACGTGGAGCCTTTCACGCCTGCATTGAAGGTTTTCAGCTTGCTGACGGAAATACCTGCCATATCGGCAACCTGAGCCATTTCAACCGGGCTACTCAGGCGAACACGTGCCAACGCGCGGCTTTCGTCTGTTGTTGGCAGACGCACGCCATAGCGTTTGCTGTTTTTGAGTATATCGCTCAATGCCAGCATTTTTGGCACATATAGCTTCGTTTCCTGAGGCAATGGCAACGACCAGAAGTCAGTGGGTTTACCACGGGCTTTGTTCGTTTTAATTGCCTTCATGACACGACCTTCACCGCTATTATAAGCAGCAACGGTCAGCAGCCAGTCGCCATCAAACATTTTGTTCAGACGCTGCATCATGTCCAGTGCGGCGGTGGTGGAAGCCACAACGTCGCGACGTGCATCATAATTGCGGGTCTGTTTTAAACCATAATTGCGCCCCGTGCTCGGAATGATCTGCCAAATACCTGCGGCATTGGCGCCAGACGTTGCGTGAGGATCAAAAGCGCTCTCCACTATGGGTAGTAGTACCAGTTCCATTGGCATGTTACGTTTCTTAACCTGCCCGGCTATCCAGTACATATACGGCTCTGCCCGTAAAGTTACATCGTGGAGATAGCTCTTATTGCGTAAATACTTCTGTTTCTGTTCGCGAATCCGGTTGTTTTCCGGAATTCCCATCTTTAGCTCGTCACCAATGAAAGCCCACAAATCTTGATCAGCAGCGATAGATGTTCCGTCGTCCATCCATCGCGCCTGACTTGTAAACTTTCCTGCTTCCCCTTGACCAGCTGCAGAAAGGCTCTGTGCGTGTTGTTGGACGTTACCAGTATTCTGGCACCCAACAAGCAGGACAGAGGCGAGTAATATCGCTTTTGCCTTCATGTGTGTGTCAATAGTTGCTTAAAAGACGACCGATCATAACGGCGAAGTTTTCAAAAGGCAACCCGCAATTGTCAGAACGTATCTTTCTTTGACCTTAACCAGGCAAAACGCTCTTCAGGTTGTTGCAATATTGTTTTTTTATTTATTTCATTAATTAAATCAATATCTTCCGTTCTTAAAAAAAGATTATTTCGTCGCTCATTTTTCAGAATTACGGGCAGTGTCATTTGTTTTTTTACGCGTAACTCATTAACTTTACGATAATATTCATTTATGAACGGATCGTGCGGTAGAATGCTTAAGGCAAACTTCATGTTTGCTAATGTGTACTCATGTGCGCAACAAATCAATGTATCGTCAGGAAGTGCGTTTAGTTTTTTAAGTGATTGATACATTTGAGATGCTGTGCCTTCAAAAAGCCGACCGCAGCCACCGGAGAAGAGCGTGTCGCCGCAAAACAGGTAAGGGTGGCTAAAGTAACAGATATGTCCTAAAGTGTGACCCGGCGTAGCAATTACCGTAAATTCATGCCCCAAAACGAGTGCAATATCGCCATCTTCGACTATATGCGTCGTTCCCTTATCTTGCGTTTCAGCCGGTCCGTATACCGCTATTAGTGGGAAATGTTGCAGAAGTTCTTTCACGCCGCCCACGTGATCCTGATGATGATGTGTCAGCAGAATGGCCTCGGGAACCCAGTTATGTTCTGCAATAGCTTTCAGAACAGGTGCTGCTTCACCCGGGTCCACAATCAGACAATGTTTGTCATTATTCGACAGGACCCAGATGTAATTGTCCTGAAATGCAGGAATACTGTTAAGATTCATAGATTACCTCTCAATGCGTAACGGAAGGTTGTGATGAAACCGGCAAGGATCCCTCAAACTGTCGTAGCGCCCGTTAGTTGGGATGATTTTCCCTGGGGCGAACACTATCGTCAGGCGCTGGAGCATCAGCTTAACCCGTGGTTCGCAAAAATGTACGGATTTCATCTGCTTAAGATTGGTAATTTAAGCGCAGAAATCAATTCTGAAGCGTGCGCGGTTTCTCATCAGGTAAATGTTTCTTTGCAAGGCGCTCCCATGCAGGTGACTGCCGATCCTTTACATCTGCCCTTTGCCGATAAGTCCGTGGATGTTTGTTTGTTGGCTCATACGCTGCCGTGGTGTTCCGATCCACATCGCTTACTGCATGAAGCCGATCGCGTGCTTATTGATGACGGTTGGTTGATTCTGAGCGGCTTTAACCCGGTAAGTTTGATGGGATTGCGTAAACTGGTGCCCGTATTGCGTAAAACATCGCCCTACAACAGCCGGATGTTTACCCTCATGCGGCAGTTGGACTGGCTCTCATTGCTGAATTTTGAAGTGCTGCACTGTAGCCGTTTTCATGTCCTGCCCTGGAACAAGAAGGGCGGGAAAATGTTAAGCGCCCATATCCCTGCGCTGGGCTGTTTGCAACTGGTGGTTGCGCGTAAGCGAACCATTCCGCTTACGCTCAACCCGATGAAACAAAATAAAAGCAAAACGCCTATCCGCCAGGCCGTTGGCGCAACCCGGCAATACCGTAAACCAGACGTTTAAGCCTCAGCCTGATACCCAATATCATCCTGAGTGGGACGCATTGCAGCAGCGCGGGCAAGCTCATCACAGCGTTCGTTTTCCGGATGGCCCGCATGGCCTTTAACCCATTCCCATTTGATTTGATGCGGCCCCAGCGCGGTATCCAGACGTTTCCACAGATCGACGTTCTTCACTGGTTTTTTATCTGCTGTTTTCCAGCCGCGCTTCTTCCAGTTGTGGATCCACTGCGTAATGCCCTGGCGCACATACTGGCTGTCCGTGCTGAGTATCACTTCACACTGTTCTTTCAGGGCTTCCAACGCAACGATTGCCGCCATCAGCTCCATGCGATTATTGGTGGTGAGGTTGTAGCCTTCGCTAAAGGTTTTTTCGCGCCCGCGATAGCGTAAAATCGCCCCATAACCACCTGGCCCTGGATTTCCCAGGCAAGAACCATCGGTGAAAATCTCTACCTGTTTAAGCATCTCTGGTAGACTTCCTGTTTTAGCAAATCGAAATCAAACGATAAGTCTGACATAAATGACCGTTATGAGCACTGGAATTACACGACAGATCGTCCTCGATACCGAAACCACCGGTATGAACCAGATTGGCGCCCACTACGAAGGCCACAAGATCATTGAGATCGGTGCGGTTGAAGTGGTGAACCGCCGCCTGACCGGGAATAACTTCCACGTTTACCTGAAACCGGATCGGCTGGTGGACCCGGAAGCGTTTGGTGTACACGGAATCGCAGACGAATTCCTGCTTGATAAACCTACGTTTGCCGATGTGGCCGATGAGTTTCTCGACTACATCCGCGGTGCAGAGCTGGTCATCCATAACGCATCGTTTGATATCGGCTTTATGGATTACGAATTTGCTAAGCTCAGGCGGGATATTCCAAAGACAAACGAATTCTGCAAAATTACCGATAGCCTGGCGCTGGCGAGGAAAATGTTTCCTGGCAAGCGCAACAGCCTTGATGCGTTATGCTCACGCTATGAAATAGACAACAGTAAGCGAACCCTGCACGGCGCATTGCTCGATGCCCAGATTCTGGCCGACGTTTATCTGATGATGACCGGTGGGCAGACCACGATGGCGTTCTCAATGGAAGGTGACAGCCAGCAGCAGAATGACACGGGGATCCAGCGTATTGTGCGACAGTCCAGCAAACTACGCGTTGTTTTCGCCACTGATGAAGAGTTAGCGGCCCATGAGTCGCGCCTTGACCTGGTGCAGAAGAAAGGCGGAAGTTGCCTCTGGCGGGCATAGTTTGTACGTTTTCCGTATGGAAATGACCATTCGGGTGATTTTTGCAGCAAACGATTAAAAAACGTGAGAAAAAGCGTTGACGAGGCGTGAGGCAATCCGTAATATTCGCTTCGTTCCCAAGTGGAACACAACGCGGAGTGGTAGTTCAGTTGGTTAGAATACCTGCCTGTCACGCAGGGGGTCGCGGGTTCGAGTCCCGTCCATTCCGCCACTATTCAGAAAGCCTGAATCAGAAATGATTCAGGCTTTCGTCGTTTTAGCCCGCCACAATAATAATCTCATCATCACACTTTATCGACCACGTCCGTGCTATCGGGCAGGCAACACATCAGGTCATCCTTAACCCGACGCATATCCAGGGGCAGATCAACCTGCGAAGTGATTCATCACGCAGGCGAAGCGGGGGGAAAAGTTATCGCCGATAAGCACAGTTTCTTCATTCAAGTGCTTTAGCATATACAGCTTGTCGGCACGTTCGTAAGCGTCGAAGAAGAGATAATCGACAGCATCCGTTGCTTCATCATCGGGGGATTTTTCACGTCCGTTGGGAGTGAGCATGAAAACACCGGCGGTATGGCCGAGTGGTCGGGCATAGCGAAAGAACAGTTTTCGGTTCACAGCAAACTCGCCATCATCACTTTTGAGTTTCCCTTGTACTGACAATGAAAGGTGTCCGGAGTTGTAGCTGGTAATCAGCATTATTCCATGGAGTACCTTTTTTGTATCCTGGATGTCGAGTATCGACGTGAATTCCGAGGAGCAGGAAAAACTGATTTCTTGTTTTTTCGCATTCCCGGCGATAATAAAAAAAGCGATAGCCGCCAGCCCAAAAATGGCAATCACGACTGACCATAGTAAAGGAGAGTGATCGCTTTCTTGCTTCATATCATTCCTCATGATGGCGATACTGGCTGATGCAATGGTAATAGCCGAGGTTCAGCCCGCATTCAGCGGCAAACGACCACTCAACCAGATTATGGTTGCTCGCCCAGGTATTGAGATACAGATCTTTTGGGTACGAACAGTCGGGGTTAATGCCCACGGACTTGAAAATATCCAGCGCTTTCTTTTCGGTTATGGTGTCGGTGAGGGCGTTTCCTAATATATGTACACGGCATTGTTCATAGTCGATAGTCCGCAGGATAGTCGCGTCCGTCATGGCGATTTCATTGGGTATCCATGTTAACCACGCTGTCGCCAGCACGGCGATACCAGTAATTAACGCGGTTATCGCCACAGGCCAACGGCTTTGTTTCTTTTTGTTGAGCGTCGATGCAACATTGGCAATTCTGGCGGGAGCTTGCGCTTCTTCCAGTTGCTGAATATTGATATTAGCGTCGCCCATCCGAAATCCCATCCGCGGAATTGTGACGATGAGCTCTGCAGGATGACCCGTAGACGTTATTGCTTTGCGCAGAAATGAAATGTGCTGATTGAGATTCGCATCCGTCGCTCTGGCGCCATTATGCTGAAAAACATTCAGCAGAATTTCATCACGCGAGGATATCTCTTTACCATTTTGCAACAAATAGAGCAGTAATTGTGTTGCCACATTATTCAATGTGGCCATTTCACCAGATGCCAGGTCTTTTAGGGTATTTTTATGTGGTCTGAAAACTAAGCCATCACCAATAATTACGGATTTAATTTTGTTTATTGGTATATGAGAAATCACTGATGTCTCCTTTAAAGCAGGATATCTCGCATTCGAGTGGGTGAAGCAATAGCATAACATAATTCATTTATAAAAAATGGTTGTACCATAGATCGCTTTATTAATATTTACATAACAATATTTTAATATCTCTTATAGAATCCTCTTTTCTCCTTCCTTTCTTTCACTATCTTATTGTCATTACTCGCTTTTGATATCCAATTTCATTTTTACAAAAATTTCATAAATACATTTTGCCTGTTGTTCTGGCTAAATAAAAAAATAGTTGATAGATAAAAACTCTATAAAAATGATAAATGATAGATACTAACACTGGCTAAGTCGTGATTTTTGGCGGTTTTTTAGGTAAACGATCGCTGTGCAGACAGTGTTACAACATGATTCCCTGAGTTTGATTAATACCGGATTTTTGCATTGTGTCATTTTCTCGTCGACTTAATATAAGCCCCGAAACAGCGTAAACAACTGTGGACGGTATTTCGGATGGAATACCAATGAAGTTCAAAATACGGGGCGGCTTGAGATGGATTGTTTGCAAGGATATGCGCTACCGCCACCTGCAGATCAGGATTCCCGGACATAAATTATCTGCGGAAATAGATCTTCGGAATAACTAAAAAACAGATATAAGGTTAAGTAGTAATATGAAAATGAAAAACGTGGCTGTGGCCTGTGCGCTGATGGCGGGAATGACTTTTACTGCCTCTTCTGCTTTTGCTGCAAAAAATGTCGAACCGACTAACGGTAAAATTCACTTCACCGGTTCTCTGGTTAATTCCGCATGTGGTCTGGCACCAGAATCCAGCCCGGTACAGGTTAATTTTGGTGAGATCCCAACTTCTCAGTTAAAAGACAACCAACGTGCTGGCGTTAAGCATGCCAAAATCGTTCTGCAGGGCTGTGATACGACCGTCGCGAAAACGGCCACTGTGACCTATACCCCGGCAACGATTGATACAGACAACAACGCGCTGGCTGCATTCACCTCTGGTACTGCAAAGGGTGCGGGCATCGGTATGATTGACAGTGGCAACCAGGACGTGGAATGGGGTCAAGCCGCCTCTCAGGTCAACATTACCGATGGTGAAACCGACATTGATTTCGTCGCTTACCTGCAGGCAAACAACGCATCTGCCGCGGTAACTCCAGGTGATTTCGAATCTACCGTTAATTTCCAGATCGACTACCAGTAACGATCTGCAGCAGGCGCATTAACGCGCCTGCTTAACCCTTCCTGCGAATAACTGAAAGGAAATGCGGTGATGCCTGGATGGCGAATTTTACTGCTTTTTATCTTCATATCGCCTGCATGGGTTTTGGCTGACACCAATCGTCTTGTCAGTACGCCCGGCAAAATGCGCATGCGCGGAAATATTATTGAGGCTGCCTGTTATGTCGATCCACGCGACCGGTCGCTACTGGTTGAATTTGATGATCTCTCAGCCAGAGATATTTCCGGAAAACCAGAGAAAGTATCAGCGCATGATTTCAGCATTCATTTGTTGGGATGTTCATTAGGGGATTCCCAACACCCCGGGAATCTGTTTCAACGCGCCAATATTACCTTTTCTGGCGCACCGGATAGTGACAATCCTGATTATCTAAGCGTGCAATCGGAAACTGAAAATTTAGCGATAGAAATATATGACAGCAACGGACAGCAAATTCATCTGGGTGAGCCATCACCGGACTATGTGCTTAATCCAGGGAAAAACACGCTCAATTTTACGGCTTATTTGATCTCCCGCGACGGAAGAATGACATCTGGCGAATTTACTGCGGTCACGCATTTTGTTGTGAATTATCTCTGAGCTGCACTGCAATTCGGGTATCTGAAGGTTTGCGAACGAAAATGATCACGCTGAAAACAGATAAAAAACGTCTGGCGCTTTTTATTGCTCTGGTCTGTGCCTCTTCATGGGCTGAAGCGGATGAGGCCATTGAATTTAATACCGACGTACTGGATGCCAGCGACAGGCACAATGTCGATTTGCAGCGTTTTTCCGAAGGCAACTTTGTGACTCCCGGAGAATATCTGCTGGATGTTCGTATTAACAGCCAGGAGATTCCACAGCAGTCGATCCGTTATATCGTCGATCCTGCCAACCCGCATAAATCCATGGCATGTCTGACCCCGCAACAACTCGAATTACTGGCGCTCAAAGAAGAAGCGCTGGCCTATATTCATCCGATTAGCGCGACCTGCTATGACATTTCCCGCCTGCCGGGTGTGGCGTTGAATAATAGCGCAGGCGTACTGGACATTATCGTGCCTCAGGCGTGGATGAAATATACCGATCCAGACTGGACGCCACCGGAGCGCTGGGATAACGGCGTCGCGGGGCTGATTTTTGACTACAGCGTCTCGGGCCAGGCCACACATTATGAACAGGGCGGCGATCGTTATCGCTCTCTGTCTGGCTATGGGCAGACAGGTTTTAACCTCGGCGCGTGGCGATTTCGTGGCCAGTATCAGGCCAATTACGCTTCGGATGATAATCGCGGCCGTATCGACTGGGATCAGATCTATGCCTATCGACCGTTGCCGATGCAGGCTGCAAAACTGACGGTCGGCGAAATCTACCTGAATTCTCAGGTTTTTGATTCGGTGCGTTTCACCGGGGCTAACCTCGCCAGTGACGAGCGCATGTTGCCACCGAATTTGCAGGGCTACGCGCCTGAAGTGCACGGCATCGCCCGCAGCAATGCGAAGGTTACCGTCAGTCAGCAGGGCCGTGTTATCTATCAAACCACCGTTCCTGCAGGGCCATTTAATATTCAGGATCTGCACGGTTCGGTACGCGGCACGCTGGATGTCCGCGTCGAGGAGCAGGATGGCAGCGTACACACTTTTCAGGTCAATACAGCCGATATTCCTTACCTGACGCGACCAGGCTATGTGCGCTACAACGCCGCGGTCGGGAAGCCATCGCGTTATAACCACGACGTTCAGGGGCCTGCGTTTTATAGCGGTGATTTTTCATGGGGGGTCAGCAATGCATGGTCGCTGTACGGCGGCGCGCTGCTGACAGGCGATCGCTATAACGCCTGGTCGATGGGGATTGGGCGGGACTTGAGCTGGCTGGGGGCGCTGTCGGCTGATGCGACGCAATCCATGAGTCGGGTAAAGCATCAGGCTGAACAAAAAGGCATGTCTTTTAAGCTCAGCTACGCCAAAACTTTTGATGAGTACAACAGCGCCATCACCTTTGCCGGTTACCGCTTCTCACAGCGTAACTTCCGCACTTTCTCGCAGTTTCTCGACGAGCAGTATGAAAATAACAACAGTGCCGGCAACGAAAAAGAGATGTACACCATCACCGGCAACAAAACCTTCTTTGCTGACGACCCACTATTAGCGACCACGCTGTACCTGACCTATACCCACCAGAACTATTGGGATCGCGGTTCCCAGGATCGTTACGGATTATCGATGGGGCACAGCTTTTCATTTGCTGGCATCCAGGGGATCAGCGCCAACGTTGCGGCTTACCGCTCTGAGTATCAGGGCAAACGAGACGACAGTCTTTCGCTTTCAATCTCGGTGCCATGGAGCGATGGCCGCTCTATGGATTACGAATTGCAGAACAGCGGCAACCAGACCAGCCAGATGGTTTCGTATTCCGATAACCGCGACCGTAACAATCCGTGGCGTTTGCGCACAGGGGTTTCCGGTGAAGGGCGTACGGCGTTTGATGGCTATTACAAGCACCGCAGCATGATGGCGGAACTGGAATCTAACGTCAGCTGGCAGCAATCACGTTATTTCTCCGTGGGCGGCACGATGCGCGGCGGTTTTACCGCGACGCGTCACGGTGCGGCGCTGCACAACAGCCAGGCGTCGATGAATACCGCCAGAGTGATGGTTGATACCGACGGGGTGGCGAACGTGCCGCTGAACGGCGAACAGGCGCACTCAAACCGCTTCGGTATTGCCGTCGTACCGGACGTCGTTAGCTATCACAGCTTTGATACCCGTATCGATGTGGACGCAATGGACGAGGACATTTCCGCGACTAAAGCCATCGTGACCAACACCCTGACGGAAGGTGCGATTGGCTACCAGCATTTTGCCGTGGCGCAGGGGCAAAAAATGATGGCGCTGCTGCGCCTGAAGGATGGTTCGGTACCGCCGTTTGGCGCCGAAGTGTTTAACGCTAACGGCGTTAGCGTCGCCATGGTAATGGAAAACGGTATGGCCTGGATTGCGGGTGTGAATCCGGCTGAGCGTCTTTCCGTTGCCTGGGCTGGCCGTGCGCAGTGCCACTTACAGGTGCCACAACAAATCAACCCGGAAGGTAACGTGCTGTTGCCTTGTGAATAATTTCAATAACCTGAATGAATTTTGTCATGAATAATCAAGCTTTTTACTCCGTGCAGCGTTGGCTTAAACCCGTGGCCTGTGGCCTGCTTTTGATTGCAGAGATCAACACCTCATGGGCGGGCATTGCGCTCGACCGTACCCGCATGATCATCACTGGTGATGCGCGCTCAGTTAGTGCGAACTTAACCAATACCAGCCCGAGCATTCCGTTTCTGGCTCAGTCGTGGGTGGAAGATGCCAACGGAACAAAAATTACCTCGCCGCTGATGGTCTTACCGCCGCTGCAACGAATTAACGGCGGGCAAAAGGGAATTGCCCGCGTGACGAAAACCAGCGGGATCAACGCCCTGCCGCAGGATCGCGAGAGCTTGTTCTACCTGAACGTACGTGAAATTCCGCCTAAACCGGATAAGCCGAACGTGCTGCAACTGGCGATGCAATCGCGCATCAAATTGTTCTACCGTCCGGCCGCCATTGTGCCGGAAACGCCGGGCGCCGTGTGGCAAAACCAACTGGTCTTTCACAAGCAGGGCCAGCGCTGGAGTGTGGATAACCCAACGCCTTACTTCGTCACCTTAATCGGCTTAAGCCGCAAGCCAGAAGCGCAGGGAGGCGGCAGATTGACCGACTTCCCCGGCGTTATGGTCTCACCAAAATCCTCTCTCGATTTCAGCGTCACGGACGGCAGCGTCAGCCAGTTCAGCATGATGTACGTGAACGATTTTGGCGGTCATCCCGAACTGAAATTCAGCTGCACAGGCAATGTATGTAAAGCATTGCCGATGGAGCAACAGCCACGGTAACAGGAATCGTAAATGAAAAAGATGCTTTGCGCCCTGCTGATGGCGGGCATGGCCTGGCAGGTTCAGGCCACCAGCGGCCGCCAGGATATGAGCAACGTGTCCGGTGAGTATGGCAACGTCCGCTTTCACGGCCGGGTCTACGTGTCGCCGTGCGTGCTGGATATGGCCTCACGCGATCAGACCATCAATCTTGGTGATATTTCCGCCAGTCGGTTTCGCCAGGGCGGCGATCGCAGCGAACCGGTGTTGGTCACGCTGTACCTGAACGGCTGCTTAAAGGGCTCTGGTCATACCCTGAGGGATTTCCCCGGGCAGACCAGCGAAATGCCTGAGCTGGCGCACAGCACGGTGGAACGTGGCGTTTCGATGACGCTGATGGCCGAAGGCGCGCCGGAAAACAGTGACCTGGGGCGTATTCGTGGTGATGTGCGCGGCGCGGGCATTCGGCTACTGACCGAGCGTAATCAGCTGATCCATCTGAACCAACCGCAACGTATGTGGATCCTCAAACCAGGCGATAACGCCATTCACTTTCTGGCCACGCTGGAATCTTTTGGGCCAGAGGTGACTGCCGGAGAATTTAACGGCCTGGTGAGACTTAAGCTGGAGTATCTATGAGCGTATTACGCAAAGCGCTGTTGTGGGTTGCCCTGGCTGGCTGTCCACTGGCCGGGCAGGCATTTACACAGGGGGAAGGTGAGCCGGAGGGCGGGTCGCCGCATCAGTACGATATCGAATTGAGCTCGCTGGATGTCAGTAAAAACCACGTGGGCGGCAGAACGGATCCGTTTACCTGGAATCTGGGCAGTTGGTATGTGGTGAATTTCTATTGCGAGCAGGCTGACATCTCCCGGTCGCCGATTTACTACACCACCACGACTACGATGCCGCCTTCAAATCAGGGGGCGAACCGTTTTCGGCTAAATGAGTATCTGGATGTGGAAGTGCAGGTGTGGGTTGCTGGGGGCTATAAACAGTATGTTCAGGCGCCTTTTACCAACGTTTCAAACCGCAACAGCAATAACACTTGCAAAAAGCGCAAGGGCTACACGCGCGCCACTAACGTTGAAAGTGGTTCAAAAGGGAAAGTGACGTTTATTGTCACTAAACCCATTATCAACGGCATCAATATCACTTCCCAATCGCTGGTGGAGGTAGCCGGGCGCATGGGGAGCGCGGGACCTACGCCCACTACGGCGATTTCCCGTGTGGTGATTAAATCCGGGCTGATTACCGTACCGGACAAATGCACCTTCAACCGGGGAGACAAAATCAGTATTGAGTTTGGCGATCTGCCAGGATCCGCTGCCCGGCTCAATGGCACTAACTACAGCAAGTCGATCCCCATTCATGTTGTTTGTGAAGGCGGCAGCTTCGATCAGGGCGCGCTGAACATTAATCTTGGCGTACAAACTACCACGGCGTCAGGCACGGCGGGGTTCAACGATCATCTCCTCGGCACGCTGAGCGGCGGACAAAAGCGCGACGATCTCGGCATTATGCTTAAAGACGAGAGCGGTGGCACCGTCGTGCCCAATCAATTCTATAACGTGAAAGGTTTTTACCAGAATCAGGGCGACTGGAATCTCACCGCTGCACCGGTGGCAAAGCCGGGCGTGGGAAGCGTTAAGGAAGGTGAGTTTGAAGCCTCTGCCACCGTTGTTGCGCAGTTTCAGTAGGGGGATGCCATGAGATTTTCGGCGTTATTCGCGATCGGCGTGTTACTGCTTGGCGGCATGGCGCAGGCCGACACCAAACTGGTCGGCGGTGATATGTATTTTCACGGCACTATCAGAGCGCTGGCCTGCAGCCTGGCACCAGGAGGCGACAAAATCGAGGTCGATTTCGGGCAAATCGCAACGCAGGATCTCTATCTTTCGGGGCGCAGTAAGCCGGAAAAATTCAGCATTCAGCTATGCGACTGCAACCCCGAGGTTTTTCGCGGGATCTCGGTCACTTTCAGTGGTAGTGAGGATGCTGAACTGGACGATCATCTGGCGCTGGATAGCAGTGAACAGGGTGGCGCGACTGGGATCGGTATTGGGATGAGCGAAGAGGACGGCACGGCAATTCGCCTTGATGAGAGCACGTCAGTCAAAGAGATAACTGCAGGCTCGATGACGCTAAATTTTTGGGCGTGGGTCGCAGCAGAGCCGTCGGCGATAAAAAATCAGTCTCTCGAATACGGTCCGTTCAGCGCCAGCGGGACCTGGACACTGAACTACCAGTAGCATGATGAACGCACTGAATCGTATTGCCCCGCTGCCTGCGCAGAAATTATTGCTCGTTATTAGTCTGTTTTTCTGGTGTGGGGTAATGCATCTCTACTGGCCGAATAACGGCGGCAGCGGTCTGTCGTTGCCGCTTAATATTACGAGCTGGATTTATGCCGTTGTGCTGGCTGCAAGCGCATCAGTGCTGGTGCCTCGTCAACGCTGGCGTATCACTGTCCCCGCCACGGTTTTTTCGATGGGGGCGCTCATCCTGACGCTGCTTTGTCTGCTGACGCCTGGCGTCTGGCAGTTCGAGGCGCAGCTGGTCGCAGGGGCGCTGCTGGGAGGTGTGCTCGTCTATCTGGTGACATTGCAGATTCCGCTTGCGGCAAACACCCTGACGGTACTGCTGACCCTGCTATGGGGCGCGAGCGTCATCGAATGTCTGGCGTTTTTGTATCAGTACTGGCATTTGCCGGGTGTTGATTACTGGGAGTTTGCCTGGCGACGCGGTACGCGGCCCTACGGTATTTTTCAGCAGGTCAATCTGATGGCCAGCTTCACTGCATCTGGTGTGCTGCTGTCAGCTCCGCTCTTTTTACGGCTACGCGACAGATATCGAATTGTCATCGGGGTTGCTCTGGTGATGATGGGCTTTGTGCTGCATGAATCCCAGTCGCAAACCGGCTATGTGTCTGTGGTGGTAGGTGAAGTCTTGCTGCTGGTGGTTTTCCCGGCGCAACGCCGTATGTTGTTGCTACTTCTGCTGCCGCTGGCGTTAGGCATGGTGGCGGGCACGCTCGCTCGCCATTTTTTGTCCGTTGCTACAGTCGATCACCTGACCACTTCCCAGGTGCGCTGGACGGTGCTTAAAACGTCACTGGCATTATTTGCCGAACGCCCGTGGACGGGGTGGGGCGTGGGCAGTTTTGCCGCCGTGTTTCTCGAACGCGCGGGGCCGTTAGGGCTGAGCAGCATCTCGCATCCGCACAATGAGTTGGTGCTGTGGCTGGTGGAGGGCGGCCTGGTTGGGCTGGCGGGGGCGCTGTGCTTTATTACGGGAGGCTTCTGGCTGTGGATGCACGGAAATCGCTGGCGTCGCGCCTGTCTGGTGGCGGCGCTGCCGGTGGTTATTCATATGTTGACGGAATACCCCGTCAGGCAGTCAACACCACACTGGTTACTGCTGATCCTGCTGCTTCGTTGTGCAGATAGCCCGCTAAAAGGGGCTCGTCTGACGCTTACGTCGACGTCGCTGATTCGTGCGCTGGCATTGATCTCGTTTTTAACCTTCACGCCATTGTTGCTTCTCTCACTGCACACGCAACAGCAGTTGACGCTGGCGGAGCGACAGTCAGCGCAGTGGCGTCTGGCCGAGTCGCTCCCTGTAGGAGGCTGGCTCCTTGCCCCTCGCTACCGGTTTGATGTTCAGATGGGGTATCTGCAACGGTATCAGCGTACCCGGGACGCTCGCTGGCTGGAAGCGGTTCGCCGCTGGGCGCCTGACTATGTGCGTGTTCACCCAGACCCGAATGTCTCCTTCACGCAAATCTTGCTGTCGTTACAGCAGCGCGACCTACCTGAGGCGCATCGTCTGGCGACGCGCTTTTACCTGACATACCCGAACGATCGTCGTATCCCGTGGCTGCAGGATGCACGACGTCCTTTCAATCAAAAAATGGAATGATATGAACAGATTCAGCGAACAGACCCGCCATGGGCCAGAGCTTCCCCGCAACGCCGAGCTGCTGCGGATCACCGGGATCCGTTTGCAGCGCATCCATTTTTTTGATGATGCATCGCTGGATGTCTGCGAGGTGTTAAGTCAGGTACGCACGCCGCTACCGCTCGATCTTTTTTTCAAGCACCTTTCCATCACCGCAAAACAGCAGCTATTTCTGTGGCAAATGCGGCAGGTACTGGCACTCTCAGGAAGTTATTCGCTGAATTTATCCGTCAGGATGCTGACCTGTCTGTCGTGGATTGCGCAGCTCGCCCGCCAGGCGCATCAGGGGCGGATTGTTATCGAAATACAGGATCCTGGCACCATGATGCGACTGGAAAAGGCAGAACAGCAGGCTGTATGCTTTGCCGTCAAAACCCTGGTGCGTCACGGGTTTCGCGTGTGGCTGGATGATGTTTCGCCTGAGCTATTTTTTGTCTGGCGACTGTCTGGCATCCGTTTCGACGCCATCAAAATTGAAAGCGGAATGTTTCATCAGTTCAGGACGTCGGAGTGGCAGTTGAGGGTACTGGTCAATCAATTTCGCGGGCTGGGAGAACGGGTTGTGATCGAGGGGGTGGAAACGCCGCAGGATTATGCCATTTGCCGTATGAGCGGCGCAGATGCTGTGCAGGGATTTTTGTTCGAGCAGGAAGTATTACCGAAAGGCCTGAATCATTGCTGATTCAGGCCATGGTCATTATTCGCTCAGCGTCTGTGCGATATCTTTTTGCACCTGCTGGCGCTGTTCTGGGGTCAATACTTTGTTCAGGTCGAAATAGTATTTCACGCGGTAATAACGTGCCTGCTGTTCAATATTGCTGAACGCGGAAAGCTGTTTTTTGACGGCGGCTTCATCCCATTTCCCGGACTTGATGACGTCAATCAACGCGCCGTCTTTAACATCCTTCACCGATATCTGGCTAACGTTGGTTTCAAGCTGCTGGTGCAGTTTTTTAATCTGCGCAACCTGGTCAGTGCTCAGTTTAAGGTGCTGAACTACCGGGTCCTGAGCTGGTGCGGGTACATTGGATACGTTTGCTGCAAGCGTGCTAAAAGAAGCGCCAGCCACGGTTGCCGCCAGCAAAGTCATGCGTACGAAGTTCTTCATTTCGGGATCCTGATAAGGGAATTATTAACATTGTCTGTCACTCGCTGAAGACGAGTGATTATCCTTTGCAGAATACGATGCCCGAAGCACGTCGCCACGCGAATTTGTTTTGCGGTTGGTTACGGAGTGAAACAATCCCGCTACGGAAAACGTTGTGCAGCGGGAAGAAGGCGATATCTACAGCGTGAACGGGTCAGCGTCCTGCCAGGCGGGGAATTTCTCGCGGTACTCGCGCAGCGCCGAGAGTGACAGTTCAGCGTCAATGCGCGTAGCCTGATGTGGCTCGGCGGTGGCAATAATCTCCCCCTGCGGATTAATCACCCGGCTGTCACCGCGATAATGATGGCCGTTACCGTCAGTACCCACGCGGTTACATCCTGCTACATAAGCCTGGTTCTCAATTGCCCGCGCGGTGAGCAGAAGCTGCCAGTGTAGCGAACGCGGCGCCGGCCAGTTGGCGACATACAATGCCAGGTCGTAATCGTTGCGGTTGCGCGACCATACCGGAAAACGCAGGTCATAACAGACCAACGGCAGAATGCGCCAGCCGCGCCATTCAAAAATAACCCGCGCGTCACCCGCCTGATAATGTTGATGTTCATCCGCCATGCGGAACAGGTGGCGCTTGTCATAGAAATGGACATTACCTTCGGGTTCGACCAGCAAAAAGCGGTTTACCGGGCCACGTTCAGACAGGAGAGCGGCGCTGCCTGCAATAAGGGCGTTCGTCTGTTGCGCCTTAGTGCGCATCCAACTGACAACCTCTTCCTGCGGCAGCGATTTGCTTGCCGCTTCCATGGCAAATCCGCTGGTAAACATTTCAGGTAACACAATGACATCACGTCCGGTGACGGTTTCCAGTTGGCGGTCGAAATGGCGCAGGTTAGCCGGGCCATCCATCCAGATCAGCGGTTGTTGCAGCAGAGTAATTTTCAAACCGGGCACGATCGAGGCTCCTCATTGAACAACATTTTGACACTGTAGCATGAGCTCTAACGGAAATGTGGCAATAAAAAGCCCCGCATTAAGCGGGGCTAAACGTTGTGCGTGTGTCGTTACGCGGCTTCGACTTTACGCACTTTCTCTGGCAGCTTTACCGGCTGAGTCGCCAGCGCCTCGGGTTCAAAGTCATCCACGTTGATGCTACGCAGACGACTCGCTTCGGCTTTCACCAGAATTGCGGCTTCATCTTTATCAATCAGCCCTTTAGCCAGCGCATTTTGCGCCAGTTCATCCAGGCGGGTAAACGGCAGGTTTTTACCCAGCTCTTTGCAGATCCGCTGGTGGATAGGGTCGGCTGCAATCACATCCAGCAAAGCCTCTTCCAGCAAACCTACCGGGTTATGCTCGCTCGGCGTCAGGTATTGACCGCGGCCAAGGCGAGAACGAGTGGCGCTCGGAACCTGCAGAATCTTCGCGACTTTATGATCCAGCTTGTCAGACGGTGCATGGTAGTGGCGACCGGTAGGGAAGATAACCACATTCAGCAGGCCCGCGACCAGTCGGTTCGGGAAGTTTTTCAGCAGGTCGTCCATCGCCTGTTCCGCTTTGTACAACGCATCCTGAACACCCCAGTGAACCAACGGCAGGTCTGCTTCATTACGGCCTTCATCGTCATAACGCTTCAGTACCGCAGAGGCCAGATACAGCTGACTTAATACATCGCCCAGACGCGCGGAGATACGTTCACGGCGCTTCAGGCTACCGCCCAGTACGGCCATGGAGACATCCGAAAGCAGTGCCAGGTTAGCACTCAGACGGTTCAGATGCTGGTAGTAACGTTTGGTCGCATCGCCGGTTGGCGTGCTGCTGGTTAAGCCGCGCGTCAGGCCCAGCCAGAAGCTGCGCACTTTGTTACTACCGACGTGGCCGATGTGTTTGAACAGCAGCTTGTCGAACGCATTCACATCGTTACTCTGTGCCGCAGCCATCTCTTCCAGAACGTACGGATGGCAGCGAATCGCCCCCTGACCGAAGATCATCATGCTCCGGGTCAGAATGTTGGCACCTTCAACGGTAATGGCGATAGGCGCGCCCTGATAAGCACGGGCGAGGAAGTTGCTTTCGCCAAGCATAATGCCTTTACCGCCAGTAATATCCATTGCATCGATAATTGACTGCTGTCCACGGTGGGTACAGTGATACTTCACGATGGCCGACAGCACCGCCGGTTTTTCACCCAGCATAATACCGTAGGTAATCAGCGACGCCGCTGCATCCATCACGTACGCGTTACCCGCAATACGTGCCAACGGCTCTTCAATACCTTCCATCTTACCGATAGAGATTTTGAACTGGCGACGAATGTGCGCATACGCGCCGGTTGCCATTGCCACCGATTTCACGCCGCCCGTCGAGTTAGACGGCAGGGTAATACCGCGTCCCACGGACAGACATTCCACCAGCATGCGCCAGCCCTGACCGGCCATTTTTGGGCCACCGATGATGTAATCAATCGGCACGAAGACATCTTTACCCAGCGTCGGACCGTTCTGGAACGGCACGTTCAGCGGGAAGTGTCGACGCCCAATTTGTACGCCTGGGGTTGACGTTGGGATCAGCGCACAGGTAATGCCAAGATCTTCTTCACCACCCAGCAGTTTTTCCGGGTCGGAGAGTTTAAATGCCAGACCCAGTACGGTAGCGATAGGCGCCAGAGTGATATAACGCTTATTCCAGGTCAGGCGCATACCCAGCACCTGCTGGCCCTGCCAGTCGCCCATACAAACCACGCCGGTATCAGGGATCGCGCCTGCGTCGGAACCCGCTTCCGGGCTGGTCAGAGCAAAGCAGGGGATCTCCTGACCACGTGCCAGACGCGGCAGGTAATGATTCTTCTGCTCTTCGGTGCCGTAATGCTGCAGCAGTTCGCCAGGGCCTAAGGAGTTAGGTACGCCAACGGTGATCGCCAGGATCCCGGAAACGCCGGAGAGTTTCTGCAGAACGCGAGCCTGAGCATACGCGGAGAATTCCAGCCCGCCGTACTCTTTCTTAATGATCATCGCGAAGAAGCGGTGTTCTTTCAGATACGCCCACAGTTCCGGCGGCAGATCCGCGAGTTCATGGGTGATCTGGAAGTCGTTCGCCATGCGGCAGGCTTCTTCCACCGGGCCATCAATAAACGCTTGTTCTTCAGCTGTCAGATGCGGCTGAGGATAGTTATGCAGTTTTTTCCAGTCTGGCTTGCCCTGGAACAGGTCGCCTTCCCACCAGGTTGTACCGGCATCAATCGCCTCTTTCTCAGTGCGCGACATCGGCGGCATGACTTTACGGAAACCGCGGAACACTGGCGCAGAGATCATGGATTTGCGCATTGGCGTAAAGTTAAACGGTACGAGGAGAATGGCCAGAGGAACCAGCAGCCAGATTGACCACAGGCCAACCACGCCAAGCGCAGCTGTCCATGCGAGCAAAATTAAGCTGCTGAGGAATAAGCTCACGCGGTGATAAAACAGAACGCTGAGCAGAACAACCGTAGCGATAATACTCAAAATCATCATAACGAAAAGCTCCCTTGCTTGTAGGAGGTCTGACCACTTGTGATGATATGGTTGTAGTGGATGTAAATTCTTTTAGCAATGTGTTTACAAAATAATTACAACAAAGCTCACATTGTTGCTGTTTTAACCGGCACAAAAAATCAAAAGCCGCAGCCATTCCTGTGGCTTGTACTTCTCGCTGGTAGCGCTATCCGGTACACTGCATCTTGTCATTTACATTCATGCTGAAGGATATCCTCATGTACCAGGATCTTATTCGTAACGAACTGAGCGAAGCGGCGGAAACGCTGGCTAATTTTCTTAAAGATGACGCCAATATTCACGCCATTCAGCGCGCGGCGGTCCTGTTGGCAGACAGCTTTAAAGCTGGCGGTAAGGTACTTTCTTGCGGTAACGGCGGTTCCCATTGCGACGCGATGCACTTCGCCGAAGAGCTGACCGGACGTTATCGCGAAAACCGCCCTGGCTACCCGGCGATCGCTATTTCTGATGTCAGCCATATCTCCTGCGTCAGCAACGATTTCGGTTACGATTATGTCTTCTCCCGCTACGTTGAAGCCGTGGGTCGCGAAGGCGATGTCCTGTTAGGCATCTCTACTTCAGGGAATTCCGCTAACGTGATTAAAGCGATTGCCGCAGCGCGCGAGAAAGGGATGAAAGTCATCACCCTGACTGGTAAAGATGGCGGCAAAATGGCGGGTAGTGCGGATATCGAAATTCGCGTGCCGCACTTTGGCTATGCTGACCGCATTCAGGAAATTCATATCAAAGTGATCCATATCCTGATCCAGTTGATCGAAAAAGAGATGGTGAAGTAAGAAGGCTATTTTATTTGCCATTTTGAATCCGGGCAGTGCCCGAAATCCTCACGTACTACGTGTACGCTCCGGTTTCTGCGCGCTGTCCGAATCTAAACTGGCTGCAACAATTACGCCTTCCCGCTTAAAGGCGTTTGTGGAGGTGATGTATGTGCGAACTGCTCGGGATGAGCGCCAATGTGCCAACCGATATCTGCTTTAGCTTCACCGGGCTGGTTCAGCGCGGCGGAGGTACCGGGCCGCACAAAGACGGCTGGGGTATTACGTTTTATGAAGGTAAGGGCTGCCGTACGTTTAAAGATCCGCAACCCAGCTTTAATTCGCCTATCGCCAAACTGGTACAAGACTATCCCATCAAATCCTGTTCCGTGATTGCCCATATTCGTCAGGCGAATCGTGGCGAAGTGGCATTGGAAAACACCCATCCATTTACGCGTGAACTGTGGGGACGTAACTGGACGTACGCTCATAACGGACAGCTCAGCGGCTATAAATCGCTGGAAACCGGTAATTTCCGCCCGGTCGGGGAAACCGACAGCGAAAAAGCTTTCTGCTGGCTGCTCCACAAGCTGACTGAACGTTATCCGCGTACGCCTGGCAATATGACGGCAGTGTTTAAATATATCGCGATGCTGGCAGGAGAATTGCGTGAGAAGGGCGTCTTCAACATGCTGTTGTCTGACGGGCGTTATGTGATGGCTTTCTGCTCGACCAACCTGTTTTGGATCACCCGTCGTGCGCCGTTTGGCGTGGCGACACTGCTGGATCAGGATGTGGAAATCGATTTTAGCTCAGAGACCACACCCAATGATGTGGTCACCGTGATTGCCACTCAGCCGCTAACCGGCAATGAAACCTGGCAAAAGATTATGCCAGGCGAGTGGGCGTTATTTTGTCTCGGGGAGCGTATAGTTTGATGCCAGTTGCGGCTGAACCACTTCGTGACTCAACGGCTTGCTGATAACGTAACGGCCATCGACGACGGAAACGGTCGGTGGCTTACGCGTTTGCTCAAAGTAATCGTAGCCAGGCTTTAGCTGCGCCCAGAATTCTTTGTAATACGAGAACTTATGGCGCTGCATGTTGGCGTCGGTCATGCGGAATGGATAAATGCTAACCTGCACGCTGGACTGCCCAAACACCAGTGCGCCGGTGACAAACTGGAAAATCTCATCAATGCCGTTGTCGGTCATTGCGTAGCAGCCGACGGAAACGCAGGCGCCGTGGATCATCAGGTATTTACCTTCATAACCGTGTGCGCGGTCGTAGGCGTTAGGGAAACCAATGTTAATCGCTTTATAAAAGCGGCTATCCGGTTTCAGCTGTCCGCGCTGTACGCTGTAAAACCCTTCCGGGCTTTTGAAATCGCCCTGACGCTGTTTCGGACCTAAGCCGCCGGAATAATTGCAGATCTTATAGCTGTCGAGCAATTGATACTGTTCGCCCATCTTGACGTACAGATCCAGCGTTCGCTCTTCTTTGAAGATCTGGATATAGACGGGGGAGCCCATTAATTGCTGCTTATATTCTTTGCTGACAGGCGTAGTCGGGCTGCTGCTGCTCAGCAAACCGGCAAATGAAACGCACGGCAATAAAAGCATCGCAAGAAAAAATGCGATTTTACGCATACTGCTTATTCCTTGATAAAACGATTACACACGCCAGGACGGCAAAAAGAGTTCCCAAATCGGATAAATCTGGATCTGGAGCGCTCACATTATCACCCAGAGAGTTTTTCGCAAGTCTCTCGTGCGGCGTTTACACTTTAGATTTTCTTTATACGGAAAATTGTGCTTAAAGGCAGTCAGACACTGACGTATTTTGTGGGTTAGCGCACGTCATTAAGTCTTCTGAGTGCAGAATTCCTAATATATTGAATTTAAAAAATTAATAATTTAATAATCGAATATTAAAATGGAATGCCCGGCAATAGCGGTAGACTGCGGCGAACGTGTTTGATTAGGTAGTGTTGTTTTCATGTCTTTTGTCTCTGCGCCCCGACGCTTTTTGCCGGGTCTGCTGTCTTTGTGTGTTGTGTTGTCCTCGCCGTCTGTCGCCAAAGTTCAGCCCCTCTTATCTGACGCCCATTTAAGCTATGCGGCGCAATTACGCATGCGTAACCGCGCCCGGCTGCTGAAGCAGTACCACGCGCAGGTAAAAAAGCAGGCAAGTTATGTGGTGGAAGGTAATGCGCAAAGTAAAAGCGCGCTGCGCCAGCAAAACAGGACGCTGATTAAACAGCACCCGGAGTGGTTCCCGGGGCCACTAAAAGCGAGCGATCAACGCTGGCAGGAGCTGGCTGAGAATGACCATTTTCTCAGTAGCGATCATCTGCACAACATAACCGAAGTGGCAATCCACCGTCTTGAGCAGCAGTTAGGTAAACCCTATTTGTGGGGCGGGACCAGCCCGGAACAAGGCTTTGACTGTAGCGGGCTGATCTTTTATGCCTACAACAAAATTCTGGCAGCAAAATTGCCACGTACGGCGAATGAAATGTATCACTATCGGCGGGCGACCATCGTCGCTAATCGCGACCTTCGTCGTGGTGATTTATTGTTCTTTCATATTCACAGTCGGGATATTGCCGATCATATGGGCGTCTATTTGGGGCAGGGACAATTTATTGAATCGCCGCGTACGGGAGAAACGATTCGGGTGAGCAATTTATCCGATGACTTCTGGCAGGATCATTATCTCGGCGCTCGTCGTATTCTGACGGAAAATACCATTCTGTAATCAAAAAGGCGGTGCGAATGGCACCGCCTCGTCAGGGGTTAACTCAACGCCCCCATGATCTTTAATTCCAGCTCATCCGGAACTTCGTTATATGACAACACCTGTAAGCCTGGTGCAAACAGGCGCGCATAGCGCGCAAGCAGAGGACGTAGCTGCGGTGCGACCAGCAGTACCGGCTCTTTACCCGCGGCTTTCATCTGTTCTTTAATCTGCGGCATATTGGTCTGGAACTGATTCAGCATATTAGGATCGACCGGTACGCTATCGAGCACCACTTTGCCGCTTTGCTGAGCCTGATTCACTACATTAGCCAGCAGATTCTCCAGCTCATTATTCAGCGTGTAGACCGCCAGCTCATCTTTGCGCACAAACGGATGGGTAATGCTGCGACGGAGCGCCAGACGCACATCTGCCGTCAACAGAATATGATCTTTAGTGACGGCGCTACTGGCGACCAGTACGGTGGCAATGGTAACGATATCGCGCAGCGGCACGCCTTCGACCAGCAGCGCCCGATAAACCTTCAAGAGCTGGCTGTAATTCAGCGCCGCGCTCAGATCTTCCGCCAGACGGGGGGCCATCGAAGAGAGGCGGTTATGCAGTTGGGTAATATCATCGTAGTTAAACAGGTCGGGAATAAAGTTGCGAATGACCTTATTCACATGTGTCGCAATGACGCTGGCACTATCAATGACCTGATACCCCATATTTAGCGCTTTGGCTTTTTGCGCCGGGACAATCCACGTCACCGGCATACCATAGGCCGGATCGTGGCCTAAAACACCATCGATCTCGCCATACGTTTCACTGGAGGGCAGCGCCATCAACTTATCTGAGGGAATATCAGCCTCATCAGCCTTGATCCCATTGATAAAAATGGCGTACTGGGTCGGTTTTAGACGGAAGTTTTCGCGGATGCGAATTTCCGGGAGCAGCACGCCGTTAGTGTCTGAGATAACCTGCCGTACACCGCGAATACGTTGAGTGAGCGGATTCCCTTTGGATTTGTCTACCAGCGATACCAGCTTGTACCCCAGGCTCAGGCTGATTGGCTCGATCAAAGGGATAGTTTCCCAACTGACCTGTTGCTCGGTGGTTTCAACGATAGTTTTGGTCAGCGTCTCAAGATTTTTCTCTTCAGTTTCAGCCACCTTCGGGCGCTTGCTCATACGCCAGGCGGTGAAACCCATCAGGGCGCTGAACACCAGGAACGGGAAATGCGGCATTCCCGGTACCACCGCCAGTACAAACATAATGCTGGTGGCGGTAAAGAGTACGGAGGGGCTGGCCAGCAGTTGGCTACGCACGTCTGTGGCGATATCACCGCTGTCGCTCACGCGAGTAACGATAATCGCCGCCGCCGTCGACAGCAGCAGAGACGGGATCTGGGCGACCAGACCGTCGCCGATGGTCATCAGTACGTATTGCTGGAAGGCGGCTTCGGCGCTTAAATCGTATTTAAAAATACCGATACAGACGCCGCCTATCAGGTTGATGGCCAGGATCATCATCCCGGCGATGGCATCACCGCGCACGAACTTCGACGCACCGTCCATTGCGCCATAGAAATCCGCTTCGCCCGCCACATCTTTACGTCGTGCCTGCGCCTGGGCCTGATTAATCAGGCCTGCGTTCAGATCGGCGTCGATCGCCATCTGCTTTCCGGGCATGGCGTCCAGCGTAAAGCGGGCCGAAACCTCGGAGGTACGCTCGGCACCCTTGGTAACCACGATAAAGTTGATGATCATCAGGATGATGAACACCACAAAACCGACGACAAAGTTACCGCCGATCACCACCTGACCAAAGGACTCAATCACCTTACCGGCAGCGCCTGCGCCCATATGGCCGTGCAGTAACACCACGCGCGTTGATGCTACGTTCAGCGTCAAGCGCATTAAGGTGGTGATCAGCAAAATGGTCGGGAACAGGCTGAATTCGAGCGGGCGTTTCGCGGAAACGGCCACCAACAGCACCATCACCGCCAGCACGATGTTAAAGGTGAACAGAATATCCAGCACGGCCGGTGGTAATGGCAGGATCACCATCGCCAGGATAGACAGTATGACCAGCGGAATGCCGATGTTACCGTTACGCAGCAGCGCGAGGAATTGTTTAGTTGTTTTCGGCATCCAGTTTAAGAACCTCTTTTGGAATGGAAATATGTCTGTTCAGCGAAGGGCGTGCTTGTGAACCGTCACGCCAGTGCTTCATTTGCAGTACATAGGTCAGGACGTGTGCTATCGCCCGATAAAGTTGAAATGGGATCTGTTGATTGACCTGGGTGGTGTAATAAACGGAGCGCGCCAGCTTAGGAAATTCAACAATCTCAATATTGCTCTCCGCCGCCACCTGACGGATATACAGCGCGATTTCATCGGTGCCTTTGGCGACAACGAAGGGCGCGGCGGCGCGCGACTGGTCATACTGTAGCGCCACGGCATAGTGGGTTGGGTTGGTGATCACCACATCGGCTTTTGGCACCACCTTGCGAATTTGCCCCATCACCATTTGCCGTTGCAGGCGACGGATCCTGGCCCGTACCTCCGGCTTACCTTCCTGATTTTTATACTCTTCCTTCACTTCCTGTTTGGTCATCTTCAACCCTTTGGTGAACATTTTTTTCGCCAGAGGAACATCAATCAGAGCGAAAAAAATAAACAGGATGACAAAGTTGCGCATGATGCTGCTGTACAGCGCCAGGCCATCGCTGACGGCCTGTTTGAAATACAGCTCCTGTAGCCCCAGAAAGGCGGCAACGTTATTGCGCACGCTAATCCACAGCATCACCAGCAGTACCATCGCTTTGAGCGTCATCTTGCCGGTGTCCACTAGATGGTCGGTGGAAAACAGACGGCCAATCCCTTTGAGCGGGCTTAATTTGCTAAAGTCCGGCAAAATTTTCTTCGGCAGGAACAGCCAGCCTCCGGGAATCAGCGAGGCAAACAGCGCGGCAACCGGCATGGGTAACAGCGTCAGGATGAACTTGGCTAAAATCAGCAGATGGTGCTCAAGGAACTGGCCGATAATGTCCGGATCATTAATGTTCTGCGCATACTGATGCACACTGATAAAGCTTTCGCGGACAAAATCTTCATACCAGGGGAAGCTGCTGGAGATCACCATAAACGCGGCAAACAGACTGGCGGCAAGCCCCATATCTTTTGAGCGCGGAATTTGCCCCTCTTGCCTGGCTTTGCGAAGTTTTTGCGCCGAGGGTTTTTCTGTTTTTTCTTCGCTGCTGCTATCCGCCATAGTGCCCCTTGAGCGCGTCAAGTTGCTGCAAGACGAAATTTGCCAGGTGCAAATAGTGGTCGGGCAGGTTGTAAAGCAGAGTCGCAAAGCAGACAAGACCCGCCAGCATGTTGATCGGAAAACCTAACGAGTACAGGTTGAGCGGAGGCGCAATGCGGTTCAACAGGCCAAAGCAGCCCTGGACAATCAACATGATAAAGGTTGTCGGTAGCGCCAGCAGGGTGGCCGCGGCAAATACCCAGCCCAGCCCCAGGGAAATGGTGCGCAAAGATTGTGGATGCAGCGCATTACCAATCGGCCAGTAAGTAAAGCCTTTGAATAAAATGCTCACCAGCAGCAAATGCCCATCCATCGCAAAGAACAGGATCACCGCGTAGATGTTGATCATCTCCGCCAGTACCGTCGTTGATGCGCCGCTGCTGGGGTCGTTCATCACCGCCATGCTCATCCCCATATTGAAAGAGAGGATCTGGCCCGCCAGCTGCAGCGCTAAAAATAAAAACTGCAGCATCAGGCCGAAAAGCATGCCCCACAGAAACTGCTCTGCGGTCAAAATAATGCTGTTGATCGACAGCAGGCTGTCAGGAACCGGATGGGGAATAAGCGGCGTAATGATAAAGGCCAGCGCCAGGGACAAAATTATGCGTATTCGCACCGTGAGCGCCGCGTTATCCAGTACCGGCGCGTAGTGAATAAACGCCATAATGCGCACGAATGGAAACCACATGCCCAGTATCAGGTTACTTAATTGTGTAACGTCTGTTTCGCGCATGTCAGTGCACCAGAATGGCGGCCTGAGTGAACAGATGCACGCAGAGATCGCTTAACTGGACGATCATCCATTTTCCGCTAATGCCCAAAACTGCGAGGGTGACGATAAGCCTGGGCAAAAAGCTGAGCGTTTGTTCGTTAATCTGCGTAACGGCCTGAAAAATGCTGACCAGCATCCCCACCAGCAGGCTGGGAACGACCAACACGCAGACTAAAATGATCACGACTTTTATGCCGCTGGCGACGATATCTGCGGCTACATCAATGGTTAACATATCCGATCTCCGTTAGCCCAGTCCCAGACCGCGAATACTGGAGGTCAGCGTACCGACGGTCAGCGCCCAGCCGTCAATAAGCACAAACAGCATCAGCTTAAAGGGGAGGGAAACGATCAGCGGGGACAGCATCATCATCCCCATCGCCATCAGCACGCTGGCGACGATCAGGTCGATCACCAGGAACGGGATGTAAATCATGAAGCCTATCTGGAAGGCGGTTTTAAGTTCGCTCAGCACATACGCCGGGACGATAATGGAGAGATCCTGATCGGCTGCATTACCTTTCGCGTTGGCGATCGTCATGATCTGCGCAATCGCTTTTTTGTTAGTCTGCGCCAGCATAAAGCGCTTCAGGGGTGAGGCGGCAGTGCTCAGGGCGTCAGGGAGTGTGATTTGATCGTTTTCAAAAGGCACAACCGCGTGGTCGTAAATGTTGATCCAGACCGGACGCATCACCAGCATGGTTAACGACAGCGCAATGCCTATCAGTATGCGGTTGGGTGGCGTTTGCTGTAGCCCCAACGCCTGGCGCAGCAGGGAGAGAACAATAATAAAACGCGTAAAGCAGGTCATCATCAGTACCAGGGTTGGCAGAATGCCCACCAGGGTCATCAGGATCAGGACCTGGATTTTTACGCTGTATTCCTGGCTATTACCGTGTGAAATCACATTCAGCAACGGGATATCTCCCCCTTGCGCGCAGGCAAAGGGAGAAAGGATGAGTAATGAGATACCCAGTATGAGCGTGAGGGTTGGTGCGCGTTTCATGGTGCCAGGTCGTTGATTTCATGCGTGTTGAATTCAAGGACGCGCAGGCCATATTTTTCATTGACCACCACCACTTCAGCCTTGCCCAGCAGGATGTTATTAACCTTAATATCCAGCGGTTCACCGGCAAGCTTGTCCATCTCAATGACGGTGTCGTCATCAATGTTCAGCAGATCGGACAGCATCACTTCCACGGATGACACTTCCAGCGTTAGCGTGACCGGAATACGTTTGAGTAATGACATCGACTCGGAAAAGCGGTCTTCTAAACGCGCCACCAACGTTTCTGTTGCCGACGGTGCCGTTGGCGTGGTTGTTTCGGGCGCTAACTCGAAACCTTGCTCTAAAATATCTTCTGGCTTACTCATAGGATTTCTCCGTCTTGCTCGTTAATTCGGATAAAAACAGTTTGTCTTTGTCCTCTACGATCAGGGCATTAAATAATTCGGATTTCCCAATATAAACAGGGAAAGTTTCAGGCATTGCGATAGGTAAAATATCCCCGGGTTTAATTGTCGTCAGGTCGGCGACATTGAGGGGAATTTCTGCAATCTTGACGTTCATGGTCAGCGGCAGCGTATGAATGATTTCTTTAATCAGCGTTTTTTTACGCATCTCAACGTTGGCTTTATCAACCTGCTTTTTCTTCTCGCCGTGCTCGCTACGGCGGATTAAATTCAGAATGTAATCGGTATGGGAATCGTCCAGTAAGATGCGGAAACTGCAATTCTCCTCATCACCTAAAACAAAAGTGAGCTGATAAGCCCAATGTGTTTGTACGGTACTGCTGTCAGGTTTAAGCGTCAGCGGAATGCCTGATATGTTTTTATTAAAGATGATATTGCTAATATCCAGCGCCAGCCTGCTTCTCAGCCGGGTTTCCGTCTTGGTTGGTAAATCATCTTCTGAATTTTCGTCTGCAAGCGATGAAGTCAGGCCATAAAAGTTACCTAATAACATTAACAATAACGCGCGATCGATATCAAAAGCCAAATGTCCAACCTGCGAGACTAATAACTCAGCGCTTTTATTGATAACGTCCATCTCACATTGTATTTTTCTGAGTGTTATATTTGTGCGATGTTTTTTCAGAAAATAGTTTCCGAGATGTGATTCAATTGTATCAAAATTACCCGTAAACATAGTCGGCAGACGATGATAAGGACGCCCAAGCCGGTTGCCTTCAAGTTTAAAGATTCCGGGCGTTTGACTATATTTCAGCATAGTACGCTTTCTCAGCTGTAATTTCTGGGGCGGATGAGTTGATATCAAATCCCGCGGTTATAAAAGAAAATACTACTCCATTTAATTTATGGTTCATCCTTGACGCTTTCTCATATTGTTGAAGTCCATTAGATATGAAATGCAGTACCTACTCTCGTCTCTGATGTAGGGCTGGATATTAGATATTTTACCTCTCTCCTCTGCAAGTTATTAATGGTGCCAGGTTATAATTAAAAAATAATTAATTACGTATACGTGATGCTCCCCGCTAATCCTCTTACCTTGGTAAGGCATGTCTTGCATGCCTTGGTTTCATACTGGCATATGCATAACTTATTGTTTTTTATAGAATAATAATTTTATTATCTTTTAATTTAAGATTGTTAAAGGCACCGGTGTTACTATTTTTTTAGGAAAAACCCTATTTTGAAATAGTCTTCGATAGGGCTGCCCTTTGATGGGGCGGTAAAACATGAGCAAGGATGGGATTAAAACATGGCACGGGCGATATCTATTATTCGATGATTGTGCTTTGGAATGATTTGTATATTTCTCGTAACGGATGTTAACTTTACTTCTAAGTGTAAAATAATCATGTTTGAACTTATTGCCGAAGCAGCCTCCAGTATCAATATTTTTTCAATGGCAAGGCGTATTGCTGCGTTTAATGTTCCAGTGCTTATCCATGGTGAAACCGGTACTGGTAAAGAATGTATTGCCAAATTTATCCATTCAATTGCGTTTGCGCAGGAGCCACAGGCCCCCTATATTGGAGTGAACTGCGCCGCTATCCCTGAAAATATGCTCGAAGCCACATTGTTTGGTTATGATAAAGGGGCATTCACCGGAGCAGTGGCGACCGTGCCGGGGAAAATGGAATTAGCCAATAACGGTACATTATTACTGGATGAGATTGGCGATATGCCTTTAGCGCTACAGGCTAAAATATTGCGTGTATTGCAGGAGCAACAGGTTGAGCGCTTAGGCAGTAATCGTTTAATCAAACTGAACTTCCGTTTAATTGCCTGTACCAATAAAAATCTTGAAGAAGAAGTGGCTGCAGGACGCTTCAGAGAAGATCTCTATTATCGGTTGTCAGTTATTCCGTTGACGATGCCGCCGCTGCGCGAGCGTATGGAAGACATTATTCCGCTGGCGGAGTCGTTTATCAAAAAATACTCCACGGTACTGGTTAAAAATATCAAGCTTTCTGAATCGTCACGCCGGGCGTTACTCAGCTACGAATGGCCGGGGAACGTGCGTCAACTTGAGAACGCTATCCAACGGGGAATGATCCTGAATCGTGATGGTGTCATTTATCCCGATACCTTAGGTCTGCCATCCATTGAATCTGATTCCTGGAGCGAACCGCAATGGCAGCCAAAGCCCAGTATGCCAATAACGACCAGCGATAATCTGGGGCAGCATGGCCGTAGCGCGCAGTATCAATATATCGCTGACCTGATGCGTAAATATCAGGGTAATAAAACCAAAATTGCTGATTTATTAGGCATTACCCCACGCGCGCTTCGTTATCGTCTGGCGTCAATGCGAAAACAGGGAATAGAGATCTTTTCCTGAATCAGTCTGTGGTAGCGAGAACGCTTTTTTAATTTTAAGAGTAGGTCATGAGCATAAATACGATAGCCCCAGCCAGTACGATGCAGACGCAAATGATGCAGGACATGCAGCAGATGAAAGCGGTCGCTCAGGTGCCTGTCCTTTCGCCGATGCAGATTAACGCCGTGGGCGCCCAGTCGGCATCATCTCCGGTCTCGTTCGACCACGTCATGCAAGGCGCGCTGAATCATGTTGATCAATTTCAGCAGGTCGCGGAGCAAAAACAAACGGCCATTGAGATGGGGAAAAGCGACGACCTGGCGGGGGCCATGATTGCCAGTCAGCAGGCATCGTTATCGTTTTCTGCTCTGGTTCAGGTCAGAAATAAAGTCGCTTCCGGATTCAATGACCTGATGAGCATGTCAGTCTAACGCTATGAATGAATTAATAAAAAAACTCACTCAGTTTTTACCCTCGTTCTCTTTTCGCCTGGATGGTAATAAACGTCTGGCGTTACTGGCGGCAGCGGCCATTGCGGCGACTGCCATTATTGTCAGCGTGCTGTGGAACAGCAATCACGGCTATGTTTCGCTGTACGGTAGTCAGGAACATCTCCCGGTTTCACAAATAGTCACCGTGCTGGATGGTGAAAAGCTGGAATATCGTATCGACCCGCAAAGCGGGCAAATTCTGGTTCCGGAAGAGGCGCTGTCGAAAACGCGGATGACGCTGGCGGCGAAAGGCGTGCAAGCCATGCTGCCCAGCGGCTACGAGCTGATGGATAAAGACGAAGTGCTGGGCGCCAGTCAGTTTGTGCAGAACGTCCGCTATAAGCGGAGTCTGGAAGGTGAACTGGCGCAGAGCATCATGACGCTGGACGCCGTCGAGAGTGCCCGCGTGCATCTGGCGCTGAATGAAGAGAGTTCATTTGTCGTCAGCGATGAGCCGCAAAACAGTGCTTCAGTAGTAGTGCGTCTGCATTATGGCAGCAAGCTGGACATGGACCAGGTAAATGCCATTGTGCATCTGGTGTCCGGCAGTGTGCCCAATTTGAATGCGTCGAAGGTTAGCGTTGTCGACCAGGCGGGGAATTTACTGTCCGACGGCATTGGCGCGGGAGAAGCCGTTTCTGCGGCGACGCGTAAGCGCGACCAGATCCTCAAAGATATTCAGGATAAGACCCGCGCCAGTCTCGCCAATGTCCTCGACTCGCTGGTCGGAACCGGCAACTACCGCGTGAGCGTGATGCCGGATCTCGATCTGAGCAATATCGATGAAACCCAGGAGCATTACGGTGACACGCCGAAGGTTAATCGTGAAGAAACGGTACTCGATAGTGATACCAACCAAATCGCCATGGGGATCCCCGGCTCGCTGAGCAATCGTCCTCCGTTGGCGGCAAACCCGGTGGGAAATGGCGCCACAGGGACGACGCCTGAGGATTCACGCCAGCCAGCCGCGCTGTCAAAACATAGCGAGAACAAACGCGACTACTCCTGGGACCGTAGCGTTGAACATATCCAGCACCCTGGATTCGACATCAAACGTTTAAATGTGGCCATAGTCCTCAACCAGAGCGCGCCGGCATTAAAGAACTGGAAACCGGAACAAACCACGCAGCTGACGGCGCTGTTGAATAACGCTGCCGGGATTGATGCAAAGCGTGGCGACAATCTGTCCTTATCCCTGCTCAACTTTGTGCCGCAGTCGATCCCCGTCGAGCCGACGCTGCCTTTATGGAAGGATGACAGCATTCTGGCCTGGGTTCGCTTAATTGGCTGTGGCCTGCTGGCGTTACTGCTGCTGCTGTTTGTCGTGCGCCCGGTCATGAAACGTTTGACTGTCGAGCGCCGCCGGAACTCTACGCCTGAACTGGCGCTGGACGCCGCACCGATCGCGATCCCTGCGGACAAGCCCCATTTTGCGGCTGCTGAAGATGAACGCAAAAATATCGAACTGCCTTCTTTCCCTGGTGACGACAGCCTGCCTTCGCAGAGTTCCGGTCTGGAAGTGAAGCTGGAGTTCCTGCAAAAACTGGCGATGAGCGACACCGATCGCGTAGCTGAAGTTCTCAGACAATGGATTACCAGCAATGAGCGAATTGACAATAAATAACGGCAGTAACAACAGCTACCTGGAACAGGCCGCAATTTTATTGCTGTGTCTGGGCGAGGAGGCGGCAGCCACGGTGATGCAAAAGCTCAGCCGTGAAGAGGTGGTTCGTCTGAGTGAAAACATGGCGCGTCTGTCTGGCGTGAAAACCAGCATGGCGAAAAAAGTGATCAATAACTTTTTTGATGAGTTCCGCGAGCAGAGCGGCATCAACGGTGCCTCGCGTTCCATGCTGCAAGGGATCCTCAATAAAGCGTTGGGAACAGAAATCGCCAGCAGCGTGATCAACGGCATTTATGGTGATGAGATCCGCTCGCGGATGGCGCGTTTACAGTGGGTGGAACCGCGCCAGTTGGCGATACTGATCTCAGAAGAACATTTACAATTGCAGGCCGTCTTCCTTGCCTTCCTGACGCCGGAGATCTCGGCCACGGTACTGTCTTACATGAATGAGTCGGTGCAAAACGAGATCCTCTATCGGGTTGCTAAGCTCAACGATGTGAATCGTGATGTTGTGGATGAGCTGGATCGGTTGATCGAACGTGGGCTGTCGGTGCTGTCCGAACATGGTTCGAAAGTGAAGGGGATCAAGCAGGCCGCGGATATCGTTAACCGCTTCCAGGGTAACCAACAGGTGATCCTCGATCAGCTGCGTGAACGCGATGAAGATGTTCTTGAGCAGTTGCAGGACGAAATGTACGACTTCTTTATCCTGAGCCGCCAAAGTGATGAGGTGCGCCGTCGTCTCCTTGATGAAGTACCGATGGAAGACTGGGCTGTGGCGCTGAAAGGTACCGAAGCGCTGTTGCGCCGTTCGATTTATGCCGTGATGCCTAAGCGTCAGGTACAACAGCTGGAGGCGATAACGTCGCGCCTGGGTCCGGTTCCGGTGAGCCGTATTGAACAGATCCGCCGTGAAATCATGGGGATTGCCCGCGAGCTTGAGGAAGCGGGTGAAATTCAGCTACAGCTGTTTGCTGAACAGACGGCGGAGTAACACATGGCGATTGAAACCATTCGTGGTCGTTACCGACTGCACCGCTTTCCTCCTCGCCAGCGCCATTTGCAGGCTGAACAGCTCACGCCGGGGATCACGCCTGCGGATTATCAGCGCCAACTGATGGACGGCTTCCAGGAAGGCCTGCAAAAAGGTTTTGAACAGGGGATGACGGAAGGTCAGGAGCAGGGCTTTCAGGAAGGTCATCAGAAGGGGCACGAAGAAGGCCGTCGTCAGGGATACACTGAAGGCAGCCTGGCCGGGCAGCAGGAAGGGCGTAAGCAGTTTGAGCAAGCAGCGCAACCGCTGGAAACCATCACTGGCAAAGTGAACGACTACCTGGCGCACATTCAGCGTAAACAGCGGGAAGATCTGCTGCAACTGGTTGAAAAGGTCACTCGCCAGGTGATTCGTTGCGAGCTGGCGCTGCAACCGACGCAGTTACTGTCGCTGGTTGAAGAGGCGATTTCGGCCTTTCCTGCGATGCCTGAGTCGCTACAGGTCCTGCTAAGTCATGAAGAATTTAACCGTATCAAAGATGCTGCCCCGGAGAAGGTCGCTGAATGGGGGCTGACCCCATCACCCGAACTGCAGGCGGGCGAGTGTCGGGTGATTACCGATAAATCCGAGCTGGATATTGGTTGCGAACATCGACTCGACCAGTGTATGTCGGCGCTCAAAGAGTCGCTTTTGCCGGAGCCGACGGGTGAGTGACCTGTCCAGCGTTGACAACGCGCTGCGTTCCATTGAGTCGATCCCTTTAGCCCGGGTTGCCGGGCGACTGGTGCGCGTAAACGGCATTTTGCTGGAGAGCGTGGGCTGTCCGCTGGCGACCGGCCAGCTGTGCCGCGTCGAAAGCGCCGACCATACGTTGATCGACGCGCAGGCTGTGGGGTTTAACCGCGATATCACCTACCTGATGCCCTTCAAGCATCCCGTCGGACTGATAGCGGGTGCGCGCGTTTTCCCCGAAGAAAAAACCCAGGAGATCCTGATCAGCGAAAGCTGGCTGGGGCGAGTAGTCAATGGTCTGGGCGAACCGCTGGATGCTAAAGGGCGTCTGACGGGCAATGACGTATTGCCGCCTCAGGCACCTTCCATTAACCCCCTCACGCGTCGGTCGGTGAACCAACCGCTGGATGTTGGCGTTAAAGCAATCAACGGTCTGCTAACTATCGGCAAAGGCCAGCGCGTGGGATTGATGGCCGGCAGCGGCGTGGGGAAAAGCGTACTGCTGGGGATGATCACCCGCCAGACCAAGGCCGACATCGTGGTGGTGGGGTTAATTGGCGAGCGTGGCCGCGAGGTGAAGGAGTTTATCGATCACGCTCTGGGCGCGGAAGGGTTGGCAAAATCAATTATCGTGGCGGCGCCTGCGGATGAGTCGCCGTTAATGCGTTTGAAAGCCACCGAGCTTTGCCACTCTATTGCCGCCTGGTTTCGCGATCGCGGACATCACGTTTTGCTGCTGGTGGATTCGTTAACCCGTTATGCCATGGCGCAGCGCGAGATTGCGTTGTCACTGGGTGAACCTCCGGCGACGAAAGGCTATCCACCGTCGGCGTTCGGCATGATCCCAAAGCTTGTGGAAAGCGCTGGGAACAGTGAAAGCGATGGGTCAATGACCGCCATTTATACGGTGTTGGCGGAAGGAGACGATCAGCAGGATCCGATCGTCGACTGCGCGCGTGCGGTGCTGGACGGGCACATTGTTCTGACCCGTAAGCTGGCGGAGGCCGGACATTATCCGGCTATTGATATCGGGCAGTCGATCAGTCGATGCATGACCCAGGTAACGCCCCACGCGCATCAGCAGTCGGCCCGCCTGCTCAAACAGAACTATGCCGCCTATATGGAAATTAAGCCGCTGATCCCGTTGGGAGGATATGTTGCAGGAGCCGATCCCGGCGTGGATAAGGCCGTCAAAGTGTTCCCCGCCATTGAGCGTTTTCTGCGCCAGGAAGTCAGTGAACCGGCCTCTCTGGAGCTGGTGCAAAGCCGCTTACAGGCCCTTTTCCCGCAGGCAAAGAAAACGGAAGGTAAATAATCATGCGGCAAATTATCGATACCCTGGCGCAACTGCAGCGCCTGCGGGATAAATCAGTCAAAGATATGACGGTACAGCTGGCTAAACAGCAACAAGTTTGCATCGGTTTTGACAATAACATCAAAGCGCTGGGCTACCTGATTCAAAAAACCGGCACCGGCGTGGAGGTGCCTTGCGTTGAATCACTCAAAAATGTGACCGGATACAAAGGCACGCTGCGCACGGTTATTGCCTGGCAAGAGCAGGAGAAAACGCTGGCTAAAATCAAAGAGCAGCGTATTCAGAAAAACCTGGTGTCAGCGGCATGTGAAGAGAAAATTGTCGCCATGACGCTCTATGATAAGCGCGATGAACTGAGCAATGAGGCACTGGTTAAAGAGCAAAAAGCCGTAGATGAAATTGCCGCACAATGCTGGCTAAGACAGAAGACGCTGGGAGTGATATGAAAACGATCATTACTTTCGGCACCTTTGATGTTTTTCATATCGGGCATTTGCGTATTCTGCAACGTGCCGGACAGTTGGGGGAGCGACTGATCGTCGGTATCTCTTCAGATGCGCTAAATATGCAGAAAAAAGGCCGGATGCCGGTTTACAGCCAAAGCGATCGCATGGGGATTGTTGCCGGGCTGAAATGTGTGGACAGCGTGTTTCTCGAAGAGTCGCTGGAGAAAAAAGCGGACTATATTCGCCAGTTTAACGCCGATACGCTGGTGATGGGCGATGACTGGGCAGGGCGTTTTGATAGTTTGTCGTACCTGTGCGAAGTGGTCTATTTTCCCAGAACGCCATCGATATCCACCACCTCGATTATTGAGGTGGTGAAAGGATACAAGTGAAGTGTGAGTGGATTTTGTTATTTTGCCGGGTGCACCTGACTTTTATTTTTTATCCAGGTATCCAGTTGCGTTTTCATGTCATGTAGATTTTGTGCGATAAGCGGTACCATTTCTGCTGAGAAAAAATGTTGCATATGTGGATGGATCCCGCCAGTACGTTGGCTGTGCGCTTTCTCAAGATCAAGGTATGCTTCCCCTGATTTTTTATATTTGATTAACGGTAATATATCAAAATGATTTGTCGGGTCAGCCTTCCATAAAAACATCTTCAGTTGATCATCAATTTTCATTACATGGAAGTGCTCGGAAGTGATGGCATACCCTTTCCTGAGGGGGCTTCCGTCGTGCTGACTTTTCTGCTGGGCAAATAAATTGCGGCTATAACAAAAACGGCGTTGTGGCGTTAATGCGAAAGTGTGGGGTTCAGTCTTTTTCGCCACAGCTATATCAAGGAGGGTCAGTACCGTATTATAGATATCAACCATGCTAACCATATGGTTTAAATCAACGGCTTTCATTCCTGGACAAAAAATAAACGCAGGCGTATGTACTAATGGCGTGTAGGGTTCAATACCATGCGTATAGCCACCATTAAATCCGTGCCCCCAAAAGTCATCGCCATGATCGCCAAAGGCGACGATCATTGTATTATCAAGTTTTTTGGCTTCCAGCAGCATTTTAATGGTCTGTCCGACCATAAAATCCATGCTTTGGTAGCCACGCTGCCAGCGTTCGAGGCTGTTAGCGCCACCTTTTTTAATGTCATCGTAATAACAAAGGTGGCTACTGAGGTTCCACAGATAGAGCGCAAAGGGTTCCGGCCGGGAAACGACCTGCTGCATTTCTGCCAGCATTTTTTTCGACGTGTCGTACCAGTTAAAGGTATCCGTTTCACTCCAGATAGCATCGACATTTGCCCAATTTTTTGGGTATCCCATGCCCGCAGTGGTGTATCCGTGCTGCTTTAAAACATCGAAAAGTGCAGGGTTGTGGCGATGGATGGAGATGTTCTCCTCAAGATGGGTGTTATGCTCTAACGTATTGTCGTCCCCATGTAAAAGGTCGCTTAATGCCATCAGTGAGGAGGTTGCACTAGAGATAAAATTATTGAATCGCAGTGATTGGTTATAGATCTTATTAGCGAAAGGAAACCACTGGCGATGGTTAAAAATCGTGTGGTTCAGACTTTCAAGGTGCCAAAATATAATATTCTTCTTCATATTATTCACAAATTAATAGTTCGAGCATGCTGATGTCGAATACGGGAATAGTAGTAACAGAGTAAACCTCTTGCCTTTCACGAAAACTGTCATCGATAAATATGGCGTCAGCCTCGTGAATATAATCACTTTTCTTATCGTCTTTACCCAAGTGGGTGATGGTGTCAAAGAAATTGTTAATCCGCCGTTTCGCCAGTTCAGCATAAATATCACCGGTATGACGCGTGATTAGATGGATTTTTATCCCGTGATTCAGACACTGGCAGAGAAAGGTAAAAACCGGTACGCAGAGTTTATCTTTGATCACTATGGTATCGTCGTAGTCGATGTAGACATGCCGGTACGTAAAACGATGCGTATAGTGATTGGTTAAACTACGGGTAATTTGCAGGTTTTCACCGAGCGGGCGCAACGTGACGTTAACGCGCATACTTTCGTACAATGTCAGCATGGCGAAATTGATACCATTGACGCGATTGAGCGCCATAGTTCCAGCGATACGTGGAGCAACTTCCAGTAAGGTCAAAATCCCCGAGGTAGAACGCTTTAACTGAAAAAACCATGCGCCGTATAACTGTAATCGCTGTGAAATAGCGTGTGCGTAAGTTTCAACTTCCGGCAGGCTAACTAACGTTGAGGTCATCGCAATACCGGCACGTATCCGCGAGCGTACGCGTGGTTGGCAAAACAGCAACCCCTGCGTGCGATCGGAAAAACAGTCCACGGTAAACTCTTCTCCGTTTAAATATTCACAAATAATCAGGTCATCCCTCTCCGCCAGGATTGATGCCAGTCTCTCCGGGGAATCAACGCGCGAAGCTCCCTGTGCCCCTTGCCCACGGTCGGGTTTGGCAAATACAGGCCAGTGGCTGATCTCACTGAGATCATTGAATATAACGGGAAGAGGGACTGTCCCCTTAAGTGCCTGGTAAGTTTTACTTTTAAACCGCGTGATGCGGCATGCTTCCTGCGACGGGCAGAGTACCGTGGCGGAAAGAGCATCCCGGTTTTCAGACAGAAAAAGAAGAACCTCATCATGAGCCGGAAAAATATAATCAATACTTTCTTGTACCAGTAATGTCTGCAAGGCGGGTAGCCCATCCTGATGCGAAACGTCAGGCAAGATATGGTATCCGCAAGCATAATGGCGAGCATGGCTATCGTAGTCGGCACCGGCCAAAACCAGGTTAATGTTTTTCTCGTTGCGCAGAGACAGGTAAATCTCGCGACCAATCTCGGTTCCCGCCGGGAAGATAAGTACATTGATCATGCGGTAATGAGCTCAATAATGGTGCTGAGTTCAGCGGATGTCATATCTGGATAAATCGGCAGGCACAGCACCTGTTCAGCGATTTGGTTTGCTACAGGCAGCGTCTCTTTATTGGCGCCAGACATGTTTTTGTACATGTTGAGATTAGAGAGCAGGGGGTAAAAATAACGACGCGTTAAGATGTTATGGCTTTTCAGATGATCGTATAACGCATCTCGTGACATTTTATAGTCAGGACCCACGAGGATCGGGAAATAGCTGTAGTTACTCTTATGATTAGCGTTGCCTGCAGGAATGAAAATTCCTTGCGTATTGGCTAACTGCTCACGATAACACTTATCGATTTTTTGGCGTTTCGCTATCGCCTCATCCACATACTTTAATTGCAAGAGACCAAAAGCGGACTGAACCTCATTCATTTTTCCATTGATGCCAGGCGCGACAACGGTTAATTCGTCAGCAATACCAAAGTTCTTCAGATAATCGATGCGTTGTTTTGTTTTTTTATCGTAGCTAACGATGGCACCGCCTTCAAAGGTGTTGAACACTTTGGTGGCATGGAAGCTCAGTACGGAAAGATCGCCATGGCGTAGAATGCTTCCGCTACAATCTTCTACTGCAAAAGCATGTGCTGCATCGTAAATAACCGGAATACCGTAATTATTGGATATGTTCTCAATTTCAGCGGTATTGCAGGTTTGTCCGTAGACATGTACCGGCATGATCAATCCCGTTTTGGCGGTAATCGCCGATTCAATCAGGTGCGGGTTGATGTTAAAGCTGTGTGGATCAATATCAACAAATACCGGTGTTAACTGGTTCCAGAGAATACTGTGCGTAGTGGCGACAAAAGAATAGGGGGTAGTAATAACCTCGCCCTTAATTCGCAGTGTTTGCATCGCGGCAATTAAAGCGATAGTGGCATTACAAAACAACGAGATATATGGAACGTTCAAATAAGACGCTAATTTTTCCTCTAATAATTGATGCATAACGCCATTATTTGTTAATTGCTTACTTGACCAGATCTCTTGCAGATAGGGCATAAACTCTTCCAGCGGAGGCAGGACGGGTTTAGTGACAGTGATAAGGTTATGTTCTGCTTGTTTCATTGCTAAAGGTCCTGAGTGAATTGTTCACTAATCTGTTGATAATGTTCTGGTAATCTGGTCTTGAGACTAGTAAGAAGCGTGCTTTTTATTTTGCTGTCAGCAATGCTTTTTAACGCCGCAAAATACAATTGAGGTAATATCTCCAGACGAACGTCACAATAGATGATGGCTTGCATAATATGATATTGCGCTTTGTTGACTTCTTTATTGTGAATGGCCGCGATAAACCCCTGGAAATGCAACAAAGGGTCGGTTGGACTTTCAATCAACAGATCGTCAATATCTTGTTTGGCCAGCGTATGATCGGGATGGGCATATTGTTTCCAGCGGCTGTTCATCGCTTCTACCCAGGCGTCTTCATGTTTCCATTGATTCAGGATCATCATCCTGTTTCGGTACATTAATTTGCTGTTATCTCTTCTGTACCAGGTGTTATTGTCATGTCGACGGTAGTAAGCCACTAAACGCCGAGTTGAAATAAAATGCCCCTGCCGGGAAAGTTTCAGAAACATGTCCCAGTCTTCCTGCACCAGATGTGGATCGGAACGCTCAATCTTCAGGTAAGCCTCGCGGCGGATTAACGAGCCGATATAGAGACTAAGATTCCCGGAAACCAGCAGATGATGAAAAACGTCGCCATCAAGAAATAGATCGCTGTAGGGAAAACGCGAACCGTCAGGCATGATGACCTGAATGGCGCTATAGCACATTACACAGTGTGGGTTTTTCTCTAAAACATTAACCTGATGAGAGATTTTGGTAGGAACAATGAGATCATCCGAGTCGACCACGGCAATATATTTTCCCGCAGCCATGTTCATGGCTTCGATGATGGGTTTGTCGCCGGTTTTATCCTTCTGCGAATAATAGTTGGTCTCCCGCAGAATCGTTTTGCAATGATATTTCTGCTGGTATTTTTTTATGATATCGACGGACCGATCGGTAGACGCATCATCAACGATAATGACTTCGGTATTTTTCCATGTCTGGTTAAAGACGCTATCCAGCGCCTCTTCGAGGAAAGCGCTGTGGTTATAACTGGTAACGATAATACTCACTAAAGGCGTTGGCATAGCGTAATCTCTGGCGAAAATTATTGTGTTATCAACTAAATAACTTCTGTTGCAGGCTAAGCAGTAACGTATTGCTCTGCTGTTGGGACGACGCATCGATGAGCTCTACGATCTCCTGAGCCGCCCGTTTCCCCGCCTGACCATCCATAAACGCATCGCAATAATGGTGGCGAATCTCCTCCAATGGCGCTTCCAGCGCAGCCCAGTCAAATGCGGATGACAGGGCGTGGCGCAACGTCTGTATATCCTGTGCCACCGGGAGAACATCGCGAATACGCTGATCAGCGCTGTCAGGAGTAGAGAAACTTTGTTGACCATCGAGCAGCAAGGGCATCTCTGGCCAGCTCAGTAAAATGACGCGTTTATTCATATGAATGGCGTCAAAAATAAAGCCGCTGCTGTCTGTCAGGACGTAATCCGCCTGCGCAATAAGCGCCAGCAGATGCTGTGGATCGTCAATTCGGTTTTTTAAATAGCGCTGCGCCAGCGCCAGAGAGGCGGCTTCTTCCGGTCTGTGCAGGGTGCCATGATGTAGTTTGGTGACGACATTGTATTCATGACTTAACCGGCTGAGCTGTTCCGCCCAGTGAGGGAGAGAGCTTAGCGCGCCATAGGTTGGCGCATACAGGATGGTCTGCTTTTTCGCATTCAGCTTCAGGCTTTTTGGCAGCGCAGTATCGTAAGTGTGATTATGCCACTCATCGAAACGGGGATTGCCCACCACTTTGGCGCTGCCACCGATATCAAGCGCGTGCTGGCTATAGTGGCTGTAACACAGGATGCGGTGATAAAAGGCGTTCCACCAGGCATGATTCCACTCTTCTTTCGCCAGGCCATACAGGGTGCGTACATGGGTATCCGCCAGCCCGTTCAGCAGTGGCGTGTAGTAAGGGCTGACCAGGCACCGGAAGCGCTGACGGTTCTCAATGACCGCTGAAAGACGCGTACCGCCGAGCGCAGGGTCGTTGATGGCTTTAATCGTCGCGGTCATCTCATCCAGAAACGATTTAGGTATTTTGTCACTGACCAGCAGCGAGCAGGTATGGCCCATCGCCTGAAGCGCGGTAATGATAGGGCGGTAGACCGCGTAGTGCAGCGAGGTTTCCATATAGAAGCCAATGGCATCTATCTGCGTGGATGCCGTAGGAAGCGGGTTGCTTACCAGCGTATTGACGGTGGCGGGTTTCTTATTGATTTTGTTGAAGTAGTAACCGATGTTATCGGTTTCTTTTTTCTCAATATCGCTGTATCCCGCGCGCTGATAGCAGATGCTCGGATAACAGGAGAGCCATTTCCCTTCACGCAGCAGCGGCTGCCATTGCCCTTCGAGCGTATCTGAGAGGTCATGCTCCATCTGCTGAGCCAGCACCGGGTAATAGCTGCTGTTGACCAGATAGGCGCACACCTTATTGCAGTCACGGGCATGGATCATGCCATTGAGGCTTTTGAGTTCGCGGCCTTGTTTAATTTCTCCGCCGAGGATAACCACTTCCCACGGAAAACCAGGCAGCGCATTCAGAAGTGAGTTGAGTACCCGGATATGCTTTTCCTGCTTCAGGATCACGCTATCGTCTTCAAGTAGCAGGTAGTTTTTCCAGCCGTTACGCTGTGCCAGTTGCAGCGCCTGCAGATGGGACTGGCGGCGACCAGCCTGGCCGTTAGTGGCAACGGACGCCGCAAGGCGGGTGATCTTTTGCGCCGGGAAATTGAGAAACGCCAGCTCTTGCTGGATGTGGGCTAAACGATCCGGGCGTGAGTCCAGATTCACGATCACCACCTGATCGATGTAATCCCACTGGATCGGCTGATGATGGGTGGCGTTATGCAGGCTTTGATACCAGTTTTTCAGCATCGGGTCGGTAATCGCCTGTGCCAGCGAGGTTTCCAGCGGCTCGCTGCTGCCCAGCACAAAGTCTTTATCGAACGTATTTTGACTGTGCGAGATACAAATAATGGTGCGCTCGCCCGGCAATTGCAGCGGGTTTGCGGTGAATTGATTAGTGAATCCTTCCTCTTCGCCTAAGTTACATTCATCATCGTAACGGTGCTTTTTTAAATAATTGCGGTGGTAGCAAAAGGTGCCGTTGAGAATGTTCTGCGGGCCAAAGCTGCGGCTTTTGAACACGCGGTTGATATGGCTATACCAGATGGGGATCTGATCGGAACCTGAAATCAACGCCCGGTGGCGCTGCATCATGTCGATGGTGTAGGAGATCTTATCCGCCGGATAATAATCATCGTCATCCATACAGAGAATATATTCGCCTAACGCCAGCGCATTGAGCATGTTGCGCTTTTTTCCCAGCGTCAGTTTTTCCGCATGGTAGATATAACGAATATTGAATTTCTCCGGATGATTCTGCGTCAGCCTGTCAATGATTGACTGATGGCTTTGTGGGGAATCATCTAGGATCACCAGCTCCCGGCGGTCGGCAGGGTAGTCCTGATAGCGGAACATATACAGCAAATAGGGTAAGAAAGCGCCGCGGTTCCACGTGGGGGTAATGACGCTGACAAACGGTTTTTCGCGGCCAGTGTCGAGCGTTTTAACGATGCCGGTCAGGGCGGAACGTGCTTTGGAGGATTCAGACATGGTGATGTGTATTCGCGATTCGAAAAAGGACCGGGTATGTACCCGGCCAACAGGCGCTAACGTGTAATCAGGGAGAACGCCGAGAGCAGAGGATCTCCCGGCAACATATCCAGAATATGCTGACGCAACGAGCGGGCATTCTCGCTGTTGCGCCACGCTTCAAACAGCGCGAAAAGGGCGTAGATTTCGTCATGGCTCAGCGTGGAATCATCCATTGTCCACAGGCAAAATAGGGTGCGAAGCATAAAGATGTCAGCCACCAGCCAGAAGAAGCGCTGCAGCGCGCTTTCACTCTCGTGCTGCGGGAAGGTATCGTGATACAGGCGATAAATCAGATAGTTACTGAATATCCATGCGTCATGGGCAAAGTAGCGCTCATAGGTATTTAACCACTGATCCTGCAACTGCTGCTGAAGCATAGCCTCACTGTTTGCATCCTGGAGCATCAGCAGACTTACCTGCAGAGGTAAGGTCAGCTTGCGCGTGCTTTCCGGCAACCGATCCCAATTGAACTCACAACTGCCCATTTGGGTGATCAGCTCCCGCTGCAGTTGGGGCAGGCTGGGCAGTTGCACGAACTGCTCCTGCAGTTTTCCGCTTTGCGCGTGGGCGGCCAGAACCTGCGGCAGCGAGGCCAGTTTCTCAAGCATAGGATCGCTGTCGCCAGGGCATTTCTCGGAAAAAGAGAGCATGATGCCCAGCGCATACAAGCGCAGTTCCGGTGACAAACCGGGGAGCGTGATGGTATGCAGAGCAGATTGATTAAGTACCTGATCGCGTGGAGATAACGCCGGGCTGTCCGCATCGGCTGCACATTGCGAGGTATGCAGCACAAAGGCGTTGGGATCGCCTAATGCAGCCTGACAGCTGGCCGGATCGGTTAATACCAGACTCTGACGTACTTCCGTTTTCCAGCGCATTTCGGCCAGTAAAGCGGAATCCGGATGGTGGGATAAAAACAACCGGACAAAGTCAGGTTCATAACAATCAATCATACTCATAATGTGTTCTCAGTAATCCCTAAATTCAAAATCTGGCTACATCATTGCAATATCCATGCCTGAATTTTTATTGTATTTATATCAATTAGTTAGGGTGTGCGCGGAAAGTCGTTTTCCGCGTCAGGGAAGGAAGGTTTAGCGCTGGTAAATAAAATCCGGCTCGGTGCCTAAAAAAGTCTGAATAAATTCATACTGGCGGATCAGCAACTCGCCGTTTTTTTCGTTGTACGCCTTGCAGCGTTTCGCTTTTTGCTCAAGGCTCTGCCACCAACCCTCTGCGGCACTTTTTTGTAAGCCCGGCAACCAGCTAAATACCTGTTCCATCCCTGCACGATCGACGCTTACGCCCAGCAATTGCAGGATTGAGCGGCGCTGCTGGCTACTGTTATTCAACTGCTCATAGTGCTGTTGAATCGTCTCATTGACCGCCAACAGCTCTTCACTGGCGCGACGGATCATGCACAGACGTTGTTGTTCTAACTGATGTCTGAGCGCGTCATATCGCGTCCCGTCCTCCCGGATACCCTGAAGCAGCGTTTTCACCTGCTGTAGCCTGGTACTCACAATTTTGGCCTCTTATTTCTGGAAAAAGCTGAGCATGTCACCAGCCAGTTGCTGGGTATCAACCTGCATGTCGCCTGCGGCCAGCATGGCCTGCATTTGCGCCACTTTGTCGTAATCAACGTCGCTTTGCGGATCGCTGTTCAGCGTTTGCTGCGCCGTTTGCAATCCCGCCTGAGTAATATCGTCGGCGGAAAGCGTCGCGGCGCTGGAGGTAGTGGTCTGCGTGCTGCTCTTGTCTGAACGCGTCTGCCCGGTTGTAGATGCAGGGCGATCGCCTGGCAGAGTCGGGGTAATTTTCATAGCAACCTCGTACATATTTCGTTGGGTTGGTTATCTGTTATTGGCTAAAAGCGACGGTAAGAGAGGAAAACTTTAATCCCATCACAAAAAATCCCTTCACTGCTCGGCCGTCAGTGTGGTGACCACGCCGATATCGTCCACCATCCCGCTAATGATCCGCTGGCTGCTGCTGTTGCGAATTTTTATCACATCCCCTTTGCGCCCGTTCTTCAACGCCACGCCCGGCATCGAGGCGGTAATTCCGGCCGTATGGGAGACGATCATCACCGGTTGCTCGCGTTTGACCAGCACCGGTTGAACCAGTTCGCTCCGGGTAATCGGTTTGCCCGGTTGCAGGGCGCGCTTACTGGTGAGACCAATCGCCTCATCCATATTTGTCATTAATCCTTCCCGCTGGTTGCTGATATTGAATTTTTTAAGCTGCAGGTCGTTGACCGTAATTACCGTATCTCGGGCAATCAACGACTTTGGCATCACTACCGGCACCGACACGTCGGGGCGTACCGCAACGTTAAATTGCCAGCCCGCGCTGCCCGGACAACTCACCACAAAGTTCATTCGCGTCAGGGCCATTCCTGGGGATGTGCTGGAGGTGATCTGGGGCGCTGTTGCGCATAGCGCGCTGGTGCTCACCGTTGAGGGAATATAGACGTTGAACGTGTAGCGATAGTCCTGCCACTGTTGTTTTTTCGCCAGCGCGTCAATTTCATGACCGGCGGCAGTTATGACCCGCGCGTTGATCTGTTCCCGGGCGCTGTGCTGAATGGGATGGACGGCGGCATGTGCGGGTAAGACACAGCATAACGCCAGCATTATTTCCGCGGCAAAGGGGAAAGAAGGCTTCCTTATGTCGAAGGGGAATTTCATAAAGTCATTTCTCATCAATCACTTAAAAGTTGGCATACATATTGCTAATAACAGCGATATCTACGCAGGAGTGATGCAAGAAATGGGAATCAGTTTTCAGCAGGCATTGGGTGTACATCCGCAGGCAGTGAAGTTACGTCTTGAGAGGACCGAGCTACTGACTGCGAATCTGGCAAACGTCGATACACCAAATTTCAAAGCTAAAGATATTGATTTTGCCGCTGAGATGCAACGGGCAAGTCGCACAAATGTGCTGCCCGAGGCTGACGTGAAATACCGTGTGCCGATGCAGCCCTCAGAGGATGGCAATACCGTAGAGCTGAATACCGAGCAGGCCCGGTTTTCACAAAATAGTATGGATTATCAAAGCAGTCTGACCTTTTTGAACCTGCAACTTAGCGGTATCAAAGAGGCCATCGAAGGGAAATAACCATGTCGTTTACTGATATTTACCAGATTTCCGGCTCGGCGATGACGGCGCAAACCATCCGTCTGAATACCGTCGCCAGCAACATGGCGAATGCGGAATCTCCCGCCAGCAGCGAGGCGCAGGCCTATAAGGCGCGCAGCCCGGTTTTTGCCGCGGTTTACCACAATAGCCTGATGGGTGGGCATAACCGCCATGCCATTGATGGTGCCAGCGTACAGGTACAGGACGTCATGCAAAGCGGCGGGGCGGTGAAGCGTTATGAGCCACACCATCCTATGGCGGACCAGAACGGTTTCGTCTGGTATCCGGATGTCAATGTGGTCGAGCAAATGGCCGACATGATGTCCGCCTCACGTGATTTTGAAACCGACGTTGATGTGCTGAATAACGTCAAAAGTATGCAGCAAAGCTTACTCAAACTGGGAGAAGTGTAATGAATACCCTGACTCTGTATGCCCAATCTCAGGCGCAGGCTCCTTCTTCGGAGAATACGGCGGTGGCTGAAAATAACGTCGGCGCTACGGCGCAAAGCAGCAATCTGGGAGACAGCAGTTCTTCCTCAACGTCGTCAACAACGAATACCAGCGGGACAAGCGGTACTCCAACCACGACAACGTCCACCGAAACGTCCGCGGTTGATACGTTTTTGACGCTGTTCGTGGCTGAAATTGAAAACCAGGACCCGACCGATCCAACCGATCCTACGGCCTATATCGATCAGCTCGCCTCCATGGCGCAGGTTGCCATGATGGAAGAGATGAGCGTGGAGGCAAACACTAACGCCGTACTGATGAGCAACATTCAGGTGATGGCGCTGGGGAATATGGTCGGCGACGACATCATGGTGCAAACCACCTCGCTGGATATCGAAGACAACAGCAAAGAAATCCAGGGACGCGTGACTCTGGATGACAGTTGTACCGATGTGGATCTGCACTTTACCGATGAAGCCGGTGATGACTACACCGTGTCGCTGATCCCACAAGGTGAAACCTCCGTCGGGCCCGGCCAGGTGGATTTCGACATCAATCCTGCGGATTACGGCATCCCGCCGGGCGATTACAGCGTATCCGTGGTGACCAATACCGGAGAAGAGGAAGTGCCGATTGAGGTGACCGGAACGGTGGAAGATGTGCGTATTCCGCTCGATGGCAGCACGCCAGTGCTCAACGTTGACGGCGTTGGCGAAGTGCCTTTCACCATGATCACCCAGTTTGGCGTTCCGGACAGCACTGATGACATCACGCCGCCGGATACTGACGACGGCGGCGATAACGCCGACAGCAACACCGTGATCTGATCTCGTTTACATTACAGGAAGAAACAATGAGTTATGAAATTGCAGCGACGGGACTGAACGCCGTCAACGAACAGCTTGATGGCATCAGTAACAACATCGCAAACTCCGGTACGGTTGGGTATAAATCGATGACCACCCAGTTTTCCGCCATGTATGCCGGAACGCAGGCGATGGGCGTGAGCGTGGCGGGTTCGGCACAAAGCATCTCCACCGGCGGCTCTATGGTTTCAACCGGTAATGCGCTGGATCTGGCGATCAACGACGATGGTTTTTTTGTGATGTGCGACAGCGCCGGGAACATCTCCTATACCCGCGCGGGTTCCTTCGTGACGGACAAAAACGGCTATATCGTCAATGCGTCCGGCGATTACCTGCAGGGCTATCCGGTTGATGACAGCGGCACGCTGCAAACCGGTACCGTTACCGATATCCAGATTAAAACCGGCAACATCCCGGCGCAGGCCACGGACAGCATGACCTTCACGGCAAACTTTGACGCCAGTGATGAAACAATCGATCGCGCAACCGTGCCGTTTGATGCCAACAACAGCGATACCTACACCGACAGCTACACCACCACCGTGTATGACTCGCTGGGTAATGAGCACTCGGTTAGCCAGTACTTTACTAAAACGGCGGATAACACCTGGGAAGTGCAATACACCTTTGATGGTGAAGCGCAGAGCGGTGTACCGCCGACTACGCTGACCTTCGACCCAAATACCGGCAAGCTGACGGCTCCAACCACGCCGCAAACCATCACCTTCACCACCGATGAAGCCGCACCGATTTCAATGACGATTGACTACTCCGATTGTACTCAGTACGGCTCTGACTTCTCGGTTACCACCAATTCCGCGACCGGATACGCATCGGCAACGCAAAACGGCGTGCAGGTCGATGACGACGGTAAAGTGTACGCCACCTACAGCAACGGTGAGCGCATGCTGCAGGGCCAGGTTGTACTCGCCACCTTCCCGGATGAGAACGGACTGGAAGCAGTGAGCGGTACTGCCTGGGTACAGACGGGCGAATCCGGTACGCCGCTGATAGGTACGCCTGGCTCCGGTTCCTGCGGCACGCTCTCCTCCGGCATGCTCGAAAGCTCTAATGTGGATATCACCAACGAACTGGTCAATCTCATGACCGCCCAGCGTAACTACCAGGCGAACACCAAGGTGATTTCCACCAGTACGCAGCTGGATCAGGCTCTCTTCCAGGCGATGTAAGGCTAAGAAATGGATCGGTTGATTTATACCGCGCTGAGCGGTGCCACCCAGACGTTGCAAGAGCAGCAAATTAGCGCCAACAACCTCGCCAACGTCAACACCAATGGTTTTCGCGCGGATATGGCGATGGCGAGTAATGACAAAGTGAAGGGCGGTGGTTTTGATACGCGTTTTATGGCGAAGGAAAGTCCCAGCGGCGTCAATGACAGCACCGGCGTGGCGGAAAAAACCGAGCGCCCGCTGGACGTCGCCATTCAGGGGACGGGCTATATCGCCGTGCAGGATAAAGCCGGAAACGAGGTCTATACCCGCAACGGCAATATTCAGCAAGACGATCAGGGTCAGCTGACCATCGACGGTAACGTGGTGCTCGGAGATAACGGCCCGATTATTTTGCCGCCGAACGCGATTGCCTCTTTCGGCAGCGACGGCACGCTCTCGGTTACGCCTGACGACGGTGATGTTACCGCCACGATGGATATCGATCGGCTGAAGCTGGTGGATATCCCGGTCGCTAATCTGGCGAAAAACAGCGAGGGGATGCTGGTGACGGCGGATGGCGTACCGGCCCAGCGCGATGAAAACATCAAAGTAAGCGGCGGCTTTCTGGAAGGCAGTAACGTGTCTGCGGTGAGCGAAATGATGTCGTCCATTGCGATGAACCGCCAGTTTGAAGCGCAAATCAAGATGATGAAAACCGCTGAAGATCTCAGCGACTCCGGCAACAGGCTGCTACGCGGCTCCTGAGTCGTAGCCTTTAATCAGGGATAAAGTTTTATGAACGCAGCGTTATGGATCAGTAAAACCGGCCTGTCGGCGCAGGATGCTGAGATGAGTGCGATTGCCAACAACATCGCCAACGTCAACACCACGGGCTTTAAGCGTGACCGCGTGATGTTCCAGGATCTGTTTTATCAGACTCAGGAAGCACCGGGCGCCATGCTCGATCAAAACAACATCATGCCGACCGGAATGCAGTTCGGTAGCGGTGTGCGCATCGTTGGAACCCAAAAAACCTTCACCGAAGGGAATGTGGAAACCACCGATAATGCGATGAACGTGGCCATCATGGGGCAGGGGTTCTGGCAGGTGCAAAAGGCCAACGGGGATATTGCGTATACCCGTGACGGCAATATGCAGATTAACGCCGACGGCGTGCTAACCAACGCCCAGGGCTTGCCGCTGCAACCGGAAATTGATGTTCCCGCTGGCGCGACCAACGTGGCATTTGGCGAAGATGGCACCGTGACGGCGATCCTGCCCGGCGACAGCGATCCGACCGAACTGGGGCAACTAACGCTGGTGAACTTCGCCAACCCGGCGGGCCTTTCAGCCGAAGGCGACAACCTGTATCTGGAAACGGCAGCCAGCGGTCAACCGACGGAAGGTATTCCGGGGGAAGATGGTCTGGGCACCTTGCAGGACAGCGCGCTGGAAGGCTCGAATGTGGATATTGTCAACGAAATGGTGGCGATGATTAACGTGCAGCGCGCCTATGAGATGAACGCCAAAATGGTCTCTGCGGCAGACGATATGCTGCAGTTTATTAGTCAGACGCTGTAATTCAAGAATGTGAAATGCCGGATAGCGGTTTCGCCTTATCCGGCAAATTTAAAGTAAACAGGCAGAACGTGAAAAATTATCTCTGGCTGGTGGTACTGCTGTCCCTGTTAAGCGGGTGCGAATCGCAGGCCCTCCTGGTCAAAAAAAATGACGAATTCTTTGCTCCTCCCAAAACCGAGTTGCCGCCAACGGCGGATGGTCGCGCGGGAGGAGTGTTCGAAACGGGTTACAAGTGGTCGCTGACGGCAGACCGCCGCGCCTATCGGGTGGGCGACATCCTGACCGTGATGCTGGAAGAATCCACCCAGTCGAGCAAACAGGCGAAAACCAATTTCGGCAAGAACAATACCGTTGATATCGGCGCACCGACTCTTTTTGGGCATACCAAAGATAATCTTTCCGCTTCCGTGGACGCCAATCGCGACTTCAACGGGACGGCGACCTCGCAGCAGCAAAACAGTTTGCGTGGCGAAATTACGGTGTCGGTGCACTCGGTACAGTCGAACGGCATTCTGGAAATTCGTGGTGAAAAATGGCTCACCCTCAACCAGGGGGATGAGTACATTCGCCTGAGTGGTCTGGTGCGCGCCGATGATATTCAAAACGACAACTCCGTTTCATCGCAGCGCATTGCCGATGCGCGTATCTCCTATGCGGGCCGTGGCGCATTGAGCGATGCCAATGCGGCGGGCTGGCTGACGCGTCTGTTTAACCATCCTCTCTTCCCGATCTAATGCAGGATTTTAATATGCAACACATAAGCGGGCGCTGGATGAAGGCGTTAAACGGCATCGTTATCGCCCTGAGCCTGGTGCTGCCCGGCACTACGCAGGCGCAATCTCTGGAGTCGCTGGTCAACGTCCAGGGGATCAGGGAAAACCAACTTGTTGGCTACAGCCTGGTGGTGGGGCTGGACGGAACCGGGGATAAAAACCAGGTCAAATTCACGAACCAAACTATTACCAACATGCTGCGCCAGTTCGGGGTACAACTGCCGGGTAAAATCGATCCGAAGGTGAAAAACGTCGCGGCGGTAGCGGTCAGCGCGATGCTGCCGCCAATGTACTCGCGTGGGCAGACCATTGATGTCACGGTCTCGTCGATTGGCGATGCCAAAAGCCTGCGCGGCGGTACGTTATTGCTCACCCAGCTACACGGCGCAGATGGGGAGGTTTATGCCCTTGCACAAGGGAGCGTGGTGGTGGGTGGGATGAACGCGACCGGGGCTAGCGGCTCCAGCGTGACCGTGAATACCCCCACAGCCGGACTGATACCGAATGGCGCGTCGGTCGAACGTGAAATTCCCAGCGATTTCCAGATGGGTGACACCATTACGCTTAATCTGAAACGTCCCTCCTTTAAAGATGCCAATAATATTGCGGCGGCGATCAACGCCTCGTTTGGCGGCATTGCTACGGCACAAAGCTCGACCAACGTCAGCGTCCGCGCGCCAACCAGCCCAGGGGCGCGCGTTGCCTTTATGTCTCAGTTAGATGACGTCCAGGTTCAGGCAGAAAAAGTACGCGCCCGCGTGGTGTTTAACTCGCGTACCGGCACGGTGGTGATGGGGGATGGTATTGCCCTGCACGCGGCGGCGGTATCGCATGGCAGCCTGACGGTTTCCATCAATGAAAGCAGCAACGTCAGCCAGCCGAATGCCTTTGCCGGTGGTCGTACGGCGGTGACGCCGCAGAGCAATATTTCGGTGAATCACGCCCGACCGGGGATGATTACGCTGCCTGAATCCAGCAGCCTGAAAACGCTGGTTAATGCGCTCAACAGTCTCGGGGCCACGCCGGACGACATTATGTCCATTTTACAGGCCCTGCATGAAGCCGGGGCGCTGGATGCCGATCTGGAGGTCATTTAATGGCTGACATCAAAGTGAATCATAGCGGGGGCATTGACGGTAGCGATGCGTTAATGGGCCCGAAAATTAAAGATAACGATTTGCAGAAAGCCGCCCAGCAGTTTGAAGCCATTTTCTTACGCAACATGCTGAAAGAGATGCGTAAAACCAATGAGATCTTCGACTCCAAAGATAACCCGTTTAACAGCGACTCGGTGCGCATGATGCAGGGATTTTACGACGATCAGTTATGTAACAGCCTGGCCCAGCAGCACGGTATTGGGATTGCGGCGATGATCGTTAAACAGCTCTCCCCGCATCACAAAGGATAAAGGTTGCGCGGCGGCTTAAGAACTGAGGTTTTTTCGCCGCTTTTAATCGGCAAGGTTGTTAACGACAGACCGGGGAACTGACCGGCGAGGACTCTTTGATGGACATGATTAACATTGGCTACAGCGGCGCATCTACTGCGCAGGTGGAGCTTAACGTAACGGCGCAAAACACGGCGAACGCCATGACCGACGGTTATACCCGGCAGGTGGCCGTCACCAGTACTATTGGCGCCAGCTCAGGCTCGGCGAACAGTGCGGGTAACGGTGTGCAGGTGGACAGTATTCGCCGGGTATCCAACCAGTATCAGGTGAACCAGGTCTGGTATGCCGCCAGCGATTACGGCTATTACAACACCCAGCAGACGTATTTAACTCAGCTGGAAACCGTGCTCAGCGATGATAACAGCAGCCTGAGCGGCGGCTTTGACAACTTTTTTGCCGCTCTAAACGCAGCTACCACCAGTCCGGATGACTCTGCTCTGCGTGAGCAGGTGATCAGCGAGTCCGGCGCGCTGGCGCTGCGCGTGGATAACACCCTCGATTATATCGATTCGCAAAGCAGTGAAATCGTTAGTCAGGAGCAGGCGATGGTGGCGCAGGTGAATACGCTTACCAGCGGTATTGCCAGCTACAACCAGCAGATCACTGAAGCCGAAGCCAACGGGGATAACGCGTCTGCGCTCTACGATGCCCGCGACCAGATGGTGGAAGAACTGAGCGGCATTATGGATGTTCAGGTCAATATTGATGATGAAGGTAACTACAACGTCACGCTGCAAAACGGTCAGCCGTTGGTGAGCGGGCAAGAGAGTTCCACCCTCGAACTGGAGACCAACGCCGACGGCACGCAGAGCATGTCGCTGACGTTCGCCGGAACCACGTCATCCATGAACACTGATACCGGCGGCTCGCTGGGCGCGCTGTTTGATTATCAGAATGAGGTACTGACGCCATTGACGGGGACGATTAACAGCATGGCAGAGCAGTTTGCCGATGCGGTTAATACCCAACTGGCGCAGGGCTACGACCTGAACGGAAATCCCGGCGAGCCGCTGTTTATTTATGACGAAAACTCATCGGATGGCCCGCTGGAAGTGAACCCCGATATCACCGCCGATGAGCTGGCGTTTTCCAGTTCGCCGGATGAAAGCGGCAACAGCGATAACCTGCAGGCGCTGATCAACCTCTCAACCGAACCGTTAGATATCGAGGGGCTTGGTAGCGTAACCGTGGGCGAAGCCTGTTCATCAATCATCAGTAACATCGGTATTTACAGCCAGCAAAACCAGACGGAAGCGGAAGCGGCGGCGAACGTGTACTCCGAAGCACAGAACCAGCAGAGCAGCGTCAGCGGCGTCAGCATGGATGAAGAAGCGGTGAACCTCATTACCTACCAGCAAATTTACGAGGCCAACCTCAAAGTTATCTCAACGGGCGCAGATATTTTCGACTCTGTGCTGGAAATGTGTAGTTAATCTGGAGGGCTATTATCATGCGCGTGTCTACCCAACAATCCTATGTGTCTATGACGCAGAGTTTTAACGACCTTTCCAGCGATCTTTCCCACGTTGTCACGCAGATGGCGACAGGGAAAAGTATTCTGCTGCCGTCAGACGATCCTATCGCTGCGACACGAATCACCCAGCTTAACCGCCAGCAATCGGCTCTCGATCAGTATCAAACTAATATTGATTCCGCCTCGGCGGGGATGAGCCAACAGGAGTCTATTCTGGATGGCGTGAATAACGATCTGTTAGCGATTCGCGACGATCTGCTGGAGGCCGCCAACGGCACCAACACCGCCGAGTCGTTATCCAGCCTGGGGCAGGATATTCAGTCGATGACCGAAGCGATGGTCTCGGCGCTGAATTATCAGGATGAAGACGGTCACTATGTGTTTGGCGGGACGGTGAACGATCAACCGCCCATTGTCGCGGTTGATGAGGACGGTGACGGGGTGACCGACAGTTATACCTATCAGGGTAACGACGACCATCGCCAGACCACGGTGTCCAATGGCGTTGAGGTTGATACCAATGTGGCGGTCAGCGATTTCTTCGGCGATAGCCTCGACGTTCTGAACACTCTGACGTCGCTGTCGAAAGAGTTACAGGATCCGTCGGTTGACCCTGCCGATCCACAGGTGCAAAGCGATATTCAAAATGCCATTGATACGGTGGATGTGGCCTCAGACGCGCTCAACGCTTCTATAGCCACCATTGGTGAAACGCAGAATACGATGAGCATGCTGAGCAGTGCTCAGACGGATATCACTACCTCCAACGATCAGCTTATCAGTCAGTTGAGCGATCTGGATTATGGCCCAGCCTCCATTACCTTTACCGGTCTGGAAATGGCGATGGAAGCCACTTTAAAAACCTACTCCAAAGTGAGTGAGTTAAACCTTTTCAGTGTGATTTAACAGTTAGCAGTAGCTCAGGAATAGTATGCAGGTCGGTTTAAATACAACATCACTCTCCGGTAGCGGAGCGCTTAATCCTTCTGTGCAGCAGCATACCGTTGCGCAGAATGCCCCTGTCCGTCAAAAGTTACCCGCAACGGCGAGTGATTACCCGGCCTCACCCCTTATTACTACCCGGCCTCAGCGCTACAGCGTGCAGCTTAACGATCAGCTCACCACGCTGCAGCAAGCTGACCACTACCTGGGTCAACTGGAGCAGCATTTGCTGGACTTTCGTCACGCTTCTCGCCGCGGCGGACAGGCGCTGCAGCAGAAGGGGGCTGAACTAACTCAGTGGCTGGAAAAACGGCCAGCATTGTCCGGTGATGCGGTCGACAGGCAGTTGCGTCCGGTTTTACAGGGTGAGGCACGCGTCACTTTTCACTCGCCTGAACTGGCGCAGATGCTGCAAAAAAACGCGATAAGTTCACGCATGTTCAGTGTTTCTGACGGGCGGCAGACGCAGCACTCTGCGGTGGTGGTGGGCGAGGACCTGGATCCTGGTCAATACAAAATGATGATGAGCAACGCGCTGCGCCGTGTCGGTGTACAGGTGCACGATCAGCAGGGGGCGCTGAGCTTTTCCACGACGGAGAAGCAATGGCAGCAGATCCAACAAACCCTGAGCGTACGTGATGTTGACGCGAAGTCCTCGGCGTTTACTCTGCTAAAGACATTTGCCGATCCCTCTCGTTCAGATGAGCTTCTGCAACATATCGCGCAGGGCAGTTCCCGCACTCAGGATGGGTTACAGCAGGCGCTGGATGCGATTGGCGATCAGCGCGCGCAAATGGCCGCGCAGCAGGAGAAGGCCCGGCAGCTGATTGACGGTATGGCGCGTTTTCCACAGGCAGAAAGTGCGGTTAAAGCATCTGAATCACTGGGCGGGGTACTGGATCATGCTAATCACAACTATCAGGTTTTAGCCCAGGCGGTCAACGGACAAGCCCGGCTTTCCAGCCAGACTGTCCGTAGCTTATTAAGTTAATTCTGCTGACAAGATGTTGTCGAAAAGGTAAATGCCGAGGGGTCTGTGATTAACAGGCCTCCTACATCCTGAGTGAAGAGCAAATTTTGCTGCGGGTTTAAATGAATCCACCACGTATGAAGGTTATGCTCAACAATAAAGGAACTGAAATTGGATAAGCGGAGATCGTTATTATCCGCTTTCGCATCGCTAAAATGAAGCTCACCTTGTTGAGATGATTCTGTAGAACGATTAAGGCAAGTGGAGATCTCGAATACTGAAGGAACCTGGTTATTATGTTCCAAAGGGATGAGCGTAAGGGCCGTATCCTTGTGCTGTGGGCTCAGAATAAGTTGGTAATGTGCATTCCTTCCGGCGTTAAGATCATAATAGGCAATAACCGTGTGCTCAATGTGGGCATGGGCCAGAAAACTAAAAAATAGGGAGGAAATAGCCAGGATATAAAAAGCGTAATTATTTGCATTTTGGCATTTCATTTAACATTTTCTCCACTTCTTTAATTAAAATACCATTCATTTCGTTATCTTTATTTAGCCAGTTATCAAAGCTTAGTGCTAACTGCCAGCTATCATTGCATTGATTGCTCATCACAATATCAAGTGCGAGTTTGTTCAACGAGACCCGATAATAAAGGGTCATTGAGGCGCTATGCACGACCAACAGTTGATTGATTTGCTCTATACCAGGAAGAATATGTTTTGAAACAAGCGATAACGATTTCTTATTCTCACCTGGATCGTAAAGTTGATAGACCGTAATACGGTTGGCATTTTCAAGCGTTTCTTTAACCAGTTGTGGAGTTTCTTCCGTTTTAGTGGCTGATGGCGCTTTAAAATAAGAGATCAGTGCAAACAGCGACAGAGCGACAACGATAACGGGCAAGGTAATCAGAACAGCCCGATAAGGATGATGTTTGGTTGCCAGTTTTTTCTTGCTGGCTTCATGTAATGAACTGTTATTTAAAGTTATTTTTTCTGTTGTTGTTGATGGCAGTTGCTCCTCAGACGCGAGGGTTTCAACTACCTCAGCATTCTCTTCGGTTACCTCACTGGCGCTGTCATCAACCTTATTTTCATTAGGAGCAATGATTTCAGTTAGATAGAGTTTATTAAACAAATACCCTTTTTTTGGTATGGTTTTTATAATTTCTTGTTGTTTACCATCATCATCAATAGCGACGCGCAGGGCGTGAACGGCTGTCGGCAAACTATTTCCACCGACGATGCGATTCTTCCAGACAGCGGTCATTAAAAATGAACGAGATAAAACAACATCGGCATTTTTAGCTAATGTCTCTAACAGAATAAAATGGTATTCGCCCAGGCGACGTATCTCACCTGTTTCACAGTGGATTAGCGCATTAAGCGAAGAGTCCATCCGCCAATTGTTGACTACAATACTCATGGTTTATTATACCCGCGCAAGATTTTTATATCCCTGGTGCCACACCGTTAAAAATCAGTGCATTAAAATTCTGGAGAAATTGAGATGTCTTCTGCCTGAGAAACAGCAGGTAAATCGGTATTGAGTGTTTTTTATGCTGTGCAAAAGAGGATTGGAAATGTAGCGAAAGTGTCTGAGACTCACAATATAAAAATACAGGGCATTTGCAACCAAATGTAAAATAAAGTTATAACCAGTCGCTTTAAAACATTTTAATCTAAGTATAATCTTATCTTTATCATAAGGTTAACATATCAGATGTGTAATCGAACAGGTCTTTATTAGATATTTCTAATAATCTTTTAATTAAATCTTGATTGAGATCTTCCTTATGCGTTGAGTGTTTGGATGCGGAGCACGGAAAGCTAAAATAGAGGTGAGAGACGTTTTATCTCTCGCGTTAACGATGTTGTGCAAGGCGTAAAAATTTTTTCTGCAGCGCTTTAAGTTTTCCGAAGGGGTGGTCGTTTTTACAGAGTATCGAAACGAAAACGATTATTCCCAAGGAGCAGTACCATGTTATCGATTAATACTAATACCGCATCAATGTCCGCTGTTAACGCTATCAACAAAAGCAGCGCATCACTGTCTACTTCTATGGAACGTCTGGCGACAGGTAACCGTATTAACTCTTCTGCAGATGATGCTGCGGGCAAACAGATTGCCAGCCGTCTGACTGCGCAGTCCAGCGGTATGGGCGTTGCGCTGAGTAACATTCAGGACGCGACTGCGATGCTGCAGACTGCAGACAGCATGTTTGACGAAATGACCGACGTACTGGGCCGTATGAAAGACCTGTCCACTCAGGCAGCGAACGGAACCTACAACGACGAAGATTTGCAGGCGATGCAGGACGAATACGACGAACTGGGTCAGCAGATGTCCGATATGCTGCAGAACACCACTTACGGCGGCACCAACCTGTTCGGTGTTTCCGGTACCAGCAACACCGGCAAAGACGGTCTGTTCCAGGGGGCGGTAACCTTCCAGGTTGGTGCTGAATCTTCTGACACCATGACCGTTGATATCTCCAGCCAACTGGGCGATCTGGTTAATGCGCTGGATGATGTTAGCAAATCGTTCTCTGCTGACCAGACTGCGGGTAGCACGGGCATTTCCGGTGGTACTGAGCTGACCGCTTCTGGTTCTGCAAACCAGATGATCACCACTATCCAGACTGCAATGGACGACGTGTCTAAGATCCAGTCCAAACTGGGTGCATCTATCAACCGTCTGAACGATACCGCAGCTAACCTGACCAGCATGCAGGACAACACTGAAGTGGCGATCGGTAACATTATGGATACCGACTACGCGACGGAAGCGTCCAACATGACCCAGCAACAGGTGCTGATGCAAACCGGCATCACCATGCTGAAGCAGTCCAACAGCATGTCCAGCATGGTTTCCAGCCTGCTGCAGTAATTCCTGACTTAACGTCATTTCCAACACCGCCACCCGGCGGTGTTGTGCTTTCAGCGACCTGGCTTTTACCTGGAAACCTTCCTGGGGAAGGGAAAATTCATTTCCGCTACTAAGTTAACTCACTGAATTTTAATTATAAAAATTATTGGCATGTATTTTGCTTTTACATAAATAACGTTGCACGGAGTCATTGATCATGAGCTATACGAGTCCGATCCAAAAATTAGCACAACAATTTGCCTACGCCGATATTGCCACCCAGGCGACGAATTTGCAGAACGAGCAGGCAGAACTGGACGCAGAGAGTAGCGGTCTGGACTCGCTAAGTACCGCGCTGACTGATTTTCAGACGGCAATCGATGCGCTGAACAGCGACACCGACGGCCCACTGACGTTTTCCGCCACCACAAATAATGAGTCGAATACGGTGTCGGCAAACTCGCAGGCACAGGCGGGGACCTACTCATTTTATGTTTCGCAGTTAGCACAGGGGCAACAAACCACGTTCAGCATGAGCGACGATACTTACGCCGCGACGGGTTCATTTGAGATAACCATGGATGACGGCACAACCATGGATATTGACCTGTCTACGGTCGATGAGGATGGCGATAACTGTGTTGATGCCAGTGAACTGGTTGATGCGATTAATAACTCGGACGATAACCCAGGCGTGTCGGCGGCATTGGTTAAGACCGACGGCACGACCACCATCATGCTGACCTCTGATACCACCGGTGAGCAAAGCGGTTTTTCGGTGAGCGTTTCGGGTAACACCGATCTGGCTACGGCGGAATCCTCCAGTGAACAACAGATAACGCAAGCGCAGGACGCCATTATTCACCTCGGTAACGAGGATGGCCCTGCGATCACCAGCAGCACCAATACCTTCGACGATGTGATCCCCGGCGTGACGATGACTTTTTCTGAGGTTAGCGATCCTGATGATCCTAACGATGTGACCACTTTTACCGTCGCGGAAGACTCCAGCGGATCGCAGGCCAAAGTACAGACCTTTGTTGATGCCTACAACACCTTGGTCGACACCATCGATTCACTGACCAGCTATGGCGATGACGACACGGCGTCCGGGGTTTTTGCGGGAGACGCCGGGATGAATTCGCTGGCAAATCAGATGGATGATATTGCTCACGCGTCTTACGGTGGCGTGTCGATTGTTGATTATGGCATCACGCTGGATTCCGACGGTCACTTACAAATTGACTCCACTCAGTTCAGCGAAGCAATGGAAGAAAACCCGGACGGTTTGACCGCTATTTTTGTCGGGGAGGACAGCATGGTCGCGCAGATGGACGACCTGATGGAAAGCTATCTGGATTCCAGCAACGGCATCATCGCCCTGCGCCAGGAAAACATTGATGACCAGCAGAGCAAAATTCAGGACGAAAGCGATCAGCTGACTGAAACCTATAACACCAACTACGAGCGCTATGTGGAAGAGTACACCAATACGCTGGTGGAAACGTACACCATGAAAATGAGTATGGCCGCGTTTATGTAACCGGCTGATTTAAGAGAAGGATTGAGAATCAACATGTACGACACGCAGGATGGTTATTCGCAATACAAAGAGATGGATCTTGCTGCGCGTACCGCAGCAGCATCGCCATTAGAGCTGGTGCTGGTGCTGTTTTCGGGGCTGATGGACGAGCTGGAACGCGCCAAAAGCCACATTGAGAACAAACGCTATGAGCGCAAGGCGCAAAGCATCAACAAATGCATCGATATTCTCAACGCCTTAACCAGCTCGCTGGAGTTTGAAACGGGCGGCGAGTTGGTGGTGAATTTGTCCCGGCTGTATGACCACTGCGTCTACCGCCTGTATGAAGCCAGCGGCGAATTGTCGCTGGAAAAAATTGATGAAGTGATCCTCATCCTGACCAATCTACGCACAGGCTGGGAAGGTCTGTCGGCAAAGCTGGGATAAGACGATGGAAAGAGAGCGTCAGCAACAGCAGCTTTATGCCCTGGTAAAAGAGATGAACGAGGCGCTGGATCGAAAGCGTTGGCGCCGATTACCCGGCCTGCATCAGCAGGTGATGCGCGTTTTTCATGACTATGCCGCCTGGGAAACCGATGCCACCGCGTTGCGAGAGGTCAAAGACATCCTGCATGCGGCGTTTGAGGTGCTGATTGCCCGACGAACACAGCGTGCGGAAGAACTCAAAGCGCGCATGGATCAACATCAGCAAAACCAGGAAGGAATGTTGGCGTACTCAATGGTTAATTTAATTTCGGAGAAGGCATGAATCCTGTATTACTGGCCTCGGCCAGTGCGTTGGCAGAGGCCACACCGGAAAAAGCGGCTATTTCGGCCCCAACAACGTCAACGAGCGGCAGCACGTTTTCTTTACCGCAGGCCGGGCTTAACGCGGTGGCTGAACGTTTGATCGGCGCAAAAATAAACCAACAGCAGGCGTCGTTGCCTGAGCATCAACGCGATGATGCAGATCCTGCGGCCATGCAAGCATTGCTGGCGATGTTACTGGCGCAACCGGCACAGCCGTTAACGCCTGCGGCGGCGCAGAAGCAGCCTGACGGTGAGATGCTGAAAATGCTGACGCAGGCGCAAACTACGGGGGCGGGGTCTGCGCTTTTGCGCCAACTGGCGAGCGCGATGGCCGGGCAAGGAAAACAATCCATGCCGTCGGCTGAGCAGCACGCCACGGATTTATCGTCACTGTCGCCAAAGCTGCAAACGTTACTGGCATCGATCACCGAGAATTTGCCCCAGGCAACCCCGGATCAGCAGGCCAAACTGGCGACATTCTCCGCCCAGGATCTGCGCGCGATCGCGCCTGAACCTGTCTCGCTTTCGACCTCACAGCAAATTTCCGCCCGGGTGAAGTCAGCGGATCACGCCGTTCCTCGCCCGATGGCGGTGAGAAAAACGGATAGCGTAACGGTTAACCCATCGCTTGCGTCGCAAAGTTTGCTCAATACGGCGGCGCAGGGAAATCAGCCGGTAAATGCCCTGAGCGACCACAACGTGGTGTCGACGCAAGTTTCCGCGCCTACCACGCTGTCAACAGAGGAGCTCGGCGAGAAGCTCACCGCGCTGCTCAAAGACAGAATTCAGTTCCAGTTGGGTCAGCAACAGCAGGTGTCGACCATTCGTCTAGACCCGCCATCGCTGGGCAAACTGGAAATTGCCGTGCAGCTGGACGCAGGAAAGCTGATGGTGCACATCGGCGCAAATCAGAGCGATGTCTGCCGCTCGTTGCAGCAATTTAGCGAGAACTTACGCCAGCACCTCACGGCGCAGAACTTCATGGAAGTGAATGTTCAGGTCTCTTCCGAGGGACAATCGCAACAGCAACAACAGCAGTCAGGTCATCAACAGGACGAGGTGACGTCGGCGCTAACGCTTAACGACGAACCTCAATTTCAACAGAACGAATCCGTTCTGATCAAAGTGTAAAAGCAAGATGAAGAAAATTGTTATTGCGTGTGTGATCAGCTCTGTCGTTGCTCTGGGTATTGCTGGTGGGGCTGGATGGGGTATTTATCATTTTATGAATAAAGGTGCGACAGCTAAGGCAGCAAAACCCGCTGAGATACCCGAAGAAAATCAGGATGAGAGCAGCAGCATATTTGTCTCTCTGCCGGAAACGGTGGTTACGCTTCATGATAGTGAAGGGACAGACCGATACATGGTGGCAGAGCTGGTAATGGTCGTTGATTCAGAGAAAGACGCTGAAAAAATTAAGAAAGACGAACCGCTCTATCAAAGTATTACGGTAGATGAACTCTCGAATATGAAATATGAAGAGATTCGGGCGCTGAAGATCTCCGATATCAGAAAGAAAGTTTTTGAAAATCTGAAAATTGAATTAGCGAAACGCAAAATGGCGACACCGTATAAGGACATATTGGTGAAAAAAGTCGTGTTTCAATAAGCGACAAGCCAGGAAATAACATGATCCAGGATGCTTACGAGTCAGAAGATTTTAATGCGACGCCCGTGCTAACGCCAAAGCAAGAGAGCCATTATTTACAGGCTTATCTTCCTTTGGTGCGCAAAGTGGTGCGTCAACTTGCGCCGCAATGTACCTGCGTTATGGACAGGCAGGATATGGAGCAAACGGCGCTGATGGGATTGCTGAATGCGATTCGCCGCTATGGTCAACCGGATGAGGGCTTTGCCGGTTATGCCGTCCATCGTATCCGCGGAGCCATACTCGATGAGCTGCGCAGCCTCGACTGGCGGCCTCGTCAGCTACGACAAAAATACCATCAGATTAAAGATTTGATTCGTGATGCGCGTACTCAGCTCGGGCATGAACCCTCATGGGAAGAGCTTTCCCGGTTGGGTTTGTCGTCTGAAGATTATCAGGAATATCAACAGCTGGAAGGTGCCGAGTCGCTGGCCAGCCTGGATGAATTACTGAATGGCGATATACCGATTGCGCCGCTCGAAGGGCGGGGGCTTGAAGAACAATTCGTCACGCAGGAAATGCTGGGTTATGCCCTGAGCCAACTCAGCGAAAAGGAGGGGCTGGTGCTCTCAATGTATTACCAGCACGATATGAATTTAAAAGAAATCGCGCTGGTATTAGGGCTGACTGAAGCTCGAATTTGTCAAATGAATAAAAAAATCACGCACAAGATTCGTGATTGTTTATATCCAAATTAACAATTCCGAATCAACATGCGGAGGACGTAATGCAAAAGATTTTTGGTTTATTGGTGGTTTTAGGCTGCGTATTTGGTGGCTACTTTGAGGCTGGCGGACAGTTAATTGCTATCTGGCAGCCGGCAGAAATTATTATTATCGTGGGGGCCGGTCTGGGGGCGATGATTATCGGTAACCCAATGCATGTGCTTAAAGAGATTGCTCACCAGATCAAAGGCGTGGTCAGCAAAAAGAAAATGGGGCCGGAGTTCCAGCGTCAGTTGCTGATGTGCCTGTATGAACTGCTGGAAATGGTGCAGAACGGCGGTCTGCGTATGTTGGATCAGCATATCGAACAGCCGGAAGAGAGTACCATTTTCCAGAAATACCCGCTGGTACTGACCCAGAAACGACTGGTGACCTTTATCGCCGATAATTTCCGTCTGATGGCGATGGGGAAAATTGATGCCCACGAGCTGGAAGGGATCCTCGATCAGGAACTGGATACCGCGGAAGAATCGCTGTTAACCCCTTCGCGCTCCCTGCAGCGTACCGCCGAGGCGATGCCTGGCTTCGGCATTTGCGCGGCGGTGCTGGGTATCATCATCACCATGCAGTCAATCGATGGTTCCATTGCGCTTATCGGCCTGAAAGTGGCGGCGGCGCTGGTGGGGACATTCTTAGGGGTCTTCATCTGTTATTGCGTGATGGATCCGCTGGCAAACGCCATGGAACAGCAGGCGCGGGCGGAACATTCGCTGCTCGAATGTGTACGTACCGTGCTGGTGGCGCAAGCGGGCGGTAAGCCGACGCTGCTGGCGGTTGATGCAGGACGTAAACTTCTTCATCTGGCTTCCAAACCCACATTCGCCAATCTGGATGCGTGGGTGAATGCGATGCTGGAGCAAGAATAAGCATGAGGAAGGGGCCAAATCGTCGCGATCGCGGCGCGAAAACCACCATTATCCGCCGACAAATCAAAAAGAATCATGCGGGTCATCATGGGGGAGCGTGGAAGGTGGCATTTGCTGACTTTACGCTGGCGATGATGGCGTTGTTTATGACGTTGTGGATTGTGAACAGCGTCAGTAAAGCTGACCGCGAAAATATCGTGGCGGCGCTGCATGGTCAGTCAATCTTTAACGGTGGCGGTATGGCGCCGTTAAATAAGCTGGGCAAGCAGCCGATAGCGCCGGGAGCGCAGAAGAAAAACGTCACGCGCAACAAACTCGATAAAACCGTCAACCCGCAGGAGACGGCGAAAATTACGGAAGAGAACGCGAAAAAGGCGCTGGATGTGAATGAAAAAGCGGTGCTGCTGAAACAAAAATCAGCCCGCGAATTGGGCGAACTGGCGACCGACATTAACGTTATCGCCCGCAATGCGCATATGGAAACTAACCTCGAGATGGAGATTGTTCCTCAGGGGCTGCGCGTACTGATTAAAGATGACCAAAATCGCAATATGTTTGAGCGCGGTAGCGCCAGGATTATGCCGTTCTTTAAATCGCTGCTGGTTGAACTGACTCCCGTGTTTGACTCGCTTGATAACAAGATAATCATCACCGGGCATACAGACGCGATGAGCTATAAGAGTAACATTTACAACAACTGGAACCTCTCCGGCGACCGCGCTTTGTCGGCGCGACGCGTGCTGGAGGATGCCGGAATGCCGCAGAATAAAGTCATGCAGGTCAGCGCGATGGCGGACCAAATGCTGCTGGATGCGAAAAACCCGGAAAGTGCCGGGAACCGTCGCATTGAGATCATGGTGCTGACGCAAAGCGCTTCCGATACGTTGTATCAATATTTTGGCCAGCAGGGAGAGAAGGTTGTGCAACCGCTGGTTGATAAGCTGGACAAGCAAAAGCAGGTGACTTCTTTACGTCAACAATCTGCTCCCGTCACTCATTAATTCTGTTCTCGTCCCCCACGCAACGTGGGGGCAATTTATTCCTCAGGAAGGCAATGTGATAGATGTAACCCATATTATTCCATTGGAGATTCATACTGATAACGTCACCGATGTAGCCTGTCAGGGGGCGCATTTCGACAAGGTCTCAGGTATCTGGTACACCGAACCCCACGAGCTAAACGGGGCGCTTCGTGACTATGTCTACGACACCGACAATTTTAATATTGTCGCGCCGTACTATCTGGTGATTACCTCGAAGATGCACTGCTGGAGCTGCCACCAAATTACCCGCATCCATGGCGTGATGTTTACCCGCTTTATTAAGAAAAATCAGGATGGTCAGGGCTGGCAGTCGGTCAGGCGTAACAGCTTTTTGTTCCACATTAATTCTCTGCCTGAAGAGATAAAAAAGAACATCAAAGCCAGCAATTACTACCTCGATAAAAGTAAAACCACCGGGCTACGTTACTGGATGAATCACTGTGAAATTTGTGGTGAACGTCTGGGCGACTACGAGCTTTTCTGCGTTGAAAATGATGCCTTCCGCCTGATGACAATCGAAAAACTGCTGCGGGCAAATGTTCGCAAAGTGAATAAACTGTTTGTCAGTACGGCGGGGAATCCCGCAGAACATACGAAAAAGGATATTGTGCGTTACCTGTGCGATGCCCGCTTCGTCATGAATGGTCCGGCGTAAGGAATAATCATACTTCTCACACTATAAAAATACTGTATACTTAAACAGTGTTGTGGGAGGCGAGTAATGCGCAAAATCATACATGTTGATATGGACTGCTTTTTCGCAGCGGTGGAAATGCGCGATAACCCCGCTCTGCGTGACATTCCCATTGCCATCGGCGGCAGCCGGGAGCGCCGGGGGGTTATCAGTACAGCCAATTACCCGGCGCGCAAATTTGGCGTGCGTAGCGCGATGCCAACGGGAATGGCGTTAAAGCTATGCCCGCATCTTACCTTATTACCCGGTCGCTACGAGGCCTACAAAGAAGCCTCCCGCCAGATTCAGGCTATTTTCTCCCGCTATACCTCGCTGATTGAACCCCTGTCGCTGGATGAAGCCTATCTGGATGTAACCGACAGCACCCACTGCCACGGTTCTGCCACGCTGATCGCCCAGGAGATCCGCCAGACGATTTTTAACGAGCTGCAGCTAACCGCCTCCGCCGGGATTGCGCCGGTTAAATTTCTGGCAAAAATAGCCTCCGATCTCAACAAGCCCAACGGGCAATATGTGATTACCCCTGCCGATGTTCCTGAATTTCTCAAAACGTTACCGCTCGGCAAAATTCCCGGCGTCGGTAAAGTCTCCGCCGCTAAGCTGGAATCAATGGGATTGCGTACCTGCGAGGATGTTCAAAAATACGACCTGGCAATGCTGCTCAAACGTTTTGGTAAGTTTGGTCGCGTGCTGTGGGAGCGAAGCCAGGGCATTGACGAGCGGGACGTTAACAACGACAGACTGCGCAAATCCGTCGGCGTGGAGCGCACGCTGGCGGAAGATATTCATGAGTGGTCAGAGTGTGAGGCGATTATTGAGCGGCTTTATCCCGAACTGGAACGGCGTCTGGCCAAGGTAAAGCCGGATCTCCTTATCGCTCGCCAGGGGATAAAACTCAAGTTTAATGATTTTCAGCAGACCACGCAGGAGCACGTCTGGCCGCGCTTAAATAAAGATGACTTAATTGCGACGGCGCGTAAAACCTGGGAAGAACGTCGGGGAGGGCGAGGCGTGAGGCTGGTGGGATTACACGTTACCCTACTGGATCCCCAACTGGAAAGACAGTTGCTGTTGGGGCTGTGACTCTGATGGATTGCCGGATAAGCGCAGCGCTATCCGGCATTTAGCGCAGAATCTTACTTCGCCGGAATCGACTTCAGCAGTTCAGTCAGCAGCGTCCAGTAGTGACCAACGCTTTCGATATGAACCTGCTCATCCGGGGAGTGCGGACCGGTGATGGTTGGCCCGATGGAAACCATGTCCATTTCCGGATACGGTTTCTTGAACAGACCACATTCCAGACCGGCGTGAATGATCTGGATGTTTGGCGTTTTGTTGAACAGACGCTGGTAGGTTTCGCGAACCAGGTGCATAACCGGAGAGTTAGCATCCGGCTGCCAGCCTGGGTATCCGCCTTTGGCCTGGGTTTTCGCGCCAGCCAGTTTACCCAGTGAATCCAGCATGCTTACCACGTAGTCTTTACCGCTGTCGATCAGGGAACGGATCAGGCAGTGAATTTCAACGTTGTCGTCAGTCATGGTTACAACGCCGACGTTCAGGGAGGTTTCAACCACGCCTTTGGCTACGTCGGAATTGCGGATAACACCGTTCGGGGTGGCGTTCAGCAGACGTACGAAGCTGTCGCGAGACTGAGTGGTCAGCGCGGCTTTGTCGTGAGTCACGGCATCCAGCAGCAGAGCCAGGTTCTTCTCTTTGGCTTCCAGTTCGTTTTTCAGGATTTCCTGGTAGGTGTTGACCAGCGCTTTTAACGCATCAACTTTATCTGCCGCCACGGCGAGGGTGGCAAAGGCTTCACGCGGAATCGCATTGCGCAGCGTACCGCCGTTGAAATCAACCAGACGCAGATCCAGCTCTTCAGCGTGACCCGCCAGGAAGCGTACCAGCAGCTTGTTAGCGTTACCGAGACCAACGTGGATTTCGCCACCGGAGTGACCGCCTTTCAGGCCTTTCAACGTCAGCTTAAAGCTCTGGAAGCCAGCCGGGATTGCTTCACGGGACAGCGGCAGGTTAGAGGTAAAGTCGATACCGCCTGCGCAACCCATATAGATCTCACCTTCTTCTTCAGAGTCGGTGTTGATCAGGATATCTGCCTGCAGCCAGTTAGCCTGCAGACCAAACGCGCCATCCATACCTGCTTCTTCGGTCATGGTCAGCAGCACTTCGAGCGGACCGTGTACCACGTTGTCATCAGCCAGAACGGCCAGTGCGGACGCCATACCGATGCCGTTATCCGCACCCAGCGTGGTGCCACGGGCTTTTACCCATTCGCCGTCAATATAAGGCTGGATAGGATCTTTAGTGAAGTCGTGCACGGTGTCGTTATTTTTCTGCGGGACCATATCCAGGTGCGCTTGCAGAACGACCGGCTTGCGGTTTTCCATTCCTGCGGTAGCGGGTTTGCGAATCAGGATATTACCGACCTGATCGCGCTCGACGTGGAAACCTTTCTCTTGGGCCCAGCTCAGAATGTGTTCAGCGAGCTGCTCTTCATGGTAGGACGGATGAGGAATAGAACAGATTTTGGCAAAAATATCCCACAGCGGTTGCGGGGATAACTGAGACAGTTCAGACACGTTGAGTCTCCTTGGCGATGTCCTACAAAACTTGCTTGCAGGCCACAGGGTTAGCAGAATTAAAAACATCACAAGTCAGGCTTGCGCGATGCGATTGAGAATACCACTTTCTCCGCTGACGGCTAGCATAAAGCATGCAAAAAGAGGCGCGGATTCCGCGAAACACTGGTTTTTAGTGCGTCAGATCTCTATAATCTCGCGCAACCTATTTCCCCCTCGAACACTTTTTAAGCCGTAGATAAACAGGCTGGGACACTTCACATGAGCGAAAAATACGTCGTCACCTGGGACATGTTGCAGATCCATGCACGTAAACTGGCAAGCCGCCTGATGCCTTCTGAACAATGGAAAGGCATTATTGCCGTTAGCCGTGGTGGTCTGGTGCCGGGCGCATTGCTGGCGCGTGAATTGGGTATTCGTCATGTCGATACCGTATGCATCTCCAGCTACGATCACGACAACCAGCGCGAACTGAAAGTGCTGAAGCGTGCCGAAGGCGACGGTGAAGGTTTCATCGTAATTGATGACCTGGTTGACACCGGTGGTACCGCCGTAGCGATCCGCGAAATGTACCCTAAAGCGCATTTCGTCACTATTTTCGCTAAGCCGGCAGGTCGCCCGCTGGTGAATGATTATGTTGTTGATATCCCTCAGGATACCTGGATTGAGCAGCCGTGGGATATGGGCGTAGTGTTCGTTCCGCCGATCTCGGGTCGCTAATCTAAAAAGTTTTCAACGCCCGCACTGTCGGGCGTTGTTCTTTTTGTGCTGTGTCAGGTTACACTATGCCTTAGTGAGTACTCATGGAGGCTGCAATCATGTCACAGGCTAACCTCAGCGAAGTCCTGTTTAAACCCCGCTTCAAACACCCTGAAACGTCAACGCTGGTTCGTCGTTTTAATCACGGCGCGCAGCCGTCCGTACAATCGACCCTGGATGGCAAAACCATCCCGCACTGGTACCGTATGGTGAACCGCCTGATGTGGATCTGGCGTGGCGTCGATCCGCGCGAAATCCTCGAAGTGCAGGCGCGTATCGTCATGAGCGAAGCCGAACGCACCGATAAAGAGCTTTACGACACGGTTATCGGCTATCGCGGCGGAAACTGGATTTACGAGTGGGCGAAGCAGGCGATGGACTGGCAACAGAAAGCCTCTATGGAAGAGGATCCTCAGGTGAGCGGACGTCACTGGCTGCATGCTTCCACGCTCTACAACATCGCCGCTTATCCGCACTTAAAAGGCGATGAGCTGGCAGAGCAGGCGCAGGCTCTGGCCAATCGCGCCTATGAAGAGGCCGCACAGCGTCTGCCGGGCACGCTGCGTGAGATGGAATTTGCCGTTACCGGCGGCGCGCCGATTACCGGCTTCCTGCATATGCCAAAAGGCGACGGTCCGTTCCCGACGGTGCTGATGTGCGGTGGCCTCGATTCCATGCAAACGGATTATTACACTCTGTATGAGCGCTACTTTGCCCCGCGCGGTATTGCCATGCTGACGCTGGATATGCCGTCGGTCGGGTTCTCGTCAAAATGGAAACTGACCCAGGACTCCAGCCTGCTGCATCAGCACGTATTAAAAGCACTGCCGAATGTTCCGTGGGTGGATCACACCCGTGTGGCGGCCTTCGGCTTCCGTTTTGGCGCCAACGTGGCGGTACGCCTGGCGTATCTGGAATCATCACGTCTGAAGGCGGTGGCCTGTTTGGGGCCGGTGGTTCATGCGCTGCTTAGCGACCCGCAGCGCCAGGCAAGCGTCCCGGAAATGTACCTTGACGTTCTGGCCAGTCGTTTGGGAATGCACGACGCATCCGATGAAGCGTTGCGCGTTGAGCTTAATCGCTATTCATTAAAAGTGCAGGGCCTGCTGGGCCGACGCTGCCCAACGCCAATGCTGTCGGGGTTCTGGAAAAACGATCCGTTTAGCCCGGAAGAGGAGTCGCGTTTAATCACTTCTTCATCTTCTGACGGTAAGTTGCTGGAGATTCCATTCAACCCGGTGTATCGCAATTTTGACAAAGGGCTGCAGGAAATAACCGGTTGGATCAATCAGAGATTGTGTTAAAAGTTTGCTAAATTTTATCGATTTGGTAAAACAGGTGCTTCACCTAAGGAGATCGTAATGACGTTACCGAGTGGGCATCCGAAAAGTAGATTGATCAAGAAATTCACCGCGCTTGGCCCGTACATCCGGGAAGGGCAGTGCGAAGATAATCGGTTTTTTTTCGATTGTCTGGCTGTTTGCGTCAATGTGAAACCCGCCCCAGAGAAACGCGAGTTTTGGGGCTGGTGGATGGAACTGGAGGCGCAGGAAAAACGCTTCACGTACAGCTACCAGTTTGGCTTGTTCGATAAAGACGGGAACTGGACTGCGGTGCCGGTGAAAGAGACTGAAGTGGTAGAGCGACTGGAATACACCTTACGTGAATTTCATGAAAAATTACGTGGGTTGTTAACGTCGCTGAATCTGGCGCTGGAGCCTGCTGACGATTTTAACGATGAACCGGTTAAATTAACGGCATAATGAACAGTAAAATGCCGGATGGCGGCGCAACCCATCCGGCATTTTTTTATGCTACATCAGAACTGATAAACCATACCGACAGCAACGATATCATCATTGTTGATGCCCAGTTTATTGTCGCTATCGAGCTGGTTGATTTTATAATCGACAAACGCGGACATATTTTTGTTGAAATAGTACGTTGCGCCAACGTCGATATAATTGACCAGATCCTCATTGCCTACGCCTTCAATATCTTTCCCTTTTGACAGCACATAACCCAGTGACGGACGCAGACCAAAGTCAAACTGGTACTGAACTACCGCTTCGAAGTTCTGTGTTTTATTGGCGAAGCCGCCGGAAATTGGCGTCATATTGCGCGTTTCAGAATAGAACGTCGCAATATAAATATCGTTAGCATCATATTTTAAACCGGTTGCCCAGGCTTCTGCTTTATCGCCAGTCCCGCGCGTTTGCAGATTCTGTTGGTTGGTACGATCGGAGTTGGTATACGCACCGCTCACCGCGAAATCGCTGCCGCCAAAATCATAGGTAACGGAAGTACCAAAACCGTCGCCATTTTGTTTTTTCACATCGCGGTCCTGATTTTTCCCCTGGTATTGCAGGGTGAGATCCAGACCATCCACGACGCCGAAGAAGTCGGTGTTACGGTAGGTCGCCAGGCCGCTGGCGCGTTTGGTCATAAAGTTATCGGTCTGCGCGGAGGAGTCGCCGCCGAATTCCGGGAACATATCGGTCCACGCTTCCACGTCGTACAGCGCGCCGAGGTTACGACCGTAATCAAACGAGCCAAGGTTTTTTAATTTCAGACCGGCAAAGGCCAGACGGGTTTTTTGCTGGTTTGAGTCGCTTTCGGCTTTATTGCCGGCGAACTCTGCTTCCCAGCGGCCATATCCCGTCAGTTCATCGTTAATTTGCGTTTCGCCTTTAAAACCTAAACGGATATAGCTCTGGTCGCCGTCTTTGCTGTCATAATCCGTCATGTAATGCATGGCTTTTACTTTGCCGTACAGGTCCAGTTTATTACCGTTCTTGTTATACACTTCCGCTGCCTGTACGGATGCCGACGCAGTAATACCCATCACCACTAATGCCAGAGTGCTCTTTTTCATTTTCATTCCTGATTAAAAGTACGCGCTAATATTCACTGGGTGTGATCCCCGTTAAAAGACAGGAGGGTTTTTAACGTCTGGTAATGAACGTTTTATGACAAAGTAAGAATATTTTTAAAAAAGGATGTTTTTTTGTTTCTGTAATAAATGCGTCAAAATCTGCCGCTACGCTTGCTGATCCTGCGCAATAAAATTTCATGCTTTGTGAGCTGGTTGTTGGCAACCGGGGCCAGTCCTGCTAAAACGTTCGTTTGATATCATTTTCCCCAATTTTGAATGGCAGAGAATCATGAGTGACAGCCAGACGCTGGTGGTAAAACTTGGCACCAGTGTGTTAACGGGCGGATCGCGCCGCCTGAACCGCGCCCATATCGTAGAACTGGTTCGCCAGTGTGCGCAGCTCCATGCCGCAGGGCATCGTATTGTTATCGTTACCTCGGGCGCGATTGCCGCCGGACGTGAGCATCTGGGTTACCCTGAGCTCCCGGCAACGATAGCCTCGAAACAGCTGTTGGCGGCGGTAGGGCAGAGCCGATTGATTCAACTGTGGGAACAGTTGTTCTCGATTTACGGTATTCACATCGGACAGATGCTGCTAACGCGTGCGGATATGGAAGACAGAGAGCGCTTCCTTAACGCCCGCGATACGCTACGCGCGCTGCTGGATAACAACATCGTTCCTGTCATTAATGAGAACGACGCCGTAGCGACCGCCGAAATTAAAGTCGGTGATAACGACAACCTTTCAGCGCTGGCGGCGATTCTGGCCGGGGCCGATAAGCTGCTGCTGCTGACCGATCAGCAAGGGCTGTTTACCGCCGATCCGCGCACCAACCCGCAGGCTGAGCTGATCAAAGACGTTCACGGTATTGATGATGCGCTGCGCGCCATTGCCGGTGATAGCGTCTCGGGTCTGGGAACCGGCGGTATGGGGACTAAACTGCAGGCCGCTGATGTTGCATGCCGCGCCGGGATTGACACCATTATTGCCGCAGGCAGCAAGCCGGGCGTAATTGGCGACGTGATGGAAGGGGTTTCCGTTGGGACGCGTTTCCATGCACAGGCCTCTCCGCTGGAGAACCGTAAACGCTGGATCTTCGGCGCACCGCCTGCCGGGGAAATTACCGTTGATGAGGGTGCGACCGCAGCGATTCTGGAGCGTGGCAGTTCATTACTGCCAAAAGGCATTAAAAGCGTGACAGGCAACTTCTCTCGTGGTGAAGTGATCCGCATCTGCAATCTCGAAGGGCGCGATATTGCCCACGGCGTTACCCGCTATAACAGCGATGCGCTGCGCCGTATTGCCGGACATCACTCACAACAGATCGACACCATCCTGGGCTACGAATACGGTCCGGTTGCTGTCCATCGCGACGACATGATTACCCGTTAAGGAACAGGCATATGCTGGAACAAATGGGCATTGCTGCCAAAGCTGCGTCATACAAGCTGGCGCTGCTCTCCAGTCGCGAAAAAAACCGCGTACTGGAAACGATAGCTGATGAGCTGGAAGCGCAAACGGAAAGCATCCTCAGCGCGAACGTACAAGATGTTGAGCAAGCGCGAGCCAACGGCCTGAGCGAAGCAATGCTCGACCGCCTGGCGCTGACTCCGGCGCGTCTGAAAGCGATTGCCGACGATGTGCGTCAGGTATGTAATCTCGCCGACCCGGTCGGGCAGGTGATTGATGGCGGTCTGCTGGATAGCGGCCTGCGTCTCGAACGTCGTCGCGTTCCGCTGGGCGTGATTGGCGTGATTTATGAAGCGCGTCCAAATGTCACCGTTGACGTGGCTTCCCTGTGCCTGAAAACCGGTAATGCGGCGATCCTGCGCGGTGGGAAAGAGACGTACCGGACGAATGCGGCAACCGTGGCGGTTATCCAAAAGGCGCTGGAAGCCTGTGGTTTCCCCGCCGCAGCCGTGCAGTCGATAGATAACCCGGACCGCGCGCTGGTCGCTGAAATGCTGCGCATGGATAAGTACATTGATATGCTGATCCCTCGCGGTGGCGCGGGTCTGCATAAGCTGTGCCGTGAGCAGTCGACTATCCCGGTCATCACCGGCGGCATTGGGGTCTGTCATATTTATGTTGATGATAGCGCGGAGATCGACCCGGCGCTGAAGATTATCGTCAACGCCAAAACTCAGCGACCGAGCACCTGTAACACCGTAGAAACCCTGCTGGTGCATCAGGATATCGCTGCGCGTTTTCTGCCTGCGCTGAGCCAGCAGATGGCACAAAGCGGCGTCACGCTGCATGCCGACGACACCGCGCTGGCCACATTGCAGGCAGGGCCCGCTAACGTGGTTGCGGTGAAAGCCGAAGAATATGACGACGAGTTTCTGTCGTTGGATCTGAACGTGAAAATCGTTACCGATCTGGACGATGCTATCACCCACATTCGCGAGCATGGGACCCAGCATTCCGATGCTATCCTGACGCGCACCCTGCGTAACGCCGATCGTTTCGTGAATGAAGTGGACTCTTCTGCCGTGTACGTTAACGCCTCTACTCGTTTTACCGATGGCGGCCAGTTCGGACTGGGGGCGGAAGTGGCTGTGAGTACGCAAAAACTGCACGCGCGTGGCCCAATGGGTCTGGAAGCACTGACCACCTATAAGTGGGTTGGCTTCGGTGACGACACGATTCGTGCGTAATTGAAAACGGGCGATGCCATAATAGGTCTATGCTTTTCAGGTCTGTTAAGGCATTGCCCGGTTAATTCTACTCTTTACCCCGCTACCGCATTTGTTTTCTATCCTGTGTTTTATCATCATCCGCATCAGTCTGGTTTTTAGCCATGTGCTCCCCGGCGTCGAAAAGGCGACGTATCACAGAATTTTCCCTACCAGCATGAATTTTCTGGGTCTGCGGCTCACGTATTGTTCCTATGGTCCAATCTATTAGAATCAGTCTCATTTTTATGAGGAGTAGTTGCGTGAAATCGGATATTCACAAACATAGCATTCCTGTTGTGCCACTCGGCAACCCGTTTCCCCCCCGCCATTGTTCACTGTGTCCAAAGGGAGCGGCGATTGATCGTGATAATCAATACCGATTAATAGACAAAAGAAGGAAGTTTAAAGCGGGGGAGATACTCGCCCGGCAGGATGGAGCCGCGGACATGCTTTTTGTTATTCACGAGGGGTACTGCACGTCCAGCGTGGAATGTGGTGATAACGATTTTATCAGTCGCTTTTATGTTCCGGGAGATATCATGGCGCTGGATGCCGTTGAGGGGGGTAAGTATCTGACAACGATCAAGGCTGCAACGGCTGCGGAGGTATGTCATATCGATATTGCGCGGTTGTTCAAGGCAGCAGAAAAGGAGCCGTCGGTTGCAGCGGCAGTCATAAAGTTTCTCTGCAGGGACAATGGATTCATTGTTGAAAAACTACGGCGTTATGCCAATAAACATGCTGAGGCCAGAATCGCTGCTTTCCTCGTGGAGTTTTACGAAATGCATTTACGTATTGGCAGGCCTGAAACGACGCTTCGCTTGCCATTCTCGCGGGAGGAAATTGCCAGTTATCTCGATCTTAAAATTGAAACCGTTAGCCGCTCATTAAAATCCCTCGAACATCAAAAGTTGATTAGCTTACATCGGGTCCGTACGGTAACAGTTAATAGTTATTTGGGGTTAAAAGGTTTCAGCTAACCCTATCTTTGCCGTGCGTTATTTATCTCTTGATATTCCAGGAATATTCATTTTATATGGAAAATTCCTGGTTTTATTTATGTGGAATAATTATCAATTCGAATGATAATCCTACAGGTCAGCGCTATTTTTATAAGAATATTCCCTCTTAAATAAATATTTCATGAGAATTTTCTTGTGAAGTTAAAAAATTAGCATAATTGCAACAAATAATAAGCATTACAGAGAGAGTATGTGGATGTTAATTATCTTTATGTTTTTTAAGGGTTTTACTCCTGGGCTATTTGTATGATCTTTTTGATATTTATCAAAAACATAAAAAAGATGAATTGTTTGGTTTTTATTGTTCGTGTGGATAATAATTCTAAAAATGTACGTATTTTAAGTGATTATATCTTAGGAAACTTCTTAGATAATGTTTTTTATAGGAAAATTCTTAGTTTTTTGTAATTTTTACGTTTCAGGGTTTGTTGAGATGTTACTTAATCCAAATGATAATTTTTTGGCGCGGCAATTCTGGCTCGCAATTAATGGAACCGCTGGAGTGACTTAATAATAAGACTCGGTGGTGAGTTTGTTCTTAGGAGAAGATAAAATGAAAAAAATATTATTAGTAACATCTCTGGCTTCTGTATTTGTTGCAGCAAATGCAATGGCAGATGTTACTGCTTCTGCAACAGCCTCGTGGGACGCGACGGCAACGAAAGATACCACCAGCATGTTGGTTGTCACCCCGCTGAACTCTTTAACTTTCCAGTATGCTGAAGGGCTGAATGCCTTCAACTCTCAGGACGGTGCTTTTGATGTGACGATTCAGGGTCAGGAGACGGCAACTGATTTTGAGCTGACTGCTCAGATTATTAGTAACACTCTGATCAACGCCAGTGGTGATGCTTCTACCCTGAACGTAGGGGTGGCATGGAATGGCACTGCGCTGACTAATTCATCAGATACTGTCCTTGTTAACTCCAGCTCCACTTCTGGTCTTGAAAGCTTGATGGCTGATGGCGCTTATAACGGTGCCGATCGTGTCAGCGATCAATCCAACTTCAAATTCACCATCGCGTCAGCGACTTCTGATGGTAGTCAGACAGTAGCAGATTACTCTGCACTGCCAGACGGCTATTGGACTGGCGATGTAAAAGTACAGTTCAATGCAACCTGGACGACTCCGTCTGCCTAAGTAATAAAAAATTCGGGAGAATTTGTTCTCCCGAATTTATCAGGAATGGTGTCATGAAAAAATATTTACCGGCAGCGATGTTGGTAGGGTTAGTAGCATCTTTTCCCGGATGGGCAATTAATGTTGGTGAAATCACATCGATCATGACTTCTGCTGAGAGTTCATTATCGAAAGAAATTATCAATACGACAGATGCGGCGCGTTATGTCAGTGTTTCGGTAAAACAATTGTCATCACCTTTGGCGGGGGGAATCGAAATAAAGCCCGTTAATTCCGGAGAATTACTCTCTACACCTGCCAATCTTATTCTTCCTGGCCAGGCGAAGGATGTATTTCGTTTCTTTTATAAAGGACCTGCAGATGATGTCGAGCGTTATTATCGTCTGCAATGGATAGATGAGCCGGTCACCGAGAGCGCGGAAACCCGGGCGAATAAAATGGCTGTTGCAACAGCGTCGGCTGAAATTGGCACTATCCTGGTAGTCGCGCCGCGCAAGGAGCGTTTTGAATATAGCCGAAATGGCGATGTTATTACTAATACCGGCAATGTATCGTTTCGTGTGATCGCCTATGGGGCTTGTAAAGATAAGGCTCGCGATCGGGGACGAGGCTGTCGCGAACGTTATTACATTATGCCGGGTACAAAAATAAAATTACAGTTTACCGACATTAGTAATAGCCGTTCACGCATCGGTATCTGGCACGGTAAGCAGTTTATTACAGTGAAGTGATGGTCAATAGCAGGGATAAATAAAATTACCGGAATGTAAGGATGCAGATGACAACAACAAATATTGTCGGCGGTAGCATTTGTCTTTTTCTTGCGCTGACACCAGGATTTTCACATGCAGCCCCAGTAAAAGTGGGTAATTATGTTATCCCCAGCGCTTTCGCCCGTTCACTGGAGCAGGGAATGACGGTGCCGGTATATATTCGTTACAACGAGACTGATGAGAAAAGTCAGCAAAAAGTTGCCGATGCGGTGATTTCCCTTGTTGATGGCAATATTACGGTTAAAGCCCTGACTCTTGCTGAATTGCCCAATAATGCCGTGTTATCTGGAAAAACCCGCGCGTTGGTGGAAAAAATTCGTGATGTGAAGTTTCACGATAACACCAATATCGAGCTATCGAATGATGCACGCCTGCAACTCAACGTCTCCTCATTTCACCTGGAGATGATTGTCGGCAAAGATGCGTTAACTGAAGCGATTGTCGCACGCAGCAGCCTGCTTGGACCTTCCAGCGTGGAGACTCTCTCTAACGTCCTGAACTATAACTTTGGCACCTACTACAACGATTATCATAACGGCAGCAGTACCCGCAGCTATCTGACGATGGACAATACAACATCGCTGCGTGAACACCATGTCAACATTAACGGTTCGTTTTACGGCATAGGCGACAGCAACAGCACCAGTAAACTCTATCGCGCGATGTATGAGCGTGATTATGACGGATATCGACTGGCGCTCGGGATGCTCGACACCTGGAATGTCCAGTCTATTGCCAGCCTGAATGCGCTGAATGGTGGGAAAATTTACGGCGTAAGCTACGGAAACAAAGGAAGTACGGTTGTTGAGAATACCTCGCTTTCGCTCACGCCAATTACCGTATTTTTGCCAGCCGCTGGCGAGGTTCATGTATTTCGTGACGGGCGTTTGCTCAGCGTACAGAACTTTAATATGGGCAGTTATGAAATTGATACCAGTCGTTTCCCGTATGGTGTTTATGATGTCACGGTAGATATCGTGGTCAATGGCCGGACAATTAATAGTCGTATCAGTCGGGTTAATAAAATCTTTGCCCGCCAACAGGCAGCCGGAATTGATCAGCTCTCATGGCAACTGTTTGGTGGCTCACTGGATTATGACCGTGTGAGTTATAAGCGAAACCACTATCAGGATTTAGGCAATGAGCAGACCTGGATTGCCGGCGGTGCCGCATCGGTGACACTGGCGATATTGTCGGGGCTGGGCCTGAAATCTACGCTCTACGGTTTTGGCAACAATACGGTTAATGAAACGGATGTCACACTCAATGTGAATGAATACGTAAGCATTGGCAATCAGACGCTGGTAGCGAACGATTCGTCATGGCGAAACATCAGTAATATCAATCTCAATATCCCCGAGGGATATGGTTCCCTTTGGGCATCTCGTGAAGACAGTAAAATTGGCGACCGTCTGCCCATGCAGGAGCGTGACAATTATTCCATTGGTGGCACTCTTAACCTCGGAAAGTTTATTCCTCATGGCGGCTCGCTTACCGTGAGTCAGACGGAGAATCGCTACTCGGGAAATAAATACCGTAACCTGGACTACAGCACGAACCTTTATTCAGGCAAGTATGCCACGGTTGGGTTGCGCGCAGGTATTCAGCGTTATTACTACAACAACCGGAATGACGATGGGCGACAGGAACGTTATGTCAGCCTGGATTTATCGTTGCCGTTGGCGTCATGGATGAGCATGGGCGTCTCCCGGGATCGCTATGGCAGCACTCAGGGTAATCTCAGCGCGCGCAAGCAGTATGCTGAAGGCCCCATTAAATCGGTCGGATTGTCGGCTTCGACACGCCTGAGTGGTGAGCAGTATTACGACAATAATTACTCGGTAAACGGCAATCTGAGTTATGACACGAAATATAACGCCGGCACCGTATCGGTAACGCGTTCTGCGGACAACTCCACCAATATGAACTTCTCTTCTCAAGGTTCCCTGGCGTGGGCAGGAAAAGATTTCGGTCTGAGTAAAGAGAGGCAAAGGTCAGGCATTATTGTGAAAACCGATTTGACCGGCGAAGGGAAACTGGCTGCGAAGATTAATAACCGAAATTATCTTCTCAGCGGTAAATCAAATTTCATTGCACTGCCGCCTTATGCTCAGTATAAGCTGGAGATCCTCAATGATAAAAACTCTGAAGACAGCTTTGATATTGTTTCAGGGCGCAAACAGGAACTGACGCTATATCCGGGTAACGTGGGTGTTATCAACCCTGAAGTGAAAAGTATGGTCACCGTATTCGGGCGTATTCGTTATCCCGATGGGCAGTTGGCTGCAAACACCGATATTCATAATCACATCGGTAAAACGCGTACGGATGAAAAAGGGGAGTTTGCTATCGATATCGATAAGAAATATCCGGTCATCACGTTAATTTCAGCCAATGGCAGCCTATGCGAAGCCGATCTCGATTTGGAAAAAGCACGCGGCGCAGCGTGGGTTGGTGATGTGAAATGTGCCACGCAAACCACGATGGCGCAGAGGTAATAAAATGAAAGTATTAATTAAAGTAGCTACTGTAATCTGTGCCGTGGGGAGTTTCACGCCTGCGCCTGCTTTGGCTTTGAATGCAGTATCTTCCGGCTCAGTCAGTAATAACTATTTGTTTATTGAAAATGCCATTGATAGTGAATACTTTATCACCCCCTCCGCACTCGACCCTCGTTTCAGCGGTTCAAACACGTGGATAAAATACGGTACCTCTCAGGTAAGTCTCGGGTATTTAGGTTTTGTCATCTGGACTGCGCCAGGAAATTATTATCAGGACATGTGGATTGATAATTCCCCGATTAACGGGCCTTTTCGGGGGATCCGTTGTTATAGCGGCAGCCAGTGTCCATCAACTGGGTTTATTGCCGGGCAAGGCACTGATAAAAACGGTTTTTATCATGCGCAGGTGGGATCTGTCGCAGGTGTTATTGGTGGTGCCTACGGATTCGCTTCCCTGACGGATACTGCCTATGAGTACTTTCGCAATGTGCCTACCGGTAGCAGCGAAACCTATGTGTTCAACCGTTGTTATACTTCCGTGGATTATGATTATTCTTCCGGGCAACGTTGCAAAGATCAATCGAAAGGATTATGGAATTACGTCAATTATACGTTAACCAAACGCGGTCATCTGTCACTGGTATCGACTAATGCATTTCAGGAGCTTTGGGTTGCCAGCGACGGTACGCCGAGCATCACCAAAGACACTGGTTATTGCGAGCTTGGCGTGGTTAACGGCGAAGACGGCGTGATTTGCAAAATGGTAAATTATAACCTGCAACAAACCGCCAATCTGACCGCCTCTCTGACGTTTCGCGCTTATGTCGACACGGCGATGCTTGGTTTTACGCCTGGACCGGCCACCGTGAAATACTCCGGGAATGGTTCAAACTGGTATAACTATGGTACTTCAACTGCTTATTACAACGTTTTCACGACCTCTGGAGAGTACATATATATTTTTCTGTCAAAAGTATTCCTGAAAAAACTCGTCGATTCAGGAATCAGCATTACTAACACTCAACCGTTTACCTTCGGTTTTTATAATGGCTTAACACCTGAGTCAGGGCACTACCAGTTTACGCCTTCGCTACAGATCAATATTGTGCCGAAGGAGTATGGGATCAGTATCGTCTCTTCAGACAACACCGCTTCTGCGAGCGGCAGTGGCACGATTGGCGACGCCGCTCCTATAGAAATAGATTACACCGTGACAGTCTCCGGTCCTCGTCAGGCTGATAGCATTACCGCGCAAGTTATTGGAGAAAGTACGACGATAAACAGTGTGCCTTACTGTCTGTTTACCTCCCCTCAAGGCGGGCTGTCAGTCCCAATCCCCGCCTTTCTGCAGTACAACAGTCAGTCGGGGGGCGTGGTGAAGAAACGAAATAGCTGTAGTGAAGCAGCAATCAATATGAGCGATGCGCAGTGGCAACAGACGCCCTGGGACGCAAATAACAATGATGATGGAAGCTACTATACTACGGATTTAAAATTGCTTTTCCCAATGAATGATTCACGGTCGATGTTAACTGTTTCCGGAACAGATTGGGAAGGTGTCGTCAGTGCCAGTGGAGAGATAAAAGTCACGGCGAATTGGGTGGGAGTGACGCCATGAACCGCTGCCGTTTGGTGTTTAGATGGGTATTTATCTTACTTTCCGGGTTGACTATATTCTCCGCACAGGCTGTCTACCTGGAGTCGACCATTTATGAGATGCCATCGGATAAATCATTTATCAGCAAACGGATCTATAACGATAGCCAGAAACAGAATTTGTACAGTATTGGCGCAGTAAAAATTGATAAGCCTGGACCGGGAGGTGAAAACAGAAGTGCCATTGCTGAAGGCGAACTTCTGTTTACGCCGCTGAATTTTTCACTGGCTCCGCAGGCGAGTGAGTTTTTTAAGATTTTCTACCGTGGACCGCAGGATGATAAAGAACGCTATTACCGAATTCTGTTTCGTGAAATGCCGATAACGCTGTTTACCGAGCGTAATCAAGGGAAAGGAGGGCAGGCTCTCCCGGTGATCGCTATGGACACCATATTGGTTGTTCGCCCGAGAAAAATGAATCTGGCCTACACCATTGATGAGGCAAACGGAACACTGAAAAACACCGGGAATACTTTTTTTAAAATCATCGTACACCTGGGGTGCAACTCAACCGATGATGAAGCCACCATGCGTTATGTGTTGCCGGGTGAAACCTGGCGTAGTAGCGAATTGAAATCAAAAAACCGGAAATTTATCGTTGCATTGCAGAAATACATACCAGTAGGTCAGGGGTGCTTCAAACTCAATCAATAGTAAGCATTAAGTCTGATCCGATATGTCATGGTTAGATATCGAACCTATACTGTAACTATCTTTATACAATGCAGTGATCAGCTCGGCACAGATGAAATTTTAGTCATTTGCACTCAACGTCACGGTAATTAAGAGTCAGGTAGTATGAACAGTATAATTAATGAACAGGTTGAGTATGATTCCACCAGAAAAAGCCTGAAACATCGCGATACGACAATAATTCTTTCGGCGTCTACCGCGAGACTACTTGAGCTATTCATTGCCCATAAAAATCAACAAGTCCACCGCGAGTTTATCATTGAAGAAGTCTGGAAAAAGCATGGCATGGCCCCATCGGGTCATAGTCTTAATAAAAGCATCAGTATTTTGCGAAAAGCATTTAGTGAGCTGGGGGCGGGTAATCCCATTGAAACGCTGCCTCGGCAGGGATTTTTGTTCCATGCTTCGATCAGCGATGAATCGTCATCTTCCTCTGAAGATGAAACTGTGCGTTCGGTAACTGAGACGGTGAACTCATCCGTAAGACCAAAACGTAAAAACATTATTCTGTTCATTTTATTATTTGCATTTCTTGGAAGCGCTATTTTTATATTTTTAGCACTTAATTCAAGTTCCAAAAATTTTATCTATATCAGGGCAATAGATGATTGTGAACTTTATACTGCCGATGACAATAATGCTGATAAAACGAAAGCATTTTTATCTTCTGATATGTGGCGAAAAGTAAATGCGGCTTGTCATGATGGCAAGAAAACAATTGTTTTTTATGACGATAATAATTTATCAGCCGGCAATGATCTTAGAGTGAATTTGCTTGGGATTTGTACGTTAGAGAAAGGAGGGGTTGTCCGTGAATGTGAAAATTTTGTTTATTAGTGGGGCAATCTTTCTTGCAGCGATAACAGCATATTTTTTATATCGCCATCAAGAACCTGAGACGCTGACCTGCTCGGCAAAAACTTACCTGCATCTGGAGGCGCAAACTCAGGGGGTAAAAATTGAAGGTGAAGTTCTGCTGGTTTTTCGTATTTCTTCTGCTACCGAAGGGCGGGTATCTCAGATAGGAAGCCTCAATATTCAGGGTAAAAATTATGCTGTAGATCGTAATGTTATCCTGAATTTTATTGGTAAAGATCGTGATGGTTACCTGCAGACCCGTCGTGTAGCTATTGTTAAAAATAAAAATGATAATGTTCCTGATGACGTTACCGAACAACTCATGTCACGACAGGAAATTTTTTATTATAAGATCATCCATATCGCCAAAAATGTCTATGCGATCAGAGATCTGCGACGTACGTTAATGGTTTGTCGGGCAGCATGAGTAACAATAATATGTTATCATTATGGTTTTAGTAGTTTTATATTTTGTCGTTTTTAGTATTCGTGGTTTTTTGTTTTGTCTTGCAGTGAAAATGAGCAATAGGATTTGTATTGATGAAGAATTAGGATTTTTCCTTTTTCAATAATTAAAATGGCCTTAACATTTAATGGTAATATTCATATGGATAATCGTGATTATAAAATCTGAAACTGCGTGAGATGACTTATGGATAAAGTTAATTCGCGGACTGCATTGTAATTTCTGGAGGCTAAAGGTGTTGTATATTCTCTCGTGTATAAAACGAGGGACCTGCCATGCCATAAATTTAAGTTGGTGGTAACTATGAATACGAAAAAGGTTTTTCTGCTCAGTTATGATATTTTTCTTTTCTCAGGGATAAAAGCGTGGTTGCCAAATCTGGTGTTGGTCGATGCGCGGGCATTTATTTCTGGTTCACAGTCAATTATTCCACGGTATCCATCCTGTTTACTGGTGATCGATAACCGGTTACCATTATTCCAGGTCAGGAAGTGGTTTCAGAGAAATAGCACGCAGTTTATCAATATAAACTGTATTGTTCTTCGGATGAATGAAAATCGTTCTATTAATCGGGGGTATGAGGAGTATGCATTCATTAATGGACGGGAACTATCGGATCAGCTGATTTCTCAGTTGAGAGCCAATCTAATGGCTCCCAATGAGGTTGTGGAAGTCACTAAAGGTTCAGCGATATTTACTTTTCATTTGACTGAGTTTGAAGAGAAAATGCTGTATGCATCTTTCACAAAGGAAAAATTGCACGATTTTTGTCATGCTAACTCGATAACAATTAAGTCAGTGTATCGATATCGGGAACGAATTACCGCTCGTCTGGGATTTTCTCATTTTAATGAAACTATCATTTTTTTAACCAGGAATAATCTATTGCATGAAGGTTCCTCGACGAACAGTTATTCTGGTAAGAATGTAATATACGGCGAAGCATATGATGTCTCAGATTCTAGTCGACTGAGTATGGCAATAAGGAATGAAGAGATCATTCCTTATTTTCAACCCATCGTAAATATCAACGAAGATGTCTGTGGTGTTGAGGTTTTGGCTCGTTGGCCACAGGGGGATAATTATGCTATTTCTCAGCGTGAATTTATACCGCTGGCTGAAAAAAGTGGCTTAATGAATGAGTTAACGAGCTATTTAATGAACACCGTCGCGCGTAATCTGGTCGATGGAAGCGAGGATTTCAATAAAACTTTATTCGTCTCCTTTAATGTGAGCCCATCAGGTTTAAGTAACCCCGTCTTTTATTGGGAGTGTCTTAATTTTATGGAAATAACGCAAAGGCTACCGATAAAATTGATGATTGAAATAACTGAAAACCAGACTCTCACTATTACTCCTGCAATCAAAGAGCTGATACGATCGTTGCGAAACAGAGGGGTTCTGTTTGCTTTAGATGATTTTGGGACGGGATACGCTAACCTTTGCTATCTCAATGAGTTAGACCTGGATGTTATAAAAATTGATAAAACGTTTATCAAAGCTATTAAAGAAGTTGAGCAACATATCCCTATGCTCGAGTCAATCATTCACCTTTCCGAACTCCTGGGGTTACGCATGGTGGCGGAAGGCGTTGAATATGGCTATCAGCAGCAATGGTTGGGGAAAAATAATGTTGATTACCTGCAGGGTTATCAATTTTTACCGCCTGTGACGTTTGATGATTTTATGCGTTACTACAAGCAGTCTTTAGATTTTTTTGAATCAGCGTCGGATTCTACTTTCTCAACGTAAAGCCTTTCGGGAACATCAGGGGCGGATGCCTCTGATGCAGGTATTTTTGTCGAGGTGAGTACGATAACTCCCGCCTGTCTGGTGAAGTCGATAGCCTGTTGTGAGTGAGGCATCGTTTGTTTATGTATCTAATACGGGGTATTTATAGCGGTATCAGCGTTAATTAAACCGATGCCGAGGTGAGTTCCTGGCCATGCGTCATTTCCTGACAAAATTAAGAGTCTGGTTTCCGCCGCCTCTTATCTTAGTACTTTTTCTCGTTGCGGATGTGCTGACGGCGAGTCCGCGCTTCACATTCGGCGGGGTGAATATCGTGATATGCGCATTGCTGGCCGGCGTCAGTCTGTTGGTGATATTGCATACCGCGTGGCAGATGCGGATGAAACGTACGACCCTGAATCCGCTGCATGCACATAAATCGACCACGCTTGTTACCGGCGGATGTTATGCCTGGAGCCGCAACCCGATCTACCTTGGTATGAGTGGACTCCAGTTGGCCTTTGCTCTTTGCATCGGTAGCCTGACTGGAGTACTCGCTGTACCGGTGTTTATGCTGGCGGTTGCCAGATTACATATTGATTTTGAAGAGGAACAACTGCGAAAACATTTCGGGCTGGAATGGGAGCGCTATGAACAACACGTTCGCCGCTGGTTATAGTAATACCCGACCGCGTATAAGCATGCCTGTAACGACACGATTCGTGCGTAATTGAAACCGGATGATGCAAAAATAGGCGTTTGATTCGCAAGGCCATTGACGCATCGCCCGGTTAGTTTTAACCTTCTACCCCGTGCTCACATTCGTGGACATGTCCTTTTCAGGGCCGATATAGCTCAGTTGGTAGAGCAGCGCATTCGTAATGCGAAGGTCGGAGGTTCGACTCCTCTTATCGGCACCATTCAATCAAGCAGTTACAACTCCACATCTTCAATGTAATCCCTTCTTTTTGTCTCGCGCACTGGTTTAGCACTCTATAGCTTCTCATTTCCTTTCCGCTCTTCGAACACGTCCATTGCAGCACCACACTGCCGTTTATAGATAAGCTTGGTGCTAACCAGGGGTTGGGTACAGCCATGCTGCTTTTGTGTGAACGAATAAAGACTCCCCGAATAAACAAGGGAGCCAGGAAGCGTAACGCACGCGCAGGGCTATTTCTGCCGTGACTCAAGCCAGACCAGCGCCAGCGTGGAGAGCGTGCACATCAGCAGAATGCCGACAAACCAAAACAGATACCACATCGTACAGTCCTCCCTAATAAAGTTCGTGGTTGTGGCGGCGGATGGTTTCTACGTTGATTCGTCCCAGCATCTTGTAATAACTCCACAGGGTGTAAAGCAGAACTATCGGTAGGAAAATCAGTACGATAACCAGCATGATACTGAGCGTTATCTGGCTGGAGGTACTGTCCCACATCGTCAGGCTAGAGAGTGGATATGCGCTGGATGGCATCACAAATGGAAACAGGGTGATTCCAGCGGTGAAGATCACGCAGGTCTGGGTCAATGAAGCAAACAGAAATCCCCACACGGCCCGACGTTGCCCGTAGGCATAGATCGCGAGCATCGGAAAAATCATGCCCAACAGCGGAATAACCAACAGTAGTGGTGAATTTTCAAAGTGCGCCATCCACGCGCCCGGTGCGGTCGTTACTGCCTTTAATAGCGGGTTGGACGGACCATTAGGATCCTGGCTAAGCAGCACATAGCCATTAATCCCCGTCCACAGCCAATACCCGGCTAACAGGAAGCAGAGCACCACTAACATCGCGCTGCGGCGGGTGGCAGACAGCGCGCGCAGGTGAAGAATGCCGTCGGTTTTCAACTGGAGCCACACGCCCCCCTGCATAATGACCAACATCAGGCTTAATGCGCCGCACAGTAGGGCAAAAGGAGAGAGCAAATCCCAGAAAGTGCCCAGATATTGCACGTGTAATTGTGGTGTGAACACAAAAGGCACCCCCAGGAACAGATTGCCGAAGGCGACGCCGAAGATAACCGGTGGCACCAGGCTGCCGATAACCAACCCGGTGTCCCACATGGCGCGCCAGCGTGCATTCGCTATTTTACCGCGATAATCAAAGGCCAACGGACGAAAGAAAAGGGCGCACAGCACCAGAATCATCGCCACATAAAACCCCGAAAATGCGGCAGCATAGACGCGCGGCCAGGCTGCGAATAATGCACCGCCCGCCAGAATGAGCCACACCTGGTTACCCTCCCAGTGCGCCCCTACGCTATTGATTAACACCCGACGTTCATCATCGTTGCGCGCGATCAGCGGTAACAGGCAGCCGACCCCCATATCAAACCCGTCAGTGACCATAAAGGCCACCAGAATAATGCCAATCAGCAGCCACCAAATGAGCCGCAACGTTTCATAATCCAACATGATGCTCTCCTTTATTCCTGTTGTTGTGCCGGTTGTTGACGTTGCATCGCATCTGGACCAAGACGCGCGTATTTTTGCATCAGGTAGACTTCGGCAATTAAAAACAGGGTGTAAAGCGTGAGGATTAGCCCCATGGAGAAGGCCAGTTGGCCCGCGCTCAGCGCAGAGTGGGCGTACCAGGTCGGCAAAATATCCTGAATCGCCCACGGCTGACGGCCAAACTCCGTCATAAACCAGCCTGCTTCAATGGCAATCCACGGTAGCGGCAGGCTCCACAGCGTTATGTGCAGTACCCAGCGATGCTGGTCGATACGCCAGCGTAAGGTCTGTATCAGCGCAATCGCCATCACCAGCAGCAAAAGGGAACCGCACCCAATCATGATGCGAAAGCTCCAGAACACGGGGGCGACTTGCGGAATAGCGCCGCGTTGTGCGGCCTGATATTGCGCTGGCGTGACATGGTTCATGTCAGGGGCGTAGTTTGCTAACAGGATGCCGTAACCCAGATCTTTTTCCACGGCGTGAAAAGCGTGCAGTAGCTGAGGCGTGCGGTTACCTTTGGCGATTTCCTGCATCAGCAACCATGCTTCCCGGCCCCGCTGCAGGCGGGGTAGCGCGTCTGCCATCAGGTTCTTCAGCCCCGGAACTGGCGTATCTAAAGAGTGAGTCGCCAGGATACCCAGCAGGGCCGGTATCTTCACGGAAAAGGCGTTACGCTCTTGCTCCTGCTGCGGCCAGGCTATCACATGAAAGGGCGCAGGTGCTGGTTCGGTTTGCCATTCCCCTTCCATTGCCGCCAGTTTTACCGGCTGGCGTTGGGCGACCTCATAGGCTGAGCTATCTCCCAGTTGCAGAGTGCCGAGGATAGCCAGTGTGCCAAAGACGGAACCTACCGCGAAGGAGCGCAGGGCGAACTCGCGAGCGCGACCACGCAGCAGATACCAGGCGCTGATGGACATCACAAACATGGCGCCTGTGACATAACCGGACATCACGGTATGCACAAATTTCACCTGGCTGATGGGGTTAAAAACCAGCTCGCTAAAGCTGCTCATCTCCATGCGCAGGGTATCAATATTAAAGTGAGCGCCCGTTGGATATTGCATCCAGCCGTTGGCGTTGAGGATCCACAGGGCAGAGATATTGGAGCCAAACGCTACCAGCCAGGTCACCAGTAAATGCTGGTACTTGTTTAAGCGCTGCCAGCCGAAGAAGAACAGCCCCACGAATGTGGATTCAAGAAAGAAAGCCATCAAGGCTTCCATCGCCAGCGGAGCACCGAAAATATCGCCCACATAGTTGGAATAGAGCGACCAGTTAGTCCCGAACTGAAACTCCATGGTCAGGCCGGTCGCCACACCGAGCGCAAAGTTAATACCGAATAACTTTCCCCAGAAACGCGTCATGTCGCGGTAGACTGTTTTGCCCGTCACCACGAACAGAGTTTCCATGATGGCCAGCAAAAAAATCAGCCCCAGCGTCAGGGGAACAAACAGAAAATGGTAGAGCGCGGTCAGCGCAAACTGCCAGCGCGATAAGTCAATGACGTCCCACATGCGAACTCCATCAGGCATTAGAGAGTGAATAGATAAGGAAGAAAACGCCAGACCCGCAGCAGAAAAGTATGCGGGTCGGGAGAAGGGGATCAGGCCGGCGGGCCGGATGCCAGCCAGCTACAGACTTCATCCAGGCGCTGGAGCGAGTCGAGCAGATCCTCCGGAGCAGCCAGTACCAGTTCCGGTAATGGACAGATCTCGTAACTCTCGAGCAGAAGCCCTTTCAGGGTATCCAGACAGCGCACATGCCAGACATGGCGCAGCGCCGTGGCGTCGATTTGGCTCTCGCCGTAGCCGATGGTGCGGATCTGAATGCGTCCTTCGCCACACAGGCGGGAGAGGAACTGGCGATCCGCATCGCTAACCGGGAGTTGGGTGAGGTTAATGCTATGAGGTTGCGTGGCCGGATCGCGCACGTGCGCCAGCAGTTCCTGAGCCAGCGTCAGGCCATTCATCAACCCATCGACGGGCGGAGGCAACAGGCTATCGTCTGGCAGCGTCGTGATTGTTGCTGCCTGCCACAGCGCCCGTGGCGCACTGCCTGCCTCCAGATGCTCCTCCCATTGACCCAAGTCATTCTGGCAACGCACCCGCCAGATTCCGCAGAAAATAGACTCCTGAATCTCACTCGCCCTGCCGTCAGCCTGCTGGATACGCACGGAAACTTCGCCTTCGCCGAGCAGCGTATTCAAAAACGTGAGGTCGTCTGCGTTGAGCGTGGATAAATCCCATCCCAGTACGTCCTGTTTTGCGGGAATTTTCTGGCTTAGCTGGTGGCGCACGTCGGCTAACAATGCCATCACCGCCGGGCTGTACGGACAGTTTTCCAGCCTCGCCATGCTGGGGCTGCTGTTGACCTGGCAGGTGAGGGGCAAGGGATTCATGCTGAAGCTATCATCGCCCGGCTGGGTTCCCGGTCCCAGCAGATGAAAAAAGGTATCACTCATCTTGCAGGCTCCGGGGGATGTGTTCTTCAACGAGGGGGTGCATCAGGTTGAGCAGGTCGGCCCACGGGTGGATGCCGCTGAGAATGCCGCGCAGCTCGCCGTGGATAAATACCAGCGTGGCCGGGAAGCGTAATACGCCAAAATGATCGCCGATAGCCTCGCTGTGCTCGAGATCCGCCATAGCGATTTGCCAGTCAAACTGGGGAAACTCGCGGAGCAACTCGGCAATCATTACCGGGTTATCGCTGACTTCCGGCGTGCGGCGGGGATCGCTACTGAGCAGCACCACGCCATCACGCACACGCGTTACCCAGTCATCCAGTTCAGATGCGGTCAGCGGTTGCCAGCCGCGCGCCAGCATGCGTTGCCATAGCGTAGAAAATGGTTTGTCATTCAACATGTTGCTTATCTCTCCAGCGTTACACGATACTGGCGAATACGCACGCCTTCATAGTTTTCCAGCGACAGGCATTCATAGTTCAGGCAACGCGTTTCATCGATTGTCTGTGGCGCGATGCCCCACGCGGCCAGTTGCCTTAGCGCGGCTTGTTCTGCCGCCGGGAGCTGAGCGCGCGCGATGTCGGTCAGGCTGCCACCATAGTCGTCCAGCTGCACCGGCTGTAGTCCTACGAGGGCGATGTGGGCGGGCAGATGACCGCGAATCTCCGCCAGAGCAAGCACTTCGGAGAAGCTGTTCTGATGCAGACTCATTTTTTTGGCGCTGAGGTAACTGGGGACTTGTTCACCAGCGTAGGATTGCAAAGTGCCTGGCGCGAGTCCGTAGTCGATGGCGTCCAGCAGCAACAAATGGCTGGCCTGCTCAACGTAGCCCAGCAGATTCAGCCCTTGCGTGCCGCCGTCGACAATCTCTACCCATTCCGGCCAGTGATAGTGGGCGTACAGGCGTTCGGCAACGCGAATGCCAAATCCTTCATCTGCCCACAGCAGGTTGCCTAAGCCCATCACGATGACGTTAGGTTCGCTCATGACGCCTCCTTATCGCGCTGGCGTTTGGCAAATTTGTGGCTACGGTAGCCGTTGATCATGGTTGAGATGACGGTATCGTCAGACATGATGTCCTCGCGGATAGCCATATACACATGACCGATGATGAAGGCGGCGATGAACCACATCCCCAACCGATGCCAGCTGTGGATATCGAGAGAGTTACCGCCGGTCCAGTAGAAAAACTCCGTCACATAGTGGAAGGGGGTAAAAATGGCGTACTGGCTATGCTCGCTGTATAAGGCAAAACCGGTGAGGATCATAAAAACTGAGAGCAGGAAATAACCGAACATCGCCGCCTGCGCGACGGGGTTATGGCCGATATCTTCTCCCGGTTTTTTTTCCAGGAACAGATACCAACGCACCACCGAAAAGGCACCCTGCCACCAACTGCGACGCCAGACCGGCACGATAAACAGCTCGCGTGAATAGCGATTGCCGACGAAGGCCCAGTAAATGCGACCCAGCAGTATCACCGTAAACACCATGGCTGCGGCGAAATGCACTAACCGGATGTCGCCCATGTAGAACAGGTAAGTGGCTTCGCCGTTGACCGACGGCAGTGGTCGGCCAATGAAGTATCCGGTTACCATCAAAACCAACATGCAGCCCACTGTCAGCCAGTGCCACAAGCGTACGGGCGCTTCAAACACATAGTGGCTGACGGCGGTATCACGCGCCTCCCCGACGCGTGGGGATATCTTTCCAGTCATCGTTCCGTTCCTTAACGCTTAGCGAACCTGGACTGCGATAAGTTCGCTGCCGTCGTCGCCGAGGACGTGGGTTGAACATGCCAGGCAGGGGTCGAAGCTGTGCAAGGTGCGCAGGATCTCCAGCGGTTGATCCGGTATCGCCATTTGGGTGCCCATCAACGCCGCCTCGTAGGCGCCAATTTGCCCCTTCGGATCGCGCGGGCTGGCATTCCAGGTGGTCGGCACTACGCACTGATACACGTCGATCTTCTGGTCGCGAATCGACGCCCAGTGACCGAGTGCTCCGCGCGGCGCCTCGGTAAAACCGATCCCACGGCACTGCTGCGGCCAGCTTGCAGGCTCCCATTTTTCGGTATTCGCCGTAGCCAGATTGCCGTTTTTCAGGTTGGTCATCAGCTTGTCGAAGAAATATTGCAGCTTGCTCACGGCCCACTGCGCCTCGTGCGCGCGGCACAAAATACGCCCCAGCGTCGACTGCATACCCGACAGCGGCAGTTTGAGTGCGGACATCATGCGATCGACGGATTCAATCGTGGCGGCATCCCCTTTGTGATAGGCAATCAGCGTACGCGCCAACGGTCCAACTTCCATGGCGTGTCCGCGCCAGCGCGGGGCTTTAATCCACGAGTAGCGTTCCTGTTCGTTGAGCTGCTGGATATCGGTATCGCTGCCTTTGACATCGCCGGGGTTGTACCAGGGTTCAGTAATCCCCTCGAACGGGTGACGACCTAATTGATCGTCCGGATAACGGTACCAGGCATGATCGACAAACTCCTGAATTTGCTGCTGATCGGCCAGATCCACCGGCATGACGTTATTAAAATCACCGTTAATGACCGCGCCGCCAGGCATCAACAGGCTCTTCGCGCTGAAGTCGTTGGCGATATCCGGGAACGCGCCGTAGCTTAAGACGCACTTATCAGACAGCCCGGTGCCAATCTGGCTCCAGGGTTTGTTGAACTGGCCGATAGCCAGCGCGTCAGGAACCATGACGTTGTTGATGAAGTCGGCGGTGCGGGTGATGATCGACTGTACCAGGTTAAGGCGTTCCATATCGACCGCACCAACCGCGCCGCTCTGATCGATATTGATAGCGCATGGCATGCCGCCGACAATCCAGTTAGGATGCGGATTCTTGCCGCCAAACACCGTATGGATTTTGATAATCTCGCGCTGAAAATCGAGCGCTTCCAGATAATGGGCAAAGCCCATCAGGTTAGCCTCTGGCGACAGTTTGTACTGCGGATGTCCCCAATAACCGTTGCGGAAAATCCCCAACTGACCGCCGTTGACAAATTTCTTCAGGCGGTTTTGTACGTCAAAGAAGTAGCCCGGGGAGGACATCGGCCAGGCTGAAAGGCTTTGTGCCAACTGCGAGGTTGCGCGCGGGTCGGCTTTCAGGGCATTCAGAACGTCAATCCAGTCCATTCCGGCTAGCTGGTAAAAGTGGACCAGGTGGTCGTGGCACCACAGCGTCGCCAGCATAATATTGCGAATGATGTTGGCGTTGTCGGGCACCTTGATGCCAATGGCATCTTCAATGGCATAGACCGATGCGAGCGCATGTACGCCAGTGCACACTCCGCAAATTCGTTCGACAAACGCCCAGGCATCGCGCGGGTCGCGCCCTTGCAGAATAATTTCCAGTCCACGGAACATGGTGCCGCAGGAAACCGCGTTGGTGATGATGTTCTGCTCATCAATGTTCACCTCACAACGCATATGGCCTTCAATGCGCGTAATGGGGTCGACAACCAGGCGGCGGCCGGCATTATTGACCGTATATCCCTGGGTTTGATACGAATTGCTCATGCCTGTTTATCCTCATTGTCTGGCGACTGTTGTCCGGCGTCGGCTAATTGCTGTTTGTGGCGGTTATGTTGATTGACGGCGCTGGCGACTGCGTGGACACCGACGCTGGCGGCCACCACGCCAAGCGCGGTGAGGCCCACGGTATCGGCGGTTGAATGCGTCCCCATCTGCGGGATATCGACCACGCGGCTGTAGAACGAACCGCGATCCCAGAAGCCGTTCTCTGAACATCCCAGACACCCATGACCGGACTGGATGGGGAAAGAAACGCCGCCATTCCAGCGGGTGGTGGAGCAGGCGTTATAAGTGGTAGGCCCTTTGCAGCCCATTTTGTACAGGCAATAGCCTTTTCGGGCAGCGTCATCGTCCCAACTCTCAACGAACTCCCCGGCGTCAAAGTGGGCGCGGCGGTAGCATTTGTCGTGAATACGCTGACCATAGAACATCAGCGGACGCCCCAAACGATCGAGTTCAGGCAGACGATCAAACGTCACCATATAGGTAATGATGGCGCTCATGACATCCGGAATCGGCGGGCAGCCGGGCACTTTCACGATTGGTTTATCGGTGATCACCTTATCGATCGGCGTTGCCTGGGTTGGATTAGGCCGTGCGGCCTGCACGCAGCCCCAGGAGGCACAGGTTCCCCAGGCGATAATCGCGCTGGCGCCTGCCGCGGCTCTTTTTAGCTTTTCAATAAACGGTCGCCCGCCGCTGATGCAGAACATTCCTTGTTCACCCAGCGGAGGATTGCCCTCGACGGCCAGAATGTATCGGCCGTGGTAGCGGCTCAGAATGTCTTCAAATACCTCTTCGGCCTGCGTTCCGGCGGCGGCCATCAGGGTGTCGTCGTAATCAAGAGAAATCAGGGAGAGGATGACGTCTTTGGCGAGTGGGTGAGAGGAGCGGATAAATGATTCAGTGCAACAGGTGCATTCCAGCCCGTGGATCCAGACGACCGGGATCCGGGGTTTGTTTTCCAGCGCCCAGGCTATTCTGGGCGTCATTGCGGCTCCCAGCCCAAGCGATGTTGCTGCGAGGCTGCAATATTTGAGAAAACTGCGTCGACTCACCCCTTTGCGGCGCATCGCCTGATAAAAGGTCTCCTCGTTATTCGTATTCATAACACGCGTTTCTTCCCCCGTTGAGTTCTGGCCACGTCGCCAGCGATAATCTAAAAAAGCCTATCCGATCAGCGGGGAGAAACAATGTAAAGTGTAGGGTTATGTCCTATTGCGATATTTTCGTGCCCGTTACCTGTTTTTCACTGTCCGGGAATAAAAAAACGCACAGGGGAGACCGCCCTGTGCGTCGGGTTTATTGCGGAAGAACTTAAACCCCAAGGCGATCGCGTAAGCTGTAATATGCCGCCCCCATGGCGGTAAACGGAATGCGCAGGCTGCGCCCCCCCGGGAACGGGTAGTGCGGCAGTTTGGCGAAAGCGTCAAAGCGCTCGGCATCCCCGCGCAGCAGTTCAGAAATCAGACGTCCTGCCAGGTGGGTACAGGTCACGCCGTGGCCGCTGTAGCCCTGCATATAGTAAATGTTGGTATCAAGACGGCCGAACTGCGGCATGCGAGATAGCGTTAACAGGAAATTACCGGTCCAGCGGTAATCAATTTTTACCCCCTGCAATTGCGGGAAGGTTTTCAGCAGTTTCGGCATTACCAGACGTTCAATATCGTCTGGATCGCGGGCGCCGTAGACCACGCCGCCGCCGTACAACAGGCGGTTATCGCCGGTCAGACGGTAGTAATCCAGCAAATAGTTACAATCTTCTACACAGTAGTTTTTTGGAATCAGCGAGCGTGCCATCTCCGCAGACAACGGTTCGGTGGTTAACACCTGTGTGCCGCATGGCATGCTGCTTTTTGCCAGCGCAGGCTCGAGTTTGTCGCCGAGGTAGGCGTTGCCCGCGACGATCACAAAGCGGGCCGTAACCTCACCTTTTTCGGTGCTGACCACCGCCGGGCTGGTGTGCTGGATACGGGTGACCGGCGACTGTTCGAAGACGCGCCCGCCGTTCAGACGAATGGCGTTAGCTTCGCCAATCGCCAGGTTCAGCGGATGAATATGACCACCGCTGTGGTCGAGCAGCGCGCCGACATAACGATCGCTGCTGACTTCGCGACGAATTTCGCTGCTGTCTAACAGTTCAAGCTGCGTGTTGCCGTAGCGTTCCCAGTTCGACTTCTGCTCCTCCAGCGTTTCCATCTGCTTGTGGTTCAGAGCCACAAACAGTCCGCCGGGGCGATAGTCGCATTCGATCTGATAACGCTTGATACGTTCGCGGATGATATTACCGCCTTCAAACATCATGCTGCCAAGCATTTTGGCGGCGTCCGGGCCATAGGTGCGCTCGATGACGTCGATATCGCGACTGTAGGAGTTCACCAACTGACCGCCGTTACGTCCGCTGGCCCCGAAGCCGATACGCGCGGATTCCAGTAGCACTACGTCGTAACCCATCTCCGCTAAGTGCAGGGCGGAGGAGAGTCCGGTATATCCACCGCCCACGACGCAAACATCACAGCTAACCGACTCGCTAAGGGTGGGAAACGGTTCGTACTGATTGGCGCTTGCGGCGTAATAACTGCTGGTATGTTCAGTCATGATTAAGGCTCCAGGGAGATCCAAATGGTTTTCAGTTCGCTAAATTTTTCCAGCGCATGCAGGGACTTATCGCGCCCGTTGCCGCTTTGCTTATAACCGCCGAACGGCACAGTCATGTCACCGTCGTTGTAGTTATTAACGAAGACCGAACCGGCCTTCAGGCGACGACTCATGCGGTGGGCGCGCGACAGATCGCGGGTCCAGACCGCGGCCCCCAGGCCGTAGTCACTGTCGTTGGCCAGCGCCAGGGCTTCGGCTTCGCTGCTAAAACGGGTGACGACCAGTACCGGGCCGAAGATCTCATCGCGGCTGACGTGGGCTTGCGGGGCTGTATCGACAAAAATAGTCGGGCCGATAGCCGCTGGGTGTACATGGCTGCGACCATCCAGCGCCAGCGTGCCTTGTGCTTCACCGTCGCGAATAAAACCGTGCACGGTATCGGCATGCGCGTTGTCGATAAGCGTGCCCATCGTGGTTTCCGGATCCAGCGGGTTGCCCGGCTGCCAGTTTTTCGCCTGCTCTTTCAGCAGGGCGATGAACTCGTCGGCAATACTCTCTTCCAGTAACAGACGCGTACCGGCGATACAGACCTGACCCTGGTTATAGAAGATGCCTGCTGCAGCATTGGCGGCGGCTTTCGGCAGATCCGGGCAGTCGGCAAAAACGATGTTGGCACTTTTACCACCGGCCTCCAGCCAGACGCGTTTCATATTGCTGTCGCCAGCGTCTTTGAGCAGTTGCTTGCCGGTGCGGGTCGAGCCGGTAAAGGTGATCACATCAACATCCGGATGCTGCGACAACGCCTGGCCCGCTTCGTGGCCATATCCGCTCACCACGCTGAGAACGCCATCTGGCAAACCTGCTTTTTTTGCCAACGCAGCAAGGCGAATGGCGGTCAGCGGTGATTTTTCTGAAGGTTTGAGGATCACGCTGTTGCCTGCAGCCAGTGCCGGGCCAAGTTTCCAGCAGGCCAGCAGCAGGGGAAAATTCCACGGCACAATGGCCGCAATGACGCCCACCGGCTCGCGCACAATCAGCGCCAGATCGCTCACCGAGGTGGTGGCCACTTCGCCATAGACTTTATCTATTGCTTCGGCGTACCAACGGATGGCGCGTGCCGCGCCTGGAATATCATCACGCAGGCTATGGCGAATCGGTTTACCGGTGTCGAGCGTTTCCAGTAGCGCCAGCTCCTCGTGATGCTGCTCCATTAAATCGGCGAACTTCTGCAGGACTGCCTTGCGCTCTGCGGGTGATGCTTGCGACCAGTCTCCGCGTTCAAACACGGTGCGGGCTGCGGTGACCGCGCGGTCTACATCCGCTTTTTTGCCGCGGGCGACTTTGGCGAGCGGGCGTTGTCCTGCCGGATCCTGCGTAATAAAGGTTTCGTTATCGGCGGCTGCACAATATTCGCCGTTAATAAATAAACGGGTCTCCGGCGAATAATGGCTGGCTTTTTCACGCCAATATTTAAGATTCTGAAAGTTCATAGCTACTCCTTTTATATCAATAAGATAAAGTTCGTTGCTGATCTTTTTCAGGCAAAATCAGGCTGCACGATGCCCCAGGGATGTACCCTGTTAATGCGCGTTATTTAAGAAGGCCTGAGAAACTCAGGCCGCTACTTATTAGAAAGTGGTAGGAGTGTGGGCACTGATGATGCGGCAGATCCCTGCCGAGGTGTTGCTGAAGCTATGTGGTATACCGGTGTTAATGGCATAACTTTGCCCTGCAACAAGATGATACGTTTGACCGTTGATGGTCAGTATCACTTCACCTTCCAGTATTGTCCCAATCTCTTCACCCTGGTGTTTAATTCTCTCCCCGGTTGTCGTACCTGGCTGATAGGTTTCAAACATCATGGCCAGCGTACGATTCGGATTTCCGTTGTGTACCAGCTTCATGGATACTCCCTGACTCCCGATCTCAATCAAATCATCCTGATTGATAACCACCTGCGGTTCGTCAGGCTTTTCCGGTTCCGCGAAGAACTCGGAGAGCGACAGCCCATAAACTTTCAATAGCTTCTGCAGCGTACTGATGGCAGGACTGACTTTATCCTGCTCTATGGTGCTGATGGCGCTATGCGTTAACCCAGACAGTTCGGCGGCACGACGCTGTGAAAGACCCAATTGCTGGCGGATCTCTGACAAACGTTTACCCGGCGCCAGGCCGTCATCGCTCATAATTGCATTTCCTTAACTGTAGTGGTCAGAGTCGCTGTTTTTCAGCGAGGTGGTTCTGACAAGCGGTGATAAAACCTTCAAGTAACAAACGCGACAGGGCGTATTCGCTACTGTTCCATTCCGGGTGCCACTGCACACCAAGCGCGAAAGGATGGTCGTGAACGCTGGCTGCTTCCACTAATCCATCCTGCGAGCGTGCTTCCACGCGCAGTTGCGGGCCAAGGGTTTTTGCGCCCTGACCATGCAAGGAGTTAACCCAAAACGTGCTGCAACCTGGTATTAGCTGAGATAGCAATCCTCCCTGTTGAACCTGGACTTCATGAGATGGCGCATATTGCTGCTCCACCGGGAGTTCCGCATCTTCACGATGTTCCAGGAACTGTGAGTGATCGCACAGGCGACGATACAGAGTCCCGCCAGTGGCGACAACTAATTCCTGTAAGCCCCGGCAGATGGCGAAAATGGGAATGCGCCTTTCGAGCCCGGCGGTAATTAGCGCCATGCTCAGAAGATCACGCCCGGGATCGGCGTCAGACTCATCGCCATTTTCACCATAAAGGTGCGGCTGCACATTGCTTGGGCTTCCTGGCAAGAAGATACCATCCAGTTTCGGTAACAGCGCGTTCAGTAATTCGGGTTCCGCAAGCGCATGGGGAATCGCTATCGGTAATCCACCGGCGTTCAATACTGCATTCAGGTACTTTTCTTGCAGAGTCTGGGTCTCGTGACCCTTAAGCCTGTTCCTACACATCACTACACCAATAACTGGCTTGTCAAATATATTGCCCATGATCGACCTCACGTTTTGGAATAAATTATTGCCAAACGGTTCCTTGTTATGCCATTCCGTTCATTATTTTCTCAATCTAGCAGCGGAATAACCTTCTAGCAAACTTAATTTAACATTTGACAAACAATTTGTTTGCATCCAGAGTCGAAGAGTGGACATTATATTTAACAGTCAAATCACAGAACAGCTTACAGGCCAACGGCGGTGAATCATGGAAACCAATATCGTAGAAGTTGAGAATTTTGTTCAGCATTCTGAAGAGAGACGAAGTAGCGCGTTTGCGCGTGAAGTTAAGCAGTATCTGGAGCGCTACCCCAACACGCAGTTCGTGGATGTGCTGTTAACCGACCTGAATGGTTGTTTTCGTGGTAAACGCATTCCCGTTGCGGGATTACACAAGTTAGAGAAAGGCTGCTATTTCCCGGCATCCGTTTTCGCGATGGATATTCTTGGCAATGTGGTCGAAGAGGCGGGATTAGGCCAGGAGCTTGGCGAACCGGATCGGACCTGTGTCCCGGTGCCTGGCACGTTAACGCCTTCGGCCGCCGATCCGGAATGTATTGCGCAGATGATGCTGACGATGCTGGATGAAGATGGCGCTCCCTTTGACGTTGAGCCGCGGAACGTACTTAACCGACTCTGGCAGAAACTTCGCCAGCGCGGTCTGTTCCCCGTCGTAGCGGTAGAGCTGGAGTTCTATTTACTCGATCGTAAGCGCGATCCCGAAGGTTATCTGCAGCCGCCGTGCGCGCCGGGAACGGACGATCGGAATACGCAAAGTCAGGTTTACTCGGTTGATAACCTGAACCACTTTGCTGATGTGCTAAACGATATCGATGAACTGGCCCGTTTGCAGCTGATCCCGGCTGACGGCGCGGTGGCTGAAGCCTCCCCTGGGCAGTTTGAAATCAACCTCTACCATACCGATAACGTACTCGACGCCTGCGACGACGCGCTGGCGCTGAAACGGCTGGTACGGCTGGTGGCGGAGAAACATAAGATGCATGCCACGTTTATGGCAAAACCTTATGAGGAGCATGCCGGTAGCGGAATGCATATCCACATCAGCATTATGAATAATAAAGGCGAGAACGTGTTGGCCGATGCGAATGGCGATGATTCCGCGTTACTTAAACGTGCGCTTGCCGGGATGATTGATCTGATGCCTGCGTCAATGGCGCTGCTGGCGCCGAATGTGAACTCTTATCGCCGCTTCCAGCCGGGGATGTATGTTCCGACCCAGGCTTCCTGGGGGCACAACAACCGTACGGTGGCGCTGCGCATTCCCTGCGGCGATCGTGATAACCATCGGGTTGAATATCGCGTGGCGGGGGCTGACGCCAACCCGTATCTGGTGATGTCGACCATTCTGGCGGGGATCCTGCATGGGCTGGATAACGAGCTGCCGTTGCAGGAAGAGGTGGAGGGCAACGGCCTGGAGCAGGAAGGGCTACCGTTCCCGATCCGCCAGAGCGATGCGCTGTGGGAGTTCATGCAAAATGACAGTCTGCGTGAGTTGCTCGGGGAGCGTTTTAGCCATGTGTATCACGCCTGTAAACACGATGAACTGATCCAGTTTGAACGCCTGATTACCGACACTGAAATTGAGTGGATGCTGAAAAACGCCTGACAGGAAAGTGGCCCGGCGGCGTAATGTTTGTCGGGCCTGTACGCATTGTTTAGTCATTGAAAAAAAGAAGTCGCATCATGCGGTCTAGCGGAGCCAGCCCGTCAATATTGCAGGATCACCTGCCATTTCCCGGATGTCGCGTAATGGAGCGGCTTGCGACAACGGGTCTTCAGATAACCGACAGAGTTTGTGACGAGGAAATGTGATGATGCCAATGTTTAAAAACCCGCCCCGCGTGAGCATCCATGGCTCCCGCAGTAAGTACGGACCGCATCTGTGCCGTGCAACATTGACGCCTTTCTTTTGGCTTTCCACCCCGACACGACCCAGGTCTGCTGTACCCACGTTTCGAACGCAGATCTGGGCCCGTGGCGGGGAGGAAAGCTATGTCGACTAATTCTTCTGTGGATCTCGCGGCCCAGCCGGGCAAAGCACAGTTGCGTAAATCCCTCAAGCTGTGGCAGGTGGTGGTGATGGGGCTGGCCTATCTCACACCGATGACGGTATTTGACACCTTTGGTATTGTTTCGGGTATCAGCAATGGCCATGTTCCGGCCTCCTATCTGCTGGCCCTGGCGGGCGTGCTGTTTACCGCCATCAGTTACGGAAAGCTGGTTCGCCAGTTTCCACAAGCCGGTTCGGCCTACACCTATGCGCAAAAAGCAATCAACCCGCATGTGGGGTTTATGGTCGGCTGGTCGTCACTGCTTGATTACCTGTTCCTGCCGATGATTAACGTCCTGCTGGCGAAAATTTACCTTTCCGCGCTGTTCCCGGGCGTTGCGCCATGGATTTGGGTGGTGATGTTTGTAGCGATCCTTACCGCGGCCAATTTGAAAAGCGTAAATCTGGTGGCGAACTTCAATGCGCTGTTTGTACTGGTGCAGGTCGCGATAATCGTGGTGTTCATTGTTCTCGTGGTGCAGGGGCTGCACAAAGGCGAAGGGGTTGGGACCGTCTGGTCGCTGCAACCGTTTATCAGCCAGAATGCGCATTTGATCCCGATTATCACCGGGGCGACCATCGTCTGCTTCTCGTTTCTCGGTTTTGATGCGGTAACCACGCTCTCTGAAGAGACACCGGATGCCGCGCGTACCATTCCAAAAGCAATTTTCCTTACCGCGCTTTACGGTGGACTGATCTTCATTGCTGCCTCGTTCTTTATGCAGCTATTTTTTCCAGATATTAGCCGATTTAAAGACCCGGACGCGGCGCTGCCGGAGATTGCGCTGTACGTTGGCGGCAAACTGTTCCAGTCTATTTTCTTGTGTACGACCTTTGTGAATACGCTGGCGTCAGGTCTGGCGTCCCATGCCAGCGTTTCGCGTCTGCTGTACGTGATGGGCCGCGATAACGTCTTCCCGGAAAAGTACTTCGGCTATGTCCATCCGAAATGGCGTACACCCGCGCTGAACGTCATTATGGTCGGGATTGTGGCTCTCTCGGCCCTGTTTTTTGACCTGGTGACCGCCACGGCGTTGATTAACTTTGGCGCGCTGGTGGCCTTTACGTTCGTTAATTTGTCCGTGTTTAACCACTTCTGGCGTCGTGAAGGACGTAAGCATACCTGGCAGGAAAAGTTGCACTACCTGGTATTGCCAATGGTCGGCGCCGCCACCGTTGCCGTACTGTGGGTGAACCTGGAGGTGACATCGCTGACGCTGGGACTGGTATGGGCTGGCGTGGGGTTGGTGTATCTCGCCTACCTGACCGGACGTTTCCGCAAGCCGCCGCCGCAGTTTGACGCCGCGAAATCTGAGCAAGCCTGGGAGTGACAGAAACTTCAGGTATTAACAACAGGGCGCGCCGTCAGGGGCAACCACCTTCAGACGTCCGGTGACGGCGTGTCCTGCGGTATTTATTAATGTCGTGAAATGCGTGGGCTATAGTAAAGATGGCCGTTATTTCTCATCATTAATAACCGTGAGCGGGGGATGTGAATGAAGAAGATACTGATGCTGGTCGGCGATTATGTCGAAGATTATGAAACGATGGTGCCTTTTCAGGCGTTGCAGATGCTGGGCCATCGTGTTGATGCCGTCTGTCCGGATAAAAGTCAGGGGGACTACGTTCAAACCGCTATTCATGATTTTGATGGGGCGCAGACCTACAGTGAAAAACCGGGTCATCGTTTTACGCTGAATGCGAATTTTGCCGAGGCGCGGGCCACCGATTACGACGCGCTGCTGATCCCCGGCGGACGTGCTCCGGAATATCTCCGGCTGAATCCGGATGTCATTAAGCTGGTGCAAGATTTCAACGCTGCCGGTAAGCCTATCGCCGCGGTCTGTCATGGACCTCAGCTGTTAGCGGCGGCGGGGGTGTTAGAAAACCGGACCTGTAGCGCCTATCCGGCCTGTGCGCCAGAAGTTCGTCTGAGCGGCGGGCATTACGCAGATATCGGCATTGATCAAGCCCACGTGGATGGCAATCTGATTACCGCGCCTGCATGGCCCGCGCATCCGCAATGGCTGGCTAAATTTGTTGAAGTATTAATGAAGTAAGCAATGAAAAAAGTCGGTATAACCTGCCTGGTTATACCGACTGTAGATATTACCTCTGTATGAGTGCGAACACGCCCCAACCAATGTACTCCCGGGTGAAGGCCACGTGGCGTGCTGGTGAACTCCTCAGTTGCTCTCTGACTTCCGGGGCAAATTCATCGTCCGGATTTGCCTCCAGCCACCGGCGCATCGTCAGCCATTTTGCCGCCTCGTATCTGTCCCAACCCTCCTGGTCAGCCAGTACCATTTCAACCACGTCATAACCGAGCTGGTCGAAAGATGAAACGAGCTCTGGCAGAGAAAGAAAATCAGTCACTGAAGTCGCGCCGCAAGCCTGGGCGATGCTCTCCGTTGCAGGCGTCTGACGCCAGTAAGGTTCGCCGATGAGCATAATTCCGCCTGGTTTGAGACTTAGTTCCAGTTGTCTGATCGTTCCAGCGACGCCGCCGGCAATCCAGGTCGCACCAACGCAGGCGGCAATATCGAATTTTTCTTCGGCGATATAACCTGTTGCATCGGCATGAATAAAACGCACGTGCTCATTGACTCCCAACTCTTTGGCCCGCAGGGTGGCTTGCTCACTGAACAGCCGGCTCATATCGATACCAACGCCGGAAATACCGTGATCACGTGCCCAGGTGCACAACATCTCACCCGAACCGCTGCCGAGGTCCAGAATGCGTGTTCCCGGTGCCATCCGTAAAACCTGGCCTAACGTGGCGTATTTCTGTGCGGTGAACGGATTATGAATGCGATGTGCGCTTTCGCTGATGGTAAAAATCTTTGGGATATCCATCTCTCTCTCTCTCTCTCCTTTAGCGATTATCAAGTTGGGCGCGAACGTTGTTCAGGCCGGTCGTATTAATACGGTAGGGCTGACCATTGACGGATTTGATCAGTTTCTTGGTTCTGAGCTTTTTGAACACCTCGAGCGTGCAGTCGCAGAGCAGCAACCCTTCACGGCTATAGCATTCGACGGAAGTGACGCGGCCAGAGGCATCGCGGACGTGAGCAATACGACCACCTTTGGCGAGAACGTGTAAGGTACGTTGTTCCTGACGGGATAAATTCATACTGGAAAACCTGTTTAATCATCATGTGCAAAACGTGCAAACACACAGCGGTGTCCGCATTCGAATTCGGCGCATTGATAACCAGTCCGGCCTGAAAAGGTCGGGAAGCTGATTATCAGATGATTACATTCTCCAGCATCAAAGCCTCGGGTTGAGTTGAAAGGTATTTACATGCTGAATCATACCTGCAAGACACAGTAGGGGAACTTCCTTGTAGTGGAAGTGTGATCTGTAACGAAAAATTGTATTTCTTTTATTTAATGACTTTTTAATTCTCGTTATGTAAATCGCATTTATTCATTAAATTAATTTAATGTTTCAGCGTCGCCAGAAACGCTATCGGTAGCCATACAGCATTGCTATTCTTTTTTTATCACCTCATTGATTAGTATGATTTACTCTTTTTGCTGGTTAATTTTGTTCTTTGATAAATGCTCCTTTATCATAATTGTGGTTTTAAATGAAATTTGCAATTTAATGTTTTTAAGAATTTTCTTAACGTGGCTAAGTGTGTATACTCGGTCCTGCAAGAAGCGCTTCTGTTATCATTAAAACTATAAGTATGTCCTTAACACCCGTATTACCTCTGCCCTGAATCTCTTCTCGGGGGAGAGGTTTTTTTTGCCTGTATATTATTTAGCTTATCGTCATAAATAGAAATTTTAATATTATCGTTATTCATGTTCACATTATTGGTTACGACGATTTAGCTCTACTGACCCCTACGGCAATATTGAAATAGTATCAGCCTGAATCTATTTCATAGTGAATAGTATAATTCTGGCTATGTTTATGTGGGTATTATATAGCTTTCCTTATAACTGCCTTTTTTTCAGCGCGATAGAAGTTTTTTGCTTTTGAGGTAATTGTGATTTTGTTCACGGATTTTAGTGCGCTAAGTGGCTATTTGTAGAGAGGTGCAAACGGTTGCATGTTGCTGATACAGTATTCGTTCATTAAAAAAATATAGCGATGGTATGTCTTATGCCAGTACAGAGTACAGGAATCTAAATGATTTCTATTATCTCATAGGTATAGGGATGCCGTTTATGACTTCTGTTAGCTTAACACCATGGGAAATAGCAGTAAAAACAGACAGGGAATATGATTTTATCAATCAGAAAGGAGTTTTTTAATCGCAGGTATAATCACTGGCCTTTTTATCTTCCTTTATATAAATCGTTGTCGTAATGCCCATAAAATCAGCGTTCTGGGATGAGCGCTGATTTTATTTGGTTCTCAGATTACTTACCCCACGCTGCATGCAGAACACCTCTCGCAGTACCTCATAAATGATACATTAAAGGATCTCCTGGAATGGATATTGTTGAACGCTTTATTAACTACACGAAAATCAATACCACGACATCAAGGGAAAACGGCGCTAATGGGATAATGCCTTCTTCTCCTGGTCAAATGGAACTGGCAAAACTGCTTGCAGCAGAACTTGAAGCATTAGGAATGGAAAACATTGAGGTCAGGGATACCGCTATAGTGACGGCAACCTTACCTGCAAATACTGATGACACGATCCCGGTGGTCTCTTTTTTTGGTCATCTGGATACCAGTGCGGAACAGACCGCAGACACCAAAGCACAGCGCCTGCATTATCACGGTGGGGATTTATGCCTGAACAAAGAGCTGAATATTTACCTGCGCGAAAGTGAATTTCCGGAACTGAAAAATTATATCGGTGATGACCTGCTGGTGACCGACGGGACCAGTCTGTTGGGCGCTGATGATAAAGCAGCCATCGCCGCGATTATGAATGCTCTTGAGTATCTGGTCGCACACCCGGAAATAAAACATGGGCCGGTAAAAGTGGGTTTTGTCCCGGATGAGGAACAGGGCTTGCGTGGCGCAAAAGCGTTTGATGTTGCCGCGTTTGGTGCTGATTTTGGCTATACCCTGGATTGCTGCGGTATCGGTGAGTTTGTTTACGAGAACTGGAATGCGGGCGATGCGGAAATCATCTTTACCGGCCAGTCCGCACACCCGATGTCGGCCAAAGGTAAGTTAAAGAATTCGCTGCTGATGGCGCATAAGTTTATTGCCATGCTCCCAGGGGGAGAAGCGCCTGAATATACGGAAGGGCGCGAAGGGTATTACTGGGTAAAACAGCTACAGGGTAACAGTGCCCGCACGGTACTTAAGCTGGATATCCGCGATTTCAGTGAAGAAGGTTATAAGGCGCGTATGGCGTTTATTCGCCAGCTTGCCGTCAGCACCTGTGCCCTGTGGGGGGAAAACAGCGTGGTCTGTCATTTAGCCGATCGCTACGCGAATGTGTTGAACAGTTTGCAGGGGGATGCTCACTACCCGATTGATATTGCATTCCGCGCGTATCAGAAATGCGGCATAACGCCCGCACCTGTCGCCATGCGTGGCGGGTATGATGGCGCGGTACTGTCGCAGAAAGGATTGCCGTGCCCGAATATTTTTACCGGTGCTCATAACTTCCATTCAATTTATGAGTATCTGCCGGTGCGTTCTCTGCGGGCTGCCAGTGATGTGGTGGTGGCGGTGATTGAGGAAACTTATACTGAGTTCGCGCAGCGGAGAGCTCAGTCATGATTCAGGTGTTAATCGCACTTCTGGTGATCGTGGTGGTCGCGCGTCTGATTCTGAAAGGTTACCGCGCTGAACCGGTGCTCTTCATTGCGGGCTTAGTCTTGATGATTTGCACCGCGTTAACCGGATGGGGTTCCGTATTACCGAAGGGGGTTGCCAGTACGGGAATTTCCTTTCTCGATCCTTTCGAGGTAATGCGCGATCTCTTCAGCACGCGCGCCGCCGATCTCGGCCTGATGATCATGGCGTTAATGGGATTTGCGCATTACATGGATCATATCGGCGCAAATGAGGCGGTCGTGCGGGTAGTAACGAAACCCTTACGGGCGCTGCGTTCGCCCTATGTGCTCCTCTTTTTCTCCTACCTGCTCGCCAGCCTCCTGCAGTTGGCCATTCCTTCTGCAACCGGGCTTGCCGTGTTGCTGATGGGGACGATGTTCCCCATTATGCTGGGGTTAGGGCTCTCAGCGGCCTCGGCTGCCGGGGTCATTGCTACTTCGCTTGGCGTGGCTTACACCCCGACGGCAATCGATGCTATCAGGGGCTCTAAAGCAGTGAATATGGATGTAGTGGAATATGTTGTTTACCACCAGGGACCCGCCGCGCTGGCAACGGTTCTGGTTGTCGGCGTGTGCCATTTTTTCTGGCAGCGGCATTGCGACCGTAAATCAGGGACGTTACCGCGGGAAATCGGTAGCGCAGAAGTGACTGATTCAGGAAAATCCCCGGCTTTTTACGCGCTGCTCCCCATGCTTCCGATACTGATGGCAGTAGGGTCATCCGAAATGTTCGTCAGGGGTATCAACCTGAATATTATCACCATTGTCCTCATTTCAATGACCATCTGTATGCTGATTGAATGGCTGCGGGTGCGTGATTTAAAGTCGGTCTGCGAAGGTTTCAGCCATTTCCTGAAAGGAATGGGCACTGCGTTTACCGGTGTGGTTGGACTGTTGGTTGCGGCAGGGGTTTTTGCTCACGGAATTAAAGTCATCGGTGCGATCGATCAGCTCATTCTGATGGCCGAACACGTGGGATTACCGCCGTTTGCCATGGCGGTAGTATTTGCGCTGGTGACGCTGGCCGCGGCTATCATTATGGGGTCGGGGAATGCGCCATTCCTCGCCTTCGTTGAGCTCATCCCGCAAATTGCCGCCAGTATGGGCGCTAACGCCGTTGCCATGATCCTGCCGATGCAGCAGGCATCGCATATGGGACGGGCAATTTCACCGGTATCCGGCGTCGTGATTGCCGTTTCCAGCGGAGCGAAAATAACCCCATTCGATGTGGTGAAGCGTACCGCCGTACCGCTGATTGTGGGGTTCGTTACTCACACCCTGATCATCGGTATTTTCTATTAACCGTACCAGCGACAAGCCAACTTCCGGTTCATTGAATCCGGAGGTTGGCTTTTTGAATTAGGCGAAATTTAAAAGCGTTAATATTACTGATACCTGTATAAAAAGCCTTGCCTGTGGACTGCACCCCAAAAGTTGGACACCCAACTGAGTAAGGTGCAGTTTTTTATGGCAAAGCCAAAATATTCTCTCGAAACCAGATTAGCTGTCGTTAATCATTATCTTGCCGGACACGATGGCGCTC
>NZ_NAEW01000013.1 GCF_002075345.1 Citrobacter braakii
CAGAATTTGCCTGGCGGCTGTAGCGCGGTGGTCCCACCTGACCCCATGCCGAACTCAGAAGTGAAACGCCGTAGCGCCGATGGTAGTGTGGGGTCTCCCCATGCGAGAGTAGGGAACTGCCAGGCATTAAACAAGTGAAGAAGCCCATCCTGCCGGATGGGCTTTTTTGCGTCTGCAGGGAATGAGAACTGCCGGATGCAGCGTACCATTTTATCCAGCCCATAAAAGCCCACTCTATTTCAAACCGATTTTTCTCTTTCTCGAACATATCTGAATCCTTTCTCTGCTAATGAAAACCGTGATCTTTCTCTCATAATAAATTATAACAATTATATAACATTTATTTCACCAAAAAAGACACAACCACCATTGATAAATTAATGCAATCGTTGGCAGGGGTACAATTCTAATGGCTGATAGCAGTGTAACTGAGAACGGGGCGCTGGCAGACGGCGATACTCGGCGTCGTATATGGGCGATTGTCGGAGCATCATCAGGGAATCTGGTCGAATGGTTTGATTTCTATATCTATTCTTTCTGCTCTCTCTATTTTGCTCATATCTTTTTTCCATCAGGAAACACCACCACGCAACTCTTACAAACAGCCGGAGTTTTTGCTGCAGGCTTTCTGATGCGACCGATTGGCGGCTGGCTGTTTGGTCGCATCGCGGATAAGCACGGGCGTAAAAAGTCGATGCTGCTGTCAGTTTGTATGATGTGTATGGGATCGCTGGTGATCGCTTGTCTTCCGGGATATGAAACCATCGGTACCTGGGCTCCTGCTCTATTGCTGCTGGCTAGGTTATTTCAGGGGCTGTCTGTCGGTGGTGAATACGGGACCAGCGCTACCTATATGAGTGAAGTAGCCGTTGAAGGGAAGAAAGGTTTTTATGCTTCCTTCCAGTACGTGACGTTAATCGGCGGGCAGTTACTGGCACTGCTGGTTGTGGTCATATTACAGCAAACGTTAGAAGACTCAGCGCTAAGATCGTGGGGTTGGCGTATTCCATTTGCGTTGGGCGCCGTACTGGCTATTGTTGCGTTATGGCTGCGTCGACAGTTGGATGAAACCTCGAAACAGGACGTTCGCGCGCTGAAAGAAGCTGGTTCTCTGAAAGGTCTGTGGCGTAATCGCAAAGCCTTCATCATGGTGCTTGGCTTTACCGCTGCTGGCTCGCTGTGTTTTTACACGTTCACAACCTACATGCAGAAGTACCTGGTTAACACTGCCGGTATGCATGCCAACGTAGCCAGTGGGATTATGACGGCGGCACTGTGTGTGTTTATGCTGGTGCAACCGTTGTTCGGTGCCTTGTCAGATAAAATTGGCCGACGTACTTCAATGCTGTGTTTTGGCGCGTTGGCCGCGATTTTCACCGTCCCCATTCTGACAGCGTTGCAAAGCGTGACGTCCCCGTATATGGCGTTTGCTCTGGTGATGTGTGCCTTGCTGATTGTGAGTTTCTATACGTCAATCAGCGGTATTCTGAAGGCCGAGATGTTCCCGGCACAGGTGCGCGCTCTGGGGGTTGGATTATCTTATGCGGTGGCCAATGCTCTGTTTGGTGGCTCAGCCGAATATGTTGCGTTATCCCTGAAGTCTGTCGGTATGGAAACAACATTCTTCTGGTACGTTACAGCACTGGCAATAGTCGCATTTTTGGTATCGCTGATGCTGCATGGGAAGGGGAAAGGTCTGCGCCTCTAGTGATGTGCCAGTTGCCAGACCGCATAACCGGTAGACGCACCTGCAACATCCCAGGCGAAGTCTTTCCAGCTCCAGCCGCTCCCAGCGGGACGGCTGTCCCATAGCTCTTTTGACGCGCCCAGGCTGACTGAGAACATCAGGCCGATAGCCGCGCTGCGATCGCGGCTGTTGCCCTGATGTTGAGCATATTCGTTTCCAGCTGCGGAGAGCATAGCGGAGGCGATAAAGTGTTGAGCCTTGTCTTGTCCGCTCCAGCGGTCGTTTGCCATGTGGCTGCAGCCAGAAATGGCCATGATACTGAAAAGAATAAACAAGCGCACCGTTGCCTCCATAGGAAAAACCCCGTCACTGGACGGGGTCTTGGTTACAGAATACGGCTAATTAATCTGTCGATACGGATACGGCGTAGTCGACGGATGAGCTTACGCACTTTGACTGGATAGTCGGCAATGCTTTGCAGGTCGCGATAGTGCTTAACGACGGTGGTATGCGTGCGAATAAGCTCCAGCTCTTTATCGCGCTGGGGAGTCAGCTCTTGCTTCGGATCGTGGATAAGGATGGCGTTTTCCAGATCCAGACGCCAGGCGCGAGGGTTAAGGTTGTTGCCGGTGAGCAGCATCCATTTATCATCAACCCACATGCCTTTCAGATGATAGGTGTTGTCATCATCTTTCCATAAGCGCACGACCAGTTGGTCGGTATTCACATAATATTGCAGTCTGCTCAGGAAACGGCGCAGGTTAATTTCATACAGGTAGGGCAGCGCGCCGATGATTTTAAATGGCTCATCTTCTGGAATGAAAAAGTCGTTGGCGGTTTTATCACCGACAATGATCTCGACCTTTTTGCCTTCACGCAGCAGCTGAATGATATTGCGCACCAGTATAGCGGGCAGGTTGAAATAAGGGGTACAGATTGTGAGCTTGTGCTCCGCGCAGGGCATAAGGTGGAAAATGGTCTTATTTAACAGACTGGATTTTCCAAGGCCTACCAGAGGCGTTACCGAGAGCTGTTCATTATCCGCATCACCCTGAAAATGGAATGACGCATCGCGCAGTTCCTGACGGTAAAGGCGGATGTCGTTTTTAATTTCCGGGCTTTTAGGGCGATTAATATCATCAAGGCGATTAACGCCGCGACCGTTCATCAGGTTCTGCGTGACCCAATCGAACATGATATCGGCCATTTGAGCATTGCGAATCAATTGATAACGGTCATAGCGATATTTATCATGCTGATGCAGATAAACATCATTCAGGCTGGCCCCGCTATACAGGACGCTGTCATCGATGATAAAGCCTTTAAAATGCAGGACGCCAAGCGCTTCTCGGGTGTTAATCGGAACACCGTAGACAGGAATATCAATACCTGGGTTTTCTTGTGCCATTCGGCAATACCAGTCAGCGTTGGTATTCGATGCCGCAGCACCAATACGTCCGCGCTGGGCTCGGTGCCAGTCGACAAGCACCCGGACATCCAGTTCAGGACGCTGCCGTTTTGCCGCATAGAGCGCGTCGAGTATGCCTTTGCCACCGTCATCCTGTTCCAGGTACAGCGCAATAATGCAGATCCGTCGCGTCGCGCTGGCTATTTTTTCCAGCAGAGTCTCCCTGAAATTAGCGGGAGCATAAAAGAAATCTACATCATCAACTGACTGAGAAATCTTGGGTAGTTGGGCAAGGTGTTGTTGATGTTTATTACGCTTAAATTTTGACAACATCACAGTGCATTTCTTCTCTGTTCATTGAAGGGTCCTCTGTGCTATGCAGACGACATAAGCGTGTAATGATACCACCAGTACCTATTAATGTGGTCAACATTTCCAGTACCTTACTCACGATTCCTCAAATTGGGCCAGATTAAGCGTTAGCCCAACAATTCCCTCTTCGAGTTGGACGTCAACAGCGAACCCGAGTTTCCGGGCCAGGGCGACCATCCCACGATTGTTTGGCATCGTAATACCATTCAAACGTCTAAGTCCGTGATCTCGGGTATATGCAATTAATTTTTCCATCAACCGGCGACCCAGTCCAAGCCCTTTGAGATCTGAACGAACCAGCACGGCGAACTCGGCGTCAATGTTATCAGGATCCGAGATTGCTCGCGTTACGCCGAGGATCTCTTGCTGATTGTTTTTACAGCGTACCGCAACAAAGGCCATTTCCCGATCGTAGTCGATCTGCGTCATATTGGCTAAATCTTCGTGGGTAAATTCGTTGATCTCACTGAAATAGCGATAATAAAGATCTTCTTTTGTTACCTGAGAAATGAACTGCTGCAGATGAGGTTCATCCTCGGGCAAAATAGGGCGGAACAAGCAACGCTCGCCGTTCTTCAACTCCACCCATTCTTCAAGCTGATGGGGGTAGGGGCGTATAGCCAGCCTGCTTTCGTTATCGCCCGTGAAAGGGGCAATGTCCAGCGTGACATCCAGCGCGGTAAATTCACCGGCGGAGGCCAACAGCGGATGAATATCCAGACGCTGAATTTCCGGACAATCGACGATCAGATTGGAGACCTGCACCAGAAGCTGACTTAACCCGGCGATATCCAATGGGCGTAATGCGCTGCGAGCGCGGATCTTTTTATTTTTGATCCCCTGGATCACCAGATAACGCGCCAGATTCATGTTCAATGGCGGCAACGCCACCACGGCTTGCTCTTCTGGTCGCCACTCAACTCCGCCTTCACCAAGCATAATCAACGGGCCAAATACCGGGTCATGTTCAACGACGACGCGCAGCTCCTGAGCGCCAGCGCGATTCGCCATACTTTGTACTAATAAACCGTGAATGCGCGCCTGCGGCCAGGCCATTTTTACCCGATCAAAAATCGCATTGGCTGCCTGCTGCACCTCTGTTGCCGTTCGCAGGTAGAGCATTACCCCCTGAACTTCTGATTTATGTGGGATATCAGGAGAACGCAGCTTTAGCGCCACCGGGTAACCGATTTGCTCCGCGATGTGTACGGCTTCAGCGCTGTCGCTGGCGATCCACGTCGGCAGTGTGTGTAAGCCATAGGCTTGTAAAATCGGCTGCACTTCATGGGTATCCAGCGACGTTGCTCCTTCAGCAATCGCCTGCTGTAACAGATTATGCGCCTCGGCGGTATTGGTGGTCAGGTAGTCGGGCAGCGCAGGGGTTTCCCGCAGTTGCTTCTGGTTACGCCGGTACTCCACCATATGCATAAACGCGGTGATGGTGCCTTCTGGCGTGCGGTAGGTAGGTAATCCGGCTTCGCTAAACAGTCTACGGGCTTCCTGGGAGGAAAACTCTCCGCACCAGTTGGTCAGTAACGAGACGAACTTACCGCGGGGATGACGTTTTACCGCCTCGATTAACGCTTGCGCGCTTTCTGTTCCCGGGGCGGCTGCGCTGGGTGAGTGAATCACCATCAGTGCGTCGAAATCCTGGCTGGCGAGCAAGATATCCAGCGTCTTAACGTAGTGTTCGCTGCTGGCGTCGTCACGCAGATCCAGTGGGTTGGCGATATCAATATGTTCAGGTAGCGCATCGCGTAATTTCTGGCAGGTATCTTCACTCAATGTCGCCAACTTGCCATTTTTTGACCACAGCTCATCTAATGCCAGTGCGGCAGGCGCGGCCCCATTGCTGATGATCATCAGCCTGTCGCCGCGCAGTGGACGCATGTGGCTCAGGGTTTCTACCGCAGAGAACAGCTCGTGAGTGTCTTGTACGCGTAATAAACCGGCGCGCTGGATAGCTGCGTCCCACGCAGGGTCCATCCCTGCACTGGTATGCAGTAAACGCTGTGCAGCCGGACTGCGACCACTCTTAATCACCAGAATGGGTTTATTGCGCGAGGCGCTACGGGCGGCGGAGACAAAGCGCCGGGCATCACTTAAATGTTCGAGATATAGCAATATCGCGCTGGTTTTACTGTCGCGCGCCAGGTAATCCAGTAGTTCATCAACGTCGATATCCAGGCTGTCGCCCAGCGCGATAAACCAGGAAAAACCCATGTCGCGCTGCTGCGCCCAGTCCAGAATGGTGTTGGAAATCGCCGCTGACTGGGAAATAAATGCCAACTTACCGCGCTTGATGGGGACGGGGGAAAAGCTGGCGTTAAGCCCCTGCCAGGGCGCGAGAAGTCCCAGGCTGTTGGGGCCGAGGAGACGTATGTTGTAGCGTGCGGCGCAGGCCAACAATTCCAGGTGCTGCGATGCGGGAGCTGAAAGAATAATGCAGGTTTTACAGCCTTTCTCGCCAAGCGCTTCGAGTAATGCCAGGTTGCGGCTGGCATTGGTGCACAACACGGCAAGGTCTGGGCTAAAAGGCAGGCTGTTGATATTGGGCCAGGCCAGGACGCCCAACACCGCTTTCCATGCTGGCGTCACTGGTAAAACAGGTCCATTGAAACCGCCGGCAAGCAGGTTACGCATCATCAGGTAACCTGCGCGATTAGGCTTCATTGACGCCCCAATCACCGCAATGGATTTCGGTCGCAGTAGTGCTTCCAGACCACGCTGACTCATATCGGCTTCCTTAATGACACCAGTGACCGAATGATTTTAAACGCTTTCTGGCGAGTCTGCTGTGACGCTTCCCTGATGTTGAGTTTTTCCTGCCAGGTAGCGGGTTTTAAAGCGAGTGAAATGTTCGCTCAACCCCTCCGCAGCTTGCGTATCGCCCGCCAGATCCAACAACGCGATGGCCACTTCGGCAGTACAGTATTGCCCTTCGGCGTGAATGCCACGCAGGCGGTAAGCGGAAAGTCGCGATAAATCAACGGAGATCACCGGCAGGTTATCAAGGTACGGGCTTTTGCGGAACATTTTACGCGCTTCAGGCCAGGTACCATCAAGCATGATAAACAACGGTGGTTTACCGGCTGGAGGCGCGAAAATCACTTCACGCTCTTCGCCCGCATAGGATGCCGGGAATACAACCATAGGCTGGTAATCCGGATTTTTCACCAGTTCGAGCAGCGCCTGTGGCGGTTCGGTGCGTGACCACTGAAAAGCCGTGGTATCGGGCAAAATATCGGCAATCAAACGTCCCGTATTGCTGGGCTTCATCGGCTCGGTATCAAACATCACCAGACAAAAGCGGCTTTTGGCCTCAGACGACACCAGCGTTGCGCACAAGCAGAGCTTCAGAGGCAGCAGGCAGCGCTGACAGCGGCGAATGCGATTACCTCGGGCAAGGAAAGGACGCGTGGCGCGCGCGAGGCGCTCAGCGCGTAACTGAAGAACAGCGTTATCGGTCATGGGAGAACACGTTGAAAAACGCTATTGTCGCAGAGGTGAAAACGGGGCACAAGATGCGCCCCGTAGAGATTATAATGATTCGTTAAGCCAGCTATCAAACGGGGCTTTAGGTACGGCGCCATTAAGCATGTCGACGATTTCACCTTTTCTGAAGATCATAATGGTCGGGATGCTGCGGATACCGAAACGGGCGCTGAGTTCACGCTCGGCTTCTGTATTCACTTTAACAAAACGCACTTTACCGCTACGCTCTTCCGCGACATCTTCAAAAATCGGGGCGAAGTTACGGCATGGACCACACCAGGGGGCCCAAAAATCAACCACCACCGGGAGATCGTCTTTTAACAGTTTATCCAGTGTTTCACCGGTCGCATTGATCACCTCCCCATCAAACAGGTCGTGACCACAGCGTCCGCATTTAGCCGCTTCCTGGACACGATCGTCGGGGATGCGGTTGATAGCCTGGCAGCTGGTACAAACGGTATTCATAACTAACCTCTGGATGAGTGGAGTGGACTTCACGGCAGTAACGCCAATATGTTTCTATTATGTTACATATTATCGGGGAGTCTGTTCTAAACAACAATGCGTTTTATTCAATGAGTACAATAGTCCTTAGCTTTTAAATGAAATAATGGCTAACGACGTGCACATCGGGTAATCTTCGCGCTTCGCGCAGAGCAGGTGGAGAAAAACATGAGCGACGAACTGAAGAATAAAAACGGCAAGGTCAAAGTGATGTACGTCCGCAGTGACGATGACTCGGACAAACGCACCCAAAATCCACGTACTGGTAAAGGCGGCGGTCGCCCCGGTACTTCCCGAGCCGAAGGCGGTCGTCGCCCTGCCCGTGATGACAGAAAGGGTCCGAACAGCGAACGTGGTCGTGAACGTGGTCGTGGCCGCGATGTAGAACGCGACCGTGGACGTGAAGATTCACCATGGCGTACCGTGTCCCGCGCACCGAATGAGGATGCAGCAGACAAAGCCGATCACGGTGGTATCAGCGGCAAAAGCTTTATCGATCCTGAAGTATTACGTCGTCAGCGCGCGGAAGAAACCCGCGTTTACGGTGAGAATGCCTGTCAGGCTCTGTTCCAGAGTCGTCCGGACGCTATTGTTCGCGCCTGGTTTGTTCAGAGCGTAACCCCGCGCTTTAAAGAAGCATTACGCTGGATGGCGGCGAACCGCAAAGCCTACCACGTGGTTGACGAAGCCGAGCTGGCGAAAGCCTCCGGCACTGAACACCATGGCGGCGTCTGTTTCCTGATCAAGAAACGTAACGGTACCACTGTTAAGCAGTGGGTTGGTCAGGCCGGGGCGCAGGATTGCGTGCTGGCCCTGGAAGACATTGCTAACCCGCACAACCTGGGCGGCATGATGCGTAGCTGCGCGCACTTCGGTGTGAAAGGCGTAGTGGTACAGGATGCGGCGCTGTTGGAATCAGGTGCGGCTATCCGCACTGCTGAAGGCGGAGCTGAGCACGTTCAGCCGATCACCGGTGACAGTATTGTCGATGTGCTGGACGACTTCCGTAAAGCGGGTTACACGGTAGTGATGACCTCAAGCGTGAAAGGCAAGCCGCTGTTTACTACCACGTTGCCGGAAAAAATGGTGCTGGTATTAGGGCGTGAGCGTGAGGCTCTGCCAGAAGCAGCATGCTCAGCCGACGACCTGTGCGTGGCGATAAACGGTACGGGCAACGTAGAAACGCTCAACGTTTCTGTCGCGACCGGCGTGCTGCTCGCGGAGTGGTGGCGTCAGAACAAAGCCTGATAATAAAAATGCCAGCGATTCGCTGGCATTTTTTTACTCGCTTTCTGCTGGCAATACCGGCGTCCAGTCAATCGGCTTTTCACCTCGCTGTTCCAGCCACTCATTAGCCAGTACAAAATGATTGCAGCCAAAGAAACCGCGATGCGCAGAGAGCGGTGATGGGTGCGGCGCTTTCAATACATGGTGACGCTGCGCATCAATAATCGCACCTTTCTTTTGTGCGTGTGAACCCCAGAGCAGGAATACCACGCCTTCCCGATGTTGGTTAATCAGGCTGATGACTTTATCGGTAAATGTTTCCCATCCCAGACTGGCGTGCGAATGTGCCTGCCCGGCACGGACGGTAAGCACGGTGTTGAGTAACAGCACACCCTGGCGTGCCCAGCTTTCCAGATATCCGTGCGTTGGGCGTGTGAAGCCAGGAATCGTTGCTTCCAGCTCTTTGTACATGTTCAGCAACGAGGGCGGGGTGGCAATACCGGGGCGGACAGAAAACGCGAGACCGTGTGCCTGGCCCGGACCGTGGTATGGATCCTGCCCCAGGATGACGACTTTCACGTCGCCAAGTTCGGTAAAGCGAAAAGCGTTGAATACATCTTTTTGTGGCGGATAAATTGTCATCCCCGACTGACGCTCGCCCGCCACAGTATGCAGCGTGTTAACAAAATAAGGCTGCTGTTTCTCTTCTGCCAGCACATCGTGCCAGGTTAATTCGGTGGCCATCTCGCTCTCCTGCGAATTTTCAATCCCCCTAGCTTAACTGCTTCTTTCGACGTCGCAAAATTCTGTACGTTTCTCAAGGGTCTACCCCTTAAAGATAGTTGAAAGTTTATGTAAAAAGTTTAGCTGCGCATGTGGCGTAAGTTGATGTAAAACAATAAAATCCACCTATCACCACTTTTCATGTGTGGTTTTTATTGATTTAAATCAAAGATTCAAGGGGGTGTGAGGGGTATATATACACTCAAGCAACAATGGTTTTACCAATTGGCCGGATGACGGCCAGCCGAAATCAAATAATTTTGCCGGGGAGGCATCAAATGATTACAGGTATCCAGATTACTAAAGCTGCAAACGACGACCTGCTGAACTCTTTCTGGCTGCTGGACAGCGAAAAAGGCGAAGCACGCTGCATCGTTGCGAAAGCAGGTTTCAATGCTGATGAAGTCGTTGCTGTCAGCAAACTGGGTGAAATCGAATACCGTGAAGTACCGGTAGACGTACAGCCGGAAGTCCGTGTGGAAGGTGGTCAGCACCTGAACGTGAACGTTCTGCGCCGCGAAACTCTGGAAGATGCGGTTAAGCATCCGGAAAAATATCCGCAGCTGACCATCCGTGTTTCTGGTTATGCCGTGCGTTTCAACTCTCTGACGCCAGAACAGCAGCGCGACGTTATTGCTCGTACCTTTACTGAGAGCCTGTAAGGTTCACGGGGAATAACCCCGTCTGGCAGAGAATCTGAAAGCGGAAGATGCCAACGTATCTTCCGCTTTTTTGTGCACAAAAAATGCCGGGCTAAACGGCCCGGCATTCGGTTTACTCTTTGTCGGACTGCTGGGTAGCAGCTCCGCTCGGCTTACGGCGTTTGCCGACATTTTTGGCGTCGCGGTGACGTTTTTTCACCCGCGGTTTCTCTTTCTCTTTTGCTTTTTGCTCGGCGCGCTTCGCCAGCACTTTCTTGGATGGCTTACCGTTAGATTTCTCACTTGGCGCGCGCGTGGTTGGACGCAGTTCGTCGATGACGCGTGCTTTCAGTGGCTCGTCAATATAGCGGCTCGCTTTGCCGAGCAGCAGATGGTCGTGGGCTTCAACCAAAGAGATCGCAGTACCTTTACGGCCTGCACGACCGGTACGGCCAATGCGGTGCAGATAGGCATCGCCACTGCGCGGCATGTCGAAGTTAAACACGTGGCTGACGTCAGGAATATCGATCCCACGAGCGGCAACGTCGGTTGCTACCAGTACGTTCACACGACCATCGGTCAGGCGTTTGATCGCTTCATTACGTTTGTTCTGCACCATCTCGCCTTCGAGATAGCAGTTATTAATGCCCGCCTGGCGCAGCCAGCCTGCCAGCTCGTGCACACGCTCGCGTTTACGTACGAAGACAATCGAGCGGGTCGCTTCCGGCTGTTTTAACAAATGGATCAGCAGGGCAGTTTTGTGCTCGATGTCATCGGCACGGTAGTAAAACTGATGAATCTTCTTGCGTTCGCGGGTAGACGGATCCGCCGAAACTTCGACCGGATCCTCCAGCAGACGCTCAGCAAAATCTTTGATCGCATCGCCTTCCAGCGTGGCGGAGAACAGCATAGTTTGCTTACGCCAGCGGGTTTCTCCAGCGATATGCTCGATGTCCTGGGCAAAGCCCATGTCCAACATGCGGTCTGCTTCATCGAGGATTAGTGTCTCAACCGCATGACAGTCGAAGTTTTCTTCTTTAATGTACTGCAGCAGACGACCGGTAGTGGCGACCACGATGTCCTGGTTTTCGCTAAAGACTTCCATGTGGTTCATGTAAGCCACGCCGCCGGTAATCGTGGCGATATCCAGATGCGTATTCTTCGCCAGTTCACGGGCGTGTTCGGCAACCTGCATCGCCAGTTCGCGCGTCGGTGTCAAAATCAAAATGCGCGGCGGGCCAGATTTCTTGCGCGGGAAGTCGAGCAGGTGCTGCAACGCTGGCAGCAAATATGCCGCCGTTTTACCGGTGCCTGTCGGCGCAGAACCGAGTACATCACGGCCATCGAGCGCAGGCGGAATGGCGGCAGCCTGAATGGCGGTCGGGCGAGTGAAACCTTTTTCCTGGAGGGCATCCAGAAGGCTTTCATCGAGTTCAAGTTCGGAAAAAGTCGTTACAGTCATGTTCTACCTCTGAGTGGGGCGCTGATTATAGACGTTACGGCTGCAATCTTCATCTGTTTGTATGGATATACCTTCTCAGGTATTGTTTTTATCCTATGTTATCGTTTTTTTTCCAGGAAGGTTGTTCTTCATGCCCCAGTCTACATCCGTACTTAGACGTAATGGATTTACTTTTAAGCAGTTTTTTGTGGCACACGATCGTTGTGCAATGAAAGTCGGAACGGACGGCATTTTATTGGGGGCCTGGGCCCCTGTTGCTGGCGTAAAGCGGATCCTGGATATTGGTACCGGGAGCGGCCTGTTGGCGCTGATGCTGGCCCAGCGCACAGATGAAAACGTCATCATTGACGCTGTGGAGCTTGATGTTGATGCCGCGCAGCAGGCGCAGGAGAACATCGCGCAATCCCCGTGGATGCATCGCGTGAACGTTCATACGGAAGATGTGCAGCAGTGGGTACCGCGCCAGACCGTGCGCTTTGATTTGATCATCAGCAACCCTCCCTATTATGAACAGGGAGTGGAATGTGCCACGCCGCAGCGCGAGCAGGCTCGCTACACCACCACGCTCGATCATCAAGTATTGCTGACGCTGGCGGCAGACAGCATTACGGAAGAAGGTTTTTTCTGTGTGGTGCTGCCCGAACAGATTGGTAACGCATTTTCCCAGCAGGCACTGGGCATGGGCTGGCATCTGCGATTGCGCACGGATGTAGCAGAAACCGAGGCCCGACTACCGAATCGGGTACTGCTGGCATTCTCCCCGCAGGCCGGGGAGTGCTTTAGTGACAGGCTGGTGATCCGTGGGCCAGACCAACGTTACTCTGAAGGTTACACGGCGCTGACCCAGGCGTTTTATCTGTTCATGTGATGACTTAGCGGCGAGAGAATGGACGGGCCTGCCTCTGGAAGCTGTTCAGGATAATCCAGCGTATAGTGCAGGCCCCGACTCTCTTTACGCATCATCGCGCAGCGGACAATCAGCTCAGCAACCTGCACCAGATTGCGCAGTTCCAGCAAGTTGTTCGACACGCGGAAATGAGCGTAATACTCGTCGATTTCCTGTTGCAACATGGTGATACGGCGTAGGGCGCGCTCCAGACGTTTAGTTGTGCGCACGATACCGACGTAATCCCACATAAATAGCCGCAGCTCATGCCAGTTATGCTGAATCACAACCAGTTCATCCGGGTTTTCTACCCGGCTTTCATCCCAATCCGGGAGGGTGCTGACGCTGCGAGCATAAGGCATTCGCCTGTCGATATCTTCAGCCGCGGACCAGCCGTAAACCAGGCACTCCAGTAATGAGTTTGACGCCATCCGGTTGGCTCCATGCAGGCCGGTGTAACTCACTTCGCCGATCGCATACAGCCCGTCGACATCCGTACGGCCAAAGTCATCCACCATCACGCCGCCGCAGGTATAGTGCGCGGCAGGAACGATGGGAACCGGCTCTTTGGTCAAATCGATGCCCAGTCCCAGCAATTTTTCATAAATCATCGGGAAATGCTGACGAACAAATTCTTCCGGTTTATGGCTGATGTCGAGAAACATGCAGTCAGCGCCCAGGCGCTTCATTTCGTGGTCAATGGCGCGGGCAACAATATCGCGGGGAGCCAGTTCGCCACGCTCGTCAAAATCGGGCATAAAGCGCGAACCGTCCGGGCGCTTCAGATGTGCGCCTTCGCCACGCAGCGCCTCGGTTAGCAGAAAGTTGCGCGCCTGCGGATGATACAGCGCCGTCGGGTGAAACTGGTTAAATTCCAGATTGGCGACACGGCATCCCGCGCGCCAGGCCATCGCAATCCCATCACCCGAGGAAATATCTGGATTGGTGGTGTATTGGTACACCTTTGACGCGCCGCCGGTGGCCAACACTACTGACTTGGCATGGCAGGTTTCTACGGCTTCTTTATTACGGTTCCAGATCCAGGCTCCGACAACCCGACGCGTTCCCGGCAGACCGATTTTATCGGAGACAATCAGATCGACGGCATTACTGCGCTCAAGAACCCGTATGTTGGGGTGATTTTGTGCCTGGCTGACGAGGGTGGTTTCGACTTCTTTACCGGTGGCATCCGCAGAGTGCAGAATGCGTCGATGGCTATGACCACCTTCACGGGTCAGGTGATAGCTCTCCTCACCGTTGGGCTGAACCTGCGTATCAAATAAGACGCCCTGATCGATAAGCCACTGAACGCAGGTGCGGGCATTGCTGGCGACAAATTCAACCGCATGGCGATCGCACAGGCCGGCCCCGGCAATCAGAGTATCTTCAACGTGGGAGTTGATGCTGTCGGTTTCATCAAACACCGCGGCAATACCGCCCTGGGCATAAAATGTCGAGCCTTCGCTGACCGGACCTTTGCTCAGGACAATAACCTGATGTTTTTCGGCCAGGCGCAGCGCCAGTGAGAGTCCGGCAGCCCCGCTGCCAATGATCAGCACGTCACAGGATAATTCAGGAGTCGTATTCATGATTTTTGTTTAATTTACTAAACAGTGTTTGGTCACCATAGCACCACATTGCGCGATACTGCACGTTTTATTTTTAAATGTGTTGCAGTGACTAAACATGAAAAAAAAGCATGACGAGGACGAAATGAGCAAAAATATTTTGTGAAGCAGGCCGTTAGCACCAGATTATGTGATGAAATTAAGTGGCCGTTGGGTTACTCTGCAAGCGGTGAAATGGGCATTTCTAAACAGATAGTGCGTCGATCGGATTATGTAGACTTATAATGAGAGATAAGACCTGTCTACAACATGACAAACAAAAAACAATGCGTAACGGAACTTTACGAAACTTGAGCACTCTAAGCATTTGCTTGCTCATAGTGAAGCTGATGGAGTGGCGTTTCGAAGGCGCGTGGAAATTTGGTTTGGGGAGACTTTACCTCGGATGAGCGAGCAGTTAACGGACCAGGTCCTGGTAGAACGGGTCCAGAAGGGAGATCAGAAAGCCTTTAACCTACTGGTAGTGCGCTATCAGCATAAGGTGGCGAGTCTGGTTTCTCGCTATGTACCGTCGGGCGATGTACCCGATGTAGTACAAGAAGCATTTATCAAGGCCTATCGTGCGCTGGACTCGTTCCGGGGAGATAGTGCTTTTTATACCTGGCTGTATCGTATTGCAGTCAATACAGCGAAGAATTACCTGGTCGCTCAGGGGCGTCGTCCACCTTCCAGTGATATTGATGCGATTGAAGCAGAAAATTACGAAAGTGGCGGTGCGCTGAAAGAAATTTCGAACCCTGAGAACTTAATGTTGTCAGAAGAACTGAGACAGATAGTTTTCCGGACTATTGAGTCCCTCCCGGAAGATTTACGCATGGCAATAACCTTGCGGGAGCTGGATGGCCTGAGCTATGAAGAGATAGCCGCTATCATGGATTGTCCGGTAGGTACGGTGCGTTCACGTATCTTCCGAGCGAGGGAAGCTATTGATAATAAAGTTCAACCGCTTATCAGGCGTTGACGATAGCGGGATACTGGAAAAGGTATTAGGCATGCAGAAAGAAAAACTTTCCGCTTTAATGGATGGCGAAACGCTGGATACTGAGTTACTCAAAGAGCTGACTCAGGACCCGGAAATGCAAAAAACCTGGGAGAGTTATCACCTGATTCGCGATTCCATGCGAGGTGATACCGCCGACGTTCTCCATTTCGATATTTCCGCCCGCGTAATGGCTGCCATCCAGGATGAGCCAGTACGTCAGACGGTGCCATTGATTCCTGAGGCCCAGCCAGCACCGCACCAGTGGCAGAAAATGCCATTCTGGAAAAAAATGCGTCCATGGGCCGCGCAGCTTACCCAAATGGGTGTGGCCGCGTGTGTATCACTTGCAGTTATTGTTGGCGTCCAGCACTATAATGGGCAATCTGAAACGTCCCAGCAGCCCGAAACGCCGGTATTTAATACATTACCGATGATGGGTAAAGCCAGTCCGGTAAGCTTGGGTGTACCCTCTGACGCGACGGCCAGCGGCGGTCAGCAACAGCAGGTACAGGAGCAGCGTCGTCGTATTAATGCCATGTTGCAGGACTACGAACTGCAACGTCGACTGCACTCTGAACAGCTTCAGTTTGAGCAGGCCCAAACACAGCAAGCCGCTGTGCAGGTGCCAGGAATTCAAACTTTAGGAACGCAATCGCAGTAATGAAGCAACTTTGGTTTGCCATGTCACTTGTGGCTGGTAGCCTGTTTTTCTCTGTAAACGCCTCGGCCAATCCTGCGTCCGGGGCGTTGTTGCAGCAGATGAATCTGGCCAGCCAGTCGCTAACCTATGAGCTGTCATTTGTCAGCATCAATAAGCAGGGTGTTGAATCCCTACGTTATCGCCATGCCCGCTTGGATAACCGTCCGCTAGCGCAACTGTTGCAAATGGATGGACCGCGCCGGGAAGTGGTGCAGCGTGGCAATGAAATTAGCTATTTTGAGCCTGGTCTCGAACCGTTCACGCTGAACGGCGACTATATCGTTGACTCTCTGCCCTCTCTGATTTACACCGACTTCAAACGTCTTGCTCCCTACTATGACTTTATCTCAGTAGGTCGCACCCGCATTGCCGATCGGCTCTGTGAAGTGATCCGCGTAGTCGCCCGTGACGGTACGCGTTACAGCTATATCGTCTGGATGGACACGGAGACTAAGCTGCCGATGCGCGTCGATCTTCTCGACCGTGATGGTGAGACGCTGGAACAGTTCCGTGTTATCGCGTTTACCGTAAACAACGGCGTTAGCGATAGCATGCAGGCGCTGGCGAAAGCCAATCTACCGCCGTTGCTGTCAGTTCCTGCGGGTGAGAAAACCAACTTCAACTGGAGTCCGTCGTGGTTGCCGCAAGGCTTCAGCGAAGTTTCCAGCAGTCGACGTCCGCTGCCGACGATGGATAACATGCCGATCGAATCGCGCCTATATTCTGATGGCCTGTTCAGTTTCTCCGTGAACGTAAACCGTGCGATGCAAAACAGCGCCGATCAGCTGTTGCGAACCGGGCGTAGAACGGTTAGCACCAGCGTGCGTGATAACGCAGAAATTACGATTGTGGGCGAGCTTCCACCGCAAACGGCGAAGCGTATCGCGGACAATATTAAGTTCAGGGCTGCACAATGATTAAAGAGTGGGCGACAGTCGTCTCCTGGCAAAATGGTCTGGCGACGGTCAGCTGTGATGTTAAAGCATCATGTAGCAGCTGTGCTTCGCGGGCCGGATGCGGGAGCCGCGTGCTGAACAAACTTGGGCCGCAGACCACGCATACCATTGTGGTGCCCAGCGACGAACCCTTAGCGCCCGGTCAAAAAGTTGAACTGGGTATTGCCGAGGGTAGCCTGCTGGGTTCAGCGATGTTGGTCTACATGTCTCCGTTGGCGGGGCTCTTTCTCTTCGCGGCGTTATTCCAGGTGCTGTTTGGTTCCGACCTTGCGGCATTAAGCGGTGCCGTGCTGGGGGGCGTGGGCGGATTCCTGATTGCCCGTGGATACTCTCGTAAGCTTGCTGAGCGCGAAGCCTGGCAGCCGGTCATTCTGAACGTTGCTCTCCCACCCGATCTCATTCGCGTCGAAACCCCACAGTGATAGCTTTGCCTGATGGCGCTTGTGTCGCCATCCGGCAAAAGTTTCACCGACTTTGCAAAGTTGTTTCCAGTTCCCGCTATCCTTGCTCTATGAACATTTCCTCGCCTCAGCGTTGTAGTGTAGAATGCGGCGTTTCACTTAAACAGACGTTAAGCTCAGATCAGCGACTTCTCAGAGCCTGCTCAGGCGGGCGTAAGGCACAATAATTACACTATATGAAGAACATACGTAACTTTTCAATCATAGCTCACATCGACCACGGTAAATCGACGCTGTCTGACCGTATTATCCAGATCTGCGGTGGCCTGTCTGACCGTGAAATGGAAGCGCAGGTTCTCGACTCGATGGATCTTGAGCGTGAGCGCGGTATTACTATCAAAGCGCAGAGCGTGACGCTCGATTTCAAAGCATCTGATGGTGAAACCTATCAGCTTAACTTTATCGACACCCCGGGCCACGTTGACTTCTCGTATGAAGTTTCCCGCTCGCTTGCCGCCTGTGAAGGCGCACTGCTGGTGGTTGATGCCGGACAGGGCGTCGAAGCACAGACCCTGGCTAACTGCTATACCGCCATGGAAATGGATCTGGAAGTGGTGCCGGTACTGAACAAAATTGACCTGCCAGCCGCCGATCCTGAGCGTGTGGCGGAAGAGATCGAAGATATCGTCGGTATCGATGCGACGGATGCCGTTCGCTGTTCGGCGAAAACCGGCGTAGGCGTCACTGACGTTCTTGAACGTCTGGTGCGCGACATCCCGCCGCCGGAAGGCGACCCGGAAGGTCCGTTACAGGCGCTAATCATCGACTCCTGGTTCGATAACTACCTGGGCGTCGTGTCACTGGTGCGTATTAAAAACGGCACCATGCGTAAAGGCGACAAAATTAAAGTGATGAGCACCGGTCAGGTCTATAACGCTGACCGTCTGGGCATCTTCACGCCAAAACAGGTTGACCGTACCGAGCTGAAATGCGGCGAGGTGGGTTGGTTGGTTTGTGCGATTAAAGACATCCTGGGCGCACCGGTTGGCGATACCCTGACGCAGGCGCGTAACCCGGCGGACAAGCCGCTGCCAGGCTTTAAAAAAGTGAAGCCGCAGGTTTACGCCGGTCTGTTCCCGGTGAGCTCTGACGACTACGAAAACTTCCGTGACGCGCTCGGCAAGCTGAGCCTCAACGATGCCTCCCTGTTCTATGAACCGGAAAGCTCAACCGCGCTGGGCTTCGGCTTCCGCTGTGGCTTCCTCGGTCTGCTACACATGGAGATCATTCAGGAACGTCTGGAACGTGAATACGATCTGGATCTGATCACTACCGCGCCGACCGTAGTCTACGAAGTCGAAACCACGGCGAAAGAGACGATCTACGTCGATAGCCCGTCCAAGCTGCCGCCGTTGAACAACATTTACGAACTGCGAGAGCCGATTGCTGAGTGTCACATGCTGCTGCCGCAGGCTTACCTCGGTAACGTCATCACGCTGTGTATCGAGAAGCGCGGCGTACAGACCAACATGGTTTACCACGGTAACCAGGTGGCGCTGACCTATGAAATTCCGATGGCGGAAGTGGTACTCGACTTCTTCGACCGTCTGAAGTCAACTTCTCGCGGCTATGCGTCGCTGGACTATAACTTCAAACGTTTCCAGGCGTCTGACATGGTGCGCGTTGATGTTCTCATCAACAACGAACGTGTCGATGCGCTGGCGCTGATTACCCACCGCGACAACTCCCAGAGCCGTGGTCGTGAACTGGTCGAGAAGATGAAAGATCTGATCCCTCGCCAGCAGTTTGATATCGCGATCCAGGCGGCCATTGGTACGCACATCATCGCGCGTTCAACGGTTAAGCAGTTGCGTAAAAACGTTCTGGCGAAATGCTACGGTGGCGATATCAGCCGTAAGAAAAAGCTGCTGCAAAAACAGAAAGAGGGTAAAAAGCGCATGAAGCAGATCGGTAACGTCGAACTGCCACAGGAAGCCTTCCTCGCCATTCTGCATGTCGGTAAAGACAGCAAATAATCTTAAGGAGTTGGCATGGCGAACATGTTTGCCCTGATTCTGGTGATTGCCACACTGGTGACGGGCATTTTATGGTGCGTAGATAAATTCATCTTCGCGCCTAAACGCCGGGAGCGTCAGGCAGCAGCGCAAGCTGCTGCAGGTGATTCACTGGATAAAGCAACGCTGAAAAAAGTGGCCCCTAAGCCAGGCTGGCTGGAAACCGGGGCATCCGTTTTCCCGGTTTTAGCTATTGTGCTGGTGGTGCGTTCATTTATTTATGAGCCGTTCCAGATCCCGTCTGGTTCGATGATGCCGACACTGCTTATCGGTGACTTTATCCTGGTGGAGAAATTCGCCTACGGGATTAAAGATCCGATTTACCAGAAAACGCTGATCGAAACCGGCCATCCGAAACGCGGTGATATCGTGGTGTTTAAATACCCGGAAGATCCGCGTCTGGACTACATCAAACGTGCTGTCGGTTTACCGGGAGACAAAGTGACGTACGATCCGGTGGCGAAAGAGGTAACTATTCAGCCAGGATGCAGTTCCGGTCAGGCGTGTGAAAACGCGCTGCCGGTAACGTACTCTGATGTTCAGCCAAGTGATTTTGTGCAGACATTTGCGCGTCGTAACGGCGGTGAAGCGACCAGCGGCTTCTTTGAGGTTCCGCTGAATGAAACGAAAGATAACGGTATTCGCCTCTCCGAGCGTAAAGAAACGCTGGGTGAGGTAACGCACCGCATTCTGACCGTGCCAATCGCGCAGGATCAGGTGGGGATGTATTACCGCCAGCCAGGCCAGCAGTTGGCAACCTGGATCGTCCCGCCGGGACACTACTTCATGATGGGTGATAACCGTGACAACAGCGCGGACAGCCGTTACTGGGGATTTGTGCCGGAAGCGAATCTGGTTGGTAAAGCAACCGCTATCTGGATGAGTTTCGATAAGCAAGAAGGCGAATGGCCGACCGGTGTGCGCTTAAGCCGTATTGGTGGCATTCACTAATCGCTGATAATCGTTCACGTTGTCGTCATTATGGCGACAGCGTGAATTATTTCTCGGATAAATTCCCGCAGACTAACGACATCCCTTGTCGTTGTGTATAGAATATTCCCCCGAAGTTTGAGGTTGGCACCGACAGGTTGCCACGGCACACGAAACAGCGTTGGTTTGTGTATAAATGCATTCAGCCGAAGCGGGATGGCTAAGCGAAATGCGTATATCAGGTCTGTTTCGTGTGCTGAATTGTTGACGCATTCATTTATTGGTATCGCATGAACCCCATCGTAATTAATCGGCTTCAACGGAAGCTGGGCTACACTTTTAATCATCAGGAGCTGTTGCAGCAGGCATTAACTCACCGTAGCGCCAGCAGCAAACATAACGAGCGTTTAGAATTTTTAGGCGACTCTATTCTGAGCTTTGTTATCGCTAATGCGCTGTATCACCGTTTTCCGCGTGTGGATGAAGGTGATATGAGTCGCATGCGCGCGACGCTGGTTCGCGGCAATACGCTGGCTGAATTAGCCCGTGAGTTTGACCTCGGTGAATGTTTACGTTTGGGGCCAGGCGAGCTGAAAAGCGGCGGTTTCCGTCGTGAATCGATCCTGGCAGATACCGTTGAAGCTTTGATCGGCGGCGTCTTCCTCGACAGCGATATTCAAACCGTTGAACAACTGATCCTGAACTGGTATCAGACTCGTCTGGATGAAATTAGCCCAGGCGATAAACAAAAAGATCCGAAAACGCGCCTGCAGGAATATTTGCAGGGTCGCCACCTGCCGCTACCGTCCTATCTGGTGGTGCAGGTTCGTGGTGAAGCACACGATCAAGAATTTACTATCCACTGCCAGGTCAGCGGCCTGAGTGAACCGGTGGTTGGCACAGGTTCGAGCCGTCGTAAGGCTGAGCAGGCTGCCGCCGAACAGGCGTTGAAAAAACTGGAGCTGGAATGAGCGAAGAGAAAACTTACTGCGGATTTATTGCCATCGTCGGTCGCCCGAACGTCGGCAAATCCACCCTGTTGAATAATCTGCTTGGGCAGAAGATTTCCATTACCTCACGTAAGGCTCAGACCACACGTCACCGTATTGTTGGCATCCATACCGAAGGTGCGTATCAGGCGATTTATGTTGATACCCCGGGCCTGCATATGGAAGAAAAACGGGCGATCAACCGCCTGATGAACAAAGCGGCAAGCAGCTCGATTGGTGATGTTGAACTGGTTATTTTCGTTGTGGAAGGCACCCGCTGGACGCCGGACGACGAAATGGTGCTCAACAAGCTGCGCGACGGTAAAGCCCCGGTTATTCTGGCTGTGAACAAAGTTGACAACGTTCAGGAAAAAGCCGATTTACTGCCGCACCTGCAGTTTCTGGCAAGCCAGATGAACTTCCTTGATATTGTCCCGATTTCTGCCGAAACCGGCCTGAATGTTGATACCGTTGCGGGCATCGTGCGTAAGCACCTGCCGGAAGCCATTCATCACTTCCCGGAAGATTACATCACCGACCGTTCTCAGCGCTTTATGGCGTCTGAAATCATCCGTGAAAAGCTGATGCGTTTTCTGGGGGCTGAACTGCCGTACTCCGTTACCGTGGAGATTGAACGTTTTATCTCTAACGAACGCGGTGGTTACGATATTAACGGGCTGATCCTCGTTGAACGTGAAGGGCAGAAGAAGATGGTTATTGGCAACAAAGGGGCCAAAATTAAAACCATCGGCATCGAAGCGCGTAAAGACATGCAGGAGATGTTCGAAGCGCCCGTTCACCTCGAGCTGTGGGTGAAAGTGAAATCCGGCTGGGCCGATGACGAGCGCGCGCTGCGTAGCCTCGGTTACGGCGACGACGTCTAATTTTTCATAGGTTATGGCTTTCGAGGTGCAGGAAGGCGGCAAGACCGCAGATCCTCGGGAGCTTACTCAAGTGAGTGACTGGGGTGAGTGGGCGCAGCCAACACACCTGCAGCTTGAAAGACGGCGGGTATGATGGAAGGATGGCAACGCGCTTTTGTCCTGCATAGCCGCCCGTGGAGCGAAACCAGTCTCGTGCTGGACGTCTTCACGGAAGAATCGGGTCGTGTGCGCCTGGTGGCTAAAGGCGCGCGCTCCAAACGTTCTAATCTCAAAGGCGCGCTCCAGCCTTTTACTCCGTTGTTGCTTCGCTTTGGTGGACGTGGTGAGGTCAAAACCTTACGCAGTGCCGAAGCCGTTTCTCTGGCTCTCCCCCTTAGCGGTATCACACTGTACAGCGGCTTGTATATCAACGAGCTTATCTCTCGCGTACTTGAGTATGAGACCCGCTTTTCTGAACTCTTTTTCGACTACCTCAACTGTATTCAGGCGCTGGCTGGCGCGACGGGTTCGCCAGAGCCTGCGCTGCGTCGCTTTGAGCTGGCCTTACTTGGACATCTGGGGTACGGCGTCGATTTTACCCACTGTGCGGGTAGTGGCGAGCCGGTGGACGACACCATGACCTATCGTTACCGGGAAGAAAAAGGGTTTATCGCAAGCGTAGTGATTGATAACGCCACCTTTACCGGACGCCATCTGAAAGCACTCGAATCGCGGGAATTTCCGGATGCTGATACGCTTCGCGCCGCGAAACGCTTTACCCGCATGGCGTTAAAGCCGTATCTTGGTGGTAAGCCGTTAAAAAGCCGGGAACTGTTCCGGCAATTTATGCCAAAACGCGCAGTAAAAACAAAAAATGATTAACGAGGATGGATTGCCATGGCCGAATTACTGTTAGGCGTCAACATTGACCACATTGCCACTTTACGTAATGCACGTGGCACCGCATACCCTGACCCGGTTCAGGCGGCGTTTATCGTTGAGCAGGCGGGCGCAGACGGCATTACCGTGCACCTGCGTGAAGACCGTCGCCATATTACCGATCGCGACGTGCGCATTTTGCGCCAGACGCTGGATACGCGTATGAATCTGGAAATGGCGGTAACCGAAGAGATGCTGGCGATTGCCGTTGAGACTAAGCCGCATTTTTGCTGCCTGGTGCCGGAAAAACGTCAGGAAGTGACGACTGAAGGTGGCCTGGATGTCGCGGGTCAGCGTGACAAGATGCGTGATGCCTGCAAACGCCTGGCGGACGCAGGCATTCTGGTTTCGCTGTTTATCGATGCTGATGACGAACAGATTAAGGCCGCTGCTGAAGTCGGCGCGCCGTACATCGAAATTCACACCGGCTGTTACGCCGATGCGAAAACCGACGCTGAACAGGCCAGCGAACTGGCGCGTATCGCCAAAGCGGCGACCTTTGCCGCCAGCCTTGGTCTGAAGGTGAATGCGGGGCACGGCCTGACGTACCACAACGTTAAAGCCATCGCGCGGATCCCGGAAATGCACGAGTTGAACATTGGCCATGCCATTATCGGCCGCGCGGTGATGAGCGGTCTGAAAGATGCAGTAGTCGAAATGAAGCGCCTGATGCTGGAAGCGCGTGGCTAATGGCGATTCTGGGATTAGGTACGGATATCGTGGAGATTGCCCGCATCGAAGCGGTGATCTCCCGTTCCGGCGACCGTCTGGCAAGACGCGTGCTCAGCGACAACGAATGGGCAATCTGGGAGACGCATCAGCAACCGGTGCGCTTTCTGGCGAAGCGTTTTGCGGTCAAAGAGGCGGCAGCAAAAGCCTTTGGTACAGGTATTCGCAACGGTCTGGCGTTTAATCAGTTTGAAGTCTTTAACGACGAACTCGGTAAGCCGCGTCTGCGGTTATGGGGGGAGGCGTTAAAACTGGCGGAAAAACTCGGCGTCGCACATATGCATGTGACGCTGGCCGATGAGCGTCACTACGCCTGCGCCACGGTGATTATCGAGAGCTAACGTTTTGTCGACCTGATAAGCATCGCGTCATCAGGCAACGTTACAGCTTATCGGCGTGGTGCATCAGTACAAACTTATCCCACAGCTGCTCTTCCGTTTCGACATGTGCCGGATCTTTCAAAATAGTATTGGGGATCGGGCACACCTTCTGACAGGTTGGTGTGTCGTAATGGCCTACGCATTCCGTACACTTGTCGCTGTTAATCTCGTAAATGCTGTCACCCATCGAAATCGCCTCATTCGGGCATTCGGGCTCGCACATATCGCAATTGATACACTTTTTAGTGATTAACAGGGCCATCAGGAAACTCTCAAAACATCACAAATCGGGCGGGCATTATACGCGCATTCTTTGCTCAGACCAGTTTTTTTACCAGTGCTTCGCTGTGGCGAATGCGTTCCGGAGCATGCTCCAGATCTTGCTGCACCAGCGCCATAAACAGTAAATCAGTGAGCATCATTTGCGCATGGGTAGAGGAAATCGCTGCGCTGCGCGTGGCCTGTTCTTCAGCTATCGTGTACAGACAATGAGTTGCGCGCTGTTGCAGGGCGTTAGGGGTAAATCCGGTGATGGCGAGAATTTTGGCTCCGGCGCGCAACGTTTCATCCGCAGCCAGGTTGAGTTCGCGGCGTTCTCCGGTATACGAAATGGCCAGCAGCAGATCGTTGGGTGAAAGCGCCTGCACCGCCGCCAGCAGGGCGTGCATATCGCGTTCAACCACCGCGTTAAACCCAATCTTTAGCAGTTTCCAGGCAAAATTCTGCGCTACCAGACCCGATGCGCCAATCCCGGTCAGGATAATGCGCCGGGCTGAGCGCAGCATCGTGACGCTCTCTATCAGTTTCTCTTCGCTGTTGACGTCCAGCGTCGCATGCATCGCCGCCACGTTCTCTTTAATCAGCTTTTCGCCCACCATACGCATGGGGTCGTCACCGCGAATCTGATTATGCACCGGAATGGAATGAGGGTTGGGATTGCTGGCCAACGCTTCGCTAATCGCCAGTTTCAGCGCCGGAAACCCTTTAAAGCCCATCTTTTGCGCGAACTTCACCACGCTGGACTGGCTGACGCCTGCTTCAAAGGCCAGTTGCTGTGAGCTGAGATGACGCGCGGTATCCGGCTGAGCAAGAAGATAATCCGCAAGTTTTTTATCGCTTTGCGCGAGGTCCGGGTAACGCTGACGAATGCGAATTAAACAGTTCATGCTGTCTCCTGGCGAAAACGTGATGGCGATTGCAAAACAAAATTTCACTCGCCTGGATGAATATAATATTCCATTATGACAGATTATTATGAATTAAAAATTCCTAAGGAACAAAAAATGAATCTCGGTGCATTAGTTTCAGAAACCCGCAATCCACAGACCATGGATCTGGATGCGCTCTCAACGTTGGAGTTGGTTCATCGATTTAATCAACAGGATACGCTGGTAGCGGAAGCAGTAAAAGCAACTCTGCCTCAAGTTGCGTGCGCGGTCGATGCGGCAGCCAACGCGTTAAAAGCCGGTGGACGCATTATTTACATGGGCGCAGGTACCAGCGGACGTCTTGGAGTGCTGGACGCGTCTGAGTGCCCACCGACCTTCGGTGTACCGCATGGTCTGGTGGTTGGGCTGATTGCCGGGGGGCCGGGCGCGCTGCTCAAGGCGGTAGAAGGCGCGGAAGATAACCCGCAGTTAGGCGAGGACGATCTGCGCGCACTCAACCTTACCGCACAGGATCTGGTGGTTGGTCTGGCGGCTTCAGGTCGCACGCCGTATGTGATTGGCGGGCTGAAATATGCGCGTTCGGTGGGTTGTACGACGGCGGCTATTTCCTGCAATCCGGATTCTCCTGTCGCGCATGAAGCGGATATTGCTATCTCCCCGGTGGTGGGGCCGGAGGCGTTGACCGGGTCAACGCGACTGAAATCCGGCACCGCGCAAAAACTGGTGCTCAATATGATCTCCACCGGTGCGATGGTGAAATTTGGCAAGGTGTACCAGAACCTGATGGTGGATATGCAGGCAACCAACGTCAAACTGGTCGATCGAGCGTGCCGTATGGTGGTTGAAGCCACCGGCATTGCGCGTGAACAGGCGCAAGCGCTGTTAAAGCAGACTGATTTTGACGTTAAGCCAGCGATTTTAATGGCGCTCACCGGCCTGGATGCCGCTGCCGCCCGTGAAAAGCTTGCCGCTCACCAGGGTTTTTTACGCGCGGCGTTAGAACACTAAGAGGTGTATATGGATAAGACGGCGGTGCTGGCCAGCGACATTCTGCTGGGCGTAGGCGGAGAGCAAAATATTCTGCGCCTGGAAAACTGTATGACCCGCGTCAGGGTGGAAGTTCAGGATGACGATCAGATTGATATTCCCCGTCTCAGGCAACTGCCCGGTGTTAGCGGTTACGTGAAGCAGGGCGCGCAGCATCAGATAATCGTCGGCCCCGGTAAAGCTGCCAAGGTGGTGGATGCCATGCGCTCCCTGATTGCCGGTGGCGGCGAGCGTGCAGATGTGAATAATATCGAGCGCACCAAATCAGAGGCCAAAGCGAAGTACAAAGCGCCAATGAGCGATGCGCTGCGCAAGCTGGCGAACGTCTTTATCCCTCTTATTCCGGCGTTTATCGCCTCCGGTTTGATTACCGGCATTATTAACATCCTTAAGCGACCGGATATCGTGGGGGATTTTGCGACCCATTATCCGAATATGCTGGGGCTGATGGGCATATTTGGTAGCGCCGTGTTTGCCATCATGAATATTCTGGTTGGGGTGAATACCGCCAAAGTCTTCGGCGGCTCTCTGGCGATGGGTGGGGTGATGGCGGGGATCCTCTCCAGTCCGCAGCTGGCGCAGATTACCCTGTTTGGCGAAGCGTTGCAGCCGGGGCGCGGCGGGGTGATCGCAGTACTGCTGGTGGTTGCGCTGATGTGTTGGATCGAGCGCAAATTCCGCGAGCTGTTGCCGGAATCGCTGGAGCTTATCCTTAACCCGCTGCTGACCACCATCATTACCGGGGCCATCGCGATTGTGGCGCTGCAACCGCTTGGAGGCTGGATTTCTGAATCTATCGCTCACGGCGCATCCTGGGCTATCGACCGCGGCGGTTTCCTGGTTGGTGCGATACTGGCGGGAACTTTCCTGCCATTGGTGCTCACCGGACTTCATCAAGGGTTGGTGCCCATCCACGTTGAGCTGGTACAGGCACACGGTTATAACGCGCTCTTTCCTATCCTGGCGATGGCAGGCGTTGGACAAGTAGGGGCTGCGATAGCGGTGTTGATGAAAACCCGTAATGCGCGGCTAAAGAAAGTGATCAAAGGAGCGCTGCCGGTCGGGCTGCTGGGCATTGGCGAGCCGCTTATTTTTGGCGTCACGCTGCCGTTGGGTAAACCGTTTATCGGTGCCTGCCTTGGCGGAGCGGTAGGCGGGGCGCTGATTAGCTACTGGAAGGTGGCGACGGTTATCACCTTTGGCATCTCCGGTTTGCCGCTGGCACTGACGATTGTTGCCGGAAAAGTGATGTTCTATCTGTTAGGCTATCTGGTAGCAGTTATCGCCGGGTTCCTGTTTACCTGGCTATTGGGGTTCAACGATCCAGAGGAATAAGGTTTGACCAATCACCAGCGCCGCGTTGTTTTTTTTGATTTGGATGGCACGTTACATCAGCAGGATATGTTCGGTAGCTTTATACGTTATCTGCTGCGTCGCCAGCCGCTGAACGCGTTGCTTGTGCTGCCTCTGCTACCGGTGATTGCGCTGGCGCTGCTGATACAAGGGCGCGCCGCCCGCTGGCCAATGAGCCTGCTGTTGTGGGGATGCACTTTTGGTCGTAGCGAGGCGCGCCTGAAAGGGCATCAGGCTGACTTTGTGCGCTGGTTTCGCAGTAACGTGACGGCCTTTCCGCTCGTTCAGCAGCGGCTGACAACCTACCTGTTAAGCTCTGACGCCGAAATCTGGCTTATTACTGGCTCCCCGCAGTCGCTGGTCGAGCAGGTGTACTTCGACACGCCGTGGCTACCGCGTGTCAATCTGATCGCCAGTAAAATGGCGTGGGGATTCGGCGGGTGGGTGCTGCCTCTGCGCTGTCTGGGCCATGAGAAAGTGACGCAACTGGAACGCCACATTGGTGCGCCGCTTCAGCTTTACAGTGGCTACAGCGACAGTAATCAGGACAATCCTCTGCTCTCTTTTTGCCAGCATCGCTGGCGCGTCACGCCGCGCGGAGAGCTGCAACAACTCGAATAGAGTAAACGATAGCGTCTGTGTATAATGCGCCCGCTTTGATTACTGGAGTTACCCCTTTGTCTGAAGTTGAATTTAGCCACGAATACTGGATGCGTCATGCTTTAACGCTGGCTAAGCGCGCCTGGGATGAGCGTGAAGTCCCGGTGGGCGCGGTATTGGTACATAACAACCGCGTGATTGGCGAAGGCTGGAACCGTCCGATTGGTCACCATGATCCGACTGCCCACGCTGAAATTATGGCGCTGCGTCAGGGTGGCCTGGTGCTGCAAAACTATCGTCTGTTGGATACCACGCTGTATGTCACTCTGGAGCCGTGTGTGATGTGCGCAGGCGCGATGGTGCACAGCCGTATCGGCCATGTCGTTTTTGGCGCGCGCGATGCGAAAACGGGGGCTGCCGGGTCATTAATGGATGTACTGCATCACCCTGGAATGAATCATCGGGTGGAGGTGACCGAAGGGGTGCTACGGGATGAATGCGCCACGTTGCTCAGTGATTTCTTCCGCATGCGTCGTCAGGAAATCAAAGCGCTGAAAAAAAACGCCAATTTGTAAATGCCGGTCTGATTGCCTGATGACGCTGCGCTTATCAGGCTTCCGAGGCTACTTGCCCTCTTTTTTCTGCGGTGAAAACAGCAGGGAAGGGGAGTGCGACAGGTAATTTGACGACGTCTGAGACAAAAACGCCGAAAGCGGCAATTCATTTTTACCTATTAGCTCTGCCGGCGTCACCGCCGGGTAATCCTGCGCCAGTTGCTGCGTTTCAAGCGCCCGTTTTTCTTTCTCCTGCAGATACCCCACCAGGCTAATCTGGTACTTACGGATATTTTCTACATAAGCGTAGGCTTCGTGGCCTCGCGCATAACCATAGGTCAGCTTGTTGTAATACGGCTTTTGGCTGAGCAGCGGCAGACGCTGTTTTACGTCGGACCAACTGTTCGGATTGCCTTTGGTTTTCACTGTCAGCGCCCGTGCATCCAGCATGTGCGCATAACCCATGTTGTAGGCTGCGAGCGCAAACCAGATGCGTTCCCCTTCGGGGACGGTATCGGGCACTTTACTCATCATATCCTGCAAATACCGTGCGCCGCCGCTGATGCTTTGTTCGGCATCGGTACGGTCAGTCAGTCCGAGACTTTGAGCGGTATTTTTGGTCAGCATCATCAACCCGCGTACGCCGGTCGGGGAAGTGGCCTGCGCGTCCCAGTGTGACTCTTGATAAGAGATTGCGGCGAGCAGTCGCCAGTCTATCTCCTGAGCATATTTCTCAAACAGCGGCTTAAGGTCCGGCAATACGCTGTCTACGGCGCGTAAAAAGGTGCGGGTATCAACATAGTCAAAATCATCGCCATGTCCGAGATACTTTTCTTCTAGCCGTGCCAGAGAGCCGTCTTCATTCATGGTGTTAAAAAAATCCAACAGGGCGGCAGACAGCGTGTTGTCATCGTCCAGGCGACTAAACCAGGTCACCGGCTGTTCGTCAGATACGTCCAGCGCTACGGCCAGTTCAGGATGTACGCGTTGGTATAAGCTGATGGCGACGGAATCGGCAATGGTGTAATCCAGCTTCCCGGCGATAACATCATCAAGCAGTTCAGTAGTGCCCTTTTTGTCATCCACCTTCCAGCTCAGATCGGGAAATTTATTCTCTTTAAGCAACTGGAGATCGTTAACCACCACGTGTCCCGGGGCGATGGTCAGTTGATTTTCGTTCACGGTGGCAAGAGTGCGCGGGCGGTATTGCCCAACCCGATACACCAACTGTTGTGAAACCGAATAGTAGGTCGGACCTGGCTGGTAATTTTTCACCCGCTCGCTGTTATATACCAGGCCTGCGGCTAACAGATCGGCATGACCGTTATCCAGGTCGTCAAAGAGCTGGCTGATGTTCTGGCGCACGGTGACTTTTAACTTCACGCCCAGGTAGTTGGCGAACGCCTGAGTCAGTTCATAATCCAGGCCGAATTTCTTGCCGTTGAGGGTCGCGTAAGTTAATGGCGAGTCGAGGGTACTGACGCGCAGTTCTCCCCGCGACTGAATGGCGGCGATACGATTTTCGGCTTTACCGAACCAGGGAATAGATGGCCAGAGGGCCGCTGCCAACAACAGCGTTAATATGCCGATGAACAGATAATTAATCTTTAATTTTTTCAATTAGTTAATTCTCTGAACCGTACGTTGTCTCTGCCTGCTGTGGTGATGATTAAGAAGTGAAGTCGTCATTAATGAGCGGCATTTTGCTTAAACTTGCGTCAGTTGGCAACTTATTCAGAAACCAGACCGCATTTGATGATAAGAGACGGTCGTGATTTTATTTCGACGCAAACGGTTTCGTCGGCGCGGTAGATTCTTTATAATGACGCCCGTTTCCCCCACTTGGGCACACCGAAAGCTTAGAAGACGAGAGACTTATGATGGAAATTCTGCGTGGTTCACCTGCACTGTCTGCATTCCGTATTAACAAACTGCTGGCACGTTTTCAGGCTGCCAACCTCCAGGTCCACAATATTTACGCCGAGTACGTCCATTTTGCCGATCTGAATGCACCGTTGAATGAGGATGAGCACGCCCAGCTTGTACGCCTGCTGAAATATGGTCCTGCTCTTCACAGCCATGCCCCTGAAGGCAAACTGCTGCTGGTTACGCCTCGCCCTGGTACCATCTCCCCGTGGTCTTCTAAAGCGACTGATATTGCCCACAACTGCGGCCTGCAACAGATTAGCCGTCTGGAACGTGGCATTGCCTGGTATGTAGAAGCCTCTACGCTGACCGCTGAGCAGTGGCAGATGGTTGCCGACGAACTGCACGACCGCATGATGGAAACGGTTTTCTCTGCGCTGAACGATGCCGAAAAACTGTTTGTCCATCACCAGCCTGCGCCGGTCTCCAGTGTTGATCTGCTTGGTGAGGGACGCCAGGCGCTGATCGACGCTAACCTGCGTCTCGGTCTGGCGCTGGCGGAAGACGAAATCGACTATCTGCAGGATGCGTTTACCAAACTGGGACGCAACCCGAACGACATTGAACTGTACATGTTTGCGCAGGCTAACTCCGAGCACTGCCGCCACAAAATTTTTAACGCTGACTGGGTTATCGACGGTAAACAGCAGCCGAAGTCGCTGTTCAAGATGATCAAAAACACTTTCGAAACCACGCCGGACCACGTGCTGTCTGCCTATAAAGACAACGCCGCGGTCATGGAAGGTTCTGAAGTGGGCCGCTACTTTGCCGACCACAAAACCGGCCGCTACGATTTCCATCAGGAGCCAGCCCACATTCTGATGAAGGTTGAAACCCACAACCACCCGACGGCTATCTCTCCGTGGCCGGGCGCGGCTACCGGCTCCGGCGGCGAAATCCGCGACGAGGGTGCAACCGGTCGCGGTGCAAAACCGAAAGCCGGGCTGGTGGGCTTCTCCGTTTCCAACCTGCGTATTCCTGGCTTTGAACAGCCGTGGGAAGAAGACTTTGGTAAGCCGGACCGTATTGTTACTGCGCTCGATATCATGACCGAAGGTCCGTTGGGCGGCGCGGCATTTAACAACGAATTCGGTCGTCCGGCGCTGACCGGCTACTTCCGCACCTACGAAGAAAAGGTCAACAGCCACAACGGCGAAGAGCTACGCGGTTACCATAAACCGATCATGCTGGCGGGCGGGATCGGTAACATCCGTGCCGATCACGTGCAAAAAGGTGAGATCGTCGTTGGCGCCAAGCTGATCGTCCTCGGCGGCCCGGCGATGAACATCGGGCTTGGCGGCGGGGCGGCCTCCTCTATGGCTTCCGGCCAGTCTGATGCCGATCTTGATTTCGCTTCGGTACAGCGCGACAACCCGGAAATGGAACGTCGTTGCCAGGAAGTTATCGACCGCTGCTGGCAGATGGGCGATGCGAACCCGATCCTGTTTATCCATGACGTTGGCGCGGGCGGTCTGTCTAACGCCATGCCGGAGTTGGTAAGCGATGGCGGTCGCGGCGGTAAGTTCCAGCTGCGCGATATTCTTAGCGACGAGCCGGGTATGAGCCCGCTGGAAATCTGGTGTAACGAATCCCAGGAGCGCTATGTGCTGGCGGTTGCCGCTGACCAGCTACCGCTGTTTGACGAACTGTGTAAGCGCGAGCGCGCGCCGTATGCGGTGATCGGTGAGGCCACTGAAGAACAGCATCTCACACTGAGCGACAGCCACTTCGATAACCAGCCGATCGACATGCCGCTGGATGTGCTGCTGGGTAAAACCCCGAAAATGACCCGCGATGTGCAGACGCTGAAAGCCAAAGGCGACGCCCTGAATCGTGGCGAAATCTCGATTGCAGATGCGGTTAACCGCGTGCTGCATCTGCCGACTGTCGCTGAGAAAACGTTCCTCGTGACGATCGGCGACCGTACCGTTACCGGCATGGTGGCGCGTGACCAGATGGTTGGTCCGTGGCAGATCCCGGTAGCCAACTGCGCGGTCACCACCGCAAGCCTGGATAGCTACTACGGTGAAGCGATGTCTATCGGTGAGCGTGCGCCAGTTGCGCTACTGGATTTCTCGGCCTCTGCGCGTCTGGCGGTAGGTGAAGCGCTGACTAACATTGCGGCAACGCAGATTGGCGATATCAAACGCATTAAACTGTCGGCTAACTGGATGGCGGCTGCGGGTCACCCCGGTGAAGATGCCGGGCTGTACGAAGCGGTAAAAGCCGTTGGGGAAGAATTATGTCCGGCGCTTGGCCTGACTATTCCGGTGGGCAAAGACTCTATGTCGATGAAAACCCGCTGGCAGGAAGGTAATGAGCAGCGTGAAATGACTTCGCCGCTGTCACTGGTGATCACCGCCTTTGCCCGCGTGGAAGACGTGCGCCACACGATAACCCCACAGCTCTCTACTGAAGACAACGCCCTGCTGCTGATTGACCTCGGTCTTGGTCACAACGCGCTGGGCGCGACGGCGCTGGCACAGGTTTATCGTCAACTGGGCGATAAGCCTGCCGACGTGCGTAACGTTGAGCAACTGAAAGGCTTCTACGACGCCATTCAGGCGCTGGTCGCGCAGCGTAAGCTGCTGGCCTACCATGACCGTTCCGACGGCGGACTGCTGGTTACGCTGGCGGAAATGGCCTTCACCGGTCACTGCGGTATTGACGCTGATATCCACTCTCTGGGTGACGATCGTCTGGCGGCGCTGTTTAATGAAGAGCTGGGCGCAGTGATCCAGGTTCGCGCTGCTGACCGTGAAGCGGTTGAGGTGTTGCTGGCACAACATGGCCTGGCAGATTGCGTGCACTATCTCGGCCAGGCGGTAACGGGTGACCGTTTCACCCTGAGCGCCAACGGTCAGCCGGTGTTCAGCGAAAGCCGCACCACGCTGCGCATGTGGTGGGCGGAAACCACCTGGCAGATGCAGCGTCTGCGCGACAACCCGGAGTGTGCCGATCAGGAACACGACGCGAAAACCAACGATGCCGATCCTGGCCTCAACGTTAAACTGTCGTTTGATACCAACGAAGATGTTGCCGCCCCGTACATCGCTACCGGCGCGCGTCCAAAAGTGGCCGTGCTGCGCGAGCAGGGCGTGAACTCCCACGTCGAAATGGCGGCTGCCTTCCACCGTGCGGGCTTTGACGCCATCGATGTGCATATGAGCGACCTGCTGGGCGGACGCATCGGTCTGGGTAACTTCCAGGCGCTGGTAGCCTGTGGCGGTTTCTCTTACGGCGATGTGCTCGGCGCAGGGGAAGGCTGGGCGAAGTCGATTCTGTTCAACAACCGCGTCCGTGATGAGTTCGAAACCTTCTTCCATCGCCCGCAAACGCTGGCGCTCGGGGTGTGTAACGGTTGCCAGATGATGTCTAACCTGCGTGAACTGATCCCGGGAAGCGAGCTGTGGCCACGCTTTGTGCGTAACCACTCCGATCGTTTTGAAGCCCGCTTCAGCCTGGTCGAAGTGACGCAAAGCCCGTCTTTACTGCTTGCTGATATGGTTGGTTCGATGATGCCGATTGCCGTTTCTCACGGTGAAGGCCGTGTGGAAGTGCGTGACCGCGCGCATCTGGCCGCGCTGGAGAGTAAGGGACTGGTGGCGCTGCGCTACGTTGATAACTTCGGTAAGGTGACCGAGACCTACCCGGCTAACCCGAACGGTTCGCCGAACGGAATTACTGCCGTTACTACTGAAAATGGTCGCGTCACCATTATGATGCCGCACCCGGAACGTGTATTCCGTACCGTGAGCAACTCCTGGCACCCGGAAAACTGGGGCGAGGACAGCCCGTGGATGCGTATCTTCCGCAACGCGCGTAAACAGCTCGGGTAATCAGCTCGATAACCCTTAAGCCCCTCCGCGTGAGGGGCTTTTTTTGTCTGTCATTTTGTATGCCGGATAAGGGAATTATGCGGCTATCCGACAATGCGTTTAAGTGTCGGGAAATCCCGACATAGGCGGGGTGATGCTGTCGTCAAAAAGAGACACTTAATTATATGATTTACAATGAATTTGTTTTTAAGTGCTGCAAGTGTTGCTGATTGGAGACAGTAAGGGTGAAAAATAGCCAAAATCATTTTTCATATGAATAAGAACATTTTCTATATTTATCATTGTGTTAATAAAGTGTTTTGAATATTGGCACAGATGCTGCATAATATAACCCAGTGGCTCATTCACCTTCTTATGTCAGCCCCTTCGGGACGTGCTACATAAACTTCGAATGACGCACAACAAGGTGCCTGCCGTCCAACATCTGATATTAGCATCGCTCATATCAACCTTCGGGCGAAACGTCGAGTTAGGCACCGCCTTATTCCACAACAAAGCCGGGTTAATCCCGGCTTTGTTGTATCTGACGTTCCCCTCAGTTAGCATCAACCTAATTCCTGTCCATTGAGAGTAACGCCTTGAAGCGCTGGTCTGTTTTCCCCCGATCTTTACGTCAATTGGTTACGTTGGCATTTTTGCTTATCCTGCTGCCGTTGTTAGTTTTGGCCTGGCAGGCGTGGCAAAGTCTGAATGCCCTGAGCGCGCAGGCGGCGCTGACGAACCAAACCACGCTGATTGACGCCAGACGCAGCGAAGCGATGACCAATGCCGCGCTGGAGATGGAGCGTAGCTACCGGCAATACTGTGTGCTTGATGACCCAACGCTGGCTAAGGTTTACCAGAGCCAACGTAAACGCTACAGCGACATGCTGGATGCGCATGCGGGCGTGTTGCCGGATACCAAGCTTTATCAGGCACTGCGTCAGGACCTCAACGATCTCGCGCAGTTACAGTGCACCAACAGTGGTCCTGATAGCGTGGCGGCGGCGCGGCTGGACGCTTTCGCCAGTGCCAATACTGAAATGGTACAAGCGACGCGCACGGTCGTCTTTTCTCGCGGGCAGCAGCTACAGCAGGAAATAGCCGAACGTGGGCAGTTCTTTGGCTGGCAGGCGCTGGTGCTGTTTCTTGTCAGCCTGGCGATGGTGTTGCTGTTTACCCGCATGATAATCGGTCCGGTGAAGGGCATAGAAAAAATGATCAATCGTCTGGGGGAAGGGCGCTCGCTGGGCGATAGCGTATTATTTACGGGACCCCGGGAGCTGCGGTCCGTGGGCCAGCGCATTATCTGGCTGAGCGAACGTCTCTCCTGGCTGGAGTCACAACGACATCAGTTTTTACGCCATCTGTCTCATGAGCTGAAAACGCCTCTGGCGAGTATGCGCGAAGGTACCGAGCTGTTAGCCGATCAGGTCGTTGGGCCGTTAACGCCAGAGCAAAAAGAGGTGGTCGGTATTCTCGATGACAGTAGCCGCAACCTGCAAAAACTGATTGAGCAACTGCTCGATTACAACCGCAAGCTGGCGGATGACGAGGTTGAGCTTGAACGTGTGGAAATCGCGCCGTTGGTGGAAAGCGTTGTTTCTGCACATAGCCTGCCGGCTCGCGCCAAAATGATACATACTGATGTTGCGCTTGCGGTGAACGCCTGCCTGGCAGAACCGATGCTATTGATGAGCGTGCTGGACAATCTTTATTCCAATGCGGTGCACTATGGCGCTGAATCCGGTAACATTTGGATCCGCAGCAGTTTGCATGGCTCAATGGTATACATTGATGTAATGAATACCGGCACACCGATTCCAGAAGCAGAACAGACCATGATCTTCGAGCCTTTTTTCCAGGGTAGCCATCAGCGAAAAGGGGCGGTAAAAGGAAGCGGGTTGGGGCTGAGCATTGCCAGAGATTGCATCCGCCGTATGCGGGGCAAACTGTATCTGGTTGATGAGCATGCGCAAAACGTTTGTTTTCGCATAGAACTGCCGCTATCTGCAGCGAAAAATCACTAAAATAAACCTAAGTCTGGTGAGTATGCCATACGTTGTTGTCCGAATGCTTAAACGACATTTTTTCCGTCGCGTCATCCTCGCAAGCCTGCCGTGTCTGGCGCTGGTTGGCTGCGTCCCGAACGCGGTGAATCATATTATCGGCGACCCCTCGCAGGAGAAAATTCCGCCTCATCAACTGGCGGACTACCTTGCAACAGACTGTAGCGATATCTGGTCGCTGTCTGGTCAGCCCACAGAGACCAATCCGCTGTACTGGCTGCGGGCGATGGATTGCGCCAATCGCCTGATGCCGGTACAGGCGCGTAGTGAAGCCAGCACGATGATGCCTGATACCTGGCAGGGGGCTTTCAGGCGCGGGATCCTGCTTGATAACGCCAACATTACGCCGCCTGAAAGGCGGGAGACGGTTACGCGCCTCGACGCATTAAGCCCGCAAATTCCGCCACAGGTACGCCCGCTGTATCAGGTCTGGCGCAGCAGTCAGACGTTGCAGCTGCAGCTGGCCGAAGAGCGTATGCGCTACAGCAAGCTTCAGCAGGCGTCAGACAGCGATCTTGATACCTTACGTCAGCAGCAACAACACTTGCAGTCTCAGCTCGATCTCACGACCCGCAAGCTGGAGAATCTAACCGATATTGAACGCCAGCTTTCCACGCGCAAACCTGCCGGTAGTTACAACCCTGATGCGCCGCACGGGAACGATAAACTCACCCCACCTGATAACGAGGAAGGCGCAGCGCCGTCTGCCGATGAGGTCACGCCATGATAAGCCGTAAGCCCGCGCATCTGCTGCTGGTGGATGACGATCCCGGCCTGTTGAAATTACTTGGAATGCGCCTGACCAGCGAAGGCTACAGCGTCGTAACCGCAGAAAGCGGGCAGGAAGGGTTACGGGTACTGAACCGTGAAAAAGTGGATCTGGTTATTAGCGATCTGCGCATGGATGAAATGGACGGCATGCAGCTGTTTACTGAAATCCAGAAAGTGCAGCCGGGAATGCCGGTTATTATCCTTACCGCTCACGGTTCCATCCCCGACGCCGTTGCGGCGACTCAGCAAGGGGTGTTCAGCTTTCTCACTAAGCCGGTGGATAAAGACGCGTTATACCATGCGATCGACGGGGCGTTGGAACAGTCTGCGCCTGCCGCTGATGACAGCTGGCGTGAGTCCATCGTCACCCGCAGCCCACTGATGCTGCGTCTGCTGGAACAGGCGCGCATGGTGGCACAATCGGACGTAAGCGTATTGATCAACGGCCAAAGCGGAACCGGGAAAGAAGTTTTTGCCCAGGCCATTCATAACGCCAGCCCGCGCAGCCACAAGCCTTTTATTGCCATTAACTGTGGCGCATTGCCGGAACAACTGCTGGAGTCTGAGCTGTTTGGTCATGCGCGCGGCGCCTTTACCGGCGCGGTGAGCAATCGTGAAGGGCTATTTCAGGCCGCGGAAGGCGGGACCCTGTTTCTCGATGAGATTGGCGATATGCCCGCGCCGTTGCAGGTTAAATTGCTACGTGTATTGCAGGAGCGAAAAGTCAGGCCGCTGGGCAGTAACCGCGATATCGATATTGATGTGCGGATCGTTTCCGCGACCCACCGCGATTTACCCAAAGCGATGGCTCGGGGGGAATTTCGCGAAGATTTGTACTATCGCCTCAACGTGGTGAGCCTGAAGATCCCAGCGCTGGCCGAGCGTACGGAAGATATTCCGCTGCTGGCAAACCATCTGCTGCGCCAGTCTGCTGAACGACACAAACCGTTCGTGCGCGCCTTTTCGACCGATGCCATGAAACGGTTAATGACCGCCAGTTGGCCTGGTAACGTGCGTCAGTTGGTTAACGTGATTGAGCAGTGCGTGGCGTTGACCTCTTCGCCGGTGATCAGCGACGCGCTGGTGGAGCAGGCGCTGGAAGGGGAGAACACCGCGCTGCCGACCTTTGTTGAAGCGCGTAACCAGTTTGAACTCAACTACCTGCGTAAGCTGTTGCAAATCACCAAGGGCAATGTGACCCATGCGGCGCGAATGGCGGGGCGCAACCGCACCGAATTCTACAAGTTGCTCTCTCGCCATGAGCTGGATGCAAACGATTTCAAAGAATAAATCTGCGGATTATGTTAGTTTTATTCGATCAAAAGACAGGCGACCTTTTCAAGGAATAGCATGAAAAAGATTGATGCGATTATTAAACCCTTCAAGCTGGACGACGTCCGCGAAGCGCTGGCTGAAGTCGGCATTACCGGTATGACTGTAACAGAAGTGAAAGGGTTTGGCCGTCAGAAAGGCCATACTGAGCTGTACCGTGGTGCGGAATATATGGTGGATTTTCTGCCGAAGGTAAAAATTGAAATTGTGGTCACCGACGACATCGTCGATACCTGCGTCGACACCATTATTCGTACTGCCCAGACCGGTAAAATCGGTGACGGTAAGATTTTTGTCTTCGACGTGGCACGCGTGATTCGTATTCGCACCGGTGAAGAAGACGACGCGGCAATCTAAGCCGCGCCGTGCTTGCCGGATGGCGGTGTAAACACCTTATCAGGCCTACAATATCCCGTAGGCCTGATAAGCGCAGCGTCATCAGGCATGAGTAATTACAAGACTTTATGCGGGCCGAAGCATTCGTAATGAATGTTCTCGTTTTTCACGCCCAGGCCGACCAACTGCTTCGCGGCAAACTGCATAAAGCCAACCGGACCGCACAGATAAAACTGCATCGCCGGATCGCTGATTGCGCCTTCCAGTTTGTTCAAATCCATCAGACCAACGCTATCAAACGCACCTTTCGCGCGATCGGCTTCGGTTGGCTCACGATACCAGGTGTGTGCGCTAAAGCGTGGCAGCGTTTTGCCCAGTTCATTCACTTCATCGGCAAAGGCATGTACATCGCCATTTTCTGCCGCGTGGAACCAGTTAACCTGCGCCGTATGATTCGCTTTTGCCAGCGTATCCAGCATCGCCAGCATCGGGGTTTGACCCACGCCTGCTGAAATCAGAGACACTGGGGTATCGGTCGCGACGTCCATAAAGAAATCGCCCGCAGGTGCGGCTAAGTGAACGATGTCGCCAACATTCGCATGGTTGTGCAGCCAGGTGGAAACCTGACCACCGTCTTCACGCTTCACAGCAATACGGTAGCCTTTGCCATCGGGTTTACGGGTCAGTGAGTACTGACGAATTTCCTGATGCGGGAAACCTTCCGGCTTCAGCCAGACGCCCAGGTATTGCCCCGGATGATATTCAGCCACTGCGCCACCGTCGACAGGTTCAAATTCAAAGCTGGTGATAAGCGCACTGCGTGGGGTTTTTGCCACGATGCGGAAAGGACGGGTACCTTCCCAGCCGCCATTTTTATTGGCATTTTCGCTGTAGATCTGCGCTTCACGGTTGATGAAAACGTTCGCCAGCACGCCGTATGCTTTGCCCCATGCATCCAGAACTTCCTGGCCTGGGCTGAACATTTCGTCCAGCGTTGCCAGCAAATGGCCACCTACGATGTTGTACTGCTCCGGTTTAATCTGGAAGCTGGTATGCTTCTGCGCGATTTTCTCAACGGCAGGCAACAGCGCCGCCAGGTTCTCGATATTGCTGGCATACGCGGCAATAGCGTTAAACAGCGCTTCCCGCTGATCGCCATTACGCTGGTTACTCATGTTGAAGATTTCTTTCAGCTCTGGGTTATGCGTAAACATGCGATCGTAGAAATGGGCGGTCAGCTTCGGGCCTGTTTCAACCAGCAGGGGAATGGTGGCTTTCACTGTAGCGATGGTTTGTGCGTCAAGCATACGGTCTTCCTTTATCTGAAATTTTAATGATGTATGTCAAATGCATCTTATAAAAAATACCCCTGCATTGTAAATGGTTCTTTGTCACTTTGCGTTGTAAAGGTTACATCGTGAAAAATATGCATCACAAACCTGAAAAGAAATCCGTTGAAATTCAGCAGACCTTTGTTCTCCAAAGCCTTGCGTGCCGTGAAGGTAATCGTTTGCGTAAAATCCTTTGTCAAGACCTGTTATCGAAGAATGATTCGGTTATACTGTTCGCCGTCGTCCAACGGGACTGCCTTTTTAGGCCGAAATTCTATTGTTAGCTGAGTCAGGAGATGCGGATGTTAAAGCGTGAAATGAACATTGCCGATTATGATGCCGAACTGTGGCAGGCTATGGAGCAGGAAAAAGTACGTCAGGAAGAGCACATCGAACTGATCGCCTCCGAAAACTACACCAGCCCGCGTGTTATGCAGGCGCAGGGTTCTCAGCTGACCAACAAATACGCTGAAGGTTATCCGGGCAAGCGCTACTACGGCGGTTGCGAGTACGTTGATATCGTTGAGCAATTGGCTATCGATCGTGCAAAAGAGCTGTTTGGCGCTGACTACGCTAACGTACAGCCGCACTCCGGCTCCCAGGCTAACTTCGCTGTTTACACCGCTCTGCTGCAACCGGGTGATACCGTTCTGGGTATGAACCTGGCGCAAGGCGGCCACCTGACTCACGGTTCCCCGGTTAACTTCTCTGGCAAGCTGTACAACATTATTCCTTACGGTATTGATGAGTCCGGTAAAATTGACTACGAAGATATGGCTAAGCAGGCCAAAGAGCACAAGCCGAAGATGATCATCGGCGGCTTCTCTGCTTACTCCGGCGTTGTTGATTGGGCAAAAATGCGTGAAATCGCCGACAGCATTGGCGCATACCTGTTCGTTGACATGGCTCACGTTGCGGGCCTGATCGCCGCAGGCGTTTACCCGAACCCGGTTCCACACGCACACGTAGTGACCACCACCACCCACAAAACCCTGGCAGGTCCGCGCGGCGGCCTGATCCTGGCGAAAGGCGGTGACGAAGAGCTGTACAAAAAGCTGAACTCCGCGGTGTTCCCAAGCGCGCAGGGCGGCCCGCTGATGCACGTGATCGCGGCGAAAGCCGTGGCGCTGAAAGAAGCGATGGAGCCTGAGTTTAAGGTTTACCAGCAGCAGGTTGCCAAAAACGCCAAAGCGATGGTGGAAGTGTTCCTGAACCGTGGCTACAAAGTGGTTTCTGGCGGTACTGAAAACCACCTGTTCCTGCTGGATCTGGTTGATAAAAACCTGACCGGTAAAGAAGCTGACGCCGCGCTGGGCCGCGCTAACATCACTGTTAACAAAAACAGCGTGCCGAACGATCCGAAGAGCCCGTTTGTGACTTCCGGTATCCGTATCGGTTCTCCGGCTGTGACTCGCCGTGGCTTTAAAGAAGCGGAAGTGAAAGAGCTGGCTGGCTGGATGTGTGACGTTCTGGACAACATCAATGACGAAGCCGTTATCGAGCGCGTCAAAGGTAAAGTTCTGGATATCTGCGCACGCTTCCCGGTTTACGCGTAATTCTGCTTAACGCAAAACGAAAGGCCGCTGATGCGGCCTTTTTTAATGCCTGATAGCGCTGCGCTTATCAGGCTGCTATCACAACGACTTCAGCGGCACGCTTTCATTGCACAGTGCTTCCTCGCTTACTACTCGTCCTGAATGAATTAACTTACGCAGTGCGCGCACTTCGCGTCCGTTGTTGAGCGCTACTGCGCCAATTAGCTTCCCATCATGCAGTTGGAACCAGATAGCCTTGCTGTCATCCGGATTGCCACGACATAGCCATGTTTGCCCTTGCATATCGCCAACAAATTGCAGATTGTCATTAAATTGGTCAGTCCAGAACCAGCCTGGCGTCTTCTCCGGCAACGGCAGGTTGAGCATTGCGGCAGCGGCAATCTGTGCCTGGTTATTGGCATTTTCCCAACTTTCTACCCGTTCTAACGAACCGTCGGGCTGGCGCGTTATCGCCACATCACCAGCGGCAAAAATCGCGGGTTCGGAGGTGATGCAGGCGGAGTCAACGATAATACCGTTAGCCGTCTCCAGCCCCGCTTCGCGAGCCAGCGCATCATTCGCCACGATGCCGATGCCATAAACCAGCGCATCGGCCTGTAGCGTCTCGCCGTTTTGCAGGGTAAGCGAGAGAAACTCTCCCGCTTCAGCGTGCTCAATGGCGCTGTTGAGCAGCACCCGCACCCCTGCCTGTCGGTGGCGGTTTAGCAGATAGTCGCGCACCGGAGCAGGGGCGTTGCGGCCCATTACCGTTGAGGCCAGCTCCACTAACGTCACCCGACAGCCGCGTTGGATCGCGCTGGCCGCTAATTCCAGGCCAATGGTGCCCGCACCGACAATCACAATCGACTTGCCCGGCAGCAAGGCACCGCGCAGACGCTCGGCATCTGTGGCGTGACGCAGGGTAAAGCAACGTTCGCCCAGTTTATCCAGTAGCGGCAGCGGTCTGGCGGCGGCCCCGGTCGCCAACAGCAACTGCGACCAGCGGTAGGACTGACCATCGGCGAGCATCAGCGTGCGCGAGGTGCGGTCAATCTGACGCAGCGTGACGCCAAGATGCAGCTGTACGTTGTTCTCCCGCCACCAGTCAGCGTTCAGGATCGGCTGTCGTTGTGGATTTTCGTCCAGTAGCATCGCTTTGGAGAGCGGAGGGCGTTCATAGGGCTGATACGGCTCATCGGAAAACAGATGCAATTCGCCGTTAAATCCTTGCTGACACAGTGCGACGGCGGCCATTGCCGCAGCCTGACCACCGCCGACGATAGCGATAATTTTAGGGCTCATAACGCCTCCTCAGAGATCCAGTCCGGCGGCAACGTGACGAATACCGCGAATGCCCAAACCGGCATCGGCATTGATCATCACGCCACTCAATGTGCGATTGTTGCGCTTTGACGCCAGCATCACATACGGGCCGGTAAAATCCGCTGGCTCAGGAAAAAACTGCAACGGCAAAATGGCGGCGATTTTTTCCGGCGTCAGCGACTGCATAATCGACGTATCGCCCTGGCCCAGCGCCTGTGGGCCGCGCAGATCGGTCGCCATGCCGCACGGACCGACGCCGTTGACGCGCACCTTTGGCGCCAGCTCGTAGGCTAACTGGCGAATCAACCCGGTGGCGGCATGTTTAGAGGCGGTATACAACGGACCGCCGCCGCCGGGATACCACGCCGCGTTGGAAAGGGTAAAGATGATGTTGCCTTCGCTGGCGATAAGCGCAGGGGCGCAGGCTTTTGCGCCCAGCAGATAGCCCAACACGTTGACGTTAAACAGCTCATGAAAGCCGCTCTCCAGCGCGTCCGCTGGCGTATTGACCAGCGAGGCGTTGTGATCCCATATCCCGGCGTTGCCGATCAAACAGTCCAGCGTGCCGTAGCGCGCCAGAATTTGATCCACCGCGCGCTGATAGTCGGCGTAGCAGGTGACGTTGCCTTCTACTGCCAGCACATGTTCGCCAAAACGTTGGCGCAGGCTGGCGACTTTGGCTGGCGAAAGTTCCAGCGTGGCGACCCGCGCGCCTTCCTCAATGAAACGCTCGACCAGCGCCAGGCCAAGACCGGAGCCGCCGCCGGTGATAAAGACCACGTTATCGCGTAAATCGCTCATCTCGCGTCCTCTGGAATATCAACGAACACATCACTACCTTCCACGTACACCGCGTAGGTGGTCAGCGGATCGGTGGCAGGTAAACACAACGCCTTACCGGTTTTCAGGCAGAAACTGGCGGCATGTAGCGGGCATTCCACCGTCGCGTCGTCTTCCAGATAACCTTCCGACATCGAGGCATTACCGTGGCTACAGCGATCGTTAATGGCATAAAACTCGCCGCCAACGTTGAACAGCGCGATGACAGGCGAGGTGTCGAGCCGGAGCGCTTCACCCTCCGGCAAATCCCCTACGGGGCAGGCATAAATACGACTCATCAGAACAATACACTCAGGTTATGGGAGGTGATCACCGCTTGATCCAGCACGATCTCACGCTCCAGTAAGCGCCACTCATCGCCCGGTAAACGGCGCACTTTGTCCATGCGCATGCCGACGTAAAAGGTTTCATCGCGCTCTTTTTGCGCGCGATACAGCAGATAGTTAAGGCGCACGGCGAACACATCCGGCACTTCGGTTTCACTGACCTGACAGTTGCTGATCAGGTGCCGGGTACGCGACGGCGGCTCCTCTGCCCAGGCCATTCCGGTTTCCAGTCGCGCAATACGGCGTTCAAGCTGATCTTTATTGTCGTTAAAAATCCAGGTGGTTGGCGGCTGCACGCCTTTGCGACGATCGCGCGTCTGGGCATTGACCGTTGTGCGCATGGTATAGCGAATGTCGTCATCCAGCTGTGCCAGCCAGTCGCGAAACTGCCAGTCATCCAGCAGGCTGGCTTCATGGTAGAGAAACTGCGTAATGCGGTGATGCAGTTCCAGGGAAACTAAAGCACTCATTTCATCACCTCCTGCTGGTAAGCGGCGGTTTTTTCCTGCACTTCCTGCCAGCTTTCGCTGCTGAGTAAATCAGCCCAGCGCTGATACATGCCGCGGGCGGCGGTTTCTGAGAAGATGTAGTTGGTGATCCCCGGAATGCCGTCTTCACGACGTCTCTCCTGACCTAACCCCATTTCCAGGCACAGTTTGCTATTACGCGCCCGATGGCCCTTCAGCAGTTTTTGAATTTCACACCAGTTTTCCGAGTCGTCCTGTTCAAGGAATCCGGCGGGGCCAAAAGCGCGCGTAGCGCTGTTTTCAAATGCGGCTTTCACTTCATCAGAGGCGGCTTTATCGGTAATACAGAACGCCCACACTTCAACCTGATCAGGACCGCGCGGATGCCAGACGCGCAACGTAGCGGTACCATTGAGCCAGGAAAGCGTTGGAAAAATGTTGTTGTGACCGGCCAGACGCAGGGCACGAACCTTACCCAGACGCTGTTCAGCTTCCGCGTAGGTGTCGCGGTAGTAGCTGGAGACTTCGCCGTCGACCCACACGTTGGCATCCGGCTTTTCAGTAAAGAAGAAGCCGCTGCCGTGCCCGTCCTGGCCGAACTGTAGTGCATCTTTGGCAGTTTCCCACACCGGGCGAGCGGTTTGTCCGTCACCGAGGCGTTTATCGCTACCGTCGTCTTTTGCCCCCAACACCTGCACAGCGGAGGCATGACTGAACAATGCGTGATACTGATCGCTGGCAAACTGTTCGGCGGGGAATTTCCAGTTACAGTCGATGGTCCACTTCTGTACGCCGCCGACGATTTCTGTGCCGCCTTCGCGGCGGTCAAGCACACCGTCGAGATACCACGCGATGTCGCCGAGATAATCGCGTAGCGTGGGCGCGGTGGTGTCCCAGTTGCCGAAAATCAGCCCTTTATAGCTCTCTACGCCAGGAACTTCGTTCAGTCCCCAGTGCGATTTGCATAGCCCTTGCGGGTAAGCGCGAGGCTCCAGCGGAACGTCGATCAGCTCGCCATTGATACCGTACGACCAGCCGTGATACGGGCAGGTAAAGGCGCGAGTGTTCCCGCAGTCGGCGTAGCTGACGCGCATCGCCCGGTGGCGGCACTGGTTGAGAAACGCTTTGATGCTGCCGTCTTTCTGGCGAACCACCACGACCGCATCCTCGCCCATGTAGGTGTTAAAAAAATCACCGGCTTTGGGGATTTGGCTTTCGTGGGCGAGAAATAGCCAGCAGCGCCCGAAGATGCGTTCCAGTTCCAGTTGGTAAATTTCTGGGTCAGTATAAATCCGTGGGGTTACACGACCGTTTTGCGTGTCGATCAGTTGGTAGATGTCTAAATTTGAGGGTGTGGTCATATTTTTTAATCCTGAAAGATAAGATGTATTGACCTTCTATTTTTGTGCCATAAGGATGTTGCTGGTTAGTTATCAATCTGTGAAATAGTAAATTTCTACCAGTTGAGACATTTTTTCGATAACAAGGAGAAGGGCATGGAACTGAGGCACTTACGCTATTTTGTGGCGGTGGCGCAGGCGCTGAATTTCACCCGGGCGGCAGAAAAGCTGCATACCTCTCAGCCGTCATTAAGCAGCCAGATCCGCGATCTGGAAACCTGCGTGGGCGTTCCGTTACTGGTGCGGGACAAGCGAAAAGTTGCGCTGACGGCGGCCGGGGAGTGCTTTTTACAGGATGCGCTGGCGATCCTTGAGCAGGCGGAAAATGCCAAAGTTCGCGCCCGTAAAACGGGGCAGGAAGATAATCATTTCGCTATTGGTTTTGTCCCTTCCGCTGAGGTGAATTTGCTCCCGAAGGTGCTACCCTTATTTCGTTTAAAACAACCGGATACACACATTGAGCTGGTAAGCCTGATAACCACCGAACAGGAAGAAAGGATCCTCAACGGAGAACTGGACGTGGGCTTAATGCGTCACCCGGTGTACAGCCCGGAGCTGGATTATCTGGAGCTGATTCATGAGCCGCTGGTCGTGGTGTTACCGGTGAATCATCCGTTAGCCAATGAGCAAGCGATCTCCGCAGAACAGTTACACGGCGTAAATTTTGTCAGTACCGATCCCGCTTATTCCGGGGCGCTAGCGATGATTGTCAAAAACTGGTTTCAGCAGCAGGAAAGCCAGCCCAATATTGTGCAGGTAGCGACCAATATTCTGGTGACCATGAATCTGGTCGGCATGGGGCTGGGGGTGACTTTGATACCCGGTTATATGAATAATTTTAATACCGGGCAGGTGGTTTTTCGGCCTATTGTTGGCGATGTTCCGACCATTGCCCTGCTGATGGCGTGGAAAAAAGGGCCAATCAAACCGGCATTGACCGATTTTATCGCCACTGTGCATGAACGTTTAGCCGTGAGCCTGGCGGAGTAATGACTACAGCTCGCTAAGCTGTGATTCGACATAAAGATAGCCAATTCCCATGAGTTGCTGAGGGCGATTAAGCTGACCGAAGCTTATCTGAGTTGCTCTGGCACGCGGGTTATCGCCGTGATCGAACGGATTAAACCCGGTTTGCTGTACCAGCGTATTGAGCCAGCTATCGCCAAATGCACAGCTACGACCATACAACCATATTTGATTAATGTTCAGTATATTCAAAAAATTATAAAGACTCAGGCCGATGGCGCTGGCGGCATGTTCGGCCCAGGCCTGAATGCGAACATCTCCGTGTTGCCAGGCAGTTATAAGCTGGTCGGTGGTGAGCGTTTCCGGGTCGTAAAGGGATGTCGGCTGCGATTTCATCCACACGCGGGCCTGCTTTTTCAACGCGCTCAATGACGCCACTGTTTCCAGACAGCCATAACGGCCACAGTCACAGGCGATCCCATCGGGATGAATGATGGTATGTCCAATCTGACCGCTGCCATACAGACTCCCGCGCCAGATGTTATCGTTAATCACAAACGATGAGCCAATACCGTAATCAACGTTAATCACGCAAAAATCACCGTTAGCCGCCGGGTTTTGCCATTTTTCCGCCAGCGCCAGCATCACGCAGTCATTATCCAGCCGGACCTGTACGCCGAGCATCTCCTCCAGCAGATATTTTATTTCCACCGGTGTTTTCCACGGCGCCTGAGGCATGGTTTTTGATGCGCCGGTTATCGGATCAACCTGACCGTGAACGCCAAGCGCCAGATTAATCGTGACCTCGGGAAATTGTCGACGGTATTCCCGCCAGTGCGCCGCCAATGCTGTCAGCAGCGCTTTTGGCGATTCGGGGTTGATGACTTCATGCTGCCAGTCGCCGACGGCAACCAGCCGAGCATCCGCCAGTTGACTGGTGATGCTGGTGGGGGTGACGTTGATACACAGCGTCCAGGCACCTTTTTCTGGCAAATGGTAGCTGCCACTGCTCAAACCGCGCTGGCTTAAAGTTTCTCGCGAATGGCTGATTCTTCCTTCATCCATCAGTTCTTCGAGGATATTGCTAACCGCCGGGATCGACAGGCTGGTGAGCTGCGCCAGCTGTGACTTGCTGAGCTGCTTTTCTCGCCACAGATGTGACAAAAAAATCTGTTTATTCGCCTGACGTACCCTGGCGTTGTTGAACCCCGAACGCTGCATTCACTTAACTCCCTTAACTATATTGCGTGAGCATTGTGCATTTTAACGCCACTTAACTGCCGCAGAATAGCATCAAGTTGAATTTTTACTTTTGTTTATTAAGTGGAGCGCGGCATGTACGGTTCAGTAAAAGTTTGGCAGGAAACGATCACCCTCCCCACGTGGACAGCGGGTGAAGAAGACGCCAACCCAATGTTTCTGGAAAAGCGAGTTTATCAGGGGTCTTCAGGAGCGGTTTATCCCTATGGCGTGATTGATACGCTGACCGGCAAACGTGAAATGCGCGACTATCAGGCGGTATGGATGGAGAATGACTTCATTCGCATCATGCTGCTGCCGGAGTTAGGCGGACGCATTCATCGAGCGTATGACAAAGTGCAGCAGCGCGACTTCGTCTACTACAACGAAGTGGTAAAACCTGCGCTGGTCGGTCTGCTTGGGCCGTGGATCTCTGGCGGCATTGAGTTTAACTGGCCGCAACATCATCGCCCGACCACCTTTATGCCGGTGGATTTTACGCAACAGCAGGGTGAGCAGGGCGAATACACCGTCTGGATGGGCGAGGTAGAGCCCATGCGTGGTTTACAGGTCATGACCGGATTCACGCTGTATCCGGATCGCGCGTTGATCGAGATAACCGGGAAGGTTTTTAACGGTAACGCTACCCCGCGCCACTTCTTATGGTGGGCGAATCCGGCGGTGAAGGGCGGCGACGATCACCAGAGCGTGTTTCCACCGGATGTGACGGCGGTATTCGACCACGGTAAGCGCGATGTCTCTGCGTTTCCCATCGCCACCGGCACATACTACAAAGTGGACTATTCGGCTGGCGTGGATATCTCGCGCTACAAAAACGTACCAGTGCCGACCTCCTATATGGCTGAAAAATCTGATTATGATTTTGTTGGTGCCTGGCATCACGGCGAGCGCGGTGGGTTGCTGCATGTGGCCGATCACCACGTTTCGCCAGGGAAAAAACAGTGGACTTGGGGTTATGGCGACTTTGGCGTTGCCTGGGATCGTAATCTCACTGATGACAACGGTCCGTATATCGAACTTATGACCGGGGTCTTTACCGATAACCAGCCGGATTTCACCTGGCTTGCGCCGTACGAAGAGAAAGTCTTCGTGCAAAACTTCCTGCCTTACAGCGAACTGGGTATGGTGCAAAACGCCAGCACGCAGTTGGCGCTTCGTCTGGTGCGTGAGAGTCGCCAGCTTTCTGTGGGCATTTATGCGATTGCGCCGTTACGCGATGTTCAGGTTACGCTTGCCGCACACGGGCAGCCATTCTATGAAAATACACTCACTCTGGAGCCGGGACAGAGCTGGCTGACTGATGTGTCAGACAATGACCATACCCGGGTGACAATGACCGTCACTAACGCCGATGGTGCTACGCTTTTGCAGTACGAAGAGCACATCGCGCAAGAGTTACCGCTGCCTTCGGCGGCCGTCGCGCCAGCACAGCCAGAAGCACTCTCTAATACCGATGAACTCTATTTTATTGGTCAGCATCTGGAGCAGTACAACCATGCCAGCCGCTATGCTGAAGATTATTATCGCCGCGCGCTGGATGTTGATCCGCTGGATTACCGCAATAATGTGGCCCTGGGGACGCTGGCGCTAAACCGCGCGGACTGGGCGCTGACGGCGCATTGTGCGAGTAAGGCGCTGGAACGGGCGCATAAGCTCAATAAAAATCCGCGTGATGGCGAGGCGAGCATGCTGCTGGCCGCCGCACAGGAACGTCAGGGCGACGATGACAGTGCTTGGGATCATTATTATAAGGCCAGTTGGAGCGGCAACTGTCGGGATGCGGCTTTCTGGTCGTTAGCGCGTCTGGCGATGAAGCGTCAGGACTACGTTGGCGCGTTGGAAAAGGTCGAGCAGAGCCTGCGCTTTAACGGCAGTAATAACCTGGCGATGGGACTGAAAGCGCTGGCGCTGGCAAAACTTGATCGCATTCCGCAAGCCCTGGACTACATTCGCCAACAGCTGGTTGATTATCCTCTGAGCTACACCCTGCACTATGCGCGCTGGGCCATATGTCAGGACGAGGCGACGGCGCAAGCGCTGATCTCGATTACCGGGCGGCGCGGAACCAACGCGTGTGAACTGGCAGGCTGGCTGATCTCATTGGGGCAAAAGGATGCTGCCCGTGGCGTGCTGGAACTGCTCGACAGCCAGGAAACGCTGCCTATGCTGTGGCGCGCCTCGCTAAGTGACAACCCACAACCCTTCATCGAACGTGCCCGCGAATGCCTGCAAAACCGCGTTCGTTTCCCCAATACGCTGGATGAAGTGCAGATGCTGCAAACCCTCGAACAGAGCGCTTTTGCCCGCTATTTACTTGGCTGTTTCTGGTACAGCAAACGGCGTTATGCCGAAGCGGTATCCTGCTGGCAGTTTACCCTTGCGCAGGAAGCGGACTTCGCTCCTGTACACCGCTTACTGGGGATCTATGCCTGGAACAAACTGCATGATGCGCAGCAGGCGATGCAGTATCTGTCGCAGGCCGTGGCACTGGAGCCGCAAAATGCCCGTTTCCTGTTTGAACTCGACTATCTCAAGAAGCTGATGGCGCAACCGGCTGAGCTGCGCCTGCAGCGACTGGAAGCCAGCAAAGAGATTGTCTTCCATCGTGACGATCTGACGGTGGAACTGCTCAGTCTGTGGAATGGATTAGGGCGTTACGACGATGCCGCAGCAGTATTACGTGAGCGCGTGTTCCATCCGTGGGAAGGTGGTGAAGGCAAAGCCACCGGGCAATATTTGCTGAATCAGATGCATCGTGCGCTGGCTGCCATTCAGTCCGGCGACCCGCAAACCGCCATCGCGCAGTTGCAACAGGCGTTGCACTACCCGCAAAACCTCGGGGAGGGGCGTTTACCCGGACAAACGGATAACGATATTTGGTATTTACTGGGACATTGCGCGCAGCAGCAGGGGTGTTTTGATGAATCCCAGCGTTACTTCTCCCGTGCGACACGCGGCGGTAGCACACTGGATGCTGGCCGTTACTACAACGACCAGCCTGTGGATTATCTCTTCTGGCAGGGTATGGCGCAGAGAAAACTTGGCGATGATGCTCAGGCGAACGCTCTGTTTAATAGCTTCCTGCAATGGGTTGAATCGCATCGCGACAATGTCCCGGATGTCGATTTCTTTGCCGTATCGCTACCCGATCTGGTGGTACTGGATACCTCAGCACAAGCAAAACACCAGCAACACTGCCTGTTTATCAGTGTGCTCGGGCATCTGGGGTTGGGAAATAGTGCTGCTTGCCAGCGCGATCTTGACGCACTCCTGCAGCTCAATCCGGCGCATGACAAGGCATTACTGCTACGTCACGCCATTAACGTAAGGCTTTTCCAGTAACACCCGAAATGGGTGGGGGCAACCTCACCCGAAACCTACTGTCCCCTGCGTTTCCCTGAAAGAGGAATCATAATGAATAACGCGCAGACACATTTAAAGATTGGTTACGTCTGGACTATCTGCCTGGTTGCGGCCTGCGGTGGTTTACTGTTTGGCTATGACTGGGTGGTGATCGGTGGGGCAAAACCCTTCTATGAAGCCTATTTCTCGATTACCGATCCGGCGCAATCCGGCTGGGCGATGAGTTCGGCTTTGGTCGGTTGTATCTTTGGCGCGCTGATTTCCGGATGGTGCGCCGATAAGTTTGGCCGAAAGATGCCGCTGATTCTCTCGGCGATCCTCTTTAGCGCTTCCGCCTGGGGAACTGCCGTCGCCAGTAATTTCGACATGTTTATTGTTTATCGCATCGTTGGAGGCGTGGGGATTGGTCTGGCGTCTGCGCTAAGCCCGTTGTATATCGCCGAGGTTAGCCCGGCTGAAAAGCGTGGGCGCTTTGTTGCCGTTAACCAGCTCACTATCGTGATTGGCGTACTGGCGGCGCAGCTTATCAACCTGATGATTGCCGAACCTGTAGCCTCAGGCGCTACGCAGCAGGCGATTGTGGAAAGCTGGAACGGTCAGACGGGCTGGCGTTGGATGTTTGGCGCTGAATTAGTGCCCGCGATAATTTTCCTGGTACTGATGTTCTTTGTACCTGAATCGCCGCGCTGGCTGGTGAAAGCAGGCAAAGCCGATCGTGCGCGTACCATGCTGCAGCGCATTGGTTCGGCGGAATATGCTGGTCAAACGCTGAAAGAGATTGAACATACGTTGCAAAAAGATAATCACAAGGTCGCGTGGTCAACGCTGTTACAACCGCAGATCAAACCGATCGTGATTATTGGAATGGTGCTGGCAGTGTTCCAGCAGTGGTGTGGGATCAACGTTATTTTCAACTATGCGCAGGAGATCTTCGCCTCTGCCGGATTCGACATCAACGGTACGTTAAAATCGATCGTGGCGACAGGGATCATCAATCTGGTCTTTACCCTTGCCGCTCTGCCGTTAGTAGACAAAATTGGTCGCCGTAAACTGATGTTGTTCGGGGCGTCAGGATTAACGGTTATCTATATGCTGATTGCCGGGGCGTACGGGTTGGGCATTATGGGCTGGCCGGTTCTGGTTCTGGTGCTGGCGGCGATCGCTATTTATGCCCTGACGCTGGCCCCGGTGACCTGGGTGCTGCTGTCTGAAATTTTCCCTAACCGCGTCCGCGGGCTGGCGATGTCGCTCGGTACGCTAGCGCTGTGGATTGCCTGCTTCCTGCTGACCTATACTTTCCCGCTGCTCAATGCGAGTCTGGGCGCGTCGGGAAGCTTCCTGTTGTACGGTGTGATTTGCGCGATGGGATTCATGTATGTTCTGCGTAATGTTCCGGAAACCAAAGGCGTGACGCTGGAAGCGCTGGAAGAGCAGCTGGCGGCGCAGCATACGAAAGTTGGCGCATCAGCCCAACAACGAAGCGCTCGCTAATGGATGGTCTGCTGATGCTACAAAACGCACATCTGCGGATGTGCGTAGATCCGCAGGGCGGTTCGCTATTAAGTCTGGTTTCGTTACAACATCAACAGGCAATTTTACGCGAAGGTCATGGTCAGCAGCCCGGTGATTGCGGCCTGTTCCCGATGCTGCCGGTCGCGAATCGGGTGGCGGGAAATCGTTTTATGCTGCGCGGTGAAGAGGTGGTGTTACCTCAACATGGCGCAGATGACACCTTTTTCCTGCACGGTGACGGCTGGCTGCAACGCTGGCAGGTTATCACCGTGACCCAAAGCGGTTGTTTGCTGCAGTTGCGCAGTTGGCATCCCTGTGGCTATGACTATACGGCGCAACTTTGCTATCAACTGGAAACCTCAAGCCTGCACGTCTCGTTGACGCTCACCCATTGCGGTGAACAGCCGATGATTTATGGCTGTGGGTTCCATCCGTTTTTCGCTTTTGATAAGCACAGCACGGCGCAATTCACCACCAGCGGCTACTGGCCGGAGGGGGAACAGCATCTGCCGCTGGAATGGCAACGTGAAATCCCTCCAGCGGCGGATTTCATGTACGCGCAATACGGCGAGGATAGCTGGCTAAATGTTGGATATTCTGGCTGGAGCGGACGGGCCGTTATTCAGCGAGATGTGATGAAAGTCACGATTTTAGCGCAAACTCCATGGTTGATGCTGTTCAGAATGTCGGGTGAGGAGTTCTTGTGCCTGGAGCCGCAAACGCATCCGGTGAATGCCCACCACATGCAGGGGCAGCCGGGATTGCAGGTTTTAGCGCAGGGAGAACGCTGCCATTTTGTGATGCAGATTTGCGTCGAATAGGGCAAAAATCATGTTATCTGCCTGTTAATGCTCTCTTGCGCCAGCCTACGTTTGTCGCCAGACTATCGCCTCCAAACGGGAGGGATTCATGGCTTTGCATTCCACGCGCTGGCTGGCGCTCGGTTATTTCACCTACTTCTTTAGCTACGGTATTTTTCTGCCTTTCTGGAGCGTCTGGCTCGAAGGGCTGGGGCTGACGCCGGAAACCATCGGTTTACTGCTGGGCGCGGGGCTGATTGCCCGTTTTCTCGGCAGTTTGCTGATTGCGCCGCGCGTAAGCGATCCCTCTCGTCTGATCTCCGCTTTACGTATTCTGGCCCTGTTGACGCTGGTGTTTGCGCTGGCCTTCTGGGCGGGCACCAACGTGGCGTGGCTGATGGTGGTGATGGTCGGCTTTAACCTGTTTTTCTCGCCGCTGGTGCCGTTGACCGACGCGCTGGCCAACACCTGGCAAAAACAGATAACCATGGACTACGGTCGGGTAAGACTGTGGGGATCCGTTGCCTTTGTGATTGGCTCCGCGCTGACCGGCAAGCTGGTGAGCCTGTTTGACTATCGGGTGATCCTGGTCCTGCTGTCGCTTGGCGTCGCGTCGATGCTATTGGGGATGATGATCCGCCCGAGCGTGCAGCCAGCAGGGGAAAACCGTCAGCAGGAGAGCGCTGGATGGCCCGCCTGGCGCGTGTTGATAACCCAAAGCTGGCGTTTTCTTGCCTGTGTGAGTCTGTTGCAAGGTGCGCATGCCGCTTATTACGGTTTCAGCGCCATCTACTGGCAGTCTGCCGGATATTCCGCTTCGGCGGTGGGCTATTTATGGTCATTAGGCGTGGTGGCGGAAGTGATTATTTTCGCTCTCAGTCACAAGCTATTCCGCCGCTTTAGCGCGCGCGATTTGCTGCTGCTTTCCGCCGTTTGCGGCGTGGCACGTTGGGGGTTGATGGGCTGGAGCACTGAGCTACCGTGGCTGATTGTGGTGCAAATCCTCCATTGCGGAACCTTTACCGTCTGCCACCTGGCGGCAATGCGCTATATCGCGACGCGCCAGGGCAGCGAAGTGATACGTTTGCAGGCGGTGTATTCTGCGGTGGCGATGGGCGGCAGCATCGCCATCATGACCGTATTCGCAGGCTACCTGTACCAGAATCTGGGCAACGGCGTATTCTGGGTGATGGCGCTGGTGGCGCTACCGGCAATCTTTCTGCGCCCGAAGGTGGTGGCGCAGCCTGCAACGTTATGATTCGAGGATTTTGCGGATCTGCTGCTGCTGATGCGGCGTAAGTGCCAGATCCGCATGAATCAACGGCGGTGAAAACAGCGGCAGCGGCGTGGTATACGGCGTAATAATCAGAGTGACTCCGCGCGGCGAACCCTGTTTTTGAAAGTCCTGCATCGGCATATGTTTTACGTTGAGCGGCAGCAGCGTCAGTTCGCGCAGCTGTTGCTCAATATGCGTTTCAAGTTGTTCATTGTTGCCGGTCAGCAGGATAATCTGCTTCTCGTGCAAATCCTTCTCCTGCATCAGCCAGGCACCGAAAATAACGGCGACCAGCCCGATCTCTTCTTCTGAAAACTGCACATCGTACTCCGCTTCGAAGCCATGTATCGCCTCGCGGGTAGTACGAACCAGACGGGGATAAAGTCGGCTGAACTCCTCCGGCAGCGTGTTATCTATGCCAATGGCAAACACGCTGCGGTTAAGCGCCTGGGCAAGGTGAATATACAGCTGATCGTTCAGTCCTTGCTCATCGCTGAAGCGTACATTGCCATACTCGCGAAAACGCAGCACCAGCCGTGCAATAGCAAGACGCAGGCGACGATCCTGCTGGTGGTTATCGCGCACAGGGTCGGGGATACGGAGCATTGAGAACAACAACGCCATAAACAGCGATTCGCCCGGCGGCGCACTCTGCATGACGTGGCGCTGCCAGTGGCGGCCAATTTCCTCCGCGAGCGGATACTCTGCGCAGGATTGCGCCCAGCGTTGCTGGAGCGGATTAAATTCCGGGGTGACTCCCGCGTGATGCTGTAGCAGACAATACTGTAAATACAGGCGCAGGAACTGGATGTCACGGTACTCAAACGGCTTCTGCAAGCGCCGGGAGCACAGATTAATGAGCGCATGCAGATTGGTGTCGTCATACAGCGTACGCGCGATACCTTGTTGTTTCAGCGCCATTTTTAATGCGGGTGTGAAATGCTGGGCGATGAAAGTCGGGCAGATCCGCAGACCGCGGCGCAGCCACTGCAACAGACACAGGCGCTGATTTAGCGGGGTCCCTTCGATCGTATAGCCGCCATTCAGCGCGGTGGTAATCGCGAGTCGGTGATAGCGCTGGATTTCGAGTCCTGCGCCAATAATATCTTCCTCAACAGTGGCATCATCAACGCCATTGAGGCTACTGAAGGTTTGAGCTGTAGCGATTTGCCCTGGCAGGAAAAGCGTCAGCAGCACCTGGCAACGGCGCTGGGGAGCGGAAAGTACAGATGGTGGAGCAAGCGTTGACATCATCTGTAGGATCTCCCGTAAGTATGTTTGATAAGAATAGCTAAAGTTTGCTCATAGATTTGGAGAATGGAATGCTTTCCACCAGGAATGCTGGAGAGCGTCACAGAATTTTTAACGTGCGGAACAGATAGCAGGAGTGGAACGCAGCGCGTTAACTGGCTTTTTCACTGTTTTATCTTCTATTGAGACATAAAAAAACCCGCCTGAGGGTGACGGGTTGAGAAGACGAGTGGAAATGCGAGGTCTGTTGTTACTGCTCGCGGCTCAGCGTTAATCCCACATCACCGCCAGGATGTACAGACAATAGCGTCTCTTTTGAGTAACCGCTTTCGCTCATCAGACAGGCGCAGGCGGCGTCAAAGATAGCCAGGACCAGTAAAATTGAGGTGGTGGCCAACATGTTCAACGGGTCGGCCTCACGCTGGACGCCGGTGGAAATCACCAGCCTCGACGCTTTAGCAATGGCTGAGTCGGCGTTTTCAGTCACGCTCAGGATGGGCACATTTCTCGCAGCCAGTCCGGGCAGCAGTCGGGTGAGTTCATCCGAATTTCCCCCGCGTGATAGCATAATGACCAGGTCGTCGGCGCGTAAAAAACCGAGATCGCCATGCGCCGCATCCGTCGCGTTGAGGTAAATCGCCGGACGTTCCACGCAGGCGAGCATGTGCGCAACTTTACGCGCCGCAATACCGGATGTACCGACGCCAGTGACGACGATTTTCCCCTGGCAACCGCGCAGCTCCGCCATTAGCGACTGCCAGACCGGTTCAGTCAGATGCTGTCCCAGACCTGCGAGGGCATCGCTATAGAGCTGAAATACGCCGGTGGCCTGAGACCAGGAGTCACTCATGCGTCCTCCTGCATCAGTTGGCGGTATTTCATATGATCCTGATACATCTCGTGGAATACCCGATATTTGCGATCGTAGTACTGCTTAATGCGATTGGTCTGCGGGGTGACCGTTTTACCAATCCGGCTCATTGCCGACATCGCTTCCGGGAACGTGTCGAACACGCCTGCGGCGATAGTCCCCATCATCGCGCCGCCCAGCAGCATGGCTTCGCTCTCTTCAGGCAGCAGCATGGCGCAACCGGTGGCGTTGGCATGCTCCTGAACGAAGATTGGGTTTTTCGTCCCGCCGCCGCTGGCCATAATCGTATCGATGGTGTAGCCGCTTTGGTTCATCGTTTCAATGATATGGCGCGTTCCCAGCGCAATGGCCTGGATGGTTGCGAGGTACTGGAGCGCCATATCTTCCGGCGTGCGGGACAGCTTCAGTCCGGTGATTGCTCCCGTGAGCGTGGGGTTAGCGCGCGGCGAGCGGTTGCCGTGGAAATAGGGCAGGATGTGCATGTCTCGGGTCAAAAAGGCGATATCTTCCGGCTCACCAGCCATTTTACGCAGCAGCGCATTCAGCACTTCATAAATGGTTTGCCCCTGAGACTTAGCCTGCGTCAGCAGGGTTTCGTAACACGGATGCGACTGAATAACGTGGTCGATTAACGCCCCGGTTGCTGACTGCCCGCCTTCATTGAGCCAGTATTCCGGCAGTACGGCTGAGTAGTAAGGACCCCAGACGCCGCCGATAAAACGCGGCTCTTTGGAAATCGCCATGTGTCCGGTGGAGGTGCCACCAATTAGCGCGACACGACGGTCAAAATCCGCCACCTCGCCGGAAACTCCGCTTGCGCCGAGCGTACCGAGCGTGCCGGCGTGGGCATCGATTATCGAGACGCTGACCGCGGTCCCCGGAATCAGTCCCATTTCGCTGGCGGCGCGCGCGGACAGCCCGTGACCGAGCGGTTCGCCCATGGTTTTCACGTAGCGACCAATTTTGGCAGCATCATGTTCCAGCAGGTCTTCCAGCCCAATCTGGCGGAAATAGCTGGCATCCCATTTGTCTTCATGGCCCATATAGGTCCATTTACACACTGTCGAACACAATGATCGTGTGTCATCGCCAGTTGCGCGCCAGGTCAGAAAATCGGGCAGATCAAAGTAGTAACCCGCATTGGCCCAGGTATTGGGCATATGCTGCTTCAGCCACAGCAGCTTGGGCGTTTGCATTTCCGGGGAGATAATGCCGCCAACGTAGTCCAGCACCCGATGATGCAGGGCGTTAATGCGTTCAGCCTGGGTAATGGCGCGGTGATCCATCCACACAATGATGTTCTGTTCGCTGCGCCCGGACGGGCTGATGGTCAGCGGTTTACCTTCTTTATCCAGCACCACCAGTGAGCAGGTAGCGTCAAAGCCCAGACCTTTCACCTGGATTGGGTTGATATCCGACTGGTTAATCGCATCGCGAACCGCGTTACACACCGCCTGCCAGATGTTATCGGAAGACTGCTCAACAAAATCGGCCTGCGGGCGGTAAATCTCGATAGCCCGACTGGCCTGGCCGACCATTCTGCCGTTGAGATCAAACACGCCGGCACGGGCGCTTCCGGTTCCGACATCCACACCAATAAAGTAACTTGCCATAATTTTTTCTCCTGAAATCAGGCTTTACGATTCTGTAATGCGATAAAGAGGATCAGCACCGCGCCCCACAGGGCCATCGTCAGATAGCTGCTCACCCCCAGCAAGTTAAGGCCGCTTTCCAGCATTTGCAGCACAATCAGCGCCAGTACCAGGCCGATAATGCGCCCGAAACCGCCATCCGGGTTGATGCCGCCGAGGACGGAGGCAAGGATGGTGACCAGCAGGTATGACTCACCGTATCCGGCTTTTGCCGAGTTGAATTTCGCCATCATCAGAATGGCGGCGACCCAGCCGAGCAGGGCAGAAATCACGTACACGGAAATTTGTACCCGGACGGTATTTACGCCGCTGTAGCGGGTAGCCTGTTCATTGGAACCCACGAGATACAGACTGCGCCCAAGCGTGGTGTGCTCCAGCAGTACCCACAGCAGGATTGCCACCAGGAAAAAGAGCAGCAGCGCTACCGGAATACCGGCAATCGTGGCGTTACCAAGATATTGAATGGCGGTCGGGAAACCGGAAATCACTGTCCCATTGGAAAGCAGAATATTCAGCCCGGAGATAAGCGTCATCGTGCCGAGCGTGGCGAGAATCGGCGAAACCCCGACCCAGGCAATCAGCGCGCCGTTGAGCGTACCGATTGCGACCGCCACGGCAGCGCCTGCCATCAGCGCCAGCACCAGAAACAGCGGGTTATCCGGATGGGTGACGATAATCGCCGCCATTACCAGCGAGCAGGCATTCGCTCCTGCAATTATCGACAGGTTTATGCCGCCGGTCAGCATGGTCATACCCATCCCGAGGGCCAGCATGCCAAGGATCGGCAGCTGCGAGCCAATCGACTGGAAGTTAGCGACGCTGAAAAAACGGCTGCCGAGCAGGGCCGAGAAGACCAGGGCGACGACCACAATAATGACGCATTGCAGACGAATGATGGCATCACCGGGTAAAAATCTGGCGATTGTTTTCATCTCAAAGCTCCCTTGCCAGTTTGCGTTTTTCGTTCCAGGCCGTGGCGCTAATGCTGACCAGGATAATGGCGCCGCTGAACACGGTGTGCCAGTAAGAGGAGACGCTGAGCAGCGTCAGGCCATTTTGTAAGAAGGCCAGCAGAACCACGCCGAGCAGGGTTCCGGTTAATGTTCCGCGTCCGCCGCTCATGCTGGTTCCGCCGAGCACGACCGCCGCCAGCACCGTCAACTCAAAGCCGAGCAGCGAATTGGGCGCAACTGACTGGGTGATTTGCGCCTGAACCACGGCGGCAACGCCTGCCAGAATGCCCATGTAGCCATACACGTAGAAATGCAGCTTCAGCAGATTCAGCCCCAGGCGCGAGGCCGCATCACGATTACCGCCCATGGCGTAAACCTGACGGCCAAGACGGGTATAGTTCATCAGCACGGCGGTAAAGATGATCACAGCCGCCAGGCACAGCAGAGGCAGTGTCAAGCCGTAGTCGTAGCCATCCGCCGCGGTGAACGAGAACCAATTGATGCCGTTCATAAACCAGTCCGGAAAGCCGTACAGCCAGGTGCCTTTGGTGGCGTACACCAGCAGACCGTAGTAAACGTTCAACGTGGCGATGGTAATGATGATGGCCGGAACGCGCAGCCAGTAGACCAGGAAACCATTAATAAGTCCCAGCAGCAGACCCACCGCAATCGCGATGATTAACGCCAGCGCGAAGTTGCCGCCGTGGCCGATAACCCAACTGGCCATCGCATACTGGGCTATCGCGGTCATCGCCGGAAATGAGATGTCGATCCCGCCGGAAATCAGTACCACAAACAGCCCGCAGGCAAGGATGCCGAGAATCGCATAGCTGGTAGCCACATCCGTCAGGTTCCCCAAAGACAAGAACTCATCGGTGCTGATGCTCAGCCCAACGGCAAGGGCCACAACCAGCAGGCCCAGCCAAAATTCATGTTGCCCGATTAAACGGGAGAGATGCATCTTATTCATTGATTACCTCGACCACTTCAGCAATCTCCTCTTCACGGCACTGATGAGGATTAAATTCCGCCACCAGCCTGCCGCGACGCATCACCAGCACGCGGTGGCTGTTGTAATACGCTTCCGGGATTTCATCGCAAATCATCAGCACCGCCATACCCTGTTCCGCCAAATCGCGGGCTATCTGGTAAATACCCTCTTTGTTGGCGATATCTACGCCTACGGTAGGGGAGTCGAGGATCAGGATGCGGGGGTTAGTCGCCACCCATTTGGCAATGGCGATACGCTGGGCATTACCGCCGGAAAGGGTTTTAACCGGCAGGTGTGGATCGGACACTTTGATATTCAGCTCGCGGATCAAGTCGGCGACCAGTTTTTGCGCTTTACGGTGATCGAGCAGGCCGCTGCCGGTATGCAGTTGATCAAACACCGTGACGATGGTGTTGTCGTAGATCGACTGCTCCATGATCAGCCCCTGCGTCAGGCGATCTTCTGAGACGTAGCCGATCCCATGTTTGATGGCGTCATGGTTATTGCGAAGAGTGACCGGCTGGCCGTTAATGCGAATCTCACCGCTTTCTGGGTGCGTCATGCCAAACAGGCTCAGACAAAGTTCGGTGCGTCCGGCGCCCAGCAGGCCCACAATGGAGACAATCTCGCCGCCGTGCAGCGACAGATTAATGTTTTGGTATTTGCCTCTGCGGCTGAGGTTGCGCAGTTCCAGCAGGGGCTCTTGCTCAATAGCGGGTCTTTCCGGCAGCGGGCTATAGTGGAAGCGTTGTCCGGTCATCAGGAAAGCCAGCTCGTGGCTGTCGAGTTCGCTGGCAGGATAAGTGCCCACCAGTTTGCCGTCGCGCATCACGCTGATGCGGTCAGCCACTTCCATCACTTCATCCAGACGGTGGCTGACAAACACTACACAAATTCCGGCAGCTTTTAGTTCGTTAACGACCCGTAGCAGGCCATTAACCTCCTGACGGGTTAGTGAGGCGGTAGGCTCGTCCATAATCACCAGACGCGCGTCGGCGGCAATCGCCCGGCAAATGGCGACCAGTTGTCGGTCGGCAATCGAGAGTTTTTCAACCTTTTTATCGGGATCGATGTTCACACCGATGCGCTTCATGGCTGCCAGCGCCTGCTGCTTCATGGCGCCACGACGTACCCAGATATCGCCACCGGGCAGATAGCGGTTAACCGCGATATTCTCCGCGACGCTAAAGTTAGGGAATAACGACAGGTCCTGGTAAATAACCTGAATGCCATAATGGGAAGAGAGCTGCGGCGTCAGGTGATGGAACAATTTGCCATCGAGTAAAATCTGCGCGCCTTTTTCCGGATGATAAACTCCGGAGATCACTTTAATAATGGTACTTTTACCACAGCCGTTTTGACCCGCCAGACAGTGAACTTCGCCTTTTCTCAGCGTCAGATTCACGTTATCCAGCGCCAGCACGCCCGGGAATTGTTTGCTGATATTCTCAAGAGTGATAAATGCGGTGGTGTCTGCCATGGACAATACCCCTGCGAGCGCCCGGATGGACGCTGAGTGTTAGTTTGGTTGATAGCGCCGGCCAGACGGCCGGCGTTAAGGTTCCCTGGTGTTGGCTAAAGCCTTAGAAACCAAGTGATTGTGCGTTGTCTTTGGTGACTTCGAGGATCTTGTTAAAGCGGATCACTTTCTTCTCCGTGTCGATATCGGCTTTCCCTAAACCATCGATACTCAGGTCGGCGTTAACTTCTTTGCCCTGCAACAGCTGATCGGCAACCGTTACCAGCGCGTAGCCCGCGTCTTTTGGATCCCACAGCAGCGCTTTTTTGATATCACCGCGCATCAGGTAAGGTGCAGCCTGTGCTGGCATTGCAATCCCGACAACGGCGATTTTATCTTTGGCGCGTTTTTTCTGCACAGCCTGACCCGCCCCGATTGGACCCAGCGAGCCGAAACCGATAATGCCTTTCATCTGCGGATAAGTTTTCATGAGGTCCAGCGTTGTGGCGTAGGATTTATCGATGCTTTCCGCAACCGGCAGACGTGAAGTGACCTCAAACATTTCCGGATATTTTTCTTTCTGGTACTTAATTGCATAATCCGCCCACGCGTTATGCAGCGGCACCGTCAGTGAACCGACATAGATGGCGTAACCCCCTTTGCCGCCCATGTTTTTTGCTAACTCATCGACGTTGGCCTGTGCGTATTTTTCACTATCGATGGTTTCGATATCCCATTGGCCAATTTGCTCATCCGGGGATTCGTGCGTCAGAACGACAATGCCTTTATCGCGCGCTTTTTTCAGTACTGGCTCAAGGACCTTGGCATCATTCGGTACCACGATGATGGCGTTGACGTTTTTGGCGATCAGATCCTCAATCACTTTGACCTGCTGTGCCGGATCCGGCGTGGAAGGCCCGGTCTGGTAAGCATTCACATCCAGTTTTTTTGCTGCTTCATTAACACCGGTTTCCATCCGGTTAAACCACGGAATCCCGGTGACTTTGGCAACCACAGCAATTTCATATTTTTCCGCCGCAAAGGACGTGCCGGACAACATGCATGCAGAAACCAGGGTTGCACTGAGTAATGCGAGTTTGAATTTCATAGTTGTACCTTTCGTAGGGGGCAGGACATGTCACGGCGTGAAGTTAACAACGAATGGAAGAGGGAATGAATTACAAGTTTGGTGAATGTGATCTATGCCCATTATTGTAATTTTATGGAAAATAAATGGTTAAATATTGGTTAAATTTGAACGGAAATACACTCAGGAATTTAAATTCAGTGTTAACAAAGCATTAAAATGAAACCATAAATTAACAAATTGTTATCATTTTACTTAAGTTGTGGCGACGAAAAGGTATTTGGGAGGATGTTGCTGAAGAAGAAATTGTTGAAATTGAGAACTGAATCGATACCGGAAAAGGAGGCTCAACATTTTTTCGTTCAATGGTATCCTCAGCACACTTTCGCCAAACACAGCATCATTATTTGTGGCGGTGTAGATTTTTCTCGTGGAGAACTCATGCAAGGCGTTAAACGTATCATTATGACGTTGTTTCTCGCGATCCTGTCCTTTGGCGCAGGTGCGCATCCCCACAGCTTTATCCATTTGAAAACCGAGATAGTGAGCGAGAATGACCAGTTCGTCGCGCTAAAAATGCGCTGGACGATGGATGAAATCACCTCGGCAGATCTGCTTTACGATGCGGGAAATGCCAAACCTGGTGATGAGATCTGGAAAAAACTGGCGGCAGAAGTGATGGCCAACGTCCTCGGGCAGCACTATTTCACCGAAGTGTGGCACGACGGGAAAAAGGTAAAGTTTAAAAACAGGCCGACGGAATATGGCATGGAGCGTGAAGAACATCAGGCAGTGCTGACGTTCGTGTTGCCGCTGGCGGAAGCTCAGCCGCTGAGCGGTCAAAAATATACCATTTCAACCTTCGACCCCACCTACTACGTTGATATGAGCTATGACAAAGACAGCGATGCCAGGCTGGCGCAGGCCATAAGTCAGCAATGCCGTATTTCAGTACATACGCCGACGCCGAATGAACAAATGCTGAGCTTTGCGCAGTCGCTGGATAAAGAAGACGCACCGCCGGAGGATATGGAATTGGGTAAACAGTTTGCACAGACGGTGACGCTGCAATGTCCGTAGTTTATCAACAACGCGCCGCCAGACGCCGCTGGCTGACACTATGGCCGCTGGCGGTGTTTTTACTGTTGGCTGCAGTCGGCATACTGTGGCTATGGCAGGCCTGGCCGCAGGTGATGATGAAGAGTGTCGTCTGGCAGCGCGACGTTAACCAGCAGATGAGCGGTTTGCTGAAAGCCGTTGCCGCCAATCCGGCCCAGGCCGGGGGATCGCTGCTGCTGTTTAGTTTTCTCTATGGCGTGCTGCATGCGTTGGGACCAGGACATGGAAAAGTCGTCATTACCACCTGGCTGGCAACGCATCCCTCGAAGCTGAGATCGAGTATTGGCCTGACGCTGGCCTCATCTTTATTACAGGGACTGGTCGCCATCGGGCTGGTGGTTGTGGTGCTCACCATTTTGCAGTTGCCTGCACGACGGCTACATATGAGTAGTTTCTGGCTGGAGAAAGGGAGTTATGCGCTGGTTGGCGTGTTGGGCGTTTTATTGTGCGTCCGTGCGCTGAAGAAATTGCGCCAGTTACTGCGTCGCCCGAAATTTATCGCCTTCACGCCGCACCATGTGCATCACGAGGGATGTGGCTGTGGGCATCAGCATTTGCCTGATCCTGAACAGCTGCAAAGCGGTGATGACTGGCGCGCCCGGCTGATGATCGTTTTGTCTATGGGAATGCGGCCATGCTCCGGGGCAATTATGGTTTTACTGTTTAGCAAAGTGGTTGGCGTTTTTAGCTGGGGCATGGCGTCGGCGCTGGCGATGGCGGCAGGAACCTCTTTGACCATTACGTCACTGGCTTTGCTGGTACACAGTTTCCGCTCGCTGGCGGTGAGACTTAGCGGACATAAAGCGCCGGTGCTGTGGCGACAGATTGGCTGGACGACGCTGGCATTAGCCGGTGGTGCGGTGCTGATTGCTGCTGCGGTAGTGATGTGGGGGAGCGCGGTGCCGATGGGGCGAGGGATTAGACCGTTTTAATCAAAGCCGGATGGCGCTACGCCTTGTCCGGCCTGTATCAACACGTAAGCCCGGTAAGCATGACACCACCGGGCTGTACTGAATTAACGCTTCAGCGCGTCGCTCAGTTCGTCACGCATGTTAGCCAGCATGGCTTTCACTACGCGCGGATTACCTGCAACGATGTTGCCAGTCGCCATGTAGTTATGACCGCCGGTGAAGTCGCAAACCAGTGCGCCTGCTTCACGAGCAATCAGCTCACCTGCGGCGAAATCCCATGGTTTCAGACCGATTTCGAAGTAACCGTCAACGCGTGCAGCGGCAACGTAAGCCAGATCCAGCGCAGCAGAACCTGTGCGGCGGAAGTCAGCGCACTCGGTAAACATCTTGCCAAGAATTTTCATGTAAGACGTGGCGTGCTGTTTCGCTTTGAACGGGAAACCGGTGGCGATGATGGTGCCGTCCAGATCGCGTGCAGTGCTGCCACGCAGACGGTAGCCGTTCAGCTGTGCGCCCTGGCCGCGGGTTGCGGTGAACAGTTCGTTACGCATTGGATCGTAAACAACGGCGACTTCAGTACGGCCTTTAATGCGTACTGCGATGGAAACCGCGAAGTGCGGCAGACGTTTTACGAAGTTGGTAGTGCCATCCAGTGGATCGATAACCCATTGAACATCCTGATCTTCACCAACATGCTCACCGCTTTCTTCGGTGATGATGGTGTGCTGTGGGTAAGATTTGCGAATTGTTTCGATAATAATCGCTTCGGCGGCTTTATCGACGTTAGTCACAAAATCATTGCTGCCTTTCTGGCTGGTTTCTACAGAGTCTGGCGTTTCGTAGTGTTTGGCAATTACATTACCCGCCTTGCGCGCTGCGCGCACGGCGATGGTCAGCATCGGATGCATCGGTCTCTCTCACTGGATGTTAAAGAACGGGAAAACGGCGCAGAGTATAGCAGCGAGTTCGGAATATGTCTTCGTTTTATGATAATATGCCCGAATAATCTTTAGCCGAAGAAATACAATGCTGCAAAATATTCGAATCGTGCTGGTGGAAACCTCTCACACTGGCAACATGGGCTCTGTGGCCCGCGCAATGAAAACCATGGGTTTAACTAATCTGTGGCTGGTAAATCCACTGGTTAAACCGGACTCCCAGGCCATCGCCCTGGCGGCTGGTGCCAGCGATGTGATCGGCAGCGCGCAGATCGTCGATACTCTCGATGAAGCGCTGGCGGGTTGCAGCCTGGTGGTGGGTACCAGCGCGCGCTCCCGTACGCTGCCGTGGCCGATGCTGGATCCGCGTGAATGCGGTTTAAAAAGCGTCTCTGAAGCAACGAACTCGCCGGTGGCGCTGGTGTTTGGACGTGAACGCGTTGGCCTGACCAACGAAGAGCTGCAGAAGTGTCATTATCACGTCGCCATTGCCGCGAACCCGGAATACAGCTCGCTCAACCTGGCGATGGCGGTGCAGGTCATCTCTTATGAAGTTCGCATGGCCTGGCTGGCAACGCAGGAAAGCGACAAGACTGCAGAATACGAAGAAGCTGAGTATCCGCTGGTCGATGATTTAGAGCGTTTTTACGGTCATCTGGAACAAACGCTGCTGTCGACCGGGTTTATCCGCGAAGGACATCCGGGGCAGGTAATGAACAAGCTGCGCCGTCTGTTCACTCGTGCGCGTCCTGAGAGCCAGGAGCTGAACATTTTGCGCGGAATTTTAGCTTCTATAGAGCAGCAGAATAAAGGCAAGTAAGCGTCTTGATGCCGGATGGCTGCACGATTTCCAGGCCGGATTAGCGAAGCGCCATCCGGTAAATGAAAATGGCACTGAAGGTTAAATACCTGACTAAATTAGTCAAGTAAATAGTTGACTGATTTAGTCGGGAATGTCAGACTTGCCCCTGCTATGCAATACCCCCATTTTACAATAAAAAACCCCGGGCAGGGGCGAGTTTGAGGCTAAGTAAGACATGAGACTGACATCAAAAGGGCGTTATGCCGTGACCGCAATGTTGGACGTTGCGCTCAACTCCGAAACGGGCCCGGTACCGTTGGCTGATATTTCTGAACGTCAGGGAATTTCCCTGTCATATCTGGAGCAGCTGTTTTCCCGTTTGCGTAAAAACGGTCTGGTTTCCAGCGTACGTGGACCAGGCGGCGGGTATCTGCTGGGTAAAGATGCCGGCAGCATCGCAGTAGGTGAAGTGATTAGCGCTGTTGACGAGTCTGTAGACGCGACCCGTTGCCAGGGCAAAGGCGGTTGTCAGGGCGGCGATAAATGCCTGACCCACGCGCTGTGGCGCGATCTGAGCGATCGTCTGACCGGTTTCCTCAACAACATTACGTTGGGCGAACTGGTGAATAATCAGGAAGTCCTGGATGTGTCTGGTCGCCAGCACACACATGACGCTCCACGCAGCACCCGCACGCAAGACGCTATCGACGTCAAACTGCGTGCCTAATAAAAATTACGCAATATCTTCTGGTTGCATCAAGGCAGCCAGAAAGATGAAGCGTAAAAAGTATTTCAGAATCAGGCCGGGGTGCCAGACGCCCCGTTAACTCGGTCGTACATCCAGCCGGTTGCCTGATTCCTTGCATTGAAGCGATGTACGGAGTTTATAGAGCAATGAAATTACCGATCTATCTCGACTACTCCGCAACCACGCCGGTGGACCCGCGTGTTGCCGAGAAAATGATGCAGTGTCTGACCCTGGACGGAAACTTTGGTAACCCAGCTTCCCGTTCACACCGTTTCGGCTGGCAGGCTGAAGAGGCGGTAGATATCGCCCGTAACCAGATTGCCGACCTCGTGGGCGCTGACCCGCGTGAAATCGTCTTTACTTCCGGTGCGACTGAATCCGATAACCTGGCGATTAAAGGTGCAGCCAACTTTTATCAGAAAAAAGGCAAGCACATCATCACCAGCAAAACCGAACACAAAGCCGTGCTGGACACCTGCCGTCAGCTGGAGCGCGAAGGGTTTGAAGTGACCTACCTCGCCCCGCAGCGTAATGGCATTATCGACCTGAAAGAACTTGAAGCGGCAATGCGTGACGACACCATTCTGGTCTCCATCATGCACGTTAACAACGAAATCGGCGTGGTACAGGATATCGCAACCATCGGCGAAATGTGCCGTGCCCGCGGTATCATCTATCACGTTGATGCGACTCAGAGCGTGGGCAAACTGCCTATCGATCTGAGCCAACTGAAAGTTGACCTGATGTCCTTCTCCGGCCACAAAATCTATGGTCCGAAAGGTATCGGCGCGCTGTACGTTCGTCGTAAACCGCGTATTCGTATTGAAGCGCAGATGCACGGCGGCGGTCACGAGCGCGGTATGCGTTCCGGTACGCTGCCTGTGCACCAAATCGTTGGGATGGGTGAAGCTTACCGTATCGCCAAAGAAGAGATGGAAACCGAGATGGCGCGCCTGCGCACTCTGCGTAACCGTCTGTGGAACGGCGTGAAAGATATGGAAGAGGTGTACCTCAATGGTGACCTCGAGCAGGGCGCGCCGAACATTCTCAACGTTAGCTTCAACTTTGTTGAAGGCGAGTCGCTGATTATGGCGCTGAAAGACCTGGCTGTATCCTCCGGTTCTGCATGTACCTCTGCAAGCCTGGAGCCATCCTACGTGCTGCGCGCGCTGGGGATGACCGACGAGCTGGCACATAGCTCAATTCGTTTCTCTTTAGGTCGTTTCACTACCGAAGAAGAGATTGACTACGCCATCAATCTGGTTCGCAACTCCATTGGCCGCCTGCGCGACCTTTCCCCGCTGTGGGAAATGTTCAAACAGGGCGTGGATTTGAACAGTATTGAATGGTCACATCACTAATCGGTACCGATAAGGAGAATTCATCATGGCTTATAGCGAAAAAGTAATCGATCATTACGAGAATCCACGTAACGTGGGCTCTTTTGACAACAGCGACGAGAACGTGGGCAGCGGCATGGTGGGTGCACCGGCCTGTGGCGACGTGATGAAGTTGCAGATCAAAGTCAACAATGAGGGTATCATTGAAGACGCGCGTTTCAAGACTTACGGCTGCGGTTCCGCTATTGCCTCCAGTTCTCTGGTTACCGAATGGGTAAAAGGGAAATCTCTGGACGAAGCACAGGCGATCAAAAATACCGATATCGCCGACGAGCTTGAACTGCCACCGGTGAAAATTCACTGCTCTATTCTGGCTGAAGACGCGATTAAAGCCGCGATTGCGGATTACAAAAGCAAACGTGAAGCAAAATAATTAAGAGTTGAGGTTTTATTATGTCGATTACCTTAAGCGACAGTGCAGCAGCGCGTGTAAATACCTTCCTGGCAAACCGCGGTAAAGGGTTTGGTCTGCGTCTGGGCGTGAGAACCTCCGGCTGCTCAGGTATGGCTTATGTACTGGAATTTGTTGACGAGCCGGCGGCTGAAGATACCGTGTTTGAAGACAAAGGCGTAAAAGTCGTGATCGACGGTAAGAGCCTGCAATTCCTCGACGGTACGCAGTTAGACTTCGTCAAAGAAGGTCTGAACGAAGGGTTTAAGTTCACTAACCCGAACGTGAAAGACGAATGTGGATGCGGCGAAAGCTTCCACGTGTAACGCGCTTACTGATAACCCCACCGTGGTCGCCTGCGCGTGGGGTTTGTTTTACCTGACTCTCTGATTTTGCCTCATCGAACAACAGAGAATCGATGCCCTGAGAATGTTATGGACTACTTCACCCTCTTTGGCTTACCGGCCCGTTATCAGCTCGATACTCAGGCGCTGAGCCTACGTTTTCAGGATCTACAACGTCAGTATCATCCTGATAAATTCGCCAGCGGTTCTCAGGCGGAACAACTTGCTGCGGTTTCGCAGTCCGCCACTATCAACCAGGCCTGGCAAACGCTGCGTCATCCTTTGATGCGCGCCGAATACTTGTTGTCTTTACACGGCTTTGATATCCGCAGCGAGCAGCACACGGTGCGCGATACCGCGTTCCTGATGGAGCAACTTGAGCTGCGCGAAGAGCTGGACGAGATTGAACAGGCAAAAGACAATCAACGGCTGGATGCGTTTATGCAACGCGTCAGCGAAATGTACAACGTTCGCCATCAACTGATGGTGGAACAGCTGGATAGCGAGACGTGGGACGCAGCGGCAGATACCGTGCGTAAGCTGCGTTTTCTCGATAAACTGCGAAGCAGTGCAGAACAACTCGAAGAAAAACTGCTCGATTTTTAATTTCCGGAAGCGAAAATGGCCTTATTACAAATTAGTGAGCCTGGTCTGAGCGCCGCGCCGCACCAGCGTCGTCTGGCGGTCGGTATCGATTTAGGCACCACCAACTCCCTGGTTGCGACCGTACGCAGCGGCCAGGCCGAAACGCTGGCAGATCATGAAGGTCGCCACCTGTTGCCGTCAGTGGTTCACTATCAGCAACAGGGCTACTCGGTCGGTTACGATGCCCGCGCCAATGCAGCGCAGGATACGGCAAACACCGTCAGCTCGGTAAAACGCATGATGGGCCGCTCTCTGGCGGATATCCAGGCGCGTTACCCACATCTGCCTTATTCATTCCAGGCGAGCGAAAACGGCCTGCCGATGATTGAAACCGCTGCCGGTTTGCTTAATCCGGTGCGCGTATCCGCTGACATTCTGAAAGCGCTGGCCGCGCGGGCAACCGAATCGTTGTCCGGCGAACTGGATGGCGTAGTGATCACCGTTCCGGCTTACTTTGACGATGCACAGCGTCAGGGGACGAAAGACGCCGCGCGTCTGGCGGGCCTGCACGTATTGCGTCTGCTGAACGAACCGACCGCTGCGGCGATCGCTTATGGCCTGGATTCCGGTCAGGAAGGCGTGATCGCGGTCTATGACCTTGGCGGCGGTACTTTTGATATTTCTATTCTGCGCCTGAGTCGCGGCGTGTTCGAAGTGTTGGCGACCGGTGGTGATTCCGCGCTCGGCGGCGACGATTTTGACCATCTGCTGGCCGATTACATTCGCGAGCAGGCGGGCGTTGCCGATCGCAGCGATAACCGCGTACAGCGCGAGCTGCTGGATGCCGCGATTGCAGCGAAAATCGCACTCAGCGACGCCGATTCTGTGACGGTTAACGTGGCGGGATGGCAGGGTGAAATCACCCGTGAAACCTTTAATGAACTCATTTCCGCACTGGTTAAACGTACGCTGCTGGCCTGCCGCCGTGCGCTGAAAGATGCGGGCGTTGAGCCGCAGGATGTGCTGGAAGTGGTAATGGTCGGTGGTTCAACGCGCGTGCCGCTGGTACGTGAACGCGTCGGTGAATTCTTTGGCCGTACGCCGCTGACCTCTATCGACCCGGACAAAGTGGTCGCTATCGGTGCGGCAATCCAGGCGGATATTCTGGTCGGGAATAAACCGGACAGCGAAATGCTGCTGCTGGACGTTATCCCGCTGTCTCTGGGACTGGAAACCATGGGCGGTCTGGTGGAGAAAGTGATCCCGCGTAACACCACTATCCCGGTGGCGCGCGCGCAGGACTTCACCACGTTTAAAGATGGCCAAACCGCGATGTCCATTCACGTGATGCAAGGCGAGCGTGAGCTGGTGCAAGACTGTCGTTCACTGGCGCGTTTTGCGCTGCGCGGTATCCCGGCGTTGCCGGCAGGCGGCGCGCATATCCGCGTGACCTTCCAGGTCGATGCTGATGGGCTGCTGAGCGTCACCGCTATGGAGAAATCCACCGGCGTTGAGTCCTCGATTCAGGTCAAACCGTCCTACGGTCTGACCGACAGTGAAATCGCCTCCATGATTCAGGATTCGATGAGTTTTGCCGAGCAGGACGTTAAAGCTCGTATGCTGGCAGAACAGAAAGTCGAAGCGGCACGCGTACTGGAGAGTTTATCCGGTGCGCTGAACGCTGATGCCGCGCTGTTAAGCGCCGCAGAACGTCAGGCTATCGACACCGCCGCCGCGCACTTGGGCGAGGTAGCACAGGGTGACGATGTTGACGCGATAGAACAAGCCATTAAAAACGTAGACAAACAAACCCAGGAATTCGCCGCTCGCCGTATGGACAAATCCGTCCGTAGCGCGCTGAAAGGCCATTCCGTGGACGAGGTTTAATATGCCAAAGATTGTTATTTTGCCTCATCAGGATCTCTGTCCCGATGGCGCAGTTCTGGAAGCTGAGACCGGCGAAACCATTCTCGACGTTGCCCTGCGTAACGGTATCGAGATTGAACACGCCTGTGAAAAATCCTGTGCCTGCACGACCTGCCACTGCATCGTACGTGAAGGTTTTGATTCTTTGCCGGAAAGCACAGAAGAAGAAGACGACATGCTGGATAAAGCCTGGGGACTGGAGCCGGAGAGCCGTTTAAGCTGTCAGGCACGGGTAACCGAGGACGATTTAGTGGTCGAAATCCCACGTTACACAATCAATCATGCACGTGAGCATTAACAGAGGGTAGTATGGGACTGAAGTGGACCGATAGCCGCGAAATCGGCGAGGCGCTGTACGACGCGTTCCCCGATCTCGATCCCAAGACCGTTCGTTTCACCGATCTGCACCAATGGATCTGTGACCTGGAAGAGTTCGATGATGATCCACAGGCATCGAACGAAAAAATCCTTGAGGCCATTTTACTGGTCTGGCTGGACGAAGCCGAATAAGTCAACGGGCTGCCCACGGGTGGCCCGTTTTCCTGTATGCGCGAAATAAGGATAAATAAAATGACAGAAGCCATGAAAATTACGCTTTCCACGCAACCCGCTGACGCTCGCTGGGGTGAAAAGGCGACATACAGCATTAATAATGACGGTATTACCCTGCACCTGAACGGAAAAGATGATCTCAGCCTTATCCAGCGCGCCGCGCGTAAAATTGACGGCCTGGGTATTAAACATGTCCAACTGGATGGTGAAGGCTGGGATACCGAACGTAGCTGGGCGTTCTGGCAGGGTTACAAAGGACCAAAAGGCACCCGCAAAGTTGAGTGGGCCGCTCTGGACGAGGCGCAGCGCAAAGAGCTGGATAACCGTCTGAAGATTATTGACTGGGTGCGCGATACCATTAACGCACCTGCAGAAGAGTTGGGCCCGGAACAGCTGGCGCAACGCGCGGTAGACCTGCTGTGTGGCGTGGCCTGCGACAACGTCTCGTACCGTATCACCAAAGGTGAAGATCTGCGCGAGCAGAACTACATGGGGCTGCATACCGTAGGTCGAGGCTCTGAACGTCCGCCGGTGCTGCTGGCGCTGGATTACAACCCGACTGGCGACAAAGAAGCTCCAGTTTATGCCTGCCTGGTTGGCAAGGGAATTACCTTTGACTCCGGCGGATACAGCATCAAGCAAAGCGCATTTATGGACTCAATGAAGTCCGATATGGGCGGTGCGGCAACGGTCACCGGCGCGCTGGCGTTTGCCATCACCCGTGGCCTGAACAAGCGTGTGAAGCTGTATCTGTGCTGCGCGGATAACCTGATCAGCGGCAACGCCTTTAAGCTTGGCGATATCATTCACTATCGCAACGGTAAAAAAGTTGAAGTGATGAATACCGATGCTGAAGGGCGTCTGGTACTGGCCGATGGCCTGATCGATGCCAGCGCGCAAAAACCTGAATTGATCATTGATGCTGCCACGCTGACCGGCGCGGCAAAAACCGCACTGGGCAACGATTACCACGCGCTGTTTAGCTTTGATGACCAACTGGCCGCGCGTTTGTTGGCAAGTGCGGCGCAAGAAAACGAGCCGTTCTGGCGTTTGCCGTTAGCAGAGTTCCACCGTAGCCAACTGCCGTCAAATTTTGCCGAGCTGAACAATACCGGCAGTGCGGCCTACCCAGCGGGTGCAAGCACCGCGGCGGGCTTCCTGTCCCATTTCGTGGAAAATTACCAGCAAGGCTGGCTGCACATCGATTGCTCTGCAACCTATCGCAAAGCGCCGGTTGAGCAGTGGTCTGCGGGCGCAACCGGTCTGGGTGTGCGCACCATCGCGAATCTGCTGACCGCATAATTCACGACTGTATTGCCGGATGGCGCTACGCTTATCCGGCTTACATGTATTCATCCAATTTGTGATACTTATGTCCGAAACAAAAAATGAATTAGAAACGTTGCTGGAGCAAGCAGCGACAGAGCCTGCGCATCGTCCGGCATTTTTCCGTACATTACTGGAATCCACCGTCTGGGTGCCGGGTACTGCCGCAGAAGGCGAGGCGGTGGTTGAAGACAGCGCCCTCGACCTTCAACACTGGGAAAAAGAAGACGGCACGACCGTGATCCCGTTCTTCACCTCCCTGGAAGCCCTGCAACAGGCGGTTGAAGATGAGCAAGCATTTGTCGTTATGCCGGTGCGTACGCTATTTGAAATGACGCTTGGCGAAACGCTCTTTCTCAACGCTAAACTGCCGACCGGCAAAGAGTTTATGCCGCGCGAAATCAGCCTGCTGATGGGGGAAGAGGGTAATCCGCTAAGCACCCAGGAAGTACTGGAAGGTGGTGAATCGCTGATCCTTTCTGAAGTCGCCGAACCTCCGGCGCAGATGATTGACTCACTGACCACGCTGTTTAAAACCATTAAGCCGGTAAAACGCGCATTTCTCTGCTCAATCAAAGAAAGTGCGGAAGCCCAGCCGAATCTGCTGATTGGTATTGAAGCTGAAGGTGATATTGAAGAGATCATCCATGCTGCGGGTAGCGTCGCGACCGATACGTTGCCGGGTGATGAACCCATTGATATCTGCCAGGTGAAGAAAGGTGAGAAGGGCGTGAGTCACTTTATCACTGAGCACATCGCACCGTTCTACGAACGCCGCTGGGGCGGTTTCCTGCGCGATTTCAAACAGAACCGGATTATCTGAGTGAAGGAAAGCCGCCACGAAGGATAATACCTCGCGCACTGAATAATTTTGCCGCTAACTCAGTTGGCTTTTTCTCCCTCAAAAGGGAGTATTAGTTCGCTACGATGAGCCTGCTTTGCTAAAGCAGCACAGCCTGCTGGAAAGGCCCCGAACCGGACTGGCACAAAAAAACCGCTCATTGAGCGGTTTTTTTGTGGGTGAAAAAGATGAGTAAATGAGAATTTATTGAGTCTCAGCCGGTTCTACCGGTAAATCGTTACGCGCGCCCCATTCGCTCCATGCGCCGTCATACAATGCGACGTTAGAAACGCCCAGCGTGGCAAGCGCCAGCACAACCACCGCCGCCGTGACGCCTGAGCCGCAGCTGGCGATAATGGGGCGGTCAAAGCTTACGCCATGGCTGAAGAAAATAGCATCCAGTTCGTCGGTAGTTTTCAGTTCACCGTCACGAACCAGCTCTGTCCACGGTACGTTAAGCGCACCAGGCACATGGCCACGCTTGAGGCCCGGACGCGGCTCGTCAACTTCGGCATTAAAACGCGCAGCCGGTCGGGCATCGACAATCTGCGCCGTTTTTTCATGACTGGCCAGCAGTACGTCGGTAACGCGCACAACCGCTTCAGGCGTAAATGCCACGTTAAATTCACCTTCCGGTAAATCCTCATTTCCTTCTTTGAGCATTAGCTCATCGCGCTGCCAGCCAGCCAGACCGCCCGCCAGAATGGAGACATTCTCGACACCAAATGTCCGCAGCATCCACCATGCGCGTGGCGCGGAAAACAGGTTGCCATCATCGTAGACAACCAGGTGTTTATCCTGATGAACGCCCAATTCGCGCATCGCTACGGCAAAGGCTTCCGGTCGCGGCATCATATGCGGTAGCGGTGACGTATGGTCGGAAAGCGCTTCAATATCAAAAAAGACTGCGCCAGGAATATGGCCCGCGCGATACTCCTCGCCAACATCGCGATCTTCCTGTCCTGGAGGTGCCATCCGGGCATCAAGAATTTGTATTTCCGGGTCGTCAATGTGTTCGGCAAGCCAGTCGGCAGCGACAAAAAAGGCGGTGGTCATAGGCATCTCCATTTTTACCAGGTATTGGCAAATTGTCGGATGTTTAGTGCAATGCGACAAGTAAAAGAGGCTGATTTGTCAGGCGAATCCACATTAATCACGAAAAATAGGACAACGTAGAACAGTTACTGGCTTCCACAGCCGAAAATCTGACGCATAATAGTTGTTCTACGTAGCTAACGGGCCACTACGGCCAGGGATGAAAAATGAAACATTTACGCGTAGCGGCCTGTATGCTGATGCTGGCACTGGTTGGGTGCGATAATAATAACGAAAAATCACCGACGGCTGCGAAGCCTGATGCGCCTGCACCGCAGACTGCGCCAGCAAAAGATAAGGCCCAATTACAAAAGCTGATTCAGCAAAGCCAGGGTAAGTCGCTGACGCTGCTTGATGCCTCCGAGGTCCAACTCGACGGCGCGGCAACGCTCGTTTTGACCTTTTCCATTCCCCTCGATCCGGAACAAGATTTTTCTCGCGTAGTGCACGTTGTTGATAAAAAAAGCGGCAAAGTGGATGGTGCCTGGGAGCTGGCGCCAAATCTAAAAGAGCTACGCTTACGCCATCTCGAACCTAACCGGGAACTGGTGGTTACCATTGAGCGTGATTTGCTGGCGCTGAATAAAGCGACGTTCGCTATCGATTATGAAAAAAACATTACCACCCGCGACGTCCAGCCAAGCGTAGGGTTCGCTAGTCGCGGCTCGCTGCTGCCGGGAAAAGTGATTGAAGGGTTACCGGTGATGGCCCTTAACGTTAATAGCGTGGATGTGAACTTCTTTCGCGTGAAGCCTGAATCGCTCGGTGCGTTTGTCAGCCAGTGGGAATACCGTAATTCGTTGTCAAACTGGGAGTCAGACAATCTGCTGAAAATGGCGGAGCTGGTTTATACCGGACGCTTTGACCTCAATCCTGAGCGTAACACCCGAGAGAAGCTGCTACTGCCACTGAGCGATATCAAGCCGTTGCAGCAAGCAGGCGTTTACATTGTGGTGATGAATCAGGCCGGACACTATAACTACAGCAATGCTGCTACGCTGTTTACGCTCAGTGACATTGGTGTCTCTGCGCACCGTTACCACAATCAACTGGATGTCTTTACGCAGAGTCTGGAAAACGGCGCTGCGCAGCAGGGTATTGAGGTCACGTTACTCAACGAAAAAGGGCAGACGCTGGCGCAGGCTACCAGTGACGCGCAGGGTCACGTCAAGCTGGAAACCGATAAAGACGCGGCCTTATTGCTGGCCCGTAAAGACGGGCAAACCACGCTGCTGGACCTGAAGCTCCCGGCGTTGGATCTGGCTGAATTTGATATTGCCGGCGCGCCGGGATACAGCAAGCAGTTCTTTATGTTTGGCCCCCGTGACCTCTATCGCCCTGGCGAAACGGTGATCCTCAACGGATTACTGCGAGATAGCGACGGCAAAACGCTGCCTGACCAGCCGGTGAAGCTGGAGGTCGTTAAGCCCGACGGACAGGTGTTACGCTCGGTAGTGAGCCAGCCGGAAAACGGTCTGTATCGCTTTAGCTGGCCGCTGGACAGCAGCGCGCCAACCGGCATGTGGCATATTCGTGCCAATACTGGCGACAACCAGTCGCGGATGTGGGATTTCCACGTCGAAGATTTCATGCCTGAGCGGATGGCGCTCAATCTCACCGCCAATAAGATGCCGGTGGCTCCAACTGATGAAGTGAAGTTCTCGGTGGTGGGCTACTACCTGTATGGCGCGCCCGCCAACGGCAATGCTCTGCAAGGGCAGCTTTTCCTGCGCCCGCTGCGGGAAGCGGTGCAGGCATTACCGGGGTTCCAGTTTGGTAATATTGCCGAAGAAAATCTTTCTCGCAGCCTCGATGAGGTTCAGTTGACGCTGGATGACCACGGTCGCGGCGAAGTGACTACCAACAGCCAATGGCAGGAGACGCATTCTCCGTTACAGGTGATTCTGCAAGCCAGCCTGCTGGAGTCGGGTGGCCGTCCGGTGACGCGTCGGGTTGAACAAGCCATCTGGCCTGCGGATACGCTGCCAGGTATTCGTCCGCAGTTTGCGGCGAGAGCCGTTTATGACTACCGCACCGATACCACCGTCAATCAGCCTGGCGTTGATGAAAACAGCAATGCCGCTTTTGATATTGTGTATGCCGATGCGCAAGGCGAGAAAAAAGCGGTGTCCGGTTTACAGGTGCGTTTGATCCGTGAACGCCGTGATTATTACTGGAACTGGTCTGAAGGCGAGGGCTGGCAATCGCAGTTCGATCAAAAAGATCTGGTTGAGGGTGAGCAGACCCTGGATCTGAAGGCCGATGAGACCGGTAAAGTCAGCTTCCCTGTCGAGTGGGGTGCCTATCGCCTGGAAGTGAAAGCTCCGAATGATGCGGTGAGCAGCGTTCGCTTCTGGGCTGGTTATAGCTGGCAGGATAACAGCGACGGCAGCGGGGCAGTGCGTCCCGATCGCGTGACCCTGAAACTGGATAAACCCGGCTATCGTCCCGGCGATACCATGAAGCTACACATTGCCGCACCCGCTGCAGGCAAAGGTTACGCGATGGTGGAGTCCAGCGAAGGCCCGCTGTGGTGGCAAGAGATAGACGTACCGACGGATGGTCTTGATATCTCCATCCCGGTCGATAAAACCTGGAATCGCCATGACTTGTATCTCAGCGCGCTGGTGGTTCGTCCTGGCGACAAGTCTCGTTCGGCAACGCCAAAACGGGCAGTCGGCTTACTGCATTTGCCGTTAGGCGATGAAAACCGTCGTCTGGCGCTGGAGCTGGAAAGCCCGGCGAAAATGCGTCCAAATCAGCCGTTGACCGTCAAGATTAAAGCCAGCGTTAAAAATGGCGACGTGCCAAAACAGGTTAACGTGCTGGTCTCAGCCGTTGACAGCGGGGTGTTGAACATTACCGATTACGCCACGCCGGATCCGTGGCAGGCGTTTTTCGGGCAAAAACGCTATGGCGCGGATATTTATGATATTTACGGCCAGGTGATCGAAGGGCAAGGACGTCTGGCGGCGCTGCGCTTTGGTGGTGATGGCGATGAGTTAAAACGCGGCGGCAAGCCACCGGTTAATCACGTCAATATCGTGGCGCAACAGGCGCTGCCGGTGACGCTTAACGAGCAGGGCGAAGGTACGGTGACGTTACCAATTGGTGATTTCAACGGCGAGCTGCGGGTAATGGCGCAAGCCTGGACGGCGGATGACTTTGGCAGTAGCGAAAGCAAAGTGATTGTCGCCGCGCCGGTAATTGCTGAACTGAACATGCCGCGCTTTCTGGCGGGGGGCGATACCTCGCGCCTGACGCTGGACGTGACCAATCTGACTGACAAACCGCAAACGCTGATTATTAATCTTGCGGCAAGCGGTCTCCTGGAGCTGATCGGGCAAGATCCCGCGCCGGTGAATCTGGCGCCAGGCGTACGGACTACGCTGTTTATTCCGGTGCGTGCGCGGGAGGGCTTTGGCGATGGCGAAATTCAGGCGCAAATTAGCGGTCTGAATCTACCGGGTGAAACGCTGCCTGTTCAGCATAAACAGTGGAAAATTGGCGTGCGACCGGCGTTCCCGGCGCAAACTGTTAATTACGGCGTCGCACTTCAGCCGGGCGCAACCTGGCAGCTTCCGGGCGAAGAACTGACGAATTTCTCTCCTGTGACGATGCAGGGACAACTGCTGTTCAGCGGTAAGCCACCGCTGAATCTGGCGCGCTATATCCGTGAACTGAAAGCTTACCCTTACGGTTGCCTCGAGCAAACGGCGAGCGGGTTGTTCCCATCCTTATACACCAATGCCGCGCAGTTGAAGGCATTAGGTATCGCGGGCGACAGCGATGAAAAACGCCGTGCGGCAGTAGAGATTGGCATCTCTCGTTTACTGCAAATGCAGCGTGATAACGGCGGTTTTGCGCTGTGGGATAAGAACGGGTCGGAAGAGTACTGGCTGACCGCGTATGTGATGGATTTCCTCGTTCGCGCGAATGAACAGGGCTATAGCGTTCCGGCAGAGGTGATTAACCGGGGTAACGAGCGGCTGCTGCGCTATTTGCAGGATCCGGGCATGATGTCGATTCGCTATACCGACGACGCATCAGCAAGCCGGTTTGCCGTACAGGCCTACGCCGCGCTGGTGCTGGCTCGTCAGCAGAAAGCCCCGCTCGGCGCGCTGCGTGAGATCTGGGAGCGTCGTGCACAGGCGGCTTCCGGTTTACCGCTGATGCAACTGGGGATAGCGCTGAAAAACATGGGCGACGCCAACCGCAGTGAACAAGCGTTGACGCTGGCGCTGAATACGCCACGCCGTGATGCGCAGCAGTGGATGGCGGATTACGGCAGTCAGCTACGTGACAACGCGCTGATGCTGGCATTGTTGGAAGAGAACAAGCTTAAACCTGAAGTGCAGAATACGCTGCTGAACACTTTGTCAGAACAGGCCTTTGGGCAGCGCTGGCTCTCTACTCAGGAAAACAATGCGCTGTTCCTTGCCGCGCGTACGTTACAGGACTTGCCTGGCTCGTGGCAGGCGCAAACGTCACTCTCTGAACAGGCGTTAGCCGGGGAGAAATCACAAACGCGTAATCTGGATGCTGACGCGCTGTCTACGCTGAACGTCACCAATACCGGTAATCTGCCGCTGTGGCTGCGTCTGGATGTGAGTGGTTACCCGCAAACCTCGCCGACGCCTGCCAGCAACGTCCTGCACATCGAGCGTCAGATCCTGGGGCTCGACGGGAACAGCAAAGCGCTGGATTCTCTGCGCAGCGGCGAGCTGGTACTGGTCTGGCTGGAGGTAAAAGCCAGCCAGAATGTACCGGATGCATTGGTGGTTGACTTACTGCCAGCCGGCCTGGAGCTGGAAAACCAGAATCTGGCCAACGGCAGCGCCAGCCTGCAGGACAGCGGCAGCGAGGTAGCGAATTTGCTCAATCAGATGCAGCAGGCGGATATCCAGCACGTTGAGTTCCGTGACGATCGCTTTGTCGCCGCGGTAGCGGTCAACGAAGGACAGCCTGTGACGCTGGTCTATCTGGCGCGGGCGGTAACGCCGGGGACCTATCAGGTTCCTGTGCCGCAAGTGGAGTCAATGTATGTTCCGCAGTGGCGCGCGACCGGTGCGACAGAGGGGCTTTTGATTGTCAGACCGTAAATGATGCGCGGGTTGGGGAAACGCGGCTGCTGGCTCTGGCTGGCAGCCGTTGCGCTATTGCTGGTAGCGGTGGTTTGGGCGGCAGATAAAATCTGGCCGCTGCCGCTTCACGAAGTCGATCCGGCACGTGTCGTGGTGGCTTACGATGGTACGCCGCTATGGCGCTTCGCCGACGCGGACGGTATCTGGCGTTATCCGGTGACTATTGATGAGGTGTCCCCCCGTTACCTTGAGGCGTTAATCAACTACGAAGACCGCTGGTTCTGGAAACATCCCGGCGTCAATCCGTTTTCAGTGCTGCGCGCGGCATGGCAGGACCTCTCCTCAGGTCGCGTCGTTTCAGGCGGCAGTACGCTCACCATGCAGGTCGCACGATTGCTCGATCCCCACCCGCGAACTTTCGGCGGCAAGTTCCGCCAGCTCTGGCGCGCATTGCAGCTGGAATGGCATCTTTCTAAGCGCGACATCCTGACGCTATATCTTAACCGTGCGCCGTTTGGCGGCACGCTGCAGGGCGTGGGGGCGGCGAGCTGGGCCTACCTTGGTAAATCTCCCGCACAGTTGAGTTATTCCGATGCCGCGCTGCTGGCCGTGTTGCCGCAGGCACCGAGCCGTCTGCGCCCGGACCGCTGGCCGGATCGCGCTGAAGCGGCGCGCAATAAAGTGCTTGAGCGCATGGCTACGCAGGGCGTTTGGCCTGCCAGACAGGTGCAGGAGTCACGCGAAGAACCGGTCTGGCTGGCGCCCAGACAAATGCCGCAGCTAGCGCCGTTATTCTCGCGCATGATGCTGGGAAAAAGCCGGAGCGATAAAATCGTGACCACCCTTGACGCCGGATTGCAGCGCCAACTGGAAGAGCTGGCGCAAAACTGGAAGGGCCGCTTACCTGCGCGCAGTTCGCTGGCGATGATTGTGGTCGATCACACTGATATGAGCGTGCGTGGCTGGGTGGGGTCGGTAGATATGAATGACGACTCCCGCTTTGGCCATGTGGATATGGTGAATGCGATCCGCTCGCCGGGCTCGGTGCTGAAGCCGTTTATCTATGGTCTGGCGCTGGATGACGGATTAATTCATCCTGCTTCATTGTTGCAGGATGTGCCGCGTCGAACCGGAGATTATCGACCAGGGAATTTTGACAGTGGTTTTCATGGTCCGGTGAGTATGAGCGAAGCGCTGGTGCGCTCGCTGAATTTACCCGCCGTGCAGGTACTTGAAGCCTATGGCTCGAAGCGTTTTGCCGCATCGTTACGTAACGTTGGCTTACCGTTGTATCTGCCCGCAGGTGCCGCACCGAATCTGTCGCTGATTTTGGGCGGGGCAGGGGCCAGACTGGAAGACATGGCGGCGGCGTACAGTGCGTTTGCCCGTCAGGGAAAAGCGGGGAAACTGCGCCTGCAGCCAGACGATCCACTGCTGGAGCGTCCGTTGATGTCGGTGGGCGCGGCGTGGATTATTCGCCGCATTATGGCCGACGAAGCGCAACCGCTGCCGGATAACGCGCTGAGCAGAGTGGTTCCGCTGGCGTGGAAAACGGGTACCAGTTATGGCTATCGCGATGCGTGGGCGATTGGCGTTAACGCCCGTTATGTGATGGGTATCTGGACTGGCAGACCCGACGGTACGCCGGTGGTGGGCCAGTTTGGTTTTGCCAGCGCCGTGCCGCTGCTCAATCAGGTCAACAATCTTTTGCTCTCTCGCGGGACAAATCAGCCGGAGGATCCGCGCCCTGAATCCGTTAGCCGCGGCGTAGTGTGCTGGCCGGGTGGGCAGTCACTTGCGCCCGGAGACAGTAACTGTCGACGCCGTCTGGCAACCTGGCTGCTGGACGGCAGCCAGCCGCCCACGTTGTTATTGCCCGAACAGGAGGGCGTGAGTGGCATTCGTTTCCCCGTCTGGCTGGATGATGAAGGCAAACGTGTGGCGGCGGATTGCCCGCAGGCGCGCGAACAAACGTTAATCGTCTGGCCTTTACCGCTGGAGCCATGGCTGCCGGAGTCAGAGCGCCGTGGGGCGAGATTACCACCGGTTTCTGCCACGTGTCCGCCGCTGGGGCAGGATGCTTCGCTGCCGTTGCAGTTGACAGGGGTTCGTGATGGCGCGATTGTGAAGCGTTTACCCGGCTCTGCGCTGGCCTCATTGCCGGTACAAACCAGCGGTGGGACTGGCGATCGCTGGTGGTTTCTTAACGGTGAACGGCTGGATGAACGCGGACGCCGTCTTACGCTACGGCTGGCGACCAAAGGGGATTATCAACTGCTGGTGATGGATGACGCCGGACAGGTGGCGACGGTGAGATTTTCGTTGCAGTAGACCACCAGGTGACTTTTGTTGCTAAAATTCATCTTATTTTAAAGAAATGTTATCTTCGTCAATAGTCAATTGCCGGGATGCTCTTTATAATCCGCGCCAGGTAAACAACAACAAAACATCTTTTTCAGAGGTAATCATGGCTATTGAACGTACTTTTTCCATCATCAAACCAAACGCGGTGGCAAAAAACGTTATTGGGAGCATCTTTGCGCGCTTTGAAGCAGCAGGGTTCAAAATTGTCGGTACTAAAATGCTGCACCTGACCGTTGAGCAGGCGCGTGGCTTCTATGCTGAGCATGATGGTAAGCCGTTCTTTGACGGTCTGGTTGAATTCATGACCTCCGGTCCAATCGTTGTTTCTGTTCTGGAAAGCGAAAATGCCGTACAGCGTCACCGTGATCTGCTGGGTGCAACCAACCCGGCGAATGCGCTGGCGGGTACTCTGCGTGCAGACTACGCTGATAGCTTCACTGAGAACGGTACTCACGGTTCCGACTCCGTTGAATCTGCCGCGCGTGAAATCGCCTATTTCTTCGGTGAAGGCGAGGTTTGCCCGCGCACGCGCTAATCTCCTGCGTCTTTCACATCGCATCGTTTTCTATGCTTTCGGGGAGGCTCGAACGTGCCGCTTTCCTGCGATGCGAAATCCTTTGGAGAGGAATTAGCGATTTACATATTATTTTCGCTAATGCTTCGTGCAAACGTGGCATACCTGCGCCAGACTTTGTACAATGCAACGCCCCGGAAGAGCAGAACGCTTGCCGGGGCGTTTCTTTTTAACCCTCCACGGGCCACAACGTGTAACAACGAGGCCGGAAAAAATTATGTCTGAATTAGTTAACACCTCTGAAGTCGTCATTCCTGCGGTTCCAAATAAAAATGGAAAAATCAACCTGCTGGATCTGAACCGTCAGCAAATGCGCGAATTCTTCAAAGATATGGGTGAAAAACCGTTTCGTGCCGATCAGGTCATGAAGTGGATGTACCACTATTGCAGCGACAACTTTGATGACATGACTGACATCAATAAGGTGCTGCGTAACAAGCTGAAAGAAGTGGCTGAAATTCGCGCCCCGGAAGTGGTGGAAGAGCAGCGTTCCTCTGACGGTACGATCAAATGGGCCATCGCGGTTGGCGATCAGCGCGTAGAAACCGTGTATATCCCGGAAGACGATCGCGCGACCCTGTGTGTTTCTTCACAGGTCGGTTGTGCATTAGAGTGTAAATTCTGCTCTACGGCGCAACAGGGCTTTAACCGTAACCTGCGGGTGTCGGAAATCATTGGTCAGGTCTGGCGTGCGGCGAAAATCGTCGGCGCGGTGAAAGCAACGGGCGTGCGTCCTATCACTAACGTGGTGATGATGGGGATGGGCGAGCCGTTGCTCAACCTGACCAACGTGGTGCCAGCGATGGAAATCATGCTGGATGACTTCGGTTTTGGGCTGTCAAAGCGTCGCGTCACGCTCTCCACCTCAGGCGTTGTCCCTGCGCTGGATAAGTTGGGCGATATGATTGATGTCGCGCTAGCGATTTCTCTGCATGCGCCGAACGATGAAATTCGTGACGAAATTGTACCTATCAACAAAAAGTACAATATCGAAACATTCCTTGGCGCGGTTCGTCGTTATCTGGAGAAGTCCAACGCTAACCAGGGTCGTGTGACCATTGAGTATGTGATGTTAGATCACATCAATGATGGTACTGAACACGCACATCAGTTGGCAGAGCTGCTGAAAGATACGCCGTGTAAGATTAACCTGATCCCGTGGAACCCGTTCCCAGGCGCGCCGTATGGCCGTAGCTCTAACAGCCGTATCGATCGTTTCTCCAAAGTGTTGATGAGCTATGGTTTTACTACCATCGTGCGTAAAACACGTGGCGATGACATCGATGCAGCCTGCGGTCAGCTGGCGGGTGACGTTATCGACCGTACCAAGCGTACTCTGCGTAAGCGTATGCAGGGCGACGCTATCGATATCAAGACCGTTTGATGTTGAGTGCACTACGGTATAATTCATGTACCGTAGTGCAACGTAAGCCAAATGAGGTTCTTTGTTGTTGTTGTCAGGTCAATAATAACGGTGCGTTTTTGTCGACTTTAAGGCAGTATGTAACGGCGCAACAAGCCTTTAGCCCTCAGGTTTACGTTGTTTTGTCTTTGATAGTCTGACCGTTTTATACTGTCTGACGAAGGTTAACTGACCAGATGTTTCGCGGTGTGGGTGAGCATTGTGGCTCGCCGGCATCAGAACCCAAATTTACGCAGCTGTAGCGAATGAATACTGAAGCCACGCACGACAAAAATGAAGCACTATCCACCGGCGTTCGTCTGCGCAATGCCCGTGAACAACTCGGATTCAGCCAGCAGGCAGTCGCGGAGCGACTTTGCCTGAAGGTCTCCACGGTACGTGATATTGAAGAAGATAAGGCACCAGCCGATCTCGCTTCAACATTCCTGCGCGGTTATATCCGTTCTTATGCGCGTCTGGTGCATATTCCTGAAGAAGAACTGTTGCCAGGGCTGGAAAAACAGGCTCCGATTCGCCCAGCCAAAGTCGCACCGATGCAGAGCTTCTCGCTCGGTAAGCGTCGTAAAAAACGCGACGGCTGGTTAATGACCTTTACCTGGCTGGTGCTGTTTGTCGTTGTCGGACTGACGGGAGCCTGGTGGTGGCAGAACCATAAAGCGCAGCAGGAAGAGATTACCACCATGGCCGATCAATCCTCCGCTGAGCTGAATGCCGGTAAAGATGGTGCGCAGAACGTACCGTTAGATACCAGCGCCGCAGCGGGTCAGGATACTACCCCGGCTCCAGACGATGGCGCGGTGGCGGACGCAGCGCCTACGCCAGATGTTGCTGCAACCCCGGCACCTGCCGCTGATGCGCAGCAGAATGCCGTTGTGGCACCTTCTCAGGCTAACGTCGATACCGCAACTGCTGCGCCAGCGACCGCGGCGCTGCTGCCGACTGACCAGGCGGGTGTCACTACCCCAGCCGCCGATCCTAACGCACTGGTAATGAACTTTACCGCCGATTGCTGGCTGGAAGTGACCGATGCGACCGGAAAAAAACTGTTCAGTGGTATGCAGCGTAAGGACGGCAATCTGAATCTGACGGGTCAGGCGCCGTACAAACTGAAAATTGGCGCTCCGGCGGCAGTGCAGATTCAGTTCCAGGGTAAACCTGTCGATCTGAGTCGTTTTATCAGAACTAACCAGGTTGCGCGTCTGACCGTTAATGCCGAACAATCACCGGCTCAGTAACAGACGGCAATGCGGGAGATTTTTTAATGCATAACCAGGCTCCAATTCAACGTAGAAAATCAACACGCATTTACGTTGGGAACGTGCCGATCGGCGATGGCGCGCCCATCGCCGTACAGTCTATGACCAATACGCGTACCACAGATGTGGAAGCGACGGTTAATCAGATCAAAGCGCTGGAACGCGTCGGCGCAGATATTGTTCGTGTCTCTGTACCGACAATGGATGCCGCAGAAGCGTTCAAGCTTATCAAACAGCAGGTTAATGTCCCGCTGGTTGCCGATATTCACTTCGACTATCGTATCGCGCTGAAGGTGGCGGAATACGGCGTCGATTGCCTGCGTATCAACCCAGGTAATATCGGTAATGAAGAGCGTATTCGCATGGTAGTGGACTGCGCTCGTGATAAAAATATTCCTATCCGTATCGGCGTCAACGCCGGATCGCTGGAAAAAGATCTGCAGGAAAAATACGGTGAACCGACGCCGCAGGCGCTGCTGGAATCCGCTATGCGCCATGTGGATCACCTCGATCGTCTGAACTTCGATCAATTCAAAGTCAGCGTTAAAGCGTCTGACGTTTTCCTCGCCGTAGAATCCTATCGCCTGCTGGCGAAACAGATCGATCAACCGCTGCATTTGGGGATCACCGAAGCCGGTGGCGCACGCAGTGGGGCGGTAAAATCAGCGATCGGTTTAGGATTGCTGTTGTCCGAAGGGATCGGCGATACGCTGCGTGTCTCTTTGGCGGCGGATCCGGTGGAAGAGATCAAGGTTGGCTTCGATATCCTGAAATCGCTGCGCATTCGTGCCCGCGGGATCAACTTTATCGCCTGCCCAACCTGCTCGCGTCAGGAGTTCGACGTTATCGGTACGGTGAACGCGCTGGAACAACGTCTGGAAGATATCATTACGCCAATGGATGTTTCGATCATCGGCTGCGTGGTGAACGGTCCTGGCGAAGCGCTGGTTTCTACGCTGGGCGTGACGGGCGGTAACAAGAAAAGCGGTCTGTATGAAGACGGCGTGCGTAAGGATCGACTCGATAACGACGATATGATTACGCAGCTTGAAGCCCGCATTCGCGCCAAAGCGAGTATCCTGGACGAAGCGCGTCGTATTGACGTGCAGCAGCTTGAAAAATAACAACGTGATGGGAAGCGGCGTGCTTCCCGTGTATGATTGAACCCGCATGGCGCCCGCATTGTTCGGGTTAGCGCTGAGGGTTCATTTTTATATTCATAAAGAGAATAAACGTGGCAAAAAACATTCAAGCCATTCGCGGCATGAACGATTATCTGCCTGGCGAAACCGCCATCTGGCAGCGCATTGAAGGCACTCTCAAAAACGTGCTCGGCAGCTACGGTTACAGTGAAATCCGCTTGCCGATTGTAGAGCAGACCCCGTTATTCAAACGCGCGATCGGTGAAGTCACTGACGTGGTTGAAAAAGAGATGTATACCTTTGAGGACCGTAATGGCGACAGCCTGACGTTGCGTCCTGAAGGGACTGCGGGCTGCGTACGCGCCGGCATCGAACATGGTCTCCTGTACAATCAGGAACAGCGTCTGTGGTATATCGGGCCGATGTTCCGCCACGAACGTCCGCAAAAAGGGCGCTATCGTCAATTCCATCAGCTGGGTGTCGAAGTGTTTGGCCTGCAAGGCCCGGACATCGATGCTGAACTGATTATGCTGACCGCTCGCTGGTGGCGCGCGCTGGGTATTTCTCAGCATGTCAGCCTTGAGCTGAACTCAATTGGTTCGCTTGAAGCCCGCGCTAACTACCGTGATGCGCTGGTCGCCTACCTGGAACAGCACAAAGAGAAACTGGACGAAGACTGCAAGCGCCGTATGTACACTAACCCGCTGCGCGTTCTCGACTCCAAAAACCCGGAAGTACAGGCGCTGCTCAACGACGCACCTGCGCTGGGCGACTATCTTGATGACGACTCTCGCGAGCACTTTGCGGGCCTGTGCAAACTGCTGGAATCCGCAGGTATTGCCTACACCGTCAATCAGCGTCTGGTTCGTGGTCTTGATTATTACAACCGCACCGTATTTGAGTGGGTTACCAGCAGCCTGGGCTCTCAGGGTACCGTGTGTGCCGGTGGGCGTTACGACGGTCTGGTAGAGCAACTTGGCGGTCGCGCAACGCCGGCCGTAGGCTTTGCCATGGGTCTGGAACGACTTGTTTTGTTAGTTCAGGCAGTTAATCCGGAATTTAACGCTGATCCTGTTGTCGATATATACCTGGTCGCTTCGGGGGCGGATACGCAGTCGGTGGCAATGCGGCTTGCAGAACGTCTGCGCGATGAAGTTCCTGGTGTGAAACTGATGACAAACCACGGTGGCGGCAACTTTAAGAAACAGTTCGCCCGCGCCGACAAGTGGGGCGCCCGCGTTGCACTGGTACTGGGCGAGTCCGAAGTGGCTGACGGTACTGTTGTAGTGAAGGATTTGCGCTCTGGTGAGCAAACGGCAGTAGCGCAGGATAGCGTTGCCGCGCATTTGCGCACTCTACTGGGCTAAGGAGAAGGACAGCGTGGAAATTTACGAGAACGAAAACGACCAGATTGATGCAGTAAAACGCTTCTTTGCTGAAAACGGCAAAGCGCTGGCTGTTGGGGTCATTTTAGGGGTTGGCGCGCTGGTTGGCTGGCGTTACTGGACCAGCCATCAGACGGAGTCCGCACGCTCTGCTTCTCTGGCATATCAAAATACGGTGACTGCGGTTAGCGCGGGTAAACCGGATAGTCTTCCTGCTGCAGAGAAATTTGCCGCAGAAAACAAAAATACCTACGGCGCGTTAGCTTCACTGGAACTGGCGCAGCAGTTTGTTGACCAAAATGAACTTGAGAAAGCCGCAAGCCAGCTGCAACAAGGCTTAGCAGCGACCAGCGATGAGAATCTCAAAGCGGTGATTAATCTGCGTCTGGCGCGTGTTCAGGTTCAGCTTAAACAGGCTGATACCGCGCTGAAAACACTCGACACCATTAAAGGTGAAGGGTGGACGGCCATTGTTGCCGACCTGCGCGGTGAAGCATTGCTGAGCAAAGGCGATAAACAAGGTGCGCGTAGCGCATGGGAAGCGGGCGTGAAAAGCGATGCCTCTCCTGCTCTGAGCGAAATGATGCAGATGAAAATCAATAATTTGTCCATCTGAGAGGGACCCGATGCAATTGCGTAAATTACTTCTGCCAGGGCTGCTTTCCGTTACCCTATTGAGCGGCTGTTCACTGTTTAGTGGCGAAGAAGATGTCGTTAAGATGTCCCCATTACCGGTGGTTGAAAACCAGTTTACTCCGTCTACGGACTGGAGCACCTCTGTAGGTAACGGTATTGGTGATTTCTATTCCAATCTTCATCCTGCGCTGGCGGATAACGTTGTCTATGCAGCCGATCGCGCCGGCGTCGTTAAGGCGTTGAATGCGGACGACGGCAAAGAAGTCTGGTCTGTTAATCTGGGTGAGAAAGACGGCTGGTTCTCCCGCGCATCTGCACAGCTTTCTGGCGGTGTAACCGTGTCCGGTGGCCATGTTTACATTGGCAGCGAAAAAGCGCAGGTTTATGCGCTGAACACCAGCGATGGTACCACCGCATGGCAGACGAAAGTTGCCGGTGAAGCGCTGTCTCGTCCTGTTGTGAGCGATGGCGTGGTATTAATTCACACCAGTAACGGTCAGTTGCAGGCCTTGAACGAAGCAGACGGCGCCATCAAATGGACCGTTAACCTCGACATGCCTTCTCTGTCTCTGCGCGGCGAATCTGCCCCAGCGACCGCCTTTGGCGCAGCTATCGTTGGCGGTGATAACGGCCGCGTAAGCGCCGTGCTGATGCAGCAGGGCCAGATGATTTGGCAGCAGCGTATTTCTCAGGCGACAGGTCCAACGGAAATCGATCGTCTGAGCGACGTTGATACCACGCCGGTTATCGTCAATGGCGTTGTCTACGCGCTGGCTTATAATGGTAACCTGACGGCGCTGGATCTGCGCAGCGGCCAGATCATGTGGAAACGTGAACTGGGCTCAGTGAATGATTTCATCGTCGACGGTAACCGTATCTACCTGGTTGACCAGAACGACCGTGTACTGGCGCTAACCACCGATGGCGGCGTGACGCTGTGGACGCAAAGCGATCTGCTGCACCGTCTGCTGACGTCCCCGGTATTGTATAACGGCAATCTGGTCGTGGGTGATAGCGAAGGCTACCTGCACTGGATTAACGTTGACGATGGCCGCTTTGTCGCCCAGCAGAAAGTTGACAGCTCTGGTTTCCTGACCGAGCCGGTCTCTGCTGATGGTAAACTGCTGATCCAGGCGAAAGACGGTACGCTGTACTCTATTACGCGTTAATCGTCCCGGCCGCTCGCTTTGAAAAACGGCTCCTGGTGCAGGGGCCGTTTTACTGTTTTTAACAACGGCGCAAAAAATGTGCCCGTTGTCTGATGATTTATTAAATGAGGCTTTAAACATGGTACCTGTGGTCGCGCTTGTCGGGCGCCCTAACGTTGGCAAATCCACGTTATTTAACCGTCTAACTCGCACCCGAGATGCGCTGGTTGCGGATTTCCCGGGTCTGACTCGTGACCGTAAGTACGGTCGTGCGGAAATTGAAGGCCGCGAGTTTATCTGTATTGATACCGGCGGTATTGATGGCACCGAAGACGGTGTAGAAATCCGCATGGCGGAACAGTCGCTGTTGGCGATCGAAGAAGCGGACGTTGTGCTGTTCATGGTAGATGCACGTGCTGGCCTGATGCCTGCGGATGAAGCCATTGCGAAACATCTGCGTTCGCGCCAGAAACCGACGTTCCTGGTAGCCAACAAAACTGACGGACTCGATCCTGATCAGGCGGTCGTCGATTTCTACTCGCTGGGTCTGGGTGAAATTTATCCGATCGCGGCATCCCATGGTCGTGGCGTTCTCAGCCTGCTGGAGCATGTTCTGCTGCCGTGGATGGATGACGTTGCTCCTCAGGAAGAGGTGGATGAAGATGCAGAATATTGGGCGCAACTGGAAGCCGAAGAGAACGGCGAAGAAGAGCCTGAAGATGACTTCAATCCGCAGGATCTGCCGATCAAACTGGCGATTGTTGGTCGCCCGAACGTAGGTAAGTCCACGCTTACTAACCGTATTCTCGGCGAAGACCGCGTAGTGGTTTACGACATGCCGGGGACCACGCGTGACAGTATTTATATCCCGATGCAACGCGATGAGCGCGAATATGTGCTCATTGATACCGCGGGCGTGCGTAAGCGCGGCAAAATTACCGAAGCAGTAGAAAAATTCTCAGTTATCAAAACGCTGCAGGCGATTGAAGATGCCAACGTGGTGATGCTGGTGATTGACGCGCGCGAAGGTATTTCCGATCAGGACCTGTCGCTGCTGGGCTTTATCCTCAATAGTGGGCGTTCACTTGTTATTGTGGTCAACAAGTGGGATGGCCTGACGCAGGAAGTGAAAGAGCAGGTCAAAGAGACCTTGGACTTCCGTCTGGGCTTTATTGATTTTGCGCGTGTACACTTCATCTCTGCGCTGCACGGCAGCGGCGTGGGTAATCTGTTTGAATCGGTCCGCGAAGCGTATGACAGCTCTACCCGTCGCGTTAGCACCGCGATGCTGACGCGCATTATGACTATGGCGGCAGAAGATCATCAGCCGCCGCTGGTGCGTGGTCGTCGTGTGAAGCTGAAATATGCCCACGCCGGTGGTTATAACCCACCAATCGTGGTGATTCACGGCAACCAGGTCAAAGACCTGCCGGATTCCTACAAGCGTTATCTGATGAACTATTTCCGTAAGTCTTTGGATGTGATGGGGACGCCGATCCGCATTCAGTTCAAAGAAGGGGAAAACCCGTTTGCGAACAAACGCAATACGCTGACGCCGACGCAGATGCGTAAACGTAAGCGTTTGATAAAACACATCAAAAAAAGCAAGTAACTGTTGCTGATTCTGATAAAAACCCGTGCTTGTCGCGGGTTTTTTTTCGACGTTCCATCGCCAGCCTCAGCCCGTGCGATGTCAATCACTATTCATTTTTTACCAAGTTTAAATCTAAGAAAGTAGACATTTGTCGAGTTTTCGTCTTAAAGTCCGGGGGCTGGTACTAGACAAAACTAGCCTTAGGTTATCAAATGGTTAAATAAATTTTCGCCGCATGTAAAAAATCGGTCAGATACGTAACTGGCTGGCGTACATCGCGGTGTTTACACACACGACGACATAACTTTCGGGAGAATTATGCAATCCTCTGTTAATCAAAAAGAAAGCCGAACTTTCTTCGGCCATCCTTATCCGCTCGGCTCGCTGTTCTTCACAGAGATGTGGGAGCGCTTCTCGTTTTATGGCATTCGCCCGTTACTGATCCTGTTTATGGCTGCTACCGTTTATGACGGCGGCATGGGGCTGGCACGTGAAAATGCCTCGGCGATTGTGGGTATCTTTGCCGGTACGATGTACCTCGCTGCGCTGCCGGGTGGCTGGCTGGCTGATAACTGGCTCGGCCAACAGAAAGCGGTGTGGTACGGTTCCATCCTGATTGCCCTCGGCCATCTGTCAATTGCGCTCTCCGCCATTATGGGGAACAACCTGTTCTTTATTGGTCTGATGTTTATCGTGCTCGGCTCCGGTCTGTTTAAGACCTGTATTTCGGTCATGGTTGGCACGCTGTATAAAAAAGGCGATGCGCGTCGCGACGGCGGTTTCTCGCTGTTCTACATGGGTATCAACATGGGGTCGTTTATCGCGCCGCTGATTTCCGGCTGGCTGATTAAAACCCATGGGTGGCACTGGGGCTTTGGCATCGGTGGTATCGGGATGTTGGTGGCGTTGATCATTTTCCGTGTATTTGCCGTTCCATCAATGAAACGCTACGACAGCGAAGTGGGGCTCGACTCCACCTGGAATAGCCCGGTAGTGAAACGTAACGGCGTGGGAGCGTGGCTGTTGGCGCTGGCTGTCGGTGCGGCGGTTATCGTTACGCTGATAGCGCAAGGCGTGATTGTAATTAATCCGGTCGCGGTTGCCAGCATGCTGGTGTACGTGATTGCAGCCTCCGTTGCGCTCTACTTTATCTACCTGTTCATCTTTGCCGGTCTGAACCGTAAAGAGCGCGCCAGACTGCTGGTCTGCTTTATCCTGCTGGTTTCCGCCGCGTTCTTCTGGTCCGCGTTTGAGCAGAAGCCAACCTCGTTCAACCTGTTCGCCAACGACTACACTAACCGTATGATCGGTGATTTTGAAATCCCGGCGGTCTGGTTCCAGTCGATAAACGCGCTGTTTATTATCCTGCTGGCACCGGTATTTAGCTGGGCATGGCCGAAGCTGGCAAGCATGAACATTCGCCCGAGTAGCATCACCAAGTTTGTTATCGGTATCCTCTTTGCGGCGGCAGGCTTTGGTCTGATGATGCTGGCGGCGCAAAACGTTCTCAGTAACGGCGGGGCAGGCGTTTCTCCATTCTGGTTGGTGGGCAGTATCCTGATGCTGACGCTTGGCGAGCTGTGCCTGAGTCCGATCGGTCTGGCGACAATGACGCTGCTGGCGCCGGAAAGAATGCGCGGGCAGATGATGGGCCTGTGGTTCTGCGCCAGTGCGCTGGGCAACCTGGCCGCAGGTTTGATTGGCGGTCATGTGAAGGCTGACCAACTGGATATGCTGCCGGATCTCTTCGCACGCTGCTCGATTGCGCTGCTGATCTGCGCTGCGGTACTGATCATCCTCATTGTTCCGATTCGTCGCATGCTGGAGAATACGCAAACTAAACCGGCAACTAGCGCCTGATAACACCTCGATTGTGCCGGGGCAGACGTTATGTCCCGGCTATTCAATTAACGAGGTAAGAGCATGCTGTTAGGATTTGTTGGGCTTGGTGCAGTCGTTGAAACGGCATACTTGCCCGCATTACGTAATATGTTCGGTGATGCACTACGCTGTGTGGGATTTGATGTTCAACCCGCAAAGCAGCCCGCAGACGTGACGCGCTGTGCGTTGCTCGCTGAACTTCTTGCAATGCCGCTTGATACCATTTTTATTACCACCGCATCCCTGTATCACCTCGATGTGCTTGAACAGGCGCTGGCGGCTCCCATCGCTCGTATCGTGGTCGAAAAGCCTATTGTCGCCACGCTTTCCCAAATTGAAAAACTGAAAACGCTGCTGGCTCAACCGGATGCTGCCAACCGCGTGCTGGCACTCGACCATTGGATGGCACGCAATGGCGCAATGCAGCTGGCGTTGGGCAAACTCGGAGCGCAGTGGCAGGGCGATAATCCGCAACAGGCACTTGTCTCTCATTTTTCACACATTGTTAAAATCGACGGTTTTTTGCAGGAACCGAGCGGGTTTAACGCTGTTGGAGAACCCATTGCGCTTAACTTTGCCACCGGTGAGCCGGATACCCGTGAGCTTCGTCATCCGGACGGTGTGATTCTGGACATTGGCACACATGTACTGGCAATGCTGCGTGAAACAGTGCGTTACCTGGGCGGTAATGACAGTATGACCTTGCAGGTGAAGAGCGCTAAAGACCGTCTGGGACGAAATATTGTAGAGGGTGACCTGACCACAGCAGAAGGAGAGGCGCATCTGCAGGGACAGATTAGCGGCATTCCGCTGGACATCTGGCTGAATAAATACGCGGGGCCGGCTGGCGGACAAAAAGGCTTGCGCCTTTGTCTGCGTGATGGTCGTGTCATTAGCCATGATCGCCGTGGTGTCGAGGATGTGCTCGAATTGATTGACGGTGATGTTGTACAACGCTGGAGTCTGCCTGGTAGTGTATATGCCCATTGTCTGGCGGAGCATATTCTGGGCGCGCAAAGTCAGTTTGAACGCAGTCCACAGGAAGTGAGCCGCACGACGCAGCGCAGGCTGGAGGAAGTGGAGTGCCTGTTAACGTTACAGCAGCAGTTACGCGGGCGGCATTAAACGCATCGTGTTAAACTCAGCGCAGTAATGGATCCCTGTACTGGAGTCGCTATGTCTATTATTTGCCCGGATTGTCATGCAGAGCTGGAGCCGCAAAACGGTATGGCGCACTGTGATAACTGTAATAAAGATATTCAGTTAGAAGCGCACTGCCCGGAGTGCAATCAGCCGCTGCAGGTGCTTAAAGCCTGTGGTGCGGTGGATTATTTCTGCCAGAACGGTCATGGCCTTATCTCGAAGAAACGCGTGGCGTTTGTGCCGCTTTAATCCTGTTTTTTCCTGCGTGTTTTCTTTGTCTTCGTGACAGCTCTCACTTCGCTTTCCACCCATCCGTCAGACAGGCGGGTGGTGAGCACATCACCTGCTGTAACCTGTTTAGTCTGTTTCAGCACTTCACCCTCTTTTGCGGTCGTCACGCTATAACCGCGGGCCAGCGTGGCCAGTGGGCTGACTGCCTCAAGATGGGTAACCGCGTTGCCAAAACGCTCGCGCTGTTCGCTTAAACGCGCACGGATATTTTCCGCCAGGCGGTATTCCAGTTGCTGAATGCGTGTTTGCGCACGGTAAATACGCGGCTGCGGGTTTTGCTGATTCAGACGCTGCAGCATGCGCTGCTGACGCTGATTTGCCTGTTTAATCTTATTCTCAAGTGCGAAGTTCATTCTCTGACGCAGTCGTTCCAGCACGGTCTGTTGACGGGCCAGACGCAGTTGCGGATGCTGCTGTTGCAAGCGGTGATGAAGCTGGGTAAATCGACGAGTACGATTGGCGAGGTAGTAGTCCATCGCCATCTCCAGACGCTGCTGACCATGCTGTATTTGACGCAGCAGTTCAAGCTGATTACGGCTGACAATTTCTGCTGCCGCCGACGGCGTAGGTGCCCGTAAATCTGCAATAAAATCGGCAATAGTGACATCGGTTTCATGGCCGACGGCGCTGACGACTGGAATGCGGCTGGCAAAGATCGCCCGTGCAACACGTTCGTCGTTAAAGCTCCACAAATCTTCCAGCGAGCCGCCGCCGCGCCCGACGATCAGCACATCGCACTCGCCCCGCGCGTTCGCCAGTTCAATGGCCCGAACGATCTGCCCTGGCGCATCATCGCCCTGGACTGCGGTCGGGTAGATAATAACGGGCAGGGAAGGGTCGCGACGCTTCAGGACGTGGAGGATATCGTGCAGCGCGGCGCCGGTTTTAGAGGTGATTACCCCGACGCAGTGGGCCGGTGAAGGCAGCGTTTTTTTGAACTGCTGATCGAATAGCCCTTCAGCCTGCAGTTTGGCCTTGAGTTGCTCATATTTTTGCTGCAGCAATCCTTCGCCCGCTGGCTGCATGCTTTCAACAATTATCTGATAGTCGCCGCGCGGCTCGTACAATGTAATGTTGGCGCGTACCAGTACCTGCTGACCGTGCTGTGGTCGGAACGTTACACGGCGATTGCTGTTGCGAAACATCGCGCAGCGTACCTGAGCGGTGTCATCTTTGAGCGTGAAATACCAGTGACCGGAGGACGGCTGAGTGAAATTCGAAATTTCACCGCTGATCCACACTTGTCCCATTTCCTGCTCAAGCAGCAAACGAACCGTCTGATTCAGGCGGCTTACGGTAAAAATTGAGGTGGTCTGAGAGGATAACATGTGAGCGGGATCAAATTCTAAATCAGCAAGTTATTCAGTCGAAAGTAACATGCTCACAGAGGAGCGCAAGGTTTTTTTGCAAAAAAGTGTGGATGCAATCGGTTACGCTCTGTATAATGCCGCGGCAATATTTAATAACCTCCCAGGTGAGATATTGCCCATGCTACGTATCGCAAAAGAAGCCCTGACGTTTGACGACGTCCTCCTCGTTCCCGCTCATTCTACCGTTCTGCCGAATACTGCTGATCTCAGCACCCAGTTGACGAAAACCATTCGCCTGAACATTCCTATGCTCTCCGCAGCAATGGACACCGTGACGGAAGCGCGCCTGGCAATTGCCCTGGCTCAGGAAGGCGGCATCGGTTTTATCCACAAAAACATGTCTATTGAGCGCCAGGCGGAAGAAGTTCGTCGCGTGAAGAAACACGAATCTGGCGTCGTGACCGACCCACAAACCGTACTGCCAACCACCACTCTGCGCGAAGTAAAAGAACTGACCGAGCGTAACGGTTTCGCAGGCTACCCGGTAGTGACTGAAGATAACGAACTGGTCGGCATCATCACCGGTCGTGACGTACGGTTTGTGACTGATCTGAATCAGCCGGTTAGCGTCTACATGACGCCGAAAGAGCGTCTGGTGACCGTTCGTGAAGGCGAAGCACGCGATGTTGTCTTTGCCAAAATGCACGAAAAACGCGTCGAGAAAGCGCTGGTTGTTGACGACAGCTTCCATCTGCTCGGCATGATCACCGTTAAAGATTTCCAGAAAGCGGAACGTAAACCTAACGCCTGTAAAGACGAGCATGGTCGTCTGCGCGTTGGGGCTGCTGTAGGCGCAGGTGCGGGTAACGAAGAGCGTGTTGACGCGCTGGTTGCCGCTGGCGTGGATGTTCTGCTGATTGATTCCTCTCACGGTCACTCAGAAGGCGTACTGCAGCGTATCCGTGAAACTCGTGCTAAATACCCGGATCTGCAGATCATCGGGGGGAACGTTGCGACTGGTGCAGGCGCTCGCGCGCTGGCGGAAGCCGGCTGCAGCGCTGTTAAAGTCGGTATCGGCCCAGGCTCCATCTGTACTACCCGTATCGTTACCGGCGTAGGTGTACCACAGATCACCGCCGTTTCTGACGCCGTTGAAGCGCTGGAAGGCACTGGTATCCCGGTTATTGCCGATGGCGGTATTCGTTTTTCCGGCGACATCGCAAAAGCTATCGCTGCGGGTGCTTCTGCAGTGATGGTTGGCTCTATGCTGGCGGGGACTGAAGAATCTCCGGGCGAAATCGAACTGTATCAGGGCCGTTCTTACAAATCATACCGTGGTATGGGCTCTCTGGGCGCGATGTCCAAAGGTTCTTCCGACCGTTATTTCCAGAGCGATAACGCTGCTGACAAACTGGTCCCGGAAGGTATTGAAGGTCGCGTTGCGTATAAAGGTCGCCTGAAAGAGATCATTCACCAGCAGATGGGTGGCCTGCGCTCCTGTATGGGTCTGACCGGCTGTGGTACTATCGACGCGCTGCGAACAAAAGCAGAGTTTGTACGTATCAGCGGTGCGGGTATTCAGGAAAGTCACGTTCACGATGTGACCATCACCAAAGAGTCCCCTAACTATCGCATGGGCTCCTGATAAGTTTCCGCGCCCGGCTATATGCCGGGCGAATTTGTTTCACTTGCCTCGGAATTAGCGTCAATGACAGACAATATTCATAAACATCGCATTCTCATCCTTGATTTCGGATCTCAGTACACTCAGCTGGTTGCTCGTCGCGTACGTGAACTGGGCGTCTATTGTGAACTGTGGGCGTGGGATGTTACGGAAGCACAAATTCGCGAATTCAACCCAAGCGGTATCATTCTTTCCGGTGGTCCGGAAAGCACCACTGAAGAAAACAGCCCGCGTGCGCCGGAATACGTTTTCACTGCGGGCGTGCCTGTGTTCGGCGTGTGCTACGGCATGCAGACTATGGCAATGCAGCTCGGTGGTCATGTTGAAGGTTCTAACGAACGTGAATTCGGCTATGCGCAGGTTGAAGTTCAGACCGACAGCGCGCTGATCCGCGGTATTGAAGACTCTCTGACCGCAGACGGCAAACCACTGCTGGACGTGTGGATGAGCCACGGCGACAAAGTGACCGCTATTCCGGAAGGTTTCGTGACCGTTGCCAGCACCGACAACTGCCCGTTTGCCATCATGGCGCACGAGGAAAAACGTTTCTACGGTGTGCAGTTCCATCCGGAAGTTACCCACACCCGTCAGGGGATGCGCATGCTGGAGCGTTTTGTGCGCGACATCTGCCAGTGTGAAGCGCTGTGGACCCCGGCAAAAATTATCGATGACGCCGTTGCCCGCATTCGTGAGCAGGTTGGCACTGATAAAGTGATCCTCGGCCTCTCCGGCGGCGTTGACTCCTCCGTCACCGCGATGCTGCTGCACCGTGCGATTGGCAAAAACCTGACCTGTGTGTTCGTCGACAACGGTCTGCTGCGTCTCAACGAAGCTCAGCAGGTGATGGATATGTTCGGCGACCATTTCGGCCTGAACATCATTCATGTTGAAGGTGAAAAGCGTTTCCTGGACGCGCTGAAAGGCGAGAACGATCCGGAAGCTAAACGTAAAATCATCGGCCGCGTGTTCGTGGAAGTCTTCGACGAAGAAGCGCTGAAGCTGGAAGACGTTAAGTGGCTGGCGCAGGGAACCATCTATCCGGACGTGATCGAATCCGCGGCTTCTGCCACTGGTAAAGCGCACGTCATCAAATCTCACCACAACGTGGGCGGTTTGCCGAAAGAGATGAAGATGGGTCTGGTTGAACCGCTGCGTGAGCTGTTCAAAGACGAAGTGCGTAAGATTGGTCTGGAACTGGGTCTGCCGTACGACATGCTGTACCGTCACCCATTCCCGGGGCCGGGTCTGGGCGTACGCGTGCTGGGCGAAGTGAAGAAAGAGTACTGCGACCTGCTGCGCCGTGCGGATGCTATCTTCATTGAGGAACTGCACAACGCTGACCTGTACAACAAAGTGAGCCAGGCGTTCACCGTGTTCCTGCCAGTACGTTCCGTTGGCGTCATGGGCGATGGCCGTAAGTACGACTGGGTTGTTTCCCTGCGTGCTGTTGAAACCATCGACTTTATGACCGCGCACTGGGCGCACCTGCCGTATGACTTCTTAGGCCGCGTCTCTAACCGCATTATCAACGAAGTTAACGGTATTTCCCGCGTGGTGTATGACATCAGCGGTAAGCCGCCAGCTACGATTGAGTGGGAATGATTTACAGCTAACTCACAGCTAATCATTTCTATTCAATTTCGCACTCAACCCTCTGTTTTTACAGGGGGTTTTTCTTTATATCACATCATATCTATTCACTCTATCTCACATTTTTCGTCGGTACAGGTGACGGTATTACCCTAAAGGTATACTCTTCATACCGTCAAACCATGGATGCATTACGGGTGAATTGTGCTTACTGATACCAAATTAAAAAACCTCAAACCGCAGGACAAACTGTATAAGGTTTCAGATCGTGACGGGCTTTACGTCGCAGTGCTTACTTCCGGCTCTGTCTCGTTCAGGTACGACTACCGCATTAACGGACGACGGGAAACTCTGGTCATCGGTCAGTATGGTCGTGACGGTATCAGCCTTGCGGAAGCTCGTGAAGAACTTATTGCTGCAAAGAAACTGCTGAAGGCAGGCCAGTCGCCTGCTGCTGCGAAACGTGACGGTATCAGGCAGATCGCCGGGGCCGAAACATTCGCGGTATATACCGACGCCTATATGAAATACGTCACCCTGGCCGAAAGCACTCGCGCTATGAAGCAGGCAGTGATCGACAGGGATATCCTCCCGGCACTCGGCAACAAAATGATGACTGAGATAACTACCAGAGTGGTGCGCGACCTTTGCGATCGTATCGTCGAGCGTGGCGGCCGGGCGACGGCGATTCAGGTCAGGGAGATAATCAGCAGCGTATACCGGTACGCCAACGATCGCGGGCATGGCCTGTTCAATCCGGCGGCTGACATTAAGCCATCATCCATTGCCATGTTTAAGCCGCGAGAACGCACGCTTTCACCAGAGGAGATCGGGATATTTTTCCGCGCGCTGGATGACGTCGGTGCTATGGGCACCATGAAGATGGCGCTCAAGCTGGTTCTGCTTACCCTGGTCCGCAAAAGCGAATTCACCCACGCCACATGGTCAGAAGTCGATTTCAAAAAATGGACATGGACGATACCGGCGGAACGAATGAAGGGAAGCCGGGCACACGTTATCTATCTGCCAAAGCAAGCGCAGGATCTCATGGTTGGCCTGCAGATGTGCGCTGGTGGAAGTGAATACCTGGTGCCAGGGCGCTACAACTTCCGCAAGCCTTTATCGAACGCCGCTCTGAACTCCCTTATCAACCGGACCGTGGAGACCATAAACAAAGACGGCGAAAAGATACAGGACTTCACAGTGCATGACCTGCGCCGGACGGCCAGCACGCTGCTGCATGAAGCTGACTATCCCTCGGACTGGATAGAGAAGGCACAGGCGCATGAGCAGAAGGGAGTGCGTGCAGTATACAACAAAGCGGAGTATGCCAGGCAACGTGCCTATATGCTGCAACAGTGGGCTGATATGGTCGATGCCTGGGTTAACGGGGAGCACACCGATCTGGTTCCGTTCTCCCCGTCGAAGTTTGAGATGTGGATGGAAGGGATTGGTTGATATTTATTTCTCCGTATTCTTATCGATTAGCCGCATCATGCGTCTGAGCATTTTTTTGTATCGATCTGGTTCGTCGAACTCAATCGAGAATCCTGGATCGCAAAGGCCGCCATGTTCGTAATATGATTTCTCAATCGGATACTTAGCCAATATTTTTGCATGCGCCTCCGCTCTTACCGCCGCCCTGCGCGTCAGAAAATGTCGACCGCGAGAAGGAGAAAACCAGACTTTTTTCATTTGCATGGTCACTGTGCTCATACTGTTCGTTCCTTCCCGCAAATATTAGATGTTGATGGCGAAGAGTTATTAAGTGCCGCTGTTAGCATCTCAACATCACTGCGCAACCTGTTTATTTCATCGTCGCGCTGCACAATCACAGCGCGCTGCTCTTCCAGTTGGCGGATTAACTCCGCCTCGTTGAACATAGTCATGCGGCCTCCGTTCTCACAACTGGAACGGAGCAGCCCGGCAGCAACTGCACTGCTGGACCGTCGCACTGATTTCCCCATACATCGAATCCATGCGACGACTGGCGAGCGAATAGCTCAATACGTGGAACCTCACCCAACAACTGCACCAGTTTTTCTCGCACGATATCCGGCTTGCGGGAGTTCTCCAGCCTCGGCGCGGTGACATGCTGGCAGATTGAGGCGTCCATACGGGCAGGAAGTTTGCCGCGCACCGCAAACAGGCAGTCTTCGCTGTTTGCCCTGGTCATGTGGCCCATGCCGATCGCGCTGTTCCCTTTGTGCTTGTTCGTCTTATGCCAGGTGAATCCTTTCATGGTCATCAGGCGGAAGCCCCACGCTTCGATAACCTTCAGCGCTTCAACCGGTTGAGTCGGAACCCACCACATCGCCAGCAGACAATCATCGGCGGCAAGATCCCACACCGGAAGGCGGCAGATATCCAGCACGTTCATGACAGGGTATTTGAACCCGGCGCCGCGCTCTCCGTCGGCTGCTTTGTCACGGTAAACCCAAGGAGGGTCGGCGTAGATAAGAGTGTATTTACCGGTCATGCTATACCTGCCTTAATTGGACGAACCTTAAGAGATTCATTCAGCTTTTCAGCCACTCTCTGAGCTGCTATAGGGTTGCGAATAATCAGTTTGGCTGGAGTTAACCAGCCTCCATACTTCATCGAATAAATTAGTGTCACCATTCCAACGGTGATATCGTCTTGCGGATTAGTCATACACCACCCCGCGACATCCGATCCCTGCGTATTCACCACGGCGCAGGCCATTACCTTTCGATATGCACTGATCACGGCGTATCGCTATTCTGGCGCGTTCAACCTCACCGACTGCTGCATCCATGCACAGCAACCATAGTCTTGCTGCAATGCGGTACTGGCCTTTCGATTCACGCTCAACAGCGCGCTTTTCTACCTCCATTGCTGCCGGAGTTACGGCGACTACTTTTGAAGCCTGACGCTGAGACACATAGTTCAGGTGATACTTTTCAAGACGGGTTAATTTGCTCATCGGATCCAGCCTTCTCTGAAAATTACCGCCAGCAGATAGAGCCAGGCGGAAACGGCGGTCAGGAATAAGTACCATCCTGACCATTTTTCCCAGTGCCTGATCAGCGCTGTCATGCGGCGTTACTTACTGGGCGGTAAACACGCTGATCAACCGGCGGCTTTTTTCCTGTGAACTCTGCCGGGCTGGTGGCCTGACGTTCATCAAGCCAGTTCTCAACCTCTTCAGCGTTCCATGCACAACGCTTATCAGTGATCCAGAAGCGCTGCGGGAACTCGCCATTGCGCTCCATGCGGTCAATGGTGCTCATAGATACCGGCACCACTGCCATCAGTTCCTTTTTGCCAAATGCTCTTTTCATCATTACCTCTCTTGCATTTGCGACGCGCGCGGCGTCGCAGTGGTGGTTACATCGGTACTTCGTTCAGTTCGTCGCAGCGGATGGTGTAAACGTCAGTTGCTTTTGCCAGCAGGTCATCATCACCTGCCAGTTTCTGAGCAACATATTTGTAAGCTTTGTCCAGGTCGGCCTGAGTGTTGTAGTTCATCGCCGCGCCGGAAAATGCGTGCAGAATCTCTTCAGGGCCGCGATCATCTTTTTGCTGATGACGCTCTTCCTGCTTCTGCTCTGGCTTTGAGTTGATCAGGCTGTTCATGCCTTGAGCCGTTGCCGCTGCTGGCGTGATATCTCGCTCAACACGCGGTGTTGCCTCCTGCAATTCGTCAGGGGTGTAAACGCCGAGCAGAACATCAGGGGCATGCAGGCGAGCCCAGCGCTTAACGCACAGATAAGCAAGCTGCTGACGTGGATCCTGTTCCCACAGTGGAGAGTTACGGACACCGGCCTGAGCCATGCTGATGGTAAGTTCACGCGGCTCTGCTTCGCCTTTCAGCACTGCCGATACTGTTACGGTCAGTGATGGAGATTTATCGCTCTTGCCATTCACCTTTGACCAGTCGCCGTCCCAGCGATAATTCAGGCGGGTGGCCAGAAGATTGGAAGAGGACACAACCGCGTTTACCAGCTGCGCCTCATAGCCAAGCGTGCCGTTAACCACGTGCGTCTTCTGCGCAACAGCGAACGGGTTCATGCCCCATTGTGCTGCTTGCATGGTTACAGCCAGGCAATCAGCAGTCTTTCCTGCTAGGTGCTGCGGAACGGTGGCTTTGCTGTCAGCCATCAGGGTGGCAAATCGCACCAGGCGATCCATCCCTTCCGGGCTGAAGATTGCCGCGGCGGTGCCGACGGTAGCACCAGGCTGAGAAGTGATTGCGATATCGTTGCTCATACGTACATATCCTGTTTACGTGCCCACTCAGGGCGTTTAATAACTTCAAATCCACCCCAGTCGCCTGTTTCGCGGCACTGGTGATAGGTATTCAGATCCCGGCGGTATAGCGCATGCCCTGTGTCCACGTCCTGCGCATCCAGTTCGAACACCCGCACCGGGTAGCGGCCGCAGTCAATGGTTTCGCTCACTGCCAGGAAGAAGAATCCATGTGGATCGCCGGTGGTTTGCTGCGCGCCTTCGCGGTACATCGCGTCCTGTACGTGGTACCGGAATTCCTCAATGTGGCGCGAGAAACGCTCAATATCGGCAACCTTCTTCACGTCCAGCAGGGCAGGGTGATTCTTCAGGCGCTTGTCCGGGCGTATGCGGCACAACTCTCCAGTCTCCGGATCCGTCCAGTAGTGAGAGGCTTCGCAGAATCCTTCCGCCTCAAGCAGCCAGCGCGCTGCCGGGTGCGCCATTGCGCTATCACGCATAAGTTTCAGCTTCCGGCCCTGTTCGGCGTCCATTACAGTCATGCCCATGTTCTCGACGTCTTTCAGGAAGGCTTCCTGATCTGCTTTCCCTTGGTTGGTTCTCAGGTTGAACTGCGGCGCCACGATGAAGCGCTTATCGAACTCTTCCGGTTCCAGAAGCAGGCAGTGCAGGGCAGTTCCCATATCCAGAGCTTTCAGCTTTTCGGTATCGACCGGTGCTGATTTCTGCCACTGCAGAAGGGCCGGGCTCAGCGCCACCATATCCAGCTGCGATTTACTCACGCCGTCGCCGGCGTGGTAGTCCTCGTTGCTGATATCGAAGTAAATTCCTGGTGTCATGCCGCGTTCCTCGCCGTATCCAGCTGGTCAGCCAGATCCCACTTGGCAATGATGCCGGTCAGTTCCCGCTGATACGCGGCCAGGCATTCTTCAAACTCAGAGCTCATCATCAGCTCTTCCAGGATCTCGCTGCGCACGCCTTTGCGCTCCAGCTCGTAGAATGGCTTTTGCAGCTGATGGAACTTGATCGCGTCGATAAGCTCGACGTGGCGCTCGTACAGCATCTGGTTAAGCTGGTAGTCGCCGTCGATGTTGTTCATGATTTTTTTCAGGTTGTTAATCTGCTGAGTATTCATACGCACCTCAGTACTTGATAGAGACTGCAGATACCTTCCCGCTGGCGATGGCGATCAGTGCCTTCTCTGCCATTTCCTGCGTAAGGCCGCTTTCAATCAGGTCTGCGATAGCCTGTCGATTGATGCTGCGGCGGTGCTCTTTATCAGCGGCCCGGCGCGCTTCTTCTTCCGCAATGCGCTTCTGCTTGTCAACGACGGGTAAAAAGTGATCCACTTACATCTCCACCGACGGTCTAATATTGATCCACCGTTTTACTCAGGATTAGCTTCCGCTATAACCCCAGCCTTTCGTTTCTGTTTCAGTCGATAGCTC
>NZ_NAEW01000014.1 GCF_002075345.1 Citrobacter braakii
TCTCTGGATGCGGAATGCATCTTTCCTGGGCACTATGATGCCGTAAATCTGAGGGGAGCCACACTTCACTTCTGTTACTCCCCGCTCTGGTTCAACATATGGTGGGAAGTGCTCATCTTATTTTCCTTGTTAAAATACTCGCAAAAATGCCCCAAGGCTTGGGGGGATTTATCCCCCCGGAATTTTATTGAATAGCCACTTCAGTTTCAGCATCAAAGAAATGGCATTTCGCCATATCAAAATGAATAGTGATATTTTCTCCTGCATGATAATCATTCACTGCCCCAGCACGGACCACCAACTCATGCCCCCCAACAATGGTATAAAGCATAAATTCAGCGCCGGTTAATTCTGCAACGCTAATTTTTGCCGATATACTATTTTCGTTATTAAGCTGCGGGTGTATATCTTCAGGACGAATTCCCAGAGTGACCGCCTGATGTTCATAACCCTGCGCTTTTAATTGTGCTAATTTATTTTGTGGAATCGTTAATTTCAGTGTTTCAGTAACAAACTTATCACCATCAATCGCGCCACGAATAAAGTTCATGGCCGGTGAGCCAATAAATCCGGCGACAAACATATTAGCCGGGTGGTTATAAACCGTTTTCGGCGCACCAACCTGCTGAACGATGCCCTCTTTCATAATCACAATACGCGTCGCCATAGTCATGGCTTCGGTTTGGTCGTGGGTAACATAGATCATGGTGGTATTGAGTTTCTGATGCAGTTTGCTAATTTCAGCCCGCATCTGAACGCGAAGTTTGGCATCGAGATTCGATAAGGGTTCATCCATCAGGAAGACCCCCGCTTCACGTACAATCGCACGCCCCAGCGCCACACGCTGACGCTGACCACCGGATAACGCGCCGGGTTTACGCTGCAGATAATCGCGCAGGCCAAGGATCTGCGCCGCCCAGTTGACGCGCTCCTCAATCACAGCAGGCGCTATTTTCTGCATTTTCAGACCAAACGCCATGTTGTCATAGACGGTCATGTGTGGGTACAACGCGTAGTTCTGAAAAACCATCGCAATGTTGCGTGATTTTGCCGGCACATCGTTCATCCGTTTACCGTCAATCAGCAGATCGCCGCCGCTGATCTCCTCCAGACCGGCGATCATGCGCAACGTAGTTGACTTCCCGCAGCCGGAAGGTCCAACAAAAACAATAAACTCTTTATCTTCAATTTCCAGATTGAAGTCTTTAACGACGTGTACCTGGTTGTCGTAAATTTTTTGAATGTGTTGCAACGAAAGCTGTGCCATGTTGAATCCTTTACTTGTCGTGTTGCCAGAAAGCCGATAAGCACGGCCACGTCAGAAATTCGGTTGCCGGAAGCAGCAAGTCTGCCCCATTCAGCCCTTTACCGATGCCGACAGAAAGCATGCCGCAGGCGTTGATTGCATCAATTCCCGCTTGTGCGTCTTCTATGCCAATACATTGTTGCGGGTCAACGCCAAGACCCGCGCAGGCTGCCAGGAAAATTTCCGGATCCGGTTTCGAGCGGGTGAGCAATGCCGCATCCGCACAAAAATCAAAGCAAGAGCTAAGATTAAGCGCTTGTAAAATAGCCGGGGCATTGCGCGACACAGAGGCCAATCCCACCGGAATCCGTTCTTCCCGCAACGTCATCAACAGCTCACGTATTCCCGGTAATACCGAGTTAACCGTCAGCTGGCGCAAAGAATGGACATACAGTCTGTTTTTTCTCTCGGCCAATTGTGCGCAGGCCTCGGAAGAAAACGCCCCCGCCTTCCCACCATGGTGCAAAATACGCTGTAGTGATTCGCCGCGACTAATCCCTTTCAGGCTGTCATTAAATGCTTCGTCGATCACAATCCCTATTTCATCGGCTACCTGCCACCAGGCCAGAAAATGCAGATGCGCGGTATCGGTAATCACGCCATCCAAATCAAAAATGATGGCCTGTGGTTTGAGTATCATTCATCGCCCCTTTCTTTGGTAGCGGTCCCATAAGTGGGCGAAATAATGGCGTCATTGCGGATTACGGTTTCCCCCTGCACGGAGACCTTTTCACCATTGACCCAAAGGACAATCTGCTCAGTGCTGTTAATACGGATTTCAGCCGCATTAATGATTACCTGCATATCGATGCCCTGCCAGCGCAGCGGGAAAGACAGCGTTTGCCAATGAGCCGGTAAGGCAGGAGCAAGGTGTAACTCCCCGTGGCGAATATTCACGCCAGCAAATCCCTGGATTGCGCCCAGCCAGATGGCGCCCGTTGCCGCAGCATGAATGCCGTCATCGCAGCTATGTGGGTCCTCCCCGAGATCGATAAGCGATCCTTCACGCCAGAACCGATAGCCCTGTGCCGGATCACCGCAACGCGCTGCCACAATCCCGTGGATCGCTTTACTCAACGAGGAGTCATGAATTGTGCGCGGCTCGTAAAAGCGCAGGTTTGCCAGACAGGTTTGCGGGCAAAATTGCTCCGGTAACATGTAGGTCAGCATCACCACATCGGCCTGTTTGAGAATTTGCATCTCATTGACTTCTGCACGGGAGTAATCGAGCAAAATCGTCTGCTTGCCCGCTTTGGCTTTGTACTGTGACAGATCGATAGTCGGTTTGCTCAGGAAGGTATCGTCCTGAGGTAGCACGCCATCGGGCTGAATTTGCGGTCGCCAGAGATGCTGTAAAAAATACTCTGCGCGGTGAATAAACGTCTCATCACCGCAGCCCAACCGACGGGCAAAGCCCAGCGCCTGTTCCACGTTGTACCAGGCCATGTAGTTGGTGAACGCGTTGTTGTTCACATGCTCAGTGTATTCATCCGGGCCAATCACATCGTGGATCTCTAAACGATCATTAACCATGACCGCCCTGCTGATCCAGAACTTCGCCGTTTCCAGCAGCAACGTCATTCCCTCACGGGACATGAAGTTTAGATCCCCTGAAGCATGCCAGTAATTGATTACCGCCCAGGCAATATCCGCCACGAGGTGATGTTCAGCCTGCGCGGAGGCCACTTTCTGACGCAGTCCGGTACGGATGTTGATCGCCGCAAATTCAGGCGTTTCCTCATCACCGCTGCGAGCGCTTTCCCAAGGGAAAAGCGCTCCCTGCCAACCGTTACGGCGGGCTTTCTCACGCGCCCCCGACAGATTATGCCAGCGGTAACGCAACAAACTTCTCGCGGTTTTCGGCTCGGTAAAGAGATGAAACGGTAACAGAAAGACCTCGGTATCCCAGAATATGTGGCCTTTATACCCTTCCCCCGTCAGACCTTTGGCCGCAATACTGCTGCGCTCATCGTGGTCAGGAGTCATCACACGCAGATGATAGAGCGCATAGTCCAGCGCTCGCTGATCGCTGGCATCAGTGCTGGTGACCTGAACGCGACGATTTTGCCACCAGGCATGCCAGTTAGCAGCCGACTCCGCCAGCAGAGCGTCATAGCCCTGCTGCGCGCACGCTTCCAGGTTGCGCAGCGACTGGCGTCCCCAGGTCTCAAGCGACAGGCTGCGTTCGCTCGCCCAGTCTACCCAGCTAATTTTTGTCAGCGTGACGCGCTGTCCGGCTTTCGCCTGCACGCTGTTGTGTTGTAACAACCGACGTTCTTTCGCAGTGAAGCAGCGCTGCGCTGCACCGTCTACATCGCAATACGTGGTGATAGCGATATCATTGCGGTTGTCCTGGGTGGTGTAAATCCCTTGCATAAGATGCTGGCCAAAGACCCGAACCTGCGTTTCATCCAAATGCTGACGACCATGATTGGTCATCGTGGCGTCAATTCCGGTCGAGATACCAATGCTGGCATCGCCATCCAGTGGCGTGACGACAACTTCCATAGCAAACAGCGGCAGTTTTTGTGCCGAGACAAATCGCCGGCTCTCAATGGCAAAACGCGCCCCGCCAGACGCACGCCAGGTAAGCGCACGGCGTAATTCCCCACTGGAAAAATCCAGTTCACGTTGCCAGCTTTCGATAACGCCGCTGGTGAGCGAGAAAATCTCACCATTGAGTGAAATCTCCACCCCCACCACATCAGGCAGATTAACCAGTTCATTAATCTCACCTTTCCCTGCCCGGTGATACAGTCCAGCAAGGTACATGCCGCGAGTTTGTAAGGTGTAGGCTTCCTCGTGGCTGGCGCGAATCCCCATATAACCGTTACCGGTCGTCATGAGTGACGCATATTTATTCAGGTTGTGTGGGCAAAAAGCCGGTTCAGTTAGCATTACTGGCCTCGTCATAAGTCTACGTAGGTCCCTGTTTCAGCCGATTGATACAGTGCGGCAACCAGTTGTTGAATAACGACGCCTTGCTCTGCGTCAGCAATAGTGACAGGCTCGCCCTGGACATGATTCACAAAAGCTTCCATGCTGCGATAATGTCGATTGTCATCGGCCATTTCACGCTGAAGCAGTACGTCAAGCGTACCCTCACGATCGGTATAAACCTGGGCCGGGAATAACGTCGCCCCTGCCAGATCGCCGCAGAAATTTACGTTCATAATCGATTGTTCCGGGATATTCAGCGCGAAAGAGGTTTCCAGTCGCAGGATACCGCCGTTATGAAATTCAATCGTCCCGAACAGAGAATCCTCCACGGTATACGTCTCGGGATCCCATTTCCCAAACTGGCCGCTGTTTTTACGCGTGCCAATGCGTTGATAACTGTGTGCGTTAACACGCTTTACTGCCGGAAACCCCAGCACATACATGGCGGCATCAAGCATATGGATGCCGAGATCAATCAGCGGCCCGCCGCCCTGCAGTTCTTTGTTGGTAAATACCCCCCAGCCGGGCACGCCGCAGCGGCGCAAAGCGCGGACATTGGTGACATAGATTTCACCCAGCACGCCGGCCATCACCTGCTCACGAAGCAGCTGCGTATCCAGTGCGAAACGATGATGAAAATCATAAGCCAGAACTTTCCCCATTCGACGCGCCGTGTTACACATTTCCAGCGCCTCGGCTGGCGTCATCGCCGGAGGTTTCTCACACATCACATGGCATCCGGCGTTCAGCGCCAACATGGTGTGTTCATAATGAAAACGATTGGGTGAACAGATGCTGACGATATCTGGCTTAGCCTCGCGTAGCATCGTCTGAGGATCGTCCCAAACCTGCGGATTGCCGTATTTCTCTGCCAACGCCTGCGCCTGTGACAGGCGGCTGTCACAGACAGCCACCAGTTCCAGATCGTTGCGGGTGCAGTAGTACGAAGCATGAACTTTATCCGCCACCTGCCCGGCGCCGATAATGGCGATGCGTAGCGGAGAGCTTGTCAGTGCACTTTTCACAGAAATCCTCTTAGCAGGTACGCAGCCAGGCCAGTGACTGACGGTACGCTTCCGGCAGGTTCTCTGCCCGTACACGCCCTTCGTACACGACGTAACCCTGATAATTATCTTCACGCAACTGATCAAACAGCGCAGTGAAATCCAGCGTACCGCTCCCCGGCTGATAACGATGGTTATCCGCAATATGGACGTGTCCCAGCAGATCGCGATTGTCATGCAGCGCCTGAGCCATATCGTCTTCTTCGATATTCATATGGTAAAAATCACCAATGATTTGCACATGCTTCAGGTTGTTTTCCACGATATAGCGACGGGCATCCGCCAGGGTGTTGATCATATGATCCTGATAGCGATTGAGCGGTTCCAGATACACCACCGTCCCCGTACGCTCGGCAACTTTATCGAGATAAATCAATGAATCACTTACTGCTTTACGATCACCCGCCAGGCTGCGCGGAGAGGTCATCGGCGGTAAGCGGAAGGTAAACATGCCCCATGCAGCGGGTACAATAATGCCCTGCCCACCGACTTCGGCCAGCGCTTCGAGAATGCGGGTAATCTGCTGTAAGCCATTCAAACGACGCTCTTCGATAAAATCACCGATCCAACCGTCATATCCTCCACAGGCGGTGGTGACGGGCAGGCCTGTTTCTTTGATTGCCGCTTTCACTTCTGCCAGGTTGTTAACCAGCAGCTTGCCGTCAATTTCAAAACCGTCAAACCCCATCTCTTTGATGTAACGGAATTTCTCGAGAATATTTTCCGGAAAAAAAGCCTGGTTCTGTGTTCCAATTTTCATCTTCTGCATTCCTTAATTAAAACGTCACGCCCATTTTGATGCTCTTTTCCGGATGGCGATCGACATACTGCATATAGCTTTCCGGGCTGCTGGCAAATGTCACTACCGGGTCAATAAGTTCTTCACAGTTCAGGTAACCGTTCATCAACAGTTCCCAACAGGTCTCCTCAATACGCTTGCGGCTACAGCGCGGATAATCCGGATTTGGCTCACTGCAGGCACGGGAGAAGACAATTTTGGCGTTGTTGAAGTGCGCTTCACGCCCCAGGTTGAAGCCTTCAGCAAAAGGTTTCGCGAAAGCGACATAGGAGATGGTTCCACCATAGGCCAGACCACGTAACGCCGATTGCAACGCATCCGCATAGCCGCTGGTTTCGATAATCACATCCGCGCCCTGCTTGCCGGTCAGCTTCTTAATTTCCATGCCGACATCGGTGCCAATAGGATTCAGACATAAATCCGCGCCATGACGACGCGCGATATCGCAACGATGGGCAATCGGATCCACGCCAATGACCACCGAGGCTCCCGCTTTCTTAGCCAGTTGGACGGCAATCTGGCCAATCGCCCCTAAGCCGACGATGACAACAAAGTCGCCGACACGCACATTGGCGTCGCGCACGCCACTCATGGCGAACTGTGCCGGGTCATAGCACACGGCATTTTTCCACGAACTACCTTCCGGCATTTTGCGCAGTTTGTAGTTGTTTACCGCATTAAAGAAAACCGTTTCTGCCAGTGGGCCGTAGCCGCAAACTGAATCGCCAACGGCGTATTCGGTCACATCGCTGCCACACTCAATAACATCGCCCACCACCATGTTGCCAAGCTGGAACTTGCCGAATTCAATCCCGCGCGGCGCCCCTTCCGGACGCGGCATGAACATTTGCCATTCGCCGTTAAAATCTTCGTCAATAAACGGACTGGCAGCGCGAAAATCGACCACTTCCGTGCCATGTTTCGGCGCACCAAAGCGAACGCGAACTTTCACTTCATTGGCGGATACAGCTCTGTCTTCATATTCCACCAACGCCGCAACACGCGGTTCTGTGGCAACTAACTTCTTCATTTACAACTCCTTAATTAAACTGGCCGCTTAGCCTTTCACGCCGCCTGCGGTCAAACCACTTTTAATAAAACGTTCGGAAAGCGCATACATAATGACGACCGGCAATGCGGTGACTAACGATGCCGCCATCATGCGTCCCCAGATATAGTCAGGCGTACTGAACAGCGCGTTCAGACCGACCGGTAAGGTAAAATTGCTGGCGCTGGAGAGGAAAATCGAGGCAAACAGATAGTCATTCCACGCCACCATAAAGCAGTACACAAAGACCGAAACCAGACCGGACATCGCCAACGGCACGGTAATGCGAAAGATGATCTGCAGACGGTTCAATCCATCCATCATCGCGGCTTCTTCTATCTCATCCGGAATGGTGTCGAAGTAGCTTTTCAGCATGAACACCGCGGTCGGCAGCGTCTGGGTGACCATGGTGATAATCAACGCCATTTCGGTGTCATAGATGCCAAGTGCCGTAATGATTTTGAATAGCGGCACCACCAGCAGGATCCCCGAAAACATGTACACCGTGTAAAAGCTGGCATTGATGGTCATTCGCCCCTTAAAACGCAGGCGGGAAAGCGCATACGCTCCGAGCACGCCGAGAAACACCGCCACCACCGAAGAAGTGACCGATACCACCAGGCTATTACGGAAGTAGTCAACAAACGGGAAAATCATCGGGTTGAAGATGTCGATGTAATGTTCCAGCGTCCATTGCTGCGGTAACAGCGTCGGATGCAGCGAGATCGCCTCTTTGGCGCTTTTAAATGAGGTCATCAGCATCACAAAAAATGGGAATAGTGTGATGCCCAGGAAGACAATTAATCCACAGTAAAAGCCGATGCGGCCAAGTGTGCGCTTATTTGTTGCCATTGAGGTTCACCCGTTTTCTGGTCAGCAGGATAACAGCGAAAATAATGACGAAGAGGACGACAGAAATAGCGGCCGCTTTGCCTAAGTCGTTAAATGCAAACGCTGTTTTATAGAGATAGACCCCGAGAATATCGACTTTAGTGGTCAGCAGATAAACATCGGCGAACATGTAAAACATCCAGATCGTGCGCAGCGTGACCACGGTTGCCAGCACCGGCATAATCGCTGGCAGCGTGACGATACGAAACCGTTGCCAGGCATTCGCGCCGTCCATTTCTGCCGCCTCATACAACGATTTATCAATCGTCTGTAAAATCGCCAGAAACGAGATAAAGGCATACGGGAAGTAGCGCCAGATGGCGAACAGCACGACCAGCGCGAAGCTGCTGCCGGGATTGTCGAACCACAGCGGTGCCTGATCGTAGAGATGCAACAGATCCACGCCGAGGTAGTTCACAATGCCGTAGCCGTTGTTGAACATGTATTTCCAGGCAAACACCAGCGAAATTGATGGCGTCACGTAAGAGAGGATGACCAGTGAGCGCGCTGTTTTCCGCAGACGAAACTCACGGTTAAAAAACATCGCCACGCCCAGCCCCAGTACCGTGCTTCCTGCCACAACCAGCGCGGTATACCAGACCGTCATCCACAGCGAATGCCAGAATCCGGGATCGGATAAGATACGGATATAGTTGCTCAGCCCGACAAACGTAGACTCAATTTGCGGATTCAGCGGCAGTCGCATAAAGCTGATTTCGATGTTTGATATCATCGGCCACGCCACTAAACCGCCCAGCAACAGCAAGCTGGGCGCCAGCAGCAGCATGGCGAATGGCATATCAGATCGACCTGAAAAGAACTTATTCATCACGGCTTTCCATTTCCCCATTAGCGCTGTTCAACGAGGTCATCCAGTTTTTTCTGGCTCGCTTCAATCGTGGTGACGAGGTCGGCTTTGCCTACCGTCACGTTGTGCACCATGGAGCTCACAACACCGGAGCCTGTGACGTCGCCCATGCGGGTGAAGTTCTTATCGCCGACGGCACCAAACACCTGGATATTCGGCAGTTCGGCAATCAGCTGATCGGGTAATTCACCCAGCGCTTTGATGACAGTGTTATCTTTCCACGTCGGGGTATTCACCACTGCTTTGTTGACCGGCAGCGCCGCCCCTGGCGACATCATGACCCAGTCCGCGATGTTGTCGGCCTGCTCCATAAAGGTGACAAATTTCTCTGCCGCTTCTGTCTCTTCAGACTTTTGACCCGCGGTAATGGTAACGACGTCAGCATGCCGTAAACAGCAGAGCTTTTTTCCGTCGGCACCATAAAGCCCACATTTTTAGGATCGCCCTCTTTAATCACCGCCGGGAGGATATAGGTGGAATAAATCGCCATCGGCGCCGTGCCGTTCATGAACGCGTCTTTGACTTCCATGATGTCGTTTGAGCCCGGCATGGTGTTCATTGCCAATTGGCGGTAATACTGCAGCGCCTGCGCCATTTCAGGTGTGTTGAGCGTTATCTTTCCTTGCGCATCAAAAACGTTGGCCTGGTTTGAGAGCGCGAACTGGGAAAATGACTGTTCAGTCAAAACGCTTTCCGCCGTGGGCAGCGCAATACCATATTTCTTACTACCAGGATTGTTTAGCTTCTGCGCCACGCTCAGCAGTTGTTGCCAGTCTTTTGGCTCTTCCAGCCCAGCTTTTGCCAGCACATCTTTGCGATACCAGATCCCGCCAATCCAGGCGCTAACCGGAACCCCGGTCCAGGCAGTACCGTCTTCAGTACGCACAATACGCAGCACGCCATCATAAAAAGTACCTTCACCTACGGCGTTGATGACCTGCGCTACGGCTTTACGATCGATAAGTGATTCTTTATCCATAACTTTCGCGTAGTCATGGCTGGTTTCAATGACTTCAGGCAGAGAACCGCTCCGCGCCAGGGTAATGACCTTGGTGTTGTAGGCATCTTCTTCTACAGGAACCTGTTTGACACTGATCCCCGGGTTCTCTTTTTCAAAACGCTCAATCAGTTTTGCAATAACCGCCTGCCGCTCCTGTTCAACAGAAGAGTGCATAAATTCAATCGCAACAGAGGACGTTTTATCATCCTTACACCCGGAAACCAGGGCGCAGGAAACCAGTGCTGAAATCAGCACAATTTTAGTTTTAAGCATGAAATGTTCCTTTTTATTACTTAACCCACATGACCTGCCAGGCGTTCAACGTTAATTCTTTACCTGAAATAGTTTTACCGCTAATCAAATCAAATCCATTTTCAACATCAATACTAATGGTTTGCGTATGACCGCTGACATTAAATAATCCGGTAATTTTTTCGCCTGTTTCCGCCGTACGTTTAATTTGCATTACAGCCGGTGTAACACTGCTAATCTGAAAATCACTATCAGGGTGAAATGCTTTATTACTACGACGTATTACAATTAACCGGGATAATTCATGATAAATAGCATGGCGCAAACTGGTTTCATCTGCCAGCTCCGTTTCGATTTGGCTTATTTGATATTTTTTGCGGTTGATCGCACGGTTATAACCTAGCGCCTCGACACCTTTATAATCATTGCGTGACCCAAGAATGCTTTGAATGTAAACCGCAGGTACCCCCGGAAAACTCAGCAAAATGGCATGTGCGAGAATAAAGCGGGAAAAACGTTCGGCATCACTACAATTGCCTGGCGTTAGTGCGTCCATATATGTGACGTTAATTTCATACGGACTGCGACTACCATCAGGGTTATTTTTCCAGTTAACCAGCGCGCCTTCCTGTTGTAATTCCGTCACCAGGCGCACGATCTCGTCTTCAGGTAACAAACCACGTAATGGGTTGAGACCAATGCCGTCATGCGATGCGAGGAAATTAAACCAGGTGGTCTCACTGGACGGCAGTTCCAGTGATTGCGCCCACTGGCACAAGGTTGAGGTATCCTGGCGTTGTACCGCATGCAGCACCAGCGGCGGTAACGAGAACTGGTACACCATATGCGCTTCATCACGACCATTTCCGTAGTAGGACACATTATCCTTATGCGGAACGTTTGTTTCAGTAATAATCGCCGTACCAGGCGCCGCGCAGTCAGCAATAGCGCGAAATAGTTTGATAAGCTGATGCGTTTTTTCCAGGTGAATACAGGTCGTTCCTGGCTCTTTCCACATAAAGCCAACCGCATCCAGGCGGACATAATCGGCGCCCTGCTCAAGATAACTCAATAGCACATCGACCATCGCCAGTAACACTATCGGGTTGGCATAGTTGAGATCGATCTGGTCGTCGCTGAACGTCGTCCATAAATAGCGTACGGTGTTATCTTTCAGCGTAAAAGGCGTCAGTAACGGTAATGCGCGTGGACGCGTTACGTTGCTCAGGTCCGTATCAGGATCCATCGCAATAAAGAAATCTTCATAACCGTCAAGCTGTTGCAAATAGTTATTAAACCATTCGCTTTTCGCTGACATATGGTTACAAACAAAATCAAACATCAGTCGACTGGATTTACCCAATTGCTTAATATCATTCCAGTCACCGGTTTCTTCAGCAACCTGATGGTAATTAATTACGGAAAAACCATCATCCGATGACCACGGATAAAACGGCAACAGATGCACATGAGAAAATGTCGACTTAAGCCATTCATTATAAAATTGATTAAACATCGGCAGTGGTTTTTTGCCTGCCCCGTGGAATTGATCGGCGTAGGTAATAAGAACTACATCGCCCTCGTCCCAATGCGCTTTACGGATTTTTTTAATTAATCCCTGTGATTTCTCTAAACGTGCAATCAGCGCTTCATAGTGGCATGAAGTAAACGTATCACCATAAACTTCTGCCAGGCATTTTTGGATTTTTTGGTTCACCTTCAATTCTCGTGGTAGCGGTCCCATGAGTCAAGAGACTACTCTGCGGGAAATAAGCTGTCAATCGGCTGAGGTGGCCAGGAGGGGGATAATAAAAGAATTTTGGCAGCCAAAAAATCGTATTTGTGAGCTGCCGCAAATTAACAGAGGGAATGTTGATTAATTGTTGCTTGCTTTTGCTGATTCGGATATCAGGGTTGATTACCTGAATAGCGTTTCGATAATTTTGCCGCTGCCCGACTCAAAACCGGCTCCAGGACCAACGCCAGCAGCATTTTAAGCGGGCGTCGAGCGACGGACTTCACCGCCCACCCTGCTACCCCCGCCGGGCCGTAACGAAGCGCAGTTAAAAGCACCAGCTTACCTGCTATTTTAAAGCCCGGCTTAACCCTTTGCCCGGCACGTTGCCAGCGATTGTTCATTTCTATCCTCACAATTGGCGGAAACGGCTGCGCAATGAAAAGGTATCAGACGTGACATAACGCTCCATTTCACGCAAACGCTTTTCACTTGCCGCCAGCTCGCGATCGACGGCATCCAACAGCTCGCCGCTTGATGGCTGCTGCTCACCGGAAACCACATTGTCCGGCATCGGGTCCAACACAAACGTCAGCACGATGTAAGCGACGAAGGTGAAAAAGGCCAGACCAAAAAAGACGGACAACACCACCAGGATCCGTACCAGCTTCACAGGCACATCGAGGTAATGCGCAATACCTGCGCAAACCCCCTTCACCATGCCCTGTTGCGGAATACGCCACAGTTTTTTGTTCAGATTAACGCCTCCCATTAGCGGTCCCTCCAGTTTGGATGTTCAGCATCAAGGATGTCTTCCAGCGCCTGAATGCGCTCGCGCATCCGCTGTGCGTCATCGTTGAGTTCTACCAGACGTTGCTGTTCACTTTGCGCCAGTTCGCCACGACTGGAACGGTTGCTGTAATGCAGCCAGAGCCAAATCGGTAAAACGAACAACACAAAGATGGTTAATGGGATAGCCAGAAATAGCGCGCTCATGAGTACTCCTTACAGGTGATGAGCGGCGGCGCGTTCGGGCGCCGCCAGATGTTATTATTGCTTATCTTGCTGCATTTTGGCTTTAAGTTGCGCCAGCTGCTCGCTGATTTCATCATCTGCTTTCAGGTCAGCAAATTGCTGATCCAGAGACTGCTGTTTACCGAAGTTATGGCTTTCGGCCTCAGCTTCCATCTGATCGATACGACGCTCGAAAGATTCAAAGCGTGCCATCGCTTCATCCAGCTTACCGCTGTCCAGTTGACGACGAACATCACGCGAAGAGCTCGCAGCCTGATGGCGCAGCATCAATGCCTGCTGACGAGCACGGGTTTCACTGAGTTTATTTTCCAGCTCACCGATCTCTTTTTTCATTCGCGCCAGCGTATCGTCAACCAGCGTCACCTCATGCTCCAGAGAAGCAATCAGATCAGTCAGTTTCTGTTTTTCGATTAAGGCAGAACGCGCCAAATCTTCTTTCTCTTTACGCAGCGCCAGCTCGGCTTTTTCTTGCCACTCTGCCTGTTGTGCGCTGGCCAGTTCGATACGGCGAGATAATTGTTTCTTTTCTGCCAGAGCGCGTGCGGAGTTTGAGCGCACCTCAACCAGCGTGTCTTCCATTTCCTGGATCATTAACCGCACCAGTTTCTGCGGATCTTCAGCCTTTTCCAGCAACGCATTAATGTTGGCGTTCACGATGTCGGCAAAACGAGAAAAAATACCCATAATGTAATCCTCACTTACTGTTCTGATATCGGGCTATGCCCTGCTGTTTTCGTAATGCACTTGGCGTGCCAACTTTTTAACTAATTGATTTTAATGTAAATATCCAATTTTACCTGACGGGAGAATTAGGGTAAATTGGTGAATAACACTAACAAGTGGTGAATTTCATCATGGCAGGATACAAAGACAATATTCTTGGCGAAGCGAACAGCTTTATTGAAGTGCTGGAACAGGTTTCTCATCTGGCGCCGCTGGATAAACCTGTACTGGTTATCGGTGAGCGAGGTACGGGGAAAGAGCTTATTGCCAACCGTCTGCACTACCTCTCCAGCCGTTGGCAGGGCCCATTTATTTCGCTTAACTGCGCAGCTCTCAACGAGAACTTACTTGATTCCGAACTGTTTGGTCACGAAGCCGGTGCGTTTACTGGTGCGCAAAAACGCCATCCAGGACGTTTCGAACGCGCCGACGGTGGCACGCTGTTTCTTGATGAACTGGCGACAGCGCCAATGCTGGTACAGGAAAAACTGCTGCGCGTAATTGAGTATGGCGAGCTGGAACGCGTCGGCGGCAGCCAGCCCTTGCAGGTTAACGTGCGTCTGGTCTGCGCGACCAATGCCGACCTGCCACGTATGGTCAGTGAAGGCACTTTCCGCGCAGACCTGCTGGATCGTCTGGCCTTTGACGTGGTGCAACTTCCCCCACTACGCGAGCGTCAAAGCGACATCATGTTAATGGCCGAACACTTTGCCATTCAGATGTGCCGCGAGATCGGGTTACCGCTTTTTCCGGGATTCAGCGCCGAGGCCAGAGAAACCCTCCTCCATTACCGTTGGCCGGGTAATATTCGTGAACTGAAAAACGTCGTGGAGCGCTCCGTTTACCGGCACGGTACCAGCGATTACCCGCTGGATGAGATCATCATTGATCCCTTCCGCCGCCACGTTGCGCAGCCACAGGCAGCACCACCAAAGCAGACATCTGTAGCATTACCGCTGGATCTTCGTGAATTCCAGCAGCAACAAGAGAAAGACTTTCTACAAACCAGCTTGCAGCAGGCGAAATTTAATCAGAAAAAAGCCGCTGAGTTACTGGGTCTGACTTACCATCAGCTACGCGCGTTGCTTAAGAAACACCAGATCTAATACGCAGTTGCAGGTGTCATACTGGCGGGTTTGACGCATAACGTCATAAGGTTTACCATGGCGTCATTACTGTATAAAAACACAGGCATAGATATGACTCTGGCATTAGTTGGCGAAAAAATTGACAGAAATCGCTTCACCAGTGAGAAAGTTGAAAATAGTACATTTTTTAACTGCGATTTTTCAGGTGCCGACCTGAGCGGCACTGAATTTATCGGCTGCCAGTTCTATGATCGCGAAAGTCAGAAAGGATGCAATTTTAGTCGCGCAATGCTGAAAGATGCCATTTTCAAAAGCTGTGATTTATCAATGGCAGATTTCCGCAACGTCAGCGCATTGGGCATTGAAATTCGCCACTGCCGCGCACAAGGCGCAGATTTCCGCGGTGCAAGCTTTATGAATATGATCACCACGCGCACCTGGTTTTGCAGCGCATATATCACTAATACCAATCTAAGCTACGCCAATTTTTCGAAAGTCGTGTTGGAAAAGTGTGAGCTATGGGAAAACCGCTGGATGGGGACTCAGGTACTGGGTGCGACGTTCAGTGGTTCAGATCTCTCCGGCGGCGAGTTTTCGACTTTCGACTGGCGAGCAGCAAACTTCACACATTGCGATCTGACCAATTCGGAGTTAGGTGACTTAGATATTCGGGGTGTTGATTTACAAGGCGTTAAGTTAGACAACTACCAGGCATCGTTGCTCATGGAGCGGCTTGGCATCGCTGTGATTGGTTAGCTCAGCGTTTACACCGGGAGATGCGTTTGACGATTTACTTTTAACCAGTACGACTCCTGGCAAGCATTGTGAAATGTTTTCTCCAGTGGACGAATATCCTGACCTGCCGCATCAACGACATGCCATCTAATGCTGCATTCTGGACAGGAATTTGATGGATATATAACCAATTCATTTTCGCGAGAACAACGAATAACCACTCCCGAATCATGAAGCCATGTCTTATTTATAATCTCAACTTCAGCCATGTCATCCCGTTTACTGACATCCTCAATACAAATAACATTTTTGCCTATTTTTATAGCATTGACGTAATCCGCTAAGTTGCTCATTTATTAAATATTCCCTTTGATTCGTACACTAACGCATTGTAATCGCTTATGCATTTTGTCACAGCGAGGAAACCGTAACAAATTACGCCAACTGTCCACATCCTGCACCGCGTTTATAGCAAGTCAGATGGGCCATGAAAATGCTAAGATAGTTAACAGAGTAGATTCAAAGTGGATGGCAGGTATGAATTTTGACCATGTCGCGGTGTTGAACTCGCGCTTATCGAGCCTGTTACTCCCAAACACAAACGGTAATGGCAAATGTCATTAAATATTAGTAAGATAGCCTCTTTATTTATAATCCTTTAAAATTATGCGCCTGGTTTTATCATCTCTGATCGTGATGGCTGGATTTCTGAGTGGTCAGGCTGCTGCCGCGCCTGAACAGGCTTCGCATGCTGATATTCGTGACAGCGGCTTTGTCTATTGCGTTAGCGGGCAGGTCAATACGTTCAACCCGCAAAAAGCGAGCAGCGGTCTTATCGTCGACACCCTGGCAGCCCAGCTGTATGACCGACTACTCGATGTCGATCCGTACACCTATCGACTGGTGCCTGAGCTGGCTGAAAGCTGGGAGGTGCTGGATAACGGCGCAACCTACCGCTTCCATCTGCGTCGTGACGTCCAGTTTCAGAAGACGGCCTGGTTCACCCCCACCCGCAAACTGAACGCGGACGATGTGGTGTTTACCTTCGAGCGCATCTTTGATCGCCAGCATCCGTGGCACAATGTAAACGGTAGCAGTTTCCCCTACTTCGACAGCCTACAGTTCGCCGATAACGTCCAAAGCGTACGCAAGCTGGACAACAACACCGTTGAGTTCCGCTTAACTCAGCCCGACGCCTCCTTCATGTGGCACCTCGCCACGCATTATGCCTCCGTGATGTCAGCAGAATATGCGGCTAAATTGGCAAAACAGGATCGTCAGGAGCTGCTCGACAGACAACCCGTCGGCACCGGACCGTACCAGCTTTCGGAGAATCGCGCAGGGCAATATGTTCGACTGCAGCGCCATGAAAAATTCTGGCGTGGTACTCCTCTGATGCCGCAGGTGGTTGTGGACCTCGGCTCTGGCGGCACCGGACGTCTATCGAAACTCCTGACCGGTGAGTGTGATGTTCTGGCCTGGCCCGCCGCCAGTCAGCTCAGCATTTTGCGTGATGACCCGCGCCTGCGTCTGACCCTGCGCCCGGGGATGAACATCGCCTATCTGGCATTCAACACCAATAAACCACCGATGGATAATCCCGCCGTGCGGCATGCGCTGGCGCTGGCCATTAATAACCAACGGCTGATGCAGTCCATCTACTACGGGACGGCGGAAACCGCAGCATCTATTTTGCCTCGCGCCTCGTGGGCTTATGACAACGAAGCTAAAATTACAGAGTACAATCCGGCAAAATCGCGCGAGCAGTTAAAAGCACTGGGGCTGGAGAACCTGACATTACAGCTTTGGGTACCCACCAGTTCTCAGGCCTGGAACCCCAGTCCACTGAAAACCGCCGAGCTGATTCAGGCTGACATGGCTCAGGTGGGTGTGAAAGTTAAAATCATTCCGGTAGAAGGTCGTTTTCAGGAGGCGCGATTAATGGATATGAACCATGATCTAACGTTATCCGGTTGGGCGACGGACAGTAACGATCCTGACAGTTTTTTCCGACCGTTGCTAAGCTGCGCCGCCATCAACTCGCAGACTAACTTCGCCCACTGGTGTAATCCGGAATTTGACAGAGTTCTGCGCAAGGCCCTCTCTTCGCAGCAACTCTCATCGCGAATTGATGCCTATGACGAAGCGCAAAATATTCTCGCGAAAGAGTTACCGATCCTGCCGCTGGCCTCTTCACTGCGTCTACAGGCTTATCGTTACGATATCAAAGGACTGGTGTTGAGTCCGTTCGGCAATGCATCTTTTGCCGGGGTTTCCAGGGAAAAGAAAGATGAGGTGAAAAAGCCATGATTATCTTCACCCTGCGTCGTTTTTTATTGCTGCTGGTCACCCTCTTCTTCCTGACCTTTATTGGTTTCAGCCTGAGCTACTTCACGCCTCATGCGCCGTTACAGGGTGCATCGCTGTGGAACGCCTGGGTATTCTGGTTCAATGGCCTCATTCACTGGGATTTTGGTGTATCCAGTATTAACGGTCAGTTGATTTCAGAACAGTTGAAGGAGGTGTTCCCGGCGACGATGGAACTGTGCATTCTGGCCTTTGGTTTTGCGCTGATGGTTGGGATCCCCGTTGGTATGCTGGCAGGGATCACGCGGAACAAATGGCAGGACCGATGCATCAGCGCCTTAGCGTTGATGGGCTTTTCCATTCCGGTTTTTTGGCTGGCGCTGTTGCTGACGTTGCTCTTCTCACTGACTCTCGGCTGGCTTCCCGTTTCGGGACGCTTTGATCTTCTCTATGAAGTGAAGCCCGTTACCGGATTTGCCATTATTGATGCGTGGATCTCCGACTCGCCCTGGCGCGATGAAATGCTGGTCAGCGCAATCCGTCACATGGTGCTTCCGGTGTTGACGCTTTCCGTCGCCCCTACCACGGAAGTTATTCGCCTGATGCGAATCAGCACCATTGAGGTCTTTGATCAAAACTATGTTAAAGCGGCCGCCACGCGCGGTCTGTCACGCTTAACCATTCTGCGCCGTCACGTTCTGCACAACGCCCTTCCGCCGGTGATCCCGCGTCTGGGCTTACAGTTTTCCACCATGCTGACGCTGGCGATGATCACCGAGATGGTCTTTAGCTGGCCAGGTCTTGGCCGTTGGCTGATTAACGCAATTCGCCAGCAGGATTACGCGGCAATTTCGGCGGGCGTCATGGTGATTGGCTCACTGGTTATCATCGTTAACGTCATCTCTGATATTTTGGGTGCTATGGCTAACCCTCTGAAACATAAGGAATGGTATGCCTTACGATAGCGTCTACAGCGAAAAGCGCCCGCCGGGTACGTTGCGCACCGCATGGCGCAATTTTTACGGCGATGCGACTGCAATGATCGGCCTGTATGGCTGCGCAGGATTGGCGATTCTGTGTATTTTTGGTGGTTGGTTTGCCCCTTATGGCATCGACCAGCAATTCCTCGGCTATCAGCTTTTACCGCCGTCATGGTCGCGCTATGGCGAAGTCTCATTTTTCCTCGGAACTGACGATCTCGGGCGTGACGTGTTAAGTCGCCTGCTCAGCGGCGCGGCCCCGACCGTTGGCGGCGCGTTTGTCGTCACCCTCGCCGCCACACTATGTGGCCTGTTACTGGGCGTGGTTGCCGGCGCAACGCACGGTTTGCGCTCCGCGGTGCTGAACCACATTCTGGACACCCTGCTCTCGATCCCTTCGCTGCTGCTGGCGATTATTGTGGTGGCCTTTGCCGGACCGCATCTGACACACGCGATGTTTGCCGTCTGGCTGGCGCTGCTGCCGCGCATGGTACGCTCCGTCTACAGCATGGTGCATGACGAGCTGGAAAAAGAGTACGTTATCGCCGCTCGCCTGGACGGTGCAACCACGCTCAATATCCTGTGGTTTGCCGTTCTGCCCAATATTACCGCCGGACTTATCACTGAAATCACCCGTGCGCTGTCGATGGCGATTCTGGACATCGCTGCGCTGGGTTTTCTCGACCTTGGCGCACAGTTGCCGTCACCAGAATGGGGAGCCATGCTTGGCGACGCGCTGGAGCTGATTTATGTCGCACCCTGGACGGTTATGCTGCCAGGTGCGGCGATTATGATAAGCGTGCTGCTGGTTAACCTGCTGGGAGATGGCGTGCGCCGGGCAATTATTGCGGGGGTGGAATAATGCCATTACTGGATATCCGCAACCTGACCATTGAATTCAGAACCGGCGACGACTGGGTGAAGGCGGTTGACCGCGTCAGCATGACCCTCAATGAAGGTGAAATCCGCGGACTGGTTGGCGAGTCTGGATCGGGCAAGAGCCTGATCGCCAAGGCCATTTGCGGCGTCGCTAAAGATAACTGGCGCGTAACCGCAGACCGCATGCGCTTTGATGATATCGATCTGTTGCGCCTTTCCGCTCGTGAACGACGCAAGCTGGTCGGCCATAACGTTTCCATGATCTTTCAGGAACCGCAATCGTGTCTCGATCCGTCTGAGCGCATTGGACGACAACTGATGCAAAATATTCCGGCATGGACTTATAAAGGCCGCTGGTGGCAGCGTATCGGCTGGCGTAAACGCCGCGCGATTGAACTCCTGCACCGCGTCGGGATAAAAGATCATAAAGATGCGATGCGCAGCTTCCCGTATGAGCTGACCGACGGCGAATGCCAGAAGGTGATGATCGCAATCGCCTTGGCTAATCAGCCGCGTTTACTGATTGCCGACGAACCAACGAACGCGATGGAGCCAACCACTCAGGCGCAAATTTTCCGCCTGCTGACCCGTCTGAACCAAAACAGCAATACCACCATTTTGCTGATCAGCCATGACCTGCAAATGCTCAGCCAGTGGGCTGACAAAATTAACGTGATGTACTGTGGGCAAACGGTGGAAACTGCGCCCAGTAAAGAGCTGGTGACTATTCCGCATCATCCTTATACCCAAGCGTTGATTCGCGCCATTCCTGATTTTGGTAGCGCAATGCCGCACAAAAGCCGCCTGAATACCATGCCAGGAGCCATTCCATTGCTGGAACAATTACCTATCGGCTGTCGTCTGGGGCCGCGCTGCCCTTATGCTCAGCGCGAATGTATCGAAACCCCAAGACTGACCGGAGCAAAGAATCATCTCTACGCCTGTCATTTCCCGCTGAACATGGAGAGAGAGTGAGATGGTAGAAACCCTGCTCGAAGTTCGTAATCTGAGCAAAACCTTTCGCTACCGGACGGGCTTATTCCGCCGTCAGACCGTTGAGGCCGTTAAACCCCTGAGCTTTACCCTGCGCGAGCGTCAGACGCTCGCCGTTATAGGTGAAAATGGTTCCGGTAAATCTACGCTGGCGAAGATGCTGGCCGGTATGATTGAGCCTACCAGCGGTGAGCTGCTGATTGACGATCACCCGTTAAAATATGGTGATTATTCATTCCGTAGTCAGCGTATCCGTATGATTTTCCAGGATCCGTCAACGTCGCTTAACCCACGGCAACGTATTTCGCAGATCCTCGATTTTCCGCTACGTCTGAACACCGACCTCGAGCCTGAACAGCGCCGCAAACAGATCATCGAGACCATGCGCATGGTCGGTCTGTTGCCTGACCATGTGAGTTATTACCCGCATATGCTGGCTCCGGGACAAAAACAGCGTCTGGGCCTTGCCCGAGCGCTCATTTTGCGACCCAAAGTCATTATCGCCGACGAAGCCCTGGCCTCTCTGGACATGTCGATGCGTTCGCAGCTCATCAATCTGATGCTGGAATTACAGGAAAAACAGGGGATTTCATATATCTATGTGACTCAGCACATCGGCATGATGAAGCACATCAGCGATCAGGTATTAGTCATGCACCAGGGTGAAGTGGTTGAACGCGGCAGTACAGCAGATGTTCTGGCCTCGCCGTTGCATGAGCTGACCCGTCGCCTGATCGCCGGTCATTTCGGCGAAGCGCTTACCGCTGACGCGTGGCGTAAAGATCGCTAGCAGATGCAGCCCTCCTCAACCGGAGGGCAATTTTGCAATCAGTGACAAACATTTGGTAAGAGCAGTGTATCAACCTCGCTAAACGCGACCGAAGGGAAAAGAGATCCCTGCATCACCCAAACACCAGCCGCGCCTACTTCGTCGATAAGCTGTTTGGTTTCCACGCCCTCCACCGCAATGCGGTCGCAATATTCGCGGATGTTTTTAATTAGCACCGGGAACATCGGTTTTTCAGCCTGATCCAGGAAAAAACCACGATCCAACTTTACAACATCAAAACGACCGCAAACCAGCGGACTGGCCCCAATGTTGCCGGAGCCCAGATCGCCCAGCCATAATGCGTTTGGACCGTCGCAAAGTGAATTAATCAGCAGATTATTCAGACATACGGTATTCGTCAGAAAACGCTCTGAAAGTTCCAGGGCGACAAAAGGCATGGCATGTAGCGCCGATTTGACGCTCGGGTCGCCAATTGCCAGCAGCGCCATTTCATCAATGAGGTTCAGAGTACAGAAAAGGTTGTGGCTCTCAAACCAATTACGCTTTTCGGCAATTAATCGAATTTGCTCGAGCATGAAATTACGTTTTTGTTCGCTATTCCACGCTGAAATGATGAACTCTGGATGTATCGGCGAAACCGTATCTGAAGCAAACCGGACGCTCATCTCAACACCCAGTAACGTATCAGTTGTGTCTCTCATCGGTTCCGCGATGAAATGATAGTGCATAAGACCACTCCAATTGATCATAACTTCCTGATAATGCACTTTTAATCACAATCAATCAATAATAACGATCAATGTATCAATATCGATCGATAAAAACAATATATCATAACGAACTGAATACGGTCATATTTTTTGTTTTAAGAAAGTTCCTACATTGCTATGTTTTAAAACATAAGCTAGCAGTTAATAATACCATTGAGATGCCTTCAAAGCCTTGTATTTTCTCCATCCCCCCGCGCTTCGCAGAATGAATGAGACTTAACCAGGGAAAGTGTTATAACCCTCATGTGTAATGAAAAGTGATTATCAGTAAGGGATGATAACTATTCTACAAGGCACAAAGAGTGGGATATAATTGCTGCCCCATTTCGAAACACCTTCAAATTGTGATCATAACTCATTGATTGCTAAAAATAAGCAATGACCATAAGGATTAAAGCTATGGGTTTTCTTTCCGGTAAGCGCATTCTGGTAACGGGTCTTGCCAGCAAACTGTCCATCGCCTGGGGTATCGCTCAGGCCATGCATCGCGAAGGGGCTGAACTGGCGTTCACCTACCAGAATGACAAACTAAAAGGCCGCGTCGAAGAATTTGCAGCTCAACTGGGTTCCAGCATCGTACTACAGTGTGATGTGGCGGAAGACGCCAGCATTGATGCACTGTTTACCGAACTGGGCAAAGCCTGGCCGAAATTCGACGGTTTCGTGCACTCCATTGGTTTTGCGCCCGCAGACCAACTGGATGGCGACTATGTGAATGCAGTCACCCGCGAAGGCTTCAAAATTGCTCATGACATCAGTGCTTACAGCTTTGTGGCGATGGCAAAAGCCTGCCGTTCCATGCTGAACCCAGGCTCAGCGCTGCTGACGCTATCCTATCTGGGCGCAGAGCGCGCCATCCCTAACTACAACGTGATGGGCCTGGCAAAAGCCTCACTGGAAGCGAACGTCCGCTATATGGCTAATGCGATGGGTCCTGAAGGCGTGCGTGTGAACGCTATTTCCGCCGGTCCTATCCGTACACTCGCCGCTTCCGGCATTAAAGATTTCCGTAAAATGCTGGCGCATTGTGAAGCGGTTACGCCGATTCGCCGCACTGTAACCATTGAAGATGTGGGCAACTCCGCAGCATTTTTGTGCTCCGATCTTGCTGCCGGCATCTCGGGTGAAGTCGTTCACGTCGATGGTGGCTTCAGTATCGCGGCAATGAACGAGCTGGAACTGAAATAATCGTAAGTCTTCTATGGGCGGTCTTGCCCCGCCCATGACTCTCCTCTGCCCGCCGCCATATATGCTTTTCTGATATTTATTATCACGGAACAATCTTTCATCCCCTCTTCTGCTTACGTCAGGATATTGCAGCGCAAACGATCCGGCGTAGTAGTAGACGACGTGTCCGGGTCGCCACTTTTTAGACCAAGGACCGCCCATGGAACAACGCCGAATTGAAGGCAAAAGCCACTGGTATCATGAGACGCAATCCAGCAAGCATCCGCAAGATATTCTGCCGCTGGTGCCGGAAGCCGCTCATGTCGACGACTGCTTTTTACTGGATCTGGCGATACCTGATGACGCCCTTTTGCCTTTTCAATCCTGGTTAACCCCTGCCCGTAAACTTGCCCAGGTTCTCTTCCCGGTTCACGTAAACCTGAATCAGATGCACACATTCAGCGCCTATGAGCGGATGAGTACGGCGCTAACCGTCGCTCAGGTGTATGGCGTCCAGCGATTGTGCAATCACTATGCCGCGCGGTTAACACCGCTTCCTGGTCCTGACTCGTCACGGGAAAGTAACCATCGGCTGGCGCAAATCACCCAATATGCTCGCCAACTTGCCAGCTCTCCTGACGTGATAGGCGCACGCGATCGCCAGCATCTGGATGCGGTCGGGCTGACTACCAGCGATAGTATTTTGATGAATCAGATCATCGGCTTCGTCGGTTTTCAGGCCCGGACCGTGGCCCTGTTTCAGGCCTGGTTTGGACATCCGGTACGCCGAATACCGGGGCTGGATATACAGCAATTCGCTCACGCTTCGCCATTTAGTGCAACAAACGCTACCTGGCACGCTGCGCCATTCCCAATCGAAAAATATCCTGCTCAGGACGAGACGACGGCCAGACATTTTCCCGATGAGCTGCAAGCGTTGGTGCCATTACTGATTCATTCACCGGTCATTTTAGATTTATTCACGACACTGATTTCCAGTACCCGGCGCAGCGCTGTGCCGGTGCGGGCATTTTCACTGGCGGCGCTAATGACGTCACGGATTAACGGCAGCGTGGCCTGCTTTAATGAACAGGCACATACAGCCAATGAATTAACCAACGTTATCGCCCTGCTTCGCCAGGAGGAACGTGAATTACAGCGTTGGGAACAGCGACATCCGGTTGAGCGCGTCACCCTGCAGGCGGTACAATGGCTAACCCGAGCGCCCGACCGTTTTAGCGCCGCGCTGTTAACCCCTTTGTTCGATCAGGGCATCTCTTCTGAACAAGCGATTAACCTGCTGGCCTGGAGCGGATTGTGCGGATGGTTGAATCGCTTGAAAATCGCGCTGGGCGAGACTTATTAACCGATCCACTTACTGAAAGAGCGCTTGCCGCAACTGAGAGAATCGCGTAAAACTGTCAGCCGCTCTTTTAGCCACGAAAATAGACAATTATGCTTCAGGACAACCCGCTGCTAGCGCAGCTTAAACAGCAACTGCATTCCCAGACGCCACGTGCTGAAGGGGTGGTAAAAGCCACGGAAAAAGGCTTTGGCTTCCTGGAAGTCGATGCACAAAAAAGCTATTTCATTCCACCGCCGCAGATGAAAAAAGTGATGCATGGCGACCGCATTGTTGCGGTTATCCATACAGAAAAAGATCGTGAATCTGCCGAGCCGGAAGAACTGATCGAACCCTTCCTGACGCGCTTCGTGGGTAAAGTTCAGGGCAAAAATGATCGTCTGTCCATTGTGCCGGATCATCCGTTACTGAAAGAAGCGATCCCTTGTCGTGCCGCCCGCGGCGTTGAGCACGATTTTAAAGAAGGTGACTGGGCCGTCGCTGAAATGCGCCGCCACCCGCTGAAAGGCGATCGCACCTTCTATGCCGAATTAACCCAATTTATCACTTTTGCTGATGACCACTTTGTCCCGTGGTGGGTCACGCTGGCACGTCATAATCTCGAAAAAGAAGCGCCGGACGGTGTGGCAACTGAGATGCTGGATGAAGGTCTGGTTCGTCAGGACTTAACCGCCCTCAACTTTGTCACCATCGACAGCGCCAGCACCGAAGATATGGACGATGCGCTGTATGCTGAAGAGCTGGCCGACGGCAAACTGCAATTAACTGTCGCCATTGCTGACCCTACGGCCTGGATTGCAGAAGGCAGCAAGCTGGATAAAACGGCAAAAATTCGCGCGTTTACTAACTATCTGCCGGGGTTCAATATCCCGATGCTACCACGCGAGTTGTCTGACGATCTGTGCTCTTTACGCGCGAACGAAGTGCGTCCGGTTCTGGCTTGTCGTATGACCATCACCGCGGATGGCGCGATTGAAGACAACATCACCTTCTTCGCAGCGACGATTGAGTCGAAAGCGAAGCTGGTCTACGACAACGTCTCCGACTGGCTGGAAGATGCCGGTGACTGGCAGCCTGCAAACGACGCGATTGCTGAACAAATCCGTCTGCTACACCGTATTTGCCTGAGCCGCGGTGAATGGCGTCATAATCATGCTCTGGTATTTAAAGATCGCCCGGATTACCGTTTTGTTCTTGGTGAAAAAGGTGAAGTCCTGGACATCGTCGCTGAGCCACGCCGCATCGCAAACCGTATCGTGGAAGAATCCATGATTGCGGCAAACATTTGCGCCGCCCGCGTGCTTCGCGACAAGCTCGGCTTCGGTATTTATAACGTCCATATGGGATTCGACCCGGCCAACGCCGACGCTCTGGCCGCGCTGCTAAAAACCCATGGTATGCACGTTGATGCCGAGGAAGTCCTGACGCTGGAAGGTTTCTGCAAACTGCGCCGCGAGCTGGATGCGCAGCCTTCTGGTTTCCTCGACAGCCGAATTCGCCGCTTCCAGTCTTACGCTGAAATCAGTATCGAGCCAGGGCCGCACTTTGGGCTGGGTCTGGAGGCTTATGCCACCTGGACCTCTCCTATTCGTAAATATGGCGATATGATTAACCACCGCCTGCTTAAGGCCGTCATCAAAGGTGAAACCATCGCCCGCCCTGGGGATGATACCACGGTGCAAATGGCGGAACGTCGTCGCCTGAACCGGATGGCTGAGCGTGATGTGGGCGACTGGTTATACGCCCGTTTCCTGAGTGACAAAGCCGGGACCGATACCCGCTTTGCGGCCGAGATAATTGACGTCAGCCGTGGCGGTATGCGCGTACGTTTAGTTAATAATGGCGCAGTCGCATTTATTCCTGCCCCATTCCTGCACGCCGTTCGGGACGAGCTGGTATGCAGCCAGGAAAGCGGCACGGTGCAAATTAAAGGTGAAGTGGTTTACAAAGTCACGGATGTGATTGACGTAACCATCGCCGAAGTTCGCATGGAAACCCGCAGCGTTATCGCGCGTCCAGCCGCGTAACACGTATCAATCCAGCGACCTTTCTCATTTTGTGAAAGGTCGTTTCTTTTTCCCGCCCAAATTCCCACCACCGCACTACACTTCTTTCATTCGGTCAATTTTATTTTTTTACTTTTTTCAGTTCCGCTGGCTTTGCTTTTTACGGATTCTGGATTAAACATAAATATATAAAAAAAACAATACGTTCAGCCATAATCACCCCGAATGAATCATGGCTACCCATACTTTTGAGGCTCTATGCGCTTTAAACGGGATAGTACACATGATGAAAGACGTCCGGGAGCTGGTTACGTTGTATAGCTATGTGGGCACTCATAACCCCTACTGGCGTTTGTCAGAGGATTGCAACATCCTGCATTTCTCTATCGACGAAGCGTCAGAAGCTGATCAGACCATCGAATTATTACCTGAACAAGCCGATCGCATTCGCGAAATGACGGTGATCACGTCAAGTCTGTTAATGACGTTGCCCATTGAAGATGACGACATTCCCGTGCATCTGGTCGGTCGAAAAATCAATAAGCGCGAATGGGCCGGTAGCGCATCCGCCTGGGATGACACCCCTTCCGTCGCCCGCGATCTGGCCCACGGCCTCTCTTTTGCCGAACAAGTCGTTTCCGAAGCCAATTCCGTTATTGTCATTCTTGACCGCATGGGCAACATTCAGCGGTTTAATCGCCTGTGCGAAGAGTACACCGGCCTCAAAGAACGTGAAGTCATTGGTCAAAGTGTATTCACATTATTTATGAGCCGTCGTGAAGCGGCGGCTTCACGGCGCAATATTGAGGTCTTTTTTCGCGAAGGTAACTCGTATGAGGTTGAACGCTGGGTCAAGACCTGCAAAGGCCAGCGTCTGTTTCTGTTTCGCAATAAATTTGTGCATAACGGTAGCGGCAAGAACGAAATTTTTCTGATCTGTTCCGGGACCGATATCACTGAAGAACGCCGCGCGCAGGAACGACTGCGGGTGTTGGCGAATACCGACTCCATCACTGGATTACCAAACCGCAACGCAATTCATGAACTGATCAGCAATGCGATTGAGAACGCGGGCGATACGCAGGTCGGTATTGCGTACCTCGATCTGGATAACTTCAAAAAGGTAAACGATGCCTACGGGCATATGTTTGGCGATCAGCTACTACAAAGCGTGTCGCTGGCAATCCTCAGTTGCCTCGAAGACAACCAGATCCTGGCGCGGTTTGGCGGCGATGAATTCATTGTTCTTGCCACCGAAACATCCCAGGGCACACTGGAAGCCACCGCATCACGCATTCTGACGCGCCTGCGCCAGCCCTTCCGCATCGGTCTGATTGAAGTCTATACCGGATGCTCTATTGGTATATCCCTCGCACCTCAGCATGGTCAGGACTGCGAGAGCGTCATTCGTAACGCGGATACAGCCATGTACACCGCGAAAGAAGGTGGCCGTGGGCAGTTTTGTGTTTTTTCTCCGGAAATGAATCAGCGAGTATTTGAATATCTGTGGCTGGATACTAATCTGCGTAAGGCGCTGGATAACGATCAACTGGTTATCCATTATCAGCCAAAGATAACCTGGCGCGGTGAAGTGCGCAGCCTGGAGGCGCTGGTTCGCTGGCAATCTCCGGAACGCGGCCTCATTCCACCGCTGGAGTTTATCTCCTACGCCGAAGAATCGGGGCTCATCGTCCCGCTGGGGCGTTGGGTTATTCTCGACGTTGTGCGCCAGGTCGCGAAATGGCGCGACAAGGGAATAAACCTGCGCGTGGCGGTAAACGTTTCTGCCCGCCAGCTCGCCGACCAGACGCTGTTTACCGCACTTAAGCAGGTACTTCACGAGCTCAACTTTGAGTATTGCCCCATCGATGTTGAATTAACGGAAAGCAGTTTGATAGAAAATGAGCAACTGGCGTTGTCAGTCATTCAGCAGTTTAGCCAGTTAGGAGCGCAAATCCATTTGGATGATTTTGGTACCGGTTATTCGTCGCTGTCTCAACTGGCCCGCTTCCCGCTAGATGCCATTAAACTGGATCAGACCTTTGTCAGAGAGATCCACAAACAATCCATTTCACAATCGCTGGTACGGGCCATAGTTGCGGTAGCACAGGCGCTCAACCTGCAGGTCATCGCCGAAGGCGTGGAAAGCGCGAAAGAGGATGCGTTTCTGACCAAAAATGGCGTCAATGAACGTCAGGGGTTTTTATTCGCCAAACCAATGCCAGCCGCCGCATTTGAACGTTGGTATCGCCGCCATCTGAGTAAAAAAATGCGCTAATGCAGAGGGAATGAAGGTGATGAATAGCCATAAATGGACATTACATGACGACGCTATCCGCATGTAATCACAGAATATATAATATTCTTCAATCGTTCAGGTTAATACTATTTTTCCCTTCTCTTTTGCCATGAAATTCTGCATCATGAAATTCAAACTCTATTGCCATTAGGATGACGACCATGTCTGATATCGACGCTCAGCGTCTGGCCGAACGTATTGATACTGTGCTGGATATCCTCGTTGCAGGTGATTACCACTCAGCCATCCACAATCTTGAAATTCTGAAAGCTGAACTGTTAAACACGGTCAAAGAAGATGCCGAATCTTTGGCGAAAAAGCAGAAGGCGCCATGGGAGATCTGATGACAGTGATCTTTTGATGTCGCTGCTATCAGCAAGTGCAGATAATGCAGTTTCCGTTTAATTTCCGATACGATATCGCAATAAAATTAATACTATGAATTCCCGACAACAATCTATTTTGCAGATGGTGACCGATAAAGGTCAGATGAGCGTCGCCGATCTGGCAAAAGTCACCGGTGTCTCCGAAGTGACGATTCGACAGGATCTGAACACGCTGGAAAAACAGAGTTACTTACGCCGAGCCCACGGTTTTGCTGTTTCATTGAACAGCGATGATGTTGAAACGCGCATGATGACCAATTTCACTCTGAAACGTGAACTGGCTGAATTCGCTGCATCTCTGGTCAGTCCAGGCGAATCCGTATTCATTGAGAATGGCAGCAGCAATGCACTTCTGGCCAGAACGCTGGCAGAGCAAAAAGATGTCACCATCATAACCGTGAGCAGCTACATTGCTCATCTGCTCAAAGAAACGCCCTGTGAAGTGATACTTCTCGGTGGAATTTACCAGAAAAAAAGTGAGAGCATGGTCGGCCCCTTAACTCGCCAGTTTATCCAGCAGGTACACTTCAGTAAGGCCTTTATCGGCATTGACGGCTGGCAGGCTGATACCGGTTTTACCGGACGCGATATGATGCGTTCCGACGTGGTTAACGCGGTGCTGGAAAAAGGCGCAGAAGTTATTGTGTTGACCGACAGCTCAAAATTCGACGCCATTCACCCTTACACGCTGGGTCCATTAGAGCGATTCAGCCGCGTAGTAACGGACTCCAGACTCAGCGCCAGCGTACAAATGCAGCTCGAACATTCAGGATTAATCGTCAATATCATTGATGCCCACGCATAAAATCTTCAGTAGATGGTTTGTCAGCAGACAAATCATCTGCTCTCTGAGAGTTATCTGACAATCCAATTAAGACTTTTTACCTGTCGTTAACAGGATAAAGTCGTAAAATTAATGTTAGCGATATAACAGGAACGAACCTCCAACTTCAGGATAGTGTTTGTAATGACTTCGCTAAACGGTTTCACGGAAATATCTTCGATAGTCTTAATTTGACGCTATCCTTAAAGAACACTGGATTCCGTGAATCAATAATTCAGGAGAAAGTATTATGTTAGTAACGAGCAAAAAAATGACCGCTGCCATTCTGGCGATTACTCTGGCAATGTCGCTGAGTGCCTGCTCTAACTGGTCCAAACGAGATCGTAACACCGCAATCGGTGCTGGTGCAGGTGCAATAGGTGGTGCAGTCCTGACTGACGGTAGCACGCTGGGTACGCTGGGTGGTGCTGCAGTAGGTGGTATTATTGGCCACCAGGTGGGTAAATAATCTACGGTTAAACGGCTCGATATAATAATACGTTTACTTTTTCAGGTCTGTATTATTAAAAAGCCACGGAAATTTTCCGTGGCTTTTTTATTAACCGCCAGCTAGTTTAACTTTCATTCCTTTAGCTTCCAGCAGCGATTTAATCAGGTCGCGTTTATCCCCCTGAATTTCAATCACGCCATCTTTCACTGCTCCACCGCAACCACACTTTTTCTTCAGTTCTGCGGCTAATTTGGTCAGTTCGGCATCGTCTTGATCAATACCGGTAATCAGGCACACGCCCTTCCCTTTGCGACCACTGGTCTGGCGCTGGATACGAACAATGCCATCGCCTTTTGGACGCTCAGGCGCTGTTTTCGGTTCATCAATACGCCCGGAGTCGGTAGAGTAGACCAGACGAGAGTTTGAGTCGTTCATTTACGCACCTCGTTTCAGGGAAGCATTGATCATCTTCAGCGTCTGCGCGGGATCGGCCGACTGGGTGACCGGACGACCAATCACCATGTAATCCACACCTGCTAATTGCGCCTGTTCCGGTGTCATAATACGACGCTGATCGCCCGCCTCGCTGCCTTCTGGACGAATACCCGGTGTCACCAGCTTAAATGCCTGGCCCAACGCCTGCTTGAATCGCACCGCTTCCTGAGCTGAGCATACGACACCATCCAGACCACAATTCTGGGTTAAGCGCGCCAGTCTTTCAGCATAATCCGCAGGTGACAACGTCACGCCTAGATCGGCGAGGTCGCTGGCTTCCATACTGGTCAGAACCGTCACGGCAATCAGTAGCGGCGCGTCCTGGCCAAAAGGCACTAAGGCTTCACGGGCTGCAGTCATCATACGCGCCCCGCCAGAAGCGTGAACGTTAACCATCCAGACGCCAAGTTCGGCAGCAGCGGCAACTGCATGTGCGGTGGTATTGGGAATATCATGAAATTTCAAATCAAGAAAGATGTCAAAACCACGCTGTTGTAGATCGCGAACCAACTGAGGTCCAAAAAGCGTGAACATCTCTTTGCCCACTTTCAAACGGCAATCACGAGGATCAATTCTGTCAACAAAAGCTAATGCTTTATCACGATTAGGATAATCGAGAGCGACAACGACAGGGGAATCGGTAACAGCACGAGAAGAAGATGAAGCAGTAAACGTCATGACCAGACCTTCTTGAGGATGGGCGCCCACGGCGGCGCGAAATGGGTAAACGGCGTGCATTCTACCTGCGGTAATAGAAAATTAACAGGCGCGATTACATTTCTGCCAGGCGAACCGGCAACGGAGGTTGAGGATGGATCGATTACACACCAACAGTATGTTGTAACTAAAATGAGGTTTTTTTAAAAATTACAGCCCATCAAGTCCGCGAATGGGCTTAATGGTTGACCATGAACGGCAGGATGGACAGTGCCAGTACAGCGTATACGCCGTAAAACCGCACTTCTGGCAGCGGTAGCGCGGTTTACTGCGTACCTGCTCTCCGACCATATCGCGCAGAACCATCAGGCTCTCTTTGGCACGCCCTTCTTCGGCTTCGTGGAGATGATAATCCATCAGCTTGTGGAACACGCGCATCGTAGGATGACGTTGCAGCTGACGAGTGATATAGACCTGAGCGGTATCAGCCCCCTCACGCGCCTCAAGAATATCCGCCAGCATCAGTTCGGCGGCGGCACCAGTATTCTCCTCGACGGCCCGACGTAAAAACTCCGCCCACTCATCGTTTTTCCCCAGATGCTGGTAGCAGCTTTGCAGCATTTCCAGCGTTTCGCTGACCAGCTCTTTATCCTGGGAAATGACCCGTTGCAGGCTTTCAACCGCCTTCGCGTAATCACCTTTTTCCATGTACACGCGACCCATCATGATGGATACCCGTGCACTGTTTTTGTCTGCCGCGGCGCCTTTTTTCAACAGCGTCATAGCGCGATCCATATCGTCGCTACCCATTTGCTGTAAGGCCAGTTCGCAGTAGAAGTGGGCTATCTCATTACGCTGTTTGTCTTTGCCGAGTTTTACCAGACGCTCTGCTACATCAATGGCTTTTTGCCATTCGCTGGTGGCCTGATAAATTTGCAACAGTTGCTGTAATGCGCCAACCCGAAAATCAGTTTCATCGGTAAGCTGATTGAACATGTCTTCCGCGCGGTCGTACAGTCCCGCGGCCATGTAGTCGCGCCCCAGCTGTTGCACGGCCAGCAAACGCTGCTCGTAGGTCAGCGAGGCACTTTCCATTAACGTTTGATGGATGCGGATTGCGCGATCGACTTCACCGCGAGAGCGGAACAGGTTTCCGAGGGTGAGATGAGCCTCAACGGTGCCTGTGTCCTCTTTTAGCATATCAAGGAACAGATCTACCGCTTTATCTTGTTGGTTGCTCAGGAGGAAGTTAACCCCGGCGACATAGTCACGAGAAAGGCGGTTAGCTTCATCCTGCTTGGTTTGTTGCGCACTTCTGCGACCCATATACCACCCATAGGCAGCGGCTACAGGTAAAAGCAGAAACAACAACTCCAACATAAATAATTATTCCTTCACAACCGACGAATCGGCAGATACCGCAACGTCGGTCGCAGGCGCAAGCTGGTTTTCCAGTCGTTTGATTTTACGTTCGGCGCGCGCAAGAGACACACGAACCTTCAGCCAGAAAAGGCCGCAAATTAGCCAACCAATCGCAAACCCTGCGGCAAACAATACAGCAAGCAGCGTAGAGATACGATACTCACCCTGAGCCAGCAGGTAATTAAACGTAACCTGTTGATCGTTTTGCGCACCCAATGTCACCGAAATAACAAAAATCGCCAACACCAGTAAGAAAATGAGTAAATATTTCACATTACTTCCCGTTATGTGGTTTGAGCGAATAAATCGTGTCCAACTTACCGCGTTGAGCCCTTTAAATTACCATTTTCACAACGAGTGCGAAACGGAAAAGCGCTTTCCACTTTCTGATTTAAGGGCAAAATTTGAAAAATCAATCATCGCTAGCTTTCTTGTTCTCGCTGCGCGATTTCTTTTTCCTCCTGCACTGGTGGGGTTAATGGTCCGCATACCCGCTGTGCAAGCCAGGTTGCCAGCGTCACCAACAGCCACGAAATCAGCGTTGCCACCACCAAATCACGGGGCCAGTGCATGCCTAACAGCAAGCGGCTGCCCATCACGCCGGTCGCCCAGATCAGCAAAAACACAATCGTCAGCATACGTCTGCGCGGCCATAACAGCCCTACGCCCAGTAAAGCCCAACTGGCGGCAAACATCGTATGTCCGGACGGAAAGGCAAACCCCGTTTCTTTTTGCCAGTGCTTGCGTAAAAACGTTGGAATATCCTGCTGTTCGGCCAATTGTTCTTTGACTAAATGCCCACGATCTTTACGTTTTAAAGTGTAGAACTCATCAACCGGAATATGGTGCGTTTTTTCCAGCCACACGACAAAAGGTCGCGGTTCTTGCACCCTATCTTTTACCCAGGACTTCACGCCCTGTCCCACTAAAATCGCCGCTGCCAGAATAGCAAACAGCATTACCGCGGCTTTAAGTCGAAAACGCAAGCACCACAGAAACCATGCACAAAGCGCAACGTGAGTGATAATTCCCCACGGCTGCGTCACCGTTTCCGTTACCCAGTACAAGGACTTTAACCACCAGACATTGTGCCCCGGCTGCCAGCTCCAGCCTGATACCCATACGGCAACCGGCATGATAAGTAGCAGTCCGGTCCCCACTGCGGTGCGCTTTGCAATAGACAGCATTGCCTCTCCTTTCGTCGATAAGTATCACAATCATAACTGAAAAATTCACACGTCGGGAAAATTGACAATTTTGTGCCATTCCAAAAGCGAATCCGTGGTCGCGATTAGGTGAACGTCGTTGCCTTATGGCAAAATAGTGTAATACAGAACAGAAGCCGACAGGCGAAGGCACGACAAGTGCCAGCATAATCTGGAGAATTACATGCAGCTTAAACGTGTGGCAGAAGCCAAACTGCCAACCCCCTGGGGTGATTTCCTGATGGTGGGATTTGAAGAACTGGCAACCGGACACGATCATGTCGCACTGGTTTTTGGCGATATCACAGGCCAAACACCTGTCCTGGCACGCGTCCACTCCGAATGTCTGACCGGCGATGCGCTGTTTAGTCTGCGTTGCGATTGCGGTTTCCAGCTTGAAGCGGCCCTCACCCACATTGCTGAAGAAGGGCGTGGCATTCTGCTTTATCACCGTCAGGAAGGACGCAACATTGGCCTGCTCAACAAAATCCGCGCTTACGCGTTGCAGGACCAGGGTTATGATACCGTTGAAGCGAATCATCAGTTGGGATTTGCGGCAGACGAGCGCGATTTCACGCTGTGTGCCGATATGTTCAAGCTGCTGGGCGTGGATGCGGTACGTTTGCTGACCAATAACCCGAAAAAAGTAGAAATCCTGACCGAAGCGGGAATCAATATTGTTGAACGCGTACCGCTGATCGTGGGCCGTAATCCAAAAAATGAACATTATCTGGACACCAAAGCCGCCAAGATGGGACATTTGCTGGGCAAATAATCGTTGTCACCGCCTATCAAAAAGCCTGCTCTCGCAGGCTTTTTTGCATTTTAATTCAACATATTACGAATCACGTAGTGCAGAATGCCGTCGTTTTGGTAATACGTTAGCTCCGTCGCGGTATCAATGCGACAGCGGCATAGAATCACCTCTTTACGCCCATCTGCGCGTACCATACTCACCGGAACTGTCGCCCCCGGTTTAATGTTTTGTAGGTCCGTAATATCGATCGCCTCCTCACCGGTTAATCCCAGCGTTTTACGCGTGACGCCCTGCGGGAATTCCAGCGGTAAAATGCCCATGCCAATCAGGTTAGAACGGTGAATTCGCTCAAAAGACTCTGCGATAACCACGCGAACGCCCAGCAAACGTGGGCCTTTCGCCGCCCAGTCGCGGCTGGAGCCGGATCCATACTCTTTCCCGGCAATCACCGCCAGAGGCACGTTCTCCTGCTGATATTGCATGGCCGCATCATAAATAGCTACCACTTCGGTTCCCGGCAAATGACGCGTCATGCCACCTTCCACGCCGGGTACCATCTCATTGCGAATACGAATATTGGCAAAGGTACCACGCATCATCACTTCATGATTTCCGCGTCGTGAACCGTAGGAGTTAAAATCTTTACGCTCAACGCCATGGCCTTGCAGATAACGCCCCGCCGGACTGTCTGGTTTAATACTGCCGGCAGGAGAAATATGGTCGGTGGTAACAGAATCTCCGAGCATCGCCAGAATACGCGCACCGTGAATGTCCTGAACCGGATCCGGCGTAGCCTGCATACCATCGAAGAACGGTGACAAACGGATATAGGTCGAGTCAGCCTGCCAGCCATAGGTATCAGCGCGATCAACCTGGATTGCTTTCCATTCTGGCGTGCCTTCAAAGACTTCAGCATACTCTTTGTGGAACATGGCGGTAGAGACCTGCTCAACGGCGCGGGCAATTTCCTTGGCTGTCGGCCAAATATCTTTCAGATAAACAGGATCGCCTTTTCTGTCATGGCCTAACGGATCTTTCGTCAGGTTGATATTCATATTCCCCGCCAGGGCGTAGGCCACCACCAGCGGCGGAGATGCCAGCCAGTTGGTCTTCACGAGCGGATGGATACGACCTTCAAAGTTACGGTTTCCAGAAAGCACTGCCCCAACTGTAAGATCGCCTTTTTTGATGGCGGTTTCGATAGGATCGGGTAAGGGTCCAGAGTTGCCAATACAGGTGGTACAGCCATAACCCACAAGATTAAATCCCAGCTCATCAAGGTACGGAGTGAACCCAGCCTTTGCCAGATAATCGGAAACCACCTTCGATCCTGGCGCCAACGAGGCTTTCACCCATGGCTGACGTTTCAAACCAAGCGTTACGGCTTTTTTCGCCAGCAGCCCCGCCGCCATCAATACGCTTGGGTTTGAGGTGTTGGTACAAGAGGTGATAGCGGCTATCACCACCGCGCCGTCCGGCAGCTTATACTGCTGACCGCTCATGGTATAGTCCACTGGCTGACGGTCTTTCAGCGAGCTATTCACCTCAAGTTCATTACTCGCCGAAAAGGCTTTCGGCACATCAGCCAGCGCCACCCGATCCTGCGGACGCTTCGGTCCAGCAAGGCTTGCCTCTACGCTGCCCATATCCAGCTCCAACGAACTGGTAAACACAGGTTCATCCCCTGGGTTACGCCACATTCCCTGCACTTTGGCATAGGCATTGACCAACTCAACCTGTTCCTCACTGCGCCCGCTCAGACGCATATACTCAAGGGTAATGTCATCGATCGGGAAGAAACCGCAGGTTGCGCCGTATTCCGGTGCCATGTTCGCAATGGTTGCTCGATCGGCCAGAGGTAAGGTGTCCAGCCCATCACCGTAGAATTCAACGAATTTACCGACTACACCGTGCTTACGCAGCATCTGGGTGACGGTCAGAACCAGGTCGGTGGCAGTGATACCTTCCCGCAGTTTACCCACCAGTTTAAAGCCCACAACATCTGGGATCAGCATTGAGACCGGTTGACCCAGCATTGCCGCTTCAGCTTCAATGCCTCCAACGCCCCAGCCCAGCACACCGAGACCATTAATCATCGTGGTATGGGAATCGGTACCGACCAGTGTATCGGGATAAGCCACCCACTCACCGTCCTGTAACTCGCTCCAGACAGCTTTGCCAAGATATTCAAGGTTAACCTGGTGGCAAATCCCCGTACCCGGCGGTACAACGCTGAAGCGACTAAATGCCTGCTGTCCCCATTTCAGGAACACATAACGTTCATGGTTACGTTCCATTTCCAGGCGCACGTTTTCTTCGAAAGCATCATCATCACCGAAACGATCCACCGTTACCGAGTGATCAATGACAAGATCCACTGGCGAAAGCGGATTTACTTTTGCCGTATCCCCACCCAGACGTTTCACCGCTTCGCGCATGGCGGCGAGATCGACCACCGCCGGCACGCCGGTAAAATCCTGCATCAGAACACGAGCAGGTCGATAGGCAATTTCTCGATCGGCATGAGAGGTCTTCAGCCAATGCGCAAGCGCATGAATATCATCTTCGGTAACGGAATTACCGTCCTGCCAGCGAAGCAGGTTTTCCAGCAAAACTTTTAGCGATTTCGGTAAACGGGTGATATCACCCAGTGATTTAGCGGCCAGCGGCAGACTGTAGTAACGGTAGGTTTTATCTTTAACCTGCAATGTGTCCTTACTGGCTTCTCGTAGGGTCGACGACATAGCTCCTCCTTAATGACAGGGTTGGATCCCCTGATTTTCCTCAGGGTTAGTATTAAAGATAACACAAACAAAATGTAACGCTTTGATAACAACTCAAATTGATAAAAGTGGAGGGCTACAAAAGGGGCAACTGAAGTATCTGGCGAGGAGAAAGGTTTAAGCGGTCAAGGTTAATACGGTGATAAGCATGGCTCATCACGATTGCCCGGAATAAAATATTTGCAGTACAAGACAACAGACTAATAATAATTATAAAATTCGTATCAATTATTGTTTCTGTTCATCATCATCCGCAAACAGATCGATAAACGCCCGTTGTTCAGGAGAGAGTTTCCAGGTCGCTGGAATATTCGGCTTATTCTCTGAGCTGCGTTGACTCTCTTGTTCATGGTCATCCCGAGATGGCATCACGGTGGAGCGTTGTTCCAGTGTGGACATGACCTACCCCCACACATTCCAGGCCACGAGCGCGACAATAATCCAGAACACGGCAGAGCCAAGAAACACAGCGAACCAGGCTTTACGTTTCATGACGGGATCCCGGCGTGCTGGCTGGTTTCCTGAAGGCATCGCTAACCTCATACTATCGAAATCACTTATCATTTAAGCACCAAACAATCGGTACAATTAATCATCAGATAGGAGGAATCCTAATAAAAAAGGTCAAAAAAAGCCAGATAATTTTCATACTCGACCTGATAAATAAATTAATTATTTGATCGGTTATAAATATTTGAGAGGGATTTTTGGCGACCTTACTAATTTGAAACTACTTTAGCAAGTGTTTACCATAAACAATATATGGTTAATATATAGAGGAAAAATATTGAATAGATTAAGACTCTGCCGTCGGTATCGCTTTATGTTTGAGGATACCGACGAGGTATCAGCCGTTATTATTTCTCAGGCAATTTAATATCTTTAAACATGGCTTCAATATCGTCGTTGGAACGTAGCGCCACCGCAGTATCCACCACATCACGCGTCAGATGCGGCGCGAAACGTTGAATAAAATCATACATGTAACTGCGTAAAAAAGTGCTGCGACGAAAACCAATCTTGGTGGTGCTATGGCTGAAGATATCATGGGCATCAACGCGCACCAGGTCAGGGTCGGAGACAGGATCAACCGCCATACTGGCAATTACCCCCACGCCGAGTCCCAGGCGTACATAGGTCTTAATGACATCGGCATCGGTCGCGGTAAAAACTATACGCGGCTCCAGACCCGCACGGTTGAACGCGGTGTCCAGTTCCGAACGTCCGGTAAATCCAAACGTGTAGGTCACCAGCGGGTACTGCGCCAGTTCTTCAATGGATACGGCGGATTTGCCCGCCAACGGATGGTCCGGCGTAACGACAATCGAACGGTTCCAGTGGTAGCAAGGCAGCATCACCAGATCGTCATACAGGTGCAGGGCTTCCGTCGCGATAGCAAAATCTGCATTCCCTTTCGAGACGGCTTCGGCGATTTGCGTCGGCGACCCCTGGTGCATATGCAATGAGACGCGAGGATAACGCTCAATAAAGCCTTTAATGACGTTCGGCAAAGCGTAACGCGCCTGAGTGTGCGTGGTGGCGATATACAATGAGCCTTTGTCCGGCCAGGTATGTTCGCCAGCAACGGACTTAATGGCGTCCACCTTCGACAAAACTTCTCGCGCGATTCGAATGACTTCCTGCCCCGCTGGCGTAACCTGGGTCAGGTGCTTACCGCTACGGGCAAAAATCTGGATGCCAAGTTCATCTTCCAGCATACGAACTTGCTTACTGATACCTGGCTGCGAGGTATAAAGCCCTTCCGCCGTTGAGGAGACATTAAGGTTGTGGTTCACCACCTCAACAATGTAGCGAAGCTGCTGTAATTTCATGTTAAGCCATCCCGATTTGCGCCATCAAATCATCGTTTCAGAGCAGGCTCGTTGGCGCTGCTAATACGATTTAATAATAAAAAGTATGTTAACTATAACCACTATATCATTTCTATGTGAGCTGTATAGGGATGACAAAAAATAATACGCCAGAAACAAAAAGGGCCGCTTACGCGACCCTTTGAGGAGAAATTCAGCCGGAATGCTGTTATTTCTTCCCTTCTACCCATTTACCGTCAACGAAGAACGCGGACCAGCCGGTCGCCTTACCGTCTTTCTCCGCAGCAACGTATTGCTGCTTGGTTTTACGGCTGAAACGAACCATCGACTTGTTGCCGTCCGGGTCAGTCTGCGGCGCATCTGCCAGATAGCGCAGTTTTTCCGGCAGACGATCGCGGAAGCGGTACAACTCTTCAACCAGCGGCGCACGTGTCTCACGTGATTTCGGGAACGTATTTGCCGCCAGGAAGATCCCTGCAGCGCCATCACGTAACACGAAATACGCATCAGATTTTTCACACGGCAGTTCCGGCAACGGAACCGGATCCTCTTTCGGTGGAGCAACTTCACCGTTACGCAGGATCTTACGGGTATTTTTGCACTCGTCGTTGGTACACGCCATGTACTTGCCGAAACGTCCCATTTTCAGGTGCATTTCAGAGCCACATTTCTCGCACTCAACAATAGGACCGTCATAACCCTTGATGCGGAATTCGCCTTCTTCGATCTCATAGCCGTCGCAGGTAGGGTTATTACCACATACATGCAGCTTGCGCTTAGGATCGATAAGGTAGCTGTCCATCGCCGTGCCGCACTTCTGGCAGCGACGTTTGGCGCGCAAAGCGTTGGTTTCCGCATCGTCGCCTTCCAGCACGTTCAGCACTTCGTTTTCCGGCACCAGGTTAATGGTGGTTTTGCAACGCTCTTTCGGGGAAAGCGCATAGCCAGAACAACCCAGGAAAACGCCGGTGCTGGCGGTACGAATACCCATCTTACGTCCGCAGGTTGGGCAATCAATGCTGGTCAGCACCATCTGGTTCGGACGCATACCGCCCTCTTCAGGATCTTTCTCGGCTTTATCCAGTTGCTGAGTAAAATCAGTGAAGAAGTTGTCGAGTACGCCCTTCCATTCGGCTTCGTGATTTGCCACCTGGTCGAGACTGTCTTCCATCTGCGCGGTAAAGTCGTAGTTCATCAGTTCGCGGAAGTTTTCTTCCAGACGATCGGTGACGATTTCACCCATTTTTTCAGCGTAGAAGCGACGGTTCTCAACGCGAACATAACCGCGATCCTGAATCGTAGAAATGATCGACGCATATGTGGATGGGCGACCAATCCCACGTTTTTCAAGCTCTTTCACCAGCGAAGCTTCACTGAAGCGCGCAGGCGGTTTGGTAAAGTGTTGCGCAGGTGTCAGTTCGATGAGCGTCAACGTATCGCCTTTATCCACCGCTGGTAAAATGCGGTCTTCATCGCCCTTACGCAGCGCAGGCATCACTTTCGTCCAGCCATCGAAGCGCAGAATACGACCACGCGCCTTCAGACGGAAATCACCCGCGCCCACCGTCAGCGTGGTGGAATCATATTTAGCAGGCGTCATCTGACAGGCAACAAACTGGCGCCAGATCAGCTGATACAGTTTTTGCGCATCGGCTTCCATATCTTTCAGCGATTCCGCCTGAACGGCGACATCGGAAGGACGGATAGCTTCGTGCGCTTCCTGCGAGTTCTCTTTGCTGGCGTACTGGTTCGCGCTCTCCGGCAGATACTTTTTGCCGAAATTATCGCTGATGTAATCGCGAACCATGTTCACCGCATCCTGGCTCAGGTTGGTTGAGTCAGTACGCATATAAGTGATGTAGCCCGCTTCATACAAGCGCTGCGCCATCATCATGGTTTTCTTCACTCCGAAGCCCAGACGCGTGCTGGCGGCCTGCTGTAGCGTGGAGGTGATGAACGGCGCACCCGGCTTGCTGCTGGTCGGCTTATCTTCGCGTTCCAGAACGCTGTAGCGCGCTTTTTCCAACAGGCTAACGGCGGCAAGCGTTTGTTCCCGGTTGACCGGACGGAACGGTTTATCATTCTGATGCGTCACCTCAAGCGGTAACGCGTCACCGCCTGGCGTCGTCGTGTTAGCATCAATTTCCCAGAACTCTTCAGGAACGAATGCTTTGATTTCGCGTTCACGCTCAACCACCAGACGCACGGCAACCGACTGTACGCGGCCTGCTGACAGGCCTCGCGCAATTTTTTTCCACAGCAGCGGCGACACCATATAGCCCACAACACGGTCCATAAAGCGGCGCGCCTGTTGCGCATTGACGCGGTCGATGTTCAGCTCGCCCGGCTTTTCAAACGCCTGACGAATAGCGTTTTTGGTAATTTCGTTAAACACCACGCGACTGTAGCGGGTGTCGTCGCCGCCGATCACTTCCCGCAGGTGCCACGCAATGGCTTCCCCTTCGCGGTCAAGGTCGGTTGCGAGATAGATGTGGTCGGCTTTTTCAGCCAGTTGCTTCAGTTCAGAAACAACTTTTTCTTTCCCGGGCAGCACTTCATAGCGCGCATCCCAGTTGTGCCACGGGTCAACACCCATACGATTGACGAGAGCGCCACGTTCATCCTTTTTGGGCTTTTTAGCCGTTTTGGTGGAGGTTGAGTCGGCGCTCTTTTTAGTTGCTGAGCCACTGGTCGGCAAATCACGGATATGACCGACGCTGGATTTCACCACGTAGTCATTACCCAGATACTTGTTGATCGTTTTGGCTTTTGCCGGGGACTCAACGATGACAAGAGCTTTACCCATATTCACCTTTACCTAATTTGATTCTTCCAGAATGCGTCGCACGTTGATTCACCTTCCACTGGCGACGAGACATCGATATGGTCTCTGCGTCGGCGGATATCAACCCTTAAACTGATTCGCGATTGTAATGTAACTCTCATGTAACTGAGTTAACAGGCTTTTTCGCTCACAAACGCTATAGCACGACGGAGTATTGGTCGAATGTCAAGCAAATCTGTTGCCAGATTGACGAAAGCGTCACACTGTACCTGATAAAATGCGTTACGCAACTTTATTAGCATGCAAAAACAAATCTCGCCACTTGCAACACTGTCGTAAGACCTTCATTTAAGTCAGGGAATATTTGCCCATAAGCCGGGCTCGGCGTAGACTAATGTCCTTGTTTAAGGAGTAAATAATGCATAAAGACACTCAACCCATCGATCGCGAAACACTGCTGATTGAAGCCAACAAAATCATTCGTGAGCATGAGGACACGCTGGCGGGGATTGTCGCCACCGGCGTAACGCAGCGAAATGGCGTGCTGGTTTTCAGCGGAGATTACTTTTTAGACGAGCAAGGGCTACCGACGCCCAAAAGTACGGCGGTGTTTAATATGTTTAAACATCTGGCGCACGTACTTTCTGAAAAGTATCACTTGATCGATTAACACGAGAAATGATTTGCCGGATGACGGCTGCGCCTCATCCGGCAATTACAATTTTACATCAGCGGTTTTTGCCCCCGCTGCCACCAGCGCATCAGTAAACGATCGGCGCTCTCGGCAGCACTGCCGGTAAAACGGTCCATCAGTTTTTTACGCTGCAGATAACGTACGTTTAATACGTCACGACCGTCCATCAGCCCGAGGATCACCTCATCGCTGGTATTGATCTCATCCACCAGCCCGTTGGCCAGCGCCTGTTGACCAAACCAGTGTTCACCCGTGGCAACCTGTTCAATGTCCAGAGCCGGACGCATGCGCTGTACAAAATCTTTAAACAGATGATGCGTTTCATTCAGGTCTTCGCGGAATTTCTGCCGCCCTTCTTCCGTGTTTTCACCAAGTAAGGTCAGCGTACGCTTGTACTGTCCGGCGGTGTGCAGTTCGATATCAATATCTTTCCCTTTCAGGAAGCGGTGAAAGTTCGGGATCTGTGCCACAACGCCAATAGAGCCGACAATAGCAAACGGCGCCGAGACAATTTTATCCGCCACGCAAGCCATCATATATCCGCCGCTCGCAGCGACTTTATCTACCGTAACGGTCAGCGGGATCTGCTTATCGCGCAGACGTTGTAACTGGGACGCGGCCAGGCCATAGCCGTGTACTACGCCGCCCGGACTTTCCAGACGAACCACGACCTGATCCTGGGGTTTAACGACCGCCAGCACTGCCGTCACCTCTTCGCGTAATGCGCTGACCTCATGGGCATCCATACTGCCTTTAAAATCAAGTACCCATACCCGTGGTTTATCAGATGACGTACTGTCTCCCAGTTTCGCTTTTGCCTTAGCGGCCTTCGCCTCAAGCTTGTGTTTCTTTTTCTGCGCCTTATGCCAGAATTTTTGCTGATGCCCATCCAATAAGGCCAGCGACAGGTCTTCTTTCATCTCTTTATATTGATCGCTGAGATTAATAACCCGCAATTCCCCACGCTGACGTTTGCGTTGTGTCGCGTTTACGATCAGCATAACTACCACCGCAATAGCCACCACGACAGTGACAATTTTTGCCAAAAACAACCCATATTCAGACAACAATTCCACGTGACCCACCTTGGTTAAACAACGCTACTTTCGCTCAGTGTACAACAGCCTTGTTAACCCGTCTTGCTTCATCCATTCAGTAAAAAGCATGACAACGCGTTCATTTTGCGGTGTTATTGCCTTTGGCTGATTGAAAAAGAACAGGGTTTAAGGCATAAAGCCCAAAAGTTATCGCGAACGAGATGGCCAGGACGTCGCCGAGGAGTAGCCGTGCATTATCAACCGAAACAAGATCTTCTACAGGACCGCATTATTCTGGTCACCGGTGCCAGCGATGGTATCGGGCGTGAAGCCGCACAGACCTACGCGCGTTATGGCGCGACCGTGATTCTGTTAGGGCGTAACGAAGAAAAACTGCGTCAGGTTGCCCGCTCCATCACCGAAGAAAAAGGTACGCAACCACACTGGTTCACGCTGGATCTGCTCACCTGTACGTCTGACGAATGCCACCAGCTCGCACAGCGCATTGCCGCGCATTTCCCGCGTCTGGATGGCGTACTGCATAATGCCGGATTGCTCGGTGACATTTGCCAGATGAGCGAGCAAAACCCGCAGGTATGGCAGGACGTGATGCAGGTAAACGTGAACGCCACCTTTATGCTGACTCAGGCATTGCTGCCGTTGTTGCTCAAATCCGATGCCGGATCGCTGGTCTTTACCTCCTCCAGCGTCGGTCGCCAGGGGCGCGCCAACTGGGGGGCATACGCCACCTCCAAATTTGCTACCGAAGGAATGATGCAGGTTCTGGCTGATGAATATCAGAACCGCCACCTGCGCGTAAACTGTATCAATCCTGGTGGAACGCGTACCGGCATGCGAGCCAGCGCGTTCCCGACAGAAGATCCGCAAAAATTGAAAACCCCCGCCGATATTATGCCGCTCTACCTGTGGCTGATGGGCGATGACAGCCGCCGTAAAACCGGTATGACTTTCGATGCCCAGCCGGGCCGTAAACCAGGAATCGCCCAATGAGTGAAGAACGCTATCAGCAGCGCCAGCAGCGCGTAAAAGACCGGGTTGACGCCCGTGTTGCCGCCGCCAAAGACGAGCGCGGGATTATTATTGTGTTCACCGGAAATGGTAAGGGTAAAACCACCGCCGCGTTCGGTACCGCCACGCGCGCAGTAGGCCACGGTAAAAAAGTCGGCGTAGTGCAATTTATTAAGGGGACGTGGCCAAACGGTGAACGAAACTTACTCGAACCCCACGGCGTTGAGTTTCAGGTCATGGCGACAGGATTTACCTGGGAAACGCAGAACCGCGAGTCCGACACCGCAGCCTGCATGGCCGTATGGGAACACGGCAAGCGGATGCTGGCCGACGCAGAGCTGGATATGGTGATACTGGACGAGCTGACCTACATGGTTGCATACGACTATCTGCCACTCGACGAGGTCATCAATGCCCTAAACGCGCGCCCTGCCCATCAAACGGTTATTATCACCGGTCGTGGATGTCATCGCGATATTCTGGAGTTAGCGGATACGGTCAGCGAACTGCGGCCGGTTAAGCACGCCTTTGAAGCGGGCGTAAAAGCCCAGATGGGGATCGATTACTGACAGTAGGCCGGATAAGGCGCTTACGCCGCATCCGGCTCCACGCTAACGCCTGATGGCGCGTTGCTTAACAGGCCTACTCATGATTAACCGTTGTTGCTGCGACCGCCCGGACGACGGCTGCCGCCAACCTGAGAGTGGCGCTTCACCGCACGGCGGATCTGGTTTGCCTTCATACGGCGACGATCTTTCTCGACGGCAACTTTAGAGGTGGTTTCCGGCTTCAGTTCCACCAGTTCACGCAAATAGTTGGTCTGCGCGAGGTCAAGTTCCGTCCAGCCGCCACGCGGCAGGCCTTTCGGTAGCGGGATATCACCGTAACGTACACGGATAAGACGGCTTACCTGCACGCCCACGGCTTCCCACAGGCGACGGACTTCACGGTTACGCCCTTCGGTCAACGTGACGTTATACCACTGGTTGATCCCTTCACCGCCGCTGAACTTGATCGTTTTAAATGCGGCCGGACCATCTTCCAGCTGCACGCCACGACTCAGATCGCGCAGTTTTGCGTCATCAACCTGACCAAACACACGCACCGCATATTCACGTTCAACTTCGCGGCTTGGGTGCATCAGACGGTTCGCCAGTTCGCCATCGGTGGTAAACAGCAGTAAACCACAGGTATTCACGTCCAGACGTCCCACGGCAATCCAGCGCGCATCGCGCAGTTTTGGCAGACGATCAAACACGGTCGGACGACCTTCCGGGTCGTTACGGGTACACAGTTCACCTTCTGGCTTGTAATAAGCCAGAACACGGCAGATTTGCTCCGCAGATTCTTTCACCGAAATCAGATGACCGTCGATACGGATTTTCAGACCCGGCGTAACTTCAACGCGATCGCCGAGCGTGGCAATTTTGCCATCAACGCTCACGCGACCCGCGGCAATTATGGATTCAATTTCACGGCGAGAACCGTGGCCAGCGCGCGCCAGCACTTTTTGTAACTTTTCGCTCATAGAGCTTCCTTTAGATGTCGCCTTCACAGGCGTCGAACAGGAGAATCAACGGCGCCAGTCAGCGCCATTTTAAGGCCGCGTAGTATAGCGGTTCGCGCCCTTATAAGAAAGGTTTAACGTCGCCGACGCCTTCGCGCAATACCACCGGGGAATCATCGGTTAAATCAATGACCGTGGTTGGCTGCTGACCGAGATATCCACCGTGGATAATCAAATCCACCACTTTCTCCAGACGATCTTTGATTTCTTCCGGATCTGACTCGGTAAATTCGCTGCCCGGCAGCATCAGTGATGTAGAGAGCATAGGCTCGCCCAGCGCTTCCAGCAGCGCCAGCGCAATCGGATTCGAGGGTACACGCAAACCAATGGTCTTACGTTTTTCCTGCAACAGTCGACGTGGTACTTCTTTCGTCCCCTTCAGGATGAACGTGTAGTTGCCCGGCGTGTTGTTTTTAATTAAACGGAAGGCCACGTTGTCGACAAACGAATAGGTCGACAGTTCGGACAGGTCACGACACATCAGCGTAAAGTTGTGCCCGTCCGGCAGGTGACGGATGCGACAAATGCGCTCCATTGCGCCTTTATCTTCAATTTTGCAACCCAACGCATAGCCGGAATCAGTTGGATAGACGATCACCCCTCCTTTACGCACGATTTCAACGGCCTGATTGATCAGTCGCTGCTGTGGGTTTTCGGGATGAATATAAAAAAACTGGCTCATACTTTCCTCTCTGTGGTCTCGGGCTATTCCCAAAGTTGCCAGACGCCTTCTACGCCTGCGGGCAACCAGAGTTTACGACCCAGCTCAATCCATGGGCAGGGTAGATGAAAATCAGACCCTTGCGATGCCCACAGTTGATGCTGACGCGCAAGCGTCGCCAGATGGGTGCGTTCATTGGGAGACTGCTGGCACTGTGCCACTTCCATCGCGTCGCCGTGATGTTCAGCAAAATGCGCAACCAGTCTTTTCAGCCACTTAGCGCTAAGATCGTACCGCCCAGGATGAGCCAGAACTGCCTTACCGCCAGAATGATGAATGACATCAATAGCTTGTTCTATTGTACACCACTGTGGCGGAACGTAACCGGTTTTCCCACGAGCAAGATATTTTTTAAAGACATCCGCCATGGTTGTGGCTTTTCCGCACTCCACCAGGAAACGCGCGAAATGCCCCCGAGTGATCGCCCCGCCATCAGCCAGGCGTAATGCCCCTTCCCACGCGCCGGGAATATGCGCTTTGTCGAGTCGTTCAGCAATCAGGCGCGCGCGCTGCTGACGACGTTCCGTTTGCTGCGCCAGAAATTCGCACATCATTGGATGGGCGATATCAATGTTCAGACCCACGATATGGATCTCATGGTTTTCCCAGACAGTTGATATCTCGACGCCAGGGATCAAATTTAACGCTAAACCCGCACGTGAAATTTCTTCTCTTGCCGCCGCAATACCCGCCGTGGTGTCATGATCGGTGATCGCCAGTGTACCGACTCGCATCTCTACCGCACGGTGTACTAAGGCTTCTGGCGTTAATCGCCCATCGGAAGCTGTAGTATGACTGTGCAGGTCATAAATCACTGCGTAATTCGTGTCGCTCAATGCGGCTCCCGTTTCACTAAATGTCTTAACCCGCCCATCATAGCGGTTTAGACAAATATACTGAAATCAGGTGTTGACTTTATTCCATTGAACTAGTTAACTAGTACGCAAGTTCACATGAAGAAGGTATCTGAGATGAAAGCAACATTGGTTCTGCACGGTTGGTGGCGCACTTCCTGATTTCGGGCAGTGTCTTACGTCTGCAATATGCAACCAGATACCCGGCCCGCCAAATGAGCGGGCTTTTTTTTGAACAAAATTAATGAGAATAACGATGCAAACACAAAAACCGACACTCGAGCTGCTTGCCTGCGATGCCGCCTACCGTGAAAATCCGACGGCGCTGTTTCATCAGGTGTGTGGCGCACGTCCGGCAACGCTGCTGCTGGAATCTGCCGATATCGACAGCAAAGACGATCTGAAGAGCTTGCTGCTGGTCGACAGCGCATTACGCATTACCGCCATCGGTGACACTGTCACCATTCAGGCATTATCCGCTAACGGCGCATCGCTGCTGCCGCTGCTGGATGCTGCCCTGCCAGCGGGTGTTGAGAACAAACAACAGCCGAATGGTCGCCATCTGCGATTCCCTGCCGTTAGCCCGCTGCTGGATGAAGACGCCCGCTTATGTTCCCTTTCCGTATTTGATGCCTTCCGTTTATTGCAGGAGCTGGTTAATGTTCCTGCGCAAGAACGTGAAGCGATGTTCTTCGGCGGTCTGTTTTCCTACGACCTGGTTGCCGGTTTTGAAGATTTACCTCAGCTTGAAGCGGGCAACCGTTGCCCTGACTACTGCTTCTATCTGGCAGAAACGCTCATGGTCATCGACCATCAGAAGAAAAGCACCCGCATTCAGGCCAGCATATTTACCCCCAGCGATGCAGAAAAACAGCGTCTTAATGCCCGTCTGGCGCAACTGAGCCAGCAGCTTACCGAACCTGCGCCGCCGCTGCCCGTTACTGAAGTTCCGCACATGCGCTGCGAATGCAATCAGAGCGATGAAGAGTTTGCCGCCGTAGTTCGTGGTATGCAAAAGGCCATTCGCGCTGGCGAAATTTTCCAGGTGGTTCCATCCCGTCGTTTCTCGCTGCCCTGCCCGTCACCGCTGGCGGCCTACTATGTGCTGAAGAAAAGTAACCCCAGCCCGTACATGTTTTTTATGCAGGACAACGATTTCACCCTGTTCGGCGCCTCTCCGGAAAGCTCGCTGAAATACGATGCCACCAGCCGGCAGATTGAAATCTATCCGATTGCCGGGACCCGCCCACGCGGTCGTCGTGCGGACGGTTCACTGGACCGCGATCTCGACAGCCGTATTGAGCTGGAGATGCGTACCGATCATAAAGAGCTTTCCGAGCACCTGATGCTGGTAGACCTGGCGCGTAACGACCTGGCGCGCATCTGCACGCCTGGCAGCCGCTACGTTGCTGACCTCACCAAAGTGGATCGTTATTCCTTCGTTATGCACCTGGTTTCCCGCGTAGTCGGCGAGCTGCGTAGCGATCTGGATGTGCTGCATGCTTACCGCGCCTGTATGAACATGGGTACGCTAAGCGGAGCACCGAAAGTTCGCGCCATGCAGCTTATCGCCGAGGCCGAAGGCCGTCGTCGCGGCAGCTATGGCGGTGCAGTAGGTTACTTCACGGCCCATGGCGATCTGGATACCTGTATTGTGATTCGTTCCGCCCTCGTGGAAGACGGTATTGCCACCGTACAGGCTGGCGCCGGAATTGTTCTGGATTCCGTTGGGCAGTCAGAAGCCGATGAAACCCGTAATAAAGCGCGTGCGGTTCTGCGTGCTATCGCCACCGCACACCACGCACAGGAGACCTTCTAATGGCTGATATTCTGCTGCTCGATAATATCGACTCTTTTACCTATAACCTGGCAGATCAGCTGCGTACTAACGGTCATAACGTGGTGATTTACCGCAACCATATTCCGGCCCAGACATTAATAGACCGCTTAGCGACCATGAAAAATCCGGTACTGATGCTCTCTCCAGGTCCAGGTGCGCCAAGCGAAGCGGGCTGCATGCCGGAGCTGTTAACCCGCCTGCGCGGCAAGCTGCCGATCATCGGCATTTGTCTGGGGCATCAGGCCATTGTTGAGGCCTATGGTGGATACGTGGGACAGGCGGGGGAAATCCTGCACGGCAAAGCGTCCAGCATTGAACACGACGGTCAGGCAATGTTCGCCGGTCTGGCAAATCCGCTGCCGGTGGCGCGCTATCACTCGCTGGTTGGCAGCAACGTTCCGGCCGGATTGACCATCAACGCCCACTTTAACGGCATGGTGATGGCGGTACGTCACGATACCGATCGCGTATGTGGCTTCCAGTTCCATCCAGAATCCATTCTGACCACCCAGGGCGCACGTCTGCTGGAGCAAACGCTGGCCTGGGCGCTACAGAAACTCGAACAGACTAATACGCTGCAACCTATTCTGGAGAAACTGTATCAGGCCCAGACGCTGTCTCAGCAGGAAAGCCACCAGCTGTTCTCCGCCGTGGTACGCGGTGAACTGAAGCCGGAACAACTGGCTGCGGCGCTGGTGAGCATGAAAATTCGTGGCGAGCACCCGAATGAAATTGCCGGTGCGGCAACGGCGCTGCTGGAAAACGCCGCCCCGTTCCCGCGACCTGATTATCTGTTTGCCGATATTGTCGGTACCGGCGGTGATGGCAGCAACAGTATCAATATTTCCACCGCCAGCGCCTTTGTGGCGGCCGCTTGCGGACTGAAAGTCGCCAAACACGGCAACCGCAGCGTCTCCAGCAAGTCGGGCTCTTCTGATCTGTTAGCGGCTTTTGGCATCAATCTGGATATGAACGCCGATAAATCCCGTCAGGCACTTGACGACCTCGGTGTGTGTTTCTTGTTTGCGCCGAAATACCACACCGGTTTTCGCCATGCTATGCCGGTACGCCAACAGTTGAAAACCCGTACGCTGTTTAACGTCCTCGGCCCGTTGATTAACCCGGCACATCCGCCGCTGGCGCTGATCGGCGTTTACAGTCCGGAACTGGTGCTGCCAATTGCCGAAACGCTGCGCGTGTTGGGGTATCAGCGGGCAGCCGTGGTGCACAGCGGCGGCATGGATGAAGTTTCCCTGCATGCGCCGACCATTGTGGCAGAGCTGCATGATGGCGAAATCAAGAGCTATCAACTGACGGCGGAAGACTTTGGCCTGACGCCTTACCACCAGGAACAGCTGGCTGGCGGCACGCCGGAAGAAAACCGTGACATTCTTAGTCGCTTGTTACAAGGTAAAGGTGAAGCCGCTCATGAAGCTGCTGTTGCCGCGAATGTCGCCATGTTAATGCGCCTGCACGGTGAAGAAGATTTAAAAGCCAATGCGCAAACCGTGATTAATGTACTGCGCAGCGGCGCGGCCTATGACCGTGTCACTGCACTGGCAGCAAGAGGGTAAATGATGCAAACCGTTTTAGCGAAAATTGTCGCAGACAAGGCGATTTGGGTAGAAGCCCGCAAACAGCAACAACCGCTGGCCAGCTTTCAGAATGATGTTCAACCCAGCGCTCGTGATTTCTACGATGCGCTGCAAGGTGCACGTACCGCCTTTATTCTGGAGTGCAAGAAAGCGTCTCCGTCAAAAGGCGTGATCCGTGATGACTTCGACCCGGCACAGATTGCGGGCGTATATAAACAATATGCTTCTGCGATTTCCGTACTGACCGATGAGAAATATTTCCAGGGGAGCTTTGATTTCCTGCCCATCGTCAGCCGCATCGCACCGCAGCCGATTCTGTGTAAGGACTTTATTATCGATCCTTACCAGATTTACCTGGCGCGCTTCTATCAGGCGGACGCCTGTCTGCTGATGCTGTCGGTGCTTGATGATGAGCAATATCGTCAACTCGCCGCCGTCGCCCACAGTTTGAAAATGGGCGTACTGACTGAAGTCAGTAACGATGAAGAGCTGGAGCGTGCTATCGCACTGGGCGCCAAAGTCGTCGGTATCAACAACCGTGATTTACGCGACCTGTCGATCGATCTGAATCGCACCCGCCAACTGGCGCCGCGACTGGGTCATGGCGTAACCGTCATCAGCGAGTCCGGTATCAATACCTATGGTCAAGTGCGAGAACTCAGCCACTTCGCCAACGGTTTTCTGATTGGCTCCGCGTTGATGTCGCATGATGATCTGCATGCTGCCGTGCGTCGCGTTCTGCTCGGCGAAAATAAAGTCTGCGGTTTAACCCGGGCTCAGGATGCAAACGCGGCATACGAAGCGGGTGCCATATACGGCGGGTTGATTTTTGTGTCCACATCGCCACGCGCGGTCAGCGTTGAACGCGCACGCGAGGTCATGACCGGCGCACCGCTGCAATATGTCGGGGTGTTCCGCAACACAGAGATCACCGACGTGCGCGAAACAGCGGCGGCTCTGGGGCTAACAGCCGTGCAATTGCATGGTAGCGAAGACCAGGCCTATGTTGACGCCCTGCGCGACGCGCTCCCCGAACAGGTGCAAATCTGGAAGGCATTAAGCGTCAGCGAAACGTTGCCAGCTCGTGATTATCAGCACGTCGATAAATACGTATTCGACAATGGTCAAGGCGGCAGCGGTCAACGCTTCGACTGGTCACTTTTAGGCGGACAATCGCTGGATAACGTTTTACTGGCTGGCGGACTCGGCGCTGATAACTGCGTTGACGCGGCAAAAACCGGCTGTGCCGGTCTCGATTTCAATTCTGGCGTAGAGTCACAGCCGGGCATCAAGGATGCACGTCTTTTGGCTTCGGTCTTTCAGACGCTGCGCGCATATTAAGGAAAAGGACATGACAACATTACTCAATCCGTATTTTGGTGAATTTGGCGGTATGTATGTGCCACAGATTCTGATGCCTGCCCTGCGCCAGCTGGAAGAAGCTTTTGTCAGCGCGCAAAAGGATCCTGAATTTCAGGCGCAGTTTACAGACCTGCTGAAAAACTATGCTGGTCGTCCAACTGCACTGACCAAATGCCAGAACATTACTCAAGGCACCAACACTACGCTATATCTCAAACGTGAAGATTTGCTGCACGGCGGCGCGCACAAAACCAACCAGGTGCTGGGCCAGGCATTGCTGGCGAAACGTATGGGGAAAACGGAGATCATCGCCGAAACCGGCGCGGGCCAGCACGGTGTTGCATCAGCTCTCGCCAGCGCACTGCTGGGGCTGAAATGCCGTATTTATATGGGTGCAAAAGACGTTGAACGCCAGTCGCCAAACGTTTTCCGTATGCGTCTGATGGGGGCTGAAGTTATCCCGGTTCACAGCGGTTCTGCAACGCTGAAAGATGCCTGTAACGAAGCGCTGCGCGACTGGTCTGGCAGCTACGATACCGCGCACTATATGCTCGGTACGGCGGCGGGTCCACATCCCTTCCCGACCATTGTTCGTGAATTTCAGCGCATGATCGGCGAGGAAACTAAAGCGCAGATCCTTGAAAAAGAAGGTCGCCTGCCGGACGCGGTTATCGCCTGCGTGGGCGGCGGTTCTAACGCCATCGGTATGTTCGCGGACTTTATTAATGAAACCAGCGTCGGTCTGATTGGCGTCGAGCCTGGCGGTCATGGGATTGAATCAGGGGAACATGGCGCACCGTTGAAGCATGGTCGTGTCGGGATTTACTTCGGCATGAAGTCCCCGATGATGCAGACCGAAGAAGGACAGATTGAAGAGTCTTACTCTATTTCCGCGGGGCTGGATTTCCCGTCTGTCGGGCCGCAGCATGCGTATCTGAACAGCATTGGTCGCGCCGATTATGTTTCGATCACCGACGACGAAGCGCTCGAGGCCTTCAAAACGCTGTGTCTGCACGAGGGGATTATTCCGGCGCTGGAGTCCTCCCATGCCCTGGCACACGCATTGAAAATGATGCGTGAAAACCCGGAAAAAGAGCAGTTACTGGTGGTTAATCTCTCCGGTCGCGGCGACAAAGACATTTTCACCGTACACGATATTCTGAAAGCGCGAGGGGAAATCTGATGGAACGTTACGAAAACCTGTTTGCACAGCTGAAGGACCGCAAAGAAGGTGCTTTTGTCCCCTTCGTAACCCTGGGCGATCCGTCTGTTGAGCAGTCACTGAAAATCATTGATACGCTGATTGAAGCCGGTGCTGATGCCCTTGAGCTCGGTATTCCGTTCTCCGATCCGCTGGCTGACGGTCCAACCATTCAGGAAGCCACCCTGCGTGCGTTTGCCGCCGGCGTCACGCCGTCTCAATGCTTTGAAATGCTGGCGCTGATTCGTCAGAAGCACCCTACGATTCCCATTGGCTTGCTGATGTATGCCAACCTGGTGTTTAGCAAGGGCATTGACGAGTTTTACGCCCAGTGTGAAAAAGTGGGCGTGGATTCCGTGTTAGTGGCCGATGTTCCCGTTGAGGAGTCCGCGCCATTCAGAGCTGCGGCGCTCCGCCACAACATTGCGCCAATTTTTATCTGCCCACCGAACGCTGATGAAGAACTGCTGCGCCAGATCGCCTCTCATGGCCGCGGCTATACCTATTTGCTTTCGCGTGCGGGCGTGACCGGTGCAGAAAATCGAGCGGCGTTACCGCTACATCACCTGGTCGAAAAGTTGAAAGCATATGATGCTCCGCCTTCTTTACAGGGGTTTGGTATCTCTGCGCCTGAACAGGTAACCGGCGCGATTGACGCTGGCGCTGCTGGCGCTATTTCCGGCTCGGCAATTGTGAAAATTATTGAGAAAAATGTTGCGGCACCGGAACAGATGCTGGCTGAGCTGAAAGCTTTTGTCAGCGCGATGAAAGCCGCCACCCGGCAGTAAGCTAAAACAACCGCCAGAGACTTCTGGCGGTTTTACGCTTCTTTCGTGTGCTTCATTTTATACATGGCGCTATCTGCATTCTGAATAGCCACATCCAGTTCACCGTTCACCTCTGCAATCCCCCACGATACTGACAATGGCACGGTATGACCGTCCACTACAAACACATGGCTGGTCACCTGCCCGCTGATACGTTGAGCAATTGCGATGGCATCAGTTGCCTGCGAGCGAAACAGCAGGATCATAAATTCATCCCCGCCGGTACGAATCACAATATCGTGGCTGGTGCGGGTGTTTGATAACATCCTGTTGGCGATAATTTGCAGCGCACGATCGCCTGCCGCGTGACCCCAGGTATCATTGACGGCCTTGAACTTATTGCAGTCCAGTAGCACCACCGAACAGTGTGATAAATCTCGGCGCTTGATGATGTCGAGTATTCGGCGATTAAAGCAACCGGTCAGGGTGTCTATATAAACCTTCAGGTCGCTTTCGTTCAGCCATGATTTTAGCGAGAAACTAATCATGATGAAAAAGAACGGCGCCAGCAGGATCACGATCCCGGCATGGGTATCGCGCGTCATAAAACGGCCTAATGAAAGCGAATAGTGCAGCGCATATTTCTCCGAAAAATTGCGCACTAAAAAACGGGATTGACCTGTACATTTACCGGATAAACAAAGACTTTCATTGTTGGTCAAATTTACCAATTCCACATTCAGCTCTGGTGGGAGTCGGTAGTCAAATGCTTGAGCCAACGCTTCCTGCAATTCGGGCTTTGAATGGTCATAAACCAGATAGGCCACGATTTGGTCTGATATCTCTTTGCCAGACAGATCGTAGATATAGCTCACCACGCTGTAAGCTTTTTCACCGGTAATTTTATCGGTATAGAAGTTCGTTGAACTAAGAGCTTTGTTTTTGACGTTTTTTTGCAACAGTCGGGTATAGAAATCGACCGGCGGATAGAAAAAGTTGGTGAGATCCCGCGCCATTTCAGAATTTGAGAAACTGAAGTTGCGCGAATCGGAAGCCATAAACCAGTAAAAATAATCTGAATTTTTGGCGATAATATAACGATGTGCATCGAAGCTGCCCGGATTTAGCTCATTAACCATACCGCGAATAAACTCCGCCGCCGTATACATACACAGCGCGTTGTGGCTGGCTTGCTGGGCAATAATTGTCCCCGTTACCGAATGCAGACGCTTTGGGTCGGCGTTAATTCCCCATTCAATCTCATTGCGGGGAACAAATTGTGAAATATCGCCACATTGCTCACCCGATTTAATATGGTGATAGCGCTCACCAATCGCATCGGCGATCAGCTCATTATCGTTAAAAATGTCCATCATGCGCGCTTGCATGCGGTTAACACCGTCACTGACTGCAGCCATCCGCTGCTCATAAATTATAAACAGAAACAACGACGTAAATATCAACGTAATGAGCCCTGATACCAGCAGTGCCTGCCTGTTTCTGAGCTTGTCCTGCACAATCTTCACGAGTTCACCCTGATAGTTAACATATTGCCAAACCGGTTACCCGTTTCTGTCGTTGCATAACTGCGCTGTATGTTGATTGAGAATGTTAACCGTCCCTAAGCTGATGCCTTAGAATCCCGCCATTGTGTGCGCTAAAGTTACAGACTTATACAATAAAAGCACATTTTTGTTAACATAAATGCAAACTAATCATCACCCTCAATCGGATACCCTGCCCGACGAATGGCCTCACGACAATCGCTCACGCCTGCGGCATAGCCCGCTTCAATCTCACAAACAGGACTGGCGCTGCAATAAGGTAGTTTAACCGGAGTCGCAATGCGTTTCTCCAGCACTTCAATTTTATCCATAAAATTCAATAAATCACGCGCGGCACTCACGGCGAACTCTGCCGTTTCATCTCCGGTGAATGGTTCCAAAAGTGTGATTTTTTGTTGTAGCAGGTGGCGAGTCAACATCATCGTCAATACCCTCAAAGCCAGTTTGCTTAAAGAGTAGCATTACATCGACGGGGAGAAAGGCAGGAAGAAATAAACTGGTAATAAAAAAGCTGATCGTGGAACGATCAGCTTTTCCGTATTTTAATCACGGACTTAGAAGCGATAACCCGCGGAGAACATAAACACCCACGGATCGAGGCGTACGCTGTCATGCTGCTGCGCGCCAGCCAGTTTGTAGCTCGCGGTGGTGTCGATATCCATGTACCAGACCGACATGTTAATCAGCCAGTCGCGGTTAATCAGATAGTCCATACCCACTTGCCCTGCTGCGCCCCAGGAGTCTTTCAGGCTCAGGTCAGATAAACCGGTTTCTTTGCCGTTATTGTTAAAGCCTTCGTCAAAGAAGGTGGTGTAGTTCACACCGACACCAACGTACGGACGCAGTTTGCTGCTGGAATCGCCGAAATACCACTGTGCCATTAAGGTTGGCGGTAAATGGTGAACGGTCGCAATATCACCTGTTGTGGCAGTGCCAATTTTATGGCGGAACGGCGTGGCTGCCAGTAATTCAACACCGATATTGTCGGTTGCCATGTAGGTAAATGTCAGACCCAACTGCGTGTTATTGCTGACATCAAAGCCACCCAGGCTCCCCAGCGTACCACCCGCGCCTTCCGTCGGTCTGACGGTGGCAGAACCTGCACGAATAAAGAATTCTCCGGCTTCATGCGCAAATACGTTACCAGAGAGAAGAGTTGTTAAAGCCACTGCTGCAACTGTTAATTTTTTCATGTCCGCTCCATCGTTATGGTTATAAAAGCGGAACGAATATACCCACATTGGAGTAATAAGTGATCTAACCTGGATCACATTGACTTTGATAATTTAAGATTTATTGATCCAGATTAAGTTAGAACTTGCATTCAAAATCCTGGTTAACCTAATTCAGATCAATTTTGATATATTTTCGCCACGCAAGTACCTGACCTCCGTTGCAGAATAGCGATGGTTATTTGTTCGTGATGCGCAGAGAACAACCAACGTTCTTGCATGACGCTGAAGTCATAGTCAAAAATTACCGGGGCTTTACAAAGATATGCTTTTCCATACACCGCGCGATGCTGCCACTGTAGAGTTATCCAGGGTACAATTGCCCACAAATGAACACCTGCAAAACTCAAGGAGAGTGCATGTCTATCACGGCGAAATCCGTTTACCGTGACACGGGAAACTTTTTCCGTAATCAATTCATTACCATCTTGCTGGTATCGTTGTTGTGCGCGTTTATCACGGTGGTGTTAGGGCATGCCTTTTCTCCCACCGACGCACAAATTGCGCAACTCAGTGAAGGCGATCAGTTAACCAGCAGCGTGGGATTGTTCGATCTGGTGCAAAACATGACCCCGGAGCAACAGCAAATTTTGCTACGCGCTTCCGCGGCGTCGACGTTTTCCGGTCTGATTGGTAATGCCATCCTCGCCGGAGGTATTATCCTGATGATTCAGCTGATTTCAGCCGGTCATCGGGTCAGCGCGTTACGCGCCATCGGTGCCAGCGCGCCGGTTTTGCCGAAGCTGTTTATTCTGATTTTTCTGACTACTCTGCTGGTGCAAATCGGTATTATGCTGGTGGTGGTACCCGGTATTCTGCTGGCTATCCTGCTAGCACTTGCACCGGTGATGTTAGTACAGGACAAAATGGGTGTCTTTGCCGCGATGCGCAACAGTATGCGTCTGGCGTGGTCGAATATGCGCCTGGTTGCACCAGCAGTGATCGGTTGGCTGCTGGCAAAAACGTTGTTGTTGCTTTTTGCGCCAAGTTTTGCGGTACTTACGCCAAATGTCGGCGCGGTATTGGCGAATACGCTGAGCAATATGATCTCCGCCGTGTTGCTGATCTATTTGTTCCGCCTGTACATGCTAATTCGCCAATAAACCCTGAACGCATTCCGGGCTTTTACCCGGTGCTTTTGATGACGGAATCGAAGAATGAAGCAGTTTCTTGATTTTTTACCGCTGGTTGTCTTTTTTGCTTTTTATAAGCTCTATGACATCTATGCGGCGACCTCGGCGCTGATTGTTGCGACGGCTGTGGTTTTGATTTACAGCTGGGTCCGCTATCGCAAGGTCGAGAAGATGGCATTGATCACTTTTGTTCTGGTAGCCGTGTTCGGTGGCCTGACCATCTTCTTCCACAATGATGAATTCATTAAGTGGAAAGTAACGGTGATTTACGGGCTGTTTGCCGGTGCGCTGCTGGTTAGCCAATGGGTAATGAAAAAGCCGCTGATTCAGCGCATGTTAGGTAAAGAGCTGAGCTTGCCACAGCCGGTTTGGATAAAACTTAACTTCGCCTGGGCCGTCTTCTTTATCCTGTGCGGTCTGGCGAATATCTATATCGCGTTTTGGCTACCGCAGAATATTTGGGTCAACTTTAAAGTATTCGGCCTGACCGCCCTGACTTTACTATTTACGTTACTGAGCGGAGTCTATATTTACCGCCACCTTCCGCAGGAAGATAAATCGTAATAAATGCTCGCCAGATCTCCGGATCTGGCGAATTTTTATCCCTTCGCGTTCCTTGTTGCCATCAAACCTGGCTTACTTCCGCCCCGCAGGCCGCATCCCCTCTGTTCTCAGCGCGTAAATTCTAGTAGCATCGCGCCTGTAATCTTTCTCTATAGTCGGTTCTACAATGACAATAACGAATAACACTCCCCAGGGCGAACTGGTTTTACGCACTCTGGCTATGCCTGCCGATACCAACGCAAACGGTGATATTTTTGGCGGCTGGCTGATGTCACAAATGGATATAGGTGGCGCTATTCAGGCCAAAGAGATCGCACATGGTCGCGTGGTAACGGTGCGGGTTGAAGGAATGAGCTTTTTGCGCCCGGTTGCCGTGGGCGATGTGGTTTGTTGCTACGCACGCTGCGTGAAACGCGGGACGACCTCGATCAGCATTAATATTGAAGTCTGGGTGAAGAAAGTCGCTTCAGAACCTATTGGCCAGCGCTATAAAGCTACCGAAGCCCTGTTTATCTACGTTGCCGTTGATAAAGACGGTAAACCGCGGCCGATTCCCTCCCTGGCCTGATAGCACGCCCAAGCATCGCAATCCGGCAATCATTCTGCCGGATTTGGCGACGTAACGCCAAATCCGGCCTGATGCTTACTCGATCTGTGTTGTGCCGTTCAGGCGGAAAACAATATTCACCACCAGCCCGGAACCTGGCTTACCGGCTTCATAACGCCATCTGCGCATCGCATTTTTCACTTCACGCTCAAACATATTCGCAGGCTGTGCGGACAGAACTTCCACATTTTCAACCCGGCCATCCGAGGTCACGTCAAATTTGACCTTCACACGGCCTTCAATGCGCAGCGCCTGTGCACGTGCCGGATATTGAGGCTGATTACGACTTAAGGCTCGCGGACCCGATGGAGCAGTCACCGCCGGTTTAGTGGTTGCCGGAGCGGTACTGGTTGTTGGACGCGCAGGCGCCGTATTTTCAAACGGGGACGTCGGACGCGGCTCTGCTGGTTTAACATCACGCTTCGGCTGCTCTTCCACCTTTTTCACCGGTTTTGGCTTCGGTTTAGGCTTGGGCTTCGGTTTCTCAATCACTACCGGCGCTTCTTTTGGCGGTTCGGGGATCGGTTCTGGCTCCGGTTCAGGCTCGACGACGGGTTCCGGCGGCGGCTGAACGGCCTGAGGCGGTTCAAGATCGGCAGGCGCAACCATCGTAACGGAGATCGGCTGCGCTGGCGCAGGCAGTTCAATAACCTGATGTACCGAGGTATACAGCAAACCTGCCACTACAGCACCATGAATGCCGACAGAAAGTAACGTAGGCCAGGGAAAGCGACGAGGTAAATCAAGGGTCATTGAAGTCATAATCGTTTCAGTAAAAAAACCAGGCCCTGATTTTAAATGCAAATAGCAATCATATTCAATAAGACCGTGAAGCTAACTGGCATTTAAAACGCGATTTTATGATAAAAAACCATTTTCAAAGTATGGCCTTAACATATTAGTTATCTTTCCGTTGCAGTTACCAGGCCTTTCCAATAACGTAAATATGACCTTTTACCGTTCAAGGAGCTCTACCCGTGCTGTACGTTATTTACGCTCAAGATATCGCAGACTCTCTCGAAAAACGTCTTTCCGTACGCCCTGCTCATCTGGCTCGTCTGCAACTCCTTCATGACGAAGGCCGTTTGCTCACGGCGGGTCCTATGCCAGCGGTTGACAGTAACGATCCGGGCGCCGCAGGCTTTACCGGCTCAACGGTGATCGCAGAATTTGAATCTTTAGAAGCCGCGCAGGCGTGGGCGGAAGCCGATCCCTACGTGGCGGCAGGTGTTTACGCGCAGGTTTCAGTAAAACCGTACAAAAAGGTTTTTTAAATTTAAATAATCTACTTCAAATTCAAATACATAAAAATAAATAATCATCCACAATCCAAATTAAGGGCGCATTTAGGTACACATTAACCTACGCGCCCTCTCTTTTAGTTACCGCCTATACTTTCAGTCTGACATATGGCTGGAGGTTCCTATGTGTGGACGTTTTTCACAGTCAATGACGCGTGAAGATTATCTTGCCCTGCTTGCTGATGAATCAGAATGCGACATTCCATACGATCCAGAACCCATCGGAAGATTCAACGTAGCGCCTGGAACAAAAGTTCTGCTTCTGAGCGAACGTGATGAGCAGTTGCATCTTGATCCAGTTATCTGGGGATACGCCCCCGGTTGGTGGGATAAGCCACCGCTAATTAATGCTCGATCTGAAACTGCGGCCACCAGCAGAATGTTTAAACCACTCTGGCAGCACGGTCGCGCAATTTGCTTTGCTGATGGCTGGTACGAATGGAAAAAGGAAGGTGACACGAAGCAACCTTACTTCATTCATCGCGCCGATGGTCAGCCGATATTTATGGCGGCGATTGGCAGCACGCCATTTGAACGTGGAGATGAAGCAGAAGGTTTCCTGATAGTGACAGCTGTTGCCGACAAAGGACTGGTAGATATTCACGACAGGCGACCGTTGGTATTGCTACCGGAAGCTGCGCGCGAATGGATGAGGCAGGATGTTGGAGGGAAAGAAGCTGCGGACATTGCGGCCGACGGTTCCGTGTCGGCTGATAAATTTATATGGCATGCCGTAACGCGTGCCGTCGGGAATGTGAAAAATCAAGGTGCCCAGTTAATCCTGCCAATGTAACGCAGCATTACATCGCCACAACTCTCATAACACTATAATAAATATTAAATTATAATGTTTACATTTTGCAAACTGTACCATATCTACCTTTTTCAACTCATTGATTATCCGAGCTATGTTTTTTTGTTTTGGGGAGAGTTTTCACCAAAAAAATCCAAGTTTTTCACGCCGGCACATTCAACACGCTACCATTACTGGCAAACCTCGATGGTACAGATTTTACAGTCGCTGCAATCCACTATGAGCAATTAGCGGAGATTAAAGATTTTGAACATTACATAAATTATTATTCTGCCCGCTTCTTTTAATCAAATATGATCAATTAACAGTCAGTCGCAATGCTAAATCTTGCGGGTAGGGGTCAAAGTAATTCTGCGTCAGCAGATAACCGTCCGGGTATTCCGCCAGATAATGTTTCAGCAGCGTCATAGGAGCCAGTATGGGCAGTAGTCCTGCTCGGTAATTAAGGATCACCTCGCGCAACTCGCCGCGCTGACGCATTGTTAACTGATTACGGAAGTATCCCTGAATGTGCATCAGCACGTTAGTGTGGTTTTTACGTGAGGCGGGTTTCTTCAGAAGCGTCATTAATTTATCCCGGTAGACCGCAAAGAAAGCTTCCAGATCCTTCCATTCATGCAGTGATGCGACGAATGGGCCAATTTCCCGGTATCCGGCCTGATGGTGAGCCAGCAATTGCAATTTATAACGGCTATGAAAATCCAGTAGAGCCCGCCGCGTCAGGCCATTTTTGCGCAGCATATTTAGCTCATGTAGCGCGAAAACCCTTTCGACGAAGTTTTCGCGCAGGACCGGATCGTGCATCCGCCCGTCCTCTTCTACCGGTAGCCACGGATATTTCTCCATAAGCGTGGCGGTAAACAGTCCCACCCCGTCTTTGCGCCCGCGATTGCCTTTCTCGTCATATAAGCGCACGCGTTCCATACCACAACTGGGTGATTTGGCGCAGACGATAAACCCGGACAGAGTGTCCAACCCGGCCAGATACCGCTGGCAAAAGTCAGCCATTTTGTCGGTCACGTCTTCGTGAGGTGCGTGGCTAAATCGCATGCGAATATCGCCGACAGCCGTTTGTACCAGGCGCAACGCCGGTCTTGGGACAGGCAAGCCAATCGCCATCTCCGGGCAAATGGGCCGGAATGTCACCCACTGTGCCAGCCTGTCCATCACAAACTGCGCCCGCTTTTGCCCGCCGTCAAAGCGGACGGCAGACCCCGTTAAACAGCCGCTGATCCCAACGATGGGTTGCATTTTCATTGCGTCTTCCTCGCTAGTGCGTTTTACGGGAGAAGAAGAGTGTCACCGTGCCGACGGTGACGCCAAATTTCTTCATCTCAGTTTTATTAAACAGATGATTGGCATTCTGCAGGTACATCCAGTCATCAAAATTTAGCAACCAGGTTCTGCCGCTGGCTTTCACATTCATGCTGTAATGCCAGTTGAACGCGTTGCCCGCCGCCTGTCCCTTCGCAACACCTTCAATGTCGCCGGCGGTGCCTTCGTAACGATCGGCGCTGACTTTACGGATATGCCACACACGCTGCTGTTTCTCGCCATCGTCGTACACAAAGCGTTCGTTGAGGGTCAATGTGTCCCCCACCACATCGCCGTTAATGTCGACGTGGAAGCGACGAAGCTGTTTACCGCTGCGGTCCTGAACCATCCCCCATGCTTGCGTTTCTCCCTGAAAATACTGAAAGATATCCAGCGTCGGCTGTTGTTGTCGATAGTCGGCAATTTCAGCGCTACAACCAGCCAGCTGCATCAGCAAGGGCAGGCTCAGGGTCAATAAACGTTTCATTTTTCACCTCCAGTAAGCTGCTGACGCAGCTCAGGATATTGCGTGCGGGAACCCAGCCAGACAGCGAGAAAGTTTTCGCTGAACGCCGCCGACTGCGGTGGGCCAAGCGGGATAAATTGCCTTTGTGTCGCTGACATGCGATACCAGAACTGTCCCTGCTTATCTTGCAATACAAAAGCCAGTTGCGTACCCGGCGCGACGTCTGGCCATAGCTCACCCAACATGCGAAGCCAGGACTCGCTCTGCGCTTCCCGCGCCAGAATCCCCTGCGCTCGCCACTGATCGCGGGTGGCATCCACCAGTTCTTGCCGTTCAATTTTGCGCTGATAGGTGATAATCAGCGCCTGATCCTCTTTCAGCCCGCGATAACGCCCATCCGGCGTGCGGAGTTGTGAGGTATAGATCGTGAATGGCCCCCAGGTGAGCGTTGCATCGCCGACTTTATGCCAGCTTAACCAGTCTGTAGCCCCTGCAAACGGCGCAATCGCCATGACGCCCAGCAGCATCAGTAAGGCAGGTTTCATTGGCGTTTCCCCATGAAAATATGAAAAAACAGCATCAACACCAGCCAGCCCGCCGCCATTAAACCGACAACGATAAATGCCGGTTCCAGAAAAGTAATAGACCCCAAACGCTCTCCTATCACATAGGCGACCGGGCCACCACCGGTGGCCATGATTGCCAGCAGCCATCCCGGCAAAGTGGTCGAGCAGGTAAGGTGCGTCCACAGGGCGGCGAACATGAGCCAGAGCGCGACCATCCATAACGGTAACAATGCTTCACCGTGAAAATCGATCAACCCCGTCAACGCCCACAGCGCATCCAGACCACTGCCCGCTGCTGCCAGCATTAACGCGTACAGACGTTGTGCAGGCGGCAGCAAGAAGCAGGCCAGAATAGCCAGCCCAAGCCATAACACCAGGCCGCGCTCACGAAATAACACCACCATGAGCCAGTACAGATCGAACCCGACAGCCAGGATAAAGACCTGTAAATGGCGGTTCATAGACGTTCCGCCGTCAGTTGCACCACACTGATAGTGCGCGCATTAAAACCGGCTTCGCAGTAGCCGAAGTAATACAGCCACATGCGACGAAAACGCTCATCAAAGCCCAGCTTTTCAATATCATGCCAGGCGTGAACAAATCGTTGTCGCCAGTGCGCAAGCGTCCGGGCGTAGTCAGGCCCCATATCGAACAGATTGCGAACCACAAAGTCGGTGTGCTTTGTCATCAGACCGCTCATCGCGGTGATACTGGGTAAAAAGCCTCCCGGAAAGATATAACGCTGAATAAAATCCACGCCTTTGCTGTAATCGCGATAGCGCTGATCCTGAATGGTAATGGCCTGAATCGCCATTTTCCCTCCGGGGCGCAGGCGCGCCTGACAGGTGCGGAAAAACGTCGGCAGATAACGCTGACCCACCGCCTCGATCATTTCAACCGACACCAATTTGTCGAATTCCCCGGTCAGGTCGCGGTAGTCGCACAGCAGTACATTGACTCTGTCCTGTAAACCTGCGCGGGCAATGCGCGCGTTCGCCCAGGCGAACTGTTCCTGCGACAGGGTCGTGGTGGTCACCCGGCAGCCGTAATGACGCGCGGCGTATTCCGCCATCGCTCCCCAGCCGGTACCGATTTCCAGCAGATGATCATTCGCGGTGAGCGCCAGCTGTTCGCAAAGCCGCGCCATTTTGGCCTGCTGAGCCTGCGCTAACGACTGCTCGGGGCAGGTGAACAAGGCGCTGGAATAGAGTAAATCCTCATCAAGAAAGTGCGCGTAAAACGCATTGCCGAGGTCGTAATGCGCGGCAATGTTTTCTCTCGCCTGTTGCCGATGGTTGCGACGTGTCCAGTGACGCAAACGCTCGACGGGTCGTCCAAGCAGGCGAAATCCGCTTTCCAGCCGTCCCAGCAGGGTGGTGTTAAGCGCAAATATTTGCAATAACGGCGTGAGCTGTTGCGTTTCCCACTCTCCGTCCATCCAGGCCTCAGCCGCCGCAAGACTTCCGCCTTTCAGCACCCGCCAGTACACCGTGGGTGAGAGAATATGTACGTCGGCGCGTAACTCAGCTGAAACATCACCAAAATGAAAAGTCTGCTCCCCTTCCCGCACCGTGACTGCCCCCTGGCGAAGACCGCTCAGCACGCGGAAAAGAAGCCAACGTGCCACACGCAGGTTGCGCGGAATATCAGGTTCAAGCGCAAAGACGGGATCGGTCATGATCGTTCACTCCTGCTCACGGGATGGTTGTAGAGAGGGACTCGCTTGAGCCACAGTCGTAAAGCCTGCCAGTAAATCGCTGACACCGTTTTCAGCGTCATCAACGGCAGTCGTAGCAGCAACGTACGTAAATTCGCCTGCGTCAATGGCTCGCGTTTGAGCATCAGGGTGGCATCAAAAATCTTCTCTTCCTGGTGGTTTTCGATATGCATATGCAGCGTTTTAACCGGCGAGTTAAATCGCCAGTGATAGACCATATCCATCGGGTTAAATGGCGATACATGGAACGCTTTTTCCAGCGGACGCTTTTCCTGTGCATCTACGGCGTAGTAATGTCGCTCATTCCATGGCGTATTGCGGACCTCCGCCAGTACCCAGCGCAGGATTTGCGCGTGGTCATAGCAGTAGTAAAAATTGACCGGGTTAAAATGAAAGCCGAAATAGCGCAATTGCGTCAGGAGCATCACGCGACCTTCAGGACGTTCGCCCGTCAGGAGGGCAAGCTGATTCAACACGTTCTCTTTTAACGGTGTCCCCAGCGGGTAATCCGCATCATGAAAAGCCGCCGCGGCAAAGCGATTACGTTTCACGCCGACGCCCGGAAGCTGCGCCAGTTCATCCAGATCGAGCCACGCCATAAACACCTGATAAGTAAACTGGTGCGTTGTAGGCTGAAGGCGGCGGTGACGCAATACGCCCTGATACAGGCAACTGTTCATCTTAGCGCCCCTCTCCTGCAGCAATGCCGTACACCACGTCCAGTGCACTGCGTACGCCATCTTCGTGAAAACCGTTGTACCAGTAGGCACCGCAGAACCAGCTCCGATGCAGGCCGTTGATCTCAGCGCGGCGAGCCTGCGCCCGCCAGCTTTCAGGGTTAAACAATGGATGCTCGTAAACAAAGCGTCGCCAGACGAATCGATCGTCAATTGGAGTGTCTGGATTGAGGGTCACGCAAAATAGCGGGCTTCCTTCAGGTAAGCCCTGGAGTATATTCATGTTATAGGTGACGCAGGCGCTGGCACGATCTTGTCCACTCAGACGGTAATTCCAGCTTGCCCACGCGCGTTCGCGTACCGGTAACCAGCGGCGATCGCTATGCAACACCACCTCGTTACGCTGCCAGCCAATTGCGCCCAGCACGTCGCGTTCTGCGGGGGTCGCATCTTCAAGCAAAGCCAATGCCTGCGAGGAATGACAGGCGAAGATCACCTGATCAAACGTCTGTACCGATCCTGCCAACTGGATTTTGACGCCGCTGTCGTAGCGAATAACCTGCTGAACAGGGGCATTAAGGTGCAATGTCAGACGATCGCCCAGCTTCGCCAATATGACGCGGATGTATTCCCGCGATCCGCCCGGCACCACGTACCACTGCGGGCGATCCCGGATATCCAGCAGGCCATGGTGCTCAAAGAAGCGTAAGAACAGCGGCAGCGGAAAACGGCGCATCTCCTGAAGCGAAGATGACCAGATGGCTGCGCCCATCGGCAGAATGTAATGACGCGCAAAGAACGCGCTGAAGTGGTGCTGGTCGAGGAAGGTCTGTAGCGTCGCGTTCGCATCGACCTCATTTAATGCCTGTTTCGCCAGACGATTAAAACGGACAATCTCTTGCAACATACCCCAAAATGCAGGGTTGAGTAGGTTCCGACGCTGGGCGAACAAAGAAGTCAGCGTATGACCGCTGTACTCCAGACCGCTTTGCGGATTATGCACCGAAAAACTCATCTGCGTTTTTTGCCCCTGGATACCGAGTTCGCTCAGCAAGCCCATAAAACGCGGATAGGTTCGGTCGTTATAGACAATAAAGCCGCTATCAATCGCGAAATTCCCCTGCGGGGTCGCCACATCCACCGTCGCAGTATGGCCGCCAGGGGTCGACGCCGCTTCAAACAGCGTCACCTGATGGTGTCCGGCCAGACGCCAGGCGCAGGTTAATCCGGCAATACCACTGCCAATGATAGCAATTTTCATGAACGCACCATCCTGCGCAGCAACGCGCGCTGGAGACTCTCAGGCAGCCCGGCCAACAGACGTAGCAGCACGCCAAAGCCTGTCGGGAAGGCAATATGATTTTTTCCTTTCGCCAGGCCACGGCGAATCGCCTTCACCGCAGAATCAACACTCACCTGACCCGGCATGGCAAAATCGTTTTTACGGGTAAGCGGGGTATCGACAAATCCTGGCGACACGACGGTCACGGAGACACCTTTCGGCTCCCAGTCCAGACGCAAGCTATTGGCAAACCAGGTTAGCGCCGCTTTAGACGCACCATAGGCTTCTGCCCGTGGGAACGGCAGCCAGTGCGCCATCGAACTGACCAGCACCACGCGGCTACCGGAGGTTAACTGCGATTGAAGCGCTTCCAGGCAGTTGATGGGACCCAGATAATTCGTCGCCATCACCCGTTCAACCTTCTCGGCGTCTATCCAGCCCTGGTCGAGATATTCGCAGGTCCCGGCACAGAGAATAACCAGTTCGGGGTTGCAGTCCGCCAACGCCTGGCGACAGGCGTCCCTGTCTGTCATATCGAATAGGCGTACTGTGATGTTGGCATTGGATTGGCGCAGCTGTTCCAGCCTTTCTGGATTGCGACCGCAGGCAATCACCTGACAGCCGTCATCGGCCCATGACTTTGCAAGCCCGGCACCAATCCCGGAGCTTGCACCGGTAATGAGGACAGTCATCATCCGCGCACCCTCCTTTTAACGCCGCGAACGGCCCAGCCCAACAGCGGCAGATGCTCATAAAGCATCTCACCCGCGTCGTAGTAATCTCGCTGGCGAAAAATCTTATCGCCATGCGTCTCTACCATTGAACATCCCGGCAAAGATCGTATTTCTCCGCCAGCAATGCGCGGATGCGACCAGTACATGGTCCACGTCACGGCAAACCGCCCGCTCTCACATAGCGGAGGATCTATGGCAAAACGGCAAGCGTTTACATTTGCCAGGAGGTGCGAAAAATAGCGCTGGATGGCAAACAGCCCGTTATGTTCCCCGAAGGGATCGACAAGTACTGCATGCTCGTCGTACAACCCAGCAAGCGCGGGGACGGGCTGGCGATCCAAACTGGCGTAGTAATCCATAAACCTGTCGATAACGGATGGCTGTGCGCGCATAACTCTTACCCTTAAGTGAACCACATGACGTCGCGGCATAATTAAAACTTACACAAACACTTTAATTTGTCCAAGTTTTTGCTGGAGATTTTTTATAACCTCATTTAATTCAATAAATTAAAAATTTATTTTTTTGAGTAAAATTATCCAACAGCCACTAATACAGTGGCCAGTCGACACACACAGGAAAGGTAATCACAGAGGATTAAAGCGGGATCACATCGAGGAAATTAACCTGCTGTTGCCAGAGGTCTATCTGTTTTTTACGCGCTGCGGTGAGCTTACCAGACGTCACTAACAACCATTTGCGCTCGGGGAAAATCTCAGGAGCAAGCGTCGCGGGCGGTACGGGAAGCACATCAATGCGATGCCCCTGTCCCGTGCGGCAAAGCGCTTCAAGCCAGATCTCGCAGGGGTCCGTAAGATGCCAGCCGGTAATCAGGTAGTTATCGCCCGGCGCACGCTTATCCCCTTCCAGGCAAAACGAGGTGTAAGAAATAATAATACCATCGAGGATTTCACGCAGCGTCATTATAGCCGGCACATTAGCTGAGACTTGGCTTCGCAGAGGGCGCAAAACCTCACTCACCAATTCAGGGCGAGGATACTCGCGGCCTGCGTCATAAATAAGCTGGCGCAGGGTTTCAATTTTCCCTTCGTTCAGCCGCTGCAGCATACTCTCCTGCAGGGCGAGCCAGTTATTTGTTCGCCTGGCTCCAGGGCGGGCCAGCAGCGGTTTTACCTGGCTTATCGGTACGCCTTTTTTCACCCAATCGAGAATTTTAAGCGCCTGCTGAATATCGTCATCGTTATACAACCGGTGCCCACCATCCGTACGCTGTGGTTTGAGAAGTCCATAACGACGTTGCCAGGCGCGCAACGTCGTGGCGGTTATTCCACAAAGCCGCGCAAATTCACCGATGGAATAGGACATACAGAACACCTGATAACAAAGAATAGCCTTAATATACTACGAACTACGTTGGATTAGATAAGTTAAAACTACTTACCTTACGATTGCTAAATATCATACAATCGCCTTCAGGGAGACGTTAAGCAAAAATATCTGAGATTAGTACGCAATTTGTTGATCAATTCTAACTAATTGATATGTTTTAACTATTAACCTTACGGTTTCTTGGAAGCTATTGTTCCGAACATATTTTTACTTTTTGAAGATTTTCCCCTGCGTTCCGGCATCCGTATCCCGCCAGACATCCTCACCTTTCACCCGACGATCTCCCTGGATAGTATAAATCACCATCCCCTGCTTGAACTGCAGCACACCATCTGATTTTGTGGCATGTACGCTCTTTCCATTGACGATGACTTTGTCATTTTTATCAATACTGATGCTTGCAACCGTAACACCGCTATCACTCAAAGCTAACCACTTACCTGCATAAGGACTGGTTGCTGATGTTGTGGTATCGCTGCTTTCATTAACAAAACCAGCTTTTGCATTTTCATCTTTAGATTTGTTGATATCACAACCCTGCGCTTCAGAGACCTGAGTACAACCAGACTGCTCAAGTTTGTACCGATAATCTTTATTGATAGCCCATGTAGTGGATGTGAACAGTACAGAAGCTACTGACAGGCAAATAATTACCCTTTTTGTACACATAGTGCGACCTTACGATGATAAGCCCAGAAGAGAAGCAGCGCATAGCTGCCCTTCTAAAATCTTAGTCAAGATCGTAGATACCTGTTATAAAAAGAGTGTCACCATTCGATTTTTTGATAAATTTTTAAGCAGTAAGGGGCGATGAGCAAGATAGTTATTCAAATACCGGCTGCTGTTGCTACGGTACAATGTAGAAAACTAATCAAGGCCGAATAGCAACCCTCTTTATGCGTAAAAAGACGAAAAGATAATGCGATGTTAAAAATGAAAGAAAACAACGTTAATATCAACCGAATTCACTTCCTTTATGAGGCGTTGGCCAAGAGACATTCTTCTCCTGAAGATAAATACCTGGCTATTCTGAATGAAGGATTAAAAGCCTTTGACCTGTCTCTTGGTATTATTAGTCAGATAGAGGGTGAGCGTTACTCTCTACTTGCGGTTTCACCAACAAGTGGAGACATTTCAGCTGGTATGGTGTTTGAACTGAAAAACACTTATTGTCAACAAGTGGTCAGAGAAAGAAGAATAATAAGCGTTGAACATGCAGGAACACATCCTGACTTTAATTCCCATCCGGTGTACATTGGTATGAGGCTGGAGAGTTATATCTCAGCGCCAATATGGGTGAGAGAAAAATTATGGGGTACAATCAATTTCTCTTCCACTCAGATAAGATCCATATCATTCTCTGAGGATGACTATGAATTCATTAGTTTAATGGCTGAGGGTATTGGTTCGTTAATCGAGATCAATTTATTAATCAGTGAAAATGAAATTGTTATTTCAGCACTACAAAAAAACAATGACATACTCGAATCTATTTTTAAAAATTCAACTATCGGGATGGCGCTGGTAGCCTCTTCTGGCCAATGGAAAAAAGTCAACAATTCACTGACCCGCATGCTGGGATATACTGAAGACCATCTGCTTTCTATCAATTTTCAAAATATAACCCACCCCGATGATTTAAGCACTGATTTAAAACAATTAGATGCTCTTTCTCGAGGAAAAATTCCCTTCTACCAACTAGAAAAGAGATATCTGACAGCAACAGGGAATTATATCTGGATACTTCTGAGTGTTTCTTTGGTACGCGAAGATAATGGTGAAGTCAAATATTATATTGCTCAGATACAAAGTATTAATGAGCGTAAAACGATGGAAATTGAGCTCAAAAAGCAAAAGGAAGAATTACACAAAATTAATACTATGCTTGAGCGAATGGCTACTGAAGACAGCCTGACAGAGATTGCGAATCGCCGAAAGTTTATGCGCTGGTTTGAGAATGAAATGACCAGAATTGCGCGAGATCCCGTACCTGTGTCAATTGCCATTGCCGATATCGATTTTTTTAAATCATATAATGATTCCTATGGCCACCAGGAAGGTGACTATGCACTTAAGAATATCGCCAAAGAACTTAGCCATAACCTACGAAGCCAAGATAAGGTCGCACGATTTGGCGGTGAGGAATTTATCATGCTTTTCCCTGAAACGGATGAAAAAGACTGTTTTTTGGCTTGCGAAAGATTAAGGAAAAGCATTGAGAAACTGAGTTCGCTCAGAAGATCGGTCACGATCAGTATTGGTGCAGTGACATACCATCCGAGAGAAGGGAAGCTTATTACCTTTGATGATTTATTGAAAGTGGCAGACACCAAACTCTATGATGCTAAAAGGTCTGGGCGAAATAAGGTAAAAGTAGTCAATTTAGCAGACCATCAGGACTAATCTAGTGGTCTTTCTTGCTATCGGTAAGTGTGCTTACTATACATGGAGCAGCATTCACAAACTCGCTACAGGAGTATATTGATGAAGGTAGAACTTAAGAACGTTAATGGAGAAAACCAGCCTATGGACGTGACATCTCTAATTATCACACTGAGTAATGGTGAAACAATAGAAATTAGTGAAGAGAAACAAGGCCGCCCCGCGCACCTGTCGGAAGGCATAACCATCTGGGGCGGCCGTATACCCCAGGAGAACGCTAGCCTTGAAGAACTGAAGGAGTCAACCCGAATGCTGGGGATATACCCGTTGGCAGCTAATACCCTGCATCTTTTTCCATTGAAAAAATAATCTGGTGATGGCGTAAGAACCTGTGCTGCTGTTTCCAAAAGTATAATTAGCACTCAAGGTCCGCTTGGCACAAAGCAGACGCCCATCCTCACGCGAATGCTTTGCCCTTTCCTTATCAACAACCGAATAGCTTGCCCCACAACCATGGTTTTTTATTAGAATTGTTGCCATATAATAAATCAAAATAAATTGATTTTATTAAATACCTATCAGATATCTATATGGTCACCGTGAATTCTTTCTGCATTTCCTCGGGTTGCGGTCGGTATAAATAAATGCTGCCTTCCATGACAGCATGTGGATATTAACGAACCAGGTGCAGGAAGTGCAGATGTTTTTCATACTGGTCGAGTATGTCATTAATAAGCTGTTCCTGATTCCAGCCCATCACATCATAATTTTGACCACCTTCTTTGAGATAGACCTCAGCGCGATAATATCGATGTTGTTCAGCATGATGCTCATCATTATCCATCGCAGCCAGGGCGAATGTCGGAGAGTTATACCCGCGAAGCCTCACTTCATAAATATAATTCAGCTCGTTGCCCAAATCGACTTCAAGTCGAATACGATCATCGGCAGCGTCACTGATATGGCTTATCGTCCCCTGCTTGTTCAGTTCTTCCTGAACGAGCGTCATGGCGGGTTGGATAACGTCGTCCATAAAGCGTTTCACAAGAGAACGCTTCGGCAGATAAGCTATATTGCGCAACCTTCTCTGCCACGGAATTGGGTTACGTGCAGCCGTCGGAGCAATAGTCGCCATGCTCAGGCTTTCACGCTTAGTCAAATCCCGACGCAGGGCTTTTAACAGTCCGTATATGGATATCAATAAGATAGCTGAGAAGGGTAATGCACTTGCTATTGTCACCGTTTGCAGCGCGCTTAGCCCTCCTGCAAGGAGAAGCGCAATAGCAACAATTCCCATGAGCGAGGCCCAGAAGATTCTCTGCCAGACGGGTGTGTTTGCCACCCCACCTGATGCCAGAGTATCTACAACCATTGCCCCCGAATCAGCAGATGTGACAAAGAAGACAATGACCATCGCCATTGCAATGAATGACAGTACGGAGGAGAACGGGAAATGCTCCAGGAAATTGAACAGGGCCAGAGCAACATCCTGCTGAACGGTATTGGCGAGGTCAGTCGCCCCCTGGTTCATAATAAGATAGATCGCGCTGTTACCAAATACCGTCATCCACATGAGCGTAAAGCCGGCAGGAACAAACAGCACACCGGTGACAAACTCGCGAATGGTTCGGCCGCGGGATACCCGTGCGATGAACATCCCCACAAACGGCGACCATGAAAGCCACCATCCCCAATACAATAATGTCCAGCCTCCCAGCCAGTTGCTCGACTTAGGTTCATACGCGTAAAGGTTGAACGTTTTACTCACCAGTTCTGAAAGATAACCACCCGTATTTTCCACAAATGACTTCAGCAGCAGCACGGTTGGTCCCAGACACAGGACCAGCGCCAGCAGCAACAACGCCAGGCCCAGATTGAGCTCAGACAGGATGCGTATTCCCTTGTCCAGGCCCGACACCACTGAAATCGTCGCTAACCCCGTGATGACCACGATCAGAATGACCTGCACAGTTTCATTAATGGGTATCCCGAAAAGATGGTTCAAACCGGCATTCACCTGCAAAACACCGTAACCCAACGATGTAGCAACGCCAAAGACCGTGCCTATAACAGCGAAAATATCAACCGCATGGCCTACAGGCCCGTATATGCGATCGCCAATAATGGGATAGAGTGCGGAGCGCAGCGTTAAAGGCAAACCGTGACGGTAACTGAAGAACGCCAGAATCAGCGCCACAATGGCATAGATTGCCCATGCATGCAGGCCCCAGTGGAAGAAGGTCAGACGCATTGCTTCCTTCGCTGCCGCAACGGTCTCTGGAGTGCCGACGGGAGGCGAAAGATAATGCATCACAGGTTCGGCAACGCCAAAGAACATCAGGCCGATCCCCATCCCTGCCGAAAAAAGCATCGCAAACCAGGAGTGGTAGCTGAAATCAGGCTGCGCATGGTCCGGGCCCAGCTTGATATCGCCGTAGCGTGAGAGTCCCAAGAACGTGACACTCAGTAAAATCAGGGCCACAGCCAGGATATAGAACCAGCTGGCATTCGTGAAGATTTGTTGTTGAAGTAGTTTAAAATTTTTGTCGGCGACATCCGGGAATACGGCGGCAAAGGCGACAAGAAGGAAAATTAACAAAGCAGATGTAAAGAACACTGCTTTGTTAATCTGGCTTTTAGACTTCTTTGGGATTATATCATTTTCACTCATAATCATTTATTCCATTAATTTAAATCCGCATTGGATAAAGGGTACTACCACTCATAGAGTAGCAAAGTTCAACTGACAATGCGGCATTAATCGGAACGCATGGTGCAACGAGGTTCGATACAAATCATCTTATATATTCATATTTTTAAAGGGCTCCTTAGCTAGTCAGCCTTCCACTTCTTGGGGCATTAAATTTGCATAATCTGCATCAGACTTGGGATATACGTTAATTGAAGCAATATTGAGTACGAATGACCAGCGTCTGCTTCTGGGCACATAGCAGCCCTTAAGACGGCGGCTCGTCGTCATGGGGAGGTCGGAGATTCAAATCCTCTCGCGCCGACCAAAAATCATTTAGGAACCAGCCTGTTACGGCTTTTTTTATCCCTGCTGTCTGAGCGGGGGAAACTCCGGGGAATAACTGGGGAGAAACACAACCATAACTTTTAAATTTGCCTGGCAGTACAGTGACTGTGTAGTGGATGATTAAAAACCGGGTGCCTGCTGACATTCACAGACACCCGTAATCACACAGCGGTGCATATTTTGGATACGCTATATCCTTAGCGCGTGGCTAAATTTATAGTCATTACAAAGACGATTGTCATTAAATATCTGTGATTGATATCTAATATTTTTAACTAAAATATTACCAATATCATAAGTGGCTAAATAACCACCAAACAAGCATAATTATCCTTTCCCATTGATTTGTTTCTATCTACATCGCCGGACAATCATCAAACTCCGCGTTCCTGGCATCATTAATGATGTAAGTAATCACCCCGAATATAGCAGGTACAGAACCGTAACCGTCATCATCTACTGGTAGCGCCTCCCTTCTCCCGCTCTCCAGATTAATCAAGTGGGGTTGAGGATGAGTCCGATATCGCTTGATCCTGAACTCCCCGTCGATTGCACAAATCAGCAGTGAGCCATCGCAGGCAGTAAGTGACGCATCTAACGATTTTATCGCTTGCCGGATTAGGCCCTCCACTATTTGCACCGACTGCATTCGACTGTCCGGTAATGACAATAATGAAGATTTTCTGAGCCAGTATCTCCCCCAGCGTCAAATCACCCAGTCCTACCAGCCAGGCCCCATCCGGTAGCGCCAGTTCCTGACGCAGCATGTCAGCGTCCATCAGGACCAGATGTTTAACATCCTCTGCCCAGCTTATGGCATCCGTTCCGCGGGTGGTGAACGGAACATCCGTTGCTGTGTTCAGCCTCCAGAACTGCCCCTGATACCGGATTGTCTGATTTCGTGCAGTGAAAGTAAGAGGACCGTCCTCGTAATCGCCGAGAAAGTCATATCCGGACTTAACAAGAAATTCCTGAAAGGCAGCAGAAAAGCGGGCAAGTTGTTCCTCATGAGCTGACTCCATGCCGTGCCAGGTTTTACGGGAATGTCCAAGACGATCATTACGTCGATCATTCACCTGGTCATTCATCAGATAATCCATGTTTTGCGCGTTATCGTTAAGGTCTTTTGCAGCAGCAGATCCCAGCGGGTTGCCGGTGTTATAAGTCGTCATATGAGCCTCATAAACGAAAAAACCCGCCGAAGCGGGTGATAATTAAATAGGTGACATCAGGCTGTATCGCCGGGATATGTTGCATTGTCGTGATCGTAGAAGCTGGGTTTATACTGTTTCGCCGTTATCTGACATGTGCCGTCAGATTGTGGGGCTATCTCTGAGACAAGAACGTTATAGCCCACTCGTGAAGAGTCGCAGAAAATCAGGCGTGGCGGTTCAATGCCGGGATCATCAAGAATCATGTCATCGAACGTCGCCAGGTAAGGCACGGAAACCCGGTAATCACCTGCACTGGTCGCCACCATAAGTGAGGAAGCCGAACCATCCTGATAACGAATCAGCACGCGAGGATTTGGAAACGACCAGTCAAGCCGCTCTGTCACCGTGAATGTCGTTGTGCCATCCACAGACGCCATCGACTCAATCAGTGTGCTGACCGTCTGGCTACCGGGTATATCGTCAGTCAGCACGATACGGTCGCCGATGTTATAGCAAAGTGCGTCCAGCTCAGTAGATGTCGTATGGGTCAGCCGCTGCTGCTGATACTTCATCAACCGGCGCATGCCGATTTGGTACGCGCGATCACGATCAAGCACACCATCAAGAGTGTAGTCTTCGATTTTGACAGGGGTTGGATTATCCGGGGTCCGGCACTGTACCGTCTCCTCAGCCCAGGTCGTTCCGTTGATATACGTGACATCAACACCGTCATAATCGTCACCGGAGGGAGCAACGAATGCAGTTTGCAGGTCTTCAGTCATCTCATGCGGACTGATAACCCCGGACCATGGCTTTACGCCTTCACGCGCAACCGAAGCAAGCCCGTCCGTCAACAGAAAATAACTTTTCCCGGCGTTGGCTATCTTCTGCAAAACCTCCAGCGCAGATGTGCTGTCAGTCGTCTCGAAATCGAAAAACTCATTGCCAGGCGTCCAGTACGCACTTTCCAGCGCATCAATGGCGTCGGTGTCCATATCCAGCCCCAGCGAGTTACCAACGTGGTACAGGGCGCCAGAGATGCTTCTTGGTGCGCCAGTGTCGTAAATCCTTGTCGCTACCACGTTCACCCGGCGATCGGACTGAGCGGCCAGCTTGCCGCCTGTTTCCACCGTGACACCCATCGTCGTTACGCCAGCGTACGATGACGGCGAGGTCAGAAGGCGGCCACGCAACGATTGCCAGTACATATTATCGCGGCTGTTATCCTGTCCCTGCTCGTTAGTGCGTCGACACCGCACTTCAACAAGGCCAGGAGAACTCAGCGTGATGCGCTCAGTAAAACCAAGACCATTTATATTTTTTGTATTATACGAGCCGGTTTTGCTCATCCATCCAGAACCAGAGCCATAGACGCGGTACTGAACTTCCCAGCGAACCGTTCTGTTTTGTTTTCTCCCTTTTTTGTCGTACCAGCAAATGCCATTCGGGAAGAAGAAATTCACTTCAAACATGTCGATGGTTTCATTATCCGGGCATGCCAGAAACGGCCCCATCCAGGAATCATTCTGGTTAACGCCAGATGCGTCAAAATCAAGCACGGTGCGCGCAACGAAACCCGGCCATGTGTTATTGACAACGCCGTCAATCAAGCGCTGAAGAGTCACACTTGTGCCGTCAACGTCGAAAATTTTGTACTGATATCCGGCGTGAGAAACGGAAAGCCTGATATCCCCCTCTGGAATACCCGTAAAAGGCGTGCCGGTGTCACTCTCATAAGCCAGCGTTACCGAGGCGGTGACTTCCTCTTCTTCCTCTGTCGCGTCTGCATGCGGCGTATACGAAGCGATAAACAGGCTATAGTCGACGCTGTTGTACCAGAGCGTTACCGGCATGCCGACATAAGGGGCGAGTTCCGCCAGATTGTCACTGGTAATTCGGCTGTATGCGCCATCGTTGGTTACAACAAACTGATCGGGTACGATTAGCTCAACCGTTGCGCCAGCAATCCACGAATCAGGCAGCTCGTTTGTTGCAGTATCGTCGTCAGCGCTTAATCCGTTAAACGTGATTGTGCTTCCAGACACCGTCAGTGACTGCGCAACAACATCATCCTTGTCCGGCGCCGTCTGGGCCATATCCAGCCCGGCGCCAGAGCTGGTGCCTCCAACTTCAGTGGAGTTAAACCAGTTTTCGCTACGGCGATCACCAGCCACATTCTGGCCGGGCTGAAAAACGGTGTACGCGAAACTATCACCCAGCGATGAAACAGGCGTGGCACCAATACGCATATCCCCTTTGCCGAATGAAAATTGTCCGAATCCCAGCGCGACGAACATTTCAACGGTCATCACTGTCGGATCATCCTGGCTGAAGCGGGTTACCGGCTGTACTACGTAATCGGGGTAAATTCGGCGGCGTCCGAACAGCTCACGAATCGGCTCCCCAAGCTTAGCCTGGTTGGCTTTAGCCGGGTTTACATCGAGTGAATCGCCTGTTCCTGATGAATACCCTCCCGGATCGACCGCGCCTGGTGCAAAAAATAGCGCATATGCAACGGATGCGGCAGAAATAGCAACAGCTATCCACGCAATTGTCCCGGCCTCCAGCCCGAAAGGGATCGGATAGATACGTACTTCACTGGATGGGGCTATGACATAATCGAACCATTCCGTTGCGGGAATATTTTCGCCATCAACTTCAACCGCAATCGGGTGTTTAATATCTGAACGATAATTATCAACGTTGCCCGACAACCACTGATGAAGAGTCAGCGCGCCATGTTCATGTATTTCCAGCGGCTCGCCGGGTAACCGGGATGGATAAATTCTGATAGTCACTGCCAGAACTCCACTTTAACAAACCGACGCATAAAGCGCGGCAATGGAAGGATGGTCACGTTGGTCTTTGGGTTGCATTCCACAACATAAAGTTGCTCGTTGATATCCACCACGACTGCAACATGCGTCACTGTTGAACCGGAATAGCAATAAACCCCTGCACCAGCGCATGGCTCGCATTGGGAAAGAGTCAGTGAGAAACTTTTTGCTTCTCGATCAAGGCCACCATCGTCTTTAGTCACTCCGGCAAAATCCGGCCATTCATGAAGCCCCAGATCGCGACGAACTTCATTCACGATGCCGAAACAGTCAAGTTCAGGGTAAGCGCGTCCGCCCTTCAGCCATTTGACTGAAAGGTATTTATCTTGATTGAACATTGAAACTCCTTAGCTCATGTAACGAAGGCCAGGATAGAACGGGAGTGTGTAGCGATAGCGGGGCCAGGCTGTATCCAGCACGTTCATGTACCCTGCGATAATCTGCGCCTGCGTCGCGGTCCAGTACCCGTTTTTAACCGTCAGGGTATAAGGACGTTCGGCGGGAGCGGTTAAATCGTCAGAGGTAAACTGGCGGTAAGTCACTGTGGCGCCACGCAAGTTTTCCAGCGCGCTACGCACGGATGTCGATGCCTCGCCATTAATGTTAGAGACTGCAAACTGTAGATCCTGTGTACCGTCGCTGTTTCGCGCAGGTAACGCAACGTCGATGGTGCTTGCGATAAATGTCACTTCTTCGCCGGTTTCCGTTGTCGCGGTTATGTCGTCATAGCCATCACAGAGATACAGAGCATCATCACCGATGTTGATCTGCAGGGTTTTGATAATGACCTCTTCACCGGAAGAGGCGTACAGTCGTTTTAAAGTCGGGCTGGTCATGCTTCGGGCCACTCCCTGTTAAGTGCAATATCAATGATGCTACTGTTGATGATGTAATCCGGGAACTCAGCCCAGCCATCGCCAAGAACAGGACGTGTCCATAGCTCCAGCGTCGCGGAGAACTGCCAGTAAATCGGGGCGACCAGCGTCGGCCCCTGATAGATATCGGTGAACCGGCATTTATAGAACTCAACGCCCAGCGGGGTCTGTAGTCGCATAAAAAACCAGTCAGCACCGTCAGTGATCGTTTCGCGGTACCAAGCCTCAAATAGCTGGGCCTGAATGTCCGTTTCAAAAAGCCACTGCACATTTGCCTGTGTTGGCGTGGAAATGAATGCCCGGCGCTGGCGGGCACGGCCGGTTGTCATTTCGGTACGCATTAACGGACTGACTGGCTGAAATGCATAGCCATCCTGAAGCGGCATAGGGAGATAGTCGTGGGGGTAGTATTTTTCTGCCACTTTTCCTCCGGGCATAAAAAACCCGCCGTTAAGCGGGTTCTTGACCTAAATTTGTTATCCGTCAGGCAACATCAGCACCATGGTTCAGATGGCGAAGAGATTCAATGCCGTTGGTGTTATAGCGGAATGCTTCAACCTGCTTAGTGGAGTGAGCCGACTTATCCCGAAAGAATTTGCCGTACTGCTCAGTTTTGAGGTTATTCGCGTTAGCTATGCGGCCGATTTTATTGGCGCTGACGCCCATTTTCAGTCCAGCCTCTGCTGCCGTGAAGTAATGCTCTTCAATCACCGGCAGCGGGATAGCGTCATGGACTCTTACCCGCGATTAGATACGATGAAGTATGAGTAGATATGGTGAGTTAGAGATATCTTGAGGGCATCAAGTAAATGGCACTAATTGTTAAAAAGCCCACCTGAGTGGGCCTTCGTGTCACAGGGACGTTTTCATATTCATGGTTGGATTTAATGGAGACTTGGTATATGCGTAATTAATAACAACTCCATCCCTCAAAAGAATATCCAATGTAGTCATCTCAGCGTTTGACGTTGTTTTCATTGTAAATGCCTGCGCCGAAGCGGAAACTGTGTTGTGCGTATAAATCCATTTGGTTTCATTTTCGCTCACGACACCTTTTGAGAAAGGCTGACCGAACATGTTAATCAGATCCGCTTCTGTAGTCTTTCCCTTAACAATCTTTTGCACCTTCTCAGCGGATATTTTTGTTCCGCTTTCATAATGATTTGTGTAGGTACACCCGAGCAATGAAGAAAGAATTAATGGAATTATTATTGCAACTATTTTTTTCATTTTATTTTCCTCTAAGGTCGAAAGTCAAAAAGAGTTTATACCCACATGTATCCCTTTGGGAGTCTCTCTTACCGTTACACCAAGATGAACAGCTATAGAATCGAGGATGTCTGAGATAACCTCCATCTCATCAACCCCCTCCCAATGACCATAACGTTCAAAAATACCATCACACGCAAAATCCAATCTTTCAATAAATGGGAGAAGCCATTCGAAAGATGGAAAGGTTTCTTCATTACCTTCCCTGAAATTAACGCTCATTCCTGCGCATGCTCCTAGATAGTATGCGGCAAGAGTCAATGTGGAGGCTATTGCTGAATAAACTTTATCCAATGTGAGATCAACATCTCTGTGCATCTGATAATGAAATGTTTCATCCTTCACATAGTCGTAAAGGTTTTCCGCTTGTTTAATGAATGTATCCTTTAACCTATCGATCTGCCTTTCATCAAACACCACTGACAACCTAGTTGCACAATATTCCTCGATTACTGCCATCCAACAATTGATACGAAGTTGATCATGAATATTTTTGCATCTATGTGTAAGCAACATGCCGGGGAAGCATTTGTTTAATGCTGCTAAGTTGGAGACATGAGCACATTCATGTGCAATGATCCCTAGAGCGATCAACCAGTCTTCTGAGTTCGGCTCAAGAATTCCCTCAAGATATGGAGCGTGAAAAACTATGTAGGCACAATTCTTACCATCCCTTAACACCCCAACTGTCATTGCGACACCAATAACATCCCCGCTTGATGGGGAAAGCTCCATTGATGTTTCAAACCCTCTATCGACAGAATTTAGAGCTAATTGATAATTGTAAGAGATGGTTACTCCTACTAACGATGCAAGATTTAGTGCGTTAGCTAATTTTTGAATGGTGGCACCTACAGCCACACCAACAGCTTTAGCATCGCTATCCTCACGAAAACCGTCCAAGATTATTTTAAAGCTTGCTATATTGGTATTGTCATCCATGTTTCTTGCCCTTCAAGTGCTGTCGAAAACAGATTATCATAGGGTTGGAACAGAACAATGCTTAGATTCTTTTCATTACTTATCACTCTTTGTATCCGCGCACATAACGACTTTTTAGAGCCTTTCCGAAATTTCCCTGCGGATTTATCACCTCTCCGGTCATTTTCTGATCTATGAGTTTGATTATCGTTCTGGATAGATCTTCATTGTTCTTCCTCAGCGTGGCTGTTAGCTGTTCTGGATCACCGCCCTGAACATAAACATTTTGCTCAATTGGAGCATGGACGGTTGTGGCGTTCTGACTGCTGCTTACATTCTGAACACCTGTCCCATATTCAACGTGCAGGCGCTCGGACAGCTCACCTCTTTCGCTGAATTGATGGCGCAATCTGCCGTCACCGTTCCCAAACACCTTGCGGGGAAACCCGCTGACTGTATGGCGATCGTCATGCAGGCCATGCAGTGGGGAATGAATCCATACGCGGTTGCCCAGAAAACACACCTGGTCAACGGCGTACTGGGTTACGAAGCGCAACTGGTTAACGCAGTGATTTCCAGCTCCAGCGCCATCATTGGTCGCTTCCATTACGAATATGGCGGTGACTGGGAGAAAATCGCCGGCAAAAAAGACGGCCGCGATGAATCAGGCCTATTTATCCGGGTTGGCGCTGTACTGCGCGGAGAAGATGAAATCACCTGGGGAGAGCAAATCTACCTGGCTGATATCACCACACGTAACTCTCCATTGTGGAAAACAGCGCCGAAACAGCAGATCGCTTATCTGGCAGTGAAATACTGGGCTCGCCTGTACTGCCCAGAAGTCATCCTCGGCGTCTACAGTCCAGATGAAGTTGAGCCACGCACTGAGAAAGAGATTAACCCGGCACCGAAGCACGTTAACCTGGCTGAAATTTCTGGTGACACCGTCACAACCACGCAGAGCACGCAGGAGTCGTCGGTAAATATCGACTCACTGGCTGATGATTTCCGCGAGCGTATAGATGCTGCACAGGATGTTGATAGCGCCAAAGCGCTGCGCGCTGATATCGAAAGCGCGAAGGTTACGCTGGGTTCAGCCCTGTTCACTGAGCTGAAGAACAAAGCGGTGAAACGTTATTACCTGGTTGATTCACGCAACAAGGTTGAAGCCGCAATCAACTCCCTACCGTCTCCTGATGAGCCGGATGCAGCGGAACGATTCGTCGAAGTCGAGCGAGTGCTGGCAGCAAATAAGCGTCATATGGGCGACGAACTGCACGAGCAGTTCAGCATCACCCTGGCGGATATGAAACCGGAATACGTTGGCTAACTGAGTTGGGAGGGTCCGCCCTCCCACTGAGGAGATGTAATGCGACTAATTAACCGAGCCAATCAGCAGTCTCCGTTAGCGCGTCAGGCATGCGACATCGCGCTGGCCACTCATCACGAACGCTACGGCGACTACGGACGCAGCAAGATGAAGGAAACGTACACGGTGAGAGTTGAAGGTGTGAAGGTCTGGGTGGAGGTAGTGAACCGCAAGGCGAGCTACGTGGCCACGGCGATGACAGGCATGCGCAGATTGCGAGCGCTGCCGGGTCAGGTGAGTTGATATTACTTTTATAAATGGCCCAGTACGGGCCATTGGAGAAAAACGATGGATGATATTTTGCTGACGTCAGACCTGACCAGTCGATACAAAATCTCACGTAAAACCCTTTGGTCATGGCAAAGCACAGAAACTATGCCGCGGGGTTTTGCGAAGCCGTTCCCTGCTCCTGATTTTCCTGGTAACCCAAACCGCTGGAAGTCGGAGTCAGTCAAAGAGTGGGAAGGTGTGAAACAGCCAATTAACTGAATGGCTCACCAATGATACTTTCAAGATGGCTCTGCCAAACGTGGAGCCAGTGTTTTTGGTCATCGATGTAGTCGTGCAGATTGTAGTGAGCCATTACACCGACCATCTGATGACCAAGTAGTTTTTCAATCACATGCGGCGGACAGCCAAGTTCTGAAAGGTTTGTCGCGATCGTTCTTCTCATATCATGGAGAGACCAGGGTTCCATTCCCGCAGCAGACCAAATATACCTTGCGTAATTTGAAGCGACTGGCGGATGTACTGGGACGTCCTTGATTTCACCATCCAGTAAGCGCTGTGAGGTGACTAAGTGTTTTGTGTTGATCTTCTCAAGATGATTTTTGACCAACCCCACCGCAGCATCAGAAAGAGCCCTTCTCATGTGCACTCGCGTTTTGTAACTTCCAGCAGGAACTATCCACTCATTTTCATTCAGTCTAAACCACGACCTTTCGCTTAATCGAATTTCTGCCGTTCTACAACCGGTCAGCATAATAAACTTCACAAGAAATACGGACTCTATAGACATGCGATTTTGCAGCCACCGATAAATAGCTACCAGCTCACTGTCATCCAGCCGCCGCGTTCTCTTTTTCGGTTTTTGGCCAACGTCAGTGGGTAGCAATCCCTCGAGCGGATTGGTCGATATTACGCCTCGGTTAATACAGAACCTGAATGAACGTTTGCACAGCGAAAGCATATAGTGGGCCATTACCCTGCTTTCAATCTGATCAAATACATCTATCCAGTGCATTTTTGTCGAGTTATCGACTTTGACGTTCCGCATCGGTTCGGCGATATGTTTGGCGAATACCAGCTGATAATAATCCGTCTTTGTGAGTTGATTCGCGATGCAGTGTTTCTCGATCCAATAATCGAAGGCTTCAGCCACTGTCATAGAACCTTCGCGAGATAATTTTTCCAGCTTCACTTGCTCGCGAGGATCTAAACCTTCAGTTAGCCACGTTCTGAACTGTTGACGCCTTTCCCTTGCCTGAACAATGCTCATTGCTGGATAATCACCGACATTGAGTTTTACAGCTTTACCAGCCCATCTGTATCGATAGAAGAAAGAAACTTTTCCAGCCTGGCTGATCCTTGCGTTGAGTCCGTGAGAATCTGAAATGGTTTCGATATCATCGCGCTTCTTGCCAAGGGCCTTCCTGAGCTTTGTGTCAGTGATCATTGAATGGGTACACATTTGGCTTTTGAGTACGCAAAAGTGTACACAAAACTCGTTGCTCTAAGCCACCCGCAATGTAACACTTGTACTCAAAGTGTGATGATTGGAAGGCCGAAAGGCAGGTAATAGAAGGCTTTAGCGTAACAGAACGTTTTTACGCGGAATTCTTCGAAATAGGCCGAATGACAATACAAAAAAGTATTTTAAAAACAAAACGAAAAGCAGACATTGGGCACCGACAGCGGTGCCCTTTTGAGATCAGATGTTGTGGATCGCAAACAGCAACGAGTTACGTTGATGGTTGAGAATACACTTTCTGATGGTATGGATACGCATATTACGGCGCGATTGTCCTTCAAGCCAACGTGCTTTACGGCGGCTAGCCTGACGCAGCATCCGCCAGCGTCCCACTTCCGTTCTACTACGCTTCATGTTTACTACTCTTTCAGTCACTGAGCGGCCATTATAACGCCACACCGAATGCAGACCAGTGGTTTTCCCGTGTTTTTATTTGCCAGATTAATCCTGATGCGTAAACTCTTAACAATACGCTTTCAAAAGGATTTTTAAATTTATGACAACCTTCTACACCGTGGTGAGTTGGCTGGTCATTCTGGGTTACTGGGTACTCATTGCTGGCGTAACATTACGCATTCTAATGAAACGACGCGCAGTGCCCTCCGCAATGGCCTGGCTTTTGATCATCTATATTCTGCCATTGGTAGGGATCATTGCTTATCTTTCCTTCGGTGAGCTCCACCTGGGTAAACGTCGCGCCGAACGCGCCCGGGCAATGTGGCCGTCAACGGCCAAGTGGCTGAACGATCTTAAAGCCTGTAAGCATATTTTTGCGCAGGAAAACAGCAGCGTCGCGTCATCCTTATTTAAGCTGTGCGAGCGTCGTCAGGGAATCGCTGGCGTTAAAGGGAATCAATTGCAGTTGCTCACCAGTTCAGAGGACGTGATGCAGGCATTGATCCGTGATATTCAACTGGCGCGTCACAACATCGAGATGGTGTTCTACATCTGGCAACCAGGCGGTATGGCCGATCAGGTCGCCGAGTCATTAATGGCTGCCGCAAGGCGTGGAATTCACTGCCGCCTGATGCTGGATTCCGCGGGTAGCGTGGCGTTCTTCCGCAGCCCATGGGCGGCGATGATGCGTAACGCGGGTATCGAGGTTGTTGAAGCGCTGAAAGTAAACCTGATGCGTGTATTTTTACGCCGTATGGACCTGCGTCAGCACCGCAAAATGATCATGATCGATAACTATATTGCTTATACCGGCAGCATGAACATGGTCGATCCGCGTTTCTTCAAACAAGATGCCGGCGTCGGGCAATGGGTGGATTTGATGGCGAGAATGGAAGGCCCGGTAGCCACCGCTATGGGCATTGTCTATTCCTGCGACTGGGAAATTGAGACCGGCAAGCGCATTCTGCCCCCGCCGCCAGACGTCAATATCATGCCATTTGAGCAGGCCAGTGGCCACACCATTCACACAATCGCTTCGGGACCTGGCTTCCCTGAAGATTTGATTCATCAGGCGCTGTTAACCGCGGCTTATTCGGCGCGTGAATATTTAATAATGACCACGCCCTACTTCGTTCCCAGCGACGATCTGCTGCACGCGATCTGTACAGCGGCGCAGCGCGGGGTCGACGTCAGTATTATTCTTCCACGCAAGAATGATTCCCTGCTGGTTGGCTGGGCAAGCCGGGCCTTTTTCACTGAGTTGCTGGCGGCTGGCGTTAAAATCTATCAGTTCGAAGGTGGCTTACTGCACACCAAGAGCGTACTGGTCGATGGCGAGCTGAGCCTGGTCGGTACCGTTAACCTGGATATGCGCAGTCTGTGGCTCAATTTTGAAATCACGCTGGTCATTGATGATGCCGGATTCGGTGGCGATCTCGCGGCAGTACAGGATGATTATATTTCGCGTTCCCGTCTGCTTGATGCCCGTTTGTGGGTAAAACGACCACTCTGGCAGCGGATCGCTGAGCGACTGTTTTACTTCTTTAGTCCGTTGCTGTAAAACGTGCCCATCAGACAGTAAACAGGTAGTCATTATGGATATGGATTTGAACAATCGCCTGACTGAAGACGAAACGCTTGAGCAGGCTTACGATATTTTTCTCGAACTGGCTGCGGACAACCTGGATCCAGCCGACATCATTCTGTTCAATTTACAGTTTGAAGAGCGCGGTGGTGCCGAGTTATTCGACCCGGCAGAAGACTGGCAGGAGCATGTTGATTTTGACCTGAACCCTGACTTCTTTGCCGAAGTGGTGATTGGTCTGGCAGATACAGAAGACGGCGAGATTAACGATATTTTTGCGCGCGTTTTATTATGTCGCGAAAAAGATCACAAACTCTGCCATATTCTCTGGCGCGAGTAACAAACAAAAAAGCTGCTCTCGCAGCTTTTTTCATTTTTATCCCGGCAGTTTACTTCCGCAGCGGTTACAAAACTGCGCACTATGTTCATGCTGCGCCTGCTGACACTGTGGACATCTACGCTGATATCCGCGCTGTTGGAACGCACTGCTCATGTGTGTGGTTATCAATCCGGTCGGTATCGCAATCACAGAGTATCCAATCAGGATAAGCACTGACGCCACCATGCGTCCCAACGGCGTGTGCGGTGTAATGTCACCGTAGCCGACGGTGGTGACCGTAACAATAGCCCAATACACAGACGCATTCAGCGTAGTAAAGCCATATTTGGGCCCTTCTATCAGATACATCATCGCGCCGAAAACAACCATCAGAATGGCAATAAAGGAATAGAACAACATCAGTTGATGACGGGCGCTTTTTAACGCATTCCAGAACACTCGCAGAGAAGGCATAAAACGCAGCAGCTTGAGAATACGCAAGACGCGCAGGACACGCATCGCTCGCCAGGCGAAGACATAGCTCAAACTGATTTCAGGCCATAGCCACATCACGTACAGCGGTAGAATGGTGGCCAGATCGATAATCCCCCAGAAGCTAAACACATATTTAGCGGGATTGGCCCAGCTGCATAAGCGAAGAAAATATTCGAGGGTAAAGACCAGAGTAATAAAGACCTCCAGCCAGACAAAAATGCGCCATTCCTCGAAGGTTAAATGGTATTGCGTCCCGACGCCGGACTCAATGAAGATAACAATAACGCTGAGCAAGGCGAACAGCGCACACATACCTTCAAAGCGACGCCCTGAACGGGTGTTTAAATCGAATAATTTGCGATAGAGCGCGCGGCGGACAGAAGAGACTAAACCTGACACATATACCTCACCAAAAAGAAGGGCTGACCTTTGTCAGCCCTCTGGATTATAGCGGGTCTACTTTCAGGCAGGAAACTGCGTGACGGAAACTTCCTTCGAGAACCGGGCGGGTTTTTGCGCATTCCGGTCCGGCAATCGGGCAGCGCGTACGGAACACGCAGCCGGAAGGAGGATTAATCGGCGACGGTAATTCGCCTTCCAGCAACTGGATAACCTTGTTCCTTTCCTGATCCGGGTCGGGAATCGGCACTGCAGACATCAACGCCTTGGTATAAGGGTGCAGCGGATTATGGTACACCTCATCATAAGTCCCTAATTCCACCGCGTGTCCGAGATACATGACCAGCACGCGATCGGAGATATGTTTCACCACCGCCAGGTCGTGAGCAATGAAGATTAACGATAATCCCATTTCACGCTGGAGCTGTTGTAACAGGTTCACCACCTGGGCCTGAATGGATACGTCCAGCGCCGAAACCGGTTCATCGCAAATAATCAGCTTCGGCTCGAGGATCAGCGCCCGGGCAATACCAATACGCTGACACTGACCGCCGGAAAACTCATGCGGGTAGCGGTTAATCAGATTTGGCAGCAACCCCACCTTCATCATCATCGCCTTCACACGGTCGCGGACTTCCTGACCAGACAGGTTCGGATGATAAGTCCGCAGCGGTTCGGCAATGATTTCACCGATGGTCATGCGCGGATTCAATGATGCCAGCGGATCCTGGAAAATCATCTGAATATCGCTACGCACTTCCCGCCACTCATCGGGTTTCATGCCCAGCAAATCTTTACCCAGCCAGGCGACTTTTCCATCAGTGGCTTTCACCAGGCCAATAATCGCACGGGCAAAAGTCGATTTTCCACAGCCTGATTCGCCGACCACGCCCAGGGTTTCACCTTCATACAGTCGCAGAGTCACGCCATCAACCGCTTTCAGGGTTTTAGACGGCTGCCAGAACCACTGCTTGCCGTCTTTAATGTCGAAATGGACTTTAAGATCGGCAATTTCAAGGAGCACTTTTCGTTGTTCGGTGACCGCATTCATACCAGTTCCTCCACCGGTTTAAAGCAGGCGCGCAGGCGGCCCGGACTAAACTCTTCCAGTGGCGGAGCACTGCTACAGATTTCCATCGCATGCGGGCAACGCGGCTGGAATGGACAGCCTTTTGGTAGACGCAACAGGTTCGGCGGGTTGCCCGGGATAGTCAGCATCTCTTCCCCTTCGGCATCCAGACGAGGTACGGCATTCAGCAAACCAATCGAATACGGATGAACGGGCTTATAAAAGACATCCCGCGCACTGCCATATTCCATGGTACGTCCGGCGTACATCACCAAAACTTTATCGCAAATACCGGCCACTACTCCCAGATCGTGGGTGATCATGATAATCGCAGTGTTGAATTCGCTTTTCAGTTCATTCAGCAGGGTCATGATTTGCGCCTGTACCGTAACATCGAGCGCAGTAGTCGGCTCATCGGCTATCAGTAATTTAGGCCTGCACAACAGTGCCATGGCGATCATTACACGCTGACGCATCCCGCCGGAGAATTCATGCGGATACATTTTCATACGCTTACGCGCTTCCGGCATTTTCACCGCATCCAGCATTCTTACAGATTCTTCAAAGGCTTCCGCTTTGCTCATGCCTTTATGCAGCATGAGAACTTCCATCAACTGCTCGCCGACTCGCATGTACGGATTGAGAGAGGTCATCGGGTCCTGGAAAATCATCGAGATTTGCTCGGCGCGCAGTTTGTTCAACTCTCGTTCCGGTAAATTCAGAATTTCACGTCCGTTGAAGGTTGCGGAACCTCCGATACGGCCATTTGCCGCCAGCAGGCCCATCAGGGCAAAGGCCGTTTGCGATTTCCCTGAACCGGATTCCCCAACAATTCCCAGCGTTTCTCCAGCTCGCAGAGAAAAGTTTAAATCGTTTACCGCGGTCACATCGCCGTCGGGGGTGGCAAACGTCACGCGCAGATCTTTAACGTTCAGCAGTGCGTTAGCCTGTTGTTGCGCGAGCGGCGCGGTTGAGGTTTCAATTACGCTCATGGCTGCACTCCTTAACGGTCTTTCGGGTCGAGGGCATCACGCAGGCCATCGCCAATAAAGTTAAAACAGAACAAAGTGACCACCAGGAATCCTGCCGGGAACAGCAGCAGCCATGGTGAGACTTCCATCGAGTTGGCACCATCACTCAGCAACGCCCCCCAGCTACTTAACGGCTCCTGCGTCCCTAATCCCAAAAAGCTCAGGAAGGATTCAAACAGGATCATGCTGGGCACCAGCAACGAAGCGTACACCACCACCACGCCCAGCACGTTCGGCACAATATGACGGATAACGATGCGCACGGTAGATACCCCACCCACTTGCGCTGCTTCAATAAACTCTTTGCGCTTGAGACTCAGCGTTTGTCCACGCACGATACGCGCCATATCCAGCCAGGATACCATCCCTATAGCGACAAAAATCAGCAGGATATTTTGCCCAAAGAAAGTGACCAGCAGAATCACGAAGAACATGAACGGGAAGGAGTTGAGGATTTCCAGCAGACGCATCATCACGGAGTCGATTTTACCGCCGAGGTAGCCCGACAGAGAACCGTATAGCGTGCCGACAACTACCGCGACCAACGCCGCGGCAATGCCGACCATCAACGAGATGCGACCGCCAATCGCCACACGAACCAGCAGGTCTCGACCTGACGAGTCGGTGCCGAAATAGTGTCCAGATTCCGTATCCGGCGCGCTGGACATCATACCCCAGTCGGTATCGAAGTAGGTAAACTGCGACAGCATCGGCGCCAGCGTCACAAACAGCGCAATAATCACCAGCACGACCAGGCTTGCTACCGCTGCGCGGTTATGCATAAAGCGTCGACGCGCGTCCTGCCACAGACTGCGGCCCTCGACCTCCAGCTTTTCACTGAAATTCTCCAGCGCTTCGCTGTTTTTCTTACTTAACATCATAGCGAGCTCCAGTATCAGTAACGAATTTTCGGGTCGATAACGGCATACAGCACGTCAACAATCGCGTTAAACACGATGGTCAGCGTCCCTACCAGTATGGTGAGGCTCAGGACCAGCGAATAGTCGCGGTTTAACGCGCCATTGACGAACAGTTGGCCAATGCCCGGCAAACCATAGATGGTTTCAATCACCATCGAACCGGTGATAATGCCGACAAATGCTGGTCCCATATAGGACAGCACGGGCAACAGCGCAGGTTTTAACGCATGGCGGAAAATGATCCGCCGCATCGGCAACCCTTTAGCGCGCGCGGTACGAATAAAGTTAGAGTGCAGCACTTCAATCATCGAACCGCGGGTAATACGGGCGATACTGGCGATATAAGCCAGCGACAAGGCCACCATCGGCAGGATCATAAATTTCAACGCCCCGCCGTTCCAGCCGCCTCCGGGCAGCCATTTCAAGGTTATGGCAAATATCATGACCAATAAGGGAGCGACTACGAAACTGGGGATAACCACCCCGGTCATTGCCACCCCCATCACAGTGTAGTCCCAGCGCGTATTCTGTTTCAGCGCGGCTATCACCCCAGCGCTAACGCCAACGAGGACCGCCAGAATAAAGGCCGCAGCTCCCAGCTTCGCAGAAACCGGAAAGCTCGATGCCACAAGGTCGTTTACCGTATAGTCTTTATATTTAAAAGATGGCCCAAAATCGCCATGCGCCAGCTGCTTGAGGTAGCTGAAGTACTGCGTCGAGATAGGATCGTTAAGATGATATTTCGCTTCGATATTAGCCAGTACCTCTGGCGGTAACGCGCGTTCCCCGGTGAATGGACTTCCCGGCGCAAGGCGCATCATAAAGAATGAAATCGTAATAAGTATAAACAGCGTCGGAATCGCTTCCAGACAGCGACGTAATATAAATTTTAACATTGCCCGTACCTTCTGGCGTGTGCCTTTACACCTCTTCTACCCCGACGTTCAGGTAAAGCGGTGTTAATAGTTCGAAGAAAAAAGACACTGTGGGGCAAAATGATTGCCCCACGTCTTGCCATTAATGCTTGATAATATACAAGTCTTTAACGTGGATATTATCCATCGGGTCTTTACCGGAGTATCCGCCAACCCATGGTTTTACCAGGCGGGCGTTAACATAGTAATAAACCGGTACAATCGCAGAATCTTTATCCAGCTGCTGTTCCGCTTTCGAATACAGTTCGCTGCGCTGCGCTTCATCAGTCACTTTCAGCGTATCCGCAATCAGCTTATCAAACGCCGGGCTCTTATAGTGGACGGTGTTGTTGGAGCTGTCAGACAGCACCATATTCAGGAAGGATGTTGGTTCGTTGTAATCCGCACACCAGCCCGCACGCGAAACATCATAGTTACCCTGATGGCGCGTATCGAGGAATGTTTTCCATTCCTGGTTTTCCAGCTTCACGTTGGCGCCCAGATTTTTCTTCCAGATAGATGCCGCAGCGATGGCCAGCTTTTTATGCAGATCTGAGGTGTTATACAGCAGGTCAAAGGTCAACGGTTTTTCAGCGGTATACCCGGCTTCAGCCAGCAGTTTTTTCGCTTCTTCATTGCGTTTTTCCTGAGACCATTTGAACCACTCTGGTTCAACCAGTTTCGCGCCATCGGTGTAAGGAGGGGTAAAGCTATAAGCCGGCAGGTCCCCCTGGTTCTTAACTTTGTTGACGATAATGTCACGATCCAACGCCAGTTTCAGGGCGGTACGAACACGAACATCGTTGAACGGTGCTTTCTGGTTGTTGATTTCGTAATAATAGGTGCACAGATACGGGTCAACGTGAACTTCGTTCGGGATCTCTTTTTTCAGTTTCTGGAATAACTCGATCGGCATGTTGTTATAGGTCATGTCGATTTCGCCACTGCGATAGCGGTTAACGTCAGTCACTTCAGAAGAAATTGGCAGGTAGGTAACCTGGTTAATAACCGTTTTGGCGTTGTCCCAGTAGTTGGTGTTACGCTCAAGTACAATGCGCTCGTTGACCACCCAGTCTTTCAGCTTATAGGCGCCGTTGGTAACGATGTTAGCGGGCTGGGTCCATTTCTCACCGTATTTTTCAACCGCTGCTTTAGGAACCGGAGAAACGGATGAGTGCACAAGCAATTTGTAGAAATAAGGAACCGGCTCGCTCAGGGTGACTTCAAATGTATGATCGTCGAGAGCTTTGACACCGAGATCGGTGATCGGCTTTTTGCCGGCGATAATATCGTCAATATTGACAATGTGACCGTACTGTAAATAACTGGCGTACGGTGACGCGGTATTTGGATTAGCCAGGCGTTGCCAGCTATACACGAAATCTTGCGCGGTAACAGGCGTGCCGTCAGACCATTTAGCGTCTTTACGCAGATGGAATGTCCACACCTTAAAGTCTTTATTTTCCCACTTTTCAGCCACGCCAGGCGATGGTTTGCCATCGACATCGCTGATTAATAAACCTTCAAACAGGTCACGGTTGATATTGGATTCAGGTACACCTTCGATTTTATGTGGATCGAGTGACTGAACTTCCGAACCGTTATTACGCACCAGAGTCTGCTTTTCAGCAAGCTGCACACCTGCTGGCACAACTGCCGCCGTAGCAACATTCCCAGCGATTAGCGCAGTTAGGATCCCCGCAGCTACTAAACTTTTTTTAGTGATGTTAGTCATTGTGTTTGTACTCCCTCATTATTATGGCTGGTTTTTTAACCAGACTGTTAATCCTGTCAGGATCCCTGTACGGCACCGGAGATTTTCTGCCGTCAGGTAGTTTCTTGTTTTACTGCTTGCTATCACCGACTTTATTTATTTCTGGCGATTCGTATGATCGCCTTGCGTCGATTATCTACGTGCCTCCCCTGCCGGAAACACGCTATTACCCTGTTGAGAGAAACTAATTGAAAATGATTCTCATCAACGTGAATTCTTCTGCATAATACCTGGCCGGAAAGTATCAAATGCGTTTCTTAACCGCCAATACATTTTACAAATTTGTTAACCAATTCTCTTTTATTGGAAATAAATCTCACTAAAAAAGTCTTGCGAATGAAAGATCGCGACAACAAAACGATAAAAATCAATATATTGCATCACACGCAGTGTTAACCCCCCAGTCCAGTGTCAACACCACGCCAAAATGCACATAAACTTAACAATTGATTATTAATTAGCACATTCATCTAAAAAAAACGCTGAAATAACTAATAACATTTCGATAATCCTTCAGCAAGCCCCAGAGTATGATGTTAATAAAATAACAGTGACATCGGGATCCCTCTGGTGGCCTACTGAGGGTTATATCCATAAAATCAATGAATAAATTAATGAATAGCCATCAGATTTTTTATATTTCTAAGCTGATTTTCAACTTTAGTGAGAAGTTTTACTAATAACGAAAGGAAACGGAGCCGAAAGAGGCTCCGTTGATGCCGAAGAGGAATATCAGGCAAGCAAACCGGGGAAAATGGACTTGATTCCAGTCACAATGAATTCGATCCCTAAGGCCATTAACAACAACCCCATAATACGCGTAATGACGTTGATACCGGTTTGGCCCAGCAGCCGTACCAGCCACGGTGCCATGCGGAACAGCCCCCAACAGCACAGGGCAAACAACGCAATCGCCACAAAAAAACCAAACAGGTTAATCGCACTGTGATAACGCGTACCCCAAACAATAGTTGAGCTTATCGCCCCTGGCCCCGCCATTAACGGCAATGCCAGCGGCACTACGCCGATACTTTCGCGGATTGCTGTTTCTGATTTTTCCTGTTTGTTTTGCTTATCTTCGCCCAGTTTTCCGCTAATCATCGACATTGCGATAGTCACCACCAGAATGCCGCCGGCAATCCTGAACGAATCTATCGAGATACCGAAGAGCTGCAGAATACCGTCACCAAGGAACAGCGAAGTCCACAGGATGATGGCAACCGACAGGTTTGCCGTAAGGTTGGTTTTATTTCGCGCAGCAGCCGTTTGATAGCTGGTCATACTGATAAAGACTGGGATGATCCCGACCGGGTTAACCAATGCGAATAACCCAATGAAAAACTTAAAATAGACAGGAAAATCAAATAGCGTTTGGATCACGGTTAGCTCCGAAGCGTTAGCCGGATAAAATGAGTCATAAAAATTGATAAAATCCGCGCTGAAGATACGCCTTTTGTCAGCATACTTCACCTTCTATCTGTGTATATCTACGTAAATACACATCCAATACTTAGTGTTATTAATATGTATTAAATATGCTAATGTTAATGACATTCACCCCATCAATTTATTAACACTTACCGATAAACGCTAAAAGGGCCTGCTGAAAGGTGTCAGCTTTGCGAAATTTTGATCCAGATCACGCAATTACTACTCAGAAGTGAGTAATCTTGCTTACGCCACCTGGAGGTAGCGCGTTAGAATTAAGTGGCGCTAGCGTATAAGCTCTTTTAGTAAATCAAGGTAAAGTGGACGTTAATTAACCGTTTGATTTTCAAAACGTTACACAAATTTTCGTCGATCTGTCTATACTCTCGTATCGAGCAGATGATTTACTAAAAAAGTTTAACATTATCAGGAGAGCATTATGGCTGTTACTAATGTCGCTGAACTTAACGCACTTGTAGAGCGCGTAAAAAAAGCCCAGCGTGAATATGCCAGTTTCACTCAAGAACAGGTTGACAAAATCTTCCGTGCCGCCGCTCTGGCTGCCGCAGACGCTCGAATCCCTCTCGCGAAAATGGCCGTTGCCGAATCTGGCATGGGCATCGTCGAAGATAAAGTGATTAAAAACCACTTTGCTTCCGAATACATTTATAACGCATATAAAGACGAAAAAACCTGTGGTGTGCTGGCTGAAGACCACACTTTCGGTACCATTACCATCGCTGAACCGATTGGTATCATCTGCGGTATCGTTCCAACCACTAACCCGACTTCTACTGCAATCTTCAAATCACTGATCAGCCTGAAGACGCGTAACGCAATCATCTTCTCTCCGCATCCGCGTGCTAAAGATGCCACTAACAAAGCTGCTGATATCGTTCTGCAGGCAGCAATTGCTGCTGGCGCACCGAAAGATCTGATCGGCTGGATCGATCAACCTTCCGTAGAACTGTCAAACGCGCTGATGCACCACCCGGACATCAACCTGATCCTTGCGACCGGTGGTCCAGGCATGGTTAAAGCAGCATACAGTTCCGGTAAACCGGCAATCGGTGTAGGCGCAGGTAACACTCCTGTGGTTATCGATGAAACCGCTGATATCAAGCGTGCTGTTGCATCTGTTCTGATGTCTAAAACCTTCGATAACGGCGTAATTTGTGCTTCTGAACAGTCCGTTGTTGTCGTTGACTCTGTATACGACGCAGTACGTGAGCGTTTCGCGACTCATGGCGGCTACATGCTGCAAGGCAAAGAGCTGAAAGCCGTTCAGGACGTTATCCTGAAAAATGGCGCGCTGAACGCGGCTATCGTTGGTCAGCCGGCATACAAAATTGCTGAACTGGCAGGCTTCTCCGTACCAGAAACCACTAAGATTCTGATCGGTGAAGTGACTGTTGTTGACGAAAGTGAACCGTTCGCTCACGAAAAATTGTCTCCGACGCTGGCAATGTACCGTGCGAAAGACTTCGAAGACGCCGTTATTAAAGCTGAAAAACTGGTTGCGATGGGCGGTATCGGTCATACCTCTTGCCTGTACACCGACCAGGACAACCAGCCAGAACGTGTTGCTTACTTCGGTCAGATGATGAAAACCGCACGTATCCTGATTAACACCCCAGCTTCTCAGGGTGGTATCGGTGACCTGTACAACTTTAAACTCGCGCCTTCCCTGACTCTGGGTTGTGGTTCCTGGGGTGGTAACTCCATCTCTGAAAACGTTGGTCCTAAGCACCTGATCAACAAGAAAACCGTTGCTAAGCGAGCTGAAAACATGTTGTGGCACAAACTTCCGAAATCTATCTACTTCCGTCGTGGCTCTCTGCCAATCGCACTGGATGAAGTGATTACCGATGGTCACAAACGTGCGCTGATCGTGACCGACCGCTTCCTGTTTAACAATGGCTATGCTGACCAGATCACCTCCGTGCTGAAAGCTGCTGGCGTTGAAACCGAAGTGTTCTTTGAAGTTGAAGCTGACCCAACTCTGACCGTTGTACGCAAAGGTGCTGAGCTGGCTAACTCCTTTAAACCAGACGTGATCATCGCGCTGGGTGGCGGTTCCCCGATGGACGCCGCGAAAATCATGTGGGTTATGTACGAACACCCAGAAACCCACTTCGAAGAACTGGCACTGCGCTTTATGGACATCCGTAAACGTATCTACAAGTTCCCGAAAATGGGCGTAAAAGCGAAGATGGTTGCCGTCACCACCACTTCCGGTACTGGTTCTGAAGTTACTCCGTTTGCGGTTGTTACTGACGATGCAACTGGTCAGAAATACCCGCTGGCAGACTATGCGCTGACTCCGGATATGGCGATTGTTGACGCCAACCTGGTGATGGATATGCCTAAGTCCCTGTGTGCGTTCGGTGGTCTGGATGCCGTCACTCACGCCCTGGAAGCTTACGTATCCGTGCTGGCTTCTGAGTTCTCCGACGGTCAGGCTCTGCAAGCGCTGAAACTGTTGAAAGAAAACCTGCCAGCGTCCTACCACGAAGGTTCTAAGAACCCGGTAGCGCGTGAGCGTGTACACAGTGCAGCAACCATCGCCGGTATTGCGTTTGCTAACGCCTTCCTGGGTGTATGTCACTCAATGGCGCACAAGCTGGGTTCTCAGTTCCACATTCCTCACGGTCTGGCGAACGCCCTGCTGATCAGCAACGTTATTCGTTATAACGCGAACGACAACCCGACTAAACAGACTGCATTCAGCCAGTACGACCGTCCGCAGGCTCGTCGTCGCTACGCTGAAATCGCAGACCATCTGGGTCTGAGCGCACCGGGCGACCGTACTGCTGCAAAAATCCAGAAACTGCTGGGCTGGCTGGACGAAATCAAAGCTGAACTGGGTATTCCTAAGTCTATCCGTGAAGCTGGCGTTCAGGAAGCTGACTTCCTGGCACACGTGGACAAACTGTCTGAAGATGCGTTTGATGACCAGTGTACTGGTGCTAACCCGCGTTACCCGCTGATTTCTGAACTGAAACAGATCCTGATGGATACCTACTACGGTCGTGAATACAGCGAAGATCAAACCGCCGTTAAGACTGAAGCCGTAGCAGCGCCGAAAGCTGAGAAGAAAGCGAAGAAATCCGCTTAATTCATCCAGATAAGTTTTAGTTTCACCATAAACGGTCCCAAATTGGGGCCGTTTTTTTTGCATCTTACGTTATCAGAATCGAAACATGACCAATTCAGCGACGTTTAAAGGATGGACCTGTAAAAGGATGCTTAGGAGGATGCGAGAATAGCGTCAGGAGAGTGTCTGACAGGGTAGCGAACATTAGCGAATGTCGCAGCCTACCCTGTGCTAATAAGCGCCCAGAAGCGCGTAGAGTTAATCGTGGTTGTGTCGTTCTTGTATCGCCGTCAGAGAGCCCTCAGACTGTGCTTGCTTATAATGTTTACGGCATACCGATACATAGCGTTCGTTCCCGCCAATCACCACCTGTTCGCCCTCGTTATAAGGTCGTCCTGCCTGATCAAGACGCAACACCATGCTGGCCTTACGCCCACAGAAACAAATGGTTTTTAATTCAACCAGTTTATCTGACCATGCCAACAGGTATTCGCTGCCGCCAAATAACTCACCACGAAAATCGGTACGCAAGCCGTAGCACAACACGGGAATATCCAGCTGATCGACAACTTCAGATAATTCATAAACCTGCTGTCGAGTCAGAAACTGCGACTCATCAACCAGTACACAGTGAATTCTTTGCTGCTCATTCTCAGCCCGAATCTCTTCGAACAATGATGAATTTTGGTTAAACAATTTTGCAGGTGACGACAGACCTATACGCGAACTTACTTTTCCAGCACCAAAGCGGTCATCAATTTCCGCTGTATATACCACGGCACGCATCCCACGTTCCTGATAATTGTACGAAGATTGCAGCAATGCAGTCGACTTACCGGCATTCATTGCAGAATAGTAAAAATATAGCTGTGCCATTGACCGTAGGCCCTCACCCGGGGAAATAAATATGGGCAGGATTGTACCATATTTCACGAACGTGTCGGTGTAGCGTTGCCTGCATAGGCGTATAAATAGGCGTTCAGACTCGCTCAGTGTCGCCTAAATAACCGATCCTTTAAGTGACACGGGAGCGTGAGTACACTCCAGCCATGGCCCAGGTAGCCTGAAACTCGATGGGTATATACACACTCTTTCACAAATAGTGCTCATGAAATTTATCCATACCTCTTATCTTCTTACGGCAATAAAGAAACCCTTCCCTTATTGTTATTGAATCTACCCACTGTCGCCATGTATTAGCGAATTCATGTAAGCAAAACTAATACAAAAGGTTGAAATCACTGCAAAGAGATACTATTTGTACACCATAAAATGTGACCTGAATCTTGAATTTTTACTCTCAGCCGCTGAGAAGCCCCCTCACCAATAAGCCTTTTTTATGCCCAACGTCGCGGAGAATTTAAGACAGATGAATTAATTCTGATACTAAATAAAGCGCAATTTTGAATTCCTTACATTCCTGGCTATTGCACAACTGAATTTATCGCTCTATTATTAGCTCAACAAACCACCCCCAATATAAGTTTGAGATTACTACAATGAGCGAAGCACTTAAAATTCTGAACAACATCCGTACTCTTCGTGCGCAGGCAAGAGAATGTACTCTGGAAACGCTTGAAGAAATGCTGGAAAAATTAGAAGTTGTTGTTAGCGAGCGCCGTGAAGAAGAAAGCGCTGCAGCTGCTGAAGTTGAAGAACGTACTCGTAAACTGCAACAATATCGTGAAATGCTGATCGCTGACGGCATTGACCCGAACGAACTGCTGAATAGCATGGCTGCTGTTAAATCTGGCACCAAAGCTAAACGCGCTGCACGTCCGGCTAAATATAGCTATGTTGACGAAAACGGTGAAACTAAAACCTGGACTGGTCAGGGTCGTACACCGGCAGTGATCAAAAAAGCGATGGAAGAACAAGGTAAACAACTGGACGATTTCTTAATCAAAGAATAATTCAGAAATAGTTTGCTTAAAATCCCGCCAGTGGCGGGATTTTTTTTGTGCACAGAAAACCCCCAGCTAGGCTGGGGGTTCCGGAAAGCTTTCAGCTTTGGGCCAGTTATTAAAACCCCTTTTGATTTGTTAAAACACATTGCGGTCTGGCAACTGCAAATGTTTAACAAGA
>NZ_NAEW01000015.1 GCF_002075345.1 Citrobacter braakii
ACGTCAGGGGCATGACTATCCGGTCTGCCACCGGGGTGTAGTACGCCCGGTCCTGGAAACGGGGCTCCAGCTGTACACCGGTTGCCTCCAGCATCGTCTTAACATCCGCCAGACGTTCGGGGGAAACCACGGCGTAATCTTCACCCGGTCGGCCGGTACCGTCATCCGGCTGCATGTGTGCAGGCAGACCGTCACACTGCGCCACGTTAAAAAGGTTAAGCTGGCGCAGCATGGGGACGGTCTCCTTCAGCGGATTACCATCGGTATCGTACAGCCTGTTACCGTGTTCATCCTCTGCCGGTTTTGTCCAGTCCTTATAGATAACCGCGAGACTACCGGTTTCACCCTTACGGACCTGACCTCCGGCTTCCTGCGCCTGTCGGTACGTCAGCCAGAGGTTGCTGGCATAACCGCCGTCAACGGCGGCCATCCACAACAGCAGCACATTCACTCCGCTGTAGCAACGTCCCGTCAGGGCATTCGACGGTAAACCACCCGTACAGACCTGCCCCGCACTCTGCCACGGCCTGCGCCAGGGTGCAGTACCCTGTTCAAGCGCGGCAACAATACGGTCAGTCACCATCTGATAAACATCAGCATGCGTCGTCTTTCCGGATGAACCTTTTTTATGTTTTTTCACGGGGAACTCCTCATAATAAAGGCGCACCCCGACCGTGACGCGGCAGGGTAACGCCACGTCACGATGGTTCCGGTACCGCCGCCAGGCGACCGTCCGGAATATAAGGTTAAAACTCACCGGCAATCACTTACCGGAATCAGGGTCAGTCTGCCGTTACCGGCGCATCATCACTGAGACGACGGTAAATCAGCTCACCCTCAGGGCTTCTCGTCACCGACAGGTCCGGTTTATACGTGCCGGGCGTGCTACCTTCCGGCGCGACCCGTTCAATATACTGACCACCAGGCTCCATAAGCTCTGCGGCGGTCAACACTTTGTTCCGGTCGGTGATATTCCAGAAATCACTGACCAGACGGGTAGTCTCGTCATGACTGAAGTCGGCGGGAACTTCCACCACTTCTGAAAATTCCACCCGTACAATCTGATGCACAATAATCAGTTTTGTATTCTGTTCACTCATCTCAGTCTCTCCGTATGGTTCAACCGGAATGCCCTGACCGGGAGTTATCCCTGTCTGCGCTCATCCAGAAAATGATGGGCTTCAGTAAACAGATCCTTCAGCTCATAGCGGATGCCGGAGAATGGCGTCTCAGCGGCTCCGATGAGTGAAAGAACATGTCACAGTAACGTGATGCCAGCTTTTCACCGGTCACCGTCACGCTGAGCTTTATACGTAACAGGTAAAACCCGCTATCAGCGTTGTTGAATCAAACTGCAGGCTGGCAGGGAGTCTGATGCTGTAGTTAACGCCCCCGGTCGGATGCATGCGATGCCTGAAGAAATGGAAATACCCTTTCCGGAGCCCGAACATACGGACTTCGCGTGTCTCCATGTACTGCCATACCTCGCCAAAATGCTCAGCGACGGCTGGCTGTGATAATGCCTGGTTCGCTTTATGTTCCCCGAGCGCACTCCACATCAGATGCCATTCATTACAGTCCGGGTGGACAAGTGTGATGCCGTTAAATGAGCTTGTGGTCATACGAGGGATCCTCTCCTGAAAAGTATAAAGAAGGAGATAACCCCCTGTGAGGGAGGTTTCTCCCGTCACAGGTTGTAAAATGAAAACGTGCGATACACACACGTGTGAAACCGACGTCATCGCGGGATATCATGGTAAATAAGTCTGCGCTCAGCCAGCGACTGGCGGGCCAGCGCAAACAGCGTCTGTCTCTTGGCGGATACCAGAGAACGTACGTTGACAACGGTGGTAATGAAAATTACCTGATGCTCAGCGGTCAACTGTGACCATACTTCCGATGCCATCTGGCGCAGCCACGGAGTGATCACTCGTTGTGACGGCAGAAGTACCATCAGTACATGTAAAAAACGAAAAAGCACGTTGAGTAAAAAAATCATGGAGTTCTCCTTCATCTGAAATCAAACGGAGAAAACTCCTCCCGTGACGGAAGCATTTTCTCCCGCAGGGACAGTAGTGATGTGAACAGTCAGGCTATATCCCAGGCATAACGCAGATGCGCCAGCTGGCAGGCCTGATGGTGCGCCACGCTCATGGCGTGACGGAAGGTGTTGTACGTACCACAGTCCATCACCTTTCCATAAGAAAAGGTCAGAACGGTATAACCGGTACGCTTACAGACGAGTGTATGGAATCTTCCATTTTCATCCTCGCGTACTTCAGCCCGAAAGCTGAGGTAACCCGTATGATTGGCAATCCAGTCACCCGATGTGCAGGTATCATGAGGCAGCAGCCGGTATAAGGCCCTGCTCAGTACAGTGATGAGTCGCATGGTTTTCTCCCAAAAAACGGAGAAAACCTTCACCAGTTGCGGGGGGAAGTTTTCCCCGCAAGGGTGTGAATGTCGTGAAACAACCAGCCCTTAATAAAGGCGGTAAAGTAAGATACATCAACCTCCATTGTACTCAACCGAGCACAACACCCGTTTCCAGAGGTTAAACGGGTGTACCGTCCGAAGACGCTGCCTTCCAGGCCACGGCAGCATTTGCAATGGAGCACCCAAAGGCGTCAGTTCCAGCTCCGCTGACTTTTGCATGTGACCGCCCGAAGGCTCCTCTTTCAGGTCACCGGGTACAGTTTCCTGTACCGAAGGTATTTGCAGTTGTCTCAGGGACAACGAATTAGCGTGTTTATCTTAATCAGACAGCAGGGAAAAATTCAAGACGTGCGATGATGTTTTTTTGTTCGATTCGGAAATCGCGACAGCCCCGTATCATTACACTAGACTGTCGTCACCGTATTCAGCTTTACCGGATATGGGGCTGCGGGGGCGGACGGAAATAAAACAACCTCGCCCCAGCCTGCCGGAGCCAGACTAACAACCCCAAAAATCGCTGCAGCGTCGTATACCCGTTTCCTGATATATCGTTATTTTATAACCCGGTGGCATACGACGCTGCAGGGTAAACCGGCATCAATCCGTCATATCACATTTTACTGTCTGTCTCATCCCGCTATACTTTTATCGCAAATATCAGCGCTTTCCGGATCCGTTCCAAGTTTATAATGTGTACCTGCCGGTAGCTGTTTACCCTGTTACCAAAAACAATATGAACTATCGGCATACCCGCGTTCACTCTTTTAAGCCAGGTGTTCAGCGAAGCCATACCCTGAATGGCTTCATCCGTACGTCAACCCAGCGCCCAGCACAGTTTCATTATAACCACCACCAGATAACGTTTTTTCTCCATCATATCCTCCGTCACATAACAAAAATTCTTCAGACCTGTTTCTGACTCCCAGATGTAACAACAAAAATAAATCATGGTATTCTTTCGGGAATTATGCGCTCTTTCGTTTCCTGATATTCAATTTAATGCAGCGTTCAGTTGTCGTGCCAGTCTTTCAGATTTATGTCCTTCCGGGAAACAGTTATGAAAATCATATCGCTTTGTCATTCCTCCACCTCTCCTTTCTGGCTGTAAACACGTTTAATATAATCACCACGTCCGTCACCATGCCCTAAATCAACGGACGTCAGCGCGCAGGCTTCCTTAGAAGTAAAACCTTTCGATATATAATATTTCTCTGCATCCTGTGCGTAGGCATAACGTAATGCGTGATTTGAGTTTTCATATTTCAGACCACCATCACGTCGCATGACGTTAATATAACGATCCATTGCCTGTTTCAGGGAGGGACGGTCGATCAGTTTTCCGTTATTCCTTTCTGCCTGTATCAGCGCATTATTAATTGCCGAAAGCACTTTTTCACGATCCACAATACGGGTGTCACGGGTTCGTCCACCTTTGGTTCCGAAAATAACACGCACGCACTCCTTATTATCCAGCACAGCCTGTTTCCAGGTTTTCAGTGATTTTACCGACTGGACCGCTTCTTCATTTCTCAGCCCCAGATAACGGGAAAGTTGCATGACTGCCGCCACACCTTCGTCTTTAATTCTTATACGGGCGAGCGCCTCATGATAGCGCTCGTCCGTAATGGCCGTCTTTGTTCCCGCACGACTGGCCCCGTCAATGCCGAGCGCCTTATTACTCAACCGTTCATGATTCGGATCTGCCATTTTAGTCCTTCCGGCCTGATTTAATACCTGACGAATCCCGGCCATTTCATTCTGTAATGTTCGGTACGAAATACCTTCATTCTTACGGCTTACAATATACTGTTCAATATGACGGACTTTCAGCTGACCGGCTGAACGTATCTGAATATTTAATCCCGCCAGACGGACGGCAACACGTTCTGATATTTTCATCCGGTTCGAAACCGTTTTAAATGCGCCGCCCGCTCTTTTTGCCAGCGTCACCATATCCCGTTTAAACAGTTTTTCACTTCTGGACATCCCGTTTTCTCCTTAACAAAACGTACAGCAACGGGAGCCGTTCTCCCGTATAAAAACACCAGTACATCTCCCCCGACGACACGGTTGTTTCTGCGCTTCCTGCGGCTTAACGGATATCTGTGCATCAGGGTATGCAAAGATGTTGAGGTATTGAGGGGTATCAAATCAGAGTCAACTGATCGCAGCATTTACTGTACCTGTTTCCAGGTTTCCCCCGACGTCATCCTCATGACGTCGCCATCGATATCGCGTTAATTCTCTCCTTTTTTTCAATAAGTAAGGCGTTTTCATTACGATTTTCCGTACTGTAACGCGTGGGGTTAATAGCATCCTGAATCGCTGTTTACGAATGCACTACGTGTTGGTCGGATTGTCAAACCTTCCGGCAAAGCCCGTAAAACGGATTCAAAACGTCCGGCGCTTCGCGCGTCACTTTGTCATCGTTTCACTTGAACAAAGTGACGCGCGCGTACTCAGACCGTCAGTGCATGGTCCGGAAGATACCCCAAATGTTGTGACGCTCGTCAACGTTTTAAGACGTTGAACGTCAGCGCACGCCAAATGTGGCATACCCGTACATGCATGAGATTGTCTGAGCAGGCAGCTCAAAAAGTAGATATACGAAGAAACGGCAGAAAAACCGTTCTGTATGACTCACTGCGATCCGGGACTCAGCCCTCATTCCCCGTTATAAGCAGGGATAAATCGCCAGTACTGCATAAGATCTGTCTGAGAGATCAGCATCCGAAAAACAGACGCAATAGTTAGTGTATCAACCTCCATCGTACTCATCCGAGCACAACTCCCGTTTCCAGAGGTTAAACGGGTGTACCGTCCGAAGACGCTGCCTTCCAGGCTACGACAGCATTTGCAATGGAGCACCCGAAGGTGTCAGTTTCAGCTCCCACTGACTTTTGCATGTGACCGCCCGAAGGCTCCTCTTCCAGGTCACCGGGTACAGTTTCCTGTACCGGAGGTATTTGCAGTTGTCCTGTGGACAACGAATAAACGGTCTGATAGTAGATCAACTCTTTCGTTCAGATCAACTCCGATCATCAAAAAACTTTATCGCGCTTCCGCCCCGGTAACCGGCTCCGGCTGCAGCTAAAAATAATATCGCCCCTTATCCTGACATTCTGTTCTGACCGGAAGATAATTACCCTCAAATATCTTCTCCGCCATTTTTATATCACCGCAAACCCGCAGTTTCAGCGCACAAATCAGCCTTCCAGTAAGATCAAAACTGATTTTTACTGCACTCTCATTCATAAAGATTAAATTCTCTTCATCACCGAAATTTTCACGCTTCAGTATATTCCATTTCGCCGGTGTCAGCAGATACCCCTTCCAGCCCGCATTCTTCAGTATTTCCATCACTCGGGTAAAACGAAAATAACCAGCCTGTCCGCTGATATCTTTCTGGCAGGAGGAATAAATATACTCCAGTTTTACCCTCAGACCTGCATTATGTCCTTTCAGTCTTCCGTCATTTATCAGCCAGTCCATTTCTGATGAAACGGTCCGGGGGAAAATTTTCTTTTTCTTCGCTGTAGCCAGCCAGTTCATAATAAAAAGATGCTCTGATAGCTCAGACGTTATTCTTCCGTCTCGCCAGGCCATTTTTATGGCAATCAGCGCACTCCATGAAAATAATTCTAAAATTTCATTTCTGTCTTTCATTTTTCACCCAAACTCATTAAACAGAATAAAACAGAGCTCAGCCATTGATAATGTAACTGGTTAAAAAGCGACATAACATATCTCAAAGTATTATTTATTCTAATCCCCAACCTGCCTCCACTTTTTTCTCACTTCCTTTCCCGGCATTAGCCCGAAACTATATTCACTAAACGTTTCTTCATCTCTGAAATATCCATACCCGCGTTTAATAAACACGCCACGATGTAGTTTCAGGCAGGATATCACATCACTTAAATCAGACTCAGGAATTAGCATATTCAAAGGCGTTCTGTGGACACCGAGTTATTTTGCAAGTAGCTGCGGAAGTGCGCCGATTTCGATCATCCGGCAATACATTGAGCAGCAGCAAACACCAAGTTAGTCGGAAAACCACGCCTTATATCCCCGCCCTGAAGGACGGGGTTTTACGGCGCACCTGATAAACCAGTTCAGACAATCCGCGAACCACTCTTCTGCTCACTGCCACCTCTGACATCTTTACCGTATATTGTTATTTCAGTGCCGAAAAACCGCATCTAATTACCTTAACGCTCGTTATCCGGGTATCTCTCCGTTTTACTGCCCTTCGGCTGATATTCTTTAGGAAGATAAATCACCGAAAAATATTTCACAAGCCGGCTGCCTCCCCGGGTTTTCTCATAGGTTCCGAGTAGTTCGCAGCGTATTCCGTCTGTCCGTCTCATTATTCTGTGAATAACAAGACGCGCCATGTGAATATGCAGTCTGAAGCGTTTCGCCACTTCTTTCGCCGTTACTCCCCTGCCCTGTTCATACACCCAGCGGGCTGTTTTCCTTTCCAAAATTTCCTCCTCAGCCTGGTTTAACGCCAAAATGATCCCCCAGCTATCTTTATGAATGTTCTTTCATATGCAGCCAGGAATAATCAAGACGGGACTTGCAACCGTCCTTCTGAAGGAGCTATCGTTCTGCTGTTGCGGTGCTGAGGGCTTTATCCTGTATAACACCTGACGTTGACAGAGATACCGGTTGCTGTTTCCGGTATACCGGTACCTCAACAACTTTTCTTATTACTGGTTCTCACCCAGACTGAACCACCGGTGTGACCACTTCCCGGGGCGATGGCAATGATTCACGACGAAAAAGCACAAAAACTGGAGCAGGCCGGATTATATCGTCGCGCAGCCGCACGCTGGCTCACCGTTCTGGACGGTTATCGTGATGCGTCTTCCCGCGAATGGGTTGTCCGCCGACGTCTGTGGTGTCTTCAGCAGGCTGAGGTTCCGCGCCCCGTCACCGAGACCTTCGGGGATATCCGCCAAGCCGCCACCGCGCTGCAGAAAAAAATGGGACTCTGGCAGCCTGACGGGGATGCCTTCAGAACAGTTAAAAAACATTCGTCGCGAAAATGAACGTTACTGCACAGCCTGTATTGTGACTGACTGATGAATGTGAAAAACATACTTGCATTTTCCCAGCTGCATTCCCCACACTCTTACTGATGAGTCTGGTTGTCCGAATAAGGCTGGTTATAGTCCATTATTTTATTCATTTTACCGATATTCATTATCGCCCGGTTCGTGTGTACCGGGCTTTTTTTGCTCCGGGTTCCGGTATGACGGCGTATCAGGCGGGGTTTACGGGGAACAAACCCGTCGCTAAGTTTTTAATGCAGTATGTTGTAATAGTATTATTGATACTACAACGTACAAAAAGAGATGGATCACACTATGGCAATCACAGAAGAACAGATTATGCGGGCCGCCGACGAGCTCAACCAGGAGGGGCAGAATCCCACCCTGTCCCGGGTGCGAAAAAAACTGGGCGGCGGCAGCTTCACCACCATCAGCGAAGTCATGATTAAGTGGCGGGCACAGAAGGCCCGTTCCGTTCAGGCGCAGGAGCCGCCCCCGCAGACCGTCACCGACAGACTGGCTGTTTTTGGGGATGATATCTGGGCTCTGGCGCTGGAAATCGCTGATGCCGGTTTTGCCGGCGAGCGGGAGGCTCTGGAAAAATCCCGCCGTGAAACAGAAACGGCCCGCACTGAGGCTGCGGCCCTCGCCGACCAGCTCGCCAGTGAACTGGAGGAGTCCCGCAGCCTCATCAGTTCACTGCAGGAAAAACTGGCTGCAGCGGTGGCGCATGAGCGAAATGAAGCGCAACGGGAAACGACAGAACTACGGGAACAGATGGCTTCACTGCGCGGAGAACTTCAGGCCGTCACACTCTGTCATCGGGAAATCGTGGCCGCTATTAAACAAAAAACCAGCCCGGCTCAGTAAGCGGGGGCTGGCGTCATTATTCCCTTATTATGGTCACACCGGCTATTAGGTGTGACTGCACAGTGCCGTTACGGACAGCATACCCGCCAGAACACACAGTATTTTCTTCACACGCTCTCTCCTCTGCTACAGGTTGCTGATTGTATCGTACAAATCATACACCAGCCCCGGCACAACAATGTAACATCACATTAATGCCCACAGTACATTTGTTGACATCGGTAACCTGCATCTTATAGCTTTTTTACATTGTCAGTTTATGTAAACAGCATAACTGACGGTATGACGTCTGATACCGGTTTCTGTTTCCGGCCTCCGTCGCCCCTGCCCGCACATTCAGACCCGGGCGCACTAAGCATGTCACTCAGATAAAGAGGTAAAAATGTCAGCATCCATTATGGCTAAACTCAGGGAGCCTGCAGACCGGTTCATGGTCATGTCCCTGGGCCTGCTCTCCGTCAGGGTTATACAGGGCTTTATCTACTGGGGAGGCGGGTCAAGACGCTTTATCTATGGAACACAGAAGATTGACCCACATTCCGCACACTGGATGGCAAACAAATTCCAGACGGCCATGCCCGGCGCCCTGCTGGGGCTGGAGCATGTGATTTCCTTCATGCTTCAGCACTTCTGGCTGCTGTATGCCGGTATCATTATTTTCAGTGCCGCCGAACTGTTTGTTGGCGCGTTTCTGATGATTGGCCTTTTCACCCGCATTTCGGCCTTCATCTCAATGATATTCTCCGTCCTGCTTATGCTGATGTTTGGCTGGCAGGGGGCGACCTGTATTGATGAATGGACCATGGCTGCCTGCAATCTGGCCATGGGGGCAACCATATTCCTCTGTGGCTCTCCGCACTATGCCGTCGATAATATCCTTCTGAGAAAGAATCCTTCATGGGAAAAAAGCTGGCTGTTCCGCTGGTGTGGCGGCTCCCTGCCAGCGCCACTGGGTGACGGTGGCTATAAAAAACTGTCATTGTGGACGCTACTCTTCGTGGTCGTCTTTAATATTGGTACCTACCATCACTATCGCGGTTCTGTAGTCACCTGGTTCCATTCCGGTCCCGTCAGTCCGACGAAACACCATATCTCACTGGACAGCGGCGAGCTTAACCCGGATGGCTCCGTCTCATTCCATGCCTATCTGGATGCCGGTACACCTGAAGCACCAGTGAACATTATGGACGCATGGATCATCAACAGTCAGGGTGAAAAAATCGCCCACTGGGATACCGCGACGCTGTCTGCCGTTCCGGCTGCAAATTTCAACAACGACTATGACTACAATAAATTTAAGCCTGCACTGTATGGCATTGAAGGCGAAGTAGGGGCCAAAGCGACGATGACACTACCTGCCACGTCAGAGCCGCTGAAGGATGAAATGCCGCTGACGCTCAGACTGGTCGATTCCCGCGGAGCGGAATTCAGCATCACGCTGAAAGAGAAGACGAAGTAAAACTGTACAAAGGCATTCTTCAGACGTAATGGAGGGATGCCTTTGTTACACGGCAATGTCAGAAGATAGCAGGCCATTCAGTTCCAGCACCCAAGCAAACCATATTCCGCCCAAAACGGATGCCATTAACCAGGCAAATACAGAAACCAGTGGGTTCACATGACTCTCCCCCGTTAAAAAGGTCCCCGGCTCCGGGAGGAGACCGGGGCTCTTTGCCCTCCCGCTCCCCGTATGCCGGAAATGATCATGACCGCCATTCGCCACATAAAACGTGCCACCATAACGGTATCGGGAAGCGTCTGTTTTTCCTCACAGCGGTGACTAAGTCCATTCTTATAGTCCGGCCCACTTCATTCTGTACCGATACATTCTGTCAGCGATACCAGAATTCACTGTGTCGTTGTCACCTTCAGAAATAAAAAACACGTCTGATAAAATCAGGGACGGGAAACTACGCAGATTCCCGTACTAACAGACTCCCCCGACAATGTGATTTTTTGCGGTTGCATATCCGGTTCCTTCAGTTTACGAATTATCAGTGTTGCCGCCTGACGGCCCCCACTGTTCGTCCTACCTGTTGAATACCTGGAGTACAACCAATCATTACATCCGGTGAATGGCAAAGAAGAGCTGTGATGGTGTTATTTTTCTCCAGCAACTGACGAGTAATAACTGCAGCTGAACTGGTGTAATCGTTACAGAAAGGCGGTAACTCTTCACGCCAGGCCATTCCGTACTGCTTCAGTACACGTTGAAATCCAGACAGTCTCTGCTGACGAATCCAATCCTTAGTCCCACCACCAATATAGGCAATGTTACGGTGTCCTTTCTCAAGCAGATAATGCACGGCAAGACTTGCCGCCTGACGGTTATCACGAATTACCAGATCCCCGCTATCATCAAGCAGCGATTGCGATATAACAACCCGGGGAAGCGAACACTGGTGAATCTTTTCCGGCAAACATGAAATGGTGGAGTCTGCAGCCAGATAAATCATCCCAGCAACACGTCGGCAAAACTCGTTGACGTCTACTAGGTGGCAAACTCATAAATTTTTCATTAAGCGCCTGATTCACAGATAAAGCATCTTTTCCCTTTATTTTGAGGATAAGTGTGTAGCAGGATTTTCGATCTACAAGTGTGGCAATATGAGAGTTCTTTGTTCCCGAGACCAAATCCCCCTCCCAGGGTCCCAGAGAGCGTCTGTTATCGATATGCCGGCCACAGTGTGCCACGAGCTCCATCTCCATAAATCCTGGTGAATGCCGCTCATGCTCGGTGAACATTCTGACCGGGATACTTTTGCTGACGCAGTTAACCGCCCGGTTGCGTTTTTTACCGGCGGCGGTATGTGCTTCTTTCCGCAGGCGATCGATGGAGGACGCACTGATTTTCATAAGCTGATCGCGGAGTACCGGATTCAGACTGAGGTGCCCGTGTTTCTCCATCGCCGGAATGAGCTGGGGCAGTAACGCCCTGAGACGTTTGCCACACAGCCGGTCTGAAGCTTCCCAGAGGACAATCAGAGCCTGCTGGACAGCTGCCCCATAAACCGAATGGCCGGGGCGGAGCGACGCTGTTGACTACCGTTGGTCACAGCACCGTTCAGCAAACGGATTGCTGATTTACGATGGTACCCGCTAATCAGAATGAACTCTGCGAGGATCCGGGTTTTCTCTGCTTTACTGGCTGCCCGATAACGTGTTTTCAGCGCCCGTAGTAGCTGGCGACGGGTATCCATAGGCAACAGTGCGCGTTGGGTAACAAAAATGCTGAGTCAATGCGATACACCAAGGTCCATCCATCATGTCGGGTAATGTTCTCAGGACTGGCTCCCAGATGATTTAATGCCTGGTTCAGTGCGGTCTGCATTGCTGTATTGAAAGTGGTATTACGGCGAGGCTGGCCGCCGTTTTCTAAATTTAAATGGCTTCATCCTACTGGAAGCAGCACATGCAGAAGTACATAGCGCTGGTCAGGGAGGCGCAGGTGGCTTTTCGGGAAGGCAATGAGGAAATCCTGAAAAAAATCTTGTGACAATGGAACTGGCAAGTATGCAGGTGATTAAGTGCATTGACGAATTGTTGATTCAGATAGAAGAGGACTAAAAAACGAACGAAAGTCGCAGCGCAGGCAGTCAGTTGCCCAGTACATTTTCTGGCAACAAGTAACCACCGCGATAAATAAATTATACCCTCAACTCACCGATTCACTGTATCAAAACTCCTGGGTACATATTCCGGCAAAAAAGTTGAGATAACAAACCATCATATAAACATTTATGACACTCAAAAGAATTCTGCGGTCACGGTTTTTGTGCGCTGGCGTGCAGTTCGCCGGACTCAAAAATCATCGAAGCAATCATGGAACAGGTTGTCGAATGGCAGGGAACAACTGTGGTAAAACGAACCAGAATGTCTATACAAGCAGATTGGCATCGAAGCTCGAGCAGCGATTCGGCCAAACATTGATCGATTCAGATACCATTTTGCAGTAAAGGCTGCGGAAAAAGGACTTTGTCCGGATCCGTTTACCAGATTTATACTCCCAGGGTTTGTAATCAGAATGGCAACGTTACTGTATAAAAAAGACTTACCGGTCAGGAGCCTGTCGTGTCTTTAAGGTATTTACGCCGGTGTGGATGCTCCGTCCATCTGATACTGACTTCAGGGTGATTTTGATATAAAAACCGGGCGATTTCGTTTGCACAGTAAGCAAGTGACTCAAAGGCATCCTCACCACCCGAGTGCATGTATAAAGACATCACATTGAGATTGGCAGTGTAATGAAGCCATACACCGCCACAGTACCAACAGGTGATCCTTTTATTATCCAGAGAAACGGTTCCCTTTTCCCTCTTAATCAGCCACCGGATAAACGTATTTTCTGCCTCTATTGTTTTATCTGCAATCACTGTGGCCTCCAGAAGCACATCGTCATCCGCTCTTCTTCTTCTGTTTTCCCATATGGGGTTGGCTCTGTAATATTTTGGCATGGCTACCTCCGTGATACCAGGGATGTCGGTTGGTAAAAAAGTCCCGCACACGGGGAATAAAGCGGGCAGTAATGACTAAATGTTAAGGAGGTTCAACATCATCTCCTTGGTCACACAGACGTTTATTGAGGAGCGTTTATTCATTAGCTGAAACCAGCAAAGTTACTTTCAGACTGATTATTATCTATGCAATGGCACACAATTTACATGTCTTTTATTGTGGAAATGAACAGATAAATCCTAAAAAAGTAAATAATGTAAATTATCACGTCAGGAAATCTGTGCAGGGATAAATTTACTGATGCGGGAAAAGAGTAATTCGCTGGTTTGTCAAGGTGATTTTTAGCAAGTCACAGGAGACGAACACAGAAGATTTATCTCTGTAAGCCCAGACTCCTGTAAGGGAACAAAGACAGTTCCTGTCAATATGGCATCGACCGTAACACGGCCATGAAGATAACCGATATGACTAAATATGACCCAGTTTGAATACGCATGGTCGAGTCCGTTAAGGTTTTGTAAATTTAGTGCCAGCTTTCCGGTTGTCCAGTAATGCGCCTGTTATACACTGAGTAGCAGCGCCTCAATTACTTCAGTTTCAGCGGCCAGGTCTATCTCCGCCATAGCGTGTTGTGGCAAGTAACGGTTCTGCAACAGCCAGAACGCTTTGGCTTCTGACTCGCCGATGCCCACCCCGATAATTTCCCGGCATCCGTCCAGGTGAACCGCGCAGGCGATTATAACTGTTACGCAGACCACCCAGCTATTCTTGCGCACCTTCACGTAAGTCGCATCCAGTCACAGATAGGACCATTCTCCCTCCAGCGGTCGCTACAGGAACGCCCGATCTCGATCATCAACACCACGGCAAATGGACAACACCTGGCTGCGGGAGATACCGGTCATCACCATCGACTGGATCAAGGCATCCACCTTACGGGTGGAGACGCCGTTTATCCATGCTTCCTGGATAACCGTATTCAGCGCCCTCTCTGACAGCCTGCGAGCCTCAAGGAATGACGGGAAGTACGAGCCTTCACGCAACTTCGGGATACGCAACTCCAGCGTGCCGAGCCGGGTGTTGTACTGGCGATCACGAAAGCCGTTGCGGTAGGTCTCACGCTCATCACTGCGCTCATGAGGCTCTGCGTTGATATGCTGAGTGACATCGGTTTCCAGATATGGTTGAGCATAAATTCGGTGAGCTCACACAGAAGGTCTTTGCCGCCGGGTTGCATCAGAGTGTTTCTGAATGTCATGCTGTTGTCAGCCATCGGTTTGCTCTTTTTAAGATAATTATCTTATTAACCATTACATTACCGGATAAGCCGATGGCTCTCATCATCCTTCCTAATTTACATCACGTTCTGAGACTCTACTCTCTTGAGCTCATCAAGCTCGAGAAAACCGAATGATCACTCTGAATTATTCGAATAGTATTTATTTGTAACTTCATATTAAATATGAGAATAATAATCATTCACATAAAGAAACCCGTAACCAGCATCATAATTCAGTTCACTCATGAAAATCATTGCATACATATGGTCCATGCCAAAGAAATTACCGGTCATGATAGCCCTTTTATTCTCGATTTTTCCTTATCCGGCATTCCCGGAACATAAAGGACAACCAGAATATACAGTCAGTAATTTCATTGGCCATTTAATAAATAATAACCCCGAGGGTGTGAAGAGTACGTTGCAACAATGTGATAAATGCCTTCAGAGTATTGATCCACTTTTTCTTGACTGGGCTAATGCTGTTCTTGAATTTCAAAAGAAAAACTATCCTGAATCAATACGATATTACAGGAAGATTATCTCAGCCAGACCTGACTGGTACAGTGTAAGGTTACAACTGGCCACAGCGTTATACCTGAACAAAGATATCCTTTCAGCAGAAGAACAGCTAAGAAAATTACGCAGTGAAAACCTGTCAGAAGAGGCGGCCAGCCTCATTGACAGATTTATTGCCAGGGTACAAAAAGCAGATCACTGGTCATTCCGTGGTGGTTTTACGTATCTGAACGAAAAGAATATTAATAATGTGCCGACGTCCAGGCGCTCCATCGGAGGATGGAAATCCGGAAAACCGCAATCGGGTAAGGGCATGATGTACTGGGGGGAGGCGGAAAAAAGATTTTCGCTTCCAGATAATCTTTTTGTTATCACCCGGCTGGCTGCTGCAGGAAAAATATACTGGAATAATTCTTCTTACGATGAATTGGATAGCAGCATTGGCGCAGGAATAGGGTACCGGAACGTGAATACCATGCTCCAGTTTATCCCATTTTACGAAAAAAGTTATTATGGAGGAGGACAGACGTCAGATGGTGGTCTTCAGTCTTACTCAGATACTGTTGGTATTAAAATTGAGACTGAACACCAGTTCTCACCGCGCTGGCGTTTATACTCAGATTTTAAACTGGGTAAAAATGAATATAAAAAAAGGAATTACCTTGACGGACATCGCTACTCTCTGAATGAGACCCTGATTTATTTTCCAAATTCACGCCAGTATATTTCTGCTGGTCTGGGATACAGTATGCTCAGAACTGAAGGAAAAGATAGTTCTTTCAATAAGTCAGCATTCCGGGCCGGGTGGATGTACGAATGGGATGGAGGTGTATCAACTCTCTTACAAGCTTCTTATGGTTATAAAACATACCTGGCCGGAGACTTCTGGGGAATAAAACAAATGAACCATGAATACAGTACTTCTGCAACGATATGGCATCGCGATATTTATTTTTTTGGAGTAACACCAAAAATAACATGGAATTATCAGAGAACGGACAGTAATCATCCTTTCCACGACACAGAGAGGAATCGTCTTTTCCTGAGTTTCAGCAAATACTTCTGAGAGGATACAATGAAAACTACTTTTATTATCACAAGCATAATCCTGTCGTGCAGCCTGTTAACTGCCTGTGGTAGTGGAGGAAATAGCAGTAAAACACACAGCACGACCACGAGTGAAACCACAGAGGTTGTCAGTGTCACCACATCAGGGACCCCCGGTTCATCTGGTAATAATTCAGATGAGGTAACTGCAACCATCGGTTCAGTGGGAAATAACTCTACGGACGACACGGGGATAACTGTAGCTGATGAAGGCGCCCCTCTGTCATGCAGTCCGTTATCTGCCTGCGGTGGCGTGGGAGGAAATAGCAGCAAAACACCCAGCACAACCACTAGTGAAATCCCACAGGAAGGTAGTATCGCCACATCAGGAATCCCCGGTTCATCTGGTAATAATTCGGGTAAGATAACTGAAACGGTCGGTTCAGAGGGAAGTAACCCCGCTGGCAATACGGAGATATCTGTGGTTAATGAAGCCACACTACAGAACAAACCTGTAATATCAACATCGGCTAACGAGGCTCGTATTTCAGAGGCTGAATATAACACAGGTACGATCCTTACCCGTACAGTAAATGATACTGATTCCACCATGCTTCATAAAAGCAATGTAGTAAACGATCCTGAAGCTTATGCTCTCAGAATGAAAGACGGAGAGGTTGCCGTGGATATCAAGCCAATATATACCGGCGATCCAGCAGACTATCGTGAACTGGTGTCCCAAAAACTTAATATCCTGAGGGATGCGAGTGGTGACGCTGTCGGATTTTACGGGATTGTGGAAACGCATACTAGTGAAACCGTCCGGAATCTGTCAGGTAAAGAAAAATATGGCAGAATGGATTATATTGTTGCCATGAATGGAGAAGAAAAGAGGCTCCCTTATGTCACGGCTGACTATGCCGGTAAACTTTACTACGATCAGGAGCAGGCTCCGGGAAAAGAAGCCGATATCAGCCTTCGTTATGAAGAACGTCAGATTAGCGGAACAATAATAGATAAAGAACGTCCACATTTCAGCTTGAAAATTGATACCCGAGAGCCTCACGAAGTGGATGAGGACGGCAGTTTCATGGCCGTGTTAGTTGGCACAAATGACCGTACAGATCAAACAATGCACGGATACATTGATGGCGGTTTTTATGGAAAGGACGGTGAAATTGTTGCTGGTTCGGTCCGTTCCAAAGATGATGACAGTTGGGGAGGAGTGTTCGGGGGAAAAAAGCAGGAATAAATAGGTTTAAGACTTGATCTGATACTGGACCTGTCTTGCTCCGAAAAAATTTATGAGACCTGAAGGTGGTACGACTCTAGGCTGTGTCCCTTAATTGCCTGAGCTATAGTAACTGTCTGTTTCCACAACATATTGAACTATAGCTCGCAACGACCTACCCGATGAAGCATGGGCTCTCATCCAGCCCTTATTACCCGCTGAACCAGCAACACCACGGGCCGGACATCCATGGGCAGAACATCGTATGATAATCAACGGTATGTTCCAGGTGCTGTGTTCAGGCGCACCATGGCGCGAGTTGCCTGAGCAATATGGCCCATGGAAGACCGTTTACAACCGTTTTAACCGGTGGTCAAAGTCGGGAGTGATTAACATTATTTTCAATAAGTTACTTTCATCTCTTGACGCTCATGGCCTCGTTGACTGGTCAGCGACGGCGATGGATGGCAGTAATATCCGTGCGTTCAGATGTGCTGCCGGAGCGCAAAAAAACATCCCGATCTCACCAGAGATAACAGCCTGGGTCGCTCTCGCTGTGGTTTTGGCACCAAAATCCATTTGGCGACAGACGGAAGCGGTCTGCCGTTAAACAACGTGCTGAGTCCCGGACAAGCCCATGAAAGCCAGTTCGCACAACGTCTGCTGGACAGCATTGGTGTTCAGCGCCAGAACGGTAGCATGAAGCGACGTGGTCATGCCGTACTGGCTGATAAAGCCGACTCCGTACATGCGTTACGTAACGAGCTGAAAAAACAAAGGTATAATAACCGTCATCCCTCGCAAATCAAATGAGAAAATGGTGTCGGATGATCGTTCACAGCTCAATCGTGATGCCTACCGCAATCGCAATGTTGTTGAACGGTGCTTTGGTCGCCTGAAAGAATATCGTCGCATCACCACACGTTACGACAAAACGGCGAGGAATTATCTGGTGATGGTTAAACTGGGTTGCATCCGACTGTTTTACAAAGGGTTATGCAATTAAGGGACACAACCTAGACTCATCCCAGGGCTCTTTTTTACGGAGCATTGCATTTAAATGTGTGATTCATATCTAAACTCATATTGTTTTGTATCATAATTATATACAACATCGTCATCATTAATTTTTGATTTGATAAAATTTCAGTTATAACTGTGCCACATACACCAAGAACCGAAAATAAAATGTCCCACGGATTAATTTCAGACCGCATATCTTCTTTCTGCTGTATCTGATTTTTTTGCTCTTTCTGATTTGGCAGCGGCATTTTCCGTAAACAGGCCAACAATATATCGTTGCAGAAATGGTGCGCGATACTGATTTCGTCACCATATACCCCTGTGTAGCTCCGCTGGTCACGCGGCAGCCCATCGTTACAGAGCGCAAAATGTGGTTGTCAAAAATTATCGATGATTGTAGATTTTTTGTGTTGTGGTGAATCCCGTTAGTGCGGGGCGTGGGTAATTTCATTCATATGCCAATATGTACTGAATCCTTTTCGCGGAGCAGTCCACCGGGTAGCGACCGGCACCGCAACAACCACATTGCACGATACGAAACACCAGAGCCTGTTCTTCGGAATGGGCTTTTTATGTCAAAAAATACCCGGTCAGAGAACCGGGCTGGAATGACGAAAATAGCGTCTAATTGAGTATTTGCTTGATTGTCTCATAGGGTTAAGACACAGGAACGATAAGCATTTCAGTTAGAACAGGTCAACAAGGATATGTGTTAAGAGGTAGTTGCGATTAACAGCAACCAGCATCATAAGTGATGTAGTCTGTAGAAAATCAGCGCTGCAACGATCGCTGCAAAGCAAAGCACCACGGCCAGTTTTTCGAAGGTGCTCATTCTGGTTCCTCCCGAAAAAAAGCCCGGTCAGAGCGCCGGGCGAATCACACAATGTTTAACATCACATAAGAGGTTGCTCACTCTTCAGGATATGTGCAACAAAGAAACGATAAGCATTTCAGTTAGAACAGGTCAACAGGGCTGCGCTAATGCGCGGCCTTTTTATTAACTAAAATCGCCTGACAATCGGGAGGAATTATGTACAAAGTCAGCTACATCTTGCCGGAAGGCGAGCAGGTTCATGTTGCTGTATGCGCAGTGAAAGAAGACGGTAGCCAGATTTTCCAGATGGAAATCCAGTCACCGTATGAAAAAGGCAAATCACTGGACGCCTATGAACAGGCCGCAATTGAGCAGTACACCTCGATTGTTTGTGATATTGCTGCATCTGCACAACCGCCACCAGGACCCGACGCCACAGGTTTCAGGGAGAGCTTCAGCCCATTTGTTACCTCCTGGACCGCTCCCTGTAATTCCGACCGGAGCGAGAGTTAGCCGGGTCGGACTTTCACCGACGGAAAGATCGTACCTTGCAAGGCACACACAATAACCTGTGTGAAAACGCTCTCCAGGGGGCGCTGGGACGCCGTAACTACATGTTCTTCGGCTCTGATGGTGGTGGTGAAAATGCGGAGGTGATGTACAGCCTGATCGGTAGCTGCAAACTCAACGGCATTGAGCCAGAAGCCTGGCTGCACCACGTGATCAGCGTCATCAACACATGACCTGCCAACCGTGTGAAAGAGCTGTTGCCGTGGAATATCACTCTCTCTGCAAACTAATTTTACCCCACGACTCAGATGGGGTGCTTCCGAGGCTCTGCGGAAAATAATTTTTTGTTTCATAACAGGTATCCACTACTTGATTAGGTGGGCACCTATGTTACCAATACTGGCTTAAAGGCTACATACGGCAGTCCGTTTACGCTTACCCTTATCGAGTTTTACCCTCTGGCAAACTACATTTCTGTCAACTGCGCTGTATGCCGGGTCGGCTCAATTTTTAGCGTAAATAGATGCTGTCGTGAACCACGAGGGAATACCATCTCATCGCTTACGCTTTTAGCCTAACAAACCTGACAAGAATACACTCAGTTTCCCTTCTATATCACTGTCTATTGTACGTAGTCTGAGCAGTGGTATATCGCATTTTTTCAGTATGCTGTTCTTAAGCCCATCGCGTTCAATCTGGGGACTTTCCAGATGATAACTTCCATCCACTTCGATAACACCCAGCGGGGTCTTTCCTACCTTATAATAAATGACAAAATCACAGCTGGCCCGGTTACGCATAAATGACCGTTCTCTGGGGGAAAAATCTCTCCGTTCCAGAGAAACCAGTTGGTTCAGCGCAATCTGTGAGTGGAACATAATGCTCCGGTATCTCTCCTGGGACAGAATATCCCGCAACAGGCGGGCTGCAATTTGCTCTGACTTAAAACGCGAATCCCCCGAGTTCAGACGACTATTCAACCGCTCCAGTGATTTGTCATACTCGCTGTACAACAAATCAAACGCAGATATCACCGGGCTTTCAAAAATCTGCCCGTCGTCGGAATAGTATTTAATGTAACGAATCAGGGCAGCAATATGCCCGTTATGCCTTTCAAAAACATTATCGCCAGTCACCAGCGTAAATTTGTTTCGGGCTCTAGATACCGCCACGTTAACCAGATGAGGATCATCAACAAACGCGATGTTCCGGCTTAATTGGCTACTATTTTTTTTATCCAGTACAGTGGAAAACACGATTTCATCGCACTCACGCCCTTGAAATTTATGTACCGTTGATTTCACGAAGTCGGCAGGCAGCACTGTTTCAGCCAGGTTAACCTGTGCATTATAGGGGGCTATGTATCCTCTGCGACTCTCCTCATCCCAGTAATGTCCTTCTATGGATTCAAGCTCCCTGAGATTGGAAAAATTACGGGTATGGTTTCCTTTTGCCGTGATGACTAAAGATAATGAGGCTTCACCGGAGTCAGTCGTCAGCGGGATCAGTGCATTGTCATAAAACTGTTTATTACAGAACTGAATAATTTTAGGATGACAACGATAATGCTCCTTCAGAAGCGTTACCGGAGCAGTTTTCCCGAATAACATGCAGAAAGAATCAAGCAGGCTGTATTTCATGCAATTATAGGGATCTTCCGGTGGTGCGTTCGCGTCTGTTACTGGAATATGTGGGAGCTGCTTGCGATCTCCGACAACAATCACATTACGGGCGCACCCCAGCCCCAGGATACCAGGAACGATATCCTGTTGTGAGGCTTCATCAATAATAACGTAGTCCAGAAGCGCTCCTTTTCCGATGGAGTTAATAATCGAATGAGTACTGCTGCCAATAACCGGAAAACGTTTTATAAAATTATCAAAATTCTCTCTGTATGTTTCCGCCACAAATGATGTTGCTACGGAGATATGTTTCCGCAAATGTTGCTTCAAATAAAGCATGGATAATGATGTAAGTTGCCCCAGTAAAGCGCTAAAATCAGAAACCTGTAATGCTCTATTATATTCAGTCAGTGAATGCTGTTTCTCCTTGATGGCCTTTTCATAATAAGACAACTGAAGGGAAGTAAAAAGTGCCCGCCTTTTCTCCTGATTGTCCAGAGGTTTCACCCTCAGTATCCTGAAATTCAAGAGCAAATCCATTCTGTTTCTGAATCCTATCCGTCGATCAGAAAGGTAATGAATGTAAGCCATCAGATCGGTTGTTTTACGGGAAGAAAAGCGATAGCGACTGGCCTCCACGCGTTCACTCCCACCCAGCCATTGCTGTAGGTATTTATATTCAATACTCAGTTCATTAATTTCTGTTTTCAGAGAAGCAACCTGATTGATAGCATTCAGATGTTTTTTCACTTGTTGCAGTACATCATCAATTGCACGTGCCTGAGGTGAATCTGATAATTTCTCTTCAGAAAGCGGTACTGGAGTGGCAAAAAATTGTTGTCTGTTCTCCGTACTCCCCAGTCGCGCTACCAGATATCCCAGACCTTGCTTGTCCATTTTTTCATAAATATTACTGACGGCGGTATTATTATTAGACAAAACTGCTACCGTTTTATTCTGAATCAGGATATTAGCAACAATATTGAGAATGGTCTGCGTTTTACCTGTTCCGGGAGGCCCTTCAATAACTGAAACCTGAGAAGACATTGCACGTTCAACCGCCAGCAACTGACTTTCATTAATACCAAACGGAAAAATTACCGTTCCTGGGAAATCACGTTTTTTACTCTGTCCTGAACAGTATGCATTCAGAGCCGTATCTGGATGAGGAACAATTTTTTTAATTTGCCGAAGAATATTCTCAGCAATATTCCTGTCATTTCCCCATGCACGAATAATACGTGCATCAGCCACATCACAAAAATAATTAAATACAACATGTTCTTTAAGCGCAGAACATTCCAGAAAATCAACTCCGGCTGTTTTCATAATGTAGGGTTTATTATTTTCAGAATAGTAAACGGATGCATACTTATCACCATAGATAATAACCCGCTCAGCCCGGGATATTACAGAACCTCCTTTTTGTTCTATAATCACATTTTTCAGAATTATGGTCGGCGTTATCTGGCATACAGAAAGCGGGCGGGTATATTTTTTCCCGCTACGAAAATAACAGGTCAGCATAACCTCTCCGTTATCATTTCCGGGCCATAAAGTCCAGTCGGTAATATTGCGTGTTTTATTTTCTCCGTCAACGTAAATCGTGACCATATTCTCACCCGTTAATTATTATTTATCTTACAGATAAAACCATAAAAGACTCTCAGAGTCTGTCCCTAAAGATACTTATCATTTTTCTTTTGCGGGAACGTCATGTTTTCTGAAGCAAACGCCGCCTGAGACAACAATACCATTCGCACACCAGGTGTGGCCCTCTTCCATATAAATAACACCGAATACCTCATCCTTCCCTGTGTATTTTGCATACTCCGTCACTTCAGTGACCCTGCAGTCTTTGCGTGAAAGTAGCTCTAGCGTTTCAAACTTATTTTCCATTCCCAGCAAAATAAAACCTTCTTTATATGTATCCAGGGATCCCATTAATTCAGACATCGTATCAGGAAGTACATTAACCTTCTGTAACGATGCTGATGCCCTCAGACTGTATTCATCACACAGTTTCTTATAATTGATACAGGTATTGACAGGCTCTGACCGGCTGCCGGAAAAATCATGTTTATTTAAAAATCCAATATCCCTGATAAAGCGTTCAATATCACCGACATCACGTACAATGACCTCAAAACCTGTGTTAGTTGCGGTTATCTGTCCCGTTATTCCAAACAAAGAAAGCAGATAAACAATATCAGAAGCTAATTCCCGGCAGGCGACTGTGGCGGTAATGCGATTCAGATGGAAACGGGTTCCTCCGTCAAAATAACCTCTCAGGTATGCAGCAATAAATTCCGCTCGCGCACATAATAATTTTTCAGGTACGCGAAAAACAAAATTATTAAATTTATTTAGGGTATTAAATATATTAATTGAGAAATAACCACTTTTATTATAAAACTTATCAGTAGAATACTGCTCTGAAACCTGAATATTATTCCTCGACATATTACTTATATGTCTGCCTAACTCCAGAGCATCAGAAACATCAAGGTATTCATCATTATATTTCGGGACATCATGCCCAAAAAAACCTTTCTGATATACAACAAAATCTCCTTTACGTAAACTTGTCAACTCTGTCATTTCCGATGTACAGTCAGGATTAATACGTAAAACCCGTTGAGATGCTGTTCCTTTTATATAAGAACTGTCCGTCAGTAATCCAAAAATTTCCCGGACGCCCCCCCTTACCACCCCATCAGACTGTAACATCGCCCCATTCAGGGTAATAACTTCAGGTCTTTTATCTCCAAGGTACAGCTCACCTGATAAGCGGGGGCCTTCAGATGTCGATACCAGTGTATCTTTAGTGAAACCTCTAGGGATAATACCATCGCTATAAGAATACGGAATATTATCCGCCTTAAAAACAGGTATCTCCGCAGAGGTGTCATTATCCGGGTTATATGGATAAACCACGCCTTTAACGTTATTTTCTGCCATGATTTCATTTTTACAAGTTAAGAGGGAATTATAAAATTCGTCGAAAGAATTTATAAAACATTCATTATCAGAGACGGATATCCCTGTTTTTACTCAACGGTTCAATATACTGTAACAGACCATATATTGCACCTGAAGCAGTACCTGTGTTGAAAGGGGGGCCTTATATAACTTAGCAGCTACCGTGATATACGGTGGTAACAAAGTACTGTTGCCACCACACCTGCCTCCGACCACAAAGACCGGACCAGAGTATCCGAAGAAATGATGGCGCTCCGGAAATTCATGACCTTTGCACTGTTAAACACCTGTATGGAGATTCCCTCCTGCATATCCTCTTCTGAATGCCGGTAAACACATCAGGAAAGTAAACCAACAGCCAGAATTCCCGTATTCAGTATTTGATTCATTGCGTTCATTCCTCCCTGACTGTGCCTGTATCAGTGACATCCTTCTGCATTTCGGGATTGCTTAGGAAAGACAAACAGTGCCACCAGTGGGGAAATAATCATCAGGGCAAAGACGTAAGTGAAACCTGTTGAAAATCCTCCCGTCATATCAACTGACCAGCCAATCAACTGGCTGTTAATTGTCGCGATGATAAACGTACAGAACCAGAATGTGGACATCGCACTGGTTACAGTTTGTGTTGTGGCCTCTTTCAGCCCCTCCTTCGGGATTGAGAAAATAAAAGCGAACCAAGTGGCAAAGAGAGCCCCCGTCAAAAATGAACAAACTAGAATGACAATATCGCTGTCGGCAAAAAGCATCGCAAAAGTGGTGACTGCCATAAAAATACTGGTAATAAACATCCATGATTTATAGTGATAGCCACGATGTTTAAAATACGGGCCAGCCAGAGCTCCCAGCATAATACCCACCTGGTTCACCGTACCGCTCAGGTGAGCATGTGAATCTGCTGGGAGATGGGCATATTTGGCGTAATACAGTGGCAGGAATGTGAACATAAATACCATCATAATCATCGCCCCGGCATACTGCGCTATCATTCCCCAGACAATGCGGCTGAATACCACTGTTTTCAACGCCATCCACCTTTCTTTATGGTTGGTATTTCCTGTTTCACTGTCGGTAGCTTTTTCGTCCTGAAAACAGACTGCCCAGATAACTCCGAGCACCAGTGTGATTACCCCATAAGCGGCCAGCAAATTACCCCATCCATTTAATTGTATGGACAGCCAGGACGCAAGCGTTAACGCAACAATTGTCCCGACAATATTCGAGGTACAGTTAATACTGTTCAGCGTGGCTGCCATTTTTTTGTCGAAAAAACGAGCGACAGTGGGCACAAGAGAAACCAGACAGACAGCGCCACCAAGTCCGCCAAGAAAGCGGATAACCAGCAGAACAATAAAATCACGGGTAAAGGGAATAAAGACTGACAGTCCAATCATCACACATCCCAGTAAATAGGATTTACGCGTTCCCAGTTTTGCCACCAGAACCGCCGTACAAACGGAACCGACAATTTTGGCCCACAATATTACATTAGACATGAGTGCCGCCTGCGACACATCCACATGAAAATCCGTCATGATTTGCGGCATCACGGCTCCCGTTGTCGCCCAGGCTGCGCCGAATACCATATAAACCGCATACAGAACAAATTCAGTGATCCACTTTCTCATGCGGTGACCTCACGGCAGCTCAGTTCAACCATCTCCAGCAGCATTTCTCCTGCCAGCCGCAATGACTCCACGGGCAAAAACTCCCGGGTTGAATGAAAGTTATGCGCGCCCGTGAAAATATTCACGGTTGGCAGCCCCCTGGAAGTTATCACGCTGCCATCATAGCCACCACGCATGACCAAAGGCTTTGGCACAATCCCCAGGTTACGCATAGCCTGCTGAACGTTTGCCAGAATGACAGGGTTTTTCTCCAGTTCAGGCCTGACATTGTCATAAATATCTGTAAGTTCTATATCCACTTTGTCTTCACCCCACCGTTGTTTCAGTTCACGGGTGAGATTCAGCAACATCGTTTTACGAGCCTGATACCCCTCTATTTCAAAATCACGTATCGCAATTTCAAGCGTTGCCCTGCCTGTATCTCCGGTAAGCTTGTGGGGCCAGTAATAACCTTCACGTCCTTCTGTATACTCAGGACGTTCTTTTTCCGGCAGGGCCGCAACCGCTTCTGTCGCTATGCACAGCGCATTAACCAGCTTTCCTTTGGCACTCATCGGATGCGCGGTGACCCCGATGAATGTCAGCAGCGCACTCCCGGCATACCAGTTCTCTGTGACATATTCTCCCACGCCACAACAATCCAGACAGATGCCGTAATCAGCATTCAGTCCGGCCACATCCAGTGCCTTTGCCCCCCGGATCCCGATTTCCTCATCAGGTAATAAAACCAGGCTGATATCGCCATGCTTAAACTCAGGATGGTCTGCCATATAGCGGAGCGCTTCAACTCCGGCGGCAATTGCAGCTTTGTCGTCTGCTCCCAGCAGACTGGTACCATCTGTGGTAATAATATCCTGTCCGGTATACGCCAGCAGTTCCTGATGTTCATCCGGGGAAAGGATTTCCCCGCTTCCGGGCAGGACGATATCTCCGCCATCGTAATGGCTTATGCGAATGGCACGGGTATCACCGGTATGGTCAGGCGCGGTATCGAGATGAGCAAAAAAGACGATAGCGGGACAGCCGGAACGGTTGGCCGGTAATGTGATGGTGGTGATGGCATTCTCCCGGATATCCGTCCTTATGCTGCTGACTTCAGAAAACTCTCCTGCAACCAGTTGTGCCAGTCTGTACTGATTATCACAACTGGGAAGGTCCGGGCTGGAAGGGACAGATGTGGTGTTAATCAGTGTGTATCCGAGGAAAGTCTCAGTGATATGCTCTGCATTTATACGTTGTTTCATGACGCGTTACTCACATGCTGATGAATTTATAAAAACCTCTCCCCCGCAGGGAAAAATAATTTCCTTATTTCCAGGGCTGACAGGTGTCACTTTCTGTTAATGTAAAAAATATCACCGGATATGGCTCTGATAATCACGCCCACGTCATCTGTCACCATCACGTATGTGCCATCCATCCAGGTCCAGTGGCTTCCCGGTACTGGTGGGGGCAGATTCCTGAGCCACCATGCTTTAATAATATAGGGTGTCGTCAGATAAATATCTGGGACAATATCCCCCGGTTCGTAATAGTGATAATCAGCAATAAAATGGTTCAGTTCATATTGTCGGATATCTCTGTTCTGAACATCTTCCCGGGTTGCCTCACCTGAGCGTTCCGCCCCACGGGACAGAACAGGCAGCCCGCCGACACTGAGCAAAAACAGACACAACATTATTTTTTTCATTAATTCCCCTGCACCGGAGTTTATCAGCCGTTTCAGGTCTGTCGCTTTCGGTAAAATCCCTGTATGAACGTCGGGTTTATTTCTCTTACCCGGACAGCCAGCCTTTTATTGTCTGCAGCAATGCCATCACGGATGACAGTAAAAAAAGAATCATCAGAACAATACTCAGTACCGTCCACACACGCCTGTTGTAAGGAGCATTATTCTCCCTGGCGGACTTACTCTCCGTTTCCGGACAATACGCCCCCTGTCTGATATCGTTCAGAACAGACCGGGCAGCGTCCAGATCCTGCTGTTTCACCAGAAGCTTCACGCCTCCCACCGCCTGCGCCTGTAACGGGTTATTCCAGACAACATGCTCGTCCAGCAGCATGACCGCTATCCCTTCTGATTCAAGACGTCCGGCCACAATACTGGCCTCAACGGGAGAAAGATATTGCTCCAGCAGGATAAACTCCCCCCGCTCCGGATGAATATTCCACATCATGCCTCCCTGTCATATACCCTGAATGAGATGTACGGTTTCCTTATCATCCACTCTGCTCTTCCGCTACCGATAAATAATTCACGCCAGGGGCAGCATTATCTGACTTCATTCACAGCGATATACCGGTATACCACGCGTCGTTCCGGTAATATTATCCGATACTATTTTCCCCGCAGTGGCTATCCGCATCCCCGCTTTTCTCAGTCTCAGTACGTCCGCCGCAAGACGCTGGCAGCCAAACCAGAAAAGCCCGTCCAGCGCCGTCACTTCCAGACCCGATGTCAGCGCCCGTTCCAGACGTTTCAGAGGGACTTTTACCTCTCTGGCAATCTGCCGGTAAGGCGCTTCAGTACTGCCGGTCGATGTCATCCGCCGGATACGGTGTGACAGATGATAATGAAATTCATCCGGTACCCCGCTGATATCAGACTGCAGACTGTAGACACAGCCAAAACGTTTACCATTGAAGCGCACATTTTTCTGACTCAACGGCAGATTTTCCCGCAATCCGGCAATCAACTGGGGAGCGCGGGTAAGCAACAGCCGGAAGGGCAGTTCAAAACTGGTCACATAATCCACGCTAAGCAGAGCAATACGCAGACGTTCCTCCGGTACCGCCTGCTGTTCCCGACACGCCTGAAGCACCTCCGCCCACTGACGAGTGAGATGTGCTGGTTCACCGGTTTCCATAAAACAGTACTTTTCTGTCTGATAATTAATATCTGATGTCACCAGAGTATCTTCCGGTTATCTGTATCATTGCCGTTCAGGTTATCATCTGCCCGGATACTGTCCACTGTCCCCCGGCCGGGCGTTCATTTTACCGGGCGGGGCCTGCCTGCTGCATTTTAAGGCAGACCGCTATTCTGAAGTGTCTGTAAGTCCATTTCTGCAAATTCTGCCAGATGTCGGCTTATGCTGTTTTCCCGGTAACACGTCACCAGCAGTTCCCGGGTTGTTCGTGTAAAAGCCACATATAATGCAGGGATGGCTTCTCCCTCATCATCTGCTCCCTGATGCACAAAAGAGGCATTGATGACAGCCACAAAAGGAAACTCCAGTCCTTTGCTGCTCTGAAAGGTTAATAAATGCACAACATTATCCTTGTGGGAATAATGCTTTTTATCTGCTGACGTGAAACTGATAACGAAAGGGATCCCCCGCTCTTCCAGTACTTCAGTCAAACGCTGAGCCGAAAACCGTGTCGGACACAACACCGCCATATCCCCCCAGCGCCCGGTAAGGGCATATTTTTGTCCAAGCCAGTCAGCGACATAAAACGCCTCTTCTTCGGCAGAGGTACACTGCATAATGTCCGGCGCTTTTCCCTTATCGCCGCAGGCCTCTGGCAATACCAGCGGAACCTCCTGATTACGGTGTTTTTCAAAATAGTCACGTGAGAAGGCGTATGCAAAACTGAGGATACATTCAGGGTTACGATAATTAACGCGAAGAACCGAGGTTCGCCCCTGAGCCTGAATCCCCACGCTTGCCAGCGAGAAGTTCAGCGCACGCTCACGGCGGTAAAGTGACTGAGCATCATCATACATCAGCAGTAAAGAACGTTTACTGTTATCAAACAGCCGGGCAATAAGGGCCAGCCATCTGCGGTCAAAATCGTGCCCTTCATCAATCAGAACGGCATCATAGCCGGTATCCGTTACCACGCCTGTGTCAACGGCACTTTCCAGGGCTGCAAAACTGTTATCAAACCAGGGGCCTTCACGACTGACTGTAAGACTGAATTTACGTGCAGCAACGCCACACCAGTCATGAAAGTGGTATACATGCACTTTTTGCGACAACCCTTTATCAGCGATGCACTCCCGGATGTAGTTTGCCAGCGTAATATTGAAACAAAGCACCAGAACGGGACGTTCCGAGTTCTCTGCAAGGTACTGGCAACGGTACAGTAAAATCAGCGTTTTTCCCGAACCGGCAACACCATGGATGACCCTGTGGCCCTCCCCGATATTACGCGCCAGAAGTTCCTGCTGGATATCCATCACTTTCAGTAGGTTATTGTCTGATTTTTTGGCCGGTATCGCGATTTCAGGAAAAAGGTGCCTGCGAATAATATCCCGTGTTAAAGGAGAAATGGCTGGCCGAAAACGGGTGGTAAACAGACCCGCGATTTTGTTCCGGAACGCCTGCGGTGAAACCGATTCCGTCATTTCATCCTGGCAAATCGTCAGGGCCTCCGGAAACACTGCTTCAACGGCGCCGTCAGCAGAAAGCGCGTTCAGTTGCTGCCTTGTGATATTCGTAAACACCACTCCGTATGCCCATGCCAGATTAAGTTTACCCTGATATAAGCCCGTCTGTTGCAGGCGGGGATCCTGAGATAACATGTCAGCTGTTGCGCAGGCGTATTCCCTGACCTGAACCAGCGGATTCTTTTCTCGTTTTGAGCCCTGCCCAGTGTCCAGGATAACCGTCAGGGGATCAGCATGACAGAAAGTACTTCTCCGCCAGTCCTTGACCTCAAGGAATATCAGTCCTAAGGATGGATCGATGATCACAAAATCCGGATGCTGGTATTGTCTCCCCACCGGAATGTCATACCAGATCAGACAGTCATCACCGAGATGCGTTTCCAGGCGCTGGGCGACGCGTCGTTCTCCCCAGGTCATTCTTTGGGAGCTCTGCGCCAGAGAAGTCATCAGTTTTGCCATAATTATTTTCCGTTTAAATACACGTTAACAACCACACCTGGATCCGGGAATAAATTTTTCAGCCTGCCCGGATGACACTACCGCAAAACGATAATACTGTCGCTCCGGTAATATATGCGGTTATCAGGCCCGCCGGATAAATACGTCTCACAGGTTTCGCTGGCCACGAGGGTATAACCCCCGACTCACCGCCACATATGCTACCGCCCGTCGCTGTAAACCAGAGCGCATAAGGTACAGTTAACCCGGTTTTCAGAATGTTTTTCTTTCAGACATTCCCTGATTTCTATCCCGGGAATAACCGGTGCAGGGAATAAAAAATCCTTCTTATCATTCAGAACTGGCATCAGCGCCATTCGCCTGAAACAAAAAAAGTTTCTCCCCGGCAGGGGACACTTTTCAACTAAAATAAGTTAACGTAATGTAAAAAGTCCTCAGAGATAACCGGGTTCCATGGCAGTGTGTATCTCATTTTCTCAGCCTCTCTACCCACTGACATCATCAGAACACAACAGGGGGGCACTACAACCCGGCGCATGACTGTGATAAACCAGCACCAGATCCGTGTTACGCCACAGGCTGGCCGGCGTTATCGTCCGCCGGCTACATGGAATGGATCCCAGAAACCAGCATTTCCAGAATGTCAGTCGTGCTTCAGGGTTGTTCTGCAACAGTTCGCCGAAGGTCTCAATTTTCCCCACCCGGACAGACAGGGCTTCATGGCAGATATCAAACACAAACTTTGAGCAGAACTGCCGGGAAGAGTCATAGCTGAATCCGGTATGGTAAAGCTTATGCAGACGGGGGTTTACCTGAAGCAACACATCATGCTTTTGCGCCTCAGTCAGTCCCCCCTTCAGTCGTTTCACGGCATAGTGTTTTCCGGCGGAACGACGGATAAAACGTGACAAAGTGGTTACCGTGGAAAACGGCACCCGGCTTTCTGCCACCAGGTAATCCTCTCCATTATGCCCCGTGATCATACCGACATGATTACACCAGCACCGGGAGGCATCCGATACCGACCTGAATAATGAGGTCCCGATACAGGTAAAAACGATATCACCGGTCTCATACCTGACCGGATAATTTATACACATATCACTCCTCCGGTTATCTGAAAGTATCTGACACCGAACGGGACGCTAAAGCAGACCCGTTTTCTGCTCACCGGCGTGACGACGGTCTGCCCCGGAATGTCACCGCCGGGAGACGGAGACTCCTCACCACAACGGTTCCGGCCAGTTTGTCATGCCACCCCTGCTTACGGCGGTCGAAGGCGATCCAGAAAAAGCCGAGGCCCAGGGGAACTGTCGACACAAAATACCCCAGATAACGCCCGATATATTGCCCGGTACTGGCGGGACAGCCGCTTTCAGCATCAAGTACCCGTAATCTCAGCGCCATCTTTCCGGGCGTGGCCTGGAACCCCCGCCACAGAATGACCGTCAGAACAGCCGGCACAATCCAGTTTATTGCCACATCCGCAGGCCCCCGGAATAAGCGGTCACTCAGGAAATAATCCGTACCATAAAACGTTATCGTGACCGGCAACAAAATCAGTGAAAAAAACAGGCTGTCAACCAGACATGCGCCTGTTCTCAGCCAGAATCCCGCATATTCATACTCAGGTTGTTCTTCGGGTCGTGCGTTCTGGTTCTGCATACGCTGTATTTACTCCACAGAAAACGTTCACAGGTTATCTGTCCTGTATGGTCTGCAACGCTCAGGCTTATTCTGCTTTATCATTAAAAACGGCATCAGGACGGCTCCCGAAATCTGAAGAACAGGTATCCGTACCGAATGCCGGAAAACCATTACAAGGTGATATCGTCGTTATCTGTTTCTCCGGCATCCCAGGTAAATGACGCAAGCCAGAACCGGTATCTTTCAAGAAACCATTCCCGCTGTCTGTCATCCATATTTCCCGTGACGGCAGCCATGTTAACCGCCCTCCCCTGTCCTGCCATCTGCGCAAAGGTAATGGCAAGGAATTCAAAATTACTGAACGCATAAATGTCTGTATCCTTCATACCCAGCCCCCTCTGGCCGGACCGAAACTGCCTGATGACCGGACATCCGACAATAACTGCGCGATGAGCCAGCCATCAGACTTATCCGTCAGAAGTAATATTTCAGTCCTGCCGTCACGTTATATGACGAACTTTCAATGCCTGATGCATTCTGGTAATAAGCCACTTCCCCGGTATCATGTGACGTCGCCGTTTCATTTCCTTTTCCGTTGGTTACCCGCACCCACTCGCCTTCAATAAAGACCTTTGCTTGTGGCGTGATGTAATATCCGATATCCGCTGACACAGAATAAAAATCTGAATCACGATTTGTATCCCTGAAGGTGATATTACGTAAATAATGCTCGTCGGTGTCGGACGCCCTGACCCAGTGACTGTATTTAAATGCAGTGTTCATCTCAATATTATGATAACGGTATCCGCCCGTCAGTCCGATATAAGGCATTTTAAACTGCAACTTATAGCCAATTCCTTTCCCGTCAGGAAGGTCACCCTGGACAAGTCCATTCCAGTAACTGTAATATCCGCCATGCGCATCCCATTTATAATCTGTTTGCTGCCAGCCAGCCATCAGACCCAGACGCCATATATTATTATTCACGCCCCAGACCGTGGCATTCACATCCCAGAAACTGGCTGAACGTAACTTCGTCGGTGATTCAGAAATATGGGAATAGCCGTCCTGATGCGGGAGCATCCAGTCCCGGTCAACCATGTCACTTGCTCCGTGACTGCCCGCGGTCACCCATCCCGATGCGCCAAGCCTCACCCACGGGGATAAATCCCAGTCAATATTCCCTTTCAGGATGGGCGCATTTTTAAATTTCCAGTCCAGCTGGCTGAGTCTGCGTCCATTGTCATACACCCTTTCCTTCGCACTGCCGCTCAGCATTCCGACAGATAAACCGGCAGAGACTTTTTCCGGCGTGAACCACTCCGCGAGCGCGGCCTTCTCTGACGCATCCAGAAATCCGTCATTATTCTCCGCCAGGGAACCTGCCTGCACAGCCCCGGTCATCAGAACACCACTACTGAACAAAATAATTGCTGATAGATATTTTCTCATTTTCATTTTCCTGTTAAGACTGCCATACCTATTTTTATTGTCGTCACCCTGCCCACTGATGCTTATTTTCCCCGTGTTTGAGTTTCCGGTACACGGTGTATATTTTTCTGGCATAGGCCATTCGCCTGAAATGCTGTTTCGGTGTCCCTGCAAAGCCGGCATTATAAGCGCCGACCGCCTCCCAGGTGGGTCCCCACTTATTAAAAGCCTGAGCCAGAATCAGCGCGCCACTGTATATATTGATACAGATATCCGAGACCAGTAACTCCCGGTCAATACCCCGTTTCTTCATATTTCCCAGATGCTGGGAATCAATCTGCATCAGCCCCATGCCATAGCCAGTACCGGGGTTTTTACCTATGGCGTCATAATTGAGTCGGGATTCCTGCCAGGCGATGGCCCGTAATAAATCTGGGTCAATACCCGCATCCTTTCCGGCCATATCAAAACAATCTGCTGCCATGGCATAATGGCTGATAACAAGCAGACATAATCCGACCGGCACGGAACGGAAATATTTATATGGTGTCAGTATATTCATATACAGTGACCCTTTGTTTTATACATGCGTCAGATTTAAAAAATCAATAATGAATAAAATGCATTCGTCAAATACTGGTTTTCTTTCGATAGCCAGCCACAGCATAAAACCGACGCCGAGTAAAAAACCGGCGCCCAGACGCCCCGGAACAAGAAAACGCATCAGTTTTTGCCTGGTAAAGTTATTCATCATACTCTGGTAAAAAAAAGAACAAGGGTTGCCAGCGCAATGGCAGGGCCAAATGGAATATAAGCTCCCGTACAGGCAATATCATTATCACCATTGTCAGCATCCTGCCCCGGCAATAATTCAGGTGTCTGTACAAGAATTTTACGCTGATAAAACTTCTTTATTCCGTACAGTACGCCACCGCAGACGGCAGAAAACAGAATCAGCCACGACACCTGCCCCAGTCCCACCCAGACGGATGCGGCTGCAAAAAGTTTGGCATCCCCCCCACCGAGTCCTTCGTGCCCGCGGATAACGCGGTATCCGTACTGGACAGCGCTGATAATGCCATATGCCAGCACACATCCCGTCACAGCCTGAAAGGGAGACACACGGATAAGGCCGCAGACAGAAAACACCAGTCCGGACCACAACAGGCCGAGAGACAAAACATCCGGGATAAGGTAGTGGCGGAAGTCCGTCACGGTAATACAGTACAACAGGCAAAACAGTGTCAGGGGAGGCAACAGGTCTGCTACCCCTGAAAATGTCAGCAGCATGCTCACTGGGCCGACAAAATAAAGATACACCATGGCAAACCACAGGCCAGTAACGGCTTCTGTCAGCGGATAGATGACCGGAATACGCGTCCGGCATTGCCGGCATCTTCCCCGCAGTATAAGCCAGCTCAGTACCGGAATATTGTCATAAAACCGTATCCGGTGATGGCAGACCGGACAGTGTGAAGGCGGCCAGGCAAGGGAGAACCGCTCATCCTCCGCCGCCCCGAAAATCATCAGTGGCAGACGGTAAATGACCACGTTCATAAAGCTGCCGGCACACATTCCTGTCATCAGGCATAGAGTGAAAAAAATAAAATAATAACCCTGTCCGGTCACCATGACTTATTTACTCCCGGCTGTCAGTAACAGGCATTTCTCAGCTGCATAGCGCTGGCTGCCTCTTTACCATTGATATAAATAGGGGCGAATTTCAGTGGCTGACCGTATGCGCTGAATGTCAGACTGCCGAACCCTTGTGTACCAGACTTCTGCCCTATTGTGAATGTCAGTCCGTCAGTATTAACCAGGTTAATCTCCCCATCTGACGTCGGAGGCAGAGTCAGCGGTATAATATTATTAATGTAATCGGTATACGCTTTAGTCAGGAATGTACCTGCCGCCAGAGAACCCTTAAAATAACGGTTCTCTTTATAAAAATTATTAACAAAGTACGGGTCACTGTTATCACTGGCTAAAGGTTTCATGCCCAGACTTGACCCGTGATTCAGATACAGTCTGTTTTTGTAAGCATCGTCATTAGCGGCTTTCCAGACCCAAGTCTCTGAAGCGCCCTTGTTTGTTATTTTCAGGGACAGTGAGGTAATATTCCGGTTACTGAGTGTCAGTACAAAGTCACCACCGTGAATGCTGCTTGCAACACTACTCTCTGACCCTGTCAGGAGCGGGTAAACAAAATGTTTATCCTGATAAGTATGGTCGACGGACTCATTGAAAGGTTGTGTGCCAAACTCATAGTGACCAGGTGTAGCAGGCGTATGTGACACAAAAAATACCTGGTCTGTCAGAGCACTGCTTCCTCTTTCCTCATATTCTTTCCTAACATTAGGGGGCATAGGTACAGCACCTGGAAAACCTCCCCATACGTACCTGTCATTAGGTATCATAGGAGTATTAAAACAACCCTCATGCCACCAATAGGCATCATAATTGGTACCAAATGGGTAATTCGGAACCGGAGGCTGATAAATAGGAAAATAAGTTCCGGTCTGGTTATCAGGTGTATTGTCATGATAAAGGTATTTGTCACTGAAACAGAACGGGTAGTTCCATGACTCCGGAGTTCCTGCAACATATCTTTTACCGTTATGTTCTCCACTAATATTGCCTTTGGCATGTACACTCCACGGCACCCGGAAATCAGCATCTGTAGCGCGGGATTTGCCGGACGCTGACTTAAATGGAGCATAGTTTTTAATATAGTCATCCCCATCGATGGTCAGCGTGACATTTAGACTACCAGTACCCTCAGTAGTCGCTGTTATCTTATTAAAATGCACCCGGATTTCTATCGGATCGGCTTTTGAATGACACCCCCTTGCCTGCAAGCCCAGTTTCGGCTCGAGGCTGAGTGTCCCCGCACGTTTGTAATTAAAATTCAGGTTATCCGCCGCCAGAATCTCTGGCGACAGCAGTACCAGAAAAAATAACATCCATTTTCTGCTCAGTGACACTTGGTTCATTGTCTTCATTTTTCGTCTCCTTAAGCCCCTTAATAAAAGGAGCTCATTTTGGAAATTGCATCGGACAGGGCATACAGGGCCCCAAACACCCAGACCACGCACCCGCCCAACACCAGAGTTGCCAGCGACCGCAGGAGGCCAGCCAGCCGCTCAATACTTTCCGCGATATCCTTTTTTGCCCTGTCCGAAACGGCCTGCAGCACATCAAAAAATGACGGCAGACTGGAATACAGACTGATATTCAGCAGTTCACTGGCCCCCAAAAGCCCGGTGTTCATCGCCTTTCCGTAGGGCTGCCCCAGCGCCATGTTGTTCTGCATGAGAGCCAGATGGTGCCGCATCCAGCGGTTGGCATTAAGCCGGATGACATCCAGAGATTCATTCAGCGGAATGTTGTTACGCAGCATGGCGGACAGACTGCTCAGAAACAGTGAAGCAGACATTCGCCTGTAGGCAGAGAAGGGCAATATCCGATCCAGAATGTTGTTCCGCAGGCTTCCCGTCATGTTGTACATCACCAGCCGAATCAGGATGACTACCACCACGAATGCCACAATAATGTATATCCACAGCCCGTAGTACAGTTCGGTGCCGAAGCTGTACAGTACCTGCGTTATCCCCGGCCAGCGGTTCGTCGGGATAACTCTTTCAAACGCCGGAAAGACCTTGACCGCATACCCGCCAATCACCACCAGGGCGAGGCACAGCATAATCAGTGGATACGACACCGCCTTAATCAGCTGTGAGCGCAACTGCTGTTCAAACTTCATGGTGGTTACGATGCTGAGGAAGCCCTCAGCCAGAGAGCCGCTTTTTTCCGAGGAATAAATCACCCCCAGCTCTTCACGGGGAACAAATCCCTCAAACACCCCGGACACCGATTCCGTTGTGGCCATCTTGTCCAGAAACGCCTGCAGTTTTTTCACAAATCCCGCGCCCAGCAGGGTTCGTCCTTCTGTCTGTAGCTTGACGACTGAGTCATACAGCGGCAGGTCGGCTTTAATCATGTCTGCGCAGAACTGATACAGATAAAACCGCTGCTTCTTAGTAAATTTTGCCAAGTAACACCTCCAGATTGTCCGGCTCCACGTCTCCAAATTCCAGGCCGAACCAGAGCACGCATACCCGCCCGGTCAGTACACAGGCCACCGCTTTCTCGCGAAGGTCGAATCCCTCCGCCAGCGTGTCAACCGTGTGTCGTTTCTTCCGCCACTGACTGTAAACCCCGTACCAGTCCTGGCGGGAAATGGCTTCAAGCTCCGGGTCAGTCGGACGCATATATTCAATTACCAGCTGGCGTGAAGATATTCCGCTGTAGTTGCACTTCTCACACCCGTCACGGTTACGTTCATACACATCAAATGTCCGGCTTCCGAGTACCGCGCCGGGGTGCGGTTTTTTGCAGTGGTCACACAGTACCGGCAACAGTTTCTGGCACTGAAGGCCGGCAATAAAGCCCGGCGTGGACAGCTTGTCGCTGGTCATCCCGAGCGCTGACAGACGCTGCAGCAGCGTCACAATGTTGCCGGCATGTACGGTGGTGAAGCAGTAGTGACCGCTCTCCACCGCGCCTGAGAGCGCATTCGCAGAGATGGGGTCACGAATTTCCCCCACCATCAGCACATCCGGGTCACGCCGCAGGGCGGATTTGATGGCGATGTGAAAACCGCCGTCATCTGCATCCAGTACCGAACTCTGTCTGGCGCCGGCAATCTGATACTCCACCGGGTCCTCAATAGTCAGGAAACTGCCCTTGTCGTCATAACGGTAATGCTGCATCCACTCCATCAGCACCTTCAGTGTCGTGGACTTGCCCGACCCGGTGGTTCCGGAAACCAGATAGGCTCCGTACGGGTTGCTCAGCATCCGTCGCATGTCCAGAGCCTCCGCATCCGATATTCCCATTTCCCGCAGGTCAACCAGACTGCTTTTGCGTACACCCGACGGGATAATGCGCAGTACCGCGTGATAACAGCCGTCCGTCTCGCCAAAAATGGGAAAGTGGGCGTAACGGAAGCGGTATTTCCTCCCGGCAAGGGTGTACAGAATGTTGGCGCTCTGCGGCACGCTGCGGTTCCACGTGGTCTCCTTGGTGCTGGCCTGCACGTTATAGAGCACAAACACCATTTCATCGCACCGGGTGGAGAGCATTTGCTCATCCGGGATAAGCACTCCGTTAATACGCAACTCCACCGTGGCAATAGCTTCCCGCCGGGTGATATGCACATCGCTGGCTCCCAGCGATGTGGCATGCGTCAACAAATCCTCCAGTTGCCGCTGTATCTCCGTGGACTTACTCTGGTTGTCCGTCAGGGAGGACAACGTGAGATTCTCCAGTATCTGGTAATACAGCTCCCCGGACACCAGCGCAGCCCCCTGACAGGGCATTTTCTTCACCCGGGTCAGGTACTCATAATCCACCTGTACGGCCGTCAGGGTGTCGATACGCAGGTCACTGACCAGCAGGTAATTCCCCCCATCCTTCTCACCGCACAACATCCCTTCCTCCGGCTGCCGGAAGGTCCAGTCGGGTGAAGCCAGTACGGATTCATCCAGCATCAAAACAGTGGTCAGTACACTCACTTCACTTCCCTGGCGACCAGAAGTTTATTTTTCGCCGGCTCCAGCCGGTACTTTTTCCCGTTGGCGGGGAATGTTTCATGGCGCCCGACAAACCGGATTTGTCCGTTAACAGATACCCCCACCCGGGACACCCCGGCCACCTGTGACACCAGCACCACCATCGGCGCTGCCGCGTGCATCACCGGAACAGGCGGCTCGTCACGTACCGGCATAGCGACAGGAGGCGGTGTCACCGGCATCGTTGTCACCGCCGGCGACCCTTCCCCCCTGACTTTCTGCAGTTCTGCCCGCAGTTTCTCCAGAGCCAGCTCATTACTGAGCTGACGTTTCTGGCGTTCAAACGTAATGTCATCCTGCAGGGCCCGGACTATCTGCTCCTGTCCGGCTGTGGCCGTATCAGGCTGCGTCACAGCCCCTGCCGGCTGAGGTGCGGCGGGAGTGGTGTTTACCGACGTCTGCGGTGCGGCCTGCAGATAAAAAGAGGTCAGAATCAATAAAGGAAGAAAAACGTTTATTTTTTGCATAAGAATGTCCCGCTGATATCCAGAATGCCCTGTTTCCCGGCCACTGACTGAAAAATAAAGGAAGAGGAATACGGCCTGTCCTGCCAGAATGAGAAGACGCTGACATAGTTATCCGGCAGTGACACCTGCCACTTTCCGACCAGCAGCCCGTGGTTATCCGGATTTCCCGGCAGTGACGCCTCATCCGCACTGACGGAGGACGCCGGTAGCTCCTTCAGGGTGAAGCGCCGGCCGGCCTCCACCAGAGAGTTATAGCTGTAGACATAGTTCAGTATGTCATTACAGGAAGGCTCACTGATTTTCTGCTGCCGGTTAAAGGCCTCCAGCACCGGATTACTGTTCATGCCCGACGGTATACCGGCATAGTCCACCGAATCCTGAGAAAAAGACGGTGCATAAGACTCGTCCCTGAACACCTTGTCCTGTACGCTGAACACCGTGCTCTCCCCGGTCTGGTAGGAGAAACTGCAGTTTTCCGTGGAACAACTGAAGTTGTCCTCCCTGAACCCGGCCAGCCCGATGGGCTGACGGCTGTTCAGAATTTCCGTGTACAGCGCGAGAAAACCACGGGCGTCCGCTCCTTTCAGCGCGGAGGTGTAAAAATTGTGAATATTCGTCCGCTTCTGCTGAAGAGCCGCCGCCGCCTGACGCTCCTGCTCCTCTTTCTCCACCGTTTTCGCGTGAAAGTAATACCAGGTGCCGCCCCCAACGGCGGCAACAAGAACCACTACGCCACCAAACAGCAGGGCAGTCCTGCCGTGTGACGACAAGGTGTCCCGGTACAACCAGTTATATAATGAACGGCTCATAATCTACCCCATCAGGATGAATGCCGCAGGAATGGCAAGCAAAACCAGCCCCACACAGACCAGTGCGCCATAAAACAGGTAACGCCGTTTTTTCAGTCGCAGCTGGTTGGCCTGATAGTGTGTCAGGATGTCTTCTGCACAGTCTTCCCGAAGCTCCCTGACCGGCAGGGACTTGTACTGGCTGAACTTCCGGTCCTCCATCAGGGAGTCAAACACCACAGGACTGAGCAGGCAGTCTGTACCCGGCACTATCACGCCGTCACTGACTATCAGCAACCAGACCATCCCGTCATCGGTACGGGCATAAAATATCCCGTCCCCGTATAACAGCCGGATATAAAGTGCCAGCGGCTCCCGGGCCGATGAGTGGTGTTCTGTCAGCCCCCGGAACTCACGCCCTCCGGCGTCCCGGGTTTCACGCGAGGCCCGGATACTCAGTGTTTTCCCCGGTTCACTGGCAGACGCCACCTCATAGGTCACAGCGCGCCACTGACGTTCCAGCAGGTTTCTCACCGCCCGGGTTCGTTGAGCATGGGTGGTGGAAGGTAAAGGTACCCATAAGGTGCCGGTGTACAGACTGTGCTCCTTCATCATCTCTGTCAGCATTATCATCCTTCCTGGAATGGTTTGTTGTAGTAGTCCACGCCGACCACCATCACCACGGTGGAGGTCGAGTCATTCCGGTTCAGGTTCCCGCCCAGAATCTTGAGTCCCTGATCGTCAGCATTCACCTTCGTCTCATATTTCCCGACGATAATCAGGGAACCCGGGGTAACATCCACGGTGTTGAACAGCTCCGTAGTGCTGATATTGGGTAGCTGTACCTGATTCTGGTCAGCAGTCGCCCCCTGCGGGAAGACCTCAATCCCGTTGAGGTTTTTCTTGGTGTAGGCCGACGTAAGCTCCACCCGGCCATCCGATAACACCCGCGGCGTCAGAATAACGCTTGTTCCGGTGGTGACGGTGTCGGTGGTGACCGATGAGCTGAATGACCCGCCAACCGTGTCAGAAAGCGTACTGGTGATGCCGGACACATAGTTCTGCGACTCGGTCAGGTTAAGGGGTACGGGCGTATTGTTACGTGTAACCATGGTGCCGCTCTGCAGCACCTTGCTGCCGGTCAGCTGATAGAGCGCATCCAGCTTTGCCGCCACCCCCAGACGTCCGTCGGCGTAGAAATCACGTCCGAAATAGATGTCGCCGGACGGTGTACCGATAAGGCCGGAGTTCAGGTTAAGTGACGTTCCGCCATTCTTGAATTTCAGCCCCAGCTCGCCATCGAGATTACGCAGCTTTTTCTTGTCAAGAATGAACACCTTGTAGGTGATGACAAACTGTTTGCTGTTGGCCTGTTTGTAATCCTTCAGTATTCTGGAAAGCTCCGCATATTCAGACGGACGACCACTGAAAGTCAGGACTCCCACATCCTTGAAGATGTTGTACACCCCGCTGGAGACATATTTCTGCGCCATGGCGGTGACGTCATCCCAGAAGGTGCTCTGGAATTTGGTCTCTGACTTGCCCTTCACGCCGCCGCTGATGGCTTCATTCCCCGACAGGTCAAGACTGGAATCCCAGGTATTGTCTTTACCAAAGAAGTCCAGCTTCAGAGCCCAGGTGTTATAAACGTTCACCTGCAGAATATTGTCGTCGGTCAGGCTGACCGTGACGTCATACAGAGCCGACAGATAACGAATGAATTCCTCAAACGTTCCGGAGAAGTTCACGCTGTTGTCGCGGATAAGGGGGACTGACGCCATCTCCGTCTGTGCTGTGGCTTTACCGGGAACCTGATCATTCACCCGGTAGCTGCTTTTCGTCTGCTCAGACAGGGTGTCCAGTACCGTGTTCAGCGACACCGGGATTTCTGAGTGAAACTCCACATGCTGTGCCAGCAGGTGCTGCTGCTTTGCACTGTATACAACGGGTTTCCCGAGAAAAGCAGTATCATACTTCGTGAAAGCCTGCTGTTTCTGCGCATCCAGACTCTGCAGACCGGGACTACTGTCGAGCAGGTCCTTGTCGGTGTACTTCTGGTTGAATTCAGTGGTACACCCCTGAAGCAGCAGTACTGCCGCAAGACAGGACAGTTTATAGTTAACTTTCATTGTGGTGAGTTCCTTTATTGCGTCCTGTATTACTGACCGTCAATGACGAGCACATTGTTTTTTTCATAGAGCTTGACCACCAGGCCGTAGTTCTCCGAACGGAACAGTTGCCCCAGCTGGTTCAGCACCTCATCCCGGTTTTTCCCGGTCAGGTTAATCGTGCTGTAAACGAGATAGTCCCGGTTACTGTTCCAGAGCAGATGCATGCCCTGCGCTTTGGCCCAGGTGCCGATATCCAGACTCAGCAGGTGGCTCTCCTGAAGGTTCATCGTCAGCCAGGGGTTGTACGCGCCGGCGACGGGCGGCTTCTGCTGCACAGTGGAAGTCAGTGCTGACGACGTTGCAGCAGGACTGCTTCCCCCGCTCTCCCCGGACACCGGCGCAGATACTGACGGAGCCGGATGCTCCGTCTGCATCCTGACCTTGTCCCGGTCAACCTGAAACGGGCTACGGGACAGGTCACTCATGGAGGCCCCGGCCCCAGAGTGACCCGCAGCCACAGAAAGGGATGACAATGTCATCAGCGCAATCCCGGTAATTATTTTTACTTTCATTTTTTCTTCCATTAATTAAATACCGACGATATTTCAGAGGAATACACAACAAATAACACCCTGCACGAAGGTTATTCAGGGCTGTTCCTGACCAACAGAACTGCACCAGGTCGTTATCATGACGGACATCCAGGGGGGGTTATAAAACTGCCAGGAATGCCCGAGGATACCTGTATCCTCAGCCCCCACCATGGCCGCTATCCGCCACGTGGCACCAGCACCATCAGCCGACTGTCTTATCTGCAGGATTGCTCCCCCCAGACGGTTGATAGAAACATCACTCTGACTCAGCCTCACCATGTTGTCGGACTGACTATCGAAGTAATGTCCTGGATTACCAGGAAGTAACGTTCCGTCAGCATTTTTTCTTATGCCTGAGACAACAGAGGAAACCGACGCGCTGAGCCGGGGGTGCATATCCACATGCACACCATTGCCATCCACCACATTCTGTGGACAGGTCTGTACCGGAACCGCAATAGCACCATTTGCAGGATTGGAGATTGTGTCCGGAGTGGGGCCGGTCTGACCGCAGCCGTTCACAGTACATAAGTCAGTTGCACCATCAGCAGGATTACGATAGTAAGGTTCAATCTGTCCGGTGTTACTGAAAGCGGCATAGTGGATTTGTGGTGCCGTATAATATTCATCTGTTGCACCATTAGCCCCTAAATGAACACCTTTTGAAATCACGTCACCCACCTGTAAATTCGCAAACTCACGGATATTCTGACGCTGTTTTAATACCAGGGCGTCCTGCGCAGGCGAGGTCAGGCAGGGACCCGCGGCACCAGCGGTTGTATTCCAGCAGACTTTATCTGCGGAGTTCAGACCGTCTGTTCTGAGATAATCCCCTTTACCGTCAAAACTGAACCGGATAGCGTACGCCTGCCCGTGCTGTAATTTGTCAATCATGTTCGGCAAATCAGAAAACAGGGCCAGGTTGCTATCCGGGGTGGCTGTCGTCGCCGGTTGCCCGCTGGTTTTGTCCAGTAGCGTCCAGGTGTTACTGGCATGATTCAGTTCCCTGACCAGATAAACACCATTCGTGTTTGGTGTGATTTTCTTCAGCCTGAACGCTGTCATTAACGGGTTGATGAACTGCTCAATCCGGGCGGGATTGTTATCCACCGGTGAGAAACTAATGTACACATCCACCCGGTCAATCCCGACTGGAGTAGCAGCAACAGATCCTGCTGGCCGACTGACGGTCCCCTGATCGCTGACAAGATCAAGACGTGAAATAGCAATTTCACTGCCTCTCAGTACCGGAGTTTCATTACAGCTTAAAAATTGCTGGTTGAAATAGATATTACCTGAGGCTCCGGCGCATCCACTGTCCGTAAAATACCGCCGAACCGAATCGGGTCCCCATACAGACTGACTCCATCGAAGGGAATGACTGAAATAGGTCTTTCCGGTGTGATGGTCAGTAACCGGAGACCCGTTTGAAACCGGCGTGGTAATACTCTTCGACCAGGTTCTGCCAATATAAGGTGATACTGAAGGACTGCCAGCATCCGTGGAAGACCCGGGGTGAGCCAGCCAGAGGGGGTTATTTTGTATACCCAACGTATTTATATCCACCTGATCCTCTGATATTGGATCAGCCGGTTGCTGGTATAGCGGATTTATTATTTTTTTCGGAACATTATTAACGGTCGCAGTAATCTTTCCTGCATTAATAAACTGTAACGCACCATAAATCTCCTGTGCCACTGCATCAGCTGCAGCCTGGCGTGTTTTCTCATCAATTAATTTACGGGCATAGTTTCCCGCCGCTAATAAAATAATACCGAGAAAGGCCAGAACAAAAATGATTTCCAGCAATGAAAACCCACGGGACTCTGTCATCCTTTTTCTGATTACGGACTCACTTACCACAACCCGTCCCTCATTTATCTTTACACTGAGAGTGCTCCCCTTGAATGAGGAGCACTAAAGAGAGATATAAATAAAATTAACGGCTTCCCAAAACCACACTGTTACTAGAGTTGTCATTACATGCAGTAATTACGCCATCAGCGGTAATCAAAGTGTTACCGTTAGCTACCAGAGAGCGGAAAACACCAGATCCAGTTAAGGTGGCTGGTGTACCCGGATTGTTACCAGTACCAGGCGTGCCTGCAACGACACCAGTAAGAGCGGCATCAAGTGCTAATGCGGCAACATCATAATGGTAGGTCCCTGCTGGGGCATTGTCAGTTACCTCAACATAATCGAAACTGTTTCCGGCCTGGAGTAATATATTTCGACACTGCTGTTGATTCAGACCATTAATTTCAATGAAATATCCCTTCTGAACACCATTGGCACTGATATTACCGGCACCTGCACTAATAAAATCATTTGAAATATTATTTTTTGCTTCATCCCGCGATAATTTACCCAGTGCAATCAGTTTACCAATAGGCGTTGCCTGACCCGCAGCCTCATTTATAGTCTGATCGTTTAACTGTGCTGTGGCTGTCCCTGCAGGAAGCGGATAAATCCCCGTCGAGCCATAGGCATCTTTCATTGCTGTACGAATAGTATTGATATTCGTTGTCAGATCCGTCATTGCTTTACTGTCATAAGCACGCTGTGCAAGAACAACTACACCAGCCGCAATCGTACCGATAATCCCCAATACGATAATAATTTCCAGCAATGTCATACCACGTTGTTTTTTTAGATTAAGGTATTTTTCTGGCTGTGCCATAAAACGTTTTCTGATTTCCCGCAAGTTTATTGCTTTCATAGGACGCTCCACTTATTAGTAAAACAAATAATAAAAATCCTCTACTCACCGGAATGAATAGTGTCATGTTTCGCTACAATGATGATTCTCAGTCTCATTCAGGTTAAATCGTAATAGGGATGCTTTCTGGTCTGGACACTCCTTTTATTTTCCAGTCAGGACAATCTGAATGAAATATTGATGTTTTCAGTTTCAATAATTAAAGATCTTTTTATCGATCGGAACGATCGATAAAATTCATCGTTATAAACGAATAATTCTGAAAGAAACTAAAGCAACTAAGAAAAACAATTAGTTAATTCAGCAAAGAGCAGACAGCACAGAACTATTGCTGATTAGTAATGTTTGTAACCATTTAATTTACGGAACACAAACTTGATCTAAATCATATTAAGTGGAATTTTTCCACAGAAACTCAGCGGTATTATCAGATATTCTTTTCTTGTGCAGAATCTGATGGGACACAAGTCGGTCAGCTCGACGGAAGTGTACACGAAGGTGTTTGCGCTCGATGTGGTGGCACGATACAGGGTGCAGTTCCAGATGCCGGAGGCTAATGCAGTGGCCATGTTGAAGAAGAATATCTGAGACTGTTCAAATAATAATATAACTCGTTGACCAGTTGAGTCCGGGGAATAGCAACAAATGTAACTACACTGCCGCTTTCCGCGAGTTAAATCACATTTATCATATCTCTTCAGTTTTAGCCTGTTTCTTCATATTCACTCACGGTCTGCCTGAGGAGCCGCATAATATGGATTCTTCCATCATCACGGATCTGTTAATCAGAATTGCCCTCGCCGGTTTTCTCGGGGGGCTGATTGGCATCGAGCGCCAGTTACGCGCCAAGGAAGCTGGCCTGAGGACGCACATCCTGGTCGGTATGGGCAGCGCCATGTTCATGATCGTCTCCAAATACGGATTCGAAGACATTCTCCGGGAAAATCATGTGGCCCTGGATCCGAGCCGGATCGCCGCTCAGGTGGTCAGCGGTATGGGATTTCTGGGCGCCGGAACTATCATTATTCAGAAACAAATCGTCAAGGGCCTGACAACAGCAGCCGGAATGTGGGTCACCGCCGCCATCGGTCTGGTCATTGGTAGCGGCCTGTATGAGATTGGGATCTACGGAGCCTTTCTGACGCTTATTGTACTGGAAGTTTTCCGCCAGCTCAGTAACAGGCTGATGAGCCGGCACTGTGGATTACAGGTGAAACTCAGGCCAGAAAGCGTTTGCCGAGTGTTTACCGCCCTTCAGTCTATGCCTGTCGGCTTTGCGTTTCGTTCCCTGAAAGAGAATACCTCTGAGGACAACGCGTGGACGCTGTTTCTGGTGCTGACGCTGCGTCCCGGGCGCTCCGTCAGTGAGATTGCCCCGCCCTTGCTGAACATTGAAGGGGTAAAATCCGTCACTATCCGTTGAACCCAGCACAGATATGCCACGAGACAAAATGATTACAGATTTCATCGATCTTAATTCGCTTTTTTCACCCGACAATACTATTACCGTCGAACTGACACTGAAAAAGTGAAGCCGCACGGGCGCTGGATATTCTGGCAGAGCTGCTGTCCCGCGCCGTCTGAGCCAGAAGAAATGCCCGGGCCAGAAACCTTTTCCCCTGGGCGATACGTAAGTGTCCGTCATGCAGGGACGCATTTCCTGGTCTCACAGTAACGGAGATAACCAGCCGCTAAAAACAAGCAACGCCGCCATAAGTAACAACATCAACAGCAGAATATTCGCACAGCAGAGACGATGGCGAAAAAGGGTATGTCGGCGCGCCCGCTGGCGTCGGGAAAGAACCTTCATGTTATCTTCGCGGACCGCCATCACCGGGGGTCCAGGAGGGATATCGTCATCCTTATTCACTTTTCTGTACTCCGTCGGCCTGAAGGAAATACCCCTCAAGGTTTTCTTTTATCATTATCCGACATTAACCACATAAAATGTGATAGATTCCTCAAAAACAACGCCACACAAAAAGTGATCTGTGTGCTGTTCACTGAGCACTGTTTCTGCCACCCGGTCCTCAGACACCAGACGTGCAGAATGTTAAACACGGGGACGTGTACAGGCGTTAATTGTCTGACCAGGGAACGCTTTTTTTACTCCGGTTTTAATCACAATGGCTGAATCACAGGAAACACTCTTTATGTCAGAAGCCCGTTTACAGCGGGTCGGGACGCTGTCCGTTGTCATTGCCGCTACTTTGTGGGGCAGCACAGGCGTCAGTGCTCAGTACCTGCTGGAAACGACCCACAGTTCACCGGCCACGGTGACGATGCTGCGTATGGGCCTGGCTGGCAGCCTGTTGCTGATTTTCGGGGGCCTTCGTGAACGCAGAAAGTTACTGAGGATATTCACCTCTCTGCGTGATGTTCTCTCTCTGCTTTTTTTTACCCTGGCCGGTGCCATGGCCGTACAACTGACCTTCCTGGTGACGGTGGCCGCGTCCGATGCCGCCACCGCTACAGTCCTGCAGTTCACCTCCCCAGCCATCGTAATGGTGACCTCCTGCCTGCTCACCCGGCAGATGCCCGGATGGCGGACGGTTCTGGCCGTCTGTCTGGCTATCGCCGGGGCCTTTTTGCTGGTGACCCACGGCAGCCTTACGTCACTGCGAATTTCCCGGACCGCCCTCACCTGGGGACTGATATCCTCCCTGGCTGCCGCCTTCTATGTCACCTGGCCGGTACCGCTTATCCGACGCTACGGGGCTATTCCGGTAGTGGGCTGGAGCCTGTTTATTGGTGGCGTGCTGCTCTTCATCCTGACACCAGAACCCCTGGTATACCACTCCTGGGGGCTACCGGCTATCCTGTCCGCCGGGTATCTGATTGTGGTGGGTACCGCCGTGACCTTCTGCCTGTATCTGTCCGGGGCACGAAAAATTGGCAGCGCCCGCGCCAGCGCCATCTGCTGTATTGAACCACTGGTCAGCGCCGTACTGTCGGTTCTGTTGCTACATATTGCCTTTGGTCCCGCTGACTGGACGGGTACCCTGATGGTCCTGCTGGCCGTAGCGTTGATGACTCGTTGACAAAGGAGTGATGAGGTTAACTGTTTCTTATAACAAATGCCCTGTGGATGACCTGGCATAGCTGGCCTGGTGCCAGCTGGTCGCCATGTGACTGGCACAGCATGACGGTCATGCGGTGATACCCTGCAGTAGCATCTTTTATCATTCCCCAATGGGGGCATCAGGACTCCTGTCGTATGAGCAGATTGCAATCATCACATCAGTAAAGAGATACCCGAAACATTGCCAAAAAGTTTCTATCTGTTTTAGTCCTTCAGAAGGAAGATATATAAAAAAGCCACAGATTTTATCTGTGGCTGTATAGAATTATTCACATCCATATGCCCTGTAATTGATCTGTCGCCAACAAATACTGGCATAAAGCTGCTTTCAGGTACTCTTTGTTCCTGATAATAACCGAAATCCAGAAAAAGACATCACTGACCAGTGATATACTGTCTCAGTATTTATGAGTTATCTATTTAAATTGTTAACACTCTTTATTTGATGTGTCGTACAATTATATTGTAGTTAACTATTATTTTCTTTTATCTCATGTGGCGGGATGGTCCTGTAAATACGTTTACAGTTATCATGAAACATTTTCCGTTGTGCCGCATGAGAATATCCCTTCATTTCACACACCGTCATAAACCCATGAAATATGTCACTGAAACTACCACAAAGACTATCCACAGGAAAATTACTTGCAAACATGATTCTGTCAGGGCCAAACATTGATAAAACTTCAGAGATAATCCACAGATTATTTTCCACCGACCAGGGGATACCCTTTAAACCAATGCCTGATACTTTCACCACAACATTTTCGCACTCGGCTAAAGCGGCCATTGCTGAATGCCATCCGGCAAGACCTTCAACAGAACGCTGGGCGGGTAGTCCCGTATGGTTCAGGATTATCATCGTATCTGGGAAATCATTGGCCAGTTTAACCGCTTCATGTAAATTCCACCACGGAGTCTGTAGATCAAACATCAGATTATATTTTGCAAGTAATGAATAACCATATCGCCATTTTTCATTACTCATCAGAGTGGTGTACTGCCCTACATCTTCAGGTTTGTCAGGACCTTCCGGTTTATGCCGGATACTGCGCATGAGTTCGTATTCGCTCTGCATTTTCAATACAGACTCAGTGTCATCATGGTGTAACCAGGCCTGGCCGACAACAGCATTAGGATACCCCGTCTTTTTTGCCACCGAGGTAATAAAATCACTTTCACCACACGGGTCTGTTGGGTCCCATTCTGTTTCCATATAGCAGGTTTCCACAACATTAATATTTCCGACATCCAGGAAATAATCTTCCGGGTAATACTTTTTCTTAATGGCGGTATAGTCACCATATCGAAAAGGGATCAACACATCGGGCTTCAGCCACGGATGGTCATTTTTAATCGGGTCCCAGAAATGATGATGAGCGTCAATGACCGGACCATCATATAATTTCATTTTTTCAGTATTCATATTTACCTCCTAGCGTACATGACGTAAGTCAATAATATTTGTCATAATAATGAATATTACAGCACAACCTGCGAAAAAGTAGAGTACCGGATCAAATGAACCTGTCAGGTCTAAAATAAGTCCAACTATTAATGGAATACAGATCCCTCCAACACTTCCAGCCATATTCATCATACCGCCCACCGTTGCAACCCGGGAGCGTGGAGCCAGCAATGGAGGAAATGTCCAGTACATGCTTCCCCACATTAATACAAATGCAGCGCAGGACAGAAGAATAATGGATGTTTTGACATCCGGGATGCTCGGCAATACCGCAAATGCTAAAAGTGTACAAACGCCTGAAATTGTCAGCAATAGCTTGCACGACCGACCCCGACCTAAACCTTTGCTTGATAATTTGTCCGCAAGCCAGCCACCACAAAGGCTGCCACATCCCCCTGCACAGAAAATTATCATCGTGGCAAATCCAACGGACTTTAAATCCAGATTTAATGCTCGTGTCAGATATCCCGGCCCCCATGTTAATAAACCAAAGAAGCACATGGCCCAGGAACAACGACCCAGCAACATACCTGTGAAGGAACGCAGCGGAATAATTTTTAGCAGTGGCTCCTTATTTTCTTCAACAACCTCATTTTCAGTACGATCAAGATTAATGATTTCCAGTTCACCGTCATTTACTTTAGGTGAGTCTTCTGGTTTGTCACGAATAATCCAGTAGGCTATCAGTCCAAGAACAACTGCAGCAACACCACAGATAATGAAAGTAATCCGCCATGATGAAAAATACAGAATCATTTCGGCGACTAATATTCCACCAATAGCGGCACCAAATGGACCACCGGCATCCATTAGTGTGGCCCCTCGCGCTCTTTCATTTTTGTTTAACCAGATAGCATTGAGTCTGGCTCCGGACGGAAATACTGGTGCTTCACTTGCACCGAGTAACAGATTGGCAGCAAGTAAAGCAAAGCCTGTTGGACAGAGTCCTAGCAGTGCTTCTGCAATACCCCAGAGGACTGCAGATAAAGTCAGTATAACCCTTGCGCCAAACTTATCCGCCAGGAATCCCCCAGGGATCTGCATGCAGGCATAAGTCCAGAAAAAACCACTCAGGATCAGCCCCTGCATGGTATCACTTAAGCCCAGGTCTTTAGCAATAGTGGGCATCGCTATCGATATCGAGGCCCTGTCAATCATACTGACAACAACAAGAAGGAAGAGAACGAAAAATATCCGCCATCTTATATTGGTTGGCTTTTGAATCTTGCACTCTGAAACAGAGTTTATTAGTTTATTACTGGATGACATGGCTGGCCCCTTCAAATTAATAATGTACTTTTTTAATTTAAACTGGATGCTGTTCCTGTATTACGAACCAATAATGGCCCCGAGGATGAGAACCCCGATAAGCCCAACAACTGACTGTACGGTGACCAGATAGCTCCAGGTACGGATAGTTTGTGGAACGGTCAGCCCAAAATACTCTTTGAACAGCCAGAATGCTCCGTCGCTTACATGCGAAAAAATCATTGCACCCGTTGTGGTGGATAGCACAAGCAGGGCTGCATTCGTGTCTGGATGTGCTGCCAGTAGGGCTGCCACAATTCCGCCTGATGCGGATACCGCAACAGTCCCGGAACCCAGCGCAATACGAAAAACAGCAGCCACAAGCCATGCAAATAACAGAGGGGGGATAGACCAGTCATTAGCCAGACTGCTGATGATGTCACTCAGACCGATTGCAGTAAGCACATTCTTGAGACCACCACCGCCACCGATAATCAGCAACAGACCTACAATCGGTACGATGCTTTTCTTGCTGATAGCCAGAATGCCTTCATTGCTGAAGCCGGCAGCACGGCCCAGAAAAATCATGGCATAAATCAGCGCAAGACCAAGAGTAATCACCGGGTTACCAATGGCCTGGAATATTTCTGTTACTACGCCTGTTTTCGGCAGGAAATCAAGACCGATAGTACCAATAATCATCAGAAACGGCGCAATCATTACTGTTGTCAGTGCGACAGCCAGTGATGGCTGACGAACCGGTTTTCCGTTTACCTCATGCCCGTGATCAGGACCGTTAAGCTCCAGAGGTTTACCCACGTCAAGATGGCGACGCATAAGTTTCGGGAAAAGATAGGCCCCTGAAAGTAGCACAGGCACGCTGATGATCACCCCGTAGAGTGTTGTTTCACCGATACTGGCGTTGTAGGCTGTTGCGGCAATAATCGTAGCCGGACCCGGTGGCAGCAATGCGTGAGCAGTCATCAATCCAGCAGACATTGGTATCGCCACGGTGAGAACAGGCACATTCAGTCGTTTGGTGATAGAAAAAACGAGGGGGACCATCAGCACAAAGGTGACTTCAAACAGATTAGGTAAACCAATGATCAGCGAAACCAGACCGACACTCAAAGGCATCCAGACGAGTTTTCGTGATCCTATAATGATATCAGCAATTTTGTCCCCACCGCCTGACTGTACCAGCAGTCCGCCCAGCATCGCGCCCAGGCCAATGACTACGCCAGTGACAGACAACTGACTGCCGAAGCCATGCGTAAAGGTTGTCACGCTTTTTGTTACACCAATATCATTCACTATACCTAAAAAGATGGATGATATGAGCAGGGAAAAAAAAGGGTGAATCTTTAATCGGGTGATTAAGATAATAAGAAGGACAATCGCAATGAGTCCGCTTATTACCACAAATGAAGTTGAATGCACGGAGGTTCTCCTCAACTGTGAGTGACTACACCGGAATATATGCAGATATAAACCGGCCTTGTCTGTATTTTTGTTGTCTGGTTGATACAATAATTTTATGTTGGTACGTTATTAATTTCAGCCATCATCGGATGTATGAGGTTTATTCTGATGATGAGTGCAATATATTAAAAACTTTATTAATCTCTTATTTTGCGCCCCTTATTTATTATCGATAGCCTCAGAGAGAGGTATGCCGTTTTTTTGATAAAAAAGTTAATATACTTATATAATTATTTTATCGGGTGCATCTTTATAAAGGATTATAACAATGCAGATGACACCCGTTTTTCCAGCACGCCTGACAGGAGTGTTTTAATTCCTTATTTATGTGTAGTGGAAGCCATTCTGGCCGCAACAGCAATAGCGCGTTCTGTTGCCAGCGTTTTTGCCACGCCCTTGCCTGCAATATCAAATGCAGTACCGTGTTCCGGCGTTGTGATAGCAAACGGTAATCCTGCTGCCACGGTGATCCCCACGTCAAAAGCATGCAGTTTGGTGGCTATCTGCCCCTGGTCATGGAACAGGGTTACAACCGCATCGTATTCATGATTAAACGCATGAATAAAAACGGTATCACCCGGTACCGGGCCGTACATATCCATCCCTTTTTCACGAAAGCTTTCAATGACCGGGATAAGAACGTCAATTTCTTCCTTACCGCAGGTGCCGCCATCGCCGGCATGAGGATTCAGGGCTGCAACCGCGATTCGTGGATTTTCAATGGCCGCCATGCGTAATGTGTCGTAGCATAACTGGACCGAGCGGCTGACATTTTCAGGTGTAATATGGCTGGCAATATCTTTAAATGGGATGTGCCCGGTCACACGAAATACCCAGAGGTCATCGAGCACGTTCAGCAACCCACGCGGTCTGTCCAGGCATCCCAGCTGTTCAGCAAAGAGATAATGTTCATCCTCGATATCCCAGCCGCCTTTCTTGAACGCTTCTTTATTCAGTGGGGCGAAGACAAAACCGTCAATCTTTCCGGATTTAAGTAATGACATGCAGGTCACCAGTGACTCGCCCGTCGCGTGGCCGGAGCGGGTATCAATGGTGCCCATTTTCAGATATTCAGGATCAAAGTTTTTCAAATCCAGCAGCGGAATATTCCCGGTATTCCAGTCCGCATCGGACGGGTCGCTGATGACATCCCACTGAAAATCCACGCCGGCAATTTTTTGACCAAGCGCCATAACCCGGGCGTCACCAATCAGGACCGGTCGGCAGTACTTATAAACGGTGCCATCTGCCACCACTTTAGCAATCAGCTCAGGACCAATTCCGGCTGCTTCACCCAGAAATATCCCCAGAACAGGTTTACGTTCCATTATTCACCTCTGTGTTTTCCAAAATTTCGTGTTGCGTTTCCTGACATGCCAGGTCAACGGTTATTACATAATTGCATTCATTATCCAGGGGACAAATTCCTGGCTGCCATAACCGAGTTCTTCACTTCGCGTCCGGGCACCCGAGGCCATCTCGATAATTCTCTGATAAATTCGCTCTCCGGCCTGTTCAATTGTTTCCTCGCCTTCCACAATGGTGCCGCAGTTCACATCCATATCATCCTGCTGACGGCGCCACAGAGTATTGTTGGTCGCAATTTTCAGGCAGGGTGTCGGTTTAGAGCCGAAGGCTGATCCCCGGCCGGTGGTAAAACACACCAGATTTGCCCCGCCGGCGATTTGCCCGGTGACGGCCATCGGGTCATATCCGGGGGTGTCCATAAAGACAAAACCTTTTGCGGTGACCGGTTCGGCGTACTCGTACACTTCCATCAGGCTGGTCGTACCGGCTTTGGCAATACCTCCCAGCGATTTTTCCAGTACCGTGGTCAGACCGCCCGCTTTGTTTCCGGCTGACGGGTTATTATTCATTTCACTCCCTGTACGCTCACAGTAGTCCTCCCACCACTTAATCCGGCGGATCAGTTTTTCACCTACTTCGCGGCTGATGGCCCGGCGCGTCAGGAGATGTTCAGCACCATAAATTTCAGAGGTCTCTGACAGTATTGCGGTTCCCCCCTGGCGAACCAGCCGGTCCACAGCGTATCCGAGAGCCGGATTAGCGGAGATGCCGGAATAGCTGTCAGAGCCACCACATTCGAGGGCAAGAATGATTTCCGATACCGGCACCGGCTCACGTTTAACCCGGTTGGCTTCCGGCAGCATGTCGAGAATGAGGGAAATGCCTTTCTCAATAGCATTACGTGTCCCGCCGCTCTCCTGAATGGTCAGGGTATGGAACATCGCGCCTTCGTGCAGTTTATGGGCATTCATCATGTCCTTAATCTGGAAGGATTCGCACCCCAGGCCCACGATCACAATCCCGGCAAAGTTCACATGGGTGGCATAGCCCGCAATCGTCCGCCGCATGATCGTCATCATTTCACTGTCAGACCCAAAGGCACAGCCAAAACTTTGTGGTAGGGCCACAATGCCATCCACATTCGGGAAATCACTGAGGCCGCGGGAACGGAAATGATCTTCAATAGCCCTGACAACGGTTGCACTGCAGTTCACTGAACTCAGTACCCCGATAAAATTGCGGGTTGCCACCCGCCCGTCCGCTCTGCGGATCCCCATAAAGGTATCCTGATGTGCATCGCGTTCCGGAGGGTGACTGTCCACTCCCCAGGCATAGTCCCGCTCAAAATTGCCCATACCGAGATTGTGCACATGAATATGTTCACCCTGCCGGATGTCACGGGTGGCAAAACCGATAATCTGTCCATAGCGCTTAACCACACTGCCGGCTGTAATATCCCGAAGGGCAATTTTGTGGCCGGCCGGAATGTGGTCGCGTGTTTCCAGACCTTCAGCTTCCAGCCAGCTTCCTGCCGGAAGTTCCTGTCGGGCAATCACAACATCATCTGCGGCGTTTAATCTGAGTACCGGACTGTTATTCATCTTACGACCCTCATGATCACTGGTGAATGTGTGCCAGAATGGCTTTCACCTGAGCAGTTTTTTCATCGCTGAGCGGCAATGCCGGTGCCACAACGGCGGTAGATATATCCAGCCCACTCAGCCTGATGGCGGTTTTTATCACACCAAAGAAAGGCTGCTCCAGCGCGTACAGCGGAGAAAGTTTTGCCAGTTGCTGCTGAAAATAACGGGCCTTCTCCAGATCGTTATCCTGAAAAGCCTGATAAATACCCCGGGTGATACCCGGCGCAAAGTTGAATGTGGCCGGAATGCCGCCGTGGCCACCCAGCAGCAGGGTATCCAGCATATATTCGTCATATCCGCTGAAGACAATGAAATCCGGGCGAAAGGCATGCACACGGTTGATGATTTCCCGGGTATGGCTGATGTTATCAATTGTGTCCTTGATACCCACGATGTTCGGCACTTCTCTGGCCAGCCGGGTAATAACATCGAGACCAATATCCTGGCCGGTCAGGTCCGGGAAGTTATAGAGAAATACCGGCGTGTCGAGCGCGTCAGCAATATGTTTGTAATGCATGAACCGGGCGTCATCGCTGAGTTTTGCATAGTACGGGTTTACAACCAGCACGCCATCAGCACCGTGCTCCTGCGCATGGCGGCCCAGATCAATGGTCTCTGCAGTCCCTGCACAGGCGATACCCACCAGAACCGGTACTCTGCCGTCCACATGACGCAGGCAAAATGCCGCTATCTCTTTTCGCTGCCGGGACGAAAACTGTGAGAACTCGCCTCCACTGCCCAGGATTAGCATCCCGTCAGCCCGACTTTCAATAACATGATCAAGCATCCGGGCCATGCCTGTTTTATCCAGCTCCCCCTGTTCATCGACAATGGAAGGAACGGGAGGGAAAATACCCCTGAATTTCGTTGACATACCAGCCTCATTTAGTTCAATATATGGAACTATAGTTCCGCTCATTGAATTTAGTACAGCAGAATTCGGTTCCGGGAGTCAAAGGGTTTTACAACGCAAGCTGATAACTGTGAGTTATGTCAGATTTATAGCGGGATACCCGTAACCGGAAATGATGTATAACACCAGAAGAAGGCGGTTCTGGGCTCCGGAACTGACCGGGGTATACTCCAAGTGGCTATGAATTGAAGAACATTTTCCTCTATGAATAATCAAACCAGTAAAACATCCGTACCTGCACTCGATAAAACGGCCAGGATTTGCAATTATCTTTTTAAATGCCCTGGTGCCACCTTCAGTCAGATCCAGCAGGATCTGGGACTGCCCAAAAGCAGTACTTCATCTTTACTGAATGCACTGGTTGAACATCACTTTTTACGCCAGGAAAGAGGCCGTTTTTTTCTGGGACTGAAGCTGTATGAATGGGGAAACCGCTCCCTGGAACAGTTCGACATCAGTAAGGTGGCCAGGCCGGTGCTGGAAAAGCTGAGGGACAGTACAGACCTTATCTGCCACCTGGGGATCCTTGATGAAGTTGCGCCCATTTATATCCTGAAGCTTGAAAGCGCCCAGCCAATAGGGATAAAGACATGGGTGGGCAAGAAACTGCCACTCCACAGTTCTGGGGTAGGTAAGGCTCTGTGTGCGTGGTTACCGCAGGAGACCATTGATACGCTGTTACCGGATGAAACCTTGCCGCGCTATACGGATACCACTATCACCTGTAAGTCTGATCTGATGCAGGAATTTGCGCATATTCGTGAGCAGGGATGGGCTTTTGATAATGCGGAGGACTCACCGGGAATTTACTGTATTGCTGCGCCAGTCTTCAACCGGGCGCAGGAGGCTGTGGCCGCAATTAGCGTCAGTGGAGTGGAGGTTCAGCTGCCTAAGGAAAGAATTCCGTACTATTCCAGCCTGGTTCTTGAGGCATGCCAGGAACTGTCAGCAAAGTTAAAATTTATCTGAATTGACATCCTCCCCGCCCAAAGGACGGGGTTTTACAGCGCACCTGATAAGCTAAGGATAATTTTATGAAAAAAACACTCATTGCACTATTCCTCGCAGGTTTGACCACATCCGCGTATGCGCAAGATGAACTAACCATCAGTAAACTGGCGGCAGATCAGGATACAAAGGCGGAGTTTCAGAAAATGGCGGCTAACCAGCACTTACCCAAATGGGTAACTCAGGGGGGAACTGACTCTCAGGGTCAGAAAGTCAACATAGCAGGCAATCAGTATCTGGTGCTGAATTCATGCAAACCGCATGATTGTGGTTCACAGCGAATCGCCGTGCTTTACGCCACGGAAACGAAAAAAATAGCAGGTGTTTTATCCTCGATAGATGAGAAAACAGGTAATGAAAAACTACAGTGGTTAAATATACCTGATGATTTGTCGATTGATGGGAAGACAGTCCTGTTCGCAGCACTGACAGGCAGCCTTGATAATCACCCTGATAGTTTCAATTTTAAATAATAAGTAAGCACTGTTATATCTCCCAAGATTTAATACATAGAAGGTACGATTATGTGTGAAAATGAACCTTAAAGTAGGGATAAGGTGTTAATCGACGGGCTCAGTATAAGAACCTATCCCAGAAGGGATTGTCAGAATGTCGTAACTGATAATTTCTGGAGGTAAAAATATGACGGGCAACAGGTGGCGGATAAGCGATGAGCTTTGGGAGAAAATGGCACCGCTTATCCCCGAGCACAAGTCCCATCATCCGCTCGGTACTCATCGTAAACGTGTTGATAACCGTGCTGCCATGGATGCCATATTCTTCGTTCTCAGGACCGGATACCAGTGGAATGCCCTGAACGCTACTGGGATATGTTCATAGAGTTCCGCACACCGACGTTTCCAGGAATGGCGTGATGGGGGTTTGGGGAGCAACGAAACAGTAAACGCCGTTACTGCCCAAACCCCATAGCTCCGCTTACTGGTGCTTATCGGTTATTTTGGCTATACTGACCATTCGAGCCATTTTAAACGGTAGGTGATTTATGGAAGTCATTCCCGCTCAACTAGCTAAAAATCAGTTCGGTGATCTGCTTATGAAAGTTCAGCGTGAGCCGGTAGAGATTAGTAAGCATGGTAAGCGTGTGGCCGTGGTCATTTCTCCTGAAGAGTATGATCAGTTTGCACAGCTTAAGTTACAGAGTTTAAAAGCCATTTTGGTTGAATCTATTGCACAAGCTGATCGTGGAGAGCTGCACAGTATTGATGATGTGTTTGCTCCCTTTACGGTCGATGAACTTGAAGGTAAAGCTTAGGGATGAGCGTTAAATTTACCAGGAAGGCCAGAGAGCATATTCGCGCCATAAAACTGTATTCCTTACGCCGGTGGGGAGTTAGCATAGCAGAGGCTTACGCTAATTCCTTGCGTGTGACTATGACAGATATTCTTGATCGGCACCCATCCCCCGGACGTGATCGTAGTGAGGATCTTCATGTTGGTGTACGGAGTTTCCCTGTTGAGAGCCATATTATCTATTACCGCGAAGTTCCGGCTGGTATTGAGGTGTTGGCAGTATTACACCAGACACAAGATCCACATAACTACCTGTAATTAACGGGGCTGTCGCTATTGTTCATTTTATTACCTCCCTATGAGACGACAATAACTCAGTCCGGCGCATTGACTCAGCATTTTTGTCACCGAACTCGCACTGTTGCCTCATCAAAATTGTTACTTTAGCTGTGTGATAAATAATCATACAGAGGTGTCCCCGTGAGTAATGCATTGTTGCCAATGGATACCCGTCACCAGTTGCTACGGGGCTGACAACACGCTATCAGGTAGCCAGCAAAACCGAGTTCATACTAATCTGTGGTTACCATCGTAAATCAGCAATACGGTTGCTGAACGGTGCTGTCACCAACGGTAGCCAACAGCATCGCTCCGCCCCGGCCGTTCGGTTTATGGAGCAGCCGTTCAACAGGCTCTGATTGTCCGCTGGGAAGCTTCAGATCGCTTATGCGGAAAACGTCTCAAAGCGTTACTGCCCCAGCTCATTCCGACAATGGAGAAACACGGGCACCTCAGTCTGAATCCGGTACTCCGCGATCAGCTTATGAAAATCAACGCGTCCTCCATCGATCGCCTGCTGAAAGAAGCACATACCGCCGCCGGTAAAAACGCAACCGGGCGGTTAACCGCGTCAGCAAAAGTATCCCAGTCAGGATGTTCACTGAGCATGAACGGCATTCACCAGGGTTTATCATTGCCTTCTCCCGGTCAACTCGCGAAGCAGCACGGCCAGTAACTCCGGTGTGGCTAAGCCTGAGAATGAGAGGAATAGCACAATGAGTGTTGTTTCATAAAATTATCCCACGCTAACAACAACTTTTCATGATCATTTTTTAGCCATTGACAATATTAATCTGCAAATAATAGCCTGTTAATAATGTAAAGGGACTGTAAATATGACTTATGGAAATGAGATATAAAAACCCGGGTGCAGGAGTTGTTATGCTATCTGCTTTGTTTTGTCTGTCAGCAAAAGCGACAACCAGCCAGTCTGTGTTGCATCAGCAGGCTCAGCAGAAAGCGCTGCAGGAAAAACTTGTCCCTGCCATACCTGATGTCCGTCTCGCTCCCGGGAAAACACCTGAGAACACGTCGTTAACATTTCCGGCTGAATCCCCCTGTTTTCCTCTCACATATATTGATATCCAGGGCCGTGACAATTTTCCTCACTGGGTTCCTCTCTCTTCATTCACTCAGCAGATCCGTGGTAAATGCCTGGGAATCAGGGGGATTACACAACTTGCTGGCAGGATACAGGACAGACTCGGCTCATATGGCTGGGTCACCAGCCGGGTGCTGGTTCCCGGGCAGGATCTCCGGCAGGGTACCCTGCATCTGCAGATTGTTCCGGGCCGGCTCGGCGATGTTCGTCTGGCACCCGGCAGCAGCGGTTACATTCATCTGTGGAACGCCATGCCTGCCCGTCACGGTCATTTGCTTGATTTACGGGATATTGAGCAGGGTATGGAGAATCTGCAGCGTCCGCCGTCCGTTGAGGCAGAGCTGGCAATTGTGCCAGGCAATCTGCCCGGAGAAAGCGATATAGTGATCACGCGTCACCAGTCCCGTATCTGGCGTATCGGTCTGGATATAGATGACGCCGGGCAACAGGAAACCGGACGATACCAGGGAACCGCCACACTGTGGCTGGATAATCCCCTGTCCCTCAGCGACACCTTCTTTATCTCCGGTACCCACGACCTGAAATTTTCCGGGCGTAAAAACTCACAAAGCCTTTCCGGTTATTACGCCATTCCGTTCGGTTACTGGCTCTGGAGCTTCAGTGCCTCAGAGAGCGATTACACCCAGACTGTGGCGGGATTTGACGCTGACACCCGTTACAGCGGCACGCAGAAAAACCTCGGCATGCAGCTCAGCCGGGTGCTGTACCGTAACGAATCCTGGAAAGACACACTCAGCTATGACGTACTGACCCGGGAAAGCCGCCAGTACATTAATGACACTGAAACAGACGTACAGCGCACAACCACCAGTGCCTGGCGTATCGGATTCACCCACCGTCACTACATCGGCAGCACCACCCTGGATGCGGGCATCAGCTGGCAACGGGGAACCCGCTGGTTTGGCGCCCAGCCAGTTCCGGGAGAAGAATATGGCGAGGCCACCGGGCTTGGCAAAATTCTCACATGGAATGCCGGCCTGACAATACCTTTCACGTTCCGCGGGCAGTCCTTTAATTTCAGCACACAGTATCTGCGCCAGATAAGTTCAACGCCGCTGGCATCACAGGAACAGTTCTCCATCGGGAACCGCTGGACGGTCAGGGGATTTGACGGTGAACGGACACTTAGCGCTGACAATGGCGGATATTCCCGCAATGAGCTGGTCTGGCAGCTCCCCGTACCACAGCAGGCACTGTATCTGGGGCTGGATTATGGTTCTGTCAGCGGTCACGGAGCGGAATACCTTCCCGGCAGACACCTGGCCGGTGGTGTATTGGGGGTGAGGGGTAGCCCCGGAATAACCGGTTTAAGTTACGACATGTTTATGGGGCGTCCCCTGTCCAGACCGGACGGATTTAAAACCAGCCGGATAACCACCGGGTTTTCAGTGAGCTGGCGGTATTAAGGACAAATATGAACAAACTGCGCTATCGCGTCATATTCAGTCAGGTCAGGGCAATGATGATGGTCGTGCCTGATATTGCCCGTGCCGGGCGTGCTGCGGTCGCCGGTCGTTCACCCGGGCGCATTTCGTCTTCCTCATTCCCCGTCCTGGTCCCCGCCAGACTGTCACTGTCGGTGTTATCTTTCGCCATTCTGCTGGCCTCCGGCCTGGTTTCTGCACCCGCTGATGCCCGGAGCGTTATTCACCGTGACACCTCAGCCCCGGGAAATCAGCAACCCAATATCCTGCCCACCGCAAACGGTCTGCCCCAGATTGATATCCAGACCCCCGGAGCCGGCGGGGTATCCGTAAACAAATACTCGCAGTTTGATGTCGATAACCGCGGTGCTATTCTCAACAACTCCCACAAACCCGTTCAGACACAACAGGGCGGCTGGGTGACCGGGAACCCGCATTTGGCCCACAGGGAAGCAAGCGTCATCGTCAATGAGGTGAACTCCCGCAACCCCAGTCTGCTTCACGGTTATGTGGAGGTGGCCGGAAAGCGCGCGCAGGTGGTGATAGCTAACCCTTCCGGTATTACCTGCAGCGGCTGTGGATTTATCAACGCGAATAAAGCCACGCTCACCACCGGCCAGGTACAGATGCAGAACAACCGGATAGCCGGGTATGACGTCAGCCGGGGAGACGTGGTGATTCAGGGAAAAGGGCTGGATACCCGGGATGCAACCACCACCGAAATTTTCGCCCGGGCGGTGAAGCTGAACGCGGAAATCCAGGCCGGGGCACTCACCGTAGTGACAGGACAAAATACCATCAGCCCCCGGGAGGATGGTTCCGTTTCTGCTGACGCAGTTACAGCAAAAAAAGATGATGGCTCAGCAAAACCAGCGTTTGCTCTGGATTCTTCCGCGCTTGGCGGGATGTACGCCAATAAAATCACCTTTATTGGCACTGAAAAAGGTATGGGTGTCAATATGGAGGGTGACACAGCCTCCATGCCCGGGGACATTATCCTTACCGCTGATGGAACCATACGAAATAAAGGCAGTATCGCGGCATCCGGGGCGGTGAATATCACCTCCGTGCACGGGGATGTGGTGAACCAGGGCCGGCTGAAAGCGCAACAAACCGTCAGTGTGAAAGCCAGTGGGCAAATACGCAATACCGCTTCAGGCTATGTCACGGCAGACCATGATATACATATGGATGCCGGCAGTGGCGTGGAAAGCAACGGGCGCACTTATGCCGCGGGCAGTGCCCGGGTACATACCCCCGGTACGATAACTCACAATGGCAGTCTGGTGACCGGAGGCGGCATGGTCCTCGCCGCCGGAACACTTGAGGCCGGGCATGACAGTCTGCTGGCCGCAGGGGCTGACCGCCACGGAAACAGGACAGAAAACAGTCAACTGACGCTCTCCGCTACTGACGTACTGTCTGACCACGGTAACATCAGCGCCACCGGAAATGCCGCGTTGCAGGGGGCTTCCGTCGCCCTGGATAACGCCACCGTAATGGCGCGTAATACTTCAGTGAAGGCAACGACCAGAAAACTCAGTGCCGCCGGCAGCCAGATTCTGGCGGATGATACCCTGGCGCTCTCCTCACCGTCAGCCATCATCACTGATAATGCCCGTGTACAGGCCCGGCGTCTGCAGGTTCAGACCCCGGTACTGTCTGCGACCGGCGGTACACTGATACAGACGGGGCCGGATGACCTCCGGCTTAATATCAGCAGGGAAGTGAACCTTGACGGCGGTACTCTTGCCACCCGCAGCCAGAATCTGATGTTCACAACACCGGTGCTGAATGCAACAGGCAGCACCCTGCTCCATAGCGGAAGCGGTCGTTTCCAGCTTGACGCCGGCACGTTCAGCGGCGGACACAGTGCTATCCGCAGCGATGGTGAACTGGTGCTGAACAGTAATTATACGGGGCTTGTCGGAGCGTCCCTGACTGCGGATTCGTTGTCACTCCAGGCTGATTCGCTGGATATCTCACAGGGTGAGCTACGCCAGACCGGAAAAGGCACGCTGACCATGACTGTCAGCGGCGCGGTGGACTATACCGGCGGCAGTATTCTCTCTGCCGGAGCGCTGCGGATTCAGGCAGATTCACTCACCGGGACAGAAGGCCGGCTTGTGGCAATGACGGATATGGATATAACCAGTCAGGCCCTTCTCAGTCCGCGGGGAAAAATTCAGGCCGGAGACAGCCTCACATTGTCCGCTGACGGGCTGGACAACACCGGTGGTGTGGTCACTGCCGGGAAAAATATCACATTGTCTGACCGTGGTACTGTGCTCAGCAGCCAGGGGACAATAGCCGCCGGCGGGAGTCTGAACTTTTCGGTGCACGGACTGGATAACTCCGGAGGGCTTCTGCAGAGTGGTCACGATATGGTGCTGGATACCCGGGGCGGGACGCTGACCAACCGTGACAGCGGAAAAGCCGGTATCATCAGCCTGGGGAGCCTGACGCTCCGTACAGGCAAAATGGATAACATTGCAGGATGGCTGAGCAGTAATGGCTGGCTGGACGCCACGACCGGTGATATGGATAACGCCCGGGGAACGGTTGGCGCACAGCAGGCACTCACTCTGTCGACGCGCAGTCTCACCAGCGTTTCGGGACGGATATTCGGTGGTACAGGACTGACGCTGACCACGCCGGGTACGCTGGTTAACACCCACAGCGGCAGTAACGGCGGTATCATAAGCCAGGGGAACCTGTCCATAAGCAGCGGGGATGTCGATAATACCGGCGGACTCATTCAGTCTGCCGGAGATATGTCCGTTAATACCGGAACGTCTGCGTTCATCAATCAGAACAGCGGGAATGACGGTGGTATGCTCAGTGGTGGCCGCCTCACACTCACCACCGCAACACTGAATAACCATAACGGGACTCTCACCGGCAGGAATGATGTCAGCATCACGGCAGGAAGTACGGATAACCGCAACGGTATTCTGGGCAGTCAGTCCGGTGGTCTGAGCCTCAGCGTGAATGACATGAACAACGTCGGGGGGCTGGTTCAGGCGCAGAATGATATTCATATTGGCACCCACCGTCAGACACTGAACAACACCGGGAGCCGTATACTCAGCGGCGGAAACATCACACTGGAAAGTGGTGAACTGGTTAACACCCGGGGTCTTATCCGGTCGCTGAAAGATACTCTGATTAACACAGGAACCGCTGCCCTCATAAACCAGGACAGCGGGAGTGAGGGCGGCATTCTGGGCGGAGACCGGCTCATCCTTGATACCGGGGTACTGGACAACCGGAACGGTACCCTGGCCGGACAGACAGATACCACAGTCACCGCTGGTCAGACGGATAACCGGGGAGGACAGCTTACCAGTATTACCGGTAGCCTGACACTGAACACTTCCGGGTTACGCAATGATGGCGGCCGGGTTCAGTCCGGCAGCAACCTGCTGGCAGACTCGCAGGGCAACCCGTTCGTTAACGCCGGTGGAACCCTGTTCAGTAAAGGCATACTGACGCTCAACAGTGGCGAACTGGATAACACCGTCGGTCAAATCGTGGGCGGAGGTTCTCTCGGAATAAACACTCACGGGCGACATCTGATTAACCGGGACAGCGCGGATAACGGGGGGATTGTCAGCGGAGGAACGCTGACGCTGAACGCCGGCGAAACCGATAATCAGCACGGACATATTGCCGGCAGGGCTGACACCAGCGTGAACATTGCAGGACTGGATAACCGGGAAGGTATTCTGGTCAGCGACACCGGGATGCTGTCCATACTTGCGAAGAATACCCTGAACCAGGCTGGTTTGTTGCAGGCAGGCACGAATCTCACCCTGAACACTCAGGGTGCCAGACTCGATAACACCGCCAGCGGCTCGTCAGGCGGTATCCGCAGCGGTGGCTTCCTGACGCTGGACAGCGGTCTGCTGGACAACTCGTCAGGTTTAATCTGGTCTGCGCAGGACATGGCGCTTGATACGCACGGTCAGGCACTGACCAGCGTCAACAACGGACAGGATGGCGGGCTCATCAGCCAGGGGGCGCTGATGCTGAACAGTGGTGAACTTGACAACACCGGAGGACGTATCCAGTCCGGCGAAAACCTGAGTATTGATACGCACGGGCAACATATCATCAATGCGGATACCGCAGACAGTGGAGGCATTCTATCCCGGGGGAAACTGGCGCTGAATGGGGGGAGCCTGATTAACGCCAGGGGAACCATTGCGGCATCGGGGGCTGCCGGTCTCACCGTACAGGATACCGACAATACAGACGGCAACATTCTGTCTGACCGGACGTTGTCGCTGTTATCAGATACCGTCAGTAATCTCCGGGGACTGCTGCAGTCTGACGGTATGCTCACGCTGGATACGCATCATCATGCTCTTATCAATAAAGACAGCGGTAAGACCGGCGGGATTATTGCCGGTGGTGATATTCACATCACTGGCGGCCGGTTTGATGGTGACCACGGGGTACTGGCCGGACAGAACGTCAGTATCAGTACCGGCGAAGAAACGTTAAGCCATCAGGGTGGCAGACTGGACGCCGCCGGTTCATTACACCTTGATACCGGACAACTGGATAACCACACAGGACGTATCCGGGCCGGGGGGAATCTTGAAGCCGACACACACGGACTGACGCTGATAAATTCAGACAGCGGTACGGAAGGCGGTATCTTCAGCGCCGGGGAGCTCACCCTCACTACGGGGACACTGGACAACCACTCGGGTACGTTACTGAGCCGGCAGACAGCTTCCGTTTCTTTCCACAGCCTTGACAACCGCAACGGAACGCTGGCCGGCCTTAACGGTGCGCTAACGCTGAAAGGAGGAGAAACGCAGAATGCGGGCGGCCTCATCCAGTCAGCAGGTAACCTCTGGCTGGATACGCAGAATGCCTTACTGAATAACAGTGACCAGGGGAATATCCGTAGCGGAGGCGACCTGATGCTGCAAAGTGGTGAGATGAATAACCAGGACGGGCTGGTAACCAGTCAGGGGCTGGTCAGAATGGATACCGGTAATATCTCGAATATCAGGGGCGGTATCACCAGCGGTCACTCACTGAGTCTCACTTCCCTTACGCTGACAAACTCCGGGGGACTTATCCGTGCGGATGACACGCTGACGATTGACACGCAGGGACAGTCACTGATAAACACCGACAGCGGCACCACTGGAGGTCTGGTTTCACTGGCTTCGATGACACTGAATGCGGGTGACCTGAATAACCAGACCGGTTTCATTGCGGCCGGCGGCGAAGCGTCCCTGACAGCGGGAACAGTCAGTAACCAGAACGGCCTGGTTGCCGGAAATGGCGGACTTACTCTCGACAGCCGGGCTCTGGTAAACACGCAGGGTACTCTGCAGTCTGCAGCGGACCTGGTTGCAGACACCCACGGACAAACATTCACAAACACGAAGGGTCTTGTCAGCAGCGCCGGGGATACCCGTATCACCAGTGGTTCATTCGACAACGCTTCCGGGACTGTCCGGGGAGGAACCGGGCTGATGCTGAATACCGGTACCGGCACAATCAACAACCCGATGGGGAAACTGCTTTCAGCAGGAACACTGGCATTGCAGGGCGGCGTACTGGATAACTCATCAGGGGAGATGCAAAGTGCGGGTAATGCCACCCTCACCCTGATGCAACGTCTGGATAATATTGCCGGGCTTCTGCGCAGCGGTCAGGCACTGAATCTTACCGCTCCGGTCCTGCTCAATAAGAATACCCGGCAGCCTGATAAAGGTACTGAAGCACAGCAGCTTACAATTCATGCCGACAGGCTTGATAACTCTCAGGGGGCACTACGGGCTGCCACCCTGCTTGAGGCCGATATTCATTCAGCACTCGACAACACCGGCGGTCTGGTGTCGTCAGTGGAAGGGCTGAATGTCCATGATGATGCCCCCACACCATCGCTTATCGTCAGCAACGAAAACGGTACCCTGATTGCCGGCTCCAGGGGGCAACTCCGGGCATTATCACTGGAAGGTAAGGGGCAAATGCTGTCACAGGGCAGCCTCAGTCTGGCGCTGTCTGACTCCCTGAATAATACCGGTACACTGTCCGCAGACGGTAACCTGCAGATTGATGACGCACGGGATGTAAACAACAGCGGAAACATCACTGCCGGGCAGACACTGACGCTGCTGGCGCAGAACATCAGCAACCAGACTGATGGCATCATCAGCGCACAGAATACGGATATCACAGCCCGTGACACGCTGAACAATACCGGCCTGGTGGATGGCGGACTGACCCGTGTTATTGCCGCCACACTGAACAACACCGGTACCGGACGTATTTACGGTGATCATCTGGTACTTCAGGCGGACACGCTTAACAACCACAAAACCGCGGACAGCGCCCCGGTTATCGCCGCGCGGGAACGCCTGGACATCGGGGCCGGCACCCTCAGCAATACTGACCATGCGCTGATATACAGCGGCGGAGATATGTCCATTGGTGGTCACACCGACAGTCTGAACCACGCCACAGGCGAAGGCATACGGCTTGAAAACCACAGTGCGCAGATTGAAGCGGCCGGCAGCCTTACCCTTCATATGCAGAATGTGGACAACCGCGACATTCATCTGGCGCTGAGTCCGGAACCGGTGGAAATCTCCCGCGAGCACCACCACGAGTTTCAGCTTAACGGTGGCACACCACGTTATGATGCAAATGACCCGCGAATCACGGCAGATACCGGTTCCCGGGAACACCACCTGACCACCCCGGAAGGCGGTTCAAAGAATTTTTATGAGTTTTACTTCGACCGGGTGACCGCAGAAACGCAGGTCATCCACAAAGATCCCGCAGAAATTCTGTCCGGTGCGGGTCTGTCCTGGCAGGGCAATACACTGACAAACCAGGACAGCCGGATTGTGGCGGGCGGTAACCTGACGGCAACAGGTGCCGTCAGTAACCTGGAAAGTCAGGGTGAACGACGTGTGACAGATACCGACCAGGGGACCCCGCAGGCGGGTTCCGGCAGCAGGCACCATAAAAAGCCTGGAAAACGTACAATGGGCAAAAAAAAGAAAAGCAAAGTAAATAAAAGCGCCTACGGACCATTCGTGACCACCACCACGCTTCCCCTGCATCTGATGCGTTATGAAGGCGACACGGCACAGGCTGAAAACCCTCCGCCAGTGGCCGGAAGGCCGTCTGCGGCAGTCAGTCTGACCGCCGCCTCCGTGGATACTCCGGTTTCATCCACCGGGCCTGCTGATATTCATCTGGCGCCGGATGCTCACCCGTTGCTGTCATTATCCCTGCCGGCATCAACAGAGGTTCCCCTTACCTCTGCTGGCCGTCATATCCCGGGGATCGGAAATGCACTGGCCACAGTATTGTCAGTACCAGACCCGATGCCGCCGGCTGTGGCACCCGGAGTGGCATTCAGCGAACTGACACACGCACAGAACGTCAGTCCACTCATCGTGCCGGCAGGACAGCATTTCACCCTGACGCTCCCTCCGGAGAACGGACACGGCGACACAGAAATTCGCTTAATGACACCGGATATCCGTCTGCCGGACAACAGCCTGTTCACCGTTCACCCGGAAACATCCTCACACTGGCTGGTCGAAACCGACCCGCGTTTCACGCAGAAAAAACAGTGGCTGGGTACCGACTATATGCAGCAGGCGCTGTCCACCTCCCCGGACCGGATAATGAAGCGTATCGGGGATGGTTATTATGAGCAAAAGCTGGTTCGTGAGCAGGTCATTGCACTGACCGGCCAGCGTTATCTGTACGGTTACAGCAATGATGCTGAGCAGTTCAGGGCGCTGATGAACAGCGGTATCACATTTGCCCGGGAATACCATCTGACGCCAGGCATTGCGCTCAGCCCTGAGCAGATGGTGCTGCTGACCAGCGATATGGTCTGGCTGGTTAATGAAACGGTCACCCTGCCGGATGGCACACAGCAGACAGTACAGGTTCCTCAGCTTTATGTGAGAGCCCGTCCCGGGGACCTGTCGGGAGACGGCTCTCTGCTGGCAGGACGCAGCGTGACCATTAACGCTCCGGGGAACGTGACAAACAGTGGCCTGATATCCGGCAGGGACGTCACAAAGGTCACCGCGCAGACGCTGAATAACCACGGAGATATTCAGGGTGACCGGGTGGATTTACGGGCCCGCCAGGATATCAACAACACCGGGGGGCGGGTTATCGCCGGCAGCGCCCTCTCCCTGCTCGCCGGTCATGATATCAGCAGTGAAACCACCCTTCGCGGTAATGGTATCAACACCTGGACAGACCGTACCGCCGGTATTTATGTGCAACAACCCGGCGGCAGTATGACACTGCAGGCGCTGGGGAACATCACACTGACCGCCAGTGAACTGGAAAATACCGGGGTCGGCGGCACCACCCGCCTTCTGGCCGGCCAGGACCTGAAGCTGAACACGCTGACCACCGCCCGAACAGAAAACCACGACTGGGGCCTGCATGAGTACCTGCATCAGTCCGGGCAGACCGATACCGGCAGCAGGCTGACCACGTCGGGTGACCTGACGCTGGCAGCCGGACGCGATATACGGGCCACAGCGGCAGACATCAGTGCCGGAGCTACACTGTCTGTCGGTGCGGGCCGGGACATTCTTCTCGGTACTGGAACCTCAACCCGGGACATCACGGAAAACAGCAGGCAGTCCAGTGGTGGTTTCCTGTCAAAATCCACCTCGGAAACCCATGATGAAATACATGACCGCCAGGCCCTCAGTACCACGCTAAGTGGTGACTCGGTCAGCCTGCAGGCCGGTAACAATATCAGCGTCCACGGCAGTAATGTCGCCGGTACACAGGATGTCAGCCTGGTGGCGGGAAATAATCTCGATATCACCACCGCCAGGGAGTCACACCAGGAATCTCACCTGAAGCAGGAGAAAAAATCCGGCCTGATGAGTTCCGGCGGTATCGGCTTTACCATTGGCAGCAGCTCGCAGAAATCCACCACTGAGGGACAGGGAGAAACGCAACTGGGGAGTACTCTGGGCAGTCAGCATGGTAATCTCACCCTCAGCGCCGGTCATGATACCACCGTTCACGGCAGCGACCTGGTGGCGGGGGGCGATATTTCCCTCAGCGGCCAGAACGTCAACATCACTGCCGCAGAAAACAGCCAGACCACCCTGCAAAAATTTGAAAGCCATCAGAGCGGAGTCACCGTGGCGCTCAGCGGTGCCGTGGGGTCAGCCCTGAATACCACGGTACAGAATGTGCAGCAGGCCCGGCAAACTCAGGACGGGCGCCTTCAGGCCCTGGGCGATGTGAAAGCGGCGCTCAGCGGCATCCAGGCCGCACAGGCACTTGATCTGAATAATGCTCAGCAGGCGGCACAACAGGCCGGAAGCGGAGAAGCTGCGCCGGCGGCCTTTGGCGTGACGGTTTCACTGGGCAGCCAGTCATCGAAATCAGAGCAGAAAACTGAGTCACATACGGTATCCGGCAGCAGTCTGAACGCGGGCCATGATATTCACATGTCCGCCACCGGGGACGGACATGGTCACGGCGGGGATATCACGGTTCAGGGCAGCCAGGCGAAGGCTGCGCATGACATTTACCTGGACGCGCAACGGGACATTCAGTTACTCTCGGCGCTGAACACAGAAACGCTGAGTGGCAAAAACAGCAGCCACGGCGGTAGCGTGGGTGTCGGCATTAACGTCGGACAGAACACCGGCATTACCGTCTCCGCCAGTGTCAACGCGGCGAAAGGCCATGAAAACGGCACCACCCTCACCCATACAAACACCACGCTTGATGCCGGTAATCACGTCACGCTGAACGCGGGACGGGACGCAACTCTCACGGGAGCACAGGTCAGTGGCGAGAAGATTACGGCGGATGTAAAACGCAATCTTACCCTGCAGAGCGAGCAGGACAGCGACCACTACGATTCGAAACAGCAGAGTGCCAGTGCCGGAGCCAGTTTTACATACGGCAGTATGAGTGGTTCAGCCAACGTCAGCCTCAGCCAGGATAAAATCCACAGTAACTTCGACAGCGTTAAGGACCAGACGGGGCTGTTTGCCGGGAAGGAAGGCTTTGATGTCACCACCGGGCAGCACACGCAACTGGACGGAGCGGTTATCGCCAGTACGGCCGATAAATCGAAAAACCGGCTGGACACCGGTACGCTGGGCTTCAGCGATATCCACAACCAGGCAGACTTTAGCGCGCAGCACCAGGGTATCTCTGTCGGTACAGGTGGTTCCGTCGGCAGCCAGTTACTGACCAACATGGCCACGAACACGCTGTCCGGAGTAAACAAGTCAGGGCATGAGAACAGTACCACGCATGCCGCTGTCAGTGATGGCAGCCTTATTGTCCGCAATACTGCAGACCAGAAGCAGGATACCAGTACCCTCAGCCGGGATACGGAGCATGCTGCAAACGGCCTGTCGCCGATATTTGACAAAGAAAAGGTACAGCGTCAGTTGCAGCAGGCGCAGATGGTGAGCGATATCAGCAGCCAGGTGCTGGATATTTACAATACGAATGAAGCCATCAACGCCACCCGGAAAGCCACGGAGGACATGCAGAATGCCGCCACGCGTCAGGATGCGAGAACACTGGCAGAAAAGGAGCTGAAAGCAGAGAAAAAACCGTCTGATGAGGAAGCGATAACGGCGCGGGCTTACCAGAATCTTTACAACAAAGCCCTGAAGGACAACGATGCCCGGGTGGGTGACCCAATGCGTCAGGCAGTGACGGCGTCGGTGGCGGTGCTCAGCGGACTTGCCGGAGGCGATATTAAAGCCGCACTGGCAAACGGGGCAGCACCGTATCTGGCAACAGGGCTGAAGTTGCTGACCGGCGGGGAGACGCCGTCAGACAAACAGATGGCAGTCCGTCTGCTGGGTCATGCGATTATTGGTGGTGTGGTGGCGGAGCTGAACGGTGCTCCGGCTGCAGGTGGCGCTGTCGGGGCGGTCACCGGTGAAGTGGCGGCGATAACCATCTCAAAACTGTACTTTGGTAAACCACCTTCTGAGCTTAACGAATCAGAACGTGAACAACTGAGCGGAATGTCGACAATAGCAGCAGCCCTTGCGGGCTCGCTGGCGTCAGATTCATCGGCGGGAACCATTGCGGGAGCGCAGGCAGGAAAGAACGCGGTTGAGAATAACCTGCTGGGTGGTGGAACAGAGGACGGGCAGATTAAAGCAGCGCGGGAGCATGCAGAGAATATTATGTCCTGTGCAGATGATCCCGGTTCAGAATCCTGCCGTAAGGGACAGGCGCTACAGAATGCGATGATAGTTGCACTGCCTGCTGGTCTTGGTGGGGGAATGCTGATAGCGGCAACACCGGAATTAGCCGCCGCTGCTCAGGTTGCTATCAGAGCATGTGCTGGTAATGTTGTACTGTGTCTGAATAATGCCGGGATCATGACGTCGGAAGCTATTGTTCCAGGCGGTGTGGGGGCCGGTGGTGCTATAGGTATTGGTAAGACAGCGGCAGAGGCAACCGCGGCGAAAGCTGAAGCTGTTGCGGCCAATGCGGCAAAAAATAATCCATTACAGAAAGCTGGTGAGTATCTTGATGATTTTAAACCTTCATCTACACCGCTGGAACTGATCAGAGAACAGGCCGGGAAAGGTTCACAAACTGCCTATATCAGGATGGATCATATACTTAATGGAGAAGTAAAGACTCTTAAGGATGGGACTAAAGTTGGTTCTGGTGGGCATTATATTCGTGATCCAAACATCAAGATAGATAAAGTGACTGGCGCTCCTGATGCCAATGGTGTTTCGACCGGATATATATCAGTGAGAGATCCAACGACAGGACAATGGGTGAACAAGAAGGCTGAAACTACATTCTTCCCCGAGCAGTGGTCAAAAAGACAGACGGCTCAGGAGATTGAGAGCGCGTTTAAGAATTCTGAAAGAATACCGAATACAGAAATGTGGAGCGGGAAATCATCTAGCGGCGTGAAAATTCAAGGCTATTATGGCAAACCCGATGGAACAGGTGCGACTGCATGGCCTGTTTATACTGGGAGGAATAAGTAATGTTGAATGATCAAATTACTTTCTGGTGGGATGAAAATAGTAATTTATTTATTCCTATTGGTGGAAAAATACGTAACTCCTCTGATGGAGGGGTATTAGGGTATGGAGTACGTGAGATTTCAGGATGGTTGTCTAATGATATTCAATATGGTATTCATTCTGTTGACACTTGGATCAAAAATTTAACTGCGCTTGCATCAGGAAAAACAACTGATGGCAACTTCGGCATAGGTAATGCCCATTGGGTGATGGTTACGCATGATAAAGTATTTATTGGATGTGAGTATGTTGAAGAGCAGCAGGTACTTTTAACCATAGAGCAAACATTATACGTACTGGAGCAGTATCGTTTATTCTTGGAGGGATCTTATACTAAAGATTTCCCGCCGGAACCAATCGATGTTGAGTATCTGGCAGAAGGCAGAGATGCAATCACACAGTATGAATCTTTAGATGGGGCATATTGTTTACCTTATTAATAATTAATAAAAATCCCGCCATCATTCGGCGGGATTTTTTGCCCTATGTTCCTCACAATCAGACAAGATGTGTTTTTGGAGTACCGCCACCTGCGCCGGAACTCCAAAAAACGGCCAGGTCAGGGCTGCGCCCCGACACCCGATCCCATCAGTGCATTTAATGCACATTAGAGAAATCAGCGTAAGGGAAACGGAAGTCATATCTATTTCAGAGGCACGTGATCGATGTTTACAGTGGGCTATTCCCCGGTAAAACCGTTCGTGCCAAAGGGGTCCCTTTGAAACCCGCTGACGCCTCGCCTGGCTCGTTGTCCAACGCTTCACATCGTCAGATTAAAAATCTGCCAGCGCTCACCGTTTTATTACTTAGCGTGACGCAAATCTGGCGTAATTAGGGTGTAAAACTGACGTAATGGTATCCGGTTAGTGTAATAGTGACGTAACGGTGATGTATTTTTGACGTAATAGTGATGTATCCCATCATGCAAGCATGATGAGCGGGATCACTGACGCATTTTTATTCCTGATAGCCCTTAACCTGCGTAAAAACGTCAGCTTTATCGCCTGTTTTTTGCTCAGTTATCCGCTATACACCTGACGCAGTGCGATAAATCGCACTAACGTAATGATAACTAATGAAATATCAGAAAGAAGAATAAACAGCGGTATTAAAAAGATTGAGAATAACTCTTTGGGGAGCGTTCTTGCGGCTGCAAATAAACAGAAGCCCGGAACTGTAGAAAATTACGAGTCAGGTACTCAGGCCGCGATTAAAGAGGCCTGTAGTGGAAACACCCCTGTATCCTGCCAACTGGCAGTAGCAGCGCTCGGTACGGTTACGGGAGCTGCTGCCTGTTCCGGCACACGATGGCGACACAGATGTTGGAGAATGGCGCAGATCTGCGGTGGATACAGGCAATGCTGGGTCATGCCAGCGTGGAGTCTACGCAGATCTATACGCAGGTGTCGCTCCGGGCGGTTCAGGCGGTTCAGGCGGTTCAGGCCAGCACACATCCGGCAGAACGGGAAACCCCGGATGCCATAACGGGATATACCGTTCATAATGACAACACAGATGACACCACGTGTGGAGGGAATGATGAGCAGTACGATCCACTTCCGGATAGCTGAAGAAACCAAGCGGCTGGCCATGCAGGCGGCAGAGCGTCAGCAGGTGAGCCTGACAGAGCTGATGCGCCAGCGTGCCGAAGAGCTGGCAAAGGAAGAACGCCGCTATCAGAGCAGTGTGCATGAAGACTGGCTGGAAGAGCAGATAGCTCAGGCGTTCAGCCGCTATGATGCCGGTGAAGGCGAGTACATCGGCCACGATGAAATGGAAAACAGGATGAACACGCTGAAACAACAGGCCATGCGGGGTAGGCTGTGACGGTCAGGGTTGAATGGGAAAGCGTGCACAGAGGGACAGGGAATACATCTTCCTGTACCTGAACCGGGAAGCCGGGACTGCGGTTGCCATAGCCGCAGACGACCGTCTGGCGGGCATGACGGGTATCCTGGAGGAAAACCCGCTGGCCGGGGTAAAGGCCGGGCGTCTGGAGAGTCAGCGTAAGCTTGTCGTGCCTCACTTCCCGTTCATCATCATCTATGTAGCCGAAAAAGAGCACGTACGTATCCTGCGGATACTCCACACCGCCAGGAAAATCGCCTCTCAGTACCGGAAACGCTAATCAGCCCCCTTCTCCGTCCTGTTAAAACCCGCCATATCCCGTTATAACCCACAAAAAACCTCAGGTGTACGCAGGGTTACAAGTGCTGATAATATAGCCATACGGCTGTACGGAGGCGTGCGGTAGCATGCCTGTAGGGCGAAGGTATCAAGATATGACGGGGAGACGGGGTAAATGACAGAGTCATTAACCATAATGCAGGAGATTATGCGAAGCAGAGCCACGCATAATCTGCATTATGCCGTGCGCCCCCGCCATGTATACTTCGTTAAGGTTCAACAGGGAAAAAATGCGTATTACGGGTCAAAACGCACGTCGAGAAAAAATGTGCCCGAGTGCAATAATCAGTCTGTCCTGTTTATTGGCAACGAAGAAAAAGAAAAGCTGTCTCTATAATTACAAAAGGATGCCAGATGACAGGCAATTGTTATGGGTAAGTATCAATAACTGTTCCCAATTCATGCAGCCAGTGAAAGTCAACAAAAAACAACGGGTAAGATGGAAGTGGTGTGACGCCCGGTTCCGCAACATGGAGAATCGACGGTTCATCCCTGCCGGGGCCACAGAAACAGTTATGCGACAGGCAGCCTGATGCGGTCAACAAAATAAAGAGAGCGTTTTTATTCCCTGTAATGCCCGGCGAATCAGCAGGAAACCATAAAGGATAAAAAAACAAAGAACCACCAGACGCCACGATGAAGTTATGGCGTATGCTGACTCAGAGAGTCGGTAAGTTGCTGAGTCAGACCGTATGCAGGAGCCAGGCGCAGTTGGCTGACAGTTGTTCATGCCTGAATCAGCCAGTGGCGCATTCTACCTTTGCCTTGTGGCAACTCAACACTTTTCGTCAGCTACCGGATTCTTCCGATACCTGTGCAACATCCCGGGGCTTGATTATTTACCGCAGCAGGACATACGCTGATTCATCTTTCACCAACAACCCGTTACAGCTTATGACATCAATGAAACCACAATTTCTCAGGGTCACCGTTCTGGCAGGACTGCTGTATTCTTTCATGGTTTCCGGCGCGATGGCTGGCAATTATCGAGAATGTGAGTACAAACGCCGGCATCTGGAGTACCAGTTAGAATATGCGCAGGCATACAATAACATTCACCGGATGGCCGGGCTGCAAAGAGCTCTCCGTCATATTGATGAATACTGTACTGATGGCAGACTGCCGGAGCAAAAAGACAGAAAAGTCGCCAACAAACAGCGAAAGGTGACAACCCGACAGTATGAGCTGGAGCAGGCCCGGATATCCGGGAAAAGTGAAAAAATCGCTGACAGGCAGGCGAAACTTGCTGAAGCCCAGGAAGAACTGACTGAAGCCCGCCGCGAGCTTTCCCGCGGTACTGTCCACAGCATAACACAACCCTGAACCGCGAACTTCAGCCCACAAAAGTTACATGCAACAAAAAGGAGTATTGTGTGATGAAAAAAATACATTACCTCAGTTTTCTCCCGTTATGTCTGGCCGCCACTTTCCCGGTTTATGCGTTTAAATCCACAGTGCAGGAGACTGCCGGAGATCTGAGAGCCCGGGAAGATCAGTTACTGGGTAAATTTTACAGCGCCACCCACGCTGATATGCAGAGCATGCCTTTCGGAACCTGCGGCATCACGCCCGTTCCAGGCTGCCAGTGCGCATGGTGTACTGCATTACGAAACGCGGAATGAGTGTCAGATTTCATCTCCTTAAATAAATCAGGCGGGCTGATACAGACGAAAAATCGTGGGCAACTGTCTCAGCGTAACCATATAAAACCACAGAAGTATTGAATATGTTGCCAGTAAAGCGAATACGCTGCCTCCAGTCGCATCATTAAAGTATGGCTATGAAAAAATTTCTGTATTGTTTTATGTTAATCTTGGCACTGGCAGCCTGCAGTTCAAAACAGTGGGCAAGTCAGTATGATACGTCAAATGCCCGCGCTGACTGTATCGCTCAGTCCTATGATAAACATCCCGTTAACATGCAACAATCTTTTAACCTGGATCTCAAAAGTCTGACCAAAGACGACCCTTTAAATTCATTAAAAAAATAAAGGAAAATGATTTGAATAAAGATGCCAGGGCGGCTTTTGTTACAAGCTGCATGTATAAAAAGGGATGGGCACTGGTCGACAGATAGCTGTTTTTATACAGACAAAAACTTATGCAGCATATTTCCCGGTTTCCCTCAGCTCCCTGCGGATCAGCGTCAGTATCAGTGACGTCCGGCGGGTACTCTGTTGTGGCGTTCCTGCCGGTAGATCGTAACGCAGGGTATACAGTCTGCCCCGGGGATTAAAGAAATCAATCAGCAGTACCGGATGGTCGTTAACCCGGGCGGTCCGGTAATTCAGCGTGATACAGGCTCCGCCCATTCTGGTACGCAGCACAGCGACTTCTTCCTTCACCCGTTCCGCATACTGTTCTGTATCCGCAGGCAACATCACTTTTTCACATCTGAGCTCGCTATTCTATCCAGTGCCGGGCAATGGGGCCGCATCCCAACGCACGGGCGACTTTATCAATGTGACGCAGGTCATTCGCTGACAATATCAGTGTTCCCGCACGCTTTGGTGGAATCTTCTGCTGACACCATGCCATTTGTTGCACTATCCGCTCAGCGCTTCGCGCATCCTCGGTTATGCTGAGAACATAGCGCCAACGACAGACAGCCCTTCGCCACAGTTTCCTGTGCTCCAGCTCCCGGGCTATTGTATCATCGGGTAACGTTGGGTTTTTAAGCTTCTCTTCCGGCATATCCCCCTCCTTTTACCACCGGAGCATCTCAGCCACCGGAAGAGTTGTCCAGCGCTTATTGTCTTATTTATGACCAGATAATAATCAGGATCGACAGTGATCCTGATACTGTTGCCAGCCAGATACGATACGGCTATTGATTCACCAGTCTTATAAATCAAATCCAGCGACAGGTGGTCTCATGCCGGGTTTCCTGTTGTGCGATTCAGATGCTGCATACCCAACAGAACCTTGCCATTAAGCGCCTTAAGCAATTTCACAGTTTCACCTGCCTGAGCCTCATAGCCCCGAAGGCTCAGATGACAATCCAGCAGTGCTTTGATACGGAACATAGCCGTCTCGGCCACTGAACGATGGTGATGCTCTAGCTTGCTGCTTAACACTCATTTCACGGTCTGAACTGGCACACGTCAGCAACTAAGTTATAAGGTGATTTAGTTCACAAAAAAGAGCCTGAAACTTTCAAAGTATGCGTTGTCGGTCTATGTTAATGTCTAGTCAAGTAAAACTGATAGCTTTCAACTTTACATTATAGAAAACAATAGTTTATAACTGTTTTACATTTGTTTTAATCTGCAGGAAGATTAGGGGTATATATATTCTGATTATTTTATCATCTGTTTAAGAGGGGGGGGTAACAATGAAAGATACTTTCTTTAATCCTGATGATATTCAGGAAACCATCTCAGGGATGAAAAAACAAGACCGTCGTGGACTGCGTTCGTCCACCAACGGCATTCCTGATTTTGTCCCACGCACGTCTCATGCCGACAAACATCATCAAGCAAAATCAATGCCTTTTATAGCTGATGTTCCGGAACAAACTCTGCCGCCCGTTACTCCCTGTTTCAGTCAGGCAGATATTGATGAGTTTCTCGCCCGTAAACCAAAAAAATATAAAATGACGGAGCGGGACTATAAAGAGCTGGGGAGAAATACTCTTTTAGGTCTTGGTAGCCTTTTTGATGGTCTGGTAACCGCTACAGTAATTTGTGCTCCAGTTGTAGCAGAGATGATGAATACAAAAAACACAAGCAATTCTGATTCTGAATATCGATATGGAAGCGACGGAACCATATACAAAGGTAATGCAGTAATCTTCGAACCTGAAAACTAAAATAAGCCACCAAATTGTAGGTGGCTCATTTAAAATATTATTTCAGTTTCCCTTTTCCTTTTGTAACTGCAGAAACAGCCGCATCTTTTGTTTTTTTACCACCTTCATTCCCGGCATCCTGAGGTAATTTAGCTCCGTCACCTATTATTTGTGTAGCAAAATTTCCCAAATGGACTCCGGTCCAGCCCATCATCCCGAACCAGGACAGCGGAAAAAGAATATACATCACGCCCAGAACCAGGTTCATTATCCAGCCATCACTCACTGAACTCACAAAATTCGCGAACGGCACACCACTCGCAAGCCCCGAGTCATCCCTGGCACCGTACATTATCGTCAGCAACTGGTCATCCAGCCAGCCGGCCACTTCCCACCAGAAGGAGATAAACATCAGCGCAAACAGTGCAAACGTGATGGTCACTATTGTCTTCGGGTCATAAGCGCTAAACATCAGCAGGACCGGAATGACGATAATCACCATCATCTCCAGCAGCGCCTGTACAATCGGTAACGCCTGCTTCAGTGCATCAAAGCCCGGCAGCGCCTCAAACTGTTTCATCCCCACGCCAACCGTCGTCGCCAGTCGGGTGAGGTTCCCGACGAATCCCGTGGCATTGTCATTGCTGCCAACCGAGTAGGTTTCGCCTCCGCCGGAAAGGGACACATTACGCGGGCTTACCAGCCACCGCAGCGCCAGCTCCTGCCAGTTTTTAACATTCTGTAACTGGAAATCAGCTTTGACCCGCGATGGCAGACTCGCCAGCACCCGGTCTTTCAGCCCCTTCTTCGGGTCTGACCACCATTCTTTACAGGTCGGATACCCCCCGTCGCCCGTGTTCGCATACCCCGCATCCCGCTTATCATTCCACGGCCACGCCCTTCTTGGCTGTTTCGAGGTATAGGTGTCGTAATACCCCGCCGTGTTCAGAAAATAATCGCTGCCAATCCAGCCCACCGAATTAATCGTTTTATCCGTCAGGGACTGATTCGTACTTTTCAGGCGGTAGTAAGCCCGTGAATAGCAGCTGCCGGAGAAATCCTGCAGTTCCTGGATCAGTACCGGGTCATGCAACTGGCTGTGCTGGACTTCAAAACGCATCTGGCGGATTTTGCCCCCGCAGGGGATGGACGCAATCATCGCCTGCGTGGTTCCCTTTGAAAGCCTGTATACCAGAAACCACCACATCGGAATTTTTGCCGTCTTACCGCCAAGGTCACTCACCACAGAACTGTAACCGGATGCCTGAGGGGTGACCACCAACACATGGCACTGTTTCGCCCGGCTGCCGTCAAACTTCATCGTGCTGATATTCACCGGGGCAACCGGTATAATGCAGAACAGAATCACAAGGTAAGGCACATACAGGGCGTTCTCCATCCGGGGCTGCAGCAGCAGCCCCTTGTTCCCTTCATCAAATCCCTCTTCCCGGGTTTTCAGCCAGATGCCCGCACACTTAAACACCAGCGGCAGCAGGTACAGCCCTGTCCCTGACATAATGTCCCACATCGCGTTATTCATTATCCAGCCGAAGAACACCAGGATATATTCAATAATACTGTTCGCGGTCATTCTCGTCCCCTCACTGTAACTGTGCCCAGTTGCTGTATTCAGAAAAAGCAACCAGCATGACGGGGATGATTTCCGTACGGAACACCGCAAACCGGGGGTTCGGGTGCCCTGAAGCCCTGACCTGGTCTGAATAACGACGACGCAGTCCTCCCGGCCACAACCAGAGAGTGATGAGAATGCTGTAAAGTACCAGACGCCAGACCAGTAACGGGGTACGCCACTGCAGCATCCGGTCATGAATCCCTCCGTAGCGGGAGTCAATGACATACAGAACCGCCAGCAACAGCGTGAGCACCATGCCCCACAAAAACACCTGGAACAGAATGTTTACCGGACGTGATTTCAGCCCCCCGGGAGTCTTCATATTCCTCATTACTGGCTCCTTTGTTCAAGGGCGCTCATTTTTTCATCGCCGCCTGCATCCTTCTGTTGCAACTGGTTAGAACTGTTACGTATCTCCTGGCGCTCCAGTGTTTTCAGTAGGCTGTTACTGCTGATGGCCCGGCGCAACTCCATCTCGTTCTTCAGGGTTTCCAGCCCCCTGTCGAGCGAGTCAATACGCCGGTCGCCCTCCTCGATGGCCTGCTTCTGTGCCGCCGCATTCGGTTCAGACTCCCCGGTCGTCAGCATCTGCCGCATGGCCAGCGCGGCCTCAATGGTGTCCGCCATCGCCAGTTCGCCTGCCAGCCTTTGTACCAGCGCGCTCCGGTCCGTGTCATCACGCAGCGCCTCAATCACCCCGCGGGTGACCGCCAGTCCACCGGTTTTCAGTTTGCCGAGCTCTTCCGCAGAGGGGGCACCACGGCTGTTCACCAGCCGGTTCAGCGTCTCCAGGTTCGTTTTCGTCGCCTCATCCAGCATCGGGCCAAAACCGGTACCGGCTACCGACGCGCCCGGCGCATTAGCTTCCCCGCCGCTCTGACACTTCGACGGGTCCGTACAGGTGCGGATACTGCGGTCACCCAGCACTTTCACCACCGCCGCAGCCGCCTCCTCCGCGTTACTGAACAGCCGGCAGGCCGAGCCGTTACACCGGTTTTTCGGCACGTTGCCGTTACTGTTGACCTGCTGGTTATTCATCATGTTGTACCCGGCTTTCGCCAGGTCGTGAGTGGGTTGTATTGCCGGCTGCCCCTTCCCGCCAGCTTTCTGCCCCCCAATCCAGCGGGCACCCTCTTCTCCGGTGGCGTTATCCTTCGCCTCCTCTGCCTTCAGTGCATCCCCGCCGCTGCGGTTCACCGCATCACGGTATTCATCACCGACCGCCGAATCCGTCCATGCCCGGTCTCCCATGGTGTAGTCCGCCAGTTTCTTCGACATGTTTTCGCAGCTCAGCTTTGAGCGGTCAAAAGAGAGGCCTGCCTGCGCCACGCCGTTGGTTATCATGTCGTACAGCCCCGGATTGGCCCGCTGAACAATCATCGCCGGCATGCTGGTCACTGCTCCCGTGGCACCCTGCATCACATCGCCCATCAGGTCCTTAAATCCGCTGGTCAGTCCGTTAAGCTGGTTGCTGACGGTGGTTTTGATGTCAAAGTTGCCGCACATCAGGTCGCTGTTGATGCCTGCCTTCAGCCCCAGGAGCTGCATGCTGTTGCTGGTCGGCGGCTGTGATATCACCGACCCGCCGCCAATTGAGTAGAACAGGCCGTCGCTGACCGCATTACCAACGGCATCACCCGCTGTCTTACCGGCCCCGGAAAGATAAGGCAGCGAAACCGCTGATACCTGTCCGGGCAGCATCATTCCGGTTGCCATCGTCAGGGCCACGACCGGCACCAGGAGAGGCCGGGAAAATCGTCTTTTTTGCTGTGTTGCCTGCTGTGTTGTTTTCATCGGTACCTCAGATGAAATCGGTGCTGTAAAGAAACTTCTGACCGCGGGGCTTGCAGCAGCTGTACGGTTGCCACAGTGTCCAGGCGTAGTTACCGTCTTCCGCCACCTTTCCGCCCGCATCCGGAAATACCGCGCAGGATTGTGAGGCGGCAGGTGCCAGACGCTGCCATTTGTGGTTTCTTGTACCGGTGTTTTCCGTGACCGGGTCCGGCGGCCAGTAGCCCGGTCGGTGTTTTCCGGTCAGCAACTGGTAGACGTGTACCTGTCCGCTGCGGGTGATGATGTCCGCCACCCGCTGGGCTATGACGGCCCCGGCCTTATAGTCATCCTGCTGGGTGACAAAACCGCCGCGCGGATAGACGTTGCCCCACATGTTTCTGTCGGTCATGCTGCCGATTTCCCGTTTACCGGGGATCAGTGCCTCCGGATACAGAGCTTCCGGCAAGCCCGTGCGCCAGGCCAGACTGTCCAGCGTACTCAGGAAGTAGGGAACCATCGGGGTGGCGGCGCTTTTGCAGGAATACCCCGGTATCTGCCCGCCGATAAGTGAGGTGGCCGGATGGCCGATGGCGTCGGCGTACTTAAATCTTGTACTCAGCAGGCTCTCACTGCCCTGCGGCCGTTTTGCCGTGGACTGCCCGCCGCCGGCACTCAGTCCGGCCAGTCCGGAACTGACGGTATTCTCCACCCCGCCCGATGCGCCGCTGACTGCTTTCATCTCCGTCCAGGGGTTTCCTCCCCTGCCCAGGTAGACGGATACCACCGCCTCCGGGATGAAGTGCTCCACCTTCACCGATGTTTTCACCGTGCAGCCAAAGGGCGTACAGAACAGCCAGTAGCAGATCCCCTTCACCCGCCAGCTGATACACGAGGGCGAGGCGCTGCCGGCAATCAGGGTGGCGGTGTTAACCGCCGCTTCAGTCACTGACGGGGAGCCGGCTGCCAGTATCAGGGCCAGCACCACCGACTTCAGCCGGTATGACAGACCGTGACGCGTCATCGTTGTATCTCCCGGGCTTTGTTGCTGCGGAACAGCCCTTCCGCCACCACCACGTCCGCTGTACCGTAGACCACATACCGGTCGTCAGACACCACGGCCGGGTATTTCTCCAGCCCCAGTTGCCAGGCCTGTAGCAGTCCCCGGTAAGCCTGCGCCAGTTCAGCCTGTTTCTGCTGCCAGCCTGCGGAATGAGTCACCGCCTGCGCCCGGCGTTCAGCCTCTCCGGGGGCTGACGTCAGGGAGCCAAACAGCGACTGCTGCAGTTGTTCCGGCGCATCAAGCCAGACCACGCGGGCATTGCCGGTCACGCCTGCTGGCGGGTGAGCATGGTCGGTGTACACCACCATCACCGCCCGGGACGGCAGCGACAGCAGCAGTACGCTCAGTAGCAGAGGTGAAATAATGAGATTACGGGACACGGGACCTCCGGATGTGCGTTATACATCCGGGCATTGTGTGGGGGCGCGATAAAAAATTCAGCGGGGAAATCAAAATCCATTTCTGATAATTTAAATGGATTGTTTTCTGAACCAGGTAACCAGCATGAGTAGCCGTAACAAAAAAGCCAGCCTGTCACGCCGGACGCTATTCTGGCAGTGGTCCGGACGCTGGAGTCTCACACCAGTGATCCGGAGGATGCCCTGATGGTACTGGCGGCTACGGCGCACTCGCTGATGACGTCACTGGCCGTACACATCATTGAATCCCGTACGCCTGACGGATTCGGAACAACACCCGCACCGATGAGGAAAATAAGCAGAAAGCGGGTCGCCTGCACCTGTACTGAACAACGCAACCCTGGCCCTGGCATGATGAAGACTGAGAAAATAAAAACTGGAATTATCCGTTCTGCCTGTGCAAAAGTCAGAGTCTACGACAATCACAGACTCTGTCCGTCAATATCGTCCTCTCGACGACCGGGCGGAGGGAAGGACGACCATGCCAAGCGCGAAGAGAGTGACACGACATACGGCGAAATGAGTCTCAGCACGGATGTTCTGGAAGATCTCCACTGCCTCCTTGACACATATTCAGAAAACCTGCAGGAAAAACTGCTGCTTCTGGCAGTAGCGGCACATTCCCTGATGACCGCACAAGACATTGAGTATTTTGAATCACTGCTTCCCTGCGGGCATAGAATACAATTTATTAACAATGAAGCGTAGGAGCCGCGCTCCCCACCTGAAAATTACCCACCCTACCTGCACTGAACTATCAGCCCTGGTAAAAACAGTTCAATAACTAAACGACACCGTTCAGTTGACCGTCGCCATACTGCTAGCTTCTCCCTTTCACTGCCGTTGCAGACCAGATCGCGCCCTACCCGACACAAAAAATACAACCAACCTCTTTCTGACTAATATCAAGGAAGTGGCCTTGTTAAAATGAACTGAGAATCGAGAAAATAAATGAAATGAACGCAGCATTATTAATTCCACTCCCGTCATCAGGAGGGCATGAAGATGCCGTAGCCGTTCAATAACCCACAACTTATGGTGCGGCGAGTTATTGAACGTGGTCATTATTTCTCCTTAACCAGACGCGCCATCTTTCAGCCAGCGCAGTAATCCTGCAATAAACTTCGTTGAGTTAGGCATAAAGTAACTGCCGTGGTGATAGCACGGGTCTAATGTCGTCGCCAGCACTCGCCCACCGCCCAGCGGCGCGTCAAACAGAATACAGCCGTCTTCCTCTGCCTCTATCAGCGATCTGCCTCCTGGCGGTGGCGTCAACCCGCCGTGGTGGTGCCAGGTGCAGTCCTTTAGCGTCAGGTAATGGAACAGACTGTGATCAGGTGCGGTCAGGCACAGCCCGGAATTTGGATTTTCTTCCAGCCACCACCAGAAGTTGCAGACGCCGTTGCGCCACGTTATGCCATCCAGCCATTGATGTAAGCCGCTTTCTCCCATCACGACCAGCATCCCGCCGCGCGCAAGAAAGGCATCCAGCGTGGCCCTGACGCTGATTAAGTCCTGCGCGTTCTGACGGCTGGCGATATACAGGCAGTCTACATCATCAAGGTTTTCATTGGCCATATCGCAGACATAGAGGTTGCGGCAGAAAAAAGACGTGAAAGCCGGATCGTGATAAGTGGCATGATGGTAGTAGGTGCCGCCGTCAACAAAAGCAATGCGCATAGTGTTCTCCCGATTACCGTTGAGCGCTGGCAATATATTCCAGCATCCATGTTAATAGTTGTGGCGCGATGCGTGATGCGCTGGTGCCATCGTTCTGGAACAGCCACATATTGTTGCCGCTGTGCATCAGGATGACGCCGCCCTGCGGGCGTCTCCAGATCCAATCAACCGGCGTGCCGTCTTTTTTCAGACGATGGATAACTGTGGCCCCTGAAGGGGGTGGGTTGCCACCCCTGGCGTAAAACCCGGCGACACCTCGACGAAAGGAGAGGTGCTCGCTATCCACATCGGCAAACACCGGGTGTTCATGCACCTTCTCCAGAACCAGATCGTCACGCCTCCGGCTTGCTGCAACCCGAAATAGTTCAAGGCCGTAAAACAGCGGGTAGGCCAGATGACCGTTAAATACGATGAGCCCTCCCGCCACCAGGTGCTCCTCCAGCTCCTCGCACCAGGCCATGAGCGCTCGCTGATCGATATGCGCTTCAATCAGAAGAACCGTCCGGTGTTGCAGCTGTTCTCGCGTCAGACCTCTGACCGACAGAGATTCCGCTCCACTCTCTTTCAGTAGCCGGGAAAAGTCCGGGAGTTCATGGGAAGTACAGCGTAAATGAAGCAGTTGGCTCACGGTATTGGCACTCCTTGTTGGTGGGTAAACTGTGGAATAACGACCCATCGATCTTCTATCTCGGCACAACGTACCGGCAGGCGATAGAGTCGGCTCAGGGTTGCGTCAGTAATAATCTTTGACGGTGAACCAAACGCCCAGTCGCCTTCAGGAAACATCAGGAGACAGTGGGTGGCAAAATCCAGCGCATGTTGTGGAGAATGGGTAATAAATGAAATGGTGTAGTCCTGTCGGGCAAGATCCTGCAACAGTCGCAGAATTGTTGCCTGGTTGCGCCAGTCCATTGCGGCAGTAACTTCATCCAGTAAAATGATCCGTGCTTCGGACGCCAGCGCCTGCGCCATCAGCACCAGCTGTTGTTCTCCGCCTGAAAGAGAAGAAAACTCCCGGGAGGCCATATGCTGTAGCCCCACCCGGCCCAGGGCCTGTTCACAGATCCGGTAATCCTGATGATTGGGCGCGCGCAGTAAGCCTACATGCGCAGCCCGGCCGACCAGCACCGTTTCGTATACCGAAACGGCCAGGGAAACCGTCGTGCGCTGAGGAACAAAGGCGATGTCGCCGCCGCGAGAAACGTGCCCTTGCTGGCAGGATAACTTGTCCGCCAGCAGTTTCAGCAGGGTTGATTTTCCAGCGCCATTGGCACCCAGGATCATACACAAAGCGCCCTGCGGCAGGGAGAACGAGAGATTTTTCAGTATCGGCGAGTGGCGCGACGAATAGCCCCAGGTGATGTCATGTACCGAGAGCATGGCAGTGGCAGACTGGCTCATTGCGATCTCCTGATCCGGCGAATTAACCCGGCGAACATTGGCGCACCCAACAGCGCCGTCAGCACGCCGAGTGGAATTTCCACTGCGCTCAGCGTTCTGGCAAGCGTATCCACAGCAATAAAGTAGCTGGCCCCCGCCAGGCTTGTATAGAGCAGAAAGTAGCGATGGTTCTGCCCCAGCATCATTCTCACAAGGTGCGGCACCACCAGGCCAACCCAGCCGACCACGCCACACACTGCGACGCTGCCTGCGGCAATGAATCCGATAGCCAGCAGCGCCAGCCGCCGCGCCCGTATCAGGCGCGGCGTGTGGGCTCCCTGTACCGTGATAACCATCAGCTGATAGCGCAACAGCCAGAGCAGTATCAGGCCGCCACCGATGACTGGCAGAGCAGTCAGTACCCGCTGCCGATCCGTGCCGGCAAGGCTGCCCATCAGCCAGAAAACGATCGACGGCAGCTGGTTTTGCGGATCGGCGAGCAGCTTCATTAGCGATACGCCAGCTGAGAACAGCGCGCTCATCACGATGCCAGAAAGGATCAGGAGCAGCGTGTCGTTCGCGTTTTGGTTCTGCGCGCTGCCCGCCAGCCAGACCACAGCCGCCAGAGCAAGTAGTCCACCCGCCAGCGCGCCCAGAATCAGCGCCCATCCGTCGCCAATGAACATCATCATCAGGATGCCACCAAAGGCCGCGCCTGACGATACGCCCAGCAGGTTCGGTTCTGCCAGCGGGTTACGAAACAGAAACTGCAGTGCGGCTCCGGCGCCGGAAAGACCGGCGCCGACGATGAGTGCCAGCAGAACCCTGGGTAAGCGGATATCCACAATTAGCCGTTGCTGTAATGCGGGCGCATCGCCCAGCAGCGCCTGTAATACTTCGCCTGCCGGGACGCTGAAACGGCCAACCATCAGCGCCCCAAGGCCTGTCAGAAGCAGCAGCGCCAGCAGGAATAATACACGCCATGACCGTTTCATTGCTGACCCTGTTTACGGCAAAACTGAGCGCAATAGTTCAGGCTGTCGCCGTTTGCCGGGAGTTTCAGGATGCGGTCGAGCTGCTCTTCGCTTAAGGTATAGTGATAGATAAACTGATACGCCTCCTTCACGCGGGTGCGAAAATTTCCCTGCGCCATATGGGGATGGAACAGGGTGAGCAGCCAGTGCTGCGTCAGTGGGGATTCCTGACTGGGAGGTTCCCAGCGAAAGCCACCGCGGGGATAGGAGTAAACCCGTCTGGTCTTAATCGCGTCGATTGCCGCCAGTCGGGGATCGTTCAGGAGATCCGCCGGGGTCAATCCTGCTTCGAAGTTATTGAGCAAAATGACCTGCGGGTTCCATTGCAGCAGCTGTTCTACGTCGACGGTAACAAAGCCAGGCAGAGACTGCGCCATATTGTTGCCGCCAGTACGGCGAATGTCGCTGTCCATACTGGTGCCTTTCCCTGCGACCTGTAGACCTGCCCGCACCCGGTAAAGATAAACCACTCCGGGACGCTCGTCTGGCGTGACTGTGGCGGCGAGCCGCTCCACGGCGGTAATTTCGTCGTCAAACCATTGGGCCAGTTGACGCCCGCGCCCGGGCTTTCCCAACACGTCGCCAGCCAGCGTAAACCAGTGGCGGGCGAGCCGCGTGTCGCCGTAGTTGACCGTGACCACCGGCAGCCCCAACTGCCTGAGCGGGGTAACTATCGCATCTCCCCGATCGCCCCACTGGAACACCACATCCGGTCGGGCTGCGGCGACGGCCTCTACGTTGGGCGCAAAACTGTCGCCGGCAATATCAGCAGCAATATTTTTCGCCGCCGGGTAGATTTCCCCCAGCAACCCTTCCGTCACGTCGCTGACGCTTGCGCGGTTCATGCCGACCAGCCGTTCCGGACCGCCGTCAATCGCCATAATGGTGGACGCCAGTGGAATGACGAAGGTAATGATACGTTGCGGCGGTTGCGTAATAACCACCTGTTGCTGGTTTTGGTCGGTCACCCGCATAGCGGGCGGGGCGGCATCAGACTTCGTCGCCGATAGCCAACCAAAGCAGGCCAGCAGCAGAATGGACGATGTTTTTTTCATCAGTAGTCCACCGTGAGTTTTAGCACGAAGGCCCGGCCGGGTTCGACTAACGGGTTAGTGTAGGTTTGAGGCAGGCGGATGTTTTCCGTGCCGGAGGGCGGCGTCTGGGTGGCGTCAAACAGGTTTTCTATCCCTGCCGCCAGCTTCCAGCCGGTGAATCTGTCTCCCAGCCAGGCGTCAAGATACGCGCCTGCATAGAGGTTGACGTTGGCGAAGCCCGCCGTCTCACGCTCCTGCTTTTTGTCGATGCGCTTACGCCCCTGTACGGCGGTCACGATCGCCTCGCTATACCAGTCGCTTTGATCGTAGCGCAGCGATACCGACGCGGTCAGCGGCGAAATGGCGGGCAGCGGCTGGTTAGCGGTATCGTTCGTGCCCCATAGCGTGGCAAGGCTGTAGCGGCTGCTCCAGTACTGATTAAAGTAGGTTTGCCCTTCCAGCTCCAGGCCTCTCAGGGTGGCTTTGGCGACGTTCTGCCGCTGATTCAGGCCGCTGTTGTTGATGGGCACCAGAGAAATCAGATTGTCGTATTCGCTTTGCCAGCCGGTGAGCGAGATCTGGTGTTGGTCGCCGTACCAGCGCAGGCCCAGCTCGGCGGTAATGTTGGTTTCAGGCTTTAGCTCCGGGTTTGGCAGGGTCTTTACCGTGCCCGCCACGCTGGTCAGCACCATCGACTGCGCCGAAGGGGCGTGGAAACCGCGGCTTAAGTTCCCCACCAGATGCCACTGCGGCGTCATCTTCCATACGCCCCCTAAGCTTCCTGTCAGGGCATAGTGTTTCTGGCTGGTTTTACCGGCGAAGGCATCTTTTTGGATCTGCTGCTCCATGCGGGTCTGGGAGCCGATGTCCACCAGGACCGTGTCGCCGCGCAGCGCGGAGTTCAGATTAAAACTGTCGCTAATCGCCCAGTTGTCGTTAGCGAAAAGCCCGATGTTTGTCGTGCTGGTATCCCGCTCCATCGGGACCTGGGGGGTTTGCGAAACCTGTGCGCCTGAGGGATCATACGCTTTAGTGTGCGTCTTGCGCCCTTTGGTGTCGCTGTACCAGAAGTCGCCGCCGTAGCTGACCGCGTGATCGTCCAGCTGTTTTTGTGCCGTCAGGTGTCCGCCCCAGACCTCGGGACTGTATACCTGGATTTGTTGCAAAGTATAGGCCTGGGTTTTCGGGTTGCGGTTCATCTGGTAGATATCGGTGCGGAAATCCCGGCGATACAGCGTACTTTCCCACTGGTCTGCCAACCAGCCTGCCCGTTTATCTTCGTAGGCCAGCCGCAGATAGCGTTCGATAATGGGGCTTTCGTTCACCAGTCGGTTCGGGTAGCCTGGAGCAGCACCCAGCCCGCCGGCGCGCCCGGTGTCCACATCGACGAAACGTCCGGACAGCTCCCAGCGGGAAAGTTCACCCAGACGGTAGCCAATGTTGAAATCCACCGCTTTGCTCTGCGAGTCGCTGTTATGCGCTTTTCCTTCCGGCGTGTTGTAGTCGTTCGCGTGCTGGTAGCTGGAGCCAACCATAACGTCAAAGCCGTTTCCGCCGCCGGAAAGTTCGGCCCGACCACCGTAAAGATTATTGACGCTGTTCCACTGTGCGGCGCGCAGCGTTGGGGTCAGGGCGAAGGGCTGGTCGGCGTCGATTTTGGCACGCCGGGTAACGATGTTAATTACGCCGGTCATCGCGTCGGAACCATACAATGCCGAAGCAGGACCACGGATAACTTCGATACGTTCAATGGCGCTGGGATCCAGCATATTAAACTGCAGTGTATTGCGGCCCTCGTAGCGGTCGCCATCAATCGCCATCACCATGCGCCCGTCGTTGCTGTTAAATCCGCGCATCATGATTTGCCCGCCGAGGCCGCCGGAGCGCACGTACTGAATGCCCGGTATTTCTGCCAGCAGATTCTGGATACCGGCATAGCCTGGTCGTTCGGCGATCTGTTGGGAAGAAATAATGGTCACCGTACGCGGCGAGCTTTCTGTCGAGGTGGTCGACCGCGTCGCCTGAACGATAATCTGTTCCTCTTTATCGGGCTCGGCTGCCAGCGTTTCGCATATCACGACGTTATTCAGAAAAAGCGCGGCTCCCAGACACAGGCGCGATGAACTCGGTACTTTCATACGATGGTCAACTCCCTTTTTGCAATAGTATTTCTGGATATATTGATTTAGATAATGATAATCATTCTTAATTGATGATAAGAGCAAAGGGAAAAATTGAGCTATGACAATTATCAACGCCAGAAGCATGATGCTTGCGGACGCCGTTCAGCTATTAAAGTCAACGCGGTTGCTGGAAGGCATACGCTCCGAACTGTATGAACGACTCATGCAGGAAGGCGTTTTTATCCGTCTGGAGAACAAACAGGCGATCTTTCATCAGGGAGAGGAGGCTGATTTCTGGTATCTGGTGCTAAACGGCCAGGTGAATACTTTACGATATGGCCGTAACGGTGAAGAGCTGGTTTATCAACACAGGCTGCGCGGACAGTTGCTGGCTACGCTGGTGATGTTTATGCCGGAGGGACGTTATCCCGTACACGCCTGGGCCAGTATGCCATCCCTGGTGTGCCGCTGGCCGCGCAGGATGTTACATCAGTTTTGCCTGACTCAACCTGATATCGGCATCCGCCTGTTGTCAAGCGCCGGAGAAATGCTACAACAGGCAATGGACAATATTGAGTCATTTAGCTTGTGTACGCTGGAGCAGCGGGTTGCGCGCTACTTGCTTAAAGTCAGCGAAACACAGGGTCGCCATATCACCTTTTCAGTCACTCAACGTCTGCTGGCACATCAGTTGGGTATTCGTACTGAAACCCTTAACCGTTTGCTTGCTCAGTGGAAAAAGACAGGGGTAATTCATGGAATGGGAAATAACCTGTACCTTCACGATATGGATTTCCTCATAAAAACAAGTGGAAAAACTTAAGGGGCGCGTCGCTGAGCTTGTAAGGTTTGTTGAGCGGCGTTGCGGATGAAGGTATCGGTGAGAAGCATTGCCCATTGAACTGCTGACAGTCAACGCCGGTAATGAGCCAGTTGAACTCATCCTGAGAGAGGGACCAGACTTTGTCGCCCGTACGAGGTCAGCGGAATTGCCCTTAATGCAGACGACGGACGTACAGCCAGATATCAGGGGAGCACCGACAGAGGAAAGGCTTTCAGAACGTCAGCTTAAAACGAAACCGCTTCTGAAATCCATGAAGTGTTGGCTGCGCGAAAAGATGAAAACCCTGTCGCGACATTCAGAGCCGACGAAGGTGTTCGCTTACACCCTGAATCAGTAGCCAGCGCTGACGTACTATGCGGAGGATGACTGGGCGGAAGCGGATAACAACCAGACAGTAAACGTCCTGCGAATAGTCAACCTGGGTCGAAAAAACTGGCTGTTCTTCGGGTCGGATCACGGAGGCGAGCGAGGTGCGTTGCTGTACATGTCAACGACGGGTAAAAAGTGATCCACTTACATCTCCACCGACGGTCTAATATTGATCCACCGTTTTACTCAGGATTAGCTTCCGCTATAACCCCAGCCTTTCGTTTCTGTTTCAGTCGATAGCTC
>NZ_NAEW01000016.1 GCF_002075345.1 Citrobacter braakii
GCGTCACGCCAGAGCAGCGCTACCGCAACAATTAGCGCCGCGCACCAGGCCAGATTCGGCCAGCCCGCCGCAAAAATCTGCTGTACAGCGATCTGATAGATCAGCATCACCAGCATCATCGGCCACAGCAGCCATTTACTGGCATCCAGCTCCCGCCACGCCAGGCGACCCGCGATACTTCGCCAGCCCCAGCTCGATACCGCCATTAATGCCAGCACGCCAGACAGTACCCACCGATCCTGTTTCAGAACGAGTTGCGATACCGCAACGAGCGCAACAATCCAGAAAACCAAACCACCAGCGAGTAGCGCCCAACTACCCGGCATACAAATGTTGCGCCATAGCCATGCAGCAACCAGCCAACTGAGGCTGAGCACGGCAAAAATCAGCATGACTGAGAGCGCGGTTGTTCCGTTCGCCAGCGCCCATAGCGCGCTCCCCACGGCCAGCACGAGCAGCGCCGTACCGCTATAACTCATGCGTCGTTGCTGTTGTTGCACGCCCAGCCAGAGGATCCCAAGCCCCTCCAGCGACCAGGCCATCGCCGTCCAACGGGCTGAAAGCGCCAACGGGATAGCAAGAGTGGTAAACGCACCACCGAGCGCCAGGGCGGACAATACCAGAGGTCTCCCCAGAGAAGAGGAACGCCGCAACGCAAACTTTGCTAACACCAGATAGAAACCACCGTAACCCAGCGCACTAAGCGCCGGACCATAAGCCATATGCCGGGTAATGGCATACTGCATTCCAAAACCGATCAGCGGTGGGGCAAACAGCAGTACGCCGTCAATAATCTGTTTGCCTTTTTCCTGCGCCTGGAGCGACAACGCCACGCTCAGCACGCCAAAAATAATCGTGTTGGCGATCAGGAACAGTTGGCAACTCAGGTAATACTCTGGTCGATAGCCCTCCAGGCCCCACACCCCGCCAACGCCGAAGGTGAACAGCAGGCCAAGCAGATTAAGCTCCCGCCAGTGCTGCCAGATGCTGATGGCGAGAATGCCGACCGAGAGCAGAAGATAGAATGAGAAGAGCGCGACATGACTGCCGCCGCCGGTGGAAAGCAGCAGCGGCGCAAGATAACCGCCAAGACTTGCCAGCATCGCCAGGCTGAGCGCCTTTTGCAGAATAGCCAGCCCCACACTCGCCGCACAAATCACCACCAGCAGCGCAAATGCCAGCGTCATTGGCAGCATTTGCCAAAGCCGGAACGCGCCAAAGACGGTGAGATAGAGTGCTCCGGTAGCTCCCCCCTGTAATATCAGCGCATAGATCGGTTGCTTATGCCGCAGCCGCCAGCCCAACGCCAACAGCACAATAGCGAACAGCGCGGCCGCCACCAGACGCAGCTCCAGCGGAAACAGAGAATGTTCGACCGTATAACGCAGCAGGAAAGAAAGCCCCAAAAACAGGAGCAAAATACCGAGCTTTGCCAACGGGTTACCCTGCATAAACCAGCGCACCAGCGATGACATTACCCCGCCAAAAGCAGAAGGCCGCTCGACGTCGGGCGTAGATACCGCCGCATTATCCGGCTTCGGCTGTGAAGCCCACGGGTTAACGGGCTCAGGCGGCGGCTCAGTTACAGGCTCCGGCGATACGCTGCTCATCGCAGTCGTTGGCGCATCGGCAGGAACAATATCTTTTGCTGCCGTTGGCTCAACGGCGCTGGTCTGCGCCACACCGCGCAGCTCCAGCTCCTCTACCCGACGGCGCAAGACCATCAGCTCAGAACGTACAGCCGCACTGCGTCTGAATGCCACGATCGCGAGGCCAGGAACCACTACCAGCGCGAAGAATAATACAATGCAGCCAAGGGTTAGCAGCTCATCCATGTTTCCACCTTCACTGTATAAAGACAGACCAGAATGACACAAATTGTTGCAGTTGCGCCATATCGGTTAACACGATGAACCGCTTTTCAGAATAGACAATCAGCCCCTGGGTTTGGCCAGGGGCTGTGATCAGGGATTAAAACGCGAAGCAGGAGCAGCCAAGCGCGCCCCAGAAAGCCCGGTCATCTGACACCGGAATTGCCGATTTACGCGCTATATCATGCTGATGACCGTGTACGCCGCAGCTGCCGCAGCACTGGTGCATCTGCACCATTGCGCCAATTTTCGCCGCAGCAGGCGGCGCTGAGCGATAGTGCCCCGGCACTTTTACCACCGGCGACCAGTCAGGTACAACCGGGATGACCGGCGGCGCCAGCGGAGTGAAATGCCCGGCCGCATACACCACTTTGCCATCGACAATGGTCATCACCGACTCTATGCCTTTGATCTCCTCTTCCGGCACACTGAAGTAATCTTTAGACAGCACCACCAGGTCGGCCAGTTGGTCTTTCTCGATGCGCCCTTTCTTACCCTGTTCGCTGGAGAACCAGGCGCTACCGGCCGTCCACAGTTCCAGCGCCACATCGCGCGGCAGGCGATTGTTATCATCGTACATCGCCATCCCTCCCACAGTACGGCCCGAAACCAGCCAGTAGAGCGCTGTCCACGGGTTGTAGCTGGCCACGCGGGTGGCATCAGTCCCCAGCCCTACCGGAACTTCAGCCGCCAGCATTTTCGCCACCGGCGGGGTATGTTTGACCGCATCTTTGCCGTAGCGATCGACAAAATATTCGCCCTGGAACGCCATACGGTGCTGAACAGCGATCCCGCCCCCCAGCACTTTTACGCGCTCGATATTCCGTTCGGTAATCGTTTCAGCGTGATCGAAGAACCAGTGCAGGCCATTGAACGGGATATCGCGATTCACCTTCTCGAATACGTCGAGCATTCGGCTGATGGATTCATCGTAGGTGGCGTGCAGGCGGAACGGCCAGCGGTGCTCCACGAGGTGGCGCACCACGCGCTCCAGCTCATCTTCCATACCTTCCGGCAGATCCGGGCGTGGCTGGAGGAAGTCTTCAAAATCCGCGGCCGAGAAGACCAACATTTCCCCTGCCCCATTGGCACGGTAGAAGTCGGTCCCCTGCCCTGGTTTGAGCATATCGGTCCAGCGTTCAAAGTCTTCCAGTTCCTGCTGCGGACGCTGGGTAAACAAGTTGTAGGCGATGCGCACCGTCATCTGTTTGTTGGCGTGTAACTGCTCAATTATCTCGTAATCTTCCGGGTAGTTCTGAAAACCACCGCCTGCATCGATGGCGCTGGTCATCCCTAGACGATTCAGCTCGCGCATAAACTGCCGGGTCGAGTTGACCTGCATTTCCAGCGGCAGTTTTGGTCCTTTTGCCAGCGTCGAATAAAGGATCATGGCGTTGGGTTTGGCGATCAGCATCCCGGTTGGGTTACCGTTGCTATCACGCACAATCTCACCACCCGCCGGGTCCGGCGTCGCTTTGGTGTAGCCGACTGCTTTCAATGCGGCACGGTTCAGCAAAGCTCTGTCGTAGAGGTGCAGAACAAAAACTGGGGTATCCGGGGCAGCTTCATTCAGTTCTTCGAGGGTTGGCATGCGACGTTCGGCAAACTGGAATTCGCTCCAGCCGCCCACCACGCGCACCCATTGCGGCGATGGCGTTCTGTCAGCCTGCTCTTTGAGCATGCGCAGCGCGTCCGCCAGCGACGGTACGCCTTCCCAACGCAATTCCAGGTTGTAATTCAGACCGCCGCGAATGAGGTGCAGGTGCGAATCGTTCAGGCCCGGGATCACCGTATGCCCTTGCAGATCGACAACCTGCGTCCCGTCGGTGGCAAAACTCATGATGCGATCGTGGCTACCGGTCGCCAGGATCTTACCATTGGCGATCGCCACCGCCTCGACCTGCGGGTTTTGTCTTTCGAGAGTATGAATTTTTCCGTGAGTCAGAATCAGTGTGGCAGTTTGAGACATAACAATCTCCTGAGAAACCGGTCAGGCTTTTTTCAGCCATCCGGCAAACAGACGGGTTACGATGGGCATCCAGAACCAGACCACCAGCGCAACCACACAGGCATCATTGATCAGATGCAGGAGTAACGAGCCCTTCATGGCAGGCAGCACAATGCCGGTCAACCACGGCACCAGATTGGTGCTGGGAAAAATCACCAGCAGGGTTATCAGAAACTGTTTCCAGCGCCTGGGCTGACGTACATGGGGCGCGGGCGGCGTAAACCAGAACGCTGCTTCGGTGCGGATTTCGGTTTTATCCCCCTCCGCCAGCAGCGGGGCAATCTCTTCGACCAGCACGCGGCGCGTATCGGACTGGGTCCAGTTATACAGATGCTCAAGCGTGTCGAAGCGGATAATGATGTTCCACAAGTTGTTGCCATCTGCAGGACGAATCACATTCGCCCCCAGATGACCGGGAAACTCGGCCGCCACCGGCATGATTTTCCCCAGCCACTGCTCATACCGCTGCGCTTGTTCAGGCAGCAGGGTGTGGGAAATCACCAACGTCACATGTTTGTTCTGCGCCATAAAGGGTTCCTTGTTGAGAGGAAACAGGCCCGCTTAGGCCACGGAAGCAATACACAAAATCATTCATGGCGCATCGAAACGGCAAGATTGTGTATCCCCGGAGGCTGACAAAAGTTAGTGACCGGGGTTCGCAAACGAAGCCCACAAAGAGGCAACATGAAGGATGAGGTGTATTTAGGCTTTACGTTCCGGCGCGCCATGCACCATGGTGTAGGCGTAATCCACGCCCATACCGTAGGCGCCGCTGTGCTCACGTACCAGATCCATGACGGCGTCGTAGGTTTCTTTGCGGGACCAGTCGCGCTGGTACTCGAGAAGAACCTGTTGCCAGGTCACAGGTACGGCACCCGCCTGTACCATGCGGTCGATAGAACGCTCATGGGCATCCACGGATGTGCCGCCGGAAGTGTCAGTTACCACATAAACTTCGTAACCCGCTTCCAGCGCCATCAGCGCCGGGAAAGTCAGGCATACTTCGGTCCACAGCGCGGAGATAATCAATTTTTTACGCCCGGTCGCTTCCACGGCTTTCACAAACGCCGCATCTTCCCAGGAGTTCATCGAGGTGCGTTCAATTGGTTTAACATCAGGATGAACCGCTAACAATTCCGGCCAGATATAACCGCTAAAACTTTTCGTTTCCACAGAAGTATAAATCACCGGAACATTGAATATTTTCCCGGCCTTCGCTAATGCCACGGTATTATTTTTCAAAGTCTGGCGGTCAATATTCGCCACACCAAATGACATTTGCGGCTGATGATCAATAAAAATAAGCGTTGAGTTTTGAGGGTCAATCAGTTCCCGAATAGACATAGCACACCTTCTTAATCAATAAGTTAAAAGGCAACGGTCTGTATCTGCCGTCAGCAGCAGGATCCTGAATCAGAAAGCTTGTTGAGTATAGCGGGAAATTTCTAACGAGTTATTAAAGAAAACTTACCATCCAGTGAAACTATTAATTTTGTGTTGCGTTATATCCTAAACAACATCAAAAAAATGCGCATGACTCATCTAATTTATTCACTGGCATTGTTTTTCTCCATTCGGTACAACAGAGGGGTTTAATTTTCAGGATATTTTCTGCTTATGCGCATCAATCTGGATGTTTTGCTAATTCTCGACGCACTCGATAAACAGGGTTCATTTGCCGCGGCGGCCGAATCGCTGTTTAAAACCCCTGCAGCACTCAGCTATATGATTCAAAAGCTGGAAAGTGATTTGAATATCGAGTTGCTTGACCGTTCCGGTCACCGGGCAAAATTTACCGACACCGGTCAGATGATGCTGGAAAAGGGACGTTTGCTGCTGAGTGCGGCAAAAGATCTCGAAAAGCAGGCGGTGCAGCTGAGTTCAGGCTGGGAAAAAGAGCTGGCGATTGCGCTGGACGACTCCTTCCCTTTCGCCTCGCTGTTGCCCATTATCGATGAATTTCACGCGCTGAATAAGCAAACCCGCCTTAACTTCACCCACCATACGCTGGCGGGCTCCTGGGAGGAACTGACGCATAATGGAGCAGATATTATTTTGGGGGCGATTAATGAACCGCCTACGTCAGCGGCCTGGTCCTACAAAATGCTTGGCACGCTGGACAATGTGTTTGTCGTTGCGCCTGAGCATCCGCTGGCCGCAGCACCGGATGGCCTGACTAACGAACAGCTGTGCCTGCACCGGGCGATTGTCATTAGCGACAGCGCCCGCTTTTGTCATCCGTTACAAACCAATCTGATGGAGGAGCAGGCGCAGATTCGCGTTGATGATTTCCACAGTAAGGTGATGCTACTGCGGGCCGGCTTGGGCTGCGGATTTCTCCCCCGCCATATTGCTAACCCGTGGCTTGCCACGGGCGAGCTGGTGGAAAAAACGGTCATCTCATTTCGCCAAAAAGACGTGGCCTATATGGCCTGGCGCAATAACCGCGATGGACTGGCGCAGCGCTGGTGGCGGGAAACGCTGCTGGCAAGCCCGGATGTTACGCACTTATATCAATGACCCATCCACACCGAGGCGGAAATCGCCGGCAGCGTCAGGATATCCTCGGCAAGCACGCCTTTGCCCTCCTGGTGCTGCCATTGGCTGACGCTCAGTAATGGCGAGGCTGGCAGGACCACTTCACAGGCGTGGCCACGGTTAATCGCCACCAATACGCGCTGGCGGTTTAGCACGCGTACAAACACCACCACGTTATCCTCGGCGTAAATCACCTGACAACCACCATGGCGCAGCGCCTGGCTCTGGTGGCGTAATGTTGCCAGCCGCTGATACAACGCCAGCAGGTTAGCGTCCTGTTTTTCAGGCTGCCACGGGAATGGTTTGCGACAAAACGGATCGTTGTTCCCATCCAATCCCACTTCGTCACCGTAGTAAATACAGGGCACGCCAGGCCAGGTAAACAGCCACACCACCGCCAACGGTAAACGTGCGACGTCTTTACCGAGCAGAGATTTAAAACGGGCGGTATCGTGGCTGTCGAGCTGGTTGAACATCCGCAACTGCTGCTGATGCGACAAACCCGCGCGATAGTTATCCATCCACGCCATACAGGTCTGGGCGTCAATGAATTGCGGATCGTATGAAATATCGGTATTGGCGAGAAATCCCCATATCGGAAAGGTAAAACCGCGATAGTTCATGGCGGCATCTTCCGCGTCGGCCTGCAACCATTGGCGCGCGTCGCCAAAATGCTCGCCCACCACATACGCCTCTGACTGGGTCTCTTTCGCCGCCTGCGTAATTCCGGCCACGTGCTGCAGGTTGTTGTGCGCACCACCGGCCTCTCCCAGCATATGCACCACGTCAAGACGCCAGCCGTCCATACTCCACGGCGCTTTCAGCCAGTGGCGAACGATGCTGTCTTCGCCGCGATAAATTTCATTCACCAGGCTTTCAGAGGAAAAGTCCAGCTTGGGCAGGCTGGAATACCCCAGCCAGTCGAGCGCGACGCCGTCGGCTGAGAAATGATACCAGTCGCGCCAGGGGGATTGCGGATTATGGCACGCGCCATCCGTTCCCCGATTATGTCGGTCAAACCAGGCGTGTGAATCGCCGCTATGGTTAAAAACACCGTCGAGAATCAGGCGCATCCCCTGCTGTTGGGTGGTGTGACGCAGGCGCAGCAGCGCCCTGTCGCCGCCAAACTGCGGATCAACATGACGGTAATCTTCGGTATCGTATTTATGCACGCTCGGCGCGGTAAATACCGGATTCAGGTACAGCGCCGTGACGCCTAACGTTTTCAGATACGGCAGCTTTTCGCTGATGCCGTCCAAATCGCCGCCATAAAACGTGGAGCCACCGGCCTGGGCCGTAAGCGGTTCATCCCACTCGCGCCGCACAATATCGTGTCCGGCAGCGTGGTGGTAATAGACGTTATCCTGAGTCGCTTCACGCGACTGGCTGCGGGCAAAACGGTCCGGGAAAATTTGGTAAAAAATCTGATCGGCGACCCACTGCGGACCGTTATCCGGCACATCAACAGCAAACTGCTCCAGACGCGCAGGCGGAAAACGGCTGAATCCCTGCGGGGTGAACCACAACTGACGATCGAGCCAAAGTAATTTAAAACTATAGCGTCGACGAGGCTGTCCGCTGGAGAGATCGATCGCCGCTCTCCACGCGGTCACGCCCGGCTGCGGCTGGCTGCGTTGCTTGTGCATACCCAGCGAAATCTCTTCGTTATCGTTTTCTGCGCGTAGCGTCACCCGCTGGGGTGGATTTTCCCCCGCCAGCCATAATGTAATCGTCAGTTGATCTTTGTTTTGCTTAACAAATGGGGCAACCGGAAGGTGCCAGGCGTTCAACATCACGTATCCCCTTTGATGATAATGACGTCACCTTGCCATAGCGAAGTGCAGGATCACTCATCATCTTAACGATTATTGGGGGAGGAGTGCGGGGGAGGAGAAAATTGCCGGGTAACATTAAGCTACCCGGCAAAAATATTACTGCGCTTCAGCCAGTTGGCGCTCGCGACGGCGCTTGAAAACCCAGCCGGCAAGCAGCAGGATAATCCACGCAAAACCGACGTATAGCGAAATGCGGGTATCCGGATGATAGCCGATAAGCGCGATGATAAAGACCAGGAAAATCAGGCCAATGACGGTCGTCACAACCCCACCCGGCACTTTAAATTTCAGCGCCTTAACCTCTTCCGGCGGCAGACGACGACGGAAGGCAATTTGTGACAGCAGGATCATAATCCACACCCATACCGTTGCGAAGGTCGCCAGAGAGGCGATCACCAGGAAGACGTTTTCCGGCATGATGTAGTTTAGATACACCGCAAACAGCAGCGCGATGGTCATCACCATCACCGTCACCCATGGCACGCCACGACGCGACGTCTTGGCGAACATTTTCGGCGCGCTGCCCTGCTCCGCCATACCGTGCAGCATACGCCCCACGCCAAAGACGTCAGAGTTGATGGCCGACAGCGACGCGGTCAGGACTACGAAGTTGAGGATCCCGGCGGCAAAGGTAATCCCCATATGCTGGAACGTCAGAACGAACGGGCTACCGTCAGTGCCGACCTGGTTCCACGGGTAAATAGACATGATGACGAACAGCGTCCCCACGTAAAACACGAGGATACGCATCGGTACGGAATTGATGGCGCGCGGAATAGATTTTTCCGGGTCTTTGGCTTCGCCAGCGGTAATCCCGATAATCTCAATCCCGCCGTAGGCGAACATCACCATTTGTAGCGACATCACCATGCCGAGCCAGCCGTTGCTGAAGAAACCGCCGTTGCTCCACAGATTATGGATACCGGTAGGCTGTCCGCCGTTACCAATCCCCCAAATGATGATGCCAAAACCGGCGACAATCATGATGATAATGGTGGCGACTTTAAAGAACGAGAACCAAAATTCCAGCTCGCCAAACACCTTCACGCTCATCAGGTTGATGGCGCAGATAATCAATACCACGCTGAGTACCCAAATCCAGTGCGGTACGGCCGGGAACCAGACGCCCATGTAAATACCAAAGGCAGTCACATCGGCAATGGCGACAATCAGGATTTCAAAACAGTAGGTCCAGCCGGTTATGTAGCCTGCCAGCGGTCCGAGGTTTTCCTGCGCATAGCGCGAGAAGGAGCTGGCAGCAGGGTTATGAACGGACATTTCGCCCAGCGCGCGCATAATGATATACGCCGCTACGCCGCCGATAATATAGGCCAGCAACACGCTTGGCCCCGCCATTTTGATGGCATCGGCCGAGCCGTAGAACAGCCCGGTACCAATTGCTGAACCTAATGCCATAAAGCGAATGTGCCGGGTGCTCAGCCCACGCTTTAGCTTGTTATTACTTTCCATCGATTCCTAACCTGTTAACACAATAAAAAACCACGGGGCCATGTTAATAGCCCCGTGGTTAAAACTTATTGTCAGTGATATTAGTGTGCGCTGGAGGTCACTTGTCGACCCGCTGCACGATCCCAGATAACTGCCAGGACCACCATCACGACTGTTGGCATCAACCACGCCAGCCCCTGCTCCGCCAGCGGTAAACGCTGGGTCCAGGCCGGTAACACGTCGCCAATTGCAGAAGCTTTAATGCCATCAAGGATACCAAAAATCAGGCTGATAAACATCGCAGGTGCAATGACGCGGGAAGAATTATGCCACCATGAGCGGGTAAAACTTAATACAACCAGTGCGATACATGGCGGATAGATAGCCGTCAGCACCGGAATAGAGATCTGAATCAGATGGCTCAGACCCAGGTTAGAGACCACCATCGAGAAGCCGCCGAGGATAAATACCAGCGTACGATAAGACAGTGGAACGTACTGGGCAAAGAACTCTGCGCACGCGCAGGTCAGGCCAACAGCGGTGACCAGACAGGCGATGAAAATCAACGCCGCCAGCAGGAAGCTCCCTGCGCCACCAAAGGTGTGCTGAACATACGCATGCAGAATTGCCGCGCCGTTAGCAGATTGATCGACCAGAATTGCGCTATCTGAACCCAGACGGAACAGCGCGAGATACAGCAGCGTTAAGCCCACACCCGCCATCAAACCCGCCCAAACGGTATAACGGGTCAGCAGACGCGCTTCAGTAACGCCACGCGAGCGAGCGGCGTTGACGATAACAATACCAAATACCATCGCGCCCAGCGTATCCATGGTCAGATACCCGTTCACGAAGCCATTAGAAAACGCAGCAGTTTGATAGGCTTCCATCGCATTGCTGATCGGGCCTGCTGGCCAGACGATTGCGGCGACAGACAGGACCACCAGCGCCAGGATTTTCAGCGGAGCCAGGAAATTACCAACCGTATCCAGCAGTTTGCCCGGATACAGCGAAACCAGAATCACAATCGCGAAATAGACCACGCTGTAGATAAGCAGTGGCAGCGCGGAGTCACCGGTCAGCGGTGCAATCCCGACTTCGAAAGAGACCGTCGCGGTACGCGGCGTAGCAAATAACGGTCCAACAGCCAGATAGCACACGGTCGCCAGCAGCAAACCAGCGACTTTACCGATAGGCGTGCTCAGTCGGTCCACACCACCACCGACTTTCGCCAGCGCGACAACGGTAAGTACCGGCAGGCCAACGGCGGTAATCAAAAAGCCAAAAGCCGCAGTCCAGACGTGTTCACCTGCCTGCAAACCAACCATTGGGGGGAAGATGATGTTACCTGCACCAACGAACAGTGCAAATGTCATAAATCCCAAAGCGATAATATCGCGCGATTTTAACTGATGGGTCATAAAGTCTTACTGCCTGTGGATGTGGTGTTGAAAATAATAAATTTTTGCCTTTCCCTGGGGGACAATACAGCGGCATTTTTGCTCAATTCCAGCGGGAAACACTCCCAGACTGGCGCGGCGAAGAATAGTTTTTCGATTTACCGCGTAAATGCAGTCGGTATGACAGCACCTGGAGCGCAATTTAAACGCTTATAACGTTTTAAAGCAAGGTGGGATCCAAAAACCAGAACAATATAGCGATATGAAAAATGGGGTTAGCACAAAACACCATTTCATGGAAAAAGGTATGGGTAATAGTTCGAACAAAAAACAACCAAACGTCGTAAAATTCAGGATGGTTATATTGACCGCATAGAAAAAGCCAGCTTGCGCTGGCTTTTGGAAAGATTATCTTACGAATGCGCCTTAACCGTTAATTTTGGCAATTAAACGTTCCGGGATCACGAAACTAAATCGCGTCCCAACGCCTGGTTCGCTTTCGATATTCAAGCGACTGTCGTGATGATGCAGCGCATGCTTAACGATGGCCAGGCCAAGTCCGCTGCCGCCCGTTTGCCGCGATCGCGCCTTATCCACACGATAAAAACGTTCGGTTAAGCGTGGAATATGCTCGGCGGCAATGCCTGGACCGTTGTCTTCCACGCAAAACTCCGCCCCCGACGCCACATGCTGCCAGCGTACGGTAATGTGCGTTCCCGCTGGCGTATGGTTCACCGCGTTGTAGACGAGATTCGAGATAGCGCTACGCAACTGCTCCTCGTTACCCCGCACGTTCAGGCTATTATCAACATCAAAGGTAAACGTATGTTTTTGCTGGCTCAGCGTTTGCGCTTCGTGTTCGAGCACGCGCAGCATCATGGGCACATCGACCTTCTCATTCAGCAGTAGCGTCGGCGCAGCCTCAATTTTTGACAGCGTCAGCAGCTGTTTCACCAGCCCTTCCATGCGATACGTTTGTTCACGCATGGTATGCAGCGCTTTTTCACGCGTCGTCCCTTCCAGCGGATGCTCCTGCATCATTTCCAGGTACCCTTGTAACACCGTCAGCGGCGTACGCAGTTCATGGCTGGCGTTGGCGAAAAAGTTACGTCGTGAACCTTCCAGTTGATGCATCTGGGTAACGTCGCGCGCCACCATCAGCAGTTGCTTATCGGTATAGGGCATCACGCGAATTTCCAGATGCCGTCCGGTATTGAGTACCAGATTGATCGGTCGGCTAAAATCGCGCGTTTTCAGATATTGTGTAAATTCCGGGTAGCGCAACAGGTTAAGAATATTTTGCCCGCTATCGTCCGGCCAGCGCAGTCCCAGAACCTGCTGGGCCAGTCCGTTACACCAGAAGATACCGCCTTCTTCAGTGGTCAGCACCACCGCGTCGGGTAGCGATTCCGCCCCGCTGCGAAAACGTTTAATCAGATTACCCAGTTCACGACGGCGCTTTTTGTTGCGCAGTTGCATTTGATGCAGCCCGTACAGCAACGGCTCCCAACTGCCTCGCCCCGGCGGCGGCGTCATGCTTCTGTCGACCCATAGCCACCAGGACAAACGTAATAAATTCCAGAAATGCCAGATAAGCAGGCCCGTTACCGACGCCAGTAAAAACCAGGGCAGGTAACCGAAAAAAGCGCTAAGGATAAATGCCGGTATGCAGCACAGGATCAGCTCCAGTACCAACCTTTTCCATGACAATCGTTCTAGCAAACGTCTTACTCCCTATACGGCCTATTCCTTCAGGCCCTGATTCTTGTCAGTCAGAAGCGGGTTGAAAAACGATATCCCGTCCCGCGAACCGTCTGCACCATACGATCGTGTCCGCTGTGCTCCAGCGCCTTACGTAAGCGGCGGATGTGCACATCCACTGTCCGGTCTTCCACGTACACATTGGTTCCCCAGACATGATTGAGGAGTTGCTCGCGACTGTAGACACGCTCGGGATGAGTCATAAAGAAGTGCAACAGTTTGAATTCGGTCGGCCCCATATCCAGCGGATCCTTGCCGGTCATCACGCGATGCGAGGTGGGATCAAGGCTTAGCCCCTGCATCTCTATAACCTCTTCCACCGCCATCGGTGAAATACGACGCAGAACTGCTTTAATACGCGCCACCAGCTCCTTGGGAGAAAAGGGCTTGGTAATATAATCATCCGCGCCGGTTTCCAGCCCCCGGACGCGATCTTCCTCTTCCCCCCTCGCTGTCAGCATCATCACCGGGATATCCCGCGTCATCGCTTCGCGCTTGAGATGTTTAATAAACTGTAGACCCGAGCCGCCGGGAAGCATCCAATCAAGCAGGACGAGATCCGGCCAGGGTTCATTGAGTTGGTTCACAGCACTGTCATAGTCTTCGGCTTCAACGGGTTGAAATCCGTTTTGCTCGAGCACGAAGCAGACCATTTCACGAATTGGAGCTTCATCTTCTACGACCAGAATACGTCTCGCCATGATTTGCCCTGTTTGTAATTAAATCGTTTGCCATCAATACAGTGCCATTATGCGTCAGTTTTATGACAGATTTATGAAAAGATAGTCCAGGTTTAACGCAGCCCGGCGAATTATGACAGCCCGGAGACAAGATATTCCCACTCGTGAAGGGTTATAATTCCCGCCATTGTTTTACCGTCATGGAACTCTTATGCGCATCCTTCACACGTCTGACTGGCATCTGGGCCAAAATTTCTACAGCAAGAGCCGCGCCGCCGAGCATCAGGCCTTTCTCGACTGGCTGCTGGAAACGGCACAATCCCAGCAGGTGGATGCCATTATTGTGGCAGGCGATATTTTCGATACCGGCTCACCGCCTAGCTATGCCCGTGAGCTGTATAACCGTTTTGTCGTCAATCTGCAGCAAACCGGCTGTCATCTGGTGGTGCTGGCAGGCAACCACGACTCCGTCGCCACACTCAATGAATCCCGAGATATTCTGGCGTTTCTCAACACCACGGTGGTTGCCAGCGCTGGTCATGGGCCGCAGATACTGCCGCTACGCGACGGTACGCCGGGGGCGATCCTGTGTCCGGTGCCTTTTTTACGTCCGCGCGACATCATCACCAGCCAGGCCGGGCTGACAGGACAAGAAAAACAACAGCATTTACTGGGCGCAATCACCGACTACTATCAGCAGCAGTATCAGGATGCCTGCACGCTGCGCGGCGACCACAATCTCCCCATCATTGCGACCGGGCATTTGACCACCGTTGGAGCCAGTAAAAGCGACGCCGTACGTGACATTTATATCGGTACGCTGGACGCTTTCCCGGCGCAAAACTTCCCACCGGCAGACTACATCGCGCTGGGACATATTCACCGGGCGCAGATTATCGGCGGCACGGAACATATTCGCTACTGCGGCTCGCCGATTGCCCTCAGTTTTGACGAGTGCGGCAAAAGCAAATGTGTACATCTGGTGAGCTTTGACGCGGGGAAACTCAGCGCCGTTGAAAATCTCACCGTGCCGGTTACGCAGCAGCTTGCGGTACTGAAAGGCGATTTAGCCGCCATTACTACCCAGCTTGAGCAGTGGCGCGGCGTGCAGCAAGAGCCACCGGTGTGGCTGGATATTGAAATCACCACCGACGACTACCTGCATGATATGCAACGTAAGATCCAGGCCTTAACCGAAGATTTACCGGTAGAGGTGCTACTGGTGCGCCGCAGTCGGGAACAGCGCGAACGCATTATGGCCAATGAACGACGTGAAACGTTAAGCGAGCTGAGCGTGGCAGAGGTTTTTGACCGCCGCCTGGCGCTGGAAGAACTCGAAGAACCGCAGCGTGAGCGGCTTAACCAGCTGTTTAGCGCAACCTTACAAACGCTTGCCGGGGAGGCTGAAGCATGAAAATTCTCAGCCTGCGCCTGAAAAACCTCAACTCCCTGAAGGGAGAATGGAAAGTCGATTTTACGGCAGAACCGTTTGCCAGCAACGGGTTGTTCGCTATCACCGGGCCAACGGGCGCGGGGAAAACGACCCTGCTGGACGCAATTTGCCTTGCGCTGTACCACGAAACGCCGCGCCTGAATACCGTGTCACAGTCGCAAAACGACCTGATGACCCGCGACACCGCGGAGTGTCTGGCCGAGGTCGAGTTTGAGGTGCGGGGCGAAGCCTACCGCGCATTCTGGAGCCAGAACCGGGCGCGCAATCAGCCGGAGGGCAATCTGCAGGTCCCTCGCGTAGAGCTGGCCCGCTGCTCCGACGGTAAAATCCTCGCCGATAAGGTCAAAGATAAGCTGGAGATGACCGCCGAGCTTACCGGGCTGGATTACGGACGTTTTACCCGTTCGATGCTGCTGTCTCAAGGGCAGTTTGCCGCATTTCTTAATGCCAAACCGAAAGAGCGCGCCGAGCTGCTGGAAGAGCTGACCGGCACTGAGATCTACGGCCAAATCTCCGCCATGGTATTTGAAAAGCACAAATCAGCGCGTACGGAACTGGAAAAACTGCAGGCCCAGGCCAGCGGTGTTGCGCTGTTAGCGCCAGAGCAATTGCAATCTCTGACAGAAAGTTTGCAGGTACTTACTGACGAAGAAAAACAATACCTTACCAGCCAACAAGCCCAGCAGCAGCACCTCAACTGGCTCATGCGGCAAAATGAGCTACAGGCGGAGATAAACCGCCACCAGCAGGCATTACAGGCTGCACTTCAGGCGCAGGAAGAGGCGCAGCCGCAACTGGCGGCGCTGAGTCTGGCACTCCCGGCCAGAGCGTTACGCCCACACTGGGAGCGAATCCAGGAACAAACGGCTACGATTGACCGTACGCGACAGAAGATTCAGGAAGTGAATGCTCGCTTACAAAGCAGCTTAGCGCTGCGCGGACGTATTCGTCAGCAGGCACAAACGCAGTCGGCCGCTATGCTCGCCGGACAGCAAACGTTAACCGACTGGCTGAAAGAACATGACCGCTTCCGCTTGTGGAGTAGCGAACTGGCAGGATGGAAAGCGCTGCTGGCCCAACAGTCCGACGCCAGCGCCCAACTGCGCCAGTGGCAGCAGTTGCGGGAGAACGACACGCGCAAGCTCGATGCGCTGGCGATTCCCACGCTGACCCTTTCGGCACAACAGGTAACGGAAGCGCTGGCGCAACATGTGCAGCTTCGTCCGTTACGCCAGCGGCTGAGTAATCTGCACGGGCAAATCGCCCCGAAGCAAAAGCAACTGGCGCAGCTACGCGCCACGCTTGTGCAGCGTCAGCAGGAGCTGGCCCAGCGCAATGCGGTGCTTACAGAAAAGCGTCAGCGCTATAAAGATAAAAATCAGCAGCTTGCCGATGTGAGAATCATTTGCGAGCAGGAAGCCCGGATCAAAGATCTGGAAAGCCAGCGGGCACTATTGCAATCCGGCATGCCTTGCCCACTTTGCGGCTCCACCACGCACCCGGCGATTGAACGCTATCAAACGCTCGAACTGAGTGTGAATCAGACACGGCGTGAAGCGCTGGAAAAAGAGGTCAAAACGCTGGCCGATGAGGGTTCAACGCTACGCGGTCAACTTGAGGCGATAACCCAGCAACTTCAGCGCGATGAACGCGAAGTACAAACGCTTTCTCAGGAAGAGCAAGCACTTACTCAAGAGTGGCAGACAGTCACCGCCAGCCTCAACGTGACGCTGCAACCGCAGGATGACATCGCCCCGTGGCTTGCCGCCCAGGAAGAGCACGAGCAGCAGCTTCACCAGTTGAGTCTGCGTCATACCCTGCAGGCGCAAATCACCGCACACACAGAGCAGATTACTCAGCTCCAGCAGCATATTGACCAGCGTCAGGCAACGTTAACCGCCGAGCTGGCCCGTCATGGTCTGTCCCTTCCGGCCGAGGGTGAAGTCGCCTCATGGCTGAGCGAGCGGGCGAACGAAGCGCAAATGTGGCAGCAGCGCCAAAACGAACTGACTGAATTACAGGCTCGAATCGCCCAGCTTGCGCCGGTGCTGGAAACGCTGCCTGAAACCGATGCGCTTGGTGAAAACATTGAGAATCTGTCGCTGGAAAACTGGCGGCAGGTGCACGACGATTGTCTCTCTTTACAGGGGCAGTGGCAAACCTTACAGCAGCAGGAGGCGCAGGAGGTTCAGCGCGCAGCAGAAATTCAGGCGCAGTTTGATACCGCATTGCAGGCCAGCATCTTTGCCGATCGCGACGCCTTTGTTGCCGCCCTGCTGGATGAAGAGACCTTTAACCGCCTTGAACAATTGAAGCAATCACTGGAAGGCCAGCGACAGCAGGCGCAAACGCTGCTTAATCAGGCGCAGCAGGCGCTGGCGACTCATCAACAACAGCTACCAACCGGGGTGGATCTCACGCTCACCGTGCAACATCTTCACGACGCGCTGGCGCAACTCACCCAGCAGCTACGGGAGAACACCACTCGTCAGGGCGAAATTCGCCAGCAGCTCAAGCAGGATGGTGAAAACCGCCAGCAGCAGCAGGCGCTGATGCTCGAGATTGCGAAAGTCGCACAGCAGGTCGAAGACTGGGGCTATCTGAACGCGCTGATCGGCTCGAAAGAGGGAGATAAATTCCGCAAGTTTGCCCAGGGGCTGACGCTGGATAATCTGGTCTGGCTTGCCAACAACCAGTTGACCCGACTGCACGGTCGCTATTTGTTGCAGCGCAAGGCCAGCGAAGCGCTGGAGCTGGAAGTGGTTGATACCTGGCAGGCCGATGCCGTGCGTGACACGCGTACGCTTTCCGGCGGCGAGAGCTTCCTCGTGAGTCTGGCGCTGGCGCTGGCGTTGTCCGATCTGGTCAGCCACAAAACGCGAATTGACTCCCTGTTCCTCGACGAAGGTTTCGGCACGTTGGACAGCGAAACGCTGGATACCGCCCTGGATGCGCTCGATGCGCTCAACGCCACTGGCAAAACTATTGGTGTCATCAGCCACGTTGAAGCGATGAAAGAACGCATTCCGGTGCAGATCAAGGTCAAAAAAATCAACGGACTGGGCTACAGCAAACTCGATAAAATGTTTGCAGTTGATGCCTGATAGCAGCTCAGCACCTGGAGGCCGGATATGCGCCAGCGCTATCCGGCACAGCACATAGCACGATCGTGAATACACAAAGACGGATATGAAATGGCATTCCACTTCGCTTATCCGCAAGCTATCTCTATTGGCGGCGAACGTTCGCCGCTATGGCGCACATCGTGCGTCTTTCTTGTTGGCAGGTGGTATGAAAAAAGTCATTTTCTCTTTAGCTCTGGGGACATTTGGGCTGGGCATGGCCGAGTTTGGCATCATGGGTGTACTCACCGAGCTGGCGCGGGACGTGGGAATTACCATCCCTGCCGCTGGCCATATGATTTCGTTTTACGCTTTTGGCGTGGTGCTGGGCGCGCCTATTATTGCGCTCTTTTCCAACCGCTTTTCTCTCAAGCATATTCTGCTGTTTCTGGTCACGCTGTGCGTGATCGGCAACGCCATCTTCACCCTCTCCTCCTCATATTTAATGCTGGCGGTGGGCAGGCTGGTTTCCGGCTTTCCACACGGCGCGTTTTTTGGCGTTGGCGCGATTATCCTGTCGAAGCTGGCCCGTCCGGGAAAAGTCACCGCCGCCGTCGCGGGCATGGTTTCGGGTATGACCGTTGCTAATCTGATTGGTATTCCCATCGGCACCTGGCTGAGTCAGGAATTTAGCTGGCGCTACACGTTTCTGCTGATAGCCGTCTTTAATATCGCCGTGATGGTCTCGATAACTTTTTGGGTACCCAACATCAGCGATGAAGCAAAAGGGAAACTGCGCGAACAATTTCACTTTTTGAAAACCCCCGCCCCGTGGCTCATCTTTTCCGCCACCATGTTTGGTAACGCCGGGGTTTTCGCCTGGTTCAGCTACGTCAAACCGTACATGATGTTCATCTCCGGCTTTTCCGAAGCGCTGATGACCTTCATCATGATGCTGGTAGGATTGGGGATGGTGTTGGGAAATCTGCTGAGCGGTCGCCTTTCTGGCCGCTATACGCCGCTGCGTATTGCGGTAATAACCGACTTTGTAATTGTGCTGGCTCTGCTGCTGCTCTTTGCCTTTGGCGGGATCAAAGCCGCGTCGCTGACCTTCGCCTTTATTTGCTGCGCGGGCCTGTTTGCCCTGTCGGCGCCGCTGCAAATTTTGCTGCTGCAAAATGCTAAAGGGGGTGAGCTGCTGGGTGCGGCAGGAGGGCAAATTGCCTTTAATCTCGGCAGCGCAATTGGCGCCTGGTGCGGTGGTATGATGCTGACGCTGGGCTTTGCCTACAACTACGTGACGTTGCCGGCGGCGCTGCTGTCGTTTTCTGCAATGTCGTCGCTGCTGCTCTACGGTCGCCTGAAGCGCAGCGTATCCCGGATGACTCCCGCTGCCGGATAGCCTCCGCGCTACCCGGCAACGCGAATATTACTCCTGCGGCCACAACCAGGCCGCGCCGCGCACACCGCTGGAGTCACCGTGCAGCGCCTTGCGTAGAGGCGTTTCGCACTCGCCGCCAAAGACAAACTGTTTAATCAACGTTGGCACGTTTTGATACAGTCGGTCGACATTACTCATTCCGCCGCCCAGCACGATTACGTCCGGATCGAGAATATTCACCACATGTGCCAGTGATTTCGCCAGACGCAGCTCGTACCGACTCAACGCCTGTTCCGCCAGGGTATCCCGGGCATTAACAAGACTGATAATTTCACTGCCCTTGAGCGGCTTACCGCTCAGACGCTGGTAGTCGGTGGCAAAACCGGTTCCGGAAATGAAGGTTTCAATACAGCCTTGCTTGCCGCAATAGCAGGGCACTTCCTGCCGATAACGCAGTTCGTCTTCGTCCATCCACGGCAGCGGATTATGCCCCCACTCGCCCGCAGTACCGTTCCCGCCCGTGTGCGCCCGGCCGTTCAGCGCCACTCCAGCGCCACATCCTGTACCGATAATCACCGCAAACACGGTTTGCGCCCCCGCCGCTGCACCATCAACGGCTTCAGAAACCGCCAGGCAGTTGGCATCATTTGCCAGCCGCACTTCGCGATTCAGACGCGTACTCAGGTCTTTGTCAAAAGGTTGCCCGTTAAGCCAGGTCGAGTTGGCATTCTTCACCACTCCGGTGTAAGGCGAAATTGAACCGGGAATGCCCATCCCCACGGTTCCCGACTGCCCGGTGGCCTTTTCCGCCATCTCCACCAGCGCGGCGATGGTTTCTATCGTTTGCCGATAATCATCACGCGGCGTGGGCAGGCGATGGCGAAAAAGCTGTTCGCCTGCATCGCCAAGCGCGATAACTTCCGTTTTCGTACCGCCTAAATCGATACCTATACGCACTGTTTGCTCCTCTTCCCGATTAACAATGCAAGCATAGCGACAATTCGCTATCATGCCCGCTGGATTTAACGACAAGGCCGTGGAAATTATCATGCTGTGGTTCAAAAATTTAATGGTTTACCGTCTTAGCCGCGATGTTTCTTTGCGTGCCGAAGAGATGGAAAAACAGCTGGCATCAATGACGTTCACCCCTTGCGGTAGCCAGGATATGGCAAAAATGGGCTGGGTTCCGCCGATGGGATCGCACAGCGATGCATTAACGCATACCGCCAATGGCCAAATTATTATCTGCGCCCGCAAAGAAGAAAAAATTCTGCCGTCGCCGGTTATCAAACAGGCGCTGGAAGCCAAAATATTCAAACTGGAAGCTGAGCAAGGTCGCAAACTCAAGAAGACCGAAAAAGACTCGCTGAAAGATGAAGTTCTGCACTCATTGCTGCCGCGCGCCTTTAGCCGTTTCAGCCAGACGATGATGTGGATCGATACCGTCAACGATCTGATCATGGTTGATTGCGCGAGTGCGAAGAAAGCCGAAGATACGCTGGCGCTGCTGCGTAAGAGTCTCGGTTCGCTGCCGGTCGTTCCGCTGACGATGGAAAACCCCATTGAGCTGACGCTGACCGAATGGGTTCGCTCCGGCACAACGGCACAGGGATTCCAGTTACTGGATGAAGCCGAACTAAAAGCGATCCTTGAAGACGGCGGCGTGATCCGCGCGAAAAAGCAGGATCTGGTCTGCGACGAAATCGCCGTGCATATCGAAGCGGGCAAACTGGTCACCAAGCTGGCCCTCGACTGGCAGCAGCGCATTCAGTTCGTGATGTGTGACGACGGCTCTATTAAGCGTTTGAAGTTTAGCGACGAGCTGCGCGATCAGAACGAAGATATTGACCGCGAAGATTATGCTCAGCGTTTTGATGCCGATTTCATCCTGATGACGGGTGAACTGGCGGCGCTGATTAAAAGTCTGGTGGAAGGATTAGGCGGCGAAGCGCAACGTTAAGCCGTACTTACCGAATGGCGGCACAATGTCGCCATTCGTCATTTCTATGCTTACAGATAGCGGCAAAGATAGGATGTTGGCTCTGCCACCTGCAGATGAAACTCACTGTTGCCCGGTACGTTGAATACGTCCCCTGCGGCATACACCTTCCACTCGGTTTCCCCCGGCAGCAGCACGTTCAGTGCGCCGCTAACGACAGTCATCTCTTCAGGCGCCGCAGTACTAAAGGTATATTCGCCTTCAGCCATCACGCCAACACTGGCGCGGCCAGTACTGCTGCTGGTAAAACCGATCGATTTTACTTTGCCGGAAAAGTATTCATTACTTTGAAGCATACAACTGGCCCTATCTCGTGATTAAGTTGAGAACCAATATAGGGGGCTGACGTTCCACCTGTCACGTAAAATTACGCCAACAGCTCCGAAGCCAGTCGGGCAATCAACACATTAGACAGAAGAACCGGGACATCCAGCGATTTTTGCAGTAAATCACGATGGCGTTGATTGAACCCCAGACAATCCAGCATGATCACATCCGCGCCTTGCTCCAGTAGTTCTTTCCCGGCATCAATTAATTGTTGTTCGGTACCTTCGATCGGATTCGCCACGGCATACACTGGTGGAGTTTGTAACACCTGCCATTTTTGCGTCTGGGCTTTGAGCAATTCGGTGACGGGGACAATAACCCCGACCTGATGCCCATCGACAATCGAGGCCACCAGCGGGGGGATAATACGTAACGGCTCCAGCAGAATACTATTGCGGGCGGTCAGGCGAGCGATTGAGGCGGTACTCATCAGCAGGATCACGTCAAAGCCCTGGTTATCCAGCACCTCCACGATACTTTGCAGCGAGCGCTCTACCTTCTGGCGTGAGACATGCGCAAGTTGGTGGTCGCTGAGCAGCGTTAATAAAGGCTCGTCACCGGGCGAAACGCCGTACTCAGCCATCACATCTTCTCGCCGCATCTGTCCAAGCAGACTGTGGTGAGTAATGTGCTGTTCATCGATATATTCCGTCAGGAGCGGTAACACCTCACACATTGGCACCACGCCAATCGTGAGGATAGCCAACGACGCACTCATTTGTTGCTCCACCATCTTCTTACTTTGCTGTGAAATCCCGGGCAAGTGCCGGGCGCTGACCTGCGCTACAAATGCTCAAAAGCGTAGCAGCTGATCGGCGGTGTATTGTGTAAAGATTCCAAATCATTCCGGTACTGGATTGTTATTGCTTAATTTTCAATTTTAACGGTATACGGCGAAATTTAAGAAAATGTGATGAACGCCCGTCGTGGCACTTTTCAGACTCGTGCCAGGACGGTGCTTAATATCAGGTTTTATCGGGGTCTTCGTAGCGTTTTTTGGCATCCCTGGCTTCCTGCGCAGAAGGATGCTCACTGATCAACGTATTCGGTTTAGGGTGATCGGCTCGAAGTTGATACCAGGTTACCGTCTGGCCTGGCGTCCCCTTTTCAACCGTAACAATGTTCGCTTGACGTGGGTAAGGTGGTTTTGTCGGCATAGTTCTTCCTTTTCACTGGATGAACATTAAGTATAGACACCGCCCTGTAACCGTGGCGCTGCCTGCGCCAGTATCTCAAGAATGTCTTCCACCACCTGCGCAGGTTTATGGGTAGCATCAACGATGTAGTGCGCAGCTTCACGGTACAGAACATCGCGCTGGGCGAGCACTTCCTGCACCTCTTCAGTCAACGGCTTACCGGTTAAGGTTGGGCGCAATCCCTCTTCAGGCGTGGCCTCCAGACGATCAACCAGTACTGATACCGGTGCGCTTAAATAGATAACCACGCCGTGGCTGCGCATGTAATGACGATTAAATTCGGTAAGAATGATACCGCCGCCGGTCGCAACAACCGTCGCTGGGGCTGTGACGGCCTGCAGAGCGCTCGTCTCCTGGGCACGAAACCCTTCCCATCCTTCCCTTTCGACGATCTCCGCCACGGTCATCTGCACGTGCGATTGCAACCAGCGATCGGTATCGACAAACTGGAAATCGATAGCCTTCGCCAGCGCCATACCGGTAGTTGTCTTACCACACCCCCGGGGGCCGACAAGATAAAGAGGTTGCGTCATTACAGAAATTCCCCAGGGAGCCGCGAGCGAGCGGGATCTGATGCGGTTAAAGATATAATCATATCACCAAACTAGTACATCGCCAAAACGTAAAGAAAAAATTACATATAGGGTAGCTGTACCTATTAACCCCTACTATAACAAGAATTCACCATGAATAAAGTGTAAATAATAAATTACACGCTTTATTTTCTGCGCTGTACTTCCAGCCACCACTTATCAAGCTCAGCAGCAAAATGCTGCCTGTCTCGTGGTGAAAGGCTGTCCGGCCCGCCGGTCTGAATACCGCTGGCGCGTAGCGTATCCATAAAATCACGCATCATCAGACGCTCACGGATCGTGGCTTCGGTATAACGTTCACCGCGCGGATTAAGCGCCGCCGCACCTTTTTCAATGACTTCTGCCGCCAGCGGGATATCCGCTGTTATCACTAAATCACCGGCACTACACTGGCGCACAATCTCGTTATCCGCCACGTCAAACCCGGCGGGAACACGTAATGTGCGGATAAACCGCGAAGACGGGACGCGCAAACTCTGGTTTGCTACCAAAATAAGCGGCATCTGCATGCGCTCAGAAGCGCGGTACAAAATATCTTTAATCACATTCGGACACGCATCGGCATCCACCCATATTGTCATAATTTCTCCCCACTGATGTGCAGTTGCACATTGTCGCGTGCTTTTACTTGCAGGCAAAGTGCTGTTTATCCTTCTGCACGTATTCAATCCGCGCTAAGCTTAGCTTTCCCAGGTAAAACAATGAATATCACGCATAGGGAGTGACAAAATGGACAAGAAAATCGGTTTTATCGGCTGCGGTAATATGGGCAAAGCGATACTTGGCGGCATGATCGCCAGCGGCCAGGTTCTCCCCGGACAAATCTGGGTCTACACCCCTTCCCCCGATAAAGTCGCTGCATTGCACGACCAGTACGGTATTAATGCGGCGCAGTCTGCGCAAGAGGTCGCGCAAATCGCTGACATTGTTTTTGGGGCCGTAAAACCAGGCATAATGATTAAAGTGCTGAGCGAAATTACCTCCAGCCTGAACAAAGACTCCCTGGTCGTCTCGATTGCCGCTGGCGTCACCCTCGATCAGCTCGCCCGCGCGCTAGGCCATGACCGTAAAATCATTCGCGCGATGCCAAACACGCCGTCACTGGTGAATGCCGGAATGACTTCCGTCACACCGAACGCCTTAGTCACGCCAGAAGACACCGCCGACGTGCTGAATATCTTCCGCTGCTTTGGCGAAGCGGAAGTCATTGCGGAGGCAATGATTCATCCGGTCGTTGGCGTCAGTGGTTCAGCCCCGGCTTATGTGTTTATGTTTATTGAAGCGATGGCGGACGCCGCCGTGCAGGGTGGCATGCCTCGCGCGCAAGCTTATAAATTCGCGGCGCAGGCAGTAATGGGTTCGGCGAAGATGGTGCTGGATACGGGTAAACATCCCGGAGAACTGAAGGATATGGTGTGCTCGCCTGGTGGAACCACCATTGAAGCGGTACGCGTCCTGGAAGAACGAGGTTTTCGTTCATCAGTGATTGAAGCGATGATTAAGTGCATGGAGCAGTCGGAAAAACTCAGCCGCTCCTGAGTTAACACAGCCGGACGTCAGGCCGCCGCCTCAGTGCGGTTACGTCCGGAATTCTTTGCTTTGTAGAGCGCCATATCCGCCGACTTTAACCATTCTCGATAATGCTCGGTTTCTGCGGTCAGCGGCGCAACGCCCACGCTGATCCGCAGAGCAACCTGCGGCGCGCAGGATAAACGCAGTTGGCCAAGTCGTTCGTGAACGCGAGACATCGCCGCAATCGCGCTGGTTGCCGGCGTGCCGCACATAATCACCGCAAACTCATCACCGCCAAAGCGCCCGATCACGTCGCTACCGCGTAAGGTCATCTGCAACTGGCGGGTCAGCGCGACAATCGCCTGATCCCCAACGTCATGACCCCAGGTATCATTAATGCTCTTAAAATGGTCGATATCGATAATCAGTAACGTGGCGTCACGCTGGTAGCGGCGGCAATTATCAAATTCATTACGCAGTAACAGTTCCCAATGGCGGCGGTTGTACACCCCAGTCATGCCATCTCGCGTACTCATCACCTGTAAACGGCGTTTATGTTCCGCCAGCTTGATGACCGTCTGGTAGCTGACCCAGGCAAACAGCAGCGGATAAATCACCAGCACCGGCAGCGTCAATAGCACGCTAAGTTGAGTACTGCTAAAAGCGACGGAGATATCGGTTAACTGTAACGTCACCAGGCATGAAACCATCATCAAAACGGCGCCTGCGATGAATATTCGCATCCCGCCTGCGCCCATCAGGTTGATGCAGATAATCATCAGCAGCGCCGTGGATGGCAACAGGTTTACGCCCATAATCCCTATCCACATACCGGCAAGAATGGCATCGGCTTTTAAGTTGGTAAATTCGCTATGCAGAGGATCGTCGGCTTTGCTGGCCAACTGCCAGGCCAAATGCGGCCAGACAAACGCCCATCCCACCAGTAATAGCCACCAGCCACCGGTAATGGGCTGAGCAACTAATACCGACGCGATAGGGAAAAACATTCCCCCCAATCCCACCGCTCGCGGCAGCCTGATTCGTCGGGCGAATCGCAGACCGGAACGTTGGTGGTCATTTTGATGAAGCGATAAAAATGCTTCATTCGGGACGACCTTCTTTTGATAAAAGTTTTCATCATTCATTGTATTTGGGAATATTCTGAAACAAATTTCCCAAATTATAGGAAGGGGTCTGGTGGCGGAAGTATGATATTTCGGGTGAGCGATTTTACCTGCTCACCCGTAAGTGCTACGCAGATTTCTTCAGGCAAGCGCTCATAAATTTATTACGATCATCACCTTTCAGAGACTGCTCCGTCGCCTTAACGTTACATTCACGCATTTTTTGCTGCTGCGGCGTCAGGCTCTTTTCCTCCGGCGCAGATTTACTGTTTTTCAGGCAATCACTCATATATGTCTTACGCGCATCCCCTTTTAAGGTCTGCGCCGTTGCCTGCTGATTGCAGGTGGTCATACGCTGTTGTTGCGGGGTTAAAGTCTTCTCGGCAGCACCGACGGTAGTTAAAAAAATCAGACCAAAAAGCAGCGTCATTAATAATGTAATTTTCATAGCATCCTTCTTTTCTGAACGACAACACACAGGTAAGTTTGGCTGCTAACGATAAAAATACCACCCGGCGGCAAAAGTATTGCCGCCGGGCGTCGGGTTATTTCAGTCCTAACGCCGCTTTCATGGTGTAAAACAGGTCGGTTTGATCGGTCAGGCCGACCACATTCGCCGCGTGCGGGCCATAGGCTGCAATTCGCAGCTGGCTGCCGGTGTGCTCCTGAGATTCCTCTTCAGAGTTGCCGTAGCTGATGACCATGACCGCGCCATCTTTGGTGTTCAGCGCCTGGGTCAGGCCTGGTGCTTTGGTATCCGGCGCGACAATCTGGCTGGCATGTGCGTGGTCAGCGGTTACCACCACCAGGGTGTTGCCATCTTTCTTCGCAAAGGCAAGCGCGCGCTGTACCGCTTCGTCCAGATCGACCGTTTCGCCAATCTGTCCGCACGGGTTGGCGGCGTGGTCCTGTTTATCGATTGACGCCCCTTCCACTTGCAGGAAGAAACCTTTCTCATTTTTGCTTAACAGCTCAATCGCTTTATCCGTCATCTGCGCCAGCGTTGGCACGCTGTCGTCACGCTTTGGATTTGGCGTACAGGTCACAACCGGCTTATCCAGATTGCCATGATAAGACGCTTTCGGACCTTCCCAGCGCACGGGCATATTGCCGTCAGAGAACAGGCCCAGCAGAGGTTTATCCTGATTAGCTTCGGTAATCGCCGCCAGCGTCGCGGTATCACTCACCATCTGATAACCGCGGGCCAGGGCTTGTTCACGCAACGTTTTACCCTGCCACTCGCCTGCCGCAGCGGTTTCCGCAAACGTTTTGGCCCCGCCGCCCAGCGTAACGTCAGCCCTGGCATTCAGTAATTGTTCGGTGATTGACCCTTTACCGCCTTTTTCCAGCGCATTGGTTGGGCATTTTTCACGTGTCACGCCTGGGCCATAGCACTTACGCGAAGTCACATGGGCAACCAGCGCCGCCGGAGTAGCATCCTGCAATTCAGCGGTAGAAACGTTGCCCGTCGCCAGCCCCGCCGCTTTTGCCATTTCAAGAATTGTGGCGTGATCTTTTTCATGAATATCAACGCCCAACGCGCCATTATAGGTTTTCACACCGGTGGTCCACGCCGTCGCGGATGCCGCAGAATCCGTCACATAATCGGGTTTACCCGTTTTCTTATCCAACGCATAGTGCGTGTATTGTCCGGTCAACGGTAAAGCATCAATTCCTTTAAAAAAGCCGCCTGCGCCTTCGGCATAATTTCGCGCGGCCGTTATTTCTGAGTCCCCCATCCCATCGCCAATCAATAAAATAATATTTTTGGCAGGTTTATCGCTCAGAGATTCGCGCAGAGCCGCCGTTTGATCGGCAGACAATCGGCGGGCGCCGCCCGGCGTGGTGATATCACCCTGAGCGGCACGATTATCCATAACCGCTATGGCAGAGGTTTCTGCATTAATAACCGGGGTAAACAGCAAAGGTAACAGGGCAATAGCGAGTGCGCTTTGTTTCACTTTATTTTCTCCATGTATAAATACGGTAAAATTAAAACAAAGCGACTATAAGTATTTGATGTGACACTTTTATGATAATTTGTGGATGACGCACCACGGATTACTCAAAACGCTTTTGGCACACTCTCGCCAGCGTTATGAACGTTGGTCAGAAACGCAGGCATACGGCCTTCTCCAGCCAAAGCCCCTTCAATTTGGCGAATAAATATTTGCCGATCGTTACACGTCATATTGCGCAGCATTTCGATGATTACCTGCTCCAGCGTTTCAACCTGCGCCGTCAGTTCTTGCGACTCTTCTTCTTTTTGGGCGAGCTTAAGTAACAACTCAGTAACGAGATTTTTCATTTACGTATTCCCTTAACCAAATATAGGCCACGTTATCATTAAGACTCACAACTGCCTAGTGGATGAAAGTTGTATTTTCATAAGAAATAAAACGTTTTGCGAAAACAATCACAACACAAAATAAGGGAGAAGGAGTCTTATCGCAGAATTATTCCATATAAAAGGGTAAGGGGATTAATAATCACCTGGATATATAAATGCATAATGATGGATTAACAACGCTGACTGGCAGCGTTGTTAATCAGGTACTCAGCGTGCGCAGCGCCGACGTCGCAACGCGATAGCCAGTTGCCAGATGTTGATAAGCACAATGCTCGCCGTGGCAATAAACACCCAGCGAAAGCCCGCCATTGCCGAAACTGTTGCCCCCATTAATGGCCCGGCTACGTTGCCGAGGTACATAAATGACTGGTTATAACCAAAAATGCGCCCGGTTATCTGGTCGCTGGAGTATTTCACCAGCAACGTCTGCACCGCGGGCAACATCGCGCCGTCGGCAAAGCCGAGCAGAAAACGTAAGATCCCCAACTGCAACGGCGTATTGACCCATGACATGGCGAAAAACAACACGACGGCGAAGATTAACGTGGCCATTAAAATCCGCTCGGTCCCAATACGATCGCCTAATTTACCTAGCCGGGGCGCAGAAATCAGCGCCGAGATGCCCGGAACCGAAGCAATCAGCCCGCTGAGAAAGGCAATATTAGAACTGTCTGGGACCATTGATTTAATAAACAGCGCCAGAATTGGCCCAATTGAGCCGTTACATAACTGGATCACCATCGTAGTAAAAAACAGGCTGATCACCAGCGCCGGATAAGGCAGCGAGGCAAAGACGGCCTTCCCGCTCAGGCGTTCGCTTTTTTTGATTGTCGGGCGCACACCTTCTTTGATAAAGAACAGCGTGACCAGAAAACTCACTACCAGCAAAGCCGCGGTAATACAGAATACCGCCCGTAAGCCAACGTGGTCGGCAATAAAGCCCCCCATCAGCGGTCCGCCAATAACGCCGCTAATTTGCGCCGTCGAGAGCGTACTCAGCGCCCACCCGCTGCGTTCGCGCGGAACCTGTGAGGCTACCAGCGCCATCGCATTGGGAATATAGCCAGACGTTAACCCCATGATCCCACGCAGCAGAAAAAGCTGCCAGACGTTAGTGGCAAAGGCCTGCAGTAAAATCGCAATCGCCATACCCAAAGAGGCCCGCAGCAGCATCAGCTTGCGTCCTTTACGGTCGGCTAAACTCCCCCACATCGGAGAGACGATGGCTGAAATCAGGAAGGTGACGCTAAACGTTAAGCCAGACCACATTGAGAGTGCTTCATGGGAGCTTACCCCCAGTTGGGAGATATAGAGCGGTAAAAAAGGCAGGATTTGGCTGATTGCCAGGCCGGTGAAAAAGCAACCGAACCATACGGAAATGAGGTTGACTCTCCAGGATTCCATAGGGACTCATAACGATAAGTAGCTGAAAACTGCGAGCAGCTTAACAAATTACTTAGCCAAATAAGGGTCCACAGGTGCGATATATCACAGTTTAGGATTTTATCTTCCCGCTCATCATATTTGTGATATACCTCACATCAACCCCACAATATCAGCAGGGGTTTATGCTCCGCGTCCGTTCTGCGCGTTTGCGCTTATCTGTTCCTCTGTTGCCCACCAAAACAATCTGCCAGAAGCCGAGGAAACCTGCGTTTTGTCGTGGTAATGTATGTGCTTTGCATTCATGGAATGGGTTTTTTAAGATGGCAAAGTTGCGGGTAGGAATCGTATTTGGTGGTAAATCAGCGGAACATGAAGTGTCATTGCAATCGGCAAAAAATATTGTCGATGCCATCGACAAGACTCGCTTTGACGTTGTGCTGTTAGGTATTGATAAGGAAGGGCAATGGCACATTAGCGATGCCAGTAACTATCTGCTCAATTCAGATGATCCAGCGCATATTGCGCTGCGTCCTTCCGCGACCAGCTTGGCTCAGGTCCCGGGTAAACAAGAGCACCAGTTGATCGATGCGCAAAACGGTCAGCCACTGCCAACGGTCGATGTTATTTTCCCGATCGTACACGGCACGTTGGGTGAAGATGGCTCTCTGCAGGGTATGCTGCGCGTGGCGAATCTGCCGTTCGTCGGTTCTGATGTCCTGGGTTCTGCGGCCTGTATGGATAAAGACGTGACCAAACGTCTACTGCGCGATGCCGGATTAAACATCGCGCCATTTATTACGCTCACCCGTGCCAATCGCAACCGCATCAGCTTTGCCGAGGTGGAATCCCGCCTTGGCCTGCCGCTGTTTGTGAAACCAGCCAACCAGGGCTCATCCGTTGGCGTCAGTAAAGTGACCAGCGAAGCGCAATACGATCAGGCCGTCACGCTGGCATTTGAATTCGACCATAAAGTCGTGGTGGAACAAGGGATTAAGGGCCGCGAGATCGAATGCGCGGTGCTGGGCAACGATCAACCGCAGGCCAGTACCTGTGGCGAGATCGTGCTGAACAGTGATTTTTACGCTTACGACACCAAATACATTGACGATAACGGTGCCAAAGTGGTTGTTCCGGCAGCGATCGCACCGGAAGTTAACGATAAGATCCGCGACATTGCTATTCAGGCTTATCAGGCGCTGGGCTGCGCCGGTATGGCGCGCGTGGACGTTTTCTTAACCGCAGAGAACGATGTTGTGATCAATGAGATCAACACGCTGCCGGGCTTTACCAACATCAGCATGTATCCAAAATTGTGGCAGGCGAGCGGCTTAGGCTACACCGATTTGATCACTCGCCTGATCGAACTGGCGCTGGAACGTCATGCGGCGGATAGCGCGTTGAAAACCAGTATGTAAACCCGCCTGGATGCCTGATCGATAGCTATTGGGCATCCTTTGCTTCTTCTTCATCTTCCACGCGGCGACGGATAATTAATCCGGCCAGCCAAAAGCTAATCACCCACGTCACCAACCCCACCGCATAGGTCTGCCATCCCTGCGCTTCAAAACCCAGTAAGCCCACCACCCCGTTCAGAATAAAGATAAGCCCAATAGCGAAGGCATAGTAGTGCCAGTCTCGGCGGATTTTAACAGGCAGGTTCATAACAGCTCCGGTGGAAATACAACGTGAAAGCGCATCCTCGCACATTTCCTCATAGACGTCTGTGGCCTGTGCGGAATTTCTGAAATGTAACTTAATTTCACTTAAGGTTACGTAATTGTGACAACCAGCAAAAAACCGAGATCCAGGAATAATCTCTACCTGAAATTACCATCATTCTGATATTGACATTGCCGATCACCTGTCAGACTCACTGTCAGTTCCAGGCATCACGTCAAAAAAAGCAGGTTATTTCCGGAGGTCTTTATGGCTGATTTTACGCTCTCAAAATCCCTGTTTAAGGGCAAGCATCGGGATACCTCCTCCCTGCCCGGCAACATTGCGTATGCCGTATTTGTGCTGTTTTGCTTTTGGGCAGGCGCGCAGGTTTTAAATCTGTTGGCCCACGCTCCCGGCATCTATGAACAGCTGATGCAGTTGCAAATGCAAGAGACAGGACGCCCACGAGTTGAAATTGGCTTAGGCGTCGGTACCCTTTTTGGGCTGGTCCCTTTCCTTGCCGGAAGTCTGATTCTTGGCGCCATCGCGGCATTCGTGCGCTGGCGCCGCCGTCATCATAATGATGACTGACCCATACATTTCGCCCGACGATCGTCCACCCGTTTCGCAAACCACGCGGTAGTCAGATTACGTGTAATCTTCGGGCTTTCCAGCTGAATGCCTGGCAGCATTTCACGGGGTAGCGCTTTCCCAGTCTTCGCTTCCGCCAGCTTATAGACCTTCTCGTACAGCGCGGTATCTTCAAAAGCCAGACTGTCACCTTTTTGCAGTTGGCGGTGGATCTCACTCTCGCTCATCCCCAGCTTGCCGGCCAGTTTACGTACCGCCAGCTCGGTTTTGCCCGGCTCGCTGCTGCCGTAGAGAATCAAGTCACCATCCATCGCCAGCTTCACTCCGCTGGCTTTACTGACCGCATTCTGGAAAGCCGCATTGCGGCTGGCATACCATCCCGCATTGAAATCGGCGAAACGGAAGATTGGCGCGCTGTAATTCGCCGGGTAGTTAAGCAGATGATACGTACCGAACCACAACCCACCGCGGCGGCTGAACACTTCCTGACGAACTGTTCCCGCCATTTTCCACGGATACCCGTCGGCGTGCTGCTCGGCAAACGCGATACTGACCTGCATTGGCCCACCGGTATGTACCGGATTAAGCGAACCAAACAGCGTCTGCCCCATCGGTACCATATTGATAAAATCATCAAAAATGGCGCTAAGCTGTTTTTCCGTTTTCACCGTATCCAGACGCTCGCTGTAGCTTTTCCCCGTTGGCGAGTTAATCTTCAGTGCGGTATGCACCACAAACTGCGGGATATGCATACGCTCGGCGCGCCGGTCGATCTCTTTCCAGGCGATTTTACTTAAGTTTGGAACGGCCGGATCCGCCTGATAGTTTGACTCCTGTTGCGCGACCGCCAGCACCGAACAGATATTTTCAACCGTCGGCGCCAGCTTCTGGCTTTCAAACGTCTTCGCTAAATCCTGCGCCCATGCGTCCCGGTCTTTCACGCTGGCGGGCATTTTCTGGCGCACCACGCTCGCCACATCGACGGCTTTCTCCCCTTTTTTTAGCGGCTGCGCGGGTTGGCTACTACATCCCACCAGCACCAGAGCGGCCAGACCGGACAAGGGGTAAAGACGGGAAACCGTCGACATAACATCTCCTTTTTTATTAACTAAGCGTATGGGTAACTTCCTGAATATCCTGGCCATCAAGCTCACGTTCAAAGCTGCGCAGACGCTTATAAATAGACATCAGTTCGACTAACGTTGTCCAGGAGTTAATCAAATACTGGAACGAGCCGCGCACCTGGCCAAACACGTTGGTGATTTGCGTCATCAGGCCGAGCGTAATCGTACCGGCAACAATCGACGGAAACAGCAGGAACAAGCCGAAAACGTTATCAACCTGCAGGTATAGAATACGGGCGATATTGAAGTACATATAGTGAAAATAGAGGCGGAAGTAGTTCTGGCGCACCGCATGGAACAGTTCACGCACCGTCGGCGGGGTCGCACGATTAGCGTCATCTTCACCGTAAACCAGTTCTTTACGGTAGGCCGCTTCCACGCGCTGGTTTTTAAACTCCAGCCCCGGAAGTTTGATGCCGACTACCGCCAGCAAGCCGGTTCCCATCAACGACCAGACAATCGCGGCAATCACCAGGCCATAAGGAACATGTCCAACAATTGGCAGGTCCGGCACATGGGCTGAGAGTGTGACCAGTACAGGTAAGAAGGCAATCAGCGTCATAATCGCATTGATAAAGCTGACCCCCATATCTTCAAGCGTGGAGGCAAAACGCATGGTATCTTCCTGCACACGCTGCGCCGCGCCTTCGATATGACGCAGATGCTGCCAGTGCGCCATATAGTGTTCGTTCATTGCGGTACGCCAGCGGAATACATAGTGGCTGACGAAGAAGTTGTTCATCACCCCAATGACCACGGCAATCAGCGCAATGCCAAGAAAGATGCCTACTTCATGATAGAACTGCTCAATCTTCACCTTATGCGGCGCACTCAACGCGGATTGAATCAGATCATAGAATGGCGCATACCAGGCGTTGACGGCGACGCCAACTTCAACCAGAAACCAGGTCACGAAAATAATCAGCGACGTGCCCAGTATGGACCAGTACTGCCAGCGGTGCGGACTGTAGATAAACCAGAACAGCGCGAACACACCAACACAAAGGATGTAATACGCATAAAAAATCAGGTAATCCAGCGACCAGAATCGGGCCGCGCTAATCGGTACGTCTCCCGATGCGCCGGTAATATGCGCAACCCAGGCTCCCCCACCTCCTTGCCAGAATACAACGGCGACCAGTGCCCAAATAAATGCCGAAATAAAGAACGGCCCCGGCTTTGGGAAAAAAGACTTAAACATAGTGCTCTCCTGCTAACTTCTTATCGTTATGACGACTGCTGTGTATTTGCCACCGTGGAGTGCGGCGGCCAGACGGCTTACGCCCAAAAACACAAGCTGAAACCGACAAGTGTGACCAAAACCGCGGCACTTAGTTCGCACCCGGGTATGAAGAATTGTTTCTGTGATTTTCACACTCGACAACGTTCCAGCAAGTGCAGATTATCACAGCGTGAGATCACAAAAGCGAACATCCGTAATCCGGGAAACGCTCGCGTTTACTCATCGTTACGTTTTTCACACTATCATTGGCTGATAAGCGCTTTGCAATACGCCGATGAGTAGTATAAATACGCATACGCACGACATCCTTTTTCACTTTCTCTAACTCATGGACACCACCGTTGAAACGTAGTCTGCTTTTTTCTGCCGCGCTGTGTGCGGCGTCATTGACATCTGTCCAGGCGGCACAGCCTATAACCGATCCGGTCTTCGCCTCTGATATCGTCGATCGTTATGCCGACCATATATTTTACGGCAGCGGTGCTACGGGGATGGCGCTCGTGGTGATTGATGGTAACCAGCGCGTATTTCGCAGCTTCGGCGAAACACGCCCTGGCAATAACGTTCATCCGCAGCTGGATTCCGTTATTCGAATTGCCTCTATTACTAAATTAATGACCAGCGAAATGCTGGTGAAATTACTCGATCAGGGTACGGTTAAACTCAACGATCCATTGAGCAAATATGCGCCGCCTGGCGCGCGCGTGCCAACTTATCAGGGTACGCCGATTACGCTGGTGAATCTGGCGACGCATACCAGCGCGCTGCCGCGCGAACAGCCTGGCGGTGCGGCGAAGCGCCCGGTGTTTGTCTGGCCAACCCGTGAACAGCGCTGGAGCTATCTATCAACCGCCACGCTTAAAGCCGCACCGGGTTCGCAGGCTTCTTATTCCAACCTGGCGTTTGACCTGCTGGCCGATGCGCTGGGAATCGCATCCGGAAAGCCTTATCCGCAACTGTTTGAAGAAAAAATTACCCGTCCGCTGGGAATGAAAGATACCACCTTTACCCCATCCCCCGATCAATGCAGACGCCTGATGGTCGCGGAAAAAGGTGCCAGTCCTTGCAACAATACCCTGGCGGCGATGGGCAGCGGTGGTGTTTATTCAACGCCCGGCGATATGATGCGCTGGATGCAGCAGTATCTCTCATCTGATTTTTACCATCGTAGCCAGCAGGCCGACCGTATGCAGACGCTGATTTATCAGCGTACGCAGTTAACCAAAGTGATAGGGATGGATGTTCCAGGTAGAGCCGATGCGCTGGGTTTGGGCTGGGTCTATATGGCACCGAAGAATGGGCGACCAGGAATTATTCAAAAAACCGGTGGCGGCGGCGGCTTCATTACCTATATGGCGATGATCCCACAGCAAAACGTCGGGGCATTTATCGTGGTGACCCGTTCTCCGCTAACCCGATTTACCAATATGAGCGACGGTATCAACGATCTGGTTGCAGAGCTGAGCGGGAACAAACCGCAGGTTATTCCTACATCCTGACTTAATACTCAAAAGGCAAACGGTTAATGCTCACCAGTTTGCCTTTATTCATTTCAATGTAACCACCTTTACGCAATGCCGCGAGAACCTCAGCGACAACTGAGCGTGAAATTCGTGTGCGTTGGTGAATATAGTTCATGACGCCGATACGCGAACGCAGTACGTCGTCCCATTTCATCATGGATATCAGCGTCGCGCGGATCTGATCGTAGGAGTTATTGCCGATCAGCTGCAGATCGCGCAACTCAAACATGGAATTTTGCCATGCTAACCAGCAAAAGGCTTCACGCCAAAGCTGGCATTGTTCAATTATATTTATCGTTTGCGAAGCAGGCAGGTGGTATCCCGTACAATTACTTTCGGTTATTAATCTGTATTGTACATCTGTTTTCATCACGCCATCAGAAAGGCCCATAATAAAAGGCGCCTGTGCAATCCCGACCAGCACGCTTTCTCCTCTACGTAGGGAAACAACACCACTTAAAATAACAAAAGTTTCGTCACTATTAATATCGCTGGAAAAAATTATTTCTTTGTCGTTATCACACTCAAAGTGCTTACCATATTTCGCTAAACATTTATCAAGCTTACCAAACTCAAGAAGAGGTTTATTTGAAGATAGCATGTGCGCATTCCTTGCAAGAAATGCCCGTCAAATGCGTGACGGGCATTATTTCTAAATAAAATTACCTTTTATTTCTCTGCAAGAAAGTTGTTACCAGGTATATTTAACACCAACGTTTGCAGACCAGTCTTGATCGACATCACCGCCACCGAGGTAATTAGCATCGGTGTACGCGCTGAAGTTCTTGGTGAAGCTGAACTGAGTACCCAGCCCAACGCGTACCGCAGAACCTTCTACGCCGTTGTCGATAGAATCACCGTTTACATCAGAATCGTTGTTAGAGTCGTCGTAAACGTAGGCCAGTTTGAAGTACGGGGTCAGCGCCTGGTCATCGCTGTAGGCGAAGGTATAACCCGCATCTACACCAAGTTCATAACGCATGCTGTCATAAGACTGACCGTCAACTTTCATGTCGTTGCTCAGCTTATAGTCATCACCAGACTGGAACAGACCGGATACGCTACCGTAAGGGGTTACGTAACCTGCTTCACCCAGCTTCAGGTCATAACCCAGTTTCAAGCCGAAGCCCCAGGCATCAGAAGAGGTGCTGCCATCAACATACTGACCGTTGCTCATGCTGGCAGACAGATCGTTGTTGAAGTGGGAGTAGCTTAAGTTACTGTCAACAAAGATGTTGTTCGCAAAACGAGCAGAAGAGTAGAAATAGGCAGTCTGGCTATCCTGATCTACCTGACCGGTACGATCACTCATGTCACCTTTCGCGAAGCCTGCCGCAGCACCGACAATCCACTTAGCGTTGTTACCATCGATTTTGGAATCAACACCGACCATGATGCCGTTAACATCCTGATCATAGTTAATGTTGCCGTTATCCGCATCGAAGCTGCCGCCGAAGTAGCTCACCCATGCACCACCGTTATCTACCAGACCATGACGCGCGTTAGTCAGACGAGTACCAACGGTGTCTTGCTCCAGGTTCCAGATATTGGTGTTGGCAGACGGAATACTCAGCGCCATGTTCGCGTAGTCGGTCAGCTCCATCTGCTGCAGAACAACGGTGTTACCCTGCTGCTGAGCCTGATAGGTGTAAGCACCCAGGTCTGCTTTGTTGGCTGCAGAGAAGGTTGCGGTGCTGTTCTTGTCGTTAACGTAGATCAGCTCGTTACCCTTGTAATCGGTAACAGAACCTGCGCCAGTGGCGTTATCGATGCGAACTTTATAGTTACCGGTTGCCGCTGCTACGTGATCACCGTAGTTATCAACTTCAGACTGATCGCCTGAGGTGTCGGAATCACCGTTACCGTTGATAGTCAGATGACCATCAGAGTTCATCGCGATCACGCCATAACCGTAGTTAGCCTGGCGCGTATCGTTAGTACGATCGTTGGCCAGGTCAGCATTCAACACATAGTTAGCGCTGTTGATGTCGAAAACACCCGCATTAACATGGTTGTAAGCGTCGGTGTAGCTGGTCAGATTCAGGGTATCAACCTGCAGTGCGTTACCGGTGCTGTTGCCCACATCCAGAACGCCGTTGTTGGTGACGTTAATGGTATTGGCATACAGCGCGGCATTAAGCACATTCCAGCCAGCAGAGACATCATCAGCAATCGTTACGGTACTGTTGTCAATAGACAGCGTATTAGTCGCAACACGACCATCTTCATTGATGTTCAGTGCGGAAGCACCGGTCAGAGAGATGGAGTCAGAAACCAGCGCAGAATCGCCCACGTTGACAACGGAACCGCTGTTGATGCTCAGGGTGTCAATCAGAGAAGTTTTGGTGGTATCCCACTGGGAAGCGCCGTTCAGCGTCACGTTGAACAGACCGCTCTGATAAACGGTATTGCCAACCACATGACCATTTTCGTCATAAGAGGATGTGTTGCTATCGATACCGTAGGTTGAAGAAGGCCACAGGCTGTTGGCAGCGATATCAATCAGCGTGGGAGTGGCTTCAGTGCCCTCAGCATAGCTTTCGTAAACGCCATCACCATCAACGTCAACCTGATGGACGGACATTGCCGCACCAACCCACTTGCTGCCGTGGTTCAGGGTCAGATCCAGACGGTCAGTACCATCCCAGCCGTTGGTATCCAGATCGGCATCGGTATCACGGTAAGTATCAGCACCGTTCGGGAAGAAGTTCTCATCAAAGTTGCTGGAGAACAGCACATCTCCCATCAGCGTAGCGTTATCAAACGTGGCGGTGGTCTGCATCGCGTTATCTGCATTGGGATTAGCAATAACCGCCAATGCGATATCATTCGCGTTCCAACCGTTACCGTTGTAGTCGCTCGCATTGCTGGTGTTACCAAACCAGCCGGATCTTCCTTCATCAGACCAGGAACCTGAGGTCAGGGTAGAGTCGGTAACAGCGATAGTGTTGTTAAACACTTCGCCGCTGTTTACGCCGGTGATGACGGTATTATCGTCAATATCATCCCACTCATAACCCTGAGTCAGGGTAATACCCGCGACGTGAGAGTTGTTGGAGATAGACAGATCAACTTCTTGATCCAAAGTGATAGCCGTGCCCAGGTTATAAACGTCGACAACGTGCGTATCAGCCACGTCATTATAGGTACCGTTGTAGGTATAATGTTCGTAGTTGTCATCGATAGTGGAGTTGATGACGTTCATTGCCAGACGGTCGTAGTAATAGTCGGTACCCGTACGGTTAGTACAATCCGTGGTCATACACTCGGATGTCACCATACCGTGAATGGTACTGTTTTTAATCGTCAGGCTGTTATAATTGCCGTTAGTTGACAGTCCATCATCCAGATAATAAGTAGAAATAACGCCGTTGACAGTAGCGTTATTGATTACCGGATAAATATCACCGTTATAAATGCTATCAGTGCCGTAATTGTTCCAACCGACATAGCCATCGAAGTAAACGTCATCAACATGTGATGCGTCATTATAATGGGTGAACGTTGTGTACGTAGTTCCAGAAATATCAGTAGAAGCATTCGCCTGAGAAGTGATTGCCAAAGTACAGGCTAATGCTAATTGTGAGACTACTAGTTTCTTTTTCCAAGTGTGCATTTGTCATCCCTCCTCAGGGACGTAATATAGTTGATCCATCAATTATCAATGCAAAGAAAACATTTTATGTTTCGCGGAGACGATTATGCGGTTTCACAAAGTAAAGGTTCAATTATTCTTTGCTAGTCGTCCGAAACCGGACAACACTACGAATATCCTCACCTCTGACACAAAAAACAAAAAAACTCATTCTTTCAATGAAATACCGTACAACACATCTCTGAATCATATAATTAACAAATAACTCACCACACACCCAAACAAATAAACAATAAATAAAGAGGAATTATCACCAGCCCTACACAAATAAACATATCGATATTTAAAATAATAAAAATAGAAACAAGCAAAATAATGAATATAAATAACTTGCCATAAATGTGAATAAATTGCTCTAATGATTCAGCCTTCCACGATGGAAAATCCAGATATAACGCCAACTTTCGTAAACCACCCACCCTCAGGTTCGGGTATACTACGGCCTTCGATTCCACAAACATCAGGCATACCATGACAGACCTAATCCAACGCCCTCGCCGCCTGCGCAAATCACCTGCGCTGCGCGCTATGTTTGAAGAGACAACACTCAGCTTAAATGACCTGGTGTTGCCGATCTTTGTTGAAGAAGAACTCGACGATTACAAAGCTATCGAGGCCATGCCCGGCGTGATGCGCATTCCAGAGAAGCATCTGGCGCGCGAAATTGAACGCATTGCTAATGCAGGCATCCGCTCGGTTATGACCTTCGGCATTTCTCATCACACCGATGACACCGGCAGCGATGCCTGGAAAGAAGACGGTCTGGTGGCGCGCATGTCGCGTATCTGTAAGCAGACCGTACCGGAGATGATCGTCATGTCCGACACCTGCTTCTGTGAATACACCTCGCACGGTCACTGCGGCGTATTATGCGAGCACGGCGTTGATAACGATTTAACCCTTGCCAATCTCGGCAAACAGGCGGTCGTTGCCGCCGCTGCGGGCGCAGATTTCATCGCCCCTTCCGCTGCAATGGACGGCCAGGTGCAGGCGATTCGCCAGGCGCTGGATGCCGCGGGCTTTACCGATACCGCGATCATGTCCTACTCCACCAAATTTGCCTCTTCTTTCTATGGCCCATTCCGTGAAGCCGCAGGTACCGCGCTGAAGGGCGATCGTAAAACCTATCAGATGAACCCGATGAACCGTCGGGAAGCAATCCGCGAATCGCTGCTGGATGAAGCCCAGGGCGCAGACTGCCTGATGGTCAAACCGGCTGGCGCATACCTCGATATTCTGCGCGATATCCGCGAGCGCACCGAGCTGCCGATTGGCGCTTATCAGGTCAGCGGTGAATACGCGATGATCAAGTTTGCAGCCCTCGCGGGTGCCATAGATGAAGAGAAAGTGGTGCTGGAAAGCTTAGGCTCGATCAAACGCGCTGGCGCGGATCTGATCTTCAGCTACTTCGCACTGGATCTGGCTGAGAAAAAAATCCTGCGCTAACTTTATTGTGCCATGCCGGGTGGCGTAAACCATCCGGCCTGTTATCGCTAGCCTAAAGATTCTAATGAGTACCAGCGCTCAGCGACTTGCTGTTTATGATTCATTCTGAAAGTAATATCCCCTCTGAAATTCATCATTACAATCAATATCAATTATTCGTAAATGAATACTAAAATGACATATGTATTCTATTCTTCTATTTGAAGGTATAGTTACAGTACAATTTAATAACCTCATCATCTAATTATAAAAAACCAATCACTCAGAAAAATAAAACCAGTAAAAAAATTAATGCATTCATTTTTCTTATTGATTAAGAAAAAACATCCTAACTTTCAATAAATATTATTTTTTGACTAATCAAATTACACATTGTAATATCTTTATTACGACAAACACTAATCCATCCCGTCTTTCCAACAAGAGCTTTAAATATCTGCAAAACAGATATTGTGTTTATATTCATTGAACACCCAAATAACACTCTCATAGAAAAGTGAAGGATTTGCTCATGGTTACATCATACCAAAAAGGGATATTAGCAATCGGTGCCCATCCGGACGATATTGAACTCGGATGTGGTGCCTCGTTATCCCGCTTAATAAAAGAAGGCTATTACGTTACTGCCGTCGTCATGACCGCAGGGGCTGAAGGGTGCGCTTTAAAAGCCGACCGACACGCAGAATCTCAATCGGCATTAACATCATTAGGCTGCCATCAGATTTTTCATTTTCATTTTGAGGACACACGCACACCGTACTTTGTTGATACGATGATCAAATCACTTGAAGACGTCATCACAAATCACATTCCCGCACAAATCAACATCGTGCGAACGTATACTATGCATGATTCTGACCGGCATCAGGATCATCGCGCGGTACATAAGGCTTCTATCGTTGCCTGCCGAAATATTCCCCAGGTTCTCGGTTATGAAACTCCCAGTACCTGGCTGACGTTTGTTCCCCAAGTCTTTGAAAAGGTCAGTGAAAACTGTTTCATTCAAAAACTTCGTGCGCTTTCATTTCACCAAAGCCAGCAGCAACGTGATTATATGCGTACAGAACGTCTGCGTACCGTAGCTCAATTCCGAGGGCAACAGGCCGGATGTGAATTATCTGAAGGTTTTGTTGTTCACAAAATGATTCTCTAATTATATGAAAACAATATTTTTTATTATGATGAGCCTATGTATATTACTTTGGTTCCTCACAACCTTAAAACGAAAACCTAGTTTACGTAACGACAGTATTGACGCCATTATTCCGGCCTATAACGAAGGTCCTTGCCTGGCACAATCGCTGGAAAACTTGTTATTAAATCCTTATTTTCATCGAGTCATATGTGTAAACGATGGTTCCACTGATGATACCGAAATCATTATGCATAAGGTGAAAGAAAAATGGGGAGAACGCCTGATTACCGTGACGCAAAAGAATACCGGGAAAGGTGGCGCCTTAATGAATGGATTAAACTATGCTACCTGTGAGCAGGTTTTTTTAAGCGATGCTGACACCTATGTCCCTCCTGATGGTGACGGTATGGGATTCATGTTAGCAGAAATAGAAAATGGCGCCGATGCCGTTGGTGGAATCCCCTCAACACATCTGCCTGGTGCTGGATTGCTGCCACATATCCGTGCAACGGTAAAACTTCCGATGATCGTAATGAAGCGGACATTACAGCAGTTGCTCGGCGGTGCGCCTTTTATTATTAGCGGAGCCTGCGGCATGTTTCGTACTGATGTGCTACGCAAATTTGGTTTTTCCGATCGTACCAAGGTGGAGGATCTCGATTTAACCTGGACCCTGGTCGCGAATGGTTATTGTATCCGTCAGGCAAACCGCTGCATTGTTTATCCTCAGGAGTGCAATACCTTGGGCGATGAATGGAAACGATGGCGGCGATGGATCGTGGGCTATGCCGTTTGCATGCGTCTGCATAAATCACTCATCCTCAGCAGATTCGGCATCTTCAGCATACTCCCAATGGTGCTGGTCGTGTTGTATGGCGTAGCAATCTATCTCATTACATGGCAACACATCACGCTCACTATCGGCCCACATGCGATTGTGCTTTCCTTGTTTCCCATTATTTGGGTTGGAGTGGTTTGCTCAATTGGAGCATTTAGTGCCTGGTATCACCGATGCTGGAAACTTATTTTCCTTGCGCCTTTTTCTGTTTTTTACGTACTTCTGGCTTATTTAATTTGGATTGTATATGGACTTATTGCCTTTTTTACTGGACGAGAACCCCTACGTGACAAACCCACACGCTATACCGCGGTGGTGGATGCGCCAAACAATAACGCCCCCTCAGCTACCCGCGGTGGTGAAGAACTATCTAAAGCTTAGCGAACAGAATAATAAGTCAGTATCCATTGCACCTGGCGTTGTTATTGATGAAAGCGCGGGAGCGGTGACGATCGGTGCTGGCAGTAAAATTTGTCATGGTGCAGTTATTCAGGGGCCTGTCGTAATTGGGGCCGATTGCATTATTGGTAATTACGCCTTTATTCGACCGGGTTGCTTAATTGGCAATCAAGTACGTATTGGCTATGGCACCGAAATCAAAAACGCAGTATTGGAATCGACGACCACCATCGGTCCCCAATGCTTTATTTCTGACTCGGTTATTGGCAAAGGCGCTTACCTGGGCGCGCAGGTAAGAACCAGCAATCATCGCCTCGATGGTAAAACCGTGCATGTCAGGCTGGACGATGAAGACATTGATACAGGCTGCGAAAAATTAGGGTGTTATATCGGTCCCGGTGCGCGGCTTGGTGTTCAGGTCATTATTTTACCTGGCCGATATATCGCAGCTGAAAGCACAATTGGCCCACGGATAACCATCGAGCAAAACCTGCCAAAAGGTAAATATATCCTCAAACAAGAGATCTCCTGTCTCGTAGGTGAAGAATAATGAAAAGGACTTTATTTGTATCGTTGATACTCAGCACGGCTTCTCTCCCGGCTGAAGCAACCGACCTGAACCTGACAGCCGGATACGACTTTACTGATTATTCGGCAAGGCATGGCACCCGTAACGTCATGTTCAGCGAATTAAAGACGCAGATTGACGATGGTGCCGCGGTTTTCAATATTTCCGAAGGCAGACGCGATTACGACAACGGTGAATCATGGAACGCGTTACGTGGCCGCGCGACCGTTTGGTATAACTGGAATCAGTGGTTATCAACAAAAACGGGTCTGGCAATTGCCGAAAACACCCCCGTTTTTGCCAGACGCGATGCTCAGCAGGATATCAGCGTAAAAGTTCTGCCTAAAACCGTATTTACCTTTGGTTATCGCTATGCCAACTACTTTGACGATACGGACGTCAATGCTTTTTCAGGCGGAATATCTCTGTATACCGGACCGTTTATCACCTCATGGCGTTATACGCATTACGATACTGAAGATGCTGGGGGAAGCTATAGCCACATCGTTTCACTGCGCCTGAACGACCTGAACGGTAAAGGCAATACGCAGCTCTGGGTAAGCCGCGGAACGGGAGCCTATACCTATGACTGGTCACCGGACACCAAAAAAGGAACGTTAAAAAGCATCAGCCTGCGTCGCAATCAGCCGCTGACCGAGCAATTAACTCTCGGTCTTGCCCTCGGCAAACAATGGTATGACACGCCGGTTGAGAGCTATCACAGCCAGCAAATTCTCGCCGATCTCACCTGGCAGTTTTAAATCTCTCCCCCTCGATAGGGGAGAATCAACCACCAATGAAATAGCCATTCTCTCAGCCCTCACGCCGCCATCCATTAATCAATGCCGGATACGCAACGCTTATCCGTCCTACAACACCCGGCAAATTATTGCGATTTTGTTACATTCGTTACATATCAGCGCCACGGGGATTGCCAGCGCGGCGCTGGCAGGCATCATAGATGCCATTGTCAGGCAAGAGAGCAAGATCATGATTCATGTTGTGCTGGTGGATGACCATGTGGTGGTGCGTTCCGGCTTTGCGCAATTACTCAGTCTCGAAGACGATCTCAACGTTGCTGGCCAGTACAGCAGCGCGGCCCAGGCGTGGCCTGCATTACTGCATGATGACGTCAACGTTGCGGTGATGGATATCGCCATGCCAGATGAAAATGGCCTGAGCCTGTTAAAACGACTGCGGGCGCAGAAGCCCGGTTTTCGCGCCATTATTCTCAGCATCTATGACTCACCCACGTTTGTGCAAAGCGCACTGGATGCCGGTGCCAGCGGTTATCTGACCAAACGTTGCGGACCGGAGGAACTGGTGCAGGCGGTACGATCGGTTGGTATGGGCGGGCATTACCTGTGCGCCGACGCGCTGCGGGCGCTACGCGGCGGCGAACAGCCCGCGCAGGTACTGGAGGTATTGACCCCGCGCGAGCGCGAAGTGTTTGATCTGCTGGTCAAAGGCGACAGCGTAAAAGAGATCGCCTTCAAGCTCGACCTCAGCCATAAAACGGTGCACGTTCATCGTGCGAACGTGCTGGGCAAACTGCAATGCCACAGCACCATCGATCTGGTGCATTTTGCACTCGACCACCAGTTGCTGACGGGGCATTAATGTCACGCAGCCTTCGTCATTGGGTTATTTCTCTGTTTATTCTGCTGGCCTGGGGATCGGGCTGGCTGATGCTGTGGACGCTGGGGTTTTACCTGACCCACAACGGCCAGCAGGCAGCGCTATTCCTGCCGCACGGCGTCTATCTCGCCCTGCTAATCCTGCTTTCTCGCCGTTACTGGCCCGCGCTGGTACTGCCGCCGGTGCTGATGCTGTTCTGGTTGCACAGCGAGCAATTAGTGAATGGCTATATCCTGCTGGTTGCGCCGTTGATTAGCCTGATCCCGGCGAGTATCGGCCAGTCATACTGGCACCGCTTCCCCCTTTACTGGCAGCGCTTAACGCTGCTGCTGGCCGCGGTGACGATCACGTCATTGCTCAATACCCTCCTGCTTTCACCGTTTATCCAAAGCCCGGCAACGTTAATTGGCCTGGCATCGTTTACCGGCGGCGTGCTGCTGACGCCGTTTGTCTATCTGATCTATGAATTTCTGCGCCAGCAGCACCGTTATCATTTGCTCGGACTGGATACCACCAATCCCCCCCTGCGTACCTCGCTTATCATCTGGTGCAGTCTGTTCTTCATTATTGGCATAGGTACCCAGATGGTGCTGTCACCAGAGATCGAGCGCCTGCTGCTAATCGTAGTGTTCTTACCAAACGTGGTGATGGCGTGGAAATTTGGCTGGCAGGGCGGCGTGTTGTCCGGACTGCTCGGCAGTATGATGATCACCATCGCCCGGCAAATCGGCGTCGGGTTCAGCAATTTACTGGAGTTGGAGATTTTCCTCGCCACCCAGGCGCTGCTGGGCATAGGGCTCGGGATCGCTATCAGCCGCCAGCAGCATCTGGCGCAAAACCTGCACCATTATCGCCAGCGTCTGGAAGCCGAACTGGCAGCGCGACGCGCGCTGACCGAACAACTGATCCGCACCGAGGAAAATACGCGCAAAAGCCTGGCGCGGGAGCTACACGACGAAATTGGTCAGAACATCACCGCCATTCAAATTCAGTCGCAACTGGTCAAGCGCGCGCCGGGTCGCGAGCAAACGCTTGAAGCGGCAAATCAGATCAACGACCTTGCCCGGCGCATTCACCACTCCACCCGCCAACTGCTGCGCCAGCTACGACCGCCCGCGCTCGATGAACTGGCCTTTAAAGATGCACTGCATCATCTGGTGAATGAATTTGCCTTTGCCGAACGCGGCATTCGCTGTTGGTTTGACTATCAGCTTGAAAATACGCCAGAAAATGAAACGGTGCGTTTCACACTGTATCGCCTGCTGCAGGAGTTGCTCAATAACGTCTGTAAACATGCCGACGCCAGCGAAGTGTCGATTACGCTGCGCCAGCAGGAACACCGCGTGTTTCTGCACGTCGCTGACAACGGTGTAGGTATTCTCGCAGAGAAAATCCCCGGGTTCGGTATCCAGGGGATGCGTGAGCGGGTCAGCGCCCTTGGCGGCGAACTGACGCTCGAATCGAACAACGGCACGCGGGTAATTGTTAACCTGCCCACAAATTTGCAACAAATCAGCCGTTAACCAGGAAAAAGTCTTAGTCACTGCGGACTTTATCTCATCCCATTTTACTTTCACTTTCCTATAGTCAGCACAAACGGAGGCTGCCATGCATGCACGTGCATCACGCGAAACAGACCAACAATACCGGGTGCTACGCCCCCGGCTGCTGATGTGTATGGTGATTGGGTACGCCGCGTTTTATCTGACGCGCAAAAGCGTTAACTACGTCCTCCCGGCGCTGCAAACGGATCTGGGTCTGGATAAAGGCGATATCGGCCTGCTGGGATCGCTGTTTTATCTGACCTATGGCCTGTCGAAATTCACCGCCGGGCTATGGCACGACAGCCACGGACAGCGCGCGTTTATGGGCATTGGCCTGTTTGCCACCGGCGTTTTAAACGTGCTGTTCGCCTTTGGTGAATCGCTGACGCTGCTCCTGGTGGTCTGGACGCTGAACGGATTTTTTCAGGGCTGGGGCTGGCCGCCCTGCGCCCGATTATTGACCCACTGGTACTCGCGCAACGAACGCGGCTTCTGGTGGGGCTGCTGGAATATGTCGATCAACATCGGTGGGGCCATCATTCCGCTGATTAGCGCCTTTGCCGCCCACTGGTGGGGTTGGCAGGCAGCCATGCTGGCTCCAGGAATAATCAGCATGGCGTTAGGCGTCTGGCTCACCCTGCAACTGAAAGGCACGCCCCGGGAAGAAGGCTTACCCACGGTTGGGGAATGGCGGCAAGACCCGCTGGAGTTGCGTCAGGAGCAGCAAAGTCCGCCGATGGGGCTGTGGCAAATGTTACGCATCACCATGCTGAAGAACCCGATGATCTGGCTACTCGGTGTGTCATATGTGTTGGTCTATTTGATCCGCATTGCGCTCAACGACTGGGGCAACATCTGGCTGACGGAAAGCCACGGTGTGAACCTGCTCAGCGCCAATGCCACGGTAATGCTGTTTGAAGTCGGTGGCTTGCTGGGGGCGCTGTTTGCCGGATGGGGTTCGGATCTGCTGTTCAGCGGTCAGCGTGCGCCAATGATTTTGCTGTTCACACTTGGGCTGATGGTCTCCGTCGCCGCGCTGTGGCTGGCGCCGGTGCACCACTATGCGCTACTGGCAGTGTGTTTCTTTACCGTGGGCTTTTTTGTGTTTGGCCCACAGATGCTAATTGGCCTCGCGGCCGTGGAATGCGGACATAAAGCGGCAGCAGGTTCAATTACTGGTTTTCTCGGGCTGTTCGCCTATCTGGGGGCCGCGCTGGCGGGTTGGCCGCTGTCGCTGGTCATAGAACACTACGGCTGGTCGGGAATGTTCAGTTTGCTCTCGGTTGCCGCTGTCTTTATGGGTTTATTGCTGATGCCATTGCTCATTGCGGGCATTCCCCCTTCTCTCAGTCAAAGGATAAAACAATGAAACTGACGCTTACCTCTACCCTAATTGCCTCCGCTCTGACGCTGGCAGCCTTCAGCAGTGCAGCTCAGGCGCAGGGTCGTCTGGTGGTGTATTGCAGCGCCACCAACGAAATGTGCGAAACCGAAACCAAAGCCTTCGGTGAAAAATATGATGTGAAGACTTCATTCATTCGCAACGGCTCAGGCAGTACGCTGGCGAAAGTGGATGCCGAGAAGAAAAACCCGCAAGCGGATGTCTGGTACGGCGGTACGCTGGATCCACAGTCTCAGGCCGGTGAAATGGGGCTGCTGCAGCCGTATAAATCACCAAACCTCGAACAAATCATGGAGAAGTTTCGCGATCCGGCAAAAGTGAAAGGCAACCTCTCCTCGGCGGTTTATGTCGGTATTCTGGGCTTTGGCGTCAATACCCAGCGCCTGAAAGAGAAAAACCTACCGGTGCCAAAATGCTGGAAGGATCTGACCAAACCGGAATACAAAGGCGAAATCCAGATTGCTGATCCGCAAAGCTCCGGTACCGCCTATACCGCACTGGCGACCTTTGCCCAACTGTGGGGGGAAGATCAGGCCTTTGACTACCTGAAACAGCTCAACGCCAACGTCTCCCAGTACACCAAATCCGGCATTGCCCCGGCGCGTAACGCCGCCCGTGGCGAAACGGCTATCGGCATCGGTTTCTTGCACGACTACTCGCTGGAAAAAGAACAGGGCGCACCGCTGGAACTTGTCTCACCGTGCGAAGGTACCGGTTATGAAATCGGCGGTGTCAGCATCCTGAAAGGCGCGCGCAACCTCGATAACGCCAAACTGTTCGTTGACTGGGTACTGTCGAAAGACGCGCAGGAGCTGGCGTGGAAGAAAGGTAAATCCTATCAGATCCTGACCAACACCACCGCCGAGACGTCCCCTAACTCGCTGAAGCTCGACGACCTGAAGCTTATCAATTACGACATGGATAAGTACGGCTCGACCGACGTGCGTAAGGCCCTGATCAATAAGTGGGTCAGCGAAGTGAAGATGGGTAAATAACCCCAGATTTGCGTTCATTTGCCGGATACGGCCTTAACGCCATATCCGGCCTGAAATACCGGAACCGCTATGTCACACACACTTGCACTCCATCCCGTGAAAAAACGGGATGCGATATTTCTTTGGATTTTACTCGGCTGGCTGGCGTTTGCCCTGCTGCCGAGCTGGAGCCTGGACTACGGTCTGCTGGAATCGACGCGTGAAGAAATTCTCGCCGCCTACGGCTGGTCACAGTTCAATATCAGTTGGCTCTGGTATCTGCTGCCAAGCCTGCTGCTGGTGCGCCCGTTCCATGAAGCCAGACGCGAACAGCGCAGCCGCCATTATTTTGACGCGGGCTGGGCGTTTTTCTGTATGGCCTTTATCGTCACCAGCGCGACTCTTGAGGGGCGCGGCTTAGGCTATGCCACCATCGTGCTGTTTGTGGCACTTGGCGCGATCATGACCCTGGCGCTCACCCGTCTGGAATGGCTGGGCGGCGACCGTTTCGTCATCGGCTCGCTCACCGCGATTGTCGCGCTGATCGGTATTTTTATCGTCTGGCCAAGTATCGCTATTTTCATTCCGATGTTCACCAACGACGCCGGGGAATTTGCTCCGCTGGCGTTTATGAATGTGCTGTCGCAGGCGCATATCATTCAGGTGATCCTCAACTCGATTATGCTGTCGATTGCCGTCGGCGTCGGCTGTACCTTCTTTGGCCTGGTGCTGGCTATCTACACCACCCGTATCGCGAAACGCAGCGCCATTATCGGACGTATTTTCTCGATTCTGCCGATCGTCACCCCGCCGTTTGTTGTGGGTTTAGGTGTAACGCTGATGATGGGACGCTCCGGTTACATCACCGAATTTATGGTCGAATGGTTTGGTTTGACCAACACCAACTGGCTGTACGGTTTTACCGGCATCTGGCTGGCGCAGGTGCTGGCCTTCACTCCGATGGCGTTTATGATCCTCGACGGGGCGATCAAAACCATTCATCCGTCGCTGGAGGAGGCGTCATACACCCTGCGCGCCAGCCGCTGGCAAACCTTTAACGGCGTGTTTGTCCCGCTGCTAAAACCGGCACTGGCAAACGCCTTTTTAATTGTGGTGGTGCAGTCGCTGGCCGACTTCAGTAACCCGCTGGTGCTTGGCGGTAACTTCGACGTGCTGGCAACGCAAATCTACTTCTATATCACCGGCTCCCAGCTCGACTACCAGGCCGCCAGTACGCTGGGTGCCTTCCTGTTGCTGTTCTCGCTGCTGGTGTTCTGCGTGCAGTACATGTGGATTGGTAAACGCTCGTACGTCACCGTTTCCGGTAAATCCTATCGGGGCGACGTGCAGCCGCTGCCGGTAACGCTGGTATGGAGCGTGGTCGCGCTGCTGGCAGTGTGGATTGCCTTTAACGCCCTGCTCTATGGCAGCATTTTCTACGGCAGTTTCACCGTAAACTGGGGCGTGGACTACACCCTGACGCTGGCGAACTTTACCAAACTGTTCGGTCAGGGAATGAGCGACGGCGCGTGGCCTTCACTGCTCGACACCCTGCTCTACGCCGGGATTGCCGCGCCGATCACCGCTATCTTCGGCCTGCTGATCGCATGGGTTGTGGTGCGTCAGCAGTTTAAAGGCAAAAAGACCATCGAGTTCACCACTATGCTGTGCTTTGCCGTTCCGGGCACCGTAGCGGGCGTGTCGTACATTCTGGCCTTTAACAGCGCCCCGGTATACCTCACCGGCACCGCCGCCATCGTGATTATCTCAATGGTAATGCGTAATGTCCCGGTCGGTATCCGGGCGGGCATTGCGGGCTTAGGCCAAATCGATAAATCGCTGGATGAAGCCTCGCTCAGTCTGCGTGCCGGTTCCCTGCGCACCATTACGCATATCCTGTTGCCGCTGCTGCGCCCGGCGATCCTCTCAGCGCTGATCTACAGCTTTGTGCGCGCCATTACCACCGTCAGCGCCATTGTGTTCCTCGTCACGCCGGATACCCGCGTGGCCACGGCCTACATCCTGAACCGCGTAGAAGACGGCGAATACGGCGTGGCGATTGCCTACGGTTCCATTTTAATCGTGGTGATGCTGGCGATTATTTTCATCTTTGACTGGCTGATCGGTGAATCACGTACCTCCCGTTCAAAAGCCAAAAACCAGGCGTAATGGAGCGCACTATGACTCAGAAAAATTTCGTTGAACTGCGCAACGTCACTAAACGATTTGGCAGCAACACGGTTATCGACAATATCAATCTCACCATTCCGCAGGGGCAAATGGTAACGCTGCTCGGCCCGTCCGGCTGCGGTAAAACCACCATCTTGCGTCTGGTTGCCGGGCTGGAAAAACCGAGCGAAGGACAAATTTTCATTGATGGCGAAGACGTTACCCATCGTTCTATTCAGCAGCGCGATATCTGTATGGTGTTTCAGTCATATGCCCTGTTCCCGCACATGTCGTTAGGGGAGAACGTCGGTTATGGCCTGAAGATGCTCGGCGTGTCGCGCGTGGAGGTGAAAACCCGCGTCAAAGAGGCGCTGGCGATGGTGGATCTGGAAGGATTTGAAGACCGCTTTGTCGATCAGATCTCCGGCGGTCAGCAGCAGCGCGTGGCGCTGGCCCGTGCGTTGATCCTCAAACCGAAAGTGCTGCTGTTTGATGAGCCGTTAAGTAACCTGGACGCCAACCTGCGTCGCAGCATGCGCGACAAGATCCGCGAGCTGCAAAAGCAGTTTGATATCACCTCGCTGTACGTCACCCACGATCAGAGCGAAGCCTTTGCGGTTTCCGATACCGTACTGGTGATGAACAAGGGACACATCATGCAGATCGGCTCGCCGCAGGATCTCTATCGCCAGCCCGCCTCCCGCTTTATGGCGAGCTTTATGGGCGATGCCAACCTGTTCCCGGCCACTTTCAGCGACAGATACGTTGATATCTACGGCTATCATCTGCCGCGCCCACTGCACTTTAGCGATCAAGGCGAGGGCATGGTAGGCGTGCGCCCGGAAGCGATCACGCTCAGCGACCGCGGCGAAGAGAGCCAACGCTGCGTGATCAGCCATGTCGCGTATATGGGCCCCCAATATGAGGTCACGGTGGAGTGGCACGGACAGGAGATTTTATTGCAGGTCAACGCTACGCGTCTGCAGCCGGACGTCGGCGAGCAGTATTATCTCGAAATCCATCCGTACGGCATGTTTGTGCTGGCGGATGCGGCATAAAGTGTTACCCATGTTTCCGGTTCATACCGTATCGCCATCTGGCAAAAAATGCCCGATGGCGGCTTACGTCTTATCGGGCCTGGGCCTGAACTTTTAACGCGGCAATATCCGCAGGCGTGGTGCGACAGCACCCGCCAATCAATCGTGCACCAGCGGCCTGCCACTGTGGCAGATAATCCGCCAGTTGCGCACAAGACTCACCGTGATGATGCCAGGTTTTGCTCGCGGCATCGTACTGCTCGCCCGAATTCGGATACACCACCAGCGGCAGCGCCGTTAAGCCGTGTAAATGCTGCAACGCAGCGGTGGTGTTTTCCAGCGCAATGCAGTTAATGCCTAACGCCACCACCTGCGGATAATCCGCCAGCAACGCGACCACGTCACGCAGCGGCGTACCGTCGCTCAGGTGCTCGCTGTCACGCAGAGTAAATGAGAACCAGGCACGCGCACGCGGGTACGCGGTCAACAGCGCAGCCAGTGCGCCAATCTCGACAAAATTCGGCAGGGTTTCGCAGGCCAGCAGATCGGCCCCGGCATCCAGCAATGCTTCCACGCGCGGGCGATGAAACGCCTGGAACGCCTCGGCGCTGCGCTGGTAATCGCCACGGTATTCAGAGCCGTCCGCCAGATACGCGCCGTAAGGTCCGACAGATCCCGCCACCAACAGCGTGCCCGCTTGCGGGTTCTCTGCCAGATACGCTTCACGCGCTTTACGCGCCAGCTCCACGCTTTTGCCAATCAGCGCTTTCGACTGCGCTTCATCCAGGCCACGCGCGGCAAAGCCCGCCGGTGTCGCCTGATAGCTGGCGGTGATCGCGCATTGCGCCCCCGCCCGGTAATAATCAAGATGCACTTCGCGGATAAGCTCCGGGTTTTCTACCAGCACTTTGGCTGACCACAGGCTGTCGGCTAAGTTACACCCTCGCGCTTCCAGCTCCGTCGCCATCGCGCCATCCAGTAACAGGACATCCTGTTTCTCAAGGAGAGCGCGTAACGGATTATTCTGCGACATGTTCTGGCTCCTGTTTTGCGTTACGGGGTTGAGTAAGGAAATATGCACCATAGCACAACGCAACAAACGGTAACCCGCACCACAACGCAATTCTCTGCGCTGGATCGAATGCCAGCCCTACACAGGCCACCAGGCACAACACAAATCCCAATACCGGCACCAGCGGATACCACGGCGCACGATAATGTAATGCACTCAATGCCTTACCCTGTTGCAGATGACGGCGGCGAAAAACAAAGTGCGAAGCGCAGATGCTCAGCCACACCGCCACCACCGCAAACCCGGAGATTGCCGACAGCGCGACAAATACCGTGTCCGGGGCCACCACGCTGGAAAACAGCGCCAGTACGCCGCCGAGCATACTGACCGACAGCGCCGTCAGCGGCACGCCGTTTTTCGTTACTCGCGCAAAACAGGCTGGCAGCGTACGTTCATTCGACAGCGACCAGAGCATGCGCCCGGAGGCATACAGCCCGGAGTTCGCCGCAGAAAGAATGGCTGTCAGGATCACGAAGTTAAAAATATCGGCGGCGTACGGAATACCTACCTTCTCAAACACCAGCACAAACGGGCTTTTCTCCACGCCCGCCTGCTGCATCGGGATCAGCGCCGCCAGCACAAACACGGTGCCGATAAAGAAAATAATCAGTCGCGCGATGGTGGTACGAATCGCCACCGGGATCACCTTGCGCGGATTTTCCGTTTCACCGGCGGCAATACCGATAAGCTCCGTTCCCGAAAAAGCAAAGTTCACCGCCACCATCGTCATCAGGATCGGTAAGCCACCATGCGGGAACCAACCTTCCGCTGTGATATTACTTAGCCCCGGCGCGGGCGAGCCATCCTGCATCGGGATAAAGCCAAAAATCGCCGCCCCGCCGAGGATAATAAAGGCGATGATAGTGACCACTTTCACCAGTGAGAACCAGAACTCCCCTTCGGCAAAAAAGCGCGTGGAGATAACGTTCAGGCCAAAAATAATCACACAGAACACCACGCACCAGACCCATACTGGCACCAACGGAAACCAGTACTGCATACAGAATCCGGCAGCGGTAAAACTCGAACCAAGCGCTACGGTCCAGGTCAGCCAGTAGAGCCAGGCCACGGTATACCCCGTCGCCGGGCCGAGATAGCGCGCGGCATAGACGTGAAACGCCCCGGTCTCCGGCATCGCGACCGACAGCTCGCCCAGACACTGCATAACCAGCCAGACCACCAGCGCGCCAATCAGATAGGCCAGCAGCGTTCCCGCGGCCCCGGTAGTGGAGATGATGTAGCCGGTATTGAAGAATAACCCTGTGCCAATCACGCCGCCTAAGGAGAGCATAATCAGGTGACGCGTTTTCATCGTGCGCTTCAGTGGCGCATTTTGTTGTGTTGTTTGCATATAACCTTCTAAACGTATGGACATCTAAACATCCAAAGAAGGTGTGTTATACCGCGTTTGTTAACACAATGCAAAGTCAACCCTGCACCAGACGCAGATGACCGCGCCGGGCGCTTAATACCGGGTGGGGGTTAATTATCAAATATAAAAAGGGCCGCCAGCTCATAACGCCTCCGTTGCCAGGCTTTACATAAACTCTGGCAACGTCATCGCCGGCTGGCGTTCACCCGGAAGTGGGAACCGTATCTCCCCACTCATACAACCGAACGATTGCTTATGAGCCACTGGTCGGGATCGGCATCTGCGATTTACGGCTCATCAGGAAAAATACCGCCAGCCCTGCCAGTAAAATGCCCGGCGCAGAAGCTGCCATCACGCCTACCGTTCCAGTGCCGAGCGCTAACATTTTTCCTGCCAGCAGCGGGCCGCTCATCGCCCCCAGACGCCCAACGGCGACGGCGGTACCCACGCCTGTCGCGCGGATCTGCGTGCTGTAAAACAGCGGAGCCAGCGCATACAGCACGCTTTGTCCTCCAGTGGCAAACATCCCCGCCACAAATCCAGCCATCAGCATACCGCTCAATGACGACACCGTCCCCAGCGCCAGCAACGAAGCCAACATCCCGGTGTAGATCAGAAGCGACATGACCACCGGGCGCAGTTTGTCCATTAACGCCCCGAGAATTAACGTGCCGCTGGCCGCGCCGATTTGCAGAGCAAACATCACGCCAGCCGCCTGCGAGGGCTGAAAGCCCTGCTCCACCAGCAGCATCGGCAGCCAGTTGATCAGCATATACACCACCAGCAGGGTGAAGAAATAGCACAGCCACAGCAGCAGCGTGGCTGTGGCGGTAGCAGGTGCGAACAGGGCGCGCAACGGCGCGGCGGCCACCTGCGTTTGCTGGGCATAAACCTGTGATTCCGGCAGCCAGCGCATCAACAACGGCACCAACAGCAGCGGGATCACTCCGCCAACCCAGAACACCGTTTGCCAGGCGGCGGCCAGACCGCTAAACCCGAGCGCCGCCGCTAACGCCGCACCAATCGGTACGCCGCAGTACATCAGGCTCACCGCCGTACCGCGAAAACGCGGGCCCGCCGCTTCGGAGGTCAGCGCGATCAGATTCGGCAACGCCGCGCCCAACCCGACGCCGGTCATCAGACGGGCAAACACCAGCGACGAGAAATCCCAGGAAATCGCCGTCGCCAGCGAGAACAGGCCGAACAGCGCCACGGAGGCAATAAGAATACGCTTGCGGCCATAGCGATCGGCCAGCATGCCGCCCACCAGCGCGCCGGGCAGCAGTCCGAGAATGCCCGCACTGAAGATCCAGCCCATCTGCATTTTATCCAACGCAAACGCCTGGGCGATACCGACGGCAGCGATCCCGGCGGCCTGTAGATCCAGCCCTTCCATCAGGGCAACTAAAAAGCAAAGCCCGACGGTTAACGTCAGGCGGTAAGATGTGGGGGTACGGGTAGTCATAAGATGTACCTCTGAGGTCACGATGCAGGTGAGTCGCGGCTGATACGTTGCCAGCCGCGTAATCATTTTTATTTGCTATTGCGCAGATCCAGCGCCACGTCGACGATCATATCTTCCTGGCCGCCCACCATTCGGCGTTTGCCCAATTCAACCAGAATATCGACCGCGCTCAGGCCATAACGCGCCGCCGCCACTTCGCAGTGACGCAAGAAGCTGGAGTACACCCCGGCATAGCCCAGTGCCAGCGTTTCGCGATCCACCCGCACCGGACGGTCCTGCAACGGACGCACCAGATCGTCGGCGGCGTCCATCAGCGCATACAGATCGGTGCCGTGCTGCCAGCCGAGCTTATCCGCAGCGGCGATAAATACTTCCAGCGGCGCGTTGCCCGCGCCAGCGCCCATACCCGCCAGGCTGGCGTCGATACGGTCGCAGCCCTCTTCCACCGCGGCAATCGAGTTCGCCACGCCAAGACTCAGGTTGTGATGCGCATGCATTCCGGTTTCTGTCTCCGGCTTCAGCACCGCTTTCAGGGCGCGGAAGCGGGCGCGAATATCGCTCATATTCATTGCCCCGCCGGAATCGACCACGTAGATACACGTCGCGCCGTAGTTTTCCATCAGCTTCGCCTGCTGCGCCAGATTCTCCGGCGTGGTCATATGGCTCATCATCAGAAAGCCGACGGTATCCATGCCGAGCTCACGCGCGTACTGAATATGCTGGGCCGACACGTCCGCTTCGGTGCAGTGGGTCGCCACACGCACCACTCGCGCGCCGGCCTGATACGCGTTTTTCAGGTCATGAAGAGTGCCGATGCCCGGCAGCAACAGCGTGGCGATCTTTGCGTGTTTGACCACGTCTGCTGCCGCTTCAATCCACTCGAGATCGCTGTGCGCGCCAAAGCCGTAGTTAAAGCTGGAACCTTGTAAACCGTCGCCGTGGGCCACCTCAATGGAATCAACCCGCGCGTCGTCCAGCGCTTTGGCAATCTGGCGTACGTTTTCCAGCGAATACTGGTGACGAATCGCATGCATACCGTCGCGCAGGGTCACGTCAGAGATATAGAGTTTTTTACCGTTCATGCTGCTTCTCCTGCCTGACGGGTGAGTGACTGCGCCATCTGCTCAGCGGTCGCCAGCGCGCTGGAAGTCATAATGTCGAGGTTGCCCGCGTAGGCGGGTAAATAGTGCGCCGCACCTTCCACTTCCAGATACACCGCGGTTTTCAGCCCGGAAAACTGACCAATACCCGGCAGATTCACCGGTTTATCCTGCGGGATGACTTCAAACTGGACGCGCTGTTTCAGGCGATAGCCCGGCACATACGCCTGCACCGCCGCCGCCATGTCATTAATCGACGCTTCAACATCAAGCTGGGAGGCCGCTTCGCTCAACACATACACCGTGTCGCGCATCATCAGCGGCGGCTCAGCCGGGTTAAGTACGATAATGGCTTTGCCTTTAGCCGCGCCCCCCACCACTTCAATCGCCTTCGAGGTGGTTTCGGTAAACTCGTCGATATTGGCGCGGGTGCCCGGCCCCGCAGATTTACTGGCGATCGAGGCGATAATCTCGGCGTAATGGACTTTTGCCACGCGAGAAACCGCCGCCACCATCGGGATGGTCGCCTGCCCGCCGCAGGTCACCATATTGACGTTCTGTTGGTCAACGTTAGCCTCCAGATTCACCACCGGAACGCAGTACGGGCCGATCGCTGCGGGCGTCAGGTCGATCAGACGGATCCCCGGTTTTACGGCGCGCAGCGCGGCGTCATTTTTCACGTGCGCGCCCGCGCTGGTGGCATCAAACACGATGTCGATGTCGGCGAATTCTGGCATCGCAAGAAGCCCCGTCACCCCTTCATGGGTGGTGGCAACGCCCATACGCCGGGCGCGTGCCAGACCGTCGGATTGCGGATCAATCCCCACCATCACCGCCATCTCCAGACGTACGCCGTGACGCAGAATTTTAATCATCAAATCGGTGCCGATGTTGCCAGAGCCGATAATGGCGACTTTACGCTTACTCATGACTGACTTCCTTTTGTAACCGCCGCTGAAAAGGTGGCGGCAACTGAACCAATACCGTCGATATGGGCTTCGAAACGATCGCCCGCATTCACCGCCACCATCGGGCCTAACGCCCCGGTGAGAATAATGTCCCCGGCACGCAGCGGCTCGCCAAGGCTGGCCATTTTGCGCGCCAGCCACACGGCGGCGTTGATCGGATGTCCCAGACATTCGCTACCACGCCCGCTGGAAACCTCTTCGTTATTGCGCGTCATTTTCATCGCACAGTTTTTCAGATCTAATCCTGCCGGACGCTGTGCCGGACCGCCGACCACATACACACCACAGGAGGCGTTATCCGCCACGGTATCAACAAACTTGATCGACCAGTCGCGAATACGGCTGCCGACCACTTCCAGCGCGGGTAGCACCCACTCGATGGCGTTGTACAGCTCGTCAAAGGTGGTATCGGCATTGGGCAGATCGCGGTTCAGCACCAGCGCAATCTCCGCTTCAATACGCGGTTGTAGCACGCGGGCAAACGCAATGGTGTCGTTGTCGCCGTAGCACATGTCGGCGAACAGCGTGCCGAAGTCCGGCTGATCGACGCCCAGTTGCTGTTGCACTTTCGGGTGCGTCAGCCCCACTTTGCGCCCGACGACGCGACGCCCGCGCGCCACGTCATACTGCACATTGATACGCTGAATGGCGTAGGCCGCTTCGGCGTTATCCACGCCGATCAGTTCACGCAGCGGGGCGATAGCGTCCCCTTTTTCCTCAGCCTGACGTAAATCGGCGGCTAACTGCTCAAGATTAAGATTCGTCATGTCCGTTCCTTAAGGGCGTGCGAGGAAGTTCAGCACCAGCTGGTTAAAAGCATCCGCATGTTCCCACTGTGCCCAGTGCCCGCAGTCGCGGTAGATGTGCAGCTCAGACCCGGCAATCCCGGAGAGCAGGCGCAGGCCGGCGTCCATCGGCACGAAGCGGTCGTTGCGTCCCCAGACAATCAGGGTCCGGGCTTTGATTTCCCCCAGGCGCGGGCTGAAATCCGGAAACTGTTTCGGGTTGGCTTCAAGGCTGTGGACAAAGTTTTCCAGGTGATCGCGACGCGACAGCATGTTATTCAGACGAGCCTCAAACAGCGCCTCGGTCAGGTCGCTGGTGTCGAAGACAAAGATCTCCATCATCAGCTTCAGGTTCTCGATGGTCGGTTCGCGGTACAGCTGATTCAGGCGCTTGATGCCTTCGGTCGGCATCGGGGTAAACAGGCTCATGCCCCCCGTCCCGCCGCCCATCAGCACCAGCTTGCCCACACGCTCCGGCCAGCTCAGGGTGAACGCCACGGCACTGTGGCCCCCCATCGAGTTGCCCAGCAGATGGATTTTCTGAATATCCAACTGATCGACCACGCTTTTCAGGATGCGAGCATTAAGATCGGATCGCGAACCGCGGTTAACGATGCCATCGCTTTTGCCCCAGCCAGGACAATCCAGCAGGATCACCCGGTATCCAGCCTCCACCAGCGGATCGATATTGCGGCTGAAGTTCGCCCAGCCCGTCGCACCCGGACCAGATCCATGCAACAGCACGACGGTCTCTTCGCCCTGCCCACAGTCATTGAAATGCACGCGCAGCGTTTCGCCTGCTTCCTGCACCTGCAGAAAACGACTGGTTGCGGCTTCGGTTTGCGGTTGGTAAGTCATGATGTTCTCCTGCATATTCAGTTCTGTTTCAGTTCTGTGTGGTGGCGCTCAGGGAGCCGAATCCAGCGATCCACTCTGGGATCGGGCGGTAATAACGGCCTTCGCTGCGCCAGTTGCCAAAGGCAGAAATAGCGGCGAAGGCAGCAACCCAGGTTTTAACTTCGTGCGTTGATTTGCCCGCCATCGCGGACAGTTCTTCGTTACTGACCGCGTCCAGCTCCTGCAAACGCCCCTGTTCAAGCAGCGTCATAAAGCGGTTATCCCAGACAGGGTTAAGCGGATGCAGCGTGTGTTGATCGGCCACAAACTTCTCGGCGGCGCTGATCACCCGCTGCTGGCGCAGCTCGCGCTCGTTTTCAGGCAGTTGTTTGCCGCTGCCGAGCAGGCGGTCGCGCATATGGGCATCGGCCTTCGCCAGCTCCGGGACCGGCGGCTGATGCGACAGGCCGCCGGAGCCTAAAAACAGCACACGCTGATTCAGCGAGCTGGCGAATCGGCCAATCGCTTCACCGAGCATGCGGGTACGCTGAAAGCCCGGCAGCGGCGTGGCGACGCCGTTAATAAACACTGGCAGCACCGGCACGTTATCCAGACCGCCGAGCAAAAACTCCAGCGGCTGCGCGAAGCCGTGATCGACCTGCATGTTGTAGGACACGGCGAGATCGATGCCGCTTTTCATTACCGCGTGGGCGCAGGCTTCAGCGAGATCTGTCGGCACCGGCAGTTCCCCCGCCGCGCTGCCGAAATCGCCGATCGCCGTAGCGCCTACGCCTAAACAGAACGGCGGCATCACGTCGTAGAAAAATCCGTTGTAGTGATCGGGGGCAAACAGCACCACCAGTTCAGGGTCGAACGCCGCAATACGTGCCCGGGCGCTGGCGATCACACCGTTAACCTCGTCGAGCACGGCCTGCGCCGGGTCGACGTAACCCACCAGCGGCGAGTGGGAAAGACAGTGAAGATAAGCGTGCATATCAGGCCACCTTTTCAGCGGGAATGTGGGCATTAACGCGGGTGAGCGTCATCACCGACGCCAGTTTATTCAGGGTACTGCCCAAGGTTTGCGGAATGGCGATGGCGGCCACAAAGCGGTCCGGGCGTATCACCACCAGCGCGGCGTTGTGCTGGGCAAACCACGCGCGCAGGCGGTTTTGCGTATCGCCAATGCGGGTAACGCCGTCGTGGTTATCCTGATCGGTTTGTATCTGTGTATCCGGCACCACCTGGATAAACTGTGTCTCCAGCGCCTGCCACTGTTGGATCTGCGCCTCGCTCATGCCCCACAGCGGGTTACAGCCCCAACCGATCACCGCGAAATTCGGCCCGATGACGTTGTCGAGCAGCGTCACTTCACCTGATTCCAGCGTTACCTTCGGCTGGATAAACATCTTGCCAACGGGAGAGGTTTTCGCGTCGCCTTCACGTACCAGCGCCCCGGCGTGGTACTGCGGCATCGGCTTAAAGCGCATTTCAAGGAAGTAGCGTTTGACCGGCGGAATGTAGTTCAGCAGCCAGGAAACCCCGTCGCGCACCGCGCCGTGCCAGCGTTTCGGCGGCGCAAGTACGTTGCCTGCGGTCACCGAGAGATCGATCATCGCTTTGGCGTGGTCGCGGCGTTCCTGCTGGTAGGTATCCAACAGCGCATCACCGGCTTTGCCCTCAATCACCAGCGCCAGTTTCCACGCCAGATTGAAAGCATCGCGCATGCCACTGTTGTACCCCTGCCCCTGCCAGACCGGCATAATGTGCGCCGCATCGCCCGCCAGCAGCACGCGGTCAATGCGAAAACGTTCGGCCAGACGTGCGTTATGGGTATATACGCGCTGGCGGATCAGCTCGACGTTGTCCGGGTTCGGCAGCACTTTGCTCAAAAGCTGGCGCATATTCTGCGGTTCGCTGAGCTGCGCTTCGGTTTCCCCTGGCATTACCATAAATTCAAAGCGGCGCACCGCGTGCGGCAGCGCGGCGGAGACATACGGGCGCACCGGATCGCAGCACAGATACACATGCGGCGTGCTGAGCGGATCGTTAGCGATATCCACCACAATCCACTGATTCGGCGCGGTTTTGCCTTCAAATGGCACATTCAGCGAACGTCTGACGTTGCTGGCCCCACCGTCGCAGGCCACCAGCCACTGAGCTTTCACCGTTTCACGCTGGCCATCCGGCGCTTTCAGGTTCAACGTCACTTCACCATTTTTCTGGCTGAAGGCTTCCAGTTCGCGGGAGAACAGGCAGCGCACGTTGGGAAAACGCGACAGCCCTTCCAGCATCACCGCGTCTACCTGCGGCTGAATAAACGCGTTGCGGCGCGACCAGCCAAATTCGTCGGTCATCGGCTGGATATCAGCAAAACAGCGCCCTTTCGGGGTGAGAAAGCGCATCGCATGCCACGGCGTGGTGTGCGGCAGAACATTTTCGACCAGACCGACGGACTGCATGGTGCGCAGCGCTTCATCGTCAATGCCGATGGCGCGAGGATAGTCGATAAGGGTATCGAGCTTCTCCACCACCAACACCTCAATGCCCATCTGGCCAAGATAGTTCGCCATCATCAGCCCTACCGGACCGGCTCCGGCAATCGCTACCTGCACGGTGTGCTGCACAGCGGGTTGGATATCTGGATTTATTGTTGTCATTTCAGAACCTCACTACTCGGACAAAATGCAATTGCAGACCCTGGTGAGGCGCAATTGTTTTTTGTTAAAATAATGTGAATAATTTTTTATTGTGCGGTCAGTATAGAAGTGAGTTTTTGCGCTACAATCAAAACATGCCTGGATGTGCACTAAGTGCACCACGTTGTTTTAACTGTATATTTGTCAATAAATATGAAAAGTGACGACAGTACCGAATACAAAACCGTGCGCGGGTTAACGCGCGGACTAATGTTATTAAATATGTTAAATCGTCTCGACGGCGGGGCCAGCGTTGGCCTGCTGGCAGAGCTGAGCGGCCTGCACCGCACCACGGTCAGGCGACTACTGGAAACCCTGCAGGATGAGGGTTACGTCCGGCGCAGTCTGTCCGATGACAGCTTTCGCTTAACCATTAAGGTCCGTCAGCTCAGTGAGGGATTTCGTGACGAGCAGTGGATTTCTGCGCTCGCCGCCCCGCTGTTGGGAGATTTGCTGCGCGAGGTCATCTGGCCGACCGACGTTTCCACGCTGGATGTGGACGCGATGGTAGTGCGTGAAACCACCCATCGCTTCAGCCGCCTGTCGTTTCATCGGGCGATGGTCGGGCGTCGTTTGCCGCTGCTGAAAACCGCATCCGGCCTGACCTGGCTGGCATTTAGCCCGGAGAATGAACGTCAGGAACTGATTGAAATGCTGGCTTCACGACCGGGAGATGAGTTCCAGTTGGCGCGCGAACCGCTGAAGCTCGACGCCATTTTGAGCCGTGCGCGAAAAGACGGTTTTGGCCAGAACTTTCGCGGTTGGGATCAGGAGGAGAAAATCGCCTCCATCGCCGTCCCCATTCGCAGTGAACAGCGGGTGATCGGCTGCCTGAATCTGGTGTATATGGCCAGCGCCATGACCATCGAACAGGCCGCGGAAAAACATCTTCCGGCCTTACAAAAGGTGGCGAAACAGATAGAGGACGGCGTTGAGTCGCAGGAGATTTTGGTTGCCGGGAGGTGAGATGGATCACAGTTAAGCGGATCATCTGATTAATAGCTGAGATAACTCACTCACCGACCGATATAACACTGTGGCGTCTTGCCCTAAATATATCTTCATCACATAGTGTGCATTCGTTTTCTGCCAGGAGGCTGCATGTTAAAGGTCATTGCCGAAGATTTCATCAAACCTGAGTATATTGAAACCGTTCTCCCTTGGTACCGTGAGCTAATATCGGCGACGAAGAAAGAGCCGCAATGCATTGCTTATGACCTCTATATTGATGAAAAAGATCCGGGGCATTTTATTTTTATCGAAGAATGGCCAAACCACGCGGCTCTCGATGAACATTGTGCCAGTGAGCATTTCCGGCGACTTGTGCCGTTAATCGATCAATACACGCGCCAGGAAGCACGTTACATACTGATGGATGACGTGGTAATTCCAGGTGCCTCATCAAAATAAAAAAACAGAATGGAATTTGCTATTTGGCTCAAATGGATATTCCCTTCTGACAAAAATACGCATAAAAAAACCGAAACCCCGCTTCTGAAGAGAGCAGGATTTCGGTTTTCATTCACTCTGAAGGGCTTCAGACCTTAAGCAGTTTCACCGTCTCGTCGATATCGATTTCATCTTCCGAGAAGATCAGCGTCGTGCCCTGGAAGGTGGTGATGGCCAGCTTTTTCAGCGTGCGCATTTCACCAGGCTTCACGTCTGATTTCGGTCGGATGCTGTTCATCAGCACACCAACGGACAGCACCGCATTTTCTTTGTCGATACGAGTCTCAGCAGGGACTTCTTCGCTGTAGACCAGGTAAGACTTGATCGCCGTGAGCTTCAGACGCTCGCCCGCGATATAGATGTATTTGCTGTCGGGTATGACTTTTACCGCGTAGGCAGATAAGCCTTTGTTGTTGGTGGTAGGCTCAAAGGTCACCGCCGCGTCTTTCTTGATCAGCTCAGGATTAGCAACCTTAATCACATGAAAATAGCGGTTGTCGCCGTTTTCATCTTTGATAAATCCAAAGCCTTTATCTTTAAACCACGTTGTGATTGTTCCGTTCATTGCTGTTTCCGCCTGATTAAACCTATTACTTGTAGAGTATACCTACTCAATTTGCGCGCAGTGTAAAACACAGGCCATGTCTTTGGCTACTCGTTACCCCAACGATTGAGGAACTCCGCGATATCATCGATACGCTGTGCGTCGACTCCAGCCTCGGTTGCCATCTCCTGCTGCGCTTCTTCGCTGATCTCTTCATTGTCCATCAAACGAGTGATCAATTGCTGGAAGTAGTGTGCCAGTGCGTCGCGTTCTGTATCGCTCACCGGCTTTGCAGCTTCAGTCGCGTATTCGTCGGCGATATCATAAAATTTTAGCGGAATGTCGTTGTTCATCGGGTGCTCCGGGGTAAATGCGTGTGCCAGCAGTTGCCTGCCGCGTCTGGTGTGAATGATAGCATTCTTATTTCATGGTTCGCGATATGTTTTATTGGCTGCAATACGTTGCATATATCAACACTATTTTCTGGAGCCGCTTCGAATTTAATAAATCTACTCTTATTTAAATGACGTTTTTTTTCAGTACAAGATAATGGCTGCGAATTAAATAAAGAGTCGCAAAGGAAATATTCAATTACTTTAATTGTAATTTCATTATCGATCTCTGCCATCTGCTATTGGCCCAATCTCATCGTTAGTCGCCCATTTGCCCACATTCATCTTCTGGGTAACACTCTACGATGACACCACTGACCCAACATGTGGAGCAAACACTATGAACATCACGCAAATCCGTAACGCCACACAGCGCATCACCTTTGGCGGTAAAACCTTTCTGATCGATCCAATGCTGGCGGCAAAAGGGACTTATCCGGGCTTTACCGGAACGGCACGCGCCGAGATCCGCAACCCGACTGTGGAACTGCCCGTTGATGTCGACACCCTGCTCAACGTCGATGCGCTGATCGTGACCCATCTGCATGAAGATCATTGGGATGAGGCTGCTGCTCGTATCGTACCGAAAGACAAACCGATCTATGTACAAAATGAGCAGGATAAGCAGGTGCTGCGAAAGCAGGGTTTCACGCAACTGACCGTACTGGCACACAGCACCACGCTCGGCGACATCACCCTGCGTAAAACCGGCGGCCAGCACGGTTCGGATCGCGCTTACGCCATCCCGCAAATGGCGGAGCGTCTGGGTGATGCCTGCGGGGTTATCTTCCAGCATCCGGCGGAAAAAACGCTGTATCTGATCGGGGACACTCTCTGGCGCGACGAGGTGGAAACCAACATGCGGACGTTCCTGCCTGGCGTGGTTATTTTGAACGCAGGTTTTGCCCACGTTATCGGGTTTGGCCCAATCATCATGGGCGCAGAAGATGTGCTAAAAACCCACTTCACGCTGCCCGAAGCACAAATTGTGGCGACCCACATGGAGGCAATTAACCACTGTCTTCTGACTCGCGCGGCTCTAAAAGAGTACGCCCACGATAACCAGATTGCGCAATTTGTTAACGTACCGGAAGATGGCGAAACCCTGACGTTTTAATATCCACAAAGGAATCGTATGCAACCGCTTAACGTCGCCATTGTTGCCGTGGAAGATTTCAGCCCGTTTCACTTCTCGGTGCCGTGCATCATTTTCAGTGACAAAGTAGCGGCGAAGAAACGCTTCGAGGTGCAACTTTGCGCCGAACAGCCAGGTATCGTTTCCTCGCAGGATGGCTTTTCCATTACCGCAGCTCACGGCTATGAAGCGGTGGAGGCCGCCGACATCGTGGTGCTCCCCTACTGGGGCACCACGGCACATCGTCCACCACAAAGCCTGCTTGATGCGCTCAACCATGCGCGACAAAACGGCGCACAGATTGTCGGGCTATGTCTGGGGGCATTTGTCCTCGGCTATGCCGGTCTGCTCGATGGCAAACGGGCGGCTACGCATTGGGAGTTCGAGCAAGATTTTCAGGCGCGCTTTCCGGCAGCCCGTCTGGATATTAACGCGCTGTACGTGGATGACGACGGCATAATTACCTCGGCAGGCACCGCCGCCGCGCTGGATTGCTGTCTGTACGTCATCCGTCAGCGTTTTGGCAGCACGGCGGCGAATCAGATTGCCCGACGGATGATTGTGCCGCCGCATCGTGAGGGCGGCCAGGCACAGTTTATCGAGCAACCCGTGGCGAAAAACACCCAGGATCAGCGCATCAACGTCCTGCTCGACTATTTGCGCCAGCATCTCCACGAACCGCATAATCTCGACGAGCTGGCGCAGCGGGTGATGATGAGCCGTCGCACTTTAACCCGTCATTTTATGAAGGCCACCGGGTCAAGCGTGGCCGAATGGTTGATTGCCGAGCGTCTGCGCCGTAGTCAGATACTGCTGGAGTCCAGCCAGTTACCCGTTGAACGCATCGCCGAACAGGTCGGTTTCCAGTCGCCCATCACCTGGCGGCAGCATTTTAAATCCCACTTTGGCGTTAGCCCGGCTGAATGGCGTAAAACCTTTCGCGGCGATTAGCCACGTTTTTGCGCCAGCCAGATGGTATGCCCGGCGCAGTGCGGATCTTCCATCACCATCTCTACCACCACAAAACCGTGCGCTGACAGCAATGCGCGGTATTCATCCGGCGCGAGGCTGGCGTGAAACAGCGGTTCGCCCTCAAATTGCCCCATCGCGATACCGTTTTCCGTCCCGCTGGTAAACATCAGCGCGCTGCCGGGACGGCTGAGTCGGTCAAAAATCGGGAACATCTTTTGCTGATCCTGCTGAGTTAAATGGAAAAAGCTGTCCCAGGCGATCAGACCATCGAAAGTCTCGTTAAGTCCCAGCTCGCGCATATCCTGCTCCAGCCAGCGCTGTGCGGGAAAAGAGTGCCGGGCCCGCGCCAGCATCGCCGCAGAACCATCAATTCCCGTAAGCGGAAAGCCTTGCTGAATAAAATAACCAGCAATCGGCTGACCGTTGCCGCAGCCAATATCCACAATGCTGCCCTGTCCGCCCATCACGGTGATGAACTTATCCAGCCAGCTTTTCTCGAACAGTGCGCGTGAACGCTGGCTGGCAAAGGCCTCCGCATGACGTTGGTAGATGGACAGAATGTTGTTTGCCGCAGAGTCGCTCACGATGTCCTCACTTTTTTATGTTGTTAAGCATCACGACGATAAATCCTCCAGCACACGATCTGCAACCCTGGAATGCGCCTCGCAGAACCAATGCGCAAATACCCCAAAACCGTCCCGCTGTGGCATCATAGCGCGCAGATAACGTCATGACAGGGGTGATAAACGTGAAACCGGTAACGCTATACGATGTGGCAGACCATGCAGGAGTCTCTTACCAGACCGTCTCGCGCGTCGTGAATCAGGCCAGCCACGTTTCCGCAAAAACCCGACAGAAAGTTGAGGCCGCGATGGCGGAGCTCAATTACATCCCCAACCGTGTCGCACAGCAGCTGGCGGGCAAACAGACGCCGCTGATTGGCGTCGTGACGGCGAACCTTGCCCTGCACGCCCCCTCGCAAATCGTTGCCGCCATAAAATCCCGCGCCGACCAGTCCGGGGCCAGCGTGGTGATCGCCATGGTCGAACGTAGCGGCGTTGAGGCATGTAAAGCCGCAGTCCACAACCTGCTTTCTCAACGCGTAACCGGGCTTATCATCAACTACCCGCTGGATGAAGAAGACGCCATTGCCGTGGCTGCCGCCTGCGGCACGGTGCCGGTACTGTTTCTCGATGTCTCTGATCAGACGCCAATTAACAGCGTGATTTTCTCCCATGACGACGGCGCACGTCTCGGCGTTGAACATCTGGTGCAGCATGGGCATCAGCGTATCGCCCTGCTGAGCGGGCCACACACTTCGGTTTCGGCAAGGCTTCGCCATGCGGGGTGGCATAAATATCTGGCGCACTACCAGCTGCAACCCACCGCGGAGCTGGAAGGCGACTGGAGCGCGATGTCAGGTTTTCAGCAAACGCTGCATATGCTTAATGGTGGTAATCTCCCCACCGCCATGCTGGTCGCTAACGATCAAATGGCGCTGGGCGCGATGCGGGCAATCAGCGAGTTCGGTCTGCGGGTGGCGGTTGATATCTCGGTGATTGGCTACGATGACACCGAAGACAGCGCCTGCTACATCCCACCACTGACCACCATCAGGCAGGATTTTCCGTTACTGGGTGAAACCAGCGTCGACAGACTGCTGCAACTTCCCCGTGGGACCTCAAGCGTGGGCAACCAACTGCTGCCCGTAACCCTGGTTAAGCGCAATACGGTTCTGCCTCCTGATACGCAACCCCTCTCACCCCAGGTGCTGGCCGACTCACTGATCCAGCTAGCGCGGCAAGTTTCGCAGCTCACACCTAAATTGTGAACGCATAACAATTGTGTGAGTCAGTTCACTCATTGAGCGCCCCATCCTTTACAGTTGGGATCGCTTATTCGTATTTTGATTGAAATTGTGAGCGAATAACAAATTCAAACAGGATACCGTTATGAACCTGAACACAGATTCACTCTCCGCTGTACTGGCCCGCCGTGACTGGGAAAATCCCGGCGTCACGCAGCTCAACCGCCTGGAGGCGCACCCGCCGTTCTGTAGCTGGCGCTCAGCGGATGATGCGCGTACCAATCAGCGATCAACTCAGTTACGCTCGCTAAATGGCAAGTGGCAGTTCGCCTGGTTTACCGCGCCTGAGGCCGTGCCGGAAAGCTGGCTGACGAGCGATCTGCCACAGGCTGATACTGTCAACGTCCCCTCTAACTGGCAGATGGATGGTTACGACGCGCCAATTTATACCAACGTCACCTACCCGATCCCGGTTAACCCCCCGTACGTTCCAGCGCAGAATCCGACAGGATGTTACTCGCTCACATTCAGTATCGAAGACGCGTGGTTAGATGAAGGTCAGACGCGCATTATTTTTGACGGGGTGAATTCCGCGTTTCATTTGTGGTGCAATGGTCGCTGGGTTGGCTACGGTCAGGACAGCCGCCTGCCGTCTGAATTCGATCTTAGCGATTATCTGCTGCACGGCGAAAACCGCCTGGCAGTGATGGTGCTGCGCTGGAGCGACGGCAGTTATCTGGAAGACCAGGACATGTGGCGCATGAGCGGGATCTTTCGCGATGTATCTTTGCTGCATAAGCCCGCTACGCAAATCCGCGACCTGCGCATTAACACCCATTTTAACGACGATTTCAGCCGCGCCACGCTGGAAACAGAAGTCAGAGTGGCGGGCAACGAGAGCGAAGATTTACGCGTCACCCTGCAATTGTGGGACGGTGAAACGCTCACTCACGAAACGACTTCCCCGCTCGGCAGCGAAATTATTGATGAACGCGGCGCTTATCATGATCGGGTTACCCTGCGTCTGAACGTCGAAAACCCGGCGCTGTGGAGTGCCGAAACGCCTAATCTGTACCGCGCTGTGGTCCAGTTACGTACCGCTGACGGAGTGCTGATTGAAGCGGAAGCCTGTGATGTCGGCTTTCGTCAGGTTCGTATTGAAAACGGCCTGCTGTTACTCAACGGTAAGCCGCTGTTGATTCGCGGCACCAACCGTCATGAGCACCATCCGGTCAACGGTCAGGTGATGGACGAGGCGACGATGGTGCAGGATATTCTGCTGATGAAGCAGAACAACTTTAACGCCGTGCGCTGCTCCCATTACCCGAACCATCCATTGTGGTACACCCTGTGCGATCGCTACGGCCTGTATGTGGTCGACGAAGCCAACATTGAAACCCATGGCATGGTGCCGATGAATCGCCTCACCGACGATCCCGCATGGCTGCCAGCCATGAGCCAGCGCGTCACGCGCATGGTGCAACGCGATCGCAACCACCCGAGCATCATCATCTGGTCACTGGGCAATGAATCCGGGCATGGCGCCAACCATGACGCGCTCTACCGCTGGATAAAATCAGAAGATCCGTCCCGCCCGGTACAGTATGAAGGCTGCGGCGCAAATACCACAGCGACCGACATTATTTGCCCAATGTACGCCCGCGTCGATCAGGATCAACCCTTCCCCGCGGTACCCAAATGGTCGATTAAAAAGTGGCTGTCGATGCCCGGCGAACAGCGTCCGCTGATCCTCTGCGAATACGCCCACGCCATGGGCAACAGTTTTGGCGGCTTCGCCAAATACTGGCAAGCGTTCCGTCAATTTCCGCGCCTACAGGGCGGGTTTGTCTGGGACTGGGTAGATCAGTCGCTGATTAAATATGATGAGAACGGCAAGGCATGGTCTGCCTACGGTGGTGATTTTGGCGACACGCCTAACGATCGTCAGTTTTGCATGAACGGCCTGGTGTTCGCCGATCGCACCCCGCATCCGGCATTATACGAGGCCAAACATGTGCAGCAGTTTTTCCAGTTTACGCTGCTGCCGGGACCCAAACGCCAGATTGAAGTAACCAGCGAATATCTGTTCCGCCACAGCGATAACGAGGTTCTGCACTGGTCGATTGCCCAGGATGGCAACCCGCTGGCCGCCGGAGAAATCGTGCTGGATATCGCCCCACAGAGTCGCCAGGTGATAACCCTGCCAGATGTCCCGATGCCGGAAACCGCCGGCCAGCTATGGCTAACGGTACGCGTAGAGCAACCTCAGGCCACCGCATGGTCAGACGCCGGGCACATTAGCGCCTGGCAGCAATGGAAGCTGGAAGAGAAACTCAGCCTGGTGCCACGGCCAACTGCCCGTACCGCACCACAGCTGAACGTGAGCGAAAACACCTTTACTGTTGAGATCAACGACAAGCGCTGGCAATTCGACCGTCAGTCTGGCCTGCTGACACAGTACTGGATTGGCGACGCAGCTCAGCTGTTAACCCCGCTTACTGACCAGTTCACCCGCGCGCCGCTGGACAACGACATCGGCGTGAGCGAGTCAACCCGCATCGACCCTAACGCCTGGGTCGAACGCTGGAAAGCCGCCGGTCATTATCTGGTCGAAGCAACGTTACTGCACTGTGCTGCCGACACGCTAAGCCATGCGGTACTGATCGCCACCGAACATGCGTGGCAGTATCAGGGCGAAACGCTGTTCGTCAGCCGAAAAAGCTACCGTATTGACGGCAATGGTGAAATGCAGATAACGGTGGATGTCGACGTCGCCAGCGGCACGCCACATCCGGCCCGCATCGGCCTGAGCTGCCAACTGGCGCAGATCGCTGAGCGCGTGAACTGGTTAGGTCTCGGCCCACATGAGAACTACCCGGATCGCCTGAGTGCCGCCTGTTTTGATCGTTGGGATTTGTCACTTGATGAGATGTACACCCCGTATGTTTTCCCTGGGGAAAACGGTCTGCGCTGCAACACGCGTGAGCTACGCTACGGCGCGCATCAATGGCGAGGGGACTTCCTGTTCAACATCAGCCGCTTTAGCCAGAAGCAACTGATGGAAACCAGCCACCGCCATCTGCTGCAACCGGAGGCAGGTACCTGGGTCAATATTGATGGCTTCCATATGGGCGTGGGCGGTGACGACTCCTGGAGTCCTTCCGTTTCACCAGAGTTCCTGCTGAGTGCCGGACGCTACCACTACCAGCTGGTCTGGGGTCAAAAATAATAATAATCGGGCAGGTTCCCCCCTGCCCGCATTCATCGTAAGGAAGTCCATTATGTATTATTTGAAAAACACTAACTTTTGGATGTTCGGCTTCTTCTTTTTCTTTTACTTTTTCATTATGGGTGCCTATTTCCCCTTCTTCCCTATCTGGTTACACGATGTAAACCATATCAGTAAAGGTGACACCGGGATCATTTTCGCCTGTATTTCACTATTTTCATTATTATTCCAGCCTGTTTTCGGACTGCTTTCCGATAAGCTTGGCCTGCGTAAACACCTGCTGTGGGTAATTACCGGAATGCTGGTAATGTTTGCCCCGTTCTTTATTTACGTCTTTGGCCCGTTATTACAGGTTAATATTTTACTGGGTTCGATTGTCGGCGGGATTTACCTTGGCTTTATCTACAATGCCGGCGCCCCAGCGATTGAAGCCTATATTGAAAAAGCCAGCCGCCGAAGCAATTTTGAATTTGGTCGCGCGCGCATGTTTGGCTGCGTGGGCTGGGCGCTATGCGCCTCGATTGCCGGGATTATGTTCACCATCAATAACCAGTTTGTCTTCTGGTTAGGTTCCGGCTGTGCGGTCATTCTGGCATTGCTGCTGCTCTTTTCAAAAACAGATGTCCCCTCTTCTGCAAAAGTTGCGGATGCGGTAGGCGCCAACAACTCAGCATTCAGTCTGAAGCTGGCGCTGGAGTTATTTAAACAACCGAAACTCTGGTTCCTCTCCCTGTACGTGGTCGGCGTTTCCTGTACGTATGAAGTGTTTGACCAGCAGTTCGCCAACTTCTTTACCTCGTTCTTTGCCACCGGCGAACAGGGTACCCGTGTGTTTGGCTACGTCACGACCATGGGGGAATTACTTAATGCCTCTATCATGTTCTTTGCGCCGCTGATTGTGAACCGCATTGGCGGAAAGAACGCCCTACTGCTGGCCGGTGCGATAATGTCGGTGCGGATCATCGGCTCCTCCTTCGCCACCTCTGCGCTGGAGGTCGTCATTCTCAAAACGCTGCATATGTTTGAAATACCGTTCCTGATCGTCGGTTGCTTCAAATACATCACCAGTCAGTTTGAAGTGCGCTTCTCGGCCACAATTTACCTGGTGTGCTTCTGTTTCTTCAAACAGTTAGCAATGATTTTCATGTCAGTTCTGGCCGGAAAAATGTATGAGAGTATTGGTTTCCAGGGGGCGTATCTGGTGCTGGGGATAATTGCGCTGAGCTTCACGTTGATTTCCGTATTTACCCTAAGTGGACCGGGGCCGTTTTCTCTGCTGCGTCGTCGCGAAAGCGTCACGCTGTAAAAGCCTCTTTGCCGGATACACCACTCACGTGGTTTATCCGGCCTTCGATGTGCCATCCTCACACGATGAGTCCTGACCTGGTGGTTTAAGTTCCGAGGACAACACGCCGCTTTTTTATCGTTATGGTAAAACGGGGCGAGAAGCCAGGTCATAGCATGAGCAAAAAGACGGTTGCGGTAACAACGCTCTTTATCAGCGTATTACTTACAGGATGTGGCAGCATTGATGCGCGCACGGCAGGCGAGGATTCAGATACGTATTACGTGGGTATGCGCCATGATATTGATAAACTAAAAAACCCGGGCGCTTACGATTATAACTATTTCGATTTAGCGCTGTTATTTGTTGATGTGCCGTTATCGTTCGTGGCCGATACGGTTTATGCGCCGTTTGATTACTATCACGGGCCGTATAAGAAAGTTGATTAACACGTAGGCCCGGTAAGCATTGCGCCACCGGGCATCACACGACGTTACTCCTCGATCGCCTGACGGATTTGCTGCAACGATGCGGGATCGTCAATGGTCGTCAGATCGCCAGGATCGCGGCCTTCGCAGATCGCCTGAATCGTCCGTCTGAGCATTTTGCCGGAGCGTGTTTTCGGCAGCTGCGACACAAACCAGACGTGCGCCGGACGACCAAAATTACCAATTTGACTGTCCACCAGCGCCATAATCGCCTTCTCTTCCGAATGGGCAATGTCGCTGTCTTCCAGACTGTCGCTCTGTTTTGGAATAACGAACGCGACCGCCACCTGCCCTTTCAGCGCATCCTTCACGCCAACTACCGCCACCTCGGCGACGTTTGGATAGCTGGAAATACTCTCCTCTATCTCGCGCGTCCCCAGCCGGTGTCCGGCCACGTTGATCACGTCATCCGTACGGCCCAGAATGAAGTAATAGCCATCGGCATCGCGAATGCCCCAGTCAAAGGTGGCGTACACCTGGCGGGAAAACAGTGACCAATAGGTATTCACAAACCGCGCGTCATCCCCCCAGATAGTCTGAATACAGCCCGGCGGCAGCGGCCCTTCAATCACCAGCATCCCCTTCTCGTTCGCCGCACAAGGTTCACCGGTCACCTCATTGAGCAACTGCACGTTATAGCCGTACATCGGCACGCCAGGGCTGCCCAGCCGCGACGGTCGGTCGTCCAGCCCGCGGGCGATAGCCATAATCGGCCAGCCGGATTCAGTCTGCCAATAGTTGTCGATAACCGGGACGCCCAGCGTTTCCGTTACCCAACTGGCGGTCGGTTCATCCAGCGGCTCACCCGCCAGATACAGCACCTCCAGCGAGGAGAGATCGTGATTGCGGATTTGCGCGGTCGGGAATTTTTTCAGCACGCGGATGGCGGTCGGGGCCGAGAACATCCGGCTGACCTGATACTTCTCAACAATTTTCCACCATACGCCGCAGTCCGGATACGTTGGCAGCCCTTCGTAAACCACCGTCGCCATCCCCGCCAGCAGCGGGGCATACACGATATAGGAATGCCCAACCACCCAGCCGATATCCGACGCGCAGAAGAACACGCCGCCCGCTTTGCCGCCGAAAATGGTGTCCATCGAGGTCGCCAGCGCGACCGCGTAACCACCAACGTCGCGCTGAACGCCTTTCGGTTTACCGGTTGTCCCGGAGGTGTAGAGAATGCAGGACGTTTCGTTCGACTCCAGCCAGACAACCGGCACCCGTGCGCCGAGATGCTGTTGGCGTAGCGCGGCAAAGTCGAGGTCACGCCCCTCCACCCGCGCCATTTTCGCCAGACCGCGGTCGACCAGCACCACATAACGCGGCTGATGCTGAGCCTGATCGATCGCATCATCGAGTAGCTTTTTATAGGGCAGGATCTTGCCGCCGCGCGCCCCGGCATCCGCCGAAACGATAACCACTGGTCGGGCGTCGTCGATGCGCGCCGCCACGCTGTGCGAAGCAAAACCACCGAACACCACCGAATGGATCGCCCCAATGCGTGCGCAGGCCAGCAGCGTAATGTGCGCTTCGGCGATCATCGGCATATAAACCAGTACCCGATCCCCGCGCTGTACGCCGAGCGACAACAGCATCGCTGCCACAACATTCACTTCGTCATACAACTGACGAAAGGTAAACGTGCGTTCTTCTTCGGTTTCTGATGACACCGCAATCAGCGCCAGCGCCTCGGGCTGTTTCTCCAGCCAGCGGTCGATGGCGTTATGGCACAGATTGGTCGTCCCGCCGCAAAACCAGCGGGCAAACGGCGGATTGCTGTGGTCCAGTATCTGCGTATACGGCTGCTGCCAGTCAATACGCTGGGCCTGCTCGGCCCAGAACGACTCCGGCTGCGTAATAGAACGTTGATAAAACTCGCTATAAGACATAATGCTCTCCTGTTGAACTTACGCCTGATGAGTCGGGTTTCAGATAACAAACAAATCCATATACTCATTGACCGGCATCTGCTCCAGGCGAGTTCTGTCCAGGGAGACATCCAGAATGCGCTGCTGCTGACGGGTCGGGAACTGACGCGCCAGGTTGATTTTGAACTTCTCGACCAGCTTCGGCATCCCATCGTTACGACGGCGCGCGTGGCCGATTGGGTACTCCACCACCACTTCTTCAAAACGTGAGCCGTCGGTGAATTCCAGGGTGATGGCATTCGCGATGGCGCGTTTTTCAGGATCGTGGTAATCGGCTGTAAAGGCCGGATCTTCAAAGCAGTTGATCTTCTCGCGCAGGGCATCAATGCGTTTGTCCTGCGCCACGCCGTCTTCATAATCTGCCGCGGTTAAGCGCCCGAACAGCAGCGGAATGGCGACCATATACTGGATGCAGTGATCGCGATCCGCCGGGTTATTCAGCGGGCCTTTTTTATCGATGATGCGGATACAGGCTTCGTGCGTACGAATGGTCACTTTTTCGATATCCGCCGCCGTTTTCCCTGCAGCCTGTAGCTGCTCGTACAACGTCATCGCCGCCTCTACCGCAGTCTGCGAGTGGAACTCGGCCGGGAAGGAGATTTTAAACAGCACGTTTTCCATCACATAAGAGCCGTACGGGCGCTGGAAGCGGAACGATTCGCCTTTGAAAGAGACGTCATAAAAGCCCCAGGTTTTCGCCGTCAGCGCAGACGGATACCCCATCTCACCGGTTTTCGCCATCAGTGCCAGACGTACCGCGCGCGAAGTTGCATCGCCAGCTGCCCAGGATTTACGCGTGCCGGTATTTGGCGCATGGCGATAGGTACGCAGCGACTGCCCGTCAACCCACGCCAGCGACACGGCGTTGAGGATTTCATCCCGGTTCAGGCCAAGCATCTCGGCGACCACCGCTGTGGAGGCCACTTTGACCAGCAGGACGTGATCGAGACCGACGCGGTTAAAAGAGTTTTCCAGCGCAATGCAGCCCTGAATTTCATGGGCTTTAATCATTCCGGTGAGCACTTTTTTCATGGTTAACGGCGCTTTCCCCACTGCTACCGCATTGCGTGACAGCCAGTCAGCCGTGGCCAGAATGCCGCCGAGGTTATCGGAAGGATGCCCCCATTCCGCGGCCAGCCAGGTATCGTTAAAGTCCAGCCAGCGGATCATCGCGCCGATGTTAAACGCCGCCTGCACCGGATCGAGCTGGAACTGGGTGCCCGGAACGCGCACGCCGTTCGGCACCACAGTCCCTGGGACTACCGGCCCCAGCAGTTTTTTACAGGCCGGATATTCCAGCGCTTCCAGGCCGCAGCCTAAGGTATCAAGCAGGCAATAATGCGCGGTGTCATACGCTACCGTCGAAGTGATCTCGTAATTCATGACGTAATCAACGATATCAACGATTTCACGGTCAAATTCCGGGCGGACGTTCGAAATATGTGCAGACATAACAAGGGTTCCTGTTTTTATATTTAGAGGTTTTGCATTAGCAACGCTGATCTATCGCGACAAAGACACGATCTTCCGGGCCGGTGTAATTGGCGGAAGGACGGATAATTTTGTTGTCCTGGCGCTGTTCAATGATGTGCGCCGCCCAGCCGGTGACGCGGGCGATGACAAACAGCGGTGTGAACATTTCAGTCGGGACGCCCATCATGTTGTAGGAGACAGCCGAGAACCAGTCGAGGTTGGGGAACATCTTTTTCGTTTCCCACATCACGTCTTCCAGACGGTCGGCGATGTTGTACATTTTCAGCGAACCGCCTTCCTGAGAAAGCTGTTTCGCCACGCGCTTTATCACCTGATGACGCGGGTCGGCGATGGTGTAAACCGGATGACCAAAGCCAATCACCACTTCTTTGTTTTCAACGCGTTTACGGATATCCGCTTCCGCTTCGTCTGGCGTTTCGTAGCGCTGTTGGATCTCCAGCGATACTTCATTCGCCCCGCCGTGTTTCGGACCACGCAATGCGCCAATCGCGCCGATAATCGCGGAATACATATCGGATCCGGTCCCTGCAATCACGCGGCTGGTGAAGGTGGAGGCGTTGAATTCGTGTTCGGCGTACAGCACCAGCGAAATATGCATCGCTTTTTCCCAGCTTCGCGACGGCTTTTCGCCATGCAGCAGATGCAGGAAGTGGCCGCCAATGGAATCATCGTCAGTTTCCGGCTGAATACGCTCGCCGTTATGGCTGTAGTGATACCAGTATAGGAGAATAGAACTGAGCGATGCCAGCAGCTTGTCGGCAATATCGCGTGCGCCGGAGACGGTATGCCCTTCTTTTTCCGGCAACGTACAGCCCAGCGCGGAGACGCCGGTGCGCATCACGTCCATCGGGTGCGAGGCAGCAGGCAGCGCTTCCAGGACGGTACGCACGTTTGCGGGCAGTCCGCGCAGCGCTTTTAATTTGATTTTATAGGCGGTGAGCTCATCACGGGTGGGCAATTTCCCGTGGATCAGCAGGTGCGCGACTTCTTCAAATTCGCACTGCTGCGCCAGGTCGAGAATATCGTAGCCGCGATAGTGCAGGTCGTTACCGCTTTTGCCTACGGTACACAGCGCGGTATTTCCGGCGGCGACGCCTGACAGCGCAACCGATTTTTTAGGTTTAATGACATGGGTACTATTTTGCAGGATCGTTGTGTCGCTCATGTTGTCCTCGTCATTTTTATAATATGTAGGGTACAAATTTATTGCCGGATGGCGGCTACGCCTTATCCGGCCTACGACGGTTACTTCTTGGTGTACAACGCGTCGAGTTTCTCTTCGAACTGGTAGTAATTGATGCTTTCGTACAGCTCGTTGCGCGTCTGCATAATGTCGATAACGCTCTTTTGCGTTCCTTCCTGGCGCAGCACGTTGTAAACCTTTTCCGCAGCGCGGTTCATGGCGCGGAAGGCCGACAGCGGATATAGCGCCATCGCGACGTTCGCGCTGCGCAGTTCATCAGTGGTGAACAGTGGCGTAGCGCCAAATTCGGTAATGTTGGCGAGGATCGGCACCTGTACCGCATCGGCAAACTGACGGTACATGGCAAGCTCGGTAATGGCTTCCGGGAACAACATATCCGCGCCTGCTTCGACGTACGCCTGGGCACGTTCGATGGCGGCCTCTAACCCTTCCACCGCCAAGGCATCGGTCCGTGCCATGATCACAAAGTTGGGATCGGTACGCGCATCCACGGCGGCGCGGATCCTGTCGACCATCTCTTCTTTCGAGACGATCGCCTTGTTCGGGCGATGACCGCAGCGTTTGGCGCCGATCTGATCTTCAATATGCAGCGCGGCGGCACCGGCTTTGGAAATTGACTTCACGGTCCGCGCCACGTTGAAAGCTGACGATCCAAAACCGATATCCGCATCCACCAGCAATGGCAGCGGGCAAACATCAGTAATGCGGCGAATATCGGTTAGCACATCATCAAGGGTAGAAATACCGAGATCCGGCAGACCCAGAGACCCAGCCGCGACGCCGCCGCCGGAGAGATAAATCGCCTGATATCCGGCGCGTTGAGCCAGCAGAGCGTGGTTGGCGTTGATGGTGCCAACGATTTGTAATGGGTTTTCTTTGCTGAGCGCGGCGCGAAACGCCTGCCCTGGGGAGTGTAGAGACATATCCCGTCCTTTGTTATCAACTTGTTATCGTTCGTTGATTTATTTAAAGCAAGGGGTATGCCAAAGACCTTAATTTTTAATTATTTTATATATTTACCTTTAAAAACAATATATTAAATTAAATCCTTGTATCTTTGTTGCACAAAAGCGTGTCAGCTATCGTTTCATGAAACGTTCCTTCACGTTTCATTGCAACATTCATGAAACACAACTAAACCCTAATACTCGGTGCCTTACTTTTTAGGATGGTTATGGCTGATACGCATCTTCCGCCGCGGGTGAACGACGACAAACCGGTTATCTGGACCGTTTCGGTCACGCGCCTGTTCGAACTGTTTCGCGACATCAGCCTGGAGTTCGACCACCTGGCAACCATCACCCCTATTCAGCTTGGTTTTGAAAAAGCGGTGACGTATATCCGCAAGAAGTTAGCCACCGAGCGTTGTGATGCCATCATTGCCGCGGGTTCCAACGGGGCGTATCTGAAAAGCCGTTTATCGATTCCGGTGATCCTGATTAAACCCAGCGGGTTTGACGTGCTACAGGCGCTGGCCAAAGCGGGAAAGCTCACCTCGTCGATTGGCGTCATTACCTATCAGGAAACCCTCCCCGCGCTGCTCGCTTTTCAAAAAACCTTCAATTTGCAGCTTGAACAACGCAGCTATATCACGGAAGAAGATGCCCGTGGGCAAATCAACGAACTGAAAGCCAGCGGCACGCAGGCGGTCGTCGGCGCGGGGTTGATTACCGACCTGGCTGAAGAAGCAGGCATGACCGGCATCTTTATCTATTCGGCGGCCACCGTGCGCCAGGCCTTTGTCGATGCGCTCGATATGACTCGTCTGACGCTGCGCAGAAACGGTCCGTACGTTTCCGGCGATACGCTGCGCACCCGCTATGCGCTGGGGGATATGCGCGGTCACTCGGCACAGATGGAACAGGTGCGGCACACCATTATGCTTTATGCCCGTTCGCGTGCACCGGTGCTGATTCAGGGCGAAACAGGCACGGGCAAAGAGCTGGCGGCGCAGGCAATTCATCGTGAGTTTTTCACCCGTCAGGAGAACCGGCGCGGTAAACCTTCGCCGCCGTTTGTTGCCGTCAACTGCGGGGCAATCACCGAATCATTACTGGAAGCGGAACTGTTCGGCTATGAGGATGGCGCCTTTACCGGCTCCCGTCGGGGAGGACGCGCGGGCCTGTTTGAAATCGCCCACGGCGGAACGCTGTTTCTTGATGAGATAGGCGAAATGCCGCTGCCGTTACAAACCCGACTGTTGCGCGTACTGGAAGAAAAAGAGGTCACCCGGGTAGGTGGACATCAGCCGATTCCGGTCGATGTACGGGTGATTAGCGCCACCCACTGTCATCTGGAGCAGGAGATAAAACAGGGAGAATTTCGCACCGATCTGTTTTATCGCCTGAGTATTTTGCGCCTCACGCTACCGCCGCTACGCGAGCGATTGCCCGATATCCTGCCGCTGGCGGAAGGCTTTTTAAAACAGTCGCTGGCGGAACTGGAGGTGCCGTTTTCTGAACCTGTGCGCAAGGGGCTGGGTCTGAGTCAACCGACGTTACTGAATTATGGCTGGCCTGGGAATATCCGTGAACTGCGTAATATGATGGAGCGCCTGGCGCTGTTTTTAAGCGTCGAGCCGCAGCCGGAGCTGAACGTACAATTCCTGCAGCAGCTGTTACCGGAACTGGCCGTTGCTGCTGACGCGCCGCAGGTATCCTCATCGCTCACGCCACAGCAGGTGCTGGCGCAATTCAATGGCGATAAAACCGCGGCTGCACGATATCTCGGGGTAAGCCGAACCACCTTCTGGCGCAGATTAAAAGAAAACCCGCCGATACAATGACCGGCGGGTATCGTGATTTTTACAGTAGCGTATTATTTTTTCTTGTAGATATTGGCTGTGCCATGGATTTTATTATCCGTTTGACCGGAGGTTAATACCACCACATCGGCCCCTTTCTCTTCTGCTTTCTTCAGCAGCTCTTCTTTAGCGTCTGAGACAGAAACTTCATTACTCGTTGAGATATCACCGATTTTTGTGTACTGCGACTCAACCTTTTCAAATTCAAGTTTTGTCATAAATTCCGCGGCATATGCGTTGGTCACGACAAAAGCTAATGCACCAATAAGTACTTTAATTCCAGTTTTCATAGACCAGCTCCAGGTTTTGTTATTACGCCATCATCGATCCCTGAACATTACATAACGCGATTCAAGGATGATTAATAACTAGTCCAGCCTGGATAAAAAATCCACATTCAGCAGGAATATATAGAGATTTTGCGGCGCAGAAAAAACCGGTCACCGGGTAGCAGCGCGTCAACCTGTTCAAAGTTTCAATAGCCAGTGTGAGTTGATCCTCAGAACAGACAGCGCACTGAAATTATAGTGTTAACTTTATGAGAATCTGAGGAATTGTTGTCTATGGAACCTCTGCACGCCGTCGTACTCACCGTCAGCCTGTTTGTTTTAACTTTTTTTAACCCCGGCGCGAACCTGTTTGTGGTGGTGCAAACCAGCCTGGCGTCAGGGCGACGCGCGGGCGTGATAACCGGTCTGGGCGTCGCCTTAGGCGATGCGTTCTACTCCGGCCTCGGGCTCTTTGGCATGGCGACGCTTATCACTCAGTGTGAGGAGATTTTTTCGTTGATTAAGATTGTCGGCGGCGCCTATCTGCTGTGGTTCGCCTGGAACAGCATCCGGCATCAGGCGACACCGCAAATGCCAACGCTACAGCAGCCGCTTTCCGCCCCCTGGTATGTGTTTTTCCGCCGTGGGTTATTAACGGATTTATCTAATCCGCAAACCGTGCTGTTTTTTATTAGTATCTTCTCGGTCACCTTAAGCGCAGACACGCCAACGTGGGCCAGGTTGATGGCCTGGGCAGGCATTGTGTTGTCTTCCGTTATCTGGCGTATTTTTCTCAGCCAGGCGTTTTCGTTGCCCGCCGTGCGCCGTGCGTATGGCCGAATCCAACGGGTTGCCAGCCGGGTGATTGGCGCCATTATTGGTGTCTTCGCGCTCAGGCTTATTTATGAAGGTATTAGCCATCGATAAGAGAGTTTAACTTGACCATCGTGAGGTAATTGTCCGTAATACCGCCTGAATTTTTAATCGCACGTTGAGTGGCAGTAAGATGGAACAGGTTGAACCGGTAAACGACACATTACTCCTTACAGAATGGCAGGCGCTGTTACGTCAAACATCGCCTGAAGTTCACACGCTCCTGACATCGTTAAGCGATGAAGAGATCCGCCATTTAGTAACCGTTTTTTATGACTATATGCTCTCCCATGCGGAGAGCGCATTGTTCCTCAATACAGAACAGGTCAGTACCCGCCTCAGCGGCAGCATGTTTGACTGGCTGCGCAGCGTACTTGGCAGCGCCCACGAAGATCTCTCACAACTGCTGGCCAAACAGCGCAAAATTGGTGTGGTGCATGCCCGTATCGGCCTGCCCATCGATCTGGTTAACCGCGGCGCGCGCAAGCTGAAAGATGAGCTGTACAGAGTGTTAAAAACAAAGGCAGATTCCACTCCCGCCCTGCTGAGCGATGCTATCTGTTTCAGCAGTCTGGCAATGGATACTGCGCTGGAGGCCATGACGGTCTCCTATTCCCCCAGTTTTCAAAACTCTATGCACACGCAGGAGCAGTACCGTCTACAGACTATTTACGATGACGTTAACGTCGAGCGCGAGCGGCAAATCCGTTCGTTTACCGACTGGGAAAACCAGTTTATCTATAACATCGCCACCGGAATGCCTTTCGGTGAGATAGTGTTTCTGGCAAATTCTGACTTCGGTATGTGGTTATCACATAAGGGAAAACATATCCTCGGCAACAGCAATCTGCTGAATAAGATGGAATCACTGATTGCAGAGATCGACAGTCGTCTGACAACAACCCTGTCGCATCAGCATCAGCCGACAGAACCCGAGCGGATGAGCTTATTGCAGGATGTACGCCAGCTATCGGCAAAAATCCATTTCCTGCTCGCCTCAATGTTCGACGCGCTGGTTAAGCAGGAAAATGGTAAAGATTCGCTGACCCAGTTGCTTAATCGCCGCTTTATTCCGACCATCATGCGGCGCGAGATCTCGCTGGCGTTACATACGCGTAAGCCTTTTACCCTGGCGATGCTGGATATCGACTACTTCAAGCAAATTAACGATAACTTCGGGCATAATACTGGCGATCTGACGCTCAAAAACGTCGCGGCGGTCATTTACGATCATATCCGCAGCAGCGATTACGTGTTCCGCTACGGTGGCGAAGAATTTATGATTCTGCTCGTCGAGTCAGATGAAACACAGGCCAGTATTATTCTGGAAACGCTGCGTATGAAAATTGCCGAGATGCGCATGGCAGCCTCAGCGACAGAAACGTTTTCTATTACCGTCAGTATTGGTATTGCCGAATATGACTATCATCCCGACTATAAACAGTTGGTTGATAAAGCCGATCGCGCACTTTATCTGGCGAAAAGTAATGGCCGCGACCGCGTTGAGGTTTATCAGGAATAATCGTTGCCCAGCAGAGAAATAAATACCCCGTTCAGGGTATTTATCTGACCTGTGATAAATATCGGGCTGTTATTATTTTTCAGGCATATTGGCATGAAGAAAATAACAGCCGCGTAATAAGATGCAAATCAAATACACCAAATCTGAATAGCGCTAGCATATCCCGGTGATGACGCCTTCTGAATGCAGAAGGGGAAATATGAGGGATACTATAAAACCATGAACGGGAAGATGAGAACGCGCTGGCAGCGCCGCCCAGGCACGACCGGGGGCAAACTGCCGTGGAATGACTGGCGCAACGCCAGCAGCTGGCGAAAAGCCACCCAGTTTCTCCTGCTGGCTATCAATATTTATATTGGCGTGGCGTTCTGGTATTGGGTCCGCTATTTCGAAACCGCCGGCACCAGCGTTTATATTCCAAGGCCCGGCGGTATTGAGGGATGGCTGCCGATAGCGGGTTTGATGAATTTCCGCTATACGCTAGAGACCGGTTTTCTTCCGCCTATCCATGCCGCCTCAATGCTGCTGTTAGTTGCGTTTATCCTGATTAGCCTGTTGTTAAAAAAAGCTTTCTGTTCATGGTTATGCCCGGTGGGGACGCTTTCCGAACTGCTCGGTAATCTGGGGAGAAAATTATTCGGTCGTAACTTTACGCTGCCGCGCTGGCTGGATATCCCGCTGCTCAGCCTGAAGTATCTGCTGCTGGGGTTTTTCTTGTATATCGCCCTGTCGATGCCCGCCCAGGGGATTCAGTACTTTCTGACGTCAGCCTATGGAATCATCATCGATGTGAAGATGCTCGATTTCTTTCGCCATATTGGCTCCGCCACGCTCATCTCCGTGGTGGTTATCAGCCTCCTGAGCCTGTTTATTCGCAACGCCTGGTGTCGTTATCTGTGCCCTTACGGCGCACTGCTTGGTCTGTTCTCGCTGTTCTCGCCGTTTAAAATCCGCCGCAACGCCGACAGTTGCATTGATTGCGGGAAATGCGCGAAAAATTGCCCATCGAAAATCCCGGTCGACAGACTGATTCAGGTGCGTACTGTGGAATGCACTGGCTGCATGACCTGTGTTGAATCCTGCCCGGTGGCTTCAACATTGAGCTTTTCCCTGCAGACACCGCCGGGTGCAAAAGGCAGCGGTAAAGCGTTATGGCGACAAACGGCACTGTCGGGTGTTGCCATGACAATACTGGTGCTGGGGATTCTGTTTGCCACTATTGGTTACGCGGTATATGCCAATGTCTGGGATACGCCGGTACCGGACCACCTGTATTTCCAGTTGATCCCGAAAGCAAAAATGATCGGCCATTAATGCTTTACCAGTATGTTCAAAACCCCTGCCAATTCTGGCAGGGTTTCCTGCCTGTAACGCCATTTTAAGACTATTGAACTTGTGTCATCGTGTCCCCGTTTATACAACCTTAAATATCACCCGTAATCATTTTTTTATTATGTTATGGGCGACTGGGACCACAATAATGAACGGGATAACATCATGACTAAAATAAAACTGGCGCTGCTTTTACCTCTGTTTCTGGCGGGTTGTACGGTGAGCGATGGAGAATTAAGAAACGCTTACGCTCAGCGTTATCAGCAGCCCGCCGCTTATGTCGATATCTATAAACAGAAAATAGCAGGCATGGATATTAATGCGCTGGCCCAATATGCCGCAGCAGAAGATAAGAAAAAAATGCGTGGGCAACCAAGACTGAAAATCGACGAATTCATTACCATTGAAAATGTGCAGGCGAAAGGAAACCGGGTGGTCTACGATTACTCGCTGTCCGAGAGCTGGCTGGCGCTGTCCGCAGATAAACAGCGTGAAAAGCAGACCAATATGAATAAAGACCTGATCTACCGTACCTGCTCGCTGGAAACGGTACGTCTGGCGCAGGCGAAAGGGTTGGAAGAAGAGCATAACTATTACAGCCAGTACCCAGACAAAGTCGCCTTTACCCTGAGAACCAGCGCGCAGATTTGTATGCAAAACGGTTTTACGCAATAACCGCAATCCCCCAGCCTGATGGCGCTGCGCTTATCAGGCCTACAATTTGCACGCAACTGTAGGCTTGATAAGGCGCCAGCGCCGCCATCCGGCTAAAAAACGATACTCAGAACTTCCATGAAACGCTGCCGACAATGCTGCGCTCGGCGCCGAAGTAGCAGTATGAGAGCGAATTACAAGCCGCAACGTAGCGCTTGTCGGTCAGGTTGTTGACGTTCAACTGAGCGCTCAACCCTTTAATACCGATATTCGTTAAGTCGTAGCCAATTGCCATATCCACCAGCGTGTAGGACGGCAGAGTGTGAGTATTCAGGCGATCGCTGGCAATACCGTTGACATAACGCACGCCTGAGCCCAGCGTCAGGCCATCCAGCGGACCGCTTTTCACATCGTAGCTCAGCCAGGTACTGGCCTGGTTACGCGGCGCGTACACTGCACGCTTACCCTGCTCTTCCGGGCTGCTTTTCTTATAGCGAATGTCGGTATAGGTATACGCCGCCTGCAGACGGAAGCTCTCCGTCAGTTGGCTAATGGCCTCCAGCTCTACCCCTTCAGACTCAATTTCCCCAATCGAGCGGTACGGATCGGTCGGCTCTTCTTTGGTGGCGATATTCGTCTGATTGATACGGAATACCGACGCGCTGAACTGACTGTTGAGTCCTTCCGGCTCATATTTCAGCCCGGCTTCCCACTGCTTGCCTTTCATCGGATCCAGCAGATTGCCGTTCTCATCGGCAAAGCTGGTTGGCGTAAAGGCGGTGGAATAACTCACATACGGCGCAAAGCCGTTATCGAACAAATAGAGCAGCGCAGCACGGGTGCTGAAGTTGTTTTTGTCCAGATCGCTACGGGTATCGTTGATCTTATCAATGTTAGAAACGCTCACCTGATCGTAGCGACCGCCGAGCGTAATACGCCAGCGATCCCATGACATCTGATCCTGCAAATAGTAGCCTGTCTGGCGCAGCTTGTGCTTCTCACGCGCATACATGTTGATGTAATCAGGCTGCGCGCCATATACCGGGTTAAAGGCGTCAATCGGCGGGAATGCACCGTAGTAACCGGTGGTATTGTTGCTGCGATCCTGATAGTCGATCCCCACCAGCACACGGTGGTTGACCTGCCAGGTATCAAAGCTGCCGTCGAGTTGGTTATCCAGCGTAATCGCTGACATTTTTTCATCGGAGCCGGAGTAGCCGCGGTTAAGCTCGGTTTCATTCAGCCAGCCTGCCGCATACACCTGATTCAGCTCAACGTCGGTATGCAGGTAGCGCAGTTTTTGCCGCACCGACCAGCCGTTATCAAACAGGTGCTCAACGTTGTAGCCCACCATGTTTTCACGGCGATCGTATTTGTCGTAATCATCCTCGCCTTCGTAAAAGGTGTTGGAGATCTTTTGCCCGTAATGTGGAACCACGGTGCCGTCATACGGCAGACCGGAGTGGCTTCCGCCTTCCGGGTCACGGTGCAGATAAGCCATCAGATCCAGACGCGTCTGGTCGGTGATGCGCCAGGTCAGGCTGGGCATCAGCGCATAACGTTCTTCTTTCAATGGACCAAACTGCGAGTCTGCGTAACGCGTCATTCCACTCAGTCGTGCCGCCACGCGATCGTTATCATCCAGCGCCCCGGTGACGTCAAACGCCGCGCCGCGCTGGTTATTGTTGCCAGCAAACAGTTTCACTTCTCCGCCAGCATCAAACGACGGCTTACGTGATGTCAGCGCGACAATACCGCCCGGAGAAGAACGGCCATACAGTACGGAAGCCGGACCGCGTACCACTTCGATATCTTCGAGGAACCACGGATCAACCACCAGCGAGCTGTGTGAGTTGGTGTCCCCCATCATCTTCAGGCCATCGAGATAGACGTTGTCCAGGCTACCATCCGAGAAACCACGCAGCACAATATAGTCAAAGCGGTTGGAGGCACCAATCTGATTGCTGTACACCCCCGGCGTATAGCTTACGGCCTGGCGCACGCTGGTGGCGCCCTGCTCTTCAAACTGTTCACGGGTAATGATCGATACCGACTGAGGCGTTTCAAGATCCGGCGTGGCGAGCTTCGTGGCCCCGCTTTGCATTTGCGAGGTGACAACCACCGTATCGTTTTTTGTTGTTTCCTGCGCCAGCAGAGGAAAAGCCACGCTACCGGTCACCCATCCCACCAATAGCGCCAACCGAGTCTTCGCGAACATGAATATCTCCAAAGGCATGTCTAATTGTAAGTGAGAATTATTACCTTTTTGCTAACGGAGATAGCTATGCAGGATGCCAGGTTGCCTATGCGCAGTGCCAAATTGTTGGGAAGGCACGTGCGCAAAACGTAAAAATGGATTAGCAAAGTTTGAGCACATCGCCAGGCGAAAAGCCGTAACGACGCCGAAATGCGGTGGAGAAGTTGGTAGCATGTTGATAACCCGACATCCAGGCCGCCTGCTGTACGCTGTATCCTTCCAGTAAATAGCCGCGCGCGCGTTCCAGACGGCAATCACGCAGGTAGTCAAAGACGGAACAGCCATAGGCCGCACGGAACTTGCTGCGCAGGCTGCTGGGGCTCATCGCCGCGCGTTGGGCCAGGGCATTGAGGGTGTAGTCATTCTCGGGACTCTGCTCCAGCAGACGACGAACGACCTCCAGCCGCTGCTGTTCACCGCTTGCCGCAAGCCGCTTGCCACTCTCAACCTGACACACGCTGAGGCCATGGCCGAACAGTTGTAATATCAGCCCTTCCAGCATCAGTTGGCGAGAAACATGACCGATCGTGCTCCGCTGCGCATACTGCAGGCCGCTGAGTAAAAACCCCGGCACCTGCCAGATAAGCGTCGGCGTTTCGCATCTTTCCCACTCACGCATCAACGATTCGAGCAACCCCGTGCGCCACGCGCCGTCGGGATACAGACCGAGCGATAACGTGCGCAGTTTGCAGTCAGCATGATGGCGGGCACGCATCGTCTGATGCTCGCTCAGGCGTGAGCTAAACGCCATCCCGGAACGTACCACATGCTCCTGCCCGTTGAGCGTCAGGATGACGCAGCCTTCCAGAACCACCAGCATATACAGAGGACTGCTGTGACGGGAGGTGGTTTCGTAGGGTTGTAGCACCTGCACATCAGAGTGCGTGACACACATCCCGCAGGGGAGCGTCATCTCCTCAACCTCCCCCTGCAGAACGGGACTGCAAGACGACAAATCCGGCTTTTGCGCCAGCAGGGGAAAACGGTAATCGATCCCGTAACGCTCACCAAAATCCATAAACTCGCTGACGGAGAAGGTGCGGGCTACGCGTCTGGACGTATTCAGGGCGGTGGTGTTGTTCATGCTGTCTTCTGCACAGGAAATGGGATTAACGGTTGATAACTGAAGCAACATTACCATTACCTGTACAACACAACAATAATAATGAGAATTATTATCAACATGACGTATGCGATTTCATATCGCGCTGGAGAACGTCATTCCCGATATTCTTCTCGCGCAGCCCATCAGGCAACATTGACACCTGATGAGCTGCGGTCTGTGAGCCGTGTGCAGCTCAACCTTTCTCACTGTCATAAACGGGCACGTCAAACGCACCACGATACCCGCCGAGTTTGTACTCTACTTATTATGCTGAAGGCTGGTTTTCCTCCACCTGGAACACCGCCACAGCCTGGGATAGCATTGCTGACTGCTCTTCCACACTGCCTGTCGTGGCGGCTATCTCCTCAACCAGCGAGGCGTTTTGCTGAGTCACTTGCTCCATTTGCGTTACCGCAACCCGGATCTGTTCGATGCCGCGACTCTGTTCCCCCGAGGCTCCAGAGATATCTTCCATTAAGACATTAATGTTGCGTATTGCCTTCGCAATATCCGCCATCATGGCGCCACTGTTTTCGGCTATCTCTACCCCTTCCTTAACGCTAATTGCCGCTTTGGCAACCAGTTCACTGATTTCTTTCGCCGAGGAGGCGCTGCGCTGAGCAAGCGTTCGGACTTCACTCGCCACAACGGCAAACCCACGCCCGGACTCACCAGCGCGTGCGGCTTCCACCGCCGCGTTTAATGCCAGGATATTGGTTTGAAAAGCAATACTATCAATAACATTGGATATTTCGTTCACGCCTTGCGCATTACGGCTGATCAGGTGAATTTTCTCAACCATATCACTCATTAAACGCTCGCCACGCAATGCCATTTCCGTGCTTTCGCTGGTCATGAGGGATGCCTGATGTGACTTATCAGTATTATTTTTTGTTGTGACTGAAATCTGCTCCATACTGGCCGCCGTTTCAACGACTGCCGCAGCCTGCTGTTCCGTTCTGGTTGATAAATCGGAATTACCGGAAGCAATTTCCTGCATACCGATATTAATAGACTCAACGCCATCGCGAATAGTGCTGACAGTCTCCCGCAGACCTTTTTGCATATTATGCAAATTTAAGCACAGTACGCCGATTTCATTGTTACCCGATACCTTAACAGGATGGCTGAGATCGCCTTTACCAATCCGCGCAAAATGTTCAGAAACGATTTTTAAAGGCTGAATGATGGTCCGGTTCAACCAGAAATTACAGATAAAGAAGATAAGTACCGTAATGACCAGGATCACGGATACTTTCAGGATCGAGGTATTAAACTGAACGTGTGTTTGTGCAACGATCTTCTCACCAATCAGCATTGTTGATTTGTAATAATTCGTCACTTCGTTATCGAAATTTTTGCGAGCCGCGAGCAGTTCCGCATTAGCATTTTCTTGTGCATTAATAATACTGTTGCTGGAAAGCATCTGATTTAATGTATCAATAGACTTTTGCTCAGCGTTCATTTGTTGCTCAAAAGCCGTTCTGATGACTTTACCGATTTGCGGATCGTCAGCCGTCAATCCAGGAATACCCCAGAAAATATCGAACTGTTTTCTGGCATACGCCATCTGTTCTTGCATTTGATTCACTGTCTGTCGGGCATCGGTCGCATTATGTTGTTGAATATTATCACGAACGCTTCTGACTTTATAAACAGCCTCAACGACCTTATGCAGGGTATCCTGCTCCTTAATGATGTTATGTAGTAATAACGTATTTTTTTGATTTCCTTTGAGATCAACTAACTCAAATCCATTGGAAAAGAACTGCATGATGGTAAATAACAACAGCAATAATAACAGGCTGGTTTTAATTCTCATATTCTTTAACATTTAAACATCTCCATAACAATAAAAATCCTCTACGACTTAATTGTTATCGACACATCACGTAATACCTTAACCTGTAAAATGGTTAATTATTAGAAAGTTTCCGCATTCATTCTCAGGTAGTAAATTAGTTACTCAGGTGGACATACTGCGATAAACAGCAGCCCTCTAACATTGGCAAAAATAAGGCCAAAACTATTCAACATTAATATTATTTATGGATATAAACGGTAATGTCTTTCTGACTATCGACAGGCACCCGCACCCAGGACAACGAATCGACGGTGATCGGTGCCATTTCATTTTCTAAACGTAACAACGGCGTGCTGGCGTCTGGCACACCTGTACTTTCAGTTATCTCGAGAACGCCCCGAAAAGAAATGGACACACTGTCTGGAATATCAGACAACCTTATCCATTCGTTGGCAATCACTAACTTTCGAGTAAACATTCGCTGTCCTTGGCGCGTGGTTTCTATCCGATAAATTTACAAGTTGATCAATCTATTCTTTGCATTAACAGCACATTGTTCACATCGTCAGTTAAGCATTACTTACCAGAAGAAAATGGAAGTGATAAAACTCATTTGAAACGTGTTTTACAAATTCAGCCGGAAGGTTATGTTTAATGAACGTTAACTTTGCAAACTCAACATCGCCATATACCCGGATACAGAAGGGTTTGACAATCTCACCCTGCACGCCAAAACACGCCTGCAGCCGAGTGTCATCCATAAAAATAAAATTACCTTCTCTTACCTTAATCTTTTCATGCAGATCTCGCCATTTCTCTGGCGTAAGCAGAAAGCTTTCCCAGCCATTATTTCTCAACACCTCAATCGTATGAGTAAACTTAAAATAGTCGTTTTGCATCGATACATCGCCACTCGAAGTCGAGTATAGATATTCTATTTTAAATTTAAGTTGTGCATTGAGGCTTTTTTTCTTCCCTTCATCTATTAGCCATTGAAGTTCATTGATTACGTTCCTTGAGAAGAGCTTTCTTTTTTTAGCGATGGCCAGCCATTGCATAATAAAAAGATGCTCTGACATTTTAGAATGAATCTTACGGTCCCGTATTGCGATACCAATTGCTACCAATGCACTCCAGGTAAACGCTTCCAGGTCATCCTGATAATGGTGTCGTAACGTACTAACTTTTCCTGAATCCCTTACCACTTAAACCTGCCCAAATAAATCATTATTACATGTAAATCTTGCATTATTTCATTTTAAAAAATACTACAACTAAAAACATCAAAATATGATCCAGATTAATTAATCCCTATGTAATAAAATTGCAAACTTAACACATCACTCTTATTAATCATTGATGCCCGGATGGCTCAGCGATAAATAATAAGAATTATACGATAAAGATAAAAACTAATAATACTCACAGGTTATCAATTCCACCTACTGTTAAAAATATGATCATCATAAAACTTCAAAAATTGCTGATTAGAAGAAATATCCTGATAGTTTTGACCAGACACCCAAGACAAACACCCATTTCAACGCTAAACAGCCATTAAACATCCTAATGGAATCGCATTTTATCCTCCGCTGAGCGACAGACAGCCTCACAGCAGCAGTGGACTGACCCCATAAAGTTGGACAGTTCATATTAAGCGGCTTTCAGGGCCTGGGTTCGGTATTCTACCGGACTCAGGCCTTTTAATTTCAGGCTGATCCGCTCGTTGTTATAATAATGGATATAGT
>NZ_NAEW01000017.1 GCF_002075345.1 Citrobacter braakii
AGGTGCGGATACGCGGATCTTATCGAGGCCCGCAGCGCAGGCTGCAATAAGGTCGAATATAAAACTGCAACTGATCTCATTCGTTTTTTGTATTCCGGTACTTCGCAAACGGGAAGTGCTCATATAAAATATTATGACGCTGGCAACCGGCGTGAACGACTCCCATCATCAGGCGGTGTCCCATGAATAATCCAACCACTCCCCAGCAGGTGGCGAAATCCGCCTCCGCGAAAAAATTGCTGATGAGCGATCTGATGCAAACGGTCGGCATCTTGCCGATTCTCATCCTGATAGTGGCGGTATTTGGCTTTATCGCGCCAAACTTTTTTACCGAAAGCAACCTGTTGAATATAACCCGCCAGGCGTCGATCAACATCGTGCTGGCGGCAGGCATGACCTTCATTATTTTGACCGGCGGGATCGACCTCTCGGTTGGCTCGATTCTCGGCACCACCGCCGTCGCGGCTATGGTCGTTTCGCTGATCCCTGAGTTTGCCATGCTGTCGATTCCGGCGGCGCTGATGCTCGGTCTGGTGCTGGGGTTGTTTAACGGCGCGCTGGTTGCTTTTGCCGGACTGCCACCGTTTATCGTCACGCTTGGAACGTATACGGCGCTGCGCGGCGCGGCCTATCTGCTGGCCGACGGCACGACGGTGATCAATTCCAATATCAGCTTTGAGTGGATCGGTAACAACTATCTTGGTCCGGTTCCGTGGCTAGTGGTCATTGCGCTGGCGGTGGTGGTGATGTGCTGGTTCATTCTTAGGCGCACCACACTCGGCGTTCATATTTATGCGGTCGGCGGCAATATGCAGGCCGCTCGTTTAACCGGTATCAAAGTGTGGCTGGTGCTGCTGTTCGTCTACGGCATGAGCGGTGTGCTCTCAGGTCTTGGCGGGGTGATGAGCGCCTCACGGCTATACAGCGCCAACGGCAACTTAGGCATGGGTTACGAGCTGGACGCCATCGCGGCGGTGATCCTCGGCGGTACCAGCTTTGTTGGGGGGATCGGTACCATCACCGGCACGCTGGTAGGGGCGTTGATTATCGCCACGCTCAATAACGGCATGACGCTGATGGGCGTCTCCTATTTCTGGCAACTGGTGATCAAAGGGGCGGTGATCATCATAGCGGTACTGATCGACAAATACCGTACCCGACACCATCAAAGTGCATAACAACAACATCTTACTTCGAGGAATACAGCATGAGATTGAAGCCCTTAGTCACCGCGCTCTGTGCTGGCGCACTGCTTGCTGCAGCTCCGTTTGTGCAGGCAAAAGAACTGAAATCGATCGGCGTTACGGTGGGCGATCTGGCCAACCCGTTCTTCGTGCAGATCACCAAAGGCGCGGAGCTGGAAGCACGCAAACTGGCGGGTGATAGCGTTAAAGTGACGCTGGTTTCCAGCGGCTACGATCTGGGACAACAGGTGTCGCAAATCGACAACTTTATTGCCGCCAAGGTCGACATGATTATCCTTAACGCCGCCGACTCCAAAGGCATCGGCCCAGCGGTAAAACGCGCGAAAGACGCAGGGATTGTGGTGGTTGCCGTTGACGTAGCGGCGGAAGGCGCTGATGCGACCATTACCTCAGATAACACCCAGGCGGGTGAAATGGCCTGTAAATACATTACCGACCGTCTGAAAGGGAAAGGCAACGTCGTCATTATCAACGGGCCGCCGGTTTCCGCCGTCCAGAACCGCGTCGAAGGCTGCCAGACCGAGTTTAAACGCCACCCGGATATCAAGGTGCTGTCGTATAACCAAAACGCCAAAGGCAGTCGCGAAGGCGGACTGGAGATCATGACCGCGCTGCTGGCGGCGAATCCGAAGATCGACGGCGTATTCGCCATTAACGATCCTACGGCTATCGGTGCCGATCTGGCAGCAAAACAGGCACAACGTAGCGAATTCTTTATTGTCGGCGTAGACGGATCGCCAGACGCTGAAGAAGCGTTGAAGCGGGAAAACTCACTATTTGTGGCGACGCCTGCACAAGATCCGCAGGTGATGGCTGCCAAAGCGGTCGAAATCGGCTATGACATATTGCAGGGGAAACCCGCCCCGAAAGAGCCCGTACTGATCCCGGTGACGATGATCGATAAAAACAACGTCGGCAGCTATAAGGGTTGGACGGTGAAATAACCCGCCACAACAACGCCGGATGGCGGCAAAAATGCCTTATCCGACCTACAAGATCGGTATGATTTTGTAGGCCGGATAAGCGCAGCGCCATCCGGCATGATATTAAGGAGGATTCTGCCGATGAAACGTTCCGCTATCAACGAGATACTGGGCCACACGCGCCAGTTTTTCTCTCAGCACGACGTGCATCTCCCCCCTTTCGCCAGTTTCCCGCCGACCCAATGGCGCAAGCTTGATCCCGCCGCCTGGAGCGAAGTTTTCGACCTTAAGCTTGGTTGGGATGTCACCGCGTTTGGCGGCAACAATTTCGCCGCGCAAGGGTTAACGCTGTTTACCCTGCGTAATGGCTCGCCGAAAGGAATGCCTTACGAGAAATGCTACGCCGAGAAAATCATGCATGTTCGCGATGCGCAGGTCACGCCGATGCATTTTCACTGGCGCAAACGCGAAGACATTATCAATCGCGGCGGCGGTAATTTAATTGTGGAACTGTGGAATGCGGGGCTCCGAGAACAAACGGAGGACAGCGACGTGAGCGTGGTGATTGACGGCTGTCGGCAAACCCATGCGGCAGGCAGTCAACTGCGCCTGACGCCGGGTGAAAGCATCTGCCTGCCACCGGGCCTGTATCACAGCTTCTGGGCGGAAGAAGGTTTTGGCGACGTGCTGGTCGGCGAGGTTTCTTCTGTTAATGACGACGACCACGATAACCACTTTCTGCAACCGATCGCCCGCTATAACGACATTGAAGAAGACGAACCGGCGCAGCTGGTGCTGTGTAATGAGTATCGCCTGTTCCGCTAACCAAGGAGCGCATTATGCCGTTGATATCTCTCGCCGATGGCCTTGCCCATGCCCGCGAGCACCGCTATGCCTTAGGGGCGTTTAACGTTCTGGACTCACACTTCCTGCGCGCGCTGTTTGCCGCGGCAAAGCAGGAACGTTCGCCGTTTATCATCAACATCGCCGAGGTGCATTTTAAATATATCTCGTTGGATTCTCTGGTCGAAGCGGTCAAGTTCGAAGCCGCGCGGCATGACATTCCGGTAGTGCTGAACCTTGACCACGGCCTGCACTTTGAGTCGGTGGTTCGGGCACTGCGCTTAGGTTTCAGTTCAGTGATGTTTGATGGCTCCACGCTGGAGTATGAAGAAAATATTCGTCAAACCCGCGAAGTGGTGAAGATGTGTCACGCCGTCGGCGTATCGGTGGAAGCCGAACTGGGCGCGGTGGGAGGCGATGAGGGCGGCGCGTTGTATGGTCATGCCGACGAGTCGCTATTTACCGACCCGATGATGGCGCGTGATTTCGTCGACAGAACCGGGATTGACGCGCTGGCGGTCGCCATTGGTAATGCACACGGCAAATATAAAGGCGAACCGGTGCTCGACTTTCCGCGTCTGGACGCCCTTCGCCAGCAGGCGGCGATCCCACTGGTACTGCACGGCGGTTCCGGCATCAGCAACGACGATTTCAAGCGCGCAATTGAACTCGGCATTCACAAAATCAACTTCTATACCGGCATGTCGCAGGCGGCGCTGTCAGCGGTAGAGACAAGAATAGCGAATCGTCAGCCCCTGTACGACGAATTCGCCGAACTGCTGCTCGCCATTGAAGAGGCCATTACCGATACCGTTTCAGAACAGATGCGTATTTTTGGCAGCGCGGGACGGGTCTGATGGAACGCAGAGGCGTTATCGCCGCAGGCAACATGCTGGTCGATCATGTGCATCAAATTGTGCAGTGGCCGGAACGCGGCTGGCTGGCGGAAATCATCCGTAGCGAACGCGCCACGGGCGGTGCGCCGCTGAACGTACTGCTGACGCTGGCGAAAATGCACACCGGACTGCCGCTGCAGGCGGTGGGGTTAATCGGTCAGGATAGCGACGGCGACTACATCATGGCGATGCTGGAGCAGTATCATGTTAATCGCCAGCATGTGCAGCGCACGACTTTCGCCCCCACGTCGATGTCACAGGTGATGACCGATCCCAGCGGTCAGCGCACCTTTTTCCACTCGCCCGGTGCCAACCGGCTGCTGGATCTGCCCGCTTTTGAGCAACTGGATACCTCGATGAAAATCTTCCATCTTGGCTATCTGCTGCTGCTCGACAGTCTGGACATGCCGGATGAGGAGTACGGCACACGTAGCGCACGGCTGCTGGCGCAAATGCGCGACAACGGCTTTGAAACATCACTGGATCTGGTTTCACGCAAGGGCGACCCGCGCTATCAGCCGTTGGTGATGCCAGCCCTGCGCCATCTCGACTATCTGGTAATTAACGAGCTGGAAGCCGGGGAATTCAGCGGGCTGGAGATCCGCCTGCCCAACGGGGAGTTGCATATTGCGCACATCGCCACCGCTGCGCGCGAACTGCTGAATGCGGGCGTTCGCCAGCAGGTGGTAATCCACTGTCCGGAAGGCGCCTGGGGTGAAGCGCCGGATCTGCCGGGCGTCTGGATCCCGTCACAGTATCTGGCGCAGGAGGAGATCGTTGGCAGCGTCGGGGCGGGAGATGCGTTTTGCGCCGGATTTTTGTATGGCTGTCATGAACGCTGGTCGCTGACGGACAGCGTCAGGCTGGCACACGCCTGCGCACGGGCCAGTTTGCTGTGCGCCAACGCGATAGACGGCGCGAAAACGTTGGCAGAGTTAAAAGCCGATATAGCGTCCTTGTAAGCCGGATAAGACGTTTACGCCGCCTTATCATGATGCTGAACGTCGGCGGCAAACACATAGCCCAGCCCGCGCAGGGTTTTGATCAGCATCGGCTGATGCGGGTTGTTCTCTATTTTTCGCCGTAACCGCATGATTAGCACGTCAATGGTGCGGTCAAATACCTCAACGCTGTCGCTGCGCGTCAGTTCCAGCAGCTGTTCTCGGCTAAGTACCCGGCGGGCGTTTTGAGCCAGCGCCAGCAGCAGGCTGTATTCCCCCTGCGTCAACTCCACCTTCAGTTGCTGAGGATTATGTAACTGGCAACCGGCGGTATCGAGATGCCAACCGTTAAAAGAAAGCCCCGTGGTTTGCGGGCTGCCGCTTTCTGCCGTTAACACGCCGACGCGTCTGAGTACCGCCTTTACCCGCGCCACCAGCACCCGTGCATTGAACGGTTTACCGATGTAGTCGTCAGCGCCCATTTCCAACCCGACAACCACATCCGACTCGCTGCCAAGCCCGGTCAGCATCACCACCGGTAGTCCGGGTCTCATCTTTTGCACCTGCTGCAGCACCATCAGACCGTTAATATCAGGCAACATCATGTCCAGCAATACCAGAGCGATTTCCGGCTGAGTCTCAATGCAGCGCAGCGCCTCCTGCCCGGTGTGACATGCGGTCACTGCAAAGACGTGTTCGCTCAGCACATCCTGTAAAAGCGTGCAGACAGCGATGTCATCATCCACAACCAGTATGGCTGGCTTCATTGTTTTTCCCCATTTCTGGCCAACTTAAATGAGTGTGATTGATTCTGCACAGAGTGACAGCGATAAGGCACAAGGATGTGTGGGAAACATAACCTCGGTCACACTGCCGGGCCGTCACGTATTAGAGATTCGTCACGTCAAATATGACGACAGCCTGTTTTTCGTCAGGGTTTTGCGCAAAATTCGCCCGTAATATCGACTAATGCCCCTGATAAAAACATGGCATAAAAGATGCATAACTCAAGCGACAAGCGCGTATGCGTGATTTGATTAACTGGAGCGAGACCGATGAAAAAAGTCGTCACGGTTTGCCCATATTGCGCATCAGGTTGCAAAATCAACCTGGTGGTCGATAACGGCAAAATCGTCCGGGCTGAAGCGGCGCAGGGGAAAACCAACCAGGGTACCTTGTGTCTGAAGGGCTACTATGGCTGGGATTTTATCAATGATACCCAGATCCTGACCCCTCGTCTGAAAACCCCAATGATCCGTCGCCAGCGTGGCGGCAAACTGGAATCCGTTTCCTGGGATGAAGCGCTTGATTACGTCGCCACTCGTCTGAGCGCCATCAAAGCGAAGTATGGCCCGGACGCTATTCAGACGACCGGTTCATCTCGCGGTACGGGTAACGAAACCAACTATGTAATGCAAAAATTCGCGCGCGCCGTTATTGGTACCAATAACGTTGACTGCTGCGCTCGCGTCTGACACGGCCCTTCGGTTGCAGGTCTGCACCAATCGGTCGGTAACGGCGCAATGAGTAATGCTATCAATGAAATTGATAACACAGATTTAGTGTTCATCTTCGGGTACAACCCGGCGGATTCCCACCCGATCGTGGCGAATCACGTGATTAACGCTAAACGTAACGGGGCGAAAATTATCGTCTGCGATCCGCGCAAAATTGAAACCGCGCGTATTGCCGATATGCACATCGCGTTGAAAAACGGCTCGAACATCGCGCTGCTCAACGCCATGGGTCATGTCATCATCGAAGAAAAACTGTACGACCAGGCGTTCGTCGCCTCCCGTACCGAAGGATTCGAAGAGTACAGCAAGATTGTCGAAGGCTACACGCCGGAGTCCGTCGAAGATATCACTGGCGTTAGCGCACAGGATATTCGTCAGGCTGCCCGTATGTACGCCACGGCAAAAAGCGCGGCCATCCTGTGGGGCATGGGTGTTACCCAGTTCTATCAGGGTGTGGAAACCGTGCGTTCACTGACCAGCCTCGCAATGCTGACCGGCAACCTCGGTAAGCCAAGCGTGGGCGTTAACCCGGTTCGTGGCCAGAACAACGTTCAGGGCGCATGCGACATGGGCGCGCTACCGGATACCTATCCGGGCTATCAGTATGTGAAAGATCCGGCTAACCGCGAGAAGTTCGCTAAAGCCTGGGGCGTGGAAAGTCTGCCTGCGCATACCGGCTATCGCATCAGTGAACTGCCGCACCGTGCGGCGCATGGCGAAGTCCGCGCGGCGTACATTATGGGTGAAGATCCATTACAGACTGATGCTGAACTCTCCGCAGTGCGCAAAGGCTTTGAGGATCTGGAACTGGTCATCGTGCAGGATATCTTCATGACCAAAACTGCCGCTGCCGCAGACGTTATTTTACCGTCTACGTCATGGGGCGAGCATGAAGGCGTCTTCTCCGCGGCTGACCGTGGCTTCCAGCGCTTCTTTAAAGCCGTTGAGCCGAAGTGGGATCTGAAAACGGACTGGCAGATTATCAGTGAAATCGCCACCCGTATGGGCTACCCGATGCACTACAACAACACCCAGGAAATCTGGGATGAGTTGCGTCATCTGTGCCCGGATTTCTACGGTGCCACTTACGAGAAAATGGGCGAACTGGGTTATATCCAGTGGCCTTGCCGCGACACCTCAGAAACCGACCAGGGTACGTCTTATCTCTTCAAAGAGAAGTTCGATACCCCGAACGGCATGGCGCAGTTCTTTACCTGCGACTGGGTAGCGCCAATCGACAAACTCACTGAGGAGTATCCGATGGTGCTGTCTACGGTGCGTGAAGTCGGCCACTACTCTTGCCGTTCAATGACCGGTAACTGTGCGGCGCTGGCCGCGCTGGCGGATGAACCGGGCTATGCCCAGATCAACACCGCCGACGCAGCACGCCTGGGCATCCAGGATGAAGAGCTGGTGTGGGTTAACTCGCGTAAAGGCCGGGTCATTACCCGTGCAGCAGTCAGCGATCGTCCAAACAAAGGCGCGATTTACATGACCTACCAGTGGTGGATTGGCGCATGTAATGAGCTGGTAACCGAGAACTTAAGCCCGATTACCAAAACGCCGGAGTACAAGTACTGTGCCGTTAACGTTGAACGCATTGCCGATCAGCGCGCTGCCGAGCAGTATGTCATTGATGAGTACACCAAGCTGAAGGCCAGCCTGCGCGAAAGCGCGATGGGTTAGTCCGTTTACGTAACTGTTCTGCAACAGCCTCCGCCCGGAGGCTGTTTTTTTATCCATACGATCTCTTTATACTGTTCATTCCGTACCCTAAATAAAACTCAAAATGAAACAACTCATTGCATTGATGTTCTTTATGACATTCTTTGCCCATGCCAGTGATACTGAGCCAGGAAGCCAGTACTTACAGGCCGCTGAGGCAGGGGATCGTCGCGCACAGTACTTTCTTGCCGATACCTGGTTCAGTTCGGGCGATTTGAGCAAAGCCGAGTATTGGGCGCAAAAAGCCGCCGACAATGGCGATGCCGACGCCTGCGCGCTACTGGCGCAAATCAAAATTACGAATCCGGTCAGTCTGGATTACCCCCAGGCTAAAACGCTGGCGGAAAAAGCAGCCAAAGCAGGCAGTAAAGCGGGAGAACTTACCCTGGCGCGGATTCTGGTCAACACCCAGGCTGGACGTACCGATTACCCTAAAGCCATTACCTTGCTGCAAAACGCCTCCGAAGACCTGGAAAATGACTCCGCCGTCGACGCACAAATGCTACTCGGCCTGATTTACGCCAACGGCGTGGGCATTCCCGCTGACGATGAGAAAGCGACGTGGTATTTCAAACGAAGCTCAGCCATTTCCCGCACCGGTTATTCCGAATACTGGGCTGGGATGATGTTCTTAAACGGTGAACAGGGTTTTATCGTGAAGAATAAACAGAAGGCGCTGCACTGGCTGAATCTGAGCTGTATGGAAGGATTCGATACAGGCTGCGAAGAGTTTGATAAGTTAACAAACGGGTAATGATTTGCATTGCCGGATGGCGCTACGCTTATCCGGCAAGCTGTCATGAATTACTGATTAGCGGTCTTATCAAATCTACCCAGCACGTCGCGCTCATAGGCCAGCGCTTTCTTGCGGTCAAATTTGTGTTCCCACTTGGCGATAACCAGTACCGCCAGCGCATTACCCACCACGTTCAGCGCGGTACGCGCCATGTCGAGGATACGGTCAACACCGGCGATAAACGCCAGGCCTTCCAGTGGGATCCCCACGCTGCCCAGCGTAGCCAGCAGCACCACGAATGATACGCCCGGCACACCCGCAATCCCTTTCGAGGTCACCATCAGCGTCAGCACCAGCACGATTTCCTGCCACAGCGACAGGTCGATACCGTACAGCTGCGCGATAAAGATAGCGGCGATACTCTGGTACAGAGTTGAACCATCAAGGTTGAATGAGTAGCCGGTCGGCACCACAAAGCTGGTGATTGAAGCGGGCGCGCCATAGGCTTCCATCTTCTCAATAATGCGCGGCAGCACGCTCTCGGAGCTGGCGGTAGAGTAGGCCAGAATCAGCTCGTCTTTCAGAATGCGGATCAGGATCCAGATGCTCAAACCGCAGATGCGCGCCACGATCCCCAGCACCACCAGCGCGAAGAACAGAATGGCGAAATGCACCAACAGCACCAGCTTCGCCAGCGGCCACAAGGAAGCAAAACCGAAGTTCGCGACGGTAACGGCAATCAGCGCGAAAACGCCGACTGGCGCGTAGCGCATAACCATGTGAGTGACTTTAAACATGGTTTCGGAAATAGAGCGAAATACGGTAACCAACGGCTCGCGGTGAGTTGCCGGCAGGGAAGACAGACCTAAACCGAACAGCACCGAGAAGAAGATAATCGGCAGCATATCGCCTTTTGCCATCGATGCGACGATGTTGGTTGGCACCAGTGACAAAATTGTCCCCATCAGGCCATGCGCGTGGCTCTGTACTTCTGCGGTCGTGCTTTGATATTTCGAAATATCCACGGTCGCCAGTTGCGACATATCCACCCCGGTGCCTGGCTGGAACACATTCGCCAGCGTGATACCCAGGATAATCGCCACGGTGGTGATTACTTCGAAATAGAGAATAGTTTTGGCGCCAATACGGCCCAGCTGTTTTGCATCACCGACCCCGGCGATACCGACAACCAGCGTAGAGATAACAATGGGCACCACGATCATTTTGATCAGATGGATAAAGATATCGCCCGCCGGTGACAGCAGGTTTACAACCAGCCATTCACGGCTGTCACTATGGTAATGCAGGTAACTCCCCAGCAGAATGCCCAGCACCATAGCGATCAGAATCTGCCATGCCAGGCTGACTTTCAAATTTTTCATAACAACGGACTTCCTCGATGGAGCGCTATTCCACATGCGGTGTGTGGTAATAGTACATACTGAAAGGGTATGAATTGTGTTGCGTTCGTTTATGGAGTTTTTTAACGCTTATTATCATTATCATTTGCGTACTGTCTCGCGCAACCCTCCAGGAACAGAGCCTTCAGCTGAATTTATGCATAAAAATGCAATTTTATCGGGGTATTGATGAATAACTTTTTGTTATAAAAGAATTTTAATATGTTCAAAAATGAAGAAGTCATGGCGTGAGTTTTTTTTGCTCATTTGTCCGTTCGCCTGTTTTTTAAACAGGCCAAATGATACAAATCACAAAAGAAACAAATTTATTTTTGCCGATTCTGCAACAACTTCGCCATATTAATAGAGTCAATGAGCTGTGCCCGGTTCACCCTCGGCGAGTTTAAATCCATAACTTTTTGCCACACTGAAATGGCCTGGGCGTAGTCTGCCTGCATAAACGCATCTGAGGCTAACAGCATCAGCGCAGTGACCTCTGTCGGGTCCAGCGCCAGAGCCTTATCAATCATCTCGCGAGTGGGCGGTGTCATATGCTGCCCGGCCTGGTAATACAATACCGTTGCCAGCGCTGAATAGATCTCAGCATTTTCACCCCCTACACGCAGCGCCTGCTCGTAGGCCAACAGCGCATTATGATACGCGTTTTGCCAAAGATAGTACTCACCGAGTTGCGCCCATTTCACACCGTCCTGTGGATTAGCACGAATTTGCGATTGCAGCAAAAGCAGCTGTTTTTCCTGAACATTTTTATCGGTGAACGCATGTAATGGGTCCGCCAGCCGCGTCTGTTCCTGACGCACCGCCTGCCATTTTGGCGTCAACAGATAACCCCCGATGCAGGCCACAACCATCAGCACCGTCGCAGCGGTCAGCCACTTCACGGGGAGTGGGCGTAACGGCGCAGGAGAATGGGTGGACTGGCTCATTGCACATCCTCCTCTACGCGCTGACGCCGTCTCACCCGCCAGACCACCACGCCCACCAGTAATAACAGCAGGCACGGCAACGCCCACAGCAGCAGCGTTTGCTCATTCAACGGCGGGTTGTAGCGCACAAAATCACCGTAGCGATCGGTCATCCACGTCGTTATCTCGGCTTCACTTTTCCCTTCCGCCACCATGCTATAAACCTGGTGGCGCATACTGACCGCTACCGGCGCATTGGATTCCAGCAAGTTTTGGTTTTGACACTGTGGACAGCGCAGTTGGCTGGCAATAGACAACGCTTTTTCCTGTTGTTGCGGGTTGGCAAAAGTCCATGTGTCCACAACCTGGGCATGTGTCGCGAAGGCGATGAAAAACAAAATGATAGCTAAGAGTAAACATGTTCTGCCGGATGGCGCTGCGCTTATCCGACCTACCGTTTTCACATCCCGTTCGCCGCTATCCGGCAACGCGTTGATTAGTTTATGCATCGCGCTTTCTCCCTCGCCATCCGCTCAGCAGCGCACCACAGACCATTAACAGTCCCCCGCCCCAAATCCAGCGCACGCCGGTCTGCACGTACAAGCGCATGGCATAACGGTCCGGTCCGGTTTTTTCGCCGATTACCGCATACCAGTCATGCATCAGATTCCAGCGGATCCCCGGCTCCATCATCTGTTGACGGCGCGCGGCATAGAAGCGTCTTTCAGGCTGCAGGCTGCCAATGCGTTTCTCATTCTGCCACAGCGTGATCTGCGCTTTTTCACTGGTGTAGTTACCTTTTGCTTCCAGGTCGAGACGCTCAAAACGAAAAATATAGCCCGCCAGTTCCACCTGCTGCCCGGGGCTGAGATTCAGGCTTATCTCCTGACGACTACCGCTGGAAAAGACGATCCCAGCCGCAAACACCAGCACCCCGGCATGCGCCAGCAGTGCCGGAAGCTGGCAACGCACAGGCACTTTGCGGCTTCTGATCGTCGCCAGCAAGATAACCAGCAGCATCAGCAGGCCAAAGGGCAGCGTAGCACGGTTAAAGTACGGTGCGCCCACGGAGAGCCGCCCCCAGCCGAACAACCCGTAAATCATCGGATAAAGGGTGCCAATCAGCACAATCAGCAGCACCGCGCAAAAAAGTAATAGCGCGACCAGAATCAGCATCTCGCGCGACCAGCCGCCAAAACGCGCATTCTGGCGGACTTGCTGTCCCCGCCAGGCGTACAGCCCGAGCGATGCCAGGCTCAATACGGTAAACAGCGCAAACAGCGGCGTGGCGCGGACGTTATCCAGCGCAAAAGCGTGCACGGAAACGAGAATGCCGGAACGCACAATCAGCGTCCCCAGCAGCGATAAAATCAGCGTGACGATCGCCAGCAGCAGCGACCAGTGGCGGAAGATCCCACGTTGGCGCGTGATGAACAGACTATGCAGCAGCGCACTGGCGGAAAGCCAGGGTAATAAGGAGGCATTTTCTACCGGGTCCCAGAACCACCAGCCACCCCAGCCCAACTCGCAGTAAGCCCACCAGGAGCCGAGGATAATCCCCAGCGTCAGCGCACACCAGCCAGGCAGCGCCCAGCGCCAGCACACCCTGGCGCTCTGCGCATTAAAATCACCGTGCAGCAGCGAGGCCAGCGCCACGCCTGCCGCCACCATCAAGCCACCGTAACCCAGGTACAGCAGCGGCGGATGGAGGATTAACCCGAGATGTTGCAGCATCGGGTTAAGGTCGCGCCCTTCAATGGCTTGCGGGAAGATACGCACGAACGGATCGGACCATACCACCACAAACAGCAGCAGCAGGGCCGTTATCAGAGCGAGGACGCTGAGCGTTAACGGAAACAACAGGTCGGAATCACGCCGATAGCGCAAGGCGAACAGCGCGCTCCAGCCGGAAAGAAACAGCACCCACAGCAGCAGCGATCCTTCATGCCCGCCCCACACCGCCGCCAGTTTTAATCCCCACGGCAGCAGGCTGTAGCTATGCTGAGCAACGTAGACCACCGAAAAGTCGCTGGTCAGAAAGCAGAATATCAGAATGGCAAAGGCCAGCAGCAGCAGCGAAAACTGCGTCCACATGCCCACGCTTGCCAGGCGCATTACGCCTTGCCAGCGCTGGCGGACACCCACCAACACGGCAAGCGGGGTCAACACGTTGACCCCGAGGCTTAACAACAGTGCCAGAAAACCGGCTTCAGGAAGGAGAACGTCCAGATATCACCTTACGCAACGGTTAGCTGACCCGCATAGAGAATAAAAAAGCGCAGCAGCAGTACGCCGGTCAGGCTGGCGCCGCACACTGCCAGCACGCCATGAAACGTCGAACTGCGGTTGGCCCAAGGTTTTAGCAGCATCGGCAGTATCAGCCCAAGCCCGGCCACGCCCAGCCAGAACCACCAGGTCCAGAATCCGCCGCCCAGTGCCGCCGCCAGCGCGCGCATTTTGCCGTCATCGCCCAGCGCCAGACCGACGAAAAACGCCGCCAGCAGGAAGATCTCCAGCCATACCACCGGGATTTCCATGCGATGCACAAAGTGCGCTTCGGTACTGTGCGGATTGCTACGATGACGTAACGCCATGGCGATCAGCGCCACCGCCGCGCCGGAGGAGATCCCGGAGAACAGGAACAGCACCGGCAGGATCGGGTTATTCAGGAACGGGTAGGATTTCAGCGCCGACAGCAGAAAACCGGTGTACGCCCCGAGCAGAACCGCCAGCACCAGCATTAACGTCTCCAGCGCGCGATGAAACGGCGCAATCAACGTCAGCATTTTCTGTACGATCCCTAATCGCGGCAGCCAGCGCTGCTGCAGAGCAATCACCTCTTTTTCAAAGATTTTTGCCAGCCACAGCACCAGCACCACCATGTACAACTGGAACAACATGACCCCCATCGACATCACCGAAGTGAAGCTGTAGTGGAACATCAGTTTCCAGAAGGTCCATGGACGCGTCAGGTGGAACACCAGAATCAGCAGACCGAAGATAATCGCCCCCGGCCCTAACACCAGCGTAGTGCGTAGCAGCGTGCTGTCAGAACCGCCCGCCTCCGGATGGAAACGACGCAGCAGAATCGCCAGCGTGACCAGTCCGGCGGAGATGCCAATCAGGAACAGATAAATGGCAATGGGCCAGTCCCACACCAGTGATTCAAAATGAAATGCAGAAGCGGATGTCATTGGCTCACCTCCCCAAATTTAAAGGGAACGCGGTAGACCTTCGGTTTTGTGCCCAACGCCAGCTTGTAACGGTAGGTGGTTTTCTGCAGCAACAAGCGGGAGATATCGCTGTTGGGATCGTCCAGATTACCAAACGTCAGCGCCTTCGTCGGACATGACTCAACGCAGGCGGGCTGCTTGCCCGCTTTCAGATTGGTTTTCCGACAGAAATCGCATTTATCTGCCGTTTTGCTAACCGGATGGATAAAGCGCACGCGATAAGGACACGCGGCGATACAGTACTGGCAGCCAACGCACAGGTCCGGATTCACATCCACAATACCGCTGGCGGCATCGCGATACGATGCCCCCGTCGGGCAGACGTCAACGCAGGGGGCATGGTCGCAATGCTGGCACGAATGACGGAAGAAGCGATACTTCACATCAGGAAACGTCCCCTGCGGCTCGCTGCGAATAATCGTCAGACGCGATACCCCTTCCGGCACGTTGTTTACTTCCCGACAAGCATCCATGCAGGCCGTACAGCCGATGCATAGTGACTCATCATGTACCATACCGTAACGTACGCCGTTGATGTTCAGCGTCTTCGCCACAACGCGTCCCGCCGTCCCGCTCACTGCCACCAGCGCGCCGACGCGGGTGATAAACTGGCGACGAGAGCAACTCATGGATGCTCCTTAAGCAACGGAACCGACGCCGGGTTAAAGTTCGGATTGTTACGCTGATCGCTGTGGCAATCGACGCAAATCTTGATCCGTCCTTTATCACTTAGCGTCTGCATCGTGTCTTGCTTCGGATGCAGTGAGTGACAGCTGGCACACGCCACTTTGGTTACGTGGACATCGTGTGGCCAGAACGCTTTTTGTAGCTGCTCAGGCAGGTGGCAGGACATACAGACGCTGTTCTGCTGTTCAACGTTGTACATCGGCTCATTAAAGCGCATCACATCCTTCACCCCTTCACGGTGGTTCGGTGACGGCTGGCCGTGACAGTTGGTGCAGGTGACCGGCAGTTTGTTATTCGGGTTGATGACTTCTGCATGCTTACCATGCATGCCTTCGGTATCTGGCTTGTGACAATCCAGACAGGCGGCATCCGGATTACGCTGTTGGGTAACCGTCCAGCGTTGATCCGACTCCTGCGGCGTTGGCGTGGCAGTGATTCCACTCAGGCTCCAGAACAAGCCTGACGCCAGCACCCCAGCAGTTAATAACGAACGTAATACGCTCATATTCACTCCGTTGAGTTATCCGCCCCTGACGGGGCGAAATGGGGTTATTGGCTTAACAGACCGTTTTTACGCGCCTGATCTTCCCACTGCGGAATCACCGTTTTGATGAAGTCCTGCTTCTCAGCATTGATTTGCTGCATGTTCAGACCAATCGCCGCCTGGGCTTTCTCTTTGGTAGAGATATCCGGTAACGGGATTTCATGGGTGATGCCTTTGGTCGCCAGCAGACGGACCAGTTTGGTACGCGCATCGGCGGCTTTATCCATGGCGCTACCCAGCATCCGCAGACCCTCTTCCGGAGCGTGCATGTGAATACCGTGTGAGGCGATAGACAGGTCCCAGCGCCATTGTGCGTGACGGATATCTTCCAGAATCGGCTTCATTTCCGCTTCAGTCGCACCCGCATCCCATGCGGCTTTCGCTTCGAAGTGCGCATGAACCAGCTGATCTTCGACCTTGATTTTCAGGTCATGAATAGCCTGTTTACGCTCGGCGACCACTTTTTGCAGGGACGCTTTATCCTGGGTGTGGCAGTTCGCACAGGTCTGAGCAAAGTTATCGAACGGGTTACCAATCTTATGGTCGGTGTAGATCTTGCCTTCCGCGTTTTGCACTTTCGGCATGTGACAGTCGATACAGGTCACGTTGTTCTTGCCGTGAATGCCCGCGCTCCAGGTTTCATATTCCGGGTGCTGCGCTTTCAGCATCGGCGTTTTCGACAGGGAGTTGGTCCAGTCAGAGAAGGCGATGGTGTCGTAGTATTTCTCCATGTTCTCGACTTTCATGCCCTCGTCCCACGGGAACTTAACGGCTTTGTTTTTACCGTCGAAGTAGTATTCCACGTGGCACTGACCGCAGACCATGGATTGCTGATCAAAGCGACCGGCTTTCTCAAACGGTTTGCCGATTGCTTCCATCGCGCGTTCTGCATAAGGACGCGACAGCGTCAGCTCTGGCTTGCCTTTGGCGAAGTCTGGTGACGCCGTGTTATGGCAATCTGCACAGCCGAGGTTGTTAACAATTTCCGGACCGCCGCGCGCCCATTTACCGTGGAAGTAGCCATCTTCACCATCTTTCTGGATCAGACGCGCTACGTCCGGGCTTTTACAGCTCCAGCAGGCCATCGGCAGCGGGCCGTCTTCAGCCGTTTTTGGTGCGCCGGTACGTAAGGTTTCACGTACATCGGTCACGGCATAGGCGTGTCCACGCGGTTTGTTGTAATCGCGCGAGAATGGATATCCCGCCCACAGGATCACCAGACGCGGATCTTCTGCCAGCGCATCTTCACGGGCTGATTGCTCAGACGTGGCTTTCCAGGAGAGATATTGATCGGGATGCTGAGGAGCGAAGGTTTCATTCTTCGCTTCAACGGTGACGGTTTTTGCGGGTACAGGAGTTTGTTCAGCGTGAACAGCAGAAATAAATAATAAAGGTAATAACAGGCTGAAGAAACGGCGTACGCGTGATTTTATCCTTGCCATAGGGGTCTCATCCAGATGACGCCATTATCTGCAATGGCGGTTCTTTTATTGTTTTCCATAACAGCAACCACACGAATACTGTCATGACATTGCTCCACCCTATTTGTAACAAGAAACCACACTGAAAATGTTGTCTTTAATCAATTGTAAGTGTATGTAAAATACCACTTTAGAGTTATAAACCCCCTCTAACCCCTCACTCTTTTGTCTAATTCAGAGACAGATCACCTTTTCAATAATCCTTTAGATAACTACATGTTATCGCGAGATTTAATCAATTTTTGCTAGTTCCCTTCAAAATTAAGTTTGCCGCTAATTTGCACAATTCGTTTATTGCGTGATCTGCCGCGCAAATACTAAACAAAACTCTCAAAGCCCCTACATTTAACGTTTATGAGACATATTATTAACATCCTACAAGGAGAACAAAAGCCATGAGCCAAATACATAAACACGCTATTCCCGCAAACATTGCGGATCGTTGCCTGATAAACCCGGAGCAGTACGAAGAGAAATACCAGCAATCCGTTAACGAACCCGACACATTTTGGGGCGAGCAGGGAAAGATACTTGATTGGATCAAGCCGTACAGCCAGGTGAAGAACACCTCCTTCGCACCAGGCAACGTGTCGATTAAATGGTACGAAGACGGCACCCTGAACCTGGCCGCAAACTGCCTTGACCGTCATTTACAGGCAAATGGCGATCGCACCGCCATCATCTGGGAAGGCGATGACGCCACCCAAAGCAAAAACATTACTTATCGCGAACTGCATCGCGATGTTTGCCGTTTCGCCAATACGCTACTGGATTTAGGCATTAAAAAAGGCGACGTGGTGGCCATTTATATGCCGATGGTGCCGGAAGCGGCGGTTGCTATGCTGGCTTGCGCCCGCATTGGCGCGGTGCATTCGGTCATCTTCGGTGGTTTTTCACCAGAGGCGGTCGCCGGACGTATCATCGACTCCAATTCACGTCTGGTGATCACCGCCGACGAAGGCGTGCGCGCCGGCCGCGCTATCCCGCTGAAAAAGAACGTCGATGATGCGCTGAAAAATCCGAACGTCAAAACCGTGGAACATGTGGTCGTCCTCAAACGTACCGGTGGAAAAACGGAATGGCAGGAAGGCCGTGACCTGTGGTGGTCCGATCTTATCGAGAAAGCCAGCCCGGAACATCAGCCGGAAGAAATGAACGCGGAAGATCCGCTGTTTATCCTCTATACCTCCGGTTCAACCGGCAAGCCAAAAGGCGTACTGCATACCACCGGCGGATATCTGGTCTATGCCGCAACCACCTTTAAGTACGTGTTTGACTACCATCAGGGCGATATTTATTGGTGTACCGCTGACGTGGGTTGGGTAACCGGGCACAGCTACCTGCTGTACGGTCCGCTGGCCTGCGGCGCAACCACGCTGATGTTCGAAGGCGTGCCAAACTGGCCAACCCCGGCGCGTATGTCGCAGGTTGTGGACAAGCACCAGGTCAATATTCTGTATACCGCGCCGACCGCCATCCGCGCCCTGATGGCAGAAGGTGATAAAGCGATTGAAGGCACTGACCGCTCCTCGCTGCGTATCCTGGGTTCCGTTGGCGAGCCGATTAACCCGGAAGCATGGGAGTGGTACTGGAAGAAGATCGGCAACGAAAAATGCCCGGTCGTCGATACCTGGTGGCAGACCGAAACCGGTGGATTCATGATCACCCCGCTGCCGGGCGCCACCGAGCTGAAAGCGGGTTCCGCAACCCGTCCGTTCTTTGGCGTACAGCCTGCGATTGTCGATAACGAGGGTAATCCGCTGGAAGGCGCGACCGAAGGCAACCTGGTGATTACCGACTCGTGGCCGGGCCAGGCGAGAACGCTGTTTGGCGATCACGAACGCTTTGAGCAGACCTACTTTTCTACCTTCAAGAATATGTACTTCAGCGGCGACGGCGCGCGTCGTGACGAAGATGGCTATTACTGGATCACCGGTCGTGTGGACGATGTGCTGAACGTCTCTGGCCACCGTCTGGGAACGGCAGAAATCGAATCGGCACTGGTGTCGCATCCGAAGATCGCCGAGGCCGCGGTGGTGGGTATTCCGCATAATATTAAAGGCCAGGCGATCTACGCCTACGTCACGCTGAATCACGGCGAAGAGCCGTCACCTGAGCTGTACGCCGAGGTGCGCAACTGGGTACGTAAAGAAATTGGTCCGCTGGCAACGCCAGACGTGCTGCACTGGACCGACTCACTGCCGAAAACCCGCTCCGGCAAAATCATGCGCCGTATTCTGCGTAAAATCGCGGCGGGCGATACCAGCAATCTGGGCGATACCTCGACCCTCGCCGATCCTGGCGTGGTAGAGAAACTGCTCGAAGAGAAGCAGGCCATCGCGATGCCATCATAACCACAACCGTGAAATGCCCGATGGTGCGCGGCTTATCGGGCCTACAAATCCTACCCCTACCCCTCCCCTGACCGGGAGGGAAAATATAATAACCCACCCCAAAGGATTTCGCGTTGCAGGAAGGCGGCAAGCGAGCGCATCCCCAGGAGCATAGTTCACTATGTGACTGAGGTGGGCGAGTGCGGCCAACACACTTGCAACGTGAAAGACGAAGGGGGCCTCTGGAGAACTCTGTGATGAATGACTCTATTTATCAGCGGATAGAAGACAGTGCGCGTTTCAGGGAGTTAGTTGAAAAAAGGCAACGGTTTGCCACCATTCTGTCCATCATCATGCTGGCAGTTTACATCAGCTTTATTTTACTGATTGCCTTTGCGCCTGGCTGGCTGGGTACGCCGCTACACGCGGGAACCAGCGTCACCCGGGGTATTCCGATTGGGGTCGGTGTGATCCTCATCTCCTTCATCCTGACCGGGATCTATATCTGGCGGGCAAACGGTGAATTCGACCGCCTGAACAATGCGGTTCTGCACGAGGTTAAAGCATCATGAAGAGAGTCCTGACGGCGCTTGCCGCCACGCTGCCCTTCGCCGCAAACGCGGCGGATGCTATTAGCGGTGCAGTCCAACGCCAGCCAACCAACTGGCAGGCGATTGTCATGTTCCTGATTTTCGTCATCTTTACGCTCGGTATTACTTACTGGGCGTCTAAGCGCGTACGTTCGCGTAATGACTACTACACCGCCGGCGGTAACATCACTGGTTTCCAGAACGGGCTGGCGATTGCGGGCGACTATATGTCGGCGGCATCGTTTCTCGGGATTTCCGCGCTGGTGTTTACCTCCGGTTATGACGGGCTGATCTATTCACTCGGCTTCCTGGTCGGCTGGCCAATTATCCTGTTCCTGATTGCTGAGCGTCTGCGTAACCTGGGTCGTTACACCTTTGCAGATGTTGCTTCTTATCGTCTGAAGCAAGGACCAATCCGTATTCTGTCGGCCTGTGGTTCTCTGGTGGTGGTCGCGCTGTATCTGATCGCCCAGATGGTCGGCGCAGGTAAGCTGATTGAGCTGCTGTTTGGTCTAAACTATCACATCGCCGTCGTACTGGTTGGCGTGCTGATGATGATGTACGTCCTGTTTGGCGGCATGCTGGCGACCACCTGGGTACAGATCATCAAAGCCGTTCTGCTGCTGTTCGGCGCCAGCTTTATGGCCTTTATGGTGATGAAGCACGTCGGCTTTAGCTTCAACAACCTGTTCACCGAAGCAATGGCGGTACACCCGAAAGGTTCAGCCATTATGAGCCCGGGCGGACTGGTAAAAGATCCGATCTCCGCCCTGTCGTTAGGTCTCGGCCTGATGTTTGGTACGGCAGGCTTGCCGCACATCCTGATGCGCTTCTTCACGGTCAGCGATGCCCGCGAAGCGCGTAAGAGCGTGTTCTATGCCACCGGTTTTATGGGTTATTTCTACATCCTGACCTTTATCATCGGCTTTGGTGCGATCATGCTGGTGGGCGCTAATCCGGCGTATAAAGACGCTGCTGGCGCGCTGATCGGCGGTAACAACATGGCGGCGGTTCACCTGGCGAATGCAGTGGGCGGCAACCTGTTCCTGGGCTTCATCTCAGCCGTGGCGTTTGCCACCATCCTGGCGGTGGTTGCAGGCCTGACGCTGGCGGGCGCATCGGCCGTTTCTCACGACCTGTATGCCAACGTGTTCCGTAAAGGCGCAACCGAACGTGAAGAGCTGAAGGTGTCGAAAATCACCGTACTGGTGCTGGGGGTGATTGCCATCCTGCTCGGCGTGCTGTTTGAGAACCAGAATATCGCCTTCATGGTAGGTCTGGCGTTTGCTATCGCAGCCAGCTGCAACTTCCCGATCATTCTGCTCTCCATGTACTGGTCAAGACTGACCACGCGTGGCGCGATGTTGGGCGGCTGGTTAGGTCTGCTGACGGCGGTGGTGCTGATGGTGCTTGGCCCGACGATTTGGGTCCAGATCCTTGGTCACGAAAAAGCCATTTTCCCGTATGAATATCCGGCGCTGTTCTCCATCAGCGTAGCGTTCCTCGGGATCTGGTTCTTCTCTGCTACCGATAACTCAGAAGAAGGTAATCGCGAACGCGAGCAGTTCCGTGCCCAGTTCATCCGTTCCCAGACCGGGTACGGCGTAGAACAAGGTCGCGCGCACTAACCACTCCTCCTCATCCCCGGTCTGAACGACCGGGGCATTTTTTCAGAACATCACCATCGCGACCAGCGGTGCCACCAGCACCATCACCACGCCGGAAAGCATCATCACCAGGCTGGCGACCACGCCCTCCTGCTGGCCGAGCTCATAAGAGCGCGCCGTGCCCGCACCATGCGAGGCTGCGCCAAATCCTGCGCCTTTCGCCATCCCTTCCCGAATAGAAAGCCGTAAAAACAGTACATCGCCAACCGCCATACCGAATACACCGGTCACTACCACGAACAATGCCACCAGGTCTGGTTGCCCACCCAACGGCTCTGCTGCTGCCAGCGCAAACGGCGTGGTGACGGAGCGCACCGCCAGGCTACGCTGGATTTCATCAGGCAACATAAACAGACGCGCCAGCCACACGGAACTGGTAACGGCCACCAGCGTTGCCGTCACCACGCCCGCCGTCAGTGACATCCAGTGCCGCTTAATCACGGCAAGGTTGTCATAAACCGGAACGGCAAAAGCGATGGTCGCAGGGCCTAACAGCCACAGCAACCAGTGCGATTCACCAATATAGTTTTGCCAGGAGATATGCCCGAAGACCAGCATCAGGACCAGCAGCGCCGGAGTGAACACTAACGGCATCAGCGGTAATTTACGAAAACGGCGATACAGGCGCTTGTTGGCAAAATAGATGCCCAGCGTAATCACCAGACACAGCACGCTTAGCTGGAAATTACTCACGGTTTAGCCTGCTCATTTCATAGCGATACACTCTATCCACGACCCATGCCGTTGCGCCAAGCACCATCAACGTACTTAGCGCAATGACAGCAAATATGCGCCAACCATCGACCAACAACAGCTGCGTATAGTTGACTACAGCCACCACCGCCGGAACAAAAAACAGCAGCATTTCAGCCAGTAACCAGCGAGCGCCTGCGCGAATCCAGTTCAACGGGATAACCCGGCAGACAATCAGCGCCAACATCAGCACCATCCCAACCAGGTTGGCAGGAAGCGGCAGATGCAACCAGGAGACAAGATATTGAGCAAATACAAATAGACCTGCGTACAACAGAACCTGAACGGGGATCTGGAGTCGATGAATAACGGCAGGCGTCACGCGGCTTATCGCCACAGCCATGAGGGTATGTCCTTAAAAAATAGAGAGCGCCAGTATAGAGAGCCCCCGTCCAGGACTGAAATGAATTAAACTCATTGCAGGCATAGTCTTAAGGAATAATCATGGATATCAGAACGCTGCGCTATTTTGTTGAGGTGGTTCGTCAGCAGAGCTTTACCCGCGCAGCGGAGAAGCTTTTTGTCACCCAGCCCACCATCAGCAAGATGTTGAAGAACCTTGAAGACGAGCTTAACTGCACGCTGTTAATCCGCGACGGTCGGCGACTGCTGTTAACCGACACTGGACAGGTTGTTTTCGAACGCGGCCTGGCGATCCTCGCCGAGTTTCGCCAGCTCGAAGCAGAACTCAGCGACATTAATCACCTCAACAAGGGAGTGCTGCGCCTCGGCATCCCCCCCATGGTCGGTATGTTGATGGCCGGGCCTATCAGCCTGTTTCGCCAGCGCTATCCCGGCGTTGAACTGAAGGTGTCTGAATTTGGAGGCTTAACCGTCCAGCAGGCGGTGATGAACGGCGATCTGGATGTCGCGATGACCGCGCTGCCGGTTGAAGAAGAGAGCGGCCTGGCGACCTTACCGCTTTTTAGCCATCCGCTCTGTGTGCTGGTCCCCCGCTCCGGTCAGTGGACAACGTGTGAATCCATTTCCCCCGAGGCGTTAGCGGAGCATCCCCTGCTTATCTATAACGAAGATTTCGCGTTGAGCCGTCAGTTGCTTGAGCTGTTTAACCAGCACAATGTCAAACCCCGCATCGCGGTACGCAGTGGGCAGTGGGATTTTCTGGCGGCGATGGTGCAAGCCGGAGTCGGGATCGCCATTTTACCGGAGCCGATTTGCCAGCGCTTGGATAAGCAGACGCTGCGCTGGATCCCTTTGGAGAGTGATTTACGCTGGCAGTTGGGCATGATTTGGCGCGAAGGTGTGTATCTGTCGCACAGCGCCCAGGCGTGGCTCAAATGCTGTGAAGGGTTCTGGCTAACGCAAGAGTCGTAACATGCCAGATGCGGCTTAACGCTTATCAGACCTACAATTGGATTCCGTAGGCCTGATAAGCGTAGCGCCATCAGGCACAACCGTTTATTCGTTCTCGATCAACAGCGCTTCCAGCAAATCCAGATCGTGCAGCAGTTTTTGCAACGTTTCATTGCTGATTTCCCGCGTGGCGCGCAGGTGATAAAGTTCCGCGCGCTCGGAACGCAGGGCCGCCAGACGGAAACGCCGCTCGAGGTTTTCTTCCTGCATCGAGCTTTCTACGTCGTTGCGTCCGTCGGCGCGTCGACGCAGGTTACCGATGACGCGTGAACTTACCTCGGTGAGCAACTGATTGTCGATGTTCTCTTCGGTGTCTGCGGCCAGACGCTCCTCCATTTTCTGGATGGCGACAATCGCCACTTCCGCCGTGGCAGCGCGGGCAATTCGTTCCTCTTTCTGCTGCTGCGAGTGGTCTGCCACTTCCAGGTGTTGCAGCAGAAGCGGCAGCATCACCACGCCAACAAACAGCGAGAACAGAATCACGCCCGCGGCAAGGAAGATCAGCTCATATCGCGCCGGGAAGCCGCTACCATCCGGTAACAGCAGCGGAATAGAGAGCACACCGGCGAGAGTAATGGCCCCACGCACGCCCGCAAAGGAGGCGATCATGATTTCACGCGTCGTCCAGGAACCAAACTCCATCGGCTTTTTCTTCAGGAAGCGCAGGCTAAACTTCTTCATCGTCCACAGCCAGCCAAAACGTACCAGCATCAGCGCCACGTAAATCAGCACGATATCGGTAAACAGCATCCAGATTTCAACATTCGGGTCGGCTTCTGCCGCCGCCAAAGAAGACTCCAGAATCCCCGGCAACTGCAGTCCTAACAGCAAGAAAACCATGCCGTTAAACACAAACTCCAGCATCGCCCAGGTGCTGTTAGCACGTAAACGCATCGCCAGCGGCGCCCGGCGCATTACCCCGGAACGGGTGATCGTCATCCCGGCTGCGACCGCCGCGAGGATGCCGGAAACACCGATGTGTTCCGCAATCAGGTAAGACGCAAACGGCAGCAGGAACAGCAGAACGATTTGCGTTGCCGGTTCATCACCACCCCAGCGGCTGAGAAAACGCAGGGAGCGCCCGTACAGCCAACTGACGACAAAACCGGCCAGGATACCGCCAATCGCTACCTTGAAGAATTCAAGCGTTGCGCCACCAACCGTAAACACCATCGTGCCCATCGCCACGGCGACGGCAAATTTCAGTGACACCAGACCGGAGGCGTCGTTCATCAACGCTTCACCCTGCAGGATACCCATGATTTTCTTCGGTATGCGTCCCTCGCCCACTATGCCGGAAAGCGCAACGGCATCGGTTGGCGACAGGACAGCGGCCAGCGCAAAGGCCGGGATGAGAGGGATCCCCGGCACCAGCCAGTAAATCATAAAGCCAATCCCGACCACCGTGACCAGAACCAGCGCCAGCGCAAGGCCGAAGATCTCTCGCCCGTGCTCCAGAAACTCACGGGTTGGCGTCTTCCAGCCATCGGCGAAAAGCAGCGGCGGGATGAACAGAACCAGAAAAAGCTCAGGATCGAATTCCACATGCAAACCAAACGTCGGCCACGCCAGCAAGGCGCCGATGGCGATCTGCATAAGGGGTAAAGGGAGTTGGAATGGCAATACGCGAGTAAAAACCCCCGACAGCGAGACCACAAGGGTCATGATGAGTATGGTGAAAAAGATTTCCATGCGTTCCCTGTTTGCGATGTTTCTTATGATCAGTGATGAGAGGCGTCGTGCCTCAATTCTATCTACTTGAGAGTAACGCAAAAGACAACGAGAGTGTTGTGAAAATAAAAACGGGCGGCCAAAGCCACCCGTTTTCAGAATCTTCATCAAATGAGGATTAGATAGCCCAACCACCAGCGTAGAAGGCCACCAGCGCGATGGCGATGACCACTGTGCCGATGTTCAGTTTGCGCCATTCGCCAGAGACGATACGGCCAATCACCAGGGTAGCAAAGCCAATCATAATGCCGGTCACGATGTTACAGGTCAGCACGATAAATACGGCCGTTACCAGCCCCGCCATAGCGTCGACAAAGTCAGCAAAGTCGATTTTCGCTACGTTGCTCAACATCAGCAGGCCCACATACATCAGCGCAGGTGCCGTTGCATATACTGGTACAAGATAAGAGAGCGGAGAGAGGAACAGGATCAGCAGGAACAGTACGCCAACGGTGATCGCCGTCAGGCCAGTTTTGCCGCCTGCCGCCGTACCCGCTGCGGATTCAATATAAACCGCCGCCGGTGCAGCGCCCACCAGGCCAGAGAACACGCTGCTCAGGGAGTCGGTGGTCAGCGCTTTGCCGCCGTCAATAATCTGTCCGTCTTTATCCAGCAGATTCGCCTGTCCGGCTACCGCACGGATGGTTCCGGTCGCATCGAAGACAGCGGTCATGACCAGCGCCAGCACGCTCGGCAGTACGATCGGGTTTAGTGCGCCCATAATATCCAGGCTACCGATCAGCGAGTTACCGTTTTCGTCGCTCAGAGACGGCATGGCAAAAATACCGGAGAAATGTACGGCCGGGTCGAAAATCAGACCCACTACGGAAATACCGATAATAGTCAGCAGGATGCCGCCCGGTACTTTCAGTTTTTCGAGGCCAATAATCACCGCCAGACCTACCAGCGACATAATCACCGGGAAGGTATCGAAATCGCCCAGCGCAACCGGCAGGCCGTCCAGCGGGTTTTTAATAACCAGACCCACGCCGTTTGCCGCAATCAGCAGCAGGAACAGGCCGATACCAATCCCCGTACCGTGCGCAACACCCTGCGGTAGATTGCGCAGGATCCAGCTACGAATACCGGTCGCGGAAATGATGGTAAACAGGACACCCATCAGGAACACCGCACCCAGCGCAACAGGCACGCTGATATGTTGTCCCAGTACCAGGCTGAATGCGGTAAACGCCGTCAAAGAAATGGCGCAACCAATCGCCAGCGGCAGGTTTGCCCACAGGCCCATCACAATAGAACCGACGCCCGCGACCAGACAGGTTGCCACAAATACAGCGGCAGGCGGAAATCCGGCTTTACCCAGCATCCCCGGAACCACGATAACGGAGTAGACCATGGCCAGGAACGTCGTTAATCCGGCAACGACTTCCTGACGAACGGTACTGCCGCGGAGCGAAATTTTAAACCAGGCGTCGAGTGAACCGCCGGTACGCGCTGAAGGCGTAGACATAGAAAACATCCCCTGAGAGTTTATTTTTTCGTCATTATGCGTGCTGGACAATCCACTGCCTGCTAAACGTTTTCTCCATGTGCCAGGTTTGCGTCAATAGGGGTGTCGCAAAAAAGCAAACGTTTAGCTCCGCGCATAAAAAACGGGTGGTAAAAAAAAGCAAACGATTATCCAGCGATCATACGCTGGTTTTCAACTGAACTTTGCCGCTTTTTACTCATTTCTTCTTATAACGCGCAATAAATAATCAGTCGATGCGCAAACGTTATCGTCAATGCGCAGTCTGGCAACAAAATTTGCGGAGTTATTACAACATCGGTGTGCCTTTTTCACGCAAACTTGCGCAAGAAAACCGGTGAAGATGCGGAAAATTTTTTGGCTAAAAAATCACCATTTCACTGGTAAATGGAGAGAGGTGGCTTACAATTACATTATCAACACAGACCGGAACCTCACCTAATGTGCTCGACTGAGGGGTGTTGATGTCGGGGGAAACCCTCCCGTGAACCAGCGGGATAGAGTGAAAGACAAAGACCGGAACCAAACTAAAGCGCCCTCTGTGGCGCTTTAGTTTTGTATCCGTCAATCCATCAGATATTTCACATCAATCATCTTCCAGCAGACGCGCCCCGGTCCCCTTCTCGCCAAGCTGATCGCCTGGGTTACGCAACGGGCAATCGCTGCGCGACAAACAACCGCAACCAATACACCCATCCAGTTCATCGCGTAGCGCCACTAAAGTATGAATGCGTCGATCCAGCTCTTCACGCCATTGCGAAGAGAGCTGCTTCCACTCTTTAGCACTGAGCGAATGTCCTTCAGGTAATACGCCGAGCGCGTCACCGATCGTTGCCAACGGGATCCCGATGCGTTGAGCAATCTTGATAATCGCCACATAACGCAACACATCACGTCTGTATCGGCGCTGATTGCCGCTGTTGCGCATACTGCTGATTAACCCTTTGCTTTCATAGAAATGCAGGGTTGATACCGCTACGCCGCTACGCTTTGCGACTTCACCTGGCGTAAGCAGCGCTTTTATTCGGGGTAATTTCTTTTCCATAAATCGCTTTACCTCAAGTTAACTTGAGGAATTATACTCGCCCACAGACAAAACGACGAATCGAATACTGAAAAAGAGGCAGCCCTATGTCCCATCAGCAGATTATTCAGACCCTTATTGAATGGATTGACGACCATATCGATCAGCCGCTGAACATTGAGGCGGTGGCGAAAAAATCAGGTTACTCGAAGTGGTATTTACAGAGAATGTTCCGCACGGTGATGCGCCAGACGTTGGGTGACTATATCCGCCAGCGTCGACTCCTGCTGGCTGCTGTTGAACTGCGGACGACCGAGCGACCTATTTTCGATATCGCGATGGATCTTGGTTATGTATCACAACAAACCTTCTCACGCGTGTTTCGCCGCGAGTTTGATCGTACCCCCAGCGATTACCGCCACCGCCTGTAAGATTATTGCCCGCTCTGCGTCAGTATGGCGGGCGACCGTTGTATCCAGTGCATGAACTCCTGTGGCGGCAGCGCCTTCGCAAAATACCAGCCCTGACAATACTGTACGCCACGTTCGCGCAACCACTCGATTTGCTCAACCGTCTCTACCCCTTCCGCAATCATCTTCAGGTGTAAGCTTTGCGCCATTTCGATGATATGTTCGGCAATCAGGTGACTGGTGCTGTTGGTGGACAACGTACTAATAAATGATTTGTCGATCTTCAGGATATCGATATTCAACGCGGATAAATTGTGTAGATTGGAATATCCCGTCCCAAAATCATCAAACGCCACTTCATAACCCGCCTGACGAAACGCCTGGATTACCGCGGTCATTTTATCTACATCAATAAACCCGCGTTCCGTCACCTCGACTTTAATTTGCTGGGCCGCCACAGAATACTCACGGTTTTTGTCGGTAATCAGGGCAATAAGTCGGGATGAATGAAAGTCAGAAGCAGAGAGGTTTATCGAGATATAAAGCTGAGGATGCGCCGAAAGAAAATATCCTAAATCGTTGAATACCTCTTCAATCACGTAATCCGTGATCCGCTCAATCATTCCCTCTTTTTCAGCCAGCGGAATAAACTCGGTTGGGCTCATTACTTCACCATCACAGCCCGGCCAGCGCAGCAGAGCCTCAGCCCCTACGCACTGGCCGTTTTCGATATCAATGATCGGCTGGTAGTGCAGACACAGTTGACGTTTTTTGATTGCGCGTTTTAACAAGCGGCGGGGAGATAAGTATTCCTGACGCGTGCGCCACCACATTAACAGCATCAGGATGCTGCAGATAATCCCGAAAGGAATCGTTAACGCAGCCTCATGATAGAAAATCGAATGTATGCGTTTATCCGAGGTCGACACAATAATCGCAATCGGGCGTTTTTCTGAATGCACTTTGGTGTAGAAGCGATCGTCCAACTGGAAGGTTGAGGCTTCACCGCGCACCAACGGCAATAACTGCGCAATAGGCGCCCCTTCGCTGGCAGAGAAAAAAGTACCCGTTACCGTGTCATACACGCCCCAGGACAGGTCCGGGTCATCTGACATAACTTCGCTGTAAGATAATGGGTTGATGACGACAACGTAGTTTCCACGTTGCATATACGTCATTCTGTAGCCAGCGAAAAAGGGGGTATCGCGATAGTAATAGATGGAGATGTCCGGCGTACGTTTATAGTCGGCGGTCGGCATAATATAGGCGACTGGCGGCGCCATCGACGTAGAGCACAAAAAATGATCGCCCTGCGCATAAATTAGCTCGCTGATATATAAACGACCACGAATAATATCTAGCATATTTTTCTGATGTGCCGGGGTACACATCTTACCTTGATACAACAGAGCCATATCTCGCGCTAAATCGGCTTGTTGGATCACCAATTCAGTTTTATTTAACACCAGTTGCGCAAAAGAGCGAAGTTGATTACGGGTTTCGGACATTGCCCGGATTTGAGCAAACCATAACGCCAGCACCACGGGGAGCAATACCACCATGAATGTTCCGAGGAACTTCAGTATCTTGCGTCGCGCACTGTGATTCATGTCAGCCCTGTTTCCCTGTTTCGTATATGCCAGAACCCATTAAGGCAAGATGCTATAAACACCGACTGATTAAGTTGCATGAATCTATCAGTATTAGCAACAGACTTCTCTATGTAAAAGTCTGATAATAGTTGATGATGATATTATTTTTCCGTAAGGCAAACTTAAAGTTATGCTTATTTCATAACGTTATTATCCTCAAGGAGTAATTTTTTATAAGCACTATCCTGGCTTTATTTAAGAAATTCATTAGATTTTTTTAACGATGAATTTAGGATAAATAAAACAGGCAACAAAAATGCATCTTTAAGATTGATTATTTAGTATCGTTGCTTGCTTGAATATACCCACATATTTAACATGGTTATCGTCCTGCAAAAAATACGCCCAACACTGGTGAACAAACGAGCATATGTGATATAGTTCACAAAAATCATGTAACAGAAACGATGTTTCATTCATGTTATTGCCCGTCGATAGCCAGAGTACTACACCCTCGGTGAACACCCCCGCGCTGTCCTGGGCATCCAGACTTTCTGAGGACGTTTTTCATGGCAACGATAACAACTGGCGTGGTTCTTCTGCGGTGGCAATTACTCAGTGCAGTGCTGATGTTTTTAGCCAGTACGCTTAATATCCGTTTTCGTAAATCAGATTATATTGGCCTGGCCGTCATTAGCAGCGGTTTAGGGCTGGTTTTTGCCTGCTGGTTTGCGACCGGATTACTCGGCATAACCCTGGTGGATATGTCCGCAATCTGGAAGAACATTGAAACCGTAATGGTTGAAGTGATGAGTCATACACCGCCAGACTGGCCGATGGTGTTGAACTGATAACAGAATTGCATATGGCTACCCCAGTCCTGAGGTAGCCATAATTTTCAGCGAAAAGCAGAAGGATTAGAACGGAATATCGTCGTCGAAATCCATCGGCGGCTCATTAGACGGCGCTGCCGGAGCCGACTGCTGCGGGCGAGACTGCGCGCCGCCGCTGAACTGATTGCCACCTTGCGGCTGCTGAGGCTGACCCCAACCACCCTGCTGCTGGCCGCCACCTGCCGGAGCCCCACCACCCTGACGACCGCCCAGCATTTGCATGGTGCCGCCAACGTTAACCACAACTTCAGTGGTGTACTTTTCTACGCCGGATTGATCGGTCCATTTGCGGGTACGCAGCTGACCTTCGATATAGACCTGGGAACCTTTACGCAGATATTCGCTGGCAACTTCCGCCAGTTTGCCGAACAGCACCACACGGTGCCATTCAGTCTGCTCTTTCATTTCGCCGGTCGCTTTATCACGCCAGGATTCGGAAGTAGCCAGCGTAATGTTGGCAACTGCGCCACCATTCGGCATATAGCGTACTTCCGGGTCCTGGCCCAGATTACCGACGAGAATCACCTTGTTTACGCCTCTGCTGGCCATGATCGTGTCTCCTGAAAAACGTTACTGAATAAGTGTAAGCGCGGGATTGTAGCATTTCCAATAGCGCTTTTACTACGTTGCGAGATCGATTCCAGTAAACAACCCCAGACAGACATTGTTGCACAGGCATCTGCGTTTTGCATTCCAATACTGTATATCCATTCAGGTCAGGTTGTGTCATAATTAACCGTTTGTGATCGCCGGTAGCACCATGCAGCCAGGCAAAAAAGCGTTTAATCCGGGAAAGATGAATGGATAAGATCGAAGTTCGGGGCGCCCGCACCCATAATCTCAAAAACATCAACCTCGTCATCCCGCGCGACAAGCTGATTGTCGTCACCGGGCTTTCGGGCTCAGGCAAATCTTCGCTCGCTTTCGACACCTTGTATGCCGAAGGGCAGCGTCGTTACGTTGAATCCCTTTCCGCGTACGCGCGTCAGTTTCTGTCGCTGATGGAAAAGCCGGATGTCGACCACATTGAGGGGCTGTCTCCCGCCATCTCAATTGAACAAAAATCGACATCCCACAACCCGCGATCCACGGTAGGTACGATTACCGAAATTCACGACTATCTGCGTCTGCTGTTTGCCCGCGTTGGCGAACCGCGCTGCCCGGATCACGACGTTCCCCTGGCGGCCCAGACCGTTAGCCAGATGGTGGACAACGTTCTGTCGCAGCCGGAAGGCAAACGTCTGATGCTGCTGGCGCCGGTGATTAAAGAGCGTAAAGGCGAGCATACTAAAACGCTGGAAAACCTGGCAGGCCAGGGCTATATCCGCGCCCGTATCGACGGTGAAGTGTGCGACCTTTCCGATCCGCCCAAGCTTGAACTGCAAAAGAAACACACTATTGAAGTGGTGATTGACCGCTTTAAAGTCCGCGACGATCTCACCCAGCGACTGGCAGAATCCTTTGAAACCGCGCTGGAACTGTCCGGTGGTACGGCGGTGGTCGCCGATATGGACGATCCGAAAGCGGAAGAGTTGCTGTTCTCCGCCAACTTCGCCTGCCCGATCTGCGGCTACAGCATGCGGGAGCTGGAACCACGTCTGTTCTCGTTCAATAACCCAGCGGGTGCATGCCCGACCTGTGACGGTCTCGGCGTGCAGCAGTATTTCGATCCTGACCGGGTGATCCAAAATCCGGAACTGTCGCTGGCCGGTGGTGCTATCCGCGGCTGGGATCGCCGTAACTTCTATTACTTCCAGATGCTTAAGTCACTGGCGGAACACTATAAATTCGACGTTGAAGCCCCATGGGCCAGCCTGAACCCTGCCGTGCATAAAGTGGTGCTGTACGGTTCCGGTAAAGAGAATATCGAATTTAAATACATGAACGATCGCGGCGATACGTCCGTACGCCGCCATCCGTTCGAAGGCGTATTGCACAATATGGAGCGCCGTTATAAAGAGACGGAATCCAGCGCGGTACGTGAAGAATTAGCCAAGTTCATTAGCAACCGACCGTGCGCCAGCTGTGAGGGGACGCGTTTACGCCGGGAAGCCCGCCACGTATTTGTCGAAAATACGCCGCTGCCCGCGATTTCCGACATGAGCATCGGTCACGCCATGGATTTCTTCAACAACCTGAAGCTTGCGGGTCAGCGAGCGAAGATTGCAGAGAAAATTCTCAAAGAGATTGGCGATCGTCTGAAGTTCCTGGTCAACGTCGGCCTCAACTATCTGACGCTGTCGCGTTCAGCAGAAACGCTCTCCGGCGGCGAAGCCCAGCGTATTCGTCTGGCAAGCCAGATCGGCGCAGGTCTGGTCGGCGTAATGTACGTGCTGGATGAACCGTCTATCGGTCTGCATCAGCGCGATAACGAGCGTCTGTTGGGTACGCTTATCCACCTGCGTAATCTGGGCAATACCGTCATTGTGGTTGAGCACGATGAAGACGCGATTCGCGCCGCTGACCACGTTATCGACATCGGCCCCGGCGCGGGCGTTCACGGCGGCCAGGTGGTTGCCGAAGGTACGCTAAAAGATATCATGGCCGTGCCTGAGTCGCTGACCGGCCAGTACATGAGCGGTAAGCGCAAGATTGAAGTGCCGAAACAGCGCGTGGCGGCAGACCCGGAAAAAGTGTTGAAGCTAACCGGCGCGCGCGGTAACAACCTGAAAGATGTCACCCTGACGCTGCCGGTTGGTTTATTTACCTGCATTACCGGTGTTTCCGGTTCGGGTAAATCGACGCTAATTAACGACACGCTGTTCCCGATTGCGCAGACGGCGCTGAACGGCGCCACGCTGGCTGAACCCGCGCCATATCGTGATGTTCAGGGCCTGGAACATTTCGACAAAGTGATCGACATTGACCAAAGCCCGATTGGCCGTACGCCGCGCTCTAACCCGGCAACCTACACCGGCGTGTTTACGCCAGTGCGCGAACTGTTTGCCGGCGTGCCGGAGTCGCGTGCGCGCGGTTATACTCCGGGTCGTTTCAGCTTTAACGTCCGCGGCGGACGCTGTGAAGCTTGTCAGGGCGACGGCGTGATCAAAGTCGAAATGCACTTCTTACCGGATATCTACGTGCCGTGCGATCAGTGTAAAGGCAAACGCTATAACCGCGAAACACTGGAGATTAAGTACAAGGGCAAGACTATCCACGAAGTGCTGGATATGACGATTGAAGAGGCGCGTGAGTTCTTCGATGCCGTTCCGGCGCTGGCGCGTAAGCTGCAAACGCTGATGGACGTGGGTCTGACGTACATCCGACTGGGTCAGTCCGCCACCACGCTCTCGGGCGGTGAAGCGCAGCGCGTGAAGCTGGCGCGTGAACTGTCCAAACGCGGTACCGGTCAAACGCTGTATATTCTCGATGAACCGACCACCGGTCTGCATTTTGCGGATATTCAGCAACTGCTGGACGTGCTGCATCAACTCCGGGATCAGGGCAACACCATCGTAGTGATTGAGCACAATCTGGACGTGATAAAAACCGCTGACTGGATTGTCGATCTCGGTCCGGAAGGCGGCAGCGGCGGCGGGGAAATTCTGGTTTCAGGCACACCAGAAACAGTCGCTGAGTGTGAAGCCTCACACACGGCCCGTTTCCTCAAACCACTGTTGTAATCATGCCGATGGCGCTACGCTTATCAGGCCTACAAAATATGCATAATTGCTTGTAGGCCGGATAAGGCGCTGGCGCCTCATTGCGGAAAAAAGATCAGGACTGCGCCAGTATCCGGCGTTTATCTTCCGGCAGCGTGTTTACGGCCTGCTGATAAGAGGCGTCTACCAGGTAGTAGATTTGCGAATCCGGCAGCGAGCCGTCCAGATACACCGTACTCCAGTGCGCCTTATTGAGATGCCGGCTTGGCCGTACATCGCTATGCTGCTGACGTAACAACTCTGCCAGTTCCGGGCTGGTTTTCAGTGACACCGCCGGGCGTTCTTCCACCTCTTTTACCATGGCAAAAAGCACATCTTCGACTTTGATTTGTGTGGCCTTCCAGTCACTGTGTACGCTCTGCTCGGCGCCCATTTTTGCCATGCAGTATTGCAGCAACTCCGAATTCGTCATCTTAATTCCCCTTACCAGCATATTGCCTAATGAGAACATCTTTTATTCAGTGTGCAGCAAGTCCGCAAAAGGTAAAAGCAGGTAACGCAAATTTGTTTAAAAAAACAACAACCGCAAGCAACGTCCTCAATACTCCGAGTTGACGATCACCTCTTCACCAAACGCGCCGGCCTGTGGCAACGGTTTATAAGTGGAGTTAGAAGCGCGTAAAATACGAATGCCGCGAATACCCACGTCTCGGGCGGCGGTAATGTCATTATCAGAGTCGCCGTAGAACATACGGATATTTTTATCCTGCAGCCACTGCGTTTTCGTATTCTGGCCCGGCTTATCACCGGCAAAAATGACCGGGTTCATATTGCCGGCCGGGATGTGAAAGTTATCGGACAGCGTTTTCGACACCGTTTCGGTCTTCGTCTGGCTACGCCCGGTTACGAAAAAGATGCTGTCGCCGCGACGCACGTGCATATCAATCAACTGACGCGCCACTTCTTTCGGAATGCTGAATTCGTCCCAGCCATTGTTCATTTTTTCCCAGAAGGCCGGATTTTTCAGGTAATCCTCACTGTCCGGAGAATACGTTTTTTTTCCGCGCCAGAAGCCTGGGCTGGAAAAGAGGACGGTGTCATCGATATCAAACCCGACGGCCATCGGCGGGCGTCCGGTCAGGCTGTTTTCAATTTGTGCCACGGAGACCCAGTGAATGGGTGCCTGCTCAGCGAGTTTTGCAACGTTGGTGCCTGGATTAAGCTGAGAGGGAGAGGAAACTAACGCCTGGGCCGGCTGATTTAGCGTGAACAATAAACAAACGGCACTCAGTGCCAACGTAAACTTGCGCATATTTTTCCCTAAGTAGTCAGTTAGTTATCATTTTTTTATTAACAACTGGTCAAAAAACTATCTGACCTTACCCCTTAGGGGGAGGGAAAGGAAGGATTTTCTCTGGTTTTGTCCTGGAAAAAGAGCATGATCACATTGGAAAACAGGCCAATAGCACGCTGAAAGAAAGTAGGCCGGATAAGGTGATTACACCGCCATCCGGCAATACAATGCCTGATGGCGCGACGCTTATCAGGCCTAAAAACCCGGTTACATGACAGCGGCAAATGCCTTCGCCACGCGTTGCACGTTACCGTGATTTAACCCGGCCACGCACATACGACCACTGGCTATCAGGTACACACCGAACTCATCGCGCAGGCGATCGACCTGAGCAGCGCTTAGCCCGGTATAGCTGAACATCCCGCGCTGTTGCAGCAGGTAATCAAAGTTACGACCAGGGATCTCCGCATTCAATACGTTAACCAGCGCCTGGCGCATCGCCAGAATACGGGTACGCATCTCTTCGACTTCCGCCAGCCAGCTGGCTTTCAGCGCGTCATCACCCAACACTGCGGCCACGACCTGCGCACCAAAGTTTGGCGGGCTGGAATAGTTACGACGCACCGTCGCTTTTAGCTGCCCCAGAACGCGGCTGGCGGCATCAGCGTCTTCACAGACCACTGAAAGTCCGCCGACACGTTCGCCGTACAAAGAGAAAATCTTCGAGAATGAGTTGCTGACCAGTGCAGGTAATCCGGCGCTGGCAATGGCGCGGATCGCATAGGCATCGTCTTCCATTCCACCGCCGAAACCCTGGTAAGCAATATCCAGGAACGGGATCAGATCGCGAGCTTTCAGGATCTCAATGACACCATCCCACTGCGCGGGGGTTAAATCCGCACCCGTCGGGTTATGGCAGCACGGATGCAGCAGTACGATACTGCGCGCCGGTAAGGTGTTCAGCGTGGCCAGCAGGTCGTTGAAACGCACGCCATTGGTGGTGTTGTCATACCAGGGGTAAGTACTTACTTCGAACCCAGCACCTTCAAAAATCGCGATGTGGTTTTCCCAGGTCGGATCGCTGACCCACACGCCAGAATCAGGGAAATAGCGTTTCAGGAAGTCTGCGCCAACCTTTAGCGCACCGGAGCCGCCCAGCGTCTGAATCGTTGCGACGCGCTGCTGCTGGAGAACCGGATGCTCTGCGCCAAACAGCAGCGGCGCAATAGTATGGCGATAAGTGTTCAGACCTTCCATCGGCAGATACAGCGAAGCGCCATGCGGTTTGGCATTCAGTCGGGCTTCCGCTTCTGCCACCGCTTTAAGCTGAGGAATAATGCCGTCTTCGTTGTAGTACAGACCGATGCTGAGGTTCACTTTGTCGCTACGTGCATCGTCTTTGAAACGCTCCATGAGCGATAAAATCGGGTCGCCGGCGTAGGCGTCAACTTTTTGAAACACGTGTGGTTCTCCAGGTTTACAGGCAGGGGTTAAGAACACAATAAACCGGAAGCGGGAGAAGATCGAGAGGATGTTGAGAGGAATATTGCCGGATGGCGGCGTAACCGCCTTATCCGGCACATCATGAACTTAATCGATATACTTCATTGCCACCCTTGAGGTCAGGCGCGTGATAAGTTCGTAAGCACTTACTTTCGTCATTTCAGCAATGCGTTCAACGGGCAGGCCTTCACCCCACAGGATAACCGAATCGCCGGCTTTATCCTGCGCCTCGGGACCTAAATCGACGCAAATCATATCCATCGCGACGCGACCGACGATCGGCACTTCACGGCCATTGACCAGTACCGGTGTCCCAGACGGCGCAGCGCGCGGATAACCATCGCCATAGCCCATCGCCACCACGCCCAGACGCGTGTCGCGCTCGCTCAGCCAGGTTCCACCATAGCCAACCGGCTCGCCCGCTTTGTGTTCACGCACCGCAATCAGGCTGGAAGTGAGCGACATCACCGGCTGGCAGCCAAAATCGGCACCGATAGAGTGGTTTTCCAACGGCGATACGCCATACAGAATCAGCCCCGGACGCGCCCAGTCGAAGTGAGACTGCGGCCACAGCAGAATACCACCCGACGCGGCGATCGAACGCTGACCCGGTTTGCCTGCGCAAAAGCTATTGAAGATATCGAGCTGCTTTTCGGTCGCGCCGCACTCAGGCTCGTCCGCACGCGCAAAGTGGCTGACGATATTGACCGGCTGGCGGACGTTTTCGCATTGTGTCAAGCGCTGATAAAACGCCTCGGCCTGCTCCGGACGCACGCCCAGGCGGTGCATTCCCGTGTCGAGCTTCATCCAGACGGTGACCGGTTCAGCCAGTACCGCGGCTTCCAGAGCTTCAAGCTGCTCCTGGTTGTGGACGGCAGTATGCAGACGCTGCGCGGAGATAGTCGGCAGATCGGAAGCATCAAAAAATCCTTCCAGCAGCAGGATGGGCTGCGTGATCCCTCCCGCTCGCAACCGCAGGGCTTCTTCAAGACGAGCGACACCAAAAGCGTCCGCATCGGGGAGCGTTCGCGCGGTCTCTAACAGACCATGGCCGTAAGCGTTCGCTTTCACGACCGCAACCAGTTTACTGGCTGGAGCCAGTTCACGCAGACGTTGCAGGTTGTGTCGCAGAGCGCGGCGGTTAATGACTACAGTTGCCGCTTGCATTTGTATTCCTTGATAAGTATTTGCTTGAGTAACCTGATTCAGTGTTGTTATTCGTCGTCGTACTGCGGGCCAGCATAGTTATCGAAGCGCGACCACTGACCGTTAAACGTCAGGCGCACCGTACCGATCGGGCCGTTACGCTGTTTACCGATAATGATCTCGGCGATACCTTTCAAGTCGCTGTTTTCGTGATAAACCTCATCACGATAGATAAACATGATTAAGTCGGCATCCTGCTCGATGGAGCCGGACTCACGCAGATCCGAGTTGACCGGACGCTTATCGGCGCGTTGTTCCAGAGAGCGGTTAAGCTGCGACAGCGCCACCACCGGCACATGCAGTTCTTTCGCTAACGCTTTCAGCGAGCGGGAAATTTCAGCAATTTCCAGCGTACGGTTGTCGGAGAGCGACGGCACGCGCATCAGCTGCAGGTAGTCGATCATGATAAGTCCGATACCACCGTGTTCGCGGGCGATACGACGGGCACGTGAGCGCACTTCCGTTGGCGTCAGGCCGGAGGAGTCATCAATATAGATGTTTCGTTTCTCCAGCAAAATACCCATTGTTCCGGAAATTCGCGCCCAGTCTTCATCATCCAGTTGACCGGTACGGATTTTGGTTTGGTCTACACGTGAGAGTGAGGCCAGGGAACGCATCATGATCTGTTCTGAGGGCATTTCAAGACTAAAGATAAGAACCGGCTTATCTTGCAGCATCGCCGCATTTTCGACGAGGTTCATTGCAAATGTCGTTTTACCCATCGACGGACGCGCGGCGACGATAATTAAGTCTGACGGCTGCAAACCAGCAGTCTTTTTATTGAGGTCGTCATAACCGGTGTTGACCCCGGTGACACCATCGTGTGGCTGCTGGAACAGCTGTTCGATACGCGCGACGGTAGCGTCGAGCACATCGGTAATATTTTTCGGACCTTCGTCTTTATTGGCGCGACTTTCAGCAATTTTAAAGACGCGGGATTCCGCGAGGTCCAGCAGATCTTCACTGGAACGGCCTTGCGGATCAAACCCGGCTTCCGCGATCTCGTTCGCCACCGAAATCATGTCACGAACAACGGCACGTTCGCGAACAATATCCGCATAGGCACTAATGTTCGCTGCACTTGGCGTATTTTTAGATAACTCAGCCAGGTAAGCAAAACCGCCGACGCTGTCCAGTTGCCCCTGAACTTCCAGCGATTCTGCAAGCGTGATCAGATCGATGGGTTTTCCCATCTCCTGCAGGCGATGCATTTCGGTGAAGATGTGCCGGTGCGGTCGGGTATAAAAATCTTCCGCCACCACACGCTCAGCCACATCGTCCCAGCGCTCGTTATCCAGCATTAAACCGCCCAACACCGACTGTTCCGCTTCAATCGAGTGCGGCGGTACTTTCAGCCCGGCGACCTGGGGATCGCGCTCACGAGCATCAGTCTGTTGTTTGTTGAAGGGTTTATTTCCTGCCATAGTGAATGGAGTTACCGAGATAATGATTGGGTCGAAAGATTACCACATTTCTTTTGGAGGAAGCATGGCAACACGTATTGAATTTCACAAGCATGGTGGCCCTGATGTACTCAAGGCTGTGGAGTTTACGCCTGTAGACCCGGCGGAAAATGAAATCCAGGTCGAGAACAAAGCGATTGGGATCAACTATATCGACACCTATATCCGCAGTGGTCTTTATCCACCGCCTTCTCTGCCCAGCGGTCTGGGTACCGAAGCCGCAGGCGTGGTCAGTAAAGTCGGTAGCAAAGTGACGCACATTAAAGCCGGCGATCGCGTGGTTTACGCTCAGTCTCCCCTGGGCGCCTACAGCTCAGTGCATAACGTCCCGGCGGATAAAACCGCTATTTTGCCCAACGCTATCTCGTTTGAACAAGCTGCCGCCTCATTTCTTAAAGGGCTCACCGTTTTTTATCTGTTGCGTAAGACCTATGAAATTCAGCCCGATGAACCATTTTTGTTCCATGCGGCAGCAGGCGGCGTCGGTATGATTGCCTGCCAGTGGGCAAAAGCATTGGGTGCGAAGCTGATTGGCACCGTCGGTAATGCGCAAAAAGCGCAAATTGCGCTGCAGGCCGGCGCATGGCAGGTCATTAACTATCGTGAAGAGAGCATTGTAGAACGTGTAAAAGAGATCACTGGCGGTAAAAAAGTGCGGGTGGTGTATGACTCGGTGGGGAAAGATACCTGGGAAGCCTCACTGGATTGCCTGCAGCGCCGGGGGCTCATGGTCAGCTTTGGTAATGCTTCCGGACCGGTGACTGGCGTTAACTTAGGCATTCTGAATCAGAAAGGTTCGCTGTACGTGACTCGCCCTTCACTCCAGGGTTACATCACCAACCACCATGAATTAACCGAAGCCAGCAATGAGCTTTTCTCGCTGATTGCCAGCGGAGTGATCAAAGTGGATGTCGCACCGGGCCAGACGTTCGCACTGCACGACGCGCAGCGTGCTCATGAAGTGCTGGAAAGCCGGGCCACACAGGGGTCGAGTTTGCTGATCCCGTAACGCCCTCATTTCCGCTAAATAATTCAAGCCGCCAACAAACCTGCGGTTTGAATTATGAAGGGGGAAGAAAGAATTAGGGCTTCCCATAGGAAGCCCTTTCTTTTTTTAGTTCGGCTGTATGTAGGGTACAGCTCGATGAATTCGTTAACCTGGCAATAGTGACAGATTTGATAATCAATTCCTATTTGCTTCTAAAGGCAATGTTGCAGGTTGTGACACACCGCTCAATACCTTAGTAAAACCGGCGGTTATTGCGCTGATACTGTGGGACTTTTGGCGCTTTTATCGCCTTGATAACCCACACCACGGCAACGGCCAATAACAGCCAGGGCAACAGTTTAATCATCAACGCAAATAGTCCGCCCAAAAACATCACCACAGTGGCTACCACCAATGCGGCCAGCACTCCCAGCAAAGATACGCCGGTGACCATCAGCATGATAAAAAATCCAATCACAAAAAGTAGTTCCAGCATGGCTCTCTCCCGAAATGAAATACTCTCCACAGCTTTACAAGAAACATGCCAAAATTAATACATTGATTTATAAAGCAAACGCCCCGCGACGAAGCGCAGGGCGTGGTGAAATTCACTAACTTTTGGCGAAAACTTAACGTTTGTCTGCCACCAGCTTCAGCGCATGTTCCAGAACCTCAATATCTGCCCCGGCTTTATGCGCATTTTCGCTCAGATAGCGACGCCACTGCCGTGCCCCAGGAATCCCCTGAAACAGTCCCAGCATATGGCGCGTGACATGCCCCAAATAGGTTCCTTTACTCAGTTCACGCTCAATATACGGATACATCGCACGCACTACGGCGACCGGATCGGCATCTTCGCTGGTGACAGCAAAAATCTCGCGGTCAACGGACGCCAGAATGCCTGGGTTTTGATAAGCTTCGCGCCCCACCATCACGCCATCCATATGTTGCAGATGGATTTTCGCTTCTTCCAGCGATTTTATGCCACCGTTGATCGACATTGTCAGATGCGGAAAATCGCGCTTTAGCTGATAAACACGGTCATAATCCAGCGGTGGGATTTCGCGGTTTTCTTTCGGGCTTAGCCCGGACAACCAGGCCTTGCGGGCGTGGATGATAAACATCTCACATTCACCGTTACCGGAGACCGTGTTGATGAAATCGCACAGGAATTCGTAGCTGTCCTGGTCATCAATACCGATACGGGTTTTCACCGTTACCGGAATCAATACCACATCGCGCATCGCTTTGACGCAATCAGCGACCAGTTGCGCATTCCCCATCAGACAGGCACCAAACATTCCATTCTGTACACGGTCGGAAGGGCAACCCACGTTGAGGTTAATTTCGTCATAGCCCCGTTGTTCAGCAAGCTTTGCGCACTGCGCCAGCGCAGCCGGATCGCTCCCGCCCAGTTGCAAAGCGACCGGATGTTCTTCTTCGCTATACGCCAGATAATCGCCTTTACCATGAATGATCGCGCCGGTGGTTACCATCTCCGTGTAGAGCAGCGTCTGGCTGGACAGTAAGCGCAAAAAGTAGCGGCAATGTCTGTCCGTCCAGTCGAGCATCGGCGCGATAGAAAAACGATGAGCGGGAAAAGCGGTAGACTGAGATTCAGGCAGCATGGCGAATATTCAAGCATCCGGTTAAAAAAGGGGCGCTACTATAGCATAGACCGTTACGATAGTGAGCCACATCCTCGCGGTTCCCCCTCCCTGCTCCCCGACAAGCGCTATTTACGCCCCGGTTTTCCGTCGTGAGATCCAAAAAACTGCGGTGGATGGTCGACCCAGCGGTCCTCACGCGTGGCGGCATAAACCGGATTAAGCGGATAATAAATACGATTGTATTTTTTGTTCGCCTCACCCACGACCAGCAGACGTACCTCTTCACTGGTGTTATTGATAAAGGTGTGACACACGCCGGTGCCCGCCGGGAAACCGACGCTGTCGCCCGGTTCCAGCTTCCATAAATAACCGTTAATCCAGGCCTCAGGATATCCCTCCAGCACATAGATAAACTCTTCCTCATCGCTTTCAGCGTGCGGATACGAGGTGCGTCGGCCCGGCGGCAGGCGCTCATGATGAATGCCGAGTCGCCCTAACCCCAGCTTGCGGGCAAGCGGCGCACCTATGGAAAACAGCTCATCGCTGTCGGGATAGGTGGAGTCATCAGCCCCCTCAACTTCACGCCAGTGACGAATACAATCGGGTCTTTTCATGATTATTTTCCAGTATTGCGATGGGTCAGGTATAGCACACCGTGGTGGATCTCGGTGTTTTAAACAGAACATGTTAAAGTAAGGGATTAACCTTGCACGCAAATCGAGGCGCCAAATGGACAAAACCACCACGCAGGAGTTATTGACTCAAGCTGAAAAACTCTGTGCGCAACGCAACGTACGGCTTACGCCACAACGCCTCGAAGTGCTGCGCCTGATGAGCCTGCAGGAAGGCGCAATCAGCGCTTACGACCTACTTGACCTGTTGCGGGAAACCGAGCCGCAGGCCAAGCCGCCAACCGTGTATCGTGCGCTCGATTTTCTGCTGGAACAAGGGTTTGTGCACAAGGTGGAATCCACCAACAGCTATGTGCTTTGCCATCTGTTCGATCAGCCAACTCACAGTTCCGCAATGTTCATTTGCGACCGCTGTGGTGTGGTAAAAGAAGAGTGCGCGGAAGGCGTGGAAGACATCATGCATACGCTGGCAGCAAAAATGGGCTTTGCCCTGCGACATAACGTTATTGAAGCCCATGGACTGTGCCCGGCCTGTGTGGAGGTTGAGTCATGTCGTCACCCTGGCGAATGCCAGCATGACCATACGATTCAGGTGAAGAAGAAAGTTGGGCGTTAAGCGGGTGGGAGAGCGTACATCCTTGTACTCTCAGGAGGGAAGGGTTAATTACCAGCGGTAATCATTACGTTTTTCCCAATCGGTCACTTCTTTCTCCGCCTGATCTTTCGCGTAACCGTAACGCTCCTGGACTTTACCGACCAGTTGGTCACGTTTACCTTCAATGACCGTCATATCATCATCGGTCAGTTTGCCCCATTGCTCTTTCACTTTACCTTTAAACTGCTTCCAGTTACCGCCGACTTCGTCTTTATTCATCATCAAGTCCTCATCGTTAGGTTGTGAATAGCTAGAGTGCCATGTCCAGACACATGCTGTTTTTGCTGGACGTGAGAATAAGTGTAGTCAGGGATTCTGGGTTTTATTTACTATTCGGAATTTTTAACCATCCGCTCAGGCAAACCAGGTTCCATTACGCCAGTGACGCCGCCAGATAAAGGCCAGGGAAAGCCCACGCAGCGCAAGAAAAACGGTTAACGCCAGCCACAAACCATGATTTCCCAGCAACGGTAAAGCCAGTAGCGTTAATGCGAATCCTGCTGCGGCAACGGCCATACTGTTGCGCATTTCTGCAGCCCGTGTCGCTCCAATAAACATACCGTCGAGCAGATAACACCACACTCCCACCAGCGGCAAAACAACCTGCCAGAAAAGATAGCGATCGGCCAACAGTTTGATTTGCGGCAGCGAGGTCAGCAGCGCAACAATCTGCTCGCCAAACAGGGCATAAACCAGCGAAAACAGAATAGCCACAATACCGGACTGTCGACAGGCCGCCCGCCAGACATCAAGCAACTGGCTGCCATCCCTCGCCCCATAGGCCTGACCCGAATGCGCTTCCACAGCATAGGCAAATCCATCCAGCGCGTAGGCGGTAAACGTCAGCAGAGTCATCAGAACGGCGTTAACCGCGATGATGTCGCCTCCCAAACGCGCGCCAAGAACCGTAATGGCCCCAAAGCAGAGCTGTAGCAGCAGCGAACGCAGCATGATGTCGCGGTTGAGCGCCAGCAAACGACGGAAGTTGCCACGCCACGCCAGCTTCAACATTGCCAGCGAAATTCCACGCATATGCAGGACTTTGCGTACCATCATCAGGCCAATCAGCAGCGTGACATATTCGGCAATCACCGTCGCTAACGCCGCCCCCTGCACGTTCATATGCAGGCCCATTACCAGCCATAAATCGAGCACAATGTTGAGAATATTGCCGACAATCAACAGGATAACTGGCGCGCGCGCATACTGAACGCCAAGCAACCAGCCGAGCAGCACCAGATTCGCCAGCGACGCAGGTGCGCTTAACCAGCGGATTTCCAGGAAACGTCGGGCCTGCTCCAGTACCGCCTCACTTCCGCCGACAATATGCAGAGCCAGCTCGATAATCGGCGTCCGAAACAGTGCGATAAGCAGCCCCGCGCCCAGCGCCAGCAATAGCGGCTGCACCAACGCGCGCGCCAGCGCCTGCGGATTTTTTGCGCCAAATGCCTGCGCGGTAAGGCCGGTGGTACTCATGCGCAAAAAAAGTAGCAGCATAAAGAGAAAGCTGGTCGCCGTGGCGCCAACAGCAACGCCGCCAAGATAGACCGGACTATCCAGATGACCAATCACCGCGGTATCCACCAGTCCCAACAGGGGAACGGTGATATTGGAGAAGATCATCGGTAAGGCGAGGTGCCAGAGTGCTTTATCAGAAGAGGTAAAGAAAGGCATACAGGAGAGCCTGAGAAGAAGTTAGATGTACTGAAAAAAGATGCTGTGTAGGCCCGGTAAGCGTAGCGCCACCGGGCAAGTTGCCGGATAGCGACGTAAACGTCTTACCCGGGCTACAGGGAATCAACAGAAAATTACAGCCATTCACCGTTACGAATGACGCCTACCGCCAACCCTTCAATAGTGAAGTTTTGCTCGCGCAGGTCGACAACAATAGGTTTAAATTCGCTGTTTTCTGGCAGGAGCTCAACCTTGTTGCCCTGCTTTTTCAGGCGCTTGACGGTGACTTCGTCGTCGATACGGGCAACAACGACCTGACCGTTACGCACATCCTGAGTTTTATGCACAGCCAGTAAATCACCGTCCATAATACCGATGTCTTTCATCGACATACCGCTAACGCGCAGCAGAAAATCGGCGTTCGGTTTGAACAGTGAAGGATCGACCTGATAGTGGCCTTCGATGTGCTGCTGCGCCAGCAGTGGCTCGCCTGCAGCCACACGTCCGACAAGCGGTAACCCTTCTTCTTCTTCCTGCAGCAGTCGAATACCGCGCGATGCGCCGGATACAATTTCAAGGACGCCTTTACGCGCAAGCGCTTTCAGGTGTTCTTCAGCGGCGTTTGGGGAACGGAACCCCAAACGCTGCGCGATCTCCGCACGCGTCGGTGGCATACCTGTCTGGCTGATGTGATCCCTAATGAGATCAAACACCTCTTGCTGCCTGGCCGTTAACGCTTTCATTCCGCCCCCTGGGTGTATATACAGTTATGCTGTGAGTATATACAGCTAAAGGTGATTTTGGAACCGCAAACTGCACAAAAAACAGGAGATTTATGCAGTTGTGGAATCTTTATCGCAAATGCGACCACAACAGGATGCCCCAGGTGATCAGAGCGACAAAAATAGACAGCAATACCGCCGCCGAGCCCATATCTTTCGCCCGACCGGAAAGTTCGTGATACTCAGAGCCAATACGGTCAACCACCGCCTCAATCGCACTGTTGAGGATTTCAACGATCATCACCAGCATCACGGAACCAATCAACAGCACGCGGGTAATGGCGTCAACGTCCAGCCAGCAGGCGATGGCTACGCCCAACAGTACGGCAACGCTTTCCTGGCGGAATGCCGCCTCATTGATCCATGCGGCGCGAAAACCTTTCCAGGAATAGCCTGCAGCTTTGATAATTCGGGTGAATCCAGTGGTATTATTGGCCATCAAAAAGAACCTTTTTACATTATTAGCGTCAATGTCATTGTAACGTTACCCCGTTTGTTTCAGGGTGTGGCAAAGCAGCGCGAAGTATGACCGGATACACCAGAAATTCACTAAACTTTCTGATATCCTTGCAGCGCATTTGCATTATTAACCAGAGGCTTTACATCGTTTATGTCCGGCTGGCCACGAATTTACTACAAATTACTGAATTTACCATTAAGCGTCCTGGTAAAAAGCAAGTCTATTCCGGCAGAACCTGCCCCGGAATTGGGGCTCGATACTTCGCGTCCCATTATGTACGTCCTACCGTACAATTCAAAAGCAGACTTGCTGACGCTGCGTGCCCAATGTCTGGTGCACGATCTCCCGGATCCCCTGGAACCGCTGGAGATAGACGGAACTCTGCTGCCGCGCTACGTGTTTATTCACGGTGGCCCGCGCGTGTTCACCTATTACACGCCGAAAGAAGAGTCCATTAAGCTGTTCCATAACTATCTCGACTTGCATCGCAGCAATCCAGACCTGGATGTGCAAATGGTGCCGGTTTCGGTGATGTTTGGCCGTGCGCCTGGGCGTGAAAAAGGCGAGGTCAATCCGCCGCTGCGCATGCTGAACGGCGTACAGAAATTCTTTGCTGTGTCCTGGCTGGGTCGCGACAGTTTTGTCCGCTTCTCCCCGTCGGTCTCCCTGCGTCGCATGGCGGACGAACACGGTACGGATAAAATCATCGCTCAGAAACTGGCTCGCGTGGCGCGCATGCACTTTGCTCGTCAGCGTCTGGCCGCAGTCGGCCCGCGCCTCCCTGCCCGCCAGGACCTGTTTAATAAGCTGCTGGCCTCAAAAGCTATCGCTCGCGCGGTAGAAGATGAAGCGCGCAGTAAAAAAATCTCCCATGAAAAAGCGCAGCAAAATGCCATTGCGCTGATGGAAGAGATTGCCGCTAACTTCTCATACGAGATGATTCGTCTGACAGACCGTATTCTGGGCTTTACCTGGAACCGTCTGTATCAGGGGATTAACGTTCACAATGCGGAGCGTGTACGTCAGTTGGCGCACGATGGGCACGAAATCGTCTATGTTCCGTGCCACCGCAGCCATATGGACTATATGCTGCTGTCGTACGTTCTGTACCACCAGGGGCTGGTTCCGCCGCACATCGCTGCCGGTATCAACCTGAACTTCTGGCCAGCAGGTCCGATTTTCCGTCGTCTGGGCGCGTTCTTTATTCGTCGTACCTTCAAGGGCAACAAGCTCTATTCCACCGTTTTCCGCGAATACCTGGGCGAGTTGTTCAGCCGCGGCTACTCGGTTGAATACTTTGTCGAAGGAGGCCGTTCACGTACCGGGCGTCTGCTCGACCCGAAAACCGGCACGCTGTCGATGACCATTCAGGCGATGCTGCGCGGCGGTACGCGTCCGATTACCCTCGTACCCATCTACATCGGCTACGAGCACGTAATGGAAGTAGGCACGTACGCGAAAGAGCTGCGTGGCGCGACGAAAGAGAAAGAGAGTCTGCCGCAAATGCTGCGTGGCTTGAGCAAGCTGCGTAATCTGGGTCAGGGGTATGTCAACTTTGGCGAACCGATGCCATTGATGACTTACCTCAACCAGCATGTACCGGAGTGGCGTGAATCGATCGATCCTATCGAGTCCATCCGCCCAGCCTGGCTGACGCCGACGGTGAATAACATTGCCGCCGATCTGATGGTACGCATTAACAATGCAGGCGCGGCCAATGCCATGAACCTGTGCTGTACCGCGCTGTTGGCCTCCCGCCAGCGCTCTCTGACCCGTGAGCAACTGACTGAACAGCTCGACTGCTATCTGAGTCTGCTGCGCAACGTGCCGTACGCGGCGGATGCTACGGTTCCTGCGCAGAGCGCCAGTGAATTGATCGACCATGCCTTACAGATGAATAAGTTTGAGGTCGAGAAAGACACCATCGGTGACATCATCATTCTGCCGCGCGAGCAGGCGGTATTGATGACGTATTACCGCAACAACATTGCGCATATGCTGGTTCTGCCTTCGTTAATGGCAGCCATTGTGACTCAGCATCGTCGTATTTCTCGCGCCGTGCTACAGCAGCATATTGATGCGCTGTACCCGATGCTGAAAGCAGAGCTGTTCTTACGTTGGGAGCGTGATGAACTCGCCGGAGTGATTGACGAACTGGCCAGCGAAATGCAGCGCCAGGGACTGATCGCCCTGAATGATGACGAACTGCATATCAATCCGGCCCGCTCTCGTACGCTACAGCTGTTGGCGGCGGGTGCTCGTGAGACGTTGCAACGCTACGCCATTACCTTCTGGCTGCTGAGCGCGAACCCGTCTATCAACCGTGGCACGCTGGAGAAAGAGAGCCGCACCGTAGCGCAACGCCTCTCCGTACTGCACGGCATTAACGCGCCGGAATTCTTCGATAAAGCCGTGTTCAGCTCTCTGGTGCTGACGCTGCGTGACGAGGGATTCATCAGCGATACCGGAGATGCCGAACCGGAAGAGACGATGAAGATCTATCAGATGTTGGCCGAACTGGTCACGTCAGATGTGCGTCTGACCATTGAAAGTGCAGCTCAGGACGAATAAATATGCGGCAGATATGGTTTGAAGTATAACGAGCATCTAAACAAAAAGCGGGCCACATAATGTGGCCCGCTTTTTTAGCTCTGGCTACTCATAGTTGAGCTTGAGGATCAAATCCTTGCTGAAAGGACCGAATTCAACCTCTCTCTGCGGATTTTTCGTTAGCTTCGCTTTATAGTTATGGGTCACCGTACTTGCATCACCTGGATTGTAAGTCGCAAAGGGATAATAGCGATTCAACTCAAGGTCTTCTCCTTCAGTTTCATCCCTTATTTGCATTAATAAACCATTCTTCATATCCGCGTGGCTCGTGCCATAGAGATCGTCAGTATTGAAACTTAGGGTAACATCAAACTTTTCTGAGCATTCTGCAGTCGCATCCCTGATCGTTGAAACCGAAAATGGCCTTTCGACCACAGTAGAATCATCCATTGTAAATGCCCCGAAATCGACGATTTGGCTTTCCGGGAAAACTTTGATATCGACATTACAGTCCAGGAACTCAATGTTATCCAACCCAGTGATATTGAAATTAAAGTTTTTCGCATTGGACTGTAAATTCGCACCGCCATCACCATCAAACTGCAACACATTAATAGCGCCGAAGTTATAGACAGCATCAGGGTCAGCAGGAAAGGCTTTTAACTTCACATACAAACGAAAGCGAGCGTTAAAAGTAGTATTTTGCACTGGGGCCCCCCCAGCACCAGGACACGCAGACGGCCAATGATATTCAACATAACCGTTCTCGAGGCTGATTTTATCCAGACAAGCATTGGTGGGAACTGGTACATCAACCCCATCGTAATCCTGACCGTTATAGTTTACGCCAACGATAAAATAGTCACTCTCTAAGGCGGACATGTCATTTTTCGCTGATAATTTAACCCAAGCGAACAGTTCTTCCGTCGGATCATTCTCCGTCCACCCCACCGAATTATCGCAATACACGGTGACGTTGATGTCCGAACTTTCCCATATTTTACTACCCGGTATTGCATTTGAAGGCACTTTAAATGGATTCAAACGAACCGTGGCGCTTGTATTTCCGCCACGTTGCCCCTGATAGCAATCAACCGCCCATGATGATGATGAGGCAAGGAAAAGCAATGCACAAAACAGCTTAATCATCGTTTTCATTATTTCCCCCTCTGCACGGGTTCGCTATGACAAACAGGTTGCACCGCTGTACAGTTCACGCTAAACATGTTTAAACCGCCATAGTCACCGATATAACCAATCTGGAATTTAGCGGGCAGATTTTTGATCTCTGAAGTGGCCTGATCAAAAGGACTAACCATAAAACTCTTTGTTCCCGGCAAAAGCGTTTTACCATCAACACCGATATAACCGATGGTCATGTGGTAAGGCGTACCATTTTTAACGGTAATTCCCGATACCGTGCGCGAGACGTCCACCTTTTCCATGGGTACCGCCTGACCCTCTTTCAGAACGATAGCTTTGGGACGCCAGAATAATTTCAGCCGACTCTGCATGGCCATTTGCATGACGTTTTGTTGTTCTGTACGCGGCGGAATTTCTCGTATGTTGTAGTAAAAGAGGGATTCTCTGTCTGCCGGGAGTTGCTTCAACGCGGGTTGCCCCATCAGACGCACCTGGCTTTGTTCATTGGCTTCAATACGCAGCAGAGGCGGCAAAGGTGAGATAAACTGCCGCGTTTTTTTACTGTCTTTATCTTCAACCCACGACTGAGCCAAATAAGGCAAGGCTTTGCTCTGGTTGGTTAATCTGATAGAGACGCTTTTATCCGTCTCATTAAAGATAATGCGCGTTCTGTCCGGAGAGACCGCGGCATTTGCAACAGAGCAAACGCTTAATAAACCGATTAGTCCTTTAACAATGTATGTGGGTTTCATTTTATTCATCCTGAATTAATTTACTTTTTTACACGGTAAAATTAGTACCTGACCGCTAGTATTACTTTCGTCTGGAGGCGTGATTTCACAGGTATTATCTCCCCACTGAAGACGTAATTTACTGTCTTCCTGAAGCCCACTGAGATAGGCATAACCCTCATCAGCAACCAGACCGACATCTTTACCGCTGGTAATATCCACGATGGTCACACCCAGCGGTGGATAGCGGCCATCTTCCTGTCTGATAACACCGAATATCTGATTACCTTTTGTTGCATTCAGCTTCGCATAGCCAATTGCCCCTTCGGTGAGCGTCGTGCTAATGACTGAATTATTGATATCTACGCCATCCGGTAATTTATCGCTGTCCACACGAACAGAGGAAGTCATGTAATTACTGACCGAGTTGGTAACAGCAATACCCATCATGTTGGTCACAGTGCGTTTATCACTTAACGGAACACCGCTAATACCATCGCTGTCGACCATCATGCGGGCATTATTGCCGTTGCTGTTATCATGAAGCGCCATTCCATGACGCGTAGAAGTGAACGATCCGTTCCAGCCCGCCATAATGGAGTTATAAGCGTTGGGCTGAACGCTGCCGTTTACGTTTAAACGTCCATAAGGCGAGTAGTGCTGGTAGCCCGCACGGAGGGTAGGCTCTGCCTTGCGGAAATCACTTTCGTCGCCCGCTGCCGAAATGTTCCATGAATTGTTGAGGTCGGAAGAATCATAGTAAGAAGCCGTATGGGACATACCGTCGCTACCATTTTTCTGCATACTCCAGGAAAGTCTTTTGTTTTGCTCCAGTGGAACTGAGAACGTCAGATAATATTGCGTTTGTTCTGTGCCATCCCATTCCGAACGACCGATCGACATTGAGGAGGAGATCCCCCTGAAGCTGCCAATATCAAAATTTCGGCTAACAGACAGCGTATAGTTAGTGCTGGCAGACTCATCCCAATACGTATTTCGTGACAGGTTGAGATAGGTATTAACCGCTAACGCATCAATATACTGGTTAAAAGAAAGGACATAGCTCTCTTTCTCGTTGTAATTCGAGTTGTCACCGCTTCGTGCCGTGAGGTATTCACTCATGGTAACGTATTCTTTGTCGGAGAAACGATAGCCTGCAAACGTCACTTGACTGCCAGTCGATTCAAACCGTTTGGCATAGTTCATACGGTAGCTATAGCCACGCTGTTTCTCGTCATCCTGCTTATTCCCGGTGCGCAAATTTGCCTGCGCCCGCGTCACATCAAATGAGAGAGAGCCAAAGCTGTTCAGGTTAAAACCCATACCTGCGGTGGCGGCCTGGTAGTCGTCAGCTGTCAGTAACGCCCCGCCATAAAGTGAGGTATTCCCCGCCCATCCCCAGGAAAATTCGCCGGTCCAGAACATGGGGTTATTTACATCGGTATGACCCACAGAGGTAGGTTTACCGGTTGAAGCTTTGTAACGTACCTGACCTTTACGGGTCAGGAAAGGGATTGAAGATGCGCCGACCTGGAAGGTATTTTTGCGTCCATCCTCTTCTTCCACGGTCACATCAAGCTGCCCCTGGAAAGTATCACCGATATCCGTGATATTAAACGGCCCTGGGGAAACCGTCGTTTGGTAAACCATTCGTCCGTTCTGGGTGACGGTAATTTTAGCGTTAGTCTGCGCAATACCGGTAATTTGCGGCGCGTATCCCTGCAAGTCAGGCGGCAGCATATTGTCGTCACTTTCCAGCGACGCACCGGTAAAATGGAACGTATCGTATAAATCTGAATTCAGATCGTACTGACCCAGAGTCAGTTTCGAGGCAATAGAGGGAATGGGACGAAACAGATAGGTACGATCCATTCCGCTATTGCTGCTGGTTGAATGACCATCTACGTACGATTTGTCGTACTGATAATCCGAGCGCAAACGCCATGCGCCAAGGTTAAAACCCAGCGTGCCATAGGAGCTGAGACTCTGGCTCTTATCACCCTCATCAGGATCATACTGGCTGGCATACACGTTGTAATCCAGTATGAGTCCGGCAATACCATCATCCCAAAACTCCGGTGGCGTCCAGTTTTTGGCCTGATATTTCATCCACGCCTGGGGCGCAATAAGGGTGACGACCATATCGGCTTTGTCCAGTCTGACGACAAGTTCAGGTTTGTTGACGACATCTAAACACCCCTGTGGGTTGATGGGGTGCAACTGCTGGATGAATTCATCCGCGAAACCAAACGCTGTTAAGTCTTCATTGGTCAGACAAAGAAGCGAACCACTTTCGTTATCGGCTTTGATCCACTCAAATGACCATGTATTCGGGAAGCGCCTTTTATTGATATCAACATTGGCAATATATTGCCCCGCCGGAATAAATCCTTTTTTTTCAAATTGGCTGAGGTCAATATTTTCTTTATCTTCAAGATCGAGCATACCAGTATTGAACTGAACCGCCCAGGCAGGTGTAAGTGTTGCCGCAGTGATGATCACTGGGTACAGAGACTGTTTTATTAAAACAAATAATTTGCTTAAAGCGACCTTTTTTTTATTTTCCATAAAATTCGTTTCTTTTAATAAAACATTGAAAAGTCGGTGATTCCCTCACCGACTTTGACTACAGAATAATCAATCGCGAAGCGATTAGTTGTAAGCCAGAACGTAATTGACGTCGGATTTAACGTTACCCGGGGTTACAGCACCCGGCGTTGCCACAGCTTCCATACGGGCTTTGAAAGTCAGAACCTGATTAGAGTTGTCCGCAACCAAATTCACGAGCTGTTCAGTGCCCATTACTACGTTTGCACCACTCTGGGTCAGGAGACGAACGCCCACGCCCGTCGCTGAGCCGTAGAGACCGTCTTCAGTGTTTTTCAGCAGGTTAGTGCTGCTATCCGCATTAGCAGATGAGAAAGTCACTTTTACTTTATCGATAGTTGTGCCACCCGTCGTCAGAACACAATCTTGCAGACGGATATTGACGTCAACCGGTCTTGATTTGCTATCGCCATTCAGGACTTTATCAGCGACCTGGCCCAGATTAATTGTCTGATCTTCATCGCCTGGAACGATAGAGCAAGGCGCGGTAATAACGATGCCCTGGAACGTAATTTTCCCGTGGCCCTGGTCAGCAGCAGCAGAGGCATTGAAAACAGCGCCAGAAAAAGCAGAAGCAGCGATTACAGCTAATAGTGTTTTTTTGAACATTTTATATAATCCTTTACAATAATAATACCTAGCCACCCTCCAACTGATAATTTAATATCATTAGAGGTGATTCTTAGATAAGAATGAATAAAACTATTTGAGTGTAATATTTCTCTCTAGTCCTTATTACAGATAAAAACTTACCATTAAGGATTTACTTTATTAAATTAGATAAATTTAATAAAGAATTCAGTCAACCTACATACATACACACACAAAATGAAACAAATAGAAACATAAACAAATTCTTAAAGTATAGTGATAAACACCGTTTTTCATCACATGCAAACTCATTGAAAAAACGGATTATTGATTTATTTATCAAAATTAAATAAATTAATAATATGTATAATCATAAAACATTTAAATAATATATAAATTTAATGAATAATAAATTTCAGCTCTGTAAAGCTGATTGACAAAAAAAATGACGTTTTATAGTGAGTAAAAGATAGCTATCACGAGAAAGGTATCATTAGAAGCAAAGAAGAGCCAAGATCTCTTTACAACGTTGGCTCTTCTTCGCTGCTTTTGCAGCATAAATGATGGTGAGTACAAGCAATTAAGGCTGCCAGTAGCTCATCGCCAGCCCTAAGAACAGCACCAGACCGACGTAGTTATTGTTCATAAACGCTTTAAAACAGGCATCACGCTCGCGATTGACGATCAGTTTCTGCTGATATACAAATAGCGCGCCAGCCACCAGCAGAGACCAGTAATAACCCAGTCCCAGCCCATTTAGCCAACCCACCAGCGCCATCAGCACCAGTACGCCCACCTGCAGGATACCAATGATCAGCTTGTCGTTTTGACCGAACAGAATCGCGGTCGATTTAATGCCGATCTTCAGGTCATCATCGCGGTCAACCATCGCATATTGGGTGTCGTAGGCCACCGCCCAGAGAATATTGGCGAGGAACATCAGCCAGCAGCTCAGCGGTACAGACTCGCTTACGGCGGCGAACGCCATCGGGATCGACCAGCCAAACGCCGCCCCCAGCACCACCTGCGGCAGGTGCGTATAGCGCTTCATGAACGGGTAAACCCACGCCAGCGCTAACGCCGCAACGGACAACAAAATGGTCATCGTGTTGAGCGTCAAAACCAGCAGGAAGGCCAGCAGTACCAATACGACGAACAGCGTTCGGGCCTCTTTTTCAGTGACGGCCCCGCTTGGCAGCGGTCGATTTGCGGTGCGTTTAACGTGTCCGTCAAATTTCCTGTCGGCATAATCATTCACCACGCAGCCGGCGGCGCGCATTAACCAAACGCCAGCGACAAAAACCGCAAGGATCCACAATTGCGGCATGCCTGGGGTTGCCACCCACAATGCCCACAGCGTAGGCCAGAGCAGCAGTAAGGCACCGATTGGCTTATCCGTACGCATCAAGCGGTGAAATGCCAGCAGCTTATTCTGCGTCAGACTCCACTCCATCTTTATCTTCCTCTCAGTACAACGGCGATGCAGGTAGAAAAAGCTCGGTAAGCATCAGCGGCTTACCGCTCAGCCGCAGGCGGGAACGGCGCCCCCACAGCGCTGCATCGCGGCCAATCTCAATAAAATCTCGGGTCAATGTCGATGATGTAAACAGGTAACGTCCGAGCGGGGTTTTCCCCAGATTTTGTAAGGCCAGCTCAGGGCCGCACAAGGTTGATTCAGGCACCACGGTCCGCCCGGCAAGCCAGGGTTCACCATCCGCGCATAACAGGATCTCACGTAACCAATAACGGGACTCTTTAGGCAGCAGCGGCAGCTCTTCAGGCACCTCATTTTGCCCAACGAATGCTTCGCGAATCAACGTTACGGTGACCTGTTTTCCCTGCTGCTCAAAACGTTTAGTCATGGAATCTTCCAGTAACAACCAGTCGAGCAGTTGGGCGTCCAGCGCCGGGATCGCATCAAAATAACGCAGCGCACGCAGTTGCGTTAACGCAGGGTGTGGCATGCCTTACTCTCCGATTTATAACTTGAAGGCATTGTATCGCAGAAAATGCATTACGGGGTGAGCAAACACAATTAAGTGATCGCCAGAGCAACATAAGTGTAACAATTAGCACCGAAGGATAAAAAAAGGTGCGCCAGGAGACGCACCAGTTGTTGCAAAATCAACAATGCGGGGCGATGTTTACCCCTTGCCTTTTACACTGCTGATAAAGGTGGATCGGGCAGATTTGGATCCCAGACGCTCAGCTTCATCAAGCAGCTTCAGCGCTTTATCGACATCGCCTTTCGCAACGGCATCCTTAATGCCCTGGTTAAAATAACTTTCCGTGTCGTTCAGCATCGGCTCACTTTTCTTCACCGGTTGTGGCGCTGGAGCAGCAACGGCTGCTGCCGGAGCCGCATAGGTCACCGCAGGCGCGGCGGTATTGCCCACCGTGACAGGACCAGGGCCGGATGAGCCAAACAGCGGCCCGACCAGAACACTGGAGGAGGAGCTGGTTTTGACTTTCAGTTTCAGTAAACCGTCGGTGGTATGACGGGCGATCGGGTCTGGAATATCCGGAATAGCGTTACCTACGCCCTTGGCATAGGCTTTTGCCGGGTCAAGCAGGGTTGTGGTCTGCTGGAGATCTTTATCAGTGGTAAAGACCAAAACATAGAGTTTTTGCTGACCCAGCGCTGGCGTCAGACGCATTACCCCTTCCAGACGATCGGCACTCATCACGCCGGGCTCCTGGTAGGTAAAATAGCTGCTGGGGAAGAACGCAGATGGCGTCATGTTTTGGTCAAGAATTAATACGTTTGGCGCAAATACGCTGGTTTGTTTATTCACTTCACTGGACAGCGTCAGAGTGAGCTCGCCAATATTCGCCGGGACGCTATACGCAGCGACCGGGCCAGTAATACCGGCGACATCCAGACGCTGACCCGCTGTCGCAAGCGGCGAAGACTGGGTTTTGGATTGATCAACAGGCGTCCAGGTTAACTGCTGCAGCGCCGCAGTGGGAATAGATGGGGCCGCGGTGGTGTTCTGCGGAACAATATTCACATCGGCCAGGCTGATGCCAGGTGCGCTGGCAAATAACCCTGCAGATAAACAAAGGGCAACGAGACTTTTCTTCATTTTCATTGTTATCACCTCAGATAGCATGGGTTCAGCGGTGGCCAGGCAATAGCGCGCTAAACCGTAATCAAGAGGGGCTTGCGCCCCTCTTTCGGTCTTTACGTCAGGTTAGTGCTGAATTACCACCAGATTTCCATCTGGGCACCGAAGGACCACTCATCGCTGTCGCCACGGCTGGTTGTGCTGAGGCCAGAGTTCGTTGCCGCTGCGAATTTGGTTACGTCGTTACCATTTTTGATGTAACCCCACTCTTCATCCCATTTTGCATAGGTTGCGAAGACGCGGATTGCCGGACGAGACCAGATGCTGTCACCCGCCTGCCATTGTTGGGCCAGGGTGATTTTGTACTGGCTGTTGCGATCGCTGGTCTGCTGAGATTTGACGTTGTCGTAACCGACTTCCAGCAGAGTGCTCATGATTGGCGTCCATTTATACATCGGGCGAATACCGACGGTGTACCATTCGGTCCCCAGGTCGTTATCCATGTCGAGGTTCTGGTACATACCGACGTACATCAGGTCCCACTTGTCGCCCAGGGAGATTGCACCGTGGTCCAGCACGCGGAACAGGCTACCGTTGTTATTCACAACATTGTTGGCATAGTTGGTTTTAACGCCAGTAACCGGATCTTCAATGGTCGTAGTGGAAGAACCATAAGACCCCTGGTTCAGGCCTTTGCCCTGGGTGGTCATGGAATCTGTGGCGTACTGAACGACAAACTTGTTGTAGCCCTTCAGCATGCTCTGGGTATGTTCAGCGGTGAACATCCAACCATCTTTAGATGCGCCGTCCGCCAGCCTGTAATCATCGGTGGTATTCGCGCGACCATAGTCAACGCCCAGTTCCAACATCCCATCCGGGTTAGTTGCCAACTGCGCTAAACGAACGTCAAATACATCGTTCGCGGTGTCTTTGGTACGATCATAGATATTCTGGCTGCTGAAAGCGTATGAACCACCCGCTTCCTGTGAACGGCTCGCTGCCAAAGACAGTTTACCGAAGCCCAGATCGATGTTTTCAATACCGGCGCCAGGACCTGAAATATCCCAGTAGTAGAAGTCGATCATGTGTACGTCATGACGCTGGTAGAAGCGCTTACCGGCCCAGATAGTGGAGCCTGGCAGCCATTCGATCAGGTTTTTACCCTGCACGTTTGCTTCACGGAATGCCGGGTCTGTGCCTTCCCAGTCATTCTGCTGTGCGACGGAGTAAGCAACGTTGGTGTCGAAGTAGAAGCTCTTATCGCCTTCTTTCCACACTTCCTGACCTAATTTGATTTCCGCATAGGTTTCACATTCGTTACCGAGACGGTATTTACTTTGTGCACCGGTTGCCTGGAAACACTGTTGTTCACCGCCACTCCCTGTCCAGCCAATACCGGAACGAGCGTAACCGTGGAAATCTACAGCCATTGCCTGAACAGACATAATGCCTGCTGCTACAGCAACCGCCAGAGGGAGTTTGCGCAGAGTAATCATCGTTCTATCTCCTGAGATCATTGCTTTTCTTTAAACGCGTCCCCCTTCGGGCTGCCTCTTTGTTGGCTGCGTTCTTTCACCCCAGTCGCGTACTCTTTGTACACTCCCGGGGATTCATTTACTTGCCGCCTCGATGTAGCTTCGAATGGCTTTGCGTTTCGTTTTTTATGGGGACCTTAAACGCCCGGCTCTTGATGCAACCGACGACATGCAGTGCCATCCTCACGGAACAGATGGCAACGCTCTGGCGGCAGGCCGATAGCGAATGTGGCACCCTCTTCTACCAACACCACGTCGTTCTGGCGGTAAACCAGGTTTTGACGGATGGCGGGGATCTGGATATGAATTTGAGTTTCGTGACCAAGCTGCTCGACCACCTGCACTTCACCTTCGAGGGTGACATCGGCGATATCGCTGGGCAGCAGATGTTCCGGGCGGATACCTAAAGACATGTTGGCACCAACCTGTACCGCATGGCTGTCTACTGGTAGCCATATTTGCTGGCGGTTGGGCAGTTCAACCTGCACCTGATCGATGGCCGTCCCGGTGACTTTCACCGGCAGGAAGTTCATCTTCGGCGAGCCAATAAAGCCCGCCACAAAGCGGTCAGCCGGATAGTGGTATAGCTCCAGCGGTTTGCCGACCTGCGCCACGCGACCAGCATCCAGCACCACAATTTTGTCGGCCAGCGTCATCGCTTCGACCTGATCGTGGGTGACGTAAATCATCGTGCGGCCAAGACGTTTATGCAGGCGGGAGATTTCAATACGCATTTGCACACGCAGAGCGGCGTCGAGGTTCGACAGCGGTTCATCCAGCAGGAATACGCGCGGCTCGGCAACCAGCGTTCGGCCAATCGCCACACGCTGACGTTGTCCGCCGGAAAGCGCTTTCGGTTTACGCTCCAGCAGGTGCGCCAGTTGCAGAACTTCCGCGACCTGATTCACGCGCTGATTCATCACCTCTTTTTTTGCGCCAGCCAGTTTGAGGCCAAACGACATGTTTTCTGCGACGGATAAATGGGGATACAACGCGTAGGACTGAAAGACCATACCCACGCCGCGTTCGGCGGGGGGAATGTCGTTCATCCGGGTCTCCCCGATAAACAGGTCGCCACTGGTGATGGTTTCAAGCCCGGCGATCATACGCAGCAAGGTCGACTTACCGCAGCCTGACGGTCCGACAAACACCACGAATTCCCCTTCGTGAATGTCGAGATTGATATCTTTCGATACCACCACGTCACCCCAGGCTTTCGTTACATTTCGCAGCTGTACGCTCGCCATGCCCTTCTCCCTTCGTTACAACCTGTCATCGACAGCAACATTCATGATGGGCTGACTATGCGTGATCCCTTGACTGCGTGAATCCTCCACCCCCGGCTTTTTTATGGGGGAGGAGGCGGGAGGATGAGAGAACAGCGTCTGAGACCCGGGCCGTACGCCGCGGAGGAATTTCGTGATGCAGCCTGCAAAAATCAGTTGGTTTTTATGTGCGCCAGTACGCAATACTCACATTTATGTAACACAGATCACATAAAGAGCGGGTGGGGCGTAGGGGTAAGGAGGATGGAAAGAGGTTGTCGTATAAAGAAACTAGTAACCGTTAAGCCACCTCTGCAAAATCACCAAACAGGATGGGAACTATGAAAATCAAAACTGGCGCACGCATCCTCGCATTGTCTGCATTAACGACGATGATGTTTTCCGCCTCGGCTCTCGCCAAGATTGAAGAAGGTAAGCTGGTTATCTGGATTAACGGCGACAAAGGCTATAACGGCCTCGCTGAAGTGGGCAAAAAATTCGAGAAAGACACCGGTATCAAAGTCACCATTGAGCACCCGGACAAACTGGAAGAGAAGTTCCCACAGGTTGCCGCGACTGGCGATGGCCCGGACATCATCTTCTGGGCACATGACCGTTTTGGCGGCTACGCTCAGTCTGGCCTGCTGGCTGAAATCACCCCAGATAAAGCGTTCCAGGACAAACTCTATCCGTTCACCTGGGATGCCGTACGCTATAACGGCAAACTGATTGCCTACCCGATCGCGGTTGAAGCGCTGTCGCTGATTTACAACAAAGACCTCGTTCCGAACCCGCCAAAAACCTGGGAAGAAATTCCTGCGCTGGATAAAGAACTGAAGGCGAAAGGGAAATCCGCGCTGATGTTCAACCTGCAAGAACCGTACTTCACCTGGCCGCTGATTGCCGCCGACGGCGGTTACGCGTTCAAGTTTGAAAACGGCAAGTACGACGTGAAAGACGTGGGCGTGGACAACGCGGGCGCAAAAGCGGGTCTGACCTTCCTGGTTGATCTGATCAAGAACAAACACATGAACGCGGATACCGATTACTCCATCGCCGAAGCGGCCTTTAACAAAGGTGACACCGCGATGACCATCAACGGTCCGTGGGCGTGGTCCAACATCGATAAGAGCAAGGTGAATTACGGCGTTGCCCTGCTGCCAACCTTCAAGGGTAAACCGTCCAAACCGTTCGTGGGCGTTCTGAGCGCAGGTATCAACGCTGCCAGCCCGAACAAAGAACTGGCAAAAGAGTTCCTCGAAAACTACCTGCTGACCGATCAGGGCCTGGATGAAGTGAATAAGGACAAACCGCTGGGCGCGGTTGCGCTGAAATCCTTCCAGGATCAGTTAGCGAAAGACCCGCGTATCGCGGCCACCATGGATAACGCCCAGAAAGGCGAGATCATGCCGAACATCCCGCAGATGTCCGCATTCTGGTATGCCGTTCGTACCGCAGTGATCAACGCTGCCAGCGGCCGTCAGACCGTCGATGCCGCGCTGAAAGATGCACAAGGTCGTATCACCAAGTAATACGGTTTCCCTTATTTCTTAGGGAATCAGGTTTATTGAATACGTTGTTACGCGAAATCATTCGCGCTACATCGAGGCGGCAAGGAGGCAAATCCCCAGGAGCTTACATAAGTAAGTGACTGGGGTGAGCTTCCGCAGCCAACAAAGAGGTAGTGCGAAGGATAAAGCGTAAAGAGGATTGATCCCCATGGATGTCATTAAAAAGAAACACTGGTGGCAAAGCGACCGGCTGAAATGGTCAGTGATGGGTCTGCTTGGGCTGCTGGTCGGTTACCTTGTTGTTTTGATGTATGCTCAGGGGGAGTACCTGTTTGCCATCATGACGCTGATTTTAAGCTCTGCTGGCCTGTATATTTTTGCTAACCGTAAAGCCTACGCCTGGCGCTATGTTTACCCAGGCGTTGCAGGGATGGGGCTGTTTGTCCTGTTTCCGCTAATTTGTACTATCGCAATTGCCTTTACCAACTACAGCAGCACCAACCAACTGACCTTTGAACGAGCTCAGGAAGTCCTGATGGACCGTTCTTATCAGGCGGGGAAAACCTACAACTTCGGCCTGTATCCGGCGGGTACGGAGTGGCAACTGGCCCTCACCGACGGTGAAACTGGCAAGAATTATCTCTCCGACGCCTTTAAATTTGGCGGCGAACAGAAACTGCAGTTGAAAGAAGCCGAGGCGCTGCCAGAGGGCGAACGTGCGACGCTGCGTATCATCACGCAAAATCGCCAGGCGTTAACCCAACTCACCGCCATCCTGCCAGATGAAAGCAAAGTGATTATGAGTTCACTGCGCCAGTTTTCCGGCACGCAGCCACTCTATACGCTCGCTGATGACGGCACGCTTACCAACAGCCAAAGCGGCGTAAAATACCGCGCCAACAACGATATTGGTTATTATCAGGCAATTAACGCTGACGGTAGCTGGGGTAACGAAAAACTCAGCCCAGGCTATACCGTTGCCATCGGTTGGGACAACTTCACCCGCGTATTTACCGACGAAGGCATTCAGAAACCGTTCTTCGCCATCTTTGTCTGGACGGTGGTCTTCTCCGTTCTGACCGTGATCCTCACCGTGGCCGTGGGGATGGTACTAGCCTGTCTCGTACAGTGGGAGTCTCTCAAAGGCAAAGCGATTTACCGTGTCCTGCTGATTCTGCCGTATGCCGTACCGTCGTTTATTTCGATTCTGATTTTCAAAGGGCTGTTCAACCAGAGCTTCGGTGAAATCAACATGATGCTGAGCGCACTGTTTGGCATCAAACCGGCCTGGTTCAGCGACCCAACCACCGCGCGTTCGATGATTATTATCGTCAACACCTGGCTTGGTTACCCGTACATGATGATCCTGTGCATGGGTCTGCTTAAAGCGATCCCTGACGACCTGTATGAAGCGTCGGCAATGGATGGTGCAGGTCCGTTCCAGAACTTCTTTAAGATTACGTTGCCACTGCTGATTAAGCCGCTGACGCCGCTGATGATCGCCAGCTTCGCCTTTAACTTTAACAACTTCGTGCTGATTCAACTGTTGACCAACGGTGGTCCAGACCGTCTTGGTACCACCACGCCAGCAGGCTATACCGACCTGCTCGTGAGCTACACCTACCGTATCGCCTTCGAAGGTGGCGGTGGTCAGGACTTCGGTCTGGCGGCGGCGATTGCCACGCTGATCTTCCTGCTGGTCGGTGCGCTGGCCATCGTGAACCTGAAAGCCACGCGTATGAAGTTTGATTAAGGGAGACAACGAACATGGCTATGGTACAACCCAAATCTCAGAAACTGCGTCTCTTAACAACGCACTTGCTGCTGCTGATTTTCATTGCAGCGATCATGTTCCCGCTGCTGATGGTTATCGCTATCTCGCTGCGTGAAGGTAACTTTGCCACCGGCAGCCTGATCCCGGAAAACATCTCCTGGGAACACTGGAAACTGGCGCTGGGCTTTAGCGTTGAACACGCGGATGGCCGCGTGACGCCGCCGCCGTTCCCGGTGCTGTTATGGCTGTGGAACTCGGTGAAAGTAGCCACCATTACCGCGATCGGTATCGTGACGCTTTCCACCACCTGCGCTTACGCCTTTGCCCGTATGCGCTTCCCGGGCAAAGCAACCCTACTGAAAGGGATGCTGATATTCCAGATGTTCCCGGCGGTGCTGTCTCTGGTCGCGTTGTATGCTTTGTTTGACCGCCTGGGCCAGTACATTCCGTTTATTGGTCTGAACACTCACGGTGGCGTGATCTTCGCCTATCTCGGCGGTATTGCGCTGCATGTGTGGACGATTAAGGGCTATTTCGAAACCATCGACGGTTCGCTGGAAGAAGCGGCCGCGCTGGATGGCGCAACGCCATGGCAGGCATTCCGCCTGGTGTTGCTGCCGCTTTCCGTTCCGATTCTGGCGGTCGTGTTTATTCTGTCTTTCATTGCCGCGATTACCGAAGTACCGGTCGCATCACTGCTGCTGCGTGATGTGAACAGCTATACCCTTGCGGTAGGTATGCAGCAGTACCTCAATCCACAGAACTATTTGTGGGGCGACTTTGCCGCCGCAGCTGTACTTTCAGCCATTCCGATCACTCTGGTGTTCCTGCTGGCACAGCGCTGGCTGGTCAACGGACTGACGGCGGGTGGTGTGAAAGGTTAAGTTTTACCGAAGTAACTGCCCGGCAACGGGCAATGCCACTGCAACCCTCAACTTATGTTATCCCAACCTGTGACTGTTATTCGGCGCTCTACGGAGCGCCCTTTTTTTATGTTATTTTGCATTACGCTTACGATTATTTCCTTTCGTGCCCCCATCACTGCAAATCAATTTTTCGCCTGAAACTCGACAAATTAAACAGAATTAGTTTGGCGCAGGCATTATCGCCATCGGCGTGATCAACCTAAGCTTTACCGTATTGGCGATCATGACGGTGGATAAATTTGAAGAACTGTGGGAACCCGCGGCGGAGAAAACCCAGCCAGCCTCTGCGCAGTAATTTTTACCCAAAACACGCCGCAGCCCAATTGCGGCGTGTTGTCTTTTACTCTCGCTTCAGCCGTTTGGAATTACACAGCCACAGGGTGATCACCAGCAGCAGGATCGCCGCAGAATAGATCAGCACATCCATTGGCGCTTTATGATCGACAATGATCAGCCGCACAATCGCAGTGATCCCGATATAGACAAAGTAGCGCAGCGGAAAGTGAAAACCTGACTGAAAGTACTTCACAATCAGCGCGATAAATTCAAAGTAGAGAAAGTAAACCACCAGCCCTTCCACCAGTTCATACTTGCTGGTTTGTTCCGGCGCGAACAGCACATCCGCCAGATGCAGCGTTTCTTTCCCGAGGAATACGACCAGGATCAGGCCCAGACTCAGCAACCCCAGATTCAACACGGTCTGTAAAATAGTGGAGATAAACTCCACGCGTGGACGAGATAGCGACGTCATAACAGCACCTCTTACTCAGTGGCGAGGTTCCTGTATAACGCAAAAATGTGACAGAGATCTACATTTTTTGTTTATATTTTGTGCAAGAAAGGTCAGCAGGGAATGATGTATGTCACGACACATTTCACAGGATGAATTATGCAGCTCAGACAATCCGCTGTTCGCAACGTTACCTGCGGTGAGAACGTGGTGATCTATGAACCCGCAAATCTCTACGACTGCACATTAGGGGACAACGTTTTTGTCGGACCATTTGTTGAAATCCAGGGTAATACGCAGATTGGCGCAGACAGCAAAATTCAGTCGCACACCTTCATCTGCGAATATGTCACCCTCGGCGCCCGCTGTTTTATCGGTCACGGCGTGATGTTCGCCAACGATATGTTTCGCGAAGGAAAACCCAATGCCGACCGCAACAGTTGGGGACGTATTACGATTGGCGACGATGTCTCGATCGGTAGCAGAGCGACCATTCTGGCAGTCACTATCTGTGATGGCGTGGTCGTCGGCGCGGGAAGCGTGGTGACCAAATCGATCACCGAGAAAGGCGTGTATGCGGGAAATCCGGCAAAATTATTACGTCGTTTATAGAGCCGGATAAGCGCAGGTCCCATCCGGCCATCTATCAGCGGAAGTTTTCACTCCTGTCACTGGTCATGTCGTACAGACCAAACTTACGTCCAAGCTGCTGGCCGCCATCGCGTGTTAACGGCGTCCAGCCAATCGCCGCACGACTGCGGGTTGGGCCTGACGAGAACAGATCCAGCGGTACAGAAACGTACACCCCTTTGGTAAAATCACCCTCTCCGTACTCATCCGGCGAGGCGTCGGTGATGGTCGCATAACCACCCACCACTACGCCGCTGTCAAAGCGTTTCGCCACTTCCAGCGTTCCGCCCTTATCCCCCGCCAGATACTGCCCCACGCTGGCTTTCACCAGTACATCCTGGGCGAACGAAGGATTCCAGTAAGCCGTCAAATGCCCGGTCTTCACGCTGTAGTCGGTAAACTTCATCATGTCCTGCGCGCTGCGCCAGTCACGCTGTTTCACGTAGTTGGCATCAACACCAAACGCCCAGTTGCTGTCCAGCGGGCGATACAGCACTTCTGCCCCCGCTCCGCCGTACATGGTTTCCAGATAGCCACCGTAAACCTGTCCGTAGAACCCGTTTCCGAGTGACTGGAAGTAGTTGGCCTGCAGGTTATTCACGTAGACATCGTTTTGCACATACTCACGCACATGGGTACGCACGCGTGGTAAATGCGAATCCTGCGGCGGGTTGGTGTAGTTAAACTTGTCATAGTTATTGGCGAGGTTGGCGAACAAACTCCCGGTGGTCAGCAGATGATCGGTAACCCACAAATCCGCCGTTCCCATCACGCCCAACTGATACATATAGAAGTTTTCCGGGCCGCCCACCGACTGATTTAGCACCGGATCGATGTGGAAATTGAAGCGTGACTTATCAATATACCAGCCCTGCTCGGTCGTTTTCGGTACCACGGGCTCGACGCGTTTTTGTGCCAGTTGAGTTTCATGGCCCAACGGCTCGCCTTCCAGATGGCGCTTGAGGCTGGAAACCTCCGTTTCGGTCGTCACCTGCGGCAAGTTAAGGCGGTTTTCCGTAATGCGGATCGTGCGGATCCCATCGGGAAGATCGTTCATCACGATCCGGTTAGCACGCTCGATCCCTTCGCGCGAATCACGGTATTTCACCTGTTCACCCGTCACATACAGCGTATCGCCCTGCACCTGAATTTTAGGATCCGCCAGCCCGGCATTATATTTCAGCAGCGTTAACTGATTCGCCACCACCGAATGTTGCAGGATGGCATCCTGCGGCTGTGGTTGATATTTCGGGCGGGTATTGTCGTTATAGTTTGGTCGCAGATCGTTAAAGTTAGTCCGCAGCGTGACCCCAAACATCAAGGTGTTCCCGCGCTCATAGCTGAGGTTAACGTCGGCCCAATCGGTGACGCGATAAATAGCGCCGACGTTAAACTTGCTCTTCTGATCCAACTTGCCGGCAAAATCCTGCTGGTAATTATTACCTTCATACTCCAGTTTCAGGCGCAGCGGCTGCCAGGGAGTCTGATACTCTACGCCGCCAAACAGCGACGCCGGGCCGTGGAACATCTGGCTACCGTCAATAGAACCGGCCTGCTTGTAGCTGTTATCGCGATGGCAGAATTTATCACTGTATGAGCAAAACGGATTGCTAACGTTGCCGCTGGTCCCGAGATATCCCCAGCCAAGGCCGAGAGAGAAATCAAACGGGCCCCAGGCTTTGTTCGCCACCACATACTCCGCATCAAACAGGCCGGTACCACCGATATCCCGCGCGCCAACCGCCACCTGCGGCATCCAGTAGCTCTCTTCCCACAGGCGAAGTTTGAGATCAAAAGCCTTATCTTTATAAGTCTGATCGCCAGAAAACGACTCCACGCCGCTGTATTTTTTGGTACGCACATCGGTATAGCGCAGGGTAGTTTCCAGCCAGGGGAAGAGTTGTACCGACGCAGAGTAGTAACGGTATTGATCGTTATCGCGGTAGTTAAGGCTCATTTCGCCTTCACGCGCCATGCGTGCGGTTGGGGTTTGCAGCAGTCCCACGCCGCCAAAATCGGACTGGGAAGGTCCAATGGGCGCGGGCCAGGTTTCACCATGGCAGGCAACGCTTACGCCCAGCGCCAGTAAGCTGAGCAGATAAGTTTTTCTCATTATTCGGGTATCCGCTGGGTCAGGGTGCGAAGAATGTCGGCATTGATTTCATCCGGGGTGCTGCGCCAGACAGCATCAGAGAGCCCGACAAAAATGATGCTGCCGGGCATCGGCTCAACGTGACGTTTGTTCCAGTAGGCGACCGGGACTTTTTGCGTGCGTCCGTCGGGATAGATGACCCAGGCGTAGCTACGATCTGCGCCGCTGAGCCGACGTTGCCCATCGAGATAGCTGGCGATATCGCGCCCGGGCATAAACGGTTGTTTACCCGGATGACTTAGCAGGCCAAACAGCGTTATATCCGTTGGCTGCGGCCCGACCCACAGCGTGTAATTGCCCTGCAACGGCGGGTTGCCTCGCTCACTGACGCGCACAACATCCGGGTCGAGATTAATCTTCTGTCTGCCGGTCACCTTCAGCGCCTGAATTTGCTGGCGCAATGCGTTGATAGCCGCGGCATCGTCACCGCTTTCTTCAGCGCTGAGCATCGCCAGACGAGCCAGTAATGCCTGCTGCTGACGCTCTGCTTCCGTCGTTGCCCGCTCTTCGCTGATAACCGCTCCTGGCCACCAGCTATTACTCAACCGCGGCTGCCCAACCAGGTCGAGCAGATGTTCGGCCCCGGTCAACGTTTTTGGCTCTTCGCTGGCGGAGGTAAAGACCTTAACGCTACCCGCAGCAAAAACTGACGCTGCGCTCAGGCTCAATAGCAGCGCCACAACGGCTCGTTTCATCATGATTTTGCCGCCTTAATCAGCGTGGTTTTCACCGGGAAGTAACGTGCGCCAAGATACTGTTCCGATTGGCGAATCTGCCCTTCGCTGTCGATCCAGTAGCGGTTATGCCAGCGCGTTTGATCGGTGGTGACTTCTTCGTCAAGGATCCGTACTGGCGTATCTTCGCTACCAACCTTAATGGTGTCAGTGCCATCCCATTCGAAAACCGAGTGGGCGGTGGCATAGCGCACCTGCTGATGTTCGGTCCAGCCCATCGTGCGGGTCCATGTTGCCCCATCAACTATCTGGTTTGGTTTGATGAGCGGATCTGCCGCGAGATTATTCACCTCGATCAGGTTATCCCCGCCGAGATGCGTTTTCACCATGCGCCCAGACTGCGTGACGAGAATGGCCCGATCCTGAGTCACCCATTTCTGCTGTCCGTTTTCCACGAACGCGAGTACCACAAACAGTTGTGGGCCGCCGTTGAGCTGCATGTACTGGCTGGCGTAGGGCATGTTTTTGATTTCATCGTCCGTCATCTGTACGCCGGGAGTACCAAACACGCTATCCCATAGCGAATGACCCAGCCCTTCGGTGGTGGCTGAGCACGCCTGTAATAACAGGCAAACCATTATCAGCGCTGGTCGCTTCACGACATTTCTCCGCAGCGGCAAAATAACCACACCGAAGTGTGGTTAGAATTAAACGTACCGGTATTACTGGGTACTGGTGGTTGTGGTGGTTGTGGTTCCGGTGTTAGAACCATCGCCGCCACCGGTTGCCGCAAGGGCAACCCCCACCGCAGAACTTACGGTGCTCACGCTGGTTGCGGAGGAACTTCCTGCCGAAACCGACGCGGCAGCCGACCCTGCAGCCTCACCCACCTGAATGGGGGCAGCATAGACAGAAGTCGCCGCAAGCGCAGATATAGTCCAAAGGCCATACAGAACTTTTTTCATCACAAATTCCCTTCATTGTATGAATGGAGATTTACCCAAAAGAATTTCGGGCGAGATCGAGTATACACAAGCCAAAGTGTGCAAATTACGCCATGCGGGAATTTAGGATAATTAGATAGCAAGAAATAAAATGATTAAAGGCAGATAATTAAACCAATACAATCAAAAAGTTAAAATATAAAAACAAAAACACAACATCCGGTAATTCTGAAAAAACCAGAAACACGATAACGTTGAATGAATTATTTTAGGATTAAGCTCAATAAAGGTGTAAAGCAAAAACGTAGATATTCGGGAGCCAGATTATAAAAAAAGCCGATATTAATATCGGCTTTTTTTATAAGTAATCTGCAAATTCATTCGAATTGCAACAAGGCGGCAAGATCGTTAATCCCCGGGAGCATAGATAGCTATGCGACCGGGGTTAACGAACGCAGCCAACAGCGCTGCGGCTCGAAGGAAGAAGCAGATTAACGCCAGGACTTATAACGGTTAATCAAACCGTTAGTTGAGCAATCATGGCTGGTGATTTCTTTATCATCATTCAGCTCTGGCAGAATGCGATTCGCCAGCTGTTTGCCCAGCTCAACGCCCCACTGGTCAAAGGTGAAGATATTCAGGATCGCGCCCTGAGTGAAGATTTTGTGCTCGTACAGCGCAATCAGCGCACCCAGGCTGAACGGTGTGATTTCGCGCAGCAGGATGGAGTTAGTTGGACGGTTACCTTCGAACACTTTGAACGGCACAACGTGGTCAAGCGTTGCCGGATCTTTACCCTGGTCGCGGTATTCCTGCTCAACCACTGCACGAGATTTACCAAAAGCCAGCGCTTCGGTCTGAGCGAAGAAGTTAGACAGCAGTTTCGGATGGTGATCCGACAGCGGGTTGTGGGTGATTGCCGGAGCGATGAAATCGCACGGCACCATTTTGGTACCCTGGTGAATCAGCTGGTAGAACGCATGCTGACCGTTAGTACCCGGCTCACCCCAGATGATTGGGCCTGTCTGGTAATCCACCGCATTGCCGTTACGGTCAACGTATTTACCGTTGGATTCCATATTGCCCTGCTGGAAGTAGGCCGCGAAACGGTGCATATACTGGTCGTACGGCAGAATCGCTTCGGTTTCAGCACCGAAGAAGTTGTTGTACCAGATACCGATCAGCGCCAACAGCACCGGCAAGTTTTTCTCCGCCGGAGTGGTGGAGAAGTGTTTGTCCATGGCGTGCGCGCCAGAAAGCAGCTCAACAAAGTTGTCGAAGCCCACAGAAAGGATGATGGACAGACCGATTGCAGACCACAGGGAGTAACGACCGCCAACCCAGTCCCAGAACTCGAACATATTGGCGGTATCAATACCGAACTCGCCAACCGCTTTACCGTTAGTGGAGAGCGCTGCGAAGTGTTTGGCAACGTGCTTGTTGTCGCCAGCGGTCGCCAGGAACCAGTCGCGCGCGCTGTGGGCGTTAGTCATGGTTTCCTGAGTGGTGAAGGTTTTGGAAGCGACCAGGAACAGCGTAGTCTCCGGATTCACTTTCTTCAGCACTTCGGCAATGTGCGTACCATCGACGTTAGACACAAAATGCATGTTCAGGTGATTTTTGTACGGGCGCAGCGCTTCGGTCACCATGAACGGGCCGAGGTCTGAACCGCCGATACCGATGTTCACGACATCAGTAATGGCTTTACCGGTATAGCCTTTCCAGCTTCCGGAGATAATCGCTTCAGAGAAGGATTTCATCTTCTCAAGCACCGCGTTCACTTCCGGCATCACATCTTTGCCGTCAACGATGATTGGAGTGTTGCTACGGTTGCGCAGCGCCACGTGCAGCACGGCACGATCTTCAGTGCGGTTAATTTTCTCACCGGAGAACATGGACTTGATGGCGCCTGCCAAATCGGTCTCTTTCGCCAGATCCTGCAGTTTAGCCAGCGTCTCTTCAGTGATGCGGTTTTTGGAGAAATCCACCAGCATCAGATCGTCAAACGTAGCGGAAAATTTAGCGAAACGATCGCTATCTTTCGCGAACAGATCCGCGATAGTAACGTCTTTCATCTCTTCAAAGTGTTTTTGTAGTGCCTGCCAGGCTGAGGTCTGCGTTGGATTGATGTTTTTCATTAGCAATACTCTTCTGATTTTGAGAATTGTGACTGAGATCGATTGTAACGCCAGTCACAGAAAAGTGTGATTGTTTTAATGCCATCGCCCTTGTATCCATCGAACCAGGGTAAAAAGTATAGATGTTATAAGCGCTGTTACTGAACGGAAACGCAGCATGAAAAATCCGCATAATCCCAGCGTTGACAGTGCAAGCTACACATTTTATTTATAAATACGGTATTTGCATTTGCGCCTGCACCGGTTTTCGTTCTGCCTTATGTGCCATGGTCGCTCTATTCATTCCCTGACACGAGGTAGTTATGACTGATGTAGTTGTCTCCAAGTTTGGCGGTACCAGCGTGGCGGATTTTGATGCCATGAATCGCAGCGCTGATGTGGTACTTTCTGATGCTAACGTCCGTGTAGTGGTACTTTCCGCTTCCGCTGGAATTACCAACCTGCTGGTCGCACTGGCTGAAGGGCTGGAGCCAACCGAGCGCTTCGAAAAACTCGACGCCATTCGTCAAATTCAGTTCAATATTCTGGAACGCCTGCGTTATCCGAACGTAATTCGTGAAGAGATTGAACGTCTGCTGGAAAACATCACCACGCTGGCAGAAGCGGCGTCACTGGCGACCTCAACCGCCCTGACCGACGAACTGGTCAGCCACGGTGAACTGATGTCTACCCTGTTGTTCGTCGAAATCCTGCGTGAACGCAGCGTGCAAGCGCAGTGGTTTGACGTGCGTAAAGTGATGCGCACCAACGATCGTTTTGGTCGCGCAGAACCCGACGTCGCGGCGCTGGCTGAACTGGCAACGCTTCAGTTGGCCCCGCGTCTGAGCGAAGGTCTGGTAATCACTCAGGGTTTTATCGGCAGCGAAGGCAAAGGCCGCACCACCACGTTGGGGCGCGGCGGTAGCGATTATACAGCCGCCCTGCTGGCCGAAGCGCTGCACGCAACGCGCGTCGATATCTGGACCGATGTTCCAGGCATTTACACTACCGATCCGCGCGTTGTTCCTGCAGCGCAGCGTATTGATGAAATCGCCTTTGAAGAGGCCGCAGAAATGGCGACCTTTGGCGCGAAAGTGCTGCACCCGGCAACCCTGTTGCCGGCCGTACGTAGCGATATCCCGGTATTTGTTGGCTCCAGCAAGGATCCAAAAGCAGGCGGTACGCTGGTCTGCAATAAAACCGCGAATCCACCGCTGTTCCGTGCGCTGGCGCTACGCCGTAAGCAGACGCTGCTGACGCTGCATAGCCTGAATATGCTGCACTCTCGCGGCTTTTTAGCAGAAGTGTTCGGCATCCTTGCACGCCACAATATCTCGGTAGATTTAATTACCACATCTGAAGTCAGCGTAGCGCTGACGCTGGATACCACCGGTTCAACCTCCACCGGCGATACGCTGTTAACGCAATCTCTGCTGATGGAACTGTCTGCCCTGTGCCGGGTTGAAGTCGAAGAAGGCCTGGCGTTGGTGGCGTTGATTGGCAACGACCTGTCCAAAGCCTGCGGCGTGGGTAAAGAGGTGTTTGGTGTACTGGAGCCGTTCAACATCCGCATGATTTGCTACGGCGCGTCCAGCCATAACCTGTGCTTCCTGGTGCCCGGTAGCGAAGCCGAACAGGTGGTACAGAAGCTGCACCATAATTTGTTTGAATAATATTTCATCACGCGATAAACAATAACTATAGCCGGGCTCGAACCCGGCTTTTTTATAACAACACAACACATTTCAATCGCAAGGAAGATAACATGCTCGCTACTCTCACGCGGCTGTTCCCGTTATGGGCGCTGCTGCTCTCTGTTATTGCGTATTACACGCCCTCCACCTTTACGCCTGTCGGGCCATTCGTACCGTCGTTGCTGATGCTGATCATGTTCGGCATGGGCGTTCACCTGAAGGTGGACGACTTTAAACGCGTACTCTCACGCCCCGCACCTGTCGCGGCGGGTATTTTCCTGCACTATCTGGTGATGCCGCTCGCCGCATGGATTTTGGCGCTGGCATTTAATATGCCGCCGGAACTGTCGGCAGGGATGGTGCTGGTCGGTAGCGTCGCCAGCGGAACCGCATCGAACGTCATGATCTATCTGGCAAAAGGTGATGTGGCGCTCTCCGTGACTATTTCATCGGTTTCAACGCTGGTCGGCGTTGTCGCCACGCCGCTGCTGACACGGCTGTATGTCGACGCGCATATCCAGGTGGATGTGATGGGTATGCTGCTGAGTATTCTGCAGATCGTGGTCATTCCGATTGCTTTGGGACTGGTCATTCACCATCTGTTCCCACGCGTCGTAAAAGCCGTGGAACCGTATCTGCCGGCGTTTTCTATGCTGTGCATCCTGGCGATCATCAGCGCCGTCGTGGCGGGTTCCGCCTCGCACATTGCGTCTGTCGGCTTTGTGGTGATTATCGCCGTGATCCTGCATAACACCATTGGCTTGCTCGGCGGCTACTGGGGCGGAAAACTGTTTGGTTTCGACGAGTCAACCTGTCGTACGTTGGCTATTGAAGTGGGCATGCAGAATTCAGGGCTTGCCGCTGCGCTGGGCAAAATCTACTTTGGCCCGCTTGCGGCGCTGCCCGGCGCGTTGTTCTCCGTCTGGCATAACCTTTCCGGTTCGCTGCTGGCAGGTTACTGGTCCGGTAAACCGATTAAAGAAAAAGAACGCCGCTAATTGGCGGCGGCAGGCCGGATAGCGGCTAACGCCTTATCCGGCCTACCCAGCCTCTGCACTTTGCCGTACACTGCGGATATCGGCTAACAGAGGGCACCCTTATGGCACTCCCCCGCATTACCCAAAAAGAGATGACCGAGCGCGAACAGCGTGAACTGAAAACGCTGCTCGACCGCGCGCGCATTGCGCATGGTCGGCTGCTGACCAACGCTGAGACCAACAGCATCAAGAAAGAGTACATCGATAAACTGATGGCCTTGCGCGAAGCAGAAGCTAAAAAAGCCCGCCAGTTGAAGAAAAAGCAGGCTTATAAACCGGATGCGGAAGCATCATTTTCCTGGTCAGCGAATACGCCAACGCGCGGCAGACGTTAACGCCCTTTCTTCTTACGCCCCGGCGAGGTAAAACGCTTCCCGTTTGCCGCCGGGCGCGATTTCTCTTTCTCAGCCGATTTTTCGATTTTCACCACCGGGCGCTTAATGCCTGCGGTTTTTGGCTTCGCTTTCGCCTTCGGTTTGGCTTCTGAGGACGAGTTCTCAATCAGCTTGAACAGGTCGATCAGTTCGTCATCCGTCAGGTCGCGCCATTCACCCAGCGGCAGGCCGGACAGACCAACGTTCATGATACGTGTACGCTCAAGCTTAGTAACTTCATAGCCAAAGTGCTCGCACATACGACGGATCTGGCGGTTCAGCCCCTGAATCAGCGTGATGCGAAACACAAATGGCGCTTCTTTCTTGACCTTACATTTCTTGGTGACGGTGCCAAGGATTGGCACACCGGCACTCATCCCACGGATAAAGTCATCAGTGACCGGCTTATCTACCGTCACCAGATACTCTTTTTCGTGATCGTTACCGGCACGCAGGATTTTATTCACCAGATCGCCGTGGTTGGTCAGAAAGATAAGTCCCTGGGAATCTTTGTCCAGACGACCGATTGGGAACACGCGCTTGCTGTGGTTAACGAAATCAACAATGTTGTCGCGTTCGCTGTCTTCAGTGGTGCTGACAATCCCTACCGGCTTGTTCAGCGCGATAAAAACCAGATCTTCCGCTTCACGCGGCTCAATCAACCGACCATTCACTTTTACGACGTCGCCAGGCATCACCTGATCGCCAATGGTGGCGCGTTTACCATTCAGGAAAACATTCCCTTGTTCGATAAAGCGATCCGCCTCGCGGCGCGAGCAGATTCCGCTTTCACTGATGTATTTATTTAATCGGATGGATGAGTCGGGCAGCATAATTTCTCCTTTGACAGCGAAATATACCCTACCTTGCGGGGGATAAAAAAGCAGAGCGTGAAAATGTGCTATCGCATCTGATTACGTAATGCCTGCGGGCTGATACCAAATCGTTTTTGAAAGTGGTAACGCAAAGAGTTTGCGCTGCCGAACCCGGTTTGCTGCGCGATCTGCTCAATACTGATATGGGATGTATTGAGCGCCTGCTGCGCACGGTTTAGCCGTTCATTCATCAGCCAACGTGCGGGAGTAAGCCCCGTTGACTCCTGAAATCGCCGCATCAACGTTCGGGGACTCATACCGACCTGGCTGGCCAGAGCGTCAAGGGTATGCTTCTGCGCGATATTGTTATGTAACCAGTCAAGCAAAAGACCAAAACGCTGGCTTTCCCGACTGCGGGCAACAGGACGCAGTTGCTGCTGAGTCTGGCTGCCATCCCTGTGGGGCTGCAGCACCAGGCGACGGGCCACGTTATTGGCAATCTCAAGTCCAAAATCAGTGCGCACCACATGCAAACATAAATCAATCCCTGCCGCACTACCTGCCGAAGTGAGCACGTCGTGGTCACCGACATACAGGACATCTTCCACAACGTTGATGGCGGGAAAGCGTCGCTGGAGTTCACTGACGTAACGCCAGTGCGTCGTCGCCTTACGCTCATCCAGCAAACCTGCCGCAGCCAGAACAAATACACCAGAACAGATAGAGATGACTCGACAACCGCGTTGATGTGCTTCACGAAGCGCATCGCATAATGCTTCCGGGACCGGTGAGCTCACGTCACGCCAGCCAGGAATGACAATAGTGTCTGCTTCTTGCAGCAATTCATATCCACCGTCCACAACGATACGAACCCCGCCAGTTGCCCTTAATTCACCTTGATCAACCGAAGCCACGGCAAAACGATACCAGCCCTCCCCCAGTTCAGGTCGCGGAAGCCCAAAAACTTCCACTGCGACGCCAAACTCGAAAGTACATAGCCCGTCATAAGCGAGTGCAACGACCAACGGGCGAGAAGATGTTGTCATGATCCTGGCGGAATCTGTCATGGTCAGAGGGTGTTTCGAGGTTAATTTTTTGATGAGATAAGAGGTAACACAACAGCTGATTTCACCACAAGAGAAAACAACAATATGAGTACCGTAACTGATATTCCAGCCGCTTCATCTGCACAAGCTATCGCCCATTTCCAGCAACGTCTGAATATGGAGACGGATTGTTCTGACGTTCATTCCGCGATGGCTGCTGACGACAAAGATTTTGTGCTTTTACATGTAGTGGGGAGTGCAGAGAGTTTTTCCCGTTGTCATATCCCTGGCGCGATTCATATTCCCCATCGACTGATAAATACGGAATCCTTGAAAAAATGGCCACAGGACACACTGTTTGTCGTCTATTGCGCTGGCCCACACTGTAACGGGGCCGATCGCGCGGCGCTGAAGTTGGCGCAGCTAGGTCGACCGGTGAAAATAATGATTGGTGGTATTAAGGGCTGGGAGGACGAAGGCCTGGCGTTTGCCACTACGCAAAAGGACGCTGTTTCAATAGATTGATCGTTGTTAAGTCTGAACGGGCTTTTCCAACAGGAGGTTGTGGTTAACCCGTTCGGCTTTCCCCCCTTCCAACATCGTGAGCCATATCAGTAAGGCGTTACGCTGATAGTGGTAGCATTAGCGCGGTTTGTAATTTTCTGATTACATGGAGAAATGATGGAACTGCTTTTATTGAGTAACTCGACGCTGCCGGGCAAAGGCTGGATGGAACATGCGCTACCACTGATTGCTGAGCAGCTGAATGGTCGCCGTACGGCGGTGTTTATTCCGTTCGCTGGCGTGACGCAAACCTGGGATGAATACACGGCGAAAACGGCAGCCATCTTTGCGCCAATGGGCGTCAACGTTACTGGCATTCATACCGTTGCCGATCCGATCGCTGCCATTGAAAACGCAGAACTGGTGATTGTCGGCGGGGGTAACACCTTCCAGTTACTGAAAGAGAGCCGCGAACGCGGACTGCTGGCGCCGATTGTGGATGTCGTCAAACGCGGTGCGCTGTACATCGGCTGGAGCGCGGGTTCTAACCTCGCCTGCCAGACCATCCGCACCACCAACGACATGCCGATTGTCGATCCAAAAGGTTTTGATGCCCTGGGTCTGTTCCCGCTGCAGATTAACCCACATTTCACCAATGCGCTTCCGGAAGGCCACAAAGGCGAAACACGTGAACAGCGTATTCGCGAGCTGCTGGTTGTGGCACCAGAGCTGACGGTGATTGGTTTGCCGGAAGGAAACTGGATTAAGGTGAGTAACGGCCAGGCGGTTCTTGGCGGTCCGAACACTACTTACGTCTTTAAAGCAGGTGAAGACGCGGTTGCCCTCGAAGCAGGTCACTGCTTCTAACCGACGTTGCCGGATAACGGCATAAATGCCTTATCCGGCCAACCGGTCCACCTCACTCAATAATCGTCGCGCTCATCGTCCTCATCCGGCTGTTCCAGCACGCTATAGGCCACGGAACAAAACAGCGAGTTCAGACGCTGCATATCGCCCAGCAGCGCCAGGTGCAAGGAGCTGGTCTCGATGCTCTGCACGTTCTGCTGATGCAGACGGTCAACGTGCGCATGCGAATAACGACGGTTGAGAATACGGAAACGGTGCTTGCTACGGCGCAGACGTCGGGCGCTGGTCACGTCACCAGAGAAGAACACCGACATCGCCAGCTGCAGATTGCTGAGCAGCTGATCGAAGAGCGCATCCAGCTCTTTCAATCCTTCCACGGAGAATGCGCGACGGGCAGCCAGCGACTTATCCGCTATCTCACTGCCCATACGTTCGACAATATCGGAAGCCTGCTCGAGGTTAAGCGACATTTCGATAATCTCCGCCCAACGGCGTGATTCCTCTTCCGCCAGTTCATCCTTTGGCATCCGCGCCAGATAAAGCTTGATTGCCGTGTATAGCACGTTAATGTCGTCCGCCATCCTGCGCAGCTCTTTCTCTTCACGCGGCTCGCCGTGCATCACCTTCTTCAGCCCGTCCATCATCTGCTCCATCGCGTCGCCGATGCGCAGAGCTTCACGAGCGGCATTGGCCAGGGCCAGCGTCGGCGTATCCAGCGCACTGACGTCCAGATGCTTGGGCTTCAAATGCGCATCCAGCTCCGGCTCATCGCGGATGATGCGCTTACAAAAACGCGCCATCGGTTCTGCAAACGGCACCATCGCCACGCAGCGCACCAGGTTGTAGAAGACATGGAAGTAAATAACCAGTTCAGATTTCGGCAGCGGCAGTTCATCCATCAGATTTGCCAACGGATGAACAAACGGCAGGATAATCAGGCTGCCCACCAGCTTAAACAGCAGGCTACCGAGCGCCACACGGCGGGCAGCGGCGTTAGCGGCGCTGTTATTAAGCATCGCCAGCAGGCCAGAGCCGAGGTTGGCGCCAATCACCAGACACAACGCCACCGGGAACGAGATAATGCCTGCCGCGGTCAGCGTTGCCGTCAGCAGCACCGCCGCAAGGCTGGAGTAACTGATAATCGCGAACATAGCGCCAATCAGCGCATCCAGCATGATATCGCCGGTGAGCGAGGCGAAAATAACCTGTACGCCGTTAGCCTGGGTGATCGGTGTTACCGCCTGCACAATCAGTTCCAGCGCCAGTAAAATCAACCCCAGTCCAATACCAACCCGCCCCAGTTGCCCCACACGGGACTGCTTACGTCCGAGAAAGAAGATCACGCCGATAAAAATCAGCAGTGGCGACAGCCAGGAGAGATCGAAGGTCAGGATACGCGCCATCAGCGCGGTCCCGACGTCGGCGCCGAGTACAATCACCAGCGCAGGGGTGAGCGCGACGAGGTCCTGCGCGACAAACGAGGTCACCAGCATGGTGGTGGCGTTGCTGCTTTGTACCAGCGCCGTCACGCCGATACCCGCACAAAAGGCGAGCGGCTTCTTTTCAACACTACGGCTGAGTACGGTACGCAAGCGGGCGCCGAAGACGCGCATCACGCCGGTGCGCACAATATGCGTACCCCAAACCAGCATAGAGACAGCAGAAAGCAGGTGTAACAGAGTTAGCACGGAATCAGGTTCTCCTTATCGTTATATGTTCCTGAGGCTCATAGCGATGACATAACACCTGATGACGCCACGCTTATCAGGCCGACAAAAATGTGCCATCCGGCAAGCAGTACCGATGAACGTTCTTTCAGTATAAGGGTTTAAACGTAATAAAGAGACAAGGCACTCATTGAGTGCCCTGTTTGTTGTAAATAAAGATGACAGTTTTGTGAATCAGTCAGCGTCATAGCCCAGATTAGGCGCTAACCAACGTTCGACTTCCGCCACGCTCATGCCTTTACGGAAGGCGTAATCTTCAACCTGATCGCGCTGGATTTGCGCCACGGCGTAGTACTTGCTGTCTGGATGACTGAAATACCAGCCGGAAACCGACGCACCTGGCCACATCGCGAAGGATTCGGTGAGCTTCATTCCGGTGTGCGCTTCTACATCCAGCAGTTCCCAGATGGTGGCCTTTTCGGTGTGTTCCGGGCAAGCCGGATAGCCCGGTGCCGGGCGAATTCCCTGGTAGTTTTCGCGGATCAGCTCCTCGTTGCTGAGGTTCTCATTCGCCGCATAGCCCCAGTAGACTTTACGCACGCGCTCGTGCAGATATTCAGCGAACGCTTCCGCCAGGCGGTCGGCGATCGCTTTCACCATGATCTTGTTGTAGTCGTCATGCTGGGCTTCGAAGGCGTCCGCCAGTGCATCTTCCTCCAGACCGCCGGTAACTGCGAAAGCACCGATGTAATCCGCTTTGCCACTCAGTTTCGGCGCAACAAAGTCAGACAGGCAGTAGTTGGCGAAACCGACTTTTTCCGTCTGCTGGCGCAGGTGATGACTGACGTTGATGACGTGCGTACGCGTCTCGTCACGGTAAATCTCGATGTCGTCCCCCACGCGGTTAGCCGGGAACAAGCCCACCACACCGCGCGGATTCAGGGTCTTCTCAGCGCTGAGTTTATCCAGCATGTCATTGGCGTCTTTGAACAGACGTTTCGCCTCTTCTCCCACCACCTCATCTTCGAGGATGCGCGGGTATTTCCCGGCCAGCGACCAGGTCATAAAGAACGGCGTCCAGTCGATGTAGTTGCGCAGCGTTTCGATGCTGGCTTCAACGCTCTGTACGCCGAGGCGGTGCGCCACTGGCGGCGTGTAGTTTTCCCAGTCGAAGGCAAGATCGTTGTCGCGGGCAGCCTGTAACGTTACTGGTGGGGTCCGCGGTTTCTTACGCGCATGCTGGATACGCACGGTTTCGTACTCTTTACGCGTACGGGCGACAAAGTCATCGCGCTGAGTGTCAGAGAGGAGTGCGGCGACTACGCCAACGGTACGCGAGGCGTTCTGCACATAAACCGTCGGACCACTGTAGTTCTGCTCTATTTTCACCGCCGTGTGCGCTTTTGAGGTGGTCGCGCCGCCAATCAGCAACGGAATAGTGAACCCCTGACGCTCCATCTCTTTCGCCACGTTGACCATTTCGTCCAGCGACGGGGTAATCAGCCCGGAAAGACCAATCAGATCGGCATTCACTTCACGTGCCGTTCTGAGGATTTTCTCCGCTGGCACCATCACGCCAAGATCGACGATTTCGTAGTTGTTACATTGCAGCACCACACCAACGATGTTTTTGCCGATATCGTGCACATCGCCTTTCACGGTAGCAATGACCATCTTGCCGTTGCTGGAGCCTTTCTCTTTGCTGGCCTCAATATACGGTTCGAGGTAGGCCACCGCCTGCTTCATCACGCGGGCGGATTTCACCACCTGCGGCAGGAACATTTTGCCCTCGCCAAACAGATCGCCAACCACGTTCATCCCGTCCATCAGCGGCCCTTCAATCACCTCGATCGGACGCGCGGCCTGCTGGCGAGCTTCTTCAGTATCCTGCTCAATAAATTCGGTAATGCCTTTCACCAGCGAATATTCGAGGCGCTTTTTCACGTCCCAACTGCGCCATTCCGCCATCTGGGCATTGGCAGTGTCATCAGTTTTGCTACCGCGATATTTCTCAGCCAGCTCCAGCAGACGCTCGGTGCCATCGTCACGACGGTTGAGGATCACATCTTCAACCGCATCGCGCAGCTCGGCGGGCAGGTCGTCGTAGATCGCCAGTTGTCCGGCGTTGACGATCCCCATGTCCATGCCGTTGCGAATGGCGTAGTAAAGGAATACCGCGTGAATGGCTTCACGAACCGGGTCGTTACCACGGAAGGAGAACGACACGTTGGAGACGCCGCCGGAGATCAGCGCGTGCGGTAGTTCGCGTTTGATGTCCTCACAGGCACCGATAAAGTCCTGGGCGTAGTTGTTGTGCTCATCAATCCCGGTCGCGACCGCAAAGATGTTCGGGTCGAAGATGATGTCTTCCGGCGGGAAGCCTACCTCTTCGGTAAGAATTTTGTACGCCCGCCGGCAAATCTCAATTTTACGCACACGGGTGTCGGCCTGCCCCTGCTCGTCAAAGGCCATCACCACCACTGCGGCACCGTAGCGTCGCAGCAACTTCGCGTGGTGGATAAAGGTCTCAACCCCCTCTTTCATAGAGATGGAGTTAACGATGCCTTTACCCTGAATGCACTTCAGCCCTTTTTCGATGACGTCCCATTTTGAGGAGTCGATCATAATCGGCACGCGGGCGATATCCGGCTCACCGGCGATAAGGTTGAGAAAACGCACCATCGCCGCTTCGGCGTCGAGCATCCCCTCATCCATGTTGATATCGATAATCTGTGCGCCGCTTTCCACCTGCTGACGGGCGACATCCAGCGCTTCGTTGTATTTCTCTTCTTTGATCAGTCGCTTAAATTTCGCCGAACCGGTGACGTTGGTACGCTCGCCGACGTTCACAAACAGGCTATCGTCGCCAATATTCAACGGTTCAAGGCCAGACAGACGGCAGGCTACCGGGATTTCCGGCAAGCGGCGCGGCGGCAAGCCTTCCACTGCGCGGCTCATCGCGGCGATGTGTTCCGGCGTGGTGCCGCAGCAGCCGCCGACCACGTTGAGGAAGCCCGCTTGCGCCCACTCGCGTATTTGCGCCGCCATGGTGTCTGCATCAAGATCGTATTCGCCAAAGGCGTTCGGCAACCCGGCGTTCGGGTGCGCGGTAACGTAGCATTCGGCAATGCGCGACAGCTCCTGCACGTACTGGCGCAACTCGTCCGGGCCTAAGGCGCAGTTCAGACCGAAGGTCAGCGCATCGGCGTGGCGCAGTGAGTTATAGAACGCTTCGGTTGTCTGACCGGAGAGCGTACGCCCGGAAGCATCGGTGATGGTGCCGGAGAGCATAATCGGCAACTCAACGCCCAGCGCTTCAAACTCGGTTTTAACCGCGAAAATAGCGGCTTTGGCGTTCAGGGTATCGAAGACGGTTTCAATCAGGATCATGTCGCTGCCACCTTCCACCAGCGCTTTGGTGGATTCACGGTAGGCGGCCACCAGCTGATCAAAGGTAATATTGCGGTAAGCCGGGTCGTTGACGTCAGGCGAGATAGACGCCGTACGGTTGGTTGGGCCAAGCACGCCCGCGACATAGCGCGGTTTTTCCGGTGTGCGTGTCGTCCATTCGTCTGCCGCCGCGCGCGCCAGTTTGGCTGCTGCAAAGTTGATTTCCGCCGACAGGGATTCCATCTGGTAATCCGCCATGGCGATCGTCGTGGAGTTAAAGGTGTTGGTTTCGATGATATCCGCGCCCGCCTCAAAATAGGCGTTATGGATGGCGGCGATCACCTCAGGTTTGCTGAGCACCAACAGGTCGTTATTGCCTTTCAGATCGCACGGCCAGGCGGCAAAGCGTTCGCCGCGGAAATCCTCTTCGCTCAGACGATATCCCTGGATCATGGTGCCCATACCGCCGTCCAGCACCAGAATACGTTCATTTAACTGCTGACGTAATTGTTCAACTTTGCTGCTCACACTCGCTCCCGACAACGCTCAACCAGACCGAAAAAAACTCAACAGACCATACTGGCACAAACCTGAGAGGTGGAAAAGAGAACAACGGCCAACATGAGACATGTTCAGCTTCACTCATCCGATCAGTACAGGAATTCTTGCATTATAATTGAATAAAACGAAAATGATTTCCACGATACAGAAAAGGAGTCCGCCATGGTTGCCACAATCCCCGCGAAACGCGGTAGAAAACCCGCCGCAGCTACTACGCCTGCAACCGGGCAGGTTCAGTCTCTGACCCGCGGCCTGAAGCTACTGGAGTGGATTGCAGAATCCAACGGCAGCGTGGCACTAACCGAGCTGGCACAGCAGGCCGGTTTGCCAAACTCCACGACTCACCGTTTGTTGACCACCATGCAGCAGCAAGGATTTGTCCGTCAGGTGGGTGAATTAGGCCACTGGGCCGTGGGTGCGCATGCGTTTATCGTCGGCAGCAGCTTTTTGCAAAGCCGTAATTTGCTGGCGATTGTCCACCCGATCCTGCGCAAGCTGATGGAAGATTCCGGCGAGACGGTAAACCTGGCCGTATTAGATCAAAGCGACCATCAGGCCATTATTATCGACCAGGTGCAGTGTACCCAGCTGATGCGCATGTCCGCGCCTATCGGCGGCAAACTGCCGATGCACGCCTCCGGTGCGGGTAAGGCGTTTTTATCCCAACTGAGTGAAGAACAGGTGACTGGCCTGCTGCACCGTAAAGGGCTGCACGCTTACACCCACGCCACGCTGGTGTCGCCGGTGCATCTGAAAGAGGATTTAGCCCAAACGCGCAAGCGCGGCTACTCCTTTGATGATGAGGAGCATGCGCTGGGTCTGCGCTGCGTGGCGTCGTGCATTTATGATGAACACCGCGAGCCGTTTGCCGCTATTTCCATCTCCGGACCCATTTCGCGCATTACCGACGATCGAGTGACCGAGTTTGGCGCCATGGCGATCAAAGCGGCGAAAGAAGTCACGCTGGCATACGGCGGATTTCGTTAAGAAAGGGTTGCCGGGCGTCAAGCCGAAAATCTGATGCAAAACCGCTGTTTGCGCCGGTAGGCGTAAACATCTTCCACGTGTCCTTCACGGATCCGCGTTTGCAGACCTCGCCAGTAGTCGGCACTGAACAGGTCAGCATGCATCTCTTCAAATAGCGGCCCGATACGCGGGTCAGCGCATAGCCAGTGACGAAACTCTTCCGGGAAGACATCCCCCGGCGATACGCTATACCACGGTTCAGCGCTCATCTCATCTTCCGGGTAACGCGGCGGTGGGATATGACGGAAATTCACCTCCGTCATGTAGCAAATTTCATCGTAGTCGTAGAACACCACGCGCCCGTGGCGAGTCACGCCGAAGTTCTTAAACAGCATATCGCCGGGGAAAATATTGGCGGCGGCCAGCTGACGAATGGCATTGCCGTACTCTTCAATTGCATCGCGCAGTTGCTGGCCTTCGACCTGCTCCAGCCAGATATTGAGCGGCACCATCCGTCGTTCGATATACAAATGGCGAATGACAATCTGCTCGCCGAGATCGGTAATTTTTTCCGGGGCTTCCTGTAGCAACAGCGCCATCAGCGACGGATCGATTTGCCGTTTATCCAGCACAAAGTTCTCGAACTCTTGGGTGTCAGCCATCCGTCCGACACGATCGTGCTCCTTGACCAGTTGATAACAGGCGCGGACGTGGGCGGCCGACATCTCTTTTTGCGGCGCAAATTTGTCTTTGATGACTTTAAAGACGCGGTCGAAGCCCGGCAGGGTAAACACCAGCATCACCATGCCGCGGATCCCCGGCGCTTCGATAAATTGCTCATCGCAATGGGCAAGATAGAGCAGATATTCGCGGTAACTTTCGGTCTTCGCGTGTTTCTGACAGCCGATCGCCATATACAATTCAGCGGTGGTTTTACCGGGCAGGATCTCGCGCAGCCACTCCACTAACGCGGCGGGCAGCGGGGCGTAAACCATAAAATACGAGCGGGCGAAGCCAAACACGATACTGGCTTCCGCCGTTGTGGTCAGGCAGGTATCGACAAACAGTTCGCCCTCGTCAGTACGGTGAATTGGCAGTAAAAACGGCAGCGTCCCGGAAGGGGTAATCAACTTCCCGACCAGCCAGGCGGCCTTGTTGCGATAAAACAGTTCGTTCGCCACCTGCAAATGACTGCGCTGCAACAGATCCGCCCCCAGCGTTTCGGTCAGGTGTTCGATGATGTAGTGGATATCCCGATGTCTGTTCTGCCACGGCAGACGCAAGGGCAGATCGCTGAGGACGCGCGTAAGCAGCCACTCCCAGCCGGTATCGGGAAAAAAGTCTTTCGCCAACGGGCGTGGGATCGTGCGAAAACGGCGCTCTGGCTGAGAGCTGAAAATAAACAGTCGCTCGGGAGTCAGCGAGCGGTGGTCAAATAACCGGCAATAGACGGAGTTAAAGAAACTCTCCGCAATCTCGAAGCGTGGATAATCTGGCAATAGCCGGGTGTAATGCTCTTTCACGCGAAGTAAAAAATCCGCGTCGGTACTTTTGCCATCAGTAATGCAGCGCAGTTGCTCCACCACCAGACCCACATGATGATCGTAAAGGTGGATACGGCTTTTCATCGCCTGCTGAACCGCGTGCCAGTCGGCATGTTCAAAACGCTGCTGCGCGCCGGAGGTCACTTCCAGAAAACGCCCGTACTGGGCGTCGAAACCTTGCAAAATCGTCTGAGCAATCAGTAATTCCAGGCCACGCGTCATCAATTTCTCCCATCCGGCACAATGTCATGCCGGATGGCGCGTTCGCTTATCCGGCCTACATCCCTTCGTAGGCCCGGTAAGCGCAGCGCCACCGGGCATTGATCAAAACTGCGATTCTTCAGTCGAGCCGGTCAGCGCGGTCACTGAAGAAGTGCCGCCCTGAATGATGGTGGTTACTTTGTCGAAGTAGCCTGTCCCTACTTCCTGCTGATGGGACACGAAGGTGTAACCGTCTTTAGCCGCCGCAAATTCCGGCTGCTGAACCTTCTCAACGTAGTGGCGCATGCCTTCACCCTGCGCATAGGAATGCGCGAGGTCGAACATGTTGAACCACATGCTGTGAATACCCGCCAGCGTAATGAACTGGTATTTGTAACCCATATCGGACAGCTGTTGCTGGAAGCTGGCAATGGTTTTGTCATCCAGGTTTTTCTGCCAGTTGAACGATGGCGAACAGTTGTAGGCCAGCAGTTTGCCTGGGAATTTCGCATGAATAGCATCGGCAAAGCGCTTCGCCAGTTCGAGGTCCGGCGTGGAGGTTTCACACCACACCAGATCCGCATACGGTGCGTAGGCCAGGCCACGGCTGATCGCCTGCTCAATGCCCGCATGCGTACGGTAGAACCCTTCGCTGGTACGCTCGCCAGTGATGAACTCGCTATCGTATGGGTCGCAATCAGACGTAATCAGATCGGCTGCGTCAGCATCGGTACGCGCAATCACCAGCGTCGGAACGCCCATAACGTCTGCAGCCAGACGGGCTGCCACCAGTTTCTGGATAGCTTCCTGAGTCGGCACCAGGACTTTACCGCCCATGTGACCACATTTTTTCACCGATGCGAGCTGATCTTCGAAGTGAACGGCCGCTGCACCAGCCTCAATCATCGATTTCATCAGTTCAAACGCGTTCAGTACCCCGCCAAAACCCGCTTCCGCATCGGCAACGATCGGCAGGAAGTAATCCACATAGCGCGGATCGTTCGGCTCAATACCAGTTGACCATTGGATCTGATCGGCTCGACGGAATGTGTTGTTGATCCTGTCCACCACCGCCGGAACGGAGTTCGCTGGATACAACGATTGATCCGGATACATGCTGGACGCCAGGTTGGCATCTGCCGCCACCTGCCAGCCTGAAAGGTAGACCGCTTCAATACCAGCTTTCGCTTGCTGCAGCGCCTGACCACCAGTCAGCGCGCCGAGGCTGTTGATATAACCTTTCTTCGATTCGCCGTGTAGCAGACGCCACATTTTCGCCGCGCCAAGCTGCGCCAGCGTGCATTCCGGGTTGACCGAGCCACGTAATTTCACCACTTCCTCCGCGCTGTAGGGGCGGGTGATTCCTTCCCAACGCGGTTGAGTCCATTCTTGCTGTAATTCTTCGATTTGTTGAGTACGGGTTTTCATGTGCAGATGCTCCATATTGTTATGTGGTGAGTTAAGCCAGCAGGCGGTAGCCCGGCAGGGTTAAGAAATCGATCAGTTCATCAGAGGTAGTGATTTGCTCCATCAGGCGCGCGGCGTCGTCAAAACGCCCGCTGCTGTAGCGGTGTTCGCCCAGTTCCTCCTGAATCACCAGCATCTCTTCGGCCAGCATCTGGCGGAACAACGGTTTGGTAACCGGTTTGCCGTTGCTGAGCGTTTTCTGGTGGTGGATCCACTGCCAGATGGAGGTACGAGAGATTTCGGCGGTGGCCGCATCTTCCATCAGACCATAAATAGGTACGCAGCCATTACCTGAGATCCACGCTTCGATGTACTGCACCGCGACACGAATGTTGGCACGCATGCCTTCTTCAGTACGCTCACCTTCACAGGGTGCCAGCAATTGTTCTGCGGTAATCGGCGCATCTTCTTCACGGGTCACAAACAGCTGATTTTTGTTTTCACCGAGTACGTCGTTGAACACCGCCATTGCGGTATCTGCGAGTCCTGGATGGGCAATCCAGGTGCCGTCATGACCGTTATTGGCTTCCAGCGCTTTGTCCGCTTTTACCTTGGTCAGAACCTGGTTGTTACGTTCCACATCTTTGCTGGGAATGAACGCGGCCATGCCGCCCATCGCGAACGCGCCGCGTTTATGACAGGTTTTAATCAGCAGACGCGAATACGCACTGAGGAATGGCTTATCCATCGTCACCACCTGACGGTCCGGCAACACGCGATCCGGGTGGTTCTTCAGGGTTTTGATATAACTGAAAATGTAGTCCCAGCGACCGCAGTTCAGGCCCACAATGTGGTCACGCAGCGCGTGCAGAATTTCGTCCATCTGGAAAACGGCTGGCAGCGTTTCAATCAGCAGGGTCGCTTTAATTGTGCCGCGCGGCAGATTAAAGCGATCCTCTGCATAGCTGAACACTTCACTCCACCATGCCGCTTCTTGCCAGGCCTGCGTTTTGGGTAGATAGAAATAAGGGCCACTGCCTTTTGCCAGCAACGTTTTGTAGTTGTGGAAGAAATAGAGGGCAAAGTCGAACAGGCTGCCCGGGATCGATTCGCCACGCCAGGTGACGTGTTTTTCCGGCAGGTGCAGACCGCGAACGCGGCACACTAACAGGGCCGGATTGGGTTTGAGTTGATAAATTTTACCGGCTTCGTTGGTGTAGCTAATGGTGCCATTGACTGCATCGCGCAAGTTGATCTGCCCGTCGATAACTTTGCTCCACTCAGGAGCCAGCGAATCTTCAAAATCAGCCATAAAGACTTTGACGTTCGCGTTCAGCGCGTTGATAACCATCTTGCGCTCAACCGGTCCGGTAATCTCTACACGGCGATCCAGTAAATCATCAGGAATACCGCGAATTATCCAGTTACCTTCGCGAATGGAAGCTGTTTCCGAAATAAAGTCAGGCAACTTACCGTCATCAATATCCTGCTGCTGCTGGATACGTGCAGCCAGAAGTTTATTCCGCTTTGGCGTAAATCTTGTCACCAGCTCGGTCAGAAACTCCACCGCTTCAGCGGTCAGAATCTGCTGTTCCTGTTCGCCACGCGGCCTGGTGAAGATCAGTTCATCGGTTGTCGTTGCCTGTTGATTCATTGCGTAGTTCCTCGTCATTGATCCAAACACATCCCCAATGCGAACGAAGGATCGTTGTGCGGTTTTCGTTCAGCACAACTAAGACTACTCATTTAAATTTCAAAATCAAAAACAATTTCCATTTTTAATTTAATTATCAATTAACTTATTGATAACAATATAGATAAAATTTAATTACACAGTGAGGTGCGTTTCGGAAATAAAAAAGGCACCCGAAGGTGCCTGATTCAACATGCTGAAACGCTTAAGGATCGTCTGTTACAGAAGATTAATCCAGCGTTGGATTCATGTGACGCAGATCATATGGCGTGATCTGGTAAACGTAATAGTTGAGCCAGTTGGTAAACAACAGATTGCCGTGGCTACGCCAGGTTGCCCGCGGTTTATTTTGCGGGTCATCTTTTGGGAAGTAGTTATAGGGCACTTCCGGCGTTAAGCCCGCTTCGACGTCACGAAAATATTCACTGCCGAGTGTATGGGCGTCATACTCAGGATGGCCCGTTACGAAGGCGATACGTTTATCTTTGCTGGCAAACAGGTAGGCATCTCCCTCTTCTGTTTCGGCAAAAATCTCGAGATCGGTGTAGTCCCTGATAAGGGCAGCAGGAAAATCGGCATAGCGCGAATGCGGGGCCAGGAACGCATCATCAAATCCACGCGTCAGCAGCGCATGAGGATGAAGAATATGGTGCTCATAGACGCCTGAGAGTTTATCCGTACGGGTTTGCTTGGGAATTCCGTACAGGATATTCAATGCGGCTTGCACCGCCCAACAGACAAAGAGCGTCGATGTAACATGATCTTTCGCCCATTCAAGCACTTGTTTAATCTGCGGCCAGTAAGCCACGTCATTAAATTCAACCAGACCCAACGGCGCGCCGGTCACGATCAGTCCATCAAAGTTCTGATCGCAGATATCCTCGAAATTACAGTAAAAGTTATTCAGATGCTCCGTAGGGGTGTTGCGTGACTCGCGGGCATCAATGCGCAATAGCTGAACATCTACCTGCAGCGGTGAGTTAGAGAGTAAACGCAGGAACTGGTTTTCCGTTTCAATCTTCTTGGGCATCAGGTTGAGGATGAGCACCTTCAGTGGACGAATTTCCTGACCAGAAGCGCGAGATGACGTCATCACAAAGACGTTTTCCTCACGCAAGAAATTGACGGCGGGTAGCTCGTCCTGCACGCGAATTGGCATAACCTGATAACCTCACTACATACGTTTAAACGTTTAGACATCCAGATAGCTGAAGATACCTAGGAATCATGCGAATGTCGAGCCTGCATCCTCAAGTTGAGAAAGTTTCACGGCTCCTTGCTGTAGATTAGTGCAGTAAAGAAAAAAGGAGAATGCTATTCGTCATTCGCGTAACAGGCAATGTGCTGCCGGGAGAGCCTGGTGTGCTGCGCTTCTCAGGCCTGCACACCGGTTACAATATGATGGGCTGGATAAAATGGTACGCTGCATCCGGCGATTTTCATTCCGCACAGACGCAAAAAAGCCCATCCGGCAGGATGGGCTTCTTCACTTATTTGATGCCTGGCAGTTCCCTACTCTCGCATGGGGAGACCCCACACTACCATCGGCGCTACGGCGTTTCACTTCTGAGTTCGGCATGGGGTCAGGTGGGACCACCGCGCTACAGCCGCCAGGCAAATTCTG
>NZ_NAEW01000018.1 GCF_002075345.1 Citrobacter braakii
TAAACCGGGATGAATAATCCGGGTAGTGACAAAGAAATTCGGTGGAGCGGTAGTTCAGTTGGTTAGAATACCTGCCTGTCACGCAGGGGGTCGCGGGTTCGAGTCCCGTCCGTTCCGCCACTTATTAGAAAATTAAGCCTGCTACCAAGCAGGCTTAATGATAAGAAAATTTAGGGGCGTAGCTCAGTTGGTAGAGCACCGGTCTCCAAAACCGGGTGTCGCGAGTTCGAGTCTCTCCGCCCCTGCCAGAAATAATCCTTAGCATTTTTGCTAAGGATTTTTTTTTACCTGCAATTTGAATTGTGCCTTCCTGCTGTTTTACTCCCGGCATCCTTGCCTATATTTTCTTTAATTTTCCAGAATATCTGTTCTCAGCAGATCGCAAATTAGTCCATTTTTATCGCTGTTTTGCAGCCAAACTGCATATAAAGGACGTGAAAGCGTTGTACTGTCGGTAACAGTATGGAGATCGCTTTTGGTTTTGGCCCAGTTGACGGGAAGCCAGCTAAAGCCCTTAATCACTGAAAGTTGCTGCCTGGCCAATTCTGCCGAACTGGTGGTGAGTACCGGCACTTCATCTCCCGCTATTAGTCCCGCTTCGTGTTGTTGAAAATCGGGTCCCCATTCCAGGCGTAAATAATTCAGCTCATCTTTGGTTTGCGAAGGAGAGCTGCAATAGAGCGCCAGCGTGAAATATCCCAACAGTTGGCTGCTAAATTCGTCCATTTTGGGTGTTTCGGTAGTAATCAGTAGATCAAGCTGTCGTTCATGAAGCTGTTTTACTAACGACTGGCGCTGAGCGATCCTCGCTTCAAACTGCAGGCTGGATTGTGGCTCCTGAGATTGATACAAACGCCTCAACCAGTCATTAAGCATGCACTCCCAGAGAGATGCGCTGGCACCGATAGAAAACTCGTTATGCCGCGAGGTATTCGCGACTTCCTTACGTGCTGCCTGCCACGTATTCATCAACGTTTCGGCGTAAGGCAATAATTTTTCACCTGCAGCGGTTAAACGGATATTGTTTCTGTGTCGGGTGAACAGGTTTACACCCAATTGATTTTCCAGTTGTCTGATCCGGAAACTAACCGCTGATTGGGTCAGGTAGAGCGCTTCAGCAGCCCTGCCAAAGTGGCGTGTCCGGCTAACTTCCAGGAAAGTTTTTAACAATTCCGTATCCACAACTCGCTCCATAAAATTATTTGTCGTTATGATTTAAATCTTTTGTTTGACGCTCTGTCAAGCGTAACTAATACTCCGCGCCATAAATAGCTCGGCCAAAGAATTAGGAGCGTGCAGGATGGCGGAAAGCTTTACGACGACTAATCGATATTTCGATAATAAATATTATCCCCGCGGATTCTCCCGTCATGGTGATTTCACCATTAAAGAAGCACAACTGCTTGAGCGTCACGGTTATGCTTTCAACGAGCTGGATCTGGGCAAGCGTGAGCCGGTAACTGAAGAAGAAAAACTGTTTGTTGCGGTATGCCGTGGTGAACGTGAGCCGGTTACCGAAGCTGAACGTGTGTGGTCTAAATATATGACGCGTATTAAGCGTCCAAAACGCTTCCACACCTTATCGGGTGGGAAACCTCAGGTGGAAGGCGCAGAAGACTACACCGAATCTGATGATTAATAAAAAAGGGCGAAAGCCCTTTTTTTATGTCAGTAGTTTCTGCAGATGAATGAGTAACCTGTCTATCGCTCGGTACCCAACGGCCTCCTGTAAATGCTGGCGAGAGATGTGATCACATTGTTCAATATCCGCAATCGTTCGAGCGACCTTAATCAGGCGTAGCCAGGCGCGGATAGACAATCCGAGATGCGCGAGCGTTTCTTCAAGCCACTGTGCATCGTCGCTACGCAGTAGGCAGTATTTATGGATATCCTGACTGTCCAGATGTGCGTTTAACTTATTTTGCCGCTGATACTGACGCTCTCGCGCTGCCATAACACGTTGCTTCACCGTTGCGCTATTTTCCCCTTTCATCGCGCTCTGGCTGAGTATACCGGGCGGCGGTAAGGGAATTTCGAGGGAGAGGTCGAAGCGGTCAAGAAATGGACCTGACAATCGATTTAGGTAGCGCAGCGTCTGTTCTGGGGTACAGCGGTTATGGTTCCCCTGATAATGGCCCGTCGGGCTTGGATTCATCGCAGCTATGAGTTGAAAGCGTGCGGGATAGGTTATTTTTGCTCTGGTGCGAGATAGATGGATCTGCCCGGACTCGATGGGTTCGCGCAGTGCATCCAGCGTGCGCCGCTCAAACTCGGGTAGTTCATCCAGAAACAGTATGCCGTTGTGCGCTAAAGAGATCTCTCCTGGCGCAGGAATAGAGCCTCCACCGACCATGGCGGTTAATGAAGCACTGTGATGTGGCGAGCGAAAAGGGCGTTGCTTCCACTGTTTTTGTATCGTGTCGGAATGGATCAGACTGAGTATCGCGGCACTTTCCAGCGCTTCATCGTTGCTAAGTGGAGGGAGCAGCCCTCTGAGTCGACTGGCTAGCATAGTCTTTCCCGTACCCGGCGGGCCGATGAGCAAGAGATTGTGGCCGCCTGCTGCGGTAAGCTCCAGCCCGCGTTTACCCTGTTCCTGGCCGATAACATCGCTCAGATCATCAGCTAATGCGTTAGGCGTAAAATCTGCGGATGATGGCCTGTCTAAATCATGCTTACCTTCGAGAAATGCGCATACGGTCTGCAGGTGATCGGCGATCAGGCACCCTTCGCCGTGTATCAGTCCAACTTCAGCGGCATTCTCTTTTGCGACAATAATTCGCCTGCCTGCACGAATGGCCTCGGTTGCGCTTGATATCGCGCCGGGAACGCCGCGTAGCGCGCCTGTAAGCGCTAATTCACCTACCAGCTCGTAGGTGTCGAGATTGTGGGGTGTAAGCTGCTCAGAAGCGGCCAGAAGCGCAACAGCGATAGGTAAATCATATCGCCCCCCTTCTTTCGGGAGATCGGCCGGAGCGAGGTTTATAGTTATCTTCTTTGCTGGGAATTCATAACCGCTATTAATAATCGCACTGCGTACCCGATCGCGAGCCTCTTTCACCGTCGTTTCGGGCAGCCCCACCATGGTTAAACCAGGCAGGCCGTTGCTGATATGTACCTCGATGGTAATGGCTGGCGCATTCACGCCTAGCGCGGCGCGTGTGTGAACAATCGATAGTGACATAATTCCTCCTGATAAAAGTATTATGTCGTAATACATCGCGGCAAGATTTCATATAATTACGGTTTTTAGATGCTGATTCCCGTATTTTTGCGCAACGTATAATTGCTTGCATTAAGCCTGGAATGACGCCCGCAAATGCTTTTGAATGGTGTTTGTATTGGGGATCGGGTTACCGAGGATCGCCTGAAGCGTGAAATATTTTCATTTTTGATTTTTTTGTATAAAAAACAACGGTATTTATCTAAACCGTTAACGACGTCAGAAAAACGAATAAAAAAATATCTTGTGTCATTTGCAAATTCTATGGTAACTCTTTAGGTATTCCTTCGAACAAGATGCAAGAAAATACAAAAATGACAGCCCTTCTACGAGTGATTAGCCTGGTCGTGATTAGCGTGGTGGTGATTATTATCCCACCGTGCGGGGCTGCACTTGGACGAGGAAAGGCTTAGAAAACAAGCCTTAACGAACTAAGACCCCCGCACCGAAAGGTCCGGGGGTTTTTTTTGACCTTAAAAACATACACGAGGAGCAGAAAGTGAACGGTAGCATAAAATTCTGTTTCTCAAGATTTACGGCGGGGATGTAACTATGAATGGGGCACAGTGGGTGGTACATGCGTTGCGTGCACAAGGGGTTCAAACCGTCTTTGGTTATCCTGGTGGCGCAATTATGCCGGTTTACGATGCGTTGTATGACGGCGGCGTAGAGCACCTGTTGTGCCGACACGAGCAGGGTGCGGCAATGGCGGCGATTGGCTATGCCCGTGCGACCGGTAAAACCGGCGTTTGTATCGCTACCTCCGGCCCTGGCGCAACCAACCTGATCACGGGCCTTGCCGATGCGCTGTTAGATTCTGTTCCAGTGGTGGCGATCACCGGTCAGGTGGCATCACCTTTCATCGGAACAGATGCGTTCCAGGAAGTGGACGTGCTGGGGATGTCTCTGTCCTGCACCAAACACAGCTTCCTGGTACAGTCACTCGAAGAGCTGCCGCGTATCATGGCTGAGGCTTTCGCCGTGGCGAATTCCGGTCGTCCGGGTCCGGTTCTGGTTGATATCCCGAAAGACATCCAATTAGCCAGCGGTACGCTGGAGCCATATTTTACGACCGTCGAAAACGTAGAGACGTTTCCGCACGCTGACGTTGAGCAGGCACGTAAAATGCTGGCGCAGGCGCAAAAGCCCATCCTGTACGTAGGTGGTGGCGTAGGTATGGCGCAGGCGGTCCCGGCCCTGCGTGAATTTATCGCGATAACCCAAATGCCGGTCGCCTGCACGCTGAAAGGTCTGGGCGCAGTAGATGCTGACTACCCGTACTATTTGGGCATGTTGGGAATGCACGGTACTAAAGCCGCGAATTTCGCGGTGCAAGAGTGCGATTTACTGATTGCGGTTGGCGCACGTTTTGATGACCGGGTGACTGGCAAGCTGAATACCTTCGCACCGAACGCCAGCGTAATCCACATGGATATCGACCCAGCGGAAATGAACAAACTGCGCCAGGCACACGTGGCGCTGCAGGGGGATTTAAATTCTCTGCTGCCAGCATTACAGCAATTGATGAAGATTGACGAATGGCGTCAGCACAGCGCTGAACTGCGCGCAGAACATACCTGGCGCTACGACCATCCGGGGGAAGCTATCTATGCGCCACTTTTGTTAAAGCAGTTATCCGATCGCAAACCTGCGGATAGCGTAGTGACAACGGATGTTGGCCAGCATCAGATGTGGTCGGCACAGCATATGACCTACACTCGCCCTGAAAATTTCATCACGTCGAGCGGTCTGGGGACGATGGGCTTTGGCCTGCCAGCAGCGGTTGGCGCGCAGGTTGCTCGCCCGAATGATACTGTAATCTGTATCTCCGGTGACGGTTCCTTCATGATGAATGTACAGGAATTGGGCACCGTAAAACGCAAGCAGTTGCCGCTGAAGATAGTTTTACTCGACAACCAGCGGTTAGGCATGGTGCGACAATGGCAGCAGCTGTTTTTCCAGGAACGTTATAGCGAAACCACCCTTACCGATAACCCCGATTTCCTCATGTTGGCCAGAGCCTTCGGCATTCCTGGTCAACACATCACCCGTAAAGACCAGGTTGAAGCGGCACTCGACACCATGCTGAACAGCGAGGGGCCATACTTGCTTCATGTCTCAATCGACGAACTTGAGAATGTCTGGCCTCTGGTGCCACCCGGCGCCAGTAACTCAGAAATGCTGGAGAAATTATCATGATGCAACATCAGGTCGCCGTTGAGGCTCGTTTCAACCCGGAAACGTTAGAACGTGTTTTACGCGTGGTACGTCATCGTGGTTTTCAGGTGTGCTCCATGAATATGGAAGCCGCCAGCGATGCGCAGAATATAAATATCGAATTGACCGTTGCCAGCCCCCGGTCGGTCGACTTACTGTTTAGTCAGTTAAGTAAACTGGTAGATGTTGCACATGTTGCTATCTGCCAGAGCACAACCACATCACAACAAATCCGCGCCTGAGCGCAAAAGGAAGAAAAATGACGACGAAAAAAGCTGATTACATTTGGTCTAATGGCGAGATGATTCGTTGGGAAGACGCGAAGGTCCACGTGATGTCCCACGCGCTGCACTACGGTACTTCTGTATTTGAAGGGATCCGTTGCTACGATTCTCACAAAGGGCCGGTAGTGTTCCGTCATCGCGAACATATGCAGCGTCTGCGTGATTCAGCCAAGATCTATCGTTTTCCCGTTTCTCAGAGCGTTGATGAGCTGATGGAAGCTTGCCGTGAGGTGATTCGTAAAAACAACCTGACCAGCGCCTATATCCGTCCGCTGGTGTTTGTTGGCGACGTAGGGATGGGCGTTAACCCGCCTGCGGGATACACCACTGATGTGATAATCGCCGCGTTCCCATGGGGGGCTTACCTCGGTGCTGAAGCGCTGGAGCAGGGGATCGACGCGATGGTTTCTTCCTGGAACCGCGTTGCGCCGAACACGATTCCTACCGCTGCTAAAGCAGGTGGTAACTATCTGTCTTCGCTGCTGGTGGGTAGTGAAGCGCGTCGTCATGGCTACCAGGAAGGCATTGCGCTGGATGTGAATGGCTACATCTCCGAAGGCGCGGGCGAAAACCTGTTTGAAGTAAAAGACGGCATTCTGTTTACCCCGCCATTTACCTCTTCCGCGCTGCCGGGTATCACCCGTGACGCGATCATTAAGCTGGCGAAAGATCTCGATATCGAAGTGCGTGAGCAGGTGCTGTCTCGTGAATCGCTGTACCTGGCCGACGAAGTGTTCATGTCCGGTACCGCGGCCGAAATCACCCCAGTACGCAGCGTCGATGGTATTCAGGTGGGCGAAGGCCGCTGCGGTCCGGTCACCAAACGCATCCAGCAGGCCTTCTTTGGCCTCTTCACCGGTGAAACGGAAGATAAATACGGCTGGTTGGATTCAGTAAACCAATAACAAAATTAATATTTCCCCAAAATAGTTCACGTTGCAGGAAGACGGCAACGCAGCGAGTCCCCAGGAGCTTACTTTAGTAGGTGACTGGGGGGAGCGAGGCAGCCAACGCACCTGCGGCGTGAAATATGCAGGGGAAAGACAGACGGGAGTTAATCAAGCATGCCTAAGTATCGTTCTGCCACCACCACCCACGGCCGCAATATGGCGGGTGCCCGCGCACTGTGGCGCGCCACCGGGATGACCGATGATGACTTCGGTAAACCGATTATCGCTGTGGTGAACTCCTTTACCCAGTTTGTGCCGGGCCACGTCCACCTGCGCGATCTCGGTAAGCTGGTTGCCGAACAAATCGAAGCCTCAGGCGGCGTGGCGAAAGAGTTCAACACCATTGCCGTGGATGATGGTATCGCCATGGGTCATGGCGGCATGCTTTATTCACTGCCGTCGCGTGAGCTGATCGCCGATTCAGTGGAATATATGGTTAACGCCCACTGCGCCGATGCGATGGTCTGTATCTCTAACTGCGATAAAATCACCCCCGGGATGTTAATGGCCTCTCTGCGGCTGAATATTCCGGTGATCTTTGTTTCCGGCGGCCCAATGGAAGCCGGGAAAACCAAGCTCTCTGACCAAATCATCAAGCTTGATCTGGTTGATGCGATGATTCAGGGCGCAGACCCGAAAGTCTCCGACTCGCAGAGCGAGCAGGTTGAACGTTCGGCCTGTCCGACCTGCGGCTCGTGCTCCGGGATGTTCACCGCCAACTCGATGAACTGTCTGACCGAAGCGCTGGGTCTGTCGCAGCCGGGTAACGGTTCGCTGTTGGCGACTCATGCCGACCGTAAAGAGCTGTTCCTCAACGCAGGTAAACGCATCGTTGAGCTGACCAAACGCTACTACGAGCAGGATGACGCTTCAGCCCTGCCGCGCAACATTGCCAGCAAGGCGGCGTTTGAGAACGCCATGACGCTGGATATCGCGATGGGCGGCTCCACCAACACCGTTCTGCACCTGCTGGCGGCCGCGCAGGAAGCGGAAATCGACTTCACCATGAGTGATATTGATAAGTTGTCCCGCAAAGTCCCGCAACTGTGTAAAGTTGCGCCGAGTACGCAGAAATACCATATGGAAGACGTGCATCGAGCGGGCGGCGTACTGGGCATTTTAGGCGAGCTGGATCGCGCCGGGCTTCTGAACCGCGACGTGAAAAACGTGCTGGGGCTGACTCTGCCGCAAACGCTCGATAGTTATGACGTTATGCTGACCAAAGACGACGCGGTGAAAAAAATGTTCCGCGCAGGTCCGGCTGGCATCCGTACCACCCAGGCGTTCTCACAGGATTGTCGTTGGGACACCCTGGATGATGACCGCGCAGAAGGTTGCATTCGCTCGTTGGAACATGCTTACAGCAAAGACGGCGGCCTGGCAGTCTTGTACGGTAACTTCGCGGAAAACGGCTGTATCGTAAAAACTGCTGGTGTGGATGACAGCATCCTGAAATTCACCGGCCCGGCAAAAGTGTATGAAAGCCAGGACGATGCGGTTGAAGCTATCCTCGGCGGTAAAGTGGTTGCCGGCGACGTGGTGGTGATTCGCTACGAAGGGCCGAAGGGCGGGCCAGGCATGCAGGAAATGCTCTACCCAACCACCTTCCTGAAATCGATGGGTCTCGGTAAGGCCTGCGCGCTGATTACCGACGGTCGTTTCTCTGGCGGTACTTCGGGGCTTTCCATTGGTCACGTTTCTCCTGAAGCGGCCAGCGGCGGTAATATCGCAATTATCGAAGATGGCGACATGATTGCTATCGATATCCCGAATCGTGGCATTCAACTGCAACTGAGCGATGCGGAAATCGCTGCGCGCCGTGAAGCGCAAGAAGCTCGTGGTGACAAAGCCTGGACGCCAAAAGATCGTCAGCGTCAGGTCTCCTTTGCGCTGCGCGCTTACGCCAGCCTGGCAACCAGCGCCGACAAAGGTGCGGTGCGCGATAAGTCGAAACTAGGGGGATAATGACCATGGCGGATTCTCAACCCCTCTCCGGCGCTCCAGAAGGCGCCGAGTACCTCAGAGCAGTGCTGCGTGCGCCGGTATACGAAGCGGCGCAGGTCACACCGCTACAAAAAATGGAAAAACTCTCTTCGCGCCTCGATAACGTGATTCTGGTGAAGCGCGAAGACCGTCAACCCGTTCACAGCTTCAAGCTGCGCGGTGCCTATGCCATGATGGCCGGTCTGACCGAAGAGCAAAAAGCGCATGGCGTAATCACCGCATCGGCGGGTAATCATGCTCAGGGTGTAGCTTTCTCTTCTGCGCGATTAGGCGTGAAGGCGCTGATTGTCATGCCTACGGCTACCGCCGATATCAAAGTCGATGCCGTTCGCGGTTTCGGTGGTGAAGTACTGCTACACGGCGCGAATTTTGATGAAGCCAAAGCCAAAGCGATTGAGCTGTCGCAGCAGCAGGGTTTTACCTGGGTTCCTCCGTTCGACCATCCGATGGTGATTGCCGGGCAGGGCACGCTGGCACTGGAGTTATTGCAGCAGGATGCCCACCTTGATCGTGTATTCGTGCCGGTGGGCGGTGGCGGATTAGCGGCAGGCGTGGCGGTGCTGATCAAACAGCTGATGCCGCAGATCAAAGTGATTGCCGTTGAAGCTGAAGACTCAGCCTGCCTGAAAGCGGCGCTGGATGCCGGTCAACCGGTCGATCTTCCGCGTGTTGGCCTCTTTGCTGAAGGCGTGGCGGTGAAACGTATCGGCGACGAAACCTTCCGTTTGTGCCAGGAGTATCTCGACGACATCATCACTGTCGATAGCGACGCTATTTGCGCGGCAATGAAAGATCTGTTCGAGGATGTGCGCGCGGTGGCGGAACCATCCGGTGCGCTGGCGCTGGCGGGGATGAAAAAGTACATTACCCAGCACAACATTCGCGGCGAACGTCTGGCGCATATCCTTTCCGGCGCTAACGTTAACTTCCATGGCCTACGTTATGTTTCCGAACGTTGCGAGCTGGGCGAACAGCGCGAAGCGTTGCTGGCAGTAACTATTCCGGAAGAAAAGGGCAGCTTCCTGAAGTTTTGCCAGCTGTTGGGAGGACGCTCGGTTACCGAGTTTAACTACCGATTTGCTGATGCGAAAGACGCCTGTATTTTTGTTGGCGTCCGTCTGAGCCGTGGGCTGGAAGAGCGTAAGGAAATCCTCCAGTTGCTTAACGAGGGTGGCTACAGCGTGGTGGATTTGTCCGACGACGAAATGGCGAAGCTGCACGTGCGCTACATGGTCGGTGGGCGCCCGTCGAAACCCTTGCAGGAGCGGCTGTACAGCTTCGAATTCCCGGAATCTCCGGGGGCGTTGCTCAAATTCCTGCATACCCTGGGGACGCACTGGAATATTTCGTTGTTCCACTATCGTAGTCACGGAACCGATTATGGTCGCGTACTGGCGGCGTTTGAGTTGGGTGAGCATGAGCCTGATTTCGAAACGCGACTGAACGAACTGGGTTATGACTGTCATGATGAAACGCATAACCCGGCGTTCAGGTTCTTCCTGGCGGGTTAGCGGCAGCCATTAAAAAAGGGTTCATGTAAAGACATGAACCCTTTTTGCAACTGTATCAGCAGATTACAGCGTGATGACTTCGAATTCGACTTCGGTGTTTACATCCGCATCGTAATCCACTTCGTCGAGACCAAAACCGAACAGATTCAGGAATTCCTGCTTATATCCTGCATAGTCCGTTTTTTGCGCCAGGTTTTCGGTGGTGATCAGCGGCCACAGATCGCGGCATGCCTGCTGAATGTCTTCACGCAGTTCCCAGTCATCCATACGGATACGCTGGTTGTCATCAAGCGCCACTTTATCGCCGTACAGGCTGGTGGTCATCAGACGGTTGATCTGCTCGATGCAGCCTTCATGAATGCCCTGTTCTTTCATCAGCTTGAAGACCATGGAGATGTACAGCGGCATCACCGGAATCGCAGAAGAGGCCTGCGTGATAACGGATTTCAGTACAGCAACGTTAGCGGAACCGTTCAGCGGAGCCAGTTGATTACGCAGCGCGCCTGCCGCGCGGTCGAGATCTTCTTTTGCTTTGCCCAGCGCGCCGTGCCAGTAGATTGGCCAGGTCAGGTCAGTACCGATGTAGGAGTAGGCAACGGTTTTCACGCCGTCAGCCAGCACGCCTGCTTCGCTCAGCGCGCCCATCCACAGTTCCCAGTCTTCGCCGCCCATAACGGTGACGGTGTTCTGAACTTCTTCTTCGGTTGCCGGCTCAATGCTGGCGGTTATGATCTGATCTTTGTTGGTATCGATCGCTTTAGAGGTATAAACCTCACCGATTGGCTTCAGCGCAGAACGGACGATTTCACCGGTTTTCGGCATTTTACGTACCGGAGATGCCAGTGAGTAAACCACCAGGTCAATCTGACCCAGGTCTTCTTTGATCAGTTTGATAACTTCGTCGCGACACTCGTCGGAGAACGCGTCGCCGTTGATGCTTTTGGAATACAGACCTTCGCGTTTTGCGGCCTCATCGAAGGCTGCAGAGTTATACCAGCCCGCGGAACCTGGCTTGGTTTCCGTGCCTGGTTTTTCGAAAAATACGCCGATAGTGGCGGCTCCGCTGCCAAATGCCGCGGAAATTCTGGAAGCAAGGCCGTAACCGGTAGAAGCACCGATGACCAGCACGCGGGAAGGGCCGTTAGCGATTTTCCCGTTTTTCTTCACATAATCGATCTGTTTTTCCACATTGACTTTGCAGCCAGTCGGATGGGTCGTTGTACAGATGAATCCACGAATTTTTGGTTTGATTATCATAATGATGGCTAATTAAGTTTGTATTTTCGCTGTCAAGTGCGCAATGACACCGTCTGTTCTGGCTTGCTAAACGTGATGGTTAACAAGCCCCCCACATCTATTATGGCACGGGACATTATACAGAAAAGGAGCGCCAATACTGAATCTACCACTGATTTTAGGCCTGACGCTGGTGCTACTCGGCGGATTTGCGCTCCAGAACAATCTTCCAGAACGCGTCTATGAGCGGCTCATGCAGCCGTTTTTTCGGCGCGCAGACGCCAAGCTCGAACGGTGTTTTTTCGTCGCTGCGTTCTAAAATCATCACGCGATTACGTACCGGCTCTGGGCTGTTTTCCAGCACCACTTCCGGCAGCAGCGCCACACCGCAGCCCAGCGCCACCATCGAGACCATCGCTTCGTGCCCCCCGACCGTGGCGTAAATCGATGGGTTGCTGATTTTGTGACGGCGGAACCACAACTCGATGCGGCGGCGTACCGGCCCCTGGTCGGCCATGATAAACGGCACCGTCGACCAGTCTGGTTTATCGACCGAAACCTGGTTGCGCACCGGGCAAGGCAATGCTGGTGCGATCAACACTACCGTTAAATTCTCCAGCATCGAGAATGCCACAGCACCAGGCAGCGTCTCTGGCTTACCCGCTATTGCCAGATCGGCCTCTCCGGTGACCACTTTGTCCATCGCATCAGCGGCATCGCCAGTGGTGAGCTTAATTTCAACCGAGGGGTGCTCGGCGCGAAAGCGGTCGAGAATTGGCGGCAGGTGGCTGTAGGCGGCGGTAACCGAGCAGAAGATATGCAGCTCGCCCGACAACGACGGTCCCTGCTGATCGAGGGTGTGGCGCAATTGTTGATACTGCAACAGCGTCTGCTGGGCAAACACTCGCAGCTCTTCGCCTGCTTCGGTCAGCGTGACCGTACGGTTATCGCGCACAAACAGCGCCTGGCCGAGATCTTCTTCCAGCCGTTGGATCTGGCGTGAGAGTGTGGAGGGGCTGACGTGCATCGCCCGCGCACTGCGGCCAAAGTGGCGGCTTTCCGCCAGATGCAGGAACATTTTCAGATCGCGTAAATCCACGGACGAGCCTCCGATTTTCTACGTTGCAGATATTGCAATGTGATGTTGTGAATATATCAATTTCCGCAATAAATTTCCTGTTGTAATGTGGGTTCATTCTCGCTGAAACGCGAACCGAACAATAAGACAGTACAACATCACGAGGTATCACCATGGCTAACTACTTTAATACACTGAACCTGCGTCAGCAGCTGGCGCAGCTGGGCAAATGTCGCTTTATGGGTCGCGACGAATTCGCCGATGGCGCAAGCTACCTTCAGGGTAAAAAAGTGGTCATCGTCGGGTGCGGTGCTCAGGGGCTTAACCAAGGCCTGAACATGCGCGACTCCGGTCTGGATATCTCCTACGCCCTGCGTAAAGAAGCGATTGCTGAGAAGCGCGCTTCCTGGCGCAAAGCGACCGAAAATGGCTTCAAAGTAGGTACCTACGAAGAGCTGATCCCGCAGGCAGATCTGGTGGTTAACCTGACCCCGGACAAACAGCACTCCGACGTTGTACGTTCCGTACAGCCGCTGATGAAAGATGGCGCGGCGCTGGGCTACTCCCACGGTTTCAACATCGTCGAAGTGGGCGAGCAGATCCGTAAAGATATCACTGTGGTGATGGTTGCGCCGAAGTGTCCGGGTACCGAAGTGCGTGAAGAGTACAAACGTGGTTTTGGTGTTCCAACCCTGATCGCCGTTCACCCGGAAAACGATCCGAAAGGCGAAGGCATGGCGATTGCCAAAGCATGGGCTGCGGCCACTGGCGGTCACCGTGCAGGCGTGCTGGAATCGTCCTTCGTTGCGGAAGTGAAATCTGACCTGATGGGCGAGCAGACAATTCTGTGCGGTATGCTGCAGGCAGGCTCTCTGCTGTGCTTCGACAAGCTGGTGGAAGAAGGTACTGACCCGGCTTACGCCGAAAAACTGATTCAGTTCGGCTGGGAAACCATCACCGAAGCGCTGAAGCAGGGCGGTATCACCCTGATGATGGATCGTCTGTCTAACCCAGCGAAACTGCGTGCTTATGCGCTGTCCGAACAGCTGAAAGAGATCATGGCGCCGCTGTTCCAGAAACACATGGATGACATCATCTCCGGCGAATTCTCTTCAGGCATGATGGCTGACTGGGCCAACGACGATAAGAAACTGCTGACCTGGCGTGAAGAGACCGGCAAAACCGCGTTCGAAACCGCGCCGCAGTTTGAAGGTAAAATTGGCGAGCAGGAGTACTTCGATAAAGGCGTGCTGATGATCGCGATGGTGAAAGCTGGCGTTGAGCTGGCGTTTGAAACCATGGTGGATTCCGGCATCATCGAAGAGTCTGCTTACTACGAATCACTGCACGAGCTGCCGCTGATCGCGAACACCATCGCCCGTAAGCGTCTGTACGAAATGAACGTAGTCATTTCCGATACCGCAGAATACGGTAACTACCTGTTCTCTTACGCGTGCGTACCGCTGCTGAAAGAGTTCATGACCACCCTGCAAACCGGAGATCTGGGCAAAGCGATTGCCGAAGGTGCGGTAGACAACGCGCAGCTGCGCGACGTAAACGATGCTATTCGCAGCCATGCTATCGAGAAAGTGGGCCAGAAACTGCGTGGCTATATGACTGATATGAAACGTATTGCTGTAGCTGGCTAAGAGGCTGCCATTCGGCAAAAAAAGCCCGGTGGTTGAACACACCGGGCTTTCTATTAGTTACGGTACAGCACTTTAATGATGTGATAACCGAACTGAGTGTGCAGTGGGCCGGTTGGCTCCAGCACCGGGCAGGAGAACACCACTTTATCAAACGCCGGAACCATCTGGCCCTGACGGAATTCGCCTAAATCGCCGCCGCGTTTGCCCGACGGGCAGATAGAGTGTTTCTTCGCCAGTTTACCAAAATCGGCGCCATTTTTGATTTGTTCCAAAAGATCGAGAGCCTGTTTCTCTTCTTTAACAAGGATATGCACTGCTGATGCTGTTTTTGCCATGGTTTGCGCTCTGAGTTGAGTGATAAATCAGGGCGCAATAGTAGCATGTAATCCATGGTCTTCGACGATGGGCTATGACCGATCCCCCTGGCGTCACTTTCTGCTACAATCCACATCCCCGTGTTTACAGATTGAGCAATCCTCTATGCGTTTGAACCCCGGACAACAACAAGCCGTCGAATTCGTCACCGGACCTTGCCTGGTGCTGGCGGGAGCGGGTTCCGGTAAGACGCGTGTTATCACAAACAAAATCGCACATCTGATCCGTGAATGTGGCTATCAGGCACGACATATTGCGGCAGTAACCTTTACCAATAAGGCTGCGCGCGAGATGAAAGAGCGTGTGGCGCAAACGTTGGGTCGTAAAGAAGCGCGCGGGTTGATGATCTCTACTTTCCACACTCTGGGACTGGATGTCATTAAGCGTGAATACGCCGCGCTAGGGATGAAGTCGAACTTCTCGTTGTTTGATGATACTGACCAGGTGGTCCTGCTTAAGGAATTGACCGAAGGGCTAATTGAAGACGATAAACTTATCCTTCAACAGTTGATTTCAACGATCTCCAACTGGAAAAACGATCTGATGACCCCAGTGCAGGCGGCAGCCAGTGCAAAGGGTGAACGCGATCGTATTTTTGCCCACTGCTATGGTCTGTATGACGCGCATATGAAGGCGTGTAACGTCCTCGATTTTGACGATCTGATCCTGCTCCCCACGCTGCTGTTGCAGCGCAATGAAGAAGTACGTGAGCGTTGGCAAAACCGAATCCGCTACCTGCTGGTGGATGAATATCAGGATACCAACACCAGCCAGTACGAGTTGGTGAAGTTGCTGGTGGGGAAACGCGCGCGCTTTACCGTCGTGGGTGATGACGATCAGTCGATCTACTCCTGGCGCGGTGCACGTCCGCAGAACCTGGTACTGTTAAGCAAAGATTTTCCGGCGCTGCAGGTGGTGAAGCTGGAGCAAAACTATCGTTCATCAGGGCGTATCCTGAAGGCGGCGAACATCCTTATTGCTAACAACCCACACGTCTTTGAAAAACGGCTCTTTTCTGAGCTGGGCTACGGCGCTGAGCTGAAGGTGTTGAGTGCGAATAATGAAGAGCACGAAGCAGAACGCGTGACCGGGGAACTGATTGCCCATCACTTTGTGAACAAGACGCAGTATAAAGACTACGCCATTCTGTATCGCGGTAATCATCAGTCGCGAGTGTTCGAAAAGTTTCTGATGCAAAACCGCATCCCGTACAAAATTTCCGGCGGGACGTCGTTCTTCTCACGTCCGGAGATTAAAGGTCTGCTGGCCTATCTGCGCGTGCTCAGCAACCCGGATGATGACAGTGCATTTTTGCGCATCGTAAATACGCCAAAGCGTGAAATCGGTCCGGCCACGCTGCAAAAGTTGGGGGAATGGGCGATGACGCGTAATAAAAGCCTGTTTACCGCCAGCTTTGATATGGGACTTAGCCAGACGCTAACCGGGCGTGGATATGATTCTCTGACCCGCTTTACGCACTGGCTGGGTGAAATTCAACGTCTGGCGGAGCGCGAGCCGGTTGCCGCCGTGCGCGATCTGATCCACGGCATTGATTACGAATCCTGGCTGTATGAAACCTCGCCGAGCCCGAAAGCGGCCGAAATGCGCATGAAAAACGTCAACACGCTGTTCAGCTGGATGACGGAGATGCTGGAAGGTAGTGAGCTGGAAGAGCCAATGACCCTGACTCAGGTCGTTACCCGCTTTACCCTGCGCGACATGATGGAGCGCGGAGAGAGCGAAGAGGAGTTGGATCAGGTGCAGTTGATGACGCTGCATGCTTCAAAAGGACTGGAGTTCCCGTACGTATTTATGGTGGGAATGGAAGAAGGATTTTTGCCGCACCAGAGCAGCATCGATGAAGATAACATCGACGAAGAGCGTCGTCTGGCTTACGTCGGGATTACCCGTGCGCAGAAAGAACTTATCTTCACGCTGTGTAAAGAGCGCCGTCAGTACGGTGAACTGGTACGACCTGAACCGAGCCGTTTCCTGTTGGAACTACCACAAGATGACGTTATCTGGGAACAGGAGCGTAAAGTGGTGAGTGCCGAGGAGCGGATGCAAAAAGGGCAGGCCAGCATTGCTAACATTCGGGCAATGATGGCGAAAGCCAAAGAGAAATAGGTATTTTGTAGGCCGGATAAGCGTAAGCGCTATCCGGCAGCCAGCATCTAATGCACTTCCAGCGGCCAGTGGACATAGCTTTGCCACTGTATTTCCTGATCGATTAACTCTGTACCTAATGGATGATGTTCCAGCCAGCCTTCCGGTAGCGTTAACGTCAGATTCTCATCCTGAGCTTGCAGGGTGATATGTGGCACTAAATCGTCGCGACGGCGAGCGGCGAAGATGATCGCCAGGCGTAGCAAACGGCAAAGGTGCTCCGCGATGCGTGGTGGCACAGCGTTTTGCTGGTGGAGTGAAGAGAGATCGACCGGATTAGTTTGGTTGAGCAACAGCGTGGCTAACAGTTTCTTCTGCGCGGGAGTAAAGCCCGGGAGATCGAGATTACGTACCAGCCAGGCGGCATGCAGTGGCGCCTGCTTATACTCTACGCTCAGTCCTATTTCATGCAACTGACAGGCACTTTGCAGCAGTTCACGACTAATGGCTTCAAGATGCCACTCATCTTTCACCTGTTCGAGTAAATGTACAGCCAATTGCGTGACGCGATTCGCCTGATCGGTGTCGACCATAAATCGACGCTGAATATTACGCAGCGTACGGCTGCGAATGTCCTGATCAACCGGCAAGTGCAGCATGCCGTAGACCAGACCTTCGCGTAGTGCGCCGCCGGCCAGAGTCATGCATTGAATATTCAGTTCGGTGAAAATGGCGATCAGAATGGCCAGTCCGCTGGGAAAAACCAGTGCGCGTTCCAGCGTTAACCCTTCTATTTCCAGCTCTTCCAGACGACCACAATGAATGGCGCGTTGTTTAAGCTGCTGAAGCTTGGCCAACGTAATGCGCTCATCCATGCCTTGCGCCATCATGATTTCCTGTAACGCCTGGACGGTGCCAGAGGCACCAACGCAAACTTTCCAGCCATGAAAACGCAGTTTGTCGGCGACCGGGCGCAGAACTTCGCGAGCCGCTTTCTCTGCTTCGTCAAAGTTTTCCTGTGCCAGATTACGATTGGTGAAATACCTTTCGAGCCAGGTGACGCAGCCCATTGACAGGCTGAACAGAGAGGTGGTTTGCGCGCCGGAGCCGGTAACCAGTTCAGTGCTGGCACCGCCAATATCAACGACAAGACGCTGATCGGCACCGCCGGTGGTGTGGGCAACACCTTGATAAATCAGCCGCGCTTCTTCTTCGCCGCTGATGACCTGGACAGGACAGCCGAGGATCTCTTGCGCTTTGGCGATAAACTCATCGGCGTTTACCGCGATGCGTAATGTTGCCGTGGCGACCACGCGGATTTGCGGCTGAGGGATATCCTGCAGACGTTCAGCAAACAGGCGCAGGCATTGCCAGCCGCGCTCCATAGCTTCAGCGGAAAGAACGTTGTCGCTGTTGAGGCCAGCGGCCAGACGCACCTTGCGTTTAATACGCGTGAGCGTCTGAATGCTTCCCGCCACCTCGCGTACAACCAGCATATGAAAACTATTCGAGCCTAAATCAATTGCGGCGTACAGCGAAGTGGTTGTGAGCATATCTAACGTTAACCTGAACGACGACGATTACGCGGAGCACCACCGGTACGGCGTGGGCCATTGCCTGTGCGCGGACGCGTTAAGCGTAACGGCTTCGGCAGATCGGTCATCAGCGCATCCGGGTTGTACTTGCTGACCGGGATCGAGTGACCGATATAGGTCTCGATTGCTGGTAAATTCAGCGCGTATTCTTCACAGGCCAGGCTGATAGAGTGACCGCTTGCTCCGGCGCGACCGGTACGACCGATACGGTGAACGTAATCTTCACAGTCATCCGGCAGGTCATAGTTAAATACGTGCGTTACGGCTGGGATATGCAGACCACGCGCGGCGACATCCGTCGCAACGAGAATGTCGAGATCGCCACGGGTGAACTCATCAAGGATACGCAGACGTTTTTTCTGCGCCACGTCACCGGTCAACAGACCGACGCGATGACCGTCAGCGGCAAGGCTACCCCAGATATCTTCACAACGATGCTTGGTGTTAGCAAAGACGATGGCGCGATCTGGCCACTCTTCTTCAATCAGCGTTTGCAGTAAACGCATTTTCTCTTCGTTGGAAGGATAGAAGAGCTCTTCTTTAATACGGTGACCTGTCTTCTGTTCCGGTTCGACTTCAACGTACTCGGCGTTATTCATCTGTTCGAACGCCAGTTCGCGAACGCGGTAAGAGAGGGTTGCAGAAAACAGCATGTTCAGACGTTGGGTGGTTGGCGGCATACGACGGAACAGCCAACGGATATCTTTGATAAAGCCCAGATCGTACATACGATCGGCTTCATCCAGCACCACGACCTGAATCGCGCCCAGGTTAATGTGGTTCTGTTTTGCATAGTCGATGAGACGACCGGTCGTGCCGATAAGAATATCGACGCCGCTTTCCAGCACTTTCAGCTGTTTGTCGTAACCGTCGCCGCCATAAGCCAGGCCTAATTTCAAACCGGTGGTCTGTGCCAGCGGCTCGGCGTCAGCATGGATCTGCACGGCTAACTCACGCGTTGGCGCCATAATTAACGCACGCGGTTGGTTCACCTTGCGATCGGCAATCGCGGGATGAGAGAGAAGATAATGAAACGTTGACGTCAGGAACGCCATCGTTTTTCCGGTACCGGTTTGCGCCTGCCCTGCAACATCACGACCTGCCAGCGTTAGCGGCAGCGCGAGGGCCTGAATGGGCGTGCAGTTATGAAAGCCTTTATTTTCAAGGGCTTCTATCACCTTTGGGTGCAGGGCGAAGTCGGAAAACTTCTGTTCTGTTAAATGTGTTTTGCTCATAGTGTGGTAGAATATCAGCTTACTATTGCTTTACGAAAGCGTATCCGGTGAAATAAAGTCAACCTTTAGTTGGTTAATGCTACATCAACACGTCGTTGATTAAGAGTACACCAACGCACCAGGCTTATTCCTGTGGAGTTAATATGAGCGATAAAATTATTCACCTGACTGACGACAGTTTTGACACGGATGTACTCAAAGCGGACGGAGCTATCCTCGTTGATTTCTGGGCAGAGTGGTGCGGTCCGTGCAAAATGATCGCTCCAATTCTGGATGAAATCGCTGACGAATATCAGGGCAAATTGACGGTTGCTAAACTGAACATTGACCAAAACCCAGGCACCGCGCCGAAGTATGGTATCCGTGGCATCCCGACCCTGCTGCTGTTTAAAAACGGCGAAGTTGCGGCGACTAAAGTCGGCGCACTATCCAAAGGTCAGTTGAAAGAATTCCTCGACGCTAATTTAGCGTAAGGAAGTCTCATGATCGGGCGACCATACTTCGAAATGATTCGGATGACTGGACGCCCGACTTGAGTCGTGCTAAGTTAGTGTTGACTTCGTATTAAACATACCTTATTAAGTTTGAATCTAGTTATATCCAATACTTCCCGTTGTTTCTCGCGCGAGAAGTGGACAGATTCCTGGCTTGTCACTCAATCCGTCTTGTCGTTTCAGTTCTGCGTACTTTCCTGTGACCAGACAGCGAACAGACATGAGTTGATGGCCGTAAACAGGCATGGATGACCCTGCCATACCATTCACAACATTAAGTTCGAGATTTACCCCAAGTTTAAGAACTCACACCATTATGAATCTTACCGAATTAAAGAATACGCCGGTTTCTGAGCTGATCACTCTCGGCGAAAATATGGGCCTTGAAAACCTGGCTCGTATGCGCAAGCAGGACATTATTTTTGCCATCCTGAAGCAGCACGCAAAGAGTGGCGAAGATATCTTTGGTGACGGTGTGCTGGAGATATTGCAGGATGGATTTGGTTTCCTCCGCTCTGCAGACAGCTCCTACCTCGCCGGTCCTGATGACATCTACGTTTCTCCCAGCCAAATCCGCCGTTTCAACCTCCGCACTGGTGATACCATCTCTGGTAAGATTCGCCCGCCGAAAGAAGGTGAACGCTACTTTGCGCTGTTGAAAGTTAACGAAGTTAACTACGACAAACCAGAAAATGCCCGTAACAAAATCCTCTTTGAGAACTTAACTCCGCTGCACGCAAACTCTCGTCTGCGTATGGAACGTGGTAACGGTTCTACTGAAGACTTAACGGCGCGTGTACTGGATTTGGCATCACCGATCGGTCGTGGCCAACGTGGTCTGATTGTTGCTCCGCCGAAAGCAGGTAAAACCATGCTGCTGCAGAACATCGCGCAGAGCATTGCTTACAACCATCCGGACTGCGTGCTGATGGTGCTGCTGATTGACGAACGTCCGGAAGAAGTTACCGAGATGCAGCGTCTGGTGAAAGGTGAAGTGGTTGCGTCTACCTTTGACGAACCAGCCTCCCGCCACGTTCAGGTTGCGGAAATGGTTATCGAGAAGGCGAAACGTCTGGTTGAACACAAGAAAGACGTTATCATTCTGCTCGATTCCATTACCCGTCTGGCGCGTGCTTACAACACCGTGGTTCCGGCTTCCGGTAAAGTTCTGACCGGTGGTGTTGATGCCAATGCCTTGCATCGTCCGAAGCGTTTCTTCGGTGCGGCGCGTAACGTGGAAGAGGGCGGTAGCCTGACCATCATCGCGACTGCGCTGATCGATACCGGCTCTAAAATGGATGAAGTTATCTACGAAGAGTTTAAAGGTACCGGCAACATGGAACTGCATCTCTCTCGTAAGATTGCTGAAAAACGCGTCTTCCCGGCTATCGACTACAACCGTTCCGGTACCCGTAAAGAAGAGCTGCTCACCACTCAGGAAGAGCTGCAGAAAATGTGGATCCTGCGCAAAATCATCCATCCGATGGGTGAAATTGATGCCATGGAATTCCTCATTAACAAGCTGGCGATGACCAAGACTAACGACGACTTCTTCGATATGATGAAGCGTTCGTAATTCAGGTCTCATCCGAAAACGCCACGTTTTTACGTGGCGTTTTGCTTTTGTGGCTGTAATCTTAACGACACAATAACGATAATACGGTATGACATACCGCATGGCGAAGAAGGGTTGAAATTCGTATTTTGTGGTTGCTAATCATATAGAACCACCTGATATGGAGCTGATATTGAGTCGGGTTTCTCTTCTGAATAATTGGCTGGATGGTTATACTTCGTGTATTGATATTCTCTGAGAGCATGTATAGTGAATTTATTGACAGCAAGTACTGATCTCATCAGTATTTTTTTATTCACAACGCTGTTTCTTTTCTTTGCCCGCAAGGTCGCGAAAAAGATTGGATTGGTGGATAAACCCAACTTCCGCAAACGTCATCAGGGACTGATTCCGCTGGTTGGAGGGATTTCGGTTTACGCAGGCATTTGCTTTACGTTTCTTATCGCCGATTACTATATCCCGCATGCTGCTCTCTACCTGGGTTGTGCTGGTGTACTGGTGTTTATCGGTGCCCTGGACGATCGTTTTGATATCAGTGTAAAAATCCGCGCAACCATCCAAGCCCTTATCGGCATCATTATGATGACGGTGGGTAAACTCTATCTGCTAAGCCTTGGCTATATTTTCGGCCCTTGGGAGATGGTACTCGGTCCTTTTGGATATTTCCTTACCCTGTTTGCCGTCTGGGCGGCAATAAACGCCTTCAATATGGTGGATGGGATTGATGGTCTGTTGGGTGGATTATCTAGCGTGTCATTCGCCGCTATGGGGCTTATCCTGTGGTTCGATGGGCAAACAAGCCTGGCCATCTGGTGTTTTGCCATGATCGCCGCCATTCTGCCTTACATCCTGCTGAATCTGGGTATTCTCGGACGCCGCTATAAAGTTTTTATGGGGGATGCGGGCAGTACGCTGATTGGCTTCACGGTGATTTGGATCCTGCTGGAGACTACCCAGGGGCCAACGCATCCTATCAGCCCGGTCACCGCTTTGTGGATTATTGCCATTCCGTTAATGGATATGGTGGCAATTATGTATCGTCGCTTACGCAAGGGCATGAGCCCTTTCTCCCCGGATCGCCAACATATTCACCATTTAATCATGCGCGCCGGATTTACCTCCCGACAGGCTTTTGTCCTGATTACCCTGGCTGCAGCTATTCTGGCATCTATTGGCGTGCTGGCTGAATATTCTCGCATTGTCCCGGAGTGGGTGATGTTGGTGTTTTTTTTACTGGCGTTTGTCTTGTACGACATCTGTATTAAACGGGCCTGGAAGGTAGCGAGATTTATCAAACGTTTGAAGCGCAAGTTGCGTAGAAACCGTGAAAGTAAACCAGACTTAACCAAATAAATTGAGGGTACGATGAGACAACCATTACCGGGGGAAGATGCCGTGAGCGCTGAAAATGAACTGGATATCCGTGGGTTGTTTCGTACCTTGTGGTCAGGGAAGGTGTGGATCGTCGGTATGGCTCTCGCCTTCGCGATAGCGGCCCTCGCATATACGTTTTTTGCGCGTCAGGAGTGGAGTGCCACGGCGATTACTGACAGGCCAACGGTCAATATGTTGGGTGGCTTTTACTCTCAACAACAGTTTTTACGCAACCTGGATATTAAGGCCAGTCTCGCGTCCACGGACCAACCGTCAGTAATGGATGAGGCCTATAAAGAATTCATTATGCAGCTTGCCTCCTGGGATACACGCCGAGAATTCTGGCAGCAGACTGATTACTATAAGCAGCGTATGGTCGGTAATAGCAAAGCCGATGCGGCGATGCTGGATGAACTGATCAATAACATTCAGTTTTTGCCTGGCGATACGCTGCGTAATACCAATGACAGCGTGAAGCTGATTGCCGAGACGGCTCCTGATGCCAACAATTTGCTGCGCCAGTACGTCGCGTTTGCCAGCCAACGCGCGGCACGTCATCTGAATGATGAGTTAAAAGGTGCATGGGCCGCACGCACTGTGCAGATGAAAGCGCAGGTCAAACGTCAGGAAGAAGTGGCAAAATCCATTTTCTCTCGCCGCGTCCACAGCATTGAACAAGCGCTTAAAATTGCTGAGCAGCATAATATTTCGCGTACTTCCACAGATGTTCCAGCTGATGAATTGCCGGATTCAGAATTGTTCTTACTCGGACGTCCAATGTTGCAGGCGCGACTTGAGAATCTGCAGTCAATTGGTCCGGATTTCGAGCTGGACTATTTCCAGAACAGGGCCATGCTGAACACCCTGAACGTTGGACCAACTTTAGATCCGCGTTTTCAGACCTATCGTTATTTGAGAACGCCGGAAGAGCCGGTAAAACGTGACAGCCCTCGTCGCGCCTTCCTGATGATTATGTGGGGTATCGTTGGGGCTCTGATCGGTGCTGGTGTCGCGTTAACCCGTCGCCGTACGATTTAGCAATGCCGTTGCAGTGAGGGGCTGGGCTCTCACTGCCAATCCGAAGAGAATCGATGTGAAAGTACTGACTGTATTTGGTACGCGACCGGAGGCCATTAAGATGGCTCCTCTGGTTCATGCGCTGGAAAAAGATCCTGATTTTGAGGCGAAAGTTTGCGTTACGGCGCAGCATCGGGAGATGCTCGATCAGGTGTTGAATCTTTTTTCCATTGTACCTGACTACGATCTCAATATTATGCAGCCAGGTCAGGGACTAACAGAAATAACCTGCCGCATCCTGGAAGGGTTAAAGCCTATTTTGGCTGAATTCAAACCCGATGTGGTGTTGGTTCATGGTGATACCACAACCACGATTGCTACCAGTCTGGCCGCGTTCTATCAGCGCATCCCGGTGGGGCATGTAGAGGCTGGTTTACGTACAGGCGATCTCTATTCACCATGGCCGGAAGAGGCTAATCGTACGCTGACCGGGCGTCTGGCAATGTATCATTTTGCCCCAACAGAAAACTCGCGCCAAAATCTGTTACGAGAAGCTATCCCTGATGATCGTATTTTCGTCACGGGTAATACGGTTATTGACGCGTTGATCTGGGTTCGGGATCGCGTACTGGGAAATGAGACGCTGCGTGCGGATCTGGCCGAACGTTATCCTTTCCTGGATGCTGATAAAAAGATGATCCTGGTGACCGGTCATCGTCGGGAAAGCTTCGGTCTCGGTTTTGAGCAAATCTGTCATGCCCTGGCGGAAATAGCCGCGTCTAACCAAAATGTGCGGATTGTCTATCCGGTACACCTGAACCCTAACGTCAGTGAGCCGGTCAATCGCATCCTGGGTCACGTTGAAAATGTGGTGTTGATTGAACCGCAGGACTACCTGCCATTCGTATGGCTGATGAATCACGCCTGGCTGATCCTTACTGATTCCGGCGGGATTCAGGAAGAAGCGCCGTCTCTGGGGAAACCTGTGCTGGTGATGCGTGAAACAACGGAGCGCCCGGAAGCTATTACCGCAGGGACTGTACGTCTGGTAGGTACAGACCCACAGCGGATTGTTGAAGAAGTCACGCGTTTGCTGCATGACGACAATGAATATCAGATCATGAGCCGCGCCCATAATCCGTATGGAGACGGGCTGGCATGTGACCGCATTTTAGATGCATTAAAAAATAATCGGATATCGCTATGAGTTTTACGACCATTTCTGTCATTGGGTTGGGTTATATCGGACTGCCAACGGCGGCTGCCTTTGCTTCCCGTCAAAAACACGTAATTGGCGTAGATATAAATCAACATGCGGTGGATACCATTAATCGCGGCGAAATTCACATCGTTGAGCCCGATCTGGGTGCGGTGGTGAAAACGGCGGTCGAAAATGGTTTTTTACGTGCGAGCGCGACACCCGTAGATGCTGATGCGTATCTGATTGCGGTGCCTACCCCCTTTAAGGGAGATCATGAACCCGATATGGTCTACGTAGAAGCCGCGGCGAAATCTATTGCGCCAGTTTTGAAAAAAGGCGCATTGGTGATTCTGGAATCCACTTCACCTGTCGGGGCAACTGAACAGATGGCCGCATGGCTTGCAGAAATGCGGGCTGACCTGACTTTCCCGCAGCAGGTCGGTGAACAGGCGGACGTTAACATTGCTTATTGCCCAGAGCGCGTACTGCCGGGTCAGGTAATGGTCGAACTGATTAAAAACGATCGGGTGATTGGAGGAATGACCTCCGTCTGTTCCGCGCGCGCCAGCGAGCTGTACAACATCTTTCTCGAAGGCGAATGTGTGGTGACCAACGCCCGCACCGCAGAAATGTGTAAGCTGACGGAAAATAGCTTTCGCGATGTCAATATCGCCTTCGCCAATGAACTGTCGCTGATTTGCGCCGATCAGGGGATCAACGTCTGGGAACTGATTCGCCTGGCAAACCGCCATCCACGCGTGAATATTTTGCAGCCCGGCCCTGGCGTAGGTGGACACTGTATCGCGGTCGATCCGTGGTTTATCGTGGCGCAGAACCCGCAGCAGGCGAAATTGATCCGCACCGCGCGTGAGGTAAACGATGGTAAACCGCATTGGGTGGTCGATCGGGTAAAGGCTGCCGTAGCCGACTGTCTGGCGGATACCAACAAACGGGCTAGCGAAGTGAAAATTGCCTGTTTTGGTCTGGCATTCAAACCCAATATTGACGATTTGCGTGAAAGCCCGGCGATGGGAATTGCGCAGAATATTGCGCAATGGCACAAAGGCGAAATGCTGGTGGTGGAACCGAACATCCATCAACTGCCGAAAAAACTGGATGGTATTTGCCAACTGGCGACGCTGGACGATGCTCTGGCACGTGCTGATGTGTTGGTCATGTTGGTTGACCATAATGAATTTAAAGGCATCAAAGGTGATGCGGTTCAACAGCAGTACATCGTTGATACCAAAGGGGTCTGGCGCTAATGAAACGAATTCTGGTTACCGGTGGAGCGGGATTTATCGGCTCGGCGGTTGTGCGACATATCATTCATGATACCGAGGATGCGGTGGTTGTGGTCGATAAGCTGACCTACGCCGGAAACCTGATGTCGCTGGAGCCGGTTGCGCAGAATTCCCGTTTTGCCTTTGAGAAAGTGGATATTTGCGATCGGGCATCGCTCGACAGGGTGTTTCAACAATATCAGCCGGACTGCGTGATGCATCTGGCTGCAGAAAGCCATGTCGATCGTTCAATTGATGGTCCGGCCGCCTTTATCGAAACCAACATTGTGGGAACCTACACGCTGTTGGAAGCAGCGCGCGCTTACTGGAGTACATTAGCCAGTGAGGAAAAATTGGCGTTTCGTTTCCACCATATCTCGACTGACGAGGTGTATGGCGATCTCCATTCCACAGATGATTTCTTCACCGAAACCACGCCGTATGCGCCGAGCAGCCCTTATTCCGCGTCGAAAGCCAGCAGCGATCATCTGGTTCGCGCCTGGCTGCGTACCTACGGTCTGCCAACGCTGATTACCAACTGTTCCAATAACTATGGTCCGTACCATTTCCCGGAAAAACTGATTCCGCTGATGATCCTCAACGCACTGGCGGGCAAACCGTTGCCGGTATATGGCAATGGTCAACAGATCCGTGACTGGTTGTATGTAGAAGATCACGCCAGGGCGCTCTATTGCGTGGCGACGACGGGCGCGGTTGGGGAAACCTATAATATTGGTGGCCATAACGAGCGTAAAAACCTGGATGTTGTCGAAACGGTTTGCAGCCTGTTGGAAGAGCTGGCTCCGCATAAACCGCAGGGCATCGCGCAGTACCGCGACTTGATCGCTTTTGTGGACGATCGCCCAGGCCATGATTTACGTTACGCCATTGACGCTTCAAAAATTGCGCGTGAACTCGGGTGGATGCCGCAGGAAACGTTTGAAAGTGGAATGCGCAAAACCGTGCAGTGGTATCTGGATAATCAGGCATGGTGGAAACCCGTGCAGGACGGCAGTTACCAGGGCGAACGTTTAGGTCTGAAGGGCTAACAGCCTGGTTTTGCGGAGGAGGCAACGCATGAAAGGTATCATTCTGGCGGGTGGCTCAGGTACTCGCCTGTACCCCATTACGCGGGGCGTATCGAAGCAACTATTGCCCATTTACGATAAGCCGATGATTTACTACCCGCTATCGGTACTGATGCTGGCGGGAATTCGCGAAATCCTGATTATCACCACTCCGGAAGATAAAGGCTATTTCCAGCGTTTGCTGGGCGATGGATCTGAGTTTGGCATTGAACTGCACTATGCTGAGCAACCGAGCCCGGATGGATTAGCGCAGGCTTTTATTATCGGTGAAACGTTTCTTAACGGTGAACCATCGTGCCTGGTGTTAGGGGACAACATCTTCTTTGGTCAAGGATTCAGTCCAAAACTGCGTCATGTGGCCGCCAGAACGCAAGGCGCGACGGTGTTTGGCTATCAGGTCATGGACCCTGAACGTTTTGGTGTTGTTGAGTTTGATGACAATTTTCGCGCAGTCTCTCTGGAAGAGAAGCCGAAAGCGCCGAAATCTAATTGGGCGGTGACAGGGCTCTATTTTTATGACAGCAAAGTGGTGGAATACGCGAAACGCGTGAAACCTTCTGAGCGTGGGGAGCTGGAGATTACGTCTATCAACCAGATGTATCTTGATGACGGACATCTGACGGTTGAATTGCTTGGGCGTGGCTTTGCCTGGCTGGATACCGGTACGCATGACAGTTTGATTGAAGCGAGCACTTTTGTGCAGACGGTGGAGAAACGCCAGGGCTTTAAAATAGCCTGTCTGGAAGAAATCGCCTGGCGTAACGGCTGGCTGGATGACGAAGGCGTGAAGCGTGCCGCCAGTTCACTGGCCAAAACGGGTTATGGTCAATACCTGCTGGAGCTGCTCCGTGCTCGTCCGCGCCAGTATTGAGCCGCTTAGCTGGGAAAATACGTTCTTTGGCGTGAATAGCGCCATTGTCCGTTTTGACCAACGCGCGCCGGTTCTAACTGCGGATGCGTTGCTGCCCTGGTCGCGTGTACAAGCAAAAATACTTGCCGCAAATAGCCATGAATTAGATGCTCTGCAGCATTTGGGGTTCTCACTGGTAGAAGGTGAAGTCGATTTTGTACTACCGGTGACGTGTGCCAGCGGCGACCCCGGTGCGCAGGTCGCGCAACCTACGGATATCCCTGTATTACGCCATCTGGCAGGACAGGCATTTGCGCAAAGTCGTTTTCGCGCCCCGTGGTATGCCGAAGATGCCAGCGCGCGTTTCTACGCACAGTGGATTGAAAACGCGGTGCTGGGGACGTTTGATCATCAGTGCCTCGTTTTTCGTAAACCGACTGGTGAGATTCGTGGCTATGTCTCGCTGCGTGAACTGAATGCGACCGAGGCGAGAATTGGCCTGCTGGCCGGGCGTGGTGCGGGTGCAGAACTGATGCAGGCCGCGCTTTGTTGGGCACAGGCCCGCGGGAAAACAACATTGCGCGTGGCGACCCAAATGGGCAACACCGCCGCGCTTAAACGTTATATACACAGTGGTGCGAATGTGGAAAGCACCGCGTATTGGTTATACAGGTGACACGATGATTCCATTTAATGCACCGCCGGTGGTGGGAACTGAACTCGATTACATGCAGTCTGCGATGAATAGCGGCAAACTGTGTGGTGACGGTGGCTTTACCCGTCGCTGTCAGCAGTGGCTGGAGCAGCATTTTGGCAGTGAGAAAGTGCTGCTGACGCCTTCCTGCACCGCATCGCTTGAGATGGCGGCATTGCTGCTGGACATCCAGCCTGGCGATGAAGTCATTATGCCGAGCTACACGTTTGTCTCGACGGCCAATGCCTTCGTGTTGCGCGGCGCGAAAATCGTCTTTGTTGATATTCGCCCGGATACCATGAACATTGACGAAACGCTGATTGAAGCGGCGATCACCGATAAAACCCGCGCTATTGTGCCGGTACATTACGCGGGCGTGGCCTGCGAAATGGATACCATCATGGGGCTGGCCACTAAACATAACCTGTATGTGGTGGAAGATGCCGCCCAGGGCGTCATGTCGACCTACAAGGGGCGTGCGCTGGGTACGATTGGTCACATCGGCTGCTTTAGCTTCCATGAGACCAAAAACTATACCGCAGGCGGGGAAGGTGGAGCGACGCTGATTAATGATAAAAAATTAGTCGAGCGCGCAGAGATCATCCGTGAAAAAGGGACTAACCGTAGTCAGTTTTTCCGCGGCCAGGTAGATAAGTATACCTGGCGTGATATCGGTTCCAGCTATTTGATGTCCGATCTGCAGGCGGCTTATCTGTGGGCGCAATTGGAAGCGGCTGATCGTATTAACCAGCAGCGTCTGGCGCTGTGGCAAAAGTATTACGATGCCCTGGAACCGCTGGCGCGTGCCGGGCGTATTGAGCTGCCTTCGATACCGGAGGGTTGCGTACAGAATGCCCATATGTTTTACATCAAACTGCGCGATATCGACGATCGCACGGCGTTGATTAACTTCCTGAAAGAAGCTGAAATTATGGCGGTGTTCCACTATATCCCGCTGCATGATTGCCCGGCTGGCGATAAATTCGGCATGTTTGCCGGTGTTGATCGTTACACCACCAAAGAGAGCGAACGCCTGCTGCGTTTACCGCTGTTCTACAATCTGTCGCCGGTGAACCAGCGAACAGTCATTACGACCTTACTCAACTACTTCGCCTGATATGTCGCTTGCAAAAGCGTCCTTATGGACGGCGGCCAGTACGCTGGTAAAAATTGGCGCAGGTTTGCTGGTTGTGAAGTTGCTGGCGGTGTCGTTTGGCCCGGCAGGCGTGGGGCAGGCGGGTAACTTCCGCCAGATGGTCACCGTGCTTGGCGTGTTGGCGGGGGCCGGCATTTTCAATGGCGTCACGAAATACGTTGCGCAGCATCATGACGATCCGGCCCGGCTCCGTAAGGTGGTCGGTACCTCTTCCGCGATGGTGCTGGGATTCTCTACGCTGATGGCGGTGATTTTTTTGCTGGCGGCCGCACCTATCAGTCAGGGATTATTTGGTCATACTCATTATCAGGGGCTGGTTCGACTGGTTGCGCTGGTGCAGATGGGCATAGCCTGGGCGAACCTGCTGCTGGCGCTGATGAAGGGCTTCCGCGATGCGGCGGGTAACGCGCTGTCGTTGATTGTGGGGAGCCTGGTGGGCGTAGCGGCTTATTATGGCTGTTATCGCCTGGGAGGGTATGAGGGCGCCTTGCTGGGCCTGGCGCTGGTACCTGCGCTGGTCGCTATCCCTGCCGCTATAATGCTGATTAAGCGTGGGACTATCCCCCTGCATTACCTGAAACCCTCGTGGGATAACGGTCTGGCAGGGCAGTTAAGCAAGTTTACGCTGATGGCGCTGATTACCTCCGTAACGCTGCCAGTGGCATACGTGATGATGCGAAACCTGTTGGCGGCGCAGTACAGCTGGGATGATGTGGGGATCTGGCAGGGGGTGAGCAGTATCTCCGATGCTTATCTGCAATTTATCACCGCCTCATTCAGCGTTTACTTGCTGCCGACGTTGTCGCGTTTGACTGAAAAGCGCGACATTACACGCGAAGTGATCAAGTCGTTGAAATTCGTGCTGCCGGCGGTTGCTGCCGCAAGCTTTACCGTCTGGCTACTGCGCGATTTTGCTATCTGGCTGCTTTTCTCCGCTAAATTCACCGCCATGCGCGACCTGTTCGCCTGGCAACTGGTCGGTGATGTGCTGAAAGTCGGCGCCTATGTTTTCGGTTATCTGGTGATCGCGAAAGCGTCGCTGCGGTTTTATATCTTGGCAGAAATTAGCCAGTTCATGTTATTGACGGCGTTTGCACATTGGCTGATCCCTGCACATGGTGCGCTGGGCGCGGCACAGGCTTACATGGCAACGTACATTGTCTATTTCTCTCTTTGTTGTGGCGTGTTTTTACTCTGGCGTAGGCGGGTATGACTGTACTGATTCACGTTCTGGGATCGGATATCCCTCACCATAACCAAACCGTGCTGCGGTTTTTCAACGACTCGCTGGCCGCGACGAGCGAGCACGCGCGCACGTTTATGGTTGCAGGTCAGGATGCCGGATTCAGTGAGAACTGCCCGGCGTTATCGCTAAGCTTCTATGGTGGGAAAAAGGCGCTGGCTGAAGCGGTTATCGCGAAAGCAAAAGCGGATCGCCAACAGCGTTTTTTCTTCCACGGTCAGTTCAACACCAGCCTGTGGTTAGCGCTGCTGAGCGGGGGAATTAAACCGGAGCAGTTTTACTGGCATATCTGGGGCGCGGATTTATATGAAGTCTCCAGTGGACTGAAATTTCGCCTGTTTTACCCCATTCGCCGTATGGCGCAGAATCGTGTGGGCTGCGTATTTGCCACGCGGGGTGATTTGAGCTATTTCGCCGAACAGCATCCGCGCGTGCGTGGCGAGTTGCTCTATTTCCCAACGCGGATGGATCCCTCGCTCAATAATATGAGCAATGCGTGTCAGCGCAGCGGCAAGATGACGGTGCTGGTTGGCAACTCTGGCGATCGCAGCAATGAGCATATTGCCGCGCTACGCGCCGTCCATCAGCAGTTCGGCGACACGGTGAATGTGATTGTGCCGATGGGGTACCCCGCCAATAATGCGGCTTATATCGACGAGGTTCGTCAGGCCGGCCTGGCATTGTTTAGCGCTGAGAATCTGCAAATTTTAAGTGAACAGCTGGAATTTGATGCCTATCTGACATTATTACGTCAGTGTGATTTGGGTTACTTTATTTTTGCCCGTCAGCAGGGGATCGGTACCCTGTGTTTACTGATTCAGGCCGGTATCCCGTGCGTGCTCAACCGTGAAAATCCCTTCTGGCAGGATATGGTGGAACAGAATCTCCCGGTGTTATTTACCACTGATGAGCTCAATGAAGGCGTCGTACGCGAAGCGCAGCGCCAGCTGGCATCGGTAGATAAAAATTCAATCACCTTCTTTAGCCCGAATTATCTGCAGCCGTGGCACAACGCGTTGCGTATTGCTTCAGGAGAAACCGTATGAGCCTGATGCAATTTAGCGGTCTGCTGGTGGTATGGCTGCTCTCCACCTTGTTTATCGCCACGCTGACCTGGTTTGAATTCCGCCGCGTGCGTTTTAACTTCAATGTTTTCTTCTCACTGCTGTTTTTGCTGACGTTCTTCTTCGGGTTCCCGTTGACCAGCATACTGGTGTTCCGTTTTGATGTGGCAGTTGCTCCGCCGGAGATCCTGCTGCAGGCCTTGCTGTCAGCCGCCTGTTTCTATGCCGTCTACTACGTGACGTATAAAACACGCCTTCGCAAGCGAGTCGAGGATAAGCCACGCAGGCCGCTATTTACCATCAATCGCGTTGAAGCGCATTTGACCTGGGTTATCCTGATGGCGATTGCATTGGTGAGCGTGGGCGTCTTCTTTATGCACAACGGATTCCTGCTGTTCAGGCTGCAATCCTACAGCCAAATTTTTTCCAGTGAAGTCTCTGGCGTCGCTCTGAAGCGTTTCTTCTACTTCTTCATTCCGGCAATGCTGGTGGTCTATTTCCTGCGTCAGGATAGCAAAGCGTGGTTATTCTTCCTGGTGAGTACCGTCGCGTTTGGTTTGCTGACCTATATGATTGTTGGCGGGACGCGCGCCAATATCATCATTGCGTTTGCCATCTTCTTGTTTATCGGCATCATTCGCGGCTGGATTTCGCTGTGGATGCTGGCCGCCGCGGGCGTGCTGGGTATCGTCGGGATGTTCTGGCTGGCGCTGAAGCGCTATGGGATGAACGTTAGCGGCGACGAGGCGTTCTATACCTTCCTGTACCTCACGCGGGATACCTTCTCGCCTTGGGAGAATCTGGCGCTGTTGCTGCAAAATTACCACAATATTGAGTTTCAGGGGCTGGCGCCGATTGTCCGTGACTTCTACGTCTTTATCCCCTCCTGGCTGTGGCCTGGGCGGCCGAGTATTGTCCTCAACTCAGCGAACTACTTTACCTGGGAAGTGTTGAACAACCACTCAGGTCTGGCGATTTCGCCGACGTTAATTGGTTCACTGGTGGTGATGGGCGGGGCGCTGTTTATCCCGTTAGGCGCGATTGTCGTTGGACTCATCATCAAATGGTTTGACTGGCTGTATGAGTTAGGCAACCGCGAAACCAATCGCTACAAGGCGGCGATTCTGCACAGTTTCTGTTTTGGCGCTATTTTCAATATGATCGTGTTGGCACGTGAAGGGCTGGATTCGTTTGTCTCGCGAGTGGTCTTTTTCCTCGTGATTTTCGGCGTGTGTCTGCTGGTGGCAAAACTGCTGTTTTGGCTATTCGATAGTGCGGGACTCATCCATAAACGAATTAAATCGCTGCCCCGGACACAGATTGAAGGATCGTAATGACAGATAACACAACTGCGCCACTCTACTCGCTGCGCGGGCTACAATTGATTGGCTGGCGCGATATGCAGCATGCGCTAAATTACCTGTTTGCCGAGGGGCATCTCAGGCCTGGAACGCTGGTGGCAATCAACGCCGAGAAGATGCTGACGGCAGAAGATAACCCTGAAGTGCGGGATCTGATCAACGCCGCTGAGTTCAAATATGCGGATGGGATTAGCGTGGTGCGCTCAGTGCGCAAAAAATTCCCGCAGGCGCAGGTTTCACGCGTGGCTGGGGCTGATCTTTGGGAAGCGCTTATGGCGCGAGCCGGGCAGGAAGGAACGCCTGTTTTCCTGATTGGTGGCAAGCCTGAAGTTCTGGCGCAAACGGAAACCAAACTGCGTGCCCAGTGGCGCGTGAACATTGTAGGCAGTCAGGACGGTTATTTTACCCCGGACCAGCGTCAGGCATTGTTTGAACGTATCCACGCCAGCGGTGCGCAGATTGTGACGGTGGCGATGGGCTCGCCGAAACAAGAGATCTTTATGCGTGACTGCCGGAAGATTCACCCTGAAGCGCTGTATATGGGCGTCGGTGGTACCTACGACGTCTTTACCGGTCACGTTAAGCGTGCGCCGCGAATCTGGCAGAGTCTGGGGCTGGAGTGGCTGTATCGCTTATTGTCGCAGCCAAGCCGTATCACTCGTCAACTTCGCTTATTACGCTATCTCCGCTGGCACTATACCGGCAACCTCTGACGCCCTCCCTCCTTTGATAAGTAGCGTGATCTGCTAATTACGCTACTTATTCACAACATAATCGCTGCTTTCTCGCACAATCTATTTATTTTTTGAATGCTTTAATTGCCATTTAAGCGATTTTAGGAAACCATTCGCAACAATCATTGCAGTGCCGTGGTGTTTTTGACGCCAACCGTTAAGCGGTCGGTGCCGTATGGCCTGTTATGGCATAACAAGATGTACCCATAACGAGAACCGGTAATACCGGACAGTATGCAAACACAACAAGAGGATTTATGGCCGAGAACAAACCTGAGCTACAGCGTGGGCTGGAGGCTCGTCACATCGAATTAATTGCCCTTGGGGGGACTATTGGCGTCGGGCTATTTATGGGGGCCGCCAGTACCCTGAAATGGGCGGGACCTTCGGTTCTGCTGGCATACATCGTCGCCGGGCTGTTCGTCTTTTTCATTATGCGTTCTATGGGGGAGATGTTATTCCTCGAGCCGGTTGCCGGTTCATTTGCTGTTTACGCCCATCGTTATATGAGCCCCTTCTTTGGTTATCTCACTGCCTGGTCATACTGGTTTATGTGGATGGCGGTGGGGATATCGGAGATTACCGCCATCGGGGTGTACGTCCAGTTCTGGTTCCCGGAAATGGCACAATGGATACCCGCACTGATAGCTGTCGGACTGGTTGCGTTGGCAAATCTCGCCGCGGTTCGCCTGTATGGTGAAATTGAGTTCTGGTTTGCCATGATTAAAGTGACCACCATCATTGTGATGATCGTCATTGGATTAGGGGTGATTTTCTTCGGTTTTGGTAATGGCGGTCAGGCGATCGGCTTTGGCAACCTGACCGAGCACGGCGGCTTCTTTGCTGGTGGTTGGAAGGGCTTCCTGACGGCATTGTGTATTGTCGTGGCTTCTTACCAGGGCGTGGAGCTGATCGGCATTACTGCGGGTGAAGCGAAGAATCCGCAGGTCACGCTGCGTAGTGCAGTAGGGAAAGTGCTGTGGCGTATTCTGATTTTCTACGTCGGTGCGATTTTTGTTATCGTCACTATTTTCCCGTGGAATGAGATTGGCAGTAACGGTAGCCCGTTTGTTCTCACCTTTGCCAAGATTGGTATTACCGCCGCGGCAGGGATTATTAACTTTGTGGTCCTGACGGCGGCGCTGTCGGGCTGTAACAGTGGGATGTACAGCTGTGGGCGTATGCTTTACGCGCTGGCAAAGAATCGCCAGCTACCTGCCGCTGTTGGAAAAGTTTCTCGCCAGGGCGTGCCGGTTGCCGGCGTGGCTATTTCTATCGCGATCCTGCTGGTTGGTTCGTGCCTGAACTACATCATTCCCAACCCGCAGCGTGTGTTCGTTTATGTCTATAGCGCCAGCGTGCTGCCGGGGATGGTGCCGTGGTTTGTGATCCTGATAAGCCAGATACGTTTCCGTCAGGCGCATAAAGCGGCGATCGCCAGTCATCCTTTCCGCTCGATTCTTTTCCCGTGGGCGAACTATTTGACGATGGCGTTCCTGATTTGCGTATTAATCGGCATGTACTTTAATGAAGATACCCGAATGTCGCTGTTTGTTGGCATTATCTTCTTACTGGCCGTGACGCTCATTTATAAGGTTTTTGGCCTGAATCGTCATGGCACAGCCCAAAAATTGCAGGAATAAGCGACAAAACGCACAAACCATGACCAAACGATAATTTATTTTAAAAAAGCACTAGACAGCAGACCGAGACCTCCGTAATATCCAGCCCCGCAACGGCGCTAAGCGCCCGTAGCTCAGCTGGATAGAGCGCTGCCCTCCGGAGGCAGAGGTCTCAGGTTCGAATCCTGTCGGGCGCACCATTTAGTAAGGTGCCGGAGCTGCGGTGGTTTTAATACCGCGTAAAAGATTTGCAGTGGTGGCTATAGCTCAGTTGGTAGAGCCCTGGATTGTGATTCCAGTTGTCGTGGGTTCGAATCCCATTAGCCACCCCATTAATTTAAAGTTGTGAAATGCGAAGGTGGCGGAATTGGTAGACGCGCTAGCTTCAGGTGTTAGTGTCCTTAGGATGTGGGGGTTCGAGTCCCCCCCCTCGCACCACGACTTAAAGAATTGAACTAAAAATTCAAAAAGCAGTAAAACGGCGAGTAGCGCAGCTTGGTAGCGCAACTGGTTTGGGACCAGTGGGTCGGAGGTTCGAATCCTCTCTCGCCGACCAATTTTGAACCCCGCTTCGGCGGGGTTTTTTGTTTTCTGATTTTCCCTTCTCAGCCTTTATTTCCCCGAATTTCCTGATTTCTTAAAAAGTCCGGTTCCATTGTTTTTGCAGTGCAATCGTGGCATGCCTTGTGCAATAATATACGGGTAGATGCTCATTCCATCTCTTATGTTCGCCATCTGGCCTCATAAACTCAGGAATGATGCAGAGCCGTTTACGGTGCTTATCGTCCACAGACAGATGTCGCTCTGGCCTCATCAAACACCATGGACATAACGTTGAGTGAAGCACCCATTTATGTTGTCATACAGACCTGTTTAACGCCTGCTCCAAAAGAGCGGGCGTTTTTTTATGCATATACACCTCATCCTTCAAGTCGCCTCGAAGCATCTCGAATGATTTGGTGTATATGAAATAACGGTAGGCCCGGTAAGCGAAGCGTCACCGGGCAAGAGGGAATTACTGCGGGGGATTGTTGTTCTGCAGCGTCAACATCAGGCCATCACGACGCATGGTGGCGGCTTCTTCCGGCTGATGCAGTCTGTCCAGCGCGTCAGCAAGCCAGGCGTAGTCATAGGCATCTGGACGCTGTTTGAGAGCGGCACGGAAGGCGAACGTGGCTTCCTGCCATTCGCCGTGCTTCATTAGCGACTGGCCCAGCGTGCTCCACAGTAATGGGCGATCGCCGACGGCTTTAATCTGCTGGCGCAACACTTTCTCTATCTGTTCCGGGTTGTTGGTTTTCAGACGCGGGATCGGCAGCACCAGGCGGTCGTCATACTGGCGTTTAAGACCATCAATGATGACCTGCTGTGCCGTATCGTGATCGTCACACTCAATCAGATGTTCAGCCATTGCCACCTGCAGGGCAACCTGGTGACGGGTTTTACGGTTCTGGTTTTTCCACCATGCACGTAGACCCTCGCTGCCCTGATCGGCGCGAACCTGATCCATCAGACCAACCCATGCCTGCTGTTCCAGCATCGCGCGGTGCTCGTCATCACCCACGTGCGCTTTTGCCATGGATGGAATGATATCCAGTAACGAACTCCATGCACCGGTACGAATGTAGGCCTGTTCAGCCAGACGCAGCACTTCCGGATGACGTGGCGTCACTTCCAGCAGTTTATCTACGCTGTGGCGTGCGGCGTGATTTTCATTACGTGCCAGCTGCAGGCGAACGCGAGTGATTTCTACCGGGATCGTATCATTTCCGGCCAGTTCGGCAGCACGCTCAAGGTGTTGGTTGGCACGAGCTTCGTCACCGCGCTGTTGAGCAGCTTCTGCCGCCAGCAGGTAATTCACTACCGGCTGTTCTGCATGATCGGCGTTTTTCGACATCAGCTTTTCAACCTGCTGATAATCGCCTTCTGCCAGCTTGAGCAGCGCCTGCTCGGTCTGCTTACGGGCGCGACGACGCTTCCGACCGACAAACCATCCGCGGGTATGCGCGCCAGTGCGGAAAATTCGGCGCAGCAGCCATTCAATCGCAAACAGGACGACCATTGCGACGATCAGAATGATCACCAGACCCGTCACGCTGGTTTCGATATTGTAATTATCCGTCTGGATCAGTACGTAGCCCTGATGACCGGCAATCATTGGACCGACAACGATCCCGGCGATCAACAGCACAAAGAGCAATAATACTTTTAGCATCATTATTCTCCTTGCGGCGCAGTTGCCGGAGTTTCAGCTGAAGGCGCAGGAGTTGCTGCAACCGGCGCTGTGGCAGGCTGTGCCAGTAAATTACGTACGCGGGTCTGCATGAGCTTGTCGAGAAGCGCCTGGCTCTGCAGCGTTTCCGGTACGTCCATGCTGATGCTTTGTTGGCTCAGTTGGTCTACCTCTTCAAGGAAAGCTTTGGTGGCTGCATCGTCGGTGTCGTAGTAGGCGCGCACCCAGGTGGAGACGTTTTCCAGCGCCTGGCGATATGTTTCCTCCTGATGACGCGGCACGGCCTGTGCGGCCACTAACAGGCGAGAACGGATATTTTCACGTAAGTAAACGTCCTGGTTCGGTGCCAGCAGCGGGACGGCGGTTTCATCACGACGGCGAACGGTGATAAAGCTGTCCATAAAGTTCTGCCAGCTTTTTTGAAGATTGACGCGCCATTCGCTGATCGAGCTGGAAAGCTCGCTGCTGTCGGAATCCATCGGCGAATCGTCGGTATCGTTGTCGGCCAGACGCAGGTTATCAATCTGGTTAGAGAGCTGATTCACTTTCAGGATAATGCCGTCATAGTCGACCTGAGTCACCGCAGAGAGGCTCGCGATATCGTCGGTAATCGCGCGACGGGCGGTAATCAGGCTTGGGTCATTCATATCCGCCAGACTGGCGTCAGCGCTTTTCAGCAGCGCCGCGGCGGTAGTAACGTCCTGATCGCTCCATAATTTGCGACCGGCCAGTTTCACCAGAAAATCAGCCTGCGCCAGCAGCCATGTCCCGGCATCGCTGCCGGAGATAGTGGCGACTTTTTGCTGGACTTCGTCAAGCTGTTTGACCAGCGCGGCCTGCTGGCGAGCGGCTTCATCCAACTGCGTTGCCTGCTGCTTAATAATGCCTTCCAGCTCAGCTTTTTGGCTTTCTTGCGCTTTTTGCAACGCTGTAAGCTGGTTCGCCAGCGCATCGCTGGTTGCTGTCTGCGTTGTTGCCTGCTGTTTCCCCCAACCGTACAGCCCAACGCCTGCAGCCAGCGCAATAGCAATCGCCACAGCGCTCAGAATCAGTGCCGTGCTGTTCTTACTCTTTTTTTCAGTATTGACTGGCTGTGACGTGGTTTCCACGGCCTCCCTGGTCTCTTCAACCACGGCGGAGGATTTTTCTTGTTCCGTCATTATGGCATCCCATTATGAGAGTTATTGTAATGCGCGTAGTAGCGCATCGTTGTCGGCGTTATCAGCGACCTTAATATCTTGCCAGCCCAGTTCCCGGGCGAGGTGCGCCAGACGCTCACTGACGACCAGCAGCCGACAGCGTAGTAACCAGTGCTCACGATACCACTGCGGAATGAGCGACCAGAGCTGTTGTAGCATCTCTCCGCTGGTGACAACCACCGTGGTCACACCACGAGATTGCCAGCGCATCGCTTCTTCTGCACCATCGTAATATTTTGCACTGCGTTGATAACATTCACAAAAATCGACATCAGCTCCGCGTGCTGTCAGGGTTTCACCTATCAGCTCACGGCCACCATTGCCGCGTAATATCAGCGCGCGTTTTCCCGCAATATTTTGTAATTCAGGTAATTGTAGCAAGACTTCGCTAATTTCCCGATCCAGAGGGTAGTGAATATTGAAACCGCTAACGGTATGCAGCGCCAGCGCCGTTGTGCGACCAATGGCAAAATAACGCGGAAGGGAGGGCCAGCTTTTCCCTTGTTGCTGAAGCTCGGCATCTGCAAAGGTGACGGCGTGCTGCGAGAGGGCGAAGACCAGATCGTTTTCCGTCAGCGCCGATAGTCGGAAAGCAAGCGTTGCCAGTTCCCGACCGGGCGAAAACTCGATGAGCGGAAAGCTCCAGGCCACCTGCCCCAGTGTGCGCAGACGGCTCACTAACTCTTCCCCTGCGGGAGACGGGCGGGTGACCAGAATACTCATGCGGGGGCTTCTCCGTTGTAAACTTCAGCCAGAATGGTGCGCGCACCGTTCTCCAGCAGCTCTTCAGCCAGAGAGATGCCCATCTGTTCAGCTTCCTGCGCGGCGCCGCGACGTTCTCCGCATACCATCTGCGAACCGTCAGGCGCGCCGACCAGCGCCCGCAGCCAAATCTCACCGTTAATGAGTTCTGCATAACTGCCGATAGGGACCTGACATCCCCCTTCCAGGCGGGTATTCATGGCGCGTTCGGCTTTGACGCGCAGCGCAGTCTCTTCATGGTTGAGCGGCGCTAACAGCGCCTGAGTGCGCATATCATCCAGTCGACATTCTATGCCAACCGCGCCTTGCCCGACAGCGGGTAGGGAGACTTCCGGCGGCAGAGCGGTGCGGACTCGCGACTCAAGACCTAAACGTTTTAATCCGGCGACCGCCAGAATAATGGCGTCATAATCGCCGTTATCCAGTTTGCTCAGACGCGTACCTACGTTGCCGCGCAGCGAACGGATGACGAGATCCGGGCGACGCTTTGCCAACTGGCACTGGCGACGCAAACTGGATGTCCCGACGATACTGCCTGCCGGGAGTTCATCCAGCGTGTTGTACTTATTTGAGACGAAAGCATCACGCGGATCCTCTCGCTCGCAAATGGTGACCAGTCCAAGACCGTCAGGGAACTCAACCGGCACATCCTTCATGGAATGCACGGCGATATCGGCGCGTTTTTCCAGCAGCGCGACTTCCAGCTCTTTAACAAACAACCCTTTCCCCCCGACTTTCGCCAGCGGGGTATCAAGGATCACATCGCCACGGGTTACCATCGGAACCAGTTCCACGATCAGACCGGGGTGGTTTGCCATTAAGGCGTCTTTGACATAATGTGCCTGCCAGAGCGCAAGGGGGCTTTGGCGTGTGGCAATTCTCAAAACATTGTCTAACATGCTTGTTACCGTCATTATCAATCATTGACCATCCTAACATCCTTATCAAAGGGATGTCAGCGTTACGCTCAAACGTGAGTGAGAGGAAAAGGCGCTGCATCATCACTGGCAGTGAATAATGACGAGAAACCTCCCGACCGTATGAAGGAATTTACACGTAACGAACGGTGCTACACTTGTATGTAGCGCATCTTTCTTTACGGTCAATGAGCAAGGTGTTAAATTGATCACGTTTTAGACCATTTTTTCGGCTGTACAGCATAAAAAAATATGGGCGAAAAAACAGGTAACGGTTATTTTTGACATACGGTTTATCCGAATTGATGACGATTATTGTGAGCGCTTGTGCCGCAGCAATCGACAACATGACGGATAGCAACATCAGGCGATACGTCTTGTACCTCTATATTGAGACTCTGAAACAGAGACTGGATGCCATAAATCAACTGCGTGTGGATCGCGCGCTTGCTGCCATGGGACCTGCCTTCCAGCAGGTATACAGTCTGCTGCCGACATTATTGCACTACCACCATCCGCTGATGCCGGGTTACCTTGATGGTAACGTTCCCAAAGGCATATGCCTTTACACGCCTGATGAAACCCAACGCCACTACCTGAACGAACTGGAACTGTACCGCGGTATGTCACCGCAGGATCCTCCCAAGGGCGAACTGCCTATCACCGGCGTTTACTCAATGGGCAGCACCTCTTCGGTAGGGCAAAGCTGTTCCTCTGACCTTGATATTTGGGTCTGCCATCAATCCTGGCTGGATAGCGAAGAGCGCCAGCTGCTGCAGCGTAAATGTAGCCTGCTGGAAAGCTGGGCCGCCTCGCTGGGCGTGGAAGTCAGCTTCTTCCTGATTGATGAAAACCGTTTCCGCCACAATGAAAGCGGCAGTTTGGGTGGTGAAGACTGTGGCTCGACGCAGCATATCCTGTTGCTTGATGAATTCTATCGCACCGCTGTGCGTCTCGCGGGTAAACGTATTCTGTGGAATATGGTGCCGGGCGACGAAGAAGAGCATTACGACGATTACGTCATGACGCTTTACGCACAGGGGGTGTTAACGCCAAACGAATGGCTGGATCTCGGCGGACTCAGTTCGCTCTCCGCCGAAGAGTACTTTGGCGCCAGCCTCTGGCAGCTGTACAAGAGTATCGACTCCCCGTACAAAGCGGTATTGAAAACGCTGCTGCTGGAAGCTTATTCCTGGGAATACCCCAATCCACGCCTGTTGGCGAAAGATATTAAACAGCGCCTGCACGATGGTGAGATCGTCTCTTTTGGTCTCGACCCTTACTGCATGATGCTGGAGCGCGTTACCGAGTACCTCACGGCGATCGAAGACCCGACTCGTCTGGATTTAGTGCGTCGATGTTTCTACTTAAAAGTGTGTGAGAAACTGAGCCGCGAGCGCGCCTGCGTGGGCTGGCGTCGTGAAGTATTAAGTCAGTTAGTGAAAGAGTGGGGCTGGGATGACGCCCGTCTGACCATGCTGGATAACCGCGCTAACTGGAAGATTGACCAGGTACGCGAAGCGCATAACGAACTGCTCGATGCGATGATGCAGAGCTATCGTAACCTGATCCGTTTTGCCCGCCGAAATAACCTCAGCGTGAGCGCCAGCCCGCAGGATATCGGCGTGCTGACCCGTAAGCTGTATGCCGCGTTTGAAGCATTACCAGGTAAAGTAACGCTGGTGAACCCGCAGATATCTCCGGATCTCTCGGAACCGAATCTGACCTTTATCCATGTGCCGCCGGGCCGTGCCAACCGTTCGGGTTGGTATCTCTATAACCGCGCGCCTAACATGGACTCGATCATCAGCCATCAGCCGCTGGAATATAACCGCTACCTCAATAAACTGGTGGCGTGGGCCTGGTTCAACGGCCTGCTGACCTCGCGTACGCATTTATTTATTAAGGGCAACGGCATTGTTGATTTGCCGAAGCTGCAAGAAATGGTCGCCGACGTGTCGCATCACTTCCCGCTGCGACTGCCAGCGCCAACGCCGAAAGCGCTCTATAGCCCGTGCGAGATTCGCCACCTGGCGATTATCGTTAACCTTGAATATGACCCGACGGCAGCATTTCGCAATCAGGTGGTACATTTTGATTTCCGTAAGCTGGACGTCTTCAGCTTTGGTGAAGAACAAAATTGCCTGGTGGGTAGCGTCGACCTGTTGTACCGCAACTCGTGGAATGAAGTGCGTACGCTGCACTTCAATGGTGAGCAGGCGATGATTGAAGCGTTAAAAACGATTCTCGGCAAAATGCACCAGGATGCCGCGCCGCCGGATAGCGTCGAGGTCTTCTGCTATAGCCAGCATCTGCGCGGTTTAATTCGCACCCGCGTGCAGCAACTGGTGTCTGAGTGCATCGAGTTGCGCCTCTCCAGCACCCGTCAGGAAACCGGACGCTTCAAAGCGCTGCGCGTTTCCGGTCAGACGTGGGGTCTGTTCTTCGAGCGCCTGAACGTCTCGGTACAGAAGCTGGAAAACGCGATTGAATTTTATGGCGCGATTTCACATAACAAACTGCACGGGCTTTCCGTTCAGGTTGAGACCAATCATGTGAAACTCCCGTCAGTGGTTGACGGTTTTGCCAGCGAAGGGATCATTCAGTTCTTTTTCGAAGAAACGGGTGATGAGCAGGGCTTTAATATCTACATTCTGGATGAGAGTAATCGGGCTGAGGTGTATCACCACTGCGAAGGTAGCAAAGAGGAGCTGGTACGCGATGTCAGCCGTTTCTACTCGTCGTCGCACGATCGCTTTACCTACGGCTCCAGCTTCATCAACTTTAACCTGCCGCAGTTCTATCAGATTGTGAAAACCGATGGGCGCGCGCAGGTGATCCCGTTCCGTACCCAGCCGATTAGCGCCGTGCCGCCCGTCAGTCAGGAAAACGACACTCCGCTGTTGCAGCAGTATTTCTCGTGAGCATGATGCCGGATAAGCGAAGCGTATCCGGCAATAAAACTTAACGGAAGCTCACCTCTTCACCCGCCTGCTGTGTCGCCGCCTGTTCTAGCAGATCCCAGAACGTTTCGCCGCTACGATCGCAGATCCACTCGTCGTCTTTCAGGTCAAAGTGGTAGCCGCCCTGTTTGGTCGCCAGCCACACCTGATGCAGCGGCTCCTGACGGTTAATAATAATTTTGCTGCCGTTTTCGAAGCTGATGGTCAGCACGCCGCCGTTGATCTCACAATCGATATCGCTGTCGCCGTCCCAGTCGTCCAGACGCTCTTCAATGGTCATCCACAGGGTGTCAGCAAGGCGATGAAATTCACTGTCGTTCATTTTCTTATCCTGTTTTTCGTGATGACGGCAGTATAACCTGAAACAAAACGCGTTGCAGATTACAGGCTAACTCTTGCTTTTACGCCTTCTCCTGCGATGATAGAAAACAGAAAGCATGAACTTTACAGGCAATCGATAATGAAAAACGTGTTAAAGCCACTCGCTGTCATTTTTACTCTGTTCAGCCTGACGGGCTGTGGGCTAAAAGGCCCGCTCTATTTCCCGCCAGCAGATAAAACCGCGCCGCCTCCGACCAAGAGCGTTCAGCCGCAATCACAATCCACCACGCCAGAGAAAAACGATCGTGGGATTAGTGACGGGCCTTCTCAGGTGAATTACTGACGGCAGGAATAGATGTATATTTCTGTACCCGCGTGAACGGAGTGAATGATGCAATTCTCTAAAATGCATGGCCTTGGCAACGATTTTATGGTCGTCGACGCGGTAACGCAGAATGTCTTTTTCTCACCAGAGCTGATCCGCCGCTTGTCCGACAGGCATCTCGGCGTTGGATTTGATCAACTGCTGGTGGTTGAACCTCCGTATGATCCGGAGCTGGATTTCCACTACCGTATTTTTAATGCCGACGGTAGTGAAGTGTCACAGTGTGGCAATGGCGCCCGCTGTTTTGCCCGCTTTGTTCGCCTGAAAGGGCTGACCAATAAGCGTGATATTCGCGTCAGTACCGCTAATGGTCGTATGGTATTAACCGTAACCGACGACGAGCTGGTACGGGTGAATATGGGTGAACCCAATTTTGAACCCGCGCAGGTTCCGTTTCGCGCCAACAAAGCAGAGAAGACCTATATTATGCGCGTGTCTGAACAGACAGTATTGTGCGGCGTGGTTTCAATGGGGAACCCGCACTGCGTAATTCAGGTTGATGATGTTGATACGGCCACGGTAGAAACGTTGGGGCCGGTTCTGGAAAGTCACGAACGCTTTCCTGAACGCGCCAATATCGGATTTATGCAGGTGGTAAAGCGCGAGCACATCCGGCTGCGCGTCTATGAACGCGGCGCGGGTGAAACGCAGGCCTGCGGCAGCGGTGCGTGCGCCGCTGTTGCGGTTGGTATCCAGCAGGGCCTGCTGGCAGAAGAAGTGAGGGTGGAATTACCGGGCGGTCGACTTGATATCGCCTGGAAAGGTCCGGGTCATCCGCTGTATATGACTGGCCCGGCGGCACATGTCTACGACGGATTTATTCACTTATGAAGCAACCAGGGGAAGAACTACAGGAAACGCTCATGGAGCTGGACGACCGGGCGGTCGTCGATTACCTGCAACGTAATCCTGAGTTTTTTATCCGTAATGCCCAGGCAGTTGAAGCGATGCGTGTTCCGCACCCGGTGCGGGGCACGGTCTCTTTAGTGGAATGGCATATGGCGCGGGCACGTAATCATATTAACGTGCTGGAAGAGAATATGGCGTTGTTGATGGAACAAGCCAACGCCAATGAAAGCCTGTTCTATCGTCTGTTAAATCTGCAAGCACGGCTGGTATCGGCCAGCAGTCTTGACGACATGCTGATGCGATTTCATCGCTGGGCGCGTGAGTTAGGGCTGGCTGGGGCGACGGTTCGTCTGTTCCCGGAGCGCTGGCGACTTGGTGCGCCATCAAAATTCACTCATCTGGCATTAAGCCGTCAGGCTTTTGAACCGCTGCGTATTCAGCGTCTGGGCCAGTCACTGCACTATCTTGGACCGCTCAATGGCCCGGAACTTCTGGTCATGATGCCCGAGGCGAAAGCGGTAGGCTCGGTGGCGATGTCGATGTTGGGGCAAGATGGATCCCTGGGCGTGATGCTGTTCAGCAGTCGCGACGTTAATCATTACCAGCAGGGGCAAGGTACGCAATTACTGCAGGAAATCTCGCTGATGTTGCCGGAGCTGCTGGAGCGCTGGATTGAACGCGTATGACCGACTCACCCCTTTCTCAGGATGTGGCGCGCTTTTTACGCTATCTGGGCGTTGAGCGCCAGCTTAGCCCGATCACATTGCTGAATTATCAGCGTCAGCTTGATGCCATCATTGCGTTAGCCGGAGAGACCGGTCTGCAAAGCTGGCAACAATGTGACGCTTCGATGGTACGCAGTTTTGCCGTGCGCAGCCGTCGTAAAGGGCTGGGGCCGGCGAGCCTGGCGCTGCGTCTCTCCGCATTGCGCAGTTTCTTTGACTGGCTGGTTAATCAGGGCGAGCTGAAAGCCAATCCCGCAAAAAGTGTTTCCGCGCCGAAAGCACCGCGTCATCTACCTAAAAATATCGATGTCGACGACGTTAATCGTCTGCTGGATATCGACCTCAACGATCCCCTCGCCGTGCGCGACCGGGCAATGTTAGAAGTGATGTACGGCGCAGGGCTGCGTTTGTCTGAACTGGTTGGGCTGGATATTAAACATCTCGATCTCGACACCGGCGAAGTATGGGTGATGGGGAAGGGCAGTAAAGAACGTCGCCTGCCAATTGGCCGCAATGCAGTGGCGTGGATTGAGCACTGGCTGGACCTGCGGGGGCTATTTGGCTGCGATGACGATGCGTTATTCCTGTCAAAACTGGGCAAACGCATTTCTGCGCGTAATGTACAAAAACGCTTTGCGGAATGGGGGATCAAACAGGGGCTGAACAGCCACGTACATCCCCACAAATTGCGCCACTCTTTTGCGACGCATATGCTGGAGTCGAGCGGCGATCTGCGCGGGGTACAGGAGTTATTGGGGCATGCTAATCTCTCCACTACCCAAATCTATACCCATCTTGATTTTCAACACCTGGCTTCAGTGTACGATGCGGCGCATCCACGCGCCAAACGGGGGAAATAATGCGTTTTTACCGGCCTTTGGGGCGCATTTCTGCGCTCACCTTTGACCTTGATGACACCCTTTACGATAACCGTCCCGTTATCACACGCACCGAGCAGGAAGCGCTCGCGTTTGTACAGAATTACCATCCGGCGTTGAATTCGCTGCAAAATAGCGACCTACAGCGCTTACGTCAGGCCGTTCGCGACGCTGAGCCGGAAATCTACCACGACGTTACCCAATGGCGTCACCGCGCCGTAGAGCGCGCTATGCTGGAGGCGGGATTGTCAGAAGCAGAAGCCAGAATGGGGGCAAATGCGGCGATGATGAATTTCGCCAAATGGCGTAGCCGCATTGACGTCCCGCAGGCGACGCATGACACGCTGAAGGCGCTGGCCCGCAAATGGCCGCTGGTGGCGATCACCAACGGTAACGCACAGCCAGAACTGTTCGGCCTGGGCGATTACTTTGAGTTTGTGCTGCGCGCCGGTCCCGACGGGCGATCAAAACCGTTCAGCGACATGTACGCGCTGGCGGCGGATAAACTGAAAATGCCTGTGGCTGAGATTCTGCATGTGGGCGATGACCTGACGACAGACGTGGCGGGGGCCATCCGTTGCGGTATGCAGGCCTGCTGGATCAAACCGGAAAATGCCGACCTGATGCAAACCGCAGACAGCCGTTTGCTGCCGCATATCGAAATTTCACAGTTGGCATCTCTGACCTCGCTGATATAATCACCAGCAGAACTCTGTATATATACCCAGCTTTTTGGCGGATGGCGCTACGCTTATCCGCCTTACCTACTTTTACGCGGCGGTGCCAATGGACGTTTCTTACCTGCTCGACAGCCTTAATGATAAACAGCGTGAAGCGGTGGCCGCGCCACGCAGCAACATGCTGGTTTTGGCCGGCGCGGGGAGTGGTAAAACTCGCGTGCTGGTGCACCGTATCGCCTGGTTACTGACAGTAGAGAACAACTCGCCATACTCCATTATGGCGGTGACCTTTACCAACAAAGCGGCGGCGGAAATGCGCCACCGTATTGGCCAGATCATGGGAACCAGCCAGGGCGGTATGTGGGTGGGTACATTCCACGGTCTGGCGCACCGTCTGCTGCGCGCGCACCATATGGATGCGAACCTGCCGCAGGATTTCCAGATCCTCGACAGCGAAGACCAATTGCGTTTGCTCAAGCGTTTGATCAAGGCGATGAATCTTGATGAGAAGCAGTGGCCGCCGCGTCAGGCGATGTGGTTTATCAATAGCCAGAAAGACGAAGGGCTGCGACCGCACCATCTGCAGAGCTATGGCAACCCGGTTGAGCAAACCTGGCAGAAAGTGTATCAGGCCTATCAGGAAGCGTGTGATCGCGCGGGGCTGGTGGATTTCGCCGAGCTGTTGCTGCGCGCCCATGAACTGTGGCTCAACAAGCCGCATATCCTGCAGCACTACCGCGAACGCTTTACCAATATCCTGGTAGACGAATTCCAGGATACCAACAACATTCAGTACGCCTGGATCCGCCTGTTGGCGGGCGATACCGGCAAAGTGATGATCGTTGGCGATGATGACCAGTCGATCTACGGCTGGCGCGGGGCGCAGGTGGAAAACATCCAGCGCTTCCTCACGGATTTCCCGGGCGCAGAAACTATTCGCCTGGAGCAGAACTACCGCTCGACCAACAACATCCTCAGTGCGGCCAACGCCCTGATTGAAAACAACAACGGGCGTTTGGGTAAAAAGTTGTGGACCGATGGCGTCGACGGCGAACCAATCTCACTGTACTGCGCGTTCAACGAACTCGATGAAGCGCGTTTTGTGGTCAATCGTATCAAAACCTGGCAGGACAACGGCGGTGCGCTGGAACAGTGTGCCATTCTGTATCGCAGCAACGCCCAGTCGCGCGTGCTGGAAGAGGCGTTGTTACAAGCCAGCATGCCGTACCGTATCTATGGTGGGATGCGCTTCTTCGAACGCCAGGAAATCAAAGATGCGCTCTCCTACCTGCGCCTGATCGCTAACCGCAATGACGACGCTGCATTCGAACGTGTGGTGAATACGCCAACCCGCGGGATTGGCGATCGTACATTAGATGTCGTGCGTCAGACCTCCCGTGACCGCCAGCTTACGTTGTGGCAGGCCTGTCGTGAGCTGTTGCAGGAAAAAGCCCTCGCGGGTCGTGCCGCCAGCGCCTTACAGCGTTTTATGGAGCTGATCGATGCGCTGGCGCAGGAGACCGCCGATATGCCGCTGCACGTGCAGACTGACCGGGTGATTAAAGACTCCGGCCTGCGCATGATGTACGAACAGGAAAAAGGCGAGAAGGGTCAGACGCGTATCGAAAACTTAGACGAACTGGTGACGGCAACGCGCCAGTTCAGCTACAACGAAGAAGACGAAGACTTAATGCCGCTACAGGCGTTCCTGTCTCACGCCGCGCTGGAAGCAGGCGAAGGGCAGGCGGATACCTGGCAGGATGCGGTACAACTGATGACGCTGCACTCGGCGAAAGGTCTGGAGTTCCCCCAGGTATTTATCGTGGGTATGGAAGAAGGCATGTTCCCCAGCCAGATGTCGCTGGACGAAGGTGGGCGCCTCGAAGAAGAGCGCCGCCTGGCTTACGTAGGCGTGACCCGCGCGATGCAAAAGCTGACGCTGACCTACGCCGAAACGCGTCGTCTGTACGGCAAAGAGGTTTACCACCGTCCGTCGCGCTTTATCGGCGAACTGCCGGAAGCGTGCGTTGAAGAGGTTCGCCTGCGCGCCACGGTTAGCCGCCCGGTGAGCCATCAGCGGATGGGCACGCCAATGGCGGAAAATGATACCGGCTACAAGCTCGGCCAGCGCGTGCGCCACGCTAAGTTTGGTGAGGGCACCATCGTCAATCTGGAAGGAAGCGGTGAGCACAGTCGTTTGCAGGTCGCGTTCCAGGGGCAAGGGATCAAATGGCTGGTGGCGGCCTACGCCAGACTGGAAACGGTTTGATCGGTTTGGTTTTGCCGGATGGCGACGCTGGCGCGTCTTATCCGGCCTACAGACCGGGTAACATTTTGATTTCCAGGCCGGACAAGGCGAAGCCGCCATCCCGCTATCTGTCGGTTAATATTCTGAAATCATAGATAAATAATTCCCCTCTGCTAACCTTTTTGTATAAGGGGAAATTATTACTTTTTCGCCATCTGTTGCGTGTTGACGTCAAAATTTTGCTGGCGTAACATGCGCGCACGATTACGCTAAGAGGACATTCGCCTTGGACACACCCAGTAGATACTGGCTCATTATCCTGTCATCCAGGATCAACTCCTAAGGCTATCCCTTTTTGCTGATAGCCTTCGCGGTTGTCAGCGACCTTCTGTTTTTTCCTGTCGCGCTGAGTCAGGCTGTTTAATGGTCTGAAACCCAATTTGTTTCTGTGTGCCCTCCGAACTGTCCGATAATTTTTTGCATTGGGAGTCCCGGTCATGCTGAGCGCATTTCAACTGGAAAACAATCGTTTAACTCGCCTTGAGGCAGACGAAATCGAGCACCTGGCCAGTTCGGTTTGGGTCGATTTAGTCGAGCCGGATGACGAAGAACGAAACCGTGTGCAAAAGGACTTGGGCCAGAATCTGGCTACGCGCCCTGAACTGGAAGACATCGAAGCATCTGCGCGTTTTTTTGAAGACGAAGACGGTCTGCACATTCACTCCTTCTTCTTCTATGAAGATGCCGACGATCACGCGGGTAACTCAACCGTCGCATTTACCATTCGCGAAGGTCGCCTGTTTACTCTGCGCGAGCGCGAGCTGCCGGCATTTCGCCTGTACCGCATGCGTGCGCGTAATCAGGCGATGGTGGATGGCAATGCCTACGAGCTGCTGCTCGACCTGTTTGAAACTAAAATTGAACAGTTGGCGGATGAGATCGAAAACATCTACAGCGACCTGGAAAAACTCAGCCGTGTGATCATGGAAGGGCGTCAGGGCGATGAATATGACGAAGCGCTTTCGACGCTGGCGGAACTGGAAGATATTGGCTGGAAGGTCCGCCTGTGTCTGATGGATACCCAGCGCGCACTGAACTTCCTGGTGCGTAAAGCGCGTTTGCCGGGGAGTCAGCTGGAACAGGCGCGTGAGATTCTGCGCGATATCGAATCCCTGCTGCCGCACAACGAATCACTGTTCCAGAAGGTTAACTTCCTGATGCAGGCGGCGATGGGCTTTATCAATATCGAGCAGAACCGCATCATCAAGATCTTCTCGGTGGTCTCTGTGGTGTTCCTGCCGCCGACGCTGGTGGCTTCCAGCTACGGGATGAACTTTGAGTTCATGCCGGAACTGCACTGGAGCTTCGGTTACCCAGGGGCGATTGTCTTTATGATGCTCGCGGGTCTGGCACCGTATCTGTACTTTAAGCGCAAGAACTGGCTGTAATGGCTGTGCCGGATGGCGGTTACGCCTTATCCGGCACTTCTTCAGCTCCGACGTACCCGTCGTTGCGTATAAATCGCATCCATCACGAAAACTGCCAGCGCCACCCAGATAAACGCAAACGTGACCATTTTATCCGCTCCCGGAACTTCACCGTAGAAAGTGACGGCCAGCAGGAACATTAGCGTGGGTCCGATATACTGGAAGAAACCCAGCGTGGACAGACGCAGGCGGGTCGCCGCGCCGGTAAAGCACAGCAGCGGAATGGTGGTCACGACACCCGCAGCAATCAGCAGCAGATTGAGCGACATGGGGTTTTGCCCCATATGGCTGGTTGGGCTGTCCGCGATGCCAAACAGATAGATAGCCGCAACAGGTAAAAGCCACAGGGTTTCGATCAGCATGCCGATTTGTGCTTCGACGGCAATCTTCTTGCGTACCAGACCATAGAAAGCAAAGCTGAACGCCAGGCCCAACGCGATGATTGGCAGCGATCCGAAGGTCCACAGCTGTACCAGTACGCCGCAGGCGGCTAACAGTACCGCCAGCCACTGCATGCGACGAAAGCGCTCGCCGAGGAAAAGCATTCCCAGCACAATATTCACCAGCGGGTTAATAAAATAGCCCAGGCTGGCTTCCAGCATATGATGATTATTGACCGCCCAAATGAACAGCAGCCAGTTTCCACCGATGAGCACTGCAGAGAGCGCCAGCAGGAAGATCTTCTTTGGCGTTTGTAGCAGCGTTTTGATGCCCGACCACTGGCGGCTGATGCTCATCAGTACCACCATAAAGAAAAATGACCAGATGACGCGGTGCGTCAGGATCTCATCCGCCGGGACATAGTAAATCAGCTTGAAGTAGGCAGGAGCGATACCCCAAATAAAATAAGCAGCAAGAGCGAGTAACACGCCCTGCCGCGTTTGTTTAGCATCCATCGGGAAAACTCATTTCAGAAATGTAACAGCAGTTTACCTTTTTTTGGGCACTTACCCCACCATATAAGTAGCGGTTGCGCTGGCAATATAAAGCTGTTCTTCGTTATGCAGTTCCACGCGCGCAACGGCGACTTTATTCCCCGCCCGCAGCAGGCTGCTGGTAGCGGTAAAGCGATTTCCTCTCCCCGGGCGCAGGTAATCAACGCGCAAATCGATTGTTCCCATGCGCGACATTCGCTGACGCAGTTCGTCCTCGCTGATCGTCTCATGGCGGGTCAGCGTACTGCCAACGCACACCAGCCCGGCGGCAACGTCCAGCGCCGACGCGATCACGCCGCCATGCAGAATGCTTTGCGCCCAGTTGCCGACCATCATCGGTTGATTATTAAAGGCTAATTGAGCAAATTCTTTCTCATAGCGTTCAAGCTCCAGACCCAGCGCCCGGTTAAACGGCATATGATAGACAAACATTTCACCCACTAACTTCAGCGCTTCCTCAGCAGTAAGTACGGCAGACATACGATCCCTACATCTCAATGGTTAATGAAATGTTGATATTATGCTTATTATTTGTTGTTTTCTACTTTAGGACGGGATAACTAACGAGGAACTCGCTAAGTATGTAGAATACTTGCCAGATAATTATACAATTCATCAATATTTTGGTTCAGGAGAACATTACCGATGCGGGCGATTCTGGGATGGTTACTACCAGCAGTCATGCTGCCGTTGACCGCGTATGCGCAGGAAGCGACAGTGAAAGAGATTCATGATGCACCGGCGGTTCGCGGCAGTATCATCGCCAACATGCTGCAGGAGCATGACAACCCTTTCACGCTTTATCCTTATGAGACCAACTATCTCATCTACACCAATACCAGCGACATGAACAAAGAGGCGATCAGCAGCTATAGCTGGTCCGAAAATGCGCGCAAAGATGAGGTTAAGTTTCAGCTAAGCCTGGCGTTTCCGCTCTGGCGCGGAATATTAGGCCCGAACTCGGTACTCGGCGGTTCCTATACCCAGAAGTCCTGGTGGCAGCTTTCGAACAGTGAAGAGTCTGCGCCATTTCGCGAAACCAACTATGAACCGCAATTGTTCCTCGGTTTCGCCACCGACTATCGCTTTGCCGGTTGGACGCTCCGCGATGTCGAAATGGGCTATAACCATGACTCCAATGGTCGATCCGACCCCACCTCACGTAGCTGGAACCGCCTTTACACCCGGCTGATGGCTGAAAACGGTAACTGGCTGGTGGAAGTTAAGCCGTGGTACGTTATCGGCAGCACTGACGATAACCCTGATATCACCAAATATATGGGCTACTATCAGTTGAAAATGGGTTATCACCTGGGTGACGCGGTGATCAGTGTGAAAGGCCAGTACAACTGGAATACCGGCTACGGCGGCGCAGAGCTGGGGGCCAGTTATCCCATTACCAAGCATGTGCGTCTTTATACCCAGGTCTACAGCGGCTACGGCGAATCACTGATTGACTACAACTTCAATCAGACCCGTGTTGGCGTGGGTGTAATGCTTAACGATATCTTCTGACAGGTATTGAGAGTATTTTAATCATTGCAGTTTCTCTCTCAGGCGCTGAAAATAGCGCCTGTTTTTATTTCAGGCTAATGGGGTTAATGTGGCGCAGGCGGAAGTGTTGAATCTGGAAATGGGCGCTAAACAGGTTTTGCAGGAAACCTTTGGCTACCAACAGTTTCGCCCTGGTCAGGAAGAAATCATTGATACCGTGATCGCTGGTCGCGACTGCCTGGTCGTTATGCCGACCGGTGGCGGAAAATCCCTGTGCTATCAAATTCCCGCATTATTGCTTAACGGCCTCACCGTTGTTGTTTCTCCGCTGATTTCTCTGATGAAAGATCAGGTCGATCAACTGCTTGCCAACGGCGTGGCGGCCGCGTGTCTGAACTCCACCCAAAGTCGTGAGCAGCAGCTTGAGGTGATGGCAGGCTGTCGTAGCGGGCAGATTCGCTTACTGTACATTGCGCCCGAACGCCTGATGCTGGATAACTTCCTTGAAAATCTGGCGCACTGGAACCCGGTGCTGCTGGCGGTTGATGAAGCGCACTGTATTTCGCAGTGGGGGCATGATTTCCGCCCGGAATACGCCGCGCTGGGGCAGTTGCGTCAGCGTTTCCCAACTCTGCCGTTTGTCGCGCTGACCGCGACCGCGGACGAGACAACCCGGCTGGATATTGTGCGTCTGCTGGGGCTCAACGACCCGTTAATTCAGATCAGCAGCTTTGATCGCCCGAATATTCGCTACATGTTGATGGAGAAGTTTAAGCCGCTCGATCAACTGATGCGCTACGTGCAAGAGCAGCGCGGTAAGTCCGGTATTATCTACTGTAACAGTCGCGCTAAAGTAGAAGACACCGCCGCGCGTCTGCAAAGCCGAGGCATTAGCGCCGGGGCTTATCATGCCGGGCTGGAAAACGCTGTACGTGCAGAAGTGCAGGAGAAATTCCAGCGTGATGACCTGCAAATCGTCGTAGCGACCGTGGCGTTTGGCATGGGAATCAACAAACCCAACGTACGCTTCGTGGTGCATTTCGATATTCCGCGCAACATCGAGTCCTATTACCAGGAAACCGGCCGCGCCGGGCGTGACGGCCTGCCTGCGGAAGCAATGCTGTTTTACGATCCGGCTGATATGGCATGGCTGCGCCGTTGCCTCGAAGAGAAACCCGCCGGACAACTGCTGAATATCGAACGGCATAAGCTCAATGCGATGGGGGCGTTTGCCGAGGCGCAAACCTGTCGTCGTCTGGTGCTGTTGAACTATTTTGGCGAGGGGCGTCAGGAGCCGTGTGGTAACTGCGACATCTGTCTCGACCCGCCAAAACAGTACGACGGACTCATGGATGCGCGCAAAGCGCTGTCGACTATCTACCGTGTTAATCAACGCTTTGGTATGGGTTATGTCGTGGAGGTTCTGCGCGGAGCGAATAACCAGCGAATTCGCGAGCTGGCCCATGACAAGCTGCCTGTCTATGGCATTGGTCGTGAGCAAAGCCACGAACATTGGGTAAGCGTTATCCGCCAGCTTATTCATCTTGGGCTGGTGACGCAGAATATTGCTCATCACTCCGCGTTACAGCTAACCGAAGCCGCGCGTCCGGTACTGCGTGGTGATGTTGCGCTACAGCTTGCGGTACCGCGAATTGTGGCGCTGAAACCGCGAGCGATGCAGAAATCCTTCGGTGGCAATTACGATCGCAAACTGTTCGCCAAATTGCGGAAGCTGCGTAAAGCCATTGCTGATGAAGAGAATATCCCGCCGTATGTGGTGTTCAACGACGCCACGCTGATTGAAATGGCTGAGCAGATGCCGGTTTCACCGAGCGAAATGCTGAGCGTTAATGGCGTGGGTATGCGTAAACTTGAGCGTTTTGGCAAAGAGTTTATGGCGCTTATTCGCGCGCACGTTGATGGTGACGACGAAGAGTAGTCAGCCAGGCAAAAAAGTGCCAGGATGGTGACTCACTGAACTATTTCCCCCGCGAGTCATTTTTATGTTAACGCTATTTTTCACCGTTGCGTTGGTGCATATCGTTGCGCTGATGAGCCCTGGTCCCGACTTTTTCTTTGTTTCTCAAACAGCGGTTAGCCGTTCGCGCAAAGAAGCCATGATGGGCGTGCTGGGTATTACCTGTGGCGTCATGGTCTGGGCTGGCGTAGCGCTGCTCGGCCTACATCTGATTATCGAAAAAATGGCCTGGCTGCACACCATTATTATGGTGGGCGGGGGGCTGTATCTGTGCTGGATGGGTTATCAGATGCTACGTGGTGCATTTAAAAAACAGGATGTTGCGACTCCCACTCCGCAAGTTGAGCTGGCACAGAGCGGACGCAGCTTTTTGAAGGGGCTGCTGACCAACCTGGCGAACCCTAAAGCCATTATCTATTTTGGCTCCGTGTTCTCATTGTTCGTTGGCGATAACGTGGGAACGGGCGCACGCTGGGGGATCTTTGCCCTGATCATCGTGGAAACGTTGGCGTGGTTTACCGTAGTCGCCAGCCTGTTTGCACTGCCGAAAATGCGTCGTGGCTATCAGCGTCTGGCGAAGTGGATTGATGGTTTTGCCGGTGCGCTGTTTGCGGGCTTCGGTATCCACCTGATTATTTCGCGTTAAGTTTCTTCCGGGCCGGATAAGCGCAGCGCCTCCGGCACCTTCATCAGGCATGCCGTGCCGAGGCTAACAAGGCGCCTATCAGCATAAACAGCGAGCCAAACACTTTGTTTAACGCTTTCATTTGCTTTGGCCCTTTAATCCAGCCAGCAATGCGCGTGGCCAGCGTCGCGTAACCGATCATCACAATGATATCGACCACGATGGTCGTGACGCCAAGCACCACATACTGCATTAACTGCGGTTCCTGCGGCAGGATAAACTGCGGGAACAGGGCGGCAAGGAAAACAATGCTCTTGGGGTTGGTCAGATTAACAAAGACTGCGCGTTTAAACAGGCGGCTGCGCGATTGCGTATTCGCCATGGTGTTCAGATCGATAGCGCCCGCTGCCCGCCATTGCTGAATACCCAGCCAAATCAGATAGGCCGCCCCCGCCCACTTCAGCACCTCAAATGCGATAACCGAACGTGAAAATAGCGTTCCCAGTCCTACGCCAACCAGAACGATATGAATGCCAAGTCCGGTCTGCAAACCAGCAATCGACGCGCTGGCGCCGCGATAACCGTGACTGATGGCGGTGGTCATGGTGTTGATTGCGCCAGAGCCTGGAGACAAGCTCAAAATAATAGAGGTCAACAGGTAGGCGAACCACCATTCAAAGGTCATGAGAAACTCCCGGATTGTCTATTTTTATGCCACAATACGCTACTGCCGTTAGGTTGTGTCAGCGACGGCGAAAAAAACGATTTTACTTGGTCAGCGAGGCTGGATACCCGATGTTTCAGCAGCAAAAAGACTGGGAAACAAGAGAAAACGCGTTTGCTGCTTTTTCCATGGGGCCACTGACAGATTTCTGGCGTCAGCGGGAAGAAGCGGAATTTACGGGCGTGGATGATATCCCCGTCCATTTTGTGCGTTTTCACGCAGAAAAAAACGATCGCGTCATCGTCGTCTGTCCTGGACGCATTGAAAGCTACGTGAAATACGCTGAACTGGCGTATGACCTGTTTCATTCTGGTTTTGACGTCCTCATTATCGATCACCGTGGCCAGGGGCGTTCCGGGCGTATGCTTTCGGACCCGCATCGCGGTCATGTCGATAACTTTAATGACTATGTCGACGATTTAACCGCCTTCTGGCAGCAGGAAGTGCTACCCGGTCCGTGGAGAAAGCGCTATATACTGGCGCATTCAATGGGCGGTGCGATTGCCACGTTATTCTTGCAGCGCCACCCGAATCAGTGTGATGCCATCGCGCTTTGCGCGCCGATGTTTGGTATTGTGATGCGCTTTCCCGACTGGATGGTACGCCACATTCTGGACTGGGCTGAAGGGCATCCGCGGATCCGCGAAGGTTATGCGATGGGTACCGGGCGCTGGCGGGCGCTGCCATTCGGTATGAATGTGTTAACCCATAGTCGACAGCGCTATCGGCGCAATCTACGCTTCTATGCGGATGAGCCGCGGCTGCGCGTTGGCGGCCCCACCTACCACTGGGTACGTGAAGGTATTCTGGCAGGCGAACAGGTTCTGGCTGGAGCAGGAGACGACGCGACGCCGACGCTGCTGATTCAGGCCGAAGAAGAGCGTGTGGTAGATAACCGCATGCACGATCGTTTTTGTGAACTCCGCGCCGCAGCGGGCCATCCCGTAGAAGGGGGGCAGCCGCTGGTCATCAAAGGCGCGTACCATGAGATCCTTTTTGAAAAGGACGCAATGCGCTCAGTCGCGCTTAACGCTATTGTCGAATTTTTCGACAAGCATAACTCATCCAGCGGAACCCGCTTTGCCTAGAGGTTGAATTTTCTTATGTATCAGGTTGTTGCGTCTGATTTAGACGGTACGCTGCTTTCTCCCGACCATACTCTGTCCCCTTATGCCAAAGAGACGCTGAAGTTATTGACCGCTCGTGGCGTTAACTTCGTGTTTGCGACTGGCCGTCATCATGTTGATGTGGGGCAAATTCGCGATAACCTCGGCATTAAAACCTACATGATCACGTCCAACGGCGCGCGTGTGCATGATTCTGACGGAAATCTGGTGTTTTCGCATAACCTGGATCGCGACATTGCCAGCGACCTGTTTGGCGTAGTGAATGCAAACCCGGACATCGTTACCAACGTTTATCGTGATGATGAGTGGTTTATGAACCGCCATCGCCCGGACGAAATGCGCTTCTTCAAAGAAGCAGTGTTTAACTATTCACTGTTTGAACCTGCGCTACTGGAGCCGGAAGGCGTGAGTAAGGTGTTTTTCACCACCGATTCTCACGAAAGGCTGCTGCCGCTGGAGCAGGCGATTAACGCCCGCTGGGGCGACCGCGTCAACGTCAGTTTCTCTACGCTTACCTGCCTGGAAGTCATGGCTGGCGGCGTATCGAAAGGTCATGCGCTTGAAGCGGTAGCGAAAGCGATGGGCTACAGCCTGAAAGATTGCATCGCTTTTGGCGACGGAATGAACGATGCGGAAATGCTCTCCATGGCAGGTAAAGGCTGCATTATGGGCAACGCTCACCAGCGCCTGAAGGATCTGCATCCGGAACTGGAAGTCATTGGTCTTAATGCCGACGATGCCGTGCCGCATTATCTGCGTGAGCTGTTTTTGCAGTAATGTTTTTGTTCGTTAGTTGACCAGATGTCAACTTAAAACTTCGCTACAATGGGCGTACCTTTTGTTAAGAGACATCCATTGTGGCGTTACTCATCATTACCACAATTCTGTGGGCCTTTTCCTTTAGCCTGTTTGGCGAGTACCTTGCCGGTCATGTCGATAGCTATTTTGCGGTGCTGGTGCGCGTTGGGCTGGCGGCGCTGGTGTTCCTGCCGTTTTTACGTACCCGTGGGCATAGCGTAAAAACCATCGCGCTGTATATGCTGGTGGGCGCCATGCAGCTTGGCATTATGTATATGCTGAGTTTTCACGCCTATCTGTACCTGACGGTTTCAGAACTGCTGCTCTTTACCGTGCTGACGCCGCTCTACATTACGCTGATTTATGACCTGATGAGCGGACGTCGTCTGCGCTGGAGCTACGCCTTCAGTGCGTTGCTGGCGGTGATTGGTGCGGGGATCATTCGTTACGATCAGGTGACCAGCCACTTCTGGACCGGCCTGCTGCTGGTGCAGTTGTCCAATATCAGCTTTGCCATTGGCATGGTGGGCTACAAGCGTCTGATGGAAACGCGGCCAATGCCGCAGCACAACGCCTTTGCCTGGTTTTACATGGGGGCCTTTATGGTGGCGGTCGTGGCCTGGTTCATGCTGGGAAATGCGCAGAAAATGCCTGCAACCACGCTACAGTGGGGAATTCTGGTCTTTCTTGGCGTGGCAGCGTCCGGCATTGGTTACTTTATGTGGAACTACGGCGCGACCCAGGTGGATGCGGGGACGCTGGGCATCATGAACAATATGCATGTGCCGGCCGGGCTGCTGGTTAACCTGGCTATCTGGCATCAACAGCCTCACTGGCCAAGCTTCATCATTGGTGCGGCTGTGATAGTGGCTTCACTGTGGGTACATCGAAAGTGGGTCGTTCCGCACTCCGTACAAACGGCAGGTGATCGCAGGCGTGATTCCGCGCTGAGCGAATAAACGCTTCCGTGACCGGCTGTCGCTGCTCGCCATCGCGCACGGCGGCGTACAGCCGGCTCCACAATCCATCACCCAGGGTTTTGGTCACCACCAGGCCCTGGCGTTCAAAACTCTCCACCACCCAGTGTGGTAAAGCTGCAATACCCATTCTGGCTGCAACCATCTGAATCAGCAGCAGGGTGTTATCCACGCTCTTCAGCGACGGACTAACGCCCGCAGGCTGCAAGAAATGCCGCCAGACATCCAGTCGACTCCGTTGCACCGGGTAAATAAGCAGCGTCTCACTGGCTAAATCCTCCGGCGTGATCTGCGTCTTGCTGGCCAGCGGATGGTCCGGCGCCAGTACCAGGCGGACTTCAAAATCGAACATCGGCGAGTAGTGCAGTCCGCTACGCGGCAGAATGTCGGATGTCAGCACCAGATCCAGCTCATCCTGCTGTAGCGCTGGTTGCGGATCGAACGTCACGCCGGATTTAAAGTCCATCTCCACCTGCGGCCAGTTGGCACGAAAATTCTCCAGCGCGGGCGTCAGCCATTGAATACAGCTATGGCATTCAATTGCGATCCGCAGCCGGGATTGCTGCGGTTCGTTGCAGGCCTGCAGCGCACGACCAATTTGCGGCAACACCTGATTTGCTAACTGCAGCAAAATTTCGCCTTGCGGCGTAAAGCGCAGAGGCTGGCTTTTACGGATAAAAAGTCGAAAGCCAAGGCGCTGTTCCAGATCGCTGAACTGGTGAGAGAGGGCGGATTGGGTCTGATGCAACGTCGCCGCTGCGGCCGCCAGCGAACCACTATTCCGCAACGCCTGGAGCGTTTTCAGGTGTTTAATCTCGATCATGAAAGTCCTTCACTTCGGCATGAACAAATTGCGCTTGAGGAATATACAGTAACTGTCAATTATGGATGTGTAAACATCTGGATGGCTAAAATCCTTCGTCTTTTAAATTTATGGTGCGTTGGCTGCGTTTTTCCACCCCGGTCACTTACTTCAGTAAGCTCCTGGGATGAATAAACTTGCCACCTTCCCTAAATTAAAAATCAATAGGATTTACATATAATTAGAGGAAGAAAAATGACAATACTTAATCACACCCTCGGTTTCCCTCGCGTTGGCCTGCGTCGCGAGCTGAAAAAAGCGCAAGAAAGCTACTGGGCGGGAAATTCTTCCCGTGAAGATTTGCTAACCGTTGGCCGCGAGCTGCGTGCCCGTCACTGGGATCAGCAGAAGCAGGCGGGCGTTGACCTGCTGCCGGTGGGTGATTTTGCCTGGTACGATCACGTGCTGACCACCAGCCTGCTGCTCGGCAACGTTCCGGCTCGTCATCAAAATAAAGACGGCTCGGTCGATATCGATACCTTATTCCGCATTGGCCGTGGCCGCGCACCAACCGGGGAGCCCGCGGCGGCGGCAGAAATGACCAAATGGTTTAACACCAACTATCACTACATGGTGCCAGAGTTCACCAAAGGTCAGCAGTTCAAACTGACCTGGACCCAACTGTTGGATGAAGTGGATGAAGCGTTGGCGCTCGGTCACAAGGTGAAACCTGTGCTGCTGGGACCGGTAACTTACCTGTGGCTGGGGAAAGTGAAGGGCGAACAGTTTGACCGCCTGAGCCTGTTGAACGATATTCTGCCGGTTTACCAGCAGGTGCTGGCTGAGCTGGCGAAACGCGGTATTGAGTGGGTGCAGATTGATGAACCGGCTCTGGTGCTGGAGCTGCCTCAGGTTTGGCTGAACGCCTTCAAACCGGCGTATGACGCGCTGACGGGTCAGGTGAAGCTGCTGCTGACCACCTACTTCGAAGGCGTAACGCCAAACCTGGATACCATTACCGCGCTGCCGGTGCAGGGGCTGCACGTTGACTTCGTGCACGGTAAAGATGATGTGGCCGAGCTGCACAAACGTCTGCCTGCCGACTGGTTGCTGTCAGCGGGGCTGGTGAACGGTCGCAACGTCTGGCGTGCCGATCTCAGCGAAAAATACGCGCAAATTAAAGATATCGTCGGGAAACGTGACCTGTGGGTAGCTTCTTCCTGCTCCTTGCTGCACAGCCCAATCGATCTCAGCGTGGAAACCCGCCTTGATGCAGAAGTGAAGAGCTGGTTTGCCTTCGCCCTACAAAAATGTGGCGAGCTGGCGCTGCTGCGTGATGCGTTGAACAGCGGTGATACGGCGGCAATTGTGGCGTGGAGCGCACCGATCCAGGCTCGTCGTCACTCTACCCGCGTACACAACACCGCAGTGGAAAAACGTCTGGCGGCGATCACCGCCCAGGACAGCCAACGTACCAACGCTTACCCGGTACGCGCCGAAGCGCAGCGTGCCCGCTTTAATCTGCCGGCATGGCCGACCACCACTATCGGCTCATTCCCGCAAACCACGGAAATTCGCGGCCTGCGTCTGGACTTCAAAAAGGGCAATCTGGATGCCGGTAACTACCGCACCGGTATCGCGGAACATATCAAACAGGCGATCGTTGAACAGGAACGTCTGGGGCTCGACGTGCTGGTGCACGGTGAAGCCGAACGTAACGACATGGTGGAATATTTTGGCGAGCACCTGGACGGATTCGTCTTTACCCAGAATGGTTGGGTGCAGAGCTACGGCTCTCGCTGCGTGAAGCCGCCGGTGGTTATTGGCGATGTCAGCCGCCCGGAAGCGATTACCGTGGAGTGGGCGAAGTATGCCCAGTCGCTGACCGACAAACCGGTAAAAGGCATGTTGACCGGTCCGGTGACCATTCTCTGCTGGTCATTCCCGCGTGAAGACGTGACGCGTGAAACCATCGCTAAGCAGATTGCGCTGGCGCTGCGTGATGAGGTAGCGGATCTGGAAGCGGCGGGTATTGGCATCATCCAGATTGACGAACCGGCACTGCGCGAAGGTCTGCCACTGCGCCGCAGCGACTGGGCGGCGTATCTGGAGTGGGGCGTGGAAGCCTTCCGCATTAACGCGGCGGTGGCGAAGGATGAAACCCAGATCCACACCCACATGTGTTACTGCGAGTTCAACGACATCATGGACTCCATTGCGGCGCTGGACGCGGACGTGATCACCATTGAGACTTCACGCTCTGATATGGAGCTGCTGGAATCGTTTGAAGAGTTCGACTATCCGAACGAAATCGGGCCGGGCGTATACGATATTCACTCGCCGAACGTCCCGAGCGTGGAGTGGATTGAAGCCCTGCTGAAGAAAGCCGAGCAGCGTATTCCGGCCGAGCGTCTGTGGGTCAACCCGGACTGCGGCCTGAAAACGCGCGGTTGGCCGGAAACCCGCGCCGCGCTGGCGAACATGGTCAAAGCTGCGCAGAACCTGCGTCAGGCGTAATTCAGAGCCGGTGGCCGGGAAGCGCAAGCGCTTACCCGGCTTACAGGAAATAGCAAGAGTTGTAGGCCCGGTAAGGTGTAGTCGCTGCCGGGCAATTAACGTTTATTTCTTCCCGCCGTATTGTGTGAACCACTCCAGCATTCTCAGCCAGCCATCTTTTGCGGACTCTTCGTGATAGCTCGGACGATAATCGGCGTTAAATGCATGTCCGGCATCGGGATAGACCACGATTTCCGCTTTTGCATTGGCGGCGCGTAGCGCCTGACGCATTGTTTCAACGGTATCTTGCGGAATACTGGTGTCCTGGCCGCCATAAAGTCCCAGAACGGGGGCGTTAAGATCGGTCGCGATATCAACAGGATGTTTCGGCGAGTTGAGAGTTTTATCGCCCACCAGTTTGCCATACCACGCTACCGCCGCTTTTAACTGCGGATTATGAGCTGCATACAGCCAGGTGATGCGTCCACCCCAGCAAAATCCGGTGATCATCAACTGGTGGGCATCTCCTCCGTTACGAGAAGCCCAACTGGCGACATGATCCAGATCGGCCAATACCTGAGAGTCAGGCACTTTGGCGACAAGGCTGCTGAGCAACGTAGGGATATCGGCAAAGTCATTGGGATCGCCTTCACGAAAATAGAGCTCTGGTGCGATAGCCAGATACCCTTCCAGAGCCAGACGGCGGCAAACGTCACGAATGTGTTCATGAATGCCAAAAATCTCCTGCACGACAATGACCACAGGCAGCGGGCCATCGGACTGTTTTGGTCGTGCGTGATACGCTGGCATATCATCGCCTTGTGAAGGTATGGACGTTACACCGGCGATAATGGCGTTATCCGGAGTGTGAACCGTGGTAGACGTCGGTGGAGATACAGCAGGTGCAAAGCCAGATTGTCGTGTTGTCATGGTATTCTCCGTACCCTTAAATATTCAGCCAAAAAGCGCATTGTTAACTATAGACACATGCAACGAACCACATTGCCTTAAACGGTCTATCTTTTGTGCAGGGCTTCCTTACATCGCATCATTTATGTGATTCAAGTCACTATTTTATGGTAATGGAATGCAATTGATTTACATCATAGTGATGACTGTCACGAAAATATGTTCATGCCTTCGGTAAAGTGTGTTTTTGCTTCTTCTGACAAAACCGATTCACAGAGGAGTTTTTATGTCTAAGTCTGATGTTTTTCATCTCGGCCTCACTAAGAACGATTTACAAGGGGCTCAGCTCGCTATCGTCCCTGGCGACCCGGAGCGTGTGGAAAAGATCGCCGCGCTGATGGATAAGCCGGTTAAGCTGGCATCTCATCGCGAGTTCACTACCTGGCGTGCTGAGCTGGATGGTAAAGCCGTGATCGTTTGCTCTACCGGTATCGGCGGTCCGTCAACCTCTATTGCCGTAGAAGAACTGGCACAGCTGGGCATTCGTACCTTCCTGCGTATCGGTACGACTGGCGCCATCCAGCCACATATCAATGTAGGTGATGTACTGGTCACCACAGCATCTGTCCGTCTGGACGGTGCAAGCCTGCACTTCGCGCCAATGGAATTCCCGGCCGTCGCGGACTTCGAGTGCACCACCGCGCTGGTGGAAGCGGCGAAATCTATCGGCGCCACCACCCACGTAGGCGTTACCGCGTCTTCTGATACCTTCTATCCGGGCCAGGAGCGTTATGACACCTTCTCTGGTCGCGTAGTGAGCCGTTTCAAAGGCTCAATGGAAGAGTGGCAGTCTATGGGCGTCATGAACTACGAAATGGAATCTGCTACGCTGCTCACCATGTGCGCAAGCCAGGGTCTGCGTGCCGGTATGGTCGCGGGTGTTATCGTGAACCGTACTCAGCAAGAGATCCCTAATGCGGAAACGATGAAACAAACAGAAAGCCACGCGGTGAAAATCGTGGTGGAAGCTGCGCGTCGTTTACTGTAATTCTCCCGTCTATTCAAAAAGGCCGGCGTGTTCGGCCTTTTTATTTTGCGTAGTGCCTCGCAGGAAATCCCTTTTAAACTGGACGTTTATACAGCACAATTCTATTTTATGCGGGTAAGTCGTTGCTGTAAGGGGGCGTTGTGGATATTTCAATTATGATGAGTGCCGTGCTGGCGTTAGCCGCAGGGCTGCTGGTGGGGTGGCTGGCAACAAAAGCGCACGCCGATCGGATCCGTGCCGACCTCATCGAAGAACGACGCGAACTGGATATTGCGCTAAGCGCCGCCCGCCAGCAGCTCTCACAGGAAGCCCACTGGCGCGATGAGTGCGAATTACTCAATAACGAATTGCGCAGCCTGCACAGCATCAACACCTCTCTGGAAGCCGATCTTCGAGAAGTCACTACCCGACTGGAAGCGACGCAGCAGCATGCGGAAGATAAAATCCGCCAGATGATCAACAGCGAACAGCGTCTGAGCGAACAGTTTGAAAATCTGGCGAACCGTATTTTCGAGCACAGCAACCGTCGTGTAGACGAGCAAAATCGCCAAAGCCTGAACAGCCTGCTTACACCGCTTCGCGAACAACTGGACGGTTTTCGACGCCAGGTTCAGGATAGCTTTGGTAAAGAGGCGCAAGAACGCCATACTCTGGCGCACGAAATTCGTAATCTGCAGCAACTGAACGCGCAGATGGCGCAGGAAGCGGTAAACCTGACGCGGGCATTAAAAGGCGATAACAAAACGCAGGGCAACTGGGGCGAGGTCGTACTCACGCGGGTGCTTGAGGCTTCCGGTCTGCGCGAAGGCTATGAATACGAAACCCAGGTCAGCATTGAGAACGACGCCCGTTCGCGGATGCAGCCAGATGTCATCGTCCGGTTACCGCAGGGCAAAGATGTGGTGATCGACGCGAAAATGACGCTGGTCGCCTATGAACGCTATTTTAATGCTGAAGATGAATACACCCGCGAGAGCGCGTTGCAGGAGCACATCGCCTCGGTACGAAACCATATCCGTCTGCTGGGGCGCAAAGACTATCAGCAACTTCCTGGGCTACGCACACTTGACTATGTGCTGATGTTTATCCCCGTTGAGCCTGCTTTTTTACTGGCGCTCGATAGACAGCCTGAACTGATTACCGAAGCCCTTAAAAATAACATTATGCTGGTTAGCCCTACCACGTTGTTGGTGGCATTGCGCACGATTGCCAACTTGTGGCGCTACGAGCATCAGAGTCGTAATGCGCAACAGATTGCCGATCGGGCCAGCAAACTTTATGACAAGATGCGGTTGTTTGTGGATGATATGTCGGCAATTGGCCAAAGCCTGGATAAAGCCCAGGATAACTACCGACAGGCGATGAAAAAACTCTCTTCAGGTCGTGGAAACGTCCTGTCACAGGCAGAAGCATTTCGCAGTTTAGGCGTGGAAATTAAGCGCGAGATTAATCCTGAACTGGCTGAACAAGCCACTACGCAGGATGAAGAGTACCGCTTGCGCTCGGTCCCTGAAACGCAGCAGGATGAACCTTACCCTGATGATGAAGCGGTAAACCAGCAATCAAACTAGTCCGTTTGGGGTAGTTGAACCGGGCAGAAGGGTAGGGCAAATTGGCCCAATCTGTTACACTTCTTGAACATTTTTTGGATGAGCAGGCACTGAGATGGTGGATAATTCACAAGAAACGACGCACTTTGGCTTTCAGACCGTCGCTAAAGAGCAGAAAGCTGACATGGTGGCCCACGTTTTTCATTCTGTGGCGTCTAAATATGACGTTATGAATGACTTAATGTCATTTGGCATTCATCGTTTGTGGAAGCGCTTCACCATTGACTGCAGTGGCGTGCGTCGCGGGCAAACCGTTCTCGATTTGGCGGGCGGTACGGGCGATCTGACGGCGAAATTCTCTCGCATGGTAGGCGAAACTGGCAAAGTTGTGCTGGCGGATATCAACGACTCAATGCTCAAAATGGGTCGCGAAAAGCTGCGTAATATCGGCGTCGTGGGTAACGTTGAGTACGTTCAGGCGAATGCGGAAGCATTACCTTTCCCAGACAACACGTTTGACTGCATCACCATCTCTTTCGGTCTGCGCAACGTAACGGATAAAGACAAAGCATTACGATCTATGTATCGCGTGTTGAAGCCGGGCGGACGTCTACTGGTGCTGGAGTTCTCCAAGCCGATTATCGAACCGCTGAGTAAAGCCTACGACGCATACTCTTTCCACGTTTTGCCGCGCATTGGTTCTATGGTGGCAAGCGATGCAGACAGTTATCGCTATTTGGCGGAGTCCATCCGCATGCATCCCGATCAGGACACCTTAAAAGCAATGATGCAAGATGCCGGGTTCGAAAGCGTTGATTACTACAACCTGACGGCAGGTGTCGTTGCGCTGCATCGTGGTTACAAGTTCTGACAGGAGATTGGGGATGCCTTTAAAACCCTTAGTGACCGCCGGCGTTGAAAATTTGCTTAACACCTTTCTGTATCGTTCTCCTGCGCTCAAGTCAGCCAGAACGCGTTTACAGAGCAAAGTGCTGCGTGTTGAGCTCAAAGGATTTTCAACACCGTTAGTGCTGGTGTTTAGTGAGCGCCAGGTCGATGTGCTGGGGGCATGGGAAGGCGAAGCCGATTGCACCGTAATCACACATGCCAGCGTGTTACCGAAATTACGCGACCGGCAGCAACTCACCACGCTTATCCGCAGTGGTGAGCTGGAGGTTCAGGGCGATATCCAGGTGGTACAGAACTTTGTCGCGTTGGCCGATCTGGCGGAGTTTGATCCCGCAGAACTGTTAGCACCTTATACCGGCGATATCGTCGCGGAAGGGGTCAGCAAAGTTTTGCGTGGTGGAGCGAAGTTCCTGTGCCACAACATTCAACGCCAGCAGCGCTATGTTGCCGAAGCGATCACCGAAGAGTGGCGTATGGCTCCAGGTCCGCTTGAGGTTGCATGGTTTGCAGAAGAAACGGCAGCCGTTGAGCGTGCGGTCGAATCTCTGGCCAAACGGCTGGAAAAACTGGAGGCCAAATGACGCCAGGTGAAGTACGGCGCCTTTATTTCATCATTCGCACTTTTTTAAGCTACGGTCTTGATGAACTCATCCCCAAAATGCGTATCACGCTGCCACTCCGGCTGTGGCGTTACACGCTGTTCTGGATGCCCAACCGACATAAAGACAAACCGCTGGGAGAACGGCTGAGACTGGCTTTACAGGAGCTCGGCCCGGTGTGGATTAAGTTCGGGCAAATGCTCTCTACCCGCCGTGATCTTTTCCCGCCACACATCGCCGATCAGCTAGCGCTATTGCAGGATCGGGTAGCCCCATTCGATGGGCAAAGAGCGAAAGAACAAATCGAAGAGGCGATGGGTGGTCTGCCCGTCGAGGAATGGTTTGATGATTTTGAGATCACACCGCTGGCATCCGCGTCTATTGCTCAGGTTCACACCGCGCGACTGAAATCGAATGGGAAAGAGGTGGTGATCAAAGTTATCCGCCCGGACATACTGCCGGTAATTAAAGCGGATTTAAAACTGATCTACCGCCTTGCTCGCTGGGTACCTCGCCTGATGCCAGACGGCCGCCGCCTGCGACCAACAGAAGTGGTCCGTGAATATGAAAAAACGTTGATTGATGAGCTGAATCTGCTGCGCGAGTCGGCGAACGCGATTCAGCTGCGACGTAATTTTGAAGACAGCCCAATGCTGTACATCCCGGAAGTGTACTCTGACTATTGCAGTCAGAACATGATGGTGATGGAGCGCATTTACGGTATTCCCGTTTCAGATGTCACCTCGCTTGAGAAGAACGGCACCAATATGAAGCTGCTGGCTGAACGCGGTGTTCAGGTCTTCTTTACTCAGGTATTCCGCGACAGCTTTTTCCATGCGGATATGCACCCTGGGAACATTTTCGTGAGTTATGAGCATCCTGAAAACCCGAAATACATTGGTATTGATTGTGGGATTGTGGGTTCTTTAAACAAAGAAGATAAGCGTTATCTGGCTGAAAACTTCATCGCGTTCTTTAACCGCGACTACCGCAAAGTTGCTGAACTGCATGTGGATTCTGGCTGGGTTCCGCCGGATACCAACGTAGAAGAGTTTGAATTCGCCATTCGTACCGTGTGCGAGCCGATTTTCGAAAAACCGCTGGCGGAGATTTCCTTTGGTCATGTGCTGTTAAATCTGTTCAACACAGCGCGCCGATTCAATATGGAAGTTCAGCCTCAACTGGTATTGCTACAGAAGACGCTGCTGTACGTTGAAGGTGTCGGACGTCAGCTCTACCCGCAGTTAGATTTGTGGAAAACGGCCAAGCCTTTCCTCGAATCCTGGATCAAAGATCAGGTCGGTATTCCGGCGCTTGTTAGGGCATTTAAAGAAAAAGCACCGTTCTGGGTCGAAAAAATGCCAGAAATACCTGAACTGGTGTATGACAGTTTGCGCCAGGGCAAATATTTACAGCACAGTGTTGATAAGATTGCCCGCGAGCTTCACGCGAATCATGTACGTCAGGGACAATCCCGTTATTTATTGGGCATTGGTGCAACATTGTTGCTCAGTGGAACATTCCTGCTGGTAAGCCGTCCTGAGTGGGGGCTTATGCCGGGCTGGTTAATGGCCGGCGGCGTCTTAGCCTGGTTGATCGGCTGGCGCAAAATGCGCTGAATTTTTCATCGCCCTAGGCAGGTCGTGTAACGTATACTACGGCCTTATTAATTCATCATCTATGACAGAGGAACATGTATGGGTGGTATCAGTATTTGGCAGTTGTTGATCATTGCCGTCATCGTTGTACTGCTATTTGGCACCAAGAAACTCGGCTCCATCGGTTCCGATCTTGGCGCGTCGATTAAAGGCTTCAAAAAAGCAATGGGTGATGATGAGCCAAAGCAAGATAAAACCAGCCAGGACGCTGATTTTACTGCTAAATCCATTACCGATAAGCAGGGCGAAGTGAAAAAAGAAGACGCCAAAAGCCAAGATAAAGAGCAGGTATAATCCGTGTTTGATATCGGTTTTAGCGAACTGTTATTGGTGTTCGTGATTGGCCTCATCGTCCTGGGGCCGCAACGATTACCTGTAGCGGTAAAAACGGTTGCTGGCTGGGTTCGTGCTTTGCGTTCCCTGGCAACTACTGTTCAGAATGAACTGACCCAGGAGCTTAAGCTTCAGGAGTTTCAGGACAGCCTGAAGAAAGTAGAGAAAGCGAGCCTGACAAATCTGACCCCGGAGTTGAAAGCCTCAATGGATGAGCTGCGTGAAGCGGCAGAGTCGATGAAGCGTTCTTACAGTGTGCACGATCCTGAGAAAGAGAGCGATGAAGCGCACACTATCCATAATCCGGTGGTGAAAGAAACTGAAGCGCAGCGAGAAGGGGTCACCCCTGCTGCCGCTGAAAACCAGGCCAGTTCGCCGGAGCAAAAACCGGAATCCACGGGTGCTAAAACGCCAGAGCCAACGGAAAACACTTCCGCTACGTTAATGGATGCAGAAAAGAAAGCTGTCGCACCTGTTGCCGAATCCTCCCCCTCGTCGAGTGATAAACCGTAAACATGGCTGTAGAAGATACCCAACCGCTCATCACGCATCTTATTGAGCTGCGTAAGCGACTCCTGAACTGCATCATTGCGGTAATCGTGATCTTTCTGGCGTTGGTTTACTTTGCCAACGACATTTACCATATGGTCGCGGCACCGTTGATTAAACAGATGCCGCAGGGTGCAACAATGATCGCCACCGATGTGGCTTCGCCGTTCTTTACCCCAATCAAGTTGACCTTCATGGTATCGCTGATCCTGTCAGCGCCAGTGATCCTCTACCAGGTGTGGGCATTTATTGCGCCAGCGTTGTATAAACATGAACGCCGTCTGGTTGTTCCGCTGCTGGTCTCCAGTTCGTTGTTGTTCTACATCGGCATGGCATTCGCCTATTTTGTTGTCTTCCCGTTAGCGTTTGGTTTTCTGGCCAACACGGCTCCGCAAGGCGTGCAGGTATCAACGGACATTGCCAGCTATCTCAGCTTTGTAATGGCGCTATTTATGGCTTTCGGTGTCTCTTTTGAGGTGCCTGTCGCCATCGTGCTGCTATGCTGGATGGGCATTACGACGCCAGATGATTTACGTAAAAAACGTCCTTATGTTGTGGTGGGTGCTTTTGTCGTCGGGATGCTACTGACTCCGCCAGATGTCTTCTCGCAAACGTTGTTGGCGATACCGATGTACTGCCTGTTCGAGGTGGGTGTTTTCTTCTCTCGTTTCTATGTCGGTAAGCGACGTACGAGAGATGAGGACAACGAGGCTGAAGAAGCAAAAGAAGCCGAAGCCACCGAGAAAACTGAAGAATAAATTCAACCGCCCGTCAGGGCGGTTGTCATATGGGAGGAAGCATGTTTGATATTGGCGTTAATTTAACCAGTTCACAATTTGCGAAAGACCGGGATGAGGTCGTGGCGCGCGCCTTTGCTGCGGGCGTAAACGGTATGCTTCTGACCGGAACAAGCCTTCACGAAAGCCAGCAGGCGTTAAAGCTGGCGCAGCATTATCCGCATTGCTGGTCCACGGCTGGCGTGCACCCGCATGACAGCAGCCAATGGCAATCCTCAACGGAAGACGAGATTATCACGCTGGCAAACCAGTCGAAGGTAGTCGCTATTGGTGAGTGCGGCCTGGATTTCAATCGCAATTTCTCCACGCCGCAGGAACAGGAACGTGCTTTTGAAGCGCAACTGCGCATTGCTGCTGAACTGCAGATGCCGATTTTCATGCATTGTCGGGATGCGCATGAGCGTTTTCTGACGTTGCTGGAGCCGTGGCTGGACAGCCTCCCAGGCGCGGTGCTGCACTGTTTCACCGGTTCGCGCCAGGAGATGCAGGACTGCGTGGACCGAGGGCTTTATATCGGTATCACCGGGTGGGTCTGTGATGAACGCCGGGGGATGGAACTGCGGGAGCTGCTGCCGTTTATTCCGGTGGAAAGACTGCTGATAGAAACCGATGCACCTTACCTGCTCCCTCGCGACTTAACGCCTAAACCGACGTCACGTCGCAATGAACCGGCGCACCTGCCGCATATTCTTGAGCGAATTGCTCACTGGCGTGGGGAAGACCCTCAATGGCTGTCAGCAACCATTGATGCCAACGTCAGAACGCTGTTCGAAGTGACCTTCTAAACGACTTATATTTTTCGAAAACCGGTATTTTTCACGCTCTGCTTAATCTCTTTATTCAAGAGGTTAAGTAGCAGCATGGAACGCGCTTCGCCATCCGGTTCGGTGAAGATCGCTTTCAGCCCCTCAAACGCCCCTTCAGTAATAATCACGCTATCCCCTGGCTGAGGGGTTTGCGGGTCAACAATACCTTCAGGCTTGTAGATAGAAAGCTGGTGAATTACGGGGGATGGGACGGTCGCAGGCGTCGCTCCAAAACGAACGAAATGGCTGACACCACGCGTGGCGTTGATCGTGGTGGTGTGGATCACTTCCGGGTCGAACTCGACAAACATGTAATTAGGGAATAGTGGTTCACTGACTGTGGTACGTTTACCGCGCACCATTTTTTCCAGGGTGATCATAGGCGTCAGGCAGTTCACCGCCTGTCTTTCCAGGTGTTCCTGGGCTCGCTGAAGTTGCCCACGTTTGCAGTACAGTAAATACCAGGATTGCATAATAACTCTTATTCGCTTGTTCTGAGCGCTAGCATAGCAAAAGCCATGAGTTAAGTTAATTATACCCACCTCAAAGCAGGCTGAAACCCAACGGATATATACTCCCAGGGCTTATATGTATTGCCAGAGTTCACGCTAATTTAACAAAAATACAGCATCACAATGATGAACGCCGTATAATGAAGCGCTTACGAAGAGGCCACAATGGACGCCATGAAATATCACGATTTACGCGACTTCCTGACGCTGCTTGAACAGCAGGGCGAGCTCAAACGCATTTCGCTTGAGGTGGATCCCCACCTGGAAATTACTGAAATTGCCGATCGCACTCTGCGTGCTGGCGGGCCTGCGTTACTGTTTGAGAATCCTAAAGGCTATTCCATGCCGGTGCTGTGTAACCTGTTTGGCACACCGAAGCGTGTTGCGATGGGGATGGGGCAGGAAGATGTCTCGGCACTACGGGAAGTCGGTAAACTGTTGGCGTTTTTGAAAGAGCCGGAGCCACCGAAAGGATTCCGCGATCTGTTTGATAAGCTGCCGCAGTTTAAGCAGGTGCTGAACATGCCGACTAAGCGGTTGCGCGGTGCGCCTTGTCAGCAAAAAATCTACTCCGGTGATGACGTCGATTTAAACCGTATTCCGATTATGACCTGTTGGCCGGAAGATGCCGCACCGCTGATTACCTGGGGGCTAACCGTAACGCGTGGTCCGCATAAAGAGCGGCAGAATCTGGGCATTTATCGCCAGCAGCTGATTGGCAAAAACAAGCTTATTATGCGCTGGCTGTCCCACCGCGGCGGCGCGCTCGATTACCAGGAGTGGTGTGCGGCGCATCCTGGAGAACGCTTCCCGGTTTCGGTGGCGTTGGGGGCAGATCCTGCGACCATTCTGGGGGCCGTGACGCCCGTCCCTGATACATTATCCGAGTACGCATTTGCCGGGCTGTTACGTGGCACCAAAACCGAAGTGGTCAAATGTATTTCCAACGATCTGGAAGTGCCCGCCAGTGCTGAAATCGTGCTGGAAGGGTATATCGAACCGGGTGAGCTGGCCCCGGAAGGACCGTATGGCGATCATACCGGCTACTACAACGAAGTAGATAGCTTTCCGGTCTTTACCGTCACGCACATTACCCAGCGTGAAGAGGCGATTTATCACTCTACTTATACCGGACGTCCGCCTGATGAGCCCGCGGTGCTTGGCGTGGCGCTGAACGAAGTTTTCGTTCCTATTCTGCAAAAGCAGTTCCCGGAAATCGTCGATTTTTACCTGCCTCCGGAAGGCTGTTCATATCGTCTGGCCGTGGTGACGATGAAAAAACAGTACGCTGGTCATGCCAAACGCGTCATGATGGGTGTTTGGTCGTTTTTGCGCCAGTTTATGTACACCAAATTTGTTATTGTCTGCGATGATGATGTCAATGCACGCGACTGGAATGATGTGATTTGGGCAATTACTACCCGTATGGACCCGGCTCGGGATACGGTACTGGTAGAGAATACGCCAATTGATTACCTGGACTTTGCCTCGCCGGTTTCCGGCCTGGGTTCAAAAATGGGGCTGGATGCCACAAATAAATGGCCGGGCGAAACCCAACGCGAATGGGGACGCCCGATTAAAAAAGATCCTGAAGTAACTGCGCGTATTGACGCAATTTGGGATGAACTGGCCATCTTTAATGACGGCAAAAGCGCCTGAGGCGCGATCGTTTTGCCTATTGATCCGACAGAGAGAGCGCATGACAACCTTAAGCTGTAAAGTGACCTCGGTAGAAGCTATCACTGATACCGTATATCGCGTTCGTTTAGTGCCAGACGCGGCGTTTTCCTTTCGTGCTGGCCAGTATTTAATGGTCGTGATGGACGAAAGGGATAAGCGTCCGTTCTCCATGGCATCCACGCCGGACGAGCAAGGATTCATTGAGCTGCACGTTGGCGCCTCTGAGCTAAATCTTTATGCCATGGCTGTGATGGACCGCATTCTGAAAGACCGGGAAATCAAGGTCGACATTCCGCATGGCGAAGCCTGGCTGCGTGATGAAGACGAGCGCCCGCTGATCCTGATTGCCGGTGGTACAGGGTTCTCTTACGTGCGTTCCATTCTACTTACTGCGCTGGCGCGTAATCCAAACCGCGATATCACCATTTACTGGGGTGGGCGCGAAGAGAAGCATCTCTACGATCTCTCCGAACTGGAAGCGTTGTCTGTTAATCACCCGAATCTGCGCGTTGAGCCAGTGGTGGAACAGCCAGAAGACGGCTGGCGTGGTCGTACGGGAACCGTGTTAACGGCGGTATTGCAGGATTACGGTACCCTGGCGGAGCACGATATCTACATTGCCGGTCGTTTTGAAATGGCCAAAATCGCGCGCGATCTGTTCTGTAATGAACGCAGTGCGCGTGAAGATCGCCTGTTTGGCGACGCTTTCGCGTTCATTTAAGCGCTGTGCGCCGGAGCCCTTCCGGCGCATCCATCAATCATCTGTCTTCCAACTAGCAGGGCGCAGGCCCGGCGTCATTGCCTCTCTTTCTCATCATAATTATTTTTTAGTAAACATAATATGTCCGTCACTCAAACATAAATTGAGTTTTTGTGACAGCTCTCCATGTGTTTAGTAAACAAAATAGGCAAGCTAAACCGCATCGCATTGTGAGATGTAAATGAGGAAAAACCATGAGGCTCGGACTGGATATCGGCGGGACTAAAATCGAAGCGGTGGTGATTGATAACGCGGGTGAAATTGTTTACCGCGAACGATGTGCGACACCAAAGCACCGTTACAGTGATTTTTTCCAGGCCGTGACGGAGATGATAGCCAGGGCTATGCAGGCCATTAATCAGCCTTTATCGGTTGGCGTCGGGGTGCCAGGTGCGGTGGATAGCGAAGGTTTGATTAAGAATTCCAACATTCTGGTGCTGAATCAGCAGGCCTTTGCGCAAGATCTCGAGCGTGCATTAGGAATGCCAGTGCCCGTTACCAATGATGCCAACTGCTTTACCCTGTCAGAAGCGATGGACGGTAGTGGGCGTGGGCATAGCGTGGTATTTGGTGTGATCCTCGGTACCGGATGCGGCGGTGGTCTGTGCATCGAGAACCGGTTGATCTCCGGCCCTAACGCCTGTGCCGGAGAGTGGGGGCATAATGCCTTGCCGCGCTACCACGGATCTCGGGACGGGGCTGAAGTGACATGCTATTGCGGACAGTTGAACTGTATTGAGAGCTTTATTTCCGGTAGTGGCCTGGAGCGTCAGTATATGAATCACACCGCGCAACATATGGGGGTGCCACAAATTATGCAACGGGTAGCATCGGGTGATGCAGACGCCTGTTTGTTGTGGGAACGCTATTGCGATCAACTGGCTCGCGCGCTGGCGAGTGTGGTGAATATGCTCGATCCCGATGTTATCGTGCTGGGGGGCGGGGTATCCAATATCGATTTACTGTACTCAGGTTTACAGGCGCGAGTGGCGCAGTACGTGTTTGGTAAACAGTGCCGCACACCGATCGTTCAGGCCCGCCACGGCGACAGCAGCGGCGTACGCGGCGCAGCCTGGCTGGGGGCACAACAAGCCACAGTAAATCCATGAGACTGAAATGACGAAACCTGTACGTATCAGAGACATTGCCGACGCTTGTGGCGTCTCGGTTGGCGCTGTTTCCCGCGCGCTAAAAGGGCAACCGGGGCTGCGGGAAGAGACCCGACAGCGCATTATTTCAGTGGCGCAGCAACAGGGTTATGATTTTTCTCGCCTGCGCGCAGACAAAATCAAACGTGTCCTGTTTTTACTGCATCGCCAGCACAATATCAGCCGGGCTTTACCGTTTTACTCTCAACTGCTGCTGGGGATAGAAGATCTGTGTCGCGAAAAGGGGGTTGCGCTGAGCTTTCTCTCTATAGGTCCAGGCGATGCAGTGAGTGAGCAGGTGATGCTGCACCAGCCTGATGCGCTGATCTGCGCGGGATTTTTTGAACCTGAGTTGCTTGGGCTGCTACAACAGATGAAATTGCCGCTGGTGCTGGTGGATCTCTGGGCGCCAGGACTGCCTTGCGTGAATCCTGACAATACTCTGGGCGGCTATCTGGCCACGCAACATCTGATTGCACAAGGCCGCAGCCGCATTGCTTTTCTTGCCAGTACGCTCGCACACTACAGCATCCGTCAGCGTGAAAAGGGCTACCGTCAGGCATTGTATGAAGCCCGTTTGCTAATGCCGCCAGAGTACGATGTCGTTGCGCCGCCGCTGCTGGATACCGAGCAATCTCTGGTGGATGCGGTTAATGAGCTACTCAGACTGCCAGAGCCGCCCGATGCCATTTTTGCCTATAACGACGCGGCAGCGATGGTTGTTCAGCAGGTGTGTGCGCAGCAGGGTATACGTATCCCGGAAGATCTTGCGCTGGTGGGGTTTGATGATATCGATGCTGCGGCCTGGTCACATCCGCCGCTGACTACCATTGCGGTTGATAAAAAACAGCTGGGGCGTGAAGCGCTGCGTTTACTGCTGGAAGAAAATCAGGAAGAGAATCTGCTGCTGCCGGTGCAGTTAGTGGTGCGTGGTAGTTCAGGGAAATAAAAAACCCGCCCCTGACAGGCGGGAAGAACGGCAACTAAACTTTCTCTCTTCGCCATTGGCACCATAACTGTGTTGGCTTCGCTCATTCACCCGAATCACTTACTATACGTAAGCTCATCGGGATTCATTCGCTTGCCGCCTTGTTCTGGCACCAATGGCTTTGAGATAACATTTCGTAGGCCGGGCAAGCGAAGCGCCCCCGGCATGCTTTGATTAAACTCGCTCAAATACCGTTGCGATACCCTGACCTAACCCGATACACATCGTCGCCAGACCAAACTGCACGTCTTTGCGTTCCATCAGGTTGAGCAGGGTGGTGCTGATACGCGCCCCAGAACAGCCCAGCGGGTGACCCAAGGCGATCGCCCCGCCGTTGAGGTTGATCTTCTCATCGATCTGCTCCATCAGCCCCAGATCTTTAATACACGGCAGGATCTGAGCGGCAAAGGCTTCGTTCATCTCAAACAAGCCGATGTCGCTGGTGGAGAGTCCCGCTTTTTTCAGCGCCAGCTTTGAGGCCGGAACCGGGCCGTAACCCATGATTGACGGATCGCAGCCGACAACAGCCATCGAACGAATACGGGCACGCGGCGTCAGACCCAACTGACGGGCGCGGCTTTCGCTCATTACCAGCATCGCCGCTGCGCCGTCGGAGAGCGCAGAGGAGGTACCGGCAGTCACCGTTCCGTTCACCGGATCGAACGCCGGGCGCAGGGTGGAGAGCGCTTCAACGGTCGTTTCCGGACGGATAACCTCATCGTAGTTAAACTGCTTCAGCACGCCGTCGGCATCATGACCGCCGGTCGGGATGATTTCGTTTTTAAAAGCGCCAGACTGTGTTGCAGCCCAGGCGCGAGCGTGTGAACGTGCGGCGAAAGCGTCCTGCATTTCACGGCTGATGCCGTGCATGCGGGAGAGCATTTCCGCGGTCAGGCCCATCATCCCTGCGGCTTTCGCCACGTTGCGGCTCATACCCGGGTGGAAATCAACGCCGTGGCTCATTGGCACATGGCCCATATGCTCAACGCCGCCAATCAGGCACGCCTGAGCATCACCAGTCATGATCATGCGTGCCGCATCGTGCAGCGCCTGCATGGACGAACCGCACAGGCGATTGACCGTGACGGCCGGAACGGAGTGCGGAACTTCCGCTAGCAGCGCGGCATTACGGGCGATATTGAAACCCTGCTCCAGCGTTTGTTGCACACAGCCCCAGTAAATGTCATCAAGCGCGGTTGGCTCCAGCGCCGGATTACGCGCCAGCAGGCTACGCATTAAATGTGCAGAGAGATCTTCTGCCCGCACGTTCCGAAACGCGCCCCCTTTCGAACGGCCCATCGGGGTACGGATCGCATCAACAATTACAACCTGTTCCATTGTGACTCCTTAAGCCGTTTTCAGGCTGCCAACCGGGCGGGCTGGCTCAACCTGGGGATAATACGGTTCGTTATGGCGCGCTTTATCACGCAGACCGGCCGGAACTTCATACAGCGGACCAAGGTGCTGATACTGCTGAGCCATATCGAGATACTTCGCGCTGCCGAGCGTATCCAGCCAGCGGAACGCACCGCCGTGGAACGGAGGGAAGCCCAGACCGTATACCAGCGCCATATCGGCTTCTGCCGGGCTGGCGATAATGCCTTCTTCCAGGCAACGCACTACTTCGTTGACCATAGGGATCATCATGCGGGCGATAATCTCTTCATCGCTGAAGTCGCGTTTCGGCTGGCTGACCTCTGCCAGCAGAGCGTCAACGGTGGCATCTTCTTCTTTCTTCGGCTTGCCCTTGTTGTCTTCTTTATAACGCCAGAATCCGAGACCGTTTTTCTGCCCGAAACGGTTAGCATCAAACAGGGCGTCTATCGCATCGCGATAATCTTTCTGCATACGCTGAGGGAAGCCTGCGGACATCACCGCCTGCGCGTGGTGCGCGGTATCAATACCTACCACGTCCAGCAGATAAGCCGGGCCCATCGGCCAACCAAACTGTTTTTCCATCACTTTGTCGACTTTGCGGAAATCCGCCCCGTCGCGCAGCAACTGACTGAAACCGGCAAAATAGGGGAACAGCACGCGGTTAACGAAGAAACCAGGGCAGTCATTAACCACAATCGGCGTTTTGCCCATCTGGCTTGCCCAGGCGACAACCTTAGCGATGGTTTCATCCGAGCTTTTCTCGCCGCGAATGATCTCAACCAGCGGCATACGGTGCACCGGGTTAAAGAAGTGCATCCCACAGAAGTTTTCTGGACGCTTAAGCGCGCTGGCCAGTTCGTTGATTGGGATGGTGGAAGTATTCGAAGCCAGTACGGTGTCCGGGCGAACCTGATCTTCGGTTTCCGCCAGTACCGCTTTTTTCACTTTTGGGTTTTCTACGACCGCTTCAACTACCACGTCCACGCGTTCGAAACCGCTATAGTCGAGGGTGGGATGAATGGTGGAAATAACGCCCGCCATTTTCAGACCGTCAATTTTGCCGCGCTCAAGCTGTTTGTTCAGTAGCTTGGCCGCTTCGGTCATGCCCAGCGTTAATGATTTGTCGTTGATATCTTTCATGATAACCGGCACGCCTTTCCAGGCCGACTGGTAAGCGATGCCGCCGCCCATAATGCCTGCGCCCAGCACTGCCGCTTGCTTTGGCGCTTCAACATTTTTGGTGAGCTTTTTGGCTTTGGCTTTCACGAATTGATCGTTAAGGAAAATTCCAACCAGTGCGCGGGCTTCATTGGTGTGCGCCAGTGGAACAAAGCTTTTATTTTCCAGATTCAGCGCTTCTTCACGACCAAAACGGGCCGCTGCTTCAATGGTTTTTACCGCGGTAATCGGTGCGGGATAATGCTTACCTGCCGTCTGCGCCACCATACCTTTGGCGATGGTAAAGCTCATTGCCGCTTCAATTTTACTGAGTTTCAACGGCTCCAGCTTCGGCTGACGTTTGGCTTTCCAGTCGAGGTCGCCGTTAATCGCCTGACGTAATACCGCGATCGCGCCATCAAGCAGTTTGTCTTGCTTCACTACGCCATCGACCAGACCGATTTTTAGCGCCTGCTCAGCACCCACATCTTTACCCGCAGCAATAATTTCCAGCGCGCTGTCCGCACCCAGCATACGTGGCATACGCACGGAGCCGCCAAAGCCTGGCATAATGCCCAGCTTGGTTTCTGGCAGGCCGATGCGCAGGTCCGGCGTAGCCAGACGATAATCGGTCGCCAGGACACACTCGCAGCCACCGCCCAGCGCATAGCCGTTAACCGCTGAGAGAGTCGGAACAGGCAGATCTTCCAGGCGATTAAACACGCTGTTGGCAAAATGCAGCCACTGGCTCAGTTGCTCTTCAGGCACGAGGAACAGTGAAAGGAATTCGGTGATGTCGGCACCAACAATAAAGGCTGCTTTGTTAGAACGCAGCAGCAGCCCTTTTAAATTCGGTTGTTTTTCCAGCACGTCAAGCGCATGGCCCAGGCTGGCAACGGTGGCCGTGTCGAGTTTATTGACTGAGCCTGGGGCATCGAACACCAGTTCGGCGATGCCATCTTCCAGCCAGTCGAGGTACAGGGTGTCGCCTTTGTAAAGCATGTCAGTCTCCTGAATCCGCAAGGTGATCTGGTCATACCAGATGAATCGAAGTGTGTGTTTTATGTTAATAAAATGCAAATGAATGATTAAAGAAATGACGATTTGATCACGCTCGGCAGAAATCACGCACTCACAAAACGATGTGCTAAGATGCGGACACTTGAGGTCAAAAAAACAGAAGGATAGAAAATGGAATCACTGGCCGCACTCTATAAAAATCATATCGTTACCCTACAAGAACGGACGCGCGACGCGCTGGAGCGCTTCAAGCTGGATGCATTACTTATTCACTCAGGAGAACTTGTTAACGTCTTTCTCGACGATCATCCCTACCCGTTTAAGGTCAATCCGCAATTCAAAGCCTGGGTGCCTGTAACGCAGGTTCCTAACTGCTGGTTGCTGGTGGATGGCGTGAATAAGCCGAAATTGTGGTTCTACCTGCCGGTCGATTACTGGCACAACGTTGAGCCGCTGCCGACCTCTTTCTGGACGGAAGAAATTGAGATCATCGCGCTGCCAAAAGCTGATGGTATCGGTAGCCAACTGCCTGCTGCTCGCGGCAATATCGGTTACATCGGTCCGGTTCCGGAACGCGCGCTGCAGCTGGACATCGCGGCCAGCAATATCAACCCGAAAGGGGTTATCGACTACCTACATTATTATCGTGCTTACAAAACAGATTACGAACTGGCCTGTATGCGCGAAGCACAGAAAATGGCGGTGAATGGACACCGTGCCGCGGAAGAAGCGTTCCGTTCCGGGATGAGCGAGTTTGACATCAACCTCGCTTACCTGACTGCTACCGGTCATCGCGACACCGACGTGCCGTACAGCAACATCGTGGCGCTTAACGAGCATGCTTCGGTTCTGCATTATACCAGGCTGGATCATCAGGCTCCGTCTGAAATCCGCAGTTTCCTGCTGGACGCCGGTGCGGAATACAACGGCTATGCAGCAGACCTGACGCGTACGTGGTCGGCGAAAAGCGACAACGACTATGCGCATCTGGTGAAGGATGTGAATGACGAGCAACTGGCGCTGATTGCCACTATGAAAGCGGGCACCAGCTACGTGGATTATCACATTCAGTTCCATCAGCGCATCGCGAAGCTGCTGCGTAAGCATCAAATCATCACCGATATGAGTGAAGAGGCGATGGTGGAAAACGATCTTACCGGGCCGTTTATGCCGCATGGTATTGGTCACCCGCTGGGCCTGCAGGTACACGATGTCGCTGGCTTTATGCAAGATGACAGCGGTACGCATCTGGCCGCGCCGTCGAAGTATCCTTACCTGCGTTGCACCCGCGTGCTGCAACCGGGCATGGTCCTGACCATCGAACCGGGCATCTACTTCATTGAATCGCTGTTGGCGCCGTGGCGTGAAGGGCAGTTCAGCAAACACTTCAACTGGCAGAAAATTGAAGCCCTGAAACCGTTCGGCGGTATTCGTATTGAAGATAACGTGGTGGTCCACGAGAACAATATCGAAAACATGACAAGGGATTTAAAACTGGCGTAATGGACAGTTGGTTAATCCCTGCGGCGCCGGTAAGCGTCGTTGAAGAGATCAAAAAAAGCCGCTTCATTACGCTGCTCGCCCATACGGACGGCGTAGACGCGGCGAAAGCGTTTGTTGAGTCAGTCAAAATGGAACACCCGGACGCCCGCCACCATTGTGTGGCGTGGGTGGCGGGCGCGCCCAATGACTCGCAGCAGCTGGGATTTTCAGACGATGGCGAACCGGCAGGTACGGCAGGCAAACCGATGCTCGCGCAGCTGATGGGGAGTGGCATCGGTGAGATTACCGCGGTGGTGGTGCGCTACTACGGCGGTATCCTTCTGGGTACGGGTGGGCTAGTGAAAGCCTACGGTGGCGGCGTGAATCAGGCGTTGCGTCAGTTAACGACGCAGCGCAAGACGCCATTAACCGAATATACTTTGCAGTGTGAGTACGGTCAGCTGGCAGGCATTGAAGCTTTGCTGGGGCAGTTTGACGGTAAAGTTGTTGCCAGTGATTACCAGGCTTTTGTTCGGCTCAGGGTGGCGCTTCCTTATGCCAAAGTGGATGAATTTTCGGCAAAACTGGCGGATTTTAGTCGTGGTTCATTGCAATTGTTAGCGATTGAAGAATAATCCCCACCTCATTTTAAAGAACTAAGGAAGCGGCAGAGATGCATTTTCGCGCCATCACCCGAATCGTTGGACTACTGGTCATCTTATTCTCGGGGACAATGATTATCCCCGGACTGGTAGCGCTCATCTACCGCGATGGGGCAGGGCGTGCGTTTACCCAAACTTTCTTCGTTGCTCTGGCGATCGGTTCCATGCTGTGGTGGCCAAACCGTAAAGAGAAGGGCGAGCTGAAATCGCGCGAAGGGTTTCTGATTGTCGTTTTGTTCTGGACCGTGCTGGGTAGCGTGGGTGCGCTACCGTTCATCTTTGCGGAAAGCCCTAACCTCACGATAACCGACGCTTTTTTTGAATCCTTCTCCGGATTAACCACCACGGGGGCTACAACGCTGGTGGGGCTGGATTCATTGCCACACGCTATCCTCTTTTATCGACAGATGCTGCAATGGTTCGGCGGGATGGGGATCATCGTGCTGGCGGTGGCTATTCTGCCTATTCTTGGCGTCGGTGGGATGCAGCTCTACCGGGCAGAAATGCCGGGCCCGCTGAAAGATAACAAAATGCGTCCGCGTATTGCCGAAACGGCGAAAACGCTGTGGCTTATCTATGTATTACTGACGGTGGCGTGTGCGCTGGCGCTATGGTTTGCCGGGATGCCCGCGTTTGACGCTATTGGGCACAGCTTTGCTACGATAGCCATCGGCGGCTTTTCCACACACGATGCCAGCGTGGGGTATTTCGACAGTCCCACGATTAACACCATTATTGCTATCTTCTTGCTGATCTCCGGTTGTAACTATGGTCTGCACTTCTCTTTACTCAGCGGTCGCAGCCTGAAGGTCTACTGGCGCGATCCAGAATTCCGCATGTTCATTGGGGTGCAGCTTACGCTGGTGGCTGTCTGTACGCTGGTGCTGTGGATACACAATACCTACGGTTCGGCACTCACGACCATCAACCAGGCTTTTTTTCAGGTGGTATCGATGGCGACGACCGCCGGATTTACTACGGACAGTATTGCCCGCTGGCCGCTGTTCCTGCCGGTGCTGTTGCTATGTTCTGCTTTTATTGGCGGCTGTGCCGGTTCGACGGGCGGTGGCTTGAAGGTGATTCGTATCCTGTTGCTGTTTAAGCAGGGTAACCGCGAATTGAAACGACTGGTCCACCCGAATGCGGTTTACAGTATCAAGCTGGGTAACCGTGCTTTGCCGGAGCGAATCCTTGAAGCTGTGTGGGGATTCTTCTCTGCCTATGCGCTGGTCTTTATTATCAGTATGCTGGCGATTATTGCGACCGGTGTTGATGACTTCTCCGCGTTTGCCTCTGTTGTGGCGACGCTGAATAACCTGGGGCCAGGGCTGGGGGTTGTCGCCGACAACTTTGCCAGTATGAACCCCGTGGCGAAGTGGATCCTGATTGCCAATATGCTGTTTGGTCGTCTGGAGGTCTTTACCCTGCTGGTACTCTTTACCCCTACTTTCTGGCGTGAATAATGGAGTAACACGTGAAAACACTGATTCTTTTTTCTTCCCGGGACGGACAAACGCGTGAAATCGCCGAGTATCTGGCTTCTGAACTCAAAGAGCTGGGTGTTTGGGCGGATGTCGTTAATTTGCATCGTACCGCGGAGCCTGACTGGCAAAATTATGACAGCGTGGTGATTGGCGCCTCGATTCGCTATGGTCATTACCATGCAGCTTTTCAGGAGTTTGTGAAAAAGCATGCCACGCGGCTGAACGCGATGCCGAGTGCCTTCTACTCCGTAAACCTGGTTGCCCGTAAACCGGAGAAACGCACGCCGCAAACTAACAGCTATGCGCGTAAGTTCCTGATGAGTTCGCCGTGGCGGCCTGATCGCAGTGCGGTTATTGCTGGCGCTTTGCTGTATCCACGCTATCGCTGGTATGACCGCGTAATGATCCAACTGATAATGAAGATGTCAGGCGGTGAAACAGATACCAATAAAGAAGTGGTGTATACCGATTGGGAACAGGTCGCGGATTTCGCGCGGGAAATCGCCCAATTAACCCACAAAACGTTGTCAAAATAAGCACAAAGAATAAAAAATACGCACTCGGAAAATTATTTTAAATTTCCCCTTGTCAGCCTGAAATAACTCCCTATAATGCGCCTCCACTGACACGGAACAACGGATTACAAACCGCCGGGTCAGCGGGGTTCCACTGAGGATCTCGCAGAGAAAAGCAAAAATAAATGCTTGACTCTGAATGAGGAAAACGTAATATACGGGACCTCGCGACAGAGCGCTAAAGCGCGTCGCAACTGCTCTTTAACAATTTATCAGACAATCTGTGTGGGCACTCGAAGATACGGATTCTTAACGTCGCAAGACGAAAAATGAATACCAAGTCTCTGAGTGAACACGTAATTCATTACGAAGTTTAATTCACGAGCATCAAACTTAAATTGAAGAGTTTGATCATGGCTCAGATTGAACGCTGGCGGCAGGCCTAA
>NZ_NAEW01000019.1 GCF_002075345.1 Citrobacter braakii
CGGTGCAGTTTGTGGCGAATGTGTACTACAGGAATGGCGTGCAGATGGCCTCGTTCCGGGTAGACACAGAGGTGGAGGATATCGACCACCTGACGGCGAAGGATTACGGTGATGTTGTGGGGCAGGCTGTTGAGTGGGTGCGTGAGCAGTTTGAAGAACCTGCTGCAGTCGACCGGCCCGTCGCGCAGTTACCGCGTCTTGCCGCATAACGTTACTGAAAAAAACAAAAACCTGGCGGGCGTTCCGTCAGGTTTTTTTATGTAGGGCTGTATTTAATACTGGTCTGGTAGTGACGGTAATCACATTTTTCGTAAGCGTACAGCGCGAACCGTATTGACGTGACGAGGATGGGTTATTCGGCAGGCAGTGTGATCCGCCACGGCAGCATTTCACCAACCCGGTTTCAGACGTGAACTGGAGCTCTGATTATTTTCCATAACTCATACCAGTGATGCTTGCCTGACAACAGAAGATTATGTATAACAATATTGCAGTTATATGGTAATTATAATTATTATCATTATATTTATCATTTTTATTTATGGTATGCAAAGATAATAATGGTGACCTGATGGTACATAGTGATCAGAAAACAAATCGTAACTGGACTACATTTGTTGCGGCTTTGAGTGCTGCTGTAATGACTCTTGATATTACAGTGGTGAATGTAGCGTTACCAAGTATAGGACAGGGACTTCAAACTGATTTGGCTCATCTGCAATGGGTTATAAATGGTTATACGCTTAGCTTTGCTGCTTTTTTGTTGCTATCCGGTTCATTATCTGATCGGTTAGGCAGAAGACGAATTTTTCTCGTTGGAATGGTGGTTTTTACAGTGTCATCACTTGCCTGCACCCTTTCTGTACATGCAGATATTCTTATAATTGCCAGAATAATCCAGGGAATTGGAGGGGCCATGGTTTTTGGGACTGCACCGGCACTAATCGCAGGGGCCTGTGAAGGCGAAGCACCAGGGGTACGGACCTTTTCTATGGGAGTGTTTGCTGCTGGAAGTGCCTTTTCTGCTGCTGTAGGTCCATTAATTGGAGGGGTGTTAATCCAGTTTGCCAGTTGGTCGTGGTTATTTGCTATTAATGTACCGATCGGTGTTCTTATCATTATTTTTACTTTAAAAAAAGTGACCGAATATTCGCCTGATGCTTCCCTGTATCCACTGGATTTACTGGGAGCAATTTTGATAACGGTTGCGCTTTTTTGTCTTAATTATTCGGTCATTACTTTCCCTTCTGTTGGATTCAAGGATACGACTGTCTATGTTACTTTTATTGTTGGTTGTATAGCATCCGTTCTTTTTATTCTTAATGAATGGAATAGAGGAGATGGTGCATTATTAAATCTTAAGCTATTTCGTATACCAGCTTTTATCGGGGCAATAATATTAAGTTTTTCTGGTCGTATTTTTAGTTTTGGACTTATGCCGTTCATCATTTTTTGGTTAAGTGGATTGTTAGGGTACTCACCATTGCAGATAGGTGCTATTTTCTTCATTCAGTCAATAATTATGGTTATCGCAGCTATATTTAGTGGAGTTTCAGGAAAACATATACAGTCTCGGGTATTACTTGCAGGAGGTATGCTTGTTGTAGCATCTGGGCTTTTTGTTTGTAGTAATATAAAACCTGATAGTGACTGGGTATCTATTTTACCCTTGATGATATTGATGGGAATTGGTACGGGGATGATAATGCCTCATCTTATGGATTTGGCCGTAAGTGTCGTTCCTGTAAGACAGGCAGGGATGGCATCTGGTACAGCAAATACTTTTTTCCCTTTAGGAACTTCTACAGGTGTTGCGATTTTTGGTCTTTTGTTGACTCAATATTTATCTTATGAATTCCCCCCTGAAGTACTAAGATTGCAGGGAATTGTAGATCCAGAACTCCTTATACAATCTCTTGCCCGGGGAGAGATTAGTATGCTTAACGGACATTCAGTACTACTTGCGCAAGCTCGTCAGGCATGGAGTGAAGCCCTGAATTTATTATTTATTATTGCTGGTGCAGCTAGTGTACTGGCAGCTGCAGGCAGCCTGTGGTTGCTTCGGTCTGTCAAATAGTTTTTTTCATAATTCCTCTCAGATATGAAATCAATTTTTGGATCAAAAGTTGGGGGCATTGGTTGAAATAAAAATGTCCCCCACAAAATACATCAAGAGTAAATCCAGTTTCGCTCCATACTTCCCAACCTTTCGCTTGTTCTTCATTAACATCTGGATCATCACAACCAATAAAGGCGCAAATATGACAGGGTATTTTTTGATGTGAACTAAGTTTCCATCTTTCTATCAACGAGTAATCAGTTCGCATAGTAGACAGAATAATATTTCGCATTTCATCAATTTCCAGTAATTCTGATGCCGTCCCCCCAAGACGTATCAGTTCTGTACATAATAACTGATCGGATTGTTGATGTAATATTCCTGAATGATGGAATTGAGGTGCCTCACGAGATGAAACTCCCAGCATAATGGGAGGATTCTTATTTCTACTCATGACTTCAATAATTACTTCATGTGCGATAACTGCTCCCATACTGTGGCCAAAAATTGCCCAAGGATTGTTGATATAAGATAATAGTTGATCTACCAATTGGCTGGAAAGCTGGTTTATGGAATCCGGCATAGGTTGCTGAAGTAATTCATGTCTGCCTGGTAAAGTAATCAGATACAGGTCTATATCATCAGGAAGAATGTCACGCCACCCCCTAAAAAGAGAGGAGTTACCTCCTGCATGAGCAAGACAAAATAATGCTAAAGCATTTGGCTTTCCTCCAGGAATACAACGGATCCATGATTTTTTCATTACTTGTTACCCCCAGTTATAATTGAAGCATCAATTAGTTGACGTGTAAATTTATGATGAGGAGCGGTTATCAACTTTGTTGTTGGTCCATACTCTATTACATGTCCGTGTTCAAGAACGATAAGGTTTCCACCCAGTTGGAATGGAAGTGATATATCATGTGTCACCAAAATTATTGCTATATCAAGAGTGTGTCTCAGTTTATCCAAAAGTTCAGTAATTTCTCGCTTACCGGGTCCGTCCAGTGCGCTGGTGACTTCATCACAGATTAGAATCGTGGGGTTTATTATCAGTGCACGAGCCAGAGCGACTCGTTGGCACTGTCCTCCGGAAAGTTCTGAAGTATGCCGATTAAGTAGATGATGTGATAAACCTACGTGTTCCATTATATTGGCGATGGCTTTTTGTCTTTTATTATGTGTTAATTTTGGGTTATGAACACAGAGTGGACGTTCCAGTAAAGCTGCTACTGTGTAAAATGGATTTAATGAACTCCAGGGATTTTGCGGAACATACTGTATTGCTCGCCGTTGTTCGGTTGTACGGTGAGCAAGTTCAGGGGCCAGACGGGATTGCAAAAAATACATTGAGCCCTGACAATTTTGATGTAGCCCGAGTAAGGTACGTAATAGAGTTGTCTTACCACTTCCTGAAGGACCCACAATGGTTAAACAACCTCCCCTGGTAAGATCAAATTGTAGTGGATGAAAGGCTGTATAGCCTCTATATGATGCACTTAACTGATGTACATGAAGAATTGTTTCAGATTTTTGTTTGATACAATCAGATATTAAAACAGGTGTATAAGAATCAATAAGTCTTTGACCTTCAGGGCTTTCTGGATGCGTCAAGAATCTTTTAGTTTGTTGTTGTTCCAGCAATTTCCCCTTGGACATAAGCAGGATACGACTGGCGATTTGGCTTACCTGGGGAAGATCATGAGCAACCATTAATACGGTCATATTATGTTCACGAGCAGTTTGTGCAACCCATAAAAGCATATCACGGGTATTCAATGGATCAAGAGCACTGGAAGGTTCGTCCAGGAATAGTAACTCAGGATACCCGAGCAATGCTGCTGTAAGTAAAATACGTTGACGTTGTCCTCCGGAGAGTTGGTGCGGGTAACGTGATAAGAATTTCTTTTCCAGAGGAAGTCCAAGCTGACGAAAGTTATTATATATTTGAAGACGCCGGGAGCGGTTACTTAAACCGCGACTGTTTGCAATAAGATTAAGGAAAGAACCAATACGTTGTGATGAAACCAGCGTTACTTTTGGGTCTTGGGGCATATAACCGATATGGCGTGCGCGATGTTTACGTAACTCTGAAGTATCCATTTGTAGTAATGATTTCCCTTGCATCCATACATTGCCTTGTTCCAGTTTTGTATTCGGTGGCCAGTGAGCAAGAGCACTATGTAATAATGTTGTTTTCCCGCTTCCGGAAGAACCTACCAAAGCAACTATTTCTCCCTTGGATACTTTTAAATTTATATTTGAAAGTAATAAATAATCTCTGTGTGCTAATGTAAAATTTTGGATATCCAGTATAGCACTTTGTACAGGTGGGGAAATTTCTGTATCTGATGCTTTGTAGTTCATATTTATGGGTTGACGAAGTAAAAATAAACTGTCCAGCCAGAAATTTAGAGGAATAATCAATAATATTAGCATTGAAACTGGAGCAAGTGTTGCCAGAGGTTGTAGTGTTAACCCCGGGCTGTTTTCCATTATCATTAATCCCCAGTCAGCCACAGGTTGATTCGTACTAAGACCAAGAAAACTGGCAGTTGCAAAAATAAAAATAGTCCCGGGCAGGCGAATACCAATATCGGTTATCATTGGTGATAATAAGTTTGGTGCGATTTCATACCATAATAATGTGAACCACGATTCTCCCCTGCATCGTGCCAGATCGATATAATCATATTGTAACTGTTGAAGTGTAGCGGCTCTTGTCATACGGAAAATGTCGGGAAACATTATCAGGATAGCTGTAATTACCACCCCTTTATAGCCAGTACCAGTAATCGTTACTATCAGCGTTAGTAATAACATTGCGGGAATACTAAGTAAAAGATCTGCAATGCGGAGGAAAATAGTTTCTGTGATTCCGCCACGTAAGGCTGCAAGAACGCCAAGTGTTCCACCTAAAATCCATGCTAAACCAACCGCTAAAAGAGTCAGGAGTATGATAGTCTGACCACCACTCAGCATTCTGCTAAGTACATCAGCGCCCAGATAGTCGCTACCCAGAAGCATAGTTGGTTGTGGTGGAGAAAATGGAATGTCAAGTATCTCATCTATCGGGTATGGTGCTAACCAGGGACCGATTAATGAGAGTGCTAATATTAACAAAAAAAGAATAAATGCAAAATGGCGTAACTTATTCATTGGTAACATTTTCACGTTTAACGGAGGGATTCAGTAATATAATAATTACGTCAGCCAGTAAGTTTATGAGTATAGTTAAACTACATATTATGAAAGAGATTCCCATAACAACAGGAGTGTCTCTCATCAATGTTGCATTCAGCAGCGGTATGGCAAGGCCAGGCCATGAAAATAAGGTCTCAGCAATGAACGCTCCTCCAAGTAACCAGGTAAAATAACGTGCCATTATGGGTAGTGCGTTGATTAATGATAAAGGAAGTATCCATCTTATAATTACAGTATATTCTGATACTCCATTTAATCTTGCGTTTAAGGTAGCTGGCGATGATGAAGCAGATATTGTACCTGAACGGATCATCCTTAAATTATGTCCTATACAGGGAACTATAATTGTGAGTACAGGAAAAATCATCATTTTCAATTGTGTCCAGATGGAATGCTGAGGTGATATAATTGACAGAGGAGGTAACCACTGTAGACTGAGTGAGAAAATAATGACCAGAAAGGTACCTGTAATAAATTCTGGTACTCCGACAAATATAAGAGTAAGAAATATTACAATCCTGTCGCATCTCCCCCCTGGATATAGTCCGCAATATGTACCAAGTATTATGGACACAGGGAATAGCAGGAAACTGGCTACTAAACCAAGCAGAAGAGAGTAACTGCCTCGTTCATGCAGAAGGTTATTAACGGGCTGCCCATTGATGTTACTATATCCCCAGTTACCATGAAGAATACCTGTTATCCAGTTTATATAACGCAATGGTAATGGGCGATCCAACCCCAGCTCTGTTCGTAGTTGAGCGACCTGTGTCATCGTACCTGTACCACCGAGTCGGGTTGTGGCTGCATCACCAGGAAGAAAGGATAGCGAGATAAATATGATGACGGAAGCCAACCATAGTGTGGCAACAGCCAGTAAACATCGATTTAGTAATGCCCGAAAAAGTTGGTAACCTCCCATATTAAGCCAACCAGGCGTCACGTAACAGTGGACTATCAAAAAAACCTGCTGCCTTGACGTTCTCTACCTTGGGAGATGAACCAGCCACAGATGGTAATCTGGCAAAAATTGCGTCACCTCCATAGAGCCACAGCCAGTGCTGGAGATCGGCCATTTTCTCGCGTAAACCTTCCATTTTTGAACTTTGCATCGCGTTAACTAACTTCGTCAGTTCTTGTGAAGAAGGCCCGGTGAAAGACCATGGGGCGTCTTTTCCGTAATAAAAAGGTAGTGAAACGGGGAGGGGCATTGAGTGATAACTGTTAGTTTGCAATGGTGTGTTTAGCAAGGTAGTAAAATCACTGTAATAATCAGCTGCTGGTAACCTGTTCAGTGTCAGATTAAAACCAGCATTTCTTGCCTGTTTCAACAACAGGATTGCACTCTCAAGAGTGCCATACTGATAATCAGTAGTTCGGATCATCGCTGTAACTGATGTTAAACCGGCTTTTTTTAATAAAGCTTTTGAATGTTCAGGATCGTATTCACGAACAGGAAGACTGGAATCGAACCAGGTTTGACCAGCCCCAAGTGAGTCATTAGCTACTTCTCCCATGCCCAGCGTGACTGAACGTACCATTGCTTCACGGTCAATTCCATATTTTAATGCATTAACAACATCCGGATTATTAAAAGGAGGTTTACTGAGATTCATACTGAACGCAAGGCTATTCATCTGTGAGTTATCAGACTGCCAGATTTTAATTAAAGGGTTTTTTTGTTCAGTTCGCGCACTCAACAGTGTTAAACCTCCGGAATAGTCAAACTGCCCCGCTTTTAAACCATTGAGTCTGGCTGTTGAATCTTCAACAGAATACAGATGAATTTCATCCAGATAGGGGCCAGCATTATCATCCCAATAATTATGCTGTGCAATAAGTACACTCTTATCCTGATTGAAGGCACCAAGAGTAAAAGCCCCACTTCCCGGAGCATTAGTAAAATCTGTTGTTCCCTCAGGAAAAATAAACATTGCCTGGGCCAAAAGCCAGTCAAAAGTTCCTACAGGCCTTTTGAGTTGCAATGAAAGTGTATAGTCATCCTTAATATGAGAACTGGATATATCCAGCGGCTTTAACCATCCATTTTGGCTACCAGGTTGCGTGGTATATATATGTAAACTGTATAAAACGTCTTTTGCCGTCAGCTTTTGACCGTTACTGAATGTTACCCCCTGCCTCAGTTTAATAGTCCATAGGGTGGCGTCATGGTTTGATTCAGCGGATGTCATTAATCGCCAGGATATGTTTCCACCATCTATTTCAGCCAATGGATCCCATAACAGTCGGGCACGAACGTTATTAATTGTACTGTTAGTCGACAGGAGTACATTGACAGAATTGTTAGCAGAGCCAGGAAACGCAGCACGCAGGATCCCCCCCCGGGATACATTTCTTGGTTTTTTTTCTCCGGCAAAAAGTAACTTATTCCCAAGTACTAAGCCTGTTCCAATCCCCATAGCCTGTAAAACTGTGCGACGTGTCAAACCGGATTTCATTCTTACCTGCCTTGATTTCCACTCATACAAAAAATGCTTAACTTTTCATCACTACATATGGTATATCACTTTTGGAAATGAGAATCACTATCATTTTTATAAACATTATCACTTAGGATGGGTGGCAAACATGAAAGTCATGAAAGTTAAGAGATTTTCCAGCACAGAACTGATGAAAACTGGCCTGTTTATTTCAGCTTTGTGTCCATTAGCAGCGCTTAAGGCAGCAACACCTGCAGACACAATGGTGGTTATAGGTCAGGAGAATAGTCATGCCGGTGAGCTTTTTGCACATCAGACTGATTCAGCGACAAAAACATCGAAATCATTAGCTGAACTCTCGCAGTCGGTTTCAGTCATTACACGTTCGCAGATGGATGACCAGAACATACGCAGCCTGAATGAAGCCTTACGTTATACTCCTGGTGTAGGGGCTGAGCAGTGGGGCGGCGTGACTGCGTATGATCAATATACAATTCGTGGTTTTAGTGCTACCGAAAACGGAACTGGTGATGTATTCCTTGATGGACTTCGTAATACCAATGGCTTGATGTTTGGAGTGCAGCAAGTTGATCCTTTCTTACTTGAGCAGATAGATGTGCTAAGGGGACCGGTATCTGTTTTATATGGTCTTTCTAACCCCGGAGGGATTGTTTCCCTGACAAGTAAGTTACCGACTGCAGAAACGATACGCCACGTTGAAGTTGAAGGGGGGACATATAATTATGGGCGTGCCAGCCTTGATTTAGGCGGACGGTTGACTGACAGCGGTAACGTTCTTTATAGAATGGTTGCGACAGGTCATCTCGCTGATGGAATGTGGAAGTATTCAAAGGACAAAGGGTACGCTATAGCGCCTTCAGTTACTTTTATACCGAGCTTAAATGACAGTCTGACTCTTTATTCACGATTTCAATATGATCCCTATCTGGGGGCGATAACTTCAATACCCGTAGCAGGTACAGTATTCCATAATCCTAATGGTAAATTACCTCTTAGTGCTTGGCCGGGAGAGCCTGATAGTAATACTTTTTCTCGGAAACAAAGCGCAGTAGGATATAACTATCAGCATATGTTTAATGATGACTGGTCTGTAGTTTTGAAAGGGAAGTATTTTGGTGAAACCAGTAGTATAAAAGCGGTACAGATGGCTGGGGTTTTAGATGATATGCGCACTATTGTGCGTCAGAATCAGAACTCTGATGAACATTTTAACACTCTGAATTTTGATAATCAATTACACGGAAGTTTTGGTACTGGTGATATAAATCATAACATTTTATTAGGATTTAATGTTGATAACATGAGGGGAAACTCTGAGTATCTTGGTGGCTCAGTTTCAAATTTGGATATATACAATCCAAATTATGGACATGGGAATTATGGTCCACTTTATCCGTGGGTTATTAATCGGGTTAATTCTACCCAGAATGGCATTTATTTTCAGGATGAACTTGAGTGGAATAAGTGGCGCACAACATTGGGAATTCGCCATGACTGGAGTCGTATTGTTAATGAGAATAAAATCAGCAATAAAAGTTATACACAAAATGACAGTGTTACAACAGGGAGAGTTGGCTTAAACTACATTTTTGATAATGGCTTATCTCCTTATTTTACATGGTCTCAGTCATTCCAACCAGTAAACGGGTTATCAAAGAATCAAAAACCGTTTAAACCAAGTTATGGGGAACTCTATGAAGCCGGGCTTAAATACCAGCCAACTGGAAGTTCAACCCTTCTTTCTGCTGCAATATTTAATCTCACTCAGACAAACAGTCTGACAACGGATCCGTTGAATCCTAATTTTAAGGTTCAGAATGGGAAAATTCGCTCCCGTGGTCTTGAGCTTGAATCGCATGCTGCGTTAACTGATCAGTTTAGCCTTATCGGTAGTTACACTCTCCAGGATGTTAAATATATTAAAGATAACGACGGTTGGAAGGGTAAGACACCAATAATGATCCCTCGTAGTTATGGTGGCCTCTGGGTCGACTGGGAAGCTCCTGATAATAGCGTAGTTAATGGGTTAGGTATTGCATTAGGTGGGCGTTTTAGTGGCGGTACTAAGGGGGGAACTGCGAAAGAAGAATTTGATACCGGAGGATATGGGGTGATGGATGCTTCAGTACGTTATGACCTTGGGAAACTGACACCTTCATTGAAAGGTGGAAAAGTTCAATTAACTGCACAGAATTTACTGGATAGAAGATATGTCGCCGGATGTTATTCCGAAGAATACGGTTGTTTCTGGGGCGCGGGTCAACAGATTATCGGTAAAGTCATGTGGGATTTTTAATGAATAGTTAACCATTTAATGGGAAGGACAGAATGAAAAATCAATATTCAGATTTGGAACACTGGCCAGCAAAACCCTTAGGAGATCAACTGACCTTATGGGCGAAGCAGTATACTGACCAAATATCACTTGTCAGTGGTGTAAACCGCTTAACATATTTGCAATTAGATAAACTGTCTAGCCGATTAGCGTCGGGATTTTATGACCGGGGAGTTCGAGCGCGGGATACTGTGTTGGTTCAAATGCCAAATAGTATCGGTATGATTGCTTCTTTATTTGCACTATTCCGAATAGGCGCTTGCCCAATTCTTGCAATGCCGGGTCAAAAATCTGCTGATATTGATGCAATCTGTCAACTCGCAAGTCCAGTGGCCTGGTTGCATCCAGGCCATTTCCTCGCTAACGATTACGTCTCGATGGGGAATGTGTTGAACGATAAATATCCGCATATGCAGCAATGGCGGATTGATGATGTGAAAGATCCGGATTTTATGATGTTTGATTACCAAAGTGATGAAAGAGAGTTCCCATCACCGCCCGTTGAATCTGTAGCTCTTTTATTGCTTTCAGGGGGAAGTACTGGTACACCGAAGTTGATCCCGAGAACTCACAGTGATTATTACTATAATGCTTTTCTTGCTGCAAAGGCGTGTAATCTCAATAGCCAAAGCACCTACCTGACATCACTGGCGGTTGCTCATAATTTTACGCTTTCTTGTCCGGGTGTATTAGGGACGCTTTTGTCCGGAGGAAAAGTTATTCTGGCACAAACTGCTGGTTGTGATGAACTTTTTCCGCTGATTGAAAAAGAAAAAGTTACTATAACTGCTCTTGTACCTCCGTTAGTAAATTTCTGGCTTGAATGGAAAGAATGGGATAATAGCGATATTTCAAGTTTACAGGTCATGCAGGTCGGTGGTTCTAAACTTGATAGTCAATTGGCGTCAAAAGTTAAGAAAGTGTTTAATTGCCAGTTGCAACAGGTTTTTGGAATGGCGGAAGGTCTTATTTGTTGCACACGACTTGATGATCCTGATGATGTGATTTTTAATACTCAAGGAAGACCTCTTTCTTCACATGATCAGATAAAGATTATCGATAAAAATGGAATTCCAGTTAGTTTAGGTGAAAGTGGAGAGTTACTGACCAAAGGTCCGTACACTATAAATAATTATTATAATGTAACTACTCAAAATGAAAGTTCATTTTCCAGTGATGGCTTTTACCGTTCCGGAGATATTGTAAAAATGACACCTGAAGGTAATTTGATTGTTGAGGGGCGTATAAAGGAACAAATTAATAGGGCCGGAGAAAAAATAAGTGTTCAGGAGATCGAAACCCTCCTGAATGAGCATCCAGATATTAAAAATAGTGTTGTTGTTGCAGTTGCTGATGAAAACCTTGGTGAGCGAATTTGTGCTTGCATAGAAAGTTCCAGAACATTATCACTTTCCGAAATAAGATTGTTTCTTCAAAATAAAAATATCAGCGACTATAAATTGCCTGATCAAATTATGCTGATAAATCAATGGCCATTAACAGCTGTGGGTAAAATTGATAAAAGAAAATTGTCTGAAATGGGTTTCAGAAATATCGGATGGTTGCGGAGTTCGATTCCTGTAGACGTGGAGTCGCTAGATGTTTGTTATAATCTTTTGGACAGTAACTGGTCTGGATTTGTAGCTTATGAGAGGAAAAATTCGTGGTTTATTGGTCTTGATTGTCTGTCTGAAATAACACTTTACGTCGATCGGGTTGAATTAAAAAACGAGTCTGGTTTAATAAATTCCTGGGTCGGCAGTGACTGGCTATCAAATCTTACTAAGGCAATTGATGCGTTACCTTTAAAATCATGGAGTGCGTTTGCTGTAGGTTGTTTTGAACTTGCCGGTCTTTTTCACCAGGTTAGATTGACACAAGACTCTCATACTCCTTTATTGACAATAGTTATTCCCAAATATCTTGTCACTTTGAGTGATGGTGTTGCATCATTTGAGGCATTGAATTCGAATGATTTGGACTATATTGAAAAGAGTGTAAAACAAGCTAACAAATCTGTCGAAATAAAAGGTGTTGATGAAATCTGGATTGAAAGAATTAAGCGGCAGTTACGTGATCAGGATGGTGAGGAATATTGTCAGCAAGTTTCTAATGCAGTGTCTGAAATATCTCGGGGTGATTATCAAAAAGTTATTTTGTCAAGGCGAATTATTGTTAATGAAAAACTTGATTTACTGGCCAGTTATTATCATGGCAGACGCAATAACACACCTGCACGTTCTTTTGCTGTACGGATGAATCAGCATCGATTTATAGGGTTTAGCCCTGAAACAATAGTGGAAGTTAGTGCTCAAAGAGATGTAAGTACTCAGCCTCTTGCGGGGACACGGGCATTAACTAAAAACGAAGAAATTAACTCCCGACTTCGTTCGGTTCTGACTAACGATACTAAAGAGATCGCTGAGCATGCAGTATCTGTAAAACTGGCATTTGAAGAGCTGGAATCAGTTTGTGAAGCTGAATCTGTACGCGTTGTCGATTTTATGAATGTATCGTTACGTGGTAGTGTTCAACACCTCGCTTCGAGATTACGAGGGAAACTATCTCCTGAATTTACCCCCTGGCACGCTCTGGCTGCATTATTCCCTGCTGTAACAGCCTCTGGTATTCCTAAAGCGTCTGCATTGAAAGCAATTAACAAGCATGAAGAACAAGAGAGAGGAGCATATAGCGGTACCGTTATGTGGCTGAACAGCGAAGGTGAAATGGATGCAGCATTAATATTACGTTCGTTATTTCATCTACCAGAAGGTTTTGCTCTGCAGGCCGGGGCTGGAATTATAGATCAGTCAGTGCCAGAACGAGAGCTCGAAGAAACCTTTGAAAAGTTGCAAAGCGTAGGTAGCTACATTGTTTGTCAGAAATAAATGTTCGTAGTGTATTTACTATGGACCGGATCTGAAAACAGATCCGGTTTCAGGACTGTGATTGAAACTCCGGGAGTTTTTGTAACCAAATGCGGTATTTATTCGACATATGGTTCAGCAGTTTTAAAACAATACCGGATATCTTTCTTTTGGCTTTTTATCCCAATTGAGCTGGAGACTGGTTAAATGGAAAATATTCATCAGAAATTGGCATCAGAACTTCCAGGTATTATTGCCAGATTCACTGGCCTTGATGTTAACGAAATTGACGAGGATGCCAATCTGATAGGCCTGGGTATTGACTCTATCACTATGATGCGTATATCCGGACGATGGCGACAGCAGGGGGTAATTATTGGTTTTCATGAGTTAATATCATCACCCAGTTTGTCTGCATGGCAAAATTTGTTAAACAATGCTTCTGTCTGTGAAAATCAGAATGACAGAAAAATCAATTCGGATGAAATTAAACGTGATAATAAGTCTCTGGCTTTAGCTCCAATGCAACATGCGTACTGGATTGGAAGACGAAAGGAACAGTTTCTTGGTGGAGTTTCATCTCATTTTTACCATGAATTTAATGCAAGGGATATTGACCCTCTCCGTCTGGAAAAAGCTGTAGACAGACTGATGGAACGACATGAAATGCTGCGGGTTTCCATATCAGATGAAGGACAACAATTTATACCAGACAGAGTATCGGCTAAAAAACTCGTTGTTCATGACTTACGACTGGCGAGTCATGAACAGGCGTTGCGACATCTCAAAGCTACTCGTGAATATCTCTCTGTTCGCCAAATGGTGGTAAATAAAGGAGAAGTATTTGATATACAGATAACTTTATTGCCAGAAGGCGTATGTTCGGGAAATGTACGACTGCATATTGGTATGGATATGATTGCTGCAGATGCCATGAGTTTGCGGATCCTCCTGTCTGACCTTGAGAAATTCTACTGTGAAAAGTCATTGCCAGTTCTCGATTATACATACTTTGACTGGTTGGTTGACTACAGGAAAGAGCAGCGTAAATCCGACTTTTGTGCCCATTATGAGCTGTCTCGAAAATACTGGAGTAATCGCTTACCTGAGCTTCCGGGTTCACCATTGCTACCTACAATATCTCTTACAGAGACTGTCCCGGCAAATAATGTTGTGCGTCGCCATGTATGGATTGATGCTAAAAAACGAAAAATACTGGAGCAGACTGCAAGTCGGTATGAAATAACAATGGCTTTTTCGCTCGCTAGTGCCTTTGCAGAAATAGTAACGGCTTTCAGTGATATACCTGATTTTATTGTAAATCTACCGCTTTTTAACAGACAGCCATTGCATCATCAGGTGGAACACTTAGTTGGTGATTTTACTTCATCGGTCCTGCTTGCCTGGAATGGAAGTTGTCCTGGTAGTTTTTGTGAAAGAGCAAGACGTTTTCAGCAACGTTTTCATGAAGATGTTGTTTATGCGAATTATTCAGGGATTGAACTGTTACGTGATCTCTCACGTTATCACGAGGAGCCCGTTTATGCCCCTATCGTGTTTACAAGTGCTCTTGGGTTAGGGGAACTCTTCAATCAGGATGTTCGTGCGCTGTTTGGTGAGCCTGTCTGGATTGTTTCCCAGGGACCTCAGGTTTTACTGGATATCCAGATTTCTGAACTCAATAGTGGGTTATTAATTAATTGGGATGCACGCGAAGAGGCGTTTCTTCCTGAAACGCTGGATTTGATGTTTGCCGCTTATGTTGATTTGGTTGAAAAGTTAATTAGTCAGCCTGAAAGTTGGCTTAATCCGGTAGGAACAATAGTTTCTGAAAATATACTGGATAAACGTTGTCAACTACTCACAATGACCACTGAGAAATTATCTTTATTACATGATGACTTTTTTATCCGGGCGCTACAGCAACCGGAATATCCGGCTTTGCTCGGGGACGATATCACAATGAGTTATTCCTGTCTGTCTGAGTGGTCCAGACAAATTGCAGCGCTGCTTGTCAGACGAGGAATGATCCCGGGAGAGCGGGTAGCGGTGTCTTTACCTAAAGGTCCGGGGCAGATTGCTGCCGTACTTGGCGTGTTGTTTGCCGGTGGTGTGTATGTACCGGTGGGAATAGACCAGCCAGCAGCAAGGCGTCAGCGAATTTACCAGAGTGCGAATATTCGATGGCAGATTGGCACAGAAAGCGATGGTGACACGAAACTAACACCGGAAGAAGCGCGTGAAATGGAAGCTCTTGACGATAATATCCGGGTGGAACCGGAGTCAGAGGCTTACATTATTTTCACATCCGGCTCGACCGGAGAACCTAAAGGAGTAATGGTCAGCCATGCGGCTGCGGTTAACACTCTGGAAGACATTAACCGCCGTTTCGGGGTAACAGAGCAGGACCGGTTGCTGGCAGTGTCAGCGCTGGACTTTGACCTGTCTGTGTATGACATCTTTGGGATCCTCGGTGCAGGGGCTTCTCTGGTATTGATTGATGAAACAACCAGACGTGATGCAACAGCATGGCTGAAATCGATCAAGCAGCATGGGGTGACAATCTGGAATTCAGTACCGGTACTTCTGGAAATGCTTCTGAATGTAGCGGAAGGCAGGGAAATGCTACCGGGTCTGAGACTTGCACTGATATCCGGTGACTGGATTGGACTGAACCTGCCGGGATGGCTAAAAAAGATAGCGCCGGAATGCAGATTTGCTGCGTTGGGAGGAGCGACGGAAGCAGCAGTGTGGTCGAACCTGTATGAGGTGGAGGAAATAGGTCCGGACTGGAAGTCCATACCTTATGGTTATCCATTGACTAATCAGGCTTACCGGGTGGTGGACAGTCAGGGCAGGGACTGTCCTGACTGGGTTGCAGGGGAACTGTGGATCGGTGGACGGGGGGTGGCACTGGGTTATTGTGGTGATCCGGAAAAAACTGCAGAAAAGTTTGTGTCAGATGAACAGGGTAAACGCTGGTATCGTACCGGTGATATAGGTCGGTACTGGCCGGATGGCACACTGGAGTTTCTTGGGCGTCAGGATCAGCAGATAAAAATCCGGGGACACCGTATTGAGACAGGCGAAATAGAAGCTGCTATAAAATCCTGTCCTGGAGTTGGACAGGTTATTGCAACAGTGCATGATAAATGTCTGGTTGCAGCTGTAACTGTGAGTGATGCCACTACAGCGGAAGATTTAAAACAGTGGTTACGGGGAGTGTTAGCACCAGAAATGATCCCGGATCATCTGTTTGTATTATCTGACATACCATTAAGCATTAATGGTAAAGTTGATCGACAACGCTTAAGTGAAATCTTTCGGGAATCAAAAAATAACAGAGCAGAAATTATTGAACCTCCGAAGGGAGAAACTGAGGTTGCAGTAGCTGCCATCTGGTCAGAGATACTGGGAACTGATTCAATTGATCGATACCAGGATTTTTTTTCGCTGGGTGGTGATTCTCTGCAGGCTACACGAGTTATTTCTCGCTTACATGCTTGTGGCTTCGTTCATGCTTCCTTATCGGAATTGTTTTTGCGTCCTGTATTACATGATTTTTGCCTTTATCTGCCGCCTGCGACAGCAATACAGCCCCCCCTATACTGGCAGGAGGATAATGAAGCTCGTTTTGAACCCTTTTCACTTACTGAAGTTCAGCAGGCATATTTGTACGGTCGACAGTCTTCCCTGACGTTGGGAGGAATTGGTTGTCATTTTTACAAAGAATTTAATGTAGTTGATATTGATATACCGCGGCTGGAACAGGCTCTTGGTAAACTGATTTGTCGTCATGATATGTTACGTGCAGTTTTTGATATTGGCAGTGGAAAACAACGAGTGCTTCCTGAGGTACCAGAGTATCGGGTTACGATATATGAAGGTATTAATGCTTTTCAACAATTACGTCTTGCATCTCATCAGGTGTTTAATCCCGAAATATGGCCTCTGTTTTCTGTGTCAGTAGCTCATCAGAATGGAAGATACCGGATAGCAATAGGGATTGATAATCTTATTCTGGATGCACTTAGTGTAATGATATTTTACCGGGAGCTTGATGCCTACTATCAGGATCTTTCAGTAACATTACCGCCAGTTAACGCAACCTTCAGGGACTATTTACATTGTGCTATTCCGGATAAAAAATCGCTTGTTGTGGCGCAAAATTTTTGGATGAAAAAAGCTGAAATATTGCCATCCTCACCACAGCTTCCACTGGCCATTACCCCTGAAAAGATCAAGTCTGTTCGCTTTAAACGTCGTTCCAGTCGTATAGATAAAGAACAATGGCAAATATTATTGAAAGGATGTCAGGAAAATAGTGTTACTCCGTCAGCACTTCTTTTGACGGCTTTCTGTCACGTTTTAAGTCGCTGGAGTAGTGAATCTGCCCTCACTATTAATTTGACTTTATTTGAACGTACAGAACTCCACCCTGATGTTAGTTCTATACTTGGGGATTTTACCTCTCTTCTGTTGATCCCATATTTTAGCGAGCAAGGGCAGACATGGATTAATGCTGTAAGAAATATCCAAAGAGAAATGTGGGCAGCACTGGATCATCGACAAGTTTCAGCAATATCTGTATTGCGCGAGCGAGCACGTCGGCAACAACAGGTTCATTCTGTGATGCCGGTAGTATTTACCAGCGCTCTGGGATTACCTTTTGAATCTTCACATTCCTGCTTATTGTCTGAACCTTGCTGGGGAATTTCTCAAACACCACAAGTGTGGCTTGATTTTCAGGTGGCTGAAATTGACGGTAATATTGAAGTGTCATGGGATGCGGTTGAGGAACTTTTTCATGACGGAATGTTGGATATTCTTTTTTCTGCTTATTTCAAACAACTGGAGGTTCTGATTGCCAGGGGGTGGCAATCAGAACTTCCTGATTTGCTGACTGAATCCGTATTGAAGCAACGTCGGGAAGTGTGTCGGTCAGCGCCATATTCATGTTCTCTTTTACATGACGGCTTTTTTATACGTGCGTTACAGCAAGCCGAATATCCTGCTTTGCTCGGGGACGATGTCACGCTGAGTTATTCCTGTCTTTCTGAATGGTCCAGACAAATCGCCGCGCTGCTTGTCAGACGGGGAATGATCCCGGGAGAGCGGGTAGCGGTATCGTTACCTAAAGGTCCGGGGCAGATTGCTGCCGTACTTGGCGTGTTGTTTGCCGGTGGTGTGTATGTACCGGTGGGAATAGACCAGCCAGCAGCAAGGCGTCAGCGAATTTACCAGAGCGCGAATATCCGATGGCAGATTGGCACAGAAAGCGATGGTGACACGAAACTAACACCGGAAGAAGCGCGTGAAATGGAAGCTCTTGACGATAATATCAGAGTGGATCCGGAGTCAGAGGCCTATATTATTTTCACATCCGGCTCGACCGGAGAACCTAAAGGAGTAATGGTCAGCCATGCGGCTGCGGTTAACACTCTGGAAGACATTAACCGCCGTTTCGGGGTAACAGCGCAGGACAGGTTGCTGGCAGTGTCAGCGCTGGATTTTGACCTGTCTGTGTATGACATCTTTGGGATACTCGGTGCGGGGGCTTCTCTGGTATTGATTGATGAAACAACCAGACGTGATGCCACAGCATGGCTGAAATCGATCAAGCAGCATGGGGTGACAATCTGGAATTCAGTACCGGTACTTCTGGAAATGCTCCTGAATGTAGCGGAAGGCAGGGAAATGCTACCGGGTCTGAGACTTGCACTGATATCCGGTGACTGGATTGGACTGAACCTGCCGGGATGGCTAAAAAGGATAGCGCCGGAATGCAGATTTGCTGCGTTGGGAGGAGCGACGGAAGCAGCAGTGTGGTCGAACCTGTATGAGGTGGAGGAAATAGGCCCGGACTGGAAGTCCATACCTTATGGTTATCCATTGACGAATCAGTCCTACCGGGTGGTAGACAGTCAGGGCAGGGACTGTCCTGACTGGGTTGCAGGGGAACTGTGGATCGGTGGGCGGGGAGTGGCACTGGGTTATTGTGGCGATCCGGAAAAAACTGCAGAAAAGTTTGTGTCAGATGAAAGGGGCAAACGCTGGTATCGTACCGGTGATATAGGTCGGTACTGGCCGGATGGCACACTGGAGTTTCTTGGACGTCAGGATCAGCAGATAAAAATCCGGGGACACCGTATTGAGCCTGGAGAAATAGAGGCTGCGTTATGTTCTGATCCCTCGGTTGGGGGCGCTATAGTAGTCAAAGGAAATGAAAAAGGCAGGGAAACATTAATTGCCGGGGTTGTGCCTGCTTTGTGCCCTGCATCAGGAATGTTATTCGACATGTGTTCTGCCGGGATATTACCGGATACTAATTTTGAATCCGAAGTAGTCGAATCAATTTTAACAGATTTGTTGGGTTTCAGAGAACAAATAAACTTATCAATTAGTGACGCGGCTAAGCCTCTTTATAATTTATGGATCAGTTGGCTAAAAGGTAGAGGTCGTCTGATTGAAGATAATGATGGGAAGTTGCATTCATCAGGCATATCAGCCTGTATTCCTGAGCCTGTTAATGATGAACAGAAACGTATCATTGATATCGCAAATGCCGTAATACGCCGTACAGGTGATTATCGGAATATATTATGTGGCGAACTGGACGCTCGGATTTTGCTTGATGATCCGATTTTAGCTCCTGAAATTCTGATGAATAATGATCCAGATATCATCAGACTTCAGAGCATATGGGCATCAATATTGCGTGAGCGAGCAAGATTGCTGGGGCGTACTCTGAATATTGCCGAGTTAGGTGGTCGTAGTGGGGTTTTTGCTGAACGGTTGTTGGGACTTCTGGCTGGGGTAGATGTCAATTATACGCTTCTGGATGCTTCTTCTACTTTAGTCAACTCTGCCAGTCAGAGACTAACGGGTCATAGCGCGAAGCAACTTCCACCAGGGTCAGTGCCGGATACGTTACTCTACCAGTTTGATGTCGTATTATGTGTAAACTCATTACATCGATATCCTGAGCCACAGGAAGGCGCTGTTGTTGCGAGTCTTTTGCTTAAACACGGGGGCTTATTACTGGCAACCGAATTCAGTCATTTATCACCTCTTGCACTGTTTACCTCAGCTGTGTTGGAAATGGGCTATACCGATTTTGATACAGAAAGGCGGCAGGCCGGATCCCCAACACTAAGTGGCTCCCGTTGGTGTAAGTTACTGGGTGCTGCCTGGTTTGATAAATGTACAAGTCATTATGTAGGACGATCTTTCCTGATGGATATTGAAGCTGTTCGTGCTTCTGATTCACCTGAAATACACTCCCTGAATTTATTTCAGAAATTAAGAATAGGATTACCGGAATTTATGATTCCGGGGAAGATTGTAATTTTACCAGTGATGCCTTTGTCCAGTAATGGCAAACGAGATGGCTCGGTTTTGAGACGGATTACTTCGTCTTATTCGCCGGGTAATAGTTTTGTCCCGCCAGAATCTGAGATGGAATTGTGGGTCGCTGAAATTTGGGAAACCTTACTCGATACTGAAATTTTGGACAAGAAACAAGGTTTCTTTGATATCGGAGGTGACAGTCTGATGGCCACGCGTTTTTTGGCTCAGGTTCGCCAGATTCTTGGTGTCGATATGTCCATGAGTCAGCTATTTATGTACCCAACATTGAACCTTGTTGCTGAACATCTACAGAACATACTCAGTGAACAGTGTAAACAAGATGATGATGAGGGAAAAATATGATTGGTATTTTAGGTGGAAATGGAGCTGTAGGGCAGCAGGTCGTGCGTCTGCTACATAAATGGAATGTAGGTGAAATGCGTGTAGGCATACGGAGTAAAAATATACAGACTAGTGAGTTAAAAAAACCTTCTGTATATTATAAAATTGTTGATATTAGTGATGCTCAAAGCCTTTCCAGCTTTGTTGATGGTTGTGAAATACTAATTAATTGTGCCGGTCCATCAATTCATACTTCAGTCCCGGCACTGAAAGCTGCTTTACGTGGAAAAATACACTACATTGATGCAGGAGGAGAGCAGTGTATTTCTATGTTAGCAGACCGTATTTCGGAGCAATATAACCTGATATTTTCTGCGGGTGCGTTACCGGGTGTTTCTGGGGTCTTGCCTCGCTGGTTAGCTCAACGATTTTTTCGTCCAGCTTCACTCAAATTTTATTGTGGGATTCTGGATAGATTTACGTTATCAGGAGCAGAAGATTTTCTGGAAGGTATCTGTTATCGGGGAGGAAATGCTTCTTCATTTTCAAAATTTCTAGAAAAATCAGAAATGGTTCTCCCTTTTTTTCCACGTCCGGTAACGGTTGTTGCTTATCATGATGGAGAAACTTCAGGAGTTCAAAACGCTCTCGGTCTTGAAAACGCGGAATTTTATATTGCCCGGGATGGTAAGTATGTTAACAGGGCTTTATTACAAATGTCTTCTTCATCGCGTATGGAGTCTGTTCGGTCTTTGTGTGAAGCCGCAGACCTCGATCTGGCAGGGCTAACTCCTTATATCCTTTATCTTTTGCAAATGGATGGTATCAGTCACGATAACAAGATTAATAGTTATACCATGCTGTTGAAAGGCGCTGGGGTTTCTGCAATGACCGGACATATGGTGGCTGCTATAACAATGTCGGTGCTTCGTAGGGATATCGAGAATAAGATTGGAATGGCAGCTGAAATATGCAATCCAGACTCTATCATTAATGGACTGAATGATCCTCATACCGGTAATTACCTACAGGTGCTTGATTGCACTATTGATGATCTGATGCAAATATCCGGAGGTGTACTGTGATTTCCCAAAAAATACGTACATTAGTCTGTGGTTCAACGTTTGGGCAATTTTATCTTTCAGCGTTGTCTACACTTCCAAATTTTGAAATTGCTGGTTTATTAGCGCAAGGCAGTCAGAGATCAAAGGAGTGTGCTGGTCGTTATGGCATTCCACTTTATACGAATACTGATGTATTGCCTTCAGATATAGATTTGGCTTGCATCGTTATGCGATCAGGTGTGCTGGGTGGCGATGGTATAAAATACGCAAAAGCAATTTTAGAGAAAGGAATCAATGTATTATTTGAACCACCATTACATCAAAACGAAATGGCTGATTGCCTGCGTATCGCCCAAAAAAATGGCGTTATTTTTCAGGTGGCAGATCTTTATACACAGCTTGAATCCGCTCGTTCATTCATTTCTGCCGCGAAAGTATTACTTGATAAACAATCCGGATTATTTATTGATGCCAGTGCGGCAAATCAGGTTTTATTTCCTTTATTACATATATTAATGCAGGTAACAGGGAATATTCGTCCGTGGAATATAAAGCTTTTGGACTACGAAGTAAATAAAAAAATACCGATGCGGATATTAGCAGGAGAGATAGGAGGGATCCCGTTATTATTACGTTTGCATCATCAGGTAGACCCAGTTGATCCAGATAACCACTTGCCATTGTTTCATCGTATCACTTTGGGAACTGAAGGTGGAACGCTGGATTTGCATGATCCGCATGGTCTGGTAACCTGGACCCCAAGATTGTTTATTCCTGCGTCGGTCAAAAATGATTTCAGTTTTAGTAATGTTACCCATCTTCAACAGCCTTTATTCAGTATTCTTGATGGGGCTACGGGTGTTTCTCAGGCAAAAAATCTGCAAATAAACTGGCCTGAAGCTATCGGACGTGATCTTATTGACATGGCTGCATTGTTGTCTGCTTCTTCAGTCAGTCATCACTATTCTCAGCAGATGCTTATGTTGTGCAGATTATGGCAGGAGACAACCTCAGAACTTGGATATCCTGAACTTTGTGAACAACATTATGAATACATATCTGTTGATAATTTATCTCTTGACCGGAAAAATGATACTCTAATTCCAACAAAAGAATTTAAAGATAAAAACGATCCTGAGTTTACGATTTCTGTGTTACTAAACAACGCTGTTAAACGGTCTGATGCTTTGATATCAGATATCACTATCTTGCAAACAAAACACTTTGTTTATTGTCTTGATGAAGCAATTCTGAGAACAATGCAAATAACATTACAATCGTCCGGTGGATTTGATAGCCCCGGAAAATTGATCTCGCCTGACAATTTGATAAATGGCCTGGGAGTAGCCAAGCGTCATCAACCCCTAATAAAAAAATGGATTGATGTTTTGCTTGATAATAAAAGGATGGAAAGCAATGGCCAAAATTTACGTCTCACATTGTTTCTGGAATCAGATGAAGTTGAACGTTATTGGAAAGATGCGCGACTGGCCTGGAAAGGACTGGGACCAGAAACGTTCATTGATTACCTCAGGCAAAATGGAAAGTGCCTTTTACAGTTAATGCGTGGTGAACAGGATGCTGCGATGCTGCTCTTTCCTGAAGGTAGAATGGATATCGCGGATGCTATTTATAACGATATGATAACTTCTCGTTATCTCAATACATTAATAGCTGAATTTATCAGTCAGATTGCCATAAGAAAATTGGGAACATTGCGTATTCTGGAAGTTGGTGCAGGTACTGGAGCTACAACAAATAAAGTGGTAAATGCTCTTATGAAAATAGGAGAGAGATGTGTTTCTGAATATAAATTTACAGATATATCACCTTTCTTTTTAAGAAGAGCACGTAAACGTTTTAATTATTTACCATGGATGAAGTTCGGCGTATTTGATATGGAGAGGGATTGTTGTGAGCAGGGAATAAAATCGGGGACGTTTGATATCATAATTCTTGCTGGGGTGCTCAATAATTCTATCAATACGGATAAAACTTTGTCCACTTTGTCACCACTATTGTCTCATGATGGATTGATGCTATTTAGTGAAGCAACTCGTGAACATCTGGAAATTCTTTCGTCCCAGGCCTTTATGATGCCTCAGGCTGATGATGAGAGGAAAATTACACAAAAACATTTCTTGTCTTTGGAGCAATGGAAGCGGGCGCTTGTAAGAGCGGGATTCATTAATATCCATGTTCTTCCTGACGAAAATCATCCTTTGAGTCCTCTTGGGCAACGATTATTCGTGTCGAGTAAGGAGCCATTATGCTGAAGTGCAGTCATGTGGTTTATAAAGTCAACTGTCTTGAAGATATTGTCAGGGAATATCGAGAAAGGGGTTTTGACGTGCAATGGGGGAGCATGCCTAAAAAAGCATTTAATGCTTTTATTCGGTTCAGGAGTGGACCTTTCATTGAATTTTTAGAGTTACCTCGTCGTTATGCACTTTTACGTTACCCACTGAATTGGTTCTATGGTTCTCCCGCCGGGCAACGTATGGCCTATTGGGCGACTTGCCCTGAAGGTTGGTGTGATGTTGCTCTGGAAGAAAAAGCGGGTAAGTCGTCTATTGGGACTGAAGACATCATCTCTTTACAAGATTTGTATCTGAGTCTTCGTAACTCAGGGATTACGTTATCCCGTCCTATTGCAGGAAAACGCCGTCGACCTGATGGACAACTGGTTCGTTACAGTTTTATGTTGCCTGAACCCGGTCAGTTGCCATTCATTGTTTCGCCTTATTTCCCTTCGCAACGCCCGACTGAAGTTGTACATCCGAACGGTGCTCTGGAGATTAAGCAAATACTGATGGGGTGTTGTAGTAACGACCAGTTTTTCTTCGATAAATTTTTACCTGACGATCATTGGTTGATGACCGTAACAGCTGAATATACCCATGTACAATCAGTAATCTTGTATGGTGCCGACTGTTCTGCGCTGAAAGGCAGTATTTTTAGCAGACAGGAAAATATCCAACCCAATATTCGAGGTAATTAATATGCAAGAATTAGAATCCGTTAAAAAATTTTTGGACAGACTGAATGCGTTAGGATGTCATATATGGCATGAACAGGGGGAACTCCATTACCGTGCCCCAAAAGGGGTGATGACGCCAGAAATTATTGGGCAATTAAAAGAGTTAAAAGAAGTTATTATCGAGTGGTTAGTTAAAGAAGAAAAAAGGCACCAATGGATAACGGATGAATCTAATCGATATGAGTCCTTCCCATTATCTGACGTGCAGTTTGCTTATTTGCTTGGGCGTAATGAGGCGTTTGGATATGGTGGGGTAGGTTGTCATTTATATCTGGAAATTGATTATTCCAGATTGGATGAGTCGCGTGTGAAAGATGTCTGGAATAAACTGGTTATAAGACATGAAATGCTACGCGCAGTATTTGATATGAGGGGGAGTCAAAGGATTATAGACGTGGTTCCTGATTTGGTTATTGAATGTAAAAAAGGAATTAATAGTAGTTCTTTTGAATTTCTACGAAATGAATATGAACAAAAATTGGGTCATAAAATATATGAGCCAGATGTATGGCCATTATTTGATGTGGCATTAACTCAGGGACCAGACAGTACAGTGCTGCATTTATCGCTTGATTTTTTAATTGCAGACTGGGCTAGTGTGCGTCTTTTGTTGGCTGAATTTGAGATGTTGTATTTTAATCATGATAATACACTGAACCCGCCTGAGTTAACATTGAGTTTTAGGGATTATATGTTTGCTGTCAGGCGGTTGCGTGAAGGGGCAGAATGGCTGAGGGATAGACAATACTGGCAGGAACGACTGGAGCAGATTGCACCAGCGCCTCAGTTGCCTTTACGACCTGTTCAGGCACAAACAGTTCATTTTACTCGACATGTGGCCCGGTTGGGATCAGATGACTGGTCTAAATTTAAATACCATTCAGCGAAAGCTGGACTGACACCTACTGTTGCAGTTATGACAGCGTATGCTGCTGTACTGGCTCGCTGGAGTTCCGAAAAGATTTTTACTCTGAACCTGACAGTACTCAATCGATTTCCGTTGCATCCGCAAATAGAACAGATCGTGGGGGATTTCACATCTGTAAGTTTGTTGTCTCTAAACTGGTCAGTAATAGAGAATTTCAGGGAACATGCGATGTCGTTAAGTCGACAGTTATTCGATGACCTGGACCATCGTTTCTATTCTGGTGTGGAAGTTTTACGTGATCTGAACAGATTACGGGGTGGCAATGCTATATTAATGCCCATCGTTTTTACGAGTGCCATAGGTCTGGGAAATCGTGATGCGCCATTGCGCGGTATAATCTCCGGACGAGGTATTACCCAAACACCTCAGGTGTTTATTGACTGTCAGGCTATGGATGACAGTAATGGTCTGCATATTAACTGGGATGTCAGGGATGGTGTTTTTCCTGATGGAATGATTGATGACATGATGGCTGCGTTTCAGGAGTTATTGACATCCCTGGCAACCAATGAAAATAGATGGCAACAACCTGCAAAAATTAATCTTCCGGACTGGCAGCAACAGATGGTTCGGCAGATGAACAATACATTAGCGACGTTACCAGAAGGAGGGTTATATAGCAGGTTTATTGATGAGGTACTTAGGGAACCGGATGCGGTTGCTATTATTGATTCCGCAGGAGCTATGAGTTACAGCGAATTATTTGATATGGCCAGAAAGTTTGCCTGGTTATTACTTGAACGCGACTGTCAGCAGGGAGAGAGAGTTGCTATACGGATGTATAAAGGCAGTACGCAGGTGGCTGCTGTATTAGGTGTTATGTTTTGTGGCGGTGTGTATGTACCAGTCGATTGGTCACAACCCAATGAAAGACGAAATGTGATCCTTGATGATGCTAAAATCCGCTTGATGCTAACAGATAGAGAAAATACTGACTTACCGGATGATGTAGTGGAAATATCATCCGCATTGCTGGAAACAGCTGGGCGGATGAAAAATATATCATTTTCTGAACCTGAGAGCGCTGCATATGTGATTTATACATCCGGATCTACCGGGTTACCCAAAGGGGTAGTCATTAGTCACAAAGCTGCATTAAATACTGTTCTGGATATTAATAAACGTTATAGTGTGTCGGCAGGTGATACTATTTTGGGGCTGGCTCAATTAGGTTTTGATTTGTCAGTCTATGATATTTTTGGGCTATTGTCGGCTGGCGGAAAAATTGTTTATCCCGAGCCGGAAAGACAACGAGATCCTTCACATTGGGCCACTCTGATAAAACAACATCATGTCACCATCTGGAACAGTGTGCCAGCTCAAATGCAGATGCTGGAAGAATATCTCAAGATGGATTTTTCTGGCAGTCTCTCTTCCCTTCGACTGGCTCTCTTATCGGGGGATTGGGTTCCTTCTGGTTTGCCTGATGCTGTGTGTGAACGCTGGCCGGAAATACAACTTGCAGTTCTTGGTGGAGCTACGGAAGCCGCTATCTGGTCTATTTGCCACGATTATCATGGAAAGGTTCTGTACACTGAATCCATTCCTTATGGAAAACCATTAAACAATCAGCGTTTCTATGTTCTGGACCAGCATATGATGATGTGCCCTGTCTGGGCGCGCGGAGAACTGTATATTGGAGGGGCTGGACTTGCATCGGCTTATCTGGGGGATGCCGATAAGACACAACAGCATTTTATATCACACCCAGAAAGTGCTGAACGTCTGTACCGTACAGGTGATGCAGGACGATATCTACCCCACGGTGAAATTGAGTTTCTTGGACGTGTTGACAATCAAATAAAAATAAGGGGGTATCGTATTGAACCCGGTGAAATTGAGAATACATTAACAGGTTTTCCTGGGGTCAAAGCTGCAGGTGTTGTACTGAGCAATAAATCGGGGGGCAATAAATTGTTGGCAGTGGTCCAGGGAAATAACATTGATTTATCTGAACTACGTGTTTATTTATCCGAACGTTTACCTGGATATATGGTACCGTCTTATATCTTACTGACGGATCATTTGCCATTAACCTCCAATGGAAAAATCGATCGTAAAGCTCTTACGAACTGGGAGTGTGAGACCCCATCTGATAATATTGTTTACCATGAAGTACAGGATGCTCTTCATAAAAAAATTAAGGAGATGTGGCAAGATGCGCTGGACATTACTGAGCTGAATATGAGTGATAACCTCCATGATTTGGGCGCTGATTCGCTAGTGATAGCCAGTATGGCAGGACGTATACGTAAAGAAATAGAAAGCGCTTCATCTATTTCATTTGACGTATTAGTACGTTATATGCTGAATTATCCTCAAGTTGGAGAATTAGTCGACTTTATCAGGGGCTCTGTTCCAGATGGTAACTTTAATTTAGATAAGGTAAAGGAAGAAAAACAAATTATAGAAAATGGAATGCAATTTGATTTTGGTGTGTTGACTCGTTATGGGGGAGGTGATACAGGAATTTTGAGAGTCATTTTTCACGCGGGCTTAGGAACAATGGATTGTTTCCGTCCACTTATCAGGGAACTGGATAATCAACAAAAGGGGCGAGTAGTTGGAATTACCATTAAAGATGGAGAGCGTTATTGCGCATTACCTTCAAAACAGGTAATCGATACACTGGCGGAAGAATACACTAAACATATTATTTCACAAGGATGTACTCACATTCAGCTTATTGGTTACTGTCTTGGGGGGCTTTATGCAATAGAAGTTGCCCGCAGATTAACTGAGCAGGGTGTTGATGTGAGTGATTTAGTTCTCATTAGCAGCCATCCAATTCTAATTGAAGTTGAAGATGATATGTTAATTGAACTACTCTTCATACCGAATTTGCATATTAATCTGCAACAGACTGGGTTTAGTGATTTGCATATAGATAATGTAATTGATGTTCTTGTGAATATTTTCAGTAAAAACAATGGAAAGCTTCCGGCAGGTGCTTTACAGCAAACTGAAGGCGCGGTACATGCACTATTTTCTTTAATGGGGAGTTATACACGAGAACAACGTTTCGAAAAATATATTGAAGCCGTAAAGCGTGAAACAGGACAGGAATTACCTTTTGAGATGGCTCTTAATATGTTCAACGTATTTCGTCAAAGCTTTTTTGCTGCAAATTATTATCCTGCGCCCTATGTTGGCAATATTTGTTTTTTACTACCGGAAGAATCATCAGGGTTTGCACCACATATGGATGAAAGCACTCTTGATTACTGGCGTGATATTTGTCTGGGAGAACTGGAGATTATACCAATTAAAGGTAACCATTTTTCCTGTATTGAAGACGGTAATGTGTCCGGTGTCGCAACTTTTTTGGAAGAAAAAATTACTAAAGGAAGATAATTATGCGCGGATTTGAAGTTATCGCCCGTCTGGTACAATTATCTCCGGGGGTTAAATATCGTCTGTTAGCTGGTATGTTGATGAGTGGATTAGGCGGTATTATAACTGTAGTGGGAATGGGATGTTGCGGGATAGTAGTAAGCTTAGTGCTTAAAAATATCGTTAGCTCCGGGGAGTTGATTCCCTGGCTCACAGGAGCTTTCCTGGGTCTTACAGGTGGATATTTATTCCGTAGTATTGCTGAGGGGATGACACATGAAGCATCATTCCAACTGGAGGTGGTACTACGTCGCCAGTTAGTTGCTGTACTGGCTACGCTCCCACTGGGGAAGGTCCAGCAAATCGGGAGTGGTGGAATAAAAAAAATTATTCAGGATGATGTTAAGGGGCTACATGCTGCTGTTGCTGATGCCACTCCGTTTGTGGGATTAGGGATAGGTCAACCCCTGGCTGCTGTTGTACTACTGGCGTGGGTACAGTGGAAACTTCTGCTGATTGTCATTCTGATGTTCCCCATCGTCGCAGTATGTATGATGCTTATGACCCGTGATCATATCAGATTACGGGCGCAGTATAACCGGGCCAGCGAAGAAGTTAATGCTGCTGTAATTGAGTTTGTTCAGGGCATGCCGGTTGTTCGTACGTTTGATTCAGGTCGGGTTGCATTCAGTCGTTTCAGCAGAAAAGTCGAGGCATTCAGTACGGCAGTATCTGAGTGGCTTGAAGTATCCAGACGTTCGGGGATTGCAAACAGGATTCTGATTGCACCATTACCAACACTAATGATACTGGCGCTTTTTTCTGTTCCTTTGCTTTGGTTCGGTGAAATTACTGTTGGTGAGCTGGTAATAGCTTTAATGGTTGGCACTTTGCCTGTTCAGGCTGTTATGCCCTTGATGTATCTTTCAAATATGCTCAATGATGCCAAGGCAGGAGCGCACCGAATTTATGATATTTTAACGATAGCTCCGTTATCTGAGCCTGAATTGGCGGAATATCCTGAGCGTTATGACATTCAGTTTGAAGACGTAACATTTCGATACGATGATAATCGCCAGCCTGCGCTTAAAAATATCAATTTAACGATCAAAGAGGGGGAAACCTGTGCACTTGTAGGAGCCTCAGGTTCTGGTAAAACAACTTTAATAAGAATGATTCCCCGATTTTATGACGTCAGTAGTGGAACCGTACGTATTGGTGGAACAGATGTGCGAAATATGGACAGCAGAAAGCTATTACAGCTAGTTAGCATTGTATTTCAGGAACCATTTCTGTTTTCTGGCAGTGTTCTGGATAATATTCGTCTTGGTAACGAGCATGCCAGTGATGAGGAAGTTCAGGCGGCTGCTAAAATGGCAAATGCGCATGAATTTATTATCAATGAACTCAGTAATGGCTATCAGACAGAGGTTGGAGAACTGGGATGTCGCTTGTCAGGGGGGCAACGTCAGCGAGTTACCATTGCCAGAGCAATTCTCTCGAGTGCACCAATTGTAATACTTGATGAAGCCACTGCATTTACCGATCCCGAAGGAGAGGCGGAAATTCATCAGGGATTGGCAAGATTAATAAAAGGCCGGACGGTAATAGTTATAGCTCACAGGCTGGCGACTATCACTGGGGCAGATAAGATTTTTGTGATGGAGAATGGTCAGGTTGTTGAGCAAGGAACACATGAAAATTTATTAATGTCAGATGGACACTATACTCGTCTGTGGGATCACTATAATCAGGCATGCCGTTGGGGGGTTCGTAATCGACAGGAGGGTGATAATGAAAAGGCTGTTTAATCTTATGATGTTGGTTGCTGGTGACTACGCGCCTCAATTCCGTAAGACTCTCATTTATGCGGCATTTGCGTCTGTATTACAGGCTCTTGCTTGTACGATCTGGTTGCCACTTCTTCATGAGTTATCCAGAAACAAACTTAATATCAGCCAGATAGTTTTTTGGTTGCTGGTTATGATTACTACGATTGTTCTAGAAGCATGGTTGAGAATTAATGAACAAAAGTTTACCTATCGTTATTGGCATAAAGTTATTGAAGCACGTCGAATGGCCCTTGGAAATATACTTTATGCGATGCCGCTTCAGATGTTAAGACGCCGTGAAGCGGGTGATATTGCTGAAACCATAGGGGCTAATGTAATGATGGCTGCATCAGCAATATCTTCACTGTCTGTTATCTTTGTACAGTTAATTATTGTACCAGTGGTTCTGGTGGGTGTTATTCTTATTACGGACTGGAAAACGGGATTGGTTTTATTTGTTGCATGTATTGCCACAATACCTTTAGTAAGAAAAGTACAGAAGGATACTCGTTCAGGGTATAGTGATGTTGATGCTGCAGATGCCCGTAGTGCAGCATATCTCATTGAATACGTTCAGGGGCTTGCTGTTTTTAAATCTGTTGGGCAGGCAGGGGCTGCTGCTCAGCGGCTTGAGCAGGCATTCAGGAATCAACATCAATATCAAAGCCATACCCGAAAATCATCAGTATTATGGATTGCTGGCGGACAACTTATTGTTCAACTGGCTCTAGTATTGACTGTAGCTCTTGGTACGAGTCTGGTGGTTCATGCACAATTATCATCGACCACACTGGCTTCAATTGTTGTAATGGCAGTATTTTTAAGTGAGCCACTGGGGGTTATTGCGACTATGAGCAAATTATTTGAGATGGCAGACACTTCCCTGGAGCGAATTCGAGATCTGTTAGCTGAACCCCCTATGCCGATAGTATCTAATTCAGAAAAAAAAGTCGTAAATCATTTTGATATTCAACTGGATAATGTGAGTTTTTGTTATCATGGCGGATCAGAGTTTACATTAAGAAATATAGACTTGATGTTACGTAGTGGTACAATGACTGCGTTAGTAGGTGCATCAGGTTCAGGGAAAAGTACGGTAACGCGACTACTAACCCGATTTGCTGACCCCCAGGAGGGAATTATTCAATTCGGAGGATATAACTTAAGGAATTTTTCACCCGAAGAACTAATGCGTTATATTTCGGTTGTCTATCAGGAAGTATGGCTATTTGATACCAGCATTAAAGAAAATATAGCCATCGGAAAGCCAGACGCAACTCAGAATGAGATAGAAAAGGCTGCCCGACAAGCTAATATTCATGAAACGATAATGAAATTCCCTCTTGGATACGACACAATAGTTGGTGAAAGTGGCTGTGCATTATCAGGTGGTGAGCGTCAAAGAATTTCAATTGCACGAGCTATTTTGAAAGATGCTCCGGTCATCATTCTTGATGAACCTACATCGGCACTGGATTCCGAATCTGAGTATGCTGTTCAGAAAGCAATTGATGCTTTGGTATACAATAAAACAGTTATTGTTGTGGCACATCGCTTATCGACGATAGCTGGAGCTGATCAGATTGTGGTGATGGAAAATGGACGTATCTTACAACAGGGTACACACCAGGAATTGCTTATCCAGGAAAAAAGCCGGTATGCGCGTATGTGGGATAGTCAGAAAATGACAAGATAATAAGTGAACTAGTATGAGCTGAAAGTGAATGGCATATTCAGTCGTATTAATGACAAATGATCGGAGGTTAAAATTGTTTCCAGAGTACAGAGAACTTATTTCGCGACTTAAGAATGAGGATGCTCATTTTACGGTGCTGTTTCAGCGACATAATGAACTGGATCACGAAATATCCAGGGAAGAGGCTCGCCCAGCGCCTGACAGTATCCGTCTGATGAAAATGAAACGGGAAAAATTACACCTGAAGGATGAAATGCATCGTATTCTTCGCTCTTACACGCCGGGAGAGTAAGACAACAGCCTCCCATAATGATACATACGACCCCGTCTCCGGGGCCGTATAAAGGGGTCAGTTACCACAGGTTCTTCGCGAACCCATCAGGGAGTGAAACAGGCTGCGCAGTTCCGGTGAGGCATTGCCAACATGACTGTGTTTCAGCGGTCTGTTTTTTGGTGCAACCGGTACAGCTTTTTCCGTGTCCCGGGTCAGTACCACGGCGGTCACCCTGATTTGATTGTGGGGGGCTGATGAACCTTCGTTACGGACAGCACGAACTTCGCAGGTGACGCGCTGGTTCCGCCGGGAGATATAGGAGACCTGGAAGGACGCGCGCCGGTCATTGATACCAAAGGTTTCGGAAATGTCTGTACGACTGACCCAGTCGTTCTGTTGCTGCGCCCACAGGGCAATCAGAATGTAGAGTGGTTCGTCAGCATACTGCTGTAACGAAGGGGGGATAACGAACGTGTCATGGTTACTCTGGGCGGTTTTTTTCCTGCCACAGGCCAGTTCCGGTACGTAATTTTGCGGTGTGGTTTCCATAATGTTTATTCCTGAACAAGTAGAAATAAAACTCACATGCTTTTATTTATAATAATGAGCGATATAAATTCATCCTTTTATTACTAATAAGAAAAATATACAAAGGCATAATGATTTGTCATAAGGGATGCCTGTTATAGTTTGTCGGGCATCTGTTAATGATTTTAACTGAGAAGTTCCGTAAAAAAGTAAAATACGGCGTTTATGATGAGCGAATCATCATCTTGTTTAGTGTTTGTTTATTAAATTGAGTATTGAATGATTGCGTATTTGATATTTAACTCGCGGTTGCTTTATTTAATTTACGTAATCATTTGAACATTACCGCCAGCAGGTGTTAAGCATAACTTAACCATTATTATTATGTTTATTTGAGAGGGAAATACCGATGGCTTTTTCCTGGACGGAAGAGCGGATTAATTACCTGCGGGAGAATGCCGGGAAACTGAAAGCCCGGGAAATTGCGGACGCTTTGGGTACAAATATTACAGCGGTACGCAACATGGCGGTCAGGCTTGAACTGAGCCTTCGGGTACCCGGATATACCCACGAACAGGTGGAAGCGGTACGCGAACTGTATGCGTCACAGGGCGATATTTCCGTCCGGGAAATCAGCAGACTGACGGGACTGACACACGGTGTCGTCAGTTATATTCTGTATGCCTCTGACCGGAAAACCCGGCCGCAGTACCACCGGGTGAGATTCATTGAGTTTGAAACGGAAGAAGGCGTGAGGCTCTTCGTTCAGGCTGAACTGGTGGATGCTCACCGTACCTGCACAGAATCGCTGACTGGCGGACAGGGGCCGCATGATATCTGGCTTCTGGACGGTACGCATTATAAGGGGAAAAACGTTTCTTTCGCTGAGCGGATAATGTCCGGGGACGACAGACGTCACAGGGCATGACAGAATAGCAAATATGCGTACCAGTGACCTGTGATTAAAGTTAATTTACGTCGGGGTTTGTCCTTTCCCCCGATAGCGAACATCGGTATGACCTGTTATGTCGTATTCACTCCTCGCACGTTGATAAAACGGGCCCGGCTTCAGCCCCTGAAGTGGCTTCTTTGCCAACAATAAAATTTCATTTCCGGGAATACAATTTACGCTGGAGGCGTGCGCGTATTGTTCCCAGGGTCTTCCGCAACTTGGGTGGAATTCTTTAAGCCAGAGGGCTCATCACACGTCGTCTCAGTAGCTCGAATCCTGCCCGACCATACATCTGGCGTTTCAACATCTTCAGGCGATTTACATGACCCTCGACAACACCATTACTCCATCTGCTGGTGATGGCTTCACATATAGCAGCTGCATCGGCTTCCATCCCCGTAGCGACACGCTGCAGTTCTGTTGAACCGCTTTCTCGAACACGGGTTAACCAACTGCTTAGCTGGGATTTATTTTTGGTTTTCAGGATCATGTAGAACTCCAGCGCCAGTTGCTGTGCTATTTTCAGCTGCGGCTCTTTTTCACACATCAGACCGATGAAGCGGGAGGCATAATTTTCTTCACCCCTGATTATTCGCCAGGGCATCAGCCAGCGGCTTACACGGGAAGCGGAAGGAAGTCGGGTGGTGGCAGTAACCGGTGGGAGCCAGCCTTTACGCCATCTGGCAACGGCATCCCTGACGATGGTTTCACTGCCTGTAAACCCCTTCATCACCATTTCCCGCCATATCTGGCTGGCATTATAATTACCACTTTCACGTTGCTCTTCCATCCACTTTCGCCATGGGTCAAGAAGGCCTCGCTTTGGAGGCCGGGTCGATATTTCAGGGAATGCCCCTGACTGCACCCAGCGACTGACTGTTACGCGTGATAAGCCAGTGATGCGGGATATTTCCCTGAACCCACACCCCTTATTATGCAGGGCCATAACCTCTGTCCAGCGCTGATGTCGTTTATTTCGGGTCTGCTGTTTAAGTCGTTCCGGACGACGGAGAGTTGGTGTCGGCACAGAGGGTTCTGGCTCAGGTGATTTCTTTGGTGACAACTCACTGGCAACCAGCCGTATCAGAGGCATATGTCTGTACATCATTCGTTCAAGCGCATCGCCAATATTTTTTAACAGGTGCCATCTATCGGCCACCTGTCTGGCCTGAGGTGCTCCTTCCCGGGCAGCCATGGAGTAAATACCTCCTCGATCGCGTGAAACGACCTGTATCTCCGGGTATTTTTTAAACCATGCAGTCAGAGTGCGCTGCTCCCGACCAGGCAGTAGTACCAGAGGGCGATGCGTATCGAGGTTAACAATCAGCGTGCCGTACCTGTGGCCCCGATGCCATGCCCACTCGTCGATACCGACATGCCGGGTCCTGTTCTCCGTCTGCTCTGGAGCCTGAACGACCCTACGCAGCAACGTATCCGGGCTGACCTGTATTCCTGAGGCTACCGCAGCTCGTCTTCCAGCCTCTCCGCCGGCAATGAGTCCCAGTTGATGCTGTAGATTTTGAAGTAACGCTGAAGACTGCTGCTGTGGACCTGCAAAAGGAGCCAGCGATTCCGCAAAGATTTTGCGTGAACAGGACGGGTTACGGCAGTACCAGTGCCGGACAGCAAAGATTAACCAGAGTGTCCGGCCGGAGCATGGGAGGTGTTGTATCCGTCGTCGACGACAACTATGAACAGAGCGGCTGCGTTTTAGACATTCAGGGCATTGCGCTGTTTTACGCGTGGCACGGAGATGGAGGGAGATCCCATCAGAGCCAGTAATTTGTCGGCTGGATTGCCATCCACAAGGTAGCTGCAAAAGTGTTTTAAGTGAGGTCATCTCGTCATCCATAACTTAAAACAGCTTAGATCTTTGTTAACTAAAAAGTTTCATTGATTTTCTTCCACCCAAGTTGCGGAAGACCCTCACCACGTAGTACACCTTAACCTGCCCGCAGATGGTTATCTCACAGTTATGTCAGCAATGTTCGCTTTTGGCACATAGAGGACTTCGAAGCGAGCAATGGTCCAAAAGTGCCTGAACACCCCTGTCGCTGTATTCACCATAATACTTGGGTGACGAAGTCTATCTATCCTTCAAAACCAACGAGTGCCAGATGCAGATGGTGCTCAATAAAGCCCGCCTTTAATTCACTGTAGCGTTGAGCATCATTCTGACTTGCTAACGCAGCTGCACGCTTTATCTCGGCATATCGCTCTGCTTCCTCCCTGTTTTTTATCAGATAATCACGGAAAGCCAGATGTTTTACGACTTGCATATCACCCGCTGCGAATGTATGCACCTGATGACTACGCTTATCACCACCTTTAATAAAATATCGGCGCCCGCGAATTCCGTTCTCACCACGCGCAATATATCCGGCTCGTGTCATTGCAGAATGATATTTGTCTAATTCGTTTACCCCGGCAACTTCCAGCAGTATGTCGATAACTGGTTTTGCTGCCAGACCTGGCACGGATGTACTACCAATATGGTGAACGCCTTTAACTACCTCACCAAGCAACGCCTGTATCAGCAAACTTTCAGAGTCGAACATCAGCGGCCATTGCTTATCGTATGGCACCACTATTAATGTCCGCATAGATACGCCCCTCCTTTCCACTGTGATATTAACCATAATATCTGGGTAGCGAGGTTTACACATCCTGAAGTGGCCGACAAAAATTGGCCACGACATGAGAGCATTTCTAGAACCAATGAACGTTCGCTCCTGGCACAGGGCTACCCACGACAATACCAAAGGGCATCTATGATGCGATAAGCGGACAAAGGACAAAAAAAGCCGTCTGATGGCGGCTTTCATTCGGAAGGAAAGTTACGTGCTGCTTTTACGATACAAAGCAACCGAACCAGCGAGGATTAACAGAAGCGATCCGCTGATACGGTTCATCCATTTAATACCGCTGGCTTTCCAGAGACTGACGGATTTTTTACCCAAAACCGCATAGCCCAGCATCACCGTCACATCAATTAAAACTATTACTGCCGCAAGGCTGGCATACTGCGGCAAAGCTGGTTGCGCCGTACTGACGAACTGAGGGAGCAATGCGGTCATGAATATATAATATTTAGGATTGCTCATGGCAACAAAGAAGCTTTTGAAAAAAAGCGAACGACGCGCTGGGGCCGTTTCCTCCATTCCCCCAGGCAAAGACGTGTTCGAAGATAGCAACATCCGTAAGCCGATATAAGCAAGCCATATAGCACCGACCCATTTCAGAGTGACAAAAAGCGTTTCTGAAGCAGCCAGAACAACGCCAAGCCCTAAACCGACCAGCGCTACCAAAAGGATATCTGCTGTTGCTGCGCCAATAATCCCCCATGCCGCCTGTCTGATACCAAAGCGGGCAGCATTATTTAAAGCAAGCAGAACGGTCGGACCGGGGGTGACGATACCGGCGGACATAATCAGGGCAAAAGCCATAAGGGCTGTTAACGACATAAAATAATCCTCGCCAAGACTTACAATATATCAGTAACAGAAGCCGGCGAATAATGATTTTGAGGGTTAGGGTTAACTGCTGCATGTGAAAAATAAATGCTCTGCATACGCTTAAAATCCTGCTAAAAATTTTAACGACTTTTGGTCAGCAAGGTCTGCTACGAGCGAAAAGCAGACATCCTTGTCCATACACACGTTTAGTTGAAGAAACGGGCAGACGATTCAGTGAGTTATCGGCGATCTGCCAACGTATGGTTATCGTCGGGTGTGGCCACTGCTGCGCAGACAATCAGAAACTGACGACATGACCGTTATCAACGCCAAACGCGTATACCGCATCATGCGTCAGAATGCGCTGCTGCTTGAGCGTAAACCTGCAATACCGCCCTCGAAACGGGCGCATACAGGGAAAGTGGCCGTCGGTGAAAGTAACCAGCGGTGGTGCTCTGACGGCTTCGAGTTCAACTGTGATAATGGCGAAAAAATGCGGGTAACGTTCGCGCTGGACTGCTGCGATCGTGAAGCCCTGCACTGGGCGGCCAGTACCGGTGGATATGACAGCGAAACGGTTCAGAACGTGATGCTGGGTGCTGTGGAACGCCGCTTCGGCAGCAGTCTGCCGACATCACCTGCTGAGTGGCTGACGGATAACGGTTCAGCCTCAGACGCGTAGGTTCGCCAGAATGGTAGGACTCGAGCCTAAACATACGGCAGTACGCAGCCCGGAAAGCAACGGGATGGCAGAGAGCTTCGTCAAAACGATGAAGCGCGACTACACAATATCATGCCGAAACCCGACGGGTTAACAGCGGTAAAGAACCTTGCGGAGGCCTTCGAACACTACAACGAATGGCATCCGCACAGTGCACAGGGGTATCGTCCACCATGGGAATATCTGCGGCGACGAACAGTAATGGGTTAAGTGATAAAAAGTGTATGGAAATATAGGGGCCAATCCAGCGTTCTGCTATTGAAACCATTTTTGATGAGCTTAAAAAGCTGTATCAGATATGAGCATATTTGGCACCGCTCAATTAATAACTTCATAGTCAATTTATTATCAGGACTGGTGGCTTATTGCCTGATGGACAAGAAGCCCAGTCTGTCGATAAGTACATCAGCCCCTGTGTTGACAGCATGATCGCTTATCCCGAACTCAGGTTAATGCAAGAATTTTATTTCATATGCAGCAGGTGCAGATCAAGCGGATAGGATGTGCAGGTATTACAGGGAGGGTGTGACGCCCGACAACGTGAGTTGAATCCTGGAACACGTTGCGTCGTGTATTCGGGCGTCACCATTCACTTATGACAGAATCAGTGGCGAACCGCAAATAAAGACATCGATTTATGATAACCCATCAAAAATGCCGATCTATCAGTATAACAATCACGGTAAAAAACAGCAAAAGGGCGATACAACATAATCCATATGGAGAAATCACTTAAAGCATCCGTAGAGAACAAACAAAAAAAGAGGGGCCGGTAAGCCCCAAAGGTAGTCACGATAACTGCATGGTGCCTTTCGACACTCTGCTATACATAGGAATAATTATTTTTTCGTGCTTGCAGCGGGTGGAAGTCAACAAAAAAATAAAATCGGCAGATGGTTGACGCTGTTTATGGGAAGAGGGTGGATTGTACGGGGCGTGCCGGTAATCAACTGTCGTGCCTATACAGGCACTCATTAATGGCAGCGATAAGAATAATAATAAACGCACAAATAACACCAACGCCAGGCATGATGAGCCAACGCGTATTCATGGTTCCGCCAAAAAAAAGAAGGGTGATATGAGCACCCCACGTCAAAGAGGAATTTGAACGACACCTTATGATGCTCTTTGTTAGATATCTTCTACGCAGTAAGCCAGCGGAAGTTAACCGTTATCACTCGCTTCTGGTTATGGTGCCGAGTGAACCGGAAACTGGTTCGCCAATATTGTTGAGTACCATATCAAATGTACCAACCAGTAGCACCGTAATACAGATAATCTGAACGACAACCATCAACCAGTATAAAATCAGGAACGGCAGGATTTCTGCCAGGTATCCCCGCTTCTTAAAAAATGGAATCTTCTTCAGCATAATCAGCCCTGACGGCAACATCTGCACGCCGGAAAGTGAATGCGATCATTGCGAGAATAAGATAGAGGGAGTGTATAACAACTTTCATGATTAATATTTCTGCACAAATTCAAAGAGCAAAAAAGAGGGGGGCGTTTTCAACCCCTCCCCCCGGGTTAATATACATGGAATATTTCGGCACCTTTATGGCGCTCTGTAGTTGGTAGACCAAGTGCTTGAGGAGTTTTTCGCGTATGCAGACAGTAGATGTCAACAAAAAAGTAGGCAGCTCACATGTGGTATAGATAACGCTCAGGATCTATACCATTCAGCCGGCATGTCCCGATCAGTCCGTACAACAGAGAGTCGTGTTGCCGGGAAAGCGCGCACCCCGGGAGCCAGAGGTAATGCGGCCTGATTAACCGCATTACCGGGGCAGTGGTGACTGAATATACGCACCGCGTGAACATGACGGCGAAAGACTACGGTGATGTTGTGGGGCAGGCGGTTGAGTGGGTTCGTGAGCAGTTTGACTAACCTGCAGCAGTCGACCTGCCCGTCACGCAGTTACCGCGTCTGGCCGCATAACGTTACTGAAAAAACAAAAACCTGGCGGGCGTTCCGTCAGGTTTTTTTTATGCAGGGCTGTATTTAATACTGGTCTGGTAGTGACGGTAATCACATTTTTCCGCATCTGGCAGACAGAATGAGGAAAAGTACCGGCTGTTGTCTGAGAAATCTATTCCGCTTTCAGTCCTGACATACATTAAATGAATTAACAATAATAAAACCTTTCTTTAACAGTATGCAGGTGTTTGTTACCCGATATATAGTGAAGCTTTGTGCAGGTATTGTCAGTCTTTTTGTACAGAGTGTTCATACAAAAACTGGAACACCAGAAAGGTAAACTGGCGAACTGGGTCAGGGAATTACTGTGCAGAAAAAGCAACTTTGTTGTGACCTGCGCACTGGCAAACAAACTTGCCAGAATAGCTTGGGCGCTTACGGCGCGACAACAGACGTTTGCATCGTAAGTCTATACAGCAATAAATTTTTTAAACAATCACTTATCTGATTTTGCGCAAAATGCGCGATTATTCGTGCTTAGGATTTCACTGGAAACCCTCACGTCCACGGCGCTGACGCTGACGCTGAACGGTAGACTAATTAGCGGGGCCAAAAAAGTGATTGGCTGATTGATTTTTGGCGTAAGCGCCGTCTCAGCCTTGTAATTACCCACAACTTCTGTAAACCGAAAGTTTCTTATTGGATTCAACTAATGGAATAATATGTTGAAACTCAAGGCGATACAGAATGGTTAGCTCAGGAGATTGACGAAAGCAGTTTCAATGATCGCAGACTCGGTCGGCGATTTCGTGAGATCATGGAGAATTTTTGGAACAATATAGGAAACACGATCCCGTTTGCCTGTCAGGACTGCGCTGGAACTAAAGCGGCTTACCGGTTTCTTTCAAATCCTCATGTTGATGAATCTGCCATTCTGAAGGGACATTTTGAGTCCACGCGACAGCGCGTAGCAACACAAATTTATAGTGACTTTTATCACAATAAGTTGATCTGATAATGGACAAAATTTCGCCGCACTATAATGATGTCACCATGTTTAATAAGGGTTGACATCTAATGATTAGCTTAATTAATACATACACAACTCCCAAATGGTTCAACATTGATACCATCATTGTCAATCATCGCCCATAAGTTCCCTTCCTCTTTATAAATGCAATGATGAACAAAAACAGATTAAAGAATCTGTCTGTTTTGCATGCCCCGAATAATCCATAAATTATTCTCTGCACAATCACGTTTCTCTGTCTGTATGCCTGAAAAAAGCCTGCGATAAGGGAGTGCTTGGTGTGCTAATAATATCATTATGGATTAATTTTGCGGGTTTTAAATAAATTACATCGGTAATTCATGTTTAATGAGTTGCTGCAGGCTGACATATCTTTTACCTAATATAGGACTATTCCATGAAGAACTTCAAACATTTGCCAGAGCCATTCCGTATTCGTGTTATTGAACCCGTAAAACGTACAACACGGGCTCATCGTGAAAATGCCATTCTCAAATCAGGGATGAACCCGTTCCTGCTTGACAGTGAAGATGTATTTATCGATTTGCTGACAGATAGTGGTACAGGCGCAGTTACCCAAAATATGCAAGCCGCAATGCTACGGGGAGACGAGGCATACAGCGGAAGTCGAAGTTACTATGCACTTGCTGAGGCTGTGAAGAATATTTTTGGATATCATTATACTATTCCAACGCACCAGGGAAGGGGGGCCGAGCAGATTTATATTCCTGTACTAATTCGTAAACGTGAGCAGGAAAAAGGACTCGACAGAAGCAAAATGGTTGTATTTTCAAACTATTTCTTCGATACCACCCAAGGGCATAGTCAAATAAATGGCTGTACCGTTCGTAATGTTTATATTAAAGAAGCATTTGATACTTCAGTTCGTTGTGATTTCAAAGGAGACTTTGACCTTGATAAACTGGAGAACGGAATCCAGGAAGTCGGTCCAAATAATGTCCCCTATATTGTTGCCACTATTACATGCAACTCCGCAGGCGGTCAGCCGGTATCTTTGGCAAATTTGAAAGCAACGTACCAGGTAGCGAAAAAGTACGACATTCCGGTAGTAATGGACTCAGCGCGATTCGCTGAAAACGCATATTTTATCCAACAAAGAGAAGCCGCTTATAAAGACTGGAGCATTGAAGACATAACCCGAGAAACATATAAATATGCTGATATGTTAGCTATGTCGGCGAAGAAAGATGCAATGGTGCCAATGGGCGGATTGTTATGCATTAAAGATGACAGTTATTTTGATGTCTACACCGAATGCAGAACACTCTGCGTGGTCCAGGAGGGCTTCCCAACCTATGGTGGTCTGGAAGGCGGGGCAATGGAGCGTCTGGCCGTTGGTCTTTATGATGGTATGGATCAGGACTGGCTGGCCTATCGCATCGCACAGATCCAGTACCTGGTTGATGGCCTTGAAGCCATAGGTGTCATCTGTCAGCAGGCGGGCGGACATGCCGCTTTTGTGGATGCAGGAAAGTTGTTACCTCATATCCCTGCCGAACAGTTTCCTGCACAGGCCCTGGCGTGTGAGCTTTACAAAGTTGCTGGGATTCGGGCTGTTGAAATTGGCTCGTTCTTATTGGGAAGAGATCCTAAAACAGGAATTCAATTACCTTGTCCGGCAGAATTGCTCCGTTTAACCATTCCACGCGCTACATATACGCAATCACATATGGACTTTATTATTGAGGCGTTTGGTCATGTGAAAGAAAATGCCAATAATATTAAAGGATTAACGTTTACTTATGAGCCTAAAGTTCTGCGTCACTTTACTGCCCGACTGAAAGAAATCTGACAATTAGCAACCGAACATGAATGGCCATATTTAATGGCCATTCATGTTCTATCTCGCTCTATAAAAATGACATGACAATGAAGATATATAACTCAAGATAAGAGGCTCGCATGGAAGAGAATTCCAGTTCAAAGCATTCATCCTTTTGGGGAATTATGGTTATTGCCGGAACTGTAATTGGTGGAGGGATGTTTGCTTTACCCGTTGATCTTGCAGGTGCCTGGTTTTTTTGGGGCGCGTTTATATTAATAATCTCTTGGTTTTCAATGTTACACTCAGGATTGTTACTACTGGAAGCAAACCTAAACTATCCAGTGGGTTCTAGTTTCAATACTATTACTAAAGATCTAATTGGTAACAAATGGAATATCATTAGTGGCGCTACGGTTGCCTTTGTTTTATACATATTAACGTATGCATATATTTCAGCAAACGGAGCTATTATTAGTGAAACGATATCTATGCATTCAGGAGAACATGTTAACCCCAGAATCATAGGTGTTTGTACCGCTCTGTTCGTGGCAGGGGTGTTATGGTTTAGTTCGGTAGCTGCGAGTCGGATTACTTCGCTTTTCCTCGGTATAAAAATTATTGCCTTCATTATTGTTTTTGGTTCACTTTTCTTTCAGGTCGATTACTCAATTTTAAGTGGTATCAGCAGCGTAAATGAGACTAGTCATTCCTACTTCCCCTATATATTTATGGCGGTTCCCGTATGTCTGGCATCCTTTGGTTTTCATGGTAATATTCCCAGTCTTATCATTTGTTATGGGAAGAGAAAAGATAAATTAATAAAAAGTGTTGTATTGGGGTCTTTTCTGGCGCTGGTTATCTATTTGTTTTGGCTGTATTGCACGATGGGGAATATTCCTCGCGAGAGTTTCAAAGGTATCATTGCTTCCGGTGGAAATGTTGATGCTCTGGTAGGATCATTTCTTGGGACAAATCAGAGTGGCATGATTGAGTTCTGCTTACTCGTTTTCTCTAATTTGGCAGTGGCGAGTTCTTTCTTTGGTGTGACGCTGGGATTATTCGATTTTCTTGCTGATTTATTCAAATTTGACAACTCACATACTGGTCGTTTTAAAACAATCCTTCTTACCTTCCTGCCACCAACACTGCTTTATCTGCTATTTCCTAACGGTTTTATCTATGGGATAGGTGGCGCAGGATTATGTGCAACGATATGGGCTGTTATTATTCCTGCGGTACTGGCATTGAAGTCGCGTAAAAAATTTCCCAATCAGATGTTTACAGTATGGGGTGGATGCATCATTCCAGCAGTAGTGATTATTTTTGGCATTGTCGTTATCTTTTGCTGGTTTGGTAACATACTGAATATTTTACCAAAACTGGTGTAATTTGAGTTCGTTACGGACAGGTTTTTATGAAATCTGTCCTGATTTTAATCCGTAATAAGTGTTGGGTGGTGTGGCGCTGCAAATACCTGTCGACCTGTTTATTATCTAGGTCACCGGGACAGGAGGGACGAAAGGGCCGACGTTTGCGCTGGCAAAAAACGCACAGGCGGTTTCGATGTTCTTTTCTGGCGATATCTGTTTTTTGATCACTACTGCGGCGAAATTTATGTCGACTGTTCGCGAAGCTAGAAAGAAACGCTGAACGTGAGCGGAACCATTACCGTCAGTGATAAGTTGTTTCGTAATTAACTCCCCAACGCGACGATGCTGCGTTTTTCCTATAACAGCGAGAATATGAGCAAAATTTTAGTGGTGCTTCTCTGGAAGAAGACCGCCGTCGTATTGAAGTCGTGCTGGAAGAAATTAGTACAGGACAACGACTTAAAGGCGAAGGTCGCTCCCTGAATGATATTCAGGATGCTAAAAAACATGAAGCAGTGGTTTTTGACCGCCAGTTTACAGAAGCAGCAGCTGTTCTTCCCTGCAACTCCCAATGTACGCGCCAGGACTTCGAACGAAGGAATTCCTTGGCTGATGCGAAAAAAGATATTTCCGGCACACATACTCCGGTATTAATTCTGATGGACAAGGATGACCGGAATGTAGACGCTGATGAAACAGCCGCGGTCTGAGCCAAAGCACTACCAGCGGGCACTCCCCGCTGTATCAGGAAATTACCGGGGGCAACTCACGGACTTTTACGCAGCGAATGGTTTGATTATCAGCTTTCCTCTCAGTGGCCTTTTGGGAAACAGGGATTTTTTCTGCTGTCAGGGAGATTCGCATATTCGCCCAGGGCACTCAGGACTGTCTCATCATGGATCCTGAGTCAGGACTGTGTGGACTGAACTGCATTCTTATTACGTGCCGAAAGCCAAACAGAGGGGCGGAAAAAAAAGAATTTTTTTCGCCCAATTTCATAAAAACCGGTACGTTCATAAAATCTTCTTGCACCGTTATTCTCTGCAATAACATCCAGAGTAAGGTTTTTATCCTGCTGACCAGCTAAATATTTAATATGCGAAAGAAGGATTTGTCCAATCCCCATTTCCCGATAACACTCATTTACACATAGACTTTCTATCATTAATTCATTAACGGCAGGTTTATAATCCATCTGATTCATTATTAATGCGCGAACAAAACCAGCCGGGGTACCATATTCATTGAAAAAAGTGGCAAGTGTCGGATTAATAAACGCACAATGGCTACTTTTAATAGCAGCAAAACCAGCAAGCTGCCCGGCAGAATCAATAGTTGAGGGCGAGAGGTGTGACATGGCACAGCAATCAAAAGAGATGAAGGCAACTGTAACAGTTGATGGGGCAATCATTATGATCGCCCCGGTTCATCAGTATAACGTTTTGCTTTATAAGCAGGGTGCATCAGGTTCTGTGTAGAGAATATATCGTCCAGTTCAGACTCGGTCAACAGACCGCGTTCCAGGACAACTTCACGTATGCTCTTACCGGTTTCGGCACAAATTTTACCGACGATGTCGCCGTTGTGGTGACCGATGAACGGGTTGAGGTAAGTAACGATGCCGATGGAGTTGAATACAAACGCTTCACAGACTTCTTTGTTAGCAGTGAAACCACTAACGCATTTTTCCAGCAGGTTGTAGCAAGCGTTGCTCAGAATATGGATAGATTCGAACATTGCCTGGCCGATTACCGGTTCCATTACGTTCAACTGCAGCTGACCAGCTTCAGATGCCATGGTAACGGTGATGTCGTTACCGATGACTTTAAAGCAAACCTGGTTTACGACTTCTGGAACAACTGGGTTCACTTTTGCTGGCATGATAGAAGAACCAGCCTGCAGTTCCGGCAGGTTGATCTCGTTCAGACCAGCACGTGGGCCAGAGGAGAGCAAACGCAGGTCGTTACAGATTTGAAACGCAGGACTGAGGGCGACGCGCCCGTCCGCAGCAGGAAGACCGTGATTAACGTCACCACACCGCCAAAGTGGAAGGTTAAGAAGCAGAAACTGTCGGAGAAGGCGGCCCGGGAGGCGGAGCTGGCGGTGAAGAAAGCGCAGGCCGGACAGGAACTGGCGGTTTACCTGAAGCTGACGCCGCTGAATGAGGCCGTCAGTACCCTGAAGCCCTGGTGGCCGGGGCTGTTTGACGGCGACACCCCCGTATTTTCGCCTGTGGCGTGCATGAGGTGCTGTTTGAGGATGCCGCAAGGCGCGGAATTCCGCTGTCACATAAAAAGTTAAACCGTGCGCTGAAAGCCATTGCCCGTTCTGAAGTATATTTCGGCGCGATGAAGGCCGGGGCCTGCCGGTATAACACGGAAGGGTATGTGACGGAGCATATTACGGTGGAGGAAGAGCAGTACGCGCTGCCGCGGCTGGCAAAGGTCCGGGCGCAGAACGCCAGAAAAGCGGAACTCCGCGCGGTGCTGGCGCAGACGCCCTGAGCCGGAGGAGCAGGGCATGATGAGTGAACGGATGAAACAGGACGGCCGCCTGCTGGGCGTGGCGCCGGCCTCACTCTGGCAGCAGATTGCGAACCGGGCTCCTCATCCGCAGTGGATGGCTGTTTGCCCGGGAAAGGGCGTGTCGTTGCCGGGAAAGGTTACTTTTTCGTCAGAGACGTTACTGACGGTTCACATAACAACACGGAGAGTGGGGACAACCTGCTCCATGCGGGGAGGATACCAGCATGATTCAGACAGGAAAACTGCCGGCGTTAAGCCCGTATGAACAGTTTGTCCTTGAGTCCCTGTACCGCCAGGCCGCAGCAGAGACCGGGCGTCTGCCGGACGCGCAGGCGCGTCAGCGTATCCGTGAGGGGTATATTGCGTCCCTGGGGAAAGATATCCCGCAGACACGTCCTTACCGGCGGCATAAAAAAGCCGGGGATACGGAGAAGTCATTTCACTGGCAACCGTGCGGTCCCATGAGGAAAATCCGCCCGCGCTGACGACCGGACCGGGTATCCGCAGAAGCCTGATACATCACTCCCTGCCGTCCTGTTCATTCCGTGAATGACTGAGTGAGTCCGGCAGACTGAGCACGCTGAAGTATTTCACCTGTCGCGTCCGTTTGCTCACAGGGTTGCGGACATAGCGTCCTTCCAGCCTGCAGAGGGTGCCGTCAGTCCGGCGCATGATGGCGTGGACAAGCAGCCGGGCGGTATGGATATGCAGGTCAAAATACCTGGCAATTTCATCGGCGGTCACGGGGCGTTTTTTCCTGCAGACCCATACCGCAATCTGGTCTTCCAGCTGTTTTTTTTCTTTCGGGGTCAGTGGTCCGGTACTGATGGCCAGCGTCCTCCTCCGGTGAAGTGATAAGCCAGTATCTTTTTTACACAAAAAACAGGTGCCATGCGGTGCGGACAGGCTTGCTCTCCTGAATCTGCCGTGATTACATTCTATACTTATTAGCCATGTAAATGATGTGGTTTATCTTCGCGCGAAAGAATACCTCATTACGTTACGTTGAGGATACGGGGATGCACAGGACGACGGATGTGACCAGCCATAAGGCACTGGCGGTACTGCGGTCATTTACTGCTGACATGCGGGAGTGGGGCGTTACGGTCAGCAGCGAAGAAAAACTGATGGCGCTGGCCCGGGCGTATTTTGCGGACAGCCGGAACACGCTGGACGGGCTGCTTCTGTATATTGCATGGTACGGTAGCGGAGAAGGCGTGGTGTTTGAGCGGGATCGTCACGATGAAGTTTTTGGACTGATGACGGTCACCTTTTTCTCTCATCTGGTCACCGGGTGGGGCATGCCGCCGGTTCATGCGCGTTGTTTTTACGCCTCACTCCGCGTCCGGGCGACGGGGGAATAATGTTACGTGTGTCATGCGCGGGAGGGCTGCGATGGGACGAAAAGAAAACGAAGAGTACCCGGCGGGCAGGGACGCCGTGGCGGAAGCGCTGGAGTCTGCGGGGCTTTACCGCCGGGCGGCGAGACGCTGGCTGGACGTGCTGGACCGGTGCCGTGACAGTGAGGAACGGGCCTGGCTGGCGGCCCGCCGCAGTCAGTGTCTGGAAAATGCCAGAAAACCTGAACCGGCAACAGAATATTTTGAGGATGTATACCGGGTGGCGTCCGACACGCAGAAACGAATGGGTATCCATGCACAGAACAGGTTCAGAAGGTATCCCTCTGACGGAGAATCCCGTAAAAAATCGTCATGCTGATCACCGTGGAGCTGCTGCTCGCTGATAACCTGCGCCGCAGCCTGCTGACCATCGGGGAGCTGGACATCAGCCCGCTGCCCGGACTGGAAGCAGTGACTGAATGCTATGCCGAAAGATTCGCCACCATTCCCCCCGGGATGTGGTACAGGCAGTATCGGGGGCAGCGCTGGCTGACCCGCAGTCTGCCGGGCCCGGCTTTTTTTTTGTTCCTCAGCCGCTGGCGTAATATACCGGAAGTCAGGCACTTTCTGGAAAGCCACGGTCAGTTTGTCCAGGCTTCACACAGGTCCGTCCGGGAAGCGCGCTGCGACGTATGGATAAATCAGCCGGCAGACGAAGAACGGGTGAAATCTGCATCTGCGTAATGACCGGTATTATTCTTTCCCGATTGTTATTCTCATCAACTGCAGGTATAAGTTAAATAATTTTTTTATAAACAATTATCTTCCGGAAAAAGGATAAAGATGAAAAATAAACATGAATGGTTATATCAACTGAGAAAATGCAGTAATAAAGAAACTCTGGAAAAAGTTGCCGAATCTAACCGTTATAAATTGTCAGATGATGAGCTGGAAATGTTCAATTCCGCGGCAGACCACCGTCTGGCAGAACTGACGATGAACCGTCTGTATGACAAAGTGCCTGCCCGCGTGTGGCAGTTCGTCCGGTAACGAGCGTGCAGGATGGTAATATTCCGGTACATAATATCCTGTCAGGACGCTTTACATTCTCCCTGTGCCTGTATTAAAGAGTAAACAATGTTATCACCTGTGGAGGGTCTATGTTTCCGGAATACAGAGCGCTGATATCACGCCTGAAAAATGAGGATGCACATTTTGCAGGGCTTTTTCATAAGCACAACGAACTGGATGCTGAAATAAAACAGAGAGAAATGATTTCCGGCTTCGGGGATGCCGGAACGGAGATGCTGAAAAAAAAGAAGCTGTATATTAAGGATGAGCTGTACCGGATATTAAAATCGTATGACGCAAAAAAATGAGGTGACATTATGGTCAGTAACAGAAAAATGAAACAACGCCTGGGTATAAAAGGAAAAATCAGCAATACCCGTCGCAGCACGGCATTCAGCCAGGATACACCAGGTGTTTTCCGTGTGGTCAGCACAGAGTGTGTTAAACAGAAACTCACCACGGAATGACCGGCTGACAGTAACCCGCGTATTCCTTCACATCTCCGGAGGTGGCCAGGGCCTAAATCAATGCAAAACGTTGTGGCGTGGATGTAAACGTGGTCCTCGATGAGAAAGGGAACCGGGGAAAGACCAGTGTGGCAGCGATGAACCTGCTGGTTCCCCTTTTATGCGGAGACTGACAGATGCGTCCGGCGATATACGAACCAGAACAAATTATTGAAGCGGGGCTGGCCCTGCATGCTGAAGGACGGAATATCACCGGGTTCGCGCTGCGTAACCAGGTGGGCGGCGGCAATCCGACACGTCTCCGCCAGATATGGGACGAATACCAGGCATCGCAGAGCACGGTCGTCACTGAACCCGTTGTCGGGCTGCCCGTGGTAGTGGCTGAAGAAGTGAAGGCCGTCTCCGCCGCGCTGTCCGAACGCATCACCCAGCTGGCGACCGAACTGAATGACGAGGAAAGGCATCAGGAGCAGAAGACTGTGCTGCAGGATGCGCTTAATGCGGCGCAGGCCCAGCACAAAAACACGCGGGAAGACCTGCTGAAACGACTGGAGCAAATTTCTGCCGAAGCTAATGCGCGTACAGAAGAACTGAAGTCAGAACGCGATAAAGTAAATACGATCGTTGGCTCTGGCTAAATATCCGCCTAACTGAGCAAGCTTTATAATATACCTTTGTAGGGGCGCGATATTTTCAGTTTTTTTATTGTCTTTGATAACATTATCAAGTAATTCACATTCTGCCTGTGTCAGGGCTATTCCGGCAGGTATATCTGAATACTCACGGCTAACCATTGTCAGCCAGAAGATCCTCCAGCTTATAATGCAAAAACAAGATATCAGTTTACTCAGACTTTCTGCTGTTCTGAGTTTAGAATCTTCAGCTTTACAGCCTGATTTCAAAACCTTATGAAAAGTCTCAATTTCCCAACGATGTGCATACCATTCGAGTTTTTCGATAGCATCGTTATTACAGACGACCGGAATATTGGTAAGTAGTTTCCATTCAAGAGGTTTCCTTCCTGGCGTTTCATTTTCTTCTCTGGCATGAATGGCAAATAAAGTTATTTCAGGGTATTGTTTGGATTTACCTATCGGAGGCTTCACTAATATCTTTTTCCACCGAACGGATAATATAACCTCAACCTGAGTTCGGGATAAGGAAATGTATAGCCGATTGATTTAAATAGAAAAGCACTCCTTTTCGTTGTTAAATCTGATTTTCAAAGCAAGATTTCACAACTCAGGGAGTGCCTGTGGACTATATTACCGAACTTTACTGTCTCGTCGATGATTTCTGGCAATCCGTCAAAGAACAAATCGATAACCACATGATTTCAAATGATAAAAAACACAGGGGTCGTCAATCCATACTTTCGCTTTCAGAGATGACAATGCTGGTTATTCTCTTATAATCGCTTATCCCGAACTCAGGTTAAAGAAGCTATACGCTTGGCATGCAAAGTACCTTCAAAGACATCTAAAATGAAATCATTTATTTTCGCGTTATCCAGCATTATATGGACACCTGCAAACAGGAGGGACCGATTGGGATAGGCTCTAAGTCTGTAAGAAAATAAATTAACAGGAACATTGAATAGAAATGTAAGTATTACAAACACCATGATGAAAATAAATCATGAAGCAACCTATTGATTATTTCAATAAATAATATAAAGCAAAAACGATTCACTATTTTACTCAGAACAATAAGTTTGTCATGGTTGTTCTGTAGCAAGTATCTTTTCAGCCTATTTATATCTAACTCAAGGAACATTTCTATGCCCAATAATAGCTCATCACAGTTGGTCTTCTGGTATAATCAACTTGACATGAATGATATAGATAGAGTTGGGGGCAAAAATGCTTCCCTGGGTGAAATGATTACTAACCTTTCCGGCCAGGGCGTATCCGTACCGAATGGTTTTGCAACCACTGCAGATGCGTTTAACCAGTTTTTGGCTCAATGCGGCGTAAACCAGCGCATTTATGAACTGCTGAATAAAACGGATATTGACGATATCATCGAGCTTGCGAAAGCCGGCGCACAGATCCGCCAGTGGATTATCGACACTCCTTTCCAGCCGGCGCTGGAAAACGCCATCCGTGATGCCTATGCGCAGCTTTCGTCGGATGATGAAAATGCCTCTTTTGCCGTACGTTCCTCCGCCACGGCGGAAGATATGCCAGATGCCTCGTTTGCGGGTCAGCAGGAAACGTTTCTTAACGTTCAGGGCTTCGATGCGGTACTGGTTGCAGTGAAACACGTATTTGCCTCTCTGTTTAACGATCGCGCCATCTCTTATCGAGTTCACCAGGGATATGATCATCGCGGCGTGGCGCTTTCAGCGGGCGTGCAGCGGATGGTTCGCTCCGATCTTGCCTCGTCAGGGGTGATGTTCTCCATCGATACCGAATCCGGTTTTGACCAGGTCGTCTTTATCACCTCGGCATGGGGTTTGGGCGAGATGGTCGTGCAGGGAGCCGTTAACCCGGATGAATTCTACGTGCACAAACCGACTCTGGCGGCTAACCGTCCGGCAATTGTCCGTCGCACAATGGGTTCGAAAAAAATCCGTATGGTCTACGCACCAACCCAGGAGCACGGTAAGCAGGTAACGATTGAAGATGTACCGCAGGAACAGCGCGATGTTTTCTCCCTGACCAACGCTGAAGTGCAGGAACTGGCGAAGAAGGCGGTACAGATTGAGCAGCACTACGGTCGTCCGATGGACATCGAATGGGCGAAAGACGGTCATACCGGCAAGCTGTTCATTGTACAGGCGCGTCCGGAAACCGTGCGCTCGCGCGGCCAGGTGATGGAGCGTTATACGCTGCATGCTCAGGGTAAAATTATTGCTGAAGGTCGTGCTATCGGTCACCGCATTGGCGCGGGTCCGGTCAAGGTCATTCAGGACATCAGCGAAATGAACCGTATCGAACCTGGCGACGTCCTGGTTACCGACATGACCGACCCGGACTGGGAACCGATCATGAAGAAAGCGGCGGCGATTGTCACCAACCGTGGCGGTCGTACCTGTCATGCAGCAATTATCGCCCGTGAATTGGGTATTCCTGCAGTAGTGGGATGTGGAGACGCAACCCGACAAATAGCAGACAGTAAAGAGGTCACGGTTTCCTGTGCCGAGGGGAATACAGGCTATATATATGACGGGAGGCTTGACTTTAGCATCAATAACTCCGATGTAGATACTATGCCAGATCTGCCGCTGAAGATTACAATGAATGTTGGTAACCCGGAGCGGGCGTTTGATTTTGCCACCCTGCCGAACGAAGGTGTGGGTCTGGCACGTCTGGAGTTTATCATTAGTCGTATGATAGGCGTACACCCTCGAGCATTGTTAGAATTTGATAATTTGGATACAAATCTACAAAACGAAATCCGTGAAAAGATGAAGGGATTTGACTCACCGTGTGAATTTTACGTTGGTCGGTTGACTGAAGGGATTGCGACGTTAGGTGCCGCCTTCCATCCGAAACGCGTTATTGTTCGCCTATCAGACTTTAAGTCAAACGAATACGCTAACCTGATCGGTGGTAAGCGGTATGAGTTATATGAAGAAAACCCGATGCTGGGCTTTCGGGGGGCTGGCCGTTACATCTCCGAGAACTTCCGTGACTGCTTTGCAATGGAATGTGAAGCAGTCAAATATGTGCGTAACAATATGGGACTCACCAACGTCGAAATCATGATTCCGTTCGTGCGTACGGTCGATCAGGCGAAAGCGGTCATCGAAGAGCTGGCGCACCAGGGGTTAAAACGTGGTGAAAACGGGCTTAAGATCATCATGATGTGCGAGATCCCGTCTAATGCCTTGCTGGCTGAGCAGTTTCTTGAGTATTTCGACGGATTCTCTATCGGCTCTAACGACATGACACAACTGGCGCTGGGGCTGGATCGCGATTCCGGCGTGGTTTCCGAACTGTTTGATGAGCGTAATGACGCGGTGAAAGCGTTGCTGTCGATGACGATCCGCGCTGCGAAAAAACAATGCAAATATATTGGAATTTGCGGTCAGGGCCCGTCCGACCATGAAGACTTTGCGGCCTGGTTAATGGAAGAGGGGATTGACAGCCTGTCTCTGAACCCTGATACCATCGTTCAGACATGGCTTAAGCTGGCTGAACTGAATAGATAAGCATGCCTTGAATGATACAATAAATACCGGAGATGATCATACGATGTTCTGCCCACGGGCGTCCGGCCCGTGGTATTGCTGATTCAGCAGGTAATAAGGGCTGGATGAGAGTCCATGCTTCATCGGGTAGGTCGTAGCGAGTCATAGTTCAATGTGTTGTGAAAACAGGCAATCACCTTCATATGGAGTGTATTTTTCTGGATAAAATCACGGACGTTTACTTCATTCTGCCAGTCACCTTTGGTAAAATCTTCCCAGGTGGTGGCTAACTTTTTATTAAACTTGTGCATGTAATTCCCCTATATTAATGTGGACCTGATGATCATCAACGGTAAGTTCTGGGTGCTGTGTTCAGGCTCGCCCTCGCCATGGCGCGATTTGTCTGAGCGATATGGTCCATGGAAAACAGTTTATAATCGCTTCAATCGATGGTCGAAGTCGGGAGTGATTAACTTTATTTTCAACAGGTTACTTACGTTACTTGATGCAAACCGTCTTATTGACTGGTCTGCCACCGCACTGGATGGCAGTAATATCCGGGCGCTCAGATGTGCCGCAGGGGCGCAAGAAAACATCCCGATATCACCGGAGATAACAGCCTGGGTCGTTCTCGCTGTGGTTTTGGCACCAAAATCCATCTGGCGACAGACGGAAGTGGCCTCCCGTAAAATATCGTGCTAAGTCCCGGGCAAGCCCACGAAAGTCAGTTCGCATTACGTCTTCTGGACGGCATTGGTGTTCAGCGTCAGAACGGCAGCATGAAACGTCGTGGTCATACTGTACTGGCTGATAAAGCCTACTCCAGACATGAGACATGCGTTACGTAACGAGCTGAAAAACGAAGGTATAAAAACCGTCATCCCTCGCAAATCAAAAGAGAAAATGGCGTCAGATTGTCGTTCACAGCTCGATCGTGATGTCTACCGCAATCGCAACGTTGTAGAACATTGCTTTGGTCGCCTGAAAGAATATCGTCGCATCGCCACACGTTACGACAAAACGGCGAGGAATTATCTGGCGATGGTTAAACTGGGTTGCATCCGACTGTTTTACAAGAAGTTATGTAATTAAGGGATACAGCCTAACAAAGGCTACTTTTTATTAAATGGAATACAAAACTAACCAAGCATCGAGCCTGTTTCTATGAGGTTACGGTGCAGATCAAATGCGTGTGAAAGGTCGTGATGTATATGCCCACCAGGAGCATTTTCCAGATAACGATACAGATAGTCCTGATAAAGTGGATGCGCACAGTTTTTGATAATTGTGTATGCACGCTGAATTGGTGACAGCCCACGCAGGTCGGCAATGCCCTGCTCGGTAATAATAACCTTAACACTGTGTTCACTGTGATCCACATGACTACACATTGGGACAATCGTTGAAATATTACCTTCCCTGACCACGGATGGTGCCATAAAAATGGAAAGACTGGCATTCCGAACAAAGTCCCCACTTCCACCAATACCATTAATCAGATTGACACCAGAAATATGCGTTGAGTTAGCATGTCCGTAAATATCAAACTCCAGCCCGACATTTAATGCAATAACGCCAAGTCGCCGGATAATCTCAGGATTATTAGAAATTTCCTGCGGTCGGAGCACAATACGATTTGCGAAAAAATCCATATTATCGTAGATTTTCTGCAATGAACTGGTTGAAACTGTCAGACTGGAAGCGCTGGCACCTGTAATTTTCCCTGCTTCCAGCAGATGTACCGCAGACTCCTGCAGTACTTCAGAATACATCATGAATGGCGGAATATCCGGGCTTTCGCCAAGCCGCGCCATAACCGCATTGTTGATATTACCCACACCACTTTGCAGCGGAAGAAATTCAGGTGGGATCCGCCCGGCAGCCATCTCACTCAGAAGAAAAGTTACTACGTTATCAGCAATTTGAAGGCAGACGGGATTTGCCGGAGAAGGCAATCCCCCATTATCGGGAAGTTCCGTATCGATAACCGCAACAATTTTATTGGGATCAATTTGCACATACCTGGTTCCAACTCTGTCCAGAGTGTGAAAAACAGGAATGCAGTTACGATAAGGAGGCACCCCGGGGAATACAATATCAGCTAATTCAGCTATCCCGGGATGGTGATAATGATTAAGCTCAATGATCACTTTTTTGGCACGCTGCAACCAGGTTGGAGCGTTACCGATTCCGCTGGTAAGCCAGATTCGTCCATCAGATGCAATGGCTGAAGCTTCAATTACAGCGACATCAATATCACCAAAAAAGCCATAATTGACTGCCTGCGCCACTTCACTCAGGTGCATATCAACAAATTTCACCTGTCCATGATTAATTTTCTGTCGTAAGCCTGGGGACGTCTGATAAGGCGCGCGCCAGGAGATAGCACCAGCTTCAGACAATATATCATCAGCAAACGCACTGATGGATGCTCCCGTGAGCAAACGAATCTGAAAAGGCTTCTGTGCATGATGCATTTCACTGGCACGACCGGCTATAGCTGCGGGTAACACTTTTGGCGAACCCGCATGCGTGAATCCGCCAAAAGCAACCAAATCATTATGCTGGATAAATTCCGCTGCCTCATTTGCATCCATCCAGGACCATGTTTCTTTCACTCATTACCCCTTAATGTGTTAAATTTAAAAAGTTACTCCTGAGAATTATAAAAGCAGTTATTTTTTGATTTTTCCCTAATGTAAATACCTGTTGCTTTTTATAAATCAGATACAGGCTGTCACAAAACCCAAATACAGAATTTAATAAAAAAAACAACACCATATCGTTTTTAGTCACATCAGTCATGGTTAGTATCACGCAGGTAAATAATCCAGTATGCCAATCCGACGAAAACTCCACCTCCGATTATGTTCCCAATGGTAACCGGAAATAGGTTGTCAGTAATAAAATTCACTACAGTAAGATGCGCAAAATCTGCCGGACTTGAATTAATCGCATTCCAAAAATCAGGACTTGCAAAATAACGGATAATAATCCCCATCGGGATCATAAACATATTTGCAATACTGTGTTCAAAACCACTTGCAACAAACATTGCCACAGGAAGAATCATAATTATTGATTTATCTACCAAGGTACGGCCAGCGTAACTCATCCATACAGCAAGGCAAACCAATAAATTAGCGAGAATACCGAGAGTAACAGCTTCGATGAATGTATGATGCATTTTATGGTCAGCTGTTTGTAAAACATTTAACCCCCAACCACCGTTCGCTGTCATATACTCACCTGATAACCATATCAGTAAGACAAAAAAGAGCGCTCCTATCAAATTTCCAATATAAACGTTCACCCAATTCCACAGCAATTGCCGCCAGGTAATATGACCACAGGCTTTCGCCACTACGATAAGTACCGTCGATGTAAACAGATCAGCCCCACAGATAATGCATAAAATCAGACCGAGTGAAAAACAAATCCCACCAATCAGTTTTGCAATTCCATAAGGTATCCCTGCAGTGCCAACTGTGGCGGTGATATAAAAAACAAACGCAATGGAGATAAACATACCGGCCGTAACAGACAGATAAAAAGTTTTTAGCGGATGTTTATTTGTTTTGTATACACCTGTCTCTTCAGCTACTTTTGCCATTTCAGCAGGAAGTAAAAGACTGTTGAAGTTGTTACCTTTCACAAATATTTCTCTTTATTAAACCAGTCGAAGGACATGAACAAAATTCCATAGTACAGTGACAAGCCTTGTTCAGATAATTCGCTGGTTACGAAAAGTAATTATATCCTTGTCATCATAACCTAAACTATACAAAATTTCGTCAGTATGTTCCCCCTGTAATGGAGATGTAGTTATTTCCACTAAACTATCTGACATCTTTATTGGCATACCCACAGTCGTGTACCGACCGCGTAAAGGATGTTCAACATCAACAATCGTTCCGCTTATGCGAAGAGACTCATCTTCAGCAATTTCCTTCATTGAGAGAACAGGAGCACAGGGTATATTATACTGATTGAGAATATCCATAGCCTCAAACTTTGTTTTGCTTATGGTCCACTCTTCGATACGTCGGAAAATTAATTTCAGTTTTGATAAACGAGCAGACGGTATTTTAAATTCTTCATCTTCAATCCAACGGTCTTCACCAATCACCTTACATACAGCAGGCCAGACAGCCGCCTGAATAATAAAATAAATGTAAGCATTAGGATCCGTTTCCCAGCCCTTACATTTGAGGATCCAGCCAGGCTGACCACCGCCAGAGGCATTTCCCGCGCGTGGTACAACTTCACTAAAGTGACCGTCTGGATATTGCGGATACTCCTCCAGGATACCTGTTCGTTCCAGCCTTTGTTGATCCCGTAGTTTCACACGACATAGATTGAGGACCGAATCCTGCATTGAAACTGACACTTTCTGGCCGTGCCCCGTTGTATATCGTTGAAAAAGTGCGGAAACAATACCCAGTGCAAGGTGCAGACCTGAGCCGGAATCACCAATCTGTGCCCCTGTCACGACCGGCGGACCATCATCGAAACCTGTTGTTGATGCTGCACCTCCGGCGCATTGCGCGACATTTTCATAGGATTTACAACTCTCATATTTACCTGGCCCAAACCCTTTTACGGAAGCAAGGATCGTTCGGGGATTGATGGAGTGGATATGTTCCCAGGTAACTCCCATTCGATCCAGTGCCCCGGGCGCAAAATTCTCAACAATGACATCACTACATCTGATAAGATTGTTCAGGATTTCCAGTCCTTCAGGGGTTTTAGTATTTAATGTGATGGAACGTTTATTATGATTCAGCATTGTAAAGTATAAACTGTCGGTACCTGGAATATCACATAACTGTTTACGTGTCGCGTCTCCCTCACCAACACGTTCAATCTTAATAACATCTGCTCCCAGCCATGCAAGCAGCTGAGTACAGCTTGGTCCAGACTGTACATGTGTAAAATCGATAATTCGTATTCCCTCTAATGCTTTCATAAAATCCTCATGTTTATATATTTATTCTGTCAATACGGAACTGTTGTAATTAACTATGGGCGTCATAAAACCATCAGCAATAAAAAGTTTTATGACGCCTAATATACGTAAAATTAAATTGACCTGACTCATCCTGTCCACGATTATTTTACAGGATTCTTTATAGACATCAGAAGTAATAACCCTGACTATTCCATCAATTTATCCAGGTCAATCTGGACTGCAGCCAGCTTCTTTCGCAATAATCTCTCCTCATTAAATCGTGAGGTTTCATCCCGAATAACAGCCACTATAAATTCAGGATTACCGCATTCATCAAATAATAACGCGACAGTAAACGCGATAGATAAAGTGTCTCCTCCCTGCTTTAGTGACGGTACGCGGAGAATCGATGTACTATACTTAGTTTGGCCCGTTTGCATTGTATGACAATAACTATCCCAGTGCCGCTCACGATATCTTTCAGGAATAATTATATCAAGTGATGAACCCAGTGCTTCTGTTGGCGTATAACCAAACAAACGTTCAGCAGCTGGGTTCCAGCCGGTAATCACCCCTGATATATCGGAGATAACTATTGCATCACCAGCCATTGTCAGAAATTGCTGAAATTTATCCATTATCTTAACTAAACTGCTTTAGAAAGATGAATATGCGAAATCTGTTCTGACGAGTAACCTAATTCAGACAGAACTTCGTCAGTATGTTCACCCAGCAGCGGTGAGGCCGTGATTTCAGGTTTAAGATCTGAAAACTTAATTGGACAACCTACAGTCCAGTAACTACCGCGAACTTTATGTGGTACCTCAACGATAGAGCCACTCTTGAGTAACGACTCATCATGCAGCAATTCTTTCATCGACATTACTGGTGCACAGGGAATCCCGAACTTACCAAAATAATCCACTGCTTCGTATTTATCCTTGCCTGCAGCAAGAATAAAGTGCTCAATAGCACCAAAGATATCCATGATATGTGGCTGACGCGCTTTAGGTGTGGTGTAGGCCGGATCTTCCCTCCATTCAGGGCGCTCAATTGCGTCACAAATAGGGGTCCACACCAAATCCTGTACCGTAAAATAAATATAAGCGTTAGGATCGGTTTCCCATCCCTTGCACTTAAGGATCCAGCCAGGCTGACCACCACCACCGGCATTCCCTCCTCGTGGTACTACATCCGTGAAGGGTTCATTCGGGTATTGCGGATACTCTTCCAGATAACCCACTCTGTCCAGACGAAGCTGGTCACGCATCTTCACCCTACACAGATTGAGTACTGCATCCTGCATTGAACAGGCGACCTTCTGGCCTTTTCCCGTTTTCTGGCGACCAATATAAGCAGTAAGGATACCAATTGCCAGATGCATACCCGTATTGCTGTCACCTAAAGCCGCAGCTGAAATAGTCGGCCCTGAGTTCTCACCTTTCCACCAGCCAGTTGTTGACGCAGCTCCCCCGGCGCATTGCGCAACATTCTCGTAAGCTCTCAGATGCTCATAATGGTGTCCTTCACTGAATCCTTTAACAGACGCAAGGATCATACAGGGATTTAATTCCTGGATATATCCCCACGTAAATCCCATCCGATCAAGTGCTCCAGGGCCGAAATTTTCAACCATCACATCACATTCTTTAATAAGCCGTGTTAATATTTCTTTACCCTCCGGCGTCTTTGTATCTAGCGTCAGCGAACGTTTATTACTGTTGAGCATAGTGAAATAAAGCGCATCGGCGTCCGGAATATCACGTAGCTGATTACGTGTAATATCGCCAGAACCAGGACGTTCTATTTTGATAACATCTGCACCAAACCACGCCAGCATTTGTGTACATGCAGGACCAGCCTGAACATGGGTGAAATCGATAATTTTAATACCAGATAAAGGTAGTACTTTCTCGTTATTCATTTAGTCATCTCCTTGTATTTATTTCTTGATTGCTTTTGCAGGGTTAAGGCTGGTAATACGTCCACTTTCAGTACCCGCAGTTTCATCAATCGCGGCATTAATAAGAGTGGGTTTTCCGGAAGCAATAGCTTCATTTATGGCCTTATGAAGTTCATCAGTCGTTGTCACATGTACACCCACGCCGCCAAAAGCCTGCATCATCATTTCGTAACGCGCGTTTTTGACAAACACAGTAGGTGCCAAATCGGTACCACCAGAAAGATTTTTATCCGTTCCTTTGTAAACCCCGTTGTTATTAAACACCACGATGCACACTGGCAGCTGGTATCGACAGATGGTTTCTACTTCCATTCCACTAAAACCGAAAGCAGAGTCCCCCTCAATGGCGATAACCTGTTTGCCCGTAACAACCGAAGCGGCGACAGAAAATCCCATCCCTATGCCCATCACTCCCCAGGTGCCGACATCCAGCCGCTTACGTGGCAGATACATATCTACAATGCTGCGAGCAAAATCGAGAGTATTGGCTCCTTCGCTGACAATAATTGTTTCAGGGTTGGCCTTAACGACATCTTTAACCACACTCAGTGCACTGTGAAAATTCATTGGTGAAGGGCGTAGTGCCAGCTTTTCCGCCATTTTGTTGAGATTCTTTTCCTTGCGCTCAGTAATAGCGTTCATCCAGTCAACAGGAGGTCTCGCCCAGTTATCTCCAGTGTTATGCAACAACTGCTCGATGCAGGAGCCGATGTCCCCAATCAATGGAGCATCAATAGCAACATTACTGTCAATTTCAGTTGGTGCGATATCGATCTGTATGAATTTTTTAGGTCCTTTGTCCTGTCCCCAGACTTTCCCCTTACCGTGTGAGAGTAACCAGTTAAGACGAGCGCCAATCAGAATAACGACATCGGCCTCCTGTAATACATAAGAACGTGCGGCTGCAGCTGACAGTTCATGGGTATCAGGGAGTAAGCCCTTAGCCATCGACATCGGTAAGTAAGGAATACCGGTTTTTTCAATGAATTTTCGGATATCAGCATCAGCCCGTGAATAAGCAGCTCCTTTTCCAAGTAAAATAAGTGGTCGTTTCGCTTTTTCTAGTACCTTAATTGCTCTGGTGACTGCATCGGGAGCTGGTAACTGAGCCGGAGCAGGATCCACCACCTTAATCAATGAATTACGACCAGCCTCAAGGGACATAGTTTGTGAAAATAATTTGGCAGGTAAATCCAGATAAACCCCGCCAGGGCGACCAGATACCGCGGCACGGATAGCACGGGCAATACCAACACCAATATCCTCAGCCCGAAGTACGCGAAAAGCGGCTTTGCACAGAGGTCTGGCAATCGAGAGCTGATCCATCTCTTCGTAATCCCCCTGCTGTAGATCAACTATCTCACGTTCACTGGAGCCACTTATCAGGATCATGGGAAAACAGTTGGTCGTGGCATTTGCAAGTGCGGTCAAACCATTTAGAAAACCTGGTGCTGAAACCGTCATACAGATACCTGGTTTTGCCGTGAGAAAACCAGCAGCTGCAGCTGCATTACCCGCATGTTGTTCATGGCGGAAGGAAATCACACGCATTCCTTCCGCCTGTGCCATACGCAAAAGATCCGTGATAGGGATTCCAGGCAAACCAAAAATAGTGTCAATATCATTAAGTTTCAGGGCATCAAGAAATAAATGAAAACCATCGATTAATGCTGGTGATTCGGTCTCTGTGTTACTATCAGGTTTCGTTTTATTTTCACTGGTAAAATTCATACTGAACCTCTCTTGAGATTATTTAAAATAAACAGACTATTAATTTACATTTACCACAATTAATTTCTTACAGCTTTCCATATTGGAGGATGCTTCCAGAGAGGAAGAAGAATAAATCCGGAAAGCAAGGCCATGACAGATGAAACAATGATTATAAAAGGATTGCCGTAAGTCGAAATCAGGTATGCTGATAATACTCCACCATAAATCCCTCCGAGTCCCTTTGCTGTAGCATAAAGCATACCGTAATTAGATCCGGAAGCAACCTCACCATAATAATATCCAACAATTGAAGCGAACAGTGAGTAAAGTGCTCCCCAGAAAAATATTGAGATAATGCAACTTGTAATAAACCCCGTAGAACTTCCCACTTCAGCAAAATACAAAGCTAAAAAAGAGAAAAGGCCACAGAAGATATAAAATATCGTCATCGTTTTATCTACGCCTATCTTATCAGAAATCCAGCCAGCAACCACCCGACTCAAACCACTTGTAATAGCAATACCTATAGTCATTACTGTCCCAGCAGCCAGACTAAAATGAAATGCTGAAGCAAATTTGATACTTTTTGAAATAAAGGTTAACCCAGCTCCTGAAACCAGCACAAAAGACACAATCAGTACCCAAAACTGCCATGTAGACATTGCTTCGCCCATACTGTATTGTTTATCGCAAGGACGTTTAGTTAACTTTTTACTTTTCAATGAAGTAATGGTCCATCCTTTGGGGGGATCTTTCATAAACAGTCCTGTAATAATAATTACGCCAGAAATGATGGCTGCCATGACAAAAATAACATTAAAAAAAGTGCTATCCGGAGCATTCTTTGGAATGCTCTGAATAGGGAAAATAAAGGGTAATGCCCCCCAGGAAAACGCCGCAGACATCAACCCTGTAGTTATGTTTCTGTTATCAGGAAACCACTTATTACAGGTAGTAATAGCCGCATTATAAATAAATCCGCAAAAAAAACATCCGATACACCAGACCACCAGGACAACACCGTAGGAAAAAGTCTGACCAAATGCGCAAACCAGCAGACCAATACCGGAAAAAATGCCTGCAATGACCGAAACCAGCTTTGGACCAAATTTATCACGTAGAATACCACCTGGTAATGTACCAAATGCCTGGCAAATAACGAACATTGTAAACATTAATGATACTTTAGTGGATTCCCATCCATAAATGTCTCCCAGATGCGGGGCGATCACTGACCATGCATACTCATACGGACTAATCACAGACATAGCCAGAAAAGCGAGGACAAACATCCACCATCTACTAAAACCTAATATTTCCTTATCAGTACGATTACTGAAATTTGTGCTTGCAATAGTATTCATCCTATATCTCCAGAACCAGGAATTTAAAAATAAAGTGTTGATATCAATATTTCTGATACTCATAAAAATAATTTTAATTACCTAGTTCATAATTGTTGAAACAATAATGGTCTGTATTAACCCCCAGCTATATAAGGTTAACAAGAACAAAGTCCCCTTGAACTAATAAAATTAAAATTTCTTATAATTTTATTAGTTTGATGCAGATCTCTATTACTCCAATTTTTTATAGTCTATAACCTCTTTATCCTTACTCTGATTTTTATTAACACCTATAAATGTCAGTTAGGGAAATGTTTTTTTTTAATCTATGGATGATTTAAAATCATGAATATTTCAAATATATCTTTACGCCAGTTACGCATTTTCCTGGCCGTCGCTGAGCATCATGGCTTCAGCCGTGCAGGTTGTGTGATTGGTCTGACGCAATCAGCAATGAGCCACAGTATCAGCGAACTGGAAAATGAACTGGGAATCAGATTATTCGACAGAACAACAAGAGAAGTATTATTAACGAAGGAAGGTGAAGATCTGTCCGTAGAACTCCGACGTTTACTGAGAGAACTTGAAACCACTCTGAGTAATGCCAGAAGCCGGGGAGAGCAACAGCGTGGATTAGTACATGTAGCCACCAGCCCAACGATTTCTGCTGGTATCATGCCAGGATGTATTTTAAGGGCACTCAATAAATACCCACAAATCAACATGATAATACATGACCAGGTTCAGCAAAAAACAATCCAGATGATACAAAATGGCGAAGTTGATTTCGGTGTAATAGTCGAACCATCATTGCCTCCGGATCTATATACTGAAACGGTTCTGGAAGAACCATTTTGTCTGGTAGTACCGGAAAATGCTCAAATTGCACAGATGGCAACGGTTAAATGGAGTGAACTGCAGAATGAAGAACTGGTTTTGCTCGATTATGCTTCAGGTAGTCGCCCTTTAATTGATAATGTGTTTGCGCGTCACGGAGTCACTCCCCATATCGTTCAGGAACTTGGCCATGTATCAACAATCTTTCGAATTTTACAGTCAGGTATCGGTGTTTCAGTTATCCCACAACTGGCATTACCATCACTCATGGACACTGGCCTGAGTATATGTCAATTATGTCCACCAGAAACAAGACGTCTGCAACTGGCCCGTCGCCACAATCGTTCCCTTTCCCCGGCAGCCTCTGCCATATGGACATTGATTAAACAGTGGTGCCAGGTTCAGGTATAAGCATGTTCGTATTTCCCCCGAATATTATTAATATTCGGGGGAAATACGTTGATATATCAGGGGCATTTTATAAAAAAATCACATTGTTAAATCATTATTAATAACATTACCCCCCGATAATTTTCATTCTCTAATTAAATATATCCGCATGCTGTAGTTATATATAATTTATAGATAAACTCATATCATCCATGAAAAAATATACTTAGTGATTAATTGAGCTAAATCAATATACTGGATAATAGTAAGCGTCGTCTCAGCCTTGTAATTACTCACGACTTCTGTAAAAAACCTAAAGTTTCTTACTGGCTTCAACTAATGGAATAATATGGTTGAAACTCAAGGCGATACAGAATGGTTAGCTCAGGAGATTGACGAAAGTAGTTTCAATGATCGCAGACTCGGTCGGCAATTTCGTGAGCTCATGGCGAATTTTTGGAAAAATATAGGAAGCACGATTCCGTTTGCCTGTCAGGACTGGGCTGGAACTAAAGCGGCTTACCGGTTTCTTTCAAATTCTCATGTTGATGAATCTGCCATTCTGAAGGGACATTTTGAGTCCACGCGACAGCGCGTAGCAACACTAAGAAATGAAACTATATTACTGCTTCAGGATACAACAACTTTTATTTATCAAAGGGATAATCCAGATATCATTGGGTATACCGGAACCACGTCGGCATGGGGAAAGAGAAACGATAAATCAAAAGGCAAGATTGTTAATTGTGGTATTTTGATGCATTCCAGCCTCGCGATAACCTCGCGAGGTGTGCCGCTGGGGTTATCAGCAATAAAATTCTGGACACGCAGAAAATTTAAAGGTGCCAACGCCCTCAAAAGGAAAAACAATCCGACCCGCGTACCTGTTGAAGAAAAAGAAAATATCAGGTGGCTTGATAGCCTGCGCCAATCGATGACTTTGCTGCAAAGTCCAGAACGTTGTGTCCATGTTGGCGACAGAGAAAGCGACATTTATGAGCTGTTTTGTTTATCCCGGGAGCTTGAAACGTCATTTCTGGTAAGAACTTGTGTTAACAGACTTGCTGGCGATGGGAAGCACACTATTTCTGATGAAATGCAGAATGAGTCAGTAAAATGTATTCATAATGTTGTTCTGCGGGATGAGAATGAGAAAAACCATGAGGTTAACCTGAGTTCGGGATAAGCGATCATGCTACCAACGCAGGGGCTGATGTACTTATTGACAGGCTGGGCTTCTTGTCCATCAGGCAATACGCAACCAGTCCGGATAATAAATTGACTATGAAGTTATTAATTGAACGGTGCCGACCATGCTCAATCTGACACAAATTTTTAAGCTCATCAAAAACGGTTTCGATAACAGATCGCTTACTGAGTACCGCTTTTTCAAAGTCAGTATGCGTCACCTTCTTCATATTTCTTCTGACTTTAGTGATGAGATTGATTCCCATGTCTTTTAGCTTTTCTTTCAGCGAGTTAGATAAATAACCTTTGTCACCGAAGAGATCGCCAAAAATACCACTCGCCATATCCGGTACTGGTTTTCTGTCATCAACATTTCCGGCAGTCAGACGGGCACTGATTATTTCACCGGGATGATTAATAATCACGTGTAATTTGAATCCGAAGAACCAGCCTGTGGAGCTTTTACCCCGTTCTGCGTATCCATCAAACACTTTATGACGACTGATACGATGATTATCGCAAACGGCCAGCGGAGTGGAATCAACGACTGAGACTCCTGAGCATGATCCTTTAAGAGAATCAAACAGCACCGTTAACAAAACGATACACAGGGGCATGAGTTCAATGAACCGATTGTAAGACAGCAGACGAGGAAACTCCCTGCGCATAAATATACTAACGTACTGATAAAACTTCTTAAATTGTCAAAATCTCATGGAGTGGAAGAGAATAACCAGCGTTGTCATCTCTGAAAGCGAAAGTATGGATTGACGACCTCTGTGTTTTTTATCATTTTAAATCATGTAGTTATCGATTTGTTCTTTGACGGATTGCCAGAAATCATCGACGAGACAGTAAAGTTCGGTAATATAGTCCACAGGTACTCCCTGAGTTGTGAAATCTTGCTTTGAAAATCAGATTTAACAACGAAAAGGAGTTTTTTTCTATTTAAATCAATCAACTACACATTTCCTTATCCCGAACTCAGGTTATATTAAGTAGTCAGGAGAAATTAACTGCAAAGCCATCACCATAAGCCCCCAGTAATTTCTCCAGCTCAGACTCCAGTGTTTCTTTGTTCCAGTTGATAAAGCGCCGCAAGTGATATTTCGCCTTCTTCCATACCATTTCGATTACGTTCAGTTCCGGGCTGTAGGCAGGCACATATTGTGCTCGAAAAGACATCTTTTTCTGGTTATGTCATCAATTCCACGGTGAACCAGGGCATTATCCAGAACTAGGCTGTGTCCCTTAATATCCTGAGTTATAGTAACTACCTGTTTCCCCAACACATTGAGCTATGGCCCGCTACGATCTTCCCGATGAATCATGGAGTATCATCCAGCCCTTGCTGCCTGCTGAACCCACATCTCCACAGCCCGGACTACCATGGGCTGAACATCGAAATATCATCAACGGTATGTTCTGGGTGCTGTGTTCAGGCTCGCCATGGCGCGATTTACCTGAGCGATATGGGCCATGGAAAACGGTTTATAACCGCTTTAACCGGTGGTCGAAGTCGGGAGTGATTAACATTATTTTCAACAGGTTACTTACGTTACTTGACGCAAACCGTCTTATTGACTGGTCTGCCACCGCACTGGATGGCAGCAATATTCGTGCGCTGAAATGTGCTGCCGGAGCGCAAAAAAACATCCCGATATCACCGGAGATAACATCCTGGGTCGCTCTCGCGGTGGTTTTGGCACCAAAATCCATCTGGCGACAGACGGAAGCGGTCTCGCCCGTTGAACATTGTGTTAAGCCCGGGTCAGTCTCACGAAAGCCAGTTCGCATTACGTCTTCTGGACGGCATTGGTGTTCAGCGCCGGAACGGCGGCATGAAGCGTCGTGGTTATGCGGTGCTGGCTGACAGAGCGTACTCAGGTCATGCACTGCGTAATGAGCTGAAAAGAAAAGGCATAAAAGCAGTTATCCCAAGAAAATCCAATGAAAAACTGGCGCTGGACGGACGTTCGTAGCTCGATCGTGATACCTATCGTAATCGCAATGTTGTGGAGCTGTGCTTTAGTCGCCTGAAAGAATGCCGTCGGATCGCCACACGTTAGTAAGCGACAAGCGAGCCTTGCAATTACCCACATCTATTTTCTCGAAAGTTCAAAACCATAAAGAATGTCATTAAGCCGACGTAGTCCTCACCAAAGCACTGTGTTTCCAGGGGGAGGATCGTTGGCTCTGGATAAATATCCGCTTGGCCGTTGTTTAAATTCAGGAGGATAATTAAGGTAGCCTTTAGACCTGCCAACTGTGACATTTTTCTGTATATCTGACATTTTATCACCCACTATTATTTAGTGGTGGATATTTTGTCCAGGATGTCAAAAGTTCGCCAGACGGAGCTGAGACGACGCTTACGTAGCAACACTAAGAAATGAAATAATATTACTGCTTCCGGATACAACAACTTTATTTATCAAAGAAATGATCCAGATATCATTGGGTATACCGGAATCACGTCGGCATGGGGAAAGAGAAAAGATAAATCAAAAGGTAAGATTGTTAATTGTGGTATTTTGATGCATTCTAGCCTCGCTATAATCTCTCGAGGTGTGCTGCTGGGGTTATCAGCAATAAAATTTTGGTATACATGACACATCATCCTTAATTACAGAATTACTGGGCGACATGTCACCGCCCGGAATAGTTATACTGGCGCTAGGATTCTGTCCTGTTTAGCGAACCGTCCAGGCCGGACTGAAATCCTCGTCTTCAAATAATTCAGTCAGTCCACTTATCTGTTTCAGTCGAAGAACTTCATCCCTGTCCATTCCCAGCTCCTGGCCAATACGTTCATCCGTCCATCCGAGCCGGGCCAGGTCTCTGACGATATCTGACATCGACGCTATCTGATGCTTCCCCCGGGCGCGGTTATGCCTGATCGTGGAGGCAATTCGTTCAGCCTGCCCTTTTCGTTCGGGATTGATACAGGTGACGGGAAGCCACCCTTTAAGACGTTTTCCTGCCCCAGACTCGCGTCTGCCCAGCAGCTGCCGGTGAAAACCATCCACAACCAGGTATTGCCCTTTCTCTTCAGATACCACGACGGGTTGGGTAAAACCGTCCTCCTGCAGTGAGCGCTGCAGAAGTTTTTTCTCTCCGGCAGCCATAACATTGGGGTTGTAATCGTTGGCCACCACTTCGCTGGCTTTCACCCACAACACCAAATCCACAGGCTCCCGGGCAAAGGGACTGAGCTCATGAAGTGTTTCACGAAAATGATTGAGGGCTGCAACTTTTTCTTCATCTGAAATCTGCTGACTGAAATACCGGGTAATGAGTCTGGCCACCTGCTCCCTGGTTACAATATCCCCCATTCCTTCCTCCTTTGTTTCATACGCTTCTGGTAACGTTCGTAATGCCGGGGTTTATTCGGGCTGAAAGATAAGGTCCGGCACCAGAAATCATTTTTGATCAGTGTCTTACATATCCGCCGCCACGAGGGAATGTCCCTGCTGCCCAGGTCATTGTCCTGTTCATCCGGAATGTCTTCCGGGTAACCGTGCGTCTGATACCAGCGCAGGTATACCGCTATCTTGTTCCGGTAATGCTCGGCTGTTTTTTGTGGCATGACATCGAGAAGAAACATGGCATAGCTGCGCCAGGTATGATGTGCTGGTCTGGAGATGCGTTTGCGCAGGGCAAAATAAGCCCCACTTTCATTAGCATAAATGGCCCCGCTGGCCGCGCCGGAAACGCGGGCGCACATTCGCGTCCAGGTTTCAGGCTCCAGTACATGATAAAGCCACAGACCGCGGCGCTGTTCGGGGCCAAAAGGCTCACAGACCCGCATATTCCGCAGGGGGACGCCGGCTCTGTACATCAGATCATACAGCGGGTTGTAAATGGCCCCCGTGCGGGCGTGGTAAATCCAGATGTCCCGCGCTTTCCAGTCATACAGAGGGCACATCGTGTAATAAAACCCCTCGGGAGAGGCAGTGGTCCAGGGTTTGTCATCGGCATAACGAAGCTTTCGCTGGCTGGTCAGACTTATGAATCGGTTCAGGGATTCATCTGCACGAACGCCGGTCAGTATGGCCACTCCACACTGATTGTTCGTGAACCATGCCGAGAATGCCGGGACAAACTCTTCAAAGGTCATGGCGTAACGGTAAAAGGGAAAATACGCCGTATCAGTAATGGCATCTGCCGGTGGCTGACGAACCCACTCCACATCGGGCTCCCAGCAAACCCATTCAGGCTGAAACTGTGAAACACCATTTACAGTCGTCAGCGGAAGAGCCACCCAGAAAAACGTCTCCGTCACATCACGATACAGTTCCTGCATCATCTGCACATGTTCAATTGTGCACTGATACTGAGCTTCCCAGTCAATGAACAGGACGGAGAAACGCCGGTGTTTTCTGCGGGCTATTGTGGCGGCGATATGAAACAGTACGGTCGAATCTTTACCGCCAGAAAAGGACAGGCAGACCTGAGAAAAGGTATCAAATATCCACTCCACACGGCGTATGATCGCAGACAGCACATCTTCCCCGGTTTTGATTTTCTGTATTTGATTACGTTCCATAGTGACGTCGTCTGACCCTGGTGTGCTAATGGTATTATTGTGCCTGACAGTACAGGGTAAAAGGACATACTGTCAGTACTGTGGCTGATGCGCTTACAGACAAAGACAAGCCATTTTTCTGTCCGGTAATATAAGTCACGGGTCCTGAACATAAATTGACGATGTAGTTTCAGGCTGTGCTGTATATGGATTTTAAGGCATTGAGTACGCGCTATAACTCCTTGTACAGGTATAGTCATCCCCCCTGAACGATTCAGATGTCATTTTGCAGACAGATTTTATCCTCACTGAGAGCGGCAAAACTTTCTGTTTCGAACAGCGTTTTCGCTTCGTCAGGAGGAATAAACTCAGTTCTCTGCTGAGAAAGACAAAAACGGGTTCCGTACAAAAGTTCACGTAACCGGTTTTTCATGCCCAGTTTTACCAGCAGGCGATTTTTGTCCTGAAAAATTTTCTTTTCGTCCCGGTTAAGAATGTTCTTCAGTCCTGACAGGGGGGACCGGGCTCGGTAAATTTCCTTCAGCAGTTTTTGCTGGTCTTGTGTTACGCCACAGCTTTCCGTTGCCCGGAACATCAGTATCGACATATAGTTCATCAGACGTTTAGGATTATTAAAAATCAGCGGAACCTCGAAACTCCCCATGACGGGTTTTGGGTCAGACAGGAAGCTGACCAGACTGTCTTTTACGGGTACGGGCTTCTTTCCATGTCGGAGACGGTCCACGATCCCGGTCAGCTCCTGGTGCAGCATGGCAGGAATGTTTCCCCAACTGTGAAGCACCACGTGGTCACTGAACAACAGTTCATCGCTTAAAATCAGTACAGGATGACAAAGAAGCTCGTTTTTTAGAGCATAAAACAGAAAAAGATGTTCACGCGGACGCAGACAGAGGAGCAATAAGGCATCAGGATCCCGGGCAAGTCGCTGCAACAGGGGGATAAGCCTGAAGGTGGTTTCACACCGACTTTCGGGGTACAGACTTTTTATTACATATTCCGTGGCGCTCACCACTGGCCAGCAGTCTCCATGAATGATGACCCGCGGAGCCGTCTGCTTTCGGTTAAATGTTGTTGTCATCATCGTCTTCCTTTTTCAGGTTTTTCCCTGCATGTCGGTCACTGAGCAGCCGGTTCCACAGTTCATTCGCCTGTGCCCTGTCTCCGTTCCCCACCCGCCGCCGTGAGACCGGTGGCGTTACCGTCCTTTCACGCCGGGCCGGCGCCGTGTTTTCAAGGACACGCACAACAAAAATTTCATAGCGCTGTGCTTTATTGGACAACGTCTGGCGGCGGCAGACGCAGACCACCCGGGATGCTTTATTCCTCAGATATGAAATCAGGTAGCTGGCTCGCCTCGGGGTGATGTGAAAGGCTTCAGATATCTGACTACGCTGAACCCAGCTTTGTTGCAACATACACCAGTGTGCAACCAGAATATAAAGAGGTTCGCGGCTATACTGTCGAACGCATTCAGGTACATAGCAGGCATCATGGTTTGTCTGTCCGGGATAATGAATATCATTACCTGAAGGAGCTATTTTCCTTTTTTGTTTTTTTTCAGAGGACATTTTGCTTCTCCATTTTTGGGTGAGAGAGACCCAGAGATAAAAATTTAATCAAATAATATTTTTATTTTTTAGTAAAAGCCGAAACTTAATGCTTAATTCTTTTAAATGTAAGTAACAATGACAGTCATTGCTGCCGAAAAATCCCCGGTTTTAATTTCCGTTCCTGGTATGGGTTCAACTCTTGCCCTGTATTGCTTTATAATTCTGCCACCGGAGCCGTTATCCAGACTAATATTCCCCATATCCGCTTTCGTATTGAATTTAACCGGCGTTCCTGCCTCATCCAAAACCAATAGCCTGAAACCATTGTATTCTCCTTTTGTATTTTGAAG
>NZ_NAEW01000001.1 GCF_002075345.1 Citrobacter braakii
TTTACGGGCCGTAAGTAACGAAGTCTGATGCAAATGTCAGATCGTATGCGCCTGTTAGGGCGCGGCTGGTAACAGAGCCTTATAGGCGCATCCGAAAAACCTCCGGCTATGCCGGAGGATATTTATTTACTTCTGTTTAGTTAACGTGTCGTAGCTGGTCATCAGATTGCGATAATCAGGAATGTGATTAGAGAACAGCGTCGCCAGACCTTCGATATCGTTGCGCCAGTCGCGATGCAACTCACATGCGACACCAAACCACGTCATCAGTTGAGCACCGGCCTGGGACATTCGATCCCATGCTGAATGGCGAGTAATTTCATTAAACGTACCTGACGCATCGGTTACGACAAAGACATCAAAACCTTCTTCAATAGCCGAGAGCGCAGGGAAAGCAACGCAAACTTCCGTCACGACACCGGCAATAATCAGCTGTTTTTTACCGGTCGCTTTCACTGCTTTCACGAAATCTTCGTTATCCCACGCGTTAATGTTTCCGGGGCGAGCAATATAAGGCGCATCGGGAAATTGAGCTTTCAGTTCCGGTACCAGTGGCCCGTTTGGTCCTGTCTCGAAACTGGTTGTCAGAATGGTTGGGAGTTTGAAGTATTTTGCTAAGTCGCCGAGGGCAAGCACGTTGTTTTTAAATTTATCGGGATCGATATCCCGAACCAGAGAGAGCAGGCCAGCCTGATGGTCGACCAGCAGTACTGCCGCATTATCTTTATCAAGTCTTACGTAAGGTTTAGTCATGATATTTCTCCTGTTCAGCATCAGTGGGGGAAATTTGATGAGTTTAAGTCTACAGAAAGAACGATATATGGATTAGATACCTAAATAAGAACTCACTGTTCTATTTTGAAGACAATGCAGATCTGCATCCCGCATAGAGTTTAGTAAGAAATAAAAGTAAGGGGAGTCCATGAAATTTTTCGACTGAACGCAACGCGAGATTTTTGTTTTAGATCAATAAAAACAAGCAGATGTGTTTTTGTGTTTTTTATCTATTCACATTAAGAATCAGTAATGCAAATCGATCGTCCGGAAAGCGCTTCAGCCCTTTGATTGCGCCGATTGACAATGTTTTTGGCAGTGGCATGATGCGCATGAAATTTGAACTTCCTCACGGTTTTTATTCATGTCCATCTATACCCGTCCCGTCATGCTGTTGCTGTGCGGGCTGCTTCTGCTGACCCTGGCGATCGCCGTGTTAAACACGCTCGTCCCGCTTTGGCTCGCCCATGAAAATCTGCCAACCTGGCAGGTAGGTGTGGTGAGTTCTTCCTACTTTACCGGCAATCTGGTAGGGACGTTGCTGACCGGGTATTTAATAAAACACCTTGGTTTTAATCGCAGCTATTACATTGCCTCGCTTATTTTTGCCGCGGGCTGTATCGGCCTGGGGGTTATGGTGGGGTTCTGGAGCTGGATGACCTGGCGTTTTATCGCCGGTGTTGGCTGCGCCATGATTTGGGTGGTAGTGGAAAGTGCGCTGATGTGCAGCGGGAATTCGCGTAATCGCGGACGCTTGCTTGCCGCCTATATGATGATCTATTACGTGGGGACGTTTTTAGGCCAGCTACTGGTTAGTAAAGTATCAACAGAATTGATGAACGTCCTGCCGTGGGTGACGGGTACGATCCTGGCTGGTGTTTTGCCATTGCTCTTTACGCGCATTGCCAATCAGCAGGGTGATGAACAGCAGTCTACTCCTATTACCTCCATGCTGAAGCTGCGGCAGGCGCGTCTGGGCGTTAACGGCTGTATTATTTCCGGGATTGTGCTGGGGTCTTTGTATGGCCTGATGCCGCTGTATCTCAACCATCAAGGGGTGAGCAACGCCAGCATTGGTTTCTGGATGGCGGTTCTGGTTAGCGCCGGTATTCTGGGGCAATGGCCGATTGGCCGCCTGGCAGACAAGCTGGGGCGCCTGCTGGTTTTACGCGTCCAGGTCTTCGTGGTTATCGTCGGAAGTATTGCCATGCTGAATCAGGCGGCGATGGCGCCTGCGTTGTTTATGTTGGGTGCGGCAGGTTTTACCCTCTATCCGGTGGCGATGGCCTGGGCCTGTGAAAAGGTTGAACATCATCAGCTGGTCGCCATGAATCAGGCATTGTTATTAAGCTATACCGTTGGCAGCCTGCTTGGTCCTTCATTCACCGCAATGCTGATGCAGAATTATTCCGATAATCTGTTATTCATTATGATCGCCAGCGTATCGTTTATTTATCTGCTGATGTTGTTGCGTAGCGCCAGACATACACCGACTCCGGTGGCTCACGTATAAAGCGCGCCAGACGGTATGCAAGGCAAAATGTTTGCATACCGTGACTCATTTTCCCATTGCGGGTATGCCGGAAGTTGCGAGGTATTCGCATGCTTTCAGCGTGCAGTGAAGTTGCGCCTGACTGGTCATACTCGTCAGCTGTTGTAAATGCTCCCCTTCATCCAGCCAGCAAACCAGTTTTTGAATCATTTCAATATGTCGGGTGCTGCTGGCAGCCGCCAGGACAATAATTAACCGCACATCTGGATGCCCAGGAAAAGGCACCGCCTCTTTCAGACACAAGAGCGACAAATGTGTCTCACTGCTTATCACTCCTTCTTCCGGACGAGCGTGCGGCAGGGCAAACTCAGGGCTTAAGATGTACCACGGACCCAGTTGTTCTGTTTCACGGATGATTGCCTGTGCGTAGGCGGACGTAATCGCGCCCAGTTCTTCCAGAGGCTGGCAAGCCAGCGTCACGGCCTCCTGCCAGGATCGGCATTGTTCACGAAACTGACAGGCAGAAAATAGCGCAGATGTCATTGTGTTCTCCTTATTTCAGAGCAGCAGACCGCATTGCGGTCTGCCAACCCGAACTATCTGAGGGCTTCAAAGAGTGCGGTCGCCGAAATACCGTATTTCTCTTTCAACTGGCGGCTATTGCCTGATTCCGTAAACGTATCTTGTGTCCCCAGTCGGATTAATCTCGTGGTTAATCCTTCCTCCGCCAATACTTCAGCAACCTGTCCACCAAGCCCACCGGTGATCGTGTGATTTTCAATCGTTGCGATCTGCGGGCAGTTGGCAATCAGTTGCAGAAAGCGCTGGCGGTTAAACGGTTTTAGCATAGCGACGTGAATCAGCTTGCCACGTTTTCCCTGGGCGCACAGCTGCACATAACCTGCGCTTGCCTGCTCCAGAACGGTCCCTTCATAGAGAATGGCGAAGTCATTGCCTGAGTCCTCCACGGCGGCGATATCGGTCACTCGCGGAACGGCAGATTTATCGCGCACGGGCATCGGTTCTCGGGCTACGCGAATATAGACCGGACCGGGAATGTTTACTGCCTGTTCAAATGCGGACTCAACTTCTTCAGCGTCGGCAGGCGTTAGAATTGTGAGCCCCGGCAGTACGCGCGTCAGGGCCAGATCTTCCAGCGCATGATGCGATGCGCCGTCAGGTCCATCATCCATTCCTGGGTGGCTACCAACTAATTTAATGTTAGCTTTGGCGTAGCACGCCTGGCGCAGTTGAGTCCAGGCGGTGCCTGTCACAAACATCGCAAAGTTAACGTAGAACGGAATATTTCCTTCCAACGCCTGGCCAGTGGCAAAGCTCATTGCCGATCCTTCCGCAATACCCATTTCAAAGAAAGCGTCTGGATAGACGGCCTGGAACTGGTCAGTGCGGGTGGAGCTGGCTAAATCACTATCAATGGCGACAATGGGATAGCCCTTTTTTTTCAGGGCAATGAGTGCGTTACCAATTTCATCACGTGGGGCTTTCATCACTGCAACTCCTCCATAGCCTGCTGATATTGTTCGGTGGTTGGGGTTTTTGAATGCCAGTCACCGTTATTTTCCATATAGCTAACGCCACTGCCTTTGGTGGTATGCGCAATAATGGCGACAGGTTTTCCTTTCAGATGGCGTGAAAGCATCAGCGTGTCGGCAACCTGATGCATATCGTTACCGTTATGGAGTTCGAGTACGTGCCAGCCGAAAAGACGCACTTTGTCGGCCAGAGGTTCCAGATTCACCACCTGATTAACGGGGTCGTGGGAGGAAAAACCGTTGTAGTCAATAATCGCCACCAGGTTATCCATCTTCATATGGCCTGCCTGCTGTAGCGTTTCCCAGATTTGCCCTTCGTGCATTTCGCCATCGCCAATGATGGCGAAAACGCGCTGTGATTCCCCCCGCTGTTTTTTGGCCGCCGACATACCAAAGGCAATGGATAATCCCTGGCCCAGCAGGCCGGTTGTTGCATCGACTTCGGGCAGAGATTTGATGCTAGGGTGCCCCTGTAAACGTGAGTTAATTTGTCGAAAAGTATTAAATTCGCTGCGCTCAATTTTGCCTTTTTGATGCAGCATGGCGTACTGAGCAGCAACCGCATGACCTTTGCTCATGACCACGCGAGCGCGAGGGGCGCAGGAGAAGTCCACCTCTTGATCGTAAATCCAGGTCAGAATGTCGATGATGGACAATGCACCGCCAGGATGGCCAATGCCTGATTCATAAATCATGGTGACAATATCCCGGCGAGCAGCCAGCGCATGGGATTTCAATTCGTCAATATTCATGTTCATTCCTTATCAGGGCAACATTTTGCCGATGTAATAAACCACTAAGCCGAGGGCGACAAAATCTGTCTCCGGGAAGCTAGTACCGGACAATCCAACCGACTCCATGATGGGATAGATGAGTGCCGGGCCAATACCAATTAATATGCCAGTGACAAAGCTACCGGCGATGGCCCCTTTCCAGCCTCCTGACGCATTACCGAAGACGGCGGCGGTAGCACCAATGAAGAAGTAGGGGATGGCGACGGGGATAATGACCGTTTGCCCAATTAATGCGAGTACCCCCATAACCACCAATCCACCCACAAAGGAAGAGATGAAACCTAAAACGGTGGCGGTTGGGGCATACGGAAAGACGACTGGGCAATCCAGTGCGGGTTTGGCGTTCGGGATAAACTTTTCAGAGATGCCCAGAAATGCCGGGACTATTTCTGACAACAGCAAGCGAACGCCGGTGATGATGATATAAAGCGATGCGGTAAATGTGAGTGACTGGAATAGCGGATAAACCAGCCAATGCATTCCACCGGCGGCGGCCGTTACCGCTTCTTCGCCTGCGGCAAGCGCCGCGATGTAATAGAAAATACTGACAGAGATGGACACGGAGACGATGTAGTCTTTAAAAATCCCCAACCATCCGGGAAGATTTAGCTTTTCTGTTGACTGCTTAGGATCGCCCACTTTCGAACCGATCCATCCCGATAGCGCGTAGGCCAGAGTAACGTAATGACCCATCGCGATTTCATCATTACCGGTAATCTTACGCATCCACGGCTGAGCGATAGCTGGATAGACACAGGCCGCAAGCCCCAGCAGTATGGAGCCGACGATAATTGTTGTTACATCGCTGTAGCCAAGCGCCTTAAGCGTAACGGTTAAGAGGGCAGACAGATACAGATTATGTTGGCCCGTCAGGAAGATGTATTTGAACGGTGTTACGCGGGCAAAAAACAAGTTCCAGCCGAAACCAACGACCATGATGAGTGAAACGCACATGGCAAACTTGGTTTGTGCCAGCCCAGTTAACGCTTCGGCTAACGGCATCACACCTTTCAGACCGAATCCATCGCTGAATAAGGTCTGAAAATTACCTAAGGATGTCACCGCAATCCCTGCTCCGCCGGCAAATACCAGAAATCCGACGATGGTTTTAAAGGTACCTGAAAGCACTTTTTCGATGGGTTTACGCTGGATAAGCAAACCAATTAGCGCAATAAAGCCAACTAAAAGTGGGGTTACACCCAAAATGTCGAATACAATGAACTTTAGGAGATCCATATTTCCCCCGGAGAGGTTAGTTGTTTTGAACAACGCTGGTGAGCGCAGATTCCATTTCTTCGCTGTTCATCAGATCGGTGATACCGATTGCTCTGAACCCGGCGGCTTCTACCTCATCGGTCAGGTCGCTCATGGTGATCACGAAGTCGATGTTTTGCCAGGTTCGTAGCCCTGACAGGACATCGTGTTCAAGATCGATATCCCAGCCATGTTTATCGATGACTTTTTGGGCTTTGATTTTCAGCATTAGCGAACTGCCCATACCGGTACGACAGACGATCAGACCTTTCATTAGACGTTCTCCTGTTTGTAAAAATAATTATTTTTAATTATCATTGGTGCGATAAAAATTATTATCGCAAAGCCGGGCAAAGTATGTGACAGCATTTGCATTTTGTGCAAAAAGGCGAAAAATGAGTCAGATAGATACTAATTTATTGATTAACATAAGAAATGGGGCTTCAGAACTGAGTCCGATCCTGGAAAAGGTAGGGCGTTTTATCACTGAAAATCCTGATTTTGTGATGCGGCATACGATAACCGAGCTGGCTGATTCTATTGATACCAGTGAGGGGAGTATCACTCGTTTTTGCCGTGCCTTTGGTTTTAAGGGGTTTTCTGATTTCAGAACGGCTCTTGCACTGGAGCAAGGAGCTGCACGGCCGAATGATGGAGGAAGTGAGGAGACGGCGGCGGTACTGGCAAGCGTTTGTGACAGCAATGCCATCATCGACAGCAAAGAATTGCAGGCGGTTGCGACCTGGTTAAATCAGCTCAGTAATATTGCAATTTATGCGGTAGGTACTGCGGTGCCGGTGGCGTTATTCCTGCAAATCAATCTGGTGCAGATGGGGAAAATAGCCAGTTATATCGACCGGTTTTATCCGGCGGCTATCTCTCCGTTGGCGGACAGCCAAAAAACAGGGATTATTGTTATTCATACAGAACAAATCTCTACCGATATGATGCAGTCGCTGACGCTAGCGAAGGAACAAGGCATAAAAATTCTCTCGTTAACTCGCGGATCGTTTGCGCCATTAAATCGGCTTTCTGACTGGAATTTGCAGGCGGCGGTTGCATTACAGGGGGAAGGTGAGTCTGGTTTTGCTGAAATTGCTGGTGCGATGATGGTGGCGGATCGCATACTCAGTGCTCTGGAAGAGCAGGATGAGCGTTACGTGCAGTGTCGTAAAGCACACCAGAAACGTATTTTCTCTATTGAAAGCGTGACCAATAAACTTTCAGAATATTTTATGTCGTAGGCATCGAACGTTGGCGTCGCGCTACTCAAGCAGAGCGCTGCGACGCCGTGGTCGTCATACCTTAGTACATTACTTTATGACCATACTGCTCAAGAATGCCTTTCACGCGCTCCATGGTCTCTTTTTTCGGTGGCTTAACACCGTCAAGTTTGTACTCTTCACCCATTGCCACCCATTTGTGTTTGCCCAGCTCATGGTATGGCAGCAGTTCGATTTTCTCTACGTTGCCCATATCGCGGGTAAACTCGCCCAGGCGGTGCGCGGAGTCGTCATCGTCAGACCAGCCAGGCACAACGACGTAGCGGATCCACACCTTGATGTCTTTATTGGACAGGTAACGTGCGAACTCAAGCGTACGATGGTTAGATACGCCCACCAGATTCTGATGGATTTCATCATTCATCTGTTTGAGATCGAGCATCACCAGGTCAGTGACTTCCAGCAATTCATCGATCACCGGATCGTAGCGGCGAACAAAACCGTTGGTATCCAGACAGGTATGAATACCTTCTTTTTTACAGGCACGAAACCAGTCGCGTACAAATTCAGCTTGCAGGATAGCTTCGCCACCGGACGCTGTCACACCGCCACCGGAGGCGTTCATAAAGTGGCGGTAGGTCACGACCTCTTTCATTAACTCGTCGACGGTGACTTCTTTGCCGCCGTGCGTATCCCATGTGTCACGGTTATGACAATACAGGCAGCGCATCAGGCAGCCCTGGAAGAAGGTAATAAAACGGATGCCCGGGCCATCAACAGTGCCACAGGATTCAAAGGAGTGAATGCGACCAATAACTGACATTGCGGTGTTTCTCCAGGTGTGGCCCATCCGGGGCCAGTGTTAGTGCACAGTTATTAACTGTGTCGAGTCTGTTTTGGCTGCTATCCATAAGTATAGATAGCTGACAAAGCAGGCTATTAAAAAGGCCCCACTTACGTGGAGCCTTTATTGTACGCTTTTTAAAGTACGATTTCAGTCAAAACCAATTACATGGTCTGAGTGAAGGTACGAGTAATAACGTCCTGCTGCTGTTCTTTAGTCAGGGAGTTAAAACGTACTGCGTAGCCAGAAACACGGATGGTCAGCTGCGGATATTTTTCCGGATGTTCCATCGCATCCAGCAGCATTTCACGGTTCATGACGTTCACGTTCAGGTGCTGACCACCTTCGATGGACGCTTCGTGGTGGAAGTAACCATCCATCAGACCAGCCAGGTTGGTCTTACGAACTTCGTCGTCTTTACCCAGCGCGTTCGGAACGATAGAGAAGGTGTAAGAGATACCATCTTTAGCGTAAGCAAACGGCAGTTTAGCAACGGAGGTCAGAGAGGCAACAGCACCTTTCTGGTCACGACCGTGCATTGGGTTAGCACCCGGTCCGAACGGCGCGCCAGCACGACGACCATCTGGGGTGTTACCGGTTTTCTTACCATAAACCACGTTAGAGGTGATGGTCAGAACAGACTGAGTCGGGATAGCGTTACGATAAGTAGTCAGTTTCTGAATTTTCTTCATGAAACGTTCTACCAGGTCAACCGCCATGTCATCAACGCGAGAGTCGTTGTTACCAAACTGCGGGTATTCGCCTTCGATTTCGAAGTCGACAGCCAGACCGTCTTCGTCACGAATCGGTTTAACTTTCGCATATTTGATTGCAGACAGGGAGTCAGCAGCAACGGACAGACCAGCGATACCACACGCCATGGTGCGGATAACGTCACGGTCGTGCAGCGCCATCAGAGAGGCTTCGTAGCTGTACTTGTCGTGCATGTAGTGGATAACGTTCAGTGCAGTGACGTACTGTTTAGCCAGCCAGTCCATGAAGTGATCCATGCGCTCCATAACTTCGTCGAAGTTCAGAACGTCGCCTTTGATCGGTTCAGATTTAGGACCAACCTGCATTTTCAGTTTTTCATCAACGCCGCCGTTGATTGCGTACAGCATAGTTTTCGCCAGGTTTGCACGCGCACCGAAGAACTGCATTTGTTTACCAACAACCATCGGGCTTACGCAGCAAGCGATAGCGTAGTCGTCGTTGTTGAAGTCCGGACGCATCAGGTCATCGTTCTCGTACTGCAGAGAAGAGGTGTCGATGGACACTTTAGCGGCGAATTTCTTGAAGTTCAGAGGCAGTTTTTCAGACCACAGAACGGTGATGTTCGGCTCCGGAGAAGGACCCATGGTGTACAGGGTATTCAGGAAGCGGAAGCTGTTTTTGGTAACCAGAGTACGGCCATCAACGCCCATACCACCGATAGATTCAGTTGCCCAAATCGGGTCACCGGAGAACAGTTCATCATATTCAGGGGTACGCAGGAAACGAACCATACGCAGTTTCATGACCAGGTGGTCAATCATTTCCTGAGCGTCTTGCTCGGTGATTTTGCCTGCTTTGATATCACGTTCGATGTAGGCATCCAGGAAGGTGGATACGCGACCGAAGGACATTGCTGCGCCGTTCTGAGATTTAACCGCGGCCAGGTAGCCGAAGTAAGTCCACTGGATAGCTTCCTGAGCGTTGGTTGCCGGACCAGAGATATCGCAGCCATATTTAGCAGCCATTTCTTTGATTTGACCCAGTGCGCGGTGCTGTTCAGCAATTTCTTCACGCAGACGGATAGTGGCTTCCAGGTTTACGCCGTTTTCCAGATCGGACTGCAGAGAGACGAACTGAGCGTATTTGTCTTTCATCAGGTAGTCGATACCGTACAGCGCAACGCGACGGTAGTCACCGATGATACGGCCACGGCCATAGGCATCTGGCAGACCAGTCAGAACACCGGATTTACGGCAGTTCAGAATGTCTTTGGTGTAAACATCGAATACGCCCTGGTTGTGGGTTTTGCGGTATTCGGTGAAGATTTTTTTCAGCATCGGGTCCAGTTCGCGATTGTACGCTTTGCAGGAACCTTCAACCATTTTGATGCCGCCAAACGGAATGATCGCACGTTTCAGCGGAGCTTCAGTCTGCAGACCAACAATTTTCTCGAGCGCTTTGTTGATGTAGCCAGCGTCGTGAGAAGTGATGGTAGAAGCAACGGAGGTGTCAAAGTCAACAGGCGCGTGAGTGCGGTTTTCCTGTTTAACGCCTTCCATCACGCTGTCCCACAGTGCAGTGGTCGCATCAGTTGCGCCAGCCAGGAAGGACTCGTCACCCTCATACGGAGTGTAGTTTTTCTGAATGAAGTCACGGACGTTTACTTCATTCTGCCAATCACCTTTGGTAAAACCTTCCCAGGCTGTGGCTAACTTTTCATTAAGCTCGGACATGTAACACCTACCTTCTTAAGTGGATTTTTTATTTACTGCGTGTAATGGGCATCATCAGATTAATGATGATCGTTACCACGCAGATAAATGACCCAGTATGTCAACCCGACCAACAAACCGCCGCCGATAATGTTGCCGATCGTAACCGGAATCAGGTTATCGGTGATGAAATTCATCACGGTCAGGTGAGAAAAATTCTCCGGAGAAGACCCAACAGCGGTCCAGAATTCCGGGGTGGCGAAATCGCGAATTACAATACCCATAGGGATCATAAACATGTTTGCGATACTGTGCTCAAAACCGCTGGCAACAAACATTGCGACCGGTAATACCATGATAAACGCTTTGTCCATCAGGCTGCGACCCGAATAGCTCATCCATACTGCCAGACACACCATCAGGTTCGCCAGGATGCCAAGACTTACCGCCTCAACAAAAGTATGGTGCACTTTGTGGTCGGCTGTTTGCAGGACGTTGAGACCCCACGCGCCGTTAGCGGTCATATACTCGCCAGAAAGCCACATGAGTAACACGAAGATCAGGGCGCCAATCAGGTTGCCGACATAAACGTTAAGCCAGTTTTTAGCCAATTGGCCCCAGGTGATGCGACCACTGGCTTTCGCTACGACAATCAGTACGGTTGAGGTGAAGAGGTCTGCACCGCAGACAACGCAGAGAATCAGCCCCAGGGAAAAGCAGATACCACCTACTAGCTTCGCCATGCCGAAAGGCATTGTGCCGGTACCGGTTGTGGCGGTGATATAGAAAACAAAGGCAATTGAAATGAATACACCGGCAGTAATTGCCAGATAGAACGTCTTAAGCGGATGTTTCGTTGCTTTATAGACGCCTGCTTCTTCGGCAACTTTGGCCATTGCAGCAGGAAGAATAAGATCAAAAGGGTTGTCAGCTTTCACACTAACTCTCTCTTTATTAAGTCGGCGACGAGATACTAACAAAGCATTATAGATGAGAATTTGATATAGATCATATCTCGCCTGGCTTATAGGCCCGTAAGGCGCATGGTTTTTATGCGATTACGGTGTAACTTGTTGATTATCCAAATAAAAATAAATTTTAAAAATTATAAAGTGAGTTGAATTTTTTCTTTCTGTCTCCTCTGGGGCGGTTAATTAAAATGGAGTAATTGAGATAAAAAACCACATTAATAAGCTAATTTTCTTAATATCAACTACTAATATTTAACCTTGTTTTTACATTTATTTTTTGATTTGACCAAAATAAAAAACAGGGCGCATTAAGCGCCCCGTAATATAGCCCAGACAATACCTTTAGCCTACTCAGCGCAGGCTGATTGTCACTATTTTGACCAATGTGCTGCTTTCGCGCGCTGCAGTTTTTCGTAAGCTTTCAGCAGAGACTGATGCGCCGGGAAAGCCTGCAGATCGCTATCAACAGTTTGAAGCCCGTAGAACGGCGCTTCGCCACTTAATGCTGCACTTGCGGCTTCAACCGCCTCGGCACCGTACATGCGAACAAACGCGTTCAGATATTGTAGCGGCTGACGATCTTCTTCCTGAGATAGCAACAGCAGCGTTTGCAGACAGCGGTAGTAGTTGGCACGTTCAGCGCTAAAGACAGAGGAGTTGAATTCCATCGTCCATTCTGTCCAGACCAGCGCCTGCTCCAGGTCGCCGCCGGCCAGCGCCAGCATCACTTTAAGCTCGCCAATGCGCAGGGTGTACCAACCGTTATCCGCACCGGTTGCCAGACCGAGCAGCTCGCGTACGCGGGTGAAGTCGTCAAAGCCTTCCTCATCCAGTTGTTCGATCAGATTGAGATAGTCTTCTTTATCCCATTCACTGCCCGGGAGCGAGAGAATAGTGTCACGCAGATGGGCGCCCATGGCGTTGTTGGCTAACCACAGATCTTCAGCCGGATAGATGTCAGACATTCCCGGAACAATAATGCGGCACGCGTAAACGCTCAGGTGCTCGTAGTCGGCGATATACACTTCTTTATCTTCAGCATTGAAGATGACCATCAGGGTGGCGAACTCTTCTTCGGTGGTACCGGAGAAATTCCAGTCAACGAACGGATAGTCAGCATCCTGCTTGAACAGATCCCAGGAGATCAGGCCGCTGGAATCGATGAAGTGAGTTTCAAGGTTAGTGTGTTCAGCCACTTCTTCGTCGTCAAAGGTCGGAGGGGTGAAGACATCAAGATCTTTCAGACCACGGCCCTGCAGCAGTTCAGTGACGGTACGCTCCAGCGCAACGCCGAAATCCGGGTGCGCACCGAAGGAGGCAAAGCAGGTACCATTGGCCGGGTTGAACAGGACAACGCAAATCACCGGATACTTGCCGCCCAGCGAGCCATCGTAGGCGAAAATTGGGAAACCTTCCGCTTCCAGTTTGGAGATGGACTCCACCACTGCCGGGTAGCGCGCCATGACTTCGGCCGGGATTTCCGGCAGGCTGATGCTTTCCGCAATAATACGGTTCTTCACATGGCGCTCAAAGACTTCAGACAGGCCCTGAACGCGCGCTTCGTTTCGGGTGTTACCCGCAGACATGCCGTTAGAAACGTACAGGTTGCCAATAATATTCATCGGAATATAGACGGTCTGGTTATCCGACTGACGGGTAAACGGTAGGCCGCAGACCCCACGTTCTTCATTACCGGATTGCAGATCGATAAGCATGCTGCCAGTCAGTTCGTTGTCTGGATCGTAAAACGCACGCAGACGAGCATCCAGTAGACCTTCTGGTACGTCGTCTTCTTCAGTCAACGGGAACCATTTTTCGTTCGGATAATGCACGAATGGGCCGTTGGCGATGGTTTCACCCAGCCAGAAATCCGCAAAGAAATAGTTAGTCGACAGACGCTCAAAATATTCGCCCAGCGCGGAAGCCAGCGCCGCTTTTTTCGTCGCGCCTTTACCGTTGGTGAAGCACAGCGCGCATTCTTTGTCGCGAATATGTACAGACCAGACGTTAGGGACGGGATTCAACCACGAGGCTTCTTCAATTTGAAAACCAAGGTCGAGCAATTTTTGCTGGAAGCGAGCGATGGAGTCTTCCAGAGCGGCATCTTTGCCGGGGATAAATGTTTGCGTCATGAAAATCACTTTTGTCGTACGGAAAGCGCGCAATGATACGGGTTTTAAATGAATGGCGCTATCGTCGCCGGAGTTCAGACGTAAATAAAAGTATTAGCTATGCTTTCCTACAGCCAACCACGTTTAGAGCATAATAATGAAAGCTTTCGATTTACACCGAATGGTACTGGATAAGGTGCCCATGGATTTTCTGGGAGAAGTTGCTCTGCGCAGCCTCTATACCTTTATATTGGTTTTTCTGTTTTTAAAAATCACCGGACGTCGCGGCGTACGCCAGATGTCGCTTTTTGAAGTGCTGATTATCCTTACGCTGGGATCCGCGGCGGGAGACGTGGCATTTTATGATGATGTCCCGATGCTGCCGGTGCTGGTGGTCTTTATTACGCTTGCCGTGCTGTATCGGCTGGTTATGTGGCTGATGGCGCATAGCGAGAAAATGGAGGATTTGCTGGAGGGCAAGCCCGTTGTGATCATTGAGGACGGCGAGCTGGCATGGTCGAAGCTCAATAGCGCCAATATGACGGAATTCGAATTCTTTATGGAATTGCGTTTGAACGGCGTGGAGCAATTGGGACAGGTGAGACTGGCCATCCTGGAGACTAATGGGCAAATCAGCGTCTATTTCTTTGCCGATGAAGACGTAAAGCCGGGGCTCAGTATTTTGCCTAAACGCTGTACACAGCGATTTAAAGTGATACCTGAAGCTGGGGACTATGCCTGTATACGGTGTAGTGAAGTGGTGCAAATGAACGCCGGAGATCATCAATTATGTCCACGCTGTGCAAATCCAGAATGGTCGAAGGCCAGTCGGGCAAAACGGGTCACCTGACAGCGAAAATCTCGGTTTTTACCCGTCAATCCGATAGATTCTGTTGTGTGACCAATGACACATTTTTACCCTGGCCAGTTTTACCCATTGCGGCGCGTGTCACTGAATGATAAAACCGATATCCACAGGAATAACTTATACCAATGTCTGTCACCGGATTATCGCCAATGACAGGATGTTGATTGGACAACAACACAACGTGGTGAGGGGAAATGGCTCAGGTCTTCAATTTTAGTTCAGGTCCGGCAATGTTACCGGCAGAAGTACTTAAACTGGCTCAACAGGATCTTCGCGACTGGAACGGTCTTGGCACGTCGGTGATGGAAATTAGCCACCGTGGCAAAGAATTCATCCAGGTCGCAGAGGAAGCGGAGCAGGATTTTCGCGATCTTCTCAGCATCCCCTCCAACTATAAAGTGTTGTTCTGCCATGGCGGTGGGCGCGGGCAGTTTGCGGGTATCCCGTTAAATATTCTGGGTGACAAAACCACGGCGGATTACGTTGATGCCGGTTATTGGGCCGCCAGCGCAATTAAAGAAGCGAAAAAATACTGTACGCCAAACGTTATCGACGCCAAAGTCACCGTTGACGGACTGCGCGCTGTTAAGCCAATGAGCGAATGGCAGCTTTCTGACAACGCGGCGTATTTGCACTATTGCCCGAATGAAACCATTGATGGCATTGCGATCGATGAAACGCCGAATTTTGCCAGCAATGTGGTGGTTACGGCGGATCTGTCCTCTACCATTCTTTCTGCACCGCTTGACGTGAGCCGTTATGGCGTAATTTATGCCGGGGCGCAGAAAAACATCGGCCCGGCCGGGCTGACCATTGTCATCGTACGTGAAGATTTGCTGGGTAAGGCTCATGTGTCATGCCCGTCAATCCTCGACTATACCGTGCTGAATGACAACGACTCCATGTTCAATACGCCGCCAACCTTTGCCTGGTATCTGTCTGGCCTGGTCTTTAAATGGCTGAAAGAGCAGGGCGGTGTTAACGCGATGGATAAAATTAACCAGCAAAAAGCGGAACTGCTGTACGGCGTAATCGATAACAGCGATTTCTACCGTAACGACGTGGCAAAATCGAACCGTTCACGCATGAACGTACCGTTCCAGCTTGCTGACAGCGCACTGGATAAACTCTTCCTGGAAGAGTCTTTCGCTGCGGGTCTGCACGCGTTGAAAGGGCACCGTGTGGTCGGTGGTATGCGCGCGTCCATCTACAATGCAATGCCGCTAGAAGGTGTAAAAGCGCTGACCGATTTCATGGTCGATTTCGAGCGCCGCCGCGGTTAATCTGCTGTATTTTCATCCCCACAGCCAGTCTGTGGGGTTTTTATGTCTGTTTTTGAGAGTCGAGTTTCATGGAATCCCTGACGTTACAACCCATTGCGCGGGTGGATGGCACCATCAATCTGCCTGGATCCAAAAGTGTTTCTAACCGCGCTTTGCTGCTGGCTGCATTAGCAAATGGCACCACTGTCCTGACCAACCTGCTGGACAGCGATGATGTCCGCCATATGCTTAATGCTCTGAATGCGTTAGGAATTAGCTATACCCTTTCTGCCGACCGTACGCGTTGCGAGATTATCGGCAATGGCGGTGCGCTGCATGCCGAAGGCGCAGTGGAACTGTTCCTTGGCAATGCCGGAACAGCAATGCGCCCACTGGCCGCTGCGCTATGTCTGGGCAGCAATGACATCGTGTTGACAGGCGAGCCGCGCATGAAAGAGCGCCCGATTGGCCATCTGGTTGATGCGTTACGCCAGGGCGGAGCCAACATTGAATACCTGGAGCAGGAAAACTATCCGCCTTTACGTCTGCGCGGTGGCTTTACCGGGGGACAGGTTGAGGTAGACGGCAGCGTATCCAGCCAGTTCCTGACTGCGCTGCTGATGACTGCGCCACTGGCGCCGCAGGATACGACGATCGCCATTAAAGGCGAGCTGGTATCCAAACCTTACATTGATATCACACTGAACCTGATGAAAACGTTTGGTGTTGAAATTGAGAATCAGAACTACCAGCGCTTTGTTGTGCAGGGTCAGCAGCAGTATCAGTCACCGGGTGCATATCTGGTTGAAGGCGATGCTTCTTCCGCTTCCTATTTTCTCGCAGCGGGAGCCATTAAAGGCGGTACGGTAAAAGTCACCGGGATTGGCCGCAACAGTATGCAGGGTGATATCCGCTTCGCTGATGTGCTGGAAAAAATGGGCGCGGCCATTACCTGGGGCGATGACTTTATTGCCTGTACTCACGGTGAGCTGAACGCGGTAGACATGGATATGAACCATATTCCCGATGCGGCGATGACCATAGCCACGGCAGCGCTGTTCGCTAAAGGCACCACGACTTTACGTAACATCTATAACTGGCGCGTCAAAGAGACCGACCGCCTGTTCGCGATGGCGACCGAGTTGCGTAAAGTGGGCGCGATCGTTGAAGAGGGCGAAGACTATATTCGTGTCACACCACCGGCGACGTTACAGTTTGCGGAGATCGCGACCTACAACGATCACCGCATGGCGATGTGTTTCTCGCTGGTGGCGTTGTCTGACACGCCGGTGACCATTCTGGACCCTAAATGTACCGCCAAAACCTTCCCGGATTATTTCGAACAGTTGGCGCGTATTAGTACACCTGCCTGATCCTCACATCTGACGATCGCGCTCCGCATATTCGTGAGCGCATCGCTGCAGATAAAAAGTAAATCAGTGTCATCTTCCGGGCTGGTTTCTCGCCAGCCCGCTATAATTGCGCAATTCTTCCTCACATCGTTACAGACTAATCGGGTTTTTACACTCTGTGTTAACGATTATTAGCGTTGGCGCGTATAATGCGCGGCGTTCACGTTAACGTATGCCCGTTTAAGGAGAAAAAGATGACGGCAATTGCCCCGGTTATTACCATTGATGGCCCAAGTGGTGCAGGAAAAGGCACCTTGTGCAAGGCAATGGCGGAAGCATTGCAATGGCATCTGTTAGATTCAGGCGCGATCTACCGCGTACTGGCGCTCGCAGCGTTGCATCACCATGTTGATGTCACATCTGAAGATGCTCTGGTACCGCTTGCCTCACACCTGGATGTGCGTTTTATCTCAACGGACGGCAACCTGGAAGTCATTCTGGAAGGTGAAGATGTCAGCGGCGAAATCCGCACCCAGGAAGTAGCGAATGCCGCATCTCAGGTCGCTGCGTTTCCTCGCGTACGCGAAGCGCTGTTACGCCGCCAACGCGCGTTTCGTGAAGCGCCCGGCCTGATTGCCGACGGACGAGACATGGGGACCGTGGTGTTCCCGGATGCACCAGTGAAAATTTTCCTGGACGCCTCCTCGCAAGAACGTGCGCATAGACGTATGCTACAGTTGCAGGAAAAGGGCTTTAGTGTTAACTTTGAACGCCTTTTGGCCGAGATCGAAGAACGCGATTTCCGCGATCGTAACCGTGCTGTAGCGCCGCTGGTTCCCGCTGCTGATGCTTTAGTTTTGGATTCAACCCGATTAAGCATTGAGCAAGTGATTGAAAAAGCGTTACAATACGCGCGCCAAAAACTGGCACTCGCTTAAGTGCGACCGAATTTGCAGTACCCCCGTTGCAATGGATTGACAGCGGGTATGTTAAACAACCCCATCCGGCATGGAGCCAGGTGGACGTTAAATATGAAACCTGAAGATTAAACATGACTGAATCTTTTGCTCAACTGTTTGAAGAATCCTTAAAAGAAATCGAAACCCGTCCGGGTTCCATCGTTCGTGGTGTTGTTGTTGCTATCGACAAAGACGTAGTACTGGTTGACGCTGGTCTGAAATCTGAGTCCGCCATTCCGGCAGAGCAGTTCAAAAACGCCCAGGGCGAGTTGGAAATCCAGGTTGGTGACGAAGTTGACGTTGCTCTGGATGCAGTAGAAGACGGCTTCGGTGAAACCCTGCTGTCCCGTGAAAAAGCTAAACGTCACGAAGCTTGGATCACGCTGGAAAAAGCTTACGAAGAAGCTGCAACCGTTACTGGTGTTATCAATGGCAAAGTCAAGGGTGGCTTCACTGTTGAGCTGAATGGTATTCGCGCGTTCCTGCCGGGTTCCCTGGTAGACGTTCGTCCGGTCCGCGACACGCTGCACCTGGAAGGCAAAGAGCTTGAATTCAAAGTAATCAAGCTGGATCAGAAGCGTAACAACGTTGTTGTTTCCCGTCGTGCCGTTATCGAATCCGAAAACAGCGCAGAACGCGATCAGCTGCTGGAAAACCTGCAGGAAGGCATGGAAGTTAAAGGTATCGTTAAGAACCTCACTGACTACGGTGCATTCGTTGATCTGGGTGGCGTTGACGGCCTGCTGCACATCACCGACATGGCATGGAAACGCGTTAAGCATCCGAGCGAAATCGTAAACGTTGGCGACGAAATCACTGTTAAAGTGCTGAAGTTCGACCGCGAGCGTACTCGTGTATCTCTGGGCCTGAAACAGCTGGGCGAAGATCCATGGGTAGCTATCGCTAAGCGTTATCCGGAAGGTACCAAACTGACTGGTCGCGTGACCAACCTGACCGACTACGGCTGCTTCGTTGAAATCGAAGAAGGCGTTGAAGGCCTGGTTCACGTTTCCGAAATGGATTGGACCAACAAAAACATCCACCCGTCCAAAGTTGTTAACGTTGGCGATGTAGTGGAAGTTATGGTTCTGGATATCGACGAAGAACGTCGTCGTATCTCCCTGGGTCTGAAGCAGTGCAAAAACAACCCATGGCAGCAGTTCGCGGAAACCCACAACAAGGGCGACCGTGTTGAAGGTAAAATCAAGTCTATCACTGACTTCGGTATCTTCATCGGCCTGGACGGCGGCATCGACGGCCTGGTTCACCTGTCTGACATCTCCTGGAACGTTGCAGGCGAAGAAGCAGTTCGTGAATACAAAAAAGGCGACGAAATCGCAGCTGTTGTTCTGCAGGTTGACGCAGAACGTGAGCGTATCTCTCTGGGCGTTAAACAGCTCGCAGAAGATCCGTTCAATAACTGGGTTGCACTGAACAAGAAAGGCGCAATCGTAAACGGTAAAGTCACTGCAGTTGATGCTAAAGGCGCAACCGTAGAACTGGCTGACGGCGTTGAAGGTTACCTGCGCGCTTCTGAAGCTTCCCGCGACCGCGTTGAAGATGCAACTCTGGTTCTGAGCGTAGGCGACGACGTTGAAGCTAAATTCACCGGCGTTGATCGTAAGAACCGCGCAATCAGCCTGTCTGTTCGTGCTAAAGACGAAGCTGATGAGAAAGATGCAATCGCAACTGTTAACAAACAGGAAGATGCTAACTTCTCTAACAACGCAATGGCTGAAGCTTTCAAAGCAGCTAAAGGCGAGTAATATCGAGTGCTCCCAAATCCTTTGTGCTGTTAACAGCACAAAGGGTGACGAGTAGCTTGACAGATTACAGGATTCGTCCTGTAATCAATGACAAAGGGCGGCTAAGGCCGCCCTTAATCAATGCAGCAGCTAATTATGCCTTTAAGGAACCGGAGGAATCATGACCAAGTCAGAATTGATTGAAAGACTTGCAACCCAGCAACCTCATATTCCCGCGAAAGCGGTTGAAGATGCAGTTAAAGAGATGCTGGAACATATGGCCTCGACTCTTGCGCAGGGCGAGCGTATTGAAATCCGCGGTTTCGGCAGTTTCTCTTTGCATTACCGCGCACCGCGCACCGGACGTAATCCGAAGACCGGCGATAAAGTGGACCTGGAAGGAAAATACGTTCCGCACTTTAAACCAGGTAAAGAACTGCGCGATCGCGCCAATATTTACGGTTAAGTTTTTAGCGAGACTTAACGCCGAGAAAAGCACCCGCATGGGTGCTTTTTTCATTTCTGCCAGCCCATCCTGGAATCTCCATCCCAGTTAATTTGCACGTTACAAGCGCCGCTAAATGTTAGCGGAATGCATACCGTATAACGCTAAATTGGCACCAGACAACCGTCGAACATTACTGCACACTTCCTGCTACAGGGAGGTGACTGATGAAAATAACAACGGTTAGTACGAGTGCATTATTCGGCATTCTCCCGCTTATGCTATTACCTGCGTTACCTGACATGCTGTGCATCGGCGTTATATTTGGTCTGGCAATTCTGCTCTGTCTTATTTCTCACAGCCCTGTACGTTTCGCCGGATTAACCCTGCTATTTTTTCTTTGGGGAGTTCAGGCTGCGAAAGATGCGCTGTGGGCCGGTAATACGCTGCCTGCAAAAAGCCAGCAGGCCATCGTGCGGATAACCGGAACCGATAATATGACAACGCACTACGGCCAGATCACGCATCTGCAGGGGAAGCGAGTATTTCCTGCCATCGGAATTACTCTGTATGGGCAGTACCTACCCGGCAACGTTTGTGCGGGCCAGACATGGGCGATGACGTTGAAGGTTCGTGTTATACACGGTCAATTGAACGAGGGCGGGTTTGATAGCCAGCGTTACGCATTGGCGCAGCACCAGCTGCTGACGGGAAGATTTTTGCAGGCTTCGGTTATCACACAACAATGCAGTTTGCGTTCGCGGTATCTCTCCTCGTTGAAAAGCGCGCTCGCCGACTATCCCTGGCAGCAGGTTATACTGGGCCTGGGAATGGGGGAGCGCTTGTCCGTATCACAAGCGGTGAAAACCATTATGCGTGATACCGGTACGGCCCATTTGATGGCTATCTCCGGGCTGCATATTGCATTTGCCGCACTTCTGGCAGCAGGATTAATTCGCGCGGGGCAATTTTTTATGCCAACCAGATGGATTTGCTGGCAGGTTCCGTTAGTTGGCGGGATCGTCTGCGCAACATTCTATGCCTGGTTAACGGGGCTACAGCCCCCGGCATTACGTACGGTTGTTGCGCTACTGGTCTGGGGAGGGCTAAAACTCAGCGGCAGGCAGTGGAGTGGATGGTCGGTGTGGATCTGCTGTCTGGCAGCCATTCTGGTGGTGGATCCTGTCGCCGTTCTTTCACAAAGTCTGTGGTTGTCTGCTTTTGCCGTTGCGGCGCTGCTGTTCTGGTATCAATGGGTTCCGATGCCGGATTGGCCGCTGTCGCGCGTTGGACGCCAATTTCTGGCGCTTGCTCATTTGCAATTGGGAATTATGCTCCTGCTTCTGCCTGTGCAAATCGCGATGTTTCACGGTTTTAGCCTGACCTCATTTCTGGCGAATTTGTTTGCTGTACCGCTGGTTACGTTTATTTCCGTACCGTTGATATTAGCAGGCATGATCGTGCATTTAACCGGGCTGGCGATGATTGAGTCGAATCTATGGTATTTAGCGGATCGCTCCCTCGCGCTATTATTTTGGGGGCTCAGGAGCCTGCCTGAAGGGTGGATCAATATTGATGCACGTTGGCAATGGCTTGCATTTGTACCCGGACTCCTGCTCATCGCATATCGGCTGAACGCGTGGCGAACTATACCGGTAGTTTGCGTCACTGTGCTCCTTTTACTGAGCGCCCCGTTCTGGCGAACGCCACGTACTGATGTCTGGCAAGTGCATATGCTGGACGTCGGGCAGGGGCTGGCGATGGTAATTGCGCGCAATGGGAAAGCGATTCTTTACGATACCGGTCTGGCATGGCCTGAAGGCGATAGCGCGCAACAGCTGATTATTCCCTGGTTACGCTGGCACAACCTGGAGCCAGAAGGCGTTATTTTAAGCCACGAGCATATGGATCACCGGGGCGGGTTGCGCTCGCTGCAGCAAACCTGGCCGTCGCTATGGATAAGAAGCCCATTAGGTTGGGAAGGGCATCTCCCGTGTTTACGCGGGGAGCGCTGGCAATGGCAAGGGTTAACCTTTAGTGCGCATTGGCCCGTGCGTGGAAATAAAGATCTGGGAAATAACCACTCCTGCGTGGTTAAGGTCGATGACGGGCATCAGAGTATTCTGCTGACCGGAGATATTGAGTCTCCCGCTGAACAAAAAATGCTAAGTCACTACTGGCAGCATCTGCAGTCTACGGTGATACAGGTTCCACATCATGGTAGCAATACCTCATCATCGCAGGCGCTGATTCAGCGGGTCGGCGGGCAGGCCGCGCTAGCCTCCGCATCCCGTTACAATGCCTGGCGTCTCCCGTCCAGGAAAGTGAAGCAACGTTATCGGCAACAAAATTATCAATGGCTGGATACACCACACCAGGGGCAGATTACGCTGGATTTTTATCAAAAAAACTGGCGAATAAACAGCTTGCGGGATCAGATTTTACCTCGTTGGTATCATCAGTGGTTTGGCGTGTCGGAGGATAACGGGTAGAATATGCGGCTATTCTAACAAATGCTGGTTTTTTGAATGCATAACGATAAAGATCTCTCTACGTGGCAGACGTTTCGCCGACTATGGCCAACCATAGCGCCTTTTAAATCGGGTCTGATCGTGGCGGGTATAGCGTTAGTCCTTAACGCGGCCAGCGATACCTTCATGTTATCGCTCCTTAAGCCATTACTGGATGATGGTTTTGGTAAAACGGATCGCTCGGTGCTGCTGTGGATGCCGCTGGTGGTCATTGGACTGATGATAGTTCGTGGCTTAACCAGCTATGTCTCCAGCTATTGCATCTCATGGGTATCAGGCAAAGTGGTCATGACCATGCGTCGCCGCCTGTTTGGCCATATGATGGGCATGCCGGTCTCCTTTTTTGATAAACAGTCTACAGGTACGCTATTGTCACGTATTACCTATGATTCAGAGCAGGTCGCGTCATCGTCCTCCGGCGCGCTGATCACGGTGGTACGTGAAGGGGCCTCAATTATTGGCCTGTTTATCATGATGTTTTATTACAGCTGGCAGCTGTCATTGATCCTGATTGTGCTGGCACCGATTGTATCAGTGGCAATCCGTGTGGTTTCCAAGCGCTTTCGTAGCATCAGTAAAAATATGCAAAACACTATGGGTCAGGTTACGACCAGTGCTGAGCAGATGCTGAAAGGCCACAAAGAAGTTCTGATTTTTGGTGGTCAGGAAGTCGAAACTAAGCGCTTTGATAAAGTCAGCAATAAGATGCGTTTGCAGGGCATGAAGATGGTTTCCGCCTCTTCTATCTCCGATCCTATCATCCAGCTGATTGCGTCTCTGGCTCTGGCCTTCGTGTTGTATGCAGCCAGCTTCCCAAGCGTAATGGAAAACCTGACTGCAGGGACAATTACGGTTGTCTTCTCCTCAATGATCGCGCTGATGCGTCCGTTGAAATCGCTGACCAACGTCAACGCGCAGTTCCAGCGCGGTATGGCGGCCTGCCAGACCTTATTTACGATTCTGGATAGCGAGCAGGAAAAAGATGAAGGTACACGCGAAATCGAACGCGCTACCGGCAATCTCGAGTTCCGCAACGTGACATTCACCTATCCGGGACGTGAAGTACCTGCGCTGCGCAACATCAACCTGAATATTCCAGCGGGGAAAACCGTTGCCCTGGTTGGCCGTTCGGGTTCAGGGAAATCCACCATCGCCAGCTTGATCACGCGCTTCTATGATATTGATGAAGGGCAGATTCTAATGGACGGACACGATCTACGTGAATATACCCTGGCATCCTTGCGCGATCAGGTCGCGTTGGTTTCGCAGAATGTGCACCTGTTTAACGATACGGTTGCCAACAACATCGCCTACGCGCGTACCGATTTGTACAGCCGTGAGCAGATCGAAAAAGCGGCGAAAATGGCTTACGCCATGGATTTCATCAATAAGATGGACAATGGCCTGGATACGGTGATTGGCGAAAACGGCGTCCTGCTATCTGGTGGTCAGCGCCAGCGTATCGCTATTGCCCGCGCCTTGTTGCGTGACAGTCCGATTCTGATCCTTGATGAAGCAACGTCGGCACTCGATACCGAGTCTGAACGCGCGATTCAGGCTGCTCTGGATGAGCTTCAGAAAAACCGTACCTCCCTGGTGATTGCTCACCGCCTTTCTACCATTGAACAGGCGGATGAAATCATCGTGGTGGAAGACGGTATTATTGTTGAGCGTGGAACCCATAGCGAGCTGATTGAGCAGCGTGGGGTGTATGCACAATTACATAAAATGCAATTCGGTCAATGATCGCTCGAATCTGGTCTGGTGAGTCGCCGCTGTGGCGACTGTTACTCCCGCTCTCCTGGCTGTATGGCCTGGTGAGCGGGGGGATCCGCTTATGTTACAAGCTTGGGATTAAACGCGCGTGGCGTGCACCAGTCCCGGTTGTGGTGGTCGGAAACCTGACCGCGGGCGGCAATGGCAAAACACCAGTGGTGATTTGGCTGGTTGAACAACTGCGTCAACGTGGGATTCGCGTGGGCGTGGTGTCGCGTGGTTATGGCGGGAAAGCGGCTGCTTACCCGCTGTTACTGACCGCAGATACCACTACGGCAGAAGCGGGTGATGAACCTGTGCTGATCGCCCAACGTACCGGCGTGCCCGTAGCGGTATCCCCGGTAAGATCGGATGCGGTCAAAGCCATTTTGGCCCAACACGATGTGCAGATGATTGTGACGGACGATGGGCTACAGCACTACCGTCTGGCGCGAGATGTTGAAATCGTGGTTATTGACGGAGAACGTCGGTTTGGCAATGGCTGGTGGCTTCCCGCGGGTCCCATGCGGGAACGCGCAGGCCGGCTTAAATCGGTGGATGCGACTATCGTTAACGGTGGCGTTGCGCAGCCAGGGGAAATCCCTATGCGACTTGAACCGGGGCTGGCCGTTAATTTACGTACGGGTGAACGCCGCGATGTGTCGCAGCTGTCCAATATTGTCGCCATGGCGGGCATTGGCCATCCACCGCGTTTTTTTGCCACGCTGGAAGCATGCGGTGCCAGCGTGCAAAAAAGTATTGCGCTGGCAGACCATCAGTCTCTGACCTACAGTGACGTCAGTGCGTTTGCAGACGCCGGGCAAACGCTGGTGATGACGGAAAAAGATGCGGTTAAGTGCCGTGCATTTGCCGATGAAAACTGGTGGTATTTACCTGTTGACGCTCATTTGTCAGGCGATCGGCCTGATATGTTGCTGGATAGCTTAATCTCGCTGACTCGCTAACTGATTCACGCTGCGGCAGCGAATCATTTATGAGGCCATAAATGTCGTTGCCGCGTCTTTCTTTGACGGATGCCCGTCATCTTCACCTTGCCGCTCAAGGGCTGCTGAAAAAAACACGCCGTCGGGCAACCCCAGCAGATATTCTTGCTACCATTTCGCGCATGTCGTTACTGCAAATCGATACCATCAATATTGTGGCGCGCAGCCCTTACCTGGTGCTGTTTAGTCGTTTGGGTGATTATTCGCCCCAGTGGCTGGATGACGCGTTGCATCGGGGCGAACTGATGGAATACTGGGCGCACGAGGCCTGCTTTTTGCCGCGTAGCGACTTTATGCTGATACGTCACCGCATGCTGGCCCCGGAGAAAATGGGCTGGAAATATAAAGCGGAGTGGATGAAAGAACATGCGCATGAGATTGAGCAACTGCTCCAGCACATCCAGCATAACGGACCAGTACGCTCTGCCGATTTTGAGCATCTGCGCAAGGGGGCCAGCGGCTGGTGGGCATGGAAACCGCATAAGCGTCATCTTGAAGGCCTGTTCACCGCCGGGAAAGTGATGGTGGTGGAACGGCGTAATTTCCAGCGAGTGTATGATTTAACCCATCGCGTCATGCCGCACTGGGATGATGAACGCGACCGGCTTTCACAGGAAGAAGCTGAAAGCCTCATGCTGGATAACAGCGCCCGCAGTCTGGGGATTTTTCGCGAACAATGGCTGGCAGACTACTATCGCCTGAAGCGTCCGGCGCTAAAAAACTGGTGCAACGTACGTGCACAGCAGCAACAGATTATTCCTGTCGATGTCGAAGGGTTAGGAACCCTGTGGCTGCATAGCCACCTTCAGCCGCTGCTGGAGCAGGCATTGACGGGTAAATTAACGGCGACGCATAGCGCAGTATTATCACCCTTTGATCCGGTGGTCTGGGATCGTAAACGGGCAGAGCAGCTATTCGATTTTAGCTATCGGCTCGAATGTTACACGCCAGCACCGAAACGTCAGTATGGTTATTTCGTCCTGCCGCTACTGCATCGCGGACAGTTAGTTGGGCGGATGGATGCCAAAATGCACCGCAAAACGGGCGTACTGGAAGTGATTTCGCTCTGGTTACAGGATGGCGTCAAACCTGGGGTTACTCTGCAAAAAGGATTGTTTCAGGCGATTGATGATTTTGCCCGCTGGCAGCAGGCAACACGTGTGACGCTGGGACGCTATCCTGAAGGTTTATTTGCTGATGCACGCCATGGTTGGGAAATAGACCCAGCACGGTAAGCGATTATGTTAATATTTACGGATTCACAATCCGGTCCATCTGGAGGAACTATGGATCATCGTCTGCTTGAAATCATTGCCTGCCCGGTATGCAATGGCAAACTCTGGTTTAACCAGGAAAAACAGGAACTGATTTGTAAACTGGATAACCTTGCTTTCCCACTGCGTGATGGCATTCCCGTGTTACTGGAAACCGAAGCTCGCGTTCTGACTGCTGATGAGAGTAAATCATGAGTTTTGTGGTCATTATTCCTGCGCGTTATGCGTCCACACGTTTGCCGGGCAAGCCGCTGCTGGATATCAATGGCAAGCCGATGATCGTGCATGTGCTGGAGCGTGCGCGTGAATCTGGCGCTGAACATATTATTGTTGCGACCGATCACGAAGATGTCGCTCGCGCGGTAGAAGCGGTGGGTGGTGAAGTATGCATGACCCGCGCCGATCACCAGTCCGGTACGGAGCGTCTGGCGGAAGTCGTCGAGAAATGTGGCTTTAGCGATGATACCGTTATTGTGAACGTACAGGGTGATGAGCCGATGATCCCGGCGGTCATTATTCGCCAGGTCGCTGAGAATCTGGCGCAGCGCCAGGTCGGTATGGCGACCCTTGCTGCCCCGATTCACAGTGCGGAAGAGGCATTTAATCCGAATGCGGTGAAAGTCGTTCTGGACGCCGAAGGTTATGCACTCTATTTTTCACGCGCGACCATTCCGTGGGATCGCGACCGTTTCGCTAAAAGCCTGGAAACGGTGGGTGACACCTTCTTGCGACATCTGGGTATTTACGGCTATCGCGCCGGTTTTATCCGCCGTTATGTTAACTGGCAGCCCAGCCCGCTTGAGCATATTGAAATGCTGGAGCAACTACGTGTGCTGTGGTACGGCGAAAAAATTCATGTTGCCGTCGCAAAAGAAGTACCCGGTACCGGCGTAGACACTGCCGAAGATCTTGAGCGCGTTCGCGCCGAAATGCGTTAGTTTTTCTCACGACACTCCCCTGAGGACGCCAATTTTTGGGAGGAGTGTCATATCGTTACGCTTTCCCGCCACTTTTCTTTTCATCAATTGATCTCATCCGGGTGACATCTGTCTGCACGACGCTCATTATGAAAGCAGTAGCATTTATGAGGGCAATCCGAAATGGAACAGTTGCGTGCCGAACTCAGTCATCTGTTGGGTGAAAAACTCAGTCGTATAGAATGCGTGAATGAAAAAGTGGATACGGCCCTGTGGTCACTGTACGACAGCCAGGGAAATCCGATGCCACTGATGGCGAGAAGTTTCACCACGCCGGGTATGGCGCAGCAGTTGGCATGGAAAACCTCCATGCTGGCGCGCAGTGGTACGGTGCGTATGCCCGTCATTTATGGGGTCTTAACCCACGAGGAACATCCCGGTCCTGATGTGCTACTGCTTGAGCGTTTACGTGGAGTGCCGGTGGAAGCGCCTGCCCGAACGCCCGAACGCTGGGAACATTTAAAAGATCAGATCGTAGAAGGTCTGCTGTCATGGCATCGGCAGGATAGTGCTGGTTGCGTGGGAATGGTGGATAACACGCAAGAGAATATCTGGCCATCCTGGTATCGTCAGCGGGTTGAGGTGCTGTGGACCACGTTAAATCAGTTCAACAATACCGGACTAACGATGCAGGACAAGCGGATCCTGTTTCGCACGCGTGAGTGTTTGCCTGCCTTATTTGAAGGATTCAATGATAACTGCGTGCTGATCCACGGTAATTTCAGTTTACGTAGCATGCTCAAAGATGCCCGTAGCGATCAGCTTCTGGCTATGGTGGGACCGGGGTTGATGCTGTGGGCGCCAAGGGAATATGAACTGTTCCGCCTGATGGATAATGCGCTGGCGGAAAGCCTGCTTTGGCAATACCTGCAGCGCGCGCCAGTGGCGGAGTCATTCATCTGGCGGCGCTGGTTGTACGTGTTATGGGATGAAGTGACGCAACTGGTCAACACCGGACGCTTTAATCGTTCCAACTTTGACCTGGCAACGAAATCATTGCTGCCGTGGCTCGCATGATAAACATGTGAACACCTTATCAGGCAGCATTCCTGTCAATGTTCCGATCCCTTCAGCCACTGCCAGATGCGTCCCAGGGTTTCGTAACCAACGCGATCGCTGTGCATCAACCAAACGGGGGAGGGTATAGCGCGCTCCCACGGATTAAGCGGTGAATCAATCGCTAACTGATTGGCTGGCGCTGGCAGCGGATGCAAGCCGGCCTGCTGGAAGAAGATCATCGCCCGCGGTAAGTGGGAGGCAGAGGTTACCAGCAGGAACGGCGCATTGCCGATGGCCTTCTTTACCGCCGCGGCTTCTTCTTCGGTATCTTTGGGGTGATCCAGGGTGATGATTTCATCGGCTGGCACCCCCAGCGACTGCGCTACTCGGGCGCCAGCTTCTGCGGTACTGACGTTATTCGTCTTTGCGGCAGCGCCGGTAAAGATGAGCTTCGATCCCGGGTTTGCGCGCCATAGGCGAATACCTTCATTCAGACGTGGAAGGCTGTTGCTGATCAGATTTGAACTCGGCGCCCACTGCGGATTCCAGGTATACCCTCCGCCCAGCACCACAATATATTCCACTTTTTGCGAACCTTGCCACGTTGGATAACTGTCCTCAATCGGTTTCAACAGTCTGTCGGCGACGGGCTGTAAACTAAGGAGTAACAGTGCCAGCCAACTCAGGCTAATACACACTTTCCCTGTTTTTTGAAAGCGACTGAACCAGACCAGCGCCAGGCCAATACCCATCATAATTAGCATCAGTGGCAGCGGCAGCATCATACCGCCAATCACTTTCTTCAGCGTAAAAAGCATCCTTTTTGGTTCCTTTTTTAACCATACAGCAGGGGATCTGCAGGGATATTACACCAGGAAGGTTCATTCTCGGCGTGGGTGTGACAAAATAGCGGTTTTACTTAGTCACCCTAAAGCCAGTATGCGGAGAGCCCGATGCGGGATCGCAATTTTGATGACATTGCAGAGAAGTTTTCCCGTAACATTTACGGCACCACCAAAGGTCATTTAAGACAGGCTATCCTTTGGCAGGATCTGGATCGATTACTGGAAACGTTCGGTGAGCAAAAACTGCACATTCTGGATGCCGGTGGTGGTGAAGGGCAAACGGCCATCAAAATGGCGGAACGAGGACATTTCGTCACATTATGCGATCTGTCTGGCGAGATGATCGCCCGAGCGCAACAGGCGGCAGAGGCAAAAGGTGTGAGCGGGAACATGCATTTTATACAATGCGCTGCTCAGGATGTTGCTTCGCATTTGGAAAGCCCGGTTGATCTGATATTGTTTCATGCTGTGCTGGAGTGGGTGACAGATCCGGTCAACGTGTTGCAGACTCTGTGGTCAGTATTGCGTCCTGGCGGCGCGCTGTCGTTAATGTTCTACAATGCTAACGGTCTGTTGATGCATAACATGGTCGCAGGGAACTTTGACTATGTGCAGGTGGGGATGCCGAAACGTAAAAAGCGCACGCTTTCACCGGACTACCCGCGCGATCCGGGGCAGGTCTACCAGTGGCTGGACGAGATCGGTTGGCAGATAACCGGTAAAACGGGCGTCCGCGTGTTTCATGATTATCTGCGAGATAAACATAAACAGCATGACGACTTTGAAATGTTACTTGAGTTAGAAACGCGCTATTGCCGCCAGGAACCGTATATCAGCCTTGGGCGCTATATTCATGTCACCGCGATTAAAAGTTCGGCCCGAGCCGCAGATGCAAGGATAATTTATGAGTGAATTTTCCCAGACAGTCCCCGAACTGGTTGCCTGGGCCAGAAAAAATGACTTCTCCATCTCTCTGCCGGTAGACAGACTTTCGTTCCTGCTGGCGGTCGCGACCCTGAACGGTGAGCGACTTGACGGCGAGATGAGTGAAGGTGAGCTGGTGGATGCGTTCCGCCATGTGAGTGATGCGTTTGAGCAAACCAGCGAAACCATCGGCGTACGCGCCAACAACGCGATCAACGATATGGTGCGTCAACGTCTGCTGAACCGCTTTACCAGCGAGCAGGCGGAAGGCAACGCTATATATCGTTTAACGCCATTGGGAATTGGCATCACGGATTACTACATTCGTCAGCGTGAATTCTCTACGCTACGTCTTTCAATGCAGCTGTCGATTGTTGCTGGTGAACTAAAGCGCGCGGCGGATGCGGCAGCGGAAGGTGGCGATGAGTTCCACTGGCATCGCAACGTCTACGCGCCATTGAAATACTCGGTGGCGGAGATTTTCGACAGTATCGATCTGACCCAGCGCATCATGGATGAACAGCAACAGCAGGTAAAAGACGACATCGCACAGTTGCTTAATAAAGACTGGCGGGCGGCGATCTCCAGCTGTGAACTGCTGCTCTCTGAAACGTCTGGTACGCTGCGTGAACTGCAGGATACGCTGGAAGCGGCGGGGGATAAGCTACAGGCTCACCTGTTACACATCCAGGACGCCACGATGACGCATGACGATTTGCATTTCGTCGATCGGTTGGTGTTTGACTTACAAAGTAAGCTCGACCGCATTATCAGTTGGGGTCAGCAGTCCATTGATTTATGGATCGGCTACGATCGTCACGTGCATAAGTTTATCCGTACCGCGATCGATATGGATAAAAACCGCGTCTTTGCCCAGCGTCTGCGCCAGTCCGTGCAGACATACTTTGACGATCCGTGGGCGCTAACCTATGCCAACGCCGATCGTCTGCTGGATATGCGTGACGAAGAGATGGTGCTGCGTGACGAAGAGGTCACCGGCGAGCTTCCGGAAGATCTGGAATATGAAGAATTTAACGAGATCCGTGAACAGCTGGCGGCGATCATCGAAGAACAGCTGGCTATCTACAAATCCAGACAAACACCACTGGATCTCGGTTTGGTCGTGCGCGAGTATCTGGCGCAATACCCACGTGCGCGTCATTTCGACGTCGCGCGCATAGTTATCGATCAGGCGGTACGCCTTGGCGTAGCGCAAGCAGACTTCACCGGACTGCCAGCCAAATGGCAGCCGATTAATGATTACGGAGCCAAGGTACAGGCGCATGTCATTGACAAATATTGAACAAGTGATGCCGGTAAAGCTGGCGCAGGCGCTGGCGAATCCGTTATTTCCGGCGCTGGACAGCGCCTTACGTTCGGGCCGCCATATCGGTCTGGATGAACTGGATAATCATGCCTTCCTGATGGATTTTCAGGAATATTTTGAAGAGTTTTACAGCCGCTATAACGTGGAATTGATCCGTGCGCCGGAAGGGTTCTTCTACCTTCGCCCGCGTTCAACGACGCTCATTCCCCGTTCGGTCCTGTCTGAACTGGACATGATGGTCGGTAAAATTCTTTGCTATCTCTATCTCAGCCCGGAACGCCTGGCGAACGAAGGGATTTTTACCCAGCAAGAGTTGTACGACGAGCTGCTAACGCTGGCTGATGAAGCGAAGCTGCTGAAACTGGTGAACAACCGTTCAACCGGTTCGGATGTTGATCGCCAGAAGCTACAGGAAAAAGTTCGTTCTTCGCTAAACCGTCTGCGCCGTTTAGGCATGGTGTGGTTTATGGGTCACGACAGCAGCAAATTCCGTATTACGGAATCAGTCTTCCGCTTTGGCGCGGATGTGCGCAGCGGTGACGATCCGCGCGAAGCGCAGCGTCGCTTAATTCGTGATGGCGAAGCGATGCCGGTCGAGAACCGCCTGCAGCTCAACGATGAGCCCGAAGAGAATCAGCCGGACAGTGGAGAAGAAGAATAATGATTGAACGCGGTAAATTTCGCTCACTTACGCTGATTAACTGGAATGGTTTTTTTGCCCGTACATTCGACCTTGATGAACTGGTTACCACGCTGTCCGGCGGTAACGGTGCGGGTAAGTCCACCACCATGGCGGCATTTGTTACAGCGCTCATCCCGGACTTAACCCTGCTGCATTTCCGTAACACCACCGAAGCCGGTGCAACCAGTGGTTCACGTGATAAGGGCCTGCACGGTAAGTTGAAAGCGGGCGTCTGTTACTCAATGCTCGACGTCCTCAACTCGCGCCATCAGCGCGTGGTCGTGGGGGTGCGTTTGCAACAGGTTGCTGGTCGCGATCGTAAAGTGGATATCAAACCGTTTGCCATTCAGGGGCTGCCGATGTCGGTGCAGCCAACCCAACTGGTGACGGAAACGCTGAATGAACGCCAGGCGCGCGTGCTGTCCCTCTCTGAGCTGAAAGAGAAGCTTGATGAGATGGAAGGTGTGCAGTTTAAACAGTTCAACTCAATCACCGATTATCACTCACTGATGTTCGATCTGGGCATCATCGCCCGTCGTCTGCGTTCCGCGTCTGACCGTAGTAAATTCTATCGTCTGATTGAAGCCTCGCTGTACGGCGGGATCTCCAGTGCCATTACCCGTTCACTGCGTGACTACCTGCTGCCGGAAAACAGCGGCGTACGTAAAGCCTTCCAGGATATGGAAGCTGCGCTGCGTGAAAACCGCATGACGCTGGAAGCGATTCGCGTAACTCAGTCTGACCGCGATCTGTTTAAGCATTTGATCAGCGAAGCGACCAACTATGTGGCCGCGGATTATATGCGTCACGCCAACGAACGTCGTATCCATCTTGATAAAGCGCTGGAATATCGTCGTGAGCTGCATACTTCACGTAAGCAGCTGGCCGCGGAGCAGTATAAGCACGTGGATATGGCGCGCGAACTGGGCGAGCATAACGGCGCGGAAGGCGATCTGGAAGCTGATTACCAGGCCGCGAGCGATCACCTGAATCTGGTGCAAACCGCGCTGCGTCAGCAGGAAAAAATTGAACGCTACGAAGCGGATCTCGAAGAACTGCAGGTCCGTCTCGAAGAACAAAATGAGGTGGTCGCGGAAGCCGTTGACCGCCAGGATGAAAACGAAGCCCGCGCAGAAGCCGCGGAACTGGAAGTGGATGAGCTGAAAAGCCAGCTTGCCGATTATCAGCAAGCGCTGGACGTCCAGCAAACGCGAGCCATCCAATATACCCAGGCGATCCAGGCGCTGAATCGGGCGAAAGAGCTCTGCCACTTACCGGATCTGACCGCCGACAGCGCTGCTGAATGGCTGGAAACCTTCCAGGCTAAAGAGCAGGAAGCCACTGAAAAACTGCTGACGCTGGAACAAAAAATGAGCGTGGCGCAAACCGCGCACAGCCAGTTCGAACAGGCTTATCAGCTGGTGGCGGCTATCAATGGCCCGCTGGCGCGTGGTGAAGCCTGGAGCGTGGCGCGTGAACTGCTACGGGAAGGCGTTGAACAGCGCCACCTGGCGGAACAGGTTCAGCCGTTGCGTATGCGACTTAGCGAGCTGGAGCAGCGTTTGCGCGAACAGCAAGACGCCGAGCGTCTGCTGGCTGAATTCTGCAAGCGTCAGGGTAAACAGTTCGATATCGATGAGCTGGAAGCGCTGCACCAGGAGCTGGAAGCACGCATCGCCGCCTTGTCGGACAGCGTCTCTTCTGCCAGCGAACAGCGTATGACGTTGCGTCAGGAGCAGGAACAGCTACAGTCTCGTATCCAGCATCTGATGAAACGTGCGCCTGTATGGCTGGCCGCGCAGAATAGCCTGAATCAGCTTAGCGAGCAGTGTGGCGAAGAGTTTACCTCAAGCCAGGATGTGACCGAGTATCTGCAACAACTGCTGGAGCGCGAGCGTGAAGCCATTGTTGAGCGTGATGAAGTCGGTGCGCGCAAAAATGCAGTTGATGAAGAAATTGAACGTTTAAGTCAGCCGGGCGGGGCGGAAGATCAGCGTCTGAACGCGCTGGCGGAGCGCTTCGGCGGCGTTCTGCTGTCAGAAATCTATGACGACGTTAGCCTTGAAGATGCGCCGTACTTCTCTGCGCTGTACGGTCCTTCGCGTCATGCCATCGTGGTGCCGGATCTGACGCTGATTACCGAGCAGCTTGAAGGGCTGACGGATTGTCCGGAAGATCTCTATTTCATCGAAGGGGATCCGCAGTCGTTTGATGACAGCGTTTTCAGCGTTGATGAGCTGGAAAAAGCGGTAGTGGTGAAAACCGCCGAGCGTCAGTGGCGTTATTCCCGCTTCCCGACGGTGCCGATTTTTGGCCGTGCAGCGCGCGAAAGCCGTATCGAAACCCTGCATGCCGAGCGTGAAGGGCTGTCTGAACGTTTCGCAACGCTCTCCTTTGACGTCCAGAAAACCCAGCGTCTGCATCAGGCGTTCAGTCGTTTCATTGGCAGTCATTTGTCGGTGGCGTTTGAAGCCGATCCGGAAGCGGAAATTCGCCAACTGAATGGCCGTCGCGTTGAACTGGAACGTGCGCTGACCAATCATGAAAATGATAATCAGCAAAGCCGTATGCAGTTTGAGCAGGCGAAAGAGGGGGTCTCTGCTCTTAACCGCCTTCTCCCGCGTTTGAATCTGCTGGCGGATGACACGCTGGCCGATCGCGTGGACGAAATTCGTGAGCGCCTGGATGAAGCCCAGGAAGCGGCGCGTTTTGTACAGCAACATGGCAACCAGTTAGCCAAACTGGAACCGATTGTTTCGGTCCTGCAAAATGACCCTGAGCAGTTTGAACAACTGAAGGAAGACTACGCGTATTCCCAGCAGATGCAGCGCGATGCGCGTCAGCAAGCTTTTGCTCTGACCGAAGTGGTGCAGCGCCGGGCGCACTTTAGCTATTCCGACTCTGCTGAAATGCTTAGCGGCAACAGCGATCTGAACGAAAAACTGCGTGAGCGCCTGGAACAGGCGGAAGCCGAACGTACCCGCGCCCGTGAAGCGCTACGCAGTCACGCCGCACAGTTAAGCCAGTACAACCAGGTCATGGCGTCGCTGAAAAGCTCCTATGACACCAAAAAAGAGCTGCTTAACGATTTACAACGTGAACTGCAGGATATTGGCGTTCGTGCGGACAGCGGTGCCGAAGAGCGCGCGCGTATTCGTCGTGATGAACTGCATGCGCAGCTCAGCAATAACCGTGCCCGCCGTAACCAACTGGAAAAAGCGCTGACCTTCTGCGAAGCGGAGATGGAAAACCTGACCCGCAGGCTGCGCAAGCTGGAACGTGATTATTTTGAAATGCGCGAGCAGGTGGTTACCGCGAAAGCCGGATGGTGTGCGGTGATGCGGATGGTGAAAGATAACGGCGTTGAACGCCGCCTGCACCGTCGGGAGCTGGCGTATCTTTCCGGTGATGAACTGCGCTCGATGTCGGATAAGGCGCTTGGTGCGCTGCGCCTGGCGGTTGCGGATAACGAACACCTGCGCGATGTACTGCGCATGTCTGAAGATCCAAAACGCCCAGAGCGTAAAATTCAGTTCTTTGTTGCGGTTTATCAGCATCTGCGTGAACGTATTCGCCAGGATATTATCCGTACCGACGATCCGGTTGAAGCGATCGAACAGATGGAGATTGAGCTGAGCCGTCTGACGGAAGAATTAACGTCCCGCGAACAGAAACTGGCGATCAGCTCTCGCAGCGTGGCGAATATCATTCGTAAGACCATTCAGCGCGAACAGAACCGTATTCGCGTGCTGAACCAGGGGCTGCAAAGCGTGTCGTTTGGCCAGGTAAACAGCGTTCGTCTGAACGTCAACGTACGCGAGACGCATGCTACCTTGCTGGACGTACTTTCCGAACAGCATGAGCAGCACCAGGATCTGTTTAACAGCAATCGTCTGACCTTCTCTGAAGCGCTGGCGAAGTTGTATCAGCGTCTGAATCCGCAGATTGATATGGGGCAACGTACGCCGCAAACCATTGGTGAAGAGCTGCTGGATTACCGTAACTATCTGGAAATGGAAGTTGAGGTTAACCGTGGCTCTGACGGCTGGCTGCGTGCTGAATCTGGCGCGCTGTCAACCGGTGAAGCGATCGGGACCGGGATGTCTATTCTGGTGATGGTTGTGCAAAGCTGGGAAGACGAAGGGCGTAGACTGCGCGGGAAAGATATTTCTCCTTGCCGTCTGCTGTTCCTGGATGAAGCTGCGCGACTTGATGCACGCTCTATCGCGACTCTGTTTGAACTGTGCGAGCGTCTGCAAATGCAACTGATTATCGCAGCCCCAGAAAACATTAGCCCGGAGAAAGGCACCACCTACAAACTGGTGCGTAAAGTCTTCCAGAACACCGAACACGTTCACGTGGTAGGTCTGCGCGGGTTTGCGCCTCAGTTACCTGAGCCGCTGCCAGGCACCGAAGATGCCTCCTCGCAGGCAAGCTAAATAAAAGGCGGCTAAATGGCCGCCTTCTTTTTTTCCGGAAATTCTCAATAACTGGTGTAATTTCTTTAAACTTCTTTACATTAGGTTAGGCAAAAATTTTTTCATGTTTATATACTAAAGGTAAGCCTAACGCGTCACAGGCTTGCTCGTCATACTTCAGCTTGTATTGGCGTTTTACAGGTTCGGCCCCGCCAAAATAAGGGGAAGACATACGGCCTGGCTACTCAAAGTATGATAAAAAAACAGGGGGCAAGGGATGTTGCTTAATAAAATGTGTGGTCGTCGGCTGTCGGCAATTAGTTTGTGCCTGGCCGTAACATTCGCTCCACTGTTCAATGCGCAGGCCGATGAGCCTGAAATGATCCCTGGCGATAGCTCAGCGACCGTCAGTGAACAGCCAACAGCGTTATCGCAGCCGCAGGCTCAATCTTCCGCGACGGCTATCATGGCAGGTATTCAACCACTGCCCGAGGGCGTGTCAGTTGATAAAGCCCGCGCCGAATTACAATCTCAACTTCCAGCGGGCTTCACACCGGTTTATATGAGCCAACTGGAACTGCTGTATGCCGCACGCGAAATGAAACCGATGTGGGAAAATCGTGATGCGGTAAAAGCCTTTCAGCAACAGTTAGCTGAAGTGGCGATTGCCGGCTTTCAGCCGCAGTTCACCACCTGGGTTGCTCTACTGACTGACCCAGCAGTAACCGGTCAGGCGCGAGATATCGTGCTCTCAGATGCGATGATGGGGTATCTGCACTTTATTGCCAACATCCCCGTCAAAGGCAATCGCTGGCTCTATAGCGATAAGCCCTATGCGCTGACGACGCCGCCGATTTCCGTGATCAACCAATGGCAAGTCGCGCTGGATAACGGTCAACTGACTTCGTTTGTCGCCAGCCTGGCACCGCAACATCCGCAGTACGCAGCCATGCATGAATCGCTGCTCAAGCTGGTGGGCGATACGCGGCCCTGGCCGCAACTGACCAGTACCGCGACGCTGCGTCCGGGGGAGTGGAGTAAGGATATCCCTGCGCTGCGTGAAATTTTGCGCCGCACCGGGATGCTGGAGTCTGTTGTCAGTACGGCTGCTAAAGAAGGCCGTAGCGCTTACGATCGTGAACTTGTTGACGCGGTTAAGCGTTTTCAGACGTGGCAGGGGCTTGGGGCCGATGGCGCGATTGGCCCAGCCACGCGTGACTGGCTGAACGTGACGCCCGCTCAACGTGCGGGCGTGCTGGCGTTAAATATTCAGCGCTTGCGCCTGCTGCCGGGTACGCTGTCTACCGGTATCATGGTGAATATTCCTGCCTACTCGCTGGTGTATTATCAAAACGGCAATCAGGTGCTGGCCTCGCGCGTTATCGTCGGACGTCCCGATCGTAAAACGCCGATGATGAGCAGTGCGCTGAATAACGTGGTCGTTAACCCGCCGTGGAACGTGCCTCCGACGCTGGCCCGGAAGGATATTCTGCCTAAGGTTTGGAATGACCCAGGGTATCTTGAGCGTCACGGCTATACCGTAATGCGCGGCTGGAACAGCAAAGAGACGATAGATCCGTGGCAGGTTGACTGGGCCACCATCACCGCCTCCAATCTGCCGTTCCGCTTCCAGCAGGCTCCGGGAGCGCGTAACTCGCTCGGACGCTATAAATTCAATATGCCGAGTTCGGATGCTATTTATCTGCACGATACGCCGAACCACACTCTGTTCCAGAAGGATTCGCGGGCGTTAAGCTCCGGCTGCGTGCGCGTGAACAAGGCATCTGAGCTGGCGAATATGCTGCTACAGGATGCGGGGTGGAATGATACGCGCATCTCGGATGCCCTGAAGCAAGGGGATACAAGGTACGTGAATATTCGCCAGAATATCCCCGTCAACCTCTACTATCTGACCGCATTTGTTGGCCCGGATGGTCGCACGCAGTATCGTACAGATATTTACAATTACGATCAGACAGCGCGATCCAGTGCACAAATTGTGTCAAAAGCTGAACAATTAATCAGATAAATGAAGCAGTTCGAGGAAAATAATTGTCGTAAGTTATGCTGGAAACGGGGCGAAATGGCTGCAAGCCCCGTATTTCCTGGGGTTGGGAGCCTTGACGTGGACTACTTAGCCAGATAAGGTTTCCCGCGTGCGCTAGAGCATACATACGATAACATTGACCTTGTAGACCTTAAAACCATGGACAAATTTGACGCTAATCGCCGCAAACTGCTGGCGCTTGGTGGCATTGCCCTCGGCGCTGCCATCCTGCCTACGCCTGCGTTTGCTACACTCTCCACCCCACGTCCGCGCATTTTGACTCTGAATAACCTGCATACCGGTGAGTCAATAAAAGCAGAGTTTTTTGATGGCAGGGGCTATATTCAGGACGAATTAGCTAAACTTAATCACTTTTTCCGTGATTTTCGTGCGAATAAAGTGAAATCCATCGATCCGGGATTGTTCGATCAACTCTTCCGTCTGCAGGGCCTGCTGGGCACGCGTAAACCCGTACAGCTTATTTCTGGTTACCGCTCTATTGATACCAATAATGAATTACGTGCGCACAGCCGCGGTGTGGCAAAGAAAAGCTACCACACGAAAGGGCAGGCCATGGATTTCCATATTGAAGGCATCGCATTAAGTAATATTCGCAAAGCTGCGTTATCTATGCGCGCAGGTGGTGTAGGATACTACCCACGCAGTAACTTTGTGCATATTGACACCGGACCGGCGCGTCATTGGTGATCCATAAGCTTAATGAAACAGGAGCCGTATGAACTATCGTATTATTCCGGTCACTGCATTCGCCCAGAACTGCTCGTTAATCTGGTGTGAGCAAACCCGTCTGGCTGCGCTGGTCGATCCCGGCGGCGATGCTGAGAAAATCAAACAGGAAGTCGATGCCAGTGGCCTGACGCTAATGCAGATCCTGCTCACCCATGGTCATCTTGATCACGTAGGTGCGGCGGCTGAACTGGCACAGCATTATGGTGTACCGGTTATTGGTCCGGAAAAAGAAGATGAGTTCTGGTTACAAGGACTTCCTGCTCAGAGTCGCATGTTTGGCCTGGGCGATTGTGAGCCGCTGACGCCCGATCGCTGGTTGAATGAAGGCGACCGGGTAAGCGTGGGTAACGTGACGTTGCAGGTACTGCATTGCCCGGGTCACACGCCGGGACATGTGGTCTTCTTTGATGAACAATCAAAGCTACTGATTTCTGGTGACGTGATTTTCAAAGGCGGCGTTGGGCGCAGCGATTTTCCTCGCGGAGATCATAGTCAATTGATTGATTCGATTAAACGTAAACTGTTGCCGTTGGGCGATGACGTGACGTTTATTCCGGGTCACGGCCCACTTTCGACGTTGGGCAACGAACGGCTACATAATCCGTTCCTGCAGGATGAAATGCCAGTCTGGTAACACCGCAGATAAATGAAAAAGGCCGCTATTGCGGCCTTTTTAGTACGCGATAGATTACAGTACTGCGACAATCGCTTCGCACAGCGGCGCCATATTATCTGGCGTCATTCCTGCTACGTTCACACGTCCGGAAGCGACGGCATAGACACCAAACTCTTCACGCAGACGCAGAACCTGCTCTTTGGTCAGGCCGCTGAATGAGAACATGCCGTTCTGTTTGATGATAAAGCTGAAGTCGCGGTTCGCACCTTTCTCCTGCAGCGTATTCACAAACAGCAAACGCATGCGTTGGATGCGTTGACGCATATCAGTCAGTTCCTGCTCCCAGATAGCGCGCAGGGCATCGTTGCTCAGGATGGTTGCCACAACCGACGCACCGTGTGCTGGTGGGTTGGAATAGTTGGCACGAATGACGGATTTCATCTGGCTAAACGCGCGGTCGACGGTTTCAGCATCGGCTGCAACCAGCGTACAGGCGCCTACGCGCTCATTGTACAGACCAAAGTTCTTGGAGTAGGAGCTGGCGACGATCAGCTCTTTGTGCAGCGCAGCGAATGCGCGCAGACCTTCTGCATCTTCTTCCAGACCGCGGGCAAAGCCCTGGTATGCGAAGTCAAACAGCGGCAACCAACCTTTTTCGACAGAAAGCTGAGCCAGCGTTTGCCACTGCTCCAGCGTAGGATCGATACCGGTTGGGTTATGGCAGCAGCCGTGGAATAACACTACGTCGCCAGCCTGCGCTTCGCTGAGGCTTGCCAGCAGCGCATCAAAGTCTAATGAGTGGTTCGCGGCATCGTAATAGTTGTATTCACGAACTTCCAGACCGGCAGAGTTAAAGACGCTCTTATGGTTTGGCCAGCTTGGATTGCTCACCCATACGCGTTTAGCTGAGGTGTTTTTTGCCAGAAAATCAGCGGCCACACGCAGTGCGCCAGTGCCGCCAGGAGTCTGTGCTGTACGCGCACGTTTGTCGTTGATAAGCGAACTTTCTTTACCAAACAGTAATTCCTGAGTGCAGCGACCAAACTCTGGAATACCGTCGATGCCAAGGTAATTTTTGGTGGTTTCATTTTCCAGTATATATTGCTCGGCTTTTTTAACGCTGGTCAGTACCGGCGTTTTACCTGTCTCATCTTTATATACACCGATCCCAAGGTTTATTTTTCCTGGGCGGTCATCGGCACGAAACAAATCAGCCAGACCCAAAATGGGGTCGGCAGGAGCGGCAGTAATGTTCTCAAACATGACGAGGTTCCATAGTGATTACAGAAGGGAAGTCCGCTATCAGGTTAACGGTAGATTTACAAAATGCCAACCGTTACTGACGAAAAGCCGAGGTGTTTTTTTAAGACGCAAGAATCCGCTAGCAGAGATAAAAAAACAGGACCGAAGTCCTGTTTTTAAGGCATTTAACAAAGAGGTCTGCTATTAGAACTGGTAAACGATACCGAGTGCTACGGTGTCGTCAGAGTTCACACCCAGTTTGTTGTCAGAATCGATCTGGTTGATCTGGTAGTCAACATAGGTGGACATGTTTTTGTTGAAGTAGTAGGTTGCGCCTACTTCAATGTAGTTCACCAGATCTTCGTTGCCTACACCTTCTACGTCTTTCGCTTTAGATTTGTTGTAGGAGATGGACGGGCGCAGACCGAAATCGAACTGGTACTGAGCGACAACAAAGAAATCTTGCGTTTTGTTGGCGAAGCCGCTGGTGGTCACGCCATTCTGGGTAGTGGAGAGGCGGGTTGCGTTACGGGTTTCACCGTAGTTCGCCGCCAGGTAGATGTTGTTAGCATCGTACTTCAGGCCGGTTGCCCACTGCTCAGCTTTTTTGCCGCCGTTAGCGTAGAAAGAGTTTTCCTGCGCGTTGGTACGGTCAGCCGCACCGTAAGCACCAACGATCCCGAAGCCATCCATTTCGTAGCTTACAGAACCGCCAACGCCGTCGCCGTTAGAACGACCGGTATTGCCATCACGCTCGTTTTTACCCAGATACTGGATACCGAAGTTCAGGCCGTCAACCAGACCGAAGAAGTTAGAGTTACGGTAGGTCGCAACACCACCCACACGGCCAACGAAGAAGTTGTCGCTGTACGCGGTATCACCACCAAATTCTGGCAGCATATCGGTGTAACCCAGGGCATCGTAAACGATACCGTAGTTACGACCGTAGTCGAAAGAGCCCAGATCGGCATATTTCAGACCAGCAAATGCCAGACGGGTTTTGTTACCGTTCTGAGCGTCGCTGCCGCCTTCAGAGTTGTTACCGGCAAAGTTGTATTCCCACTGACCGTAACCGGACAGATCGGAATTAATCTGAGTTTCCCCTTTGAAACCAAGACGGGCATAAGTCTGATCGCCATCGTTGCCAGCGTTATCAGAAAAATAGTGCAGACCTACGGTTTTACCGTATACATCCAGCTTGTTGCCATCTTTGTTATAAACTTCTGCAGCGTTAGCTGCCCCGGCTACCAGCAGAGCAGGGATAACCACTGCCAGAATATTGCGCTTCATCATTATTTATTACCCTCATCGGTTTTTATATGACACCTGCCACTGCCGCCAATAATTTCCGTCAATAAAAATTTACGGAACTATTGATGAGAGTTTGGTGTCTTTATGTGTCTGACAGGCATCTTTCCATTCAAACTATCGTTTCGCTACCGTCAAAGTGCTACAAATATAAAGATTTAGTTTCAAAAAGAAAAAATGTGTAACAAAATGTTATTTTTGTGCAACTTTGTGAACAACTTCAAATTTCAGATGTGCGTACGCTAAAAATCACCGCTTCTATTTCTATTTATATGATTTTCTTATATTTAATTTAGATAACCTCCTTTTTTATCTGTTCTGCCATAAAGTTCCTGCTTTACAGATGGCTATTTCTGGACGTCTGGAATGCTGTGCAAATGGTCAGAAAATGTACTATTTAATCAGGAAATGCTAATCCACAATAAAAATGATGATTATTTTTTGTTCAAATATGTTGCGGTGAAATATTACGTAACAGGAAGGGGGAAGGCGAAGGGTTGTGTTAAACGCGGGAGGGGGATTCCAAAACGTGAAGCGGTGACAAAAAAAGCCAGCAATGCTGGCTTTTGTATCAAAAATGCAGGGTTAGAACGTGGCGTTACGCGGGGTACGCGGGAACGGAATAACGTCACGGACGTTCTGCACGCCGGTCACGTAAGCGATCAAACGCTCAAAGCCCAAACCGAAGCCGGAATGTGGAACGGTACCGTAGCGACGCAGGTCGCGATACCACCAGTAATCTTCTTTGTTCAGACCCATTTCCAGCATACGGGCATCCAGTACGTCCAGACGCTCTTCACGCTGAGAACCACCGATGATTTCACCGATTCCTGGAGCCAGTACGTCCATTGCTGCAACGGTTTTACCGTCTTCGTTAAGGCGCATATAAAACGCTTTGATATCTTTCGGGTAGTTTTTAACGACGACCGGCGCTTTAAAGTGCTCTTCAGCAAGGTAACGTTCGTGCTCAGAAGACAGATCCACACCCCAGTAAACCGGGTTTTCGAACTGTTTGCCGCATTTTTCCAGAATGCTTACCGCGTCGGTGTAATCCACCTGCGCGAAGTCAGCCTCAATGAAACGTTCCAGGCGTGAAATCGCGTCTTTGTCGACACGTTCGGCGAAGAATTTCATATCATCCGCACGCTCAGCCAGTACGGCTTTGAACGCGTACTTCAGCATCGCTTCAGCCAGGCCTGCAACATCGTTCAGGTCGGCGAAAGCCACTTCCGGTTCCAGCATCCAGAACTCTGCCAGGTGACGACTGGTATTAGAGTTTTCTGCACGGAACGTCGGGCCAAAGGTATAAATTTTGGACAGAGCACAGGCGTAGGTTTCGCCGTTCAGCTGACCGGAAACGGTCAGGAAGGCTTCTTTACCAAAGAAGTCTTTGTCGAAATCGACTTTGCCCTGATCGTTACGCGGCAGGTTTTCCAGATCCAGCGTAGACACGCGGAACATTTCACCGGCACCTTCCGTATCGGAAGCGGTGATCAGCGGAGTCGATACCCAAAAGAAACCCTGCTCGTGGAAGAAGCGATGCAGCGCTTGCGCCAGCGTATGACGTACACGCGCGACGGCACCAATCATGTTGGTACGTGGGCGCATGTGCGCCACTTCACGCAGATACTCAATGCTGTGACGCTTAGCCGCCATTGGATAGGTATCAGGATCTTCAACCCAGCCGGCTACTTCAACCTCAGTGGCCTGAATTTCAAAGCTCTGTCCTTGTCCAGGAGATGCAACGACTTTACCCGTTACGATAACTGAACAACCCGTCGTCAGGCGCAGTACGTCCTGATTGTAATTGGGCAGAGAATTATTGATGACGGCCTGTACAGGATCAAAGCAGGAACCGTCATAAACGGCGAGGAAGGAGATGCCAGCTTTTGAATCTCGGCGGGTACGCACCCATCCGCGCACGGTGACTTCGCTGTCAACGGCTACGCGGCCCTGGAGTACGTCGGCTACAGGCACAACGCTCATAATATTCTCTCTGTTAATAGTCGGATATATAAACACATGTCCACCCGTAATGGGGGGATACCTATGTTACCTGGCATCTGCAATCAGACAAGCAGAATTCGTAGCTGGAGTGAAAGATTTCGGAAATTAGCGTGAAAAGGGAGCCAAACTGGCTCCCTGGAAGGTTTAACTGGCTTTTTTAATATGCGGCAAATCGAAGGCTTTGCGTAGCGCGCGCACGAACGCTTTATCGTGGCAGATGGTTTTACCCGGGCTATCAGATAACTTCGCCACAGGTTTGCCGTTACATTCCACCAGCTTGATTACAATATTGAGCGGCTTAACCTGGGGAATATCACAGGTTAAACGTGTGCCAATACCAAAACTCAACTGCACACGAGAAGAGAAGTGGCGGTAGAGCTCAATCGCTTTTTTCAAATCGAGGTTATCTGAAAACACCAGCGTTTTGCTCAGCGGATCAATGCCCAGTTTTTCATAATGGGCGATGGCTTTTTCACCCCATTCCACCGGGTCGCCTGAGTCATGGCGTAAACCCTGATAGCGGGTCGCAAACTCGACGCCAAAGTCGCGTAAAAACGCATCCATGGTGATGCAATCGGTCAGCGCAATGCCGAGTTGGTCAGGATATTCATTTAACCAGGCGGCCAGGGCAACGCGCTGGCTGGTGGCAAGCTCAGGGCTGATTTGCTGATGAGCCTGGAACCACTCATGCGCCTGCGTGCCCATTGGGGTTAATGACAGGCGGCGGGCCAGATCGTAGTTACTGGTGCCGACAAACCAGGGCTCTCGCTGCAGGCGTTTAACAATAGCCTGCTGTACTTCACGTGAAAAACGACGACGCGTACCGAAATCCATCAGATGGAAGCGGGACATATCGACATCTTTCGTTAAAGCAGAGAATTCTACTAGTTTGCTTTCCAGCTCATTGAGTGCCTGCGGGACGCCTGATTCGGGCGAACGGTAACGGTGTACCATCTCGCTGATAACCGCTAGCAGCGGGACTTCCCACATGATCACTTCACGCCACGGCCCGGTTAAGCGGATGTTCAGCTTACCGTTATCATTGGTGACGCAAACCTGTTCCGGGTTATAGCGGAAATCACGTAACCAGGTGAGGTAATCAGCTTTAAAGAAAGGCAGGCCGGAGAGCCACTGGTACTCGTCCTCCTGCAGTCGCAGGTGTTGCATAGCATTCACCTGCTCACGAATAGAATCGGCATAAATACCGAGCAGGTCATCGCCACGGCAACGAAATTCAGCCGCTACTTGTACATCATAGTAGTGGTGAAAAACGGCTTGCTGCATATGCAACTTATAAGCGTCTGTATCCAGCAGCGAGTGCAGAACAGGAGAAGCGAATTGTGTCATAGGTGCGCAGTAGCATCCTCTCACGGGAGCGTTTAGTACAATAAACAACTAAGAAAACCGCTGGAGTATACCTTGTTTAGCGATTTATTGAACCCCGATCACACCATAAGCTGTCTTTCTGGTCGAGGGCAATTCGTGCCGCGTGTTATAAAAATGTAGCAAAAAGGGTGTTTGTGCCTGAAAAGATGAACATTCTGCGTAGCGCGATTTACGCAACAGGAATAGACTGAAGCCGAGACTCTACCAAAGATGCTAAAGGTTTTTTATGACACAACAGCCACAAGCCAAATACCGTCACGACTATCGTGCGCCGGATTACCAGATTACTGATATTGACTTGACCTTTGACCTGGATGCTGAAAAAACCGTGGTCACCGCCGTGAGCCAGGCTGTCCGTCATGGCGCGTCCGATGCGCCCCTGCGCCTGAATGGTGAAGATCTGACCCTGGTGTCGATCCACGTGAACGACGAGCCGTGGGCAGAGTATAAAGAAGAAGAGGGCGCTCTGGTCATCAGTCAACTGCCGGAACGTTTTACGCTGCGTATCGTGAATGAAATTAGCCCGGCGGCCAATACCGCGCTGGAAGGACTGTACAAGTCCGGCGACGCGCTGTGCACCCAGTGTGAAGCGGAAGGGTTCCGCCATATTACCTGGTATCTCGACAGGCCGGATGTCCTGGCGCGTTTTACCACCAAAATTATCGCCGATAAAACCCAATATCCGTTCCTGCTCTCCAACGGTAACCGTGTGGCGCAGGGGGAACTGGAAAATGGTCGTCACTGGGTACAGTGGCAGGATCCGTTCCCGAAACCGTGTTATCTGTTTGCGCTGGTAGCTGGTGATTTCGACGTCCTGCGCGACACCTTTACCACTCGTTCCGGGCGTGAAGTGGCGCTGGAACTGTACGTCGATCGCGGCAACCTGGACCGCGCGCCGTGGGCGATGACCTCGCTGAAAAACTCCATGAAATGGGATGAAGAGCGCTTTGGCCTCGAATATGACCTCGACATTTATATGATTGTCGCGGTCGATTTCTTCAACATGGGGGCGATGGAGAATAAAGGTCTGAACATCTTTAACTCCAAATATGTGCTGGCACGTACCGATACCGCCACCGACAAAGATTACCTCGATATTGAGCGCGTCATCGGTCACGAATATTTCCACAACTGGACCGGCAACCGCGTGACCTGTCGCGACTGGTTCCAGTTGAGCCTGAAAGAGGGGCTAACCGTGTTCCGCGATCAGGAGTTCAGTTCCGATCTCGGCTCACGCGCGGTAAACCGGATCAGCAATGTGCGTACCATGCGCGGCCTGCAGTTTGCCGAAGATGCCAGCCCAATGGCGCATCCTATCCGTCCGGATATGGTCATTGAAATGAACAACTTCTATACCCTGACCGTGTACGAAAAGGGCGCTGAAGTTATTCGTATGATCCACACCCTGCTCGGTGAGGCTAACTTCCAGAAAGGGATGCAGTTGTACTTTGAGCGTCATGACGGCAGCGCTGCAACCTGTGATGATTTCGTGCAGGCGATGGAAGATGCGTCCAACGTCGATCTATCGCATTTCCGCCGCTGGTACAGTCAGTCCGGTACGCCGATTCTGACCGTGCGTGATGACTACAATCCATCCACTGAGCAGTACACGCTGACTATCAGCCAGCGCACGCCGGCCACGCCGGATCAGGCCGAAAAACAGCCGCTGCATATTCCTTTCGCCCTCGAGTTGTATGACAACGAAGGGAAAGTGATCCCGCTGCAAAAAGGCGGGCACCCGGTGAATTCTGTACTCAATGTCACCCAGGCTGAGCAGACGTTTGTCTTTGATAATGTCTACTTCCAGCCGGTTCCGGCACTGCTGTGCGAATTCTCCGCACCGGTAAAACTGGAATACAAATGGAGCGATCAGCAGCTGACCTTCCTGATGCGTCATGCGCGTAACGATTTCTCTCGTTGGGACGCGGCGCAAAGCTTGCTGGCGACCTATATTAAGCTCAACGTAGCCCGCCATCAGCAGGGACAGCCGCTGTCGCTGCCGGTACACGTGGCCGATGCATTCCGGGCGATTTTGCTGGATGAGAAAATCGATCCGGCGCTGGCGGCAGAGATTCTGACGCTGCCTTCGGTGAATGAAATTGCTGAACTGTTCGACATCATCGATCCGGTGGCGATAACGGAAGTACGTGAAGCGTTAACTCGCACGCTGGCGGCCGAACTGGCGGATGAATTCCTCGCCATCTATAACGCTAATCATCTTGATGAGTACCGCGTTGAGCATGCCGATATTGGCAAGCGTACGCTACGTAATGCCTGCCTGCGTTTCCTGGCCTTTGGTGAAACCCATCTGGCCGACACGCTGGTCAGCAAGCAGTACCGTGAAGCAAACAATATGACCGATGCGCTGGCGGCGCTGTCCGCGGCAGTCGCGGCGCAACTGCCTTGCCGCGACACGCTAATGCAGGAGTATGACGATAAGTGGCATCATGACGGTCTGGTGATGGACAAATGGTTTATCCTGCAATCCACCAGCCCGGCCAGAAACGTGCTGGAAACGGTACGTGGCTTACTGAAGCACCGTTCCTTCAGTATGAGTAACCCGAACCGAATCCGATCTCTGATTGGCGCCTTTGCGGGCAGCAACCCGGCGGCATTCCATGCGGAAGATGGCAGCGGCTATCAGTTCCTGGTCGACATGCTGACTGAACTCAATAGCCGTAACCCGCAGGTGGCGTCACGTCTGATTGAGCCGCTGATTCGCTTAAAACGGTATGATGCAAAACGTCAGACGCAGATGCGCGCGGCGCTGGAACAGCTGAAAGGTCTGGAGAATCTCTCCGGCGATCTGTTCGAGAAGGTAACCAAAGCGTTAGCCTGAAACGTTGACCTGTCGTTTTGTAAGCCGGAATAGGCGGTAACGCCGCTATCCGGCAAAAGGCCCGGTGGCGCTTGCGCTTACTGGGCCTGATTTTTCTGAATGCTTATCCATGCCGGCGGATCGGCTGTTCCGTTTCGCTACGCTGCATTACCCGGTTTAACACTTCTGCTTCCAGCTCGGCCAGACGCACCGAACCAATCCGGCGTGGTCGCGCAATATCCACCGTTAAATCCAGTCCGATTTTTCCATCTTCAATAAGCAACACGCGATCGGCCATTGCCACCGCTTCACTGACGTCATGGGTGACCAGCAGTACGGTAAAGCCGTGCTCTTGCCATAAAGAGACAATCAGCTCCTGCATTTCAAGGCGGGTTAAGGCATCCAGCGCACCGAGGGGTTCATCCAGCAACAGCAGACCGGGACGATGAATTAATGCCCGCGCCAGGGCCACGCGCTGTTTTTGTCCACCGGACAGGGCAGCAGGCCATTCCTGAGCACGATTCTCCAGCCCAACTGCGGCCAGCGCGTCCCGGGCCGCATCGCGCCAGTGACCTTTCAGACCCAGACCCACATTATCGATAACCGTCTTCCAGGGTAGCAGACGCGCATCCTGAAACATCATTCGCGTATCCTCCTGAATTTCTGCCAGCGGGGTGGTTCCGGCAAGTAATGCACCTGAGGTGGGAGACTCCAGCCCAGCCAGCAGACGCAGCAACGTGCTTTTACCTCCTCCGCTGCGGCCAACCACGGCAACAAACTGTCCGGCCTGAATGTGCAAATCTAACTGATTGAGCACCGTATTGGCGGCGTATTGTTTCGTCACGGCACTCAGTAAAAGCGGCGTGCCTTGGTTTAGGCGAGCGGTATTCATACGGTAGCCTCCTTCACATGGTAAGCCGGGTTCCAGCGCAGCCAGATCCGCTCCAGCCATTGGGCGCTGACGTCGGCAAGTTTGCCGAGCAGGGCGTAGAGAATAATGGCCACCACGACCACATCGGTTTGCAGAAATTCGCGGGCGTTCATTGCCAGGTAACCAATGCCGGCATTGGCTGAAATGGTTTCCGCGACAATAAGCGTCAACCACATCAGCCCGAGAGCAAAACGCACGCCAACCATAATCGAGGGCAGGGCGCCGGGGAGGATCACATGAATGAACAGTGAAAATCCAGACAGCCCATAGCTGCGAGCCATCTCTACCAGACCGCGATCGATATTGCGGATCCCATGCCAGGTGTTGATGTAAATCGGAAAAAGCGTGCCCAGCGCGACGAGAAAGATCTTGGCGGATTCATCAATGCCGAACCACAAAATCACCAGTGGGATCAGCGCCAGATGCGGCACGTTACGCAGCATCTGCACCGAAGTATCCAGCAGGCGTTCTCCCCACCGCGAAAGACCGCTAATCAGTCCCAGCGTCAGGCCAATCGATCCGCCGATGGAGAAGCCTACCAGCGCGCGCCAGGAGCTGATCGCCAGATGCTGCCAAAGCTCGCCGCTGGCGGAAAGCGTCCAGAAGGCTTCGACAACGCCCTCCGGAGAGGGCAGGATGCGGGTGGACAACCAGCCCATTGATGATGCGAGCTGCCATAGCGCGACCAACCCAACCGGTAAAAACCAGGGTGCGAGGCGCAGTAACCACCTGTTTTTCGGCGTTGCCATCAGCAGGCTCCTTAGCTTTGCGCGATTTTGCGTGGGATAAATTCGTTTGCCACCGCTTCACCTTGTTGATGCTGGCGCTGCGGCTGTGGAATTTCTGGTATAGCGACATCCAGATGTGGGAACAGCAGCTCGCCAACCTTGTATGCCTCTTCCAGATGTGGATACCCGGACAACACAAAACTGTCGATTCCCAGTGCGGCATACTCGTTGATACGCGCCGCGACCGTCGGACCATCTCCGACCAGCGCGGTACCCGCGCCACCGCGCACCAGTCCTACTCCTGCCCACAAGTTCGGGCTGATTTCTAGTTTGTCGCGTTTACCGTTGTGCAGTGCAGCCATTCGCTGCTGACCAACCGAATCCGTTCTTGAGAAGGCGGCCTGGGCTTTGGCAATGGTGTCGTCATCCAGATGGGCTATCAGACGATCCGCTGCCTGCCACGCCTCTTGCGTTGTCTCCCGGACGATCACATGCAGACGAATACCAAAGCGGATCTTGCGCCCGAGCGCCACCGCTTTGGCCCGCACCTGTTCAATCTTCTCTTTCACCTGTTCAGGTGGCTCGCCCCAGGTCAGATAGAGATCAACCTGCTCGGCAGCAAGATCTTGTGCAACATCAGACGAACCGCCGAAATAAAGCGGTGGCCGGGGTTGTTGTACAGGAGGGAAAAACAGTTTCGCGCCGCGGACATGAATGTGTTTGCCGTTGAAATCCACGGTTTCACCTTGCAGCAAACGCCGCCAGACCTGAGTGAATTCAGCAGAGGCTTCATAGCGCTCGGTGTGATCAAGGAACACGCCGTCACCCGCCAGCTCTTGTGGATCGCTGCCTGTTACCAGGTTGAATAACGCCCGGCCGTTAGAGAGTCTGTCGAGCGTCGCAGCCTGGCGGGCGGCGACCGTCGGCGAGGTTACGCTTGGACGAAGCGCGACCAGAAACTTTAATCGCTGGGTGACCGGGATCATCGACGCGGCGACCAGCCAGGCATCTTCACAGGAGCGACCGGTTGGGATCAGAACGCCGCTAAATCCCAGGCGATCGGCTGTTTGCGCAATTTGTTGCAAATAACCGTGATCGACCGGGCGCGAACCTTCTTCCGTCCCCAGATAATGACCGTCACCGTGGGTGGGTAAAAACCAGAACATGTTCAGACTCATAATTTTTCTCCTGCCTGCTGAGTGGGTTGCCAGATACGCTGGCGAATATCGATTTTTTTCGGCACCAGACGGTTGTCATAAAACAGATCCGCGGTTTGTTGTTGTAGGGCGGCAACAGAGGCGCTGACGGGCGTAATGGTGGTTGGCGGACGGTGATCCAGATAAGACGCAATTACCGGCTCGGGCAGGCCCATGGTTTTAGCCAGCAGAGTAATACTTTGCTGGCGTTGGCTGAGAGTTAACGCATCCGCCTGGCTAAAGGTATCCAGTACGCCAAGAACAAAAGCGCTATTTTTTTCGGCATAAGGACGTGCAGCGAGATAAAACGAACCGGTCTGCTTGAGGTCTGAGCCGTCTTTCAGCACGCGCACATCACCTTGCAGTAATGCGGCCGAATAGTAGGGATCCCAGATAGCCCACGCATCGACGTTTCCTTGCTGGAAGGCCGCTCGCGCATCGGCGGGGGTCAGATAAGTCGGTTGAATATCGGTAAATTTCAACCCTGCCTGTTGCAGCGCCCGGAGCAGTAAATTGTGGGCGCTGGAACCTTTCTGGAAGGCGACTTTATGCCCTTTGAGCTGCGCAACGCTCTGGATCGGGCTATTTTTCGGCACCAGAATCACTTCGGCTTTCGGTTTGGGTGGTTCGACGCCCACATAAACCAGATCGGCTCCGGCGGCCTGGGCGAAAATTGGCGGAATGTCACCAGTACTGCCGAGATCGATACTGCCGATATTGAGTGCTTCCAACATTTGCGGTCCAGCCGGGAACTCAATCCACGAGATTTTGGTCTGTGGGTAGCGTTTCTCCAGTAGCTGATGACTTTTTGCCAGCACCATACTGACGCTTCCTTTCTGATACCCAATGCGCAGAGCATCCGGAGCCGATTCTGCGGCATGCACCAAGGATGACAGTGACAGCAGCCCGGTAAATGCCAGCCATGAGGTGTGACGCTTGAGCAGATTAAGCATGGGCGGCACCTCGCAGGGCGTTCAGTTGCGGGAGTTGGAGATCGCGACGATGCAACGCCAGCCAGAAAGTGTCGAGCGCACTGTCCAGGCGCTGCTGCAGGTTGGGCGTAAACTGCGGTTTATGCTGATAATCGATGACCTGCGAATCATCGGCAAACACGCCGTGCAGGATCTCCTGAGCCTTTAACGCGCTCAGCACCGGTTTCAGCGCGTAATCGACGGCCAGTAAATGCGCCACGCTGCCGCCGGTCGCCAGCGGCAAAACCACTTTTCCTTCCAGCGCCCGCTCGGGGAGTAGATCGAGCAGCGTTTTCAGTGCGCCAGAGTAAGCGGCTTTGTAGACCGGCGTTGCGACAATCAGCCCGTCTGCATCCTGTAGTTGTTCGATAAATGTCTTCAGCGCCGGACTGTCAAAACGGGCATAGATCAGGTCTTCCGGGGCAAAGTTGTGCAGGTTCCAGTGAAAGACTTCGACATCCTGGCCGTTCAATTTTTCTCGGGCATATTCCAGCAATGCGCTGGAGCGAGAGGGAAAGCGTGGGCTTCCCGCCAGAGTGATGACGCGCATAATTTTATTCTCCCCTTATAACCAATTGTTTGCTTTTGATTAACATTGATAACAATTTGTGCAGTCTGGCAGAGAGACTTTGTTTATCGAAATGATTTATACGGGATAGAAAAGTTGAAAAATGAATAAAAAGGAGGAAGCAGGAAAACGATTGCTATTTATTGCCGCAGGTCAATTCCCTTTTTGCTCGCGATCGCACATAATACGCCCCCGGTTTGCACACCGGGAATCCAGGAGAGTTCATGTACTACCCCTTCGTTCGTAAAGCCCTTTTCCAGCTCGATCCAGAGCGCGCTCATGAATTGACATTCCAGCAATTACGTCGCATTACCGGCACGCCGCTCGAAGCGCTTGTCCGCCAGAAAGTACCCGCAAAACCGGTTACCTGTATGGGGCTGACGTTTAAAAATCCACTCGGGCTTGCTGCCGGACTGGATAAAGACGGGGAGTGCATTGATGCGCTCGGCGCGATGGGATTTGGTTCCATTGAGATTGGTACCGTGACGCCGCGTCCTCAGCCGGGTAATGATAAACCACGTCTGTTTCGTCTGGTCGATGCAGAAGGTTTGATCAACCGCATGGGGTTTAATAACCTGGGGGTTGATAACCTGGTTGAGAACGTCAAAAAATCGCATTTTGACGGTATTCTGGGGATTAATATTGGTAAGAATAAAGATACTCCGGTAGAGAACGGCAAAGATGACTATCTGATTTGTATGGAAAAAGTCTATGCTTATGCTGGTTATATCGCGATTAATATCTCTTCACCGAATACGCCGGGATTACGTACGCTGCAATATGGTGAGGCGCTGGATGATCTTCTGACGGCAATTAAAAATAAGCAAAATGATCTGCAAGCGATCCACCATAAATATGTTCCAGTGGCGGTTAAGATCGCACCGGATCTTTCTGTGGAAGAACTGATCCAGGTTGCTGACAGTTTAGTTCGTCATAATATTGATGGCGTAATTGCGACTAACACCACTCTCGATCGTTCTCTCGTTCAGGGAATGAAAAATTGCGATCAAATGGGCGGCCTGAGCGGTCGACCGTTACAATTAAAAAGTACAGAAATTATTCGCCAGTTGTCTCAGGAATTAAAAGGTCAGCTGCCGATTATTGGGGTTGGAGGTATCGACTCAGTAATCGCGGCGCGTGAGAAAATAGCTGCCGGTGCTTCTCTGGTACAGATTTATTCGGGCTTTATTTTTAAAGGCCCGCCGTTGATTAAAGAAATCGTCACCAATATCTGAATGCTACCTTAATCACAATCCAGGGCTTTATTTCTGGCCCTGGTTGTTTTATATTCCTTTACTGTTGCTTATTTAAACATTCTGAGCTTTTATTATTAAGGCAATAAACGAAGCGGCAAAAGGATACTGTCGTAATGGTGATGATTAAGGAAAGGAGAGAAACTGATGCGAATTAAACCCGACGATAACTGGCGCTGGTATTATGATGAAGAGCACGATCGTATGATGCTCGATTTAGCCAATGGCATGTTATTCCGTTCGCGTTTTGCTCGTAAAATGCTCACTCCGGATGCATTTTCTCCGTCGGGTTTTTGTGTTGATGACGCCGCGCTTTATTTTTCCTTTGAAGAAAAATGTCGCTACCTGGATTTAGCCAAAGAGCAAAAGGCGGAACTGGTGCTTAATGCGCTGGTGGCGATTCGTTACCTTAAACCGCAAATGCCAAAAAGCTGGCACTTTGTCGCACACGGTATTAACTGGTCGCCAGTCGTGGGGGATGCTGCTTGTGTGGATTTAAGCGATACGGATGAACAGGTAAACCTGTTAGTGGTTGAACCGGGTGAAAATGCCGCGCTTTGTCTGCTTGCACAACCTGGTGTGGTTATTGCCGGGCGCACAATGCAGCTTGGCGACGCGATTAAAATAATGAATGACAGACTGAAACCGCAGGTTATTGCCGACAGTTTCAGCCTTGAGCAGGCGGTTTAACTCTCCAGCCTGATTGTCGTTTTGGGAACGCAACTGCAGCACAGAATCGTCCCGTCATCCCCAATCGCTGATTTTTTCAGCGGACTAACTTCGCCTTCCAACAGTCGAATTCGACAGCATCCGCAAATTCCTGCCCGGCATGAATAGGGCACCCTGATACCCTGGTTTTCCAGCTGTTCAAGCAATACCTGCTGATTATTTCCGCGAAAGGTCTGTCCCTGCCAGTCAATAAGTACCGTGGCATCGGGTTGTTGTTCCAGTGCGGTATCATCTGGCTCCGCCGCACCGTAAGCTCTGGCGGGACCGGTTGCCAAAATTTCTACCTCATCGCCGACGCGAATAACGCCACTGTTGCGTGCGATAAGATTCTGGCCGAAATCAACGTCGCCGTTATCCACCGCTGTCCGGAAGGTTTGCAGCGTGGCGAGCGGCTCGCCAGACGGATGTTTCTGGCCTTTTTCTGGACTAACGGTAGTGAAAATGCAGCGGCTACAGGGTTTTGCCACATCAAAAATGACGTCGCCAATGCGAATCACTTTCCAGGTGTCTTCTGCCCAGGCATCAGCCCCCGCAACCACCAGATTGGGGCGAAACTGTTCCATTTTGACGCTTGCCGGACAGCGCTGTTGCACATCGCGCAGAGATGCTTCGTTGGCCAGCAGGTAGGGATAACCATCGGCGAAGGACAAAGGAACATCAGCGTGGCGCTTCACCCGGCGTGTCAGTTGCGGACCCACCCAGCGCAACTGCACGTCACGGGAGAAAAAGCCGCTCAGCCACAGGTTGATAGCCGCTGGTGCAATACGCGCGGTAAAATGGTTTCCCCACACTTCTGTCGGCGCATCCTGGGTGGCGAAGTCTGCGAATCGCACGAGCGCGCTGCTGCCGTCTGGAGCCGTGAGATGAAGTCCATCGTGGAAAGGGGAAGGGGTAAAGCGGACCATTTGCGGGAACTGTCGGGCGGTAATGAACGTCCCGTCGGGTTCGGTAATCATAAATATACGATCCAAGGCGAGACCGCTCACGTCTGCCAGGGCGTGCGTGAGTCCAATTCCACGCATTGATTTAACCGGATGAATAAAAAGTCGGGTCAACGTTACCACTGCACAGCCCCTTGAACGAAAATAAGCCTTCAACTTTATGACATACAGCCCATATTAGCTATAATGCGCAGCAATTTTCTAGGAGTAAAAGTGACATTATGAATTCTCTGTTTGCCAGTACGGCCCGCGGGCTGGAAGAGCTGTTAAAAACTGAACTGGAAAACCTCGGCGCGCTGGAGTGTCAGGTCGTTCAGGGTGGGGTCCATTTTAAGGGCGACACGCGGCTTGTTTACCAGAGCCTGATGTGGAGCCGCCTGGCCTCGCGCATTATCCTGCCGATGGGAGAGTGCAAGGTCTACAGCGATCTTGATCTGTACCTCGGCGTTCAGGCAATCGACTGGACAGAGATATTTAATCCTGGTGCTACGTTTGCCGTCCATTTTAGCGGCCTGAACGAGACCATTCGTAACAGCCAGTACGGCGCGCTGAAGGTCAAGGATGCGATTGTCGATGCCTTTACCCGCAAAAATCTGCCGCGTCCGAATGTGGATCGTGAATCTCCGGATCTGCGAATCAATGTCTGGTTGAACAAAGATACCGCCAGCATTGCACTTGATCTGAGCGGTGACGGTTTGCATCAGCGCGGTTATCGCGATCGCGCGGGTCAGGCGCCGATTAAAGAGACGCTGGCCGCCGCTATTGTTATGCGTTCTGGCTGGCAGCCGGGCACACCGTTACTCGATCCGATGTGCGGCTCCGGCACGCTGCTGATTGAAGCGGCGATGTGGGCAACCGATCGCGCGCCGGGCCTGCATCGCGGGTACTGGGGCTTTAGCGGTTGGGCACAGCACGATGAAGCCGTCTGGCAAGAGGTTAAAGCCGAAGCTCAGGTGCGTGCGCGTAAGGGGCTTGCTGACTATACTTCGCACTTCTATGGCTCCGACAACGATGCGCGCGTGATTGAAAAAGCGCGTAGTAACGCCCGTCGCGCAGGTATTGCCGATCTGATGACATTTGACGTTAAAGATGTCGCCAAACTGAGTAATCCACTGCCGAAGGGACCGTATGGTACGGTGATCAGTAACCCGCCCTACGGCGAACGTCTGGATAGCGAACCGGCGCTGATTGCCCTGCATAGCTTGCTGGGCCGTACGATGAAAAACCAGTTTGGCGGCTGGAATTTGTCGCTGTTCAGCGCCTCTCCGGATTTGCTCAGCAGCCTGCAATTGCGTGCTGATAAGCAGTTCAAAGCGAAAAACGGTCCGCTGGATTGCGTACAGAAAAACTATCACGTTGCAGAGACCACTGCGGACAGCAAGCCAGCCACGGTCGCGGAAGATTATGCCAACCGCCTGCGCAAGAATATCAAGAAGCTGGAAAAATGGGCGCGTCAGGAAGGAATTGAATGCTATCGCCTGTATGATGCTGACCTGCCGGAATACAACGTTGCAGTGGACCGTTATGGTGAGTGGGTCGTGGTTCAGGAATACGCTCCGCCGAAGACGGTCGATGCGCAAAAAGCACGTCAACGCTTGTTCGATATCATTGCCGCAACGCTGTCGGTCCTGGAAATCGCGCCAAATAAACTGGTGCTGAAAACCCGTGAGCGCCAGAAAGGGAAGAACCAGTATCAGAAGATGAATGAGAAGGGTGAATTCATTGAGGTAAGCGAGTACAACGCGCGCCTGTGGGTCAACCTGACAGACTATCTTGATACCGGTTTGTTCCTCGATCACCGTATTGCGCGCCGCATGCTGGGCCAGATGAGTAAAGGTAAGGATTTCCTTAACCTGTTCTCCTACACCGGCAGTGCCAGCGTTCATGCCGGGTTGGGCGGTGCGCGTAGCACCACGACGGTTGATATGTCGCGTACCTACCTGGAGTGGGCTGAGCGTAACCTGCGCCTGAACGGCCTGAGTGGTCGCGCTCACCGTTTAATTCAGGCCGATTGCCTGGGCTGGCTGCGCGATGCCAATGAACAGTTTGATCTGATTTTCATCGATCCGCCGACGTTCTCTAACTCAAAACGTATGGAAGACTCGTTTGATGTACAGCGCGATCATCTGGCGCTGATGAAAGATCTGAAACGTCTGCTGCGTAAAGACGGCACGATCATGTTCTCCAACAACAAGCGTGGGTTCCGTATGGATCTCGACGGTCTGGCTGAACTGGGATTAAAAGCACAAGAAATCACCCAAAAAACGCTTTCCCAGGATTTTGCCCGTAACCGCCAGATCCACAATTGCTGGCTGATTACCGCAGCCTGAAAGGATAAATAAATGTCATTGATCAGTATGCATGGTGCATGGCTGTCGTTCAGCGATGCGCCGCTTCTTGATAATGCAGAACTGCATATCGAAGATAACGAACGCGTCTGTCTGGTTGGCCGCAATGGCGCAGGTAAGTCGACGCTGATGAAGATCCTCAACCGTGAACAGGGTCTTGACGACGGGCGTATTATTTATGAGCAGGACCTGGTTGTGGCGCGTCTGCAGCAGGATCCGCCGCGTAATGTTGAGGGCAGCGTCTATGACTTCGTTGCCGAAGGTATTGAGGAACAGGCTGAATATCTGAAGCGTTATCACGATATTTCGCGCCTGGTGATGACCGATCCCAGCGACAGAAACCTGAATGAAATGGCGCGGGTTCAGGAAATGCTCGATCACCATAATCTGTGGCAGCTCGAAAGCCGCATTAATGAAGTGCTGGCACAACTGGGACTGGATCCTAACGCCGCGCTTTCTTCGCTTTCGGGCGGCTGGCTGCGTAAGGCGGCGCTGGGCCGCGCGTTAGTGAGCAACCCGCGCGTACTGCTGCTGGATGAACCAACTAACCACCTGGATATTGAAACTATCGACTGGCTGGAAGGGTTCCTGAAATCCTTCAATGGGACAATTATTTTCATTTCCCACGACCGTTCATTTATTCGCAATATGGCGACGCGTATTGTCGATCTCGACCGCGGCAAGCTGGTGACCTATCCGGGGAACTACGATCAGTATCTGCTGGATAAAGAAGAAGCGCTGCGGGTGGAAGATCTCCAAAACGCGGAATTTGATCGCAAGCTGGCTCAGGAAGAAGTCTGGATCCGTCAGGGCATCAAAGCGCGTCGTACCCGTAATGAAGGCCGCGTGCGGGCACTGAAAGCCATGCGTCGCGAGCGTGGCGAACGTCGCGAAGTGATGGGCACGGCGAAGATGCAGGTCGAAGAGGCGAGCCGTTCTGGCAAGATTGTCTTCGAAATGGAGAATGTTGATTACCAGGTTGATGGAAAGCAACTGGTAAAAGATTTCTCCGCGCAGGTGCAACGTAGCGACAAGATTGCGCTAATTGGACCTAACGGCTGCGGTAAAACAACGCTGCTGAAGCTGATGTTAGGTCAGCTTCAGGCTGACAGCGGACGCATTCACGTCGGCACGAAGCTGGAAGTGGCGTATTTCGATCAGCACCGCGCCGAACTGGATCCGGATAAAACCGTGATGGACAACCTTGCTGAGGGTAAGCAAGAGGTGCTGGTTAACGGTAAACCTCGCCATGTGCTGGGCTATCTCCAGGATTTCCTGTTCCATCCGAAACGGGCGATGACGCCAGTACGTGCGCTCTCTGGTGGGGAACGCAATCGCCTACTGCTGGCGCGTCTTTTTCTCAAACCCAGTAATCTTTTGATTCTCGATGAACCAACGAACGATCTGGACGTCGAAACGCTGGAACTGCTTGAAGAGCTGATTGATAGCTACCAGGGCACCGTGCTGCTGGTGAGCCACGACCGTCAGTTTGTGGATAATACCGTCACCGAATGCTGGATCTTCGAAGGCGGCGGTAAAATTGGTCGTTATGTCGGCGGTTATCATGATGCCCGCAGCCAGCAATCGCAGTATGTGGCGTTTAAACAGCCAGTTGCGAAAAAAACAGAGGAAACCGTTGCTCCTAAAGCAGAAATTGTCAAACGCAGCACGAGCAAACTAAGCTATAAACTGCAGCGCGAACTGGAGCTGCTCCCCGCGCTGCTTGAAGAACTGGAAGCTAAACTGGAAGCATTACAAGCTCAGGTAGCTGACGCCGCTTTTTTCAGTCAGCCGCATGAGCAAACGCAACAGGTATTAGCTAATCTGAACGAAGCTGAACAAGAACTTGAGCAAGCCTTTGAGCGCTGGGAGTATCTTGAGTCTTTGAAGAACGGCGCATAATTTAAAGGAGCACATATGTGCGAACATCACCATGCCGCGAAGCATATTCTGTGCTCGCAGTGTGACATGCTGGTGGCGTTACCTCGCCTTGAGCATGGTCAGAAAGCGGCATGTCCACGATGTGGCACTACGTTAACGGTTGAGTGGGACGCGCCACGGCAGCGTCCTACCGCCTATGTGTTAGCAGCAATATTTATGCTGCTTTTGTCAAACCTCTTTCCCTTTGTGAATATGAATGTTGCGGGGGTGAGCAGCGAAGTGACGCTGCTGCAAATCCCCAGCGTTCTCTTTTCGGAAGATTACGCCAGCCTCGGTACCTTCTTTATCTTATTCGTTCAGTTGGTTCCCGCTTTTTGCTTGTTGACCATTTTGCTGTTGGTGAATCGGGTTCATATGCCTGAGCGGCTTAAAACATGGCTGGCGCGTATTTTGTTTCAGTTAAAAAGCTGGGGAATGGCAGAAATTTTCCTCGCGGGCGTGCTGGTGAGCTTTGTTAAGCTGATGGCCTACGGCGATATCGGCGTGGGCAGCAGCTTCATCCCGTGGTGCATGTTTTGTATGCTCCAGTTGCGGGCTTTTCAGTGTGTGGATCGCCGTTGGCTGTGGGATGATATTGCCCCTATGCCAGCCATTAAGCAGGAATTAAAGCCTGGTGTGCCCGGCATCCGACAAGGATTGCGTTCCTGTTCCTGCTGCACCGCTATTCTTCCGGCAGACGAGCTGGTATGCCCACGCTGTCAGACGAAAGGTTATGTGCGGCGTAAAAACAGTCTGCAATGGACATTGGCATTACTGTTTACGTCGATCATGCTTTATCTTCCTGCCAATATTCTGCCGATCATGATCACCGATCTGCTCGGGTCAAAGCTGCCTTCAACGATACTCGAGGGCGTGGTTTTAATCTGGAGCGAAGGCTCTTACCCGGTGGCTGCGGTTATCTTTATCGCCAGTATTATGGTGCCGACGTTGAAAATGATCGCCATTGCCTGGCTGTGTTGGGATGCCAAAGGGCACGGCAAACGCGACAGTGAACGAATGCATTTAATTTACGAGGTTGTAGAATTTGTCGGTCGCTGGTCAATGATCGACGTTTTTGTAATTGCCGTACTCTCTGCGCTGGTGCGCATGGGAGGGTTAATGAACATTTATCCTGCAATGGGTGCTTTGATGTTTGCTTTAGTCGTCATTATGACAATGTTTTCTGCGATGACATTTGATCCCCGTCTGTCGTGGGACCGTGAACCAGATCATGAGGAGTCCTGACAGCATGGAATCTAAAAGTGGGGAAGCCAAAGTGCAAAAGGTAAAAAACTGGTCGCCCGTGTGGATATTCCCTATAGTCACTGCCCTCATTGGCGCGTGGGTCCTGTTTTATCACTACAGTCATCAGGGGCCACAAGTCACGCTGATTACCACCAATGCCGAAGGTATTGAAGGGGGCAAAACGACGATTAAGAGCCGCAGCGTGGATGTCGGTATCGTCGAGAGCGCAACCCTGACTGATGATTTGACCCATGTGGAAATTAAAGCTCGTCTTAACTCCGGAATGGAAAAGCTGCTGCATAAAGATTCTGTCTTTTGGGTGGTGAAGCCGCAGGTTGGACGTGAAGGTATCAGTGGGCTCGGCACGCTATTGTCCGGGGCTTATATTGAACTGCAGCCTGGCAATAAAGGCAGCAAGCTGGAAAATTACCAACTGCTGGATTCACCGCCGCTGGCGCCGCCAGATGCGAAAGGGATCCGTGTGATTCTGGACAGCAAAAAAGCCGGTCAGTTGAGCCCGGGCGACCCGGTTCTGTTCCGTGGTTATCGTGTAGGTTCGGTTGAAACCAGCACATTTGATGCGCAAAAGCGTACGATTAGCTACCAGCTATTTATCAATGCGCCTAACGATCGTCTGGTGACCAGCAATGTGCGTTTCTGGAAGGACAGTGGGATCGCCGTGGATCTTACTTCGGCAGGTATGCGCGTGGAAATGGGCTCTCTCTCCACGCTGTTTGGCGGTGGCGTAAGTTTTGATGTGCCAGAAGGGCTGGAACAAGGCGAACCGGTCGCACAGCAGTCTGCGTTTAATCTTTATGACGACCAAAAAAGTATTCAGGATTCACTGTATACCGATCATATTGATTACCTGATGTTCTTTAAAGATTCAATTCGTGGCCTGCAGCCTGGCGCGCCACTGGAATTCCGTGGCATCCGTTTGGGTACGGTAAGCAAAGTACCTTTCTTCTCACCGAATATGCGTCAGGTCTTCAACAATGATTACCGTATTCCGGTGCTGGTACGTATCGAACCAGAACGTCTGAAGGCACAGCTGGGAGAAGATACTGATGTTGGCGCTCATCTGGCTGAATTGCTTAAACGCGGATTACGGGCATCGCTGAAAACCGGGAACCTGGTGACTGGCGCTCTGTATGTCGATCTCGACTTCTACCCGAAAGAACCGCCGATTACCGGTGTGCGCGAATTTAACGGTTATCAAATTATTCCGACCGTGAGCGGTGGTCTGGCGCAGATCCAGCAGCGACTGATGGAAGCGCTGGATAAGATTAACAATCTGCCGTTGAACCCGATGATTGAGCAGGCGACCAATACGTTGTCGGAAAGCCAGCGTACGATGAAGCATCTGCAAACCACGCTGGACAACATGAATAAGATCACGTCCAGTCAGTCGATGCAGGATCTTCCGGCGGATATGCAGAACACGCTGCGCGAACTGAACCGTAGTATGCAGGGCTTCCAGCCGGGGTCCGCCGCCTACAACAAGATGGTGGCGGATATGCAGCGTCTTGATCAGGTGCTGCGAGAACTGCAACCGGTACTGAAAACGTTGAACGATAAGAGCAATGCGCTGGTATTTGAAGCGAAGGACAAAAAAGATCCAGAGCCGAAGAGGGCGAAACAATGAAAAAGTGGCTAGTGGCGATGATGGCGGTCTGGCTGACGTCATGCAGCTCCAGCGGAGAAAATAAAAGCTATTACCAGCTCCCTATCGCGCAAGGGGGCGTACAGAGCTCAGCTAACCAGGGTAACCGTCTGCTGTGGGTTGAACAGATTGCGGTCCCGGACTATCTGGCGGGTAATGGGGTGGTTTACCAGACCAGCGATGTGCAATATGTGATAGCGAATAATAATCTCTGGGCCAGCCCATTAGATCAGCAATTGCGCAATACCCTGGTTACGAACCTCAGTATGCAGTTGCCTGGCTGGGTTGTCGCTTCGCAGCCGCTGGGAAGCACTCAGGACACGTTGAACGTTACCGTGACCGGCTTCCACGGTCGGTACGATGGTAAGGTCATCGTGAGCGGTGAATGGCTGCTGAATCACCAGGGGCAGTTGATCAAGCGTCCATTCCACATCGAAGCTGTACAGAATAAAGACGGCTACGATGAGATGGTGAAGGTTCTGGCCAACGCCTGGAGCCAGGAAGCGACGGCAATGGCTCAAGAGCTGAAACGCATCCCTTAAGCTTAAATAATTGTAAATTATGCCGCCCCTGGTTTATTGCCCGGGGCGGTTTTTTTTATTTTTTTAGCCGTGGAGATAGCTGTTCTGACAGACTATTTTTGTACAAATGATTTTGCGGGTAGCTCACAAATATGACACTGGCGTGAATTTTGCGCATTGACGAGCCTGATGTTTAGGGGTATTCGTTTTAGTGTGATTGCACACTTAGTAATCACTGTTTTCTTTTCCACCAGACCCAAAAGATGAGGGAAACGAGGCATGAAGAGACAAAAACGAGATCGCCTGGAACGGGCACATCAACGTGGATATCAGGCCGGCATTGCCGGACGCTCAAAAGAAATGTGTCCCTATCAGACGCTGAATCAGAGGTCATACTGGCTGGGAGGCTGGCGAGAAGCCATGGGGGATAGGGTTTTAATGGCCTGATTCTGTCTCTTTAGATAAAAGAAACCTCCGCAGAGCGGAGGTTTCGCCTTTTTGCCCACCAGACAAGACGAATAGACGTTAATGTCTGGCTGCTAAGCTGACCTTGATTAGAACGCGGAAGTGTCCTGGAACAGACCCACTTTCAGATCGTTTGCGGTATAGATCAGACGACCATCAACCAGCACTTCACCATCAGCCAGGCCCATGATCAGGCGACGATTAACGATGCGTTTGAAGTGAATGCGGTAAGTCACTTTTTTCGCAGTCGGCAGAACCTGGCCGGTGAATTTAACTTCGCCTACGCCCAGCGCGCGGCCTTTACCTTCGCCGCCCAGCCAGCCGAGATAGAATCCAACCAGCTGCCACATGGCATCCAGACCCAGGCAGCCCGGCATCACCGGATCGCCGATAAAGTGGCATCCGAAGAACCACAGGTCCGGGTTGATATCCAGTTCAGCTTCAACATAACCTTTGTCAAAGTTGCCGCCGGTTTCGGTCATCTTGATGACACGGTCCATCATCAGCATGCTTGGTGCAGGCAGTTGTGGCCCTTTTGCGCCAAACAGCTCACCGCGACCAGAGGCAAGAAGGTCTTCTTTTGTATAGGATTCGCGTTTATCTACCATGTTCTCTGTAAGCCTTATTTTATTGAAGCACGCAGGATAGCTAACACGTGTACGCTGAACAAGTCCGATCAGTTCGGAATAATCCAGTTCAGCCAACGTAGCGGCCAGGGAAAACGGTGACGACCTTCCTGCTGCGTTGCCGTAGCAATACGCTCCTGGATAGTTTGCATCAGCGTTGTCTGGCCTTCACCATCCCACACCAGATTTAATAACAGTGGCAGCGCATCGGTCACGTCGTCCACCGCCCAGATAGTGAATTTTTCTTCTTCTACGGCCTGTAGCAGAGCGGGCTGCAGGCTCAGGTGTCTGACATTCGCTGAAGGAATGATAACGCCCTGTGTGCCTGTCAGCTCACGCTGCTGACAGATGGCGAAGAAGCCTTCAATTTTCTCGTTCAGACCACCAACAGGTTGTGCCCGACCAAACTGATCGACAGAACCGGTAATGGCGATGCTTTGATTAACAGGAACGTCGGCGAGGGCGCTAATCAATGCGCAAAGTTCTGCCATGGACGCGCTGTCGCCGTCCACTTCACTGTAGGATTGCTCAAAGGTCAGCGAGGCAGAGAAGGGGATTTGCTGTTCAAGCTGGAGTTCCGACATCAGGAACGCCTGCATAATCATCATACCCTTCGCATGAATATTTCCGCCAAGCTCGGCTTTGCGCTCAATATCCGTAAATTCGCCGTCGCCAATATGAACCACACAGCTGATACGAGAAGGCTCACCAAACGCGCGGGGGTGACCAGGAAATTCAATCACCGACAGGGCGTTGATTTGGCCAATACGCTCGCCTTCCGTCTCGATCAGGATCTGTTCCTGCAGGATCTCATCCTGCATTCGTTCGGCGAGGAAACCTTCCCGCCATTCACGCTGGGTTAGCATCAGGCTGAACTGCTCAGCGTTGCAGGTTTCGCCCTCGCATAACGGGGCCACTTCTTTGAACTGACGGGTGATCCACAGCGGGTTAAGCGGCAATGTATCCTGTTCGCCGGTATAACGAACGGCTTCACGGATCAGCACTTGCCAGGCATCAGGGGCCGGGTAGGGCAAATTGTTGCGCGTAGCGGTATGTGTTACCCACTGACACCACTGCGTCATGGTTTCGGCATCCACTATCTGCAGATTATCTTCAAACTCGCTATAAATAGCCTGCTCAGCCAGCTCCGGCTCCATGTCCTGGAAGTCTGCCAGTGATTCACGTTCACCGACTAATACCACTTTGAGTTTAAGCGGCATAGGTGGAACGGAGACGGGCAGCGGGCGAGACTCATCAAAAGCTACCCAGTCAAAACGCTCGTGGCTGACAATGGCTTTCAGGCGCATCCACAGCAGCGGTTGGGCCAGTAGCGTGCGCAACGAAATAACCAGCACACCACCGTTGGCCTGATGCACAAGGCCTGGCTGTAGGGTAATTTCGCCGTTGAACTGACGCAGACAGCCAAACAGTTGTTCGGCTTCAACCCAGTCAGCGCAGACTACCTGGGTTAATGTCGCAAAATTGTCTTCTGCTGTCTCAGCTGCACGATAGCGGATAGTGTGACCGGAGATATCATAATGACCTCCGGTGAGACTTCCGGCATCCGAGTGCAGAGGCCGCGCGGCCTGTGCAATAAGGTTGATGTACTCAAGCTCCTCCGGCGCTTTTACCAGCATGAACGAAGACGTCGTCCAGTGCTGAAGAAGCTGCTCCAGCGCAAATTGTAAACGTGGCTGAGTATCACTAAGTAAGGTATCGGTGTCGTCAGTGACGTGCGGCTGTGCAAATACTTCCTGATAACTATCGGTGTCAGGAACCAGATCACGCCATGCAAGTTTCGTAATGGTCAAAGTTGATGTTTTTTAGTCTGTTGTAAAAAACGAGATTATACCGTAACCATCATCACTGCACACGTGGAAAGCGCTGTGAAACGAATGCGATGACGCGCGACAGTTCACAGGCTGGATATTCTTTTCTTCAGATGCTGAAAAAGCTGATATTCTGATAAGAGTTACACGGTAACATTGAGATCGCAATGAAATATCAACAACTTGAAAACCTTGAAAGCGGCTGGAAATGGAAGTATCTGGTGAAGAAGCATCGTGAGGGGGAATTAATCACCCGTTACGTAGAGGCCAGCGCTGCCGAAGAAGCCGTTGATTTGTTGCTAACCCTCGAAAATGAACCGGTTCGGGTCAATACCTGGATTGAAGAACACATGAACTCTGCGCTGCTAAATCGTATGAAACAAACCATACGGGCGAGGCGTAAGCGGCACTTTAACGCGGAGCATCAGCATACGCGAAAGAAATCTATCGATCTGGAATTTATGGTCTGGCAGCGCTTAGCGGGGCTTGCGCAGCGGCGCGGCAAAACGCTTTCTGAAACCATTGTGCAACTGATTGAAGACGCAGAGCATAAAGAGAAGTACGCGAATAAAATGTCGACCTTGAAGCAGGATTTACAGGCGCTGCTGGGAAAAGAATAACCACAGAATGGCTAAATGTGTTGTGTACAGGCCTGCTTTGATTGATAAAAAGTGAAAAAAAACCCCGCAAAGCGGGGTTTTTTCATAAGACGATAACTTAAGCCTGAGGCTGAGTTACAACGTCTTTGATACCTTTAACTTCGATCTCAACACGACGATCCGGAGCCAGGCAGTCGATCAGTGCAGCGCGAGCTTTCACGTTGTCACAAGTGTTGCCAGTAACTGGGTTGGATTCGCCCATGCCACGTGCAGAGATTTTGTCAGAAGGAATACCTTTAGAGATCAGGTAATCAACAACGGACTGAGCACGTTTCTCGGACAGACCCTGGTTGTAAGCGTCAGAACCGATGCGGTCAGTGAAGCCCAGAACCACTACGGAACCGTCTTTCGGATCCAGGTTGCTCAGCTGGCTGTACATCTGATCCAGAGCCTGCTGGCCTTCTGGTTTCAGAGTTGCTTTGTTGAAGTTGAACAGAACGTCAGACTTCAGAGTGAAGTGTTTGGTCTGTACTTCCGGAGCCGGAGCCGGAGCAGCAACTACTGGAGCTGCTTCTTCCTGCTGACCGAAACGGTAGGAAACACCAACGCTCAACAGACCGTTATCCGGACGACCGCCAACGGTGTTCGCGTCACCGATGTTGTTGGTCCACTGGTATTCCAGACGGGTAGCGATTTCAGGAGTAATTGCATACTCTACGCCACCAGCGAATACTGGGGAAACACCAGTGTCGTGGTCTTTGAAGCCTTCGTTGTTTTTAGCGTCTGCACGCCAAACCATACCACCCAGACGGGTATAAACGTCCAGATCGTCAGTGATTGGGTAACCCAGTTTAGCGGTCAGCTGAACGCCCTGAGCTTTGAAAGCGCCGTTTTGATGGGTAGCGTCGGTGTAGCCTTTGTACGGCATACGACCTAACCAGTCGTAACCCATTTCAAAACCAACGTACGGGTTAACCTGATAACCACCGAACGCACCAGCACCCAGTTGGCTTTCGTGGGTAGGACCAGCGTTGTTGATCTGGTTGTTACCAATATCATGGTACTGAGACCAGCCCAGTTTAGCACCAGTGTACCAGGTGTTATCTTTCGGAGCGGCCTGCGCCACGGTAGCGAAACCAGCCAGTGCCACTGCAATTGCGATAGCTGTCTTTTTCATTTTTTGCGCCTCGTTATCATCCAAAATTCGCCATGAATATCTCCGAAGAGAGATAACACGGTTAAATCCTTCACCCGGGGACCAGTTCAATAGTTACTCTACCGATATCTGCGGCTTATGCCGAGCACCCCTGGCGATGTAAAGTCTACAACGTAGTTGAAAACTTACAAGTGTGAAGTCCGTCAGGCATATGAAAAAAAAAGGCTTGTATACACAATATTTAACATTTATAGATGAATAAATGTACTGAAGATTTCCTGAAAACCGCTTCAGACAGGCCCTCAGCCGGAAAACGCGTTACAGCTCAATGGCAAATTAAAACATGAAAAAAAATTCCAGGATAAATCCTAATTTTACTCAATGATACAAATTCGAGTGAATTTTTAGCCCGGAATGCTGTCTCCCCGCAAGTGACTGAGCGCGAACAGGACGCATGATAAACCCCATCGCATTACCTTCATCTGCCGCTTTTACCAGCTCGGCATGTTCATCTTCGGTTAATTCTTCTGTCAACCAGCCGATGACGACGCTGTAGTTACCCGTGCGCAGCGCACGAACCATCGATTCCAGCGTATTGCAGGGGGAGAGCTGGCTGATTTGCATGACTTTGGTCAATGGAAGCCCGGCTGACTGCACCCACTCACGGCTTAATTTTTGCTGAGGCGTCAGCCACAGCTGCCAGCGTGATTGTTGCCCTAATTGTTGCAGCAGGGGAAGCAGCAGGAGCTGCGTCATCATGGGCTGGTCCTCGCGATAGACCACTTCACTGATAAGCCCAGCGGTAGCGTTCTCTGCTGAAACGCGCGCAATGCTGCTCGATGCGGAAGAGAACGACGAAGAACGATTTGCATAACCTGAAGTGTACATAATCAATCCAGCCCTGTGAGTTACTGTATGGATATACAGTAACCCTGCCATCAATAAAGATCAACCTTATTTTCGGAAACAGGTTCGCAATTTTTAGTCATCATCACGGGAAAAATAAAATTCATCTTGCCCCATACGCATAAGTTGCCTATTTTCGTCATTAACGGATCTGCTACTGCAAATTATTTGCTTACGTTATGATTTAAAAGGATTTTTATGAAAGAAAAGTCTTATGCAAGAATCTATAAATCACAAGAATATCTGGCTTCTCTGGGAACAATTCACTACCGCTCACTGTTTGGCGGCTATAGTCTGACGGTTGGTGATACGGTCTTTGCCATGGTAGCCAGCGGTGAGTTATATCTTCGCGCCTGTGAGCAGAGCGCCCAGTACTGTGTAAAAAATTCTCCTGTCTGGCTAACATTTATCAAGCGCGGACGTCCGGTTGTACTCAATTATTACCAGGTGAACGATACCCTGTGGCAGAACCAGCAGCAGTTAGTGTCGCTATCACAATTTTCACTCGATGCAGCCGTTAAGGAAAAACAGAGTCGCTTTGCACAACATCGCCTGCGGGAATTACCGAATATGACGTTTCATCTGGAGACCTTGCTAAATGAAGCAGGAATTAAGGATGAGGGGACATTGCGATCGTTGGGAGCTCAGATGTGCTGGTTGAAACTTCGGCAAAATAACCCTGCCTTAACGGTAAAAATACTCTATGCCCTTGAAGGAGCGGTTGACGGGGTGCATGAAGCCGCGCTCCCGGCGACGCGTCGCCAGGAGCTGGTGGAGTGGGTGAGTTCTCTTACGCCGGAACCGGGGTATTAGATGGCAGCACAGCAATTTGTTGCTGTAATCGCCGAATCTCCGGGAGCAGGGCAATCAGTAACCCAACTTGCTGTACGACCAGCGGCTCTTTACTGTCCGGACGTGGCTCGAGATGCTGAATTCGCTGCTTCAGATCTTCCAGCGCCTGGTATACGCGCTGCTCATCAGCAGGTTGATGGTGAAGCGCATCATCTACATAGCAGACGGCATCATCCAGCAATGCCAGAACGTCAGGATTGGTTAACTGCTCGCGATGTGCGCCGAGGGCGGAAATATAGCTGGTAAACGTATGGTTAAGACACAGCAAGCGGAACGCCGTTTCGCGTGTTTGGGCCGTGACATCCGGTTCACTCGACATGTTCGACACCACCGAAGCAAGTTCCGCATCACGATTGTGCGCGTCACGGCGGGCGATACGGTATGCCAGACGATTATCACGCCCCTGATGATATTGTTCGAGAATAGCATCAAGATAACGACAGTTAGCGTCAGTGGCCCGTTCAATCACTCGCGGCAGATTCCGAAAACGCCAGTCTGGCCAGATAAAGCTGACAGCAGCCCAGGCGATGGCACAGCCGATCAACGTATCGATGACGCGCGGAAGTGCAACTTCAAAACCTTCACCGAGCAGGTTAAAGCACAACAGCACCAGCAGCGTGATAAACATGGTGGCATGCGCGTACTGGACGTTACGAAAGGCAAAAAACAACACGCCGGTGATCACCAGAAGGATCAATTGCCCTTCGAGAGAAGGTACAAACCACAGGATCGGTAACCCAATGGCGATCCCGACTAATGTGCCGATAATCCTTAGTGCCAGACGATGTCGGGTGGCGTTGTAGTTTGGCTGGCAGACAAACAGACTGGTCAACAGGATCCAGTACCCGTGGTTCATTCCGGTTATCTGGATAATGGCATAGCCGACGCATAGCACCAGCGACATGCGAACAGCATGACGAAACAGGGCGGACTCAGGCGTGAAGTTACGGCTCAGACGCAACCAGATATCACTGAACCCATGCGGGCTGTCATCGGCAAGCTGATTTTCAGACTCATTGCGCGAAAGTACCTGAGCCTGTTCAGACTCAATGGTAGCCAACTGGGCATCAATGGCCCGCAGGTTTGACAGCAAAAATCCCAACGTGTTGAGCAGGTCGGCAGGCTCACCACTCGCGCGCATGCGCTCAAGTGCAGCATCAATATGGGTGAAGACGCGCTCAAAGTGCGGATCGTGCTGATAAGGCGTGCGTAATAAAATACAGCGAGACAGTTGCGAACACGCTTGCCCCTGCATCGACATCAGGCGCTGGAAGCGGAACATCACGTCGCTGTGGCGGAAATGGTCGCGAAGCGTTTGGTACTGAATATGCGAGGAGCTTGCGCGTTCGTGAATATCCTGCGCCACAAAATAGTAATGTAGCGTGCGACGTGTTCCTCGCTGTCCGCGGTCGCCGCGCAGGCGGGTCAGCAGTGACACCTTTGTCTGGTTTAGGGTCGCCATCAGTTGCCCATTCGCAAGAGCCAAATCATACAACGGCGCCTGGCTTTCATCTTCTATGTCGGGATCAAAAAGACGCGATTTCAGTTCCAGATAGTGCGCTAACTGTTCATAGCTACGCGCCAGATTGTCCTGCAACGGGCGAATAGGGAACAGAAGATGTCCGGTCAGGGTTAACAGGTTGTACCAAATGGCGCCCGCGAGCAGCAGGATCGGTTGCTGATACCACTGATCGTAAAGCGAGGTGCCGAGCATCGTGTAAATGGCGATCAGCAACGCGCCAAAGGCGATGGTTGCATAGCGCTGCCCTAATCCCCCCAGCAGTATAAAGCCGCTGGTGGAAAGCGTTAACCCAAGGGCAAACAGCCATGGCCATGGGAAGAGCAGTTCGACCGAGGCCGAGGCAATGAAAAAGCACACCAGCGTGATGATCAAATTGCGCAGGCGGCCTGCAAGACGATCGTCCAGGTCAGTAAGCGCGGCAGCGACCATACCCAGCGTGAGCGGGATGGTCAGCTTAACGTCACCCAGCCACCAGGGCAGCGCTGTTGTGCCGCAAAGCGCGATAAAAATCCGCACGTAGTACAGCCAGGTGCTGTTCCAGGTATAGCGTTTGAGCAGAGGACTTAACATAAAGGCCATCGGTCCTGATTATTCGAAGCGACGACGCGCGTTGGCTTCACGCGCTGCGCGAGCAACTTCAACTGACACTACCCGGCGACCCACCGGCCACAGTGCAATCGCCGCGATTTTGAAATTCGCAATGCCAACCGGGATACCAATAATCGTAATGCACTGGGCAATACCGGAGACAATGTGCATCAGGCACAACCACCAGCCGAAGAAAATCAGCCAGAAAATATTGAGCACGGTGCCTCCGGTATTCAACAGGACGTTTTTGCCCGCTGGATTAAGCTCATCGACATGAATCGCTTCGTTACCGTAGGGAAACAGCGAGAGTCGGGTAATTTCCCAGCATGAGCGGGTCAGGGGGAGAGTAAAAATCAGCACAATACTGACCAGCGTAGCCAGTAACCAGGCTAAGGTGGTGGCGAATCCCCCGAGCACAAAATTTAAAATATTCAGAACAGTACGCATAAACCCTCGGTTAACTCTGGTTTTCTGTGAATTCGGCAATTGTAACGTTTTTTTGGGCTGGAGCACGTTTTCTCTGGCGGTTACACTGATAAGCAAACCTCTTCGTGTGGATCCGCTTGAGTCTTATGGAACTGAAAGCAACTTCTCTTGGAAAACGTCTGGCACAACACCCTTACGATCGGGCCGTTATTCTCAATGCCGGGATTAAGGTTTCCGGCGATCGTCACGAGTATCTTATTCCCTTCAATCAGTTACTGGCTATTCATTGTAAACGCGGCCTGGTATGGGGTGAGCTGGAGTTTGTGCTCCCGGATGATAAGGTGGTTCGTCTTCACGGCACAGAATGGGCTGAAACCCAGCGCTTCCATCACCATTTGAATTCGCTCTGGCAGCAGTGGAGTCAGGAAATGAGCGACGTCGCTGCGGGAGTTTTACAGCAGCAGTTGGAGGCGATCGCCACCCGCACCAGTGAGAATAAATGGCTGACGCGCGAGCAGACGTCAGGGCTACAGCAGCAGATCCGCCGCGCCTTTGCCGCATTGCCGCTCCCGATCAACCGGCTGGAAGAATTTGAAAATTGCCGTGAGGCGTTACGTCAATGCCAGGCATGGTTGAAGGACATTGAAGCTTGTCGCTTGCAGCACAACCAGGCGTATACCGATGCCATGCTGGAAGAACATGCCGATTTTTTCCAGCAAATTGAGTCCTCGCCGCTGAATCCGGCCCAGGCGCGGGCGGTGGTGAACGGCGAACAATCATTACTGGTTCTTGCGGGGGCCGGAAGCGGCAAAACATCCGTATTGGTCGCCCGTGCGGGCTGGCTACTTGCGCGAGGGGAAGCGGCGGCGGAACAAATCCTGCTGCTGGCGTTTGGACGCAAAGCGGCCCAGGAGATGGACGATCGCATCCGTGAACGTCTGCATACGGAAGAGATCACTGCGAGGACGTTTCATTCACTGGCGTTGCACATTATTTCGCAGGGGAGCAAAAAAGTCCCGACGGTTAGCAAGCTGGAAAATGATGTTGCCGCGCGTAGCAAACTTTTTATCACGACCTGGCGTCAACAGTGCAGTGAGAAAAAGGCACAGGCCAAAGGCTGGCGGCAATGGTTAGAAGAAGAGATGCAGTGGTCTGTACCCGAAGGTAACTTCTGGGATGACGAAAAATTACAGCGCCGGCTGGCTTCCCGGCTGGATCGTTGGGTTAGCCTGATGCGTATGCATGGCGGAGCGCAGGCGGAGATGATCGCCAATGCTCCGGAGGAGATTCGCGATCTGTTCAGTAAACGCATTAAGCTGATGTCTCCCCTGCTCAAGGCCTGGAAGGGCGCCCTGAAGGATGAGAATGCCGTCGATTTTTCCGGGTTGATTCATCAGGCCATTGTCATTCTGGAAAAAGGCCGGTTTATCAGTCCGTGGAAACACATTCTGGTCGACGAATTTCAGGACATTTCTCCTCAGCGTGCCGCCCTGTTAGCCGCACTGCGCAAGCAAAACTCACACACTACGCTGTTCGCCGTAGGGGATGACTGGCAGGCAATTTACCGGTTCAGCGGAGCACAGCTTTCGTTGACCACCGCATTCCAGCAAAACTTCGGCGAGGGCGACCGTTGTAATCTGGATACGACTTACCGTTTTAATAGCCGCATTGGTGAAGTCGCAAACCAGTTTATCCAGCAAAACCCTCATCAGCTTACGAAACCGCTCAACAGTCTGATGGCAGGCGATAAAAAAGCCGTCACGTTGCTCGATGAAAGCCAGTTGGATCTGCTACTGGATAAGCTGTCGGGATTTGTGAAGGCAGAAGAGAGAATTCTGGTGCTGGCGCGATACCATCACCTGAAACCAGCCAGTCTGGAGAAAGCAGCTACCCGTTGGCCTAAGCTACAGCTGGATTTCATGACTATCCATGCCAGTAAGGGACAGCAGGCAGATTACGTTATTGTTGTGGGGCTTCATGATGGGAATGACGGTTTTCCCGCCCCGGCCCGCGAGTCGATTATGGAAGAGGCGTTGCTTCCGGCGGTGGAGGATTTCCCGGATGCTGAAGAGAGACGCTTGCTGTATGTGGCTCTAACGCGTGCACGGCATCGGGTATGGCTGCTGTTTAATAAAGAAACACCGTCGTGCTTTGTGGATGAGCTTAAACAACTGGATGTTCCGGTAGCAAGAAAACCCTGAATAGCAGGCGGCAATTGCCGCCTGCCCTGCGTTTATTTGAGGCGCTCTGCCAGATAGCGGGCGTAATCTGGGATCAAGATGTCCGTTGCATCGTTGAAGTTTGGCGACTGGATAATAAAATCGGCGGTCGACACGTTGGTGGCAACCGGAATGTTCCATACCGTCGCCAGACGCAGCAGGGCTTTGACATCAGGATCGTGAGGTACGGCGTTCAGCGGATCCCAGAAGAAAATCAGCACATCAATTTTCCCTTCTGAAATCAGCGCACCCACCTGCTGGTCACCCCCCATCGGACCGCTCAGCATGGCGTTGACGTCCATTCCCGTTGCGCGTTGGATTAAGTTTCCCGTTGTTCCTGTGGCGTACAGAACGTGCTTTTCCAGCAACGGCTGGTGGCGTTCCACCCAGCTCATCAACATCTTTTTACAGTGATCGTGTGCAACCAGCGCAATATGCTTACGCGCTGGCAATGTGCGAGTTGTTAATTCCATAGTACAGCTCCCAAGTTAACCTGGTTACAGAGTACTGGAAGCTCTTGACGCTGCAAGAGAAAGACAAAAAAAATGCGTATGCGAACATAAATGTCATGAAGGAGGCTGTTTCTGAGCCCATTGCAAAAAGTTACTTCGCGTTTGTGCGTCTGCCTGTTGGTACCAATATTTTAAGCGCTGTTCGGTTAGCGTTTGCGACTGAGGCGGCACGCGATCCAGTTCAGATACCCCGGAAAGCAGCGAGCTGTCATCGGCCATCATCGTAGCAAACTGCGGTAATGACGCATGTTTAGCCGCTTTGTTATAGCGTTCAGTTTCCATTTCATAATTCACTATTTTCGCTGTGGATGTGATTGACAGAATATCCAGCTTGACGGGGATAGGCATGGAGTCCCCATCCAGCAATTCCACACGTGGAACGTCATCAAAATGCGCTGTATCCCGCTCATTGTTCAGACGCGGGAGGTGGAAATTAACCTGGCTGACGAGTTGCGTATCAAAGCTGATGACCAGCGGAGGCGAAATATACAGACGTTCTTCGTGGCTGGACAAGCGAATGGTTTTTTCTACGCGAAATACGAGCTGGTGGCGACCATTTTCCAGCTCGATACTGTCGGCGCCACGCAGTAATGAGCTGGAAACTTTTTTTCCGTCCAGCACCAAAAGGTCAATATCATTAGACAGGCGTAATGAGGTAGCAAAAACGGTTACCGGCAAACACAGGGCAATTAAGGCTGTCACAATGCCGGCTTTCATAGGTTTCTCCTGTCCAGAAAATAGCTGCAAACATGTATCTAAATTTTTCGATAATCACGTTTACTAACATATAGACATATTTTTGAGTTTAGCTCTCATACGCCAGTATGGGATGAATGGTTGCGGGGCCAGGTTTGTCGTACACTTTGTTAAACAGCCTGGAGGAAAACGATGAAAGAGACCGATATTGCTGGCATTTTGACATCTACCCGCACGATTGCACTGGTTGGCGCAAGCGATAAACCCGATCGCCCAAGCTATCGCGTGATGAAGTATTTACTCGACCAGGGCTATCACGTTATTCCCGTTTCACCGAAGGTTGCCGGGAAAATGCTGCTGGGGCAGCAGGGCTATGCAACGCTGGCGGATGTGCCAGAGAAAGTGGATATGGTCGATGTCTTCCGTAATTCTGAAGCGGCGTGGGGCGTCGCTCAGGAGGCTATCGCCATTGGCGCGAAGACGCTATGGATGCAGCTTGGCGTAATTAACGAGCAGGCGGCCGTGCTGGCGCGTGATGCGGGGCTGACGGTGGTGATGGATCGTTGCCCGGCGATTGAGATCCCGCGACTGGGACTGGCGAAGTAAAGTTTGACTGTCGCCGGATGAAACGCACAGGCCCGATAAGCGAAGCGCCATCGGGCCTGTATTAGTATCAATTACGCAGGCGCGGAGCCTGAAGCTGTTTACGGATTGTGCGCGCCAGTTCATCCATTGACGGTTGCTCCGGATGTTCTTCCTGTAGCTCGCTACTCAGTTGCGCTTCGGCCAGATACGTATGCACTGGCAGACCATTATCGTCTTCCATCACCACGTGATACCAGGGAGCGGCGCGAAGTTCGCTGTTAACCGCCAACTCATCGGCTGACGGCTCATCAAGCGAATATTCCGGGTCGATATCCACGACCACTCCGAGGTAACCTAACAGGGAATGGCGGACCTGCTGGCCGATACCGAATTTGCTGGCAATCATAGTCACCTCCCGGGAAATAGATACCCTCTATGTAAGGGTAATATTCCACTTTTCAAGTTACATGATGCGACAGGCAAACCCTTTCAGATACAGCCCTTCCGGGTAGGTAGCGATCACCGGATGATCGGCGGCCTGACGGAACTGCTCTATAAATTGTACATCACGACCAGCATCTATTGCGGCATCAGCGATGATTTTCTGAAATAAATCGGTCGTCATCAGCCCGGAGCAGGAAAATGTCAGCAGTACGCCGCCTGGGTTCAGCAACTGAATAGCCAGCATATTGATGTCCTTATAACCGCGGCAGGCGCCCATCAACTGGCTTTTATTTTCGACAAATTTCGGCGGATCCATCACGATGACATCAAATTTCTCACCGCGATCGCGATAGGCGCGCAGCAGTTTGAACACATCATCTCGCACGAACTCGGCTTTACTCAGATCCAGCTTGTTCAGTTCCACGTTCTGGCGGGCAATATCGAGTGCTTCCTGAGAGGTGTCGACGCTGACCACCTGACGGCATCCGCCCATTAATGCTGAGACCGCAAAGCCGCCGGTATAGGAGAAACAGTTCAGGACACGCTGGTTTTCCACATAACGACGCGTCGCCAGGCGGCTATCGCGTTGATCGAGGTAATAGCCGGTTTTGTGACCGTGCTGAATATCAACCAGCAGCTTCATACCGTGCTCTTCGATAGGCAGCAGAGCAGGCGGCAATTCGCCCGTGACGGGCCCTTGGGTCAGCGCCATACCTTCTTTTTTACGCACGGCTACATCGCTACGGTCATAAATAGCGCAGTCCGGGAAAACAATTTGCAGAGCATTAATCAGCGCGGCGCGTTGGTATTCAGCACCCGCGCTGAGCAACTGCAATACGAGGAAGTTGCCGAAGCGGTCAATAGTGACACCTGGCAGGCCGTCGGATTCTCCGGCGATCAGACGGTAGCTGTCCAGACCGTCCTTTTTCGCCAGCCAGTCACGCCATGTCTGCGCCTTCTGCAGACGACGGGTAAAGAAATCAATGTCGATGGATTCAGACTTATCGAAGGTCCAGACGCGCGCACGGATCTGCGACGCAGGAGAAAACGCACCGCGCGCTAACCATTTCCCCTGGTGGTCAACAATATCAACGGTTTCACCGAGGTTGGCTTTACCTTCCATACGTGCGACAGCACCGGAAAATACCCATGGATGGCGGCGAAGTAATGATTTTTCGCGCCCCTTGGCTAACACTAAACGAGGATAATGTGGAATTGTAGATTCAGTCATGCGGAGCAACCTCTCACAAACAGTGACGCGGGTTGGATGAAAGTACCAACCTGAAACCATTAAAATAAAATGGCGCGTAGAGTAGCACAGATGATGAGGTCAATCATCAGCGTCTGGCGCTACTGCATGATGGTATGGCGGGGCCTCTGCTTATCGAGCGACGGTTTAATCTCACTGAACAGGTGCGACAACTTATTCTGTTATCCCCTGCTAATCTATGGACAGATCAGGAGATTGCCGGTCATCTGTCCATCGGTACCTGTTCTTTCATTTATGTTGATAAGGAGAACCGCAATGTCGAAAGTCTGCATCATCGCCTGGGTCTATGGCCGGGTTCAGGGGGTGGGATTTCGCTACACCACCCAGCATGAAGCGCAACGGCTGGGGTTGACCGGCTATGCGAAGAATATGGATGACGGCAGCGTAGAAGTTGTCGCCTGTGGTGAAAGCGAGCGGGTGGAACAACTGATGAAGTGGTTGAAAGCCGGGGGACCGCGCAGCGCCAGGGTTGATCGGGTTCTCAGCGAACCGCACCGCCCTGGCGACGAGCTAAAGGGATTTAGTATCCGCTATTAAATACATTTCACCGGTTTCGGCAGGCCGGCAATTTTAGTTGCCTGCTTAGCTGGGCCTTTCGGAAACAGGCGATAGAGATAACGGCTGTTGCCTTTTTCTTCGCCAAACTTGTTGGCCATCGCTTTTACCAGCATGCGGATAGCGGGGGAGGTATTAAACTCCAGATAAAACTCGCGAACGAAACGCACCACTTCCCAGTGTTCGGGGGAGAGAACGATACCTTCGTTTTCGGCGATTTTCTCCGCCAGCGGCTCGCTCCATTGCGTGGTGTCTTTCAGATAGCCTTCGCTATCGGTCTCAATTTCATGGCCTGCAAAAATGAACATAGTGCTCTGTCGATAAAGTAAAAACCGCCCTTAGTTTAGCAAATAAGGGGCGGCGTGAGAAACCTCGACCTACAGAAGTAGCTGTAGCAGATTGTTGGCATTAAGCTTCTTCAGCGCGTTGCATTTATACGTCGAAACCTGTTTTTCGCTAATCTGCGTCATTTGCGCAACATGTTTTACCGATTGACCGTTAACCAGCCTGTCGAGAACATTGAACTCCATGCCAGTCAGGCAGCAATTCAGACTGCGTACCCGACGGGGCTCTTTAGCAAGCAGATACGCCGCATCCACGACGGCAATTCTGTCATCAATGATATGTAAGGTCAGCGTGGCAAAACGCTTTCGTAAATGCGTGGCCAGTGCCCAGCCTTTTTCATTGCACACCAGATAAACCGTTCCCTCCCAGCGCCTGGCCTCCAGTTGAAGCAGAATGTCGACCAGTGCCAGATGCGTCCTCGCGACGGAAAAGCGGCAACGCACAACGAGGGTGTCGCAGGCCAACAGCGAACGGTGCCACTGTAACGCGCCACTCTCAACTTGAGTGTGAGCGTTACGGCGCAGAAGGGCGTAGCGCAACCCTTCGGCATAAAAACGATTATTATCAAGAATGACGTAATTCACGGCGGCCTCTTTATAACGTACTGGGTGTGTAGATGATGCGTAGCGTGCCGGTGTAATCCCCGGCGTTTTTACTGCTGGCTGCAAACGCTGGGGTTTTCAGAACAATAGGGGCTGGTACGCACAGTACGCTCTCACGTCCGCCGGGCAGGACGACCTGACGCAGATGCTGCGGATCGTTGGTGCCTTGCCAGACTAAGGTTTTACCGTTGGCGACGGTTTCGGTTGCGCCCGTGACGGGATTAGTGACGAAGACCTGATAGTCGAGACGATCCCGCGCATCGGTCTGACTTCCGCCGCGTCGCCGGATTGAAAATGCCTCTTCAGCACGGTCCGTTGAGGGGAGTCCGTCGTCCTCAAACCGAAGATAAGTGCGGGTACTGGTACTGTTTTTGCCGTCGTACAGGCACATATCCAGCGTGTTTTCACCCTGGATTTCACTGCCACCCGGCCGCCCCGGGAAGTTGGTCAGGTTGAGGTTAACGATAGGCGTTGAGTGCGGAAATGCCGGCAGATAAATCTGCTGATTACCCGGATCGACAACCTCAATGCGCATCGTGGCCTGCCAGCTAGCAATGGCGCGATAGCCTGGACATCCGGTATTGGGGTCAGCGAAGTTCCCGCCGCAATTGCCACTATCCCATTGACGCAGATTCTGCCTCAGCGTTGCGGTCCAGATACCCGGCAGAGCGAGCTTTTCCAGTTCGCTTTTCACGATATAGAAATCGAAGTAGGGTTCTCTGGTCCAGTTTGCAACAATCTCTGTCCCTCCCGTGATAAAACTGGGATAGGTAAAGACTTTATTATTGAAAAACATGTAGTGGTCGCCATAGACCTTAAGATCCACCGTTTTGCTGGTAAGGGCATGCGTAAAACGTAAATTGATGGCATAAGGTGTCCCCGGGTTCGCCGTGAACCAGGCCGGGGCGGTCATGCAGGCGCCAACTGTGGAGTCGGTACGGGACAGACACGTCAGAGTATTACGTCCCCACTTTTGCGGATCGGCGACATCATAGCCGCTCGGTTCATGAACCCAGATATCAAAGCGCGCGGGGGGGGCCATGCGATCGAAGCTGATATCGACGCTGGTGTTTCTTCCGGCAGGGGCCGCTGCCTGAGTCTGACCCGCCCACAGGCTTAAAAAAAGTAAAATAATTAAGTGCTTGTTCACATCATTTCCCTTTTGTGACGTTGTCTGCATTCATGGCAGTTGGACCCGTTGGTACCGATCGTCCGGCGAGCATCAGCTGTGCCTGTTGCTGGACAGTATCCGGCAGGGCAGAGAAGGTTAATTCCCGGCAAGGGATCGGCCCGACGTAACGCACGACGTCGCGCATAGTCTTTACATTCAGCTCGCACTGATAAAACTGCTGCTGACGCACCAGGTAGAGGTTATGCAGCAGAGCGTCGCTTTGAGCGCTAAACCCGCCGTTGCCAAGGTCGCTCCAGCCGTTAACGTTCAGTGGCACGCCGCCGATAAACGGCGAATGTTGCTCGTCAGTTAACTGGCCGAGCCAGGTGTAGCTTGCCGTGGTTTGCACGTCCCGGCGGAGCAGTTTGCCTGGCACCATAAATAACGTTCTGCTGCCTGAACCTTGTGTGATTTCACTGCTGGCACCCCGCGAGACATCCAGCGATTCGTTAATCGTCAACGTAGTCTGCTGATAGCCCGGCACGGCGAAGAGGGCGCGGCTATTGCCTGGAATGTCTGCACTGCCGCCGTTATCCAGCGACACGGCAATGCTCGGATCCTGGGAATCTTCCGGTGTGGCAACGTTAACCGCGATGGCTGAAGCAGGACGTCCGTCGCTCCAACGGCCCAGCCACAGACCAGTGCGCGACAGCGCAAGCGTGGAGTTGTAATTGCCGCTGCTGCTCAGGGTATGGCGCCGATCCTGACGATCCCAGGCATCGCTGACTGTCAGGCTCCCGTTGCCATATCGTCCGCCCTGGCGCGTGTAGGCAGAGGTATTGAGTGAATCGCTGTTAATACCTGATGCGCTCAGTCCATACTCATTTTCACCACGTGCGTCGGCATACCAGCTGTGCGCCACGTTATAGCTCAGCTGGTTTTTATCATGCTGCTGGTGCTGCCATGTCGCGCCCAGAGAGGTATAGCTTGTCGCATTGCCCTGACGGTTATGCGCCATTGACAGACTCACGCTCAGGTAGCCGCCTTTATCCCTACCTTCGCGCGAGTCATCGTTACGCATGAAAAGGTTAATACTGCTGTTGATGTTCAGACCGCGCGTGCTGAAAGCCGTACTCAAGCCACCCTGCCAGGCCCGAGTGCGTGAGCGGGTCATATAAACCGACTCCCAGGGCAAGCCTGCATCGTGGCGATCGTCACTGTCCGGGAGTTCCCGACGAGAAACGTACCGTCCTTCGTTGCGGTTATCCGAATATCCCAGGCTGGCGTACCAGGTGCCGACAGGGATGGAGAACATCACCGACAGGCTTCGATAACAGCCATTTACGGCGTCATATCCCGCGCTTCGGGTATTGCAGTTTTCCGCTGATAACGCGTTGCGATAGAAGCTCAGTGAAAAGCCGTCGTTATAGCTGATTTGCTGAATATTGCCGCGTTGTCCTTCGCTGCCGTAAAGGTAGCTAAACCGGGTCGAGAGTACGCCATCGATCGGACCCGCATTGAAACCACGACTCCAGTCGAGTGCATTTTCCAGAAAACGTTGGTTTTTCTTTATCGCTGCGCCACTGGTGAGTGCCAGCGTTGGAGTGACAGGCAGGCGGACACCCGCCTGTGCGACCGCGCTACGTTCATCGTTTTGATTGTTATTGTCGGTTTCGCCCGCCTGCAGGAACCACTCGACGCGGTCAAACGGCGTAATACCGGTGCGGGTAAACGGTATCTGCTCGGTACGTGTCAGCCGGTTATTTTCATAGACGGACAGCGTCACGGTATAGCTCCCATCGGGGAACGATCGCGTGTCCAGGGTCTGAGCCCCGGCATTGAGATAAAAACTGGCCAGCAGCTGATTGCCCCGGCGGGCGTCAATACGCGCATCATGGGAAAGCAGCACGGTGATGGGGGTACCCTTTGACTGCTGAACCGGATTGATCCATGCCCTTGTCGAGCCTGTGCGCAGGCCGCGAATTTTGCCCAGCGGCAGTTGGCTGAGGTTGATATTCCCACCAGCATTACTGAACAGATCGCGGGTATCCATCTCGCCTAACTGAATATAGTACTGACGCCAGATATCCTGGCGAAACCAGGCATTGTTGACGGTTATTTCTTGTTGCTGCTGATGCCTTGAACGCTGCCCCAGCCAGGTCCAGTCGAGATTAAAGTAGCCGTCCTGCGTCATGGCCAACGCGCCATTGCCCTGAACGGTGGCTGACTGGTAATCCCTGTCGGCAACAAAATTGATATTCTGTTGATGGATCAACGCATTCTCAGTGCCCTGCGTAGACTGATACCACTGGTTTTCTGTGGTCTGTTTAGGCAGAAATTTCTTGTCCAAAAACAGACTAATGCGCGCGTTATTCTCATCATAGATAATGGCCGCACGATGGGTATCAATGTAATCACATCCCGTTGCGGAGCCATTGCTGCTGCACGCCAGGTTGCCGTTACGGGCAAGTGGAACGGCGAGAGCTGCGGACACGGTGGCAACGAGGGCAGGAGCGTCATTAAACTGACGTTTGATAGCCGCGACCACGGTTTCGGGTGCGACAAAACTTACCGATTCAAGTGTGATATCCGTTTCAAAAAGGCCAAGCGATTCGCCATAGAGGTTAACCTCTATCCACAGACGCTGCGTTTTCGCCAGATCTTCGAAACCTGCCGGGACGGCCATCTCGGCGCAGGCGAGTTGGATGGATGCGGGTAATAAAGCAACTAAGAGGAGAGTATTTCTGTGAAACGCCATGACCAAGCCTCGACATCATCCTGACGTCAGAGGGTGGGCACCCTCTGACGTTATCCCTTATGTACTGTGGTGTTACGCACCGCCTTCCGTGGTCGTCGCCTGCGTCAGCATCAGGCTGACAACGCCGCTGTACTGACCGGTTTTCAGAATGCCTTTGGTGGTCTGAGAAATGGTCAGTGGCAGTACCGCTGAACCGTTTTCAATGCTGCCTGGGAACAGTTCAGTTCCGGTAAATTCGGCATCGGTGGTAGACAGTGTTTTATCACCCAGAATCACCGTCATCGGTACAGTCTCGTCGCCATCCATATTGGTGAGCTTAGCTGCGCTAACGAGGCGCACTTTGACATTGCTGGTGGCGGAGTTAGACCACACCTTGGTGTTCAGACGGTAGCTTTCCAGCCCACGACCTGGCAGGTACTGCATGTCGATGCTGGCCGGCAGTGGCGTGTTATCGGCCTGAGTCATATCCAACTGTGAGTCAACGCTGGCGTTGACGGTAATATCTTTTTGAATCGCCAGCGCGCTAAAGGACGAGGCCATCGCGGCAACAATCATCAGAGGTTTAATATAGTTACGCATTGATATCTCCATATTTACAAATGAGCACCTTGGCTCTTTAAACAAACTACGTGGGTTTTTACTGTGCCGTCGTGTTATTGCACGACGGGTAAATCAGCTTCTTCAGCGGTTTTATTCACCCAGTTGAAGTAGCGGAACTTATATTTCTGACCCTGTTTCATAGTGAGCGTTTTTAATTTCCGTTCAGTGTCCGGATAAATCGTCGCGTCTTCTTTTATCCATTTACACGATGAAACAGCATCACAAATACCAATCTCTCTGAGCGGCACACGCAATGTGCCGTTGTTTTTTAACGTTCCCCGGCGAGGGTCAATCGACAGTGAAATTACGTTTTCTTCTGGAGCAATGTGGACCAGTGCGCCCCAGATCACATTGACACCTAATGTCGCCATTGCTGCAGGGGTTTCTGCCTTGCCTGGAATAATGCTGTCAGGTTGTTTTACCCCTTCAAAATAGACACGCCAGGTGGTCTCTTTTTTCGGAGGTATAAGCGATACCAGACGAACAACGCGCATCGCTCCTGCAGCCAGAGCAAATTTCTCGGGCGTAACCACCACGCCACCTTCTTTCCACGAAGCGACGTCAATTTCTTTTTCCTGGGCTGTTCCGGGATTAAGAATTTTCTTTTGCCTCACCCGAATGAACTGAATATCATCCGTTTTTGAAGCCACCTTAATTTGCGCCGCACCGGATCTGTCTACATTCAGCTCCATGGGATACACGCTCATATTGGCCATTGTCATTTCTGAGAAAAATGGCAATGACAGCGCGGCGACATAAAAGGCGGTTGTCATGCTCACTCTTTTTTTCTGTTTCACAATCAGTCTGCCTGCTCTGAGTTTAAAGGCGGCGCGTTAACACCAGGACACCGTCTGCTTTCGTATCGCTTCAGGGCAGGGAAACTTTAACCAGAACAGCGATTTGTGAAAATTTGTATTAGTTAACTCGTTATATACAGTTTTTTATCCTGCTTTTCTGGCTTTAAGGTTGTATAGTTAAGCGAAAATACCGCGGCCAAGGATGGGAGGAAAATTCCTTCTGATGAAAAAATAAGCAGGTCAGGGGGCGGTTTTCATATCGACGTACCAGGGAATAAAAAGCATGCGGTAACAGCCGAGAATAAAAGATGTTTTTTATATGCAATAATTCGTTGTTATTTGATCCTGAAGCACATGCAATAAGTCTTGTTGGACAACCCGAGTCTGTATTAACACTTTCGGCGCCAGCCGTTCGTCTTTTACAGGAATTCATTAAACACCGAGGACGCGACTTAAGCCGGGAGGAATTGATCGCTCGCGTGTGGGAAGAATTTGGCTTTACGCCATCAGGAAATAATCTCAATAAAGCGGTAAGCGAACTGCGTAAAAGCTTCCAGTCTCTGGGAGAGGGGCACGAATTGATCGTCACTGTCCCGCGCTATGGTTTCCGTTTTGATGCTGATGTGATTTTTCAGCCTGGAGAGAAAATTCAAGCCGTTGATCCGCACCCCCCCTCAGCGCAACAAGACGTTCTGCCCCGGCGAGTATCCCTGAAAAAGTGGTTCAGAATAGGGGCATTGATTGCCGTGCCGTTGGGAGCGATCTTTTACGTTAGCCGCCCGCAGGAGATAACTGTTCCGGCGAAATTAAAGCCGGTCCAGGAAAAAATCGCGCGTTGTAGTATCTGGGTTATCGAAGATCATGGACGGCCGTTAGTGCTATCAAAATTAGCAGAGCGACTGGAGGCCAATGACGTGGCTTGCGAGCGCGAGGAGTATGCTATTTATTTTTTCAGCGCCCGTTTTTCGCTTGCAACTGCTGATGAACTGTTTATCGGGGCCTGCCCGGTCAATAAAACACGTCTGTGCAAGACCATTCGCTATAAAAACGGGGCTGGAAAATGAAAATAAGGCTTCTTTTTGGACTGGGCGGAGCCCTGGTCGGCGGCGCGCTGGCGCTATTTTACTATTGCGGCGCGACGGGAAAAAGCGATGTGCTGGCCTGCAGCACAGAATTTAACTTTACGCGCAATGAAGGGAAAGCAAGTGAGGTGAAGGTAAATGCCCTTGCTCAGTTCTATTTTCATCGGGACGGTACAGGGTTGACCACCTATAAAGGTGCGGCAAGAGCTGGCGGGCAAAATTTTATCGTTGACAGGGATGTAGACTTTACGTGGGAGCAGCGGGACGATGACAACGTCATTGTATTGACCTACACCAAAACCTGGCTTCGCCACAATGACAATACGCCGAATGCCCAATGGGGGAGTTTCGCCTATCCGACCTCACGCTACTACCTGACGATCTCTGAACTTTCACCTGCTGTGTGGCTTATTCAGGACCGGCGCTATCCTACCTATATCTGCCGGGGTCAATAAGGTATAAAAAAAGAGAATGCCATTGGCATTCTCTTTTTTCGTATCAGTGATGCTGCTTAATCGCGGCTGGCGAAGCCCAGAATGCTCAGCAGGCTGACGAAGATGTTGTACAGCGAAACGTACAGGCTGACGGTGGCACGGATGTAGTTGGTTTCACCGCCACGGATGATATTACTGGTTTCAAACAGGATTGCGCCTGAAGAAATCAGAATAAACACCGCGCTGATCGCCAGATGTAAAGCCGGCAACTGCAGGAAGATATTCGCAACCATACCAATCAGCACCACCACGATCCCTGCCATCAGCATACCGCCGAGGAAGGACATGTCTTTCCGCGTGGTCAGCACGTAGGCTGAGCAACTGAAGAAGACCAGCGCCGTACCGCCCAAAGCCATGGCGATAACATCACCCATGCCCGCAGACAGGTATGTGTTCAGGATCGGTCCCAGAATGTAGCCCAGGAAGCCGGTGAAAGCGAAAGCTGACAGAATACCAACCGGTTTATCCGCCGTTTTATAGGTCAGGAACATCAGACCATACATACCCACCAGCGTCAGGATAAGCCCCGGAGAGGGCAACATCAGTATGGTACTGGCAGTCGCAGTGAGCGCCGAAAACGCCAGCGTCAGGCTGAGCAGGAAATAGGTATTGCGCAGCACCTTATGCGTGCTGAGTAGCGATGTACGATCGCGTGAAGAACTAATAATACGATCCATGAGTCACTCTCTTATGACAGATGTAATTAATGATGGAGGATAATGAAATCAAGGGGAATGACACAGCGGTTTTACCCATCTTTACGCATTTTAACCCGCCAGGCTTAAGCATATTATTTCAACAAAAGCTCCCGAATCAGATGTTAGCACTATATGTGTAAAAATGCCTGTTAGATATCTGGCAGGTAACTGAAAAATATTGCGTTATTCCTGTTTCTCTCTGACAGTGACAGCGGTGTCTACATAAAACAGAGCAATAAGGTAAAGGGAATGATTCAACATAAATCGAAGATATTGACGTTTACGCTGTTGGCTGTCTGTTTGATGTCTATCAACGGCGTGGCGATGGCGGCAAATGTTCCCGCAGGAACAATACTTGCAGAAAAACAGGAACTGGTCAGAAACAATGGCAGTGAGCCAGCGTCGCTGGATCCGCATAAAGTCGAAAGCAACGTTGAATTTAATTTAATCAGCGATATGTTCGACGGACTGGTGGCGGTAAAGTCGGATGGGTCTATCGAACCCCGGCTGGCCGCGTCCTGGGAGAACAAAGACAACACCGTCTGGACCTTTCATTTACGTCCGGGCATAACCTGGTCAGATGGGTCTGCCATTACCGCACAGGATGTCGTCTGGAGCTGGCAGCGTCTGGTCTCACCGCAAACAGCTTCACCTTATTCCTCGTATCTGGGCAATATGCATGTAGCAAACGCCCTCGATATTGCCCAAGGGAAAAAAGATCCCGCCTCTATCGGGGTTAAAGCCCTGGATGATAGCACGCTGGAAATTACCCTGACGCAACCAACGGCGGCGTTTCTGGCGATGCTGGCGCACCCGTCACTGGTTCCGCTGGATAAAGTGCTGATCGGCCGCTTTGGTGATAAGTGGACCCGGCCAGAACATTTTGTCTGCAGCGGGGCGTACAAGTTATCGCAGTGGGTAGTCAATGAGCGCATCGTTGCCGTGCGTAACCCGCATTATTGGGACGATCGGCACACCGTCATTGATAAGGTCACTTATTTGCCCATCAGTTCAGAGTCCGCAGACGTTAACCGCTATAAGGCCGGCGAAATCGACATTGTGTATAGCGTCCCGGTCAATCAGTTCGCGCAGTTGAAAAAGACGATGGGCGATGAACTCCATGTCTCACCTCAGCTTTCAACCTATTACTATCAGTTCAATACGACTCGAGCGCCGTTTAATGACCCGCGCGTGCGCCGGGCGCTGAATATGGCGTTAGATAAAGACATCATCGCACAAAAGGTGATGGGGCAGGGGCAACGCGCGGCGTGGGTTATCAGCCAGCCGGAAATAGGGGGAGTGCAACTGCATGCGCCGGAATATGCGGCGTGGCCGCTCGAAAAACGCATTGCCGAAGCTAAGAAACTGCTGGCTGAAGCTGGTTTTGGCCCTGAGCATCCGCTTAGCCTAAATCTGCTCTATAACACTTTCGAAACGCACCAGCGTATTGCCATTGCCGCATCGTCAATGTGGAAGAAAAACCTCGGCGTTGAAGCCAAGCTGCAAAATCAGGAATGGAAAACCATGCTGGATACCATGCACACCGGTAATTTTGACGTCGTGCGCTACGCATGGATCGCCGATTATGATGATGCCTCAAGTTTCCTCAATATTTTCCGTACCGGCGATAGCGAGAATACCACCAGGTACAGCAATCCCGCTTTTGATGACGCGATGCGCAAGGCGGCGAAAGCATCTTCGCTGGAGGAGCGAGGCAAATACTACCAGCAGGCTGAAGACCTTTTAGGAGAGGATGTGCCAGCGATTCCGGTTTACCACTATGTCCGCACGCATCTTGTGAAGCCGTGGGTGGGAGGATTTGCGCCAGATAACCGGGGAAATTACTACACCAAAGATATGTTCATCAAAAAACATTAAGCGCTGTAGCCAGTATTTGTGCTGAATAAACGGTCAATCTGTTGTTATTTCAGTCGATTAACAATATTTTGGCTGTTTTTCAGGCAAACGAACGCATTGGTGCTTTACAGGTCCGTTCGGGATGTTTATAGTGCGCCTCATTGGAAGCGTGGCCGAGCGGTTGAAGGCACCGGTCTTGAAAACCGGCGACCCGAAAGGGTTCTAGAGTTCGAATCTCTACGCTTCCGCCAAATAAAACAAGGGCTTACAGAAATGTAAGCCCTTGTGCTTTTGGGGTGTTGGTATAGTGTTGGTATATTCACTTGGTATATTTTCATTTGCCGATCGCTTTTTTGTACAATTTTTTGGCTTTAGGCTAGCGCAGCTAGGGTTAGTTGGCAGCGTACCTACCTGTCTCTTTTGGCTACTCGTCCTCACCGTTTTATACGTGTTTTATTGCATCAAAAACAATCTAGCGCTAACAAACATCGAGGAAAAGGAGAAGCATATGAATAAAAATCTACACATCATGGTTTTATCATTTTTTGACACAGTATCAACCGCCATCATGGGGCTAGTGGTCAACTCAGTCAGCGGTGCAACCCCGCTAACCTAAAGCCAAAATTTGCATTACCCACGTCAGTGGGATTGAGTTTCTTTGTATTACATTACTTTTTAATCTCCCTTAGCTAATGGTGGGACGTCTAAAGTTGGTGATAACTTCACTTTCCTGTCGTAAGTTACTACCTGGCTTTCTGTCTTGTGGCCGCTGAATAGCTGCTTCTCTTTACTGCTTCCCTCATAATCTGAAATTGCCTTAGCTTTTATATCGTGGAAAGTTCCTTGAATCGGCCTGCCAAGTTTCAAGGCTGCGGCCTTCTTAGCGTTATTCCACCAGGTGTTGAACGTTTTCTTATTCATTTTTCCACCGCTGGGCGAGGGAATAACGTAACCGGCTGCGGACTTGTTCGCAAAATGCTTGCTCGCTAGGGAGATGGCTGCCTGCAAACGTGGCGTCCATTTCTTGATCTGCTTTTTGCCTGTTTTGTTCTGCTCAATGAAAATACCATCAGCTCGGAGATCTGGAATCTTTAAATCAAACACGTCACCCTCGCGCGCCGCGCACAAATACGATATTTCCATTGCAACCTGAACCTCTACGCGAGCATGTTCATAAATTGCCAGGTAATCCTCATCGGGAATATAGACATCACGATCAACCAGAGTAAATTTCCTAATCCCTTTGCATGGGTTATTACGGACATAACCCCGCTCAAAACCCCACCCAAATACGCGAGACATGCTCGATACCTCCTGGTTGGCCTGGTTCTTGCTGGTCACTCCGCGCTTGTCCATATAAATACGAACCTGTTCTATCTTGATATCGTCAGCTTTCATCTTCCCAAATACCGCCAGTAACTTTTTCTGGTGTTGCCGGTAGTCATCCTGAGTCCTAATGGCCAGTTCGGTGAATGTTGGGCTGTCCAGAAACTTCGACCATAATTTCGCAAACGTCATCACATCATGACGTTTTGCCTTTTCTTCTTCATAGCGTTGCCAGATTTTAGACATGGTGGTATCACTAATTTTTCCCAATGTTATGCTGAGTTTAGTTCCCTTCGGTTTCCAGACGTAACTGTACTTATTTCTGGTAACACGTGGGGGCAGTTGGTTATCTTTCGGATTCTTACGTGGTCTTCCCATAAATGGCGTCGAAGTTGGGTTCAGTTTCAACATACTCGTCAACCTTTGGTAATTCAGTCGTGTTTGGTGTCAGGTGTTTGCGTAAAACAATCGGTCTGTTTTTCCCATCTGTAGTAAATGGGATTCCGTGACATCGCAGTTGTCGCTGCTGGTGGGTGTAACGCTGATAGCCAGTAATTTCTGCTATTTCCAAAGGTGACAATGTGAATTTATACATTGGTCATGTCTCCTTACTGCATGACCGCCGTCAACTATACTGTGTGACGAGCGATCGGGGTTGATTACTAATAATCAGGTTCAAAAATCAAAGGTTTGCTGCCCGCCACCTTTCAGTATTTCTATGCTTCTGGTATAGCTGTTAGCGAACCCAGCCCAATGTGCGGCGCGAATAATCGCAGCCTGCTCTTTGGTAAGACACGGTTGCGGTAGTGCAGAATGCTTCCTGTGTTCTGCAACGCGTATGTGTTCACCTGCTTTGTGCAGCTTCTGACACAGCGGACAAAGGTCGCGTGTATCCATCATCCGGATCTTTCCATCGAAAAATATGTTGCCATGCCATGTAGCGCAGCTCCGGCATACTGGTGCGTCGCAGGTGAACATGCCACGACATTTTGTCATGAGCCCGTGTTTGTCCTCATCGGCATCCCAGCCGATGATCCCGTCACAAAGCAGGGTGGCCGGGGCGCCGCAGAACATACAGACAGGCTTCTTCATGCTGCAATTACCTCCCCGTTGACGCACAATTCCGGCAGATTCGCACGCACCAGCGCCTCAGCAAACTGTGGTGGCACGGCATTACCACAGCGCGCTACTTGCTTGTCCTTCGCATATTTCACACCACGAAAATCATGCTCAATGATGTACCAGTCCGGAAATCCCTGTGCGCGGTAGAGTTCGCGCGGTTGCAGCATCCGCATTCCGATATCTACGATGCGGTAAACCACGCCGCTGACAGTGACCAGACCAGTGCAGTCTTCTCCGCAATATTTCCGCAGGAACGACAGTACCTGTTGTGCGCGTTCTTCGTCGTACTCATCGACAGCAAGGCTGGTCTCGATATTACCTACATGCAGGCCTCCTGCTGTGACCGTCGGCATCGGCTCGTCAGTACGCTGCCCATCCCGGCAGGTGCCGCGCAATTTGACCAGGTGGGATGCGACTACAGCATGATGGTTTCCCGTTGTGACGGTGTGAGCAGGTGAATCAGCAGCGCCGCCAGCATGTCCTGTGTTATTGACCATAAGGTGCGCGGATACAACAGCGTGATGATCGACCGTTGTTATTGAGTGCGTTGGATCATCCAGTCCCACGCCCGGCCCCGTATAATTCCCTCCGTAATGTTTCGCCAGGAATGCGCTGGTGATAGCAAACTTACCGCCGCCAGCAGTGACCGTGCCCAGCGGTTTTCCGAGCTGGAGTACGCGAGGCTGTTGGCCGGGACGTTCTCCATAGCCCATCTGAATAAGCGTGGCGGTCGTTAACTGGCTTTTCCCGCCACCGCCAGCGGTGACAGTGGCGCCCGGTTCGTCTGCCCGATGACCGATACTGGCCCCGAACTGGCGGGTAATGACCGGGGCGACCAGGCAGGCACGGGACTGCTTCAGAATGGTATGTGCGGGTTTATCCAGCGGTCTCGGTTTTGCCTGGTACTCGCTGCCACCATTACCAGCCAGAAAAGGTGTTAATGCGGCCTCAACAATACCCAGTGCATGACCGTTTCCACCCGGTCGCGTCGATGTGCCTGCGGTGATGGTGGGCGCGGGGTCTGTGACATTTTGCCCCGTAGCGCCGGTACGGAATTTTGTAAGATGAGGGACTGCCACGGCATAACCGTGTTTTTTTGTGATTGTCTGTAGCGGTTCCTGTAAACCCTGACCGCGAAAACAGTCGTATTCACTCTTGCTGCTGGTGTGATTGCATTTCACAATGAATGGCACGATATACGGCTGTTCACTGTCGATGACAAATCGCTGGATACCCCGCGCTATACGCCTGAGCGTATTTTCAGCCAGCGGCTTTTTGCGCCCGAAAATTGACGGTGCCGGAATTGACCAGTCAATGCATTCTGCCGCCGTTCTCCAGGGCTTCAGGCGACCCGATTTCACCGCTTCTGATTTCGGATCGCCGTGGGTTGGTTCCGGCCATACAACCGGCTGACCGTCGCAACGCGCCACCATGAAGAACCGCTTACGGATGGTCGGCGCGCCATAATCACAGGCGCGTAATTCCCGGTATTCAACGGTATACCCCAGACCGTTGACCAGTCGCTTTGCCTGATCACTGTGAATATCGATTTCCAGAAACTCACAGCATTCCGCCAGCGCAGGATGATCCACCGGAATGCCAGTAGTTAACATGCCGATAAACGCCTCAAAAGTTTCTCCGGTACGCTCAGGATCAGGACGCATTTCCCCGGCAAGCAGTGGCCCCCACGTTCTGAACTCGCCCACGTTTTCCAGCATCATTACCCGTGGCTTTACTTCCAGCCCCCAGCGAAGCTCGATCCATGCCAGTCCGCGAATTGATTTCTCAACAGGTTTTGCACCCTTCGCTTTGGAAAAATGGCGACAATCAGGAGAGAGCCACACCAACGCGACGGGACGGCCAGCGGTCACTATTTTGGGTTTAACGGTAAAAACCGACTCACAATAATGTAGCGTGTCGGGGTGATTAGTTGTATGCATTGCAATAGCATTCGGGTCGTGGTTGATGGCAATATCAACGCTGCGACCGATCGCCATTTCTATTCCGGTACTGGCGCCACCACCACCAGCAAAATTATCCACAATGATTTCGTTATTCACGCGTATTTCTCCATTTCCTTACACAACACCTCAGCGGCGGTAACAATTGACGGGACAGGCAGGTGTTCCAGCCACATACGGTTAATGTGGTGCTTCAGTCTGTGCTGGTGATGTACTGGCAAATCTCCGGCCCCTTCAGTACGGGAAAAAATAAGCTCCACCTCAGCAGGCCAGATGGTTTCCGGAATTGCCGGCAGCAGCATATTTTCCAGTTCGACGATGCGGTTTAAGGCGTAACACAATATTTTTTCCACGCTGTTTTCCTGTTTTCAGGCTGCACGAATCCCGCCGCGTGAGCGGTGTTTAAAAGCGTTTTTACCGTTAATTAATTATTCAGATGCGCGTTATTGCATATGCAAATGCCCACGCTATCCGACATATAAAAATGAGTCAGGCCAGTTCATCTGTTATTTCCCTCCGGTTTTGGTGCAACATCCACCATCGCGCAATATATTTCCCGATACTGAACACAGAATGCGGTTGGATCTTTACTGTCGAAAACCACATCATCACATTCCATCGCCGCCGCTATCATTTCGTCAGTTGGTTCGATGGGCACCATAACCCAACCAGCCTGAAGCATGATTTGCTCATATTCGGAAATCTGCGGATCTACTGGTTGTGACAGATCGGGGTAAGTGCGTATCAATCCGCTATCTCGCAATGCTCTGATTACCGACTGAACAACACGCACACCGTTATCACCTGTTGTGTCCTCAACCAGTTCACGTAGAGCGTTATCAACGTAAGAATCATCGGATAACTTTTCGCATGTCTGCCAATCATCCGGAATGCTCACTATGGTCATGCTGCACCGCCTTCAATTGGTTTAATGCTTTCCAGCTTCAGTCGGCGCTTTGTGAGCGGTGCGCCTACACGACACCCGGTAAATTTGTCGTATGTCTCGCGGGGTCCGACACACCAGGTTGTTGCTGTCTCACGTATTTTTACTGTTTTTTCACCGTCTTTGGTGACGATGACGCCAGTATGAGTTTTAGGCTTGCTCATTAGCCAACCCTCCTGTCGAAATAGACATACTGGTTAACCATGCCGAGTGGCATTCCCAGCATTTCGGCAATATCCCGGCGACGGGCACCTTTGTTATGCAGTTCCCGCGCCATCTCGACATTGCAACCTGGATATTTAACTGACTGGTGATAGTCCCCTCGCAGGCGCAAACTGATATGTAACTCCCGTGCTTTTGCACGTACAGCGCCGTCTGTTCTGCCAATCAGTCGGCCAATATCTGCTACCCGTATTGTTCCGGCACACTGGCGAACAATCAGTATTTCGGCTCGCTTCCATTTATTCATCGTTATTTCAGGCGGCCAGTGACCGCCAGTCTCCGTTATGCAGTGATGTATTCTGGTTTCATATCGTTGAGATTGATGCGGTACTTATCGTAGAGTTTGTCGCCTAAATGACGCTTTGCCATTGTGAGAGCCTTTTCAACTGCTTTGAAACATGCAGTTGCTTCTGGTGCATCTGGTTGCGGAAGAGAATTAATAGCTGTCTCAACCAGATCACGATGCTTAACCATGTGATAGCGGCGGGTGGCCTTATTTTTTAGTTCGGTATGGAGGGCCGTACCAAGAAGAGGCTTAGCCTCGTTTATGCTGTTGCCGACGGCGGTTGCCGATTCCAGTGTATTTGCTGAATCAATGCGATTACGTAACTCATCAGCCATGGCTTCAACTTTGGTAGCCGCTTCCTGTGTGCTAGCTGTAGTTGATACACTCTCAGAATTAATGTCCTGCATGGTGATGTTTTGAGTACCCTGGTCGGGATTGATAATCTTTTCTTGTCGCTCTTCAAGTTCATCTGGTGTGTAAACGCCAAGAATAACGTCAGGGCAGTACAGGCGAGCCCAGCGCTTCACTGCAAGGTAGGCCAGTTGCTGACGGGGATCTGATGCCCATAGTGTTGAATTTCGTACCTGAGCCTGAGAGAGCATCAGAATAAGTTCTCGTGGCTCACTCTCACCCTTCAGCGTGGCATAAGCGCGTACGCCAACTCCTTTTTCATCGTTCAGACTCCAGCCCGGAGCAATATATTTATTTCCTTTGGAGCTGGTTTTCTCCACGAAACGCCCTACGATATTTTCCCAGGCACCAAACCATTCAAAATGAATGCGATCTTTAGTAGGGGCCATGCTGTTAACAACAGCGTTAACCAGTTGAGCCTCATAACCCAGGACGCCGGAGTCTCCCACGATAAAAGTTTTCTGTGCGACAGCGAACGGGTCCATGCCCCAGCGTGCAGCCTGCATCACGACCGCCATGCAGGAGTCTGGTTTACCGCGAAAGTGAGCAGGGACAAAATTACCGCTGTTAGCCATGACCTCTGAAAGCGTACGCAGGCGGTTAAACAGTTCGCCATTTGTCAGGATAGAAACATTGTCTATTTTCTGTGTCTGATTATCAGTTGTAGCTATTGAAGTGGACATTTTTGTTTCCCCTTATGCCATTTCACGCAGCGCATCGAGGCGGCGCAGGTCGTAATCGTTCAGCTCGTCGGTGTAGTCAGCGGTGACTGGCGCAGGCCATTCGTCTGTATCCATAGCGTTGGCGATAGCGCGAATGGTCCGGTGATACTCAAGTTTTCCGAGTTCCAGTAGTGATTCAGAAGCCCATACCACGGCTACCCAGTGATAGCCCTCGTCTTTGTTCACGAAGATCCACGCGAATTTGTCCAGGTCGGCAACGTTGCAGTACATACCGGCGCTGAGGTGGTAATCTCGCATCGTTATTTCACGGTGAAGCCGTGATTTCAGGGCATCTTCCTTTACATCCCACATGCTGATTGTTTTCAGGTCGAAGCCGATGCGCAGCCCTTCATACTCGAGTTCAACGTCCGGGCGAACACGGATTTCCAGCCCTGTGTCGTCATCGATGCCGAAGTAGCTGACTTCGACGGCACGTGTGGGGTTCTGTAGTAATTTTCCAGCCTCCGGATGAGCGTAGAGAGCCGACTGGATAGCCAGCGCGGTTGCATATTGCTGGCGGGTAACCAGGATTTTGTCTCCGGGGTTTTCGCGCCATGCCTCAAGCAGCTCGTCGACGAAGACCGTTTCAGGGCTGACTGATTTCACTGCCTGAATCAAATCTGCTTTGGCGCCGGATACTTTCAGCGGCTGGGGCTTCTGTGCTTCCTGCGCAACGAGATCAGGATTGATGATTGCCAGTTGTTCAAGAAGCGTGTCGCGGCTGCCGCTGGTTTTCATCTGCGGCGGCAGGGTGGCGTTATACTCTTTGATACAGGCCTTCATTTTAGCTGCCGTGACTTTTTGTCCTTCTTCCACGCGCTGGAATTCAGGAGGTAGCGACATGTAGCTTTCACCCGTCTGAGCAACGTCATCGCCTAATGGAACAGGCTGTGGTAGGGTGGCGTTATATTCATCAAGGTATCTTTTGATATCGTCCGCGCTGAGAATCACCGGCAGACCGTTATTGTAATCATCAATAACAGCGCGGATAGTCGCTGTCGTCGTGAGCGCACCTTCCGGGATTTCAGGCTCAATACTGAACTCTTCATCCAGAATTTCAGGCTGTAAGGCCAGTGCATGCACCAGATTCCCCATATCCAGTACTTTTGAACGTTCTTTTTTGATGGTTTTAGATACGTGGCGACCTTCGTAATACATCAGGCTTACCCGTGCATCTTTTACCATTGTTGAACTGATACCGTTGGCCGCATGATAAATATCGTTCGGAACGCCTTCATAACGGCCCGGCTCGAAGTATTCCGGCCAGATGTATTGCTGTACTGGCTCTGTTTCCGGCATTTCTGGTTCGCTGACGGCGGTTTCCACTACCCGTTTTTCGCCATGAATTGATGAATCTTGCAGCAGTGCAGTAACGTCGAAAATACCATCCGCCACTTTCGTTACCATTTCCGGTTTATTGGTCCGCGGGCTTGTCTCTGTCTTCACCCACTTCGGATCGTTCGGGTCGCTGATGCCTTCGACATATTCACCGCGCGCGGCTGCAAGTTGTTTACCAACATCAACCGGGTTTTTGGGTGGAATGTTTTTACGTGCTTCGTGCAGTTCTGCCCGTATTTTCTGGTAGCCTGCTTCTGTCTGGCTTACAGGTGGCTCATTCTCCAGCGGCAGCGGGTCCGGATGATGTTCAGTTGTGTCCTGTTCCACTGCTTCAGGCGTTGCTGGTTCATCTGCCAGTTCGCCTGCCGGTTGCGGTTTTTCTTCATCACACTGAAATCTCCCTGCCTCAATATCCCGCAGACATTTGCCCGCCTGACGAAGCCTTGCTGCATTTTCTTCATGGGTTGTTGGTGCTTCGTCTGGTACATATTCGTACCAGTCCGGATCGCGAACACCATGAACCGCAAGAAAACTTTCACACCAGGCGCGGCGCAGCTCCGGACTGCCGCTATGAACGGCAGCGGGGGCTTTGCGTACCAGGTCAATAATGGTCTGACGGTCAAATTCTTTGATATCGGGAATAATGTCCACTGTAGCCGACATGCGTTTCCAGTCTTCACGGTCTTCGGCAATAATACGTTTTGCAAAATCCATTGCAGGCCGCAGGCTATTCAGATCCAAATCTTCATAGAAACCACAGGCGAGTTCATAGTTAATCGTCCTGAATGTTGGTTTTTCGCTACGGCACGGACGGGCAGACTCGATCGCCTCAACGACTTTGGTTTTCTGTGGTTCTGGAGCGTCGTTAGCTGTCGGTTTGATGATGCACGATACGCGATTGCCGTTTTGCCACTCTTTGACCAGCAGGCCGCGGTCGATGTAATCAGTATCAAGCCAGGCTTTGGTGAACTCCCTGACGTGCTGAATACCAGGGCGTTTATTTTCAGGAAATACCTTTTCGATATCGCGGGCGTAACAATGAACATCCCGCATTTCAAGCTTATCCAGCCTTGAGGCAATCTCTTTGTCTGATAATGCCAGCTCGATATCGGCCATATAGCCGGCAGGGTCCATTAATTCGGCATTGATCTCCTGGAGTCGCCAGATTGCCACATCAGTCACACACTGTGGCTGCTTCCAGTTCGCCCTGAAGCGCACCGCAAAACTTTTCCCTGAGACAGATTGCGTCATATCTTTCTCAACTTCTGACATCAGTTCGCCGTTGACGTTATAAGCGTAAGCGGGGAGGGGAACAGTATCGCCAGTAACATTATCGCCAGCTTCAGTGTCTGTATTGTCGGCGGTGCTGGTATAGGGCGTTTCCACTGGTTTTTCGTGGAACTGGTCGGCAGGAACTGCGCCGGGGATCTGCATCATAGTAATTCCGTCGTCACCGCCTTTTTCGTAACGGTTGCAGAATTCAGTATCAAATACGCCTTCAGGGGGCAGATCGTTAACGACGGGGAAATTGACACGAACGGGTTTTTTAAAGTCGTCCTCGTCATAACCCTTATCGTCCATTGCTGCGATACAACGGGAAACAGCTACTGACAGTTTTTTTACTGTAACCCAGAAGAAGCCCGCTTTTATTCCAAGTCTTTTTCTGGCTTCTTCATTTTTAACAGGGCAGTACAGTGCAAAATCTTCTTTTTTGTCACTCATTGTTTTTTAACCCCAATTAAGATTAAAATTATTGAAGACAGTGAACGTCCCTCTACGAATGCTCACTGGGTATATCTCTGTTGGTAAGGCTGGCCGCCTGCCTCAGCATCGCCGGGATGTAAAACCGGGGAATTGCCTGCATTTAATGCAGGCTTTTTTCCTCTGAATCTGAATCCTCAGACATTGCCCGAACTAATTCACAGGCGGCGGCCATTTCTGCCATCGCGTGGATAGCTTTTTTAGGGACCTCCTTCATTCTGAGCATCATGACTGCGGCTGCTATCGTGGAGTTCCATGCTCCTTTTTTTTCATCTGCATATGCTGTTATGGATTTGTTTGTTGAATAGCCATCTTCGTTTCTGCTTAACTCGTATGAGTAACCAATAACAACTGGCATATTATTTTCAACACATATCTGAAATATACGGGTAGTGAGCTTTTTGAGTTCCTGTAATACAGATTCTTCAGGTATTTTATTTTTCATTTCCGTTTCCTTTTTCAGGTTGAGTGAAGCCCTGCCATTGCTGGCATGTTTTCATGGTTTAAATATATTGGTCAGTAATTAAAGTTCATGTGCCATCTGGTCATGCTCGGCGCATTGTTCACTACAATATTTTCTGTTTTCGGTTGTATAGATAACACCCCGCATAAACGTAAGTGGCTTGTTTATACCTTCTTTTTCTTCGAACTCTTTATTACAAAGATGATAGGCGCATTTGATTTTCATATGTCACCATTACGCATGAGTGGTTTACCATACTGATTGAGATAAACCTCAATTTCATCGCTTCTAATCAGGGTCTTCTCGTAAACATTATTAATGTACAATCCCTTAGTGACATTTGCTGACGCGAGATAAGTACGGTCTTTATATTTTACAAATGCGCCTGGTTTAACATCCTTGCGGGGAATATTATCGGTTCCATAGTGATGGGTAATCATAATCAACCCTCCTGACGTTCTGCATTATTTCAACGAAACTAATTGCTCAACGGTCATCTTCCGTATATCGTCGCGATGAATAACCAGCCAGCCGTTTTTCTCCATCCAGAATTTAAACTGACTGATAGTTGTCACCACTGCATCATCTGATACTCGTTCGGTAGATGTAACATTTCCGGCTTCATCAAAGTGGACAACAACAGTGCGGGAGTCCCCCTTGATTAAGCGGCCTGACGAAAGGCGCAGTTCGTTTTCCATCCGGTCGAACTCGGCAATGTAAGCCTCTTTGAACGCGGCGGCTCTTTTGCCTGTGAAGCCCATCACCAGAAAAACGAAGCCGTTTTTGGTGATCTGGTACATCGGGAGCTTGCGTCCGGTTGAGTCTGTGTATTCACTGGGCTTAAAATTAAGCTCAGTGAATTGAGAGGAACATTCCAGCATTTCGATTTTTTGAATGACGTTTTTGTGCAGCTTGCCGAAAAATTCAGCAACCGCAACAGACGTAGTGACGGCGCGACCATTTTCAACGGTCACTTGAGGGTGAGAAAGGGCAGGGATAGTAGCCATGATGGCATCCTCTATGGTCAGTTTTATAAACTCACCACGTGAGGTTCCAAACTCATAGGTGGTGAGACGTACAGGGTTGGAACTACCGGCGACCATAGGAACCGGCCAGCCTTGCGGCTGCCCTGCACGCCCCACCATAATGCGAATGTGGCCGTGCTTAACGCATAAAAAAACCGCAAAGGCGCGGTTATGCGCTATGGTCGTCAACGGGGTTCCAATCCCGGCACCCGTTTTATGAGGTGCCTGGGAACTATAACGCCACCCATTTTCTTTCGCAAGCATTGCATCCATCATCTTTCTCACCTTCGTTAAACCGTCAACGAACTTTGTGGTGCGGTGCCTGGTGCCTCCAGGTGACGTTAACCAGTTAACAGTTAGCGCCGACTACAAAACACCCACAACCAACACGAGGTTCTTCTTAACTGAGTCGCGTGCGCATAGCCGCATTCACCGCACTACAAAATTCGTTTTAAAAAGGACGGTATCAGCAAGGGAAATGCTGATACCGCCAACACAACACACAGCAATGTCACGGTCCTGGTCGCAACCGGAAGCGCACTATCGCATTGGATTTAACGACAAACCTTATGAGGTTAGAGGTTGTGCGTAATGCGCTTTCGCGTTGTGTTCCCGGTTGCTTCCGGGGCTGATTGTCCCAACTCTTCTAACCATTGGTTGCAAGAGCAGCAGCTTCTTACATTTACGGAGTTCTGTTGCTACTTATTTGCTGCATATGCCAGCATTTTTATGCTGGCGCTAGCTAAGAAAGTTGGTGTTCGGTAGAGATACCTGACCCTCTTGCAAAACCGCTTAACTCTCTGAATGAATTAAGTGTTTTATTAGCCAACCATATGCGGGCCTCAGTGCCTGCATTTAGTTCTACCTGTTGCAGGCGTTTTGCATCCTCCAGAAGCATGGCTATAACGTGTTTCAGTTCTGTCTCGTTCATTGAGTGGCCCTCTTCATCCGTTTTACGCCCGTCGGCGGAACATTTACCTGTCGCGCCAGTTTTGCTGACTGTCCCATCCGTTAGGGTGGGTTGCTAAGTTAAAAATAACATCGCTATTTTTATTGTCAATATCAATGTTATTTTTATTTTGTGTGGGCAACAGAAAGAGAGGGGGGATACATTGTGAGAGGCATGGTGGCAAGTAGCAGGTAGGGTATAAGTGTGATTGAGGTCGTTTTTGAGAAAAAATATAGGGTGAGAATAATAACCATTATTGATAATTATTCTCACCTCTGCTAGAGATCAAATGGGGCATTTGTCGTTGTGTCGTTGTTAAGACTGATTATTTTTCTGAGCCTTGATCCAGCGAGCAACGAGTGCTTCCATTGTTTCTTTTTTCTCAGTTATTTCGTTTAGAATTTTTTCCTGCTCTTCTTTAGGAAAAGCGTTGAATACTCTTAATAGCGCTCTTTGAGTAGGGCCAATCCTCATTGCATCAGGTGTAGAAATCTGATCTGTTTCTTCTGGGGGCAACATAAACCAGTAGGATGGATACCCTGTAATTTCAGTCAGCTTGTCAAGGTTTACAGGATTGGGGGCTGCTTTTCCGATGAGCCATTGTTGAACCACGTGCGAATTAATACCCATGCGTTGGGCCAGCTCGAACTGGCTCCAGCCAGTTTGTTCCAGCAGCTTTTTCATTCTGTACACTGACGTAGCCATTGCCCTGCTTTGTATATCAGTTTCAGGCTGACCAGCATCCTCTTCACTTGAGGTTTCGGGAGTATATTTGCGTGCGACATTAATCAGACCTGTCATATCAGGTCTGATATCTTCAGGGGAAACCCTCAGCAAGGCTGAAAACTTCAGGACTGTCTCAAGGTTTAGCGGTGTCTGGGCATTCAGGTAGTGGCTGACCGCCCCCTGAGTTGTAAAACCCATCATTTCAGCAGCTCGCTCCTGAGTAAGTCCTAACGAATCCTTACGAGAGTTCCAGATTTCTTTTAGCCTGCGTGCAGCTTCAATGTCTTGTTCAGATAAGTTTTTTCTCTTCATATCCAACATTCTAATAGTATTGCTAATCATTTTGAAATAGCTTCGTTATTTACATATAAAAATAACTATGTTATTGATTGTGTCTCAGAACAACGAGGAACACTTTAATGAAGCTTGGTGAATATTTGAGGAATTCTGGCTTAAGTCAGCGAGATTTCGGCAATAAAGTTGGTGCCAGCCAGGGGATGGTAAGCCACGTATTGAATGGCAGGGCCAGACTAACTGGCAGAAACACGCTTTTATGGAGCAAGAGTACCGGCTGGCGAGTTACGCCACATGAAATTGATAGCTCCACTTACCCCAACCCTACTGACGGGCTTCCTCCTGAAATACAGGCTACCGTAAATCGGCGCCGGGAGGTTGATTTATGATAATCAGGCACGAAAACATCCGGTGTGCGCTGCTCGCATGGGCGGCTGAATCCAGCCAGGAGGATGTCGCCAGCACGATCGCAGCGACATACATTCGACAGGGCGGGAAAGAGCTGCCCCTCACACTTATTACCGATCCGGTTGAGCAGCGTCATGAAAGCTGGCGTAACCAGCAAAATATATTTCATCGCTGGCTGTCCGGCGAAACACCGGAGCAGCGCCGCAAAATTCAGCTTTTGCTTCCCGCCATATCTGAAGAGATCCCCCCACTTCTGCGCCTGAGAATGGAGTTTGCAGATTCCATTGAATACCGGGCTGTCATTCGCGCCCGGGAAGAACTGAACCGTGCATTTGACGATTTGTTGCGTGCCGTTCTGTCCGGGACCGGAGGCAGACAGGCAGATCGCGCTCGCGATGGCCCTGCTACGTTACGGCAGGGGTAATCCGTAGGAGAAAAAGGCCGCGAACAGGGCGGCCTGGAACTCTTTTTCAGAGGAGAAGAAGAATGATCGATGTTTCAAACGGTAGGAAAAGCCAATGTCCGCAGAACTGATGATGTCAAGAATCGAAACCTGCCTTATACACTGCATAGCTTCTTCTGGCGCTACCGTCGGGTGCGATATTTCTTTCACGGCAGAAGGCGAGAAAGTCATCAATATCGGCCTTTACTTTAACGACGGTAAACCCTTGCATTTTAGCTTGTCGTACCTGGGAGTCGAAGGAAGCCAGCCATCTTTCATATGAGGGAGTTGGTGTGGCGTTGGGGGTTACTTGCCAGAACGAAATGAACTCCTCTTCGCTCGCGAAATAGATTACACAAAAATTCACTGTCGAACCTCCTTTGGTTCTGTTGGTTGGGAGATCAGCAGGCTAGCACCAGCAGGAGGTTCGGCACCAAAAGGAGAGGTGTGACAGTGGGTATTTATTCATGGTTTCAAACCGCCCGGAAAAGAGCGTAACGAGGCGTTATGGCGGCACTTCCATACATGCAGCTTTATATCGCTGATTATCTTGCAGACACGATGCATCTGTCTACCGAAGAACATGGGGCTTATTTGCTGCTGATGTTCAATTACTGGCAGACCGGAAGAGCTATACCGAAAAACAGGCTGGCGAAAATTGCACGGGTCAGCAACGAGCGCTGGGGAGCCGTAGAAGAGTCGTTGAGAGAGTTTTTCATTGATAACGGCACGGAATGGGTTCACAAGCGCATAGAAGATGATCTTGCTTCGGTCAGGGAAACCTTAGCGAAAAGGTCAGCGGCAGGAAAAGCATCTGTTCATTCCAGAAGGAACAGGAAGGAAACACAATCTGCCAGCGAAAGTAACACATGTTCAACAGGTGTTGGTTCTGTGTTTGAACAGGACGCCAACAAACAGGGAACTAATAAAGATACAGATCCAGATAAAGAAACAGATCTAAAAGATCAAAACCTCTTGCGCGGTGCTGAAAAAATCAGCCCCCCGCCGTCGGAAGAAAATCTGGAGTCATGCGGTTTGAATTTGCACGACGGCACCAGACCAGCCCATGCCGGACCTGAGCGTCGGCCTCTGAGCGCTGGTGTGCCTGAAATGCCCCGTCCCGATGACCCTGAGTTTATCCGGCTGCCGCTGAACGACGGTTCTGAGTTCGCCGTGACCGAATCACTGGTTTCCGAGTTTGAGGCGCTGTATCCGGCGGTTGACGTCCGGCAGGTGCTGCGTAACCAGCGGGGATGGCTACTGAGCGACCAGCGACGGCGGAAAACCGCACGTGGCATCAAAAAATTTATCACCGGCTGGCTGGCGAAAGACCAGGACCGGGGAGGCAACCGTGGCCGCGACAGTCCGGCACGAATTCAGGACATACCGCCGCCGGACAGCGAAATTCCACCAGGTTTCAGGGGATGACAGGCCATGAAAAACATCGCAGATACCGGGATTCTGGCCCGTATCAGGAATCTTGCTCCAAAGTCCGCTGCTGCTTCCGCGCCGTACCGGACACCGGAGGAGTGGCGCAGATGGCAGCTTGCCGAAGGCCGGAAACGCTGCGAGGAAATCGAGCGCCAGAACCGCCAGTCGAGAGCGGAGAAAATTTTCGGTCGTTCGGGGATTCGGGACCTGTACCGCAGGTGTTCGTTCGCGAACTACCGGGTGGAGAACGACGGACAGCGCCACGCACTGAGCCAGGCAAAATCCATCGCGGAAAACCTGTGCGGTGATGATTTTACCAGTTTCGTGTTCAGCGGCTCGACGGGAACCGGGAAAAATCACCTGGCAGCGGCTATCGGAAATCGTCTGCTGGCCCGGGGAAAGACCGTGATGATTGTCACCCTGGCTGACGTGATGCTGGGCGTCAGGGCCTGTTACGACGCGGGAAAATCCGAGGAAACATTTCTGGCCGGGCTTTGCGATGTTGACCTGCTGGTGCTCGACGAAGTTGGTATGCAGCGTGATACGAAAAACGAGTTTGTCATCCTGAACCAGATTGTCGACAGGCGTACTGCGTCGATGAAGTCAGTAGGGATACTGACCAACATGAACTTTGACAGTCTTAAAAAACTGGCTGGCGAACGGGTGACTGACCGGCTACGGATGAACGGCGGTCGCTGGGTAATTTTTGGCTGGGAAAGCTGGCGGCAACACGTCAGGCAACACAAATAATTTTTCAGGAGAAAATTCTATGGAAACTGTACTCGATGTACTGAAAGCGATGGAAAAAGCCAGCGCACGAGAAATTGCCGCAAGGATGAAGATCGAACCCCGCGACGCGCTTGAAATGCTGAACGAACAGCAGGAAATCGGTACGGTGACATTTCTGAACGGTTACTGGTTGCTGTCCGGTATTGCACCAGCCCGGACGACAACGGTTAAGTGCAGAACGCTGAAGCCGGAAGCATCGAAGGAGATGACTGTTAAAATCGGTGAACAGCAACTGACTGACGCTATCCGTGAAAATGGCCCGCTTACTGCGGAAGACCTTGCGACGATGTTTGATGTCACCTCCCGCAAGGTTGTCGCTACACTGGCAAACGCGACCGGAAAAGGCCGCCTGAGCCGTGTTAAACGGGATGGTAAATTCAGGTACTGCATACCTGAAACGACCTCAGCACCTGAAGCCGTTCCGGAGCGTGAATACGTGCCGAAAGAATCTGAATCAGCAATCACGCCGTATGTAACGAGTGCTATCGACGCCAGTACTGAAAGTGATACGGTGCAGGTCGATGATAAAGCCCCCCTGGTACTCACTGAGAGCCATCCGGGATGTACCAGGCTTCCCACGCCGAAGGAGGTCTCCCGCGTTATCCGTAAACTCAGGAGTGCGTTACACCAGGCGGAACTGGTTCGGAAAAGTGTCATTGCTGCGAAAAAGCATGAAAAAACACTGAACCGAATGACCCGATTACTACAGGAGTTGCAGCAATGATAGATATCAACACCCCTCCAGAAGTTGTCGAAAAAATCCAGGAGATAATCAAGGAGCTTCACGACGTTTGTGTTGAAAACGGAGTGCCGCTGGTCATTGCTGCTCTAGTGAGCCGGACATCAACGACAGGAGGTGATGGAATCAGCAGGCTGCTTTCGTTTTATCTGGATGGTCCGGCAGGGATAACGGACTCATCCATGCTTGCCGCCAGCGATATTTTACGAATGCCATATGTTCCTGATTCGTTTGTTGCCGGACTGGAGATGCTCAGGGAGGAGATGAATAAACCGTGTGACTGCCCTGAGTGTCGGTCGGAGCACGGCATAATACACTGACTACGGAGGTCATATGAAAATTGAATATCAGGATGCTGGCATGGAAGCCAGGCTGATTATTACCGGCACCATTTTTAGCGTACGAAAACACAATAATCTGGTGGACAGGATGTTGATGCGAATTCCTCAGTTGCGGGAAGAAAGTGAAGGTTTTTTTATACAGACCACCTGTATATACGGATGTGTCGCTGATGTGCTACTGGCAGAAGAAATAGCCAAAGAACACGGGTATGTGGTTAAAACAGGATAGTATCACAGACCGACAAATCCAGGATAAATCATGCAATACATGAAGATTGTCACTTTTATTGTGCCTGGTTAAGTATTCAAGGTTTTAGGGTAAAGGCTGTCAGGACGGACAGGTAGACTTAACAGGCAGTATATATTATAAATTTATTATCAATTTTCTCTCATAAAGAAAGGGTCTATCCCATGTCTTTAATCATACGACAAGCAACATTAGCCGATTCAGGATTACTAAATGAGCTTGGCTACCGCATCTATCCTGCGTACTTTAAGCATATGTGGAAGTCAGAATCAGAACTTGATAATTATTTGGAGGGTGAATATTCACTATCTGTTATTGAGCGGAATATTAATGACGAAAACATTAGCTGGTATATAGCTGAAATCGATCAGCCTATTGGTTTTGCCAAGCTGACCTGGCAAGCAACTATCCCGAATACAGACATCAGCGGTGTTTTACTTGACAAACTCTACCTTGCCCCAACCAAAACGAATCAACATTATGGTCAACTAATGTTCAGTAAAGTCATAGATCTTGCCCGAAGTAATGGGAAAAAATTCTTATGGCTGGAGGTTCTTGAGCAAAATGAACGTGCTCAAGGATTCTATAAAAAACAGGGAATGAAATACATCAGCGACATCGTTTTCGAAACAAATTCACAGAGGAGCATACTCAAGTTAATGGGGATGTGTATATAAGATCCGCTCCTCGTTCAAAGTGGACTGTCAGATTAGGTTTGGCCCTATGTCGCAAGAGCGCTAACCCGGGGCTGGGCTAATATAGCTTACATAATGGCCTGTATTCCATTCTTCTCAACGACAGTTAACAAACGCAGGGCCGGACCTCCCGGTTTTTTTACTCCACGCTCCCATGAAGATACCAGGTTTTTGCTGACATTGAGATAACGGGCAAAAACAGGTTGTGACAGATGCTCGCGCTCACGCAATGCCCTGATTTTTTCCGGCGTCATGGGAATGATGGGGGACAGGCATGATTCATCAAACTGGCGCATGGTTTGCTTGTCCACTGCACCAATTTCATGTAGAGCCTCCATCGTTTCATGAATGGCTGCATATGCTTCGTTGCGGTATTTTTTACTCATCCGCAGTTTTGTACTGAACAATGGTTCTGTACCCACCAGATTTCCCTGCCCCTGACGGGCTACATGTCGTTTTATAGTAAACATTCAACGTCTCTACCTTTCGTCTGCTAACTCATAGACTTCGTTACCCGCTCTTTTTCCAATAACGATAACCAGTAACACCAGCTTGTCGTCTATAACGTCATAGACCAGTCTGTAGCCAGATGAACGGAGTTTTATTTTGTAGCGATTAGGACGTCCATGAAGCCTCGCTGAAGGGATATGTGGGTTTTCGAGACGTTCAGCCAGCTTCTTTTTAAACTGCTCACGAACCGGATGACCTAATTTATCCCATTCTTTTTTAGCACGGCGCTCAAATTTGAGTTCATAGGTCATCGAGATTAACGCTCACAATGTCCGGATCTTTCATGCGTTCATCAGCAATAGCATTAAGCTCAGCATCTTCAGCAAGCTCAATATAGTAGGCGTAAAGTTCAGGGGGTACACAGTAAAATGCGGGTTCGTTGCGGTTCAGAATTGCCACGGCGTTTCCTTCCCCGTCAGCTACGGTTCCCATAGGGTTACGCTTCAGGTCGGTTATGCTGGCTGCGATAGTGGTCAGTATCTGATAGGTCATGATTACCTCCTTTCTTTCAAGGTATACAGTATAGTCTTATCATAGGTGCTTTTAAAAGTCTTTTATTAGTGTCTTTTATGTGTGACTTGACACTTACGAGATGCGGGTGGTTTTCTGAAACAGATATTATTAATTAAGGAAGAAAATCATGAGAATAATATTGATTCCTTTGTTTCTGACCCTGACAGGGTGTGCTCAAAAAGTTTGGTATAATCCAGAAAAATCAACTCAGCAATTTTATGCTGATAATGCAAACTGTACCGCTATGTCTCAAGGAGTGTCTTCAAATCAAATTCAACCATCATATGGTTATAATTCAGCCTTTGGTTCTGGTTTTGTTCAGGGATTTAATACAACCAATGCTATTATGGCTGAAAATACAAAGAATCAAATTTATTCTGATTGTATGATGGGGAATGGATGGACATTAGTTGATAAAAAAAGAGTAAATAGCCCGGCTTCTGAATATCAGGATAATCATGCATCTGAAATTAATTATACTCCTGAACCTAATAATAAAAAGGAGGATGAAAAGGAAACCTTAGCTAAAGCATTTAATTCAGTGCCTGAATTGTCATCCTGGCAGGAATCTTATCCTCAAAAATTTGAAACGGCAATAATCATGGACGATATCTTAAGGGATAACCCTTTTTGGGAGTATTCTCCATTATCTGAGCGTTTTCATACCGCCAAGTTGATGACAGATGCAATCTATGGTGATGCCGCTAAGTTCAAAGAAATGTGCCTTATGGATAACGCGTTGAAAGGAACAAAAATAGAATATAAATATATTCTTGCGTCTATCAGGTCGTTTCATGACGATGTTCTGGGAAAGTATAATCAGATGTGTTTGGATGGTCATGATTCAGGTGGATCAAAGAGAGTGTATGAACAGATATATGCAGAGGCTAAGTTAATAAGTCAAGAGTTGAAAAACAAGCGCCATTAATGGCGCTTGTTGCTTTTTAGAATGGGTTCCATGTCATATACTTTATTATCAATTATAGTTTTGATGGAATACCCTTTGCCCATATCTTTACTAAGAACTACTACCATAGGATAGTAAGCATATCCAAAATCAAGTGAACTACATCTTAGTACCATGTCATTTTCCAGTACTATAGGTTTTCTGTAGTCGCAACCATCGAAGTTACCGTCAATTTTGCTAACAGCAATTACTGTGTAACCGATTAAATTTTTGTAATCGTAAATATTTTCACCCATTGCGAAGGTATGAAATGATGCTAATAACAAAAGATATATTATTTTTTTCACAATAAAATTCCTTTAAGCAGGCCATTAAAATGGCCTGAGTTAAATCTAATAACAAGTTCCACCCTTATGATGTGAACCTGTACCGCCATGTGGGTGCGTACCTTTAGGGCAAGCAATTGCATTCACTGACATTGCCCCAAATGCCAGAATCAGGATCATCGCTGCGATTTTTTTCATCAACATTCACCTTAGATTATTGCGGTAAAATTGCCGCAAAAATAGCCTATAGCCTTCAGCTCGACTTTTTCAATAGCAAGTTACTTTACAATACCAATGAAGCATGTATTATTCCCAGACGAGGCGTCGAAACCTCTTCTCAACGCGGCCAAAACCAACCCCGATAGTGTTGGATTTTTTATGCCTGTCATTCTGTGGGCGCATTACGCGAACACACCCCGATTAATGTCGGGAGGGCGACGAATACAACACCCGAAAGGGAAATAAGTCCGCGGTCTCGTTGAGCCGTTTCGAACCTCCCGGCACCACTCCGATAGTGGTACTTCGAAAAAATCAACGAGGTCATCATGACTAGCCCTATCTCTACAGTTATCCCTGAGATAACCATTCACGACAACCGTCCTGTAACCACTTCAGTTTCAGTCGCAAATTTCTTTGGTAAACAGCATAAACACGTTCTGGAGAAAATTCGGAGCCTTGATTGTTCTCCTGCGTTTACGACGGCCAACTTTTCGACCGTCGCAATAACCACTCAAGCTGGCTTTGACGAACGCGAAACAGAAGCCTACGAAATGACCAAAGACGGCTTTGTCTTTCTGGTGATGGGCTTTACGGGAAAAAAAGCGGCTGCGTTTAAGGAAGCCTACATTGCGGAGTTTAACCGCATGGAGGAAGAGATCCGCCAGCAGAAAAATGACATGATTTTCGGTGACTCCCGCACGCTGGTTATCCACTTGGACGAGCACGGCAATATAAAATCCACGGAAAAGGTTCCGGATGACTCCGTGGTGTGTACCTTCCAGAGTTTCAAATTCTGGGTTGAACGTAACGGCTGGCTGGTGATCCGCCGTGATGACCTGACGGAGTTATTTAACGAAACTCTCAGGAAAATCGGGCTTCCGGCAACACTGACAAATCCGCAGTAGTTAGCTTATAATCCCTGTGCCAGCCTGAACAACTGGCAACCTGTCGCGCCACCGGAGAACCCGATGGCGCAATTACAACTGGTCAAGCACACCTCATCCGGGGTACTGCTCCCGGCTACGCCGGAGAGTGGCGAATTTCTGCATTCCGTGAAAATTGGCGAGTGGATACACGCTGATTTTAAACGTGTACGCAATTACGCCTTCCACAAACGTTTTTTCAAACTGCTACAGCTTGGCTTCGACTGCTGGACACCTGCTGGTGGCTCATTATCACCGGATGAACTTCAACTGGTAAATCGCTTCGTCGGGTATCTCGTTGAGATGTCCGGTCAACGTTATGGCGAAGTATTATCCGCTGCTGCTGATGAGTTTCTGCTGATGGAAGGGCAGTTACGTACAAGGGACGTTGCATTGCTCAAGTCATTTGAACCTTATCGCGCCTGGGTGACTGTCCAGGCTGGTTACTATGATGAGGTTATCCTTCCTGATAATACCCGCCGCAGAACTCCAAAATCTATTGCATTCGCCAGGATGGATAAAGATACGTTCCGGCAGTTGTATAAGGACGTCTTCAACGTCTTATGGAATTTCATTCTGCGCCACAAATTCAGATCACAGCAGGAAGCAGAAAACGTGGCGATGCAGCTTCTGGAGTTTGCGGGATGAAGACGATTTATCGCAGCAAAAATTGGTTGGACGCAGTGGGACAGATAGAACAATACGTCTTGTGTGGCAGGTGGGGGACGCAGGTCGCCCATCGCAATGAATTAAAGGGCATGGGACTGAAAACCGATGATTGCGCCACCGCTGCGCTTTGCCCGGAATGTCATTACGAAATTGACAACGGCTGCCACCTGGAAAAAGAAGAACGCAGGCGGCTAATGAATAAAGCGATAGTGCTTACAGTGATTGAGCTTGCCCGCCGTGGGCTGATAATTCCGGCGGTGATTAAGGGGTGATAATGCGCGATATTCAGGAGGTTCTGGAACGATGGGGCGCATGGGCCGCCAATAACCGTGAGGATGTTGTATGGTCATCAATTGCCGCTGGCTTTAAGGGGCTGATACCAAACAAAGTAAAATCCCGTCCACAATGCAGCGATGATGACGCGATGGTGATTAGCGGATGTATGGCGCGGCTGAAAAAAAACAGTGAAGACCAGCATGACTTACTGGTTGATTACTACGTATTGGGAAAGACGTTCATAGCACTGGCCAGACAACATTCATGCTCGGATGGCACTATAGGTAAGCGATTACAGGGGGCCGAGGGTGTTGTCGAGGGTATGTTGATGGCACTGGACGTTAAGCTGGAAATGGACAGGTATGTACAAAGGGAGAACAGTTTATGAAGGTTTTTACGACATTGCTCACGGGCCTTTCGTGGCCTCTTTTGCGTTGATGGTTATTCACATATTGAACTGGATTCGGGATGCAAAAAACTGCATTCGGAAACGCTCATCAGGTGGAAGATCATTTAGCTATTTTCGAATTGTATTAGTGTGATTACCAAGGGATACTGACGGTTTTCACTGGCAGCACTCAATCAAATCTGACAGTCGGCTTTGAGCGAGAAACGGAAGTTGGCTACCGAGAATTTGGTGATTCAGATCGTCATCGAACATTCTGTGATATCGCCGTCTTTAGATCACTAGTAAGCATCTCTGCCTGTTTTTCCAAAGCTTCTAACATAAAATCTTTTTTATCTTGTACAGTAACTAGTAAATAGAATGGTTCACTATTTGTACAGGTCAAGCGTGATATTCTAAAGTCATCACGGTGAGGTATTAATGCACGATAATTTCCTTCAGCGATAAACATAAAGCGAGCTTTAGAATTTTCGCTGAGCCACATATACTTATTATTGCAAAAGAAAGTATCGCGCGTGTCATACTCCATGGCAAATCCGAATCCGAATTTAATGATGGAAAACGTCTGTATACTAAATGCAATATATGAAATATAACCAATAAAAAATAATGGAGCGAAAACTGACATTGAATAGCTAATGTCATCAGATGGTGTTGCTTTTACTTTTTTTATTTTTGGGGCTATGAATATTAAATAAGCAATGCAAATAAAGTAAATGGTATAATAGAATATAAAAATAAAAAGCAATGCTGAGACTGCCGTCATGAGTTTATTGATTGTGGTATCAAAAGGAATATCAAATATATTGGAGATTAGCGAGCGTGCAAGATAATATGAAATTAATGATACGATTAGCCATGAGTATTTAATTCCTATCTTTACTTTAGTGGCTATGTTTTTTTCTTTGTTATCGAACGATTGTATGTGAGATGATATAGTGTATATCATACACAATGCCGTCATAAAAACTAATGCACTTGGAATGATGGTGTCGATATAATTAATGACTTTAAAGGAAATACATGTTAATAAGAATAGCAATGCCGACAATAATGCCGCATCTTGCGTTTTTTTATAATTCTTTCGTAGGCGAACGGCCAGTTGATTGGATGACTTTTTATTCCAATAATTGTGTACAATTAGCCCACTGAGAATAATCATACCCAACCAAATAACAATGGGATATAGAGGCGCTCTCTGAGGCATGATGACGAGCACTGCCATATAGAACAATAGAGAATGAGTGATGCCAAGGTTTAATGAAGAGCGTGTTTTTTTCATCGATGACCTTTTTAATAATTCGTTATTCTATTAGATGTTAAGTTTTTTATAACAGAAGCTAACGACATTAGGAAGGTGAGTTTATGATTGAAGAAAAATTATCCACCTGTTTGAAATCTGTTGTGATTCACAGAATTTGGCCATTTGAAAGTACGATTGAAACTTCCGCTTTTGGCACAGACCTGCCTGTCAGATTAGATTTAGGTTTGTACCATAGCTGTGTCAGGTCAAGTCTGAGCTAATACATTTGAATTAATGCCTTTCGGCAATCAGCGCATAGCCCTTCACCACATACACCCGTCGGCACATAAAACAGATCTATTCTCATCGAAGTAAACAAACTGTAAACATACGGAGTCAGACGACTCATACTCATCACCTCCCAGCCGTCGCTGATATCGTTATACTCACGCTCACTTAGCCCCAGAGCCATAGCCAGCTTTGTTTTTTTGATACCCAGAAGCCGGGCCTCGCGCTCAAGTCGGGTTATTGCTGGCAGGTGATAATCATCTTGCATGCGATTTCCTTTATCAGTGATGAGTTGAATGCTTCCCACCATTTGTAGCTTTCATCAGTTTTTCATATACAGGCTCCATCAGTTCGCGCATTTCCATCTGCTCATCAATGGGTAAATCAGCAATGGCATAACTAAAGGCACTCAACATTATTTCATAGTTTTCGCCATTGTTTTCACCTGTCAGTACGTAAAAGAGATCAAAGCCTGCGTTATCGAGAGCTGCCTGCACCTCACCAGACATTTCGTAAACTTTAAAGTCCGGCTTTTCATCAGCAACGACATAGTAAAAATATGAGTCCAGTCCTAGTATCTTCGCCATTTCGTCATCGCTGATACCCAGACGTTTCTTCTCCTTGAGGAGACGTTCTGTTGCGGTTAAATCCCAGTCACTCTTTGGTGTTTTTGCTGACATGGAGGTTCCTTGTTTGGTTTTGGTGGGTATACGTAAGGAACCTACGATCTGTAGGTGGCATTTTTCAACTGAAGATTACCTGAGGGGTGAATCTGGCTACAAAAAAAGTTTACGTACGTAAAATTATACGTATTCTGTTAAAAGTGGTCAGTTTGACACAACTCCATCATCAAAGCCTCGCCGTAACAGGTGGGGTTTTGTCGTTTCAGAGGGCCACAAAATCAAAGTGGGTCACTAAACGATGTTTTTGTTTTGCTTTTAATCTTCTGCCTGTTGTAAAACAAAAATATTTATAACCATACAAAGGGTGATGCCTTGAGAGTAGAACAAAACCACTTCATGGCCGAAGAAATTGGCGATACGGTTATCCAGTTACTTGAGAATGGCAAAAGGGTTACGACAGGCAATATCGTTGATTTGCTTGAGCGGAAACGTCATGCGTTGCATGGTAATAAAGCAGATCAGATTAGAGAAATTTTGATATTTATCAGAAAAAAATCAGTTATGTGAACTTGCCATAAATAACCTGGTGATTGTAGGGTTTTGTTGTTGCGGTGAATCCCACTAGGCGTAGGGGTGTAGTTAGGTTTAGCTTCCACTACTGGCTATGCGGAGAAATCCACCGGGAGGCACCCGGCACCGCAACTTTACAATCCAGTCAATCTTGAAATGTTTGTTTCGACGTCAGTACAGGAAGGCGATGATGTTGAAAAAATGGTGTGTCAGGCTGCTTCTGCTCTCCAGTTTTTTTTGTGGTGTAGTCATATACTGCGTTGTTATCGAGCGTATAGAGCATGAGCTGATTTTTCTGGGGATAGATGATTAAAAAATTTATTGCCAGACTTAATCTGCAAACAGTAGCTTTTCCGGTGTTGTGGTGAATCCAGCTATGCGCATGGGCGTACAGTCAAATTTCTCTGATGAGAAACGTAAACGAGACCGCGGACTTTGTGACTGGTAAGTCCACCGGGAGGCACCCGGCACCGCAACGCTAATCCGCCACTAGCTCAGCAGGATAGAGCAGCAGCCTTCTAAGCTGTTGGTGCGGGTTCGATTCCCGCTGACCGCTCCAGAACCAGAAATACGGGAATTAAGTACTCAGAAAATAAACAGCCCGTTTATAGCCAGCATCCAGGCGAACCATATACCTCCCAAAACAATAGCCACTAACCAGTAGAGTGCTTGTGCCAGTGCGTTCATCCGGGGACCTCCTGACTGTAAAAAAGTCCCCGGCACCGGGCAGGTGACGGGGAAATGTATTGGAAGCAACGTTTTGAGTTATGACCCTCACAAGCAATCGCAACTTATGAAGATGTGAAAACGATAATCATTTGCATTAATGAGTGTCAACGGACTAAGAGTAGGGATAATTCCACCCTTGCCGGGAGAGGTTGCAAAATACCACCAGCAAACAGTAGTTTTCAGGCGTTGCGGTGAATCCAGCTATGCGCATGGGCGGAAGTGGTTTCAGGATAGTTAATTATCAAGGTAGCGCGAGTCACGGTCGGCAGCCAGCCAACGACTCACCGGGAGGCACCCGGCACCGTAACACTATCGGCCCTTTAGCTCAGTGGTCAGAGCAGGCGGCTCATAACCGCTTTGTCGCTGGTTCAAACCCAGCAAGGGCCACCAGGCAAGTGTAGACTACTGAATAAGTAGCCTACCGACGCAATAGTCTTTCCACGCATGACTATAAATATCGTCGCGGTGACGGCAGGGAAAGACCTGCGTTCATAAGCGGTCATCGTATAATGGCTATTACCTCAGCCTTCCAAGCTGATGATGCGGGTTCGATTCCCAGACATGCTGGTTTAGCTCCAACGGTAGAGCAGTCGCCTTGTAAGCGAATGGGTAGCGGTTCAGATCCGTTAACCAGCACCATATCCCCCTGTGTAGCTCCGCTGGTCACGCGGCGGCGGCCCATCGTTAAAGGGCAAATTTCAGGCAGAAAAAAACCGCCACAGGGATGGCGGGCAGTAAATACTGAACTTGAAAAACAAGGGATACGTCAACACTTGGAGGTCTACACACTCAGCAGAACTGTGTAGCCATCAACACCTTGCCTGATTTCTGTGTTTAAGTTAAACAGATAAATCCTAAACTAGTAAACCATGTAAATTATAATGTTATTGTAATGATGTTGCGGTGAATCCCGTTAGCGCGGGGCAAACTGATCATCTGTGTGTATTGACAATAGTTGCAGCAGACATGAACACGGGTCATGGCAGATCAACCAAAGGCTCACCGGGTAGCGACCGGCACCGCGACACTACAATACCAGGGAAAACAAAGGCTACTTCGGTAGCCTTTTTCTTTGGGCAAAAAAATACCCGGTCAGAGAACCGGGCTGGAATGACGAAATAGCGTCTAAATGAGTATTTACGAGTTTTGCCTCATAGGGTTAAGGCACGTAAACGGTAAGCATTTCAGTTTGTGCGGGTCAACAGGGCTGCGCTAATGCGTGATTTAATTATATGTAATGGACTTGGGTACATCCTCGGCTATGTGCGCGGATGCGATTAACGCCGACCCGCATCAAGGGTTATGCAGTCTGTAGAAAATCAACGCTGCAGCGATAGCCATAAAACAGATAAATATTGCGAGTTTTTCGAAGGTGCTCATTCTGGCTTCTCCCGAAAAAAAAGCCCGGAATAACAGGCCGGGCGAATCACACAATGTTTAACATCAAATTGGAGGTTGCTCACTCTTCAGGATATGCGCAACGAAGAAACGATAAGCATTTCAGTTTGTACGGGTCAACAGGGCTGCGCTAATGCGCGGCTTTTTTATTAACTAAAATCGCCGGACAGGCGGGAGAAATTATGTACAAAGTCAAAGTCAGCTACATCTTGCCGGAAGGTGAGCAGGTTCGTGTTGCTGTATGCGCAGTGAAAGAGGACGGCACTCAGATTTTCCAGATGGAGATCCAGTCACCGAACGAAAAGGGCAAATCACTCGATGCCTACGAGCAGGCCGCGATAGAGCAGTACACCGCGATTGTCAGTGATATTGCCGCCTCGGTACAACCGGCACCGGACGCCACCGAAGCCAGCGCCAAAAAGTAACGTTTCCACAACAGCATAAACGGGTCGCCAGGTGCGGCCTTTTCTTTTATCTACCCTCCGCAGAAAGGCGAGCAGGGAGGCTCTATGAATAACGACCCACATAGCTGGACGGACTGGTGGGTGATGGTGAAAAGCTGGATTAATGGCGACATTCCCCTGGACAGCCTTTTAATGACGGCGGTTATTGCAACACTGCGTGTTCTGTATACGGGAAGAAGCTGGCGACGTCTGTTGCTTGAAGTGCCACTGTGCTGTCTGCTGGCCGTTGCCGCGTTCTCCATGATTAAACCTATTCCCGTTTCCTGGTTATCTGAAGACTGGCGGGTAGGTATTGGCGCAGCCATAGGGCTTATCGGCGTTGAGCATATCCGGGCACTGGGTGTGTTTGTGACGAAGAAAATAGCAGGAAGGACAGGACAATGACTAATTCACCTCGCGGCATTCGTAACAACAACCCCGGCAATATCCGCTGGGGCGACGACTGGAAAGGGCTGGTACCGAAAGAGCAGCGTACCGATAAAGCGTTTTGCCAGTTTGTAACACCGGAATACGGCATCAGGGCGATGATCGTTATTCTGCGCAACTACCAGCGTAAACACGGCCTGAACACCATCACCGGCATTATTAACCGCTGGGCACCCACAAACGAGAATAACACGCAGGCATATATTGACAGCGTAGCAAAAACGACTGGCACAGCCCCTGTTCAATTCGTCCACACCGACGACAGCCGTTTCATGATGAAACTGCTACAGGCCATCATCCGGCACGAGAACGGCGAGCAGCCCTACGGGTTTGATGTGTTCGTCAGAGCGCTGGATCTGGCTGGCGGCTGATTCACGAAGAATATAAAAGCGAAAACCCCGATTGCCGCAAACAGTCGGGGTTTTCTGTTTCTGCACCTTGAATAAGGCAAGGGAGAACCTGTGATTGATATTAGCAAACTGATTAGGGAGTTGCGACTAATGATTGAGCAATTACCAAACTGGAAATTTATCCTGATCTGGCTGGTACTGTTTGTCGCTGCTATTGGCTATCTGATTGGGCAAATCCGCTGGTGGTGACATGAACCGCATAACTACTGGCGTAATAGCCTCGTTGCTGATAGTGGCCGCCGCGCTGGCCTGGACAACGGACCATTACCACAGTAACGCGGTACGATTCCGGCAGCAGCGGGACACCGTTACTCATAAGCTGGCGCTGGCGAACGCGACAATTATCGACATGACGAAGCGCCAGCGTGACGTTGCTGTCCTTGATGCAAAATACACACAGGAGTTAGCCGATGCGAAAGCTGAGAATGATGCTTTGCGCGATGACGTTGCCGCTGGCCGCCGTCGCCTGTACGTCAACGCAACATGCCCCGCAGCCGTGCGTAAAGCCACCACCTCCCCCGGCGTGGATAATGCTTCCACCGCCACCCTTACAGCGAATGCTGAGCGGGATTACTGGCGTCTCAGGGACGGAATAGCCACAGTGACAAAGCAGATCGAAGGGGCGCAGGACTATATCAGAACACAATGTGGTTATGTTTCTTCTGACGGGACGAGATGAATAAGCAGCGGCCTGGTATCTGATGTTACTGAAACATACTCAGGCGTATCCTTGCGGTCTGATAGTCTTTGGAAAAAATAACCAAGTCTGGAGCGTTGTAACGAACGGACTATGCGACGCGAGTGTTTTTTGTTTTTGGCAACCATCTAAATCTCCCCAATGACATAACGGATAACGTTAACTCACACTACAGTTGTTGAGAATTATTATCAATAACGGGGTGGTGAAATATTTTTCCGATTGAATAATGAACAAAAATGATGGCGTTACGTGAAATCTGAGATTTTGCGGGGGTTATTGTTCACCAGATTTTACGTATGGAGAGCGTGACAACAGGAAGATGTTATGGCAAAGACCGACTGGAAAAAGCTGGAGCAAAAATTTCAGCGTGCTCATGCCAGAACAGGTATCAAGCTTCAGGACTGGTGTAAGCAGAATGGCATCAGCTATGACACAGCCCGACGGTATATAAAACTGCGCAAAAATGAGCAGGAGTCTGCGCAGAAAAGTGCGCAAAAAAAGGAACAAAAAACTGCGCAAAATTATGACGCATCTTCAGAAGAAAAAAACAGTGACGACGAGGATTGCGAAGAAGAAAATCTGGCAGACAGTGATGACGAAAATTGCGCAAATTCGGCAGAGACGAAACGAAAAAAACGGGGTGGAAATCCTCATCCCGTTTGCCGGTTCGTCGAGCGTAACACTGCCGCAGTAAAACACCGTGGATACGCCAGGTATCTGGAAAAAGACTACCTGTTTGATGATGCGGCAGAAATGGCACTCATTGATGAGCTGGTATTTACCCGTGCAAGGGCGCTTTCGGTAACAGCAACCCTGAAACGCATGTTTACCGAACTGGATAAAACGGAAGATATTCTGGCGCGCACAGCATTGTACGGAAAAATTTTGCAGGCTGAGACTGCCCTCGATCGCAATATTGCCCGTATTGAATCGATAGAGCGCACGCTGGGTACGCTGGACATTATCGCGGTCACACCTGCAAAAATTATTGCCGATACCGAGTACCGGGCAGCAGCCAGAGAAAAAGTTAAAGCTGAGACCGATATTCTCACCAGCCAGAAGCAGGGGGTAACAACCCCGATGACTGAAATAGTGTCAGAGCTTCATGGTATGAGCCATTCCGGGAGGTTAGATGACATCCCCGAAGAGTGAGCCGCAATACTGTGAACCTGATTTATCCGGGATGAGTGAAGCAGAACAGCGCCTTTTTATTCTGACAAAACTGAGCAATCCCTGGTGGCGTCTTAATCATCTCTACAAAGTCCAGAATGAAAAAGGGGAACTGGTTACTTTCAGAATGCGTCCGGCTCAGCGCCAGCTTTTCCGGAGTATGCATAACAAAAATATCATTCTTAAAGCGCGACAACTGGGGTTCTCGACGGCAATTGATATCTATCTGCTGGACCAGGCGCTGTTCACGGCACACCTCAAGTGCGGGATTGTGGCACAGGATAAACAGGCAGCCAGTGAGATTTTTCGTACCAAAATTGCAGTGCCGTTTGACAATCTTCCCCCGTGGTTGCGGGCTTCATTCACTGTTGCGGAACGAAGAAGCGGTGCCAGCGGCGGTTATATCCTGTTTGGTCATGGCTCCAGTATTCAGGTGGCGACCTCGTTTCGTTCCGGTACGGTTCAGCGTCTTCATATCTCCGAGCACGGCAAGATTTGTGCGAAATATCCGGCTAAGGCCAAAGAGCTGCGTACGGGGACGCTGAATGCTGTCGCGGATGAATGCATTATTTTCGACGAGTCCACCGCAGAAGGCGTTGGCGGCGATTTCTACGACATGAGCAACCGGGCACAGGAGATAACGACTTCCGGTCTGGATTTGTCACCACAGGATTATAAGTTCCACTTTTATGCGTGGTGGCAGGACCCCAAATACAGTGCGAAAGTGCCGGCCTCCGGTCTGAGACTGACGCGCGAAAAAGCGGAGTATTTTTCGGCTGTTGAAAAAGCCATGAATATCACGCTCACCGATGGACAGAAGCAATGGTATGTCAACAAGGAGACAGAACAGCGCGAGGAAATGAAGCAGGAGTTTCCTTCCACGCCGCAGGAAGCTTTCCTTACGTCAGGCCGGAGAGTGTTTAATGCCGAAAGTACATTGCAGGCCGAAGCCGGGTGTATTCCTCCACTGATTGTGTATGACATTGAGCCTGTAACGGGCACCAGAACAAAGGCACAGGCTTTACGTAGCGGTAAAAAGGATGAACTCAGTCGTACGCTGATGAATTATCTTCTGGTCTGGGAACTGCCCGATCCGGACGAGCAGTATGCCATCGGTGCTGACCCGGCTGAAGGGCTGGAGCACGGCGACCGCTCGTCACTGGATGTGGTCAAACAAAGTACCGGCGAACAGGTTGCGCACTGGTTCGGACATCTGGACGCTGAGTTATTTGCTCACCTGCTGGCGCATGTGGGGAAACTGTATAACACCGCCTTTATCGGACCTGAGCGCAATAACCACGGCCATGCGGTCATTCTCAAACTGCGTGAGATTTATCCGCCCCGTTTTATCTACAACGAGCAGCATATTGACCAGGACAACGACGATGATACGCCGCGTCTGGGCTGGTTAACCACGCGCCAGAGCAAGCCGATCCTGACTGAGGGAATGAAGACCCTGCTGAATAACGGGATTTCCGGTATCCGCTGGACAGGCACGCTGAGCGAGATGAACACCTACGTCTACAACGCGAAAGGTTCAATGAATGCACAGGAAGGCTGCTTCGATGACCAGGTGATGAGCTACTGCATCGCACAGGAAATGCGGGCGCGTATGCCTGTACGCATTAAGTCGCAACCAACTGAACGCACCAAAAAACACTGGATGACTCACTGATGAACACAGAACAGATACAGACCAGCGCAGCGGGTTCACCAGGCGCAGAAGCCCCGCGTTTTTCACAGCAAAAATTACTGGCTGTCAGCTCCGATATTGATCACCAGCCAAAGTGGCGTGACGGTGCAAACAAGGCTTGCGCTTATTATGATGGTGATCAGCTCGATCCTGAAGTCATTACCGTACTGGAAGAACGAGGCCAGCCGAAGACCATTCATAATCTGATAGCACCAACGATTGATGGTGTGCTCGGTATGGAAGCCAAGACCCGCACTGATTTGATGGTGGTGTCCGATGATCCGGATGAAGAAGCTGAAAAACTGGCTGATGCCATCAATGCGGAGTTTGCCGATGCGTGCCGCCTGAGTAACCTGAATAAAGCACGTTCAGATGCTTACGCGGAACAAATTAAAGCCGGGCTGAGCTGGGTTGAAGTCCGTCGTAACAGCGATCCGTTTGGCCCGAAATTTAAAGTCTCAACGGTAAACCGGAATGAAGTGTACTGGGACTGGCTGAGTCGGGAAGCTGACCTGAGTGACTGCCGCTGGCTGATGCGCCGTCGCTGGATGGACACGGACGAGGCGAAAGTGTCGTTTCCGGGGATGTCGCAGATCATCGATTACGCTGTCCATGAATGGCGGGGATTTGTTGATACCACGCTGGCTGAAGGACAGGACAGCCAGTTAATGAGCGCATGGGAGGAATACCAGAGCTGGAGCCGTGAGCAAAGCGAATGGCTCCAGAGCGACCGCAGGCGTGTACTGCTTCAGGTGGTCTATTACCGCGTTTACCAGCGGATGCCCGTTATTGAACTGAATAATGGTCGTGTCGTAGCCTTCGATAAAAATAACCTGATGCAGGCCGTGGCAGTAGCGACCGGACGCGTTCAGGTCACCATCGGACGGGTAAGCCGTATCCGCGAGGCCTGGTTTGTCGGACCACACTTTATTACCGACAGACCGTGTACTGCACCGCAGGGGATGTTTCCGCTGGTGCCGTTCTGGGGCTATCGCAAGGATAAAACGGGCGAACCTTACGGGCTGGTGTCACGCGCAATCCCCGCACAGGATGAAGTGAACTTCCGTCGTCTGAAACTGACCTGGCAGTTACAGGCCAAACGGGTTGTGATGGACAACGATGCCACCGATATGTCCAATTCTGAGGTAATGGAACAGGTCGAACGTCCTGATGGCGTTATTCGCCTGAATGCGGACCGGAAAAACAAAACCTCCATAGCTGATGTTTTCAGCGTTCAACAGGACTCTCAGATTTCTAACCAGCAGTTTACGGTGATGCAGGAGTCGGAAAAACTCATCCAGGACACAATGGGTGTTTATGCGGCATTCCTGGGGCAGAACTCCAATGCATCATCAGGCGTTGCCATCAGTAACCTGGTGGAGCAGGGCGGTACCACGCTGGCTGAAATTAACGACAACTACCAGTTCGCCTGCCAGCAGGTGGGACGGTTGTTGTTGAGTTATTTGCTGGAAGACCTGAAAAAACGCCGGAATTATGCGGTGGTCATTAACCGGAACGACAAGCGCAAACGTCAGACAGTGACGCTTAACGAAGACGGTGATGATGGTGAGATGACCAACGATATTTCCCGCCTTAATACCTATATTGCCCTCGCGCCGGTACAGCAGACGCCCGCGTTTAAGGCGCAACTGGCACAGCGTATGTCTGAGGTTATCCAGGGCTTACCGCCGGAAGTACAGGCTGCGGTGCTTGATTTGTGGGTGAACCTCCTGGATGTACCGGACAAACAGGAGTTTGTTGAACGTATACGTACCGCGCTGGGAACACCGAAATCACCGGATGAAATGACGCCGGAAGAGCAGCAGCAGGCACAACAGCAGCAGGAGATACAGCAGCAACAGATGGAACTTCAGATGCGCGAAATGGCCGGGAAGGTGGCAAAACTGGAGGCGGATGCCGCAAAAGCACAGGCTGCCGCGCAGAAGGACGCCGCAGCCGCGCAGCTTGATACAGCGAAAGCGCAGGGACAACGTTATGTGGATGCACTGAACCAGGCGAATGCTGCCGATGTTCTCACAGGGATACAGAACTCGGAGCAGGAATCAGCACTTTTGCAACAACAGATATTACAGACATTACAGCAGCGGATAGAAGCGATGCAGCTTTAACCTCCAGTTCACCAGTACACAGCCAGCCTCGCGCTGGCTTTTTTGTTTCTGCTGCTAAGCCCGCTGGCAACAGTGTGCTTATTCGCAGGGGCAGCGATACGCCTTTTATTTATCAACATCGGATCTGTCCGACAAACAGACATGCGGGGAATTATGGACTTTGAAATTACAGGTGAAGAAACCCAGGAACAGCTCGAAGAACTCATGGCAAAAATGGGTGATATCGAGGTTGAGGGTGACATCGAGGAGCAGGAAGAGCGTGCGGAACATTCTGACAGCGAGACTTCTGAAACAGTACAAACTGACACGGGCGATAAAAAGGCACCGACGCCGGGGGCCGGTACTGATGAAGAGGGGCAACCGCAGGAGGATGTGAAGGGGATTCTCACCAGGGACGGGAAACATGTTATTCCTTATGACGTTCTTGAAGCCGAGCGTGCTGAAAAGCAACGTCTGACTCAGCGTTATGAGCAACAACTGGCTGAAGAGCAGCGCAAAATTGATTTGCTGACGTCACAAATCAAACAGGCTGGTATGACGCCAGATCCTCTCCCGGAAGATGCGCGTATTTCTGACGAGCAGATAGCCAAAATCAGGGAGGATTACCCCGAAATGGCGGACGCGCTCACCCTGATGGCCCGTAAATACGATTATTTACAGGCACAGATCCAGAAGGAACAACCGCAACGGCAGGTGGAAGAACAGGATAACTCCGCTGCCGTTGCTGCTTTGAACGCCACGCCTGACCTGGCTGAATGGCAACGATCCGACCCTGACAAGTTTGCCATCGCAGTTCACCTTGATGAGAAGTTACAGAATGACCCCGCATGGAAATATAAACCGCTGACGGAACGCTTTGCCGAAGTGGCACGACGTACGCGAGCTGCTTACGGTGAAACGCCTTCCCATCCTGTCGTGGAGCAGGACAACCATGAGGTTCTTGCTGTTGCCGCAGAGAAAGTCGCTAAAGCCGATACTGCGGCAACGGTGCCTGATTCACCGTCAGATCTGGGGAACACGGCAGCAGTACCGCAGGATAAATTTGAGCAGTTACTTGGTGCTTCTTATGCAGATGCAGAGGCCGTAATGAGCGGCATGAGCGACGCGGATATCGACGCGATCCTTGAGAAGCTGGGGTAACACACCGAATCCGACCCGCTGAAAGGCGGGTTTTTCTTTTAATGGAGTAAATTATGTCAACAGTAACTACTGCCCAGGCGAATAAGCTGTACCAGGTGGCACTGTTCACCGCCGCTAACCGTAATCGTTCGATGGTGAATATCCTTACTGAACAACAGGAAGCCCCTAAAGCCGTTTCGCCGGACAAAAAAAGCACAAAACAAACCAGCGCGGGTGCGCCGGTCGTTCGTATCACCGATTTGAAGAAAGAGCGTGGCGATGAGGTCAGTTTCAGCATTATGCACAAACTTTCCAAACTGCCGACGATGGGGGACCAGCGCATTGAAGGACGCGGGGAAGATTTGAGCCGAGCAGACTTCTCTCTTCGTATCGATCAGGGGCGTCATCTGGTGGATGCGGGTGGACGTATGTCACAGCAGCGTACCAAATTCAATCTTGCCAGTTCAGCCCGTACCCTTCTGGGAACCTACTTCAACGATTTGCAGGACCAGTGTGCTGTAGTTCATCTGGCGGGGGCTCGCGGTGATTTCATGGCTGACGATGTTATCGTACCGCTGGCTTCACATCGTGATTTTAAAGAGATCATGATTAATGATGTCATGCCGCCAACCCATAACCGCCATTTCTTCGGTGGCGATGCCACCTCTCTTGAAGCGGTGGACTCTTCAGACGTGTTCACCCTCAGCCTGGTTGACAATATGGCGCTGTTCATTGACGAAATGGCACATCCGTTACAGCCCGTTCGCCTGAAAGGCGATGAACTGTACGGTGAAGACCCTTACTACGTGCTGTACGTCACCCCCCGTCAGTGGAATGACTGGTACACCAGCACCTCCGGTAAGGACTGGAACCAGATGATGGTTCGTGCAGTCAACCGCTCCAAAGGATTCAACCATCCATTGTTCAAAGGTGAATGTGCGATGTGGCGTAACATTCTGGTGCGGAAATATGCCGGAATGCCGATTCGCTTCTATACCGGCTCCCGTGTATGGATTTCGAATAATAACCTTGCCGCTACCACGCAACAAATTGAAGTGAAAACCAATATCGACCGCGCAATGTTGCTCGGCGCCCAGGCGCTGGCCAACGCTTACGGTCAGAAAGATGGTGGTCATTTCAATCTGATTCAGAAAAAAACGGATATGGATAACCGTACCGAGATCGCTATTAACTGGATCAACGGCCTGAAAAAAATCCGTTTCGAGGATAAAACCGGACGGATGCAGGACCACGGCGTCATTGCCGTCGATACCGCAGTACGCATCTGATTTTAATCTCACCTCTTATTCAGCCGGGTATTTAAACCCGGCATTTTTTTAAGGAGTAATCATTATGGCCGGACCTGTGGCAGATAAACCAGAAGCGGGTGTGATTTACGCCCAGTCTTATAAGGAGAACGTTTATCAGGGGGCGCACGGTAACGAATCCGTTATTGAGGGTTTTATTGAACTCAACGGTGCGCCAACGGGTACGGAAGTACGCCTGTTGCGTCTTCCGATCGGGATGCGTATCAATTCAGTTCAGATCACGACTGACGGTATTGGCGCCGGGGCAACGGTCACCATTAAAAGTGGCGACCATGAACTGGTACATGCTGATGATGTTCACGCGAAAGTGACGCATCACTTTGTAGTTGAACCCTATTCCACGTTAACTGATGGAGAAGTGCTGACGGCAACGGTTGACTGCGTGTCTGCAACCGGAAAGCTGAACGTACTGGTTCGTTACTCCGTGGTTGGCTACTGATACTGACTGATAACCTGCCCGCCATTGCGCGGGCTTACTTTTTTCTGAGGAAGAGAAATGAGCGAAAAAATTGCCATCGTTTATATCGGTGAAAAAAATGTGAAACGCGACACCATTACCGGAAGCCGCGCCGTGTTCCCGCGTCTTCAGCCCGTTCATGTGGACAATAAAGTGGCGCACCAGTTGCTGGAGTTCCCTGACGTCTGGGTTCGCCATGAGCAGATGGAGGCAATTCTTCAGCAGCAGGAAGAAGAAAAACGGCTTAAGGAAGAGGAGCTGGCGCGGCAGCTTGAGGAAGAAGCCCGTATAGCGGCGGAGAACAGCTTTGTCGTCAAAGTTCAGGGGGATGAACTGGATATCAGCAAATACACCCTGGCACAGCTTTTCACTCTTAACGAGTCAGAAGAACTTGGTCTGAAAAAAGATGCGAAGGAAAGTGCCGGTGATTTCCGTGTTCGTGTTCGTGACGCGCTGAAAGCAGGGAGCGTACAGGATGGTTTCGCCGAATGACTTTCTGCCATATGTGAGGCGGAATATCAGCGGGCCGCTGAATATTATGATGGCCGATGCAGTGTTGCAGGCGGCCATTACTTTCTGCCGTGAGTCGCTGTACTGCCGCCGTATCGTCACCCTGAATCCGGAGGCCGGGGTGATCTATCCACTGGTGAGTGACGATGCGCCGGTTTCCTGCACACGAATTATTCGCATTGCCACGCCGGAACGGGAGCTATTCGCGGACAGCGACGTTGATATTTCCACGGATAAATCCCTGATGTTTACGGTCTCCTGTCATCTGGTTGGTGTGCTGTTTGCCGTGGCCCCCCGGGCAGACGCGAAGACCGTACCGGATGAACTGATGGATTATCCGGAGGTGATTGCCGACGGGGCTGCTTCCCTTTTATTCATGCAGGCAGGTAAACCCTGGCAGGACCCGCAGCGGTCAGAGTATTTTCGCGAGAAATTCACCGATGGTTATCGCCGGGCATATCGTGATGCACTGGATATCAGCCCGGTTTCTCCCTTCCGTAATCCGGTTCGCAGGCAAAGGTTCTTCTGATGACAACAGTTGCAGAAATTATCGGACGCGTGAATACGCAGCTCCTGGACACGCTTATGCTTCGCTGGCCGCTGGCGGAGTTGTGCGACTACTACAATGACGCTGTTCGCGCCGTCATACTGGCCCGCCCTGATGCCGGGGCCTCGGTTGAGACGCTGAAATGTGTTCCCGGCTCGCGGCAGACGTTACCCGCCGGAGCACTGCGGCTCATTGATATTATCCGTTTGACGGACGGTAACGCGCTTTTACCCGTTCCGCGTGATGTTCTCGATCATGATTATCCGGACTGGCATAGCCTGAGTGGTGTGCCTGAACGTTATGTGTACAGCGAAATGATTCCCCGTATTTTTTACCTTTTCCCGTCGCCGGATGAAAGCGTCAGCATCGATGCTGTTGTCTGCCGTATTCCTGATGCCATAACGATAACCAGTCTGGAGGACAAAACCGAAATACGAATAGAAGAAGTATATGTGAATCCGCTGGTTGACTGGATACTGTTCCGGGCTTTCAGCAAGGATGCGGCCGGAGGTGCAAATTCCGGGCAGGCCATGCAGCATTATCAGGCGTTTGCTGATCAGATGGGGATTAAGCAGAACACAGACCGCTTTATGGCACAGATGAAGCAGGCTCAGTTTTAGGGAGGTACAGCGTGAGTATTCTGGTTGCAGGTATTCTCAAATCACCCACAGGACAGGTCATTGCCGGGGCGCAAATTATGCTGACCGCACTGAGCACCTCACCTGATTTACTGGCGGGCGTCAGCGCTTCGGCGGTCACCAGCGATACCGGGTATTACGGCATGAATGTTTTACCTGGTGTCTATTCACTGACCGTTGCCGTGAACGGGAAAAGTCAGGTCTATGGCAGCTTTCGTCTTGATGGCACCGAAACCACTGTGACGCTCAATATGGTACTGCGCCGTAACCTGGTCGAAGTCAGTATTCCTGATGAACTTCTGGTGGATTTCCGGCAGATACAGAACAACGTTGCTGATGACCTTGAAACCATGCGGCAGCTTGAACTCAGTGCATCGGGCCGCGCGGATAATGCAGCCAGAACAGCCGCAGATGCAAAAGCCAGTGCTGAAGCGGCGGCGCGTTCTGAGGCTAATGCGGCAGGCAGTGAGAAGAAGGCGGAACAGTTTGCGCAGGAACTACAGATCGCAACCACATCGGCAGCAAGGGACGCGGCAACGGCAGCAGGTGCGGCATTATCTGCGTCAGGGGACGCGCTAAAGGCGGGGCAGCAGGCTGCGGCAGCGACAGAATCAGCCAGAAAAGCCTCAGAAGCGGCGCTCATGGCGAAGACATCAAAAGATGCGGCGTTATTATCTGAGCAGGCTACCAAAGGTTCAGAAGTGATGGCGACAGATGCTGCGCTCAGTGCCGGTAACAGCGCCAGAATTGCCACGAAAGCAGCAGGTGTACTGGCAGTCTCCGCGAGAACAGCCGATGAATCAGCAAAGGCAGCAGCAGAAAGCGCGAATACTGCCGCTTTAAACGCAAAACTGATAGCTGATAATGCAGCGACGTCTACACAAATAAAAAAGGACGTCATTTTTGCCAGGGACGAAGTGGTTGGGCGGCTGGACGGTTTTGACATACATGTTTGCCAGGCCAGCAGGGAAATAACGGAGACAGCGCAGAAAGCTGCATTTCAGGCAAAGACAGAGGTTAACGCAACAGGGGAAGAAGTTAAGCAGTCTGTCAGGCTTCTGGGCCAGGAGTATACTGATTCCGCACATAATGAAGCGGTAAGTGCGGGAGTGTCAGCGGACAGCGCTCAGGCTGCCAGTCAGCAGGCCGCACAGGACCGGACTAATGCCAAAGCTTCAGCAGATTGTGCGAAACAGGAAGCCGCAGGCGCCGCTGCAAGTAAGCAGAGTGCCGCCATGTCCGCAATGGCGGCGAGTATATCTGCTACCGCCGCACAAACAGCAGCCAGTGCCGGTAAGTCCTCAGAAACAGCAGCAAAGGTCAGTGAGAACAGGGCGGTACTGGCGGAAACTCGGGCGGGTACGTCCGCGGATTCAGCATCAGAAGCATCAAAAGCGGCAGGGGTATCGGCAGGAATGGCGAACACGAGTCAGATCCTGGCAAAATCATCTGAAATGAACGCCGTTGTCAGTGCTTCGGAGTCGCTGGTCAGTAAGGATGCGGCAAAGTCATCGGAAGCAAACGCCTTGGCAAGCGCGAATGCTGCAAAAGCGTCTGAAACAAACGCTGCCGCCAGTGAATTAAACGCCAGAAAATTAGCGGAAACAGCAACAGGTGCAGCCACAACTGCGACTACCTCCGCCACACAGGCGCAGGGCAGTGTAGTTTCAGCATCCGGCAGTGCGACATCTGCACGGAATAATGCAACGAAAGCCGCGCAGGCAGCGACAGAAGCCATAGCGGCAAAAGATGTGGTGGTCGTTCAGGTAACAGGCTTTGATGAACATGTAAACCGACAGGTAACGGCTATAACCGCCGCCACCGAAAAATCGAATACGGATATTGCGGTGGCGGCGGATATCAACCGCAATAACGCAATACTGGCGATTAACCAGAAGCAGACAGAAGCGACCAGTGCCATTCAGGTGAATGTGGATGTGTCAGCATCAAATGCGCAAACAGCGGTATCAAAGGCAATGGAGGCCGCTAACAGTGCGGATAATTCGAAAGCCGACAGTCTGTCTTCCGGTGCTTCTGCGTCCAGTGCGCGTACTTCAGCACTGAACGCGGCCGCGTCCGCAACGGCAGCGCTGGCATCACAGCTCGCGGCGAAATTATCAGAATCAAGTGCTGGTACATCCGCAGCCTCAGCGCAGGAGGCGTTACGTGCCGCCGAACTGATAGCCAAAACGCCAGGCCAATCAGCTTACGATATATGGAAGTTACACCAACCTGTGGACGCTGACACTTCAGTTGCCGCGTACCTTGCTTTCCAGGAAGGTATTACAGCGGTAAAAACAGACGGTTCGTCCATTGTGGGTGATGGCGTCACCATACCGCTTTCTACTGGACCTGCACCACAGTTTAATGAACCTAATAGTTATGTGCTGGGGCGGGTACTGACGCAGTATTTAGTACCGAATAGATTCCCCAATGTATATGACATGTCGAATGCGCTTATTCCAGGTCAGTATATCCATGCTGCTTATCTTAACTTTCACAGCGGTGCGACAGTAATTACGCGCGATAGTGGTTTAACCGGAACCTGGCGAGTGATGAGTGCCCTGGGATTTTATCAGGACACCCCCCTGACTTTACTTCGCCGCGAAAGATAAGGAGAAACTGAGTGACAATACAGACGGTAATTACTGATGTACGTAACGGGAAATATAGTGAAGATGGTTCCGTTACGGCAGAAGTCAGATTTGATAACGAAACCGCTTCTGACGGGACGCCTTTATATCTGCCTTATACTGCCGCAGCGCATGACCCGGCCCCCTATGGACGTCAGCTCTACGCTGACCTGAAAGCCGGTAAATACGGCCCCGTTACTCCATTTACCGTGACACCAGAAATGGTCACCGCCGCAAAAGCGGCAAAACGCGCCGAAATCAATCATTGGCGCGATGAGCAGGAGAACGGCAGCTACCTGTTCGAATACGACGGTCATAAATGGGATTACGGCAAGTCCACGCAGGACAGAATGAGTATCTCACTGGCGATGGCAAAACGTGGTGCTCTACCGGCTGGTTTTGCCTGGACAGACGGCGAAAATAACATCGTTCCGATGGATAACGCCGGACTGATAGCGCTGGCCGCCGCGATTGAGCAGGCGATGTTCGAAAAGGGAGTGCAGATAAACCAGCGTCAGTTACAGATGAAAGCGGAAATGGAAGCCTTAACAACGCTGGTTGATATCCGCAACTACCGTGTGGGCTGGTTGTAACCGGGGCAAAAAAACGGGCCTTTTTACAGGCCCCAACACCAAAAGATAATGGAACTCATTTCTATGAATCCCTTTCTTTATTCCACACTCAGTGGATAAAAAACCATGAGCAGATTCACAACTCCGGCAATTCTCGAAATGCTGGGTCATTATTTATGGCGCGTACACGAGCCGTTCGCGTTTTACCTCAGTGACGATAACAGCGATGTGATCGAAGTACCCGCAGGATTTGTCACTGACCTTGCGACCGTTCCGCGTATTTTCTGGATGTTGCTACCGCCAGACGGCAAATACGCCAAAGCCGCCATCATTCACGATTACCTGTACGACAACGCGCTGCGTACGAAGAAAGAAGCTGACCTGATATTCCTGGACGGAATGACGGTGCTGGGCGTGCCGAAGTGGAAAAGGACGGTGATGTATTGGGCGGTGCGTCTGTTTGGCAGGGGGAGCTACTGAGTGTAATGTTATTTATTCTTACTTATCTTTTGAATCAATGCAGGAATAATGTCAAAGCAAATGAAAAGGATGACGAAGACCAGAAAGAACGCCTCAATTGTTGCGAACATGGTATGTGACATAAATCCTCCTGCGTGACTTGCGGCCCTTTAGTAAAGGGAATACTAACGGCTTCTGTTTTTGCGGAAAAAATCATCAGCGAAAGCCGCAACAACGATGACCAGTGAATAGATAACAATAAACCCGAACAGTACCATTGCAATTGAACCCATAATTTCACCGCCAAAAAAAAGGGGTGTCGGATAACAACCCCGAATAATAAAGACCAATAGAACGAAACCATACACGTTTTTTATTTCACATGCAGTTACTACAAATCAAGCGGGAAAATATGCGGGTATTATGGGGAGGGTGTGACGCCCGACAACGTGAAGAATTACCTGGAACACGTTGCGTCGTGTATTCGGGCGTCACTACTCACTTATGACAGAATCAGTGGCGAACCGCAAATAAAGACGTCGATTTTCGATTGTACATCAAAAATAACGATCTATCAGTATAACAATCACGGCAAAAAACAGCAGAAGGGTGATACAACACAATCCGTATGAAGAAATCACGTAGTCAGTTCCATTCAAAAAACAAAAAAAAAAGGGGCTCGCGTTCAAACCCCCCTGAATTTGCTGGTAATAGTTAACAACACGGCGCCTTATGGTGCTCTGTAGTAGGTAAACAAAGTGCTTCGGGTATTTTTTCGCGTATGCAGTTAGTGGATGTCAATAAGAACATTCATTTCTAATGATCGTGTCGAAAGGGCCTTCTCCCGGTTCTCCGATATTATTGAGCACAACTTCAAATGTGCCAACCAGAAACACCACAATACAGACAGCCTGCATAGTAAGCATTAGCCATCTGAATATCCGGAGCGGCAGAATTTCAGCCTGGTATCCCGACTTTTTAAAAAACTGAGTCTTCTTCAACATAATCAGGTCTGCTGGCAACATCTGCACGTTGAAAAACGAACATCATCAGGGCCGGGATGAGAGTAAGCATGAGTATGACAGTCTTCATAAACGACACTCCTCAATATGCCCATTTTCGCTGAAAAAAACAGGGGCGGTTCTCAACGCCCCCACAAATATGGCTGCGTCGTCAGGCATCTCCTGATGCTCTTTTTTTGTGTCGGACTTAACATTTTTTCCACATGCAGCTATCAAAAATCAACCTGTAATTCGGAGTTTTCGACATGCCTGCTATTGATATTGTTTCCATGCACGGTGAAATGCCGCGCGTGCTTCCCCATATGTTGCCGGATGGCTATTCCGTACTGGCGAAAAACTGCCATTTCCGGTTTGGCGTGATTACGCCAGTCAGTGACGATGGTAAAAACGAAGTCACATTTGGCATAAAGCCAGAAACGCTTTTCCTGTACCGACAGAATAAGTGGTTCACCTGGAGTGGAATTGTCGATGCTGTACGCAGCCCTGTAGCGCAGGACCCTTACGGACGAGTGTATTATACCGACGGGCAGTACCCAAAAGTGACCAGTGCGCAGATTGCGACATCGGGTAGCGGGCAGTATCCGGCCAACAGCTACCGGCTTGGCGTACCAGCTCCGGAAAGTGCTGTTACATGTAGTGTATTAAATCCTCCTCCGGTTGAGGGTACTGAAGAAGACGATGCTAAGGATGATGAAACCCGTTTTTATACTCAGACCTTTGTCACCGCTTATGGCGAAGAGGGACCGCCCGGACCGCCATCAATGGAAGCGACAGTTAAAAAAGGCGGCTCCGTTGATTTAACCATGCAGCCTCCGCCGCTACAGAATTCGAATATTACCCGGCAGCGTATCTATCGTTCTGCTTCTGGTGGCGGTAATGCAGATTTCCTGCTGGTGACCGAGCTGGATGCCGGAGTGCTGTCATTTCACGATGATTTACAGACTGAACAGCTTGGACCTGTACTTGAGACAGAACATTACGTTATGCCGCCGGACAACATGACTGGCCTTTGCATGATGGCAAACGGTATTGCTGCCGGATTTGCCGGAAACGAAGTGATGTTTTCTGAGGCTTTTTTGCCGTATGCCTGGCCTGATTCGTACAGACAGACCACGGCGGAAGATATTGTCGCCATAGCCTCAATCGGAACGGCGCTGGTTGTTGCAACTAAGGGCGAGCCTTATTTATTCAGCGGTGTTTCACCGTCAAATATTTCAGGGGCAAAGCTGCCGTTAACGCAGGCGTGTGTCAGCAGACAAAGCATGGTTGTGATGGATGGTTTTGTACTCTATGCGGGAACAAACGGGCTTGTTTCGGTGAGTGGTGATGGTAACGCGCTTATTGCCACAGAAAAAATTATCTCGCCGGAACAGTGGCGCGAAATGTTTAACCCGTCATCCATCAAAGCATATCAGTATCGCGGCGAATATGTGGCCCGTTATACGAAAACTGATGGCAGTCAGGCAGTCTTTATCTTCAGCCCGCAGGATATGGATATCCGGCATATGAGCACGACGTTCGATACGGCGTATAACGATACAGCAACCGATACATTGTACCTGGTAAAAGGGCTTGAGTTATCTGTATCACAGGGCGCTAACACGCCATTACCGCTGGTCTGGCGCTCAAAAACTTTTATTGCGCAGGAAAATACCAGTTTTTCATGCCTTCGAATCAAAGCGCCTTATCCTGAACGAGTCGGGATTTCTGTATTTGCGGACGGACAGCCGGTGATCCAGTTACCCCCTGGTTCCCTCCGTAATTCCGTGCTGAAACTGCCGCCAGTAACAGGGCGTGAATGGTATCTCGAAGTGTCAGGTTTTGGGCAGATTGAGCGAATTACCCTCAGTACATCGATGGCGGAGATGCCAGCATGAGTAAAAAACCGTGGCGTGCAGGAAAGGATCTGGCTGCTGTTGTCGAAAATATGGAGATTGGGACCGGCCAGCGCGGTGACGGGAAAGATGCGTTTGTCACGCAACGCCAGCTTGCAGAACTGAAACTGGCGAAAATGAGCGGAGGCAATGGAGGTATCAGGCTTGCTCCTGGTCTGGGGCAGGGGATTTTCCCGGATATACCGCCGCCTGAACGTCCCACAAAGCCGGAAGGTTTACAGGTTACGGGTGGTTTTGGCTACGTGCTGCTTGAGTGGGTTATGCCGAAATATAACGGGCATTCCCTCGCTGAAATCTGGCGGGGTACGGAGGATAACCTTTCTGATGCTGTTCTCGTTGGTACAACACCGGGGCAGGTTTACAGCGATTCGGTTGATCCGGGCTGGAAAGGATTTTACTGGATACGGTTTGTTAACTCAGCAGGCGTGTCTGGTCCGTATAATTCACCTGATGGAACTCCGGCAGAAACGCAGATGGATGTGCAGGCCGTGATTGACCAGATACACGATGAAGCGGCTAAATCCCCGATTGTTGAGGAACTGAAAAAGGAAATTAGTGATTCAGCAAAAGCCACGAATGAACATATAGAGAAAATCAGTGAAGATGGTGGCAAAGCGTTTCAGGCGATGTGGGCGCAGAAAGCCAGTGCTGACGGAATAACAGCAGGTATTGGTATCGTTGCCGGGAAAGACGCGGCAGGTAATCCGATTAGCCAGGTGGCGATAGCGGCATCGCAGTTGTTTATTTTCGACCCGAATAACCCCGGCAATACGGCGTATCCGTTTGCGGTGTCAGGCGGTAAGGTCGTGATCCAGAAAGCGGTGATTTATGACGCGGTGGTTGAAACGCTGTCGGCGCAATATATCGTGGCTGATGATGTGAAAATTGGCGCAACGCTGACTGCTCCCTATATCAGAAGCGCCACTATCAGTAACGGTAATTTTACGGTTGACTCAAACGGCAACGTGAATGCCGTGAATGCGAACCTGAACAATGTTACTTCACGTGGGGGGGCTTTTTACGATCTGTATGCGGTCGGCGGCACGATGGGCAATGTTCATATTCTGGAGAACTGTCAGATAGACGGTCGCCTGAGTGCTGCTCAGATTGACGGGGATATTGCGAAAACATATGCGCTTAATAGAGGCAGTGTTTATATTCCGGCACAGGTAGTGGCAATGAATCTTGTTGTGCTCGCTGCTGAAGTGCAGTCGCACGGCAGACACGGCACAATCAACTGGAATAATGCGGATTTTTATTTCAATGGAGAATTTCAAGGCCCGGGAACATCGGTCACCATGAGCAACTTTATAGCAGGAAAGTATACTGTTCATGGTGGCGGTGGTTCTTCCTATTCCGAAAATCTGGATGGACGACTGATGGTTAAAGTGTACTTTCTGCCAGCAGGCGTACCTATAACAATAAGTTGTAGCAGATTCGCCGTTGTCTGGATGTCGAAGGCTTGATTACCCACATCTGAATCAGTAACACTGGCTGCGGGTGCTTTGGGCTGTCTGCCTGAAGCATTAGTGAATGGCAGGCAAGAAAAAGCCCCGAAGGTAATTAATGTTTATTAACCACCTACGAGGCCTATCCTATGCTTGACAACATGAAGATAGCCTCTTACAGGCCGAAAGGTCAAGGAGAAACGAGGCTATGAAGCCACAAAAACTGGCGCTGATAGCGCTAATCGTTGTCAGTATCACGCTTCTCGGAGTGTTGTTACTGAATAACAAAACCCTCTGCGACGTTAGCTTCCGAAGCGGCGGAACGGAGGTTGTGGCTCATATGGCTTACGAATCCAGGTAAGAGCTATGGCGGGGGAGCAATCCTCCGCCACTCTTTATAGTGTTGAGAATAGCCTCAAAGCACCCTTTTAACCCCGTTGCAGATTTCTGTAGCGGGGTTTTTTATGGGAGAAGATAAATGACTTTTATTACCGATGCAAAAAATGCCCGGTACGGGGATGACGGTATTATCATGGCGGATGTTCGCTTTGATGATTTAACCTCGCCGGACGGTACACCGCTTTATCTGCCTTATATTGCGACAGCGTATGATTCAGCGGATTTCGGTCCACAACTTTATTCCGATTTGAAATCGGGAAAATACGGAGAGGTTGAGCCGTTTATTGTTACTTCTGAAATGCTCACAGTAGCCAGGCTGGAAAAACACGATGAAATAAATGTCTGGCGCAATCAACAGGAGCACGGCAGTATCACTTTCAGTCTCAATGGTCACCGTTGGGACTGTGATAAAGCTTCGCAGGACCGTCTTAGCGCATCCCTGGAGGCTGACCGGTTGAATATACTGCCCGCTGATTTTTTCTGGACGGATGCTGACAATATTGATGTTCCCGTTAAGTCCACAGACCTTGAAGCCATGAGTACAGCAATGAGCACAACGATGTTTTTACAGGGCTTCAGAATCCACGAACGTCAGCGCCAGATGAAAGAGGACGTTGATGCGCTGAGCGATTATCAGGCAATTAAGGACTATGTAGTGGGCTGGCCGGAGGAAGGACAAGCAGACAATGACAAAACTCGAACGATACATGCAGCGGGTGATGGCTGATACCTGCAACCCGAATTTGCTGAATGAAATACAGGACGCCTGCCGTAAAAAGCAGGCGTTTTGCTTTGGTGCGCCGGATGGTCAACTGGTCCTGAAACCGATGGTGAAAGACGGCGTTCCGTATGTGCTGGTCTGGCTGGGAATTTGCGAGGGTTATGACAGCGTGTCGCGGTATCTGCCGGAGGTAAAGAAATTAACCCGCATGTCCGGTGGTCGTTGGGCGGAGTTTCATACAACGCGTAAAGGGTTTATCCGTCTGTCCGGACGGTTTGGATTTGAACGGATGCCGGATGATGAGGACGGGTTCATGGTATTTCGCATTCAGGTGTAAAAGTACGACATCACTGATAACCCTGCTCCGGCAGGGTTTTTTCATATAAGGAGCCAGAAAATGGGTAAGGGTGGCGGAGGCAGTAACGAAATCAAAGAAACATCGCAGCAGAAGGCGCAGGCGGAAATAGCCATGAAGCAATGGCGTCTTTATAGCGACAAACTGAAGCCAATGGAAAATATCTTCATGGCGGACGTGGACAAGCTGAACAACAAGGAGAAATACCAGAATCTGGCCGGGGTGACGAATCTTGGCTACCAGAAACAGTTCGGAGAGGTCAGACACCAGGCCGCTAACCAGCTTGCAGCCGCCGGTGTTGATCCGTCCAGCGGCAAATACCAGGAAGCGATGAACGATATTGCTGGGGAACAGGCTATCGGACAGATTGACGCAACCAACCGCGTACAGTCTTCTCAGGCTGATAAGTACATTGCCGGGTTGCAGGATGTGGTCGCTCTCGGGGCGGGGCAGAAAGCCGATGCGTTGCAGGGTTACAACAGCCTAGCGGAAAACAGTCTGCGTAAAGCGGGCATGGATGCTCAGGCGGCGTATATGCGGCGTCAGGGGAATGCTTCGCTGGTAGGTGCTGGTATGGGGGCGCTTGCTGGTTATGCTTCTAATAAATTTGGCGGTAACAGCAGTCCTGTGCCGAAAACGGCGGGAATTGGCGCTAATGGTCTTCAGAATTTCGCCAGCGGGTTTAATTTTTAACGGAGGCTGATTATGGGATTCGGAAAGGTATTTAAAAAGGTAGTTCACGTCTCAAACCCATTCAGCAAGGACAATCTCAGAAGTGCCGCTCTTGGCCTTCCTCCTGGTGTCGATCCGCGTGATAAGAAAAGTTTCCTTATGCCGTATCACAAGGAAGATCCGCTGGGCGTCTATGGGGCAAATGGCGGAGGAACTGGCGATAAACACTACGCTTCTGATACTTATGCTCAGCTCATTCGAGAGCAGTATAACGACTGGCTGACTCGATACTTCCCGAAGCAGGAACGGCTCATGGAACTTGGCACCAATAATGAGTTGATGAATGAGCAGCTTGGCAGAACTGACGGGATAGCGACACAAAGTCTGCGGTCTGCTCAACAGGGACTGAATAACCAGATGGCACGTTACGGGACTATCAGGCCGCAGAATCCGCAGGATAACACCCTGGGGTTACGCTCGGCGCTGGCAATAGCCGGTGCGAAGAACGGGATTCGCGAGGCGCAACAGGACCGCCAGATGAACATTCTGACTGGCGGGGCAGCACCTGTACGCCAGCAGCTTAATATCGGCGGCGGCAGTAACAATAACGCGGGAACATAAGATGGGATACGGATTACTTGACGCGGCAAATCAGACGCGCAAAGAGGCAATGCAGGGGCTGGGTGAGGCTGACCAGTTGAATGAACAGCGCGAAATGATGAACAAGCAGATGAAAGAACAGGCCAAAATGCAGCATAAGCAGAATATTGGTACTGGACTGGCGACTGGTGCGACCACAGGAGCGATGATTGGTTCTGTTGTGCCTGGTATTGGAACAGCAATAGGTGCCGGGATAGGTGCTGTCGCAGGCGGTCTTTTCGGCTCACTATTCTGAGAGGTGATATATGGACGGATTTGCTGAGGGTTTACTGGCGGGGTTCAGTACCGTTGATAATGCGATGCAGCAGCGTAAGGCGCTGGGGCTGCGTGAGGCTGCACTGGCTCAGGAACAGAAGAACGCCGATCGTAACTATCAGATGGCGCAGGACAGATTTAGCTACGAAAAAGAGACAGGCGATCGTGATTATCAGCACACGCTGAGCAGGGAAAAAGTGGGTGATGAGCACTGGGGAAAGGAGTTTGGCTTAAAACAGTCTGAGTCAGGTGCCCGTATAGGAATGGAGCGGCAGCGTCTGGGGATGCAAAAGGAGGAATATGATTTCAGGATGAACAATGCGAAGTATCAGCAGATGATGCAGCAGAATGAACCTATAACGAGAGGGATAACGAATGCTATTCAGGCGGGAGATTGGAGTGCAGCACAAGACATGGCTGCTGATGCTGATGATCGCATTCCGATTGTTCGCATACTGAAAGATCCAAAGTACGCACAGTCAACGGTGTCAGCCGGGCAAAAACTCTACAGCATCATGTCGTCGCCGGAAGCGCATAAAGACCCGATGGCAACCCTGCACAGCATTAACGAAAACATGGGTGATATTGCACCTCTTTTCCAGACAGAAGCCAATCGTTCCGTTGGTCAGGTTGATCCGAAAACCGGGCAAAAAATAGTATCTGCACAGGTACACCATATTGCCCCTGTACCGGATAAGAGTGACCATAACCATCATTCCGCTGATGATGTCGCCGTCTTTGTCAAAGTGAAATATGCAGATGGAAAGGAGGCGATTAAACCCATTACGGAGAACCGGAGTTCTGATTTACGGGATAATGTGAAACGCGTCAGTATTCACGGATTACTGGATACAGCATCATCGCGTGTCGAAGCCAGCCACAATTACCTTCAGTATTTGCAGCAACCGCAGGGACTTTCAAAGGCTGATATCCAGAAAGAAGAGGCTAAGATTTATGCGAGCGCGGCAAGAGGTGGAACAGATGGACAGGTAGCGGTCGACCAGTTCGAGGCGAGGCTTGGGCTTCCTGGCGCGAAGGCGAGGGTTCAGCAGTCGCAGATAGATGGTGCGTCAAAAAAATTACTGGAAGATCCCGAAATTGCAGGTAATTCCGATGCGGTTGATGCGGTCAATTATTATGTGCAGACGGGAAATCTGGGCATGCTGAAAAAGGATGAGGTTTTAAAAGCCGCAAGCAAAGCTGAGGATGAAAGAAAAAAAGCGAAAAAGGCCATGGAGAAAGCCAGTAACGACGAAACACACAGGTTGATAAAAGAGAATTACGGTAAACAACGTCTGCCCCCTGTTTAGTCCTGATACACATGTTTTATTGATAATTCCTGAGCCTGCTTATGCAGGCTTTTCTGTTTTTAAGGAGCATAAATAATGCCTTTAATTCCTGATGTACGTCCCGAAGCGCAAAAAATAAACCCTAACCGTACCGATCTGAATATCGAGCAACCTGACGAGCAGCCTTTTGACTATCATGCTTACCTTGACACCCTGACTCCCGGAAACGTCAAGGATTACCGTACCGGCGCGAATATGAAGGATTATGGTATTGCGGTCACATCTGGTGCTGCTAATTTGCCTGAAGGTGTGGGTGCGCTGGCGAATTTTGGCGGTCAATGGCTGGAGAAAAAAGCGGGTGAATTATCGCCCGACCATTTTGTGGCAAAGTCTGCTTTGTCTGATATTGGCGGATTTCTTCATAAAGGCGGACAGGCTCTCCAGGAGGGGGTAAGCGACTGGAAACAGGATCTGGAGTCCGGTTATTCCGAACAGGCGAAAAATGCCCTTGAGCAGGGAGCTACAGGTAGCATAGCCGGACTGACGCTGAATCTGGCTAATGTGTTTGGTGATTTAGGCTCAATGGCGCTAACCGGGGGACTGGAAGGCATTGCGGCAAAAGGGGTTACATCAGCATTACTGAGGCGGGAAGCCGTATCCGGGCTTGTCAGAAAGGGATTGACTAAAGAAGCCGCAGAAAAGGTTGCTGATGATGCGATGGAAATCGCAGCCAGAAAGACGGCAGCAACACAGGCAGGCAAAACCGCCAGCAAATATGGCTTTATCGCGAGTGGTACGGCTGATGCTCAGGGTAATACCGCAGCGTCAGCAGCGCAGGGGGTGCTGAATGCCTCGCCGCAGGAACTGGCTTCTTCCCCGACCTTTGTGAATCTGTATCAGTCAGTTCAGAGTGACCCACAATACGCCCATCTCAGCGACGCTGATAGGGTTCAGGTGGCGAAAGAACAACTGGCGAACAGGGTTGGTATGTCTGTCGCAACCGACCCTAAACTTCTCGCCGTCAATATCGGCAGTACCATGATGGGCGATAAGGCCGTGGCGGATATGGTACTGAACGGCGTATCAAAAAGCATTGTTGGGGGATTTACCAAAGGTGCATTAAGGGAAGGTACGCTGAACGGTCTCCAGTCCGGCTACTCACAGTATGCGCAGAATGTGGCGCGTGATGAAGATGCGGGTATTGCTACCGATCACATGCAGGGTGTGGCACATGCAACAGGAGAAGGTACGCTGCTGGGCGGTATTCTCGGCGGTGGTGCCGGTATTGTTTCTGGTGTTCGCGGTCGTAACAGTAAGCCTGATATGCAACGAACCGATGCCGCGCGTGAGGCATTTGATGCTAAAGCGCAACGCGCCCGCGAAATGGCGCAGGATTCCCCGCATACGAAACCCGCCGACCCCGTTGAAAGTTACCGCCAGCAGTTTTCCGGTCTGAGTCGCGACGAACTGTTACAGCATTATACTGATGCCGACCTTGCGCCCGAAAATGATGTTGATGCGGTATATCGTAAACATGCGTCTAATAGTCTTCTCAAAGAGATGGAGCGTACTGACCAGTTGAAGGGTATCGTTGGTGAGATGCAGGGTAAGCCGCGTAATGAGGTACTGGCGGAATATCGTGACCTCAACGAGAAAGAGAAGCGCAATGAGACTGAACAAATACGCTGGGAAGCCGCACGTCAGGTACTGAAACCGCAGCCGAAAGCGACTGAACAACCACAACAGGCAGAAGCGCCACAGAAGCAGAGTATTTCTGTACCTACAGTACGTTTCGGTGATGACATACCTCATATCGAGATCACACAGGGGTCTCCGCGCCCACCTGAGCGTATTGAGAAGGTTCGTTCCGATAACAATTATTTTTCCGACGCACGCAGCGCAAAAAACAGTGATGTTTTCCGTAACGCTGAGCAGACCGGGTTAAAGCCGGAAATCGTTAAAAAAGGTGATCGTCAGTATGCGGTTGAAATGGATAACCCGCAGGTATCCGAAGACCGCGCAAGGGGAGTGATTAACACCCTGGCGATGGGTGAGCGCATACCGGATAAGCCAAAAACCACTGATCCGATGGAAATTCCCGCCTTTATGCGTGATCCGCGCTTCCGCGATTTTACTGACGAGCCGACGGAAGTTCAGCAGCACCTGACCCGTCGTAATGCGCCGACACCAGAAGAACTGGTGCATGAGCAGATGGCTAAAGGGGACTCAGGACCTACTGATAATGAACTGGCTGAGCGTCCGCGTCTGCCTTCACCTGGTGATATCCATCCGGGTCAGGGTTATCCGATGCCGGGAGACGTGCGCCATATGCCTGACGAACCTCCCGCTGGTCGTGGCGGACGTTACACCACGACTGGTGAGGTACAGGGGCAAAGCTACGAGAAAGGCCGTCAGTCCGTCTCACCTGAAGGTGTACCTCGCCAGGGTGAAACATTCCGGGGTGAACAGTCTTATCGTGAGTTGCCCGCGCCGGAAGGTCGGGAGGGTGGTAAAACTGAACATGAGCAGGAGATGGAAGACCGTCGCGCCCGCCTGGAAGAGGCTGACCGGATGGTGCAGGCGCAGCAGAAGCATGAAAAGGCTGCAGCAGAACGCGAGAAGAAGCACGATGAAGCGCTGGCGTCATTTCTGGCAACCAAAGACGGGGAAATGCACCGTAAACGCGCACGTAATTACCTGACCAGCAGCATAAAAAGCGATGGCAAAATTACGTCAGTACGTGAACTGGTGGAAAATCGTGTGGCGGATGGCTGGCGCATAAGAGAGAAAGACGGTACGCGCCGACTGGAACATCCTGATGGTCGTTTCCTGTTTGAGAAGGATATCGGCAAAACGGCGATGGACTATGCTGATCATCTTATCGAAAAGCACGAAATGGCGGCAAAGGCTGGTGAGGGTGAAAATAATCCATCGCAACCCGAAGTTCAGGAGCCGGAAAAGACAGAATCCCCTCGAGCTGCGGCCGAAAAATCCGGCGAAAAAATTGATGATTTCGGTGAGGTGATCCACGGCGCAGCCAAACATCGCCGCGCGGTACTGGCTGATGATCTGAATACGGATAAAACGGCAGAAGACTACAGAACTCAGCCGTTCAGCAAACTGTTTCCGAAGCCGGACTATGAAAAAATGGCTGCGGAAGGAACGGATAATAAAACACTGGCAATGCTGGCGCTGTTACGCAACATGATACCCGCGAAGCCCCGTGCATCCCATCGCCTGAATCGCTGGGCAAAACAGGTTGAGGAAGTCCGTGATACCGCCGGACAGTTGCTGGATGGCAGTCTGCCCGCCGATAAATTCATTGACCGTATCAGCCAGGAAAAAGGTTCGCATTATCGCGAGATAGTGAACACCTGGGAGATGTTACATCGACTGTCACCTGCACAGATTGAGCAGGCGTCAGGCTACCGCGTCAAAACCCACGCCTACAGCATGTTCGGGGGTAAGGAGTACAGCCCGCCGAAGGTGATCCACTCCCTGGAAAACGATAAAGGCCGTAGTGTTCTGGACTCGGAAGACCTGAATGACCTGCATAAAAAAGCGAAGGCGTATTTTGACCAGCAGTCCGGCTCCCCGAAGTCTGCTGATGATAAAACGAAACTGGATATCTACCAGCATAAGCGCTCGGGGGAAGTGTTCATTGCATACGGTAAAAATAAAACCGTGCTTCAGCGTGGTTTTAAAACGCCAGCCGAAGCCCGCGAATACACGAAAACTCACCGCGCCGGGTTGCTGGAAAAACTGAATGCGCTGCGTGAACAGTCCCGCGAGGAACAGCGTAATGCTTCCAACCGTGACCGCTCAGGTCCCGATCGTCGTGAAGGTGACGTTACGCCGGAGAAGTTCAGTGATGCGTTTGGTTTCCGTGGCGTGCAGTTCGGTAACTACGTGGAGGGACCGCGTCGTCAGTCTGACCTCAACCGGGCATATGATTCGCTGATGGATATGTCGGACGTGCTGAAAGTTCCGGCTAAGGCACTTTCCCTGAATGGTCGTCTTGGCCTGGCATTTGGTGCGCGGGGTAAGGGTGGCAAAAATGCCGCCGCTGCCCACTATGAACCAGGGCAGGTGGCGATTAACCTCACCAAAGGTAACGGGGCCGGTTCTCTTGCGCATGAGTGGTTCCACGCGCTGGACAACTACTTCGGGCAGCATGACGTCGCCAGGGATAGTGATGTTGCTTCCGGCGACAGGTTCATGACCGCACGTGATACCCGGGGGAGTCTGTATCAGCCTGAAGCATACCCTGTGCGGGAGGAGGTGTATGACGCATTTATGGGCGTCGTGAAGGCTGTTAACAATAGCGGTATGCGTCGTCGTAGTCTCCTCCTCGATGATGTTCGCAGCAAACCGTACTGGTCTACCTATGTTGAAATGTCTGCGCGTGCCTTTGAGCGTTACGTACAGGATAAGGCCAAAGCCGCTGGCGTTGAGAACGATTATCTGGTGAATATCCGTAAGGCTGATGACCACGGCTCACCGGATACTTACGCCTACCCGACGAACGAAGAGCTGGACGGCGGTATCCGCCAGGCATTCGATAAACTTTTCAGCACCCTGAAAACCCGCGAGACTGACAAAGGCGTGGCGTTTTATTCCCGTGACGGACTGGAGCGTACGCCGGAAGGCAATGTGATTTCACAGACCGGACACAGCGCTGATACTCAGACTCAGGGCAGCAGCGTACGCAAAGTGAAAACCGTGGCCCGTACCGTGATGGACCGCATTAAGGATAACGACCTGAATGTTCGCGTGGTGAAATCGCAGGCAGAAGCGGCAGAACTGGCCGGAGAATCGCTGGATAATCACGGTAAAGTTCACGCCTTCTATCGCCCTGACGAGCATGAAATCGTTCTGGTGGCTGACAACCTGCCTGATGGTCGTACGGTACGTGAAAAATTACGTCACGAAATCATTCACCATGCGATGGAAAACGTTGTCACGCCTGCCGAGTACAAAACCATCATTGATAATGTGCTGAAAACCCGCGACAGCAATAACGCCACGATTAAGGATATCTGGCGCAAGGTTGACGCCTCGTACGCTGATGAATCGCCACAGGTGCAGGCGGGTGAGTTTCTGGCGCATATGGCGGAGAAGCACACGCCGGGTAAGCTGGGGGCAGCATGGAACCGTATTGTCTCGCTGGTGAAGGCTGTCCTGCGCCGTACCGGACTGCTTCAGCCGTCAGACCTCAACGATATCGGCTATATTCGTGACACCATCAGAACGTTAGGCCAGCGTGTACGTGAAGGATACGTACCGCGTGATGGTGGCGAGGTATCTTACTCGCGTACGGGCAAACCTGATCCGTTCAAAGTGCCGGAAGGTGAGGGTGAGCGCTATCGCCGTGATTTAGCGAAAGCTGTAAAGTCTCACCGCTCCTCCGATATCAGCATTACGATAGGCCGCACCCCTCCGGTACTTCGTCATATTGGGGCGCCTGATTTACCGCTGGTGATCTCCCGCGATACCGTGCGTAAGGCTACAAATGGTGTTAAACACGACGTACCGATGGAAGTGATAGAGCAGCTTCCCGAACTGATGCATGATCCAGAGGCTGTTTATCAGTCCGCCACTGAAAAAAATGCGGTCGTGATGCTGTTTGATGCCGTTGATAAAAATGGCGATCCGGTGATTGGTGCAGTGCATCTGAAAGCAGATAAAAAAGGACTTGAAATAAATAAGATTGCGTCTGTTTACGGGGCTTTCCCCAGCAAGCTTAGCAAAATGGACAGAGAAGGGTTGGCGTTGTACAAAAAACAAAACCCTGATAATCAATCTGCCGGGGTGCTCCAATTGCACGGGGACAGCGATCATCAGGGTTCAGGTAGAAATATACTCTCTCCTGACGACATACGCAAGGGTCCGTATTACTCCCGTTCCAGAAGCGCACTTTCGCCGGAAGAAACGCTGGCAGCCCGCTTTGTACGTCGCGTGCAGGATAAATTCCAGGTGCTGAAAGCGGTTCAGGACAATATACGCAATTCCGGCGGTAAGCTGGATGACAGCAACAACGCGTATCTGGCGGAAGAACTGTTCCACGGTAAGGCCGAGAATGACCTGAACGTGATGAAAGAGCGCTATGTTAAACCGCTGGCGAAGCTGCTCGCTGACTATGACATTCCGCAGTCTGCCCTTGATGAATATCTGTATGCCCGCCACGCGTCTGAGCGTAACCTGCATATCGCGAAAATTAACCCGAAAATGCCGGACGGTGGTTCGGGTATGACTAACGCGGAAGCGGCAGGGATTATGGATAAGATACGCCGCAGCGGTAAGCAGGCACAGTATGACCGTCTGGCGGGTATTGTTGATGACATGCTGGCGCGTCGTCGTGAGCTGATTAAGACTGCCGGACTGGAAAAAGAAGGTGTTGTCGATGCCTGGCAGAATGCTTATAAGCACTATGTACCGCTCAAGGGGCAGGATGCAGACGGTGCATTACCGCGTACCGGAAGGGGCTATGTGGTCAGCGGCAAGGAAAGCAAGATGGCAATGGGTCGTAACTCTAAGGCTCAGTCACCCTCGACGCAGGCTATTCAGGACTTAACCGAATCCCTTATCCGCAACCGTAAAAATGAGGTGGGTAACGCCTTTCTGAAACTGGTGCAGGATAATCCGGATAAGGACTACTGGCAGGTATTCACTGATGATAAACCGGATACCACGCGCCGGATTGTGGAAAAAAACGACCCGGAAACGGGTGAGACAATCCGCCAGGTTGAGGAAATGCCAGTCCCGATGGCGATGATGTCAGACAGATATTTCCCCACCAAAAAAGACGGCAAAACGTACTACATCAAACTCCATGATGAACGTCTGGCGAAGGCAATGAAGAACATGGGGCCGGAAGTTACGGGAGCAACGCTGCGGGCATTTGGCAGTATCAACCGTTTCCTTTCATCTGTTAATACCATGTACAACCCTTCATTCCTCGTCACTAACTTTGGGCGTGACCTCCAGACGGCGGTAATGAGCATTTACGGTGAGCAGGGGCGGTCTGACGGCCTGCTGGTGGGTAAAAAAATGTCTGCACTGAGCGTGGTTCGCGACAGCGGTATCGCCATGAAAGCGGTGTATGACAGTCTGCGGGGTAATCAGCGCAACGGTAAGACAGGTGAATGGCAGAAACTATGGAAGGAGTTTGTTGAAGACGGTGCCAAAACAGGCTGGTTCCGGATTAACGACCTCGAAGGCCGGATGAAGGAGATGGACAGGCTTGTGGCACAGGCTAAGGGAGGCTGGCAGGGGCAAAGTATTCAGTCCTGGCACGCTTTCTTTAAACTGGTGGAGGACGGTAACAATGCGGTGGAAAACGCGCTGCGCCTTTCAGCCTACAAGCATGGACGTGACGCGGGCATGAGCAGACAACAGGCCGCCTCCCTTGCCAAAAATCTGACGGTGAACTTCAACCGTCGCGGTGAGCTGGGTACGGTGCTGAACTCTCTGTATATGTTCGCCAATGCCAGCGTTCAGGGTACTGCCAATATGATCCGTGCGCTGGGGCGTCTGGAGGGTAGCGGTCCACTGTTGCAGCGTCTGCGCTGGAGCAATCTCAACCGGACGCAGAAACTGTCGCTGGCGGCGATGGGGGCCGGATATCTGCTGGGTTCGCTGAACCGTGCAGGCGCGGGCCAGGACGAAGACGGCGTGAACTGGTATGACAAAGTACCGGATTACGTGAAGGAACATAACCTGGTCATCATGAAGTCGCTGTTTGGCGGCAGGCAGGGCGAATACTGGACGTTCCCGTTACCTTACGGCTACAACATGTTCTACCTGCTGGGCGGTACGATAGAAGGCGTGGGCAGCGGCGGCATTAAGCCAGTGAAAGCGGCAGGGAATATCATCGGCGGTGCGCTGGGCGCGTTTAACCCACTCGGCAGCGAAGACTCCGAAACGCTTAGCGGTACGTTGCTGAAAAATCTGTCACCCACGCTTCCACGGCCTTTCATTGACTATGTGATGAACGAGAACTTCATGGGTACGCAAATCCGTCGTCAGAATGCGCCGTGGGGTACGCCAAAGCCTGACAGTACGCTGGGCCGACGTTCAACGCCGGAAGTCTATAAGTCTTTCGCGAACTGGCTCAATACAGCGACAGGCGGCAGCCAGTACCGTTCCGGTGCGGTTGATATCAACCCTGACAGCATGAAGTACTGGATTGATTATATTTCTGGTGGTACAGGGCGCTTTATTGGTCAGACGGTCGACGCCGCCGCCAAAACGTACAACGGTATTGGTATTCCGGCTCAACAGGTCCCGTTCCTGGGTAAACTGTCAGGCCAGGTTATGCCGTACGCTGACCAGCAGAAGATGTACGACCATATTGATGAACTGAGTCAGTACAATGCTGAACTGAAATCGTTAAGCGGCGCTGACCGTGCGGCATTCAGGAATAAATACAACGGACAACTCTCGATGAACGGCATCACTCATCAGTCGCAACTCCAGCTTAAAAATCTGCGCAAGCAACGGGACGAGGTTTACTCCGATCCAACGCTGACCGCCAGACAACAGGCCGACAGGGTGCTGATGATTGAGCAGAACATGAAGAAGGTCGTGGACAGGTTCAATCGGGAGTACAGGGAGAAGGTGGGAAACTGACAAGATAGTGAAGGCACTGACCGGGGGTCAAGCCTCCGGTCACGTGTATCAGAAAGCTGAAGGAATCACAAAAAATTGTTGGTATATTAGCTTTCGATAAGTATTTAAGATATTGATTTTAAAAAAGTTGGAATGTTGCTGATATACCAAGAATTAATATTAACTCTTTGATATTATTTATATTGTAATCGGTCTTGAAAACCGGCGACCCGAAAGGGTTCTAGAGTTCGAATCTCTACGCTTCCGCCAAATACGAAACCCAAGTCGTTATGCGACTTGGGTTTTTTCTTTTCTGCCAGTATCCAGTATGCCATTACCGTCTGGCTTGCGCTGGCTCAGTTGAGCAGGCATCGGACAGGTCACACCCCTTTCATCTTGCCGCCAGAGCTCCCGGATAGTGCCGGGCGATAATGTCGTTCAGCTTATCAACCAGTTCTGCTCGTCTGAACGTAATATGAGCCGTCCCCTTCTGAAAGTATTTGATTGAAAACATCTCGTCTTCGTAACGGTTGCTGTGCCGGTTTTCATGGATATGGTCGCTCAGCCGACGGGTAACGTCAGCGCGATTGTCGGGGACAGGCTGACCATCCATAAGCATCAGCATCCGCTCAAGATCAGCTAACCGAGCGCACTGCCGGCCCCAGTTAAGCCCAAATCCTCACCGGTCAAATTTGACCAGCCCCGTCACGATGATCTTCTTCCCAAATTTACATGGGCTATTGGTCTTAAAATCCCACGATAAGCCTTTGAACACATTTATCACACCGCGCTCAAACACCTCGCCTTTATTCAGATGTAGTTGCTCAAACGTGCTCAGGATATTCTCAGCGCTATCACCGATGAGCGACTGGTCCTTATCCATCAGGAAAATCAGGGGTTGTATGCCGCGCGTAACGCCGCACTGGCGATTCACAGTGGCGAATGGGTGGTGTTCCTGGATGCCGATGATCGGATAGCCGAAACAGGCCGCGTCGGACCTGGCCCAGAAAGAGAAAGCCTTTGACGAAACCGTCAGTACTGAAGTGGCTCGCGGCCTGTATCAGGAAAAGAAACAGCTTTCCGGTCAGTGGGATGACTTTCACAATGCCAGAAATAAAGCCTCCCGGGCACTGCAGCGTATTGTGGACTCCGCGTATAAATTCAAAGTCAAAACACTGCTTTCCGGCACTACGGTGAATAACTGGCAAAGCAAGTACGACCAGCTCAGAAAAGAGAGAGACGCTTATGCTGCTATAAGCGAGAAAATCACCTTTCTGGAACTTGAAGATAATGCCGACTGGGAAAGCGTAAAACAGCAGTTTCTGGATAAGGTGGCCCTGCTGGAAAAAGCGCAGGAAGAAAAAGAATATCAGGCAGATCTCAAGCGTCAGATGCGGGAAGAAAAACAGCGTCAGGACGAACTGGAGAAGCAGCAGCGCGAAGCGGAAGAGGAGGAGCAACGCCTTGCTGAGCAGCAGCGCTTACTGGGGGAGGCTCTGCTCGCTGCTGAAGGTGCTCACCGGGAAGAGCTGGAACGACAGCGTCTGGAGCTGGAGCAAAAAATCCAGGACGTGCATCAGCAGTATGAGCGCGCCAAATCCATGGCCCAGCTCACGAAGCAGGGCCATGTGTATGTGATTTCTAATATCGGCTCCTTCGGTGAAAACGTTTTTAAAATTGGTATGACCCGACGGCTGGAGCCTATGGAGCGCGTGAAAGAGTTAAGTGGCGCAGCCGTGCCGTTTGATTTTGACGTCCACGCCATGATTTCCTGCGATGACGCTCCTACGCTTGAAAAGACACTGCATGACCATCTGGAAAGCTACCGGATTAACCGCATCAACCTGCGTAAGGAGTTCTTCCGGGTCGAGCTCAGCAGAATTATCGATGAGGTGGAGCGTCACCACGGGCTGGTTGAATATATTGCTGACCCTGTGGCGCTACAGTATCTGCAGAGTCTCGAATATGCAGAAAGCGAAGCCGCATAAACAATGACTTTCAATAGCTCCTTATACGTCAAATGGACAACGGGTCATGAATGACATCTCCCCACGGTAAAATAAAAAACGGTATCCGTGCTCACTGCACCAATCACGAAAACTCGAACAAATCCATGTGCTGTTGCAACCCGGCCAGGAACATCGCTTTTAGCTTTGACTCTGCGAAGAAAAGCTGTCAGTACCATATCTGATAAAACGATCTGTTTACGTGGAGAAGGGAAAACGAGCTCTTTATGCAGGCCCCACATATTTTCAATTATCGCCATTGCCTGTTTTGACAGTGGTACACGGTGCATCTGACTGGCTTTCATTTTTTCTGCAGAATAGTCCAGACAGCATTTTTAAAGTTAACTTCAGACCATTTCATGGCTAGAGCTTCCCCTGAACGACAAGCCGTGAGTATGACAATACTCAGCAACGCTTTGCTGACATTGTAAGGTTCACCATGCTGGATGTGGGTTGCCAGAAAAAGAGGGTTACTCTTCCATGGCATAGCTGGCTGATGGACCCATTTTTGCTTATAAGGAAAATTTGAAACCTGTTGCTGTGAGAGTTAGTGCTGTTACGTTGCCTGAAATTGGCAAAGGAATGGAATTACCGGGCAACTATCAGACTCACCACTTCAGCCCTGGCGAGCTCTGGGTAACTTCTTTTTCGCTGGATATGATTGGTGCTGACTCTTCGAAAATAAAGCCCTCAGCATTAAGTGCGAGGGCTGGAAATAATTAATTGCTATATTTCCCTAAAAACACGATGGCGTTATTGTCCGAAATGAATAATGTATAATATTCATTTGACGAGACCGGTTTAATACCTTTTTTTATGATATCAGATAGTTTGTTTTTATTTTCTTGCTCATCCCCATAACCATGAAGGGTTTGCGTGAACCCTTTGTTGACCAATTGATATGACGCTAAAAACTCAGTAGCTGGAAAAACGAAATGGCCTATAAGTGGTTTGTTATCTATTAATAACCTTGCTCTTTCATTTTTATTCAATTGGCCTACAGTACCAATGGATACGATGTCTTTATGAGTGGCAATGTCTTGCGCAATCATGCTAAAAACAAAATCTTCATATTCTTGTTGTGACTTCATAGCGTTGCTTAGTTGAGCACTAAAAGCAAGCGAAGCAATGACTGGGATCAGTGCAGCGTATTTAAAACGAGGAGCGAAACGCATAATCGGGATAGCAATTATAACCAATATAACTGAAAATGAGACTAAAGTACGGGGAAGTACTGGTGCGTCCTGAAGTAATAATGTTGGCCCCATAAGTGAAATAATGAATATTAAAAAGGATACAGCTCCGTACAAAATAAATGATGCTATTTGCTTTATATTATTACGGTAAGCAATGAGCATAAACACGCAACTTATAAGTATTGGGATTGCGAAGTAAATGTAAACCGGGTGATATAGATAAGAAAGAACCATTTCTTTTAAGGCAATTAATGTTTTGGCCAGATGCTCTAATCCCTCTTGGTCTAGATGTATTAATTCTGCTCGAGAGTTATTTTTAGGCGAGAAGAAAAGCATATAGATAAGAAAAAATGATACGAATAAAATTGTTTTTTTGAATAAGAAAATTATTGATTCCTTGACCTTTACATCTTTTTTTGTTGCGATGATGATTACATCAATTGCAAGCAAACCAATAAAAATATTGGCACATGGTTGATATAAAGTTAAAGATAATACGCCAGCGATTAATTTTGTCGCAACCTCTATCGTCAGATTTTTATTTTTATAAGTATATGCAACCACCGTAAGGAAAAAGGCAATCGACATTCCGAGACTATCATATCTGTACGCAATATTTTGCAAAATGAATGGGTTGAATATTAAAAGTGCGGCAACCATGTTTGCGTTCGGAATATCTGATTTAATCAGGTGTTTACTGAGCGCAAGCGCAGATGCGCCTAAGAAAATACATGATGCGAGCATGGTATAAGGAAATAGGTCCAGGTTATAGTGCCCACTGGCAGAAAAAAATCTGGTTAAAATATCTGCAAAAGGTCGACCTAAACCACGCCAGCCGTAATATCCAGTTATAGACCTGTCTAAATCATCTCTGTAATATATGCCTGCCTGGATTAACGGGTAAATAAACAACAGGGCTAATCCTGAGTAAATAAACAATGCTTTTTTATCGTATCTGGAGAACATTTTAAATCCCGTCTTGTTTTTTAACTATATAACGTGGCCGTTGTTTGGTTTCGATGTAGATTCTACCTATGTACTCACCAAGCACACCGATACCAATTAACTGAATCCCACCAAGGAAAAGGATTGAAACAATAATAGATGGATATCCCGCGACCGGATTTCCCCAAAAAATCTTGTCTATAATCATCCATGCACCGAACAAAAAGGATACAGCGGCTACAAAAAAACCAATGTAGGTCCATATTCGCAATGGGAACGTTGAAAAACTGGTAATACCCTCCAGAGCAAGATTCCACAATTTCCAGCCATTAAATTTTGATTTACCAGCAATGCGTCCTGCGCGTGTGTACTCAACAACATCAGTATTGCCACCTACCCAGCTAAGCACACCTTTCATAAAGAGATTACGTTCCGGCATGAGTTTGATGTTATCAACTACATCGCGGGACATAAGTCTAAAGTCACCAACATTTTCTTCGATCTTTGGATCGCTTATTTTATTGTGTAATTTATAGAACCATTCAGCGGTTTTGCGCTTCAGTTTTCCATCCGTGGAGCGGTCTGCGCGCTTTGCCAGCACAATATCTGCACCCGCAAGCCACTTATCGACCATCAATGGAATTATTTCGATTGGATCCTGTAGGTCAACATCGATCGGAATAACTGCTTCACCAGAGGAACGCTCAAGGCCGGCAAAGATTGCTGGTTCTTTTCCAAAGTTGCGCGTAAATGATATGGGGACGACGAGCTTATCAGATACGGCGAGAGCATTAATGATTGATTCTGTAGCGTCTTTGCTACCGTCGTTGATAAACACAATTTCAACATCATATTTTTTTAGTTCTTCATGTCCACGCACAGTGTTGTAGAAAATAGGTATTGTATCTTCTTCATTGAACACCGGCACAATCAGAGAAATTTTCATTTCGGATCCCTAAAAACAATGAACCTGGAGTATAAGAAGCCGCATACCAAGCTGATGGAGGAGAACTCTATCAACGTTATGAGAGGGGAAATGTTGTAGTGATCAGATACCTGACCAGAGATAAAGCTTAGTAGTCCCATAAATCCAACAAATAGCACATACCCTCGGCCGGTGGCTTTTGCGCTAAATGTAAATTTTGCGTTTGCAAAAAATGAAAATGTCACAGCTATCAAAAATGCCACCACGTTGCTCACGGCCTGGTCATTTTTCATGATGTATACCATGATGCCGAACACCGCCCAATGTAATGCCGTGTTTACAATCCCTACGGAAATGTAGCGTGAAAGTAGCTTTATCATAATTAAGAAAGGTTTAATAGAAAGTGTGCGAGTTTAACATTGATACAAAACGAGATCGACACTTCGACTTTTACCTTTCGCAGAGACTTGTTTTGCGATACCTCCGAGCGACTGTGCCGGGAGCGCGGTTTTCCGCTGGGCCACAAGCCCGCAACACTAACTCTCAGAAATGAGAGGCCGATCCTCTGAGCAGGACTTTTGTCCTCAATCCTCTGCAATCCGCTGGTTACAATCCCTGCATATCTTCAATACCCATAATTCAGGAATTGTTATGACTGCACATATTAATGCCAAAGCGGGTGATTTTGCGCCAACCGTTATTATGCCGGGCGATCCGCTTCGCGCTAAGTTTATTGCCGAAAATTATCTAATGGATTACCGCGAAGTCACCAATGTACGCAATATGCTGGGCTATACCGGTCTTTATTTTGGGCAACCTGTTTCGGTGATGGGACATGGCATGGGTATTCCGTCAATGACGCTTTATGCTCATGAACTGGTACATGACTTCGGTGTACAGCGAATTATTCGTGTCGGCAGTCTGGGGGCAACACAACATCATGTCAAAATGCGAGATATTATTCTTGCCATCGCCGCCGGAACGGATTCCGTCACAAATTTAAAACGTAGCGCGGGCTACACGATGGCGACATCTGCCCATTTCCCATTATTGCAGCAGGCGTGGGCATTGGCGCAGAAGGCCGGTATTGACGTTAAAGTCGGCAATGTCTTCAGTGGCGATCTTTATTACGATCCTGACGAAAATTTAATACCTGCACTGGAAAAGTTTGGTGTGCTGGGTGTGGATATGGAAGTGGCAGGGTTATACGCTTTAGCGCATCAATTTAATATTGAAGCGTTGGCTATATTAACCGTATCCGATCATTGCCTGACAGGAGAAGAAACAACGGCGGAAGAACGGCAGTTAACCTTTAAAAATATGATAGAGCTGGCGCTAAATACAGCTGTTACGGCTTAGCATCAGCATTTAAATGAACCAATCAGAGATGGCATTATATGAAGAATAAAATAGCACTTACGCTGATTAGTTTTCTGGCAAATTTTATTATGGCAGGATTTGCCAGTCAGTTTGGCATGCTGATTGAACCGATTGCAGTACGCTACAGTGCCGATGTGAATACCGTCGCCTCGATATTTTCGTTGCTTAACGGTGGGGCGTTAGCCGGGACCATCGCCGCCTTTTTCCTGATTGAGAAAATCGGCGTTAAGCGTATGACGCTCATTATCTATTCGATAGTGTTCCTCTGCGCTCTGGCAATGCACTTAAGCCCTGGCTTATGGCCGGTGATGGTCGCCATGACCCTGGTGGGTTTCTGCGGCGGGATTGGTCTGTGCGTGGCGGGAACGATCGTGGTTTCGGTTTGGCAGGATCGCATTCAAAGTACGATGCTGGTGGTGCAGGACGCCACCTTTAACGTCGCGGGCGTAGTTTTCCCGCTGATTACCACCTTCGCCCTGACGCACAATATGTCGTGGAGTTACAGCTATCTGAGCGTAGGCATAGTGGCCTTACTCACGCTGGGCGTTGTGGCTCTCACCCGCTTTACCGCCTGTGAAGCGGCCCCTGCAGCGGATAGCGCAGACCCGGTGAAATCCGAGTGGAATCCAGGGATTATCAGCGGAGGCATTGGCCTGTTCTTAGGTATGTTGGCGCTGTATACCTTCCTGACCTGGGCACCATTATTTGTGAAGAACAAATTTGGTATTCCCTTCGAAGAAGCAGGTAATATTATTACGCAATACTGGGGGGCTGCGCTGGTCGGCGCGTTAGTCTCAACCGTTATTGTTTCCCGCGTAAAGATACATTATTTCCTGCTTAGCATTATTTTGTTAGCTTGCGTTATTACTACCATCATTGTCACGAAGGAAAATATCTCCGGGCTTGATTATCTGGCCTATAGTTACGGGTTTGTCTGCGCAGCGCTGTATAACTCCTTTATTGCCTACGGGGTTTCTTTCGTGAAGCGCGCGAGTAGCCAGAACGTTTCTTATATTTTAATTAGCGGTAGTGCTGGCGCCATGTTTAGTCCGGCGATCAGTGCGCTAATGGAAAAAACTATGGGGTTGCAGAAAATTATGTACGCAATACCGGTGTTGTATTTAATTATCTTTATTATGTTGATGGGTACATTAAAACTCAAACGTAATTAAACACAGTAATAACGCTTACCTCTTTAATTAGATAGCCCGCCGTCACGCCATTTATCTGGTGGGGCGACACTCAACCTTGCTCAAAGGAATTGAAAATGCTGAAGAAAAATAAATCAATGATGAAAAAAACAGTTCTGGGTGCGGTAATTGCGATGTGCTGTACGCAAGCGCTTGCGGCTGATTATGCTGATGGCAACATCCGAAAAAATGATTTTAACTGGATGCAGATGAACTTAATGCAAAGTGTGGATGCGAAAGTGCCTTATGGTATTCGTAATGACACCTATCTTGAGCTGGAGTTTGGCGCACGATCCGGGATTATCGATCTGTATGGTTATGTGGATTTCTTTGATATTTTGGATCGCGAGCAGGACGATCGTCACGGGGGAGATAACTTCTTTGCCAAGATATCTCCACGTTTTTCCCTCGACGCCATTTTTAATAAAGATTTATCCGTTGGGCCATTTAACGAATTCTATATCGCAACGGTAAATAACATTGGTGACCGGGAATTATTTGAGCATTACGTTGGTCTCGGCACGGATGTTAAAGTGCCGTGGTTTGGTCTGGTGGGAATGAACATTTATGCGCACTATGTACGTGAAAATTACGGTGCAGATAACGAAGGCAAGTGGGATGGTTACATGTTCTCGACCAACTGGTCGACGCCGTTCTATACGTTCGCCAACGGCAGTTATTTGAACTATCAGGGTTACTTTGACTACCAGTTCGCCGCGAACAAGATTGCTAACCAGCCGTTATATAGCAATAACGCGATTGAATGGTATAACGGCATCTACTGGCATTCAGAGCATTATGCAGTAGGTTATGGCTTAAAATATTTTCGCAACATGGCATTAATGGAAAATCACGGTGGAGCAGGGCGTACCACCGGGCTGGGTCACTATTTCAACCTCACCTATAAGTTCTGATTGCGCTGAAATGACACACCAATGCTCTGTTTGTCAGGGTTGGTGTGTCAGTCAATGATGTCATTGCCGAGAAATTTACGCAGCCCATCCAGATCCTTAATCTCCAGTCCTTGCTTCGTGCGCGTTACCAGCCCGGCATCCGTCAGCGCTTTCACCGCCCGCCGATAGACCCGGTCGGTGGTGCCAAATCGCTCAGCTTCCTGGTATTTTTTATGAAAACCATCCATTGGCTGCTTGTCCTGATGCTGGCGATACAGGTCATACGCCACGTTATGTACGATAGGGTAGAGCATCCGGTGCAGGAAGATTTCCAGCATATCCTGATAATCAACGGCCATTGCGCTGGCGAAAAATATCGCCAGTCTGGGGTGCTGGTTCAGCGTTTCCTCCAGACGGTCACAGTTGCATACCGCCACGGTCAGCGGTTCTTCGGCTACGATATCAAGCTGGCAACGATACCCGGTAAAAAACTCCATTTCGCCAAACAGTTGCTCATCACATTCCATTGCACCCAGTTGAAAACGGCGACCATTCTCCGCGCTATAACGCAGAGAAATTCTTCCTGACTGCACCATGATCAGTCGATCGACTACCTGTCCCTGGCGGTAAAGATAGTCATCTTCCTGGATAATCTGTGTTTCAGAGAGCAACTCCTGGAATATCTTCTCAATTAAGGCATCATCTTGCTGCCAGATATTGTGAAAACGTCCTTTTGTGAGGGGTTTAAGCTGCATGGCTCAACGTCTTATTGTTTGAGATAATTCTTATCGCTGACTGTATGCCATCTGCTGCGCAATGTCATTAAGAGCGGGTTGCGGATAATAAAAGGGCCAGCACCATGCTGGCCTTGACACATTAAGGATGGCTGATAAAGCGAGACAATCGCTGGCGCAGCAGGCGGTTTTCCTGCCGCAGTTGAGCGTTCTCTTCCAGCAACGTCAGCGCAACGGCAATTCCCGGCCAGTCAAGTTCCAGCTCCTGACGCAGGCGTATCGCGCGACGCATGACGTTCAGCGCATGATCGTCAAAAGTCTCGTCTTCATGAGGTTCTATCACCCCTAAGCCGACAATCTCATGTAGCTCTTCTTCTGACACACCGGTGTACAGACAAAACTCGGTAATGGTAAAGGTGACGGTGACGTTAGCCATTATGCTTTCCCCCACTCTTTGCGCGGATCAAAGGTCTTTTGTGCATCCGCCAACTGCTGCCACAGGGCGGCGCTGGCGTCGTCAGGTTTCGGCGGCATGACGATTTTGATCACCGCATACAAATCGCCGGTATGTTTTTTACTTACCAGACCTTTGCCTTTAATGCGTAACCGCTGCCCGGCCTGGCTGCCCGCAGGAATGGTCAGCAGGATGCTCTCTTTTAACGTCGGAACGGTTACTTTCGCGCCCAGCGCGGCTTCCCACGGCGCCAGGGGAACGACCACTTCCAGATCCTGATTAACGATATCGAACAGCGGATGTGGCGCGATATGAATCACCAGCCACAAATCACCGTTTGGCCCGCCGTTTTCACCGGGGGTGCCCTGGCCTTTCAGACGAATACGCTGACCGTTACCGACGCCAGCCGGAATTTTCACATTCAACCTTTTAGGAATTTCACGTTCGACCATGCCGAACGCATTGTAAACCGGCAGGGTGTAACTGATCGTGCGGCTATGCTCAGTAAGCGTTTCTTCGAGGAATACGGCGACTTCAATTTCAATATCGTGCCCGCGGCTGGCATGACGCTGGCGAGACTGTTGCGCATGCTGACCAAAGATGGAGGAGAAGATATCGTCGAAATCTTCGGCGTTATAGCGTTGATTCTCTCCTTGTTGGAATTGACGGTTGAACTGTGGGTCGTTGCGGTGCTGCCACAACTGGTCGTACTCGGCGCGTCGCTGTTCATCACTCAGGACTTCCCAGGCTTCAGCAACCTCTTTAAACCGGGCCTCCGCGTCAGTCTCTTTGCTGACATCAGGATGATATTTACGGGCGAGTCGACGATAGGCGGTCTTGATTGTCTTGAGATCGTCTGTCGGTTTCACGCCCATAATGGCGTAATAATCCTTTAATTCCATAGCGTTCTCTCGTGTAAATCAACACTTGCAGAAGGTGAACCCTGACAACAGGTATCACCGCTAAGTTTAGGGTAATCCTGATAACGGAGAATGCCAACCGGGAAGGGAGGATATTGCTATAAACGATGCGGGCGTTGCACCACCAACAGCGCTTTTTGACGTTATGGCGTCTGTTGTGTGGTGCGAATAGTGAGATTAGCTAAACATCAGGATTTAGTGATCAGGAAGCGGACCGTATCAGCATAGTTTTGTACGAACGCGTTAAGGTCATCAGATTTCAGTCCTTTCGGATTGATCATATATTTACCGTTGATAAAAAAGGCGGGCACACCGGTTAAATCTACAGCTTTAGCCATTTCTTGCTGTTTGGCGGTTAGTGATTTTACGGCAAAACTATTCCATGCAGCATCATAATCACTGGCACTGACGCCCGCGCTGATAAATACGTTACGAATATCGTCCGCCGATTTAATGGTTTGTTTTTTCTGCACGGCATCAAAAAGCAACGGTTTAACTTTATCTTGCACGTTCAACAGCATGGCGACGGACCAGGCGTGCGTCATGTCTTGCCCCAGAGGGCCTAAAAAGTCGACGTGGTATTCGGTGAGTTTGACGTCAGCAGGCAAAACTTTTTTCACGTTATCAGTGATTTCAAAAACTTCATCGTACTGATAGCAGGAAGGACAATAGAATGAGAAAAACTTCAGCGCTGCCGGGGCTGAAGCGACGGGTTTTTCCAGTGAGATAAACTCTTTGCCGTCGGTAAATGGTGCTGCCTGAGCGCTAACGGTAAAAAGTAACCCAATCAGGGGTAATAAATATTTTTTCATTTCCATATACTCTAAATAACATTCAATAAACAAATTTTCTGCGAATGAATACGCTCTTCATTGCGTCGGGCTATAATACGATAATCACCTAAAAATGCGCTGCCCCTTACTTTCATTTACGCATCAATACGTAGCGGGACAGTATTTATGTACTGTTCTGCGAATATCCTTTGGTACTCTTCGTAAATAGTGAATGATCACTTCCGTGATATTTTCGTAATTACTTTGGCAATGTTATATTGTAATAAATAAAAACGGAAATATGATTAATTATCATTTGATTTATAAAACGTGAGCCGCAACGCGTTGCGCTATGTTCTGTCAACGCAGCCGTAAGATTCTCTTTTTCTTGTAGCGTGTGAATGAATAGGGTAAGTGTCAGTGATGAGCAACCAAAATGGATATCGCTATGATTGACCACCTGGATCATCTGGTATTGACCTCCAATAATGAAGAGGCATGCGTTCGTTTTTATGTCGAACTTTTAGGGATGAGGCTGGAAACCTTCGCGCAAGGGCGGAAAGCCTTCGTCTTTGGCAATCAGAAAATTAACCTCCACATTCGGGGAAAAGAGTTTGAACCCAAAGCTCACGCGCCAACGCCGGGGGCGCTGGATTTGTGTTTTATCACCACGCGTGCGCTGGAAGAGGTGATTGCCACGTTTCAAACGCACGGGGTCGATATTGTTGAGGGACCGGTTGCACGAACCGGTGCGATGGGACCGATTCGCTCGGTTTATGTCAGAGATCCCGATCTCAATCTGATTGAAATCGCGGTATATCCTGCTGATGACAGGACATAACTTTACAGCGCAAAGGTTGCCAAAACCTGGTGAGTGGTTAAGATAACTCGCATCAATCAGTGAGGGTATAATGGCGAAACGTCAACGGATGGGATGGTGGTTCCTCTGTCTGGCATGTGTTGTGGTGATGGTTTGCACCGCACAACGCATGGCGGGCCTGCACGCGTTGCAGATGGACACCGTTGCCACAAGCGTGGTCGTAAGCGCACAAGCGCAGACCGATGAGGCCTCGTCCGTTACCCCTTGTGAACTGAGCGCGAAGTCATTACTGGCGGCGCCCCCGGTACTGTTCGAAGGCGCTATTCTGGTGCTGTGTCTGCTACTGTCGCTGCTGGCGCCAGTGCGGGCGTTTCGTCTGCCTTTTTTCCCACCGCGAGCCATCTCGCCGCCCACGCTAAGGGTACATCTGCGATTTTGCGTCTTCCGTGAATGACAGAACAGCCGTTGCTGACTGTTAGATAATTATTCACGGAGAAAATATATGATGACTGTTTTCAGGCAGGCGCTGCTCTGTCTGTTATTGCTATGGCTGCCCGTATCCTGGGCGGCTGAACCCGGCTGGCTGCGTTCACCCGATAACGATCACGCCAGCGTGCGGTTACGCGCTGATACGTCCTCAGGCGGCGAAACTCGTCTGTTGCTGGATGTTAAACTGGAGGACGGCTGGAAAACCTACTGGCGTTCGCCGGGCGAGGGAGGCGTCGCGCCATCTATCGCCTGGCAAGGGGAAATGCCTGCGGTCGACTGGTTCTGGCCAACCCCTGCACGCTTTGAGGTCGCTAATATCACGACCCAGGGCTATCACGATAATGTGACGTTCCCGATGGTTGTGCGCGGCAGATCGCCCGCCACGCTTAGCGGTGTTTTGACGCTATCCACCTGTAGCAACGTTTGCCTGTTGACGGATTTTCCTTTTTCCGTGACCTCCACGACCCAGGACCCGACTTTTGCGCATGACTATGCGCAGGCAATGGGGCAGATCCCGCTTGCCAGCGGCCTGACCGATACTTTGCGCGCTGGCGCACGGGCCGGCGAGTTGGTCGTCGAGGCTCACCGCGCGGGAGGCTGGACTGCGCCTGGGCTGTATCTGGACGCCGTTGATGATGCTGATTTTGGCATGCCGCAAATTCACGTCGCAGGTGAGACGTTACGCGCCACGGTGCCCGTTCATGATGGTTGGGGGGAAGGCGCGCCGGATTTACGCGGTAAGTCGGTCACGCTGGTGCTGTCAGATAACGGTGTTGCCCAGGAAAGTCGTCTTGCGATTGGCGAAGCCCCGGTTATTGAGAACGCCTCACTCCCATTGTGGCAGGTGGTGCTAATGGCGCTGCTGGGCGGTTTGATCCTCAACCTGATGCCCTGTGTGTTACCGGTTCTCGGCATGAAACTGGGCTCTATTTTGCTGGTTGAGGAAAAAAGCCGTCGCCAGATCCGCCGTCAGTTCCTCGCATCGGTAGCCGGGATCCTGGTCTCCTTTATGGCCCTGGCGCTATTGATGACGGTGCTACGTTTAACCAATCAGGCGCTGGGCTGGGGGATCCAGTTTCAGAACCCGTGGTTCATTGGAGTCATGGTCGTGGTGATGCTGACGTTCAGCGCCAGCCTGTTCGGGTGGTTTGAATTCCGCCTGCCTTCGGCGATGACCACCACGCTGGCGACTCACGGTGGCAACGGCTTGTCGGGACATTTCTGGCAAGGCGCATTTGCGACCCTGCTCGCCACGCCGTGCAGCGCCCCGTTTCTGGGAACAGCGGTAGCGGTGGCATTGACCGCTTCGCTGCCAACGTTGTGGGGACTGTTTATCGCACTTGGTCTGGGGATGAGCTTGCCGTGGCTGCTGGTGGCTCTGCGTCCCGGTCTGGCGCTGCGTTTGCCGCGTCCGGGACGCTGGATGAATATTTTGCGGCGTCTTCTCGGTGTCATGATGCTGGGTTCGGCTATCTGGCTTACGACGTTGCTGCTCCCACATTTAGGGCTGGCCGGACACGCTAGTGCTAAAGAAAGCGTGAACTGGCAACCGCTTAGCGAGCAGGCGATTGAGGATGCGCTGGCGCAACATAAGCGAGTGTTCATTGACGTCACTGCCGACTGGTGCATCACTTGTAAGGTCAACAAATACAACGTGTTGCATAAAGATGACGTACAGGCCGCGTTGCAACAGCCGGATGTAGTGGCGCTGCGCGGCGACTGGACGCTCCCTTCTGAAGCCATCACCGAATTTCTGAAAAAACGCGGCCAGGTTGCTGTGCCGTATAACCAAATTTATGGCCCCGGTCTGCCGGAAGGCCAGGCGTTACCAACGTTGTTAACCCGCGATGCGGTATTGCAAACGTTGACCGACGCCAAAGGAGTAACCCCATGAAAATAATGATTGTTCTGCTGTTAACCCTGTTTTCTGCCGTCAGCGTAGCTAAAGAACCTGCACCGTTTACACCGGAACAGGAAAAGCAAATTGAAGCGTTAATCAAGGAGGCCCTGTTTAACGATCCCAACAGCCCGCGGATTGGCGCTAAGCAGGCGAAACTGACCCTGATAAACTTCACCGATTACAACTGCCCGTACTGCAAGCAACTGGATCCCATGCTGGAAAAAATTGTGCAGAAATATCCTGACGTGGCGGTAGTGATTAAACCTCTGCCGTTTAAAGGGGAAAGTTCGGAACTGGCGGCGCGGACCGTGCTGACTACCTGGCTTGAGCATCCGCAGCAGTTTCTGGCGCTACATGAAAAACTGATGCAGAAAAAGGGTTACCATACCGATGTCAGTATCAAACAGGCACAGGAAAAATCGGGAGCCAGTCCGGTGACGCTGGGTGCCCAAAGCGCTGAAACGCTAAGCACTAACCTGCAACTGGCGCGACTGGTGGGCGTGCAGGGCACCCCCGCAACGATTATTGGTGATGAGCTTATTCCCGGTGCGGTGCCGTGGGAAACCCTTGAGGAAGTGGTCAAAGAAAAGCTGGCGGCGGCCAATGCTCAGTAAACTGCGCCGCTGGCTGCGCGAAGGGCTGATCTTACTGGCGCTGTTGGCAGGGGCGATGCTGCTGATGGATGTCTGGCGCGCGCCGCAGCTCCCTGGCTCTTTTGACAGCACGCCTTTGCAAACGCTGGATGGTGAAACCGTCACGCTGGCGGCGCTCAGCAAAGACGAGCCGGTGCTGCTTTATTTCTGGGCGAGCTGGTGCGGCGTTTGCCGCTTCACGACGCCGGAAGTCGCCAGGCTGCGTTCGGAAGGGGCAAACGTGATGACCATTGCGTTACGCTCCGGCAGTGAAGCTGAGGTGTCTCGTTGGCTGTCGCGTAAAGGCGTGGACTTTCCGGTCATCAATGATGCGAACGGGGCAATCTCCCGCAGTTGGGCGATTAGCGTCACGCCCACGCTGGTGGTAGTGTCACAAGGTCGGGTGGTGTCAACAACCAGCGGCTGGACCAGCTACTGGGGCATGAAGCTGCGGCTGTGGTGGGCCAAAACGTTCTGATAATGTGCCGGGGAAACCCGGCATTTTTTATATTATTACCCGTAAGCGGGAAGACATATTTCGTTGCCTGGCGAAGCGAGCGCCGCGATTAACGTCCAGAATGGGTCATCTTCTCTTTTTCAGGAAAGTGCAACATGACGAGTTCGTTAGCGTTTGGGCCCGCTCTGGTGATGATGATTGCCGCCACGTTTGTCCTCGCCGGGATGGTAAAAGGCGTCACTGGTATGGGATTGCCCACCGTGGCTATGGGGATCCTCGGATCGCTTATTTCGCCGGTTGCGGCGGCGGCCATGCTGCTGTTGCCTTCGCTGATTAGCAATCTGTTTCAGTTTGGCGGTGGCGGAAATACGCGTCAATTAGTCAAACGACTGTGGCCGATGTTATTGACGGTGGTGGTGGCGACATTGCTTGCCAGCGCCTGGATTACCGGCGGCGACACCACCCGTACCCAGTTTGCGCTCGGCGTGGCGCTGGTGGCTTACGCTATCTGGACGCTGGCCGGAAAGAAAATCGCAGTGGCTCCGCAGCATGAAAAACCGTACTCCCTCGTCATAGGATTTGTTACTGGCTTATTGACTGGCGGAACCGGTGTATTTGTGATGCCCGCCGTGCCCTGGATCCAGTCATTGGGTTTTGAGAAAGATGAACTGGTTCAGGCGCTCGGGATCTCTTTTACGTTTTCGACATTGGCTTTGGCGCTTGGTCTGTGGTGGCACAACGCGCTGCCCGTACAGTCGTTGAGCTTATCGGCTTTGGCCATTGTTCCTGCGCTGATTGGTCAGTGGTTAGGAACCCGTGTACGACGGGTTATTTCTCCGCTCGTGTTTAAACGCTGTTTTCTGTTTTGTTTGGTCGGGTTGGGTATTGAGATGATGCTGCGTGCGGTGTGACCTGTGCGGTGACTTTAGAACGCATTCATGGCATCGTTAATTCAGACATTCAGTGTCAAAGAGGTCGCTATGGCATCAGTGATGTTAAGTGAGGAAGAGGGCGCTCTGGAGTCACGAATGGCGCTCACCGCGGCGGCGATGGCCGATAAATCGCGCTCGCGAATGTTGTGCGCCCTGATGGATGGCCGCGCCTGGACCGCGACCGAACTCAGCGCAGTGGCGGATGTGTCAGCGTCGACCGCCAGTGCGCATCTGGCGCGTCTGTGCGAACAACGTTTTGTTGTGGCGCTCGCGCAGGGCAGGCATCGTTATTTTCGCCTTGCAGGCTCCGATATCGCTGAACTGCTGGAGCGCCTGATGGGCGTGGCGTGGGCTACATCTACGCCACGAAAAATCACGACGCCGCCAGGCTTACGACATGCCCGAACCTGCTACGATCATCTCGCTGGCGAGGTGGCGGTGAGGCTGTTCGATACGCTGGTTTCCCGTCAATGGTTAACGCCGGATGGTGAAACGCTGACCTCTCTTGGGCAGGAAAAACTGGCACAAATGGGGATTGTCCTTGCTGCGAGCGCATCGCGGCGGAAATTAACCTGCGGTTGTCTGGACTGGAGTGAACGACGTTACCATCCCGGCGGCGTGCTTGGCGCATCGCTGCTACGCTGGCTGATTGAAAAACGATGGATAAAAACGGAGCTGAGTGGTCGCCGCGTCACCTTCACCCCGCTTGGCATTCGCAAATTAGAAACCGAGTTCGGTATTAAAACGACACCGTAGATGGTTCGTTTTGCGAAAGCGTTCCGGGAAATATGTCATATTTCTGTCACACTCTGTTGTGATTGATAACAACAAGAGGTCGTAGGGATGAATAAATCGTTAATCGCCGCAGCCGTGGCAGGGGCTGTATTAATGTCAACCGCCGCGCAGGCGCAGACCGCGCCGGAAGGCTATCAGCTTCAGCAAGTATTGATGATGAGTCGGCATAACTTACGCGCACCTTTAGCCAATAATGGCAGTGTTCTTGAGCAGTCCACCCCCAAACAATGGCCAGAATGGGATGTCCCCGGCGGACAACTCACCACCAAAGGCGGCGTGCTGGAAATCTATATGGGCCACTATATGCGAGAGTGGCTGGCAGAGCAGGGGATGGTGAAATCGGGCGAATGTCCGGCGCCGGGTACGGTCTATACCTATGCTAACAGCCTGCAGCGTACGGTCGCGACGGCGCAGTTCTTTGTCACCGGTGCTTTCCCGGGTTGCGACGTCCCGGTCCATCATCAGGAAAAAATGGGCACCATGGATCCCACCTTTAACCCGGTGATCACCGATGATTCCGCCGCCTTCAGCCAGCAGGCGGTTCAGGCAATGGAGAAAGAGCGTAGCCAAATGCAGCTCAACGACAGCTATCAGTTGCTTGAGCAAATGACCGACTACAAAGACTCTCCATCCTGCAAAGAAAAACAGCAGTGTTCCCTGACCGATGCCAAAGATACGTTTAGCGCGAAATATCAGCAGGAGCCTGGGGTTTCGGGGCCGCTGAAGGTCGGAAATTCGCTGGTTGATGCCTTCACGCTGCAATATTACGAAGGCTTCCCGATGGACAAGGTCGCCTGGGGCGAGATTAAATCCGATCAACAGTGGAAGGTTCTGTCGAAGCTGAAAAATGGCTATCAGGACAGCCTGTTCACCTCCCCGGAAGTGGCGCAGAACGTCGCCAAACCGCTGGTGAAGTATATTGATAATGCGCTGGTTACTGAACGCGTAAAAGCGCCAAAAATAACCGTGCTGGTGGGGCATGACTCAAACATCGCATCGCTGCTCACCGCGCTGGATTTCAAACCGTACCAGCTTCACGATCAGAACGAGCGTACGCCGATTGGCGGGAAGATTGTCTTCCAGCGCTGGCATGACAGCAACGCGAATCGTGATCTGATGAAAATCGAGTACGTGTATCAGAGCTCGCAGCAGTTGCGTAATGCTGACGTTCTGACCCTGAAATCCCCGGCGCAGCGCGTAACGCTGGAGCTGAAAGGGTGTCCGATAGATGCGGATGGTTTTTGCCCGATAGATAAGTTCGACAGCGTGTTGAATGAGGCGGCTAAGTAAAAGAAAAACTCCCCCGTGTTCGCGGGGGAGTCTGAGCGCTAGACGTTTTTGCGTTCGATAGTCTGTTCACCCCAAAAGAGCGAATCTTTGTCTGTTTTCTTAAAGGCTTTGATGAGCACCTCGTCGCTACCTTCTTCCCAAATTTTTTCCGCCAGTTTCTCGTCATAATGCGCGACTTCAAAAATGGCTTCGGCTATTTCCGGCGATGTATTGCGCAGACTTGCCCATTCGCCGACGCGATGGGCTTTCGCTTCTTGAGTTGGCATTCGAATCCTCCTGTTGAAGATTAGCCGTTGAGTTTTACTGCCAGACCTGCGACATATTCACCCTGATAGCGGGCGATAGATAATTCTTCCTGACTTGGCTGGCGTGAGCCGTCGCCTCCGGCGATGGTGGTTGCGCCGTAAGGGGTACCGCCGCGAACTTGAGAAACATCAAACAGCTCTTGCGCCGCGTAACCGATAGGCACAATCACCATCCCATGGTGAGCAAGCGTAGTCCAGGTTGATGTAATGGTTTGTTCCTGACCGCCGCCGGTTCCTGTCGAGCTGAATACGCTGGCGAGTTTGCCGTACAGGCCGCCTGAAGCCCACAGCCCGCCAGTCTGGTCGAGGAAGGTGCGCATCTGACCGGACATATTGCCAAAGCGTGTGGGGGTACCAAAAATAATGGCATCGTAATCTGCCAGTTCTTGCGGGGTTGCGACTGGTGCGTTTTGTGTTTTGCCACCAGCTTTGAGGAAAATCTCCGGCTGCATGGTCTCTGGTACACGCTTAATAATTACTTCCGCGCCATCTACCTTATTTGCGCCTTCTGCGACTGCATGGGCCATAGTTTCAATGTGTCCGTACATGGAATAATAAAGCACCAGAACTTTTGCCATTTTACACTACTCCTCGAGTTAACCGTGTCCGTAGCGACTCGCTACCTACCTTTAAAGATATGACGTACTGTCAGGAGTGCAAATTTCACAATCACTTCTTTGATTTATAACAATTTTTATAACAACTTCTCTTGTTGCAAAATGATACATATTTAACCGGGTGGAATTTGGTAGTCATAAGAAAGACTTATTGATTTCTCGCTGTGATTATTTCTCTATCACCACCAATCCTGTTGCAGGATATTACAGTTAGCGGCTGCTCAGGCCACGCTTCACTATGCTTAATCCCACGCAGTTATTTTCAGGGTATCGCCCGTAACGCTGCGTGAGGTATCACTCCTCAGTACCTATGCAATATGATGTCTAATCAATGACGGAGGTCAGTAATGGCAAACCATCGAGGCGGTTCCGGCAACTTTGCGGAAGATCGCGAAAGAGCATCAGAAGCAGGTCGAAAAGGTGGCCAGCACAGCGGGGGCAATTTTAAGAATGACCCGCAACGCGCTTCAGAGGCAGGCAAAAAAGGGGGCAAAAATAGCCACGGCAACAACAAATCGTAATTGCCGGGCTAGCTGTCAGATATGCCGTGACGGCTGAGGATCAGAGTCAGACGTTACGTAGCCACCCACCGCCGCCGGTTTCTTCCGGCGGTTTTTTTGTCTGCAAGGTTGAACTGTAACAAAACGCAACGCAGACTAACGACATTCAGTTAATCGGGTGTCTCATGTCATTACTTTCTCGTTATTCCTTCTCTGTTAAACCTCAGGAAGCGATCCTCATTGTGATCACTATGTTCTGGGGTGGCACGTTTTTGGCAGTGCAATATGCCGTTACCCTGAGCGGACCTTTTTTCTTTGTCGGCGTGCGTTTTGCCACCGCTGCGCTGGCGGTCGCGCTTTTGTCACTATGCACATTGCATAAACTGACGTGGCTGGAAGTCAAAGCAGGCATTGCGATCGGTATCGCAATTGCGTTGGGCTATAGTCTGCAAACCTGGGGGCTACAGTTTATTCCCAGCAGTAAATCGGCGTTTATTACCGCGATGTATGTGCCGTTGGTCCCGCTTTTACAATGGCTGTGTCTGGGGCGTATGCCCGGCCTGATGCCGTGTGTCGGCATTGTGCTGGCCTTTATCGGGTTGATTTTTCTCGCCGGACCGGGAGGCAATTTGCTGGCTTTAGGCGAAGGAGAGTGGATCACACTCGCCGGCGCGGTGGCGATTGCGGCAGAAATTATCCTGATTAGCGCGTGGGCGGGAAAAGTGGATGTGCGGCGGGTAACGGTGGTACAACTGGCAACCGCTTCGATAGTGGCGTTTATTGCGATGGGACCGGCCGGAGAGACCGTACCCCCGATGTCTACGGGATTGCTGGTGGTGGCGCTGGGGTTGGGGATTTTCAGTGCGATTATTCAGGTTACCATGAACTGGGCACAGCGCAGCGTTTCGCCGACGCGCGCGACGGTCATTTATACCGGTGAGCCGGTGTGGGCGGGGATCTTTGGTCGCCTGGCGGGGGAACGCTTACCGCTACTGGCTTTGCTCGGCGCAGCATTCATTATTGTTGGCGTGCTGGTCAGCGAACTGAAGTTCAAAAAGAAAAAAGGGGTAGTGCAAGAGGCACCGCCGGAGTCGCTTTAATTTAACCATTCACCGCGTGATTTGGTATGCTGACGCCCTCACAAGAAGGAGAGGGCGCATGGTCCAACGCGCAGAGAAAAAAACAGGTAAGCGCTCGCAGGCCGTCAGTGCAAAACGCCAGGCCATATTAACCGCGGCATTAAATATCTTCTCCCAATATGGGATCCACGGCACGCGTCTCGAACAGGTCGCTGAGCAGGCGGGTGTGTCAAAAACGAATCTGCTTTATTACTTCCCGTCAAAAGAGGTGCTCTATATTGCCGTTTTGCGGCAAATCCTCGACGTCTGGCTGGCTCCGTTGAAGGCTTTTCGCGAAGACTTTGCGCCGCTAGTGGCCATTAAAGAATACATTCGCCTTAAGCTGGAAGTGTCGCGCGATTACCCTCAGGCTTCACGACTGTTTTGTATGGAGATGCTGGCAGGTGCGCCTTTATTGATGGCTGAATTAACGGGCGATCTCAAAACGCTAATTGATGAGAAATCGGCGCTGATTGCCGGTTGGATCAAAAGTGGGAAACTGGCTCCGGTCGATCCGCATCATCTGATTTTTATGATTTGGGCTTCAACCCAGCACTACGCCGACTTTGCCCCACAGGTAGAGGCGGTAACGGGCGCAACGCTGCGTGATGAAGCCTTTTTTAACCAAACGGTGGAGAGCGTGCAGCGGATGATTATTGAAGGGATCCGCGTGCGTTAACTGGCTGGTGGTAACGGACAGCTTAAATCGCCCTCTTCGCACTGTAAGAGCGAGGCGAGAAACGCTTCACGCTCGTTGGTTTTATCCGTCAGACACTGGCTGGAAATCATCGCCTGGACGCTACCGCCTTCGGTGCCGGAACTGATTAACGCGCAGTCCGCATCGCGCAGGGTTATCCATGAGATTTGCGCTTTTTTCAGTAAATCGCGCTGGGTTGGGGCGGCGCGCTTAAGCGCATTCTGATAAGTGTCATTAAGTTTGGTGTCGGCCGCCTTAAACTGCTCTGCCGCACAGGTGTTCATCTCAATCTGAGTGTTCGCGTTGGCGCAGTCATCCGCCAGCGCCTGGCCGCTCAACAGCAGCGCTGCACATGTCAGTACGATTCGTTTCATGCTTCCCTCTGGATCCATAAAAAAAGGCCCCGTTACCGGAGTCATGCTTGTCAGTTAACGAGGATGAGTGGCACATACGGAGGTAATGAATCTGTTGCCTCCGGTATATTGCTACGTTCACCTTATGTTTGTCACTTCTCTGAAACGATCCTCCCTGTGAACGTGTTAAGGGTACTATCGCCGTACCCTTAACAATCCCGGCTCCCGGCGGGAAAATTGCCACTTCGTGGTCCCCTCCGTTTATTCCTCCAGGCTACCGGGCCGGGCGCGAGGAAACTTCCCTGTAAAACGCGCCCTGAACCCGCATCCCTGCGGGTTCTCCCTGCCTTACGGAAACACGTCGGCAATTTTCAGCCGGACCAGCCCACACCTGACCCCCTGCGTTTTTTATCTGAACAGCAAAACAGAGTTAACTGGAAGTCAGTGCGTTGCAGCGATGACCCCGGTCCGGCTGAAAATCGATGAGGCGTTGACGGCTGACCGGGTCTGCCCGCAGGGATGCGGGCAGAGGGGGCGGCCTGCAGGGACGCAGGCCCGGCCCCGACCCGAAGGCAGACGGCATAAGACGAATGAATCGCGCAGCGACGATTTTCCCGCCGGGAGCCAGGGATGCAAGGGAGGCGGCGGTGAGCCTCTCTTGCACGTTCACGGGTGTCTGAGCCTCAGAAAAGTGATACCACTGAGGTGAACGGAACCCTGAGCCGAAATCACATGTTCGCCGTAATGCTTAATTGACAGGCATTACCCCCTAACCGGAGCCTTAATTAACCACAACCTTAGCCGATTGTCATCAGGCTGGCGTTCCCCCCGGCAGCGGCGGTATTGACGCTCAGGGAGCGTTCAATGTACAGCCTCTCCAGCAGAATATTGCTTTCGCCACGGGCAAAGCCCTGGACTGATACAATCGCCCCTTCGCGGGCAGCTACCGCTTCGCACAGTGAACGCAGTTGGTCGGAATCGCCGTGGAAAATAACGGCATCAAACGGCTGCGTAGTGATGTTGTCCGCTTTGGCAAACTGAATGCGCCCGGAGACGGCGGCTGGCAGACGTTTTGCCAGTTCACGATGGAACGCATCATCTGGCCACAGGATTAAGCTACCAACGGAAGCCACAGCGGCAACCTGTACCAGCGCGTCCTGTTCATCATCGGCGATACACAGTACGCGTTCACGCGGCAACAGCGTCCAGGTATTGCGCTCGCCAGTGGGTCCTGGCAGCAGACGCTGAGTACCGGCCTGCGCCAGTTCGCCAAACTGCTGGCAGAGCGCCTGCAGTGAGGGTCGATCGGTTGCCCATTCGCTGAGCGCTTCCAGCGGCTGAACGAGTGCAGCTTTAAGCTGCGCATCGACCGGGTAGTCGGCATCCTGGCGGGCAAGCGTAATGCCTAACGCATTTTCCGGGCGGTTAGCCAGCAGGCGATACAGATACAGCGGTCCACCTGCTTTTGGCCCGGTACCAGACAAGCCTTCGCCACCGAATGGCTGCACGCCGACAACGGCGCCGACCATATTGCGGTTAACGTACAGGTTCCCCACGTGTGCCGATCCTGTGACCTGGGCGATGGTTTCATCGATACGAGTGTGTACGCCCAGCGTCAGGCCGTAGCCGGAGGCATTAATTTGCTCAATCAGGTTGCCCAGATTGTTACGGGTGTAGCGCACGACGTGCAGTACCGGACCAAACACCTCTTTTTGTAATTCGTCGAAGCTTTCCAGCTCGATCAGCGTCGGAGCAATAAAGGTACCGGTTTGCCATTCACGCGCATCGTCACTGTTGTCGCGCACGGCCTGAAATACCGGGCGTCCTTTGGCGCGCATGGCCTGAATATGGCGCTCAATATTGGTTTTGGCTTCTTCATCAATTACCGGCCCAATATCGGTGGTCAGGCGACCTGGATTACCCATGCGACATTCCGCCATCGCGCCGCGCAGCATTTTCAGCGTATGGTCGGCTACATCGTCCTGCAGACACAGGACGCGCAGCGCGGAGCAGCGCTGTCCGGCGCTGTCAAACGCTGAAGCCAGAACGTCGACCACGACCTGTTCCGTCAACGCGGAGGAGTCGACAATCATTGCGTTCATCCCACCGGTTTCGGCGATAAGCGGGATTGGACGCCCCTGAGCATCAAGGCGGGTGGCGATATTGCGTTGCAACAGCGTGGCGACTTCCGTTGAGCCGGTAAACATGACGCCGCGTACGCGCTCATCGGAAGTGAGCTGCGCCCCGACGGTTTCACCCTGACCAGGCAACAGTTGCACCACGCCCGGCGGTACACCCGCTTCGAGCAAAATAGCGATGCCCTGGGCGGCAATTAACGGGGTTTGTTCCGCCGGTTTCGCCAGCACGCTGTTACCCGCCGCCAGCGCGGCGGCAATCTGCCCGGTGAAAATGGCCAGCGGGAAGTTCCATGGGCTGATACAAACCACCGGTCCTAACGGTCGATGGGTTTCATTATCGAAATCATCGCGAACCTGACCGGCATAATAATGCAGGAAGTCTACCGCTTCGCGCACTTCCGCAATGGCGTTGCTGAAGGTTTTACCCGCTTCGCGTACCAGGATGCCAATCAACTGCTGCATCTGACCTTCCATCAGAACGGCGGCACGATGCAAAATGGCGGCGCGCTCTTGTGGCGGTGTGGCGAACCAGATCGGCGCGTTATTCGCTGCGTTCTGTAACGCCTGTTCCACTTCAGCGTGAGTCGCCTCACGCACGTAACCGACAATGTCTTTCGGCTCGGCCGGGTTAACGACTGGCGTCATTTCTCCGTCAGCAACCGGGTGCTCCAGAATGGGTTTAGCGTGCCATTTTTGTAGCGCGCTGTTGAGCAGGGCAGAGGACAGCGAGGCCAGACGATGTTCGTTAGCTAAATCCAGCCCGCCTGAGTTTTCGCGGCCTTTACCGTACAGGTCACGCGGCAGGGCAATCTTCGGATGCGGCAGACCGGCCTGACCTTCTTGCTGCGCCAGTTTTTCAACAGCCTCGACCGGATCGGCAACCAGTTCATCCAGCGGCAGGGTCGTGTCGGCAATGCGGTTGACGAACGAGGTGTTGGCGCCGTTTTCCAGCAGACGACGCACCAGGTAAGCCAGCAGCGTTTCGTGCGTGCCGACCGGTGCATAAATGCGGCATGGACGATTCAGTTTGCCATCCGCAACTTTGCCGGTGACCTGCTCATACAGCGGTTCGCCCATGCCGTGCAGGCACTGGAACTCGTACTGACCCGGATAGTAGTTTTGACCGGCTAACTGATAAATCGCCGCCAGCGTATGGGCGTTGTGGGTGGCGAACTGCGGGTAGATCAGATTCGGTACGGCAAGCAGCTTTTTCGCACAGGCCAGGTAGGAAACGTCGGTGTACACCTTACGGGTGTAGACCGGATAACCTTCCAGACCGTCCATCTGGGCACGTTTAATTTCGCTATCCCAGTAGGCGCCCTTAACCAGACGGATCATCAGGCGGCGGCGGCTGCGCGTGGCGAGGTCAATCAGGTAGTCGATAACATACGGGCAGCGCTTCTGGTAGGCCTGGATAACAAAACCGATCCCGTTCCAGCCTGCCAGTTCGGGTTCAAAGCACAGTTTTTCCAGCAGATCGAGGGAGATCTCCAGTCGGTCAGCCTCTTCGGCGTCGATATTAATGCCGATGTCGTACTGACGTGCCAGCAGAGTAAGCGATTTCAGACGAGGATAGAGTTCATCCATCACGCGATCGTACTGCGCACGGCTGTAACGCGGATGCAGTGCCGACAGCTTGATAGAAATACCTGGCCCTTCGTAGATACCGCGCCCGTTAGAGGCTTTACCAATGGCGTGGATCGCCTGCTGGTATGAAACCATATAAGCCTGTGCATCGGCGGCGGTCAGGGCCGCTTCGCCCAGCATGTCATAGGAGTAACGGAAGCCTTTTTCTTCCAGTTTACGCGCGTTAGCCAGCGCTTCAGCGATGGTCTCCCCGGTGACAAACTGCTCGCCCATCAAGCGCATGGCCATGTCGACGCCTTTACGCACCAGCGGCTCACCGCTCTTGCCGATAATACGGTTGAGTGAGCGTGAGAGGCTGGCTTCGTTATGCGTTGAAACCAGACGACCGGTAAACAACAGCCCCCAGGTCGCCGCGTTGACGAACAGGGATGGGCTGCGGCCAATGTGCGACTGCCAGTTACCGTTGCTGATCTTGTCGCGGATTAACGCATCGCGGGTCGCTTTATCTGGAATACGCAGCAAGGCTTCGGCCAGACACATCAGCGCGACGCCTTCCTGTGAAGAAAGGGAGAATTCCTGCAATAAACCTTGTACCATCCCGGCGCGACCGCTAGCGGTCTTCTGGTTACGTAGTTTGTCTGCCAGATCGTATGCCAGCTTATGCGCCTGCTCAGCGATAGGCTGCGGCAGACGAGCCTGCTCCATCAGCATCGGTACGGCGTCAGTTTCGGCGCGGCGGTAAGCAGCGGTGATTGCCGCGCGGGAAACTGACTGCGGCAGGATCTGTTCAGCAAATTCCAGGAAAGGCTGATGCGCTTCATTTTGCAACGTGGTCGACTCATCGCCCTCATTCGCAGCACCCGCCAGCAGGGCCGGTAGTTCAGGAAGCGCGTCGTCATTTTCCAGTCTTTCGAGATAATTAAAAATGGCTTGTTTGATCAGCCAATGTGGCGTGCGATCGATTCGTGATGCTGCTGTTTTAATACGCTCGCGAGTGGCGTCATCCAGCTTAACCCCCATCGTGGTGGTTCCCATGCCGTTTACTCCTGTTGTACTGAAATACGGGGCTGATAGTTACCGAGAAATATCCACTATGTTGCAACTTTGTGCAACCGTGTTAAATGTGACTTGGTTTGCAAGCTTGGAAATGAATGAAATGTTAATAAACGTGAGTGTTTTGACGGGGGCTATAAAAGTTGCCGAATCTTTTTCTCTGCGGTAGTTAACACTTTTAAAAGGTGCAACCTAAAAAAGTGTGAGAGAGTGCAACCTACAGAAAAATGCTATCTACTCTGGATTAAATTTGATGTAAATGGTGTGTTAAATCGATTGTGAATGACCATCGCTTCCGGCAGGATACGGTCGCCCTGGTAAACATAGATATCTTTGCCACGTTCCGGCAGGGTAATAAAACGGCAAGCCACGGCATTGCTGATACATAATTTTGGAGAGTTTTGATGGCTATTAGCACACCGATGTTAGTGACATTCTGTGTCTATATTTTCGGCATGATATTGATAGGGTTTATTGCATGGCGTTCAACCAAAAACTTTGACGATTACATTCTTGGTGGACGCAGTCTGGGTCCATTCGTGACCGCGTTATCCGCCGGGGCATCTGACATGAGCGGCTGGTTGCTGATGGGGCTGCCTGGCGCGATTTTCCTGTCGGGGATTTCAGAAAGTTGGATTGCTATTGGCCTTATTTTGGGTGCGTGGATCAACTGGAAACTGGTGGCCGGACGTTTACGCGTGCATACCGAATACAATAACAATGCGCTGACGTTACCGGATTACTTTACCGGTCGCTTTGAAGATAAAAGCCGAATTCTGCGTATTATCTCCGCGCTGGTTATTCTGCTGTTTTTCACCATCTACTGTGCTTCCGGTATTGTGGCAGGGGCGCGTCTGTTTGAAAGCACCTTTGGCATGAGTTACGAAACAGCGCTGTGGGCAGGGGCGGCCGCGACGATTATTTATACCTTTATCGGTGGTTTCCTGGCGGTAAGCTGGACCGATACCGTCCAGGCCAGCCTGATGATCTTCGCCCTGATCCTGACGCCGGTAATGGTAGTCATTGGCGTGGGTGGGTTTGACGATTCGCTGGAAGTGATTAAACAAAAGAGCATTGAGAACGTGGACATGTTCAAAGGGCTGAATTTTGTTGCCATTATTTCCCTGATGGGCTGGGGTCTGGGCTATTTCGGTCAGCCGCATATTCTGGCGCGCTTTATGGCGGCTGATTCTCACCATAGCATTGTTCATGCCCGCCGCATCAGTATGACCTGGATGATCCTGTGTCTGGCAGGTGCAGTTGCCGTTGGCTTCTTTGGTATCGCTTACTTTAACAACAACCCACAGCTTGCCGGTGCCGTTAACCAGAACGCCGAACGCGTGTTTATTGAACTGGCGCAAATCCTGTTCAACCCGTGGATTGCCGGTATTCTGCTGTCTGCTATCCTCGCAGCGGTGATGTCGACCCTGAGCTGCCAGCTGCTGGTGTGCTCCAGTGCAATCACCGAAGACTTGTATAAAGCGTTCCTGCGTAAAAATGCCAGCCAGAAAGAGCTGGTATGGATTGGTCGCATCATGGTGCTGGTTGTGGCGCTGGTGTCTATCGCGCTGGCGGCGAACCCGGAGAACCGTGTGCTTGGTCTGGTAAGCTACGCCTGGGCCGGCTTTGGCGCGGCGTTTGGTCCGGTGGTTCTGTTCTCCGTAATGTGGTCGCGTATGACGCGTAACGGCGCGCTGGCCGGGATGCTCATCGGTGCGGTGACGGTAATCGTCTGGAAGCAGTTTGCCTGGTTGGGTCTGTATGAAATCATCCCAGGCTTTATTTTCGGCAGCATCGGTATTGTGGTCTTCAGCCTGTTGGGTAAAGCGCCTTCAGCCGCTATGCAGCAACGTTTTGCCGAGGCTGATGCGCATTATCACACAGCTCCGCCATCACGTTTACAGGCAGAGTAATCCGCCTCGATCTTTAAGCCCGCCGCGTGCGGGCTTTTTTATTTGTCCCCGCTGCAAACCGCCCTAATCGTTACCCGCCTAACTGTTTACATTAAGTCATCATTCTCAAAACATTCTGCTTGAGTTTTTCTTTACTGTAATGATAATCACTATCACTGTAATTTACTTTTCTTTTCATCAATTGACTGAGAATAACGTTTAAGGGTTCTTCGCATGTTTGTTCCATTTCTTATTATGTTGCGCGAAGGGTTAGAGGCCGCGCTGATAGTCAGCCTGATTGCCAGCTACCTGAAACGGACTCAGCGTGGTCGATGGATTGGTGTGATGTGGATTGGTGTTCTGCTGGCGGCGGCGTTATGTCTGGCGTTAGGCGTTTTCATCAATGAAACCACCGGTGAATTTCCGCAAAAAGAACAGGAGCTGTTTGAAGGCATCGTGGCGGTCATTGCCGTGGTGATCCTCACCTGGATGGTGTTCTGGATGCGTAAAGTTTCGCGCAACGTCAAAGTCCAGCTTGAACAGGCTGTCGATAACGCGTTGCAACGCGGCAATCATCACGGCTGGGCGCTGGTGATGATGGTCTTTTTTGCCGTTGCCCGTGAAGGCCTGGAATCGGTGTTCTTCCTGCTGGCGGCATTCCAGCAGGATGTAGGCATTTGGCCACCGTTAGGTGCGATGCTGGGGCTGGCCACCGCAGTGGTACTGGGTTACCTGATTTACCTCGGCGGCATTCGCCTCAACCTCGGGGCATTCTTCAAATGGACCAGCCTGTTCATTTTGCTGGTGGCCGCTGGTCTTGCCGCTGGGGCCATCCGCGCGTTCCACGAAGCCGGGTTATGGAATCATTTTCAGGATGTGGCGTTTGACATGAGCAGCGTGCTTTCAACGCATTCGCTGTTTGGCACATTGATGGAAGGTATTTTCGGCTATCAGGAAGCGCCGAGCGTCAGTGAAGTCGCCATTTGGTTTATCTACCTGATTCCGGCATTGATTATGTTTGCACTGCCGCCGCGTTCAGGCACTACGGCATCGCGTACCGCACCCTGATAAAAACGCGATGCAGAATACTCCTTAGTTACAACATACTTATTTATAGGGATAGGTTATGACGTTTAATTTTCGCCGTAGTGCGCTGCAGTTGGGTATTGCCGCGCTGTTTGCCTCCGCTTTTTCTGCACAAGCCGCCGATATTCCGCAGGTGAAAGTCACGGTTAACGACAAACAGTGTGAGCCGATGACGATCACGGTTAACGCTGGGAAAACGCAGTTCATCATCCAGAACCACAGCCAGAAAGCGCTGGAGTGGGAGATCCTTAAAGGGGTTATGGTGGTTGAAGAACGTGAAAACATTGCGCCGGGCTTTAGCCAGAAAATGACAGCTAACCTGCAGCCAGGTGAATATGATATGACCTGCGGTCTGTTGACCAACCCGAAAGGCAAACTAATTGTAAAAGGTAGCGCAACGGCGGATGCCGCGCAGGGCGATGCTCTGCTGAGCCTAAGTGGCGCGATTACTGAATACAAAGCCTATGTGACAGCCGAAACTGCACAACTGGTTGCGGGCACCAAAGCATTCACCGATGCGATTAAAGCTGGCGATCTGGAAAAAGCGAAATCGCTGTATGCGCCAACTCGTCAGCATTATGAGCGTATTGAACCGATTGCTGAACTGTTCTCCGATCTCGACGGCAGCATCGATGCACGTGAAGATGATTATGAGCAAAAAGCCGCCGATCCTAAATTCACCGGCTTCCACCGTCTGGAGAAAGCGTTGTTCGGCGACAACACCACCAAAGGTATGGACAAGTATGCCGACCAATTAAACCGCGATGTTCTTGACCTGCAAACGCGTATTAGCGAACTGGCCTTCCCACCGTCAAAAGTGGTTGGCGGGGCAGCAGGACTGATTGAAGAAGTCGCTGCCAGCAAAATTAGCGGAGAAGAGGATCGCTACAGCCATACCGATCTGTGGGATTTCCAGGCCAATATCGATGGCGCGCAGAAAATCGTCGATCTCCTGCGCCCTCAGTTACAAAAATCCAATGCTGAGCTGTTGGCGAAGGTGGATGCGAACTTCAAAAAAGTCGATACCATTCTGAGTAAGTACCGTACCAAAGACGGTTTTGAAACCTATGACAAACTGACCGACGCCGATCGCAATGCGCTGAAAGGGCCAATCACGACGCTGGCGGAAGACTTGTCGCAATTACGCGGTGTTCTGGGTCTGGATTAAGCAAAATGCAGCAAGATAATGAAAACGGCGTGAGCGAACCTTCACGCCGACGTTTACTGAAAGGGATGGGCGCCCTGGGTGGGGCGCTGGCGCTGGCGGGTGGATGTCCGGTTGCCCACGCGCAAAAACCACAAAGCGCGCCGGGAACGCTGTCCCCCGATGCGCGTAGTGAAGCGCAGCCGTTTTATGGTCAGCATCAGGCAGGGATCCTGACGCCGCAGCAGGCATCGATGATGCTGGTGGCGTTCGATGTTCTCGCCAGCGATAAGGCTGATCTGGAACGCTTGTTCCGCTTGCTGACCACCCGATTTGCGTTTCTGACCACGGGCGGGCCGGTGCCGGATACGCCGAACCCGCGTTTACCCCCTATGGATTCCGGTATCCTCGGCGCATACATTGCGCCAGACAACCTGACGATGACGTTGTCAGTCGGCGCCTCGCTATTTGATGAACGTTATGGCCTGAAATCGCAGATGCCGAAAAAGCTGCAAAAAATGACCCGCTTCCCGAATGATTCGCTGGATGCGGCGCTGTGCCATGGTGATTTGCTGCTGCAGATTTGTGCCAACACGCAGGACACCGTTATCCATGCGCTGCGCGATATCATTAAACATACGCCCGATCTCCTTAGCGTGCGCTGGAAACGTGAAGGGTTTATTTCCGACCATGCCGCGCGCAGCAAAGGCAAAGAGACCCCGGTCAACTTGCTTGGTTTTAAGGATGGCACCGCGAATCCGGACGCGACGGATGCGAAGTTGATGCAAGACGTGGTGTGGGTTACGGACGGGCAGGGCGAACCTGTCTGGGCGCAAGGTGGTAGTTATCAGGCCGTCAGGCTCATTCAGTTTCGCGTCGAGTTCTGGGATCGTACGCCGCTGAAAGAGCAGCAAAAGATATTTGGTCGAGATAAACACACCGGCGCGCCGCTGGGTATGCAGTACGAGCATGATGTGCCTGACTATGCCAGCGATCCCGAGGGTGAGGTGATTGCGCTCGACAGTCATATCCGCCTGGCGAATCCGCGCACGAAAGAGACCGAGTCCAGCCTGATGATGCGCCGTGGCTACAGCTATTCGCTCGGTGTGACCCCATCCGGTCAACTGGATATGGGACTGTTGTTTGTCTGCTATCAACACGATCTGGAAAAAGGCTTTTTGACTGTGCAGAAACGCCTCAACGGTGAAGCGCTGGAAGAGTATGTCAAACCAATTGGTGGGGGCTACTTCTTTGCTTTGCCGGGTGTCAAAACCGCAGATCAATATCTGGGACAGTCTCTACTCGAAGCCTGATGATTACGCCCCGTTGTACAGCGGGGCTTTTCCTGACATCTGTATGAATGAACAAATTATTTTTTATGATCGGTACGAGACTGAAATAATTCTGTCATCTCTCTGCAAGAGACTGTCTCTGGTGATTAGATAGAATTTAAGTTAACGACAAGTAAAAATATTGTTGCATTAACGAAAGATTATGATGTAATTATAAGAAACAGCGGTAGTTCCCGGCGGTGATAGTCGTTCACTATGGAGATCGCGATGGAAAAGTCCTGTATTGGACTCATTTTTCACAGTAGCTGCAGTACGTTACGCGGACGTTTCTCTTCCGGTAGCCACCTCGTCACCGCTAAATCTCTCTCCCTTTCACTTCTTATCTTCGTAACTGACACCTTGTACGGTGCGCGTAGCCGTGTGTGGCGTCTTATCCGAAAGCAAGCAATGGCTTACAAGGAAGCCAACCCTCAGATGTTCGTGCGCATAATCGTGCCGCCAACGGCGCGTGTGATGTATACCTACAACTCAAGGTGCTATCCATGGGAAGACAAAAAGCAGTGATCAAAGCTCGTCGTGAAGCAAAACGTGTGCTGAGGCGGGATTCGCGTAGCCATAAACAACGTGAAGATGAATCGGTCACCTCGCTTGTGCAGATGGGCGGCGTAGAAGCGATTGGTATGGCGCGTGATAGTCGCGACGCCACGCCAATCACGGCGCGGAATGAAGCTCAGGCCCAGTACCTGAATGCTATCGAGAGTAAACAGCTGATCTTCGCTACCGGTGAAGCCGGGTGTGGTAAAACCTGGATCAGCGCGGCAAAAGCAGCAGAGGCCCTGATCCACAAAGACGTGGACAGGATCATTGTAACCCGTCCAGTTCTGCAAGCTGATGAAGACCTCGGCTTCTTACCTGGAGATGTTTCCGAGAAGTTTGCGCCTTATTTTCGTCCAGTGTATGACGTGCTGGTGAAACGTCTGGGCGCCTCCTTCATGCAATATTGCCTGCGGCCTGAGATTGGTAAGGTGGAAATCGCGCCATTCGCCTATATGCGTGGACGCACATTTGAAAATGCAGTGGTCATTCTTGACGAGGCTCAGAATGTTACTGCAGCACAGATGAAGATGTTTTTGACTCGCCTCGGGGAGAATGTGACGGTGATTGTGAACGGGGATGTGACCCAGTGCGATCTACCCGCCCACGTTCGCTCAGGGCTAAGCGATGCGCTGGCCCGTTTCGAAGAAGATGATATGGTTGGGATTGTTCGTTTCAATAAAGACGATTGCGTCCGTTCGGCACTCTGTCAGCGGACGCTCAATGCTTACAACTGATAAGTACTCCGTCTTCAAGGCCCGGGAAACCGGGCTTTGTTATTTGACGTCAGCAGATTACTTTCTTTTGCTGCTCCAGTAGTTGGCGCAGGCCTGGTCAAACAACTGGTTATTTTCGTCTATTTTCTTTAGCGCTTGTGCCAGAAAGGTCAGTAGGTCATCCTTATAAATCCCACCTACCGTAGTTTCTTTTCGTAAGATCCCATTGCTGGTGTAGGTTTTTTTAATGGTGACGTTATGCCTGACGTTGCAAATAACCGTTCGCTGATACTCTTCGTAGAATCGGCTGTCAGGATCGAAAAACGTATTTATTTCATTCGGTGTACGTTTGAGGATTTTTCGCGAGAAAACCTTCAACGGAATAAATCCTGCTTCGTCTGCCTGCGACATGAGCTCATCCAGCAAAGTTCCTTCTATGTTTAACATGCCGTTATTTTCCTGATTGCTTGAGAAAGCGGTTGTTACAGCATAAGAGTGGATTGGATAATGTGCAACGGGGCGGGGGATGATGCTTGATAGCGCGATGCTTATCAGACCTACAGGTTAACGCTATTCAGGACGAGTCACATGCGAAAAAAAAAGCCCGTACTTGCGTATGAGCTCTTTCTCGAATATGGCAGTGAGGGGGGGATTGACTCGCTTCGCTCGCCCTTCGGGCAGCCTGTTCGCTGCGCTCTCAGTCTGTCCAACTGGCTGCGCCAGTTGTCGACCCCCGGTCGGGGCTTCTCATCCCCCCACAGGCGTGCAACATGCGAAAAAAAAGCCCGTACTTGCGTACGAGCTCTTTCTCGAATATGGCGGTGAGGGGGGGATTCGAACCCCCGATACGTTGCCGTATACACACTTTCCAGGCGTGCTCCTTCAGCCACTCGGACACCTCACCATATTGTTGTTCCTGTGCTACCGGAACGGGCGCTAATTTAGGGAAATACCGCTCCGGCGTCAATCAACTTTTTGAAAAAAACGTGCATTTACACAAACTTCAATCAATATGCAGCTTAAATAAGCGGGAATTGTTTTTTTTGCCAGCACCCTAAAATTTGCTACTCTGATGTTCCCTCGAAAAATGATGATTATAAGTGCGAGTACGTTCCGCATAACAATGTTCAGGAGACGCTATGGATATAATTTTCTATCACCCAACATTCGATACAACCTGGTGGCTAAATGCGCTGACAAAGGCCATACCTGGCGCGCGGGTCCGTGAGTGGAAGGCAGGTGATAATGCGCATGCTGACTACGCGCTGGTCTGGCATCCTCCGGTTGAAATGCTCGCCGGACGAAAATTAAAAGCCGTATTTGCGCTGGGTGCGGGCGTCGATTCTATTCTCAGTAAACTAAACGCTCATCCGGAAATGTTGGATGCGTCGATCCCGCTTTTCCGTCTGGAAGATACGGGGATGGGCCTGCAAATGCAGGAATATGCGGTTAGTCAGGTATTGCACTGGTTCCGTCGCTTTGATGACTACCAGGCATTAAAAAACCAGGCGAAATGGCAACCGTTGCCAGAATATACCCGCGATGAGTTTAGCGTCGGGATCATGGGCGCTGGTGTTTTAGGCGCAAAAGTTGCAGAAAGTCTGCAAGCATGGGGGTTCCCGCTACGCTGCTGGAGTCGTACGCGTAAATCCTGGTCTGGTGTGGAAAGCTTCGCCGGTACCGAGGAACTGGGCGCGTTTTTGAGTCAAACTCGCGTGCTGATCAACCTCCTGCCTAATACGGCAGAAACCGTAGGCATTATTAACGCTGATTTACTAAGCCAATTGCAGGATGGCGCTTACGTGCTCAACCTGGCGCGCGGCGTTCATCTCAATGAAGACGATCTTCTGGCATCGCTGGACAGCGGCAAAGTGAAAGGTGCCATGCTGGATGTCTATAGCCGTGAACCGCTGCCGGAAACCAGCCCGCTATGGAAACATCCGCGTGTGGCAATGACGCCGCATATCGCCGCGGTAACACGCCCGGCAGAGGCGGTGGACTACATCTCCCGTACGATTTTGGACCTGGAAAGTGGGAAATCCGTAACGGGTCAGGTCGATCGCGTTCGGGGATATTGATGGTAACCCGGCAAGTGCCGGGTTTGAGCTAATAAATGGCGACGATACCTGCTATCCTTGACGGAAAATGACTACAGGAGAGAGTTATGTATCCCGTTGACCTGCATATGCATACCGTCGCCAGTACCCACGCCTACAGCACCTTAAGTGATTACATCGCTGAAGCCCATCGCAAAGGCATCAAGCTGTTTGCCATAACCGATCATGGACCGGACATGGCGGATGCGCCTCATCACTGGCACTTTATTAATATGCGCATTTGGCCTCGTATCGTTGATGGCGTAGGGATCCTGCGCGGTATCGAGGCGAATATTAAGAATATTGAAGGCGAAATCGACTGTTCAGGTCCGATGTTTACCTCCCTGGATCTCATCATTGCGGGCTTCCATGAGCCGGTTTTTGCACCTCACGATAAAGACACCAATACCCAGGCAATGATAGCCACGATGGCCAGTGGTCACGTGCATATCATCAGCCATCCGGGGAATCCTAAATATCCCGTGGATATCACAGCGATTGCGCAGGCGGCGGCAAAATACCAGGTCGCGCTGGAAATCAATAACTCCTCGTTTTTGCATTCGCGTAAGGGGAGTGAGGACAATTGTCGCGCGGTCGCTGCGGCAGTGCGTGATGCCGGAGGCTGGGTGGCGTTAGGATCGGATTCACATACCGCTTTCACACTGGGTGAATTTGGTGAATGCCGTAAAATTCTGGATGATGTAAATTTCCCGGAAGACAGAATTTTAAACGTCACCCCTAAACGCCTGCTGGCGTTTCTGGAATCGCGAGGCATGGAGCCGATCGCGGAATTTGCTGAACTGTAATTGTTACTAACTGGAATATATCAATGAACGAGTTTTCTATCCTGTGTCGTGTACTGGGCTCGCTGTTTTACCGCCAACCGCAGGACCCTTTACTGGTTCCTCTGTTTACCCTGATTAGTGAAGGTAAACTGTCCGCCAACTGGCCGCTGGAACAGGACGAACTGCTCACTCGTCTGCAGAAAAGCTGCGATATGCCTCAGTTGGCTGCGGATTACAACGCGCTGTTTGTCGGCGACGAGTGTGCGGTGCCGCCTTATCGTAGCGCCTGGGTAGAAGGGGCGAAAGAATCCGATGTTCGTGCTTTTCTTTCTGCCCGCGGAATGCCGCTGGCAGATACGCCTGCAGATCATATTGGCACGCTGTTGCTGGCGGCTTCATGGCTTGAAGACCAGTCTGCGGAAGATGAAAGTGAAGCACTCGAAACCTTGTTTGTGGAATACCTGTTGCCCTGGTGCGGCACGTTCCTTGGCAAAGTTGAAGCACACGCAAACACACAGTTCTGGCGTACCATGGCACCGTTAACGCGTGATGCCATTGGCGCGATGTGGGACGAATTGCAGGAAGATACTGAAGAGTAAATGTGATTTATATCACATTAAACTGCAACTCAAATTACATCATTGCATGAATTGTGTGCACGATCTCATTCCCATGCCGTTTTTCTGCTAAGATACGCGGCATGAACATACTTCTCTCAATTGCAATCACAACGGGCATTCTCTCTGGGATTTGGGGATGGGTGGCCGTATCTCTTGGTTTACTCAGTTGGGCTGGCTTTCTGGGCTGCACGGCCTATTTTGCCTGTCCGCAGGGTGGGCTGAAAGGGTTGTGGATCTCGGCGTGTACGCTGCTAAGCGGTGTGGTGTGGGCGTTGGTGATTATTAACGGTAGCGCGCTTGCCCCGCATATGGACATTATTGGTTATGTCATGACGGGAATTGTCGCGTTTCTCATGTGTATTCAGGCAAAGCAATGGTTGCTTTCATTTGTGCCGGGCACCTTTATTGGCGCCTGCACAACGTTTGCAGGGCAGGGTGACTGGCAGTTGGTCGTGCCATCTCTGGCGCTGGGGCTGGTATTCGGCTATGCGATGAAAAACAGCGGATTGTGGCTGGCATCTCGTCGTGAGAATCGGCTATCGTCGACGTTGACCAGTAAATAAAAAAAGCGTGAGGGTTTTCCTCACGCTTTTTATGCTGTATCGACCACTCAGGATTCCGGAGGTACCGACAAATGGCGGTATTTAACCAGGATGTCATTATCAACTTGTTTCTTATCCTGCAAATCCCACAATCCGCGATCAATCCCGTCATTAATCAGGAAGATAACGCCGGTTTCAATTGCTGACATCAGACAAAGCATAACCGGTTCGTTAGAGGTGTAGCCAATTTCACCTTCCAGCAGTCGCTGGTAGTCAATGAAGCGGAATACCCCAGCCTGCACTTCATAAGACAAGATAGTTTTGCTGGTATTCACCGATGAGAGGATTTCACCAGTACTAACGTTAACCACACGCAGGTTGACCGCTATCTGGTCGAGCTGGTACTGCGTATCGGCGCCAATACCGAAATAGCGCGCACCAACGCCACCCGATTTAACGTTGCTTTCATAACCAATAATTGATCCTTCTACCATGATGTTTGCCGCGGTCAGAGACTGCAGAGGGATCCGGTTATTAATGGCAACTGTGCCGTTTTCCTGAGCTGCACGAATGATTTTTCGTTCGTTAAGCAAGTTCTGCAATCCCTGACGTTCCAGCGGAACGAACCAACGAGAATCCTTCAATGCGGTGACAAGCATCGCCGTGGCGCTTTGCGGGACGGCGGTTGAGAAGTTACTTGCCGGATAAGGTTTAAACTGGCCAGTCTCATCCTGAATATTGTATACCGAGACAAAAATCTTACCTGTAGGCATGGGCAGGTGCGTCAAGTCTTTATAGCTTTGGGCTCGGGGCATTAATGTCGGCTTAGCGGCTTCTTGCGGCGGGGCTGTTAAACATCCGCTGAGTAAAATTACTGCCACCATGATAAGTAAGCGCTGCATGATTTTTTCCTTTCGTGGCTATAATTTAGAAATCGGTCGACTGATTTTGTAAACCCGACACTTCAATAGTCGACGTTCTCCCCGTTTTCCTGTCCGTGACATTCAGTTGCAGTTGTCCATCCCGGTTGGCGATATCAACGATAAAATCGCTGGTTACCATCCTTCCCGGCTTACCGGTATTGATATTGGTAAGTAAGCCACCGAGTATTTGTGACTGGATCGCCTGGGTAAAGTTATCCAGCGCTGTTGGGGTTTCAATCCCGTAGTCGCCGGCACTCGGATCTTTATACGAGTTTTGCGCCTGGGCGCTGTTCAGTAAAAAAGAGCCGTTATTTGGGTTACCACCAAAGTTAGGGTTGCGGAACTGGAACGTCATATTTCCGGCCCAACTTAATGGTGAAATCAGCATGAGCAAAACCACTGCATGTTTGACACGCATGAAAGCCTCCGGACAAAATCATGTTTTAGAATTCATCGCGCGCTAAATCGCTCGTGCTTAATAGTGTTTGATCTATTTGCCGACGATTTAATGCTTCCTCTGTTTCTGCCAATGCAAAGACCACAATTTTGTCGAAGTCTCTTTTCGTCGGGAATAAAAAAGTCTGGAAGATAACGTCCTGATTGACCGTTATGGTGATCCAACTTCCCCAACGTGCACTGGGTCTTTCATTAATGGTTAAGTTTCCTGTGTACTTACTTTCCCACTTGTCACTAAAGGCCCGGTAAAAATCATGGCCAATGGAAGAGACAGTGTGGTCGGTTAACAGTCCGGGAACCTCCACCTCTACAGCCGCGTGTAGATTCCCGGCAGCAAGGAACAAATTTGCTGCCACAATCCAGGTCAAATAGCGTTTCATGGCTTTATCGCCTGAGGTTATCATTGGCCCACGAGACCGCCTGCGTACGATTTTTGACAGCTATCTTTTTGAAAAGATTATAAAGATGTGTTTTCACCGTATTTTCACTAATAAATAGTGAACGCGCGATTTCAATATTTGAGGCGCCGATACGCAGTTTATTAAGGATCTCTTTTTCACGGTGCGTAAGTAATGCCGACTCCGTGCTGTTATAGCGGTAGTTCCCGGAATGCGTGATCAGGTAGCTGGCAAGCTTTTGCGAAAAGTAGCATTCGCCCCGCAACACACCCTGCAAACCGCTGACTACACGCTGCTCATCTTCAGTTGCGTAAAATACGCCATTGATATGCGGCCAGTTTTCAATATCCCGGTAAGGATAATCATCTGGGGTATTCAACAATAAAGTTTTTATATTGTTGTTTTTTCTGCTCAAATTATCTTGCCAGTAATGGATCAGTTTTTTATCTGCCTCCATCATATCCAGTAAAACAATGCAGCTGGAGGATATATCATCCAGAGAACGTTGAATATTATGTAGTTTTCCGGTTAACGCCAGCGATTGCTTTAAATGCTGTAATAACGCAGTTGCCTGCAGGGATGGTTTAGTGATCAACAATAATGTATGACCATGAATACTATGGACTTCATTAAACATGATGAAACTCCACTTTTTAGTCGCACACCTGACAGTTGCCTCTACTAAAATAGAGGCACCAGAAGTACTGACAGATGTTGCACTGCTGTGTAGAAATAAAACTTCGACCCAACGGGGTGAAAATATTAAAACAAATGGACTTCAACTGATTTCAATCTAGCTATTACAAATCTTAAAGCAAGTGTTAAACATGTTACATAATGTAAATTTATATATTAAAATGTGATTTTTGCGTTTTTGTGGAGTTTAGATTTGATAGTAAAGTTGTACATTTTATCGTTATTGCATAGATTTAAAAAATCATACAAATTATAATATCTTATTGAATTTTAAGAAATAAAATTGTAATTAGATGGTTTTAGATTTCTAATGAATTTTGATTTTTTTGTCTCACTTTAAGTTGAACAATTTTAGATAGAAAAAAATGACACTTGTCACGACTTGTACCGAGGACAATCCCACTACCGTCTGCAAGGCCCATAAAACGCGGGAAACGCGTTTTTTTGTTACTGCATAGAAATTCACTCATCGGGTTACAAAATAAATAAAATCCAGAGCTATAACGGTGTTAATTGCGGTTAATTAGTACTTTGGGGTGAATCTGGATATAAAAATACAACTGGTGGGTGAGTTATTTAAAATGTTTCAACGGACATACTCTTCATCGTAACGTGGCGTTAACAAATGTAAGTCACGTTAACAATAATTTGAGTGGTAAATAATTTAACCTTATGTACGACCAGGTCCAGGGTGACAACATGAAAAACAAGTTGTTATTTATGATGTTTACAATGCTGGGTGTGCCTGGGATTGCATCCGCTACAAGTTATGATTTAGCTAACTCAGAATATAACTTTGCGGTAAATGAATTAAGTAAGTCTTCATTTAATCAGGCAGCCATTATTGGTCAGGTTGGCACTGCGAACAGTGCAAATACTCGGCAGGGGGGCTCGAAGTTATTGTCGGTTATTTCGCAAGAAGGTTCTGGTAACCGAGCGAAAACAGACCAGACGGGGTCATATAACTTTGCATATATTGATCAAACGGGTAGTTCCAATGACGCGAGTATTAAACAAGGTTCATACGGTAATACGGCGGTAATTATCCAGAAAGGTTCTGGTAATAAAGCCAATATTACTCAGTACGGTACACAAAAAACAGCAGTTGTGGTGCAGAGACAGTCGCAAATGGCAATTCGCGTTACTCAACGCTAATCCATTAACGACGATTAAATCAATCCGATGGGGGTTTACCATGAAACTTTTAAAAGTGGCAGCATTCGCAGCAATCGTAGTTTCTGGCAGTGCTCTGGCTGGTGTTGTTCCGCAATGGGGCGGCAATCATCATGGTGGCGGTAGTAATTATGGCCCAGACTCTTCACTGAGTATCTACCAATATGGGTCAAACAACGCTGCGAATGCTCTGCAAAGTGATGCGCGTAAATCAGATGTCACTATCACACAACATGGGCGTGGTAACGGGGCTGTAGTTGGTCAAGGCGCTGATGACAGTACCATTAGCCTGAAACAGACTGGCTTCCAGAACAATGCCACTATCGATCAGTGGAATGCTAAAAATGCTGATATTAGTGTAACCCAGTTCGGTGGCCGTAACGGTGCGTTGGTTAATCAGACCGCGTCTGACTCCAATGTGCTGATTCAGCAAGTTGGCTTTGGCAACAACGCTACAGCTAACCAACACTAATTCAGTTTTCTGACTGATAATAAACAGGGCGTGAGCCCTGTTTTTTTTTCGGGAGAATATGATGCATACGCTATTACTCATTGCCGCGCTGGCAAATCAAATAACATTCAATACTACTCAGCAAGGTGATATGTACACCATTATTCCTCAGGTGACGTTAACCCAACCGTGCGTATGTGAGGTACAAGTCCTTGCCATACGTCAAGGGCAGGGGGGACAAAGCCAGTCGCAGCAGAAAATAAGCCTTTCGGTCCCTGCTAATCGACCGATTGAATTAACCAAACTGAGCTTTAATATTTCATCTGAGGATTCGGTCAAAATTATCGTTACCGTTTCAGATGGGCAGTCTCTGCATCTGTCGCAACAATGGCCTGACTCAAACAGTCACCCATAATTTTTTGCTGTATTTGCATTAAGGGTGTGGCTGGGAATGCGCTGCTGTTCTATGAATATAGAAGCGTGTGAGCGTTTGTATTTGATCGTTAATCGTAGCGGTGAAGGATCATTTCGATCCCTCAAAGATGGCTAATCATTGAGGAACCCTTATGTGTACATTATTAAAGCGTATTTTAAGTACCAGTTTATGTGCTTTTTCTCTTTTAACCCTCCCTGCAATTGCGCAGCAAATCACAACCGGCGGGGTTATTCATTTTCGCGGAGCGATAGTTGAATCACCTTGCGACGTTAACAGACAGCAGCAGCAAATTGAATTGTCATGTATCCGCAACGGCACCAACCAGAATAGTCTTTACAACCCGCAACAGCTCGCGACAGCCCCTCAGAATGTGCAGGAAATTGCCACAGTCAAAATGCACTACCTCAATGAACAGAAAAACATGGCGATTCTTAATATTGAATATAAATGACTCGCTGTGGCGTAGATATGCACACTTACGGTTAAAAAGAGAGATTTAAGGGAAAACCCTGCTGTACACTTAACGAATGGTGTTTTGTCAGGGGGAACTTATGCAATCACGTGTTCATGTGTTACATGGCGATATTACGACTGTCGCTGTTGATGTGATTGTCAATGCGGCGAATTCATCGCTACTGGGAGGCGGTGGCGTCGATGGCGCAATCCATCGCGCTGCCGGACCAGCATTGCTGGAGGCCTGCAAACAGGTTATCCAGCAACAAGGAGAATGCCCGACAGGGCATGCGGTGATCACTCTGGCGGGGGCGCTTGCGGCAAAAGCGGTCATTCATACCGTAGGACCCGTCTGGCAAGGGGGAGGTCATCATGAGGCCGAACGCCTCGAAGAAGCTTACTTAAACACCCTGCAACTGGCCCTGGCCAATGGTTATCACTCCATTGCTTTTCCGGCGATTAGCACCGGGGCTTATGGCTATCCACGCGCCGTAGCGGCAGAAATAGCGGTGAAAACGGTGCTGAAATTTATTACCCGCCGCGCACTTCCTGATCAGATATACTTCGTGTGCTTTGATGACGAAAACGCTCAACTTTATAAGAGATTGCTAACACAACAAGGTGATGATCACACGGACTGATATGACGCGACTTGAGCGTGCCATCACGCCCCTTTGCGAAGACCACCCGGGAGAATGCGGCATTCTTGCGTTGGATGACAGCCTGGATGCGTTTGCTGCTCGCTATCGGTTAACGGAAATGGCGGAACGTACCCTGGATGTGCAGTATTACATCTGGGAAAACGACATGTCCGGGCTATTGTTATTTTCCGTTCTGCTGGCCGCAGCGAAGCGAGGCGTACGGGTGCGTTTGCTGCTGGATGATAACAACACGCCGGGTTTGGACGACACGCTGCGTCTGCTGGATAAGCACCCCAATATAGAAGTTCGCCTCTTCAATCCGTTTTCCTTTCGCATCCTGCGCGCGCTGGGCTATTTAACCGATTTTGCCCGGCTTAATCGGCGCATGCACAATAAAAGTTATACCGCTGACGGCGTGGTGACTCTCGTTGGTGGGCGTAATATTGGCGATGCCTATTTTGGCGCGGGTGAGCAACCGCTATTTTCCGACCTGGACGTCATGGCTATCGGGCCGGTTGTCAAAGATGTGGCGGATGATTTTGAGCGTTACTGGCACTGCCGCTCGGTTTCAACGTTACAAAATGTGCTTGAGACGTCCGAGCCAGATTCTGTGCAGCGTATTGAGCTACCCGAATCCTGGTATAACGATGATATTACCCGCCGCTATCTGCATAAGCTGGAAACCAGCCAGTTTATGTCCAGTCTCGATCAAAGATCGCTGCCGCTGATTTGGGCCAAAACGCGTTTGCTGAGCGATGATCCTGCAAAAGGAGAAGGGAAAGCGCCGCGCCACTCGCTATTACCGCAGCGTTTGTTTGACGTAATGGGCTCGCCGACCGAACGTATTGATATTATTTCTGCCTACTTTGTGCCGACGCGTGCCGGTGTGGCGCAGCTCCTGAGACTGGTAAGAAAAGGCGTCAAGATTGCCATTTTAACCAATTCACTGGCGGCGAATGATGTGGCGATCGTCCATGCGGGCTATGCGCGCTGGCGAAAAAAACTGCTGCGCTACGGTGTAGAATTATACGAACTTAAACCGACCCGCGATCGCGTCTCGGTCGTTCACGATCGTGGATTAACCGGTAATTCAGGGTCCAGCCTGCATGCGAAAACGTTCAGTATTGATGATCGCAAAGTGTTTATCGGCTCGCTTAATTTTGATCCTCGTTCGACGCTGCTCAATACGGAAATGGGATTTGTGATTGAGAGTGAAGTGCTGGCCGAATTGATTCATAAACGGTTTATGCAAAGCCAGCGTGATATGGCCTGGCAGCTACGCCTTGACCGTTGGGGGAGAATTAATTGGGTCGACCGACTTTCTGGCAGTGAACAGGTCCTGAAAAAAGAACCCGCCACAGGATTCTGGAAGCGGGTTCTGGTAAAGCTGGCGTCCGTGTTACCCATTGAATGGCTGCTTTGAACCACACAATGATTGAGGGAAAAACTAGCCGGCTACGGCCTTGTTTTTATCCTGCTTAACGGGCGGTTTACCCGAAAAGAGAAACTTCAGCACCGGTATGCGTAAATGGATTTCGTACAGTATTACCGCAATCCCAACCACAAACAGCAGACCGCAGAGAAAACCCAGCAGATTCGATGTGATATGCGGTGTGATGTAAGCGCCAAAAAACAGCGTTAACGGGTGGTGCACCAGATAGATAAACAGCGACGCGTTGACAAAATAGGTCACGCGGGCAGACTGGAAATTAAGCAAACGGTGACCCAACGAAAAGACGACGTTCACCATCCACAGTCCCATGACCATGGTAATGACATATTCGGTTTCATACATCCAGGCATCGCCGTTGCCATAACGCTGATTGAGCAGGTATGCCACAAATGCGAATGCAGCACCGAGCGTGCAACCGCGTGACGGTGTGGTAAACAGCGCTTTCAGATTCGGGTTGATAAACGCCAGTGCGCCGAGGATAAAGAACGGCGCATAGAACAGCGTTTGCATAACGATAAAATTGAACATGCCATCGCTGAGAATCGAAGGGTAGAGGATGAAAATTGTCCTTCTGACGGCAGCGTAACCGACACCTAACAAGATGAAAATCAGCGATAATTTAGTCATCGACACCGCCGGGGCACTGGCGGCGTCACTACGCGTCAGTCTGTTTTTCATCTGGGTGAACACCCACATGCTCACGGTCGTTAATACGACCAGAACCAGTAAAAACCACAGATGGGAAATCAGCTCCCAGGCCAGCGCATTGTATTTATCGTAGCCGCTGAGAGTATGCCAACTGTCTGCTTTTCCCTTTACGTATTGCAGCATGATAAATTGCGGCAGCGTAAGTAATGGAATCGCGGTCAGCATCGGGATCCCCACGCGTTCTACACGCACCTTCCACCAGCGCTTTAGTGGATAGCGCAAAAATAGCATGTAGGAAAAATAACCCGAAATGACAAAGAAGACTTGCATGCGAAAAGCATGGATAAAGTCGTTAAACAGGGTCAACCACCACGACGGTTCCGCGCTGTTCACGTGCCAGGTGTGGGTCGAGTAAATCAATGAAATATGGAATGGGATCCCTAACAACATTAGCCAGGCACGGATGGAGTCAAGAAAATATTCGCGTGGTGGTGATACAGAGCTCATAGACAGTTATGTATTCTCAGACTTTTCGTCTTATCCCTAAGACGAATAATGGTTACATTCGAGGGCAACCCTACACGAAGTCCAACAACCTGTCTCCAGGATAAGCACGCAAAGTGAAAACAGGTAGTTGAACCTGATTAAACCATGAGCCAGCGCGCGAACAATACAGGGATTCAGTTGTCGGAATACCCGATTATCCATTAAAATGGATCGGATCAATATAAGCACACAAAGGGGGAAGTGCTTACTAATTATGAAACATAAACTACAAATGATGAAAATGCGTTGGTTGGGTGCAGCAGTTATGTTAACGCTGTACACATCATCGAGCTGGGCGTTCAGCATCGATGATGTTGCAAAACAAGCTCAATCCTTAGCCGGTAAAGGCTATGAGGCGCCAAAAAGTAACTTGCCCTCCGTTTTCCGCGACATGAAATATGCGGATTATCAGCAGATCCAGTTTAACCGCGATAAAGCCTACTGGAGCAATCTCAAGACCCCATTTAAGCTCGAGTTCTACCACCAGGGTATGTACTTCGACACGCCGGTAAAAATCAACGAAGTTACCGCTACAGCGGTGAAAAGAATCAAATACAGCCCGGATTATTTTAATTTTGGCGATGTTCAGCATGATAAAGACACGGTAAAAGATCTCGGTTTCGCCGGGTTCAAAGTGCTGTATCCGATCAACAGCAAAGATAAAAACGACGAAATCGTCAGCATGCTCGGTGCCAGCTATTTCCGTGTTCTGGGGGCAGGGCAGGTCTACGGTCTGTCTGCGCGCGGTCTCGCGATTGATACCGCTCTGCCTTCTGGCGAAGAATTTCCCCGCTTCCGTGAGTTTTGGATCGAGCGTCCGAAACCGACTGACAAACGTTTGACCATTTATGCCTTGCTGGATTCTCCGCGCGCAACCGGAGCGTATCGCTTTGTCATCATTCCGGGTCGTGACACGGTAGTCGATGTTCAGTCCAAAGTTTATCTGCGCGACAAAGTGGGCAAACTGGGCGTGGCACCGTTAACCAGTATGTTCCTGTACGGACCAAACCAGCCTTCTCCGGCGACCAACTATCGTCCGGAACTGCACGACTCTAACGGTTTGTCGATCCACGCTGGCAACGGCGAGTGGATTTGGCGTCCGCTGAATAACCCGAAACATCTGGCGGTGAGCAGCTTTGCGATGGAAAACCCGCAAGGTTTCGGCTTGCTGCAGCGTGGCCGTCAGTTCTCGCGTTTTGAAGATATCGACGATCGTTACGATCTGCGCCCAAGCGCCTGGATCACGCCAAAAGGTGATTGGGGTAAAGGTAAGATTGAGTTAGTTGAAATCCCAACTAACGATGAAACGAACGATAACATCGTTGCGTACTGGACGCCGGATCAACTGCCTGAAGCCGGCAAAGAGATGAACTTCAAGTACACCCTGACGTTCACGCGTGACGAAGACAAGCTTCATGCCCCTGATAGCGCCTGGGTCCAGCAGACTCGTCGTTCTACCGGTGATGTAAAACAGTCTAACCTCATTCGTCAGCCTGATGGCACCATCGCGTTTGTGGTGGACTTTACCGGCACGGATATGAAAAAGCTGCCGCAGGATACCCCGGTTACCGCACAAACCAGTATTGGCGACAACGGCGAGATCGTTGAAAGTACTGTGCGCTACAACCCGGTAACTAAAGGTTGGCGTTTGGTATTGCGCGTGAAAGTGAAAGACGTGAAGAAAACCACTGAAATGCGTGCTGCCTTGGTCAATGCCGATCAGACGCTGAGTGAAACCTGGAGCTACCAGTTACCTGCCAATGAATAAGACAACTGAGTATATTGACGCAATGCCGCTTTCGGATATCGAAAAAGCGGCACTGCCGAAAACTGACATCCGCGCCGTTCATCAGGCGCTGGATGCCGAGCATCGTACGTACTCGCGCGAAGATGATTCACCGCAGGGTTCGGTGAAAGCTCGCCTGGAGCAGGCGTGGCCTGATTCTCTGGCCAAAGAGCAGTTGGTTAAGGACGATGAGGGGCGCGATCAGCTGCAGGCGATGCCAAAAGCAACGCGTACCTCTATGTTCCCCGATCCCTGGCGTACCAACCCGGTTGGCCGCTTTTGGGATCGCCTGCGCGGGCGCGATGTGACTCCGCGTTATCTTTCGCGTTTGACGAAAGAAGAACAGGAGAGCGAGCAAAAATGGCGTACGGTTGGCACCATCCGCCGCTATACGTTGTTGATCTTAACGCTGGCGCAAACGGTCGTCGCAACCTGGTATATGAAGACGATCCTTCCGTATCAGGGGTGGGCATTCATTAATCCTGTTGACATGATGGGGCAGGATTTATGGGTCTCCTTTATGCAACTGCTGCCCTACATGCTCCAGACCGGCATTCTCATTTTGTTTGCCGTGCTTTTCTGTTGGGTTTCAGCAGGATTCTGGACCGCGTTGATGGGCTTCCTGCAACTGTTGATTGGGCGAGATAAGTACAGTATCTCCGCCTCAACGGTTGGGGACGAACCGTTAAATCCCGAGCACCGGACCGCGTTGATTATGCCGATCTGTAACGAGGACGTTGATCGCGTATTCGCGGGACTTCGCGCCACGTGGGAGTCGGTCAAAGCGACGGGCAACGCCGAGCATTTTGATGTTTACATCCTGAGCGACAGCTACAACCCCGATATCTGCGTAGCAGAACAAAAAGCGTGGATGGAGCTGATTGCCGAAGTGCAAGGCGAAGGGCAGATTTTCTACCGTCGTCGTCGTCGTCGCGTGAAGCGTAAAAGCGGTAACATTGATGACTTCTGCCGTCGCTGGGGAAATCAGTACAGCTACATGGTGGTGCTGGACGCTGACTCCGTGATGAGCGGTGACTGTCTGAGCGGGCTGGTGCGCCTGATGGAAGCGAATCCAAATGCCGGGATTATCCAGTCTTCACCGAAGGCTTCCGGTATGGATACGCTGTATGCACGCTGTCAGCAGTTTGCGACCCGTGTTTATGGTCCGTTGTTTACCGCTGGACTTCACTTCTGGCAATTGGGGGAATCGCACTACTGGGGCCATAACGCGATTATTCGCGTGAAGCCGTTTATCGAACACTGTGCGCTTGCGCCGTTACCGGGCGAAGGCTCGTTTGCGGGTTCGATCCTCTCCCATGACTTCGTCGAAGCGGCGTTGATGCGTCGTGCCGGCTGGGGCGTATGGATTGCTTACGATCTGCCGGGCTCTTATGAAGAGCTACCGCCGAACCTGCTGGATGAACTCAAGCGTGACCGTCGCTGGTGTCATGGCAACCTGATGAACTTCCGTCTGTTCCTGGTGAAGGGGATGCACCCGGTTCACCGTGCGGTGTTCCTGACCGGCGTTATGTCCTATCTGTCCGCGCCGCTGTGGTTTATGTTCCTCGCGTTATCGACCGCATTGCAGGTGGTGCATGCGTTGACGGAACCACAATACTTCCTGCAACCGCGCCAGCTGTTCCCGGTATGGCCGCAGTGGCGTCCTGAACTGGCGATCGCGCTGTTTGCTTCTACGATGGTGCTGCTGTTCCTGCCGAAGCTGCTGAGTATTTTGCTCATCTGGTGTAAAGGGACGAAAGAGTACGGCGGGTTTATCCGCGTCACGCTGTCGCTGCTGCTGGAGGTTCTGTTCTCCGTGCTGCTGGCGCCGGTGCGTATGCTGTTCCATACCGTCTTTGTCGTGAGCGCCTTCCTCGGTTGGGAAGTGGTGTGGAATTCACCGCAGCGTGATGACGATTCCACCCCGTGGGGTGAAGCATTTATGCGTCACGGTTCTCAGTTACTGCTGGGGCTGGTGTGGGCGGTAGGTATGGCCTGGCTGGATCTGCGTTTCCTGTTCTGGCTGGCGCCGATTGTCTTCTCGCTGATCCTGTCGCCGTTTGTTTCCGTGATTTCCAGCCGTTCCACGGTTGGGTTACGTACCAAGCGCTGGAAGCTGTTCCTGATCCCGGAAGAGTATTCTCCGCCGCAGGTGCTGGTGGATACGGATACCTATCTGGTGATGAACCGCAATCGTACGCTGGACGACGGCTTTATGCATGCGGTGTTTAACCCGTCATTTAACGCACTGGCAACGGCAATGGCGACTGCACGTCACCGCGCGAGTAACGTGCTTGAGATTGCCCGTGACCGCCATGTGGAGCAGGCGCTGAACGAAACGCCGGAGAAACTAAACCGTGACCGCCGTCTGGTGCTGTTGAGCGATCCGGTGACGATGGCGCGTTTGCACTATCGCGTCTGGAATTCACCTGATAAGTATTCTTCGTGGGTGAATTACTACCAGGGACTGACCCTGAATCCGCTGGCGCTCAGGAAAAAGTAAGCGTTATGTAACGTGAAAATACCGGCCTGGTGCCGGTATTTTTTTATACTAAATAAAAGAGCCGTGAGGTATCAGGTGCGAATATTGGCAGTGGCAATCATGGTGTGCTTGCTGAGCGGATGCGGCAGTATTATTAGCCGAACTATCCCAGGGCAAGGGCACGGAAACCAATACTATCCTGGCGTGCAATGGGATGTCCGGGACTCCGCGTGGCGCTACGTCACCATCCTCGACCTGCCATTTTCGCTGGTGTTTGATACCTTGCTGCTCCCGCTCGACATTCACCATGGACCTTACGAGTAAGCTATCGCTCATCCCATTCATCGGCCGCGGTCTGACCCTCTTCGGTATCCAGGGGAGGTTCCAACTGGAATTCACCTTCATCCCATTCGTGAAGCGTGTTTTCTTCCTGCCACTCCTGACGGATCTCAATTTCATCATAGTCGCCATCAAAAACGCTTTGGGCCGCTTCACCACTCAGCATTGGCAGGCATTCACCCTCGCCCTCATCCTCATCAGCAAAGAATTCCGCCTGCCACATAATGTCACCATCCTGTAGCACGTATTTTTGTACGCTTAGCTGTTGAACGCTGGCTTCGTCGGGCTCAAGGTCAGGGTTATCAGCCAGAAATTCTTCACGAGCGGCATCAATGGCTTCTTCCAGCGTGGCATACATGGTCATCAGAGTCTCCCTTTGATTTAATGAAGTATTCAGGGAAATAATAGTTGATTCTCCGATATTGCAAGTATGAATGCACAAAAATCATCCCGTAGCCTCAGTGCTCCGGCGACGGCGCAGACTATTCCACGAGTAGAAAGCGTTAAACAGTACGACGCCCGCGGTCACGCAGAAGACGGCGCGAAAACCGTAGTTGGCGGAAATTGCCGCCCCCATTAACGGTCCCGTTACGTTACCGATATCGCGAAATGACTGGTTATAACTGAAAATACGCCCGGCGATCTGATTGGTTGAGTTATAGACCAGCAGCGTTTGTACTGCCGGGAGCAGAGCCCCATCAGCGGCCCCCAATAAAAAGCGCAGAACGGCAAGTTGCCAGGGCGATTGTACAAACGACATTGGAATAAGCAGCAGCACGGAGATGACCAGAGCAACAATCAGGATCTTCTCCGGGCCAATTCGGTCACCTAATTTGCCAAGTCGCGGGGCGCTAATTAACGCAGCCACGCCCGGTACGGAAGCAATCATCCCGCTGATAAAGGCGATGTTACTGACGTTGCCAGCCAACTCTCTAACGTACAGCGTCAGAATTGGCGCGATGGACCCGGTTGCCACCTGGATTATCAGCGTTGTGACAAACAGGCTCAGCACCAGTTTGGGATTTTTTAACGAGGCCACGACTTCGCGAATGTGCAGCATCTCTTTCTTGCTCACCGGTTGGAAACGTTCGCGAATAAAAAATAGCGTCAGGATAAAACAGAGCAGCAGTACGCTGGCGGTGATGAAAAATACCGGGCGTAGTCCGTACTGATCCGCGAGCAGCCCGCCTGCCAACGGTCCGAGCAGTGCGCCGCTGACGCCGCCGGTGGAAAGCGTTCCCAGCGCCCAGCCGCTTTTATTGCGCGGAACCTGGGTGGCGATGAGTGCATTGGCGTTGGGAATGAAACCGCCGAGCAGACCCAACATGGCACGCAGGACCAGGAACTGCCAGATATTTTGCGCCAGCCCCATCAGCAGCATCACAATCGCCATACCCAATGCGGAACGCAGCAGCATGATTTTTCGCCCTTTGCGATCGGCAAGTCCACCCCAGAAAGGAGAGGCGATGGCGGAAAAGAGAAAAGTGATGCTGAAGACCAGACCTGACCACATATTCAGGGCGCTATGACCCGTGACGCCGAGGCTCTCGACATAGAGGGGCAAAAAGGGCATAACCAGGCTAAATGCTGCACCGGTTAAAAAACAACCCAACCAGGCAACGGTGAGGTTGCGTTTCCAGTTTATGGGAGCATCTGAGGGTGACATAGCGTTCCGCAGTGTGGCGCGCTGTTTGCGCTATCGATTGAATATAAGCAAGCAGGCTAATTATGCGCCTGGTAGATAGTTGCTGCAATGCGGATAGCAGTTAAACCTAAAGCGGGCAGGGAAGGTGTTGCAGTCCGCAGGACTGCAACCGTGCTTTAGTACAGGGAAGGTGAACCTTCAGGACGCGTCTTGAAACGACGGTGTAGCCACATGTACTGCTCTGGGGCCATCATGATGCATTGCTCAACAATCTTATTCATCCACGCAGCCGTAGTCTCCGCGTTGTCTAACGGCGGTGAACACTCCGGAGGCAGCATAATCAATTGATAACCTTTACCGTCAGGCTTGCGGCGAGGAACAAACGGTACCAGGCAGGCATTCGACATGCGTGAAAGCATCCAGGTCCCGGAGGTTGTTGCGGCCTGTTCAACAGCAAAAAGCGGGACAAATACGCTGGCGCGGGGACCGTAGTCATGATCCGGCGCGTACCAGACCACTTCGCCTTTTTTCAACGCTTTAATCATTCCTTTCAGGTCTTTACGATCGAGCATGGATTTATTAGAGCGCATACGGCCCCAGGTTTGTAGCCAGTCGAGCAGTGGGTTGTCGTTAGGGCGATATACGCCTATCCCCGGCTCCTGCAAACCAAACTGACGCGCACCCAGTTCAAGGGTCAGAAAGTGCAGACCCACTAACAAAATTCCCCGTTTTTGCGCCTGAACGTCGCGGATATGTTCCATCCCGATAACTTCCGTCCAGCGTGAAATGCGCTTGTCAGACCAAAACCAGGCCATTCCGGTTTCCATCACGCCCATGCCCACGGACTCGAAGTTCTTGATGATCATCTGCTGGCGTTCCTGCTCGCTCATTTGCGGGAAGCACAGTTCCAGATTACGGGAAACAATTTTTGCCCGACGTTTCATCAAACGTAATGCCAGACGACCTAATGCGCAGCCCAACTTGTAAAGAATCGGGTAGGGTAACTGCACGATTAACCAAAGGATGCCAATGCCCAGCCAGGTTAACCAATAACGTGGATGCAGTAACGCAGCCGAAAACTTGGGTAAATTCGTCATGTCTATCCTGTCTTCAAACGACCAATTGCCTGTATTGTCGCATTTTTTCGCGCATATCAAAAATTTGTGACGGGAGAACGGTGATTAAACCAGCAATTGTTGTTGCACTTTTATATTGGAGTAAGAAATGTAGCGTAAAATGTGTGGATGTAAATTGGCGGTGTTTGCTTTATTATGCCGCCGATTTTCATTTTTCCCTATTTGCAGGATACGTACACCATGCCAGTGTTACACAACCGCATTTCGAACGATGCGCTCAAAGCCAAAATGTTGGCTGAGACCGAGCCACGCACGACGATCTCATTCTATAAATATTTCACCATCGCCAATCCTCAGCACACGCGTGATGCGCTGTACCAGATGTTCACTGCATTGAACGTCTTCGGGCGCGTTTATCTTGCCCATGAAGGAATCAATGCGCAAATCAGCGTACCGCAAAGCAACGTCGAGGCATTCCGCCAGCAGCTTTATGCGTTTGATCCCGCATTCGCCGGGTTACGTCTGAATATCGCGCTGGATGATGATGGTAAATCGTTCTGGGTGCTGCGTATGAAAGTGCGTGAACGCATCGTGGCGGATGGTATTGACGATCCGCAATTTGACGCCAGCAACGTAGGTGATTACCTGAAGGCGGCGGAAGTAAACGCCATGCTGGACGATCCTGACGCGGTATTCATTGATATGCGCAACCACTATGAATATGAAGTGGGCCATTTCGAGAATGCGCTAGAAATCCCGGCAGACACGTTCCGCGACCAGTTACCGAAAGCCGTTGAAATGATGCAGGCGCATAAAGATAAAAAAATCGTTATGTATTGCACGGGCGGGATCCGTTGTGAGAAAGCCAGCGCCTGGATGAAACACAACGGATTTAGCAAAGTCTGGCACATTGAGGGCGGTATTATTGAATATGCCCGCAAGGCACGTGAACAGGGGCTTCCTGTACGTTTTGTCGGTAAAAACTTCGTTTTTGATGAGCGTATGGGCGAAAGGATTTCTGAAGATGTTATTGCGCATTGTCATCAGTGCGGAACGGCGTGCGACAGCCATACTAATTGCAAAAATGATGGCTGCCATCTGTTGTTTATCCAGTGTCCGGCCTGCGCGCAGAAGTATAACGGCTGCTGTAGCGAGTTGTGTAGCGAAGAGAGTAAGTTGCCGGAAGAAGAGCAACGTCGTCTGCGCGCCGGACGTGAAAATGGCAACAAAATATTTAATAAGTCACGCGGTCGCCTGAATACCAAACTGGGTATTCCGGACCCTGCGCAATAGTCATCATGCCGGATGGCGGCTTTAGCCCCATCCGGCAACTCATACGTTACTTCTGTTGGACGCCTTCCACTGAGATGATCAGATCGACTTCCTGAGACGTCGGGCCGAGATCGGTGGTGATGTTGAAGTCCTTCAGCTTAATTTTACCTTCTGCTTCAAAACCCGCACGCGTGCCACCCCACGGATCGCCGCCCTGACCGATCAGCTTCGCATCCAGCGTAACCGGTTTGGTGACGCCGTTCAGGGTGAGATTACCGGTGATATCCAGGTCGTTCCCCTCTTTCTTCACGCTGGTAGAGCTAAAGGTCGCCTGCGGGAATTTGGCCACGTTAAGGAAATCTGCGCTGCGCAGGTGCTTGTCGCGTTCGGCGTGATTGGTGTCAACGCTGTTGGTTTTGATGGTGACGTTAACCTTATCGGCTGCGGGATTTTTCTCATCAAAGGTAAAAGTCCCGTCGAAATCTTTAAATGTGCCGTACAGCCAACTGTAACCCAGGTGCTGAATACGGAAATTAACAAAGGCATGCTGTCCTTCTTTGTCAATTTTGTAATCTGCCGCCACGGCTGACCCGGTGGTGAATAACAGAGAGGCGAGTGTAAGTCCCAGCAGGTTTTTTTTCATTTTAAGCTCCATAGTCAGATGACGATTTTCCCAACATGCGATTCAGGGTATCGTCGTTATCGATAAAGTGATGTTTCAGGGCCATCAGTCCGTGCAGAAGCGATAAAACCACCACGGTCCACGCAAGCCACAGGTGCAGACTACCGGCGAGGTCGGCCTGAGCGCCCGCATTGGCAAGGGTGGCAGGAATGTCGAACCAACCAAATACGCTTATCGCTTTGCCATCAGCGGTGGAAATCAAATACCCGCTGATGACAATTGAAAAGAGCAATGTGTATAGCGCGAGGTGACCCAGTGCCGCCGCGATGCGGGTGAAACGGGAATAACTTGCCAGCGCAGGAGGAGGAGGGGAGATCAACCGCCAGACGACGCGGATAACCAGCCCCATCATAAGCACAACGCCGATGCTTTTATGCAGTTCAGGGGCCTGGTGATACCAGCCGTCGTAATAGCTAAGCGTGACCATCCACAATCCCAGCGCAAACATGCCATATACAGCAATCGCAATCAGCCAGTGTAAAGCGGCAGACACCACGCCATAGCGTTGTGGAGTATTATTGAATTGCATAAGTGCACCGTTAGATATTTCAGAAGTGAATGAAAATGGCGCGTAAAAGACATTAATGCAACTAATAAATAACAATAATGGTGATATTTGTTTTTGATTCAATAAAATTGATTGAATTATGAAGTAATCATCAAGGAATTAGTAGGGGTGGATGACATTAAGGCTTGGTTTCTGGGTGTTTAAGGTATTTTTCTTGTTCAGTTAATTGCAATGAAAATTAAATTAATATCAGTTTATGTCAATTAGTGTCAGTGTTGCGGATTCAGAAAAACATAATATATATCACATCCATAATTGCCAGCAGCGACCATAAAATAATGTAGAGCATAAGATGCTCGCGAATATTATTAACCAGATAGTGAAAGATGCGGCGCATCAACGTTATTCCTGTCATTAAAAATGGCCTCACCAACGAGGCCATTCATTTATTATCGCTTAAAACGACTTAGCCTGAAGGGCGTCAGGTCAAAGTCAGACGATTTGTTCTGGGCGAAGTCTGCCGCAATCTCTCCGAGGACGGAGGCAAACTTAAAGCCATGTCCGCTCAGCCCGGTGATGATCAGCGTGTTGTCATGCTCCGGTAGAGTATCAATAATAAAGTCTTCATCTGGTGAGTTATCATAGGTGCAGGACGCACCGTGCAGACAGCAGCCCACGCCTGGCAGAATTGTGCGCAGGAATGGGAAGGCTTCAGAACCATCGCTGGCTACAGCGGCAAACGGCTTGCGCTCTTCTGCCGAATGAATTACCTGTCCGCCATTGTGTTTACCAATTTTTAGCTCGTCGTTTTCTGCCGGGAAACCGTAGAATTGATCGCCATTTGGTAGCTCCCCGGTGAAGGCAGGGAAGTTATTCTTAACGCTGAAACGCCCATCGGCTTGATACCAGGCGAACACTTTGCGTACCGGTTGTATCGGTAGTTCAGGGACTAATGCCTGTACCCAGGTTCCGGCGCTGATCACCGCTTTTTGCGCGTGATAGTCACCATCGGCGGTTTCTACCGTGACGCCATCATCACTATGACGAATTGCGCTGACCGGGCATTTAAATAGCTGCGCACAGCCTGCTTCTTCCGCCAGACGGATCCAGGTTTTAATCGCTAACTCACTACGTAAAAAACCAGACTCCGCTTCAAACAAACCGATATAGTTTTCAGGTACGCGAATCTCTGGCCAGCGCGCCATAATGGCTGCTGCATCCAGTTGTTCAACATTGAGTTGCCACTGTTTTGCGCTTTGCGCCGCGGTCGCTAAGAAGGTTGAATTTGCCGGACCAAGGTTGATGACACCAGAGCGCACAAAAATCGGCTCTTCATTTTGGGTGGATAATTCATCCCATAATGTTTGCGCACGCAGCACCAGCGGAACATATTTTTCACCTTCGCCATAGGCATGACGAATTAATCGAGTGTCGCCGTGGTGGCTGCCCTGCTGATGCGGTGGCATATGCGCATCGATCATCAGAACCTTCAGACCGGCGCGAGTGGCATAGTATCCGGCTGCGGCGCCCACGGAACCGCTGCCAATTATGATTAAGTCGTATTTCATCCGCTTCTCTCTGCAATCGCGATAGTAGCAGGGTAAATAAGTGACCCGGAATATTCAACCTGGAAATAAGAAAGGCACCGGAAAGGTGCCTTTTGATGGTTGGATGTATCAGATTTAATGTCGCTGATACTCATTTACCTGGTAATCGCCGGATTCAATTTTAGCGATTCCTGCTTCTAATATCGAAATAAATTGCCTGGCAACATCAGTGGTTAACCAGAGCGTTTGACCAACTTCAGTCCCATCCGGGTCTGGACGATTCGGGGTCTGGTAGTGCAAACGCAGCATCAGCGCATCGTAGCTATCAACAGTGCTGATGTCCCATCCTACTAACGGATGAGTCTGAATGACTTCATTATTCTTTTCCATCATGCCCCCTAATTCGTGTTACTAGACAACGGTTTTCGAGGTTCAATGCGTTTTTTCTGAAGCAACTTCAGTATATCAATAAATAAGGGTGTTCATTGAAAATTTAAAGAGGTAAGCACATAAAATTTTCGTTTTCAGCGTTATCTGACTAACAAACCGACATGTTATTCATTTTTTTTAAGCATGTTGCACAATTATTTTGGTGTTGTGGTTAAAAGATAGACAGGAATTTATTATTAAAATATCAGTTTGCCAGAAGGAATGAACTATTGATTAAAAGATGGTGTGTATAAAAAAGCCGGGGCGACCCGGCAAACAAACATCATTGCATATCATTATTTATTCATTGATGAACCAGTCATCCGCGCTTTCCCAGGTCTCCTGGAGGATCTCGCTGATGCGTTCTTTATCCTCTTTGGTGGCACCAATAACCGACAGATTGTTTGCGCCGGCATAACGGACGGTAACGTTACCTTCGTTATCCGGAAAATGGTGCTGAATACGGCGGGAGAGTTCACCTGCCAGCGCGTCAATTGCACCAGCAGGTAAAGGTGAAGTTTTGGCAATAGTGACTTCAATACGCATAGTAGCCCCCTGTGGAATATACTGTTTATTTATACAGTTATTCTCGCCAGTTGGCTACACTTTTTTTAGCTTTTCACGGACCAGTGTACCGTTTCGCCACCCAGGAAAGGCACCAGCGTATCATCTTGCAGCGCAATGCTCTCCGGGACTTTGTGCTCCACGCGTTCCAGCTCAATAAAGGTTTCATTTACCGGCAAACCGTAGAACTGTGGGCCATTGAGTGAGCAGAAGGCTTCAAAATGGTCCAGTGCATTCATCTCTTCAAACACGGTGGCATAACTGCCCAGTGCGGTCGGCGCATTAAAGCAGCCCGCACAGCCACAGCTTGACTCTTTGCGATGACGCGCATGCGGCGCTGAGTCGGTACCGAGGAAGGCGCGGTTAAACCCGCTGGCGACCAGCTCACGCAGCGCCTGTTGATGGACGTTACGTTTGAGGATCGGCAGGCAGTACAGATGAGGGCGAATCCCGCCGACCAGCATGTGGTTGCGGTTAAACATCAGGTGCTGCGGCGTAATGGTCGCCGCCAGAAGGTCATTGCCGTCGCGCACGTATTCGGCAGCATCTTTAGTCGTGATATGTTCGAACACCACTTTCAGCGCAGTTAAACGCTGACGCAGTGGTTCCATTACCGTCTCAATAAAGCGCGCCTCGCGATCGAAAATATCGATATCCGCATGCGTCACTTCGCCGTGCACCAGCAGAGGCATACCCAATTTTTCCATCCGTTCCAGCACTGGCATAATGGCATCAATAGAGGTTACGCCATGCGTCGAGTTGGTGGTGGCATTGGCCGGATAGAGTTTTGCGGCGGTGAACACGCCTTCGTTGAATCCACGTTCCAGCTCATTGGGATCCAGCGTATCCGTTAAGTAGCAGGTCATTAATGGCGTGAAGTCGTGTCCGGCAGGTACCGCGTCAAGAATTCGCTGGCGGTAAGCGATAGCCGCGTCCACCGTGGTGACGGGCGGAGCCAGGTTCGGCATGACAATGGCGCGGCCATAAACTTCGCTGGTATAGGGCACGACAGTTTTTAACATGTCGCCATCGCGAAAGTGAAGATGCCAGTCGTCTGGGCGGCGGATCTTTAAAACCTGGGATGGTGCAGTCATCAATATGCTCCGGCTGAGGATAGTCTTTTTTGCCGGAAACAAAGGATAAGCGGAAACGTTTTCGTTTGCACGAAAAAAAAGGGCGCATCGGCGCCCTCTGTCATATTAGTCGGTGAACGGGATAATGATTTCTCCCGGTTTCACCTCAATGCCTTTCGCCAGTTTTTTCGCCAGCGCTTCCCCCTGGCTGCTGTCATCCCGCAGAATGTATGCCGGCTGCTGGTTGAAATAGTTGCGCAGCGACTGATTTAAATAAGGCATCAGCGTTTGCAGTACCGACTGCATTTTTTCCGGCGTGACGGTAGCGTCCACGACTTCCATTTCTTGCAGATAAATCGCGCCTTTTTCTTTATTGAAAACCGGTAAGGCTTTTAGCTTCAACTTCATGGTTGCTTTCTGACTGCCAAACAGGGAGTTCATGTCCAGATTGGCGTCTCCGGTCAGCGTCACTTTATTGGGTTCTTCACGGCCTATCTGGCTGGCGAGATTGTTCAGTACGATATGTGCTTCAGCGACGCCAGGCAAACCGATATCTTTTGAAAAGTTATTATTCTTCGCCAGGGCCTGATTAATCTCTTGCTCGCTAACCGTGTATTGCGTGAGTTGATTACAACCAACCAACAGGCCGCTGACAATTAGTGCAGCGGCAAAAAAAAACTTTTTCATGGGGTTCCTCAACATGATGCTTGTGGTGTAATCGTGACACAAAGCATCATCGAGCACCAGCGCTGCGGGTAACAGCAGAAAAAACTGAAAAACACGCGTACGCCAGATTGGCTATCAGGCGTCAGGCTCCAGCATACCACGCGTTGGGCGTTTGAGACTGAATTGCCAGCCCAGCGCCAGGAAAGTGATGAAGCCGATAATACCGAGCATCATCCAGGGCAGTTCAGGTTGTGCCAGGGCTTTACCCATGTCAAACAGCCAGCCGCCGCCGATATAACCAATGGCGCCGCCGATGGCGAGTCCCAGTCGACTGAAACCCATATAGCTTCCCCGTGCCCGTGCATTCGCCAGCGAGGCGCTCAGGGTTTCACGCGCCGGTTCGGCGATGATTGAGCCAATATAGAACGTGCAAATCAGGGTGAACAGCTGCTGCAAATTCCCGACCAGGCCGATGGGCATCATGCTTAAAGACATCACCAGCAGACCGGCCATCAGGCGATGCTCAAGGCGAAAGCGTTTTTCACTCCAGCGGGCAATCGGGTAGAGCAACGTTAAAGAGAGGCACGCCTCGATGGCATACATCCATTTCACAGCGGCCGGTGAGCCAGCGATGTCGTTCACCATTATTGGCAGCATCAGCATCACTTGCACCGCCAGCATGTAATAGCCCGCCAGCGTCAGCACATAAGTGACAAAGCGCTTGTCATGCATCACGTGGCTCATTCCTTCGCGCACCGGAATTTTCACCGTTGACAGCTTCCATGCCGGAAGTAGCCAGGCGTTAAACGCCGCGCACAGAACGAACAAAATTGCGCCGGTGGCACACACCAGACGGAAATCGTATTGCAATAACCAACTGCCGAGCAACGCGCCAACCACTGCCCCGGCGCTATCCTGCATCATCAGAATAGAGAAAAAACGCCCGCGCTTTTCCGGACGGATCAGTTTGACCACCAGCGCCGAGCGGGGAGGGTCGAACAACGTGCCGCCCAGCCCGGAAAGAAAGCAGGAAAACCACAGCAGCCACGGTTCATGGGCAATGCCCATGGTGGCGAATCCGGCAGCGCGCATCAGCATGCCGGTGACGATCATCGGTTTTGCCCCGAAACGGTCAGCAATAGCACCGCCGAAGATACCTAAACCTTGCTGGATAAATTGACGTAATCCAAGCGCGATACCGACCATCACGGCGGCCCAGCCCATTTGATCGACGAAACGAATTGAGATCAGCGGGAAAACGACGAAGAAACCCAGCACGACCAGCATGTTATCGATAAGAAGGAAGTATTTACCCAGGTTCCTTGCCTGCGAGACTTGCGACATTTCCCCTCCAGGGAAAAACTCGTCACTCTGGATAGAGTTTAAAAGATAAGCACCTCCTATTCTGCGGTGTCGTCATCGCTTTTCCCACCCTTCGCGGGACAATATTTTTTTATCAAAAGTCCGTCTTGATAGAGAGTTTTCATCAAAATGTGTGAATAATTCAAAAAATGGCATTTTGCTCTTTTCACAGGGCGTATTTGCGCAGGTATAGTAATGCGAATAGCGTATTGAAGACGTTACGGGAAGGAGTAGGTATAGAATGTTTGGCTATCGCAGTAACGTGCCAAAAGTGCGCTTAACCACGGACCGCCTGGTCGTGCGTTTAGTGCATGAGCGTGATGCCTGGCGTCTGGCAGATTATTACGCAGAAAATCGTCATTTCTTAAAACCCTGGGAACCTATTCGCGATGAAAGCCACTGTTATCCGTCAGGCTGGCAGGCGCGTCTGAGCATGATCTCTGAGTTTCATAAACAGGGCACCGCTTATTACTTTGCGCTGCTCGATCCGGAAGAAAAAGAGATTATTGGCGTCGCGAACTTCTCGAACATCGTGCGGGGATCTTTCCACGCCTGTTATCTCGGTTACTCCATTGAGGCGGGACACTAAAAACGCGAAAACGGGACAACGAAAACACGAAAAAACAATCTTTCGTATTTTATGTGTCAAACCGCCAAAATCTGGCGGTTTTTTAAGCATGATTTAACCCTCTTTTAAAGCCTCTTGAATCCTCTCTCCAATCCATTTCATAACAGGAACCGGCATTGAGTTTCCGATGGCTTTATATCGATGTCTTGATGATGAACTGTGCCACGGAATGTCTGTATAACCTGTTGGGAATCCCTGTAGCCTTTCACATTCCGTTGGCGTGAGTCGTCGGACTCTCAGTCGAGGGTGTTGCTCTACTATCAGACCGCCACGCATTCGCATGTCCTGATTGGTTGAACCATCATAACCAGCAATCAACGTTCCGGCGGTGTCAGGGATGGCGTCGAAACAGTATCGGCGGAATTCTCTTTCAATGCCTGAATGAGCACTGGATGCGGATTTTTTCTGTGTTCCGTAATAGTTCTCAGTGCGCGGCGGCACAGTCGGGAACTCAAATAATATCGCTCCGGGGTCAAATTCTGGTCGAGCACTTGCCATAACAAACACTCTTTTACGTGACTGGGGGACTCCGAAAAATTCGGCGTTGAGCGTTCGCCAGACGACAGTGCGCGATGGTCCAGACACAGCACCAGTGTTTGCCCACCGTTTCCCTGCTGGCTGTAGTGGGCGACGTTCGCCGGCCAGCGCACCGAGAAAATAACCGAATGCATTATCATGACTGTTTAATACCCCTGTAACGTTTTCCCATACGATGATAGCGGGTTGCTCGCCTAGCTCCTGACGGGTCTTATCAATCTGATCTGCCAGTTGAACAAAGGCGAGCGTAAGCTGGCCGCGAGGGTCTTTTAGCCCCTGGCGTTTGCCCGATAAACTGAATGCCTGGCACGGTGTGCCACCTACAAGAATATCGGGAGCCGGAATACTGCCTGACTGGATGCGTGCTGCAATTTGAGTCATATCACCCAGATTAGGGACTGACGGCCAGTGATGCGCCAGAACGGCGCAGGGGAAAGGCTCTATCTCACTGAACCAGGAGGGCTTCCAGCCGAGCGGATGCCAGGCGACAGTAGCGGCTTCTATGCCACTGCATACAGAACCATAGGTAACAGGATTATCGGGTGGAAGGTGTTGTTGTTTGTTCCCCACAGGTGCGATTCCTTGTGTATGTGGGGTGCTCGATGGCGCTCGGTGAGGTGACGATGTTGAGTGTCTTACAGCGCGGGCATTTGACCTCAATGAAGTCAAAACTGGCTCTTGCGAGCAGTTTATTGCAATGCCGGCATCTTACGTTATGTGGCATTTATTGCTGCCTCCTGTGTTGCCACTGGAGGTGTCAGTATAACTTATCGATCGATAAAAACGATCGTTTTGATTTATTTAATACATACAACCAATTTAAGGCGTTGCTCAATTCAGGCCTCCCTGGCTTTCAACTCTTCCATACATGCCACGACCAAACAACCGTACCGCCCAATACATCACCATACACTTCCACTTCGGCACACCCAGCACCGTCATGCCATCCAGGAATATCAGGTCTGCTTCCCGCTTAGTGCGTAGCGCGTTGTCATATAGGTAATCGTGGATTATCGCCGCTTTGGCGTATTTGCCATCAGGCGGCATCAGTGACCAGAATATGCGCGGTATCGTGGCAAGGTCGGTAACGAATCCTGCTGGCACTTCTATCACGTCGCTGTCGTCGTCGCTGAGGTAGAACTCAAACGGCTCGTATACGCGCCATAAATAATGGTCCAGCATTTCAAGAATTGCCGGAGTTGTGAATTGGCTCATGGTTTTTTATCTGCTGCTTATGAAATAAGGAATCTGACTCATAAGAAATAAAAGGTTCCTTTCTTTTTAAATTAATTAGAGCCTGCCCAGCGTACAGGCTCTTTTTTTTTAACTCCCCTCAGTCCAGCCGGCAACATAACCCTGAATCGCCTTATAGTCGGTGAGATTATCCACCTGTTCTTTCATCACCCGCTGGCGCTCGTGGATTTTAAAGCCCTGCAATACCATGTTCTGCTGCATGGCTGCTTCCAGCGCGGTGAGTTCGTCGGCGGTCATCGGCACATCGATGTTATCGGCATCCGTCCAGAAGAAGCCGGGCGGGAGTACACCGGTTTTGGCAACAGCGACTACAGGCGCAAGGCGGGTTTGTGAGGCTTTACCGCAGTCCCAGCGATGGCCGTTCAGCGTGAAGATAATGCTGCCGTTTTCCTGAGTATCACGCCAGTTATTGATTTCAGCACGTTTGGCATCTTTCGCAGCCTGGATCATTTCTGGTGTCACGGTAAAGGGAGTAACGGGGCCGTATTTCCCGGCTTTAAGGTCGGCGTAGAGCTGGCGACCATGCGCTTCCGAGTCGTCAGGGGAGGAAGTGAACGGAATGAAATCATCAAAGCCTTCAAAATGAGCAAGACAGTTAATGGAGCCGTCTTCATTATAAAATCCATTTTTTGCTGTCACTATTTTCATATGGAGTTTCCTTATGCCACTCGACGAAAAAGGCCGACATCACTGGTATAAAAATACCCCGTTCCAATGAATGTTCCCATAAAGGTAAGATAAGTATGTTTACTGGCATAGGCTGTACCGTTATCACCAAAAGAAAGCGCGGTCTGCCTTAACTGTGAGCCGGGGACTTTGTACCCAAAAAACTGATAATCAGGATTCCCCATATCCCAGGCAATGACATAATCTCCCACACCTGGATAACCTGATGTAGAGATATTCATTGCCAGTGGCGTAGTTACGCCATCGCCTTTCAGGGTAACTCCATCCGTTTTAACAGTAGTGATACCGTCACCGGTATCACCTTTGTCTCCCTTCGGCCCCTGCGGGCCGATTGTGCCGGTATCTCCTTTCAGCCCCTGCAAGCCCGTGTCGCCCTTTGGACCTGTCGCCCCCGTATCGCCTTTCAGACCCCGCGGACCTGTATCCCCTTTGGGGCCAGGAATACCTTGTGGGCCAGTATCGCCCTTATCACCTTTGGGGCCAGCAGGGCCGATGGGACCGGGAATGCCCTGCGGCCCCTGTTCGCCCGTATCTCCTTTTTCACCCTTGATAGATGCGTTAATGGCGTCTTCCAGCACCTGAGCGGCTTTACTGGCACTGTCCTGCGTCTGTTGTGCCAGCGCTTCAAACTGCCTTAACGCTTCAGGACGTGTGTCTGTATTCTTCGCGTTCAGGAAACTGTTCAGCGAGCCGTCAGGGGAATCATCATAAACGTGGATGGAGCCCAACTCGTAACCCGACTGGCGGCCGTGGGTCAGGCGAACGCTGTACACACCGGGAGTTACAACAAAGCTGTACTTCCCCTGCGTTGTGGTGATATGGGTGGCGACGCTCCTGAGTATTAAGGGAGTGGTCTGCAACGCCGTAAGCGTAATGATAGCCCCGGCGATGGGGTCGCCGGTAGCCGTGGTGATAATCCCGCTAATAATTGCCACAGTGCTTTTCCGTTAACAGATATCTAATTGTTTAGTTTATCGGGGATAAAAAACAGGCGTATTTACGGTAACTCAGAAATGACTGTGACGGAATTAACCGGACTGAATTTATATATCGTAGATAATGAGACATTATAAATAATGGCCAGTTGTCTTCGTGAATAGCCGTTTTTAACGAGTCGGTTTATCTGGGCTATCTGGCCGGGCTGTAGTGCCGGACGTCTGCCACCAATACGACCCTGAGCGCGAGCGGCTGCAAGACCGGCGTTTGTGCGCTCTACAATAAGTTCTCGCTCCATTTCAGCAAGGGCACTCATGACGTGAAAGAAGAACCTGCCCATCGGGGTACTGGTGTCGATGCTGTCGGTCAGGCTTTGAAAGTGGATTTTGCGCTCGTGCAGTTCTGAGATGAGGCCAACGAGATTTTTAACGCTACGACCTAATCTGTCGAGTTTCCAGACGACGAGTGTATCGCCTGTTTTAAGGGCCTTTAAAGCGCGTTTTAAGCCTGGTCTATTGGCCTTTGTGCCGCTCATTTTATCATCGAAAATCTGTTCACATTCTGCGCTAATGAGGGCATTACGCTGTAAATCGGTGTTCTGCTCATTTGTTGACACGCGGATATAGCCAATTTTTGCCATTTACGGGCCTCGTTTAATCGGTTGTGAGGTTGGGTAACTGGCATTTTTATCGCTATAGGGTATCAGGGGAAACGTCGGTTTAACGGATACGGTAAATCGCGCCCTTCATGTAAACAGTGACGGGGATATTAGAGGCTCATTATGGGGTGAGTGGCTGAGTCACTGGCTATATGGTCAGTTTGCCACTCGTGACAACAACATCAATGCCCGCGCTACTGTCGATTGGGTTCGCCAGAACTTCCTTTCGGGCTTCAGGCTGGGAAGTGTTGAAAGCGCCCAGGTATGGCGAGCGTATGGTTATAACGACACACCACCTTACGTTATTACAGGAGTTATAAACGGTAATACTGACAACCTGATTGATAATGTCACTCGCCGTCCTCTACAAATGTATATCAATGGATGGCGCAATATTGACTGGCAGTAAGACTCAATTAACGTCGGTTTAACGGAAGCGGTAAACCGGGCCTTAAACGCCGTCCAGAAAAACGGCGATACGATGACCGGAAGCCTATTCCTTAAAAATGATGCCCGCGTGCATTTCGCCATTGCGAATGAGGATGGCAATGCCCGCATGTGGCTTTACAAAGACAAAGGCGGTGATGGTGTTCGCCTTAATAACGGCGTGGATGGCGGCGGTGAGTTTGTTTTTCATAAAGACGGCGGCTTCTATTCACCCGGATATTTACACGCCGGAGCATCAACGGTAGCTACCGACGGTAATATCTATGGGACTCGATGGAATGCTAACGGTGCATGGTTGTGGGATTCCATCGCCGAACAACTCACCGCACGCGACAACAACATCAACATCCGCGCAACATGGGACTGGGTTAGTCAGAACTTTGTTTCTGACATTACTCTTGGGCAGGAAGGTGTTTATTGCCCGATAAGTAACGTTGTATCCTGGACGTTTAAAACCCCGGCTGGCTGTATGCTTACGGGTATAATTGTTCAGGATACCGGCTCTCACTCCGCTGATAATATTGGCGGGGTTTATTACAAACCCATTCAGAAAAGAGTCAATGGAGCTGTAATGACAATAAAGGGTTAAACACCATACATTACTTGCGAATATCATTTATAATGACAGCCAAACACAACTTAACCAGGGTAATAAATCATGGTCAATATTAAAAATTTTACGCCAGGCGACCCTAAAACACCTGAGCAACTGGAACTTGCCAATAAGCACCGGGTGCTGTTTTTATTTTCTGAGGATGGTCAGGAATGGTACGAATCGCAAAAGCAGTTTGCGGCTGACACTATTAAATTCTCCTATGACAGCGATGGCGTTATTCGCAGTATTTCGCGTGACGTATCAGCGCTGTGGCCGGTTGGTCTGAGTGTGGCCGAGGTTCCCGACACTACCGCCAATCGTCGCGCTGATATCAGCGGTCGCTGGGGCTTTGATGGTGAGAACGTTATCGACCTGATGACGATGGAAAAGGCCCGTCGCGTGAAGCGTGACGAAATCAACCGCTGGCGCGACAGGCAGGAAGACGGCAGCGCTGTTTTTGAGTGGAACGGCCACAAATGGGACGCCAGCAAAGCCTCTCAGGAGCGTTTGTCGTCCATTCTGCAACTGACCCGTACCGCGAATCTGCCAGCCGGTTTTTACTGGACTGACGCCGATAATAACGATGTTGTCGTCACGCCTGACGACCTGGTTTCGATTAATGAAAACATGAATGTCGCAATGGTCATGCAGGGCTGGAAAATTCACGAACGCCAGCGCGAAATGAAAAAAGAAGTTGAAGAACTAAGCCGGGTTAACGATATTCTGAATTATTCCGTAGGCTGGGCTGAATAAGCCGGAACAGCAAAGAATAAAAAGGAGTAAGTCTAACTTACTCCTTTTTATTTAACCCGGTTAACGTCCAATGACTAACCACTGACCATTTTTGTAAATCTGGATTTCGCTCCAGAAAAGTGATTCAGCAGAATAATCAGCATCGTGGTTATCAAATCCCGTTAATACTGTATTTTTGTGATATGACCTGACACCGATTGCACCCACCTGCCTTTCCGCTGAATATCTCACATTGGTAATAAAGCTCTGATTAACCCAATCCCATGTTGCGCGGGTGTTGATGTTATTGTCGCGAGCGACAAAGCGATCATTAAGCCAGGTACTGATATAGCCACCCCAGGCAGTGCCGTTGATGTTGCCGTCATTCTGGTAGGTCGTACTGCCTGCATGGATGGCGGACGGGGAATAAAATTCGCCGTTTTTGTTGAAAACGAAGTCGCCTCCGCCATCCACGCCGTTATTGATATGTACACCGTCACCGCCTTTGTCTTTGTAGATGTAGGTACGGGACGAACCGTCTGCATTCCGAATGGTGAAATGCATGCGGGCATCGCTCTGGAGTGTCAGATTGCCGATCACCATCAGGCTGCCTGTCATCGTATCGCCGCTTTTCTGGACGGCGTTTAAGGCCCGTTTTACCGCTTCCGTTAAACCGAGGTTTTCTACATTCTGGTTTAACTGTATCCAGGTGAAATTCGCGTCGGCAGGAACGGTATAGCGCAGGCCGATCCAGACGTCTCTTTTGTCACTTGTCGCCAGAATACAACTGCCGTTCGCCACATCACGTTTCGCCAGAACTTCCAGGAAAAAATAACCCGCTGCTGGCAGAACGGTGACGCCTGCATTGTTTTTAGCGAACCGGCGAGCGCCTGCCGGGAGATTGCTCAGGTCATCGGCTGAGGCTACCCACATAACGCCCTGTATCGCAAGGCCGGTCTGTGTGTCGTCGATGGCTTTTTTGGTGGCGATGATGCGGGCGTCGTCGCCTGCGGCCACGGTGTTTGCCGTTGTGCCGACGTTACGGGTGGCGCTGTTGCCGAGCTGGAGAGCTGTGCGAGCTTTAGCTTTGTCAGGTACATCAGCAAGGTTCTGGTCTTTTGCCAGGGCATTGACATCTGCCGGACCGAGACTGTCTTTGGTGGCAAGTTTTCCCAGCCCCAGATGACTTCGCGCCGCAACCTGAGCCGCAATGCCGGCATCGAAAATTTCTTTCAGGTTATTAGTCTGCGTGTAGGCGTTTGCCGTAATAATGGCTTTAATGGACAGGGTGAGCTGGTTTAATTTTCCTTTATCGGGCTTTATTCCGGCTTCGCTCAGAATATTCAGCAATTCCGCCTGCAGGATATTCAGCCAGTCCTGACCAATCCAGCTTATACCTTTATTTTTATCGCCTTCGGTAAACCAGGTAGGCGTATTACTTTGCGCCGGCGATAAGGCCGGCATGGTGGGTGAACCGGAGTTGTTGTCAATGTAATACATAGTGACCTCTTACTTATCGTGCGACTGGCTGCTTTCGTAGACGTAACGAAACGTCTGCCACGCTGGTTTATAACGGTTCAGAATGCACTCAAGGGCGCTGGCGTCGTAAATACGCAACGGTGTGAGAATGTTGTCGAGCACATTCATATGCCGGTAGCCAATGGTGGTTCTGACATTAATAATGCTTATCCACTGCGATTCCGGTGCGGGCTGGATATCGATATCAAACCCGAATCCCGCCGCCAGTTGGATATAAAACTCACGGTTAATTGAGGGCTTCATTCGGTACTTGTTACCGGCATAGCTTTGTCGTTCCTGCAGGCTGGCGCCGGTCATATCGCATTCAGGCAGGCCAAGAAATCGCTCCCAGTCACCCAGCAGCAGGTGCGACCTGTCCGGGAAACGCTCATCGAGCAGTTGTTGTCCCGTCCAGTCCACACGAGCCGTGGACTGACTCAGACCAAGACACAGGTTTGCCAGCACGGAATCCGGCGCTTTATTCCACGCCAGCCCGTCAGGGAGCAACTGGAGCAGTGCGCGCTGGTGTGGACTGAGGATCACAGCCATGCAATACTCCCCACGGTAAGCAGCTCCGTCGCGCCGGCGCTGACAGACGCCAGCGGGGAATGCAGTTCAAAATCATCCAGCATCTTCACACCGGCAACCGCCCGCCAGAACGCCGACGGCAGGATAATACCGCCCGGTCTGGCTTCGTTATAAAGCAGGTCGGTGAGCGCCTGTCTCACGGCCTGCTGGTTCTCTGGTGTGTTCGGCGCAATCTTTATCTGAAACGCGACAGGGTGATTAGTGAGTTTAAACACCTTCACCACCGGCCCCAATGCCTGACCGACCGGCTGACCCGTCGCCGGGTCAGGGTGGGATTTGATGTACTCTGCCACGCGAGCCACATCCCCCTCGCCGGGGAAAATATCGGGGTTATTATCCATCACAAATGTCACACCCAGACTGCCCGCCTGCGGCCATTCCGGCAGACACCACGAACGGGTAACGCCCGGTACTTCGCGCGCCCAGCGTTCAAAATCGTACTTTGTGCCGCCTGACGGCGGGTACTGTACGCGAAATTCAAGACGGGAAAGCAACTCAGACAGGGACTCCACATCCGCGCCACCGGTAATACCTGAACCTGTGACAGTGGCCGCCTGCACAATCCCGGCCTGCGGGGTGATAAACGTCAGCAATGTACCCGCTGGCGCATTACCGGCCGCACCTGGTTCAACCGCCACCAGACTGACCGTCAGCGTCCCGGCTCCGCCGCTTGTGGATTCGGTGATACGGTACAGGGTGCCGTCGCTGCGTTGCAGTTCTGCGCCGGTCTCCGCTGTCGCAGTGTCAGTCAGCGTCAGTTGTACCGGACCATCGGCACGCGAGGCGGGTTTACGGACAACCCCCCACCAGGCGCAGTGTTTCAGTAGTTCAGCCTCGTCAGCGTCGGACGGGATTATCTGGCGCGCAATCCAGGCCAGATGCTCATGCTCCTGGGCGGACAGCCCCGCTTGTGCATAACCAATGGCATGTAGCGTGGTTTCATCCAGTCCCGGCAGGGTGCCTTCCAGTCGTTGGCTGATATCCTGCTGTGTCTGGTTAATCAGTTGTGCTAAGGGTGTGGGTTGATACGGCATTTAAAACCCCTTTAAATCCGCTTCAAAAGCCATCGGGCGACGTGCGCCGTCAGGCATAACAAGTGATACTGAAAGCTGCAGGCGGTCACGGCCCACGCGTGCGGCCGTACAGGTGACCGACCTCACCAGTCCAGCCAGCTTCATCCAGGCAAGTGCCTCATCGGCATAGGCCGCCGTCCTTTCCACAACGGCTGGCACCGTCTTTTCGCGGTTCAGCAGCCACAGGCGCGAGCCGATGGGACGCGGGCGAAAACTGTCTGCCCACCATCCGCGCCGGTCGGTGGTGCCGTCCGGTATCGGGTCAGACGGTTGCGCGCGACGGTCGGTAAAGAGCGAGATAATGACGGCGGTTTCAATACTGTTATCCGTCAGCAGGTCGGGGCCGTTCAGCACCAGGTTGCCGCGACCGTTACGCCAGACAATCGCAATATCAGCCATTTTGCGGACCTCCCGTATTGCCGCCACGACCGTTCTCGTGATGGATGTGGCCACTGTAGGTCACACCGGCAATGGTCGCATCCGACATGGTGAAATGGCCTTTGGCGTTCCCGGTGCCGTCCAGGGCCAGATTGCCCTGAATATGGGTGTTCTGTTGTACAGTCAGGTTCTTCTGCACCGTCAGGTTGCCAGTGAAGGTGCCCTCAGGACTGTCAAACAGGATGTGATCGTCGGCATACACCTCCAGCGTTTTACACGTCAGAATGGCGCGACCGTCTTTTGTCAGGCGCAGGCGGTGGCCTTCGTAGTGGTAAATACCGCTGTCGCCGTCGGGAAGTCCTGTCGGGCGGTAACGTTTATCTTCAACCACCAGGATAACAGCCTGATCCCTGTCGCCCATCAGGCAGCCAAAAAAGGTCTCCGCCCCCGGCAGCGGGACGCTGATTTGTCCGTACTGCTGCGGGCGCTCCACGTCGTCAAACGTCTCACCGTCGAGCGAGGTCATCTGCGCGTTCTGCATCTTCAGCCCGTCGTTCGTGCCGGTCAGCACGCCACGCCCGAACAGCAGGCGAACGCCACGCATCAGGGGAGCAAGCATCCGCTGCAGGATGTCATCATTCATCATCGAATTTAATTCCCTGTTTTTTCATCTGCTGTAAGATCCAGGCGTCCACGCCGCCCCCTTCGCCACCAGTACCGCTGCTGTCAGGTTCTGCTGGCACAATAAAGCCGTCACGCGGGGCAAGCGTCAGGCGGGTCACTTCACCTTCCTTCGCATTGAGCGTAAATTCCACCTGACAAATCAGCAGGTCGCGCGTGTCCACGTTCACGCGGGGGGCAATAACGCGGGTCAGCAGGTTCACATCCCACAGCGCGCCGCCGTCCCGAAACCACCCCTTGGCCGTGGCGATAAAGCGCTCAGAACGCGCAATGGCGCGCCGTTCTTCCCGTATGGCTCGCTGGCGGGCCCCGTCTGCGGTAATTTTGTGATCGGCGAGGATCACTTTCGGGCGGTAACGAGTGATAGTCTTATCATCCGTCGTACCTTTGGGCGCCGCCAGCAACGCCGCCGCTTTTGCCTCGCCTTTGTGACCACCGCCGCCGCCATGACCTTTCACCTGGTATTCGCTGTAGCGGTTGCGCCAGTCATCAGTAAAATCCGCGTCCAGCAGGTTTTTACCCAGCTCCAGCGTGTCGGTCTGTCGGTTGCCCGCCTGGGTAAACACCAGGTCGCCATCGGCATTACTGGTGACCAGTACGCCACGGTGACGGGCGGCGCGGGTCAGCGCATCGCTGACCGTTTCGGACAGTTGCAGGGTAAAGGTGGCAAACGGCCTTGCGGCCGTGGCGTCACTGACCTGCCAGATAACCCGGATACCAAAGGGTTTACACAGGTCGCAGGCAATCTGCTCCAGCGTGCGGTTGTGCCACTGGCTGCCCTTAAAGACGGCAGAACAGTCCACCAAATCGCCGGTTTTGTCGCGGCCGGCAATGGTGATTTTGTTACTGGTGGCGGTAATTTTGTGCTTCACGGTATCGAGATAACCGGTAATGACCGTCACACCGTTAATCTGTAATTTCAGCGGCAGCCCCGGGGTGATACTGTCCGGGACGGGCTGACCGGGTATCATTAACTCCAGCTCAAAGGAGCCGGCCAGATGCTCCAGCGAACGGCGGATGCTGACGCTCACCCAGCCGGAGAAGATACTGCCCCCGATAAACAACTCAACGCGGCTCACTAATCACCTCCACCACATCACCCCCCGGCACAAACAGCGGATTGACAATGCCGTTGCGGCGGACAAAGCGCTGCCACTGCACGCTGTCACCGGTGGCCCGGTACAGCGTCACCAGGGCCGGCTCCGTCGTGCGAACCGTCACCGATGACATCCCCGGCAACTGCACCCCGCGCGTGGTTAAATCCTCAACCAGCGCCAGGCGGGCTTCACGCAGCGAGAGCGCCGTGCGGGGATAACCCTGACCGGAGAATTCCAGCACCTGTGCATCCAGCGCATTACCAAGCGAACGACTGACCGTCTGCACATCCGCCGCGCTCTCAAGAAGCGGGACCGTAACCGCAGATGTGGCTGTAGTGCCGACGCCCGCTTTTGCCGGCGCGCCGGACTGACTGACGGTGAGGGTCAGCAGGCTGCCCGCCGTCTGTATCTGAGCGAGTACAACGGCACTTTTCAGCACCGACTGCAACAGACGGATATTCGCCTGTGCTGCCGGTGTCAGACCATTCAGGCTGCGCTGGCCGTCCTGGATAACCAGCGCGTCATGCAGCGTGGAAAGCGCATGGTATAACTGCGTCCCCCCCTGGATTCTGACGGCCGTATCCGGCAAATCAAAACTCCCGGAAGGGGAAGTCGGCACAAGCGTGACCGCCAGCGTGCCGGGGGTGACTGGTGAGGCCGGACGCCCGGCACGGGCGGATTTGTGGCGTCTTTTGAGCAGGGACATTGCCGGCATCGAGGGCAGCGCAATCAGGCCGCTGAACACCCCGGCAAACTGTTGTGCCATGCGTAACGGGCTGGTAATCAGTGAGGTAATATTGCCCTTCATGGCAGTAAATGAGGCAGCAAAGGCGCTGATATCCTGCATGATCCCGACGCTGCTGACCGTGTTCTGCAGCGCGTCAATTTTTTCACTGACCGTATCGGCCATCGCCTGCAGATCGTGAAGATTGTCAGATACCACCGCCCAGCCATCTGCAAGGGTATTGAATACGCTGTTAAGCCCGCCGCCGGCACTGGCGGCCAGCGCGCTGGCGGTGTCTTTTTTCGCATCCGGGGCCGTGTCGTTCGCCTGCGGGGTGGCGTTGATGGTGAACTCAACCACGCGCTGTTCAGACACGTTATAACGGCTTTCAAAGTTGTCTATAAGAACACTCAAAGCGCCATAATCGGGATGAACCAGCTCGCCCGGACCGGGAGCATACAGCGCGTCACGCAGCGCCTTACGCTGTGCCTGCGCGTCGTCTCCCTCAACAATCACCGTAAAGGTGAACGCCGGCAGCTTAGGGCCGAGGTCATCCGCGCCGCCGGATTCGCGCAGCGGGTACTCACGCTTAACGATATTACGACCACCGCGCTCCCGTTGTTCCTTATAGACAAGGAAGGGAACGTTACGGAAGCTGCCTTTACCCGTAAGGGACATAGTTGCCTCCGCTGTAGAAATTCATATCAAGACCGAACGGATCGGAGTCATCAATATCAATACTGCGGGCCTGCCAGCCTTCCGGCGCAACCAGTTCCACACGGGCGCTCGCTTTCTGAATGGCCTGTCCGCTGCCGTTATCATTCCCGCCGGTGATTTTCTGATACGCGTCTGTGAGCCAGCCACCCAGGTAATCGCCGAGATAGCTGCCCACAGTTGAACCAATCACAGTCCCGACCGGACCTGCGAACGTCCCCAGCGCACCACCGACAACAGCCCCAACCCCGGAACCCACGGCGGCGCCCTTGTCATGGGTCGTCGCCTGACTGTCAAGCAGTGTGGGAGCCGCCAGCAGCGCAGCACCAAACGCACCGCCACCAAAACGCCCCAGAAGTTTCCCGCCCTTACCGAGCCAGCCCGCCACCTTACCCAGTCCCAGCTTGCTGCCGGCAGCAGAAAGCAGACCGCCAGCCTTACTGAGGCCGGGGATTTTGCCGAACCAGCCGCCGACACGGGACGCCATACGCCCGAAAAGACCTTTTTTGGCGGCGCTTTCGGCCAGCTCTTCGCCGGCGGTAACCACCGTTGAAACACCGCGCCCCTTGCCGGGGCCTTTTTTGGTGCGCCCGCTGCGGCGTTTTTTACCGCCGCCTTCCTCAATCAGGGTATTACCGCCATTGCCCCCGCCACCGGCCAGCGCACCCGCCGGCCAGTTCGTCACAAATACCGGCTGCACGGCCGCAGGATTGACACCTGAGAGGAAATTCATGAAGCGCCCGCCACGTCCGGGCGCAGCGCCGGGAATGACAGGCTGGCGTTTGCGGAAAGGGGATGTGACAGCGCCAACAGTGGCGAGACCGTAGCGAACGGGAGTAGCCGCCAGCCGTAACGCGCCCAGACCGACCGCACGACCAAAACGCAGGGCAGTACGGGCGGCATAGACCAGCAGAAGGTATTTGGCGAGGTTTTTTGCACCGCTGGCGATATTGTCCAGGGTTTTACCGTAGCCGTCGTCACGCAGTTGTTTTAACGCCTGGCGTGCGGCTTTGATTTTTTCAACAAGCCAGGTCACGGCATCCTTTGCAGACAGGAACGCCGTCAGCATTCCCTCGCCAACATCCTTCGCCAGCCCGTCAAACTGACCGGATTTCTGCATGTCGGCAACCGTATCGAGAATGCCGTTCATCTGGGTTTCCAGGAACTTGAACGGGCCGGTGTCCATGACACTCTGAGCGAACTGTTCCCAGTCCGACTGCATACGCATGACCATACCCGTCCAGGTGCCGGATGCTATCTTGGCCGCGCCCTTAGACTGTTCCTGCAATATCTGGAAGAATAACCGGATAGTGTCCGGCCCCAGTTTGCCTTTTTCGCCCAGATCGCGAATCACGCCAGGTTTAGTGTGGAGCCTTTCAGCCAGCACCTGATAAACGTTAATACCGTAACCGGCAAGCTGGTTGGCATCCTGTCCCTGAATTTTGCCGCGGGAATACATCTCGCGCAGTTGCAGGGACGCGCCTTCGATCATCTGCTTGTTCCAGCCGTGACGACCGGCCTGGTCTTCCAGCATATGGACGTACTTACGGGACTCGGCGTCACTCATCCCGTAACCGCGCGTGACCGCGTACTCTTCCAGGATCTGGCTCATACTCCAGGGCGCTTCCTGGGTGTTCTGTCTGGCCCACTTAATGGTGCTGTCCGTGGCGGTCGCGTCACCGTGGTTAAGCGAGGTGATGCGGGTTTTAAAATTCTCCATATGGGACGCGGGATCGAGAAACAACCGCTTGAACCCGTAAACCAGCGCGCCACCTGTAATCAGACCGTACAGGCGGGTAAGCGAACTAAAAACACCTTCCGCACTCAGCTTCAGGCGGTCCATGTCCGCCGAGACCGCATGAATGCCGCCGCGCATTCCCCTGAACGCCTGGCGCATACGGGAACTGGTGACTTCCGCTTCACCACCGAGACGACGCACCGCTGTCCCCACACCGCCGAGACCGCGCTGACCGGCGTGCGAAAACACTCCCAGGTCCTGCGACCACTGGCGGGATTTGGTGGAGATATTGCCGAGTAAATCGACAATCAACGAGGCTTTCAGGTTCTTCATCGGCGGTTATGCGTTCTGTCGTTTAATGATTTTTTCTGCCTGTCTGCAGTGCCGGTAAAGCTGCGATAAGGGAAGGCCAAGTGCCCACTGCGGGCCGCCTTTAGTGACCATTCCCAGCACGATCGCTGCTTCCTCTAACTCATTCCGGCACCGCGCCCAGTCGCCCCTTGTCACCTGCCAGCTTTCCGGCCAGCGCCGTATCGCGCAGGTTAACCGCCACCATCAGACGGGACAGGTCACGCTCGCTCAGTTGCCCGATTTGCAGCAGCGAGAGCGGTCCTTCGATTTCGCCCACGGCGGCAATCTGGCGGCGCAGCAGCGCCACGCCGCGCAATGACGGGGAGGCAATCAGCACCGGACCATTACGGGTCTCGATGTAGCGTTCCGCTTCGGTTTCCGCATCAATAGAGTCTTTCGCCGACAGTTCGCGGAAGGTGACGCGGTACTCGCGCCCCTCGCCGAACGGCAGGCCATCGAGCAGGTCTACGTAGCCTTTCTGTAACTGTTCCGTCAGTCCCGCCGTGCGCGGGTCATCACCGTCCAGCGCCTGCTGAATGGCATTCAGTACCGCCTGATCGTTCTCGCCGGCATCTTTCTTCGGGGGTGTTTTTCGTGTCTTTGCGGTCATGTCTTACTCCTTACTGCACGCGGGTACTTTTGGCGCAGGCAAACTTTGCGGAGATCTCGCCGTTACCGGTCAGGGACGCAGGCTCTGAACTCCACGCCTTTGTCATCATATGGACCTCGCCCACATCGGTTACCACCTCAATAGTGACGCTTGTCCAGGTATTGATATCACTGGTGCCGGGAGAATCATCACCGCCCGCCGGGAACTTACACTCCAGCGTGGCCTCTTTGGGTTTCTGGCGATAACCGTAAACCCCGGCCCCTTTAACCACCTCGCGTTCATGACCGGACGGGGTAAAAGTCGCTCCGTCCAGCGTGGCGTACTCGCTGCCGTTCACGCGAATGGTCGCCACGCCCTGATACTGATTTCCTGCCATTGTCTACCTCACAGAATGAAACGAAGCTGTGCGGCGAAGAACCGGAACTGGTTAACCAGGTCAGGCGTACACAGCACATCAAGACGATTACGATCGCTGGTATTACGCTCTACCAGCAGATTCTTTTTGAACGTGTCCAGGTTCTCGACTAATCCCTGATCAACCCATTCCTCACCGAGCGCAATAAGCTGCAGCGACATGATTTTGGGCGTCACAATGGGCTGTCCCGGTGCCACAGGCGTATCGTCATCAGCCAGTTTGTGGCGCGGGAATCGCTGTGTGACGAAGGTGCGCAGGGAGTAACGCAGGTACGCCAGCGTGTAGATGGTTTCGATATCGAGATAGCTCGGATCAACGTCACCGTATCTATTGACACGGTACATCGTCACCTGGCGCTCAATCTGCACCACGTCGCCAGCCGCTACGGTGACGGTCGCAATGCCGCCGTGCAGCAGCAGGTTACGCTCCTCGCGGGTCAGGCGGTCAGCAAGCTGAGGAGCCATGCGTGACGACACCGCCAGCGTCTGGAGCGGCCGGGCCGGGTCGATGGACAGCGACGGCGCGCAGGTCGCACAGATGGACGCCGCCCAGATGTAATCCGGTTCGGGCGCTTTGGGAACGGCGCTGCAGGTAAACAAGAAATCGTTGCGGGACTCACCGAACGCGGTGATTTCGCCCTGCGTGCCGGTATGCGCCATCCATACCGCGCCGTCGGACATTTTCACCGGCCCCCAGCGTTTAAGCAGTTCGGCGCTGAGGATGTTGAGGTTAGCCTGGTCCTTATACGGCATCACCACATAGTTGTACTGACGTTCGCCCATATTCGCGACACTGCGGGTGATATCCGGGTTAGCGGCTTTTGCCGCCGGCGGCGCAATCACCACCGTCAGACCGTCCGGCGTGGTTTCACCGTCGTAATAGTTCAGGCGGATATCGTGAGCGGAGCACTCACCGATAAATCGGGAGGTCATCGATACCACGCTGCTTGTAGCGTCCACATCAGCGCCGGCGGGAGCCGCAGACGCCGCCGTAAAGGGCGCATCGCGATCGGCATTAATCAGCGCGGCCAGTTTGTCAGCCAGTGCCTTACCCTGCTGGCCGCTGGTGACTGCCACCTGGTAACGACGCCCGCCAACGTAGACCCTGAGCACACCGTCACCGGTGGCCGTGCCACTCAGTGTCAGACTGCCGGCGTCAGCTTTACCGGTCCCGGCTCCCTGAGCAATCACGTACAGCTCGGTATCCGGGTTAATGGCGATAAACTCTTTGACCATCCAGGCCAGCATTGAGCCACGACCAAACAGGCTGCTGGCCTGCGAATCGCGGGTGATACGTACCGGCGTATCGAGCTGCCCGGCCCCGTCAACCTTGTCACCTTTCAGGTTTGCCTGACCGAACATCAGTACCGTCTGGTGTTGTGCGGGTGTTCCCACCACCGCCATTGAGTTGTCAAACTCAATCTGCGCCAGTGGAATACGGTTGTCGTTCTGGATCTCGTTAAAACCAATCATGCTTTTTTCTCCACGGCGTCAGCGTTAGCGTCAGTCACTTTCGCTTTTCCGGCGGTCACGGCTGGCTGCGCCTCATTCGGATTGAGTTCGAGCACATCGCCGTCATCCAGCCGGCGGCACCAGTACGGGGTGAAGGGTTTCTCCTCACCGCCAGGCTTTAAAAATTCCAGCGTGTCAGGGTCGCGAACCATGCGTCCCGGCGCAGGTTTAATAAAGAAGGTTTTCATAACAAAATCACTCCGATTAACAGGAACCACGGCCACGCCACGTTACCGGCAATTGCCAGGCAGCCAGCGATAAACAACATCAATTTACCCATGACGCTCCTCCCCATACCCCGGCAGGTCGATATGCGCCTCAAACGCGGGTGTGCCGTCAGGTTCGCCGAACGTCTCGTAATGACGAAGAAAGTCAGCGAGCGTGCTGATATCGGTCAGCGGGTCGATGATTTCTTCACAGGTAAAATGCAGTGCGTACAGCACCACACCGGCAGAACTCTGAATCACGGAAGCCAGGTTATCCGCCCTGGCAAACGCCAGCGGCGAGGCCGTTCCCGCTTTAAAACCCGTCATACCCGCCAGCAGAACCGCCACCATCTGATACATCCCGATACGGTTTGTCTCGCGGCCGTTTAACATGCTGCCGACCACGTAGAACACCCAGTGGCTCACCATGCGGTTACGCGTGCGCGGTTCTCCGGCGCCCAGCCACGCCACATACACAGAAGGCGGCAGCAGCATCAGCTTTTTCAGGGTAGCTTCGCTCCAGTCGCCCGGATGCGTGTCCACCTTTTTAAGGCGGTTGCCAAAGAGGGAACGAATACGATCCAGATAAGCCTTTTCGGTATCGGCAATCATATGAACCCCTTCTGGTTGCGCCCGAATACCGGCGCTTCAGCCTGCATCTGCGGCAGGTCGTCAGACTCTGGCGCGCTGCCGGCTTCGTCCACGCCAATCGGAATACTGCCGTTCTTCACCTCCCGCAGCCAGGTGAGCGCCTCGCGGTAACGATCGCGCGCCTGATCGGAAGGCTGCTGGTCGCACAGGTAATAAAAGGCAACGGCGCAACAGTGCTGTACCAGCACCTGCGGCACAACGGCCAGCGGCAGGGTATATTTCGCCGACAGATAGCTGTCAGCCAGCGCGCCGGCATCATTCAGCGCCTGCGACAACTTCTTCTCGTTGAGGTCGTCCGTTCCCGGCAGCCTCAAGAGATCATCAAGATTTTCGTATCTGTCCCGCATATCCTGCGCGCTGGCGTACATCATTTCTGGCGCTCCTGGCGCGCCGTCCATGCGGCGTCCACCTGTGCTTTGGTGACGGGCTGGCCCAGCTCATCACTGACAGCCTTTACGCCCGGCACGCCGGATTTGGTGAAGCTCTGCGGGTCAGCGCGGGCAATCAGCGCATCTATCGCCTTGTTAATCTCGGCTGGCGTCACATCACTGCCTGCATTGACAACATCCACCAGGTTTTGCACGCCAGCCTCACCAGATGGCGCGGCTGCCGACTGAACCGACACCACAATGAGGCATGGGTCAGCCTGTAAGATATCGAGCGTGGCCTGTGGCACGTTCTCAAGCGTCTGTTTACCGCGTATAAAGCGGATGCCGGCGCGAATGTAGCGCTCACGCGGACAACGAACCTCAACGATAAAAAAGCCTGACGGAGTAACCTGGCTATCTCCGTCAGTCCCCGGGTTATCCGTTGCGCCGCCCGGTAAAGCAGCGTTGTTTTCCTGTTCTGACATGGCACTTTTACCCCCTTTGAAAACGATTTAAAGGCGGGATGAACCCGCCGTGAAACGGGTTATGCCGTGGCAGCCGTCGCGGCCGGCATCCAGTTAGCAACAACCAGCGAGACCTTGCCCTTGAGTTCGTTGGTGGTGGTGGCGCCACCATCAACGGTCAGCTCGCGCTCAAGCAGTTTGGTGGCGACTTTCTCAAGAGACGGCGGCACCACCAGAACGGACGGACGCAGACCCAGCGGACGACCACCGTCAGCCTTGCGGTCCGTAATGGCCTGCCACGCTTCCCAGAACATGTCACCGTCGAGCGGGGCCTTCATCATCTGCGCCATCTGCCAGAAGCCATAGCCGACGTTGGATCGCAGGGATGCACCGAACACAATCTGGTTATCGGTGAAAGTCACGCCCGTTTTCGGGTCGGCCTGCATCACCAGTTCCGGGTTGCGGCGGTTCTGGTAGATGATCGGCTTAATGACGCGGGTGCAGTCCATCAGATACCAGCCGGGGCCGGTGTAAGCGGTGGTGGCACCTGCTGCGCCAACTTTCGCGGTAAACAGATTCGACGTCGGCACCATTTTTCCGGTGCCATCCACCTTCTCGTAGACCGGGTGCTCGGCGTCAAAGAAGTTCTGGCCGTCATAACAGGCGGTTTTGTCGGCGTTCGCCAGCGCCTGGAAGACCAGCTCATCCGGGAAGCAGCCCGCCGCGCGGCCCATTTCCTGGAAGATGGGGGAATAGATACCGAGAATATCGTCATCGAAATCGTCGCGGGAAATCGCGACCGTATCTTCCCAGGTTTTGTTGGTAATCGAATACCCGTGCGCGGCCATCTGCTGCATGACACGCGTCCCGATCCACTCCCGGAAGTGCGGGAACTGACCCAGCCAGCCGAAGGTGTTGGAGCGGGTGTTGGATGTGACAGTCATCGCAATCTGTTTGTACTGCGAGGCCGCCATGCCCAGACCGTTCTGAAAATCGGATTTATACCCCGTAAACAGGGCTTCAATCATGGCGGGGGTGGTTGGTGTACTCATTGGTTAACCCCTTTAGCTTTAAGAAATTCTTCCTCGGTCTTGCCGAGCATTTTCATTACCTGAAGGTCTTCCGCTGACAGGGCGGCAGATTTGGTTTCTTTCTTCGGCACGTTCACCGTGTCCGTCTGTTTCGCGGTCAGGGCGGCAATCGGCTGACGTGCGTCCAGTTGCGCGGACAACGCCGCAACACCAATCTGTTTCCCAAGGCCTTCGTAATAACCGCGCTCAGACTTAAATACGCGTCCCTCGGATTCGGCCTTATCCAGCACCTGCTCAAGCGTGGTTGTACCGTGTTCAGCAGACAGGGTGACGTACTGCGTACGCAGGGCGTTGTAGGTCTCAACCGGGACGAACTTCGTCAGGTCAACGTCACCGGCGGCGGTGGTACTGGCCTGTTTCGCGGTATCCAGTTCAGCGGACAGCGTGGCAACCTGCGTTTTCAGTTCGTCGTGTTTGCCGGCTTTCGCCTGAATATCCGTCAGCGCTGACAGGGCTGCCGTACCAAGTTCCGGCGTCAGTTCGCCATCGTCTGGCACGGTCAGGCCGAGCGCCGCCAGTAACTGGCGTAATTGCTCATTCATGGGGGTTAACTCCATCGAGGGGGTGGTTACATACAGGTCGTCAGCGCTGAGGGCCGCGACGGACTTCATACCGGTAATAGCTGGATCGTTCGTCAGGGACGCAATACGAATGGAGGCCGGTTCGCCGTTATCAACGTAATACTCCAGCTTCGCCGAGAGATAGGCATACTCCAGATCGTCGATATGCTTCTGCGCCTGCGGCGTCCAGGTGGGCTTAATGAAAATCCCCTGGCCTTCACGCCACTGCACGCTGTCAGCTTTGACCCAGCCGGCCGCCACGGCCTTAATGCCTTTCTCCTGAGCAATTTCGGAGTGGTGGTCGTAGTCAATCAGCAAAGGCTGTTTAAGGGCAGCAAGGTTGGCCTTAATACGGTCACAGGACTTTTTATTGATAAGCCAGCCCGCGGCGGGCTTTTTGGGCCTGCCGTCGCGCGCTCTGACCCGACCGGCCGGCAGCAACTGGCACCATCCATCATCGGATGATGCCAGTGAAGCCGAGAGAGCCGCGGTCTCTGTGTGGCGCTGAGCGCCTGTCGCTTTTAAGGTGTTCGTCGTCATGACCGGCAGCTTATGACGGTCAGGCGAGAGGGTGGGTTTGCGGTAAATCAGTAAAAAACAGGACAGGGAAAATGGATCGCAGGGATGATCCATTTTCAAACCGTTTCAAAACAGTTTCAAAAATCGCTGTGCGCGTTTTAAATGCGTCAGGAGTACGAAGACACCCCCGGAAAATTACGACGCGTCCACGGCCTTCTCAAAGCGTTTTTTGATAAGGCTCAGGATTTCCTTTTCAGCAACCTTATCAAACCCCATATACGGACGTGCAGGAATGGCCGCCGGCCCCGGTCGCATATCAGGCGTTCCGCCCCACTGGTGAATCGCCGCGTAAGGCTCACTGGAGCCTATCATCGCATACGTATCGCCGTAGTCAGTGGTCATTTCACCGGCAAGCTTGCCGTGCAGCGTCAGGATTTTACCAGGAATATAACCGTGCTTTGTGCGCCATGCCCGCCACGGCTCTGACCACTCATGCCATTTGTCGCCATCAGGTTCTTTTTGTTGCTCAAAGGCCATTTCAGACGACGACAGCAGGCTGGCCGCCACGGAGCGGGTTAGCCCCTTACCGTTATCACCCATCGCCTGCAGTTCCAGAAACACACGCTGCAGGCGCTTAACATCAATGACCACTGCGGCATCAATTGTAGACATGTTGCCCCCCGGCGAATAAATAGCGTAAAATGTAGTCAGCGGTTGATGTACGCTTAACTGGTAAAGTGGTGCTAGCCTTCGGGCGAAGGACTTTTGCAGGTTCGACCCCTGCCATTAACCGCTAATCCACTTCCCCTTCGAGTAGTTCCAGTTTTCCACTACGAATATCAGCTTTAAGATCGCTGACATCGCGAATTCTGTAAGTGTTGATCACTACGTCAAGCTGATCCGGCTGGCGTTTAATACCAAAAGGTGCATTAACCACTATCTTTGCCAGACCGTCTTTTGTGGTCACTATATACATCAGGTTATTGTGAGACTTGTCCCATAATACCGCTTCGGGATGAGCCAGCAGCGCAGGCAGCAACTGAAAATCGTCGGCCTGCAGCGCAACCCCCGTCAGGTGATGCTTGTCACTGTCGGCGTGCAGCACGTTCTTACCGCTCATTGCCAGCAGTCGGGCAGGCGGTTCACCGGTACGTTGCTCAACCGCACCTGCAACGGATTCAGACATAAAGCCCAGCGTGCGGATATCGTTACCCCCGCGTCGGCTTTCCATGATGTTTTTCGCCCAGATACGAAACGCCAGTTGCCGCTCCGGGCTGTTGTTCAGCTCTTTTACCACCATCTCGCGAAGCTGAGGGCTTTTGACTTCAATCAGCTTACGGATAAGCGTCTGATCGAGGCCGAACGCCGCCGAACCGGGGTTATATGACCAGCCAACATCCGGGGTCATGACGCGCGCACCATCTGCGAAGGTGGTCACGTCCATATCAATGATTTCGCCGGTCGCCTTATTCACCGCCGCCTGTACCTTCTTCGTGGTGAGGTATTTATCGCCCTGCGTGGCTTTCAGACCCAGCGCATCCATACGCGCCTGTGACAATGCACGGACGCGGCAGCGGCAGTTCCAGCCGTTCGGCGGATAGTGAGTTTTCCAGAAGGGGTCATCATAGCGGAACACCAGACCGTTAAGCGCGGCGTGAGAGGGGCGCGTGCGGCTGTCCATCACCGCCACATACTGCCAGAACGGGTGCGTGTCGGTACTGTTCATCAGTTGCGCATAGCGCCCGACGTTGTACGCCACGCGGGTATTGACGTTATATATCAGCGCCAGACGGCGGGGACTGCCAAGCTGGACGGTTTCGGCGTTGCCGGCACTGTCCACGATAACCTGTTTACCCCACCATCCGAGTTTTTTCAGGCGGGGTGCGAGGGTATCGATAAACTCCTGCTGACTGACACCCTGCGATATGGCCCTGTTCACCTCATCCTGGATAGTGGTCAGCACGTCCACACGCGCGGCTTTTGCCACCGTAAACGAGCGGGCGTGAACGTCTGCGGCCGTCTCGTACCAGTTCCAGCCGATATGCTGCCCTTTAGCCCGGAAATACGCGATCGCCTCTTTGGGCTCAAGGGTGGCGGCGTAACCTAAATCAATCAAGGTCGTCCACCATACCCTTTACTTCCGCCGCAAACATCGCATCCGTCAGCAGTGCCATCAGCTTTTTATCGTCCATCTGCTGATACAGTTCCGGCAGGTCAGACAGCGCGTCCGCCAGCCCCTTCGTTTTAATCGCGTTGATAACCGGCTCCAGCACCGGATCAATCGCCGCCTGCAGAACGCCGGCGGGAACGGAATCACCCAGGTCGTCGAGTTCATCACGCGGGCCGGTTGTGACCGGCGCGGGTAGCTGCGCCGAGAGCGCTGCCTGCTTTTCCTGACGCTCCGGCCGCTCCGGCGGTGGCAGGGTCATTTCCGGGCTGGCGATGGTAAATACCGGCTCGTCCCCGACCGGTTCAGGTATGCCTGTCTGGTCACGAATCCACGCCAGCGGCACCGGCATCCCGGCTCCGAGCTGCACGACGGCCGCAGTGATTTTGGTGATATCGCCCGGCTCTTTGGTCTGGAAGGCCAGACGCGGCAGGCGACGAACATCTACCGCGTGGGTGGTATTGAGCGCGTACAGCGGATAGACCAGATCGCGGGTTAGCGTGGTGGTTAACTGGCGCAGGTCAGCATCGCGGATCTCTTTGCGCACCTCGTCATGTACTTCACCGAGGCTGCGGGCGCCTTTGTCGCCGGCATCTGTGGTTAATGTACCGCCAAGAATAGCCTTAGAAATGGAACGTTCGCCCCACTGCATCATCGCCAGGAACGGGTCAGCCTGACCGCTGGCCGCCGCCTCAAACTCCAGACTCATCCCGGTCGGGATAATACCGCCGGTACGCCGTCCGATTTCCATCACCGCCCGCATCAGGGCGGCTTTCTGGCCCGGCGTGGCCCCGGACGGATATTTACCGACCTTCATCGGCAGGCCGTACACCTCCAGAAACTCCGCCAGATCACGCACGGAATAGTTTTTGAAGATAAACGGCCAGATAAGCGTGCGCACCAGCCCCTGCGCACCGGCGTAACCGGTACGCGATCGCGCCTGATGAACAATCCAGCCGAACGGCTGGAACGGGACGCCTTCGGCGCTGCCGTCACGCAGCCGCAGCTCGCTGAAATCCTGCGGATTGAGGCAGAAGTGCGCCGCGTCACGCCAGATAACCTTATTGATTACAAACGCGCGACCAATGCGGCCCCATTCGATCTCCTGGCAACTGTAGCCCTTGAGAATGGCGTCAGTGGCATCAAAGAGCATCGCATCGAACCAGTCTGCGCCATGAAGGTACTCGTCGAGCATCTCCGCGTCTTTCTTTTCCTGCGCGGTGGCGCTCGACGGCGGCACAATGCTCCAGGGGACGCTCTGTATCGCCAGCCGGCGCTTGCTGAGTTCGGCGAACAGGTGGGTGTCTTTCTCCTCGATGTCGGCCGCAAGGTCGGACTGCGCCATCAGGTCGCCCTGTTCGGCAGCGCGAAGACACTGTGCCGCCCGGTTCGGGGTGATGCCCGATGCCGGGTGTTCAATAAAGCGGTTCGCTATCTGTGGGATATCCAGTACCGCCGTCTGCATCTGTGGATCAAAGTCGAACGGCTGTCCGTCCAGGTCTACAATTTTGCCCATTACCAGCATCCCCGCTCAAATTCGTGATACGCGCTGTCGGCGTCTTCTTCCTCCGGCGTCATAAAGAACCGTCCTCTGTCTTCGGCGTCTTCCATCGTGCGCCCGCGTTCCGGCATCGCCAGACACGCCTCGTCATCAAGCACGAAGCCATCCATATAAGAAGCCCGGTTCGCCATACACAGCGCCACCGCAAAGTCACCATGACGACGGCTGCCGGCAGCGGTGGCGTTCTCGTCTTTGGTGCGCCCCTTGTCAATCTGCGGAGTACCGGCCACCACCTTGATATGACGCAGGTCATCAAGCGTCGTCTGGTGGCGGGCAACAAAGATATTCTGATCTTCAAACTCCGCTTTCAGCTTCGGCATCCACTCGCCGTACCACTTCGCCGACAATATCACACTGTCAACCAGTTCAGGACCGAACCGCTCAAGCGCCGCCTCAGCCAGATAGCCGCCGTTGCCGGTGGCATCAAATGCCGCCCCGATAAGTCGGGTAACGCGCTCCAGGATATAGAGCATGATTTGCTTCTGCTGCTCGTAGGGCATATTGCGCAGTTCGACACGAAACGCTTCGCGCTTCTGCAGGTCTTCGGTGATTTCAAGCAGGGTAAAGCAGGTCAGATCGCCGCGACGGGCAAAGTCTTCGCCGAAGCTGTAGCGCGAGCGTGGATTAAGGGCGTTTAAAAGCGGTTTTAAATGCGCTTCACACCAGGCGTTAATCTCAGACTCGCGCAGCCAGGCCGCACGGCTGAGAAAATCTTCCGGCGCTTCGAAGGTCAGAATGGGAATGCCGCGTACCATCGCCAGCTCAATAAGCGCATGGGGAATATAGGCACCGCCGGACTTTTTCGGCACGCAGCCGTATTCCTCGTCAGCATCCTCTTTACTGGGGGCATTCCTGTAGAGGTCGTCACGCCACTTCTTCTCCGTCTGGGGCGACCATACCTGACCAGTGACATAGCAAATGCGCTTATACAACCCGTCAGCAATGGCATCGTCGAGGGTGATACGGTGTACCGAATAGTCTTTGCGCCCCTCGCGGGCTTCCTGAATGTACTGATTAAAGAGGTTATCAACGCCGTTATGGGTGGAAATGATCCGCACGCGTGCACCCCACATGGTGAGCGCCATTGCCGCTTTCAGCAGTTCGTCGAGGGACTCATGGAAGGCCGCTTCATCAATGACAACATCCCCCTGCAGGCCGCGCAGGTTAGACGGTCGCGAGGACAGCGCCTGGATCTTAAAGCTGCTGTTGGGGAAGCGAATCATGTAAGTCAGGATTTCTTCTTTCTTTTCGCTGTCCCAGAAGGTCTGCTCATACACGTCGGCCTGCGCGAGCTGGTTAAAGGCTCTGGCAAACAGGGCGCAGGCAGAAATATATTCCAGCGCCATCTCCTGTTTGGAACCGACGTAAAATACATTACGACCACCGCGTTTCTTTGGCTTTGCAGCGGTAATAACGTTACGGGCGGCTTCCGCCCAGGTCAGACCGGTACGACGGGATTTTTCGGCAATACAAATCTGACTCTCGTCTTTAAACCATTTAGCCTGATAACCGAGAAGCACCGGCATACGTTTGGGGAGATCGAGTGATTCAGGCACGTCAACGCCCAGCAGGGCTTTTTGCTCGGCGAGGTCGATTTTGCGGGGGGGAGTCAGGGCAACAAGGCGCTTTTGCTCGTCACTCATACTTTTTTGACCTTATCTTCCAGCACAGCAAGTGCCGCTCTGGTGAACACCTCCCGATCAATTCCTGAAGCAATCACCTTTTCGACGGCACAGCGACACCGACGCAATGCACTGTCATTCACGCATGAAGCCGTTCTGAACGCCTGTTCATGTGCATCGGATAACAGTGCGTACCAGTCATATTTTCGTTGCATAGCCACCTCACGCCTTACCCAGCAGAATTCCCGTAATCTGAGCTTCCAGTTTTTCACTCATCCCATCCACACCGTGCAATTCCTCAGTGACGGCTTTCGCCATCTCTTCAGCAAAGGCAGCCCGGATCTCTTTTTCACGCTTCATGCTGCGCTCGGCGGCACTCTCCAGGCGCTGAACTGCCAGCATGATATTTTTAAGCAGGCCAATATCGATCTCGCCGTCATCTTCCAGGTCACGGCGGGCGGCGCGGAGTTTGCGAAACAGCATGGAACGGGTCATTTCAAGAATGAGCGTGGTGGTGTCGCCAGTGGGTTTGTCGCCGAGTTCCGCCACCATCGCTTTTGTCTGCTCACGCAGATCGCGAAGGTCGCGCGCCACTTCTTCGTTTTCTGATGCCAGACGCCACACAGCCCCACGACTGAGTTTCATTTCATCAGGAAGTCCGGCCTCTTCGATAAGGCGGTTAATCTCCTCCCGAACCTGTACCTGCGTGAAACGCTTCTCGCGAAGCATCTCAAGCAGGGGTTTACGGATACTGTCAGGCAGAAGATCGGCTTTTTTCACACGGCCACGGGTCGGCTTATCCATGATCTAATCCCTCGCACGCGGCTTTTTCACACCCGGCGCAGTGCTGCGCCCCTCGGCCACGTCCTGGCCCCGTCCGGTCAGTTCGGCGATGTAATAGCCGTTCAGGGTACGCAGACGAACCAGCCCCTGCTCGGCAAGCCAGGCCATATGGGTATGTACGGTGTCGCGTGACACTTTGTGTCCGTAATCATCCAGGCAGTCCTGCAGGACGGATTCGCCGAGTTCGCCGTTGTAGTCGGCAAGCGATCGCAGAATGACCAGACGCTGGTCTTCGGTAATAAAATTGCTCATTGCGGATTCTTCCTTACAGCCTGTTCCAGCAATAATTCATTCTGGTGAGAGACGGACTTCAGTGTGGCGCTGGTCGCTTTCAGGTCACCCCGCAGCGTCGCTATCTCCACATTGAGCCGGTTCACTTCGTCCTGTGTTGGCAAGTTCGCAATGCGGGTTTCCACCCGCTCCACGCGGTCATGCAGCTTGTCAAATGCCTCGCGCGGCACAAAGGTTTTGCGCATCAGTGCCATGAAAATACCGCCTGCCGTCGCGGTGGCCGAGAGTATCGGCACCGCATAGTCTTTAACGATGCTGATCCACACCGTAAGCCTCCCGTAACGCCTGACAGTCCACACAACACACGGCGTCAGGCTGTACCGCCAGACGCTCAGCCGGAATGAGAATGTCGCAGTCTTCACAGTACCGAACGGCCGACACTGGCGTATTTTGATGCGCATGCCGCATATGTTCAGCCAGACAGCGCTCGTTAAACTGCGCCGCCAGCTCCTGGGCGCGATCTAATTCATCCACATCACTTTCCTTTCGCTCACTTTCGGACCGGAAGAACAGACGCTCCGGCCACATCAGTAAATTCATGTTGTCGTTGCTCCTCGGCGCGGCGGATGTTCGCTTTATCGACGTTGCAGTTTTTCACCACCGCCAGCAGTTGCAGGTTGTAGTCCACCGAAGCACCGAAGGTAAAAGGCTCCGGCAGCGGCGGCACAACACAGTCAGCCGTCCATTCAGCGGGAAGCGGAACCGGCGGCACCTGTACGTATTTCACTGACGGCGGCGCGCACGCGGTCAGCAGCAGCGGCAGGCACAGCAACACGGGCCGCAGGCTCTGCGGCAAGCGCCGGACGAATCTCCTCCCTGACCGTTTCGCTGTGCTGCGTATTACGTTGTTTTTCATCTGTGGCCGCCTTACCGAGCGTGTTAAAAAACTGCATGGTGTTCTGCTGATTACTCAGAATGAGCCGGGCCTCGTCGCGTTGTTGCGTGAGAGTGGCGTTATCTGCCTGTAGCTGCTTTACCTGCTGACGTTCAGCCCACACCCCGACAACAAGACAAATCACCGCAACCACTACCGCCACAAGCGGCAATTCATCTTTCAGGCCAGCCATAACACACCCCGCAACAGCAGAACGACACACAGCACCGACACCATCACAGGCCGCCAGTAATGAACTAAGACTGCGGTAAGTCGTAACGGCATAACCACTCATCCGCAGAACGCCGCGCCTCCAGTCCCGGCAGCTTCTGACCTTTGGAATAGATCCACCGGATGTACTGGCCGCAGGAAGCCGGCATCTTTCCTTCATTAATCAGACGTAGCAGCGTGGAGTTACGGAAGTTGGTTTCGCCCGCCCAGAACACCCAGGAAGCCAGCGCCACGGTCTGCCCCTGCGTGAGCGGCACTTTGACGTAACGCTGAACGGCGGCGAACGCCCAGCTCATATCCTGTTTCAGCAACGCAAGGCATTCGGCATCGGTTTTCACCATGCCGGGTTTGACGTCCGGCCCGGTATGCCCGTAACAGATGGTTGGCGTGCCGGTTGGATCGATGTAGGTCGCATTCGATTTACCCTCCCAGTACGCGGTGTACGAGGTGGCAATGCCAACCGTGCCGGCACCGGCCAGCACAAGGGCAATCAGTTTTTTACGTAACGCAGGGGGGAGTTTCGGCACGGGTCACTCCATCAGCAATAAACCTGTACCGAGAGTAACAATGAAGGAAGAGGGTTAAGGATTGCGGTAACTTAGAAAAGAAAAACCGGCATACGCCGGTCAGTGGTGGTTAGCATCAAACATATCGGGCTGAACACGCCGGCGGTAGCGTTTTTGCTGTTCGCGAATAATGGCGTAAATCTGGGTCTCAGACATATGATACTCGCGGCGTAGCTTCTCAATACGCTCTCTTTTCGACCAGCGGGAGTAAATCTCATGATTACGCAGTTCGGCAAAGAGAGATTCCCCCATCGGCAGGTAATAAGCCCGGCCACCCATATAACCCGCCTGCGCAGCGATAGTTTTACGGGCAAGGCGGTCAGCCTCCGCCGGTTCAAGCCCCTGACGACGCAACTCAGCGCTGACAACCTCAACAAGCGCAAACAGCATCTTAGGCCAGCTTTTTTTGAGTTCATCTTCCGGAATGTGATCAAGATGGTCAATCAGCGCATTTAAGCGCTCATCGCCTTCAAACATCCCCATCTGTACCTCAGCCATAACGCACCTCAAGCAAGCCTAAACTGTGATGCCTTAATATAAAGGAAAAATCCCGCGCTGTGGCGGGATTTGGGTTAACGGCGGGCGGCGATGTGTGATTTGAAGCGCTGGCAGGTCTGGTCATAGCTGATTTTTTCGCGCTCCGACAGACCAAGAACGCGGAGCATTTCGCGCCGGTGCCAGCATTTGAGACGCTCCAGCATATCAGACGCCAGCGCCAGTTCTCTCTCCAGCCACTGATAGTTTGCCACACCTTCGCCGCCGTTCTGCGGGGCTGACTGTTTTCTGACCCAGCCATTAAGCGCCGCTTCGCTGTCACTGGAAAGAAAACCCTGAGCATACATAAGACGCCAGATAGCGCGGATTTTAGCGGTCACCGTAGCGGGTTTTAAAGCCCTGTTTTGCGGCTTTGAACGTACTTTGAAACCGCGTTTTTTGAACGTCGCCAGCACTTTCGACAACTCCGTTTGCGTCATATCGCGGCAACTGGTTTTACCGACGGCAGCACGCAGGGCGTCGCGGTAAGTGTCAGCGTCCAGCCGTAGATCTTTTTTGGCTACGTGTATTAGCGTGATAAGGGATGCGCGATCCATGATCGTACCTCCAAAAAAAAGAGGCAGTGTGGCAGCACCGCCATGTTATTAACAACAAACGAGAGCAAATAATGAAAATTAACTATGATGAATTTGCAAAAATTCTTGACACCTTCCTCGAATCACCAAGCGCTTTTATTACCCTGAAAGAACTTAATTTCTTTGAGGTGAAAGGCGCGGAAGAAGAATCTCTCCATTTCCACCTACTGTTACTTATAGAGAATGGACTTATCTGTAACAGAAACCTGGAAACGGGTGATCCCAGACTACTTGGTTTTGTGTTTACCTCCAGGGGGATTGGTGGAAGAGCCGTTCCAATCATGCTTACCCAGGCAGGTCACGATTTTGCAAACGCACTTCATCAGAAACCCATCCTTGAGAGACTTAAAAAGGAGTTTGCAGAAGCCCCGTTTGAACTGGTTAAAGATGTCAGTAAGAGCCTGTTAACCAAACTCATTAAAGACCGGCTCGACCTTGAGTAAGCGAAAACTAAGCTCACGAAGTATCTGCAGGGCGGCAACTGCCGCCTGTTTATCCTCACCTGTAGCTATCCTTCTGAGTTCCCGTATAATCCATGACAGGCTGAGCGCCTCAGCCATCTGAATTTTCAAATCACTAACGAGCAACTTTTCAATATCATTCTCAACTGGCTTTTCATCATCCAGATAAGCAACCAGTCTGTCGGCACATTCTTTAGGCATACCGCCCGCCATGAGTACAGCGCGATAATCCTGAGCGGGTTTAATTTCAGCATTCATTTTATTCACCTTTATCACTTTTACAGCAATCCAGAATGCGCTCAATCTCGCGAATATTACGCTTGAGCAATCCTTCTGGTTCACCAACATATGATCCGTTGTAAGACATACAGGACGTCCAGCGGTACATTTCGTTATTGAGTCGTGCCACGGCCTCAAATGAATGGCGTAAATCCTCAGGCACTACCGGCGCTGCCGCAGGCAGCTCTTTACTAACCAGACGCGTTATTTCTGATTCCAGGAGTGAACCTAAAACTGTGCTCGTACAATGCTCGGCCCATTCGTTGTTTTCCAGCAGGCCGATGATATTGAGCATATCCTTGTAAACGCCTGTCTCCTGCACTGGCGGGACGGTGTATAGCTTAATGACGCGACGCGGGTCTGCGTTCGGCGTTATGGGATTAACAGTAAACAGGTAGCCTGAGCCGTCTTTCTCTACATCCTTTAATTCCTGCTCATCTGTCCACGCCACAGGCTCAGCGGTAAGCGCTGCCAGCGCGATACGCGCCAGCTCTACGGTTGCTGGTGTTTTGTAATCCTCTCCAAATTTCCCCTTCGCCCATGATGAATGTGCGATGTGATTTTGCGCGTGCTCAATTAACTGCTCTTTGGTGAAATCTCTGATAATAGTGGTCATGAGTTAGTCTTCCTCCGATAATTCCGGCAAGGCAGCAATCCATGCCCAGTGCGTTACCTGACCGTCTTCATCCTCAATACAGGCTCCGGTCTCTTCATCCACGAACAGACCCTCATAACCCATATGACCAATCCGCAGTTCCTGGCGATAGCCATACTGCACAACCAGCATTACAGCCTCCATATCCGGCGGAAAGCAGTCATTCAGCGAATGCCAGGGATGACCACGCAAATCACCAAAATAGACGCTAACCAGCTTTCCACCACAAACAGGCATACCCGCCGCACAGATAAGCGGCTCTTCGGAGTCAACAAATAATGTCGTTATCATGATGAAGCCTCCGCCTGCTTTTTAGCTGCATAAAACTCGTCAGACAGAATCTCAATCATGCGATCGTGAGAAGGTTTTATGCCCGCACTGACGTAAATCACATCGCCAGCACGGAACCACTCAAGCGGCCCAAATAGTGTTACACCAAAATCCAGCCCCAGCGCCGGTAACAGGGCATCAGTGCGGGCATACGTTGTCGGGCGATGGTCACGCCACAGTTCCGCCAGCGCCTTTGCCTGCTCCCGAAGGTGGGCGGGGATACGTGACCGTCTCGGCTCACAACTCCAGCCAGTGGTAGCCCGCTGTACCGTCCACAGTTCACGGGCAAACGGGCGCAGATTGTCAGGGAAACACATGCCGTGAAAACAACAGCCGGCTACATCAACCCTGAACAGCGCGCGACCACCACAGCCCAAAGCAGCTTCAAGTTCTTTGGCTTCAGCCCGTACTTTCTGACAGTCGAATTGATACTGATCCCACGCGGCCAGCGCAGCGGGATTTGAGGTTTTAAAGAACATCAGACCACCTCCATAGAGACAGAAAGGTGTTCAGGTTTCGGAGAACGATCAACCACCAGGTAGCGCAAAACATGGCTGGTGACATTCCAGCCCGTTCTGCCGTCAATAAACTTACCCAGGCGTATATCGATATATCCGAGGGTAAACCGGGGCGAGCCTTTATTCTGCATGGCTTCGTCCAGCTCCATCACCACGTAAACGGATTCGCAGGTCAGTACCCCCATCGCAAAGTCATTAACCAGCGCCGGAATGACATGTCCTTCAATCCAGGGAACTGATTTACGGAACGCACACCATTTCACAGGTACATCACTGATATGCGCATATCGCTTACAGGGCTTCGCCGGGCGCGGTCTGGGAATGTCATAAAAGCCGTTACACTCCGTCAACACACCAGTCTCCAGCGCATCACGCAGAAAGTAGACCATCGACGAGGGCGGCATCTGCATTTTCTCCGCCAGAATGGCGCAGGTCAGCTTACCGTGAGCCTGCAAAAGCGCCTTAACGCCTTCCAGAACTTTTTGATCGATCATCGGTTATTCCTCCGTAATGGCGATAAATTCGGAGCGTTTAATTTCAATAAGTGCCGAACTCATATCAGCAGGCAGGGGCTGTTTTCCGTTCTCACCGACCGGGATACTGACTACAAGCGCTGTCTTCTCAGGGAAAAAACCGGCAGCAGACCAGGCGACAAAACTCTGTCCGTGGTTAACGTAGCTTACGTCCGCATAGCAGCCCAGCGTTTTCACAGCCCAGGCGTCAAACGGCGGTAACTCCTGTAATTTCTTGTTTATCTCTTTCAGGCGGGTCGCAAGCTGCTTTCCTTCGCTGTAGCGGCGATTTGGTTCAACCTTAAACAGATCCTGACCGTCATCATCAAAAAAGCCACTGCGGGTACGTTTGTTTCCGCCGCAGTCCACATCCTCGCGTACCAGGAGCGCACTGATGTACTCAGTACCAAAATGTTTATGTGACAAATGCCCGACCGCATTACACGCACTCAGAAAATCACGAATGGCCTCTCTGCGGGGTTTACCGATTTTTTCCTGATATTCCTTATGATATTTAACCGAGTCCGCTTCATTTAATTTAAAATAACGCCGTTGCATTGCCATGCAATACCTCTTTTCTTTTTTCAGGCGTAAGCAGTACCCTGACGCGAACGCCATAATTTAAAATTGATTCGGATTTAAATTAATTACAGTTTGGCGATATCCAGCGAAAGCTGTTTATATTCCTTACCGTTTTCACGCTGATAAAAGCGCAGATAGGTGCTGCTACCGTTAACCTTGATGGAGTCCACAACAGCCCGCATCGCTTCCTGCCACTCTTCATCATCGATATCCAGATCGCGAAGACTGAGCACTTCGTTAATATCAATCATTCCCTGTTTATTAGCCCGAAACGAGCGATTGACGATAGCAATAATGTTTTCATTGGCGCCGTTCGACCATTTGGCAATACAGGCATCAATCATCTCTTTAGCGGCCTGAATACGTTCATCAAACACACGGTGCTCACCCGTTGCCCGCACCACACGGCGGGAGCCGTCGAAGCTAGGGAGCGTGACATTACCCTTTGCGCCACCATACGTCACGCCGTACTCAGATGCCGACAGGTCAACAAAATCACCGATACGCTGCATGGCGCGCAGCTTAAACTCGGCCATTTTACGACGCAGCTCGCGCGCCTCTTCGTAAAGCTCATTAACCAGCTCATCACGTAACAAGTCGATGGGCTTGATTTTATCCACCGGCACCAGATGCCCCATTGCATTACTGCGATACCCGTCAGGGATTTTTTGAACCGTAACTGAATTATCTCTTTGAGCCTGCATAATTAACCTCAGTGAATATTGTCAGATGTTTCTGTAATTTCTTCGCTACGCGTATTCATTTCAAAACCGAACTTTCCAGCACTGGTTTTCACCTCATCAGTCAGAAAACGAATAATACCGGGTGAGTTACGTTTAAGAATAAGCGCGTAAGCGTGCTGAGGACCGAGTTGACACTCCTTATTCAGCCCCTTACTTTCCACGCTGGCCGTCACCATATCGAGAACTTCTACCCCCCCCTGAACCTCTTTTCTTTCACGGTTTACCAGTTCGAACGTGAAAATAACCTGTACTTTGTTGCTCATTTAAATTTCCTTTTATTGGGATGTGTTAATCGCTCACGAACCACGCGAGAGAACCTAATCAGCGCCTCGCGTGCTTCATCCTGACTGGCTGCTTCGGGAATACCCGGAACAAGCAGATCGCCGCTATATGCATGACGGGCCATTACTGTAACCTCATCACGCACTTGCTTTTCATTGCCAGTTACGATCGGAAGTGCGCCTTCCGGCAGGGTATTGCCAAACTCAATCAACCCCGACGCCCAGCAGTACGCTGTGATAGTGGATTTCATGCGCCATCCTCCCAGTACACCGTACAGCCGCCCACGCGGGCAGCATGAACGAGGCGACGCACACCTTTATTGCAGACGGTGATCTCAATCTCACCAGGCATCTGACATTTCGGCGGAGTGGTGCGCAGCGCGTAACGCTGCGGATAGCGCTTACTACGTTCCAGAACGGCACCAGACAGCTCCGTCAGTTGACGGGCGGCATTGAGTGAATCAAACAGATTAGCCATAAGCGTTACCTCCACAGTTTATTTTTACCAGTAAGACTGACCGAGCCAATAACCCGGCTGATGTGTTCGAGCGTATCGAGAGCGCCCTCTCTGTCCAGACCAACAGGTATGGTCTGAATAGTCTTATCCGTAAAGGTAATAATTAAATCACCGCGCTCTTCGTTATCTGATACCTGAATATATTTAACGGCATCGAAATTAATAAGGTAATTTCTGCCGTAAATATCGGGAAGATTAAATGCTGTCATAATTACACCTGCGAAAGTAATTCAGGGTTGGAATAAACCTCTTTGAAAGCGGTTTTAATGTGCTTTTCAGTCAGTCGGGAACCTTCACCATTGGCCGCTATCCATGCCTGGTTTAATGTATGCGTCAGAACACGCAATGCGCCGGGCTTTTCGGCGATAGCCTGCATCACCGCAAGTTCGTTTTCGCCCGTAATTCCCCAGGCATTAGCAATAGCTTTAACGTCTGCTATTTTGGCTTTTTTAAGTTGCTTGGCACGGGCAATACGACTAAACAGACGAGCCAGATCGCCGTAGCGGGAGGCGCGGGAAAGCCCCTGCGGGTTGCCAATCAGCACCATACCGACACCGCTCGCGTCCTGAATGGCTCGCAGTTGCTCCAGACCTTCAACACCTAAGTGATCGGCTTCATCGACAATCAACAGCCCCTGAACACCGGTCAGCTTGCGACGAATGGCACGGGACAGATCACCTTTATTTTTGCTGACATCTTTCAGTCCAAGCGCATCAGCCAGTTCCAGCAGGCACTCGGTCACGCTGGAGTGCGCAGGCGACAGGGTGATCATCCATGTATTGGGGTTAGAACAGTAATCCCGCGCAGTAACAGTCTTGCCAACACCAGGCGCACCCACAATCACGTTAATACAACCCATCACGCGAACCGACTGGAACAGGTCACGCAGTTCTTTAACCGTCTGCGTCTCCACAAACTGAGGGCGCTCCGGCAGGGTGTTACGGCGCTGCCAGTTTCCATACCAGGCAATCAGCGATTCCGATACAGAAGCATTATCCCCTTTGTATTTCCCCTTGCGGAAGGCAGAAATCGTTGCATCAGAAAGACCAGTTTCTTTAGCAACAACCATCTGAGTTAACTGGCCGCTGCTGATTAATGCATTAATGGTATTGATTACTTCGCTAATATCAGTCATATTTTCCTCGCCTGATAGTCAATTTGATTTTTCGCTAAATAACCTGAGTGTCCGCTCGGGTTATTTTTTATTTATTCCAGTGGATCTTTTTTCTGGCTGGCCGCAAGTAACTGCACGCCGCGCCGGAAGCTCGCCTGATACTGTTCGTCGTACTCCTCTTCAGTTTCCACCTGCTGAACGGTCACTGTATTGCCGACAGGGCGGTATATCCCGACAACTCGCGACTCTGGCGGCTCCGGCTCACTGAGACGGGGCATCAATTCGGACACCTCCAGCGCATCTTTCTTGATCGTGGCTTTGGTCAGGGCTTTCGTTGCTTTACGTAACTGTTTCTTGGCCTGGCTATGCTCTCGCGCAGCCTGAGTATCGCCAAATCCCACTTTTTCGATGCAGGTTGCAGCGCAAATAAAACGACCGTCGAGCGTATAGCAGTACACATCACCATGAAGATTCTGAGGATCGAACCGTACTACCACTTTTCGGGGTGAAATCCCCATTAACGCGGCGTTGTGATAACGGTTTTTCTGGTTCAGCAGTGAGCCGCCAGCGTGCAGGGTAAATTCACCGTTAAATTTGACCGTCACCGCCTCCGCAGGCAGCAGGAACATACGTAACTGCTCTTCCGTAGGCTTACGCACGATAGTGTTCGGGAAATCACGTTCGAACACCTGATCAAATGAATAACGCCCCTCGCACATTTCGGTATTACGACCCACGCGGGCATTAAACATCGCCACACCTTCGGCAATCGTCTGCAGGAATAACTCAGCATCAATGGCTCTTGAGCCATAGTTCTCCGGCTTCGCCAGTGGGTTAGGTCCGGTATACGCACCGGCCAGCGCCGGGTGTTTGTCGATATACTCTTCCATACCACCAACACCAAAAGCGCGTTCCACAGGCTTCGCCTGACCCCAGCCTTTACCGGCAACAACCGAAGTCCAGTGAATATTGCCACCGATTACCACAAATAATCCTTTAGGGTCATCCTCGCGCACTTTAAAGCGATAGCGATTTTTGGTCCCACCAGTCAGCCATTTATTGGCTGCGGCGCGGGTGTTATCGATCGTGATATGGAAATCTTTCGGTATGCCGTATTTTTTAATTACATCCATGAAGGAAAGCCGGATGGAATCCATATTTTCCGTCATATCACAACGCCAGCCGACAATGCGGCGGGTCTTCACATCCTGCCAAAACCATGTTTTAGGTCGCACGATCTCGCCGTTAAACCACTTCACAAACACGTTATGTTGATAGCCATCACCATTAATCCATTGCAGGGTTGCAAGACTGGCAACGGTGCGCTGTTGCGCCGGAAGTAAACGCATCAGGGCGTGTTCACCTTCCCGACAGGCGACAACCATTGCTTTATCCAGCTTATTAATGCGCCTTAATGCTGTTTTATAAGTTGGAATTCTCCAGCCGTGTTCTTTCGCAGTTATCTGTAGACGCTCGTAACACTTAAATAATGTTGGTGCTTCATTGCGTAAATAATCAGCCAGAAGAAAATCCCATGCCTCTTCGTCATAATCAGCTTTTTTCACTACTACCTGTTTGCCCGCGCGTTTATCCAGCATTACCGGAGCCCAGTCTTTACGATCGAATGCCTGAGCGCTGTAATACCGATCCCGCAGGGTGGTAGCGTTGATATTCAACTCACTAGCGACAGAATTAAACGCGGTTTGAACACTTATTTTTGCATCTATCAGTTCTGCGGCCAGCGTAACCGCATTAAGCCACTTTTTGGCTCTTTCACGCTGTGATTCAGAAGCTCGCTCCCAGCATTGCCATAACTGAACACGATCATATTCAGCGGCAGTTTGCGGCTGCGGGCGACTTAACTCAATAACGCCTCTGGAGGTCTCCACGCAACCACGAGAGAGCAGAAGTGCAGCCCGAACATCAACGGGAAGTATCGTTGCGTCGTATTCAATAGCCTTGGTTCCCTGACGCTTACGAAAAACATCACATTTACCGGATGCGAATTTTTCCAGTTGTCGCCGGACGTTTGATGCTGTTGTTGGCATACCCGCAACCCCCATACATTCCTGAGCAGTAACCCACATCGTCACCGCCCTCCGTTAGCCAGACCTTTTTTTTCCTGCATTCTCCGGCGCTTCTCCCACCTGCTGGGCCAGATTTGTTCTTTAGGGATGCCGATGGCCTCGGCAATTAAAATTTCTCCTTTAGGAAAACCGCGAACCAGGGCGGTTCTGATTGAATCCATCGGTGCACCGGCTGAGCGTTCGATGTCGCGCAGTGTGACCCCCATTTCTACCAGTCGGCCTTTAACCTTTTCGGCAGGCCAGTCTCTGAAAGAGAACTTTTCTGCTGTGCGTTCTTGGTTTTTCGCCATCATTCTGCGATCCTTAAATGTTTAGCGGTACTGTTAAACAGTGCTGTTTATCTGAACCGTGAAAACAATATACACAACAAAAGTTCGGACTTCAATGGTGATGAAAACTTTTATTCATAAATCTGTTTGCAGAAGGAATTTGGTTCAACCTACTGATATTAATCATGATAATTTCCAATGTGGTGATAAAATGAACAAAAGTGCAGATCAATCTTTTCTCTATGAAGAAAAAAATCTATTTGGGGAGCGCTTACGGTTAGCAATAGGTTCGGAATCCGTCCGAGAATTTGCTAAGAAGTGTGGGATATCCGATACAATGATCCACAAGTATCTAAAGGGTAAGGCGTCTCCATCGTTCTCGAAATTAGAGTTAATCGCTAAAGCTGCCGATAAACCTGTAGCATGGTTTACTGGTGATAGCGAAACCGCAGGTTTGCACAATGAAAATAAATGTTCGGATGTGGTTTGCAGGTTGTCAGATATAATTCAAAATTATATGACCCCAGAAGAACGGCTTAAAGCCGTTGAGGTTTTCAGGAAAGGAGGGTTGATGGCCTTAATGCCTGCAGTGGTTGAGGATGAGCCTCAAAAATCCGTAGAGAGTGTGCTCGGAGGTGGTTTATCTGGACGAGGCAATGCGGCGGAGACTGGAGAAGAACAAGCCCAAGTAACCCATAAGGGCAAAGTGGCGGGCTAGCTTACGAGCATAGCCCGCACTCCTGAGTTTGTAGGAGTCTTCGCTGGCAGTTTTAAGAGCTTTTGAAAGACGTTTGTTAGCAGGCTAATACTTTCAGTGGTGGGTTTTCAATTCGTTTTTTAAGTGTCCCAATCGTTCTTGGCGGCTGGTTTTTCGTAAGTTTATCAGTAATGACTTGCAGCAATTGCAATACGACCCTATCCAGAAAACCCCTTTGTTAATCATGGGGTAATCTCACTAGATCACACGTAATTCCACCAGATCCCACTAAAACCTACTTTCGTGAGTTCATTGTCCCGTCACATCCATTGCACAGAAGTGGCAGGGGCAGGGGCTTATGTATGAAGCCTTAACCTCGGCCATCCGCTATATGCAGCGCACGCAGCATATTCACCGCATTATGGCTAACTACATGCCACATAATAAACGCAGCGGTGACCTGCTGGCGCGACTGGGTTTTGAAAAAGAAGGGTATGCCAAAGATTACCTGCTGATTGACGGGCAGTGGCGCGATCACGTGCTGACGGCGTTGACCGCATCAGAATGGACCCCCGGCCGCTAAGTTTCAGATGCAGCCATGATTAATGGAGAAGACGATGAAATACGAATTAACCGCCACTGAAGCACGGGTGATTGGCTGTTTATTAGAAAAACAAGTGACTACACCTGAACAGTATCCGCTCTCCGTTAACGGAGTCGTAACCGCCTGCAATCAAAAAACGAATCGTGAACCCGTGATGAACCTGTCGGAATCCGACGTGCAGGATCAGCTTGATAACCTGGTGAAACGGCATTTCTTGCGTACGGTGAGTGGCTTTGGTAATCGCGTCACGAAATATGAGCAGCGTTTCTGCAACTCTGAGTTTGGTAATCTTAAGCTCAGCGCGGGGGAAGTCGCGCTCATTACCACGCTGTTGCTGCGCGGCGCTCAAACACCTGGTGAACTGCGTAGCCGCGCCTCCCGGATGTACGAATTCAGCGACATGGCCGAAGTAGAGTCGACACTGGAGAAACTGGCAACCCGGGAAGATGGTCCTTATGTCGTTCGCCTGGCGCGTGAGCCGGGCAAACGTGAAAGCCGTTATATGCACCTGTTTTGCGGTGACGTTGATGAAGCGATGACAACGGTAGATGAACTTCCGGCAGCTTCGGGCGATCTACAGGCGCGCGTTGAAGCGCTGGAAACAGACGTAGCGGAGCTTAAGCAGCGGCTTGATTCCTTGCTGGCGCACCTGGGAGACTGATGTGAATAAATTACGTATCGGCGTTGTCGGGCTCGGCGGGATTGCGCAAAAGGCCTGGCTGCCCGTGCTGGGTGCTAGTGCAGACTGGACACTGGAAGGGGCATTTTCACCTTCGCGGGAAAAAGCGCAGCGTATCTGTGATACCTGGCGGATACCCTACGTTGATTCACTGGTTAATCTGGCGCAAACCTGCGATGCGGTTTTCGTCCATTCCAGTACCGCAACGCACTATGCGGTGGTCAGCGAACTGCTGAATGCCGGGGTTCACGTGTGCGTGGATAAACCGCTGGCGGAAAACCTGCGCGAGGCTGAACAATTGGTGGAGCTGGCCGAGCGGAAAAAGCTGACGCTGATGGTGGGGTTTAACCGTCGATTTGCGCCGCTGTATCAGGATCTCAAATCCCAGTTGGGCAATGCGGCGTCCGTACGCATGGATAAGCACCGGACGGACAGCGTCGGGCCGCACGATCTGCGCTTCACTTTGCTGGACGACTATCTGCACGTAGTCGATACCGCATTGTGGCTGGCGGGAGAGAAAGCGCAGTTAAATAACGGTACGCTGTTAACCAATGACTCCGGCGCGATGCTCTATGCGGAGCACCATTTTTCTGCCGGGCAAATGCAGGTAACGACCAGTATGCATCGCCGCGCCGGTAGCCAGCGCGAGAGCGTGCAGGCGGTGACGGATGGTGGCCTGATTGACGTTACGGATATGCGGGAATGGCGGGAAGAGCGCGGGCAAGGAGTGGTGCACAAGCCGGTAGCAGGCTGGCAAACTACCCTGGAACAGCGTGGTTTTGCCGGATGCGCACGTCATTTCATTGTGTGCGTGCAAAATCAGACGGTTCCCCAGACGGCAGGTGAGCAGGCGCTCCTGGCCCAGCGCGTTGTCGAAAAGCTGTGGCGGGAGGCGATGGCTGAATAACCCCCTGTAACATCTGGCGGTAGTAATTCATTGTAATCCAGGTACTATATGCCAACTCAAAAATAACACCTCTTTTCAACCATAGGCTGGTTTGTCGGCCTGATAAGACGCTACGGCGTCGCCATCAGGCACAGCAAAAGTGCCGGATGGCGGCGATCATGCCTTATCCGACCTACGGGCAGGTTTGTCGGGGTTTTGCCTCAGAGTCTGGAATACAACATAGATGAATTTATTAAAGTCGCTGGCAGCCGTCAGCTCGATGACGATGTTTTCACGTGTGCTGGGTTTTGCGCGTGATGCGATTGTCGCCAGAATCTTTGGCGCAGGGATGGCGACTGATGCCTTTTTTGTGGCATTCAAACTTCCTAACCTGCTGCGCCGAATCTTTGCTGAGGGCGCTTTTTCGCAGGCGTTTGTGCCTATTCTTGCCGAATATAAAAGTAAGCAGGGTGAGGATGCGACCCGCGTCTTTGTCTCTTACGTTTCCGGGCTGTTGACTCTGGCGCTGGCCGTGGTGACGGTCGCCGGGATGCTGGCTGCCCCGTGGGTGATTTTAGTCACCGCGCCTGGGTTTGCCGACACAGCGGACAAATTTGCGCTGACCACTCAACTGCTACGGATCACCTTTCCGTATATTCTGCTGATCTCACTGGCTTCGCTGGTGGGTGCGATCCTGAATACCTGGAATCGCTTTTCCATTCCGGCGTTTGCGCCGACCTTTCTGAATATCAGCATGATCGGTTTCGCGCTGTTTGCTGCGCCTTATTTTCACCCTCCGGTGCTGGCGCTGGCGTGGGCCGTTACCGTTGGCGGCGTGCTGCAGCTGATTTACCAGCTTCCGCACCTGAAGAAAATTGGCATGCTGGTGCTGCCGCGCGTGAACTTCCGTGATGCGGGGGCGATGCGCGTCGTCAAGCAAATGGGCCCGGCGATCCTTGGGGTATCTGTCAGCCAGATTTCATTGATCATCAATACGATTTTCGCTTCGTTTCTGGCCTCTGGCTCAGTGTCATGGATGTATTATGCTGACCGTCTGATGGAGTTTCCGTCTGGCGTACTTGGCGTCGCGTTGGGGACTATCCTGCTGCCCTCGCTGTCCAAAAGTTTTTCCAGCGGTAATCATGATGAGTATTGCCGTCTGATGGACTGGGGCCTGCGTTTGTGTTTTCTGTTGGCATTACCGAGCGCCGTGGCGTTGGGGATTCTGGCCAAACCGCTGACGGTTTCTCTGTTCCAGTACGGTAAATTTACCGCCTTTGACGCAGCGATGACGCAGCGCGCGCTGGTGGCATACTCGGTAGGTTTGATTGGCTTGATCGTGGTGAAAGTGTTGGCCCCAGGTTTTTATTCGCGCCAGGATATTAAAACGCCAGTCAAGATTGCCATTGTCACGCTGATTATGACCCAGGTAATGAACCTGGCATTTATTGGGCCGCTGAAACATGCCGGGCTGTCGCTGTCGATTGGTCTGGCGGCGTGTCTGAACGCTTCACTGCTGTACTGGCAACTGCGGAAACAGAAAATTTTCACCCCACAACCGGGTTGGGCCTGGTTCCTGGCGCGACTGGTGATTTCTGTGCTGGTGATGTCGGCGGCGCTGGTTGGGATGCTCTACATCATGCCGGACTGGTCGCAGGGAACGATGTTATGGCGTCTGCTGCGTCTGATGGCCGTTGTGGTGGCCGGTATTGCTGCTTACTTCGCTGCGCTCGCGGTGCTGGGCTTTAAAGTGAAAGAGTTTGTGCGCCGGACGGCGTAACAGATTAATGCCGGATGGCGGCATGACGCCGTATCCGGCCTACAAAACGCGTAGGCCTGATAAGCAAAACGTTATCAGGCTAGCATCAGATAGAGAATTTTTTCCCGCCGCGGTGCGCAGCAGAGGTTTGACCGTTTGCGCCATACAGCGCCGGTTCCTGGTGCGGTTTCAGCACTTGAATCGCTTGTTGATTGCGCTCGATCTGCCCTTCCAGCAGCCAACCGTTGTGCTGGTTGAGTTCGCGTAGGTCCTGTGTTTTTCGGGTAATGGTCTGCCAACGCTCGGCAATTTCATCATTGGCGCTGCGCGTGGCGTCATGCTCCAGACGGCGCTGCTGCTCCAGATAATCAAGGGTTGCCAGCAAAGAGCTTTTTTCTTCTGTAATACGCTGTAGCTGGCTGCCGTTAATATATCCTGCGGAAAGCTGCTGCTGTTCAGCATCCATTACCGTTTTCAGGTCATTGAGGACGGTCGTCATCTGGTCAAGTATTTCTGACAAACGAGTCATACTTTATTTACTCTGTAGGTAGCTCTGCGCCTCGCGGATCAGCGAGTCGGCAATTTTTCCGGTGTCCATTTTCAGCTCGCCATTACGGATTGCGGTTTTGAGTGCTTCCACGCGTTCCATATTGATGTCATTGGTGCCGGGCTGCATCAGTTTGGCCTGGGCGTCGCTCAGCATGACGCTGGTGCTGGTGGTGGCGGTGGTTTTTTCCTTCCGCGTTTTTTGTACCGGCGCATCGCTGGTTTCACGTGGCTGAACGGTACTTACTGGCTTCAATGGTGAGGTACGATCAATGCTCATTTTGTTTATCCTCATCGAGGGGTTACGCTATAGCGGCCCGCTGTAATCATTGGTTGTTTATCTATCGGCACACGCTAAAAAATCTTTAACCTATTATAGGTTAATAAGAATATTCCCATCAGAATCGACGACACCGCTCACCACCTGGCCTGAAATCATCCGTACTCGGGCATTCTGGGCGACGGCGGCATTGTTCAGCGCTTTACCTTCGGCATTCACCCGAAAGCCATCTCCGTTGGCAATAACCAGGACGCGCTGACCGGCCTTGATTCGCCATGCCTGGCGCAACATGGAAAGCTGTATCGGCTGACCAGGCACCAGATCGCGCAGGCTTACGGCATCCTGCACCTGATTCATATCCAGCACGGCGCGCGGAGGGAGTTGGTCCAGTCGACCTCGTTTCAGCGTTACGCTGGCCGAAGTCAGGGCGCTACCCCGAGCGACGGGCGCGGCGGCAACAACGTAGTTTCCCGTGGCCTGCACGTTCACCTGCAGATAACGTTTCTCGTTGGCGCAGCGCGCCAGCACGTTCACATTACCCCACAATTTTGCACTCCCGGACACGCTTAATGCTGGTTGTTCGCAGCTCGGCAATAAGTTTGGCGACGTTCGGATAGTAACGACGACCTCATCGCTAAATCCGGCCAGTCGCTGGGAAAACCATGCCGTCAGCTGTGAATTCAGGTCTTGCGCCAGCGTCATAGGACTGAACAGCAGTGCTGCCACGACGACTCCACGTTTAAACGTTTGCATCAAAACCTCGCGCTTTTTCAGGTAGTGACAGGATTCTACCTGTGTGACGCAGTCATCAACGCAACAAATAGCGACGCATTTTGCGTTTATTCCGGCGATAACGCGCGCGTAATGGGATTTAAGCTGTCGGCTGAATTTTGTCATTTGCGGAGGAGATATGCTCGATAAGCTCGACGCCGCCTTACGTTTTCAACAGGAAGCGCTGAATTTGCGCGCCCAACGCCAGGAAGTATTGGCGGCCAACATAGCCAATGCCGACACGCCGGGGTATCAGGCGCGCGACCTGGATTTCGCCAGTGAATTAAAAAAAGTCATGGTGCGAGGACGGGAAGAAACCGGCGGTGTCTCGTTGACGCTGACCTCTGCACAACACATTCCGGCCCAGACCGTTTCCGCTCCTTCTACGGAACTGCTCTACCGCATTCCTGATCAGCCGTCTCTCGATGGCAACACGGTAGATATGGACCGGGAGCGTACGCAATTTGCAGACAACAGCCTCAAGTATCAAATGGGGCTGACCGCGTTGGGTGGACAAATCAAAGGCATGATGAACGTGCTGCAAGGAGGGAACTAATTCGTGGCGCTGTTAAATATTTTTGATATCGCAGGCTCTGCGCTGACGGCTCAGTCTAAGCGCCTGAACGTGGCGGCCAGCAACATGGCGAATGCGGATAGCGTCACCGGACCTGACGGTCAGCCCTATCGCGCGAAGCAGGTTGTTTTTCAGGTTGATGCCGCGCCAGGCGCGGCAACCGGTGGCGTAAAAGTCGCTGACGTCATTGAAAGCCAGGCACCGGATAAGCTGGTTTATGAACCCGGTAATCCGCTGGCCGATGCGAATGGTTACGTAAAAATGCCGAATGTGGACGTCGTCGGCGAAATGGTCAACACCATGTCAGCCTCGCGTAGCTACCAGGCAAACGTCGAAGTGCTCAATACGGTGAAAAGCTTGATGCTCAAAACGCTGACGCTAGGCCAGTAAAAGGAGGCGCACATGTCTATTGCTGTAAAAATGAATGACCCGAGCACGACGGGTGTGAATGACGCAACGGGGAAGAGTTCGCTGACGGGCAGCAACGCCGCGGACCTGCAAAGCAGCTTCCTTACGCTGCTGGTTGCACAGCTGAAAAACCAGGATCCAACCAACCCGCTGCAAAACAACGAACTGACCACCCAGTTGGCGCAAATCAGTACCGTGAGCGGAATTGAGAAACTGAACACCACGCTGGGATCGATCTCCGGGCAGATCGACAACAGTCAGTCGCTGCAGGCCAGTACGCTGATTGGCCACGGTGTCATGATCCCAGGTACCACCATCCTGACCGGTAAAGGTACGGAAGAGGGCGCAAAAACCACCACCACGCCGTTTGGCGTTGAACTGCAGCAACCGGCAGACAAGGTTACCGCAACCATTACCGATAAAGACGGCAAGGTGGTACGCACCATTGATATTGGTGGGTTGAAAGCGGGCGTTCATACCTTTACCTGGGACGGCACCATGACCGATGGCACGGATGCGCCAAGCGGTTCTTACAACGTGTCAATTGCTGCCGGTAATGGCGGAACACAACTGGTGGCTCAGCCGCTTCAGTTTGCGCTGGTGCAGGGCGTTATTCGCAGCAACGGCGGTAATACGCTGGATCTGGGCACCTATGGAACCACCACCCTCGACGAAGTACGGCAGATCATTTAAGCCTTCACACTTATCAGGAGTAAGTCATGGCCTTTTCACAAGCGGTCAGCGGTCTGAACGCTGCAGCGACCAACCTCGATGTCATTGGTAACAACATCGCCAACTCCGCCACCTACGGTTTTAAATCCGGTACGGCCTCTTTTGCCGATATGTTCGCCGGTTCTAAAGTGGGTCTGGGCGTTAAAGTTGCGGGCATTACCCAGGACTTTACCGACGGTACCACGACCAACACTGGTCGCGGGCTGGATGTCGCTATCAGCCAGAACGGTTTTTTCCGCATGGTAGACAGCAACGGTTCCGTTTTCTACAGCCGTAACGGTCAGTTCAAGCTCGATGAAAACCGCAATATCGTCAACATGCAGGGGCTACAACTGACGGGCTATCCGGCTACCGGTACACCGCCAACGATACAGCAAGGTGCTAACCCGGCGCCGATCACTATCCCGAATACGCTGATGGCGGCTAAAACCACCACGACTGCGTCAATGCAGATCAACCTGAACTCCACTGACAAGGTGCCAACGAAGACCCCGTTTAATCCCAGCGATGCGGATTCCTACAACAAAAAAGGCTCAGTTACCGTTTTCGATAGCCAGGGTAACGCCCACGACATGAATATTTTTTATGTCAAAACAGGCCCGAACAAATGGGATGTCTACACCCAGGACTCCAGCGTTGCGGGTTCAGTTGCCAACAAGAATGCGGTGATGAACTTTAGTGCTAACGGTACGCTGACCTCAGTGAACAATTATGTTCCAGGGACTGTGCCAGTAGATCCAGCAGATCCGACTGGACCAAAAATCCCCGTTGAAGGCCCAGCTAATGCCCAACCGCAAATTCAGATAACGACCGGTACGATCAATGGCGCAGTTCCGGCGAACTTCTCCCTGAGCTTCCTCAATTCCATGCAGCAGAACACTGGCGCCAACAACATCGTTGCCACGAATCAGAACGGCTATAAGCCGGGCGACCTGGTGAGCTACCAGATTAACAATGACGGTACTGTGGTCGGTAACTACTCCAACGAACAGCAACAGGTTCTGGGGCAGATCGTGCTGGCAAACTTTGCCAACAACGAAGGTCTGGCTTCTCAGGGTGACAACGTCTGGGCAGCCACGCAGTCTTCCGGGGTGGCGCTGCTGGGTACTGCAGGCGAGGGTAACTTCGGCAAGCTGACCAACGGCGCGCTGGAAGCATCAAACGTGGATTTGAGTAAAGAACTGGTGAATATGATCGTCGCCCAGCGCAACTATCAGTCGAACGCGCAGACCATCAAAACCCAGGACCAGATCCTCAACACGCTGGTCAACCTGCGCTAAGCGCCTGACGGGATGGCTTAATGGATCACGCAATTTATACCGCCATGGGCGCGGCCAGTCAGACGCTGAATCAACAAGCGGTGACGGCCAGCAACCTGGCAAACGCCTCAACGCCGGGTTTTCGTGCGCAGCTCAATGCGCTGCGCGCGGTTCCCGTTGAAGGATTGTCTTTACCGACGCGTACGCTGGTGGTGGCCTCCACGCCGGGGGCCGATATGACGCCGGGTCAGATGGACTATACCTCACGTCCGCTGGACGTGGCGCTGCAACAGGATGGCTGGTTGGCTGTGCAGACCGCGGACGGTAGCGAAGGATATACCCGAAATGGCGCCATTCAGGTAAGCCCTACGGGGGAACTGACCATTCAGGGACACCCGGTGATTGGCGAAGCCGGACCAATAGCCGTACCGGAAGGTTCAGAAGTCACCATTGCGGCAGACGGCACGATCTCGGCGCTCAACCCTGGCGATCCGGCTAACACCGTTGCGCCAGTTGGGCGACTGAAACTGGTGAAGGCCACGGGGAGTGAAGTGCAACGTGGCGATGACGGTATGTTCCGTCTGACCCAGGCCGCGCAGGCTACCCGTGGCGCTACGTTACAGGCCGACCCCAGCATTCGCGTTATGTCGGGTGTGCTGGAAGGCAGTAACGTTAAGCCGGTAGCCGCGATGAGTGACATGATCGCCAACGCCCGTCGTTTCGAAATGCAAATGAAGATTATCAGTAGCGTGGATGATAACGCGGGTCGCGCCAACCAACTGCTGTCGATGAGTTAATACAGGACATTTTATGATCAGTTCATTGTGGATCGCCAAAACCGGCCTGGATGCGCAGCAAACCAACATGGATGTGATTGCCAACAACCTGGCAAACGTCAGCACCAACGGATTTAAGCGTCAACGTGCCGTTTTTGAAGATCTGTTGTACCAGACGATTCGCCAGCCTGGCGCACAGTCTTCTGAACAAACCACACTGCCGTCTGGTTTGCAGATTGGTACCGGTGTGCGCCCGGTCGCGACCGAGCGTTTACACAGCCAGGGGAACCTGTCGCAGACCAACAACAGTAAAGATGTGGCGATTAAAGGGCAGGGCTTTTTCCAGGTCATGCTGCCTGATGGCACGTCCGCCTACACCCGTGACGGTTCTTTCCAGGTGGATCAGAACGGTCAACTGGTGACTGCGAGTGGTTTTCAGGTTCAGCCGGCTATCACCATCCCGGCTAACTCGCTTAGTATCACCATTGGACGCGACGGTATCGTCAGCGTAACCCAGCAGGGCCAGGCAGCACCGGTTCAGGTTGGGCAGCTTAACCTGACTACTTTTATGAACGATACCGGTCTGGAAAGCATTGGTGAGAATCTGTACACCGAAACGCAGTCATCCGGTGCGCCGAATGAGAGCACTCCGGGGCTGAACGGCGCGGGTCTGCTGTACCAGGGTTATGTTGAAACCTCTAACGTCAACGTGGCGGAAGAGCTGGTTAACATGATCCAGGTTCAGCGCGCTTACGAAATCAACAGTAAAGCGGTATCGACCACCGATCAGATGCTGCAAAAACTGACGCAACTCTAAAGTGTGGCCCGGTGGGGTGAAAGCCTCACCGGCACACTGATTTTGAAGATGACCGCAATGCGAAAATACGCGCTTCACCCATACCCAATTTTAGCCCTGTTGGTAGTTTCACTGACAGGATGCGCCTGGATCCCGGCCACGCCCCTCGTGCAGGGCGCAACGTCTGCCCAGCCTGTTCCTGGCCCGACGCCAGTGGCGAATGGATCAATCTTCCAGTCGGCCCAACCGATTAACTACGGTTATCAGCCGTTATTCGAAGACCGCCGTCCGCGCAATATTGGCGATACGTTGACCATCGTATTGCAGGAAAACGTCAGCGCGAGCAAAAGTTCTTCGGCTAATGCCAGCCGCGACGGCAAGACCAACTTTGGTTTTGATACCGTACCGCGTTATTTGCAAGGACTGTTTGGCAACGAGCGTGCTGACGTAGAAGCTTCAGGCGGTAACTCCTTTAACGGTAAAGGCGGCGCGAACGCCAGAAATACCTTCAGCGGTACCCTGACCGTAACGGTCGACCAGGTACTGGTGAATGGCAACTTACATGTTGTGGGTGAAAAACAGATCGCCATTAATCAGGGCACTGAATTCATTCGCTTCTCCGGGGTCGTTAACCCGCGCACCATCAGTGGCAGCAACTCCGTACCGTCAACTCAGGTTGCGGACGCACGTATTGAGTATGTCGGCAACGGCTACATCAATGAAGCGCAGAATATGGGCTGGTTGCAGCGTTTCTTCCTTAACTTGTCGCCGATGTAAGCGAGGTAGCCAGTGTTTAAATCTTTAGTTGGAATGGTGCTGGTGCTGATAACCACCTTTGCGCATGCCGACCGTATTCGTGACCTGACCAGCGTTCAGGGCGTGCGGGAAAACTCGTTGATCGGTTATGGGCTGGTGGTCGGTTTGGATGGCACGGGTGACCAGACCACCCAGACGCCGTTTACTACGCAAACGCTCAACAACATGCTTTCGCAGTTGGGAATTACCGTGCCAACCGGCACCAATATGCAGCTGAAAAACGTGGCGGCGGTGATGGTGACCGCGCAATTCCCGGCCTTTGGTCGTCAGGGGCAAACCATTGACGTGGTGGTCTCTTCCATGGGGAACGCCAAAAGCCTGCGCGGCGGAACGTTGCTGATGACCCCGCTGAAAGGGGTCGATAGCCAGGTATATGCGCTGGCGCAGGGGAATATTCTGGTAGGCGGTGCAGGCGCGGCTGCGGGTGGCAGCAGCGTGCAGGTAAACCAGCTCAATGGCGGACGTATTACCAACGGCGCGACCATCGAACGTGAATTACCCAGCCAGTTCGGCGGCGGTAACACTATTAATCTGCAGCTCAATAATGAAGATTTCACTATGGCGCAGCAGATAACCGACACCATTAACCGTTCGCGCGGCTTTGGTAGCGCCACTGCGCTGGACGCCCGGACGATTCAGGTACGCGTGCCAAGCGGCAACAGTTCGCAGGTGCGTTTCCTTGCTGACATCCAGAATATGGAGGTGAATGTCACGCCGCAGGATGCGAAAGTGATTATCAACTCGCGCACCGGATCCGTTGTCATGAACCGTGAAGTCACGCTGGATAGCTGTGCCGTCGCGCAAGGCAACTTGTCGATAACGGTAAACCGCCAGGCGAACGTCAGCCAGCCGGATACACCGTTTGGCGGTGGACAGACCGTGGTGACACCTCAAACCCAGATCGATCTGCGCCAGAGCGGCGGTTCGCTGCAAAGCGTGCGTTCCAGCGCCAACCTGAACAATGTTGTGCGTGCGCTTAATGCGCTAGGGGCAACGCCGATGGATCTGATGTCCATTCTGCAATCGATGCAGAGCGCGGGATGCTTACGCGCCAAACTGGAAATCATCTAATGATTGGTGACAGCAAACTGCTGACCAGTGCCGCCTGGGATGCGCAATCACTGAACGAACTGAAAGCGAAAGCGGGTCAGGACCCGGCGGCGAATATCCGCCCGGTTGCCCGTCAGGTTGAAGGGATGTTCGTACAAATGATGCTGAAAAGCATGCGTGAAGCGCTGCCGAAAGATGGCGTTTTTAGCAGTGATTCGACACGTTTGTATACCAGCATGTATGACCAACAAATTGCGCAGCAGATGACCGCAGGTAAAGGTCTGGGACTGGCTGAAATGATGGTTAAGCAGATGACTGAAGGGCAGGCGCAACCTGCAGACGATGCGCCGCAGGTGCCAATGAAGTTCTCTCTGGAAACGGTGACCAGCTATCAAAACCAGGCGCTGACGCAACTGGTCCGTAAAGCCATTCCCCGCGCGACGGAAAGCAATGATGAGCCGCTGTCAGGTGACAGCAAAGACTTCCTCGCCCAGCTATCGCTGCCGGCTAAGCTGGCAAGTCAGCAAAGCGGGGTTCCGCATCATCTGATTCTGGCGCAGGCGGCGCTGGAGTCCGGATGGGGGCAGCGACAAATCCGGCGTGAGAACGGTGAACCGAGCTTTAACATTTTTGGCGTGAAGGCTTCGGGAAGCTGGAAAGGCCCAACCACCGAAATCACCACCACCGAATATGAAAACGGCGAGGCGAAAAAGGTGAAAGCCCGATTCCGCGTCTATAGCTCTTACCTTGAGGCACTGTCGGATTATGTCGGTCTGATATCGCGTAACCCGCGCTATGCGGCGGTAACCGCCGCTGCTACCGCCGAGCAGGGGGCACAGGCTTTGCAGAATGCCGGTTACGCGACTGACCCTAACTATGCGCGTAAATTAACCAGCATGATCCAGCAGTTGAAATCGATGAGCGAAAAAGTGAGCAAAACCTACAGTACGAATATCGATAATCTCTTTTAAATAGCTCAAGTCTACCAACCTGCTGCCGATAATAACGAGTATTGAAGGATTACAAGGAACCTCCATGTCCAGCTTGATTAATAACGCGATGAGTGGACTCGCCGCAGCGCAGGCCGCGTTGAATTCTGCCAGTAATAACATCTCCAGCTATAACGTTGCCGGATACACCCGTCAAACGACAATTATGGCGCAAGCGAACAGCACGCTGGGTGCGGGGGGCTGGGTTGGCAATGGCGTCTATGTTTCTGGCGTACAGCGCGAGTATGACTCCTTTATCACGAATCAGTTACGTGCCGCGCAGAACCAAAGCAGCGGCCTGACAACGCGCTATGAACAAATGTCGAAAATCGACAATCTGCTCTCCAGCAAAACCAGTTCCATTTCGACCTCAATGCAGGACTTTTTTACCAGCCTGCAAACGCTTGTCAGTAACGCGGAAGACCCGGCGGCGCGCCAGGCGCTGATCGGTAAAGCTGATGGTTTAGTCAACCAGTTCAGAACAACTGACCAGTATCTGCGCGATCAAGACAAGCAGGTTAATACTGCGATCAAGGCCAGCGTTGACCAGATCAACAACTATTCAAAACAGATTGCAAGCCTCAACGATCAGATTTCCCGTCTGACCGGCGTCGGCGCGGGCGCATCGCCTAACGATTTACTCGACCAGCGCGACCAACTGGTCAGTGAACTGAACCAGATTGTCGGTGTTGAAGTCAGCGTTCAGGACGGCGGGACTTACAACATTACCATGGCGAACGGCTATTCACTGGTGCAGGGCAGCAATGCACGCCAGCTGGCGGCTGTGCCCTCCAGTGATGATCCCAATCGAACCACAGTGGCCTACGTCGACGGGGTTGCCGGCGAGGTTGAAATTCCCGAAAAACTGTTGAATACCGGTTCACTGGGCGGGCTGTTGACCTTCCGTTCTCAAGAGCTTGACCAGACGCGTAACACGCTGGGCCAACTGGCGTTGGCGTTCGCCGATGCGTTTAACACCCAGCATAAAGAGGGTTTTGACGCGAACGGCGATCAGGGTAAGGATTTCTTTGCTATCGGTAGCCCGGCAGTATTCAACAACGCTAAAAATACAGGAACAGGATCGTTAAGCGCGAAGATTACCGACAGCTCTGCTGTACAGGCGACCGATTATAAAATCGTTTATGACGGGACGGACTGGCAGGTTACTCGCCTGGTGGATAATACCAGCTTCAAAGCTACCGTTACCGGTGGGAAGATGTCCTTTGACGGGATGGAAATCACCGTAAATGCTGGCGCAAAAGCAAATGACAGCTTCACAGTGAAACCTGTCAGTAACGCCGTTGTTGATATGAAAGTCATGGTGACCGATGAGTCGAAAATCGCCATGGCCCAGGTCTCAAAAAATGATCCGGACCCGGATATTGATAAGGGAAAAAGCGATAACCGTAACGGTCAGAAACTGCTGGATCTGCAGACCAAAGCTACCGTGGGTAATAAGACCTTCAACGATGCTTATGCCACGCTGGTAAGCGATGTCGGGAACAAAACCGCGACGCTGAAAACCAGCGCCATTACCCAGAACAACGTGGTAACGCAGCTTTATAAGCAGCAGCAGTCTATTTCCGGCGTCAACCTCGACGAAGAATACGGTAACTTACAGCGCTACCAACAGTATTACCTGGCTAACGCGCAAGTGCTGCAAACTGCAAATGCGCTGTTTGATGCACTGATTAATATTCGCTAAGGGAGAGGGACACAATGCGTATTAGCACCCAGATGATGTACCAGCAGAATATGCGTGGCATCACTAACTCTCAGGCTGAATGGATGAAGTTCGGCGAGCAGATGTCAACGGGAAAACGTGTGATCAACCCATCTGACGATCCGATCGCCGCCTCGCAGGCCGTGGTGCTTTCTCAAGCTCAGGCGCAGAACAGCCAATATACGCTGGCGCGTTCATTTGCGACGCAAAAAGTATCGCTGGAAGAGAACGTACTGAGTCAGGTAACGACGGCAATTCAGACCGCGCAGGAAAAAATTGTCTATGCCGCGAACGGCACGTTAAGCGATGACGACCGTGCATCGCTGGCCACCGACCTGCAGGGGATCCGCGATCAACTGATGAACCTGGCGAACAGCACCGACGGTAATGGACGCTATATTTTTGGCGGATATAAAACAGAATCTGCACCGTTTGCTCAGGCAGATGGCGCTTACAGCGGCGGTACAACAAATGTGACCCAGCAGGTCGATGCCTCCCGTACCATGGTGATTGGTCATACTGGCGATAAAGTATTTGTTAATCTGACCAGCAATGCCGTACCGGAACCTGGCGGCGGTACTCAGGAAAAGAACCTGTTCAAAATGCTGGATACCGCTATTGATGCGCTCAAAACCCCGATTGAGGGCAATGACGCGGCAAAAGCTACCGCCTCTGCAGCCATTGATAAAACCAGTCGTGGCCTGAAAAATTCATTGAATAACGTGCTTTCTGTTCGTGCAGAATTAGGGACTCAGCTCAGCGAGTTAAGTTCACTGGATTCACTGGGCGCCGATCGCGCATTGGGCCAGACTCAGCAAATGAGCAATCTGGTGGATGTTGACTGGAACGCAGCGATTTCGTCCTACGTGATGCAGCAGGCCGCACTGCAGGCATCGTACAAAACGTTTACCGATATGCAGGGAATGTCGCTATTTCAGCTGAACCGGTAACACCTTTTTGAACATATCATGAAACTGGATATGTTTGTCTGCCCGCTCCTTTAACACCCCGGAGCGGGCATTTTTTTAGGCCACTGTTTTTTCTCAGCGACAGATTCCCCGTTAATCTTATTACCCGCGCAATCGCACCGCTAAAGATTGCCAGTGTAACCACGCCTTCTCAGTTTGTCAGTGTGTAGAGCAGAGATAAAAAAAAGCCGACCCGAAGGTCGGCTTTGATGTTGATTATGACTTACTCAACGGGCTGCGGGCGCGTTGCTGGCGCAGTCGCCTGATGCGTGGCGCTGTGTCCACCTGCAGCACCTTTACCTTCAAAGGTGAATTCCGGGCGTTGCCAGTCGCTATGACGCGGCGCTTCAGGCACATACTCTGGTGCCGGAGCACGGGTCATCGGGGCGGCCGCGTGGCTGTGAAGATGTTCTGCGTCAACGTGGGTTGCGACAACTTCAGCCTTAACGACTGCGTCTTCGACGACCGGTGCGGCAACAACCTCTTGCGGCGCGGCAACTTCTTCAACCACTGGCGCTGTTTCCACAACCTCGGCAATCTCTTCAGCCACTTCAGGCTGAGAAATAACAACCTCCGCAGATTCTTCGACAACCGGCGCAGCCACGATTTCAGCGACAGGTTCGGCTTTCGCCGCGGTATCCTCAGCAACAGGCGCGTCAGATTCAGCGATAATTTGCGGTTGTTCCTCGACCGGAGTAGCGATGACTTCCGGATGCGTGGTTTCAACGACGGTAGCCTGAGGTTCAGCAATGACCACCTCTGACTGTACGGTTTCAACCGAGTTCACAATATGCTCAACGGCAGCTGCAGCAACCTGAGGCTCTACGGCGACAGGTGCAGTTTGCCCCTGAACCGTTTCCTGCTCGCGCTGCTCTGCAACCTGCTGATCCTGAGGACGAGCAACAGGGTAGCGGATCCAGACTTTACCGGACGCTAATTCTGGAGATGCGCAGGCAACCGTTAACGGCATCGGCGACTGAACCGGGTAACGCTCGTCACGATAGCGACGACGGCGTTGTCCACTGACGCGCAGATGGCGAGGTGAGCGACGGGAACGACGCGGCATACCATTAGAGTCACGCGCTTCGCTGTTGTCTTCCTGCTCAGTCGCAACGACGGCAGGTAGATCAACTTTCGCCAGTTCAGTACGCTGTGCCGGTACGGGCTGTTCAGTTGGCTGAGTGACAGCCGTTTCAGTGACCACCTCGGCAGTAGCAACTTCGGCTTCAACAGCCGGGCTGTCTGTGTAACGAACTTTCTGAGTCAGCTGACGCTGTTTACGGCGAGTCTGAGGCTGACGAACGCGCTCTTCCTGCTCGGTATCCTGCGCAGGTTGTTCTGCCAGGTTCAGCTCTTTAACTTCCTGCTGCGCCTGACGCTTATCATCGTTGCGACGGCGGTTGCGCTCGCGACGCGGAGCCTGCTGGTCATCACCGGATTTCGCTTTGTCGGCGACCTCAGTAGACTGCTGGCGGTTATCGCGCGCTTCCGCATTTTGCTGCTGCGACTGACGGCGGTTACGGCGGTTGTCTTCACGGTTTTCGCCGCTTTCTGAACGCTCGTTACGGTTATCACGTTCGCCACGGTTGTCGCGATTATCACGACGATCGTTACGGTCGCGACGATTGTTCTGACGCGGTTTACGACGATCCTGCGGGCGATCGGTTTTCTCTTCCGCTTTCGGCGCAGGTTGTTCAACCGGTTTCACTTCTTCGCTACCGCTGAAGATGGACTTCAGTGCGCCGAAGAAACGGCTAATCAAACCTGGCTGTGCGGCGACGGCCGCGGTCGCTGCTGCGGCTTTAGGCGCGGCGGCCTTCGCAGTAGGTTCCTGCAAAGCAGGGGCTGGCGGCACCTCTGGCATTGCAAAGGTGGCTAATGCCGGCTGCTCTGGCTGTTTACGCTCGACGAACTCTTCTTCCGTCGGCAATGCCATCGCTTCTTCATGCAGTTTCGGCAGCAGGTAGCTCAGGGTTGGTGTTTCTTCCCCTTTGCGTACGCGCAGCACGGAGTAATGCGGGGTTTCCATCTGATCGTTTGGCACAATCACACAGCGCACGCCATTCTGACGCGTCTCGATGGCATTTACCGCGGTACGTTTTTCGTTGAGCAGGTAGGATGCGATCGGCACAGGAACAATAGCGTGAACTTCCTGCGTATTTTCTTTCAGCGCTTCTTCTTCGATCAGACGCAGAATAGACAGTGACAGTGATTCGTTATCACGTACGGTACCCGTGCCGGAGCAGCGTGGGCATACGTGATGGCTGGATTCACCCAGCGACGGGCTCAGACGCTGGCGGGACATCTCCAGCAGGCCGAAGCGAGAAATATGGCTGATCTGAATACGCGCTCTGTCCTGACGCACGGCTTCACGCAGACGGTTTTCAACCGCACGCTGGTGACGAACCGGCGTCATATCAATGAAGTCGATTACAATCAGGCCGCCGAGGTCGCGCAGACGCAGCTGACGAGCAATTTCATCGGCTGCTTCAAGGTTGGTGTTGAACGCAGTTTCTTCGATGTCGCCGCCGCGGGTCGCGCGTGCGGAGTTGATATCGATGGCGGTCAGCGCTTCTGTGCTGTCGATAACGATTGAGCCGCCGGACGGCAGACGCACTTCGCGCTGGAACGCGGACTCAATTTGAGATTCGATTTGATAGTGGCTGAACAGCGGGATTTCACCGGTGTACAGTTTGATTTTGCTGCTGAAATCCGGACGACCCAGCGCGGCGATGTGCTGACGCGCCATCTCCATAACTTTCGGGTTGTCGATGAGGATTTCGCCGATGTCCTGACGTAAATAGTCACGGAATGCGCGAACGATAACGTTGCTTTCCTGATGGATCAGGAACGGAGCAGGGCGGCTGTCAGCGGCTTTTTGAATCGCTTCCCAGTGCTTCAGGCGGAAACTCAGGTCCCACTGCAGCGCTTCGGCAGATTTGCCGACACCTGCGGTACGCACGATAAGCCCCATGCCATCAGGCAGTTCCAGGCTTGCCAGCGCTTCTTTTAATTCGGTACGGTCGTCGCCTTCAATGCGACGGGAGATGCCGCCCGCGCGCGGGTTGTTCGGCATCAGAACCAGATAACTACCTGCCAGGCTGATAAAGGTGGTCAGCGCAGCGCCTTTATTGCCGCGTTCTTCTTTATCGATCTGAACAATGACTTCCTGACCTTCGCGCAACACGTCTTTAATGTTGGGACGACCATGGGAGTTGTAGCTAGCGGGGAAGTATTCGCGGGCAATTTCTTTTAACGGGAGGAAACCGTGACGTTCAGCGCCGTAATCAACAAAAGCAGCTTCCAGACTCGGTTCAATACGGGTAATTTTGCCTTTATAGATGTTGGCTTTTTTCTGTTCGTGTCCAGGACTTTCGATATCCAGATCGTACAGACGCTGCCCATCTACAAGGGCGACACGCAACTCTTCCTGCTGAGTCGCGTTAATTAACATTCTTTTCATCGTAACTTACTCATTATTCTTACATTGACGACTAAGCTGCGGGCAGAGTAATGCCTTTCCGGGTGTGAACCGATGGCCTCGTGTCTATTCGCGTCGCCAACCTCACGGTTATCGTCAGCTCAAAGAGGCGCAGAGTGTCGGTTGCCTGTATTTCATACGGAAACACAGCGCAATTATCAGGGGAACAGTCTGGGTGTTACTCTCCAGAGAAGCTTCCATCGTGCTTATCGTCTTTCACGCTGTGGGTGCGTTGGCTTCATCTTCTTACCCCAACCACTTACAGGAGTAAGCACCTGGGGTTCCCAGACTTGCCGCCTTCCTACAACGCGAAATCTATAGAGCACTTACCGGTAAGGACTGCAACCCGCAGCCCGCTAACTGCCTGAAAGATCAATACGTCTTACGCCATTGCTGCGTTGATGATCGGTCGGGCAAAATTGGGTCATTCCGGAAAATTTCTTGTTTTAACAAGATTCAACACGGAAACAACCTCATTATTCCACTGCTAACCTTGTTATAGCAAGATGACTTTTGCCATTTATCACCCGGTTACTCACAGTTTTTTCACTTCCGCGTAGTGATTGCTTTAATAACCACCAAATCGGCTATGTCAAACTTAAGTAATAAGGTATAGCAGTTAATATAAGCATAGAAAAATGTGTGGCGCGAATCTTGATGGCTATTTAAAATCGGCCCCCATGAAAACAGAGACTCCAGCCGTAAAAACAGTTGCCATTACTGCCGACGAAGCAGGGCAACGCATCGACAACTTTTTGCGCACCCAGCTCAAGGGCGTGCCGAAAAGTATGATTTATCGCATTTTGCGTAAAGGCGAAGTGCGGGTGAACAAAAAACGCATTAAACCCGAGTACAAACTCGAAGACGGGGACATTGTGCGTATTCCACCTGTACGTGTCGCTGAACGTGAAGAAGAGGCCATTTCACCGAATTTGCAGAAGGTCGCGGCGCTGACCGATGTCATTTTATATGAAGATGACCACATTCTGGTGCTTAACAAGCCTTCAGGTACGGCCGTGCATGGTGGAAGCGGGTTAAGCTTTGGCGTCATTGAAGGCTTACGTGCGCTGCGCCCGGAAGCGCGTTTCCTTGAGCTGGTGCATCGCCTTGACCGGGATACCTCCGGCGTGCTGCTGGTGGCCAAAAAACGATCTGCCTTGCGTTCGTTGCATGAACAACTGCGTGAAAAAGGCATGCAGAAAGACTACCTCGCGTTGGTACGCGGCCAGTGGCAGTCCCATGTCAAAACCGTGCAGGCCCCGCTGTTAAAGAACATTCTGCAAAGCGGCGAGCGCATTGTGCGGGTGAATCAGGAAGGCAAACCATCGGAAACACGCTTTAAAGTGGAAGAGCGTTATGCGTTCGCTACGCTTGTGCGCTGCAGTCCCGTGACTGGACGAACGCACCAGATTCGCGTGCATACACAATATGCCGGACATCCGATTGCCTTTGACGACCGCTATGGCGATCGTGAGTTCGATAAGCAACTGGCGGATACCGGACTGAGCAGGCTCTTTTTGCACGCCGCAGCGTTGAAATTTACTCATCCGGGGACGGGTGAAGTAATGCGTATTGAAGCGCCAATGGATAAGCAGTTGAAGCGCTGCCTCGAGGTGTTACGCAGTAAAGGCTGATGCGCATTGATATTATCGCGCATTACCTGTAGACCTGATGGCGCTGTGCCTATCAGGCCTACAGGATTAGGCCTAAACAGCCGTCAACCCGTCAGGCTTTTAACGGGTTCATATCTTCTCGTCGCAGCATTTGACACAGTGCGATTAGCGGCAAACCGATTAAGGTATTTGGGTCGCGACCTTCCAGGCGCTCAAAAAGTGCAATGCCCAATCCTTCGCTTTTAAAACTACCGGCACAATGCAGCGGGCGCTCTTTGCGCACGTAATCTTCAATTTCCGTTTCGCTTAAGTGACGAAAATGGACGTCGAACGGTTCAACTTCAGTTTGTAAATGTCCGGTCGCAGAATTATACAGCGCCAGTCCGGTATAAAACGTCACAATATTGCCACGGGCTTTGAGTAACTGCTGGCGTGCATTTTCTTCTGTTAACGGTTTGCCGGTTATTTCACCATCGAGAACACAAATTTGATCGGAACCAATAATAAGGTGCGATGGATAACGGTGGGCGAGAGATTGCGCTTTTTTCTGCGCCAGTCGCAAGACTAAGTGCCGGGGGGCTTCGCCTGGTAACGGCGTTTCATCAACCTCTGGTGCTGCGCATTCGAACGGGATTGCCAGTTTTTCTAGTAAAGCGCGACGCCAGGGAGAGGTAGAAGCAAGAATAAGTTGAGGCATATTTTTTCCCTCGCATATAGCGTATTGATGAGAGCCATTTTAAACTATGGACTTCGTCCTACAAGCTGGCTGTAATGGCTTGTGTTGAGTGATTTTAAGTCGATGACCCGCAATGTGTGCGAATTATTGGCAAAAGGCAACCACAGGCTGCCTTTTTCTTTGACTATATGACGTTACAAAGTTAATATGCGCGCCCTATGCAAAAGGTAAAATTACCCCTGACTCTTGATCCGGTTCGTACGGCTCAGAAACGCCTCGATTATGAAGGTATCTATACTTCTGATCTGGTTGAGCGTGTCGCCGATTCTGTAGTCAGTGTGGACAGTGATGTGGAATGCTCCATGTCGTTCGCTATCGATAACCAGCGCCTTGCCGTTATAACCGGTGATGCAAAGGTGTCGGTTACGCTCGAATGTCAGCGTTGCGGGAAACCGTTCCCACTTCATGTTCACACAACATATTGTTTTAGTCCTGTCCGTTCTGACGAGCAGGCTGAAGCACTCCCGGAAGCGTATGAGCCGATTGAGGTTAACGAATTCGGTGAAATCGATCTGCTTGCAATGGTTGAAGATGAGATTATCCTCTCCTTGCCGGTAGTTCCGGTGCATGATTCTGAACACTGTGAAGTGTCCGAGGCGGACATGGTCTTTGGCGAATTGCCTGATGAAGCGCAAAAACCAAACCCATTTGCCGTATTAGCCAGCTTAAAGCGTAAGTAATTGAGGAGTAAGGTCCATGGCCGTACAACAGAATAAACCAACCCGTTCCAAACGTGGCATGCGTCGTTCTCATGACGCTCTGACCGCAGTCACCAGCCTGTCTGTAGACAAAACTTCTGGTGAACAACACCTGCGTCACCACATCACTGCCGACGGTTTTTACCGTGGCCGTAAGGTAATCGCTAAGTAATCACGCATGACTCAATGACTTTCCTACTACGGTGAGAAAGACAAAGAGTACACGCGTGATGAAGCTTAGTGAGGCTTTCCCCGGGTAACTGGGGAAACACCTAACCGGGCAGCGACGATACCTTGACACGTCTAACCCTGGCGTTAGATGTCATGGGGGGAGATTTTGGCCCTACCGTGACAGTGCCTGCAGCATTGCAGGCACTGAATTCTAATTCGCAACTCACACTTCTTTTAGTCGGGGATCCCGATACAATCACGCCATTACTTGCCAAAGCTGACTTCGAACAACGTTCACGTCTGCAGATTATCCCTGCTCAGTCAGTTATTGCCAGTGATGCCCGGCCCTCGCAAGCTATTCGCGCCAGTCGTGGAAGCTCAATGCGTGTTGCCCTGGAGCTCGTGAAAGAAGGACGAGCGGAAGCCTGTGTGAGCGCCGGTAATACAGGCGCGCTAATGGGACTTGCGAAGTTATTGCTCAAACCCCTTGAGGGGATTGAGCGTCCTGCGCTGGTGACGGTTTTACCCCATCAGCAAAAGGGCAAAACGGTGGTGCTGGATTTGGGCGCCAACGTGGATTGTGATAGCACGATGTTGGTGCAATTTGCCGTCATGGGTTCCGTGCTGGCAGAAGAGGTGGTTGGAATTGCCAATCCCCGTGTTGCGTTGCTCAATATCGGTGAAGAAGAAACCAAGGGTCTCGACAGTATTCGGGATGCTTCTGTAGTGCTAAAAACAATCCCTTCTATCAATTATATCGGCTATCTTGAAGCCAATGAGTTACTGACTGGCAAAACTGATGTGTTGGTCTGTGACGGCTTTACAGGTAATGTCACATTAAAGACGATGGAAGGTGTTGTCAGAATGTTCCTTTCACTGCTGAAGTCTCAGGGTGAGGGCAAAAAACGGTCGTGGTGGCTGCTGTTATTAAAACGTTGGTTACAAAAAAGCCTGACAAGGCGATTTAGTCACCTCAACCCCGACCAGTATAATGGCGCCTGTCTGTTAGGATTGCGCGGCACGGTGATTAAGAGTCATGGTGCGGCCAATCAGCGAGCATTTGAAGTCGCGATTGAACAGGCAGTGCAGGCGGTGCAGCGACAAGTTCCTCAGCGAATTGCCGCTCGCCTGGAATCTGTATACCCAGCTGGATTCGAACTGCTGGACGGTGGCGAAAACGCAAACTCGCGAGCACACAGATAACGGTGCGTTTGTGAATGCTGCCAACGTATCAGCGATTTGCTCGTGGCGGTATATAACCAAAAAGTGACTGAGCGTACATGTATACGAAGATTATTGGTACTGGCAGCTATCTGCCTGAACAAGTGCGTACTAACGCCGATTTGGAAAAAATGGTTGAGACATCTGATGAGTGGATCGTCACTCGCACAGGTATCCGTGAACGCCATATTGCAGCGCCAAATGAAACAGTTGCGACGATGGGCTTTGCCGCCGCAAACCGTGCAATTGAAATGGCGGGCATCGACAAAGAACAAATTGGTCTGATTGTGGTTGCCACCACATCATCCACACACGCATTTCCAAGTGCGGCATGCCAGATCCAAAGTATGCTGGGGATCAAAGGCTGTCCGGCGTTTGACGTTGCAGCCGCTTGTGCCGGTTTCACCTACGCCCTGAGCGTTGCCGACCAGTACGTTAAGTCTGGTGCAGTGAAGCATGCTCTGGTGGTTGGCTCAGATGTCCTCGCTCGTACCTGTGATCCAACCGATCGCGGAACGATCATTATTTTCGGTGATGGCGCAGGTGCGGTTGTACTGAGCGCATCAGAAGAGCCCGGCATTCTTTCTACGCATCTGCACGCTGATGGTCGCTATGGCGAACTGTTGACGCTGCCTAATGCCGATCGCGTGAACCCGGAAAACCCGATCCACCTGACGATGGCGGGTAACGAAGTATTTAAAGTCGCGGTGACCGAGCTTGCACACATCGTTGATGAAACGCTGGAGGCAAATAATCTCGATCGTTCTGCACTGGACTGGCTGGTACCGCATCAGGCAAACCTCCGCATTATTAGCGCAACCGCGAAAAAGCTGGGTATGTCGATGGATAATGTTGTCGTGACGCTCGACAGACATGGCAATACCTCCGCGGCCTCCGTACCGTGCGCGCTGGACGAAGCCGTCCGCGACGGGCGTATTAAAGCTGGGCAGTTGATATTGCTTGAAGCCTTTGGGGGTGGATTCACCTGGGGCTCTGCGCTGATTCGTTTCTAGTATAAGGATTTAAACATGACGCAATTTGCATTTGTGTTCCCGGGGCAGGGTTCCCAGACCGTTGGGATGTTGTCTGAAATGGCAGCAAACTACCCAATTGTTGAAGAAACTTTTGCTGAAGCATCAGCTGCGCTGGGCTATGATCTGTGGGCGTTGACTCAGCAGGGACCGGCCGAAGAGCTGAATAAAACCTGGCAGACGCAGCCAGCACTGTTGACTGCCTCTGTTGCGCTTTATCGCGTATGGCAGCAGCAGGGTGGTAAAACACCTGCGCTGATGGCTGGTCACAGCCTGGGCGAATACTCTGCGCTGGTGTGTGCGGGTGTTATCGGTTTTGCCGATGCCGTACGTCTGGTTGAACTGCGTGGCAAATTCATGCAGGAAGCGGTACCGGAAGGCACTGGCGGCATGTCTGCTATTATCGGTCTGGACGACGCTGCTATCGCTAAAGCGTGTGAAGAGTCTGCCGAAGGTCAGGTGGTTTCACCGGTAAACTTTAACTCACCGGGTCAGGTGGTTATTGCCGGGCATAAAGAAGCCGTAGAACGTGCCGGTGCAGCCTGTAAAGCGGCTGGCGCTAAGCGTGCTCTGCCACTGCCGGTCAGCGTTCCTTCTCACTGCGCGCTGATGAAGCCTGCTGCTGAGAAACTGGCTGTTGAACTGCAAAAAATCACTTTTAACGCGCCGACTGTTCCGGTTGTGAACAACGTCGACGTGAAGTGCGAAACAGATGCAGACGCTATTCGCGATGCGCTGGTTCGCCAGCTGTACAGCCCGGTTCAATGGACTAAAACCGTTGAATTCATGGCGTCCCAGGGCGTAGAGCACCTGTATGAAGTTGGTCCGGGCAAAGTTCTGACCGGTTTGACGAAACGTATTGTTGACACCCTGACTGCTTCGGCAATGAATGAGCCGGCGGCATTTTCTGCGGCGCTAGAGCAATAAAAGAGGAAGACCATGAGTTTTGAAGGAAAAGTCGCGCTGGTTACCGGTGCAAGCCGTGGCATTGGCCGCGCAATTGCTGAAACACTCGTTGCCCGTGGCGCGAAAGTTATCGGTACTGCAACCAGCGAAAGCGGTGCGCAGGCCATTAGCGATTACTTAGGTGCAAATGGTAAAGGTCTGATGTTGAATGTGACCGATCCGGCATCTATCGAATCTGTTCTGGGAAATATTCGCGCAGAATTTGGTGAAGTCGATATCCTGGTCAATAATGCCGGGATTACTCGTGATAACCTGTTAATGCGCATGAAAGATGACGAGTGGAACGATATCATCGAAACCAACTTGTCATCTGTTTTCCGTCTGTCAAAAGCGGTAATGCGAGCTATGATGAAAAAGCGTCATGGGCGTATTATCACTATTGGTTCTGTGGTTGGTACCATGGGAAATGCGGGTCAGGCTAACTACGCTGCGGCGAAAGCGGGTCTGATCGGCTTCAGTAAATCACTGGCGCGCGAAGTTGCGTCTCGTGGCATTACTGTAAACGTTGTTGCTCCGGGCTTTATTGAAACGGACATGACGCGTGCGCTGTCTGATGATCAGCGTGCGGGTATTCTGGCGCAGGTTCCTGCGGGTCGCCTTGGCGGCGCTCAGGAAATCGCCAGTGCGGTTGCATTTTTAGCTTCTGACGAAGCAAGTTACATCACAGGTGAGACTTTGCACGTCAACGGCGGGATGTACATGGTTTAACCACGAGATAAAAAAATTTGCGTTATTAGGGTGAATGCCCTCAAAATAACGTAAAATCGTGGTAAGACCTGCCGGGATTTAGTTGCAAATTTTTCAACATTTTATACACTACGAAAACCATCGCGAAAGCGAGTTTTGATAGGAAATTTAAGAGTATGAGCACTATCGAAGAACGCGTTAAGAAAATTATCGGCGAACAGCTGGGCGTTAAGCAGGAAGAAGTAACCAACAATGCTTCCTTCGTTGAAGACCTGGGCGCAGATTCTCTTGACACCGTTGAGCTGGTAATGGCTCTGGAAGAAGAGTTTGATACTGAGATTCCGGACGAAGAAGCTGAGAAAATCACTACCGTTCAGGCTGCCATTGATTACATCAACGGCCACCAGGCGTAAGTGAACATCTCCAGGCGGTCATTCGACCGCCTGAGTTTTATCTTTTTATCCCACTTGAATTATTTTCCCTCCCTGGAGGACAACCGTGTCTAAGCGTCGTGTAGTTGTGACCGGACTGGGCATGTTGTCTCCTGTCGGCAATACCGTAGAGTCTACCTGGAAAGCTCTCCTTGCCGGTCAGAGTGGCATCAGCCTGATCGACCATTTCGATACTAGCGCCTATGCAACGAAATTTGCTGGCTTAGTAAAGGATTTTAACTGTGAAGACATTATCTCGCGCAAAGAACAGCGCAAGATGGATGCTTTCATTCAATATGGAATTGTCGCTGGCGTTCAGGCCATGCAGGATTCTGGTCTCGAAATTACGGAAGAGAACGCTCACCGTATTGGCGCCGCTATCGGCTCTGGTATTGGCGGTCTCGGATTGATCGAAGAAAACCACACCTCTTTGGTGAATGGCGGTCCACGTAAGATCAGCCCGTTCTTCGTTCCGTCAACGATTGTTAACATGGTGGCAGGTCACCTGACCATCATGTACGGCCTGCAAGGGCCAAGCATCTCCATTGCGACCGCCTGTACTTCAGGTGTGCATAACATTGGTCATGCAGCACGTATCATTGCATACGGCGATGCAGACGCGATGGTTGCGGGTGGTGCAGAAAAAGCCAGTACCCCGCTGGGCGTGGGTGGTTTTGGTGCGGCACGTGCGCTGTCTACACGTAATGATAACCCGCAAGCGGCAAGCCGTCCGTGGGATAAAGAACGTGATGGCTTTGTGCTGGGCGACGGCGCAGGCATGGTGGTACTGGAAGAGTACGAGCATGCGAAAGCGCGCGGTGCAAAAATCTATGCTGAAGTCGTTGGTTTTGGCATGAGCAGTGATGCTTACCACATGACATCACCACCTGAAAACGGTGCGGGCGCTGCGCTGGCAATGGTCAACGCACTACGCGATGCGGCTATCGAAGCGGGTCAGATCGGCTATGTCAACGCGCATGGCACGTCTACTCCTGCTGGCGATAAAGCCGAAACCCAGGCAGTGAAATCTGTCTTTGGCGATGCGGCAAGCCGTGTGATGGTAAGCTCCACTAAATCCATGACCGGACACCTGTTGGGTGCGGCGGGCGCGGTAGAGTCTATTTTCTCTATCCTGGCGCTGCGCGATCAGGCTATTCCGCCAACCATCAACCTGGATAACCCGGATGAAGGTTGTGACCTGGACTTCGTACCTCACGAAGCGCGTCAGGTTAGTGGTCTGGAGTACGCACTGTGTAACTCCTTCGGCTTTGGCGGGACTAACGGTTCGTTGATCTTTAAACGCGTTTAGTTATTTACACTGCAAAAAAGCGGAGCGCCCAGGCGCTCCGCTTTTTTTTCTTGTGTTTACTGATAGGTGAAGGTGAGCTGTACGGTAGTACGAAACTCACCCGCTGTTACCTGGCCGGTTGGCGTGTACATTCTTGCTGAAAGTGGAAACACGACGTTATGGCTGCTATCAATGCTAACCTGATAAACAGCTCCTGGTGAGATCTCGGTGAGATGATCTCGCGTCATTATTTGCAATGCCATTCCGCTTGCATCACCCTGAGTATTCGCAAACTTGGTGGCATCGTCATTGTCTACTTCGCCACTGAAAAGGGCGGTTACTTTTGTTGTTGATGCAGGGCAGGCAGAAAGCGTTAGCTCAAAGTCCTGCCATTCACTGGTATCACCGATATTAGGGTAATCAACGGCGCGCGCCTGTTCGAAATTAACCGTCTGATCGACCGTGTTAGTATCCACTGTACAGGCGGAAGCGACGACAGTACCACTCAGATTGATGTCCGTAGCTTGTACGGATTGCATGCCGCTTACTGCCCACAAACAGGCCAAAACAGGCAGTACTTTGTTTATCTGTTGCACCATTTTCCCATCCTGAATTACTGGTAGGTAAAGGTAGCTTGTACTTGGCCGACGATAGTACCTGGCATCACGTTACCTTTGGATACTGCACGGGCGCGCATTTCCAGGTCATAGGCGTGGGTAGCACTGGGAATCGTGACGTTGGCAAGAGAAGCACCATTTTTGTATACAGCGTTACCGACATTATCGGTGAGTTCAAGTTTGAGGTTGGTCGCTGTGCCCGTGTTTTGGTAGAAATCCGGGTCTGTGTCTGCGGTTCCAGCAAACGACACAGTGAAAGAGCTGGTTGATGCCGGGCAGTTGGTTAATTTTAAGATAACGTCTTTCCATGCTGTTGCACTGCCGGCGGTCGCGAGGTCGTTAGCTTGAATGGACGTACCTAAATCGACGGCAAGAGAAGTATTACTACTGTTAACCACACACGGTGATGCGATAACCTGCCCGGTAATGTCAATATTCACAGCCTGGCCCGCCTGGCTGGTGGCAGAAAATAATCCACTGCAGGCCAGAATAAATATTGTCGCTGTTTTTCCATTGATAATTTTCATACGCAGTCCTTTTAATTATAGGTTACTTGAAGCTCAATAGCTGTTTTTACAATACCGGCAGTGACAGTTTCGGTATTATCAATAAAATATCCCACTTTAAAATCAGGGATGTCATAATTACCGGAACCGTCATAATTATTGATTGCAATAGCGCTATTCGCCGGATGCGGTGTTCCATCCGTATTTTGCAGTTGTATATAAACATTGCTTGCATAGCCTTGCCCAGTCATGGTGTTTAACACACCATTTGCTGCATTATGGGTTCCATAAACAGCAGTGAAACGATAAGAAATACCATCAACAGCGCCAGGGCAAGAATTTAAAGAAATTTTTGGTGCTTGAATAACGTTTTGTGCACCATTTTGCAATTGATTGCCATATAGGTTCGGAAGCTTAATTTCGCTTGGCGCAACAATAGTACATGCATCAATCGGAATGTTTGAATATATACCTGACAGAATAAGTCCGGAGCTTTTCGGGAGTGACGCTATTTCAGTCGCAGACCCATTATGGATGTTTAGCGTTACATTTGGCAGAGTGGTTACTTTTCCCGCCGGTACTTTTTCAAGTAATCTGACCAGTCGATACTTGAGGTGGTAGTAACCGCCGACACTGTATGTTCCCGAACCGCTAGTCTTCGTTAGATACAGGGGATAGTTAGGTGCGGTTATGCTTTCCAAAGAATTTAAGACAATCCCTAATGTGCTGGGAGCAGCAACAAGATATTGCACCCCGATACCAGGATTATTCGTAGCCCAGGTAACGCCATCACCTAGCAGAGTGCCATTAACTGTCAGGTCTATATAGGCATCCCGATTACTATAAGGGAGGGTATACATTAAAATTGAGCCTCTGTCAGTCCAGCCGCTTACACCACCAACCGCAGCAGGGATATGCAAAGGAGCAAGCGCATAATTCATGGTACCCCAGTCGACTCTGGAGACATAATCTGCCAATGCCGGTGTAATATTCAATAAGCAACTCGCAGTCAGGGTCACAATGGTTAATAGCTTCTTCATATATTATTTCCTGTTATCGGCAGTTTGCTTTGACTACAATGATATTACTAGTCGGTGCACTGTTCGGTAATTGCCATTGCGCCTGGCACTGCTCATTCGTTCCACGTCCCCATTTTGCTGTGACTGTACCCGCGTCTTTCATCCCCGTGAGGTAGACAATACCGCCATCACCCACAATGGAACCAGATGTATTTGGTGTACTGCTGTCCGTAACCATTGCACCGAATGGAACGTTCTCTCCGTTGCTACGAACTAAAGTCATCAGCACGCGTTTGCCAATTCGAGTATCAAAATGCGCTCGAACTATTGCACCACGGGTAGGGGTGATTGTTTGGGTCGTCAGTTCAATATCTGCGTCTTCGGGGAGTGTTTCAGTGTTCAACGAGATTGTGCTTTCGCGGTAAGGCGAAACATACGGAACGACGGTATAACCCCGAAAATCGGTTTTAACACCGTTCTGATTGTTTATCGCTACCCCTTCTGTTCCCGGCGCTTCTACCAGTACAGCGGTTTCACCGAGCGCCTGACTCAGTGTGATACCGTGGGCATGGGCCACCATTCCGCCTTCAATACCGTAGCTCACGCGTTTTTGGTCATGATCGTAGCTGTAGGCAGAGTTAAGGCGTGCGTAGGTTCCCTGATAATCCAGGCTAGCGTAACCACCGCTGCCTTCACCATGATTAGTTTCGCTTTCCTGCACATTCCAGTTCAGGTTACGTTCTTCCAGCGCTGAGCCGCTCAAGCCGACCGTATGGCTGGTATCGCCTTTTTTGCTGGTATTGAAACCATAGTTTGCGTAGCTGTTGCTTAACCAACGATCAAGAGGGATATTCATGCTGAGCGAGAACACCTGATCTTCGTTGTATATCTTTTCATGCTCATAGTTACGACTGCTACTACTGTTATCGGTGGTATTACGGTTATAGCTATAGTTGAGGTTCCAGGAGATGCCAGCCCAGTTGTTGCTGTAACCCACGCCAATGGATTGCATCTGACGATCGCTGTTCCAGTAATCTTCACTTATCGCATTCAATGACAGCGAACCCAGGCTTTCACCTATATTCTGGTTGAGCTGAAATTCGGCCCGATTACGGCGGCGATGATTATTGGTTCGCCATTCATCATCACGCCAGGTGTCGAGAACTTCCTGTAGGGTGTAGTAGCCTGAGGTCGAATAGCGATAGCCTGAAATGGAAATATTCGTACCGGTTGCGAGGATGTTTTTGCTGTAACGAATACGCCAGGACTGACCTCCTTCTTTATCCTGATCTTTCTGTGTTGACCAAGCCTGGGTTCCATCAAGGGAAACTGCACCTAACGTACCGAAGTTCTTACCAAACCCGGAGAGCAGTGACTGGTAGTGTTGCGAGAACTGCCCACCACCATAGACCGTAAATCCATCCGGAAGGCCATAAATGACCGATGCCTGAGTAAACATCTCTTTATCAATATCGCTGTCATACGGGCGATATTGTCCGCTGGTCAGGTTGTATTTCAGACGACCTTCACGCTGTAGAACGGGGAGGGAGGCGAATGCCACAGTCTGATGCTGTTCGCTGCCGTCAGCTTCTTTGATGGTGACATCAAGGTCACCGCTGCTGCCGGTTGGGTACATGTCGGTAATTTCAAATGCACCGGGGGAGACATAACTCTGGTAAATGGTGTAGCCATTCTGTTTGATAACGACCTGGGCATTTGTTCGCGCAATGCCTCTTACCACGGGCGCATATCCGCGAAGACTGTCGGGTAACATGTCATCATCTGAAGCTAACTGTATACCGCGAAATGGCACGCTGTCGAACATATCTGAAGGCGCGGTGCTGTCGCCCAGAGTTAACTGGCCTTTAAGCGAAATAACGTCGTGCTGGGCATAGGTATAGAGTGAATCCCAGCTTTCCTGAGCGTTGCCGTCATTGACGTCACGATTCCAGGTACTGTAGTTGCGAATGCGCCAGGACCCGATATTTAACCCAGGCTGGAGACTCAAATAATAACTTTCGTAATCGCTCATGTCGTTAGTGCGCGCTTGGGTATCCGCACCGGTAAAGTTGTAGTTGAGCAGTAGAGCATTAATCCCTGCGTCGAGCCGCTCTGGGGCGATGTAGCCTCGTGCGAGGTTATCGATGGCGGCTTGAGGAATAGAAAACAGCAATTGCTGGCGCTCAAATGCAAATTCTGCGCTGGCCTGGGGAATTGCAGAGAGGTTAGCGCAGTCGCCGTTGGCGGCTAATCGTGGGAATGCCTCAGTACGGATACCAAACTCGCGCAGCATATCGATACTCAAACAAGGCTGCAAGGTGGATTCACCCTGTGCATTTTTGTGTGTCACAAAGTCAATATTACGCACACCTACTGAGGTTTTGTTGACTATCACATCAACACGATAAGTACCGGGTAACTGACCGATACCTTCTTCAAAGGCTGAGAGGTCCGTTAACTCTTTTCCTGGCCCATCAATCCCTAACAGTACAGGGTTAAAATAATCGCGAGCCATCGCGGAGTGAGAAATTGGCAGCATACACTGTAGCGCAATAAACCACGCTAATCGGCTAAATTTCATGTTTTTTTTAATACTATTTGCATTCATTCCGATGTCCTTTCGGCGGAGTAATCACCTTGCGCCATAATTAACGCGAGCGGTGTTCCGCTCCTGCGGAACCGAAGTCATTGATAATGACCCAACTGATATCACCACTGGCACCTGCTGGAAGGGTAAAAGTGGCGCGACTCATTGGTGCGACATAGCTGGCGTCTTTCACCGTGCTGCCGCCCACTTTGACGGAGCTAAAGTTCATGTAGTACGGTGTTGGGTTGGTAACGGTGACTGAATTGCCGCTGCGCTGCCAGGTCAGTTTGTCGGTGAATTTTTCAGGCTGTTCAGTCAGCGATTGCGGCCGATAGATCAATTTAATGCGTGTTTTTACGGCAATTTGCAGCGTGTTCGCGCTGTCATTTTTTTCGGTCGCTGGGATGGATTTGATATTCATCCAGTACAATGATTCTCTATCTTCAGGAAGGTTGCCACCAGCGCGAATAATACGCAGCGTGTTTTCCTGCTCCGGGCCTAAGCGAAAAAGTGGTGGGGTAATCATAAACTGCGTTTTATCACCGTTTTTTTCCCCCGTGTCGCTCCAGGACTGGATTAAATAAGAGGTTTTATCCGGGTTTTTAACGCTAATCGAGGTCTCCTTTTTATCGCCTTTGTAAATAATTCGTGTTCCACCGACAATAATCCCGGCCTGCGCGGAACTCATTACTAGTAGCAGCGCCGCGACAGTAAAAGGAATAGATTTCTTCATGTGTTCTACCTCGAAGAATAAAGCCGGAGCAACCCGGCTTAGTTAATTACTAATGATGGGGATTAATTTCAGCGCAATTAGTTGTAAGTCAGAGTAAAGTTGACCGTACCGTTTGCATCACCAGCGGTGACAGCTGATTTTGTTGAAATATAACGGGCAAAGAAGTCGAGTTCAGTTTCTGCTGCTGCATCAGCATTGATAGTGACTGCATTAGAAGCAGTCCCCAGCGCTAATGGGGTGCCATCAGTGTTCAGTAACTGGATAGCTACGCCATCCGCTACGCCTGTGTTACCATAGTTGGTCAACTGAAGATAATCGTTATCGGTTATATCAGGAGTACCGTCATATTTTACAGCGACGGGTTTACCTAGCAGAGCTGCCGGACAGGCGGACAGTACCATAGAGAATTTAGTGGTCGCAGCCGTATCGCCGGCGTTGGTAAATGCAGTTTTAGCTACTTCGCCCAGTTTAACGTTCTGGGTGCTGGTAACGGAGCCGTTAATCTGGCAACCTGCTTCAATAATTTTACCGGTGAAGTTTACTTGACCATCCTGGGCCATTGCAGAAGATGCGACACCCATAAAACCCAAAAACGCGACAGCAGCCAATTTTCCTTTCATTATAAAAATCCCTTTGAATTGATGTAAAAATTAATTGATATATATTTACCTTAACGTAAATATACGCTGGAAGTATGCCGTAATGTAATAGGTATTAACACAAATAATATCTTAAGATTGATTTCATTTTTTCTAAATACATTAAAATTTAGTATTGTATTTGTTTTTTGTATTTAACCTGTTTACGTATGTCTTTTTTTTATTGGGGTATTTCGTCTCGATGACGTTGATATGATATAGATTGTTCTGTTGGTGTTCGTTCCGGAAAACATAAATGATGCCGATAAAATGCTTGCGAACCCTGCCTTCACCTGACAATCTGAGATATAAAATTCGGAGGGTGAATGTATCTTATCAATGGTGAGCCGATTGAGCGCGTGGCGGTAAACGATCGTGGACTGCTCTTTGGGGATGGTTGTTTTACAACGGCACGTATTATTCATGGAAATATTACGTTGTTTTTTTCCCATTTAGCTCGTCTCGAAAAAGCCTGTGCGCGGCTCGCGATCCCATTTCTCGACTGGGCTACGTTAGCGGAGGAAATGCGTCTTGTTGCGCGCACACAGCAAGACGGCGTGCTTAAAGTCATTATTACTCGTGGGGTCGGTACGCGTGGCTATAGCACAGTAGGTTGCGTGCAGCCCACGCGAATAATCAGCACCTCCTCATACCCCACGCATTACGCCCGCTGGAAAGCCGAGGGCGCAACCCTTGCGCTTAGCCCGGTTCCGCTGGGACGTAATCCTTATCTCGCGGGTCTCAAACATTTGAATCGCCTTGAACAGGTGCTGATCCGCGCTCATCTTGAGCAGACAAACGCCGATGAGGCGCTGGTCCTTGACAGCGAAGGGTGGCTTACGGAATGCTGTGCCGCGAATTTATTCTGGCGCCGGGGAATGGATGTGTTTACCCCGTGTCTTGATCAGGCGGGCGTTAACGGTATTATGCGCCAGCACATTATCAGGCAGCTCGCCGCTTCGCCATATCGGGTGGCTGAAGTTGCCGCTCGCCTTGAGACGCTGGTCGATGCGGACGAAGTTTTTATCTGCAATGCACTGATGCCGATTGTTCCGGTGCAAAAATTTGAGGGCCAACGCTGGCCGTCGCGCGAACTTTACCAATATTTAGCCCCACTGTGTGAGTTGTCTGATTAGCATGAAGAAATTGTTAGGCGTTTTATTATTGTTGCTGGTAGTGATGGGTATCGCTGCCGGGTTCGGCGCGTGGAAAGTTCGCCAACTGGCGAACAGTACGCTACTCATCAAAGAAGAGGCTATTTTTTCCCTGAAGGCAGGCACCGGGCGTCTGGTGCTGGGCGAGCAACTTTATCGCGAAAAAATCATCAATCGTCCGCGTGTGTTCCAGTGGCTGCTGCGTGTGGAACCCGAACTGTCGCATTTTAAAGCCGGAACCTACCGTTTTACGCCCGACATGACAGTCCGGGATATGTTGCAACTGCTGGAAAGCGGTAAAGAGGCGCAGTTCCCGTTACGTCTGGTTGAAGGGATGCGTTTGAGCGACTACCTCAAACAGCTTCGTGACGCCCCGTACATCAAACATACGCTGAGCGATGATAATTACGAGACCGTTGCTCAGGCGCTGAAGCTGGAGAACCCGCAATGGGTAGAAGGCTGGTTCTGGCCAGATACCTGGATGTATACCGCCAATACAACCGACGTGGCGTTGCTAAAACGCGCGCATCAGAAAATGGTTAAAGCGGTAGACTCGGTCTGGGAAGGGCGCGCTGAAGGCCTGCCTTATCAGGACAAAAATCAGCTGGTAACCATGGCCTCTATTATCGAAAAAGAGACTGCGGTTGCCAGCGAGCGTGACCAGGTGGCTTCCGTCTTTATTAACCGCTTACGGATTGGCATGCGTTTACAGACCGATCCGACGGTGATTTACGGGATGGGGTCACGGTATAATGGCAAGTTGTCGCGTGTGGATTTAGATACCCCGACCGCCTATAACACTTATACCATTACGGGGCTGCCGCCTGGCCCGATTGCCATGCCGGGAGAGGCCTCATTGCAGGCCGCGGCGCATCCGGCAAAAACGCCGTACCTCTATTTCGTGGCTGACGGTAAAGGCGGTCACACGTTTAACACCAATCTTGCCAGCCACAACCGGTCCGTGCAGGATTACCTGAAAGTGCTTAAGGAAAAAAATGGGCAGTAACTATATCGTCATCGAGGGCCTGGAAGGCGCCGGAAAAACCACTGCGCGTAACGTGGTGGTAGAGACACTTGAGCAACTCGGTATTCGTGACATGGTTTTTACCCGCGAACCGGGGGGAACTCAGCTCGCGGAGAAACTAAGAAGTCTGGTGCTGGACATTAAGTCGGTGGGTGACGAGGTCATCACTGACAAAGCTGAAGTTCTGATGTTTTACGCCGCGCGCGTACAGCTGGTCGAAACCGTTATTAAACCTGCGCTGGCAAAAGGCGCATGGGTAATTGGCGACCGTCACGATTTGTCGACCCAGGCGTATCAGGGGGGCGGACGCGGCATCGATCAAAACATGCTGGCAACCCTGCGCGATGCTGTGCTCGGTGATTTTCGCCCGGACCTGACGCTCTATCTGGACGTGACTCCAGAAGTCGGATTGAAGCGTGCCCGTGCGCGCGGCGAGCTGGATCGTATTGAGCAGGAATCTTTCGATTTCTTTAATCGCACCCGCGCGCGCTATCTTGAACTGGGTGCCAAAGATGCCAGCATTCGTACCATCGACGCTACGCAGCCGCTGGAAGCTGTGATGGCTGATATCCGCAATACCATCACCCAGTGGGTGCAGGAGCAGGGCGCATGAAATGGTACCCATGGTTACGACCAGATTTTGAAAAACTGGTAGCCAGCTACCAGGCGGGTCGTGGTCACCATGCGTTACTGATTCAGGCATTACCCGGAATGGGTGACGACGCGCTGATTTACGCGCTCAGTCGCTATTTAATGTGCCAGCAGCCGGAAGGGCATAAAAGCTGCGGACACTGCCGGGGCTGTCAATTGATGCAGGCGGGGACGCATCCTGATTACTATTCGCTGCTGCCGGAAAAAGGCAAAAGCACGCTGGGGGTTGATGCGGTACGTGAAGTGAGTGAAAAGCTGTACGAGCATTCACGCCTTGGCGGTGCGAAAGTGGTGTGGATCCCTGATGCTGCCCAGTTAACTGATGCTGCTGCCAATGCTCTGCTAAAAACGCTGGAAGAACCGCCTGCACAAACCTGGTTTTTCCTCGCCAGCACAGAGCCTGCGCGATTGCTGGCGACATTGCGCAGCCGCTGCCGGTTACACCATCTTGCGCCGCCGGCTGAGTCGTACGCAATCTCCTGGCTCGCCCGCGAAGTGACCGCATCTCCAGAAGCGCTGTTGAGCGCATTACGCCTGAGCGCGGGTTCGCCTGGTGCGGCACTCTCGTTGTTACAGGCTGAAAGCTGGGCGCATCGCACAGATTTTTGTGCGGCACTGGCAAACACATTAAACGCAGGTGACTGGTATATCCTGCTCGCGGCGTTAAACCACGATCAGGCCGCCGCCCGTTTACACTGGCTGGCAACGTTGTTGACGGATGCCTTGAAGCGTCCGTATGGGGTTTCCCATTTAACCAATCCTGATGCGCTGGACCTGATATCTTCTATCGCAGAACGGTTATCCGTCGCCCGGATACAGGCGATACTCGGTGACGTTTGTCATTGCCGTCAGCAGTTGCTGAACGTAACAGGCGTAAACCGTGAACTGGTGTTAACCGATCTTATCCTGCGTATTGAGCATTACCTGCAACCAGGCACCGTACTGCCTGTTCCCCATCTTTGAGAGAGACATTATGTTTTTAGTCGACTCACACTGCCATCTTGATGGCCTGGATTATCAATCTCTGCATAAGGACGTGGATGACGTGCTGGCGAAAGCAGCCGCACGCGATGTGAAATTCTGTCTTGCCGTCGCGACCACTCTGCCAGGATACCGCAGTATGCGCGAACTGGTCGGTGAACGTGACAATGTGGTGTTCTCCTGCGGCGTGCATCCGTTAAATCAGGATGAAGCCTATGATGTTGAAGACCTGCGCCGTTTTGCCGCCGAAGAGGGTGTTGTGGCGATGGGGGAAACCGGGCTGGACTATTTCTATACGCCGGAAACAAAGGTGCGCCAGCAGGAATCTTTTATCCATCATATTCAGATTGGCCGTGAGTTACAAAAGCCAGTTATCGTACATACCCGCGATGCGCGGGCCGATACGCTGTCTATTCTGCGCGAAGAAAAAGTGACGGATTGTGGTGGCGTACTACACTGTTTTACAGAGGACAGAGAAACGGCGGGCAAATTGCTGGACCTCGGATTTTATATCTCGTTTTCCGGCATCGTCACGTTCCGTAACGCAGATCAGCTCCGTGATGCCGCCCGCTATGTTCCTCTGGATCGGTTGCTGGTTGAGACGGATTCTCCCTACCTTGCGCCTGTACCGCATCGTGGAAAAGAGAACCAGCCCGCCATGACCCGTGACGTTGCGGAGTATATGGCCGTAGTGAAAGGTGTTGCCGTTGAAGAACTGGCGCAGGCAACCACTGATAACTTTGCCCGCCTGTTTCACATCGACGCTTCTCGCCTGCAATCCGTTCGTTAACTGACTTTTTTTAAAGCTCGTAATTAATAAGCAAAGCGAGTAAAGTTCACCGCCTCAAAATGGGCGGTGAATAACCGGTTTGACACATTCAGAAACGCATTTTATCGGAATGTGCGGATTTTACGGCCATCCACGACTGAATTGTGATAGCCGTCAAACAAAAACAAACTGAATTATTTTACTCTGTGTAATAAATAAAGGGTACTTAGATGCCCTATACACGGCGAGGTTCTCCCCCCTCGCTAATGCGTGAGAACGTAGAAAAGCACAAATACTCAGGAGCACTCTCAATTATGTTTAAGAATGCATTTGCTAACCTGCAAAAGGTCGGTAAATCGCTGATGCTGCCGGTATCCGTACTCCCGATTGCAGGTATCCTGCTGGGTGTCGGTTCCGCTAACTTCAGCTGGCTGCCAGCCGTTGTATCGCACGTAATGGCAGAAGCAGGCGGTTCTGTTTTTGCAAACATGCCGCTGATTTTTGCCATCGGTGTCGCGTTAGGCTTCACCAATAACGACGGCGTATCTGCACTGGCATCCGTTGTTGCCTACGGCATTATGGTTAAGACCATGGCTGTTGTTGCGCCGCTGGTTCTGCATTTACCTGCTGAAGAGATCGCAGCTAAACACCTTGCTGATACGGGTGTTCTCGGGGGGATTATCTCCGGTGCGATTGCAGCGTATATGTTCAACCGTTTCTACCGTATCAAATTGCCTGAGTATCTTGGCTTCTTTGCGGGTAAGCGCTTCGTTCCTATCATTTCTGGTCTGGCCGCTATCTTCACCGGTGTGGTTCTGTCCTTCATTTGGCCGCCGATCGGGACTGCTATTCAGACGTTTTCCCAGTGGGCTGCATACCAGAACCCGGTCGTAGCGTTCGGTATCTATGGTTTCATTGAACGCTGCCTGGTGCCGTTTGGTCTGCACCATATCTGGAACGTTCCATTCCAGATGCAGATCGGTGAATACACCAACGCTGCGGGCCAGGTATTCCACGGCGATATCCCTCGCTATATGGCGGGTGACCCGACTGCGGGCAAACTGTCCGGTGGCTTCCTGTTCAAAATGTACGGTCTGCCGGCTGCCGCTATCGCTATCTGGCACTCTGCTAAACCAGAAAACCGCGCGAAAGTGGGCGGTATCATGATCTCCGCGGCGCTGACCTCGTTCCTGACCGGTATTACCGAACCGATCGAGTTCTCGTTCATGTTCGTGGCACCGATCCTGTACATCATCCACGCAATTCTGGCTGGTCTGGCATTCCCGATCTGTATCCTGCTGGGTATGCGTGACGGTACGTCGTTCTCCCACGGTTTGATCGACTTTATCGTTCTGTCCGGTAACAGCAGCAAACTGTGGCTGTTCCCGATTGTCGGTATCGGTTATGCGATTGTTTACTACACCATCTTCCGTGTACTGATCAAAGCGCTGGACCTGAAAACTCCGGGTCGTGAAGATGCTACCGAAGATACCAAAGCGGGTGCGTCCGGCGAAATGGCTCCGGCCCTGGTTGCGGCATTCGGCGGTAAAGAAAACATCACTAACCTCGATGCGTGCATCACTCGTCTGCGTGTCAGCGTCGCTGACGTTGCCAAAGTGGATCAGGCTGGCCTGAAGAAACTGGGTGCGGCGGGCGTTGTAGTGGCGGGTTCCGGTGTTCAGGCTATCTTCGGTACTAAGTCCGATAACCTGAAAACTGAAATGGATGAGTACATCCGTCACAGCTAAGCAGTAAAAAGTTGGGGAGAATTAAGGCAGCCTGCGGGCTGCCTTTTTTAATGCATTAATTGGCCTGAACGCGAATCGGCGCAGTGGCGGCGAACAACCACGGACGAGCCTCTGCGTTCACGCGTGGGGATAACGTCTCTCTGACCTGCTGGTGGTAATCATCAATCCACTGCTTTTCAGCCTCACTTAGCAGATGCAGTTCAACCAGACTTAAATCAATTGGCACCAGCGTCAGCGTTGAGAAGCGACAGAAGCCAGGACGACTGTTGATAATCTCCACCTGATTCTCAATACGGATCCCATATTCTCCGGCCAGATAATAACCCGGCTCGATGGTAATGATATTGCCCGCGACCAGAGGCCAGGGGTTTACTTTTTTGGCAATGCGATGGGGCTGCTCATGGATCAGGAGCTGATGGCCTACGCCGTGTCCCGTACCGTGATCAAAATCCAGACCCAGATCCCACAGCGCCCGACGGCTAAAGGCATCCAGTTGATGACCCTGAGTGCCGCTGGGAAATTGCAGTGAGATAAGCGACAAAAAGCCTTTCAACACAGCGGTGTAATGCAGACGACGCTGCGGATCCTGTGGACCAAACGCGAGGGTGCGCGTTGTATCCGTCGTACCATTATGGTACTGGCCGCCGGAATCATTCAGATACATGGCCTGAGAGGTAATGGGCGTATTGGTTTTTTCGCTGGAATGGTAATGGCACATTGCGGCATTGCTGGCTGAGGCCGAAATCGTGTTGAAGCTTTGCTCGATAAATCCCGGCTGCTGCTGGCGAAATTCCAGTTGCCTGGCCTGCGCTTCCAGCTCAGTGACCGGATTGCCTGCCGCTTCGCGCAAGGGAACTTCATGCGTAAGCCATGCCAGAAAGTTAACCCAGGCCGCGCCATCTTTTTCATGGCATTCCCGATAGCCCGCCAGTTCAACGTCATTCTTGTGCGCTTTCATCAAGGTGATGGGATCGGGTGCCCATAAGACTTCGCCACCGTGTTCTACAATGGCAAAACGCAGCGCGACCGGGGCGTAGTCTTTATCGACCAAAAAGCGTTTCCCTTTGGCCAACTGCTGGCAGCGGGCAAGAAAACTCTCTTCTGGGGCCAGCGTGAGCGTATTCAGCAGTGCAGCAGGGAGCTGCTGGGTTTTGTTGCTATCCACAAACCATTCCAGCTCGCCGCTGCGATGGAGCAGGGCGAACGAAAACGGCACTGGCACCATTGGCAGATCGGAACCGCGCACATTCAGCAGCCAGGCAATGTTATCCGGCAGCGTGATCGCCAGAACGTCGGCCTGTTGTTGCGTGAGCAGATCCACGACGCGGGCACGTTTTTGTGTGCTGCTTTCCCCGCTGATTTCAATGGGCATTTCACGAATGATGCCGCAGGGGGCTGCCGGGCGGTCAAGCCATACCTGGTCGAAAGGATCTTGCTCAAGAGGCACCAGCTCGCAATGGGTCGCCGACAGTGCTTCAAACTGGCTGTTGACCATCAGCAACGGTTCAAAGCCGATACGCGCGCCGGCAGCAACGTGAGACTGCAAATAATCGGCCAGCGGTTCGTCATGTAAATGGTGAATTTCAAAATCATCCAGCGAGACTTCATTGCGCACCTGGACCTGATAGCGTCCATCGACAAACATTAATGCGCGGTCGCGCAGGACCAACGCGAGACCAGCGGAGCCGCTAAAACCGGTCAGCCAGGCCAGCTTATTGTCATGCGGTGTACAATCTTCGCTTTGGTGAGCGTCGGCGCGCGGAACAATCATGCCATCCAGCCCTTGTGCTAACAGCAGGTTGCGCAGAGCGGAAAGAGGAGTTGAGTTGTGCATAGTTACCTTCAGGCCTTAACGGAACGGCGGTTCGTTGAACGTACGTAATTTACGGGAGTGCAGTCGATCGCCTTCAGCACGCAGACGATCGATTGCCCGAATACCTATTTGCAGGTGCTCGGAAATGGCACCTTCATAAAAACGGTTGGCCTGACCAGGCAGTTTGATCTCGCCGTGCAGCGGTTTATCGGAAACGCACAGCAGTGTGCCGTAAGGGACGCGGAAGCGGTAACCCTGGGCGGCGATGGTGGCGCTTTCCATATCAATAGCCACCGCGCGACTGAGGTTAAAACGCAGCGCAGAAGCGGAATAGCGTAACTCCCAGTTGCGATCGTCGGTGGTGACGACGGTACCGGTACGCAGGCGCTGTTTAACCTCTTCGCCGGGCATGCCGCTGACTTCTTTGGTGGCGTCATACAGTGCGCGTTGTACTTCCGCAATGCTCGGAATCGGAATATCCGGTGGTAGCACGGCATCCAGCACATGGTCGTCACGCAGATAAGCGTGGGCCAGAACATAGTCGCCAATCGCCTGACTTTCACGCAGGCCGCCACAGTGTCCAATCATCAGCCAGACGTCAGGGCGCAGTACGGCCAGATGATCACAAATGGTTTTAGCGTTAGACGGGCCAACGCCGATATTGACCAGCGTGATCCCCTGACCGTCGGCGGTGATTAGATGCCAGGCGGGCATCTGATGTTTCTTCCAGGCGAGATCGGAGATGGCCTCTTCCGGAGCTTCCGTTTCAGCGGTGATCCAGATCCCGCCCGCGCATGACAGCGCGATATAGGGGCTGTTCGGATCGAGGATCTGGCTGCAGCCCCAGCGCACGAACTCATCGACATAGCGGGTGTAGTTGGTGAACAGCACAAATGGCTGGAAATGTTCAACCGGCGTTCCCGTGTAGTGACGCAGTCGTGCGAGCGAAAAATCTACTCGTCGGGCGTCGAAGTGCGACAGCGGGGAGAATTCCGCCGGATGATAGGTACCGTCGGCTGTTTCGTCGCCGATTTGTGACAACTCGGTAGTGGGGAAATGGCGCGTTAATCCGGCGCTCATCGAGCGGTCGAGCGTCAGTTCAGAACCATCAATCACATAGGGATAAGGGATTTCATGCTGCGACGGTTCGACGGAGATATGCGCATCATAATCCTGATACAGCAGCGTGAGTTGTTCTTCAAGATAGGGACGAAAAAGCGACGGACGGGTGATCGTAGTGGTATAGCTGCCCGCATGGGTAAAACGGCCATAGGCACGGGTTTTCGGGGGATTGGTGGCGCTGCCATCCCAGGTGACACAAAGCGATGGGTAAACAAAAAGACCATTATGGCGGGCGATTATGTCAGGGAGCGTCCCTGTTTCAATGTACTTACCAATGGCGCTACGCAGTGCTTTAACCGACTGCTCGTACAGCGCGTCCAGTTTATCCAGTGCCTGAGTTGGGGTCAGGCTGGAGCCCTTATTGTTCATGTCTGTCTCCTTGTTCCACAGATGTACTGCTCTCCCGATAGTATGTCACAGGAATATGAAACAAAAGTCAGACGTAGAGGAAGATTGTGCGAAGGTCGAATGACCTTCGCATCAGGGCTTAACTGTGCTGCTTATCCCGCATCAGCAATGCAGTGGCGGCGGAAATAAGACACCCGGCCATCAGATAAATGGCCACGCTGTGCCAGTCTCCTCCAGAAAATGTCACCAGTGCCGCAGCAATGAAAGGGGTAAAACCACCGCCAACCACGCTTGCCACCTGATAGCCAACGCCTGCGCCGCTGTAGCGATAACTTGCGCCAAACAAACCGGTAAACATAGGCTGCTGTACGCAGACCACCATATCGTGCGCAATATTGGCCAACATAATCGCGAAGAACACGATCCAGAAAATAGACTGTGCTTCCAGCGCCATAAAGAACGGGAAGGCGCTCAGCGTACCGACCAGTGCACCGGTAATGTACACGCGCCGTCGACCAAAGCGGTCGGCAAGCCAGGCAAAGCAGGGGATGGTCAGACAGCTCAGTCCTCCCACTAACAAACCGATATTCAGAAACAGCTCGCGGGGTAGGCCCAGGTTCTGCGTAGAGTAATTAAGGGCAAACGCGGTGACGATATACATCGTCAGCAGTTCACATAAGCGCAAGCCGATAATTTTTAAGAATGCGCCCGGATGGCGGATTAACGCCTCGACCACCGGTAACCGCTTTTTCTCTGGTTGCGCTGCCTGTTGCTGCTGTTCGAATTCGGCTGATTCATCCATTTTGTTGCGCATCCACAACGCGCCCAAAACCAGTACGATGCTGAACAGGAACGGAATACGCCAGCCCCAGCTCAGGAACTGCTCATCGGTAGTTTGCGAGCTAATCAGTGAGACCAGACCGGTAGAAAGCAGCAGTCCGACGCCGTAACCGACCTGAACGCCACTGCTGTAGAAGGCTTTTTTATTTTTCGGCGCGCTTTCGACCGAGAGCAACGCCGCGCCGCCCCATTCACCACCAACGGCGAATCCCTGAATGGCGCGCAGCGTCACCAGCAGCACAGGGGCCCACCAGCCAATAGTGTCAAAAGAAGGAATAATCCCTATCAGCGCAGTGGCAATCCCCATCATCCAGACGGTGAGCATCAGCATGCGTTTACGGCCAAGGCGATCGCCAAAGTGGCCGAAGATAACCCCGCCTAACGGACGGAACAAAAATCCGACGCCAAAGGTGGCAAATGCGGCAAGTGTTCCCATTGCCGGGCTAACCTGCGGGAAGAACTCGCGATTAAAGACCAGTGCGGCGGTGATGCCATAAAGCAGAAAATCATACCAGTCGACCACGGCGCCAGCGAAGCTACCAAGCGCAGCGCGTCGGGCACGATGAAGCGAAGAGACGTCCTCTTGGGGACCCGCGGAGGTGAGAGTGGAATCCATAGTTATCCTGTCTGTACTGTCTTTTAGTTATTAGTATTTGAATTGGGCTACACACATTGCAGTCGATATATTAACGACCGTTATGAGATTACCGCGACAGACGGGAAGAGAAAACGATTATCTCCCTCACCAGAGGGCTACATGAAAAATAAGACGAATGAAAAACAGAAAAGCAAAAAGCCTGCTTAGTTTCCTAAGCAGGCTTCTTAAATTTGGCTCCTCTGACTGGACTCGAACCAGTGACATACGGATTAACAGTCCGCCGTTCTACCGACTGAACTACAGAGGAATCGTTTGAACGAGGCGCATATTAGCGAGGGCGATGAGGCTTGTCAAAGGGGGAAATACATTTGTGCGTTCGTTTGCTGACAAAATCAGCAAAGCGGCGATCTTTCCGTCTTTTTATGCTTTTGCCCCATTCTGGTGCGCGTCTACCTCTTCCAGGGCAGCCAGAATGAGAGGTTCAGGTGTGCAAAAAGTCCATTCTTCACCTTTGAGCCTGACTTTACGCGGTTTTAACCGTAAAACACGGCTGCTGACTAAACTGGCAAGCATCTTGCAATCCTGAAATTAATGACTGCCAGCACGGGTTCTGGTATTCCGACAGGAGGCAAAATGAACTTCAGACGACTGAAATATTTCGTGAAAATCGTCGATATAGGTAGCCTGACCCAGGCAGCGGAAGTGTTGCATATCGCGCAACCCGCGCTGAGCCAGCAGGTTGCTACGCTGGAAGGCGAACTGGATCAGCAACTGCTGATTCGCACCAAACGCGGCGTCACACCGACGGAAGCGGGGAAAGTGTTGTATGCCCATGCGCGGACGATCTTACGTCAGTGCGAGCAGGCGCAACTTGCGGTCAATAACGTAGGTCAGACCCTGGGGGGACAGGTCTCTATTGGCCTGGCGCCGGGGACGGCGGCGTCAGCCATCACTATGCCGTTATTACAGACAGTACGAGCAGAGCTGCCCGATGTGCTGGTCTATTTGCATGAAAACAGTGGGGCGGTGCTGAATGACAAGCTGCTCAGCGGGCATTTAGACATGGCGGTGCTCTACGAGCGCTCACCCGTGGCGGGTATCAGCAGTCAACCGTTGCTTAAAGAGGATCTGTACCTGGTCGGGACGCGTGATTGCCCGGGGCAAAGCGTCGATTTAGCCGCGGTGGCGCAGATGAATCTGTTTTTGCCACGGGATTACAGCGCAGTTCGCCTGCGTGTAGATGAAGCTTTTTCGCTTCGTCGCCTGACGGCCAAAGTGATTGGCGAAATTGAATCAATCGCCACCTTAACGGCTGCCATCGCCAGTGGGATGGGCGTCACAGTGTTGCCTGAGTCGGCGGCCCGTTCATTATGTAATGCCGCTAACGGCTGGATGGCGCGGATAACAACCCCATCGATGAATCTGCCATTATCGCTGAACGTCTCAGCCAGAGGGAGCTTATCGCCGCAGGCACAGGCCGTGAAGGAGATCCTGTTGTCGCTGGTAAGCCGTCCGGCACTGGAAAACCGCGAGCTACAGCTGGTCAGCTAAACCTTATTCCCTCCAGGAATAAGATGCGGGTTTTTATTATTTGTTATGCCGGGCATCAGACTTTAACAATAGCGTAATGTCTGATGTGCCCGGAGCGAAAAGTGAATTTCCAGCAACTTAAAATAATCCGCGAGGCGGCCCGTCAGGATTACAACCTGACGGAAGTCGCGAATATACTGTACACCTCGCAGTCGGGAGTCAGCCGACATATTCGTGAACTTGAAGATGAACTTGGCATTGAGATTTTTATCCGTCGCGGTAAACGCCTGCTGGGCATGACCGAACCGGGCAAAGCCTTGCTGGTTATTGCCGAGCGTATTCTGAATGAGGCCAGCAACGTTCGCAGACTGGCGGATCTGTTTACCAATGACACGTCCGGTGTACTGACGATTGCCACCACGCATACACAGGCGCGCTATAGCCTGCCCGCGGTGATTAAAGCCTTTCGTGAGCTCTTTCCTGAGGTACGTCTGGAACTGATCCAGGGTACACCGCAGGAGATTGACGTACTGCTGCAAAACGGTGGGGCAGACATCGGGATTGCCAGCGAGCGACTGAGCAGCGATCCGCTGTTGGTAGCTTTTCCCTGGTTTCGTTGGCACCACAGCCTGCTTGTTCCTCACGATCATCCCTTGGTGAAAACGTCTCCTCTCACACTGGAATCTATCGCCCACTGGCCATTAATTACGTATCGTCAGGGGATTACGGGGCGTTCCCGTATCGATGAGGCATTTGCCCGTAAAGGGTTAGTGCCGGATATTATCCTCAGCGCCCAGGACTCGGATGTGATTAAAACCTATGTGTCGCTGGGGCTGGGAATCGGGCTGGTGGCAGAACAATCCAGTGGAGAGCAGGAGGAGGGGAGCTTAACCCGTCTGGATACCCGGCACTTATTTGATGCAAATACCGTCTGGCTGGGCCTGAAACGCGGGCAACTGCAGCGCAACTATGTCTGGCGATTTATTGAGCTATGCAACGCAGGGTTATCCGTCGATGAAATCAAGCGCCAGGCGTTGGAGCCAGATGAAGCCGTGATTGATTATCAGATATAATGCAAGAAGCCTGCTTAGTTTCCTAAGCAGGCTTCTTAAATATGGCTCCTCTGACTGGACTCGAACCAGTGACATACGGATTAACAGTCCGCCGTTCTACCGACTGAACTACAGAGGAATTGTGTGAACGAGGCGAATATTAGCGATGCCACTCAGCGTTGTCAAAGCCTGAATAGATAAATGCGATCGTTTGCTGAAATATTCCCCATTTCGCCGCTTATTCAGACGCAACCGGTTGTTTTATGCACTTTTCACGCTCGGGGCGAGGGTATTTCCATAACCAGCGGCCTGTAACCATACGCCAGTAAAATAACGCGGCGCGCACGGCCCAGTCGAAGAACATCCCTAACCAAACGCCGACTACACCCCATCCTAATACGATTCCCAAGGTGTAACCCGCCACAACGCGACAGCCCCACATGCCCAACATCGATACCCACATCGCAAAACGCACATCACGTGCGCCCTTAAACCCTGATGGTAGCACCCAGGATGCCGCCCATATCGGCATAAACGCTGCGTTGAGCCAAATTAGGATGACTATGACCTCTTTTACATCCTGATCGTGGGTATAAAATGAGGCCATAACGCCGGCAAAGGGGGCGGTTAGCCAGGCGATGGCGGTTAAGCCGATTGTTGAGAGCCAGAATATATGGCGTAACTGGATTTCCGCTTGGGCAATCTGACCATTTCCCAGACGCCTGCCGGTAATGATTGTCGACGCGGAGCCTAAAGCATTCCCCGGCAGGTTGATGAGCGCGGCGATAGAAAAGGCAATGAAGTTTCCGGCAATTACGCTGGTTCCCATGCCGGAGACAAACATTTGCGTTAACAGTTTACCGCCATTAAATAGCACTGACTCAATACTTGCCGGAATACCGATCCCCATAACTTCCCAGATAATGGCGAGATTGAGCGGCTTAAAATAGCTTTTGAAGGGAATTCGCAGCGCCGGATTAAAACCAATCATCAGCACCCAGATAATGGCGAACGCACCGATGTAGCGTGAAATGGTCAGCCCGAGTCCTGCCCCCACAAATCCTAGCCCTTGCCAGGAAAAGCCCCCGTAGATCAGGATGCTACTGATAATGATATTTAGGATATTCATACCGCCATTAATCAACAGCGGAATTTTGGTATTTCCGGCTCCGCGGAGTGCGCCGCTACCGATCAAAGCAATGGCTGCCGCCGGGTAGCTGAGCACCGTTAGTTCCAGATAGGTGAGTGCCAAAGCCTTAACATCGGGGGTTGCTTCACCGGCGACAACGTCAATAATCTGTTCACCAAAATAGTGAATGACCGCTGCCAGCGCGGTAGCAAAAATCGTCATGATCACCAGCGATTGTCTGGCTGCTGCCCTTGCCCGTCGACGATCACGTTTTCCCAGGCTAAATGCTACCACCACCGTTGTTCCCAGATCGATGGCGGCAAAAAACGCCATGATGACCATGTTGAAACTGTCGGCGAGACCAACGCCAGCCATTGCTTCTTTTCCCAACCAGCTAACAAGGAAGGTACTCAGTACGCCCATCAACAGTACACAGGTGTTTTCCAGAAAAATGGGGACCGCAAGCGGAGTGATTTCGCGCCAAAAGAGAACCTTATAACTCTTGCGTTTGGCATACCAGGGCGTGCGGGAAGCGACCTGGCGTAAGGCAGCGGAGACGTTCAAAGTGGACCTTAAAGAAGAAAGTTGAAACCTCATTTCAAATGATGAGGGAGAATCCAAAAAGCTGCAAAGTTTTTTCCATTTAAAATGTCTGGAAATGCAACAAACTGTCGAGAGAAGCATCAATTGAAACTTATTCGGGGAAATGGGGTTTGACAAAAATTTTTTCGCCGCTAAGATAAGCCTCCACAACGATTCCTCTGTAGTTCAGTCGGTAGAACGGCGGACTGTTAATCCGTATGTCACTGGTTCGAGTCCAGTCAGAGGAGCCATATTTAAGAAGCCCGCTTAAGGAAACTTAAGTGGGCTTTTTGTGTTCTCAGTCCAATGCATCCACCTGACGAGCAGGTGGAGCGTGATGTGTTTCGAATCAGAACTGATAGCTGGCGGTGACGCTGACGTTGCGCGGCTCGCCATAGACGATAGATCCGTCGACATTGGTGTCGTAGGTTTTATCGAACAGGTTATTGAGGTTACCCTGCACAGAGAAATTTTTCGTCACCTGATAGCGAGTGAATAAATCGACCAGGGCGTAGCTTCCCTGTTCCGCACGGAATGTGCCAAACGGCGTGACCGTATCGCTATAAACACGATTCTGCCAGTTAACCCCACCGCCCACGGTCAGTTCCGGCATGGCTGGCAGGCGATAACGGGTAAACAGTTTTACTGTGGTACGCGGTAGGTTCGGGTTTACCGCATTGCCTTCGTTGTCTTCAGCAACATAGCGTGTCGCGCCGAACGTCATCTGCCAGTTATCGGTGATCGCACCGTTAACTTCGAATTCGACCCCTTTGCTGACCGTTCCATCCATAGCTCTATAGGCCGTGTCGCCATTGCTACCGGAAATTGGTACGCCGGTTGATTGGCCCACGTTATCCTGTTCAATGCGGAACACCGCGAGGGTGGTGGTTAAACGGCTGTTCATCCAGTCGGACTTCAGGCCAAGTTCATAGTTATTGCCGGTAATTGGGGAAAGGTATTTACCGGAACTGTCGCGCTTGTTCTGCGGCTGAAAGATTGAGGTATAGCTGGCGTACGTAGACCAGTTATCGTCAATGTCATACACCAGGCCCGCATACGGCGTGGTGTGGTTTTGTTCCATGCTGTAGGAGAGGGTGTCGATACGCCAGTTGGTATAACGCGCGCCGACAATCAAATGCAGTGGGTCGGCCAGCGAAATACGTGTTGCGGCGTAGAGCGATTTCATGTGCGTGGTATCGTCCTGGGCCAATGACTGCGGGTTCCAGTTGGTTTCCGGGAAGTTACCATCGAAGGTATAGAAGCTGCCGATTTCGTTGGGGAATACGTTCGCCCACGCGCTTTCGTAACGGTTATTCTGTTTACTGTAGCTGCCGCCCAGCATCAGATTATGCTGACGACCAAACAGGTCGTAACCGCCGTCGGCGAACAGATCGACGGCATCCACCTTACGCTTGCCGCTGTTCCAGCCGGTACCTCCGACGTAGTCATAGCCCGGACCATAGCTGCTATACGGGCCAATCAGCGTACCATCGGCTTTATTGACATAGGCATCGACGTACATCATTTTACTGTCAAACTTGACCTCGGAGTGGGTGGCATTCATGGTCGCCTGCCAGGTATCGGCAAAACGTTGCTTGATGGTGACAAACACTTTGTTGAAGTCTTTATCGTTGTACGCCCAGTCCGGCGCAGTGCTGCGCGAGCGGTCATAGCTGTTTTTGCTGCCGTCGGTATTCCAGCGCGGCAATCCACCCCATGTTGGGCTGTTGATATCAATGCGCTGGTATTCATAACCCACAGACAGGCTGGTGGTGCCGCCCAGATCGGCATCGACAATCCCGGAGAAGAACATTTTTTCGCTATTGTAGCGATCAAGCCAGGCGTCGTTATTCTGGTAGCCCGCCACGATGCGCCCGCGCACGTTGCCGTCTGCCGTGAGCGGGCTTTGCAGATCGGTCACATATCGTTGTTTATTCCAACTGCCATATTCCGCAGAAACATTACCGGTGAACTCGCGGCTGGAGGCATGCTTACGGATCATATTAATCGACGCTGAGGGGTTACCCGTCCCGGTCATTAGCCCGTTTGCGCCACGGACCACTTCGACACGCTCAAAAAGGGCCGTGTCGGAAAGGGCATCACCGAGATTCCAGCGGGATTCAAAATAGGTCGGAATCCCATCGACCATGTAGTTATCAATCTGAAATCCGCGAGAGTAATAGCTACTGCGATCTGAATCCGCCTGACTTCTGCTTATCCCCAACGTGTTGTCCATGACATCGCCCAGCGTTTGCAGTTGCTGATCTTCCATGCGCTGCTGACTGATAATACTGACTGATTGCGGAATATCGCGCTGCGTCATCTGCATTTTGGTGCCAGCAGTCGTTGATTTAACGCTGTAATCTTGCTCCTCACTGGATGTGGCTGGAGCAGAGCCCTCAACGATAACTGTCTCTTCAGCAGGGGCTGCGAGGCTGGTGGAAGGCAATAGTGCTAACGTGATGCAGGCTGCCAGTACAGAAGGGGCAAGCCCCGGTTGGCGTTGGTCATCCCCGTTGTGTGTTGTGAAAGACATCGAAAAGTCCTTGATAATTATTAATATTAAGTTCGAATCACTGAGGTTGTGATGAACCCTTTGGTTGTAAATTATTAAGTTTGCATATGAATGCAAATGCGAAATATACGCATTCACATTCAATGTGTAAACAGATGCTACGGCATAAATGAAATGTTGTTTCAGTACTATGCTTAAGTAATAGCGACGGGAAATGGTTATAAGAACAGCAGTGGCAGGGCTTTTTGCTTAAAAAATCGAGGGTTAAAGTTGAAAGAGCGTGAGTAACTCGCTCATACTCTATACTCGCAGAGTGACCCGGCGTAGCATGGCATAACGCTTGGGCTGTTAATGAAAAAGGAAAACGTCGTGGCAGAAGAAACTATATTCAGCAAAATTATCCGTCGTGAAATTCCGTCAGATATCGTGTACCAGGATGAACTGGTCACTGCGTTTCGTGATATTTCCCCTCAGGCACCTACGCACATTCTGATCATTCCTAACGTCCTGATCCCGACCGTCAACGATGTGACGGCGGAACACGAGCAGGCGCTGGGTCGCATGATCACCGTAGCGGCGAAAATCGCCGAGCAGGAAGGCATTGCTGCGGATGGGTATCGTTTAATTATGAATACCAATCGTCACGGCGGTCAGGAGGTGTATCACATTCATATGCACCTGCTGGGCGGGCGGGCGCTTGGTCCAATGCTTGCGCATAAAGGTCTGTAAGCATGACCAGAGGATGCATTGCACTTTCACTGAGCTTGCTGCTACTGGCTGGCTGTCGGGCACATCCTGAAATTCCGGTAAGTGATGAACAGTCGCTGGTGATGGAATCAACGATTCTGGCGTCGGGCATTACAGCAGAACAGCCGACGTTAACCACGTCTGATATTCAGGCCTCAGCATCCTCGCGACTTTATAACGAAAGACAAGAACCCGTTACCGTTCATTATCGGTTTTACTGGTATGACGCCAGAGGACTGGAAATGCATCCTCTGGAAGCGCCACGCAGCGTGACTATCCCGGCTCATTCGTCGGTGACGCTGTACGGCAGCGCCAATTTTCTGGGGGCGCACAAGGTTAGACTTTATCTTTATTTGTAAGGGGTGAATCTTGATGATCAAAATGAATCGCTACGCACTGATTGCCGCGCTGGCGATGTTTCTCTCTGGCTGTGTGGCGCAACGTGAGCCCGCACCAGTAGAGGAAGTAAAGCCAGTGCCGGAACAGCCCGCGCAGCCGCAACAACCGGTGCCGGTTGTACCAACGGTGCCAAGCATACCGCAGCAGCCGGGTCCGATTGAGCACGAGGACCAAACGGCGCAGCCGACGCCACGTCAACGTCACTATGACTGGAACGGGGCTATGCAGCCGATGGTCGGCAAAATGCTGCAGGCTGACGGCGTCAAAGCGGGAGGTGTTCTGCTGGTTGATAGCGTGAATAACCGGACCAACGGCTCGTTGAATGCCGGTGAAGCCACCGAGACCTTGAGGAACGCGCTGGCGAATAACGGCAAGTTTACCCTGGTTTCCGCCCAGCAGTTGGCTGTCGCCAAACAGCAGTTAGGTTTGTCGCCGAACGACAGTCTGGGAACGCGCAGCAAAGCGATTGGTATCGCCCGTAACGTTGGCGCACAGTATGTGCTCTATTCCAGCGCCTCCGGCAACGTCAATTCGCCGGCCCTGCAAATGCAATTAATGCTGGTACAAACTGGCGAGATAATCTGGTCAGGTAAAGGTGCCGTACAGCAACAATAACTGGCTAACGCGCGACGAGGTGTTGTCGCGCTATTTCCCGCAGTATCATCCCGTCGTAGCCAACCAGAGCGGTCTGAGCGGCGGGAGCTGCATCATCGAACACGATACCCACCGCTTAGTGTTGCGCTGTCATCACGACCCTGACGCGCCGGAATCGCATTTCTTACGCCACTATCACGCGTTAAAGCACCTGCCTGAAAGCCTTGCGCCGCGCCCCCGCTTTTATATACGTGGGTGGATGGCGGTCGACTTTTTTCACGGTAAGGTAGAATCCAGATTGCCGGACGCCGACGAACTCGCTGGCTTATTGTATCATCTGCACCAACAACCCCAATTGGGCTGGCGAATCAGTCTGCTGCCGCTACTCGAACAGTACTGGCAGTGTGGCGATCCGGCGCGTCGTACGCCATGCTGGTTGCGAGCGTTGAAGCGACTCAGGAAAAGCGGTGAGCCTCGACCTTTGCGTCTGGGACCTCTGCATATGGATGTCCACGGTGACAACATCGTACGTACAGCATCAGGGCTGCGGCTGATTGACTGGGAATATGCCGGAGACGGTGATATCGCTCTGGAGCTGGCGGCGGTTTGGGTCAACGACGAATCTCAGCACCAACGGCTGGTTAGCGCCTACGCCCAACGAGCGCACATTGAACAAAACGCGCTGTGGCGGCAGGTCAGACGATGGCGGCCCTGGGTCATAATGCTGAAAGCGGGGTGGTTTGAGTATCGCTGGCGACAAACTGGCGATCGACAATTTATCAGGCTGGCCGATGAAACCTGGCGGCAGCTAATAATGAAAGGATAAGGAGAGCAGTGTGGGCCCAGTAATGTTGGATGTCGAAGGGTATGAGCTGGACGCTGAAGAGCGTGAGATTCTGGCGCATCCGCTGGTAGGTGGGTTGATCCTCTTTACCCGAAATTATCATGACCCGGAACAGTTGCGTGAATTAGTGCGCCAGATTCGCGCGGCATCACGTAATCATCTGGTGGTGGCGGTAGATCAGGAAGGCGGCAGGGTACAGCGTTTTCGCGAAGGATTTACGCGTCTGCCTGCGGCCCAATCCTTTGCAGCACTGCACGGTCTGGAAGACGGCGGCAATCTGGCTCAGGACGCCGGATGGCTAATGGCCAGCGAAATGATCGCAATGGATATAGATATCAGTTTTGCGCCGGTGCTGGATGTGGGGCATATCAGCGCGGCGATTGGCGAACGCTCTTACCATGCCGATTCGCGGAAAGCGCTGGCTATGGCGACTCGCTTCATTGACGGTATGCATGCTGCTGGCATGAAAACTACCGGTAAACATTTCCCCGGGCATGGGGCAGTGACGGCGGATTCGCATAAAGAAACCCCAACCGATCCACGTTCAGAAGCCGAAATTCGTGCAAAAGATATGTCCGTGTTCCAGACGTTGATTACGGAAAACAAACTCGATGCCATTATGCCTGCGCATGTCATCTACAGTGACGTGGACCCGCGTCCGGCGAGCGGTTCGCCACACTGGCTGAAAATGGTGCTGCGTCAGGAGCTTGGTTTCGATGGCGTCATTTTCTCCGATGATTTGTCGATGGAAGGGGCGGCGATTATGGGAAGCTATGCGGAGCGTGGTCAGGCATCGCTGGATGCGGGTTGCGATATGATCCTGGTCTGCAATAATCGTAAAGGCGCGGTCAGTGTGTTAGATAATCTGTCGCCGATCAATGCAGAACGTGTTACACGTTTGTATCATAAAGGTTCATTTTCACGTCAGGAACTGATGGACTCGGCACGCTGGAAGACGGTAAGCGCCCAGCTCAACCAGCTTCATGAGCGCTGGCAGGAAGAGAAAGCAGGTCATTAACGCAAGTTTGGCGAGGATGCGATGATTATCTATTTACACGGTTTTGACTCTAACAGCCCGGGCAACCACGAAAAGGTGTTGCAGCTACAGTTCATCGACCCGGATGTCAGGCTGATTAGCTACAGTACGCGGCATCCTAAACATGACATGCAGCATCTACTGAAAGAAGTGGACAAAATGCTGCAGCTTAATGTGGACGACCGTCCGCTGATTTGTGGCGTGGGGCTCGGGGGATATTGGGCTGAACGGATTGGTTTCCTGTGTGATATTCGTCAGGTAGTATTTAATCCCAACCTGTTCCCGTATGAGAACATGGAAGGAAAAATCGACAGGCCTGAAGAGTATGCCGATATCGCGACAAAATGCGTGACCAATTTCCGCGAAAAGAATCGCGATCGCTGCCTGGTGATCCTGTCGCGTCATGATGAAGCGCTCAATAGTCAGCGTTCGTCAGAAGAGCTGCATCACTTTTACGAGATAGTCTGGGACGAAGAGCAGACGCACAAGTTTAAGAATATCTCCCCGCATTTGCAGCGCATCAAAGCGTTCAAGACGTTAGGTTAATCCTCAATGAACGTTTAAAAAACCAGCCTTCGGGCTGGTTTTTTTGTTCTTAAAGTTCGTGTTGTCTATCTTTTCAGCATCAAAACTTGATACACATCAATTTTGGTATGACCAATGCACCGTTCGTGTTATTCTCACTCTCGAAGAACATTTTCATTATCGTAACTTGTTGTTAATTAAAGGCTATGCCTATAACTTTTAATTAACAATTGGTTAATAAATTTAAGGGGGTCACGTTGACTACACCATTAAAAAGAATCGTGATTGTCGGCGGCGGTGCTGGCGGACTGGAAATGGCGACGCAGCTGGGTAAAAAGCTGGGGCGCAAGAAAAAGGCCAAAATCACGCTGGTGGACAGAAACCACAGCCATTTATGGAAACCGTTACTGCATGAAGTCGCGACGGGTTCCCTGGACGAAGGCGTGGATGCGCTGAGCTATCTGGCGCATGCCCGTAACCACGGTTTCCAGTTTCAGTTGGGTTCGGTGGTGGATATCGATCGCGAAGCGAAAACCATTACTCTTGCCGAGCTGCGCGATGAGAAGGGCGAGCTGCTGGTTCCTGAGCGCAAAGTCCCGTATGACACGCTGGTGATGGCGTTGGGTAGTACCTCCAACGATTTCAATACGCCGGGCGTCAAAGAAAACTGCATTTTCCTGGATAACCCGCATCAGGCGCGTCGTTTCCACCAGGAGATGCTGAATCTGTTCCTGAAGTATTCCGCGAATCTGGGCGCTAATGGCAAAGTAAATATCGCCATTGTCGGCGGCGGTGCGACGGGGGTTGAACTCTCAGCCGAGCTGCACAATGCGGTAAAACAGCTGCACAGCTATGGTTACAAAGGGCTGACCAACGAAGCGCTGAACGTTACGCTGGTAGAAGCCGGTGAGCGTATTCTGCCTGCGTTGCCGCCGCGTATTTCCAGTGCTGCGCATAATGAGTTAACCAAACTGGGCGTACGCGTACTGACCCAGACGATGGTAACCAGCGCTGATGAAGGCGGACTGCATACCAAGGATGGCGAGTACATTGAAGCCGATCTGATGGTGTGGGCTGCGGGGATCAAAGCGCCAGACTTTATGAAGGACATTGGCGGTCTGGAAACCAATCGTATTAACCAACTGGTGGTTGAGCCGACTCTGCAGACCACGCGCGATCCCGACGTGTACGCGATTGGCGACTGCGCTTCCTGCGCTCGCCCGGAAGGTGGTTTTGTGCCGCCGCGCGCTCAGGCTGCGCACCAGATGGCAAGCTGCGCAATGAACAACATTTTGGCGCAGATGAACGGCAAGCCGCTGAAAGCGTATCAGTACAAAGACCACGGCTCTCTGGTTTCACTTTCTAACTTCTCTACCGTGGGTAGCCTGATGGGTAACTTGACCCGTGGTTCGATGATGGTAGAAGGGCGTATTGCGCGCTTTGTGTACATCTCACTGTACCGCATGCACCAGATTGCTCTGCACGGTTACTTTAAAACCGGTCTGATGATGCTGGTTGGCAGCATTAACCGGGTGATCCGCCCGCGTCTGAAACTGCATTAATACGGCTTATGGCGTCGGATGATTGTACTTATCCGGCGCCTTCCTTCAGAGTTCTCCGAATCATCCTGCCTTCGCTCCTCCTCGTGCTATTTTCATCCGTAATCTGATTGGCATTCCTTACCTTCTGTTGCAAAGTTGTTGCTAATAGCAAAAAAGGAGGAAGTCCCGTGAATAAATCTATGTTGGCGGGTATAGGGATTGGCGTAGCTGCTGCGCTGGGTGTTGCAGCGGTGGCCAGTCTTAACGTTTTTGAGCGTGGCCCACAGTATGCACAAGTTGTCTCTGCAACACCGATTAAAGAGTCGGTAAAAACACCGCGCCAGGAGTGTCGGAACGTGACGGTCACACACCGTAAGCCGGTACAAGATGAAAACCGTATCGCGGGTTCCGTGCTGGGTGCGGTTGCTGGTGGCGTTATCGGCCATCAGTTTGGCGGCGGACGCGGTAAAGATATTGCTACCGTGGCCGGTGCTTTAGGCGGCGGTTATGCAGGTAACCAGATCCAGGGTTCGATGCAAGAAAATGATACGTACACTACTACGCAGCAGCGTTGTAAAACGGTGTATGACAAATCTGAAAAAATGCTGGGCTACGACGTGACGTACAAAATTGGCGATCAGCAGGGGAAAATCCGTATGGATAAGGACCCCGGCGCGCAAATTCCGTTGGATAACAACGGACAGTTGGTACTGAATAACAAAGCGTAAAATAGCATTATCCTGAACATTAGCCCCCCATTCGCTCAGGCTGGGGGGCTTTTTTTATCAGAAGGTTAAGGCGTAGTTCAGACCAAACGTGCGGCCCCGGCCCTTGTATTCATACAGTGACGGGCTACCGTAGGTTGGGCTGTACAGCAGTGGCGCACGTTGTCCCCACAGCGTGGTGTATTCTTCATTCAGCAGGTTTTCCACGCTAAAGGTCAGTTTACCCAACGGGAGCTGATAGCTGCCGATAAAGTCCATCGTGTTATAGCCGTCCAGCTTATTGCCGCTGGCGTCCGTCAGATCAAATGTTTGCTGGCTCTGTACGCGCAATGTCCACGGTTCAGGTGCCCAGCCGACCCACGCGGTGGCTTTGGACGGGGAAGCCAGGGTGACATCCCATTTCTGCCACTTACCGTTTTGCTTCACTTCCGATTTAATGACGTTGAAGTTGCCGCCCAGACTCCAGTCCGTATCCGCAATGAAATAATCCACCGCACCTTCAAGGCCATAAATACGGCGATCGTCGGGCTGGACGTTAATGGTCATATCGCTGCGGTTGATAACGATCGATTTATCCGACGTAGAGTAGTAAGCGGCCAGCTGCGTGCGCAGACTGTCGCCAGTGTAGCGCCATCCCAGTTCGTAGGAGTTAACTTTAATCCCCTCCAGGCGTGAGTCCGCCACGTTGACGCTGCGCTGGAGCTGGTAATGATCGCCAACCAGGGAATAGGTGCCGTTACCGTAATATTTCCCCGGGTCCGGAAGCTCCACGCCCTGAGAGAAGTTAAACCATGTCTGCTGACGGTCGGTCAGGTGGGCGAGGATACCGGCGTTAAACAGGAAATTATCGTAATCGGTTTTACCGCCAGGAATGGTATCGGCGGAGTTTGCCAGACCGGTGGCAATTCCCTGTTGTTGGGCATAGCCCACGAAATCATCCACCCTGTTTTCGGTCCATTGATAGCGCACACCACCGCTGAGGGTAAAGATGTCGTTAATGTCATAGCTGTTCTGCAGGAAAGGCGCGAAGTTGGTGATGCTGTAACCGGGGTAACGCCCGGTGGTATAAGCGGTTCGGTTGTCCATACCGCCGGAGGGCAGGGACCAGGCCAGATCGAAGAATTTCTGATTGGAATCGAAGGTTTCGTGATCGGCATCGACACCCCACGTCAGCTCCCAGTTGTCCATCAGCTGGCTGTTGAGGGTGATTTTGGCACCAAACTGGTCTGTGTCCTGCTGCGATGCGGAGAAACTGGTGACCTTGCCTTTGCTTAGCGTAGGGAAGGGGTAGAATTTCAGCGATTCGTCACGGTAATAGATTTGGCTGACCAGGTTCTGGCCGAAGAAATCCGCGTCTGAATACTGCAGGCTGATCAGATGACGCTCGGTGCCGGGAATACGATCGGAATTCAGTCCGCTGCTGGTATAAGCCTTACCGTTTCCCGTCACGGCGGACATGTTCTCGCCAAGATCCAGTCCGTAATCGTCATCCCCCTGGCTCTTATAATACTGCGTAACCAGCTGTAACTGACGGTTGTCGTCAAGCTCAATCGTTCCGGTGCCCATCACGTCCAGACGATCGGAGTGCTGCAGGCCGGTTTGGGTGTTATCCAGCAGCAGGGCATCGTGATTGCCGTCATACCAGTTGCCAAACCGTTGATACGCGACGGACATGCGCCCGGAAGCGCGATCGGTTCCTCCGCTCACCGCCGCGGCAACGCGTTCATCATGATCGTTACTGTTATTGAAGCCGCTTTTACTCCCCAGTTCGAGTTCTACTTCACGCTCCGGCTGGCCTTTTTTGGTGACAATGTTGATTAACCCACCGGTACTGCCGCCGCCATACAGTGAGGTTGCACCTGAGATGACTTCAATGTGTGCGATGTTAAACGGGTCAATAGAATCCAGTTGGCGACTGTCAGTACGCGAGGAGTTCAGACGGACACCGTCTATCAGTACTACGATGGCACGACCGCGCATATTCATGTCGTAGTTTGTGCGCCCCTGGCTGCTGACATCAATTCCTGGGATTAACTGAGCAAGAACATCTTTGAACTCTTTCCCCCCCTGAACCTGCTGTTCAATCTCGCTTCCTTCAATAACCCAGGTCGTTTGTGCCATTTCTGCCACGGTGCGTTGACTACGGTTGGCACTGACGATGAGGTTATCTTCCTCAGCCGCGATGGCTGGGAGAGTTAAAGACAACAAGAGAGGATTGAGCACCCAGAGACGCTTATGCATTCGTATTCCTTTTAAAAAAGAGTCGATCTGTTTTTGTTATGGCGGTAGAGAAACCGATGGTTACATTGTGAAACAGGTGTTAAAACAAATGCGAATATTGCTGATAATAATTGTTGTTATCAATACATTTTACAAAAAATGATCGGATAAGATGATGAAAACACTGAATAATGTAGGGGTAATCCGCGGAAATCTAACCGGGGGCTTAATCAGCTCCCGGTGGTGTCAGTACTGCGGGGAAATAGCGGGAAAGGGTTAAACTTTGATAAGTTCAGGCCACAGTCGCAGAGTCGTGTGTGCGATCTGCATCAGTTTTTCAAACGTTGCGCCTTCACGGGCGCTGATCGACATACCCTGTAAAATACAGTTCAGGTATTCGGCCAGTTTTTGCACGTCGCAATGGGCCGGAATTTCGCCTCGTTGCTGACGCTGGTGAAGGAACTGGGTAAGCGTCTGTTCCTGCATGGCATGGCGGGATTTCACCGTGTGCGCAATATCCCGGGAAGAGGCCGCCAGTGTCGCAGATGTGTTAATCATGAAACATCCCGCCGGGGTGTCTTTACTGGTAAAGCAGGTCGCTATTGCGGTGAAATAGTCTTCCAGCGCGCACTCAAGACTTTTTTCTTCACAAAATAACTGGGCTTCATGTTTCGCCGCGAAGCGAGTGATGTAGCGGTCCAGTACGGCACGAAACAACCCCTCTTTATTGGTGAACTCCGCATACAGCGTGGGCGCTTTTGCGCCAGTTGCTTCTACGAGATCGGCGAGCGATGTCGCTTCATACCCGTGCTGCCAGAAGAGTGTCATGGCCTTATCAAGCGCGGCTTCCCTGTCGAACACTTTTGGTCGGCCACGGCTTTTTTTAGCACAACCTGTCATTTCAGTTGTCATGGCGCCGATGTACCTTTGTTGGGTTTATTGAATAACCATTATAAAAATATTCGACTGCACACTCCAGCGGATTAGCGATAAAAATAATTTAACGCTATTGATATGAAAAATAAGGTCTTTGTATTTTATATAACGATCATTACAAAAAAATGTTGACGTGTGACCTGGATCACATCTATGATTTACCTATCGATCGTTAAGTTAATCTTTGCGACACACATTCATCTGCTAAAGGTCACTATCATGAAAAACGTAAAAACTCTGTTTGTTGCTGCTGTTCTTAGCTCACTCTCATTTGCAAGTTTTGCTGCCGTTGAAGTTCAGGCCACACCTGCGGGCCAACAGAAAGTCGGTACTATTTCTGCGAATGCGGGGACTAACTTAGGTTCTCTGGAAGATCAACTGGCACAGAAAGCGGATGAGATGGGGGCGAAGTCTTTCCGTATTACTTCTGTTACCGGTCCTAACACCCTCCACGGGACTGCAGTTATCTACAAATAAGATTTAACCCATCGCAATGCCACTGCGAGTTAAATAAAAAACCCCCGAGGAATAAAATCCAGCGGGGGTTTTTTATGCGCTGAATTACAGCGGTTGTTGAGCAACGTCGTGATGACGGGTGACATCGACCGGCATGCCTGAGCGAATCTCCATCGCATGTTCCATGACGGCAGAGTCCGTTTGCGCCGCATTCTTAAACGTCTGCATGGATGCGTTCAGCACGATCGGCAGCAATTGCGGGTCGTCATTGATTTTTTCGGACAACGGCTGGTGTACTTCAACCAGGCGCACGCCGTTAGGTTCAACAGATGCTTTGATTGGCGTATTGATAATATTGACCTTGGTTCCTGGCTTCACCTGACGGAACAGGGTTTCGATATCACCGTCGCGTAGACGAATACAGCCGGAACTGACGCGCATTCCGATGCCAAAGTCAGCATTAGTTCCGTGCAGCAGATACACGCCGCCGTATGCCGCTAAGCGAATGGCATGATGGCCCATCGGGTTATCCGGCCCGGCAGGCACTACGGCAGGAAGGTCGATCCCGTTCGCTTTGTATCGCGCGCGGATATTTGCCGTAGGCGTCCAGGTTGGGTTGGCACGTTTATCAGAGATGGTGGTTACCATTGTGGGCGTCAGCGTGTCACCGCCTAACTGGCCAATACCAATAGGATACACGGTCACCGAATTTGTCCCTGGCTGGTAATAATAAAGACGCAGTTCGGCGAGGTTGACAACAATGCCTTCGCGTGGCGCGTCCGGCAGCAGGGTTTGTAACGGAATAGTCAGCACGCTGCCCGGACGTGGTACGTAAGGGTCAACGCCGGGGTTGGCCTGTAGCAGCGCCAGAAAGCCGACATTGTATTTTTTCGCAATCGCTTCCAGAGAACCGCCATTGTCTTCGACAACGTGAACGGCATTCTGACCCACCACGCGGCTTCCCGGTGGCGGCAGCGGCCAGGTGTTTGCCTGGGCCGGAAGCGCTAACGCGAAGGTCGCGGCAAGCGTAAAAAATGTTAACCAGCGAGAGAGTCGTTTATTGTTTAACATCACCATAAATCCATTGTTTTTACGTGGTTTTTATTATGTAAAAGTAAACAAGAATTATGGCGGTTTGCAGTGTCGGGAAGTGCAGGGAAGTGCAAAGAGTTTGTAAATTCATCAGGCCGGGTGAGTGGAGGACTCACCCGGCTTGACGCTAGGCTACGGCGTTCTCTTCAAGCTGGCGCATAAACTGGCGAACCCAGTCGATCCGTGCTTTACGCTCGCCCAACTCCTGCATGAATTTCAGGCGTGTTGGACCATCCAGACGGAAGTGCTGCGGTTGTTTTTGCAGTAAACCAATTAGCCAGACCGGGTTAACGTGGTTTTTCTCGGCAAACTCAATAGTACCGCCTTTTTCATTGCCTTCGAGCTTTCTGATCCCCAGTTTCTGCGCCTGCTGGCGTAAACGGGCAATATCCAGCAACGTCCGGGCCGGGTCGGGCAGCAGGCCAAAACGGTCTATCAGCTCGACCTTAATTTCTTCCAGCTCGGTTTCGCCTTTCGCACTGGCAATGCGCTTGTAGAACGACAGTCGCGTGTTGACATCCGGGATATAGTTATCCGGCAGAAGCGATGGCATGCGCAGTTCGACTTCGGTTTGCTGGCTGGTGAGATCTTCCAGCGACGGTTCACGCCCTTCTTTGAGCGCATCGACAGCGTTTTCCAGCAGCTCCATATACAGTGAGAAACCGATACTTTCCATGGAGCCACTTTGATCTTCGCCCAGCAGTTCCCCTGCGCCACGAATTTCGAGGTCGTGGGTCGCCAGCGCAAAACCTGCACCTAAATCTTCCAGCGAGGCGATGGCTTCCAGGCGTTTTTGTGCGTCGGTGGTCATCGCTTTTGGATGCGGCGTTAGCAGCCAGGCGTATGCCTGATGGTGTGAGCGTCCCACACGACCCCGTAGCTGATGCAATTGCGCTAAACCGAAGTGGTCAGCTCGTTCAATGATGATGGTGTTGGCAGTGGGAATGTCGATCCCGGTTTCGATAATGGTGGTACATACCAGCACGTTAAAACGCTGATGGTGGAAATCGTTCATCACGCGTTCCAGTTCGCGCTCGCGCATTTGCCCGTGGCCGATACCAATGCGCGCTTCCGGCACCAGTTCCGCTAATCGGTCAGCGGTTTTCTGGATATTTTCGACGTCGTTAAAGAGATAATAAACTTGTCCCCCGCGCATAACTTCACGCAGGATAGCCTCGCGTACCACCAGGTTGTCATATTCGCGCACGAAGGTTTTGACCGCCAGACGACGAGCGGGCGGTGTGGCGATGATCGACAGATCGCGCATGCCGCTCATCGCCATGTTGAGCGTGCGTGGAATTGGCGTTGCTGTCAGAGTCAGAATATCTACATCCGCGCGCATTGCCTTGATACGCTCTTTGTGGCGAACGCCGAAACGGTGCTCTTCATCGACAATCAGCAGCCCCAGATCTTTTAGCTTCACATCCGCTTGCAGCAGTTTGTGAGTGCCGATGAGAATATCGATTTTACCTTCGGCAACCTGCTCCAGAATCTGCGCTTGCTCTTTGGCGCTACGGAAACGGGACAGCATCTCAATGCGTACCGGCCAGTTGGCAAAGCGGTCGCGGAAGTTGTCGAAGTGCTGCTGAGCGAGCAGGGTGGTCGGTACCAACACGGCAACCTGCTTGTGATTCTCTACGGCGAGAAAGGCGGCACGCATCGCGACTTCGGTTTTACCAAAGCCGACATCGCCACACACCAGGCGGTCCATGGCCAGTGGTTGACACATATCGCTGAGTACCGCGTTGATCGCCTGCGCCTGGTCGGGCGTGGTTTCAAACGGGAAGCTGTCGCAAAACAGCTGGTACTGTTCACGGTCATGCTTAAAGGCAAAGCCTTCTTTCGCTGCGCGCTGGGCATAAATATCCAGCAGCTCTGCCGCGACATCGCGGACTTTCTCAGCGGCTTTCTGTCGGGCGCGTGACCAGGCATCACCGCCCAGTTTATGCAGCGGCGCATTCTCTTCCGCGCCGCCGGCGTAGCGGCTTATCAGATGTAGCGACGACACCGGCACATACAGTTTGGCGTCGTTGGCATAGGTGAGCATCAGGTATTCACCGGTAATGCCGCCTGCTTCCAGCGTGGTCATACCGGCATAGCGACCCACGCCGTGCTCCAGATGCACCACTGGCTGACCGGGATGCAGCTCCGCGAGGTTACGAATTAACGTGTCCGGGTTGATGGTGCGACGAGAATCCTGGCGGCGACGCGCCACACGTTCACCGAGCAGATCGCTTTCACAAATCAGCGCCAGATTGCGTTTGCTATCGATGAAGCCGTGCTCGGCTGAGCCAATCATCAGATAACGACCGTTGTCTACGGCTTCGTCGAGTCGCAATATCCGCTTCGGCGCGACTTTGATGCGGGCGAGTAGTTCGCCTAGCGCTTCCCGGCGTCCTTCACTTTCCACCGAGAAAATTACCGGACCGGTAAAGCCTTCAAGGAATTTACGTAATGCATCTAACGGTGCTTTTTGCTGTGCCTGAACGGCGATATCCGGCAGCTTCTGGAACCCGAGGTTGGTATTCGCCGCTTTCTTCGGCAGACTCTCGGTTTTCAGCTGAACACGCGGCCAGCGTTTAAGTTCAGAAAACAGCTCATCAACCCGCAGCCACAGCGATTCCGGTGGCAGAAGCGGGCGCATCGGATCAACGCCGCGATTCTCAAAGCGTGACAGGGTATCGGCCTGGAAGCGTGCTGCGCTGGTCTCGATATCGCCGGTATTTACTAATAACGTATTGGCGGGGAAGTAGCTGAACAGCGGCGGCAGCGGCTCGCTGAAAAACAGCGGTTGCCAGTATTCAATCCCCGTAGGTAATGTGCCTTTGCTGACCTGTTGATAAATATGCTCGGCGTCGCGTTTCACCTCAAAAGTATCACGCCACTGACTACGGAACAGTTCGATGGCCGTTTTGTCAGTCGGGAATTCGTGTGCGGGCAGCAAATTAATGGCATCGACTTCTTCCAGCGTGCGCTGAGTGTCAGTATCAAACAGACGCAGGCTGTCGATTTCGTCATCAAAGAAATCCAGACGATAAGGCAATTCGCTGCCCATCGGGAACAGATCTAACAATGCGCCACGCGTGGCGTATTCGCCGTGTTCCATGACCTGATCAACATGGCGGTAGCCAGCACTGTCCAGTTGTTCGCGCAGGGCGTCGCGCGAAAGCCGCTGGCCTTTTTTCATGACCAGCGCATGACCGTGCAGATAGCTGTGCGGACAGACACGCTGCATCAACGTATTTACCGGAACGATCAGTACGCCGCGCTGCATGGCGGGCAGTTGATACAGCGTGGAGAGCCGTGAGGAGATAATCTCCTGATGGGGAGAAAAGCTGTCATAGGGAAGCGTTTCCCAGTCGGGCAGGTTCATCACCATCTGGTCAGTAAACTGACGAATTTCATCATGCAGACGCAAAGCATTTTGCATGTCCGGCGCGATCAGCACCACTGGACCCGCGTGACGTTCGGCGATTTCGGCGACCAGCGTTGCGCAGGCGGCACCCGTAAGCTCACCCAACTGGCGCTGATCGGAAGCGCCCGTTGGGAGCGTGTAACGATGTTGTTCAGGCATTCGGTTGTCAGGATCTCGTTTAGATATACATCTGATAAGCAATGTTCTTTATTATCCGTGATCGTTTCTCATAAGCAAATTGATTCGCCCCCGAATGGGGGCAAAAAGCGCGTAGGGGTTAGCGCGAGGCGAGCGATAAAGAGGGCGGGGAAAAGAGCAGATCGGCCACGGTTTTTTGTGAAATCTTACGCACCAGCAGGCCAAACAGGGTGCACAGCAGCAGACAGGCGAACGGATACACCAGTAGCAGGGCCAGCTCCGCGTATGCAGGCCAGGCGGCATGATTGATTTTGGGGATAAGCGTTAAGCTGAACAGCTCAACCAGAATACGGTGTGTGGTGTAGATGGCGATGGTATTGGCGCCAATCACGCTTAACGGACTGGACGCGCGCATGCCAAAGTGGAGCTCGAACTGATAAAACAGCTTCATGATCAACACAATGGAAAGGAGAGAAAGCAATAGCGAGACATTTGCCAGCCACGCGACGACGGCGACGATTGTGCAACCCAGAACAATGACCGCATGGCGGCGCAGGGGCACCTCCTTGATCCACGCCATCAGCGTTGCGCCAAACCATGCGCCGAGGCTATACCAGGGCAAATTGCGAATCACGCTGTTCATTCCCCACCACGGGGTCGGGAAAAAATTGATCGCCACGCTCAGCGCCACAAATAATGCTAACAACGGCATCGCCCAACGGCTGAAAATTTTACACAGAACAAAATAGACAATCAGTGCGTACAGATACCACAGGCTGGTGCTGGCGGTCAGCATCCCGTGGGTAAAACCCGCAATCGAATCCGCATAAGCGGCGTTGGCGGCATGGGTCAGATCGCGCTGCGGGGCGAGCCAGTTATTGAGCGCCACCAACGCCAGCCATTGCACCACTCCCCAAAGCACCAGCACCCAGGCGATACTCCAGATCCGTTTATCCACGCAGGTTGTCCACGGGACGTTATCGATGTAGCGACGGATCAGATACCCCGAAATAAAGAAAAACACCGGCATGCGAAACGGTGCCAGGTACAAATTGAGGTAAATCCAGCATTTGCTCAACACCTCTGACAGTGGATGCTGAAAGGTGGTGAGGTGCGGGTAAAATGTGATCACTGAGTGGTAAATCACCACCAGACAAATGCATAACCCCTTGATTTGATTAATCCATAGTTCTTTTTTATTCATTGAGACGGCGCATCCATATTGATTGCAATAGCCTGCCATCCTGCGCAACCTGCTGTGCGCTGTAATGCGTAACTGTCTGCATTTTGTTTTTTTAGGATAAAGGTCAGGGATCAGGGTTGAAGGGAAGAGGGACAACTTTAGCGGTTTGATTTATTTATACTTTTAAGAATAGTGCTGACGAACACTTACGGTTCAGTCATTTACCCATTCCGCTTTCGCTTATATACTCGTGACTTTGCTAACAGCAACCAGACGGATTTCATGTACCAACCTGTCGCTCTATTCATCGGCCTGCGTTATATGCGTGGGCGTGCAGCAGATCGCTTCGGTCGCTTCGTTTCCTGGCTCTCCACCATTGGCATTACTCTCGGGGTAATGGCGCTGGTTACGGTGTTGTCGGTGATGAACGGTTTCGAGCGCGAGCTGCAAAACAATATTCTTGGCCTGATGCCTCAGGCCGTCCTCTCGTCTGAACAGGGTTCCCTAAACCCGCAACAGCTGCCGGAAAAAGCGGTGGTGTTGAACGGCGTCAACCGCGTCGCACCGATAACCACGGGGGATGTGGTACTGCAAAGTGCGCGTAGCGTGGCAGTCGGCGTGATGCTGGGTATTGACCCGGCGCAAAAAGATCCATTAACGCCATATCTGGTCAATGTGAAGCAAACAGATCTGCAGCCGGGTAAGTATAATGTCATCCTCGGAGAGCAGCTTGCCGGGCAACTGGGTGTTAATCGTGGCGATCAAATTCGCGTGATGGTGCCCTCAGCCAGCCAGTTTACCCCGATGGGGCGTCTGCCGAGCCAGCGTCTGTTTACGGTAATTGGCACCTTCGCCGCCAACAGCGAAGTCGACGGCTACCAGATGCTGACCAACATCCAGGATGCGTCACGTCTGATGCGCTACCCGGTGGGCAATATTACCGGCTGGCGTCTGTGGCTCAACGAGCCGTTAAAGGTTGATACGCTGAGCCAGCAAACGCTGCCGCAAGGCACCAAATGGCAGGACTGGCGCGAGCGCAAAGGGGAATTGTTCCAGGCCGTGCGTATGGAGAAAAACATGATGGGGCTGCTGCTTAGCCTGATCGTGGCGGTGGCGGCATTTAATATTATTACCTCGCTGGGTCTGATGGTAATGGAGAAGCAAGGGGAAGTGGCGATTCTACAAACGCAGGGGCTGACGCCGCGGCAGATAATGATGGTGTTTATGGTTCAGGGGGCCAGTGCCGGGATTATCGGCGCGCTGCTGGGCGCGGTGCTGGGCGCATTACTCGCCAGTCAACTGAACAACCTGATGCCAATTATCGGTGTGCTTCTGGATGGGGCTGCGCTGCCGGTCGCCATTGAGCCGCTGCAGGTTATCGTCATTGCGCTGGTGGCGATGACCATCGCGCTGCTGTCTACGCTTTATCCTTCCTGGCGCGCTGCCGCCACTCAACCCGCTGAGGCTTTACGTTATGAATAAGATCCTGTTGCAATGCGACAACCTGTGCAAACGCTATCAGGAAGGCACAGTGCAGACCGATGTACTGCACGATGTCAGTTTTTGCGTCGGTGAAGGTGAGATGATGGCGATTGTCGGCAGCTCCGGTTCCGGTAAGAGTACGTTGCTGCATCTGTTAGGCGGGCTGGATACGCCAACTTCCGGCGATGTCATTTTTAGCGGTCAGCCGATGAGCAAACTCTCGTCGGCGGCGAAAGCGGAACTGCGTAATCAGAAGCTGGGCTTCATTTATCAGTTCCACCATCTGCTGCCGGACTTTACCGCGCTGGAAAACGTGGCGATGCCGTTGCTGATCGGCAAGAAAAAACCGGCTGAAATCACCGAGCGCGCACGAGATATGCTGAAAGCAGTAGGGCTGGACCATCGTGCCAGCCATCGCCCGTCTGAACTGTCAGGCGGTGAACGCCAGCGCGTGGCCATTGCTCGTGCGCTGGTGAATAACCCGCGCCTGGTACTGGCGGATGAGCCAACGGGTAACCTTGATGCGCGTAACGCGGACAGCATTTTCGAGCTTCTGGGTGAGCTGAACCGCTCTCAGGGCACGGCATTTTTGGTGGTGACACACGATCTGCAACTGGCGAAGCGCATGAGCCGCCAGCTTGAAATGCGCGATGGTCGCCTGACGGCTGAACTGAGCCTGATGGGAGCTGAGTAATGGCTTCGCCTTTATCGTTATTGATTGGTCTGCGTTTTAGCCGTGGTCGGCGGCGCGGCGGCATGGTCTCGCTGATTTCCGTGATTTCCACCGTTGGCATTGCGTTGGGCGTCGCGGTGTTGATCGTCGGCTTAAGCGCCATGAACGGATTTGAGCGTGAGCTTAACAACCGTATTCTGGCCGTGGTGCCGCACGGTGAGATTGAAGCCGTGAATCAGCCGTGGAACAACTGGCAGGAAGCGCTCGACAAGGTACAGAAGGTACCAGGCATTGCTGCTGCGGCGCCTTATATTAACTTTACCGGGCTGGTGGAGAGTGGGGCGAACCTACGCGCAGTGCAGGTGAAGGGCGTTGATCCGCAGCAGGAGCAGCGTTTAAGCGCGCTACCCTCGTTTGTGCAAAACCACGCATGGGATAATTTCAAAGCGGGTGAGCAACAAATCATTATTGGTAAGGGAATTGCCGATGCGCTGAAGGTGAAGCAGGGCGACTGGGTATCGATTATGATCCCTAACGCCAGTGCGGATCATAAGTTACAGCAGCCCAAACGCGTGCGTTTGCACGTCACGGGGATCCTGCAACTGAGCGGTCAGCTCGATCACAGTTTTGCCATGATCCCAATGGAAGACGCGCAGCAATACCTGGATATGGGATCCAGCGTTTCCGGGATCGCGCTGAAAGTGAACGACGTGTTTAACGCTAATAAGCTGGTGCGAGACGCGGGTGAAGTCACCAATAACTATGTGTACATTAAGAGCTGGATCGGTACTTACGGTTATATGTATCGCGATATCCAGATGATCCGCGCCATTATGTATCTGGCGATGGTGCTGGTGATTGGCGTGGCCTGTTTTAATATCGTTTCCACGTTAGTGATGGCGGTAAAAGACAAAAGCGGCGATATTGCGGTATTAAGAACCCTGGGGGCTAAAGATGGCCTTATCCGTGCCATTTTTGTCTGGTACGGCCTGCTGGCGGGGCTGTTCGGTAGCCTGATAGGCGTCGTCATTGGGGTAGTTGTCTCGCTGCAACTGACGCCGATCATTAACGGGATTGAAGCTCTTATCGGCCATCAGTTCCTGTCCGGCGATATCTATTTCATTGACTTCCTGCCATCGGAATTACACTGGCTGGATGTGATTTACGTGCTGGTGACAGCACTCGTGCTGAGTCTTTTGGCAAGTTGGTATCCGGCGCGTCGCGCCAGCAATATTGATCCTGCGAGAGTACTTAGCGGCCAATAACAATATATACACGAAAGCATTCATGCGGCGGTAAGGCGGCAAACCGAAATCTCCATGAGCATAGATAACGATGTGACTGGAGGGTGAGTGCGCAGCCAACCCCAAGGCATCTTGAAGGATGACGTGTATCAAGGAGCGGTGATGTATTACGGATTTGACATCGGCGGAACCAAAATTGCGCTGGGCGTATTTGATAAGCAACGTCGTTTGCAATGGGAAACACGCGTCCCTACGCCTCGCGACAGCTATGACGCTTTCCTTGATGCGGTCTGCAATCTGGTGACGGAAGCGGACCAGCGGTTCGGCGTTAAAGGTTCGGTAGGCATCGGCATTCCTGGCATGCCGGAAACGGAAGACGGCACGCTGTATGCGGCCAACGTTCCTGCTGCCAGTGGTAAGCCGCTCCGCGCCGATCTCAGCGCTCGCCTTGACCGCGATGTGCGTCTGGATAACGATGCTAACTGTTTTGCCCTCTCCGAAGCCTGGGATGACGAGTTCACCCAATATCCGCTCGTGATGGGGTTGATCCTCGGCACCGGTGTTGGCGGCGGTCTGGTGCTTAACGGGAAATCCATCACCGGACGCAGCTATATCACCGGCGAGTTTGGTCATATCCGTTTGCCAGTCGATGCGCTGACGTTGATGGGCTTTGATTTCCCATTGCGCCGCTGCGGGTGCGGTCAACTGGGATGCATCGAAAGCTATCTTTCCGGCGGTGGATTTGCGTGGTTGTATCAGCATTACTACCATCAATCGCTGGATGCCCGGGAAATTATCGCGCTGTGGGAGCAGGGTGATGAACAAGCACGTGCCCATGTTGAACGCTATCTGGATTTGCTGGCGGTGTGCCTTGGGAATATCCTGACTATCGTCGATCCTGATTTGGTGGTGATTGGCGGAGGCTTGTCGAATTTTACCGCTATTACGACGCAACTGGCGGACCGACTGCCACGTCATCTGCTGCCGGTTGCCCGGGTGCCGCGTATTGAGCAGGCGCGGCACGGTGATGCGGGCGGGATGCGCGGAGCCGCTTTCCTACATCTTACCGATTAATACAAAGAGGTTGTTATGCTGTCGCGCCGGGGTCATCGGTTAAGCCGCTTTCGTAAAAATAAACGCCATATGCGCGATCGCCTGCGTCAACGAATCTTTTTCAGAGACAGAGTGGTGCCTGAATTGATGGAAAAACCAAGAGTGCTGGTACTGACGGGAGCGGGAATCTCCGCTGAGTCAGGAATTCGAACCTTTCGCGCGGCGGATGGTCTCTGGGAAGAACATCGGGTAGAGGACGTTGCGACTCCGGAAGGATTTAGTCGTAATCCGCAACTGGTCCAGTCGTTTTATAACGCCCGTCGTCATCAGCTGCAACAATCAGAAATCCAGCCTAACGCGGCGCATATCGCGCTGGCAAAACTCGAAGCCGAGCTGGGCGACCGTTTTTTACTGGTGACGCAGAATATTGATAACCTGCATGAACGTGCGGGCAGCCAGAACGTAATCCATATGCACGGCGAACTGCTCAAGGTTCGCTGTTCGCAAAGCGGGCAGATTCTGGAGTGGACTGGCGATGTGACTGCGGAAGATAAATGCCATTGTTGCCAGTTTCCGGCGCCGCTGCGCCCGCACGTGGTGTGGTTTGGTGAAATGCCGCTGGGCATGGATGAAATTTATATGGCACTGGCAATGGCCGATGTGTTCATTGCGATTGGTACATCGGGCCATGTATACCCGGCAGCGGGGTTTGTGCATGAAGCTAGACTACACGGGGCGCATACGGTAGAGCTAAATCTCGAACCGAGCCAGGTAGGAAGCGAGTTTGAAGAGAAGTATTACGGTCCGGCAAGCCAGGTGGTGCCTGAGTTTGTTGAGAAGTTATTGAAAGGACTGTGATTTTTTTGCCCGATACGCGCAGCGCTATCGGGCATTCCTTACAACGCTGAATTAACGTCCTGCTTTCAGCTTCTGATAATACTCTTCATAGATAGCGCTGGCGGAACCGACATCGTTCTGCCATTCCCCTTTGTTGATGGTTTCTGCATCAGGGTAGAGGGTTTTATCGTTCGCGACTTCAGGGCTTAACAGCTTACGTGCTGCCAGGTTTGGCGTCGGATAACCGATGGTTTCCGCGACTTCTTTCGCCACGTCCGGGCGTAGCAGGAAGTTAATCAGCTTCAGCGCAGCTTCTTTATTTTTTGCGTTCGCTGGAATAGACAGGCTGTCCATCCAGAAAATCCCACCTTCTTTCGGCCATACCACTTCCAGCGGAGTACCTGCCTGACGCGCAACATACGCGGAGCCGTTCCACACCATCCCCAGATTGACTTCGCCTTCCATATACGGGTTGGCCGGGTTGTCAGAGTTAAATGCCGCGACGTTAGGCATCAGCTTCTTCAACTCGTTATAGGCGGCTTCAATCTCTTTAGGATCGGTGGTATTGCCGGAGTATCCCAGCTTGCGCAGCGCCATCTGGAACACTTCACGCGCATCATCCGTTAACAGCAGGCTACCTTTGTACTCCGGTTTCCACAGATCGGCCCAGCTGGTTACTGTTTTCGGGTCGATGGCATCGCTATTGATGCCAATGGCCGTCGCACCCCAGATATACGGGATAGAGTAGTCATTGTTGGGGTCGAATGGCTTGTTGAGCATTTCCGGATCGAGGTTGTGGAAGTTGGTCAACGTCGACTTGTCGATCTTCTGGATCATGCCTTCTTTGCGCATTTTATCGACGTAATAGGTGGACGGAACCACCAGATCGTATGCGCCGTCTTTATAGGTTTTGAGCTTGGCGTACATGGTTTCGTTCGACTCGTAGGTCGAATAGATAACCTTAATGCCGGTCTCTTTGGTGAACTGCTCCAGCAGTCCAGGCGGGACATACTCGGTCCAGTTATAGAAATAGAGCGTGTTGTTGTCATTAGCGTGAGCGGCGCTCATGCCCAGTGCCAGAGCACCCGCCGCGAGCAGGTGGCGTGACCATTTTTTCATCATTTAACGTCCCCTGAATTAAGGGCCTTAGCGGCCCTTGGTTTTATCACGTGCAATAAGCTGGCTGGCAATCACCATAACCAGCGACAGAACCAACAAAATGGTCGCCAGCGCGTTCACCTCTGGTGATACGCCGACTTTTACCATGGAGTAGATTTTTAACGGCAAAATTTCATAACCAGGCCCGGTAACGAAGGACGACACGACGACATCATCCATCGACAACGTAAAGCTCAGCAACCAGCCGGCAGCCACTGCAGGCATTGCCAGAGGCAGTATAATCTTGCGCAGAATAGTCACTTCACTGGCGCCGAGATCTTTGGCGGCTTCAAGCATTCGTACATCAAAACCTTTCAGACGTGAGTAAACCGTCACCACCACAAAAGGTAGACAAAAAGTGATATGCGAGAACAGCAGTGACCAGAAACCCAGTTGAATGCCGATCAGCATAAACAGCACCAGCAAAGAAATCGCCATTACGATATCCGGCGACATCATCACCACGAACAGCATGCCGCTGACAAACGGTTTACCGCGAAAACGGTAGCGGTACAGTGCAACCGCTGTGAGTGAGCCGATCAGCGTGGCAAACGTGGCGGATAGCACCGCCATCGTCAGCGAGTGTTGCGCTGCCTGTAGCAGGCTATCGTTGTTCATCAGCAGGCCGTACCATTTGGTGGTAAAACCCTGCCAGTTGATGCCAAAGCGCGAGCTGTTAAAGGAGTTCACAATCAAAATAATGATTGGAATATACAGATACGCGTAGATGGCGGTCATAAAACCGCCTCTGAGCAGCCGACCGATCATTCGCGTTTCACCTTCTTGTTCAGAAGGCGCGATGTTTTCAGAGTATTGAAAATAATCAACTTTTTCTCTTCTCCAAAATCTCTCCAAAACTTCCCGCCAAAACAGATAGCCAAAAAGAAGCAGCTATCACTAAGGCCGCGAATTTTACAACAATTTTTAGGATGATCGGGAAAAAAAGGCCATTTAAATGACCAGCTTTACTCATTGCTGACTGCGAGTGGCGGTATAGCAATCGGTTCAGGGAACAATTAGCGCACGCTGCCGCTGTGGTGGTAAAGAGGAGGTACTTGACTGCAAAGCCACGAAAGAGCATGGCGTCCCAGTGTTTGAAACCTGTGAACGCTGCAGGGAGCATGCTTAACGAAGGGTAACGAAATTGACGGGAATAGTGGTTTTTTGGATATCAATTTCCTGGCCCGGTGGTAACAAAAAACAGAAAACACCAGAACGGCGTTTTACGCTATCTACAGCGTAAATTTCTTGAATCACCCTGTTTTACGACACAAGAATTTACCTTTAATGACACCGTCAAAGAAACGGCCTTTAGATTGCACCGTGAGAAAAGAGTTATAGATGCTTTCTGGAACGCCCACATACTGGAAAGTTGAAGAATTTACGAACCCTATCTCCAGAATCTTTTCTAATGGGTAGTAACCAATAAATTTTATTTTTGATGAAATCATTGCCTGTCGTTGCATTTTTTCTCCTTCAAATTTTTTAATTTTCCTTCTCTGATAATACACTGATATGAAACAAAAGGAGCATAGTTTTGTAAATGTTATGGTTGTTTCAGAGTTTACTGGTTGGATGAAATGATTTTCTTTGTTGCTTTAATTTCCTGAACTGCGAAAAATAGCACGAAAATTCGTTGCTGGATTTTTAGGGATTGAAACGGGCTTTCCTTTAAGTAACTGATAAATATATTCTATTTTGTTTTTCGTTATCCAGGGGACGACCGGCTGTATGTTATTGCTGGTGAACAGAACTCATTGATTATGCTGTCTCAGTTTCCATTTCTAAGATTTTGCGAAAAATTAAATGAAAAAATAACTTGCTATTGTTTGTGGGGTGTGTGATTAATGAGGGGTTGGTTAGGTACACAGACCCATTAAAGCGGTTTAGTAAAGCAGTTCTCATCTCAAGCGTTATCCACAGATAATCCTTTCTTTTGAGCCTTCTTATCGTTACTAATTAGATTGTGTGCGAAGCCCTTTTCGCCGTAAGGCTACATAGAATTTAAGGAATTACCTGTGTCTAATAAAATGACTGGTTTAGTAAAATGGTTTAACGAGTCTAAAGGTTTTGGTTTTATTACCCCTGACAATGGTAGTAAAGATGTGTTTGTACACTTTTCTGCTATTCAGAGTGGTGGCTTTAAAACGCTGAATGAAGGCCAAAAAGTTGAGTTCAGCATTACTGCTGGTGCAAAAGGGCCGTCAGCTGAAAACGTTGTAGCTGCCTGATATTTTTCCTGATGTAAACTAATATACGATAGCGAAGACGGTGAATGCCTGAGTAGATATATTAGTTTTTCAGAAACTCAACATCTGTCAACATAAAGCTGAACAGATGTCTGAGTCTAATCATTGGGTAGAACAGTTGAAATGATTATTTTATAAATGTCATTTGTTGTTTTACCTCTGTAGTTTTTCTTGCACGCTTAAGTGCATTCGTAAAAGCTAACAACATCCCAAAAATCGCTGGTGCTATAATATAAAGAAAATTATATTATTTTAGATTCCTCATGTGAACTGATAAGAAATATTTATTTTTTATTGCTTTTAATAGTGAGTTGTAACCTGATACTGAAAACCAAGAGAAACTATTAGTTAAATAGATCTTTTGGATATCACTGCGGTAGTGAGTGTTGTAGCAAATAAAGGCTAACATCATGACCGACCATATTTATTTTAAGTGCCCTTGTTGTCATGGGTCACAGTACAGAACTTCCCATTTTGATGTGACTGAGAAAAATCCCTTTGGTGCAAAGTGTATTTTTTGTAAATCATCAATGATCACACCTGATAACTATGCGCCATATACTTCCAGTAAATCAAATGAACAGGTGTTGCGAAAGTAACATTTGGCTCTGACCTTCCAGTTAAGGCGGCAAGATTCATTATCATTGCCAGGCACTGGTTTAAGTCCAACAAGGGCCGTCAGTCTGCTACTACCTCATCGAATTGAGCGGGCGACTTTTGAACTTGCAGGAGACGAGGGTTTGATCCTCTATGGTTACACCATGAATAAAAACCTCGTTCTAACGGGGTTTTGTCATTTCAGGGTTATCCGTGCAACATACAAGTAAGTTGGGCAAAGAATTGTTTTTTGTTTTGCTATTAACATCATGTCTGATGTGTAACGGTATTACTAATAACCATATAAAGGGCAACGCATTGAGAATCATACAAAACCATATTATGGCCCAGGAAATTGGTGAAACAGTTATCCAGCTACTTGAAAATGGAAAAAGGGTTACGACAGGGAATATCATTGATTTGATCGAACGGAAAAGTCATGCCTTGCACGGTCAAAAGGCCGATGAGATAAGAGAAATATTGATATTTATCAGGAAAAAATCTGTTCTGTAAACGAGTTATAAATCACCTACGGTGCTCACGGATTATGGTTTCTCAATCAAAGACCTACTGAGAGGCATCCAGCCTGGTAGTGCAAAACTCTTCTTTTCTGGCCCATACAATAGAATGGGCCTTTTTCATTACTAAAAGATAGGTTGTGATATCTGGACGGTGTGAGGCAATAATGATTACATATTTTTCGGTTGACATTGAAATTAATTATTTTCTTTAAGCGCTTTTGTGATTAGGGTTGATAGTGCTTCAAGTTGGATAGCAAGCTGAATGCTCAACCAGACATATCCGTGAACGGCGCTTTCAATGATTTCCTCGCCCTCATTGGCGAGTAAAAGACAATGCAACTCTTTAGTAATTTCGAGAAGATGCTCGCTATTTGATGCTATCGGCGTTGGGTTTCCTTCATGCAAGGCATGTGCGAGGGTGTTGAGGGTGCTACGGGTCATTTGTTCCATATCTGACAGCGTATGAGTATTCAATATGAGAAATCGACTGCCACGAGATGCCCAGTGGGCATTTATCTGAAATTTTTGCGCCGCTATCATATCGCGGGTTATCGATTGAATATCTTCAAGTAGACTCTTCGCAATCTTTGTTTCTTTATTTACTGGTGTAATAAGGCTGCGCATTTTTACTACATTATTCAACGCTCGCGTTTGAAGTTTGGTCATTCTTGGGGGCGCAAGAACGTTTCGGGAGACTCCCGCAGTTGTTATTTTTAGATAATCAGAAAGAAAGTCAGCAAGTTGTATACGCCAGTTAATGAATGCTCTTTGGGGAAAAATGCTGGTAAACAACATCGCCAGAATGCATCCTATAATAATGTTGGTGCTTCGCCACAATGCTGTTTGTAAGTCTCCTGCAGGAGCGCTGCTGACAACCGCCAGCGTGATACCAATCAATAATGCGGCATAGGGACGTTTACTCATGGCCAGAAAACCACAAAGGAAAGCTGCGCATCCACACCACAGCATCATCATAGTGAGAGAGTACATTTCAATGTGTAATGCGATGATCCCCAAAATCGCACCCCCTACAGTTCCCGCCATACGTTCAAGTGCCCTGGGTATCACATTGCCCATGTAACTAATTGGTCCCATGACCACAACCAGTGTAATCAGGGGCCAGGAGTGGTCTGGTAAATTCAACATTCTTATCAGTAAGAAAGTTATAACAAATGCTAAAGCAATACGGATCCCATGAACTACACGATAGTTGCGGTAAATCTTAAGTTCTAAAGGACTTATCGGTTTATTCCGTTCAATGGAAAAAATATTGTTTTTCATTGGTTAAAATCTTTAACATAGACAGAATTATAAAGAATGTTCAGATATACACTGAAAAAATAATCTCGTCTTACTTTTTTAACTTATAAAAAAGGAGGGCGATGCCTGATATAGGTTATTGTTAATCAATAGCTAATGCAGTAGCGAAAGAAGAGGTGATTTTTAATACCCACATTATCTTTGGATTTGCCATTATGATGGTAAGCGGTTCTACACATCTTGAGTGGCCCCTGACTTAAATTCAACATGTTGACTTTGACAGATATTAAAAAGTTGTGGACTTCCAAAATACTGGTTAGCATGTTTAAAACGTTTTCTTTTACAGGTTGTTATAAGGCTAAGCAAAACAGGTCAGATGGTGTCTGTGCACGGCTTTATATCAGCAACGGTATCATTATATTTATAACATATGCACTTTGATGAGCTAAGGCCCGGACCAAAGCTCATGAGATATAAGTTCTGGCTACATTAGATGGAAGCAGTACACAACCTATTCATATGTTATCGAAAAGCCACTACGTAAACAGAAAGTGCAAGTGCGAGAAATATCCAGTATTGAGAATGGTAATGGAAAAGTTTGAGCATAAATATCCTCCACAGATTCGGTTCCTAATTAATGGCAGATTTAAATGTCAACAACAAACAAAAAAGCATGGGTATTGATTGTTTGATTGTTTCATATTGTTTCAGTGGTGCGCTATGACGGTGCGTTTGCACCAACAATAAGATTCTTGCATTGTTATGGTGAGCTTAGTGTCAGCCGGGCATTAAGACGCGAACAATCTACTGATAAATATAACCCAGGCAGCCATATGCGGCTTTTTCTATCCTGTCTGTTACTCTTTGCCAGCCGCACACCGATACCACAAATCTTACCCGCCGCCTGAATGCCGCAAAGCACACCGGAAATCTTGCCGTTCCTGCCAAAAGCAAAACAGCCGGAGCTGACGTTGTAATCCTCTCTGACATGCTCGGAAATTTCGTGGTAGACGCTAAATATTATGCTGAGATGGAGGAAATACGACTCTTCCGTGAGTCAAAATCCCTGAAAACTTAGGGTGATAGATAAAGGTCTTAAGCAGCATGACATAATTTTCGATTTAAGCTATTTAAATTCATTTTTTTGATAAGAATCATGTGCGATTTCCCTATAAAACTAAATCTTGCTATGTTTGGTTAATCATGCGTTAATGAATTCTTGGTTTGTAACGAATTTATCTAAAGCAGTCGCTGTAATAATTTTATTTCTTGTTCCTGTTGAGATTTCCTTGCTAGCTTCTCTCTCTGATGATTTTTTTCGGACCATTCTGCCCAAGGGCTTACTCAAGAAAGGTAATAATTATGTCTAATAAAATGACTGGCTTAGTTAAATGGTTCAATCCTGAAAAAGGTTTTGGGTTTATCACCCCTAAAGATGGCAGTAAAGATGTGTTTGTACACTTTTCTGCTATCCAGAGTAACGATTTCAAGACGCTGAATGAGAATCAGGAAGTTGAGTTTAGTGTTGAACAGGGACCTAAAGGCCCCTCAGCAGTTAATGTCGTGGTTGTATAAGGTAACTGTTATTACACATCATATTCACTTCAGATGCCCGTGTTGCCACGGATCTCAGTACAGAACGTCGAGCTTTGATGTTACTGAAAAAAATCCTTTCGGAGCAAAATGTATTTTTTGCAAATCGGTAATGATTACATTTGACAATATTGCGCTATACATTCGTTCTGGTCAGACTTTGTTAGATTTTAGAAAATAAAGTTCAGGTTCCTTATGGAGCCTTTTTTGTATGCTAAACCGTTCATCTTTGTACGAACAATCACGGTATCATTATGAAAAAAGTAATCGTTTTTTTTAACTCAGAACCGGCAGTTGTTGTATCCGTAATGAAGGGAATTACTTCGATAATGCGTGAGTTTCCCAATGGGGAAAAAGCACACCTGTCCGTGATGTCAGCAGGATTTCCATCTCTGACAGGAGACCATAAAATAGTTTATGTTGCCTCTGATCGCGATGTCAGTTCCGAAGAGATTCTCGAGGCAGCATCGAAGCTTTTGAAGTGACATCTGATTGTTTCTTTACCTACCGAGATAGTAGTCCAGTGGTTTGCAGATGTTTTGCGCTTTTCTTGTATGAAGATTGTACTGCAACCTCTTGATTATTGAGTCTTTCCATTCTATCTTTTAAACATGTCAGCGCTGTTATAAGTGCTCCACGGGGAATGTTACATACTTGGCGTTGATACGTTAGAGATCAAGAGAGGTAAATAATGAACGTCGAAGAGTTAAAAACAAAAACTGAAGCGGATATTTCTGAATTCATTACAAAAAAAATTGTTGAACTCAAAAAAAAGACAGGAAAAGAAGTTTCCGACATCCAGTTTACTGCTCGTGAAAAAATGACTGGGCTTGAAAGCTATGATATTAAAATTACATTGATCTAATTGTTAAAAGACCCAGCTTGAATGGAAAGCATTATCTTAAAAGGTAATGCTTTTTTATTACTGTCAAAAAATTTGGATGTTGTCAAAACCTTCATTTTTAATCATAGAGACAAGTCCTGACTTTTTAATGGGGCCTGTCCGATGCCAGCCCGCGCTATCGGGCTACTGCTGGCTCAGGGCAGGGAATGCACTTGTCGGAAATTTCGTGGTCAGTGTGTATCACATTGAGGGGAGTGGGATGACGTAGTAGCCTGCGAATGGGTTAATTATCATTTCGGTCGGGATTGTTAGATAACCCAACTCCTACTTTTACCGCAGCAAACAACATAATGCACAGAGCGGTAATGACGGTAAATACCAATGAAAGGCTGGTAATCATAAATTTTCTTCATTTCAGATGGATTTGATTATTAGACTAAGGCATAAAGGAAAAGTTCAAGGTAAATATCATAGTATTTTCCGGAAAAAATATCGAAGCGGGTGATTGTATACCAGAGCGGGCTGCAGGGAGCCATATCCAAGAGTGGCGGATCAACGGTCTCAACGGCCCCTGTGGCTGCAAATATCTATCTTGGCAAACGTCGTCATCTACCCTGTGATATCCCCCTTTTGGATAAAAAATAGGAAGATAAATTAAATGGTTAAATTTTATCCAAACGTGGTACAGTGAATCTCATTCATCGAAAGGGTAATCATCATGTCTCTCATCGATTACGCAATGAAGTACCTCGGCGGCGTATCGACGACTACTGTCATCTGCCCGGCCTGCGGCTTACGTTCATCCCAATCTATTTCTAAAATTCGCCTTAAGCAGACAATGCTGTGCCCTGGCTGTAAAACACTGTTTGTTTCACCACGATAACCCTGACACTTAGTTGCACCTAAACCCGGTGTTCTATACTTAAGTCAAATCCCGGCAGCTGTTAAATCCCTGATGCCTTACGCCCATCCTGAGAGAACGTTTCTGAACTGATTTCGCAACTGCTCCTGCATGCTAACTCTGCATCAGAGCAATGCTATGAAAATGAACCCCAGGGCGTGGTTTAACCGCTCCCATATTCCGATGAATGCTACCGAAAGCGTAACGTTTTCGGCGAACGATCCTGCCGGTGAAAGCACTCTGCAGTCAGAACTCTTTTCGACCACCCAGATGGAACGCTACGGTCAGAAGCTCGCACGGACCCATAAATTATCGCCGGATAAACATCCTTATTATCTTCTAAAAAGACTCGGCGAGAATGAGGCCATCATTACCCAAAGCTGTTATGAGCTTAACGCGGGTAAAAAGACCAGCATCATGCCTGCCGGGGAGTGGTTGCTGGACAATTATTATCTGATTGAGGAACAAATCCGCACTGTCCGTCAGCACTTGCCGAAAAGCTTTGGTAAAGGTCTCCCGTCGCTGATGTCGCCGCTGAATTGCCCACGAATTTACAATATTGCATCAGAGGCCATTGCTCACGGTGACGGGCGCTGGGATGCCGCCAGCCTGACCAGCTATCTCACCGCCTATCAACAGGTGACCCCGCTGACATTAGGTGAAGTCTGGGCGTTACCGGGAATGCTGCGCCTGGCGCTGATTGAAAATCTTCGTCGTATCAGTATCGGAGTGATCAAAGCGCAGCAGGACAGAACGCTGGCCGATATGTGGATAACAAAGATTTTCGGATGTGCAGAGAATGCCCCTGGCGATTTAATCATGGTTGTTGCCGATATGGCACGCTCCCGACCTACGTTAACCAGTGCGTTTGTCGCAGAGCTGGTGCGGCGTCTGCAGGGGCATGGCAATGCGCTGTCGTTACCTCTGACCTGGGTTGATCAGTGCCTTCGGGAACAGGGGATCACCACCGACGTTCTCATACATAATTTCAATCAACAGCTTGCCGCCAGCCAGCTATCTGTCAGTAACAGTATCGCGGGTCTGCGATTACTGAGTGAAACGGATTGGGCTGATTTCGCCGAAACGATAAGTGTCGTCGAACAGGCATTACGCAATGATCCTGCCGGTATCTATCCTCGGATGCACTTCAATACCCGGGATCATTACCGGCACGTTGTTGAGGTCCTGGCCAGAGACAGTGGTCTCAGCGAGCCTGAAGTTGCTGACAGGGTGCTGACGCTTTCAGGAAACAGTGCTCCCGATTCACTGGAACATCATATTGGTTATTATCTCGCAGGCGAAGGTCGGCAGGCGCTGGAAATTCATCTGTTAGCAGACACCTCAAGGCTCATGCGCTTGCGGCACAGTTTCAACAGAATAACCCTGCTGTCATGGCTTGGAAGCCTGGCGTTGTTGACAACCGCAACGACCGCAGCGATTTTGCACGAAACAGCCATGCAGGGCGCAGACTGGCTGTTGATCGCGGTGATATTCCCTCTGATTATCGCTGTAACTCAGTTGATGAGCGATTTACTCAGTGACGCCACCACCCGTTTTCGCGTTCCTCGCCCCTTGCCGCGGATGGATTTCTCAACCGGCATTCCCCCTGACAGCGCCACTCTGTTAGTCATCCCCTGCATGCTGACCAGCCACGCAAGTTTCAGCCAACTCCTCACCAGTCTTGAAGTCTGCTGGCTGGGGAATGAAAACGAAAATCTCAGGTTTGCGCTGCTCACTGATTTCGCTGATTCTGCAAATGAACCCTCGCCGGAAAGCCAGATGCTGCTCAGACAGGCGATCGCTGATACGCAGGCGCTGAATCGCCGCTATCCCTCCAGCCGCCCACGTTTTTATCTGCTACACCGCCAGCCTGAATGGAACCCCGCGGAAGGAACGTGGATGGGCTATGAACGCAAGCGGGGAAAACTGGCGTTACTGAACAACTGGTTGCGCCATCCGGGGACACAATTCGTCAGCGTTGCAGACATGCCTGCTAACCTTTTACCGGGCCACATTAAATACGTCATTACCCTGGACAGTGATACGGTGCTGCCGCGCGATACGGCGCACAAACTGGTCGCGACGATGGCGCATCCGCTGAATACGCCAGAGTATGATCCGGTACGCCAGAGGGTTGTCAAAGGATTTGGCATTTTACAACCCGGCCTTGCGGAGGAGATACCACGCAACGGTCAGGGACGTTACGCCGCCATGCGCAGCAGCATACCGGGCAATAATCCCTATTCGATGATGTCTTCGGATATCTATCAGGACCTTTTTGGGGAAGGATCGTTCGTGGGGAAAGGGATTTACGATGTTGACATTTTTATGCAGGCCACGGCCAACACCTGCCCGGAAAACCTGGTTCTCAGCCATGATCTACTCGAAGGATGCTATGCACGTTCGGGTCTGCTGAGTGAGGTGTTACTCTATGAACAGTACCCGAATAATTATCTGTCGGATGTTGCACGTCGTTCACGATGGATCCGGGGTGACTGGCAACTGCTTAACTGGCTGAAACCACGTGTCAGAAGAGCCGATGGAACCCGGGCCAGGAATCCGCTGACCGCGCTTTCTTACTGGAAATTACTCGATAATCTGCGTCGCAGTCTGGTCGCCCCCTCATTACTGGTATTGCTGTTCTTCACCCTGCTAGGGGTACCTAATCCGGTTTACTGGCTGGGCGTACTGTCGCTGATATGGCTGTTGCCAACCATCCTCTGCATCACCCATGACCTGCTGCATAAACCTCTGCGTCGCCGCCTGAAGCCGCATCTGTTACTGGTAGGGGCGGGCGCGCTGAAGCGTTTGTCAGGTATCGGCCTTAATTTTGCGATACTGCCGCATGAAGCCGGATATTCGCTAAAAGCGATCGCCGTGACGTTATGGCGATTGGGGTTCAGCAGGCGTCACCTCAGCCAGTGGGTCAGCCACAGCCAGGACAGCAATCAGGCCGGACCCACTGTCGCGCGTTTTTATCAGGCGATGTGGCTGAATGTTGCATGTGGTGTGATGCTGATAATACTGACCGGACAATTTGCTCCACAACTGCTGGGGATTGCGTTGCCGATCGGTTTGTTATGGTGTGCGGCACCGCTGCTGATGAGCTGGCTGAGTCGTCAGCCTGCGCGTAAGGTGTTTTCGCCCAATCCGGAACAAAAACAGCTGTTGCGCCAGACAAGCCGTGAAATCTGGGCGTTTTTTGAAACCTTTGCCACAGAAAAAGAGAACTGGCTTCCGCCTGATAACTACCAGGAAATACCGCAGCCGACGGTGGCCCATCGAACTTCTCCTACCAATATTGGCCTTTCCCTCATGGCTAACCTGACTGCATGGGACTTTGGCTACCTGCCCGGCGGGGAAGTGCTCCGGCGCGTGTCGCTCACGCTCGACACAATGGATAAAATGGAGCACTACCGGGGCCATCTCTACAACTGGTATGACACTCGTACGCTGGCCCCCCTCAGCCCACGCTATATCTCAAGCGTTGACAGCGGCAACATGGCAGGGCATTTGTTGACACTGCGTGCAGGGCTGTCCGCCATGCGTCATCAGCCAGTTCTAAACAGCCAACAGATACTGGCAGGACTCAACGATACGCTGGATATTCTGGAAAAACAGTGGGGTCATAACCCGCCTGACAGCTTGCGGTTGCTGCGAAAACACTGCCTGAGCGCGGTGTCGCTCTCTCCGCAGACATTTTTCAGCGAGCTGAAAAATATGCGCACCCAGTGCAATCACCTGAACACGCTATGCCATCAGGGATCTCCTCTTCAGATGCGTTGGGCAGGACATCTGGAGCATCAACTGGTTCAGCTTTGCCATGAGTGGTCGCTGCTGCTTGGTTGGTTACCTGCATCCTGGAACGAACAGACGCTGCCGACTTTGTGCGAGCTTGCCCGCGCAACATTTACTGGTGTAGGAACCCCCCCGGCGTCAGCGACGGAGCAGGCCCGGATGCGACTCAATATTATCACTGAACTTGAACAACGGCTGGATGAGCATGCCCGGATGGATTTCGCCTTTCTGTACAGCGAAGCAACCAGTCTGCTCAGTGTTGGCTATAACTGTGACACGAATATGCCTGACAAGAGCCACTACGATCTTCTACCGTCTGAAATCCGCCTGACCAGCTTTCTTGCCATTGCCACTAATCAGCTACCACTTAAAAGCTGGTACGCGTTGGGACGACTGTTCACTACCATTGACAATGAAACCGCCCTGATGTCATGGAGCGGGTCAATGTTTGAATACCTGATGCCGAATCTGGTAATGCCCACCTGGCCAGGCAGCCTGCTCGATGAAATGAGTCAGTCGGCGGTAATGCGCCAGATTCATTGGGGGAAAGAACGCGGAGTACCGTGGGGCGTTTCAGAGTCTGGTTATCATGCTTTTGATGTTCAGCATAATTATCAATATCAGGCATTTGGTGTGCCGGGTCTCGGCCTGCGCAGGGGGCTTGCCGATGACATGGTAGTCGCCCCTTACGCCACACTGCTGGCGTTGATGGTCTCCCCACAGAAAGCCTGTGAGAACCTGTTCAGGCTGCAAAAAAATGGCGCACATGGTGAATACGGTTTTTATGAAGCGCTGGACTATACTCCCTCACGCCTCGCAACCGGTCAGCTCTATGCGGTGGTTCAGTCCTGGATGGCGCATCACCAGGGCATGGCGTTTCAGGCGCTGGCTCATGTGCTACTTGACGCCCCGATGACTGAACGCTTCATGTCCAGTACGGTCTTCCGCTCAGCGAGCCTGCTGTTACAGGAACGCGTGCCGGATGCAGTTGATCTGTACAGTCCGCGCCGTCATTTTGAATCTCATGAGGGCAGGGTCAAACCCGTTCGCTATGAACCCCGTATTTTCTATGGCGTGGACACGCCGGCCCCGGATATTCAACTGCTGTCCAACAACCATTATCATCTGATGTTGACCACGGGCGGCGGCGGCTATAGTCGCTGGAATAATATTGCGCTTACGCGCTGGCGCAGTGATACCACCCGCGATAACTGGGGAGCATTTTGCTATATCCGCGATATACAGACGGGGAATGTGTCGAGCAATACATGGCAACCGACAGCCCACACCAGCGGGCATGACGAGGAAGTGATATTCACCGATGCGAGTGCTGAATTCAGACGCTCTTTCGATGGGCTCAGCGTCAAAACTCAGGTTGTGATCTCCCCGGAGGATGATATTGAGTTGCGACGGCTCACACTGATTCATCGTGGTCGCCAGCCCCGCTCTCTGGAACTGACAACCTATGCCGAAGTAGTACTGGCACCTGAAGCCAGCGATCTGGCACACCCGGCATTTAGCAATTTGTTTATTCAGACGGAACTGGATCCTGAGCGTGACGCTATTCTTTGCCACCGGCGCCCGCGTTCTCCGGGTGAAGCGAGTCCCTGCCTGTTTCACATGATGGTGGTGCATGGCGATAACCGTCATAACGTTTCGTTTGAAACAGACAGGGAAAAATTTCTTGGTCGTGGCAGAAACCCTGCTGATGCCCAGGCAATAAAGGCAGGCGGGGCGCTCAGCAACACATCGGGGTCAGTGCTGGATCCGATCCTGGCAATACGCCACGCCATCACTCTGCAGCCGGGGCAGCCGGTCACGATTGATATCATTTATGGCATCAGTGAGACCCGCCAGCAGAGCCTGGCGTTGCTGGAAAAATACCGCGATTACCCTATCGCTGATCGCGTCTTTGAACTGGCCTGGTCTCACAGTCTGGTGGTGTTACGCCAGATGAACGCCAGTGAAGATGATGCCACTTTGTTTAATCGTCTTGCCAGCGCGGTGCTTTACCCTGTCCAGGAGCTGCGCGCCGAAGGCCAGGCGATCAGCCGCAACCGGCGTGGTCAGTCCGGTCTGTGGGGCTGGGCAATTTCAGGCGATCTGCCGATAGTGCTTCTCAGTATTACCAGCGAGGAAAGTATTGCCTCAGTGACCACACTGATTCAGGCACACCGTTACTGGAGACAGAAAGGGCTGGATGTTGATTTGGTTATCCTGAATAACAGCCCCGGCGGCTACCAGCAGGGCTTACAAAATCAGATTATGGACTTAATTTATGCCGGATCTGAAGCCAGCCTGCTGGACAAAACGGGCGGTATTTTTGTTCGTAATGGCGAGCATCTCTCTGCTGAGGATAAGTTGCTTTTGATGAGCGTGGCCTGTCTTTATCTTGATGACCGCACAGGCAGTATCAATGAGCAGCTTAATCAGCGTACTCACACCCTTAAACCTCAGGCCAGAGCACTCATTCCACGAGCTGTGCGCGAGCGTAATCAACATACGGACTGGAGCCCCGATATCAGTCAGTTATGCCATTTCAATGGGTACGGTGGATTTTCTCAGGATGGTCGGGAATATCAGATTGTCCTGCGCGAAGATGCGCAGACACCGGCTCCCTGGTCAAACGTACTGGCAAATGCCCGTTTTGGCACTGTGATTTCAGAGGCGGGACAGGCCTACTCCTGGTACGAGAATGCACATGAATACCGGTTGACACCGTGGGAGAACGATCCGGTGAGCGATCGCAGCGGCGAGGCGTTTTATCTGCGCGATGAAGAGAGCGGTGAGTGTTGGTCACCGACGGCTTTACCTGTTCGCGGACATGGTGATTACCTGACCCGCCATGGTTTCGGTTACAGCGTGTTTGCCCATCGAGAGAATGGTATAGACAGCGAGCTGACGGTCCTGGTTGCCGAAGAGGCGCCGGTTAAACTGGCGCTCCTGACGCTCAGTAACTCTTCGGGGCGGACACGAAAACTTTCCGTCACCGGCTATGTGGAGTGGACGCTCGGAGGAACACGAACTCGCTCAGCCCCTCACATTGTGACTCATGCGGCCAGACCGCCTGGCGGCTGCGGAGTGCTGGCGAACAATTTTTATGGTGATAACGGTAGCGGTCGTACTGCCTTTTTTGCCGTCAGCGGTAATGACTGTTCGTTGACCGGGGATCGCCGGGAGTTTATCGGTCGTAATGGTTCTCTGTACGCCCCGTCGGTCATGAAGCTACGCAGGCTTTCAGGTAAAACGGGCGCCGGTCTGGATCCCTGCGGGGCAGTACAATCGGCGGTAACATTAATTGATGGCGATCAGAGGACGTTTATTTTTATCCTCGGCGCAGAGGAGAATCATATTCGAGCTCAGGAGACGCTTGCCCGTTATATGAATGAGGAGACGGTCCGCGAGGAGCTGAACCGGGTTCACAACCACTGGCACAATGTGCTCGATAAAATCGTGGTTAACACCCCCGACACATCGGTAAATTTACTGGTGAATGGCTGGCTATTGTACCAGACGGTAGCCTGCCGCCTGATGGCTCGCAGCGGTTACTACCAGTCCGGCGGCGCATTTGGTTTTCGCGATCAACTGCAGGATACGCTGGCGCTGAGTCATGCTGATCCGAACCGGATGCGAGAACAGATAATCCTGTGTGCATCACGGCAATTTATTGAGGGTGATGTACAGCACTGGTGGCACCCGCCACACGGCAACGGGGTGCGCACCCGCTGTTCCGATGACTATCTGTGGCTTCCGCTTGCCGTTTGCCACTATGTTGAAACGACGGGGGATATGGATGTACTGGAAACACGTATTCCTTATCTGGAGGGACGTCCGCTTCAGCCTGGTGAAGAGTCTGCCTATGATACGCCGGTGATCAGCGGTACCGAAGAGACTCTCTGGTTACACTGCGTCAAAGCCATTAAGTATGGACAACAGTTCGGGGAGCATGGTCTGCCGCTGATGGGGGCGGGTGACTGGAATGACGGCATGAATCGGGTGGGGATCGAAGGCAAGGGTGAAAGCGTCTGGCTGGGCTTCTTTCTGTTCGACATTTTGCAGCGGTTTGCGGCGCTGGCTGATCGCAGGCTGGATGAAAGTGTCGCCTCAATGTGCCGTTCACAGGCTGTGCGCCTGCAAAGCAATCTCGAAGCCCACGCCTGGGATGGCGAATGGTACCGGCGTGGATATTTTGACGATGGTACTCCCCTGGGGTCGAAAGCATCACAGGATTGCCGGATTGATGCGATTGCCCAGAGCTGGTCAGTATTGTCCGGGGCCGCTAGCCCGGGACGGTGCGCAAAGGCCATGCAGGCGCTGGATAAGCACCTTGTGGATAGCGAGGGGGGACTGATAAAACTATTAACGCCGCCTTTCGATGGGCACGGTCCAAATCCGGGTTACATACAGGGCTACCTGCCTGGTGTGCGGGAAAACGGAGGGCAGTATACACATGGCGCTATCTGGGCTGTGATGGCATTTGCCCGAATGGGGAATGCCGAACGTGCCTGGCAACTCTGGTCCATGCTCAGCCCGATAAATCATACTCTGAATGCGAACTCAGTCGGGATCTATAAAGCCGAGCCTTATGTCATGAGCGCTGATGTTTACAGCGTCGCTCCCCATATCGGACGTGCCGGATGGAGCTGGTATACCGGTTCATCAGGCTGGGCCTGGCGTTTACTTACCGAGGAATTACTGGGGATAAAACGTTCCGGTGCTGACCTTACGGTTCATGCCCGGTTGCCGGATGGGTGGCCGTCTTTTTCTATGACTTATCAATATGGCGAAAGCCATTATCAGATTAGTGTCTCACGCGGCGATGCAGAATATCGCGTTACACTGGATGGTGCTCTCCTCCCTGATGACAGAATACCGCTGCGGGATGATGGACAAAACCATACGGTTGAGATTATTCAGAACTGACACTGAGTCCAGACGCGCATTAACGTCTGCCGTTAATGCGCTGATTATCCCTGAGAACCTCAATCGCTGTCTGCATGGCGATTTTGTCATCTCGTTTTTTTGCTTGTCCTGCATGACCTGAAGGTATTCCAGCAAAGTTCGGGTATTAATAGGTCGGCCCTGTTTGCCCACTGCCAGCACGGCTTCGCCAAGAATAATTTTCACTGGTGGCAACTGGGCCGGGTACCAGTCAAGGGTGTCTTCTGATTTCATGATAAATTTCTCACGGAAGGGTATTATATCATAAATCAGACGTTTAATTTTCAATATCTGATATCCTGATTTAATCATAAATTAACATAACTTAAGCCAGTTATTTTTATATTAAGGCGTATAATAATTACTGTGTTCCTCAGAGAATTATTTATGTCTTATACAAAAGGACTCAGGCACTTTAAAGAAAGACCGGTGCATGTTGCCTGCCCGGTATGCGCATACAGAGCCGATCAGAAAGCAGGTAAACTAAGAAAAGATGCGGTTCTGGAGTGCCCTGCCTGCGGGCTGTTGTTCAGACCATCAGAATGCTGGTGTATCGGCGGCTGATCGGCTTCTGCCACCTAACGTGAGTGATGTTGGGAAATGACAATATTGCTCCTGTACTGCAGTTTGAGAGGATATGATGATGAAATCTAAAAAATCTATTTTTATTGAAGGACATATCCTTTCGAACAGCTGTCATGGGCAGGTTGGTCAATCTTTCTGTATCCACAGGGCCAGGTTTAATAATGGTAAATATGCGATTATCCGGGAAGCATCAGGAATATGTTTCAAGCTTGGCGAAATTATTCAACGAAACGATTGCGAGTGGTTTTATAACCTTACCAAAATTCGCCTTCTCTCATTTGAGTACCTTGAAGATGATGAATCCAGAAGACAATTTCTTGAATATCGATAATAAATTCATGCTTATCATGACGGCATATTTTTGCGGGTTTACAATTCCTTTCTGATTTTACAAATCTTATCCCCGTTCGTGACCTGGCATGCAGTTTACTTGAGGGTAAACTGCATGCCATGATCATTTTAACTTTATAGGTAATATCGGTTAACTATCAATGTCGCTAACCTTCTTGTTCAGCAAGCGGGAGGCGCGCCAGTAGATCAGCAGCATCAGACCCATGACGATGGTCAGCGTAATGCTGGTGGCAGCACCGAACGGCCAATCGCGGATGTTCAGGAACTGAACTTTAATCACGTTGCCAATCAGCAGGTTTTTCGCCCCGCCCATTAAATCGGAAACGTAAAACAGCCCCATTGCGGGCAGCATAACCAGCAGGCATCCGGCGATAATTCCCGGCATCGTTAACGGAATAATGATGCGGGTGAAGGTCTGAAGTTTACTGGCGCCCAAATCGCGCGCGGCTTCCAGCAGCGGTTTATCGAGCTTTTCAATGCTGGAATAGAGCGGCATCACCATAAACGGCAGCAGGATGTACACCAGGCCGATAATCACCGCGCTGGGGGTAAACATGATGCGAATGGGGGTATCGATCACGCCGAGCCACAACAGAAATTCGTTGAGGTAGCCCTTGGTACTGAGGAATATTTTGAGTCCGTAGATGCGAATAAGCGAGTTGGTCCAGAACGGAACAATCAGCAGGAACAGCAGCAATGGACGCACTTTTTCCGGCAGTTTCACCAAAAACCAGGCAAACGGATAGCCGAGCACCAGACAGGCGAGCGTGGCAATCAGCGCCATATTGAGGGAGTGAACCAGTACCTCAAAATAGAGCGGATCGAGCAGGCGTGTATAGTTTTCCAGCGTAAAGACCATTTTGACGAAATTGGCATCGTCGCGGGTCAAAAAGCTGGTGCCGATGATCATCAGGTTGGGCAGAAAGACAAATAACACAAGCCAACCGACAATGGTGACGATCACCACACTCTGGAATTTACTTGTGTTCTTCATCAGCCAGTACGACCTCCCAGCTTTCTACCCAGTTAATCGCCATTTTCTGGTCGAGAGAGTGGTCAAAGTCAGGATCGTCTTCGTTGAAGAATTCACTGACCATCACCATCTTGCCATTTTCCAGTTCCACAACCGACTCCAGCGTCATGCCCTTGTAGTTGCGTTCACGCACGTAGCCGATCAGGCCTTCGATATGATTGTCGTCGTTGATTTCATCAACGCGCAGATCTTCAGGGCGTAACAGGACGTGCAGCTTCTGCCCGGGAATCACCGCGAAGTTGACATAAATATTGCACTCGCGACCTTCAACGTTAGCACGAACGCGCTGTTCGTCCAGACGTTCTATCACCGTCGCGTTAAACATATTGATCTCACCGATAAACCCGGCGACGAACAGATTTTTCGGCTCTTCGTAGATTTCGCGCGGCGTACCGTCCTGCTCAATCTTGCCATCGCGCATCACCACGATACGGTCTGACATGGTCAGCGCCTCTTCCTGATCGTGAGTGACAAAGACAAAGGTGATACCAAGCTTACGTTGCAGCGCTTTCAGTTCGTTCTGCATCTGCTTGCGCAGTTTGTAGTCCAGCGCAGAGAGAGATTCGTCTAACAGGAGTAAACGGGGTTTATTGACCACCGCTCGGGCAATCGCTACGCGCTGCTGCTGTCCACCGGAGAGTTGATGCGGTTTTCGCTGGGCGAACTCTTCCAGCTGCACCATGCGCAGAGCTTCGGTAACGCGGGGAGGAATGTCGGCTGCGGGCGTTTTTTGCATGCGTAAGCCAAAGGCCACATTCTCAAAAACGGTCATGTGGGGAAATAACGCATAGCTTTGGAAGACGGTGTTCACGTAGCGGTTTTCCGCAGGAACGTGAGTGATGTCCTGGTTGTCCAACATGATATGACCGGAATCAACCGTTTCCAGACCGGCAATCAGGCGAAGAACGGTTGTTTTACCGCAGCCAGAGGGGCCAAGCAGCGTGAGAAACTCGCCATTATTGATGGTCAAATCCAGGCTGGAAATCACCTCTTTGCCATCGAAACTTTTGCGAATTCCCGCTAATTGCACCAGTGGAGAAAGCGAACGCGGTTGTTTATTCAATTTTTTACTCTGTCCCATGTAAACGCAACGGATGGCTGACCGCTGCGGGGTTCGTGGTTAACCACCTTGATGACTCTTAATGAGGGCCGTTATTCTACGGCAAACCATGGTAATCGCCAATCCTTGTTGCGAATTACTGACTTAGCCCTATAGTCAGAGGGGATGTCAGGGCGAAATATTCTCACTTGCGGGGATAAAAGTGACCTGACGCAATATTTGTCTTTTGTTGCTTATTGATAATGTTGTCACAAAAAGTGAGGGTGACTGCATGGATAAACTACTTGAGCGTTTTTTACACTACGTGTCGCTGGACACCCAATCAAAATCGGGCGTGCGGCAGGTACCCAGCACCGAAGGACAGTGGAAGTTATTACAACTGCTCAAACAACAGCTCGAAGAGATGGGGCTGATTAACATTTCACTGAGCGAAAAGGGGACGCTGATGGCCACGTTGCCCGCTAACGTTGCTGGCAATATTCCCGCGATCGGCTTTATTTCCCATGTGGATACCTCACCGGATTTCAGCGGTAAAAACGTTAATCCGCAAATCGTTGAAAACTATCGCGGCGGCGATATTGCGTTAGGCATTGGTGATGAAGTTCTGTCGCCGGTGATGTTCCCGGTGCTGCATCAACTTCTGGGTCAGACGCTGATCACCACAGACGGTAAAACGCTGCTGGGCGCGGATGATAAAGCAGGCGTGGCGGAAATCATGACCGCGCTGGCGGTGCTCATCCAAAAAGATATTCCGCACGGTGATATCCGCGTGGCCTTTACGCCGGACGAAGAGGTTGGTAAAGGGGCGAAGCATTTTGACGTTGCGGCATTTGATGCGCAGTGGGCCTATACCGTTGACGGCGGTGGCGTGGGAGAGCTGGAATTTGAAAACTTCAACGCCGCGTCGGTTAATATCAAAATTGTCGGCAACAATGTCCATCCCGGTACCGCAAAAGGGGTGATGGTGAATGCGCTGTCGCTGGCTGCTCGTATTCATGCTGAGGTTCCGGCAGACGAAAGCCCGGAAACGACGGAAGGCTACGAAGGCTTTTATCATCTGGCGAGCATGAAAGGGACGGTCGATCGGGCGGATATGCACTACATCATCCGTGATTTTGACCGCAAGCAGTTTGAAGCGCGCAAACGCAAGATCATGGAGATCGCCAAAAAGGTCGGCAAAGGGTTACACCCGGATTGCTATATCGAACTGGTGATTGAAGACAGCTACTACAATATGCGCGAAAAAGTGATTGAGCATCCGCACGTGCTGGATATCGCTCAGAAGGCGATGCGCGATTGCGATATTGAGCCGGTGCTGAAACCTATTCGTGGCGGCACCGACGGCGCGCAGCTGTCGTTTATGGGGTTACCGTGTCCGAATCTGTTTACCGGAGGCTACAACTATCATGGTAAACATGAGTTTGTAACTCTGGAAGGAATGGAAAAAGCGGTGCGGGTGATTGTACGTATTGCGGAATTAACCGCAAAGCAGCTGTAAATTTATCGATAGATGCCGGATAGCGCGTTGCTTATCCGGCCTACAGTATTTCACTCCAAAAGGCCTGATAGGACGCGCTAGCGTCGCATCAGGCACCGTTCGTATTATCCTTCGAAGAACCAGTATCCGCTGTTAACCAGTGCGGCAAGCATGGCAAGGAAAGACGGATCTTCCAGCGCATCCTCAAAGTTCTCGGCCGTCAGAACAATATGGCTGGCAAGCGCTTCCAGGGCAGGGCGATGCGGGGAGTCAATTTTCTCACCGTTGGCGTAGACGTCATCGCCGATGCGCAATACGCGCAATCCGCCCAGACGCACTAACACATCCCCTTGCTTCAGGGCATCGTAAATTTCGTCTGGCTGATACGGCGGCTCCGGTGGAGCAATATCCAGCTCATGACGAGACTGAGATATAAACTCGCCAAACCACTGCTGGAAATGTTCCGGCTGATTAATCAGTCCAAGCATCATTTCACGCAGCTTGTCCATTTCCTGCGGCAGAACGTCAGCCGGATGATCGCGCGGCGGCAGGTCAGGATCGCTGTAATACGTGCTGCCCAGCTCACGTTGCAAAACGTAATCGGCGAACCCGCTGATCAGTTCGCGAGTATTCGGCGCGCGGAAACCGACCGAATAGTTCATGGCGTTTTCCAGCGCATAGCCTTCGTGCGGGAATCCTGGTGGAATGTACAGGATATCGCCGGGTTCCAGCTCTTCATCGATGATGGCTTCAAACGGGGCGACCTGCAGCAGGTCCGGGTGAGGGCAGTGCTGCTTCAACTGCAGTTTTTCGCCCACGCGCCAGCGACGTCGACCGGTTCCCTGAATGATAAACACATCGTACTGATCAAGATGTGGGCCAACGCCGCCGCCGGGGACAGAGAAGGAGATCATCAGATCGTCAATCCGCCAGTCCGGCAGTTCGCGAAACGGGCGCATCAGCGCGGCGGTTGGCTCATGCCAGTGATTGACCGCCTGTACCAGCAGCGACCAGTTGTTCTCGCCGAGATGATCATAGCTTTCGAACGGACCGTGGCTAACCTGCCATTTACCGTCCTGGTGGCTGACGAGTCGGCTGTCGACTTCGCTTTCCATTGCCAGTCCAGCCAGTTCGTCAGGAGAGAGTGGATCAATAAAGTTGTTAAACCCGCGTTTTAAGACCACCGGGCGTTTCTGCCAGTGGCGTTCAAGAAAATCGGGCCAGTTAAGTGTGAGTTGGTATTCCATAATGAGCATCCCGCAGGCTGGTTTCTGCAACCGATTATAACGGATACTTAACCGCAAGCGGGAAATCAGTAAATATTTATTACATGCGGCGATTACTCGTCTTTTTGCCCCGGCTGCTGGCGGCCAAAAATAACTTCCATGCGCGCGCCACCCAGCAGGCTATCGCCTGCAATAATCTGCCCGTCATACTGTTCGGTGATTTCTCGCGCCACCGCCAGTCCAACGCCTTGCCCTGGTCGTAACGTATCGACACGTTGTCCACGGTCAAACACCACTTCCCGTTTGCTTTGCGGAATACCTGGACCATCATCTTCAACCAGAATGTGTAGCTGATCTTCGGACAGATGCGCTGAAATCTCGACAAACTCCAGACAATATTTACATGCGTTATCCAGCACGTTGCCCATCACTTCAACAAAATCGTTCTGTTCGCCCACAAAACTGATTTCGGGTGAGATATCGAGATTTATGTTCACGCCTTTACGCTGATACACCTTATTTAGCGCCGAGGTGAGTTTATCCAGCAACGGCGCGACCGGATGCAGTTCGCGGCTAAGCAGCACGCTGCTGCCACGCATGCTGGCGCGATGCAGGTAATAGCCAATCTGCTGGGAAATACGGCTGATTTGTTCCAGCATGATGGGTTCCGCGTCGCTTACGTTCATTTTTTCATTACGCATCGAGCGGAGCGTACTCTGTAATACCGCCAGCGGTGTTTTCAGGCTATGGGTGAGGTCTGTTAACGTCGTACGGTATTTGTCGTAGCGCTCGCGTTCGCTTTTTAAAAGTCGATTAAGATTGCGGACCAGGCTGGTCAGTTCGCGCGTGGTGGCGGGGTTTAACATCTCTCGATGATGTTCCTCAAGCTCACGGACTTCACGCGCCAGCGATTCGATGGGCCGCAGACTCCACCAGGCGGCTACCCATAACAGCGGAATGACCAGCAACAGATTGGCGACCAGCACATAAATAAACCAACTCCATACCATATACGAGCGCTTTAGCTCAATAGGAATGGTATCGACAACCACTATGGTCAACTGTGGCATTCTGGCAGTGGCGGGGTAGACGTTCACGGCGACCGAGTGGGTCATTTCGGCATCGTCATCATCTTCTCTGACTTCTTTTAGCTGCTGCTGAGCGGAATGATCTTCGCCCAGTAAGGTGCTGGTGGCATCTACATTGGCTTCAATCTCATGAAAACCGTTCGCTTTTAGCCATTCCGGTTGGATACTGTGCGTCAGCCAGGGAACATTGCGCTGCGCCCACAACAACTCACCGTCTTCGTTATAGATCAGCGACATTGTTGGGCTTTGCATATCGAGATTCTCGGGCAGCTCGACGTTTATCTTACCGTTCTCCCATTTTGCCAGGGTATAGAACAGGTTACTTTCACCCCGCAGCAGGCGGAACGTTGTTTTATCAAAGCTGACGCTGTAACCCACCAGGGCAACCATGCCGTAGGCCAGCGAAAGCACCAATACCACGCCCGCGGTTGCCAGTAAAAAGCGCAACCGCAGTGATAACGGGAATAAATGACGCAATAATTTATTCATTCGCGCAGTTCAAACAGATATCCCTGGCCACGCACGGTGGTGATGACATCATCCGGGTATTGCGCCTGTATTTTTTTACGCAGACGCCCCATCAGAACATCAATGGTGTGGCTTTCACGCAGCTCGGCATCCGGGTAAAGCTGTAACATGAGCGAATCTTTACTGACCACTTTGCCGTTATTACGGATAAGTGTTTCCATAATGGTGTATTCGAACGCCGTGAGCTTGATAACTTCATCATTGACGGATAACTCGCGTCGAGAGAGGTCCACCTGGAAAGGAGGAAGAGAGATAATCTGCGATGCCAGACCGCTGTTGCGACGCATAAGTGCCTGCATGCGCGCTGCCACCTCTTCGATATGAAACGGTTTTGTGACGTAATCGTCGGCTCCGGCGCTGAGTACTTCCACCTTGTCCTGCCAGCCTTCACGCGCGGTTAACACCAGAATCGGCAACGAAACCTCATTGCTACGCCAACGGCGGATCAATGACAAACCGTCTTCATCGGGGAGTCCTAAATCAACGATCGCGATATCCGGCAGATGTTCATTCAGATAATAGTCCGCTTCCTTCGCATCTTCTGCATCATCCACCTGATGCCCTAAATCCTGTAACTGAACCTTGAGGTGGTGGCGTAATAAAGCATTATCCTCGACAACCAGTACGCGCATCATCGTTTCTCCCTAAAATAACGGTATAAATAGTTTAACGCTGATTATGTGGATTGAAAGCAGCGCTATGAAATTAAATAACTTTTCTCATGCTCCCCTGCCCGTGGGGGCGTCCTGGGGGCAGTGCTGTTGGCATCTGATTGTTCAGCATGTTGACCTGATCCTGGTTCATGTCGCCAATCCACTTGGAGTAAACCTCGTACACCATTCGCGCATCTTCATGTCCCATCTGACTCGCTATGAATGACGGGTTCGCTCCGGCCATCAACGTCCAGCATGCATAGGTATGCCGTGACTGATAAGGATTCCTTTCGCGGATATTGGCAAGTTTAGTGCCTCGCTTCCAGCCATAGGCAATCGAGTTCTTGGAGAAGTAACTGCCTTTCTTGGACGAATATGCTGTCGGTGAAAAAACGAAACGAAGAGATTGCTGCTCAGTTTTTCCGATCTCCCGATGGTGAAATCGAATTTCTTGCTTCGGATTAGCGCCGGTGATTTCGTATTGTTCCTTCAGTGCATCCAAAGCGGGTCTAAGCAACGTTATCGTCCTTATTCCGGCATCTGTCTTAGGAGGTACAAATACTCGCTTATTCGTCAAACTTCTGGATACGTGGATTTCACCTTTTACCAAATCAATATCTTCCCATGCCAGGGCGCATATCTCGCCCGGCCTCATCCCCGTATGTACGGCAACAATGATGATTAATGCCTGGCTACGGGGAAGGGCGGTTATCAGTGCCTGGTACTCATGAAGTAAAAGTGGGTCGGGATCATTTTTAGATAACTTGAGTCGCGACACTCCTTCATAAGGAGTATGCAATATAAACTGGCTTCGGTTCGCGAGCTTAAGCATTTCTGATAAAACTGCCATCTGTTTATTGACTGTTGAGGGCGCGCGGCCCTGCCTGGCCAGATTCGGCATTGCCGGGTTAATAATTGTCCCGGTCAATAACTCCTTTCGGTAATGCAAAATGTCGGCATGCTCAATATCTACCAGACGGGTATTTTCTCCGATTACACGCAGTAACGTATTTACGACCGAAGTAAGCGATAGCAGTGTTGCACCTGATACCTCTAAGGCTTTGGTGTCTGTAAAAAAAACACTCAGTTCTTTAAACGTGGTGATTTTTTTGGTTGTGATGAACTTCTTAAGCGCCTTGGATTCCGGGAAACGTTCCGCATAGTCGAACTTACCGAGCTGTATTTCACTTGTTATGAGCGCGCGAAGATTTCCAGCTTTTTTGATGTTGCTGCTGTTCACCGTCCAGCCCCGAAGGACTTCGCGGCAACGTTTGCCGCGATAGGTAAATGTGATCCGTATTTTTCCGTTATGCAGCTCAACGCCGGTTGGAAAGTCCATCATGCTTCCTGTACTAATTGGTTAATCTTTGGATAGTTGTACCAAAGCAGACCTTTAGAATTGTCAGTTTCCCCGAGAGCTGTCAGATGTTTGAAATGCACGCCTTCGATCCACAAATTCAACCGATAACTTTTAATTTGTCTTTCAGACAAGCCGGTCTTTTCTGTTAGTCGCGCTTCAACCATCCACTCTTCGCTGAAAATGAGTTGCGACATACATAACTCCGATGCCGCCAGCCACAACAGTACATGCTGCAGCTGGCGAATATTGATAATCAAAAATCAGTAGTTGGTTTTGCCTTTCGTTTTTGGCACTGTTTTTTCTTGGGTTTCATGCTCGGCTGTATAGCGCGCTGACGAACTGGTAGCCGCGTGAAAACATGTTCACTTATGCGCCTGCGTTCTCCCATTCGCCATAAATGCCAGGACGTCCAGTCACATCCATCATCACAGATGTGCAGAGAACGGATCAGGGCTTTATCGCCGGTTAAATTCTCTGTCACTGTTCCGCCTCCGCACTTATAACCCCTGCGGCCAACGCTGCGGCCATGTGCGGCAATTCGTCAAAATCGCCGCGGTATGCCGGGTTTGCACACATCCCTTGCAGCGCTGCGAGCGTCAGTTGCTGGCGATAGGTGAGGGTGGTAAACGGTTCGCCATTTGTGAAATTGCTACCCGGTGCGGAAACAGTCAGTTCTGGTTCTTTCTTCGGTTTGGCGGTGACAGCTGGTGGATCCATCACTATGGGTTTTGGTGGCTCTGGTCGGCGATATTCTACTATCGCATCGAGGGCGATCTTCTGACGCGAGGCAGCATCATCAGACCAGCTATCAAGAATTGTCGTTGCGACATCGTGAACTTCTTCGTCGCTGAAATTGGGCGACAGACAAAATTCAGTGGTGGCAATATCGATGATCAGCAGAGGAAGAATGTCAGCGATAATATGACCGGTACATGCCACAACGCCTTCCGCTTCTTCCTTGCCCATAATGTCAGTACGTCCCGAAAGCAGGTCGTTCAGCGCGTGGGCTATCTCAATTTCATGATCATCCAGAAGTGGGCGATCGTCTTCCTGTTCGGTAACTTCCGTTTTTTCACTCTCATTTGAGGCGCTATTGGCAAATGCTGCATCCAGCTCCCTGTCGAGTTCTGCAGCGTGAGCCGGGCAGACTGCTGGTGGTAAATTTTCGTCCTGTAACGTCTGTTCGGTTTTACTATCAGATTTTGCTCCATCATTTTTTTGTGGCAGCGGGGCAGACGTACGGCCGCAGGCAATATCAATGACCAGTTGTGGTGGATTAACGCAGTCAAAACCCGCAATGCAGCTATCGATGTATTGGCGAAGTTCTCCAGGGTAAATATGAAGTTTTTCATCAGCGGTTTTGATGATGGCCACGATGGCCGCCGGGTGATAATCATGAATACCCGGTGTACGTGAAAATGGCGCACACCAGTCATCAATCTCTACATCTTTACTGCACAGCATGGTATTGATCCGCATTTCAATGCCAACAGGAGGGTTGCACACGTCGAAATCCATGGATCGGGATAATTTTCCCATGGCTGTGCGATAGCGCAGTCTGGTAGCAAGTTCGTTCATGGTCGGCTTGTCACTGCTCGTGGTGCCAGTCTGAACACACTTTACTGGCTCGCGTTTATCGGGCGGGGTATCAGCCCATTGGGTAAACAGGTTTTTATAGTCTGGCCATTTAGCATTGTCGCGCGCCTTCTGACGCACCCAGGCCAGGCATTCGGTCTGTTTTTCAGGAAGCATGGCAAGAATGCGGGGTTCTTTGGCAAGACCCTCTGCCTGTTCGCGTAAAGGGCTAAATTCATCATCATTCAGCATGTCGATTAACTGGCCATACTGAGAAGGGGTGATTTTCTCAATGGCACCAAACACCGCAAGGCAGTATGCGCGGGCCAGCACATCCAGCTCTTTCACCGGTTTCATTTTTTCTTCTGTCGCGTCAGCATTAAGTTGTTCATTTCCGCCAGCAAGCTCTGGCTCAACTATGATGCGCTCTGGTTCGCCTTTCTCAGCATTCCAGACAATTTCACCAGTGAAAAGGTCGGTATAGAACTGCCCTTCAACAGTGCAGAACATTCCTTCCTCTACTTCCCATACCTTGGGAGCAAAATAATCATCAGCATAATCTGGCGCGAACTGTATAAAATCCGCATGCAGTAATGTTTTTGCTATTGTTTTATTCTTGGCTTGTTTCAAAGCAACATAAACCGGAAGCGAACTATCTTTTTCAAGTGCGCTTTTTTTCGGTTCGAATCTCCCGCCAAATTTTTTTAATCCAATTGTCATAATAACCTCAATAATATTTATGTGAATGGCGTGCATTGCTTCTGCTTAAATTACAGCGCCGTGGTTCATGAATTTGTTTGTAGGAGATAGCATGCTCAAGGCTACAGAAATAAGCAGTGACCACTCTCTTATTCATTCTTTTTGTTGATTTATACATGGAGTCATCAGAACTCCATTTTTTGCAATACGGACAGCACTCAAGTGTCACTTACCCTCCCTGCATGGCTGGCTATGACAGGGCCATCATTGATTGATATAGTTAGCCCTGCCAGTTAAGGCATAAATAAAAAATCTCTTAATTGTTTGAAGTTATCGAAGGGGGTAAATAAAAGTTCAGCGTAAAAACTCGCTAATATTAACCCTCTGGTCGTTAACTATTTTTGTCATTACTTTGATGAAACACATATCCAGCACCGCTTCATCTTTGTATTTCTGAACTCCGGTTATATCAGCTACAGCCTTTTTATATTCAGCTTCAGCTGTACGTTGGGCAATATCTTCGCTGGTAAATTTAACCATTGGCACGCACCATCCTGAGTAAAGATTCTGTGTGATCGAGAGCTGCCTTCTGTTGTTCGTACAGTGTCTCGAGTTCAGCTGTAAGGCGGTCGCGAAAAGCAGGAACGCTTAACTGGTAAATAAAATTATTAACTGAGCTTTCCACATCAGGATCCCCGTCCGGTATAACTGGCTGTGAATTTTTCATAAACCCTCCGGTAAAAAAGGTGCCCATCGTGGAAGATGGGCAAAGACCACGCGGCACACACAGCAATTAATCACATCTGCAAGTGCACTCCGCCTGTTTCATACCTGTCACCCAACTGGTAAGTGAAGGAGTGCGCTTGCATGTTGTTCCCTGAAAAAGCTGGCGGTGGCCGGATACATACGGGAAAACACCGGACCGCCAGAACAGGGTTCTACTTCTTATTGCTTTGGCCTGCTTTTAACCACATCAGGCGCGGTGGTAGGTATCTTCGGGCGGGGGCCAGTGACCAGCTGGCATCCCTACGGTACTTTTCGCCGACAACCGCGGGTTAGACGGTTCCGTTTCGTTGGATAGAGCTGTCGATGCTGGTAGTCACTCCAGCCCGTAACCCCTCCCGAAGACACCTGTTTTGCGTTAAATCTTCCAATCTGTTTTCCCCTGTATCGCCAGGGTAAGCGGAACATTTTGATTCTGAGTAATCACTGCGTGTGGTTACTTGATGGAATAAGGTTAAGATTACTAACCAAGTTTGGCAAGTTATTTTTGGTGATAAAACTCAACAAAAGAGGTGTAAGAAGATAACTTACTGAAAAAGGTTATTTTTTTTCTGTTCGTTTGCGGGCTTTTAGGAGTTCTTCGAAGAGCTGGTTGAAGTTTTCAACTCGAGCCCGGAGATTTTGGATTTGAGCTTGTTGCTCTGATTCTGGCAAAGAGCGATAGAGATCAAGCATCTCTTGTTCATCAACGCTTAAAGTTCTCTGCTCTTCAATTGAGACTGGTTCTGCAGGAGTCTGGTCTTCATCACCAAACAAAATCCAAGTAGGGCTGCACTGGAGCACCTTAGCAAGTGCATGCAGGTTCTTACCTGAAGGCTCAGTATTGTCACTTTCCCATAGCGAAATAGTGGCGTGAGATATCCCGAGAGCTTTTCCAAGATCTCGCTGCGTTAACCCAACATCTTTGCGTCGACGTAACACTCGACGGCCTAAAGTTTCACTATTCATGTTTAGATATCTTAATTCTTCTTGACTAAAGAATTCTCACCAAATAACCTTGTTAAATAAACTCAACAAACGAGGTTGCTTAATGTACAAAATTGATGCCGTGAAATTCTTCGGCACAAACACTCAAGTGGCACATGCTGCTGGCGTCGACCGCTCTGCTGTCAGTCAGTGGAAAGAACTTGTTCCCGAGCGCTGTGCTCAGCGTCTCGCAGATGCCTCAAATGGTGCTCTCCATTACGACAAAGACGTTTATGACCGTTACCGCCAGGCTAAACGCCTTGGTAAACAGAATACCTGCACAACCAAGAAGGAATCTGATTGATGAAAATCAACGAGATTAAATTGCTGGCCCTCGAGCTTGAAGAGTGGGCGGTGAAGGATGGCAGGAAAGGGGGCTGGAAAAAGATAGTCCCGCTGATTACAACGCATCACTACGGTGATTTGCTGGACAGCCTGGCGGATATCGTCGACCCGTCAGAGTATGCGCGCCGCCTGCATAACAACACGCAGATCATCCAGCGGGCATTTCGAAATGACACGCCGAATTATCGTGGTCAGGCAGCTGCGCTGGCGCCAGCAATCAGAGCTGCGATGGATGCAGAGCTGGCTGGTCAGCATGACTTACATAACCTGGTGGCCATTGCGAACCGCGAGTGCATCGAGGCGACCAGTGCGGTGCTGACTGGTAAGCCAATGCAGGTAATCCGCAAAGAAACGGCAGAGGCAATACAGGCGCTGGCCGATCTCATTCCCGGCGTCAGCATCCAGTTCAACCATATTGGTCCGCGTGTGGCGTAACAGGAGGCTCTCATGCTTGCCCAGGAATTAGTAGACCGCATGAAAAATGCGATGAAGCACAAAGTACCGGCGGAGACAGTCGATCGCAGCGCTGAACTGATTCCGGGGATGAAATACCGCAACGAACGCGGACGCATGGTGACGGTAAGAGGGATTCCGTGGGCAGCAGGCGATGAACAGGGCACATAGCATTCTCTGGCCACAGTCACCTGCCAGTGTAATTGACGAAGCCCTGCATAATGATGATGTCGATTTTGTTGAGCAATGCGTACTGCAGGCGCTGGATATTAATGATCCGGTTTATGTGGTCGGTCTTCAGTATTACACCACCCGAAAAAAAATCTCAGACATAACCCGGGAGTTGCAGGCGATTGCGCCATGGTTAACTGATGGGGAGGCGAGAAAGCGCGTGCGCTGGTGCCTGGAAATATTCAGAGCAAAGGTCTTTTTGGAAGCACGCAAACTGTTATCTGAATAGACTCACTGAAATCATTTTTTAGCTATTGATGCTATTTTTTGATAATGGTGTTGAAAACGGGCCAGAAAATCAGATAATTTATTCATGCTTGGCAGAGCTACGCCACTATGGCAGCGACAAAAAGCGAACAATTTGAACATAACGAGAACCCCGCCACAGCGGGGTTTTTGGTTTCCGGCGATACGACAGGGGTATTCGCGAGGTGCATAGCACCAGTACCCCTGTCATATCGCCGATCTGAAATCGTTAACTCGAAAACAAGTTCTCACAATCCTTTTTCGTTTCTAACTCAGAGGAAAAATGATAGGGGGTCACTGCTAAACGTAGACATCAATATTTTTAGTATTATTCCCTGCAACGTTCGAACTTGATTTGTCACTTACCGTAGGTAATGCACCCGATGCCATTTGGTTTTTTTCTGCTTCTTGTTTTTGTAATTGAGCAATTTTTGCGTACATAGACTCGATTTGCCTTTGAATCATCTCCATCTGCTGTTTAAGCAGTTTTGCCTCATCTTCGGAGGTTACTTCATTTATTTTTGAACCCATGGCGCTGAGTTCTTTTGTCAACTCACCAATTTGTTTTTTCAGGTTTTGAATTTGTTGTGAAACAGAGTTGCCAGTACTTGAAGGTGCTTGTTTTACTGTGCTTTGCAGTATGTCCTGACCCAAAGTGCTAACTGTCATGCTCATGGTGGTTCCTCCGGCCTTACATTTATTACCCATTATCGTCATCTTTCGAAATTACTTTATTAGCAAAGATTAAGTTGTGGCTTCCTGCACCACAGCATTATTTGTACTGCTCTATACTATCTGCTGAGTATCGCGGAGGAGCTTATGAAAGAAGGGTATTACTGGATTCAGCATGTCGGTGTTGTACAGGTAGCGTACTACACGAATGACACTGTTGATGACTTGGAAACGGGGAAAATAATCACAGGTGTTTGGCATCTGACCAGAGGCGATGACATTTGCCATAACGGTGAAGCAGAGGTGTTAGAAGGTCCTCTCTCTCCACCATTGTAAACAACCGTACTTACTTCGAGGCTGCCGCATGGCGGCCTTTTTTTTATTCCCCTCATTCCTGAGAGGACTCACAGCAATTTAGAGGGGGCTAAATGCCCGATCCGATTTCCGGTACTGGGCTGGCTGGTGGTGTCCTGACGGGGGCCAGTGTCTATGAACTGTTAACCGGAACCGATTACGGTGTGGTGTTTGGCGCATTTATCCGGGTAGCCCGTTCACGGGTCATAAGTAACGAAGTGTGATGTATATGTAAGATCGTATGCGCCTGTTAGGACGCAACTGGAAACAGAGCCTTATAGGCGTATCAGAAAAACCTCCGGCTATGCCGGAGGATATTTAAATAATTTCACCAGTCTTATAACCAAATTTCTCAAGTTTTAGCCTGGCTTCTTCTGCAATCTGCCATGATGAATTAACGGCTACCCAGATATTAGAATGTGTTTCGGGCTGATTCAGTGTTAAAGAATCTATGAAAACTTGAATCGGGTTTATAAACCCCTCTCTTTTTGTGCTCTCCAAAACAGAGTTAAGACTGTTGCTGATACTTTTACAGGCTTCTGTTAGTGCTGCAATATCCGCATCAAAACTGGATAAGTACACTCTGAATCGTTCATTTTTCCCATTATTCACGATCTATCCTTTTTCATTGGTTGCTAGAACCAAGTAGTAGATCAGGAATTGAATTGGAGAGCAAGCTACTGTAATTGGCTAGTCTAACCTTGCTCGATGGAAAAATTATCAAACATCATTTTTAGGCTGCCAACTGGCGGCCTTTTTCATTTCAGGCTCACGGGAATCATCCGCTACGTGCTTTGTTGATAAATCCAGCCCGTGAAGCCTGACCCTTTAATCACACACAGCGCCATGCCGCCGCATCTGAAACCTCAGCGCGTGAAAGCGCCCTCACGGCCATGCAGGCGGCAGAACAGGGTGATAACAGCGCGGCAGTTGCAGTGCTAAGTGAACAGCATGCCAGGGAGTACAGCGAAAAGGCTGCTAAATCAGAGGCTGCGGCATCAGCCAGTGCAGAATCGGCATCTTCCAGTGATGCATCAGCCCTGCAGTCAGCCGAAAAGGCTGAGAAACAGAAAAATGCAGCCGCTGAGAGTGTCACTCGCGCAGAACAGGCCAGAGATGAGGCCCTGACACTACGCGATGAAGCTCAGGAAAATGCCCTGAATGCCCGGAACAGCGCACAGGTTGCTGCTGCCAGTGAGAAAGAAAGTGGACAGGCAAGGGATGAAGCACAGCTTCTTGCTGAACAGGCCAGAAGTGCAGCCTCAAAAGCCGCCGCTGATACCATCAAAGAGATACAGGAAAATGAAGACCTCAGCGGCCCGCAGGGGCCGGCAGGTCCGACAGGTGCAACCGGGCCAAAAGGGGATAAGGGTGATATTGGGTTAACGGGGGCGACAGGTCCACAAGGACCCGTAGGGGCAGCAGGCCCACAGGGGCCGGCAGGTCCGACAGGCGCAGCCGGACCAAAAGGAGATAAGGGAGATAAAGGGGATACCGGATTAACTGGACCACAAGGGCCTGCAGGTGCAAAGGGGGCAACAGGCCCACAGGGGTCGGCAGGTCCGACAGGCGCAGCCGGACCAAAAGGAGATAAGGGAGATAAAGGGGATACCGGATTAACTGGACCACAAGGACCTGCAGGCGCAAAGGGAGCAACAGGAGCTACGGGACCACAAGGCCCGCAGGGACCGGCAGGCGCACCAGCGGGTGCACTTCATGCTGTAGGTACGTTTGCGCTGGCATATATGAGTGTTGGAGTACCTCTTGCCCCAGGCGCAACCGTTGCAGGGGGGAGTCTCAAGGCTTCCGGCATTATTTTTCCACCGGATCGTTATAGTACATTCACTATTGATGCCTACAGGTCGGGTGTTCAATATGGGCCTTACCCTCTTCCGGGGACGTGGCGAGCTTGCGGCATTATCTCAAACCAGTGGCCAAGCGGTACTGCTTCGAATTATGTAGGTCTTTTTCAGCGAATTTCATAAAAGGAAATTGTATGAACATTGAGGACATTCAGGCTCCTGAGTGGGCGAATAAAGAACATACAGCGATTAACTGTAAGGTTAAATTTGCAGAGTTTGATGAGTTTCTGCCGTTCACTGCTTGTCAGAACGATAATGAGGAGCATGGCAGGCGAATTTACAGTGAACTTGAATCCGGAAAGTATGGTCCTGTCACCCCTTTTGTTGTGACTGACAAAATGGTGGATAATTCACGCAACCAGAAGCTGGCTGAAATCAGCAACTGGCGGGATGCACAGGAAAACGCAAATATTATTTTTGAACTGGATGGTCATCGCTGGGATGGCGGAAAAGCCTCACAAGAACGGCTTGCTCCAGTTGTGGCAGTTGCGGGTTCAGGGGGGCTGCCGGAAGGGTTCTTCTGGACCGATGCGGATAATCACGATATTCCGGTGAATGCGGCGTTCCTGAAGCAACTGGAAGCGGCAATGGTGCAGGCGGTGGTGATACAGGGTTTTAAAATCCACGAACGGCAGCGGCAAATGAAAGAAAAGGTGGTGATGCTGAAGAGTCTGGATGAGATAGCGCAGTACAGGGTTGGCTGGCCGGAGGGCGATGGATGAGTCAGTTCACTACCCCGGCAATCCTGGAAATGCTGGGACACTACCATTTCCTGAACAATGCTGCTTATCTGTTCCTTCCCATACTTGCTGGCGTCAGTGTTGATCGCCGGCAGTGTCATGAGCGGTTTTACCCGAACACCAGCATCGGGGGAAGAACGCTCCCTCATCATACTCAGCCCCCTTGAATGCTATCATGTTCACGATGTTTGTACATGTAGGGAGACATGTACTTGATTGAAATGGAGACATAAATGTCACTTATATAGTTTTGTACTATAGTATGATGTCAGTTTCTAATGGAAAGTATAAAGAAACAACTATTGTTGCCGATAATCTATTTTAATTGTATGTTCAACATTGTATATTGATAGTGGAATGTATGTTGTCACAAAGGGTTAGGATATATTAAGAGGTTTGTGTGATAAAGAACTACAAATTGACTACACTTAAGCCCTATGTGATATCAATCACATTTTCATTTTTGCTGTTTTTGTCGTTAACTGAGATTTCTACTTATTATATATATAAGGAGCGTATCGATTCATATACAGAACGAGTATTGAATAGAAGTGTTAGTCTCATTCAACAGATTGATGAAATAAATGATGGTTATGAGATGTTTGATGCTTATAGTCCCTGTAGTGAACTACAGCTTCATGCTGTAAGAATCGCTCTATGGCCTTATGCACTTATAAAGGATATATCATTTATTTCTAATGGGGCAATTACTTGTACTGCGTTGTGGGGAAAGTTGCCAGCACCATTATTACTCAACATATACGATAGAAAAGTTGAAAAGGATAACTTGACGTGGTTTTTTGGCGTGTTGTTGGAAAATAATGTTAAAGCTGATTTACTAAGCAACCAAAAATTAGCTATAACGATTTCACCATTTGCTTTTAACAGATTTGCTACAGACCATGAAGAGAAAGGATTTTCAGCAATTGTCGGCAATAGAGATCATTCTCTTCATTTGTTTAGGTTTGGTGAACTGGTCGATCTGCTTGAGGAGGCTAAACATGATAAATCCTATCAGTTAGGACTTATTACTACGCAAAGTTGTAATGGAAAACATGACATCTGTGTCATGGGAGGAGTTAAATTTCCGTGGGTGAGTTTCGATAATTGGTTAATGATATTGTTGATTGCATTTACATCTATTGTAACAGGTGTTCTTTTAGGTGTTGTTTATAATCAAAAGGTTGCACGCAAACAATCATTAGTATCAAGATTAAAAAATGCCATAAGAAATGAATCATTATATCTTGTATATCAACCTATTTATAAAATAAAAACCGGTATGGTTATTGGTGTAGAGGCACTAATTAGATGGGATGACCATGATATTGGTAGCATTCCTCCTGATATTTTTATCCCTATTGCAGAGAGACATAATTTAATTCAAGATGTAAGTAATCTTGTATTTCGAATGGTAGTAAAAGAAGCTAGGTCCCTTTCTGAAAAATTTAATGTCTTTATAAGCATTAATGTTAGTTCACAAGACCTTTTGTCTGAATCTTTTCAAAGAAAAGTGTTTCAGATGATCGATGAATTAAATATAAAGCCCGGAATGATAATGATGGAATTAACAGAAAGACAGAGTGTGGATCTAAATTCACTCCAAAAGGTAATTTCTTTATTTAATGATAAAGGTATTTCAATAGCCATTGATGATTTCGGGACGGGCTATTCAAATTTAAACTGGCTGTCAAGTTTACAAATAGATGAAATTAAAATTGATAAATCAATTACAGACTCTATCGATGAATACTCTATAAGTAATAATTTATTATCAGGATTGGTAGAGATTTTTAAAGATATAACTCATAAGGTCGTATTCGAAGGTGTGGAAACATCAACTCAGGTTAATTATTTAACTGAAATGTTCCCTGAGTGCGGTGTACAGGGATGGTATTACTCAAAGCCGTTATCTATAGATAAATTGACAAAATTAGTCGAGGATGCCAATTTGCCTTAATAGTTATTACTTTATTTTCATTGTTTTCACATTCTATATAACACGCGTAACCGCGAGCTATATAAATTTAGCTGCAGAAGGATTTTGATATCTTGCCGCATTCAATCAGCTAGTTGGCTCAAAATTGTATGGAATGTCGCGTTCACCTTCTTCAGCGAGCAGGGCAAGATAGTCCTCTCGTGTCATTGACTGTGAAAAGCGTCCACACATAGAAACCTCCAGCCATATGTCAGACTAAAAGTATTGGGCAGTAAGAAAAAGTGGTGCGCACCGTTAAAGATTTAAACGGAGCTTGTAAAATAAATCGGAATGATTTCTTTGTGAATTGATGAATTCCGAAAGTGAAGGGGGCCTTAATCATTGTGTTCGAGAGCGATTAAGAGACAACATTTGACGGACTTTTTCCCAGTGATTCCCCGAAGCTTCCCCTTTCAGAAAAAAGACATAAAAAAATCAGCCGTAACAGGCTGGTTATTAAAGGATTTTTGGTCGGCACGAGAGAATTTGAACCTCCGACCCCCGACACCCCATGATGGCGAGTTACCGCTTAAGGGCTGCTATGTGCCAGAAGCGGACGTTGCATAACATCAGTTATACCCAGGGTATCAGGCACACTCTATTACCGGAATGGATTCAATCTTGCATAAAGTTCATTCATTATGCGTAATTGATTCTGATCTGCTCTTCCCGCCTGAGTACGAGCCCGGCGCCTGTATATGCCGCCAGAGATTCTCTGATATATAACCTCACATCGCACTCCTGATTAATAAACGTCAGTGATTATAAAAATGTCTGCCTGCCCCATACGCAGGGGCAGGTTCTGCATTCTATTCCCGCGCGGAAATCGTCCTGCGGGAAGTAACCCGGAATGCCTGCCTGATGTCCCAGACGCTTTCCTCACGTCCCACGGCCAGGGCAAACAGTACTCCCCCCACGATTGAGAACAGACCCAGTACGCTCCATGCGAGCGTCATGTCAGTACCGCCCCCCAGGTGCTTCAGGTAGCCGGCAACAAGCGGTCCGCCAAACTGACCAATAAAGTTGCTGCATGCACCTACAAATGCCACCGCAGGGACCGCTTTCCTTGTCGGGAGGATTTCCGTCAACCGGACGTAAACCAACGGCACAAGCATCTTCATTGTCAGGCCGACAAACATGAACAGGGCTATCTGCACCCAGTAGTAAGACAGCGGAACAAAGGCCGCGGCTGACAACGCGATACCGCACAACACGGTGGGAATAGCGGCATGCAGCCGCCGTTCCTGGTTGTATTTATCTGACCGCCGGGTGATATACCAGATGCCCACCATGGTCATCAGGAAAGGCATTCCGCTGATTAGACCGACTATGAATTCACTGAGCGTTCCATACCCCTTAAGTGCCGTCGGCAGCCAGAGCGTAAAGCCGTATGCCAGCATGCTGTGCAGGGAATAGCCGATTAACATCAGCCAGAGTGCCGGTATTTTGATAATGGTCCACCAGGGGTCAGATTTCTCCTTCACATAGTTTGACTGCTCAGCCGCAAGGTCTTTCTGGATATGATCCCGGTCCTCGGCGCTGAGCCAGCTTGCAGCCTGAATACTTTTAGGTACCAGATAAAACCAGATGATGCAGAACAGCCACGCGGGTGCCCCCTCAATGACCATCATCATGCGCCAGTCATGATGTGCCAGGATCCAGCCCGATATTGGACCGGCCAGAAACGCACCGGCCCCCAGGCTGAGGTTCCAGATACCAAATGCGCGTCCCCTTTCTGGCTTCATAAACCATTGTGCCAGAAACATCGCCGTTGCTGCCTGAATCGGCCCTTCAGCAAGTCCCAAGAAGAAACGGATGGCAACCAGTTCACCAAAGTTACGCGTCAGACCCGTGAGCATGGCGCAGGCACCAAAAAGAAACAGGCTGACGCCAATTATTCTTCGCGATCCAAAGCGAAGCGCCAGCCAGCCAGCGGTAAACTGCGTCGCCACGTAGCCCCATGCAAATGCACCGCCAAGCCAGCCAGCTTCTACCGGGCTGAGCCCCATCTCGGCCGTAATATGGGGCAGCGCCATGCCTATATTCACCCGGTCGAAGAAAGAAATGGTATACATGATAAACACTGCAGGGAGTATTATTGTCCAGCGTTTTTTCCCGATAAGCGCATTACCTTTAAGAGCATTATCACTCATGATAACTTCCTCATTTAGAGCAGATGTAGGGGAGGAAATGCTGATTTCAGGTCCTTTTAAATATCAGTCAGATAAAATATTTTTATTATTTTGAAGCTGCAACGACGTAATTAGTCAGGCGACCAACTGACTCAATTTCGACTTCAATAATATCGCCGTCATTAAGAAATACCTGCGGGTTACGTGAACGACCAACACCGCCTGGTGAGCCCGTCAAAATAACATCACCCGGGGATAGCTGTGTAAAGGTACTCATATAACTGATAATTTTGCTTATTGGATGAACCATATTAGCTGTACTGTCCTGCTGAACAATTTCACCATTAAGCCAGGTTTTTAACTGAAGCTTTTGCGGATCGGGGACCTCATCACACGTAACCAGCCAGGGACCGAACCCACCTGTTTTGCTCCAATTTTTGCCGGCAGTGAACCAGGTATGCTGCCAGTCACGCACGGAGCCATCCATATAGCAGGAATAGCCCGCTATGTATTCTGCAGCGTCCTGCTCAGCGATGTTTATGCCGGATTTTCCGATTATGATTACAAGCTCACCCTCATAATCGAGCTGATCGCTCAGCGCAGGCTTCACGATGTTGCCCAGATGAGCGGTCTGAGAATCTGAGAACCGGATGAATATGGTAGGCGCATCCGAAGTAATACTAAACTCAGTGCGTTTGGCCTGATAATTCATGCCGACGCAAAGTATTTTGCCCGGATTATCAATAACAGGAAGGAAGGTAATATCAGAAAGCTGATAATCCGGCTCATAGCTGATATATCCGTCAGCTGCTGCGATCCCTTTTTCTCTGATAAAACTTTTCAAATCGGGAGTATCAATATCTGTCCGGCTTCTCAGGTCAATAACTCCCTCACCCTGTAAAATACCGTAACTTTTATATCCATCAGGCGTCAGATAACTTAAAAGCTTCATACATTTTTCCCGCTACGCCCTTCCGCATCGCGGAAGGGCGTCATTAAATTAAGCAAGACGAGATGTCAGCAGAGACTTATACAGCCAGCGCGCGCATTTCTTTGATAAGGTCTGATTTACCCTCAAAACCGATACCCGGCAGTTCCGGCATGATGATATGGCCATCTTCCACCTTCACCGAGTCAGGGAAACCGCCGTAAGGCTGGAACAGATCGGGATAGCTTTCATTGCCACCAAGGCCAAGGCCTGCGGCAATGTTCAGGGACATCTGGTGACCCCCATGAGGGACGCAGCGTGACGGTGACCAGCCAAATTGCTCAAGCACATCAAGCGTGCGCAGATATTCAACCAGACCATAAGAGAGTGCGCAGTCAAACTGCAGATAGTCTCGATCCGGGCGCATGCCGCCATAGCGCAGCAGATTTCGCGCATCCTGATGGGAGAAAAGGTTTTCACCCGTGGCCATTGAGCCCGGATAGAACTCTGACAGCGCGGCCTGCAGGGAGTAATCCAGTGGGTCACCGACCTCTTCGTACCAGAACAGCGGGTAGTCACGCAGCATTTTCGCATAGGCAATACCGGTTTCCAGATCGAAGCGGCCATTGGCGTCAACGGCGAGACGCGCTTCGCTGCCAATTTCCTCCAGGACGGCCTCAATACGGCGACGGTCCTCTTCCAGAGACGCTCCACCGATTTTCATCTTCACAACGTTATAGCCGCGATTAAGATAACCGCGCATCTCCTGACGCAGCGCGCTCAGATCTTTACCCGGGTAATAGTAACCGCCCGCCGCGTAGACAAAAACACGCGGGTTAGCCTCAACGCCCTTCATTTCTGCCAGCAGGCGGAACAGCGGCTTGTTAGCAATTTTTGCGGTTGCATCCCAGATGGCCATGTCCAACGTACCTACCGCAACTGAACGTTCGCCGTGACCGCCCGGTTTTTCGTTGCTCATCATGACGTCCCAGATCTTATGCGGATCTAGATTGTCGCCTTTGGCATTCAGCAGGCTTTCTGGTTCGGCTTCGAGGATACGGTTGCGGAAGCGTTCACGGATCAGGCCGCCCTGACCGTAACGGCCGTTAGAGTTGAAGCCGTATCCCACTACGCGACGTCCGTCTACCTCAACGTCTGTCACAACGGCAACCAGGCTGGCCGTCATCTTGCTGAAATCGATGTAAGCATTACGGATAGGGGAAGAAATAGGCTTGGTAATTTCTACAACGTCAAGGATACGCATGTTCTCTCCGGCAGTTTCCAGTCAAATACGATCTAACTAAATTACCTACGCTATATTTTATGTCATGCCGTATATTTATCGGCATAATGCACTAACGTAGTGTTCAGGGACCTTGTTGTCCTGTCTGATACCATCCTAAGCAGTTAACAAATTTCGTTCTAATGCCAAAGAGGCAGGCTGTAATGCAAAATCGGCATCACTTGGAGTTAACTTGGCTTGAGGACTGTGTTGCGCTGGCACAGTCCTTGAATTTCTCCCGTGCGGCAGCTTCACGATATGTGACGCAGCCAGCATTCAGCCGGAGGATTGTCTCGCTGGAAGAGTGGCTTGGAACGCCGCTTTTTGAAAGAAATCGTCGGGGCGTCAGCCTGACGCGCGCCGGGGAAGTATTCGTTACGCAGATCCCTGAACTTATTCGCGCACTTTATACCTTGAGAAGTGAATCTATAGAGGCCGCAGGAGAAACCAGACCGGATGTTATTTTTTCCGCCACGCACTCTCTGTCATTTTCTTTTTTCCCAGCACTGATGCGTAATAACGAAAAAATCGCCCGCTTCGGTTCTTTTCGCCTGTTATCTGACACACTGAGTGCCTGTGAACGCATGATCGACAAAGGTGACGCGCAGTTTTTGCTTTGTTACTACCACCCTCATATGCGCATCAATCTTGATCAGTCGAAATACTTCAGTGTTCGGCTCGGGCGGGAAACATTATTGCCTTATTCCAGATGCGATCCGGCAACCCGCGAGCCAATGTGGTATGCATCGGGCGGCAAAAAGTTTCCTTTTCTGTCCTATTCGGCTGAATCCGGCCTTGGCCGGATCCTTTCCAACACCTCGCAGGTCAACCGTGCCAGACGCGGAATGGAAATCGCATTCACTGCCGATCTGGCTGCAACATTACTGGCCATGGTCAGGGCCGGTGACGGCATCGCATGGTTGCCGGAAACGCTGGCAGCGCCGGATGTTGATGCCGGTTCCATTGCCGTTGCGGCGAAGAAAGAGAGCGCGCTCTGGGTACCCATAGACATCAGGCTTTTCCGCCCGGCAGCAAAGATGTCCCGCGCTGTAGAAGAGTTGTGGGAAATTTTCGTAGAGGACCAGATCTGACAATCGGAAAATATTCACGCATTTCTTACTGCACCATCATAAGAAAAAAGTGAGAGAACATGAAGCCCATAAGACGTGGCATTACATGCAGAGCTAGTACTATCCGATGGCCGCTCTTCGCTCATAGCGGACTTCAGCGGCAGTAAAAGCTTTATCATCGAGGTTTGCCAATAGTGGTAGTGCGTTGAATGTGCCGGCGAAAAACTTGGATTCTTGGCGAAAACTCTTCCCCAAACTAAAATCAAAGTTTAGATAATCAATGAGTTGTAAAGGTAGCCACTGGCTGTTTTTGAAAGTAGAAAGCATGATAATTTCAATTATATCAAATGGTAGCTATGAATTTGGCAATGTAATGCTGCGTCACATTGGTTGAATTAATTGGGGCCCCTGATTTTTCACATTTCCAACGGCACGCGTCACCGCGTGCCGTATAAATTTATCAGCCGGTACGGCACCATCGGCCCGATGAATAAAGCAAGACTGTTTCTTGTCGTCTTCCTTTTTCCATTCTTACCAGCCATCAGCTAAGCAAATTACACGGCCATGCTGCCAGAGTGGTTTAAACATTCTGCTGATGGTTGTAGTTTCAGAACGTGCATAAATTAGCGGCAGCTTAGACCACCATCGATTGTTAATTTTTGGGGGCAAATTTGGGGGCAAAAATCAGTTCGGGGCATGATTTGGGGCGATGAAATGACTCACATTGCCCGAAATTGTCCAAGGCGATTTTTCATTAACTGATTGATTTTATGGTAATTGACTGTAATTGCTAAATTTACAAAATCAATTTTATAGTCTAACGCTGATTATGAAGATTGAAAGCAGCGCTATGAAATTAAACAATATCTTCCCATGCGAGGGCGCATATCTCGCCTGGCCTCATCCCCGTATGTACGGCAACAATGATGATTAATGCCTGGCTACGGGGAAGGGCGGTTATCAGTGCCTGGTACTCATGAATTAAAAGTGGGTCGGGATCAGTTTTAGATAACTTGAGTCGCGACACGCCTTCATAAGGAGCATGCAATATAAACTGGCTTCGGTTTGCGAGCTTAAGCATTTCTGATAAAACTGCCTTCTGTTTATTGACTGTTGAGGGCGCGCGGCCCTGTCTGGCCAGATTCGGCATTGCCGGGTTAATAATTGTCCCGGTCAGTCACTCCTTTCGGTAATGCAAAATGTCGGCATGCTCAATATCTACCAGACGGGCATTTTCTGCGATTACACGCTGTAACGTATTTACGACCGAAGTAAGCGGTAGCAGCGTTGCACCAGATACCTCTAAGGATTTGGTGTCTGTAAAAAAATCACTCAGCTCTTTAAACGTGGTGATTTTTTTGGCTGTGATGAACTTCTTAAGCGTTTTGGGTTCCGGGAAACGTTCCGCATAGTCGAACTTACCGAACTGTATTTCGCTTGTTCTGAGCGCGCGAAGATTTCCAGCTTTTTTGATGTTGTTGCTGTTCACTGTCCAGCCCCGAAGGACTTCGCGGCAACGTATGCCGCGATAGGTAAATATGATCCGTTTAAAATGAACGATACCAATCGTATTTTTACCGAATCAACCCCGAGGATGCTCAAAACATCATCTGGCCTGAATCTCCATTGACTATATTACAGACTTATGTAAAACGATGCCGAGACTGATTAGAATCAGCATTGTTCATACATCAGCTAAAGATTATTTTCCTATTAGAGAGACTTTTAATCTTCTTGATAAAGTAATTAAATCTTTCCTTCCGAATAGTTTAAACAGATTAAACCAGCGGTTCTTACCCAAGTAATTTAGTTTTATTAATTGGGGGTTGTAATGGTAGCACATTATAAAAATACCCTGATCGTCATCAACTATGTTATTTTTGAGGGTTTTTATTTGACACTGACAAACTAGTTTGTAAAATTCCTTCCATTTTTTTTGTGTTGCTACGATTGCCCCACCAATAATATAGGAGCGATTGTTAATCATGTGGTCAAAAACCTGATGGATAGTTTTGACTGTCAGGCCTTTTTTAACTGTAAAGAAATTAACTTTGTTTCGGTCGAAAGGATAATCCCATCGAGATAACCCTCTGGTTACTTCTGCACTACGGCAGTAACCAAAGTCAACCCATGCAACCATATCATTATTTACAAGATTTAACTCTATAGCTCTGTTGACAAAATATGTTTTCAGATTGCAAACCAGTGCATAGTCTGGGGACCAGTATTCGGGATTAATCAACTGGCGAGTTTCAAGCTTGCTTATGAATTCGACATCTTTTTGAATCTGCGAAATTATTTTTTTAATATGTCGAAATTTTTTATTAATATCTAAAGCCACTACAACAGTGTTTTTCCCGTGTCTAATTTTTTCAACTTTGGGTTTAAGTTCACTGGATGTAAAAATGACCATATCATTATCTAATTCAGACAGGTTTTTAAAATACTGAATATAGGTATCAGATGTTCTCTCTAAATGAGGAGAGAAACCTTTATTACTCGTCCAGTCTCCTCGTCCTATATCGAAAAACGCTGTAACTATGGTAATAGATGAATTCATTTTCATACAACCCGTGTTTTATACCTATCCAATAACTACTAAAATGTTGAATACATATTTATTATGTCTGTCATATGGAGGCATTCTATCAGTATCAACATGAGGCGGGAAGCATCATGTGATATTTAAAATGAAAAACAATGGGTTGCACTTATCGAATTTTTGAGGATTTCAACGGATATACCAAACAACAGGTTAGCACAATGTATTATTTAATGATAAATAATACATGGCGGTATTATTTGCTTTGCAACTGTCTGTTTTTTATAATATATGATAACCATAGGTTGCTGAATTAAATAAAACAGTATTCCTTCCATGATATTTGGAGTAATAACGGACATCATTAAAGATGACTAGGCTGGCCAATTGATAGTGAGCAGAAATGAGAGTTGCTGCAACCACGGTGTAAACAAGAGTATGATTGCGTCTCACAGGTTAATGTTCGTTAGTGCGAGTAATGATGCCACGATGTAGCGATATTGAAATGGCCTGGCATGCTTAGATACATGGAGAACCGAATGCCCGGAAGACTGTCACCACACAGTGGTTCGTCCAGGAACTGATCAAGGTTAAATGGAACTGGACGATGAAACACGCTAACGACTGGATCGAGTGGTATGTGGCAATGTTATTCAGGATGGGTCGTTCATGAAATAAAAAGCCGGATAAGGCGATAGCCTCCATCCGGCTAAAATACGCATTAGCTCGCCTGTTTTTTCATCATGCTGAAGATAAACAGCAGCGCAGCACACAGCACCACGGAAGGACCTGCCGGGGTGTCATAGAAGGCCGAGAAGGTCAGCCCGCCTGTAACCGCTATTATTCCCACACCAACGGCAACCCCTGCCATCTGTTCTGGCGTACGGGCAAAGCGACGGGCGGTTGCCGCAGGGATAATAAGCAGCGAGGTGATAATTAACGCCCCGACAAATTTCATCGCCACGCCAATAGTTAATGCTGTGACCAGCATCAGCAGAAGCTTAACGCGTTGCAGTTTCACGCCATCCACAAATGCCAGATCCGGACTGATGGTCATCGACAGCAGGTTGCGCCACTGCCAGAACAAAATCGCCAGAACGATAACCACCCCAATGGCGATGGAGATAAGATCTTCTGGCGTCACGGCGAGCAAATCACCAAACAGGTAGGCCATCAGATCCACACGGATGTTGGACATCAGGCTGACGACAACCAGCCCTAATGACAGCGCACTGTGGGCCATAATGCCCAGTAAGGTATCAATCGCGAGGTGGGGGCGTTTTTCCAGCCATACCAGACCGCCTGCCAGCAACAAGGTGACGACGATGACCGCATAGAAAGGGTTTACATCCAGCAGCAGGCCAAAGGCGACTCCCAGTAGCGAAGCGTGGGCCAGCGTATCACCGAAATAAGACATTCTACGCCAGACCACAAACGAGCCGAGCGGGCCAGCGGCACAGGCCAGCATGATCCCGGCTAACCAACCGGGTAATAACAATTCAATCATGAGTGACCATTTCCCCGGCGTAAGACGATACGACCCTGTAAATCGTGGCGGTGATTATGATTATGACGGTAAATTCCGAGTTGTTCGGCACCGCGTTGTCCGAACATTGAGATGAATTCCGGGTGCATGGAAACCACTTCCGGCGCACCAGAACAACAAATATGATGGTTCAGGCACAGTACCTCATCGGTTTTTGCCATCACCAGATGCAGGTCATGAGAAACCATCAGTACGGCGCAATCCAGTTCACGTCGCAGCTGGTCGATAAGATCGTACAGTGCGACTTGCCCATTGACATCCACGCCCTGGGTTGGCTCATCAAGTACCAGTAGCTGAGGTTTATTCAATAAAGCACGGGCCAACAGGACGCGTTGTGTCTCCCCGCCAGAGAGTTTTTGCATCGGCGCATTCATCAGATGTCCGGCCTGAACACGCTTCAGTGCCGGAAGGATATCTTCTTTTTTGGTGCCGGGACGTAGGCGCATAAACCGACTTACCGTCAGCGGAAGCGTCGTATCGAGGTACAGTTTTTGCGGCACATAGCCAATCCGCAATCGACCATTACGCTTGATAACTCCCTCATCAGCCTCTACCAGCCCTAATACAACGCGCACCAGCGTAGATTTCCCGGCACCATTTGGGCCGAGAAGCGTCAATATTTTACCGGGTCGAAGTTCAAGCGATACGTCAGAGAGGACGCGGCGTTGACCATAAGAGACCGAGACATTTTCCAGTGAAACCAAAGTCGTCATATCAATTTTAGTCTTGCAGAAGTTATAGAATGTTATAATATCACAATTCTCACATTCATTACGATGATTGGTCGCATTATGTTACATAAAAATACGCTTCTTTTCGCAGCATTATCCGCTGCTCTTTGGGGTAGTGCAACACAGTCGGCAAATGCCGCTGTCGTGGCTTCTCTTAAGCCACTGGGGTTTATCGCTTCAGCCATTGCTGACGGGGTTACTGACACCCAGGTTCTGCTGCCTGACGGGGCTTCCGAACACGATTACTCATTGCGTCCTTCAGACGTAAAACGCTTACAGGGCGCGGACTTAGTCGTTTGGATTGGACCTGAGATGGAAGCGTTTATGGAAAAATCAGTCAAGAATATTCCTAACGCAAAACAGGTAACGATTGCGCAGCTCAATGACGTGAAGCCGTTACTCATGAAAGGTGCTGACGACGATGATGACGATCATGGACATAATGATGCCGGCAGTGAAAAAAGTGACGAGCATCACCATCACGGCGATTACAACATGCATCTTTGGCTTTCCCCAGAGATAGCACGGGCCTCAGCGGTTGCAATCCATGAAAAATTAGTGGAACTTATGCCGCAAAGTCGAGCCAAACTTGACGCCAACCTGAAGGATTTTGAGGCACAATTAGCCGCAACCGATAAGCAGGTAGGTAACGAGCTCGCGCCGCTCAAGGGAAAAGGTTACTTCGTTTTTCATGACGCCTATGGCTACTACGAAAAACACTACGGACTAACACCGCTTGGTCACTTTACCGTGAACCCTGAGATTCAACCTGGTGCGCAGCGTTTACATGAAATAAGAACACAGTTGGTTGAGCAAAAAGCAACCTGCGTTTTTGCTGAGCCACAGTTCAGGCCAGCGGTCGTTGAAGCCGTCGCGAGAGGGACATCCGTTCGAATGGGAACGTTGGATCCGCTCGGAACGAATATCAAACTGGGTAAAACAAGCTATTCAGCGTTTTTGAACCAATTAGCCAACCAGTATGCGAGCTGCCTGAAAGGAGATTAATGAGGAAGTGATTACGTGCAACAGATAGCCCGCTCTGTCGCTCTGGCATTTAATAATCTGCCGCGGCCCCATCGCGTTATGCTGGGGTCGCTTACCGTACTGACATTGGCCGTCGCTGTCTGGCGGCCCTATGTTTACCATCCTGATTCTGCACCTATCGTCAAAACTATCGAGCTGGAAAAAAGCGAGATTCGTTCACTATTGCCTGAGGCCAGCGAACCTATCGATCAGGCCGCTCAGGAAGACGAAGCTATCCCACAGGACGAACTGGATGACAAAACGTCTGGTGAAGCCGGCGTGCATGAGTATGTTGTCTCCACGGGCGATACGCTGAGCAGTATTCTGAATCAGTACGGCATCGATATGGGTGACATCAGCCAACTCGCGGCTTCCGACAAACAACTGCGTAACCTGAAAATTGGTCAGCAACTTTCCTGGACGTTAGGCGCGGAAGGTGATTTGCAGCGCCTGACCTGGGAAGTCTCCCGTCGTGAAACCCGTACTTACGATCGCACCGCGACGGGTTTCAAAATGAGCAGCGAAATGCAGCAGGGCGATTGGGTTAACAGCCGAATCAAAGGCACCGTGGGCGGAAGCTTCGTCGCCAGTGCCAAAGATGCCGGACTGACCAGCTCTGAAATCAGCGCAGTGATTAAGGCCATGCAGTGGCAGATGGATTTCCGCAAACTGAAAAAAGGCGATGAGTTCTCGGTACTGATGTCTCGCGAAATGCTGGACGGTAAACGCGAGCAAAGCCAACTGCTGGGCGTACGCTTGCGTTCTGAAGGCAAAGATTATTACGCAATCCGTGCTGAAGACGGTAAGTTCTATGACCGCAACGGTACCGGACTGGCGAAAGGCTTTATGCGTTTCCCGACGGCTAAGCAGTTCCGCATATCTTCCAACTTTAACCCGCGTCGTCTGAACCCGGTGACCGGACGCGTTGCGCCGCACAAAGGTGTCGACTTTGCGATGCCGCAGGGGACGCCGGTGCTGTCGGTGGGTGATGGCGAAGTGGTTGTAGCGAAGCGCAGCGGCGCAGCCGGATACTATGTTGCGGTTCGTCATGGTCGCACCTATACCACGCGTTATATGCACCTGCGTAAGTTGTTGGTCAAACCAGGACAAAAAGTGAAACGTGGCGATCGTATCGCGCTGTCTGGCAATACCGGGCGTTCAACGGGTCCGCATCTGCACTACGAAGTCTGGATCAACCAGCAGGCAGTGAATCCTCTGACGGCGAAACTGCCGCGCACAGAAGGCCTGACCGGGTCGGATCGCACCGATTACCTGGCTCAGGTGAAAGAGGTTGTTCCTCAGTTGCGTTTCGATTAATTAACACGCTGACAGAGCCGGTACGCTATGCGTGCCGGCTTTTTTATTTTGTACGGCGCATCGCGCGCCGCTACACTATCAGCAGATCTACTTTTCGCCGTACCAGACACTGGAAGAGCATGGAAACGAAAAAAAAGAATATTGAATATATCCCCGAGTTTCACAAATCATTTCGCCATCCGCGCTACTGGGGGGCGTGGCTGGGCGTGGCGGCGATAGCAGGTATTTCGTTAACGCCGGCATCATTTCGCGATCCAATTCTGGCAAAGCTCGGAAGAATGGCTGGGCGGCTGGGAAAAAGCTCGCGTCGCAGAGCACTGATCAATTTATCCCTCTGCTTTCCTGAGCGCAGCGAAGCTGAGCGTGAAGCTATTGTCGATGAGATGTTTGCGACTGCACCTCAGGCGATGGTCATGATGTCGGAACTCGCCATACGCGGCCCGGAAAAAATTCAGCATCGGGTCGACTGGCAGGGGCTGGAAATCATCGAAGAGATGCGTCGCAACGATGAAAAAGTGATTTTTCTGGTTCCTCATGGTTGGGGCGTAGATATCCCAGCGATGCTGATGGCTTCCCAGGGACAGAAAATGGCTGCGATGTTCCACAATCAGGGAAATCCGGTATTCGATTATGTCTGGAACACGGTACGCCGTCGTTTCGGTGGTCGTTTGCATGCGCGTAATGATGGCATCAAACCGTTTATTCAGTCTGTACGTCAGGGATATTGGGGATACTACCTGCCGGATCAGGACCATGGCCCTGAGCACAGCGAGTTTGTGGATTTTTTTGCTACCTATAAAGCCACGTTACCGGCGATTGGCCGCCTGATGAAGGTGTGTCACGCCCGTGTGGTGCCGCTGTTCCCGGTATACAATGGGAAAACGCATCGCTTAACGATTCAGGTTCGTCCTCCGATGGATGACATCCTGACGGCGGATGACCACACCATTGCCAGACGAATGAACGAAGAAGTGGAAATCTTTGTGGCGCCGCATCTCGAGCAATACACCTGGATTCTAAAACTGCTTAAGACGCGTAAACCTGGTGAAATTGAGCCTTATAAGCGTAAAGATCTTTATCCGAAGAAATAAAAAAAAAGCCTCTCAAACGAGAGGCTTTTTTACATCAAACGGGGCGTTACTCGACGGTCAGAATACGCGTGGTATTCGTTGAGCCAATGGTGCTCATGACATCGCCTTGCGTCACAATGACCAGGTCGCCGGAAACCAGATAGCCTTTATCGCGCAGCAGATTCACTGCTTCATTGGCGGCAACGACGCCGTCAGTTTCGCTGTCAAAGTGAACTGGGGTGACGCCGCGATACAAGGAAGTAAGATTCAGCGTACGTTCATGACGAGACATCGCGAAAATCGGCAGACCAGAACTGATACGTGAAGTCATCAGCGCGGTACGACCGGATTCCGTCATTGTGATGATAGCGGTGACCCCTTTCAGGTGGTTAGCGGCATACATCGCTGACATGGCAATCGCTTCTTCAACGTTATCAAACTGCACGTCAAGGCGGTGTTTAGAAACATTGATGCTCGGGATCTTCTCAGCACCCAAACAGACGCGTGCCATAGCCGCGACGGTTTCAGCTGGGTACTGACCTGCTGCAGTTTCTGCAGAGAGCATAACGGCATCGGTACCGTCGAGGACGGCGTTAGCCACGTCCATCACTTCCGCACGGGTCGGCATTGGGTTGGTGATCATCGATTCCATCATCTGCGTGGCGGTAATGACCGCACGGTTCAGCTGACGTGCGCGGCGAATCAACGCTTTCTGAATACCTACCAGCTCAGGATCGCCAATTTCAACGCCCAGGTCGCCACGCGCCACCATCACCACGTCGGAGGCAAGGATGATGTCATCCATCGCATTCTGGTCGCAGACGGCTTCTGCACGTTCTACCTTGGCGACAATTTTCGCATCGCAGCCAGCGTCTCGCGCCAGACGGCGGGCATAGTTCAGATCTTCGCCGCAGCGCGGGAAGGAGACGGCCAGATAGTCAACGCTGATTTGCGCAGCGGTGACGATGTCGGCTTTGTCTTTTTCGGTCAGGGCTTCAGCAGAGAGACCGCCGCCCAGTTTGTTAATGCCCTTATTGTTGGACAGCGGGCCACCGACGGTAACTTCGGTGAAGACTTTCATGCCCTGAACTTCCAGCACTTTAAGCTGTACGCGACCGTCGTCGAGCAGCAGGATATCGCCTGGGACGACGTCAGCAGGCAGTCCTTTATAATCAATACCGACTTTTTCTTTGTCGCCTTCGCCTTTGCCGAGGTTGGCGTCTAACAGGAACTTGTCGCCAACGTTAAGAAATACTTTACCTTCTTTAAAGGTTGATACGCGGATTTTAGGTCCCTGCAGGTCACCCAAAATAGCTACATGACGTCCCAGTTTTGCGGCAATTTCACGGACCTTATCCGCCCGCAGTTTGTGATCTTCTGGAGAGCCGTGAGAAAAGTTCATACGTACGACGTTCGCACCCGCGGCGATAATCTTTTCAAGGTTATTATCGCGGTCAGTTGCCGGGCCTAACGTGGTAACGATTTTGGTTCTGCGAAGCCTTCTGGACATGTAATACTCCGTTGACTGAAACAACTTGGTGTTGCGTGAACATTAATCCGGTCGTTCTCAAATATTAACGGTAAATGAACGACCCGGATGATAAAAGGGTAGAACATTGTTATTGCTTTTAGCGGTCATCACTCTTGATGAGTAATTCTTTATCAAAACGCGATTCCTTGAGCGCTTCCTTGACACGCTTCAAGTTATCTCTAAATTTTGCCCCACGGCGCAAAGTAAATCCTGTAGCCAGCACATCTATCACGGTCAGTTGAGCAAGTCGAGAGACCATGGGCATATAAATGTCAGTATCTTCCGGTACATCGAGAGTAATTGCCAGCGTTGCTTCACGCGCCAGTGGCGTGCCGGGAGAGGTGAGGGCGATAACCATGGCGTCATTTTCCCGTGCCAACTGCGCCAGTTCCACCAGACTTTTGGTTCTTCCGGTATGAGAAATAACCACAATGACGTCATCGTCGCTACAATTCATGCAACTCATGCGTTGCAGAACAATATCGTCGGAATAGATTACCGGTACGTTAAACCGGAAAAATTTATTCATTGCGTCATGCGCCACTGCGGCAGAAGAACCGAGGCCAAAGAAGGCAATTTTTTTCGCCTGAGTTAATAAATCTACGGCCCGGTTTACCGCTGCGTTATCCAGCGACTGGCGGACGTGGTCGAGGCTTGCCATCGCTGACTCGAAGATTTTCCCCGTGTAAGATTCTACGCTGTCATCCTCATCCACATTGCGATTAACATAAGGGGTGCCATTTGCCAGACTTTGCGCCAGATGCAGTTTAAAATCAGGGAAGCCGCGGGTATCCATGCTGCGACAGAAACGGTTCACCGTCGGTTCGCTGACATTGGCTTCCACAGCAAGTGTGGCGATGCTTGAATGGATTGCCCGCTCGGGAGAGGCAAGAATAATGTCGGCAACTTTACGCTCTGACTTGCTCAACTGTTCCAGTTTTAACTGGATTTTTTCCAGCATATTCATGATGTAGGTAGACTCATGGGTCATGGGCAAAAACGATTTCAATGATACGGAGAAATCGGGGCATAATTTCGTGTATAGATATTACCCCTGCTAATGCAGCAACGGGGCAAAATGGACAGAATAGTTGTTGTTTTTTTTCATTACATGATCGGAGTCGGGTTTTCTTACGTCTTCAGGGGTACGAAAAAAGATGACTTTTTTGTCCAATTTGCGACGGCAAACGCCCATAAAGCGACTGTTCGCGGTAACAGCACGGCTGGATAAGCGTTTACGGTTTCCGGATTCACGTAAAAGCAGTACAGTGCACTGTAATAAAATTACAACCAGTGTCTGGCAAAAGCACCAGGCACTTAATTGAGGAGAATGACATGGCGGTAACGCAAACAGCCCAGGCATGTGACCTGGTCATTTTCGGCGCGAAGGGCGACCTGGCGCGGCGGAAATTGCTGCCTTCCCTGTATCAACTGGAAAAGGCCGGCCAGATTAACCCGGAAACCCGTATCATTGGGGTAGGGCGTGCCGACTGGGACAAAGCAGCCTATACCAAGGTTGTGCGTGAAGCGCTCGAAACCTTCATGAAAGAAAAAATCGACGAAGGTTTGTGGGAGACTCTCAGCGGTCGTCTGGAGTTTTGTAATCTGGACGTCAATGACACCGCCGCGTTTAGCCGTCTGGGCGAAATGCTGGATCAAAAATCACGTACCACCATTAACTATTTCGCGATGCCGCCGAGCACCTTTGGCGCGATCTGCAAAGGCCTGGGTGAAGCAAAGCTGAATGCTAAACCAGCCCGTGTTGTGATGGAAAAACCGCTGGGTACGTCGCTGGCAACATCCCGTGAAATCAACGATCAGGTCGGCGAGTATTTCGAAGAGTGTCAGGTTTATCGTATCGACCACTATCTTGGCAAAGAGACGGTCCTGAATCTGCTGGCACTGCGTTTTGCCAACTCCCTGTTTGTGAACAACTGGGATAACCGCACTATCGATCACGTAGAAATTACCGTGGCGGAAGAAGTGGGTATTGAAGGCCGTTGGGGCTATTTTGACCAGGCAGGTCAAATGCGCGACATGATTCAGAACCACCTGCTGCAGATCCTGTGCATGATTGCGATGTCTCCGCCGTCCGATCTGAGCGCCGACAGCATTCGTGATGAAAAAGTGAAGGTACTGAAATCGCTGCGTCGTATCGATCGTTCGAACGTACGTGAAAAAACGGTTCGCGGTCAGTACACCGCGGGTTTTGCCCAGGGCAAAAAAGTGCCGGGGTATCTGGAAGAAGAAGGCGCGAACAAGAGCAGCAACACGGAAACGTTTGTGGCGATCCGTGTGGATATCGATAACTGGCGCTGGGCGGGAGTTCCGTTCTACCTGCGTACCGGTAAACGTTTACCGACGAAGTGCTCTGAAGTGGTGGTTTACTTCAAAACGCCTGAGCTGAATCTGTTCAGAGAATCCTGGCAGGATCTGCCGCAGAACAAGTTGACCATCCGTTTGCAGCCTGATGAAGGTGTCGATATCCAGGTACTGAACAAAGTGCCGGGTCTGGATCACAAGCATAATCTGCAAATTACCAAGCTTGATCTGAGCTATTCCGAAACCTTCAACCAGACGCACCTTGCCGACGCCTATGAGCGCCTGCTGCTCGAAACAATGCGTGGAATTCAGGCGCTGTTTGTGCGTCGTGATGAAGTTGAGGAAGCATGGAAGTGGGTCGACTCAATTACCGAAGCCTGGGCGATGGACAACGACGCGCCGAAGCCGTATCAGGCAGGGACCTGGGGCCCGGTTGCTTCTGTGGCGATGATTACCCGAGATGGTCGTTCCTGGAACGAATTCGAGTAAAATATCATCTAGCCCATAGGTGTTATTTTACCGGTAACATGATCTAACACAGATTGTAGAATAATTTTTGCACTTTTAAGCTCCGCGTGGATTCACCCGCGGGGCTTTTTTTATTACACTGCCTGAAACGATTTTGCCCCTGAGCTACGGCCAACAAGCGATTCAGCTATTTTTACCCAACTGAAACACATTGTTGATCCAACGCTCTGACAGAGAAATTTTAGGAGCCTCTATGAATCCGAATTTGTTACGCGTAACACAACGTATCGTCGAACGTTCTCGTGACACACGTTCCGCCTACCTCGCCCGTATTGAACAAGCGAAATCAACTACCGTTCATCGCTCGCAACTGGCATGCGGTAACCTGGCGCATGGTTTTGCTGCGTGTCAGCCGGACGATAAGGCCTCGCTGAAAAGCATGCTGCGTAACAATATCGCGATCATTACCTCCTATAACGACATGCTTTCCGCGCATCAGCCGTATGAACACTATCCGGCCATCATTCGTAAAGCACTGCATGAAGCCAATGCAGTAGGCCAGGTTGCTGGCGGTGTACCTGCAATGTGCGACGGTGTGACCCAGGGACAAGATGGGATGGAGCTTTCTCTGCTCAGTCGTGAAGTGATTGCGATGTCTGCTGCAGTGGGCCTTTCCCACAACATGTTCGACGGCGCGTTGTTCCTCGGCGTGTGCGACAAAATTGTCCCGGGCCTGGTAATGGCTGCGCTGTCATTTGGTCATCTGCCGTCAATCTTTATTCCTTCCGGTCCGATGGCGAGCGGTCTGGCGAACAAAGAAAAAGTGCGTATCCGTCAGCTGTATGCTGAAGGTAAAGTCGATCGCATGGCGCTTCTTGAATCCGAGGCGGCGTCTTATCACGCTCCGGGTACCTGTACGTTCTACGGCACGGCGAACACTAACCAGATGGTAGTGGAGTTTATGGGTATGCAACTGCCTGGCTCCTCATTTGTACATCCTGATGCGCCGCTGCGTGAAGCGCTGACCGCGGCTGCAGCCCGTCAGGTAACACGCCTGACCGGCAATGGCAATGAATGGATGCCGATCGGTAAAATGATCGATGAAAAAGTGGTAGTGAACGGTATTGTGGCGCTGCTGGCGACCGGGGGCTCTACCAACCATACGATGCACCTGGTGGCTATGGCGCGTGCGGCCGGGATTCTGATTAACTGGGATGATTTCTCCGATCTGTCCGATATCGTGCCGCTGATGGCGCGTCTGTACCCGAATGGTCCGGCAGATATTAACCACTTCCAGGCGGCGGGTGGCGTGCCGGTGTTAATGCGTGAACTGCTTAATGCGGGTCTGCTACATGAAGATGTGAACACCGTTGCCGGATTCGGTTTATCCCGCTACACCATGGAACCGTGGCTTAACGAGGGTGAACTGGACTGGCGCGAAGGGGCGGTGAAGTCTCTGGACAGCAACGTGATCGCCACCTTTGACCAACCATTCTCCCACCACGGCGGCACCAAAGTGCTGAGCGGTAACCTCGGGCGTGCGGTGATGAAAACGTCGGCGGTACCGGTAGAAAACCAGATTATTGAAGCGCCGGCAGTTGTCTTTGAAAGTCAGCATGATGTCTTACCCGCGTTCGATGCCGGTCTGCTTGACCGGGATTGCGTGGTGGTTGTGCGCCATCAGGGACCAAAAGCGAACGGAATGCCAGAATTACATAAACTCATGCCGCCACTTGGTGTATTATTGGACCGTTGTTTCAAAATTGCGTTAGTTACCGATGGACGACTTTCAGGTGCTTCAGGTAAAGTGCCTTCAGCAATCCATGTAACCCCGGAAGCCTATGATGGCGGGCTGCTGGCAAAAGTACGCGATGGCGACATCATTCGTGTGAATGGACAGACAGGTGAATTGACGCTGCTGGTGGATGAAGAGGAACTTGCCTCCCGTCAGCCACACATTCCTGATCTCAGCGCATCGCGCGTGGGTACGGGACGTGAAATGTTCAGCGCGTTGCGTGAAAAGCTGTCCGGTGCGGAGCAGGGCGCAACCTGTATCACTTTTTAAGACTTATTTTGTAATCAGGCGAGAGAAAACTCTGATGAAAAACTGGAAGACAAGTGCAGAAGCAATCCTGACCACTGGCCCGGTTGTACCGGTTATCGTGGTTAATAAACTGGAACACGCGGTGCCAATGGCAAAAGCGCTGGTTGCAGGGGGCGTGCGCGTTCTGGAAGTGACCTTACGTACCGCATGTGCGATGGATGCCATTCGCGCGATCGCAAAAGAAGTTCCCGACGCTATCGTGGGTGCGGGTACCGTACTGAATCCACAACAGCTGGCTGAAGTCACTGAAGCGGGTGCGCAGTTTGCTATCAGCCCGGGCCTGACCGAGCCGCTGCTGAAAGCTGCAACTGAAGGCACTATTCCGCTGATCCCAGGCATTAGCACCGTTTCTGAACTGATGCTGGGTATGGACTACGGTTTGAAAGAGTTCAAATTCTTCCCGGCGGAAGCAAACGGCGGTACTAAAGCGCTGCAGGCAATTGCGGGTCCGTTCTCTCAGGTCCGTTTCTGCCCAACCGGCGGTATCTCTCCAGCGAACTACCGTGATTACCTGGCACTGAAAAGTGTGCTGTGCATCGGTGGTTCCTGGCTGGTTCCGGCAGATGCCCTGGAAGCTGGTGATTACGCACGCATTACCAAGCTGGCTCGTGAAGCAGTAGAAGGCGCGAAGCTGTAATAACGCAAAATGCCCGGTAATCATTACCGGGCCTGCGAGTCTGAAACGGGCCATCTGGCCCGTTTTTTATCCTGCGACTTTCACCTGTGCCGCCGCGTCTTTCGCGCGTGTTACTGCGTCTTCAATACTCTGCGCTGTGGCCAGCACAACGCCCATACGACGGCTCCCGTCGATGTCTGGCTTGCCGAAGAATCTGACTTGCATACCTGTGCCCACAGCGGCCTGTACGTTATCAAACGTGACATTCTGGCTGGTAAGCTGCGGCAGAATAACGGCGGAAGCAGAAGGCCCATATTGACGGATTGCGCCAACCGGCAGACCGAGAAATGCGCGAACATGCAGGGCAAACTCAGACAGATCCTGCGAAATCAAGGTCACCATACCCGTGTCGTGAGGGCGAGGGGAAACTTCGCTGAAAATCACCTCATCACCGCAGACAAATAGCTCTACCCCAAACAGACCGTGGCCGCCCAGCGCCAGCACCACCTTACGGGCAATCTCCTGCGCTCGAGTCAGCGCCAGGTCACTCATCTGCTGCGGCTGCCAGGATTCGCGATAATCGCCATCTTCCTGACGATGTCCTACCGGTGCGCAGAAATGCACGCCATCAACGGCGCTGACGGTAAGCAGGGTGATTTCAAAATCAAAATTCACTACGCCTTCGACGATAACGCGTCCGGCACCTGCTCGGCCGCCTTGTTGAGCATAATTCCAGGCTTCAGTGAGTCGATCGGCGGAACGAATAAAGCTCTGTCCCTTACCGGAGGAACTCATTACCGGCTTCACGATGCAGGGATAGCCGATTTCGGCGACGGCCTCGCGAAAGCGGGCTTCGCTGTCAGCAAAGCGGTAAGAAGAGGTCGGTAGAGATAATTCTTCGGCGGCGAGACGACGGATTCCTTCGCGGTTCATGGTCAACTGCGTCGCCCGGGCGCACGGCACGATGTTTTGACCGTCCTGTTCCAGTTTTACCAGCATATCCGTGGCAATCGCCTCTATTTCCGGCACGATATAATGTGGTTTTTCACGCTCGACGAGCTGGCGTAAAGCATCGCCATCCAGCATGTTGATTACGTATGAGCGATGGGCAACGTGCATGGCTGGCGCGTCGGGGTAACGATCCACGGCAATGACTTCCACACCCAGGCGTTGGCATTCAATCGCCACCTCTTTACCCAGTTCACCTGAACCTAATAACATCACTCGCGTTGCTGCGGGACGCAGCGCTGTGCCTAATAACGTCATAAATTAATCCCCTGTTTTATCTGGGCGCAGTATATACGAAAACGTTTGCGTCTGTCTTTATTACCAGGTTGATTTCAAGGCGCAAAAAGAATATACTGTACATAAATACAGGTAATTTAAGAGGCTGCAAAAATGGCGGTTGAAGTTAAATACGTAGTCATTCGGGAAGGTGAGGAAAAAATGTCGTTTACCAGCAAAAAGGAAGCCGATGCGTATGACAAAATGCTTGATACAGCAGATTTGCTCGACACATGGCTGGAGCAATCGCCGGTAGCGCTGGAAGACGAGCAGCGCGAAGCGCTTTCCCTGTGGCTGGCTGAGCAGAAAGATGTGCTGAGCGCCATTCTGAAAAACGGCAAGCTGCCCTCTCCGCAGGCGGTCGAAAACGATGCGCACGCTGAGGATGATACTCAGGCTGCCTGAAACGACTTGCGCTCCTGACGTTTTGTACCATGCTTTTCCCTGAATCATTGTGCAATCCCTGACGTCTTTTCACGTTGCAACAGGCAACCTGAAGGACGAAGGGGAGATTAAGGAGAAAAGAATGTATAAAAAAAGAGCGTTGTTGAGCCTGCTGTTGTTATCTGCCAGCGTATCTGTATTTGCGGCAAATATGGAAAGCAAGAAAGTTCAGTTCCCCAAGTGCGAAGGACTGAATGCTGACGGTATCGCGGCGAGCGTGAAACGTGATTATCAGCAAAATCGCATCGCGCGCTGGGCTGACGATCAGAAACGCGTCGGGCAAGCCGATCCTGTCGCCTGGGTCAACACGCCCGATATTACGGGTAAAGATGGGAAATGGTCAGTTCCCCTCACGGTTCGCGGTAAAAGCGCGGATATTCACTACCAGGTAAAAGTCGACTGCAAAGCCGGAACGGCGGAGTATCAGTCGCAGTAACGAAGGTAGAATGTATTTGCACTTCTTTTGATGACCTGAACACTTCCTGACATCCCCTCGGGTACGCTTTGATGATTATTCGTCTGTACTTGAGGGGCAACATGGCTAACTGGCTGAATCAACTTCAATCTCTTCTTGGGCAAAAAGGATCTTCCGCGTCATCTTCTGGTGAGCAAGGGCTGAGTAAACTTCTGGTTCCCGGCGCGTTAGGCGGTCTGGCAGGATTACTGGTTGCCAACAAATCTTCACGTAAATTACTGAGTAAATACGGCACCAGCGCGCTTCTGGTGGGCGGCGGTGCGGTTGCCGGTACCGTGTTATGGAACAAATACAAGGATAAGGTTCGCGCGGCGCATCAGGGTGAGCCGCAGTTCGGTGCACAAAGCTCGCCGCTGGATGAGCGAACCGAACGACTGATCCTGGCGCTGGTTTTTGCGGCGAAAAGCGATGGTCATATTGATGCCAAAGAACGTACCGCCATTGAGCAGCAGCTCCGTGAAGCAGGCGTGGAAGAGCAGGGCCGTGTTCTGATCGAACGCGCCATTGAACAACCGTTAGATCCTCAGCGCCTGGCACAAGGGATCCGCAACGAAGAAGAGGCGCTGGAAATTTACTTCCTGAGCTGTGCGGCGATTGATATCGACCACTTTATGGAGCGTAGCTATCTGAACGCGCTGGGCGATGCGTTGAAGATCCCGCAGGATGTTCGTGAAGGCATTGAACAGGATCTCAAAGAACAAAAACAGGCTTTACCGGGTTAATTACTTACCGTTAAGGCGCATGTTTCGCTTGCATCATTGCTGTCTTTTGCCACCCTTATAGGATGTTTAAGCAAAAGAACAATGACATGCTACCAAAAGCTTCTCGTATCCCCCACGCCATGACGAATCATGGCGATACCCGCGTTGATAATTTTTACTGGCTGCGAGATGACACCCGCTCGCAGCCAGAAGTGCTGGATTATCTGCAACAAGAAAATGCGTATGGCCGCCAGATTATGGCCTCGCAGCAGGCATTGCAGGATCGCGTCCTGAAAGAGATTATCGACCGTATCCCGCCTCAGGATGCTTCCGCCCCCTATGTGAAGAATGGTTATCGCTACCGGCATATTTATGAACCGGGGTGCGAATATGCCATTTATCAGCGTCAGTCTGCCTTCAGTGAAGAGTGGGATGAATGGGACACCTTGCTGGATGGTAACCAGCGCGCGGCCCACAGTGAGTTTTATACGCTGGGGGGACTGGCGATATCTCCGGATAACACCATCATGGCGTTGGCCGAAGATTATCTCTCTCGTCGGCAATATGGCGTGCGTTTTCGCAATCTGCAAAGCGGTAACTGGTATCCGGAAGTGCTGGAAAACGTTGAAGCGGATCTGGTCTGGGCGAATGACTCGCAAACATTCTATTATGTGCGCAAACACGCAACGACGCTGCTCCCGTATCAAGTGTGGCGGCATACCGTCGGCTCGCCGTCATCACTGGATGAGCTGGTGTATGAAGAAGCCGATGACATGTTTTATGTCAGTCTACATAAAACGACCTCGTTACATTATGTGGTTATTCATATCGCCAGCGCGACCACCAGTGAGGTTTTGCTACTTGACGCAGAACTGGCGGATGCCGAGCCGTTAGTCTTTTTAGCGCGACGCAAAGATCACGAGTACAGCCTCGATCACTATCAGCATACGTTTTATCTGCGTTCCAATCGTCAGGGTAAAAATTTCGGCCTGTACCGTACCCGTGTGCGTGATGAACAAGCCTGGGAGACGCTGATCCCGCCGCGCGACAGCGTCATGTTGGAGGGCTTTACGCTGTTCACAGACTGGCTGGTGGTGGAAGAGCGTCAGCGGGGCTTAACCAGCCTGCGACAGATTAATCGTAAAACGCGCGAAGTGGTCGGTATCGCTTTTGATGATCCGGCGTATGTGACATGGCTTGCCTATAATCCAGAACCTGAGACATCGCGTCTGCGTTATGGCTATTCCTCCATGACCACACCGGACACGCTGTTTGAACTGGATATGGACACCGGAGAGCGTCGCGTACTCAAACAGACGGAGGTCCCAGGGTTTGATGCGGCGAACTACCGTAGCGAACACGTCTGGATCACCGCGCGTGATGGCACCGAGGTTCCGGTTTCGCTGGTTTACCATCAAAAGTATTTCCTGAAAGGGAAAAATCCGTTACTGGTCTACGGCTATGGCTCGTATGGCGCCAGCATGGACGCCGATTTCAGCAGCAGCCGCTTGAGCTTACTGGATCGCGGCTTTGTTTATGCCATTGCTCATGTGCGTGGCGGCGGCGAGTTAGGACAGCAGTGGTACGAAGACGGTAAGTTTCTGCTCAAGAAAAATACCTTCAATGACTACCTCGACGTCTGCGACGCGCTGCTAAAAATGGGTTATGGCGCGCCTTCGCTGTGTTATGGCATGGGGGGGAGCGCCGGAGGAATGTTAATGGGTGTTGCCATTAATGAGCGCCCAGAACTCTTCCATGGCGTCATTGCGCAGGTGCCTTTTGTCGATGTGGTGACCACGATGCTGGATGAGTCCATTCCCCTGACGACCGGTGAGTTTGAAGAGTGGGGGAATCCGCAGGATGCAGAGTATTACACCTACATGAAAAGCTACAGCCCGTATGACAATGTTACAGCGCAGGATTATCCTCATCTGCTGGTTACGACGGGATTACACGACTCCCAGGTGCAATACTGGGAACCGGCAAAATGGGTGGCAAAACTGCGCGAGCTGAAAACGGACGATCGTCTGCTGTTACTCTGCACGGATATGGATTCCGGGCATGGCGGAAAATCCGGGCGTTTTAAATCATACGAAGGCGTGGCCATGGAATACGCGTTTTTGATCGGACTGGCGCAGGGGACACTGCCTGGGCAGGCATCTGCTCAGGCGTTATCCAGATAGTGCTTTAGCGTTAAGCGCAGCTCCGGGCTCATACTGTCGAGGTTATTAAATAACCAGCGCAGATAGCCCGGATCGCGTTCAGCCACTTCTGATACAGGTTTTCCGCGGTACTTGCCGAAAGTGAAAGTAGTAAGTAACGCAGGACGGCCGGTAATATCGACCATCTGTTCTGCTGACCAGCCTGACGTTTGTATGATGTCGATCAGCAGTGCCGCGGTGATGTAGCAGTCGTACAGGGCACGGTGATGATGCAGGCCAGCTGGCGTCTGCACGCTCAGCTTGCGCGATTTATACAGCGCCATGTTGCTGTATTTGATTCCTGGCCACAAACGACGGGAGAGTTTCATGGTGCAAATCCACTCCCCGGGCATGTCGGGTAATACGCGGCGATCAAAACTTGCATTGTGCGCCACGTACCATTCGCTGCCGTAATATTGTGGGATGACATCTTCAATCCACGGCTTATCGGCCACCATCGCTTCCGTAATGCGATGAATTGCCATCGCCTGAGGGCTGATGGGGCGGTCAGGACGCACCAGGTGGCTCATGGGGTTGACTATTTTTCCGTCAACCACATCGACAGAAGCAATCTCAACAATGCCTCCCTGCAGACCACAGGTTTCTGTATCTATTATGCGCAACATGCCATGCTCCTGACCCAAAACGATTAGCGTAAAGGAATGATATCACCTTGCCAACCCCGTGGCGTGCGTTGACCGGTTAAGAGTAAGGAACCGCTGTCTGCGCGAACAATCAATCGACCTTGCTCATCCCATAACGCGCTGCTGCCACGCGCATTGGCCATTAATACCGCGATGGCAAATTTATGCGAGAAACTCTGTAGACGAGATGTGGAGGAGAGCAATTCGGGCTCACTGACAGACTGACTGCTGGTGAATAGCGAGTACGCCGGGTCGATATCGATACCTTCCGGCTGGCTATCCACAACGCTGATGGCATTTTGCTGTCTGGCGATACAGGCCCCGTGGCTCTGGTGAAACGTTAAGGGGGAGGTCATCCAGGGAGAGAAAAGCGCGATACCTTTTACGAACCGATTGTTATGTTCTACCGATAGCCCCGCAATAATCGTCATGCGATAAGTCACGGCAGCATGCGCGAGAGGTTCTAACAACGCTTCATCGGGTGGGGCAGGGAGCGCGTCATTCTCATCAACACAACCCAACAGGGAAAGGGAGGGGAAAACCAGCAATTCACATTGGCATTGAGCGGCTGCCTGAATGAATTGCAGGTGATGCGCGACATGTTCGGTAACTGAGGTCTGAAGAGGTTCGTACTGTGCTGCTGCGATTTTCCAGTGTGACATAATGATTTCCTTTTCATAGTGTCTACAACCATCTTTAAAGTATAGATTAAGAATATACTTATACTGTAGCAGGCATCATGTAAGGAATCGTAACGTAATATAAGTTTTATTTAACTTTAGGCTCGTAGGGTAAACGTGAAAGGGAAACGGATGCCAGACGGTGCGCGATCAGTCTTTCCCGAAACCAGTCGCGTAAATGTTCGGGCTGTTCACGCTCAACGACTTCGGCAACAACCGGCATGTTGTATCGCTCCTTAAATGCGACACCCGCCGCGGCCAGGTCAACATTGACCTTATCCATTTCAGCTTGCTCAAGTTTGGCCAGATTGATGTTCATGGGCTTCTCCTTTTCTCTGTCTTTCGGCGCGCAAAGTTACTAAGAGTGTGCATTAATGGCAAGACCGAAATGATGATTCTCGACTCGATCATTGTAGAAGGTTATTCTCTATAGATTAGACATAACAAAAAGGAATAGTTGAAATGGCTTCATCTGCATCTAAGCTTCGCAACGCTCTCATCGTACTCGCCAGCCTTCTGGCAACTCCCGCCGCCCTGGCTCATGCTCACCTGACAAAACAAAGCCCGGCGGCTAATGCCGATGTTGCGGTATCTCCTCAGGCGTTGACGCTAAATTTCTCAGAAGGTGTTGAGCCGGGATTCAGCGGCGCAACGCTAACAGGCCCAAACAAAGAACAGATCAAAACGGGCAAGGCATCACGCAGTGAACAGGACAAAACACAACTGATTATTCCACTTGCTCAAACGCTTAAGGCCGGAAAATATACTGTCGACTGGCACGTCGTCTCCGTGGATGGCCATAAGACAAAGGGGCAATATACCTTTAGCGTGAAATAACCGATGCTGGAATTTACCTGGGTTGCACTACGGTTTATCCATTTTACCACGTTGATGCTGGTGTTTGGCTGTGCGCTCTACGGCGCATGGCTGGCTCCCGTTTCGGTTCGTCGTTTAATGATGCGTCGTTTTTTGCGTCTACAACGACATGCCGCAGCGTGGAGCTTTATTAGCGCGACGCTGATGCTGGCGATCCAGGGTGGTTTAATGGGCTCAGGCTGGCGGGATGTTATTTCTAGTGACATATGGGGCGCCGTGTTGCAAACGCAGTTTGGCGGCGTGTGGTTATGGCAGATTATCCTCGCGCTGGTCACGCTGGTGGTGGTAATTATAGTACCGCGCAGCATGCCGCGACGGCTGTTAATGCTGACGATTGCGCAGTTTATTTTGCTGGCTGGCGTCGGACACGCGACGCTGCATAGCGGTATCGCAGGGGCAATCCAGCAGGTTAACCACGCCTTGCATTTGGTATGCGCTGCCGCCTGGTTCGGTGGTTTGCTGCCCGTACTTTACTGTATGCAAATGGCGCAAGGCCGCTGGCGGGAACAGGCCATCAATACTATGATGCGTTTCTCCCGCTACGGGCATCTTTTCGTTATCGGAGTTTTACTTACCGGTATCATGAATGCGCTGTTTATTGTTGGTTTTTCTGTTCCCTGGCACATGGCTTACGGGCAACTGCTTTTGTTAAAAGGTGCTCTGGTGATGCTAATGGTGGCGATTGCGCTGGTGAATCGGTATGTTCTGGTACCACGCATGCGGCAGGATAACCGCAGTATGACACTCTATTTTGTTTGGATGACTAAGCTGGAATGGGGAATTGGGGCCGTTGTGCTGGCGATTGTCAGCCTGTTTGCAACCCTCGAACCTTTCTGATTGATGGATTGGCGAAACGCATGAAAAAAATCATTATCTCGTTATTACTACTGGCAAGTTCAGGGGCCGCGCTGGCTGCGCCACAGGTCATCACCGTCAGCCGTTTTGAGGTTGGCAAAGATAAGTGGGCCTTTAATCGGGAAGAGGTGATGCTGACCTGCCGTCCGGGTAACGCGCTGTATGTCATCAATCCCAGTACGCTGGTGCAATACCCATTGAATGATGTTGCCAGACAGCAGGTAGAGAGCGGGAAAACTACGGCGAAGCCAATCGAGATTATCCAGATTGACGACCCGGCGAAACCGGGCGAAAAAATGAGCCTCGCACCGTTTGTGGTGCGTGCAGAAAAGCTCTGCTAATTGTCAGATGTAGCGTTCTGATTTCCAATAAAAAACCGCAAGGCTCTCTCAGGAGAACTTGCGGTTTTTACGTTTGGATGTGTGACAATCGTCCTTTTTTCAGGCCACTTTAGTCGCGGACTGGAAAACCTGGCGCTGTCATCTATTCTTAAATGGCAGGGTAACTTAGCCTGCATTAATGCCAACTTTTAGCGCACGGCTCTCTCCCAAGAGCCATTTCCCTGGACCGAATACAGGAATCGTATTCGGTCTCTTTTTATGTGGATTTTATTTCAATCACTTAGGACATCATGTCCGAAAGTTTCCGAAATTTGTCCGCATATCACAATTCGGGATTTCTTCGTTATACCACACTGCTTTTAACATTTACACTTCATTTGCGCAGAAAAAGATCAGATCGTGATGCCCATTTTTTCCTGATCTCCAGGCGTATAGCCGGCTTATGTGCCAGCATTTCAGTTGTCACTAGTGCCCAGAGGTTTAGACTCACTTGTATCAATAGCGGTATAATTATCCATCAATTGATGCCGTTTTGGCCCCTGATACATGGACTTAGTTTCTCAATAACGAGATATAAGAAATGGAAAAGTTAAAAGAAAGACTCGTGATGGAGATTGGTAATGCTGAAGATCTCTCTGCAGCATTAAAACTATACACCAGTTTCTATCTATTAATCCCAGAGTATAAATTTGTCTTTTCATCGCCTAAAGGGCCATATCCAGGGTTTCAAACTAACAAGAAATTCAAGCATGGGGCGTCTATACGCTCTTTATTCAATGATGAAAATGTTTTCGTTATGGATCCTCAAACCATAGAGGAAATGTTCAGCGATAAAGGACACTCCACATTTAAAATAGATTACTCAATATCTCTTGATAGCCAGGCATTAAGTTATCTCAGACCATATATCAATGGTAAAGTTTCTGGTCTGGATGATGACATCGAAGAAATATTTAAATTTATTTCTCATCAGAATACGCAGGTAGACTCTGTGTTATATGAACTGGAGAACCTTAAAAATCTGGATGAGAAAGAGAATCACCATAAAATATTCGATAAGTTGATGGGTTACGAATTTATAAAAGATGTTGATCTCGTTAATTCAGGAACCAGCGGAGTATTGACCTCAAAAATATCGCAAGGTGAGCTTTTTCTTAATACCGACAGACATTTTAGCTCACTGCTCACCAAAAACAAAGACTCTGAGTTCAGGCGTGCCTTAAGAGACAGGCACGATAGTATTTACGCTTATGTTCTTATGATGAGTATCATCCAAATCAAATCGCCTGCCAGATCGCTCAAAAATAAATTGATCGAACTATTAAGTTTTGCTCACACCAAAGTATGCTTTTTGGCAACAAGAGAGTTAATTCTAGCGAGTGAGTTTTTTATACGAGGGACAGAATTTAGGTTTTTTAACAAAATACATAAAAAGTCGAAAAACATGTGGTCGGCATTACATGGTATGGCCTGGGATCTGACTCATTGTCGATATTTAGAGCAAGCACTTACCTTCAATACAGGAAATGATGAGCGATATTTTTTCCCTGGAATATTGACTTGTGACAAAGGTTTTATTGAGGCGATGGAGCTCACGCCGCTTAAGGCCGTTGCATTTGATACCAAAGGTGGGCCGCCGTTGCTGTTTTATCATGAACATGATGTGATAAAAATTACCGGGGATATCCCTGCGGTTAATGATTTCTATCAGGAATTGTGTTGTAAACAGAAAAGAGAAGAAAGAGCTCGTGCGCGTAATGCACCCACTTATGACCTGCAATCTATAGTAGCTGAACTGGAAGCAGAACTGGAAGCTGTTGCGTTAGTACCTCGTCGACGCGTGGATAGCGTAGGACCGTGATGTATGATTCGGTCGCTCTGTTTTTTACTGCTATGGTTTAATTTAGAACAGGGCAATATTTGTGTACAGGAGGTCAAATGGGACTGCCTGACAATGCTTATCAAAGAGTGGAAGCGACGTGCTGGCGACATGTTTGGGTGGTCGGGGATATCCACGGTTGCTTCTCATTATTGATGGCGAAATTGCGCCTGTGTCATTTTGATCCGTGGCAGGACCTGCTGGTTTCAGTGGGGGATGTTATCGACCGCGGACCTGACAGTTTGCGTTGCCTGAAACTACTGCGTAAACGCTGGATTATCGCGGTCAGAGGGAATCATGAACAGATGGGGCTGGACGCGCTGGCAACCGGGGAGCAATTCCTGTGGTTTATGAATGGCGGTTCGTGGTTTGCGCAGGCGGAGCAGCCAGCGGCGAAAGCCGCTCTTGAAACGTGTCGGCAATTACCCTGGATTCTGGAGCTGCGTTGCCAGAACGGCATACACGTTATTGCTCACGCAGATTACCCTGATGATAATTATCAGTGGCAAAAAGAGGTCGATTTACAGCGGGTACTGTGGGATCGCACAAGGCTGATGAATAAAGGCAACGGCATTCGCGGCGCGGATCACTTTTGGTTTGGCCATACGCCTCTGCGTCAGCGGCTGGATCACGAGAATCTGCACTATATTGATACCGGTGTGGTGTTTGGCGGCGAGTTGACGCTGGTGCAACTGCAATAATCAAAAATCGCTGTATTCCTGGGCCGGACGCCAGAAGCTGTCTATGTAGTCATCCGCGGGTAAACATCCGCCGTTACGAATACGCTGATCGTCCATCGATATCAGGCACTGCTGCTCAGTTTTGTAGACATCAACAACGATATCTTCACAACCGCCACCCAGGTAGCACACAAAAAGAACCAGCGTGAACATTCCATCCTCAAATGGTAAAGCCATAGCTGTAGTGTAGAAGATGTTGATAGATGAGGGAAATTAACCAAGAAATAACCCGTCTGGCGACGGGTTCTTTTTGAATCAGGCAAGGCGCATGATCCAGGCATCTGACTTACGATCGTAGTGCTCGCGAAATAGAACTGAATGTTCTCCGTTAAGAAGCGCCGGGACGCTGGTGTCGGCATCCCAGGCATCAAGTTGCATGCATAAATCCGGATCGGATTTACACGGAATGGTTAACGTTCGGTCCCCTGGCGATTCGCCATGTAACTCGGCGTCGTCGATTTCAATAGCGCCAATGCGCACACTGGTTTTCATCATCGTGCTCTCCGTTTATTTGCTGGTTGTGGTACGACCAGTTAGGCCGTCCATTTTTCAGCGTAGTCAACGTTAGCAAAAGCGCCAGTAAAAACGTGCGTTATCCTGTAAAGAGTTTGCCATCCCGGACCAGATCGCGCGGGTAGCTATTCTTTAATCGCGATCCAATACGTTTCGCCAGGCCAATCGGCTGATGCTGGAACGTAACCAGCACATCGTCGGTGGTCGGTGCGGTCTGCGGGTAGACATCCCGTCCGCGGTACCACTCTTCGGCTTCGGCAAGGGTCAGTTCAAACGCATGGCTGTGATTTGTGCTGGCGAGAGCAATGACGGCTTCATGCTGCCAGCGGTACCCTTTATTGTGCGTTTCAGCGAGTTTGATGCCGAGTCGGGAAAAGCGGACTTTGCCGATCAGGGTTTCAATCTCGGTTGGGAACAGCCAAATCTCTTTATCACGCTGCCACAGGCGCAGAGTGTCTTCCCACTGCAATCCACAGGCGTTAGCGGCCTGAGTGACAAGCGCGGATTCACGTCCTTTAAGCGGGCTGAACGGGAAGTTACCGATTTTGTATTTTGGCGTCGGTAGTGCAGGGATCGCGGCAGTTTTGCGCAGACGCGCGACGAAAAAACCTTCACAATCGTAGATCTGCGGGAACACATGCAGGAATCCTTCCGGGGTCAGGGCGCGTTCAGCCTGCGGGAATAAATCGCCCAGTGGTAAAAACTCGACGGCGTCCGGGTAGGTCTCAATCAACCACTGCATAATGTCTTCATTTTCGTCACGGTTCAGCGTGCAGGTCGAGTAAACCAACGTGCCGCCGGGACGCAAGGCATGAAAGGCGCTGTCGAGAAGTTCACGCTGGGTTGCGGCAATTTCCAGATTACTTTCTGGCGACCAGTTTTTTAGCGCATCGGGATCTTTACGCACCACGCCTTCACCGGAACACGGGGCGTCCAGCAAAATGGCATCGAAGGCTTCTGGCAACGCTGCGCCAAATACCCGCCCGTCAAAATGGGTTAGCGCGACATTGGCTATCCCGCATCGGCTGATATTGGCATGCAGGACTTTGACGCGACTGGCGGAAAACTCATTCGCCAGAATAGCACCCTGATTTTTCATTTTTGCGGCAATTTGCGTGGTTTTGGAGCCGGGGGCTGCCGCGACATCCATCACGCGATCCGGGGTGTTACCATCGGCAAACAGCGCGGCGACCGGCAGCATTGAGCTGGCTTCCTGAATATAAAACAGGCCGCTTAAATGTTCCGCGGTACTGCCGAGCGGTACTGACTTTTCATCATCGCGTTCGATCCAGAAACCTTCAGCGCACCAGGGTATCGGAGTGAGCGACCAGTTGTAAGGTGCTGTCAGAGTGAGGAAGTCGGCAACGGAGATTTTCAGCGTATTGACGCGGATGCTGCGACGCAGCGGACGCTGGCAGGCAGCGAGAAAATCATCAAATGAGAGCGTGGAAGGCATTGCTTCACGCATTTGGTTTAGAAAGGCGTCGGGAAAATAAGCCACTTGGTACCACCGGCAAAAAAACAGGTGCGCAGTGTAGCATAAGTGCTCCGGCGCGAGTATGTACGCCGGAGCAAGGGGAGAGATTAACGTGGCAGGGCGGTTCCCCATTCACGCCACTCTTTTGGTTCGCTTTCGAGCAGCAGGAAGTGTTTACCTGCCTGCGCTTTCGGGGCCAGCGGCGTACCCGGTGGCGTAGCGAAGGCGATTCCGCCGCGAATGAACTGATTGAAGGTACCGGTCTTCACGACGCCGCCGGTCAAACCAAAGTCGAGATTGTATCCTGATGCCAGCCAGAACACGGAGTTGTTCCGCACCAGATGCTGATAGCGCTGGCTAATGCGCATCGCCACCATCACGCGGTCAGAAAGCGAGCCCAGCGTCAGCCCGGTGACGGTCCCCACTTCAATGCCTCTGAACAGGACTGGCGTACCGATATTCAGCGAACCCGCTTCCGGCGCTTCTACCACAATACTCAGACCATCGAGGTAACGAGAGTCGGTAATGGTGGCTTCCTGCAGTTCAAAATCACGGCGCGGGTTACCGCGTCCTGGTTCAACGTTAATATACGGCTGTAAGATCGTATCCAGATGCTCGACGCCTGCCGCTGAGATTTGCGGTGTGATCACGGAGAAGCGGGTACCGCTACGGGCAAAAGTCTGCACGTATTCCGGATACAAAACCGCTTTTGCCTGAACTTCGTTACGGGCGGTGATTAGCTCAAGCGTCTGGATCTGGCCGATATCGATCCCCAGGTAGCGAATTGGCATGCCGGCCGCGAGTTTACCGGCATCGAACGCGTGCAGGGTTATCTGGCCGCCCACCGCACGCGCGGCAGTTTCGGAAGCATACAGAATACGCTTGTCGCCTTTGCGTTGGCTGGCGCTGGCGCCGCTGAGGTTATCGAAGCTAATCGCCCCTTTGAGCGCTCGCGACAGGGGAGATGCCTGTACGGTCAATCCGCTACCGTTAAGCTGAACCTTTGCCCCGCCTTCGGCCCAGAATACGCTGTTGCTGGTCAGCAGGTTGCGATATTCCGGTTTGATATGCAGATCGATATCAAACGCATCGGCGCGTGGGCGAACGCTAATCACTTCACCGACCTCGAATTTGCGGTATAACACCACCGAACCGGCCTGCACATCAGGCAGCGTTTCGGCGCTCAGGCTGAGCGTGGTAGTTGGCAGATCGCTCAGGCTGTTTTCAATCGCTTTTTCCAGGTTGGCATACAGCGGGTAGCTTTTTTTCATTTCACCCTTGGTACCGGGCAAAATACGAATGCCGCCGCTGAGCCATTCGCTGGCGCTGGCGCCAAGGAATTCCACGCCATCAAGCCCGACCTTGACGTCAACGCGGCTGTTGACCACAAACTTACTGTCACCTTGCACCAGGGCGCGATGCTGTGGTTCGATGGCAACGGTAAATGAGACACCTTTGCCAGAGAGCGTGCGATCAATCACCTGACCGACCTGTACGCCGTGAAGAATCAGCGGCTGACCGGCATCAATACCGTAACTCTCCGGCGCGGTCAGCGTAAGCGTCATGACGCCCGGATCGTGTAACAACGACTTCTCAGCAGGAATAACCGCAAACTGGTTACGCGGCTCGCCCTCGCCAGGAACCAGCTCGAAAGTTTTGCCAGTCAGTAGCGAACTGATATTGGCATCGTTTAACGATAATTTAGGGCTGTGTAATTCAATCCGCGTATTGTCGCGCAGCAGCGTTACGACGCTGGGATCGACCGTCATTTCGCCGGTCACTTTACCGCCCGGATTTAAATCCAGTTTGGTCAGTTGCCCGACTTCTAATCCTTGATACATCAGCGACGTTGAGCCGGCCTTGAGTCCATCGCCGCTGGGTAAATCAAGCTTGACGATCACTCCCCGCTGGCTGTGCGCGAGATCCTGATACAAACCAAACGTGTCATCGGCCACCGCGGGTTTAGAGTCTTCGGGCGAATCAAAAGCAATGGCGCCATTGACCAGCGCCGCCAGACTCTCCAGCTTGATCTTCGCTCCGCTGAGGCTGACATCCGCATTCACACCGGACACGTTCCAGAAACGGCTGCCTTTTTTCACCAGGTTGGTAAAGCGACGTTCGATCAGCACGTCGATGGTTACGCCCTGATGATTTGGGTTGATGGTGTAGTCATACACCCGGCCCACCGGAATCTTGCGGAAATAAACCAGCGAACCGCTATTGAGCGACCCGAGGTCAGGGGCGCGCAGGTGCAGCATCAAATCGCCATTATCCAGACGATATTTGGGCTGCGTATCGAGGGCGACGAAATGATCTTCCGGCTCGCCGGTTCCGGGCATCATGCCGATATAGTTGCCGCCAACCAACGCATCCAGGCCAGAAACCCCCGCCAGCGACGCTTTCGGCGTGACCAACCAGAACTGGGTATCTTTGCGCAGAGCATCTTTCATGGTCGATTTGATGCTGACGCGTACTTCAATTTTGCGTAGATCTTCGCTGAGGTTGATATCATGCACGGTGCCCACTTCAACGCCCTGATAACGAACGGGAGTACGGCCCGGCACAATGCCGTCAGCAGACATAAAGTCAATGGTTACGGTATTGCCGCGATCTTCATAGCTTCCCCAGATAAGCCATCCTGCAATCATCAGCGCGATGAAAGGCAGCAGCCAGAATGGAGAGATACGGCGTTTAGTTTTAATCTGCGCTTCAGTCTGCGAAGCGGGCGTTTCCTGACTCATGTGCATCCCAAAGTAAGCGGCTGTCCAGCCATTCCACAGCAAGAATAGTCAATATTACCGCTGCGCCGAAATAAAACGCAGCTGGCCCCATAGTAAAAGCAAGTATCTGATCGCGATTAATCAGCGACATGGTTAAAGCGATAACAAAGAGATCCAGCATCGACCAGCGACCAATCCAGGTCACCATACGCAGCAGTTTGATGCGGGTACGCAATCCTTGTTCACATCTAAAATGGATGCTGATGAGCAACGTAAACATCACAATCACTTTGGTGAATGGAACCAGAATACTGGCGATAAAAACAATCGCCGCTACGCCAACGTTGCTGTTCGCCAGGGACATTATGCCTGACAGGATCGTGTCTTCCTGGCGGCCGCCATTGACATAAATTACCGAGATGGGCAGCAGATTAGCAGGCAAAAGCAGGACGATCGAGGCCAGCAGAGCAGCCCAACACTTTTGGATACTTTGATTCCTGCGCCAGCGCAACGGGATATGACAGCGAGGGCAGCGACCTCGGGCGTCCGGATAACCTGTAAAGTGGCAGCCGAGGCAGACGCGGAGTTTTTCATCGGGCCGACGGGCTGGTCTTTGCGGGTAGAAACGGTCCCAAAGCTGCTCAACGTTAAGGTGCGACAGCGTCAAAACACTGAGGATCACCAGCGCAATAAAAGCAAACAGACCTACACCGGGTTGCAAAAAAGCATAGTCCTGAACTTTGATTGATGCGACGCCAATGCCCACCAGATAGATATCAAGCATCACCCACTCTTTGAGCCTTTCCAGCATTAGCAGCACTGGGCGCAGGTTCATCCCAAGAATATTGCCAAACCACAGATAAGCGATTGAGGTCACGAGAATGATGGGCGCGCCGGCAACGCAAAAGAGTACAAAGGATGCGGTGAGTGGGTCGCCTTGTCGGGTCATTTGCCAGATGCCTTGCAGCACATTGGCGTCAATGCGCACACCTAATAAATAGATGTGCAGGAGCGGTTCTCCCCAGGCAAAGGGCATCAGCAGCAGCATGGTGAAAGCCATAGCCGCCAGTCGTGTTAATGACCAGTCGCGTCCGTCACGAATTTTTGCCTGACAGCGTGGGCAAAATGCACTTTGGTGCGAACGCATTTTAGGCAAGCTAAAGATCAGGTCACATTCAGGGCAACGATGGTAATGCGCACGAGGGAGGGCATCACCAATGGACCTGATGGCTATTTTTTTAGTCGGCGTGATGCGTGGTGTCGTTAAGGCCATGTATCGCGAATCAAATTGTTGAAGTAATGTTATCTTAACTCATGACGGGAATGATCTTGAGCATTAACGCATTTAATGTTTATTTTAGTAGGCTGCAGCTTTAAGTAAGACAACTAAGTGATTACATAATGAACAAAACAGAGCTATACACGGATCTGAACCGTGACTTTCAGGCATTAATGGCAGGTGAAACCAGTTTTCTGGCAACGCTGGCAAATACCAGCGCGTTGTTGTACGAACGTCTTGCAGAAGTGAACTGGGCCGGTTTTTATCTGCTCGAAAACGATACGCTGGTGTTGGGGCCTTTCCAGGGAAAAATCGCCTGCGTGCGGATCCCGGTAGGACGCGGGGTGTGTGGGACCGCAGTAGCGCAGAACCAGGTTCAGCGCATTGAGGACGTTCATGCTTTTGACGGACACATCGCATGTGATGCCGCCAGCAACGCTGAAATCGTCCTGCCAATCACCGTCGAAAATCAGATAATCGGCGTGCTGGATATCGATAGCACGGCGTTTGGCCGCTTTACTGACGAGGATGAACAGGGGCTGCGAACGCTGGTGGCACAGCTTGAAACCGTGCTTGCAACGACGGATTACAAAAAATTCTTTGCGCGCGTCGCAGGATAATCAACGGATAACGTAGCAATTACTGATGACGTCATTATAATGTCGCCTGTTCATGCCTGCGCTTGTTGGCTACGTCCGTTGTAATCAGGAAATTTCATGGAAAATCAACCTAAGTTGAATAGCAGTAAAGAAGTCATCGCGTTTCTGGCCGAACGCTTCCCGCAGTGTTTTAGTGCGGAAGGCGAAGCGCGCCCACTGAAAATTGGCATTTTTCAGGATCTGGTAGAGCGTGTTGAGGGCGAAATGAACCTCAGCAAGACGCAGCTCCGCTCTGCCTTACGTCTCTATACTTCAAGCTGGCGCTATCTGTATGGCGTTAAATTGGGCGCAACGCGTGTTGATCTCGACGGCAACCCTTGTGGTGAGCTGGATGAGCAGCACGTTGAACATGCTCGCAAACAGCTGGAAGAAGCTAAAGCCCGCGTTCAGGCGCAACGTGCAGAGCAACAGGCGAAAAAACGCGAAGCAGCCGCTGCTGCCGGTGAAAAAGAAGACGCACCGCGTCGCGAGCGTAAGCCGCGTCCTGCACCGCGTCGTAAAGAAGGCGCTGAGCGTAAACCTCGCGCTGAGAAACCAGCAGCAAAAGCACCGCGTGCTCCTCGTGAAGAACAGCATACCCCGGTATCTGATATTTCAGTACTGACGGTAGGGCAGTCTCTGAAGGTGAAAGCAGGTAATAATGCGATGGATGCCACCGTATTAGAAATCACCAAAGATGGCGTCCGTGTACAGCTGAATTCGGGTATGTCTTTGATTGTACGCGCAGAACACCTGGTGTTCTGAAACGGAGGCCAGGCCTGGCATGAACACTTTTTTTAGGCTTACTGCGTTAGCTGGTCTGCTTGCATTAGCAGGCCAGGCACTTGCTGTGGAAGATATCACGCGTGCCGATCAAATCCCCGTTTTAAAGGAAGAAACCCAGCATGCGACGGTAAGTGAACGTGTGACATCGCGTTTTACGCGTTCGCACTATCGCCAGTTCGATCTGGATCAGGCGTTTTCGGCAAAAATTTTTGACCGCTATTTGAATCTGCTCGACTACAGCCACAACGTGCTGTTGGCGAGCGATATCGAACAGTATGCAAAAAAGAAAACGGTCCTTGGCGATGAACTGCGTACCGGCAAGCTGGATGTCTTTTACGATCTCTATAATCTGGCGCAAAAACGCCGATTTGAACGTTATCAGTACGCTTTAAGCGTACTGGCTCGTCCAATGGATTTCACCGGTACCGACACCTTTAACCTCGACCGGAGCAAAGCGCCATGGCCGAAGAGCGAAGCAGAGCTTAACGCGCTGTGGGACGGCAAGGTTAAATTTGACGAACTCAGCCTGAAGCTGACCGGCAAAACCGATGCGGAAATTCGTGAAACGCTGACGCGTCGCTACAAGTTTGCGATTCGCCGTCTGGCGCAGACCAACAGCGAAGATGTGTTCTCTCTGGCGATGACGGCTTTCGCCCGTGAGATCGACCCGCATACTAACTATCTCTCTCCACGCAATACCGAACAGTTCAATACTGAAATGAGCCTGTCTCTGGAAGGTATTGGCGCGGTTTTGCAAATGGATGATGACTACACCGTCATTAACTCCATGGTGGCGGGCGGCCCGGCAGCCAAGAGCAAAGCAATAAGCGTTGGCGACCGTATTGTCGGCGTGGGTCAGACCGGTAAGGGAATGGTCGACGTGATTGGCTGGCGTCTGGATGACGTTGTTGCGCTGATCAAAGGACCCAAAGGCAGCAAAGTTCGCCTTGAAATCCTTCCTGCCGGTAAAGGTACTAAGACGCGTACCGTCACGTTAACGCGTGAACGTATTCGTCTCGAAGACCGCGCCGTGAAAATGTCCGTGAAAACCGTTGGCAAAGAAAAAGTCGGTGTGCTGGATATCCCTGGCTTCTATGTTGGCCTGACGGATGATGTCAAAGTTCAGTTGCAGAAGCTGGAAAAACAGAACGTCAGCAGCATCATTATCGATCTGCGCACTAACGGTGGCGGTGCGCTGACCGAAGCCGTTTCGCTCTCCGGTCTGTTCATTCCTTCCGGCCCGGTGGTTCAGGTTCGTGACAATAACGGTAAAGTGCGTGAAGACAGCGATACCGACGGCGTTGTGTACTACAAAGGCCCGCTGGTAGTGTTAGTCGATCGCTTCAGTGCTTCGGCATCAGAGATTTTTGCTGCGGCAATGCAGGATTATGGTCGTGCGCTGATCGTTGGTGAACCGACTTTCGGGAAAGGCACTGTACAGCAGTATCGCTCTCTGAACCGTATTTATGATCAGATGCTGCGTCCGGAATGGCCGGCGCTGGGTTCTGTTCAGTATACGATCCAGAAATTCTACCGTGTAAACGGTGGCAGTACACAGCGTAAGGGCGTTACGCCGGACATCATCATGCCGACAGGTAATGAAGAAACGGAAACCGGTGAGAAGTTTGAAGATAACGCGCTGCCGTGGGATAGCATTGATGCTGCGACTTACACCAAATCAGAGAATCTGACGCCATTCGGACCTGAATTGTTAAAAGAGCACAATGCACGTATTGCCAACGATCCTGAGTTCCAGTACATCATGAAGGATATTGCGCGTTTCAATGCGATGAAGGATAAACGCAACATCGCTTCTCTCAATTACGCTCAGCGTGAGAAAGAGAATAACGAAGATGACGCAATGCGTCTGGCGCGTATCAACGATCGGTTTAAGCGAGAAGGTAAGCCGCCGCTGAAGAAACTGGACGATTTACCGAAGGATTACCAGGAACCAGATCCCTACCTGGATGAAACGGTAAAAATTGCGCTTGACCTGGCGCATCTTGAAAAAGAAAAGCCAGCGGAACAGCCCGCAACCAGTAAATAACCTCCAACAGGCACAAGAAATTGTGCCTGTTTTTTTAACAAACGCATGAAGACGTCAGTGTGATACGATAAAATGTAAAGTTGTGTCTTTCTGGTGACTTAGCACCTATGGATGCTTGAAAATAGCCATAAGACCCATACGATATGGGTAATCGCATAGTGCGTTTTGTTAAATTGAGGTTAAAAGAAAATTATGATGCGAATCGCGCTCTTCCTGCTGACGAACCTGGCTGTGATGGTCGTTTTCGGGCTGGTATTGAGCCTGACAGGGATTCAGTCAAGCAGCGTTCAAGGCTTGTTGATCATGGCACTGCTGTTTGGTTTTGGTGGTTCCTTCATTTCGCTGCTGATGTCCAAATGGATGGCGTTAAAATCCGTTGGTGGGGAAGTGATCGAACAGCCTCGCAATGAAAGAGAACGCTGGCTGATGAATACGGTAGCGAATCAGGCTCGCCAGGCTGGGATCGCTATGCCGCAGGTTGCAATCTACCATGCGCCAGATATTAACGCGTTTGCTACCGGTGCGCGCCGGGATGCTTCGCTGGTGGCTGTGAGTACAGGCCTGTTGCAAAACATGAGCCCGGACGAAGCCGAAGCCGTTATCGCGCATGAAATCAGCCACATTGCCAATGGCGATATGGTTACCATGACGCTCATTCAGGGTGTGGTGAACACCTTCGTTATCTTTATCTCACGTATTCTGGCGCAAATTGCCGCTGGCTTTATGGGCGGAAACCGCGATGAGGGTGAGGGCAGTAATGGCAATCCATTGATCTACTTTGCAGTGGCGACGGTGCTGGAACTGGTGTTTGGTATTCTGGCGAGCATTATTACCATGTGGTTCTCACGTCATCGTGAATTCCATGCGGATGCCGGTTCAGCAAAACTGGTGGGGCGTGAGAAAATGATCGCCGCGCTGCAGCGTCTGAAAACCAGCTATGAGCCGCAGGAAGCGACCAGCATGATGGCGTTCTGCATCAACGGTAAATCCAAGTCGTTGAGTGAGCTGTTTATGACTCACCCGCCGTTGGATAAACGTATTGAAGCGCTGCGCAGCGGAGAGTATTTGAAGTAAGTTAATGACTGTCACGGGGCACTCGTTGCTCCGTGACTCATAAAATATAATGGCTATTTAAAGCTATCGATTAAAGCCTCACCCAGCATATTCTGTCCCAGTTCAGCTTTACCTCTCATTCCGTCATTTTTATCTGCCGGGGACGAAAATATTCCTTGCCGCTTTATCTCTGGTAAAAACATTGGAGCCCCGCTGGCTGGCAAAAAGAACAGTGCCGGGCATTTGATGAAACCCAGTGGTAGACGGGCTATCATTGACAGCCCGTCTGGTAGGAAAAAACTAAATCAGAACTGGTAGTTTAATGATACCCAATAGTTACGGCCCGGGTTTACATATCCGGTAGTGGATTGCGCAGTCTGATAGTAATCTCCTGCGTAGGTGGTATTACGGCCTACCTGATAAAGTTTAACCTCGCTAAAGTCTTTATCCAGCACGTTATTGACCGCCGTATTCAGCGTCAGATCTTTGGTCAGCTTATAAGACATTCCCATGTCGAGAACGGTCCAGGCTTTTAAATCAGCGCCTTTATCGTCATAGACGGCCTTTTGTACTGCGCTGAGGTTGTTGTAATTTTCGGTAAAGCGTGGGGCTTTACCGCGATAACGTGCGCTCAGCCAGGCATTCATATCTTCCGTTGCCTGCCAGTTCAGGCGAGCGTTAGCCATATGTTTTGGCGTGTAGCTTAACGGCGCGCCTTTATTGTCACCATCTTTTTGCTTGCTCTGGGTGTAGGTGTAGTTGAGGGATAAAGTCAGCACATCCGACCACAGAGGGAAGGTGCTGGCAAATTCAACGCCATCGGTCCTTGCCTTGCCGCTGTTGGTATAGCTGTTGGTATTATCATCGATAGAATACGAGACAATTTTATTTTTGTATTCGGTATAGAAGCCGGTAATGTTGGCGTTCAGTCCGGTGTCGTTCTCGTAATACAGCCCGGTTTCGTAGCTGATACTTTCCTCAGGTTTTAGGTCCGGATTACCGACCGTATTCACGGTTCCTTGCGCGGTTACGCCGCTGATCCCGTTATGTAACTGGCTCAGTGATGGCGCTTTATAACCTGTCGTCACGCCGCCTTTGAGCGTCCATTCGTCGGATACGTCCCAAACCATATACGCGCGTGGGCTGAGATGACCGCCAAAGACATCGTTATGCTCGTAGCGTGTCCCTGCGGTTAAGGCCAACGAGTCGAGAATATGCCATTCATCTTCTACATAGGCTGCCCACGTTTTTTGATGGAACGTTTCGCCGGTATTGGCCAGCACCACACCGTCTTTCATCCGCGCATCCCAATATTCCCCGCCGAGGGTTAAGAGGTGCGAATCACCTAATGGCGTCAGCAGTACTGAGTCCAGAATGACGTTAGTGTTCTTCAGTTCACGTGCGTCACCGGCCCGGCCTGCGTTCTCTGGCGTGAGTGCGGAGGAGACCAGTTGTCGTCCTTTGTTCTCAGTTTCATTCCAGCCGAGGGAGGATTTCCATGTGCCGAACGTTAAGGCGGTATCGTGGCCGAGGGTGACTTTGTTACGCTCATAGCGCAGCGTTTTATCGTAACCCCCCGTCAGGTTACCCAACTGACCGTCATCGTTATCATAGCGCTGTCTGGCGGAGTCGAGATCTAACCATAGCGTATTGCTTTCATTCGTTTTCCAGTCGAGTCGCGTGCCGATGTTATAGTTTTCTGACTCGGTAGGATAAGGTACGCGGGTGGAGGAGGTATCGCTCAGGGAGGTAACGCTGGAACCCTGACGTTGGGTGGTGCTACCCCGAACCTGCATATCCAGTACGCCAGCGATTAACGGGCCGCTTGACCAGAAGTTGGCGACCGTGCTGTTACCCCATTTATTACTCTCTTGCAGGTTAACGCCGGTATTGATGGAGGTGCTCCATTTATCGGTGCTTTTTTTGGTGATGATATTCACCACGCCACCGATTGCGTCGGAGCCGTAAAGCGTCGACATCGGGCCGCGGATCACCTCAATATGATCGATTGCCGCCAGTGGAGGCATAAAGCTGGTATTCATAGCTGAGAAGCCGTTTGGCGTCACATCGCTGCTGCCGTTTTGACGAATACCGTCAATCAGGATCAGGGTATAACTGGCGGGCATGCCACGGATGCTGATCTCCAGGCCACCGGTTTTACCAGTGCTGCTTTCAACATCCACCCCTTCAACAGAACGCAAGGCTTCGCCTAGATCATTATATTTATTGGTTTGTAACTCTTGCTGTGAAATAACGGAGACGCTGGCGGCAGCGTTGGTGATTTTCTTTTCGTAACCGGAAGCGGTTACCACCATAACATCTTCAGCGAAGGCCAGGGGACTGGAAAATCCTAGACAGGACAGAACAACAGAAGCAATAGGTTTTAAGCGCATAGTCAAACTTCCTTTGTTAAAAATTCAAAGGAAGTAAGATAATTGATGGGAATGATAATAAAAATAATTATCATTATATGTTTACATAACTTATCACTTCTGGTGTTTTTCTTGAATAAATATACATAAATTGTCATTAATTTTAGCTAAGTAAATAGCTGAAATGACCAATAATTAGTATTTGTAATCATTAGGTTGTAATTAATTTGCCATTAATTGAATGGCTAACATTTAATCTATTTTCTCTGATTCAGAGGGTACTCAATTAGGAGTATCAGAAAAAAGTATGATAATTTTAGAAAATCGTCATACTTTTCTGCGCCGCGTCATTTTTTTCGTCATTTCAGTCCGCCATAATCCCTTCCCCAGGAGACCGTTTAACGGCAATGAATCGTTGAGCGGCATAAAAATAACGCAAATCTGGATAACATAATGATTAAAGGCAAGCTGGCACTGCTTACGTGCGCATTGACTCTCGCATTAACCTCACCACTTCTCGCCGCGCAAAATGTGAGCGCGGGTCAGACGTTGAAGCTGGCAATTGGACCTGAGCCAACGGAAGGGTTTGACCCGATGCTGGGCTGGAGTCATGGCAGCTATTTGCTTTTGCATGCACCATTATTAAAACAAAACGCAGATATGAGCTGGGGTAACCTACTGACGGAAAAAGTTGAAACCAGCGTTGACGGCAAAACCTGGACGTTGACGTTAAAACCCGACCTTAAATTCTCCGATGGTTCCCCGCTAACCGCTGAAGATGTGGTGTTCACCTATAATAAAGCCGCAAAGAGCGGCGGCAAAATCGACATGGGAAACTTTACTCATGCCAGCCTGAAAGATAACCGCACGGTAGAAATCACGCTGCGCAGCCCGCAGAGCACCTTTGTGAACGTGCTGGGCTCTTTGGGTATTGTTCCCGAAAAACGGTATGACGAAAAAATATTCGCCAAAAATCCGATTGGCGCGGGCCCTTATCGGTTGGTGAGTTTTCAGCCGGGGCAGCAGCTGATCGTGGAGGCGAACCCCTGGTATGCCGGTAAGAAAAATGATTTCAGTAAGCTGGTGTTTGTCTTCCTTGATGAAGATAACGCTTATGCCGCAGCGCGCAGTGGTCAACTGGGACTCGTGCGTATTGCGCCTTCGATGGCGGTCGCCCCTCAACAGCAGAATTTGAAGCTTTGGGTACGCGACAGCGTGGAAAACCGTGGCATTGTGTTTCCGATGGTCCCTGCGGGTAAAAAAGACGCCAATGGTTATCCGGTCGGCAACGATATCACGGCTGATATCGCCATCAGACGCGCCATCAACTACGCCATCGATCGTAAACAACTTGCCGATCAGGTCATGGAAGGTCATGCGATTCCGGCGTATAGCGCGGTTCAGGGCCTGCCATGGCAGGGACAGTCAGTTGCGTTCAAAGATGGCGACAGCGAAAAAGCACGGATGATTCTGGAAGAAGCCGGCTGGAAGGTGGGGAAAGATGGCGTACGTGTGAAAGACGGTAAAGAGGCTCGCCTGACTCTGTGGTACGCCAGCGGTGACAGTACGCGCCGGGATTTAGCCGAGGCCGTACGTGCGATGCTGGAGCCCGTGGGTATTCAGGTCTCGCTGCAATCCGGAAGCTGGGAAACCGTTGAGCGGCATATGCATTCGAATCCGACGCTGTTTGGCTGGGGAAGCCTGGATCCGATGGAGCTTTTCCATCACTACAGCAATCAGGCCGCGGGCGTGGAATACTACAATCCAGGCTATTACAGCAATCCCGTCGTTGAACAACATCTTAAACAGGCCATTGATGCTCCGGACTGGCAAAAAGCGTTGCCTTTCTGGCAACAGGTGGAGTGGGATGGCAAGCAAGGGGCTGGGGTGCAGGGCGATGCCGCCTGGGCATGGCTGCTGAACATTCAGCACACTTATCTGGCAAATCCGTGTATTGACTTAGGCAAAGGCGCGCCGGAGATCCACGGTAGCTGGTCACTGCTCAATAATCTGGATGAATGGACCTGGACCTGCCGTTGATGAAGTCTGTTGTAGGCCATTTTCTACGGCTGATAGTGTTATTAGTGCTGGTTGCGGCTGGCACTTTTATGCTGCTCAGCTTTTCTCCTGTCGATCCGATTCGCGCCTATATTGGCAACGATCTCCTGCACGTGCCGCCGGAACAATATGCGCGTATCGCTGCTCGCTGGGGATTAGACCAGCCGTTATGGGAGCGTTTTGGTCACTGGTTTATACGTGTATTGCAGGGCGATCTCGGCTACTCAATGTTGTTTAATGCACCGGTTGCCAGCGTAATCAAGGAGCGCTTTGCAACTTCGTTTGCCTTGCTTGGCGGCGCGTGGCTGCTCTCCGGCATACTGGGAACGGCAATGGGGTTTGTCGCGGGTCGTTATCTGAATCGCTGGCCGGATAAAGCAATCTGTCGACTCAGCTATCTGCTTTCGTCGTTGCCGACCTTCTGGATTGGCATGCTGCTGCTGGCGTTATTTGCCGTGCGCTGGCCGGTATTTCCGGTCTGCTGCGCGTGGGAGCCGGGCAACAGTGGTGATATGGCCACGCTGGCTGAGCGTCTGCGCCATTTAGTGCTGCCCGTTTGCGCGCTAAGTTTATTGGGACTTGGCCAAATTACACTTCATACGCGGGAAAGTATCGCCAGCGTGATGAAAAGCGATTTTGTCCGTTTTGCGCGTTCTCAGGGAGATAAAGGCTGGTCGCTGTTGCGTCATCAGGTTCTGCGCCACGCTATCACGCCCGCGCTGTGCCTGCAGTTCGCCTCGCTGGGAGAACTGCTGGGCGGCGCACTGCTAGCGGAAAAAGTTTTTGCTTATCCGGGACTGGGACAGGCCACTATTGATGCCGGATTACGCGGCGATCTGCCGTTACTGATGGGAATTGTGTTGTTCAGTACCGTGTTAGTGTTCATTGGCAACTCGCTGTCTACCTGGCTTGTCCATGTGTTGAACCGTGCTCTGGAGCGACCTGATGCTCTATAATCCGACGCCGACGCTGATTCGTCTTCTGCTCTCTTTTAGCTGCCTGCTATGCATTGCGGTGTATGGCGCAGCGACGCTGGATAACCCATTGAGCGTTAATCTGCTTGCCCGTCATTTACCGCCTGATGCGCTGTATTGGTTTGGCACCGATAACCTCGGTCGCGATCTGTGGATTCGTTGCTTTCAGGGCGCGTTAACCAGTCTGCAAATTGGTATTGGCGCGGCGTTGTGCAGCGGCTTCATCGCATTAATGATGGCGGCGGTTTCACGTATACATCCGCGTCTGGATGTACTAATGCGTCTGATTACCGATGCCATGCTGTCAATGCCGCATTTGCTGTTGCTCATATTGATCTGTTTCACGCTGGGCGGCGGAAAAAATGGGGTGATTATGGCGGTTGCGTTGACCCACTGGCCGCGGCTGGCGCTAATCCTGCGTGCCGAAGCGCAGCGCGTGGCCCACAGTGACTATCTGACGTTAACCTGGCGTCTGGGACACGGACATTTTTACTGCTGGCGGCATCACTATTTCCCGGCATTGTTACCCCAGTGGTTAACGGGAACCTTGCTGATGTTTCCCCACGCGGTGTTGCACAGCGCGGCGTTGAGCTTCCTCGGTTTTGGGCTGGCGCCGCATGAACCATCGCTGGGCCTGTTGCTGGCTGATGCGCTGAGGTTTATCAGTCATGGCGACTGGTGGTTAGTGCTGTTTCCCGGGCTGATGCTATTCAGTCTGGTTATGTTATTCGATCAGCTCGCAAGGGCAGTGCATCGTTTATGGTTACGAGGTGACGCATGTTGAGTTTAAGACAGGTCTCGCTGGACGTGGCGCGTTATCGCTGGTATGGCGCGAGAAACTGGTCTTCGCTGTTGCAGGATATCTCTTTCGACGTAGCGCCAGGTCAGATGGTGGCGTTAGTTGGGGGAAGTGGGGAAGGTAAAAGCCTGTTGCTGCAATGTCTGCTTGATCTCTTACCGGACAATTTGCGTTTCAACGGCTCCATCACCCTGGAGGGGAAAACGCTGGACAGTGATGATATTCGCAAATGTCGTGGTAATGCTTTCAGCTATGTCCCGCAAGGTATTCAGGCGCTTAACCCGCTGCTCTCGATTGAAAAGCATCTGCGCAGGGCAAGTCAGCTCTCCGGCCAGGCCTGGAATGCCGGAAAAATTGAACGATTGCTCCAGCGCAGCCAACTGGAAAGTCGCGTATTAGATGCCTTCCCGCGCCAGCTTTCAGGGGGGATGGCGAAACGTGTTCTGGCCTGTCACGCGTCGCTGAGCCAGGCTCGCTATATTCTGGCGGATGAAATTACCGCCTGGCTTGATGCACCGCTGGCTAATCAACTGCTTGAACAGCTACGTGAGCAATGTGAGCAAGGGGCTGGCGTTTTATGGGTAACGCACGACCTTACGCTGGCCGCTCGCCACGCGGACCGCATTGTCGCGCTGCATCAGGGAAGGGTGTCGGATAACGTCAGCCGGGAACAGCTGTTACGCGGAGAGATAAGCGAGCATCTGCAACGCCAATGGCGGGCGCTGCCTGAAAGAAATCAACTTTTTGGAGAGCGCGATGCTGTGCTGTCGTGAAGTGACGATTTGTCAGGGAGGAAAGGTGCTATGGCAAAATCTGAACTTCTCTCTGCGCCCCGGAGAACGCATTGGGGTTTGTGCACCCAGCGGAACCGGCAAAACAACGCTGGGACGCGTACTGGCGGGCTGGCAAAAACCGACCTCGGGTGACATTCTGGTTGATGACCAACCGCTGCCAATGCACCAGTATTGCCCGGTGCAACTGGTGCCACAGCATCCGGAATTAACCTTTAACCCGCGGCGTAGCACCGGCGATGCGGTTTATGATGCCTGGCGACCTGATGCTGAACTGCTTACCCGTCTTCACATCAACCCTGAGTGGTTAACCCGCCGTCCCGGACAGCTTTCTGGCGGTGAACTGGCGCGAATTGCTTTACTTCGCGCGCTGGATCCGCGGACACGTTTTCTTATTGCCGATGAAATTACCGCCCAGCTCGATCCTTCCATTCAAAAAGATATCTGGGTATTGCTGCTTGAAGAGTGCCAGCGTCGGCCATTAGGTATGCTCATTATCAGCCATCAGCAGGCTCTGCTTGAGCAGATTTGCTCCAGAAAACTCATTGAAGCGTGAGGCAATAACGTGCAGTAATGTCTATTGATTAAATTGTTACGTTATATTATAACAATTCACTCGCAAACGATTTGAGGGTGAAATTTTGGCTATTCGTTTTAACAAACTGACAATCGCTCTGGGGATGCTTTTAGTCAGTGGGCAGGTTTTGGCGCATGGTCATCATTCCCATGGTGCGCCGATGAGTGAAGCAGAACAAAAGGCGTCGGAAGGGGTATTTGATGATAACCAGGTGCAGAACCGAGCGCTGTCCGACTGGGATGGCATGTGGCAATCTGTCTATCCGTATCTGGTCAGTGGCGAACTTGATCCGGTTTTCAAAAAGAAAGCGGAGAAAGATAAAAGCAAAACGGCAGAACAAATTAAAGCTTATTACCGTACAGGCTATGCAACCAATGTAGACACCATCGGCATCGAAGATGGCGTGATGGAATTTCACACCGGTAATCAGGTCGCATCGTGCAAATACGATTATGCCGGGTATAAAATCTTGCACTATAAATCAGGCAAGAAAGGTGTACGGTATCTGTTTGAGTGTAAAGCCGCTGACAGCAAAGCGCCTAAATACGTGCAATTCAGCGATCATATTATCGCGCCGCGTAAATCGAGCCACTTCCATATCTTTATGGGAAATACCTCGCAGGCTGCCTTGCTTGAGGAGATGGAAAACTGGCCTACCTACTACCCTTATCAGCTGAAGGGCGAAGAAGTAGTGGATGAGATGCTGCACCATTAATCTGGGCTAACCTTATCTGTACACACCCGCCACCAGTGGCGGGTTTTTTTAATTAATAACCTGCTCTTTCCATCACCTGTCGCATTCGTTAGCATATTGTATCGCAGCAAGTGCATGTGTTTTTTCAGGAAGAGGTTAACGTGTTCGCAGAGTATGGAGTTCTGAATTACTGGACGTATCTGGTGGGGGCTATTTTTATCGTGCTGGTACCGGGGCCAAATACGATATTTGTGCTGAAAAACAGCGTCGGTAGGGGAGTAAAGGGGGGGTATCTCGCCGCCAGCGGTGTGTTTATTGGTGATGCCGTGTTGATGTTTTTGGCCTATGCCGGTGTTGCTGCATTGATTAAAACAACGCCCGTTTTGTTCAATATCGTTCGTTATCTTGGCGCTTTCTATTTACTGTATCTTGGCGCGAAGATCCTGTATGCAACACTGAAATCGAAAGCAAGCGACGCCGCGCCTGAGGAAGTCCCGTTTGGCGCTATTTTTAAGCGCGCATTAATCCTGAGCCTGACCAATCCCAAAGCTATTCTGTTTTATGTGTCGTTTTTCGTGCAGTTTATTGATGTCAATGCGCCGCATTCAGGGCTGTCATTCTTTATTCTGGCTATTACGCTTGAGATAGTGAGCTTTTTCTATTTGAGCTTCCTTATTTTCTCCGGCGCGTTTGTGACGCAATATATCCGTACGAAGAAGAAACTGGCCAAAGTGGGTAATTCCCTTATCGGCCTGATTTTCGTTGGTTTTGCCGCCCGTCTGGCCACGCTTCAATCGTGATGCCATCGGCCCGCTGAGTGCGGCGGGCCTTTAATATTGCGCTCTGCTTTTCATTTATAATCGTAGGGTTATAACCAATAAATGGTATTTTAAATGTATATTTTGAAGCGTACCCTGTGTACAGCAGCGGTTCATTATGACTCGCTGGTTGTCGACTGGAAAAGGGAAGAAAAATGCTTCAAATTCCACAGAATCATATCCATACACGCTCTACGCCATTCTGGAACAAAGAAACGGCGCCTGCCGGAATTTTCGAACGCCACCTTGATAAAGGGACCCGTGCCGGGGTTTATCCTCGACTTTCGGTTATGCAGGGGGCGGTCAAATATCTCGGATACGCAGACGAACACAGTCCGGAGCCAGTAGAGGTGATGATTATTGAAGCCGGTCAGTTTGGCGTTTTTCCACCGGAAAAATGGCATAACATCGAAGTGATGACCGACGACACTTACTTTAATATCGATTTTTTCGTCGCCCCGGAAGTTCTGATGGAGAGTGCAAATCAACGAAAAGTCGTGCGCACCGGCAAGGAGTAAATTATGGGTAAAGCAACCTATACCGTAACCGTGACCAATAACAGCAACGGTGTTTCTGTTGATTATGAAACAGAGGCGCCAATGACATTACTGGTGCCGGATGTGGCAGCAGAAGTGGTCAAAGATCTGGTCAATACCGTGCGTTCGTACGATACCGAAAATGAGCACGAAGTCTGCGGGTGGTAGGTATTAGTCACTGTTACTGATTGAATATATTAGTTTTTAATCTAAAAACCGCACTGCGCTTTGACGGCGCAGTGCGGTTTTTTTCTGGGCGAAACAGGGAAATATCCAGAAAGGATTCCTTAAGAATACATTAAGAGATTCGCATTGATTGCTAATAGTTGATCATTCACAGGAGTTATGATCGCGAAACAGATATAAAACAGAACATCGCGCTTATGAAACTCAATACCCGACTTACATTACCCACAATAATTCTCGGATTAACCATCGTGGCGATCCCGTTCGCCGCGAACTGGCATCTCCCGCTACTCAACGGTACTGTCGTCAGCTGGATTGAAAATGGCCAGGCGCTATGGCTGCTGTTTGGTGCCATATTTACACTCAGCTACATCAGGCCCTTATCACGTCCCGAAGGCGAGAAGCAATTTTGGCTTTGGGCGGCAGCGTGGTGGCTGGTATTACTGGGCCGAAGCACAAGTTGGGGCCGCGATTATTTTCCTGAGCATCCTAAACTCCTGTTCCGGGCTATCTCAGTGGTATTGATTGCCATGATTATTCTGCCAGTGCTGATTTCGAAGCGCTTACGCCAGGATATTGCCCGTCGCTTTCGCAATGAACCGCTACCTCTGTGGCTGTTAGCGATCACCACCTGTGCATTTTTGATCTCCGATACGGTAGAGCATCATCGTCTGCTGGCTCCCATCTTTCTGCACAATGCTCAGTATGGCGATCTGATTGAAGAACTGTACGAACTACCGTTTATGGCGGGATTGTTTCTGATGAATCTCGGCTTTATGCGGCGGGATAAGCAGGAGGAAGCTGCATCCATCCGCTTCAGTGAACCACAGCTGGCGAAGTCATGAGATAAGGCCTGAGTCTGGAAAGCCAGACTCAGGCGATGATGGCGGTGACTTACGCAATAGCCTCACACAGACGTGACTTCATATCGCTATACGTTTGTGCGGCATATTTTTCTGCCCAACCCTGATCGGTAATGTGCTCAATATTTACGGCGCAATATTTGGTTTCCGGCGTTTTCGAAATAGGATCGAGATTGTCCTGGGTTAACTCGTTACACGCGCCAATCCACCATTGATAGGTCATATAGACCGTTCCGGCATTGATGCGCTCGGAGACATCCGCACGGCTGATGACCTTACCGCGGCGCGAGCTGACCCATACCAGATCGCGATGACGAATACCCAATTTTTCAGCATCATGGGTATTGATTTGCACATACCCAGGCTCGTCTGCCAGTGCTTGCAACGCTGCGCAGTTGCCGGTCATCGAACGGCAGGAGTAGTGCCCAACTTCACGCACGGTACACAGAACCAGCGGATATTGTTCATCAGGAACTTCTGCTGGCGCTCGCCACGGTGCGGCAAACAGTTTGCCTTTGCCATTGGCGGTATCAAACTGGCTGTGCGCGTAAAGGTAGGGCGTACCAGGACTATCGAGATCGGGACATGGCCACTGAACATGACCCATCTCACCCATTTTCTCATAGGTCACGCCGTAGAACAGTGGACACAGCTCGCGCATCTCATCCCAGATTTGCTGGTTATTTTGATACTGCATTGGATAGCCCATTTCGCTGGCCAGCAGGCTGATAATCTCCCAGTCACGCTTTACATCACCAGTGGGTTCAATCGCTTTCTCAAAACGCTGGAAACCGCGATCGGCGCAGGTAAAGACGCCACCGTGTTCGCCCCATGAGGTGGCTGGCAAGAGGACATCGGCCATTTCCGCCGTCTTGGTCATGAAGATATCCTGCACGACGATAAAATCGAGCGCGTTAAATCCTTCGCGGACCAGACCCAAATCGGCCTCGGTTTGCAGCGGATCTTCTCCCATGATGTAGTAGGCTTTGATTTTGCCTTCGATAGCCAGATGCGGAACTTCGGTGATGCGGGTCCCAACCTTGTCATCCATCTGATTAACGTCAATGCCCCATGCGGCGGCAAATTTCTCCCTGACGGCGAAATCGGTTACGTCCTGATACCCTGGAAACTGGTTAGGCAGCACCCCCATATCGCACGCGCCCTGCACGTTATTTTGCCCGCGCACCGGGCCAACACCGACGTTAGGGCGTCCCAGATTTCCGGTCAGCAAGGCCAGGCTCGACAAACCACGAACCACGTCAACGGCCTGACCAAACTGGGTGACGCCCATCCCCCACATCACGGTGGCCGATGGCGCCGCAGCAAATGTACGCATCGCCTGACGAACCTGCTGTGCGGGAACACCGGTTAAATGTTCAACGTCTTCAGGCGCATACTCCTTAACGGTTTCCCAGTATGTTTCCAGTCCTTCCGCATGCTTTTGTACATACTCGCGATCGTAGAGTTGCTCCTCGATGAGAGCATGGCCAAACGCGTTGACCAGCGCCATATTGCAACCGTTTTTCAACTGCAAATGTTGGTCAGCGATACGGGCAGTTTCAATACGGCGTGGGTCGCAGACAATGATTTTTGCGCCGTTCTGGCGAGCTTTAATTACCCGGCGGGCCACAATTGGGTGTGAATCGGCACAGTTATAACCAAAGATCAGCAGGCATTTTGAGTTTTCAATGTCGCTGATGGAATTGCTCATGGCGCCATTGCCTAACGTTTCCTGTAACCCGGCCACGGAAGGGCCGTGACAGACGCGGGCACAGCAATCGACATTGTTGGTATGGAGCACGCCACGTGCGAATTTTTGCATCACGTAGTTGGTCTCATTCCCTGTTCCACGGGAAGATCCGGTGGTCATGATGGCACGAGGGCCATAGGTATTTTTGATTTCAGTTAAGCGTTTTGCGGTGTAACGAATGGCTTCATCCCAGCTAACGGGAGTGAATTTTCCACCTTTTTCATAACGGATCATCGGGCGGGTCAGACGGGGAGTCAGAAGGCGAGTGTCGTTAAGAAAGTCCCAACCATAATAGCCTTTCAGGCATAACTGATTCTGGTTCGTTACACCCTCTGCGGCCTCAGCGCGGATGATTTTGTTATTCTCAACAACAAGCTTGAGCTTGCACCCGGCCCCACAGTATGGGCATACACTGGTGATTTTTTTCATCAATAACAGACCTGTTAAATGCTGAAATAGCGCGAATTGTAGACGCAGTCACGCGATACGCATCGCGGACTACGATGTGTCGTAGTGACGGGCTGTTTAAGCATAAAGTGTGCCAGAAGTGAAAACCCAGCAATAGCAGGGGCTGACGGCCAAAGCGTTAAGCAGAATGACTGACGATTCGACATTAATGACGAGGTGCGACAAAATTGGTCTGCCAGTCAGCGGTGTAACCTTATGAAACATCGGAAAAAGATGAAAAACAGAAGTGATAGCGATCACAAATTTTAATTTTTCAGCGCTATGCTATGCTTTTATACGACGAGTGAATCGTTAATTTAAAAACATAAGTGAGGGAAATTATGGGCATTATTTCATGGGTGGTTTTCGGTCTTATTGCTGGGATTTTGGCAAAATGGATTATGCCGGGTAAAGATGGCGGCGGATTCTTTATGACCATTATCTTAGGGGTTGTCGGTGCGGTAGTGGGTGGCTGGATCAGCACCTTCTTTGGTTTTGGTAAAGTCGATGGTTTCAACTTCGGCAGTTTCGCCGTGGCGGTGATCGGTGCGATTGTGGTGTTGTTTATCTACAGAAAAATCAAAAGCTAAGTAAACATACAGACAATAGAGGCCACTAATATGTGGCCTTTTTCTTAGGTCACCACCAGCCGAATTCTGTTCCCAGAACGACGATGATAGCCACGCCAATCATAATAAGCGTTGTTTTTTTCATCGTTATGCTCCCGGCGCAGCGTAGCCGCCAATAAAAAACCAGGATAAGAAAACGACAGCGGAAATGAAAATGATGACGGGGAAAATAATACCGAGTCGCATACGATTATCTGCCAGAGTTATTTAAAGACGGGTTAGCATAGCAGGGCTTAATGTACGACAAAAGTGGTTTTATCCTGACGCTTTTTATCCTTGTACATTGCGCTGTCTGCGAGGTGAAGCGCGCAGTTTACATCAGTCTCCAACGGATTAATTTCCACGATGCCAAGACTGGCGCCAGGATAAAATAGATGAATGTCACCCAGGTGGTAGTCACCGCAAATTTGCTGTTGTAGCTGATTTTTCACCTGCTGCAGGCGGTCCCGCGGATCCCTGTCATCTTCCGGTGACAGGCTCACGACTAAAAATTCGTCACCACCCAGTCGCCCAAGGATATCATTATCACCGCATTCGCGAAGCAGACGCTGACCAATCTGGATCAGAAACTGGTCGCCAACCTCGTGGCCAAAGCGGTCATTGATCAATTTGAAATCATCCAAATCAATATAGGCAAAAATAATCTTCTGCCTGAGATGTCGGGCAAGGGAAAAAAGAGTCTCAACATTCTCAAAAATGGCGCGCCGATTCGGTAATCCGGTCAGAGCATCGGTGTAAGAGTGCGCAATCAGCGCGGCATTCGCTTCGCGTAACTGAGCAACCAGCGACTCTTTTTGAATTGACTGGGCGATCAGGCCTGCAAACAGATGTAACACCTGTTCGCCACGTTGGCTTAATGCGTGCTGGTGGCGACTGGTGGCGCAGAGCGTACCGTAAAACGTTCCGTCGGGAAGATGAACCGGCGTGCTCAGGAAAGTGGTTATCTCCAGCGCGCGGGCGGCGGTACACTCCGGCCAGCGAGCGGGGACGTTGTCGCTGTACAGACAGTTTTCGTCTATGGCGCGTTTGCATAGCGTCTCATCCCAGGGTACGGACAGCCCTTCAGGGATCTGCATCTGCTTGCTATTGCGCGCATACAAAATATGCTGCAGGCGGGCATCTAAATCGACCTTAGTTAAATAGGTGGATTCCATCTCAGTCACCACTTCCAGCATCTCCAGAAGTTGCCGAACCAGGCTCTCAACTGACTGCTCCGTGGCTAAGGATTGTGAGACTCTGGCAAGGATCATGTCCGACATGAGGTGTAAATGCTCCTGAGTAATGACTGGGCTGACGTGGCCCGCATGATAGAACATCAAGATGAAAGATGAAACACGCCATCCCGCTCAAAACTTAAACATTAAATTGAAAGCTGACAGTAAAACATGGAGATAGATGGAAAGTCGGGGTAACCTGCCGGGATAAGGTTTTTAACAGGAGTCGATATGAAACTGGCGTCTATTATTTTGCCCGGCTTGTTGGTGTTAGCGGGATGTACCACTCAGCCCGAAGCCCCCAAACCGCCGAAGATTGGTCTGGCGAATCCGGCTTCGGTATATTGCGAACAAAAGGGCGGCTCGCTGATTGCGGTGCAGACCCCGCAAGGCGTAAGGTCGGACTGCAAATTACCGGGCGGGGAAGTGATTGATGAATGGGCGCTCTGGCGCAGAGCGCATCCGACAACGGGCAAATGAAATCCGGTTAGCATTGACGTATCCATTCAGCCAGCACCAGCGCGTGGTTTTGCTGGGTGTTTTTCGCCGCATACAGTAGCGTTAAAATTTGCTGTCGGGCAATCTCTGCGAGACGCTTTCCTTCCTGCTGCTGTAGGGCGAGTTCAGCGCGATATTGCTCGGAAAAGTGTGTGAAATCAATCAATTCTGCGTGGAACGCCTTGCGTAAATCAGATGACGGCGTAAGCGCTTTATTCCATTCGTTAAAAATAAGGTCGGTCTTTTTTACCCCGCGAGGCCACAGCCTGTCGACCAGTACGCGATAACCATCATTTTTTTCTGCTGGGTCATACACGCGTTTACATTGAATTTTCATCTTTTCATCCGCTCCATTAATCCACTGCTTTGATATATTTCGACACCTTTATTACGGTTAAATAAGATCGTAAAACGTGACAATTGTAACATTCTGCCCGTCCTGACTCCCAATTTAAGGGATTGTGATACCAACAAAAAATCGGTAGGCTGAGGCTCCTTATATTGTCCCTCATTGTCTGGACATAAGGAAAGCTTAATGGAAATTTCCCCGTTTAAAGATACGCTTCGCATTGCGCTGGTGGGTGATTACAGCCCTGATATTGTGGCGCATCAGGCCATTCCTCTTGCTATCGATGATGCCGCTGCCGTCCTGGAATTAGTGGCTGATTATGACTGGCTAACCACCTCTGATATTAGCAGCAGTGAAGATCTGATTGGCTATGATGCTATTTGGGTCGTTCCTGGCAGTCCATATCGGCACCTGGAAGGCGCACTGATCGCGATCCGCTACGCGCGTGAAAACAGCATCCCATTCCTCGGGACCTGTGGCGGTTTTCAACATGCGATTCTGGAGTATGCCCGCAACGTGCTGGGCTGGAGTGATGCTGCCCATGCGGAAACGGATACCACGGGGCGGATGGTCATCGCACCGTTGACCTGCTCGCTGGTAGAAAAAACGGATGATATTGAACTGAGGGCCAATACGCTGATTGCCAAAGCCTACGGACGGGGTGTTATCTCCGAGGGGTATCACTGTAACTATGGCGTATCGGAAGATTTTGCCGCCGAGCTTGAGAGCGGTGATCTTCGTGTGACTGGCTGGGATGAGGCGGGTGATATCCGTGCCATTGAGCTGGTGACGCATCCTTTTTTTGTCGGCACACTCTTTCAGCATGAACGTGGAGCGCTGGCGGGAAAACCCGTGCTGTTAGTTCAGGCAATGCTGCGCGCTGCGCGAGGATAAAAAAACGGGCAGGTTGTACCCAAACCTGCCCGCTGCATTATGCGCTTGCGATCTCCCGATTACGCCCTGCGCACAGACCAAACACCGCCATCAGTATCGCTAACACGGCAACCCCAGCTAATGGAATCAGCCAGCTACCATTGAGGTCGTGAATCTTACCCATCAGCGGTGGCCCACAGGCGGCCAGTAAATACCCGACGGACTGTGCCATGCCGGACAGGGCCGCGGCCTGATGCGCTGAGCTTGCGCGCAGGCCAATAAAGGTCAAACCAAGGATCATCGTGGCGCCTGAGCCAAAGCCAAACAGTATGGTCCACAGCAAAGCCTGCCCGGGCATTACCGCGAATCCCGCTGCGCCGACGGCGCACATTAACGAAACCAGTGCGGCGATGGCGCGCTGATCCTTAAATCTGTTCAGGACGAGAGGGATCAATAACCCCGGCGCGGCGGTTGCCAGTTGCAGTAAACCATGCAACGAACCGGCCTGCACTTCGCTGTAGCCGTGGCTGATTAAAATGGCAGGTAGCCAGCCAATAATCACGTAGTAGATAAGTGAATTGATCCCGAGAAACAGCGTCACCTGCCAGGCGAGGCTCGAGCGCCAGATCGCGCGGGAATGCAAAGCGCGCGAGTTGCTCAAACTGGCATTGGCCGTCTGGCGACATTGGGGTAACCAGATAATCAGCGCCAGCAGCGGAAAGACCATCAGTACCATCAGCGCACCGCGCCAGCCAAACCCGTTCAGCGCCAGCGGAACCACAATAGCTGAACCCAGTGCCGCCGCTGCGCCCATAGTCAGCGAGTATGCGCCAGTGAGTTTTGCCACATGCTGAGCAAAATCACGCTTAATCAGCCCAGGTAACAGCACATTTCCCAGCGCGATTCCGCAACCAATGATAGCGGTACCGCTAAACAGGAAACCTGGCGTGGGCAGAGAACGTATCGCAATACCTGCGCAAATCAGTAGCATTGCGGCAAACAGGCTGCGTTCGATACCCCAACGGCGTGCAACGGCGGCGGCCAGAGGCGATACCAGTGCGAAGGCCAGCAGCGGCAGGGTGGTCAGAAGTCCCGTCTGGGCGGTACTCAGGCCGTAGTCGGTGCGAATTGCATCCAGCAGCGGGGCGGCTCCGGTAAAGGTGACGCGCAGCGTGGTGGCAATCATCAGGATCCCCGCGATCAGCCAGGCTGCGTTTTTGCCGCGGGAGGAAGGCATATTTGTCATTTTTTTCTCATATCGTCAGGCGAGGCGATACTTTAGCGTTTTTACTCAATGGATGAATCAAGCTAAAATGACAGTTTATCGCTAAAAACGGACATTTTTATGTTAGGACTGAGGCTGGATGGGTATGAGCCCGACCTTTACCACGATGCGGCGGTGGCGTTTTGTATACAGGCCCGGGAAGATGAACTCTTCAGTCCGCTGCATCAGCACCGTAAGGGGCAGTTGATTCTGGCCTTGCATGGCGCGATCACCTGTGAGGTTGAAAATGCCATGTGGATGGTGCCTCCACAATATGCGGTATGGATCCCCGGTGAAATTCCACACAGCAATCACGTTACCGTTGGGGCGCAACTGTGCTTTTTGTTTATTGAGCCGCAGGCAGTAGTGATGCCTGAACGCTGCTGCACCCTGAAAATCGCCCCATTATGTCGGGAGCTCATTCTGGCGCTGGCGTCCAAAACGGATGATCAACGGCTGGAGCCGTCTACCCAGCGGCTGACACAAGTGCTATTTGATGAACTCCCGCAGCAGCCGCAGGAGCAAATGCAGTTGCCGGTTTCCGATCACCCGAAAATCCGCAGAATGGTCGCGACGATGGCGCGGGAGCCCGCGCAGTGGCAGACGCTGGGACAGTGGGCCAGCGTATTTGCGATGAGTGAGCGGAACCTCGCCCGTCTGGTCGTTAAAGAGACGGGGTTGAGTTTTCGCCGCTGGCGTCACCAGCTTCAATTGATTCTGGCGCTGCAGGCGCTGATAGATGGTCATAACGTGCAACAGGTTGCGCAAATGCTCGGTTACGATTCGACCACGGCATTTATCACCATGTTCAAAAAAGGCCTGGGACAGACTCCAGGCCGTTATCTGGCTGGACTGGCTACTGCTTCCCAACAATCAATGACACCAGACCTGCCGCAATGAGCGGTCCCACCGGCACACCGCGAAATAGCGCCACGCCCAGAACTGTACCCACCAGTAAACCAGCCACAAGCTGAGGCTGGCTACCCATGAGCGTGACACCGCGCCCGCCAAGCCAGGAGACGAATACCCCGATGGCAATAGCGACCAGTGATTTCCAGTTCACAAAGGAGTGGATGAGCGTGGAGGGGGGGAGCGTTCCGCTGGCGATCGGCGCCATGACGCCAATGGTTAGAATTATAATCCCGACGGTCAGGCCCTGTTTTTCTATCCATGGAAAGAAAGTATTCAGAGGGGTAACACGAACAATGATCAGCACCAGAATTGAAACAGCGACAGTGGTGTTGTGGCTGACAAAGCCCAGAGCTGCCAGTCCGAGCAGGATCAGCAGAGTGACATCAAACATCGTAGTTTCCTTGCCAAAAGAAAAAATAAGCCTGCTTACTGTACGCGTAAACGCGTGACGGAACAGGCTTTTTTTAATGATTATGATTTTTTTTGGGCTAATGCACGATGCTACGCTTTTACACCTGACTCGGGCGGCTATTGTACGCGGCGGAACGGGAGTAATTCCGGTTGCGCGATACGTAGGTAATCTGCGGTATCCATGATCACGGATTTTTCCAGCACTCCGGCATTGAACGCAATTTCATTAAAACGCTCAAACAATAGCGGATCGGCGACCAGCTTAAGTTTTGGATGGAAGCTAAACGGTGGGATAGCGCCAAATACGCAACCTGTCAGTGCATCGACTTCCGCCGGGCTGGCAAGTGATGCTCTTAACCCGCCGATATGACTGGCTAACAGGCTCAGGTCGGCCTGCTGGTCGGCAGGAAGAATCGCCAGGACATGCTGATTAACGCCGTTGCCTTTGACCTTACAAACCAGCGCTTTTGCTCCCTGGCCCAGTGCGGTACCGCGAATTTCAGAAACCGCTTCACATTTGCCGACCGCTTCATGGCTTACCACGCGATACGTCGCGCCTTGTTCTGACAACAGCGAAATTAAACGCTGATGCGTTGCGTTACCTTTGTTCACTTCCGTCATGACTTACTCCTGGTACAACAATGAAAATCCTGTCAGAAAAATGATTACGCATCCGCGCGTTTTTTCTGTTTGTTCAGGTAGAGCTGTGCATCGGATGCTTTGTAGGCATCATCAATGGTGTCGTTTGGCTGCATATTATAAATCCCTGCGGAGAAGCTGATTGCTCTATCTTGCGCAATAATTTGTAAGTTATAGCGAATCCTCTCCAGCAGACGTGGCGTTAATTCAGCGGGGTAATCGATGAGGATAATGCAAAACTCATCCCCACCGAGGCGGATGGCATAGTCGTTTTTGCGAATCGAGGTTTGAATGGCTCTAGCCAGAATGGTGATAATTCGATCGCCTTCCTTATGCCCCAGCGTATCATTAATGACTTTTAGTTTATCGCAATCAATGGCGATAAAGGTCACGAGGGTGCCCGCGTTTACTAACTGCTGTAAACGCTGTTCGAGCGTCGGCGTTAAAATTTTGCGGTTGTAGAGCCCGGTCATCGCGTCACTGATATTTTCACGCGTGACGTTGTGATACAGCCGAAAATGCGTTCTGACCATATTCAGCAACAGTATTGTCGCTAGCAGATAGAAGGCGAATACTTTCCAGGAGGAGACAATAAAGTACATAAAATCAAGCGATAAGGTGATGCGTATACCGCCGGGCATGTCCTCCTGGTAGTGAACATAGCTAAACAGATTGTTCTCACTTTGGTGAACGAGTATCTCTTTACCTGAGTTGATGTCCGAAAGCGTCACGTTAAGATAGCGCCAGACGAGAGGGCGGTCGCTGGTATAGAAAATATTCTTTAAATTCTCTTTGTTAATATCCACCATCACCACGCCTTTTAACTTACCGGCATAGTAGACCGGTGTTAAAAAGCTCATCACTTTTTTCTCGGTCAGGTTATCTTCATAAATACGGGAGATTACCGTGCGGCCAGTGAAAATACCGTCAATATCATTCTGGTTGATACCCAGGTTTCCTTTTTGCAAAAACGACCAGTTGTGTATCGCAAATTTCCGCGAATCGACCAGATCAAAGAAATAGACGTAGTTATTTTTGAGATCGACGTAATATCGAAATTTATACTCCTGCATACCTAAACCATGACCGTAATCTTTCTGCTCACGATTAACGTTTACCGCCCGGTCAAAAGAGGGCAGTAGAAATATGTCTTCAAGTTTCTCGCTACATTTTGTGGTGGGGGTTTGCAACGTACCGTGTAATGGTAGGTAGTTATGCTGGGTGAGGTTGAGCCCATGAGTGCCGTTAACGCTGTCGAAAGCGTTGCAAAGTGCTTTTTGTTGCTCGATAGAAGCGGGTACCTGGGGGGATGAAAATGTGCGCATCAGATGGGCTGCAATACTTTGATTAGTATACTTATCATAGAGAAACGATGAGTCGGCTTTCTCATTGATATAGCGCATGTACGCATTCATTGCTTTATCGCTGGCAATGAGCTCATAAACCAAAAAAGAAAATGTCAAAACAACTACGCTGACGGAGATAAAGAGCCTGAGCGCTTTATGATGCAATTGCATAATGATGTACAGCCCTGTAAGTCTGATACTTCAGTCTATCACACGGCATTCATCCGCTCTAACGCTACTGGGAAGGGCATTTTGTAATAAAAATCATTCGCGTGCTTCACCTTTAACTCTTATTGTTGTATTTATAATGCAACTTATAAGAAAGGAGACAAGCAGATGAGCGCGACTGATAAAGCGGGCCATACGTTCTTAGCCAGTCTGGGCAAAACCCGTCTGCGTCCGGGGGGCGTTGAAGCAACAGAGTGGTTGTTCAGCCAGTCACAACTGACGCCCGACAGCCAGGTGCTGGAAGTGGCGTGTAACATGGCCACTACGGCGATAGAGTTAGTTCAACGTTTTGGTTGTACGGTATACGCCATTGATATGGATAAAACCGCACTGGCAAACGCCAGAAATAACGTGGCGGCAAATGGTCTGGAAAATCACATTCACGTTATGGCAGCTAACGCTAACACCCTTCCATTTGCGGATAACAGTTTCGACGTTGTGATCAACGAAGCCATGCTGACAATGTATGCCGATAAAGCGAAGGCGAAGTTAATTGCCGAATATTATCGCGTATTGAAGCCCGGCGGGCGTCTGTTAACTCACGACATTATGTTCACCGCACAAAAACTGGGCACGGGCGAGCAGGGCCAGCTTGTAGAGGTAGTGAAATCAAACGTTAGCCCGATGACCAGCCAAGGCTGGCGCGATTTATTTCTGAACGGTGGGTTTGCACAGGTCTTGCAGCAGAATGGTGATATGTCGCTGATGTCGCCGCGAGGATTAATTCGTGATGAAGGGCTGACTGGGGCGGTTAAAATTGTGTTTAACGGCTTACGCACACGCGAAAATCGTCGCCGGTTCCTGAAAATGTTTCGCTTCTTCCGTTCGCAACGTCACCAGCTAAACTACATTGCCTGCTGCTCCGTAAAGGGAAAATAAAAAAGGATAAAAGGATAAAAGGATGAATATTGATAAAATGAAAAATCAGCATGTTGAAATTCTGGAAAAAATATCATTTCTACGTACCTTGAGCCATGCAGGCGTATCATCCAATGCCCAGGAAATTGCAACTGCGATCGTTAGCATGAGTGCCATTATAAAAACACATTTGTCTGCTGAAGATCAGTTCCTTTATCCACATATTGAGCAGGATGGAAATAGTACGCTCAGACAGATTAGCTCAAAATTTCAACGTGAAATGACGGATATCGTCAGCGAATATGAAGTTTTTTCCCGGCGCTGGAATATTGCCAGTAAATTAAAAGGTAATGATGAGGCATTCAGACGTGATGCCAACAATGTTCTACGCAAAGTGTATGAGCGTATGCAAAAAGAAAATAAAGACTTCTATCCGCTGGTGGAAAGGATGTAGGGTGTTTTAAAACACAATGATAAAAGGATGGCGAAGTGTCAGAAAAACACTGGTCGAGAATGGAGTACCTTCATCAGACAGTGACCAACCCTAATATAGTTATTAAGGGTACGCATAGCTATTACAGTGACTGCTGGGATCATGGATTCGAACGTTCGGTGGTGCGGTATTTACTCGGTGATGAGATCAGCCGGGACTGGGAACCGCTTGGGCATTTGGATAAGTTGATTATTGGGAATTTCGTCTGCATTGGCGCTGAGAGCGTTATTCTGATGGGGGGAAATAGTACGCACCGGCTTGACTGGATCAGTCTTTATCCCTTTATGGCGTCGATCAAAGATGCCTACGAGTTTCGGGGTGACACGGTGTTGCATGATGGTTGCTGGTTAGGCATGCGCGCCATGATCATGCCAGGCGTTACGCTCGGGGAGGGCGCTGTTGTCGCAGCAGGTGCGGTGGTGACTAAAGATGTGCCACCGTATGCGGTAGTCGGCGGTAATCCGGCAAAAATAATAAAATATCGCCTGCCGGTGGGGGATATTGAACGAATACTGGCCCTTAATTTGTATCAACTTCCGGAAGAGTCGCTCGTGAAAATGCAACCGCTGTTGTCTTCTGGCGATATTTCCGCGCTCGAAGTGGAAGTGGCTAGCCTGAGACAAAATGCTAAATGACATAACATGTGGTCGAAACGCGAGGTCATAAAAATCAACCAGAGGAGATAACCTCTGGCTGATTTATGTATGTGATTAGCTATTGCTGGTTGTACTTTGCTTATGAAACAGTTCGCGAAAGACCGGATAAATATCATCCTGGTCGCGGATATGCTGCATCGCAAAGTTTTCAAACGTTGATTGCAGATGTTCGTATTCACGCCACAAGGTCTGGTGCGCGCGGCGGGTGATTTCGATATAGCTATAATATCGCACCATCGGCAGCAGTTTTTTCGCCAGAATCTCATGACACAACGGGGAATCATCCGCCCAGTTATCACCGTCCGAGGCCTGTGCGGCATAGATGTTCCACTGGGCCGGGTCGTAACGGTCTTTTACCACTTCATCCATTAACTTCAGCGCGCTGGAAACAATGGTTCCCCCGGTTTCCTGAGAGTAGAAGAACTCGTGCTCATCCACCTCTTTCGCCTGGGTATGGTGGCGAATATAAACCACTTCCACGTTTTTGTAGGTCCGACTCAAGAACAGATACAGCAAGATATAAAAACGCTTGGCCATATCTTTGGTCGACTGATCCATTGAACCGGAGACGTCCATCAGACAGAACATCACTGCCTGGCTGGAAGGATCGGGCCGTTTTTCATAATTCTTGTAGCGTAAATCAAAGGTGTCGATAAACGGCACGCGTTCGATTTTTGCCCGTAGTTCGGCAATCTCTTTGCGTAACCGTTCCTCTTCCAGCAACTGCGCTGGTTCACTTTTTGCGATGGTTTCCAGATCCGCTTCGAGCGCATGCAGTTCGCGACGCTTACCTGCCGTCATCGCTGTGCGGCGCGCCAGTGAGTTTTGCAGGGAGCGAACCACGCTAATGTTGGCAGGCACGCCGTTAGAGGTGAAACCTGCCCGGTGCGTTTTGTACTCCGTTAACTGACGCTGCTGATTCTGCTTCAGGTTAGGAAGTGCTAAATCTTCGAACAACAGATCGAGATATTCATCTTTAGAGATCTGGAAGACGAACTCATCCTGACCCTCGCCATCCTGGCTGGCCTGGCCTTGTCCGCTTCCTGAACCACCGCCGCCGCCCTGCGGGCGTTCAATGCGGTCGTTCTGCACAAAATGGTCGTTACCCGGATGCACGCGATGGCGCAAGCCGCCACGCCCCTGATGGAACATCGGTTCGCTAATATCATCAGTCGGAATAGAGACAGATTCGCCGCTATCCACATCAGTCACCGAACGCTTGTTAATGGCCTCGGAGATCGACTGTTTAATTTGCGATTTATAACGGCGTAAGAAGCGCTGGCGGTTTACCGTGCTCTTGTTTTTGCCGTTAAGACGCCGGTCAATAAACCAGGTCATAAGCCCCCCGTACTGCATTTGCCAACTTTATGCTACATCAGTAACGCCGGATGCGCTGAGCATATCCGGCCTACGGATGTGTATTGTAGGCCCGGCAAGCGTACACGCCTCCGGGCACTTTTTTTAAGACGATTTACGTACGCGCAAATACCATTCGCACAGTAAACGTACCTGCTTACGCGTGTAGCCTTTTTCCATCATCCGGTCGACAAAATCGTCGTGTTTTTTCTGCTCGTCAGTTGAGGTTTTGGCGTTGAACGAAATGACCGGCAGCAGCTCCTCGGTATTGGAGAACATTTTCTTCTCAATGACCGTGCGCAGTTTTTCGTAACTGGTCCAGTTTGGATTGCGACCGCTGTTATTCGCTCTGGCACGCAGAACAAAGTTGACGATCTCGTTACGGAAATCTTTGGGGTTACTGATACCCGCCGGTTTCTCAATTTTCTCCAGTTCTGAGTTCAACGACTCGCGGTCAAACAGCTGACCGGTATCCGGGTCGCGATACTCCTGATCCTGAATCCAGAAATCCGCATAAGTGACATAACGGTCGAAAATGTTTTGTCCATATTCGGAATAGGATTCGAGATAAGCCGTCTGGATCTCTTTGCCGATGAACTCAGCATATTTCGGGATCAGATAGCCTTTCAGGAACTCAAGGTAACGTTCTGCCAGCTCCTGCGGGAACTGTTCGCGCTCGATTTGCTGCTCCAGTACGTAGAACAGATGCACCGGGTTAGCTGCCACTTCGGCGTGGTCAAAGTTAAAGACGCGTGAGAGGATCTTAAACGCGAAGCGCGTGGAAAGACCGTTCATTCCCTCATCGACCCCGGCGTAATCCCGATATTCCTGATAGGACTTCGCTTTTGGATCGGTATCTTTCAGGCTTTCCCCATCGTAAACACGCATCTTCGAGTAAATGCTCGAGTTCTCAGGCTCTTTCAGGCGAGAAAGAATGGTAAAGCGAGAGAGTGTTTCCAGCGTGCCCGGTGCGCAAGGCGCATGGGTCAGCTCACTGTGGTTAAGCAGTTTTTCGTAAATTTTGATCTCTTCGGAGATCCGCAGGCAATAAGGCACTTTGACGATGTAAACACGGTCAAGGAACGCCTCATTGTTTTTATTATTACGGAACGTCACCCATTCGGACTCGTTCGAGTGGGCAAGAATAATTCCGTTAAACGGCAGGGCAGAGATACCTTCTGTCCCGTTGTAGTTTCCTTCCTGGGTTGCGGTCAGCAGAGGATGCAGCACTTTAATTGGTGCTTTAAACATCTCAACGAACTCCATAATCCCCTGGTTTGAGCGGCACAGTGCGCCCGAATAACCGTAGGCATCAGGATCGTTCTGGGCGTGGTGTTCGAGTTTACGAATATCCACTTTCCCGACCAGCGCAGAGATATCCTGGTTGTTTTCATCACCAGGCTCCGTTTTGGCAATAGCGATCTGCTCCAGAATAGACGGCCAGACTTTGACAACGCGGAATTTTGTAATGTCCCCGCCAAAATCATGCAGACGTTTTGCAGCCCAGGGCGACATGATCGTACCGAGATAACGACGTGGGATCCCATACTCTTTTTCCAGGATCTGCGCATCTTCCTGCGGGTTAAACAGGCATAACGGATGATCGTTTACCGGGCTACGCTCGCCGTTGGCGCTCAGGACATAAATCGGTACTCGCTGCATCAGCGACTTCAGCCGCTCAGCAAGAGATGATTTCCCCCCTCCCACAGGCCCCAGCAGATACAGAATCTGCTTCTTCTCTTCCAGACCCTGAGCCGCATGCTTCAAATAAGAAACAATCTGCTCAATGGCCTCTTCCATGCCATAAAACTCTTCAAAAGCAGGGTATCGTGCAATCACCCGATTCGAAAAGAGTCGAGAAAGACGAGGTTCGTGGGCAGTGTCGACCATGACAGGCTCACCAATAGCCATTAATAGCCGCTCTGCCGCATTGGCATAAGCGCTGCGATCTTGCCGACAAGTGGTAAGAAACTCCTGCAGCGTGAACTCTTCGTCCTTGGCAGCTTCATAACGCTGGCGATAGTGATCGAATATATTCATGGTATGCCGTCCTTTCGTTTTTTTAGCACATGTTAAGAGCCGTTCATATGAATAGTAGAGGCCCCTGAAGAGGTAAACTGAACGACGTCGCTGCTGAAGAAATAAGCAACTCTCATGCCATTGTGGTGGTCAGGAGATCAACGTATTCGGTGATACACCTTCTAAAATTAAGCGTAGATGGCATTTGCAAAACTTGCCTGTGTGCGCAAATGAATTTCAATGGCATATCAATAACTCATCAGCAAAAAAAGCATATCTTTTGTAAATCTATGGGGCAGGATTCATGCGGTGTTCACTGTCCTGCAAGCAAAATGTCATCACTCGCTGAGAAATTAGGGGGTTACATTCTGGGGCGAATCCGTAAAATAGTTGGGCTGAAGCGTATTGACGGTTAAACTTTGACCGCTACACATTTAAATAAGGAATTATTGACTGTGACCAAACTCAAACTTCTGGCACTTAGCGTGCTTATCGCCACTTCCGCTAACGTCGCACAGGCAGAGAGCAACCTGACGCTGGGCGCAGGCGTTGGTGTGGTTGAGCACCCTTACAAAGATTACGATAGTGACGTTTACCCGGTCCCGGTTGTGACTTATGAAAGCGATAACTTCTGGTTCCGTGGTCTGGGCGGTGGTTACTACCTGTGGAATGACGATACCGATAAGCTGTCGGTGATGGCCTATTGGTCGCCAATGTACTTCAAACCGGGTGACAGCGACGACAACCGTCTGCGTAGTCTGGATAAACGTAAGAGCACCATGATGGCTGGCCTTTCTTACATTCACAACACGCAATACGGTTTCCTGCGTACCAGCCTTGCAGGCGATACGCTGGATAACAGCAATGGTATTGTATGGGATCTGGCGTGGTTATACCGCTATACCAATGGCGGTTTGACGTTGACTCCGGGGATTGGTGTCGAGTGGAACAGTGAAAACCAGAATGAATACTATTATGGTGTTTCACGCCATGAATCTGCCCGTAGCGGCTTGCGTAGCTACGATCCTGAAAGCTCCTGGAACCCGTATCTGGAGCTCAGCGCAAACTATAACTTCCTGGGCAACTGGAGCGTATACGGTACTGCGCGTTATACCCGCCTGTCTGATGAAGTGACAGACAGCCCGATGGTGGACAAATCCTGGACGGGTCTGATTTCAACGGGTGTTACCTACAAGTTCTGATGCCACTGCGTGTCAAACACTAGCCCGCAGAGATGCGGGCTTTTTTGTGCATATCAGAGATGAATATTGATCCAAAACATGTGATTTGATTTTTTGTGCTGTTTTGGCATTACATCGGCCGCAACAAATAGTTAACGTATTTTTCCTGCCGCAATTACCAAAATTAAACCTGTTGTTTGATGAGACTGAAATCTATTCGTTTGTGAATGGAAGAGTATCTGTACAGTTTCACGAATCATTGTTCTGGGAGAGTGATTTCTGGTTGCGCAATATATTGATAATATTCTATTTTATAATCACGGTATAATTTTATCGTGAAACTCTCGCCACTAAAAATAGCAAGGTAACTATTTTATTATTGTTGTGTAACGATGAAAGTTAACTTTCATTTGAAAAAAATAAAATCATTAAGTTAATTTTTATTTTACATCTTTTAGGTATTTATCTGAAAAAATTAAAATTGACATTAAATAAGCGATTGCAGATATTACTCCAACTTAATAAGTAAAGACAGTAACGCTGCATGGCTCAGATATTAAATGTCATGTGGTTTTCTTGCGAATAAACCTGGTAGAGATAATGAAAAAGTTAATCATGATAGCAGTGATGGGTGGGATTCTGACGGGATGTTCCACCGAGGCTTCACGCATGAGTGCTTGCGAAAGCAAGGGCGTGAGCCGCGATGCCTGCTATATCGCTGAGCAAAACCGTCAGGCGACAATCAATGCCGTAGCTGAAAAACAAGCTATGGAGAACGCGCAAAACTTATATAACTCAAATGATACTAATTCCAGTCATCACCACAAACACAATAATTATTAAGGTGTAACTTATGAAGAAATTAATAATTATCGCTGTACTGGTCGCAACATCTGCTGCTGCACCAGCCTATGCCATCAGCGAGGCTTACCGTCAGCAGTTACAGCATGAACATAAAACGATGGTCAGCGATGCTAATGCTCCGCTGCAAGCCAGTAAAATCACACCCGTGAATGTGAATAAACTGGGCGTAGACTTTAAACGTGGCGCTGATGGTATTGCTTATATTAATGGCAAAGCTGCGGCAAATGATGAGAACAATGCAGACGCTCAGTCTTATAGCGCGGGCTTGATTTCCGTCATTGTCTATAAAAACGGGAAAATTAACGCGATGAAAGAGGGGAAATATTTAGGTCGCTTAAAATAACCGCAGTGCAGTTAAGATTTTCTGTCATTCGGCCCGGGAGCATTGTTTGTTCCCGGGTTTTTTATTGCCGTTGCCATAGCGGTCAACTTCCAATCTTAGAAGGTGCAATTTGTGCACCCTAACAGGACACATGCCAGTTGTTTTGCTTTACTGTGGTGCATTAACACAGGAGGGCGCGATGACAGCGAAACAGGTGATGTTTACAAAGCAGGTATCGCTGCCTGCTATTGGGCAGGGAACATGGTACATGGGCGAGGATCCTGGCCGACGCCGGGAAGAGGTTTCAGCGCTGCGGGCTGGTCTGGATCTCGGTCTGCGGTTGATCGATACCGCCGAAATGTATGCAGATGGTGCAGCGGAAGAGGTAGTGGGTGAAGCATTAACCGGGCGTCGTGATAGCGCTTTTTTAGTCTCGAAAGTATACCCCTGGAATGCCGGTGGTCAGAAAGCCATTGCCGCCTGTGAAGCGAGCCTGCGTCGACTAAAAACCGATTATCTGGATCTCTATTTGCTCCACTGGACGGGCAGTTTTTCATTTGCTGAGACCGTGGATTCCATGGAAGCACTCATTGCGCAGGGGAAAATCCGCCGCTGGGGCGTCTCTAATCTCGATTACGATGACATGCAGGCGTTATGGCAAGTCACAGGTGGGCGGGAATGTGCCACTAACCAGGTGCTTTATCATTTAGCATCGCGCGGTATTGAATATGATTTACTGCCGTGGTGCCAGCAGCAGCAGATGCCGGTCATGGCTTACAGTCCGTTGGCTCAGGCGGGGCGATTGCGCGGTGACTTGCTTTCTCACTCTGTGGTGAACGACATCGCGCACGCGCACAATGTTAGTGCTGCGCAGATTTTGCTGGCATGGGTGATTCGTCTGCCGGGCGTGATGGCGATTCCAAAAGCGGCAAGCATAGCGCATGTCGAACAAAATGCCGCCGCGCTGGAGATAACGCTCTCTGTTGATGAGCTGAAGCAGTTAGATAAAGCATATCCAGCGCCAAAGGGTAAAACGGCGCTGGATATGGCCTGATTTGCCGAATGGCGATGCTCACGCTTCTTATCCGGCCAACGCAATGTTTGGTAGGCCGGATAAGGCGCAAGTTCCGTCAGGCTACAGACACAATTTTAGCGTTTAGCAACGCGGATAGTTTGTGCCAGGCGTGATGGTTTTTCTTCGCGGGTTTTCTGCGGCGCGGTTGCGTAAGCCGTCTCTACGCAAACAAACGTTTTATAGCCGTCATCCGGCATGTCGCCCATGCTAACGGACAGCGCCGGACCCGGGTTCCAGCCCACGACATTCAGATGGTGATGATGGACAACGTCAATATTGCGGTTGAGCGCATCATCATGGATAACGCTGCACGCTTGCGGATTCAGATAGACACGATCGGTGCGGTCCGGGAAGGTCTGGATACCATCAGCCAGCACATCTTCTTTAGCATCATTCACTTTGTCGATCAGGCGATCGCCAAGTCCACTGACTTTTACTGCCGCAATGTCACCGACGTTGAAATAGGTATGCAGCGCAGAGGTGGTTTCAAATTCACCGTGGGCTTCCAGTTCCATTTCACAGGTGGCACCTACTTTGAAACGGGCCAGCAGGCAGAACTCGTGCGGCCATAGCTGACGCGTTTCAGCGTTGCTTTGCAATTCAAACGTCAGCACCACGCCATTGTCGTCTTCGTTGTGCGCTTTCAGCGTCCATGGCAGGTTGCGGGCAAAACCATGAGAAGGCAGACCCTGCTGAGCAGCCGGGCCAAACCACGGCCAGCAAATTGGTACGCCGCCACGCAGCGCTACGCCGGCTTTAAACGGGGTATTGTTACTTAGCCACAGGACTTCCTCTTCGCCGTTGGGTTTCCAGGAAAGAAGATGTGCGCCCTGCAGTGCGAAAGATGCTTTAACCTGTGGATGATCGACCACAAGAATCTCAAGTTCATCAAGCTGGCGGCGGGAGAGGACCGGGGTAATTTGTTCGATTACCGGAAGTGCAAAAATTTTATTAATCATTATGCAATCCTTTTTTTTACCCTAAATAATTCGAGTTGCAGGACGGCGGCAAGTGAACGATCCCGATGAGCTTACAGAAGTAAGTGATTCGGGTGAGAGAGCATTGCCAACACACCGGTAACTTGAAGTATGACGGGTATCTTCAGGCAAAAAAAAGAGCGACCTGAGTCGCTCTTACAGATTACTGTTTCATCTCAACTTATTTGGAGATGTGAGCAATCAGGTCCAGAACTTTGTTGGAGTAGCCGGTTTCGTTGTCGTACCAGGATACCAGTTTCACGAAGTTGTCGTTCAGTGCGATACCAGCTTTAGCATCGAACACGGAAGTGCAAACTTCACCGTTGAAATCGGTAGATACTACGTCGTCTTCGGTGTAACCCAGAACGCCTTTCATCGGGCCTTCGGAAGCAGCTTTGATTGCTTTCTTAATTTCTTCGTAAGAAGCAGCTTTTTCCAGACGAACGGTCAGGTCAACAACAGATACGTTCGGGGTAGGAACGCGGAACGCCATACCAGTCAGTTTGCCGTTCAGTTCTGGCAGTACTTTACCTACAGCTTTAGCAGCACCGGTAGAGGACGGGATGATGTTCTGGGATGCGCCGCGGCCGCCGCGCCAGTCTTTGTGAGACGGGCCATCAACGGTTTTCTGAGTAGCGGTGGTCGCGTGAACAGTAGTCATCAGACCTTCGATGATGCCGAAGTTGTCGTTGATAACTTTAGCCAGCGGAGCCAGGCAGTTAGTGGTGCAGGAAGCGTTAGAAACGATGTCCTGACCTTCGTATTTGTCAAAGTTAGCGCCTTTAACAAACATCGGAGTGTTATCTTTGGACGGACCAGTCAGAACCACTTTTTTCGCGCCAGCAGTGATGTGCTTACGAGCGGTTTCATCTGTCAGGAACAGGCCAGTAGCTTCAGCTACTACGTCAACACCAACTTCGTCCCATTTCAGGTTAGCCGGATCACGTTCAGCGGTAACACGGATTTTTTTACCGTTTACGATCAGATGACCGTCTTTCACTTCAACGGTACCGTTGAAACGGCCGTGAGTGGAGTCATATTTCAGCATGTAAGCCATGTAGTCAGCGTCTAACAGGTCGTTGATTGCAACGATCTCGATGTCAGAGCGTTCTTGAGCAGCACGGAAAACAATGCGACCGATACGGCCAAAACCGTTGATACCTACTTTGATAGTCATATATTCCACCAGCTATTTGTTAGTGAATAAAAGGTTGCCTGTAAAATTACAAAAACCTTACGCAGCGTCAAGCGGAATCGTGTCAATCATTGCGACAAATCAATCTGCTGCTTAAGCTTTGCGCAACTGACTCGCCTCACTCTTCCTTTGGGCTTGAAACCACATGGGGTCGGCGGCCCGAATTTTAAAGGGCAATCAAGATAAAAACGTGATTGTGATCACGAATTGCAGGCTGCCATTTCGCACGGATCAAGTTTAGAACAAAAGTTCGCACTCTGGTGTTAATGTTTTGTTAGAATCTGTCTCGCGATGTGAGTTTAGATAAAGCGAGATGTGAGCAAATGGCTAATCAACCTTCTCCAGAAGAACTAAAAAAAAATTTAACCGAAATGCAGTTCTACGTAACGCAGAATCACGGGACAGAACCGCCATTTACCGGGCGTTTGCTGCACAACAAGCGTGACGGCATCTACCACTGTTTGGTCTGTGACAAACCGCTATTTCGTTCCGAGACAAAATATGACTCTGGCTGCGGCTGGCCCAGCTTTTACGAGCCTGTCAGCGCAGAGGCTATCCGTTACATTAAAGATACTTCACACGGTATGCAGCGCATTGAAATCCGCTGTGGTAACTGTGATGCGCATCTGGGGCACGTTTTCCCGGATGGTCCGCAACCTACCGGTGAACGTTACTGCGTTAACTCAGCCTCTTTGAACTTCACCGATGGTGAAAACGGTGAGCAGACCAAAGGCTGAAGAAACGATTCAGCAAATTATTCTACGGAGAGTGGATTTAACATGAATCTTGATGAGATGATCAACAGCATGACGCCGGAAGTTTATCAGCGCTTATCAACTGCCGTTGAACTCGGAAAATGGCCGGATGGCGTGGCGCTAACGGCAGAACAAAAAGAGAACTGCTTACAGCTGGTGATGTTATGGCAGGCGCGAAACAATATTGACGCGCAGCATATGACGATTGATACCAACGGTGAGATGGTGATGAAGAGTAAGCAGCAGTTGAAAGTGGAGTTTGGTATTACGCCCGAACCCATTGCGACGTTTAAATCCTGATTACTCAGGCCCGGCAAACATCTATGTCGGGCCCGCAGTTGAAGTTATTTCTTGTTCATCATCGCCTTCAGATCGGCGAATGGATTATATTTCGCTTCGCCCACCGCTTTCTGTGCATCTTCGCCTGCAACCACCGTTGAACCATACTGGTCCGCTTCCGTATATTTGGAATGTTCGTGATCGTGGCAGTACAGGCACAACATTTCCCAGTTGCTACCATCTTCCGGGTTATTGGAGTGATCGTGATCGATATGGTGTACCGTCAATTCGCGCAAATTTGAATACACGAACTCACGGGAACAACGTCCGCAGACCCAGGGGAAGAGTTTAAGCGCCTTTTCCCGGTAACCGACTTCCAGACGGGCGTAATTTTTAGGGATAAAAGCCATAAAGCTCATGCCTCCAGTAGAAAATGAAAAGCTGCGCCAAAAGCTGGCGCAGCAGAATGCGATAATCATAACCTATTGTGTCAGGCGTTGGGATCAGTGTTTGATGCCTAACGAATCGGCTAACTGCTTCGCCAACTGATTTTGATCATCCGCACCGTATTCCCAGAACATGGCGCCTCCCAGCCCCTTGCTCTTGATGTAGTCAGCCTTGATCGCTACCGAGCGCGGGTTTTCATAAGAGAGGGCAAAGAGCGCTTTTCCCTCCACAGACTGCACTGACAGCCACGGCACTTTTGCTTCATCATCCCAATGCTGGCTAAAGCGCTTTTGCGGATCGTTGATCAATTTCGCCACAATGTCGTTGTACTTCACATAGGTATCTTTTCTCAGATCGATGCCCAGTGATTTGAACAATTCAATTTGCGCGGGCTCGAAATAGGGCTGGGTAACAGGATTTTTCTGTGCGTCAGGTTTGCTCCAGTCAATGCCTGGCTCAACAGCGCGTTTCGGTACGCGACCATAAAAACCAATGCCCAGGTTCATCTGACTCGCTTTTAGACCGGCAGCAAGATAGTTGTTGACCACAAAATCAGCGCTGTACTTATCCGCCGCGGCGACTGTCGGCCATTGTGTCGAATCGTACAGGTTCGAGTTGAAATACTGCGTACCGTAAGCCATGTCATAGGTCATCAGGTTTATGTAGTCGAGCGACGGCGCAATGGCTTTCACATCCACCCAGCTTTTCGGGCTTTCCGCATTTGCGCCCACGGCGATAGTCAGTAGTTTTTTATGCCCCAATGCGGCGCGGAGCTCTTTTAACAGCGCGGTAAAGTTAGCTCGGTCGGCCGGTTGACTTTCGACCAGTCCCCAGGCGCCGTTGACCGGATATTCCCAGTCGAGGTCGATGCCATCAAGGCCATATTTCGCAATTATCTCCTGAGCAGACTGAATAAACACCGCGCGCGATTCTTTCGTTGCTGCCGCGCCGGAGAATCCACGAGCCCCCCAACCACCGACGGAAAGCAATACTTTCAGGTTCGGATTCTGTTTACGCAGCTGTGGAATTTTCAGTAAATCATCCTGCACTTTCGGTGAAAGCCAAATCTGATGCAGCTTACTGGCGTCTTTTAAGGCGTCATTGGTCTCGTCTTTTTCGTTGTTGTAGACAAGGCCAAACGAATAGTTGAGATGGGTTATCTGACGAACATCCAGTTTATTGATGTCACCACCAGGACCGGCAGTGACGTCGCCGCCACCATTGAAGTAGCCAACTGACATCAGTGAACTGGCGGAAACAACGCTGGCGCAAAGCAGGGGTAATGCTGCCAACAAAGGCAATGGTTTCATCGGTGTTCCTCTTTGACATTTAAACAAGCAAACACGCCACGGAAATGGCGTGGCGAAAAAAACAGCACTTGCAGGTTAACAGTTACATAACAGGAAAAATGCGAAGGTGTTCACGTCATTTTAACCAAGCGGCTGCTGTGTCTTTGGCTTTCAATTCATTTTGGCACTTATTTGTGATCTAAGTTGTGAAATGCAGATCATAATCTGTGTTTTAAAGATTTTGTGTTGACCTCAAAAATTATATGGATAAGTATGATGCCAGGTGATGCAAAACTAAACACAAAGGAAAATTCAATGAAAGCACTGGCAAGATTTGGCAAGAGCTTTGGCGGCTACAAGATGATTGATGTCCCGGAACCGATATGCGGCCCGGAAGACGTAGTGATTGAAATCAAGGCGGCAGCTATCTGCGGCGCGGACATGAAACACTACAATGTCGAAAGTGGGTCCGACCAGTTCAATTCGATTCGTGGTCACGAATTTGCCGGCCAAATTGTGCAGGTTGGCGATAAGGTTAAGGACTGGAAAGTCGGTCAGCGAGTGGTTTCTGACAACAGCGGGCACGTCTGCGGCGTTTGTCCGTCTTGCGAACAAGGTGATTTTCTTTGTTGTACAGAAAAGGTGAATTTAGGTCTGGATAACAATACCTGGGGAGGTGGGTTTTCGAAATACTGTCTGGTCCCTGGGGAGATCCTCAAAATTCACCGTCATGCGCTGTGGGAAATCCCAACAGGCGTTGATTATGAAGAGGCGGCTGTACTCGATCCCATCTGCAATGCCTACAAATCTATCGCCCAGCAATCCAAATTTCTTCCGGGTCAGGATGTGGTGGTTTTTGGTACCGGCCCGCTGGGACTTTTTTCGGTACAAATGGCGCGCATTATGGGGGCCGTTAATATCGTGATGGTTGGGCTGGAAGACGATGTCGCGGTACGTTTCCCGATAGCCAAAGAAATGGGGGCCACGGCTGTTGTCAACGGTTCAACCGAAGATGTGGTCGCACTTTGTCAGGAGATCTGCGGGAAAGACAATCTGGGACTGGTCATCGAATGTTCCGGTGCCAATATAGCCCTGAAACAATCTATCGAAATGCTGCGTCCTAACGGTGAAGTCGTCCGCGTGGGGATGGGCTTCAAACCTCTCGATTTTTCTATTAACGACATCACTGCGTGGAATAAAAGCATCATTGGTCATATGGCCTACGATTCCACTTCCTGGCGCAATGCTATTCGCCTGCTCGCTAGCGGTGCGATAAAAGTCAAACCGATGATCACTCACCGTATCGGCTTATCGCAATGGCGAGAAGGTTTTGACGCGATGGTCGATAAGACCGCGATTAAGGTCATCATGACCTACGACTTTGATGAATAACCCCATTTATTAAAGGAAGGTTCCCGGATGGAACAGATAGCAAAACCACACTGCGGCGCGAGGTTGGACAGGCTGCCTGACTGTCGCTGGCATACGTCTATGTTTGCCATGGTTGCCTTCGGATTACTGGTTTGCTGGAGTAATGCCGTCGGCGGATTAATTCTCGCGCAATTAAAAGAACTTGGCTGGACTGATAATTCCACCACCGCCACATTCTCTGCCATTACGACGGCTGGAATGTTTCTCGGTGCGCTCGGTGGGGGAATTATTGGCGATAAGATCGGGCGTAAAAATGCATTTATTCTGTATGAAGCGATTCATATTTTTTCTATGATCGTTGGTGCGTTTTCACCCAATATGACCTTCCTGATCGCCTGTCGTTTTGTGATGGGAGTTGGATTAGGCGCGCTGCTGGTCACCTTATTTGCCGGGTTTACCGAATATATGCCTGGCAGAAATCGTGGTACCTGGTCGAGTCGGGTCTCGTTTATCGGCAACTGGTCTTATCCGCTCTGTTCACTGATCGCGATGGGGCTGACGCCACTTATCAGCGCGGAATGGAACTGGCGCGTACAGCTGTTGATTCCTGCGGTGCTGTCGCTCATAGCAACTGTTATTGCCTGGCGCAGTTTCCCTGAGTCGCCTCGCTGGCTGGAGTCTCGCGGGCGCTACCAGGAAGCCGAAAAGGTGATGCGGGCAATTGAAGAAGGTGTCATTCGACAGACCGGTAAGCCTCTTCCGCCAGTCGTGATAAAGGATGATGGTAAACAACCTCGTTCTGTACCGTACTCCGCCTTATTAACAGGTGTATTGCTGAAGCGGGTTATTTTGGGTTCTTTTGTTCTGATTGCCATGAACGTCGTTCAGTACACCTTAATTAACTGGCTACCGACAATATTTATGACCCAGGGTATTAATCTGAAAGACTCCATTGTCTTAAATACCATGAGCATGTTCGGTGCGCCATTTGGGATTTTTATCGCCATGCTGGTAATGGATAAAATTCCGAGAAAAACAATGGGGGTGGGGTTATTAGTGTTAATTGCTGTGCTGGGTTATATCTATTCGCTGCAAACCAGTATGCTGCTAATTACATTAATAGGTTTTTTCCTGATTACTTTTGTCTATATGTATGTTTGTTATGCCTCCGCTGTATACGTTCCGGAAATATGGCCGACCGAAGCGAAACTTCGCGGTTCGGGACTGGCCAACGCTGTCGGGCGTGTCAGTGGTATCGCCGCACCTTATGCAGTCGCAGTATTACTTAATGGTTACGGCGTGACAGGGGTGTTTGTACTGCTAGGTGCGGTCTCCATTATTGTCGCCATTGCCATTGCTACCATCGGAATTGAAACCAAAGGCGTCTCTGTCGAAAGTCTCGGGATTGATGCAGTTACAAGCAAATAATATTGACGGGAAATAAAATGAAAAACTCGAAAGCGATATTAAAAACGCCGGGCACGATGAAAATCATCGCCGCCGATATTCCGGTGCCCAATGAGCATGAAGTGCTGATCAAAGTTGAATACGTTGGGATTTGCGGTTCAGATGTTCACGGTTTTGAATCAGGTCCTTTTATTCCGCCGAAAGATCCTAATCAGGAAATTGGTTTGGGGCATGAATGCGCCGGTACGGTGGTGGCGGTAGGGAACCGTGTCACCAAATTTAAACCGGGTGATCGGGTGAATATTGAACCCGGTGTACCGTGCGGTCACTGCCGCTACTGCCTGGAAGGGAAATACAATATCTGCCCGGACGTCGATTTTATGGCTACGCAGCCCAACTACCGCGGCGCGCTAACCCACTATCTGTGTCATCCGGAGAGTTTCACTTACAAATTGCCCGATAACATGGACACCCTGGAAGGTGCGCTGGTGGAACCAGCGGCGGTGGGTATGCATGCTGCAATGCTGGCAGACGTTAAACCGGGTAAGAAAATCGTCATTCTTGGGGCGGGGTGTATTGGTTTAATGACTTTGCAGGCGTGTAAATGTTTGGGCGCAACCGAGATCGCGGTGGTTGATGTGCTGGAAAAACGTCTGGCGATGGCTGAACAACTCGGGGCGACAACCGTTATAAACGGTGCAAAAGAGGACACCATTGTCCGCTGCCAGCAGTTCTCTGGCGATATGGGCGCGGACATTGTTTTCGAAACTGCCGGTTCAGCCATAACCGTTAAGCAGGCGCCGTATCTGGTGATGCGCGGCGGGAAAATCATGATCGTTGGTACAGTACCTGGTGATTCCGCAATTAATTTCCTCAAAATTAACCGTGAAGTGTCTATTCAGACCGTTTTCCGTTACGCCAACCGCTATCCGGTTACTATTGAAGCCATATCCTCCGGTCGGTTCGATGTGAAATCGATGGTGACGCATATTTACGATTATGCAGATGTTCAGCGCGCGTTTGATGAATCCGTGAATAACAAAAGCGAAATTATTAAAGGCGTAATTAAAGTAAATCATTAATTTATCGGAAAGGGAGAAATAACTATGCTGGCAGATATTAAATATTGGGAAAATGATGCCCAAAATAAACATTATGCGATTGCTCACTTTAACGTGTGGAATGCGGAAATGCTAATGGGGGTGATTGATGCGGCGGAAGAATCGAAATCGCCGGTGATTATCTCTTTCGGTACTGGTTTTGTGGGTAATACCTCGTTCGAAGATTTTTCGCACATGATGGTTTCAATGGCTAAAAAGGCCTCGGTTCCAGTTATTACCCACTGGGATCACGGACGTAGCATGGAGATTATCCATAACGCCTGGACTCATGGTATGAATTCGCTGATGCGTGATGCCTCTGCCTTTGATTTCGAAGAGAATATTCGTCTGACAAAAGAGGCCGTGGATTTTTTCCATCCGCTGGGTGTGCCGGTCGAAGCTGAGCTGGGCCATGTGGGCAATGAAACGGTGTACGAAGAAGCGCTGGCGGGTTATCACTATACCGATCCGAACCAGGCGGCGGAATTTGTCGAGCGTACCGGCTGCGATTCTCTGGCGGTGGCGATTGGTAACCAGCACGGCGTCTATACCTCAGAGCCGAAACTGAATTTCGACGTGGTTAAACGCGTGCGGGAAGCCGTATCCGTGCCACTGGTGTTGCATGGTGCGTCGGGTATCAGCGATGCGGATATCAAAAAAGCCATTTCATTAGGTATCTCTAAAATCAACATTCATACCGAACTGTGCCAGGCTGCCATGGTGGCAGTGCAGGAGAACCAGAATCAGCCCTTCCTGCACGTTGAACGTGAAGTTCGCAAAGCGGTAAAAGAGCGCGCGCTGGAGAAAATTAAATTGTTTGGTTCTGACGGTAAAGCGGAATGACAACATGGATAATATCGAGGTTATTTGTATAGGGGCAGCTATTGTTGATATTCCCTTACAGCCGGTGAGTAAAAATATTTTTGATGTTGATTCTTATCCGTTAGAAAGAATAGCGATGACAACCGGCGGCGACGCAATTAATGAAGCGACTATTATTTCTCGTCTCGGTCATCGTACAGCGTTAATGAGCCGGGTAGGTGCTGATGCAGCAGGTCATTTTATTCTCGACCACTGTCGTCGGGAGAATATAGATATTCAGAGCCTGAAGCAGGATGCCGCAATTGATACATCTATTAACGTGGGATTAGTCACCGCCGATGGCGAGCGTACTTTCGTGACTAACCGTAACGGCAGCCTGTGGAAGCTGAATATCAGCGATGTTGATTTTGACCGCTTCTCTCAAGCAAAGCTGCTGTCGCTGGCGAGTATTTTTAATAGCCCGTTACTGGATAGCGATGCACTGACGGCAATTTTCGCTCAGGCGAAAGCGCATCGGTTAATTATCTGTGCGGATATGATAAAACCGCGGCTTAATGAAACACTGAAAGATATTCGACAGGCATTGAGCTACGTGGATTATCTGTTTCCTAATTTTGAGGAGGCCAAACTGCTCACCGGGAAAGAGACGCTGGATGACATTGCCGACAGTTTCCTGAACTGCGGCGTGAAAACAGTCGTGATTAAGACCGGCAAGAGAGGCTGCTTTATCAAACGTGTCGATATGAAAATCGAGGTTCCAGCCGTTTCGGGAATTACCGCCATCGACACTATCGGCGCGGGAGACAATTTTGCCTCGGGATTTATTTCCGCGCTGCTTGAAGGCAAAACACTGCGTGAGTGCGCGCTGTTTGCTAATGCAACGGCGGCCATATCGGTTTTGAGCGTAGGGGCCACGACGGGTGTGAAGAACAGAAAGCTGGTTGAACAACTTCTCGATGAATATGAAGGATAATAGCGGCAGATGAAAATGATTCCTTTAGGCAGTACGGATATTACGCTTTCCCGCATGGGATTAGGCACATGGGCGATTGGCGGCGGTCCGGCGTGGAACGGCGATCTCGATCTGCAGGTCTGTATTGATACCATTGTTGAGGCGCATCGCTGCGGTATTAATTTGATTGATACCGCGCCAGGTTACAACTTCGGCAATAGTGAAGTGATTGTCGGGCTGGCGCTGAAAAAACTGCCGCGTAACGATATCGTTGTTGAAACCAAATGCGGCATCGTCTGGGAGCGAACAGGAAGTTTGTTTAACAAAGTGGGCGACCGGCAGTTGTATAAAAATCTCACACCCGAGTCGATTCGCGAAGAGGTGGATGCCAGTCTGCAAAGACTGGGTATTGAGAGCATTGATATCTACATGACCCACTGGCAGTCGGTCGAACCCTGTTTTACGCCGATTGCGGAAACGGTCGATACACTAAACGCACTCAAGAAAGAGGGGAAAATTCGTTCTATCGGTGCGGCTAACGTCGATGCGGAACATATCAGGGAGTATCTCAAACACGGTGAGCTGGATATCATCCAGGCCAAGTACAGCATCCTTGACCGGGCACTGGAAGCTGAACTGCTGCCGTTATGTCAGCAGCATGGCATCGTGGTGCAGGTATATTCACCGCTTGAGCAGGGTCTACTGACCGGAACTATTGATCGCGATTATGTCCCTGGCGGGGCGCGGGCCAACAAAGTCTGGTTCCAACGAGACAATATGCTACGGGTGATTGACATGCTTGAGCAATGGCGGCCGTTGTGCGAAAAATACCGCTGCACAATCCCCGCGCTGGCACTGGCGTGGATTTTAAAGCAAAGCGATTTAATCACCTTGCTGAGCGGCGCAACCGCACCTGAACAGGTCCGTGATAATGTTCAGGCGTTAACGATTCCCCTGACCGATGATGATTCTTTATTGATGAGGCGAATGGCTGAGGCGTTGGATACAAAATAAGCCAAATGGGGTTCACCTCTGTTTCTGTGTAAAATAGCACTAAAATCTGTGATTCAGACATGTTATTTTGAAAATAAACATGGCCTGTGAGATACTTGGGTCTTATTATTACTTTGCAGCAAACAGAGGTGTCATCGTGGCGGCAAAAGACAGGATTCAGGCCATTAAGCAAATGGTGGTGAATGATAAGAAAGTAGCGGTATCTAATTTAAGTTCGATCTTTCAGGTGACTGAAGAAACGATTCGCCGCGATCTGGAAAAACTGGAAGATGAAGGTTTTTTGACCCGAACATATGGCGGTGCTGTACTCAATACAACCGCGTTGTCCGACAATATCCATTTTTATAAGCGTGCAAAATCTTTTTTTGAAGAAAAGCAGATCATTGCCCGTAATGCATTACCGTTCATTAAAAATAAGACCACCATGGCTGCCGACGCCAGCAGTACCGCGATGGAATTATTGAAACTGTTGAAGGAAAGAAACGATCTGACGCTACTGACCAACTCGGCTGAAGCTTTTCATGAACTTGCACAGTCAGAAATTAACGTTGTTTCTACTGGCGGTGAATTAAATAAGAATACGCTGTCGCTTCAGGGAAGGATCACCAAGGAGATTATCAGCCGCTATCATGTTGATATCCTGGTGATGAGCTGCAAAGGTCTGGATATGCAGAGCGGAGCGCTTGACTCTAACGAAGCGGAAGCGGAAATCAAAAAGACGATGATCCGCCAGGCGACCGAGGTGGCTCTGTTGGTTGATCATTCTAAGTTCGATCGTAAAGCGTTCGTCCAGCTCGTGGACTTTAGCCATATTAATTACCTAATAACCAATAAGGCACCGGGTGCAGAGTGGATTGCATTTTGCAAAGAAAATAATATTCAACTCGTATATTAATTTTAACGTGGGTCGTGTCGATATTATTTTAGTTTGCACCTGGAAAATGCCATAAGAATCTAATGATGATGGATGGCGCGGTGAGATTTTTTCTGCCGCGATCGCCATACTTTCTATTTAGCTTAATTTGAGGCATCCAGATGGAACAATGTGACCCTATCGGTGCAAGATTAGATCGCTTGCCTTTATCTCGATTTCATTTTCGTATTTTCGGCATTATCAGTTTTAGTTTATTAGTCACCGGTTTTCTCAGCTATTCCGGGAATGTGGTGTTGGCAAAATTAGTCAGTACCGGTTGGTCAAATAATTACCTCAACGCCGCGTTTACCTCGGCTCTGATGTTTGGCTATTTTATTGGCTCACTAACCGGTGGCTTTATTGGTGATTATCTTGGTCGACGCAAAGCGTTCCGCTTCAATTTGCTGATCGTCGGGGTCTCTGCCTGTGCGGCAACGTTTGTGCCTAACATGTATTGGCTTATCTTTTTCCGCTTCCTAATGGGGAGCGGAATGGGTGCGCTGATTATGGTGGGCTATGCCTCATTTACTGAATTTATTCCGCCCGGGGTGCGTGGGAAGTGGTCTGCTCGCCTGTCGTTTGTCGGCAACTGGTCGCCGATGCTTTCAGCGGCGATTGGCGTTGTGATTATCGCCTTTCTAAGCTGGCGGATGATGTTTTTACTCGGTGGCATGGCGATGCTCTTAGCATGGTATCTGTCGGGAAAGTATTATATTGAATCTCCTCGTTGGCTGGCTGGCAAAGGAAAGAGAAACGAAGCTGAAAAACATCTTCTACAGGTGGAACTGCAAATTCAGAAAGAAAAAAACATCACTTTACCTTCCTGCCATAGCGATTGCCTGACGGCGGATATAAGCACGGAAAGTGATTCATTTTGGCTCTTGTTCAAAGGGCCGATGTTGCGTTGTACGCTGGTGGCAATCACCGTGCTTATCGCGATGAATATTTCGCTCTATACCATTACGGTATGGATCCCGACGATTTTTGTTAACTCGGGAATCGATGTGACGAAATCTATTTTTATGACCGCGATAATTATGATTGGCGCACCCGTTGGGATATTTATTGCCACACTGATTATTGATCGTTTTCCACGTCGATTGTTTGGTTCATTCTTGTTGATTATTATCGCGCTGCTCGGATATTTCTATTCGATTCAAACCGAAGAGTGGGCTATTTTGAGCTATGGGCTGGTGATGATCTTTTTTTTGTATATGTACGTGTGCTTTGCCTCTGCGGTATATGTCCCCGAACTGTGGCCCACACACCTTAGATTGCGGGGATCGGGCTTTGTGAATGCCGTGGGAAGAATTGTCGCAGTATTTACGCCCTATGGCGTCGCTATCTTGTTGACCCGCTACGGCTCGATTACGGTCTTTATCGTGCTAGGCATAATGCTGGTGCTGTGCGCGCTGATTCTTTTTTGCTTTGGCATCGAAACACGCAAAATTTCGCTGGAGGAGATTTCGACACTGGCTTGAGATAACGTGCCGACAGGGGGGGATCCTGTCGACATCAATTAGCGATGGGTTTCCAGCCAGTCATCAAGCGTATACAGCGTTGCGCCCGCTGCGGCCATTTCCATAAACGCCTCTGCACTGTCCTGGGGTTGAATATTGACGCCACGGCAGCCGTCGGTAATAACGCTGACGGTATAACCAAGATCGAGGGCATCCAGAACGGTGAATTTAACGCAATAGTCGCTAGCCAGACCCATGATAATAAGCTCAGCAATACGGTGTTCGAGCAGCCAGGCGTTCAGCGCGGTTGCCTGACGACGACCGTTATCAAAAAACGCACTGTAACTGTCGACCAGCGGGTTCTCGCCCTTGGTGAAGGTTTTCGCTATCGCACGCTGGTTCAGCAGCGGATGCAGGGCCGCTCCTTCGCTGTTTTGCACGCAATGATCGGGCCAGAACGTTTGCGCCAGACCATCCAGTTGTCCCTGACTGTAGGGGGGGACCTGATGCTGGCTGGCAAAACTACCGTGATTAGCCGGATGCCAGTCCAGACTGGCAACAACCGTGTCGCCGCGTAGGGCGCACCAGTCAATCAGACGGTTGGCAATCTCGATTGTGCTGTCGCCTTGCGGAACAGCGAGAGCGCCGCCGGCACAAAAGTCATTTTGTAAATCGACCAACAGTAAGGCTCGGGCCATGGGCATAGACTCCTTTATTCGTCCGGGGTGAGCTCGCCGCGCAGATTTTGCGTCATAGCTTTACGAATGCTCTGCACATCCAGTCCCTGACTCAGTAAATAGTGCAATTTGGTGAGCGTGGCTTCGACAGTCATATCCGCGCCGCCAATCACGCCAGCGTGGGCGAGGGCATTACCCGTCGCGTAGCCACCCATGTTTACCTTGCCGGACATACACTGGGTCAGGTTCACCACCACAATGCCACGTGAGCTCGCATCTTCAAGTTCTTGCAGAAACTCTTTATTTTGCGGTGCATTGCCCACGCCGTAGGAGCGCAAAATTAACGCTTTCACCGGCTGGCGCAGGAAGTTACGCACCACATCAGCGGAGATACCTGGATAAATGGTGACTACGCCAATCGGTTGTGGAGTAATAGGGTGAACAAGCAGTTCACCTGCGCCGTGCGGTGCTGGCGGTGTTCCCAGTCGACGGATGTGGATCCCGGCTTCCAGTAGCGGCGCAAGGTTGGGTGAGGCAAAGGCGTCAAAGCCATCGGCGTGCGCTTTAGTGGTACGGTTGCCGCGAAACAGTCGATTGTTGAAAAACAGGGTTACTTCATTGATCGGGTAATTTGCCGCAACGTACAGCGCATTGAGCAGGTTGATTTGCCCGTCTGAACGTAGCTCTGCCAGCGGAATTTGTGACCCTGTCACAATTACCGGTTTACCCAGGTTCTCCAACATAAAAGAGAGCGCTGAAGCCGTAAACGCCATGGTGTCGGTGCCGTGCAGAATGACAAAACCATCGTAATCGTCGTAGTGTGCTTTAATGTCTTCCGCAATATGCTGCCAGTCTTCCGGCGTCATGTCGGAGGAATCCATCAACGGGACGTATTCGTGGATGGTGAAGTCTGGCATCTCCGGGCGGTGGAATTCAGGCATCAATGCCAGTTGACGCTGGAGATGACCAGAAACAGGAATATAACCCTGTTCTGAGCGCTGCATACCAATGGTACCGCCGGTATAGGCAACGTAAATCGATTTCTTTTGCATGACTTTTCTTCTGTCTCAATGAAAACCCCTCTTCATCCCGAAGAGGGGGCAATTGTTAGCGAACGTTGGCGCAGGTCAGGCAAAACGCATATCGGTTTTGCGGATCGTTAAACGCGGCCAGCTTATCGCTTTCCGCTTTAACTGCACTGGCCGCAGAAGCAAGCGGCGCCGGGAGCATGGCCTGAATAGCTTCGGGCAGCATGGCGCGAACGGAGCCTGACATGCTGTCCATTATCATATCGACGAATGTCGGTTCATCCTGATAATACGCAATGTGCCACTGTTTCAGCTTGGCAAGCTCAGCCGCTTTCGCGATGGCGTCGTCAAAATCACCGAGGCTGTCTACCAGTCCGTTGGCTTTCGCATCCTGACCGGTCCAGACGTGACCCTGCGCGATTTTGTCAATCTGCTCAGGGGTTGTCTTACGTGCATCCGCGACCAGCGTGATAAAGCGCTTATAGCCATTTTCAATGCTCAATTGCATCATTTGCTGCACTTCAGGCGGTAACGCTTTGGTGATGGAGATATCCGCCAGCGGGGAAGTGGCCACGCCATCGGTATGTACACCAATGGAACCCAGGCTGTTTTCTACGGTGTTGATCACACCAAAGATCCCGATTGAACCGGTCAAAGTGCTGGGGTTCGCCACAATGTAACTGGCTGGGGTGGAGATCCAGTAGCCACCGGAGGCCGCCATGCCGCCCATGGACACGACAACCGGTTTACCCGCCGCTTTTGCCGCAGCCAGCTCAGCACGAATGACTTCCGAGGCGCTGACGCTGCCGCCAGGACTGTTCACGCGCAGTACAATAGCTTTCACTTTCGGATCGAGACGTGCTTCGCGGATTTGTGCGGCAGTGGTGTCGCCCCCCACATTTCCTGGGGTTTCTTCACCGTCCATAATCGCGCCGTTCGCGAAGATAACGCCAATGCTGTCTCCGGTATCCGCCGGTGTTTTCAGCGAATAATCGTAATAGCTGACGGCGCGATAGTTTTTATCCGCTTTGCTCCAGCCAAACTGTTTGGTCAGCATTTTTTCGACTTCGGCGCTGGAGGCGAGTGCATCCACCAGTTTGTTGTCGAGCGCATATTTCGCCGTATCTCCATCGACCTTCGTCAAACCGTCCAGCATCGCCTGTGCGCCAGGGAACACCTGCTGAGCTGGGATCTGGCGGTTGGCGGCGACCGTGTCGAGATAGTTCTGCCACAGCTCGCCGATCCAACGACTGTCGGCTTCACGCGCGGCAGGAGACATATCATCGCGGATAAACGGCTCTACGGCAGACTTATAGGTCCCGACGCGGAATACGTGCGTGGAAACTTTCAGCTTAACGAGCAGGGACTTGTAGTACAGACCGTTGGTGGCAAAGCCGTGCAGATCAACGGAACCCTGCGGAGAGAGGTAAATTTTGTTAGCAAAACTGGCGAGGTAATACTGCCCCTGGCTGAAGTTATCGCCCACGGCAAAGACCGGTTTACCGCTGTCGCGGAATTCCCGCAGTGCTTTGCCGATATACTGCATGGAAGGCTGGTCTGCCCCGGCAAAATTTTTCAGATCCATCACGATGCCGGTGATGTTGCGATCATCTTTTGCCTGGCGAATCGTATTCACGATATCGAACAGGGAGTTTTCCTGCAGACGATCGGAACTGGCGCCAAACAGCTGACGACCAATAACGCTTAAACGACTGGTGCTCGAAGGCTTATCGACAATCACCCCGGAGATATCCAGCAGCAGCGCGCCTCGCTCAGCGTGTTCGCTGGTGTTGCTGCTGCTGACCTGCATCCAGATGCCCACGCCAACCAGCACCAAAAAGATGAAGAACAGGTTAAGCACAAATTCACGGACGAAATTGAGTAATCGCCATGTCCATTTAAAAAATCCGGCAATAAATCGCCACAGGGTTCGCATGTATTCTCCCTACCAATTAACAACACGCCACCCCGAAATCCCGGAGAAAGGCGATAAGATGAGGCTATCGTAATGACCCGACAGGCACTTGTCAGCAGGAATCACCGCCTGTGCTGTAACAAAATCCGCTCACGTGTTAATTTTGTGAATAAATTTCATTGTTGGAGTTAAGCAAATGGATGCACTCGAATTACTTATGACCCGTCGTAGCGCCTCTCGTCTCGTCGAACCGGCCCCGGCAGGAGAGCAACTGCAAAATATTCTGCGCGCGGGAATGCGCGCGCCGGACCACAAAACGCTGCAACCGTGGCAATTCTTTGTCATTGAGGGCGAAGGGCGTGAACGCTTTGCCGCCGTGCTTGAAAAAGGCGCTATTGCATCTGGCAGCGATGAGAAGGCCCAGGAAAAAGCGCGCAGCGCGCCGTTTCGCGCACCGCTGATTATTACCGTGGTGGCGAAATGTGAAGCAAACGACAAGGTTCCGCTATGGGAACAGGAAATGTCTGCCGGTTGTGCGGTGATGGCCATGCAGATGGCTGCCATTGCCCAGGGCTTTGGCGGTATCTGGCGCAGTGGCGCATTAACCGAAAGTGAGGTCGTCCGCGAAGCGTTTGACTGTCGCCCACAGGATAAAATCGTCGGTTTTCTCTATCTGGGCACACCACAGTTGAAAGCATCCACGACGATTACCCTTGCCGATCCGAGCGCATTCGTCCGTTATTTCTGATATCAACGGCAAAACTGTCTGGATTATGAGCAAAGGCACCCGAATTCAGACAGTCACTCTTACCACATCATGGAATGAGCGCTACCATATCCGGATTGCAATGACAGGAGATGTCCATGAGCGAGCAAGCTATTCGTTTAACGCAATACAGCCACGGAGCCGGTTGCGGTTGTAAAATTTCCCCAAAAGTGCTGGAAACCATCCTGCACAGCGAGCAGGCGAAGTTTGTTGATCCAAACTTACTGGTGGGTAATGAAACCCGCGACGACGCGGCTGTATACGATCTGGGAAACGGCACCAGCGTAATCAGCACCACCGATTTCTTTATGCCGATTGTCGATAATCCGTTTGATTTTGGCCGCATCGCCGCCACCAACGCCATCAGCGATATTTTCGCCATGGGCGGCAAACCGATTATGGCAATTGCTATCCTGGGCTGGCCGCTTGATAAGTTGGCGCCGGAAATTGCCCGCGAAGTAACCGAAGGCGGACGCTTTGCCTGCCGTCAGGCGGGTATCGCGCTGGCGGGGGGGCACTCTATCGATGCGCCTGAGCCTATCTTTGGTCTTGCGGTAACCGGCGTTGTTCCAACTGAGCGCGTGAAGAAAAACAGCACCGCCGAGGCGGGATGCAAGCTGTTTTTGACCAAGCCTCTGGGTATTGGTGTCCTGACCACCGCAGAGAAAAAATCGCTGCTGAAGGACGAGCACAAAGGGCTGGCGACGGAAGTGATGTGCCGGATGAACATTGCCGGGGCGGCATTTGCCGATATCGACGGCGTGAAAGCCATGACCGACGTTACCGGTTTTGGGCTGCTGGGGCATCTGAGCGAGATGTGTCAGGGGGCCGGCGTTCAGGCGCAGATCGTCTACCAGGCTATTCCTAAGCTACCAGGTGTTGAAGAATACATCGCGCAGGGCGCGGTGCCGGGCGGTACCCAGCGTAACTTTGCCAGCTACGGACACCTGATGGGTGAAATGCCGCAGTCGGTTCGCGATCTGCTCTGCGATCCGCAAACTTCCGGTGGTCTGCTGTTAGCGGTAACGCCGGAAGCTGAAGCCGAAGTTAAAGCGGCAGCGGCGCAGTTTGGCATCGACCTCACCGCGATTGGTGAGTTAGTGGAAGCTCGTGGCGGTCGCGCCATGGTTGAGATCCGTTAACTCGATGCGATTGTTTATTGCCGAAAAACCGAGTCTGGCGCGCGCTATCGCCGATGTGCTGCCGAAGCCGCATCGCAAAGGTGACGGTTTTATCGAATGCGGAAACGGGCAAGTGGTGACCTGGTGTATTGGTCACCTGCTTGAACAGGCGCAGCCAGATGCCTACGACAGTCGTTATGCTCGCTGGAGTCTGGTTGATCTGCCGATTGTCCCGGAAAAGTGGCAACTGCAGCCGCGTCCCTCGGTGACCAAACAGCTCAACGTTATTAAGCGATTTTTGCATGAGGCCAGTGAAGTCATTCACGCAGGTGACCCCGATCGTGAAGGACAACTGCTGGTGGATGAAGTGCTGGATTACCTGCAACTGGCCCCTGAAAAGCGCCAGCAGGTGCAACGCTGCCTGATTAACGACCTCAACCCGCAGGCCGTCGAGCGGGCGATTGAGCGTCTGCGCGCCAACAGTGAGTTCATCCCCCTTTGCGTGTCGGCACTGGCGCGAGCGCGGGCGGACTGGCTGTACGGTATCAACATGACGCGCGCTTATACCATTCTGGGGCGTAACGCGGGCTATCAGGGCGTACTTTCGGTCGGGCGCGTGCAAACGCCGGTGCTCGGACTGGTTGTGCGTCGCGATGAAGAGATTGAAAACTTCGTTGCCAAAGACTTCTTCGAGGTAAAGGCGCATATCGTGACGCCCGCCGATGAGCGGTTTACCGCTATCTGGCAGCCGAGCGAAGCGTGTGAGCCGTATCAGGATGAAGAAGGGCGCTTGCTAAACCGCACGTTGGCTGAACACGTGGTAAACCGCATTAACGGTCAGCCGGCGATCGTCACCAGCTATAACGATAAACGGGAATCAGAATCCGCGCCGCTGCCGTTTTCGCTGTCGGCGTTGCAGATTGAAGCGGCGAAACGCTTTGGCTTAAGTGCGCAAAACGTTCTGGATATCTGCCAGAAGCTGTATGAAACCCATAAACTGATCACCTATCCGCGTTCGGATAGCCGTTATCTGCCGGAAGAACACTTTGCCGGACGTCACGCGGTGCTGAACGCGATTAGTGTCCATGCGCCGGATCTGCTTCCGCAACCGGCGGTCAATCCCGATACGCGAAACCGCTGTTGGGATGATAAAAAAGTGGATGCCCACCATGCCATCATTCCAACCGCGCGCAGTTCGTCCATCAACCTGAACGATAATGAAGCGAAGATATACAACCTGATTGCCCGTCAATATCTGATGCAGTTTTGCGCGGATGCGGTATTCAGGAAGTGCGTTATTGAGCTGGACATCGCGAAAGGTAAGTTTGTCGCCAAAGCCCGTTTTCTGGCGGAGGCCGGATGGCGTACGCTGCTTGGCAACAAAGAGCGCGACGAAGATAACGACGGGACGCCGCTGCCGGTGGTGGCAAAAGACGACGAGCTGCTGTGCGAAAAAGGCGAAGTGGTTGAACGACAGACCCAGCCTCCGCGGCACTTTACCGATGCCACGCTGCTGTCAGCGATGACCGGAATCGCGCGCTTTGTGCAGGATAAAGATCTGAAAAAGATCCTGCGCGCAACGGACGGACTGGGAACGGAAGCGACGCGCGCCGGGATTATCGAGCTGCTGTTTAAGCGTGGTTTCCTGGTGAAGAAGGGGCGCTATATCCATTCTACCGATGCCGGAAAAGCGCTGTTTCATTCGCTGCCTGAAATGGCGACGCGCCCGGATATGACCGCGCACTGGGAATCTATCCTGACCCAAATCAGCGAAAAGCAGTGTCGATATCAGGATTTCATGCAGCCGCTGGTGGGGACGCTGTATCAGCTAATCGATCAGGCGCGCAGCACGCCGGTACGACGCTTCCGTGGTATTGCCGCACCGGGTAGTAGTGGTGGTGACAAGAAAAAGAGCGCGCCGCGTAAACGCACGGCGAAAAAAAGCCCGCCATCTGAAGAGGCGGGCCTGTAGTGCGCTCTTAGGCTGGATAAGGCATGTGTGCCGCATCAAGCCGACGGGAACAATAGATCTGAATTAAATCACACCCTGGCCCAACATCGCGTCGGCAACTTTCACGAATCCCGCGATGTTGGCGCCACGTACGTAGTTGGTTTGCTTGCTTTCGCCGCCGTACTCGACGCAGGCATGGTGAATATCCAGCATGATGTGGTGCAGGCGCGCATCCACTTTCTCCGCTTTCCAGCCCAGACGTGCGGCGTTCTGCGCCATTTCCAGACCGGATGTTGCTACGCCTCCCGCGTTGGCCGCTTTACCCGGCGCGAACAATACACCCGCTTCCAGGAACAGATCGGTGGCCTCGATGGTGGTAGGCATGTTTGCCCCTTCGGCGACAGCCTTCACGCCGTTGGCGATCAGCACGCGTGCCGCATCGACATCAAGTTCGTTCTGGGTGGCGCACGGCAGGGCGATATCAACCGGAACCGACCACGGCTGTTGGCCTTCCAGATAGGTCAGGCCAAATTCGCGGGCGTAATCCGCCACGCGGCCGTCGCGGCTGTCTTTGATCGCGCACAGACGCGCCAGTTTTTCTTTGGTAAATCCGCTTTCGTCGACCACGGTTCCGCTGGAATCGGAGGCGGTAACTACTCGCGCGCCAAACTCCATGGCTTTCTCAATGGCGAATTGCGCCACGTTACCGGAACCAGAGACGGCCACGCGCATGCCTTCAAAGCCCAGACCATGGCGTTTGAGCATCGCTTCGGTGAAGTACACCAGACCGTAGCCGGTAGCTTCCGGGCGAATCAGGCTGCCGCCGAAAGAGAGACCTTTACCGGTAAAAACGCAGGCGCTGTTGTTGGACAGTTTTTTCATCATCCCGGCCATAAAGCCGACTTCACGACCGCCTACGCCGATATCGCCCGCCGGAACATCGGTATCGGGTCCTAAATGGCGGAACAGTTCGGTCATCAGCGCCTGGCAGAAACGCATGATTTCGCCTTCGCTTTTACCTTTCGGATCGAAATCGCTCCCGCCTTTACCCCCGCCCATTGGCAGCGTGGTCAGGGCGTTTTTAAATGTTTGCTCGAAGCCAAGGAATTTCAGGATCGACAGGTTCACGGAAGGGTGGAAACGCATCCCGCCTTTGTATGGGCCAATGGCGGAGCTAAACTGCACGCGCCACGCGCGGTTGACCTGCACCTGATTGCGATCGTCCAGCCAGACGACGCGGAACTGGATCACGCGCTCCGGTTCAACCAGACGTTCCAGCAACGACATCTGACGATAACGCGGGTTTTGCTCGAGGAAGGGCCACAGTGTCGTCATTACCTCACGAACGGCTTGCGCGAACTCGGTCTGATTCGGGTCGCGCTTTTGCACATGGTTAAGGAATGACTCCAGAGAACGTGTCTGATCCATAGATATAAGTACCTCTTATGTATTGATATGGTTATATTTTTGATTTTTGTGTTAAGTGTTTTGCAGTTTTTGACTATAACATCAGCAGTGTGACGGGACGCAAGAAAAAATTAACCGCGCTAAGTAAATTAATATTGCGGCGTGGGTCATAACCAAAAGCGATGATGGCAAGGGCTAAAGTTTCTGCCGGTTTATACCGTTATACTGAGCATAGCTGTCAGTCAAAAAGGAAAGAATATGCGCCGTATAATCATGGCAGGAGCGTTGGCACTGGTGTCCAGCGCGACGCTGGCAAATCAGCTCTATCGCCCGGACGTGCAGGTGAATGTCCCGCCGGAAGTGTTCAGTTCCAGCGGTCAGCGGGCGCAACCCTGTAGTCAGTGCTGTATTTATCAGGATCAAAACTACTCAGAAGGGGCGGTGATTAAAGCGGATGGCGTTTTGCTTCAGTGCCAGCGTGATGATAAAACGATCAGCACGAATCCGCTGGTCTGGCGTCGCGTAAAAGGATAAACGCTTTTAATAGCGGGATATCGGCAGGCGCCAGCGGATAACGCAGCGCCTCTTCGGTTGAACACCAGACGATATCCTGATGTTCATACACTTTCAGCTCCCCCTGATATGACGGTACATGCCAGGCATGTAAGTGAATGAGTCGGCCCGAAACCTCGCGTTGATGGCTGGCAATGTAGCGTCCAACGACCGCCTCGATGCCCAACTCTTCACGCAGTTCACGGACCAGCGCCTCTGGCTGACTTTCCCCCGGCTCAACCTTACCGCCAGCAAACTCCCACATACCTGACTGATCCGCATGCTGCGGGCGTTGAGCCAGTAAAATTTTGCCATCACGCTCAATGATAGCGGCGACCACGTCGAGGGTTTTCATTATATTCATCAAGATCTAACGGTAGAAAATGACATACTATCGTTATCTTTGTTTTATCTAAAGTATTCAGGAGCCACCGTTGAACGATCCTCAGTCGTGGGTAAAACCGTTAACGCGTATCCCTTCCAGTTTGCAACCGCTCGTTGCTACGCAGAAAAAACATTATGGTGATGTGCTGCATCCCACGCGCTGGTGGGGGCGGATGCCGTTCCTGTTCTGGCTGGTGGCGCTGTTTGTCGGGTTTCTGGAGCGTAAAAAGGCGCGCCTGTCGCCAGTGATGCGCGCGCTGTTGATGACCCGCGTTTCTCAGGTGTGCCACTGCGCTTTCTGCGTTGACGCCAACAGTTTACGGCTGGCTGAACGCTGCGGCGCGCTGGATAAAGTCTTACAGGTTGCCAACTGGCAAGAATCAACGCTATTTAGCGCAGAAGAACGTGTAGGGCTGGCCTATGCTGATGCGGTCACCGCAACGCCACCACAGGTTGACGATGCGCTGAAAGCGCAGATGAAGCAGTATTTTACCGATGACGCCATTACTGAAATGACCGCGCTGATTGCGTTTCAAAATCTCTCGGCGCGTTTTAATGCCGCTCTCGATATTCCCTCCCAGGGACTGTGCGACAGTTTTAAAGGACGCCCGCATGCTTGACCGCCATCTTCATCCGCGATTAAAACCGCTTTTGCATCGCTGCGTGGGCATCATTGATCAACCGGCGATTACCCCGGACGGACTTACGCTGGTCGGTTTTGCTATTGGCGTGCTGGCGTTGCCATTTCTGGCGTTAGGCTGGTATATGGCGGCGCTGGTGGCCATTGTACTCAATCGGCTGTTTGACGGGCTGGATGGGGCGCTGGCACGGCGCAGAGGGCTAACGGACGCGGGAGGATTTCTCGATATCTCGCTCGATTTTCTGTTTTACGCCTTAGTGCCGTTTGGTTTTATTCTTGCTGCGCCGGCGCAAAATGCGCTGGCAGGCGGTTGGCTGTTGTTCGCGTTTATTGGCACCGGCAGCAGCTTTCTGGCCTTCGCCGCGCTGGCGGCAAAGCATCAGATTGATAACCCCGGTTATGCGCATAAATCGTTTTATTATCTGGGCGGACTGACTGAAGGAACCGAGACGATTTTGCTGTTTGTGTTGGGATGTCTGTTCCCGGAATATTTTGCCGTAATGGCGTGGGTCTTTGGCGCGCTGTGCTGGATGACGACGTTCACCCGGATCTGGAGCGGATATCTGACGCTGAAAGCGGTCCAGCGTCAGGCGTAACGTAGTGCGTTGCCGGATGCGCTTCGCTTATTCGGCCTACAGCGATGGTTTATGTAGGCTGGGTAAAGCGTTCTCGCTGCATCCGGCAACAATGGCAATCTTACTTGCTGGCGTCCGGACCCCGTTCACCGCTGGCGATCGGGTTTTTCGGAGAGCTGCTCCACTCATACCAGCCACCGTCGTAGACGGAGACGTTTTTCCAGCCCATTGCGCGGGCATACATAAACGTTTCCGAAGCACGCCAGCCGGTACCACAATAGAATGAGACCTGTTGCTCTGGCAGGATATTCCATTGCTTCCACATGGCGGCGATGTCATTGGCGCTGCGCATGGTGCCATCCGGGTTATGGAAATCTTCCATGTGGGTGGAGTCGCTGCCTGCATGGCCCCAACGCGCCCCTGCGATCTCACCTTTTGGCTTAATGTAGCTATAGCCGCTGGTCGTACCGATAAATTCCGGCCATGAACGAATGCTCACCAAAGACGCATCCTGGCGATGCAGCAGACCGCGAGCCTGTTCCATATCCAGCATCAGTTGCGGTTGGGCAGGGATCGTCACGCCGAAATCAGGTTCAGGCTTCACCGTTGGTGCCGTACCGCGTTCGACCGGTAAACCTGAGTCAGACCAGGTCTGCCAGCCGCCGTCGAGCAGACGAACATCTTTCACACCTGCATACAGCATAATTTGTGCCACGCGCGCGGCGGCGTAGACATCGCGGCCGTATAAAATCACCGTGGTGTCGTGGCGGATGCCGTGTTTCGCCAGCATCGCTTTGAGCTGCGCGTCGGACACTTTATTCCACAGCGGTTCGCTTTCGACTTCGTTGGTATCAATGTAGCCCGCGCCAGGGATATGGCTGAGCAGATACAACTTCGGCGCGCCCCAGGCGGCTTCAATCACTTTCCAGTCACCGGCCGGTTTGGCGGTCACCTCTTTACCCTGCTGAAGGTCGTGCAGCCACTGCGGGTAAACCAACTGTTCGAAGTGCGGCAGACGTTGCAGGCGGGCAGGGTCCGTAAGCGCATCGCTGAGGGTTGAGATAGCGTTAAAGCCGACTTTCTGCAGGCGGGATTTGACGGCCTGCATGTCAGTATCGCTGCCATACAATGCCACAGGCGCGTCGGTTTTCAGGTGATGTGCCTTAACCCAGGCGCTGAGTTGTTCATCATTCATCTTGTCGAGCCAGGCGGCAGACAGGTTCAGTGCGAAAGGCTCGTGTCCTGAAGGACCATTAAGCGATTGCGGCCAGCCGTTGTAAAAAGCGCTCTGACGGGTATCGATCGCCGCGCCTTGCTTTTGCTGTAACTGGTTGAGGGTGAGCGTCTGTGCTGTTTCAGCAGCCCAGGAAGAAGCGCAAGCGAGCCCTAAAGCCAGTGCCAGCGCGGTCATTTGAGAAACACGTTTCATCGAATAGCCCGACGTTGAAAAAGAGGACGACATTCTGTGCCGCCAGTTAAGTAAAAACCTTGCGTTAACGCAGCATATCGCCACATTCACGCCCAGTTTTCCATCTGTAATACGCGACCTGCTGGCGGAACGTCCTGCGCATCGTGGGTAACCTGTACCACCGGAATACCCAGTTTACGTACCTCGGTGAAGACCCACTGGCGAAAGGTATCGCGCAGCGACGCATCCAGCCGGCTAAAGGGTTCATCGAGTAACAGCGCCTGGGGTTGTGCCAGTAGCGCGCGAAGCAGGGCGACACGCGAGCGTTGCCCGCCGGAGAGCGAAGCCGGATCGCGTGAATAAAATCCTGCCAGGCCCGCGCGTGCGAGGGCGCTTTCCACCGCATGGCGTCTGGCGGGACCTTGCACGCTGGCGGGTAAGGCCAGCAGTAAATTCTGCCCAACGCTGAAATGGTCAAACAGCAGCGCATCCTGAAACAGAATGCCAATCTGGCGCTGCGCAGTAGGCAGTGTGTCTACGCGCTGTTCGTTGAGCCACAGTTCGCCTGACGCCTGAAACTGAGGAGACAACGCCCCGATCATCCACGAAAATAACGAAGACTTACCGCTGCCGGAAGGCCCCATAATGGTGACAATGTCACTTTTATTAACCTGGAAATTAACGTCCTTCAGTAGCGCCGTCGTACCCTGGTACAACGAAACGCCTTGTACAATGAGCATTAGCGGAGTCCTTGTCGAAAGCGGCCAATCCACGCAGCGAGAAACGCCGCCAGTGCGAAAATTATAAGCGGTAACAGAAGCTGCCATAGCGCCTGGGTTGCCAGAATGGCGGTGCTGCCGCCGCTGCTTAATGCCACCGCTTCGGTGGTCAGCGTGGGATAGCGCCCGGCGCCTAACCACAGCGTCGGCATATACTGGGCGATACTGACTGAGAACCCTACCGCGAAGGCAACCAGCGCCGGGCGCGCCAGCTGCGGACATTTTACTTGCCAGAATATGCGCCCCCGGGTCCAACCCAGCGTTTGCGCAATCAAAATCAATCGTGGGTCAATGCGTCGCCACGCCGGTTTGAGCACAAACAGCATCCATGGCATCACCCACAGCAGGTGTCCCCAGACAATGGTTATCATCAGCCCATCCTGTCCGGCATATAACGCCAACAGATACTGTCCAGTTACCAGCGGCAGCGCAGGCAAAATGAGCGGTAGCCAGACCCAACGGTGTCCGGTTTGCGGACCCCATTCCAGCCAGGCAAAAAGTATCAGCAGCGCCAGCACGCTGGAGAGAAGCCCCAGTTGCAGGCTAGTGCTGAGCGCCTCGCTATTTAGCGACGAATAGCTGGCGATCAGCGCCAGAACCAGCGCGCACACCACACCGCCAAAGGGCAAAAGTTGTACCAGCGAACGTCCGATTGTACAGGATGAAAAACGCAGGCGTTCCCCGTTTACTGCGGGAATAGTGCGTTGCCAGGCGCGCCAGAGCAGATACCCCGCCAGCGCGATGATGAGTAGCAGCAGTACCAGCAGCAGGCTGGCGAGTGCTCCTTTAGCCTGTTGCTCGGCATCGCCCTGACTGAGCCATTGCCAGCTCAACACGGCAAGCGTTGGTGGGTTTCCGGGGCCAAGGACGATTGCTACATCCACTACCGAGAGCGACCAGGCGACAATCGCCAGCATGGCTTTGCCTAACGCGGGGGCGAGAGAGGGCAGAACCAGCCAGTTCAGGCATTGCAGTCGGCTGTAACCCAGCGAATCCAGGACGATAACCTGCTGCGAAAGCTGTTTTTCACTCAGCAGAGCTGAGAGGATCCATAACAAAAAGGCACTCTCTTTTACCGCCAGCGTCACGCCAAGCCCAATGCCGTAGCGGTCAGGCTGGGGGCTGAGGAACGGGAGCCATTGCCAGAGCATGCCGCCTTCGGCAAAAACCAACAGTACGCTGGTGGCGAAGGCAACGTGCGGAATCGCCAGCAGCCACGGAAGACGCGTGCACAGACGCGCCCAGCCTGCGCCGGGCCATAAGGCGAGGATCGCCAGCAGGGCGATGATCAGCGCGCCACCAGCCGCGAGGCTTACGGAAACCAGCGTTGCCAGTAACGCCTGCGGGAGTTGAGGATCGCTAAATAGCGCCAGCCAGTGTTTGGTACTCAGCGCCGGCGTTATCAGAGAAAAAGCCGCTGGTGCCAGCGGCAGGTAAACGCCCGCCATGATGGCCCAGAGTAGCAGAATTAATGTGTACCGTAGCGGCGTAGCCATTCTTGTTCCAGAGCGTTTACCCATGCAGCATGCGGTTCTGGCAGCATGGCAGGGAGCCCTTGTGGGATCCGCGCCAGCAGCGCATTACGCTGGTCGACAGGCAATTTTTGTGGATCAAGCACCGAAGGATCTCCCCAGACAGACGGGTCGGCTTTACGCAACTGCGCTTCGGGTGAAAGCAGGAAATTTGCCACGACTTTCGCTCCGGCGCTGGCACGCGCATTCGCTGGAATGGTGACAAAATGCACGTTGCCGAGCATGCCCTGTGAGAAACCAAAACTATAGCTGCTTTTGGGTAATTCACCGCTGGCCACTTTTTGCTGCGCGTGGGCAGGATTAAAGGTCATTGATAAACGCAGGGTGCCACCGTTGAGCAGCGCATCCATTCGCGCTGGCGTGGGCGGAAAATCTTTACCTTCGCGCCACAGGGCAGGATGCAAAGCATCAAGGTAATGCCACAATGGAGCGGTAACATCGGCGAATGTGGACGCATCGGGCGCTGTTTTCAGCGCCTGCGGCTTGTTGGTGAGCGAAATTAACAACTGCTCAAGAAAAGCCGTTCCGGTAAAGTCTGGCGGACGCGGATAGGTCACCGTGCCAGGGTGCGCTTGGGCAAACTCAAGCAGTACCTGCGGGGATTGCGGCGGCTGCGCGGTGAGATCGTGCCTGGCAATAAATGTAAGCTGTGCGCCGCCCCACGGTGATTCAGCCCCCTCCGTTGGAATGGAAAAGTCTTCATTCACCGGTTTCTGGGTATCAACATAGCGCCAGTTAGGCAGCGTTTGTGCCCACTGGGTCTGTAGCAGCCCGGCTTCTTTCAGCGTGCGGAAATTTTCGCCGTTCACCCACAGTAAATCGACCGAGCCACCGGTTTTTCGCCCGGATGCCGCTTCCGTCTGGATACGTTTTACGGCGTCGGCGGCATCCGCCAGGCGTACGATTTTCAGGTTAATGGCATAGTGTGTTTTCATCTCGCCGCTAACCCAGTCGAGATACTGGTTAACTGCGTTGTCGCCACCCCAGGCGTTGAACCACACCGTCTGACCGCGGGCGTCATTTTTGATTTGCTGCCAACTGGTGTCCTCGGCGAAAGCCGCCAGCGGAGAGAGCAGCAAACTCAGGCACAATAAGCAGTAACGCATAATATCTCCATTGCTAAAAATGGGGGGAAAGACTCAGGTCTTTTTCCGTTGATGCTCAAGATAAAGGCTTCTGGCCACGGCAATCACCACGCTCAGAGCGAACAGGAAGAACAGGCCGGTAACAAACCAAAATGTGCCGCCGGTTAACAGGCTACCAGCCCATGAATAGACGATAGTGGCCGGTAACTGACCGATGCCGGTGGCGATGAAGAAATGGCGAAAACGAATCGAGGTCAGGCCTGCTGCGTAGCTTACCGGGTCGAACGGCACAAAAGGTAACAGGCGACAGACAAGAATTGTGTGCTTGCCATAGCGCTCGAAAAAAGTGTCCATGTTGTTCAGCACCGTTTTTCCGGTCAGTTTTTCCACCGCGCTGCGACCTAAAACGCGGGCAATAAAAAAGCACAGCGCCGCGCCTGCCATCGCGCTGCTCCAGGACAGAACGCTGCCCCAAAATGCGCCAAACAGCGAGGCATTGGCAAAGGTGATCACAAAGGCGGGAAGCGGTGCGACGATGGCCTGTAAGATCATCAGGAAGAACGACACGACCGCCGCCTGGGTTCCGTAAGAACGAATGAAGTTCTCAAGAGCATGCTGATCGAGCGTGGTAAATGCCGCCAGACTGCCGTGAAGAAAATCACTCACGCCAGGTATCCACGCCCACGCCATCAGGGCGAGCAGCAGCAGGGCAAGCAAGCTTATACGGTAATAGCGTGTCCGCCGCGCTTTATTCATCTTGATCATTTACCCGCGTACTCGTGACCGGGCGCCGGATCGACATGTTTATGTCGCGCCCAGGCTTTGGCTGCCTGAACGAGGACGAATAGCGCCAGCCCCGCAACGCTGAGCTTACCGATAAATGCCCAGCTAATCCCTTCGCTGGCCAGTTCGTGCGACATCAGCGTATAGATAAAGATGCCGGGCAAGGTGGTTAGCGCAGATATCACGGTAAATGACCAGAACGGAATGGCCGTCAGTCCATAGGCATAGTTTTGAATGTTATAGGGGAACAGTGGCACGAGCCGGGTCAGGATCAGAAAGTCTACTCCACTATGGGCAATGCCTTTTTCGATAGCCTGAAACGTTGCCGTATGGCCAACGTATTTCAGCAGTAATTCCCGGCCAAGCCAGCGAGCCAGCATAAATGACAGCGCCGAAGCCATGGTTGCCGCCACTAACGAGATAAGCGTCCCTGTCACCGGGCCAAACAGCACACCGCCGACGATCACCAGAATGCTGCCTGGGATCAGACACAGCGCGGAAACTATAAACAACAGGATATAAAGGGTATAGCCGAACAGGCCGCTTTGGCGGATGACATCTTGTAAATGATGGAAATTGATGATCAGATCGGTCAGACCGTAATGATGGAAAACTCCCGCCAGAACGCAGAACAATACCGCAACAATTAGCAGCCGGTATTCTGCGTTATGTGAACTTCTTTTTCATGGGGGTTCTCCTGTAAAACCGAGTGCAATGTGGCGTTTTCGTCAGCGAAAAGTGCGCGCGAAGATATAATAAATTTCCGGCCGCAACAATGTATTACCGTGGCTTTATTGATTTTGCACAGAATAAACAGACTCTCCAGGCCAGGCCCGGAGAGTGAAAATACGCAGACGATCAGACGCGGAATTTAGCCCATACAGGCGCATGGTCGGACGGCTTTTCCATGCTGCGGATTTCATAGTCGATGCCTGTTTCTTCGCAGCGCTCCGCCAGCGGGTTGCTCGCCAGCAGCAGATCGATACGCAGACCACGGTTATCGTCAAAGCCTTTTGAGCGGTAATCAAACCACGAGAACCGGTCGTTCTTTTCAGGCCAGGCGTGACGGTAGGTATCTACCAGACCCCAGCCCAGCAGACGTTCCATCCACTCGCGCTCTTCTGGCAGGAAGGAACATTTGCCGGTACGCAGCCAGCGTTTACGGTTCTCTTCGCCAATACCGATATCGAGGTCGGTTGGGCTGATATTCATATCGCCCATGATCAATACCGGATTGTCGCGCTTCAGTTCAGTCTCCAGGTAGTTTTGTAGGTTCTGATAAAACGCGGCTTTAGCCGGGAACTTGGTTTCATGGTCACGGCTTTCACCCTGCGGGAAATAGCCGTTGATCACCGTGATACTGCCCAGAGGCGACGGAATTTCCGCCATGATGATACGACGCTGCGCTTCTTCGCCATCACCCGGGAAGCCACGACGCACCGCAATCGGCGTTTCTTTCGTTAATAGTGCTACGCCGTAGTGGCCTTTCTGACCGTGATAAAAGACGTTATAACCCAGCTTTGCTACCTCTTCGAGAGGGAACATATCGTCGTGGACTTTTGTCTCCTGTAAGCCAATAACATCCGGTTGGTGTTTTTCGACAATGGCTGCCAGTTGATGGGGACGGGCACGCAGGCCGTTGATATTAAAAGAGACAAATTTCATAGTCGCTGCCACTTTGCAAGATGAATAGTGCAAGGATGGTAGCAGAATTTCTGCAGGCTGACTGCTTCTTGTCACCTGATTCCAACAATGATTGCTAATGGTGTTAACGATGGAGCAAAAACTGCACCGTTTTGGCGCGTAGCGCGTCGGAATAGAGCAATAATTTCCGATAAATTTCGTATACGATCACAATTCCAGAATTATATTTGGCGACTGAATAAAATTGCGTTTTTTCCTCTGTTTAGTCATCTGGTACGCAAACATATTCACTTTATATGCACATACAGTGAATATCGTCAGGTTGTAACTCGTTGATATTCCGTCACCGCCCTCCGTTTATGCACTTTTTTCGCTGGCTGGCACGAAGCCTGCAATCTACATTTACACCGCAAACACTATATTTATTAACATATAAATAACCTTTTATTTACCGTTGAGGTCGCTATGTCTCTGTCAATTACGCGTGAAAATTTTGATGAATGGATGATGCCCGTATACGCTCCGGCCCCTTTTATTCCGGTGCGTGGCGAAGGTTCACGTCTGTGGGATCAGCAGGGTAAAGAGTATATCGATTTCGCGGGAGGCATTGCGGTTAACGCGCTGGGTCATGCACATCCGGCATTGCACGAGGCATTAAACGACCAGGCGAGCAAATTCTGGCATACGGGAAATGGCTACACCAACGAGCCGGTGCTGCGCCTGGCGAAAAAGCTGATTGATGCCACTTTTGCCGAGCGTATTTTCTTCTGTAACTCTGGCGCAGAAGCTAACGAAGCGGCATTAAAATTGGCACGTAAATATGCCCACGATCGTTTTGGTAGCCAGAAGAGCGGCATTGTGGCGTTTAAAAATGCTTTCCATGGTCGCACGCTGTTTACCGTCAGTGCCGGAGGACAGCCCGCCTATTCACAGGACTTCGCGCCACTGCCGCCGGATATCCGCCATGCCGTGTATAACGATCTCGACTCTGCCAGCCAACTGATTGATGACAACACCTGTGCGGTTATTGTGGAGCCGGTGCAGGGAGAAGGCGGCGTAGTGCCGGCAACAAACGCCTTTTTGCAGGGGTTGCGTGAATTATGCGATCGCCATAATGCGCTGTTGATTTTTGATGAAGTTCAGACCGGGGTTGGCCGTACCGGCGAACTGTATGCCTACATGCACTACGGCGTTACGCCGGACCTGCTGACGACAGCAAAAGCGCTGGGCGGTGGTTTCCCCATCGGCGCACTGCTGGCGACAGAGCGTTGCGCCAGTGTGATGACGGTCGGTACGCACGGTACAACCTATGGCGGAAACCCGCTGGCCACTGCGGTGGCGGGAAAACTGCTGGAAATTGTTAACACGCCGGAAATGCTTAACGGAGTGAAACAGCGCCACGACTGGTTTGTGGAGCGTATTAACGCCATTAACGAACGTTTTGGACTGTTTAGTGAAATTCGTGGGCTCGGACTGCTGATTGGCTGTGTGCTGAACGCGGAATTTGCCGGGAAAGCAAAACTCATCTCGCAAGAAGCGGCCGTTGCCGGAGTGATGGTGCTGATTGCTGGCGCTAATGTGGTGCGGTTTGCGCCAGCGTTAAACGTCAGCGAAGAAGAAATCGCCACCGGACTGGATCGCTTTGCGCTGGCCTGCGAACGCATTAAAGCAGGAGGTTCATCATGATGGTGATTCGTCCCATTGAACGCGCTGATATCACCGCGCTGATGCAGCTTGCCAGTAAGACCGGCGGCGGGTTGACCTCGCTACCGGCGAATGAAGCTACGCTGATGGCGCGTATCGAACGTTCGCTACAAACCTGGCGCGGTGAGTTGCCCAAAAGTGAGCAGGGATATGTGTTTGTGCTTGAAGACAGCGCCAGCGGAACCGTGGCAGGGATTTGCGCCATTGAGGTGGCGGTGGGGCTTAACGATCCCTGGTACAACTACCGGGTCGGTACACTGGTGCACGCCTCGAAAGAGCTGAACGTGTATAACGCGCTGCCGACGCTGTTTCTGAGTAACGATCACACGGGCAGTAGCGAACTTTGTTCTCTGTTTCTCGATCCGGACTGGCGTAAAGAAGGCAACGGCTATTTGTTGTCGAAGTCGCGCTTTATGTTTATGGCGGCCTTTCGTGACCGGTTCAATGAGAAGGTCGTGGCCGAGATGCGCGGCGTGATCGATGAACACGGCTACTCTCCGTTTTGGCAAAGCCTCGGCAAACGTTTTTTCTCAATGGAGTTCAGCCGGGCGGATTTTCTCTGCGGAACCGGGCAAAAAGCCTTTATTGCTGAACTGATGCCTAAGCATCCGATTTATACCCATTTCCTGTCTGACGAAGCGCAAAGCGTGATTGGTCAGGTGCATCCGCAAACGGCTCCTGCGCGGGCGGTGCTGGAGAAAGAAGGATTTCGCTACCGCAACTACGTCGATATTTTCGACGGCGGACCGACCCTGGAGTGCGATATTGACCGGGTACGGGCTATCCGTAAAAGCAGGCTGGTGGAGGTGGCTGAAGGGCAGCCTGCGCCGGGCGATTATCCTGCTTGTCTGGTTGCCAATGAAAATTATCAAAACTTCCGCGTCATGTTGGTTCGTGCCGACCCGGATACTCAGCGTCTGGTGCTGACGGCGGCGCAACTGGACGCCCTGAAATGTCACGCGGGCGACCATGTACGTTTTGTGCGTCTTTGTGCAGAGGAGAAAACAGCATGACATTATGGATAAGCGGCGACTGGGTGACGGGGCTGGGCGAGCGTCGGGTGAAAACCAATCCCGTAAGCGGTGATGTGCTGTGGCAGGGCAATGATGCCGATGCAGCCCAGGTAGCGCAGGCGTGCCGGGCCGCGCGCGCAGCCTTTGCCAGTTGGGCTAAACAGCCCTTTGGCGCACGCCAGGCCATTGTTGAAAAATTTGCCTCATTGCTGGAAAGCAATAAAGCCGAACTCACACAGATTATCGCCCGGGAAACCGGCAAACCCCGTTGGGAAGCCGCTACGGAACTGACGGCGATGATCAATAAAATTGCCATCTCCGTGAAAGCCTGGCATGCGCGTACCGGAGAGCATCACAGCGAATTACCGGATGGCGCAGCGACGTTGCGCCATCGCCCGCACGGCGTGCTGGCGGTTTTTGGCCCGTATAACTTCCCTGGCCATTTACCCAATGGTCATATTGTTCCGGCACTGCTGGCAGGCAACACATTGATTTTCAAACCCAGCGAGCTGACGCCGTGGACCGGTGAAGCCGTGACAAAGCTGTGGGAGCAGGCGGGATTGCCGCCGGGTGTGCTGAACCTGGTGCAGGGCGGTCGCGATACGGGGCAGGCGCTGAGCGGGCAGGACGATCTCGATGGCCTGCTGTTTACCGGCAGTGCCAATACTGGTTATCAACTGCATCGACAGCTATCCGGCCAGCCGGAAAAAATCCTCGCTCTGGAGATGGGGGGCAACAACCCGCTGATTATTGAGAACCCGGAAGATATTGATGCCGCAGTGCATCTGACTATTCAGTCCGCGTTTGTCACCGCCGGACAGCGTTGTACCTGCGCCCGTCGCCTGTTAGTTAAAAAAGGCGCGCAGGGGGATGCGTTCCTGACGCGCCTGGTGGACGTCAGCCAGCGTTTAATGCCCGGCAACTGGGACGCAGAACCGCAGCCATTTATTGGCGGGCTGATTTCCGAACAGGCCGCGCGGCATGTCTATGATGCCTGGCAGCGTCTGGAATCGTTAGGGGGCCGGACGCTGTTAGCGCCACGTCTGGTGCAAGCCGGAACGTCACTGCTCACCCCAGGGATCATCGAACTGACCGGGGCGGCGAACGTACCCGATGAAGAGGTCTTTGGACCGCTGCTTGGCGTCTGGCGTTATGACAGCTTTGATGACGCAATTCGTATGGCGAACAACACCCGCTTTGGATTGTCGTGTGGGTTGGTTTCCCCCGATCGCAGCCAGTTTGATCAACTGCTGCTCGAGGCGCGGGCCGGGATCGTCAACTGGAATAAGCCGTTAACCGGCGCGGCGAGTACAGCGCCGTTTGGCGGCGTTGGCGCTTCCGGGAACCATCGCGCCAGCGCGTGGTATGCCGCAGATTATTGCGCCTGGCCGATGGCAAGTCTGGAATCACCGGCCTTAACGCTGCCAACGACGCTTAGCCCCGGCCTGGATTTTTCTCGCGAGGATAAGTTATGAAAGCCCGTGAGGTAAATTTTGATGGTCTGGTGGGGCTGACCCACCACTATGCGGGGCTGTCATTTGGTAATGAGGCCTCAACCAAACATCGTTTTCAGGTATCGAACCCGCGTCTGGCGGCGAAGCAGGGTCTGCTAAAGATGAAAGCGCTGGCGGATGCGGGATTTCCCCAGGCGGTGATCCCGCCTCATGAGCGGCCGTATATTCCGGTGCTGCGTCAGTTGGGCTTTACCGGCCGCGACGAACAGATACTGGAGAACGTGGCGCGTCAGGCGCCTCACTGGCTCTCCAGCGCCAGCTCCGCATCGTCTATGTGGGTGGCGAATGCGGCAACGGTCTGCCCTTCAGCCGATGCGCTGGACGGGAAAGTGCATCTGACGGTGGCGAATCTGAATAATAAGTTTCACCGTTCGCTGGAAGCGCCGACCACCGAAGCGTTGCTACGGGCGATTTTCCGTGATGAGAATAGTTTTACGGTCCACGGTGCGTTACCCCAGGTTGCGCTATTCGGTGATGAAGGTGCGGCAAACCATAACCGCCTCGGCGGGGATTACGGCGACCCTGGCGTACAGCTGTTTGTTTACGGTCGTGAAGAAGGGAATGCATCCCATCCGAAGCGCTATCCGGCGAGGCAATCCCGTGAGGCCAGCGAGGCGGTCGCCCGACTGAATCAGGTTAACCCGCATCAGCGCATTTTTGCCCAGCAAAACCCGGACGTTATCGATCTTGGCGTGTTTCATAACGATGTGATTGCGGTGTCGAATCGCCAGGTACTGTTTTGTCATCAGCTGGCGTTTGCCAGACAGCAGGCGTTGTTCGAGCAGTTACGCAGTCAGGTGGCAGGTTTTACCCCGCTGGAAGTCCCTGCTGCGGAAGTGTCGGTGCAGGATGCGGTGACTACCTATCTGTTTAACAGCCAGTTACTGAGCCGTGATGACGGTTCGATGATGCTGGTCCTGCCGCAGGAGTGTCGGGAGCATGCGGGCGTGTGGCGGTATTTGAACCGTCTGCTCGAGGAAGACAATCCGATCGATGACCTGCAGGTATTCGATCTGCGTGAAAGTATGTCCAACGGCGGCGGTCCGGCATGTCTGCGCCTGAGAGTGGTGCTTACTCCACAGGAGCTGCAGGCCGTAAATCCGGCGGTTATCATGAACGATAATCTGTTTAACACGCTGAATAATTGGATCGACCGTTACTATCGCGATCGTCTTACCGCCGCCGACCTTGCCGACCCGCAGCTGTTGCGTGAGGGGCGTGAAGCGCTGGATACGTTGACGCAATTGCTCAACCTCGGCTCTGTGTATCCCTTCCAGCAGGAGAGGACCAGCCATGGATAATTTTCTGGCCCAGACGCTGGCAGGGATAACCCCCGAGACAACCGAGGGCACAGCTCGCGGCTTTTCCTGGCAGTGGATTGGTCACGGAATTCTGGAGCTGACGCCGGTCACTCCGGCGGAATATTCGCTGGTGCTGTCTGCGGGGATCCACGGCAATGAAACGGCCCCGGTAGAGATACTTGATTCAATTCTCTCCAGGCTGTTTAGCGGTGAACTAACGCTCACATGGCGGCTGCTGGTGATTCTGGGGAACCCGCAGGCGCTGGCGGCGGGACAACGTTATTGTCATAGCGACCTGAACCGTATGTTTGGCGGCCGTTGGCAGATTTTTGCCGCGAGTGAAGAAACGCACCGAGCCCATCAGCTTGAGCTGTGTCTGGAGGATTTTTATTCGCGGGCGAAAGAGCCAGTCCGCTGGCATCTGGATCTGCACACCGCGATTCGCGGCTCGCAGCATCTGCGCTTTGGCGTGTTGCCACAACGCAACGTTGCCTGGGACGAAGATTTTTTGGGATGGCTGGGAGAGGCAGGGCTGGAGGCGCTGGTTTTCCATCAGACACCTGGCGGCACGTTCACCCATTTTAGCGCTGAACATTTTGGCGCGCTGGCCTGCACGCTGGAACTGGGTAAAGCGCTGCCGTTTGGACAAAACGATCTGACTCAGTTTGCGCAGACGGCAGATGCGCTGGCGAAGCTGCTAAAGGGCGAGCGAATGTCACTGGGAGAAACATCTCCGCTGCGTTACCGCGTGGTGTCGCAAATCACGCGGCGTAGCGACGATTTCATTCTTCACATGGATAACCAGACGCTCAACTTTACCCCTTTTACAGAGGGCACCTTGCTGGCGCAGGACGGTGATGAACGTTTTACCGTCACCCATGATGTTGAATACGTTCTTTTTCCAAATCCAAACGTGGCCTGTGGTTTACGCGCCGGATTGATGCTCGAAAAATTGTGACAAATATATATGCCCTTTTGGTTTATCCCTAAGGGCTTATTTTTACGTGCTGTTTTTATTTATTACAGATTATTCCTGGTGAATTGCTTTCTTAATAATCAGGGATGAGGTATAGTTCTTCATAATCCCTTCAAAATCATCCTGTTGTAATTTTTTATTGCAACTCTGCGCAATTTATTCTTTTTTTCTCCATAATTGATGAAAGTTTGTTTTTTACACTTTCATTGTTTTACCGTTGCTCTGATTAATTGACGCTTAAGCCGGTAAAGTTAATCTCGTCAACACGACATCACATTGCATAAGAGTCGCATGAGTGTCGTCAAAATAACTGAAAGAAAGGATAGAAATTATGCGTAAACTGACTGCTCTGTTTGTTGCCTCTACCCTGGCGCTGGGCGCTGCTAACCTGGCCCACGCCGCTGACACGACAACAGCTGCGCCAGCTGATGCCAAACCAATGATGCACCACAACGGTAAGTTTGCCCCGCATCATGACATGATGTTTAAAGACCTGAACCTGACCGATGCGCAGAAACAGCAGATTCGCGAGATCATGAAAGGTCAGCGCGATCAGATGAAACGTCCGCCGCTGGAAGAGCGCCGCGCAATGCACGACATCATCGCCAGCGATAGCTTCGATAAAGCGAAAGCGGAAGCGCAGATTGCGAAGATGGAAGAACAGCGCAAAGCCAACATGCTGGCGCACATGGAAACTCAGAACAAGATTTACAACATTCTGACCCCGGAACAGAAAAAGCAGTTTAATGCCAATTTTGAGAAGCGTCTGACAGAACGTGCCGCGCAGAAGGGTAAAATGCCGCAAGCTGCTGAGTAATCTTTCAGCGTCTACACTATATCATTCACGCTGTGTGGGCTGATTGCCGCACAGTGTGAAACCAAACTCAAGACCGCCGCTCTTGTCCACAACACGTTTAACGAGGTGGGCAGGATCGGCGGTTTTTTCTTTGCTGCCTCTTGCACCGCGCTTGTGACACGTTATTCTCCTGAAGCCCGCGAAAATTCCACCTGGAGGGCGCGTTGTTCTTTTTTGCAAAACACCGGGTTCATCGCTAAGGCAAATCAACTCTGCTGCCGATAACAATAATCTGCAGGGTGAACATAACAATGATGAATTATGGCTGCCTGTTTACGGTGGGCTGCCGTGCTGCGCCTTTCTGGAGGGATGATGGAATACTTTGATATCCGCAAAATGCCGGTCAATCTGTGGCGAAATGGTGCGGGAGAAACGCGTGAGATTTGCTGTTTTCCGCCAGCAACACGAGATTTTCACTGGCGGGCGAGTATCGCCTCCATCGCAGCGAATGGAGAGTTTTCTCTTTTTCCCGGCGTAGAACGCGTGATTACTCTGCTGGAAGGCGGAGAAGTGACGCTGGAAGAGTCGAACACCTTCACGCATACCCTGAAACAGCATCAGCCTTTTACCTTTGCCGGTGACAAGGTGGTAAAAGCGAAGCTGACGGAAGGGCAGATGTCGATGGATTTTAATATCATGACCCGACGGGATGTCTGCCAGGCAAAAGTCAGAGTTGCCGATCGCACCTTTACGACCTTTGGTTCGCGCGGCGGCGTGGTGTTTGTTATCAGCGGAGCCTGGCAACTGGGTGATAAGTTGTTGACCGTCGATCAGGGTGCAAGCTGGCACGACGGTAAACACACGTTACGACTGCTGGAGCGCGAGGGGAAACTGCTGTTCAGCGAGATTAACTGGATGCCGGGGCATTCTCCGGACTCAGTTCAATAATGTCATATTGACCAGACAGAATAGGCCGGCAGAGAATTTTGTAGCCATCTTGATCAAAGCCGGCCGGCATTCGCGCCAGTGTAGCTGCCTCATCCAGCGTTGAAACGGCTCCCAGCCACAGCCAGTTATTGATGATATGGTACTGCGTCATTTCAGCGCGGGTTTCCTGCAGCGCAATGGCATTGCTCCACGGCCAGCAGATTACGCGCACTCTTTCCAGGGCTTCTACCAGACGCAAATGATGCGCTTCAGGGCTTTCTTTCCCACAGCAGGCTCCGGCGCAGCGTTTAAGCGCGGAGCGAAAACAGGCGCGCCCGTGGCTGAGGGGTTCCAGTCCCAACAGGCCGTAGCACAGCTGTTGTTCATCGGCGAGGCTTTGCAGCGTCTGTAGCGCTGCGCGGCGGTTGGCAAACAGGCCAAACAGATTGGGGGCGTGGGAGAAATCAATATCTCGTGCGTAAACCACCTGAACCGTTCGGTCGGTAAGCTGCAAGGCACACAGCTGGCGATTGCGTCGCAGCCGTTTGTTAAACAGGGGCTGCTGTTCTTTGATAAGCCGCGCTTCCAGCAGCAGGGCGCCAATTTCTCCGGCCGTACAAATCCAGCTAATGCGCCTGGCCTGACGCAGCATACTCGCTTCGTCTGCGGTACGCAGATGCGCCAGCACACGGCTGCGAATATTGACACTTTTACCAATATAAAGCGGCATGGTGTCGCTATCACTGTGAAACAGATAGACGCCTGGCGCGGTGGGAAGCGCACTCAAAAACGGGCGCAGGTGCTCGGGATATTCATAGATTGCCGCTGCCTCAAATGTCATACGAGGGGCTGATTGACGCTGTACCACTGTTGACTCCAGATGCTGGTTATTCATCCAGTGTAGCAGTTTGAGGGCGATTAAAAAAGCGGCATGAGATTCAGCAGGCTAATGCCAGATAGGGCCAATCCTGGCGCTACCCGGCATTTTGAAGGGAAAAGGATTACGCTTTTTTCCAGAAATCATCAAACACGGTGATCGGTGTGCGACGTTTATGCTCAGTTTTCACGTACCAGCCTTCAATTTTTTTTGCGACGTCGGCATCCAGCGTTTTTCCTTCCAGATAGTCGTCGATGTTGTCGTAAGTGACGCCCAGTGCGGCTTCATCCGGCAGAGAAGGGCGATCGTCCTCGAGGTCAGCAGTTGGTGCTTTCTTATATAAGTGCTCCGGGCACCCCAGCGCGGCGAGCAGTTGTTTGCCCTGGCGCTTGTTCAGACGAAATAGTGGGTTAATGTCGGTACCGCCATCGCCGTACTTAGTGAAAAATCCGGTGATGGCTTCTGCAGCATGATCGGTACCCACGACAACCCCGCTGGTCATGCCGGCGATACTGTATTGTGCCTTCATACGTTCACGGGCTTTTTCATTGCCACGCACAAAATCGCTCAGTTCAATACCCGCTTCACGCAGGGCCTGCTCGCTGGCCAGCACCGCGCCCTTAATATTGACGGTCAGTACGCGGTCCGGTTGAATAAAGGCGATGGCATCCTGGCAGTCCTGCTCATCGGCCTGAACGCCATACGGTAGGCGTACGGCAATAAACTGCAGTGCGTCATTACCCGTTTCTTTTCGCAGCTCGGTGATCGCCATCTGGCACAGTTTTCCCGCGAGCGTTGAGTCCTGTCCGCCGCTAATTCCCAACACCAGCGATTTCAGAAAGGGGTAGGTCTGCAGATACGATTTCAGGAAATCCACGCTGCGGCGAATTTCTTCTTCTGCATTGATGTGCGGTTTTGCGCCAAGCGCCTGGATTATCTCTTGCTGCAGAGTCATTTAACCCCCTCCGAAAAATAAAATGATCAAAAAAATGATGTGTTAAAGCTAACGCGTTGAGGCCCAAACGACAAGGGATGCGAGCCTGATATAGCATCATTTTGTTTTAATAGAATTTTCCGAAACCACCTAAGTATCCTCTGATTGCTTGAAAAATGCGTTGTTGTGCTCCAGGCTTATATAACACGCTGAAATACAAGAGGACGGAATATGAACAAGAATCTAACAGGAATTCTGAGCGCAGCGGCTGTTTTGACTATGCTGGCAGGGTGTACGGCCTACGATCGTACGAAAGACCAATTTGTTCAGCCCGTGGTGAAAGATGTGAAGAAAGGGATGAGCCGGGCGCAGGTAGCGCAGATTGCCGGTAAACCGTCTTCCGAAGTCAGTATGATCCATGCGCGTGGGACGTGTCAGACCTACATCCTGGGTCAACGAGATGGTAAAGCTGAGACCTATTTTGTTGCTTTAGATGACACCGGACACGTGATTAACTCTGGCTACCAGACCTGCGCAGAGTACGACACCGACCCGCAGGCAGCGAAGAAGTAACAACTGTTTATTGCCTGAGCACTCGGGAAAACCGGCCACTGCGCCGGTTTTTTTATGTCACACGATCTTAATTATTGACGCGAATTATTTGCCTGAAGTGTGAGGGTGGTCATAACGCCAGGTCAAGGAGAGACAATTTAGTTGGTCAAGGAAATACCATCCGCCGGTGCAATCCCGTATACTCATTTCAGCCACCTAAAAAAGTAATTTAGCTGACGCAAGTTACCCAGAGCATGGATGCAGGTTAGGGCTTGCGGAGTGTCTGGTGACAGATAATCGCACATGAGGATCGTTTTAATGGAAAAGAAACACATTTATCTGTTTTGTTCTGCGGGCATGTCGACTTCATTGTTGGTTTCGAAGATGCGTGCTCAGGCCGAAAAATACGAAGTACCGGTTATTATTGAAGCGTTTCCTGAAACGCTGGCCGGAGAAAAAGGTCCAGTGGCCGATGTTGTATTATTAGGTCCACAAATTGCTTATATGTTGCCCGAAATTCAGCGTTTGTTACCCAACAAGCCTGTGGAAGTGATTGACTCGCTGCTGTATGGCAAAGTCGATGGTTTAGGCGTGCTTAAGGCTGCGGTTGCAGCAATTAAAAAAGCCGCAGCAAATTAATTATTTTATTTTAATTTTTCCCGTCAAAGAGTTATTTCATTAACATTCACCGCAATTATTAATTGCGGTATTTAAGGGTATTTTTCTATGAGTAACGCTATTGCTTCACTTGAAAAGGTACTCCTTCCTTTTGCTGTAAAAATTGGAAAGCAGCCACACGTTAATGCAATCAAAAACGGTTTTATTCGTTTAATGCCGTTAACCCTCGCAGGGGCCATGTTTGTATTAATCAATAACGTTTTCCTGAGCTTTGGGGAGGGGTCGTTTTTTTATTCAATGGGCATTCGACTTGATGCTTCAACTATTGAAACGCTGAATAGTTTGAAAGGCATTGGTGGAAACGTCTATAACGGTACGCTGGGTATCATGTCATTGATGGCGCCGTTCTTTATCGGTATGGCGCTGGCAGAAGAACGCAAAGTCGACTCTCTGGCTGCCGGGCTGTTATCCGTCGCCGCGTTTATGACCGTAACGCCATATAGCGTGGGTGAAGCCTATGCCGTTGGCGCGAACTGGCTCGGCGGTGCCAATATTATTTCCGGTATTATTATCGGCCTCGCGGTCGCGGAAATGTTCACCTTTGTGGTCCGTCGCAATTGGGTGATTAAATTACCTGATAGCGTACCGACATCCGTGTCGCGCTCTTTCTCTGCGCTGATTCCTGGCTTCCTTATCCTCTCCATTATGGGGATCATCGCCTGGGCATTGAACACCTGGGGTACGAACTTCCACCAGATCATCATGGATTCCATTTCAACTCCGCTGGCATCGCTGGGCAGCGTGGTGGGTTGGGCCTACGTGATTTTTGTTCCGCTGCTGTGGTTCTTCGGTATTCACGGTTCACTGGCGCTGACCGCGCTGGACAGCGGTATCATGACGCCATGGGCGCTGGAAAACATCTCCATTTACCAACAGTTTGGTTCCGTAGACGCCGCGCTGGAAGCTGGAAAGACCTTCCACGTCTGGGCGAAACCGATGCTCGACTCCTATATTTTCCTCGGGGGTAGCGGGGCTACGCTGGGTCTGATTATCGCTATCTTCCTGGCATCGCGTCGTCCGGATTATCGTCAGGTTGCTAAACTGGCACTGCCGTCAGGCCTGTTCCAGATTAACGAACCTATCCTGTTCGGTCTGCCGATCATCATGAACCCGGTGATGTTTATCCCGTTCATTCTGGTGCAACCGATTCTGGCGGCGATTACGCTGGCAGCTTATTACTCCGGCATTATTCCACCGATTACCAACATCGCACCGTGGACCATGCCAACCGGTTTGGGCGCGTTCTTTAACACCAACGGTAGCGTCGCAGCTCTGCTGGTTGCGCTGTTCAACCTTGGTATCGCCACGCTGGTTTATCTGCCGTTCGTGGTGGTAGCCAACAAAGCGCAGAACGTTATTGATCAAGAAGAAAGCGAAGAAGATATCGCTAACGCATTGAAATTCTAAAATTTAATCCGGCATGGCTTCACGGTCATGCCGGACTGAACCAGAGGAAAAAAGTATGTTGGATATCGAAAACATCGTCGACACGCAGTCAGAAGCAGAAGAACTCGAAGAAGTGGTGATGGGTCTCATCATCAACTCCGGTCAGGCGCGTAGCCTGGCGTACGGCGCGCTCAAAATGGCCAAGCAAGGCGATTTCGAGTCAGCTAAGGCTATGATGGACCAGTCTCGTCTGGCGCTGAATGAAGCGCACCTCGTGCAAACGAAACTGATTGAAGGCGATCAGGGCGAAGGTAAAATGAAAGTTAGCCTGGTGCTGGTTCATGCTCAGGACCACCTGATGACATCAATGCTGGCGCGTGAGCTGGTGACTGAACTGATTGAGCTTCACGAAAAGCTGAAATAGCGAGGAGTGCATAATGCAGCTACAGATTAACGCACCGGAAATCAAAACCGTCTATGAGCAGCAGCTGTTTAATGGCAAAAATTTCCATGTGTTCATCTATAACAAAACTGAGAGCATCAGCGGGCTGCATCAGCATGACTACTACGAATTTACCCTGGTTTTAACCGGGCGCTATTATCAGGAAATCAACGGTAAACGCGTATTGCTCGAACGCGGGGACTTTGTTTTTATTCCATTGGGATCGCACCACCAGAGTTTTTATGATTTTGGGGCGACAAGGATCCTGAACGTCGGTATCAGTAAACGCTTTTTTGAACAGCACTACCACCCGCTGCTGCCATTTTGTTTCGTTGCATCGCAGGTCTATCGGGCGAATAATTCGTTTCTCACTTACATTGAAACGGTTATTGCATCATTGAACTTTCGCGAGAGTGGACTGGATGAATTTGTAGAAGTGGTCACCTTCTATATTATTAACCGGTTGCGCCATCATCGCGAAGAGCAGGTGCTGGATGATATTCCGCAGTGGCTTAAAACCACCGTGGAGACCATGCATGACAAACGGCAGTTTAGCGAGAATGCGCTGGAAAACATGGTACACCTGTCCGCGAAATCCCAGGAGTATCTGACCCGCGCAACCCAGCGTTATTACAGCAAAACGCCGATGCAGATCATTAATGAAATCCGCATTAACTTTGCTAAAAAACAGCTGGAAATGACTAACTATTCTGTAACGGATATTGCTTACGAATCTGGCTACAGTAGTCCAAGTCTGTTTATTAAAACGTTTAAAAAGCTGACGTCATTTACACCTAATAGCTATCGTAAGAAATTAACTGAATTTAATCAGTAGATATTATTTGCCAATAACCCATTTTTTATAGCTTGCCCAAAATAGCGTCGGGACAGCCACGCTATACCTGACAAACGGGTTGAGCATAATACACGTCAGTGTTTTGACACTGAAGGGAGAAAGTATGAGCCAGAAATTAAAAGTCGTCACTATCGGTGGCGGGAGCAGCTACACCCCTGAGTTACTTGAAGGCTTTATTAAGCGCTATCATGAATTACCGGTTTCTGAATTGTGGCTGGTTGATGTCGACGATGGAAAAGAGAAGCTGGACATTATTTTTGACCTTTGCCAGCGCATGATCGATAAAGCTGGCGTGCCGATGAAGTTGTTTAAAACGCTGGACCGCCGTGAAGCGCTGAAAGATGCTGATTTCGTTACCACCCAGCTGCGCGTAGGGCAACTGAAAGCCCGCGAAAAGGATGAACGCATTCCGCTGAGTCACGGGTATCTGGGGCAGGAAACCAACGGCGCTGGTGGGCTGTTCAAAGGTCTGCGTACTATTCCGGTTATCTTTGATATTGTCAAAGATGTGGAAGAACTGTGCCCGAATGCGTGGGTGATTAACTTTACTAACCCGGCCGGGATGGTGACGGAAGCGGTCTATCGCCATACGAATTTTAAGAAATTCATCGGTGTATGTAATATTCCTGTTGGCATGAAAATGTTCATTAGCGATGTGCTGGCGCTGAAAGAGAGCGATGACTTATCCATCGATCTGTTCGGTCTGAACCATATGGTCTTCATTAAAGACGTGCTGGTGAATGGTAAATCACGCTTTGATGAACTGTTGGATGGCGTGGCTTCAGGTCAACTGAAAGCCTCCACCGTGAAGAACATCTTCGATCTGCCGTTCAGTGAAGGGTTGATTCGCTCGCTGAAGCTGCTGCCGTGCTCATATTTGCTCTATTACTTCAAGCCAAAAGAGATGCTGGCGATTGAAATGGGTGAATACTATAAGGGCGGCGCTCGCGCTCAGGTGGTACAGAAAGTGGAGAAACAACTGTTTGATCTGTACAAAAACCCGGATTTGAACGTGAAACCGAAAGAGCTGGAACAGCGTGGTGGAGCCTATTACTCCGATGCGGCCTGTGAAGTGATCAACGCCATCTACAACGACAAACAGACCGAGCACTATGTCAACGTTCCGCACCATGGGCATGTTGACAATATCCCGGCGGACTGGGCGGTTGAGATGACCTGTACACTGGGACGCAACGGCGCCACGCCGCACCCACGTATTACCCATTTTGATGAGAAAGTGCTGGGCCTTATCTATACCATAAAAGGCTTTGAAGTCGCGGCGAGCAATGCGGCACTGAGCGGTGAGCTGAATGATGTGCTGCTGGCGTTGAACCTGAGTCCGCTGGTGCATTCTGACAGCGATGCCGAGATTCTGGCGCGTGAGCTGATTCTGGCGCATGAAAAATGGCTGCCAAACTTCGCCGGGTGTATCGAGAAACTCAAAAGCGAACAACACTAACTGAGGTCGGCTATGGAACGCGTACTGATTGTAAATGCGGATGATTTTGGCCTGAGTAAAGGACAAAACTACGGCATTGTTGAAGCCTGTCGCAATGGCGTGGTCACCTCGACAACCGCACTGGTTAATGGCGCAGCCATTGACCATGCGGTACAGCTGAGTCGCGACATTCCTGAACTTGCCGTTGGGATGCATTTTGTTCTGACGCTGGGCAGGCCGTTGACGGCAATGCCAGGCCTTACTCGTGACGGGTTACTGGGAAAATGGATCTGGCAGATGGCTGAAGAAGACACCTTGCCGTTGGATGAAATTTCTCAGGAACTGGCCGCGCAGTATCAGCGTTTTATTGACCTGTTCGGGCGGGAGCCAACGCATCTGGATAGCCATCACCATGTGCATATGTTCCCGCAGATTTTCCCTATCGTGGCCGGGTTTGCTGCCCAACGGGGGATTGCGTTACGGATCGATCGTCAGACGGTATTCCAGGCGTCTGACTTTCCGCAGACGTTACGGACTTCCCAGGGATTCAGCAGCGAGTTTTATGGTGAAGCGATTTCTGAAGCCCTGTTTTTGCAAACGCTTGACGCGTCAGCAGACCGGGGAGAGTCCTCGCTGGAAGTGATGTGTCATCCGGCCTTTATCGATGACATTATTCGTCAAAGTGCCTACTGTTACCCCCGCTTAACTGAGCTCGACGTGCTGACGTCTCCGTCACTGAAATATGCTATTGCGGAGCGCGGTTATCGTCTTGGCAGTTTTCTGAACGTCTAACTCCTGAGTTTGCGGCGCATAATGCGCCGCATTTTTTTAGGCAGGGATCGTGTCGATTTTTCCGGCGCGTGACCAGACGCGGTGCGCAGTCATTAGCGTCAGCAGGGTATCCATAAACTGTGCGTCTACACTGTCTGCCTCCACCACGCCTTCTTCTCCTTCATTTTTGATATTCAACGTTGCTTTAAACTGACGCGCATCGCCAGCCAGTGCGATAGGTTTTAAGTGCTTATACGCTTCGAGTAAGTAATATCGGGCATCACCGTTCATAGCGATATCAGCGATATTGCCACACGGAACGATAACCGCATCGACGGTCAGCGATGGTGAACCCGCAAAGGTACCGGCGATTGTCAGGACGGAACCATCATCGGCAACCACATTACCCATTCGGGAATAGAGCAGTTTGGCGTGAACGCCTTTGGCCTGTAAGGCTTGCATGATGGCAAGCAGGTCGCCTGATTTCACCTGGTCATTAAGTAGAATGGCGACCACGCGGCCCTTAATCTCACCTTGCGCACCCGCATATAAACTGAGTGACGGCGCACTTTTCAAACCATTGACGTTGGCCGGTGGGGCGATTTTGGCCTGTTCCTCGGTTAGCTCAAAACCGAGATTATCGGCAACCGCCTCGGCGAGGGCTGTATCAATATGGGCTAACTGTTCGACCACTCTTTCCCGAATATAGGGGCGCGTAACTTTGCTGAGTTCGAAGCTGAATCCGCCGATAATATGCTGCTGTTCAATTGGCGTCTGACTTAGCCAGAACAGGCGAGGGTGCGCATAGTATTCGCCAAAAGAGGGGCTACGTTCGCGGATTTTGTTTCCTTCAATCCGTTCCTGATACGATTCAAATCCACCGCGTTTTGGCCCCGGCGGCGTTTCACGCGGCCAGTTATCATTGATGGAATTAGGTTCATAGTTGGCCGGGTTGGTATCGATGTCCATACGATGCATACCGTCACGCTGGAAGTTATGGTACGGGCAGGTCGGGCGATTAATCGGGATTTCATGGAAGTTGGGCCCGCCCAGGCGGCTGATTTGGGTATCGGTATACGAAAACAAGCGGCCTTGCAGCAAGGGATCGTTGGTAAAATCGATACCAGGGACGATGTGTCCGGGATGAAAAGCGACTTGTTCATTTTCGGCGAAGAAATTATCCGGATTACGATTCAGCACCATTTTACCGACGCGTTGCACCGGAACCAGCTCTTCTGGGATCAGCTTGGTCGGGTCGAGCAGGTCAAAATCGAACTTGAATTCGTCTTCTTCAGGAATGAGCTGCAGCCCCAGTTCGTATTCTGGATAATCGCCTGCTTCAATAGCTTCCCACAGATCGCGGCGATGAAAGTCGGGATCACGACCGGTAAGTTTTTGCGCTTCATCCCATACCAGCGAAGCTTTGCCCGCCAGCGGTTTCCAGTGAAAACGGACAAAGGTGGCTTTCCCTTGCGCATTTATCAACCGGAACGTGTGAATGCCAAAGCCTTCCATCGTGCGATAGCTGCGTGGAATACCCCGGTCGGACATCGCCCATATAACGTTGTGCAACGTTTCTGGCTGTAACGAGACATAATCCCAAAAGGTATCGTGGGCGCTTTGACCCTGTGGGATAGCCCAATGCGGCTCCGGTTTTACCGCATGAACGAAATCCGGGAATTTATGGGCATCCTGAATGAAGAAGACTGGCGTGTTGTTTCCCACCAGATCGAAAATGCCCTCCTCAGTATAAAATTTGGTCGCAAATCCTCGAATATCTCTGACCGTATCCGCTGAGCCTGCGCCGCCCTGAACCGTAGAGAAACGGACAAAAACCGGGGTGATTTTATTTTCATCACTCAGAAAGTCCGCTTTCGTTGTCGCGCTGAGGCTGGCATAGGGCTGAAAGTAACCATGAGCAGCAGAACCTCGGGCATGTACGATCCGCTCCGGGATGCGTTCGTGATCAAAATGGGTGATTTTTTCCCGCAGGATAAAGTCTTCCAGCAGAGTTGGCCCACGGTTTCCTGCGCGCAGAGAGTTTTGATCGTCCGCGATGCGCACTCCCTGATTGGTTGTCAGAGCAAAATCTTCGCTGCCTTTGCGAAAACTTTCCAGCGCGTTGAGTTTGTCACTTCTGGTGTCAGGCGCTTTTAAGCTACCGGACGTGGTGGGCTGCATGCCTGGTGGCGTGGGTTCAGGTGTTGGCCGATGTGAACCGTCTGCTGGCGCCAGTGAGTCAAGTCCTGGCTGGGATTCGCTGGCATCATGAACCGGCGCTGAGTGATGGAGTGGGTGCTTATCATTCTGTGACATTAAACTCGTCTCCTGTTTTCATCGCTTAAAGGTCGTTGTTGCCGTCAAAAGCTTTAACTATAGACCACTTGCTCAGTGGTGCAGGAACTGACCGAGGGCGTAAAGCGCGATGAACCAGGCAAACAGCGCACGCAAGGCAGGACGTCAGGAGGCAAAATCGGCTAAGATAGCCGTTTTCTGATTTTTAGAATTAGTCTTTAGTGAAGCAACTGATTATGAAACCTCTTCGCCAACAAAATCGTCCGGTAATTAGCTATGTTCCTCGCGTGGAGCCAGCCCCACCAGAGCATGCAGTTAAAATGGATGCGTTTCGTGACGTATGGATACTGCGCGGAAAATATGTCGCTTTTGTCTTAATAGGGGAGGCGTTTCAGCGTTCACCTGCATTTACGGTCCCGGAATCAGCGCAACGCTGGGCTAATCAGGTTCGCCAGGAAAATGAACTGAGCGATTAATGGATATAAAAAAAACGCCGGAGCATGACACTCCGGCGGTTTTTTTTGTTTTTCAGTCTAACAGACTTAGCGATGCGCCAGTTCGGCGTTATCGTCGCTGTCCAGAATTGTTTTATCGGTCTGTTTCAGCCATTGGCTGGTCAGCGTACCGGCTGTCATAGAACCGCTCACGTTCAGCGCGGTACGACCCATATCGATCAGCGGCTCAACGGAAATCAGCAGCGCAACCAGCGTGACCGGCAGACCCATAGCTGGCAGGACGATCAGCGCGGCAAACGTTGCACCGCCACCCACACCCGCAACCCCTGCGGAACTGACGGTTACGATACCAACCAGCGTGGCAATCCACATCGGGTCCAGCGGGTTGATCCCGACGGTCGGGGCGACCATTACTGCCAGCATTGCCGGGTACAGCCCTGCACAACCGTTCTGGCCAATGGTGGCGCCAAAGGAGGCGGCAAAAGAGGCGATGGATTCAGGCACGCCCAGACGACGGGTTTGCGCTTCAACGTTCAGAGGAATTGAGGCTGCGCTGGAACGGCTGGTGAAGGCGAAAGTCAGCACCGGCCACACCTTGCGGAAGTATTTCAGCGGGCTAACGCCGTTAACACCCAACAGGATCCCGTGTACCACAAACATAATGCCCAGACCGAGATAAGAGGCCACGACGAAGCTACCCAGCTTGATGATGTCCTGCAGGTTGGAGCCCGCAACCACTTTGGTCATCAGCGCCAGAACACCGTACGGCGTCAACTGCATCACCAAACGAACCAGCTTCATCACCCAGCTTTGCAGGGTATCGATAGCGACCAGCACACGCTCGCCTTTCGGCGCATCATCTTTCAGCAGCTTCAGTGCGGCAACACCGAGGAATGCAGCGAAGATAACCACGCTGATAATTGACGTCGGGTTAGCTCCGGTCAGATCGGCAAACGGGTTTTTCGGGATAAACGACAACACCAGCTGTGGAACGCTGAGGTCAGCTACTTTGCCAACATAGTTGGTTTCAATCGCGTTCAGACGAGCGGTTTCGGCCCCACCTTGCACCAGACCTTCTGCGGTCAGGCCGAACAGGTTGGTCACCAGAACCCCTACCAGCGCGGCAATCAGCGTAGTAAACAGCAGCGTACCGATGGTCAGGAAGCTGATTTTACCTAACTGAGAGGCGTTGTGCAGACGCGCAACGGCGCTGAGAATAGACGCAAACACCAGCGGCATGACAATCATCTGCAGCAGTTGGACGTAACCGTTGCCGACAATGTTGAACCACTGTACGGAATCTTTAAGAACCTGGCTGTCGGAACCATAAATGGTGTGCAGGGCGAGGCCAAACACCACACCCATGACCAGACCGACCAGTACTTTTTTTGCCAGACTCCACTGCTTGTGACGGGCTTGCGCCAGCACGAACAGCAGCACTACGAACACGATAATGTTCGCGATTAATGGATAGTTCATCCCCGTTCTCCTGATCTTATTATGCGTATCACCGTGTGACGGTGATTCTGTTGGCGCAAGATTAGCAGAACTGTGACTTGCCTCTTATATTCAAATGGAATTGTTTATGCCAAAAATAACTTTTTGGCTGATTTATTAGTCAACCTGGTGCGTTATAAAACGATTAAACTGCATTTGCAGCGTATTTATCATTTGTGATGACCAGCGCACCGCACTGTTCTCTTGTACGGTCTGCGGCATCCAGATTGCCCACGCGAACAGCGCCATGCACAGAAACCGCTCCAGTTGGTTGCCTTTTTGCGGCACGAGGATAGGCAGACGAAAACGCCAGCGGCAGGGCCAAAGCAAGGGGACGCCCGCCGGGGTCAACATGTCGGCCAGAATGTGGCTGAGATAACCGAGAACCATACCTTGTAAGGCATCAGCCGGAATTATCCAGGTATCAGGGACTTTCAGGTAAAACGTGGCCAGCAGGGCAAAAACCGCCAGCAGGCTATGCGTAAACCCGCGATGACCAAATGCCCGGGCAATGGGCTTTGATACCCACTTCAGACGCTGCCCCAGCAGGGATTTGGGATGATCGATATCCGGCAGTAAGCACGTCAAAATGGCTGAAGGAACAATATGCCACCAGTCACCCTGCGCAAGAACGGGCGTTAGCTCGGCATTCTTGGCAAATACCGCACAGGCAATAGAAAAAAGAAGGTGACCTTCCGCCGTCATGATAAAACCCAATAAACTGTCGATTCATACAGTATAGGGGTTTTATACAGTAGGCGGAAGAGGTGACGTTGTAACCCTTTGTCACAAGTGCGCCTTTACCGCGCCAGCCAACCGCCATCCACGACCAGCGTATAGCCATGTATATAGTCCGAGGCAGCACTTGCGAGGAACACGACCGGGCCTTTCAGATCATCAGGCGTGCCCCAGCGTCCGGCAGGCGGGCAATGCGATCATTGCCCGTCGCAGGATTAGCCGCGCAGGTGAGCGGCAGTGAGTTCGGTGAGCGAGGCCAGTTTGACGTCGGCCAGAACGAAGCGAGGATCGTCCTGATTTTCATGCGCAGGTACTACGATGGAACGCATACGGGCGGCTTTCGAAGCAATCATGCCGTTCACCGAGTCTTCCAGTGCTACGCAGTTTATAGGGTCAATGCCCAGTTTCGCCGCGCAATCGAGATAAACCTGCGGGTGCGGTTTGCTGTAGGGCAGTTTTTCCGCAGAAGCCAGTGCATCGAAGCTGCTGCGCAGATCAAACATGGTTAGCACTTTTTCCAGCATATGCAGCGGCGAGGCGGATGCCAGTCCTACTTTCAACCCCTGAGATTTACACAATGCCACGGCCTCACGCACGCCCGGCAGCAGTGGTTTTGTTTCTTCAACTAACGCAATTGCGCGGGTAATGATGCGCTCGGTTACTTCCTGACGTGAGGGACCGTTCCACGGTTGCTGTGCAAACCACAAATCAACCACCATGTCGATGCGTAAGCCAAGTGTATCGGGAAGTTCATGGCGGCGGGAGATATCAACGCCTAAACTTGCTATCACATCCAGTTCGGCCTGATCCCAAAGCGGTTCAGAATCGACCAGTAATCCATCCATATCGAAAATTGCAGCAAGAATTTGACGCGGGGTTGACATCACAACCTCTCCTTTACGGGTGATAAAAGGGATTAAGAGCCAGCCTGGACGGGCTCTGAGCGTTCATTATGGCTAATTCAGCAGTATACCGCCTTTAAAGATCAGGCGAAAACGATAATCAACGGGTAAACTTAGGCCAAAATGACACGTCTTAATCAAGGGGAACTCATGACGTATCAACAAGCTGGACGCATTGCCATCTTGAAAAGGCTGGTGGGATGGGTGATTTTCATTCCCGCGCTGATTTCAACCCTGGTTTCAGTACTGAAGTTTATGTATGCGCACAGCGAAAAGCAGGAAGGGATTAACGCGGTCATGCTCGATTTTGCTCACGTGATGATCGACATGATGCGTGTGAACACACCTTTTCTTAACGTGTTTTGGTATAACTCGCCGACGCCCGATTTTCAAAGTGGACTGAATCTCGTTTTTTGGCTGATTTTCATTCTGATTTTTATCGGTCTGGCGTTGCAGGATTCAGGCGCCAGAATGAGCCGTCAGGCGCGTTATTTACGCGAGGGCGTTGAGGATCAGTTGATTCTGGAACAGGCAAAGGGCAGTGAAGGGTTATCACGCGAGCAACTTGAGTCGCGTATTGTGGTACCGCACCATACGATCTTTTTACAAATTTTCCCGCTTTATATTTTGCCGGTGATCGTTATCGTGATTGGCTACTTCTTCTTTTCATTACTGGGCTTTTTGTAACTGCTGCACTATCAGGCCTGACGCGTTGCGAAACGCCAGGCCAGATAAGCAACGTGCGACTTTGCTAAGCCGCCAGTAACCTGTCCAGCGCTTTCTGCGCCACGACCAGATGCTGTCCCCCGAACAGAATAGCCCTGTTCAGCAGCGTATAGAGCTGGTAGACAGGCTGTCTGTCGAGAAAATCCAATGGTAGCGGAGAAACAGACTGATAACCGTCATAGAGTTGCGGCGGCTGATCGGTATGTAACGGCAGCATTGCCAGGTCACACTCTCTGTCCCCCCAGTAGCAGGCAGGGTCAAAGATGTACGGGCCGTTCGGGCCGAGGGCGCAGTTCCCGGACCACAAATCACCATGCAGAAGAGATGGCTGCGGCTGATGGGAAGAGAGACGCTGCTGAACATGCTCGACAATGGCGTCGATATTGCCAAACGCAATGCCTTTTTCAGCGGCGAGTTCCAACTGCCAGCCAATACGCTGCTCGGCAAAAAAGGTTGACCAGCGACGTTGCCAGGTGTTGGGCTGCGGCGTGGTAGAGAGCGCATTATCGAAGTCGAGCCCAAACTGCGGCTGATCGCTCCATTCATGCAAATGCGCCAACTGTTGGCCGAGGATAAACGCGTTGTGCGCATCAAGCGGACGGGGAGGGAGGAAATCCATCACCAGAAAGCTGTAATCTCTGTCTGCGCCTACCGCCCAGACTTTCGGTACAGATACGGTTTGACTGCGAGAAAGTAGCTCCAGCTGATCGGCTTCCGCCGTAAAGCCGGTTAACAGCTCTCTTTCATCGCATTTAACGAAAAAATCGCGCCCCGCATAGCGTAAATGCCATGCGGCGTGGATCTCTCCGCCGGGCAGTTCGTTACGCAGTTCGATTTCGCCTTCACCTAATTGCTCGCTTAAAAGACGACTGATAGCCTGCCACATGATGTCTCTCCCCATGTTGTCTGCCAGATCATAAGGTTAGCGCAAGAATGCGGTTAAAAAACACGAACTGACGCACACCACGGACGCGTCATCGCTGGAAAGGCACTTAATGTGTGTCGTTCTTCTTCACCTCGCATAGTTGTGAAGACGCCTGGTCGCACATGATTCACTGCTTTGTAATCATGTGATTTTTTATCATAGACGTATAACACCCATGCCGACAGTTTTACGGGGAAATCCCCTTGTATCTAGACAAGGGGAAGCCGTCATTACTGAGCCAGATACGCGTATATTTTTTGCGTATCGTCTAAAGCGCACAGACGCGTACCCTGATTCAGGGTGGCGGCGCTACCTGCGGCGACGCCGTAACGAACAATATCTGCAAAAGGTGCGCTCTCCGCCAGTTTAAGCGTCATGGCCCCGACCATACTGTCGCCCGCACCTACGGTACTTTGACTCTTCACCGGTGGCGGAACCACCTGGACACAGGTTTCACGATCAACGCCCAGCGCTCCTTGTGGTCCAAGCGAGACCACTACGCGATGCGCTTTTCCGCTTTGCACGATTTCCTGTGCGGCGTTGCGCACATCATCGGGCTGCGTGAGTTCGCGATTCACCAGCGCGCTCAGTTCTTTGAGGTTGGGTTTGACCAGTTCGATATTGCCGATGGTTAATGCTGCCGCCAGCGCTTCGCCAGAACTATCGACGATACAGCGAATCCCTTGTTTTTGTGCTGTGGTAATGAGCCGGGTCAGCTTCTCAAGCTGTACGCCAGGCGGCAAACTGCCGCTGATAACCAGCAGTGCGCCAGACTCAATTTCCAGCACCTGATCCTGAAGTTGGTAGAACTCATCATCGGTGAGCGCAGCGCCTGGCATGACGAAGCGATACTGTTCGCCGCTGGACTCAACGTGGACATGGAGATTTTGTCGGGTCCAGTCTTTAGCTTCGACGGTGGATACGGGAACATTTTCGTCGGCGAGCAAAGCAACAAGATGCTCTCCGGTGGCGCCACCCGCAGGGAAGATGGCCGTAGCGGTGCCGCCAAGATGGGCAATTGCGCGAGCGACGTTGATACCGCCGCCGCCGGGTTCAAAAACCGGCGAGGTACAGCGAAGCTTACCTTCCGGGTAGATTTGCGGCGTGATTGTTGCGCTATCGAGAGAGGGCGCAAGTGTTAACGTATAGATACGTACCATCTTTACCTCCTGTTAGGCTGTCCTCAGTCTGGCACTTAACCCCCCGAAAGTGAAGTAATTAACAACATGATTTTTCATATCTTTATTTAAAATAATCGCGTTAAAGATATATAAATAAAAAAACGGTTTAGGAACGCTCTTATTCAAAAAATGAAATAAGAATTTATTGCTATGTTATTCGAGTCTTTTTATAATTTGTTACCTTTCAAGGGTCTTTTGTCATTGATCCATATGAAAGTTTCCGAGACCGTTATGGTCTCTTTTTTTGTTGTACGGACTCTTAATAAATGAAGCTTTTGAAGACAGTGCCCGCAGCGTTACTGCTGACGGGTGGCCTGCTTGCGTCAATGCAGGCTGCCGCCGATGATTCCGTTTTTACTGTCATGGATGACCCTTCCAGCGCGAAAAAACCCTTTGAAGGTAACCTGAACGCGGGATATCTCGCCCAGTCAGGCAACACAAAAAGTTCTTCTTTAACTGCAGACACCACCATGACCTGGTACGGTCAAACTACGGCGTGGTCTTTGTGGGGAAATGCCAGCAATACCTCCTCAAATGATGAGCGTTCATCAGAGAAATATGCCGTAGGTGGCCGTAGTCGTTACAACATGACCGACTATGATTATCTCTTTGGGCAGGCAAGCTGGCTGACCGACCGTTACAACGGCTATCGCGAGCGTGACGTGCTGACCGCAGGTTATGGTCGTCAGTTCCTCAACGGACCAGTGCACAGCTTCCGTTTTGAATTCGGTCCTGGTGTGCGCTATGACGAGCACACGGATGGCACCACCGAAACACAGCCGCTGGGCTATGCGTCCGGGGCCTATGCGTGGCAGATGACGGACAATACTAAGTTTACGCAAGGTGTGTCGGTATTTGGTGCTGACGATACAACGCTCAATTCTGAAACAGCCTTGAACGTTGCCATCAACGAACACTTTGGGTTAAAGGTGGCTTACAACGTTACCTGGAACTCTGAACCACCGGCAACAGCGCCGGAGCATACCGATCGTCGTACTACTGTGTCACTCGGCTATCGTATGTAATGACAAGCCGGGTCAAATAATTGGCCCGGCTTTTCTCAATTAACGTTAAATTTATTTAATATTAAATCTGTGTTTTATTTTTAATACTTATCAATAACGCGCTATTTTCAGACGAATTCGATTTAATTGATAAATACAACGGAACCGGAACAGCGTGTGCCAGTATTTTAACCCCAGATCATCGCAGCCCAACGTAGCATCAGCATTGCCGCACAAATAACGAGCAGTATCACAACCATCTTCCAGTGTTTCTTCGCAAAGCGATTTGTTGGCATTGTCCTTTTCCTGCTCAGGTTAGATGACTTTATACAAGTGTAACAAAAACGTCAGGGTGTCAGTGAATTGATTTACATCATAGAGTGCGCGTTGATTGTTGCTTTGATCGGCTCGTAATGCCGTGTACACTGTCAAACGGTGTTATCAAAAAGCGGGTGTAGGTCCAGTGTAGCCATTAAGGCGACCAGTGACATATTTCGCAGAGTGAAGCGGGAATCAGCCCACACCTTTTTGATGATTTTAAATATTGAATCTTTGTATGTGATCTTACGTGTAAGTACCATCCAGAATTTCACCTCATTCCTGCCTGTTTCTACCTGTTTCACCAATTCCGCATCACACCTGACTTTATTCAATTTACCCGTTTCAATTTAGTTCATGTTGTCCTTGTTCGTGTCGTAGAATCTGTGTACCAAATCGTGTACCAATTCCGATAAAGCTGAACAGGGACAAGCATGCCTCTCAACGATACCAAGCTCAGGCGTATAGCTGGCAAGCCATATGATGGACCAGAGGAGATAGCTGACGGAGGTGGACTTTCTGCCAGGATCAGCCCAAAGGGACTTATCACCTTTCAGTACCGCTATCGCTTCAACGGGAAACCGGCCAGGCTAAAACTTGGCACCTACGGCAAGATGTCGATTAAAGAAGCCCGTGACGCTATGGAGGAATGCAAGGGCTGGCTGGAAGAGGGACGCGACCCGGCAATGCAGAGGAAGAAAGCCAGGGACATCGTATCCAACTCGCCGAGCATCAGCACTCTCGTTGATGAGTGGCTGGAAACACCATCAGTGAAAGAGATGGTGAAGTACGAATACTGGAAGCGGATGCTGAAGCTTCACGTTACCGACAATTACGGCCGACTGATAGCAGATGAGATGAGCCCCGTTGAGTGGGAGCAGATATTCCTGCGCATAACGAAAGGTGGCTCGCCGGTTCAGGCCGGTAACGTTCTGGTGAAGATGAAACAGGTGATCCGCTATGCGCTGCGCCGAAAACGTATAACTTCAAATTCGCTAATGTTACTCGAAATTAATGATGTCGGTAGCCGCCCGGATGATGGGGAATGGGTGAATATCGGGGATATGGTCCAGGTGCCAGATACATACGACACCAATCAGCAGGCTGGCTATATCGTGTCGCGTACCGGTAATGACTTTGAAACCAATGAGAGGATCACCTTCTCCGGATCGATGTTCGTTCAGATAACCGACTCGATGGGGGCGACTACGGCGCGCTATCCAGCATCACCACGCGCAGACACGCCATTCGGATTCACTGCTGAAATTCCCGCTATCACTCTCAACCTTTATGACGGCTTCGACGTTCAGTCACCTTCGCGATACGCAATTGCTACCTCAGAGGAGCTTGATTCCGGGCGATGGACTGTCACTGCTAAGCAACCAGATGGAAAGGGGAGTACCGCATTAACTCTCGCTGAGTACAGCGACAAGATCTACGAATAGAACACCAACTTTCACAGCACAACCCGGCCACTGCGCCGGGTTTTTTTATGGAATCAATATGGCTACGCAACCGACAAACATGCCAGTACCAAGTGAATCGCCGCGCGACCTGAAATTTAACGCAGGGAAAATTGACGAGTTTGTTACTTCAATGGCTCAACAATATATTGACCGTTTTGGTAATACTCATTACACGATTGAAGGCCTTAAGCAGTTAACACTTCAGCAAATCTACAATCTTGGATGGAATCTGGCAGGAACATTTCAGGGTGGTGGAACAGTTACTGCTGCTGGCGACGTTCTGCAGGATACTTCGACAAATATCTGGTATCGATGGGACGATCTGGCAACACTGCCAAAAACAGTTCCACCTGGCTCAACACCATCGTCTTCTGGTGGAACGGGAGAAGGGAAATGGCAGTCAGTAGATATAAGCGATGTATTGAGAAAGGATCTTGATAGCGCGGATGGTGATACGCTTATTAGAACAACTGATGTTTATGGAAATGTTAGTACTCTTCATGAATATTTATTGGCAAACAGAAGGTCTGCGAAATTATCATCATATGTGGACAGTGGGTCAGATGTAACAACACTTCTTCCTGCTCTGTGGGCTGTGTTTGACCGTATTGATCAGGATATAGATGTTACACTAACAAATAACGTAATCATTAGCAGTGACAACAAAAAGATTTTCAATATTAACCAGTCTAGGATTACTTTGTCAGGATCCAGTTTTAACCAGAGTTTTGGTGCCATTGAAATGACTGGTAATAATGTTGAGGTTCGCGATTTATATTTTACAGGATCTGCAGATGTTACCCCATTGAGAATGGGGAATACATCTTATGGGCCATCAGATTCCACCCGGAGAACAAAAGTTAGGTCCACAAGATGCACCTTTGACGGAACCGGTCATAAAGGTCCTAACCACGGTAATCTTGTCATAATTGGTGCTGTTGATCCAGATATTAGATCACCAAGATTTATAGGACAATCAAAGGCTGGAGGGAATATTGAGGTTCTTGGGTGTTCTGGTGGTTCATGTGTTAAACCTTATGCAGAGAATGGATTGCTTGTAAACTTGCATTGCACATCTGCTTCCGGTACTGGCTACCCAACTACAGATTTTGATTTTATTGACCCGATTTGCATACATAATTCATCTATTCTCGGTAATGTTGAAGGTGCAGTTGGAGGACTCAATAATGTTAAGTTTTCAAGGGGGTGTACTGGTTGTAGAGTCATCAGAGGTAAGTTTACCAGCATCAAGAATGGTGATTTCAACGGTAATGACCATGTTATATTTTTCCAAGGAGTAAGCAAATGTAAGGCGATTAACCCAGATATTGAGATGTTTAACAATGGAGGGTTTAAGTCGGCATTTGGTATTTTTGACCATCAAGAATCACTGACCCCGGCAAATGACAATGAAATTATTGGTGGAACAGTTACCATTAATGGACCTGGTGCCAACAACAGGATCGTAAACATTCGCTCTGATTATGGTCAGGAGGTTAAACGCAATAAGATTCGTGATATAAAATATCGTGTTTTCAACGGAACGGCTGATTATATTGGTGAACTTTATGCAAGCTCACCAAACCTTCTTGATGGTAATTTTTTCATATCAAACACAGGTGAAGGGGTTGGTACAGTTCTGCGCCACCGTGCTAATGTTGGTAAAACGTATCTTGATGGAAACACTGCTTTAGATATAGTTGATAATGCAATACTTGATTCTGGAACAGTATTATCAATCACAGAGCCTTCGCCTCCAAATATTTATAGGTGGTCTGCAACAGCTGGAGGAAACCAGAGCGTTCCAATCCCTGGTGCGTCTAGAAATGAAATTACAGTTTATGTGTATCCGAACCAGACTGGATCGACGGTTAACATTGTTGGGTTTACAGAGCAGTTCAACACAAAGCCTGACGGTTACAAAATAAGATTAATCGGAAGGAGTGATCTCAGTGCCGGAGGAACAATCACAATTACAGCAAACCAGGGAGGAATTAGGCTTCCTGGTAATACTAACGTTACTATAGTAGCATTCACAACAATTGAGCTTACGCGTATGGGTAATGACTGGGTTGGAGTGATATTGAGGTCATGAAAAAAGGCCGGATTATCCGGCCTTTAATTTTATGCTTTTGCCAATTTTTTCTTTTTCTTGAGCAGGAATGAGTTTTCAACAAACCTATAAGATAACCAAGATAAAAAGATCGAAATACCACAATAAAGAATGAACTTTACCAGACCGTCAACGTTTTTTAGTATTGGGAAGTGGTTGTTCATTATTGAACTCAGACCCAAGTGAATTAGGTAGAGTGAATATGATATCTCACCAAGAAACACCATGAATTTTGGTGTTGCTCTGTCAAGAAAGTCTTGGTTAACAAGCAAAGCAAGAAATAACAATGCGGATACATATCCCATCTGCATGTCAGCGCGAGTAAAACTATCGTACTTAAGATACAAAGCAAATATTGTAACAATACAAAATGCTGTGATAATCAACCTAATGTTATAAGGTAAATTTTTGATCTGTTTGTAATACAATCCAAACATAACACCAATCAAAAACTCAAAAACCATAGGGTTTGTCGCAAGGTTAATGTATGCATTTGTTGTTAATGCGTAACTTGCATTATTTGGTATATTTCCAGATATGCATACTGGGATAACAATTAATGCGATAAAAAACCATGCAAAAAGAACGGTCCATCTCTTATGGAAAATCATTGAAAACGCCATAACTATGTAGAAATAAATTTCATAGTTAAGCGTCCATCTTATGCTAAATAGCTCAGATGTATTAATAAGTGTTGGTGGTCTGTTTGCAAATTCAGGTATAAATAAAAAGGCGCTGAGTAAATTGCTTGCCTTTTCTGGAGATTTTAATAACTCGAATCCACCAAGTGCCGCCGCAGTTAATATAAGAATCACATAATAAGCAGGAAGCAATCTCCTGGCTCTATTTTTTACAAAATCAATAGAACCTCTAATACCAGTTGGTTTATTAACTGATGATAAAGTAATTACAAACCCACTAATTATAAAGAATATATCTACTCCGTAACCACCATAAATAAATAGCCTGTCACCAAGGCCATCGTAACTAATATTCAGCAGATAGCGATAATGGAAAAACATAACCATTATTGCAGCTATACCTCGTAATGCTTGGAGTGAATTTATTTTAGAGTTCATATGGTTATATGCTTTAATAGGAGTAATCCGATCATAACATAAGCAGAATTTCACTTCTATAACTTGTAATCTACTTATGCGATCCATGTGATAGAAATTGGCATGCACTAACAGTGGAGGATTGCTTTCCATGCACATGGTTTAATTATTAGCCTAACATCTAAGGAAGCAATGCCGATTGTAATAATGCGAATCTTGGCAATGATATACTGGGCAAAATCGCGAAACATATGACGATGTGATTCATTTGCGCTAGAGCTTCATGTTACGCGAGATAAAAACTGGGCACTCAAAGCGTGGCATCGGTTTGCAAGGCTTTGTGCTGTTCTCGCTTAGTCGATCGCATCAATTGTTGCAAGACAATTTGAATCAATGTGAAACAGAGTGGTGCAATCACCACTTTTTTAGTGTTACCATCATTTTACCGGGTGAGGGACTGAGGATGTCAGTTTTTCATTTGTGTACCAGATTGTGTACCAATTTAGCGATTGTTGGTTAGATGGTTGCACAACTTACTGTAAACAAATAAATTTTCTCTTTGTATGTGATCTTACGTGTGGGTCACCACTGCAAATAAGGATATAACATGCCTGTTATTACTCTTCCTGATGGCAGCCAACGCCATTACGACCACGCTGTAAGCCCCATGGATGTTGCGCTGGACATCGGTCCAGGTCTGGCGAAAGCCACTATTGCTGGCCGTGTTGACGGTGAGCTGGTAGATGCTTCCGATCTGATTGAGCATGATGCGAAGCTCTCCATCATCACCGCGAAGGATGAAGAAGGTCTGGAGATCATTCGTCACTCCTGTGCGCACCTGTTAGGGCACGCGATCAAACAACTCTGGCCGCACACCAAAATGGCGATCGGACCGGTTGTTGATAACGGTTTTTACTACGATATCGATCTTGACCGTACGCTAACCCAGGAAGATGTCGAGGCGCTCGAGAAGCGGATGCACGAGCTCGCTGAGAAAAACTACGATGTCATTAAGAAGAAAGTCAGCTGGTACGAAGCGCGTGAAACCTTCGTGAAGCGTGGCGAGACCTATAAAGTCTCCATTCTTGATGAAAACATTGCCCATGATGACAAGCCTGGCTTGTACCATCATGAAGAATATGTCGATATGTGCCGTGGCCCGCACGTGCCGAACATGCGTTTCTGTCATCACTTCAAACTGATGAAGACCGCTGGGGCATACTGGCGTGGCGACAGCAATAACAAGATGCTGCAGCGTATTTATGGTACTGCGTGGGCCGATAAAAAAGCCCTGAGTGCCTACCTGCAACGTCTGGAAGAAGCGGCCAAACGCGACCACCGTAAAATCGGTAAGCAGCTTGACCTGTATCATATGCAGGAAGAAGCGCCGGGTATGGTGTTCTGGCACAATGATGGCTGGACAATCTTCCGTGAACTGGAAGTCTTTGTTCGCTCAAAACTGAAAGAATACCAGTATCAGGAAGTTAAAGGTCCGTTCATGATGGACCGCGTGCTGTGGGAAAAAACAGGTCACTGGGATAACTACAAAGATGCGATGTTCACGACCTCCTCTGAGAACCGTGAATACTGCATTAAGCCCATGAACTGCCCGGGCCACGTGCAGATCTTCAATCAGGGTCTGAAATCCTATCGTGATCTGCCGTTGCGTATGGCCGAGTTTGGTAGCTGCCACCGCAATGAGCCGTCAGGCGCGCTGCATGGCCTGATGCGTGTTCGTGGCTTCACTCAGGATGATGCACATATCTTCTGTACAGAAGAGCAGATCCGTGATGAAGTTAACGCTTGCATTCGTATGGTCTACGATATGTATAGCACCTTTGGCTTCGAGAAAATCGTCGTCAAACTGTCCACTCGCCCCGAAAAACGTATCGGTAGCGATGAAATGTGGGACCGTGCTGAAGCTGACCTGGCCGTTGCGCTGGAAGAAAACAACATCCCGTTTGAGTACCAACTGGGTGAGGGCGCATTCTACGGTCCGAAAATTGAATTTACCCTGTATGACTGCCTCGATCGTGCATGGCAGTGCGGTACTGTACAGCTGGACTTCTCTCTGCCGTCCCGTTTAAGCGCCTCTTATGTTGGCGAAAACAACGAGCGTCAGGTGCCGGTTATGATTCACCGCGCAATTCTTGGGTCGATGGAACGTTTCATCGGTATCCTGACCGAAGAGTTCGCTGGCTTCTTCCCGACCTGGCTTGCGCCAGTTCAGGTTGTCGTCATGAACATCACCGATTCACAGTCTGAATACGTCAACGAATTAACGCAGAAACTACAAAATGCGGGTATTCGTGTAAAAGCAGACTTGAGAAATGAGAAGATTGGCTTTAAAATCCGCGAGCACACTTTACGTCGTGTCCCTTACATGTTGGTCTGTGGCGACAAAGAGGTAGAAGCAGGCAAAGTTGCCGTGCGCACCCGTCGTGGCAAAGACTTGGGCAGCCTGGACGTAAATGAAGTGATTGAGAAGCTGCAACAAGAGATTCGCAGCCGCAGTCTTCAACAACTGGAGGAATAAGGTATTAAAGGCGGAAAACGAGTTCAAACGGCACGTCCGAATCGTATCAATGGCGAGATTCGCGCCCTGGAAGTTCGCTTAACAGGTCTGGAAGGCGAAGCTTTGGGTATTGTGAGTCTGAGAGAAGCGATCGAAAAAGCTGAAGAAGCTGGAGTAGATTTAGTTGAAATCAGCCCTAACGCCGAACCGCCAGTTTGTCGTATTATGGACTACGGCAAGTTCCTTTATGAAAAGAGTAAGTCTTCTAAGGAACAGAAGAAAAAGCAAAAAGTTATCCAGGTTAAGGAAATTAAATTCCGTCCTGGCACCGACGATGGCGATTACCAGGTAAAACTCCGCAGCCTGGTACGCTTTCTGGAAGATGGCGATAAGGCTAAGATCACGCTGCGTTTTCGCGGTCGTGAGATGGCCCACCAACAGATCGGTATGGAAGTGCTCAACCGCGTCCGTGACGATCTGAGTGAACTGGCAGTAGTCGAATCCTTCCCTACGAAGATCGAAGGCCGCCAGATGATCATGGTGCTCGCTCCTAAGAAGAAACAGTAAGGCCTTCAAGTAGCAATGTCTGTGGAGCCTGCGAGTTCCACAGCCGTTGTTCGCCTACGTTTCGTTTATTAACAATGCGAAGTGGAAGTTATTAAAATGCCAAAAATTAAGACCGTACGCGGTGCTGCTAAGCGCTTCAAAAAAACCGGTGGTGGTGGATTTAAGCGTAAGCACGCAAACCTGCGTCATATTCTGACCAAAAAATCTACTAAGCGTAAACGTCACCTGCGTCCAAAAGGCCTCGTTTCTAAAGGCGATCTGGGTCTGGTTATCGCGTGCCTGCCGTACGCATAAGCCGTTAACGTTTAATTAATTTTTTTACTAAGAATATAGATACAGGAGAGCACATATGGCTCGCGTAAAACGTGGTGTAGTTGCCCGTGCACGTCACAAGAAAATTTTGAAACAAGCTAAAGGCTACTACGGTGCGCGTTCTCGCGTATACCGCGTTGCCTTCCAGGCTGTTATCAAAGCTGGTCAGTACGCTTATCGTGACCGTCGTCAGAAAAAGCGTCAGTTCCGTCAACTGTGGATTGCGCGTATCAACGCAGCAGCACGTCAGAACGGTATTTCTTACAGCAAATTCATCAACGGCCTGAAAAAAGCCTCTGTTGAAATCGACCGTAAGATCCTGGCTGACATCGCAGTATTCGACAAAGTAGCGTTCACCGCTCTGGTCGAAAAAGCGAAAGCAGCTCTGGCATAAGCCGGTGAAAAGAGGGAGCCTGGCTCCCTCTCTTTTATTTGTAGTGCAATCAATTGGTTGACAATTTATCCGTAAGCCTTTTCAATAAAGGTTGTCCGGTTTTTACCACACAAGGTAACGCAAGCATGAATGCTGCTATTTTCCGCTTCTTCTTTTACTTTAGCACCTGAACTCAGGAGGCTTGCGCGTGAAAGAAGAAACGGAAAACAGCGCCTAAAAGCCTCCCTGGTGGAGGCTTTTTTTATACACGTTATCCTTCAGGCTGCCTCTGCATTGGCTGCAGTCGCTTCCCCCAGTCTCGTACGTGTGTACGCTCCTGAGGATTAGCGCTCTACTGCTGCCTTGACTCAGCCTGAATGATTTTGTGTATATACGAGCGACTAGTGAATATCGCAACATAACGAGGAAAACCATGTCACATCTCGCAGAGCTGGTTGCCAGTGCAACGGCCGCCATTAACCAGGCTTCAGATGTTGCCGCGTTAGACAATGTCCGCGTCGAATATTTGGGCAAGAAAGGGCACCTGACCCTTCAGATGACTACCCTGCGTGAACTGCCGGCAGAAGAGCGCCCGGCAGCAGGTGCGGTGATAAACGAAGCCAAAGAGCAGGTTCAGCAAGCGCTGAACGCGCGTAAAGCCGAATTAGAAAATGCCGCGCTGAATGCTCGTCTGGCTGAAGAAACGATCGATATCTCCTTGCCTGGGCGTCGTATCGAAAACGGCGGTTTGCATCCGGTAACGCGGACTATCGATCGCATTGAAAGTTTCTTTGGTGAGCTGGGCTTTACCGTGGCGACCGGTCCGGAAATCGAAGATGACTATCATAACTTCGATGCGCTGAATATTCCTGGCCATCACCCGGCGCGCGCTGACCACGACACTTTCTGGTTTGATGCGACGCGTCTGCTGCGCACGCAGACTTCCGGCGTGCAGATCCGCACCATGAAAGAAAAACAGCCGCCGATCCGTATTATCGCTCCGGGCCGCGTATATCGTAACGACTACGATCAGACGCACACCCCAATGTTCCATCAGATGGAAGGGCTGATTGTTGATACCAACATCAACTTCACCAACCTGAAAGGCACGCTGCATGATTTCCTGCGCAACTTCTTTGAAGAAGACCTGCAGGTTCGTTTCCGTCCTTCCTACTTCCCGTTCACCGAACCTTCTGCGGAAGTCGATGTGATGGGTAAAAATGGCAAATGGCTGGAAGTATTGGGTTGCGGAATGGTTCACCCGAACGTGCTGCGTAACGTCGGTATCGATCCGGAAATCTACTCTGGCTTTGCATTCGGTATGGGTATGGAGCGTCTGACCATGCTGCGTTACGGCGTAACCGATCTGCGTTCTTTCTTCGAAAACGATCTGCGTTTCCTCAAACAGTTTAAATAAAGGCAGGATAAAACAATGAAATTCAGTGAACTGTGGTTACGCGAATGGGTAAACCCGGCGATTGATAGCGATGCGTTGTCAAACCAAATCACGATGGCGGGTCTGGAAGTTGACGGTGTGGATCCTGTTTCTGGCGCGTTCAACGGCGTTGTAGTGGGTGAAGTGGTTGAGTGCGCTCAGCATCCTAACGCTGACAAACTGCGCGTCACCAAGGTGAATGTCGGCGGCGACCGCCTGCTGGATATCGTCTGCGGTGCGCCAAACTGCCGTCAAGGTTTGAAAGTGGCTGTAGCAACCGTTGGTGCCGTTCTGCCGGGCGATTTCAAAATCAAAGCCGCGAAACTGCGCGGTGAGCCGTCTGAAGGCATGCTGTGCTCGTTCTCCGAGCTGGGCATTTCCGACGATCACAACGGTATTATCGAACTGCCTGTCGATGCACCAATTGGTACCGATATCCGTGAATACCTGAAGCTTGACGATAATACTATCGAAATCAGCGTCACTCCGAACCGCGCCGACTGCTTAGGCATTATCGGTGTGGCACGTGACGTTGCTGTACTGAACAAAGCCCCTCTGGTTGAGCCGGAAATAGCGCCAGTAGCCGCAACCATTAGCGACGTCCTGCCGATTCAGGTCGACGCGGTGGAAGCCTGCCCACGCTATCTGGGCCGCGTGGTGAAAGGCATTAACGTTAAAGCGCCAACCCCGCTGTGGATGAAAGAAAAACTGCGTCGTTGCGGCATCCGCTCGATCGATGCTGTGGTTGACGTGACTAACTATGTGCTGCTCGAATTGGGCCAGCCGATGCACGCATTCGACAAAGACCGCATTGAAGGCGGGATTGTTGTCCGCATGGCAAAAGAAGGTGAAACCCTGGTATTGCTGGACGGCAGTGAAGCGAAGCTGAATGCGGATACGCTGGTGATTGCGGACCATAACAAAGCGCTGGCAATGGGTGGCATCTTTGGTGGCGAGCACTCCGGTGTGAATGATGAAACGCAAAACGTCCTGCTGGAATGCGCGTTCTTCAGCCCGCTGTCTATTACCGGTCGCGCACGTCGTCACGGTCTGCACACCGATGCGTCTCACCGCTATGAGCGTGGTGTCGATCCGGCGCTGCAACATAAAGCCATGGAACGTGCTACGCGCCTGCTGATTGATATCTGCGGCGGCGAAGCGGGTCCAATCATTGACGTGACGAACGAAGCCTCGCTGCCAAAACGCGCAACCATTACGCTGCGCCGTAGCAAACTGGATCGTCTGATCGGACACCATATTGCAGATGAGCAGGTGAGCGATATTCTGCGCCGTCTGGGTTGTGATGTCACGGAAGGGCAAGATGAGTGGAAAGCGGTAGCGCCGAGCTGGCGTTTCGATATGGAGATCGAAGAAGACCTGGTCGAAGAAGTCGCCCGCGTATACGGTTATGACAATATCCCGAATATGCCAATTCAGGCGGGTCTTATCATGGGTACGCATCGTGAAGCGGATTTGTCGCTGAAACGCGTAAAAACCATGCTGAATGACAAAGGCTACCAGGAAGTTATTACCTACAGCTTTGTCGACCCGAAAGTCCAGGCGCTGCTGCACCCGGGTGAAGAAGCGCTGTTGCTGCCAAGCCCAATCTCGATTGATATGTCGGCAATGCGTTTATCCCTGTGGACCGGCTTGCTGTCTACGGTAGTGTACAACCAGAATCGTCAGCAAAACCGCGTGCGTATTTTCGAAACGGGTTTACGTTTCGTACCGGACACGCAGGCCAACCTCGGGATTCGTCAGGATCTGATGCTGGCGGGCGCGATCTGCGGTAACCGTCATGATGAACACTGGAATCTGGCAAAAGAGACTGTTGATTTCTATGATCTGAAAGGCGATCTGGAAGCGGTTCTCGACCTGACCGGCAAGCTGGCGGATATTCAATTCAAAGCTGAAGCGAATCCAGCACTGCATCCGGGGCAGTCTGCGGCGATTTATCTGAAAGGTGAACGCATTGGTTTCATTGGGGTTGTTCATCCTGAACTGGAACGTAAACTGGATCTGAACGGTCGCACTCTGGTGTTTGAACTGGAGTGGAACAAGCTCGCAGACCGCGTGGTGCCTCAGGCGCGTGAAGTTTCTCGCTTCCCGGCGAACCGCCGCGACATCGCGGTCGTTGTGGCAGAAAACGTTCCCGCTGCGGATATTTTATCCGAATGTAAGAAAGTTGGCGTAAATCAGGTAGTTGGCGTAAACTTGTTTGACGTGTACCGCGGTAAGGGTGTTGCGGAGGGTTATAAGAGCCTCGCTATCAGCCTGATCCTTCAGGATACCAGCCGTACACTTGAAGAAGAGGAGATTGCCGCTACCGTCGCCAAATGTGTAGAGGCATTAAAAGAGCGATTCCAGGCATCATTGAGGGATTGAACCTATGGCGCTTACAAAAGCTGAAATGTCAGAATATCTGTTTGATAAGCTTGGGCTTAGCAAGCGGGATGCCAAAGAACTGGTCGAGCTGTTTTTCGAAGAGATCCGTCGTGCTCTGGAAAATGGTGAGCAGGTAAAACTCTCTGGTTTTGGTAACTTCGATCTGCGTGATAAGAATCAACGTCCGGGCCGTAATCCGAAAACGGGCGAAGATATTCCCATTACAGCACGGCGCGTGGTGACCTTCAGACCCGGACAGAAGTTAAAAAGCCGGGTTGAAAACGCAACGCCGAAAGAAGAGTAATCTGAACTAACTAAAAAGGCCGCGAATGCGGCCTTTTTTCTTAGTGGGCCAGAAGGAAAAACAGCCCGGTCAGTGCTGCGCTCAGCAGGTTAGACAACGTGCCCGCCAGGATCACTTTAAGCCCCATTTTAGCAATGAAACTTTTTTTCCCCGGCACAATCCCCCCCAGTACGCCAATCAATGCGGCAGGAGAGGACAAATTGGCAAACCCAGCCAGCGCCATGATCGTTATTATCTGCGAATATTCCGACAGTTGGTCTTTCATTGGAATAAAGCTGGTATACGCGACGAACTCATTCAACACCAATTTTTGACCTAACAGGCTGCCAATTTGCAAGACTTCGTTAGTGGGAATGCCCAACAGCCAGGCAACCGGAGCAAAGAGGTAACTAAAGATAAATTGTAGCGTGACGTTACCATAGCCGAAAAAGCCACAAAACCAGCCCAACAAGCCGTTCACCATAGCAATTAATGCAATCAGTGCCAGAAGCATTGCCCCCACGTTAGCGGCGAGCTTCAGCCCGATAGTCGCGCCATTTGTCGCCGCTTCAACGATGTTGATGGGCTTTTCATCTTGACCAAGCATATCGCCCGTCACGTCGGCAGTGTTTTCGGGTTCCGTTTCTGGAAACAGCATTTTCGCCATTAACAGACCGCCTGGTGCTGACATAAAAGAGGCGGCTACCAGATAGCGAATTTCGATCCCCATACTGGCATAGCCAACCAACACAGAGCCTGCGATAGAGGCCACACCACCTGTCATGAGGGCAAACAGTTCTGAGCGCGTCATGCGTGGCGCATAAGGCTTCATCAGGACGAAGACGTCAGTATTGCCCGCAAAAATATTGGCCGTTGCAGCCATGGATTCTGCCGGGCTGGTGCGCAGCAGTTTATGGATACCCGTACCGATGAGGCGGATAATCCACTGCATGATGCCCAGGTAGTACAGCACGGAGAACAATGCTGACATAAAAATGATAATCGGCAGAACATGCACGGCAAATACAAACCCCATTTTGAACTGTCCGAGATTCCCGAAGAGAAAGTTAATCCCTTCCGACGAATAGTTCAGCATGCCTGACAGACTGTTTGATATGGCGAGTAAGATTTTTTCCCCTAAGGGGACATACAGGATAAATGCAGCAAAAAGAGCCTGGATTGCAAAGGCGCCGCCAACGGTGCGAAACCGGATAGCTTTGCGATTTTCTGAACATAGCCAGGCAACGAGTAACAGGACAACAATGCCAAGTATGACGATGAGTATCTGCATGGTTTATCCCTCATCGGCATCAATGATGCTACGGAAAAGATCTTTAAAGAGAGCATCCCGCTCAATAAATTTTGCGACCTGAATGACGTGACGGCGGTTATCAAAACTCCAGCTCAGATTGTCATTGATCAAAGGGGATGTACGGTATTCACAGGTGAACCAGTCAGGATTCAGGACATAGCCAACCGTAGTGATATCCCAAATGACTTTGCGGGATGCAAAACCAATCCAGGGGCATCGCGGGGCAATTTCAGCAAAGTAGCTACCAATGCGGCTGGTCTCTGCAAAATAGTGCTGCATCTCTGGGACCGATGAGGCCATAGTGTTAGCCACGCCAAAGCAGGGGATTTGGGTGAGCGCTACGCCGCTATCAAAAAGTACCCGACTCGCCGCAATGTCCTGCATCAGGTTGAATTCATGATTATCTTTCCAGGCATAACTGTTACCCCCAAGCCAGATGACATGAATCTTTGTGACGATGTCCGGCGCGAGGAGCAGTGCGTTAGCGATATTGGTCGGCGCGGCGATTGCGAGTACATGTAATGTTTGCTCAGCCGTTCTTGCCCGGTTAATCAAATCCTGTACTGCTGCTGACATCTCCGGCTGGTTGCTATCTTTCAGATAGCGTGTTGAACCCTGGAATATTTGCGGTATGTTTTCGCGGCGGGGGAGTTTGTTAAATACGCGATAGATCTCATCGACGCTCAGTTGCATGCCTACTGCGGGATCGTCAACATATGTGTGCGAGCCCTCTTTACCAAAATAGTGGTTGGTAAACGGAGCGGCGTATACAGCTTGCAGATCGAGGCGCTCCGGGTGTAAGAATGCCCAGGCAATGGCCATCTGATCGTCAATTTCATTGTAGGTATCGCTGTCAATAACGATAGGCACTTTGCCATACTTAGGTGGCGTAATTAAGGCAATACGCTGCGCTGAAGTTAATTCAGGCCAGTGGATACTTAACATCGTTAATGTTCCTTAAGTTAGAAGTCGTAGGCCAGTCGATAAATGAGAATATCGCCATATCCATCCGCACCAAGTTTGTTATAAAAGTACCGATACATTAATGTGGTGGATATATGAGGCATGATTTTCCAGGTAATATTCAGGCCGCCGTTTAAACCATTGCTACCATGATTGTTAGCGGTATAGTCATCATTACGGTCAAGTTCTATTTCATTCCAATTGGACAGTAAGAAGTCCTGGTTGAGAAGATTGAAAGCATAACCAGCGTTCCATCCAATTGAGAAACCATTGATTCCATTAATATCATAAGCTGGGCCAAAATTACTGTGTGCGGTAATGTACTGACGAGCAATCCAGGGTTTAAACCACCATCCATCGCCTTTCAGGTCGGTATAGCCAAGCCCAATAAATTGATTCGTCTCTTTAAAATTGGGGCTTTGCGAATTATAGACTTTTGTAAATAAGCTGGCACCTGTTTTCCAGAGGTAGGTATGGATTTCACCATTCGCAGTCTGCCCCTGATTTCCCTCGTCATCTAGAATATTTTCAAAATCATAAAAACCGTACATTTCACCCCAATCAAAACCAATACCTCCCTCAATACCAATTAAGGCTTGTTCATATTCGAGGTCTTTAACACCGGCATCCCAGGATTGATAGTCAAAATGTATATTTCCCCAACCGTATTGTTGTTCAGCTAATGAGGAAAAAGCTACGCACGATAATAAAGCCCCGAAGGCGATTTTTTTCATTTTATATCCCTATTTTTGTGGTGGGTTAATATCAGTATTTAGTACAAGCTAATCGTTTTAATACGAGTTCATGGGATGGCATATTGGCTGCGCCTTCACGCTCTACGGCCAGTGCTGCAAATACACAGGCGTAATGAATTGCGTTGGCAATATTTTCTCCACAGGCAAGTCGTGCAGCGAGTGCACCATTAAATGCATCACCGGCGCCGGATGTATCAATATTAACGGCGGGATATGCCGGGAACTGTTGGTGAGTAGAACCATCAAATAAGCAGCACCCATCTTTGCCTAACGTAATTAGAATATATTGTGGTCCCATTTGGTGCATGGTTTCGGCGGCCTGACGAATATCGTCTGGCGTACGAATAGCCTTGCCAATTATCGCCTCTGCTTCTGTGAGGTTTGGGGTCAGGATGTGTGTCCAGCGGAGAAGATCTGTCACTTCCTTGCGCCATGGTGCTGGATTCAGGATTGTCATCACCCCGGCGGTATGTGCGAACTTAATAGCTTGAGCTGTAGCATCAGGATTGTTTTCCATCTGCGTCAAAAAAACATTGGCGGTGCCTATCTCGTCATAACAGGATATAATTTCTTCACTCGTTATTTCCTGATTAGCCCCTGGATTAATAACGATTACATTATCGCCAGCCTCTTCGGATATCATCACTACGGCACTGCCGGTTGGTGCATCATTTTTGGTAAAGATTGTTAGTTTTTCTAATCCTACGCCATTTAAAAAATGCTGGGCTTTGGTTGAAAACTCATCTTCACCTAATTTGACTGTAAAATAAGTGCGAGCATTGGCTTGTGCGGATGCTATCGCCTGGTTGCTGCCTTTCCCTCCGGGTAAACAACAGGAAAAAAGCGCGCGCGTGGTTTCTCCTGAAATAGGAAAACGGTGAAGCCGATATACTAAGTCGGTATTAAATGAACCCAGAATGTAAACTTTCCCATTGTTTTCGTTCATTGATATTTCTCGTTCGATCTTTGATTGGTTAATGATGATGTTTTGGTGCAAATAAAGAGAGTTGTTCTCATATAATGGGAATGCATTGTCGTGATTATATACAGCACCTCCATAGCATGAGCGGACATGTCCTGTTTTTACGAGGTCATTGATGTCGCGGCGGAGTGTTCTTTCCGTAACATCAAGTACCTTAACAAGAGATGATATTTTTACACTTCCTTGTTTTTTGAGTAGTGTTAAAATATAGCGAAGACGCTGTTTTTTGTAACGACAGGGCATCTAATCCTCACTTTTCATGAATGTGATGAGAGGTCCATGTAATAAGTTTATTTTGTCTATACGTTAATTTCTTTGGTGAATGAATTTATTTGTTGAATAAATAATTAAAGATCTGATTACCACTAAGTACACCGATGATACCAAATACACCAGGCCAGGCAGCAGGGGCTGGAATGGGGAGTTTTATTAATGTAAATATGAAACCAATAATTGCACCGGCAATAAGCGAAAGAATTATATCCATAAGATAATTCCTGAGGGTGTTATGATGATATGAAGACTACACAATATATTTACGTATTGATGAGAAGACAATCACACAAAACTTCTGCAACCGGACATCCTGTCCGGTTGTGGTTATTTATTTAATCTCAGGAACGATATTAATAATGACAGCTACTACCTGGTATTGCTGCCAGCATTGCATTAGGCAAAAGTCTAAGGTTCATGCTGTTTTGGGCCATTGCCTCATTTGCGGTAGAGCTTCCTTCCATGTTTTTTGCTTTCATCGTAAAATTAATGAGATAACCCATAAAAAAAGTATAAACATGCAACCTTTTGCACAATTACAACGTCGGCGAGACCGATACTGGTTAGGCACTTTATCGCTGTTGCTATTGGTCATGCTCGTGATTAGCTTATGCGCAGGAGAACAGTGGATCGCCCCCGGCGACTGGTTCAGCGCCCGCGGTGATCTGTTCGTCTGGCAAATCCGATTTCCCCGTACCCTCGCCGTTTTGCTGGTAGGCGCTGCGTTGGCCTTATCTGGCGCAGTGATGCAAGCTCTCTTTGAAAACCCGCTCGCAGAGCCTGGATTACTGGGCGTGTCTAATGGCGCGGGAGTCGGGCTCATCGCGGCGGTGTTGCTGGGGCAGGGGCAGCTCCCCGGCTGGGCGTTGGGTTTATGCGCCATCGCTGGGGCGCTGATTATCACGCTTATTCTGCTCCGTTTTGCCCGCCGTCATTTGTCTACCAGCCGTCTGCTGTTGGCGGGGGTGGCGCTGGGGATTATCTGTAGCGCGCTAATGACATGGGCCATCTACTTCTCCACTTCTTTTGATTTGCGACAGCTAATGTATTGGATGATGGGGGGCTTTGGCGGCGTTGACTGGCATCAGGCCTGGCTCATGGTGGCGTTGATTCCGGTGCTGGTGTGGATATGCTGTCAGTCGCAGCCGATGAATATGCTGGCGCTGGGGGAGACTTCTGCACGTCAGTTGGGATTGCCATTATGGTTCTGGCGCAACTTGCTGGTGGTCGCCACAGGCTGGATGGTTGGCGTAAGCGTGGCTCTGGCAGGAGCGATTGGCTTTATTGGGCTTGTGATCCCACATATTCTGCGGCTGTGCGGCTTAACCGATCATCGCGTGTTACTGCCGGGCTGCGCATTGGCTGGCGCTATCGTATTACTGTTGGCTGATGTTGTCGCGCGTCTGGTGCTGGCCTCGGCTGAGCTGCCAATTGGCGTGGTGACGGCCACCATGGGCGCACCGGTATTTATCTGGCTATTGTTAAAAGCCGCGCGCTAGAACGCGTTGATTCGGTCTATGATTAAAAACTGAAAATCCACCTGTTGTTCTGGAGATGCTATGCAAAACACTATCCTCGATACAGACGTGACGACCATCGACGGCGAGGTGACCTCACTGCAGCCGTATGCCGGAAATGTGCTGTTAATCGTCAACGTTGCTTCAAAATGTGGGCTAACGCCGCAATATGAGCAACTGGAGAATCTGCAGAAAGCCTGGCATCAGCAGGGCTTTACCGTTCTTGGGTTCCCCTGCAACCAGTTTCTGGGCCAGGAGCCGGGCAGTGAAGAGGAAATAAAAACGTACTGCAGTACCACCTGGGGCGTTACCTTCCCGATGTTCAGCAAAATTGAGGTCAATGGCGAGGGACGCCATCCGCTGTATCAGAAACTGATTGATGCCGCGCCAACCGCCGTCGCGCCTGCGGATAGTGGATTCTATGAGCGTATGGCGAGTAAAGGTCGGGCGCCGCTCTACCCGGACGATATTCTGTGGAATTTCGAGAAGTTTTTAGTGGGTCGGGATGGTCAGGTACTGCAACGATTTTCACCTGATATGACGCCTGAGGATCCTGTTCTGGTGCAATCCATCAAGATGGCGCTGGCAAACTAATGTCTCGATTGATGCAGCTACAGGACGTAGCAGAATCGACCCGACTTGGCCCGCTTTCTGGTGAGATAAAAGCAGGGGAGATCCTGCATTTAGTGGGGCCTAACGGCGCAGGAAAGAGCACGCTGTTGGCGCGAATGGCGGGGCTGACGACCGGCAAGGGCAGCATCACCTTTGGTGATGTGTCATTGGATGAATGGCCGGCAGCAAAGCTGGCGCAATATCGTGCTTATCTTGCGCAACAGCAAAACCCGCCGTTTGCGATGCCGGTCTGGCATTTTCTGACGCTGCATCAACCCGATAAAGCACGCACCGATCTGTTACAGGAAATCGCCGATGCGCTTGGGCTTGGAGATAAGCTGGGACGCAGCGTGAATCAGCTCTCCGGCGGTGAGTGGCAGCGCGTGCGCCTGGCTGCGGTTATCCTGCAGATTTGCCCACAAGCGAATCCATTCGGCCAGCTTTTACTGCTGGATGAGCCGATGAACAGCCTGGACGTGGCGCAACAAAATGCGCTGGACCGGATGCTGGGTCAGCTGTGTTTACAGGGCATCGCGATTGTAATGAGCAGTCATGACCTTAATCACACCTTACGTCATGCGCACAAGGCCTGGCTCCTCAAACGCGGGAAGCTGCTTGCCAGTGGTGCTCGTGATACGGTACTAACGCCAGCCAATTTGTCTGCGGCTTATGGCGTGAACTTCCGTCGTTTGGATATTGAAGGCCACAGAATGCTCATATCAACCACTTAAGTTAAATGGGTTCTTGAAAATCATATAATTTCCACGCTAAATTGACATAAAAATATAATTCAGAGGATTCGTCCTGAATGCGCTTTTGGCTTCTTTTCATCACAGCATTGTTTTTGGCGGGCTGCAGCAGCCATCGTGCTCCTGCGCCAAATGCCCGCTTGTCGGATTCTATCGCCGTTATCGCCGGGCTTAATGACCAGCTACAAACCTGGCATGGCACACCCTATCGTTATGGCGGCATGAGCCGTAGCGGAGTGGATTGTTCTGGATTTGTATTGATGACAATGCGCGATAAATTCGATCTGCAACTCCCGCGTGATACCCGCACGCAATCAAAGATTGGTACCGAAATTGATAAAGATGATTTGCTGCCCGGCGATCTGGTGTTCTTTAAAACCGGGTCTGGGGAAAGCGGTCTGCATGTCGGAATTTATGATACCAATAATCAATTTATTCATGCCTCAACCAGCCGTGGTGTGATGCGCTCATCACTGGACAACGTTTACTGGCGCAAAAACTTTTGGCAGGCGCGACGTATTTAATCCTCATCAGTCACGAGGCTGCCTACGGCTGAGCAGCCTCGACATTTCCATTTGTTAGTAACTTCTTATTTCTGCAGCCAGCCGGACAATACCCCTGAACATTAAGAGCGTATCTTGCTAAAAATATGATTTATTCCGAGATATTAAAAAGTGCAAAGCTGGATATTCGCTTATAATCAGGATAAGCTAAAAAAAAGGGATTCGATTTACTGGCTATAAAGGGAAAAATGAAAGGGCCTCTACTTGCATCAGCAATAACGTATTTCTCCATCCTTTGCTACAGGATGCCGGATAACACCTATGCAGAGGGGCTGGCACGATGATTGTTTCAATGGATACTCTTTACCATTCAGAGTTCTCTTTTCTCCCTGCGAGAAACGAAAAAGGCGATCTTGAATACGTAGATATCATTACCAGTTTTGCCAGTGCGCAGGGGGATGTGCGTATACCCACCGAGCTGGTCCTACCTCGGATGTCGGACGAAGAGCAATGTCGCTTATTTACCGAAAAGCTTGAATTAATCGAAACATGCCAACATTTTTTTATTCAACGAAAGGTTTCTGCCTGGATTAATTTAACGCCGGCAATTGCTAATACTTTATTATCAGATGCTAAATTTGCTTCACAAGTTGAACGATTGTCATTTCTGGAACTGGCTATTAATGAAAACTATCCAGAGTTAAATAATGGAAAAGCGAATCCAACGTTGGCAGCACTGGCGGCGCGATTTCCATTAGTACTGACAAACTATGGTGCTGGCGGCATATCAAACCGGGCAATTTTTGATGGGCTGTTCAAACGCGTCGTGCTCGATAAAAACTTTGTTCAACAAAGGATTACACATATTTCGTTTGAGCCGTTTATGCGGGCTATCCTGGCACAGCTATTTCCCAGCAGTGAGTCAATTATCATTAGCGGTATTGATACACCCGAGATGTTAGCGCGCGTACTGCCTCTGGGATTCAGCGCCATGCAGGGCGCGCTGTGGCCTGCTGTGCCCCCCGCGCAGATAATTTCGCTCGCGAAGATATAACCCTCATATTTGCTGGTGTTTAACAGGCTTTTAACAGTCTACACTAGAGACAGGAGGCCCTATGACCCTGTCTTTTACCACCCGCTGGCGTGATGAATTACCAGCAACCTATACAGCACTTTCACCCACTCCCCTGAAAAACGCGCGCCTGATCTGGCATAACGATGCGCTGGCGGAGCAATTAGCTATTCCAGAGACGCTATTTGATATTCCAACCGGAGCCGGTGTTTGGGGCGGTGAATCTTTGCTTCCCGGGATGTCGCCTTTAGCGCAAGTTTATAGCGGACATCAGTTTGGCGTCTGGGCGGGCCAGCTTGGCGATGGACGCGGGATACTGTTGGGCGAACAACAGCTCGCTGACGGCTCAACGTGTGACTGGCACCTGAAAGGCGCCGGACTTACGCCTTATTCCCGTATGGGGGATGGTCGCGCCGTACTGCGCTCGACAATTCGCGAAAGCCTGGCCAGCGAAGCGATGCATTACCTGGGAATACCGACCACGCGGGCATTGTCGATTGTTACCAGCGACACGCCGGTGTATCGCGAAACGGTAGAATCAGGGGCGATGCTCATTCGCGTGGCGCAAAGCCATATGCGCTTTGGCCATTTTGAGCATTTTTACTATCGCCGCGAGCCGGAAAAAGTGCGCCAGTTGGCTGACTTTGCGATTCGCTATTATTGGCCGCAATGGCAGGAAGAAGCCGATAAGTATCAGCTGTGGTTTAACGATGTTGTCACGCGTACTGCGACGTTAATCGCGGACTGGCAGGCGGTGGGATTTGCGCATGGTGTCATGAACACGGACAACATGTCGATTCTGGGACTGACGATGGATTACGGCCCATTCGGTTTCCTTGATGACTACGTGCCCGATTTTATCTGCAACCACTCAGACAACCAGGGGCGATACAGTTTCGATAATCAACCGGCCGCGGCGCTTTGGAACCTGCAACGTCTGGCGCAAACTCTGTCGCCATTTATCCCGGTCGAGGCGCTTAATGATGCGCTGGACAGTTATCAACTGGCGCTGTTAACTCGCTACGGTCAGCGGATGCGACAAAAGCTTGGCTTCTTTAGCGAGCAAAAAAACGATAACGAACTGCTTAGTGAACTGTTTAACCTGATGGCGCGGGAAAGAAGCGACTATACGCGAACGTTTCGCATGCTCAGTCAGACGGAACAACACAGCGCGCAATCCCCGCTGCGCGATGAGTTTATCGAACGCGCAGCGTTTGATGACTGGTTCACACGGTATCGCTCACGCCTGCAGCAAGACAACATTGCCGACGCAGTCAGACAAACGCAGATGAAGGCGGCTAATCCGGCGATGGTATTGCGTAACTGGTTGGCGCAACGGGCGATTAATCAGGCAGAGCAGGGGGATTACGCCGAGCTGCATCGGTTACACGAAGCGTTGCGTACCCCATTTGTCGATCGTGATGATGACTATGTCAGCCGTCCACCTGACTGGGGCAAACGGCTGGAGGTGAGCTGTTCAAGCTAAGGGGCCAGAAACACCTGCGGGGATCCGTTGGCCGGATGCTGGCCAACGTGTACCTGGGCGCCATACCAGCGCTTCAGGTCATCGGCCTGTAACACGGCCTCTGGCGTTCCCTGCGACACCAGCCTGCCGTTGTGCAGCAACACTATTCTGTCTGCCCACAGTGCGGCGAGATTCAGATCGTGAAGCACAATGCACACATGCAGCTCTTGTGAAGCGGTAAGCGTCTTCAGCAAGCGCAACAGATGCTGCTGGTGGTAAAGATCCAGCGCAGAGGTCGGTTCATCAAGGAATAACCAGCCGCGAGGCGCGCCGTCGCACCAAAGTTGCGCCAGTGCACGGGCTAACTGTACTCGCTGTTGTTCGCCGCCGGAAAGCGCGGCGTATTGCCGGCCCGCCAGCGGTGTACATCCGGTCATTTCCATCACCTGAGCGATAAGTCGAGGTTCCGACCGCTGGGTCCAGGGCGCACGCCCCATCGCGATGACGGCCTCTACCGGCCAGTCAAATCCCAGTTGTGTTTGCTGGCGCATCACCGCCCGATGCCGCGACAGTGTTTGGCTATGCCATTCATCCAGCGGTTTACCCGCCAGCACGCAGCGCCCTGTAGCCGGTTTCAGAAAACCGGTCAGCAGGCGCAGCAGGGTGGATTTCCCCGCACCGTTTGGGCCGATGAGCGCCACCAGTTCACCTTTTTCGAGAGCAAGAGTGACGTCGTCAATCACCGCTCTGCCCGCGACGCGATAGTGAAGCCCTTCAGCGATGAAATGTTCAGCCATGAGGTCCTCGCTGACGAAAAATAAGCCATAAAAACCACGGTGCGCCCAGAAGACTGGTTAGCAAACCGACCGGCATTTCCGCAGGCGCAACCGCCGTACGGGCCAGCGTGTCGGCTATCAGCAATAAAAATGCGCCCGCCAGCACGGAACCTGGGATAACGGCCCGATGGTCTGAGCCGAGCCACATGCGCATCAGATGCGGGATAACCAGCCCGATAAAGCCAATTACGCCGCTTACCGCCACGGCTGCGGCAACCAGCAGTGCGCTACAAAGTAGCAAAACACGCTGAACAATACGCACATCTACACCGAGGTAATGCGCCTCTTCCTCACCTAACTGCAGCAGGTTCAGCGCCGGCGCCAGACGCCAGATGATCAGCACCGTCGGGACAGTCAATGAAGTGACAGCCAACAGCGTGGACCATTGCGCGGCCCCCAGACTGCCCATCCCCCATAGCGACAGCTGGCGCAGTTGCGCGTCATTACTGACCCACGACAGAACGCCAACCGCCGCCCCGCACAGCGCGTTGATGGCAATACCGACCAACAGCAGACGTGAGAGTGAAGCGTCGCGCTGTTGGCTAAGGATAAAAATAACCACCGTTGCCGCCAGCGCACCGAGAAAAGCGGCCAGCATGGGGGCGTACAGCATCAACAGCGCGGGCAAAGAGACCGGCAGCACTACCCACAGGGCGACGGCGCAGGCGGCTCCGCTGCTTATCCCCAGTAATCCCGGATCGGCAAGCGGGTTGCGAAACAGGCCCTGCATCACGCAGCCCGCGAGCGCCAGAGAACCGCCAATCACCAGCGCCAGCAGGACGCGGGGCAGGCGAATGGTGAGCCAGATTTGACGCAGTGCCTCATCGCCATCACGCCACAGCAGACTTACCGGCAGGCGCAACGCGCCAAAACCGGTAGCCATAATTGTCATCACGACCAACATGAGTGCGAGTGTCCATAAAGAACAACGGATACGTCGCGACATCAGGGCAATTGCTCTGCTTTAGCGCGAAGCTGCAAAATGGCCTGCGGGGTGCGTACGCTTAAGCCGAGCAGCGCCATATCGTCAACCTGCAATACCTGTTTATTTCGTCCGGCAGGCGTCTGCGCCAGGCCCGGCAGCGCCCACAGGTTATCTTCGCCCCCCATCGCCTTAACGCCGTCCTGTGAAATCACCACCAGATCGGGCTGGCTGGCAATGACACCTTCCTGCGACAGCGGCTGATAGCGGTTAACACCCTGCATTGCGTTGCGCAAACCGGCGGCACGAATAGCCGCATCGGCTGCGGTTTGCTGGCCCGCCGCCATCGCGGTCATCCCGCCATGATTGAGAATAAACAGCACGCGTTTGTTAAGTTCAGATGACGGCAACGCCGCCAGTTCCTGACGTAAGCGGGTGCGCAGCGTTTCGCCATCGGCCTCCCTATGGGTGGCTTCGGCGATGACGCGAATTTTTTCATCAATCACATTAAGCGCGTTGCTTGCCGGGATTGTCACAACCCTGACGTTGCTCTGTTCGAGCTGTTTTAGCGCCAGAGAGGGCTGCGCCTGCGCGCTGGCAAGGACCAGCGTAGGGCGGGTGGCAAGGATCCCTTCGGCGTTGAGCTGGCGCAAATAACCGACATCAGGTAGGGCGTTTGCTGCTTCAGGCCACTGGCTGGTGCTGTCTCGCGCCACAAGGGAAGACTGTGCTCCCAGTGCGTATACAATCTCGGTGACATCGCCACCGAGAGCAACAACCCGTTCCCTGGACGCAGCCATCGCGACGATGGGCAGTAGCGCAATCAGGACCAGCAGTTTTTTCATGCGGCCAGCCCCTTCGGCGTCAGTGCGTCAATTTGCGCGCGCCATTGCGTCTGCTCTGGTTCGCCTTCCGTTCGTTGACCATACAACTGGGCGATTTGCGTGCCGTCGGCAGCAAACAGTTCCAGGCTGGTGACGTGGCCATCGGCGGTCGGTTTGCGCGTTACCCATGTTTCTGCCACGCTCTCTTCCAGCAGGTGTAAGGTAAATGTCGGGTTGAATATGTTCAGCCAGCCTTTCATCGGCACCAGTTTTTCTATCACACCGGTAAAAATCTGTACGCAGCCACGATTACCTACAAAGACCATAATTTCATTGCCATCCTGGCGCGCGGTGTCGAGTAACTGCGCCAGAGCGCTATTTGCGACTTTACAGGCCAGATCGTCGCCCACCAGGTTAAACGCCTGTTGGCGGGTGAGATCGTGGCGTTTCAGCAGACCGAAGAACTGGTGTACATCGGTCATGGCTCGCCACTCTTGATCCACGGTCTGCGCATCGACCGTGACGGTGGCTGGAGCAGAAGGGGGGGCGGGTTGCAGCGCCAGAGGCGGGTTTTCCGCGAAGATGAAACGGGTCAGCAACGCAGCCCATTCCTCAATGAGGGTATTCTGTGTGGTATAGACCTTCAGCAGCGCATCCCCCTGATGGTCAAAGAACTGAATGCTCTGACGCTCACCGTGGGCGGTTGTTTCGCTGATATGGAACACGCTTGCCCACTGATTGAGGAACAGGCGCAGGTCGAGAGCGCGCGGATTGAGTACCAGTCCGGCATGACCGTTCAGGTGCTGATTGGTAAACGCACCAACCTGCTCATGCACCGCATATTCGTTGCGGCATATACATTTGGTTTCGCCGACAGCTTCCAGTGCGCCGAGGATTTCACGCACTTCGCCCCGTAAGCGCCAGGCGTCATGACCGACGCGCGCGAAGGTCAGTTCGGCTTCGCTAATATTCATCAATCCCGCAATATCACGTGCGTATTTGCCCGGATTTTCTTTCTTCAGTTCCAGCCAGCGTGTGTAATGATTCATTGTCTCTTCCTTCCAGATTGCTGCCCCGGCGAACCGGGGAAAAGTGATTACCACTGATAACTCACGAAAATTTTGCCATTACGACCATCCTGCGGAATGCCCTGCGGCGACCAGTACTCTTTGTCGAAGGCGTTGCCCAGTACCAGCGTGGTGGTCATGCCTTTCAGCGCTTGTTGGCCCTGATAGCTCACGTAGAAATCGTTTACCGCATAACCGGCCTGTTTCGTGTAGCTGCTGCTGATATGCGTTGAACGGTCAGCAAATGTACCTATCCAGCCAACGGAGAAACCGCTGTGCGCAACCGGTACGTTCAGTTTGCTGGTGACGGTATCCGGGTTAATGCTGGAAATGTATTCGCCGGTGTCTGTATCTTTGCCGCGCGTACGGTTATAGGCCATGTCGAGGCTGAACAGATCGGCGGAATATTTCGCCATCACGTCCCAGCCCCAGATTTTGGCGTTGGGTACGTTATAGGACATGGTTGTCGCGGCGGCAAAGTCGACGCTGGTGGAGATGTAATCTTTCGCTTTGGTGTCGAAATAGCTGGCTTTAAATTCGAGCGCATCGCTCGCCATCAACAGATCGTCAAAGCGCAGGCCAAATCCGTATTCCTGGGTTTCGTTGGTTTCCGGGCGTAGGTTAGGGTTCGGCACCCAGTAGTTGGTGTAAAAACGGCCAATCGAGAAGTGTTTCGCATCGTTATACATCTCGCCCATGGTCGGCGCACGGAAGGCCTGAGCGTATGATCCGAACAGCATCAGCCAGTCGGTTGGCGCAACGGTGAGCCCGGCGCGGGACGACCATTTATCGGCATCGACATCTTCATAGCCGTCGCTGCTGCCACGATAAGAGTCATAACGGGTACCGCCCAGCAGCGTAACCGGCAGGTCGCGCAGGGTGATTTCATCTTGTAGCCAACCGGAGCTGAAATCGATTTTTGCCTCCGGGAAACCGGTGGTTGCGCCGCCTGGCTGTTGTTCCTGACGATAGTATTCCCCGCCGTAGGTCAGCAAATGAGATGCAAAAGAGTCGGTAAACAGGCGGCTGCGGTTGTCGATTTTGCCGCCTTTGGTGGTTTGTTTGCGAAACTCGCCGGTGTTATCCGTGTTTTGCGCATTAATGCGTGCTTCGGACCAGTAGACGCGGGCATCCGCGTTCAACCAGTCATTGTCGGCTGGAGCAATCGAGTAGGTCAGTTGCGCGTCGCGCTGGATGGTTGAGCGATCGGTCATCGGGTTGCTGGTGGCATCCGCCGCGCTGGTTTGCGGGTTTTTAGGTTCACGGGCGTCATTGTTGTAGTAACGCAGCGAGCCGGCCAGCGTCTGGGCGCTGTCAATTTTCCAGCTGCCTTTCGCCAGCATATTGTTAATCGCTTCGTCGTTTGGTGCCGTAGTGCCGTTGCTCTGGCGCAAATCACCGCGATCGCGACTGGACCAGGCAAGCAGTCCGTCCAGCGTATCGGTGCGACCAAACGCGCTGGCGCCCATACCGAGGCTGTGATCGCCGGTTGCCGCGGTACCGAACACGCGATAACCGCTGTTTTGACCGGCTTCCAGCAGATCTTTGGCATCCGCAGTGTCATAGGCGATCACACCACCTAACGCGCCGCTACCGTACAGCAGTGCAGAAGGGCCACGGACGACCTCGATGCGTTTGATCAGCGCCGGATCGAGGAAGGTACTGTTCAGGTGTCCGGTGTCGGTTCCCTGACGAACGCCATCAACCAGCACCAGAACGCCACGTCGATCGTAGCCGCGCAGATTCACGTCCTGGCCGTTAGTACGACCGGTGCCGTCAAGGGTCAGGCCCGGAACCGTACGCAACAGGTCGGCTGCCGAGCTGGCGGTCTGGTTTTCCGGCGCGGTGGCATCAATCACGCTGACCATCATCGGTGCTTCAAAAGCACTTCGGGCATTGCCGGTAGCGGTGACGGTCATATCTTCTACCGCCGCATACGCGACGGCGGGCAGGTTACTGATAATCGCCAGCGCCAAGAGCGAAGGGCGCAGGGATGCAGTGTGCAGGTGTGGCATAGCAACTCTCCATTAGGAAATCGAAAAGCGCTGGCTGCCTGGGTACTACCTGGGTGGCTGGCGAAAAGTGGTGTTTATTTGGTCAGAATGAGTTTTCCGGCTTGTGTCTGGCGCAGCAGATAGAGCTGACCATCGTGTTCTATGATCACGCGCCCCTCTTTGCCCAGCAGACTTTTACTGTCAATTCGGCGCTCGTTTGGCGCGACGGCAGGCGGTGTTTTTTCTTTTGCGGGCGTTGTTGTGTTATCCATACGTGAATAGTGTTTAAAAATAACAATCAATTTAACAATGATAATCATTATCATCAAACTGCAAAATTGCGGCAAGCCTTTTTGTGAAATAATTGTGACGAGAATAGATTTTGTACAATAAGGAGGGGGAAAACAAAGGATTAGCACCGGGCAACGTGATGTTACCCGGCGAACAGCATTAAAAACGGCTATCAACCGCAGAGGCGAGTTTTTCAACAAGCAGTTCAGTATCTTCCCAGTTCAGGCACGGGTCGGTAATGGACTGGCCGTAAACCAGCGGCTGGCCGCTAACGATTTTTTGCGTACCTTCACGCAGGAAACTCTCCGCCATAATCCCGGCAATCGCCGTCGAACCATTGCGAATTTGCTGGCACACATCATCACAAACGTCCAACTGACGACGATGCTGCTTCTGGCAATTGCCATGGCTAAAATCGACCACCAGATGTTCAGGCAGGGAAAATTCGTGCAGGGTATCGCAGGCGGCGGCAATATCTTCAGCATAATAATTCGGCTTTTTACCGCCGCGCATGATGATATGCCCGTAAGGATTACCGCTGGTCTGATAAATGGTCATCTGGCCGGTTTTATCCGGAGAGAGGAACATATGGCTGGCACGGGAGGCGCGAATCGCATCGACGGCAATACGCGTATTGCCATCCGTACCGTTTTTAAAGCCGACCGGGCAGGAAAGCGCAGAGGCCATTTCACGGTGGATCTGGCTTTCGGTGGTGCGTGCGCCAATGGCTCCCCAACTGATTAAATCGGCAATAAACTGACCGGTCACCATGTCGAGGAATTCTGTTGCCGTGGGTACGCCCAGTTCATTGACCTGCAACAGCAGTTTGCGCGCCAGTTCAATGCCGTGGTTCACGCGGTAGCTGCCGTTTAAATCCGGGTCGGAAATTAAGCCTTTCCAGCCCACTACGGTGCGCGGTTTTTCAAAATAAGTGCGCATCACGATTTCCAGACGCGCCTGATGTTTTTCGCGCAGCGCCTGTAAACGCGTCGCGTATTCCATGGCGGCATCAAGATCGTGAATCGAGCAGGGACCTACGATCACCAGTAAACGAGCGTCTTCACCATTTAAAATTTTTTCTATCCGGCGTCGGGAGTCCGTAACATGACGGGCGACGGAGGACGAAACAGGATGCCGTTGCGCAAGCTCTGCTGGAGTGACCAGGTTGTCAATACGCGCAGTACGGAGTTCATCGGTTCTGTTCATTACTTGTCTCAGAAATTTGTTGCTTCAACGGCAGGACTACCGGGAAGTGATGTATATCACAATATCATACTCATCCTGCCTGGTGGCGAGCATAATAACAAAAAATCGAACCAATGCACTAGCATTCTAGTACATGCGGCGATTCAGCCCCATGATGTCGAGGATCTTGGTAGCAATCTCTTCTACCGAATAATTGGTACTGTTCAGCCATGGGATCTGGTTTTTCCGGTATAGCGCTTCCACCTCAGCAACCTCCATCCGGCACTGGCGCATCGAGGCGTAACGGCTGTTTTCCCGGCGCTCTTCGCGGATGGCCGCCAGGCGCTCAGGGTCAATGGTCAGGCCGAACAATTTATGCTGTAACGGCTTCAGGGACGCTGGCAGCACCAGATTATCCATATCATCGGCAATAAAGGGGTAGTTGGCCGCGCGAATGCCAAACTGCATGGCCAGATACAAACTGGTCGGGGTTTTACCGCAACGGGAAACGCCAAGCAGGATCACCTGCGCCTGATCGAGGTTGCGCAACGAAATGCCGTCGTCATGGGCGAGGGTATAATCAATGGCGGCAATGCGCGCGTCGTACTTGTTAAGGTTGCCGGGGTTCAGGCCGTGGGTACGATGGGCGATCGGCGTAGGGTCGAGCTTCATCTCTTGCTGCAGTGGGGCCACCAACGCCTGCACGATATCCTGACAAAATCCTTCGCTTTGCAAAATGATCGAGCGAATTTCCGGCAAAACGATTGAGTAAAACACCAGAGGGCGCACGCCAGTTTGTTGATAGATCGCGTCAATCTGGTCTTTAACCGCTCGCGCACGACTCTCATTTTCCACAAACGGCAGCGTAATGCTGCTGATCGTAACCGGAAATTGCGACATTACCGCGTGGCCCAATACCTCGGCGGTGATGGCCGTACCATCAGAAATATAAAATACGTGACGATCAACAGCATTATCCATTTTGCTCATCCTGGGGCTGACATAATTCTCTGAAAGCATAAATTAAAATTCGCCAGAAGCGAATATTGCTGCATCTATTTTGTAAAATGAAACGGTATTTTTATATTTACTGAAAAGTACATTTCATTTTTCGGAACAAATGTTTATACCGGTAGTTTTTGTGGTGATCCCCTGTGGCTCGCGGGTTTGCGCAAATGCGGAAACAATCTGAAAAAATAAAAAATAAAGTTGCTTGAACGATTCACCGTTTTTTTCGCTGAAGTAAATATGCAAAGATAATTACGCAAAATTGAGTTTCCTAACCTCGTTCATATATAAGGATTGTTCGATGTCCAACAATGGCTCGTCACCGCTGGTGCTTTGGTATAACCAACTCGGCATGAATGATGTAGACAGAGTTGGGGGCAAAAATGCCTCCCTGGGTGAAATGATTACTAACCTTTCCGGTATGGGTGTTTCCGTACCGAATGGTTTTGCAACGACCGCCGATGCGTTTAACCAGTTTCTGGACCAGAGCGGTGTAAACCAGCGCATTTATGAGCTGCTGGATAAAACGGATATTGACGATGTCACCGAGCTTGCGAAAGCCGGCGCACAGATCCGCCAGTGGATTATCGACACTCCTTTCCAGCCGGAGCTGGAAAATGCCGTCCGCGATGCCTACGCGCAGCTGTCAGCAGACGATGCCCATGCCTCTTTTGCCGTGCGCTCTTCCGCCACCGCAGAAGATATGCCAGATGCGTCATTTGCCGGTCAGCAGGAAACCTTCCTCAACGTCCAGGGATTTGATGCCGTACTGGTTGCTATCAAACACGTCTTCGCCTCGCTGTTTAACGACCGAGCAATCTCTTATCGCGTTCACCAGGGTTATGACCATCGTGGCGTAGCGCTCTCTGCTGGCGTTCAGCGGATGGTGCGCTCAGACCTCGCGTCTTCCGGCGTAATGTTCTCCATCGATACCGAATCCGGTTTCGATCAGGTGGTGTTCATCACTTCCGCATGGGGCCTGGGCGAGATGGTCGTGCAGGGTGCCGTTAACCCGGATGAATTCTACGTGCACAAACCGACTCTGGCGGCAAACCGTCCGGCGATCGTCCGTCGCACAATGGGTTCGAAAAAAATCCGTATGGTCTACGCGCCAACCCAGGAACACGGCAAGCAGGTGACGATTGAAGATGTACCGCAGGAGCAGCGCGACATTTTCTCCCTGACCAACGAAGAAGTGCAGGAGCTGGCGAAGCAGGCGGTACAGATCGAGAAGCACTACGGTCGTCCGATGGACATCGAATGGGCGAAAGACGGTCATACCGGCAAGCTGTTCATTGTGCAGGCGCGTCCGGAAACCGTGCGCTCGCGCGGCCAGGTGATGGAGCGTTATACGCTGCATGCTCAGGGTAAAATTATTGCTGAAGGTCGTGCTATCGGTCACCGCATTGGCGCGGGTCCGGTCAAAGTCATTCAGGACATCAGCGAAATGAACCGTATCGAACCTGGCGACGTCCTGGTTACCGACATGACCGACCCGGACTGGGAACCGATCATGAAGAAAGCGGCGGCGATTGTCACCAACCGTGGCGGTCGTACCTGTCACGCGGCGATCATTGCCCGTGAACTGGGGATCCCGGCCGTGGTTGGCTGTGGTGATGCCACCGAGCGTATGAAGGACGGTGAGAAAGTCACTGTCTCCTGTGCCGAGGGTGATACCGGTTATGTTTACGCTGAGATGCTCGACTTCAGCGTGAAGAGTTCCAGCGTGGAGACCATGCCGGATCTGCCGTTGAAGGTGATGATGAACGTGGGTAACCCGGACCGGGCTTTCGACTTCGCCTGTCTGCCAAACGAAGGTGTCGGCCTGGCGCGTCTGGAATTTATCATCAACCGCATGATTGGCGTACACCCGCGTGCGTTGCTGGAGTTCGATGACCAGACGCCTGAGCTGCAAAACGAAATCCGCGGCATGATGAAAGGTTTTGATTCCCCGCGTGAATTCTACGTTGGTCGTCTGACGGAAGGGATCGCCACGCTGGGTGCGGCGTTCTATCCAAAACGCGTTATCGTGCGTATGTCAGACTTTAAGTCCAACGAATATGCCAACCTCGTCGGCGGTGAGCGTTATGAGCCGCATGAAGAGAACCCGATGCTGGGCTTCCGCGGGGCGGGCCGTTACATTGCTGATAGCTTCCGCGACTGTTTCGCGCTGGAATGTGACGCAGTGAAACGTGTCCGTAACGATATGGGCCTGACTAACGTAGAAGTGATGGTACCGTTTGTACGTACCGTTGCCCAGGCGAAAGCGGTAGTGGAAGAGCTGGCGCGTCAGGGGCTGAAACGCGGTGAGAACGGACTGAAGATCATCATGATGTGCGAGATCCCGTCCAACGCCTTGCTGGCCGAGCAGTTCCTTGAGTACTTTGACGGCTTCTCCATCGGTTCAAACGACATGACGCAGCTGGCGTTGGGACTGGACCGAGACTCTGGTGTGGTTTCTGAACTGTTTGATGAGCGTAACGACGCGGTGAAAGCGCTGCTGTCGATGGCGATTCGTGCAGCCAAGAAACAGGGCAAATACGTGGGTATTTGCGGTCAGGGTCCATCCGATCACGAAGACTTCGCCGCCTGGCTGATGGAAGAGGGGATCGACAGTCTGTCGCTGAACCCGGACACCGTCGTGCAGACCTGGCTGAGCCTGGCTGAACTGAAGAAGTAACATCATGCCGGATGGTGGTGTAAATGCCTTACCCGGCCTACGGTTAGTATGCAACGTAGGCCGGATTAGAGGTGTTAGCATCGCCATCCGGTACTTTACCCTTCAACGCTTTCCACACTCTCCACGCTTAAACGCTGAATGATATCCTGACGCAGCTGGTATTTTTGTACCTTGCCTGACGCCGTGCGCGGTAACGTTTCGACAATGACGATGTGTTCCGGATATTTATACTTTGCCACCCGTTTGCGGCTAAAAAAGGCCACCACTGATTCCAGCGACAGCGAATGATGCGGCGGTTTCAGCACCACATAAGCGCACGATCGTTCACCTAACCGATCGTCTGGCATCGCGACAACGCAGGCATCATGAATGCGCGGATGCTGTAATAAAATATCCTCCACTTCGCGGCTACTGATGTTTTCCCCACCGCGCACAATAATATCTTTTTTACGCCCGGTAATTTTGATGTATCCCGCTTCGTCCATGCGGCATAAGTCGCCACTGTAATACCAGCCATCTTTGTCCAGCGCGCGGGCGGTCAGTTCAGGCTCATCGAGGTAGCCCATAAAAACATTGGGGCCACGCGAGGCCTCTTCACCTTCGACCCCTGCAGGCAACGTATTGCGCGCTTCATCGACGACTTTAATTTCCACGCCTGCGGCGGCATATCCATCGGTGTTCATCATGCGTGAAAGTGAATCGTCGAGATTGACCAGCGCATGCGGCGAGCTCTCCGTCGAACCATAGATGCTTAACAATTTAATGCCGCGCTGTTGGCAGTCACGGGCAATTTTTTGCGGAATGGTGGTGCCACCGCATAAGAAAAAACGTAGTGATGTGAGATCACAGGGCCGTTTTTCCAGACTACACAACATGTCGTAGACGAAGGGGGTTGCACCGAGCACGCAGGTACAGCGTTGTTGCTCGAGCAGTTCAAGACACGCGGTTGGGGTGAATATATCCAACAATACGCTGCGTGCGCCGATTAAAAACGGCGCGGTAACGCCATGCAAAAAACCGGTAGCGTGTCCCAGTGGGGCGGGCATCAAAAACACATCCTGCCAGGTGAGATTGAGTCGGGCACAGTAGGCGCGTTCGCTGGCAAGGATATTGTTGTGGGTTAACATTACGCCTTTCGGCATTCCCTCGGTCCCGGAGGTAAATAGCACGGCAGCCAGTTCATCGGCGTGAACGTTAATAACCTGGGTTAATGGCGGAGCCAGAAGCAGTTGGCTGAACGCCAGCGAGGCGGTGGCCGGTGCCAGTTTATCTACGGCAACAATCTGTTGCAGATGCGGCAACTGGTTTTGCAAGGGGAGGATCAGATCAACCGGTCGGGTCTGTTTAAACAACGTCGGTGCGAAAAAAATCTTCGCTTTGCATTTGTTCAGTACCCACACCAGTTCCGCTTCGCGCCAGGCAGGCAGCAGTGGTACGGAAACGGCTCCGGTTTTCAGGCAGGCCAGGTAGATAATGGTGAACTCGCACCAGCCAGGCAACTGAAAGGCAATGCGATCGCCGGGTTGGATCCCGCAGGCTACAAACCAGGTTGCCAGACTGCTGGCAGCATCGTCGAGTGCAGCGTAGGTATATGAAGCGCCATGATTATCAACCACGGCGATTTTATCCGGCATGGCTCTGGCGGTTTGGTGCCAGTAATCGCCAAGCGAAGCATCTCCCCATAAACCCAGTTGTCGCCAGGCCTGGCGACGTTCGGCGTTAAACGTAAGTGTGATACTCATGAAGTTATTCCCAGGATTATTTCGGCATACATCTGACCGGATGGCCAGGCGGGGCCAATCCGGCGTACAACATGCAAAATCCGTTAGCCGTAGCGGAAATCAACGCCAAATGTTCCGAGCGGGTATTCCCATTGTGTGAGGATCGTGTCACCGCACAGCACCCGGCAGGTGCCGCACTCCAGGCAGCCTGCGGAATCAAAATGAATATTTCCACTCTCATCCTGTTTATACAGTCCGGCGGGGCAGGCTTTCAGCAACTTGCGAAATTCATTAAGGTCGGGATGTTCAGCCAGAATGATGTGCGGGTGGCCTTCATCAACATTAAATTTATTGACGCCCAGTTTGACGTCGACGTTAACGTTAGTGTCCTGATTCATAGTGCGGTGGCCCCCTTGATGCCGTCTTTCAGTAAGTTCATCAGCCCAATCTGCCTGGCATGGGACATGATCATCTTGCGAACGGGCTGATTTGGGCTTCCGTCGACGGTAAACATATCGTTCATGATATCGGCCACCATGCGGGGATACTGGGTGAACAGGCGCGGGTTTTCCATCAGCGCCGGGATCTTGCGAAAATGCTGTAAATCACGCATCACACAGCCCTGTTCGAGGGCGCGTTTGTAATCCATCAAGCTACTGGCCGAGTAATCCTGGCGCTCTTTTGCTGCAATGGCTGTTTGGGCGGCGGCTTCTGCGGAAGCTATCGCCAAATCCATGCCGCGCACGGTATAACCCAGATTCAGACAGAAACCAGCGGCATCGCCGACGATCATTACCCCGTCATCAACCAGTTTCGGAACCATTGCCAGACCGCCTTCCGGTACCATATGTGCGGAATACTCCAGCAGTTCACCGCCGGCAATCAGCGGACGAATAGTCGGGTGTCGCTTAAAGTCTTCCAGCATTTGCGGAATGCTTTTCGTGGCATGGGCAATATCCCCCAGACCACACACCAGGCCCAGAGAGATGGAATCCTGGTTGGTATACAGAAATCCGCCTCCCATCAGTCCATCAGACGGTGAACCTGCGAACAGCCAGGCTGCACCTTCGTTGCCTGACAGATTGAACCGATCCGCAATCACCGCCGACGGTAAGCCGATCAGCTCTTTTACGCCAACGGCATAGTGCTGCGCAGAAGAGGGGGGAACCATTCCCAGCGACCGTCCCAGCATAGAATTAACGCCATCGGCAAGGATGACAATATTGGCTTCAAGGATATCGTCCCCGGCTTGCACACCGGTGACCTTATTGCCTTCGCGAATTAGCGCGTCGACGCGCACGCCGGGGATGAACTGCACGCCAGCCTGTTCCGCTTTTTCCATTAGCCATGGGTCAAGCCGGTTGCGCAAAACGGTATAAGAGTCCTGCGCTGGCGCGTTGTCTTTTTCACGATGGAAGTCGAGGGTAACGGCGCTCTCTTCGGTCAGGAAGGAGATTTTTTCGCGGGTGACTTTACGTTCGAGAGGCGCTTCCTGCGCGAATCCGGGCATGATGCGCTCAAGGCTATGCGCGTAGAGTCTCCCGCCGGTCATATTTTTACTGCCAGCACTGTTGCCGCGCTCAATGACCAGTACGTCCAGTCCGGCCCGGGCCATAACGTAACCTGCCATTGTACCCGCTACACCAGCCCCGACCACAATGGCATCAAATTTTTCATCTGACATGCTTTATGCTCCTTTCCCGCCGCGAGGGCAGCGGGAGATGTGCGTTAACGGGATTAGCGGCTGAGATGGTCGATAAGGGCCGGAACCACTTTGTAGATGTCGCCCACCAGACCGTAATCGGCGTAATTGAAAATAGGGGCTTTTTTATCTTTGTTGATGGCGACAATGACTTTCGCGCCGTTACCGCCGACCATATGCTGAATTTGTCCTGAGATGCCCAGCGTGAGATACAGGTCTGATTTCAATAACACGCCAGAAACGCCAATGTAGCGTTCGCGTTCCATCCAGTTTTCGCCTTCGGCAATCGGTCGTGAACAACCCACTTCAGCACCCAGCACAGATGCCAGTTGGCGCACCATTTCCAGATCGTTTTGCGCCACCAGACCGCGACCCACACCCACCACGCGCCTGGCTTTGCTGAGATCCACGCTGCTCACGGATTTGGCACGACGCTCCAGGCACATCACTTCATGGTGCGGCGCGATGTACGTTGCTGAGACAACCGGGCAGTTGTGCGAGGCATTTTCCGCGACCGGTTCAAGCTGGCCTGGAGCAAGCGTGATAATCGCCAGCGTACTTTTGATTTTTTCTTTGCCAAATGCCAGACCACCATACATCCGGTGTTCGGCGAACAAAATGCCTGCATCCAGCGTTACCGATGTGGCGTCGTTCACCATCGCTGCGTTGAGCTGAATGCTTAAGCGTGCGCCAAGGGATTTGGCTCGTTTAGTCGCGGACATCAGCAGCAGCCCGGCGTGTTCCTGCATCAGGGCGGCGATGGTCTCAGCGTAATTTTCAACACGCTGTAAACCGGAGGTTGCGTCGAGCACGACTATCTTATCGGCACCCAAGGCTTGCAACTGATTGGCCTGGTCGCTGCCTTGTACGATAAGGTGTACCTGCTCACCCCACAGGCGAGCGCCGGCCATTAATTCTGCATAGCGTTCTACGTTATCGCTGAACACCCAGACGTTGGCTAATTTACTCATGATGATTTCTCTCCGTTGGGCTTAGTTCAGGGCTTTTTTCAGGTGTTCAGCCAGTTCGACAATGGCTTCTGCTGAGTCATTTTCCAGAATGATGTGCTGACGTTCGGTTTGCGGCGGCACGGTAAGGCTCACCAGTTCCGCTAACGGTGATGCAGGTATCCAACCAATATCGCTGGCTTGCCACGGGGTGACCGGTTTTTTACCCGCGCCCAGAATCGCCTTCATCGAGGGAATACGCGGTGTGTTGATATCCGACGTCACGCACAGTACGGCGGGGAGCGGCAGATCAATTACTTCGACTTCATCTTCAAGTGTGCGCTCAACCACAAGGCGATCGCCGTTACGTTGGATGCTGCTGACGGCATTAATCACCGGGAGCTGTAATAGTTCGCCAACCAGTAAGCCGACCTGCTGCGCGTAGATATCCCCCGATCCTTCACCGAACAGCATCAGGTCGAAATCCATATTGTTGGCCGCACAGGCCAGCGCCTGAGCGGTATCCCGGGGTAATGAATGCTCCAGTTGTGCATCCTGCACCATATACAAACTGTCCGGCCCGCGGGACAGCACGTCTTTACGCACTTTGGAGTTTTGTAGTAGCGACCCGCCCACCGTTAAGGCGATGATTTCATCACCCTCCGCGCTAAGCTGCGCTGCGGCCTCTATCGCATTTAAGTCAAACTGGCTGATTTTGGCATCGGCCCGGTCAAAGTTAAGCGAGCGCTGTGGGGTAACAACAATGTCCTGTTCTTCAGGCACCAACTTAAAGCAGGTTATTATTTTCATGGCATCTCCAGTGATTCTCGTGTGGATGATGACGTGGTGCGTCATTATCGACAGTAGGGAAAATTGACTGAAAATAGTGTGCGACAGAGGGAGGGCTGTTTTCGACGGGGAAATCTGTTTTCATTGCCAACAATCTTGCAAAAAAAACGTCCCGGGAATGCCTGGTTTATCAGCAATAATCAGACGGTGCGTCCCAGAGGAAAAAACGGGAACACAAAGACAGTGAAAATAATTGCGAAATGCATCATGTTTTTAATCGCCTCTGCGCTGAATTTGTTTCTTATATGTAAATTATTAATGCAGGCTTAATAACATTTATTCTTTTTGATTATTATAAAACGCAAATAATCAATGACAGCAATGTACCAAAGCAAAAGGTGTCATCTTGCAGACGGCGCAAATAATTTTGTTTCGCCGGGAAGGAATAACGTTGTATAACGTCATTATCATTTTTATTTTCTGATATTAATAATCCCAAAATTGCTGCCTTTAGGTGGAGGTTGTCATGTATCAACGCTGTTTTGATAATGCCGTGGAGACCCTTTTTGAACAGGGGAAAACCCCGAGATTCTCGCGATTCGTCATCAGTGATGACCCTAACTGGGAGTCGGGTCATCACGTTCACGATAATGAAACAGAGCTTATTTATGTCAAAAAAGGGGTCGCAAGATTAATTATCGATTCGTCGCTGTATGTCGCGCATGCCGGGGATATCGTGGTGATAGAGCAAGGGCGACTTCATGCGGTTGCTTCGGATAGTAGCGCACCTGCAACGACTTACACCTGCGCGCTCTACGGTTTTCGTTTCAACGGCTGGCAGGATAATCAGCTATTGCAGATGCACTCGTGTCCGGTGATTAGCGTTACTCAGGGGAAGGAAGTTATTAAGAGTATCTTTAATGAGTTGGGGGTTATGCTCCCCCAGAGCAAAAATAACCTGACATCTTCAGCCTACGACGCTTTTGCTTATGCTTTAACCGTTTTATTTTACGAAAACTTTAAAAATGCCTATCGTTCTGAGCAAGGTTATATTAAAAAAGATGTCTTAATTAAAGATGTGCTGGTTTATTTAAATAATAACTTCCGTGAAAAAATTACTCTCGATCAGTTATCCAAAAAATTCCGGGCCAGCGTGAGTTATATCTGCCATGAATTTACTAAGGAGTATCGAATTTCGCCGATCAATTATGTGATTCAGCGACGAATGACCGAGGCGAAATTTGCCCTGACGAATACGGAAGCTTCGTTAGCGGAAATCTCCTGGCGGGTAGGGTATGAAAATGTCGATCACTTTGCCAAACTCTTTCAGCGGCATGTGGGTTGTACCCCCAGTGATTATCGCAAGCAGTTTAAAAATAATCTTGTTGAGCAGGAATGTTTGATGCCAGAGGTCTGATTACCCTGGCTCGTGCCGGAAAACGCTTGTGTGCTATCCGGCACGAATTACCGCTTACTTATTCTGGTAATCTTTCAGGATTTGGCGTCCGGCGACGTAAATCATAATTTCGTCGGTGCCGCCGCCAATGCGCTCGCAGCGAACATCGCGCCAGAATCGGGAAACGCGCGCTTCATCGGTGTAACCCAGCCCGCCCATGATCTGAATGGCGTCATCAATCACTTCCATTGCCGTGCGGGCGCAGTACAGTTTTGCCAACGCCGCGCTGGTCCGCAGCGACTGTTCCTGATCGGCCTGCCAGGCGACTTTCAACACCATATTGCGCATGTTTTCAATTTTAATCGCCATCAGCGCCAGTTTTTCCTGGATCATCTGGTTATGGCCAATCGGTTTACCAAATGCGATGCGCTGGTTAGCGTAACGGGCGGCATCTTCGAAGGCGCACTCGGCGAAACCGGTACTACGCGCGGCGTTGATCAACCGTTCCATCTCAAAGTTGTACATGACGTTGAGGAAGCCCATGCCTTCTTCGCCGACCATATCGCTTTCGTCTACTTCAACATCATCAAGATAGACTTCGCAGGTGCTGAGCATGTGCCAGCCGATTTTATGCAGCGGATTAACCTTAATGCCGGGTTTCTTCGAATCCACCCACCACAGCGTAAAGGCTTTCTTCGGATCTTTCGGCTCCGGATCGCGAGCCAGTACCAGCATATAAGGATACTCTTTAGCGCCGGTGATAAAGGTTTTTTGCCCGTTGAGATATACCTTGCCGTTTTTGCGGGTGTAGCTGGTGGTGGCGCTGTTATTGTCTGAACCTGCTCCCGGTTCGGTTAATGCCAGCGCATAAGCCGGATCGCCCGTTTCCATGGTGCTTTCTGCCGTTTTACGTAACTGCTCGGCGGAGCCAAAACGACGCATACTGTGAATGCACTGACCGTTCGTGATTAAAAAAGCGGGTGCGCCGCATTTGGAAACTTCCATCAGTGCCAGCATCTGCGTGACGTAATCTGCCGGGATACCGCCGAACTCTTCCGGAACGCCCAGCATTGAAATACCGTTGTCCGCAAGGGCGCGCATAAACTCTTTCGGATAGGTAGCCGTCTGATCGCAGGTACGGAAATATTCCTCCGGGAAATTGCTGGTAATCAGTTCGCGAATGCTGGCAAGCAGCAGCTCTTGTTCTTCAGTTAATGAAAAATCCATCAGGGTACTCCTTTTAATTGGCGGCATCGGGCAATATAAAACCCATCGAAGCATCGATAAATAATCTTTCGTCCATCAGTTTCAGTTCCGGAGAAATAACCGGAGGGAAATCCATTTTGTCCAGAATGTCTTCCTGCAAAGAGACTCCTGGCGCAATTTCGACTAAATGAAGGCCATCTTCTTTTAACGTAAATACAGCACGCTCGGTGATGTAACGCACATCCAGTCCGCGCTCGAGTGCAATTTTTCCGCTGAAAGTGACTTCAGGTAATTCGTTGACGAATTTTTTCACCCGGCCTTCCTGCACGATATTTAATTTGCCATTGGCAACTTCCGTTTTCAGGCTTCCGGCAGTTAAGGTGCCGCAAAATATTATTTTCTTCGAGGTGGCGCTAATATCGATAAAACCGCCGGTCCCCATAATTTTGCCATTGAATTTATGTACGCCGACATTGCCGTGGCGATCCACTTCGGCGAAGCTTAAATAGCATACATCCAGCCCACCGCCGTGGTAGAAGTCAAACTGGGAGGTCATATCCAGAATCGCGCGGGTGTTGACGTTGGCGCCAAAGGCGATGCCCTGGGAGGTAATTCCGCCAATCGGGCCGGTCTCGACCGTCAGAATAAAGTCGTCAGCGCAGCCTTCTTCGCGAGCAACGAGACCAATACCATCGGCGATACCCACGCCAACGTTGCCGACCGCGCCTTTGCGCATTTCGAACAGGGCGCGTCGGGCCACCAGTTTACGCTGATTGAGCGGCAGGGCAGTCTGCTGGCTGTCATCAAGGACAAAATCGCCCGAGATAAAGCGGTTAACCGGCGCACCGCCGTACAATTGAGTTTGATCGGGATCGATGACCACAATATCGACCAGATAGCCCGGAATACGCACGGCTTTTGGGTGCAGTGTGGCTTTCTTCACCATTTTTTGCACCTGCATCATGACGATACCGCCGTTGTTGTGAACGGCCTGAGCAATCACCAGCGCGTCGAGATACATAACTTCATCTTCAAACGTGGCGTAACCTTCGCTGTCGCAGGTGGTGGCGCGAATAAAGGCGATGTTTGGCGCAATGGCTTTGTAGTAGAGGTACTCTTTGTTATCAATTTCCACCAGCTTGATCAGATCTTCGGTGGTCACTTCATTCAGCTTTCCGCCCTGTTGGCGGGGATCGACAAATGTTCCGATACCGATCTCGCTCAGAATACCCGGCTGGTGGGCTGCCGAGGCACGCAGGGTCTGGGTTAATACGCCCTGAGGATAGTTATAGGCGGCAATTTTATTCTGCTCAGCGAGGTCAGAAATTCGTGGTGATTGTCCCCAGTGGCCGCATAATGCCCATTTGACTAAACCTTCCTGTGCTAACGGGCTAATTCCACGGTCAGCACGGTCACCTAATCCCGTTGGGCTAATCAATGATAAGTTTCGGGGTGAGTGTGCATTTTTATATTTTTCAGCCAGCGCGTTAATTAATGTTGTTGCTTCGAGAATACCGCCGCCTGCGCCTAATACGCAGAGCGTTGCCTCATCAGGAATATAATTAATGGCATCCGCTGCGGATAATACGGGGACCCGACCATCAATGCGTTTTGGTCTTGATAATTTCATGTGAACTCCAGATTATATGCGTGCGACTACCTGTCGCTATATTCGACAATAATAATGTGAGTTATTTAATAATGTCCGGCCATCTGCCCGATATTCGGGATTAAGCGAATATCTGGGGCAGGGCATTACTGATATTAATATGGATAAACAGTACTATTACGCCTGATGCAATATGGTCAAAACGGTACGTAGGTCGGTGACCGAAATTTGCCCAGGGGCAGAGGCTTTTTTCACCGCGCCAAAGGTTGCCGCTGAACCGAAAACCTCACCGGACAGACGTGAAATCACCCCTGTTTTAGCCATCGACATAGTAATGATCGGGCGATCGGCATAGCGTTCCTGCATTTCCAGAGTTGCGCCAAGCAGGGTCAATACATCCGTCTTGTTTTGCGGCATCAGGGCGATTTTCGGGATATCAGCGCCAAGCTCCTGCATTTTACGCAGGCGCAGGACAATCTCTTGTGCCGCTGGCGTCTTATGGAAATCATGATTCGACATAATGACGGCGACATTTTTTGCATGTGCATATTCGACGGTGGCTTTAATCAGTTCGTCACCGGTGAAAAGCTCCAGGTCAATCATATCGACCAGACCGCTATCTACCGCCGCACGGTTTAGCGCAATATAGTTTTCGACAGCCAGCGCCTGTTCACCACCTTCTTTGGCACTACGGAAGGTGAACAGCAGCGGTTTGTCAGCCATCACCTCGCGGATGGCGCGTGCAGCTTCCAGTACGGCATCAACGGAGGACACCTCGGTGAAATGGTCAACGCGCCATTCCAGAATGTCGAAATCCGCCTCGCGATAGGCCAGCGCTTCGCTTTTTACCGTTGCGATGTCTTTACCCATCAGTGAGACAATGATCTTCGGCGCACCCTCGCCAATGACGAGGTTTTTTACGGTTACGGTTTTCATCGATTACCCTTTAAATATTTTACAAATGCTTGCCCATCAGGCTGCAAAACCCATAACCTGTTTCACATACTCAAGAGGGAAATCTTTCCCTGTCCAGAGTTTAAACTGTTCAGCCCCTTGCCATAACAACATGCCGTAACCATCAATCGTTTTGCAACCGGCAAGTTGTGCCTGTTGCAATAATTTGGTCATATGCGGGTTGTAGACGCATTCAGTCACCAGCAGATCCGGGCGTAGCAGGGAAACGTCGGTCACCAGAGATTCGTTCTCCAGCGGCTTCATTCCCACTTTCGTACCGTTGGTCAGAATATCCGCGCTTGCCAGTGCGTCCGCAAAAGCCTGTCGATCGTCGAGATCGATAACGGTGACCACGCAATCGGTATTTTCATTAACACGTTTGGCGAATTCCTGCGCTTTGGCAAAGAACTCATCTTGACGGTTAAAGAGTTTGATTTCTTTGATGCCTTCAATCGCCGCCTGGGCGCCAATGGCCGTTGACGCGCCGCCTGCGCCCAACAGTACCATGGTTTTACCCCTGATATCGAAACCGCTTTCCTTGATGGCACGAATATGACCCGTGCCATCAGTATTGTAGCCGCGCAGGTAACCATCATCATTGACGATAGTATTAATCGCGCCGACCAGTTTGGCTGCAGGCGTTAATTCATCAACATATTCACATGCCAGTTGCTTGTTGGGCATTGAGACTCCGGTACCGCGCATTTTTAAGGCCTTCAGCCCGGCAATCGCATTAGCAAACGTGGAGTTATCGACTTCAAATGCCATGTAGGTAAAAGGTAATCCCGCTTTTTCTAATGCCTTATTTTGCATTTCAGGCGACAGGCTGTGTCTGATCGGGTAGGCCATCAGACCAATCAGTTCATATTTTGCAGTTACGTCCATTTGATACTCCTTCTAAGCAATTTATTGAAAATAACGTTCGCCCAACCGCACATCATTTTTGGGAATATCAAATACGCGGTAGTAACGAATAAAGACGATGATGGCGGTGATGAAGGCCAGCAAAGCAAATGCAAGGTCCAGCAAAATGATGTACTGCAGACCAATGTTTGAAAGGTATCCGGTGATTAATGGGATAATAAAGTTGGCTACGCCCCCCATCATCATATAAATACTGGTGACCTTGGCTTTGCTCCTGGGGAAAAACTCTGACATCACCGAAACGCCGAGCTGTAAAATACCGCCTGCGGCAGAAAACCCGATAAGAAATGAACCGGCGTTACACACCAATGGGGATGGATATAAATAGATAACCGCTGCGGTGAGGGTTGCCAGCCCGGCGTTAAACACATTCGCCCAAATGGGTCGAACCATTTTCTTGAGCAGTGCAGCAAAAATAAACACGCAGACCAGCGAACCCATACTGTAGTAAGAGATGGTTTTCAGCGCGTCGGCTTCTGCCATGCCGGCAAATGCCATCGCGTATTTCGGCATCCAGACTACGATGACGTAAAAGGTCGAGAATGCGGCCACCCCAAACATAACGGAGGCTACGCCTTCCAGCCAGACCAGCGGTTTACTGTTCATCTGCGGTAGCTCTTTTGCAATGCCCGCATCCACCATCTGGCTGGGGAAACGGCTTTTGAGCAGCATCAACGTTATGACGACGAACAGTACCCCCGGGATAATGACCGCATAGCCGTACCAGATATGGTTGAGCAGCATGGTGCTGACGACGATGGGGTAGATCATCTGCCCGAATGAGACCATCGCTTTAACCAGGATAACCGCTGACCCAGATGCCTTAGGGAAGCATTCCATCAATGCCGGATAGCCCCCTGTATCCAGGGCCGAGTTAGCGACGCCGACACAAACAGCGAGAATAAAGGCAATCATCAGATTCGGGCTGGCGGGAATGCCGAAGAAAAACAGCATGTACAGAATTGCCCCTAACAGAATGATAGCCCGTCTACCAAATTTATCTGAGAGCACACCAAAGAATAAAATACTCACCAGGCGGCCAAGACCAATGCCGGAAATTAAATAGGCTATCCCAGCATTGTCGGTGGAGAATTTTTCTGCAAGAGAACTCATGTTTTGCGCCAGTGTAATGACGCTAATGCCGTGTAAAAAATAACTTAAATAAATACAGATTATCGCCAAAAGAAATGGCGTATTAAAGGTCTTATTTTGAGACATGTTCACAACTCCTTGCGGATTTTAAAATTGTTCTGTGCTCGTCGATATTGTTTAAATTGCGGCGACCTTGTGATTAATATACTGGGGTGCTGATATTGTGCCTACATAGCATGGCGTTTAAGTTACCAGGTATGTTGCATGCTCAACTGTGAAACTTAATTCTTTCAACCAAGATTTTGCTGAAGTTTTAAAACCGCGACCAATTATTTTGCAGCGGGGGAGAACAATATTGCATCCGCGTTATTTTACGACCGTCGCCATGTTTAGTTGCTGCTTTGTCGTGATACGGCTGCGATAGCCAATAAACAATGCTAACAGGAAGCCTACCGCGGCTATACCGGTATCAAACCACATGATGTGAGCAATGCTGGTCTGCGAGAGTCTTGCCGTTATCAGTGGGATGGTGAAGGTCGCAATGCTGCCCGCGCTGTAGTAAATCCCGGTGGCTTTGCCCTTCGCATCGGGAAAGCGTGCGGCCATCAGCGTTAAACCGATTTGTACAACGCCTCCGGCTGAAGAGAAACCGATGACAAACGCGAAGACGATCACCATGTAGATCGACGGATGCAGGCAAACCATCAGCAAGGCGATAAATGAGATAAAGGTGTACAGCATTAACAGAGAGGTTGCGCGCCCCGTCTTTCGTGCCAGTGGCGCGGTGATCAACACACACAGTAGAGAACCGCAGGTATATATGCTTAACAGCTTGATCGATAAGGTGTAGGACATCCCGGCGACAAACTGTCCGTACTGTGCCAACCACTGGCTTATCAGATAAAATGTCGCCATGGCGATGTAGCCGTACAGAGTGTAACTGGCGAGATCAAGAAGAGAACAACGATGTTCAGATTGTATGCTTTTCTGTTCAACGGGTAATGCCTTGAGGGGGGCTTGATGCCCAGGATGGGCCGGGAATCGACAGCGAAACAAAAATACGCCATTGATTAGCATCACCGCGGCCGCCACAAGGAAGGACCAGCCAAACCAAAGTTCTGCCCACACCAGCAGACTGATAATCATCGGCAGCAGAAACTGACCGATGGAAACAAACGCTTTAATTAAGATATTAGCCGTGCCGGGAGAGCGGGGAAACGCCTCCATCAGGCTGGGGTAAGTTCCGGCGTCAAGAAAACTGTTTGCCATTCCGGCTAAAAATCCAAAAGCATAGGCAATATAAATGCTGTGAGTATTGATGATGCCTACAAAGAACAGCAGGTAGCAGGCCATGCCGAAAATAATAAACGGTCTGCGGCCATAGCGATCGGAAAGCATGCCCGCCACCAATAACACGCTTAAACGGCCAATGCCGAGTGAGGAAATAACAATTGAGACGCCTGCGGCATCGGTGTGCCACTGTTGTTCCAGTGAAGACATATTGAGGCTCATCAGAATGACCCCCATGCCGTGTACCAGGTAATTAAAGTACAGCCCTATCGCAGTGGAGAAATAGGTGTTTTTCATAATATGTTACTCAGCGAAGAGGCTAAATGAGTGTGGCGCTGCGGTCTCTTAACACAAACGCTCAAGGTCGTGGGCATACAGTTCAACAGCGGCCGATTGATAGATTTTCCAGTCGAGAAAATCATCGTGCTGATAAACCGCCTGAAAAGAGTTCAGATCGGGAAAGAAACGCATGGTGTTATTACCGATACGGTTATTTATTTTTTCGATAATGGCGTTAATTCTTAACTTTCGTCTGGCTTTCATTTCTGCACAAATGCGCGTGATGTCTTCCGGGATTTCCCTTTCGCCATTCTCCCATTGTTGCCAGGCGGCAACATTGTGATCCCGCGAGATATACATAGCGCTTTCTTCTACCGTCATAGCAAAAATATGGCGGATAGCCTGGAGTTCTAATGCGTTCATTATTTGATCACCTCATAAAAGACGGTGGAATAGTAATAACATTGCTGTGGATATTTCGGCTTGAAGAGAGTCACAGTATCTTGTGCAATATTATTTGTTTATCAACGGGGAAGAGATGAGCTGTGGTGCGGTAAGGTTGGTGGCGAGGCGCGCCAAGGACAAAAAAAAGCCCATCGTGGGAGATGGGCAAAGACTACACACAGCAATTCGTTGTTTCACTCAGGGGATTTCCATGCTTATAAATCAATGTGTTGATCTAAAGCCATGGGCTAATAGTAGGCATACTGATTTTTTACGTCGATCAGATTCATCTCAATAGTTTAAAAACTGTAAATAATTTGCGAAGCAAATGAGTATTTAAAGAAGGATAACGTTGGGTCTTATTCAGTAAGCGGGCGGAATTGATTAGTATTGTTAAACAATCAGGCGGCGGTGCCGCCTGACGTGGGATTGGGATTACTTATTGCGTTCGATTTCAGCAATTTCTTCGAGGATTTCGTCGGGATCGCTACCTGGCGCAGGGGCTTCGTTTACCCAGGCGGAGAACAGACGCCAGGACACGGCCAGTACAACCGGGCCGATAAACAGACCAATCATGCCGAAGGCAATCAGTCCGCCGATGACCCCTGAGAGAATCAGGATCAGTGGCAAATCGGCCCCCATGCGAATCAGCATCGGGCGAATAACGTTATCCAGCGTTCCGACCACGCCGCTCCACACCAGCAGCACCGTGCCCCAGGTTGAATCGCCCGTCCAGTACAGCCAGATAATGGCCGGGACCAGCACCGGCAATGGTCCCAGTTGCACCAGACAAGACAGGATCATCAATACCGCCAGCAACGTGGCGTACGGCACGCCGGTTACCGCCAGACCAATGCCACCGAGCACTGCCTGCACCAGCGCGGTGACCACAACGCCTAATGCGACGGCGCGAATGGCTTGTGCTGCCAGCAGAATGGCGGCATCGCCACGTTTGGATGCCAGGCGACAAGCGAAGTGGCGAATACCTAACGCCACCTGTTCACCGCGCCAGTACAGCAGGGCGCTGAACAGCAGCATCAGACCACAGTGCATCATAAAGCGGCCAAGATGTGCAGCCTGGCCAACAAACCAGGTCGTCGTCGTGCCGATATAAGGACGAACCTTGGCCATGATGGCCGCGCCGCCCATATCCAGCAGACTGTGCCACGCGGCATACAATTTTGCGCCGACCAACGGAATACTGTTCAGCCACGCCAGATCCGGCAGGGTCATATCGCCTGCGGTTACGGCATGGATCAATGGCCCGCTGCCATCAACAATGCTATTGACCAGTAGCGCGATAGGAATGATGAACAACAGCACCAGCAGCAGGGTCATCACCAGCACGGCCAGCGAGCGACGGCCCCAGAGCAATTTTTGTAAGCGTAGCAGGATCGGCCAGGTCGCAATGACCACCGTCCCCGCCCATGCAAAACCGAGGATAAAGGGCTGAACAATCCAAAGACAGGCCACAATCATGACGGCTAAAAACAGCGCCGATAGCAGCACTTGTGCAATATCCTTGGGCTGGCGGAAATTTACCATAAATACTTTTCACCTTTGTCTTTGCGCCAGAACGTTGACGCGACGTGAACACTTTAATGACACCCTGTAATGATGAGCAATTTCAGCGGTTTTTAACAGGCGGATTCTGCCTGTAAATCTGCTGAGCGTATTAGAAAAAAATGTGATACAACAAACAAAGCAACACGCAAACGATTAAATTCACAACACAGACCGCAGGAAAGGGTCACTATAATGATTCCACAAATTTCTCAGGCGCCAGGTGTCGTTCAACTGGTGCTCAATTTTTTGCAGGCACTGGAGCAGCAAGGATTTACGGGCGATACGGCAACGAGCTATGCCGATCGTCTGACAATGTCGACGGATAACAGTATTTATCAGCTGCTTCCCGATGCTGTCGTATTCCCTCGTTCAACCGCAGATGTGGCGCTCATCGCTCGTCTGGCGGCGGAACCTCTTTTCTCTTCGTTGATTTTTACCCCACGTGGCGGCGGCACCGGGACCAACGGTCAGGCGCTGAATCAGGGCATTATTGTTGATATGTCCCGCTACATGAGCCGCATCATTGAAATCAATGCGCAGGAAGGTTGGGTGCGGGTCGAAGCCGGGGTGATAAAAGACCAGCTCAACCAGTTTCTGAAGCCTTACGGCTATTTCTTTGCCCCCGAGTTATCCACCAGTAACCGGGCAACGCTGGGTGGGATGATCAATACCGACGCATCCGGACAAGGCTCGTTGGTTTACGGTAAAACCTCCGATCACGTGCTGGGTATCCGCGCGGTGCTGATGGGCGGCGATATTCTTGATACCCAGCCAATGCCGGTCGAACTTGCCCAAACGCTGGGTAATAGCAACACCACTATTGGCCGCATCTACAAGACGGTTTATGAGCGTTGCCGCGACAACCGACAGCTGATCATTGATAAATTCCCGAAACTTAATCGCTTCCTGACTGGTTACGATCTGCGGCACGTCTTTAACGATGAGATGACCGAATTTGATTTAACCCGCATTCTTACTGGCTCTGAAGGTACGCTGGCGTTTATCACCGAAGCCCGTCTCGATATCACGCCGCTACCCAAAGTCAGACAACTGGTTAACGTTAAGTACGACTCTTTCGACTCGGCATTGCGTAATGCCCCGGTGATGGTGGAAGCGCGCGCGCTGTCGGTAGAAACCGTCGACTCCAAAGTGCTTAACCTGGCACGGGAAGATATTGTCTGGCACTCGGTAAGTGAATTGATTACCGATGTGGCGGATAAAGAGATGCTGGGTCTGAATATTGTGGAGTTTGCCGGTGACGATGAAGCATTGATTGATTCGCAAGTCAGCGCACTGTGCGAACGGCTGGATGGCTTAATCGCGCGTCAGGAAGCGGGCGTTATAGGCTGGCAGCTATGTACTGAGCTGGCGGGCGTCGAGCGCATTTACGCGATGCGTAAAAAAGCCGTCGGTCTGCTGGGGAATGCGAAAGGGGCCGCGAAGCCGATTCCGTTTGCTGAAGATACCTGCGTTCCACCGGAACATCTGGCTGACTATATTGCCGAGTTCCGTGCGCTGCTCGATAGCCACGGCCTGAGTTACGGCATGTTTGGTCACGTGGATGCAGGCGTGCTGCACGTCAGACCGGCGCTGGATATGTGCGACCCGCAGCAGGAAGTGCTGATGAAACGCATTTCTGACGATGTTGTCGCGCTGACGGCAAAATATGGCGGTCTGCTGTGGGGTGAGCACGGGAAAGGTTTTCGTGCAGAATATAGCCCGGCGTTCTTCGGTGAGGAACTGTATCGCGAACTGCGTAAAGTGAAATCGGTGTTTGATCCGCAAAACCGGCTCAATCCTGGCAAAATCTGTCCACCGGAAGATGTTGATGCGCCGATGATGAAAGTGGACGCGGTGAAGCGCGGAACGTATGACCGTCAGATCCCGCTGGCCGTACGCCAGGAGTGGCGTGGGGCGATGGAGTGTAACGGCAACGGGTTATGCTTTAACTTTGATGCGAAAAGCCCGATGTGTCCGTCGATGAAAATCAGCCTCAACCGCATCCATTCACCGAAAGGGCGAGCTACGCTGGTGCGTGAATGGCTGCGTCTGTTGGCAGATCGCGGGATTGACCCGCTACAGCTGGAAAAAGAGCTACCGGAAAAACGTGCCAGTTTACGTACGCTGATTGCCCGTACCCGCAACAGCTGGCATGCGCGCAAAGGTGAATACGATTTCTCGCACGAAGTGAAAGAGGCAATGTCGGGTTGTCTGGCGTGTAAAGCCTGCTCCACACAGTGCCCGATTAAAATCGATGTGCCGGAGTTCCGCTCACGCTTCCTGCAGTTGTATCACACGCGTTATCTGCGGCCGTTGCGCGATCACATGGTGGCGACCGTTGAGAGTTATGCGCCGTTAATGGCGCGGGCGCCCAACGCGTTTAACTTCTTCATCAACCAGCCGCTGGTGCGTAATCTGGCTAAAAAGCACATCGGCATGGTCGACTTACCGCTGCTGTCTGCGCCGTCGCTTCAACGTCAGTTGGTTGGCCATCGTTCCGCCAATATGACGCTGGAACAGCTCGAATTACTCAGCCTTGAGCAAAAAGCCCGTACGGTGCTGGTAGTGCAGGATCCGTTCACCAGCTATTACGATGCACAGGTGGTGGCTGATTTTATACGTCTGGTTGAAAAGCTGGGTTTGCAGCCGGTACTGCTGCCGTTCTCGCCAAACGGCAAGGCCCAGCATATTAAGGGCTTTTTAAACCGTTTTGCTAAAACCGCAAAGAAAACATCTGAGTTTCTCAATCGGGTGGCGAAGCTGAATATTCCGATGGTGGGTGTCGATCCGGCGCTGGTGCTTTGCTATCGCGATGAATACAAACTGGCGCTCGGGGAACATCGGGGCGATTTCCATGTGTTACTCGCCAACGAATGGTTATCGACAGTTGTGGAGTCACAGCCGCCAGTCGCTGTGGGCGGTGAACCGTGGTACTTCTTTGGACACTGTACCGAAGTGACGGCCCTGCCGGGCGCGCCTGCTCAGTGGGCGGCTATTTTTGCCCGCTTTGGCGCGAAGCTGGAGAACATCAGCGTAGGGTGCTGTGGTATGGCGGGCACCTATGGCCACGAAGTGAAGAATCATCAGAACTCACTGGGGATCTATGAGCTATCATGGCACCAGGCAATGCAACGATTGCCGCGTAACCGTTGTCTGGCTACCGGATACTCCTGTCGCAGTCAGGTTAAACGCGTTGAAGGCACGGGCGTTCGCCATCCATTACAGGCACTGCTGGAGATTATAGGATGATCTGGAAACGTGAAGTCACACTCGAAGCGCTCAACGCCATGGGTGAAGGAAATATGGTTGGGCTGCTTGATATTCGTTTTGTGCACATTGGCGATGACACGCTGGAAGCCACAATGCCGGTAGACCACCGTACTAAACAACCATTTGGTTTGCTGCACGGCGGCGCGTCCGTGGTGCTGGCTGAGAGCATTGGTTCGGTGGCTGGTTATCTGTGTACTCAGGGTGAGCAGAAAGTGGTGGGCCTGGAGGTCAACGCCAACCATATTCGCTCGGCGCGGGAAGGGCGCGTCAGAGGGGTATGTCGCGCGGTGCATACCGGCTCCCGTCATCAGGTATGGCAAATCGAAATCTTCGATGAGCAGGGACGATTGTGCTGCACGTCGCGTCTGACAACAGCAATTTTGTGATGCATATTGCTTTTGGTCATTATCTGCACAGGGAATGGTGTTATACTGTGCAGGTTTTGAACACAAGCGAGGATGATATGTCTACCCAATTAGACCCGGCCCAACTGGCAATAGAGTTTTTACGTCGTGATAAAACCGATCTTTCACCAGCTCAGTACCTGAAAAGACTGAAACAGTTAGAGCTGGAGTTCGCGGATTTATTGACGCTTTCTTCGACTGAACTTAAAGAAGAGATCTATTTTGCCTGGCGCATGGGCGTTCATTGATTCCGGTATGCTTATCGTAATGAAACCCCGACACGCGTTCGGGGTTATTTTTTGCGTTAAATCTCAATCACCACTTCATCTCACCAGTATTAACCTTCGCACTTAGCTCCAGAGAACTTGCGTCTGCAAGACCTGGCCATGCCGCGGTGATGGTTTTAATCACATAATCCGAACCTTTCTTCGCCCCTAACGCCTGCTCAAACGATTGCAGATAGTCCTGTGTGAAGCGAATCGCTTTATCGCCCACAGGGCGTTCGCCGATGTAATGCCCCGGGACCACCTGGGTGGGTTGTAACTTCTGCATTTCGCTCAGTACGCTACGCCACGCGCTACGCTGTTCTGCAGATTGCGTATCCGCCGTCCAGACGTGTATACCAGACGCCACGCCGGTACCGCCAATAATGGCACGGTTCGCCGGGATCCAGACATAGGCTGCATAATCATTAGGGTGGCGCAGCTCCAGCGTTTCACCATCAACTGTGAAATGCGTTTGCGTTGTCGCCTGCGGAACGGTGAGCGATGTTGGCGCGCCATCCTTCATTTGCGGACCCCAGAATTGCAGTTTGGCCTCTTTGGTGGCACGGATATGGTCTACTACGTGCGGTGTTGCCAGGACTTTTACCTGTGGGAAGGCTTTGACGATAGGCTGCAGTCCGAAATAGAAATCCGGATCGCCGGAGGTGATCACGATGGCCTTTAGCGTTTTACCGCTGGCGCGAATCATCTGCACCAGCTGTTCACCATCTTTAGTACTGAACTGAGCGTCAAACAATATTGCTTCTTTCGGTCCTGAAACCAGCGTTGAAGAGACCGGGAAAATAGCCTTGTCCTGTGGATTGTAGACGTCCAGCTGTAGCGTCGCGGCAAAGGATGAAGAGGCGAACAGAGGTAACAGCAGGGCCAGCGTTTTAACTTTCATGCCAGGTATCCTTGTGCAGGAAATTGTCTTTTGATAGTTCCTGTATTTTAAGGAAATTCGGATCTGTTAGAATTCCCTTATTAGGACATGCTGAGTTTCATAAAACGATCGGATGGGATGCAATGGACAGAGTGATGGCGGCAACGGTATTCAACCATATCTGTGATTTGGGCAGTCTGAGCGCCGCCGCGCGTGCGCTGGGGCTTTCCCGTCCGATGGTCAGTCGTTACCTCGACGAGATGGAGAAATGGGCGGGTGCAAGGCTTATCCATCGCTCGTCGCGCCGTCTGACAATCACGCCAGCGGGTGAAGAGGCATTAGTGAAAACGCGTTCTCTGGCGCAGCTTTCGCTGGATATTGGTGCCGCCAGCGCCGCGCAAACTCCCTCTGGCACGCTACGTGTGGCCTGTGCGCATTTTACAGCTATGCATATTTTAGCGCCGGTACTGCCCGCGTTTCTGACGAAGTATCCGCAACTGCGTATCGAGGTGGAGATCAATAATCAACCGGTAAGCCTCGTTGGAGAACGCATTGATGTGGCGATCCGTATAACGGAAAACCCTGAACCTGGAACTATTGCCCGTCGCCTTGGCGACTGTAAATCGGTACTGTGCGCGTCTGTAGAGTACCTGCATCAACATGGCACTCCTGAGACTATCGACGACCTTACGCAGCATAATTGTCTCTACTACAGCGGGTTTGCCGGAAAATCCTGGCACTTTCTGGATGCCCAGGGGCGGGCTGCCGCTGTTGCGATTAAAGGCAATTTGAGCGCCGGGATCTCTTCGTTGCTCTGTGAGTCGGCGTTGGCGGGAACGGGCATTGCGCTGGTGCCGGAACTGGAGGCGCGGGAAGGGCTGGCACAGGGAAAGCTGGTTAGACTCTTGCCCGAGCTTCAACCAAAAAGCCTGCCAATTTATGGTTTATATCTTTCGCGGGAGCATCAGCCTGCAGGACTGCGCCTGTTGCTGGACGCGCTCAGTGAAAAACAGCGCCTAATAATTGATTGAATACGCTTATAAAATAGTCAAATCGCAATTTGTGTTAAACAAAACATATCCGGAAGTGAGATTATTCTTATCGCCCCTTCAAGAGCTAAGCCATCGTGAGTGCCGGAGATAAGCGCCGGATGGGGCCGGAACCCTTAAGCCTGCCAGCAAGCAGCCTTAAGGGTTTTTTGTTGTTTGTTCATAATTTGAATTTTTTCCCTCCCGTCATTCCTACGTCTCTCTAAATAGATATTAATTCTGTAAAATGAGTATATATCTAAATCTAAAGAATTTTTTTTACCAGCCTTGCGATTGAGGACAGTGCTGTAGGCAACTGGCTATCAACGACGCATACTGACTAGATGACCTTGTTGCCAGCCAATTGGGTTGTGGAATGTGAACTCGCCTAAATTGGCAGTGGGGTAGGTTCGATACTGAAAACAGTGGGACTGAAGTCCCACTGTTCAGCATTTTCATTTAATTTTTGCATCTTTCCATTATCATTGACATGAACAATATAAAAATTCCGTTCAATAATAATGCGCCCATAAAGATAATGGTCATGTGTGTATTGTCCCAGACGCTGGGGTCCATCTCTTTCACATCGGGATAGATTAAATCAAATAATTTATTTTCAGGTAAATATTTGAAAATAAATAGAAAAAAACAAACCCAAGATATTGCAAATAAATACCATGTGATGACTTTTTTAATATGTTTCATTAATACACCTGAATAGTGCCGTATGCACGAAGACTGGGGGTAACCAGCATTTGTGGAGTGCTTAAAAGTGCTTCCCGGAGTATGTTGTAATGAGCTCTGCTGGGAAGAGTTATGCAGCCATTACTGACGCCAGTATACCCCGCAGGGTGCAATCTGAAATACCCACGGCTGACCTTGTTATAGAACGTAACGTCATCTAATTTTTCATCCTCTCTGAATAATCCGAACCAGATATCGCGGTCTGAACCGCTAATCTCTGACGCAGTATAATCTTTAATTGCGCTGAAAATCCCGCCTTTCGGACGCGAAACAATATAGTATTTACCGGGAGGAAGCGGCCCGATATCCTTAATTGCTATCGATTCAGGGTTGTTTCTATGCTCCCCACTGTTACCTGAATATGCAGGGAAGAAGCCAACTCCGGGGCAGCTAAGACTTGATAGCTGCCCACCGTTTAAATGAAATGTGCAACGAATCACCGTTCACTCCAGGAATCAGAAAATATTATATTCCCGTCGCAGTGTTTCCAGGTTATTCGTTCATATCTAAGAGCAATACTTTCAAGGTGATTGTGTTTTTCAGTGGCTGCGTTTTTCACGTCATGCATTAGAGGACAAATTGAAACCACCTTCACTGTTTCGAGTAGCATATTGAAGTATTCAACTTCCTGTCCTGCATCATTGATTTTGTACCATTTAAATTCGGCCTCTTTAAGGGTTTGTCCAGTGGCTACTGCTTTGTAAAAATATGGACTGGAGCTATCAAACTCCTTTTCAAATATAAGAGCGGTGTGTACTCGTGTTCCTGTTATTTTCCCTGTGTTGTTGTCGGTAGGGAGGTGCAGGCCATGACTAAACCCTAAGATCTCAATGCTCCCCACACGGTCGCGAACATCTACAGAACCCTTGATGTCTGCTCCTCCATCATCTTTTAACCACAAATACGCAGGTATAGCCATTTAAAACTCCATTTCACATACGCAAGGTAACTGTAATAAACGACATGACGCATGAATACGCAAGGCAATAAATGTCATACATTTTTATTATGTTTTATTGATATTTATGAGAGGAATAAAAAGCTTAGAATTAAAAATGAATAGTAATGATGCACATATAAGAATAGTGAGATTTTGAAGCGAAATATATTTCTTAATTCTGATATTGAGAAAGTCTTTGTAATGCTATCAAGCAGGATCTTAAAAGTAGACGCGCAAACCGTACTGTCGATTTTGTTCGGAAGGTGTTGTGGTGTTTGGGATAAATCACGCGCAGAGGGCGCATGAAAAAGGGTGAAGTTTGGGGGGCAAAAACGCACTGGGGCGCAATTTAGAGGATTAACTAGTCCGTTTTTGTCTATAACAAGAAGAGATTAAGAGAATGATTATACAATAGTCGTATGATTTCATTAAATTTTTAAAACTTATCACTTAAATAGACATTATCTATACATCTTTTAGTCTTTGACCTGTCTGTACGATTCAATTGTTAAAATCCATTATTAATCAATGCATTGAACAAAAAAATCCATCCCTGTTAACCCACGCAGCAGGGTCTATGCTTAGTAAAAGGGGGCAAAAAGGGCGATTAACCCGAATGCCCCTGCTGTTGAGGGGTTGAAGTGATAATCATTATCACTAACATGTTGTTATAGCTTGAAAGCTAGTGACTCGAGGTAACCCTATGGAATTGCATTCAGGAACATTTAACCCGGACGATTTTGCCTGGCGTGGTCTGACGTTAACGCCAGCGGCTGCGGCGCACATCCGCGAGCTGGTGGCAAAGCAACCCGACATGTTAGGCGTGCGTTTAGGCGTGAAGCAAACGGGATGCGCGGGATTTGGCTACGTGCTGGACACCGTTCGCCAGGCGGAAAAAGACGATCTGCTGTTTGAAACGGAGGGGGCCAGACTTTATGTACCGTTACAGGCGATGCCGTTTATCGACGGCACAGAAGTTGATTTCGTGCGCGAAGGATTAAATCAGCTATTTAAATTTCATAACCCGAAAGCCCAGAACGAATGCGGCTGTGGCGAAAGTTTTGGGGTATAGGCGGTACTATGTCTCGTAATACTGAAGCAACTGACGATGTCAACACCTGGGCTGGCGGGCACCTTAATTACAAAGAGGGCTTCTTCACCCATCTACAAACCGATGAGCTGGCGAAAGGGATCAACGAAGATGTCGTGCGCGCGATTTCGGCAAAACGTAATGAACCCGACTGGATGCTGGAATTTCGCCTGAATGCCTTTAAAGCGTGGCTAACCATGGAAGAGCCGCACTGGCTAAAAGCGCATTACGATAAGCTGAACTACCAGGAGTACAGTTATTACTCCGCGCCGTCCTGCGGTAATTGCGATGAAACCTGCGCGTCTGAGCCGGGCGCGGTGCAGCAAACGGGGGCAAATGCGTTTTTAAGTAAAGAAGTTGAGGACGCATTCGAGCAGCTTGGCGTGCCGGTCCGCGAAGGCAAAGAGGTGGCGGTTGATGCCATTTTTGACTCGGTGTCGGTGGCGACAACTTATCGCGATAAACTGGCGGAACAGGGCATTATTTTCTGTTCGTTTGGTGAGGCGATTCACGATCACCCTGAGCTGGTAAAACAATATCTGGGTACGGTTGTCCCGGGTAATGACAATTTCTTTGCGGCGCTAAATGCGGCGGTGGCCTCCGACGGCACGTTTATTTATGTCCCGAAAGGTGTGCGTTGCCCAATGGAACTGTCGACCTATTTCCGTATAAATGCGGAAAAAACCGGTCAGTTTGAACGCACCATTCTGGTTGCGGATGAGGGCAGTTACGTCAGCTATATCGAAGGCTGTTCAGCCCCGGTACGCGATAGCTACCAACTGCATGCCGCGGTGGTAGAAGTCATCATCCACAAAGATGCCGAAGTGAAATACTCGACGGTACAAAACTGGTTCCCTGGTGATGGTAACACCGGCGGCATTTTGAACTTCGTCACCAAGCGCGCTCTGTGCGAAGGCGAAAACAGCAAAATGTCGTGGACGCAGTCGGAAACCGGCTCGGCCATTACCTGGAAATACCCAAGCTGTATTCTGCGCGGCGACAACTCTATCGGCGAATTCTACTCCGTCGCGCTGACCAGTGGTTATCAGCAGGCCGATACCGGCACCAAGATGATCCACATCGGCAAGAACACCAAATCGACCATTATCTCGAAAGGGATCTCTGCGGGACACAGTCAAAACAGCTATCGCGGCTTAGTGAAGATCATGCCGACCGCAACCAACGCCCGCAACTATACCCAATGCGACTCGATGCTGATTGGCGCGGATTGTGGAGCGCACACCTTCCCGTATGTGGAGTGTCGTAACAATAGCGCCCAGCTTGAGCATGAAGCCACGACCTCGCGCATTGGTGAAGACCAGCTGTTTTACTGTTTGCAGCGCGGCATCAGCGAAGAGGATGCCATTTCGATGATCGTCAATGGTTTCTGTAAAGACGTGTTCTCTGAACTGCCGCTGGAATTTGCCGTTGAAGCGCAAAAACTTCTCGCCATAAGTCTTGAACACAGCGTCGGTTAAAATTTAAGGAAAGCACATGTTAAGCATTAAAGATTTACAGGTCAGTGTGGAAGATAAGGCGATCCTGCGTGGGCTGAGCCTGGATATTGGCCCCGGAGAGGTACACGCCATTATGGGGCCGAACGGTTCCGGGAAAAGTACGCTTTCCGCAACGCTCGCCGGGCGCGATGACTACGAAGTCACCGGCGGGACGGTAGAATTTAACGGTAAGGATTTACTGGAACTGTCACCCGAAGACCGGGCCGGTGAAGGGATCTTTATGGCATTTCAGTATCCGGTAGAAATCCCCGGCGTCAGTAATCAGTTTTTCCTGCAAACGGCACTGAATGCGGTGCGCAGCTACCGTGGCGAAGAGTCTCTGGACAGGTTTGACTTCCAGGATCTGATGGAAGAGAAAATCGCGTTATTGAAGATGCCGGAAGATTTGCTAACGCGTTCGGTCAACGTTGGTTTCTCAGGTGGCGAGAAAAAGCGTAATGACATTTTGCAAATGGCGGTGCTGGAACCTCAGCTGTGCATTCTTGATGAGTCGGACTCCGGGCTGGATATCGACGCGCTGAAAGTCGTTGCGGATGGCGTGAACTCGCTGCGCGACGGGCAACGTTCATTCATTATCGTCACCCACTATCAGCGCATCCTGGATTACATCAAACCCGATTATGTGCACGTTCTCTACCAGGGGCGAATTGTGAAATCCGGTGATTTCACGCTGGTCAAACAACTGGAGGAGCAAGGTTATGGCTGGCTTAGCGAACAGCAGTAACGTGCTGCAACAGTGGCATCATCTGTTTGAAACGCAAGGGGAGACGCGCTCGCACCATGCCCATCAGCACCTGCAGCAGATGCTGCGTCTGGGACTGCCAACGCGTAAGCATGAGGACTGGAAATACACACCGCTGGAAGGATTAACCAACAGCCAGTTTGTCAGTCATGTCACTGAGATAACGTCCGCCCAGTGTGAAGCGTTAGCGCCGGCTATTGATGCTGTCCGCCTGGTGTTTGTTGACGGGCAATTCTGTCCAACGCTCAGCGACAGCGTGGAAGGTAGCGGGTTTAACATTACCGTTGATGATGTGCGCCAGTCGCTACCGGCGGCTATCCAACCGGAAGTCTTTCTGCACCTGACCGAAAGCCTCTCCCGCAGCGTAACGCACATTCAGGTGAAGCGTAACCAGCGACCGGCAAAACCGTTGCTGCTGCTGCACATTACCCAGGGGCTGGCGGGTGATGAGGTGAACACGGCGCACTATCGCCACCATCTGGATCTGGCAGAAGGCGCAGAAGCCACCGTCATTGAACACTATGTCAGCCTCAGCGAATATCGCCATTTTACCGGTGCACGATTAACGATGAACGTCGCGGCAAACGCACACTTGCGTCACATCAAACTGGCGTTTGAGAATCCGCTCAGCCACCACTTCGCGCATAATGATATTCAGTTGGGCGCTGATGCCACGGCCGCCAGCCACAGCTTTTTACTCGGTGATGCGGTGTTGCGCCATAACACCAGCACCCAGCTTAACGGCGAAAACACCACGCTTCGGCTTAACAGCCTGGCGATGCCGGTGAAAAATGAAGTCTGCGATACCCGCACCTGGCTTGCGCACAACAAGGGATATTGCAACAGTCGACAACTGCATAAAACGATTGTCAGCGATAAGGGGCGGGCGGTATTCAATGGCCTGATCAACGTCGCTCAGCACGCCATTAAAACCGACGGTCAGATGACCAACAATAATTTGCTGCTCGGAAAACTGGCGGAAGTAGATACCAAACCGCAGCTTGAAATTTATGCCGACGACGTGAAATGCAGCCACGGGGCGACGGTAGGGCGGATCGACGACGAGCAGATGTTCTATCTGCGTTCGCGCGGGATCGGCCAGCAGGATGCCCAACAAATGATTCTCTATGCGTTTGCCGCTGAGCTGACGGAAGCCCTGGGCGAGGAAACGCTGAAACAACAGGTCCTGGCACGGATCGCCCAACGCTTGCCGGGAGGCGTAGCATGACATTTCCCATTGAAAAAGTGCGGGCTGATTTTCCGGTCCTGACGCGTGAAGTGAACGGTTTACCGTTGGCGTATCTGGATAGCGCCGCCAGTGCGCAAAAGCCTAACCAGGTGATTGATGCCGAAGCCGAGTTTTACCGTCACGGCTATGCCGCGGTCCACCGCGGGATCCATACGCTGAGCGCGCAGGCCACGGAAAAAATGGAGAATGTGCGCAAGCTCGCCTCGCTGTTTATCAATGCCCGTTCAGCTGAAGAACTGGTGTTTGTTCGCGGCACAACGGAAGGTATCAACCTGGTAGCTAACAGCTGGGGCGGCAGCAATGTGCGGGCGGGCGATAACATTATCATCAGCGAAATGGAGCACCACGCCAATATTGTGCCCTGGCAGATGTTGTGCGCCCGCGTAGGTGCAGAACTGCGCGTTATTCCGCTCAATACAGAGGGTACGTTGCAACTGGAAACGCTGCCGACGCTGTTTGACGATCGCACGAAACTGCTGGCGATTACCCATGTGTCTAACGTGCTGGGCACGGAAAACCCATTGGTTGAGATGATTGAGCTGGCGCATCAATACGGCGCGAAAGTGCTGGTGGATGGCGCACAGGCAGTTATGCATCATCAGGTTGATGTGCAGGCGCTGGATTGCGACTTCTATGTTTTCTCTGGGCACAAGCTCTACGGGCCAACCGGTATTGGCGTTCTGTATGCCAGAGAGTCGTTGCTGCAGGAGATGCCGCCGTGGGAAGGCGGTGGGTCGATGATTGCGACGGTGAGCCTGAGCCAGGGGACGACGTGGGCCAAAGCCCCCTGGCGGTTTGAAGCCGGAACGCCAAACACCGGGGGAATTATTGGACTCGGCGCGGCTATTGAATATGTTTCCGCGCTGGGGCTTACTGAAATCAGCGAATATGAACAATTCCTGATGCGCTATGCGCTGGAACAGCTGGCGGATGTGCCGGATTTAACGCTCTACGGGCCGGATAACCGTCTGGGGGTGATTGCGTTTAACCTCGGCAAACATCATGCCTATGATGTCGGGAGTTTTCTTGATAACTATGGCATCGCCGTGCGGACAGGGCATCACTGCGCTATGCCGCTGATGGCCCACTATAACGTTCCTGCGATGTGCCGGGCGTCGATTGCCATGTACAACACCCACGAAGAAGTGGATCGCCTGGTAACGGGCCTCAAGCGTATTCATCACTTACTGGGATAACAGGGAGGCGTTATGGCTGCGCTGCCGGATAAAGAAAAGTTGTTGCGTAATTTTCTGCGTTGCGCTAATTGGGAAGAGAAATACCTGTACATTATTGAACTGGGTCAGCGTTTGCCGGAATTAAACGACGACGATCGTAATACGGAAAATAGCATCCAGGGCTGTCAAAGTCAGGTATGGATTGTCATGCGTCAGAATGCTGAAGGAATTATTGAATTACAAGGCGACAGCGATGCGGCAATTGTGAAAGGGCTTATCGCTGTCGTATTCATTTTATATGACCGCATGACGGCCCAGGATATTGTGAATTTTGATGTGCGTCCGTGGTTTGAAAAAATGGCGCTCGCACAGCATCTCACACCGTCTCGTTCACAAGGGCTGGAGGCGATGATTCGGGCTATTCGCACCAAAGCCGCAACTCTTAGCTAAACTGATAAAACACGTCAATTTCAGCTCGACGTGAAAGAGTGAGGTAGTGCAACGCAGTGACTCGTAGGCCGGATCGGGCGCTCGACGCCGTCCGGCAGGAACGCCAGGGGGGTGAGTATGAAACGCGCGTCTGTTATTACGTTAATGCTAATCGGCGCTTACAGCGCTATTCAGGCCGCATGGGCGGTCGATTATCCTTTGCCTCAGGCGAACAGCCGTCTTGTTGGGCAAAATCAAACCTACACCGTGCAGGAAGGCGATAAAAACCTACAGGCGATTGCCCGTAAGTTTGATACCGCCGCAATGCTGATCCTTGAAGCCAATAATACTATTGCCCCCGTACCTAAACCCGGAACGCTGATTACTATTCCCTCGCAATTACTGCTACCGGATGCACCCCGAGAAGGCATTATTGTGAATCTGGCGGAACTGCGTCTGTATTACTTCCCGCCGGGAGAGAATATTGTTCAGGTTTTCCCAATTGGTATCGGTTTGCAGGGGCTGGAAACGCCGGTAATGGAAACCCGGGTTGGGCAGAAAATCCCGAATCCGACCTGGACCCCTACAGCAGGCATCCGTAAACGCTCTTTGGAGCGCGGCATAACATTACCGCCGGTAGTACCTGCCGGGCCAAATAACCCGTTAGGACGCTTTGCACTGCGTCTGGCACATGGAAATGGTGAATATCTGATCCATGGCACCAGTGCACCGGACAGCGTGGGACTGCGCGTAAGTTCTGGGTGTATTCGCATGAACGCGCCGGACATCAAAGCACTGTTTGCTCAGGTCCGGACAGGAACGCCGGTTCGGGTGATTAATGAGCCGATAAAATATTCGATAGAGCCGAACGGAATGCGCTATGTCGAGGTGCATCGACCGCTGTCGCCGGAGGAGGAGCAAAACGTCCAGACCATGCCGTATGTGCTGCCAGCCGGTTTTACCCAGTTTAAAGACAATAAAGCCGTGGATAATAGTTTGGTGGAAAGAGCCTTGTATCGTCGTGCCGGCTATCCGGTCACCGTAACGGCCGGGCAAGCGTCGGTCGTAAGCAATGGCGCGGAAGTGAAGTCTGCACAGAATGGCGTGCCGGGAGAGGATGCAGAGGTGCGTGCTACGCAATAACAGGGAAGGGAAATTCAGAGCAAAAAAAATGGCGCACAATGTGCGCCATTTTTATTACACAGATACTATTACTTGCGGTATTTAGTAGCTGCGTTGTCCAGACGCTGGTTAGCGCGAGCTGCGTCATCTTTAGCAGCCTGAACGTCGGAACGCATTGCGTTCACGTCGTTGCTCAGCTGGTCAACTTTAGCGTTCAGAGTCTGAACGTCAGAAGACAGCTGATCGATTTTAGCGTTGCTGGAGCAACCTGCCAGCAGAGTAGAACCCAGGATTACCGCGCCCAGTACCAGTTTAGTACGATTCATTATTAATACCCTCTAGATTGAGTTAATCTCCATGTAGCGTTACAAGTATTACACAAAGTTTTTTATGTTGAGAATATTTTTTTGATGGGAATGCACTTATTTTTGATCGTTCGCTCAAAGAAGCATCGAATTGTGCAAAAACGGCTAAAAACCCGAGTGAAAACAGAAAGCTTCCATCGGATTCATCTTAGATAATCACGGATTAGATAGTGAAATCCGATTTGATTTTTTATTAATTGTAGCTATCGATAAAATAAAAAAAGCGCCACCAGGGCGCTTTTTTAAGCAAATTAATTCGCGTTGGAATTATTACAGTACGTGAACGGATGCCGTGTTGGTCGTGCCGCTCGGAACCAGTGCACCGGAAACCATCACCACAACGTCACCTTTCTGAGCCAGACCGCTTTCCAGAGCGACTTCTTTACCCAGACGATAGAAATCATCGGTAGAGCTGATTTCTTTAACTACCTGTGCAACAACGCCTTTGCTCAGCACCAGCTGACGCGCGGTAGTTTCGTTGGTGGTCAGCGCCAGGATGGTGGCATCCGGGAAGTATTTACGTACTGCGCGAGCAGATTTACCGCCCTGGGTTGCTACAACGATCAGCGGAGCATCCAGTTTTTCTGCAGTTTCAACCGCGCCACGGCAAACGGCTTCGGTGATGCGCAGTTTGCGGCTGTCGTTGTTGAAGTCCAGACGGCTGGTCATCACGCGGTCGGTACGCTCACAGATGGTTGCCATGATGGTGACGGCTTCCAGCGGGTATTTACCTTTTGCAGACTCGCCAGACAGCATTACTGCATCGGTACCGTCGAGGATGGCGTTCGCTACGTCACCGGCTTCAGCGCGGGTCGGACGCGGGTTTTTGATCATGGAGTCCAGCATCTGGGTCGCAGTGATAACGACTTTACGTGCACGGATACATTTTTCGATGATCATCTTCTGCGCGAAGATAACTTCTTCAACCGGGATCTCAACGCCCATGTCGCCACGAGCAACCATGATACCGTCAGATGCTTCGAGGATTTCGTCGAAGTTGTTCAGGCCTTCCTGGTTTTCGATTTTGGAGATGATCTGGATGTTTTCGCCGCCGTGCGCTTTCAGGTGCTCACGGATTTCAACGACGTCAGAACGTTTACGGATAAAGGATGCTGCAACGAAGTCAACGCCTTGCTCGCAACCGAAGATCAGGTCCTGTTTGTCTTTTTCAGCCAGTGCTGGCAGCGCGATGGAAACGCCCGGCAGGTTAACGCCTTTGTTTTCGCCCAGATCGCCGTTGTTCAGCACTTTACAGATAACTTTGTTACCTTCGATAGCGGTAACTTCCATGCCGATCAGACCATCGTCAACCAGAACGGTATTGCCGACGGACAGATCTTTAGTGAAGCCTTCATAAGTAACAGCAACGATTTCGTTGTTGCCGACGACAGATTTGTCGGTGGTGAAGGTGAAGGTTTGGCCCGCTTTCAGGGAAACGTCGTTACCGCCTTCCAGTTTGATGGTACGGATTTCCGGACCTTTGGTGTCGAGCAGGATTGCGGCTTTCTTGCCGGTTTTGCTCATGACGTTGCGCAAATTCTTGATGCGCTGACCGTGTTCTTCATAGTCCCCGTGGGAGAAGTTCAGACGCATGACGTTCATGCCCGCGTCCAGCATTTTGGTTAACATCTCTTCGGATTCGGTTTTCGGACCGATGGTGCAAACAATTTTCGTCTTTTTCATGACAGTCTTAGTCTTTAAGTTGAGAAGGATATGGAAATCTGGCTCCCGCCGCGCACGGACGGGAAGCTAAACCTGAGTTACGAAAGTTGTGATGCCTCGCACTAAGGATAGGTGACATCGAAAGAGCGTGCAGAGGAATGTGTGCTTGTGTTTCAGCCCAACGGGATGGTGAGTTTTGTAGTCGTTGAGTTTTACAGGTCAATGTGCTGAAACCATTCAAGAGACAATTGGCGCGCATTATACGCTGAAAATTATCAAAAAGGAAAATGGAAACAGCGTTTCAAAACACTTCTGTGCAGTTTTACAGAAAATATTCATTAATTTGTTTCCAGGTATGGATAAAGAGGTTGTTCGCAGCAGCATTTGTTGCGCAACAAGGTGTAATTGTCATCCCAATCCCGTTCAGCTAACACCTTAGTTTCAGAAAGCATCAACATGTGTTGGCGGAGGTAATGAACATCCCATCGCAGAGAAAGGGTTCCGTTCACCTCATGTTCATCGTTTCTCTGAAACACCGATTCCTGCGAACGTGTTAAGGGTACTATCGCCGTACCCTTAACAATCCCGGCTCCCGGCAGGAAAATTGCCGCTCCGCGGTCCCCTCCGTTTATTCCTCCAGGCTACCGGGCCGGGCGCGAGGTAGCGTCCCTGCAAAACGCGCCCTGAACCCGCATCCCTGCGGGTTCTCCCGGCCTTACGGAAACACGTCGGCAATTTTCAGCCGGACCAGCCCACACCTGACCACCTGCGTTTTTTATCTGAACAGCAAAACAGAGTTAACTGGAAGTCAGTGCGTTGCAGCGATGACCCCGGTCCGGCTGAAAATCGATGAGCCTCCCTTGCGCGTTCACGGGTATCTGAGCCTCATAGAATTGATACCACTGAGGTGAACGGAACCCTGAGCCGAAATCATATGTTCTCAATAATGCTTAACTGACAAGCATTACATCCCAATCCCTGACTTTTTGTGTATAACGCCGATCAAACCGACATATTTCTAAAAGTTATATCAAATGCGTTTTAATTCATTTTAAAAGCCAATCTCACTGATTACACTCGTTTGGACATCCATACTGCTAAACAGCCAAAAGCGCTAGCAGCAGAACAATAAGCAGCAGCGGATACCTAAACGACATGATTGTCCTGAAAAATATTTCGAAAGTGTTTACACCAGGTCGGCTTGCCATTACCGCTGTCGATAACGTCAACCTGACGGTTGAACAGGGACAGATTTACGGAATTATTGGTTACAGCGGGGCGGGGAAAAGCACCTTAATACGCTTACTTAATGGTCTGGAAAAACCGACTTCAGGCAGCGTAACGATTAACGGCCACGATATCTCTGCCGCCCGTGGGGAAGCGTTACGTCAGGCGCGACTGAAAATCAGCATGGTGTTTCAACACTTCAATTTGCTGTGGTCACGAACGGTTAGTGAAAATATTGCGTTCTCTATGCAAATTGCTGGAGCGCCAAAAGCATCAATTAAAGCGCGAGTTGCTGAACTGATTTCGCTGGTGGGGCTGAGCGGTCGTGAAAATGCGTATCCGTCCCAGCTTAGCGGTGGGCAAAAACAGCGGGTAGGAATTGCCCGTGCGCTGGCGAACAATCCTGACGTTCTGCTGTGTGACGAAGCCACTTCGGCGCTGGATCCGCAAACTACCGATCAGATCCTCGATTTGCTGCTCGATATTAATCGCCGCTTCAAATTAACCATTGTGCTGATCACGCATGAAATGCACGTGGTACGCAAAATCTGCGATCGCGTCGCGGTAATGGAAAACGGCAGGGTCGTTGAGGAAGGCGACGTGCTCAACGTCTTTACCCATCCGCAGCAGCCGATCACCCGACAGTTTGTTCGTCAGGTGAGTCAGTACACCGAGGAAGACGAGTTTAACCCACAGTTGGCCCGCGAGCTGGGCGGTGTGGTGATCAAGCTAACGTTTACCGGGCAACGTACGCATCGGCCGGTGGTTGGCGAATTGACCCTGCGCTATGGCCTGCCGTTTAACATTTTACACGGCAAGATGACGCAAACCGCGCACGGCGTGTTTGGTCAGCTTTGGGTGCACGTTGTGGCCTCTGAGGAACAATTGAACAATATTTTGGCCGATCTGCGCCAGAGCGACATTGAAGGCGAGGTAATCAACCATGGCTGAAGAACTGTTTCCTCATCTGAAGTGGGAACAACTGCTGGCAGCAACCCAGGAAACGCTCTACATGACGGTCCTTTCTGGCGCGGCGACCTTTGTCCTGGGCGTTGCACTTGGTCTGGCGCTGTTCCTGACCGCACGCGGCGGACTGTTTCACAATCGCGCGGTGTATAGCGTTATTTCGCTGGTGGTGAATATCTTTCGTTCCATCCCGTTCATCATTCTGATCGTGCTGCTGATCCCGTTTACCAAAGCGATGGTTGGCACCATTCTCGGCGCTAATGCCGCGTTGCCTGCGCTGATCGTAGGGGCGGCACCGTTTTATGCGCGTCTGGTCGAAATTGCCCTGCGTGAAGTCGACAAAGGCGTTATTGAGGCGACGCGTTCGATGGGCGCACGGCTAAGCACGCTTATTTTTCGGGTTTTACTGCCGGAATCCTCTCCTGCCCTGGTGTCCGGGATCACCGTGACGCTGATTGCGCTGGTCAGCTACAGCGCGATGGCAGGGGTGATTGGCGCCGGTGGTTTAGGGAATTTGGCCTATCTGGAAGGATTCCAGCGCAACCACAGCGACGTCACGCTGGTGGCGACGGTGACGATTTTGCTCATTGTCTTCATCATCCAGCTTTGCGGCGATGTGATCACCTCTCTGTTAGATAAACGCTAATAAAATACGGAAACCATTATCATGAAAAAATCACTGACGTTACTCGCCGCAGCAACCTTAAGCGCCCTGAGCTTTGCCTCCTGGGCAGATACTCTGACCGTTGGCGCCTCTAACGTGCCGCACGCGGAGATCCTTGAGCAGGCTAAGCCTATTCTGGCGAAGCAGGGGATCGATTTAGAGATTAAACCGTTCCAGGATTACATTCTGCCCAACACCGCGCTGGCTGGCCGTGAGATTGACGCTAACTACTTCCAGCATATTCCGTACCTGAACAGCGTGATTAAAGATCATGCGGGCGATAAAACCTATGATTTCGTCAGTGCCGGAGCGATTCACATCGAGCCAATTGGGATCTATTCGAAAAAAGTGAAATCGCTTAAAGATCTGCCGGAAGGCGGCAAGGTCATCATGCGCGATGCGGTATCTGAGGAAGGCCGTATTCTGTCGATTTTCGAAAAAGAGGGCGTAATCAAGCTGAAGCCGGGCGTGGATAAAGTCACCGCGCGCATTAGCGATATCGTCGAGAACCCGAAAAAACTGAAGTTCCTGCCTAACGTGGAAGCCGCGCTGTTACCGCAGATGTATAACAACGACGAAGGCGATGCGGTGGTGATTAACGCCAACTACGCCATCGACGCCGGGCTGGATCCGGTGAAAGATCCTATCGCTGTCGAAAGTGGTGAAAACAACCCGTATGCCAACATCATTACCGTGCATCGTGGCGACGAGAAGAAAAAAGATATCGTGGCGCTGGTTGATGTCCTGCACTCAAAAGAGATCCAGGACTGGATCCGCACCAAATATAAAGGTGCGGTGATCCCGGTAAATAACTGATCCGCTGGCGTTACCTTATCCGGCCTACGATGTTCTGTAGGCCGGATAAAACGCGTTGGCGTGGCCATCCGGCGCTAGAGTTTCACTCGCTCAATCCTCGCTGGCAACCCCTGGCGCACCGCTGCACCTGACACCCAGTCAAGCCAGGTATTGGCTACCTGCCGGGTAGGATCCGCAAAGCCCAAATCGTTGAGATTAATCCCCGACCTTATTTGTGCGTCAAACGCCATCGGCTTGCCGTCGAGCGTATGCTGCGCCGCGCCCATTTCTTTATGCCCATAACCGTGTTCAATGGCGATCACGCCCGGCATCACGCCATTAAGCAGGCTTATCTGCGCCTGCGCCTGACCGCCAGGCGTGGTGATACGCACCATATCGCCGTGCGCTAAACCATATCGTTGACCATCCTGCGGATTAAGCGCCACCAGATTAACCGGCTTCAGATGATGCAAACGTGGGATCACCGCCGTGGCGCTGGACATGGTATTGGATTTAAAAGAAATCAGTTTCAGCGGCCACTCTTGTTCCGGGAACAACTCCTCGACCGCACGCCCATCTGACAGGCGTGAAGGATACCAGGCCGGGCAGCCGCTGTAGCGCTCGCCGGTAATTGCATGGCGGTGCGCGGCGACGTCCGCATTCCAGATTTGTAGCGGTTTTTCCCACGCATTGCCTATCCGATTCTCAACCCGCCCGCTGTTGTCCGGCGCAAAACGCCCACCGCGGGAGTAGATAAATGCCACCCGGCTGATTTCATCGGCTTTCAGCGTTTGGGTCATCACAGGCACGATCCGCTGTACCCCAGTCAGCGCCAGGTCTTCCGGTTGCGCTTCAGCGACCGGTGCTTTGCCCATAAACGCAATATTGGCGGCGAGTCGCAGGTAGTAATCTTCCGCACGATTCAACGGATAGTGATTGCCCTGCGGATCGGTAATCGCATTGTCACCAAATCCGGGGAGCCCGATACGTTTTGCCACTGCGATACAGAAAGATTCCATCGAGGCGGGTTGACCATCAGCGGTACTGCTGGTTGCCGCTGTCACTACCGGCCAACGCGCGGTGGTGGCTTTACTGGCAACGCCGGCCCACGGGGCGCTGAATCCCCAACTTTCGAAGTTGTGGGTATCCGGCACGATGTAATCAGCCAGCGCCGTGGTTTCGTTCATAAAGGCGTCAATAGCGATAAACAGCGGCAGACGCGCAGGATCCTTGAGCTTTTCTTCCGCCACGCCGCGCAACCCTGCGATGCCGTAGAACGGGTTAGTCATGTTGGAGATCCAGGCTTTCAGTGGATAAGGGTAGCCTTCCAGCGCCGAGACGAGGAGTTCGGTAAGCTGGCCTGCGACAAACGGATACCACGGGGCTTTGGCCGGGAAGGGCGATTGTCCGGCGGCCACCTTATTGCGATACTCTTCGGAAGACTCATAAGCAGTTTTACTGCGCGCGATGCTTAATCCTTTTGGTTTTACCTTCCCGGCGAAGCTGTCCATGTTATAGCGCGGACCGTCGGTGGCGCCATTGAACTTGCCGCCGCCGACAAATACGCCGCCTTCAAGACTGAGATTGCCAATCAGCGCATTGAGCATCATCACCGCCCAGGCGTTATAAAATCCATTGCCTGCCATCATTCCACCGTGCGTAATCACCGCTGCCTGGCGGCCATGGCGGGTAAACGCGTCGGCCAGGGCGCCAATGTCAGCTTCAGACACGCCGCATTGCTGGCTGTACTGCGTCAGCGTTAGTTTCCCGGCGGACTCTTTCAGACACTGGAAGCTGCTTTTTACCGTCACCGTCTGACCGTCTGCCAGCGTGACCTGGCGGGTGACGAACAGCTGCGCGCGTGGGCAACTGCTGGCGGCGACAATTTCGCCGGCCTCGTTAATGACCACCGGCTCCTGGGCGGCGTTTGCACTCAGGTGCGCGAGGGTTAAATGCTGTCCGGCAAGGGTTGGAAGCTCATCGGTAATCACCAGATGCGTGGCGTTAGTCCAACTTTTTTCTCCGGCCTGCTGCATGGCCTGTACGCCGGGAATGGTGAGATAATCGGCGTTATAACGCTGTTTTTCGATAATCCAACGGATCATCCCCATCGCCAGCGCGGAGTCACTTCCCGGACGTACAGGCTGCCAGTGGCCGCGATTGTCAGCCTGCACCGTGGTCAATGGCAGGGCCGGTGCCACCACCACGTAACGGAAGTCGTCGCGTAAACGGGCGCTGGCCAGTTGGCGAGCCTGGCGCTTAAACGGGTTACCGGATTGCGCCGGAGACGTTCCCATAAATAGCGCGAATTTGACATTGTCCCAGTCGGGCTTCACATGGGTATTTTTATCCAGATCGCCCATTAACGCACCGGAACCGGCCCGGTATGCCAGACCACAGTAAGCGCCATGAGCGCCGAAGTTTTTACTGCCAAAACTATTTAATGCAAAGCGGCGCAAAAATGTATCACGTCCTTCATCGCTGGTATTGGTGACCAGCAGTTGATTGGATTTAGGGCCAAAGCCGGGATGCCTGGCATCAAGCGGTGTGTTGGTGTCATGGATTGCCCGCAAGCCGTCAACGTGGCCTTCACCAAACAAGTCGCCGCCTTCCACCACCTCTTTGATCAGCTGTTCAAAGCTGATGCTCTGCCATTTTCCCTCACCGCGTTTGCCGACACGTTTCATGGGCTGGAGAATGCGTAACGGGCTGTATAAACCTTCAAGTAAGGTTGCGCCACGGGCGCAGGCCGTGGAACGAGCGTCAAGACCCGTTTCGCCCGCCAGTTGTTCCATTGCGGTGGCAAAGGGGACGGAGGCGTCAATATGGTGCTCGTGAGACAATGGGTGATAGGGGTTGCCCGCAATGCGCAACACCTTGCCTTGTTCGCTGTCAACGCGCACCCGCACGCCACACTGCGTCCAGCAGCCGAAGCACTGTGTCATGGAGATAACCTGCTGCGGGTTCTGCTGCCAGCGCGGCTGGGCATTGGCTTCGGGGATGAGGGCGTTACCAAAGATGCGGTCTCGGGTAATTTTGCCCGAGGAGCCGTCCAGCAAACCGTCTATCGCGCGCTTTGCCACATCCCGATAACTCAGGCCAAAAGTCACCATGCCACCTACGGCAAGGCCTACTTTAAGCCACTGACGACGGGTTAAATTAGCCATGTTGCATTCTCCTTGCGATCGCGTTCAGGGCTTCACGAACAATAATGATCAGTGCTATCCACAGGCCGAAGGTGCCCACAATGGCCAGCCAGCCATCGGTACCACCGGGCAGGGTGTAAGGATTAAACAGCGCGTTAAATTTCGGTACGGTCTGCACCTGGATAAGTAACGTCCAGCGCATCAGCCAGCACAGCGCCATCGCGCTAAATGCAAGTAATATGCGCAGCGGCAGCGATAAGGGGTTACGGAGCACCAGCCCGCACAGGACAAGCGAAACAAGCCATAGCGTAACCCAACCGATAGCGTAGTGTCGTGCTAATGGGGCAACGTTCAGCCATTGGCGAATAGCCGAACCGGAAAGCGTGTTGCCGCTCATCCATATCACCACGACCAAAGCCAGTACTATCAGGGTGACTGTCTGCCCCCACGCCAGTTTGCGAGTCAATGTTCCCTCGCGTTTTGTCGCGGCGATGAGCAGGGCGAGAAACGTTTGCAGCGCGCTGAGGAACATCGCAACCGGAAAGGCGTAGCTGAACCAGACGGGACGCGCCTGCACTACCGACACTTCGCGGCCGGTGTATACCAGCAACCCGATGGCTGACAAGGCGCTACCTATCGCCAGCCACTTAGTGACGCTGTAACTTTTAAGCGTTAACCGTTTAACATGCTGCGCCAGAAACCACAGACCTAAGAAGCCGGTAAAGAGCGGTAAAAACAGCGCGCCCCAGGGCATCCAGGACCACGGCGTCGGCCAGGCGTAGAAATGCCAGACGCGGGCGGTTTGGTGTAAGTCAGCGGTCAGCGCCAGCGGCGCGGTAATCGCGCAGGTCAGGGCGATTAACAGCGTCAGGTTTTCCAGTTCCGGCATCTCTTGTTTACGCCAGTGAAGCACGCAGGCGAACAGCGCGGCGCAGGCGGCAATGCCGATGAAAAAGAAATATTGTACGGCCCAGGGTAACCAGCTTACGTCCTGGGGATGGGCCAGAACCTCTTCAATAACCAGTGAATGGTTCATTTAAACCTCCTGCCAGAGAGCGGGTTGAGCACGTCCCATCAACGGGGTTACAAACGCTTCGTCCAGACCCAGATAGAACACGTGCGGTGATGTCCCGTTTTCCGGTTTCAGGACTTTGATGGCGTCATGGTGTTCACGCAGCATTTGAGAAATCCGGCTGTGCGGATCTTTGATATCGCCTATGATGCGCGCGCCGCCGACGCAGGATTCCACGCAGGCCGGGAGCAGGCCAGCTTCGAGGCGATGAACGCAAAAGGTACATTTATCGGCGGTTTGTGTTTCATGGTTGATGAACCGCGCATCATAAGGGCAGGCCTGCACGCAGTAGGCGCAGCCCACGCAGCGCGTGTTGTCGACCACCACAATGCCGTCTTCGCGTTGGAAGGTAGCCTGTACCGGGCAAACGGGCACGCAGGGAGGATTATCACAATGGTTGCACAGCCGCGGCAGCAGGACGTTGGTGACGCTCTGCTGACCTTCAATCTGCACCTGGTACTGGTTAACGAGGGTGCGAAATTCACCCTGCGGCGTCTGGTTTTCAATGGCGCAACTGACAGTACAGGCCTGGCAGCCGATACAGCGTCGCAGGTCAACCAGCATGGCGTAGCGATGCTGAAGTGAGCCTTCATGGCGTTCAGGCGAGAAGGGAAATTGCGCCTGAGCCAAGGGTACCAGTGATGCGCCAGCGGTCAGGACGCCCAGTTGCTGGAGAAACTGCCGTTTACTACTGTCCATATTTTCTCCCGTCACGATGCAACAACGAAACATTGGTCACGCCGTTGGTTTGCGTGTGATGAATAAAGAATCTTGATGATTTACAGTGTAAAAATCGTGACGGGGGGTACTCTATTGTGGTTAACCACATACCCGGCTTGTTGTTGATCTAAAACAACATAATTGACAGGGATAATTGAGTGGGACGCAACGTAGCAAAATGTCTGACGGTGCTGGTGTCGCTATGGATGCTAAGCGGTGTGGTCAGGGCTCAGACATGGAACATTGGCGTTTTGGCGATGCGTGGGGAGGTCTCCACGCGTAATCACTGGCAGCCGCTGGAAACCCTGTTGAATCAGCAAATTCCCGGCGAACAGTTTCATATTCAACCGCTGGACCTGCGGCAAATGCAGGAGGCGGTGAATCGTGGAACGGTACAATTTGTGGTCACGAATCCGGCGCAATTTGTTCAACTAAACAGCCGCGCTGCGCTACGCTGGCTGGCGTCACTCCGTTCTACTCGCGGGGGGAAAGCCACCAGTAATGTGATTGGCAGCGCGATCCTCGTCAGGCGCGATAGCGGGATAACCTCCGCACACGATCTGATCGGCAAAACGGTGGGTGCCATTGATGCTCAGGCATTTGGCGGCTATTTGCTGGGATATAAAGCGCTCAGCGATGCCGGCCTGCGCCCGGAGCGCGATTTGCGCCTGACGTTTACCGGATTTCCCGCCGATGCCTTACTCTATTTATTACGTGAAAAAGCCGTACAGGCGGTGATTGTGCCGGTGTGCCTGTTGGAAAAAATGGACGAAGAAGGGCTTATTCGTAAAACAGATTTTACGGCCGTACTTAACCATCCAACGTCGATTCCCTGTTTAACCAGTACGCCGCTCTATCCTGACTGGTCATTTGCGGCACTGCCTGCGGTAAGCGACGAGCTGGCCGATCGCGTCACGCGGGCCCTGTTCAATGCGCCGCAAAACGCGACGTTTCGCTGGGGGGCGCCCGCCTCGACCCGCGAGGTGGAAGCGTTGCTGCGCGATGTCCGCCAGCATCCGCAGCAGCGCCAGTTGTGGCTGGATGTCAAAAGCTGGTTTATTCAACATCGGCTGGCGATGGGGGCCGCGGCTCTCGTACTGTTGTTGCTGACGCTCAATTACATCTGGGTGATGTTGCTGGTCCGCCGACGCGGCAGGCAATTGGAGCGAAACAACGTATTGTTGCGCAAACAGGAACAGGAGCTGGAAACCGCTCGCCAAATGAGCGTGCTTGGCGAGATGACGTCGGGTTTTGCCCACGAGCTCAATCAGCCGCTATCGGCTATCCGTCATTATGCGCAGGGCTGTCTGATCCGCCTGCGTAGTCAGGATCAACAGCATCCGCTGCTGCCCGCGCTGGAGCACATTGATACCCAGGCGCAGCGGGGGGCTGATACGCTGCACAATCTTCGCCAGTGGGTCAGCCAGGCACAGGGCAATCCGGTGATGACCGATGACTGGCAGGTCGTCAACGTTCACGATGCTATCCATCACGTCTGGCAATTATTACGCATGCCACAGCAATTCCCGGCGGTAGCGCTGCAAACGCAGATCGGTAAGGCGTTAACATTAACGTTGCCAAGTGTTCTCCTCGAACAGGTACTGGCCAATGTGGTTCTCAACGCCGCCCAGGCGGGGGCAACCACCGTGTGGTTTAGCGCTCAGCGTGAGGATGGTGATATGAGTATTCAGGTGCAGGATAACGCCGGAGGTATTGATGAGGTGCAGCTGTACCAGGCTTTTCAGCCGTTTATGACCACCCGTAAAGAGGGCATGGGGCTGGGGCTAGCCATTTGCCAGCGGCTGGTGCGCTACGCAAACGGAGACATTGAGATCAAAAATCATCAGGCTCCAGATGAAAAAGCGGGCGTGGTAGTGACATTACATTTTAAGCAAAATCCGGAGGGAGGCCGTCGTGGCAATCATTCATCTGCTGGATGACGATATCGCCGTCACCCAGGCTTGCGCGTTTTTACTGGAAAGTCTGGGATATGAGGTGTGTTGCTGGGAGCAAGGCGAAACATTCCTCTCCGAGGCAAATCTGCATCAGGTGGGCGTACTTTTGCTGGATATGCGTATGCCTGTACTGGATGGGCATGCTGTGCATGAAGCCATGCGCCAGCGTGAGAGTACGCTGGCGGTGGTATTTCTCACCGGGCATGGCGATGTGCCGATGGCGGTTGAGCAAATGAAACGCGGTGCGGTCGATTTTTTGCAAAAGCCGGTTTCCGCCGCGCCTCTGCAAGCGGCGTTAGAGCATGCAGTGCAGATTTCTCACGCCGCCTTTTCGCGACAAGAGATCGTGGTTTGCTATCAGCAGCTTACGCCAAAGGAGCGAGAGCTGGCGCAACTGGTAGCAAAAGGGTTAATGAATCGGGAAATTGCTGATGCCATGAATATTGCCGTGCGCACGGTTGAGGTTCATCGGGCGCGGGTGATGGAAAAAATGCAGGCGGGGAGTCTTGCTGAACTGGTTAATCGACTGCAGAGGATTCAGTAAATTTATGACATTTATTTGATTTTCATTGAATTTTGTCTAATCCGTCAGACTGATATATGCTGTTGGTTTGAGTTAATGACGAGCGGGAAAAAATGGGAAATCAGACCAAAGACGATGAGTTGTACCGTGAAATGTGCAGAGTAGTCGGTAAAGTAGTGCTGGAAATGCGCGATCTGGGACAAGAGCCTAAGCATATCGTCATTGCGGGAGTACTGAGAACCACCCTCGCCAACCAGCGTGTGAAGCGCAGCGAGTTAGAAAAACAGGCTATTGAGACCGTCATTAAAGCATTAGCCGGTTAATCCACAAAAAGAGGATGGTGGTCTCGTTCGCCGTCCTTTTATTCTCGTCACGTTAATTTATCAATATATATAATTTAGTGCTGCAATTAGAGGAGTAACCTTCGCTGTATATTGAGTTATATTCCGAATGATATATTAAAATATATATGCGAGTAGAGTCACAAATATTTGCAAAGCATGTGAAATATTATTTCAACTTATCTTAATGATAATAAATCTCACTCCGCATTTATTATTTCCCTTCCGTTTTTTAATTGATGACGATCAAAACTATGAGCGCTGAATAACCACATTATCTTTACGCCTAACCCTAAAGGATTAGATTCATTCAGTTTAACCACCGTCATTTTACGCGATCAGGTTAGGGCAAAAATTTACGTGTTGTTGGCAACATTAACCGCCCGAAATGGCTTGAGTTGCACGGGTTTAATTTAGCCTGGAGGTGTTGCTAACACAGCGTTTGCGAAGAGGATGCGAAATAAATGAATCAGGTTGATCGTCCATTTTTAGATTGTGGTTTAACGCGGCTTGAATTTCTGCGGATATCAGGAAAAGGTTTGGCGGGATTAACCATCGCCCCTGCACTGTTATCACTTTTTGGCTGTAAGCAGGAAGATATCGACAGCGGTACCGTGGGGCTTATCAATACGCCGAAAGGGGTGCTGGTGACCCAGCGAGCGCGCTGTACTGGCTGCCACCGCTGTGAAATTTCCTGTACCAATTATAACGATGGTGCCGTGGGGACTTTCTTTTCCCGTATAAAAATCCATCGCAACTTCTTCTTTGGCGATGATGGCGTCGGGTCCGGTGGCGGACTGTATGGCGATTTAAACTATACCGCTGATACCTGCCGTCAGTGCAAAGATCCGCAATGCATGAAGGTCTGCCCCATTGGCGCTATTACCTGGAAACAGGAAGACGGCTGTATTGCGGTGGATCATAAACGTTGTATTGGCTGCAGCGCTTGTACCACCGCCTGCCCGTGGATGATGGCGACCGTGAATACTGAAACAAAAAAATCCTCAAAATGTGTGTTATGTGGGGAGTGCGCCAATGCTTGTCCGACTGGGGCATTAAAAATTATCGAGTGGAAAGATATTACTGTTTGATAGATAGCAGGTATGCCTGATACGCGTCATTAATTGCCAAAAATATCGCAGTTTTGCAAAAAAAAACTGCCTGAAGGATGGCGGGTATATCTATTAAACCTTCTTGCAAAGGAAAACATGATGGCTAATGGTTGGACAGGTAATATTTTACGGGTCAATCTCACCACGGGGAATATCACCCTTGAAGATTCCAGTAAATTTAAAAAATTTGTCGGCGGGATGGGCTTTGGTTATAAAATTATGTACGACGAAGTCCCGCCAGGCACCATGCCTTTCGATGAAGGGAATAAACTGGTTTTCGCCACCGGGCCATTAACGGGCTCTGGTGCCCCTTGTAGCTCCCGCGTCAATATCACCTCCTTATCGACTTTTACCAAAGGCAATTTAGTGGTGGATGCTCATATGGGCGGCTTCTTTGCTGCGCAAATGAAATTCGCCGGTTACGACGCCATTATTATCGAAGGCAAGTCCGCGACGCCTGTCTGGATCAACATTAAAGACGAAAAGGTCAGCATCGAAAAAGCCGATTTCCTGTGGGGTAAGGGAACGCGTGCCACAACCGAAGAGATTTGCCGCATTACCAGCCCGGAAACCTGCGTCGCCGCTATTGGTCAGGCGGGTGAAAATCTGGTGCCGCTCTCCTGCATGATCAACAGTCGCAACCACAGCGGAGGCGCCGGTACTGGCGCGGTAATGGGGTCGAAAAACCTGAAGGCTATTGCGGTAGAAGGGACCAAAGGGGTCAATATTGCCGATCGTAAAGAGATGAAGCGGCTCAATGATTACATGATGACCGAGCTCATCGGTGCCAACAACAACCACGTTGTGCCAAGCACCCCGCAGGCCTGGGCAGAATACTCTTCGCCAAACTCGCGCTGGACGGCCCGTAAGGGACTGTTCTGGGGCGCGGCAGAAGGGGGACCAATCGAAACCGGGGAAATCCCGCCGGGTAACCAGAATACCGTGGGTTTCCGTACCTATAAATCCGTGTTCGATCTGGGGCCAGCCGCTGAGAAATACACGGTCAAAATGAGCGGCTGCCATTCATGCCCCATTCGCTGTATGTCGCAGCTCAATGTCCCGCGGGTGAAAGATTTTGGCGTGCCAAGTACTGGCGGTAACACCTGCGTGGCGAACTTTGTCCACACCACCATTTTCCCCAATGGCCCGAAAGATTTCGACGATAAAGACGATGGGCGCGTGGTGGGAAATCTGATTGGTCTGAACCTGTTTGACGATTATGGCATCTGGTGTAACTACGGGCAGTTGCACCGTGATTTTACTTACTGCTATTCGAAAGGCGTCTTTAAGCGCGTACTGCCAGCTGAAGAGTATGCGGAGATCCGCTGGGATCAGCTGGAAGCGGGCGATCCTCATTTTATTAAGGATTTTTACTACCGGTTGGCGCATCGCGTGGGGGAACTCAGCCATCTTGCGGACGGATCGTATGCCATTGCTGAACGCTGGAATTTGGGCGAAGAGTACTGGGGTTATGCCAAAAATAAACTGTGGTCGCCGTTTGGTTTTCCTGTCCACCATGCAAACGAGGCCTCTGCACAGGTGGGGGCGATCACCAACTGTATGTTTAACCGTGACTGTATGGCGCACACCCATATCAACTTCATCGGTTCCGGTTTACCGCTGAAATTACAGCGCGAAGTGGCGGGCGAGCTATTTGGTTCGCAGGATGCATACGACGAAACCAAAAACTACACCCCGATCAATGCCGCCAAGATCAAATATGCCAAATGGACGCTGCTGAAAGTCTGCCTGCATAACGCGGTTACGCTGTGCAACTGGGTGTGGCCGATGACGGTTTCACCACTCAAGAGCCGTAACTATCGCGGAGATTTGGATCTGGAAGCAAAATTCTTCCAGGCGGTCACCGGCGATGAAACCACGCAGGAGAGTCTGGACCTGGCCGCTGAACGCATCTTTACCCTGCACCGTGCCTATACGGTCAAATTGATGCAAACCAAAGATATGCGCAATGAGCACGATCTCATCTGCTCCTGGGTGTTTGATAAAGATCCGAAGATCCCGGTCTTCACTGAAGGGACCGACAAGATGGACAGGGAAGATATGCGTCAGTCGCTGACGATGTTCTATCAGGAAATGGGCTGGGATCCAGAGCTGGGTTGCCCAACGCGTGAAACCCTGAACCGACTCGGACTTGAAGATGTAGCCGCTGATTTGGCTGCACAAGATCTGTTGCCGGCGTAAGGAATGCGAGATGACTAACGTGAGCGACGTTCTGACCCCCGTTGAGGCGTTTCCTGACGAAGTGGATAGCCGAAAGAGACAGTGGCTGCAGGCGTTTCACCCGCCTGTAGAACAGATGAATGCGCCCCAGGTTCAGGAACCAGCCAGCCCGGAGTCGATTGTGGCAGATTTTATCCGTCAGCATTCAGCATCGGGGCAACTGGTGGCGCGCAGTGTCTTTTTGCTGCCGCCTTATTCGGTTCCTGAAACCGATCTTTCCGCGCTGCTGGATGTGCTGGGCCAGGACGCGAATGGTGCGGATATCACCTGTGTGCAGGGTGCGGAAGAAGCATATTTCTATTCGACGCAAACCATGACGGCAAATTACGCCGACATGTGTGTGCAGGTGGTGGAAAACGACATCTGCCGTGCGATTGCCGAGGCGGTACGCTTCGACTGTCGAACGTATCCTCGCCCTTATAAGGTCGCCATGTTGACGCAACCGCCGTATCGCTTTGAGTCTCAACAGATTGCCGCTGCGCTCACGGCCATGGAAACGCATCCTGATTATGCAGATATACGGACTGTGGAATCGTCAAATGCGGAGCCTTATTTGTTCAGCGAACGTTTTATGAGTTATGGCAAAGCGTACGGCCTGTGCGAATGGCTTGAGGTTGAGCAGTATCAGAACCCCTGAATTATTCAGGTTGATGTCATGGAACGTGTGGACGACCACTGTCACAGTATTAGAGGATAACCCGATGTCCTTCACCCGACGAAAATTTGTCATTGGCATGGGGACGGTGATTTTTTTCACTGGCCCAGGTCAAAATCTGTTAGCGAGTACCAGGAGTTCTAAAGACGTACATTACGTCATGATTCACGATGAATCACTGTGTAACGGATGTAATATCTGCGCCCGCGCATGCAGGAAAACCAACCATGTTCCTGCGCAGGGTAGCCGTTTGTCGATAGCTCATATTCCGGTTTCGGACAACGACAACGAAACGCTGTATCACTACTTCCGTCAGTCCTGCCAGCACTGTGATGATGCCCCCTGTATTGAGGTGTGTCCGACCGGCGCCTCATGGCGAGATGACAACGGCATTGTGCGGGTAGACACGTCTTCCTGTATCGGCTGCAGTTACTGTATTGGCGCGTGTCCTTATCAGGTGCGTTATCTCAACCCGCAGACCAAAGTGGCGGATAAATGCGACTTCTGCGCTGAATCTCGTCTGGCGAAAGGTTTCCCGCCGATCTGTGTTAACGCCTGCCCGGAACATGCGCTGATTTTTGGTCGCGAAGATAGCCCGGAAATTCAGACCTGGTTGAGAGAAAATAAGTATTACGAGCATCAACTTGCAGGCGCCGGGAAACCCCATCTGTATCGTCGGTTCGGTCAACATTTGATTAAAAAGGAAAATGTATGAACGCGTCGCAGAATGCCGAACAGTTTCACGCCCAGCTTGCGCAGTATGTTCCCCTGTTTTCACCGGACTACTGGCCTGTGTGGTTGGTCATCGCCGGATTAATGCTGGTGGGGATGTGGCTGGTGCTGGCGCTACACGCCATGCTGCGCTTTCGGGCCGCACATAAAGCGTCGGCAGGGCACGGTGAGAAAGTCTATTTATACTCGAAGGCCGTTCGTTTGTGGCACTGGTCGAATGCGCTGCTATTTCTGCTACTTCTGGTCAGTGGCCTGGTCAATCACTTCTCCGTCGTCAGTGCGTCGGTGATGAAAAGCCTGCTTACCGTGCATGAGATCTGCGGCTTTTTGCTGCTCGCCTGCTGGATTGGTTTTGTCCTGATCAATCTGATTGGCGGCAACGGGCATCACTATATTATTCAACGTCAGGGCTGGATCGGACGAGCGCAAAGACAAACGCGTTTTTACCTGTTTGGCATTATGCAGGGCGAGTCACACCCATTCCCGGCATCAAAGCGTTGTAAATTCAACCCGCTACAGCAGGCGGCCTATGTTGGCGTGATGTATGGCTTACTGCCACTGCTGCTGATCTCAGGGTTGTTATCGCTCTATCCGACGGTTGTCGGTGACCTGTTCCCCGGCGTGCGTTACTGGTTGCTCCAGGCGCACTTCGCGCTGGCAATAATCAGTCTGTTTTTCATTTTTGGGCATCTTTATCTCTGCACGACAGGTCGTACGCCGGGCGAAACCTTCAAGTGTATGGTGGATGGCTATCACCGGCATTAAGCGATGATGATTACGCGAAGTGACTTACGGGCCTGGCGCGTTGGGCCCGTAATGTATCGCTGGTTTCTACGCGCGTTTCCAACTGGCGGAAGCTATGCTGATGTCCATCGTGCGCTCCAGCGGGAAGGGTATACAGACTGGGCAAATAGTCTGGTGGAATACGGCTGGTCAAAATGGCGGGAAGAGGCGAGTTTTGCCCAGCAGGATATTCGCGCGATGGGGAATATTTCCCGTGTGCAAACGGCGGGGGAAATCAGCCGTCCGCTGGCGAGTGCAGAAGATAATGCCCGATTCAGTTGTGCAGGCGATAACGTTAAAATCACCAGCGCCGGGTATGCCGCACAGATCGCCAGCGCAGGTTACAGCGCACGTATTGGTAGCGTAGGCTATAACGCGCATATCGGCAGTTCAGGCGATCGCGGGCGAATTGCGGTTGCGGGAAATTCGGCACGTATCAGTAGCGTGGGTGACGGGACGCGTATCGCCAGTACCGGCATGCGCGTACGCATCAGTTCGCTCGGCGACAGAAATCGGATTGCTTGCGGTGGTGATTTAACTCAGTTGGCCTGTTTTGGCGCAGAGTCTAAAATCGCCAACTGCGCCGACAACATCCACATTATTGCCAGCGGAGAGAACGCCGTTGTTGCCAGTACCGGTGTTGTCGATTCGATAATACTCGGTCCCGGCGGCTGTGCGGCGCTGGCCTATCACGATGGCGAGAGAATGCGTTTTGCGCTTGCCGTTGAGGGGGAAAATAACATCCGGGCGGGCGTGAAATATCGGCTCAACGAAGACCACCAGTTTGTGGAATGTTGAGCCGTGATCTCATTTTAACGCGAAGCGGCGTTGGGTGATTTTCTCCAGACTCAGGCACAGTAGGTAATAGACCAGTCCCGTAAAAATAAAAATGGCTGCCGGATAGATTTGTACCCGGCTGTTAACCTGACCCGCAACCGTTGTGAGTTCCGGCACGTTAACGATAAACGCCAGCGACGTGTCCTTCAGTAATCCAATAAAAATCCCCGTCAGCGATGGCAGTACGTTACGCAGCACCTGCGGCAATAAGATAAGCCACAGGGCCTGATACGGGCGAAAACCCTGAACCACGGCAGCATCATATTGCCCGCCAGGCAGCGCGCTAATTCCTGCATACACTGAGTGCATGACCGAGGCAGCGGTGAACCATGCCAGCGCCAGCGTCACGGTAACGGCTCCGGGGAGATCGCTTCCGGTCAGCATGGGTAGCAAATACCACATCCAGAAAATCACAAAGATTAGCGGAATGCCGCGAATAAACTCCGCCCAGATAAACAACCCGTTGCGAACCGTGCCCGGAAAACGCCAGGCGCAGCAGGCAAGAACTATCCCACCAGGCAAGGCCAGCAGCGCCGCGCCGAGAGCCATCAACAACGTGAGCAGAACGCCGCCGGGTTGTCCATCCGCCACCCGTCCCCACAGGAGATAATCAAGATTGTCGGTAATGACCGAAATGTTAGCGATCATGCAGTATGCTCCTGACGCTGAAGATACGCGTTTTAACCTTGGACGATTTACCCGATGCAGGCCGTGGGCCAAGACGCGTAAGCAGCATACCCAGAACGATGCCGGTGAACAGATAGAGCGCAGTGCCAACAGCAAAGGCTTCCAGCGCGTGCGCGTTGTAGCTCTCAATTTGCCGCACCTGGTAGGTGAGCTCAGCAAATCCAATACCGCTGGCAAGCGAGGAAAGTTTCATCAGGTTAAGGTATTGCCCAACAATGGGTTGCCAGGCGTTCGTCAGTCCCTGAGGAAGCAGAATGTGACGAAACGTTGCCCAGGATGAAAAACCCTGCGCCACGGCAGCCTCACGTTGTCCGGCAGAAACCGCCTGTAAACCAGAGGCGATCTCCTCGACCAAAAATGCCGAGGTAAATACGCCCAGCCCCAATGCTGAACAGATAAACTCTGGTGTTAACCACCAGACATCGCCTGGCAGAATAGACCAGGGATGCTCTGCATTGATGAAGGTAATGACGTTGCGGGGCAGCCAGTTCCATGCGGCAAAATACCAGAACATCAGTTGCACCAGTAAAGGCGTGTTGCGAAACACCGAAACCCATACACTGACCACCGCTTTGTTGAAGCGATGGCCCGTCAGACGCAGCCCGAGTAGGAAGATGGCAATGAGCGTGGCGAGTACGACACCTGCCAGTGTCACCCAGAGCGTGGTGAGAAAACCGGAAATTATCCATTGCAGAGGTTGCCCGCTCAGCACTCCCTGCCAGTCCATTGCAAGCATTATAGCGATGACTCCTGGTGTAACGGGTCGAGCACTTTTTTCAGGAAACGCTGGGTTCTCGGGTGCTGTGGCCGGGTGAAAAAATCCTCCGGCGCGGCCACTTCAAGAATTTCTCCGCCATCGATGAATACCACGCGATCGGCAATCTCACGGGCAAAATGCATTTCATGGGTCACGACGATCATGGTGATACCGCTGTGGGCCAGGTTTTTCATCACCTGTAATACCTCGCCGATCATTTCTGGATCCAGCGCGGAGGTGGGCTCATCAAACAGAAGGATTTGCGGCGATGAGGCCAGCGCGCGGGCGATGGCCACGCGCTGTTGCTGCCCACCGGACAACTGTGCGGCATAAGCGCTCGCTTTTTCTGCCAGTCCCACCTGATCCAGCAATTCGAGTGCCCGACGCGCCGCTGCCGCCTTGTTCCAGCCGTGAACATATTCCAGCGCCAGTGAGATGTTCTGATGCGCTGTCAGATGCGAATAGAGATTGAATTGCTGAAAAACGAAACCGATACGGCTGCGTAACTGGCGTAATGCTGCCCCGCGCAACTGACTAATTGGTTTGTCATCAATGAAAATTTCGCCACCGCTGAGCGACTCAAGCTGGTTGATAAGGCGTATAAGCGTGGATTTTCCTGAGCCAGAAGGGCCCAGAATAGTCACCACTTCACCGGGTTCAACTGACAGGCTGACGCCGTTAAGTACAGTGTGAGTGTCAAACTGTTTGATGACATTGCGCAGTTCGACGCTTGCCTGGCGCAAATGGGTAAAATCCGCCGCGGAAACTGCACAACGATGAAACAGGGCTGAGAGCATATTACTTCGCTTCTATTTTAAAGGCGCGGGGTTGCGGATTTTTGGTTTCAGGGCCAAACCAGACATCATATATTTTTGCCGCCTGCCCGGTAGATTCCAGCCTCAAAAGCTCATCATTGACGGCTTTTAACAGCGCTGGCTCACCTTTTTTCACTCCCACGCCAATCTCTTCTTTGCTCAGCAGGTCTGGCAGAATTTTGAAATCTGCTTTATCCGGCGCACCGCTTAATAGACCGGCCAGAATCGTACTGTCCTGGGTGATGGCCTGAACATTGCCATTGCGTAGCGCGGTTAACGCCAGTGGAATATCGTCGTAGGCCAGCACACGCGACTGCGGGAAGCGCTGATGGAGCGCCTGCTCACCGGTAGTGCCTTTCACCGCACCGATTCGCGCTTTGCTGTATGCATCGAGCTGGTCCGGGGATTTGGCCGGTACCAGGAACTGCTGCCCGGTAACAAAATAGGGGACGGAGAAGTCAATGACCTGCGCCCGCTCAGGCGTAATCGTGATATCCGCCACGATTAAATCGGCTTTACCGGATTGTAATAACGGAATGCGGTTTGCCGGATTAGTCGCTACCAGTTCCAGTTTTACGCCGAGGGATTTTGCCAGCGCTTCAGCAAAATCAACGTCATAGCCGACAATCTTATGCGTTTTGGCATCGACGGAGCCAAACGGCGGATTCGCGTCGAATGTCGCAACTTTTACTACACCTGCGGCTTTGATATCGGCCAGTTGGTCAGCCTGAGCCTGCGAGGCGGCAATGCCGGTGGCCAGCAGCACGCCGAGTGCCAACAGTGTTTTTTTAGCGCGGTAAGTTTTCGTTGCCATCATGATGTAAATCCCTGTCGTTTTTGGTTTGTGCTTTTTACGCTCCCATACCTTACGTTCAGGACAAAATAAGAAAAAATTCTTATCTATTTACAAAATGTTATTAGTGAAAGCGGTGTTAAAAATGGGTAAACGCGATGGGAAATGTAGATAAGAGGAGGGGCATAGTCTGGCGGTAAAAAAACCGGCATTGCGCCGGTTTGGAAATCAGATTTTACAGGCGTCGCCGCAGTCATTATCAGCAATAATGTCCTGCGCTTTCTTGTCAGCATCTTCCAGACGTTCAGCATTACGCTCTTGCGCTTCTTCCAGTCCATCAAAGACCAGATTATCGAGATCAATTTCCATCATTCACCTGCTCAGGTTCAGCGTTTAACATCACATTATTATATTGCAAAAATGTTGCTTAACAGCAGCGATTCTTGCTACTTAGCGTCGAACTCAATTCGAGGTGCCTGTTTACCCGCCAGTTGGTCAACAATTCGCAATTGCTAAAGAACCGTGAAGCGTAAATACCGAAAAATGCTTGTGCCCTCGACTGTTCTACTTTCACTTTTTCATTAACGTGATGTGCGATCATTTTTAACAAATTAGCGACAAAATCACTATACATATAACTTAATATCTTTTATACATTAATTGTTCAACCCTGCGACTATTCCACAAAAGAGAAAGCTATATGGAACAGACACCTGATAAGAAAAACGATAATTTTCAAAAAGATGGCAAAGAACAGTTCAATCGCTCGATCGGTCTTATTTCAAATTTTGCGTTGGGTTTTACCTACCTTTCGCCGCTTACCGCCGTCTATTCGCTGTTTGCACTGGCCGTAACGCTGGCGGGGCCGCCCGCAGTCTGGTGGATTTTAATCGTCGCATGTGGACAACTTTTGGTGGCGTTGGTGTTTGGTGAGGTCGCTTCCCAGTATCCGATAACCGGCGGGCTTTATCCGTGGGCCAGAAGGTTATGGGGCAAGAAATATGCGTGGATCGCTGCCTGGATTTACCTGTGGGCACTGGTGGTCACCATTACGTCAATCGCGGAATATACTTCAACATTTGTTGAGTCGCTCTTTCACTATGGTCAGACGCCAGCCACTATGTTGGCGACTTCCGTCCTGCTGCTGCTTTTGATGATGGCTGTTAATATGTCCGGGACTAAAAATCTGGCTCGGGTCGCAAAAATTGGCTTCTGGTGTGAAATCGTTAGCGTGATTGCGCTGGGAATTTATCTGCTAATATTCCACCGTTCGCAGCCATTCTCCGTAATTTTTGATTCGATGGGCGTGCTGGCGCATGACGGCAGCTATTCCACCGCATTTATGTCTGCCGCGCTGATGGGGCTGTTTATGTTCTTTGGCTTTGAGGCCTGCGGTAACGTTGCGGAAGAGGTACAGAATCCAAGTAAAAAGATCCCGGTTGCGATGATTTTAAGCATCGTATTTGGTGCGATTTCGGCGATTATTTCCGTCATGGGATACCTCCTGGCTTCACCAAATCTGGTCAGTATCGTGAATGGCAAAACGTCTGACCCGATTCCGGCCATCCTTAATGAAGCTCTTGGTGAAACTGGCGCAACTATCTTTATCATCGTCGCGATTGTGGCGATGCTGTCGTGCATTTTGTCTCTGCAGGCTGCGTTAAGCCGCCTTATCTTTTCTTTCTCCCGCGACAGAATGCTGCCGGGAAGTGAGTGGATGTCAAAGATCTCTAAAAATGGTGTTCCGGATAATGCGATGGTTGTTAGCTGTCTGCTGCCAGTCATCATCTGCGTTTGGGTCTATTTCCAGCCAGACAATCTGTCGCGTATTACCGCGTTTGCCGTCATCGGTATTTATATCTCGTTCCAGATGGTTGTGCTTGCCGCACTGCGCCAGCGCCTGAAAGGCTGGAAACCGGCCGGGGAGTGGACCATTGGCGGTTGGGGCGTGATTGTGAACGTGCTGGCGCTAGCCTATGGATTGTGTGGGATCTGGTTGTTGGCGCAACCGGCAGACAGTAGCGATTTCATCGACCGTTGGACGGTACTGTTCGGCCTGGCGATTGTCGTTGGCTCCGGGCTTATCTATATGTTCCTGACCCGACCGTTTGGTCGCTCTGCGGCACCGGAAAACGACGCCATTGCCTACGCTAACAAGCTGAATATGGGGCAGGATAACTAAACACTAAGGGCCTTCGGGCCCTTAGTTTTGATAGTGATAAAGGATAAAGTAGTCGCTCTGATAAACAACGGTACTGTTTGCGGGAGAGAGTAATTCACCCACGCGAAAACGTGGCCAACTGGAAAAGATAATTCTGTTTTCCAGATTGGTCAGAATGACATAGTCAGGATGAGCGTAGGAAAGCAGTTCGGCCTCAATCTGACTGACCAGCAGATCGACGGCGGCAACGCCAAGAAACTGATCGTTGTAGTAGATCGGCACTGCCGAGGTCAGGGTGTAGGAAATATTGCAGATATAGTCGACGTAGGGACCGTGGATATAGGCTTTTCCTGCCGGAGGTGAGTGCTTAAACCACTCGAAGGTTCTGAAATCCAGACGTTGCTGGGTGGCCTGATCTAAATCGAGGTGCGCCTGACTCAAACCATTATCTTTCTTATACCACCATTCCAGCAGCCAATACTCTTTTGTGGTGGCAGTGCTCTCAATATGGCTGGCGAACCCGGCCCCTGAACAGTAATGATTGTTACTGAGGGTGCGCTTGATGTGTTGCTGAACGGTAGATCTCACCGATGGATCGAGGACAACTTCTGCTGAGGCCTTTTGCACCCCGGAAATCGCCTCATGGATGCTCCTCGCCAGCGCAACGGTAGAATCTACGGTAGAGGCGGTAATATCATCAATCTTACGAATTAATGCGCTTAAGGATGTCGAAGAGCTCATTGTCTGTCCTGCCTTCACTGATTGTCAGTTCGAGTTATATTTCAGCTTTTTTTCAATAAGGTAATAGGTAAACGAGTCGATGATCCGTGTGGCAAGCTGCACGGATTCTGCCTCGTTGTGAGCAGCCAGCGCATCGGCCAGTGCCGAGTAAAGCGCAATAATTTCGGCATGAATGTTGTCTGCGCGATAAAGTATCGCCACCAGCGATGCCCATTCAGCCTGGACCTGCAGCTCCTGATTGGCCAGTCGCGCCGAATGTGAACTGGCAGCTATCGCCAGTAGACAGCGCATATCGGCCTGGGTCATAAGCTCTGGTGAGTTTGCCTTGCTGAGCACCTCAACAAACTCGCGAAATTTGGCGATATCCGCGCCGGTCATCCGTCTGGAAGCCAGCCTTGCGCTATGGCTGATAATGGCGCAATGCATTTCGCCCAGGTCAGAAAGATAATCCGTACTGATCGCTTTGAACGGATGCAGGGCGCTGTTTTTGCCATCAATATTTTCGCAAACGAAGCTCCCGCCATTACGACCACGAACCGTATGGATAAGATTATTAGCCCGAAGCGTGTTTAGCGCTTCTCTGATAGTGATATGTGAGACACCCATCATCTTTGCCAAATCAGTTTCGTTGGGGAGCTGTTCTTTTGGCTCCAGCAACCCCGTGATAATGGCGTTTGACAGGCGCTGCACTATCTGGTCTGAACGACTGACCTGCCCGATAGGCGCAAATATGACCGCGTGAGTAATCATAATCTTTTCTGCACTCAATTCCCTGAAACAACGACCATTTTTAACACATGCCCGTCGGGCAAGGAAGGTAAGAATGGCCGAGTTATTTTACATGCCTATGCGCAACGTCACTGCACAAGCGGATGTGTGTCCCGATAACCTCATGATGAGCTGAGCAAACGCGTTGGCTCACGATGAAAAGCCTTATCTCGAAAATGTAAAAATTAAGTTAAAAATGCGAGGCTTATCATAGTGTCAATGTTGCGCATTTGAAAATCTTTTACAATATATATATTACATAAGATTCTTTATGTATTAACGGACAGGAGACAGACATGAAAACCCTGAAGCATTTTATCAATGGGCAATATGTAGCAGGTCGTAGCGAAGATACCTTCGAACTGGTGAGTCCGGTCGACGGCGAAACGTACGCATTATCACCCAACGCCAATGCGGAAGAGGTGGAGCAGGCCTACTCGGCGGCGGAGGCGGCGTTTATCATCTGGCGAAAATCGACGCCGGCACAGCGGCAAAAGGCGTTATTGCAACTGGCAGATGAGATTGAACGAAACGTTGAGCGGCTGGTGAACGCGCAGAGTCAGGAGACCGGTCAGCTTCGCCATTTTATTGAGAAGGAAGAGATCGCGGCATCCTGCGATGCCATCCGCTTTTTTGCCGGTGCGGCGCGCTGTCTCGAAGGGAAAGCGGCAGGGGAATATTCCGCCGGGTTTACCTCGACTATCCGCCGTGAACCGCTGGGTATCGTTGGACAAGTCACGCCATGGAACTACCCGTTCATGATGGCGGTATGGAAGATTGCGCCAGCGCTGGCAGCAGGCAATACGGTCGTATTAAAACCCAGCGACACCACGCCGGTCAGCACGCTGCTGTTGGCTGAACTGGCCGCGCCGTTGTTCCCAAGAGGGGCGTTTAACGTCGTATTAGGTAAAGCCAGCACCGGTTCGCTGGTGGTTTCAAACCCGAAGGCCTCACTGGTTTCGATTACCGGTTCGGTCCGAGCGGGCCTACAGGTTGCGGCTTCGGCAGCGGCGAACCTGACCAAGGCGCATCTGGAATTGGGCGGGAAAGCGCCTGCGGTGGTGTTTGCTGATGCAGATATGGACAAGGCGATCGCGACGATCACCACGGCAGGCTTCTTCAATGCTGGCCAGGATTGCACGGCGGCTACGCGTATTCTGGTCGAACAATCCATCTACGCTGAATTCCTGGAAAAGCTGGTTCAGAAAACGAAGAGTATTAAATTTGGAGCGCCAGCGGATCAGGCTGCGCTATATGGCGCATTGAACAGTAAAAACCAACTGGAGCAGGTGAAAGGCTTTATTGCGCGTTTACCGGCACATGCAAAAATTGAAACAGGTGGGCGTACCGGGCCAGGTCCGGGCTTCTATTTTGAGCCGACGATCGTCTCCGGATTGCATCAAAATGACGAAGCTATTCAGCATGAAGTATTTGGACCGGTAATGACTATTCAGTCGTTTTCGACTGATGAAGAGGGACTACACAAAGCGAATGATGTGGAATATGGTCTGGCCGCCAGCGTCTGGACCAGTAACCATGGTCGCGCACAGCGCTTCAGCATTGACCTCGATTTTGGCACCGTGTGGATTAACAATCACATTCCTCTGTGCGCCGAAATGCCGCACGGCGGGTTCAAAAAATCGGGTTATGGCAAAGATCTCTCATCCTACTCGCTCGAAGAATATACCCGGGTGAAACATATCATGTGTGACATTTCTGAATAGAGAGGATGTCGATGAAAACATTAAACATAGCGGTGCTTTCATTCATGATGTTCTCGGGCTATAGCCTGGCAGAAAGCACATCGCTGAATACCGTTAAAGAGTACATGGCGGCCTGGAATGCACACGATGCTTCGCGAGCCGCGCAATATCTTGCTGATGACGCAGTCTATTATGATGCCGCCGCTGGCGAACCGATAAATGGCAGAGAAAAAGCTGAAAAAGACGTTATCGGTGCCTTTATCAAGGCGGTGCCAGACCTGAGCTGGAAAATGGTCGGCAAACCCGTTTACGACGAAGATACCGTGGCGTTTCGTTGGGAATTTTCTGGCAAAAATAGTGGTGAATGGGCAGGGAGTCCGCCGACAAATAATCCGATAAAATTTGAAGGTGTCAGCTATATTCATGTTAAAGCAGGTAAAATCACCTGGCAGGGTGATTATTATGATTCTAAAAAACTGGATGAAGAGTTAAAGCCAGGGAAATAGTCGGCTGTACCCCTTTATTACTATGAAGGGGGACATCTCTTATTTGTGTCGTATTTAGGGCAGTGTGTAGCAATAAGGAAAAAAGTTAATGGCAATTACCAGACGTGATTTTCTCAACGGCGTCGCGGTGACTATTGCGGCGGGGCTTACCCCGCTGGAATGGGTCAGGGCGGCAGGAAAGGGAAACGCATTTATAGATGGAAATTATTATCCGCCAGGGCTGACGGGGCTGCGGGGTAATCATCCTGGATCGTTTGAAATGGCGCATGCAGTAGGCCGCGAGCATAAACATTTTGATTTAAACGCTCTGCCCGTTGAGGAAGAGTACGATCTGGTGATTGTGGGCGGCGGTATTAGCGGGCTGGCTGCCGGTTGTTTCTGGCGCCAGCTTGCCGGGCAAAATAGCCGGATCCTGATCCTCGATAACCATGACGATTTTGGCGGACACGCCAAACGTAACGAATTTACGAGCTCAGGTAAGAAATTACTCGGCTATGGCGGCAGCGAAGCATTCCAGTCGCCCGCGCACAATTTCAGCCCTGAGGTGCAAAAACTGATGGAAACCGTGGGCGTCAGCGTCACGCGGTTAAAAGAGAGTTTTGACGTAAACTTCTACCCCGACTGGCAGCTCAGTCGCGGTGTTTTCTTCGACAAAAAGAATTTTGGCGAAACAAAAATCGTCAGCGGCGATCCGGGGCGCGCGGTATCTGATGATATCCCGCCGAACAGGCTCAATGGCCGTAAAATTGAAGACTTTATCAATGATTTTCCGCTAAGTGAGCACGACCGAAAGGCGTTGATCGACCTGCACGTCCATCCTGGCGACTATCTTCCGGGCATGACGGTCGATGAGAAAATGGAATGGCTGGATACCCACAGCTACAGTGAATTTTTGGCCACAAAAGTTGGTTTGAGCAAAATGGCGCTGCTCTATTTTCAGCAGCGTTCTAATGACTTCTTTGCCATCGGCATTGAAGGCATTTCCTGTAGCGATGCCAGGGCGTGCGCATTACCCGGCATGGAGGCGCTGGGAATACCGCCGTTGGACGGCGAGTCGCTGGCCGACCTCGAAGAGCCGTATGTTTACCATTTCCCTGACGGTAACGCCGGGCTGGCCCGACTGTTAGTCAGGTATATGCTGCCGGATGCGCTACCGGGTAACACGATGGAAGACTCTGTCCTTGCCAGACTGCATTACGAAAAGCTGGATCTGCCGGAAAACACCACGCGCTTGCGTCTGAATAGCACGGTGATTAATGCGGCCAACACAAAGGATGGCGTGGTGGTGACCTATCTGCGTGACGGCAAAATGCATCGCGTGCGCGGTAAAAACACCATCATGGCGGGCTATAACATGATGATCCCGTATCTGGTGCCTGAGATGCCGGAACAGCAGCAGGCGGATCTCAAACTGAACGTGAAGGCACCGCTGGTGTACACCAACGTGGTGGTCAAAAACTGGCAGGCGTTCAAACAGCTTGGCGTGCATGAATTTTACTCTCCGGCGGCACCTTACAGCCGGATTAAGCTCGACTATCCGGTCAGCATCGGCGGGTATCAACACCCGGCCTCACCGGACGATCCGATGGTCATTCACATGGTCTATGTGCCTACTTATCCGGGCAGTAATTTGTCGGCCAGAGAACAGTTCCGTCTGGGGCGAGCGTATTTACTGGGGACCACATTTGCGACGCATGAGGAGATGATTCGCTCCCAGTTGCAGGAAATGTTTGGCTCAACGGGCTTTGATAATCAACGCGATATCTCCGCCATTACAGTTAACCGCTGGGCGCATGGCTATGCGTATTACGCCAACGCGTTGTTCGATGATATGGATAAAATGCCAGAAATTATCGAGCGGGCGCGTCAGCCAGTTGGTCGCATTGCCATCGCTAATTCCGATTCTGACTGGGGCGCTTATGCCCATACGGCCATCGACCAGGCATGGCGTGCGGTTAATGAACTCAAGGATATGGGGTGATCTATGCGTAACGTAACCGTTCTTGCCGCCTGTTTGTTTACCGCCTCTGTGAGTGCAGCGGAATCTAATGGCGAATATATCGCCCGTATCTCTGACTGTGTGGCCTGTCATACCACCGAAGGGGGGGCGGCGATGGCGGGTGGCAAAAAGTTTCCTACTCCGGTAGGGGATATTTATTCGACCAACATTACCCCAGACAAGACCCAGGGTATTGGTAATTACTCATACGAGGATTTTGACAAGGCCGTACGTCAGGGAATTGCTAAAGATGGTCATCCGCTCTATCCGGCCATGCCTTATCCCTCTTACGCGAAACTTTCTGATGACGATGTACAGGCGTTGTATCGCTATTTTATGCATGATGTCACCCCCTCTGCGCAGCCCAATAAAGAGAATGCCATTCCGTGGCTACTCTCCGCCCGCTGGCCGCTGCATATCTGGAACTGGCTATTTACCGACGCGCCAGCGACGACTGTAGAGCGTGCTAAAACGGATGACAACGCTGCGTTAGTAAAACGGGGCGCTTATCTGGTGGAAGGTCCCGGACACTGCGGTTCTTGCCATACCCCGAGAGGCATGGCGATGAACGAAAAAGCGTATACCAATGCTGATGCCGAGTACCTGAGCGGCGCGATGATCGACGGCTGGTATGCGCCCTCGCTGCGCGGCACGGGAATGTCTGAGCAGGAATTAAAATCGCTGTTGCTGACCGGTAAAAGCAAGCATGCCGCGGTTTCAGGTTCGATGGCAGAAGTCGTCACGCAGAGTACACAGTATCTGACCGATGACGATGCCACGGCGATCGCGCAATATCTGCTGAGCCTGAAAAGCGAGAAGCCTGAAACGGTGCGCGCAGCGGCAACTACGGTGTCCTGGTCGAATTCACCCGAGGCGGGCAAAGTGACCTATAACCGTTACTGCTCCACCTGTCACGGTCTGGAGGGGAAAGGTACGGATGATAACGCACCTTCTTTGATCAACAATCCGCTGGTGATGGTTGATGACCCGACGCCGCTATTCAGAGTGATTGCCCACGGCGCAGAAACACCGACAACGCGTGGCAGCGTCTCCTTTAAGATGCCGGCTTACGGTGGCATGTTAAGCGACAACGAAATGCGCGACGTGATTAATTACGTGCGTAAAAGTTGGGGAGAAGGGAATGGCGAAGTAAGCCAGGAGGACCTGGCAGGAATTAAAAAAGCGTCACATTAAACAGCATGTCGGATGGACAAGGTGCTTGCAGCGCCATCCGGCAGTGCTTAAACGGCGTTTACTCTGATAATACCCACCAGTCGGGTAAACGCCGACGCCATTTCATGCTCTTCAATACTGGCAAATCCCAGCAGCAGGCCGCTGCGTTTCTCTTCATTCACGTAATAGCGAGACAGCGGGCGCACCAGCAACCCTTGCGCATTTGCCTGTTGGGCAATGACAACGTCATCGCTCCCGACGGGCAACTGTAGAATCATATGTAACCCGGCGTTGCTGCTGAAGGAGCCAAGATACTGCTCGCCCAACTGGCGACTGATAAGCTCTACCAACGTCTGGCGGCGACGACTGTACAACTGGCGCATTTTACGAATGTGCGCCGCGTAGTAACCCTCGCGGATAAACTCCGCCAGCGCTGCCTGAATCAGCAAATGTCCACCACGATAGAGGTCGTTATGAACCTTCTTCAGCGGCGCGGCGAGCGGTTTGGGCAGTACCACATAACCGAGCCGCAGTGCGGGGTAGAGTGTTTTACTGAATGTCCCGATATAGATGACCGGCGTCTCTTCTTCCAGTCCCTGCAATGATGGAATTGGCTGGCCGGAAAAGCGAAATTCGCTGTCGTAGTCATCTTCCACTATCCAGCTTCGCGTTTCACGTGCGCGAAAGAGTAGTGCCCGACGGCGGTTGAGGCTCATTACCGAACCGAGCGGATATTGATGTGACGGTGTCACAAAAATCAGCTTTGGCGCGGATTCGCCAGCCTCTGGCGGCACCATACCTTGTTCATCAACCGGGATCGCCGAAAAGTTAACCGCATTGATGCGCAGAATATTTTTGATTCCCCAGTAGCCCGGCTCCTCAATCCAGGCGTTATCCCCCGGGTTGCATAGCGTCCGGGTCACCAGATCCAGCGCCTGGTGAATACCTTCAGTAATCAGAATTTGCGCCGGTGAACACCGTACCCCGCGTGCGGTGCGCAGATAGTCTGCCAGCGCTTCTTTCAGCTCAGTCACGCCGCCTGCGGCATCGTACGTGAGAAACTCCGGGCGCAACCGTCTCGCCAGCCGATCCTGAATTTTTTTGAGTACCCGGTGAGGGAAATGCTCCACATCAGGTACGCCTGGAATAAATGCGCCCCATTGACGAGGGCTGGCGCTGGCATGGCCCAGCAGCTCAAGGCAGCGGGCAGATAAGCGGGTGTGATCCTCCAGTGTGGCGGCAACGGGCTCTTTGTGGGGACGCAGGTCAAGATTGTCCAGCACGCTGTCGGTGACAAATGTGCCGCTGCTGGTGCGCGCGGAAATATAACCTTCGGCCTGCAATTGCTCGTAAACCCGCAGGACGGTATTGCGCGATAGCGTCAGTTCGCCTGCCAGGTCACGCGACGGAGGCATTCGGGTAGCCGGTTTCAGGCTACCTTCGAGGATGCAACTGCAGATGGCGGCATACAGGCGACGATGCAGCTTTTCATCGGTCTGCTGGCTAAATGCCTGCTTGATCACATCTCCGGCAAGTGAACGCATTTGGATCCTTAAAATAAAACGATTTGGCTCTCGATTAAAGTACCAGATGGCGTCTAAATTTAAAGGGTAATTCAACCTAAATGTATTAATGGACAAGGTGTAGAGAATGAACAATAAAAACCTGCAACAACGTCGTCTGGATGCCACCCCGCGTGGCGTGGGTGTAATGTGTGATTTTTATGCCCAGTCAGCAGAAAACAGCACAATTACCGATATCGAAGGCAATCAGTACATTGATTTTGCCGCCGGGATTGCCGTGCTGAACACCGGACACCGTCATCCTCGCCTGGTGCAGGCAGTCGAAGCGCAACTGCAGGCTTTTACCCATACGGCTTATCAGATTGTCCCGTACGAAAGCTATGTGTCTTTGGCGGAGAAAATCAACGCCGTTGCGCCAATCGACGGCAAGCGCAAAACCACATTCTTCACCACCGGGGCTGAAGCGGTCGAAAATGCGGTGAAAATTGCGCGCGCACATACCGGCCGTCCTGGCGTTATTGCTTTTGGCGGCGGTTTTCATGGGCGTACCTACATGACGATGGCGTTAACCGGCAAGGTGGCGCCGTATAAAAAAGGGTTCGGCCCGTTCCCTGGCTCCGTCTACCACGCGCCGTATCCTTGCGAGTTGCAGGGGATTTCTACGGCGGACTCCATCAAAGCGATTGAGCGCCTGTTTAAAGCCGATATCGATCCCACTCAGGTCGCGGCGATTATTTTCGAGCCCGTCCAGGGTGAAGGGGGCTTCGTGGTGGCGCCGCCGGAGTTTGTGGCTGCCATCCGCCGTATTTGCGACGAGCATGGCATCGTGATGATCGCCGATGAGGTGCAAAGCGGGTTTGCCCGTACGGGCCAGTTGTTTGCGATGGACCACTACGCTGACAAAGCTGACCTGATGACTATGGCAAAAAGCCTTGCAGGCGGCATGCCGCTGTCTGGCGTCGTGGGCAAAGCTGAAATTATGGATGCGCCTGCGCCGGGTGGTCTGGGCGGAACCTACGCCGGAAACCCGCTGTCAATTGCGGCAGCTCATGCGGTGCTGGATATTATTCGTGATGAACAGCTGTGCCAGCGTGCGGCAGCTCTTGGCGAACAACTGCGCGCCACTCTGACTGACGCGCAAACCGGGTGTCCTGAACTGGCCGAAGTGCGCGGCTTAGGCTCTATGATCGCCGCTGAATTCTGTGATGCAGCGACGGGAGAACCCAACGCAGCCGCCGCACAACGCGTGCAGAAGAAAGCCCTTGAGCAAGGATTACTGCTGCTGACCTGCGGTCAGTATGGCAACGTTATTCGTTTCCTTTATCCGCTGACGATCCCGCAGGATCAGTTCGCCAAAGCGCTCGATATCATTAAAGCGGCAACCAAATAATCCGTTAGTCATAGTGTTACCCACAGCCGACGGTGGTCATCACCGTCGGCTTTTTTGTCGGCATAAATTGATCTTCCTCGTGTGTCGTGCGGTATTTATCGCGAATGGGTTGCCTGTCATATCGTTATATAATTTAATACACATCGTTTTTACTCCGCTATCCAGATGGTATCCCATGTTAACTTTCCGCTCTTTTGTGCTGGTATGCGCCAGCATGTTGTTTGCGTTTTCTGCCCAGGCCGACCGTACGATCACCGACCAGCTTGGTCGTCAGGTCACGATTCCGGACCACGTCGACAAAGTGGTCGTGCTGCAACACCAGACGCTGAATATTCTGGTCCAGCTTAATGCTCAGCAGGACATTATTGGCGTGATGTCGAGCTGGAAAAAACAGCTCGGGCCTGAGTTTGCGCGCTTTATGCCGGCAATTGCCACATTGCCGACGCCGGGCGATCTCACCAGCGTGAATATCGAAAGCCTACTGGCGATTCATCCACAGGTGGTTTTTGTCGCCAACTATGCGCCTGCGGAGATGATCCAGCAGATTCAGAACGCCGGTATTCCGGTCGTGGCAATCTCATTGCGCAAGGATGCAGCCGGGCAACAGAATAAAATGAACCCGACCATGGCCGATGAAGAGCAGGTCTACAACGAAGGGTTAAAGCAGGGGATTCGCCTGATTGCGGACGTCGTGGGGCGCAAACCGCAAGCTGAGACGTTGATCGACTACGTTTTTGCGGCGCGGGCAAAATTCAATGCGCCGGTCGCAAAAATCCCGGATGCGCAAAAAGTCCGTATTTATATGGCTAACCCCGACCTGATGACTTACGGCTCCGGGAAGTACACGGGACTTATGATGCAGCACGCGGGTGGGCTAAACGTGGCGGCTGCCAGTGTGAAAGGCGCCCGTCAGGTTGCGCTGGAACAGGTATTGGCGTGGAACCCGCAGGTAATTTTTGTTCAGGATCGCTACCCGCAGGTGGTAACGGAGATCCAAAACGATCCTAACTGGCAGGGGATTGATGCGGTGAAAAATCATCGCGTCTGGTTGATGCCTGAGTACGCCAAAGCCTGGGGCTATCCGATGCCTGAAGCGTTGGCGATTGGTGAGCTGTGGATGGCCAAAAAACTGTACCCGGACGCCTATAAAGACGTGGATGTTGATGCGCAGGCGCAAGACTACTATCAGCGTTTTTATCGTGTGAACTGGCAGCCTGATGCAGTTAAGTAAGCGCATTTTACTCCAGCAACCACTCTTAATCGCGACGGTCCTGTTGCTGGGCCTTGGTTCGTTGTGTCTCGGACAATATCCGCTGTCATTAAGCGAAGTCTTTTATCACCTGATGCACTATAGCGACGCTGAAGGGATTGCCGGTCAGGTTATCTGGACGGTCAGGCTACCGCGAATTCTGATGGCGCTGCTGGCGGGTGGTGCGTTGGGGTTATGTGGCGCGACGCTGCAAGGGGTATTTCATAATCCGCTGGTCGACCCGCATATTATTGGCGTGACGTCCGGGGCCGCTTTTGGCGGAACGCTGGCTATTCTGCTCGGCCTGTCGCCGTGGTTGATGATGGGTTCAACGTTTTTCTTCGGTCTGACGGCGCTGATCCTGGTGTATGCCATTGCTGCGCTGCAGGGGCTGGAGAATACGCTGGTGCTGATCCTGTCGGGTATCATTTTGAGTGGTTTTTTTGCCGCGCTGGTGAGCCTGATTCAGTATCAGGCTGATACCGAAGAAACGTTACCCAATATCGTGTTCTGGCTGCTCGGCAGCTTTGCGACGGCTAACTGGCATAAAGTTCTGCTGTTGGCGATTCCAGTTGGTATCGCTGCGACAGTTTTGTACCAGCTACGCTGGCGGATAAACCTGTTATCACTCAATGATAAAGATGCCCGATCGCTAGGCGTCGCGGTGGTTCCTCTGCGACGCAGCGTTTTGCTGTGCTGCGCTTTTTTAGTTGCCGCTCAGGTAGCGGTCAGCGGCAGTATCGCCTGGGTTGGGCTGGTTATTCCGCATCTGGCGCGTTTGCTGGTGGGGGTTGATCATCGTCGTCTACTGCCGTGCGCCTTCTGGATGGGAGGCGGTTTTATGATTGTGGTGGATGATATTGCCCGTACCCTGATGCACGCGGAGATACCGCTTGGGATCATCACCGCATTATTCGGCGCGCCGCTGTTTGCTTTTTTACTCATCCGCTCCAGCCGCCGGGAGACATCATGAAACCTGCCGCATTGCGTGTAAATACGCTTACCTATGGGTATCGCGCGCCGCTATTTGAGCCGCTTACATTCAGTTGTCAGAAAGGTGAGATCTGGGCTGTGCTGGGACGTAACGGCCTGGGTAAAAGTACGCTGCTCGATACGCTAACCGGCACGCTACCAGCTTTGGACGGCAGCATTGAAATTGACGGCGGGATAGGGATTGTGGCGCAGCATTGCCACCTGCCATTTCCTTATACGGTGAGCGACGTGGTGCTGATGGGGCGGGTACAGCACGTGAAGCTTTTTGCGCAACCCAGCCAGCAGGATCAACAAAGAGCGACCCAGGCGCTGGAGCAGTTAAATATTGCCCAGCTTGCTTCCCACTCTTTTAGCTTACTTTCCGGGGGGCAACAGCAACTGGTGATGATAGCCCGGGCGCTGGTGACGGAGTGTCAAACGCTGCTGCTTGATGAACCGTGCTCCGCGCTGGATCTCGCCAATCAGCAGGTGGTGCTTCAGCTCATCAGCGATCTGGCCCATCTACAGGGATGCAGCATTCTTTTTTCGACCCACGATCCGCTGCATGCGTTACAAATAGCCACCCATACTTTGCTGCTGCTCCCCGAAGGAAAATGGCGGGCAGGGCCAACGGACAGCATTGTGACGGAAGAGAATCTGTTCCAGGCCTATGGCTTACCGCTGCGAAAACTCAGTCTGGAGAACCACCCGACGCCGTTTATCGCACCGCTGTTTTCTATTCGTCGTTAAGAGGTAAAAACCCGGCGGCGGTAAGAAACGCCTGACCGCCGTTGGAGAGCATGAATTTAACCAGCGCCATCACCTCGTTGGATGCGTCGAGCACCGCCAGTTGGTATTCGCAGCGAATATTGTGCTCATCAGGGATAGCTACATAATGCACGTCGGGTTGGGCGCGCAGCGTTTTCGCGTAATGCGCGTAGCCGATAAACAGATCGGCCAGTCCCTGGCGAAGGATCCAGGCGCTCGCCAGTTCACCAGACGGGATTTTCACCGTATCACGCCCACCAACCAGCGGGATGGCGCGCGCCCTAAGCTGTTGTCCGAGTCCTGGATCCACTACATCCATATTGTCGAAAAATGCCCAGGTATAGTCTCCGGAAGGGTCGCAGCCGGGCGTGGATGTACCTATTCGTAGCGTTGGGTCGCGGAGCAAATCCAGCCAGGCTCCGTTTCGGTTGCTGACAAGACTCAGTTGATTCCAGCTAAAGGTTTGCGTGAGGACAGCTTTTTGCAAAGCCAGCAGGCGTTGCGGGTGCTCCCGATTGGCTGAGGCAAAGAGCGCACACGGTTCACCGGCTTCAATACGCTCGCGTAATAAACCGGCCGGACCATATTCCACCTTCACGTCTATTCCACTATGGCGCGAGAACTGGCTTATTAAAGGGGCAAATGCCAGGCGTAAACTGCCCGCGGCAAACAGAAGAATGGAAGAGGGCATGGTATCCGATCTCTGGCGAAAAAGGTTTGCGAAGAGGATAAATGATACGCGCTGAGCATAGAGTTTAGAAGGCTTTGGCGCATCGCTTTGTGCCAGCATCATACGGAGTAATGATTAAGCTTAAGGTTACGAACAGGAGGCAATAAAAAGAAATTATGAGGTGTAACGAAGGGAAATAGCACCAAATCATAGAAATAATTTGGTGCGTCCGAGTGGACTCGAACCACCGACCCCCACCATGTCAAGGTGGTGCTCTAACCAACTGAGCTACGGACGCAAGATGGTGCGTTCAATTGGACTCGAACCAACGACCCCCACCATGTCAAGGTGGTGCTCTAACCAACTGAGCTATGAACGCAACGTTGTAGGTGACAACGGGGACGAATATTAGCGGCACAGACCGAATGAGGCAAGAGGGAAATAGCATTTTTCTTCCTGAACTCACGCGATTGCAGAGTAATTAAGCAAGTTGATTATATTTTGTTGATTTTGCAGCGTGTTTTTTATTCAGACAGTGAGCTTGGGCATAATGGGGACTGTTTGAATGACAGGTGCGCTCAGACTTTAAGCGCAGCAAGGATCGCGGTTTCTATTTTCTCAGGGGTAGTGAACGGCGCAAAACGCTTGAGCGGTTTGCCGTCACGTCCGATCAGGAACTTAGTGAAATTCCACTTGATACGCCCACCCAGCACGCCGGGTAATTCGTTTTTCAGGTAACGAAACACCGGATGTGTAGCCGCACCGTTGACTTCCACTTTCTCAAATATCGGGAAGCTCACACCGTAGTTGATGTGACAGGTTTGCGAGATGTCGTCGGCCCCGCCAGGCTCCTGATTACCGAACTGGTTGCAGGGGAAACCAAGCACCACCAAACCCTGCGCGGCGTACTTCTTGTAAAGCGCTTCGAGGCCTGCATATTGCGGCGTGAAGCCACAATGGCTGGCAGTATTGACCACCAGAACCAGTTTGCCAGCGTAGTCGGCCATAGTGACGGGCTCACCATGCAGACGGGTGGCTGTAAGTTGATAAAAGGTGATCATGCCGGAATCCTCAAATAAGATCGCATTACTCATTTTATTATGGTCGCAACTGTCTGATTAATAAACTGACCGTTGAAGTGCTGGCGATTTATTATTTTGTCGGGTTATCGCTAACGTTTTTAAACGCGTCACCCCAGCAGCATCGTTAGGTGACGACTAAAAATGGGGGGCGTGACGTTGTGCGCGATATAGATATAAAAAAATCCACGCCTGGCGTGGATTTAGAGAGAGTGTGAGAGCAGGGGATTAACGTTCGTGCCTTGCCATTAGCAGTGCCAGGTCGACGAGGCGATTAGAGAATCCCCATTCGTTGTCGTACCACGCCAGAATTTTGACCATATTGCCGCCAATCACCAGCGTTGACAGGCCGTCGATGATGGATGAGCGCGGGTCACCCTGATAGTCGCTTGAGACAAGCGGTTCATCGCTGTAACCGAGGATCCCTTTCAGTGGCCCTGTCGCGGCGGCGTCACGAAACGCATTATTGACCTCCTCTGCTGTAACATCCCGCTCAAGCGTTACGGTCAGATCGACAATGGACACCACCGGAACCGGTACGCGCAGCGAGTAACCGGTTAAGCGACCATCCAGCTCCGGGATGACTTTGCCAAGCGCCTTCGCGGCACCGCTGGAGTAGGGGACAATCGACAATGCAGCGGCGCGGGCACCACGAAGATCTTTTTCCGGCTGGTCGTGCAGCGCCTGGCTGTTGGTATAGGCGTGGGTGGTATTCATCAAACCATGCTTAATGCCGAAATGTTGGTGCAAAACCTGTGCGGCAGGTGCCAGACCGTTAGTGGTGCAGCTACCGTTGCTGACGACAAAGTGTTTATCCGCGGAGTAGAGGTGATCGTTAACGCCCATCACGATGGTTAAATCATCGTTCTTACCGGGGGCGGAGATAATCACTCGTTTTGCGCCACCGCTGTTGATATGCACCGCCGCCTTGTCACGTTCAGTGAAGAAGCCGGTTGCTTCAATGACAATATCGACTTCACGCTGACGCCATGGGATGTTGGCTGGGTCGCGTTCGCTGAACACGGTAATGGATTTACCGTTAACCACCAACTGCCCCTCACCGGCGGTGACGTCGGCGTCGAGTTTACCGAGCAGCGAGTCGTATTTCAGCAGATGCGCCAGCGTTTTACTGTCTGTCAGATCGTTGATTGCCACGATCTGGATTTCCGGGTTACCCAGTGCAGCACGCAGTACGTTACGTCCGATACGGCCAAAACCGTTAATACCGACCTTTACCATGATGAACTCCTTATCTGTTGTCTCTGGAGTAAATTTAGGCCGGTCACGTGTTGGCGTAAATGACAAAAAAGGATCACTTTACGCCATTTTACGACAGTGAAAGCGTTGGCGATATTCACCAGGCGTCAGGTGAAGCTGTTTTTCAAACAGCCGTCGCAGGTTAATGCTGCTGCCAAATCCTGTTTGTTCGGCGATACGCTCCAGCGTCTCGTTGGTCTGCTCCAGACGCTGTCGTGCTGCGGCCAGACGGGCTTCAGCCACATAGCGTGCCGGTGATGCGCCCGTTTCTCGGGTAAACACGCGGGTGAAATTACGCGGACTCATGGCGACTTTTTCCGCCAGTTTATCCACACTGAGATCGGCGGTGAGGTTCTCAAGCAGCCAGGTGAGCAGATCGTTAATCGGGCCCAGGGTGCTGGTCTGCTGAAGGTTGTAGCGGCTAAACTGGAGTTGTCCCCCGGGACGGCGCAGGTACATGACGAAATCCTGAGCGACGTCGCGCGCCAGACTGAAGCCGTAATCCTCTTCAACTAACGCTAACGTCAGGTCAAAGCCGGAACTGACGCCACCTGATGTCCAGATGTGTTCGTCCTGGATATAGAGCGGACCGCTTTCGACGCGCACCTTAGGGAATTCTGCCTGCATAGTTTCCAGTAGCTTCCAGTGGGTGGTGGCTCGTCTGCCGTCCAGCAGCCCGGTTTCTGCCAGCAGCATCGCGCCGCCGCAAATGGATGCAATGCGGCGGGCGTGGGGAGCGGCAAGGCGTAGCCAGTCAACCACTGCAATCCCTTCCTGCGGGTTTTGACCTCTGCCAGTGATGATGATGGTATCGAGAGGTTCGCGAGGATCTATCTCATGTAGGCGATGATCTGCCAGTAGATTTAGGCCGGACTGACCATGGATCACCTGATGCGGTTGCGTTGTCGCTAACTGAACCTGGTAACACGTCTCCGTAGCGCCTTTGGGATGCAGGCGGTTGGCCTGCATCAGAATGTCGGCAATACCGGCGGACTCAAACAGCATACCGCCATCGGGAACAATAATGAGTATCTTCTTCATGTCCTGAAAAGTAATCTTTTTACACAATAAGTCAATATTACATACTCAACTGGAAAAAGCCTTACCCGTGGCGTAGCGACATTACCGCCACAGGCCGATGGTTTGATGTTGACTCAACGGCGTTGCCTGAGCATCTCCCTTGATTAAGAATAGCGTTGCATTGACCCATTAAACTCACCACGAGGGGCTGACGCTCTGCTACACCAAAAATGGTATTGTTCTACAAGTCACTCTCCTGACGAGGTCTTATGAAAATCAGAAGGTTTAGTAATGGAGATGAAATTTCGTTATTCAGCGTCTTTTTATCTTCTGTACATACCCTCGCATCACATTACTACACACAGGAACAAATAGATGCGTGGGCCCCAACGGATATCGACCCGGAACAATGGGCCAATCATATGAAGGAATTACGCCCCTTTGTTGTTGAAGTGGATGGTGAAATAGCTGGATATGCAGATCTTCAGCCAAATGGGTACATTGACCATTTCTTTGTCTCGGGAACCTACCCGAGACAGGGAGTAGGGACACTACTGATGAATCGCATTCATGAAGAAGCCAGACAACGTGGAATTGGCGAACTGACTTCAAATGTCAGTAAGGCTGCGGAGGCGTTCTTTCTACGACACGGCTTTCATGTTGTGGAACGTGGGTTTCCTGCCTGTCGCGGAGTGACATTACAAAATGCACTGATGCGAAAATATTTGGTGAAAAAATAGAAGATAACTGGGCTAAAGTTCCGCGATCAGCGAGGGCGGACACTCGGCTCTCTGCCGTATGCCATGACAGAGAGCACGCCAGAAATGAATGGATAGTTCTAGTTTGCTTTGCAGTTTTGACGGGATGTGACAATCGTCATTGCTGCTGCCGCCAGAAGTAAGAAACCACTCAAGCCAAAAGTACTGCGCCATCCCAGAGTGTCGAATACCATCCCACCTGCCGTTGAACCCAGAGCAATTGATAGCTGGATCACCGCAACCATTAAGCCACCACCCGCCTCTGCATCTTCGGGTAGTGCCCGCGCTATCCATGTCCACCATCCCGTTGGCGCAGCCGTTGCTAGTAGTCCCCACAGGCTGAGCAATACGGCAACAGCCCAGATGCTGTGTCCAACCAGCAGTAACGCCCCGGCAGTCGCTGCCATAAGCAGGGGGATCATGATTAAAGTCTGATAAAAACTTGTGTTCAGGAATATTGATACGGCCAGTGTGCCGACAAAACCCGCCACGCCTATTGCGAGCAAAATCAGAGAGAGACCAGTAGGGCCTACGCGGGTTACGGTCTCAAGAAAGGGGCGCACGTAGGTAAATAAGGCAAATTGCCCCATGAAGAAGAATCCGCAGGCCAGAAGTCCCGCAGGGACAATGGTGATGCGGAACAGATGACGCATAGATCTCTGGGATTTTTGTTTTTTATCGTTTTCCATCGATGGCAGGCTGACCCACTGCCAGATGAACGCGGCTATAGCCAGGGGAACGAGGCATAAAAATGCCCCTCGCCAGCCCACGGTCGTCCCCAGATAGCTGCCAAGCGGTGCCGCTACAACGGTAGCCAGCGCGTTCCCACCGTTAAAAATCGCCAGCGCGCGGGGAACCTGATGCTGCGGAACGAGCCGAATGGCGGTTGCAGCAGACATGGACCAGAATCCACCAATAACCACCCCAAGCAGGGCCCTCCCCAGCATATAAACCGGATAGCTGGGTGCCAGGGCGACGACTATCCCCGATATGGCCATTAAAACCGTCAGCCCCTGCAGGAGATGTTTTCGGTTCAGATCTCCGGCAATATGGGAGATAGTCAGGCTGGTAATGACCGCCAGCGCGCCAGAGATTGCAATTCCCTGGCCAGCCAGCCCTTCGGTAATGTGTAAATCACTGGCAATAAGCGTAAGCAGGCTGACCGGCATAAACTCGGAAGCGATCAGCACAAACACGCACAGCGTCATGGCAAACACGCCCCCCCAATGCGCATGCTTTTTTTCGTAATGCGGTTTTAGTCTTACTGTGGACATTATCAGATCTCTTAATATCGAATCGGCCAGGTTCAGGCGCAGTCCGGACAGACGTCATTCAGGAAATCACGTCAAAACATGGATGAAAATGATCTGCAGGCGTTTTACAGCCGCCTGCAAATATCAGGCGGCTTGGGGCGATTATCTTAGGTTGGTATTGAAAAACTGCTCAAATTTAGCAAACGGAATCTTACCCGCAACGTTGTCGTACAGATCAACATGATTTGCCCCCGGCACAATCACCAGCTCTTTCTCATTGCTGCCGATCGTCCTAAAGGCATCTTCAGCAAAATAGCGTGAATGGGCTTTTTCGCCGGTCACGATAAGCGTGGGGATAGTGACTTCATTGGCGTAGCTCAGCAGCGGCATATTCATAAATGACAGCGGCATCGTCGCATTCCAGGCCCCAGTTGAGTTGACCGAACGCGCATGGAAACCACGCGGCATGCGATAATAATCAAAGAATTCTTTCAGAACCGGATTAGGATTTGCGGGTAACGTTTCTGGCAGAATACGTTTCGACGTACTGACGTCCCCCTTTTCATCAACATAAATGTCATGCCCGCCGGGCGCGAAAGCTCCGTTCTTCGCATCTTCCCAGCGCTGTGCGTTCAGATACTGTAATACGGCGCGACGATCCGCAGTGGTATAACGGTCTTTACCATCACCTACGCCATGCCCCATCGCACGGCTCATGTCATACATCACGCTGGTCGCCACCGCTTTCACGCGGGTATCCATCGCGGCGTCGTTTAAGGCCATCCCGCCCCATCCGCAGATACCCAGTAATCCGATACGATTTCGATCAACCTCATTTTGCAGGCCAAGGAAATCAACAGCCGCGCTGAAATCCTCGGTGTTGATATCCGGAGAGGCAACGTTACGCGGATAGCCACCGCTTTCCCCCGTATATGAAGGGTCAAAAGCCAGGGTAACAAATCCCTGCTCAGCCAACGTCTGCGCATACAGACCGCTGGACTGCTCTTTCACCGCGCCGAAAGGCCCGTTGATGGCAATGGCCGCCAGTTTGCGCTCGCCGCGATCCTTTGGAATGTAGAGATCACCGACCAGGGTGATCCCGAAGCGGTTCTGAAAGGTCACTTTACGGTGATTAACTTTCGTACTTTTAGCGAAGGTTTTATCCCATGTCTCGACCAGTGAAACTGGCGCGTTCGGATTGGTTGTATTGGCATAACTCATCGTTGTAACTCCACTTAATGATGCGCAGAGCAGCATGGCTGGTATCGCGGCTGTCAGTTTTTTGGTGAAGGCAGTCATCAAAATCCCCTCATAAAACGTGATAGATACAGGTTTCATACGGACAACACTGCTGTGCTTTGTTGCAATGCGAGCATTATAGTGAGCAGTAATAGTGCTTATTAGAGGGGTAAAATTGCTAGAATTAATACCATATTGTTCTAAATAGTGATGCGATAGCGAGGGAAACGTGATGGCGAAACGGGAAAACTATAATGATTTATACCTGTTCATGCAGGTGGTGCGGGAAGGGAGTTTTACCGCTGCGGCGCAACGACTCGGCCTGGCACAATCAGGTATAAGCCGTTCCGTACGCGAACTTGAAGAAAGACTGGGCGTTCAGCTTCTGGCTCGCACTACGCGTAGGCTATCGCTCACCCATGCCGGCGAACAACTCTACCGGACTATTGAGTCAGGATTCGACGCTTTAGATATGGGGCTTGCCACGCTGGCCCATTATCGCCAGTCCCCGTCAGGTACGGTACGGATTAATGCCAGTCAGCACGCTATTGATAAACTGCTCCTGCCAAAGCTTGCGGTGTTTAAGCAACGCTATCCTGACATCCGGCTGGAACTCATTAGCGAAAGTCGGTTTGTCGATATTATTGCGGAAAGATTCGATGCCGGTGTACGTCTCGGACCGGAAGTTGGCGGTGGCATGATAGCGGTCCGTATTTCCCCCGACATGGAGATGGCCATTGTTGGTACGCCAGAACACTTTCGCCGCTATGGCTTTCCACAAGTCCCGGCAGATTTGGCGGTTCATCCCTGCATCGCTTATCAATTTGGCGATGGAAGCCTCTATACATGGGAGCTTCAACAGGATGGTAAAAAAATAACTCATCAGCCGCAGGGACAATGGGCTTTTGCTGACAGTTATATGGAAGCCAAAGCCGCCAGACTGGGGCTGGGGCTGGCTTATGTTCCGGAAGAACTGGTGTCCGATGATTTAGAAGAGGGTTCGCTCATCAGAGTTTTACAACGCTACAGTCAACGCCTGGAAGGCTCATTTCTCTATTATCCGCACCGCAATGTGTCTCCCGCTCTGCGAGCAGTTATCGATACACTGAGAATTTATGAATGAAGGCGAGGCTGCACACGTGTCAGGGTAACGGGTCTGAGCGAGGTGCGGGCCTTATATACACATCCCCATTAACTTGAGTATGCTCCTCTGTGAATTTGTTTCGAAAATGATGTCGCTGATGTGTTTCATTCCCTGCTTTTTATAGAATTTTTGAGCACGTTCATTTTGTTCAAGAACCTCCAGCCATAAATATTTTTTCCCCTGACTTCGGGCAAGATCTATGACTTTATTAAACATTAGTTGACCGTAATGCTGATTCGTTTTGGTTGGGGCAAGGTAGAGTTTATTAAGTAAAACACCGCTGATGTCTGTATTCGGGATAGTTGCTTGCCATGTCAGCTTCACAAAACCAATCGGCTGCTCGATTTCAACTATATACCAGCTAATGTTTTTATCATTAATACTCTGCTCAATAACAGGAAGTGAATATTCACCCTCCAAATAATTATCAAATTCTGATTCTGACTTCCACATATGCTTAAAGTGCGCAGTATAGAAGCGGTAGCCAAGCTCATTTAGTAATCCCGAATCGGCTAATGTTGCTTGTCGTATGATTAAAGACATGGGAGAGGCCCTTACTTTATGAGAGAAAAATGATCTTAAATTTGTAATATATACGGCCTGTTAAGTCTATATGTCCGTTGTGACTGTCTTACCCTCAAACTTTGAATACGCAATCTAAGGTCTGAAGTTGGTGGAGCTCGACCATTAAGTTATTTTTTATCGATGTTAGCTTCTGGCTCGAAGCAGACAGGCCAACTGATTGCCTGGTCTGCTTTGAGCGAAAATGAAAAGACATCTTCCGAACTTGCGGCTGTTCATTCAGGATTTTACAAACAAGCTCATTATTCCCACTGCCAGGGCGCTATAGAAAAGCAACTGATACAGATTCGTCGGCACGTCTGTCCATTTTCTAACGATGCCCAGCGCGACCACGACCAGCGCAGCCGGGTAAATGGCGCACAGCACGGGAACCGCCATTGCGGTGAGGGAATTCAGTCCCAGCACGGCAAGTGCTGCTGACACCATCAGGGAGAGCGTCACCAGCAGCCCATAAGACGCACCGGTCGTCTGGTTGAAATAGCGCGCTGTTCCGGTCGTCAGACCAATGGCCGTGACCAGACAGGCGAGGGTAATGATCGCCGCCAACAACACCCGGCCATAAACGCCAAAAACAGTCTCGACATAGGCGCTCATCACCTGCATACCGTTCGTTGCGCCCCGCACCGGGCTGTGGGACTGTAAACATCCCGCATAATCGTGCCATTCACATTTAGAGATCATCCGGCATAATCAATCTGCCAACGAAGGAGATCGCTATGCGTAAAGCCCGTTTTACTGAGCATCAGATCATCGCTGTGATTAAGTCGGTTGAAGCCGGACGAACTGTTAAAGATGTCTGCCGGGAGGCCGGTATCTCTGAAGCCACCTACTACAACTGGAAGTCCAGATACGGCGGCATGGAGGCTTCTGATATTAAAAAGATCAAGGATCTTGAGGACGAGAACCGACGTCTCAAACAGATGTTTGCCGACCTGAGCCTTGAGAACCGGGCGCTGAAAGACGTTATCGAAAAAAAGCTTTAAAACCAGCCTTTAAGCGTGAGCTGGTCACTCATCTGATAACGACATTTGGACTCAGTATCCGTCAGGCCTGCCGGAGTCTTAACCTGAGCAGAACGGTTTACCATTACCGTCCGGATACCACGCGTGACGAACCCGTTATTGTCGCGTTGCAGGCAGTGGCAGAGCGATACCCACGATACGGTTTTCCGAAACTTTTTCAGGTTCTGAGGCGGCAGGGACACCCGTGGAATCACAAAAGGATCCACCGTATTTACTGTCTGCTGAAGCTGAACTTTCGTCGTAAGGGCAAACAGCGGTTGCCGGTGCGTAATCCCTCGCCACTGGCCACGCCTTAAGCGCTGAACCAGAGCTGGTCTGTCGATTTTATGCTTGATGCCCTGGTCTGTGGCCGTTGTTTTCGCACGTTCAATGTTGTTGATGACTTTAACCGTGAGGCGTTGTCGATTGAAATCGATCTGAATCTGCCAGCTCTGCGCGTGGTCCGTGTACTCGACAGGATTGCGGCAAATCGCGGCTATCCGGTCATGCTGCGCATGGATAATGGTCCGGAATTTATCTCTCTGGCACTGGCTGAATGGGCAGAGAAACATGCAGTAAAACTGGAGTTTATCCAGCCAGGTAAGCCTACGCAGAACGCTTTCATTGAGCGCTTTAACCGGACATACCGTACAGAAATACTCGATTTTTATCTGTTCAGAACGCTGAATGAAGTGCGGGAAATCACGGAGAAATGGTTGTCAGAATATAACTGTGAACGCCCGCATGAATCACTGAACAATATGACACCGGAGGAATACCGACAGCACCATTATTTGGCCGGGATCTCAAAAAATGCATGGAACTAAAACGGGTCTATTTACATTTCCGCTTCTAAGCCAAATGGAGACTTTAATTTATCTTGATAAACCCCGCCAGTTAGTTTGAAAATGGTGCAATTTCTCAACACAGGGTTTACCCAGATGGCTATGTCACCACCTCCTATTTTTGAAGGCAACGACTATTAGAGCGTCTCTGAAGAATTTTTTAGCAAATTACCAGCTGATCTAAGAGCGCCTTTTGAACAAATAATGAAGAAAGGGGCGGAGATTATTAGCGGTTGCGATAAAGAGATTGAAAGTCTGATTAGACTTATAAAGGTAATACCTACTACAACAAGCCTTAGTTACATTTATCGTCGGCTTCGTACGACCAAGTTTGAAATCACTACTGAATCGATGATGGAACAGGAGATGTTAACAACCGCTTTTGTGGTCAGCTACGCACGTTTGTTCGCCAAAAGCAATGGCACTTGCGTTTTCCAGCGGAATGATCTCCCTGTCCACCTACGGGCTGTTCATGATGAGCTGTATAAAATTCGCAACGAACGTTATGCTCATAACGGAGGTCATAACCCCCTACAGCGGCCTCGTCGGCTTACTGGTTTTAGCGCTATTACCTTCTATAACCTCTCTTTTGCGGTAGATAACTATTGCAGGGATCGTTTGGATGAGCAACATGCGTATAATATGGCTTGCCATCACAAAACTCGCATTCGCGTTAAGCGCCAGTGCCGCAAAGGACATTGATTCCACACTCCCGGGAACCCAGGAGAGCATCAATAAATAAAATGGAAAATCCAGAAGATGCGCCGCTGTAAATGCCATCATGACCGTCACACCCAGTCCAATAGCAATGAGCTGTATTGAAGACCAAAGATGACGCAAAAATGCAGTCAACGTAAATGCAATAAAATGATGCCCCAGTAATATGCCCATCAGGATCATACTGAACTGATTGAAAATATCGGGAAAAAACACAGTCTGAGATGACAAAGGGTGCAGGAGTGCTGCACAAAGCAACGACGTGATCATAAAGGGCGCAGGAAAGTGGAAGCGTTCAAGGCATTTGCCCAACACATAGCCCGCAAAGACAATACCCAATAGCCAGAGCACATTAGTCGTTGCAAACAATACAGGCGGCATGGCCATATGGGTTTGCGCACCGCCGGTAATATATCCGGCAAATAAGGTCAATGTGATGAGCCGTAGCGAGTGCGAAATGATAATTTTTTGCGGCGGCGTTTTAACATGGGACGCTAGCGCTAATACCGCTGCCATTGCCCCCGGAACGGCGCCCAATAACGCCTCTTCCTTACTCCAGCGTAATCGGTGAATACACCACAAGTAGCATGCGGTGAATTGCAGGGATAAGCATACTAATAACAACACCAGTAAAAATGCGATATTTCCTTGCGCCCCAAAAGAAAAATCGCGAAATAAAAGACCAATTGACGTACCAAGAGAGAGTTGAATCACCGTCAGGCTGCCCGGCAGTACTGGCACAGAAAGACCGGTACGTTTTAACACCAGCACGGTAATAAGTGGCCAAACATCATACCTAACGGAACGTTGCAATAGGTAAAACCCAACCCAGCCAGGATACAAAGAGCAAAACCTAACAATAATTTCATACACCTTTCTCCTGGCTACCGGGAGTGTTAAATACTCAGTGAACGGTTTCGTTAACCCAAAGGGTATTTTCAGCAACCCATTGGGTCAATGCATCAAGACGTTCGTGTATTTCCCGGCTGGACTCCGCTTGAACAATAGCACTCACGATCTCGCCATTTGTTAATTTCATCGCGTCATATTGGCGGCCGACGACACCTGTTGCCCGATATTTAACCACAAAAGGCAATGGACATTTTTCCGCAATAGAGAGGAGCGTGCCCTGTGCAGGCGGCACATTTAATTGGCCAACCCGTAAAACGGGTTGTCTTTGCGATAAATCCTGCGGATAGATTTCGCATAAACTGGCTTTAAGCCAGGTCATTCGAGGATCAAGACCAAAAGCGGCCCCTAATTCTTCATTGACAAAGCAGCCACCTAATCGGCAAGCAAGCTCGCCAAAAATAATGTTGTTATCTTTATCAACAAAAACTTCAAGGTGAAGCAATGCGTTTTCTTCCGTTGGAAAAACCTCTTCAGCAAGATATTTGGTGTAGGCAATCAGTTTACGATGCAGCGGCGTGTCATCTTCCATAACCAGACCTAATGTTTTCCCGGATAGAAAATCCAGGCAGGAGACGGTTGCACGAGATGCAGAAACAAATATCGCCTTTCCTTTTAAATACAACGCATTAATTTGATAAGCTTCGCCTTCGATAAATTTTTCAATGAGCAGATTGTGATACTCTTGCGGCTTAACCTGCGCCAGATATTTATAAAGCTGGCCTTCATTTTTAAGAACCACCACGCCCTGTGATCCACGCCCATCATTAGGTTTGATGACGCAGGGATATCCCTGTTCGGCAATGAATCGCGCCATCGCAGTCGCACTGTCGACGCGTGCCATAGCAGGAACCGGTAACTGATGAGACTGAACAAGCGATTTCATCATAAATTTATCACGGAAGAACATGGCCTTTTTTTCACGGTCGTGTGTCAAACCCAGACGATCGCTGATTCGCGCGGCCCTCAGAACATCGATTTCGGCGAGGTAAAAGATACCCGTTGCTTTATTGTCCTGGGCGTAGTGGTAAATATCCATTTCCACGAAGGGATTATCATTAAAGTTTTCATAAAAAAGGAAATAAAAACCTGCCCCCATATGATCAAGAATATTATCGATCTGGCTTGCGCACGTTGCAATCAGAACCGGGGCCACTGATTGCAATGACTGCCACTCTTCACGTGAGTGCTGAAAAATAATTTTTGGTGGACACAGCAAGATATTCATTGTTTTTCTCATTCAATATCAAATGTAATGACAAATACATCCCGATAACCTTTTCCTGGCAACAAAGGAACCACTGCCGCGGTATAATGCTGATAATTCACATCATTGAATATTACTGCATCGCCCGCATGCAGTTTGAACGTAGAGGCATCATTGCCCCCATCATGATTAGGAATAAGCGTGGTTTCTCCACCAGTCACATTCTCAATTTCGCTGCAATAGATTGCAATGTACTTAAAACCATCTTTATGAATACCCTCTGGAGCGGGATATCCAGGCCTTCGGTCATCTGTCGTTATTCTTATTTGATGAATGCCAATATTGTAAGTCGTGTCTGGAAGCAATGGCAAAAGCTTACGAAACACCAGATTCATCACTTCTTCAGCAACGTCTTGTTTTATTTCTGGGTATTTTCTTGCAATACCGCCAGCGTAATTGTTCAGTTTTTCCGCTTGAAAAAACTCACCCACTGCGCACAGATCAAAATACTTTTCACGTCCGGCCCTGGCCTGCATGTAACTTCTGAACCGAAAAATACCATCTTCAGCCTTAAGCCATGGATCGGGTAGTAATTCATCAAAACTATTTTTGACTTTCGCTGAAGTCTTCCCCAGTCGAATATGATGATAGGCGTGCATAGATAACGTCCTTAATACGGTAGTTTGAGCAGTCTACTTATAAGATATGAAATGCATATCCAACAATAAATAATATTGCAGACTCTTTTATACTGATAATCTATGGGCAAAAGTAAGGAGGCAGGCTCCTTACTTTTTAAATAACTCTACTTGCTTTTTTTACGTAACTCCGTCACTGGCACGCCACCAATTCCCCAGTTATCAGTCTCCACTTCATCAATGACCACGATGGTTGTGCTGGGGTTTTTATTCAGGACATCAACCAATAGTTGTGTCACTCCCTCCATTAATTTTTTCTTTTGCTGATCGGTAGCACCTTCATTAGTAATTTTAATATTTACGTAGGGCATATGAACTCCTTTTATTAGATAATTTTTGACATTGCACCAAGATAAACAAGTGCAAAGAGATTAAACGATAGAACATAACCGTAGTGCATTTTAAAACTGGTGTTACTGGGTGATACATTCAGACTGTTTGCGGCGAAAATAGCATTGATCGATACGGGAGAAATAAGCTGAGTTGCAATAAATAAGCAAATCCATATCTGATAATCAACCATCCCCCCCGTAAGATAATCAGAAAATATCGACCATGCGATACTAAAGATAATCAGTGGATGGATACCTAATAAACCAAAAAGCGGTACGATGAACAAAATAATCGCGTAGATCTGCAACGTTGTCAGCCCGCCAACATAAGCAGTGATACCCTCAGGTACATGGGAAAAAAGCAGCCAACAAACTGAGGTCAACACACTACAGCTTAAAAGCAACAATACCTCACCGGATATATTCTGTGCTGATTCAGTTAATTGCTCAGCCCAGGGTTTATCCTTTTTAACCAGATGATCGACAACAAAGAGCACGACTGCTGTAAAGGCAATACTTTGCAGTGAATTAAGATTCAGTACCGTTAATGAAAAAATGAATACTCCCCAGAACAGACCTACACATAGCAGGATATACCGCATCCCATCACGGCTGGGTGTCACCGTCTCGTTTTCAGCAATTACCGTCACTTTTGCGCTTTGGTTGAACAAGATACTGAATAAAAAGAGAGGGATACCCACCAGCATCGCCTTAAGATGCGGTACGTCAGGCATTGCCGCCCAAACGGCAGCAGCGCCGATGGTGGTTGGCATCAGTACCATCGTAATGCATACGGTGCGCGTAATAATCTTTGCCAGGTTGAATCTTGGCCCAATAACTGACTTGAGGCCATCGAGCAGCAATGATATTGCCCCCAGACTCATTGGCCATGTTAAGAACGCCGTCAATAACGTAACCCCAAAAGTCATGTTCGATGTTTTTCTACGCGAAAAATATCCTCCTAGAACAGCTGTAAAATTAAGAGAGGCCATGACTTGTCGTAATAAGGCAATACCAACAAGCAGTAAAATCACATCAAAATATCGCGAAAAAATTGCAGGGAGCACAATGCCTTTCAGGTTGTTGGTAGCAAGAAGAAACATCATCGAGCAGAGAAAAATAATCACACCACTTCTGGCGGATGATTTTTTTGACCAGAAAGCAAATGTCGATGCGAAGTAGAGCACGGCGGTAACTCCCGCAATAGCCGACATCGCCGCATGTTTATCCGTCAACGCACAAGCGAACAGAAATACCAGCAATGATGTTATCGCTAACGCAGGTTGCAATGATTGCCACGCCTTGCCACGGGCCTGGATTTGCTCAGTCTGCATTTATCGCTACCTCTGGCTGAGCCTGCCGCACCATCATTTGATGATACATATCTGCGACACAACGGCCTGCATCAACCAGGAATCTTGAATTAACCAGCGGACGTGGCAGGACGTAGGTGTAAAAATTCGCGCCTTCCGCAGGATTGCCCAGCACCCAAAAAGCCGTCTGCGCTTCCCCCATGCGATTAATAGGATGCTGGCATTGATCGATATCCAGCCCACCCGGGTGATACCCCTCATTCATAAATGGACGAACAATACCATTGGCTGTCATATTTCTGATTAACGGTGAAGCGTCATGTAGTGGCGAAAAACTGGCAATTTTCGCCTTGATTAAAACATCAGCCTGAATCTCAGTACTCTCTTCTTTAAAAGGTGAGTGAACTTCGAATTTTCCTTCGCAGTCGTTCAATACTAACCTTGAATCTTTACCACCGGCCAGACTCACCACATTCGCTTCCATTAATGCTAATAGTTGTTCATTTCTTAACTTCGGCGGGCCAACGGCAATGCGGTTAAAAATAGGATTAAAATGCTCAAGGAAATACTGATGTGACCGCGATTCAAGCCCTGAATTATCAATCGCTTCTCGTAAAATATCCCTGACATCACGAATAATGTCTGTCGCCGCTTTGATCGGGCCATGGACATTGCCCTCCTCAGACTCCTGGAGATCTTTACGCAGGAAATACATAAACCATTGAGTATAATCCTTTAAACTCAGATGTTCCTGTGATTGATGTGGATAAAGCACACTGTCAATTACCGCGATGTCTTCAGCGCTCGGTTCATAAGAGCCAGCATCTAACCACTGCCCATTTAGGGTTGAACGATAGGCATAACACATTTCTTTATGCAGTAAGGGGAAAACTTGTTCAAGAAAATCGATTTTTGAAGATCCTTTCTCAAACACATTTTTCAACCGCAATTCTCTGATAGCCATTGCCGTTAAGAAGCGTGGGGAGTACTGCCCAGAAACGCCTTTTTGATTCGCGCCGCGACTGCTAAAAGGTAGAGCCTTACGTGAATAGATAAAAATACCCGGTTCTTTTCCGGAAGGATGATAGCGAAGCTCACCCTCTTCCCGGCTAAATTTTCCACCCCTGCCGATAGTGAGTTGCGAAATGACATCATAGGCAGTCAGACCAATACCCTGAACAATCACATTTGATTCCGCTGTTATTTTATTCAAATTATTTATTGGATAAGGAGTCGAATAGTAGTCCAGGCGTTCATTTTTCTTATAATTATTGGCAATAAATCGTTCAACAAGATGATCGTCAAACGTTTTGGCGTTGTCGCTGTGACCAGTGGTTAAATAGACGTAATCGGCCACCACACGCTGACTGTCTTCCAAGACAATAATAGACTTCGCATCGTCCTGAATCAGAATGTTGTTGGCCTGCTGATTTATCTGTGTAACCGAGATATTGTCAGGCAAACTTTTGATAGTTTCGTGATAAAACCAATTTAAGTATTCACCTAATAATCGACGAGGTAAATAATCGTTGGCGTCAATTGGTTTGCCAGCCACGTCTTTTAAATAACGGCCATCAACATTTTTATAGCCCTGCTCATTAACCCACTGATGAAAACATGGCCCTGAACGGAAAGATCCGGCATTTTTTACCGTCGCATCACCAAATAATGTTATCTGGCAAGCAACGGTGTTAACCAATAAATGGTCGGGCTGCGATAAACTGTGCGCACCTACACCCATCGCATTTTTATCAACGATAACAATATTAATATGTTCGTTCTGTTTACGTTGTGCATGCTGAGCACAAATCCTTTCCAGAATACTAAGCCCCCGAGGCCCCATTCCTATAATAGCAACGGTTGTCTTTTTCATTCTTTGCTCCAACTTTGAGAGTATTTAACTTTGCTGTGTTGAACATAGCTAATCCCTGCTGCGATAAATAACGCACAAGCGCCAGATAATATTGAAATAGTCATCCCGTTTTTATTGTTCTGAAACGCACTCACGATTAATGGCCCGGCAATTTGCCCAATGCCATATGTTAACGTCACCAGACCCAGAAGATTAATTTTCTGTGGTGCAGAAATCTTTTTCGCGAGTGGCATAACGAGAGAACTGGTTCCCATGAAAGTTGCACCAAAGCCAATACAACTCAAGGTCAATAAAAGCGGGGAATGGATAAACGAGGCCATCACAACGCAGCTCGCCTGCACAATTAAGTTAACACTCAGGCAGGACAATATGCTCCACTTGCGTGCAGCCCATAACCAACCATAGCATCCTGGGATAACGGCAAGGCCAACAATAGACCAGATATGGTTGGCCAGAAATTCATTACCCACTCCCCGGGCCATTAAAGGGAGATAAGTAGCTACAATGATATAACCGAAGCCTGCCAGTCCATATAACAATGCTAAATTCCACCACTGGATGTTCGGCTCGGATGACGAAGCTTTTTTCTGAGGAGGTAGAACGTGTTTATTTGCAGGCAGCAAGATAATCAGCGCGATGAAGAGTACAGCTGAAATGATTGACGCGCCGATCCATAGTAGCTTTGAATTTAATGCATATGCGATACCGGCTATAACATATTCATTGCCTATAAAAATACCCACCCCGACGCCGGCAAACAAAGAAGCAATGACAAACGGATTATGGGTATGCTGTAGCATAAGCATCGACCCGAATATCATCATGCCTGCGCTGGCAACACCGGCGATAAATCGAATAACAATTACTATATCAGGGTGCGTGACTACTGCCATCGCAAAAATAAGCAGGCCGGTGACTAATGCAGCACAAATTAACATCGTTTTGATATTCTTCAGGCCACCAAAAATACCAAACGAGAACAGGAGGCTGCCAACCAGGTATCCGGCGTAATTCGCGCTTGCGATTAACGATAATTGCGAAAAATTAAAAATGCCTTCATGCAACATGACCGGCAGCATCGGAGTATATAAAAACCGACCAATTCCCATCCCCAGCGTTAAAACAATCATACCGAAGACAGCCGTGCTCAACTGGCGATGGCCAATAACATTGTGATCAAGATCCATTTTTCAGGCTCAATATGTCAATCAGATTTGATTGTTATGTTACATAAAGAAATGATAATAAAAAGTTAATAAAAAAGACGAAAACCTTCACTTTGAGTGACAGACACGATGAACAGTACCTCATTAAATTTGTTTAAAACCGTCGCGGAAACCGGCTCTATCACCGCAGCAGCCCGTAATCTGCACTGCGTTTCTTCAAACGTCACGACGCGGCTCAAGCAACTGGAGTCCAGCCTGGATGTTTCGTTGTTTGTTCGCGAGAAGAATCGTCTTCACATCACCCCTGAAGGTGAACTGCTTCTGCGTTACGCTAACAAAATCCTCGCGCTTTTAGACGAAGCCGAGTTGTCTATGCAGGGAACGAAAGCGGCTGGCCCTCTGCGCATTGGCGCAATGGAAACCACTGCCGCCGTCCGACTTCCTGCTTTGCTGGCAAACTTCCACCGTGAAATGCCCTCCGTAGAATTAAACTTAAAAACGTCACCGACAGATGTGTTAGTTCGTCAGATCCAGAATAGTGAACTTGAAATTGCCTTCGTCGCTGACCACAAGGCGTTGCACGTAGACAATTCAAGGCTACAAACGCAGGTGCTGTGTCAGGAAACCCTGGTTCTGGTTACGGCCGCAGAGCATGGTGATGTCGTGACGGGAGCCGATCTGGAGGTGACAAGGCCGCTCGTCTTTGTGAAAGGATGTAATTATCGTTCCCGGCTTGGGCAATGGTTACGGCTACAAAATGTCGATTATGACGACCCGCTGGAGTTTGGTTCTTTTCAGGCAATACTTGGTTGCGTAAGTGCCGGAATGGGCATTGCATTATTGCCTGAGAGCGTCGTCAAACAGTATGAAACGAGCTTCCCCATACGGTGCCACTCTATTACTCCTCACATTGGTAATGTCAATACTATGATGATATGGCTTAAAAATCGTGAGGTTAGCCGGGTATTGAATTGCTTTGTTTCCTTTGTTTCATCCCACTGAGGTATTCCACAACCATATTGTGCCGTTAGGGCTTTTGGGCTGGTAAATACTCTATATGGATCTATTATCGATGCAGGCTTTCAGTTTCAGGATTGACTAATGCAATTTAATAGAGTTGCTGAAGATTTCTTTCCTGGGATTGGTCAAGAAATTTGACCACTGTTTTGTAGTAAGAACGGCATCTGCTCTCTGATTCGTTCGTTGCCAGTCTGCCATTGGCACAGGGCTGCTGTTGCAGCCCTGACAACCTTAGACTTCAATCGATTCAGAGATCTCTAACGCATCATCGACTTCAATGCCCAGATAACGGCGATCCTGTTGTGCTCCAGCATCCTGCACGGCAATTGACCCTGACGGGGAATAACATGTTGATATGCAAAAATGTTCCTAACAAAATTGATTTCAGTTACATCGAGGCTAACGGCTACGCTGACAGACCCAAGGACTGCCACGAGTAAGACTGGCAGTAATACTTTTCGACGCTTGTCATATCGCTTGTGGTAATAGAGGCGCAAAATCCCTCAAGTCAGGGGCTAATGTGTTTTATTACTTTTGGATTTCATCATTTCATAGCCAAACTATTCTAATCATTTTCAGCTTCCTGCCAGAAAGCGGGAAAAGTACTATTGTTCAGGCTTTAACAAAACAGTTAAACGCTCTGTACTTGAGAAGAGCTCCAATGATTATTATCTTGGGGGAGTTAGCAACGCCAGCCCCTGGAACTCAGTTTCTCGCGAGTTGGACCTTGAAAGTAGATACTACCTATATGGCAACTACGCGGTTGAGCGAGCACAAAACGAATTGTTTCCCAGACTGAGCGTCCATTTAATAAACGTTCCCCCATTCTGGATTGACTATCGACAAACGTATCTAACCCGGTAAGTTCGAAATCCGGTGGATACAACCCGGTCACACGTATATTTTCTTCGGACAACTGGTGTGACAGTTTAGATGTGAATCCGCTAAGCCCGTGTTTGCTGGCAAAAAAAGCGGGATGCGCAATTGAATCCGTAAAATTCGGAATCCCACATGAAGATATTATTGAGACGACATCCGCGCTTTCTGAACGTCTTAACCCAGGCAACAATGCATGAGTCAGTAAAATCGCACCTGTCAGGCCTGAACTGACGGTATTGATAATTTCTGCGTCTGGTTGATCGTCTAACGTTCCTGACAGCCACTGGGCGGCATTAAGGATTAAAATGTCGATGGGCTTGTCTGAAGTTAACAACTGAGAAGAAAACTGCGAAAGGGATTCAGGCTGGGTTAAATCACAGATATATCCTTTTGCAATCCCGCCTTCAGCCGCGATGATACTGCAAGTTTTTTGAATATCATCAGCACGCCGCGCGCAAAAATCCACCTCGACGCCTTCTTGCGCCAGCCACACGCACAGCGCCTGACCAAATCCTCCACCTCCACCCGTAATTACAGCTCTTTTACCTCTTAGCATCTTCATCCATCCTTTTCTTTATGACTATGTGTGGATATAGATATACATGAGGAGGTGGATTGGCATCTTTCAATTAGTGCCATTTTTACATGAGGAATAGGGATAGGGGACTTGCAAAGCCAGCATCTGGCGCGGAGCGGACTGAGCGTTAGATTATTATATTCTCTGCAAGGATATGTATGCGCTATACACCAATTTTAATTGTGCTATTTAGTCAGTAAATTTGTTTAGAATACCATTCCTCTTCTGTTTATAAAGACAAGAAGAGGGATGTGCTAATCATTTAGATATCAGTAGCCTGCAGCCCTGTTGGCTTCTTTGATGCGATTGTTTCTTGCGTCTTTATCGTGTTGGTCTTTTGCCTGCATTATCCCACTTGCAGCATCCACCCAATCATTTGCGGTACAACCTGACAATACAATACTCAACATTAATGCAAACGCATACTTCATTTTAACTCCATCATTCATTATTGTATAAATAGCGTCTGTGTAATGCTCAATGTATTTGACGCTAATGCGGTTAATTTAACAAATAATCATATCTCAGGCAAGGTGAGGATTTCGAACCCGTACATGTAATGGGTAATTCATAATGATTAGCTGAAATAATTGAAGGGCCGGGTAGAAATAGCACTGCATAAAAAACGACATATCGTATTGCGCGGATTATTAAACAGCGAATTAATTAGCCTCTGTGACAGAGGTTATCTTTACGCGTCAACGCATAGCTGCGCCACTCCCGGCGATTGTCATTCGTCGGGAGCTATCTTTAATTATCGAACCTGTAGTGCTTCGAGTTCAGAACACCGGCAAACCCAGCCCTTGCTTTACTTCTTTTAATGTCTGCTGCGTGACCTCGTGCGCCTCTTCGCTTCCTTTTTTGAGCATCGCCATCAGCATACCTTTATCCTGGATGTAGGTTGTCCGCCGCTCGCGCATCGGGGCGATAAGCTCCTGCAAGCACATCTCCAGCTCGTTTTTGCATGTCCGGTCACCCAGCCCGCCGCGCTGATAATGTGCTTTCATCTCCGCCACTTTCGCTTTATCCGGATGAAAAGCATCGAGGTAAGTAAATACCATATTGCCGTCAATCTGCCCCGGATCGGACACTTTTAGATGATTGGGATCGGTGTACATTGCGCTGACCGCATGATGAATGGCCTCTTCGCTGGCGGACAGGAGTAGAGTGTTGCCGAGCGATTTTGACATTTTGGCATTACCGTCGATCCCTGGAAGACGGCTGGTCTCACTCAGTAGCGCTTTACAATGCGACAAGACAGAGGTCGGTAACAGATTATTCATCTTATGCACGATCTCATTGGTCTGTTCGATCATGGGCAACTGATCGTCGCCGACGGGAACCACCTCGGCTTTGAAAGCGGTAATATCTGCTGCCTGGCTGATGGGATAAACCAGAAAGCCAACCGGTAACGAGCGGGCAAATCCTTTCTGCGCAATTTCGTTTTTGACCGTAGGATTTCGCTCCACGCGAGCCACGGTAACAATGTTCATATAAAGCGCGGTCAGCTCAGCGAGGGCGGGCAGGGCCGACTGCAGACAAATGGTGGTGAGTGACGGGTCGATTCCTGCGGCGAGGTAATCAGCCAGCACTTCGGGAATATTGTTGCGGATCTTTTGTGGTGTGCTGCCGTTATCGGTTAGCCCTTGCAGGTCAGCAACCAATATAAACTGCTGATAATCATGTTGCAGCGTGGCGCGCTGGCGCAGAGAGCCAACATAGTGGCCGAGATGCAGCGGGCCAGTGGGACGATCGCCAGTGAGGATGATAGTTTTGTTGTTCATGTAAGACTCCTTAATCAAAAAACCGAAAGGGGTCTTTAAATGCAAATAACCGCCTTTCGGCGGTTATTTAAAATGGGGAAAACACATTCTGACCGCCTTTAAGAAGGCAGCCACCACAGGTTGTGATTAAACGCGGTGATATTGTGTTTTGTGTTCATCCAGTCAACATATCACCGCCTGGCTCAGAGGTAAAGCAATGCGCGGCGTACTGGCGTATCTTAGCTCGCTTCCAGCATGCCAAAGCTCACGATGCGCGAACGGCCTAACTCTTTCGCGCGATACAGCGCCACGTCTGCGGCGCGCAGAAGATTGTCGCTCTGGGCGTGCTGCGGATAGCTGGCAACGCCGATAGAGACATCAACGTGACCAATCTCTGAGAGTCCAAAGCGCAGCGACAGTTCGCGTACACCATTATAAATATCTGTCGCAAAGCGGTTGGCGGCCTGCTCATCCGTATTGGCCAGCAACACCAGAAACTCTTCACCGCCGTAGCGGAAGGCCATGCCGCTGTCATGGACAACGCGCTGAATAGTAGTGGCGATACTTTTTATCACGCTATCGCCCGCCTCATGGCCAAAGCGGTCGTTAATATTTTTGAAATGATCAATATCGATCATCAGGCAACTGATTGGCTCTTTGTTACGCACTGCCTGGCTCATCTGGGTGCGCAGCGTATCTTCCAGATGGTGACGGTTGCGCAGGCCGGTTAGCGGGTCGTAGAGCGCTTTCTCCAGCAGCGCATCACGCAGGCGCTGGTTGGCTAACGCCAGACCGAGTGCTTCCGCCATCAGTTCCAGATACGCGCGAGAGGGAGCGGAATCATTGCTGAGGTTCTGGAATGAGAGCAGGCCGATGGCTTCACCCTGGGCAATCAGTGGCACGCACAGGGTATGCTGCTGGCATGATTCCGGTAGATGGTAGCAGGCGATATCGGGTTCGCCTTGCACCGGTGGATGGCTCTGACCGCGGCGCACAGCCCAGCATTCGTCCGGGTGGAAAGCATCCGCTTTGCCCTGCGGTGAAAGCCATTGCGCAACGCAGCGCATCTGCCAGGGCTCTCGATCCAGTATGTAAAGCCGCCCGGCAATACCGGGAGCAACATTCGGCGCAAACAGCTCTGCCACATTAATGACATCGGCAAAATTCTCGCAGCCTTGCAAACGTTGAGTCATACGTGCGAGCAGCTCGCGGATTGCCCAGTCGGCGTCTCGTTCTTTCTCCAGTCGCTGACGTGCCAGGCCGTTCTCGCGAAAAATGCGGATCGCCTGCGCCATATCGCCGATTTCGTCGATCTGATTAAAGCTGGGTGTCTCAACGGCGTAATCCTGCGATGCCAGACGGTTAACCACATCGCTCAAACGCACCACGGGACGCAGTACGCGGCGTTTTAAAATAAAGCCGAGAACGAACAAAAATAGCAGCGCCGTCAGCCCGACCATCACTTCCGAAGCCGTACGTAGCGTGCGCGATGTCTGAGTGGCATCTTCAATGGTGTTGCGTACGCGGCTGTCGAGTAACTGACGGAAATGATCTATCCGGTCCTGGGCTCGCTCCAGTTCCTGTTCATAGGATTTGCCATACAGCAGGGCGATGGCCTGCGACTCTTCTCCGCGCGCGACGCTGGCAAGCGCCGCAGCTTGCTCATCCTGCAGGGCATCAACAATCTGCAGCCCTTCATGCAATAGCGCCAGTTCTTCATCCGTCGCCCCAATGTCTTTTAGTTTCGACAGTCGCTGTTCAACGGCTTTCAGCGACGCTTCTTTCTGGCGGTAGGCGTTAAGCGCTTCCGGGTCTTTTGCAATAACATATTCGCGTGCCAGATCGGACAGCGACCAGGCATCGAGCTCGACTTCTTCGGTCAGTTGATCGAATTGATAACGCTGCTCCACCACCTGGCGTTCGGTGTTATCGGCGCTGGAGGCCATCAACATGACAACGCCGGAGGCTATGGTCAGACACACCGTCGCGCTGTAGGCCCAGTTGGTGATTGTGGCAATTCGCACTGATTAGTTCCTTCTGCGACGATTAATGAATAAGCATGATTGAAATTATAGGAAACGTATGATTTTGCGTGAAAATAAAAAAGGCGGTCTCAGGACCGCCTTCTGTTATCGTCCTGCCATCATAAATCTGGAGGATTTTTTCCTTCTTCCATAAAGGCTTCGTCGATTCCTTCCACGTTACCTTCATGATCGCGCCCGGAAAACAGGTTCCAGCAGGTAATGAACAGTGCGGCAATCAGGGGGCCAATCACAAAGCCGTTAATGCCGTAGATCTCCATTCCGCCGAGAGTGGAAATCAGAATCAGATAATCCGGCATTTTGGTGTCTTTACCCACCAGTAGCGGGCGCAGGATATTGTCCACCAGCCCGACGATAATCACGAAGAAGCCAACGATAAACAGCCCTTGCCACAGCTGGTGCGTGGCGAAGAGGAAGATTGCCGCAGGTACCCAGACGATCGCTGAGCCGACCGCGGGCACGAGGGAGAGAAACGCCATCAGCGCGCCCCACAGGACGCTGCCGTCGATGTCGACAATTGCAAACGCGATGCCGCCAAGAATACCCTGAACCAACGCCACGACCGCTGTACCCTTGACCGTTGCCCGCGTCACGCCGACGAATTTGGCAAACAGGTGCTGTTTGGCAAAATCAGAAAGCGGTAATGAGTCCAGAATCTGGCGCACCAGGTACGGCCCGTCCTTCAGTAAGAAAAACAGCAGATACAGCATGATGCCAAAGCTAATAGCAAAGCCGAATGTCCCTTTACCAATCAGGAACGCGCTGCCGGCGAGGTACTGTCCACCCTGCAGTACAACGTCGGACAGTTTTTTCTGGATCTGCGCGACGTTATCCAGATTATGTTCTGCGAGGAATCCTCTGGCCCAGTCAGGAAGATACGAAATAATGGCGGTGACCACTTCCGGGAACTGAGTGTCGTTTTGTTGTAATTTGGCATACACCACGTTCAGCTCAATAGCCAACGAGGAGAAGATCACCATCAGTGGGATAAAAACAATCAGACAGATGATGCCGATGGTGAGCAGTGACGCCAGCCCGTTACGTTCGCCAAGCGCGCTGCGCAGTCTGTTTTTCACCGGGTTAAAGATGGTGGTTAAGATTGCGGCCCACAAAATGGCAGAGAAATAGGGAGACAACACATCGAAGAACGCCCAGGTCACGAGGGCAAGTATGAAAATGAAGAAACCTTTAGTCAGTCCGTTAAATCGCATTAGTGAACCCTGTAATGAGAAGCAGTCCCGACTATAGAACCGTTCAGGGGAATTACCAACTTTCGCTGCGCATATTTTCTTAAATTGGTTAACCTGTTTTTCGTAGGGAGCCTGCGACAGATAAATAACGTACGCTATGATTTATTAGTGAAACAGTCATACTTTTCTTCCCGAAAAAGGGCGTCAAAAAAAGAGGGGGCGTTATGAACACTCAACCTGTAATCGGGATTAGTGGATGTTTAACCGGCTCAGCCGTGCGATTTGACGGCGGGCATAAACGGATGGGATTTGTGATGGACGAGCTGGCTCAGTGGGTGACTTTTAAACCTGTCTGCCCGGAGATGTCTATCGGTTTGCCTGTACCACGCCCCGCGTTGCGTTTGGTTCAAACCGCCCAGGGGAATATCCGCATGTGTTTTAGCCATGCGCCTGGTGAGGATGTAACCGATAAAATGTCCGATTTCACCGCTTCATATATCAATGGGCTTGGCGGTCTGTCGGGTTTTATCGTCTGTGCTAAATCACCGAGCTGCGGAATGGAGAGAGTGAGGCTGTATGACGAAAAGGGAAATCGCGGGCGAAAAGAGGGAACCGGTCTGTTTACCGGCACCTTAATGGAAACCTACCCGTGGTTGCCGGTCGAAGAAGATGGCCGCTTGCACGATCCGGTGCTGAGGGAGAACTTTGTCGAGCGAGTGTTCGCGTTACATGAGCTTAATATGCTGCGAGCCACTGGTCTTACTCGCCACGGTTTACTCAACTTCCATAGCCGCTATAAGCTCCAGCTTTTGGCTCATCACCAGGCGGGTTACCGGGATATTGGCCCTTTCGTGGCCTCGCTCCATCAATGGGATGATTTGGACGCTTTTTTCGTGGTATATCGCGAAAAGCTAATGGCGATCCTCAAAAAGCCCGCCTCACGGAAAAATCATACCAACGTACTGATGCATATTCAGGGCTACTTCCGCGATCGGTTGAACACCCGCCAGCGCGGAGAGTTGCGTGACGTTATCCTCAACTATAGCGGCGGACTGCTGCCAATATTGGCGCCACTGACTCTGCTCAAGCACTACCTTGCTGAATACCCAGACAGCTATTTACTTACCCAGAACTATTTTGATCCTTATCCGAAGGATTTAGCCCTACGGTTAATGATTAATTAGCCTGATAGCGAGTAAATCTGGGGCAAAAATATCCGTTGTTCGCGAAGGTTATCCCTGCTGTTTTCTGATGCGTTTAAGCAGGGATAACTTTCACGGTGTGTAATCGATGATAAAAATGCGGCCCTGCACCCACGGGCAAATGTGCCGGCCGCGATTTAACCGTTTCTAATTTCTTCATCGATACAAGGCTGAGGTTTGCCAAACAGATATCCTTGCGCGAAATCGCAGCCCAGAGCCTGAAGTCTTGTCAGTTGCTCCTGCGTTTCAACACCTTCTGCAACAGCTTTCATATTGAGAGATTTCGCCATGCCCGTGATCAGTTTGATGATAGTCAGGGCGTCTTCCTGCGTAGATATCGAATGCACAAAGGACTTGTCTATTTTGATTTTATCGAAGGCCAGTCTGCTGAGGCGCGAAAGAGAAGAGTATCCGGTACCAAAATCATCGATGGAGATTTTTACCCCCAGGGCCCGGAGCTTATTAAGCGTATTTATCGGCGTAGCACTCTCGGTAAAGAGAGAGGATTCAGTCACTTCCAGTTCGAGGCGGTCAGGTGGAAGTCCAGTTTCTTTCAAAATGGTTAACACGATTCCTGCAAAGGCCTTGCTGCTTAGCTGGACAGGGGAGACATTGACTGAAATTTTAGCCGGAACCGCCCAACCCGCGGCTTCCCTGCAGGCAATTTCGAGCACCGCTTTCCCCATCTCATTAATCATCCCTGTTTTTTCAGCAACAGGAATAAAGCTATCCGGCGACAGTAGGCCCTTGAGAGGATGGCCCCAACGAATTAACGCCTCATAGCTGTATATTTTCTGACTGAAAGAATCGACAATAGGCTGGTAATACACCACGAACTCTTTGTTCACTATTGCTAATGCCATATCATGCTCAAGCGTTCTGCTTTCCTGCAGTTTTTCTAACATTCGTTGCCGGAAGACTTTTATTTTGCCAGAGCCTTCATTTTTGGCTTCATAAAGGGCCAGATCGGCAAATTTATAAAGATAGTCAGAGCGACGCTCATTTTCTGAGATAACAATGCCAACACAGGTGGTTATGTTGATAATTGTGTTGTAAATGGTGTAGGGCTGGCTGATAAACTCACATATTTTCTGGGCTCGCGAAACGGCCCGACTTTCTGTCAGACCACTTGAGAGAAACGCAAACTCATCCCCGCCTAAGCGATACAACGTATCCGACGTAAGGCTTGTCGAAATCAGACGATCCGATATCTGGCGCAGTAACATATCACCGGCATCATGACCATACGTATCATTGACCTCTTTGAATCGATCTAAATCAAACAACATCACCGTCACAGCATCGTTATTTTTCTCTGCCATTTCGATTGTTTTATTTAAATCGCTCCAGAATAGCTGGCGGTTATTCATCTCGGTGAGCGAGTCATGGTAGACGTCATATTCCAGCTTGGCATTCTGAATTTGTAGCTTTTCCTTCGATTTTTGCAGTTCTTCGGCAAGACTCTTGACCTGAAGGTGCGCCCGCAGAATATTTCTGTTTTGATAAAAAATGAGCACGCCCAGAATCGCACTCAGTATTATTAGCAGTACAGATGTCGTTGAGTAAATATAGTACAGCGTTTGAATTTTTTGGTTGGCGTTATTAATCGAGTTAACATCTTTGTTTAATGCGCCGGATGAAAGACGGCCAAGTTGTGCATCCAGGGTATGCATTTTTTTCAGATACGCCTGGAGTGCTGGACGGTTCATTTTCTCGAGATTATCATCCAGATAACTAAGGGTATTTTCAAGTGTTACCGCTAGCTCACGGTGGGCAATGTTGCTTTCTATGTAGCGCCCCAAATCACCTTCTTTTATCAAATCACTCTGGCTGAGCATAATGTCGAGACGCATGCGTACATCATCAAGATTCATCGTATCATCGATAGTGTAAAGACCAAGCAACGATTCAAATCGGTAATATTGAGATACCAACTGAGCGGCAGACCAGGAATCGGTGTAGTGAGTCAGTTTCTGTAGCTCTTGTTGCCTTTCATGCACAAGGAAAGAGATATATCCGGTCGATATAAAAAGAAAAAAGATGATGCCAGCCAGTATTCTGTTCATGATGTTCCTCTGAACGCTTACTCAATATCCATACTACTGACCTGCCATGCAGACCTTGAATAATAAATCTGATTATTTAGTTCCGGCATGCTGTCATAGGGGTACACAATGAATAATGGGCCCTTATCACGGATGCGCATATATTTTCCGTTGATTTTTAAAGCAAGGATGGCATTGTATTTTTTGAAATCACTGAGAGGGATAACGGTGGTGTAGTCATTAAGCGCAGTAACCTTTACAACGGAGCCGCTCGCTCCAACATAATCCATGAGTTTTTGTAGTGGAATACCCGTAAAGGTCGTACGTCCATTATACCAGGGGGAGGTGGTCTGAAAACTTACCATGCCCAGCTTCTCAAGGCTGGCGGTATCAAAAACCGCTTTCCCGTCTTCATTTGTATTTTCAATATTACCGGATAACGTTAAAAGAACTTTACCGGTGGGCCTGGAAAGTTCACCCGCCCAAAGCTGGGTGGAGAGCACAACGCTTACCAACATGACTATTAACCGCATTCTAACCTCACCAATCAGCCGGATGTAAAAGAATTATAATTTAGATATCACGCTATTTATATATTCCGCCTGTCTATTATTGATGATGTGAATTTATTTGTATTTTAATTCATTTAAATCAATGGGTTGCCATGCTTAATGGTTATGAATATTTATTAAATCAGGCGAAGTCTGTTATTAACGGACGGTGATTTTTGTTGTGTCTGTACAAAAAACAATCACTCTGTGGTTGTTAAAAAATCACACGATCATAAAGGTTTATTTTTTTGTGCAGCGACAGGGAATCGTTGTTTTATCGGCGGGTAACCTTGTTGAATAAATCGAACTTTTGCCTATTCCCGGGATTAGATTACACAGGCGTAGCAGACGTTCAAAAATAGTCAATTATCAGGAATTCAAAATACGCAAAACCACCTACAGGATCGTCAGCAACTTAATGAACTTATCAATGGCTGGATGCACCGCGATTGGGGGAATATGCCGCGCTGGCTTGCTGCATGAGCCAGGCGGATATACCTTGCTGAACGCCGCATAACCGGGTTTATTCGACAGCCTGAGCCGACTGGCGGGCATACAGATACGCGGTTGCTCTGGAGACGCCCAGATGCTGCGCCACTGTGTCCATAGATTTTCGTACGTTCAGCAAACCGTCTTTGCGTAATTGTTGAATCAGTCGTTTACGGTCTTCAGGTTTCAGGGCGCGGGCCGTCGTTGCGCATTTAGCGGCAAAGTCATCGATACGCTGGCGGATGACTTCGTTACTGCCGGGATCGATATGTTCCTTTATGGGAGAGTCAGCGGTTTCAGTAAAACGCGCAAGGGCACTCTGCATGCCACGAAACAGCGTCATATCCACGTTCAGACAGAGTGCTGCTACGTATTTGCCTTCGTCATCCTTGATGCCGATGGAGGTACTTTTCACCGGGCGGCCATCGGCAAACTGGTTGCTGTAGTTGGCTATAATGCTGGGAAATTCAGGCGATGCGATTCGCGCCAGACCCAGTTCTGTTGCCGGTTGGCCGGGTTCTCGCCCGGACAGGTTATTATGGATGGATAAAATGGCATGTTCAGGATTTTTGAGATCATGAACCACCACTTCGCAAAACGGAGAGAAGGTCTCGCTCAAGCCCCTGGCGATAGTGTCAATTTGGCTGAGAAGTGAGTTGTTATCGGTTTTTGGCATGCCAGTCTCCTGCGGTGATGCCTGTTGCCATGATTGCGGGCAGTTTACAGTGAGCAGGGTTCGCTTTTCCAGACGCGAGTGTTCAGACGGTAATAAGGTATCCGCATGGCAGATACCTTCTTGATTACCCGGCAAGGAATTCACTGTAGCGGCTGATATCCACGTTCCCGCCGCTGATGATAATGCCGATTTTCTTGCCGCGAAGTTCAGCTTTGCGCGCTCTGGCGGCGGCAAAACCCAGACAGCCAGTCGGCTCCACGACAATTTTCATTCGCTCAGCGATAAATTTCATCGAGGCGACTAATTCATCGTCTGAGACAGTCAGAATATCGTGCACATTTCGCTGGATAATCGGAAACGTAATATTCCCGAGATGTTGGGTCTGAGCACCGTCAGCAATGGTTTTCGGCGTATCGATATGAACAATCTTTCCGCTGCGAAACGATTGTTGACCATCGTTTCCTGCCTCCGGCTCGACACCATAGATGATGCAGTCAGGTGACAGATGTTTGGCTGCCAGTGAGGAGCCCGAAAGCAGGCCGCCACCGCCCAGACACACGAAAAGAACGTCTAGCTGACCCACTTCTTCAATCAGCTCTTTTGTGGCGGTACCCTGGCCCGCAATCACGTGCGGATGGTCGTATGGCGGGATCAGCGTCAATCCTTGTTTCTCTGCCAGCTCCCGCCCGATTTTTTCACGATCTTCAGTATAGCGATCGTAAATCACCACATTTCCACCATAGCCTTTTGTGGCTGCAACTTTAGCCGCCGGGGCATCATGCGGCATGATAATCGTCGCCGGGATCCCCAACAATTTTGCCGACAGGGCAATGGCCTGCGCATGGTTGCCGGACGAAAAGGTGACGACGCCCGCAGCGCGTTGTTCTGGCGTGAACTGGCGTAACGCATTCATGGCTCCGCGAAATTTAAACGCGCCCATTCTCTGGAAGTTTTCGCACTTGAAGAAAACTTCAGCACCAAATTCGTCATTAACCGTTCGGGAGGTCATCACCGGCGTTTTGTTGGCATAGTCGGCGATGCGCTCTGCCGCGGCGGCAACATCGTTATAATCAGGCAGTGTCATTTCAGTCATTGTTGTTCACCTGTATGTCGTTAAACGTCATGCTTGTGGGGCCAGGGCTATAGCTTCAACTTCCAGCGCGAAACCATAATGAAGTTCTGCAACGCCCGCTACCGCGCGGGAGGGCCGGAAATCACCGATCCACTCCCCATAGATTTTGTTAAACGTTGGCCATTGGTTGATATCTGTCACATAGACGCGTACTGACACCAGGTGCTGTCGAGAAATCCCAGCGCCAGCCAGGCAGGCATCAATATTCTGCAGTACCAGCCGCGTCTGCTCTTCAAAAGAGGCATCCGTTTTTTTTTCGCCATCACTTGTGACCGGCAACTGACCAGAAATGAAGACGAATCCGCCAGCCGTTGTACTGTGTGAGTAATGACCTGCAGGCGGAAAACCTCCTGCAGATGAGTTCAATGTAATGTCCACGGACATAAGTGAATCTCCTGTAGTTATTGATAATCCATTTTGTATAAAATAATACTGTTTGTATTATTTTATACGCTTTCATACCGCGTTCGGCTAGTGATAGTTTTCACAGGTGATGATTTTGTGAACTATGGCAAACGTGACCCACGTTATATAGCTATCCTGGCGCGGTGAAAGAGGGGGAACGCTTTTGATGAGGGTAAAGCAGGGGAGTGAAGAAGCGCCCCGGGGCGGGGCGTTAAAGCCAAAAATTAGCCGATATGGCCGTGGTTAATCTTACTTAACGGTTCATTGATATCGAAGATTTTGCACGTCACGTCTTCCACACCCAGGTGCTTCAGGCGGGCCGTGTGTTTTTTGATATAGGCCAGAGCGCTGTCTTCATCCTGAAACAGGTAGATGCCACCCGCTTCGTGGTTTGCTGCGTTCTCGGTCCAGATTTTCCAGATGAAACCCGGCTCCTGGTTGATGGATTCGGCCAGTTCAACAAGTTGATGTGACATCTCAGCGCCAAACGGACCAGGAAAATCAAAGTGTATCTGCACGAGTTTGTTTGCCATAAATCCTCCATGGATTGGTTAATTCGGGTAAGGCTGCTAGCGTAACAGCACTTTACCCGTCAGATAAGTTACTGCTTGTCCACCAATATAAACACGCGTTCCTGTCAGCTGGCAGCGTAAATCGCCGCCGCGTTCAGAGACCTGGCGCGCCAGCATCTGCGTTTTATTCAGTTTTGCAGCCCAGTAAGGAATCAGCATGCTATGCGTCGAACCGGTGACCGGGTCTTCCGCGACCGCTTCACCCGGGCAGAAGAAACGGCTGACGAAATCGTATTCCCCGTCACCCGGCGCGGTGATACATACCATTTTCCCGAGGGGAATCATGGCGTGGATATTCGGGCGCACAGCCTCAACCTGCTGTTGATTCTCCATCACGACCATGTAATCGCGCGCGACGCGCACTTCTTTATATTCGGTGATGCCCAATGTTTCCAGCAGTAAGGCGGGCGGTTCGGCAGGTTCGCTTTGCCAGGCAGGAAAATCAAGCGTCAGCCAATCACCGCTGCGCGTGACCGTCAGTGGCCCCACAAAACGGGTGGCAAAATGAATGGTCGCTTCCGGGTAATCCAGATGTTCAAAGATGACATGTGCGGCGGCAAGCGTGGCATGCCCACACAGATTAATTTCGCCTTGCGTGGTAAACCAACGCAGCTCGAAGCCATTCTCACTAGCGACAAAAAAAGCGGTTTCCGACTGGTTATGCTGCTGCGACATTTTTAATAATATTTCATCGGGCAACCAGTCATCGAGCGGGCATACTGCTGCGGCATTACCGCCAAACGTCGTAGTGGTAAAGGCATCTACCATGTAGAAATCGATTTGTTGCACGGTGTAACCCTCTCATCGCACTCAGGATATCCCACACTCTATCATGCAATGATTGTCATTGGTTAAGCGCCCTGATTCGCCTGCGTGGTAAAAATTCGCTATCATCCGTTTCCACACTTCATCCTGGCCGCTCATGTCTACGATCCTTGATACCTTTATTGCCCCGCCTTGTCATGAGGAGATAGCGATCCTCTATCAGGACGAGCATCTGGTGCTTATCAATAAACCCACCGGACTGCTTAGTTTGTCGGGGAAAAATCCGCAGAATCTCGATTCGGTACATCACCGGCTGGTACAGATTTACCCCGGCTGTACGCTGGTACATCGGCTTGATTTTGGGACGTCAGGGCTGATGGTGATTGCCCGTAACAAGGCTATCAACGCCGCGCTTTGCCAGCAGTTCAGTCAGCGCGCGGTAAGCAAGGTGTATAGTGCGTTGTTATGCGGGCATCTGAAAAACGATGAAGGCGTTATAGACGCAGCGATTGCCAAAGACCCGGCGCTGTTTCCACTGATGTCGATTTGCGCCATTAACGGTAAACCCGCGCGCTCGCGCTATCAGGTTATTGAGCGTTTTCATCATCGCCAGCAAGATGGGACGTTACTCGCTTTGACGCGGGTACGGCTGACGCCTGAAACCGGGCGTACCCACCAGTTGCGGATCCACTGTCAGCAGTTGGGGCATCCCATTTTGGGGTGCGATTTATATGGTGGGCGTCTGCTGCCAGGCACCGAACGGACGTCGAGACTGATGCTGCATGCCAGTGAACTGCATTTCAGGCATCCGGTCAGTCAGGAATGGATGACGGCCCAAAACGCCAGCCCGTTTTGAGGATATAAAAAAGCCGCCAGATGGCGGCTATTTGGGGATTATCGTGCGGCGCGTTGTAAAATAACCGCTGACGGCTGGCGCTGCAGAAAACGCATCCGCAGCATCATCAACACTGCCGCAGAGGTCAGGCCGATAATAAAGCCCATCCAGAATCCTGCCGGTCCCATCCGGTCAACCACCAGATCGGTCAGCGCCAGAATATAACCGCTCGGCAGACCCAGTACCCAGTATGCCGTAAAGGTAATAAAGAAAATGGAACGCGTATCTTTATAACCACGTAGGATACCGCTGCCAATAACCTGGATAGAGTCCGATATTTGATACACCGCGGCCAGTAACATGAGCTGCGCTGCCAGAGCGACAACTTCCGGGTTATTGTTGTAGAGCAGGGCAATGTGCTCACGGAATGTTACGGTGAAAATCGCCGTCACAACCGCCATGCAGACGCCGACGCCCAGACCTGTTCTGGCTGCGGTTTGCGCATCCAGCGTGGAACCCTGGCCCAGACGATAACCGACTCGAATGGTGACGGCTGCAGCCAGAGACATCGGCAGGACGAACATTAACGAGCTGAAGTTGAGCGCGATCTGGTGTCCGGCCACGTCGACAATCCCCAGCGGGGAAACCAGCAGCGCCACCACAGCAAACAGCGTCACTTCGAAAAATAACGCCAGCGCGATAGGTAAACCCAGCTGTACCAGGCGCTTCATTACGGCGGTGTCCGGTTTCTGGAAACCACGCTCATTACGGATATCACGCATCGAGCGTGCGCGTTTAACGTATGACAGCATGGCGATAAACATCACCCAGTAAACCGCCGCTGTTGCCACGCCGCAGCCCACGCCGCCTAGCTCCGGCATGCCAAAATGCCCATAAATGAAAACATAGTTAACAGGAATGTTCACCAGCAGGCCGAGAAATCCCATCACCATCGCCGGTTTGGTTTTGGCCAGACCTTCACACTGGTTACGGGCTACCTGGAAGAACAAATACCCCGGCGCGCCCCACAGCAACGCGCGCAGGTAGCCGACGGCTTTATCTGCCAGCGCCGGGTCGATGTTATGCATGGAGCGAATAATGTATCCCGCGTTCCAGAGCACGATCATAATCAGAATGGAGACGCTGCCCGCCAGCCAGAAACCCTGGCGTATTTGATGGGCAATGCGATCGCGGCGCCCGGAACCATTGAGTTGCGCAATCACTGGCGTCAAGGCCAGCAGCAGTCCGTGACCAAACAGAATGGCCGGCAACCAGATAGATGTGCCAATGGCGACGGCCGCCATGTCCGTGGCGCTGTATCCGCCCGCCATGACGGTATCAACGAATCCCATTGCGGTTTGAGCGATTTGCGCAAGAATCACCGGAATTGCCAGAGCTAATAACTGACGCGCTTCACTTACATACTTTTGCACGTGTACACCACTATATTGTTGTTATTTGAGAGACTAAAAAAGCCGCCTTATATGGCAGCAAGGAGAAAAAGCAGGGGAAATTTCAGTCTATTGTAGCGAGGAATACGTAATTCTCCAGTGAAAAAACAGGCAGTAGCGGCGCATCGCTGGCAACCTGAATTTCCACCTGCTATTGTGCTGTGCAGAGATGTCTTAATTCAGTTCAGGAGTTAGAAGTATGTTTACGGGTATTGTGCAGGGCACCGCGAAATTGGTGTCCATTGATGAAAAACCAAATTTTCGTACGCATGTTGTGGAGTTACCTGAATATATGTTGGATGCGCTGGAGACCGGCGCATCGGTTGCCCACAATGGGTGCTGCCTGACGGTAACCGAAATCAACGGTAACCAGATAAGCTTTGATCTGATGAAAGAAACGCTGCGTATCACCAATCTGGGTGACCTGAAGGTTGGGGATTTGGTCAACGTTGAGCGTGCGGCAAAATTCAGTGATGAAATTGGCGGACATTTAATGTCGGGCCATATTATGACGACCGCCGAAGTGTCGAAAATTCTGACCTCGGAGAACAACCGCCAGGTGTGGTTTAAAGTTCAGGACCCGTCGCTGATGAAATACATCTTGTACAAAGGATTTATCGGAATTGATGGCATCAGTCTGACGGTCGGCGAGGTGACACCGACGCGTTTCTGTGTGCATTTGATCCCGGAAACGCTGGAACGTACGACGCTGGGTAAGAAAAAGTTAGGCGCGCGGGTCAATATCGAAATCGATCCTCAAACCCAGGCGGTGGTTGATACCGTTGAGCGCGTACTGGCGGCGCGTGAAAACGCCATCAGTAACGTAACGGGTGAGGCGGGAGCCTAAGCCAGAGTGTAAAACCCCCGTTGGCACGGGGGTGATAACGATTAGCGGGGAACGCGCAGGCCGTGTTCAACGCCGCGGGAAAAAACCACCTGCCACAGCTGAATGTCGCGAGCACGAAACGCACCGGCGCAGGCGTTCAGGTAATAGCTGAACATCCGTTTAAAGCGTTCGGTATAGTTATCGGCGATTTCAGGCCAGGATCTCATGAAACGCTCGTGCCATGCCATCAACGTTGTATCGTAATCCGCGCCAAAATTATGCCAGTCTTCCATCACAAAATGCGGCTCGCTGGCGTTGGCAATCTGGCGAACTGACGGTAAACAGCCGTTCGGGAAGATATATTTATTGATCCACGGATCAACGTTATTGTCGGTCTTTTTAGAGCCGATGCTATGCAGCAAAAAGAGGCCGTCGGGTTTTAAATTACGATCAACCACTTCAAAATAAGTCGCGTAGTTCTTCGGCCCCACATGCTCAAACATGCCGACGGAGACAATGCGATCAAATTTGTCGTTCAGGTCGCGATAATCCTGCAGCAAAATTGTGACATCCAGCCCCGCACAACGCGCCTGCGCCATTTTCTGCTGTTCTGCCGAAACGGTCACGCCCACCACGCTAACGCCATATTGTGACGCCATAAACTGGGATAAGCCGCCCCAGCCGCAGCCAATATCGAGCACCCGCATGCCTGGCTTCAACTGCAGTTTTTCGGCAATCATTTTTAGCTTCGCCTGTTGGGCAGATTCCAGGGTATCGGCATCTTTCCAGTAGGCGCAGGAATACTGCATATAAGGGTCCAGCATGCGGGTAAAGAGATCGTTGCCCAAATCGTAGTGTTCTTTGCCGACGACCCACGCACGTTTTTTGGTCTGTAAATTGAACAGGCGAGCCGTGGCGATACGTAGCGTGTCTTTAAAGTGGCGGGGGAGTTGGTTTTCAAGACCGGCGCGCAGGACTTTACAAAAAAACATGTCCAGCCGGTCGCATTCCCACCAGCCATCCATATAACTTTCGCCCAACCCTAACGATCCTTCCTGCAATACGCGTTTGAAAAAATCGGGGTTCGTTACGCGAATATCTGCCGGTGCCGGACCATTAATGGTAATACCTGCACGGCTCAATAATTCATTGGTGATGCGGTACCAGTCATCATCCGGTACGCTGACGTCTTCTATACACGATGAACTCATAGCTTCTCCATCACTGGTCGGTGATCAGAACCTTAAAATAGCGTAGACGCTTTTTTGGGCTTTGTGAGAACTCTCACGGAATTAATCCGCGAATCTATAATCCGACGTAGAACAGAGGAAGGGAGGAACCCTTGCCGAAAAGACCATCCATGGGAAAACGGGAACGTTCTTGTCCCCGTTAACACATAACAATTATCGTTTTTTTAACAACCGGAAATCAGTATAGGCCTGAATTTTTGACGATTCAACCAATAAATATTAGCAGGCTAATCAATTATCAAAGGTGATTACTAGTGAGACTCACCGTGGGCAATTTGCGCCCGATCATCTGTGTGCGGGGCGTTAGCCTTCTGCGACTGCATTTTGTAACCCGCGGCCGCCAGCAGCACCGTTGTCAGCATCACGCTGGTGGTGGTGAGCAGCGGGGTGGCGATCAACCAGGAAACCACAAGGCTTGCCAGGAAGCATAAACCCAGTTGCAGTGTGTTCTGCAATGCCGCTGCGCGTCCCGTAGCTTGTGGGAAAGGACGTAACGCCTGAGCCACAACAATTGGGTAGATTGCTCCATTGGCAATCGCCATAACGCAGAATGGGATGAGGATTTCAGCCAGCGCAACATGGTGAATAAAGCCGGTTGCCCAGGTGGCCACTACGCTAAAGGCATACAGAATGAGTAACCAGGGCAGCAACTGACGGCCCTGCCATTTTTGCAGCGCAGCGCGGCAGCCGTAACCACCAATTAAGAAAGCGATGGTTTGTGGAACATAGCTCAGGCCAATCACCGCCGGACTGTAGCCCATTTCGCTGAGGATGAACGGGGAACCTGTCAGCCACGCGAAGAAGCTCGCGGAGCAGGCGGCATAAATCAGCACGTTTCCGCGGTAAACTTTTGAGCGCAACAGGGTAGCGAAAGTCAGTTTATCCTGGCTGTCGTCGCGTGCTTTAGCTGTTGGTTTTAAGCGCAGAGCCGGAAGCATCAGGATTAGAGTAATGGCAAACAGGGTGGCGAAAATGGCCTGCCAGGAAAAATGTACCAGGATCCAACTGCCTAATAACGGCGCTAATGCCGGGGATAACCCGACCAATGGCATAATGGTGGCAAAGATGCGGTTTACTTTTTGTGAAGGATAATAATCGGTGACCAGCGCCTGCCAGATAACCGATGCCGCACAAACGCCAACGGCCTGAACAAAGCGTAGTACCAGCAGACCGGTGGCATTTTCAACCCACAGCATGCCCAAACTGCCCAGCGCGAAGATGGATAAACCCAGCAGCAAAACAGGCTTGCGACCATAATGGTCAGAGAGCGGCCCCCACAGAAGTTGTGCGACGGCAAAACCCGCTAAGAATAAGCTAAGGCTGGCGCTGACGGCAGATGCAGGCGTCTGCAGATCGGACTGAATTGCGGCGAAGGCGGGCAGATACATATCCGTTGCCAGAAAGCCGAGTACGCTAAGACCCGCCAGCCAGACTAAAAATCCTTTCCCAGGTTGCATCATCATTTCTCTTTTTTTAGCAGTAGAACAATGCCGCTGAGTGTAGTGAGTGTAATTCTTGCTGTGAAACGCTAATATTTGCTTACTGATTTCAAATTTTTTGTAGGCTGAATATGTGGTCGGAATATTCACTTGAAGTTGTGGATGCGGTTGCGCGTAACGGTAGCTTTAGTTCGGCCGCGCAGGAGTTGCACCGCGTACCCTCGGCGGTAAGCTACACCGTGCGTCAACTGGAAGAGTGGCTGGCGGTGCCGCTTTTTGAGCGACGCCATCGGGACGTGGAATTGACGCCTGCCGGTGCATGGTTTCTCAAAGAAGGCCGCTCTGTTATCAAAAAAATGCAGATCACCCGCCAGCAATGTCAGCAAATTGCCAACGGCTGGCGCGGGCAGTTGGCGATCGCGGTAGATAATATTGTCCGCCCGGATCGTACCCGACAGATGATCGTGGATTTCTATCGTCATTTTGATGATGTGGAGCTGCTGGTTTTCCAGGAGGTGTTTAACGGTGTCTGGGATGCGCTGTCCGATGGGCGCGTTGAGCTGGCAATCGGCGCCACGCAAGCGATTCCGGTAGGGGGGCGCTATACCTTCCGCGACATGGGAATGCTGAGCTGGAGCTGCGTGGTGGCAAGCCATCATCCGTTGGCGTCAATGCCCGGACCGCTAAGCGACGACACGTTGCGCAACTGGCCGTCGCTGGTGCGTGAAGACACGTCGCGTACGCTTCCTAAGCGTATTACCTGGCTGCTGGATAACCAAAAGCGCGTCGTGGTGCCTGACTGGGAATCTTCTGCGACCTGTTTATCGGCAGGTTTGTGCGTGGGCATGGTACCGACGCATTTTGCCAAACCGTGGATTGATAGCGGCAAATGGGTCGCTCTGCAGCTGGAGAATCCATTTCCTGATGCCGCATGCTGCCTGACATGGCAACAGAACGATACGTCGCCGGCATTGAGCTGGCTGCTGGACTATTTAGGGGATAGTGAAACGCTGAATAAGGAATGGCTGCGGGAGCCCGATGAGGCTCCCGCACAACTGTCTTAACGACGGTAATCGCGGAACGGGCCGTCGGCAACGGAGCGGCGTTCTACCAGGCGCGGATGAACCTCGATAGACTGCGACTCTTCACGTTTATTCACGATACGGTCTAACAGCATGTTGAAGGCCGTTTCCCCCAGTGAATCTTTAGGCTGGTGAATGGTCGTCAGAGCCGGCGTGAAGAAGCGGGCGTTGCGCACGTTGTCGTAACCGATGAGCGAAACATCCTGCGGTACGCGCAGTCCCATCTCGTCAGCGGCGCACAGCGCACCCATCGCCATGATATCGCCACCGCAGAAGACGGCAGTCGGACGATGCGACTGTGACAGAATTTGCTGCATGGCGCGATAGCCCGATTCAGGCTCAAAATCGCCCTGCACAATCCAGTTTTCAGGAACTTTAATCAGCGCTTCTTCCATCGCTTTCATAAAGCCTGCCAGACGCCCGGCTCCAGTATTACGCTCCATTGGTCCTGGGATCACGCCAATCTCACGATGACCGCGTTCTACCAGATACCGACCCGCCATGTAACCGCCTTCGAAGGCGTTATCAATGACCGTATCGGTAAAGTCGGCTTTAGCTTCGCCCCAGTCCATGACGACCATCGGAATATGGCGGTACTCTTCGAGCATCGAAAGCAGCGACTCCGGATATTCAGAACACATCACCAGCAGACCATCAACGCGCTTTTGCGCCATCATTGACAGATAAGCCTGCTGTTTTTCGAGACTGTTCCATGCGTTACCCAGAATCAGGGTATAGCCTTTCTGGAAACAGTTTTTCTCAACGGCTTCGATAATTTCAGCGAAATAGGCCGCTTCGCTGCTGGTGGCCAGCAAGCCAATAGACTTGGTGTGATTCACCTTCAGGCTGCGCGCCACGGCGCTCGGAGAATAGTGCAGCTCTTTGATCGCCGCCCAGACAGCATTACGCGTTTCTTCCGCGACAAAGCGCGTTTTGTTAATTACGTGTGATACGGTTGTAGTGGAAACGTTTGCTCGCTTCGCTACATCTTTAATTGTTGCCATTACATCTCACTCCAGACCATATCCTAAGCTCCTGAGAATACTCCAGGTAAACGTTTGCCTTAACACACCCTTAGCGCAACGTAAGGGTTGCGGCACGCCGGGAAAACGACACGGAACGTCAGGAAGGGGTCAATGGCCGGTACGCTAATCAAGTAAGCGTGGAATTTTGTCTGATCTTTACGAAAAGGGGAAGAGTTAAAAGCAGTTATCAATATAAATCGTGAGAGATTTTTGCTTTCAAGTGTGTAAAAATGCGCAATATCACTTTTTGTGTGGGAATAAAAAGGAGAAAACTTGATGAGCACCGATCTGAAATTTTCGTTAGTGACTACCATTATTGTTCTGGGTTTGATCGTCGCGGGTGGCCTGACCGCAGCGCTGCATTGATTTCCCCCGAGGGAGTTCGCTCTCCCTCATCCTTTCTGCTTGCCTTTCCCGTCGATTGTTTGCGAATAAGCAAAAGTCTTTTGCAATTTTGTTAACTTTATTAATTTTGCGATCAATGTCATGCTTTTGACTCTTATTTTATGTCGCGCCCCGGCTCGACGTTACGGAGTCGAAATATGAAACTCAATTATCCTTTACTGGCGCTGGCGATCGGCGCGTTTGGCATTGGCACCACTGAATTTTCGCCAATGGGATTATTGCCCGTCATTGCCAAAGGTGTGGATGTCTCGATTCCCGCGGCCGGAATGTTAATCAGCGCGTATGCGGTTGGGGTAATGGTGGGTGCTCCGCTGATGACATTACTGCTGTCCCATCGTGCGCGACGTAATGCGTTGATATTCCTGATGGCGATTTTCACGCTGGGCAACGTGCTTTCGGCTATTTCGCCGGATTACACCACCCTGATGTTATCGCGTATTTTGACCAGTCTGAACCATGGGGCATTTTTTGGTCTTGGCTCCGTTGTCGCTGCAAGTGTAGTACCCAAACATAAGCAGGCCAGCGCCGTGGCAACCATGTTTATGGGGTTGACCATTGCCAATATTGGCGGCGTTCCTGCGGCGACCTGGCTTGGTGAAACCATCGGCTGGCGTATGTCGTTTATGGCAACGGCGGGTCTGGGCGTCATCGCCATGGTCAGCCTGTTCTTCTCTTTACCCAAAGGTGGGGCGGGAGAGCGCCCGGATGTCCGTAGCGAACTGGCGGTACTTTTGCGTCCGCAGGTGCTGTCGGCGCTGCTGACGACCGTGCTGGGAGCCGGGGCGATGTTCACGCTTTATACCTATATCTCACCAGTGTTACATACGATCACCCATGCCACACCGGCGTTTGTGACCGGTATGCTGGTGCTGATTGGCGTTGGCTTCTCAATCGGTAACTATCTTGGTGGCAAACTGGCTGACCGTTCCGTCAACGGTACGCTAAAAGGCTTTTTACTGCTGCTGATGGTTATTATGCTGGCCATTCCTTTCCTGGCGCGTAATGAGCTGGGTGCGGCAGTTAGTATGGTGGTCTGGGGGGCAGCGACGTTTGCGGTCGTTCCGCCGTTGCAGATGCGCGTGATGCGCGTTGCCAGCGAAGCGCCTGGATTATCATCGTCAGTCAACATTGGCGCGTTTAATCTGGGGAATGCTCTGGGTGCCGCAGCCGGTGGGGCGGTGATTTCCGGTGGGTTGGGCTATAGCTTTGTTCCGGTGATGGGGGCAATTGTGGCAGGACTTGCGCTGCTGCTGGTCTTTATCTCGGCGCGCAAACAGCCTGAAGAGGCGTTCACTACCGCGAATTAATGCTAAAACGCAGAAGGGTTCTCCTTCTGCGTCATCTTTTTTATGCTGCGAAGTTCTTCGCAACAAATTCCCAGTTCACCAGCGCCCAGAAGTTTTCCAGGTAGCCAGGACGGGCATTGCGATAATCGATGTAGTAGGCGTGTTCCCATACGTCAACGGTCATCAGCGGCGTCGCGTCGGTGGTCAGCGGTGTACCTGCATTGGAGGTGGAAACGATAGCCAGTTTGCCATCTGTTCCTTTTACCAGCCAGGTCCAGCCAGAACCGAAGTTTTTAATAGCGGCATCGGTGAACTGCGCTTTGAAATCCGCAAAGCTGCCAAAGGAGGCGGCAATTGCTTCGGCCAGTTTACCGGTAGGTTCGCCACCTGCGTTCGGTGCCAGGCAGTTCCAGTAGAACGTGTGGTTCCATACCTGTGCTGCGTTATTGAATACACCGCCTTCAGAGCTACGTACGATCTCTTCCAGTGATTTGCCTTCAAACGCCGTGCCTTTAATCAGGTTGTTCAGATTAGTCACGTAAGTTTGATGGTGTTTGCCATAGTGATATTCCAGCGTTTCGGCAGAAATGTGCGGTGCCAGAGCATCTTTGGCATACGGTAATGCAGGTAATTCAAACGACATTGCTTCTCTCCTTATTATTAATATTGAGTACACACAATAGCCTCATTGTGAGTAAGGATAGGGTAGCAAATTGAAAGGTTATGCAAAAGAAGAACTTACCCTACAGCATGTACTGTAGGGTAAGTTTTTAACGAATTGTTTTTGGCGTCATTACCCGACGAGCGCCCACATAGTGGCGCTGCCAGTAATCTTCACTCAGAGAGGTGATTTGAATTTCCTGGCCGCTGCGCGGTGACTGAATAAACTTACCGTTGCCAACATAAACGCCAACGTGATCGGCAGTTCCACGCCCCTGGGTACGGAAAAATACCAGGTCGCCATTTTTCAGTTCGCCACGTTCAATCGGCGCGGCATCGCGCAGATGATACATTTCGTTCGCAGTGCGTGGAATGCGGAATTTCACCAGATCTTTATAGGCGTAATAGACCAGACCGCTGCAGTCAAACCCGGTTCTTGGTGAGGTGCCGCCCCAGCGATAAGGCTTGCCGATTTGGTTCATCAGCGTGGACATGGCGGTTTTAGTGGCTTTCTGCACTTTCACTTTATGCGCGTCAGCCAGCGTCGTTGGTGCGGTGGTTTTCACTTTTACACAGCGCGGCTTATGACCTTTGCGCGGCGTGCATTTTTCAGTCCAGGTAACGGCAGCGGTTTGTGCTGCGGTGTTTTTACCACGACGGTTTGCCGTTTTAGTCGACTTTGCCGGAGCGGCAGTGCGATGTTTAGAAGAGGAAGCGGTTTTGGTGCTGGTTTTGCTGGTGGTTTTTGTCGCCGTTTTTTTGCTGGTCTTTGTTGTTTTTTGGCTGGTTGTTGCGCTTTTCTTTTTATCTACCGTTTTGATGGTGTGGGAATGGGTAGGTGTCGTCCTGGCCTGCTTGGAAGCATGAGCCATGGGCGTAAAGGGCAGTGTAGTAAAAAGTAAAGCACAGAGCGTGATCGAGATTCGGTTTATCCGCGCCACTGAGCAATCCTCTGGTAAGGCAGGTCTATCATGCCTGCGTGTGATTTTCAAAACTTGATGATTCTAATCTATAGAAAGAGGGAAAGTTAATAGCTTTTTTGTTTAAAACTACGTTTCGTAACCGACCGCAAAAAAAATCAGCAATTAAAGTTGGCGTTGGTGAACGAATAATCAAATCCACAGGCTTTAAAGGGATAAGTGAGATTGTGAATGCAACTTTTGGCGTCAGGGGATAAAATAATAACGCGTAATGAAAATGTTATTTTCCGTTGCTTGTCTGACCCGCTACAATGTCAGACTACTGCCGTAAAAGAAGTTTAAGGAAGCAAGATAATGAGCACCACTATCGAAAAAATCCAGCGCCAGATCGCTGAAAACCCGATTCTCCTGTACATGAAAGGTTCCCCTAAACTGCCAAGCTGCGGTTTCTCCGCTCAGGCTGTGCAGGCGCTGTCCGCCTGTGGTGAACGCTTTGCTTATGTTGATATTCTGCAGAACCCGGATATTCGCGCCGAGCTGCCGAAATACGCAAACTGGCCAACCTTCCCGCAGCTGTGGGTTGATGGCGAGCTGGTTGGCGGCTGTGACATTTTGATCGAAATGTACCAGCGCGGTGAGTTGCAGCAGCTGATTAAAGAAACAGCGGCGAAATACAAAACCGAAGAGCCGGACGCTGAATAATATCAGCGTAAATAAAAAAGCGACCTCGTGATGGTCGCTTTTTTTATCGGTCCGTTATGCCTCTTCAGGCACGGGAAGAGGCCAGCCGCCGAGACGTTTCCAGCGGTTAACAATTTCGCAAAACAGCACGGCCGTCCGTTCGGTGTCATACAGCGCCGAGTGCGCCTGAGTCCCGTCAAATTCCATTCCCGCCGCCAGGCACGCTTTCGACAACACAGTTTGCCCCAGAGACAGGCCGCTTAAGGCTGCAGTATCAAAGGTGACGAACGGATGAAATGGATTACGTTTGAGCGAGGCGCGTTCTGCAGCGGCCATCATAAAACTGTGGTCGAACGTAGCGTTATGCGCCACCATGATCGCCCGATTGCAGCCGCTGTCTTTAATCCCTTTACGCACCATTTTAAAGATGGCATGCAGAGCGTCATATTCGCTGACCGCGCCGCGTAGCGGATTGTTAGGGTCAATTCCGTTAAAGGCGAGGGCTTCCGGCTGCAAATTCGCGCCTTCAAATGGCTCTACGTGGAAATGTAACGTCGTGTCCGGCATCAGCCAGCCTTGTTCATCCATTTTCAGTGTGATGGCTGCGATCTCAAGCAGCGCATCGGTTTTGGCATTGAACCCTGCGGTTTCGACATCAATGACGACAGGATAAAAACCACGAAAACGGTCACACAGACCGGAAAGTTGAGCGTTATCGGACATCTGGGTCTCTTAATACGGGAAAATTGCAGCGCGTATTATGGCAAAATGATGAGTATAAAACTACGGGCACAGACGATCTGCGCCCGTGGGGAGGTCAGTCGCCCAGGCCGCGCCCGGCGTCTTTCTCTTCGATCAGTTCAATTTTGTAACCGTCTGGATCTTCAACGAACGCAATTACGGTGGTGCCGCCTTTTACCGGACCGGCTTCACGCGTGACGTTACCGCCATTCTGACGAATACGTTCACAGGCTTCGGCTGCGTTGTCTACGCTCAGGGCGATATGGCCGTAGGCAGTGCCCAGCTCATACTTGTCGACACCCCAGTTATAGGTCAGTTCGATCACGGCTTCGCTGGTTTCAGGGCCGTAGCCGACAAAGGCCAGGGAGTATTTGTATTCAGGGTTTTCGCTGGTACGCAGCAGCTTCATGCCCAGCACGTTGGTATAAAACTCGATGGAACGCTGCAGGTCACCCACGCGCAGCATGGTATGAAGTAAACGCATCTTTTTCCCCTTCGAAAATGGCTAATACATTCAAAATGTTGTTTTAGTATAGCGGCGTTGTTACGCCGCTATCAATGGCAGAACGGAGTTTGTGACGTTAGAGGGTAGGATAATCGGTGTAACCTTCCGCGCCGCCGCCGTAGAAGCTTTCGGCACGTTGCGGATTCAGCTCCGCTTTACGCTGCAGACGCGCAACCAGATCCGGGTTAGCGATATAGGCGCGACCAAAAGCAACGGCGTCGATCAGGCCTTTCTCGATCAGTGCTTCTGCTTTTTCAGGTGTGTAGGCACCCGCACCAATGATCGGACCGTGGAAACGTGCACGAACTTTTTCGCGAAACGCATCGGAATACGGCTCGCCGCCAGCCCAGTCCGGCTCAGACATATGCAGGTAAGCGATTCCGCGCTTGCCCAGTTGTTCAATCAGATAAAGCGCATCGGCTTCTTCGTTCGGGCCGTTGTCAACGTTCTGGAATGAGCCAATCGGAGAGACGCGAATACCAATACGGTCGGCACCCCATTCTTTAATACCGGCATCGACAACTTCCAGCACCAGACGTGCACGATTTTCGATGCTGCCGCCGTATTGATCGGTACGCTGGTTAGACGTTGGCGACAGGAACTGGTGCAGCAGATAGCCGTGAGCGGAGTGCAGTTCAACCATGTCGAAACCCGCTTCGCGCGCGTTGGCAATCGCCTGACGGAAGTCATTAACGATGCCGGGAATTTCTTCAGTTTCGAGCGCACGCGGCATGGAGGTATCCGCACGTGTTGCCAGACCATTTTCATCACGCAGCGAGGTCCGGGTACCGGCGCTAATCGCGGAAGGTGCGACCGGTGCCTGACCGTTGGGCTGCAGACTGGCGTGAGAGATGCGCCCGGTATGCCACAACTGGACCGCAATATGACCTTGCTCCGCATGTACGGCAGCGGTGATTTTTTTCCATGCGGCAATTTGCGCTTCGCTGTGTAAGCCGGGTGCCCCCGCATAGCCTTTCGCCTGCGCGGAAATCTGTGTAGCTTCACTGATGATAAGACCCGCGCTGGCGCGTTGGCGGTAATACTCGGCCATCAGCGGAGTAGGGATGTCGCCAGGCTCAATGCTGCGCAGACGCGTCAGTGGCGCCATGAATACGCGGTTTGCTGCCGTAATAGCACCCACTTTCAGTGGGGAAAAAAGTTTTTCAGATGACATATGGCACTCCTGAATAGACCGGTCGTCTAGTAATAAAAGAAATAAAAACGCCTGTTAAACGGCAGGCGTAGTAATGATGGTTTTAACGTGCGCCAGCGCATTTTCCAGCGGGGTGGCGCTACGAGAAATCTTGGCCTGCAGGTTGGCGCCCAGCCACAGAGCATACAATACCTGCGCCTGTTGTAACGGCTCGCCAACAAAGGACAGACAATGATTTGCCTGACCTTTCTCCAGCGCCTGCGCTAACAGCGCAATAATGTGCCGCGCGCCTTTATCCATCGCCGTGCGCATATCTTCTGACAGATCGCACACTTCGGCAGACAGTTTTACGGTTAAACAACCGCTGATAATACCGTGCTGGCTAAACTGGTTCAGAGTTTCCTGATAGTAGGCCAGAATACGGTCGCGATAGTTTCCTGCCCCCGTATCAAAGTGCGTAGCCAGTCGCTGATGATAGGCCGCATAGTGGCGTTCCAGCATCGCGACACCGAACGCTTCTTTAGAGCGAAAATAATGATAAAACGAACCTTTGGGGACTTCAGCGGTTTTCAGTAGTTCGCTTAAGCCCATACCGGTGAAACCGCGCTGCATACACAGCAGTTCGCCAGTCGCCAGCAGATGTTCGCGTGTATCGTGTTCAGTGATTTTGTTCATGGAAAGGAGTGTAATAGACCAGTCGGTCTAATGCAATAGCGCTTGCGAGAAATTCAGTTAACGTCTTCAATAGGTATATCAATCTTACGAAAGGAGGGGATGTGGCCGAACAGCTGGAGTTTTTCCCCGTCCAGAGCCCATGCCGTGGAATATGTCAGTCTGACGAGCGCGGTTTTTGCCGCGGCTGTTTTCGCAGTCGGGATGAGCGTTTTAACTGGCAAAAGATGAGCGATGCTGAAAAGCAGGAAGTGCTACGGCTTTGTCGTCAGCGCCTGATGCGTAAATTACGAGCAAACAAAGCCAACCCTTCGGAAGAACCGCAACAACCTTCACTCTTTTAAAAGCGTAATTGCGTATACTCGATGCACATTCACTTATAAGGAAGCTGCTATGGTTCAGCGTATTACTATTGCGCCGCAAGGTCCGGAATTTTCTCGCTTTGTAATGGGGTATTGGCGCCTGATGGACTGGAATATGTCCGCGCGCCAGCTAGTCAGCTTTATTGAAGAACATCTGGATCTGGGTGTTACCACCGTCGATCACGCCGATATTTACGGCGGATACCAGTGTGAAGCGGCGTTTGGTGAGGCACTGAAGCTGGCCCCGCATCTGCGTGAAAAAATGCAGATTGTTACCAAGTGCGGGATCGCCACGACGGCGCGCACGGAAAATGCGCTGGGTCATTACATCACCGACAGCGCGCATATTATTGCCATTGCGGAAGCATCGTTGAAGTTACTGGCGACCGATCATATTGATTTGCTGCTCATCCACCGTCCCGATCCGCTCATGGATGCGGACGACGTCGCCGACGCGTTCAAAAAATTGCACCATAGCGGAAAAGTGCGTCACTTTGGCGTATCTAACTTCACCCCGGCACAGTTCTCACTGCTGCAATCGCGTCTGCCGTTCACGCTGGCGACTAACCAGGTTGAGATCTCACCGGTACATCAGCCGCTCCTGCTGGATGGTACTTTAGATCAACTGCAACAACTACGCATTCGTCCGATGGCCTGGTCCTGCCTCGGCGGTGGTCGTCTGTTTAATGACGATGCGTTCCAGCCATTACGTAATGAACTTGCCACAATCGCAGAAGAGTTAAACGCGCAGTTCATTGAGCAGGTGGTGTACGCCTGGATTTTACGTCTGCCGTCTCAGCCGCTGCCGATTATTGGCTCAGGGAAGATAGAGCGTGTACGTGCTGCCGTTGAGTCTGAGTCATTGAACATGTCTCGCCAGCAGTGGTTCCGTATTCGCAAAGCCGCGCTGGGTTACGACGTACCGTAATCGCGTTTTTGACGCTTCTCCGTTCAAATTTGTGTCACTGGTTTACACTTATCAATCAGACACCTTTTGGACGGAGGTCTTATGAAGCGTTTGAGTTTGGCCATTATTACTCTACTCGCCTGTGCAGGTGCGCAGGCTGCCAGTGAAGAAAAAGTGACGATGAATCTGGTAACGTCGCAAGGCGTCGGCCAGGCGATTGGTACGGTCACTATTGTTGAAACCGGGAAAGGGCTGGAGTTTACGCCCGATCTGAAAGCGCTACCGCCGGGTGAACATGGCTTCCATGTGCATGCGAATGGCAGTTGCCAACCGGCGATTAAAGAAGGAAAAGCCTCAGCCGCGGAATCGGCTGGAGGCCATTATGATCCGCACCAAACCGGCAAGCACGAAGGTCCGGAAGGCGCAGGCCACATGGGCGACCTGCCGCTGCTGGTGGTGAATAACGACGGTAACGCCACAACACCGGTCATTGCGCCGCGGCTGAAAACGCTCGATGAGGTTAAAGGCAAAGCGCTGATGATCCATGTCGGTGGCGATAATATGTCCGATCAACCAAAACCGCTTGGCGGTGGCGGAGCGCGCTACGCTTGTGGCGTTATCAAATAATCAATTGCCTAGCGTACCCGGCGGAGGCGCCTGTTCGAGCTGAGAAAGCGAGCAGTGTAGTCGCCAGATAAGCGCCGACAGTTCCTGCGCCGCAGGTTGATGATGGTGGGCGAGCGTGTCGCAAATACGCTGTAGCTCACTCAGCGTGGCATTCAGCGGCCGTTGCTGAACGCCGCGCTCACTCATTACGTCGCGAAGCAGCGATATACACACGTCTCTGACGCGAGCCAGAGGATCTGAACGCACCTCCCAGGTGCGCAGTTGCCACACCACGTGCGAGCAGTTCAGCAAGACAACCCCCCAACGCAATAGCCAGCGTCGCGCCAGGGCATCCTGACTGTTGCTGAGCTGGCTGACGTGGTGATAGGTCAGCGACTCAAATTCGTTTTCACTGAGCGAGGGATGTCGGCTGAGCTGATCGACAAAATCCCGGCGCAGGGCGCGAATATGGCGGCGACCTTTCCGCGCATCCGATCCAGGCCGCAGAATGGCGAATGCCAGCCACGATAGCGCCACGCCGGTGATTTTCGCCATATTGTCATTCAGGAAATCAGCAAAATCATAAACCGGCGGATTAGTCACCGCGATAAACGATCCCATAAACACGATTAGCTGTCCCCAAAGACCCGCCAGCGCAGGCATTTGCAGCTTCAGGAGTTGCATGGTAGCGAGTAGCGGGAAGAGAAACAGAATGAATTGCCAGAGGTCAGAGATTTGCACCATCAGGCCAAACTTAACCACAAAGCTAAACAGCGACAGCAGAACCAACGTGCGCATCAGCAAAGAAAGTGACTTGAACGGCGTGGCTACGGCGGAATAGAGCACGCTGCTGATGGCCGCGAGCGTTAGTGCGCCAGAGCCTGATTCCCATTGCGCGCCAATGCTCCATGCGCCGATAAGCATCAGGGTACAGAACGTACGCAATCCGCTCCAGAGGGCTTCCGCATTATCGGTATGACGGGCAAGTCCTGGCGTGCGGGCGATAGTAATACGCTCGGCGGTAACGCCATTTTCCAGTAAATGCAGATAATGACTGCTGCGTAAGTATAGCCGACAAAAATAACGCAGTCGTTGCCAGAAGGCGACGTGCCGATAGTCGCGCGCATCGAGGGGACGCAGGGGGGCGATAATACGCGCCACGGTGTAGGTGTCGGTATTGGATTTGACCAGCTCGCTGAGCAGTTGTTCGATGATTTGCCGGGTATTAGCCGGGGGATTGGGCCAGTTCAGGAGCATCCTGCGCAGACTGGATATCACGCTGGTCATACGTAACTGCTGATGCAACAGCGAATTGAGCAACGCATTTTGACGGCGAAAACGGTAGTGACTCCAGAACGCCTGAATACGCAGCAGGTTCATGGTCAGAATCTGACCGATAACACCTTCATGGGCTGTGCGAATTGCATCCGTTGTCTCCGGTTGCCAGAGTAAGCTGGCATGCTCCAGTAAACGCGAATGCATGTTTTTCAGCGCGGTAAGCAATGTGGTGCCATCGGAGGTGCTGGGGAGGATCATCATCATCATGCCGCCGCACAGGATACCGACGATGACCTCGCATACGCGGGCCTGAGCGATATCCCACAACTGCGTAATCTCTATGGTATTGACCATGGGAAAAGCAATGATCGCCGCCGTATAACCGGCCAGTTGAAAGGCGTAGGCGACGTTATTGGTGAAGTGCGCGCAGGCCCAGGTACAAAAACCGATCCACACTGACATGCTCAGCAAAAACAACCACGGCTCATTGAGGGTATGACCGGCAATAATCAACGCGGCGGTGGCGCCCAGTAAGCTACCCGCAACACGACCCAGACTTTTGCTGATAACCCCGCCGACGGTGGGAAAGCTGACCACTGCCGCCGAGGTCATCGCCCAGTAGGGCTCATCCAGATTCAGGTAATAGGCGAACGTTAACGCCAGACACATCGCAATGGTATTTCGCAACGCATAACGCCACTGCGCTACCGTGGCTTTAAACCACGGCCAATGGCCTGGCATCAGGTGGGACAGTTTCATTTACGCTGGCCGATAGACACGCTGCAGGTCGTACCAGAAACCAGAGTGACATCCTGCGGCAGAGCGTCGAATTCGATGCGGACCGGAACGCGTTGGGCCAGACGCACCCACGGCACATTGGGTTTGATGTCGGGAATCAGGCCGGAATCGCTTTCCACACTTTGGTCGTAGATGGCGCGACCAATACTGGATACGTGACCCTGTAACTTTATGTTGTCGCTGTAGAGCGTGATAACCGCAGGAGCACCTTCACGAATGTGGCGCAACTTGGTTTCTTCAAAATACCCCATCACATAGAAAGAGTGGCTGTCGACAAGGGCAAACAGGGGCTTACCGGTTGAGGCGTAGTCTCCAGTACGAGTTGAAAGGTTGGTGACCCAGCCCGCTACGGGCGCTTTGACCACCGTCTGCGTCAGTTGCCACTGTGCCTGGCGCATACTGGCCTCGGCTGCTTCAACGCTGGCCTGCATGGCTTTCACGTTGAGGTTAGCAGTATCCAGATCTTCGGCTGAGATATAATTTTGCGATAAATGACGGCGGCGGTTGGCTTCGTTATTGGCTTTCGCCAGATCGGACTGTGCCTTCGCCAGCTGCGCTTGCGCATTCAGTTCAGCAATGTGAAACGGCGTCTTGTCGATGATAAAAAGGACATCGCCTTTGTTCACAAACTGGTTATCTTTTATATTGAGTTCGCTAATGCTGCCTGAGACCTGCGGCGTGATGCTGACCTGCTCAGCACGCACTTTGCCATCACGTGTCCAGGGCGATTGCATATAGTAATTCCACATCCACCATCCGGCGAAAACTGCGATTGCAGCGACTATAATGGTGGAGAAGTATTTAATGGTTTTAAGCGACATAATCACCACACAATCAGCATTACAAAGGCCAGACATACGCAAAGCGTAAAGAGTGACAGATCCATTAACAGGGGATGCCAGATTTCGCCGGAGTAAATCCAGTCGCGTAGCAGGCGATGAAAAATCAGCCAGAGAATAAATCCTGCTACAAACGCCTTGAAAACAGGAGGGAAGTAGACAGATGCTCCGATCATTAAATCTTGTAGGGGCAATCCTGTTGCATTAAACATAAACTTCACGGGCAAAATCCTTGGCGGAAGAGAGCATTGCTATAGGTTTAGCAAAAAAGAGACAATGAGTCTCTGTAACGCATAATGTCTGAAAAAATGTCAGCCGGTAAGCAAATTTGGCAATACATTTGTTTTGGGAATACAAATGCTGCACACTATTCTAAAATCAGCATAATAACTTAGCAAGCTAATTATAAGGAGATGAAATTGGAATCGCCATTAGGTTCTGATCTGGCACGGTTGGTGCGCATTTGGCGTGCTCTGATTGACCATCGCCTGAAACCTCTGGAGTTGACGCAGACGCATTGGGTTACGCTGCACAACATTCATCAATTGCCGCCTGATCAATCGCAGATTCAGTTGGCTAAAGCGATTGGCATCGAGCAGCCTTCGTTGGTACGCACGCTTGACCAGCTGGAAGAAAAGGGACTCATTTCACGACAGACTTGCGCCAGCGATCGTCGGGCAAAGAGAATTAAACTGACAGAAAAAGCAGAGCCGCTGATTGCAGATATGGAAGCGGTTATCAATAAGACGCGTGGAGAAATTTTGGAAGGGATTTCAGCTGAGGAAATTGATCTGCTGATTAAACTGGTCGCCAGACTGGAACACAATATTATTGAACTGCAGTCACAGGGCTGAAACGATAAGATGACGTGTGGCCAGAGCCTGACCACACGTGTATTCGATTAGCGTGGAGACACGGTAACCTGGCTGCCGTTGTTAGCCATAACAACGCGCTGGCCAGCTGAGAACTTGGTTGCACCCTGTTTCTGAACCACCATGATGGTATTACCGTCGTCCTTACGGATTTCCAGTTCTACACCCTGGGTTTTATTCATCGCACCTTGTACGCCTTGACCCGCTACGCCACCGGCAACTGCGCCAGCCGCCGTGGCTAATGAACGACCCGTACCGCCGCCGACGGTGTTACCCAGGAACCCGCCGAGTACCGCACCACCAATGGCGCCAATCACGTTTGCGTCATCGCCACCCTGGATTTGCACCGGACGAACATGAACAATTGTACCGTAGGTAACGTTCTGAACTTGTTTCGCTTCGGATGCGGTGTATACGTCGCCTGAAAGGCTATCATTGTTAACGCAGCCCGCCAAAGACACACCCATTAATGCAACAATCAGCACACGTTTAATCATTTACAAATCTCCTTTAACACCACGAAACGCTAATAAAGCACCCTTCATGGCTAAATTATATGGCACTTGTGAGCCTAAGGTCACATGTTCTACTGGAACAATATGAAAATCTTAACCGAAATCGGATATACCGAGTATAAACGAATCATTCATATAATTGATGTAATAAAGCGTCCATTGTAATGATTAGCCCTCAAAAATCATTAAGGAAGCATGGCATTAGTCGGCACTTTATGGTTGAGTGTCAAGGCTAATTTGCTTAAAAGGATGACATATGAAATCGGGCCGTTTTATCGGTGTAATGTCTGGAACCAGCCTTGATGGCGTCGATGTTGTGCTGGCGACAATAGATGAAACGATGGTTGCGCAACAGGCGAGTCTGACCTGGCCTATCCCTCTCCATATAAAGCAGGCGATCCTGGATATCTGCCAGGGGCAGCAGCTTACGCTATCGCAGTTTGGCCAACTCGACGCACAGCTCGGTTATCTGTTTGCCGAGGCGGTGAATGCACTGTTGGCACAGGAAAAATTGAAACCGCAGGAGATCGTTGCGATTGGCTGTCATGGGCAAACCGTGTGGCATGAACCGACGGGAATCGCGCCGCACACGCTGCAAATTGGCGACAACAATCAAATCGTTGCGCGTACCGGGATAACGGTGATCGGCGATTTTCGTCGCCGCGATATCGCTCTCGGCGGGCAGGGCGCGCCGTTGGTTCCCGCTTTTCATCAGGCGCTGTTGGCTCATCCAACGGAGCGGCGGATGGTGCTAAACATCGGCGGAATTGCCAATCTGTCTCTGCTTATCCCACAGCAACCCGTTCGCGGTTACGACACCGGGCCGGGCAATATGCTGATGGATGCCTGGATCTGGCGGCAATGCGGCCAACCCTACGACAAAGATGCGCAGTGGGCCACATCGGGAACGGTGATCCTGCCTTTACTGCAAAATATGCTTAACGATCCTTATTTTTCTGCGCCTGCGCCGAAAAGCACTGGCCGCGAGTATTTCAATTATGGCTGGATAGAACGTCATATGGCGCAGTTCCCGGGAATAAGCCCGCGGGATGTGCAGGCGACGCTTGCCGAACTGACGGCCGTGACCATTTCCGAGCAGGTCTTGCTAAGCGGAGGCTGTGAACGGCTAATGGTATGCGGCGGCGGCAGCCGTAATCCGCTGCTGATGATGCGTCTGGCGGCGTTATTGCCAGGGACAGAGGTCACCTCAACCGATGAGGCTGGGATCAGCGGCGATGATATGGAGGCCCTGGCTTTTGCCTGGCTGGCGTGGCGAACGCTGGCGGGATTACCGGGAAATCTGCCTTCCGTGACCGGCGCATCAGAACCGAGCGTTTTAGGGGCGATTTATCCCGCTAACCCACGAACTCAGAGTTAACTGAAATTATTCAGCGCCATATGTCGATAAACTAGGGATATTAGGGAGGGTGCCATTACCCTCCAGGACCAGGAAAGTCTTCAGGATATGGCTATGAAAAAACTGTTGTTAGTGTGTCTGCCGGTACTACTTAGCGGGTGCAGCGTGTACAACCAATTTGTCGAGCGTATGCAAACGGATACGCTTGAATACCGCTGTGACGAAAAACCGCTTACCGTGAAGCTGAACAATACCCGTCAGATGGCGAGTTTTGTTTATGATAATCAGCTATTGAACCTCAAACAGGGCGTGTCGGCATCAGGTGCTCGCTATACCGATGGTATTTACGTCTTCTGGTCTAAAGGCGACGAGGCAACGGTCTATAAACGAGACAGAATTGTGCTAAATAACTGTCAGTTACAGAACCCGAAGCGTTGAGATTTTCACCTGGGCGGCGCACAATAGCGTCACCCACTGACAATCCGTAGCCAACATCATGTCTGATAACGACGAATTGCAGCAAATCGCGCATTTGCGCCGTGAATACACGAAAGGCGGTCTCCGCCGCCGCGATCTTCCCGCCGAACCCCTTGCGCTGTTCGAGCGCTGGCTGGGGCAAGCCTGTGACGCCAAACTGGCCGATCCCACTGCGATGGTCGTTGCTACCGTCGATGAAAACGGTCAGCCTTATCAGCGTATCGTGTTGCTCAAACATTATGATGACAAAGGGCTGGTGTTCTATACCAACCTCGGTAGCCGTAAGGCACATCAGATTGAGAAAAACCCACGCATCAGCCTCCTGTTTCCCTGGCATACGCTGGAACGGCAGGTGATGGTGATCGGCAAGGCTGAGCGCCTTTCCACGCTGGAAGTGGTGAAATACTTCCACAGTCGCCCACGTGATAGTCAGATTGGCGCCTGGGTCTCTAAGCAATCCAGTCGGATCTCCGCGCGCGGTATTCTGGAAAGCAAATTCCTCGAACTGAAGCAGAAGTTTCAGCAAGGAGAAGTTCCACTGCCCAGTTTCTGGGGAGGCTTTCGCGTAAGTATTGAGCAGATGGAGTTCTGGCAGGGTGGCGAAAACCGTCTGCACGATCGTTTTTTATACCAACGCGAAGATAACGCGTGGAAAATTGATCGCCTGGCCCCCTAAAGATGCAAAATTCTTGTTTTAAGCGCTGGTGCTGAACAATCCGGCGCTTTATTCTATGTTTCTTTCGCATCAGGCGAAAAGTCGTGTACCGGCTAAGGTGCAGTCGTTTTATACATGGAGATTTTGATGGCAAGCAGTAACTTGATTAAACAATTGCAAGAGCGGGGGCTGGTGGCCCAGGTGACGGACGAGGAAGCGTTAGCAGAGCGACTGGCGCAAGGCCCGATCGCGCTCTATTGCGGCTTCGATCCTACCGCTGACAGCTTGCATTTGGGGCATCTGGTTCCATTGTTATGCCTGAAACGCTTCCAGCAGGCAGGCCATAAGCCTGTCGCACTGGTGGGTGGCGCAACCGGTCTGATTGGTGACCCGAGCTTTAAAGCCGCCGAGCGTAAACTGAATACCGAAGACACCGTGCAGCAGTGGGTGGATAAAATCCGCAAACAGGTTGCGCCGTTCCTCGATTTCGACTGTGGCGACAACTCGGCGATTGCTGCGAACAACTATGACTGGTTTGGCAGTATGAATGTACTGACTTTCCTGCGTGATATCGGCAAACACTTCTCCGTTAACCAGATGATCAACAAAGAAGCGGTGAAGCAGCGTCTGAACCGTGACGATCAGGGGATCTCGTTTACCGAGTTTTCTTACAACCTGCTGCAGGGTTATGACTTTGCCTGCCTGAACAAACTGCACGGTGTTGCGCTGCAGATTGGCGGTTCTGACCAGTGGGGCAATATTACTTCGGGTATCGATTTGACCCGTCGCCTGCACCAGAACCAGGTGTTTGGTCTGACCGTTCCGTTGATCACTAAAGCTGACGGCACGAAATTCGGTAAGACGGAAGGCGGCGCTGTGTGGCTGGATCCGAAGAAAACCAGTCCGTACAAATTCTACCAGTTCTGGATCAATACCGCCGATGCGGATGTTTATCGCTTCCTGAAATTCTTCACCTTCATGGACATTGAAGAGATCAATGCGCTGGAAGAAGAAGATAAAAATAGCGGTAAAGCGCCGCGCGCCCAGTATGTTCTGGCTGAGCAAGTAACGCGTCTGGTTCACGGCGAAGAAGGGCTGGTAGCGGCAAAACGTATTACCGAAAGCTTGTTCAACGGTAATCTGAGCGATTTGAGCGAAGCGGATTTCGAACAGCTCGCGCAAGATGGCGTGCCGATGATCGAGATGGACAAAGGTGCCGATCTGATGCAGGCGCTGGTGGACTCCGAGCTGCAACCTTCTCGCGGCCAGGCACGTAAGACTATCGCGTCTAATGCGGTGACCATCAACGGTGAGAAGCAATCCGATCCGGAATATTTCTTCCAGGAGAGTGATATCCTGTTCGGGCGCTACACCTTACTGCGCCGTGGCAAGAAGAACTATTGTCTGATTTGCTGGAAGTAAGATTTAGTTAGCAGGGGCGTGGGAAACTACGCCCCTTTATTTTTTCAGGGTTGTGGTAAGTAAAATGAAGAATATCCTCGCCATCCAGTCCCACGTTGTTTTTGGTCATGCGGGCAACAGTGCAGCAGAATTTCCAATGCGTCGTCTTGGCGCAAATGTCTGGCCGCTGAATACCGTTCAGTTTTCTAACCACACACAGTACGGCAAATGGACCGGTTGCGTTATGCCGCCGAGTCATCTGACTGACGTTGTCCAGGGCATTGCCGATATCGATAAACTCCAGACTTGTGACGCAGTACTGAGCGGCTATCTTGGCTCGGCTGAACAGGGCGAGCATATTCTGGGTATTGTACGCAAAGTAAAAGCGGCCAATCCGCAGGCGAAATATTTTTGTGACCCGGTGATGGGCCATCCAGAAAAAGGGTGTATCGTCGCGCCGGGCGTAGCGGAGTTTCATGTACGCCATGCGCTTCCGGCCAGCGATATTATCGCCCCGAATTTAGTTGAGCTCGAAATTCTGTGCGAGCATGCGGTGAACAATGTCAATGAGGCCGTGGCGGCAGCGCGTGAGCTCATCGCTCAGGGACCAGAAATTGTGCTAGTGAAGCATCTGGCTCGCGCGGGTATCAGCGCAGATCGTTTCGAGATGCTGTTAGTTACTGCTGAACAGGCGTGGCATATCAGCCGACCGTTAGTCGATTTTGGCGCACGTCAACCGGTTGGCGTAGGTGATGTCACCAGCGGCTTATTGTTGGTTAAACTGCTGCAGGGCGCGTCTTTACAGCAGGCGCTGGAGCACGTGACGGCGGCGGTGTACGAAGTGATGATTGCCACCAAAAAAATGCACGAGTATGAGCTGCAGGTCGTGGCTGCGCAGGATTGTATCGCGAAGCCTGAACACTACTTCAGCGCGACGCAGCTGTAACCAATGCCCGATGGCGCTCACGCTTATCGGGCCTGCGTTTGGCTGAAAGCCGGGTAAGCGCAAGCGCTACCCGGCAACAACAATTAATTTAACCCTTCTGCTTTCAACGCTGCGGCAACCGCCGGACGTTCAGCCATACGCGCCATATACGCATCGATATTACTTAACCCTGCCATATTCAGCTTAACCGCATACGCCCAACGCAGCACGGTGAACAGATAGGCGTCCGCAATGCTGAAGCGCGAACCGCAGATCCATTGGTTATCTTGCAGCGCGTCGTTCACATACTGCATTTTTTTCTCCAGCAGCACGCGAACGGTTGGCTTGAAGTCTTCCGGCGTATCGGGACGGAACAGTGGGGTAAAGCCTTTATGCAGTTCTGTCGCAATGTAGTTAAGCCATTCAATGGTTTTGTAACGGGAGAGGCTGCTGGTCGGGGCAAGGAGTTGACGGTCTGGAACGGTGTCCGCCAGGTATTGCATGATGGCGACGCCTTCGGTCAGTAGCGTACCGTCGTCCAGCAGCAGCGCGGGAACTTGCCCTTTTGGGTTTACCGCGAAAAAATCATCGCCGTTTTCCAGACGCTTCTTCATCAGATCAACACCATCCAGCGTGAAATCTTTACCGCTCTCACGAAGTGTGATGTGGGAAGCAAGAGAACAAGCGCCCGGTTTGTAGAACAGTTTCATCGGTAACTCCTTTTGGCTGAGGTATATCGTATGGTAGTGCTAGCTCAGGCAAAAAAAAAGCCGCTAACACCAGTTAGCGGCCTGAAAAAGAGTTTCCCTGAGAATTACGCTGTCGCGGCCTTAGAGGCTTTCTCATTGACGTCATCGTCCTGAGTCATACGATTCAGTTTCGGCGCCGTCAGCAGCATCAGAACAGCGATAACAGCCGTAGCAACACCAATCTGCAGGAACACACGACCGTAGACTTCAAGGGACATCAGCGGGTCAGTGACGTTCTCTGGTACAGCCATCATGTTGGCTACGTAACCACCGATGATGTTTGCACCGGCAGTGGTCAGGAACCAGCTACCCATGATAAAGCCCATCAGGCGTTGCGGAACCAACTGAGCCACCATTGCCAGACCCAGACCGGAGATCATCAGTTCACCGATACTTTGCAGACCGTAGCAGATGATCAGCCAGTTAACGGAAACGATGCCCGCATCGGTAGCGAATTTAGCACCCAGCGGCAGGATCAGGAACGCACCGGAACACAGCACCATACCAATCGCAAACTTGGTTGGCATCGGCAGGGTATCGCCCATCTTGTTATAGATAGCGGCGAGGATTGGGCTACCAATGATGATCCAGAATGGGTTCAGTGCCTGGTACTGCTCAGGTTCGAAAGCAATGCCAAGAATAGAGTGCTCAACGTTACGAATCGCGAAGAAGTTCAGTGAGGTCGGCATCTGGCTGTACAGCACGAAGAAGATAATCGCTTCCAGCATCAGAATGAAGGCGACGATCATTTTACGACGCGCAGCACCGTGCATGGTGAATGCTTCTTTACCGAAGATAAACACGATACCCAGAGCAATGACGCCCAGAACCATACGAGCGATCTGCTGGTTGTGCAGCAACCAGGTTGCAATCGCGATCAGCACCACGACGCCAACAATAGTCAGCAACAGGTTACGGAAGTTGATCGGCTCAAAGTCAGGTTTAGAACCGTACTGTTTAACCCAGCGCTGACAGAATGCGAAGTTAACAACGGTAATCAGCATACCCACGACGCTCAGAGCGAACGCGGTGCTCCAGCCGTAATGCGCAGCCAACCACGGTGTTGCCAGCATAGAGAAGAATGAACCGATGTTGACGGACATGTAGTACATGGTAAATGCACCATCAAGACGCGGGTCATCTTTGGCATAGCAGGTAGAGAGCAGGGATGATGGGTTTGCTTTAAACAGGCCGTTACCGACCGCGATGGCCGCCATGCCCATATAAACGATACCCGCATCGTGACCAGACCATGCTACCAACGCATAACCGATGGCCAGGACAACGGCACCCAGCATAATGACACGTTTTGTACCCAGAACTTTATCACCTAACCAGCCGCCAATGGCAACCAGACCGTACACCAGGGCGCTAAAGGACGAGAAAAGGGTGATGGAATCCGCTTCTGACATACCCAGTTGTTTAACCAGGTAGACGGCCATAATTCCTTGCAGGCCGTAATAACCAAAACGCTCCCACAGCTCAATAGAGAAAATGAGATAGAACGCTTTTGGTTGTTTGAAGGCGTTTAAACTTACGCTTTCTGTTGGTTTATTGTTTGCAGTAGACACTTTTACCTCTTTTTTTACATCCCATATCAACGGGGGTGTTCAGGCACGTGATGAGTCAAGTTCATCCGTCCGATTGTTATAGTGGGAGGGGAAACGGCAAGTAATGTTCACTATCTTGACCATTCAGACAAGTGGTTTGTAATAATCTGTTACATATATCATGACTGGTGAAATCGTCGGAACTGTGAAATGTTATCTAGCGTTAAATTTCTTCATTTGAAAAATGGCAGATTTTTACACTGTTTAATCAGGGTAAAAACCTCAATGTGGCGATATGTTCTGCTATTTGCGCTTGAATCCAGTGATATAGGCCATTATCTGAAAAATAGCCAGTGTAATGTTTTGTTTAGAAACTGTTCAGTTAGGTCATCTGATTGTCACTTTAACTAAAAAATAAATATTTTTTAACATTGTGTTGTCTGGATGATCTGGATCACGTATAGATAGAAATTTCTTTTACTAAAAAAACGATTAACCTGCTCAGGTGTTAATTAACAAGAATATTGCATTAGATATGCGCGGTTGAACGGCATCATTGTCGGGAAAATAAACTCAGGGGAGTGCATAACTAATCGTTATGTTAGCGAGGGGCAAGCAGTATGCCCCGGCAGCATCAGATATCGACTTTCTCTTTGAATTCGCAAAGATCTTCGATAATACAGGAACCGCAGCGCGGCTTTCTGGCTATGCAGGTATAGCGGCCATGAAGAATTAACCAGTGATGGCAATCGACTTTAAATTCACTGGGTACGACTTTCAGCAGCTTCTCTTCAACCTGCTCAACGTTTTTACCCGGGGCGAACTGGGTACGATTACAAACGCGAAAAATATGGGTGTCTACGGCAATAGTGGGCCAGCCAAAGGCGGTATTTAACACCACATTAGCCGTCTTTCGCCCAACCCCGGGCAGGGCTTCTAATGCGGCCCGGTCTTCAGGTACTTCGCCATTATGTTGCTCCAGCAGAATGCGGCAGGTTTTAATCACGTTCTCCGCTTTGCTGTTAAACAAACCGATTGTCTTGATGTAGGACTTAACCCCTTCAACGCCAAGCTCCAGCATCGCGGCTGGCGTATTGGCGATGGGGTAGAGCTTAGCCGTCGCTTTATTGACGCTGACATCGGTGGCCTGCGCGGAGAGCAAGACTGAAATCAGCAGTTCGAACGGCGATGTAAAATTTAGCTCGGTTGTCGGATGCGGATTGTTCTCACGCAGGCGCGTCAGTATTTCCAGCCGTTTTGCTTTGTTCATTACACATTCCCTGTTTCACCGGCCGGACTGTCCGTGACAGCCGCCTCGGCACGACGTTTCTTCATTTTCTCATCAATCAGATACTTAACAGCCAGCATCAGACCCAGGCCAATAAACGCGCCTGGTGGCAGCATGGCCAGCAGAAACGGCGTATCGGTTTGGAAGATCTCAACGCGCAATACTTTGGCCCAGCTACCCAACAAACCGTCTGCGCCATCAAAGAGTGTACCGTTACCAATTATTTCACGTAGCGAGCCCAGAACAAACATGGCGCCAGTTGCGCCCATGCCGATGGAAAAGCCATCGAGTGCGGATAGCGCAGGGCCTTTTTTGGCTGCGAAGGCTTCAGCGCGGCCAACAACAATACAGTTGGTCACAATCAGTGGGATAAAGATGCCCAGAGACTGATACAGGCCAAAAGCGTAGGCATTGATCAACATTTGCACCGCGCTCACCACGGAGGCGATGATCATGACATAAATCGGAATACGTATTTCAGGCGGTGTCCAGCGACGAAGGGCAGAAATCGTCAGGTTCGTCAGCGTCAGGACGAGCGTAGTCGCGAGTCCCAGGCCCAGCGCGTTAGTGGCGGTCGAGGTGACGGCCAACAGCGGACACATCCCGAGTAACTGCACAAGCGCGGAGTTATTTTTCCATAACCCTTGGACAATAACGTCTTTAATTTCGCTCATGGTTTATTCTCCACAGGCGCTAAGTTGAGGAAGTTGCACGGGCAGCGTCTGCGCATACAAACCGGCGCGTTTTACTGCATTAACTACCGCACGTGGCGTAATGGTTGCGCCAGTAAACTGGTCAAAGTCGCCGCCGTCTTTTTTCACCGCCCAGTGAGCGTCGTTACCCGCAGCGATCGTTTTGCCGCTAAAGTGGGTGATCCAGTCGGACAGTCGCAGTTCGATTTTATCACCCAGCCCTGGCGTTTCATGATGTTCGGTCACCCGCGTACCCAACACGGTACCCGAAAAATCGACACCAACCAGCAGTTGAATAGCCCCGGAATAACCATCTGGCGCCGTAGCTTCAAGAATGGCTGCAACGGGACGATCGTCCTGGCGGGCAATATAAACTCGGTGAGTGCCTTTACCCAACGCCTGCGCATCGACCAGATAACAACTTTCGGACAAGTTATTATTGTAGCGATCGCCTGGCAGAACCTGATCGAACAGCGTTTTTTGCTGCAGCGCGGCCTGTTCATCAATGGTGGACTTGGTTAATTGATTGATTGCCGCGGTTAACCCCGTCGAGCCCGCTGCAAACAGCGCCAGAGTAATACCGTGTTTACGAATCGTTTTCAGCATAGGGAGTCCTTAGCGATGTCCGTACACGCGAGGGCGGGTGTAATAATCAATCAGGGGAACCGTGATATTTGCCAGCAATACGGCAAAAGCCACACCATCAGGATAACCGCCAAAACTGCGAATCAACCACACTAACAGGCCCGCAAGTGCGCCAAAAATCAGGCGGCCACGGTTGGTTGTTGATGCTGTAACGGGATCGGTAAGAATAAAGAATGCACCCAGCATGGTCGCGCCGGAAAGTAGGTGCAACTGAGGCGAGGCCAGCGAATCTGGCGAGAAAATCCAGCCTAAAGTGGCACAAACGGCGAGCGACAGCAGGAAGCTAACCGGGATATGCCAGCGAATCGCTTTCTGCCATAGCAACACGACGCCGCCCACCAGCCAGGCAAGGTTAACCCACTGCCAGCCAGCGCCTGCAAGCATGCCGCTGTAGATTGGGTATTGCATCACCTGCTCAACAGTACGTCCCGCATGCAGCGAAGTCTTAAAGGTATCGAGAGGCGTTGCCTGACTGATACCATCAATACCCATACGCAGCGTGTTCATATCCCCGCCACTGGCGGTATGTCCGCTAAAGATAACGTTCAGGGCGTCAAAAAAGCCAGGCACAGTCGCCGCAATTTCATGCGGCGGCAGCCAGCTTGTCATCTGTACCGGGAATGAAATCAGCAGCACCACGTAACCAATCATGGCGGGGTTAAACGGGTTCTGACCGAGGCCGCCATACAGCTGTTTAGCAATGATAACGGCGAATACCGTGCCTAAAACTACCATCCACCAGGGGGCGAGCGGGGGAATACTCACGGCCAGCAGTAACCCGGTGAGCAACGCGGAGTTGTCTTTTAAAATCGCGACAATGGGTTGTTTGCGCAGTTTAAGCACGACCGCTTCGGCGGCGATAGCGCTGATGGCGGCCAGAACTATCTGGAACAACGTACCCCAGCCAAAGAACCACAGCTGAGCGGCGATCCCCGGCAATGCAGCCAGTAACACCAGCATCATGATACGCGATGTCTGGCGCTGGTTATGGGTATAAGGGGAGCTTGCTATTCTGAATACCATTTATTCCTCGTTTACAACCTGCTGCTGGGCGGCTTTCTTTGCCTGAGCGCGTGCAATAGCGGCCGCGACGGCGGCTTTACGCGGATCCACCGGTTCGGCCGTTTCCGTTACGGTTTCCTGTTCAAGCTTGCGGGCTTTGGCACGAGCGATTGCCGCTTCCACTGCAGCTGTACGCGGATCCACCGGTTCGGCTGTTTCCGTTACGGTTTCCTGCTCGAGTTTGCGGGCTTTGGCGCGGGCGATTGCAGCTTCCACTGCAGCTTTACGCGGGTCGACCTTTGTGCTGTTGCCTCCAGCTTGGGGAGGGTTTTCCATCCGGGTTGCGCGAGCTTGCGCCTTACGCGCCTCGCGTGCGGCAATCACGGCACTATTGTCAGGTTTTTCGCCAGCCTGAATGACTACCGGCTGCATTGCCTGAGCCTGCTTTTCTTTTACGCGAGCCAGCGCGGCGGCAATGGCATCATGATCTTTAGCCGCAGGCTGAACGGCAGCGCTTTTGTGACGTTCAAGACGGGCTGCTTTTTCACGTTCGAGTCGGGCCTGTCGGGCTTCAAATCGCGCTTTCGCTTCAGCGGCACGTTTTTCTTCCTGACTAATGGCATAAATCTCGGCTTTTTCCTGACGGAAATACTGAACCAGTGGAATATTGCTTGGGCATACCCAGGCGCAGGCACCGCATTCAATGCAGTCCGCGATATTGTGCGCCGTTGCTTTGTCGTGCTGCTGCCCTTTACTGAACCAATAAAGCTGTTGCGGCAGGAGATCGGCCGGACAGGCATCGGCGCATGCGCTACAGCGAATGCAGCCTTTCTCTTCCTGCGTTTCTCCCATTTCACTGGCAGAGGGCGCCAGAAGACAGTTGGTTATCTTCACCACCGGTACATCCAGCCACGGCAGCGTAAAGCCCATCAGCGGCCCGCCCATAATCACCATCTGGTCGGCGGAAGGGCAGAAGCCCGCGTCGTTGAGCAGATGACGAACCGGCGTGCCTAAACGCGCCCAGACGTTGCCCGGACGGCTGACGGCTTCGCCGGTCAGCGTCACGACACGTTCGGTAATCGGTTCTCCGTCAATCACCGCACGTTTAATCGCGTAGGCGGTTCCAACGTTTTGCATCAGCACGCCGATATCTGAGGAGCGTCCCCCGTGGGGAACCTGCTTGCCGGTCAGGATTTGCGTTAACTGTTTGGCCCCGCCTGACGGGTACTTGGTGGGGATCACGCGTAAGCTGATATCGTGTGAATCAGCCAGCACCGCGCGCAGCATGGAAATTGCCTGTGGCTTGTTATCTTCAATGCCCAGTAGAATTTCGCGTGGCTGAAGAATATGCGCCAGGATGCGGATACCTTCGACGACCTGCGCCGCGCAGTCCTGCATCAGGCGGTCATCAGCCGTAATGTACGGCTCGCATTCAGCAGCGTTAATGATCAGCGTTTCAATTTTATCTCCGCCGCCCTGCAGCTTAACGCCGGTGGGAAAACCCGCGCCACCCAGTCCGGCGACGCCGAACTGGTGAATACGTGCGATCAGCTCTTCCCGGCTGCGGGAACGGTAATCGGCCCAGCCATCTCGCTCAATCCAGCGATCTTCGCCATCGGCGTCAATAATAACGCTCAGCTCAGCTAATGCCGATGGATGTGCAGTAGAATGCGGCGCAATAGCAACAACGGTGCCTGACGTTGGCGCATGTACCGGAAGCATTTTACCACGCCCAAGGGTTAACGCCTGACCACGCAGCACGGTGTCGCCTACGTTTACGCACAGCTCACCCTCCGCGCCAATATGTTGTTTCAGCGGAATAACAAAGCGTGGCGCCAGCGGAACCTGTCGCAGCGGCGTACCGTTCGACTGGGTCTTCATTTCTGGTGGATGAATGCCGCCATCAAAGTCCCAGATTTTGTTTTTTCTGAATGCAGAGAATAACTTAAACATGTTGTTCCACGGGAATGATGCGCACAGGGATGGTGTTTAAATCCCATTTCCAGCTATCAGGTGTCTCGGCCACCGGGCGTAATTCGATACATTGCGTCGGGCACGGATCAACGCACAGGTTGCACCCGGTGCAGAGATCGCTCATCACCGTGTGCATGGCGCGGGTCGCGCCCACGATCGCATCAACCGGGCAGGCCTGAATGCACTTTGTACAACCGATACAGTTATTTTCATCAATGACCGCCAGCATACGCACGGGGGTAACATCGTGTTCATCACCATCAATCGGCTGCGGGTCGACGTTCAGCAGGGCGGCAATTTTTAACATCACCGCTTCGCCTCCGGGTGCGCAACGGTTGATTTTTTCGCCCTGGGAGCCGATCGCTTCAGCGTAAGGATGACAGCCCGGATAGCCGCATTGTCCACACTGGCTTTGCGGGAGAATTTCATCAATTTTCTCCACGACAGGATCATCTTCGACGGCAAAACGTCGTGAGGCGTAACCCAAAATAGCGCCGAACGCCAGACCCAGTAGACTCACTGCGGCAACGGCAATCCAGATAGCATTCATTACAACTTCACCAAACCACTAAAGCCCATAAAGGCCAATGACATTAAACCAGCGGTAATCAGCGCAATCGCATTACCGCGAAACGGAGCAGGCACGTCCGCCACGGCGAGGCGTTCGCGGATCGCGGCGAACAGTACCATCACCAGTGAGAAGCCGACGGCGGCGGAAAAACCGTATAGCGCCGACTGTAAAAAGTTATGACCGAGATTGATGTTCAGTAACGCCACGCCTAATACCGCGCAGTTAGTGGTGATCAGCGGTAGGAAGATCCCCAACAGGCGGTAAAGTGCAGGGCTGGTTTTGCGTACAACCATCTCGGTAAATTGCACGACGACGGCGATGACCAGAATAAAAGCCAACGTGCGCAGATAGATGAGATTGAGTGGAATGAGGATCCAGGTGTCAATCAGCCATGCGCAGATGGATGCCAGTGTCATGACAAACGTCGTGGCAAGGCCCATACCCATTGCGGTTTCCAGTTTTTTGGAAACGCCCATAAACGGGCAGAGCCCCAGAAACTTGACCAGTACAAAGTTATTGACCAGTACAGTTCCGACAAACAGCAGCAGGTAATCAGTCATTTTTCGGCCTGAAATAAAAAAGCCGCCTATTATCTGACAATCTACAACAGGCGACAACAGGTTAACTGTAGGGTTATTACGGATTCACAAACGTCGATTTAACGCGTTGCGAGCGTTTGAAATAGGGCACCAGCAGTGCTGCAGCCAGCAATGGGAACAGCAGTTGGCGCACGGCAAAGGCGTCCGGAACCGGTGAAAACGCAAACGCTTTAATCGCCAGTAACACGGAGATCAGCAGCCATAGAATATAATGCTTAGGCACACAGGCTCTGCGTTTGAAAAACGCAATCGTCAGCCACAGCGTGTAATACCACATGGCAATCGCGGTAATAAAAGAGACGCCCCATAACAGCAAATTTGCCGTACTTTGCGCACCCAGCGTTTGGAAGGTTTGCGGTGTAGCCAGCGCAGTGACATAAAGTAATAACGCCAGCGAAGCGCTCAACAATGCGACTAACAGCCAGGCCAGTGGCCCAAGTAGCCAGCCCCCGATACGTTGTGCCGGTGTGGTAGTCATCTCTTCTCCAGGTTTACGCGCGCAATCAAACATGCCATTCATTTTGGGGCAATTATTATAAAGCTTTTAACGTTGAGCGCTACTTTCTTCTTTATTGCACGTAATGCCAGACTGATTTGGGTACCTGACCAACATCAAACAGACGACCTCCTGAGATAAGCTCCGCACGGCGATGGTCTGCAGCGCGATACATATTGATAATGTCGCTATCGTCGGTGAGCGTGTAGTTAAGATGGTCGAACAGTTTTTCCAGACTTTCGAGTGAACTGATTTTGCGGAATTTTAATAAGTAATCCTGAACAGTCATAAATGGAAATCCATATTAATAAAATAATACCAACGGAGTAGTAAATATAAATAATAAACAACATGCACAGGTAAAAGCGGATTGACGCGCAAATGTGAGAAGAGTGTTCATACCTGTGGAAAAGCAGGCGCTATGCGCACCTGCGGTAAGGGTAACGCGCTTCGCTACAGCAGGCAATATGCACCGGAGTGGGATGCGGCATTATTCTCTTTTTTTGACAAAATTCGATCTTTTGCAGCCAAACCCTGCCGTTACTCGATGTTAATTGCCGGGTTATAAGGGACTGCAGATGCTTATTTCTTCTGAACAGCAGCAACGGGCTCCGGTGGCTGGTAATTGTCAATATGATTGGCAACACCCAGCAGGATCACAGAGACGGTGAGAACAATCCAACCTGCTAATTCAATAAGACGATTCATTACTGATGACATTTGCTTTGATTTATCCATAAACACAGGCTGCAAATGTTACTAATCTCTCAATAATACAGCAAGATAATTGGGAACGATTTCTCCCTCTTTTTCGCTGCAAGTTAAGCATAAGTGGCATATGTTTGACTTAAGTTAATAAACAACCTTTGTAGCGCAATGGTTATTAAACTATTGAGACGTTGCAGGGTATGGTGTGAAATAGATAAGTCCTGAATTGAGAGGCTATAACATGAGTGACAACATCCGCGTTGGGCTAATTGGCTATGGTTACGCCAGTAAAACCTTCCATGCTCCCCTGATTGTGGGCACACCGGGCCTCGAACTGGCTGCGGTTTCCAGTAGTGATGAAGCAAAAGTGAAGGCAGACTGGCCAACGGTGGCGGTTGTTGCTGAGCCTAAACACCTTTTTAACGATCCGAATATCGACCTGATTGTGATCCCCACGCCTAATGACACTCACTTCCCGTTAGCGAAGGCTGCGCTGGAAGCGGGCAAACATGTGGTTGTTGATAAGCCTTTCACCGTGACACTGTCACAAGCACGCGAACTGGATGCGTTGGCGCGTAGCCTTGGCCGTGTGCTGTCCGTTTTCCATAACCGCCGTTGGGACAGTGATTTTCTGACGTTGAAAGCCCTGCTGGCGGATGGCGTTTTGGGGGAGGTGGCGTATTTCGAATCCCATTTCGATCGATTCCGCCCGCAGGTTCGTGACCGCTGGCGTGAACAGGGGGGGCCGGGAAGCGGCATCTGGTATGATTTAGCTCCGCATCTTCTGGATCAGGCGATTAACCTGTTTGGTTTGCCCGTCAGCATGACGGTAGATCTGGCTCAGCTCCGCCCAGGTGCGCAAGCGACGGATTACTTCCATGCCATCCTGACTTACCCGCAGCGTCGTGTGATTCTGCACGGCACCATGCTCGCTGCCGCTGAGTCGGCCCGTTATATCGTGCACGGATCGCGTGGCAGCTATGTGAAGTATGGTCTTGACCCGCAGGAAGAGCGCCTGAAAAATGGCGAGCGACTGCCTCAGGAAGACTGGGGTTATGACATGCGCGATGGCGTGTTGACGCGAATAGAAGGCGAAGAGCAGGTTGAAGAGACCTGGCTGACTGTACCGGGTAATTACCCGGCGTACTATGCTGGCATTCGTGATGCGCTAAATGGTCATGGTGAAAACCCGGTACCGGCGAGACAAGCTATTCAAATCATGGAGCTGATTGAGCTGGGTCTTGAATCTGCGAAACATCGCTCGACGCTGTGCCTTGCCTGATTAGGCAAATGCCGGATGGTGATGCTCAGCATCTCATCCGGCACTTTAACCGTCACGCTGCGGCGACTTTCTCGCGCAGGGCACGTTTTTCTTCGTTACTCAGAAATGCCATTTCCAGGCCGTTGATTTGCGCCTGACGGATCTGTTCGCGCGTGAGTCCTGCCGCTGGCGCGGCAATGGTGTACTCGTGAATAATATCCACACCCTGTACCGCCGGATCGTCCGTATTCAAGCTGGCTAAAACGCCATGCTCAAGGAATGTTTTCAGCGGGTGGGTTGCCAGAGAGGCGACGGTGCTGGTCTGAATGTTCGATGTCAGGCAGGATTCGATGCCGATACGGTGTTCGGCGAGGTAATCCATCAATGCACGATCTTCAACGGCTTTTACGCCGTGACCAATACGTTCTGCGCCCAGCTCTTTAATAGCCTGCCAGATACTTTCTGGTCCCGCGGCTTCGCCCGCATGCACGGTAATACGCCAGCCGGCGTCGCGCGCCTGATTGAAATGCGACAGGAACAGACTGCCCGGGAAACCGAGTTCGTCACCCGCCAGATCCAGTGCCGTAATATGGTCACGGTGGGCTAACAGCGCATCCAGTTCCTGCAGGCAGGCGGCTTCGCCAAAGGTACGGCTCATAATGCCAATTAAGCGAGCTTCGACGCCAAAGGTCTTGCAGCCCTCGCGAACGCCGGCAATGACGGCTTCAACCACGCCCGCAACGGGGAGTTGATGTGCCATCGCCATATAGCCGGGTGAAAAACGTAATTCTACATAGTGCAGGCCGTTACGTGCTGCATCCTCAATATTCTCAAATGCCACGCGGCGACACGCATCCAGCGAGGCCAGTACCTTCACGCCCCAGTCGAGCTTGGATAAAAAGCTCACTAAATCCGGCTCAGTTGATGTGACTTGCACATGAGGGATCAGCGTTTCCAGCGTTTGTGCCGGAAGCGTTAAATTGAACTGACGACCCAGATCCAAGATCGTTTGGGCACGGATGTTACCATCAAGGTGGCGATGGACGTCGGTCAGGGGGAGGGAAGTATCAATCATGGTCGCACTCGTGTATTTAGGTAAAGTGCGTCGTATTATATGAAAAAATCGGGATAAAAAGCTATGTTGCGCAATGAATAATTTCATTGCGCAAACTTAATTAGCGTACAGAACGGATGGCGTTAATCAGCCCCTGAACGCCTTTTTCAAGCTTGGATCTTGGGCATCCGGCATTGAGACGTACAAAACCGCGACCTTCTTCTCCGTAGGTGTATCCCGGCATGATAGCCACTTTCTGCTGGTGGATGAGAACATCCTGCAAGGCATGGTCATCAATATTGAGCGGACGCAGGTCAATCCATGCCAGATAGGTGGATTGAGGAATCTGCCAGTTGAGTTCGGGGAATGCGGCATTAAGCTCACGCGCAACGTAATGCAGATTGCTGGCAAGATAATCGCGCAGCGCATCAAGCCAGCTTGCACCCTGTTGATAAGCGGCAATATGTGCGCTAAGCGCCAGCACCGCAGGCGAGGAAAGACCATCGCGGCCTTTTAACGCGCTGAGGTAATCGTTGCGGCTTTGAGCATCTTCAATGAGTCCGTAAGCCCCGGTTAATGCCGGAATATTAAAACTCTTTGAGCCGGAAGTGAGCAGTGCCCAACTGCCGCGCGCGACGTTACTCCACGGGATGTGCGGCCGGTCTGACCATACCATATCCATATGAATCTCATCGGAGATAACTTTTACACCATGGCGCTGACACAGTTCTGCCATGGTTTCCAGCTCGTCGCGCGTCCACACTTTGCCCGTTGGGTTTTGTGGGCTGCAAAGCAGAAGAATTTTGCTTTCAGGTCGAGACAGGGCTTTCTCCAGCGCAACCATGTCGCAAAACCAGCCGTCGGCGCGTTTTTCCAGTCCGACTGCGTGTACCTGGCGCTGATTACCTTCAATCGCTTTGTAAAACGCATCGTAAGCCGGAGTATGGATAACCACCGCATCGCCCACGGATGACCATTGGCGGATCAACTCCGACACCATATAGATGACCGAGGGGCCATATACCAGCGACTGAGGATCTATTTGAGTGTTATGTCGCGAAAGAAACCAATGGCTTATCGCCGCCAGAAACTCATCGTTTTTCCAGCGGCTGTAACCCAACACGCCATGTGACAGGCGCTGAGTCAGCGCCTCCAGAATGCAAGGTGCGGTGGCAAAATCCATATCGGAGATGGTGAATGGCAGCAGGTCGGCTGAACCAAAACGGTCGGCAACGTAATCCCACTGAGTACACCAGGTACCGTGCCTGTCCACAACCTTTGAAAAATCAAACATATTGTTGTCCTTAAGCCTGTACGGTGTTCATCAGAACCGCGATCTCGTCTTTCACTGACTGGACCTGCGGACCGATAACGACCTGAAGGTTATGCTGATTGAGTTGTACTACGCCAATGGCACGATTGTCCTTCAGAGCCTGTACGTTAACAAGCGACATATCGTTCACTGACAAGCGCAGACGGGTGATGCAATTATCCAGGCTGACAATGTTTTCCGCGCCGCCCAGCGCCGCCAGAATAGCAGGGACGTTGTAACCTGATTTACCAGGCGCTCCGGCCATTACTTTTTCGATATTGCTGGCAATTTCGACTTCACGGCCCGGCGTCTTCAAATTGAAACGCGTGATGGCGAAGCGGAAGATCACGTAGTACACCGCAAACCAGATAGCCGCGACAACAGGGACCAGGTACCACTTGGTGGACAATCCGTGCAGGATGCCGAACACCACGAAGTCAATCAGGTTACCGTCAGTGTTACCGATAGTGACGCCAAGCACTGCCATCACGGTGAAGCCAAGACCGGTTAGCAGGGCGTGGATTACATACAGAACCGGAGCGACGAACAGGAATAAGAACTCGAGTGGTTCAGTTGTACCGCCGATGACACAGGCAATCAGACCAGAAATTAATAACCCTTTAATTTTATGACGATTTTCAGGACGTGCGCAGTGGTACATGGCTAATGCTGCACCCGGTAAACCGCCGAGGAACGCCGGCATTTTACCCTGGGACAGGAAGCGTGTTGCGCTTTCAGAGAAACCTTGCGTTGTCGGGCAGCTCAGTTGAGCCTGGAAAATAGTCAGTGCGCCGCTCACGCTATGGCCGCAGACTTCCTGTGTGCCGCCAGCTTCGGTGAAGCGAATGAGTGCCACCAGAATATGGTGCAGGCCAAAAGGCAGCAACAGACGTTCACCGGTACCAAACAGCATAGGACCAAATTCCCCCGCGCTATTGATGATGTGACCGAGTCCGGTAATGCCCATGGCGAAAACCGGCCAAATCAGGGGAATGACCAGCCCGACCAATCCCATCACCACCGAGGAGATGATAGGCACAAAGCGCGTACCACCGAAAAACGCCAGCGCATCCGGCAGACGAATGTTGTGGAAGCGTTCATGCAGCATCCAGACAATGATCCCGGCAATAACGGCACCGAGGATCCCGGTGTCGATCGACTGGATCCCCAGAATGTTTTGCACGTTGTTGGCTTTCAGGATCGCCGCATCTGTGGTGGGTAAGATACCTTTGGCGGTTAACCAGAAATTGACGGCGAGGTTCATGACCGCATAACCGACAAAACCGGCAAACGCCGCAACGCCTTTGTTCTCGCGCGCCAGGCCCAGAGGAATGGCAATACAGAACATGACTGGCAGGAAGCTAAACGCAAATGAGCCAACTTTACTCATCCAGGTAAAGATGGCCTGAAGCACCGGATTCCCCAACGCCGGGATCAGCGTTAAGACATCATGGCTGCTCAACGAGCTGCCGATCCCCAACATGATCCCGCAAAATGAAAGCAGCGCTACAGGCAGCATAAAGGTTTTGCCCAACTGCTGGAAAAATTCCCATAACGTTATTTTTGGTGTGGTTCTCGCCGTCATCAAACGACTCCTTGTAAAGGCTAGCTGACTAATGATGGCGAGAAGATAAAACGTTTTACCTAATTTTAGTGCGGTATAAATCACATTATCGAACGATAATAGGGGGTATAAATATAAGTGATTGATAAAACGTTTTATCCGTCACGTTATCAGGGAGTTTTCTGTTTTTATGGCTATAGCCAAAAAAATAACCATCCATGATGTTGCGCTGGCTGCGGGGGTTTCGGTCAGCACCGTCTCATTGGTGCTCAGTGGAAAAGGGCGAATTTCATCAGCGACCGGGGAGCGGGTGAATGCTGCTATTGAGCAACTGGGGTTTGTGCGTAACCGCCAGGCATCAGCGCTGCGCGGCGGGCAGAGCGGAGTAGTTGGTTTGATTGTACGTGATCTTTCAACGCCGTTTTACGCCGAGCTGACGGCGGGTCTGACGGAAGCGTTGGAAGCGCAGGGGCGCATGGTCTTCTTACTGCACGGCGGTAAAGATGGGGAGCAGCTGGCGCAGCGTTTCGCGATGCTACTCAACCAAGGGGTGGATGGCGTGGTCATTGCCGGGGCCGCTGGCAGCAGTGATGCGCTGCAACAGTTGGCCGCTGATAAAGGGATCCCGGTGGTATTTGCATCACGCGCCAGCTACATGGATGACGCAGACACCGTCAGGCCCGATAACATACAGGCTGCACAGTTACTGGTTGAACATCTTATCCGCCACGGACACCAGCGTATTGCCTGGCTGGGCGGGCAGAGTTCTTCATTGACTCGCGCAGAGCGCGTCGGCGGTTATTGTGCAACCTTATTAAAATATGGTTTACCGTTTCATAGCGACTGGGTGCTGGAGTGTTCATCCAGCCAGAAGCAGGCCGCAGAAGAGGTAACGGCGCTGTTACGCCGCAATCCCACGATCAGCGCGGTGGTGTGCTACAACGAAATAATCGCCATAGGCGCCTGGTTTGGCCTGATGAGAGCGGGACGCCAGAGTGGTGAAATTGGTGTCGATCGCTATTTCGAACAGCAAATATCGTTGGCCGGATTCGCTGATGTGGCGGAAAACGCGTTGGACGATATCCCGATTACCTGGGCCTGTTCGCCCGCGCGTGAAATGGGATACACCCTTGCTGAACGTATGCTACAACGCATTGCCCACGATGAAGGTCATTCACGCAATCTGACGCTTTCCGCTCGTCTGGTGGCGGCGAAATAAAAAAGCCCGATAAACACTGTTATCGGGCCTGTCACTGACGAGTGATTATTGTTGCGGGATGGCAGGGGCATCCGGCTGTGTAAGAGAAGGCATACCGAACATACCAACAAACTCATCCAGCGGCATTTTTTGTCCGTTCAGCGTCACCTGGCCGTTTGCGTATTGCAGGCTGGTACCGATAACGTTGTCCTGCAAAGTCGTAATGCGGAACATCTGCCCCATCGCCGCCAGGCCATTAACCTGTTGCTTCGCCAGACCAGCCGCTTCTTCCTGCTGATATCCTTCCAGTTTGGCAATTTGCGTCATGAACTCAGTCGCCATATCGACAGGGATGGTCAGTTTCGCATCCAGCGATTTGACGGAACGATCCACTTCCTGGGCCAGCGTTTGCGTCTCCACCGTGTTTGCGGTCGGATCTTTTAGCAGCAGTGACAGATTAAATGTGGTTTCACCTTTTGCATTCTTCCAGCTCAGTGGAGCAATGGTGACAACCGGTTCGCCTTTCATCAAAATCGGTAGCGCACTAAAGAAGGCTTCGGTGACTTTCTGCTGATAAAGCTCAGGATTTTGCACCACATCAATCTGCGCCATCAGCGCTTTGGTTTGGGCGCTGTACTGCTGGCTGAACTGGTGCAGTGCTTCACCGTCAATCTGGCCAACTTTCAACGTCAGCTTACCGCTCCCCATATCCTGGCCCTGCAATTTAAGGCTGTTCAGGGTGTAATCCAACTGGCTGTTGACGGTTTTGCCATCGTTAATCAGATCGGATTTGCCATCGATACCCATGCCTTCCAGCACCGCCAACTCTTTGCCCTCAACTGAAATCGACAGTTTTTCGAGGGACAATTTCTGATCGCCGATGCGCTCACCAAAGCTTGCGATACTGCTGGAACCTTCAGTTTTCAGGTTATTGAAAGTAACTTGTACTTTCTGATCATACTCATTGACGGCATTAACCAGGCCACTTTGCGCCTCGCCAGTCAGCGACACCGCATTACCATCCTTATCAGCCGTAAACTGGAACTCCCCGCCGCTAAAGGCCACTTTTTCGTCGCCTTTCTCGTAGTTCAGCGGTTTGAGGGAGAGATCGGAACGGGTATCCCCACTGTAGCCAATACGGGAATTGATGATGAATGGCGTCTCACCTTTGGCAATATCAAACAGCGGTTTCGTCACGTCGTTATTGACCAGCGTCGTTTTCACGGAGGCCATTGCCGGAACAAGATTCAGTGATTTCAGCTGAGCCAGCGGGAAAGGACCGTGATCAACGGTTTCATTCAGGACGATGCTTTGTCCCGGTTTCAGCCAGGAATCTGCCTGCCCGGCAACAGGTTTCACCACCAACTGCAGTTGGCTATTGAACACGCCGCGCTGGTAGTTTTGATAACTCAGTTCAATGCCCGCCTCTGGGGAGTAGCGTTTTAACTGATCGTTTGCCTGCGTCACCATCTCGGCGAGATGCGTTTCGAGTTTCTTTCCTGTGTACCAGGCGCCGCCCGTCCAGACGATACCCAGTGCAACCACCACACCCGCAGCTACCAGCGATTTTTTCATTTTGATATCCATAAAATAAAACCAGGCGTTTGAAGACGCCTGGAGGAGTGACATGTCTTTAACTCACTACAGCTTAGCAAGAGTTGTTAAAAATATCAGTATCTTGCTACAGCTTGTTATAAACCCGAGCTAAACGGCCCGTGCCGCTGACGTTTACCGGCGATTCACTCGCGCTAATAAAGGCCGACTCACCCGGCTGCAGCACCAGACGCTGCTCGCCCTTGCTCAGCACGGCTTCACCTTCGATGCAGAACAAAATGGCCGCACTTTGCTGGTTGATATCTGCGCCATTGGCGGTCAGTTCATGCAAGGAGAACGCGAAATCGTCGACCGGAATGGGGAAGTCCAGTTCGCTGTCAGTCTTAACTGGCGTGGTCAGCAGTTGATTGGCTGGCTTGGCGACAAACTTAACGTTGGCGACCAGCTCCGGGATATCAATGTATTTTGGCGTCAGTCCGGCGCGCAGCACGTTGTCCGAGTTAGCCATTACCTCCAGCGCCACACCTTGCAGGTAGGCGTGTGGGGTTTCGGCAAATAAGAACATCGCTTCGCCAGGATTGAGTTTCACCACATTGAGCAGCAGCGGGGAGAAGAGCCCGCTGTCATTCGGATAGAAATCGGCGATCAGGCGAATGGTTTGCCACGGTTCACCCTGCTGGCTGTTCAGCGCCGATTTCAGGATCGCCAGCGCATGGGATTTCTCCTCATCCTGCATATTCAGCAAGCTGGCGAAAAGATAGCTCAGACGTTCCGCGCTCGGTTCCTGCAGGAAATGCGCAATAGCCGGATGCGCGGCGGACACCGGTTGTAACAATGCGACAATGTCTGAGAACTCGCGGAATGCGTTCATCGCCAGGAACGGCGTCAAAGCAAAAACCAGTTCCGGTTTGTGGTTAGGATCTTTGTAATTGCGCTCTGCGGCATCCATCGGGATCCCCGCCGCGTTTTCTTTGGCAAATCCGATTTCAGAGTTGTGCTTGTTAGGATGAACCTGAATCGAAAGAGGTTGCGCGGCGCACAGCACTTTAAACAGGAAAGGCAGTTCACCAAAGCGTTTCGCAACGGCATCGCCTAACAGTGCGGATTTATCGTGTTCGATGACATCACGCAGAGCGACCGTCTGGCCGTTAGCGTTCAGAACCTGCGAACTGCTTTTCGGATGCGCGCCCATCCACAGCTCAGCCATCGGTTGCTGATTGGGGTTGGCAATCCCATAAAGTTCCGTTAACGCAGTTTTACTTCCCCAGGCGTAGTTCTGCACTGAGTTGATGAGTTTTTGCATTCTCAAGCCCTGTTTCAATGTGGAATTTTCTACGGCTATTAAACCAAGAAACCCTGAGCGAAGTAACCTGCACATGTAAAAAGTCGTACTTGTCTCAGTTTTTGTTAAAAAATTGTGTAGGATATGGTGACTCGCTTTTAATACCCTGAGTAATTCCGGTTGCAGAAAGCCTTTCCTTCTACAACCCGACCTGCGGCAGGGAAGCAGGGCAATGGAACATCTGCCCAGAGAATAACCATACCGAGCAGTAAGTGAGAGCACAATGTCAAACAAACCCTTTCATTATCAGCATCCTTTCCCCCTCAAAAAGGATGATACCGAATACTATCTGCTGACCAGCGACCATGTCTCCGTTGCCGAATTTGAAGGGCAGGAGATTGTTAAAGTCGCGCCGCAAGCCTTAACGCTGCTGGCTCGTCAGGCCTTCCATGATGCCTCGTTTATGCTGCGTCCTGCGCATCAGCAGCAGGTGGCCGACATTCTGCGTGACCCGGAGGCCAGCGAAAACGACAAATATGTGGCCCTGCAATTCCTGCGGAATTCTGATATTGCGGCAAAAGGTATTTTGCCGACCTGTCAGGACACCGGCACTGCGATTATCGTGGGTAAAAAAGGTCAGCGCGTCTGGACCGGCGGCGGTGATGAAGCTGCGCTGGCGCGCGGTGTGTATAACACCTACATCGAAGATAACCTGCGCTATTCACAAAACGCCGCGCTGGATATGTATAAAGAGGTGAACACCGGTACCAACCTGCCGGCACAGATAGATTTGTATACCGTCGATGGCGATGAATACAAATTCCTGTGTATTGCCAAAGGCGGTGGTTCGGCGAACAAAACCTATCTGTACCAGGAGACCAAAGCGCTGCTCACGCCGGGCAAATTAAAAAATTACCTGGTTGAGAAGATGCGAACGCTGGGAACAGCGGCTTGCCCGCCGTATCACATTGCGTTTGTGATCGGTGGAACCTCAGCGGAAGCCACGCTGAAAACGGTGAAACTGGCGTCGGCTAAATATTACGATGAGCTGCCGACCGAAGGTAACGAACATGGTCAGGCATTCCGCGATGTGGAGCTGGAAAAAGAGCTGCTGATTGAGGCACAGAATTTGGGGCTGGGCGCGCAGTTCGGCGGGAAGTATTTCGCTCATGATATCCGCGTGATCCGCCTGCCGCGTCACGGTGCGTCGTGTCCGGTTGGTATGGGCGTTTCTTGCTCAGCCGATCGAAATATCAAAGCTAAGATCAACCGTGAAGGTATCTGGATCGAAAAACTGGAGCATAATCCAGGCAAATATATACCAGAAGAGTTGCGCCAGGCGGGAGAAGGCGAAGCGGTACGCGTTGACCTCAATCGTCCGATGAAAGAGATCCTGGCTCAGCTGTCGCAGTACCCGGTTTCTACACGTCTGTCGCTTAACGGTACCATTATTGTTGGCCGTGATATTGCGCATGCGAAACTGAAAGAACGGCTGGATAACGGCGAAAGTTTGCCGCAGTATGTTAAAGATCATCCGATCTATTACGCTGGCCCGGCAAAAACGCCGGAAGGCTATGCCTCTGGTTCGCTTGGACCAACCACGGCAGGGCGTATGGATTCGTATGTTGACCAGCTTCAGTCCGCAGGTGGCAGCATGATCATGCTGGCGAAAGGCAACCGCAGCCAGCAGGTGACCGATGCCTGTCATAAGCATGGCGGCTTCTACTTAGGCAGCATCGGCGGCCCGGCAGCGGTGCTGGCCCAGGGCAGTATCAAGAGTCTGGAGTGTGTGGAATACCCTGAACTGGGGATGGAAGCCATCTGGAAAATTGAAGTGGAAGATTTCCCGGCGTTTATCCTGGTGGATGACAAAGGCAACGATTTCTTCAAACAGATTCAGACGTCGCAGTGCGCACGCTGCGTTAAGTAACGTCAGCCGCCCTTCGGGGCGGTTTTTTTTTACCGCACGAACCACCAAACGACAGATTAATCCTCGTTAATACTCATAAGACCAATGCAAATGGGCAATGTCGAAACATAACCTAATCAATTGTTAATGTAAGGAGCAGGTAATGGTAACGGTACGCCGCGAGAATGATTCAATGGGGGCTATTGATGTTCCAGCCGATAAGCTTTGGGGCGCGCAAACCCAACGTTCGCTGGAGCATTTTCGTATCTCTACGGAGAAAATGCCGGTCTCGCTGATCCATGCGCTGGCGCTGACGAAACGCGCCGCAGCAAAGGTTAACCAGGATCTCGGGCTGCTGGCGGAGGATAAAGCCAGGGCTATTATGCAGGCCGCAGATGAGGTGTTGGCGGATAAACACCGCGATGAGTTTCCGCTGGCCATCTGGCAAACCGGGTCAGGTACGCAAAGCAATATGAACATGAACGAGGTGCTGGCAAACCGGGCCAGCGAGTTGCTGGGCGGCGTGCGGGGGATGGAACGGAAAGTTCACCCCAACGATGATGTTAATAAAAGCCAAAGCTCGAATGATGTGTTCCCGACCGCAATGCACGTTGCCGCGCTGCTGGCGCTGCGTAACTCACTGATCCTGCAGTTAAATGTGTTAACCAAAACGCTCAGTGATAAATCACACGCTTTCGCGGATATCGTCAAAATCGGTCGTACACATCTGCAAGATGCAACCCCGCTTACGCTTGGCCAGGAGATTTCCGGCTGGGTGGCAATGCTTGAACATAACCTCAGACACATTGAAAACAGCTTACCCCACGTGGCGGAACTGGCGCTGGGAGGAACCGCGGTAGGGACCGGACTGAACACGCATCCGGAATATGCCCGTCGGGTCGCGGATGAATTGCGGGACATTACCTGTGCGCCGTTCGTTACCGCACCGAATAAATTTGAAGCGCTAGCTACCTGCGATGCACTGGTTCACGCCCACGGCGCGCTAAAAGGGTTGGCGGCATCGCTGATGAAAATCGCCAACGATGTGCGCTGGCTGGCATCCGGTCCGCGTTGCGGGATTGGCGAAATTTCGATTCCAGAAAATGAACCGGGCAGCTCCATTATGCCGGGTAAGGTCAATCCTACCCAGTGTGAAGCGCTCACCATGCTTTGCTGTCAGGTAATGGGCAACGATGTCGCCATCAACATGGGCGGAGCGTCAGGTAATTTTGAGCTCAACGTTTACCGACCAATGGTCATCCACAATTTCTTGCAGTCGGTGCGTCTGCTGGCTGACGGTATGGAAAGCTTTAACGAGCACTGCGCGACAGGGATCGAGCCCAATCGTGAACGAATCGATCAACTGCTCAACGAGTCGCTAATGCTGGTGACCGCGCTCAATACCCATATCGGTTATGATAAAGCCGCTGAAATTGCCAAAAAGGCGCACAAAGAGGGGCTGACGTTAAAAGCCTCCGCCCTGGCGCTGGGGTATCTAACCGAAGCGGAGTTTGACAGCTGGGTACGCCCGGAACTGATGGTTGGCAGTATGCGGCCAGGCAGTTAATCCGCAACGTAGTACAGGTGCAGCCGGGGAATAATCAATCTCAACGGCTGCGCCTGAGGTTTATAACGATGCTGAACATTGTCGGCATCATAATTCAGTAACTCGCCGATATCTGGTACGGTCATGCCGTTTTCATTGTTGAGCAACGCGATCAAGGGCGTCGGGCAGGCATATTGCACCTGCTTTTGTTCTCCTTTGTACCAGACGCGGGCGATGGGCTGCACTTTTACCGGCCGTTTAATCTTCAGGCGCGCCTGCTGGCCCAGGGCGGCGACATCCTGATATTCCCGTTCAAGCTTCGCCTGCCACTCTTCCCGCGTCCAGGGATGTACGCTGCGCGGCGACGTCAGGCTTTTTTCCAGTTGCTGTAGTACTTCATCGCGTTTCAGATTTTTAATAATGTGTTTGTTGGCCCAGCCAAATCGCAGGGTGGCAGGCTCTCTGACAAGGGTGAGCGTACGATAGGCATTCAGCGTAATCAGTCCCGGCAGGTGGCGATGCACCCATTCGAAACGCGCTGCCGGTGCCAGCCCTGATTCCACCGTGACAATGCGCTCGAAGGTGGTTTTTAGCTGGTTAATACGCTGTATTTGCTCTTCCAGAGCGCGCTGAGCTGCGTTATCTACCTGATAACACAGTACGCCTGGCAGGCGGACGGCCGCTTTGCTGCTACGATTCTCGGACTGTTGCTGGATAAACAGATGACGATAGTGGCGTAGCGCCAGCGTTTCAGCCTCTTTACCTAAATGTTGCTTAACATCAATGTTCTGCAGTGGGGCATGCTCTGCCTCTTTGGCCACTTCCGGTAACGAGAAGACGCGCGCAATCAGCAGCGTCTGCTGCAACAGATTGTCGTTCAGAAGCGCCAGCTCTTGCTCCATCTGGCGGAAGGTGCCGTTCAGGCGGTCGACGAGATCGTAACGGGCCATAGATTTACCATTTTAGTTACAACATACTTTTTTATAGCACAACCTCCACCATTTGACCACCGAGCCGAATGGGTCAGGCAGCTGAAATTTCAGGAATGTTATGCCAGACGGGCCAACTGAAACAAAAGCGGGCGCCGCCGAGTTCACTTTCATCACAAACGACCGTACCGCCCATAGCCAATGCGATCGAGTGAACAATGGCTAGCCCAAGCCCGCAACCACCAGTCGCCCGGTCACGGCTGGGGTCAAGGCGTACAAACGGTTCAAAAACCTGTTCGCGGGCGTCTGGAGCAATACCGGGACCGTCATCTTCCACAACCAGCGTCGCCTGATTACCATTCAATAACAGGCTCGCTTGCACCGTAGACTGGCAATAGCGCAGGGCGTTATTCAGTAGATTATCCAGTACGCGCTCCATCAGGCGCATATCCAGCGCGCCGTAGTCGCCAATATTAAGATGGCGTAAGCGCACCGCACGCTCAGGGTTTACGCTTTGCACATCCTCCAGATGGGTTGTCAGCCAAACGGCCAGGTCTGGTACGCTGAGCTTCAGTTCATTTTGCGGGCGGTCCAGCCGGGCATAGGTCAGTAATTCTTCGATTAACCCTTCCAGTTGGCCAATATCGCGATTTAGCGCCTGGGATTCCTGCGCGGTGAGGTTATCACTCATTTCCAGCCGGTAACGTAAGCGTACCAGTGGGGTACGAAGCTCATGGGCAATGCCATCGATAAGTTGTTTCTTACTGGCGATTAGCGCATTGATATTGTCTGCCATCTGGTTAAACGCGATACCCAATCGCTCAAAGCTGGAACCGCTGTCAAAATGGAGGCGTTCGCCCAGATGTCCTTCCCCAAAACGCTGTGCAGCAGCTTCCAGTCGCAGCATTTCCTGCCAGTGCGGACGCATCCAGATAAGTACCGGAAAGGCCAGCGAGATGGCAATAAATGCCATCAACGCGATGTCCAGCAAGCGCATTTGATGAAGAAAATAGAGATAGGGAAGTGGGCCGACGGCCAGCACGTAATGGCTGCGTGGGATCCGTTGAATAAATGTGTATTGATCGTCAAGCGCCACGATATCGCCTTCGCGCAAACGTTGCATTGTTTGAACGTCCAGCGTGTACTTATTTAACGGTTCAACGCGCAGGTCAAAGGAGAGGTTCAAATCCATCTCCTTCAGCGTTTTACCCCAGTCACGTGGCGGGATCTCGCGAAGCTCGCTGCGCATCAGGTATAACGAGCTTTTCATTAAATCGTCGAGCGATTGTCTGCCTGCGCGCTCTGCGGTGAATTTATAGACCAGGCCGACCAGCAGGGTCATCACCAGAAAGCAGACAAACAGCAGGAGATAAAACTGTACAAACAGCTTCTTCATAAAAAATCACCGAATACATAATATAATGCTCACCGATACTCTCAAAATTGCTGTGATATAAAAATATGAATTTCAATCGCTGTTGTTATTTACTACTCATTTTCGCAGCGTTAGGCTGCATTTTCACCTCGCATCCCTTTGTTATATGGTTTTTGCTCGCCAACATACTGACGTTGGCAATGTACGGTGCGGATAAAATGGCAGCGCGCAGGGCCTGGCGCCGAGTGCCGGAGTCCACTTTGCTGCTGTTTGGCGTTGTTGGCGGGTGGGGTGGCGCGATAGCCGCTCAACAACTCTTTCGCCATAAAACACAAAAACAGCCATTCAAAACCTACTTTATTATCAGTGTGATAGTTAATGTGTCTGTCATCGGAGCGGCCTATCATTTCTATCCCATTTCATCCTGGTGAACGTCAGTGACAGGCAGCCTGCTTACTTGAGACAGGAAACGTACTTTTCACCTGAGCGCTGCACGATGTCATCGGCATTTTTCGTTATGTCTTTCCCTTCAAACGCGCCATAGAGTTGCTTAAATTTCACCGTACTCAGGCGGTGGGTAATGTCGCTGACCGTTGCGGCTGGCAGTGGCAACATATTGGGGTAGCTCCACATAAAGGAGACGGCATGCGCCCCAGGGGTGACCTGAACGATATCGCCGGAAAGCACCACGCCTTCATCTCGCGCCCAGTGCAGAACGCAGCCGCCAGCAAAGTGTCCGCCAAGGCGTATCACACTGACGTCGCGTGTCAGTTCCAGGGTGTCGCCATCCCAAAATTTTATCCACGAGCTGTCGCGCATTACCCACTTGCGGTCATTGGCATGGAGATAAATGGGAGCGTTAAATTCGTCAGCCCAGTCTTGCATGGTGGTGTAGTAATGAGGATGCGAAATCGCGATGGCCTTAAGCCCGCCCAGGGACGTTATTAGCATTTTTGTGGCGTCGTCGAGCGTGGCAATGCAGTCCCATAAAATATTGCCTTCCGGAGTACGCAGAATAAACGCCCGTTGATCAATTGCAAAACCAGGAACGGTGCGGATGCTGAGGAGGTCGCTGTCATGTTGCCGCCACTTATTTGTGTGCGAAGCACAAAGTGCGGCAAAATCGACCCATTCCTGCCCGGTCGCGGGGACATACTGACGTTCGTCCTGGCAGATATCGCAATGTTCAGGAAGGGCGTCTGCCACCTCATAGGATGTTCCACAGGCTTTGCATAACGTGATCATCGTGTCTTCCTCTATTGAAAAAACACAGTCAGCATGGCACACCGATACGCAAGGGTGTGCCCTTTAGTGCTCTACACGATAAGCCAGGAATGGTGGGCGTGGGTCGTTGTGGCCCAACCAGCAGAAAGCAGGAATAATGTCTACACCGTCCCTGTCGAGGGTCATTTCCGGCGAAAAAATGAGGATAATGTTTGGAAAATAGTCTGTTCAACTCCTGGCTCAGCCGTTGGGGACTTACTCCTGATGGCCAACCGCTTGAGACGCACACATCACAGCTTTTGCCCGTGGTGACCAAAGATGGTCAGAAAGCCATACTCAAACTCACCGACGATGACAGTGAACGAAACGGCTGCGAACTAATGGTCTGGTGGAACGGGAATGGTGCTGCGAAAGTGCTTGCTCATGCAGCAGGGGCGATTCTGTTAGAACGTGCAACAGGGGCGGGGTCTTTAGCGGACATGTCCTGGTCCGGCAATGATGCGCAGGCCTGTCGCATTATTTGCCATGCAGCCAGTCGACTCCATCTCCCCCGGAATGCGTCAACGCCTGCGTTAACACCGCTACTTTATTGGTTTCGCGATCTGGCTCCTGCCGCAAAAAAGCATGGCGGCATCCTGACGCATTGTGCAGAGGTGGCAAACGTATTGCTCTCCTCTCCCCAGAATGAAGTCGTATTGCACGGTGACTTACACCACGGCAATATTCTTGATTTCGGAACGAAAGGATGGCTGGCTATCGATCCTAAAGGGCTGGTGGGCGAGCGTGGCTTTGATTACGCCAATATTTTTACTAATCCCGATCTTGCCGACCCCACCAAACCTGTCGTCATTGAGCCAGAAAAATTCACACAACGGGTAAATATTGTGTCTGAAATCGCGAGGATTGAACGGCAGCGTTTGCTGATGTGGATTATTGCCTGGTGTGGGTTGTCGTCTGCCTGGTTTCTGCAAGAAGGAGACTGCGCCACGATACCCCTGCGCATCGCAGAGTTAGCGAGCGCGGAACTCGCTTTTGGGGATAATCAATTTTGATCTACGACACTGGGCTGGTAATTCTTTAGAGTTATCATTAGCCTGGTAAATGTTTTATTAATCAATCAGTGAACGGCGGTGTGGTGTGTTGTTTAGCGAAAATTTGACAGGCTGTGAGCAATGAACGCATTGTTTTTTTTATTAAAAAAACGCCCGAACATTATTTTGTTGCTGGTCTTACTCATCGGGGCAAACATCGTGGCGTGGCTGTGGGCTTTCACCGTGTTTAGCAACAACACGTCGTTACTGGCGCTTAGTCTGATCGCATGGTGCTATGGTTTGCGCCATGCTGTTGATGCCGATCATATCGCCGCGATAGATAGCGCTACGCGCAAACTTATGCAGCAGAAAAAACGCGCCCTGACGACGGGAGCCTGGTTTTCCCTGGGGCATTCCACCATTGTGGTACTGGCAAGCATTGGCATTGCGTTGACCACCAGCGTGTTTAAGCAACACATGGCATGGTTTCAGAATGTCGGCGGTCTGATTGGTACCACGGTCTCTGCCGTATTTCTGCTGATTCTGGCTACCATTAATCTCGTTATTTTCTGTCATGTCTGGAAGGCTTTTCGTCATCTAAAACGCACCGGTACTTACGATGGCACCACAGAGGAAATGACAGTTTCAGGCCCGCTGAACTGGCTTTTCCGCTCGGCGTTTCGGCTGGTAGGCAAAGACTGGCATATGTATTTTGTCGGCTTTTTGTTTGGCCTGGGTTTTGATACCGCTACTGAAATTTCTCTGCTCGGAATTTCAGCTTCAAGCGCGTCCAGTGGCATGTCGGTGTGGTCAATTCTCGTGTTCCCGGCGCTGTTTACCTGCGGCATGGCGCTGATTGACTGCCTCGACAGTATCCTGATGGTTGAGGCCTACGGATGGGCATTCAATAAGCCGCAGCGTAAGCTCTATTACAATATGACCATCACCGGGACCTCGGTAATTGTTGCGCTTTTTATTGGCGGGCTGGAGGCGCTGGGGCTTCTCTCTGACGCATTTTCGCTCCAGGGAGGTTTGTGGGATACCGTCAGCGAGTTGAGTGACCATATGGGGAATGTCGGGTTTGCGATTATTGGCGTCTTTATCGGCTGCTGGATTATTTCTGCAATAAATTACCGTTGGAAAAAATACGACGGGCTGACGTTTAGTTGACACAAAAGAAAGCCTTCCGTGCAAGGGAAGGCTTGGATCTTACTTGAGGGCTGACTAATTCGCGGTGATGATACTCACCATCTTCATCACCCAAATCTGGATGATATTAAAAGTGACGGTGTAACGTATAATGGTCGGCCCGGAGGGATTACATTTGAGGTTCATCGTCCCAGGCGTGCGGTGCGAACAGATAACCTTTGTTGCGCACCGTTTTGATTCGATAGGGTTCAGTCGCGTTATCGAGCAGTTTTTTGCGTAACCGGGAAATCGCGACATCAACGCTGCGATCCATGCCGTCATAACTTACGCCGCGCAGGTTCTTCAGCAGCGCATCGCGGTCCATAATTTGCCCGGCATGGGTTGCCAGCTCCCACAGTAATTCAAAATCTGCGGTGGAGAGTGAGACTTGCTCGCCGCCGAGCAGCACGGAACGATTGGTTGGGTCGATAGTGAGTGTGCCAAAGCGCAGCGTTGTGTGCGGCGTGATGGTTGCCGCCTGAATGCCTTTAGACTGGACTGAGTGTTCATTCTGGCGCAGATGCAGACGCAGGCGAGCAAGCAGTACAGCTGGCGGCGTTGTCTTCAGAATATAGTCACAGGCACCCATTTCCAGCGCCAGAATATGGTTCATATCGCTGTCCAGCGAGGTGAGCAGGACAATTGGACCCTGCCAGCGTCCGCGCAAATCGCGGCAGATAGTCATCCCATCTTTGCCCGGCAGCATGATATCTAATAACACCAAATCGGGTTGAACTTGCAGGATTTTCTCCTCGGCCAAATCACCTCGAGGCTCAACGATAACCTCAATATCATGCCGGGCCAGATAGGCTGCAATCAGCGAGCCAACTTCGGGATCATCTTCAACAAATACGATGGTGTTCATATCATTCATTTTGAATATAAAACGCCAACATACACCGCCCCGGTTTTTCCTTCCATTAATCTTTTCTAAACAAGAACGCTTCCGTTATGCTAGGGGCTGATGTTATTGATGTGTTAAGGCAGAGTGATGGGACTCGTTATAAAAGCGGCGCTCGGTGCGCTGGTGGTGGTGTTGATTGGTGTGCTGGCGAAAACAAAGAACTACTATATTGCCGGATTAATTCCGTTGTTCCCGACCTTTGCGTTGATTGCCCACTATATCGTGGCCAGTGAACGTGGGATCGAAGCGTTGCGTACAACCATTGTCTTCAGCATGTGGTCGATTATTCCCTATTTTGTCTACCTCGTTTCGCTGTGGTATTTCACCGGATTTATGCGCTTACCCGTTGCGCTCGGCGGTTCAGTGGTGTGCTGGGGCCTGAGCGCATGGTTGCTTATTTTTTGTTGGATTAAACTGCACTAACGCAGATGACGTCCGCCATCAAGGGCAAAACTACGCCCGGTGACAAAACAGCTGGTCAACAGATAGTCAATTAAATCAATGACCTCTTTTTCACCCGGCGCTGTTTTCATCAGTGATTTGTTCAATGCCTGCTGACGATACTCTGCATCGTCACCCTCGTTAAACAGGATTAGCGAGGGGGCAATCGCGTTCACTTTCACTTCCGGTGCCAGTTTGCGCGCGAACGAGCGGGTCATGTTGTCCAGCGCCGCTTTGCTGGCAGCATAAGCAATGTGCTTATCGCTGCCACGCTCTACAACATAATCCGTAAAATGGATAATATCGCTGGCCGCGTGTCCATGCCCGCGCAGCAATCCTTCCAGCGCGTGGTTGAGCAGGTAGGGGGTATTGACGTGAATCTGTATCATGGCTGACAGCACTTCGGTTAACGGCGCACCGGGCTTTTCTGCAAGCCAGGCACTGGCATTATGCACAATACCGCGCAGGCCATCCGTCTGTGCTTTGACCTCATCCGCAAAGGCCAGTACGCCTTCATCGGTGGAAAAATCAGCCTGGATACACAGCGCCCCCGCATCTCGCAGGCCATCAATAGCCGGATAATGCGTGCGGTAGCTAACGATAACTGGCTGTTTTTGATTAATAAAGTGCCATGCGACGGCGAGGCCGATACGTCGACCTCCTCCGGTGATAAGAATTGGCAAAGGGGGTTTTTTACCCATCGTAATCTCCATGTGTCGCGAACGATGGGGACAATGTTACCCCATCAACATCCAGGTCGCCGGAACAGCAGCAACAAGCAGCAGGCCGATCAGCGCCATTTCCTGGCGTTTTAATACGTTTTCATGCGCGTGTGTTTTACGGGCATAAAGGAAGACCAGCAGCCCTGGCGCATACAGCACCACAGACAGCAGCAGGTGCATCGGACCTGACGCATACAATAACCATATGCCATAAATACTCGCTCCGATACCGACAGCCTTATGAATTGGACGAGTGGCAATTTTCAGCAGAAATGCGCCGACCAGTAAATAGGGCACCAGAATCATTTCTGAGGCGATGGTTAATAACGTATTGTAGTCGGAACCTGTGAGCCAGATCAGCACCAGGCAAATCTGTACGCAGATGTTGGTCAGCCACAGCGACGCCGATGGCGCGCCTTGCGCGTTCTGCCGCGCAAAAATACGTGGAAACGCTTTGTGCGTGGAGGCGAGGAACGGCACTTCCGCCGCCATAATCGTCCAGCTTAAATAAGCACCGCACACGGAGACAATCAGACCTGCGGCAATAATAATTTCCCCCCATGGCCCCATCATTTTCACCATCAGACCGGCCATTGACGGGTTGCGGATCTCCGCCAGTTCGGGACGTGCGACAACGCCCAGAGACAGCAGGGTGACAAGCAGGTAAACGCCCAGCGCGGCGAGTACCGCCAGCAGCGTAGCGCGTCCGACGTCGCGTTTGTTTCTGGCACGAGCTGAAACCACCACCGCGCCTTCCACACCGATGAAAACCCACAGGGTGATGAGCATGGTGTTTTTTACCTGCTCCCAGACGGGAACGCCCAACGCTACGCCGGTAAAATCGAGGGTAAAGGTGTCGAGCTTAAACAGCATAAACGCCAGCACGATAAACAGACCAAGCGGCAGTAATTTCGCCAGCGTCGCCACCAGGTTAATACTGGCTGCCGTTTGCACACCACGCAGCACCAGAAAATGGACCACCCACAACAGCACCGATGCGCCAACAATCGACTGCCAGGTATTACCATCGCCAAACAGACGTAACTCCGGCGTGTCGGTAAAGAAGCTGAGCGCAGAGAAAACAATCACCAGATACGAAACGTTAGCGATAACAGCACACAGCCAATATCCCCACGCGGAGCAAAAGCCAATCAGCTCACCAAAACCTTCACGTGCATAGGTAAATATGCCGCCATCCAGTTCAGGACGGATACGCGTCAGAATCAGCATGGCAAAGGCGAGCAAAAGGATACCCGCACCGGTAATCGCCCAACCAATCAGTAATGCAGCCGGGCTTGCTACCGCCGCCATATTTTGTGGCAGGCTGAAAACACCAGCGCCGAGCATTGAGCTTAAAACCAGCGCGGTGAGTGCGCTCAGACCCAATTTCTTTTCCATTTGTATCCAGTGACAAAAACGAGAGTGAGAGAATAATTATTTTGGCAAACCGCATAAAAATGGTGAAAGCCACTAAGGCGCGGGATTTTACGGAGAGAAGAGAACGCATGCAATGGGGATAGAGAGATTTGTGACTAATAGTGTGAAAAGTAGTCTTAATACTGCTGTTTTTGTTTCGCCCGAGGGGAGGATGGCGGGAAATTATCAGGTCTACAAGGCTGTAGACCTGATAAGGTACTGAGTATTACTTATACAGGTCAGCGCTGATGGTCATGTTATTACCACGTTCAGACCACTGGCGGGTGATGTGATAATACTTAGCGCCTTTCTTCGCTGCGCGTTTGGCAACCTGGTAAGAGATTTCAGTCATGTTGCCATAGTTACCGGTGAACTTGATGCTGTCGAACGGCACCATCATAGCGGCGGTTGCTTTGTTCAGTTCTTCAACTTTGGTTCCATCCGGTAGCGTGACAGTGTAACGCCCACCTTTGGTGGATTGCGTTTCGAAGAAACGACCGACTTCAGCGCTCGGAGACGCGGTAGTCGCAACGCCTGGGATCTCAACTTTCTTCGCGGCTTCGCCACCGGCGGCTAATGCGGCACGTCCGGCATCTGAATCTGCTGGGATCGCATCAGGGCTTTGTACTACGCGTTTTTTCGCATCAGCTTTATAGATGAATGCGGTAATACGCTGGTTGCCGCCCTGGTTGGCATCGACCTGGCGCACGATGTAGAAGGAGTAAGCGCCTTTCTCTTTCGCTGCTTTGGTGATGGCATCGTTCACTTCAGGCTGGCTGCGGTAGAAGCCCTGCACCGTAACGGTATCGAATGGTTCTATCAGAACGGCCTGATCTTTCGGTAATTCCATCACGCCGTTAATGACACGGTTTTTGGACGCTTCCGCTTTTTCAGCATCGGCTTTATAGATGTCGGCTACAACGCGCCAGTTACCGCCGCTGCCAAAATCTGAGGTATCAACAACATAAAAGGAGGCTGCACCGTCTTTATCTGCACGGCGTGATACGGCGGTCACCGCGTCACCGATAGCATTAAAACGACCGGTAACCACAATGCGGTCATAGGGTTTCAGGGCAGCCGCTTGCTCCGGCGTCAATTCTGTCGCTGCATTTACAGAAAAAGCAGTCGCAGAAATAAGTGCGGACGCCAGGAGAGTGTTCTTAAGCTTCATAAAAATAATCCTTCGCCTTGCGCAAACCAGGTACTGGTATTGTTATTGACTAGAAACGTCGCTGATTATTGCATTTAAATTGTGTCAGTGTCTGCGTCAATTTTCACTCATCGTGCCATGTGACGTAACAACACAGATAACATTTTGTGATATGTCGAAAATTTCGGCGTTTGGCGACCAAAACTGATAAAGCAGTTGAATTTCATAAGTTAATTTAATGTTAATCAATTGTTTTTTGCAGGCACGTAATCATGTTTTGCCGCTTCGCTTGAGCGAATTATCGGCCTTTGTGGGCTATTTTTAGGGTATTTTATCTGCCAGCGATTCGATTCATCTCTATTTCGCGAATTTCATAATAAATACTGTTTTTTGGCGCTAGATCACAGGCGTCATTTTCAGTAGGTTATACAGAGTTTGTTACTGTTTTATTTTATTGGGGTAACACTGACCTCTTTCGAGAGTGCGCGCATGCCTCGTGCGAACATTGATAAACCATCATCACAAATACAGATGGAAGGGAACATTATGCGAATTGGCATACCAAGAGAACGGTTAACCAATGAAACCCGCGTCGCAGCTACGCCGAAGACGGTTGAGCAGCTGCTTAAGTTGGGTTTCAGCGTCGCGGTTGAAAGCGGTGCAGGTCAACTGGCAAGTTTTGACGATAAGGCGTTTGTACAAGCAGGCGCAGAAATTGTTGACGGAAATGCCGTCTGGCAGTCAGAGATCATCCTGAAGGTCAACGCGCCGGAAGAGGCGGAAATCCCGTTGCTCAACCCGGGCACGACGCTGGTGAGTTTTCTTTGGCCCGCGCAAAACCCTGAGTTATTGCAAAAGCTGGCAGAGCGCAACGTGACGGTTATGGCGATGGACTCCGTGCCGCGTATTTCGCGCGCGCAGTCGCTTGATGCCTTAAGCTCGATGGCGAATATCGCCGGGTATCGGGCCATTGTTGAAGCCGCTCATGAATTTGGCCGCTTCTTCACCGGCCAGATCACCGCCGCGGGCAAGGTTCCACCTGCCAAGGTCATGGTGATTGGTGCGGGTGTGGCAGGTCTGGCTGCTATCGGTGCGGCAAACAGCCTGGGCGCTATCGTTCGTGCTTTTGACACCCGTCCGGAAGTGAAAGAGCAAGTTCAGAGTATGGGCGCTGAGTTCCTCGAACTGGACTTTAAAGAAGAGGCCGGCAGCGGCGACGGTTACGCCAAGGTGATGTCCGAAGCGTTCATCAAAGCCGAAATGGCGCTCTTCGCCGCACAGGCGAAAGACGTTGATATTATCGTTACCACCGCGTTGATTCCGGGCAAACCGGCACCGAAACTGATCACCCGCGAAATGGTCGATTCGATGAAGGCGGGCAGCGTGATTGTCGATCTCGCCGCGCAAAACGGCGGTAACTGCGAATATACCGTGCCCAACCAGGTGACCACCACCGAGAACGGGGTGAAGGTTATCGGTTATACCGATCTGCCAGGTCGACTGCCGACGCAGTCTTCCCAGCTTTATGGCACGAACCTCGTTAACCTGCTCAAGCTGTTGTGCAAAGAGAAAGACGGCAATATCACCGTCGATTTTGACGACGTAGTCGTACGTGGCGTTACGGTAGTTCGCGAGGGTGAAATCACCTGGCCTGCGCCGCCTATCCAGGTTTCTGCTCAGCCGCAGGCTGCGCCAAAAGCCGCGCCCGCGCCGAAAGAAGAGAAAAAACCGGCCTCACCGTGGCGCAAATATGCGTTGATGGCACTGGTCGTCATACTGTTTGGCTGGCTTGCTGATGTCGCGCCGAAAGAGTTCCTGGGTCACTTTACGGTGTTCGCGCTTTCCTGTGTAGTGGGTTACTACGTGGTCTGGAATGTGTCGCACGCGCTACACACTCCACTGATGTCCGTGACGAACGCTATCTCCGGGATCATCGTTGTCGGGGCGTTATTGCAAATTGGCCAGGGTGGCTGGGTGAGTTTCCTGAGCTTTATCGCGGTGCTTATTGCCAGCATTAATATTTTCGGTGGCTTCACCGTGACTCAGCGCATGCTGAAAATGTTCCGGAAAAACTAAGGGGTAACATATGTCTGGAGGATTAGTTACAGCTGCATACATTGTTGCCGCGATCCTGTTTATTTTCAGCCTGGCGGGGCTTTCGAAACACGAAACCTCTCAACAGGGTAACAACTACGGTATCGCCGGGATGGCGATTGCGCTGATTGCCACGATTTTTGGCCCTGAGACCGGCAACGTTGCGTGGATCCTGGTGGCGATGATCATCGGCGGCGCGATTGGTATTCGTCTGGCGAAGAAAGTCGAGATGACCGAGATGCCGGAGCTGGTGGCGATTCTGCACAGCTTCGTCGGTCTGGCGGCGGTACTGGTGGGTTTCAACAGCTACCTGTATCACGACACGGGCCTGGAACCGATTCTGGTGAACATTCACCTGACGGAAGTGTTCCTTGGTATCTTCATCGGTGCGGTGACCTTTACCGGTTCCGTGGTGGCGTTTGGCAAACTGCGCGGTAAGATCTCCTCTAAACCGCTGATGCTGCCGAATCGTCACAAAATGAACCTGGCGGCGCTGGTTGTTTCTTTCCTGCTGCTGGTGGTGTTTGTTCGTACCGAAAGCGTGGGTCTGCAGGTTCTGGCGCTGCTGGTGATGACCATTATTGCGTTAGCCTTTGGCTGGCATCTGGTGGCGTCCATCGGCGGTGCGGATATGCCGGTCGTCGTTTCAATGCTTAACTCCTATTCAGGATGGGCGGCGGCGGCGGCGGGCTTTATGCTCAGCAACGATCTGCTGATCGTCACCGGTGCGCTGGTCGGTTCTTCCGGTGCGATCCTGTCTTACATCATGTGTAAGGCGATGAACCGTTCGTTTATCAGCGTGATTGCCGGTGGCTTTGGTTCTGACGGTTCTTCTACGGGGTCTGATGAAGAAGTCGGTGAGCATCGTGAGATTAATGCGGAAGACACGGCAGAAATGCTGAAGAATTCGCACTCCGTGATAATCACCCCGGGCTATGGCATGGCCGTGGCACAGGCGCAATATCCGGTTGCTGAAATCACCGAGAAACTGCGCGCGCGCGGCATCAAGGTACGTTTCGGTATTCACCCGGTAGCAGGGCGCTTACCAGGTCATATGAACGTACTGCTGGCGGAAGCCAAAGTACCCTATGACATCGTGCTGGAAATGGATGAAATCAATGATGATTTCGCCGATACCGATACCGTGCTGGTGATTGGCGCCAACGATACGGTAAACCCGGCGGCGCAGGACGATCCGCGTAGCCCAATCGCCGGTATGCCGGTGCTGGAAGTATGGAAAGCGCAGAACGTTATCGTGTTCAAACGCTCTATGAACACCGGCTATGCTGGCGTGCAGAACCCGCTGTTCTTTAAAGAAAACACCCATATGCTGTTTGGCGATGCCAAAGCCAGCGTGGATGCGATCCTGAAAGCGCTGTAATCGTCAGCGCAAACCAAGACGGCCTCTGCGGAGGCCGTCTTTTTAATACTCCGCTATTCATGATTACCGCTCATAAACCCATACGGTTTTAACCGTCTAATCACCGTAAAACGCCGTGTATATACTGCTTCCTGACTTTTTAGAACATAACAGGGCGCTATGAGTACACGTAAACATGCCTCGTCGGCGGCTATAGCAAGCCAGACTGGTCTTACTTTTATTCTGATCCTCAGTGGCCTGATGGCCTTTGCCTCGCTTTCCACCGACATTTATCTTCCGGCAATGCCGACAATGGCAGAGGATTTGCATGGCAATGTAGAACTGACGATCACCGGTTTTTTGGTAGGTTTCGCCATTGCGCAATTGATTTGGGGGCCGATAAGCGATCATCTGGGACGGCGTAAACCGCTGTTTATTGGCATGGTGCTTTTTATCATCGGCTCCGCAGGATGTGCGATGTCCACGAGTATTACGCAAATTGTTTTCTGGCGAGTTTTTCAGGCGCTTGGAGCCTGTACCGGACCTATGCTGGCGCGGGCGATGATCCGCGATCTCTTTGCACGTACTCGCGCGGCGCACATGCTTTCAACTCTGGTGCTGGTCATGGCGATTGCGCCAATAGCAGGACCGTTGATTGGCGGACAAATTATTCGCCTGAGCACCTGGCACTCTGTTTTTTGGCTGCTGGCGGTGATAGGGGCGCTGATGTTTATCTCCTTAAACTGGCTGCCGGAAACATTGCCGGAAGAGAAACGGGTGAAAGCTTCTTTAGCTGGCGCATTTCGTAATTATCGTTCGTTATTCGCCAATGGACGTTTTATGCGCTACACCCTGAGCCTGACGTGTTATTACGTTGCCGCGTATGCGTTTATTACCGGTTCGCCGTTTGTTTATATTAGCTATTACCATGTTGAACCACAGCAATACGGCTGGCTGTTTGCGCTCAATATTGTCGGAGTCATGGTCATGAGCGTAGTAAACCGTCGTCTGGTGCAACGGCATTCTCTGGAGCAACTGCTAAAGTATGCGACGATGCTGGCGGCGCTGGCTGCAGTGGCGCTTGCGGTGCTGGTTAAGCTGGAGTCAGGTGGCGTTGAAGCCATTATCATCACCGTTTTTCTGTTTTTCTCAATGAATGGCATTATTGCTGCTACTTCAACCGCTGCTGCGCTGGACGCAGTACCGAGCATCGCCGGTTCAGCCTCCGCGCTGATTGGCGCGTTACAATACGGTAGCGGCATTATCTCGTCATTGCTGCTGGCCGCCTTCAGCGACGGAACGCCATGGACTATGGCCTGGATAATTGCGTTATTTACGTTGTGTAGCGCCGTTCTGGCGCTACGGGCTAAACGATAAAAATGCCCGCAATGGCGGGGCGAATTCACTCTTTATTGAGATCGCTCAGCAACACGGCAATGCTTTGACCGCCGTTGGTTTGCTCAAGCGCGATTTTCACGATGATGGTCAGCGGTACAGAAAGCAGCATCCCGACAGGCCCCAGTAACCAGCCCCAGAAGATTAACGACAGAAACACCACCAGCGTAGACAACCCAAGTCCACGTCCCATAATCCGCGGTTCGAGGATATTCCCGAACACCAGGTTAATGACCAGATAACCTGCGAAAACCACCAGGGCGTCATAAAGGCCGCTAAATACCAGCACCTGAGCAATAGGGGGAATGGCGGCCAGCACCGAACCGATATTAGGAATATAGTTGAGCGCAAAGGCCAGCAGTCCCCAGACAAAAGCGAAACGCACGTCGAGTGCGGCGAGCATGCCCCAGGCCACCAACCCGGTCACAATGCTGATCGCCGTTTTGAGCACCAGATAGTGGGAAACGCTGTCTATGGCGCGTTGAATCGCCGCCATTCCCTCAATGGGACGACTCATCATTTGTTTGAGTTTGTTGGGTAACTGCGGTACTTCCAGCAGCATAAAAACCACCGTCAACAGCAGTAAAAATATCGATGACATGGCATTAGACAACTGCGCCAGTAAATTGGTCACCAGCGTCATTGCTGCGTTCGGGTCGATATATTTGACGAGTTCATCCACGGAAACGCCGATCCCTGCGCGCTGTAACCACGGCTCAAGGTTTTTGAGTGGGATAACCAGTGAAGAGCGATACTGCGGCAGCGTTCGCGCAAGCTCGTTTAAGGATGTACCTAAATACGCTAATAGCAACACCATTAGCATCACAATAATAACAATGAGCAATGATACCGCTATTACGCGCGGTATACGAAGTTTGACCATCCGCTGCACCACGGGGTTAAGCACGACGGCAATAAATAACGCCAGAATAAATGGGACGATGATATCTGCGGCAACGCGGATGCCGCTCAGGATGATAACCAGCATGCCCAGCATAATGACTATTTTTAGGCCGTTAAGCGTGATGATCGGTTTCGCCATGTGTATTCCTGCATTTTTCATTTTTGAATCTGAATAATAATGTGATTTGCGTCGAGCCGTTATAACAAAAATCAAATGGGGCAGGTAAAGAAGTGAAAAGACTTTGAGTTCGCATTGAAGCTATGGTACAAATCATCTGTGTTTAACTACCGAGGACAATTATCATCCGCGATGATGAGAAGCAACACTGCGGATAATTGTAATATTATGGACAATATGTTCAGGATGTTTTTGCGTTTACCTTCACTTCTTCGTACCTCCTCCACTTTCTTGCTTGCGGGTGAGCAACACTGGCGCAACGCGCTTTAGTCCCTTCTTCTGCCTGAGCTGGCGCTGTGCGCTGAGCTAACTAATTTTATTTTTTGGTTTACTGCATGCAGTAGGCCCAAAGGACTATATTCTCAAGCAGGAGAAGCATTATGTTTTACTGGATATTATTAGGTCTGGCCATCGCGGCTGAAATTACTGGTACGCTGTCAATGAAATGGGCAAGCGTCGGCCATGGTAATTCGGGCTTTATTTTAATGCTGGTAATGATTGCCTTATCGTATATTTTTCTCAGTTTTGCCGTTAAAAAAATTGCCCTTGGTGTGGCCTATGCCTTATGGGAAGGTATCGGTATTTTATTTATTACGCTGTTCAGCGTGCTGTTATTTGACGAAACCTTGTCCACGATGAAGGTGGCTGGACTGGTCTCGCTGGTGTTAGGTATTGTGCTGATTAAATCCGGTACACGAAAACCGACAAAGGCGGGCAGAGAGGTGAGCCATGCAGCAGTTTGAGTGGGTTCATGGCGCATGGCTTGGCATAGCCATTGTGCTCGAAATCGTCGCTAACGTCTTTTTGAAATTTTCAGATGGGTTTCGCCGCAAGACTTATGGCGTGCTGTCGCTGGCAGCGGTGTTAGCGGCCTTTAGCGCGCTGTCCCAGGCGGTAAAAGGTATCGACCTTTCTGTTGCCTACGCCTTGTGGGGCGGCTTTGGGATTGCTGCGACGTTAGCGGCAGGTTGGGTATTGTTTGGTCAGCGCCTGAATCATAAAGGCTGGATCGGTTTGGCGCTGCTGCTTGCCGGAATGGTGATGATTAAACTTGCCTGATCTCAGTGCTGCCCGTTACTACGGGCAGCATAGGTTATTCGTTCGCCAACTCATCCAGCTTATCGCGAAAACCGGTCACGGATATGGCGCGATTATCGGCCCGCCAGCGATCTTTCGCCGCCGGAGCGGAGCTTTGTACGCCAATCAACTGCCAGCCAGTATCTGTCTTCAACATCAATGGCGAACCGCTGTCGCCCGGGAGTGTGTCGCACTGGTGCGACAAAACGGTATTCTGTGCCCAACCGGTCACCACGCAATCCTGATGCGTGTACAAGTCATCGAGATGATCTTCCGGGTAACCCGACTGCGTAACTTTACGATCTGCGGTTTTCAGCGCCGCGGTTAATGCCGCTTTATCACCTTCAAATAATGGCAGCGGTGTGATGCCAGAAGGTGGGTAACGCAGCACCACCAGACCAAAATCCCACGGGGCCGCGGAAGGCGGCACAATCCAGCCATCGCCATCGGCTTTTAAACGTTTTCCGAGTGAGGGATCAACCCGTCCTTCAATGCCGTGGATCTCGTAGCGCCAGACACCCTTTTTCGACACGAAGCGTAATGCCACGGCTTTATCCGGCTTGCCTTTCGGGGGGGTGAGTAAGCAGTGTCCGGCAGTCAGTGCCAGTCGTGGTGAAATGAGCGTGGCAGTACACAGGTTACCGCTGGCGGTTTCCAGTTGCCCGATAGCGTCCCAAGGAGATTGCGTTGGGTCAGTCACTTTTATGCGATCGTCATGACCAAAAAACAGCGTTTTTACGTTTTCTGCTTCAGCGCTGGCCGTTGCAGGCTGGTCCGCATGCGCAACGACAGGAAGTAAACAAATTGAACCCAGTAACACAGCAATGGTTTTATGCATATCACACTCTGGTGGGGAATTATGATTTTTAACAGCAAACCCTCAGTTAATACTATAGACGGGACGGCGGGAAAGTGGGAGTAAAATCAGATAACTACACTCAGGAAAGATAAAAATGCATGGCAATGAGGGCGCAAATTATCAGGGTAATAAGAATGAACTCAAAGCGATAATGTGACACCATTTTACCCTCCAAAAGGCGGCGCTAAATCAGGTTGATTTAGCGCCGTATGCTATGGCGTGGGGGACGCCATAGTAACTACAAATGTGTTATGCAGCTGGCTGAGCAGCGGGTTTAGCGGTGTCGTGTTTTACGGCTTTTTTGGTGTGTTTTTTAGCTGCCTGAGCTTTCTGCTCTGGTGCTTTTTGTTCTGCAGCGGGTTTGGTCGCTGCTTTTTTGGTGTGTTTTTTAGCAGCCTGAGCTTTCTGCTCTGGCGCTTTCTGTTCTACAGCCGGTTTTGTGGTGGATTTTTTAGCGTGTTTCTTGGCAGCCTGCGCTTTCTGCGGCGCTGCTTTGTGCTGTTTTTTATGATGAGTGGTTTTTGCCGGAGCTGCTTTGGTGGTTGCAGCAGCAGCCGGAGCGGTGGTAGCAGTTGTTTCAGCAGCAAATGCAGCAGAAGACAGACCCATAGCAGCGGCAACAACCAGAGCTAATACTTTTTTCATTCTCATACCCTCGATTTGGTTTTTCATTCAACCCCACTGCGGGGCCGTTGAAATAACTATATCGCTGTAATCACAGGGCTTCCGTGAGTCATTGGTTTCGACGTGTAACGATATGTACAATGACTCACGGTATGAGATTACAAATAGCGGGCTTCCAGATGAGCGCGGAAATAACGGCTGCTGAGCGGCTCTCCGGTGGCCTGGGTAATAAGCTGTTCAGTGGTGAAACGGCTGCCATGCTGCCAAATATTCTGACGTAACCAGTCAAACAGGGCACCAAACTCACCTTGCGCAATAGACTGCTCTAAATCAGGCAATGCACGCTTAGCGGCACTGAATAACTGCGCCGCATACATGGCGCCTAAAGTATAGGAAGGGAAGTAGCCAAAGCCGCCATCGGTCCAGTGAATATCCTGCATACAACCATTACGATAGTTGCCGATGGTTGACAGCCCCAGCCAGGACTGCATTTTCTCATTCCACAATGCCGGGATATCATCCACTTCAATATCGCCATTAATGAGTGCGCGTTCGATTTCATAACGCAGGATAACGTGAGCAGGATAGCTCACCTCGTCGGCATCAACACGGATAAAACCGGGTTTAACCTGCTGGTTCCAGGCGATGAAATTGCTTTCTTCAAACGCAGCCTGATCGCCAAAGTGGCGCGTCACAGCAGGAATTAACCGCGTCAGAAATGCTTTACTGCGCCCCAGTTGCATCTCAAAGAACAGACTCTGGGACTCATGAATAGCGGTTGAGCGTGCCAGGGCGATAGGTTGCCCTGACCAACTGTGCGGCAGATTTTGCTCATAGCGGGCGTGACCGGTTTCATGGATCACGCCAAACAGCGCGCTAAGTAATTCGTTTTCATCATAGCGGGTGGTGATACGCACATCTTCAGGTACGCCACCACAGAAGGGGTGCGCACTGATATCCAGTCGACCAGCAGTAAAATCGAATCCCAACTGCGCCATCGTTTCAAGGCCCAACTCTCGCTGGATTGCGGTTGGGAAAGGCCCAACCGGGGCGATGAGCGACTGCTGAGACTGCTTTGCCACCACCTTGTTGAGCAGATCCGGTAACCAGCTCTTAACGTCTGCAAACAAGACATCCAATTGGGCACTGGTCATCCCTGGTTCGAATATGTCCAGTAGCGCGTCATACGGCGAACAGCCTGTGGCTTCGGCACGCAGCCGGGCTTCTTCACGACTGTGCTTCACGACCTCTTTCAGGTTTTCGGAAAATCCCTCCCAGTCATTGGCTGGTCGCTGGCTGCGCCAGGCATGCTCACAGCGGCTACCCGCGAGTGATTTCGCTTCTACCAACGATTCAGGTAGTAAGGATGCCTGATGATGCAGTCGCGACATTTCGCGCAGGTTGGCTTGCTCAACATCGTTAAGGTCTTCCTGTTGGGCTGCGGCGATCCACGTTGCCACCTTCGGGTCGGTTAACAACTGGTGCTCAAGCACGCTCAGCTCGGCCAGTGCTTCGCCGCGAGCTTTGCTGCCGCCAGATGGCATCATGGTAAACATGTCCCAACTGGCGATTGCCGAGAGGTGGGAGAAGCGAGAGAGCCGCTGGAACGTGCGGGTGAGCTGATGGTAATTATCATTGTTACTCATTTTTTGTTCTCGTTCTGTTTAGGTGTGGTGAGAAGTTTACCGTGATTCATTCACTTTTCATAAACACACCTTTGTACCCGACTTTGCGTAACAGCTTTTTATAGCGAAAAGCCAGTAGCACGAGAAAATAGAGGGCATAAATAATGGGGAGCGGTGATAACACTTTTACCGACCACAGATAATGCAGCGGAAGCAAAACGGCCGCCAGGTAGACGTAGTTGTGCAACGTTTGCCAGCGTTTGCCCATTTTACGTTGCGCGGCTTGCGTGGAGGTCAGCGTCAGCAGGAATAAGATTATCCAACCAGTCATGCCCAACGTTAACCATGGGCGTGAAACCAGTTCACGTCCCAATAATCCCAGATTTTGTATACCCAACTCCAGCAGCGCATAGCTGGTCATATGCAGCGTGGCCCATGCAAAACACCATAACCCTAATAATCGACGGGTGCGATACAACAACGGCTGCTTTGCGTAGCGGGCAAGCGGTGACACCAGCAGGGTAGCAAGCAGAAACTTCAGCGCGGTGATGCCCGTAAAGTGCTGGATATCTTTACCCGGGTCGGCCCCCAACTCACCACGCTGCGCGGCCCAGAAGAGCCATAGCAGGGGTAATAAACCGGCGAGATGCAGCAGTACTTTCAGGCCGGTTATCTGTTTTGCGGTTAACCTCACTTAAAAATACTCCCGTAGATCCATGCCCTGATATAAAGAAGCCACCTCATCGGCATAACCATTAAAAGGCAACGTGGGCTGTCGCTGCACATCGAGAATGCCACCCGAACCGATAAAACGCTCTGTGGCCTGAGACCAGCGGGGGTGATCGACTTGCGGATTTACGTTGGCGTAAAAACCGTATTCGTTAGGTGCCGACATATTCCAGGTCGTCGGCGGCTGTTCACGCGTCAGCTTAATACTGACTATCGATTTAATGCCCTTGAAGCCGTACTTCCAGGGTACGGTCAGGCGTATTGGCGCTCCGTTTTGCGGCGGCAACGCTTTGCCATACACGCCCACGGTCAGAAGGGTAAGCGGGTGCATGGCCTCATCCAGACGTAAACCTTCAACATAGGGATACTTCAACCCGCCACCAATGAAGCGATCTTTCTGGCCGGGCATTTCATCAGGCGCGTAGCGTGTTTCAAAGGCGACGTATTTGGCGTGGCTGGTGGGCTCAACCAGCGCCAATAATTTATGCAAAGGAAAGCCGACCCACGGTACAACCATCGACCACGCCTCAACGCAGCGCATCCGGTAAATACGCTCTTCTAATGGAAAACGAGTCGTCAGCGCATCATGATCCAACGTTAAAGGTTTGTTCACTTCACCGCTGATGGTTAACGTCCAGGGATCGGTTTTCAGGCTACCGGCATTCGCGGCAGGATCGGCTTTATCCAGACCAAATTCGTAGAAATTGTTGTAGCCCGTTACCTTGTCTTCCGGCGTCAAGGGCAGATTGTTTTGCCAGATCTCTGGTTTTGTGAACTCGAGCGGTTTGCCCGCTGGTGCAGACGGGCGATCGTTGCCTTTAAACCAATTCAACAGACCGGCCTGTGTCGGGGAAGAGAGCGAAGCCGCCGCCGCGCCTATCCCAAGAGCTTTGAGGATCTGTCGTCGTTGCATAAAAAAAACGGACTCGGCGGTAACATCAGCTTCCCGAAGTGGATGTTTTTTCTGCATAACTTTTCCTTTTTATTTTCATGTTAAGGAAAACAAATCGACGTTTCCCTGTTGATGCCTGACCTATCTATAACGACATACTGGACGCATGCGTATCCCTGATTCCTCACGAAAAGTTAAAAATTTTGTGATAACTTCCGCCCCTTGCCTGAGGTAAGCTTTCAGCATGACGAGAGGGGGATGACACTGATGGCAGGCGCGAAAAAGATATTTTTGGTGGAAGATGACAGCGATATCGCCTCACTTTTGCAACTTAGCCTGAAGGATGAGGGGTACGAAATTATTCATGAGGCTGATGGGGCACGAGCGGTCGAGCTACTGGAGAAGCACGTCTGGGATGCCGTTATCCTCGATTTAATGCTGCCGGGGGTGGACGGTCTGGAAATTTGTCGTCGCATTCGGCAAATGAGTTTCTATCTACCTGTCATTATTATCAGCGCTCGCACCAGTGAAACTCACCGCGTACTGGGGCTGGAAATGGGCGCTGATGATTATTTAGCCAAACCTTTCTCGGTGCTGGAATTGATGGCCCGGGTGAAGGCGTTGTTTCGCCGTCAGGAGGCGATGAGTCAGAACCTGCGTATGGAGGCGGGGATTATCACCGTCCATGGTGTGGAGATTGATCCATTAGCCCGGGAAGTCCGCCTGCAGGGTAAATCCCTCGATTTAACGCCGCGTGAATTCGATCTGCTCTATTTTTTCGCCCGCCATCCCGGGGAGGTCTTTTCGCGTCAGGCGTTGTTAGACCAGGTGTGGGGCTACCAGCACGAAGGATATGAGCATACGGTGAACAGTCATATTAATCGCCTGCGCACCAAAATTGAAAAAGATGCTGCGGAGCCGGAAATTATTCTTACCGTTTGGGGACGAGGCTATAAGCTTGCTGCGGTTAACGCGGAGCATCAACCATGATTTATCGATTGTCGCTGAGCCAGCGTCTGACCCTGGTCTTTACCGCTATTATGTTGATTTGCGCGGTTGCGGTCAGCGTTGTCCAGATCCGCAGCAGTAAACAGTATGGCGACGCCATGGTGCAAAGGCTCTCGCTGGAATTGGCAAGCAAAATTGTCAAAAGTGAGTCGCTTATTGATGCCAGCGGGCAGGTTAATCGGCAGACCTTAAAAGGACTGTTCAATCACCTGATGACGCTCAACCCTAGCGTGGAGCTGTATCTGGTTTCACCGTCAGGCGAGATACTTGCTGATGCCGCTCCGCCTGGGCATATTCAGCGCCAGAACATTAGCGTACAGCCGATCCAGGTTTTCCTTAATTCGGACGAGCTGCCCGTTTATGGCAATGATCCGCGCAGCAGCCAGCAAAAGGTATTCAGCGCTGCGCCAGTTTTATTTAACGGCAAGCTGCATGGCTATTTGTACATTATTCTCCAGGGCGAAGATCTCAATATGCTGGCGAATACCGCCTGGCAAAAAACGCTTTGGAACACCGTGACCGGGACGTTAATACTGGTTTTATTAGCCGGTGCAATCGCGGGGTACCTGGTGTGGAGATGGGTGACGAATCCGGTGAAAAGGCTGACCGGTCAGGTGGTTAATCTGGAGCAGGACAGCATTAGCGTCATCAAACAGCTGGCGCAGAAAAAGCCCGATTTAGCTCCGGCGAATGAAATTGCGTTGCTGAACAATGCATTTATCGAGTTAGCACAGAAAATTGCCCACCAATGGGATTTATTAGCTGACAGCGATCGTCAGCGCAGAGAGTTTATCGCCAATATTTCGCACGATTTACGTACGCCGCTCACTTCACTGCTGGGGTATCTGGAAATGCTGTCGCTGAAAGCCGATACGATGACGCCGGAGGAAAACCGGCATTATCTAAGCATTGCACTGCGCCAGGGGCATAAGGTTCGCCATCTGTCACAACAGCTTTTTGAGCTGGCGAGACTTGAGCATGGCGGCATAAAACCACAGCGTGAACGTTTTGCTATTGGCGAGCTGATCCAGGATGTGGCACAGAAATTTGATCTACCCGTTGCCACGCGTCATTTGCAGTTGCACCTTGACGTAATTGGTCCGTTACCGCTGGTGAATGCCGATTTATCGATGATGGAAAGAATCGTCACGAATTTGCTGGATAACGCTATCCGTCATACGCCTGACGGGGGCGAAGTGTGGCTAAAAGTCTGGCGTGATGAAGACCGCTTGTTAGCAGAAGTGCAGGACAGCGGGCCTGGCGTCGAAGAGGCTGTTCGCGAAGTATTATTTCAGCGCCCGACGGCGTTACTACCCCGTGAGCAGCGGGCTGAGCGTGGTGGTCTGGGCTTACTGATCGTGCGCAGAATGCTCGAACTGCATGGGGGAGATATCCGCCTGATTAATTCAACGGCAGGGGCCTGTTTCCGTTTTTCGTTGCCGCTGGCGGATTCCCCACTGAGTAGCTGATGAGAATGTTCCGCTGAAAAGAGTCTGTAACGCTATACGCGTTGTAAACCGTGGGCATTGCGTAAAAGTTGGTAGGTTGCCAGTGATAATGAGAATTTTTATCATATATTGATAATTCATCAAGTTATCTTTGATAAGCGCAAGGAGATCGTATGTCACTGGATGCCGACAACCTGTATATCGTCAGGACCCAAGCGGTTGCTGGCTGTTTTACCATGTTTTTGCTGATGTTTGGCCTCACGTTTCTTCCGTTGTTTTTCCCCGCCAGCCAGGTTCTGCTTGCCAAAGGGCTACTTTTTCCGCTGCTGTTTGCGCTGGAATTTGTTGTGCTGGTCCCGCTGTATTACTTCTTCTTCAGAAAAAGAGAGGGGCTGGGAAAGGGAATTTTCAACGCCAGATGGTTTGCCATTTTGTTCGTGGCGCTGCTGTTTATTCAGCTTATCCTGCCATGGTTTCTGGGCCTCAGACAAACCGAAGCGTGGGTGACCAGCCAGATATCCCTAAACAGCTACGCGCTGTGGTTATCCACTCTGACCCTGATATTTATTGCGCCAGTGTATGAAGAGATTGTTTTCAGGGGCTGTTTATTCAATGCATTCCAGTATTGGTTCAATAATAAAACCTGGCTGTCGTCGGTGGTGGTATCGGTCATTTTTGCCATCATGCATACCCAGTATGTGGATCTGCGCACGTTGCTGATGCTGTTTCTTGTGTCGCAGGTTTTGATCATCGCCAGAATGAAAAGCAACGGCCTGCTGATGCCGGTTATGCTGCATATAGCGATGAACGGGACGGTTATAGCCCTGCAAATGGGGGCTCAGACGTTACAGCATGGTTGATGAAGGCGATGCCCGGAACCCGGGCATCGTGGATTATACGTGCAGACGATGGTGCAGACGTGCACCGACCAGCAACGCCAGCACCAGCATCAGGGCGATAAATCCGCCCACGCCGTTCCAGCCGTAGCTGTGCCAGAATACGCCACCCAGCGTACCGGCAATACTGGAACCCAGATAATAGCTGAACAGATACAGGGAAGATGCCTGGCCTTTAGCGCGTTTTGCCCGTGGTCCAATCCAACTGCTTGCCACAGAGTGCGCAGCAAAGAACCCGGCTGAAAAGAGCAGCATCCCGGCGAAGATCAGCCACAGCGACGTGAACAGGGTCATCAACAGTCCAATCAGCATCACGCCGGTTGAAAAGAGCATTACCGGACCACGTCCATAGCGGGTGGTCATCGACCCCGCTTTCGGTGAGCTCCAGGTCCCGGTCAGATAGGCCACGGACAACAGACCGACAACCGCCTGGCTGAGTTCCCACGGCGAGAGCATCAGACGGTAGCCGATGTAATTAAACAGCGTGACAAACGACCCCATCAGTAAAAAACCTTCCGCAAACAGCAGCGGCAACCCTTTGTCGCGCCAGTGCAAACGAAAGTTGATAAACAGCGTTTTCGGTCGCAGCGACGTTGGTCTGAAATGACGAGATTCCGGCAAGATTTTCCAGAACATCAGCGCGGAGGCGAGGGCAAAACAACCGATCGCCGCCAGCGCGATACGCCAGTTAAAAAAGTCGGTAAACACGCCGCTTATTAAACGGCCACTCATACCACCAATCGAGTTACCGCTGATATATAAGCCCATTGAGAAGGCGACGAAGCTGGGATGTATTTCCTCGCTCAGATAGGTCATTCCCACTGCCGCCACGCCGCTGAGCGAAAGACCTATCAGCGCACGCATGATTAAAATACCGTGCCAGCTGGTCATCATCGTCGAAAGCAACGTACAACAGGACGCGAGCAGTAGGGCGGTAACCATCACCGGCTTGCGGCCTATCGCATCGGAAAGTGGACCGGTAAACAGTAAACCGATCGCGAGCATCGCCGTTGAGATGGAAAGCGAAATACTGCTGCTGGCGGGAGAGACCCCAAACTCGTGCGAGAGCACTGGCAGTATGGGTTGCACGCAATAGAGGAGAGCAAATGTCGCCAGTCCGGCCGAAAACAGCGCCAGCGTGACGCGCATAAATGGGGATGTTCCGCGTTTGATAAAACTATCCGGCGGGGTAACTCTCTGTTCATCAACATTGCTTGTCGGCGCGGTATCGACAGTTGTTGTACGGCTCACTTGAAATCCTTGCTCAATCAATTACCTCTACATGACTAGCTTTAAGAGTATGAAAATCGCATTATTCTGTCTAATATATTAATAATCTCAAATGATATTTTAAAAATATGAATATCGAGCTGCGTCATTTACGTTACTTTGTAGCGGTTGCCGAAGAATTGCATTTTGGCCGGGCGGCGGCACGGCTGAATATTTCGCAACCGCCGCTGAGCCAGCAAATCCAGATCCTCGAGCAGCAGGTCGGCGCCCGACTTCTGGCGCGCACTAACCGCAGCGTGGCGCTGACCTCAGCCGGAAAGCAGTTTCTGGCAGACAGTCGGCAGATCCTGGGGCTGGTTAATGAGGCCGCTGCCAGGGCTGAGCGTCTGCATCTGGGTGAAGCGGGGGAATTGCGTATCGGCTTTACGTCATCGGCACCGTTTATCAAAGCGGTTTCAGATACGTTATCCCTCTTTCGCCAGAGCTACCCCGCTGTACATATGCAAACCCGTGAAATGAACACGCGCGAGCAAATTGCCCCGCTCAATGAAGGAACGCTGGATTTGGGACTTCTGCGCAACACGCAGCTTCCGGAAACGCTGGAGCGTGAAATCATTCTGCATGAGCCGCTGATGGCGATGATCCCGCGCGCGCATCCGCTGGCGCAAAAGCCGGTGGTCACATTGGCGGAGTTGGCCAATGAGCCATTTGTCTTTTTTGATCCGCATGTGGGGACGGGGTTGTATGACGATATTCTTGGCCTCATGCGTCGCTATGGACTGAAGCCGACTATCACTCAGGAGGTTGGCGAGGCGATGACTATCATCGGGCTGGTGGCCGCAGGATTAGGCGTTTCCATTCTTCCCGCTTCCTTTAAACGGGTGCAATTGTATGAAATGTGTTGGATCCCGATAGCGGAAGAAGATGCCGTTTCGGAAATGTGGCTAGTGTGGCCAAAACATCATGAGCAAAGTCACGCCGCGCAACGCTTTCGCGAGCAACTGTTGGCGGCCGTTCAGGCGATTAATTTAGTTTAAAAATGGGCGAAAATGTGCAGTAAATCACAAGGCTAAGTAAAAAGTTGACGGAAGCCATTGAAGTGCTTCACCATAGCCCGCAGATTATTTCGGAGCGCGAAAATAAAGGGAGTAAGTGGTGGTTGCTGATAGTCAGCCTGGGCATATCGATCAAATTAAGCAGACCAATGCGGGCGCGGTTTATCGCCTGATTGATCAGCTGGGTCCGGTATCGCGTATTGATCTCTCTCGCCTGGCACAATTGGCGCCTGCCAGTATTACTAAAATTGTCCGCGAAATGCTCGAAGCGCACCTGGTGCAAGAGTTGGAAATCAAGGAAGCGGGCAGCCGTGGACGTCCGGCCGTTGGGCTGGTTGTGGAAACGGAAGCCTGGCACTATTTATCCATTCGTATCAGTCGCGGCGAGATCTTTCTGGCGCTGCGCGATCTGAGCAGCAAACTGGTGGTTGAAGATTGTCTTGAAATGGCGCTGGTCAGTGAAACACCATTGCTGGAACGCGTTATTACCCAGGTCGATCAGTTTTTCATCCGCCACCAGCAAAAGCTGGAGCGCTTAACCTCCATCGCCATTACCTTACCCGGCATTATTGATACTGAAAACGGTATCGTTCATCGCATGCCATTCTACGACGATGTCAAAGAGATGCCGCTGGGTGAAGCGCTTGAAAATCATACCGGCGTGCCGGTCTATATTCAGCATGATATCAGCGCCTGGACTATGGCCGAGGCGCTTTTTGGCGCATCGCGCGGCGCACGCGACGTCATTCAGGTGGTGATCGATCATAACGTGGGGGCCGGAGTAATCACCGACGGTCATCTACTGCATGCCGGCAGCAGTAGCCTGGTGGAAATTGGTCATACCCAGGTGGACCCCTACGGCAAACGCTGCTATTGCGGCAACCATGGTTGCCTGGAAACGATCGCCAGCGTCGACAGCGTGCTCGAACTGGCACAGGTACGCTTGAAGCAGTCAATGAGTTCTTCTCTACACGGGCAACCGTTAACGGTAGACGCGCTGTGTCTGGCGGCGATGCAGGGGGATTTATTGGCGAAAGATATCATTAGCGGCGTCGGGACCCATGTCGGACGGATTCTGGCCATCATGGTGAATTTGTTCAACCCGCAAAAGATATTGATTGGTTCTCCGCTCAGTAAAGCGGCGGATATTTTGTTTCCCACTATTGCTGACAGCATTCGTCAGCAAGCGCTCCCGGCCTACAGTCAGCATATTGTCGTCGAAAGTACGCAGTTCACCAATCAAGGGACGATGGCAGGGGCGGCGCTCGTGAAGGACGCGATGTATAACGGTTCTTTGTTGATTCGTCTATTACAGGGTTAACATTTTTTAACTGTTGTACGAAAAATTGCGCTATCTCAAGCCGATTCTCGTCGTCATACCTTAGACTTTCTCCACTGTATTATTTTCCTGACTTATATTTTCAAAGCATAACGGTGGAGTTAGTGATGCTGAAGCGTTTCTTTATTACAGGTACAGACACTTCTGTTGGGAAGACCGTGGTTTCCCGCGCATTACTACAAGCGTTAGCGTCAGGGGGTAAAAGCGTTGCGGGCTACAAACCCGTGGCCAAAGGAAGCAAAGAGACACCTGAAGGTCTGCGCAACAAAGATGCGCTGGTGCTGCAAAGCGTCTCCACTATCGAACTGCCCTACGAGGCGGTCAACCCGATTGCGTTGAGTGAGGATGAAAGCAGCGTAGCGCATAGTGGTCCGGTCAATTACACCCTGTTATCCAACGGCCTCGCAAGCCTCAGCGAAAAAGTGGATCACGTTGTCGTGGAAGGCACCGGAGGCTGGCGGAGCCTGATGAACGATCTGCGTCCGTTATCTGAATGGGTGGTGCAGGAACAACTGCCGGTGCTGATGGTGGTGGGTATCCAGGAAGGCTGTATTAATCATGCCATTCTCACCGCGCAGGCGATTGCCAGTGACGGACTGCCTTTGATTGGCTGGGTCGCGAACCGAATCAACCCGGGGCTAGCGCATTATGCGGAAATCATTGATGTGCTGGGCAAAAAATTACCCGCACCGCTGATCGGTGAACTGCCTTATCTGCCTCGCGCAGAGCAGCGCGAGCTGTCTCAGTACATCCGTCTGTCAATGCTCGGCAGCGTGTTGTCGGTAGATAGAGTCCTGGCGTAACGTTCGCGACAGCACAGACGCCACCACACAGGCAATCAGCAATCCGGGGAGCAGACGATACTCCCCGGTCATTTCACAAACCATCAGTGTCGACATTATTGGCGCATGCGTGGTCGCTGCCAGCAGCGTGGCCATCCCCGTTAATCCCAGCAGAATGGCAATCTCATCCGGACCCGGAAGCCATAATCCCCACACTCGTCCCAGCAGCATACCCACCGAAAGACCGACAAACAGCGTTGGCGTAAACACACCGCCAGGCGCACCGGAACCACTGCTGGCAAGCACCGCCAGTAATTTGCAGATGAAGATCCCGCTCACCACGGCCAGCAGCGGTGGGGAGAGTAAATATGACTGCACCACGCTGTAGCCGTTACCCCAGACCGCAGGCGTGAGCAATGACATCAGGCCAACGATCAGCCCGCCAAGCGCCAGTTGCCACGGGGGCGAGAGTTTTAAGCGCAAAAAACCATTATGGCTGATGGTCATCAACCACATGAATAGCGGTCCGCAAACGCCGGCAGCCAGACCGGTACTGATGATCATGACGTATTCCAGCGCATGCAGTTCCCGTGTGAAGTGCACGGCATACAGCAGCGCATTGCTGTCGCTCAGCATATTGGTGGTGAGCAAGGCGACGACGGCGGATACCACCACCGGTCCCAGTGACGCGAGGATCAAGGTGCCAAACAACACTTCAGCAATAAATAGACTGCCCGCCAGTGGGGCATGATACGCTCCGGCCATACCCGCAGCGGCTCCGCAGGCAATCCATAACTTCCATTCTGTGCGCGGGGTGAAGCGTTGAGCAAAGCTGGAGGCTGCCAGCGCTGCCAGTAAAATCATGGCACCTTCGCGCCCGATGGCACTCCCGCTGGAGACGACCAGTAACGAGGCCAGCGATTTCACCAGACTTGCACTGACGTCAAATTGTCCGTTAGTTTGCAAGGCTTCCATGTAATCAGTGGGAGCCTGCGGGCGTAACCGGTTGAACGTTTGCCATCCCCAAAGCAGCAAACCCGCCGCCAGCCCTCCTAACGCAGGTGTCAGCATGCGTCTTACAGGGGAAAGGTTTGTTGCCGCGTTGACCAGACTCCCTGTGTCATTGCTCAGGAACAACCATTCAAGAAGGAGCATGGCGTGGCGAAATCCTGCGACGGCCAACGCAGCAAGGATACCAATCACCGCAGCAATCAGCAGGCGGCGGAACATGGCGCGCAGGTCAGGATAAGCATGTAAATGATGCATGAGTGGCCAGACAGGAAATTTCAGACGCTTTATTTTGCGGCTATTTGGCAACAGAAGCAAAAGCTAAGCGTGCGCAACAGGATGCTACACAGGCAGGACACATCCTGCCTGTGGTGAAACTAACGAAAAAGTGGCTTATCGGCTATCGGGATCAGTAACTGCGACTGCCATTGCGCCAGCGTCAGACGGGCCAGCTCCCCCAGCGCCTGGTAAAACGGGTGATCAGCTTTTTCGATAAACACATCAAGGAAGCGGGATGACCACGGGAACAGATGCCAGGCCAGCAGCTGTTCGCACTCGGTGTGGCGTTCATTTTCAGCAAGCCAGGCCGTCAGCAACAGCAGTGAACCAAAGTGATCTTCTGGCTCATTTTGCTGCATGGCAAACTGGATGCCGTTGTCCCGCATCCACTGACGAAGTGCCAGCGTAGAGTCGCCAAACAACACGTTTTCGCGATCCAGCCAGACAGATCCCCAGGGCGGAGAGGGTAGCGCATATGGACCGACAAACAGGCGTTGCCAGGCCTGCGGGAGAGGCTCATCGACCTCGGCTTGTAGCCGTGCTGCCAGCGGGAAAAGCATTGCCTGATCGAGCGGCCACTGCGCCTGCCAGCCATCGGCTCTTAACGCGCTGACTAAAGCAGAGGCTTCCGCGCTATCTGGCGCATAGTAAAACAGTGCGCCGAGTACACGCGCCGCGGTAGAAAAGTTGTCACCTTGCGAAAAATGGGTCATGCAAACAATCCTGAACAGTGCGGGTTGCCCCGCACCCGAAAGTTAACCTGCAACAGCCATTCCGACTGTCATATGTAAACCGTAAAACAATCCGCGGCCAATGATTTCACCGGCGAGGACTAACACTAAGCCCAGCGCCAGGCCGCCGACGGATGGTGCTTTACGACGGATCAGCGGGCATATCCAGCAGCCCAGACCGGCGGCCAGCAGAATGATGCGCCAGACCTGCAAGCTTCCGTAGTCGGGAACCAGCGCGCTGGCGGATTGTACCGAACTGTGGATCCCGCCGAGCGACAGCCCCTGCAGAACAATAACCGCCACGATCACCAGTAGGGCCAAAACGCTCACGTAGGCGAATCTGGCGGTGCCAGAGGAAACACCCGCAGCACGCAGTAGCAGGGCGGCAAACAGCGGTCCGCTCAGCAACATCGTCATAAAAAATGCCACCGTAGTGTAGCCGTTATACCAGGTCGGGACAGTGTCTATCTGGTAGACGCTGGTCATCGCCAGCACAAATACCAGACCCAGCAGCATGCCCACCAGCAGCCAGATTTTACCTAACGCTGCGGGCATTTTACCGAGAAACGCCACCAGCCACCACAGGCCACCGACGGCGAAAAACAGTGAACCACTGGCGATTTCGTTACTCAGCGCAGATGCGCCAACTCTGTTCAGCGAGTTAAAGGCGCGCAGTGGCGAACCCAGGTGCATTACCGAGGCGAGAATGGCGATGCCCATTATCAGCCACAGAAAAAACATACTGCGCACGATACGTTGTTTTGCCACCTCGTCTTTAGCGGTCAGCCAGCCATAGCCACTCACTATCAGCGCTCCGGCCACGCACTGGCCCAGCACCGTAAACAGGACCAGCGGCCATTCATGCCATCCATTGCCCATGTTACACCTCCTGCGGATTCGCCAGATAACCCGTGGTATCCCCGGTCGGGCGGCTATTGGCGTTGGGTTTGATCACAATACTCGGTTTGGTGAAGTGCGCACCTGGCAGCGGAGCGACCGCCGCCAGTTCACCGTGCTTTTTGCGCAGCTCATCAATTGGACCAAAGTCCAGCGCGCGCAGCGGACAGGATTCGACGCAGATGGGCTTTTTGCCGTCGGCCACGCGGTCATGACAGCCATCGCACTTGGTCATATGACCTTTGGCGGCATTGTACTGCGGTGCGCCGTACGGGCAGGCCATGTGGCAGTAGCGACAGCCTATGCATATGTCTTCATCCACCACCACAAAACCATCTTCACGCTTATGCATAGCGCCGCTGGGGCAAACCTTGGTGCAGGCCGGATCTTCGCAGTGGTTACAGGCAATGGAGAGGTAATAGGCGAAGACATTCTGTTGCCAGACGCCGTTATCTTCCAGCCAGTCGCCTCCAGCGTATTCGTAAATACGCCGGAAACTGACGTCGGGAGTGAGATCCTTGTAATCTTTGCAGGCCAGCTCGCAGGTTTTACACCCCGTGCAACGGCTGGAATCAATAAAAAATCCATACTGAGTTGTCATGGGTTAGTCCTTATGCCTTCTCGATCTCGACCAGGTTAGTATGCTGTGGGTTGCCTTTTGCCAGCGGCGACGGGCGCTGAGTTGTCAGCGTATTGACGCAGGCGCCGTGGTCAATCTTATCGCCAGCCATATCGGCATCGTGCCATGCACCCTGGCCCATTGCGCTTACTCCGGGCAAAATTCGTGGCGTTACTTTTGCCGGGATACGCAGTTCACCGCGATCGTTAAAGACTCGCACCATATCGCCATTTGCAATCCCCCGTTTTTGGGCATCGATGGGATTGATCCATACTTCCTGACGACAGGATGCCTGGAGAACATCGATATTGCCGTAGCTGGAGTGGGTGCGGGATTTGTAGTGGAAACCAAACATCTGCAGCGGGAATGAACTGCGTTTCGGGTCATCCCACCCTTCAAACGTGGATGCATAAACGGGAAGCGGACTGATTACCTCGTCCTTTTGCAGTTCCCATGTACTGGCAATTTTCGCCAGTCGGCTGGAGTAAATTTCAATCTTGCCAGACGGTGTTTTGAGCGGGTTGGCCTGTGGATCCTCGCGGAATTTTCTATAGGCGACAAAGTGTCCGTTAGGATCTTTGCGTTTATAGATCCCCATTTTTTTCAGCTCGTCATAAGTCGGGAGCGCGGGGTCTTTAGCCAGCATTTTTGCATACAGATACTGAAGCCACTGCTCCTGGGTACGGCCTTCAGTAAACCGTTGATAGACATCATCGCCAAGACGTTTTGCGACTTCACTCATTATCCAGTAGATCGGTTTGCGCTCGAACTTAGGCGACGTCGCGGGTTGAATAAAAATGAGGTAACCCATGTTGCCTGCATAATCGTTAGGAATGATGTCTTCCTGTTCGACGGTCATTAAATCAGGCAACAGAATATCGGCATATTTGGCCGAAGAGGTCATGAAGTTTTCGATGACCACAATCATTTCGCATTTCGTGTCGTCCTGAAGGATCTCATGCGTTTTATTGATATCTGAGTGCTGATTGGTGATGGTGTTGCCCGCGTAGTTCCAGATAAATTTAATCGGCACGTCGAGCTTATCTTTCCCACGTACGCCATCGCGGGTAGCGGTCATTTCCGGGCCCCGGACGATTGCGTCGGTCCAGCTAAAGCAGGATATCTGGGTCTTAATGGGATTCTCTGGCAGCGGCATACGCTCAATCGTGATGGTGTAGGTTGATTCTCGTGCACCGCTATTGCCGCCGTTGATGCCAACGTTGCCGGTCAGGATCGGCAGCATCGCGATTGCGCGTGAGGTCAGCTCGCCGTTAGCCTGGCGTTGCGGGCCCCAGCCCTGACAAATATATGCGGGTTTTGTACTGCCGATTTCCCGAGCCAGTTTGATAATGCGCTCGGCTGGGATCCCGGTAACATGTGAGGCCCACTGGGGAGTTTTAGCGATACCGTCATCACCGTTGCCCAAAATATAGGCTTTGTAGTGCCCATTAGCGGGTGCGTCGGCGGGCAGGGTTTTCTCGTCGTAACCAATGCAGTATGTATCCAGAAACGTCTGGTCAACGAGATCTTCGTGAATCAGGACCCAGGCGATTCCGGCTACTAATGCAGCATCGGTGCCTGGACGAATAGGGATCCATTCATCTTCACGACCCGCTGCGGTATCGGTATAACGCGGGTCGATGACGATCATCCGGGCATTAGAGCGCTCCCTGGCCTGTTCCAGGAAGTAAGTTATTCCACCTCCGCTCATACGCGTTTCGGCGGGATTATTGCCGAACATCACCACCAGCTTCGTGTTTTCGATATCGGAGGTGCTGTTGCCTTCGTTTGAACCGTAGGTATAAGGCATTGCCGCCGCGATTTGTGCGGTACTGTAGGTGCCGTAATGACTCAGGAATCCGCCATAGCAGTTCATCAGGCGAGCGACCAGCGAGGCATAAGGGGAGGAGCGAGTAATGTTGCCGCCTACAATGCCAGAGGTGTAGTTGATATACACGGCCTCGTTACCGTATTTGTGCACGGTATTTTTCAAACTGGCACTGATGGTGTCCAGTGCTTCCTGCCAGGTTATACGCTCAAATTTACCTTCACCACGTTTGCCCACGCGCTTCATGGGGTAATTCAGGCGATCCGGATGATTGATCCGTCGACGGATTGAGCGGCCACGCAAACAGGCGCGAACCTGGTGTTGACCATAAATATCGTCCCCGGTCGTATCGGACTCCACCCAAACGACTTCATTATCTTTAACGTGGAGTTGCAGGGCACAACGGCTGCCGCAGTTTACGGAACAAGCGCCCCAAACCACTTTTTCTTCAACGGGTTGTATCGCCTGCTGTACCGCTGCGGCGGCAGTGCGCATTCCGAAAGGTAACGACAGCCCACCCGCGGCAAGCGCCAGCGAACCGATTGCCGAGGATTTCACTAACGTCCTGCGGCTAATGCCTCCGTATTGCTCAGTTTTTGACATTACTCACCCCATTATAGTTATCGCTATATATTAATTTCTATAACGAAATTAATAGCATGCTAATAATGGTTTGAGTTTACCCAGTTATGGGTATGTCATCTTAATGCATATCAAACTGGAGTGACCCTCCGCGCACGGAGGGCGTGATTTATTGCGGTTCGGCGACGTGCCCGTCCTGGGCAGGGGTGCTATTGGCAGGGGCGTTGCCACTGTTGGTTCGGGTATAGAGAATTTTGTGCGTATCGTTTGCACAATGTCCCACGACCAGTGAATCAGGCTGATCGGCCTGATCGTTGGGGACAATGTTCAGCGTAAAGCTGGATTCAGCAACGCCATTATTAATGATGCGCTGTTCGATATCACTTTTCACACGTTCACATGACGCCGGTGCCGCCAAAACCTGCGGGGACGCGACGGCCAGTAAGAGCGCGGCAATTCCTGTTATGTATTTCATCATCAGCTCCTTTATGATCGACCTGGACTAAGATTAGCATTTCTGGTGTAAATAACTGTATTTGCTAATATGATTGAGAATTATCTTCTTATCCCGGTGAAAAATGTGAAGAAAAAGATCTTATTAGGTTTCCTGTGCGTCGTGCTGGCCGGGTGTGATAACGCCAAAGGCCTGGATTCCTTTACGCCGGAAATGGCCAGTTTTTCCAATGAATTTGATTTCGATCCGCTGCGCGGGCCAGTAAAAGATTTCAGCCAGACGCTGCTTAATGACAAAGGTGTAGTCACCAAGCGCGTTGTCGGTACGCTCTCACAGGAAGGGTGCTTCGATACGCTTGAATTGCATGATATTGAAAGCAATACCGGCATGGCGCTGGTCCTTGATGCTAACTATTACCGGGACGCCAAAACGCTGGAAAAACGGATCCGCTTACAGGGTAAATGTCAGTTAGCAGAACTGCCTGCGGCGGGCGTGGTATGGGATACCGACGATAACGGTTTTGTCGTTTCCGCCACGGGAAAAGAGATGAAGGTGCAATATCGCTATGATGCGGAAGGCTACCCGCTGGGTAAAACCACCGTCAATAAGGACAATACCTTGCAGGTTGATGCCAAACCGTCGGTTGACCCCTTGAAGAAGCTGGATTACACCGCGGTAAGTCTGCTCAATAACCATCCGTTAGGTAATGTAAAACAAACGTGCAAGTATGATGACTATGCTAATCCGGTCAACTGCCAGCTTGTTATCGTTGACGAGAGCGTGAAGCCGGCAGTTGAACACCATTACTCGATTGAAAACACCATCGATTACTATTAGTCAGTCTTTATTGAGCGGTAGGTTGCAGCAGGTTGGGACCTGACGTTTTATGTTCTGCCAGATACTGCTGCTGGAAGATACACATGCGGATAGTGTTGCGGTATTGACCGTTGATAAAGAATTCATGAATCAGCTCGCCTTCGACCATAAACCCGAGTTTACGGTAGATGTGGATGGCTTTTTCGTTCTCTTTATCAACGATCAGATACAGCTTATATAAGTTAAGTACGGTAAAGCCGTAATCCATCGCCAGCTTAGCAGCCCGGGAAGCCAAACCTTTGCCCTGATATTCCGGCGAAATAATGATCTGGAATTCTGCCCGGCGGTGCACATGGTTAATTTCAACCAGCTCCACCAGTCCGGCTTTTTCACCGTCGCATTCCACAACAAAGCGACGTTCGCTTTGGTCGTGGATATGCTTGTCATACAGATCTGACAGCTCAACAAATGCTTCGTAAGGCTCTTCAAACCAGTAACGCATTACGCTGGCGTTGTTATCAAGCTGATGGACAAATCGTAAATCTTCACGCTCCAGCGGGCGCAGCTTAACACTGAGGGCGCTAGTCATATCGTATCCTTTCAATATCTTTCAAAGTGCAATCATTATGGGGCAACGGTGCGGCCAGTGCGGCGGTCGAGGCAGCGCAGGGTGTTGGGCTCCCAGTACGCATTAATATTAGCGCTCTGTTCGCACTTATCACGGCTATCGAAAGCTGCGTCGGTTTTGTCCCACTCTTTCTCTGCACGCTTGTTGACCTTCTGGCGTAACTGACGCGTATCGTTCCATTGTTCCTTTTCCATTGCTGCCTGTTGACGACTTTGCGCACTGTCCCCGGATTCAATGACCAGTTTACTGGTTTCAGCAAAAGCGGAAGAGGTGTACACAGCCGCAGCCAGCGTCAGCATAGCCGTCAGGCACAGGCGTTTGGTCAGTGTCATATTCATGGCGAATTCCTTTTATGGGAAAGGGGAAAAACAATAAAACAGGGTTAAATTCTACACTATTCTGGCTTGCGGGCATACCCACTCAGCGGAGATGGATACGCTAACGACATTCTGTCGTATCATGGTTAAACCGAAGGTAACTGAATAACATCAATGCTTAAGACCACATTCCTTTTTTTCATCACCGCGTTATGCGAAATCATTGGCTGCTTTTTACCCTGGCTCTGGCTTAAGCGAGGGGCTACGGCCTGGCTGCTGATACCCGCCGGGATGTCACTGGCCTTATTCGTCTGGTTACTGACGCTGCATCCGGCAGCAAGCGGGCGTGTGTACGCGGCCTATGGTGGAGTTTACGTGGTGACTGCGTTGCTTTGGCTACGCATTGTTGACGGCGTAAAACTTAGCCTGTACGACTGGTCAGGTGCGCTGGTGGCCCTGTGCGGCATGCTGATTATTGTGGCTGGATGGGGGCGCGCATAGCGCCTTTTTTGTGATCAATCAGCGCTTTTTTGATCTTCATACTTGTATGGTAGTAGCTCAGTTGGGTAAATTTCCTGCATCACAAGAACAAATGCAAGGAATAAGAGATGAAGATTGTTGGGGCTGAAGTGTTTGTCACCTGTCCGGGGCGTAATTTTGTCACGTTGAAAATTACGACAGACGATGGGATCACTGGGCTGGGAGATGCCACGTTAAACGGACGCGAGTTATCCGTAGCGTCCTATCTGAAAGATCATGTTTGTCCGCAGCTGATTGGTCGCGATGCGCACCGAATTGAGGATATCTGGCAGTTTTTCTACAAAGGCGCGTACTGGCGTCGTGGTCCGGTCACCATGTCGGCGATTTCCGCGGTGGATATGGCATTGTGGGACATCAAAGCGAAAGCGGCGAATATGCCGTTGTACCAGTTGCTCGGCGGTGCATCTCGTGAAGGCGTTATGGTTTACTGTCACACCACAGGCCATACCGTTGATGACGTACTTGAAGATTATGCGCGCCATAAAGAGATGGGCTTTAAAGCAATTCGCGTGCAGTGCGGCGTGCCGGGTATGAAAACCACTTACGGTATGTCTAAAGGCAAAGGACTGGCCTACGAACCCGCCACCAAAGGGCAGTGGCCAGAGGAGCAGTTATGGTCAACGGAGAAATATCTCGATTTCACACCAACACTGTTTGAAGCCGTGCGCGATAAGTTTGGTTTCAACGAACATCTTCTGCACGATATGCACCACCGTCTGACGCCAATTGAAGCGGCCCGTTTCGGCAAAAGCATCGAGCAATACCGTCTGTTCTGGATGGAAGACCCAACCCCGGCTGAAAACCAGGAATGCTTCCGCCTGATCCGCCAGCATACGGTCACGCCGATTGCGGTAGGGGAAGTTTTCAACAGCATCTGGGACTGCAAACAGCTTATCGAAGAGCAATTGATCGACTATATCCGCACCACCATCACCCATGCGGGCGGTATCACTGGCATGCGTCGAATTGCCGATTTCGCGTCGCTGTATCAGGTACGTACCGGTTCGCATGGACCTTCCGATCTGTCTCCAGTATGCATGGCCGCCGCGTTGCACTTTGATCTGTGGGTGCCGAACTTCGGCGTACAGGAATATATGGGGTATTCCGAGCAAATGTTGGAAGTGTTCCCGCACAACTGGACCTTTGATAACGGCTATATGCATCCTGGAGACAAACCAGGTCTTGGGATCGAGTTTGATGAAAAGCTGGCGGCGAAATATCCGTATGACCCTGCATATCTGCCTGTTGCTCGTCTGGAAGATGGCACGTTGTGGAACTGGTAAATATAAATTTTACGTACGAAAGATGTTGATTAACTCAATACCCTACAGAAGGTAAAACTTATGGTTAGTTCAGTCGATATTAAAAATAACGTAGATAATAAACCCATTATTCGCAGAGTGGCTTCAGCCTCCGCAATTGGTACTGCTGCCGAATACTATGACTTCTTTGCATATGGGACAGCAGCCGTACTCTTTTTTGGTCATTTATTTTTCCCAAGTGACGATCCGTTAATTAGTACGCTGGCTGCTTTTGCAACCTATGCCGTTGGTTTCCTGGCTAGACCATTAGGAGGAATTGTCTTTGGGCATATTGGCGATAAGGTCGGGCGCAAAAAAGCACTGGTTATTACTATATTAATCGTTGGCTTAGGGACATTCTGTATTGGGTTGTTACCTACATATGAAAAAATAGGTGTATGGGCTCCAGCTTTACTTATATTTATTCGTGTATTACAGGGCTTTGGTGTTGGAGGAGAACAAGCCGGTGCAGTATTGATGACTGCTGAATATTCTGAGCCCAAACATCGTGGATTTTTTTCGAGTTGGGTTCAAATCGGTGCCCCAGTTGGTTTTCTTCTGCCGTTAGCACTCTTTGCGTTGTTAAATGCCACACTTTCTCCAGAGGCAATGATGGATTACGGGTGGCGTATACCGTTCCTGTTAAGTCTGTTGCTGGTTATTGTTGGGTTATTTATCCGCTTAAAAATTGATGAATCACCAGTCTTTGCTCAGATTAGGGAGACAAAAGCAGAAGAATCACGTCCATTAGTTGAAGTTATCCGTGATTTTCCGGGAATTGTCGTTAAGGGAGTATGTGCGAAGCTGATTGAGGCCTGCACATTTGCAATGTTTACAGTGATTGTCCTTGCATACGGTAAGGCAAACAATCTCGATGCAAATATCTTGATGGAGACAATGATTGTTGCGGTGATTATAGAAATAATTGCAATACCGATGATGGGCTCGCTATGCGACAAAATTGGGCGTAAACCAGTTTATATTATCGGCGCATTGCTCCAGGTTGTTATGATTATTCCTTTCTTCCTTGCAATTAATCAGGATAGCTTTTGGCTTACGCAAATAGTAATGATCCTGGTACTGAGCGTTGGGCATAGTATGTGTTATGCACCTCAGGCATCTTATTTCCCAGAGCTTTTCCCGACTCATATTCGTTGTAGCGGAATAGCATTAATTTGGCAGTTGGGATCGCTAATTGGTAGTGGGATTCTTGGTTTAGTAGCAGTAAAAATTCTGCAAGTAACTGGTGGACATTATTATGGACTCGCAACCTATGTGATTGTACTTGGCGTCATCTCAGTTATTGGTTTGCTGATGATGCCGGAAACTGCACCGCAAAGGCTTAAACGTGAATACCAGCAGTGGCAGAAACATTAATATCCTTTGGCGGCAATATGCCGCCAAATTTACCTTTTATGGTACACAGCTTTAAGTGATGTCATACCAATCATTAAAAGCTTAATGCAAATCAAAACATACAACCATACAGGCGTTACTCTGAATCAATCCTGATTTCATTGATAAGTAGGTCATACCATGCAAAACAAGCTCTTAACGGCAAAGGCTGCACTTCCCGACTACGATCGTACAAAATTGGTCCCGCGTATTGTTCATCTGGGGTTTGGCGCATTTCACCGCGCACATCAGGGGGTTTACGCTGACATTCTCGCTGCGGATCACGGCAGTGACTGGGGCTATTGCGAAGTGAACCTGATTGGCGGCGAGCAGCAGATTGCCGATCTGAAACAGCAAGATAACCTGTATACCGTTGCAGAAATGTCTGCGGATGCATGGACTGCAAGAGTCGTGGGCGTGGTGAAAAATGCGCTGCATGCGCAGGTTGATGGTCTGGAAAGCGTACTGGCTGCGATGAGTGAACCGCAGGTTGCGATTGTTTCCCTGACCATTACCGAGAAAGGGTATTGCCATTCTCCGGCGACCGGTCAATTGATGTTAGACAACCCGATGATTTCCGCCGATCTACAAAATCCAAAACAGCCAAAAACTGCGCCAGGCGTTGTGGTTGAGGCGCTTGCACGCCGCAAAGCTGCGGGGTTACCCGCTTTTACCGTGATGTCCTGCGACAACATGCCGGAAAACGGTCATGTGATACGCAATGTTGTCACCGCGTATGCCCGGGCGGTGGATGCGGAACTGGCTGCGTGGATCGAACAACATGTCACATTCCCGTCGACTATGGTTGACCGTATTGTCCCTGCAGTTACCCAGGATACGCTGGACAAAATTGAACACATCACCGGCGTACGCGACCCGGCAGGCGTGGCATGTGAACCGTTCCGTCAGTGGGTTATTGAAGATAACTTTGTCGCTGGCCGCCCTGAATGGGAGAAGGCGGGAGCGGAGCTGGTTGCTGATGTCATTCCGTTTGAAGAGATGAAACTGCGTATGCTCAACGGCAGCCACTCTTTCCTTGCTTATCTGGGATATCTGGCGGGATATCAGCACATTAACGATTGCATGGGCGATGAAAATTATCGCCTCGCCGCGCGCGCGCTGATGTTGCAGGAACAAGCGCCCACGTTAAAAGTGAAAGGTGTGGATCTTCCGCACTATGCCGATCTGTTAATTGAGCGCTACAGCAACCCGGCACTGCGTCATCGCACCTGGCAGATCGCGATGGACGGCAGTCAAAAACTGCCGCAGCGTATGCTGGACTCCATTCGCTGGCACATTGCGCACGGTAGCCACTTTGAACTGCTGGCGCTGGGCGTTGCCGGCTGGATGCGTTACGTCGGCGGTGTCGATGATCAGGGTCAGGCGATTGAAATCAGCGATCCGCTGTTACCGGTGATCCAGAAAACGGTGCATAGCAGTAACGAGGGCGAAGATCGTGTCCAGGCGCTGCTGGCGATCGATGCTATTTTTGGTCGTGAACTGCCGCAGGTAGAATTGTTCAAGAACCAGGTCACACAAGCCTATCTTGCTTTACTGGCTGAAGGGGCGAAAGCAACCGTTGCGAAGTATGCTGCAAAACTGAAGTAACGAGAACATCATTTAAGTCGCCATCTGGCTATAAACAGGCCAGATGGCGCATTGTTTTTTGGCATTCACACCAATTAGTTCATGCCCAAACGAATCAGTTCGAGGGGGGCATATTTACCTTCACACCCTTCGATTTCCACTGTTTTCCCGCGGCGAATTTGCTCAGCGGTCAGGCCATCGGTATCTATCGCTGTAATGCGGCCTGTAAGTCCGGTGTCGCTAATCATGACGCGGCTGCCAGTGGTGATTGCGTTACGGTTACGATCGTATGTTTTCATGGTGTTTTCTCCTTTCCAACTTACCGTCAAAGCCCGTGGGCTCTAGTCCCACGTAACGGGCGCAATATAAATACGCTTCTCGTTAATGATTTTTTTTGTTTTCGATCAAAATCACAGCTTTTTTTATGCAGATGTGCGGGAGAGGGGGAAGGCAGGAGAAACTCACCTCGGTGTGAGGTGAGCGTAATATTAATCTTCGCTGAACCAGTCGCTATTTTCCTGACGGATTAGCTGAACGGACTCACCAATTTCCTGGAGATGCAGCATCATTGCGCGCTCTACGGCATCGCCATCATGTTTCTCAAGTGCGGTAAAAATATCGTGATGCTGACGCAGCAGCATTTCAGGCGGAGAGATATGATCCAGGCTCATATAACGAACGCGGTCAATCGTGGCCTTAATATTCTCAACGGTGTCCCAGGCGAGTTGGCACTCGGCGATTAAAGCCAGTTTCTGATGAAATTCGTCATCTAGCTGGAAGAAATCATTGATTTGTTTTCGATCAATCGCGATGCGCTGCTGATGCAGATTTTGTTCGAGCTGATAGCACTGTTTATCAGTGATCAGTGATGCGGCGCGGCGGACCACGGCACATTCAATTGCCTGGCGAACAAAACAGCCGTTCTGCACCTGCGACAGCGAAATTTTGTTTACGTAGCTGCCACGCTGCGGGCGGATCTGAATCAGACCGTTCTCTGCCAGTTTGATGAATGCTTCTCGTACCGGCTGGCGTGACACATTAAAGCGTACGGAAACCTCTTTCTCCGACAGCGGCGTACCGGGTGCAATCAGACAGTGCACGATATCACGACGAAGAATACGGTAAATCTGTTGATTTACCGGTTGTGTAGGGTTGAGCTGCGTTTCTACGGTCATTCATTCTTACTTTTTAGAGAGTTAACCCGGAGATCTTATCACTTATTTCAGGCTATCTATACCCGGCGCAAGGCCGGGCAGAGAAATTAGCTCCGATGAATACTCAGTCCGGCAAAAGACTGTGTGACAGGCATCATTTCAAGGGTGTTAATGTTGACATGAGCGGGTAAGGACGCCACCCACCATACCGCTTCTGTAACATCTTGCGGGGTCAGCGCAGTGGTATTTTCGTAGGCTTTTTCAGCTTTAGCGTCATCGCCTTTAAAACGTACGTTAGAGAATTCCGTACCGCCAACCAGACCAGGTTCAATGTCGGTAACGCGAATCGCAGTGCCGTGTAAGTCAGTACGTAAATTCAGGCTAAACTGGCGAACAAACGCTTTGGTCGCACCGTAGACGTTCCCACCAGCGTATGGCCAACTTCCCGCGGTAGAACCGATATTGATAATATGACCGCGGTTGCGCTCAACCATGCCTGGCAGAACGGCACGGGTCATATAAACCAGGCCTTTGTTGTTGGTGTCGATCATATTTTCCCAGTCTTCAACGCTGGCCTTGTGGGCTGGCTCAAGGCCCAGCGCCAGACCCGCGTTGTTGACCAGAACATCAATATCGCGCCATTCAGCGGGTAAGGCGTTCAGCATCTCTTCAATTGATGCACGATTACGTACGTCCAGTTGCGCGGTATAGAGGCGGTCACCCAGCTCATCTTTGAGTTCCTGCAGGCGCTCCTGGCGGCGTCCGGTGGCAATAACTTTATGCCCATTCTCAATAAAACGACGCGTAATGCACTCACCAAAACCTGCGGTTGCTCCGGTTACTAAAACGATCATCTCACTGTTCCTCAACGCTTTTTATGTAGTACTACCATAGCACGTCATTTCCGTTCAGAGCTATTCCTGCTTAACGCGATTGCGGTCGATTCCCGGGAAGTCTACTCTGGTAAACAAATCGTTTTCAGGAGTGAAAGATGTCGTTAACGAATCCATTTTTACACCACAGCACATTGCCGTATCAGGCACCGCAGTTTGATCAGATCGACGTGCAGCATTATCGTCCAGCGTTTGATGAGGGCGTGCGGCAAAAACGCGCCGAGATCGACGCTATTGTGCAAAACTCACAGGTTCCTGATTTTGCTAATACGTTGCTGGCGCTTGAACAAAGCGGGGGGCTGCTCACGCGTGTGACCAGCGTTTTCTTCGCAATGACGGCGGCGCACACCAACGATGAACTACAGCGCCTTGACGAAGAGTTTTCCGCAGAGCTGGCGAACCTTGCCAATGATATTTATCTCAATGGCGCGCTTTTCGCCCGTGTCGAAGCCGTCTGGCAGAGGCGTGGTACGTTAAGTCTGGATAGCGAATCAATACGTCTGCTGGAGGTCGTGTATCAGCGTTTTGTACTGGCCGGCGCCCGACTGAACGAGACCGATAAAGCTAAACTTAAAGCGCTCAATACGGAGTCAGCCACGCTGACCAGCCAGTTCAATCAACGGTTGCTGGCAGCCAACACGTCAGGTGCTATGGTGGTGGATGATATCCGGCATCTGGAGGGGCTGAGCACAGAAGAAATTGCCGTTGCTGCCGAAGCTGCAAGGGCGAAAGGGCTTGAAGCGCGTTGGGTTATCCCGCTATTAAACACAACACAGCAACCGGCGCTTGCGGTTTTACGCGATCGTCAGACCCGCGAAAAACTGTTCACCCGCGCATGGACGCGGGCTGAAAATGATGATGGCAACGACACGCGAGCTATTATTCAGCGACTGGTAGCAATCCGGATGCAGCAGGCGCAACTGCTTGGTTTTGCCAATTACGCAGCCTGGAAAATTGCCGACCAGATGGCAAAAACGCCGGAAGCGGCACTGACATTTATGCGATCTATTGTTCCAGCCGCGCGGGCGCGGGCGTTGGATGAGCAGGCTGAAATCCAGAACGTTATCTTTCAAGAACACGAGTCGTTTAGCGCCGAGGCCTGGGACTGGTCGTTTTATGCCGAGCAGGTCCGTCGTGAGAAATATGACCTTGATGAGGCACAGCTCAAACCTTACTTTGCCCTGGATTCGGTGCTGAACGAGGGCGTTTTCTGGACGGCCAATCAACTCTTTGGCATCAAATTCGTTGAGCGATTCGACATTCCGGTTTATCACCCGGATGTTCGGGTATGGGAAATATTCGATCATGATGGCGTAGGGTTGGCGCTATTTTACGGTGATTTCTTTGCCCGGGAATCAAAAAGCGGCGGAGCCTGGATGGGCAATTTTGTTGAGCAATCGCTGCTTAACGAAACCAGACCGGTTATTTACAACGTCTGTAATTATCAAAAACCTGCGCAGGATCAGCCTGCATTGCTGCTGTGGGATGATGTTATTACGCTATTTCATGAATTTGGACATACATTGCACGGTCTGTTCGCCACTCAGCGTTATGCCACGCTTTCTGGGACCAACACTCCGCGTGATTTTGTTGAGTTTCCTTCACAGATCAACGAACACTGGGCGAGCCATCCTCAGGTCTTTGCCCGTTTTGCCCGACATGTTGATACCAGGGAGCAAATGCCGCAGGCATTGCGGGATAAAATGCAGCGAGCCAGTCTGTTTAACAAAGGTTACGACATGACCGAACTGCTCAGCGCTGCATTGCTGGATATGCGCTGGCACTCTCTGGAGTTGAGCGAGTCATCTCATCCGGTCGATCAATTTGAACAGCAGGCGCTGGCGGCGGAAGGTTTGGATCTCAAGGCCGTGCCGCCGCGTTATCGCAGCAGTTATTTTGCCCATATCTTCGGTGGCGGTTATGCCGCAGGTTATTATGCCTATCTGTGGACGCAAATGCTGGCCGATGACGGCTATCAGTGGTTCGTAGAGCAGGGCGGATTAACCCGTGAAAACGGACAGAAATTCCGCGAAGCAATTTTGTCCCGCGGAAACAGCACTGATTTAACTGAACTTTATCGCCAGTGGAGCGGGCGTGAACCGCGCATGGAACCCATGCTGGAACATCGTGGCTTGAGCGCTTAAGACAGGTCAGCCAGAAAATTGAACCGGGCGTGGTGCCCGGTTGTTAGCTGGATTTTTTCTTCAGCAAAATGAATCGTTGTTGGGTATTGATGCCTTGCATCTCATAGAGACGCTCGGGTAGGGAGTGCTGCTGGTGAAAGGTCGGCATTGTTTTCCTGTTCTTACGTTACTTGACTGGTTTGCTTTGGGAAGGAAGGTAGGTATTGCCGCAGTTGGGGCAGACTAACGTTATGTTGTTTTTTATTCTCGACAGGCTGTGCATTGACTGGCGGCAGCAGTGAGGACAGGTACTTTTCACTGGTCGTAAAGTACGCATCTTAATATCTTTGAGTATCGACATATTGATTGTCCTTGTGATGGGGTGCTTACCATACACTATGAAGCAATAAATAGCTCATTTTATAACCATTGCGATGACATGGATTACTGTACGGTTTGCAAGAATCTCATTAGCGGCCAACATGTCTTATAGAAGGTAGTTACGTTTCGTTTAACGTTCATTGGGGTTGTCGATGATAGATTAGCCAACTATCCGTTATCTTCGCAGGGAATTGCCAGGTAGCGTATAAAAGCAAAACACAAATCTATCCATGCAAGCATTTACCGCTGGTTTATCCGGCGGTTTTTTTTATCTGTACATCAGGGAAAAGGTGCCGGGAGGGGGAATTCAGGTATAAAAATGGCCCCTTGTGCAGCTACGCAGCAAGGGGCCTGGTCGGTTCAGGACTATCTCCGTTCATCAATCATCCCATCTGTGGCTAAAATACGCGGCCAGGAAACCGGAAAATAAAATAATTCCCAGAACAGCCATAAAAATATTCATATTACCCAGCATAGTAAATGCTCCTTTATTTGTGAGTTTCCTCTCTTACCTTAAGTTCACCTCGCTTATGACTATAGTAGCAATTCAATCTTAAACAAAGGCTGAACTGTGTGATTATTTCGGCGGAAAAGTAAAATTTTGACATGATTACGTCGGGAAAAATAAATAATAGTGACAAGACACGGTTATCCGCGAACAAATAACCATGTTTTTATACCGGGGCGCGCCGTTATGACCGTGTGTGACGGACACAGATTGTTGCACGTTTATAATGCAGAGTTGTCTCATTGTGGTTCAATCTTTCACGCGATTAATCCTTCTGGCGGCAAAAATTAATACTGATCTTTGTGCCTAAAATTATAACTCATTGATTTTATATGATGTTTTAATATCTGGCATCGTTTTTGCCTTATCACTTCTGAATACCCTTAATTTGCACCGTTTTGTCTGCCCGGCTGCACCGGAGCTTTCAACACGACTAATTTCAGGAGTGAAACTATGCAGCGTCGTACATTTTTAAAAGCTTTTGCGCTTTCCGCCTCTGTTGTCGCAATGGGAATGAGTTTTAGCGTTCAGGCGGCCGACACTATTAAGGTTGGCATCATGCATTCGTTATCCGGCACCATGGCTATTTCCGAAACGCCGCTGAAAGATGTGGCGTTGATGACTATTAATGAAATCAATGCGCAGGGCGGTGTATTGGGCAAAAAGCTGGAACCGGTGGTGGTTGACCCGGCTTCGAACTGGCCGTTATTTGCTGAAAAAGCACGTCAGTTACTGAGCCAGGACAAGGTAGCGGCGGTTTTCGGCTGCTGGACATCGGTTTCGCGTAAATCGGTTTTACCGGTATTTGAAGAATTGAACGGTCTGCTGTTTTACCCGGTGCAATATGAAGGTGAGGAGATGTCGCCTAACGTCTTTTATACCGGCGCTGCGCCTAATCAGCAGGCGATCCCGGCGGTTGAGTATCTGATGAGTGAGGACGGCGGCAGCGCTAAGCGCTTCTACCTGCTGGGTACGGACTATGTCTATCCGCGTACGACTAACAAAATTTTACGCGCCTTTTTGCATTCGAAAGGCGTGGCCGATAAAGACATCGAAGAGGTGTATACCCCATTCGGACACAGCGATTACCAGACCATTGTTGCCAGTATTAAAAAATTCGCCGCAGGGGGAAAAACGGCGGTGGTATCGACCATCAACGGGGATTCTAACGTTCCATTCTATAAAGAGTTAGCGAACCAGGGCCTGAAAGCCACGGATGTACCGGTGGTGGCATTCTCTGTGGGTGAGGAGGAGTTGCGCGGTATCGATACTAAACCGCTGGTGGGCAACCTGGCTGCGTGGAACTACTTTGAGTCCGTAGATAATGCGGCCAACAAGAAGTTCGTCGCGGATTACCGGGCGTATGCTAAAGCGCATAAGCTGCCGAATGCTGATTCGGTGGTGACCAACGACCCTATGGAAGCCACTTATGTTGGCCTGCATATGTGGGCGCAGGCAGTAGAAAAAGCCGGAACTACCGATGTGGATAAAGTCCGGGCGGCTATGGCAGGACAATCATTCGCGGCACCATCAGGATTTACCCTGACCATGGATGCGACCAACCATCACCTGCATAAACCCGTCATGATTGGCGAGATTGAAGGCAACGGCCAGTTTAACGTGGTGTGGCAAACCGAAGCGCCGGTTCGCGCCCAGCCGTGGAGTCCGTATATCGCCGGTAATGATAAAAAATCTGAACAGCCCGTTAAAACCGCCAGCAACTGATCTTACGCCCTCCTGCGGGAGGGCAACGCTTTGGAGAATGCTCATGAAAGCCATGCGCTTTATTCGTGGTGTGTTGTTGCTGACGTGGCTTTTGCCGTGGATAGCGCAGGCCGCAGATGCCGATACCTTTACCGCCGCCAACCGGACTCAGCAGGCCGCCTTGCTAGAACAATGGTCGGTAAAACCCGACGTTCAACGCTTGCCGGTGCTCAAAGCGCTGAGTGATGAGAACCTGCTGACAGATAACGCGAAAAACGCGTTCATCATGAACGGGTCGCACGTACAACCGCTAGGAACGGCGGCAGGTCCGAACGGCGAGCTAAAAAAAATCCGCCTGACTAACCGTCTGCGTAATCTGGTTGCCGGAACCTTGGCCGTCCACCAGCTCTTAAGTGACAGTGTCACGCAAAGGAGCGGGGCAGCGCGTACATTACAGCGTGAGGCCCAGCCGGGGATGCTGCCGTTTTTGCAGCAACGACTGGCCCAGGAGCCCGATGCTGACGTGAAATCCTTACTGGCTATTGCACTGGCAAACCTGCAACTGACCAGCACCTCGCCTGAGATCAGACGTCAGGCAATCGAACTGCTAGGGGCGTCGAACGATCCTGAAACCCAGGCGCGCCTGCAGCCATTCACCCATGCTGAACATGAACCTGATGCCCGCGTTCGTGCTGCCGCTGACGAAAGCCTGAATGCCATCGCGCATCGCATGAAGGTTGGCGATCTTCTTGGACAGGCATTTATGGGATTGTCGCTGGGCTCCATTTTGCTGCTGGCGGCATTGGGTCTGGCGATAACCTACGGCTTACTTGGCGTCATTAATATGGCGCATGGTGAGATGTTAATGCTCGGCGCTTACGGTACCTGGATGGTGCAACAGCTGATGGGCCAGTTTTTCCCGCAATGGTTGGCCTGGTATCCGGTTATTGCGCTTCCGGTCGCCTTTTTGCTTACTGCTGGGGTTGGAATGCTACTCGAGCGCGGAGTGATCCGCCATTTATACGGGCGTCCGCTCGAAACCCTGCTGGCAACGTGGGGGATCAGTCTGATGCTTATCCAGTTGGTGCGTATGTCCTTCGGCGCGCAAAACCTTGAAGTCGCAAATCCGGAATGGCTTTCCGGGGGCATTCAGGTTTATGCCAATCTGATTTTGCCGTGGAACCGAATTGTGGTGCTTGGCTTTGCCATTCTGGTGCTGTTCTTCACCTGGCTGTTGTTGAATAAAACCCGTCTCGGACTGCGCGTACGTGCGGTGACGCAAAATCGCAATATGGCGGCCTGCTGCGGCGTACCTACCGGACGAGTGGATATGCTGGCCTTTGGTCTTGGTTCAGGGATTGCCGGACTGGGGGGCGTAGCGCTCTCGCAGTTAGGCAACGTAGGACCGGAGCTGGGGCAAAGCTACATTATCGATTCGTTTCTGGTGGTGGTGCTGGGCGGCGTGGGACAACTCGCGGGGAGTGTAGCCGCTGCGTTTGGGCTTGGGATCTTCAACAAAATTCTTGAGCCACAGGTGGGAGCGGTTCTCGGTAAGATTATGATTCTGGTGCTGATTATTTTGTTTATTCAGAAACGTCCTCAGGGGCTGTTCGCGTTGAAAGGGAGGGTTATTGACTGATGACGATGCCAATGACATTAACGCTGGCGCGTAAAGCGCCACGCGCGACACGCGTCCTGGGGCTGGGTTTACTGCTGGCGCTGATTATTCTGCCGTTTCTGGCGCTGTTACCTGCGGATCATCCGCTGGCCATATCGGTGTGGACATTGACTCTGGCCGGGAAAATTCTCTGCTATGCCATTGTGGCGGTGGCACTGGATCTGGTGTGGGGCTATGCGGGAATGCTCTCGCTGGGCCACGGTATTTTCTTTGCGCTGGGGGGATATGCGATGGGAATGTATCTGATGCGCCAGGCTTCCGGCGAAGGATTACCGGCCTTTATGTCGTTTCTGTCGTGGACCGAGCTGCCCTGGTTTTGGTGGGGAACGCAACATTTTATCTGGGCGATGTTGCTGGTTGTGCTGGTGCCGGGCCTGCTGGCGCTGGTATTTGGCTGGTTTGCCTTCCGTTCAAAAATCAAAGGGGTCTATTTCTCCATCATGACTCAGGCCCTGACTTTCGCCGGAATGTTACTGTTTTTCCGCAACGAAACCGGCTTTGGGGGAAATAACGGTTTTACCGGTTTTACCACCATTCTGGGATTTCCGGTGACCGCGACCTCAACCCGTATCGCGCTGTTTCTGGCGACGGTCATACTGCTGGTGCTGGCAATATGGCTGGGACTGGCGCTGGCCCGCAGTAAGTTTGGTCGAATTCTCACTGCCGTGCGCGACGCCGAGAACCGTCTGATGTTCTGTGGTTACGATCCGAAAGGTTTCAAGCTGCTGGTGTGGACGCTTTCCGCCGTGCTGTGCGGCCTGGCGGGGGCGTTGTATGTTCCGCAGGTGGGAATCATTAACCCCAGCGAAATGTCGCCGACCAACTCGATAGAAGCGGCGATTTGGGTTGCCCTCGGCGGGCGTGGAACCCTGATTGGCCCGGTATTTGGCGCCGTACTGGTGAACGGCGCTAAAAGCCTGTTTACCGTCATTATGCCGGAATACTGGCAACTGTTTCTTGGCCTGATCTTTATTGGCGTTACGTTGTTTTTACCTCGTGGTGTGATGGGTCTGTTTCGCAAGGGAGACAAATAATGCAGCCAGATGAAGGGCTTTTTACTCGCCAGATGCCAGGCGATCGGTTTCGCAACCAAACGGACCCGGTGCTCCAGCTGGAAAAAATTAACGTTAACTTCGATGGCTTCCAGGCGTTAACGGATCTCACGCTCAATATTGGCGTTGGGGAACTGCGTTGCATCATTGGTCCCAACGGTGCCGGAAAAACGACGCTAATGGATGTTATTACCGGCAAAACCAGGCCGCAAAGTGGTCGGGCGATATACGATCAGTCGACCGATTTAACAACGCTGGACCCCATCGCCATTGCACGTCAGGGGATTGGGCGGAAATTTCAGAAACCCACGGTATTTGAAGCGTTAACGGTAGAGGAGAATCTGGAGCTGGCGCTGAAAAGCGATAAATCTGTCTGGGGTTCTTTACGGGCGCGCCTCACGGGCGAACAACGGGATCGTATAGATGAAATACTGGCGCTGTTGCGGCTGGGCAACGAGCGGGTCCGCCGCGCCGGGCTGCTTTCTCACGGGCAAAAACAGTTTCTCGAAATTGGCATGCTGTTGGTACAGGAGCCGCATTTACTGCTGCTGGATGAACCCGCGGCGGGCATGACGGATGCGGAGACGGAATACACTGCGGAGCTGTTTCGTAAGCTTGCCGGGAAGCACTCGCTGATGGTTGTTGAGCACGATATGGGATTTGTCGAAACCATTGCCGATCGCGTCACGGTCTTACACCAGGGACGCGTTCTGGCTCAGGGAAGTCTGCGCGAAGTGCAGGCCAACGAGCAGGTTATTGAAGTTTATCTCGGGCGTTAAGGAGCACAGATGCTGCAGGTGAAAGAACTGAATCAATATTATGGTGGCAGCCATATTCTGCGAGGTGTGAACTTTGAGGCGCGTATCGGCGAGGTGACATGTCTGCTGGGGCGTAACGGCGTGGGGAAAACGACGCTTCTGAAGTGCCTGATGGGGCTTATTCCTGCCCGCAGCGGGAGTGTGCTCTGGCAGGAGAAAAATGTCACTCACTGGAAGCCGCATCAGCGGGTCAGGGCCGGTGTGGCGTATGTACCACAGGGTCGCGATATTTTCCCGCGTCTGACGGTAGAAGAGAACCTGCTGCTCGGCCTTTCCCGTTTTTCAGCACAGGAGGCCAGACGTGTGCCGGATGATATCTATGCGCTCTTTCCGGTTCTACAGGAGATGAAACATCGGCGGGGCGGAGATTTGTCCGGCGGGCAACAGCAGCAACTGGCGATTGGACGAGCGCTGGCCAGTCGCCCGCAGTTGTTGATCCTCGATGAGCCCACGGAGGGGATCCAGCCGTCAGTGATTAAAGAAATTGGGCAGGTGATTTCTCAACTGGCGCACCGGGGTGACATGGCCATTTTGCTGGTGGAGCAGTTCTATGATTTTGCGCAGCAACTGGCCGACAAATACTTACTCATGTCGCGAGGCAGCATTATTCAAAGCGGTGACGGTAAAAATATGGAATCCGAAGGCGTTCGAGGGCTGGTCGCCATTTGAGATTCGCGACAGAGCGGCTTTGGCTCTGTCGCGATCATCATTAGCAGACCGCCGTCTGGCCCCAGGGTTTGGCGCGCATGCCTTTTATCATTAGCGCCCAGGCAAGAACGATCGCCACCATCAGCGCCACAAACAGCGACCACGGCGGCAATGTGGTTAAAATGACGCCGCTGACTAATGGGTTTACCGCTGCGCCCAACCAGCCTAACGACTGGGCGGAAAAATAGCTGGCTTTCATTCCTGCAGGCGCGATGTTGTCGATGAGCATGTATTCACCCGGTGCGTAAATGACTTCGCCGATAGTGAAAAAGGCCGCAGAAATGCCCCATAACACCAGGTTGTTGCCGGAGAAGGTAAAGCCAACCAGACCGACCACAAAGAACAGCGTGCCTACAGTCATTAGCGGGCGGATATTGGTGGCGGTGAGCCTGCGCCCGAGGGCATATTGCAGTGATACCACAATGGCGGCGTTAACAGGCAGGACGACTGCCACCACTTTCTCGGCAAAATCGCCGTCTGCAACCACCATAACGTATTGCGAAATACAGGACGCAAAGGCACCACCAACGAATGACGCCAAAAATGCTGACAGCGTAAACCAGAATAATGCTCTGTCGCGCAGCAGTACCGAGGGGGACCAAACTGCGGCGTTCAAACCTTCTGATGCTGCTGGTGAACGTTTTACCCAGGTCTGGATAAACACCAGAGGGAGTGCTGAACATGCAGCAGCGAGCCAGAACGGCAGGTTAATGCTTTGCATCACCAGTAGCGTGCCCAGCGGTGGGCCTACGGTCCAGCCGATGTTCAGCACGGTATAGTTAAGCGAGAAAATTTTTGTCTTGTTGGTCGCCGAGAGATTATCGGCAAACCAGGCTTTCAGCACCGTGGCGAAGACGGAGTAGGCGCAGTTGATCAGGGCAAAGAGCAAAACCACTACCACTACGTTATGCACCAGTGGAATAGCAATAAAGCCAGAGGCAAAGCCGCAGATAGCCAGCAGCATATAGCGTTTTTTATCAAACTTGTCGGCCAGAATACCAAAGCCAAGGCTGAACACGACGCCAATGGTCAGTGCGACCGTCATCGCATAACCGATCAGGTCGACGCTCAGATTGTACTGTCGGCTGAGGTAGATCGTCATAAAGGGCAGCGTGGCACCACGCCCAATCGTTAATAACAATGATGACGCGAGTAACGCGAGAGTGGACCTTCTCAGAGAGATATTCATTTTCCTGCCCGACAATGCATGTTGTTATGTTTTTTTTAGATATCAGAAACAAATAGCATGCTAAAAGTGTGATGTACACTCAATAAGTTGTCCGAAAATGCCCTGTGTGGCCTACCTGAATTAATGATCTGTTACGGCACAACGATTTCCGTTACTTTAATTTGTTTACAAAAATTTAATATTCGCAGGGGCGGTGGTATGTCGCGTAAAGACGGGTTATTAGCGTTACTGGTCGTTGTGGTTTGGGGGCTGAACTTTGTCGTCATCAAAGTGGGGCTACACAATATGCCACCCTTAATGCTGGCTGGGTTGCGTTTTTTACTGGTGGCATTTCCGGCGATTTTCTTTGTTGCCCGGCCGAAAATTCCGCTTTCACTGCTGCTCGGCTATGGGCTGACCATCAGTTTTGGGCAGTTCGCGTTTCTCTTTAGCGCCATCAAATTCGGTATGCCTGCCGGGTTAGCTTCTCTGGTATTACAGGCTCAGGCGTTTTTCACCATCATTCTGGGGGCATTCGCCTTTGGTGAACGTCTGCAAGGTAAACAACGGGTAGGAATCGCGCTGGCCATATTTGGCGTGCTGGTGCTGATTGAGGCCAGTCTCAACGGACAGCATGTTGGCATGCTCGGTTTTATGCTGACGCTGGCGGCGGCGCTAAGCTGGGCCAGCGGTAATATCTTTAATAAAAAAATCATGCAGCATACGTCACGCCCGGCCGTGATGTCGTTAGTGGTATGGAGTGCGTTGATTCCTGTTGTCCCATTCTTCCTCACCTCAATACTTCTCGATGGCCCAACGCAAATTATCCAAAGTCTGGTGGCGATAGATATGACCACCATTCTGTCACTGGTTTATCTGGCGTTTGTGGCGACCATTGTGGGTTATGGCATCTGGGGATCTTTACTCGGGCGTTATGAAACCTGGCGTGTCGCGCCGTTGTCGCTGTTGGTGCCGGTTGTTGGACTGGCGAGCGCGGCCGTGCTGCTGGATGAAACGCTTACCGGATTACAACTGCTCGGTGCGCTGCTGATCATGGCAGGATTGTACATTAATGTGTTTGGCTTTCGGTTGCGTAAGACTGCGCAGGCGAGAGGGTAAAAAAAAGCCCCGCAGTGACGGGGCAAAAAAATTACAGGTTGCGCATATTGTAATAAGGCACACCTAATTCGTCGGATTTGTCGCTGCCTGCACCCATATGATTAAAATCGAACGGGGACCGATCGTGCGCAGGCGGCATAATCATCGCGTCACGACTGTTTTGTGTGGCAGGCTGCGCGGTCTGTTCCGCCATGCTCTGGCCTGAAACAACATACAGCAGGGCCAGCATCGCATAAGACAGAAGTTTCATGATTTCCTCGGTTACGTCGTTAACTGGCGATTAGCAATTACATTGATTGAGTGGCAGCAAATAGCGTGATTCGCCGTGCATATTCGTCATACGGTATTTATGCGGCGGAACATCAAAATAGTTTTTGAATGTCCGGGTCAGCGTTTGCTGGGACTCAAAGCCGTAACGCTCCGCCAGATAAAGGATCGGCTCGTTACTCTCTTTTAATTTTTGCGCTATTTCAGTCATTTTACGGCTACGGATGTATTGACCCAGTGAATGACCGGTTTCTTTTTTAAACATCCGTTGCAGGTGCCATTTGGAGTAACCTGAACGCTCTGACACCTTTTCCAGCGAGAGCGGCGATTCAAGGTTATTTTCGATCCAGTCCAAAATGCTATGAATAGTGATTGTGTCAGTATTGCGTCTGGACATCGTCATACCTCTTTCTGTTTACGGCAGGATTTTCTTCAGCAAATGCTCAAGCGTGGTCACTTCATCCGCCGTTAAGTTTTTTGTTAGTTCCTGGTGCAGGTCTTGCCCTACTAATTGATGACACTGCTCGCAAATTGCCGCGCCATGCTCGGTGAGTTTCACCAGCACGCCTCGCTTGTCATGTGGATTCGGAAGCCTTTCTATCCAGCCTTTACAGGCCAGCCTGTCCAGCATCCGCGTCAGGGCGCCGAGATCGACAGACAGCACTTTTTTCAATTCGACAGGGGTAATACACACCGCGCAACGGATGGAGCAGAGCACCTTGAACTGCGATGCCGTGATATCCAGCGGTGACAGATAGTCGTTTAGCAAACGATCTTTTTTCTGATTAACCATGTAGATCAAACGACCCAGTGGGATGATTTCGTTGAACAGATCACTGGTGCTTTTCACAATGGTTGCCCTGGCAAGTAGTTAGTCACGGCTGATATTATTGCTTAGGCAAATATAAGTCAAATGAATGGGTCAGCAAATGCCACGTTTTGCTAAATCATCGGACTCAATATCTGGCGAGTGGAATTTTAACGGTTTGAAAATTATGGTTTATACGTGCGGATGAAAAATGAATCCTTACACCGCGAAAATGGCTTATCTCCCGGATTTCACCGTATACTTGCCGTTGACGATTAACGCACAGGAAAGATGACATTATGATGGACTTGTTTAAAGCAATAGGACTGGGGCTGGTAGTCCTGTTACCGTTGGCAAACCCGTTAACCACCGTGGCGTTGTTCCTCGGCCTTGCCGGCAACATGAACAGCGCAGAGCGTAACCGTCAGTCACTCATGGCGTCCGTTTACGTGTTTGCCATCATGATGGTGGCGTATTATGCCGGACAACTGGTGATGAATACCTTCGGGATTTCGATTCCCGGGTTACGTATCGCGGGCGGGTTAATCGTTGCGTTTATCGGCTTTCGAATGTTGTTTCCACAGCAGAAGGCACATGACTCTCCGGAAGCGAGAAGCAAATCAGAAGAACTGGAAGATGAACCGACTGCCAATATTGCATTTGTTCCGCTGGCCATGCCAAGCACCGCGGGTCCGGGTACGATTGCAATGATCATCAGCTCGGCGTCCACCGTGCGACATGGGGCTGAGTTTCCGGACTGGGTGATAATGGTCGCACCGCCGATTATTTTTGCCGTGGTCGGGGTTATCCTGTGGGGCTGTTTACGCAGTTCTGGCGGGATCATGCGCCTGGTCGGCAAAGGCGGTATTGAGGCGATCTCCCGACTGATGGGCTTCCTGCTGGTATGTATGGGCGTGCAGTTTATTATTAACGGCGTGCTGGAAATCATTAAAACTTACGCTTAAAACAACGTGCCCGGTATTGTCTACCGGGCACGCTTTTATGAATGCTGAGGCTGCTCTTCCAGTGATACTGGCCATTTACGGAAGATAATCACCGACCATATGAACGCCACAATCGCAGGCACTGCACCTACGTAACCAATCGTAGACATTGACCAGTGCAGACTCACCTGATTTCCCACCAGCGCGCCAGCGCCTATCCCAATATTAAAGATACCTGAGAAAAGGGCCATTGCGACGTCGGTGGCATCCGGGGCCAGCGCCAGCACTTTGACCTGCATACCCAGGCCTATCAACATAATGGCGATGCCCCAGAATATACTCAGGACGGCCAGATGCATTTCGCTGTCCGCTGCGGGCAGTAACAGCACCAGACACACCGTCAACAGGGCAATGGCGCTACTAATCAATACGGAAGCATGTTGATTACCCAGCTTGCCAAAAATGACGCTACCGACAATACCCGCGCCACCCAGAACCAGCAGCAGCACGGTGGCAAAGTTTGCGCTCAGCCCGGCGACGGTCTGTACAAACGGTTCGATATAGCTGTAGGCCGTGTAATGCGCGGTGACCACAATCACCGTCAGCAGATACAGGCTCATCAATGCCGGACGGCGGAATAAAACCGGCAGGCTTTTTAATGAACCGGAATGCTCACTGGGTAATTTTGGCAGGAGCTTAATCAAGCAAAGTAGGGTGACTAACGCCCCCATACCGATGGCGAAGAAGGTGGTACGCCAGCCAAAATACTGGCCAACAATGCGCCCGATAGGCAGGCCCAGCACCATCGCCAGCGCGGTGCCGGTCGCAATCAGGCTGAGAGCCTGCGCGCGTTTCCCGGCAGGAGCCAGGCGAATCGCCAGCGATGCGGTGATCGACCAGAAAATAGCGTGGGCAAAAGCAATACCGATACGACTGATCACCAGCACGGTAAAATTCCATGCCAGGAAAGAGAGAACGTGGCTGGCGATAAAAACGACAAACAGGCAGATCAGAAGTTTGCGGCGTTCTACCTGGCTGGTAAGCAGCATGAAAGGCAGCGACATCAGGGCGACAACCCAGGCGTAGATCGTCAGCATGATCCCGACCTGAGCGGTCTGCATATTAAAACTTTGTGCGATGTCGGACAACAAACCGACAGGGACAAACTCGGTGGTATTGAAAATAAAACCGGCAATGGCAAGCGTAACTACCCGAAGCCACGCGACCTTGCGGGAAACAGTGTCTGTTGTCATATCAATTAGGTGGATTAGCTGCGAAAAGGTAAGGCCACGATCTTAAAACTTTTGCTGGCTAAAATACAATCATTTCGTGATGCAGATCCCATTTCATTGACTGGGTGGCAAAATTGACTGCCGAACATTTCGCGTAATTTTAACTGTTTCATTATTAATGAAATTCCGGGCGTGCGAATTCACCCGGAACGCTATTTATGGCGTTGTTTGAGAATCGCGAATTATTCCGTGCTTTTCGACAACTGAGGGTTCAATACCTCAATAAACGCTTCCAGTTGCCTTGTCATTGCCCCTCTGCGCCAGACCAGCCACGTATTCAGCCAGCGCCAGTTTTCGCTTAGCGGCCAGGCGTGGACCTGATGGTGTCCTGGCATGCTCTCCAGCATCGAACGCGGGATCAGCGCGATACCCGCACCGGCAATGACGCAAGCCAGCATGCCGTGATACGACTCCATTTCATGAATGGTGCCGGGCATTGCGCGATCGGTATGAAACCAGCTTTCAAAATGGCGACGATAGGAACAGTTGGCGCGAAAGGCGTAAATGCTGCAACCGTTAACGTCGCTGGCCCGCTGGATAGGGGGATGACCGTGCGGAGTGACTATCATCATCTCTTCACGGTAGACTGGCATTCCGTCAAGACCTGGATGAGTAATTGGGCCGTCGACAAAGGCGGCGTTCAGCGTCCCGTCGAGCACGCCGTCCAGCATCGTGCCTGAAGGACCTGTCGCCAGCGCAAACTGAATTTTGGGGTAACGCTGATTGTATTCAGCCAGCGTGGCAGGGATCCGCACAGCGGCAGTACTCTCGAGCGAGCCAAGAGAGAACAACCCCTGCGGTTCATCGCCGGCGACGACCATTCTCGCCTCGTCAACCAGGGCGAGGATCCGCTGGCTGTAGCGTAAAAAATTGTGCCCGGACGGGGAAAGCCGCAAACGCTGATTTTCACGAATAAACAGATCGACGCCAAGGTCGGCTTCAAGCTGGCGAATACGGGTGGTGAGATTGGATGGCACGCGATGCACCTTCGCGGCGGCCTGCGTAATACTGCCTGTCTCCGCGACGGCGTTGAACATTTCCAGTTGCGTCAGATCCATAATGTTCTCTGTTCGTGAATGGTGTGGTTAATATTATTCATTTTTCAGAAAGAGTAAATATGCGCATGATATGACCATACCCTGCGATAAAGAGAGGCACTTATGACTATCACAGCAGCAACACATGCGATTTCCGTTAACCCTACCAACGGTGAAAGGTTGGCGGCAATGCCGTGGGCCAGTACTGAAGAGATTGCACATGCGCTGAGCCTTGCCGCGAATGGCTACCGCGAATGGAAACACACTGCCGTTGAGCACCGTGCGCAAACGCTGCGTCATATCGGGCAGGCTCTGCGTCATCGCGCCGAAGAGATGGCGCAGTGTATCTCACGTGAAATGGGGAAACCCATTAAGCAGGCGCGTGGTGAAGTTGCCAAATCAGCCGCATTGTGTGACTGGTACGCCGAACATGGACCGGCGATGCTCAACCCGGAACCTACGCTGGTGGAGAACAACCAGGCGGTGATTGAGTATCGCCCCGTTGGAACTATTCTGGCGATCATGCCGTGGAACTTCCCGCTCTGGCAGGTACTTCGCGGCGCCATTCCAATTCTGCTGGCCGGAAATGGCTATCTGTTAAAGCATGCGCCAAACGTAACCGGCTGTGCTGCGATTATCGCGCAGGTTTTTGCTGATGCGGGCGTTCCCGCGGGTGTTTACGGTTGGGTGAATGCCGATAACGCCGGGGTAAGTCAGATGATCAATGACCCGCGTATCGCGGCGGTAACGGTGACGGGCAGCGTTCGAGCCGGTGCGGCGATTGGTGCTCAGGCGGGTGCGGCGTTGAAAAAATGCGTGCTTGAACTGGGGGGTTCCGATCCGTTTATTGTCCTTAATGATGCTGACCTCGATCTGGCCGTTAAGGCGGCGGTCGCCGGTCGTTATCAGAACACCGGACAGGTTTGTGCGGCAGCAAAGCGCTTTATTATCGAAGAAGGAATTGCGGCAGAATTTACGGCTCGTTTTGTGGCGGCCGCGAGCGCGCTCAAAATGGGCGACCCGCTGAACGAAGGAAACGATCTGGGTCCGATGGCAAGATTTGATCTGCGCGATGAGCTGCATCAGCAGGTCGAAGCCTCCCTTGCCGAAGGCGCGCGGTTACTTCTCGGCGGGGAAAAAATCGCGGGTCAGGGCAATTACTATGCCGTGACGGTTCTGGGGGATGTCACCCCGGAGATGACGGCTTTTCGTCAGGAACTGTTTGGCCCGGTTGCAGCGATTACCGTTGCAAAGAATGCGGAACATGCCTTAGCGCTGGCTAATGACAGTGATTTCGGCTTATCAGCCACGGTGTTCACTGCGGATGAAGCTCTGGCGCAGAAGATGGCGTCACGCCTGGAGTGTGGGGGCGTATTTATCAATGGTTACAGCGCCAGCGATGCCCGCGTTGCATTTGGCGGCGTGAAGAAAAGTGGTTTTGGCCGCGAGCTTTCACACTTTGGTCTGCATGAGTTTTGTAATGTACAGACCGTCTGGAAAAACCGCCTCTGATGGTGTGGGTGCCTCCGACGGGGGCACCGGCCTTAAATTCTGCAATGTTTCTGTCTACGGCATGAATCTCACCCGCTCATGCAGACCGTGGCCAGATTCCGCCTTCCGGCCTGACGCTGCGTATTCAGCTCTGTTATACTCGCAGGCCTTTCATACCTGCGAACAAGGAGCATGTTGTGGCCAGGGCCATGGACAATTCAATTTTAGAGACCATTGTGCAGCAGGTTCGTCCGCTGATTGGTCAGGGTAAAGTCGCTGATTACATTCCTGCCTTAGCTTCTGTCGACGGTTCAAAACTGGGTATTGCTATTTGCACCGTCGATGGGCAGCACTATCAGGCGGGGGATGCGCAAGAGCGCTTTTCTATTCAGTCAATTTCAAAGGTGCTCAGTCTGGTCGTGGCGATGCGTCACTATCAGGAAGATGAGATCTGGCAACGCGTCGGCAAGGATCCTTCCGGGCATCCTTTTAATTCCCTGGTGCAGCTGGAAATGGAGCAAGGGATCCCACGCAATCCCTTTATCAACGCCGGGGCGCTGGTGGTTTGCGATATGCTGCAAGGACGTCTGAGCGCACCGCGTCAACGGATGCTGGAAGTGGTACGGGCGTTAAGCGGCGTTTCGGATATCGCCTATGATGCGACGGTGGCGCGTTCTGAGTTTGAGCACTCGGCGCGTAACGCGGCTATTGCCTGGCTAATGAAGTCCTTTGGCAATTTTCACCACGACGTGACCACCGTTTTGCAAAATTACTTTCACTACTGCGCACTGAAAATGAGCTGTGTGGAACTGGCGCGCACGTTCGTCTTTCTGGCGAATCAGGGACATGCTTTTCATCTTGCTGAGCCCGTGGTGACGCCCATGCAGGCCCGACAGATCAACGCGCTGATGGCGACCAGTGGCATGTATCAGAACGCAGGGGAATTTGCCTGGCGAGTGGGCTTACCGGCGAAATCTGGTGTGGGGGGCGGTATCGTGGCTATCGTGCCTCACGAGATGGCGATTGCCGTCTGGAGTCCGGAACTGGATGCGGCGGGAAATTCGCTGGCGGGTATCGCCGTGCTGGAGCAATTAACGCAACAACTGGGGCGCTCGGTTTACTGATGAACACGCTCGATCCTCTTTTTGCCCGGCTGGCGAAATCAACGTTTCGCTCGCGATTTCGCCTTGGCCAGAAAGAAAGGCAGTATTGTCTGGATAAAGGCGCGCCGGTTATCGAACAACACGCCACGGATTTTATTGCCAAACGGCTGGCGCCCGCGTTTCCTGCCAATGACGGTAAGCAGACACCCATGCGCGGGCATCCGGTATTTATCGCTCAACATGCTACGGCGACCTGTTGTCGGGGATGTCTGGCGAAATGGCATGATATCCCTCAGGGTGTGGCGTTAAACGATGAACAGCAGCGTTACGTTGTCACGGTTATCTATCACTGGCTAGTGATCCAGATGAACAAGCCATAGATAACATAATCCTATGATATGACTCCTTGTGTTGTGCAATTGTTAAAAGCAGTATGAAGGGGTCATTCTAAGGAGAAAAAAATGGCTTCCTGTAAACCCTGCTTTGTGCTGAGCGCGGCCCAGATTCTGTCGAGAATCGATGAATTCAGCGACATCCTTGAAACATGCGTCAATGATGGCGCCTCTGTCAGCTTTATGCTCCCTTTTAGTGGTGATAAATCACGGCCTTTCTGGATGAGCGTCGCGCAAAGCGTTGACCGTGGAGAAAGGATTGTTCTGGGTACGCAGAACGCACAGGGAGTGCTTGTCGGTACCGTCCAGCTCATTATCGATCAACCCGAAAACCAACCTCATCGTGCTGATGTCGCCAAGCTGCTGGTTCACCCCTCAGCGCGGCGCGGTGGTGTTGCCCGGACGTTGATGAACGAACTCGAAAACTGCGCGCGTCAGCAAGGGAAAACGCTGCTGGTGCTTGATACAGCGACGGGCAGCAGCGCTGAGTTGTTCTACCACAATTGTGGATGGCAAAAAGTAGGGGTGATACCGGACTATGCAAAAATGCCTGACGGGAAGCTGACCGGGACCACACTTTTCTACAAAACTCTCTAATTTTTCGCCGGGGATTGATCAAAACAGGGTTTCAATGTATTAAAGTTTGCTAACCTATTGGACCAATTCAATCAGGTTGTATGACTAATTAAAAAGGGAACCCATTGTGCAAACACTAAATCGTCGCGATTTCCCCGGTGCTCAGTATCCTGAACGCATTATTCAGTTTGGTGAAGGAAACTTCCTGCGCGCCTTTGTTGACTGGCAAGTCGATTTGCTGAACGAACATACCGATCTGAACGCTGGTGTAGTCATTGTTCGTCCCATCGAAAGTACCTTCCCGCCATCGCTGAGTACGCAGGATGGTCTCTATACCACCATCATTCGTGGTTTGAATGAGAAGGGCGAGGCCGTAAGCGATGCCCGTTTGATCCGTTCGGTTAACCGCGAAATCAGCGTCTATAGCGAATACAATGAGTTCCTGAAGCTGGCGCATAATCCAGATATGCGTTTTGTGTTCTCCAACACGACTGAAGCGGGCATCAGCTACCACGCGGGCGATAAGTTTGAGGATGCACCGGCGGTGAGTTATCCGGCTAAACTGACCCGATTGTTGTTCGAACGCTTCAGCCATTTTAATGGCGCGTCGGATAAAGGCTGGATTATCATTCCTTGCGAACTGATTGATTACAATGGTGATGCGCTGCGTGAACTGGTCCTGCGCTACGCTCAGGAGTGGGCGCTGCCAGAGGCATTTATTCAGTGGCTGGATCAGGCCAACGCATTTTGCTCCACGCTGGTGGACCGCATTGTTACCGGTTATCCGCGTGACGAAGTGGAGAAACTGGAAGCTGAGTTGGGCTATCACGATGCCTTCCTCGACACTGCAGAACACTTCTATCTGTTCGTTATTCAGGGACCGAAGTCATTAGCTGCAGAGCTGCGTCTGGATAAATATCCGCTTAATGTCCTGATTGTTGATGACATCAAACCGTACAAAGAACGAAAAGTGGCGATTCTCAACGGCGCACACACCGCACTGGTTCCCGTTGCCTGGCAGGCAGGGCTGGACACCGTGGGCGAGGCGATGAATGACGCAGAGATTTGCGCCTTCGTTGAAAAAGCGATTTATGAAGAGATCATTCCGGTACTGGATTTACCCCGCGATGAGCTGGCGTCTTTCGCCAGCGCGGTGACCGGTCGATTCTGCAATCCGTACATCAAGCATCAGTTGCTGTCTATTGCCCTGAACGGCATGACTAAATTCCGTACCCGTATTTTGCCGCAGCTGCTGGCAGGGCAACAGGCCAGCGGCAAACTGCCGGCGCGCCTGACGTTTGCGCTTGCCGCGCTGATTGCTTTCTATCGTGGAGAGCGTAACGGTGAGGCTTATCCGGTCCAGGATGATGCGCACTGGGTGGCACGTTTTCAACAGCTGTGGTCCCAGCATCATGACCGCCAGATAAGCACCGACGAGTTAGTCAAATCGGTACTGGGCGTTAAAGAACACTGGGAACAGGATCTGACTCAGGTTTCCGGACTCGTGGAGCAGGTTTCAGCCGATCTGGATACCATTCTGGCCAAAGGCATGCGTGAAGCCGTTAAGCCATTGTGCTAAGAAGACAACCCGGCTCAGGCCGGGTTTTTTATAGAACATTCATTAGTTACAACATACTATTGTTTATTAATAACTACACCGTTCTGTAACTCCGGTGCGCGGTGGTTCTGGCAGCGCAAAAGTTGTTTAGTTAATGTTGCGATTAACTTGCAACATTGATCATGATCGCGTCTAATGTGATGGATTTCACATTTTCCCGAAGAAAACCATGATCGTTCGCCCCCAACAACACTGGCTACGCCTAATATTCGTTTGGCATGGGTCAGTATTATCCAAAATCTTTTCACGACTGCTGCTAAACTTCCTGCTCTCCATCGCCGTTATTATCATGCTTCCGTGGTATACGATGCTGGGAATCAAATTCACCCTGGCGCCATTCAGCATTCTCGGCGTGGCGATTGCAATCTTTTTAGGTTTTCGCAATAACGCCTGTTATTCACGTTACGTTGAGGCCCGACACCTGTGGGGGCAGTTGATGATTGCTTCCCGATCGCTACTGCGTGAGGTAAAAACCACCTTACCGGACGACGCCGAATTAGGGGAGTTTGTTCGTCTGCAAATCGCGTTTGCCCACTGTTTACGCATGACTTTACGTCGAAAGCCGCAGGCAGAGCCGTTGGCGAAGTACCTCAGCGAGAAAGATCTGCAGACGGTATTTGCCTCACAATCTCCAGCAAACCGCATTTTGTTGTTGATGGGAGAGTGGTTGGCCGTGCGCAGGCGTAATGGTCAACTGTCAGACATATTATTTCATAGTTTAAACAATAGGTTAAACGATATGTCTGCGGTACTGGCTGGTTGTGAGCGGATTGCGAATACGCCGGTCCCGTTTGCTTATACTTTGATCCTTCATCGCACGGTATACCTGTTTTGTATCATGCTGCCATTCGCGTTAGTGGTGGATCTGCACTACATGACACCGTTTATCTCTGTGCTTATTTCCTATACATTTATCTCGCTCGACACGCTTGCAGAAGAGCTTGAAGATCCGTTTGGCACAGAGAACAATGACCTGCCGCTGGATGCGATTTGCAATGCGATCGAAATTGATTTGCTGCAGATGAACGATGAAACAAATGTGCCAGCAAAACACATGCCTGATAAGCATTACCAACTAACTTAGTTACGTTCGTTTTGCCACCAGGCTGGCTGCATATCGGAAAACGAATGAAACTCAGGTGCCAGGTCTTCATCGTTAGGATCATCAAAAGCCCCGGCTAAAAGTGCAATTACCGGGGCGTCATCAATAGCGCCCACGGAACTGCCGCACTGAGGGCAAAAGGCTCGACAACTCGTTTCTGACGAGCGCCAGGTTGTCGGTTTTCCGGCTTTTCCCGTCCATTCTACATTTTCTGCATCAAACTCAATCCAGACGACGGTCGGTGCGCCCGTATGTTTCCGGCATATATCGCAGGAGCAGGTATGGGAATTATTAGGACTGCTGGCCGTGAAGCGGATCGAACCACAAAGACACCCACCAATGTAGACTTTAGACATAATAACTCCCGTCAGAAACACGTGGCAAGACACTAGCAGATGCCTCGCATTGTCACTAGATCCTTATGTTAAAAAGGCGAGGGCGCTCATAGGCGATCCTCTATTCCTGTGATCTATCTGATGATAAATGCTTAATTATTGCGGCGCGCAACAATAAACAATCGGGGAAATGCCAGTAAAATTTTGCCATTTTCCTGCAGTGGATATTGCTCCTGAAGTAGTTCGTGGTAGCGCGCCAGATACTGACGTTGCTCGCTTTCTCTCAAATCCTGTAACCAGGGGCGCAGGCCTGTAGAACTTACCCAGTCGATAATTGCTTGATGAGAATCCATAATGTGATAATACGTGGTGCGCCAGATATCCACCTCACAGCCAGTTTCGGTCAAAATATCATAGTAGGCATGTACGCCAGGCAGTGGCGCACGGCCCCGGTCCGGGAAACCCTGTTCATAAGCCACTTCGCGCATCAGAACATGCGTGGGTTCCAGCCAGTTATCCGGCATTTGTACGGCCAGAACGCCGTTGCGACCCAGCAGCGATACCAGGTTCGGCAATAGTTCATAGTGATCGGGTACCCATTGTAAAGACGCATTTGCGTAAAGCAGATCCACAGGATGCTCGGGCTGGAACTGACTGATATCCGCTTCAATAAAATGGCATTGCGGTAATGCGTTGCGCGCTTCATTCAGCATGGCGGGTGAGGAATCAACCCCGGTTATTACAGCCGAAGGCCAGCGCTGATGCAGTAATGCCGTGCTGTTTCCCGGACCACAGCCAAGATCAACAACTGAACGAACACTCTCTAACGCCACTCTGTTGAGTAATTCCGCTGCGGGTCTTGAACGTTCAGTTTCATATTGCAGATAAAGCGAAGGGTTCCAGTCAGCCATGAATGAATCTCCAGTATGAGAGAAAAAGGCAGAAAGGGCCGCATAAGTCCTTGCCGGTGAGCCATTTCATTTAGAAGATTATATGATAATGAAGGATAAGGGCAGAAATATGCCAGGAAGACAGATTGGCATGTCTGTGGTTTGCCTGCGTGAACTACAGTTATCAGTTTTGATGTTCAGTGAGTGATGTGGCACAGGTCGAAAATGGTTAGCGCTGGTAACGGCATTTGAAAAGAGGTTTGACCATCATTATCGAGCAGCACAAGGATTACCATAAAGCATCAGATTCTACCTTACTCAACACTAGTGCGCATAATGTATATTATGTTAAATGCAATTTGGTATTTGATGAATGCTTAGTTCATACCCCTTAACTGACGCCGTTCCATCAAATCCTTACCCCTCCCTTATCTGCTATGGTAAAAAGTTTTCGTCAGATGACCCCGAATGCAGATCCCTCTTTAGCCATTCTTAGTTTGGCGGTTCCGGTTGGTACACAGTGATGAAAAACGATAAGGTCAGAGCTGTTGTCGCCTTCGAGTCAGGAAGCCAGGAAGCGGTTTTTTCATTCCTGGAAAAGCTCCCCCTGCTAATCCTGACTGAAAACTGCTGGACATGACTGTCTGCCTTGAGCAAAAGCAGACAGCCACTTTGATTTTCTACCGTAAATTTTTTCTTTTTTTATAATCAATGTATCGGGCTAGATATTTTTGTAACAACTTTATAAGTTAAAGATCTGCCGCAATAACAGATTCCTTTATTTATAATTAGAGGTTTGCAACGTTGTGATAGACTTTTTGAACATCATCGTCATCTTCAAGGGCATCTACGAGTCCTGCAAAGATTTCTAAATCTTCTGGTGAAAGTTCAACTTCTGATTGAGCAATCATTTCTAATTCTGTTGTTGAGAATTCAGTAATCCCAGCGGCTTTCAGGGCTGCAATTCCTTTATGAAGGTCTGTAGATTCAGTATAAATAACGATGTTTCCCTCTTCTTCGGTTACATCGCGAACATCTACATCAGCATTAAGCAAAATTTCAAAAATATGGTCAGGATCTGTTCCTGCAAATACAATCACCCCGGTATTGTCAAACATATAGCTGACAGCACCTGCCGCTCCGATATTCCCGCCTTTTTTATTGAAAATTGAGCGGACATTAGCAATCGTACGGTTAACATTTGACGTCAATGTTTCAGCGATAATCAGTGAACCACTTGGACCAAAGCCTTCGTAACGCCCTTGCACGAACGTTTCATCGCTGCCGCCTTTGGCTTTATCAATTGCTTTATCAATAACGTGTTTAGGAACCTGTGCTTGTTTCGCACGTTCAATAACGAATTTTAAAGCTGAGTTTGATTCTGGGTCTGGTTCACCTTGTTTGGCAGCAGCATAGATTTCTACACCGAATTTTGCATATATATTAGACGTTGCACCGTCTTTAGCAGTTTTTTTAGCAACAATATTTGCCCATTTACGTCCCACTGGAATAGTCTCCTCAGAAATTCATTTACATTACATGCAGATTAATAGCCTGCAAATTTTTCCGCAATATTATATCATGATATGTAAACTCTCGTCCATGAAAAACAAAATATCCATGTTTTACTAAATGTTACTTTAATTTTATCAATGGTTAACATTATGGATATATTATTTTTGTTTTTTTAGAACTTTTGTTTTTTTAATTTTAATAGTCGAATGACAGCAATAATACATAAATAAAGAGAAGCTGAAGTAACAATCCAGGTATAAATACCTACTTAAGATTAATGAACGCATCTAATCCAGATCTTTTCTTCAGCAATGTTTGGCTGATGTTTACTTCTTAATCATGAAAGCCTGAGGAACAGATGCCATTGCTGGTCGCCCCGCTTTCTTGTAACCTTCTTCCCGTTGCACTACTGACAAAATCTGGAACCACTGAACTGGACTTCATATGAATGCTCATATTTCTAAAGACCCTTTACATGGCGTAACGCTTGAAATGCAGGTCAATGCACTGGTTGATCGTTATGGTTGGGCTGAGCTGGCGCAACGCATTAATATCAACTGCTTTAAAAATGAGCCGAGCGTTAAATCCAGTTTGAAGTTTCTGCGCCGCACGCCCTGGGCGCGGGCAGAAGTTGAAGCGCTGTACCTGGATTCACTGCATGATCTGGCCTCAAGTAACACCACCGAACCGGCGTTCGATCCCTGGGCTAACAGCCGCAACAAGAAGAATTAAGAGCAAAATCTGATGTCAGCATCCGGTTTTATTTCAGCAAATTATCAGAAAAAACTGGCGAATATTCTCGCCCGTTCCCGAGCCAGGCTGCCGCGAACCAACATGAAATGGTTCGCGCTGCTCGTAGGCAGTATGTTGCTACTTGGCAGCTGTTCTTCACAGCCGCCAGGTTCAAAAATCACCCCACAGCCCCCGGTAGGCAAACCACAGCAGAGCAAGGAGCCGGTACGCGGTATCTGGCTGGCAACGGTTTCGCGTCTTGACTGGCCGCCGATTTCATCCGTCAACATCAGCTCGCCTGCCGTTCGTATCAGCCAGCAGCAAAAGGCGCTGACGGACAAGCTGGATAACCTGAAACGTCTTGGTATTAACACCGTTTTTTTCCAGGTGAAGCCCGATGCCACTGCGCTGTGGCAATCTACAATCTTGCCGTGGTCAGATACCCTGACCGGTAAGATTGGTCAGGATCCGGGTTACGATCCGTTACGGTTTATGCTCGATGAAGCGCATAAACGCGGAATGAAAGTCCATGCCTGGTTTAACCCCTACCGCGTGTCCGTGAACACTAAACCGGCAACGGTTACCGAATTAAACAACACGCTGTCACAGACGCCTTCCAGCGTTTATGTCCTGCATCGGGACTGGATCCGTACCTCGGGCGAGCGTTTTGTGTTAGATCCCGGTATTCCCGAAGTGCGTGACTGGATAACCAGCATCGTGGCGGAAGTGGTTGAGAATTACCCGGTTGACGGCGTGCAATTCGATGATTACTTCTATACCGAGTCTCCCGGCTCTGCGCTCAACGACAGCCAGACCTTCAGAAGATACGGCCAGGGATTTGTCTCCAAAGCTGACTGGCGGCGCGATAACACGCAACGCCTGATCGCGCAGGTTTCACGAACCATTAAGAAACTCAAACCTGAAGTTGAATTTGGCGTCAGCCCTGCGGGCGTGTGGCGCAACCGTTCGCACGATCCGGCGGGCTCCGACACGCGCGGCGCGGCAGCCTATGATGAATCGTATGCGGACACCCGCCGCTGGGTGCAACAAGGCTTGCTGGACTACATCGCCCCGCAGCTGTACTGGCCTTTTGCCCGCGACGCGGCGCGTTACGATGTGTTGGCGAAATGGTGGGCAGATGTCGTCAAATCAACCAACACCCGCCTGTATATTGGGGTGGCGTTGTACAAAGTCGGTGAGCCGTCGCGAAAAGAACCTGACTGGACGGTCAAAGGCGGTGTGCCGGAGCTGAAAAAACAGCTCGATCTGAACGAGTCTGAACCGCACATTAACGGCACAATTCTGTTTCGCGAAGATTACCTTAATCAGCCGCAAACGCAGGAAGCCGTGACCTATATTCGCAGTCGTTGGGGGCGTTAATGGTCGTCCGAATTAGATTTATAACGCAAGAGCGCCCGGTAATACGGACGCTCTTAACCGATCCATCAGGCAACTGAAGGCTCAGGCAATCTGAATGATGAGACCAGCATCGCCAGCTGTTCCGCCTCCTCTTTCAGCGCCTGCGTTCGCGCGGCGGCATCATCTATTAACGAGGCGTTTTGCTGAACGGTGCTGTCCATTTCGGTAACGGCCAGCGTAACTTCGGAAACACCCTTGCGTTGTTCTTCACCCGCAACGCGTATTTCCCCCATCAACTGACGTACCTGACGTACATTACTGACCAGTTCTCCCAGACGTTCGCCCGCATTGTGAATTTGCTGACTTCCGCTACCTACATGAGAAACGGATTCATCAATCAATGCTTTTATTTCCTGCGCGGCAGTGGCGCTGCGCTGGGCCAGCGTACGCACTTCGGAGGCCACAACGGCAAACCCTCTCCCGGCATCACCTGCTCTGGCGGCTTCAACCGCGGCATTCAGGGCGAGAATATTGGTCTGGAACGCAATGCTATCGATAACCGCGACAATTTCCACCATTCTGCCGGATGAGGCACTGACGTTATCCATTGTAGAGATAACACCCTGCATAACATCGCCGCAGCGGTTGGCCGTTTGCGCGGTGCTATCAGAGAGTTCATCCGCCAGTTGTGTATTACTGGCATTTTGATGAACGGTCGCATTTAACTGTTCCATCGCCGCTGAACTCTCTTCCAGCGCAGCGGCCTGTTGCGTCACGCGAGATGAAAGTTCCATATTACTGTCTGCCAGGCTGACAGCGTTATTCGCCACCACTACGCTACTGCTTCTGACAGTGATCAGAATGGCTGAGATTTTATCGACGAACAAGTTAAACGCTTCGGCGATAGCGGAAATCTCATCTTTGCCACGCACATCCAGGCGACGGGTAAGATCGCCTTCTCCCTGCGCAATATCATCGAGAGCCTGACGGGTATCATCGAGACGTGAAATCAGTCGGCGAACCACCAGCCAGGATCCCACCAGCAACAGGGTCATGATCGGGATCAACACTTCCAGCACGTCCTGCATCATCACTTTGGCAAGGCCGACGATACGCGATTCAGGCGTCGCAAGACCAACAACCCAACCGGTATCCGCCATCGGGAACAGCATCACCCGTGAAGCCGAATTCAGGACGTTATCATTTGCAAGCGTAACTGTTTTCACCCCGTCCGCTGGGCGCAGAGATTTCAGACCGTTTTCCACCGGGATAAGCCATTGCGCGCTTTGCGCCAGATCGTTAATGGTTTTATATTTCGCCAGATCGGCCTGCGGGAAATAGAGGATTTGTCCCTGCTTGTCCACCATAAACGCGTAACCACCGGTGCTGTTTCCCTGCTGCTGCATGAAAGTGGCGACGTTATCCAGGCGAATATCGGTGGTGGCGACACCGGCAAACTTGCCCGCCAGTTGATAGGGTACGCTGCACGTCACCATGTTGACGCCTGAACTGGCGTCCTGGTAGACATCAGACCATAAGCAACTGTTTTGTGAATGTCCTTTAGCATGCTGATACCAGTTTTCATTGTGGTATCCGCTTGACCCTTCGACGTTATAGTCGTTGGAATACACCAGTTTACCTTCAGCATTACGCGCCCAGAAAAAGCTTCTTTTCTCCACACCTGCGGTGAAAGCGTCTGGTTCTGGCCAGATACCGCCGCCGGTAATAATCGAATCTTTATCTTCACCAATCAGATGCGGAACGACGCTTTGATAAAGAGATTCATCATTTGGCAGCACCTCAGCCAGTCGTGACAAGCTGACGGTCTCACCTTCAATTCGGGACAATACGGTACTCAACTGGCGGGTTAAACCTTGCCCTGTTTCTTCGATCAGGGCGGTGTTGATTTCAACGACGCGCGGTTGACCACGCCAGAGCATAATCACCACAATAACAAAGGTCGTGACTGCAAGCAGCAGAATGCCGCCGATGGTTAAACGCGTTGAAATACGAGTAGGATACCAGGCCATACAAACTCCTTCTGCAAAAGGCTAACTTTTATCCAGTATCGGCACAGGCGTTTATATCTTTATAAAGTTTTCTTAAGTATCACAAAATAAATAGGTGACATTGTCACAAATAGCAAAACCCAGCACTTTGGCTGGGTTTTAATAATGACTTAATCTTATTTGGATAATTCTTTTTTGATTTCGTCTTTTATTTTGCTTAATTCGCTCTGCGGATGTTTTTTACAAAGTTCAACGGTCAGAGGAACTGCAGTAGTCACGGTTTCGTTATAGTCTACGTAATCGCCACCCTTGAAATCTTCGTCTTCATTGAGCACCCAGAAAGCCACCGGGGCCATAGTTTGCGGGTTCAAATCAATAAACTCCTGGCAATTCATGCCTTTTGGAGTCACTTCAGTTTTAGCGTTATCAGTTGCTGCATTGACGCTGACACTGGTTAACAGCGCTGCGACCAGAATACCTGCTGTAGAAAGGGAGAATTTATTCATTGTAGTACTCCATTTATAATATAAATAATATCTACACTTGCGCTTCAAACCGTTAATGTAGTTCGCAAAAAATAATACCCCTAACGTCATAAGAATAAAGATTGCCACCATTGATATGGCTGAAATTTATATTTCACATTACTGATTCTGATGTCTGGGCGTAAAACGTGCCCACAATGTGATCGTTCCGACGAAATCAGCAGATTCATACCCCTCTTCCCCTGTCGCTGCACCAAAACTGAACTACGCTGCACAAATGTTGATCATTAGTTAATGGATATGGGTTGATTTTTAACAAAAATGGTCAGCGTGCCGCTGTTACCAACATGGCACGCGTCCTGCATTGTTAATTTGCTAACAGTGACCCGTACTCTGACAAACAATTAACAGCGAGAAGGTAATGACAGCGAAACCGGAGTTATTTACCCGTATAGAGCAGACCTTTAGCCAACTGACGCCCAGCGAAAAGCGCGTGGCCGGGTGGCTGTTAGCCCATGCTGTGCAGATCCTGAAACCGCGGATGGTATTGCTAAAGCGACCGGAACCAGCGGCATTACCGTTGGACGCTATCTGCGTAAACTGGGCTTTCGCAATCTGGAAGATGCAAAAGCCAGCCTGCGGGAGCTACCCGTCGTCGCCTATCAACCCTGGGGGATGAACGAGCGGTTGGACTCCTGGCACCAGCAACAAAGCCTGCCAGATCGCGCGCAGCAGTCGCTGTTACTGGAAATCGACGCCATTACCTATGTCTATCAACTCGCGCAAGGCGAAACGTTTTTACGCATAGCGCAGCGGCTGGCACATGCGGAAGCCGTGTATATCCTTGGGATCCAGTCCACCCGCGGGATCGCTAACGCCTTTTTCAGTCACCTGGAATACCTGCGGCCTAAAGTCAGCTACTCCGAAGGTCTTTCCGGCAGTTGGGTCGAGTCGCTGAATTCAGGATTCACCCAGCCTTACGTGGTGATTACCGATATGCGCGCCTATTCCGCTATCTCGCGACAATATTGCCGCGTTGCCACAGAACGCTGCATTCCGCTGGCGTTAATCACCGATGTGTGGTGCCCGTGGGCCAGAGACTATTCCATTGACTTACTTCAGGTGAAAACTGACACCGGACATTTCTGGGACTCACTGGCTCCGGTGAGCTGTCTGTTCAACTTATTACTCTCTGCGGTGGTGGCACAACTGGGTGACTCCCTCGCAGAACGCCTGCAAACCAATCGCCAGTTACAACAACAATTTGGTCAATTCGAACAATAAACAGGAAACGTGCTATGTCAGAAACCCCAGAACTGGTCGATCTGTCGGTGATATTCCCGTCGCTGCATATCGATCTTAAATACGCTACGGCAGACAACATTACCGGCGCCCCTATCTACCGGGAAGCTCGTTGCCTGTTGCACACCGAGGCGGTCACTGCGCTGGCGAAAAGCATCAGTATTGCGCAACTGGCGAGCCTGAAACTTGTGGTATACGACGCGTATCGCCCGCAGCAGGCGCAGGCGGTGCTGTGGAATGCGTGTCCAGATCCTCAGTATGTTGTTGATGTGGCGATAGGATCCAATCACAGCCGCGGGACGGCCATTGACGTTACGCTAATGGACGATCGTGGCAATCTTCTCGATATGGGCGCCGGCTTTGATGAGATGCACGACCGTTCCCATGCCTGGCACCCTTCTGTTCCTCCGGCTGCGCAGCGCAACCGCCTGCTGCTCAATGCCATTATGTTCGGCGGCGGTTTTGTCGGTATCACCAGCGAGTGGTGGCATTTTGAATTACCTGATGCCGCCCGCTATCCGCTGCTTGACGATCAGATAGATTGTTACACTGTCACACCCATAACAACACAACATTCCCTTTAATTCTGGAGCCTGGTTATGAAGACTACACCTGCGTTAAACGCGTTTTTTCGCCCCGCTCTGATAGCCGTTGCGCTGGCGTTTGCCCTGCCCGCTGCGCAGGCCGCCGTTCCCAAAGATATGCTGGTGATCGGCAAAGCTGCCGATCCGCAGACGCTCGATCCCGCCGTGACCATCGATAACAACGACTGGACGGTCACCTATCCCTCTTATCAGCGGCTGGTTCAGTACAAAACAGATGGCGGTAAAGGCTCCACGGAAGTTGAAGGCGATTTGGCCAGCGGCTGGAAGGCCTCTGACGACCAGAAAGAGTGGACGTTTATCCTGAAAAACGATGCCAAATTCGCCGACGGAACGCCGGTGACGGCTGATGCGGTAAAGCAATCTTTTGAACGCTTGCTCAAAATCGGCCAGGGGCCTGCAGAAGCGTTCCCGAAAGATCTGAAGGTCGAGGCTATCGATAACAATACGGTGAAGTTTACCCTCAGCCAGCCATTTGCGCCGTTCCTGTATACGCTGGCCAATGACGGGGCCTCAATTATTAACCCGGCCGTCTTAAAAGAGCATGCCGCAGACGATGCCCGCGGATTCCTGGCGCAGAACACGGCAGGCTCCGGTCCCTTCATGCTCAAAAGCTGGCAAAAGGGACAGCAGTTGGTGCTGGTTCCTAACCCATATTATGCCGGTGCAAAACCGGCGTTTAAGCGGGTTTCGGTAAAAATCATCGGTGAAAGCGCCTCTCGCCGTCTGCAATTGTCGCGGGGTGATATCGACATTGCCGATGCGCTTCCGGTTGACCAGCTTGCCGCCTTAAAACAGGAAGGCAAAGTTAACGTGGCGGATTATCCCTCGTTGCGCGTGACCTATCTGTATCTGAATAACAGTAAAGCGCCGCTCAATCAGGTGGATTTACGCCGCGCCATCTCGTGGGCCACCGATTATAAAGGCATGGTAAACGGGATCCTGAGCGGCAACGGTAAGCAAATGCGAGGTCCGATCCCTGAAGGCATGTGGGGTTTTGACGACAAGGCCATGCAGTACAGTTTCGATGAAGCCAAAGCGAAAGCGGCGTGGGAGAAAGTTGCCACCAAACCTGACAGCCTGAGCTTCCTGTACTCGGATAATGATCCCAACTGGGAACCTATCGCGCTCGCGACCCAGGCAAGCCTTGGCAAACTGGGCATTAAGGTCAAGCTGGAAAAACTGGCGAACGCCACCATGCGTGACCGCGTGGGCAAAGGAGATTACGACATTGCCATTGGCAACTGGAGCCCTGATTTCGCCGATCCGTACATGTTTATGAACTACTGGTTTGAGTCAGATAAGAAAGGCTTGCCGGGTAACCGTTCATTCTATGAAAACGGTGAGGTCGATAAGCTGCTGCGTAGCGCGCTGGCCACGACCGATCAGGTTGCCAGAACCAATGACTACCAGCAGGCGCAAACTATCGTGATTGATGAAGCCGCCTACGTCTATTTATTCCAGAAAAACTATCAGTTGGCGATGAACAAAGACGTCAAAGGATTTGTATTCAACCCCATGCTGGAACAGGTCTTCAATATCTCCACCATGAGTAAATAAGCCACGTTAATGCGGAGCCGCTCTGGCTCCGCAAGGGGAAGCTAATGACGTTCTGGAGCATTTTACGCCAGCGATGCTGGGGACTTATTCTGGTGGTTATCGGTGTTTGCGTAATCACTTTTATTATTTCGCACCTGATACCTGGCGACCCCGCGCGGCTATTGGCGGGCGATCGCGCCAGTGATGAAATTGTCGAAAATATTCGCCAACAGTTGGGGCTGAACCAGCCGCTGTATGTCCAGTTTTTTCGCTATGTCAGCGACATTTTTCACGGTGATTTAGGCACTTCTATTCGCACCGGACGTCCGGTGCTGGATGAGCTGCGCATCTTCTTCCCGGCCACCCTTGAGCTGGCTTTCTGCTCCTTGTTGCTGGCGCTGGTTATCGGTATTCCTTTGGGCATTTTATCTGCGGTCTGGCGCAACCGCTGGCTTGATCACCTCGTTCGCCTGATGGCGATCACCGGTATCTCCACGCCAGCATTCTGGCTGGGGCTGGGGGTTATCGTGCTGTTTTATGGTCATCTGCAAATTTTACCCGGCGGTGGACGTTTAGACGACTGGCTGGATCCGCCAACTCACGTCACCGGGTTCTATCTGATTGATGCACTGCTGGAAGGCAATGGCGAGGTCTTTTTCAATGCGCTTCAGCACCTGATCCTGCCATCACTGACGCTGGCCTTTGTGCACCTGGGGATCGTTGCCCGCCAGATTCGCTCCGCCATGCTGGAGCAACTGAGTGAAGATTACATTCGCACCGCTCGCGCCAGCGGGTTGCCGGGCTGGTACATCGTGTTGTGTTACGCGTTGCCAAATGCGCTTATCCCCTCGATAACCGTTCTCGGCCTGGCATTGGGCGATCTGCTCTACGGTGCGGTTCTGACTGAAACGGTCTTCGCCTGGCCGGGAATGGGCGCCTGGGTGGTGACGTCGATTCAGGCGCTCGACTTCCCGGCGGTAATGGGATTTGCCGTGGTGGTCTCTTTCGCCTATGTGCTGGTTAACCTGGTGGTGGATTTACTCTACTTGTGGATCGATCCACGAATTGGACGCGGAGACGCACAATGATGCTCACACAAGAAACGCCAGCCGCGCCTCAGACAGCACGCCGTCGCACGGACTGGGCTAAACTGTTCTGGATGATGAAAAGCAGCCCGCTGACGCTGGTTGGCGGGGTCATCATTGTGTTGATACTGCTGCTGATGGTGCTGTCGCCGTGGATAACCCCTCACGACCCTAATGCCATCAATTTGAGTGCGCGCCTGCTGCCCCCGTCAGCCGCTCACTGGTTTGGTACCGATGAAGTCGGCCGCGATCTGTTCAGCCGCGTTCTGGTGGGTAGCCAACAATCGGTCGTTGCGGGGCTGGTCGTGGTGGGTATCGCCGGGGGATTGGGTTCGCTGCTGGGCTGTTTGTCTGGCGTAATGGGCGGACGCGCCGATGCAATTATTATGCGAATAATGGACATTATGCTGTCCATTCCCTCGCTGGTGCTGACGATGGCGCTGGCCGCCGCGTTGGGTCCAAGCCTGTTTAACGCCATGCTGGCGATTGCTATCGTACGTATTCCGTTTTATGTGCGCCTCGCACGCGGTCAAACGTTAGTAGTGCGCCAGTTTACCTATGTGCAGGCGGCGCGGACCTACGGCGCATCACGCTGGCATCTGATTAGCTGGCACATTTTACGTAACTCTCTGCCCCCGCTAATTGTGCAAGCGTCGCTGGATATCGGCAGTGCGATCCTGATGGCCGCCACGCTCGGATTTATCGGTCTGGGCGCACAGCAGCCCAGCGCTGAATGGGGAGCGATGGTCGCAATAGGCCGTAACTATGTGCTTGATCAGTGGTGGTATTGCGCTTTCCCCGGCGCCGCCATTCTGATTACCGCCGTAGGCTTTAATCTCTTTGGCGATGGTATTCGCGATCTGCTTGACCCGAAAGCCGGAGGAAAACAGTCATGACACAACCCGTGCTGGAAATCGAAGATTTGCATTTGAGTTTTCCCGGCTATAAAGCTGACGTGCATGCGCTTAACCATGTATCGCTGCATATCAACCGCGGAGAAATCGTTGGCGTGGTTGGTGAGTCCGGTTCCGGTAAGTCCGTGACGGCCATGCTCACCATGCGTCTGCTGCCGGAAGGCAGTTATCATATCCACCAGGGACGCGTTTCGCTGCTGGGGGAAGATGTGCTCAATGCCAGCGAGAAGCAAATGCGCCAATGGCGCGGCGCACGCGTAGCGATGATCTTTCAGGAACCCATGACGGCGCTGAATCCGACCCGACGCATCGGTCAGCAAATGGTGGAGGTTATCCGCCATCATCAGGCGTTAAGCCGCACGGATGCCCGTCAGAAAGCCATCGCTTTACTCCAGGAGATGCAAATCCCGGACGCGGCGGAAGTCATGAAGCGTTTCCCGTTTGAGCTTTCCGGCGGGATGCGCCAGCGCGTAATGATAGCGCTGGCCTTTTCATGTGAACCGGAGCTTATTATTGCCGATGAACCGACCACCGCTCTGGACGTCACGGTGCAACTGCAGGTGCTGCGTTTGCTGAAGTTAAAAGCGCGAGCCAGCGGGACAGCCGTGTTATTTATCAGCCATGATATGGCGGTGGTTTCACAGTTATGCGACCGGTTGTACGTCATGTATGCCGGAAGCGTGATTGAGAGTGGCCCAACGCAAACCGTTATTCAACGCCCGATGCATCCCTATTCCATTGGTCTGCTGAAATGCGCGCCGGAACACGGCGAGCCGCGCGCATTGCTGCCCGCCATTCCCGGCACCGTGCCGAACTTAACCTGCTTACCGACGGGATGCGCGTTTCGCGAGCGCTGCTTTGCCGCTGGCCCCCGTTGTGAAGAAACACCTGCGTTACGCAGTCAGGGAGGCGGGGATCAACAATCTGCCTGCTGGTATCCGCAACTGGAGACAACACATGTCTGATTTTTTACTGGCGCTGCAGAATGTTCATGTCAACTTCCCTGCGCGTAAAAACTGGCTCGGCAAGGTAACGGAACGGGTGCATGCGCTCAATGGTCTGGATTTAGAGATCCGTCAGGGGGAAACGCTGGGGATTGTTGGCGAGTCCGGCTGTGGAAAAAGTACGCTGGCGCAACTGCTGATGGGGATGCTGAAACCCAGTCAGGGCAACTATGCACGCCGTGGTGACAAGCAGCATACCGGTATGCAAATGGTCTTTCAGGATCCCCTTTCATCGCTGGATCCGCGCTTACCGGTATGGCGGATTATCACCGAACCGGTGTGGATCCAAAAACGTCCTGCAGAACGTGAGCGCCGTATGCTTGCTGAAGATTTGGCGCGACAAGTGGGAATTCGTCCTGAATATCTCGACCGCCTGCCGCATGCGTTTTCCGGTGGACAGCGCCAGCGTATTGCCATCGCCCGGGCGTTGTCATCAGAGCCGGACGTGATTGTGCTTGATGAACCTACTTCGGCGCTGGATATCTCCGTGCAAGCACAAATTCTCAATCTGCTGGTGTCATTGCAGGCGCGCAGAAACCTGACCTACGTGCTGATCTCGCACAACGTGTCGGTGGTCCGCCATATGAGCGACCGCGTGGCGGTGATGTACCTCGGGCAAATTGTTGAGCTGGGCGATGCGCAGCAGGTACTCACGCAGCCCGCCCATCCCTACACGCGGTTATTGCTGGATTCGGTCCCTAAAACGGGAGCACCGCTGGCGGAGGATTTGGTGTTACGGAAAACCGAACTACCGGGGAACCGAACGCTGCCCCAGGGTTGTTTTTTCCGTGACAGATGCCCACTGGCGACCAGCGGCTGTGAGAAGAAACAGGCATTGCTGAAAAGTGATAGCGGTGGTGAAGTTCGCTGCTGGCGGGCGGTTGCATGAGCTGAGCGGTTGGCGTATTGCGTGAGAGTCAGGTGCAATACGCCTTTTTCAGTGAATCCACCAGCACTTCAGAAGCGGTAGATAACTTATGATGCGCCGAACGCAAAACGCCGATCCGACGCTGGATCACCGGCGTATCCAGATCGATACAGGTTGCGCCCAGCTCTGTCATTTGCGTACGGCACAATGCGGGCACGGCGCTGCCGCCCAGTCCGCTCGCCACCAGGCGACCAACCGTCACCAGTTGATGGCTCTCCAGCGCCACTTCCAGCGTATGCCCACTTTGCACCAGCTGTTCTTCCAGCATCAGGCGCACGGCGGAAGGACGTTGCAGAGTGATAAAATCCAGCGTCAGTAATTCGCGCCACGCAATACGATCCCGGCCCGCCAGTTTGCATGTCGGCGGAACAATCGCGATAAAACGATCCACGCCGAGCGGGGTGAAATGCAGATGCCCTGAAGAGTCCGGCTCAAAGGCAATGCCCATCTCCACCCGCCCTTCACTGACCATCTCAATCACTTGTTCGTTAATCACGTCATGTACCGTTACGTTGATCCCGGAGTAGGAATCACGAAACGTTTTCAGTACCGATGGAAGGACGTTAGCGGCGAATGAGGGCATGGCGGCAATAGAAATTTTCCCGCGCTGCAGCGTAAAGCGCTGACGCATTGCCTCTTCCGTATTCTCCCAGTCCGCCAGCAGCTGTCGCCCCATGTTGAGCAGCGTTTCTCCCTCCTGCGTCAGGGTCACTTTGCGGGTGGTTCTCAACAGTAACGCCCCGCCCAGTGAATCCTCCAGTCCTTTAATCGCCAGGCTTAAAGCGGGTTGCGACATATTCAGTCTTTCACTGGCATGAGCAAAATTCAGAGTGTGAGCTACCGCTAAAAACGCGCGTAACTGTTTGATGCTCATTCCCATTTCGCATTCCTTTAACTTGTTGAATACCTTTAATTAACATTAAATTGATAAAAAAACCCAATTAGTGAGTCACAAATTTAAAATTAACAAATCATTTTTCACCCCCAATGATGTCGGCAAGGACAACAGGAGGGGCAAGTGTATGGCTGGACTGGATAAACGGGTTGCCACCTATCAAGAGGCGCTGGAAGGACTGACCGATAACATGACGCTGCTGGCGGGCGGTTTTGGCTTATGCGGGATCCCTGAGAACCTGATTGCCGAAGTACGCCGTCGGGAGGTTCAGGGGCTTACGGTTGTGTCAAACAACTGCGGCGTGGATGGTTTTGGCCTTGGCGTTCTGCTGGAAACGCGCCAGGTACGCAAAGTGGTCGCATCTTATGTAGGTGAAAACGCCCTGTTTGAGCAGCAGGTTCTCAGCGGTGAACTGGAAGCTATCCTGACGCCGCAAGGCACGCTGGCTGAGCAACTGCGCGCGGGCGGCGCTGGGATCCCGGCATTCTTTACCGCGACCGGATACGGAACCCCGGTCGCGCAAGGGAAAGAGGTTCGCGAGTTTGCCGGACGCCCTTACATCTTAGAGCAGGCGATAACCGGTGATTTTGCGTTGGTTAAAGGCTGGAAAGCCGACTGGTACGGCAACGTTATTTATCGCCACACCGCACAGAATTTTAATCCGCTGATGGCTGCCGCTGGGCGTATTACCGTCGTGGAAGTTGAAGAAATTGTCCCTCCCGGAGAGCTGGACCCCGCCGCAATTCACACCCCCGGAATTTACGTTAACCGCATTATCCAGGGGCAGTTTGAAAAACGTATTGAACAACGCACCCTGCGCCAGAAAGGAGCCTGACCATGTTAACGCGTGAACAAATGGCGATGCGTGTCGCCCGCGAACTGCGAGACGGTTATTACGTCAACCTCGGGATTGGTATTCCTACTCTGGTGGCGAACTACATTCCTGAAGGCATGGACGTAATGCTGCAATCGGAAAACGGCTTGCTGGGTATGGGCCCGTTTCCCACTGAAGATGAAATTGATGCTGACATGATCAACGCCGGGAAACAGACCGTGACGGCGCGCAAAGGCGCGGCAATCTTCGACTCGGCGCAATCCTTCGCCATGATCCGCGGCGGTCACGTCGACCTGACGGTGCTCGGCGCGTTTGAAGTGGATGTTAACGGCAATATCGCCTCATGGATGATCCCCGGAAAAATGGTGAAAGGCATGGGCGGCGCGATGGATTTGGTTGCCGGAGCCGACAACATCATCGTGGTGATGACGCATGCCTCTAAAAGCGGCGAGTCGAAACTGCTTCCCGCCTGCACCCTGCCGCTGACCGGCGTGGCCTGTATTAAACGTGTGCTTACCGATCTGGCGCTGCTGGAGATTTCCGACGGGGCGTTCATTCTGCGCGAGCGAGCGCCGGGCATCAGCGTGGATGAGATAGTCGCCAGAACCGCCGGCAAGCTGATCGTTCCCGAAAATGTCCCCGAAATGCACTTTAGCTGAGGAGCTGACCATGCAGGATGTTGTTATTGTCGCGGCAACGCGCACCCCAATTGGCAGTTTTCATGGCGCGCTGGCGCCGCTTTCCGCGGTTGAACTAGGTTCAGTGGTGATCCGTTCGCTGCTGGAAAAAACCGCCGTGGCACCTGAGCAAATTGATGAAGTGATCTTCGGCCAGGTTCTGACGGCAGGCTGCGGCCAGAACCCTGCCAGGCAAACGGCGTTACGCGCAGGACTGCCGGTCACCACGCCCGCGTTAACCCTCAATCTGGTGTGCGGCTCGGGCATGAAGGCGGTGCATCAGGCGGTCCAGGCGATTCGCTGCGGCGATGCGCAAATTGTGATTGCCGGTGGGCAGGAGAGCATGAGCAATGCGCCCTATTTCCTCGACGGCGCCCGGGCGGGACTGCGGCTCGGTCATGCCAGCATGAAAGACAGCGTGGTGCATGACGGTCTGTGGGATGCGTTTAACGACTATCACATGGGGATTACCGCGGAAAATCTGGCGGATAAGTTCGTGATCGGTCGCGAGCAGCAGGACGCCTTTGCCCTGCGCTCACAGCAAAAAGCGGCCGCCGCCATTGAAGCCGGTCGTTTTAGCGCGGAAATCACGCCAGTCAGCGTCCCGCAGGGCAAAAAACCGCCGCGTGTCGTGGATCGTGACGAACAGCCTCGTCCGGATACGCAGGCCGAAAAGCTGGCGCAGCTCAAACCAGCATTTCGCCCAGGTAACGGCACGGTGACCGCCGGGAATGCCTCTTCAATCAACGATGGCGCCGCCGCGGTGATGTTGATGAGCGCCGCCAAAGCAGCAGAACTCAATCTGCCGGTTCTTGCCAGAGTGGCGGGCTACGCTGTCTCCGGCGTCGACCCTGCGATTATGGGCATTGGGCCGGTAGAGGCATCACTTCAGTGCCTGAAGCGAGCTGGCTGGACGTTGAATGATGTCGATCTCATTGAAGCCAACGAAGCCTTTGCCGCGCAAGCGCTGGCGGTTGGCGAATCCCTGAACTGGGACAGCAATCGGGTGAACGTAAACGGCGGCGCGATTGCGCTGGGCCATCCCATTGGCGCGTCAGGTTGCCGAATTCTGGTGACTTTGCTGCACGAAATGGCCCGCCGTAATGCCGCCAAAGGGCTGGCTACGCTGTGCGTAGGCGGCGGTCAGGGGGTGGCGCTGGCGGTTGAGCGCCCGCAGGAGGTATCTCATGAAAAGTAAGCATATCTGCGTACTGGGCGCGGGTTTAATGGGTGTCGGTATTGCCACCCACTTCGTCCGTTATGGTCACGATGTCTGGCTGTACGACACCGATAGCAACCGTATTGCAGACATTGGCGCAGTTGCCAGTAACACCAGCGGCCTGCCGCCGGATGCGCTGGCAGAGAAGCTCGCCCATCCTGAGCGGTTGTTAATCGCCCATTTCTGGCACCCGCCGCATTTTATTCCACTGGTTGAGATTGTACCCGGCACGGCCACGAAGCCGGAATATCTGCAGGAACTGCAACAGCTGCTGCTTTCGATGCAACTGGAAGCCGTTGTGCTCGACCGCGCCGCGCCGGGGTTTGTCGGTAATCGCCTGCAGTTCGCTCTGCTGCGTGAAGCGTTGCATATCGTAAAAAGCGGGATCGCCAGCGCAGAGGTGGTGGATCAGGTAATGCGCGCCTCGCTCGGTCGTCGCTATGCGATGGTCGGTCCGCTGGAGGCGGCGGATATGACCGGACTTTCTACGGTACAGGACATTTGTCGGCATCTGCTACCGGAGCTGGCAACCGGGAGCGACATGATGTCTCTGGTCGCTGACAAGGTGGCTAACGGTGATACCGGTTTGCGCAGCGGCCAGGGATTTTATCGCTGGGATGATTCGCGCAAGGAATATATCCAGCAACGCAGAGAGCATCAGCTGCGCTTTGCCCTGAAACCGTAACTTCTCTTTCTGTACCCCCACTATAACAATGATATTGAGGAGTCATGATGAGTGTATTAATCGCCCTGGCAGCATTGGGCCTGCTGATGCTGGCAGCCTATCGCGGATATAGCGTCATCCTGTTTGCCCCCATCGCGGCATTAGGTGCTGTATTGCTCACCGAACCCAGCGCCGTCGGCCCTGCCTTCACCGGCCTGTTTATGGAAAAAATGGTCGGTTTTGTGAAGCTTTACTTCCCGGTGTTCTTACTGGGCGCTGTGTTTGGCAAGTTAATCGAGTTATCGGGTTTTTCTCGCTCCATCGTTGCCGCCGCCATCAACATTCTCGGGCGTCGTCACGCCATCCCTGTGATTGTGCTGGTGTGTGCACTGTTGACCTACGGCGGCGTATCGCTGTTCGTGGTGGCATTTGCGGTGTATCCGTTTGCGGCGGAGCTGTTCCGTCAGAGTAATATTCCGAAGCGCCTGATTCCGGCCACCGTTGCGCTGGGCGCGTTTTCCTTCACCATGGACGCTCTGCCAGGCACGCCGCAGATCCAGAACATTATTCCGACCAGCTTCTTTGGAACTAACGCCTGGGCCGCGCCCTGGCTGGGTTTGATCGGCTCTCTGTTTATCATCGTTGTCGGTCTGGTTTATCTCGAGCGCCAGCGTCGTAAAGCGCAGGCAAAGAATGAAGGGTATGGTACTGAACTGTTAAACGAGCCGGAAACGCCGGATAACATTAACCTGCCGAACCCGATAATTGCTATCTCTCCGCTGATCCTGGTTGGCGTTTTTAACCTACTATTTACCCACTGGATCCCGCAATGGTATGGCGCTACGCATCAACTGGAACTTCCGGGCCTTGCCAAACCGATTACCACCGAAGTCGGTAAAATCACCGCTATCTGGGCGGTAGAAGCGGCGCTGATTTCTGGGATCCTGCTGGTGGTGCTCTTCGGCTATCGCAACATTAAAGGTCGCCTGGCGGAAGGGAGCCGAACGGCGGTTGGCGGCGCGATCCTCGCGGCCATGAACACCGCATCAGAATACGGTTTTGGCGCAGTGATCGCCGCCCTGCCAGGTTTCCTTGTGCTGTCAAAAGCGCTGGCGGCCATTCCCGACCCGCTGCTCAATGAGGCTATCAGTATCACTACGCTTGCCGGGATCACCGGTTCAGCGTCTGGCGGGATGAGTATTGCCCTCGCCGCCATGTCTGACACTTTTATTGCCGCCGCCCATGCCGCCAATATTCCCCTCGAGGTCTTCCACCGCGTGGCGTCAATGGCCAGTGGTGGTATGGATACCCTGCCACATAACGGTGCGGTCATTACCCTGCTGGCCATAACCGGTCTTAGCCATCGTCAGGCGTACGGCGGGATATTCGCCATTACCGTAATTAAAAGTCTGGCCGTGCTGTTTGTTATCGGCGTCTTCTACACCACCGGAATTGTTTAAGGAGAATCATCATGAACTTAACGGGAAAAACCGCTCTGGTTACCGGCTCTACCAGCGGTATTGGATTAGGCATCGCACAGGTGCTGGCGCAAGCGGGCGCTACCCTGATCCTTAACGGATTTGGTGATGTGGAAGCCGCCAAAGATGCCATTGCACAATATGGCAAAACGCCAGGCTATCATGGCGCGGACCTGAGCGATGAAGCGCAAATTGCCGACATGATGCGCTATGCCGATAGCGAATTTGGCGGGGTGGATATTCTGGTCAACAATGCCGGGATCCAGCATGTTTCACCGGTGGAGACCTTCCCGGTTGATAAATGGAACGCGATTATCGCCATTAACCTCTCTTCTGTCTTTCACACCACGCGCCTGGCGCTTCCCGGCATGCGTGCGCGTAACTGGGGACGCATCATCAATATCGCTTCTGTTCATGGCCTGGTGGCCTCAAAAGAGAAATCCGCCTATGTGGCAGCGAAGCACGGCGTGGTGGGATTAACCAAAACCATTGCGCTGGAGACCGCGCAGACGGGTATTACCTGCAATGCGCTGTGCCCCGGTTGGGTGCTTACGCCGTTGGTCCAGCAGCAAATCGATAAACGTATTGCCGAAGGCGCTGAGCCTGACGCCGCGCGTGACGCCCTGCTGGCGGAAAAACAGCCGTCGCGCGAATTCGTCACGCCGCAACAGTTGGGTGAGCTTGCGCTATTTTTGTGCTCAGACGGGGCGTCGCAGGTGCGTGGCGTGGCATGGAATATGGATGGCGGCTGGGTGGCGCAATAAAGACATCTGGTGCCGGATAAGACCCCGTCGCATCCGGCACACCTTCTTTACGATGTTAACTGATAATCCAGCGTGATTTCCGCGTTCAGTACCTGTGATACCGGGCAGCCGGCTTTTGCTTTCTGGATGATGCCGTCAAACGTGGCGGCATCTATCCCCGGGACGCTCACCTGACTGTGTAGCGCGACTTTGGTGATAGCAAATCCGGCATCCACTTTATCCAGAGAAACATCGGCAGTGGTATCAATGGCATCTGGGGTAAAACCCGCTTCGCCCAGCATGAGCGAAAGCGCCATTGAGAAGCAGGCTGCATGCGCCGCGCCAATCAACTCTTCAGGATTGGTGCCTTTCGCCCCTTCAAATCGGGTATTAAACCCATACGGTTGCTGATTCAACACCCCACTTTCGGTCGACACGGTACCTTTACCGCGCTTAATGTCGCCTTCCCAGTGTGCCTGACCTTTCTTATGGATAGTCATTACCGCTCTCCTGTGTTGTCGTTGGAGTTACAAGTATAGGACGGCTGAGAAAAAGCATGGCACATACGGGATAGTTCTCATTTGCCGCTTAAGCATTGACCTTTCAGCTGAAATGACCGACCATCCAGAAAGCCGCTATTTTCAACTTCGGCTTTCTATCAGGTTGTATTTCGTCCGTTCTCATACGGACTCGCCCTTGAAACCAGTAACAGGATTAAGGAGTTAGAATGAAATCGAACCGTCAGGCCCGTCATATTCTCGGACTGGACCACAAAATCTCAAACCAACGCAAAGTCGTGACCGAAGGTGACAAAACCAACGTGGTCAATAATCCTACCGGAAGAAAGCGCCGCGCTGACGGCAAATAGCCTTTCGCACGTCTGACTGAATAACGAGATAAACACCATTGCAACCGCAGTGGTGTTTTTGCTTATAAAACCCCTTAACCCATTCACAATGCTTTATACTTCGGCCGTTTCCCTGGCGGACAGGCCACATACGATCATAAAGAGTGCCAGGGACGGTTATTCAAAAAAGAGTGAGTGACATGGAAAACGAAACTAAAAAACTGCGTTCCCTTTACATCCCCTACGCTGGCCCGGTTCTGCTGGAATTCCCTTTACTGAATAAAGGGAGTGCTTTCAGTGCGGAAGAACGCCGTAACTTCAACCTGCTGGGGTTACTGCCGGAAGTGGTCGAGACGATTGAAGAACAGGCTGAACGCGCCTGGATCCAATATCAGGGATTTAAAACCGAAATCGATAAACATATTTACCTGCGCAACATCCAGGACACCAACGAAACCCTGTTTTACCGGCTGGTGCATAATCACCTTGATGAGATGATGCCAGTTATCTATACCCCAACGGTCGGCGCGGCCTGTGAGCGTTTCTCCGAGATTTATCGTCGCGCGCGCGGCGTCTTTATCTCTTATCAGAACCGCCACAATATGGACGATATCCTGCAAAACGTTCCTAACCACAATATCAAGGTCATCGTTGTCACCGATGGGGAACGTATTTTGGGTCTTGGCGATCAGGGGATCGGCGGGATGGGTATTCCAATCGGTAAACTGTCGCTGTATACCGCGTGTGGTGGGATCAGCCCGGCCTACACCCTGCCGGTGGTACTGGACGTCGGAACCAACAACCAGCAACTGCTCAACGATCCGCTGTATATGGGCTGGCGTAATCCGCGTATCACCGATGATGAATACTACGAATTTGTCGATGAATTCATCCAGGCCGTGAAGCATCGCTGGCCGGACGTGCTGTTGCAGTTTGAAGACTTCGCACAGAAAAACGCCATGCCACTGTTGACCCGCTATCGCGATGAAATTTGCTCGTTTAACGACGATATTCAGGGTACCGCTGCGGTAACCGTTGGCACGCTGATTGCGGCCAGCCGTGCGGCCGGTAGCCAGTTAAGCGAACAGAACATTGTCTTCCTCGGGGCAGGTTCCGCCGGTTGCGGAATTGCCGAGCAGATCATCGCGCAAATCCAGCGTGAAGGTTTAAGCGAAGAAGCGGCGCGTCAACGCGTGTTTATGGTCGATCGCTTCGGCCTGTTAACCGATAAGATGCCGAACCTGCTCTCTTTCCAGACCAAACTGGTGCAAAAACGCGAAAATCTGCAGCACTGGGATACGCAAGAAGATGTGCTGTCGTTACTCGATGTGGTACGCAACGTTAAGCCGGACATCCTGATTGGTGTTTCCGGACAGACTGGCCTGTTTACCGAAGAGATCATTCGCGAAATGCATAAGCATTGCCCGCGTCCGATCGTCATGCCGCTGTCTAACCCGACTTCCCGCGTAGAAGCCACGCCACAGGATATTATCGCCTGGACCGAGGGTAACGCGCTGGTTGCGACCGGTAGCCCGTTCGCACCGGTACTGTGGAAAGAGAAAATCTATCCCATTGCCCAATGTAACAACGCCTATATCTTCCCGGGTATTGGTCTGGGGGTAATTGCTTCTGGCGCATCGCGTATCACCGATGAAATGCTGATGTCGGCCAGTGAAACGCTGGCGCAGTATTCACCGCTGGTGCTCAACGGCGAAGGACTGGTGTTACCTGAGCTGAAAGACATTCAGACCGTTTCCCGCGCCATCGCGTTTGCCGTCGGCAAAATGGCCCAGCAGCAAGGCGTGGCGGTGAAAACCTCCGCCGAAGCATTGCAACAGGCGATTGACGATAATTTCTGGCAGGCAGAATACCGCGACTACCGTCGTACCTCTATCTGACGGTTTGCCCGGCGGCACTCTGCTGCCGGGCGCTCAGAACTTGCGCGACTGCGTGACTTACGATTACACTTTCGCTACCGATTAACATTCTGAAAAACAAAAGGAGGATACTTATGCTGTACTGTGAACGTTTTATCGTTTCACATGCTTTTGGCGATCGCCAGTGCTCAAGCGTTATCGGTATCGTGCTGCGATAACTTCTGCTTGAGCGAAGCTAACTTCTAAATCCCCTTCTCTCGGGCTTACCGGGTTATCGTCAGCGATGTTTGACGAGGCGTTTTTACGCCTGTAACTCTTGAGTAAGCAACAATGAGCACATTACTAACCGCACAATCCTTACACGTTGATACGGCATTCGGCACGCTATTCGACGATCTTTCCTTTACCCTGAAAAAAGGCGACCGCATCGGGCTTATCGGTTACAACGGCTGCGGCAAAAGCACGCTGTTAAAACTGCTCGATGGCACAATTTCGCCGACCAGTGGGGTTATCGCGCAGGCAAATCACTGCCATCTCGCCCGTGTAGAACAACATCTGCCTGACGAAATACTGCCGCTCACGCTGCAGGAAGCCGTTCTGGCTCAACTGCCCGAGCATGAACGCGCAGGTCAGCAGTGGCGAGTTGAAGCACTGCTCGCCGAAATGGGGTTCACGCCGGAGAATTTATCTCTGACAGCACACACGCTGAGCGGCGGCCAACACACGCGTCTGTTATTGGCGCGGGCGCTGATGCGAAACCCTGACCTGCTGCTGCTGGATGAGCCGGGTAACCACCTGGATCTGCCAACATTACTGTGGCTGGAACAGTTCTTACAAAACTGGTCTGGCAGTTTTGTGGTGGTTTCCCACGACCCGCAGCTGTTAGACGCGGTGACTCACGGAACCTGGATCCTGCGCGATCGAACTCTTCATGCCTTCGATCTGCCCTGTAGCGCAGCGCGTCAGGCTCTGGCAGAAAGAGACATCAGCGATGCTCTGCGCCATAAGGCTGAGCAAAAGGAGATAGACCGGGTGACCGCCAGCGCCAAACGGCTGGCTACCTGGGGGCGGGTCTACGACAACGAAGATCTTTCCCGCAAGGCCAAGCAGATGGAAAAGCAGGTACAGCGCCTGAAAGAGGTACAGACTGAAGTGACGTCAGGAAGTCAGTGGACACTAACATTGCAGGGAGATGCCCTGCGTGCGGATCGTTTGCTGGAGATGACTAATCTGTCCGTGGCCCCTGCTCCCGACGCCGATACGCTGTTTTCCATTGCCGGTCTCCGGTTAAAAAGCGGCGATCGCGTGGCGATTGTCGGGCGCAACGGTTGTGGGAAATCATCGTTGTTAAGGCTTATCTGGCAACAGTTTCACTCACAACTGGCATCACCTTCACTGGTGTTGCACCCGCGCGTTACGTTGGGGTATTACGACCAGACACTGCACCAACTCGCAGATAACGATTCGTTATTTGACGCGCTGGAGCCGTTTGCTCCGCAGCCTGATATCCGCAAAATGGCGCTGATTAGCGCGGGTTTTCCGTGGGTTCGTCACGCGCAGCGGATCAGTTCCCTAAGCGGCGGTGAGCGCTCCCGGCTGCTGTTTGTTGGGCTAACGCTTGCGCGCTACAGCCTGCTGATGCTCGATGAACCGACCAACCATCTGGATCTGGAAGGTAAAGAGGCGTTAGCAGAAACGCTGCAAAGCTATAACGGCGGTGTGTTGTTGGTCAGTCACGACCGTCAGCTTATTAGCCAAAGCTGTAACCGGTTTTGGTTGATCGACAAGGGCGAACTCAGTGAATGGCACGATCTGGACGCGGTCAATGCGCGTATTCGGGAAACATCCTCGGAGATAACCGTTCCAAAAACGGTGGTCGATGCGAGAGCCGAAATAAGCGGTGACAGCGATGGATTGCTGGAACAACTTCTTGAGCTGGAGCAGCGTCTGGCTGACGATCTTGCGCGCAAGCCGAAACATCAAAAGCCGCTGTTACAGGCGCAATGGCGTGAGGAGATTGAGCGCCTGAACTCACAACTGGAGTAAACCGTATTGCCGGATGGCAGCCTACATCAGCAAAATGCGCGTGTAGGCCCGTCATCCGGCTTATCGAAATATGACGTTTTTTTGGCAAAAAAAATGGCGCTACTGGTGTAGCGCCATTACGATCAGGGCACGTCAGGAGTTAGTTAACCCCTTCCTCGCTCTCTTTTTTCGCTTCTTGTCGTTCAACTTCGCGATACCAGCGTGGGTGATGTTTCTTCGCCCAGCGACGGCTCACTTTCCCTTCGACCATGCCTTTAATCGATCCTTTCACCCAGAATGCCATATACATGTGGATGAGGATGGCGTGCATCAGGATAATCCCCGCAGCCGCATGGATAAGCAGGCTATAGCGCACGACCTGCATCGGGAAGAACTGCGCAAAGTACGGACGCCAGATAATGATGCCGGTGATCAGCAGCACGAAAATCATGCTCATGATCGACCAGAACATCATTTTCTGCCCGGCATTGTACTTACCCACGTCCGCCACTTTGTGTTCATTGCCTTTCAGCACTTCCACAATGTTTTTCAGCCACGGGATATCTTTTTTATCCGGGATGTTGTGGTGAACAAAGCGTACAAACATGAACATCAGCGCCACGAAGATCAGCAGTCCGAAGAACGGGTGCAAAATGCGCCCCATCTGCGGCGTACCGAATGTCTGCGTCAGCCATTGCAGAGTCGGGAAGAAAAACGAAATCCCCGACAACGCCACCAGGAAGAAGCAGATCACCACTGTCCAGTGACAGGCGCGGTCGATAAACTTCGTGCGCACAATCATTTTCGACTTACTCATGATGATCCTCCTCGTCGTCGTCCACTTCCTTATTCGGACCGATACCAATGTAGTGGTAAATCAGTCCGGCGAAGGTGGCGATAAATCCGGCAGCGGCCAGCGGTTTTAGCGCCCCTTTCCACAGATTGATAGAGGTATCGATCTGCGGTTCTTTCGGCAGGCCGTGATACAGCTCCGGCTGGTTGGCATGATGCAGAACGTACATCACGTGCGTGCCACCCACACCTTCCGGGTTGTAGAGACCGGCATGTTCATAACCGCGTGCTTTCAGTTTTGCCACTCGCTGTTCGCCCATTTCCAGCATTTCCTGCTTGGTACCGAAATGGATTGCCCCGGTCGGACAGGTCTTCACGCAGGCAGGTTCCTGCCCGACGCTGACGCGGTCCACACACAGCGTACATTTATACACGCGGTTATCCTCTTTATTGAGGCGCGGAATATTAAATGGACACCCGGCAATACAATAGCCGCAGCCAATGCAGTGCTCTGACTGAAAATCAACAATCCCGTTGGCATACTGGATGATAGCCCCGGCAGACGGGCATGCCTTCAGGCAGCCCGGATCTTCACAGTGCATACAGCCGTCTTTACGAATCAACCACTCGAGCTTGCCGTTCTGTTCGGTTTCGGTAAACCGCATCACCGTCCAGGACTTGGCGCTAAGATCGGCAGGGTTGTCATACACCCCGACGCAGTGGCCGACTTCATCGCGGATATCATTCCACTCTGAACATGCCACCTGACAGGCCTTACAGCCTATACAGGTGGAAACGTCGATCAGCTTTGCGACCTCAGCTTTGTAATCACGGGCCTGAGGCGGCGGCGTGATGGCGTTTGTTGCGGACCGTTTGATGATGTCCTGCGTTTCCATAGACATATGTTCGCCTCCCTTACGCCTTCTCGATGTTAACTAAAAACGCTTTGTATTCCGGCGTTTGCGAGTTTGCATCACCGACATTCGGCGTCAGGGTGTTGGCGATATAGCCTTTACGCGCGACTCCTTCAAAGCCCCAGTGGATCGGGATCCCAACCGTTTCAACCTGCTGACCGTTGACGTGCAGAGTACGCAGACGACGGGTAACCACGGCAACTGCGCGAATAAATCCACGCTTGCTGCTGACTTTGACGTGATCGCCGTTGGAGATCCCCTTCGCTGCCGCCAGCGTTTCGCTGATTTCCACAAACTGCTCTGGCTGGGCAATCGCATTCAGCAATGCGTGCTTGGTCCAGGTATGGAAATGTTCGGTCAGACGATAGGTCGTCCCGACGTACGGGAAGTCCTGTTTTGTGCCCATGCGTAACTTATCCGCTTCGTACAGACGCGCTGCCGGGTTGGAGATCACGTTCGGATGCAGCGGGTTCGTACCCAGCGGCGTTTCCATCGGCTCGTAGTGTTCCGGGAACGGACCTTCCGCCATCTTATCGATAGCGAACAGACGACCCAGCCCTTCCGGCTGCATAATAAACGGATTGGTGCCACTGCCCGGTGCTGCGGTGTTGAAGTCGGGGATATCGTTCCCCGTCCACTTCGTGCCGTTCCACTGGATCAGCATGCGTTTTGGATCCCATGGCTTACCTTGCGGGTCCGCCGAAGCGCGGTTATACAGCACGCGACGGTTTAACGGCCATGCCCAGGCCCAGCCCAGCGTATTACCGAGACCTGACGGGTCGGCGTTATCGCGATTGGCCATCTGGTTGCCCTGCTCGGTCCAGCTACCGGTATAAATCCAGCAGGACGATGACGTAGATCCATCATCGCGCAGAAGCGCAAAGCTGCTGAGTAACTGGCCCTTCTTCGCAACCAGCACACCGTTGGCATCATAGAGGTCTTCCAGCGCATAGCCGTTGTTCTCTTTTGCCACTTCCTCGGAGTGCGGTTCGTCCGGCTGCTTATAGTTCCAGCTCATTTTCAGCACGGGTTCTACGGCTTTACCGCCTTCAGTGCGATACATGTCTCGCAGACGGTGATAAATACCGGCCAGAATTTCGCCGTCGTTGCGGGCTTCACCCGGGGCATCCTGACCTTTCCAGTGCCACTGCAGCCAGCGACCGGAGTTGGCGATGGAGCCGTCCTCTTCCGCAAAGCAGGTGGATGGCAAACGGAAGACTTCGGTCTGAATAGAAGCCGGATCAACGTCGTTTGATTCGCCGTGGTTCTGCCAGAACGTTGAGGTTTCGGTCACCAGCGGATCGATAATCACCAGATACTTCAGTTTGCTCAGGCACTGCACCACTTTGTTTTTGTCCGGGAAGGACGCGACCGGGTTAAAGCCCTGACAGATGTAGCCGGTGACTTTCCCGCTATCCATCATGTTGAAGTATTTGATGACGTCGTAGGACTGATCCCACTTCGGCAGCCACTCAAAGCCCCAGTCGTTTTCTTTCTGCGCCGCATTGCCGTAGAAAGATTTCATCAGGCTGACGAAGAATTTTGGGTAGTTGCCCCAGTAGTTCACCTGATCGGCCAACGTCGCTTTTGGCGTGTTAGCGGCCAGATAGGTTTGCAGATCGGCCTGTTTCTCTGACGGCAGCGTCAGGTAGCCTGGCAGACTGGTAGAGAGCAGCCCTAAGTCGGTTAAACCCTGAATGTTGGAGTGACCGCGTAAAGCGTTGACCCCGCCACCTGCCATCCCCATGTTGCCGAGCAGCAACTGGATCATCGCCATGGTACGGATGTTCTGCGCCCCGACGGTATGCTGTGTCCAGCCCAGCGCATACAGGAACGTGGTGGTGCGGTCCGCTGCGCTGGTGGAAGCCAGCACTTCGCAAACTTTCAGGAAGTCTTCTTTTGGCGTACCGCAGATGTTTTCCACCACATCCGGCGTGTAGCGGGAAACGTGCTGTTTTAGCAGATTCCAGACACAGCGAGGATGGGTTAACGTTTCATCGCGTTTCGCGTAGCCGTTTTCATCGAACTGGTAGTTCCAGGACGATTTATCGTATTGGCGTTTTTTCGCGTCGTAACCGCTGAACAGGCCGTCTTCAAAAGCAAAATCATCCCGCACCAGCAGGCTGGCGTTGGTGTAATGCTTAACGTATTCAGCGTTGATTTTGTTGTTTTCAATCAGATACAGCAAGACGCCGGACAGGAACGTAATGTCCGTGCCGGAACGAATTGGCGCGTAAATATCCGCTACCGAGGCTGTACGTGTAAAACGGGGGTCAACAACAATTAGCGTGGCATCATTGTTGTTTTTAGCTTCCATCGCCCAGCGGAATCCCACCGGATGTGCTTCAGCGGCGTTACCGCCCATCACCATCACGACGTTGGCGTTTTTAATATCAACCCAGTGGTTGGTCATCGCACCGCGACCAAATGTTGGAGCAAGACTTGCTACCGTTGGTCCGTGTCAGACGCGCGCCTGGTTGTCTACTGCCAGCATGCCGAGTGAGCGCACAAATTTTTGCGTCAGCATGCCGGTTTCATTACTTGCCGCTGATGCGCACAGCATCCCGGTAGAAAGCCAGCGGTTTACCGTTACGCCCTGCTCATTCTTCTCAATAAAGTTGGCGTCGCGGTCAGTTTTCATCAGCTTCGCGATACGGGTGAAAGCCTCATCCCAGCTGATACGCTGCCATTTGTCGGAGCCTGGAGCGCGATATTCCGGGTAACGCAGACGGTTTTCACTGTGCACGTAGTCCAGTAATCCTGCGCCCTTAGGGCATAATGCCCCACGGCTCACCGGATGATCCGGATCCCCTTCAATATGGTAAATCGACTCTTTGGCGTTTTTTGCTCCATCTCCCAGGCTATACATTAATAGCCCGCAACCTACGGAACAGTATGTGCAGGTGTTTCGGATCTCTTTGGCGCGCAACAGCTTATAGTTTCGCGCCTGAGCCAGTGCCATTTTGGGTGCAAAACCCAGAGCGGCTACTGTTGTTCCCGCCATACCGCCCGCGCAGATTTTAAAAAATTGTCTGCGGCTGACGTCCATTGCTTTCCTCTTTTTTGCAGGGATTCGTACAGGAAATCTCTCAAATTGCGCCAGCGCGGCATGATTGAAAGATGACATGTACAACTTCGCGACGAAACTATCAGCTATATCCATATTTTTTTTGCGTCAAATCAATAACGAAACGGTTCCGCTACTAAATAGTGCACTTCGCTTAACCTTTGTACCCATAAGGGAGTAGACAAAAGGGAATTAATTAGCGCGCTACGGTGTAAAGGTGCTATACATTTCAGCTTAATTTTTGCCAGTACCATGGACAGACAATCAGCATGACAAAACAAAAAGCAACGTTAATTGGGCTTATTGCCATCGTGCTCTGGAGCACGATGGTCGGGCTTATTCGTGGGGTAAGCGAAGGACTGGGGCCGGCAGGCGGCGCGGCGATGATTTTTACATTAAGCGGCCTGTTGCTGATATTTACCGTCGGATTCCCAAATATCAGAAAAATTCCTGTGCGATATTTAATCGCCGGTAGCGTGCTTTTTGTTAGCTATGAAATATGCTTAGCGCTGGCCCTCGGCTATGCCGCTACTCGTCACCAGGCTATTGAAGTGGGTATGGTCAATTATCTCTGGCCAAGTCTGACAATATTATTCGCCATCTTATTTAATGGCCAAAAAACAACCTGGTTGGTGATTCCCGGATTAATCATCGCATTGACCGGGGTTTGTTGGGTGTTGGGGGGCGAAAACGGCCTCAATCCTGGAGAAATTATCAGTAATGTTGCCAGCAGCCCGCTTAGCTATTTCCTCGCCTTTCTCGGCGCTTTTATCTGGGCAACGTATTGCACGGTGACCAATAAATATGCAAAAGGTTTTAACGGCATCACCGTGTTCGTTTTACTAACGGCGGCAAGTTTGTGGGTTTACTATTTTATTACGCCTCAACCGGAAATGGTTTTCAGCACTTCGGTGACGATTAAAATGTTCACTGCAGCATTAACGTTAGGATTTGCCTATGCCGCGTGGAATATTGGCATTTTGCATGGCAACGTGACCGTTATGGCCGTCGGGTCTTATTTTACTCCAGTGCTCTCCTCTGCGCTGGCGGCGGTGTTGCTCAGCGCCCCGCTGTCACTATCCTTCTGGCAAGGAGCGCTGATGGTCTGCGCGGGGTCTCTGCTTTGCTGGCTGGCAACGCGGCGTGCCTGAAAAAAAGTCGGGTTTTATCACAAACAAATAAAATCCGGCTATACTTTAGACAATTTAATGAATAATAATTGTTCATTCCACTGCGGTTTATGTTTGTATTTTTTTAATTAAATGTTAAATATATGGAAATTAATTAACGCCCGAAAGTATTACTCGGTCATCTATATCTCTTCACATGTATATATTACACCTGCGAAACTAACGCCATTTAAATCATAGCCTGCACAATAGTTCCCCATGTAAATATACCCATTCCGATCTGTCACATATTAAGATTAATACAATCAGCTATATTATGTAGATCTAGATCACACAACTTCAAATATTTCGCAATATTATGAAACTTATTATTGAACTTATACCACTGCGTCATTTAAAAATGGTTTGCCATTGACGAACCCCTTCGTTTAGCAATGGTTTAGGAAACACACCAAGAAATAATTATAAGGATTATTTAGAATGAAACTTAAATTAGTTGCAGTGGCAGTGACTAGCCTGTTGGCGGCAGGTGCGGTAAACGCAGCTGAGGTATATAACAAAGACGGTAACAAACTGGACCTGTACGGTAAAGTTCACGCTCAGCACTACTTCTCTAACGATACCAGCAGCGATGGCGACAAAACTTACGCGCGTCTGGGCTTCAAAGGCGAAACTCAGATCAACGACCAACTGGTTGGTTTTGGTCAGTGGGAATATGAATTTAAAGGCAACCGTTCTGAAAATCAGGGTTCCGACAAAGATAAAACCCGTCTGGCATTCGCTGGTCTGAAATTCGCTGAATACGGTTCTTTTGACTACGGTCGTAACTACGGCGTAGCTTACGACATCGGCGCATGGACCGACGTTCTGCCAGAGTTCGGTGGCGATACCTGGACCCAGACTGACGTCTTCATGACTGGCCGTACTACTGGCGTTGCAACCTACCGTAACACCGACTTCTTCGGTCTGGTTGAAGGTCTGAACTTTGCTGCTCAGTACCAGGGCAAAAACGACCGTAACGACGTTCAGGAAGCTAACGGCGACGGCTTTGGTCTGTCTACTACCTATGAGTACGAAGGCTTCGGCGTAGGTGCAACCTATGCGAAATCTGACCGTACCGACGAGCAGAACAACCATAACAGCATCTTCAAAGCTAACGGCGCAAACGCTGAAGTATGGGCTGCTGGCCTGAAATACGATGCGAACAACATCTACCTGGCAACCACCTACTCCGAAACTCGCAACATGACCACCTATGGCTCTAAAGTTGCTGGTATCGCTGAGAAAGCACAGAACTTTGAAGCTGTTGCTCAGTACCAGTTCGACTTCGGTCTGCGTCCGTCCGTTGCTTACCTGAAATCCAAAGGTAAAGATATTGCAGTCTTCGGCGACCAGGATCTGGTTGAATACGTAGACCTGGGCGCGACCTACTACTTCAACAAAAACATGTCCACCTTCGTTGATTACAAAATCAACCTGCTGGATGCCAACAACTTCACAAGAGCTGCCGGTGTAAGCACTGACAACATCGTTGCTGTTGGTCTGAACTACCAGTTCTAATTTTGTTGTAGTCTGAATACAAAGCCAGTCCTTCCAGGGCTGGCTTTTTCTCTTAATGTAGACTCGGTCATAAGGAGTATGCCGTGCAGACATTCACTGGTCGTTGTCTTTGCGGGCAGAGTCATTTTACCGTCGACGTCGAAATGCTGGATGTCTATGCCTGTCATTGTACGCTGTGCCAGAAGTGGTCAGGTGGCATCGCTATGTATCTGGAAGCCAGCGCTCAGCCGCTGATGTCGCCAGATTCAGCAGAACCTTCGCACTTCCCTTCTTCAAATCGTGGTGAACGTTTCTTCTGTTCCGGTTGCGGGTGCCCGCTGTGGTTTACCCTAACGGGTAGCGATCGTTATTTTGTGCCGTGGACGCTGCTGGAGCTGAATGAGGTGGATCGCCGCCGCCTGGTTTTAGCGGCAGAGATCTATACGGAAACACAGCCTGCGTTCTGGAGGCTGACGGGGCAATACGCTCGACTGAGTGGGAAAGAAGTCGAAGAGATGGATTACCCCTGTCATTTAGCCCATTAGTTATTGACGCTGTACCTTTGCCAGACTGAACCACATTCCTACCGCTAATACGATAAGCATGCTGCCGGCGCTGCTTAAGGCCACGCTGTGCGACCAGGTAAAGGCTTCTTTAGCAGCCGACAGCAACGCCTCACTCAGCGACGACGGGAGCGAGTGCGCCAGTTGCACCGCCTCACCCATTGACGATGAGGCTCGTTCTATCTCCTGTGGATTAAGTCCGACAGGCGGCAGAATCGAGGCTGAAAAGCTGCGGCTCAACAACAAACCAAAGATAGCGATCCCAAGCCCGGCCCCCAGTTCATAAGCCATTGTCTCAATGGCGCCCGCGGCTGCGGCTTTTTCTGCCGGGGCTGCCGCCATGATAGCCGCCGTTGAGGCCAGCAGCGCACTGGCGGCGCTGAAACCGAGCAAAGCCATTAATATCCAGGCTTGAATCTGCTGAGTACTGAAATCTGTCATCGCCAGGCCGTAAAAACTGACGGCGCTAAGCGCCATACCCGCCGTTGCCACACAACGTAATCCCAGGCGTGACACCAGTATACCGGCAATGGGGCCGCTGAAGCCGCTTGCCAGCATCACCGGCAGCATAAACAGTCCCGCCTGATACGGTGTTAAACCATGAACAAACTGTAGCTCCTGAGCCATCAGTAACTCGAAACCCACCAGAGTTATCATGGCGGTCATCGCCATCACAACGCCGCTCAAGATGATGCGATGCGTGAACAGCCGCATATCTATCATCGGGTGGGAAGCGGCAAGCTGGATGCGGACAAACTGCCACAACAGTAACGCGCCGGTTAACAGCGTCAACGCAATGGCAGCGGTCGCCGTATGCCCTTTCAGCGCGGTTTTAGCGCTGTAAACCAGCAGCAGAATGGCGACAATCAGCATTATTGCATGACCGAAATTTAACGATTGATCGCGACGTCCGGCCTGGCGCGGCACTAAACGTGCGGTTAAGGCCATTACCACCAGGACAATCGGTACATTAATTAAGAATACGGATCCCCAGTAGAAGTGCTCCAGCAGCATCCCACCAACCAGTGGGCCAAATGCCGCACCGCCGGAACCCACGGCAGCCCAGACACCGAGCGCCATATTGCGATGCCGTTGCTCAGCGAATGTGGCGCGAATGCCCGCAAGCGTTGCCGGAACAATCATCGCCGCCCCAATCGCCAATACGGCCCGGGTGGCAATTAGCCAACCCGCGCTGTGGGCAAAGGCAGCGGCCAGCGATGCGAGGCCAAATAATCCGCCCCCTAACAGCAGCAGACGTTTAAAGCCGATACGATCGCCCAGCGCGCCCATTGGCAATACCATTCCGGCCATTACCAGAGAATAAATATCAATGATCCACAGCAGCTCGTTACCACTGGCACCCAGCGTCATACTCAGCGTGGGCGCGGCAACGTGCAGCACCGTTGCATCAATCGCAACAGGGATGTAGACCAGTACAATAATGACTAACGTTAACCACTGACGAAACATAAAACTCCCTAACGAAACTGAAACTGGACACGTGTCCAGCTTTAGCGATCCTACGGAAATTTGAACGTATGTCCAACTTTTTGTTAGACTGCGTGCTATACGGGTACAGGAGGAAAGATGAGCTATCTGAATCGGGACGAACGTCGGGAAGTTATTCTGCAAGCGGCCATGCGTGTCGCGCTTGAGGAAGGATTTACTGCTATGACGGTGCGGCGTATTGCCACGGAAGCTCAGGTGTCCACCGGGCAGGTACACCATCACTTTACCTCTGCGGGTGAGTTAAAATCCCTCGCTTTTGTGCAACTGATACGGACTCTTCTGGATGCCGAACAGGTCAGTGATAACGCCAGCTTCCGCGAACGACTGCATGCTATGTTGGGCTGTGAAGATGGTGGGTTCGAACCCTACATTAAACTGTGGCGTGAAGCGCAGGTCCTGGCGGATAAAGATCCGGAAATCAAAAGCGCCTACCTGCTAACCATGCGGATGTGGCATGAAGAAACCGCCGCTATCATCACTCAAGGACAGAGTGCAGGTGAATTCTCAGCAATACCGGATGCGGCCGAGGTGGCCTGGCGCTTAATCGCATTGGTTTGCGGCCTGGATGGCATCTATGTCTTAGGCATTGAGGAAATGGCCGACCCTGCATTCGAACGCCATTTGGATCGTATGATTACGTTAGAGTTAGTTAATTGATGTTATAGATGAATTAATAATACATCTTTTATTTTTACAATTGGTAACACTTAAGCAACATGTAATTCCCTCATCACGCCGCGTTATTGCGCTTTTTTATCTATTCTTTCAGTCAATATTCCCAAAACTTTTCAATAGTTTCTAAAAAGAACTCGCGCGGCGCTGTGTGCGTTTATTTCTTTTTCATGAACGGCATGGGCATGGAGAATAATATGGCAGCATCAAATGAGAAAAATAATCGTTATCTTTTAACTGACTGGAAACCGGAGAACCCCGCCTTTTGGGAAAACAAAGGTAAGCATATTGCACGTAGAAACCTCTGGATATCAGTAAGTTGTCTGTTGCTGGCGTTCTGCGTCTGGATGTTGTTCAGCGCCGTGGCTGTCAATCTGAATAAAATTGGTTTTAATTTCACCACTGACCAACTGTTTTTATTAACGGCATTGCCTTCTCTTTCTGGCGCAATATTGCGCGTTCCCTACTCCTTTATGGTACCTATATTTGGTGGGCGCCGGTGGACCATTTTTAGCACGATTATTCTGGTTATTCCCTGCGTCTGGCTCGGTTTTGCCGTGCAAAATAACGCTACTCCGTTTGGCGTATTTATTATCATTGCGCTGATGTGTGGTTTTGCTGGCGCAAACTTTGCCTCCAGCATGGGTAATATCAGCTTTTTCTTCCCCAAAGCGAAACAAGGCAGCGCATTAGGCGTTAACGGTGGTCTCGGCAACCTTGGCGTCAGCGTGATGCAGTTGATCGCGCCGCTAGTGATCTTTCTGCCTATCTTTACCTTTTTGGGCGTACAGGGCGTACCGCAAGCCGACGGCTCGTTATTGTCGCTGGCCAATGCCGCATGGATTTGGGTTCCGTTACTGCTGATAGCCACCTTAGCAGCAGGCATGGGAATGAACGATATTGCCAGTTCGAAGGCCTCAATTGCTTCCCAGTTGCCGGTCCTCAAGCGTTTTCATCTGTGGTTATTAAGCCTGCTGTATCTCGCCACCTTCGGTTCATTTATCGGCTTTTCGGCAGGCTTTGCCATGCTGGCGAAAACTCAGTTCCCGGACGTGAATATCCTGCAACTGGCGTTCTTCGGCCCCTTCATCGGCGCTCTTGCGCGATCGGCAGGTGGGGTGATCTCTGACAAATTCGGCGGTGTGCGCGTCACGTTAATTAACTTCATCTTTATGGCGCTGTTTAGCGCCCTGCTGTTTCTCACCCTGCCAGGGTCAGGCGAAGGAAACTTTGTCGCCTTCTACCTGGTGTTTATGGGCTTGTTCCTGACTGCGGGTCTGGGAAGCGGCTCAACCTTCCAGATGATCGCGGTGATCTTTCGCAAAATCACCATATACCGGGTGAAGCTGCACGGTGGTACTGAAGAACAGGCCCAACGTGAGGCGGTAACCGATACCGCTGCCGCGCTGGGATTCATCTCTGCTATTGGCGCTGTGGGGGGCTTCTTCATCCCCAAAGCGTTTGGTTCATCGCTGGCGCTGACCGGATCTCCGGTGGGCGCAATGAAAATATTCCTCGTGTTTTACATCGTCTGCGTGCTGGTGACCTGGCTGGTCTATGGCCGTAAATCACAAAAAAAATAACAAAATGGATACCGCAGGATCGGACAGTTCGATAGGCCGGATAAGGCGTTAACCGCCATCCGGCCTACCGTTCGATTCACCGTCGGCAATATTCTCAAAGCAGGAGTTATGTCATGAGTAAACTGTTCGATCGCTTTCGCTACTTTAAACAAAAGGGCGATACGTTTGCCGATGGGCACGGGCAAGTGATGCACACCAACCGGGACTGGGAAGACAGCTATCGTCAGCGCTGGCAGTTCGACAAAATTGTGCGTTCTACCCACGGCGTTAACTGTACCGGCTCATGCAGTTGGAAAATCTACGTCAAAAACGGACTGGTGACCTGGGAAACGCAGCAAACCGACTACCCGCGTACCCGCCCTGACCTGCCAAATCATGAACCCCGTGGCTGCCCGCGCGGTGCCAGCTACTCCTGGTATCTTTACAGCGCCAACCGTCTGAAATATCCCCTGGTGCGTAAACGTCTGATCGAACTGTGGCGCGACGCCCTGTCCCGCCAGCCCGATCCGGTGCTGGCCTGGGAATCCATTATGAACGACCCGCAAAAATGCCAGAGCTACAAGCAGGTACGCGGGCGCGGTGGTTTTATCCGTTCCAACTGGAAAGAGCTTAATCAGCTCATTGCTGCCGCCAACGTCTGGACGGTGAAAACCTATGGCCCGGATCGCGTGGCCGGGTTCTCCCCGATCCCTGCTATGTCGATGGTCTCCTATGCCGCAGGCACACGTTATCTTTCGCTACTGGGCGGAACCTGCCTGAGCTTCTATGACTGGTACTGCGACTTACCGCCTGCATCACCGATGACCTGGGGCGAACAGACCGATGTTCCAGAATCCGCCGACTGGTATAACTCCAGCTACATCATCGCCTGGGGGTCAAACGTGCCGCAGACCCGTACCCCGGATGCGCACTTTTTTACTGAAGTACGCTACAAAGGCACCAAGACGATTGCCATTACGCCGGATTACTCGGAAGTCGCCAAACTGTGCGACCAGTGGCTGGCCCCCAAGCAAGGGACAGACAGCGCGTTGGCGATGGCGATGGGCCACGTGATTCTGAAAGAATTCCACCTCGACAATCCAAGCGATTACTTCATCAATTACTGTCGTCGCTATACCGATATGCCGATGCTGGTTTTGCTGGATGCCCGGGAAGATGGCAGCTACGTTCCAGGGCGCATGATGCGCGCCTCAGACCTTGTCGATGGTCTGGGCGAAAGTAACAATCCGGAGTGGAAAACCGTGGCCTTTAACACTGCTGGCGAACTGGTGGTCCCGAACGGGTCTATCGGTTTTCGCTGGGGCGAGAAAGGTAAATGGAACCTGGAGCCACTGGCGGCTGGCGCTGAAACAGAACTTTCCCTCTCGCTGCTCGGTCAGCATGATGAAGTGACTGGCGTGGCATTCCCCTACTTCGGCGGTAACGAAAACCCACATTTTCGCAGCGTGAAACAGGAACCCGTGCTGATTCGTCAACTGCCGGTAAAACATCTTACCCTCGCCGATGGCAGCCGTTGCCCGGTGGTGAGCGTCTATGATCTGGTGCTGGCGAATTACGGCCTCGACCGCGGTCTGGATGACGCTCATAGCGCGCAAGATTACAGCGAAATGAAAGCCTACACCCCGGCCTGGGGAGAGCAAATTACCGGTGTCCCTCGTCGTCATATCGAACAAATCGCCCGTGAGTTTGCCGATACGGCGCACAAAACCCATGGCCGTTCGATGATTATCCTCGGGGCTGGCGTCAACCACTGGTATCACATGGATATGAACTACCGTGGAATGATTAACATCCTCGTGTTCTGCGGTTGTGTGGGACAAAGCGGCGGCGGCTGGGCGCACTATGTGGGTCAGGAGAAACTGCGTCCGCAAACCGGTTGGTTGCCGCTGGCCTTTGCGCTGGACTGGAACCGCCCGCCGCGTCAGATGAACAGCACCTCGTTTTTCTACAATCACTCCAGCCAGTGGCGTTATGAAAAACTCACCGCTCAGGAACTCCTCTCTCCGCTGGCTGACGCGTCGAAGTTTAGCGGACATTTGATCGACTTTAACGTGCGGGCAGAAAGAATGGGCTGGCTGCCGTCCGCGCCGCAGCTCAACCTCAACCCTCTGACCGTCAAAGCAAAGGCAGAACAAGCGGGAGTGTCGCCTGCGCAATACACTGCACAGGCGCTGAAATCGGGTGAAATTCGTTTTGCCTGCGAGCAGCCGGATAGTGGTAACAACCATCCGCGTAATCTCTTCGTCTGGCGCTCTAACCTGCTCGGCTCCTCCGGTAAAGGGCATGAATACATGCTCAAGTATCTGCTGGGTACCGAAAGCGGGATCCAGGGGGAAGCGCTCGGTTCAAGCGAAGGTATTAAACCTGAAGAGGTGGAATGGCAGTCCGCGGCGATAGAGGGCAAGCTTGATCTGCTGGTAACGCTCGATTTCCGTATGTCGAGTACCTGCCTGTTCTCCGATGTCGTTTTGCCGACCGCCACCTGGTATGAAAAAGACGATATGAACACCTCGGATATGCATCCGTTTATTCACCCGCTGTCGGCGGCGGTCGATCCTGCGTGGGAATCGAAGAGCGACTGGGAAATTTATAAAGGCATCGCCAAAGTCTTCTCTGAGGTTTGCGTCGGGCACCTTGGGCAAGAAACGGATGTGGTATTACAACCGCTGCAACACGACTCCCCGGCAGAGCTGGCGCAGCCGTTTGACATTCAGGACTGGCGTAAAGGCGAATGCGATCTCCTCCCGGGGAAAACGGCGCCCAATATTGCCGTCGTGGAACGTGACTATCCCGCCACCTACGAACGCTTCACTTCGCTTGGTCCGCTAATGGACAAGCTCGGTAACGGCGGGAAAGGTATTACGTGGAATACCCAGGCGGAGGTCGATTTCCTCGGCAAGCTTAACTACACCAAACGCGAAGGTCCGGCGAAAGGCCGACCACTGATAGACACCGCGCTGGACGCGTCTGAGGTGATCCTCGCCCTCGCACCGGAAACGAACGGTCAGGTGGCGGTGAAAGCCTGGGAAGCGCTGGGAGCGATGACCGGACGCGAGCATACGCATCTGGCGTTGAACAAAGAAGACGAGAAAATCCGTTTTCGCGATATTCAGGCGCAGCCGCGCAAAATCATCTCCAGCCCCACCTGGTCCGGGCTGGAAAGTGAACATGTCTCCTATAACGCAGGCTATACCAACGTCCACGAGCTGATCCCGTGGCGAACCCTGTCCGGTCGCCAACAGTTGTACCAGGATCACGCGTGGATGCGAGCGTTTGGTGAAAGTCTGGTGGCATATCGTCCGCCTATCGATACCCGTAGCGTCAGCAATATGCGCGAAGTTCCGCCTAACGGCTTCCCGGAAAAAGCGCTCAACTTCCTGACTCCGCATCAGAAATGGGGGATCCACTCTACCTACAGCGAAAACCTGCTGATGCTGACGCTGTCGCGCGGCGGCCCCATTGTCTGGATCAGTGAGACCGATGCTAAAGAGCTGGGCATTGAGGATAACGACTGGATTGAAGCCTTTAACGCCAACGGCGCGCTCACCGCGCGGGCTGTGGTGAGTCAGCGCGTGCCGCCGGGAATGACCATGATGTATCACGCTCAGGAGCGAATCATGAATATCCCTGGCTCGGAAGTCACCGGTATGCGCGGCGGGATCCATAACTCAGTCACCCGCGTCTGCCCGAAACCCACGCACATGATCGGCGGCTATGCGCAACTGGCATACAGCTTCAACTATTACGGCACAGTCGGCTCTAACCGCGATGAGTTCATCATGATTAGAAAAATGAAAAATATTAACTGGCTGGATGATGAAGGTCGCGATCAGGTACAGGAGGCGAAAAAATGAAAATACGCTCACAGGTAGGCATGGTTCTTAATCTGGATAAGTGCATCGGCTGCCACACCTGCTCCGTCACCTGTAAAAACGTCTGGACCGGACGTGAAGGGATGGAATATGCGTGGTTTAACAACGTTGAGACCAAGCCAGGCATTGGCTATCCGAAAAACTGGGAAGATCAGGAAGAGTGGCAAGGCGGCTGGGTTCGCGATGTTAACGGGAAGATAAGGCCGCGCCTGGGCGGCAAGATGGGCGTTATCACCAAAATTTTTGCTAACCCGGTGATCCCGCAAATCGATGATTATTACGAACCCTTTACCTACGATTATCAGCATCTGCATAGCGCGCCGGAAAGCAAGAATCAGCCCACCGCACGTCCGCGTTCGCTGATAGATGGCAAACGGATGGACAAGATTATCTGGGGTCCTAACTGGGAAGAGTTGCTCGGCGGTGAGTTCTCAAAACGTGCCCGCGACCGTAACTTTGAGAAAATGCAAAAGGAGATGTACGGGCAATTCGAAAACACCTTCATGATGTATTTACCGCGCTTGTGCGAACACTGCCTGAACCCTAGCTGTGTCGCCACCTGCCCGAGCGGTGCCATCTATAAGCGTGAAGAAGACGGCATCGTGTTGATCGACCAGGATAAATGTCGCGGCTGGCGCTTGTGCATCAGCGGTTGTCCGTACAAAAAAATCTACTTTAACTGGAAGAGCGGTAAATCAGAGAAGTGCATTTTCTGCTACCCGCGTATTGAGTCCGGCCAGCCGACGGTATGTTCGGAAACCTGCGTGGGACGCATCCGCTATCTTGGCGTATTGCTGTATGACGCCGACCGCATCGAAGAAGCTGCCAGCACCGAGCATGAGACCGATCTCTACGAGCGTCAGTGCGATGTGTTCCTCAATCCACACGACCCGGCGGTCATTGAAGAGGCATTAAAACAAGGTATTCCGCACAACGTCATCGAAGCGGCCCAACGTTCGCCCGTTTACAAGATGGCGATGGACTGGAAGCTGGCGCTGCCGCTGCACCCGGAATACCGCACCCTGCCGATGGTCTGGTATGTACCGCCGTTGTCGCCGATTCAGTCGGTCGCTGACGCGGGGGGACTGCCGCACAATGGCAACATTCTGCCAGCGGTTGAATCACTGCGAATTCCGGTTCAGTACCTTGCCAACATGCTTAGCGCGGGCGATACCGGTCCGGTGCTGCGCGCGCTAAAACGAATGATGGCCATGCGCCATTATATGCGTTCGCAAACCGTAGAAGGCGTTACGGACACCCGCGCGATTGAGGAAGTGGGTCTGACCGTTGAGCAGGTTGAAGAGATGTATCGCTATCTGGCCATCGCCAACTATGAAGACCGCTTCGTGATCCCGACCAGCCACCGTGAAATGGCGCGTGATGCGTTCCCGGAGAAAAACGGTTGCGGATTTACCTTTGGCGACGGCTGCCATGGTTCAGATACCAAATTCAACCTGTTTAACAGCAGTCGTATTGACGCCATCGACATCACCGAAGTGCGTGATAAAGCGGAGGGTGAATAATGCAAATCCTGAAGGTTATCGGCCTGCTGATGGAATATCCCGACGAGTTGCTGTGGGAGTGTAAAGACGAGGCGCTGGCGCTTGTGGCCAGCGATGCCCCAATGCTTACCGAATTTAGCCTAGGGCTGCTCAATGCGCCATTACTGGATAAACAAGCCGAATGGTGTGAGATATTTGACCGGGGTCGGGCCACCTCTCTGCTGCTGTTTGAGCACGTGCACGCCGAGTCTCGCGATCGGGGCCAGGCGATGGTTGATCTGTTGGCGCAGTACGAAAAGGTCGGACTGCAGCTCGACTGCCGCGAACTGCCGGATCATCTGCCGCTGTATCTGGAGTACTTAAGCGTGTTGCCGGAAGCGGAGGCCAAAGAAGGATTGCAGAACGTCGCACCGATTCTGGCGCTGCTGGGGGGGCGTTTGAAACAGCGTGATACGCCGTGGTATCAACTGTTTGACGCCCTGCTACTGCTTGCCGGAAGCCCTCTTTCAAGTGACAGTGTCACTAAACAAGTTGGCACGGAAACCCGCGACGATACCCGACAGGCGCTGGATGCCGTCTGGGAAGAGGAACAGGTGAAGTTTATCGAGGATAACGCCACCGCCTGTGACAGTTCACCGTTACAAAACTATCAACGACGCTTTAGCCAGGACGTGGCACCTCAGTATGTCGACGTCAGCGCGGGAGGCCCGAAATGATACAGTACCTGAACGTCTTTTTTTACGATATCTACCCGTACCTCTGTGGCACGGTGTTTATCCTCGGCAGTTGGCTACGCTATGACTACGGGCAATACACCTGGCGAGCCTCTTCCAGCCAGATGCTGGACAAACGCGGCATGGTGTTATGGTCAAACCTGTTCCACATCGGCATTCTGGGGATCTTTTTCGGGCACCTGTTTGGCATGTTAACCCCGCACTGGATGTATGCCTGGTTCCTGCCGATTGCGGTGAAGCAGCAGATGGCGATGATCGCCGGTGGGCTCTGTGGCGTGCTGACGCTGGTCGGTGGCGCTGGCTTGCTGGTACGTCGTTTGACCAATCCGCGCATTCGTGCAACCTCCTCCACTGCCGATATCCTGATCCTCTGCGTTCTGCTGATTCAGTGTATCCTCGGCTTAACCACCATCCCATTCTCTGCGCAGCATCCTGACGGCAGTGAAATGCTGAAACTGGTAGGTTGGGCGCAGTCGGTGGTGACTTTCCAGGGCGGCGCGTCTGCGCATCTGGATGGCGTGGCGTTGATTTTCCGTGTGCACCTGGTTTTGGGGATGACTATCTTCCTGCTGTTCCCGTTCACACGCCTGGTTCACGTGTGGAGCGCGCCGTTTGAGTACTTTACCCGCCGCTATCAAATAGTGCGTTCACGCCGATAAATTCGCATTGAAATGTCGGGTGACGACACGCCTTATCCGGCCTACAACCAGGTACCGTGGGCCGGATAAGATAGCGATCATCGCCATCCGGTATTTTGCACGTTATGATGCTTCTCCATTCCAGGGAGAACGTTAATGAAACCACAGGTTTACCACGTCGATGCCTTTACCTCGGTACCCTTTCGCGGCAATTCAGCAGGCGTGGTTTTGCATGCTGACGGACTGAGCGAAGCGCAGATGCAACTCATTGCTCGCGAGCTGCGTCATTCGGAAACCGCTTTCCTGCTGACCAGCGACGACAGCGATGTTCGCATCCGCTATTTCACGCCGACGGTCGAAGTTCCTATCTGTGGGCATGCTACCGTCGCTGCACATTATGTGCGGGCAAACGTGCTTGGTTTGGGCAACAGTACAGTCTGGCAAACCTCGCTGGCTAGTCGTCATCGGGTGGATATCGAAGCTACCGGGAATGACTATCGTATTAGCCTTGAGCAAGGCGTACCCGGATTTGAACCTCCGCTGGAAGGGGCTATTCGTGGTGCGATTATCGATGCCCTACACCTGAGCGAAGACGATATGCTGGCAGGCTTGCCGATTCAGGTTGCTACCACCGGGCATTCGAAAGTGATGATTCCGCTCAAGCCCGAGGTGGACCTCGACGCCCTTTCCCCTGATTTGCAGGCTCTGACAGCCATCAGCCAACAAATTGGCTGTAACGGCTTCTTTCCTTTTCAAATCCGCCCGGGCGAAAACGCCACCGATGGCCGCATGTTTTCGCCTGCAATTGGGATTGTGGAAGACCCGGTTACCGGCAATGCCAACGGTCCAATGGGCGCGTGGTTGGTTCACCATGGGCTGATGGCGCATGATGGGAAAACGTTACGTGTTCAGGGACATCAGGGCCGTGCGCTCGGGCGCGACGGTATTGTTGATGTGACGGTGACTATCCGTGATAACCAGCCAGAAAAAGTCACCATTACCGGTTCGGCGGTGATCCTGTTTCACGCAGAATGGACGATAGATTTTTAATTGTTCCCGGAGGCCGGATAAGGCGATTACGCCAATCCGGCACTAATCCCGATGCCCCTATTTCCCCGCGTCCGGATGCGTATCAAACGCCGCCATTACCGTCGCCAGCTCATCCTGGGTAAAGCCATGCTTCACGTCATCCACGCCCAGGCCAAACCGCTCCTGCAACAAAGCATACAGACTGGCGACGTCAGGTAGATTAATCTGTTCTACCGCGTGTCCATCCTGATAATGGGTGAAATGAAAATTGGTTAACGTTAATTTCCCGCCGTCAGGCAGATGACGACACATCAGCAAATGATGGCGAAAATGTGATTGCGGCCAGTGAGCGGACCAGAAGTTGCCTATCAGATAATCGCTCTGATGCTGTACGACCAGGTCGAAACGGTACATTGATTGCCAGTGTTCGTGATGACAGAACTGTAGGATCCAGTCTTCACCTTCCTGAATCAGCCGATATTCGCCGTGTGGTGTCTTCTGCTCAACATTCGCCTGCAGACGAATCGGCGCCGTCAGCGTTTGCCCGCCGAAGCCAACGTCGGCGATCCACTGCTCTCCCTGCAACTCAACCAGCAACAGACGATGCGTGCGTGGTGGCAGGCTTGACGGGTTCGCCAGTACCACTCGTCCGAGCAGACTGCGTACGGTAAAACCGATTTCGCGTAGCGCTCGCTCAAATACTCCGTTCTGTTCAAAACAATAGCCGCCGCGACGCGCCGTCACCAGCTTCTCCTCCAATGACAAATCGTCAAGCTGCATCTCTCTTGGAAGCAATACATCCAGGTTTTCAAAAGGTATGGCGGCGTTGTGCAGTAAATGTAGCGCCCGTAAGGTTTCAATGTTGACCCTGGCCAAATCTGACCAGCCAATACGGGCAAAATAAGCGGTTAAAAAAGGCGTCATACGGAGTTCCTGTTCGATTAATGCAGTACTTATAGCGCATTTTTAATTTTGCGCCGTCGATTTTGTGCGTTGTTCCTCCAGACGAGGCGACAAAATCGCTAATACCGTTAATATCTATGTTTATTGTGGTGTGTTATCTCTCAGCCAAGGAGCATCCATGAGCCATTTTCGTCCGATCGAATTAAAACATGCCAGTCGGTTGCTAAATCACGGCCCAACGATATTAATCACCAGCCGGGATGAGCATACCGAGCGGCGAAATGTGATGGCTGCCGCGTGGTCAATGCCCGTGGAGTTTGAACCACCGCGGATCGCGATTGTTGTCGACAAGACCGCCTGGTCACGTGAGCTCATTGAACGTAGCGGCAAATTCGGCATCGTTATTCCGGGCGTTGCCGCCGCCAACTGGACCTGGGCCGTAGGCAGCGTTTCCGGTCGTGTGGAAGATAAATTCAACTGCTACGGCATTCCCGTGGTGCAGGGACCGGTACTGGGTTTACCGCTGATTGAAGCAAAATGTCTGGCCTGGATGGAGTGCCGCCTGTTGCCTGCCACTGCGGCACAGGAAAAATATGACACGCTGTTTGGTGAAGTGGTCTCGGCTGCCGCTGATGAGCGAGCCTTCGTGGAAGGACGCTGGCAGTTTGATGATGGCAAGCTCAATACCCTGCATCACCTTGGGGCCGGAACGTTTGTCACCAGTGGAAAACTCATAACAGCAGCTGAATAATGGCACGACAAAACGGGCGGATTTTCCGCCCGTTTTTTCTTACATGCTGTAGCCGGGTTTTTTAATCAACCTTGCCATCTGCGGCGCAATCTCCGCATCCCACACGCCCTGCCACGCCGCGGGCTCAATTTCATTAAGCGCCACGCTCACTGAACTGTCTTTGCTTTGCAAATGACGAATAATGACGTCGGTAATATCCGCCGCCAGCGCGGATTTTTGTTCGTCGTTCAGGTCGCGAGGAAAACATTTGATATCGACGTGCGGCATAGCAGATTCCTTATTGTTTTGGGATGCAGTTAACTTATGCGGATTCTCGTTCCACCAGGTGAAATCCAACATCAATAATATCGTCTTCACGCGGAATTTGTTCGATACGATCGGCAAGCAGAGAGGCGGCGCGTTGTCCAATAGCCCGTCTGTCGACGCTGACGGTGGTGATGGCTGGTCGGTTACTGGCGGCAAAGTCGAGATCGCCAAAACCGATTACCGCTAATTCCTGCGGCACGCGTAGACCACGGCTTTCGGCTTCCATGATCGCCCCCTGAGCTAACGTATCTGAGCTACAGACGATGACATCAAACGCGCGTTCAGCCAATAGCTGTGCCAACCCGCTACGCCCCAATGCCAGAGAGGCAGGAAGCGGGACATCCACCTGTGCGCCAGCCGCGATACCATGACGACTCAGCGCATCGCACAGTCCTTGTTTACGCTGGCCTGCCCGGCGATCGGCGGTCCATAGCAAACCAGGACGGCGATACCCTTTGTCCAGCAAATAGTCTGCTACCGCCTGCCCGACTTTTTCGTGCGAAAACCCCACCAGCATATCGATGGGCGTTGGCGTTAAATCCCAAATTTCCACGACCGGGATGGCCGCATTAAGAATCACCTTTTTCAGCTCGGCGGTATGATGGATACCGGTGAGCACTACACCATCCGGGCGACGAGAAAGCAGCGTCGCCACCAGCTCAGCCTCTGTTTGCGGCGTATAACCCGACACGCAGAGCAAGATGTGGTATCCGCGTTCAGCCAGTTCATCGCTTAATGACTGGATGGTATCGACAAACATATTGTTGTTAATTTGTGGGACAACCACAGCAATAAGCTTACTGCGACGCGACGCCAACCCCCCGGCCAGCGCGTTGGGAATATAGCCAGTGGCGCGTACCGCCTGCATCACTTTTTCAACCGTTCTCGGGCGCACCAGTTGCGGGGTATTCAACGCCCTGCTCACCGTCATGGGCGACAATCCCGCGGTACGGGCAACATCTTCCAGCGTGGGTGCGCGCGGAGGTCTGGGATTTTTCACTGTCGATGCCCTTGTCAAAAATCGCTGATTTATCCTGGCATTATTCATCATGATTTCGGCTATTGCCAGCGCCCCTCTACGATAACGCTGAGAAAACAGCAGCTTAGTTAATTAGCGCCATCTGAAATGATAGCGCCATCATAATGACTTGTGCATTTACCCATAAAGTATTGGAATGTGATGCTGTTAACAAGTTACTGCCCTTTCGTCTCAGTATTTGTGAGCGATTGTTCAAAACGCATTCAATTCGCTGGCGCAATGATTGCGCTAACACTAAAAATGTTAGCGCAATCATTTGTTATCACCAGGAGAGATTAAAATGTCATTAAGTGCGAATTCCGATGCCGTAACGTATGCCAAATCAGCCAATGCAAAAACCGCGGCTGAAACCGGCGACCGTATCGAGTGGGTTAAGCTGTCCCTGGCTTTCCTTCCTCTGGCAACACCCGTGAGCGATGCCAAAGTGCTGACCGGTCGCCAGAAACCCCTAACCGAAGTTGCCATTATTATCGCGGAGATCCGCAGTCGCGACGGGTTTGAAGGCGTTGGATTTAGTTACTCCAAACGGGCTGGCGGCCAGGGAATCTATGCTCATGCCAAAGAAATTGCCGATAACCTGTTAGGCGAAGATCCAAACGATATCGACAAGATCTACACCAAGCTGCTGTGGGCTGGAGCTTCCGTGGGGCGCAGTGGCATGGCGGTTCAGGCTATCTCCCCTATCGATATCGCCTTGTGGGATATGAAGGCCAAGCGTGCAGGGTTGCCGCTGGCAAAACTATTGGGTGCACACCGGGACTCCGTGCAGTGTTACAACACTTCCGGCGGATTCCTGCATACGCCGCTGGATCAGGTGCTCAAAAACGTCGTTATTTCCCGTGAAAACGGCATTGGCGGCATCAAACTCAAGGTTGGTCAGCCAAACTGCGCCGAGGATATTCGCCGCTTAACCGCGGTGCGTGAAGCGCTGGGCGATGACTTCCCGCTGATGGTCGATGCCAATCAGCAGTGGGATCGAGAAACCGCCATTCGTATGGGACGAAAAATGGAGCAGTTCAATCTGATCTGGATTGAAGAGCCGCTGGATGCCTACGATGTGGAAGGTCACGCCCAACTGGCCGCCGCGCTTGATACCCCGATTGCTACCGGTGAAATGCTGACCAGCTTCCGCGAACATGAACAGCTGATCCTCGGTAATGCCAGTGATTTTGTGCAGCCCGATGCACCGCGTGTGGGGGGAATTTCACCGTTTCTGAAAATTATGGACCTGGCGGCGAAACACGGTCGCAAACTGGCTCCGCACTTTGCCATGGAAGTTCACCTGCATCTGTCCGCCGCTTACCCGCTTGAGCCATGGTTGGAACATTTCGAATGGCTGAACCCGTTATTTAATGAACAGCTTGAGCTGCGCGATGGGCGGATGTGGGTTTCCGACCGTCACGGTCTGGGGTTCAGCATCAGCGAGCAGACACGCCGCTGGACGCAATTAACCTGCGAGTTTGGTAAACATCCATAATTTATTTGGCGGGTAAGTAATACCCGCCCTCTTCCCTACAGAAACGCTCTCAACCTTATGAAAGGAGTGGGTGATGAACACAATAATAAAGCGCACAAAAGTGCGTTACGGTATTTTGATATTTCTGTTTCTTGCCACCGTATTTAATTACGCCGATCGCGCGACGTTATCCGTCGTGGCTCCGATTATGAGCAAAGAATTAGGTTTTGATCCCGAAGCAATGGGGCTGGCCTTTTCTGCCTTCGGTATTTCTTATGTCATTATGCAATTGCCTGGCGGCTGGCTACTTGATCGCTACGGTTCTCGTCTGGTATACGGCTGCGCCCTGATTGGCTGGTCGCTGGTGACCATGTTTCAGGGCACCATTTATCTGTACGCCAGTCCACTTGTGGTATTGATTATCTTACGTTTACTGATGGGTGCCATTGAGGCTCCGGCCTTTCCTGCCAACAGCCGATTAAGCGTGCAGTGGTTTCCTAATAACGAACGAGGATTTGTCACCTCAGTTTACCAGGCCGCGCAATATATCTCGTTAGGGGTAATTACACCGTTAATGACGATTATTTTGCATAATCTCAGCTGGCACTTTGTTTTTTATTACATCGGGGCGATTGGCGTTATTCTTGGCATCTTCTGGCTGGTAAAAGTCAGAGATCCTATGCATCATCCGAAGGTAAACCAGCAGGAAATTGACTATATCCGGGAAGGCGGTGGCGAACCGTCGCTGGGAAATAAAAAAGAGCCACAGAAGATTACCTTTGCGCAAATAAAAAGCGTCTGCGTCAACCGCATGATGATTGGCGTTTACATCGGGCAGTTCTGCGTGACGTCAATCACCTGGTTCTTCCTGACCTGGTTTCCTACCTATCTGTATCAGGCTAAAGGAATGTCGATTCTTAAAGTGGGGTTTGTCGCCAGTATTCCTGCTATTGCCGGTTTTATCGGTGGATTGTTAGGGGGCGTTTTTTCAGACTGGCTATTAAAACGCGGCTACAGCCTGACGGTTGCTCGTAAGCTACCCGTTATCTGCGGAATGTTACTTTCCTGTGTCATCGTTATCGCTAACTACACCTCGTCAGAATTTGTGGTTATCGCGGCGATGAGTCTGGCATTTTTCGCCAAAGGCTTTGGCAATCTGGGATGGTGCGTACTTAGCGATACTTCCCCAAAAGAAGTGCTCGGCATTGCTGGCGGCGTATTCAATATGTGCGGCAATATGGCGAGTATTATCACGCCGCTGGTGATTGGCGTCATTCTGGCGAATACCCAGTCATTCGATTACGCCATTCTGTACGTCGGTTCGATGGGGCTGATTGGCCTGATTTCTTATCTGTTTATCGTGGGGCCACTGGATCGTATTACGCTGAGCCCGTCCGTCGCGTAATGTAAGCTTATGGCGATAGTTCGCCCGCTGTTCCGGGATTTGCACTCCTGCGGAACAGCGTTTTTTTGTTTAAATAATCTTATTATTTTTCAGTACAGTACGCAGTCGCGGGTGCTGGCAAACCGCGTCAGCGATGGCGCTGATATTGGGCGTGTTGTCCTGAAACCAGTCATGCCCCGGCCCCCAGGTGCGCATAACGGCAATATAAACGTCCAGCAGTGTTAGCTGATCGCCAAACGCGTACGGCTCAGCGCTTAGCTGGTCGTTCAGCCACATATAAAGCGATTTGCGGTACTCAATACAGTTCTTTTTCAACTGCGCCGCGGCGTCTGGTACCCAGCGTTGTGGATAATCGGCATAGGTAAACGTTGGATAGACATTTGCCACCAGCCATATCAACAGACGCTGAAACTGCTGGCGCTCAGCGTGCCCAACGGGTGGCGCAAGTTCAGGACAACGATCGAGGATCATCAGGGCGATCGCCGCCGTTTCCGTCATCACGTTACCATTTTCCAGTATCAGTGTGGGCACCTGGCACAGCGGATTCATTTTTTTAAGCAACTCCCGCGAAGGCCCGTCGCGGTCAAAACCATCAACATCAATAAAGCTGTAAGGGATCTCCGCCAGTGTGAGCATCACTTCACTGATGGCCGATCCCCAGCCCGGCCCCCCATAGACCTTAATCATGCTGCAACCCCCCAAAGTTAAAACCCTAAGTGTAGAGCAGCATTCGTCAGTCTATGCAGACCTGCCTATCTTTCCCTTGAAGTTCACAGCACTTTCGACAAGAACTGCTGGGTGCGCGTGTGGCGTGGATGATTCAGCACCTGCTCGCTGCTGCCCTGTTCGACGATTTTGCCATCGACCATAAACACCACCTGATCCGCCACTTCCCGGGCGAACCCAATCTCGTGCGTCACCACAACCAGCGTGGTTCCCGACTGCGCCAGTGCTTTGATGACATCCAGAACTTCGCCTACCAGTTCAGGATCCAGCGCTGAAGTGGGTTCATCAAACAGCATAACGCGTGGATTTAGCGCCAGCGCACGGGCTATAGCGATACGCTGCTGCTGACCGCCGGAGAGATGACGCGACCAGGCATCGGCTTTATTACGCAGGCCAACGGCATCAAGCAGAGTTAATGCCCGCTCGGTGGCGGCTTTACGCGATGCCAGACCGTGCGCAATGGGCGCTTCAATCAAATTCTCCAGCACCGTTAAGTGCGGAAACAGATTAAAATTCTGGAACACATAGCCGACGTTAACGCGCTGGCGCAAAATTTCCGCCTCTTTCAGCTCATACAGTTTGTCTCCCTGCCGACGATAACCAATGTAATCGCCATCGATTTGAATAAACCCTTCATCGACGCGCTCCAGATGGTTGATCGTCCGCAAGAGTGTGGATTTCCCTGAACCGGACGGGCCAAGAATAACCGTTACCGTTCCGGGAGGGATCTCCAGCGACACATTATCCAGCGCTTTGTGGCGACCGAAGTATTTGCTGACGCCGGTAATGGAAATATGGCCTTCAGGCGAGTGGGACATGGACGGCCTCCTGCTGCGGACGTTGACGGTTGCGTTTTTCTGCACGGCTCACCCGGGCGGTATTGATTGCTGAACGTCGCTCGCTGCGGGCCAGCGCGCGTTCGACCAGGTGCTGAATTAACGACAGGACGCTGGTGATCACCAGATACCACACCGCACCCACCATCAACAGCGGGATCACTTCCTGCGTGCGGTTGTAGATCATCTGGATGGTGTAGAACAGCTCTGGCATTGCCAGCACGTATACCATCGCCGTCCCTTTCGCCAGACTGATGATTTCATTGAAGCCAGCAGGCAAAATAGTACGCAGCGCCTGCGGCAGAATAATCCGCAGCGTACGTCGCCATGCGGGTAAGCCCAGCGCTGCCGCTGCCTCGTACTGGCCATGGTCAACCCCTAAAAATCCACCACGAATAATTTCAGCGGTATAGGCGCTTTGCACCAGCGTCAGGCCAACCACCGCGGTGGAAAACTGGCCGAGTACATTGATGGTCTCAAAACTGCCCCATTGAATGGGAGTAAACGGAATACCAATCGCCAGCGTGTCGTACAAATAGGAGAAGTTGTACAAAACGATGAGCACCACAATCAGCGGTAACGAACGAAACAGCCAGATGTATCCCCATGCCAGACCGTTCAGCAACCAGGAAGATGAAAGCCGTGCCAGCGCCAGCAGACCACCGATGATAATACTCAACAGCGTACCGATAAGCGTCAGTAGCAGAGTTTGCCCAAGGCCGGACAAGATAACCGGATCAAAGAACCAACGGGCAAACACGCCCCATTCCCAGCGCGGATTAAACGCCACGGACTGGATAATCACCGCCAGGACAAACAAGGCAATGACTGCTCCTGCGGTGCGCATAGGATAGCGCGCCGGTACGACTTTAATACTCTCCGTCGTTTTCATCTTCTCTCCTCAGGCTATTCTGGCCTGACCGGCGATGGTCAAGAGTTTGGTAAAGCGCAGCCGGCCATCAAACGGTGGCAGGCTGTACTCTTCGGGATCGCGCGCTGTATCAAATTGCGGATCGTAGCCCTGGCTTAAATAAAGTCGCACGGCCTCTGGCTGGCGAAATCCCGTGGTCAGATAAATCCGGCTGTAGCCCGCCAGCAGCGCCCTGCGTTCCAGCTCCTGCACCACGCGCGCCGCCAGCCCCTGCTGACGCAGGCTGCTTTTCGTCCAGATGCGCTTAATCTCGGCGGTGTCTTTGTCGTAAGGTTTGTAGGCCCCGGTGGCGATAATCTCGCCGCTGCGCTCCAGTACCACGAAAAGTCCCTGCGGTGCCAGATACCATTCGGTCAGCTCCACTTCAGCGTCGCGAGAAAAATAATCGCCATAGCGGGCGGCATATTCACCGAACAGACCGTTCAAAATTGGCTGCAGCTCGCTGGCTTCAGGTGAGACCACGCGAAATTGATCGCTCACGATGACCTCCTTAGTCGCCTAAACCGGCCGGGTTGATTTCAGATTGCGGAATACGTTCCACCCCTTCTCCCCAGCGGTTCAGCACCTTGTCATAGTCGCCGTTGCCAATTACGCCGTTGAGGGCGGTTTGTACCGGCAGAACCAGACCGCTGTCCTTTTTCAGCGTCACAGCGATGTGTGCCGCTTTTGGCCAACCGCCATCAACGCTGCCCACCCGTTGCGTTTTACCGTTGAGTGCAGCTTTCCACGCGCCGATAACGTTAGGACCGAAGTAAGCATCGGCGCGGCCTGACTGCAGAGCCAGGGTTTGCGCGGCATCATCTTTGGTATACACCGGCGTAAACGGCTGCAACCCTTTCTTCACGTTCTCATCGTTCCAGGCGAGCAGGATGGCTTCCTGATTTGTCCCCGAACCGACGATGATACGCAGACCGGCGATATCTTCTGCCTGCTCGATTTTCTTCAGCTTACTGCCGGTTTTGACATAGAAGCCAAGGGAGTCCTTACGATACGTCGCGAAATCGAATTTCTCTTTGCGGGCTTTGGTGACGGTAATATTGCTGATCGCGGCATCATATTTGCCGGACGTGACGCCCAGCGGCCAGTCTTCCCATGACGTGGGCACGACGTTGAGTTCCAGCCCCAGACTGTCAGCCACCAGACGAGCGATGTCCGCCTCGCTGCCGATCAGTGTCTTATTGTCATCGGCAAAGACGGTCAGCGGCGGCTGGCTTAACCCGGCAATCGCCACGGTGAATTTACCCGGCACGGCCAGGTGCAGGTTCGCGGGCAACTGCGCAATCGCCTGCGGATTTTTTGCCGTATTGATTGGCGTTTTATTGGCTTCCAGGCTTACGCCCGTACCGTTAATAGTCACATCATTTGCCCAGACGTTAGCGCTGAAAGCCAGTGACAGCGCGAGGAAGACTGATTTTTTCTGCATAGCGTTTTTCTCTTATTGTGTGAATTGGTTTGCAGGTGTCGCGAGTCCCAGGCTTGCGCGCAGGGTCGTACCGGGATATTCATGGCGGAACAGGCCACGCGCCTGAAGCACGGGGACAACCTGTTCGACAAAACGCGGGAAGGTATCTGGCGTTCCCCCCTGGATGATAAAACCGTCTGCGGCTTTTTCGTCGAACCACTGCTGAAGACCATCGGCAACCTGTTGTGGCGTACCGCTGAAACGTGGGCGTGGACTGGCCGCTTCCAGAGCAACCTGGCGTAGCGTTAAGCCACGCTCACGCGCGTTGCGTTTGATCTCATCAGTCGTACTGCGAAAGCTGTTTTGTCCAAGGGAACCCAGATCCGGGAACGGTGCATCCAGTGGATATTGGGCGAAATCATGATGTTCAAAGTAGCGGCCCAGGTAGTTCAGCGCGTCGGTAATAGAGACCAGCGCAGCGGTAGTCTGATACTGCTGCTCAACATCCTCTGCGCTGTCGCCAACAATCACGCTGACGCCCTGGAATATATGCAGTTGTTCGGGATGTCGCCCGGCGTAGGCCAACTGGCTTTTTACATCCTGATAGAACTCTTTGGCCTCCGCCAGCGACTCCTGATGGGTAAAAATAGCATCGGCATGCTGCGCCGCTAATTTCTTACCATCCTGTGAAGCGCCCGCCTGGAATATAATCGGACGGCCTTGTGGCGTGCGCCCAATATTTAACGGCCCTGCGACCTGAAAATAATCTCCATGATGGTTAAGCGTGTGCAGTTTTTGCGGATTAAAAAACTCTCCGCTTGCCTTATTACGGGTAAAAGCATCATCTTCCCAGGAATCCCACAGTCCTTTCACCACCTGTAAATATTCATCGGCGATACGATAACGCAGGGCATGTTCTGGATGCTGGGCACGGGAATAGTTCTTTGCCGAACCCTCCAGAGGTGATGTGACCACGTTCCATCCGGCTCGCCCCTGGCTGAGATGATCAAGGCTGGCGAACTGCCGTGCGGTAGTAAACGGCTCGCTGTATGACGTGGATACCGTGCCAACCAATCCCAGATTTTGGGTAATGCTGGCCAAAGCAGATAATACCGTCAGCGGCTCAAAGCGATTTAAAAAGTGTGGAATTGATTTTTCATTAATATACAGACCATCGGCGACAAAAATAAAATCCAGCTTCCCTTTTTCCGCAATAAGCGCCGTCTCTTTGACAAAATCAAAATTAATACTGGCATCGGCCTGCGCCGCCGGATGACGCCATGCGGACATATTTCCCGCTGCGCCATGCAGAATAGTGCCGAGCCGTAGTTGCCGATTTTCAGCCATAATAACCCCTACCCAACCGGTAAACTTAAAGATGTGCGAATGCCGTTTTTGCTAACTGTGCAAAGTAATGCGCGGCAGGTTCAATTAAACGTTCGTCCGGATTGAAGCCCGGGTGATGTAATCCGTATTCACTGGCGCTGCCAATACTGACAAATGCCCCAGGCGTATTTTGCAGATAGACAGCAAAATCCTCGCCGCCCATATGCAGGTCGGCATGGTGGGTGGTGTAGCCTGATTGTTTCGCCACGGCGGTGGCGATATCGGCCCAACGTGCATCGTTTACCAACGCGGTCGGCCCCGCATGCCAGATAACGTCGATTTGTGCGCCAAAGGCGTGGGCAAAACCGGCGGCGATGTCATTAACCCGTGCTTTAACCTGCTGCTGCACCGAAGTCCGGTGCGTTCTGAGCGTCCCTTCCAGCTCAACGGATTCTGGCAACACATTCCATGTATTTCCTCCCTGAATACGGGTCACGCTAAGCACCACTGAATCCAGTGTGTTAACGTCGCGACTGGCAACGCTTTGCAACACCGTGACCAGTTGGCTGGCGAGCAGGATGGCATCTCTGCCTTCATGCGGACGCGCCGCATGTGCGCCCTTGCCATTAATACGCAGCACGAAGCGATCGACGTTGGCATAGAACGCACCGCCGCGTGTGGCAAATTCCCCCACCGGTAAACCTGGCTCATTGTGCATGCCAAAAATAGCCGCAACGTTGTGCAGCGCACCGGCGCGGATCAGCGTTTTTGCGCCACCGAAACTCTCTTCAGCGGGCTGAAACAAAATACGTACGCGACCCGGTAAGTGTGTTTCCTGTTGTTTAAGCAGCAGCGCGGCGCCCAGCATGACGCTGGTGTGGACGTCATGCCCGCAGGCATGCATCACTCCCGGAGTGAGGGAGCGAAACGGCACATCGGCGCTTTCTTCTATCGGTAGCGCATCGATATCCGCTCGCAGCGCGATGACATCTTCTCCCTGCCCGATTTCCGCGACCAGACCGGTTTTCAGGTCGAACGGCAAAATCTCGACGTCCGCTGCGTGCAGCCAGGCGTGAATGCGCGCCGTCGTTGCCGCCTCTTGCAGGGAAAGTTCCGGGTGCTGGTGTAATTCACGACGCCAGTTGATAAGCGTTGAGGCCAGAGTCATCAGAGCACCTCCACGGCGTTATGGGCTTGCGCCAACAACCGCAGCGATGTCAGACGCGCGTGACCTTCCGCCACTGGCGTGTCGATAATGAACTCATCAATGCCAAATTGCGTATGCAGGGCATTCAGCTTCGCCATCACCTCCTGAGCCGTGCCGTGTAACAACGCCTGCTCACGACGCGCGATTTTGCGTGGCGGACTGCCGGCCTGCGCGGCGAATGCCAGCGCCTGCTCTTCGCTGGCTACCGTGACACGTTGACCATTCCCCAGCTCCACGCCCCAGATTTGCACGTTTTCCGCAAGCTGCGCGGCGGTATCGTTACTGTCAGCCACAATCACCTGGACGGCAACTATCGTCGGACGTGCGCTGTGGGTCTGCCAGAAGGACAAAACGTCACGCAATAACGCGCGGTCACCGTTGAGGTGTGCGGCAAAGATAAAATGCCAATTAAATTGCGCTGCTAACTGTGCGCTTTGCACACTGGCTCCCAGGACAAATCCTTGCGGCGGTAACGGTGGAATTGGCGTCGGAAATACCGTTTCCCCGCTTTCCGTGCCGCTCAGCGTCAGCCAGTCGTTAAGCTGGGAAAGTTGGTCGGCAAAACTGCCTTTTTCATCCTGATGCACTCCTTGCTGTAGTGCCTGAGTCGACAGTGGTAAGCCGCCAGGGGCTTTCCCTACGCCGAGATCGACACGCCCGGGTGCCAGCGAGGCCAGAAGATTGAAGTTTTCCGCCACTTTGTACGGGCTGTAATGTTGCAGCATCACGCCACCGGAGCCAACGCGAATACGCTGGGTTTGCCCGAGGATCCAGGCAATCACCAGCTCCGGTGATGGGCTGGCCAGCTGTGGCGTATTATGGTGTTCCGCGATCCAGAAACGATGGTATCCCCACTCTTCTGCCTGCTGCGCCAGACGCAACGTCCGGGCAAGCGCCATCGCGGCGGTTTCACCTTCCCCGAGGGGGCTTTTATCCAGAATACTCAGGCGATATGACATGTTACGGGCCTATGCTTGTTAACATGTCATTATTATTAAATTATCAGATAACCATGCAGAAACATTTAATTCACATTTACTCAGCTAAAAAGTAGATAACCAGCCCTGACGCTGTCAGGGTTAAAATTCGGATCGCCTTGTACTGGTCGGAACACGAAACTGAAAACACGCGGAATGTATGGCCTACAAAATATAATAGGGTCGTTGGTCTCACGGGAATAACATCCAAATCATTTCATGCCAGTTTTCTTTTTGCGAAAACGTTTTTTAACGCGATTTACGTTAAGTCAGGTTAAATGACTTAAAACGTTATGCGGTTGTATAAAATGTTTCAGTTTTATGACCCTGAATGAATATTCCACAGAGATTTTTTAATTTAAATACTTCCACAGAAATGATGATTAGTAGAGAATGCAGCGTTTCTTATTAAAACGGTTTAAAACGGCTTTTTAATATTCCTCCCGATTTTATTGCGGGGATTTTTGTATGGATTATACATATCATTATGGGGCCTCTATGAAAAGTAACATGCCCGTTACACAAATTGAGCACGCACTTAACGACAAAGCGACGCTGCTTTCAACGACGGATAAAGAAAGTCATATTACCTACGCTAACTCTGCTTTTATCGATGCCAGCGGATTTAACGAAGATCAATTAATGGGCGAAGCGCATAATATTATTCGCCATCCTGACATGCCTCCCGCTGCATTCGCTGATATGTGGTACACGCTACAGCAGGGAGACAGCTGGACGGGTATGGTGAAAAACCGTCGCCAAAATGGTGACCATTACTGGGTTCGCGCCAACGTTACGCCGGTCTGGCACAATGAAAAACTCACCGGTTACATCTCCGTGCGTACCGTTCCTTCGCGTGATGAAATAACTCACAGCGAAAGTTTATACCAAAAAATGAATAGTCAGCAGTTTAAAGGCTTTCGACTTTTTAAAGGGATTATCATTCGTCGCGGCTTATTGGCATGGACCTCCATGTTTAAATGGCTGAATATCAGCCAGCGCGTCAATTATTCTTTAGGGGTGACGGCCCTGCTCGCCTTGCTATTTATCTTCGCCCCGTTTAATCCATTTATTCAGTCGGGTGGCTTGCTGGTGTTATTTATGGCGCTGGCTATTTACCTTAAGTATCAAATTTGTCAGCCAGTTAATACGCTCCTGACGCAAATGAAGAAAGTGGTGTCCGGACGTAAACCTGATAACTGTCATTTAAATCGGGTGGATGAGATCGGAATGCTAATGCGACTGGTTAATCAGTCCGGGCTTAATCTGAATTCTCTGGTCGATGACGTCAGTACGCAAATTTCCGGTATTCGCGCTATCAGTCAGCGGGTGTCAAAAGAAGGTACGGCGCTGCATCAGCGTTCAGAAGAAACCTCTGCCGACCTGCAACAAACCGCTGCGGCCATTGAAGAAATTGGTAGCGCGGTACAACAAACCGCTGAGACGGCGGCACATACCATGACCATGGCCGATAAAACCAGCGCCAACGCTGCAGAAGGCGGCGATATCATGAAACAAACTATCGCCATGATGCAGGCGATATCGCGTGACAACGGGCAGATCGTTGACATCATTGGCGTGATCGACAGCATCGCCTTTCAGACCAATATTCTGGCGCTTAATGCCGCGGTTGAGGCCGCGCGAGCCGGGGAATCCGGGCGTGGCTTCGCCGTTGTCGCGGCAGAAGTCCGCAATCTGGCCCAACACTCGGCGTCTGCGGCAAAAGAGATCAAACAGCTTATTGAGAAGAACGTCGCCAATGTTAATAGCGGCGTCAAAATGGTGGAGCAAACGGAAACGCATCTCACCGGGATGATTGGGGATGTACTGCAGATGTCGATGATGATCAAAGACATTAGTCTGGCCACGCGTGAGCAAACCCAGGCTTTGGATCTGATTAACGATTCAATTTCACGCGTTGGCACCATGACACACAATAATGCCGAGATGGTGGAGCGCGTCACCGACGCCACCGCCGATCTGACCCAGCGTTCATCACGCTTACAGCAGGCCGTTCAGGTCTTTGGCGTATCGGCATAACGTTACGGCGCTTATTGGGTGAATGTCTCGATAAGCGCACTCCTCTACATGGGGCTCTACGCCGGAACCGCCGAAATTTCCGGTCCGTTGCTTTTAGTGATCTTTCGGTACCTCAATGACTCCATCAGCAATGCCCTGAGCCAGCCTTTCCATCCATTTTGCAAAGCGAAATATCCAGGGTATTGCAGGCATCTGGACTTTTGAAGCGCTGTCCATCCCCCGTTTAAAGGCATCCATATAGTCATAACAGCCCGCAATAATTGAGCATCATCATTATCATGAACTATCTTCGCCAACTGCCGTTGTTCAGAAGTTAAGTCGACCATTTTCTTTCCTCCTTTGGTGCCCCTCGTCATCAGGCACAACAACGATCGTTCCATGAGTCTCGATAGATAATATTACCCTCCGTATACTTCCAGGTAATCGCCTCATAACGCAACTCGAGCGTTTCAAGGTGAGTACTACTCATACCGTTAGGTGACAGGTATGGCGCAACCGTTGTGAACTTGACGTTTTCCAGAATGATATTGAAATACTCCGCCTCGATGCCCGATTCCAGGATACGGTACATCTTGATTGTCGCCTTCTTCATGGTTCGGCCTTCACAGACAGCGCGGTACAGGAGCGGTGTTGTCTGATCAAATTCCTTCACTATCGTGATCGGGCTATGAACGCGCGTCCCTGTAAGTTTGCCCCAATTGGGGTCTACTGGAATGGTTACGCCGTGCGAAAATGATTTTAATTCGATGGAACCCAAACGCAGGGGCATTAAACAACTGCCAACAATCGGCGCTCCATTTTCATCTTCAAGCCATAAATGAGCGGGAGTAGACATATAATTTCCTTATCAGTGATGATTTAAGTAACTGTGATATTAACGCTGTCACCATTTACAGTAACGCGTGAAAATAACAATCATAACTATGGCGAATACGCCTGTAGGCCAGACAGGGCTGTCAGGGAAAAAATATCCCTGGAGCAATGCGAAAATAATCGTAAAAATTACAGGTCCGTACAGCGATGATAAAAACCTGAGCTGCCACAGTAGAAATTTCTTTAGTGATCGAATCATGGTTATCTGATCATCCGGGTGATGATATTTGCTATACCGGAATCAGATGACCATTGCGCTTCAAGTGCGCCCGCGCGCTCAAATACCGGTTCAATCAGGAAATACATCATATCCAGTTGTTGCATGTAAAGTGCAGAGTAATAAGCTGGATACTGGACGTGTAGACGACGAGCACTATCCGCCGCTTTCTGAACCAAGCCGTACGTGGCCACAACCCCCGCAGTCGTACCCGCTGCACGTCCCGTAAGAGCACTGAGTTGCATACTTAGATGCAATCCGATACGGACGCTGGTAGCGACCGCTAAAGCGTACCCCGCACCGGTAAGGGTGCTGGACGCGATATGAACATTTACAGCCATAAGTGCTTTTTTAATATGCTCTAATTGGGCATTAGTTTTGTATTTGAATACTTCTTCAAAGTAGACACGAAGCATTTCATAGACAACGTCACCATGCTGGATAATGCGAATAACAGCATTCCTGAAGCGCAGATCCTCCGTTTTTTGCTGCTGGCAAATATCATTATATTCATCGGTAAAGCAGGACGTGTAATACAGCAGACGGGTAGCGCCCTTTCCCAAGGTTTCAACTTGATTTGTAACCTGCTGACCGACGGCAGAAACTGCATGATCGAGCTTTAATGCAAGGATCCTGTTAGCCTGTAGATAACTGATGACTTCATTGTTGTTGTACATAACCGCTCCATGCTAATTTCATTACATCCAGTTTTTCATTACTTTTCTCGGGAAAGCGTCCGATAAAAGGATTCGTCAGCACATAAAAAATGCCTGATCCAGCCTGCGGGCACATTGTTCTGGACCTTATCACACGCGAAAAAAGCACTCTTGATCGCATCGTCGCCACGCCTGGGCTGAAGGAAATGACGTAGGGAACGCTGATCCGCAAGTTATGTACATATACAACGGCCAACCCGACAAGACAGGCGATATTTGAATACGATCGGCTGGTTCGCAGTATTTACACGCTGAAGTATCTGCGTGACCCGCAGTTGGAACGCAATATCCGTCGCTCCCAGAATCGCGTTTAATCTTATCACCAGTTACGTGCATCAGTCGCCAAAGTCGGCGGTAAGAAAGAGTTAACAGGGAAAAATGATACTGAAACGGACATCAGTACCCAGTGTGGGCGCTTGATCTCCAATGCGATCATTTATTACAACTCCGTGTTCCTGTCACGTTTGCTGGAGAGACTGGAAGCCGAAGATAATACCAAAGGCGTCGAGGCGCTGACCCGGATATCACAGATGGCCTGCAGCACATTTTACTGAACGGGCATTACACCCTCCAGAGCAGCAATGAACTTATCGATCTGGATACTCTTGTTGCCGGACTTAAACTGGGTTTCGGCGGTTCCGGCGTAGAACCTCTACAGGTATAAACGCCCTTCTCCTTTATTGGCTGAATCGAGGCCACACCGCGCCAGTACCGGCTGCATAAAAATGCTGAATTCTTGTTACCGGGGCTTTGCGGAACCAATCAATTGAATGTAGGATGCTCGGCCGGCAGTTTTCCCCCGTAACACAATGAAGGGTAAGGCTGTTTTCGCCGCAGCAGGTGCGGCAATAAGGATGTTGTATTTTTGTCAGGTCAACAGGAATCGTAATGAACACAAACAACACGCAAGCCGCGGAACAACATGCGGCGAAACGACGCTGGTTGAATGCTCACGAAGAGGGGTATCACAAAGCGATGGGCAATCGACAGGTACAAATGATCGCCATTGGCGGCGCAATTGGTACCGGGTTGTTTTTAGGGGCAGGCGCACGCCTGCAGATGGCCGGCCCGGCTTTGGCGCTGGTCTATCTGGTATGCGGTATTTTTTCGTTCTTTATACTGCGCGCGCTCGGCGAACTGGTTTTACATCGCCCTTCCAGCGGTAGCTTCGTTTCCTACGCCCGTGAATTTTTAGGTGAGAAAGCCGCCTATGTGGCTGGCTGGATGTACTTCATCAACTGGGCGATGACCGGCATTGTCGATATCACCGCGGTGGCGTTGTATATGCACTACTGGGGCGCATTTGGCGACGTGCCGCAGTGGGTGTTTGCCCTCGGCGCGCTGGCTATTGTCGGTACCATGAACATGATCGGCGTGAAATGGTTCGCGGAGATGGAGTTTTGGTTTGCGCTGGTTAAGGTACTGGCAATTGTGATTTTCCTGGTGGTAGGTACCGTTTTTTTAGGTACCGGAAAGCCGCTGGATGGTAACGCCACGGGTTTTCACCTGATTACCGACAACGGCGGCTTCTTCCCGCATGGCCTGTTGCCTGCGCTGGTACTGGTACAGGGTGTGGTTTTCGCCTTTGCCTCTATTGAACTGGTGGGTACCGCCGCCGGTGAGTGCAAAGATCCGCAAACGATGGTGCCGAAAGCAATCAATAGCGTTATCTGGCGTATTGGTCTGTTCTATGTGGGTTCTGTCGTGCTGCTGGTTCTGCTACTGCCCTGGAACGCCTATCAGGCGGGGCAAAGCCCGTTTGTGACCTTCTTTTCCAAACTGGGCGTGCCGTACATTGGCAGTATCATGAATATTGTGGTGCTCACCGCGGCGCTTTCCAGCCTTAACTCAGGGCTGTACTGCACCGGGCGTATTTTACGCTCCATGTCGATGGGCGGTTCGGCACCGAAATTCATGGCTAAAATGAGCCGTCAACAGGTGCCCTGGGCCGGGATCCTCGCCACGCTGGTCGTGTATGTCGTCGGGGTATTCCTGAACTATCTGGTGCCGTCACAGGTGTTTGAGATCGTGTTGAACTTCGCGTCACTGGGCATTATTGCATCGTGGGGATTTATCATGGTCTGTCAGATGCGTCTGCGCCGGGCCATAAAAGAAGGTAAAACGGCAGACGTCAGCTTTAAACTGCCGGGCGCACCGTTTACCTCGTGGTTAACGCTGCTGTTCCTGGTGAGCGTACTGGTATTGATGGCGTTTGACTATCCAAACGGCACCTATACCATCGCGTCATTACCGCTGATTGCCATCCTGCTGGTCGCGGGCTGGTTCGGCGTGCGTAAACGCGTTGCAGAGATCCACCGCACCGCGCCATAACGGCAGAAGGCCTGACAGGTTAATCCTTCAGGCCTTCTTTTTTAGTTCGCTTCAATCAACTGCGCTACGTCGTTGCTGTTAATTTCCCGCGCATTCCCATCCTGATCGGTATAGCTGGTCATTCCCGTGTCTTTATCCAGTTTTGGCTTACCCTGGGTGGTGATGGTTTGTCCGCTTTTGGTCGTCATGACGTAATCGGTGGTGCATCCTGCCAATGTAAACAGCATTACGCCTGCACAAAGACAGATAAATGGCTTTTTCATGGTATTCCCGTGTTATTCAGTTAGCCGTTGAGGGCGTAGTGTAAGTCCCTGAAGTAGGTCAGGCTACTGGCGGGGTGTAACGAGGCGTATCGGGGGATTTACAGAAGTGACAGGAGGGGTTTCCCCCTCCGGTTAATTACAGCGCAATACGAATAACATCGTCCGGCTGGGTGGCTTCCTGCTCGCGGGTGGACTTCTGTTTCACGCTAACGTACAGGGTTTTACCGTCGGCGGAGAGCGCCAGGCTATTCGGGAATGTTGGGGTCTCGAACGTTTTAACGACTTTATAGCTTTTCGCGTCGATCACGCTCACTTTGCCGGCCTGACGATGGGTCACGTAGGCCTCGTTACGCGCCGGGTTAAACAGCACGGCCAGGGATTCCGGCGCGGCGACTTTTGCCAGGACGTTGCCATTACGTGTGTCGATTACCAGCACTTCCGCCGCTTTAGAGTCGGTGACAAAGGCGCGATTGCCCGCCGTGTCCAGACTCAGGTTGATGAAGAAATGCTCTTTTCCATCATCCAGCAGCTTTTTACGGCTGAGAATTTTGTTGGTGGTGGTATCGATGGTGATGAATTCACCGTCCGCATTGGCGGTGTACAGGCGTTTAGCCTTGCTGTCGACAGCCAGAGCGGTGCTCATTTTGCCGGTATTTTGAATGGTGTCCTTCAATGTAATGGCATCACCGTCCACCACCCAAATCACGCTCTCTTTACCAATACCGCTAATGTATACCGTGTTGGTGGCGTCATCGGCGACCAGCTCACGCGGCTGCAGTGGGCGAACGTCTTCAGAACGCTTACGCGCATCCAGCACCAGACGTCCTTTCACCGCGCCCGTTTTGGCATCCATTGCCGTCACCGCGCTGTTTACCGTGTTGCCGAACCACAGCGTTTGCGTGGCGTTGTTGATGGTGGCGCCAAACGGTTTGAGATCGTTATGAATAACCTGAGTCACTTCGAGGGTGACCGGGTCAAGACGGTAAACCACCCCGCCGGTATCCAGTTTGCGGCTCTGCGAAGTCGCCAGCCACAGCGCGTTCTCTTGCTGGCTGTATGCCATTTCATAGGCGCCTTTGCCCACGGCTTTGCGCAGCAGTTCTTCTGCAGCCTGCGTAGTAAAAGATGATGCAACGAGCAGTGAACCTAACAGTAAAGAACCACGCAGACGCGGCGAAAACAGATGACGTAAAGACATGACGACTCCCTTTGATAAATTCGTTTGTTACTGCTTCACATAGCTTCAATGAGCAAAATCATGGTTTTGCCTTTTTTAGGAATGAGAATAGTAATCATTATTCATCTCAAAGTGGAGCACTTCTTCACATATTGACTACAATCGTTGTCATTGCCCGAAAATTAGCGCAATTCAGCAGCGCTAAAATTCATCTTTTATAAAAAAATTCACGCGCTTATCGCCGGTTTTACGGCGTAAGCATCATTAACTGGCCTTGTTCATGACGATTTTTTCAGCCCGCTACACTGCACTTCCTGTTTCTTTACTGCCTGTCTTCCTCTCGCCTTATGCCGTGGCAGAAAGTGAGATAAACGATCAAACGCTGATCGTTAGCGCGACACCACAGTCCGTTTCTGAACTGGACACCCCTGCCGCCGTCAGCGTCGTTGACGGAGAAGATATGCGTCTGGCAACGCCGCGAATTAATCTGTCTGAATCCCTGACCAGCGTCCCTGGGCTACAGGTGCAAAATCGGCAAAACTACGCCCAGGATCTCCAGTTGTCGATTCGCGGATTTGGTTCGCGAACCACTTATGGCATCCGCGGCATTCGTTTGTATGTCGACGGGATCCCGGCAACCATGCCGGATGGGCAGGGTCAAACATCCAACATTGATATCAGCAGCGTACAAAATATTGAGGTTTTACGCGGCCCCTTCTCTGCTCTGTATGGCAATGCGTCTGGTGGAGTGATAAATGTCAGCACTGAAACGGGACATGAGCCGCCAACCATTGAAGCCAGCAGTTATTACGGCAGTTTTGGCAGTTGGCGCTACGGGTTAAAAGCAACGGGCGCACTGGGCGATGGCACACAGCGAGGGGATGTGGATTACACCGTTTCCACAACCCGGTTTACTACCCATGGTTATCGCGATCGCAGCAGCGCCCAAAAAAATCTGGCCAATGCCAAACTGGGCGTGCGCATGGACGATACGAGCAAACTAACCCTGATTTTCAATAGCGTAGAGAGTAAAGCTGACGATCCTGGTGGTCTTACCGAGTCGGAGTGGCAGGCCAATCCGCAGCAATCTCCCCGCGCTGAGCAATACAACACGCGAAAAACCATCAAGCAGACCCAGGCGGGGTTGCGCTATGAACGCCAGCTTAGCGCGAAGGATGATATCAGCATCATGACCTATGCGGGGGAGCGTGAAACCACTCAGTATCAGTCGATCCCGATGGCCCCGCAGTTAAAACCCTCTCATGCCGGAGGCGTTATTACCCTGCAACGTCATTATCAAGGGATAGACAACCGCTGGACTCACCGTGGCGAACTGGGCATACCCGTGACCTTCACCACCGGTCTGAATTACGAAAACCTGAGCGAAAGCCGTAAAGGCTACAACAACTTTCGCCTTGATGATGGCGTGCCAGAATATGGTCAGAAAGGCGACTTACGACGTAACGAACGTAACCTGATGTGGAATGTCGATCCCTATCTGCAAACCCAGTGGCAATTAACGCAGAAACTCTCGCTGGATGCCGGGGTTCGCTACAGTTCGGTGTGGTTTGATTCTAACGATCGCTATATTACGCCTGGTAACGCAGATGACAGCGGTGACGTCAGCTATCACCAGTGGTTACCTGCCGGATCGTTAAAATACGCCATCACCGATGCCTGGAACGTCTACCTGGCCGCGGGACGCGGGTTCGAAACGCCCACCATCAACGAGTTGTCTTATCGCTCCGACGGCCAAAGTGGGATGAATTTTGACCTACAGCCTTCCACAAACGATACCGTGGAAATCGGCAGTAAAACGCGTATCGGCGATGGGCTGTTTACCGCAGCGCTATTCCAGACCGATACCGATGACGAGATCGTGGTTGACAGCAGTAGCGGCGGGCGGACAACCTACAAAAACGCTGGAAAAACTCGCCGTCAGGGAGGTGAGTTATCCTGGGACCAACGCTTTGCCGCAAGCTGGCGCGTAAAAGCTGCATGGACCTGGCTGGATGCGACCTACCGCAGCAACGTCTGTGGCGATCAAAACTGCAACGGCAACCGCCTGCCTGGCATTGCGCAAAACATGGGATTTGCTTCGCTGGGCTACGTGCCTGATGAAGGTTGGTATGCGGGAACTGATGTTCGTTATATGAGCAACATTATGGCCAATGATGAAAATACGGCGCAAGCCCCGTCCTATACCGTAGTGGGTTTAAATACCGGCTATAAATTTTATTACCGCAGTCTGATGATCGACCTGTTCGGTCGGGTGGATAATCTGTTTGATAAGTCCTACGTCGGTTCGGTGATAGTGAATGAGGCAAATGGTCGATATTACGAACCGGCGCCAGGACGAAACTATGGCGTAGGGATTAATCTGGCCTGGCGTTTTGAGTAACACTGGCGGGAATGACTCCCGCCATCCGTTTTACGCATCGTCTGCAAGACGAATCACCACTTTACCGAAGTTTTTGCCCGTCAGCAGGCCGATAAAGGTCTGCGGCGCATTTTCCAGACCGTCGGTGATTTGCTCGCGGTAATGGATTTTGCCCTCTTTAACCCAGCGCCCCATCTCCCGCTGAAACTCCTGAATACGGTGACCATAATCCTGACCAATGATAAAGCCCTGCATCCGGATACGCTTTTTCAGTAGCGTTGCCATCAGCAAAGGTAATCTATCGGGTCCGCCTGGAAGCGATGTGGCGTTGTAACCGCTGACCAGTCCGCACAGCGGAATGCGCGCAGAGGTATTGAGCAATGGCAAAACGGCGTCAAATACCTTGCCGCCAACGTTTTCGTAGTAAATATCGATCCCCTGCGGACAGGCTTTTGCCAGCTGTTGCGCAAAATCTTGTGCATGGTGATCGAGGCAGAGATCAAAGCCTAATACCTCGGTGGCATGTCGGCATTTCTCTGCCCCGCCTGCAACCCCGATCACCCGGCAGCCTTTGAGCTTACCAATCTGCCCTACCGTTGCGCCAACCGGGCCGGTGGCGGCGGCCACAACCAGCGTTTCCCCCGCTTTTGGCTGACCGATATCCAGCAGCCCCATATAAGCAGTAAATCCTGGCATCCCCATCACTCCCAGCGCCCAGGAGGGATGTTCGGGATTATCGCCAAGCTTCACCAGCCCGTTACCGTCGGAGATGTCATAGTCCTGCCAGCCGCTGTAGCTCAGCACCCACTCGCCAGGCTGGTAATCAGGATGGTTGGAGGACACCACGCGACTCACGGTCCCGCCAACCATCACGCCGCCAATCTCTACCGGCGGGGAGTAAGACGGCTCATCGCTCATGCGTCCACGCATGTAGGGATCGAGGGAAAGAAAAATGGTGCGCAGCAAAACCTGGCCTTCACCCGGCGTTGCCACCTCATCGTCTTCAAGACGGAAGTTTTCCGGGACCGGCGCGCCATGCGGGCGGGAAGCCAGTACCCAGCGGCGATTGCGATTAGTCTGTTGACCCATGATGTGCTCCTCTGCTTTTGGCATGATTCCATCAATAGTAGCAGCCTGTGTCCGCCAGTTAGCTGACGACATGATTTAACCGCACAACCAGGTAAACGCAGGGGTGTGCGGTTTCATTGATAAACCGACAATCATTCGGTGGGCCAAGCTCCAGGCAATCGCCAGCCCGCATTTCATGACGCACGTCCCCTTCCACAAAGACCAATTCCCCCTGCTGTAGCCAGATAAGTTGTCTTGCCTGCACGTAGGAAGAGGCTGGCATCGGGATATCGCTTCCGGCAGGCAATTCTATCTGCACCAGATCAATAGGCAGATCGCTGCGCGGTGAAACGTGGCGGCGCAGATAGTGGCTTTGCGGGTCGTGCCAGACAGGCTGATCAGCGAAGCGCAGCAGCTTGCCCTCCTGCATTTCGGCCCGCGCCATCAGCATAGACATGCTGATACCAAAGGCACCGGAGAGCCTGCCCAGCAGCGTGGCCGTAGGGCTGCTCTCACCGCGCTCTATTTTATGGATCATCGCCCGCGACACGCCTGCGCGTTCAGCGAGTTCCGTCAGAGACCAGCCGCGAGACTCCCGCTCAATGCGAATTCTTGCACCGATCCGTTGATTTATGCTGTCTTCAATAGTATTCATATTGTAATACTATAGTGAACAACCCCTGAGGTTCAACATGTCCATTCGATTTGCCAGCAAAGAAGACTGTGCCGCCATTGCAGAAATCTACAACCACGCGGTACTGCATACGGCGGCTATCTGGAACGATCAAACGGTCGATGCCGAAAACCGTATCTCATGGTATCAAGCCCGCCAGTTGATGGGCTATCCGGTGCTGGTGAGTGAAGAGAATGGCGTAATTACAGGGTACGCCTCCTTTGGCGACTGGCGTAACTTTGATGGATTCCGTCATACCGTTGAACATTCGGTATATGTCCATCCTGCTCATCAGGGTAAAGGCCTGGGACGAGCGCTGCTCAGCAGACTGATAGAAGAAGCCCGCGCGTGCGGCAAACATGTGATGGTTGCGGGCATTGAGTCTCAGAATCAGGCGTCGCTGCATCTGCACAGTACGCTGGGTTTTAAAACCACCGCGCAAATGCCACAGGTTGGCACGAAATTTGGGCGCTGGCTGGATCTGACTTTTATGCAGTTGCAGTTAGACGATCGCCGCGAACCGGATGCCAGCAGATGAACCAGACGCTAACCCTCTCCTTTCTGATTGCCGCAGGTATTGGTCTGGTGGTGCAAAATACCTTGATGGTACGCATCACGCAGACGTCCTCGACGATCCTCATCGCCATGTTACTTAACTCGCTGGTCGGGATCGTGCTGTTTGTCAGCATACTGTGGTTTAAGCAAGGTATGGCGGGGTTTGGGGAACTGGTTTCCAACGTGCGCTGGTGGACGCTAATCCCTGGCTTGCTGGGATCGTTCTTTGTTTTTGCCAGCATCAGTGGATACCAAAATGTGGGTGCAGCAACCACTATCGCGGTGCTGGTGGCCAGCCAGTTAATCGGCGGACTGGTGCTGGATATTCTGCGCAGTCATGGCGTGCCGCTGCGGGCGTTGGTGGGGCCGGTCTGCGGCGCGGTGCTGCTGGTTGTTGGGGCTTGGCTGGTGGCGAGACGTTCGTTTTAATTGCGCTTATCCGGCCTGAACATGCAGGCCGGATAAGGTGTTACTTCGCCATCTGGCAACAACGAATTAAAGGATTGTGCCGCCTTTGGTCAACTGTTCGCGACGGGTTTCCATATCCTCTTTATGCTGACGGCCATGATGTGCGATAGCCGTACGCAAACGCTGTTGCTGGTTGTAACGTTCTTCCCGGCTCAGCACGACATCATCGCTGAGTTCAATCAGCAATTCATTCATATGCGTAATGACGCTCTCTTCAATGGCGGCATCAACACGTGCGCTGACCTCATCCAGATGCGACATAACCTCTCCTTAACTCATTAATTTAATTTTGCTTTTGAAAAATCGCTGCCCATCAGGCTAACGCTGTATCCGCTGACGTTGCTGCGCGTCGCGTAAAACGTTTTCCCGTTTGCCAACGCGATCCACGGAGCCTGTTGGTAGAAAATCTCTTGCGACTGCTGGTAAAGCGCGGCGCGTTCTTCCGGTTTACTCACCAGTTTCGCCTTTTGAACCAGCGAATTATACTCTTTATCGCACCAGCGCGCGGCGTTAGATCCGGTTTTAATGCTGTCACAACCCAGCAGTACATCGGCGAAGTTATCCGGATCGCCGTTGTCTGACATCCAACCGAACAACGCGGTGTCATGCTCACCTTTACGCATTCCGGAGAGATATTCGCCCCACTCGTACGACACAATTTTCGCCTTCACGCCAACCTTCGCCCAGTCGCTTTGGATCATCTCGGCAATCCGTCGGGAGTTCGGGTTGTATGGGCGCTGAACCGGCATTGACCACAGCGTCGCTTCAAAGCCGTTTTCCAGTCCCGCCTGTTTCAGCAGATCTTTCGCTTTTTGCGGGTCATAAGCGTAATCCTGCAGATCTTTATTGAATCCCAACATATTCGGCGGAATTGGCGATTTTGCCACCGTACCGGAACCTAAAAAGACGGCGTTAATAATGGCCTTTTTGTCTGTCGCGTAGTTAAGCGCCTGACGCACCAGCACGTTATCAAACGGTTTTTTCTCGGTATTAAACGCCAGATAGCCGACGTTCAGCGCTTCAACCGAATGCAGCGTCAAATCTTTATTCTTCTTAATCTCGTCAAACTGTACGGGCGCAGGTGCCGGAATTATCTGGCATTCATTGGTTTGCAGTTTCGCCAATCGGGTCTGAACGTTTGGCGTGATTGAGAAGATCAGGTGCTTCGTGGGGACGGCGCCGTCCCAGTAGTTCGGGTTGGCGAGATAGCGGATTTGCGAATCCTGCTTGTACTGCTGCAACACGTATGGCCCGGTGCCAATTGGCCAGTTATCGACGTTTTCCGGGGTGCCTTTTTTCAGCATCACGTCGGCATATTCCGCAGAGAGGATGGAGGCAAAATCCATTCCCCAGTCGGCAAGAAACGCGGCATTAGGTTCATTAAGGATAAACTGAACGTGATAATCATCGACCTTCTTCACTTCTTTAATCAGTTTATCCAGACCGACATCGTTGAAGTATTCGTAGCTTCCCTGAGAAATTTTGTGGTACGGATGATCGGCATCTTTCTGTCGTAATACCGAGAAAACCACGTCATCAGCGTTGAAGTCACGGGTTGGTTTGAAGAATTTATTACTGTTGAATTTCACGCCCTGACGCAGGGTAAAAGTGTAGGTCTTACCGTCCGGCGAAATCGTCCAGTCCGTTGCCAGAGACGGAACTGGCGTATTTTTTACCGGATCAAAATTGATGAGTCGGTTGTAGAGCACCTGTGAGCTGGCCACAAACGATGGACCGGAACTGGCGATTTGCGGGTTAAATGACTCTGGCGACGCTTCTGAGCAGTAAATGAGAGTGTCAGTATTGGCCGCGAACGCCGCGCCTGATGGTAAGACGGCGCTGAGCGCCAGCGCGAGTAACGTTTTCCTTGCAATCATGGTTATAAGCCTTCTTATTTTATTATTAACCGGGATATCAGAGCATAGCTGACAAAAACTGACCAATAACGAATCACTATCAGGTTATTCTAATCCGGTGTATTTCGCTGAATAATTCATCACCCTAAGCGAATTAATTTCCCTTAAGTCTTTTTCAAAACGTCAAGATTTTTCCCGGCACTCTATGCCATGAAAATTCGCCCCTTTTTGCCTCTCTTCCACCGTTTGCTCGTTTTTATAAAACGTAAAGTAGATACGTGAAGAAGTCTAAGGGGTAACAACGTGGCAAAAACTCTCTTGCGCAGCGGCAATTTGGATGACTATCAGGCCGTGGGCGGCGGTGGTCAGGCCGTGTTTGATTCAGCATTGCAAATTCGTGAAACGCTTCGCCTGCGTAAACAGCAGGCGATGGTGGATTGTCTGGCGATCCCACAAATTAACGACAACGGCGATCGCGTTGACTGGTATTCGCCGATTGAAGGGAAAGCCGTTGCATGGAAAGCCGCTGATGAAGAGGCCCGTTTTCGTGCGCTGCGCTATCTGGGAAGCACGCTGGAAAATGCGGCGGCGCTGAGCCGTAAAAGTCTGCAATCGGGTAAAACCTCCCTGCAACTGTTTGGCTCACTGCTGGAAAAAGCCATCCAGTTTCCTGGTGAGAATCACGTGTTTCTGGTTGAAGGTAAACCCGTTATTACGTTCTGGGGTTTCATCAATCTGAATGAAAATCCTCGCGACGATGTGCTCGATTGCCTGCGCCTTGCCGATATTCCTCCGGTCGTCACCGTAGCGGAGCCTGAGCCGGAAGAGGAAATCACTGCCCAAATCACCTTCGTCGAGGCCGACGCACCTTTGCTGACTCCAGTCGTTGAGCTACCTAAACCGGCTGAACCTGAACCACAACCCCCGGTCGTTGTTAACGAACCGGAAGTCTCGCCGCCGCTCGCACAGAAGAAACCCGCACGCCGCCTGCCTTTGTGGAGCCTGCCCGTTGCCGCGGTGATCATTGCAGCCATGGTTGGGCCGCTGCTGTGGAAGCAACAGCCCACCCCGCCCGTACCCGCTGTTCCCCCAAGAGTCGTCGCTAAGGCAGATATGGCACCGCTGCCAGAACTGACATCTGCACTGCCGCTGCATCGGGCTGAAGTGGTTCCGGCTGCCAAAAAAGAAAAACCTGTCGAGGGACCGGTCGTGATCGCCGCGATTCCAAAAGATGCGCTGGTGATGGATGCCAACCAGATGAAGGCAGGAACGACGCGTTTTCTCAACGGTAACTGGCGCGTAATGGTTGATGTTAAAGATCCGGTTAGCGGTAAAGCGCCGTCGCTGCGCTATCAGATCCAGGCCAATAAAGGTACTGCGCGCGTGGTTCATGGCGACAATATTGTTTGTCGTGCCGAGATTTTCTCCGGTTTGCATCAGTCAGGTGAATTAATGATTAAGAGTCGCGGGAATGCCCGTTGTACGGACGGGTCACGTTATCCGATGCCGGAAATTACCTGCAAAGCGGGAACCAATGACGTCGCCGCCTGTACCGCACGTTATGACGATCACGCGGAAATCCCTCTGACGATCAAAAAGATAGGTGCCTGATTTTATGTTGGTGAATCTGTGTGACTACAAACAGAGCGTGACGCTCATCGCCAATAGCGGTGTGCAATTTCTGGATTTTGGCCTGACGCCGCAGGAATCTGCGCATCATGGTCGCTTTGTGCGCAAAACGGCAAACGGTCCCCTGCTGCGGCTGGATTTCGATCTGACAACCGGACGTTATACCTTACCTGGCAGCACCGGCGGTCAGCCCGAAGTGGTGAAGCCGGAAAGCACCCAGAAGCTGCATTATTCGCTGGACGTGCTCGACGGTGTCTGGCTGCCGCTGCCGTTCCTGCGCTTTAATCCGCCGCGTACGTTCGTTGAAGGCCCGGATAACTGGGCGCGCGTACAGGTGCGAAAGCTGGCGCAACCTGACAGCGCGGGCAACACCCACCGCGTCACCGTGGCGCTGGACAGCCAGCTCACTGAAAATGCCCCTGCGGCGTTAACCCCCAACGAAAATGACCTGCTGAACGGTACGCGATTTGCGCTGGCCTGGCATGACAACGAAATTGCCGATTTCCTCGACCAGACCTGGATTGACGGCTGGTTGCGCGAATCCTTTATGCATCATGTCACACAGCATGAGAACCGCTCAGAACAAGAGATCCAGCAGGCGCTGCGTAACTTTGAATATCAGGCGCACTGGCTGAATGTGCTGACCCTGTTAGGCGAGCAGCTTTCCGTTCCGGAAGTGAAACTGGTCACGCATACCCTCAGCACGCCCGCCATTCCCGTTGATCTTATCCTGGATATCGGTAACACCCATACCTGTGGCGTCCTGATTGAAGATCACGGGGATGCCAATGACGGACTGCGCCAGACAGCCGAATTGCAGGTGCGTTCGTTAAGCGAGCCACAGTTTCTCAACGATCCGTTGTTCACCAGCCGACTGGAGTTTTCCGAAGCGCGTTTTGGTAAGCAGCACTTTTCCGTGGAGAGCGGTCGTGATGATGCCTTTATCTGGCCGTCGATTGTCCGCGTTGGCGATGAAGCCCGAAAGCTGGCAATGCAGCGCATGGGCACTGAAGGCAGCAGTGGGATCTCCAGCCCGCGCCGTTATCTGTGGGACGAAACGCCGGTGTTGCATGACTGGCGCTTTAGCCAGATGAATGGCAAAACCCAGCGCGAACCACTGGCTACCGCCTTCCCGCTGATGAACCTGATGAACGATGACGGGCAACCGCTGTTCAGCCTGCCGCAGGATGATCGTCTGCCGGTATTCTCACCGCAATACAGCCGCAGTACGCTGATGACGCATATGTTGTGCGAAATACTGGCCCAGGCGCTGGGGCAAATTAACAGCGTGGCGACGCGTTTGCGCCTCGGATTCCCGGCATCTCCTCGTCAGTTGCGTACGCTGATCCTGACCCTGCCGTCGGCGATGCCCAAACAGGAGCGTGAGATTTTCCGCCTGCGCATGTTTGAAGCCATTGCGTTGGTCTGGAAAGCAATGGGCTGGCACCCGCAGGATGAAGACTTCACCACCCGTAAACAGCAGGAAAAGAGCGTGGTTCCCGTACCTGAGATCCAGATGGAATGGGATGAGGCCAGCTGCGGGCAACTGGTGTGGCTGTATAACGAAGCTATCTCTCACTACGATGGTCACACCGAATCGTTCTTTAACGCCCTTGCCCGCCCGGACCGTTTGCCGGAGCCTGGTGAGACTAAAGGTCGTGCGCTGCGCGTGGCATCGATCGACATTGGCGGCGGGACAACGGATATGGCCGTCGTCCATTACCAGCTTGATGACGGCGTGGGTACAAACGTCAAAATTACCCCGCACCTGCTGTTCCGTGAAGGCTTTAAGGTTGCGGGCGATGACATGCTGCTGGACGTGATTCAGCGTTGCGTGTTGCCTGCGCTGCAAACCCGTCTGCAACAGGCTGGCGTGACCGACGCCGCCGCATTGCTGGCCACGCTATTTGGCGATTCCGGACGCATCGACACCCAGGCGATTTTGCGTCAACAAACGGCGTTACAACTCTTTATGCCGCTCGGTCATGCGGTACTTTCAGCCTGGGAACAAAGTGATATTAACGATCCGGTAGCGGGTCTGCATGCCACCTTTGGCGAACTCCTGAGCCAGCAACCAACGCGCAACGTGCTGAATTACATCCAGCAGGCTATCGATCATGCGTTGCCTGCGGGATCGCCAGCGTTTGATGTGTTGAGCGTGCCGTTACAGGTGCAGTTCCGGCAGTTACAAGAAGCGTTACTGGCGGGCCAGTTTACCCTGACCTCCCCACTGCACGCGGTCTGTGAGGCCATTTCACACTATCGCTGCGATATTTTATTAGTGACCGGCAGACCCGCCTGTTTACCGGGCGTACAGGCGTTGATCCGCCATCTGCAGCCCGTTCCGGTTAATCGTATGATCTGGATGGATAACTACCGCGTACATGAGTGGTATCCGTTCAGCCAACAAGGGCGGATTGGTAACCCCAAATCCACCGCAGCAGTTGGTGCCATGTTGTGTAGCCTGGCGCTGGATCTACGCTTGCCGCGTTTCAACTTTAAAGCTGCCGATATCGGCGCTTACTCGACTGTACGTTATCTCGGCGTGTTGGATAATACGGTCAATACGCTGCGTGATGAGAACATCTGGTATCACGATATCGATCTGGATAAGCCCGGCGCGAAACTGGATGCCCGCCTGCACTTCCCATTGCGCGGCAACGTAACATTAGGTTTCCGCCAACTGGCCAACAGCCGTTGGCCTGCCACACCGCTGTATACGCTCAGCATAAATTCTGCCGAACTGGCAAAAACCATCGCCGGAGATGGCGTGTTGAATGTACGGCTGCAGCTACGCGGTGGTAGCAAAGAAAGCGGCCCGGAATTTTTCGTACTGAGCGATGCGTGGTTACAGGATGGCACTCCCGTTACCGCCAATGCCTTAACGTTAAAACTGAATACGCTGGCAGACCGACGCCATAGCGGGAGCCATTACTGGATTGATAGCGGGAGCGTGTACCTGAAATGAGTAAGATGTTAAACACCGCGCAGGCCGCCATCGAGTGGGTAACTGATACCCGTCAGCGTGCGGCGCGTCTTGATGATGAAGCGGATGCCCTGTTGGCACAGCTCACCCTGGCCGCCGTTAATGAATCTGCGTTGAAGACGACCTTTTCATCGCGAGGATGCGTTGGGCTTTACGGACATTCGCAATCGGCAAAAGCGCACCTGCTCACAGCATTGTGCAGCAACGCCAATGGCAAAGTGAATATCGTTACCCCGGATCGCAGCTTTGATTACTTTTCACATATTAATCCTGGTCATGCGCCAACCAATATGGCGATCCGCTTTACGCGTGATGAAAATCCGCTCGATGGTGAATGGCCGTTGCGCCTGCGGCTACTCAGTGAAGCCGAACTGGTACAGCTATTTATTACCCAGTTCTGTGCGCTTGCGGACAACCGCCAGGTCGAGAAATCGATTATTGAGGCGCGCCTGGAAAAATGGCAAACGTTGCGCCAGCGTCATCCGGTGCCGGGCATTACCGCGCAGGATGTCGCGGCAATTGGTCGTTTCTGGCGCGCCTGCGTACCGGCCAGACAACAGCAATTTGACGACGCGCTATGGCATCAGTTTGCCACGCTGCTACCCGCACTGGATCTGACTACCCGGGCAAACGCCTGGGCGTTACTGTGGGGAGAACAGCCAGAGTTGACGCAACAGTGGTTGGCGCTGGCGCATACGCTGCAACAAACCGGGAGCGCGCAAGAACTCGCGGCTCCGCTGAGCCTGCTGGTTGACCATTTTGGTTTACCTGCCGAGAGTTTCCTGACTCAGGTAGCATTGAACGGGAATGAGGCGCAAAGCGATGTGGTGGTTCATCCAATAGAAAATGAACAGTTGCTCAATGCGGTCAGCCTTTCTCAGGCTTCGCTGGCGCTGCTCACGCGCGAGCTGGTCCTGACAGTTGAAGACGCTGTACTGGAAAATGTCGATCTGCTGGATATTCCCCTCGCCCCGGATGTTCATCCCCATCCATTGTGGCAGGCCAAATTAGGCTGGATGCTGGAACATTATCGCCAGCATCTGCAACCGGATGTACTTTTAATCTGTAATGCGGTATCTACCCGCTCCCAGACGCCCGCCATCACCCGCAAACTACTGGGCTGGGTTAACGACACTCAGCCCGTACATGACGCCGCATTGCCGGGAGTGGTCTGGGCCATTACTCCGCAGGATGCGCGGTTTAGCACTCAGCAAAATCTTGATGAATCTGTGCAGCAATTAATGGGCAAGCCCGGACTGCACTGGGGCACGCTGCAGGCGCTGGATAAACACAGCTTACAACGCCTCGTCGAATGGTTGACTCAGGCAACCTCGCCCCAGCAACGCCAGGCGAGATTGACCTCCCTGCGTGAGCAGCACCAGCAGCGTGTACGCGAAACCCTGATCGGCTGGATTAACCCCGTTGAAACCGAATCGGGTAGCAATGAGTCGGTGATCCGCCAGCTCCAGGCCCAGGCGGCAAAGCATGGCGAACTCCTGGACGGTTTGCTTCCGCCGATGCGCCTCTTTGAGTCGCTGCTGCGTGTTCAGCAGCCGCGCGAGGAACAGGTGAGCGGATTATTTAATGAAGAGATTGACCTGTTTGCCGAGGTGCGTGACACACCGCACTCGCCGGAAAGCAAAGAGACCGGGTATCAGGCGCACAAAATGTGGGTTAACCACGTGCGCCAGTGGTGTCGCGATGAAAATAATGCGCGCCGTTTACGTCTCGAGCCGCGTACGCTAAGGCAGGTTGCTGATATCCTCGTTACCACCAGCTATCGGCTGGAGATGCCGCAACGCTTACAGCGCATTATGCAGCGAGAAAACGTCTGCGCTGCGCAGCTTCACGCCGATATTGGGGATTTTATTACCTGGCTTGGATTTGCCAGCGTGGCAGAAGAACAGCGTCCGGCCAGCAGGATCCAAAAAGGATCGGCTATTTTTAGTGCCCCGGCGCAACAGCCGATGTTACGGTTGACGAAACTGGATGAACAACCTTCGCATGGTGCAAGCCGTTACGTTTACGACTGGCTGGTCGCTTTGTATACCCGCGCCAATGAAAACGTGGGATATCAGCATCCGCAGGATGTTTGCGCAGCCGACAAAAAACGATTAGATGCCCTGCTTTCCTCCTGAAACGGCGTTTACGCCGTCATCAGAAGAGAGAAAACATTAACGCGACGGGAAAACTCATCGGCCAGGTCGCCCCGACTAATACCGCGCTGAGAAAACGAATCCGCTTTTTATCGCGGGAAAGAAACCAGGTGATGATTGCCGTGATAGCGGCCATCACCGCATAAAAAACCAACATTTTTTGGTACAGAGACATGTCAGGCATCCGGGCCGAAAGGTAAAATCGCGCGCAATATGCTCTTTTTCATGACCCACATCAAGTTTTATTAATTATTTTAAGAGAAACGCCGGTAAAACAAGCCGTTTTCATTATGTTCAGAATCCGTACTATTGCGGATAGTTATAACCCGTACTATACCCATAAGGGTTAAAACGAAAGGTGGCACAAATGAATGTTTCCAGTAAAACTGTGGTGCTGATAAATATATTTGCTGCTGTAGGACTTTTCAGTCTGATTTCCGCAAGGTTTGGCTGGTTTGCTTGATGTCGTTCTTCTTGATTAATTGCAGCGTCCGCTGGCAGAGAGACTCTTCTCTCTGCCATTAGTACACGATTTTCCCACTCTCCTGCCACCCGGTAAATTATCCTTAGTATGTAATACCCCTAATCCTTCTGCGGCATTATATTGCCCGCATAACGGCTCGGTGTTGTGCCGGTATGCTGATGGAAAAAAGCGATAAAAGCACTGTCACTGACAAATTCCAGATATTGCGCCACCTGGCTGATCTGCCCCCCGTCAGCCAGCATCTCCATGGCTTTTAATAGTCTAAATTGCTGCCGCCAGCTCTGATAATTCATCCCGGTATCCCTGGTAAATATTCGACTGATCGTCCTCTCGCATGCCCCAACCCGTTGGGATAATTGATTTAGTCGTGGTGGCAATTCGCCCATACGTACTCCTTCAAGCCACACGTTCAGCCGCGGATCTGAGGGAAACTGCAACGTCCAGTTTTCACTGTGGGCGGCCCGCATTTCCTCACAGAAAACGGTGATAAGACTGGCCTGCTGCGCGGCAGGCATTTCCCACGGCCAGAAAGCCATACGTTCTATTACTTCAAAAAAGAGAGGATTAACGTCGACTATCTGCAGCGGTAACTTAGATAACGGCAATGTAGTTGAAAAATACAACGAACGATAAGCCATCACCCCACGCATTATGGCGCGATGTACCGTACCAGCCGGGATCCAGACCGCGCGCCGTGGCGGTAGCAGACACAGGGCATGCTCCAGCTCAATCGTAATGCTTCCCGCTGCCGAAAAAAGTAGCTGATGACGAAGATGGCTATGCCGGCCGGAATCGTGTACGCCCATCTCGGAGGCAATCCCGATTACCGGTTTATCAAAGCTATCCGCATCGAAATCATCATCCGGGGCAATTTCCATTATCTGTCCGATATTTGATATTTAAAGTCTTGATAATGGTAATGCGACACATCCCTTTCAGCAATAATGCCCGCCAGTTTTCTGTCTCTCTGGATATTGCTATGAACACTCTTCGCCGCCCGCCGCTATGGCTTCTTACTTTGCTGATTATGTTTCCACAACTGGTGGAAACCATTTATAGCCCGGCATTGCCAGGAATCGCCACGTCTTATCACGTAAGCAGTGAGCGCGCGGCGCAAACACTCTCCGTTTATTTTATTGCCTTCGCCGTCGGCGTGGCGATGTGGGGTTGGCTGAGCGACTGCCTCGGTCGACGTTGGGCGATGCTGGCAGGACTTATCTGCTATGGGTCAGGTTGTGCCCTGGCCGTGGTTGCCACTGACTTCAGCGTTTTGCTGCTGGCACGGATGATCTCAGCCATCGGCGCGGCTGCCGGGTCAGTGGTGGTACAGACCATGTTACGGGACACGTATGAATCAACCGCGCTATCCCGCGTCTTTTCCGTGATGGGCGCTGCGCTGGCATTGAGTCCCGTTTTCGGCCTGCTAAGCGGAGGTTGGCTGGTCAGCCTGTATGGTCATACCGGTGTATTTATTGCCCTTGTGCTGCTGGCGCTGCTACTGCTACTACTGACTGCGACCATGCTGCCAGAAACCCGGCCCGAAAATACGCTCAGACCCAGCCTTGCTGCACTGCTCTCCCGCATGATGCGTGACCGCGAACTGTGGAAAAATACCATGCTGGTTGCGCTGCTGAACACCATGCTGTTTAGCTATTACAGCCTGGCTCCGTTTCTTTTCGGTCAATTGGGATGGAGTTCCAGAGCCTTTGGCTGGACGGGGGGACTACTTGCGTTTGCTTCGCTGTCGGGCAGCCTGCTGAACCGGAGATTATTGACGACAGACCTGACGTCGGAACAGAGGGTACGTTATGCCTGTGCGCTGGCAGCATTGTCAGGCCTCGCCGCGTGGTGGTTACAGCACTCCGCGTGGATTCTGATACCGGTTTTCGGCGCGGTGATTGCCTATGGCATCGCGATCCCTAATGTGCTGAGTCAGGCCCTACGCCACTATCGTGAACAGGCCGGGGCCGCCGGTGCATTATTCGGATTAAGCTATTACCTGTTGCTGGGAATGATGCTGGGGGCTGCAGGCATGGTGCAACAATTGGGGCTGGTTCTGAGCGTCTGTGCGCTACTCGCCTGGATTTGCAGCTTGCGCCGCGGATAACCGGATGACGATCCTCCTGACATTAAGCTGTAATGCTTGCCAGTTAACGAGGATGAGTGGCACATACGCAGGTAATGAGTCTGTTGCCTCCGGCGTATTGCTACGTTCACCTTATGTTTGTCACATCTCTGAGGCAATACGACCTGTGAACGTGTTAAGGGTACTATCGCCGTACCCTTAACAATCCCGGCTCCCGGCGGGAAAATTGCCACTTCGTGGTCCCCTCCGTTTATTCCTCCAGGCTACCGGGCCGGGCGCGAGGAAACTTCCCTGTAAAACGCGCCCTGAACCCGCATCCCTGCGGGTTCTCCCGGCCTTCCGGAAACACGTCGGCAATTTTCAGCCGGACCAGCCCACACCTGACCACCTGCGTTTTTATTGGAATATATCTGAACAGCAAAACAGATTTAACTGGAAGTCAGTGCGTTGCAGCGATGACCCCGTTCCGGCTGAAAATCGATGAGGCGTTGACGGTTGACCGAGTCTGCCCGCATGGAGGCGGCGGTAAGCCTCTCTTGCACGTTCACGGGTGTCTGAGCCTCAGAGAATTGATATCGCTGAGGTGAACGGAACCCTGAGCCGAAATCACATGTTCGCCGTAATGCTTAATTGACAGGCATTACGACGTTAAGCCGGGGCTTTGTTGTATCAATTAGCCTGACCTCGCGGATATTTCCAACTTACCGCCGTCCGATGGCGACGAGGCCAGTGGCGCGAATAATATAGACACACGTTTGCCAGTATTTAGCTATCCGTGCCGCATTTATTGCTCGCGCTTCAGATATTACTCATGCTTGATCATGACATGGCGAACAATCGTGTAATCTTCCAGCCCGTAAACCGACATATCCTTGCCATAACCAGACTGTTTTTGTCCGCCGTGCGGCATCTCGCTGACCAGCGTGAAGTGGGTATTGACCCAGGTGCAACCATACTGCAGGCGAGCGCTAAATCGATGCGCGCGCCCCACATCCCGAGTCCAGACGGAGGATGCCAGGCCGTATTTCGAATCGTTAGCCCACGCCAGCACCTGATCTTCATCCTCAAATACGGTGACGCTGACCACCGGACCGAAAACTTCCCGCTGCACGATAGCATCTTCCTGCTTCGCCCCGGCCAACAGCGTCGGAGCAAAATAGTAGCCTGCGCCGTCCACTTTTTTACCACCGGTGATGACTTTGATATGCCCCAGTGCTTTGGCTTCATCGACCGCTTTAGTCACGCGATCGAGGTGCGCCTGCGAGCTTACCGGCCCCAGCTCCGTCGATTCGTCATTCGGTGCACCGATTTTCAGACTGGCAACCGCGGCACCGAGTTTCTCAACCAACGCGTCATAAATGCCTTTCTGGGCATAGATTCGACAAGCGGCGGTACAGTCTTGTCCGGCGTTGTAATACCCAAAGGTTCGCACGCCGCTCACCACTGCATCCAGATCGGCATCATCAAAAATGATGACCGGGGCTTTGCCGCCCAGCTCCATATGTGTGCGCTTAATCGAAGGCGCGGTGTGCTGGATAATGTGTTCACCGGTCGCAATGGAGCCGGTCAGGGAAACCATCCGGACTTTTTCATGACCGGTCAGCGGGTCACCCACCGTTTTGCCACGGCCAAAAAGCACGTTGATAACGCCAGGCGGATAAATATCTTTGGCAAATTCTGCCAGTTTAAGTGCCGTTAGCGGGGTAATTTCTGACGGTTTAATCACCACACAGTTACCCGCCGCCAGCGCCGGTGCCAGCTTCCACGCCGCCATCATCAACGGGTAGTTCCACGGCGCGATAGAGGCCACCACGCCCAGCGGATCCCGACGAATCATCGACGTATGCCCTTCCAGATACTCTCCGGCCGCCTGTCCTTGCAGGGTACGAGCTGCCCCGGCGAAGAAGCGGAAAACGTCGACGATTGCCGGAATTTCATCGTTAAGGACACAGTGCAGCGGCTTACCACAGTTAAGCGATTCCAGCTCAGCGAAGGTTTGCGCGTTATCGGCGATAGCATCCGCCAGTTTCAGCAGCAGTTCGGAACGAACTTTCGGTGTGGTTTGTCCCCAGGTGGCAAATGCGCAGTCTGCTGCACGTACCGCCGCATCAACCTGCCCGGCTGACGCCTCGGCAATCTCCAGAATGCGTTCTCCAGTGGCAGGGTTATAGACTGGCTGCTTTTCACCTTCACCGTTGACCAGCTCGCCATTAATCAGTAATTGATGTTGCATAGCAATTTCCCATATCGTCGTTTATTTACCGTTTCCGGCGAGAGTGTCGCCTTCACGCGTTAGCCACCAGGCCCCTAAAATTGGCAGTGTTGTCACCAGCATTACCAGCAATGCCACAACGTTGGTGACAGGCACATCTCGTGGTCGACCCAGTTGATTGAGCAGCCACAAAGGAAGTGTTCTTTCATGTCCGGCGGTGAACGTTGTCACGATGATTTCATCAAACGACAAAGCAAACGCCAGCATCCCTCCCGCCAGCAGTGCCGATGCCAGGTTTGGCAGCACGACATAACGAAAGGTTTGCCAGCCGTTGGCGCCAAGATCCATAGACGCTTCAACCAGACTCCATGAGGTACGGCGAAAACGCGCCACGACGTTGTTAAATACCACCACCACGCAAAACGTCGCATGGCCGACCACGATGGTGAGAAAACCGGGTTCCAGGTTGATAGTTTTAAACGCCGTCAGTAGCGCCAGACCGGTAATAATCCCCGGCAGCGCGATCGGCAACAGCAGCAACAGCGATATTGCGCTTTTACCAAAAAAGTCCCTGCGCCACAGTGCGGCAGCGGCCAGCGTCCCCAGAACGAGAGCAATGGCCGTCGACAATGCAGCGATTTTAAGTGACAACGTCACCGATTCCAGAATATCGCTACGTTGCGCCGCAACGCTAAACCACTTCAGCGTTAACCCCTGTGGTGGAAAACTAAAAGCAGCCTCCTCAGTATTAAAAGCATAGGTGGCGATGATGAGGATGGGAAAGTGCAGGAAAATAACCCCGCCCCATGCCGCCAGTTTGAGTAACCAGGGCGCGCGTTCAGAGTGCATCGAAAGCTCCCAGACGCTTCACGAACGCCAGATACAGTGCGATTAACACAATCGGCACCAGAGTAAATGCCGCCGCCATCGGCATATTGCCGATCGCCCCTTGTTGCGAATACACCATATTGCCGATGAAATAGCCTGGCGGCCCCACCAGTTGCGGCACGATAAAATCGCCCAACGTCAGAGAAAAAGTAAAGATCGACCCCGCCGCGATACCGGGTATCGCCAGTGGCAGGACCACATAGCGGAAAGTCTGATGCGGACGAGCGCCCAAATCAGCGGAGGCCTGTAAGAGCGAAGGAGGAAGTCTCTCCAGCGCGGCCTGTACCGGCAGGATCATAAACGGCAGCCAGATGTAGACGAACACCAGAAAACGCCCTAACCCTGAAGTCGACAACGTATTGCCGCCTACCGCAGGCAGCGTCAGGAACGAAAGCAGCAGAGGCTCCAGCCCCAGATGGGTTAAAAACCACTGCGCCACACCATCTTTAGCCAACAGTAACGTCCATGCGTAGGCTTTAACAATGTAGCTGGCCCACATCGGCAACATCACAGCAATGTAAAAAAAGGCTTTCATTTTGCCACTGGTATATCGCGCCATATACCACGCCATCGGAAACGCCAGAATCGCGCTGGCAATGGTGACCGCCACCGCCATCGTCAGGGTACGCAAAATGATGTCGTAGTTGGCGGGATTAAACAGCGCCTGCAAATTCGCCAGCGTCAGGTCGGGCGTGACCGACATGGTGAAATCATCGAAGGTATAAAAACCTTGCCACAACAGCGTCAGTAATGAGCCGAAGTAGACGATCCCAAACCACATCAGCGGTCCGAGGAGCAGCAAAAACAGCCCCAGACCCGGATTACGCCAGAAGAACCCTGAGATCCGGTTCAGACTTGTCGACTGTGGAGGCGAATGTAAGACATTCATAGCCATTCACCTCTCCTCAACCAGCGGTACCATCACGTCGCGTGACCACGATGCCATCACCTGTTGACCCGGCGACAGCGTTGTCGGCAGCATTTCTCCCGTCAGGTTCGCCTGGCTAACCAGTAATTTTTCACCGCCGACAAGTTTCAGCTCAAAACGTGTCGCCGCGCCCTGGTACTGCACCGCCTGGATAACCCCCCGGGCCTGGACTTCACCACTGGTATCATTCAAGCGAATGTGTTCCGGACGCAGGGAAAACATACCCTGTAGCCCGCAAACGTTCGCTGACATCGTTTCATCAAAAACATTTGACGTCCCGACGAAACTTGCCACAAACGGTGTGCGCGGACGCATGTACAGTTCACGCGGAGAATCCACCTGTTCGATGCGACCATTATTAAACACCGCCACACGATCGGACATCGACAGGGCTTCACCCTGATCGTGGGTGACAAAAATGAAGGTGATACCCAGGGATTGCTGTAGCTTTTTCAGTTCCAGCTGCATCTGCTCACGCAGCTTAAGATCCAATGCCCCGAGCGGTTCATCCAACAGCAGGACCCGCGGTTCATTGACCAGCGCGCGGGCAATCGCCACGCGTTGCCGCTGACCACCGGAAAGTTGCGATGGTTTGCGTTCATAAACAAAACCGAGCGCAACCTTATCCAGCGCTTCACGTGCTTTAGCGTGACGCTGTTTTTTATCAATACCTTTGACCATCAGTCCGTAGGCGACATTGTCGAGAATCGACATATGCGGGAATAGCGCATAATCCTGAAATACCGTATTGACGTCCCGTTCCCAGGGCGGCAATTCGCTGGCCTGCTTACCAAAAATGGTGATTGCGCCGCCTGACAGTTGCTCAAACCCTGCAATAAGGCGCAGACAAGTGGTCTTGCCGGAGCCGGATGGCCCCAGCATAGAGAAAAACTCACCGTCGTTAATCGCAATACTCACCCCATCAACTGCACGAACATCCCCGTACAGACGCGAGACGTTATGAAACTCCACTGCGTACGTCATAAAACCCCCAGCGGAATTAACGACCGCCCATAATGGCGATGTAATCCTGCGTCCAGCGACTGTAAGGAACGAATTTGCCACCTTCTGCGATCGGCGTTTTCCAGAAGGCAATTTTGTCAAAGTAGCTATAGCCGTTGGTTTCACAGCCCTTTTCACCCAGCAGCGGGCTGGCTTTACAACCTTCAGGTACGACTGGCAGAGAACCAAACCAGGCTGCGACGTCGCCCTGAACTTTCGGGGTTAATGACCAGTTCATCCATTTGTAAGCGCACACCGGGTGTTTGGCTTCGCTGTGCAGCATGGTGGTATCAGCCCATCCGGTAACCCCTTCTTTTGGGAAGACCGTGGCAATAGGCTGGCCTTCTCCTTTCAGGGCGTTCGCCTGATAAGGCCAGGCGCTGGACGCCACCACACCTTCATTTTTGAAGTCGCTCATTTGCACGGTGGTATCGTGCCAATAGCGATGGATCAGCGCGTGCTGATCGCTCAGGACTTTGATCACCGCCTGATACTGTTGTTCGGTGAGCTGATAGGGATCGGTAATGCCCAGTTGCGGCTGAGTCGCCTTAACGAATAGTGCAGCATCGGCAATATAGATCGGGCCATCGTAGGCTTGAACGCGCCCTTTATTGCTTTTTCCGTCCCCAAGTTTTTGCTCAACAAATACCACGTTCCAGCTATCCGGCGGCGTTGGGAAGATTTTGGTGTTGTACATCAGCAGGTTTGGCCCCCATTGGTACGGTGTGCCGTAAACTTTTCCGCCAACGTTAAACCACTCGCCTTTTACCACGCGCGGATCGATGCTTTTCCAGTTAGGGATCAGCGCGGTATTAATCGGCTGAACGCGTTTTCCCATAATCAGACGCAATGAGGCATCACCGGAAGCGGTAACCAGGTCGTAGCCGCCTTTTGCCATCAGGCTGACCATTTCATCAGAAGTGGCCGCTGTTTTAACATTGACCGCGCAGCCGGTCTCTTTCTCAAACTGCGAGACCCAATCATATTGTTTATCGGTCTGTCCACGTTCGATGTAGCCCGGCCAGGCAATAATATCCAGACGGCCTTCCGGTTTATCTAAGGATGTCGGGGGTTCGGCTGCCTGTGCAGTCATCAGCGTCATACTGAGTGCGCACAGGCTACTGAGGGCAAACTGCTTGCTCATAACGTCTTACTCCTGTCTAAAAAATATTGAGCGGCAGCCTTGCCGTAAATATATGTCCTTTCCTAAAAATAGTCGGGGTGTTGTAAGCGTTCCTGCTGGCGCAAGGAAATTTAATCAGGTTGTGAGCTAACGCTCATTACGCTACTGACGCTGAACGGGAGCTTTAATCTTCTGGAGTATAGACAAGGAGTTAGGTGCAACGGTGGCAATAGTAAGAACTATTGATTTTTTGTATGGTAGCACCCGATATAAATAACATCGGGGTTAGGTATTCTCTATTTCGAAAATAAGAACGCGCTATTCTTTTATATTGAATAGCGCGTTACGTTTTATTTCATCATCTCGCGAATTAATTTTCCCAGCTGTTTCACAGCCTGTTCCTCACGCTCTCCCCAGTGCCATGCGGTATTAAAGCGAAAGAAACGAGTCCAGCTCCCCGAGGTCGAAAACATTTTTCCCGGTGCAATGCTGATATGGTGCGCCAGTGCCTGGGTGCTGAGCACGCCTGCATCAAGCGGTTCTGGCAGTTCCAGCCACAGAAAATAGCCGCTGTCGTTATGGTGAATTTTGACTTCCGCCGGAAGATGGCGCAGCAACGTTTGCCAGGCCTGCTGTTTGCGTTCCGCCAGTTGACGGCGTAAGCGGCGCAGATGCGCGTCATAGCGCCGGGTTGACAGGTAATCCACGAGTGCAAGCTGCATGGGGGAACTGGTGGATAACGTGCTCATGAGCTGGAGTCGCTGAATACGTCGGGCATGCTTCCCGGCCGCCACCCAGCCCACGCGAAATCCGGGCACCAGGCACTTCGAGAAGGATGAACAATGCAAAACGCTGTCGGCGCGATCCCAGGCTTTGGCAGGCAGTGGTTTTTCGCGACCAAAGTACAGCTCGCTGTAGACATCATCTTCTATCAGCATTACATGATATTTTTCCAGCAATGCGACCAGGTGCGCCTTTTTCTCTGGGCTGAGCGTAAAACCCAGCGGATTTTGGCTGTTGGTCATCAGCCAGCAGGCTTTTACCGGATACTCCTGCAACGCTTGCTCCAGCGCGGTAAGATCGATCCCCTCTTTCACGTCGGTGGCAATTGAAAGCGCCTTCAGCCGTAATCGCTCCAGGGCCTGCAACGCCCCATAAAAACAGGGATTTTCGACAATCACCCAGTCTCCCGGTTCGGTAACCGCCTGCAGGCTCAGGTTGAGGGCATCCAGCGCACCGGTAGTGATGACAATTTCATCAGGTGAAATGGTCATCCCCTGTTGAGCATAGCGGCGGGCAATGGCATGGCGCAGCTCATCATTTCCCGGCGGCAGGTTTTCTATCACGCTCATGGCGGTCGCGGTTTTACTGACCTGCGCCAGCGAGCGGTTCAACTGCTGGAGGGGAAACAGACGCGGATCGGGAAATGCAGAGGCAAATGGCATCACTGACGCATCCCGGCTGGCCTGCAGCATATCAAAAATATAGGTGTTGATATCCACCGCTTCATCGCGCATCACCTGCGCCTGCGGCGCTGCCAGCTCACGTTCAGGGCGCGCGGCAACATAGTAACCCGACTGCGGCCGGGCGATAATCCGGCCCTGACTTTCCAGCAACTGATATGCATGTCCGACGGTCATAAAACTCATGCCGCTGCTGACCACCTGCTCGCGCAAGGATGGCAAGCGATCGCCGGGCTGCCATACGCCAGACGCGATTTGATCGCGAATTTGCTCAGCCAGTCGCTGGTATTTTTTCATTTTTCGTCCTGATAATCGGTGTCGGTGACACGCACTGTATATATCAGTTTACATAATCAGGGCATTTTTTATAACTGTTATAGTTAACAGTTTTACAACATTGTTACTGACAGCTCCTTGCCTAAGGCGCGTGTTTCAAGACGTGGACGCTATTTGATAACAGGAATCCAGGTTCCAGATTTCATATCAGCCAGGCCAACCTATAACAGCACGACAACTGTTATGGTTAAAAAGAACTGTTCTGTTTCTGCCTTCCATTGCTTCGCAGCCTTAGAATTGCGCCAAATCAATTTTGCCTGCGGAGCTAAGCATGTTCGGTCTCGATGCGTTTCACCTGGCGAGGATGAAGGTGGGAAAAATAAAAATAACCTCCTATTTATCAAGTCGTTACATAGATACTTATCCACATTTTAGCTTAAATTGCTCATATTAAAAGGCCAGCAAATTCAATAAGATAAAATCCGTTTTGGGGAATGATTTTATTCAATATCAAATTCTCTGACTTCCTCTAAATCCTCCAGCTTATCCAGTTCGTTTTTCATCTCACGCTGACGGCGATAAATCTCATCATTGCGATCAAGTTGCGCCTGCGCCATTGTCATAGAAACGGGCTCATTGCTGGCATCGTTCATACAATCACAGCGCGGTAATTATCCGTCTGGTTAATACCGATAATATCCGGCATCTATAGCAGGTGAATCCACATTCCAGAATCCCTGCGGATTACATGCCAGGATCATCCAGGCTGTATTACAGGATGAGGGCCACGGCGGCATATCGTCATCGTCCGGGTAATCACATGAGTCGATATAACCGTAACGTGTGCGCAGCGGTGCCAGCCGGGCCAGAATATCCGTCGCAATAGCATCTTCACCCAGCCTTCTGGCCAGTAACGCCACGCCTGCACTTCCCTCCACCCACACACCACGCTGTTTACTCGGGTAGCCTGAATCTTTTCGCACCCAGCCAAACGGCACGCCCAGCGCAAATTTTTGCCACGGTTCAAACTCTATCCGCAGCTTCCGGCGAGCCCACTCACCGGAGGTGTGCGGCATTTTCTGGGAGAAGC
>NZ_NAEW01000020.1 GCF_002075345.1 Citrobacter braakii
CCACGGTCCCAGATAGCTATCAGACAGTGGCAGGACCGGATGGGACCATGGTCCCAGATAACCATCAGACAGTGGCAGGACCGGGTGGGACCACGGTCCCAGATAGCTATCAGACAGTGACAGGACCTGGTGGGACCATGGTCCCAGATAACCATCAGACAGTGGCAGGACCGGGTGAGACCACGGTCCCAGATAGCTATCAGACAGTGGCAGGACCGGGTGGGATCATGGTCCCAGATAACCATCTGACTACGACAGAAGTGCTTAGAACATTAGCAAGATTATGCATAATGTTAATAAATAATTATAGAAACAAATCTTTCAGAATTAACTTTTCAGTAGAAAAATAGTCTGGATGAAATAAGTCATCCAGACTAAAAATGGTCAACATAAGGAAAGAAAAAGTTGATATTGCAGGGTGCATTTAATAAAGAAGAAGACTTTTGCCTGAGTCTATTGTTTTTCTAAGTCTCTAAGAATACTTTCAATTTTCTCAATACAATCTGCAGATATGCGAGACCTATCTAGGTTAACAACAATTTTATCCCCCTTATACAAAGCCGACGCTCCTGGAGCAAACTGATGCCGAGAGCTTTGTACTCTTTTGTCTGAAGAAGTTTCCTTTAGGACCTCAGTTAGCAAGGATATAACTTCATCAGATTCGAACATAACTCCAGATTTTTTCTGGTCATGTAATAATTCAGTCTGTTGTAATAATTGTTTTTCTTTACCAGTAAATGATTTAAATAACAAATCGCCAGCTCGTGCAGATAACTCCCCTGGATGACTGAAAAGGGCAACAACAGTTTTAGGCAATCGAGCTGTATTTATGCAACGAGTAATAATTTTACGAGATATATTCTCAGCATCAGATAACGATGAGATGTTGCCGCCAAACTCATGTTCTAGCCGATACGCATAACGCTTACCACGCTCATACGCACTTGTTGGACGATAATCATTGCCAAGACGGGACAAAGCCTCCATCTGATCGTCATCAAGATCCCCCACCAAAACCCTGTAATCACAGGAAGTCAATATCGCTGCTTTACGCCGGCGACTTCCATCAGCGACTTCTATAAGTCCATCAACCCGACGTCCAAAAGCTGGATTTTGTTGACCTGTTAAAAGGAAAGAGGGTATCAAATCATCTAGGGAGTCCTCGGTCAGTAGCTCCTGATCTCGTTCATTACCCGACCAAATATAGGAAGCACTTTCAACAGTATCCCCTGGTATAGACTCAAGTATGAATTTGACATCTCGTCCACAAACGGGAAGTGTAATTGAATTTCCTCTGGCCATGGCGCCGACTCGAGCAATTAAAGAATCCACCATAGGAGCGGCCGAAGTAGTTGAAACATCAGTTTCAACCGGAGTAGTTGGACTTACTACATTTTTTGGAATGATAGGCGCACGTTTCATTATTTAATCTCCCAACGAGGCTTAATTAGGCGATCAAAAATTTCATTACAAACAGGTTCCCAAATTGAAAGCGCATTTCTCCATGCCCCAGTAGAAGAACGCTGATCAATAGCTTGTTCAAAAACCGTCCTCATCCGGATTTGTCCTTTACCGACTTCATCGGTTTCTCTGACAACATTTTTTAGTACCATACTGCCCCAAGCATCTCTTATCTGTTCTTCCATCCAAGGAGATTGTGAGCCATTATTATTACTGTACTTAGTCAAAAGAATTCTGAAATCTGGCTCAAAACCTTTTAGATCTACATTTTTAAGCAAATCACGAAGCATATCGAAGAACTGAAGGGCTGAAGTATAATCAAATAACTCAGCCGGTGTGGGAACGATTAAAACATCTGCAGCGCAGACAACATTAATAGTACCAATACCCAAGTTAGGAGCACTATCTATAACAATAACATCATAATCATGAGCAACTGTTTCTATAGCTAGACGAAGCATCAGATGTGGATCTGTTGGAAGCTTACCATCATCAAATTTCCCCATTAACTCCGTTTCTATTCGATGTAAAGCCAGACAGGAAGGAATGATATCAAGGCCAGGCCAGCATGTTGGTTTTATGGCATAGCTGGCATCATCTTTTTCGCCAAGATAGAAGGGGAGTAACGTGTCTTCAGCATGGATATGAAGATCTGGTACCCATCCATGATACATAGAGGCTGTACCCTGAGGATCATTGCCTTCTACCAACAATACACGTAAACCTTTCAGTGCAAGATCTTGTGCAAGATGTACGGAAACTGATGTTTTATATACTCCACCTTTATGAGCTGCGACACCAACCACAGGGGGAAAAGAATCATCAGGGCGACGTAAACGAGTACCAAAAACATCTCGCATGTGGTTAATTTGCTCAATGGTATAACCAACTCGCTGCTCAACTCGGCCTCGGGTCTCCATATCAGGATGGGGGAGGCGACTTGCTTTTTCGGCATCCCTGATAGCCTGAGATGATACACCAACTAAATCAGCAGCCTCGCCAATTCTCCAGCGACGTGTAATTTTTCTGGCTTCAGGGCTGTCATCGTTGAATTGTGCGATAGCTATTGCCTTTGTCATCTCATGACCAGCTGCTATGCACTGATTAAGCGTATCCATAAGTCCCATTTCAAATATCCTTCGTGATCAACTTTGCATTAATTAATTAAATCTTGAAATTTTGTGCAAAGCAACCAAAAAAATGCAAAGCAAAGACAAAACTGCAAAGTTGTTCACAAACCAATCACTTTACTACAGCACGGCAAGGAAAACTCACAATAGAGTTTTCCCATTAGCTAAACGTCAGACCTGCAATTACAGAAAGCCACTTTTCAGCATATCGGTGAGGTTCTGAGGGATTCCGGTGCCGCCAATATGATTGCAGGTTATATCGTTAAAATTGGCGTTCCCGGTGTACTGTTGCCTTTACTCCTGTCCACGCTTATCCGCCTTATCCAGGGGTCCGGTACCGCGGCCAGCATTACCGCTCCGATGATCGGTATACTGGGCGTTGACCCAATCATTGCCGGTCTGGGCTGTACGATTGGCTCTTTCATGTTCTCCTACTTTAACGATGCCTACTTCAGGGTTGTAAACCGTTCTCTGAGGGTTACCGAAGTACAGGAACAGACCCGGGTCTGGAGCATAACCTCAACCATATTATGGGCATTAGGCTCAGTCACGTTGCTGATTATAAACGCGGTATTTTTCTTAACAAGAATAGACAGTTACGATTCATTATTACATATCTGATGCGGAAACTACTCCTGTCGTGATACTGAAATAAAGCAAGAAGCACAGAACACAACAGACACCTTCCGGGGTGTCTGCTGTTCTTTACCAGGTGCGCCGCAAAACCTCGTCCTTCAAGGCCGTGGAGGATGTCAAAGCCCCGGACAGATCTTTTCATCAAGTCATGAATGACAGATTTCATACATTGGCTTTCAACATGGCCACCGCATCAGTCTCTGGCATCTGGAACTGTACCCTGTGCCATGCAACCACATCGAGTGCAAATACCTTCGTGTAGACTTCTGTCGAGCTTATCAATTTATATCCCATGAGCCCCCGAAATGGTCCGTCGCATCGAGGACGCCGCAGCAGCACTCATCGCGGCCGGCCCCCCGAAGCCGACTAACGTCTAGGTACGCGACCACCTCGGCGGTGGCTCCCTGGCCACTATTTCTCCGGCGATGCGCGCGTTCCGCGCCCGGCAGCGCGAACAGGCCCGGGAAGAAACCTTCCAGTTACCACCAGAGCTGCAACAGGCCGACCTGGAGCGCAACGCGGAGCTGGCGAAAGTGGCCGAACTGGAAAGCTAGCTGGCGGTGCTGCGTGAAGTGCAGGCAGAATCTGGCCGCCTGCAGCAGGGCATCCGGCAGTTGCGGGATGAGGCGCTGCCGCTGCGCGAGCAGGTAGCCCGCCTGACGGCAACCGGCGAGCACCTAGCAGCACAGCTGAAGGAAACGAAGGCAGAACTAAAGGGCGTTAGGGAAGAAAACCGCGCCCTGCAGGCTTAGCTGCTGGAGCTGGCCAGCCAGACGCTGGCAAAATATCTGATCGACGGCAGCAATCGTGACTGATGATAAAAAAGTGATAATTTAACTGCGGTTATATATCACAACACGACCTGACTTGCCGAACAGGAAGACAAAATATGGATTGTTTGTGCAGTACAAGAAATAACAAGTCTATGGCTTTTATCACACTGATACTCGTCACTTTTTGTGCCCAGGCAGATATTGCCGGGAGGGTCGTTCGTGTGCTGGATGGAGATACCATTGAAGTCTTGCAGAACAGCGGAGCACTCAGTCGGGTCAGACTGGCTGGTATTGATGCTCCCCCATTTGGACAGCGTTCACGCAGTCCCTGAGTGAGTTGGTGTCACAAAAATATGTCAGTATCACTGGCGAGGAATATGATCGATATGGCAGACTTCTGGGAACTGTCTGGTCAGGGCAAACTGATATCAATGCTGTCCAGTTGCAGAAGGGTATGGCATGGGCCTACAGATTCAAAGGACTGATTAGTATTTCAGAATATGAAAAAATAGAAAATGAGGCTAAAAAAAGTCGTGCTGGACTATGGTCTTCCCCGTCACAAACTGAACCCTGGTTATGGCGTAGGGGTCAACATAAAGTTGATAAATAATTAATAAATCCGACAGTGAATAAGTGAGTTAAAAATGACAGTGAAGCTGACACAAACCCGACTGGATAATTTAATTGATACACTCAATGCCCTTATTTGTGATGATAACTTGTTAAACAGTGAACAAAAAGAAAACATGGTAAGAACGGTTGCCACTCTGGGAGGTCTTGAAGAACGAATTCGGCAGATGACGGAGGCCAGAGAAGCGAAAAAAATAGCTAAGGCCGAAAAAGCAGAAAAGAAACCCCGCGAACCCGATCTGGTTTTCCCTCGTACAGGAAAGATCTGGACGGCTGACGATTTAGCACTGATCCATTCGATTATTGATGAACTACCGGATTCTGAAATCGATAATCACATACTCTGGCTGTCTGACAGGCAGGGGCGTACCCCTTATGCCATTGCTCTCAAGATTGTCTCGGAGGGCCGTCTTGATGAAGAGTGGGCTAAAAAATGGAAACCTGTTGCTAAGGAATTGCGTGAAAAATACAGTATTCAGCATGCAGATACTCAAAGTAAAAACAGTTAGCTGTGCAACATATATAAATTGACATTAAATTATTAAACTCAGGATCATATATCTATGAGTTATTATTAGTGATTAACAATGCTTAATATATAAATAATTCTAAATATAATTTTTAGAAAACACATTTTTAATAATGTGAGCTTATTAAAATACACATGACATTCATGAAAATTATAATTCCCTTACTGCTGATTGTAGTGAGTTCAGGGAGTGAAGAGGATGAATGAATTTCATACATTAAATATCTGCCTACAGAATAAGGACAGGAACGGTGCCATGAGAATATTACAGGACAAATCAGAGTTTGCCGTTCGTAAAATTCTGGAAAAAATCAAAGTCAAAGCAACATTACAAACTGGACGGCCTTTCTGGCTCTGGGTACAAAACTGGATTAACAGTACCTGTAAACATGAAAAATTACAAAGTGAACCTGCCTATGTTGAATCACAGGATAAATCCAGCGCCCCTGTTTCCGGTTGCAATGAATCCCGCAACTCTGGATGTAGTGAAGCTGGTCGCTCTGCTGGCCATGTTTGTGGATCACGTCAACACTCTGTTTCTGACAAATCCCGATCCTCTCCTTTATGCGTTCGGACGGATGGCCTTCCCACTATTCACACTCATCTGGGCGATGAATGTACAACGCACACCTGAACGTCTTCAGAAAAGAGCAAACAGGTTATGGCTGTGGGCGTTTATCACTCAGCCAGTCTTCAGTCTGGCTTTCCGCCATCACGAGCCGTGGTATGCGCTGAACATTCTGTTCGTTTTCGCGGGCGTTACACAGATGCTTGCCCTGAAGTACAAGTATGGGGAAAAAGGTATAATCAGTGGTGTACTGCTTCTTGCTTTAATGGTGTGGCCATTACAACCGGCAAGTTACGGCCTTGCCGGAATTATGCTGGCAACAGGGCTGGTATTAGTTTACTCCGGGCAGGGTTACTGGATGTACCGGCTCGGTATTATCGTATCCCTGCTGTCACTTTGCAGCCTGAATGATATTTCACATATACTTGGTCAGCCAGCTGACATCCTTTTGTTTGCCACACTCCCGACAGTATTCTTACCCCTGATGGTGATATCACTGGCAGCCAGTGTAAGCTCCGCTAACCGCTCGCGATTTATGCCTGCTCGTTTTTTTTACTTTGCCTATATAGGGCATCTTTTTATAGCGTTTCTTGCAGGTGCCTGATGGAAAGAAGATCCACAACAGTACACAGACCATCCTTATCCTTAAAGAGCCAGTAGGAATTTGTTCGCTATAGTTGGTTAGTGTCGTTGTAACAAATTAGCGGTATGAAGACTTCTGTATATAAATATTGCTGTGAATACATCAGTGCTCGCCGCAGTCCGGTGACCGGGTGTAAGCCCGCGAACCGGCGAGGAAGCGCAATAATACAGAAGCTGAAGGAAGCAGGTACGCACTGGAGTTACAGCAGGTGAACATTGTAGAACCATCTGAATTGCCTTGCTGCTCAGCAGGTTATCCACATATACAGTCATTCGATCCAGAAATAAGATCCTTAAAGCGATCCCTGTAAGATCCAAAGAAGATCCCGACACCTCTGAAGGCCGCGTCAGCATTGAGCCTGGAGCATGATCACATAAGCTGTAGCAGGTTAATCATAAGCTGTAACTGGTATAGAATAAGCTGTATCATGTACCGGATATGCTGTAATGAGCCAGTGATATAAACTACAGTGAGTATATCTCCTGAAAATTCATCAGGGCTGTGCATAAACTGAAGCCAGTTGTCTGGCGCTTTACAGGCCATAACATGAGAACAGTGGCTGATTTTAATCTGAAACTATCCACCGATCGGAGGCGCTCTGGACAAGGACAATCTGGACATTAAAAAGCTGTTTGAAGAGGTGGATAAATCCTCGGGTGAAGTGGTTACCCTTACGCCAAATGCAGCTAATACAGTGCAGCCTGTGGCACTGATGCGGCTTGGGGTGTTTGTTCCCACGCTTAAATCACTGAAAAACAGCAAAAAGAACACACTTTCACGTACTGATGCGACGGAAGAACTGACGCGTCTGTCTCTCGCCAGGGCCGAAGGGTTTGATAAGGTCGAGATCACTGGCCCCCGCCTGGATATGGATAATGACTTCAAGACCTGGGTAGGGGTGATCCATTCCTTTGCCCGGCATAAAGTTATCGGCGATAAAGTTGAGCTGCCGTTTGTCGAATTTGCCAAACTTTGCGGCATCCCCTCCAGTCAGTCATCACGTAAGCTTCGGGAGCGTATCAGCCCTTCACTCAAGCGTATTGCGGGTACAGTGATTTCGTTTTCCCGCACAACTGAGAAGCACACTAAAGAGTACATCACGCATCTGGTGCAGTCTGCTTACTATGATACGGAAAAAGATATCGTTCAGCTGCAGGCCGATCCACGCCTGTTTGAACTTTACCAGTTTGACCGGAAAGTCCTGCTGCAGCTCAAGGCCATCAACGCCCTAAAGCGCCGGGAGTCCGCTCAGGCCCTTTATACTTTTATAGAGAGTCTGCCGCGGGATCCGGCGCCGATATCACTGGCGCGTCTGCGGGCCCGTCTGAACCTGAAATCCCCTGTATTCTCACAGAACCAGACGGTGAGGCGTGCCATGGAGCAGCTCCGGGAGATTGGCTATCTGGATTACACTGAAATCCAGCGGGGACGTACAAAACTCTTCTGCATTCACTACCGCCGGCCCAAGTTAAAGCCTCCTCATGATGAGAGTGCGGAGAACCCGCAGCTGCCTGCCACTCCGGGTGATGTCAGTCCGGAGATGGCTGAGAAACTGAAACTCCTCGAGAAGCTGGGCATTACGCTTGATGACCTGGAAAAACTCTTCAAATCCCGCTGAACATAAGCTGTGATGAGAGAAACCCATACCGGAAGCATATCCTTCCTGATCCACAATCTCAGTCAGAATGACATGCCTGTTACTTCCGAGTCCTGCGGGCCTGTCGTGCCCACCATAAACCTGCATCTGCTCACTATAGCTTATGTTGCTTGCTACAGTTTATTTCACTCACTACAGCTTATCTTCGGGACGATTTACTCACCACAGCTTATATAAACTGTGGTGAGTGACGTTGTCACGTAAGAGGGGGAAGTGTCCGGAGGATTTGCGCGGCATCATGCCCGTCACCGGTGAACGGCACGGCCAGTGTGGCCGCCATATCCAGCGCGAACACCCGGGTATAAACCTCCATGGAGCGCGGATCCTTGTGACCGGCCAGTGCCTGAATAACCTTCCGGGGCTGGCGATGATAGAGCATGTGCATGATATAGCTGTGCCGGAAAGTATGGGGGGTCACCGGAATTGAAAAATGGACCCCGTCAGCTTCGGCCCGCTTCACGGCCTGCTTCAACCAGTTACGCATGGTTTCATCGGTGACGGCCCACAGCGGTTCGCGCCGGCGGGGGCGGGTCGTGACCATCCAGCTCGCCATCTGCCTGACATAGCTTATATCGGTCAGTGGTACCAGACGGACCTCATCTTTCGGCGGGCGTCCGCGTCGCGCACGCACTTTTTCAGACAGCACCCGCACAAAGGGTCGCAGCCCGTCGAGATCAAATGACTCCGGGGTCAGCGTTCGGGCTTCTCCGATACGGATGCCAGTGTTCCACATGGTGGCAAACAGCATGTGATGCCGCTGGTCGGGCATATACCAGAGGAGGGCACTGACTTCCGGCGCCAGCAGGTAGGCCGGGGTGGCGCCGGTGGAGGTAGCCATGCGTCGTAATGCCACGGCGGTCGCAAAATCAACGCCCGGGGCGATCGGCAACAACGAAACGCGTTCTGGTGAATTCTGCAGGGGAATGACGTTGTTCATCAGTTATTTTTCACGTAGCGCACGCACTGTCTATGGATACAGGTATTTTGCACCTGACCGGCCGATCCTGCCATGACAATAAATCGCAGCGCGCGGATCCTTTTATTGTCTTATCCCGCATTATTGCGGGTAAAGCCAAATGCGTAAAGGATCCTTTTTCAACATAGATCCACGTTAAAGCCAGTCATGACGCGGCCTGAGGGCTGTTTTACGGTTTTTGGGAGAAATGGGGTAATGCCAGGACAAACAGGATTGAACCAAAAAAGGGAAGGGAGCAAAGAAGGAAAGGATGCGCTACGTTAATTCTGGAGAGGATCCCATAGGAATCTTGTCAGTCTTCACGTAGAGCGCTGTAGTTACTCAATGCTTTTAGTAAATTATCCGGATAGTCGATACCTTAAATTTACTCTTAAATAGTGCATTTTTCACATGAAATATCACAAATTATTTTTATTATATTTAGTGTATGTCATGTAGAGCTTCTCAAATTTTTGATTTTAAAATTGATACTTTGTTATCGATTATGGAGTGACTACCCCTATTATAATTGAAACGTATTCTGGAGTTATATCTTTTTACTGTTTAGTGACTATGGCATTCTGCTCTCATCAATAAATATCTATAAGATGTAAGGCTACTTGGATAAGGTGTTAAAGTCTGTGTTACTTCCTCAATCAATCAAAAAAAGAAAAGGTATTCTTGCCATTGGTGCACATCCTGATGATATCGAACTGGGGTGTGGTGCGTCCCTTGCTCGTCTTGCGAAGAATGGCGTTTACATTACTGCTGTAGTAATGACTCCCGGCAAATCAGGCGCAGATAAAATTATTGATCGTCATCAGGAATCACGTGAGGCATTAAAGATTTTAGGTTGCCAGCAAACCATTCATCTTGATTTTACTGATACTCGTGCCCATTTGGAACTCAATGGAATGATTCGTGCGCTGGAAAACATCATTCATCATGAAATTCCATCGGAAGTTGAAATTAGGCGAGTATATACTATGCACAATGCTGATCGTCATCAGGATCACGCAGCGGTTTATCAGGCTTCGATGGTTGCTTGCCGCTCGATTCCACAAATTCTCGGCTATGAAACACCAAGCACATGGATGTCATTTATGCCCCAAGTTTTTGAGTTAGTAGGAGAAGATGATTTCAATTTAAAACTTAAAGCCCTAAGTAAACATAAAAGTCAGAGCAAACGTGATTATATGCGTTCTGAACGTCTACGTGCTGTCGCGCAATTTCGTGGACAACAAATTAATAGTAATTATGGGGAAGGTTTTGTTGTTCACAAAATGATCTTATGAGTATTCTTAATGAAAACTATCGTTTTTTTATCAATGGCTGTAGCAATATTGTTATGGTTTCTTAGTACATTAAGACAAAAACCAAGTCAAAAAAAAGGATGTGTTGATGCTGTTATCCCTGCTTATAACGAAGGACCTTGTTTAGAGCGAACATTAGAAAATCTTTTGCGAAATCCTTATTTTAGCAAGGTGATTTGTGTAAATGATGGCTCCACTGATAATACCGCAGAAGTAATGAAAACCGTAAAGCAAAAATGGGGGGAGCGTTTTATTGCTATTACACAAAAAAATACAGGTAAAGGTGGGGCGTTGATGAATGGTCTTAATTATGTTACTTGCGAGCAGGTTTTTTTTAGTGATGCAGATACTTACGTTCCGCCTGATAGCAATGGTATAGGGTATATGCTGGCAGAAATTGAGCGCGGCGCAGATGCTGTAGGTGGTGTTCCTTCTACGGCATTAAAAGGTGCGGGTTTTCTACCCCATATCAGAGCCACTGTTAAGTTACCAATGATTGTCATGAAGCGAACATTACAGCAGATTCTTGGAGGAGCTCCATTTATTATAAGTGGTGCATGCGGCATGTTCCGAACGGATGTTTTGCGTAAGTTTGGCTTCTCTGATCGGACAAAAGTAGAGGATCTAGATCTCACCTGGACGCTCGTTGCCAATGGCTATTGTGTACGTCAGGTTAATCGCTGTGTTGTATATCCGCAAGAGTGCAACAACATAGGTGATGAGTGGCGCCGTTGGAGGCGCTGGATTATTGGTTATGCTGTATGCATGAGGTTGCATAAATCACTATTATTTAGCCGCTTCGGTATATTCAGTATTTTTCCTATGGTTATGGTAGTGCTTTATGGCGTTGGAATTTATCTGGTTACCTGGATTAATGAGTTTCAAGTTGCTGGAGCATATGGAATCATAAAAGCTATATTTCCATTTATTTGGATTGGTGTGGTTTGCCTAATTGGTACCTTTAGTGCTTGGTTTCATCGTTGTTGGTTATTAGTACCATTAGCACCACTCTCTGTTTTATATGTACTATTAGCCTACTCTATCTGGATTATTTATGGATTTATTGCCTTTTTTACTGGACGTGAACCCCAAAGAGATAAGCCCACACGCTATTCAGCCTTGGTGGAAACGAAAGAAATTAATTCCCAATCAACTTCCCCAAGAAGTGAAAAGTTTTCTGAAAATTGATACCAAAGAGAAGAATATTCAAATTGTTGATAATGTCATTATCGATGAAAGTGCAGGATATGTTGTTATTGGTGCCAATACACGAATTTGCCACGGGGCTGTTATTCAAGGACCTGTTGTGATTGGTGCTAACTGTCTGATTGGTAATTATTCATTCATTCGCCCAGGTACAGTGATTAGCAATAGTGTAAAAGTCGGGTTTGCAACAGAAATTAAAAACTCGGTTATTGAATCCGAAGTGACAATTGGGCCGCAATGCTTTATTGCTGACTCGGTTGTTGGAGAACATGCTTATTTAGGTGCACAGGTACGTACCAGTAATCATCGTTTGGATGAGCAGGTAGTATCTGTTCGCATTAGGGAAGATACTATAATCACTGGGTGCTATAAACTGGGGTGCTATATCGGTCAGCGCTCACGACTTGGAGTACAGGTAGTTATTTTACCGGGTCGAATCATTGCTCCGGATACTCAACTTGGCCCACGCATTATAGTGGAACGTAACTTAGCTTCCGGAAATTATTCTCTCCGGCAAGAGCTTATTCGTACAGGTGATTAAAATGAGAAAACAAGTCTTTTTGATGGTAAGTATTTTTAGTTCATTACCAGCGTATGCCGGAGTAACATCAATTACTACAGGTTATGACTTTATCGATTATTCTGGTAACCATGGCAAGCGCAATATAGCATATGCTGAAATGGTCGCAAATATTGAAAGATCAACATTGCTTTTAAATATTTCTCAGGGCCAACGCGATTATGGAGCTGAACGTTTCAATGCGACGAGGGGCCAAAGCGCTGTATGGTATAAATGGAATAACTGGCTGACAACACGTACAGGTATAGCCTTTGCTGATAATACCCCTGTCTTTGCGCGAAAGGATTTTCGTCAGGATATTAATCTGAGGCTGCTACCAAAAACAGTGTTCACCACTGGATATCGTTATACAAAATATTATGATGATGCTGAGGTTAATTCATGGCAGGGAGGGATTGGCCTCTATGTTGGTCAATTTATAGCTAGCTATCGTTACACTCATTATGATTCAAGTCATACGGGAGGCAGTTATAATAATATGGTCTCCCTTCGTCTGAAAGACTCACGTGGTGATGGTTATACTCAATTATGGTTGAGTCGTGGCACAGGGGCTTATGTCTATGACTGGTCTCCTGAGACCCTAAACGGAAATATGAAAAACATAAGCCTCCAACGTATCCAGCCACTTACAGAGTATCTTAATCTGGGATTGACGGCAGGTAAAAGTTGGTACGATACACCAACCAGTGAATACAGTGGATTACAACTTACAGCCCATCTTTCTTGGAAGTTCTGACTTTTCCATTATGAGGGATCTGGTGACTCTTTCGTTATTAATTAATCCACTTAAAAGGTGTTTACGATGTGAATTTTAATAGTAAAGTACTGTATCATGAAGGAGTTAAAGTAATATCAAACTTGTCCTGAGTTACAGATATTTATTTCTCTTGGTAACTTTTTCCATTATTATACTCTGCATAATGTCTGTTCTATTTATAGGTTTGATGAAGTTATTCGTTATTTATGCTCAATCGTGTCCTAAATGGTACTATCCCCAAATGTAGCTGGCTTAGTTATGACAAGAATTTATGGGGTGTTGTAACAGTACAGTATACCAGAATTACTTTCGTTGTAGAGTTAAACTGGAAGTTCTACGATAATGTCAATGGACTATGCAGAAATTATAATTCTACTGCATAATCTCAATACAACTTAGGGGCTTTTCCTTCAGCCCCTGTTAACCTTGTTGTCTTTTATTACATTGTACATCACCGAATCTCTGTGCAGTAGCAATATATACACCTTCCTGTTGTAAGCAATATCTTCGCCAAAATGTGATATTTCTCAAATTTCAGGCCATACAATATTTCAGAACTATATACTATATGGATAGTGGTACTCGTCGAGTTTTCGTGAACAATTGAGCAGAAGATTTTATGACCAAGGAGTTTTTCAGGTCTGGTAATAACAGGAGTCCGTACCTCCAGATGCTTCTATTTAGGATTTATTACTTGTGTTGTAAATTACAGCTTGCATTTTGAGGTGATGAGAATTATCTGTCCTGTCACATTTTATTGAGATAAGACAGCGAGGAATTCTTATCTCAGAATCCGTTACATAGGATATATGTGACAATTTCTATTTTATCAGCAACTTCATGGTGTATCTTCTCCCGAAGAGAGAAAAACTTGAGCATTTATTCAACAAAGCCGTTAGAGTTATGAACAAATGATTTGAATTTATTTATATTGTTCTGTTTGGATAACGGAAAACTATCTTTTATATAGCTGGTAATGCTTCATAAGGATTTGACAAAAAAGATGATATAAAAGTAACTTTTTAGTTTTGGTTTGTTGGTTATTAGCTCTGGGTTCTTTTTACAAAAGGCATTTAACGATATAATTATAACTATATCAAGTATAAGTATTGTTACCTATAATCAGTTAAATAATAATGTGAAGGGCGCAGAGTTATTGGTTTTATTTCTGCCGTACCTTAGCTTTATGCGTTTTATGTTATGTGTTAGTTAAAAAAGATGGATTGAGGTTTTATTTTATGAAGAAAAGTTTAGTAGCTGGTGTTGTAGCTATGGCGATGTTTTCTTTTGGTGCCCAAGCTAACGGTCAGGGTGTTGTTAACTTCAAAGGCACTGTAATTGATGCTCCATGCGGCATTGCATCTGAATCAGCAGATCAAACTATTGATTTTGGTCAGATTTCTAAAGCACATCTGGAGGCCAATGGTATTTCGGTCAAGAAAGATCTGGATATTAAACTTGTTAACTGCACTCTGGCCAAGCCGGGTGCGCCGGGTGGTAACCCAGGAGCTTTTAAAACCGTGCAAGTTGCGTTCACTGGTACGACTGTAGGTGCTCAGAAAGATGAATTAGGTACTTCTGGTAACACTGGTACAGCCATTGTTGTGTCTGAGGCAGGTGGCAAGTTGGTTAAATTTGACGGAACTGCCGGTGATCCCAGCAATCTTAAGGAAGGTGATACCACTCTGCGCTATAGTACTTGGGTCAAAAAAGCTACCGGTGGTACACTGAGTGAAGGTGATTTCTCCGCCGTTGCTAACTTTAACCTGACCTACCAATAATAATTAGCGATCGCTTCTTATATAATAAAAAGCAGAGCTATTTATAGTTCTGCTTTTATTAGAAATGGAATATCAAAATGAACTGGCGCTTTGCTTTTATTGTAACGATATTCTGGAGTTCAGTATTGCATGCTACCTCCTCATTACCTTTCCCTCCATCGGGGATGACATTACCAGAATATTGGGGAGAAGAGCATGTGTGGTGGCATGGTCGTGCAAATTTTAAAGGTCAGGTCATTATGCCTGCCTGTACGTTAGCGATGGAGGATACGTATCAGGTAATCGAAATGGGAGAAACGCCTGTACGGGATTTACAGAACAGTAGTCTTGGAGTGGAAAAAAATTTTCGCCTGAGGTTACGTAATTGCGAACTGGCAGGTACTGGAAAGCGAGTTTATACGGCTAGTCGTGTGCGTGTAACTTTTGAGGGGGGGCATGGTGAAACTCCCGATAAATTCTTATTACTAGGAAGTGCTCAGGGCGTAAGCTTACAAATACTGGACAAGCAAGGTTATCCGGCTAAATCTGGAAAGGTAATGCCCCCGTTATTATTGAATGGGAATGAGGATGAATTTGATTATACCTTACGACTTGTCCGTAACGAATATCCACTAAAACCAGGGAGTTATTATTCCGTATTGCGGTTTAAGGTCGATTACGAATAATGGCTTAATTGTATTTCATTTAGCATATCCATGTTTTATTTCCTCGGTGTTGGAGGAGTATGGCTTTCGTTTGTCGGAATTACTCTGATTCGTGTTAAAAGTGATGATTGATAATGGCGAAGAATAATTATTTTACCGTTAATAACATTACCTGTGCGTTGATGTTTTCACTATCGAGTGTGCCGACTTACGCTGTAGACTTTAATACTGATGTTTTGGATGCGGTAGACAGAAAAAATATTGATATTTCTCGGTTCTCGCAAGTTGGATATATTATGCCCGGGCAGTATCAAATGGAATTAATCGTAAATGGGCGAGGCGTTTCACCCACAGCGTTTTCTGTAACATTTCTGGAGCGTCCAACACAAGGAAAAGACGCAGAGCAGTCATTACCTCAACCATGCTTGACGCCTGAAATGGTTAACAGAATGGGGTTAACTGAAGAATCTCAGGAGAAAGTTACCTACTGGAACAATGAACAGTGTGCTGATTTGAGCCTTTTGCTGGGGGTCGAAATTCGCCCAAATACGGCACAAGGTATGCTTCACATTAACATGCCACAGGCGTGGCTGGAGTACACTGATGCGTCTTGGTTACCGCCATCACAATGGGATGATGGTATTCCTGGATTGTTGTTTGACTATAACATTAACGGGACAGTAAACAAGCCACACCAAGGGGGGCAATCTCAGTCACTCAGTTATTACGGAACAACAGGCATCAACGCTGGGGCATGGCGTTTACGCGGGGATTACCAGGGTAATCTTAACCATACTACCGGTAATGCAGGAGGGACGGAGAGTCAGTTCACCTGGACTCGATTTTACATGTACCGTGCACTCCCACGCTGGCGTGCTAACTTGACGCTGGGTGAAAATTACATTAATTCAGATATCTTCAGTCCTTGGCGATATATCGGTGCCAGTCTGGAAAGCGATGATCGCATGTTACCGCCAAAACTACGTGGCTATGCACCACAGATTACGGGGGTTGCCAATACGAATGCCCGTGTTGTGATCTCGCAACAGAATCGAATTATTTATGATTCAACTGTCCCGGCTGGACCATTTTCGATCCAAGATTTGGATAGTTCTGTTCGTGGACGCCTTGATGTAGAAGTTATTGAGCAGGATGGTCGAAAGCAAACATTTCAGGTAGATACGGCGTATGTGCCCTATCTTACCCGACCAGGTCAAATTCGCTATAAACTTGTATCAGGGCGTTCGCGTAATTATGAACACACTATGGAAGGCCCTGTTTTTATATCCGGCGAAGCATCATGGGGAATCGGTAATAAATGGTCTCTCTATGGCGGCAGCATTTTTTCGGAAGATTATAACTCCCTAGCTGTTGGTCTCGGTCGTGATCTTAATGAATTTGGTACTCTATCTACGGATGTTACCCAATCCGTGGCTCGACTGGAGGATGAAACAAAACAAGGTAAGTCTTGGCGTTTAAGTTATTCAAAACGTTTTGATGATATAAATTCAGATATCACATTTGCAGGGTATCGTTTCTCTGAGCGTAACTATATGACCATGGAACAATACCTTGACGCCCGTTATCGTAATGATTTCACGAGACGTGAAAAGGAGATGTATACCGTTACGTTTAATAAGAACTTCGTAGACTCAAATACATCCGTTAACCTGCAGTACAGCCATCAGACATACTGGGATCAGAAAATGTCTGATTATTATATGGTGTCAATAAACAGATATTTCGATGCTGCAGGATTAAAAAATGTTTCTTTGGGACTGTCCGCCTCCCGTTCGAAATACCAGAACTACGACAACGATTCGGTATTTCTACGGTTGTCCATTCCTTGGGGAAGCACAACATTTAATTATGGCAGCAGTATGAGTAACGACCGTTACACTAACACCTTAGGGTACAGCGGTACCCTGGATGGTGGGTTAAGTAGCTACTCGTTGAACGCAGGTATAAGCAATGGTAACAGCTTACCTTCTCAAACACAGATGAGTGGGTTCTTTAGCCATAATAGCCCACTGGCTAATATTGCAGCTAATTTTTCAACAGTGCAGAACGGTTATACCTCATTTGGGGTGAGTGCTTCAGGTGGTGCAACGATTACAACACAGGGGGCAGCCTTGCATGCGGGAGGTATGAATGGTAGCACCCGCTTACTTGTCGATACTGACGGTGTTGGAGGAGTTCCCGTCGATGGTGGTCGAGTTTTGACCAACGATTGGGGTGTTGGTGTTGTGACAAATGTGAGCAGTTATTATCGTAATACTACCTCAGTTGATATGAAGAAGTTACCAGCAGATATCGAGGCTCGTCGTTCTGTGGTGGAATCAGTCCTGACCGAGGGGGCAATAGGATATCGTAAATTTGAAGTTCTAAAGGGGAATCGCTTGTTTGCCGTGTTGCGTATGGCTGATAGCAGTTATCCACCCTTTGGTGCAAGCGTGATGAATGCTAAAGGTCGTGAACTGGGAATAGTCGCAGACAGTGGACTTTCATGGTTAAGTGGGGTAACCCCAGGAGAAAGATTGAATGTGAGTTGGGGGGGTAAAATACAGTGCGTCGTAGATATTACGGAGAAGCTAAATCCGGACCAACAATTACTGTTGCCATGTAGAAAGGTATAGAATTCCGTTATTCACTCGGAGTATGGAGATATTTTCTCCATACGATTATTTATGTGCGGTTTATTAGACCATAAAATGAGAGAGATTTAATATGTTGAAAGTAAGACCTGTATTTAAGAATATATTGATAACTACAGCATGTTTGGCTGTAGCACCTATTGTTAATGCAGCCGTTTCCCTTGACCGTACCCGAGCCGTTTTTGACGGTGGGGAAAAAACAATGACTCTTAATATTTCCAATGACAACAATCAATTACCATACCTTGCTCAAGCATGGATAGAAAATGAAAAGCAAGAAAAAATCACAACAGGACCGATTGTCGTTACACCACCAGTACAACGCCTTGAACCTGGCGAAAAAAGTATGGTACGCCTTTCCAGCACCCCGGAAATAAATAAGCTCCCTCAGGATAGAGAGTCTATTTTCTATTTCAATCTTCGCGAGATTCCGCCTAAGAGTGACAAAGCGAATGTTTTACAAATAGCACTACAAACGAAGATAAAACTTTTTTATCGACCTGATTCTATTAGAGCGAAACCTAATGCTGTATGGCAGGATCAGTTAGTACTCAATAAAACCAGTGGTGGTTACACAATTGATAATCCAACACCATACTATGTAACAGTAATAGGTCTGGGGGGCAGCAAAAAACAGGCAGAAGAAGGAGAGTTTGAACCGGTGATGCTGGCTCCTAAGTCTTCAAAAACAGTTAAATCAGGTAGCTACACTACACCGTATCTAAGCTTCATAAACGATTACGGTGGGCGCCCAGTCTTACAATTTAGCTGCAGTGGGGATCGTTGTACGGCGGTGAAAAAGTAATGGCAATAGCCCGGAGCGGAATGATGAAGCTGATCGCGGTCAGAGTTTTTTTGTCAGTTCTAATGGCATGCTATATTGACAATAATATTGTATATGCAGATGAGTGGGTGAAGCAAGAAGAATTTTTGCATGTGAACGAGACGCGTCATCAATGGGTGAATGAAAGGAATGGTCGCACCGGCATACTGATAGTCAGTGGCGCGTTGTTGTCTTCTCCCTGTACCTTGGAAACAAATGAAATTGATTTGCATAAGGACATGCAACCCCAGGGAATGCTTGAACGGTACGTGTTTAAGCTAAAGCTTGTAGGGTGTGGTGACGGTGATGCAAAAATGCAGGCAAGTCATGATAAGACTATAGCTACGCAAAGTGCCCTTTTATACAAGCGAAAGGGAGGGCAGCCAGCAGAGCAAAAGATGCTCAGTAATGGAAGAGTTGCACTGGAGAATGGGCGAAACCACCTCATATATTACATGAACAAAAATCAACGGAAAGCTCTAATCAGCCAGCATAGATCAGACCACACGCATATGGCACCACTTGCGAGTAACTCATTATTGCACCTACTACTGGGATATGAATAAAAAGGAGGAATATGAAAAAATTGCTCTTTGGAATTGCTGTTTTGCATTTGATTGGTAGTGTTGTTTTTTCAGCAAAAGCAGTAGACATCTCATTCAAGGGTGATTTAACAGACTACCCTTGTAAGATTGACACTGGTAGTGATAATCAAACAGTTCATTTTTTGAAATATCCTGTAAAAATTTTTCATATAAGCCCAGGCAATACGCCTCCTCAGAAATTTAGTATTCGTTTGCGTGACTGTGATGCGAACTCTTCATGGAAAATAGTAAAGTTTAGATTTTCCGGTAATAAGGAGTCTCAAATGAAGGAAAGGAGTGATTATTTTCTTAGTGTCACTGGTTCAGGAAATGAAGGAAAACTGGCTATAGGGTTACTTGATACGGATGGGAAAACTCCACTTAAATTAGGTGAGAGCCATAATCATTCTAATGGTACGCCTTTAACAGATGGTAGTATGAATTTTTATTTTTTTGCATTTACCCAAGCAACGCCAGATGCCATTTCGAATAAAAGTGTACAACCGGGAGAGTACGAATCCCTGGTCAAGTTTGAGCTTACGTATGAATAACATTAATGCTATCAATATAAATAGAAAAATATTTTTAATGAAAATGAAAGTGAAAAATGGAATTCAGATTCTAATTACATTTTTTCCATTAACTATAGGCAGTGCAATGGCTGAAGATGTTCAAATAAAAATAACAGGGGAAATTTATAATGAGCCGTGCAAAATAAACAACGACGCGAGCGTTAATATTGATTTTGGAAAGGTATCAATTCAAGAAGTTGATGGTAAGAAATTCAGTCAGACAAAAACAGTTGAAGTTCTGTGTGTGAATAATTCGGGAGTGCCCTATATAAGTTTTACATCAAGTTCCGGTGTGCAAGGTGATAATATATTAAAGACTACAGGGGTAAACGCCTCATCTTTAGGGATTGCCCTGTACCAGGGAGATTCTGTTGACAATCGTTTTCCTTTGAAAGTCAATGTAGATAAGGATGAAATAAAAAAAGGGTTATCTCAAATAAATACTGAAAGAAGTTATTTTACCTTTACTGCTGCACCTTATAAGTATGGGAACGATGCACTTACTGCTGGTACATTTAGTGCAACTGCCATCATGAATATTTACTATGTCTAATTAGATTTGTTTTATTACTTTGTTATGTAGTGTTATATAAAACCACTATTAAACACTGCCTAAACCAGAGGTATATATGCGATTTTTATTTCTGTGTGCATTCATTACTAGTCAATTTTCGACTCAAGTATATGCTGCTAAAACTCAAGGTACGATGCCACCGGTTAGTGGGACTTTGTACGCTTATGTTTGGACAATACCCCATAATGTTAATATAGGTGGGATAAATTACAATGGGAATTCTATATCAAGCATTCCTGTAAAGTTAAATACAATTGCTCCTCTACAGCTATCTCTTGAAAATAAGTATTGTAGAACCTTTAACCATGCACCATATGGCATAGTGGGTTATGATCACTATCTTTTTTTTCCGAAAAAAGCAATGAGTAATAATGGTGTTGAGATTCCAATTAGTATTGGTCAGAAACCATCAGGTGTTACTGATTTTGATAATGGATCGTATTATGCTTTATATAAAAAAGTAGCAGATCAGCGCATCTCCTCAGAACCAGGAAAATGTTGGGACTATGGGACGACTTATAATTATCCCGCTGTGTCATTTGATACCTCCCTACTTTTTGATGTACGACATCTTGATGTAGGTCATTATACTGGATCCATACCGATGAGAGTCGGGTATGCTTCATACCACGCCGATAGATACTTACCGAATGCAATGGAAAGATGGACGATGGCGGCTATAGATAAGGTTACAACTAATATAGGTTCACTTTCTTTCGATATTATGATCAATAATAAGTGTGAGGTGTCTCCAAGTGAAATAGAACTGTCACATGGAGGGCATTCAATTACATCTGCAAATGGTCATACTGCTAAAAGTACTATAAAAATTGAATGTCAACTTCCTAGTGATGTTAAGCTTAAATTAACCCTAAAATCTCTAACTTCTCCAACAACTGAATACTATGATGGTGTGGGGGTTGGATTAGGAAATGGTTGGGATTCTGTTTTGACGGTAGAAAACACAAATATTTCCGCGTCATCACCTTCTGCAGATATCACTATATCAAAACAAGGTAATTTAACTATTCAATCAGTATTAAAAAAGACTACAAGTAGTCAACCAGGTAATTTAAGCGGTTCAGCTGTAATGGAAATTTCTCTGCCATGATGTCAGTTTAATACTTGGCACAACTAATCGTTAAAGAGTTGCTGAGTAAAGTGCCTTTCTAAACATTGATCACTTTGCAGAAAGGCACTTTACTCCTGTTCTATATCACTGGAATTTGCCCGCTTTTTATTCTATTCTGTTTTCACCCAGATTGCTGAAGGTTTTCGATGAATGGAGCATAACCAGTCCACTACACTGACCTTTTCTTAGTTAAATCTGGATGGTATCATTCTCTATATCTAAAACAACTGAAATAAATTATTTCAGTGTTTATACTCATGATGATTTATAAACGACTTGCTATAATGAATTGTCGCTAGTATCGCATATGCAAAGCGTATTGCTAGTATTAGATATATTGATTTTTCTTGTATGACGAAATTTGCTTTAAACAAAAGTTTTTTCTACGGAAAGCCCATTCAATATTTTCATTGCTTAAAGCATGCTGTAATACCTTCTCCCATAATTGAGCGGCAATATCGTATTTTTTCTTTCTTTCGGCATTAGAAGCGAGATGTGCTAAATGCCTAGTTTTGTTGGATGATTTTTTAGGTGGCATGATGCTATTCCCTTTCTACTGTTCATCAGATGCTTATTGAATTTATTTTAACTAGGTTGTTATTATATCATTAGCCATATTACGATATAAATGGTATTATAGATAAAATATTAACACTGCGAGATTTTTATATGAAAGCTAAAGAGGTTGTGGATAGTGTTATAAATAGGATGGAGATAATGCTTGACAACAAAAGCAATATAAGGATTTCTGATGTGGAAAAAATATCAGGCTATAGTAAAAGATATATACAAAGAATATTTAAAAATATTACAGGAATGAATATAAGTACATATATAAAAAAAAGGAAATTAACTCAGGCGGCTATTCTTTTAAAGCTTACTAAGAAAAAAATAAATCATATTTCGATGGATTTGAATTTTTCAACGCAACAAACATTTACTCGCGCTTTTCTACGAGAGTTTAAAGTTACACCTTTGGTATATCGAAATGAAATAGGTTTTGATTGCTCCCGTTTGTTTTTAGGATATGCTAATAACATACATTTTAATAATCCGGTTAGGAAAATAATTAAACCCTTAAAGTTAAAAGTTAAAGAATATAAATATCGTGACAGCTTATTAAGTAAGCCTTATTCCAAAGGTAATAGGTTAAGGCTGGAAGGGGTTAGGTCGATTCTATCCAGACGAGAAAAAGCTGTAATTGTTACGTTCTTGCAGCCAAATAGCTCGTTCAAGTTTGAGATTGATTTGGTGGCTAAGATTGGTTATAGCGACGTAACTAATTATAACTACGTAACTGATGAGGGAGCTTATTGGGAGATTGAATATAATGGTGTATGGGAAGATTATATTAGATTTGGCCGTTTATTTGTTTTTTTTATTGATGTCAAATTTGATTTATTGATTATGGAGATGATACATTTGAATGGTAAGACAGGAGATGGGCAGCAATTATATCACGTTAAAATATGCCTGCCCATCCCATATAATATAGAGGGCGATTCTTAGTTGGTTAATGTATATGAATCAGTTTTACACACTGGTAGGTGAATAGATATTTTATTCTCTAAAATAGATGATAAATTGTTTTGGTGTAATTCCAAAGTGATTTTTAAAACTCTTTATAAAGTATGATGGACTAAGGATTCCAACAGCTTTTGATATTTGGTGTATTTGTTGTTCATTTTCAAGTAACAATTGCATTGCTCTGTTCATTCTTACCTCAACTAATAAATTATTAAATGATATCCCCTCTGAATCAAGTCTTTTTCTGACTGATATCTCTGAAATATTGAATTCATCTGCTATCATGTTAATACGCCATTTTCTCGATGTGTCTTTTTCAATCATACTTCTGACTTTATCAGTAAAACCTATAGCAGCCGAAGCAATTAATGAGTGAATTATATCTTTCGCTATCCCCATTCGTGATATTATATAGGCTAGTTTAAGTATTTTAAGCGTTCTATCGTTGGTAGACACGATGCGATCGAATATCCTGGCATAGTCAGGGTATCCCTCACCCTTAACTATTTTATTACGCGGTTTTCTTTCATTTATCTTTTCGTCAAGATAGTAACTGTGTGTTGATTTAAATATTTCTTTAAGCATGATTAATTCTTCCTTGTTAAGACGTATAGCTCTATAAGGTTTTTTTCCTGGATTTATCTTTTTTATTTTGCAGGAAAATTTTATCCCTCGTTCTATGAATACAAAACTTCCTTGTGGAAAAAACAAATCCTGATTGTTTTTATGTATGTTCAAATCACAGTTATCTGTGTAAACTATTAGGTACTTATTTGTAGTTATGTTATCTATAGTGATAATAGAAGTATCAGCAATAGTCAGCTTATCTCGCATATTTACTGTATTCATTTCGCCTCCTGAAGCCATCAGAATGACGTGCTTGCAATTAGTTGTCTCTTCTGATGGTGGGTTATTTTCTATTTTGTTTTATTTTGAATGTTATACATGATATTTTTTTACCAAAAAGTGTACACTGTTCTGTTTTGTGCTATTTATGCATCACTTTGTCGGCGTGAAGTGAACCGTTAGGTTATAATCTGATGTATTCGATAAAGTGTATCCACCAAGACCAAACGAGTTAAAAATTGTCAAGAACCTTGCGGAGGCCTTCGAACATTACAACGAATGGCATCCGCACAGTGCGATGAGATATCGTTCTTCATGGGAATATCTGCAGCGGCGAACTAGTAATGGGTTAAGTGATAAAAAATTGTGTGGAAATACAGGGGGGCAATCCAAACCGTTTTCCGAATCAATTCCCTATGATGATACCTGCTGAATCGTGTTGCTTAGCTTAGGTGGCGAGTTCAGTGTGTCAGATATGCAGAAAAATGTGACTCCCCGCAGGCGAAATAGCTGCTCTAATTATCCTCCCTAATTTAAGCAACAGTCCGTTGCGGCTTCCTGAGAGATATATCCATCTTAAAACTGGCGCTCGAAAATGGTATCAACGCCAATCCGCTGTTCAAATAGTGCCTGCAGTGGAGCGAGAGAAAACTGCCATTACAGTACTCTGCTAATTGCTGTTACTCTTGATTCCACTGCCGTACAGTCAGAACCTCACGCAGAGAACCCTGAAGTTTCGACACTAACATTGCCGAAAACGCCTTACGGGGTGTTGTGGTAGTGATCTTCTCCCTGAAAACAGTACTAGGCTAAACTGAAGTATTCGGTCTTTCTTCCATCTCACTGAGAGGCGCATTGCCATGAAAAAGCCCCGTTATACCGAAGAACAGATTGCGTTTGCACTGAAACAGGCCGAAACCGGCACTCACGTCGGGGAAGTTTGCAGAAAGATGGGTATTTCTGAGGCCATTTTTTACAAATGGAAGAAAAAATTGCCTGTCTGGGCGTGACCGAACTGCGGTGTCTACGGCAGTTGGAGGATGAAAATCAGCGGCTGAAGAAACTGGTGGCTGATCTGAGTCTGGACAAGGAGATGCTGCAGGAGGCACTGAAGCAAAAGTTCTGAGGCCGGCTCAGAAGCGCCAGGCGGTACATTTCTTGCGAGAGGTATATCGTATCAGCGTCCGTCGGGGATGTGGGTTGCTGATGCAGAGCAGAACTCTGTCTACCACTGGCAGAGTCGGCATGACGATCGGGCAATAACACTGCGCATCAGGGAAATTGCGGAAACACGAATACGCCACGGCTGTCCGCGCATTCACGTCCTGCTGCGACGAGAAGGTTGGCTAATTAACTAAATAAAAACAAACCGGATTTATTGTCTGGAAGGCCTGGATTTGCGCAGGAAACGTCCCCGCAGGCATATCAGTGCGGCACAACGTCAGCAGGGGCCGACCCTGACGTACATCGATCAGTACTGGAGTATGGATTTCGTGTCGGATAGTCTGTTTAGTGGACGGCGCTTCCGGGCACTGACTGTAGTGGATAATTTTAATCGGGAATGCTGGCGATCCATGCAGGAAAATCATTGAAGGGTGAAGATGTGGTCCGGGTAATGGAAGCACTGCGGGATGAATGCCTGAATATTCACTGGTTCCTGTCGCGGGAAGATGCGCAGGATAAACTCGAGAAGTGGCGCAGAGAATATAATCATGAGAGGACACATTCATCATTAAATGACATGACTACGGCTGAATTTATCCGGAGCCTGCAAAAAGACGAAGAGCTCTGATTTAGCACTGCATTGATTTTGGGCCTGGGTCAATTTGGCCGGGATCTCAAAAAATGCATGGAACTAAAACGGGTCTATTTACAAGTGCACCGGTACCTATGGTTCCGGGCTGCTTCGTTATTTCCAGAATGCCGGGTTAGAAGTCCTTGAAGTAACTGCGCCAGACCGAATGGAACGACGCAAGCGGGGAAAAAGTGACACGATTGATGCTGAATGTGCTGCTCATGCCGCATTCTCTGGAATCAGAACAGTCACCCCCAAAACTCGCGATGGCATGATTGAGTTTCTTCGGGGGTTAAAAACTTGCCGTAAAACAGCGGTATCAGCCCGCAGGGGCGCTCCCAGATTATCCATTCAGAAATTATCTCTGCCCCGGATGAATTACGCGAACAGCTCAGAAATATGATACGCATGCAACTCATCAGGACTCTGGGATCCTGGAGGCCTGATGTCAGTGAATAACGCAATGTTACCAACTTTTATCGCATTTCATTGAAGTCCCTTGCCCGACGTCATCTCGAGTTACATGATAAAATTGCTGATTTGGATGTCATGATTGCGGCAATTGTTGATGAGCTGGCGCCTGAACTGATCAAACATAATGTTTTTGGATACGAAAGCGCTTCACAATTGCTGATAACTGCCGGAGACAATCCCCAACGATTAAGATCAGAATCAGGTTTAGCGGCACTGTGTGGTGTCAGCCCTGTCCCCGTATCTTCTGGGAAAACTAATCGCTACAGGCTCAACCGGGGTAGGGATCGTGCTGCAAATAGTGCACTTCACATCATCGCTATCGGACGTTTACGAGCTGACGATAAGACGAAGGAATATGTCGGTAGGCGAGTAGCAGAAGGATACACAAAAACGGAAGTAATACGCTGCCTGAAGCGCTATATCTCACGCGAAGTTTATACATTACTGCGAAATCAAAAAAGGCTGGCCAACAGCATCCCGATAACGGCTTGACTCTTAGAAGGGCGTCCAGGGCAGCCAGTACGGCAGCGACGACTGGCAACGGTTCTGTCGGGTCAATAATCTGACACCCAGTATGAGTCGGCGCGGCAACTATACTTTCAAGTACCGGATCGGACTGACCCGTGCAGGGATTGGCTCAGATGCATTTGTGTTGACCTGTCGTCTGATTCTGGTATTTCCCGGGCATAAACGGGCCCAGCGTTTGTGACCTGATAGGAGCTTTGTGCTGCATCCCGCGTGTCCTGTCCTTCGATGGGGATGGTTGTTCTACCAATATCTAGGGGCAAACCATGCAAAACGACCACCAATCTTCTGAAAGCGTGAGCCTGGGTGTTGATACACACCTTGATATTCATGTCGGTGCTATTATCAGTCAGGCAGGGAAACAGCTTGGAACTTACATTATTCAAACAAATCAATCTGGTTATCTGGAACTACTTGATTAGGCACGTACTTTTGGGATCCTCGAACGAGCAGGCATCGAAAGAACCGATACTTATGGAGCGGCATTAACACTTTATCTTATTAAGAATAGAATTTATGTGGTTGAAGTTAAACGGCCAGATCGCTTAAAACGTCACCTTGAAGGAAAGTCAGATCCCCTGGATGCAGAAAATGCAGCTCGGGCAGTTCTATCCATTGATTTTATCGGATCTCGCCGATGCCAATCGCCCGCTCTTGACATAGGAGCGTCAATGCGGGGGCCGAATCGTTCTTCAGTTCACTGAAAAAAGAACAGTTCAGAAAAAGAATAATATACAGATATCTCACGACGATCCTTATTGTATATGCAAAATTGTGAATGCAATATTTTCAAGGAAAAAGTGCCATGTTAATATCCTTCTAAATAAGAAGCATGTTCTGGAATTTATAAATTTATCGTAAGAGTAGTTTTCTTCTGTTACGTTTTCTTGCTAGATCCTTTTCTGAAATTAATAAAGCAATTGACAATGAATGTTTTTTGTCTCCATATCGGATGCGTGTTTTAACACACTTATAGTGTTGAAAAATAACTTTTATTTCGTCCTAAAATAAATTATGCACGAGATGATAAAATTATAACAATTTGCAGTCCAGTGTCTTTCAGGGTATATCCGGTATCCGGATGTTCCTTTATACTGACGACAGGAAACTGAGTTTACTTACTTACCTTTCAAAAGTGAAAGGTCATCGCAGAACGCTGTTTATAGGCGGACTGGCAGAAGAGGCGGTTGACAAAATTAATATGAATGAGTGATGGAGTACCCTTATGAAATTAAAGCATCTATCCTGTATAATCCTTGCCTCTCTGGCCATGGGTTCATTTTCTGTAGCTGCTGATAATAAATCAGCTATTTATTTCAATACCACTCAACCCGTAAATGATCTGCAGGGTTCGCTGGCCGCCGAGGTGAAGTTTGCACAGAGCCAGATTATACCCGCCCATCCTAAGGAAGGGGAAAGTCAGCCGCACTTGACCAGCCTGCGGAAAAGTCTGCTGCTTGTACGTCCGGTGAAAGCCGATAATAAAACTCCTGTACAGGTGGAAGCCCGTGATGATAATGACAAACTTCTCGGTACGTTAACACTTTCTCCTCCTTCATCACTACCGGATACCGTCTACCATCTGCAGGGCGTTCCGGCTGGAGGTATCGATTTTGTCCCTCTCGATGGAACAAAAAAGCTCATTAATACGGTTGCTGAAGTCAAAAAACTCAGTGACACCAGCGGGAGTTCCATTAAAACCTATCTGGCAAATAATGCCCTAGTGGAGATTCAGACTGCAAATGGTCGCTGGGTAAAAGATATTTATCTGCCGCAGGGTGCTGGGCTGGAAGGCAAGATGGTGCGCTTTGTTTCGTATGCAGGCTATAACTCAACGGTGTTCTATGGCGGCCGTAAGGTCACGCTCTCGGTGGGTAATACCCTGCAGTTTAAGTATGTAAACGGTCAGTGGTTCCGCGAGGGTGAGCTGGAGAATAACCGTATAGCTTATGCGCCGGATACATGGAGTGCTGAACTGCCTGCGCACTGGATCGCGCCTGGGCTTAACTTGGTGGTTAAGCAGGGCAACCTGAGCGGCCGCCTGAATGATATTAAGGTTGGTGCACCGGGTGAGTTGCTGTTGCATACCATTGATATCGGGATGCTGACTTCTCCCCGGGATCGCTTTGATTTTGCCAAAGACAAAGAGGCACACCGGGAATATTTCCAGACCATCCCGGTCAGTCGCATGATCGTCAACAAATATGCGCCGCTTCATCTGAAGGAAGTTATGTTACCCACAGGTACATTGCTGACAGACGCGGATCCGGGTAACGGGGGGTGGCATTCAGGTACTATGCGTCAGAGTATTGGTAAGGAGCTGGTCTCTCACGGTATCGATAATGCCAACTACGGTATTAACAGCACAGCCGGTTCAGGGGAGGGCAGCCATCCTTATACGACTGCACAGCTGGCCGCGCATACAAGCCGCGGTAACTACGCCAATGGGATACAGGTGCACGGTGGTTCCGGGGGCGGGGGAATCGTTACCCTGGACTCTACGCTGGGTAATGAGTTCAGCCACGAAGTCGGGCATAACTTCGGCTTGGGTCATTATGTGGATGGTTTCAGGGGCTCCGTTCATCGTAGCGCTGACCAGATCAACTCGGCATGGGGCTGGGACAGCGATAAAAAACGCTTTATGCCTAACTTTTATCCGACCCGGACGAACCAGAAAAGTTGTCTTGACGGACAGTGTCAGGAGCCGTTCGAAGGCCGCAAGTTTGGTTTTGACTCCATGGCGGGAGGCAGTCCCTTCTCCGACGCGAACCGTTTCACGATGTATACCCCTAATTCATCGGCAATAATCCAGCGCTTCTTTGAAAATAAAGCTGTGTTCGATACCCGTTCCTTCACCGGTTTCAGCAAGTGGAATGCAGACACGCAGAAAATGGAACCGTATAAACACACCATTGACAGGGCTGAGCAGATTACGGCTCCCGTCAGGGATCTGAGTGAAAACAAAATGGCTGAGCTGATGGCGGAGTACGCCGTCGTCAAAGTACATATGTGGAACGGCAATTGGACCAGGAATATCCATATCCCTGCGGCATCTGCAGAGAATAAAGGCCGTATCCTGAGCATCAACCATGAGGCCGGTTATAACAGTCATCTGTTTATAAACGGCGGCGAAAAGATAGTTTCCCAGGGTTATAAGAAGAGCTTTGTTTCCGATGGTCAGATCTGGAAAGAACATGACGTGGTTGATACCCGCGAAGCGCGTAAGCCAGAGCAGTTTGGCGTTCCGGTGACGACCCTGGTGGGTTATTACGATCCAAAAGGCACCCTGTCAAGCTACATCTATCCTGCGATGCATGGTGCTTATGGCTTCACTTATCCTGATGACAGTCAGAAGCTGTCCGGCAACGACTGCCAGTTGCAGGTAGATACGAAAGAAGGGCAGTTGCGATTCAGACTGGCTAATCACCGGGCTAACAGCAATGTAATGAACAAGTTCCACATTAACGTGCCAACAGAAAGCCAGCCCACTCAGGCAACGTTGGTCTGTAATAACAAGGTACTGGATACTAAATCGCTCACACCTGCGCCAGAAGGTCTGACCTATACCGTAAATGGACGGGCTCTTCCAGCAAAAGAAAATGAGGGATGTATCGTTTCCGTAAATTCAGGTAAGCGTTACTGTCTGCCGGTTGGCCAGCGGTCAGGATACAGCCTGCCTGACTGGATTGTTGGCCAGGAGGTCTATGTCGACAGCGGGGCTAAAGCGAAAGTCCTTTTGTCTGACTGGGACAACCTGTCCTATAACAGGATTGGTGAGTTTGTGGGTAACGTGAATCCTGCTGATATGAAAAAAGTCAAAGCCTGGAGCGGCGAGTACCTGGATTTCAGCCGACCCAGATCGATGAGGGTGGTCAGTAAGTAATCCTGCAGACGGAGCGGCCATCTTGGCCGCTCCGGTAACACATTCGTCCCGTTAATCAAAACCGAAAGTGGCTCTCAACGTTGTATGTCGTTACTTCGTCCATCTCGGGGAGACTGGGTGTTATTCATGAAAGATATCGCACGCAGAATGCTGACACCGAACCGGCTGTTGTGCGTGGTTTTATTCATTACTGGGTATCAACTGGTTACCCTCATACGCCACTTATGGCCGCCACAGGTACCACCGGCGTCCGATTTATCCCGTGTAGCCGCGGCAGAAACGGCGGTAACCGGTAGCCACACTGAGGAAAATTTTGTGTTTACTGTATTTGGTACAGCATCCTCGTCGATACCGGAGCGGGGAGCGCAGGAAACGACTTCTTCACTGTCTGATCTTCCACTTTCAGTGCTTGATCTCGACGTGACAGGTATCCTTTGCAGTTCGGTTGCCGAGAATTCGATTGCCATTATTATACAGAATAGCAGGCAGTACAGTCTGGGCGTCGGTGAAAAAGTACCCGGTTACGATGCCACGATTAGTGCTATTTTTGGCGATCATATTGTTATTAACTACCAGGGAAAAAATACCACGCTGCCGCTGCGATATGATAATCCGGTAAGAAAGAAAGCACAGGACGATAATAATTTAACGGCTGGAATAGTGACGGCCCGAGGTGACTCCCAGCCCAAAAATGTTTTGGATATTATGAGTATTTCACCCGTTACGGTGAATAATACATTAAACGGCTTTCGCCTGAATCCAGGTAAGGACAGTTCGTTATTTTATAATGCCGGGTTGCAGGATAACGATCTGGCCGTATCACTTAATGGTTCAGATCTACGTGATGACAGGCAGGCGCAGCAAATAATGAAACAATTGCCAGAACTTAATGAAATAAAAATAACCGTCGAGCGGGATGGTCAGCTGTATGATGCTTTTATTGCTGTGGGAGAGATCTGATTGTTCAGGAAATGGTTGAATGGGTGCTTACCTGTATTTGTGCTCACAACAACAATTCTGGGAGCCATTCCGGGATGGGGGGCTGAATTTTCTGCCAGTTTTAAAGATACCGATATTCAGGAGTTTATTAACACCGTCAGCAAAAATCTGCACAAAACGGTCATTATTGATCCCGACGTTCAGGGGACCATCACCGTACGCAGCTACGATAAGCTGAGCGAGGAACAATATTATCAGTTCTTTCTCAGCGTACTGGATGTGTATGGTTTTGCCGTGGTCGATATGCACAACGGCATACTAAAAGTGGTGCGCTCAAAAGATGCCAAAACGGCGGCGGTGCCGGTAGCCAGTGATGCCAGCCCTGGGACCGGCGATGAGGTTGTCACCCGGGTTGTACCCGTCAGTAACGTGGCGGCAAGGGACCTAGCCCCCCTGCTGCGCCAACTCAATGATAATGCCGGCGCAGGAAGCGTGGTGCATTATGAACCCTCTAATGTTCTGTTGATGACAGGCCGCGCTGCCGTGATCAAACGACTGATGGAGATTGTCGAACGGGTGGATAAAGTGGGCAACCGTAGCGTTGTCAGTGTACCGCTCACCTACGCTTCCGCAACGGACGTGGCCAGACTCGTCACGGAACTGACTAAAGAAAGCGATAAGACTGCCATGCCCGCTTGGATGACGGCGAAGCTGGTTGCCGACGAGCGGACAAACTCAGTCCTCGTCAGCAGCGAACCAGTCTCCCGCCAGCGTATCATCGCCATGATTAAGCAGCTGGATCGAGAGGAGGAGGTTCAGGGTAATACGAAAGTAATATACCTGAAATATGCGAAAGCGAAGGATTTAGTAGAAGTCCTCACGGGGATCAGCAGCAGTATTGAAAACGATGCCAAAAAGAGCCCGTCAGCGGAAGCCCTGCGCAAAGGGGTGACGATTAAATCCCATGAACAAACCAATGCCCTGATCCTGACGGGGGCACCTGACGTCATCCGTGACCTGGAAAATGTCATTTCGCAGCTGGATATTCGTCGTTCTCAGGTCTTGGTGGAAGCCATCATTGCTGAAGTGCAAGATGCTGATGGGCTGAATTTAGGCATCCAGTGGGCGAATAAACATGCAGGCGTGACACAGTTCACCGGTACCGGATTGCCCATCACCACGATAGGACAGGCTCGTCAGAACGGCACCGTTGACAACGATAAGAGCAACGCTCTGAGTGCTTTTAACGGTATTGCTGCGGGATTTTACCAAGGTAACTGGGCGATGCTGCTGACGGCACTCTCTACAAGCAGCAAGAACGATATCCTTGCAACCCCCAGTATTGTCACGCTGGACAATATGGAGGCGACATTTAACGTTGGTCAGGAGGTCCCGGTCCTTTCGGGCTCACAGACCACCTCCGGAGACAACATTTTTAACACGGTTGAGCGTAAAACGGTGGGGATCAAACTCAGGGTTAAACCTCAAATCAACGAGGGCGATTCCGTATTACTGGAAATAGAACAGGAAGTGTCCGGTGTGGCGGATAGCGCTGCAGGCACTACAGCTGATCTGGGGGCAACCTTCAATACTCGGACGGTGACTAATGCCATGCTGGTAGGGAATGGCGAAACGGTGGTTGTCGGCGGGTTACTGGATAAGTCGATAAGGGGGAGTGAGAGTAAACTGCCGCTGCTAGGGGATATCCCACTACTGGGGCATCTTTTTCGCGCGAAAAGTGAACTGACAGCCAAACGTAACCTGATGTTGTTCATCCGGCCTACCATTATTCGCGAGCGCGACGGATTCCGCCGTGCGTCGGCCGAAAAATACCAGTCATTTAATCAGGAGCAGGTGCAGTCGCGCGGCAAAGACATAACTTCGCTGACGCTGAAAGAGGAACAGCTCAGGTTATCGCCCGATCGGGACGATACAGCTTTCCGGAAGGCGAAGGCTGCGATAGCTGCGTTTTATCTGCAGGAAACTCAATGAGCAGAGCAGTACAGAACGTCAGTGAATCCCGTCCTCTGCTGCCTTTTCCCTTTTCCCGAACGCAGCGAATCTTGTTGTTGCGTGACCAGGAGGGAGACCGGGTGTTCTGCATAGCGGACACGCCTGCCAGTGCCCTGCTGGAAGTGCGCAGGGTAGCTGAAGGACCTATGACCGTCACCACTCTGTCGGCGGAAGAATTTGAAAAAAAACTGGTGAGCAGTTATCAGCGTGATTCTGATGAAGCGCGACAGATGATGGCGGAGATTGGTAATGAAATGGATTTTTATACCCTGGCCGGGGGGTTACCTGACAGTGAGGACTTACTGGATGCGAATGACGATGCGCCGGTCATCCGCCTGATTAACGCCATGTTGACGGAGGCAATTAAAGAGAAAGCCTCCGATATTCATATTGAAACGTACGAACGCCATCTGCAGGTTCGCTTTCGCATCGACGGCGTTCTGCGGGAGATCCTCAGTTTACACCGACATCTGGCTTCGTTACTGATTTCACGCATCAAAGTCATGGCTAGGCTGGATATTGCTGAAAAACGCATCCCCCAGGATGGCCGTATGGTGCTACGTATTGGCGGTCGGGCGGTGGACGTGCGTGTTTCAACGCTGCCTTCGAACTATGGCGAACGCATTGTACTGCGTTTGCTGGATAAAAACAGCGTCAGTCTCGATCTTGCCACCCTTGGCATGTCGCCGCAAAACCAGCGGCACATCGATGCGCTGATCCGCCGGCCCCACGGCATTATTCTGGTGGCCGGTCCTACCGGGTCGGGCAAAAGCACGACGCTGTATGCCGCATTAAGCCGGCTGAATGCCCGGGATCGCAACATCATGACAGTCGAGGATCCTGTCGAATACGAACTTGACGGTGTTAGTCAGACCCAGGTCAACCCGAAGGTGGATATGACCTTCGCCCGGAGCCTGCGCGCAATTTTACGTCAGGATCCGGACGTGGTGCTGGTGGGGGAGATCCGTGACAGTGAAACCGCCCGGATTGCCGTGCAGGCCTCGCTGACTGGGCATCTTGTGTTGTCAACATTACATACCAACAGTGCAGCAGGGGCGCTGTCGCGTCTCCAGGACATGGGTATCGCTCCCTTTCTCCTTTCCACGTCATTACTGGCTGTTCTGGCCCAGCGCCTGGTTCGCACGCTGTGCCCGCACTGTCGTCAGCCCTGTCAGGTCGGTACTGAGCTGGCGAGGGACATGGACATTTCCCCGGGAACGACGATCTGGCAGCCTGCCGGGTGTCAGCAGTGTAATTTTAGTGGCTATCACGGACGAACCGGGATCCACGAACTATTGCTGATTAACGATCGCATCCGGACGGCAATCTGTCAGGGGGAAGGTGAGCTGGGTATTACTCGCCTGGCAGGGAGCAGCTATCAGACGCTGCGTGGCGACGGGCGACATAAGGTGCTTGCCGGTGAGACCAGTTGGGAGGAGGTAATTCGCGTCACTGAAAGCAGGCTGCAGGAAGAAGAATGACATGGCGTTATTTCATTATCAGGCGACAGATATTCACGGCAAAAGACGCCGTGGCGTACTGGAGGCGGATTCGGCTCGACATGCCCGCCAGCTGCTGCGTGAACAGGCGCTTATTCCGCTCAGGCTGAATGAGCGACAGGTTAATCACCGGCACTCAACGTGGAGTATTAGGCTCTTTCGGCCGCAGGGGGTGAGCAGCGCCGAACTTACGTTACTGACCCGGCAGTTAGCCACTCTGGTTGCTGCCTCACTACCGCTCGAAGAGGCGCTGGATACGCTGGCGAGGCAGAGTGAAAAACAGCGTCAGCGGGAATTAATCGCTGCAGTTCGCACTAAGGTTCTTGAGGGCCATTCACTAGCTGCGTCGATGGGCAGGTTTCCCGGTACGTTTGAGCGTCTGTATTGCGCGATGGTAGCGGCGGGTGAAACGTCCGGTCACCTGGATATGGTACTTAGTCGTCTGGCTGATTACACCGAGCAACGCCAGCTAATGCGGAACCGTCTGCTTCAGGCACTGATTTATCCCTGTGTTCTGACGTTGGTGGCGATCGGGGTGATTTCTATTCTGCTTACTACGGTTGTGCCGAAAGTGGTAGAGCAGTTTATGCACATGAAACAGGCATTACCCCTCTCCACCCGCGTACTGATGGGGCTTAGTGAGGGCGCGCAGATCTATGGTCCATGGCTGCTGCTGGCCGCGGTACTAGGCGGGATAGCATTTCGCATAATGTTACGCCAGCCCTCACGGCGTCTGGTTTTTCATCATCTGCTGCTGCGGTTGCCGGTCGTGGGCCGTATATCGCGTGGGCTAAATACCGCACGCTATGCCCGAACGCTGAGCATTCTTAATGCCAGCGCAGTGCCGATGCTCCAAGCCATGCACATCAGTGGCGACGTGCTGAGTAATGACTGGGCTCGTCGTCAGTTAGCCGCCGCCGCAGAATCGGTGCGGGAAGGCGTCAGTCTGCATCACGCGCTTGAGCAGACCGCGCTGTTTCCGCCCATGATGCGGCACATGATAGCCAGCGGTGAAAACAGTGGCGAACTCGACAGCATGCTGGAGCGGGCGGCCGACAATCAGGATCGTGAGTTCAGCGCACAGATGCAGCTGGCGCTGGGACTGTTTGAGCCTTTGCTGGTGGTAAGTATGGCCGGCGTAGTCTTGTTTATTGTTCTGGCAATTCTGCAGCCGATCCTGCAGCTCAACAACATGATGAGTATGTGAGTCATTGATTAACACACAACGGAGATAAACATGCGTAAACAGCGTCAGCGCGGTTTTACCCTGCTGGAAATAATGGTGGTGATTGTGATTCTGGGGGTTTTGGCAAGTCTGGTGGTGCCCAATCTTATGGGGAACAAGGATAAGGCCGATCGACAGAAAGTGATAAGCGATCTGGTTGCGCTGGAAAGCGCACTGGATATGTACCGGTTAGATAACAACCGTTATCCGACAACGGAGCAGGGTCTGCAGGCACTGGTCAGTAAACCCAGCGTACAGCCTGAGCCCCGCAACTACCGGCAGGATGGTTATATCCGCCGTTTGCCTCAGGATCCATGGGGGGGCGATTATCAGCTGTTAAATCCTGGTCAGTACAGCGATATTGATATTTTCTCTCCCGGCCCGGACGGTGTACCAAACACGGAAGACGATATTGGTAGCTGGACGCTTGGTAACGTGCAGCCGTGAACCAGCGCGGCTTCACAATACTGGAAATGATGCTGGTGCTTCTGCTGACTGGCGTCACCGCCGGCCTGGTGCTGATGTCATTTCCTGATGCTGCGCAGAATCAACTGCAGCAACAGCGGGAACGTCTGCAGGCGCAACTTGATTATGCCCTGGACAGAAGCCTGCAGGACGGCTTGCTGATGGGGATTAAGTTCCGGTCTGACGGATGGAGTTTTATGATTCTGCAGCAAGGGGCTGCAGAATCTTCCCCTTTGTCAACAGGGGGGGAGATCTGGCAGGGATATGTCTGGCAAACCTGGCAACCGCGCCGTGCTGCCATCGGGGGCAAACTACCGGAAGATATGTATCTTGAACTGAAATATCTGAGAGGTCAGCAGTGGATGTCTGAGCATGGCGATAGGGCCGAACCCGATATTTTTCTGCTGCCTGGAGGCGAGGTGACACCGTTCTGCCTTCTGTTCAGACAGGACGGAGGCGAGGCCGTTGTGGGGCTTCAGGTTGATGAGAGTGGCCTGATGACCACTTTTGAAGGTGAAGTCGCGTTGTGAAGGAGCAGGAAGGAATGACATTACTGGAAGTCATGGTGGCGCTTGCGGTGTTTGCGCTGGCAGGAATGGCACTGATGCAGACCACGACTCAGCAGACCGTGGGGATCGGGCGGATGGAAGAGAAGGTGCTGGCAGGCTGGCTGGCCGATAACCAGATAGTCCAGCTGCAGTTGGAGAGGAGTTGTCCGGAAAAAGGTTGGGTTGAGAAGACGGTCAGCTTCGCAGGCAGCGAATGGTATTTACGCTGGCGTGGGCTGGGCAGCGACATACCACAGCTGTGCAGCTTGGAGGTTGAGGTACGGCGTACCAGAGAGGAGGCGTTCGCGCTGGTTTCGTTGTGTGCCTATGTGGATCGTGAATGTTTCAGCAACGGGTAAAGGGCTTTACGCTACTGGAAATGCTACTGGCGCTGGCTGTTTTTGCCGCGCTAAGTATCAGCGCATTTCAGGTGCTGCAGGGTGTAATACGGGCGGACGAGCTTTCCCGGAATAAAGTACAACGTCTGGCTGAGCTGCAGAAGGGATTCAGCCAGATGGAGCGGGATTTTACGCAGATGATCCCAAGGTTCAACCGGGAGAGTGAAAGCCTGCTACTCGCTGCACCTCATTTGCTGAAAAGCGATGACTGGGGGATTTCCTTTACGCGTAACAGCTGGCTGAATCCCGGCGGGATGCTGCCACGCCCGGAATTACAGCGGGTAGGCTATCGGTTGCAGCAGCAAAAGTTAGAACGCCTGAGCTACTTTCATGTCGATCACCCAGCCGGTGTTTCTCCGGATGTAAAGGTAGTTCTGGATGGTGTTAACACATTTCGTCTGCGTTTTTTTGTTAACGGCGCCTGGCAAGACCACTGGGACAATACCAGCATCCTGCCACAGGCTGTTGAAGTGACGCTGGCGGTGGATGAATTCGTTGAACTGACTCGTCAGTTTCTTTTAAGCCAGGAGAGGGGAGAATGTCGTCGCGGGAGCAGGGCGTGGCGCTTCTAGTGGTGTTGTTGATCCTATCGTTGATGGTAACAACAGCGGCGGCGATCGCGGAGCGCAACGGCCGGACATTTTTACGTGCAGTGGCGCAGTTGGATCAACTGCAGGCAAAGTGGGATGCCTATGCGGCAGAAACGATGGCAAAACAGCTCTTACAGAGGGACAAGCAGGACTCACCCCGGAAAACGCATCTGGCGCAAAACTGGGCGCAGTCTGAACGGCAGTTTCAGGCCGGAAGGGGAGATGTGCGGGGGCAAATTGTGGATGCGCAGGCCTGTTTTAATCTTAATGCTATTAATTATGGCGCAGTGGATCAGGCCAGTATGCCTTACGCCGCCAGAATTTTTCAGCAGCTGTTAATAAACCTGCAAGTGGAGACGTTACAGGCCGGGAAAGTAACGGCTGCCCTTCGTGACTGGATCGATCGTGATGATAAACCGGTGAGGGGAGGCGCTGAAGACGAGGCATATATGGGCATGGCCCCCCCCTATCTTGCTGCCAATCAGCCGATGCAGGACGTCAGTGAGTTACGCCTCATCCGAGGTATTGATGCCGGGCTTTACCGTAAACTTTTGCCGTATGTTTGTGTACTGCCCGTATCGGACCTGTCAGTGAACGTGAATACCTTGCGTGATTCACAGGCACCGCTGATGGCGGCTCTCTTTCTGACGGATCCGGGCAGCCTCCCGGTGACGAAATTACTGCAGCAGCGGCCCCGTACCGGGTGGGACAGCGTGGCGGCATTTCTGGCGGTGCCACAACTTAAGGATACCGACACTGCGGCGGCCATACCTGTACTGGCAGTCAACAGCAACTATTTTCTGGTACGGCTACGTGTGCATTCCGGAGAACACCTATTCAGTCAGCAGAATTTAATGCAGTGGAGGGAGGAGCGTTTCTGGAGCGTTCAGCGACAGCATGGATTAACGGTGAGTGAGGGAGCTTGAAAAGGGATAAAAAGCACGACGAGGCCGGCCTGCTTTTTCTGCGTTTGCCGGAGGATGAGACACAGCCTGTATGGTGGCGGCTGGCTTCGTCGGAGGAGAAAGGCTCCGGCAGCGTAGCGGCCGGAGCAACGGATCCACGGTTGGCCGGTTTACTGTCCCGGTATCCCGCTAGGGTCCTAGTACCTGCAGGCAAAATTGCCTTCCATCATGTGAGGCTGCCACAGCGTACGCGGCGTCAGCGTCTGCATGTACTTCCCTTTCTTCTGGAAGAACACCTAGCGACAGACATTGACAAGCTGCACTTCGCTATTCTGCATCAAACGGTTGATATGTGTGACGTGGCGGTGGTCGAAAAATCGGTTATGCAGCGCTGGCTGGCGTACTGTGACCAGTTGGGGGTCCGGAACGCGAGGCTGCTGCCTGACGTGCTGATGCTGCCACTGGTTGCTGAAGGATGGAGTGCCGTAAGGTTTGCCGATCAGTGGCTGTTTCGCCGGGACCGTTATGCCGGTATGGTGGTAGAGTCGTCGTGGCTAGACTTGTTCCTGTCTCTTACTGCGCCACCGGTGATTGAGTCTTACTCCGTGCCGCCAGCGCAATACCCGGGGACGGATATCACTGAGTGGCGAAGTCAGGAAGAGCGTGATCTGCTGCAGCTGGCAGCCGAAGGTGACGGGTATGATGGTGCAGATCTGCGGCAGGGAGAATTTGCCCGCCAGGGAACATGGTACGCGGGATTCCGTCCGTGGCGGTATGTCGCAGGGGTAATGATGGTCTGCGTGCTTCTGGCAGGAGCCAACGCGAGCCTGGCTCATTACCGGCTCTGGCAGCAGGCTGAATTCTGGCGGCAGGAGAGTGTACGCGTTTATCAGCACCTGTTTCCGGGCGAAAAGGCGGCGCAGGATCCCCGTCGGCAGTTGCTGAAACATCTGCAACAGTCACCGGGAGATAATACGCCGGAACTCGGCAGTGTAGTGCGCCAGCTTCAGCAATTGCTGTCAGAAAACTCAACTGTTCGTGTACAGGCACTGGCCTGGGACAGCAGCAGCCAGACACTGAAAATTGATCTGCAGGCAGCCTCTTTTCAGGCGCTGGAACAATTTCAGCAACGCGCCGAGGAAGTATACCTTCTCCAGCCTAGCGAGATACGGCAGCAGCCGCACGGTGTGGAAAGTCGTCTGATCCTGAGAGTGAACAATGAACGAGCTTAGAAAACGACTGCAGCAAATCAGATTCCTTGAGGGAAGTCTGCTTACCGGATGTGTTGCCTTACTTACTGTCATTTTTATCTATTATGGCCTCTGGCAGCCCTGGCTGTTACGGGAAGATAAGTGGCGGGCTACGGCTGCCCGTGAAAAAAGCACTGTGGAGTGGATGAAACAGCAGGCCCCCAACATAAAGAGACAGGAGCCCGGTATACCACAACAAGGGGAGCCGTTAAGTTTATCTGCGGCTGTGACACGTACTTCAACCGCATACGGTGTGTCGGTCTCCCGACTGCAGCCTCAGGGAGAGCGTCTGGCCGTCACCCTAGCTCCCGTTGAATTTAATGCGCTGATGCAGTGGCTTACGCAACTGGAGCGCCGGCACCGTATCCGTACCGTAGTATTTGATGTGTCGGCACAAAGTAACCCTTCCGGACAGGTAACGGTTAACCGGTTGCTTCTGTCCCGGGATGACACAAAGAGGAATGCTTCGCCGGGGTACTGACGTTGCGATTTGACAGGTTAACGCCTGAATACGGACTGATAAGTAGGAGGATGTGTGAGCAGGTTGCCGGAATTTGCGGCTGATTTTCCGTTGTTATGGTTCATCTGTACTGGAATGCTGGGGGGCATTATCGGCAGTTTTCTTAACGTCGTGATTTACCGTTTACCGGTCATACTGGAAAGACGCTGGCAGCGTGAAGCTTTGCTACAGCTGGCACAACCTTTGCCTGTGTATGCGCAGACCTTTAATCTGATATTACCGCGGTCACATTGTCCCAGCTGCTCTTATCCGCTCAGGATCCGGGATAACATACCCTTAGTCAGCTATCTCCTTTTAAAGGGAAGATCACGCTGCTGTGGTGAACGTATTCCCTGTCACTACCCGCTGGTCGAGATAGCTTGTTCAGTGTTATTTATTCTGGCCGCGGGCAGGTTTGCGCCGGGGCTGTCATTAACTGCTGCTTGGCTTTTTTTTTCCATGTTATTGGCCCTGGCGGTCATTGACTACCGAACGGCGCTAATGCCGGATGTGCTGACGTTACCGCTGCTCTGGCTTGGCCTGTTATTCAGTTTACAAGGAGGGATTGTCCCCCTAGAGGAGGCTGTGATGGGGGCGGTCTCAGGATATCTCTTTCTGTGGGGACTATACTGGCTTTTTCGTTTCGCCACCGGCAGGGAAGGGCTCGGTTACGGTGATTTTAAATTATCAGCGGCACTGGGCGCCTGGCTTGGATGGCAGGCATTACCCTCCGTTCTCCTATTAGCCTCAGTGAGCGGGTTCGTTATTACGGTCCTGATGCGTTCTTTGGCAGCCACGGACCTTACCCGGCCATTGCCTTTTGGTCCGTGGCTCGCCTTGGGCGGGGTGTGTCATTTTTTATTGTTGTAGGGTCCAGTTACCGGAGCCGTAAATAAAAACAGCTCAGGTGAAAACGGGACAGTAGTGAACTTAAATCGGGTTAAACAACCCGGGGTTAGAATTACGATGATTAATAAGTTAAACAGAGTGAAGCGTATCACTTCCTTACTGCTAATGCTGGCCATCGCCGGTTGCCAGCAGTCTCCCTCACCCAGTAAACAGACAGCCGTTTCCCTGAGCGCTCAGCTGGAACAGACGGCTTCTCTGGTAGCGGCGACCAGGTATCTTAAATCCGGATGCAACCGCAGCGATTTGCCTGATGAGCAGGTGATCCTCAACGTCGCAACCCGTGTCGCCATTGAGAAAGGGTGGATCTCCTTAACTCGTGAGGGGATACGTAAACACAGCGACGTAATTTCTGAACGTCTGAACAGGGACAGCACACTGGAGCAAATAAAATGCAGCGAATTTAACCGGCAGTTGGTCCCGTTTATCAGTGAATTACAGGCAGAGTCCCGCAAATAAGAAGGGACGGATAGACACAGAGTGTGCATACCGCCTTGCCCCTCAAGCCTCGTTTTTTGCCAGGGCCGTACACAGCCTGTTCTGATTCAGGCAGTACACGACTTTGCTGGCGTGGTACGTCGTACTTAGCCGCTGCTGAACAGGTCGCGCGCAGCGGCTCCGGCACCTCATTTAACAGACCGTTGTCCTCCACCATCTCCTGTGCGTAGGCTTCCTCGCTTTCCGCCTCACCACGGTACGCATCGTCAAACGAGTCATAGTCACACTCGCCGGTATACTCCGCCAGGCGATGAAAGCAGCCTCCTTGCCCTCTTCTTATGAGCGTTTGTAGGTGGCAATAAAATCCCAGTCGATGGAGCATTCAGAGATGAACGGTGACGGAATACCTTCCGTAAGCGGTTCGCCAGAACCGTATTGATATTTACTGAGGGGTCAGATCAACTTTCCAGGGCAACAGATCGCGTACCCGGTTTGCCGGCCAGTCTTGGATATATTCGATGACGTAGCGCAGCCATTTTTCTGGTTCCACATTGTTCAGACAGCATGTGCCGATCAGCGAGTACAGCACCGCTGCATGTTCTCCACCACTGTCGGAACCCGCGAACAACCAGTTTTTTCGGCCTACGCCCACACCCCGTAAGGCGTTCTCTGCGATGTTGTTGTCCGGGCATGCCATTCTGGCTCTGGATTTTCGTTGTTTCCGCCACTCAGTCCACAATACATGTTTTACAGACCAGCAACTGCCATTATCAAGATGTGAGGAAGGCATACCATTAAGTTTCCTCAATCGTTTGGCCAGTAAAACGGCACGCATCCCAAGCCGTGAATACTGATATCTGCGTTCCCTGAATGTCATTTGCCAGTCAGGTGGGGCATCAAACTCGTAGATAACGCTTATATACCGGTTGGCTTCAGGAATCAGTACTGTCAGTTCCCGGATGCGGTACATGATTCTGGCCGGTAGCACCCGCCAGTCGCCGTCAATATCATCGGCAGAAAATGCCTCTGCGCTTATGGTCGTCCTTGTGTATCCCTTATCATCTTCCTGACCTTCGTCTTTGACGACATCAGCACATTCTTGAGCGAAACGCTCGAGACAAAAGACCAGCTCCGTAGAAATAAAATACAGCTCAGCCTGACGTCTGGACGACGCAGCTTTTTCTTCGCGGCTACCGGACGGCTGTTCCGGCCGGATCCGACTTTTCACGTATAACAAAGTTTCCGGAAGTGTGCCACGCACACGGAATAACCACACCGCCCTTTTCCGGTAGCGAGCGGGCGGTCACGGGGCAGGGGAGGGGCACAACATATTAGCGTCTTATTCAGATGCCGATACCGCTACATCTTGTGTTATCGGGTCGCTGCGCGCCGGTGCATCTGAAGAAGATCCGGAACTATGAGCACTCATAACCTGAAAAATGTCGGATAGCTGATTAATATATCTGTCGGTCTGCTGTTCACCGAAATGGTGCTGCCCGTAATACCAGATATCCTCCAGATCCTGACTGGCTTTCGGCGTGAGTTTAACGGTTTTCACCAACCCCCCACTTACCAGCTTTAACTTTTTTCAGGAACGCGTCCTTTTCCCACGCCACAGGTTCGCCGCTGCTCAGGCCTTCTGCCAGTAAATCCCGCAGGGCCAGGAGACGTGACTCTGCCTGTTTTTCGCGCAGGAGACGAAGTGACTCGCGAATTACTTCACTCTGTGTACGGTAATCACCTGATTCGATGAGGGATTCTATGAACTCCCGGAGTTCATCCCCGAGATCCACTGTCATTGTTCTGGCCATATTCAAGCCTCAAGGTTGTAAGTTTAAATCTTACAATCAGTTTATTAGATACTTAACAGCGCGTCCAGTACTGGGCATTTGGGAGAAATGGGGTAATGCCAGGACAGACAGGATCGCACCAAAAGGAAAGGAAACGGGGAAGAAGAGGGATGCGCTACGTGAATTCTGGCCTGGTACACCCCTGTAACCCTGACAGTTTTCACGCAGCGCAATGTGGTTGATGACTACTGCCAGTTGAGATGACGACCGTCATCCTGATGCTGACTTAATATACGGATAATAATAATTTCAGTATCAGTCTGCAGAAAATAAAGCATATGCTGTTCAACGGGTAATGAGAATGTGTATTCCCCCGGTTCAGGACGGGGAGTTCCGATATTATGGTTGCTTATAACCAGAAAAATGTCAGATATCCTCCAGATTCTGACTAGCTTTGGGTGTGAGTTTAACGGCTTTCACCGACTGCTCTCGTGCCAGCTTTAACTTGTTTCAGGAACACATCCTTTTTCCCACGCCACAGGTTCGACGCTGCTCAGGCCTTCTGCCAGTAAATCCCATAGATGCGGTTTCACCTGTAACCCGCACAGGATATCAGAAAGGTAAATTTTAGACTGAGTTAGGAATTGCTGCGCAGGAAAAGTAACTTTGTTAGGTATGTGCATTAAAAACAAGCCAGGAAGAGTAATCGGGTACTTACAACGTTACAGCAGATGTTCGTTTCTTAAGTTTAAAAGATAATAAAATGATATCGTCGAAACTCGGGGGTTGAAATAAATGGGGGGCATAGATTTGATTTTCCAGTCGATTCCTTAATGATCTCGAATATCGTGAACTACTTTCATTGGTTATTATTAAATAGCAAGCTACTTTTTGATGCTTTTATAATAAATTGTTTTCTCAAAAAATGGTATGTAGATCACAATAAACGTGTTGACTGAGAAAATATCACGCTGTTATAAAATAAATGACTGATAAGAGAGTGAGAGGAGTTAATATATGAATAAGTATATTTAAATCACAATTGTAGTTGCATCGACTATTGCTTTTAATCGTTATGCACTGCTCCAATTAAATTTTCCATCATCAAATACAGACAAATTGCTAAAGAGAATTGCAAGAAAGGTTTTTTAGGTAGTAGAGATGGAGTTGCTGGAGCATGTTTTGGCGCACAACTAATGGTGAAAGCTAAGGGATGTTAGTTATAACTAATTTAGAACTGTTATTCTCATAACTGATTTTAATCCCTGCTTAAAATCATTTCGCTTCGGATGAACTCAGCAGAAGCCATGCCATTTGATGTTGGGCGTGCTCTTTCATAATTATAGTTCTGCGTTACTTGTTGAGTTTGTTATGCGCTCTGAAACCTATGTGAGTTTAAGATTTTTTTCGTAGGCATCCGTTAAATATTTCACTAAATGAGTTATCAGTAGGGAGCGTGCCTTGGTTGGTTTTGAGTCCGCAAGTGCAATTGGTGGGAGGATATGGCTCCTTCTCTGAATGTAAGGCTTTACTATAGGAAGATGTATGCGATTACGTAGAACTGCGTAAAAATGAGATAGCCAAATCATGATAGATAACTCGGAATAATTATGTTTTAAGATGTGTTTGAGGAGATATTTAAGGTAAAGCAAAAAAGTGAGCAGGGATTGTATCCGAGAGGAGTTAGCATGAGTGAGCTTAAGTTTGCACTGAGAAATATCATTGTAAGATAAATGGATGAATTTTAATAAAATGAATTTAACCGATGAACGGGGAGTAAATGATATAGTTATTTAAAGAATACATGACCAAATAAATGTCTAAAAATAAACATTGGAAGTTTGGAATGATTAATTCAGGTATCTTATAAGAATGCAGGATCATTTTCAGGTTCTTGGTAAAGTGTCATGGTTATGGGCCAGTTCTCCTTTGCATAGAAATTGGCCCGTATCTTTATTAGCGATTAATACATTACCAGCTATTGAGTTAAATCAGTATGTGCTTTTAACAAAGGGTGATTTCCCAGTGGCTTTTTGTAGTTGGGCAAATCTAAATTTAGATAATGAAATAAAATATCTTAATGATGTAACCTCTTTAATTAAGGATGACTGGAACTCTGGAAATCGTAAGTGGTTTATTGATTGGATAGCCCCTTTCGGGGATAACGGTGCTCTGTATAAATATATGAGAAAAAACTATCCTAATGATTTATTTAGAGCTATCAGAGTAGATCTAAAAACTAAAGTTGGCAAAGTGTCTGAATTTCACGGAGGTAAAATCGATAAACAATTAGCAAATAAAATCTTTAAGCAATATCACCATGAGCTAATAACTGAAGTAAAAAAGAAATCAGATTTCAATTTTTCATTAACAGATTAAAGGGTGGATTGCATGCCTACATTAACCACAACACAACTTAAAAACTCATTCAAGTCTGCAAAAGAAACAGCTGCAAATAAATTGCAATCTGCGGATAAATCCACCAAAGATGTGTTAAAAAAAGCTGCTGAGAAGACACAACATGCTGGAACTAAACTTATCCTATTGATTCCTAATGATTATATCGGACAGGGTTCTGACCTGAATGAGCTTGTTAAAACGGCTGATGAATTGGGAATTGAAGTTCAATATGACCAAAGAAATGGTACTGCTATTACTCAACAGGTATTCGGTACTGCAGAGAAATTAATTGGGCTCACTGAGCGAGGTGTGGCTATATTCGCACCGCAATTAGACAAACTTATACAAAAATATCAGAAGGCAGGTAATAAATTAGGAGGGGGTGCTGAAAATATAGGAAATACTTTAGGGAAGGCTGGCGGTGTATTATCAACCGTTCAAAAATTTTTAGGTTCCGCTCTTTCTTCAATGAAGATTAATGAATTAATTAAAATAAAACAAAATAATGGTGGTGTTAGTTCTGATGAATTAGCGAAGGCGAGTATTGATCTCATCAATCAACTCGTTAATACTGTTTCTGGTTTGAACAAGAATATAAGTTCCTTTTCTGAACAACTCAATAAATTAGGAAATGTTTTATCTAATACAAAACATCTAAACAATGTTGGTAATAAATTACAGAATTTACCTAATCTTGATAATCTTGGGGCAGGATTAGATGCTGTTTCTGGCATTTTATCAGCAATTTCAGCAAGTTTTATTTTAAACAATACAGATACCGATACTGGAACCAAAGTTGCTGCAGGGGTTGAATTAACAACAAAAGTATTGGGTAATGTGGGAAAAGGAATTTCTCAATATATAATCGCACAGCGTGCTGCACAGGGTTTATCTACTTCAGCTGCAGCTGCTGGTTTAATTACTTCTACAGTGGCATTAGCAATTAGCCCGCTGTCATTTTTGTCCATTGCTGATCAGTTTAAACGTGCAAATGAAATAGAAGAGTATTCGCAACGTTTCAAAAAATTTGGATACGACGGCGACAGCTTGCTTGCAGCTTTCCATAAAGAAACAGGGGCTATTGATGCCTCTTTAAAAACGCTTAATACCGTATTATCCACTGTATCTTCAGGTATTAGTGCAGCAGCAACAGCATCCCTGGTTGGTGCTCCTGTAAGTGCATTAGTTGGTGCTGTTACAGGGATTATTTCAGGTATTCTGGAGGCTTCAAATCAATCAATATTTGAACATATAGCCAATAAAATGGCTACTACAATTGCTGAGTGGGAGAAAAAATACGGCAAAAACTATTTTGAAAATGGATATGATGCGCGCCATTCTGCATTTTTAGAGGATAATCTTAAATTATTATCACAATATAATAAAGAGTATTCAGTTGAGAGAGCGGTCATTATTACACAACAACATTGGGATAATCTGATTGGTGAATTAGCTGGAATCACTAAAAATGGAGACAAAACACTTAGTGGTAAAAGCTATATTGACTACTATGAAGAAGGCAAACGTCTGGAGAAAAAACCAAATGAATTTCAACAGCAAGTTTTTGAGCCATTGAAAGGTAATGTTGACCTTTCTGAAAGTAAATCATCTGTATTACTAAAGTTTATTACACCATTGTTTACGCCTGGTGAGGAAATACGTAACAGGAAGCAGTCTGGAAAATATGAGTATATGACTGAATTATTAGTTAAAGGTGTTGATAAATGGACTGTAAAAGGTGTTAAGAATAAGGGGGCTGTATATGATTACTCTAATTTAATTCAGCATGCATTAGTTGGTCATAACCAGTATCGTGAAATTCACATTGAGTCACAACTAGGAGACGGTGATGATAAAATATTTTTAGCAGCAGGTTCTTCTAATGTTTATGCGGGGGGCGGCCATGATGTTGTTTATTATGATAAGGCAGATGTCGGTTATTTGACAATTGATGGAACAAAAGCAGCAGAAGCGGGTAATTACACGGTTACGCGTGTGCTTGGTGGTGATGTTAAAATTTTACAGGAGGTTGTGAAGGAGCAAGAGGTTTCTGTCGGAAAAAGAACTGAAAAAATAAAATATCGCGATTATGATTTTAAACATATTAATGGTGAGGGGTTAACCGCGATTGATAATTTAAATTCAGTGGAGGAAATTATCGGTACTGATCGAGCTGATAAATTTTTAGGTAGTAAATTCAGTGACATCTTCCATGGCGCGGATGGTGATGATCATATAGAAGGTAATGATGGTAATGACCGCTTATATGGTGATAAAGGTAATGATGTTTTAATTGGCGGCGGTGGGGATGATCAACTTTATGGAGGTGAAGGTAACGATAAGTTAATTGGTGGAATTGGTAATAACTACCTTAACGGTGGTGATGGTGATGATGAGCTTCAGGTTCAGGGTAATTCATTTACTAAAAATGTGTTATTGGGTGGAAAAGGGAATGATATGCTGTACGGTAGTGAGGGAATGGATCTGCTTGATGGCGGTGAAGGAAATGACACTTTGAAAGGTGGATATGGCGACGATATTTATCGCTACCTTTCCAAGTATGGTCATCATATTATTGATGATGATGGAGGGAAAAATGATAAGCTCAGTTTAGCGGATATTGATTTTAAGGACGTAGCATTTAAGCGAGAAGATAATGATCTCATTATGTATAAAGTCGAAGATAATCTTCTGTCACTTAATCATAAAAATGGTATTACTTTTAAGAATTGGTTTGAAAAACAGTCAAATGATAGTTCTAATCACCAGATAGAGCAGATTTTTGATAAGAATGGTAGAGTAATTACACCAGAGTCTCTTAATAAAGCATTTGAGTACCAACAACAAAATAACCAGTCCAGCTTTGTGTATGGGCATCATGCATCAACTCATACAAATAAAGAAAATCTTGCGACATTAATAAATGATATTAGTAAGATAATTTCCTCAGCTGGTAATTTTGATGTTAATGAGGAAAGATCGGCGGCATCTTTACTGCAGGCAGCCGATAATGTCAGTAATTTTTTGCATGGTAATAACTTACCAAGTTTAACCTCGTCGGTATAATATGTTAATTCACTTAATAGCAATCTTATAGGAATGCTTTATATAGGATTGCTATTTTTTTGGGAGTCACGATGGATTTTATTCATAAAAATGATTATGGGTTATATGCACTGGAGATATTAGCCCAATACCATAATGTTTCTATTAATCCCGAAGAAATTAAACATAAGTTTGACCTAAATGGGAGTGGGTTGGATTTAACTTCATGGTTGCTTGCCGCTAAATCTCTGGAACTAAAAGTAAAACCAGTAAAAAAAACAATTGAAAGATTAAATTTTATTTATCTTCCTGCATTAGTTTGGCGAGAGGATGGCCATCATTTTATTCTTACTAAAGTGAGCAAAGAGTCAAACAATTATCTTATTTATGATTTAGAACAGCGTAATCCCCGTATTCTTCAACAATGCGAGTTTGAAAAGTTATATCAGGGTAATGTCATTCTAATTACTTCTCGTGCTACTGTTATAGGTAAATTATCAAAATTTGATTTCACATGGTTTATTCCTGCTATTGTTAAATATAGAAAGATATTCATTGAAACACTGGTTTTGTCTGTGTTTTTACAATTACTTGCCTTAATGACACCACTTTTTTTTCAAGTGGTTATGGACAAGGTATTAGTACACAGAGGTTTTTCAACTCTTAATATTATTACTATTGCGTTGTCTGTTGTGGTGGTGTTTGAAATTATACTCAGTGGTTTGCGAACTTATATTTTTGCACATAGCACTAGCCGTATTGATGTTGAGCTTGGGGCAAAAGTTTTTCGTCATTTATTAGCATTACCTGTTTCTTATTTTGAATGTCGCCGTGTTGGTGATACTGTTGCCAGAGTTAGAGAATTAGAACAAATTCGTAATTTCCTGACAGGGCAAGCATTAACTTCTGTATTGGATTTATTATTTTCGTTTATATTTTTCGTTGTTATGTGGCATTATAGCCCTAAACTTACTTTAGTTATTTTATTTTCATTGCCTTGTTATGCTGCATGGTCTTATTTTGTTAGTCCCGTATTACGTAGTCGTTTAGATGATAAATTTGCCAGAAATGCAGACAATCAATCTTTTCTGGTAGAATCAGTAACGGCTATTAATACCATTAAAGCAATGGCTGTAACACCCCAAATGACAAATATATGGGATAAGTTATTAGCTGGTTATGTCGCTGCAGGGTTTAAAGTGACAGTATTAGCAACTGTAGGCCAACAAGGAATACAATTAATACAAAAAATCGTGATGATAATTAACCTGTGGTTAGGGGCTCACTTGGTTATTTCAGGGGGATTAAGCATTGGTCAGTTAATTGCCTTTAATATGCTTGCTGGACAAATTGTCGCACCAGTCATTCGCCTTGCTCAACTTTGGCAAGATTTTCAACAAGTAAGTATATCTGTAACTCGCCTTGGCGATGTTCTGAATACTCCTACTGAAAGCTATCAGGGAAAGTTGGCATTGCCTGAAATTAAAGGGAATATTATATTTCGCAATATTCGATTTCGTTATAAACCTGATGCCCCAATAATTTTAAATGATATAAATATTAATATTAAACAAGGTGAAATCATTGGTATTGTGGGGCGTTCAGGTTCAGGAAAAAGTACATTAACTAAATTAATACAACGTTTTTATATTCCAGAAAATGGTCAGGTGTTAATTGATGGCCATGATCTTGCACTGGCTGATCCTAATTGGTTGCGTCGCCAGGTGGGGGTTGTATTACAGGATAATGTACTACTTAACCGCAGTATTATTGACAATATTGCATTGACTGATCCTGGAATGCCTGTTGAAAAAGTTATTCATGCTGCGAAGTTGGCTGGTGCTCATGATTTTATTTCTGAGTTGCGTGAGGGCTATAACACTATCGTGGGAGAACAAGGTGCAGGCTTATCAGGTGGCCAACGTCAACGAATTGCAATTGCCAGGGCGTTAGTTAACAACCCTAAAATATTGATTTTTGATGAAGCTACCAGTGCTTTAGATTATGAATCTGAGCATGTTATCATGCGTAATATGCATAAAATTTGTCAAGGCAGAACAGTTATTATTATTGCTCATCGTCTGTCTACAGTAAAAAATGCAGATCGCATAATTGTATTGGAAAAAGGAAAGATTGTTGAGGAAGGTAAACATAAGGAACTTCTCTCTAATTCAGAAGGGTTATACAATTACTTATATCAGTTACAGTCAAACTAAGAGAAAGAAAAGAATAATATGAAAATATGGTTAACAGGGTTTTATGAATTTTTTTTGCGTTATAAAGTTGTCTGGAGCGAAACATGGAAAGTTCGTAAGCAATTAGATGTGCCAGCACGTGAAAAGGATGAAAATGAATTTTTACCAGCTCATCTTGAACTAATTGAAACACCTGTATCTAAGCTTCCACGATTAGTTGCTTATTTAATTATGGCTTTTTTAGTCATTGCTATTGTTTTATCTGTTTTAGGCAAAGTTGAAATCGTCGCCACTGCAAATGGGAAGTTAACACTAAGCGGACGCAGTAAGGAAATTAAACCTATTGAAAACTCAATAGTTAAAGATATTTTGGTAACAGAGGGTGAGTTAGTTAAGAAAGGTCAGGTACTATTAAAGCTTGCGGCATTAGGGGTTGAAGCCGATACTTTAAAGACGCAGTCATCATTGTCACAGGCAAAGTTAGAGCAAGTTCGCTATCAAATACTTAACAAATCAATTGAGCAAAATAGACTGCCTGAACTAAAATTGTCTGATGATCCTCATTTTCAGAATATTTCTGAAGATGAAATTTCTCGCTTTACCTCTTTGGTAGAAGAGCAATTTTCTACGTGGCAAAATCAAAAGTATCATAAAGAACTGAATCTGGACAAGAAGAGAGCAGAACGATTAACTATACTTACGCGTATAAAACGTTATGAAAAATTATCGAGACTTGAGAAAAGTCGTTTAGATGATTTCATGAATTTATTACAAAAGCGAGCAATTCCAAAACACACCGTACTTGATCAAGAGAATAAGTATCTTGAGGCTGAGAATGAGTTACATGTCCTTAAAACACAATTAGAGCAAGTTGACAGTGAAATTCTTTTAGCCAAAGAAGAGTATAAATTTGTCACCCAGGCATTTAAAAATGAAATTTTAGATAAAATACGTCAGACAACAGATAATATTAAGTTATTAACACTCGAGTTGGAAAAAAATGAAGAACGTCAACAGGCTTCGGTAATCAGGTCCCCGGTTTCAGGAAAAGTCCAGCAATTGAAAGTCCATACTAAAGGTGGTGTTGTTACAACAGCAGAGACATTAATGATAATTGTGCCAGAAAATGATACGCTGGAAATCACCGCATTGGTACAAAATAAAGACATTGGCTTTATTAATGTTGGGCAAAATGCCATTATTAAAGTAGAAGCTTTTCCTTATACACGATATGGCTATTTGAGTGGAAAGGTAAAAAATATTAACTTGGATGCAATAGAAGACTCTAAATCAGGACTTGTTTTTAATGTCATTATTTCTATTGAAGAGAATAATTTATCAACTTCAAATAGAAATATTCCATTAAGCTCAGGTATGGCCGTAACGGCTGAAATTAAAACAGGCATGCGAAGTGTAATAAGCTATCTTCTTAGTCCTTTGGAAGAATCAGTAACAGAAAGTTTACGTGAGCGTTAAATTTCTGATATCCAGTATCCAAGTGATATATTCCAGACGGTTTGTTCACTGGAATTTAGTACGAGCATTGTATGAGTAATCAAGGACTGTATATCTTGAGAGTGTTATGTACGGTTCCGTGAGCAGCCGGGGAATAGGCTGCCTCGGATCTTCAGTGGCTATCACGGCTGATAACTGGACTGACCCCACCCCGGTAGACGATCCTGCCCTATAGTTTGAGCATAGCAACTGTCTTCGAACCCGATTACGAAGCATGTTGGTGATACAACGGCTCCCATGCTTCATTATTTTTCAGCATTGCGTTCAGGATGGTCAGTAGTTTTCTGATGCAGGCGGTCAGTGCAACCTTTTTTGGTTTTCCTGCGGCAACGAGGCGTGTATAGAATTCTTTAATTACTGGGTTGTGCCTCGTCCCGACCAGTGCGGACATATAGAAAGCTGTTCGGACGGAGGCTCGCCCTCCAAATACCGTTCGGCGACCGCGCATTGTGCCGGAATCTCTGTTTATTGGAGCAACCCCAATAAGCGCACTAATTTCACGTCGTGACAACGTTCCAAGTTCCGGAACCTCAGCCAGCAGCACGGCAACAGTCGTTGTACCAACACCTTTAACGGCGCTCAATAATGCAGACAATTCACTGAAATTTTTCGAAATATAGGCTGACATTTCAGCTTCTATATAATAAATCTGATACTTTCATTATTCTGAGGATGCGATGGATGCAATCTGTTTCGCTCAGCTGTAAGCATTATCGTTAATTGTCGGCGTCTGACCACCATTGCTGCCAGCAACTGCCTGTGAGCATCAGGTCAGGGACGAATATATTTTTCCCGCTCAGGATGCTGGTTAATAACTTTTGCCATTTGTAGCAGGACTCTGGCATCTATTTGGTCGGTCTTAGCCAGATAGTCCATTGCGCGGACAAAATCTCGCGCCTGTCGGGGATTGATAACAACCACATCAAAACCTTCAGACTGAAGATAGCCAGCCACACCAGACTCAATTCCCCCGGTGGCTTCCATTAGGATCAGTTGAGTTTCATTTCGCTTTAACTCTTTGAGTATCTGATTAAAACCGCCATCTTCATTTGGCACAGTGAATGACTGGGCAATATTGCTGATTGCAATATCCAGAGTGCTTTTCGAAACATCAATGCTTGCACAACGTTGATTTGACACGCTCATCTATACCTCTCCTTGCAAATACGATTTGAAGTTCAGACAACTGTTCGGGCTTCAGATGAACGACTCAGCCTGTGCGTCAGTCGCTATGCTGCGGGCTTCAATAACCCCAGGAGGAATCGGACTAAAATCTAAGCCAGAACATAGTAATCCACTTTCAAGATACAAGGAGGAGCGTATGGGTACACCACGATTTACACCTGAATTTAAGGAAGAAGCCGTCCGTCAGATAACGGAAGGCGGTTATTCCGTCGCTGAAGTATCTGACCGGCTGGACATCTCTACACACATCCTCTACAAGTGGCTACGGGCTATCAAACCTGATAACAGCGAGCAGCATGCCCAGAGCTAAAAGTGAGATCCTGAAACTCCGGGCGCAGCTAAAACGCACTGAAGAAGAACGGGATATCCTGAAAAAGGCCGCGCGGTACTTTACAAGGAAGCCCGACTGAAGTACCGCTTTATCAATGAGCACCGCACTGTATGGGGTGTGATGACGATGTGTCGGGTACTGAATGTCGCCCGGGCCGGGTTCTATGCGTGGTTGCATAACCCTGTCTCGGCGCGTGATAAAGATAACCAGCGCCTGCTGATGCTTATCCGCGACTCATATTCCCTTAGCGGAGGCGTATACGGTTACCGGCGGGTTCATGGCGATCTGAACGAAATCGGGGAAACTTGCGGTAAAAATCGGGTGGGGCGGATCATGCAACTGAACCGGATTAAAGCTGTGCGCGGCTATAAAGCACCACGTCGTATCGCTGGCAGGCCTTCAGTCGTTGCTCCTAATCGTGTGCAGCGGCAGCTCACCGTTGTCCGGGCAAACCAGGTCTGGGTCACCGATATTACTTATATCCGCACCTGGCAGCGCTTCTGCCGGGCCAGTAACCTGGCACCGAGCATGAGCCGGCGTGGTAACTGCTGGGATAATGCGGTGGCCGAATCGTTCTTCAGTTCACTGAAAAAAGAACGCATCATGAAGATAATATACAAAACCCGGGATCTGGCCCGGGCGGATATCTTCGATTACATTGAAGTGTCCTACAACCGGGCCCGGCGCCACAATCACCTCGGCAGCGTCAGTCCGGAGGCCTTCGGACAGGCCTCGTCGTGAGGACAGGAAATGTCTACTGTTATGGGGTCAGTCCACAAGGGAAGTTCAAAAGATTCTTAAAGTTAGAGAATAAACGCTACCAGAGCATCAGCCACTTAAATTCCGGAGAAGTCAGTGAGGAACATTTCCACCTGCTGATGAACATCTCCAGTATCCGCGGAAAGAAAATCACCTCCGCACTACAGGCTTTTTTTGTCGAAGGTAAAACCCGGCGTGAAGCATGCACTAAGTATGATATCGACCCCGGCAACTTTTCGAGAAAAATTGAAGAGATACAGTCGCTAAGCCAGAACATTGTGGCCCTTTACCTTCACTATCTCTCATATTCATCGGTATTGTTATAAGGTCACCCCTACTAATTTAAGCCCTGCCAGTCAGGGCATTGTGTCAGACCCCGACGATTCTCACACCCGCTCGTTTACAGAGCGGGTAAGCGGTTCACAGAACGTTGTTGTGGACGGTCAGGCAGAGACGATGACAGGTAGTTATGCGCGTCAGCGCATATAAGGCGGCATACGGTTGTATGCATATGGCACATTAGTAGAACCGCCGAAGCCCCGCGTAGCGGGTACGATTTAAACAGGTACCACCAATCCCCCACCATCCTGTTAAGCCTTAACCAGCTAATCGCAGCGAAGAAGTATTTATGCGTCGTCGGAGTGGTCACGACAAGGCGTAGCCGCAGTCGGGGCGTATCTCCGCGTTAGCGGGCCGTTAGGACCGCTTACGGGCGTGTTATATAAAACTTCCAGCGATGACTACTAACAGCGACTCAAAAGTTTAGTTACATCATCCAGCATTAAAAGCGATGTTGTTCCCGGCCTTCGGCCGGGGCGGCGGCGCTTTTCAGTGGTGGGGAGGGGCTGGATGGTTGGGTGGGCACGGGTTTTTGGCTAAATATTTTGGATGTTGTAACTAATTTATGATGTTTTTTGCCCGCCACTTGCTGGCGGGAGGTACCTCTGTTTTTTCCGAACCGGCGCGGACGTAAGTCCGCTGCAAGGGCGGTCATTCTCATGAGCCTGTCCACAGGGCGGGCGACGAACAGGTTATATATTTATAAGAGAGAAAGATTATGTATTTAAAAGAAGTACAGAGCAGGTTTTTAAAGGAAACCACGCACATTGAAATCACAGCGGCTGGCGCTCTGTAAGCATAACGGTTGTAGCCCAATGGAAATTTCCCTTGCAGTTATATGTTGATAACTCAATCTTGCGACCGAAAACAGAGTCGACGGATGAATCTCGGGCCACTGCAGGTGAATTTCAGTGCATTTTTGAAGTTAAAACATCGCGGATTGGGTAGATTAACAGGCAGGAGAGAGGTACAGACGTGAGAAATCCTCCGGCGTCAGCCGGATTTTTCGGTCAGGAAGTGTTATATGGGAACGGTGGCCAGTCGCGTGTAGTTATTGCCGCGTGACATCAGCATGCGCTCTGTGACACGCCGCTCAAGTTCCCGTTTTATCGCATCGCCGCCTCCGGTAAAGCGACCACTGGCGAGTTCTCGCGTCAGTTGCTGCTTCACCAGAGTTTCAATATCCTTGCGGGTTCTGTCGACATCACGTCGAGCACGGGCACGTTTAAGTCCGTGCTGTTTACGTTCCGACTGATAGCAGCGGAATCGCTCGCGTACAAACCGCCAGGCCTTCGCTATCAGTTCATCCATCTGCAGCGGTTCCAGGCTCTGCTTTTTACGCAGCTTGTTTTCCCACTCAACGCGGCTGCGGCGTGCGGCCAGTACAGCCACGTCAGAAACATCGAGCGCGGAAAACAACGCCGGCGTAAAGGTGATATCGGTCGGAATATTGCAGCCAATCTGCGGGTCATATTCTGTCTGGTACGTTATCAGCCCCAGCTCCGACATAAACTTCAGTGCGCGTGTGGCACGGGTGATGGACAGATTACCGCTTTTCGATTCCGTGGCCAGGCCGCACTCGATGGCCAGATTGGTAATGGAGCGCTGAACGCGATTAGCCAGGGGGTCGTAGTGGAAGCATAACCCCTGCATCAGCGCATCGATGGCCCGACGACGCAGTACCGGCGGCATACGCTGCCGCTTACCCAGCGATCGCATAAACGCCACATGTATGGAAAAATCAAAACGGGATGTAAAACCTTCGGCTTTCGCCATCAGCTTACGACAGAACGGCAGAGTCTTTTTGCCCTCTCGCGGAGTAAACTCCGGCTCAGGATTTTTGACCTGTCTGTAAAAGGTAGGTTTTTTCTCAGTCACACCGACCTTTTCTTATGGCGGTCGGGTGTTGTTTTATATGGTGCATGCGTTATAATCCTTCACAGGCAACGCGCCTGCTTTTAGACCCCCTGATCTCTGACCGTGTCCGCCAAGATTCGACAGATTTCGGGGGGTTTGTGCATTCAGGCTCCGGAGAACTATCCGTCACCTGTTCCTGAGCGTCTTATGGACACGCTCCCAGCCATGTTCCTGCTTCCGGAAGTCCGCATTTCTTCCGAAATAAAGTTTTACCCCCATCTGCCTCACCACAAAGCAGCCAATAAAGTTTGGACCAGGGCGTAAATCTAAAATTATTCAACAGAATACCCCACCACAAGGCATCTGTACGTCCGGGAAGTTTACCTTTTCACTCGTAAATTTTCCATACGAAAAGATCGCGGATCGTGACAGAAACCTACAGGATCTCGTTTAGCTGAGCAAGAAACACTCGAACTGCTGAGGGGAATATGGGAATCCTTCAAGGCGCTTTACGCAGGATAGCCGACCTGGCGCGCTATGATGGGGTTCTGTTTTGGCAGGATACATACCGGCATTATCAGACAACGTTTTCTGGCGGGAAACGGCTGTCAGGCCGGGAGCATGGTGTTATCTGGAGGCTTTTTCGATAGCAGACAGCAGTCTTTCTGCCGGAATAAAGCCTGGAAATACAGTGATGTTTTGGGGCGACGTACCACTGATGGGCATGACAATGATATCCTCATGCACCCGATCAATCACGTAAGACTGACGATTTCTGGAATCACTGCGGTCCTCAAGCACCATTCCGAGGCGATAAGAACCTGGCATGCGGCGGGTCCGCTGATCGAGCCAGACAGGGTGTCTGGCTTCAATATCCACACCGTCGCGGGCCAGTTGCCCTGCATTTTGAAGCGCATTACGAATAAGCCCTGTCAGGTGTGACTGTTCACGCTTTCCGATTACCACTGCAGTTACGTTCTCGCTACCGCCGTTCAGCTCTGCGAAGCGCGTGGCCAGTGATTCGTAGCGTTCGCGTTTGTCAGGGATACTGACCACCGAGGCTTCCAGACCTGGTGCTGGTTCTGTTCGACGGGAACGACTTATACCGGCTGACTCCAGTACCGACATGGCGTTACCGTTAGCCTGGCGCCCGGCGCTGTCGAGAAAGACCAGTTGAGCATCCTGCGCGCGGGCTTCACCCAGCAAAACCAGTGTTTCTTTCAGTCCAAGACGCTCTGCCCCCTCAATAATCAGCGTACTCTGGGGTTTAAGATGGAAATCGCCACTCAGGACATGCTGGCGGCTGATAAGTCTGTCGCGCAGTGTGTCTGATTTTGCCAGTGATATGGCACGTTCTGCGGAACTGGCCAGAACCTGAACATCACGACCGAGTGCCGTGGAAATACCGGTTAGCTGAGTCGTCAGGTCGCGGATACCTGCCACCCCTGACGGAGCATTCATCAGTACCAGTGGGTCCTGCTCCACGACCGCCAGTGACGGCGGTGCATACTGCTCAGGTCGGGTAAAACTGACCACACTTGTGGATTTAATGTGTTCCTGGCTAAGAGCCTGAATGGACAACTCATCCAGCAGGTGGATCCTTGAAGTAAAAACACCCTTTTCACTGTCCAGCGGAACAATCATGCCGTCTTTCAGTGACGCATCAATCGCAACACGAATATCTTTCATGTCCGGGAGTTTTTCACTCAGTTCGGCCGTTGTCAGCATCAGTTCACCAAAGGTGAAACGTGTTTTATTGTCGCTCAGCTGCGAGATGGCCTGGCGAACAGCTTCGGTCACCTCCGGAATCGGTAATGGTTCCTCGAAGCGACCGTTCGTGGTGAGATGAATCCCTCTGTCACGCGTCTGAGAAGGTGCCTGTTTCTCTCCCGACACTTTACCCTGATCCTGTTCCGGAGTTGTTGAGGTGGTTAATCCGGGCGTTACGGGAGTGTTTCTGAGTACGCTCCCTGCTTCTGGTACCTTTTCCTGGCCTGTGTATTCAGAAGGTTGAATACTGTCCTGGTAAGCCCTGAGATCAAATCCCTTCTCTTTCATCTGCCCCAGCCAGCGCTCCATGAGGCGTAACCGGGAGGGATCAACTTTGGCCCTTCGGGTATCCTTTGCCGCCACATCCCGGCTGCGTAATGTGGCCTCAGCGCCGATTGCCCCCTGAATTTCGCGTCCCCGCGAGGAAAATTCTTCCCTGACTTCTTCCGGCACCCCCTTTATTTCCCACATGCCATGTTTACCGACTTCTTCTACCTCATGGCCCAGCGCCTCCACACGGCTTCGCAGTGCGCTGCGGTATATTTTCCCGAGCGTCACCTGCATTTTCATAACCGTCTCAATAAAACCGGCATTATGGATATAGTCAGTGGCCAGCGCTTTCCACTTACCATCCTGTTCTGTCATGTTGGCCACAAGAAGATGCGTGTGCAGCTGGGGATCAAGATTTCTGGATGTATCATGGGTGAATGCCGCCGCCACCATTTTGCCGGTATGTACGATGGAAGTGATCCCGTCTTTTGTATCACGGGCAGAAATCAGCTTCTCAACATAACCTGCAGCAATACGAACGGCATGGTTATGGGCTTCCAGCATCTCCTTATCGCCCCCAATGAGTGCCAGTATTGAGACGCTTTTGGGAGCTGAAAAGGTAAGATCATGGCCCGGCCGGTGTACATGGTTGCCATTAATTTCTTTACCCAGGCGGGAACCATCAGGTAAACGCCCTTCCAGTACGGCTGTCAGGTCATCTCCCCTGACCTGACCATCGAGGCCCAGCGCGTCAGCGCCTTCCCCCATCCAGAGGCTTTGCAGGTTACCGAGGAAATAATAGTTATCTGAATGGCTGTAGTAGCCAGCAGCATCCGCTGCCGAGCCAATAGGGGCGACTGACATCATAATTCAGGTTCTCTGTCGTCATAATGTTGATCGTGTTCGCCATAACCCGGATCGTCGGGATGGCGATGCAATAAAATATTTTCTTCGTCCTGCGCGAGACGTTTATTCGTCTGGTGTGTTTCCGGACTGGTGTCTGTACGGGCTGTTTTTCCCGACGTCGTGACCGTTATTCCCCCATCACTATTCGGGGTGATTCGTGCATCCAGGTTCAGCGTTTCCCCTGCCGCGCTCTCATCTCCCTGCTGATCGTTCCCTGATGCGTTAGGCCGTTGGCGCGCCTTTTGCAACATATCCAGGGCTGAGGTAACGGGCTGTTCAGTACCGGATGTACGATGGCGGAGACTGCGCAATGCCGCCGGCAGAGTGCTGTCCTGAACAACAGGATTGGGCACAACTGGAATGGCTGGTTCCCCAGAACACGGAGAGTCATTTGCAGAAACAGAAACTGAGGGCGTCGGTATTTGCTGTGGCGCTTGCCGGGTAAAAGGCAGTGGGAAAACATTATTTTTCTCAACGGAGGAAACCTTCACGACATGAGATTTTTTTTCGGGAATTACTGATGGCGAAACAATGTGTTCCTGCTTCGGCTCCGGTTCTGTGGCCCGGACAGGAGTAACGTCTGCCGGTGGTGTTTCTTTTTCTGTCACAATGGGTGAGGGCCGGGAAGTAATGACTGTATCGCCTCCGGATGCAGTTGTATTAGTACCCGACTTTTCCAGTATTTCATCCCCGGTCGGGAAGGTCAGACCGGCAGCAGAAGCAGCACGCTCATTTTTTTGAATCACCTTTTCCAGCTCGGGACTCAGAGCATCGCGAATGTTTCTTTCAATCAGCCCGGGATGATGCTTTTTCGGCTTCCGTCGCAGCCATGACCCAGCAAAACAGATCAACGATTTGTTCAGCTGTGATTTCTGATTCACATCTTCCGGAAGATTCTTGAGCGGCGGTTTTGACGTTGACGTTTCGTGTGTGCATCCTGGTTTTCTCCTGTGGTGATGGTTTTCCATCTCCCTGGTGAGTTCTCTCGCGGCAAAGGGCAAAGGAGCAACGGCTGACGAATGAACGCAGGGGCGTCACCGCAGGCCGCAGCGCAAGCGAGCCGACAGGCGAGTGCGAACGGGCGAGGAACGGCGAAGCGTACCCTTGCGGGCAGGCGGCTGACGGTGCTACAAGCAGCCCTCCGCGTGAGGACACGCAGGGCGATGGCCTCACCGGATGAACAGGATGCACACACCCGACACGTCGGAACGGCGTGGCGGCATCAGAGCGACGGCATCGCCGGCGCGGTGGAGGCGGCGCGACCGGCACGGGCGCAGCAAGCCGCAGGGGTTGACCTTCGCCATCAGACCCTAGCCGTATGGCCCGAAACCCGCAGGGGTTCGGCGGAGACTGGCAGGTGCGCAGCAGCTGCCCTGACGGAGTGGGGCTCGACGACTGGACAGCGTCAGCTGGTCAGGAGCCGAAGGGGGCCAGTACCCGGAGTTTTTTGCAGAGAAAAACTGACCAGCAGTTATGCTGCTACCAGAAATAAAACGGGGAAATCAATTTCATATTTAACAACCTTAAGTTGCATAAGGCGGGGAGTGTGAGCATGAGGGAACCGTAAGGTTCCCTCACTTTATACAGACTCCCGAAGGAGCCTTATTTTTAAGGTGGAATGTTTTCAGACAATCAATCTTTCGGAACGTATCCTTTTTCCCACAAGCTTAACGCTGTCTGCCGTATCCATCCGAGGAAATCCGGGCCATAAAAGACCTGTCGGTCAGCCCGAAGAGGAAAAGCCTTTATACTGACAAGACGCCTTAATTCTGTCTTATAGTCGTAATCGCAAATCCAGACAAACTGGCGTTCGGATACGATTCGGTCAATTTCTGCATTCACCTGCAGCGCAATGATGTGCCCCTCTTCTGCCGGAGCTTTTTGATTTGAATTAACGCACCATTGCCCTGCGGTTCCAGTATCTATATTGCCTATTACTTTCAGTAGATTAGCGGGAGCATCATACATCGTATTTTCTGCCATCTTAGTACTCCTTAGCAGCGGCAGGATTTATTACCGCTGCGTTTTCCAGCATGGTCATAACGACCATATTTGGGATCAGTAATCGGCTGCCAGTTCGTTCATCAGCGCCCCACATTCACGATCTGCACGTTCTGCTTCTGACATCGTCAACATGTAGCCTCTTTTTGTTGCAGCCCCCATGAATACCGGACGATCTTTCAGTGGCAGCTTTACAAGGTAATTCATGGCCATACTCAGGAGACGGGATTCATAAATCTCATAGTGCAAACCACAACCCCGGTTAGCCTGTTTTTCCATACGGGCCAGCACCACATCTGAGCGAATAACGTCAAACGGGTTACGAGATTGCAAATTCCGCACAAAACCATCGGTACGCAGAGTTACATTTTTACGGTTCATTACTGTTCACCTTATCGTTCAGGGTTTATGAAAAATTGCCGACAGCGCGCCACGAATGAAGTACAGACAGGCATCAGTGCGGGTAAATGTGTCGCCATAATGAGCATGAACTTCCTGAGCTAAGGCTACGTTGTAGTGCGCTCTGCCAATGATCCACGCAATTTTTTTCATCCATCTTCCGGAAGATTCTTGAGCGGCGGTTTTGACGTTGACGTTTCGTGTATGCATCCTGGTTTTCTCCTGTGGTGATGGTTTTCCATCTCCCTGGTGAGTTCTCTCGCGGCAAAGGGCAAAGGAGCAACGACGTCTAAGGAAGGAAAGGGGCGGAGACAAAAGTTTTTGCGGCCCCAGGCAAAAAGTTTTGGCGGAGTTTATATACCCCTTGGATGACGACACGGCGGTGCTACAAGCAGCCCTCCGTGTGAGGACACACAGGGCGATGGCCTCACCGGATGAACAGGATGCACACACCCGACACGTCGGAACGGCGTGGCGGCATCAGAGCGACGGCATCGCCGGCGCGGTGAAGGCGGCGCGGCCGGCACGGGCGCAGCAAGCCGCAGGGGTTGACCTTCGCCATCAGACCCTAGCCGCATGGCCCGAAACCCGCAGGGGTTCGGCGGAGACTGGCAGGTGCGCAGCAGCTGCCCTGGCGGAGTGGGGCTCGACGACTGGACAGCGCCAGCTGGTCAGGAGCCGAAGGGGGCCATCAGTCGGTTATTACTGAGACCAGAGGAATAGAACAGAACCATGCAGACAGTAGATAAATGATCCGCAATCAGCAAATCACAATGGACAGGGCGGGAAGAGAGCGGGCGCGCCGCAGGCGCTGCCGCCCTGCCCCGTTCCCGGAGGGAACCGTCCTTCCTGGCTGTTCATGCTTGCGATCGCACCAGAAGAGGAAAAAGGGGCTGCCAGCGAACCGGCAGCCCCTTCATAAAGGCGCTTCAGGCATGACCAAACCACCACAGCCCCTGATTGGCGGGGGTTTCCCCCCGCCGGGGTTAGCTACTTAGCGGATTCGTAAGCCATAAAAGCCGCCACCTCCCTGTTCGTGTCCCTGTACCGGATTTCACAGAGTGATTTACGGGTCAGGTAGGTAAATATCAGTAGCGTGAGACACACTATTAATACGCACCAGAACAGGGTGTTTCGTGGCAGTTTCATGGCCTTCTTCTCCTTGCCTTGCGGCATCTAAGAGGCTATTCTGTTGGTGTCTAGTCAAGCAGATCGCCTCGTGTGTTGGTTAATTTAATTAACTTCCTACGGGGCTTTCTTCTTTCTGCCACACAACATCTGAAACGTCATGAGGCAAAAAGCCTCAAGCGCCACCGCCATTATACCTCACCCCATACCAGGCTGACCAGGCATCTTCCCTTTATCTCTCTGATTTTATGTGAAATATCGTGTTTTTTCGATATATAAATCTCGGATTTACCCCAAAAAAACTGCACCTTAATCAGTCGGGTATCCAACTTTTGGGGCGCAGTCCAGTTCAGGCGCAATTGAAATTATTCAAATCCTAGAACGGAATATCATCGTCGAAATCATACGGCGGTTCGGGCTGCGCTGGCGGCTGCTGAGGTACTGCCTCTGCGTTTTTTCCTTTTGCCGTTTTACTCTTTCCTTTTGCTGCCCTGCCCTCGCCTTTTGCGCCACCTTTTACCGCCGGAGATGGGGTCTGAGGTTCCGGCTGCGGCTGTCCACTAAACTGCTGACCGCCCTGCTGTACCTGGCTGTCACGGCGACCGCCCAGCATCTGCATAGTGCCGCCCACATTAACAACGACCTCTGTGGTATATTTTTCCTGACCAGACTGATCGGTCCATTTGCGGGTACGCAACTGGCCCTCGATGTAGACCTGAGCACCTTTACGCAGATACTCCGCTGCGATTTCCGCCAGTTTTCCGAACACGACAACACGGTGCCAATCGGTGTGTTCGCGTATCTCCCCGTCCTGCTTATCGCGCCATGTTTCAGACGTTGCCAGGGTAAGATTTGCCACCGCGCCCCCGTTGGGCATGTAACGCACTTCAGGGTCCTGCCCCAGATGACCGACCAGAATGACTTTGTTTATGCCACGTGCTGCCATGATAAATCTCCTTAATTCAGTGCCTTGCTTTTAAAAACCATCACCCGTTGAGTTTCGGGAGCCGCGGTGTTGACGTTTGCGGGAACCTGCTGCGCTGTTCCCCTGGTATTTAACTTCACCCGTTTGAGAACCTTCGCCGCAGGGGCGTAAACGAGCACGGGCGATGGCAGCTGTCCTGGGCGCGGTTTACCGCGTGCCATTTACCCTGGACGGCTGACAGCGTTTGTGCTTGTCTCAGCCCAGGCGAGAGGGGCTTAAACGGTGAAACGGCACCAGAAGTGGATGAGAGCAGGAGCCCGCCGCAACGTCGGGGCGCGGCACGCGAAACGGCGTTGCGCCTTACAGCCCGGCAGCCTTACCGCCGGGGTGCGAAAAGCGCAGGCTACGGCGCGCCAGGGGCGGCGTGACCGGAACGGTCGCAGCAAGCCTGCCTTTGACTTTCGCCATCAGACCCTAGCCGTATGGCCCGAAACCCGCAGGGATTCGGCGGAGACTGGCAGGTGCGCAGCAGCTGCCCTGGCGGAGTGGGGCTCGACGACTGGACAGCGCCAGCTGGTCAGGAGCCGAAGGGGGCCAGCACCCTGACATTTTATATTTCAAAAACACAGGGAAGCAGCAGCAGGAACAGGAACAGGAACAGGAACAGGAACAGGAACAGGAACAGGAACAGGAACAGGCAGCGTATTATTACCGGCAGGAAAAAAACCACACACACTGGCCAGAAAAAACTATCACCTGGCATGCGTAAAATCCGGCCGGCGACAGGCAGAATGCATCAGGAATGGCGCTATTTTTTAACCTCATCCTCTTTTCTGGCATATTCCGGGGCATTTTTATCCGGGAGCTGCTCACTGAACTGGCGGTAATAGTGCAGTCTCCCCCAAAAATACGCTCTGAGATGTTCAGGTACATCTCTGGCCACCAGTTCAGCGACAACCGGCATAGCCAGCCTTTCTTTATACGCCACACCTGAAGCGACCAGGTCAATGGCCACTTTATCCTGATCTTCTTTCGATGTTGCCGCGAGATTAAATACAGACATCAATATACTCCGACGGAAATGTAAACCCGCAGTCAGTGTATGCCATCTGAGTCAGGGGGGAAGAGGACGTTGAGCGGCGCGAAGCGCGGCGCAGGTCCTTCCTCCCGCAGGCGGCAGCCTGCATGGTTTTTCGCGCGGGCTGACAGGCGGCATAACCGCCTGCCATCATGCTTACCTGCCCTTTCCTCCCTGTAAGATGAAGTGACCGCCGATGTGCACGGCACACTGACAGGTCATGTATTCGCAGATTTCATCCACGACCTGCGCGGTTGTCAGTTCGCGCTGGTCGGCATCACGGCGGCGGGCATTAATCAGTGCTTTGTACTGGCGAAGAATTTCGCGGGTTTTCGGCTTAATATTCACGGGGTACTCCTTCTTATGCGTCAATCGCGGTCTGTAACTGGCGCATGGCGTCCAGTTCTTCAGCCACAAATGCATCTGCATTACCACCCCCTTCTTCTGCCACGGCGTACAAGCGATTTAGTTCACTGCCTGCCAGTAACATTATTTTTTGCAATGCACTAGCCGGAACGCTGACATCACGTATTGCGCGGCGCTCGTCCATCAGTTCTTCAGTGATGCCACGGATCATGCTCACATCGGCCCCCTGATCATACGTCGCATCCAGTCGCTGCATGACGCACGTAATATCCTCCTCGGACAAATTCCACTCACTGGTCAACATGCGGATGTCCTCCCGCGTAATACAGAGAACCAGCAACGCTTCATCAGATGACAGGTCATATTTCAGGAGATCGGTCATGATTTCTTTCACGGGTGCGTACATTTTTTATTCCTTTTTAAAAGGGGCGGCATCGCCGCCCCGTCTGTTATTCAGCCGGACGCTGCGTAAACGGCACTGCCAGCAGGGTTTTGAGCATATCCAGCGCGGCGCATTCCTCGGCGGCCGTGTCCGGCATCTGATAACGCGGAATGTTCATTCCGGCTTCCATCAGGGGCAGCAGGACACGCAGCGCATCCTCGGGTACAGCAATCTGGCGCGATGCCCGCGCGGCGGAAATTTTGCTGAGTTCATCGGCGACAAATTCCAGTCCTAACCCGTACCGCCACACTCCGGCACTGCCTGCTTTACCGATGACGCGGAGCACATAAGACACGTCGTCGTCCGTGGGGCTGTACTCCGCGCCCGCTTCACGCACGTCCTCCGGCGTCCAGGTAATGACGGCGATTTGTTTGTTGTTTTCATGCTGTTTCAGCAAAGCAATACAGATTTCACTGACGGTTCCGTACATGGCATGTTTCTCTTTAATTGATGAATGGCGGTTACAGTGGGGCGGCATCGCCGCCCCGTTGGTTAATCAGTCGAGTGCGGCATAAATGGCGTTGCATTCAGGGTGAAAAACGATGTGATTCCAGAGCTGGGTATCACGCAGCATATACAGGTGTGTGAGTGCAGCGTTGCCGCAGTCGTGATGCGTCCAGCAACGGCGGTTAATGGCAAGCGAGGTCAGAATAATTCCGGCGACGTCGGCGCTGACGGTACGATCAAACCAGTTTTCACCGTTGATCATGTGTACCCGACCGCAGTCGGGCATCATGTAGCCGCCGCCGTCCGGCAGACGGATGAAATGCCAGAAACCACCGTTGTATTCGGGCATCCACTGTTTTGCCAGGGCATACACCTGTAATTCAGCCAGCATAAAATCGTTGCCGAACATGTACGGCAGGAAAGAAAGGCGGTCGGATTCTTCGACGTTAAGGGTGTGCTGACGCGTAGCTAACTGCATGGTAAACCTCCGTAATCACATATTCCGCGACACCGGGCGGTGCCGTGCATCCAGACCAGTCGGGCGATCGGGCGTGGATACAAGGGCGCAAGGGAAGCCGCAGCCTGACGCGCACGGCAGACGGGAGCTGAAGGGTGAGACCGTGAAACCTGAGCGGTCGAACGACCGGAAGATAACGGCTGACGTGAAGGAAGGACCGGGTGACCGCCGCGTGCACTTTACCCTTGTATACACGACAGCCCGACTACGATGGATGCACGGCACAGCCCGCACACGGCTCCGGACTGACAGAGTGGAAAACCACCAGGCCACGTCACGCAGGGACGGGGCCGCCATAAAAGCGGAGCCGGCGACATCCTTCAGGGTTGATTCAGGGGGCCTCCGCCCCCTGCTGTTCGCTACACTGGTCGGATTGCTGACAGGGCATTGCAGACAAGACTGATTTCTGCGCGCGCTTCTGTCATGACCTCATGTAACAGGGTTAAATCCATCCACCGGCGCGGAGGCTCCCCGGGAATACGCAGCACATCACACATCTGGCCACATGCCAGGATTTGATCCACTTTGTCACTGATAACAAAGAACTCCACGGCACTGTAACGCGCCCCTTTGTTCAGGATGGCATCGAGCACCACAGGTAGCCTGTCGTCATCGTCGTCCAACCAGCATGGCAAATCGTTTTCTTTCACCACCAGACGGAAATTTCGGGTCTGTCGGTAAAACAGCGTTTCCCCGCGTGTTGTCAGCGCTGCCTGTATCCGGCGTGCATCTTCCCGGACCTGCCGGGAGATATCCCGCACAGCGCGGGACAGGCAGTCCGTTACCGCCTGAATCTCCGGCTCTGTCAGCCATTCCCCGGCCCAGGGAAAAGTTATCCGTGTCCCGTCCTCCGGAAGCTGCGGGTCGTCGGCATAACGGCTGCCGGACAAAATAATCTGTGCCTGTGTTCCGGTTATTTTTGTCATGGCACGTTGCAACGCGGCGGGTACGTCACCGACACAGAGCAAAGGCAGCAGGTGAACGATATCAACTGCATCCAGGCGGACATAAATGCTTATCCATCCCGGTTTGTGCGTAGCACACTGTTCAACATCGGTATGGTCGGGCCAGCCATATTCAGTAATCAAATCGCGCGCACGGCGCATCACAAGGGCGTTTAAGGTGGTGGTTTCCTGCATAATGGGTCCTCTGAACGGGGTCAGTCCACGCCGCCGGGGCGGCGTGGGTATTCAGTTTTTCAGTAAGGCGCGCACTTTCGCCGTATCAGCCAGGCGGCGGGCTACGCTGTCCGGGACCGGGTGGTTGTCATCCCGGGCGGTCCATTCCCTGTGCCACAACGCCTGTTCGGCGGTCGTCAGCAGGGTTTCAAGCAGGTCAGCCGGCACCATCACCGCCGGAACGGCCTGCTTCACCTGATCAATCAGGTCCATCACCGCACTGGCAGACACACCCGACTCAAGCCGTTGTTCTTCCGGTATGGCGTCCAGACGCGCCAGTACCTCCCTTGTGTCCTGTTCAGAAACGGCATACTCCATCCCGTCGGCCAGCGCTTCGATATCCGCCGGGGACCAGACAATCAGGTTCAGCGGGGTTTCTGCGGGATACAGCTCACTCAACAACCGGCAGAGGGTTTCACGGGTTCCGTACATGTTTTTTCTCCGTTGATTCTGTGGGACGGCAACGCCGCCCGTAATCAGTCCTGAAAGCTCTCGTCCAGCATCAGAGCTTGGTTGAATGCCTTATCCAGCAGTTCACTGATACGCCGCAAACTTACCCCTGCGAGCCGTTCCGGTAGTCCGTCATGCCGGTAGTGATATTTTTCTTCCAGCACTTTAAGGGTGGTTTTCAGGTCACATAAATTGTTTGCCAGCCCGGCAATATCGCGGCGCAGGGCTTCATGTCCGTCGTAGTTCATCACGCGGCCTCTGGATAAAAGACGTCATTGGCGGCCGGGCGCTGCATGGCGCGCTGCACGGCTGACAGGCGGGTAATCCCGGCTTTGTGGTACTGCTCCATCAGCTCAATGCCGATATAACGGCGCCCTGCCTGAACGGCGGCGACACAGGTGGAGCCAGAACCGGCAAACGGATCGAGAACAATGGCGTTCGGGTGTGTGAAGCTCTCGATCAACGGTTGCAGGCTGGTAACAGGTTTTTCGGTCGGGTGGTGGCGGTTGCCGCTGTATTTCCAGCCCAGGACGTCCGGTAACGGGTCCAGCGGCAGCGCCGGACGGCCTTTCGCCAGGATATAGGCGCATTCATGTCGGTAGCCGACATAGGCCGATTTCGACGAGTAGGTTTTGGTGAAAACCAGATGCCCGACCACGCTGAACCCGGCACTTTTCCACGACGCCATGAAACGATCGACGCGGTTCCAGCCGTAGAAGCTCACCATCAGCGCGTCTTTTTTGAGGACGCGGTACATCTCATTGCAGGCGGGTTGCAGCCATTCGTCGGTTTTGTCACCTGCAATACTGCGGCCGGAACGGTCACGGAACCCGACCAGATACGGGGGATCGGTGAGGATGAAATCAACGGCGCGATCCGGAAAGGAGGCCATAATATTGACGCAGTTACCCAGGATACACGGGACATCATTGCCGCTGCCGTCAGAGCCCTGGACAGGATCTGGGTGAATGGCCACCGCTATGCAAAGGCAGGCTGTATGCTGAACGATTTCACACCAACCGGGCTATCGCAGCTGAATTTGTTTGATGAAGAACAGCCACGGGAACGGAGCGAGCAGCTGATGAAAGTCCTGGATGGTATTAACCATTCAGGACTTGGGAAAGTATGGTTTGCGGGACGCAGGATTGCACCAGAATGGCAGATGAAGAGAGAAATGCTGTCGCCGGCATATACGACTCGCTGGAGTGACCTCGCTTCTGCGATAATATGATAATGTGAGTAGAATATTTTTATTTTCACATCTTCATAGAATTTAATATCAACCAAATTCCGTACAAGTGGATCATCGGACAGCGGCAGAACTGAATGGGACCACGGTCCCAGATAACCATCTGCCCGCGACAGCGCTGAGTGGGACCACTGTCCCAGATAGCTATCAGACAGTGGCAGGACCGGATGGGACCATGGTCCCAGATAGCCATCAGACAGTGGCAGGACCGGGTGAGACCACGGTCCCAGATAGCTATCAGACAGTGACAGGACCGGGTGGGATCATGGTCCCAGATAACCATCTGACCGCGACAGCGCTGAGTGGGACCACGGTCCCAGATAGCTATCAGACAGTGGCAGGACCGGATGGGACCATGGTCCCAGATAACCATCAGACAGTGGCAGGACCG
>NZ_NAEW01000021.1 GCF_002075345.1 Citrobacter braakii
TCTTGTTAAACATTTGCAGTTGCCAGACCGCAATGTGTTTTAACAAATCAAAAGGGGTTTTAATAACTGGCCCAAAGCTGAAAGCTTTCCGGAACCCCCAGCCTAGCTGGGGGTTTTCTGTGCACAAAAAAATACCCCGCATTTGCGGGGCATTACATCAGGAGCGTTTTCGCGGCATCATGCGCAGCAGCGTATTGTCCTTCCAGAAATAGTGGTGCATCAGGGCCGCAGCGGCATGCAGAGCAATAACAAAATAGCCCAGATTTGCCAGCGTCACGTGCCAGGACTTCAGCATATCCACTACATCAAAATTGGCCTCTGCCGCATGCGGCATAACGATGCCGAATGCAATCCACGGGTTACCCCGGTTGTACATCATCACCAGTCCAATAATCGGCAGAACAATAAACAGCAGATAAATAACCAGATGCCCCAGATGCGCCATTCCGGTCATCATCGGCTTCGGTTTTGGCACAATCGGCGGTGCCGGATATTTTAGCCTGACCAGCAGACGCGCCACCATCAGCGTTAAAATAGTGATGCCACAGGATACGTGCACCATGTTAAATAAGGGACGATAGCTGCGCGGGAAAAATCCGCGAAACTCCATAGCGCTGTAGGCCACAATGACCAACAAAAAGACCAGCCAGTGAATGCCAATTTGCAGGCCAGAATACTTATTCCCCATAACACTTCCTGAATAAAAACAATAATGCGTCACCATAACGGGCTTTTGTTAAAAATTCATTAACTTTTGCTCACCCGGCTTATTCTTATGGATCGCCAGCAAAGTGTGAGAATTGCGCCGGGTGGCGTACAGGCTCACCCGGCGAAAACTTAGGACTGCAGATACACCACCTGCGTTTGCAGATATTCGTTCAGACCGTGTTTACCGTCAGCTCCGCCAATCCCGGACTTGCGCCAGCCAGCATGAAAGCCCTGCATCGCCTCGAAGTTTTCACGATTAATATAGGTTTCGCCAAACTTCAGCCCTTTAATCGCTTTCATCGCCGTATTCAGATTCTGCGTATAGATCGATGAGGTCAGACCGTAATCGCTGTCATTGGCCATTGTCAGCGCCTGTTCCAGCGTATCAAACGCTACCACCGGCAGCACCGGACCAAACGTCTCCTCGTGCATAATCGCCATCTCCTGGCGCACGTCTAACAGTAACGTCGGTGGATAGTAATACCCTTTGCCGGAAACGGCCTTACCGCCCAGCACCACTCTGGCGCCTTCCTGCACCGCTCGTGCAACTTTCTGCTCTACACGCTCCAGCGCAGCGGCGTTAATCAGCGGCCCCATCGCAATATCATTGCGCTCAGCCGGATTACCAAACTGCACGGCTTTCATCGCCTCACCCAGACGATTGACGAATTGGTCATAAATACCTTTCTGAACGTACACGCGCTCGGCACAGTTGCATACCTGTCCGGTGTTGATCACCCGCGAGTCAACAATTGCCTTTACGGCCAGTTCAAGATCGGCATCATCCATCACGATAGCCGGGGCCTTGCCGCCCAACTCCAGACAAACTTTGGTGATATTTTTAGCCGCCGCAGCCATAATTTTCTCACCCGCCCCGACGCTACCGGTCATGCTCACCATGGCCACCTTCGGGTTTGCGGCTAGCGCCTGACCGACCGTTTCACCACGTCCCAGTACCAGATTAAATACGCCGCGCGGCAAGCCAATATCATCAACAATTTTGGCAAAGGCGATGGCGTTATTCGGTGTAAATTCACTCGGCTTAATGACAATGGTATTACCCGTCAACAGTGCGGGAGCCAGTTTGCGGGCAATCAGGAAAAATGGAAAGTTCCACGGCAGAATGCCCGTAGTCACGCCCAAAGCGCGCTTAAACAGCAGAATATTCTCGCCCGGACGATCGCTTTGCAGGATCTCGCCTTCATAGCGACGCGCCCACTCCGCCATATAATCGATATAGTCGGCGGTAAACGAGACTTCGACCTCAGCCAGTTGCTGTATTTTTCCCCCCTCCGCCACAATCAGGGCGCTGATTTCACTGGCTCGCTGACGGATACCCGCAGAAATTTTGCGTAACCAGTTCGCCCGTTCAATGGCAGGCAGCACTTCCCATTGCGGCTGAGCGCGCTGTGCAGCATCGATCGCTTTACACGCATCCTCGGCACGTCCATCGGGAATACGTGAGATCACCTCTTCCGTGGCAGGATTGACGACATCAATCCAGGCATCATCGTGCCAGGTCACAAACTGCCCATCGATATACATAGGATGTTGTACGGGTACTGACATGCGGCTCTCCTGTGATTGATTTGTTTTTAACAAGTAAAACTATTGTTAATTAATATCAATCATGCAGGTCGTATTATGGCTGGAGTGGCTGTTCTGTGAGCGGCTTCATAAAAGCGTCTGGCAAAGTGATGATGAAGGGAAAAAACAGATGTGATTTTTGCCCGTTTGCCGCAAAACGCCGACAAACGGGCAACAGGAATTACAGAGAGCGGCTCTCCAGTAAGTCAGTCAGCACGATGTCATTTTGCAACTGCTGCCAGGCTTGCTCAACGTTCTGAGGAATATCAACATGGGCGATAAAATCGCGGCCGCACGGCCCATAACCGGTGGCATCATCACGCAGGCGAGGAAGCTCACCGGTTATGAGAGACAGATAGCGATCCACTGACCACAAACCTTCTGCTGCTGGCACAAAATCCACGCCGTCTTGCTGTTGGGCCAGCTCAGGGATGAATCCAGGGAAACTCAACCAGCGCGGCGCATGCGGCTCATCGCGGGTTACGCGCTGAAAGGTTGCCATCGTGCGACGTTGCATAGTGGGATCCTGTACCACAATGACGGTATGAATACTTTCCGTCGCCTGATTCAATAATGCACAGCTAAAACGGGCATTCTCACCGCAGTTTGTTGACTGGTCTTCCACCCAAATCTTCTCACCTGGGATTTGCCAGAACTGATGTGCGATATCGGCAAGGATCGCCGCTTCCGCGCGCCCGGTGGTACGAATGATGTTGTAACGAGGATGCTCTGCAATCGCGTCATACAGAAATCGTGTGGAGTGACCGATGCCACCGCTAATCAACAAGGGAACCTGTTGCTCTTTCGCGATCCGGCAGGCGGCGTCGATGGTCGGAATAACCGCGTTCCCTGCCAGAATCACGCAATCTGACTGAACGGTGATATTCCCCGTAAAATCATTCTGCGCCAACCATCGCCCTACGGTATTGATCGCCGCAAGCGTGGTTGCGGAAAGTGTCGGAAACTGGCTCATACTCATGACTCCTGATCTTAATACTTTATCGGGTTGCATACCGGGCGGTGACGTCACCTTACCCGGTATGCTGTCTGGTACCGATTTATCCCGAAATCTGCTCCATCGCCTGCAAAATACGTTTATCGGAAATCGGATACGGCGTACCAAGCTGCTGGGCAAAATAGCTGACGCGCAGCTCTTCTATCATCCAGCGGATCTCTTTGACATCGTCATCTTCACGGCGAGCGGGAGGCAGTTTATTGAACCACTGCTGCCAGGCTTGCTGCACGCTATCCACTTTCAGCATCTGCGCACGGTCACGATGCGGGTCGATGGCCAGTTTTTCCAGACGCTTTTCGATAGCCTGCAAATAACGCAGCGTATCGCCCAGACGCTTGAAACCATTGCCGGTAACAAATCCACGGTACACCAGCCCGCCCATCTGCGATTTGATATCCGCAAGCCCCAGCGCCATGGTCATATCCACGCGCCCTTTCAGACGTTTGTTGATATTAAACACTGCGGTCAGAATTTGTTCGACCTGCTTAGCAATATCCACCACCGTATCGTTCAGTTCAGCCCGCACTTTTTCATGCAGCGCCGCAAAGCCTTCTTCGGTCCACACCGGACCACCGTTGGCGTCGATCAGTTGATCCACACCACAGGATATACAGTCGTCAATCAAATCCAGCACTTTACCGTACGGGTTAAAATACAGCCCCAGCTTGGCTTTGTTGGGCAGTTTTTCATGCAAATATTTGATTGGTGAAGGAATATTCAGCAACAACAGGCGGCGTAAACCGCACCACATCGCCTGCTGTTGCTCCAGCGGGTTATCAAACAGTTTGATGGCAACGCTGTCACGCTCATCCACCAGCGCTGGCCAGGCTTTTACCTTATAGTTACCGCGTTTTTGCTCGTAACTCTCCGGAAGCTGACCGAAGCTCCAGATGTGCAACCCGCTCTGTTCGATACCGTCATCCGCCACCGCAGACAATGTTTCCTGCACTTTACCCTTCAGTGCGTCTTTCAGATCCTGTAGCGAACGTCCTTCCTGCAGCTTTTTGTTCTTATCATCCACTACCCGGAAGGTGATTTTTAGGTGATCGGGCACCTGATCCCAATGCCAGTCTTCACGGTCAACGGTCACGCCGGTCATGCGGCGCAGTTCACGCTCCAGCGAGTCCAGCAGCGGCAGTTCCAGCGGCGTGACGCGGCCTAAAAACGCTTCCGCATAGTTCGGCGCGGGCACAAAGTTGCGTCGTACCGGTTTCGGCAGAGACTTAATCAGGGCGATAACCAGTTCACGGCGCAGCCCCGGAATTTGCCATTCAAAACCGCTCTCTTCGATCTGATTGAGCAGCGGGAGCGGAATATGTACGGTCACACCGTCCGCATCGGCTCCGGGTTCGAACTGGTAACTTAACCGTAGTTTGAGATTGCCCTGATGCCAGAAGTTCGGGTAATCCAGCTTACTGATTTTTTCCGCACCCTCTTTGATGAGCATGCTCTTTTCAAAGTTGAGCAGATCCGGCGTTTCACGGCTGATCTTTTTCCACCAGCTGTCAAAGTGACGCGCGGAGACTACATCATGGCTGATGCGTTGGTCGTAAAACTCAAATAGCGTCTCATCATCAACCAGAATGTCGCGACGGCGCGATTTGTGCTCTAACTCTTCCACCTCTGCGCGTAACTTCAAATTGTCACGGAAAAACGCATGGCGCGTTTGCCAGTCGCCTTCCACCAGAGCATGGCGGATGAACAGTTCACGCGACAACGCGGGATCGATCTGGCTGTAGTTCACCTTACGAGCTGCAACAATCGGTAAACCGTAGACGGTAACCTTTTCTGTTGCCATCACTGCGCCCTGCGCACGTTCCCAGTGCGGTTCACTGTATGAACGTTTGATCAGATGCTGGGCAACCGGTTCGACCCACTCAGGATCGATGCGTGCAGCAATACGTCCCCACAGGCGGCTGGTTTCCACCAGCTCCGCTACCATCGTCCACTTCGGCGGTTTTTTAAATAGACCAGAGCCTGGGAAGATCGAGAAGCGAGCGTTACGCGCCCCGGTAAATTCCTGTTTATCGGCATCTTTCATCCCGATATGTGACAGTAAACCGGTCAGCAACGCGACGTGGATCTCTCTGTATTCAGCGGGTTCGCTGTTAACAGGAATCCCTAACTCTTTCACCACCTGACGCAGTTGCGTGTAGATATCCTGCCATTCACGCACGCGCAGGTAGTTCAGAAAATCAAGTTTGCACTGACGACGGAACTGGTTTGACGACAGCGCTTTCTGCTGCTCGCCGAGATAGTTCCACAGATTCACAAATGCGAGGAAATCAGACTCTTTGTCGTGGAAACGGCGATGCTTCTCGTCGGAGGCCTGCTGCTTGTCCATCGGGCGCTCGCGCGGATCCTGAATAGACAGCGCCGAGGTGATAATCATCGCCTCACGTACGCAGCCATGTTTTTGCGCTTCCAGCACCATGCGCGCCAGACGTGGATCCACCGGCAATTGCGAGAGCTGACGGCCCAATGGCGTCAGTTTGTAAGCGGTTGCCTGTTCGTCGGTGGTTATCGCCCCCAGTTCTTCGAGCAGGCGTACACCGTCCTGAATGTTACGTTTATCCGGCGCTTCAACAAACGGAAACGCCGCGATATCGCCCAGCCCCAAGGCGGTCATCTGCAAAATAACGGACGCCAGGTTGGTACGCAGGATCTCCGGGTCGGTAAACTCCGGGCGCGACAGGAAATCGTCTTCAGAATACAGACGAATACAGATCCCCTCCGAAACACGACCGCAACGGCCTTTACGCTGGTTGGCAGAGGCCTGCGACACCGGTTCAATCGGCAAGCGCTGAACTTTGGTGCGGTAACTGTAACGGCTGATACGCGCAGTACCCGGATCAATCACATACTTGATCCCCGGAACGGTCAGCGAGGTTTCCGCCACGTTGGTCGCCAGCACGATACGGCGACCGCTGTGCGACTGGAACACACGGTTCTGCTCGCTGTTGGAAAGACGCGCATACAGCGGTAGCACTTCGGTATGGCGCAAATCCAGCTTATTCAGCGCATCGGCGGTATCGCGGATTTCGCGCTCGCCGCTCATGAAGATCAAAATGTCGCCCTGACTTTCACGGCCTAACTCATCTACGGCATCAAAAATTGCCTGCAATTGGTCACGCTCGGTGTCATCTGCGTCTTCAACAATTGGACGATAGCGAACTTCCACCGGATAGGTTCGACCAGAGACTTCGATAATCGGTGCATTATTGAAATGCTTTGAAAAACGCTCCGGATCGATGGTCGCCGAAGTGATGATAATTTTTAGATCCGGACGGCGCGGCAGAAGCTCTTTCAGATAGCCGAGCAGAAAATCGATATTCAGGCTGCGCTCATGCGCTTCATCGATGATGATAGTGTCGTACTGCATCAGCAGCCGATCCTGCTGGATTTCCGCCAGCAGGATACCGTCCGTCATCAGCTTAACCATGGTGTTGTCGCTGACATGATCGCTAAAACGGACTTTATAACCGATACAACCGCCCGGCTCGGTTTCCAGCTCTTCTGCAATACGGTTCGCCACGGTACGCGCCGCCAGACGACGCGGCTGGGTATGGCCGATCAGCCCTTTTACCCCGCGCCCGAGCTCCATACAGATTTTGGGTAACTGAGTGGTTTTCCCTGACCCCGTTTCCCCGGCGACAATCACCACCTGGTTATCGCGGATCGCTTCCAGAATATCCTGTTTTTTCTGACTGACGGGCAGGTTTTCCGGGTATCTGATGACCGGACGCGCGGCTTCACGCAGCACAACTTTACCTGCAGCGTGATCAATCTCTTTTGCCATCTCCTGGTAAATGGCCTGTTGTGCATCAGGATTTTTAACCTTCTTCACGCCCTGCAGGCGGCGGGCAAAACGCTGTCTGTCACGCAGCATCAGTGAATCCAGCTGTTGCTGCAACATGTTGAAGGTTAATTTTTGTTGTTCTGTCATAGCGTTAAAAGGCAGTGCTCTGCCGGGTTAAATCTCTTTTAGATGATAGGTATAGAGTACCACATCAGCGCTTTTCATGTGTTGTTCAATAATTTCGAACATAGGATTCGATATATTGCGCTATCACTGCGACAGGATTGTGAATAAAGTGTCAACAAGCAACGGGGCACTCCCCCTTCAAACACATAAAAGGAAACACCCATGAGCAAGGTATTAGTTCTTAAATCCAGTATTCTGGCAGGGTACTCTCAGTCTGGTCAGTTGTCTGATTATTTTGTTGAACAGTGGCGTGAAAAGCACTCCGCTGATGAAATCACCGTCCGTGACCTGGCTGCAAATCCTGTTCCGGTACTGGATGGCGAACTGGTGGGTGCGCTGCGCCCGAGCGATGCACCGCTGACACCGCGTCAGCAGGAAGCGCTGGCGTTGTCCGATGAGCTGATTGCTGAGCTGAAAGCGCATGATGTGATTGTTATCGCCGCGCCGATGTATAACTTCAACATCCCAACCCAGCTGAAAAACTATTTCGATCTGATTGCCCGTGCAGGTGTGACTTTCCGTTATACCGAGAAAGGTCCGGAAGGTCTGGTGACGGGTAAACGCGCAGTCGTGTTGACCAGCCGTGGTGGTATCCATAAAGATACGCCGACCGACCTGATCACGCCGTATCTGAACGTATTCCTGGGCTTTATCGGCATCACCGACGTGAACGTCGTCTTTGCTGAAGGCATTGCGTACGGCCCGGAAGTGGCGTCCAAAGCGCAGTCCGATGCGAAAGCCGCTATCGACAGCGTCGTCGCTGCCTGATAATTCACCCTCTCACCATCCGGTGAGAGGGTTTCTCCAGCATTTACTTCTTTACCTGCACCTGTTTGCCGTGAATGCGGTTAATATCCCACCAGATGGTTGCATAATCTCTGCACTTCGCCAGATTCTCTTCCCAGCAATGCAGCAAAAATTGTTCTGGCTCGGCAACATCCCAGCTTAACAGCTTGAATATCCAACGATTCCAGACATACCACTTGAAAAGCCACATGATTTCACTCCGCAACGCGACCGGTGTTGAACTATATCAGCCTCAGTTTGATGCAGTGTGGCAACTATTGCGATGTCGATGAATAAGTCAGCGTCGTGCCTCTCTGGTTGTGTGCAGAGAAGATTTATTATTTTCTCAACCACTTACCATTGATGCCCTGGACGTACTCCCCCGGTTTAGCCCGAGCGACCAGCTTTTGTCCGGCCATTTTCGCCACTTCATCTGGAGGAATGTTATTGCTCTCAGCCAGTTGCTGATAGCTGGCGCTGCGTGCTTTATTAATCTCACTCACCAGCGCCTGCGTTTCGGCGTCGGTTTGCAATGCCACCAGATAACCATTAAGCGTTTCGCCCACCCGCCCCTGGGATCTGGCTTCATTCAAGGTCAATGCCCACCCATTGCCACTGAATAAACTCAATGCCACCAGGATCACTGCAAGCTGTTTTTTCATCGTGACCTCAGAACAAATCGCTGCGCGATTTTAATAAGCTCTCAACGTCTTTATCGACTTTGATATGGATCTCATGCTCGATTTTGACGTTCATATTAATAGTGATCGGCTCTTTAGGCGCAGCCACTTCGATTCTGGGTGTGCACCCGATCAGCAGAGATGAAGCCAGCAGACCCAGCATGGCAGCTATCGTTTTCATTGTTGTTCCTCACATTCCTTGCCTTCCGGGCAATGGGATTCTGGCAGCGCTGCATTTTGTTCAAGCCATGCCTGTAAATTGTCGCCAAAACGCAAACTACGCCATAGCGTAAAGACGTTTTCCTCATGGGTGTAATTCAAATTAACCGTCCCCACTTTGCCATCCACCCGGCTATTGCCAGTTACGGTTGCCTGCATGGTTAAGACACCGAGATTATCCAAATTTATTTTCGTCCAGGAATGGCTTATTTCCATATAACGCAGCCAGTTAATGGCTGCACCGGCTGCCATATTATCTTTGACGACGGCATCCGCCGTGTCTTTATCAATACGCAGCGTCATAGGCCCCGGGTTGGTCAGCCAGCCGTCTTTAATGATCCACTTTTCGTTATCCAGCCATAACGGCAACGCACCGCTGACCGGGCCAGACATGGCGAATTGCTTGGGATTAACCGCGCTGATAAGCTCGCTGGAAGAGATATTTTGCACCCGTAATAATGCCGGATCGTGCTGCGGCATCCGCAGTTGTTGCATGATGACTTTGCCCCCCAGCAGTTCGGCGCTGACATCGCTTAACAGTAACGGATTGTCTTCACTCCAGGGATACGCCCCCTGTAGATCGGCGGCGATATTTTTCACCGTCACCTGATTCACCACTTCCGCAATACGCAGTGAAATAGGTCCACGCGTACCCAGTTGCCATGCGCCTTCACTAAACCGGAAAGGCAACACAAAATCGACGCCATTAATTTGGTTATCGGGCATCCAGGCGCTACCGCCTTTTAATACCCCATGGCCGCCCGCTTCAAAGCCCTGTTCCGGGGCAGCCGAAAACGCAACCTGCGCATACAGTTCACCTTCACGTAGCTTCATTTTCCAGTCTGGTGGGATGAGAGGTTGGAATACGGTGAGCGATTGTTTTGGCCACCAGGCCTGTCCGCGCAGGCGGATCCCGTCCCAACGTCCATTTACCTGTACTGGACCTATCGCGCCCGCGTGAAGCTGGCCTTTAAACTGGAAAATCGTCGGGTCGGTGCCTTCCACGCTGAACTTCAGGGTTGACGGCGGTAACACGCTCCCCCCGGTAAAAGTGGTGTTCCCTGCGTCCAGCGACAGCGCGCCGCTAAAAGTCGGTTTGTTGGCATCCCGTACCCAGACGATCGGCTCGTCCATCACCAGGCGTGGGGTTTCTACCTTCATGGTGCCGTATTGCAGATGGTCAAATCCGGTGGAGAGATCAAAAAGCTTCAGGGTGTTGTCATGCCATTCGCCCTTACCCGCCACGTCCCAACGCGCATGCATTGGCGTAAAGCTGCCTTTGCCCCAGTACCGCCACTGCCAGCGACCCGCGTCAGGGAGAAAATCATTTGCCAGACCATCCAGATGCAATTCAAAACCGCCCATCTGGTTTTCATGCGCGCGCAATATAGCCTGCAGACGGCCATCTACGCCGCGCTGCGTTACTTTTACGCCCGCCAGCGGCCAGCGAATTTCGTCAATATCCAGCGAGTCAATCACCCGTCCACGCGAACGCAGCAGCGCTCCTGGCTCGAAAGCCAGCTGCGGGTCGTTCAGGCTTCCGGTGAGTCTGGCGGGTAATTTGGCGTAGAAGATCAGGTCCCCCTGTTTCGCCTCGCCTATCAACTGTAACGGCATGTCGCTACTATCCACACCCAGCTTACCCGGCCCCAGCGTTAATACGGCGTTTCCTTTACCTGCATCGCCTTGGGTCAGTATGTTCAGACGCCCGCTCACCACCGCATTTTCCAGCCCGGTCTGCCAGTTTTCAACTTTCATGCCCAACCGCCCGCTGAGCGGGAATCCCTGATAAGGCCAGTTCCAGCGACCGTCGCTGATGGTTAATTGCTGGCGGGTTATTTCCCACGGAAGATCGAGCAACGGATCGGCATTGTCCCGCGCCATGACGATCAGTTGTCCGCTGTTTTCTTGCCACTCCAGTTCGGCGTCCACCAGTGAGGGCTCCTGCGGCAAGCTCAGAGTAGCAACCGCATGACCGCTCACCGGTAGTCCATCAGGAACCAGCGGCATGGTAAATTCACCGACCAGTTTTACCGGCGGTTGCCCTTCAAACGCGGCTATATCCAGCTCATTTACCGTGAGATTTTGCCCGTGCAGACGCCCCTGGAATTTCACTTTTTCCCCCTGGTAGCGCAGTTGCTGGGTCGATGGCGTTAGCGAGAGAGACAGTTTTCCCTGCCACTCCTGCCAGGGGGAGAGAATAACTTTGTCGATGTTAATCCAGGTATTGGGCAGCATCGATTGCCATTCAGCCAGCGTTTTGGGCGCTGCCGGAGACGCTTCTGTCTGCGGTAATTTAGCCAGGCAAGCGGAATCCAGCTCAATTGTCCCGACATTGAGCAACCAGCGGCTGGGATGGGAAAGATCGGCCTGAGTAATGCGCGCTAGCGGGCAATCATCGACCAGATAGCGGAGTTCCGGGATATGCAGCCCATGCCGTGTCAGCCGTGGGCTCTCATCCAGCGCGATGCGCGTGCCAACAGGTAACCAGACGCCCACCAGCGTAGGAACCCACAGGCCAAGCGTCATGACCAACGTCAGCGGCACGAGAATCAATAATAAGAGAAGTGCCAGAGCGGCTTTATATTTACCCTTCATGGGTAGTTAATATCCTGATTTAGCGAAAATTTAAGCCGGTTTAGGCCAGTATTGTGGCATGTTTAACAGGATATGCCCACATTAAGAATAAATTCCCATGAAGTATATGCACTATTTATCAATCAACGAGAATTAATAAAATAATAGTTAATTCAATTAGATAACGCATGATTTTATATGGCACGCTGTTACACGTGCCGTCGGGAATATAAAGAACTCAGACTCAATGAGGCCTCAGTTCTCCATCGCTATGTTTAGGTCCTAAACGACCTGCTTCTATCAGAATTTCCTCAATGAGCTCTTCGAGGCACTCCCTACCATGATGATCGCAGACCAGATGTACCTGCCGGGAAATCTCCTCAGGTTTCATACCATCACATAATGCCGCCTTAAGCATTAAGGTGGCCCATCGCTTTGCTTCAGAGTGAGTTAACATGACCCCTCCCGATATTTGCTACCTGTATAAGCGTAGCTGTCTGGATGTGATTCGGCTGGCTTTTTACCTGCATCGATTACGGGTATTGAGTTGGACGGAAAAATATCCAGTTGTTGAAATTGAGTAACCTGCCCACACTAACAACAGATGCGCTGAAATTATTCATTACGCCTATGACTATCAATAACTTTTTAGATTTTGTAAAATAATTTGAATTGGATTAATGTGACGTCAAAATCACTGGAGAAAGTCTTATGAAACTCGCCATCTATAGTACAAAACAGTACGACAAGAAGTATCTGCAGCAGGTTAACGAGGCTTTTGGTTTTGAACTTGAATTCTTTGACTTTCTGCTGACGGAGAAAACAGCCAAAACAGCCCATGGCTGTGAAGCTGTCTGTATCTTCGTCAACGACGATGGCAGCCGCCCTGTTCTGGAAGAGCTGAAAAAACATGGCGTGAAATATATTGCGCTGCGTTGCGCCGGCTTCAATAACGTCGATCTCGACGCGGCAAAAGAGCTCGGCCTGCAGGTCGTCCGTGTGCCAGCCTATTCACCGGAAGCCGTCGCTGAACATGCGATTGGCATGATGATGACGTTGAATCGCCGTATTCACCGCGCCTATCAGCGTACTCGTGATGCCAACTTCTCTCTTGAGGGGCTGACCGGCTTTACCATGTATGGCAAAACAGCTGGGGTGATCGGTACCGGTAAGATTGGGATTGCGGCACTGCGGATCCTGAAAGGTTTTGGGATGCGCCTGCTGGCGTTTGATCCCTACCCAAGCGCTGCCGCACTAGAGTTAGGCGTTGAATATGTCGATCTTAAAACGCTGTTCGCGGAGTCAGATGTCATCTCCCTGCACTGTCCGTTAACGCCGGAGAATTATCACCTGCTCAATCACGAAGCCTTTGAGCAAATGAAAAATGGCGTGATGGTTATTAACACCAGCCGCGGGGCATTGATCGATTCACAAGCCGCTATCGATGCGCTGAAAAACCAGAAAATTGGTTCTCTGGGTATGGACGTGTATGAAAACGAACGCGACCTGTTCTTTGAAGATAAATCCAATGACGTGATTCAGGATGATGTGTTCCGCCGCCTGTCGGCCTGTCATAACGTGCTGTTCACCGGTCACCAGGCGTTCCTGACGGCCGAAGCATTGACCAGCATTTCTGAGACCACGCTGCAGAATCTGGCACAGATCTCCAAAGGCGAAACCTGTCCAAACGCCCTCTTCTAATCCCTGTGCTCCCCTGGATTCAGGGGGGCATTTTCAGATAATCACCGATGCTAAAATCTTCAGTATCATTATTATATTGAATGTATTCCCGTCACAAACGTAGAGAAATTGAATGAAAAAAGTTGTCACGTTGATTGCGCTCAGCATGCTGATGGCTGGCTGTGTGAGCAATGGAAAAGTTTCCGTCAATCGCGAACAGTTGCAGCATCACCGCTTCGTTTTGCAGAGCGTGAATGGTAAAGCCGTCACCGTCGCTAATAACCCACCCGAATTGAGTTTTGGCGAAAACATGACGGTATCGGGAAAGATGTGTAATCAATTCCACGGTCAGGGCAAACTGTCCGACGGCGAGTTGAAGGTTAAAGATATGGCGATGACCCGCATGATGTGCGCCGATCCACAGCTTAACGCGCTCGACGGGATCGTCAGCGACATGTTTAAGCAAGGCGCACAGGTCGATCTGACTGCTGACCAGTTAACACTGGCGACAGCAGAACAAACGCTGACGTATAAACTCGCGGATTTAATGTAGGAAACGCGGTGGCTTAATAGTTGCCACAGCTTCCGGCGGCAAGCGACTGCTCACTACAGCGTTTGCCGTTGGGTAACGCACACATTCCGATAGCTGAACCATCCAGCTGACGGGCAACGGAGAGCGAACCACCAATCATGGCGCAATTAGCTTCTCCAAAACTGGACATTGCGGCCTTCATCCCCGGTGCGACATGCGCGGCGGTTGCCTGCTGAACAGGTTCACTACTACAAGCCGATAATAATAACGCGGCACACCCTACCCAAAACGCTGCGCGCATCTTACTCCCCTCTGAATATTAACCAAACGACACAGCCATAAATAATAGGCAGCGGAAACACCGCCGTCGAGAGGCAATATGCGCATTTATGCGCACTGTTTACATTTTCTGGCAATTTTTTGGCTGCTCCTTTGATCAAACCATTCATTCTGTTTATTCGAGGGACACAAAAGCGAAAATCTGTCTTTAGCGCTTTTGCTAAACTAAAAGGATAACTACAGGATTCGCCGCTGTTACGCGTGTCCCTTTTTTTGCGCAATGTAAGGGTGTCAGTATGATCACAATTGACGGTAATGGTGCGGTTGCTTCGGTCGCATTTCGTACCAGCGAGGTTATCGCCATCTACCCGATTACGCCCAGTTCGACGATGGCGGAACAGGCGGATGCCTGGGCCGGGAACGGGCTTAAAAACGTGTGGGGGGATACCCCTCGTGTCGTAGAAATGCAGTCGGAAGGCGGTGCGATAGCGACCGTTCACGGCGCGTTGCAGACCGGTGCGCTCTCTACGTCGTTTACTTCATCGCAGGGCCTGTTGCTGATGATCCCGACGCTGTACAAACTGGCCGGTCAGTTGACTCCGTTTGTGCTGCACGTTGCGGCGCGTACGATTGCCACTCACGCATTATCCATCTTTGGCGATCATTCCGACGTGATGGCGGTGCGCCAGACGGGATGCGCAATGCTATGCGCCAGCAGCGTTCAGGAAGCTCAGGACTTTGCGCTAATTTCGCAAATGGCCACCCTGAAAAGCCGGGTCCCGTTTATTCATTTCTTTGATGGTTTTCGCACATCGCATGAAATTAATAAAATAGTGCCGCTGGCCGATGACACAATCCTCGGGCTGATGCCACAGGCAGAAATTGATGCTCACCGCGCGCGCGCGCTCAACCCGGAGCATCCGGTTATTCGCGGTACGTCTGCGAACCCGGACACCTACTTCCAGTCACGCGAAGCAACAAACCCGTGGTACAACGCGGTTTACGATCACGTAGAACAGGCGATGAACGATTTCGCTGCTGCGACGGGCCGTCAGTACCAGCCATTTGAATACTACGGTCACCCGCAGGCAGAACGCGTCATTATTTTGATGGGCTCGGCGATTGGAACCAGTGAAGAAGTCGTCGAAGAGCTGCTGGCACGCGGCGAGAAAGTAGGCGTTCTGAAAGTGCGTCTGTTCCGCCCATTCTCTGCCAGACATTTACTGCGCGCCCTGCCGGAAACGGTACGGAGCATCGCCGTCCTGGATCGCACCAAAGAGCCCGGCGCGCAAGCTGAACCGTTGTATCTGGATGTAATGACTGCGCTGGCGGAAGCCTTTAACTGCGGCGAACGAGAAACGCTACCGCGCGTGATTGGCGGGCGTTATGGCCTTTCTTCCAAAGAGTTTGGCCCGGACTGCGTCATGGCGGTCTTTAATGAGCTGAGTAGCACGAAGCCGAAATCTCGCTTTACGGTCGGTATCTATGATGATGTCACCAACTTGTCGCTACCGTTACCGGAAAACACCCTGCCCGGTACCGCGAAGCTCGAGGCGCTGTTTTACGGGCTGGGCAGTGACGGTAGCGTGTCGGCCACTAAAAACAACATCAAGATTATCGGTAACTCTACGCCGTGGTATGCGCAGGGTTATTTCGTCTATGACTCGAAAAAAGCAGGCGGTCTGACGGTTTCTCACCTGCGCGTTAGTGAACAACCTATTCGCTCAGCGTATCTGGTGTCGCAAGCCGATTTTGTTGGTTGTCACCAGTTGCAATTTATCGATAAGTATCAGATGGCTGAGCGCCTGAAACCTGGCGGTATATTCCTGCTTAATACCCCGTACAGTGTGGATGAAGTCTGGACACGTCTGCCGCAGGAAGTTCAGGCTGTTCTGAATCAGAAGAAAGCGCGTTTCTACGTGATTAATGCGGCCAAAATCGCCCGCGAGTGCGGTCTGGCTGCACGTATTAACACCGTTATGCAGATGGCGTTCTTCCATCTGACGCAAATCTTACCAGGCGACAGCGCTCTGGCTGAATTGCAGGGTGCGATTGCGAAAAGCTATAGCAGTAAAGGACAGGATCTGGTTGAACGTAACTGGCAGGCGCTGGCCCTGGCGCGTGAATCCGTCGCCGAAGTGGCGCTTCAGCCGGTTGACTCACATAGCGCTAATCGCCCACCGGTGGTTTCTGATGCCGCACCTGATTTCGTGAAAACCGTCACCGCGGCAATGCTCGCCGGTCTGGGCGATGCTCTCCCCGTTTCAGCGCTGCCGCCAGACGGCACCTGGCCGATGGGCACCACGCGTTGGGAAAAACGCAATATCGCTGAAGAGATCCCCATCTGGAAAGAAGAGCTGTGTACCCAGTGTAACCACTGCGTAGCTGCCTGCCCGCACTCGGCTATCCGCGCCAAAGTGGTTTCACCAGAAGCGATGGAAAATGCCCCTGCCAGTCTGCATTCTCTGGATGTGAAATCACGCGATATGCGCGGTCAGAAATATGTCCTGCAGGTTGCGCCAGAGGATTGCACCGGGTGTAATCTGTGCGTCGAAGTATGCCCGGCGAAAGATCGCCAGAACCCGGAGATCAAGGCCATCAATATGATGTCGCGCCTTGAGCACGTGGAAGAAGAAAAAGTTAACTATGACTACTTCCTCAATCTGCCGGAAATCGATCGCACTAAACTGGAACGCATTGATATTCGTACCTCGCAGTTGATAACACCGCTGTTTGAGTACTCTGGGGCCTGCTCTGGCTGTGGTGAAACGCCGTATATCAAATTGCTTACGCAGTTGTACGGCGACCGCATGCTGATCGCCAATGCGACCGGCTGTTCATCAATTTATGGCGGTAACCTGCCCTCAACGCCTTATACCACCGACGCCAATGGTCGCGGGCCTGCGTGGGCAAACTCCCTGTTTGAGGATAACGCCGAGTTTGGGCTGGGCTTCCGCCTGACGGTGGATCAGCACCGTGTACGCGTCATGCGTTTAGTGGAACAGTTTGCTGATAACATTCCGGCTGAACTGAATGACGCCCTGCACGCTGAAGCTACGCCAGAGGTGCGCCGTGAGCAAGTTGCAGCACTGCGCCAGCACCTGAAAGATGTCGACGGCGCACAGCAGTTGTTAACCGATGCCGATGCGCTGGTCGAGAAATCTATCTGGCTGATTGGCGGTGATGGCTGGGCTTACGATATTGGTTTTGGTGGCCTGGATCACGTCCTGAGCCTGACCGAGAACGTCAATATTCTGGTTCTGGATACCCAGTGTTACTCCAATACAGGCGGACAAGCGTCGAAAGCTACGCCGCTCGGGGCCGTCACTAAATTTGGTGAGCATGGCAAGCGCAAAGCTCGCAAAGATCTTGGCGTCAGTATGATGATGTACGGGCACGTGTATGTTGCACAAATCTCTCTGGGCGCGCAGTTGAACCAGACGGTGAAAGCTATCCAGGAAGCGGAGGCCTATCCAGGTCCGTCGCTGATTATCGCCTATAGCCCATGTGAAGAGCATGGTTACGATCTCGCACTAAGCCATGATCAGATGCATCAGCTCACGGCAACCGGGTTCTGGCCGCTGTACCGCTTTGATCCACGTCGAGCAGATGAAGGTAAGCTGCCGCTGGCGCTGGACTCTCGCCCACCGTCTGACGCCCTGGCCGAAACATTGCTTAACGAGCAGCGCTTCCGTCGCCTGAATACCCAACAGCCAGAAGTCGCAGAACAGCTCTGGAAAGACGCCGCAGCCGATCTGCAAAAACGCTACGACTTCCTTGCGCAGTTGGCTGGAAAAGCGGAAAAGAGCGGTACCGAGTAATGCGTTTATCTCAGTATTAACCTGGAACTCAAAAAAAAAAGCCCGAACGGTTGTTCGGGCTTGTCAATTTATTCGCTGGCTAATTAATAATAGCTATCAATACGTCAACGAAAAATAAAACGTGACAATAAAGGCATATAACACGCGCAGAATAGCCCAACACAATTCACTTGTATAATTTTTATTTTATATATTTACCACCAATACATTCACCATAATTATCATCATTTCCGTAGAATTATTTCTTTAAGGTTTTACTTAAGGCGTAACAATTCATAGTTATCCCTTTACGGAACTTCTCCTTTAGCATGCTTTTACTCCCTACATGGGTAGTCACAGGTTAATAAAAAAACTAAAGGATTATTTCAATGAACAGAAAAGTACTGGCTCTCGTAATTCCTGCCCTGCTGGCTGCAGGCGCTGCTCACGCGGCTGAAGTTTATAATAAAGACGGCAACAAATTAGATCTCTATGGCAAAGTAGACGGCCTGCATTATTTCTCTGATGACGCTAACAGTGATGGCGATCAGACTTATATGCGTATGGGCTTCAAAGGCGAAACTCAGGTTAACGATATGATCACCGGTTATGGCCAGTGGGAATATCAGGTTCAAGCTAACGGCACCGAAGGTGATAAAGGCGACTCCTGGACTCGTCTGGCATTCGCAGGTATTAAAGTCGGCGACTACGGCTCATTCGACTACGGCCGTAACTACGGCGTAATGTACGACGTTGAAGGCTGGACTGATATGCTGCCGGAATTCGGTGGCGACTCTTACACCAAAGCAGACAACTTCATGACCGGTCGTGCGAACGGCGTGGCGACCTACCGTAATACCGACTTCTTTGGTCTGGTTGACGGTCTGAACGTGGCGTTGCAGTACCAGGGCGCGAACGAAAATCAGTCACCAGAGCAGGAAGGTACCAATAACGGTGGCGACGATCGTAACATGAAGAACTCCAACGGTGACGGCTTCGGTATCTCCTCGACCTACGATTTGGGTATGGGTGTAAGCTTCGGTGCAGCATACACTTCTTCTGACCGTACTAACGAGCAGGTTAACAATTCTACCGCGGGCGGTGATAAAGCTGACGCGTGGACAGTCGGTCTGAAATACGACGCGAACAACATCTACCTGGCAACCATGTACTCCGAAACCCGCAACATGACCCCTTATGGTGGCTCAAACGGTAGTGATAATACGATTGCCAACAAAACTCAGAACTTTGAAGTGACTGCGCAATACCAGTTCGACTTCGGTCTGCGTCCGGAAGTTTCTTTCCTGATGTCTAAAGGTAAGGATCTGGGTGTAAACGGATCTGATGGCGACCAGGATCTGGTGAAATATGCATCCGTTGGCGCTACTTACTACTTCAACAAAAACTTCTCCACCTATGTTGATTACAAAATCAACCTGCTGGATGAAGATAAAAACTTCTACAGCCAAAACGACATCTCTACCGATGACGTAGTAGCACTGGGTATGGTTTACCAGTTCTAATCCGTCAGCCCGCTGGCAACAGCGGGCTCTCTTTATGTTCTAACAATTCTGTTTTATCCAGATCAAAACATTATATCTGTTGCGCTAAAACACATCTTTGATAGATGATATCTTGCATTAAGACCTGTAGTAGAGGATACCTGCAATGAATCATCATCCTGTAAAATCATCCCGTATTGCATCCGTCGGCTATGACGAATCCTCCCGCACGCTAGAAATTCGCTTTCACCAGTTGTCTACTCTGCAATATCAGCATGTCCCTGCTCGTATTTTTCGTGATTTCCTGAGCGTCGTTTCTAAAGGTCGATTTTACGATGGAGTAATAAAAGGGAAGTTTCCTGAAATAAAAATAAAGTGATGCCAAAATGTGATCTTTGTCATTGTACATAAAGTGCCATTACGCGGTAAGCTTTGGGTGGATACTTAAACAGGAGGTTTTATGAACAGAACGATTCTTGTACCCATCGATATTTCAGACTCAGAATTAACTCAACGTGTTATTGCCCATGTTGAAGCAGAGGCAAAAATTGACGATGCACAGGTTCATTTTTTGACCGTAATTCCGTCACTGCCCTATTATGCTTCCCTGGGATTGGCCTACTCGGCAGAGTTACCGGCCATGGAAGATCTGAAAGCCGAAGCAAAATCTCAACTGGAAGAGATTATCAAGAAGTTCAATATCCCAACGGACAGAGTGCACGTTCATGTCACAGAAGGTGCGCCAAAAGATAAGATTCTGGAGATGGCCAAAAAATTACCGGCTGATATGGTCATTATTGCCTCACATCGACCTGACATCACCACCTACCTGCTGGGGTCTAACGCCGCAGCCGTGGTGCGTCATGCGGAGTGTTCGGTACTGGTAGTCCGCTAAGCTGTCTGGCCCGCACATCGCTGCGGGCTTTTTGTTTCTACCTCTTATACCCACGATTCCTGTCCTAAATGTGCTGACATTTTTCCCGCTTATCCGTACCATACACGCCACAGTTTTTATATCAGACTTCTTTTGCCGGACTATCCGGCGTGATGCATACTCTTCTGATGCCACACTATGAATTGAGCCTCTATTAAATGTCGCAAAATCAAGATATTAGCAAGAAAGAACAATACAACCTGAACAAATTGCAAAAACGTCTGCGCCGTAACGTGGGCGAAGCCATTGCCGACTTCAATATGATCGAAGACGGCGATCGCATTATGGTGTGCCTTTCCGGGGGGAAAGACAGCTATACCATGCTGGAGATCCTGCGTAATTTGCAGCAAAGCGCCCCGATCAGTTTTTCCTTAGTTGCGGTTAACCTCGATCAGAAACAACCTGGCTTCCCGGAGCATATTCTGCCGGAATATCTGGAACAACTGGGCGTGGAGTATAAGATTGTCGAAGAAAACACCTACGGGATCGTCAAAGATAAAATCCCTGAAGGCAAAACGACCTGCTCGCTCTGTTCTCGCCTGCGTCGCGGCATTCTGTACCGCACGGCAACTGAGTTAGGCGCCACCAAGATTGCGCTCGGTCACCATCGCGACGACATCCTGCAAACACTGTTTTTAAACATGTTCTACGGCGGGAAGATGAAAGGTATGCCGCCGAAACTGATGAGCGATGACGGTAAACATATCGTTATCCGTCCGCTGGCTTACTGCCGTGAGAAAGATATCGAGCGTTTCTCCGAAGCGAAAGGTTTCCCGATTATTCCATGTAATCTGTGCGGCTCACAGCCTAACCTGCAGCGTCAGGTCATTGCCGATATGCTGCGCGACTGGGACAAACGCTATCCAGGGCGTATTGAAACCATGTTCAGCGCAATGCAGAACGTTGTACCTTCACATCTGAGCGATATCAATCTGTTCGATTTTAAAGGCATCAGGCACGGTTCAGAGGTTGTGGACGGCGGTGATTTAGCGTTCGATCGTGAAGAGATCCCGCTGCAGCCTGCGGGCTGGCAGCCAGAAGAAGACGATGCTCAACTGGATGAGCTGCGCCTGAACGTCGTGGAAGTGAAGTAAGTCGATAGTACCGGATAAGCGGAGCGCCATCAGGCGCTCCGACGAGTGGTTATTTCAATAACCGAACCCGGCAAGTCTTGCCTTTTATCTTACCGTTTTGCAATTGCTTCCATGCCTTATGCGCTACAGTCTGGCGAACAGCGACATAGACATGCGCCGGATGAACGGCAATTTTGCCGATATCGGCGCCTTCCAGACCAATATCACCGGTCAGCGCACCGAGAACATCGCCGGGACGCATTTTAGCCTTTTTACCGCCATCAATGCATAACGTCGCCATCTCAGCTTCCAGCGGCAGGATTGGGCCGTTAGCTGGAGCAGGCAGCCAGTTCAGCTTCAGTTGCAGCATTTCAGAAAGAATATTGGCCCGCTGCGCTTCTTCCGGTGCACAGAAGCTAATCGCCAGACCACTGTTGCCGGCACGCGCGGTACGTCCGATACGATGGACGTGGACTTCCGGATCCCACGCCAGTTCGAAGTTAACCACCAGCTCAAGTGATTTAATATCCAGACCACGCGCGGCCACATCGGTAGCAACCAGAACGCGCGCGCTGCCGTTGGCAAAACGCACCAGCGTCTGATCGCGATCGCGCTGCTCAAGATCGCCATGCAGTGAGAGAGCGCTTTGCCCCGCCGCATTCAGTGCGTCACACACGGCCTGACAATCTTTTTTGGTATTACAAAAAACTACGCATGATGCAGGTTGATGCTGACTGAGCAATTTCTGCAACAGCGCAATTTTGCCGTGGCTGGAAGTTTCGAAAAACTGCTGCTCAATCGCCGGCAGCGCGTCAACGGTATCAATTTCGATCGTTAATGGATTTTGTTGCACCCGGCCACTAATGGAGGCAATGGCTTCCGGCCAGGTCGCAGAAAACAGTAAGGTCTGACGCGAAGCTGGTGCAAAGCGAATGACATCATCAATCGCATCGCTAAAGCCCATATCCAGCATGCGATCGGCTTCATCCATCACCAGCGTATTCAGGGCATCCAGAGAAACAGTGCCTTTTTGCAGATGGTCGAGTAAACGCCCTGGCGTTGCGACAATAATATGTGGCGCATGCTGCAGGGAGTCACGTTGTGCGCCAAAGGGCTGCCCACCGCACAACGTTAAGATCTTGGTGTTAGGCAGAAAGCGCGCTAAACGACGCAGCTCCCCCGCTACCTGGTCAGCAAGCTCGCGCGTTGGGCACAGCACCAGGGACTGCGTCTGAAACAGCACGACATCAACATGCTGTAATAATCCAAGACCAAAAGCCGCCGTTTTGCCACTGCCGGTTTTAGCCTGCACGCGAACATCTTTCCCCGCCAGAATTGCCGGTAACGCAGCAGCCTGAACAGGCGTCATTTCAAGATAACCCAGCTCGTTAAGATTCTCGAGTTGGGCAGCAGGTAAAACATTCAGGGTTGAAAAAGCGGTCACAATTTAATCTCGCGGTAAAAACTCACAATCAGCAGGCGCGTATCCTCGCAGATCTGCGCCCGCGATGCGACAATTTAATCGGCTCTTCATCCGGTGGCGGATCCGGCATTGGCTGCGGACGAGGTATGGGATCGGGAATGGGAACCGGGTCGGTCGGTAGCGAATCAGTGTGCGGCGTTGCAATCAGACAGTTCATATACCCCTCCAGTTATTCAGGTTGGCTCTTTTAGGGTAGACGCTGATTTCCTGCAGGCAAAAAAAAGCCGACTAATCTAAGTCGGCGTCGTACGAATCAATTGTGCTATGCAGTAATTCAAAAAAGGAAGTAAGACAATATGGAGCGCAACGCCCATCGCTTGACGTTGCATTCACCTGCGAGAGAGATATTGCCCCGAATAGGTAGATGGTTTATTGACTTCGCTCAAAAACCAGGACGTTTTCATGCGCAAAAGTCACTAAAAAACGTTGTTGTTACAACCATTTACTACGATGCAACCATAAAGTAACACCACCAATCAGGACCACTAACAGAATACAAAAAAGTGAGAAGCCAAACTGCCAGCCGCCGCCAGGGATACCGCCGAGGTTAACGCCAAACAGCCCGGTTAAAAATGTGCTGGGAAGAAAAACCATTGCCATCAATGACATTGTATACGTTCGGCGAGCCAGAGACTCCTGCATAACCTGCGCAATTTCATCCGCCATAATACCGGTCCTGGCAATACAGGCATCTATTTCATCCAGCCCTCTCCCTAGCCTGTCAGCGATATCCTGCATCCGCCGCCGATGGTCGTCGGTCATCCAGGAAAAACGTTCGCTCGCCAGCCGGGAATAGACATCGCGTTGAGGCGCCATATAGCGGCGCATCACAATTAACTGCTTACGCAGCAATGCCAGGAAACCACGCGGCGGAATCTGCTGATCAAGCAGGTTATCTTCCAGATCGATAATCTTATCGTGCAGTTGTTCGATAAACTCACTGGCATGATCGGTTAGTGCATCGCAAACATCCACCAGCCAACTACCACAATCAGCCGCTCCCGTGCCTTCCTGGAGATCGCTGACCACATCATCCAGCGCCAATACTTTACGCTGACGCGTTGAGACAATCAGACGTTCATCCATATATAAGCGCATCGCAACCAGTTGGTCAGGTCGCTCGTCGGTGCTGCCGTTAATACAGCGCAGCGTAATCAACGTACCTTCCCCTACCCGGCTTACGCGTGGGCGCGTGCTTTCACCCGCCAGCGCATCACGCACGTTATTGGGAAGTAAAGGCGTTATCGCCAGCCATTGCGCGCTTTCAGGATGGGTATAATTAAGATGCAGCCAGCAGGGATGTTGACTGTCGATAACATCGTTATCTTCCAGTGGCTTCACCCCACCACGGCCATCCAACAGCCAGGCAAACACGGCATCCGGCACATTAACATCCGTTCCCTTAATGGCTTCCACAGCGCCTCCACAAACATTCAGCTTTTTTCGTTAGTCTAGCTGTCAGAATATGTTAAGCAATATCTCATTGTCCCATTGTGCTGAAATGATTCATAAAAAGTATCTGATAATAAGAAAAGCGCCGACGAATGCGGCGCTGGTTACGAGATGCCCCTCTCAGGCCCGCTGGCGTCTCTCTGATTCAAGCGCATGACTTAAGCGAAATTTATGCGTTCGCGATTGAAGGTCAATCACCTGATTTTTCAGGATACCTGAGGAGTCAGAAAGCTCATCAACCATAATGGCATTACTTTGGGTGACGTTCTCCAGTTCGGCCAGAGCATGGGTAATTCTGATTATTCCTTTCTCCTGCTCCTGCGTAGTGGTTAATATCTCGCCCATCAGTTGGTTTAATTGCCCGGCCCCCCCGACAATATCATGCATGTTTTTCTCAGCTTCACGCACAATAGCAGCGCCTTGCTGAACATTTTGATGGGTTTGGGCAATCAGTTGCTTAATATTCTTAGCAGCATCTGCACTACGGTGTGCAAGCATTCTTACCTCACCGGCCACCACGGAAAACCCTTTGCCATGTTCACCGGCCCTTGCAGCTTCCACAGCAGCATTCAATGCCAGAATATTGGTCTGGAATGCAATACCATCTATCAGCGTAATAATTTCTGTCATTTGCTGTGCGCATTCGGTGATTGAACGCATATTTGTCGCAACCTGCACCATTAATTCGCCACCCTGACGGGCGCATTGCGTGGCAATTGTTGCCTGGGCGCTGGCTATTTGCGTGTTATCAGCATTATTTCGCGTATTAACCGCTATTTCATCCATGTTGGCAGCCGTCTGCATTAATGCTCCGGATTGCTGTTCTGTTTTCACTGAAAGCTCGGCGCTGCGTTCCGCCAGCTGTTCAGAAAGCGTCATCGCCGTTTGCGAGGATGTTCTGATCTCATTAACGAGTGCTGAAATATTACTTGATAAGCTATTGATGCCAGGAATTAGTCTACCCGCACAGTTATTACCAAATTCGGGAATACTGATTGCCAGATTCCCGGATGTTACTTCTTCAATGCTTCTTTTAACCGTATTAATCGGCATGACCAGATATTTCGTCATGTACCACCACAAACATAATATAGAAATAATGCTTACCGCATTAGTGCCAATAATAATTTCTGGGGTAGCCGAAAAAATCATTTCAACAACATTGAGCGCAACCGCTGTAATGAGCAGAAATAAAACAATAAAGGTTCTGACGCTAATATCATTTAACATTTTAACCCTGTGCACCAAGAAATAACGTGGATGTTATTTTTATAGCATCTGCAATACAGATTTCCATTGCTCTGTGACGAAAGCTGAACTTTCAATGAGAGCCAGCAGACCTTTTACTTAAGTCAATAAATTACACTAGCCATTCATAATAGCTCAGCACTTTATCCCGCCAATGGCGGTAATGTTCCCCACCATCAGATTATTGTGATGGCGAGCACGTGACGAGCATAAAACACACAGAAACATAATTTTTATGAATGTTTATATAAGTAATGGCTTGTCATTTTCAATATCTTGCCCTTCGCTCTAATACTCATTGTAAAAACACAAGAACATTCCTGGTTTTATCAGGTTAACTGGACAAAACCTGCTAGATTTATCATCACGGCTTTTTTTCGATAGGTAGTAAGATGTTGCACGTGTCGTGGGACCCTGTATTGATTGGGATTTCCTTTGTTGTCGCGTTTATTGCCTCCTTTATTGCCCTCGACAGTGCGGGTAAGGTAGCAATCTCCAGCAAACGTGAATCTACCTTCTGGCGGCTATCTGGCGGCGCTACGCTGGGTATGGGGATCTGGTCGATGCATTTTATCGGTATGCTGGCCATGAAAATGACTATGCCGATCAATTATCACCTATCACTCACCGCGTTTTCGTTCTTTATTGCGCTCATTTCTGCAACCCTCGCCATCAATATCGCTATTTCCGGTAATACGTTATCAACAAAACGACTGGTCATTGCCACCAGCATATTGAGTGCCGGCGTTGTCACGATGCACTACGTTGGCATGTATGCCATTATCGAACATGTGGCCATCTCATGGGATCGCTCGCTGATTTTTCTCTCTGTAATTATTGCCGTCGTTGCGTCTGGCGTAGGTTTATGGCTGGCCTTCCATTTACGCCAAAACACCCGTCGCGTGCTGATTAACCGACTTATTGCTGCCCTTATTATGGCGCTGGCAATTGCTTCTATGCATTACACCGGTATGGGAGCGGCAACGTTCACCCATTTTGGACACACTGCGCACGATGGGCTCAGTACGCTGGAACTCTCTGTCTGGGTCTGCGCCGTCACGCTGATTATTTTGGGTATCATGCTGGTCGTCTCGATGGTGGATTCACAACTGCGCACTTCCCGACTGGCTGACAACCTGCATCAGTTGAACTGCCAGCTTGAACATCAGGTCCACTTCGACGCGCTGACCGGACTAGCTAATCGAACGCAAATAGATACCCGCTTACAGGCCTGCCTGCGGCATTCCAAATTGCATCAACAGCATTTAGCGTTGGTATTTATCGACCTCGATCGTTTTAAAGTCGTTAACGATACCTGGGGGCATCACATCGGCGATCAACTGCTGATTGCCAGTACACAGCGTATCTACAGTTGCCTTGATGATTCAATGACGCTGGCAAGACTGGGGGGAGATGAATTTATCCTGCTGGTTCCAGACTGCAACCAGCAGGCTATCTCCGCCTTGCTTGCGCAAATTTCAGATGCGATCGGTGACCCCTTTACCTTATTCGGTCATACCATTCGGGTTTCGTTAAGTGCGGGGAGCAGTATTTATCCCGAACATGGCTCGACACTGCATGAGCTAAAAGTGAAGGCCGATATGGCGATGTATCATGTCAAACAGGCGGGCAGAAACGGCTGGGCTATTTATAGTCCCCAGATGGAAGCTATCGCTGATACGCCGCCGACATTTCTACAGGAACTTTCACAAGCGCTTGAACGCAACCAGTTTGAGCTATGGTATCAGCCTAAATATACCGCCGGAGATCATTCCCTGACTGGTTTTGAAGCGTTATTACGCTGGCATCATCCGGAGCGCGGCATGCTGCTACCGGCTGAATTTCTGCCTGCGCTGGAAGAAACGGGCCTGATTATTCCCGTCGGCAAATGGGTTATCCAACAGGCATGTTTGCAGTTGCATCAGTGGACATTACAAGGGAATACAGAATGGACGCTCGCCGTTAACCTCTCCCCCGCCCAGTTTGAACAGCATGATATTATTGATGTTGTTTGCAACGCCCTGGCGCAATACCAACTTTCACCTGCCGGTCTCACGCTGGAGCTCACGGAGAGCACTGCACTTAAAAATTTAAAACGCAGTATTGAAATCCTGAATGCTTTTTCGGCTTTGGGGATCACCGTTTCTATTGATGATTTCGGCACTGGTTATTCAAATATATTGATGTTGAAGTCACTTCCGGCACGGGAATTAAAAATCGACAGGATATTTGTCAAAGATATTAGCGAGAACAGTAAAAATACAAAAATTGTGTCTACCATTATTGACATAGCTCACTCCATGAATATGCGCGTGGTGGCTGAAGGAATAGAAACCCAGGAGCAGGAATTACTTCTTACCCAGATGGGATGTAGCATGCTGCAAGGTTTCCTGTTTGCAAAACCGCTGCCAGCGCATAAGATTCATGAACTGATCCAATCAGAAAACAGCATCAAACAAAAGCCAGTCGTACAACCCTTGTCTCACCGACAATCAATAACTTTGTGAGACTGTAATATCTAAAATATTCGCCATTAAACGGGCAACACAGCAGATAAAGATAACGGGATTATCGATGAGCACAACCGAGCTGCATTCACTGGATTTGTTAACCTTTCCGGTGTGGATTGTTTCGCCACAAACCGAAGAACTGGTGTTCGCTAATATCGTTGCACGTGAGCTAATGCAGGATCTCTGTTTTTCCCCACTGCGCAAGGGCATATTCTCAACGCATTCTCAAAATGATTTAACCATGTATCTCAGTGACTTGAGCAATCATCATCACGTTGTTGAGATCCTCACGGTTTACCGCGATGGTGAGGAAATCGCGTTGGCTAGCCGCCTGTCCATTAAATCTCTGCCGGGCGTGGGGGATGTTATCCTTTTCGAAGGCATTGAAACGCCAACTGCGCAAGGTCTGAAAGCCAGCCGTTCAGCAACTTATCAACGAAAAAAACAGGGCTTTTATGCGCGTTTTTTCCAGACCAACTCCGCGCCAATGTTACTGATTGATCCGTCCCGCGATGGCCTGATCGTTGATGCAAACCTCAGTGCCCTGAATTTTTATGGTTACAACCTTGATGTGATGTGCCAGAAACATACCTGGGAGATCAACATGCTGGGCCGCCATATATTGCCGGTAATGCATGAAATCGCCCATCTGCCCGGCGGCCATAAGCCTTTGCACTTTGTCCATAAACTGGCAGACGGCACCTCACGTCATGTACAAACCTACGCCGGACCGATTGAAATTTACGGTAATAAACTCATGTTGTGCATTATTCATGACATTACCGAACAAAAACGGCTGGAACAGGAGCTTGAGCATGCCGCTCTGCGTGACCCTTTAACGGGATTACTTAATCGCCGACATTTTTATCAGGTAACCGAGCCGGAGCAGACGCATGCGGTATCATTGACGCAGGACTACAGCCTTTTATTGATCGACACCGATCGTTTTAAAAGCATTAACGATCTCTTCGGTCATTTAAAAGGCGATGAAGTGCTTTGTGCTCTGGCCCGCACACTGGAATCCTGTGCACGAAAAGACGATCTTATTTTTCGCTGGGGTGGTGAAGAATTTGTGCTGCTGCTGCCGCGAACCTCGCTGGATGTCGCCCTCAATCTTGCAGAAGTGATCCGCGCAACGGTAGCCAAGGTTACTCTCCCTGGTCTTCCCCGCTTTACCGTCAGCATTGGCGTTGCGCGGCACGAAACGAACGAAAGTATTGATGAATTATTCAAACGCGTGGACGACGCGTTGTACAAAGCCAAGCACGAAGGCAGGAACAGAGTATTGGCCGCCTGATGAATACGTGGCTCAACGGCTGCGCTTAGCGTGACGCTCCCAGTTTTCCTGTTTTGCCTGCGCGGTTTTACGTAATGCCACATAGCATGCCCCGCTGCCGCCGTGATGCGGCAAAGCGGCGCAGTAGGCCTGGACGTCATCAAATTCTGTCAGCCAGCGCGCCACATAGCTGCGAACAATATTGGCATGAGCGTTATCGTCACGCCCCTTACCGTGTATCACCAGCACATTACGTAATCCATCTTGCTGTGCCTGCAGAATAAAACTGAATAGCATCTGGCGGCATGTTTCTACGGGCTGGCGGATGAGATTAAGGCTCGCCTGCTGCGGATATTTTCCGGTTCGCAGTTTGTCAGTCACGCCGTGCTGTAAACCTTCGCGACGAAACTCCAGCGGCTCGTTCAACGGGATAATATCGAGAAACCCCGTCGTGAGAAAGTTATCCAGTTGAAGCGTATCGATACGCGCCGGAGTGCGGATATTACGCGTTGGCTGCCAGTGTACATCGGCGCAGCCCTTCAGCGGTTGGACATCTCCCATAGCATCCAGAAACAGCGAAGCATCATCAAGGTTCATGTTTCTTCCTCCAGCGAATTACGACGAGCATTATCATAACCGCGCACTATTATACCGACAACGGTTTACGATTATTTCCAATAATTCACCCGGCTCGCTCCGCTGAAAAGATCTACTCACGACATACAGATATCCGTTTTTAGGGGTATAGCTGCAACTGTTGCTGGCGTGATAATGTGTAACCTCGCCTGAACGCTGTAATGAGAGAAACGGATGCTGAACTTACTGGAAGACACCATCGACACACCGCTAGGCCCGCTGTGGGTTATTTGTGATGAGCAATTTCGCCTGCGCGCGGTGGAATGGGATCAGCACCGCGATCGCATGGAACAATTGCTGGATATTCATTACCGCACAGAAGGTTATCAGCGTATTACAGCCAAAAACCCTGGCGGATTAAGCGATAAACTGTCGGAGTATTTTGCCGGGAATCTCAGCATTATTGACACGCTGGAAACGGCAACGGCTGGCACGCCTTTCCAGCGTGAAGTCTGGCAAGCATTACGCACTATCCCGTGTGGGCAGGTCATGCACTATGGTCAACTGGCCGAACAGTTAGGGCGCGCCGGTGCTGCAAGAGCCGTCGGTGCGGCCAATGGCGCCAACCCGGTAAGCATTGTGGTCCCCTGCCATCGCGTCATTGGGCGTAACGGCACCATGACTGGATATGCTGGCGGCGTGCAGCGAAAAGAGTGGTTATTGCGTCACGAAGGCTATTTGCTACTCTAGAATCCAGGCAATTAATGCCTTATTCGTCACACTTTCGCATAATGTGACCACAAATTAAATGCGGTTAATCAAGGAGATACAAACATTCATTCCGGTTATACCTGAATTATTCTCTATTGGGAGTAGCTCAGACTTACGTGCTCACCAAAAAGATGTTAAAATTGACAAATATCAATTACGGCTTGAGCAGACCTATGATCCCGGAAAAGCGAATTATACGGCGCATTCAGTCTGGCGGTTGTGCTATCCATTGCCAGGATTGCAGCATCAGCCAGCTTTGCATCCCGTTCACACTTAACGAGCATGAGCTTGACCAGCTCGATAACATCATCGAGCGCAAAAAGCCTATCCAAAAGGGGCAAACGCTCTTTAAAGCAGGTGATGAACTTAAATCACTCTACGCTATCCGCTCCGGAACGATTAAAAGCTATACCATTACCGAGCAAGGCGATGAGCAAATTACCGGCTTCCATCTGGCGGGTGATCTGGTCGGTTTTGACGCGATTGGCAGCGGACATCACCCGAGCTTTGCCCAGGCGCTGGAAACCTCAATGGTTTGCGAAATTCCTTTCGAAACCCTTGATGACCTGTCCGGAAAAATGCCGAATCTGCGTCAGCAGATGATGCGTCTGATGAGTGGCGAAATCAAAGGCGACCAGGATATGATCCTGCTGTTGTCGAAGAAAAATGCAGAAGAGCGCCTGGCGGCCTTTATCTACAACTTGTCTCGCCGCTTTGCCCAGCGCGGGTTCTCGCCTCGTGAGTTCCGCCTGACCATGACCCGCGGCGACATCGGTAACTACCTGGGTCTGACGGTTGAAACCATCAGCCGCCTGTTGGGTCGTTTCCAGAAAAGCGGTATGCTGGCAGTGAAAGGCAAATACATAACTATTGAGAATAGCGACGCGCTGGCAGTTCTTGCTGGCCACACGCGTAACGTAGCGTAATCTTTCCGCAAGCATTTCTGTTATCCTTCTGTCAAATCGCTAAATTTTCCCGATTTATTGATCTGGCAGGAGGTTCTCCCCTGTTTCAATCCACATTATTGGGTTACTCTTTTAATTACAAACTGCGATGACAGTTGTAAGGAGACCCTGTATGGCTATGTATAAAAATATGCTGGTCGTCATCGATCCAAACCAGGACGATCAACCAGCATTACGGCGAGCTGTTTATTTGCATCAACGGATTGGTGGCAAAATTAAAGCCTTTTTGCCAATCTATGACTTTTCCTACGAGATGACTACCCTGCTGTCGCCCGATGAGCGTACGGCAATGCGTCAGGGGGTCATCAGCCAGCGAACAGCATGGATCCGTGAACAAGCAAAATACTACATCGAAGCAGGGATCCCTCTTGAAATAAAAGTGGTATGGCACAACCGTCCCTTTGAAGCCATCATCCAGGAAGTCATTAGCGCTCAGCATGACCTGGTCCTCAAAATGGCGCACCAACACGACCGCCTCGAAGCCGTAATTTTCACGCCTACCGACTGGCATTTATTGCGCAAATGTCCAAGCCCGGTATGGATGGTTAAAGACCAGCCATGGCCTGAAGAGGGTAAAGCGCTGGTTGCGGTGAACCTCGCCAGTGAAGAGCCTTATCACAACGCGCTCAATGAAAAACTGGTCAAAGAGACGCTGCAACTGGCAGAACAGGTTAACCATACTGAAGTGCATCTGGTTGGCGCCTACCCTGTTACGCCAATCAATATCGCAATTGAACTACCTGAGTTTGACCCCAGCGTTTATAACGACGCGATCCGTGGACAGCATCTGCTGGCCATGAAGGCGTTGCGCCAGAAATTCAGTATCGATGAGAAAGTGACGCACGTAGAAAAAGGATTGCCTGAAGAGGTCATTCCTGATTTAGCCGAGCACTTGCAGGCGGGTATTGTAGTACTGGGTACCGTCGGTCGTACCGGTATTTCTGCCGCGTTTCTTGGTAACACCGCTGAACAGGTTATCGATCACCTACGCTGCGACCTGCTGGTCATCAAGCCGGATGAATATCAGACGCCAGTTGAACTGGATGATGAAGAAGACGATTAACCACACAACTCAATGCCGGATGGCGATCTCATCCGGCATAACAAACGCTTAGTGTTGCTCTTCGCCGCCGAGGAAATAGATTCCCAGCGGGATAGCCAACAGAATCGTAAACACCATGCTGTAGACACAAATCATTGCCGATTGAATGGCGTACATTGAAGCGGTCCAGTCGGATAGCGGAATGTCATACTGTTCAATCACACCACCGATCGTCGCTCGCGTCACGACCGACGCTGCGATAATAAACACCCCAAGCAGGCACAACAGAAACTTCCGTCCCTTCGCTGTCTTCAGCTTAGCCATGATCATAGTACTGTCCTTTTGCAGATGAAAACCTTGTTACTTTGCGCTAACAATACCATGACATCAACTGACTGTCTGCTACATAAACCGCTTTCAGGGTGGATACCAGCGCTATTTCGCCGAAAATAGCGCTAATTGCATTATATATCTCCCCTATGGATTAATGATCTGACCGCCAGAACTGAGTAAAATATTCGAGGATTAGGATATCAGAAGATATTTCACTACCACGGAGCTGTTGGAAGAATCATGATCGCTGAACTGTTTATAAATAATGCGTTTAATTTGACGGTAATTCTCAGCTGCTGTGCCGCGCTGGTTCTGATGAGCGTCTGGTATCATCGTGGAGAGCGTCGCTGCAAAGGATTCATATTTCATGCCGCGCAATTTTTTGTCTATGCCATTATCATCGGGACGTTAGGCAGTATTGCTAATAACGTTATCGAAAATTACAGCCTGAAATTTATCTCCTCCAGCGTGGTCGACTTTATCTGCACCTCGTTGATTGCGCTGATCCTTACCATCAAACTTTTTCTGGTAATTAATCAGTTTGAAAAGACGCAGATTAATAAAGGCAGAGATATCACCAGCGCGAGGATCCTGTCGCGCATCATCAAAATTACCATCGTGGTTGCCATCATTTTGCTGTATGGCGAACATTTCGGTATGAGCTTATCCGGCCTGTTAACCTTCGGCGGCATCGGCGGTATCGCTGTAGGTATGGCAGGCAAAGACATTCTGAGCAACTTTTTCTCAGGGATTATGCTCTACTTCGACAGACCCTTTAGCATCGGCGACTGGATCCGCTCCCCGGACCGCAATATTGAAGGTACAGTTACGGAAATCGGCTGGCGAATGACCAAAATAAACACCTTCGATCATCGTCCGTTATATGTCCCAAACTCGATTTTCTCCTCTATCAGCGTAGAAAACCCAGGAAGGATGACGAACCGCCGCATCAAAACGGTGATCGGGTTACGATATGAAGATGCTGATAAAGTCAGTGCCGTTGTCGAGTCGGTCAGACAAATGCTGCAAAACCATCCGGGAATAGACCAGAAACAAACCCTGCTGGTTTATTTTAATGAATTCGCCGATTCATCGCTGAATATCATGGTGTATTGCTTCACGAAAACCACCGTGTGGCAGGAATGGCTTGCGGTACAGCAGGACGTTTATTTAAAGATTATTTCGATAGTCAAGGCACACGACGCCGACTTTGCGTTCCCCAGCCAGACGCTGTATATGGATAATCCTGAAGCATCGCCATCGACACACTAACAAAAGAAAAGGCGCGGAAATCCGCGTCTTTTTTTCTGCACTTATTTCAATGAGGCAATATCAATGACAAAGCAGTACCTGCGCCAGCGTTGGAATATACGGATTCAGGTCATGTAGATACAGGACTGTATCAATAATCAGCTCAAACTGATTCACTTCGGGCATCGGATTCTTTACCTGCAGAACGCGTGCCCCGCATAGCTCAGGGGAGCAGGTTGTACTCAGTGTCGCTTACCGGTTCAAGCCACTCGTTCGATGCGCCAGCTGCCGGGATTTCCACAGCGATATGGGCAAACCAGCTATCACGCGCAGCACCGTGCCAGTGTTTCATTCCCGCCGGGATGTGTACGACATCACCAGTTTTCAGTTCGCGCGCCGGTTGATTCCACGCCTGATACCAGCCTCTGCCGCCGGTCACCAGCAAGATTTGTCCCCCTTGATGATGGATATGCCAGAAGTTACGACAGCCCGGCTCAAATGCTACGTTACCAATGACCACGCCTTCCATGGAGAGCATGGTCAGATAGCTGTCGCCAGTGAAATATTTCGCATACGCTTCATTTTTCTCTCCGCGAGGAAAGACGCTGTTACCATCAAATTGTTGATTCATAATCTCCGCGCCGGCGCTGGAGACGGTATTCCGTTGATTTTGCATTTAGACTCTCCAAAACGGTGGCAGCACGCGCCACCGATGCTGAAAACTATAAAAATTATAGAGACTCGACAGGCGGGTGATTAGAGGTGAAAAGAAGGACAACCTTATGAATCATGCTCATCAATAGTCGGTAACAGGTACAACATTTCTACTGGAGATGGCGTGAAGCCTTAGGCCACAATTTCAATCAAATTGCCGTCAGGATCGCGTATCACCGCTTCGTAATAGCCATCACCGGTGGTGCGCGGGTCAGAAACTAATATCCCCTGTTCTTTTGCACGCATCGCCAAGGCATCAACGTTTTCACTGCCGCCAACTGAAATGGCGAGATGCACCCATCCTGAGGTGTTATTGTCGGGAGCATGTTTTGTCAGTCCAGGCTTAGTCATTAACTCAATCGCGATATCCTCACCAATTTTGACAAAATAGGATTCAAATCCAGGATTGGTTTTACTGCAGTATTTTTCGTTGATCCTTGCGTCAAAAAACGTGACCCAGAATTGAGCTTGTTGCTCAAGATCCCGTGTCCATAACGCCACATGCGCAACCTTCATAGCTAACCTCTTCTTGTTGTATCCAAACAATAGGTTCCCTAAAGGGATGTTGACATCGTGAACCATAATGCACAATTATGCTTGTTATTGCTCGATGTTTATTTCACTGGAGTATTTATGCTCGATTACGCAGCATTCCCTGAACAGCGCCAGGCGCTTATCTATCAGATCCTGCAGGAAAACGGCAGAGTCATCTGTTCCGAACTCGCCAGCAGGTTAGGCGTTTCGGAACATACAATCCGCCGCGACCTGCATGAACTGAGTAAAGATGGCGTGTGTAAAAAAGTCTATGGCGGCGCGGTCATTGCACTCCCTGAATCCGAAGACATCACCGTACGCAAGAGTATTAATGTGGCGAAAAAGAGCAATATCGCGCAGAGATGCGCCCGGATGGTCAAATCCGGAAGCTGCATTTTTATCGACACGGGCAGTACTAATCTGGCGATGGCTGAAGCCCTACCCGCCGAGCTGGCGTTAACCGTGGTAACAAATTCCCCGGAGATTGCCGCCGTTTTACTAAAAAAACCACTTTTTGATGTCATTATGCTGGGCGGCGCGGTGCAACGATCTTCTGGAGGGTGCGTGGGTGCCACCGCTATCTCGCAGGTGCAGGGCATTTTATTCGATCAGGGATTTATTGGCGGCTGCGCGATGTCGCCTGAATCCGGCTTAACCGGATTTGATTACGCGGATTGTGAGTTCAAAAAAGCGGTGATCAAACAGTGTAATGAAACCATTGTCGCGCTGACGGCTGAAAAGATCCCGGCCGTCGCCCGTTATGTCGTTACCGAAAGCAGCAATATCAATGTAATTGTCGTCGAAGAAAATAACAGCAAAGAGTATGCCACGGCGTTTCAGGCGCACGACATTCGTATTTATACAGTGTAACCCATTCTATTGGGTGATACTTTTCCATTGCTTTTATGACCCACCTTCTCCACAGCCTTGTCTGTTCGGGAAATCGCCAATGCAACGTCCCGAACAGGCCAGCTATATCAGTGCTTCACAATATACATTGTGCGGCTATAAGCCACATCTTCAGGGTTAGTAATCGGATACCCTTTCAGCCACGGTTTAATTAAACGCCCGTTGGTGTACTGATAAATCGGCGCAATGGGGGCCTGTTCCATCAGAATGTTCTCCGCAGCGTTATAATCAGCATTGCGTGCTTTCTGCGTATTCTCCAGGGTTGCCTGGGTCAACACTTTATCGTACGCCGGATTATTAAAGCGGGAGATATTGCCCGTATGGGTTGATGTTAATAGCGACAGGAACGTAGATGGCTCATTGTAATCGCCCACCCACGAGGCGCGGATCACATCAAAATTACCGGTATTGCGGCTATCGATATAGGTTTTCCACTCCTGGTTTTGCAGTTTCACGTCAACGCCGAGATTTTTCTTCCACATAGACGCGACAGCAATAGCAATCTTCTGATGATTTTCAGAGGTGTTATACAGCAGCGTCAGTTTAAGTGGTTTCTGTGGACCATAGCCCGCCGCACGCAGCAGCGTTTTCGCCTGAGCGTTCAGCTCTTCCTGACTCATTTGCTCAAACGGTGAAGGTTCCGGCACAAACCCTGCCGTTACATCCGGCGTAAAATGCCATGCGGGCTTTTCGCCGGTACCCAGAACTTTCTCCGCCATCAGGCGACGATCGATAGTCATGCTGAGCGCCAGGCGCACGCGTGAGTCGGCAGTCGGTCCCTTCTGGGTATTAAAGGCATAGTAGTAAGTGCCAAGCTGCGGCGGGGTGTAAACCTGGCCCGGGATGTCCTTCAACAGTTTCTGATACATGTTTTTCGGGAACGACTCGGTAATATCGATATCACCAGCAAGATAGCGCTTGGTCGCTGCCGATTCCTGGTTAATAGGCAGGAAGGTGACTTTTTGCAGCACCGTTTTGGCGTTGTCCCAATAATGCGTGTTCGGCACAACGTCCAGTTTTTCGTTCACCACGCGATCTTTGAGCACATAGGCGCCGTTACCAATTAGATTGCCTGGTTTGGTCCAATCTTTACCGCTCTCAACGTTAGCTTTTTGTACCGGATAGAAAGCAAAACTCGCCGTCAGATTAGCAAACCAGGGCAGCGGTTTATCCAGTTGGACCTTCAATGTACGCGCATCGATCGCGCTAACGCCGAGCTTATCTGGCGAGGCTTTTCCATCGATGATCGCCTGTGCGTTGTTAATACCCGCCAGCGCAGCAAACCAGGCAAACGGCGACAGCGTTTTCGGGTCAACCAGACGCTGCCAGCTATAGACAAAATCCTGCGCCGTTACCGGCGTACCATCTGCCCATTGCGCATTGTCGCGCAGCGTAAACGTCCAGATACGGTTATCGTTGCTTTTCCACTGAGTGGCAACACCGGGCACAATCTCGCCCTTCTCATTCTGGTTGACCAGTCCTTCAAACAAATCACGAATAACCTGAATTTCAGGAAGCCCGACGGCCTTTGCCGGATCCAATGACGCCGGTTCGTCTTTGATATGACGCACCAGTTCTTGTTTTTCTGCCAGTACCGTTCCACTGGGAACATCAGCAGCCCAGGATAATGAAATGCTGCTTACCAATAGCGCACAACAGGTTACTGAAACAGAATGCTGCATAAAATACCCTCAATTCCGGCTACTAAGTGAATGTGTAATTATTTGTATCGCCAGCAGGAAATGCAATTAACTTTCGACAAGGAAATGATATTACATCTGAAAAGATAAGTGTGTGAAAACGATTTGATTATCCATACATTTTGCACAACACTGCGAGTAACAATCCACGCATTCAGAGATGACTATGACCGTTACCCGACCCCGTGCCGAGCGCGGCGCATTCCCACCTGGAACCGAACATTACGGACGTTCATTATTAGGCGCGCCGCTAATCTGGTTTCCCGCAATGGCGGCCGATCGTGAAAGCGGTCTGATACTGGCAGGAACGCACGGCGACGAAAACGCATCGGTTGTCACCCTTTCCTGCGCATTGCGTACGCTTAATCCTTCCTTACGTCGTCACCATGTGGTGCTGGCGGTTAACCCTGACGGTTGCCAGCTCGGGCTGCGCGCAAATGCGAACGGAGTGGATCTAAACCGTAACTTTCCCGCTGCCAACTGGAAAGCGGGTGAAACGGTGTATCGCTGGAACAGCAGCGCAGAAGAACGCGATGTGGTGTTGTTGACCGGCGAAAATCCGGGCTCAGAACCAGAAACCCAGGCGCTGTGCCAGCTTATTCACCGAATTCATCCTGCGTGGGTGGTCTCTTTTCACGATCCGCTGGCCTGTATTGAAGATCCCAGGCGCAGCGAATTAGGCGCGTGGCTGGCGCAGTCGTTTGAATTACCTCTCGTCACCAGCGTAGGTTATGAAACGCCCGGCTCATTTGGAAGCTGGTGCGCAGACCTGAACTTACACTGTATAACCGCCGAATTTCCGCCCATCTCTTCAGATGAAGCGAGCGAGAAATACCTGCTGGCCATGTCCAATCTCCTGCGCTGGCACCCTAGAGATGAAGTTGCCCGGTCGTAAAATGCAGGGCCGGCTCGGCGTCGCTGGCAAGCCAGGTAGGGCCATCAAGATCGGCAAAGTTAACCTGCGGCGTAAGGGGTAACGCCGCGCCAATCGCCCGGGAAGTGCACAGCATGCAGCCCAGCATTAGCGCAAATCCCTGCTCGCGGGCTTCGGTTGCCAGCGCCAGCGCCTCCGTCAAGCCGCCTGTTTTATCCAGTTTGATATTGACCATTTCATAGCGCCCGTGCAGCGCTTTCAGGCTGCTGCGGGTGTGGCAGCTTTCATCTGCGCAGATCGGCAGCGGATGCACAAAATTTTCCAATGCGGCATCGTCCTGCGCTGGCAGCGGCTGCTCCAGCATCGCCACCCCTAAATCAGCCAGAAGCTGGCAGCGCGCCGCCAGACCTTCTGCCCGCCAGGATTCATTGGCGTCGACAATAATCGTGGCATCAGGCACAGCAGCACGAATAGCTACCATCCGCTCGCTAATCAAGCGCGCATCCAGTTTAACTTTTAGCAGTTTCGCGCCATTTTCCCACAGTGCAGCCGCACTCACCGCCATTTGTTCCGGCGTGCCAATTACCACGGTTTGCGCCGTCGTCACCACTTCCGCCAGTTCACTTCCCACCAACTCTGCCAGTGACAGTTGCTGTTGACGCGCACTCAGATCCCACAACGCGCAGTCCACAGCATTACGCGCGGCTCCCGCTGGCAGCAGCTTTTGCAGCTCTTCACGCGTCAGTCCATTTTCCAGTTGTGGGGCAATGCTCATAATTTGCGCCAGCACTGAGGCATCGCTTTCACCATAGCGCGGATACGGTGTGCACTCGCCAATACCCGTGACGCCGTTTTCTGCCACTTCAACCACCACCACATGCGCTTCGGTTCTGCTCCCACGGGCAATAACAAAGGGAGTGTGCAGCGGCCAGGCTTCCTCATACACCTTAACTGTTCTCATTTGCTTTCCTTAATGCAGTCCCTGAAGCGGATATCCGCAAATAGCGTTTGCCGTGTTAACTGCTGATGGCATAAACTAGCCTCGACGTTAACTATATGTAAACAGGAAGATAACCATGTCACAAACCGTTCATTTCCAGGGCAACCCGGTTACAGTTGCCGGCTCAATTCCTCAGGCTGGAAGCAAAGCTCAGGCTTTTACCCTTGTGGCTAAAGACCTGTCTGACGTTACGCTGGGCCAGTTCGCAGGCAAGCGCAAAGTGCTGAATATTTTCCCAAGCATTGATACCGGCGTTTGTGCGGCATCGGTACGTAAGTTTAACCAACTGGCGACAGAAATCGACAATACCGTCGTACTGTGCATTTCGGCCGACCTGCCATTCGCCCATTCACGTTTTTGCGGCGCGGAAGGTCTGAGCAACGTTATCACGCTGTCCACCCTGCGCAACGCAGAATTTCTGAAAAACTACGGCGTAGAAATCGCTGAAGGCCCACTGAAAGGTCTGGCCGCACGTGCCGTGGTCGTTATTGATGAAAATGACAACGTCGTTTTCAGCCAACTGGTCAATGAAATCACCAACGAGCCAGACTACACTGCTGCGCTGGACGTACTGAAAGCTTAAGCCACGTCTTGCACATACGGAGGTAATGAATCTGTTGCCTCCAGCGTATTGCTACGTTCACCTCATGTTTGTCACTTCTCTGAGGCAATACGACCTGTGAACGTGTTAAGGGTACTATCGCCGTACCCTTAACAATCCCGGCTCCCGGCTGGAAAATTGCCGCTCCGCGGTCCCCTCCGTTTATTCCTCCAGGCTACCGGGCCGGGCGCGAGGTAGCGTCCCTGCAAAACGCGCCCTGAACCCGCATCCCTGCGGGTTCTCCCGGCCTTACGGAAACACGTCGGCAATTTTCAGCCGGACCAGCCCACACCTGACTACCTGCGTTTTTTATCTGAATAGCAAAACAGAGTTAACTGGAAGTCAGTGCGTTGCAGCGATGACCCCGTCCGGCTGAAAATCGATGAGGCGTTGACGGCTGACCGGGTTTGCCCGCAGGGATGCGGGCAGAGGGGACGGCCTGCAGGGACGCAGGCTCGGCCCCGACCCGACAGGCAGACGGCATAAGACGAATGAATCGCACAGCGACGATTTTCCCGCCGGGAGCCTGGGTTGCAAGGGAGGCGGCGGTGAGCCTCCCTTGCACGTTCACAGATATCTGCGCTTCAGAAAAGTGATACCACTGAGGTGAACGGAACCCTGAGCCGAAATCACATGTTCTCCATAATGCTTAACTGACAAGCATTACTCCGGCCAGGAGGCATTTTCATTTACCGCGTTACTCTTCGCTTTTTTTCTGCTGGCTCAGGCCGTATTCACGCAATTTGTTGGCAATCGCGGTGTGCGAAACGCCGAGGCGCTTGGCCAGTTTGCGCGTGCTGGGATAATTCATATAAAGCTGCGTCAGCACAGAGCGTTCAAAGCGGCTGGTAATTTCATCCAGCGATCCTTCCATCACCTCTTCTCCGACCGCAACCGTTGCCGCATCGTAATCCGGCAGTAAAATATCCTGCGGCCGCAGCTCATAGCCTTCAAGCTGGGTCAGCGCCCGGTAGATGGCATTTTTAAGCTGACGCACGTTGCCCGGCCAACCGTAGCGGGTTAACACCGTGCTGAGATCGGCAGACAACTTCGGACGCGGCACGCCCTGCTCGTCGGCGAAGCGCGCCACAAACAGTTCGGTAAGCGGCATAATATCCTGCGGGCAATCGCGTAGCGGCGGCAGATTTAGCGTCAGTACATTCAGTCGATAATAGAGATCTTCACGGAAAAGCCCTTTCTGCACCATTTCCACAAGGTTCTTTTGCGTCGCGCAAATCACGCGGACATCAACATGAACTTCGTGATCTTCTCCCACACGGCGGAACGTGCCGTCATTGAGAAAACGCAGCAATTTGGTCTGCATACGCGGCGACATTTCGCCAATTTCATCTAACAGAACCGAGCCGCCATTCGCCTGCTCAAAGAAGCCTTTTTTGCCTTCCGGGGCATGGCCAAACAACTCACTTTCGACTGCATCTTCAGGAATTGACGCGCAGTTCAGCGCCAGATACGGCTTCGACGCACGCGGGCTTGCCAGGTGGCAGGCATGGGCAAAGAGATCTTTGCCGGTGCCGGTATTACCGGTAATCAGCAGCGGCGCACTCAGTGTCGCCAACTTACGCGCCTGTTCCACTACGTGTTTCATTTTGGCGCTGACGGCAATAATCTGGCTAAACGCGCTCAGATCCTGCGTAGTCATATTTTGCAGCTGACGCCCCATCCGGATGGTGGAGCGCAGCATGACAACAGCACCAGTCAGCATCTGCTCCTGATTTTCACCCTGCAAATGGACAGGCGTAATCTCCATCAGGAAGTTCTGTCCGTTAATTACGACATGCTCGCTATGAGAATCCTGCGGATTGCTTTCGAGCCAGCGCTGGAAGTTAAACCCATTGATTAACTGGGCGGCGGTATGATTGCGCATCCGATCCTGAGTGTGCGCGAAAAGCTGACAGCTCGCAGGGTTCGCCATCTCGATTTTGCTTTTCATATCCAGAGAAAGGACCGGTTCTGGTAACGCCTCAAGCAGCGCACTCAACGCAAGATGTTCTCGTTCGGAAGGCATCCAGGGCACGGTACGCACATCCGTAACTCCTGAAATACGGCGGATTTCAGCCATCAGGCTACTGAAGTTGGTGAACTCCAGTTCCGCAAAATTGAGGTAAATCCGCCCGATGGGGTCAATCTCGATACCGCGTAAATCAATGCTTCTCAGCACCAGTAAATCGAGCAATTCGCGGGTCAGACCAAGTCGGTCTTCACAAAAGACTTCCAAACGCATAGGAACCTTCACCTGGACAAGGGATTATGTATTAAATGATAAGACAGTATTGGGTTTGCAGGAAGAACTCTGTCAACAAATATTGACAGCTCGCTGGAAAATCAGGCGCCGGGACGTAAAGTTAAACGACTGGCGCCCAATTTTTAGCTAACTTTCGCGCGGAGATTTGTTCTTTTGTAAGGTTTCTTTCACCTGACCAATCAGTTGACGGCGAAAATCGCCCAATCGTGGCTTATCGTCATCGATCCACGGTAGCGGTCGGCAAAGTTCCATGGCTTTAATACCCAGACGCGCCGTTAATAACCCCGCGCCAATACCCTGCGCGGCACGCGTCGATAAGCGGGCGGCTAAATCCTGCGACATCCAGTCCATTCCCACTTCCCGCACCAGCTCACTGGCCCCGGCAAAAGCGATATTTAGCAGCACCAGGCGGAACAAACGCAGGCGGCTGTAATAACCGAGTTCAATGCCATACAGCGATGCGATGCGATTAATCAGCCGCAGGTTTCGCCAGGCAATAAACGCCATATCCACCAATGCCAGCGGACTGACGGCAATCATCAGCGTGGACTCCGCCGCTGAACGGCTAATCTCACGTCGGGCCTGCGCGTCCAGCACCGGCTGCACAAGATGGGCATACAGGCTGACGACTTCGCGATCGTTCTGCGTTTCATGAATTGAGGCATACCAGCGCTGTAGCGCCGGATGGGACTGATCGATACCCGCCTGCTGCGCCAGCTTTTCACAAAATGCACGACCTTTTCCGGTTCCATGGCTGTGGAGCAGATCTCGCGCTTCATCACGCTCATGCGCACGCTGGCGCAAACGCCATAGCCGACGCCACTCGGTCGCAACCGATCCGACACCTGCGCCGATAATCAATGCGCCAGCGGCACATCCTCCCAGCGCGACCCAGTCCTGAGTTTGCCAGGCATTTATGGTCCATTGTACGCCCTGAGCGACAACGCTCGCGCCAAACAGCGCCAACCCGCCCATCACCATTTTGCGCCACAAACTGCGTTTGGGGCGTAGGGCCGCATCAATGACGGCCTCAGCCTGACCTTCGTCTTGCAGAGGTTCCTCCACTGTCGCCGGAGAAAAAGTCTGCGCCTCTGTTTCATTGAACATCTGCTGCGCTTTAAACGCCGCGTTTTGTTCCACGTCCAGCGGACCTGAGAAATCGATACGCGGTTTTAACGGCTCGCTCATCGCAATTTATCTCCTATTAAAAACTCCATCGCGGCATCAAGACGAATATGCGGTAAGGGTTTTTCAACATCCATAACCTGCGGGCGAAACGATTCAAACTGAAAGCCCTGGCTGTCCCAGAATGCTTGTCCAGGTAAACGCGCGGGCACTTCCCCCGGATAAACGGTTAGCGGTTCACCATCGCTCAGACGATGACCACGCAGCGCCGGGATCTTTTCGCCTTTCACATCGATCAGGCCGCTGGTGGTTGCCTGTACTGATGCCAGTCCCAGACAATCCATGCTGATACCTTCGAACGCAGCGTTTTGCCAGGCGTCCTGGATCAACTGCTGCAATAACGACACCATATTGGCGTGCTGATCGACCGTGACGTGGTCGGCTTTGGTGGCGGCAAACAGCAGTTTGTCGATCACCGGGGAAAACAGCCGACGAAACAGCGTGCGCTGTCCATAATGGAAACTTTGCATCAGTTGGGTGAGCGCCAGACGCATGTCATTAAACGCCTGTGGCCCGCTGTTGAGCGGTTGCAGACAATCGACCAGCACAATCTGACGGTCAAAGCGCAGGAAGTGATTCTTATAAAATCCCTTCACGACTTTTTCACAGTAATAATTAAACCTGTCGCGTAACATGCCCGCATTGGTGTGTTTGTCTGCCTGCGCCAGCTTCGATTCCCCCCAGGCATCAACGTCCGGCCACGGGAAGAACTGCAGCGCAGGCGCGCCCGCCATATCTCCGGGCAGAACAAAACGGCCCGGCTGAATAAAATGCAGTCCCTGCTGCTTGCACTGGTGCAGATACTCCGTCCAGGCGGCAGCGATTTCCGCCAGACGGTTTTCATCAGCAGGCGCCAGCGGATCCAACCCCTGGCATAACTGCCGCCATCTTGCCGACCATTCGCCCCGCTGTCCCTGTAATAATCCGGTCATTTGCCGCGACCAGCTGAGATAATCCTGGGCCAGCATCGGTAAATCGAGCAGCCACTCCCCCGGATAATCGACGATTTCCAGGTACAGCGTGGAGGTGTCTTTAAAGTGGCGCAGTAAAGAATCATTGGATTTGTAGCGCAGCGCGAGCCGTATTTCACTCACACCGCGCGTAGGTGTCGGCCAGGTCGGCGGAGAGCCATACAGCTGCGCCAGTCCCTCATCATAGGTAAAACGCGGAATACCAAAATCGCGTTGTGGAACCCGTTTAACGCCGAGCAGACGCTCTTCGCGCACGCAACTGAGCAACGGCAGACGCGCACCGGCATGAATATTGAGTAACTGGTTTACCATCGCGGTGATAAACGCCGTCTTACCGCTACGGCTAAGTCCGGTGACAGCCAGGCGCAAATGACGGTCTACGCCGCGATTAACCAGCGAATTGAGTTCATTTTTAAGTCGCTTCATCGCCATCCCGTTTTGCTGAAGGAACTGAAGAAATTATAACAAACAGGAAGTAAAGATAGGGGTCAATTCTTACTTATCAACTACCTGAGCTGTAACAGGCGGCATTATTCTTACCGCCTGGAGCAGAAGGAATGCGGGCGGTTTATTGATTCTCTACTTTAGGAAGCGCTATCTGATTGATGCCACCTTCGTTGGTCACCTGCGTGTAGCCCATTTCCGTCAACATATCCTTCGCCTGCCCCGATTGACGCCCGGAGTTGCAGTACAGCTTCACGGTGTCGGTCTTATCAGGAACTTCAGCAGCGATACGCGCCTTCATCTCTTTTAATGGAATGTTGACCGCCCCCTGAATATGCTGCTGTTGATACTGTTCAGGAACGCGAACATCAATCCAGTGCTCGGCTGCAAAAACCGGCATGCCGATGACCAGTGCCAACGCTAATACGCCTTTTTTCAACATAATATCTTCCTGACTGATAGTTGGATTTAACCAACACACTATACGCCAGTTCTTAAGAAAATATTGCGATCGCATTATCACCCTCTGCACCCGTGGACGAGACTTCCTCTGGTTGCGCATACTGCGGTTAGTTTTTTGATTTTTCTGCCCGCATTCCGATATTGTTGTCATTCGCCAATTAACTCCATAATATGTTCGCCATTGACTCTCGGACGGAGCTTGGGATCTATGTCTCCTACCATTTATGATATTGCACGAGCCGCTGGCGTATCAAAATCCACGGTGTCGCGCGTGCTTAATAAGCAAACCAATATCTCGCCGGAAGCGCTTGAAAAAGTGCTGCGTGCTATTGATGAGTTACAGTATCAGCCCAATAAACTTGCTCGCGCCCTCACCTCTTCCGGGTTTGATGCAATAATGGTGATATCTACCCGTTCAGCAAAAACAACCGCCGGTAATCCGTTTTTCTCTGAAGTGCTGCATGCTATTACTGCCAAGGCTGAAGAGGTCGGTTTTGATGTCATATTACAGACGTCGCGAAGCACTGAAGATGATTTACAAAAATGTGAGAGCAAAATTAAGCAGAAATTGATCAAAGGTATCATTATGCTGAGCTCTCCCGCCGATGAATCTTTTTTTGCGAGGCTGGATAAATACAACGTACCGGTCGTGGTTATTGGAAAGGTTGAAGGCGACTACGCCAATGTCTATTCTGTAGACACAGATAATTATCGCGACAGCATTACGCTAACTGATGCGCTGATTGAGAGTGGACACCGTAATATAGCCTGTTTGCACGCGCCGCTTGATGTTCATGTTTCTATCGATCGCGTTAACGGATATAAAGCCAGCCTTCAGGCGCATAATATTAAAATGCGCGATGAATGGATTGTTGACGGGGGCTATACCCATGAAACAGCCCTGCTTGCTTCGCGAAAATTACTGAGTCAGCAGCCGTTACCCGACGCCGTATTTGCCACCGACAGCTTGAAATTAATGAGCTTATATCGCGTGGCGGCTGAGAAAAATATAACCATCCCACAACAACTTGCCGTTGTGGGCTACAGTAATGAGCTGTTGTCTTTTATGCTCACGCCCGTTCCTGGGGGAATTGATGTGCCTACCCAGCAGTTGGGTGAACAAAGCTGTAATTTATTATTTAACCTGATTGCGGGCGAGAAAGGATTACAAAATATCACGGTGAGCACACAAATATCGCTGGCCGACTCACTGGTGTAAAAACTGGGGCATAAATGCCCCAGTATATTTTAGAATGCGTAGTTCACGCCTATACCAGCATAATGGAATCTGTCGCTTTCGCCTTCGTCGTGATCTTCCCACTCATAGGCATACTCCAGTGACATTGATAAACCATTCTGGAAATCATATGCATACAGTAAACCGAGACGATTGAAATTATGGCCTTCACGTTCCGGATCATCTCGCCAGTCCCAGTTTGACCAGCGATCAAGCCCCAGACGGGTATACGGCGTCAGGGTGGTATTGCCTAAAGACAACGGTAAATATGCACGAATTTCCTGGGTTGAGAACTCACCATTATTGCGCGAATCAGCCAGATTAAAGCCGCGCTCAAGGTAATAGTTGACCGTTAAGCCCACCGTTTCGTTAAACCTGTAATTCAGACCGGTCTCGCTTTCGACACGACTATCGGAGTAGCCTGTAGTATTCAAATCATTAACGAATTGATACATCGACAGCCAACCGCTAAAGCGCAGGTCGTCGGTCAGTTTAACATCCCAATCCGGCTGAACTTTCCAGCGCTGCATATTGGCGGTGTCGTTTCCTGGTTCATTGACATAGTGATAACCGTAATTACGGAAGCCACCGGTCAAACCGAAATTAACATCTTCACTTTCCAGGAATTGATAGCGGACTTCCAGTTCTGGGCGATCAAACCAGGTACCACGCTTACCATCGCTGTAATCAACCGGTCCTTCCTGATAATAGGCCAGCGATATTTTCCACGGCCCATTAGAGGCGTTGAAATAGACGGACGGCTCAGCCAGTCCATCCATATCCTCGCCCTGACCTTCAACGTTTTCTATTTCGTACATAGCACCAATATTAAAGTGCCAGTCATTATTTTCAGCAGCCTGCGCGCAGGCCATTCCTGCGCTCATAATCAGCGCAGTAGCGGACAGTAGGGTTTTCATTATTATTATATGAGCACTTCCCGTTTGCGAAGTACCGGAATACAAAAAACGAATGAGATCAGTTGCAGTTTTATATTCGACCTTATTGCAGCCTGCGCTGCGGGCCTCGATAAGATCCGCGTATCCGCACCT
>NZ_NAEW01000022.1 GCF_002075345.1 Citrobacter braakii
TCTCTGGATGCGGAATGCATCTTTCCTGGGCACTATGATGCCGTAAATCTGAGGGGAGCCACACTTCACTTCTGTTACTCCCCGCTCTGGTTCAACATATGGTGGGAAGTGCTCATCTTATTTTCCTGGGTAATACTTTGCCCGTTCAGCTCACCGGCAATGCTGCCTTCCCGCATGACGTACACGCGATCGCTCATACCGACAACTTCCGGCAATTCGCTGGAGATCATCAGGATCGCCACGCCTTTGCGCGCCATGTCGTTCATGATCCGGTAGATCTCGCTTTTGGCGCCAACATCCACGCCGCGCGTGGGTTCATCGAGGATCAAAATGCGTGGGCCGATCGCGACCCAGCGAGAAATCAGCAGCTTTTGCTGATTACCGCCGGACAGCCCGCCCGCGCGTACCTGGGCGTGCGGAACGCGGATGTTGAGCAATTGGATGGCGTCATCGGAAATAGCCTGCGCCTTTTTGCGATCGAGCATGCCCCAGTTGGCGTCACGTTCCAGCGTCGCCATGGTGATGTTCTCTGCTGCCGCCAGCTCTAAAAACAATCCCTGCTCTTTGCGGTTTTCCGTCAGAAAGCCAATGCCGTGGTCAATCGCCTCGCGAGGGGAGTGGATCACCACCGGTTCACCGTCTACTTCAATCATGCCGCCGATGGCTTTACGCACGCCAAAAATCAGTTGAGCCAGTTCAGAACGCCCGGCGCCGACTAACCCGGCAAGTCCGACGATCTCCCCGGAGCGCACCAGCAAACTGCACGGCTGGACTTTATGGCCGTCGGTCAGGTGGTGGACGTTGAGGCGCGCTTTACCTAAGGGAATATCGCGCTCTTTGTTGAACAAATCGCTTAACGGTCGGCCCACCATCATGCGCACCAGCTCAGAGGCGTTGAGTTTGTCGCGGGTCAGGCTGCCTACATATTGCCCGTCGCGCAGGACGCTGACGCGGTCCGAGAGTTCATACACCTCCGCCATGCGGTGGCTAATGTAGATAATCGCCATCCCCTCATCGCGCAGGCGCATGATCAGTTCAAACAAGCGGTGGGTTTCACGTGAGGAGAGGGCGGCAGTGGGTTCATCCATCACCAGAATGCGGCTGTTACGGTGCAGGGCGCGGGCGATTTCCACCTGCTGCTGTTCGGCGATGGTCAACGTCATCACGCGATCGCTGGCCTTAAACTGGGCGCCGAGCCGGTCGATGACTTTCTGCGACTGCATCACCATCTCTTTACGCTGGACCAGACCGCCGCGCGACAGCTCGCTGCCTAGAAAGATATTTTCCGCCACCGTCAGGTTCGGCGCGAGCTGCATCTCCTGGTAAATCAGCGTGATGCCTGCGCTGAGCGCGTCTTTTGGTCCGCGAATGTGAAACGGCTGACCGTCGATCAGGATCTCACCGCTGGTGGCGGTATACGCGCCCGCGAGGATCTTCATCAGAGTGCTTTTTCCCGCGCCGTTCTCACCCATCAGGGCATGAATCTCACCCGGCCAGACCGTTAAATCGACCCCTTTCAGCGCGTAAAATTTACCAAATGCTTTGGCAATGTTGCGCATCTCCAGAACCGGTGTCCTGCTCATAGCGGATCTCCTGTGGGGTGGCCGATATCAGCAGTCCATCACAGGAATGTAAATGCAAAATGTCAGAAGCCGTTCATATTTGTCATATTGCGATTTTTCTTCACGGAGCGTGATATGCCGCAACCAGGACGTCACTTTTTCGCCAGTGCGCGCGGACGATTGCTGTTCTTCAATCTGCTGGTGGTGACGGTCACGCTGATGGTAAGCGGTGTGGCGGTGCTGGGGTTTCAGCATGCCAGTCAAATCCAGGAACAGGTGCAGCAGCAAACTGTTGACGACATGACCGGCAGCATGAACCTGGCGCGGGATACGGCGAACGTGGCGACGGCGGCGGTGCGGCTGTCGCAGGTGGTCGGCGCGCTGGAATACAAAGGTGAAGCGGAGCGGCTGCAGGAGACGCAACGGGCGCTGAAGCATTCGCTGGAACAGTTGGCCACCGCGCCGTTGGCGCAGCAGGAGCCGGCGCTGGTCGAGCGTATTATCCAGCGCAGCCAGGAGCTACAAAGCAGCGTGGAAGGTATGCTGCAGCGCGGGCAACGGCGACATCTGGAACGTAACGCCCTGCTCAGTTCGCTGTATCAGAATCAAAGTTATTTACGTCATCTGCAAACGCTGACCGGCGCGCAGGATGACGTGCTGCTGGGGCAGATAGACCGCTTAATTGTTGCCGCCATTGAAACACCCACGCCGCGTTCGGTGGTGAAACAACTGGACGGCGTGATGCCCGCGCTGCCTGTGCAAAATAGCAATCCGCTGATTACCAACATCCTCACCGACTTCAACCAGGAGTTGCATAAGCTGGAGCCGCTTTCTTCCGCGCTGGAGCAGAGCGATTTGGCGATCAACTGGTATATGTTTCATATCAAAGCGCTGGTGGCGATCCTCAACAGCGATATCAACCGGTATGCTTCGCAGGTGGCGCTGATCTCCGAACAGCGGGTGGCGCAAAGCCATCAGGAACTGCAATCCGGCGCGTTGTTTATTTTGGTGTTTGCGCTGTTGGCGGTGGTGATCACCGGTTTTGCCGGCTGGTATATCTACCGTAATCTCGGTTCTAACCTGACGGCCATTTCGCGGGCGATGACCCGGCTGGCGCACGGTGAATCGGACGTTAGCGTCCCGGCCCTACAGCGGCGCGATGAGCTGGGCGAGCTGGCCCGCGCCTTTAGCGTCTTCGCCCGTAATACGGCATCGCTGGAGCACACCACCCGACTGCTAAAAGAAAAAACCAGCCAGATGGAAATCGACCGCACCGAGCGCCAGGGGCTGGAGGAAGCGCTGTTGCACAGTCAGAAACTGAAGGCGGTAGGGCAACTGACAGGCGGATTAGCGCACGATTTCAATAACCTGCTGGCAGTCATTATTGGCAGCCTGGATCTGGTGAACCCAGACTCCCCCGATGCGCCACGGGTCAATCGGGCGCTAAAAGCCGCCGAGCGCGGGGCGCTCCTTACCCAGCGGCTGCTGGCCTTTTCGCGCAAACAGTCGTTGCATCCCCATGCGGTGGAGCTGAAAACGCTGCTGGAAAATTTGGGCGAACTGATGCGCCACTCTCTTCCGGCTACGTTGACGCTGGAGATTGAAGCCCAGTCTCCCGCCTGGCCCGCGTGGATTGATGTCAGCCAACTGGAGAACGCCATTATTAATCTGGTGATGAATGCCCGTGACGCCATGGACGGGCAGGCGGGCACGATTAAAATCCGTACCTGGAATCAGCGGGTCACGCGCAGCGATGGGCGTAAGCAGGATATGGTGATGCTGGAAGTTGCCGACCAGGGAAGCGGGATGTCGCAGGAGGTGAAAGCTCAGGTCTTCGAGCCGTTTTTCACCACCAAACAGACCGGCAGCGGCAGTGGGCTGGGGCTGTCTATGGTCTACGGTTTTGTGCGCCAGTCCGGTGGCCGCGTGGAGATTGAAAGCGCTCCTGGGCAGGGAACGACGGTCAGATTGCAGCTTCCTCGCGCGGTTGTGCCGGTGCAGACACCGGTGGAGACAATCGCACAGCACACCCCGACTCGCGGTGAAAAACTGGTGCTGGTTCTCGAAGATGAAGCCGATGTGCGCCAGACGTTATGTGAGCAATTACACCTGCTGGGCTACCTGACGTTAGAGGCCGCCAACGGCGAACAGGCTATGCATATGCTGGCGGCTTCATCCGAGATTGATATTTTTATCAGCGACTTAATGCTGCCCGGCGGTTTAAGCGGTGTGGATGTGATTAATCATGCGCTGGCACATTATCCACAACTGAACATCCTGCTGATTAGCGGCCAGGATTTACGTCCGGCGCATAACCCGGCGCTGCCGGATGTGGCGTTATTGCGTAAGCCCTTCACCCGGGGAGAACTGGCGCAGGCGCTGCGGCATTCGCGTAATTGAGATTCCTCCGCTACCCGCGCAAATACGCTTTGATTACCGTGGGGCGAGTTTCTTGATGAGGCTGGTTTTATGCAACGCTCCGCGACATTCTTACTTTTCACTCTGCTGATGATGACCACCGTATCGGCGCAGGCGGATATTATCGATGACGCCATCGGCAATATTCAGCAGGCAATTAACGACGCCTACAAACCGGACAGCGGGCGGGATTATGACGACTCTCGTGATGAAAGCTGGCAGCGACAGATGAGTGACGATCGTCGCAGGCAGTATGATAATCGCCGCCGCCAGTTTGAAGACCGCCGCCGCCAACTGGATGACCGCCAGCGCCAGCTCGATCAGGAACGGCGTCAGTTAGAAGACGAAGAGCGCAGAATGGAAGAAGATTATGATCGTTAGCGCAATTTTTCGCTGGCAAGGTTATAGGGAGCAGAGACCTGTTAACAAGTGTTTTAGTGCGATGTAAACCTACCTCAGCACAATCTCCATTCCGTCATACCCGGCTTCGAGCCCTGTCGGTAGCGGATTCTCCATCATCCACAAATCAAACTGATGACTGATATGCGTCAGGATCACCCGTGGGCAGCGGATAACCTCGTTCAAGGCGATAACGGTATTTACATCGCTGTGATTGCGCGGCGGCTCGGCGCGCGGGGCGTGGCTGCAGTCGATGATAATCACCTGAGGCTGGTTATTGTGGAGAAACTTCAGCGTCTTGTCGGGAAGTCCGGCGGTATCGGAGAGCCACGCCACGCGGCTGTGCGCGGTCTCCAGCAGATAGCCAAACGTCAGCTTTGAGTGGTTGAGCGGGAGTGGCGTAACCTGCAACCCTTGCAGGTTAAACACCACGAATGGCGCGACGGTATGGCTAAAATCGAGGATGCCAGGGTGCTTAAACAGATCGTCGCATCCCTGTTCATCCGGCGGACCGTACACCGGGATAGTCGCCCCCACGCCCCAGCGCAGCGGAAACAGCCCCTGCACGTGATCCATATGGTAGTGGGTGAGCAGAAACTGCTGGAAGCTGCCTGCTGGCCAGTCGTCCATCAGATGCGGGATCCCCGCGTCCAGCAGCGTCAGCGCATTGTTAAATTTGACCACCCCGCTACAAGGGCGTCGACGGTATTGCGCCTGTAAGCGTGCTCGTTGGCAGGCCGCACAGTCACATCCAAATGCTGGCACCAGTTGCGCGCCGCCGGTTCCCGTCAGCGTAATGGTCAGACTCATGGCTCCCCCTACAACGGTTTGGTGAAGCGAAAATGGCTCATGGTATAGCCTTCGCGCTGGTAAAAGCGGTGCGCGTCAAGGCGTTGGGTACTGGTAGAAAGCTCGGTTATTTCTGCGCCCGCTTCGCGCGCGGTGGCTTCGGCCCAGGTCAGTAACTGACTACCCACTTTTAGTCCTCGCGCCTGTGGCATCACCACCAGTTCCTGGATCTCGCCAATCCAGTTGGCGTGGTGCAGATGAAACTGCAGGTGCAGACCGATCAAGCCGACGACCTGTCCGTCGAGCAGCGCCAGCTGGTAGTGCATATTGGGATCTTGCAGATTTGCGGCGTAGCCGGCGCTAAAGGCCTGCAGGTCGAATTGGCCCTGTTTCAACTCACAGATAAGCGCGTAAACCGCATCGGTATCGTATAGCGTGGCGCGGCGTAATTCACAGACAGACATGTTTCTTCTCCTTGCGTCCCATCAGGGTGAGCAGTGTATCGACAGACTGTAGCAAACTTCCATCATTGTTCAGGACGTGGCAGTCATACGGCGTGTAGCGCGCCGCGCGTTCAAGGCGGGCAGCGATTTCCGTTTCGCTCTCCCGCCCACGTGCCTGCAGGCGCTGGCGTAAAATGGCCGGGGAAACCTGTAAGCAAATGGGAAGTAAAGAAGCGCCGTAACGGGCCTGCGCCTGGGGCAGATGCGCGCGCGAGCCATTGACCACCACATCAAAACCGGCGTGCAGCCAGAGGTCAATCTCTACGCCGACGCCGTAATAGAAGCCGTTGGCATGCCAGCTCAGCGCCAGCAGGTTCTGCCCGGCGCGGGTAAAAAACTCTGGTTCGCTGAGGGCAATATGGTTTTCATTCCCGGCGTTGGCGGCGCGGGTGATGTAACGGTGCGCCACCAGCAGTTGCGCAGGTTCCTGCTGGCGAAGTTCTGCCAGTAGACTGTCCTTACCGGAGCCGGACGGCCCCATCAGCCAGATCAGTTTCCCCATAGTCAGAATACCCTTTTGCCCTGACGCCAGACGTGGTCGATATGGATGTGATCGCCTTTGCGATGCGCCAGCACCAGATCCGCGCGTTTACCTTCGGCTACAACGCCACGATCGTCGAGATTTAATGCCCGCGCCGGATTGCGGGTCACCAGACGAATGGCCTGCGGCAGCGTAAAGCGGTTGGCGTCATCGTCTGCCACGCGAAATGCCGCATCGAGCAGGCTGGCGGGGTAGTAGTCGGAGGAGAGAATATCCAGCAGCCCCAGCTCAGCCAGCTTATGCGCCGCCACGTTGCCGGAGTGAGAACCGCCGCGCACGATGTTGGGCGCGCCCATCAGTACGTTCATACCATGCTGGCGCGAGGCCTCTGCGGCGGCAAAGGTAGTAGGAAATTCGGCAATCACGCTGCCAAGTTGATGCGATTCCAGCACATGATCGCAGGTGGCATCGTCATGGCTCGCCAGCGCTATCTGGCGCTCACGACACATCTGAGCAATCGCTGTGCGGTTGGGTTGCGACCAACGAGCAGCCAGAGCTAACTGTTCTTCTTCGTAGCGGGCCATTTGCTCGTCGGTAAGTGAATACTTGCCCTGATAGTACTCGCGGTACTTCTCGCGATTGGCGAACTGACGCTGGCCGGGGGAGTGGTCCATCAGCGATACCAGCGTCACCGGCTCACGACTGACCAGTTTTTCAAACAGCGGTAGGGTGGTGTGATGCGGCAGCTCGCAGCGCAAATGCAGGCGGTGCTCGGCGCGATTGACCCCGCGCTTTTGCGTCTCTTCCACCGCGTTGATCATCTTCTCCAGATTTTCCAGACGGTCGCCACCGTCGCGCACATCGCCAATCGCCACCGCGTCCAGCACGGTGGTAATGCCGCTGGCCACCATCAGCGCGTCGTGGCTGCTCATCGCCGAGTGGGCGGGCCAGTCTACCTTCGGGCGCGGGGTGAAAAACTTGTCGAGATTGTCGGTATGCAGCTCGATAAGCCCTGGCAGCAGCCAGCCGCCTTCTCCGTCCATCGCTTGGGCCAGTTGGCTCTGACTTTCGGCAAAGGCGCGGATCGTTCCGCCCTCAATTTCCAGCGATCCTTGCACCACTTCATCTTCCAGCACCAGCTTTACATTATTGATAATCATGCTGTTGTTCCCATCAGGTGCAGGCGATCCGCGACGCGGTCGCGCACGGTTTGATCGTGAAAAATGCCGACAATTGCCGCGCCGCGGGCTTTCGCTTCTTCGATCAATGCGACGACGGCGGCGCTGTTTTTGGCGTCCAGCGAGGCGGTGGGCTCATCGAGGAGTAGAATCGGGTAATCGACGATAAACCCTCGGGCGATATTGACGCGCTGCTGTTCGCCCCCGGAAAACGTCGACGGCGCCAGATGCCACAGCCGCTCCGGCACGTTCAGGCGGGTAAGCAGGTTAGCCGCTTTGGCTGCGCACTCCTCGCGCGACACGCCGAGATCCAGCAGCGGCTGCATCACCACATCCAGCGCAGAAATCCTTGGGATCACGCGCAAGAACTGGCTGACCCAGCCGATGGTTGAACGGCGAACTTCCAGCACTTTACGCGCCGGAGCCTGCACCAGATCGACCCATTCGCCGCTGTGGCGGATGTGGATGTGTCCTTCATCCGGCAGGTAGTTGGCGTACAGCGAACGCAGCAACGTGGATTTGCCGCTGCCAGAGTGACCGTGCAGCACCACGCATTCGCCTTTTTTAACTTCCAGCGTGGCGTCTTGCAGCACCGGCAGACGCACGCCGTTTTGCTGATGCAGTACAAAGGTTTTACTGACGTTTTCAACGCGAATCGCGTTCATTTTTAGCCTCTTTAAGCATTTTTGCGTTCGATTGCCTGATGGCGCTTCGCTTATCAGGCCTACAACCGATGCCGATCCGTAGGCCGGGTAGCGAAGCGCCACCCGGCAAGACAAAATCAGTTTTGCAAAACAGATGACACCAGCAACTGGGTATACGGATGATGCGGATCGTCGAGTACGCGGTCGGTTAACCCACTTTCCACCACCTGACCCTGCTTCATCACCAGCAAACGGTCGGCCAGCAGGCGTGCTACGCCCAGATCGTGGGTGACAATAACCACTGCCAGATCCAGTTCCACCACCAGGCCGCGCAGCAGGTCCAGCAGTTTGGCCTGTACGGAAACGTCCAGACCGCCGGTGGGCTCGTCCATAAACACCAGTTTGGGATGGGTGACGAGGTTGCGGGCGATCTGCAGTCGCTGCTGCATGCCGCCGGAAAAGGTGGTTGGCAGGTCGTCGATACGCGAGGCCGGGATCTCCACTTCCTCCAGCCAACGCTGCGCGGTGGCACGAATATCGCCGTAGTGGCGCGCCCCGGTGGCCATCAGGCGTTCGCCGATATTGCCGCCAGCGGAGACCTGACGGCGCAGGCCATCCAGCGGATGCTGATGCACCACGCCCCATTCGGTGCGCAGCAGACGGCGACGGTCGGCCTCGTTCATGCCGTACAGCGAACGGTTCTGATACAAAATCTCACCGCTCTGCGGCGTCAGCCGTGAAGAGATCGATTTCAGCAGCGTGGTTTTGCCGGAACCGGACTCGCCGACGATACCCAGCACTTCACCAGGCCACAGGTCAAAAGAGACATCGCTGAAGCCCTTGCCCGGCGCGTAGAGATGGGTCAGGTTGTTGACTGAAAGCAGCGGTTGCGTCATTTGCTGAGGGCCTCACTCTGTTGGCGGCAGTAGTCGGTGTCGGAGCAGACAAACATGCGTTTGCCGGTGTCATCGAGCACCACTTCATCGAGATAGCTGTGGGTTGAGCCACAGATGGCGCAAGGCTCATCCCAGCTCTGCACGGTAAACGGGTGATCGTCGAAATCGAGGCTTTCCACGCGGGTGTAAGGTGGAACGGCATAGATGCGTTTTTCGCGGCCTGCGCCAAACAGTTGCAGGGCCGGCATCATGTCCATCTTCGGATTGTCGAATTTTGGAATTGGCGACGGGTCCATGACGTAGCGGTCGTTGACCTTCACCGGATAGGCGTAAGTGGTGGCGATATGACCGAAGCGGGCGATATCTTCATACAGTTTCACCTGCATGATGCCGTACTCTTCCAGCGCGTGCATGGTGCGGGTTTCCGTTTCGCGCGGCTCGATAAAGCGCAACGGCTCGGGGATCGGGACCTGGAAGATAATGATCTGGTCTTCCACCAGCGGCGTTTCCGGGATGCGGTGGCGGGTCTGGATCAGCGTCGCGTCTTCCGTGCGCTCGGTGGTGTTCACCCCGGTCACGCGTTTGAAGAAGTTGCGAATCGACACGGCGTTAGTGGTGTCATCCGCGCCCTGGTCAATTACCTTCAGCACGTCCGGCTCGCCAATCACGCTGGCGGTGAGCTGAATGCCGCCGGTTCCCCAGCCGTAGGGCATCGGCATTTCACGTCCGCCAAACGGCACCTGGTAACCGGGGATCGCCACCGCTTTCAGAATCGCGCGGCGGATCATGCGTTTGGTCTGCTCATCAAGATACGCAAAGTTGTAGCCGGAGAGGTTAGTGGTCACGGGGGGCCTCCTGTTGCAGGCGTTTGAGCAGTTCCAGCTCGGCCTGGAAATCGACGTAATGGGGAAGTTTGAGGTGCGAAACAAAACCCGCCGCCTCGACGTTATCCGCATGCGCCAGCACGAACTCTTCGTCCTGCGCCGGTCCCGTGACCGATTCATCGTATTCGGCTGCCTGTAGGGCGCGGTCCACCAGCGCCATCGCCATCGCTTTACGTTCGCTCATGCCGAACACCAGCCCGTAGCCGCGGGTAAAATGGGGGGATTCGTTTTCTGGCGCGACAAAACCGTTGACCATTTCACATTCGGTCATCAGCAATTCACCGACGTTCACCGCAAATCCCAGCTCTTCCGGTACGGTTTCCAGTGCCACATAGCCGCTGCGGATTTCAGCGGCAAACGGGTGATTGCGCCCGTAGCCGCGTTGGGTGGAGTAGGCCAGCGCCAGCAGATATCCCTCATCGCCGCGCATCAGCTGTTGCAGACGTGAAGCGCGTGAACAGGGGTAAACCGGTGGCGTGCGGGTAATGTCGTCGGGCGTGGCACCATCATCCTCTTCACGCTTTGCCAGTCCCTGGTTGGCCAGCAGGGAAAAGACGTGCGGAGAGGCGTCCTGCGCGTCGTCTGCGCTGCGCAGGGGTGGCGTTTCGCCATTGGCCAGCAGGGTAAAATCCAGCAGGCGATGGGTGTAGTCATAAGTGGGACCTAACAACTGCCCGCCGGGAATATCCTTGTAGACCGCAGAGATTCGGCGCTCAAGGCGCATTTCTGCACTGTTAACCGGCTCGCTGACCGCCACCTTTGCCAGCGTAGTGCGGTAGGCGCGGAGCAAAAAGATGGCTTCGACGTTATCGCCGCTGGCCTGCTTCAGCGCCAGCGCGGCCAGTTCGCGGTCGGCGATACCGCCTTCGGTCATCACCCGGTCGACGGCCAGGTTCATCTGTTGTTCGATTTGCGCCACGCTCAGTTCAGCAATGGTCTCATCGCCCCGGCGTCGGTTTTCCTGCAGGGCGTGGGCGTTGGCTATCGCCTTTTCGCCCCCTTTGACGGCGACGTACATCAGCACACCTCCACATGGGTAGTTCGCGGAATAGCCAGCAGGCGTTCGCCGCAGGTGAGGATCAGGTCGACCCCCAGCGGGAAAGGATGCGGGCGTTCGGTGAGTTCGTGAATCAGGCATTCCGGTAGCTGTGGCGCGATCATGCGCTCTTCAGCGATACCGGCACCGGTCAGACGCAGCATGCGTCCACCGCTTAAGCCAGAGACCTGCACAATCAGCGTGGCGCTGGTTTCTGGCGCGACGGCGGAACCGGCGGAGAGGGCGTTAAGCTGTTCGCTGCTGATGCGTTCGTCGGCGACGGCAAAGGCCGCCAACTGCGGCTGATCCACCAGCGGCGCGTTGGTGTGAAAACGCAGATTCTGCCGGGCGATATCGTTATCCATCGACGGCGCCAGCCAGACTGGCGTGTCGCCATCGACCAGGGTCAGTAGCACGCTGGTGGTTGCCAGGCCCAGTGGCTGCCAGCCGTGTTTCAGTTGATGCAGGGCGACGATCACGCCCGGCTCACTCATGGCCTTCAGCAGGCGACGAAAGCTCTGCTGAGCATCCTGAACAGGTAAATTAAAAGCGGTTTGTAAGGTCATGCGTTATCTCCGCGTACCAGCGTGAAGAAGTCGACCCGGCTGGCGTTGACTTCGGCACGGCGTGCGCTAATCAGCGCATCGCGTTCCGCTTCCAGCGGGGCAATTAAGGTTTCCATTAGGCTCTGGAAATGCGTTTGTTCCTGCAGCAGCGCGTCAATGACCGCGCACTGCTCGGCGTGTTGTTTGTTGCGTCCCAGCAGGTAGCTGTAGCCCAGCGTGCCGCTCTTCAGGCGTACCACTGCGCGGGTAAGCGTGGTATCACCGGCAAAGAAGCGGTTGCCGGTGCCGCCCATGCGAGCCTGGAGCTGCATCAGTCCGCTTTCCGGTGCGCGGATAAGTTCATAGTCTGGCGTCAGTTTGAGCGCGTGGATGCGGGCGTTCAGGGCATCGGCATTGCTGTAAGCCAGCGCGCGCATCCAGCGCTGGCGGGTAGCGGTATCGAAATGCATTCAGTGCTCCATAGTGAATTCGATCATGTCGGCGCGGGTCAGGCTAACGGAGTATTCCGCCGCGTGTTCTTCGCCTTCACGGTGGTTCAGGGTGCGCACGCACAGCAGCGGCGCCATATTGGGGATTTCCAGCACTTTGCTCTCTTTAGCCTGTGCGCGGCGGGCGCTGATGCGCGTTTGTGTGCGCAGGAGCGTCAGACCGGACTGTTCGCGCAGGTAGTCGTGCAGTGAGCCGTTGTTAAAGCCCTGCAGCAGCGGCCATAGCGTGAGGTCGGAAAAATAGTGGTCGATCTGGCACAGTGCGATACCGTTTACCCGACGCAGGGTGCGCAGATGAATCACGTTATCGCCCTCGTTAATGCTGAGCGCATCGGCAATGTGGCTGGAGGCCGGGCGCAGCACCGCCAGCAGTTTTTCGCTGGTGGGGTGGCTACCCTGGTCCAGCAGGTTCTGGCTAAAGCGCGCCTGGGCATTAAGCGGGTAATCGAATGGGCGCATCAGCACCAGTACGCCGATGCCCTGGCGACGCTGGACCCAACCACGCTCAACCAACTGGTCAATAGCGCGGCGCAGGGTGTGGCGGTTTACCTCGTAGCGCGCGGCAAGCTGATGCTCGGCGGGCAGATAGTCACCGCAGCGATAATGATGACGAAGCTCCTGCTCAAGTCTCGCGGCAATTTCCTGATAACGCGTTGGATAACTGGTCGGATGTGTAGACAAGTGCATAGCAATCAATGCCTCGCTAATCAGATAAAGTGCTTACGCAAACGCTGGGAAAGGAAATCCAGCAGGCTGACGGTGACGATGATTAACACCATCAGAGCGCAGGTTTGCTGGAACTGAAAGCCGCGAATCGCCTCCCATAAAGTCACGCCAATACCGCCCGCACCCACCATTCCGACCACCGTGGCCGAGCGGACGTTGGATTCAAAGCGATACAGCGAGTAGGAGATAAGCAGCGGCATGACCTGTGGCAGAACGCCGTACAGAATCTCTTCAATTTTGTTGGCCCCAGTGGCGCGAATGCCTTCTACTGGACCTGGCTCAATGGCTTCTACCGCTTCCGAAAGCAGCTTGGAGAGCACCCCGGTGGTGTGGATAAACAGTGCCATTACCCCGGCGAACGGACCTAAACCCACGGCGACCACGAACAGCATGGCGAAGACCATTTCATTGATGGCGCGGCAGGCGTCCATCAGGCGACGCATCGGCTGGTAAATCCACCACGGTACGAGGTTATCGGCGCACATCAGGCCAAAGGGAATCGACAGCACAACGGCGAGGGCGGTGCCCCAGACGGCAATTTGCAGGGTGACGGCCATTTCACCGAGATAGTCCTGCCACTGACTGAAGTCTGGCGGAAAGAAGTCGGCGGCGAAGGTCGCCATATTGCCGGAATCCTGGATCAGCGTGAGCGGAGCCATTTCGGCACCTTTCCACGAGACCACCAGCACGGCGAGAAGAATGGCCCAGCTCAGCAGTGAGAACCAGCTACGTTTGGGCGGGGCGACGGTGATGGTTTGCATGTTTAGCTCCGTGCGTAGGTTATCGCCGGATGGCAGCGCTTGCGCCTTATCCGGCCTACAGAACATCGTCTGCCCGGTAAGCGAAACGCCACCGGGCATTAGGTTTACTGCACCGCTTTAGTCACGCTGGTCATGGCGCCCAGGGCGGCGGTCAAACGGTCAAGGTCGTCGAGCTGCGCTTTCAGCGCCGAGGTTTTGCTGCTTTTCTCTTCCTCGTTCAACCCTTTGTTGCCCTTCACGCCCTGCATCTCTTTAAACAGCGCCAGTTGGCGAATCGGTACCAGTTGCAGGTCGCTGGAGGCACGGAACGGTGCCCATCCCAGGCGTTCCAGTACGGTTTTCTGTTCCGGCGTTTTGCCGTAATTCATAAAGAAGTCGTACACCTTGTCCTTGGTGGTTTCGGAGAGGTTTTTGCGCCAGACGATCGGATCGCCCGGGATCAGCGGTGACTTCCAGATAACCTTCAGCTCTTTCAGTTTTTCCGGCGCGGAGGTTTTCAGCTTGTCGAGGTTTTCGGTGTTGTTGGTGGCGACATCGACCTGTTTGTTGGCGACGGCCAGCGCGTTGGTTTCGTGTCCGGCGTTAACGGTGCGTTTGAAGTCGCTGGCGGAGATGTTGTTTTTGGCGAAGACGTAGTAACCGGGGACGAGGAAGCCTGACGTTGAGTTAGGATCGCCGTTGCCGAATGTCAGATCCTTACGTTTGGCGATCAGATCGTTCAGGTTGTTGATCGGACTGTCTTTGTTAACGATCAACACGCTCCAGTATCCCGGGGAGCCGTCGGCAGCGACGGTTTGGGCAAACACTTGTCCGTTAGCGCGATCCACCGCTTCCATTGCCGAGAGGTTGCCGTACCAGGCGATATCAACTTTGTTAAAACGCATTCCCTGAATGATCCCGGCGTAGTCCGGGGCGAAGAAGGCGTTCACTTTCACGCCCAACGATTTTTCCATGTCCTTCAGGAACGGTTCCCACTGTGGCTTCAGGTTTTGCTGTGATTCGGTCGAAATAATGCCAAAGTTCAGCGCTTTTTCTTGCTCTTCGGCCTGCGCCGGGCTGAACAAGGTGCTGATGCTGAACATGCTGGTAAAGGCCAGCGCGGCAACGGTCTTATAGCTCATGTTGTTTCCTTAATTAGTCTTTGTTCCAGGCTATTTCACTTGCCAGCCTGGCTGCGCCAATAACGCCTGGTTTTTTAGAACTATGCAGCCTGCGCGTTCTGTTCGACGCGGTTCATGCTGCGGTAGAGATGGTCAAAACGATCGTTATCAAAATGCTGGCTGCTGCCATCAAAGAAGACGTTGCCCTGACGAAGCGCGACAATGCGTTCGCAGTAGCGCAGGGCGTAATCCACCTGATGCAGCGTGACGACCACGGTGATGCCGTCGGTCTGGTTAATGTCGCGTAGGGTGTCCATCACGATGCGTGCGGATTCCGGGTCCAGCGAGGCTATCGGCTCGTCGGCAAGGATCACTTTGGCTTGCTGCATCAGCGCGCGGGCAATCGCCACGCGCTGCTGTTGCCCGCCCGAAAGCGTGGAAACGCGCTGGTATGCAAAGTGCGCCATGCCAACGCGGGTCAGCGCCTGTAATGCACGCTGTTTCTGTTCCTGGCTAAACCAGCTAAAACAGGTGCGCCAAAACGGCGTGCTGCCGAGTGCGCCAATCAGGACGTTTTCCAGTACCGTCAGGCGGTTAACCAGATTGAACTGCTGGAAGATGTAGCCGGTGTGGGCGCGGCTTTTGCGGATATCGCGCGCCAGGCGGCCTTCATGTTGAACGGTGCGACCCAGCAGTTCGACGTGGCTACCCGGGGATTTATCACCGACGATCAAACCGCTTAAATGACGTAAAAGGGTGGATTTGCCAGAGCCAGATGGCCCAAGCAGAGCCACCATCTCACCGGAACAGATGTTCAGATCAACCGCATTGAGCGCCTGATGTTGATTGAAGGACTTGGAGAGTTTTTCGACGCGAATAATCGTTTGCATGATGCGGCCTCCCTTAAAAAGTGGCCCCATCGTGGCGGATTAATGTGACGTTTTCGTTAAGGGATGGTTACTTGGTGATGAAGAGTTGAGCGATTTTTGATGACAGTACGGGAGGGCTGGCCTCCCGTTGGATTACTCTGTAGGTTGCTGCTGTTTGACGACGTTGATCATCCACGGTACGCCATACCGATCGCTCACTTTACCGAAACCATGAGCCCAGAAGGTTTCCTGCCAGTCCATTTCGATTTTTCCGTTTGCTGCCAGGTTATCAAACCAGCGTTTGCCTTCGTCGACGTTTTGCGTGTCGAGTACCAGTGTAAAGCCAGAGTAGTGGGCATTTCCGTCGGGGGCGCTATCGCTCATCATGATGTCGCTGCCCGCAACGCGCAGGTTGGCGTGGGCAATGGCGGTATCGGGGAATTTCATGCCTGAAGGGCAACCCTCTTCGCTGTTCTGCGCCGGTTTGGGCATTTCACCGAAGTTGATTTTGTAGAGTAGCTCAGCGCCTAATGTTTTTTGGTAGTAGGCGATAGCATCAGCGCAGTTGCCTGCGAAGGAGATATAGGGACTTAACGGCATAATCTTTACCTCAGGTAAAAGAAACCAGTTAAGTGTAGTTATCGTCTGCAAAAATAAGCCAGGCGGGAAGTATGAGCTTCCCGCCTGGCAGATGAGCTGGCGTCGGCCTGATTGACGTATAGCGCCATCAGGCAATTTGCATCAGTTCTTTTTCACAAACTCAGATTTCAGCTTCATTGGGCCAAAGCCATCGATTTTGCAATCGATGTTGTGGTCGCCTTCAACCAGACGGATGTTCTTCACTTTGGTCCCGATCTTCAACATGGAAGAGCTACCTTTTACCTTCAGGTCTTTCACTACGGTAACGCTGTCGCCGTCAGCCAGCAGGTTGCCGTTGGCATCTTTAACGATCAGTTCGTCGCTGTCCTGAGCCGGTTCAGCATCGTTCCATTCGTGAGCGCATTCCGGGCAGATGAACATGCCGTTATCTTCGTAAGTGTATTCGGAGTTGCATTGTGGGCAGTGTGGTAATGACATGTGGATTTCCTCAAAAGTCAGCAGGGGCAAATGCGCCCAAAAATGGCAGATTGCCGAAAAAGGCCGCAATTATACATAAAATCCCTGCTTTTGTCGGGACTACTGCGTGATTATGCAAAATGATCTGCTGTAAAGACCCTTTGCTTTTACCTCAATGAAAGTATGGCGGAATATTTTTTAAGGGAAATTGCTACGCTTAGGTATTTAAGATAAGGTGAGGCGAAATATCTGATATTCATAGGTAACGTTGCTTACGGATGCCTAAGCCATTGTGATTGAATATCATTGACCCCCTTAATTTTAGTAGGGGGATTACGCGGGTATTTTTTAAAACTGAACTACGCTGTTTATCTTTCTTACTTATTACATAAGTGAGAGGCATCCGGCCAGCGGTTATACACCAAATTTATTTTAATAATATCAGTTGGTTGTTTTGATTTTAATTATTTCTACACGTAATTATAAAAGCCAAAAAATCTATAAATAAAACGATTGGGCTAAATAAAAGTAATGCCATTTGCGTTAAGGAAGAATTTTCCATGCACACACAGACAATATATGAATTAAGTCAGGAAGCGGAACGCTTGCTGATGCTCTCGCTTGAACATCTCAGGCAATTGCAAAAATTGCCTATGACGTCGTTGGATGATGTCGCGCTAAAACAAGGAGAGCATAGCAGACAGGTGGTTCAGCCCCTGCATTTCAGCGCGCGTGGCATGGATGTCCAGCAGGCAACGCTCAATAATGAACTGCGTAAGATTACGCGTCTGGAAATGGTGCTGGCGATTGTCGGTACCATGAAAGCGGGAAAATCGACGACGATTAACGCGATTGTAGGGACCGAAGTTTTACCTAATCGTAATCGTCCCATGACGGCGCTACCAACGCTAATTCGCCATACGCCGGGGCAGAAAGAGCCGGTGTTGCATTTTTCACATGTCACGCCTATCGATGCCTTAATGAAGGTTTTACAGCAGCGCGTACGCGAGTGCGATCGCCAGCGTCTTACGCAGACCCTGGAAATTGATAAGGATATGAATGTCCTGCTGCAGCATATTGAAAACGGCGTGGCATTTGAGCGGTATTATCTTGGCGCACAGCCTATTTTCCATTGCCTTAAAAGTCTGAATGACCTGGTGCGTTTGTCAAAAGCACTGGAAGTGGATTTTCCTTTTGCCGCCTATGCCGCGATTGAGCATATTCCGGTTATCGAGGTCGAATTTGTCCATTTGGGCGGTCAGGCGAGCTATCCTGGGCAATTAACCCTGCTGGATACGCCGGGGCCGAATGAGGCCGGGCAACCGCATCTACAAAAGATGCTGAATGAACAGTTGGCGCGGGCTTCTGCGGTACTGGTGGTGATGGATTACACCCAACTGAAATCGATTTCCGATGAAGAAGTGCGCCACGCTGTCATGGCGGTCGGCAAGTCAGTGCCGCTGTATGCGCTGGTGAACAAATTCGATCAGAAAGACCGCAACAGTGACGATGAAGAGCAGGTGCGGGCATTAATTTCCGGCACGCTGATGCAAGGTGGGATTGCCCCGGAGCGAATCTATCCGGTTTCTTCGATGTGGGGGTATCTGGCGAACAGGGCGCGTCATGAGCTGATGGCTCGCGGGCGGCTGCCGGATCACCAGGTGCAACGTTGGGTACAGGATTTTGCCGAAGCGGCGCTTGGCCGACGCTGGTGCACCAACGATCTTGAGGATACGGAGCACATCCGCCATGCAGCCGATCTGTTGTGGGAGGATTCACTGTTTGAGCAGCCGATCCAGAAAGTGATTCATGCCGCTTACGCCAATGCTTCGCTGTATGCGCTACGCTCAGCGTCGCATAAGTTATTGAACTATGCGCAAAGCGCGCACGAATATCTGGAGTTTCGCGCCCATGGGTTAACGGTTGCCTATGAAAAACTGCGGCTGAACATCACGCATATTGAAGAGGATATGCAGCAGTTAGAAGTGAGTCAGGGGCGGGTGAGTGATGAAGTCAGTCATGAGGTCGAGCTGGCGCTGGAGGCTGCCGCGGCCTATCTCAATGAGCAACAGACTGAGATTCTGTGCGGCATCAACACGTTCTTTATCAAAGAAAACGTCCTGATGATGTCACAACATGGCCAGGGGGCTGGCGTTTCCTCGGCAGAAATGGCCGGAGAAATGCTGGTGTTGCACGATGAGGGGCAGGCGAAAATCGTGCTGGATAAAATGCGCTCGTCCTGTGAAGTTGTCTTGCTGGCAGCGCAGGAAAGCATCAGTCGGGATTTAGCTCTGCGCTTTGAACAGCTTGAGTCGACGCTGTCCCGGGCGCTAAATGACGCCATACGCCCCATTGAGCAGCGGGTGAAAGAGGAGCTGAACCACGCTGGTTTTCGTGCGCGGATCCGTTTTCCGGCGTTTCATGCGGCGATGTTTAACTTCAACACCCGCCAGTTGTTTAACGAGGCCATTGAGCAGGATATTCCGGCGGAAAATGCGCCGTCAACTGGCGGTGTGGTGCGTGATACCTTCTCTCGCTGGTTGAATCAGCCCAACTGGGGATGGAATGAGTACGTCGAAACAAAAACGCGTTATCTCATTGATATGGGCGCACTGCATAAGAACCTTGTGCACTATGTCACCCAGTTTTGCCAACAAATTCGTAAAGCTTTAGCTGCGCAGGTCGATATTTCCGTTACGGCAGGCATGGCCACGTTTTTTGCTGATTTTTCACTGTGTTTGACGCAATTACAGGCGAGCCTGCGTGAGAGTCTGACCCTGCGCCAGCAAAATGAATCTGCGGTGAATGCCTTGAACGAACAACTGCAGCATCGCATTACGACTGCGGCATGGCTTTATGAAGATTCCCGCTTGCTGCGCGACGATATCAATACCCTTTTTGCAACCGAGCACACATGACTAACGTGTTACTGGAAGGCCCCGGGCGGACGCTGGAGTGTGTCTACCCGAAGTTTATGGTCGATCTGGTTCAGGGAGATGAAACCAAACGTTCCGGTGGTTTTCTGCAACAGCAGCAGCGGCTGCGTGCGCGTCTGACGCAGGAGGTGCTATCCCAGACGCAGCTGCGAGCATGGGTGTTGGCAGGTGTGTCCAGCGAGCATCTGGTGATGCGTCTAAAACTGGTGGAAAAACTGGCGGGCATGATCGATCCGGGCCATCTGGCGCTGGTACGGATCGCCGAAGGGTTGATGTTTTTACAACAAACCGAACACCCGCGTGAACTCTCCACGCCTGGTCTTCAGCAGCAGATAAATTCACTCGCTGACTGGTTTACCCAGCGCGGCGCTTATAAAGAGAAGGCGGTAACGCAACGCGGCCTGACGGTGCAAGCGGGCGAACATAGCGAGCAAATTTTTACCCGCTGGCGGGCTGGCGCGTATGACGGCTGGTCGTTACCTGGACGCTGTTTTGTGGCGTTAGAGGAGCTGCGCTGGGGAGCCTTTGGTGACGCCTGCCGGTTAGCAAATGCCGATGTGGTGTCAATGCTAAAAGACAACCTGCGAACGATGGCTGCTCAGGCGCTGGCAGACAGCGTGAATGCGGCCCCCGCCACGCGTCATTACTATCATCATTGGCTCAGCACGCCGGTTGTTGGCGGCTCGGCTGAGCACAACGATATGTTGAGCTGGCTCGGGGACTGGTGCGATGCGCAGCGTCATCCGGTGAGCTGGTCGGTGACGCAGCGTTGGCAAAATGTGGCGTTGGGCATGCCGAGATTGTGTTCGGCGAAGCGGCTGGTTGATGCGATGGTTGAGGAGATTTTTGCACCGTTCCCGCTCATCAATTGAGCAGGAACGGTGAGTGGGATAAAGGCAGGTTTAGTGGTGCAGGGAGTCTGCCGGGGTAGCCGCCGTCTCATTGACTACCGGGTTTTTATTAAAGCGTTTGGCATACAGCGCGGTGATAATCGGCACCAGAATCGCGGTGACTATCACGCTGGCGGCAACCAGCGCCGTAGCGGATGCGGCAACCGGTTCAAATGCCGGGTTAATCTGGGCGATAATCACCGGGTTTGCCACTGCAGCGCCTGCCGCAGAAGAGGCTGCTACGCCTGCCGTACCGTTCCCGCCACCAATAACGCGGTCAGCAATAATCAGCGGAATACCGGTGATGACGATAACCGCGACGCCCAGCAGGATGCCCAGCAGACCCGTATCAACGATGACGCTCAGGTTAATCGTGTTGCCCAGCGCGAAGCCAAAGAACGGGATCAGCACCGGCGTGGCTTTGCTGAAGAAGGAACGCAGATCGTGATCCAGGTTACCCAACGCAAAACCAATCAGGAACGGTAATACCGCGCCGACAAAATGGTGTGGTTCGAAGGAAGCCAGACCCGCGGAGCCGAGGATCACCATGGTCATTAACGGACCGGATTCCAGAGACATCAACACAAATGCGCCAGACTCTTCTTTGGTTCCGTACTGGTTCATCAGGCTGGCGTACAAACCGCCGTTGGTCATGTCCATCGCTGAAACAATTGCCAGTACCGAAAGACCGGCAAAGAACCCGGTTTGAATACCGGTATCAGGAATAAATGAAGCAGCAATCATTGCCACTACCCATGCCACGGCTATTTTAGTTAATACCAGTGTGCCGGATTTGCGTAATACCGTGCCGGTTGCTCGTAAATCAATAGATGCACCGATACAAAAAAACCACACTGCCAGAATCGGCACCGTTCCGCTGATCATTCCTTTGGTAAACGAACCGAAATACGCGCCGGTATCCGGAGCTAACGTATTTAACACTGCGCCTAATAACAGAGGAATCAACATCATTCCGCCAGGGATGCGTTCAATCGTGGCTTTAATTTTCATAAGCGTCCTCATCTCTTGTCGCAGGTAATACACGCGCAAGGAAATAAAAATTAATAAATTCAAATGGTTACTGGTATTTCTTAACAAAGAAAACAGCTATCTCTTTGTTTTATAAAATCTAACGCGGCATACGTTGAGCGTGTTGCTGCTCCCAGGGATATTGCGTCTGGAATTAGTTTGCATTCATAGGAACATTGATTCAATCAAAATAAAACGATGTTTTAGTTATCTTCATCACATATTCCGAGCAAAAGTTCCTGAGTGCTCTGATTATTAAAAAAGCTGTGATCTTTTTGTGAAGAGATTAGGTGGGTTTTTGCCTAGCAGAATAATAGTGACTGTTGTGATTGTTGGTGCAACAAAGCGATTTATTCTTGTATTTAATTGCCAGAAAATCGCAAGCATTACATGTAAAAAAGTTGACTAAGAATGACCTGATTTACGCATGTTGACGAAATGGAAATCTATATGTGAAGTTGATCACAAATTTAAACACTGTTAGGGTAAAGAGGTCATTAACCGCCCAATCAGGCGTCAACAGGTTCGGTTGTACTGCTCGTTTCTCGTCAGTGTAAGTAAACCTGCTACGCTTGTTACAGGGAATGCGTCTGTGCATTCCCCGCTCGGTGATGACCTTGACGCAGGGGCGTTGAGGGACTCGATCTGTAGCGTGACAGGGCTAAGTCTATGAGGACGAGTATGCTAAAAAGGAAAAAAATAAAACCAATTACGCTGCGCGACGTTACCATCATTGATGACGGTAAACTGCGAAAAGCCATTACCGCGGCGTCGTTAGGTAATGCGATGGAGTGGTTTGATTTTGGTGTTTATGGGTTTGTTGCTTACGCATTAGGTAAAGTGTTCTTCCCGGGGGCTGACCCCAGCGTACAGATGGTTGCTGCTCTTGCCACCTTCTCTGTTCCCTTTCTGATTCGACCGCTTGGCGGATTGTTCTTCGGTATGCTTGGCGATAAATACGGTCGTCAGAAGATCCTCGCTATCACCATTGTGATTATGTCGATAAGTACCTTCTGTATCGGTCTCATTCCCTCGTATGCCTCGATTGGTATCTGGGCGCCGATTCTGCTGTTGCTGTGTAAAATGGCGCAGGGGTTCTCGGTCGGCGGAGAGTATACCGGGGCGTCGATTTTTGTCGCAGAGTACTCGCCAGACCGTAAGCGCGGATTTATGGGCAGCTGGCTGGACTTCGGCTCGATTGCCGGGTTTGTGCTGGGTGCGGGCGTGGTAGTCCTGATCTCAACTATCGTCGGCGAAGAAAACTTCCTTGAGTGGGGCTGGCGTATTCCGTTCTTCCTGGCGCTACCGTTAGGGCTTATTGGCCTGTACCTGCGTCATGCACTGGAAGAGACTCCGGCGTTCCAGCAGCACGTGGATAAACTGGAGCAGGGCGATCGTCAGGGACTGCAGGACGGTCCGAAGGTGTCGTTTAAAGAGATTGCGACCAGGCACTGGCGCAGCCTGCTGGCATGTATTGGTCTGGTGATTGCCACCAACGTCACCTACTACATGCTGCTCACCTATATGCCGAGCTACCTGTCGCATAACCTGCATTACTCTGAAGACCACGGCGTGCTGATTATTATCGCCATCATGATTGGTATGCTGTTTGTGCAGCCGGTGATGGGTCTGCTCAGCGACCGCTTCGGACGCCGTCCGTTTGTGATTATGGGCAGTATTGCGCTGTTTGTGCTGGCTATTCCGGCATTTATTCTGATTAACAGTAACGTCATCGGCCTGATTTTCGCCGGGTTGCTGATGCTGGCGGTGATCCTCAACTGCTTTACCGGGGTGATGGCGTCAACGTTACCAGCGATGTTCCCGACGCATATTCGCTACAGTGCCTTGGCTGCAGCGTTTAATATCTCGGTATTGGTCGCCGGTCTGACACCGACGTTGGCCGCATGGCTGGTGGAAAGCTCTCAGAATCTGATGATGCCTGCTTATTATCTGATGGTGATTGCGGTGATAGGTTTAATTACCGGCGTGACCATGAAAGAGACGGCTAATCAGCCGCTGAAGGGGGCTACGCCTGCCGCTTCGGATATTCATGAAGCGAAAGAGCTCCTCGGCGAGCACTACGATAATATTGAGCATAAAATCGAAGATATCGATCAGGAAATTGCTGAGCTGCAGCTTAAGCGTACGCGCCTGGTGCAGCAGCATCCGCGGATTGATGAGTAATCATGTGATTTATCATATCCACTTAAGGTTGGCTTAATCTGCGTCAGGCAAACTCTCCTCCAGAGTATCGGAGGAGAGTGTCATGAAAAACCGCATTTATGAAAGTTTGACCACCGTGTGCAGCGTGCTGATCGTCAGCAGCTTTTTGTACGTTTGGGTGAGTTCTTACTGACCTTTCGCTAATTCCACCCAAGCGCGAGTGCCGGTGGTTCCCTGACGATTTTGCAAATAGAAATGCCCGTGATGTAACTGGGTGATACGACTGACAATGCTCAGCCCCAGCCCAATCCCGCCAAAACGGCTGTCCATACGCACAAACGCTTTACTCAGCTCCCCGCATTTACTCTCATCAATGCCTGGGCCTTCATCTTCGACGGCGATAACGGCATCATGCTCTGTATTCAGGCTAATCGTAATATGGGTGCCTTCCGGGCTGTAACGATGCGCGTTCTCCACCAGATTTCGCAGCAGCATTCGTAATAGCGTCGCATCGCCACGTACGACAACGTCCGCCGTGCTTTGCGGTAGGAGCAGCGTCTGCTGACGCTGGTCCAGCATGGTGCTGAGTTCATCGTAGGAGGGCAAAATCACGTCCTCCAGCAGTTTGACGTGCTGGTAGCTCCCGGCCGAGAACGACTGTCCTACGCGGGCGAGTTGCAGCAGTTGCGACACGCTGTCCATCATTTGGTCAAGGCGGGCAATTAACGGTGAAACGTCGACCTTATGGGTTTTGGACAGTAATTCCAGATGCAGGCGAACGCCTGACAACGGGGTGCGCAGTTCGTGGGCGACATCGGCGGTAAATAAGCGTTCGTTTTCAATGGTGCTCGTCAGCCGCGTCACCAGCTCGTTGAGCGCTGAGACGACCGCCTGGATCTCAACGGTTGAACTGTGAACTTCAATCGGAGCAAGGTTATCGGCTGCCCGCGTTTCTAACTCTTTTTGCAGATCCGCCAGCGGGCGAGTAATACGCCGCACTGCCTGGTAGCAAATCAGCAGCGTCAGGCTGACCATAAAAATACCGGGGACGATCAGGCTGGCGATGGCCTCGCGGATTTCATGCAGGATGTGGCGATCGTTGTTACGATTTTCGCGTAACGCCTGCTCAAATAGCTGTATTTGTTCGGTGCTTTCGTGCCACAACCAGAAGGTGCTAATCAACTGGAAGACCAGCAGAATAAGACCGATGGTCAGCATCAGGCGATGACGCAGCGGGAGCGGTTTTTTTAGATATTGCAGTAGCTTCACTTAGCTTTCCTCAGTGGCAACCAGCATATAGCCAAATCCCCTGACTGTGCGGATACGTGATTTACCCACTTTGTCCCGCAGGTTGTGAATGTGCACTTCCAGCGTATTGGTCGACGGTTCGTTATCCCAGCTGTAGATGTCGTTATACAGGATCTCCCGGTGTACCGGGCTGCCCGCTTTAAGCATCAGGCGCGACAGGAGTGCGTATTCTTTCGGCGTTAAGATAACCTCTTGTCCATCCATCCACACCTGGCGACGACCGATATTCAGCGTCAGGTTACTGACAATGAGTTCACTTTCACCCTGATTGTTATGACGACGCAGCAGCGCCCGGATGCGGGCATGCAGTTCTTCCAGTGCGAACGGTTTGACCAGATAGTCATCGGCGCCAACGTCCAGCCCGCTGACTCGGTCTTTCACTGTATCGCGGGCGGTGAGGATAAGCACCGGCACGGTGTATTTTTTCTGTCTGATGCGGTTCAGGAAGTGCAGGCCGTCTTCATCCGGTAAGCCCAGGTCCAGAACCACCAGACTGTAATGGCCGGTCTCCAGACACTGCTCCGCGGCACGGGCCGTTGATACGCCGTCGCAGGCATAGCCTTCTGTTTGCGCGGCGAGTATCAGTCCCTGTAATAACAACGTATCGTCTTCAACAATCAGAATTTTCATTCGTTTAGCCTCCCCGGCAGGGTTGCAGAATATCATCTGCCGCCTGATATTTCTGTGTTTGCACGCCTGTTAATCCCAGCAGGGTTGAGAAGAGATTATCCTGTGAGAAGTCCTCTGAGCCTGCCCGTTTTTGCAAACATGTCTGAGAGACTTGATAGCGTTGCTGATAATCTTCTGAGAGCCACAGCAGCATCGGCACATGTTTTTGCGTATCTGGCGCAATCGAATATGGCAGGCCGTGTAAATAGATGCCATTTTCCCCTAAGGATTCACCGTGATCGGAAAGGTAGACCAGGCTGGTGGTGAAATTATCTTGATGCTCTTTCAGTATATTGATTGCTTTATCAACAATATAGTCGACGTAAAGAATGGTGTTGTCATAGGTATTGACCAACTGTTGCTGTGAACACGTCTGGATTTCGTTGGTGTCACAGGTTGGCGTAAATTTCTTGAACTGCGCAGGATAGCGGTTGTAATAGGTCGGACCGTGGCTGCCGATGGTGTGCAGCACAATCACGCCGTCGCCTTGCAGGTTATTAATGTACTCTTCCAGCCCGTGGAACAGCACGTCATCGTAGCATTCCCCGTCAATACACTGCCCTGGCAGGTTCAGCTTAGTCATATTCTGGTGCGGTACCCGGTCACATGCCCCTTTGCAGCCGCCGTCGTTATCGTTCCACAGAACGTTAATTCCCGCCCGCTGAATAATGTCGAGCACGCCTTCCTGATGCTGCGCCAGTTCTTCATCGTAGTGCGCGCGTGGCATACCCGAGAACATGCAGGGGACAGATACTGCCGTTGCCGTTCCGCAGGATGTGGTGCGGGGGAAATAGACCACATCATCTTTTTCCAGCAACGGGTTGGTCTGGCGCGAATAGCCTGACAGCGAGAAGTTATCGCCGCGTGAGGTCTCGCCGAGCACCACAATCGTCAGGTTCTTACGCTTTTCTTTCACCATCAACGGATTGCGATGGGCGTCTTCACCAATGCGTACCAGCGGCAGGTGGGCCAGCCTCTGGTGTGAATACCAGGAAGAGGTCGCCACAATGCTGTTGGATGGGCTGAGGGATTTCACCAGTTCTTTATTGTTGCGAAACAGTGAGGCGTAATCTTTGTAGAAGAACGCGGCGACCAGCACGATCAGCAGCGCGGAGATCAGAATATTCGCGCCACGGAACAGTACGCTGCGCATGGCCGGGGCGATCGGTTTGATTCTTATCCAGCAGGCAATGAGCGCGGCGAGAATGCCGCTCACTCCGAGCGTGATGAGCATTTGCGGCGTCAGCAAAGCAAAGGTTTCGGCGGGTGTGGTGTCCATCATATTGGCGATCATCGAGCGGTCAATGATGATGCCGTAGGTCATGATGAAATATTGGGCCGATGCGCCAACCAGAATGAAAACGCAGGCCACCAGGCGATTAAGCCACAGGAATGAGGCCAGCGTCAGCACAATGTTCATGACGCTGAAAGCGACGACCGGCATCGACAAAAACACCAGCAGGTTGCGCACGGAATCCAGGGGCAGTTCTTGCAGCACTTGTTTATAGAACGCAATGTTCAGGAAAGTCGCAAGATAAAATGAGATCAGGAGAAGCCAGCTGATTAGCCCGAGAGTGGGTCTTTTAAACAGGTGCTTTAACATTAAGGGGGTTCCATCGACTAAGTGGTACAAATCCTCTCAAAGTAAAATTAAGCCAACCTTAAGTTCTTAATGTTGATTTCAGGAATCGCGGGGGGCGGCGTTGGCCCGATGGCCTTACACCATCGGGCAACGACGACTGTTTGCGTTAGTTATTGTTTACCGGAGCATCCAATGGATATGGGTTTTTATGGATCCGATTGTAGTTCAGTGCATACAGCGCGGTGATGATCATCAGCGTGACGAATGACCACATCACCTCTTTGGCACCGGAACCGACAACCGCCCAAATGCAGTAAACAAAAGCGATAAAGGTCACCAGTAAGTACATCGGACGCGCTTTACCAAAGTGACCATGGCCGAGCAGCAGCAGCGCGGCGCAGGTGTACAGATACGGCACCAGCGTGAAGATAACGGAGACCGAAGAGACCAGACCAAACTCTTTCGCAGCGTTTGGCGACATGCTGCTGAACTGGAAGATGGTCATCAGAACGCCGACGATAATTAACCCGGCTACCGGCGTACCGGCTTTGTTAACGCGGGCAAAAATCGGTGGGAACAGGCCGTCATCGGCTGCCGCTTTGGCGGTTTGCCCGGCAAGCAGCGTCCAGCCGCCCAAGGAACCCAGGCACCCGGCCGCGGCACAGAAGGAGACAATCGCCCCTGCGGTGTCACCCAGCGCCATGCGTGCGGCATCACCGAACGGGGAGGCTGAAACACGCAGCGCCGCGTTAGGGATCATACCCATAATCGCCGTGGTGGAGAGCACATAGCAAACGGCGGCAATCAGCACGCCGCCCATGGTGGCGATAGGCACGTTACGTTTGGGATTTTTAACCACACCTGCCGCGACGGAGGCGCTTTCCACGCCGATAAATGACCACAAAGTTACGTTCAGAGTGCTTTGAATCGCACCGAAGGTGTTCATGCCGCTGACGTTCCATGCCGCCATATAGGTTTCACCCCGGAACCAGAACCAGCCGAAGACGGCAATACCGACAATTGGCACCAGCGCCAGTACCGTTGCGACGGCCTGTACACGGGTGATCATTTTCGGTCCGACAATGTTCAGCAACACGAAGATCCACAGCACCACGACGCAGGTCAGCGTCAGGACCAGCGGATCTTTTAAGATGGGGAAGAAGTAGCTCAGGTAACCGACGCCAATAACCACCATGGCAATGTTACCAATCCAGCAAGCCAGCCAGTACAGGACGTTGGTCTGGTAGCCCAAAAAAGGACCGAAACAGCGGCGGGCATAAGCGTAAGAACCACCGGGACTGGAGTCTAAGGACGACATTTTCGCGTACACCATCGACAGCGCCAAAGCACCGATAATAGTGACCAACCATCCGTAGATTGCAATCCCGCCAGTTGACGCAAGGTTTGCGGGTAGCAGGAATACACCGGAACCCATAATATTCCCCGACACCATAAGGGTGACGGGGATTAAGCCCACTTTGTGAGCATCAGCATCCGTCGACATATTTAGTAACTCCTGATAAGGATAAATGACGTCTTATCATACCTCTTCAGAAGACTATTTTATGATGGCGGACTGGGGGTATCGCTAATGCTGATATTATTATGGCTTATAGCTAACTGATTAAAAATCAGGCAGCGGATGGCTCCCTATGTTGACTGACATAATGCAGAGGCGTCATCCCATAGAACTCTTTGAATACGGAAATAAAGTACGAGGTACTGTTATATCCGCACAGTTGAGAGACCTGGGAAATGTTTTTGCCGTCCATCAATAATTGATTGACGGCATAACGCATGCGACACGTGGTAATTATTTGGCTGTAACTTGTATTTTCACTTTTGAGCTTTTTCTTTAACAAACTGGGGCTCAGGCATAAGCAACTGGCAACCATGCTTAAATTCCAGTCTTTATGTATATCGCTCTCAATAATGTGATAAACGCTGTCGCTGATACGACTGCGTAGTATATGCATGAGCAGAGAAATAAACTTTTTGCTGCCGAGAAAGCGTGATAACACCGTGAACAGTAGCGAGCGCGTGCGCACACTTTCACCTTCGTCCATTGTGTCCATTACGCTATATTGGGCAGCCACCCGGAAGACATCCGGCGTCAGACAGACGGCGGTCATCACTGGGTTGGCACTGCGTTGCCAGAGTGGGATCTGTGAAAGGTCTTTATTTAAAAAACGTAGATAGTCTTTAATGATATCACGGCTGATATGTATGACCAGTGCGTTATTAAGTGATGAGAAATCGATAATATTATTATCGCATGCTACCAGCGCCATATGATTAGCTTTTAAGCTGATGGCTTCTTTACCGTTAATCCTTAACCAAACATCCTTCTCCGTTAATACAACAACACAAGCTGCTCTGCTGCAAACCCTCATACCCAAACTCCAGGAATATGAACATAAAACACCGTAGCTCACCATCAGATGAACCATATCGGCTAAATTGAAATTGTATGATGAATCCAGGACCGCATTAAAATAACGTGTCTGAAATTAATTACAATGTTTGGTGGGAATTTTCTTATGTACACTTTTTTTTACGCAAGTGGAAACGTGATATTTGCGTATAAAAAAAGCGCGGGGTGGTCCCGCGCAAAAAGGTATGACAATGTTATTGTTTTGCAGCAATACTCAGGAATTACTCAAGCATGACATGTCTACCTTAAAAATCGGACTATCTATAAAATGACATTATGCTTTCACGCACATGACGTGATATACACCGTCAATAATTTCCGTTCCTTCGGTTTCATGTTCAAATCCAGGGAAGTGGTGGTCCCAGGACTGCAACGAACGTAGATAACTAATCTGCGGGCTATTGGCGTCGCCAAAGTTTTCCCCGGACAGCAGCATTGGAATTCCCGGTGGGTAAGGAATCACGGAATTCGCAGCTATACGACCCGGCAGATTTTCAATGGCCACCATCTCAACGTTATCGCTGACTATCGCGTTATAGGCTTCACGCGGGGTGATTTCAGCAACAGGCAGGCCGGAGTAGGCCGCGTTGAGTCGGCTGCCAGGGTTGTTCTCTTTCAGCCAGGCAAACATGGTGTCGCCCAGATCGTGAATGCCCATGTTGGCGTAAGTGTCAGGATGTTCCTCAACCAGTTCTGGCATCACCTGCGCCAGCGGTGTATTGGCATCGTAATGGTGTTTGAATGAGCACAGGGTATTGATCAGCGTGCCCCATTTCCCACGGGTAATCCCCATTGAGAACAGGAACATAATCTGGAAATCGGTGGTACGGGTCGGCACGATACCGTGGCGGCCAAGCCAGGCGGTGACCAGCGCTGCCGGTACGCCGCTCTCTTCCAGTTCGCCATCATCGCCCATCCCCGGCGCCAGAATACTGACTTTGATTGGGTCCAGCATGCTCCAGTTATCCGGCAGGTCTTTAAACCCGTGCCAGGATTCACCCGGACGCATCACCCAGCAGTTCTGGTCAGTGGTCAGGAGTTGAGTTGGCGCATCGGCAAAGTCATAGGTTTTGCCGGTTTGCGGGTCAGTCACCACTTCTTTGTTCCACGGTTTGAAGAACCAGTCGCCTTCGGCGGAAAATTCTTTGTACAAACGCGCCATAGCCTGACGGAAATCGACCGCTTCGTCGATCACTTCCTGGGTGAGCGACAGACCGCTGTTGCCGTCCATCATGGAGACCGCCACGTCGTTTGATGCGCAGATGGCATACAGCGGAGAGGTGGTGGCGTGCATCATGTACGCCTGGTTAAAGCGGGAGAAGTTCACGGCCCCACGACCTTCACGGACGTGAATGTAAGACGCCTGAGAGAGCGCGTTCAGCAGTTTGTGGGTCGAGTGGGTCGCAAAAACGGTAGGACCGTTATGATCGCCGGGCGCGCCACGCATGGCGTAGTGATCGGCATAAATTGGGTTAAAGCGGGCATAACCGTACCAGGCCTCATCGAAGTGGATGCGATCGCTGGTTTGCGCGAGCAGGTCCTGGGCCTCTTTGGCGTTGTAGCAAACACCGTCATAAGTACAGTTGGTCACAACGCTGTAAGACGGTTTTTGCCCGGCCTTGCCTTTGGTCAGCGGGCTTTCGCTGATTTTTTTCTGCAATGTTTCAGGTTGCATTTCTTGCGGGTAGATAGGGCCGATAATGCCGTACCGGTTGCGACTTGGCACCATGTACACCGGTTTTGCGCCGGTGAGGATCAACCCCTGCTCGATAGATTTGTGGCAGTTACGATCCAGCACCACGACGTCGTTGTCGGTCATACAAGCCTGCATGATGGTGCGGTTAGAGCCGGAAGTCCCGACCACTACGGACCAGGAGCGGTCAGCGCCAAACACGCGGGCGGCATATTTTTCGCTCTCGCCAAATGCGCCGGTATGATCCAGCAGTGAGCCGAGCGATGCGCGTTCAATACCCATGTCGCTACGGAATAAGTTTTCACCGTAGTAATCATGGTAAAAACGACCCGCCGGCGTTTTGGTAAATCCGACACCGCCCTGGTGACCAGGCGCCGCCCAGGAGTATTCATGGATGTCGCCGTACTTCATCAGCGCGCTGAACAGTGGCGGCAGAAGCTGCTGGCGGTAACGGGTCATCGCCGCAACGGCACGTCCGGCGATAAAGTCTGCGGTATCTTCCATAATCCAGGCGAATTCATCGACAAGCTCCAGCAGGTCGCGATCCAGCGATGCGGTGGCTTTTTCGCGATCGCCCAGCAGGAAAACGGGAACGTTTTGCTGGCGCTCGTGGAGCTTGCCGATCAATTGCCTGACGTTCAGGTGCTCGTCTTGTTGTTCCATTTGATAGCTGAACATCAGGCAATCAATGGCTTCATTAGCGGCGAGGATTGCGTAACCATCGTCGAATGAGGTGGACTTAATGACGGTAACATTTTGGCGGCTTAATGCGTCAGCCAGACGTTCGACAGCGCTACCGACCCAGGTGTCCTGATGCAGAAACTCACTTTCAACAATTAATACTTTCATCATCTTTTACCCGGTTGTGGAAAGGTTGCAATTTATGGATTGCAGACACACCGTATGAATGTGACGCAGGCAAGTATTATCCTGACAAAATGGGCTGTAAAGCGGGTGATAAATAGTCTGATTTGTGTTTAATTTGTTTTTAAACAAATGGTTATGTTTGCTTATTGGCGATTTTTCACCGCTGTTTATCGACAGGGGGAATATTTTTTTGGCTGATACTGATATCGGCGAACGATAGGGATCGTAGGCCGGGGTAACGCCGGTGGTTTCTGGCTGCTCAGCCAGCCATTGTTTGCCGGCGCTGCTGGCTCAGTTTGCGGTACTGCTGCGGCGACATGCCGACAAACTTGCTGAAGGTGTCATAAAAACGGCTGCTGGATCGGAATCCGGCGGTCAACGCGACGTCAAGAATGGTTTTATCGGTATCGCTAAGCAATGCGCGGACGTGATTGATCCGCATTGCGGTGATGTACTGCTTCATGGTGAGTTGCATCACGCGCTGGAAAATCCCCATCGCGTAGTTGGCGTTGAGCTTCACGTGTTCCGCGACGTCGTTGATAGTGAGCACCTGATCGTAGTTATCGGCAATAAAACTCAGCATCTGGCTTACGTAAAACTGGGCGTGCCGCGAAACGCTGTTTTTGTGCGTCCGCGAAGTTTTATTGACCAGGATTGGCTGCCAGCCGGAAAGGCTAAACCGCTTGAGCATCAGACCAATTTCATCAATGGCGAGCTGGCGAATTTGCTCGTTCGGGTTGCTCAGCTCCTGTTGCCAGCGCTGAACTTCAAAGGTGCTCAGCTGCTGCGACGCCAGCGATTTGATGACCATGCCATGGGTAACGTGGTTGATCAGTTCGCGATCCAGCGGCCAGGAAAGGAAAAGGTGCATCGGTAAATTGAAGATAGCCATGCTTTGGCAACTGCCCGGACGCGTGAGCTGATGCGGCGTACAGGCCCAGAAAAGCGTAATGTGTCCCTGTTTTATCTGCACCACTTCGTTGTTGATGAGGTACTCAACGTCGCCATCAAACGGCACATTAATCTCCACCTGCCCATGCCAGTGGCTGGCAGGCATAGCATGCGGTGAGCGCAGCTCAATATCCATCCGTTGATATTCTGAGTACAGCGACAATGGGCTGCGGGTTTGCTCTTCATCGCTGCTGCACATGTGCGGATCGGGGGGAAGAGGCGATGTCGGTAATGTACTCATGGTTGCTCCATTTCCTGAATTATCAGAATCATGTCATTTGCTGCGCATTAAGGCTGAGAATCAGGACACAAATCGGACCGATATCATTGAGCATAGTGAGATTTTGGGGCCGCATACTCTGCTTTTTGTGCAATTTTGTCCCATAAACTCAGATCCAGTATGGGACAAAGAGGCGATCTGAGTTTATGGGAATGCTCGCCAGGGAAGTCGGAAGTTTTCATCAATGCGCTGTGCCACCATGACTGTGTTCACTAATGTTCTGGAGAGTCATGATGTCTGCACCCAAAATTACCTTTATCGGCGCCGGTTCCACGATTTTCGTCAAAAATATCCTCGGGGACGTCTTTCATCGCGATGCGCTGAAATCTGCGCATATCGCCTTGATGGACGTCAATCCTACTCGGCTGGAAGAGTCACACATTGTGGTGCGTAAGTTGATGGACTCAGCGGGCGCATCCGGGCGTATCACCTGCTATACCGATCAAAAAGCGGCATTGCAGGATGCTGATTTTGTGGTGGTCGCTTTCCAGATTGGTGGCTATGAACCTTGTACCGTTACCGATTTTGCGGTGTGTAAACGTCATGGTCTGGAGCAGACGATTGCCGATACGTTGGGGCCAGGCGGCATTATGCGCGCGCTGCGCACTATTCCGCATTTATGGCAGATTTGTGAGGATATGACCGACGTCTGCCCGCAGGCCACCATGCTTAACTACGTTAACCCGATGGCGATGAACACCTGGGCAATGTATGCGCGCTATCCGCATATTAAGCAGGTTGGATTGTGTCACTCGGTGCAAGGGACAGCGGAGGAGCTGGCCCGCGATTTGAACATCGACCCGGCCTCTTTGCGCTATCGCTGCGCCGGGATCAACCATATGGCGTTTTATCTGGAACTTGAGCGTAAAACGGCTGACGGTGCTTATGTGAATCTCTATCCGGAGCTGCTGGCGGCCTATGAATCTGGTCAGGCGCCGAAACCGAATCTTCACGGTAATACCCGTTGTCAGAACATTGTGCGCTATGAAATGTTCAAAAAGCTGGGCTATTTCGTCACTGAGTCGTCGGAGCATTTCGCGGAATATACGCCGTGGTTTATCAAACCAGGGCGTGAGGATCTGATTGAGCGCTATAAGGTTCCACTGGATGAGTATCCAAAACGCTGTGTGGAACAGCTGGCGAACTGGAACAAAGAGCTGGAAGAGTACAAAACGGCGGCGCGGATCGAGATTAAACCGTCACGTGAATATGCCAGCACTATCATGAACGCTATCTGGACCGGTGAACCGAGCGTGGTGTATGGCAACGTTCGCAATGACCATCTGATCGATAACCTGCCGCAAGGCTGTTGCGTGGAGGTGGCTTGCCTGGTCGATGCGAATGGTATCCAGCCAACGAAGGTGGGTACTCTCCCGTCACATTTGGCGGCCATGATGCAAACCAATATCAATGTTCAGACCCTGCTAACGGAAGCCATTCTGACGGAAAATCGCGATCGCGTTTATCACGCGGCGATGATGGATCCGCATACCGCCGCGGTATTGGGGATTGAGGAGATTTATGCGCTGGTGGACGACCTGATCGCGTCTCATGGCGACTGGCTGCCGGCCTGGTTACACCGTTAACACACCATTACGCCGGGCAGAGCATCCGGCGTTTAACCTCTGACGTTTCCTCTAACAGAAGGCGGGCGCTGGTAACGGCGACCCGATACCCTATGAGCATCTCTCTGAAAACAAAACTCAGTTACGGATTTGGAGCGTTTGGTAAGGATTTCGCCATCGGTATTGTGTACATGTACCTGATGTATTACTACACCGACGTGGTGGGATTATCGGTGGGGCTGGTCGGAACGTTGTTCCTGGCGGCAAGGGTCTGGGATGCGGTAAACGATCCCATCATGGGCTGGATTGTGAACGCCACCCGGTCGCGGTGGGGAAAATTTAAACCCTGGATCTTACTCGGTACGCTGGCGAACTCATTGGTGCTGTTTTTGCTTTTTAGCGCACATTTGTTTGAGGGCACTGCGCAAGTCGTATTTGTCTGCGTGACGTATATATTATGGGGAATGACCTACACCATTATGGATATTCCATTCTGGTCGCTGGTGCCAACTATTACGCTGGATAAACGCGAGCGTGAACAACTGGTGCCGTTCCCTCGTTTCTTCGCAAGCCTGGCTGGGTTTGTCACCGCGGAGGTGACGCTGCCCTTTGTGAGCTATGTTGGCGGGGCCGATCGCGGCTTTGGTTTCCAGATGTTTACGCTGGTGCTGATTGCATTCTTTATCGTTTCTACCGTTGTTACGCTGCGTAATGTGCATGAGGTTTATTCGTCAGATAGCGAGGCAACGGCGGACAGCAGTCGTCTTGGGCTGAAAGCGATCGTTGGGCTCATCTATAAAAACGACCAGTTATCCTGCCTGCTAGGCATGGCGCTGGCTTACAATATTGCCGCCAATATCATTGCTGGCTTTGCCATTTACTATTTTACTTATGTGATTGGCGATGCAAGCCTCTTCCCGTACTACATGTCTTACGCAGGAGCGGCAAACCTGCTGACGCTGATTTTCTTTCCTCGATTGGTAAAAGCGTTGTCACGACGGATCCTGTGGGCTGGGGCATCAGTGCTGCCGGTGCTCAGCTGTATCGTGTTGCTGGTGATGGCGTTAGCCGGTTTTCATAACATCTTATTCATTGTTAGTGCTGGTATTTTACTGAATATTGGTTCGGCGCTTTTCTGGGTGTTGCAGGTCATTATGGTGGCGGATACCGTTGATTACGGCGAATACAAACTGAATGTACGTTGTGAAAGTATCGCTTATTCAGTGCAGACGATGGTGGTAAAAGGAGGGTCAGCGTTTGCCGCTTTCTTTATCGCAGTGATACTTGGGGTGATTAGTTACGCGCCGAATGTCGCGCAGTCTGCAGAAACCATTGTTGGTATGCAATTCATTATGATCGCGCTACCAGCACTCTTTTTTGTGGTGACCTTAGTCCTTTACTTCCGCTTTTACCGACTGAACGGCGACACGCTGCGCAGGGTCCAGATTCATTTGTTGGATAAGTACCGTAAGGTGCCGCAGCACCATGAGCAACCGGATATCCCGGCTATTGCGATAGTCACCCCAGGTGATGTGAAGGCGTAGCTATGGAATGGCATTCGTGGATTGGGTATTTGGCGGCTAGCCTGACGACGCTCTCATTCTTACCGCAAGCGATTAAGGTCATTACCACCCGCAACACGCAGGGTATCTCCGGTTTAATGTATGTAATGTTTGTGTGTGGGCTGGTGTTGTGGCTGATTTATGGATTATTGATTGAAGATACTGCCGTCAGCATGGCGAATTTTCTGACACTCCTGTTCGCCTTGCCGATTCTGGTTATCAAGTCTCGCAATGGGTAGGGCAGATTGCCGGATAAGCGTCAGCGCTATCCGGCAGTTTTTAACTGTCTGTTGTGCCAGCCCGCTAACCCGAGCACCGTGGTTAGCGCACCGAGCAGGGCGCAGAACATATCCGACTGGGTATCCCACGGGTCGCCCTGCGTCCCGAGAAAATCATCCGCTCCCTGACCCATCGCCAGCGCTGCCCACCATTCGATCAGCTCATACATCGCGCTAATCGCCAGCGCCACGCAGCAGACCAAAAATGCCAGCATTTTGCGGCCACGAACTATATTACCGCGCACTAAAATCTCTCTTGCCGTCAGGGCGGGCACCAGACCCTGGAAGAAGTGACCCAGCTTGTCATAGGGGTTACGACTGAGATCCAGCCACTCCTGAACCTGAAAACCGACAGGGACTTTAGCGTAGGTATACATACCGCCGACCATCAGAATGATGGCGTGCAAGAAAATGAGCGTGTAGAGCAATGGCGTCAGCGGGTAGCGCTTCACGGTCGCCAGCAACAGTGGGACGACAATAATGACCGGCGTAACTTCCATCAGCCAGGTGATTTTCTCCGTGGCAGAGACACCGGTGTAGATAAGTATTAGCGCCAGGAGCAGCGCGCCAGAGTGCAAGATTGTGGAGTTCAGTGTGCGGAGCATGGCGAATTCACAAGTAATGGAAAAGGTTACTATTCCCTGTGAGCGGCAAAAATTCAACGCCAGTAAATGGGGGGATAAAGTTGGCCCGGGGGGATCACTGGACTGACGCCAAAAATCTGTTGTCAGTCCAGTGCCGGGCCGAATGGGTTACTTCGCGCAGTTAGCGCATTGTTTGCTGACGATTTGCTGGAAGAAATCGTTGCCTTTGTCATCGACCAGAATGAAAGCCGGGAAATCTTCGACTTCGATTTTCCAGATAGCTTCCATACCCAGCTCAGGGTATTCCACGCATTCCAGATGTTTAATACTCTGCTGCGCAAGTACCGCTGCCGGGCCACCAATGCTACCTAAATAGAAGCCGCCGTGTTTATGGCAGGCGTCTGTCACCTGCTGGCTACGGTTACCTTTTGCCAGCATGATCATGCTGCCGCCGTGAGACTGTAACAGGTCAACATAGGAGTCCATACGACCCGCAGTGGTTGGTCCTAAAGAGCCTGACGGATAACCCGCAGGTGTTTTGGCCGGACCCGCGTAGTAGATAGGGTGATCTTTCACGTACTGCGGCAGACCTTCACCGGACTCAATACGTTCTTTTAGCTTCGCGTGGGCAATATCGCGGCCGACAATGATGGTGCCGCTCAGCGACAGACGGGTAGAAACCGGATACTGAGAAAGCTGAGCGAGGATCTCTTTCATTGGGCGGTTAAGGTCAACTTTAACCACTTCACCTTCGCCTGCCTGGCGCAGCGACTCCGGAATGTACTGGGCTGGGTTATGTTCCAGTTTTTCGATCCAGATCCCTTCGCGGTTAATCTTGGCCTTGATGTTACGGTCTGCGGAGCAAGACACACCCATACCAACCGGGCAGGATGCGCCGTGGCGAGGCAGGCGGATCACGCGGATATCGTGCGCGAAGTATTTCCCGCCAAACTGGGCGCCGAGGCCGAGTTTCTGCGCTTCTTCCAGCAGTTCCTGTTCCAGTTGCAGATCGCGGAACGCCTGGCCGTGCGCATTACCTTCAGTCGGCAGTGCGTCATAGTAGTGTGTGCTGGCCAGCTTCACCGTTTTCAGGGTGCTTTCCGCTGACGTGCCGCCAATGACGAATGCAATGTGGTACGGCGGGCATGCTGCGGTACCCAGCGTGCGCATTTTCTCAACCAGGAAGTTTTTCAGTTTGCCGGGGGTGAGCAGCGCTTTGGTTTCCTGATACAGATAGGTTTTGTTCGCTGAACCGCCGCCTTTGGCCACGCACAGGAATTTGTATTCGTCACCATCCACGCTGTACAGGTCGATTTGTGCGGGCAGGTTGGTGCTGGTATTCACTTCTTTGTACATATCCAGCGCCGCGTTTTGCGAGTAGCGCAGGTTATCTTCAATATAGGTATTAAATACGCCCTTGGAGAGTGCCGCTTCGTCGCCGCCACCGGTCCAGACGCGCTGACCTTTTTTACCCATGATAATTGCCGTACCGGTGTCCTGGCAGGTTGGCAATACGCCTTTAGCCGCGATTTCGGAGTTTCTCAGGAACTGCAGCGCTACGTATTTATCGTTTTCGCTGGCTTCGGGATCATGGAGAATTGAGGCGACTTGCTGTTGGTGTTCAGGGCGGAGCATGAAGGAGGCATCGTGGAAGGCTTGTTGGGCCAGTAGCGTAAGTGCTTCAGGGGCTACTTTCAGGATTGTTTCGCCTTCAAACTCGCCGACGCTGACGTGATCGGAGGTCAGCAGGTAGTACTCAGTTTTGTCTTCCCCCAGTGGGAAAGCCGCCTGATAAGTGAATTCAACTTTTGACATTTGCTTCCAGCCTTTTCATTTTTCTCAGGAATTTTAAAATTCTCTGTGTCTTGACGGTGGCGTGCCGTTCCAAAGCGGACGGCACGCGCACTGTAATTACAGGAAACCGTACATTGCAGCGAAGATCCAACCAAAGACACAGGATACGCTCACGCCGATCAACCCAGGTAGAATGAAGCTGTGGTTGATAACGAAACGGCCAATGTGGGTGGTGCCGGAACGGTCAAACTGAATAGCCGCCAGATCGCTCGGGTAAGTCGGCAGAATGTAGTAACCGTAACATGCCGGAGCGGAAGCAACGATGTACGCTGGATCAACCCCAATTGCCAGTGCGACCGGAACAATCGCCGCCAGCGCCGCAGCCTGGGAGTTTACAAATTTGGAAACCAACAGCAGAACAATTGCATAGGCCCACGGATACTCTTTCACCATATTGCCCAGCACACCTTCGATTTCCGTCATGTGCGCGCCGAACATTGTTTCGGCCATCCAGGCAATACCGTACACCGCCACAATCGCGATCATACCGGAACGGAAGACTTCGTTTTTAGATATTGAAGCGGGATTGGTCTTCGTCAGGATAATAATCAGCGCACCGGTCAGCAGCATGAACATCTGGATAACCAGTACCATTGACAGCGGTTTGCCGCTGAAGGTAGGGCGCAGCTCAGAGAACGCGCCGAGCACGGCAACAACGGCGATAGCGGCAAGGAAGATCCACATGGCCAGCCAGTTGCTTTTTGGCAGCTTTTTGTCTAACAGTGTGGCGGTATCGCCATAAACGTAGTTGTAGTTTTCAGGGACGGAAATAAACTTCTGGAACTCTTCATCTTTATCCAGATCTTTACCGCGGAACCAACTGAAGATACCGATCGCCAGGATACCCAACAGGGTAGACGGGATAGTGATGCTGAGCAGGTCGAGGAATTCAAGATGCTTGCCTTCAAACGTTACGTTACCCAGCATTGCGACCAGTGATACAACGGCCACGGACACCGGGCTGGCGATAATCCCCATCTGCGCACCGATAGAACTCGCCGCCATCGGACGTTCCGGGCGAATATTGTTCTTAATGGCAACGTCATAAATGATTGGCAGGATGGTGTAGACCACGTGGCCTGTACCGCAGAGAATCGTCAGGGTGCAGGTAACGAACGGGGCGACGATGGAAACGTATTTTGGGTTACGGCGCAGCAGCTTTTCAGCGATTTGCAGCATAACGTCAAGGCCGCCGGAGGCTTGCAAGGTTGCCGATGCGGCCACCACGGCAATAATAACCAGCATTACATCTACAGGTGGTTTACCCGGCTGGAGATGGAAAACGAAAACCAGAATGACCAGGCCGATACCGCCTAATAAACCCAGCGCGATACCGCCCTTTCTGGCACCATAAAACAAACATATTAATATTATAAGAAGTTGTATACTAAATAACATTTTATTTACCCTCGCGAAAAAACCAGTCAATTTTTTGAAAAATGGATCTGTGCCACATTCTTTTTTGCCGGAATAGGCATCAAAAAATGGTCAGTATTCGATATGTCCGTATTTGCGATTAATGTTCAAATGTCTTGCTAGAATGTTTTTTTAACGTTATGGCGATATTTAGCTTTTTTCTGTGGCTTTGATCAGAGGAGAGAATCCTCAGGCGATGGGAAGCAGAGCTGGACATGGAGAGCTGCGGTTGACGCTGTAATTTATCTGTTTTGCGTTTTCCGCTATTTCGTGAACCACCGACAGAATGGGTGAGTAGGTTATTTGTGTGATCACGCTCACGCCATTTCATAATGTGATGAGGTTGGCGTGCGGATACTTTTATTTGCTCACAAAAATGTACGGTGTCCATGGTACGTAGCATGGTCTCCATTGCTACCAGTCTAGATTTTGTATGTCTGGTTAATTTCAGACTAATCCTTTATGGGTAAAAATACACACTCTGCGAGCTAGATAATACTTAATTAACTTTTGTTAGCGATTTTGAAATTAAAAACAGTGTGACGTTAATCAATATTAAAATAATACATTTAACATGCTGGATACAAATATATTTGATCTAACGCAAATTTATAATTCTGCAACATGATTCAGAAAAGAAGGGATTTTTCATTATTTTAATAATTGTTACTTTCAAATAACAAATAATCCCAAATTGTTTTTATTGGCAATATTGTTTTAGTAATGAGTAATGTTCAGCCTGAACGCGGTAACGATAGACCGGTCTACCGGTTACGCCATAATGGATGCTGGTAAATAGGATGTGACAATTGACGAGCCAGATAAGATATTTACGGCAAGAAACGCGCGAGATATTGACCTCGTTGGCCAGTTCATCGGTGGAGAATTCCTGATCCTGATGCTCATCAATCCACTGGCACAGCGTGCGTAACGTTTGTGGCGTTAATCCTTTAGGTAAGCGCCGCGCTTCCTGTTCATTGGAGGAGCTGCCGTGAATCAACTGGTCAAGCTCAGACTGTTCATAGTACTGATGCTTTTCCATCTCGGTTTTCTTTTGTAGCCAGCCGGTCAGCGCCTCTTCAAAACGGGACGCCTGGAACGGTTTGATCAGGTAGTCAACGACACCATAGTGGAGAGAGTCTTTGATGGTGGTCGCGTCAGCGGCGGAAGAGATGACAATGACATCACACTTGCAACCTTCGCTGTGCAATACGGGCAACAGATCCAGACCGTTTTCTTTTTGCATATAAATATCAAGCAAAATCAAATCGATATGATTACCGCTATGAAAGATTATCTCTTTTGCTTTCTCCAGCGTGGAGGCTGTGCCGCAGCAATGAAAACCGGAGAGTTGCGCGACATAACGGCGGTTTAATTCCGCTACCATTGCATCGTCATCGACAATTAAGACATTGATCATCTGCTGGCCCTCTCACCATTCCACGGTAACTGTACAAAAAATTGGGTGAAGATCCCAGGTTCTGACTCGACGGAAATATTGCCGCCAACGTTTTCAACCTGTTGTTTAACAAGCGCTAAACCAACGCCCCGTTCGGTTCCTTTTGACGAAACGCCCTTCTCAAAGATGTGCTCAATGTGTTCGGGGGCAATCCCCGGACCATCGTCATTCACTTCGCAATGCAACCAGCCGTGTCGATAATGCAAGGATACGCTGATCTCGCCACCAGGTTCTTGACCTAGCGCCTCCAGGGCGTTTTCAATCAAATTCCCCAGAACGGTAATCAGCACAGCCACCTGATCTTCGTTGCTGTTTTCCGGCAACTGGCTTTCATTGCTGATCACCAGGCTATGGCCTAAATCAGATGTGCGATTAATCTTACTGAGTAAAAATCCTGCGATCACCGGGGATTTTATTTTTCCTAACAGTGAGCCAATCTCTTCCTGATAACTGTTGGCGGTCTTCAGGATGTAATTTTCAAGCTGCTTATAACTTTTCAGATGCAATAATCCCAGAATCACGTGCAATTTATTCATGAATTCGTGGGATCGTTCACGAAGTGCGTCGGCATAGTTGACCATGCCGTCCAGTCGTTGCATTAGTTTTCGGACTTCAGTCTTATCTCTGAATGTTGAAATGGCCCCGATGATTTTACCGTTGCTGAGTACCGGAACCGTGTTAATTAAGAGTAGCCGATCCTTCACCATGATCTCTTCATCGCGACGCGGCGTTCCGTCATGCAGTACCTGTGAAAAATCGACCACTTTTGACCATGCGTGGCTGAGCGTGGAGAGCTGGGCATCGTCTTGCGATTTGTGGTAATCCAGCAACTCTTGTGCCGCCTGGTTTATCAGCGTCACTTCACCGCACTCGTCAACGGCAATGACGCCTTCCTTTATAGAGTGCAGCATCGCCTGGCGTTGTTCGAACAGATTGGAGATTTCATAAGGCTCCAGACCAAACAGAATACGCTTGAGGACTTTGACAAATACCCATGTGCCGAGCAGCCCAACCAGCACGCCAAATAAGATGGACCAAAAGATGCTGCCACGGCTGTTATTGATCTGCTCAGTCACCCTGCTTAGCTCAAGGCCGATCGACACGACGCCTATCTGCCGGTGATGCTCGTCATAAATAGGGGTAAATACGCGCAGGGCTTGCGCCAGAAATCCGCGATTAATGGCGACATTCTCTTTCCCTTGCAGGGCCAGCAAAATGTCATCGCCTTTAAACGGCTGACCGATTCGCTGCGCTTCGGGATGGGAGTAACGAATGCTTTGCATATCGGTGACGACGATGAACAAAAAATCGTTGCTCTTATTCACCGCCTGGGCAATCGCCTGAATACCGCTTTCCTCGGGCTTTTTCATTAGCCCCTGGCGGATCTCCGGGGAGTTTGCCAGCGTTCGTGCGACCGCAAGCGCTTTACCCGCTAATTCATCGCGCGTCATGTTGCTGATTTGCGAGAAATAAATCAGATGAACGACAAGCAGTACGGAGAAGAGTACCGCACTGACCATGAGGATCACGGTAGTGCCGAGCTTCATCGGGCGTTTGCGTATAGCAGTACGTTGCAGAGAGTGTCTCATCACGGTCCTGGAATCACGGTTTGTATGGGTATTATCGCCTGATGGGATGCGTAATTCAAAGGTGGTAGGGATGATGGGGCATGGGCTGCCTGGGCTTTTCTTCTATATATAACGTAGAGCGAGTCTCTTTTTATATAGAGATTTCCTTATCTGCTTTCACTTCTTTCAGGGAGGCTGACCACTATTTTGCTTACGATTGTGGATAACTCTGTGTGTAAATGGGTATAAGGCGGGGTTTTGCTGTGGAATGCAGCGGTCAGTCATTTTTCTGCAATTTAAGGGTTGCGGGCCGCGGGAAACTCCCTATAATGCGCCTCCATCGACACGGCGGATGTGAATCACTTCACACAAACAGCCGGTTCGGTTGAAGAGAAAAACCTGAAAATGAGGGTTGACTCTGAAAGAGGAAAGCGTAATATACGCCACCTCGCGACAGAGCGCTAAAGTGCGTCGCAACTGCTCTTTAACAATTTATCAGACAATCTGTGTGGGCACTCGAAGATACGGATTCTTAACGTCGCAAGACGAAAAATGAATACCAAGTCTCTGAGTGAACACGTAATTCATTACGAAGTTTAATTCACGAGCATCAAACTTAAATTGAAGAGTTTGATCATGGCTCAGATTGAACGCTGGCGGCAGGCCTAA
>NZ_NAEW01000023.1 GCF_002075345.1 Citrobacter braakii
AATACAGCAGTCCTGCCAGAACGGTGACCCTGAGAAATTGTGGTTTCATTGATGTCATAAGCTGTAACGGGTTGTTGGTGAAAGATGAATCAGCGTATGTCCTGCTGCGGTAAATAATCAAGCCCCGCGATGTTGCACAGGTATCGGAAGAATCCGGTAGCTGACGAAAAGTGTTGAGTTGCCACAAGGCAAAGGTAGAATGCGCCACTGGCTGATTCAGGCATGAACAACTGTCAGCCAACTGCGCCCGGCTCCTGCATACGGTCTGGCGCAGCAATTTATTGACTCTTTGAATCAGCATACGTCATCGTGGCATCCGGTGGTTGTTTGTTTTTACCCGTTGCGGTTTCCCGTTGATGTCGCCGGGCATCTCAGGGAATAAAAAATGCTCTCTTTATTTTGTTGATTGTATCAGGCTGTCCCGGCAATTCTCCATGTTGTGGTACCGGGCGTCACACTTCCTCCATTTTTGTACGCCATCTGTGTTCTCGTCCAGTTGCTCACCCCAGATGGCTTTTGTCACACGAGCAAATATCCTGTTCCTGTGGAAAATTTACGGATCTCCTGTGTTCCGTCACTTATCTCAGTAAACTTGCTGACGCCTGTGCCCCTGATGGTTTGGTTTCCTTTGGCATTTCACCAGTGTGGCTTCCGGAAATCTGTTGCCTGCCTGTTGAGCAACCTGTCGGTTCCCATATTCAGTTCCATTTCGGAAGTATCACGTTCACCATTCGGTTTCGTCCCGGATACTTCGTTGTCTGCGTTTCACCCTCCAGGTTGCCCGGGACGGCGCAAGGCTCGTATCCGGTGGCGCTGGCTCACCCTTTTATACATCTGACTCAACCAACCGGAGATATTAACGAAAACAGTAATAATAATTATTTACATTAAATATGGTATATTGAACTCGCCCATATGGAGAAATATCTTTCATGGTGGGAAGTAAGCCCCTGCGCGTGGGCGATAACAGGTCGTTGCCGGAGATAAAGACGTTGTCTGCGTTGAGCTTCTTTATCAATATAATTTATGGGGATAAGATGAGAAGAATTTCAGTCCGTTCAGTACTGCTGGCCTCAGCTATTGTAATATCAACCGCCACAACCGCATTCGCCGATAGCCAGTGGGAAACCGCCGCCACGACCTTTCCTGGCAATATCCGGGCCGGGTCACGGGAAATTCCTGTTAAGCCCGGAGATAAAACCGCTATAACGATTAAGAATCTTCCAGCGGGCGCGACCGTCACCATGCTGAATGGTGCCGAAACCCTGACTCCTCAACCACTGACTGCCGACGGAAAGGGAAACCTCACGATTCCGCTGACGGTTCCCGCCGAAGCCGCGACAGGTCTTCATCCACTCACGGTTATCACGCAAAATCCCGCGAGTGTTTCGCAGGTCATGTTGAAACTGTCCAGAATTGTTCCCCCGAAAAACACCGATGCTTTCAGGCTGCTGACGGTTCCGGTCGGCGAGCGGGCGTACCAGTCGGCTGTTTCGGCTGACGGGAAGCTGTTCGTTACCTCTGCACGCGGACCGAAGGATGGTAGCCGTCTGCTGCGTCTGAACGCCGGAACGCTGGCTGTCGAAGCAGAGGCCGTTCTGCCCAAAGATGAAAAGGGTGAGCAAATTGGCGTGTTCGGCATCGGTGTTGACAATTCCCATGAGCACGTCTGGACTACGAACACCCTTGCCGGGACGGTGACAGTGTATGACGCGAAAACCCTTTCTGTCGTGAAAGTTTTTCCGGAGGGTTCGGTTGTGCATCCGCGCGATGTAATTATTGATGAAGCCCACAATCGGGCCTATGTCAGCGCTGCGTTGACCGGTTTTATCGAAATGTATGATACCAGAACGCTTGAACATATTGGTCAGATGGAGTTCGTGGCGGACCGTGGCCGCGACCAGTTTTACAGTACAGATCTTGCCCTTGACAGCGCCGGCGGGAAACTCTATGGAGTCAGCCGTGATACGCCATGGGTGGGCTGGATTGACCTTAAAACGGGCAAGAGCACGACGGTGAAAATACCTCAGGCGCAGGGCGCAACCGACATCGCCCGCGATCCGGCGACCGGCCGTCTCTATGTTGCTTCCCAGGAGACGAACAATGTTGTGGTTCTTGATGTGAACGGTAAGGTTCTCGCTGATACTTATATTGGTGCCGGGGGCGTATCTGTCGTCTGGGATGCGGTGACGTCGCAGGTTTTCGCCGCGACTCGCGCGGGTGGAACCGTTGCTGTTCTGGATCGGGACGGCAAGCTCGTTGCCAATATCCCGATGGATGCTACGCCAAACCACCTGACCGTCGCGCCTGATGGTGCCGTTTATCTGGTGTCTATGTATGGCACCGCCGGGGATAAAGCACAAACAGGCTCGGTGACGAAGATCACGCCCGGAAAATGATGGCATTAATCCGCTATATTATTCGTGGATCAGTCAGGCCGGGTCTGGCACCATTATCTCACCCTGGCCGTCCATGGTTCGGGGATTAGTCCACCTGTCAGTGCACTGTTTATCGGGTAATGTCTCCGGTTGGTTGAGTTTGATATATAAAGGGACAAGTGGGAGCATTATTTAACCAATCGGGTTGATTTATTGCCAGTGACTATCACTTTTAAGTTATTGCATCTGGCTTGTCGCATGCAGGTTATGGCGTTAATTAAAATCACCGTCAAATGCCCTGTAGCCCCGGAGTTCTCTGTTGCTATAATATAGCCTGTTTAAAAAACAGGCTTACAATTTTCCCATATTAAAACCACCCCACTATGACTACCTGAAATCACTGCCTTTTATCGTTATGGAAAACCAGTACAATGTTAACGAAATCCCCTTCACGTCATGTCGTTGCCCTTTCTGCAGTGTTGCTTATTGTCCTTATCATCGCGTTGCTGTTCTTCCTGCGCAGTCCACAGATTCCGGAGTATGTCACAGCCCCTGCACGTAAGGGTGATATTGAAAATTCGGTACTGGCTACCGGCCGAATCGACGCGATTGAGCGCGTTAACGTAGGGGCGCAGGTTTCGGGTCAGGTTAAGTCGCTGAACGTGAAGGTGGGTGAGCGTGTCACGAAAGGGCAACTGATTGCCTGTATTGACGATGTGCCGCAGCGTAATGATTTGCGTAATGCCGAAGCCGCACTTAATGAGGTTAAAGCCGAGCTACAGGCTAAGCAGGCACTATTAAAACAGGCTGAACTGCGATTTAAACGGCAGCGGCAGATGCTGAGAGAAGATGCCAGCTCGCGTGAAGATTTTGAGGCAGCAGAGGCGACGCTTGCCACGACCCGCGCGGAGTTGCTGTCACTGAACGCGCGTCTCGTTAAAGCGCAGATTGAAATGGACAAAAAAAAGGTCGAACTGGGCTATACCAGGGTTATCGCGCCGATGGATGGTATTGTTATTGCGGTTGTCACACAGCAGGGGCAAACGGTTAACTCCAGCCAGAGCGCGCCGACCATTATCAAGCTGGCCCGGCTGGATGTCATGACCATCAAAGCGCAGATTTCTGAGGCCGATATTACCCGTATTGCTCCGGGGCAAAAAGCGCGCTTCACTATTTTCCCGGAGCCGGACAGACACTATGACGCGACGCTTCGGGCAGTTGAGATGGCACCTGAGTCGGTGATGAAAGACGACTCTCTTGCCGGCAGCAGTTCTGCTTCAGGCTCCGGCACCCCGAATGCTTCCGTTTATTACAACGCACTGCTGGACGTACCCAACCCGGAAAACCGGCTGCGTATTGCCATGACCGCACAGGTTACACTTATTATAGGCGAAGCTAAAAATACGCTGCTGGTACCGATTCAGGCAGTGTATAACGCTGACGGAAATAAACAACTGGTGCGGGTTCTGACAGGTAACGGCATGCTGGAAACCCGCGAGGTAAAAACCGGAATAACCAACAGCGTGGATATTCAGATCCTTGGGGGCTTAAAAGTCGGGGAAATGGTGGTGCTGTCGCAGCCGGGTGAAAAAGTACCCGGAGAAGGGGCTGTGTTGTGAGAAATATCATTGAGCTGAAGAACATTACCCGAACTTACCGCAGCTGCGGTCAGAATCTTACTGTCCTGAGAGAGGTGAACCTGACTATCGCGGCAGGTGAACTGGTGGCGATTACTGGCGCTTCAGGTTCGGGTAAATCGACCCTGATGAACATCATGGGTTGTCTTGACGTCCCCGACAGCGGAGAGTATTACATCGACGGGAAAAATGCCGCCCGGCTGTCACCGGATGAGCTTGCAACAGTCCGGCGGGAACACATTGGTTTCATCTTCCAGCGTTATCATCTGATGCCGGATCTCAGCGCACTGGGCAATGTTGAGATCCCCGCCATTTACGCCAACATCGGGCGTGGCCAGCGTCAGCTACGGGCGTCTGCGCTGCTGGGAAGGCTGGGGCTGGAAGGGCGTGAGCACCATAAACCCGGCGAGCTTTCCGGCGGTCAGCAGCAGCGAGTCAGTATTGCCCGCGCGCTGATTAACGGTGGGGAGATCATTCTTGCAGACGAGCCGACCGGGGCGCTGGACTCACGGTCCGGGCAGGAAGTACTGACCATTCTCAGCGAACTTAACCAGCGCGGTCATACGGTGGTGATAGTGACCCACGATATGGCAGTGGCGCAGCATGCTCATCGAATTATCGAACTGCGCGACGGAGAAATTATCTCCGACACTGGCAGCCGTGTAACCACCGGGGAAACACTGCCGCCGCCCGGTCGAAACCAACAAAACCGCTGGCAGATTTTGTTTGACCGTACGCGCGAATCCCTGAAAATGGCGCTGAAAGCGATGAACACACACCGTTTACGTACCACGTTAACCATGAGCGGAATTATTTTTGGCATCGCGGCCGTGGTGACGGTAGTGGCGCTCGGTGAGGGCGCGAAGCAGCGGACTCTGGATAGTATTAAAGATCTGGGCACCAACGTGGTGAGTATTTATCCCGGGAGAGATTTCTTCGACGACAGCGCTGAAAGTATTCGTACGCTGGTTCCGGCAGATGCTGAAGCGCTGGCAAAGCAGGGGTTTATTGACAGTGTGAGTCCGGAAGTTACCGCGTCAGACAACATTCGTTTTCCCGGTAAATCCGCAACCGCTTCTGTCAATGGTGTCGGGCGCGATCATTTCCGCGTTAACGGCATTGAGATTTTGCAGGGAGCCACCTTCAGAGACGATCGCAATGCTCTTCAGGAAGTCATCGTTGATGAAAACGCCCGAAGGGCGTTATTTGATGAGGAGGGACTACAGGCGCTCGGACAAATTGTATTCCTCGGCTCCATACCTGCGCGGGTCGTGGGTATAGCCAGAAGTAACCATCGTAGCTATGCGCCAGACCGCATTACCGTATGGATGCCCTACAGCACAGTGATGTATCGCATGACAGGCAAACCCGTTCTGAGCAGCATCAGCGTCCGGCTGAAGGATAATGTGTCTAATGAGGCGGCGCTAAGCGCTATCTCCGAACTGTTGACCCGGCGCCACGGCGTAAAAGACTTCAGGCTCTATAATTTCGAACAGATCAGAAAATCTGTCGAACGTACCTCAATGACCTTCAGTATTCTGATTCTGATGGTTGCCTGTATTTCGCTGATGATCGGAAGTATTGGCGTGATGAACATTATGCTGGTCTCTGTTACCGAACGTACCCATGAAATCGGCGTGCGCATGGCGGTAGGAGCGCGGCGTAGCGATATCATGCAGCAGTTTATGACTGAAGCCGTCCTGGTGTGTCTGACTGGTGGTGCGTCAGGTATCGCGCTGTCGTATGCCGCAGGCTCGCTGTTTACCGCGCTGGCAGGCGGAATTTTTACCGCTATCTATTCATGGCAGGCCGCGACCGCCGCATTTTTCTGTTCAACATTAATCGGCATGATCTTCGGTTATCTCCCCGCCCGCAAGGCGGCAAGGATGGATCCGGTTGTTTCTCTGGCCAGCGAGTAACCTGTGAAAATTTTATCATCCCTGACTTTATGTCTTACCGTTGCATTCAGCACAGGCTGCGCAAATACGCTGAAAAGCGAGTATCACGCTCCTGCGGTGGTTTATCCCGCGAACTGGTATCAGGACGATGTTGCCGGAGACCTGGCACCGTTTGACTGGAAAGCGTTTAACGATCCCCGGCTGGATAGCTGGCTACGCCAGGTTACAGCAAACAATAGTGATGTGGCTATAGCCATACTACGGGTATACCGGGCAAGGCTTGACGAGGAGAGGGCTGGCATAACCAGCGCTCCCGGGCTGACAGGTACGCTGGGCGTGGACGGCAGAAAACAGCCTGGCAGCTCATCCGACTGGGCAAAAAGCAGTTCTGCCAGCATAAGCACCAGCTATGAACTGGATCTCTGGGGCAAAATAGCCCGTCAGCAGGATGTCGCTTTGTGGGCTCGTCAGGCTACGGAAGATGATTTGCGCGCTGCCCGACTTACCCTGCTCTCAGAGGCCAGTAATAACTACTGGCGTATCGGTTTTGTTAACCAACAGATAGCCGTGCTGCAGCAGGGCATTGACTACGCAAAAGAGACGTTACGCCTGGCTGACGTCCGCTACCGCGCGGGCGGTGCTTCATCGCTGGATGTGGTGGACGCTCAACAAAGCCTGTTGAGTCAGGAGAACCGACTGACAGGGTTGCAGCATGAGCGTCTGCAGGTACTTAATCAGCAGGCGGTATTGCTGGGTACTGCTCCGGGCAGCCCGGTGGTTGAACCGATGGCGTTGCCAGAAGGGACCATGCCGCAGGTGAATGCCAACATACCGGTCAGCGTGTTGAGACACCGGCCCGATATCAGCGCTAAAGAGTGGCGGGTACGTGAAGCTCTGGCCAGCGTTGATATCAGACGTACCGAATACTATCCCGCATTCAGCCTGACTGGCTCCCTGGGTACCAGCAGCAATTCGTTGCTCACGTTCCTGCAAAATCCTGCAGGTTCCTTAGGTGCCAGCCTGACGCTGCCATTCCTTGAGTGGCGGCAACGGGGCGTGGAAGTAAAGATAGCCCGCAATGAATACGAGCAGCGATTGCTGGAGTTTAAACAGTCGCTTTATAAAGTAATGAGCAGTATCGAAGATGAACTATCCCTGCGTAATCAACTGCTGATTCAGGAGACAAGGCTCCGGGAGGGGCTTGAGCTGGCGAGGAGGTCAGAACGACTGAATGAAATACGCTACCGGCAGGGTGCTGTGCGTATATCGTTCTGGCTTGATGCGCAGGAGAAACGCCGTCAGGCCGGGTTATTACTGGATGAAAACCGCTTTAATCAGTTCCGGAATCTGGCAAAAATCTATCTGGAATTTGGTGGTTCGGCGACGTTCCCCTGAACCAGGAGGTTCTGTCAAGTTGTCAGGCATGTTTATGGCGTCGCAGGGGTATAAAAGTATCTTCACGCATCATGGTGAACAGGACGCCACAACTGGGCTTTCCAGTCCCGGGAAAGAACAAATTTACGTCCGACTGAACCCTGGTGTGAACAGCGCTATCTGATCTGCCCGGGTATTTCCACCATCGGCAGGATGATCGCAGTTGCGCACAATAAAATGCGACAGATACCGGTACGTCCCGGGGCCCCGGGGCAAAGCCCTGCTCGTAAAAAAGCGCTCAACCAGTCATCACAGACCAAAAAACAGGCACTCACTAAAGATCTGTGTTCGGACATTACGGGCGCTGAAAACACGCTATCAGGTAGCCAGTAAAGCAGAGAAAACCCGGACTCTCGAAGAGTTCATACTGATTAGCAGGTACCATCGTAAATCAGTAATACGGTTGCTGAATAATGCCGTCACTAATGGTAGTTAACAGCGTCGCTCAGCACCAGTTCGTTCGGTTATGGCACTGTTCGAACAACAAGGCTACGACGCTACCAGCGTTGAGGACATCGTTGCCGCCGCCAATGTCTCATCTAGTACCGTTTTTCGCTACTTCATCACAAAGGAAGACATTGTGCTTACTGACGAGCCGAAGATGGTCTGCGTGCCCCGTTACCTTATTCGTACCCCTTATAATGGGGTGTTAGCCAGCCAGACCCGGCATGATTACTGCCCCCAGTCGTCCATGATCCGGGGGGATGTCACCGGGTCTGGTGGGGCGCTGGTAACCGCTAATAGCCCCCCCCGGCTGGCGAACGGATCGTTGAGTCTCGTCTGTATCGACATTCTCTGCCATCAGGCAAGCTCGGATCGTACAGAACTGGTTCAGCGCATGCTCCTGACTCGTGAGGTTTCGGTAATCCGTGATCGCGTGGCCGAACAGACTACGAGTTATGTGGATATGTTCGCCGCTCTTCTCGCCAAACGTACCTGTTGCGATGTCGGAGCACTCCAGATCCGCGTTGTATTGCGTAGCCGGGATAGCCACCGTTGATGAGACACTGTGGCATAGGAATATCAGCGGAGGAGGACCTCTCTACCCTCCTGAACAGCACCATGGACGTTCTTGCTATAAGGGGGGCTGGCTAACACCCCATTATAAGGGGTACGAATAAGGTAACGGGGCTCGCATATAACCCCACACAGCAGTTGGCAGAAAGGATAACGGGATTTTTATCGGCGGGGATGAACAGAACTTTTACAGGCTCAAACGCTATACCGAAAAACATTATGCCCGGGCCACGTGTTGAGGGAAATGCCCGGGACTGTTTTTGCCGGGCCGGATATTACGTTCGCCGGATGCGTTGCGGACGCCGGCATTTCCCTGATTAATATCCGAACCGGAGACAGTAGTAAAAATAGCTACGGTGTCCGGGGTTCACCAACTGGCAAAACAGTACGACCGAACTGGCCGTTAAGCACTTCCCCCATTGCCAGGTAAACAGCGCTGGCCCCGCAGACTAATCCTGTCCACCCCGCGATGTGGATCACTAATACGCTGGAAATAATGTTCCCGACAGACAGCAGAATAAACAGCACAGCCAGACTCAGGAAAACAAACTGCAGCATCCGGGCTGATTTCAGTGTGCCAAAAAACATTAACAGCGTGAATACTCCCCACAGCCCCAGATAAAAACCCAGGAATCCGGGATCTGGCGCATCTGCCAACCCCATCTTTGGCATTAACAAAACAGCGACCAGCGTCAGCCAGAAAGAGCCATAAGAGGCAAATGCGGTTAAACCAAAAGTGTTTCCTTTTTTGTATTCCAGAATTCCTGCAAGAATCTGGGCAATACCACCGTAAAAGATACCCATTGACAGAATAATATCGTCCATGGCGAAAAAACCTGCGTTATGCAGATTAAGCAGAATAGTTGTCATGCCGAATGCAGCCAGGCCCAGCGGGGCCGGGTTAGCCAGCTCAGTATTGTTCATGGTTCCTCGCAGATGAATTTATTATTGGCTTAATAAGAATAGTCCGGAAAATTATATGGTTTTTCCCATATCCTTTTATTTTTCAGGATGGTGCGGTTGATCACAATTAATTCTTAATGACTGAAGGAAAGCTCAGTAGGGGGAGACTGCAGTTTTTTTAATTAGAAGATCAGCCACTATCCCTGTCGGTTGCATACTGCCCGGGTCCGTTTATTTATATAAACGTTTCTGTTTATAAACGTGTCTGTACGGATTACTGCGGGGGTTTTCATGTTCCCCGGCAGCGATCCGGAAAATGTGTTTACAGATCCAGAACCAGACGTTTTCCCTTTGCACGCGAGCAACAAATCAGCAGGCTTTTCTGGCAGGCTTTTTCTTCATCACTGAAATACTGGTCGCGGTGGTCGGCTTCCCCTTCCAGAATCATGGTTTCGCAGGTACCGCATACGCCTTCACGGCACAGACATTCGACCTTCGTGGCGTTGTTATTCTCAATCACCTGCAAAATGGTCATGTCCCGGGGCACTATAAACTCGTGTCCGGAACGCGCCAGCACTAGGGTAAATTCATCGCCGTCTTTATCCTCAACAATAAATTGTTCAAAGTGTAGCTGACTGGCCGGCACTTTATGCCGTCCGGCAGCGGTTTTCACCGCGCCGCTAAGCGCGGCCGGGCCGCAGGTATAAACGTGAGTGTCAGGGGCGAGGTCGGCGAACAGACGCGGGAGGTCGAGGCGGCTGCCGAGGGCGGATACGTGAATAGTGACCCGCTCGCGCCACGGGGAGGCGCTGAGCTCGTCGACAAATGCGTTACTGTCGGCATCGTGGAAACAGTAGTGCAGCTGCCAGTCGGCCTGACGCTGTTCCAGTTGTGGAATATATGAGAGAAATGGTGTAATGCCGATGCCGCCGGCGATCAGCAGATGCTTACGCGCCTGCGGGTCGATGGCGAACAGATTGTTGGGTGTCGATACCGTCAGGGTATCGCCCGGCCGCACCTGCTGATGCATAAAGCGCGAGCCGCCTTTTGACGGCGATTCGAGACGGACGGCAATCTGCCAGCTTGTGGTATCCAGTGGCGAGCTCATCAGCGAGTAGGCGTTACTGTAGCACTGACCGCCGTCCTGCATCCTGACAATAATATGGCTGCCACCGCTGAATGATGGCAGCGGCCCGCCGCCTGGTGATACCAGCGTAAAACGCTTAACCCGGGGGGTTACCTGTTCAACATCGCGAACGATAACCTCAGACATGTGATAATCAGACATCGCTGAACTCCGTAAAAATCCCGGCGCTGCAGGCACCGCCGGGAGCGCGCATTTACAATCCCTGGCAGAGATACTTCATCTCCAGGTAATCCTCGATTCCGTGTTCTGAGCCCTCGCGACCTAGGCCGGACTGTTTCACCCCGCCAAATGGCACCACTTCGCTGGAAATCAGCCCGGTATTGATACCAACCATGCCGTACTCCAGTTGCTCAGACACGCGCCAGATGCGGGCGGCATCGTTGCTGTAGAAATAGGCGGCAAGGCCGTAGAGGGTGTCATTGGCCTGTCTGATGACCTGCTGCTCATCCTCAAATTTCACCAGCGCGGCCACAGGGCCGAAAATCTCTTCCTGCAGCAGCAGCGACCCCGGCTGTACGTCACCGATAACCGTTGGCGTGAAGAAATTCCCGCCCGGCGCATGCGCTGTACCTCCGGTTAACAGCGTGGCGCCGCGGTTCAGGGCATCGTCAAGCAGGGACTGCACTTTGTGTCCGGCGTCGGCGTTAATCAGCGGGCCAACCTGCACTCCCTCTTCGCAGCCGTCGCCGACTTTCAGGGCGGCGACGCGGGCGATGAATTTATCGCAGAACTGGTCGTAGACGGCGCGGTGAATATAGAAGCGATTGACGCAGACGCAGGTCTGCCCGGCGTTGCGGAACTTGGCTGCCAGCGCCCCCCCGACGGCTTTATCGATATCGGCATCGTCGAAGACGATAAACGGCGCGTTACCGCCGAGCTCCAGAGAGATTTTTTTAACCGACCCGGCGCACTGGCGCATCAGCACGCGGCCCACCTCAGTCGACCCGGTAAAGGAGAGCTTACGTACCCGTTCATCGCCGGTGAATACCGCGCCAATCTCGTGCGACTGGCCGGTGACGATGTTAATGACGCCCGGCGGGAACCCGGCCTGAATCGCCAGCTCCGCCATCGCCAGCGCGGTATACGGCGTTTCGTTCGCCGGCTTGATAACCATCGTACAGCCGGCGGCGAGCGCCGGCCCGGCTTTACGGGTGATCATCGCCGCCGGGAAGTTCCACGGGGTGATTGCCGCGCAGACGCCGACGCCCTGGCGGATCACCATCAGGCGTCTGTCGGCATCTGGTGAGGGGATAATCTCGCCGTTGACGCGTTTACCCTGCTCGGCAAACCACTCGATAAACGAGGCGGCATAGGCGATTTCACCTTCTGCTTCTGCCAGTGGTTTCCCCTGTTCGGCGGTCATTATCTGCGCCAGAGCGGTTTTATTTTCGAGGATTAAACGGTGCCAGTTCTTCAGTAATGCGGCACGTTGTGCTGCGGTGAGTGCCCGCCACGCCGGGAGTGCCGTGGTGGCGGCATCCACAGCCTGTTGCGCTTCCGTGCGGCCCATATTGGGGATCAGGCCTACCGTCATGCCGGTTGACGGATTGCTGACGGCAAGCGTGGTACCGTCGGCGGCATCGCGCCAGACTCCGGCAATCAGCGCCTGCTGGCGGAAAAGGGTAGTGTGGAACACGGACATACAGACTCCTGTAGTGATTACGGCCGGAATACCTGAGCCACAAGATGATGGAAATGGGCAATACCGTGCTCGGAGATCCCGCTGCCGCTGCTGTCGGCCATAATGCGTCCCTGACCGCGATAACCGCGGGATTTCAGCCCCTTCTGTACACTCTCTACCAGCCGTAAGTCTTCCGGCCGGAAAACGTCACGGTACCACTCAATCAGCGATTTCTGCTCACTGGTCAGTTCGTCACTGGTGAAGTAGATGTCGTAGTTCTGCAGGGTGGTCTCTTCATTCACAGGGAACTCATAGATGACGGTCATCATGCCTTTGATCGGCGGGACGTTAAACATGGTGCACGGCCACAGCCAGAAACCGTGGAATGCGGCATCGGTACCTTCTTCGAACTTAAACGACTGTTCGGATGGCCTGGCGAAACCATACTGCAGCGTCCAGTTGCCGTGCATGGTGTGCCAGTAACGATCAACCTGAACGGAGTCGGAGAAGCCAGGATGTGCCGGACCGCAGTGGTAGCATTCCATATAGTTATCGACGATGTTCTTCCAGTTTGCCGGCGTAAGTGTGGTAAAGCGTGCCGCCAGCTTCAGGTCATGAACCTCCGGGCAGGCTTTCAGTACCTTGTCCTGCAGGCCCGGCAGTTGTGCTTCAACGCTGTCAGCCTCCGGGTTCATATTGATAAAAACGAACCCGGCGTACTCTTCGAGACGTACCGGTGTCAGCTGAGCCTTCTCACTGTCGAAATTCGCCACGTTCTCGCAGTTACGGGCATGGGCGAGGGTGCCGTCAAGTCTGAAAGCCCAGGCATGATACGGGCAGGTAATCACATTTCTGGCTTTGCCTTCGCCGCTCAGCAACTGATGTCCACGGTGCGGGCAGACGTTATAGAAGGCCCGCAGGATATTGTCACGTCCGCGGACGACAACAATACTTTCGCCGATAATTTCCCGGGTAATGTAGTCATTCGGCTTCGCCAGTTCACTGCTGTGGGCCACGCAGATCCAGCTGTTGGCAAAAATACGCTCTTTTTCGTACGCGAAGACCTCGCTGTCGGTATAGAAACGCGCCGGAATGGTCCAGGCATCCTGCGGGTTTGCGCAAAAGTTTTCCGGGAGGGTAAGTTCAGGACTGAGATTGCTCATGTGAGTCACCTTTGATTATTGTGAGTAAGCGGTTTTTTACAGCGACTGACCGTCGCTTTTTAGTACCGCGCCGGGCGGCAACTGTCCGGACAGGCCGGCAGGTTCAGGAACATGTGTTTCAATCAGATGAACCGGCACGTGGGCGTAGTCCTGCCTTAACCAGCGCAGGAAGCCAGCAGTTTTCACCAGCAGGATGGCGAGGAACGGCAGGGCGGTCAGCACCACGGTGGTTTTCATGGTTTCCAGCGAGGCGCCGGTAAACAGGATCGACAGCGGGATGAGTGTAATGACCACGCACCAGAACAGGCGCAGACCGCGTTCCGGCTCTTCCCCTTCCCGCAGGTTCCGGGTACTGGTGGCGGCCATGGTGTAAGCCACCGCATCCATATGCGAGGCAAGGAAAATAATCATCACAAGCAGATAAGCGGCGAGAAACAGTCTGCCGGCCGGCAGCGACATCAGTACCTGAGAAATGACTGTTTCACCACCGAGGGTCTGCATAACGTGAGGAACGTTAATCACGTCGTTAACAAACTGGTGCATGGCGTAGCTTTCCATTACCCCGAAGAAAAACCAGCAGCCAGCAGTGCTTCCGAGGAGCAGCGCCCAGACCACTTCCTTTATTTTTCGCCCGCGGGAAACGCGGGTAACAAACATCGCCACGCCGGGGGTGTAGGAAATCCACCACAGCCAGTAGAAGACGGTCCAGTTGCGGGTAAAGGCACCATCCCCCAGAGGGTCGGTGAACAGGCTCATCTGCAGGAAGTTCTGTGCCGTCAGGCCAACAGAGTTGATGATGTTATTGGTGATGAACTCAGTCGGCCCGGCGATCAGTACAATCAGTGGCAGCAGGAATGCACCCCAGCCCGCTATGTTGCTCAGGCGCTTCATACCGTTGTTGATGCCAGTCCATGAACTTATGCAGAAAATGCCACCGGAAAGCAGAATAACACATGCCTGTACCGTGAAATTATCCGGCAGGCCGGTCAGCGCCGACAGGCCCCGGGTGAAAGTGGCGGCCGTCACGACCAGAGAAATGGTTAATGCGCCGACGGTCGCGATCAGAAACATCAGGTCAACCAGCCGGCCCCAGAAACCCTGCGGATTCACGCCGGTAATCGCCGAGATAATGCCGGAGAGGCTGAGACCGTTGTTTTTCCGTACATGGAAGTGGTAGGCCATGATCAGCGAGGCCAGAGTGTAGGTGGCCCAGGCGCTGACCCCCCAGTGAAAAAAAGAGTAGGGAAGACTGTATTCCAGCGCTTTCGGTGTCAGCGGCGCGATATTCAGGCCCGGCGTCTGGTAGTAATAAGCCCACTCCACCACGCCCCAGTACAGTGTGGAGGAGCCGAGCCCGGCGCAGATAAACATAAACAGCCACGAGAGGGTACTGTATTCGGCTTTACCCTCGCCCAGGCGGATATTGCCGTACCTGCCTGTGGCCAGCCAGATCACCAGGCCCAGGATCAGCAGAACCAGTAGCTGGACGGCAGAGCCAAGCAGGCGGGTAATACCGTTAAAAAGGGTGTCTGCCGCCTGAGCGGATTGTTGCGGGAAGAGGCTTAATACGGTTGCGATAAGAAGAATGACCACCAGACTGATGGCGATCAGCGGTACATCTTTTTTCTTTACATTGCTCAACATGGGTGATCTCCCGGGCATAAACGCCGGTTTCCGGCTTTAGCCTGTCGTTGTTATCACTCTGCAGTGTCAGGGTTCATTATATTTTCTGTTAACAATTAAATTATTTGTCTGTCACATAAATTAAACAACCGCCTGTCTGTGAAGATATAAAACACAGAACGGAAATAATAAAACATGAGGTTGCTCAGGTTATTTCCTGTCCTGAAGCAATAAAAAAAACCGCGTCAGTGACGCGGCTCCTGTTTTATGGTCTGACCTTAACGCAGAATCTCCCGGCAAATGGCTTCGCCAGCCTGTTGCGTTGAGGCGGTACCTTTCAGGTCGGCAGTTTTCGGGCCGCCGGTAAGGGTTTTCTCAATCGCGGCCAGAATACCGTCATGCGCCGCTTTGTAACGTTCATCACCATTGCCGAGGAAGTCGAGCATCATCGCGCCGGCCCAGATGGTGGCGACAGGGTTGGCGATATTCTTTCCATAAATATCCGGAGCTGAGCCGTGAACCGGCTCAAACAGCGACGGGAACGTACGTTCCGGGTTAAGGTTTGCCGACGGTGCGATGCCGATGGTACCGGTACAGGCCGGACCGAGGTCGGAGAGAATATCGCCGAACAGGTTTGAACCGACCACCACGTCAAAGCGCTCCGGCTGCAGCACAAAACGGGCACAGAGGATATCGATATGTTGCTTATCCCAGCGGATCTCAGGATATTGTTGTGCCATGGCCTCCACACGCTCGTCCCAGTAAGGCATGCTGATGGCCAGACCGTTGGACTTGGTGGCCGAGGTGAGCGTCCTGCGCGGGCGACTTTGCGCCAGTTCAAAGGCGTAGCGCAGGATGCGGTCAACGCCACGGCGGGTGAAGACGGACTCCTGAATCACCACTTCGTGTCCGGTACCTTCATTGAAGCGTCCACCGAGAGAGGAATATTCGCCTTCGGTATTCTCACGTACCACGTAAAAATCAATATCGCCGGCCTGTTTGCCTGCCAGCGGACAGGGAACCCCCGGGAACAGACGTACCGGACGCAGGTTGACGTACTGATCGAACCCGCGGCGGAATTTCAGCAGAGACCCCCACAGCGAGATATGGTCCGGGACCGTATCCGGCCAGCCGACGGCACCGAAGTAGATGGCATCGAACTCTTTTAACTGTTCATGCCAGTCGTCCGGCATCATTTTCCCGTGGTGGGTATAATATTCGCAGCTCGCCCATTCGATTTGTTCAAAACTGAGTGACAGATCCCAGCGTTCCGCTGCAGCCTGCAGTACGCGAACACCTTCAGGCAGCACTTCTTTACCAATACCGTCACCCGGGATAGCGGCGATACGACAGGTTTTTTTCATTCCGGCTCTCACTTATTAACAATGAAAATTGACTTCTCCCCTTATCCTATAATTGACTGGTTACTCTTTAATTCTGCTAACTGGTGAAACACAAAACACAGTTCATGAATAATCTGCCGCTGCTGAATGATTTACGCGTGTTTATGCTGGTTGCCCGTCGGGCCGGGTTCGCCGCTGCCGCTGAAGAACTGGGCGTTTCACCGGCCTTTGTCAGCAAGCGGGTCTCGCTGCTGGAGCAGACGCTCCATGTGGTGCTTCTGCGCCGTACCACCCGGCGGGTGGTTATCACTGAAGAGGGCGAGCGGATTTACGAATGGGCGCAGCGTATTTTACAGGATATCGGATAGATGATGGACGAGCTTTCCGATGTCCGGCAGGTGCCGCAGGGAGCGCTGCGCATTATCAGCAGCTTTGGCTTTGGCCGGCGGGTGGTGGCGCCGGCACTGTCGGCACTGTCGCGGGAATATCCGCAGCTGGAGATACGCTTTGACGTTGAAGACAGGCTGATCGATCTGGTGAATGAAAGCGTCGATTTGGATATTCGGGTCGGCGATGATATTGCACCTGATCTTATCGCCCGCAGGCTGGCGAGCAATCAGCGTGTCCTCTGTGCGTCGCCGGCGTTTTTATCCCGTTATCCGGTTCCCCGGCAGCTCAGCGATCTCACCACTTTACCGTGTCTGGTTATCAAAGAACGTGATCATCCGTTCGGCGTCTGGCAGTTGCAGAATAAAGAGGGGGAACAGACTGTCAAGGTGACCGGGCCGCTCTCTTCCAACCATGGAGAAATCGTTCATCAGTGGTGTCTCGATGGACAGGGGATTGCGCTGCGTTCATGGTGGGATGTCAGTGAGAATATCGCCAGCGGTCGTTTGATTCGTGTGCTGCCGGACTATTATCAGTCCGCAGATGTCTGGGCGGTGTACGTATCGCGGCTGGCGACCTCAGCCAGAATCCGGACCACAGTGGAGTTTCTGCGACACTATTTTCAGCAGCACTATCCACAGCAGTGTATCGTGAGCGGAGAAGTGAAATAGTCAACGACGGATGTATGCTGCGGAGAGTATTACAGGTACGTCACTATTCTGCAGAATCGTCAGCGGCCAGGAACTGAGCCTGTAGTTTTGCTGGGAAAGCCGCTTTATGATGCCAGATCAAACACGTCTGCTATTCAAATTCGAATAATGTTTTAATATTTATTTCCAGTCCTTTTGCAAGAACATTAATCACTTCCAGAGTTGGGTTCCTGACTCCTCGCTCAATGCCACTTATATAAGTGCGATCAAGACCACATTTATCCGCAAATGCCTCCTGGGAAAACCCGGCCTGTACTCTGAGTTTTTTCAGATGCCCACCAAAACGTGTTTTTATACCTGATGAATTTTTCATTCAGGTAACATGGCGCTTTGTTGTCTTTCAGGCCACGGACTATCAGTCACATTATACTGATTAACTCCTTTCCTCTTCGTCACTGAACATAAATAACTGACTAAGTTCGGTACCGAGACCACACGAAATCACACAGAGAACGACAAGAGTCGGGTTTCTCACGCCACGCTCAATTCCACTTATATATGTCCGATCGATTCCACATTTATCCGCAAATACCTCTTGCGATAGCCCCATTTCAAGGCGAAGTTCTCTGATCCGACGGCCCAGTATTTTTTTGATTGATCGTGTCTTTTCCATCCTGTCAGCATCATTCTTCGATGATTATTAATCCACGGACTATGAGTCACATTAAAGATGTGCTAATATCCTTTTGTGACTTATAGTCAACGATTTGGGATGGACATGAATTGTGTTTATAGGGGCGCCTGAAAAGGCCAGAAACAGGGCCTTTAGTTTTTATTTTCCCGGGTATGAATACCCAAATCACAACAAGAGAAAATGCTATGGAACTCGACAGAAGCCTGAAAGCACGCCACCTGACGATGATTTCTGTCGGCGGTGTTATTGGTGCCGGATTTTTCCTTGGTGCAGGAGCAGCCATTGCACGTACCGGTCCGTCGGTAGTATTGGCTTATCTGGCTGGTGGTATCATCACCCTGTTTATTATGGTGTTACTCGCTGAGATGGCAGTGGCAAAACCTGTTTCCGGTTCTTTTGAGCATTATGCCCGTATCGCTTTCGGACCGTGGTGTGGTTTCATGACTGGCTGGACCTACTGGCTGGCGTTTCTGATTGGTCCGGCATCAGAGGCTATTGCGGCGGGGACCTTTCTGAACATGTGGTTTCCTGGCGTGCCAGTTTGGTTGTTTTGCCTGGTTATTGCTTCATCCATGACTGTCATCAACATGGTGGGCGTCCACTTTTTTGGGGAGGTTGAATTTTGGCTGAGTCTCGTCAAAGTGGTTGCTCTTCTGGCTTTTATCGTTGCAGGCTGTTACAGCCTGGGACTGGATACTGCTTCACCGGCCAGAATCAGCAATTTCACGGATAACGGCAGTTTTTTTGCCGCCGGTATTCCCGGTTTTCTGGGGGCGATGCTGATGGTGATATTTTCTTTTGGCGGGACTGAGGCCATTGGTACCGCTGCCGGGGAAAGTGAGGATCCGCAACGTGATATCCCAAAAACCCTGCGGGGGACTGTAGTGCGTATTCTGTTGTTGTATGTGGGTTCACTGACGGTTTTATTGTTCATTCTGCCCTGGCAGCAGGCGGGTATCAGTAGTAGCCCGTATGTGGAGGCCACAGGTATTCTTGGTGGGGATATAGCACGAAACATGATGAATTTTGTGGTACTGACTGCCGCGCTCTCCTGTATTGATACAGGGGTCTACGCCACCTCCAGAATGTTACATGCCATGGCCACTGAAGGGTATTTTCCTGCCTGGTTTGCCCGTTTACATCCGGCGCACAAAACCCCGAATAATGCCATTCTTGCCAGTAGCCTGGTGTTATTTACTGGGGTGATCATTGCTATTCTCTCGCCGGATGCCTATGTCATCCTCGCAGGAATTTCCGGTTTTGGATTCCTGTTTACCTGGCTGATGATTGCGCTGAGCCAGCCTGCAATGCGACAGCTTGCCCTGCGCGATGGAACATTGTTGTACCGGGCTCCTGCGGCACACATTATCCAGCCTGTTACAGTAGTGTTGATTGTTCTGGTGATGGCCGGACAGTTTTTCACTGATGGAGGTGATATCACCCTGCTGACCGTACTGGCCTGGCTGTCCATAGCCAGTGCGTATTACTGCTTCGTTGTCCGTAAAAAACTGCAAAGGAGACATACCGATGAAAAAAGTCATGCTGAATGAATTTACCGGCAGGGAAATCCGGGAGTTGTTGCAGTCCGGTGAGGCTGTCACTGCTATCGTCAGTTTTGGCAGTTGTGAAAATCATGCTGACCACCTGCCGCTGGGACCTGATACTTTTGTGCCGGAAGCGGTAGCCTGCCGGGTGGCCCGGCGGGTGAAGAATACCGTGGTACTACCCTGTACGCCATTTGGTACCTCCATACATTACAATGCCTATCCTCTTGCTGTCACTTTGCGCTATGAGACCAATATTGCACTGGCGGAGGATATCTTTACCAGCCTGTTGAACCATGGTATTAATCGGATGCTGGTTCTCAATGGGCATGATGGCAACATACCGGCGATTGAAATAGCATCCCGTAATATCCGGTCACGTTACCATCAGGCTAATATCGTGGTAATTCCTGCATGGTGGGAGATGGTCGGACACTATCTTGGTGGAGATTTCTTTGCCTCATGGAATAATACCGGACTGGGGCACGGAGGAGAGGGAGAAACTTCGGCCATGATGGCTTTGCGACCGGAACTGGTGGAGCTGGAATATGCACAAAAACAAATACCAGAAGATGTTTTCTGCGATTATGGCGTTAACCGGATCTGGGATATATCAGACATCAGTGCTACCGGAGCAACCGGCGATCCGCGTTGTGCTTCAGCAGAAAAAGGTGAAAAGCTTCTCTCTTGTCTGGAAGATAAACTTTGTGCCTTGCTGACCCGGCTTGAAGTAGATAACTGGCAGTATGGTCTGCGTAGTAAAAAGACATTGTCTGGGTACTGATGCTGGTCAACCCCGTTGCAGGAAAAAGGGAGTGTATACCCCTGTTTCCTGCTGTTCAGGATGCAGCCTGAGTTCGGGGTAAACGATCATGCTGCCAACACAGGAACTGATGTACTTACCGACAAACAGAGTTTCTTGTTCATCGTTCAATAAGCAATCAGTCTTGATCATAAGTTGACGATGAAGTTATTAATTGAACGGTGCCGACTATACTCAATCTGACACAATTTTTTAAGTTCATCAAAAACGGTTTCAATAACAGATCTCTTACTGAGAACTGTTTCTCAACCTCGGTATGTTGAAGACCTCTGTAATGCGGTATCCAGCCTGCTAATATCAGCGTGATTCACCTTGGGATCTACTGCTACGTCGCCCTCCGGGAATTAGACCCAAAAAGAAATTAGTAAAAACCAGAAGTTCCGGTTTGACACGAAAAGTCATATCAGTTCAGCAACTTTATTCGCCTGCCAGTCCTGTAATACACTCAGTGAATCAGGCACCGCTGCGAGATGTTTCCAGGGGCAGACACGTTCCATGTTATGCCCAGCGTTTAATGATGATGGAGGTATTGATCCCGCCGAAAGCAAAGTTGTTACTTTGCAGATATTCGCAGTCGATGCGGCGGGCTTCTCCCATGATGTAATCCAGCGCGCCACACTGCTCGTCAGGCTGTTTCAGGTTAATGGTGGGCGCAAACCAGCCTTCGCGCATCATCTGCAGACTCATCCACGCCTCCAGCGCGCCGCAGGCACCCAGGGTGTGGCCAAAATAGCTTTTCAGCGAGGAGACAGGCACGTTATTGCCGTAAATCGCTGCAGTCGCCAGGCTCTCGGCAAGATCACCACGATCGGTCGCTGTGCCGTGTGCCGAGAGGTAGCCAATATCGCGTGGACCAAGACCTGCCATATTCAGCGCTTTCTGCATGCAAACCTGCATAGTCTGGCTCTGGGGCTGGGTGATGTGCGCCGCGTCGCAGTTGGTGACAAAGCTGACGATCTCCCCGTAGATGGTGGCCCCGCGCGCTTTGGCGTGCTCTAACTCTTCCAGCACCAGTGTCCCTGCGCCTTCGCCAATCACCAGCCCGTCGCGCTTCTGGTCGAATGGTGAGGGCGTGGTTTTGGGGGCGTCGTTGCGTTGGCTGGTGGCGAACAAGGTATCAAATACCGCCGCTTCAGAAGGGCAGAGTTCTTCCGCGCCGCCTGCCACCATCACGGTCTGGTAGCCGTGGCGGATGGCTTCCCAGGCGTAGCCGATGGCCTGGCTGCCGGAGGTACAGGCGCTGGAGGTCGGGATCACCCGTCCGCGCAGGCCGAAGAACAGCCCGGTATTCACCGCCGTAGTGTGCGGCATCATCTGTACGTAGGTGGTGCCGGTGATGTTGTTGGTGTGCTTCTCGGTCAGCATAGTGGCAAACTCACTCACCGGACCTGTGCTACCGGTGGAAGAGCCGTAGGCAATTCCGGTTTCACCGTTGGTGAGTACCGGGTCATCAATCAGCCCGGCCTGCTCCAGCGCCAGCTCGCTGGCACGGGTTGAGAGCAGCGAAACGCGGCCCATCGCGCGGATACGCTTGCGGGTATAGTGCTCCGGAAGGATGAAATCGTCGATCGGCGCGCCGAGCAGGGTATTAAGTCCGTCATAGACCTGCCACTCCGGCATTTTGCGTACGGCGTTTTCGTAGCCGAGCAGGCGGCGGGAAACCGCCTCCCAGCTCTCGCCGAAGGCGGTGACGCCGCCCATCCCGGTGATCACAACACGATGTGTCATAGCATTCCTCCGTTGATGGAAATGACCTGTCGGGTCACGTAGCCCGCAATGTCGGACATTAAATAGCTGGCAAGTCCAGCCACTTCCCCGGCCTGGCCTATGCGCTTCATCGGGATAATCGCCATCGCCTCTTTCAGTGCCGCCTCTTCCATTTCTATCATCCCGGTGTCAATCAGGCCTGGCGCGATACAGTTGACGGTGATTTTGCGTTTCGCGAGCTCAATCGCCAGCGCTTTGGTCGCGCCGATGATCCCGGCCTTTGCCGCGCTGTAGTTCACCTGACCACGGTTACCCATGACACCGGATACCGACGACAGGGTGATTATCCGCCCACCCTTACGCAGGCCAATCATCGGCATAATGCACGGCTGAATGACGTTGTAAAAGCTGTCGAGATTGGTATGGATAACGCGGTCCCAGTCGTCTTCGCTCAGGGCCGGAAACGCGCCGTCGCGGGTTATGCCCGCGTTACTGACCACGCCGTACCAGGCGCCATGTTGGGCCATTTCCTGCTCCAGTACCTCGCGGCACTGCTCGCGGTTGCCAACGTCAAAACTGAGTATGCGGCCCGTGCCGCCCGCCTGCAGAATGGCTGTCAGCGTTTCTTTGGCTCCCGCTTCATCGAGGTGGTAGTGAACGCCAACCGTAAATCCGTCGGCGGCAAGTTGACGGGCAATTGCGCGTCCAATTCCTTTACTGGCTCCGGTGACCAGCACTGAGCGACTCATGCGCTATCTCCCTGATTAAAAAGCGTGGTTAATTCTTCGTTTGTCGGCTGGAAGGTGTTAACGCGGCCGCTGGCAAGCGGAGTCTCGTCCGCGTTGATGAGGCACTCAAAGCTGCCAAAACGCTCATCCTGCATCAGCAGTTTCACCTTAATGTCGAGCGCCGTTCCTGCCGGGAAAGGGCCTTCGGCGCACACCAGCTCGCGCGCGCCAAGCACCATACCGAGCGCAATGTACTCTTTACCTTCCTGCTGACGGTGCCAGCCCGACCACACGCCAACGGTCTGCGCCATCAGCTCCAGCGCATACCAGCCGGGCAGATGACCGTGGGTATCGATAAACGGCGCCAGCACGCCGTGGCGGTTGACGGTTACCCGGCAATGGGCAGTAGTGTCGGTGACGTTCACCACCTCTTCCAGCAACAGCATCGGCGCCTCGTGCGGCAGGTAGCTGGAAGGGGCTAAATAGTGGCTCATGACACTCTCCCCAGCAGAATGCTGGCGTTGTTACCGCCAAAGGCAAATGAGTTGGAGAGGATAAACGGGCGGGACAGCAGCTGTGTTTCACGCAGAACTCCGCAGGCGGGCAGCGCCGGGTCAATCTCGCTGCGGCTGAAGTCCTGCGGTGGCAGCGGTAGCTGCATTTGCAGGATAAGCGTAGCGATCGCCGCTTCGGTTACCCCTGCGGCACCCAGCGTATGGCCGGTCAGGTGTTTGGTTGAGCTACATGGAACGCGTTCACCAAAGAGGTCATGTACCACCCTGGATTCAATCTGATCGTTGAGCGGTGTGGCGGTGCCGTGCAGGTTGATGTAGCCGATGTCGTCCGGCTGTAGCCCGGCGTCGTTGAGCGCCTGCGTAATTGCCCGAATGGCGCCTTCGCCCTGCGGATGTGGCGCAGAAATATGCCATGCGTCGCTGGATTCTCCTACACCCAGCAGCGCTATCGGTTGCGGCTCGCGGGTGAGCACCATCAGCGCGGCACCTTCACCAATTGTAATGCCGCTTCGGTCGCGGCCAAACGGCTGGCAGAGCGTGGGGGAGAGGGATTCCAGGCTGTTAAAACCGTTAACCGGCATCCGGCTCAGCGTGTCAGAACCGCCGACAATAGCCACATCGACAAGCGCGGCCTCAATCAGGCGGCGGCCGCTGATGATAGCTCTGGCGCTTGACGAACAGGCGGTGGAAAGGGTGAACGCCGGGCCGCTAAGCCCCAGCCAGCGAGTGAGGAAGCGTGACGGATCGCCAGGCTCTTGCTGCGTGTACTGCCAGTGCGGGCTTGGCTGCTGGTTAAGCGAAAGATTAACGTGCGCGTCACCTTCGTTAAGCCCTGAAGTGCTGGTGCCCATCACCACGGCGACGCGGTCTCGCCCATAGCGCGCAATCGCGTCATCCACTTGCGGCTGGATCTGCGCCAGCGCCGCGAGTAGCAACTGATTGTTGCGCGTGCGATGTGCGGAGAAAGGGTCGGGAATTGGCGGTAGTTCGCCGTCGACGCCGCCCAGTACCGCATCCGGAAAACCCTGCAGCCAGCCTGCTCGAGGACGCATCCCCGGAGCCACGCCACGGGTCAGGTTTTCCGCAACTTCAGCAGCGTTGTTGCCCAGCGCATTAATCATGCCGATGGCAGAAATATAGATCATCTCAGTCACCCAGATATTGAATGGTGATGTGGTATTTAAAGGCGTGCTGCTCAATGCTGACAGGTTCGCGTTTGCCCTTGCGTTGCAGATAGGTGATTTCCGTCACCAGCGCGCCGCGGGCATTGCGTAGTTCACGTTTATCACCCTTGTCGATGAGGGTCCAGCCTTTTGGCAGCAGCGGCTGCCACCTGCTAATCGGCCAGTGACTCAGCATCACGTCAGCCAGCACCTGGCTTGCTGGTGGCAGTTGCGGCACGACAATCGACTGCTCGGTATGTAACCCTTTTTCATCATAGGTCACAAGGAACAGACGGATCCCGACAGAAGAGAGCCCCGCCAGGGTCAGCTTTTTGTCGTCGGCGTTGAGCATCACCAGCAGCGACTGGATCTGGCCGTTGAAGCTGCCGGTCAGCAACTGCTGCGAGTTAACCGCCGGGCTTATTCCCGGCTTCGGCAATGTCACGTGCGCGCCCGGCTCCAGCCAGGCCTGCGGGCGACCATTATTATCCTGATTAGAATGGCTACAGCCCGCGAGGGTGAGCGCAGCCAGCAGGGCGACAGCGCGCCAGAAGGCGTGTTTTATCATCGTTTTTCTCGCTTTTTGTCCGGCATGGCTAATGGCGAAAGCAGATACGCGGTGAAAATACCGCTCACCAGCACAATGCCGAAACTACTGATAGCCTGGGTGGTGCTGAAGACCAGCATGCCAAGGGTTAATAATGTGGTCAGCATCGCGAGGGTTATTGCCAGCAGCGAGGTCAGCGGCGTGCCGCGCGGATTACTGAAAAACAGGGTGTAGTTGATGCCGATACCGAGAACCAGCACCAGCGCCAGCAGTGAAAACAGGTTCACCGAATGACCGCTAAGCGACAATGCTGCCAGCCCGCAGCCGAGCGACAGCACCGACGGCACCAGGCTTATCAGCCCCTTGCGTAATCCCTGGCGGGCAACCGCGCTGCAGGCAATTATCGCCAGCGCCACGGCAAGCAGGCCGGTCAGCAGGATCCTGTACTCAGCAAACAGCGCATCGAAGGTCAGCTTACGATCGACCCACGCAATACCCGGCTGTTTCGCCGCCAGCACCGCCAGAGCGTGGCTGTCGGTGACACCATCAGCCGGAATCAGCACCCCGCTGGCACCGTTTGGCAGCGTCAACCACATCAAGCGCCAGCCTTCGCTGACCGGGCTTTGCAGCCAGGCGTCGACGGTGACGGTCATCGGGCTGAGATCGGGCGTGACGGCGCTGAGTCCGGCGCTTTGCAGCGTGCGCTCAATCGCGGGCGTCGCTGCGCGCAGCAACTGTAGATCCTGCTGCTGGCGCGCCTGCGAGTTTAACGGGATCGTGCGGTAACTCTTCAGTACGCCGTCTCTGAGTGCCGCATCGAGCGCAGGCGTAAAGGCTTCCATACGCGTCAGGGTCTGCTCCGGCGTATCGCCATACACCACAAACCACTTCTGATCCATGCTCTGGCCGGTCAGGTGGGTGATGGCTTTCTCCTGCGTCAGAATCGACGGCGGCAGCGCCTGCAGCTGCGAGATATCGTCATTGACTTTTAACAGCGCCAGACCGGTAAGCGACAGCAGCGTTAGTGTCACAGGCAGACCAATACGCAGCCGCTTGTCGCGACTCCAGGCCTCCAGCCAGCGCAGCATCGGTACCATAGCGGGAACAGGGCGCACCGGTAAACCACGGCACAGCCACGGGTGCCAGAACAGCACCGTCAGACAGGATGCACTCAGGCCCACAGCCGCGAACACTGCCATCTGGCGAATGCCGGGGAAGGGGGCCAGCATCATAATCATGTAGGCGGCCACGGTGGTGAGCAGCGCCAGCAGCAGAGCATTACGCACCTTCAGCAGGCTTTGCCACGGCGAATGCTCCGCGCCATGCACCATTCGTTCGGTGAGGTAGTAGAGCGTATAGTCAGCCGAAATACCGATGATGCTCATGCTCATTACCAGCGTCATCAGATGTAGTTCACCAAACAGCAGCAGCGTCACCACTGTCCCCGCCAGCGCGCCGATGCCAATAGAAATCAGGCATAGCAGCAACGGGCGCAGGGAACGGAAGGTAAGCACAATTAGCAGAACCACCCCAAAAATGGTGACCACGCCGAGGGTCGAAATATCGCGTTTGGCCTGCTGGCTGGCGTAATCGCTGTAGAACACCGTGCCGCGTGACAGCAACTGCGCCTGTGGATACTGCGCTTTCAGCACGTTTTCAAGCCCGGCAAGCGTGGTGATCAACTGGTGGGTTTGCTGCATATCGAAGGAATTGCCAGCAAGCTCGCCGTGCAGCAGATACCAGTAGTTACCCTGCTCATCCTGAGTCACCAGCCAGCCGTCTTTGAGCTGCAGGCGCTGGCTGTTCTGCGCTAACGCCAACTGCGAGCCGCGCATCAACATCAGCGGATCGTTTTTAAGCTCTTTACCGCTGACGCCGGAAAACGCCGAATACATCTGGGAGAGGATCCACTGCGCCTGCGCTTCGCCACCGTTTTGCAGGCGCGCGCGGGTAGCGCTGTCGATAAGCGCGTTGCGATGCTCCCAGAAGAACGTGCCCCAGGCCTGCTGACCGTTCGCATCCATCGGGCCTTTCACCTCGCTGAGCGCCGGGAATTTTTGCAGCGCGGTGAGCCACGCCTGCGCGACCTTCAGATCGGCGGTTTTCCCCGGACTTACCAGCCACACCAGTTGGCGGTCGAGACGCTGCATAAAGCCGTCGTTCAGCGCGGGGGGGATAGCCCCCAGCGCCTGTTTTGGCAGTATCGCCAGCACGCTGCTGTTCATTCGCGACTGCGGCAGCAGCACGAGTAGCACGCTCAAAAGCGCCAGACACAAAATGCCCCACAGCAACGCCGGGCGGCGGGAATTACTGGGTGGCAAAGCGTTGGCGTTCGTCATGGGTCAGCGTGGCGGGCGTCAGTTGATGTTGAGAAAGCGCGATATCGGTACGATCGCCCTGTTTATCGTTCAGTTGAATACTTTCCAGATAAGTTTGTCCTGCCAGACTGATCGTGGCGAAGATCTTATCCAGTGGTGTGGTCGTTGGCGTAAGACGCAGCGTCCAGCGGCCCAGTCCCTTATCCTGGAAATCAATACGGAAGTTCTGCTCCAGCACCTTCCTGTCGGCCTGGAACAGCGCGCGCAGCAGATGGTTAAACTGGAACATCTGCGGGTTATTTTCTGCGGTGATCACCTGCGCCGGCTGGTGGTTTATCACCTGCGCCATCCGCTTGTCGTTGAGAATCAGCAGCATCGGGAACGGCGTTTTCTGATCCCACAGCAGGCCGGTATCGCGGGCGATCAACATCTCACCCTGTGATCTGAGCGGCTGTGGCAGATCTTTAATCGTCCGGGTCTGTTCAAAATGAGCGCGCACCATCGGCTGCTCGGTAAAGCGCTGTTGCAACTCGTCCAGGGTTACGGCGCTGACGAGCGGGCTCAGTAGCAGCAGAACAACGGGCCAGAATTTCATGGTGTGACTCCCATACGTTCAAGCAGGACTGCCGGACTGACGAAGCACATCTCCCGGCTTTGCTCTTCCACCGCCACCTGGACGGTGTAGCCGGTAGTGGTGCGCTTGCCGCTGACAGCGTCGAAAATCTGATAGCTGATGCGCAGGCGGTTCTCGTACTCTTCAAGCTTCGCGCGCACGCGAAAACGCTGTTCGAAGGTCAGCACGTCGCGATACTTCACCCGGGTATCCACTACCGGCCAGACGTAGCCGGAGGCTTTCATTTGCCGATAACCATAATCAAACTGGTTCAGCAGTGCCTCGCGGGCGATTTCAAAATAACGGAAATAGTTGCCGTGCCACACCACGCCCATCATATCGACGTCGTGAAACGGTACGGTCAGTTCAACCTCGGCGGTAAAGTGGGGATCGGTCAGCACCCTTTACTCCTTATTGGCGGCGTCTGGCAACTGCCAGAAATCAAAAAAGTTAAACCAGTCCAGCGGCGACAGCAGGGCGTAGTGTTCAAGACGCTCTGCATAGCGGTGGATGGCCTGCTCCAGCGCGGCCTGGCGTTCGGTGCGCGGCAGCAGGAGCGGGTCGGCAAAGGTCTCGCAGTGAATGTTCAATTTGCCCTGCTGGCGCAGCGCAAAAATCAGCAGCACAGGGCAGCGCAGAATCGATGCGAGAATAAATGGCCCCTGGGCGAACGGCGCCGGCTGGCCCATAAACGGGCTCCAGGTGACGCGGAAATCGCCGCCGCGCTGCCGATTGACAGCAATACGATCACCGACGATGGCCACCCATTCGCCGCGATCGAGTTTCTCTTTCAGCATGATGGCGGTTTCCGGGCCGATGTCGTTCACTGGTAGCAGGTTGACCCCGGCCTCCGGCGCCATCTCTTCCATGATTTGCTTAAAGCGCTGCGCGTTTTCGCTGAACACCAGCGCGTTGATGGGGCTGGTCCCTTTCAGGCTTGCCAGCGCCCGGCACGCTTCGACATCGCCAAGATGCGAGGCCAGCAGTAGTTTGCCCTGCGGTTTATCGAGCGCCAGCGCCGCTTCGGCACCCGGAGCGAAAACCACGTCGCGGCTGAAGTGCAGCTCGCCGCGCCAGCTGGCGATTTTATCCAGCATCGCGTTAGCAAAGCGCAGGAAATGGTGATAGCTGTTGAGAGGCTTTGGCACCGGCATCTGCCGGGCGGCGAGCTGCAGGCGTACCCGCGACAGCCAGTTCTGTGAGGCATGACGAGCACGGGTGGCACTCAACCAGTAAACGGCAACCACCGGCCAGAGCAGCACAGTAAAGACGTTGCGGCCAAACAGTCGCCAGACAGTGAGCATAAAGCGCATGCCCCACAGCCCCTTGACCTCCTTCTGCTTCGCCCAGTGTGACGAACGGTGGCGCAGTAACAGGGAAGGAATACGCGGCAACATGCCGAAGAACAGCCTGGTATGCATCAATGAGATACGCACGTTGTCCTTCAGGGCGTCGAAATGTGACAGCCCATCGACGGGGTAGATAACCCGGGTGGGGACAAAATAGCTGGTGTTACCCTGCCAGTAGAGGCGAACCATCACCTCGGTATCGAAATCCATCCGCCTGCCGATCTTTACCCGGCTTGCCAGTCGCAACGTTGGGGCAACCGGATATACGCGAAAGCCGCACATGCTGTCTTTCAACTCTAAGGACAGGGTTTCAATCCATACCCAAATGTGAGTGACCCAGCGGCCATACAGCCGCGAACGGGGAATTGACTCATCGTAGATGGGCTGACCGGAAATCAACACCTTTGGGTGATGCTCAGCCAGGGCCAGCATTTGCGGAATATCTTCGATAGCATGCTGACCGTCGGCATCTACCTGCACTGCATGGCTGAAACCCCGTTGTTGAGCCGCCTGCAGACCGCGTATCACCGCAGCACCTTTACCGGCGTTTTGCGCCAGACGCAACAGCGTGACGCCGGGCTGCTCTGCAACCAGTGTTTCCAGCACTGTGCGGGTAGCGTCGTCGCTACCGTCATCAACAATAATGCACGGCAGGTCGAACGGCGCGAGGCGCTCCAGAACCTTCGGCATCATCACACCGTGGTTGTAACAGGGGATCAGCACGCAGGGGGAGAACGCTACTGACATAGACGGATCTTCCCGCTGCTGGCGGTGTGGCGCGCGTCACCTTCGTGGCGCTGGAAGCTGAAGGTCAACATCTGCTTTGCTTCCAGCCAGTTCAGCGTCAGGGTGACGGTGGTGTCAGGTAGCAGCGGTGCCTGAAACTTCACGTTCTGAATGCTGTGAAAACGAAAACCGGGTGCCAGCAGGGTGGTGGCATAGTGCATTACCCACTCCAGTTGGGCGACGCCGGGCAGCAGCGGTTGAACGGCAAAATGGCCCTGAAACCAGATCAGGGCTGGATCGAGATGCAGCACGATCGTCGTCTCTCCGCCCGGCGACTGTTGGCGATGAATTTCATCAGGTTTCATCAAATAACTCCTGTAACTGAGCATAAACGCGCTTATTCATGCTGTTGACCGGGATCTCATCCAGCACCCGCCAGTAGCGGGGGATGGCCACAGGATCAAGCCACGGCAGCAGCGCCCGTCGCCAGGACAGCTCCAGCGCTTTGTTATGCGTTTCCTGCCAGCTGTGGCGCAGTGCGTCGTCAAGTACCAGCAGTACGCCAATCCCCTGACGGCCACCACGGACGACAGGGATAGCCGCTGCCTCGCGAATGCCGTCGAGATCGGTCAAACGCCGTTCCACTTCGCTCAGTGAAATACGTTTATCTTCAATTTTCACCACCCGCCCACGACGCCCGGCAAGGCGGAAACGTCCGTCGTCGTTGAAGTGCAGCACGTCATCGAGCAGCAGACCGTCGGCATCGGCGATAAGCGAAGATCGTGCGCGAAAAGCATCGCCCTCCGGGGTTATCTGCACGCCGGGGAAGGGGATCCATGGAAGATCATCCTGCTGGCGGTGACGCCAGGCGAGGATACCTGTTTCGGTGCTGCCGTAGATTTCGTCCGGCCAGATACCAGACCAGGCTTGTGAATCGGTCACGTCCTGCCAGGGCAGCATACCGCCTGCCGAGAGGATCATCTCTATTGGCGGCGGCGCAAGATTGTGGTCAAGGCGTTTGAGAAACGCAGGACTGCTGACAAACAGATAGCGGTGCTGTGGGCTGATAGCTGCCAGTTGTTCGGCGTAATAGAGCATGGCAGCGTGCAGCGGGAGCCCCAGCGCCATCGGCAGGAAAATACGGAAGGTCAGGCCATAGAGATGCTGCGGCACCACGGAGGCCACCACCCGGCAGCCCACCAGACGTACGGCGAAACGCGCGCCCAGCATGGCGGCTTCAGCATCGAGGGTCGCGATGGTTTTTACCACCCGTTTCGGTTGTCCGGTTGAGCCAGAGGTGAACAGCTCGACAAAAGCATCGGCGGCAATAGAGGGCAGCGTGGTTGCCGGTGTCCCACTGCATTTTGCGGAATCTACCAGTAACTGTGGGCCGTGCCAGGCCAGCGGGCTGTCACTCAATACGCCGTTGAACAGCGCACGCTGCTCATCCAGCAGCGAGGCGCGGCAGTGACCCGGGATAACCGGCGTTTTACCCGCGTGCAGCGTCGCCAGCAACGCGACGATAAACAGATAGCTGTTCTCAAAGCACAACGCCCAGCGGTCACCTTCCCGATCGCGCAGGGTAGCGAACTGTGTCGCCACGTCGTAGCGTAACTGAGCCAGTGTCCAACTGTGATCGCCAAGCCAGGCTATAACGGTTTCATCATTGCGCGAGGCGCAAAGCCACTGCGACAGGGGAAGCGTCTGATTCATGGTGTGTCTCGTTTCATGACCTGGCGGCGAACCAGCCATTCGCCTGCCATCAGTGCGCCCATCAGCAAATAGGACACCATCCCGTTCCAGGTGGTCCACATCTGCACATCGCCGTGGAGGGCGGTAAAGAGCGCAATCGTTCCGTTAAAAATGAAGAAAAGGCACCAGGTTTGCGTCACGCGGCGGGTGTAGCGTACGCCCTGCGGTGGGAGAGCAGGGGTATGCAGACGCGCCAGTCTCTCGACGAGCGGCATGGCGCTCCACAGGGAACCGCCAAAAACGCTGAGCATTATCGCATTCACCACCACAGGATAAAATAGCAGCAACTGGTGGGTTTTTAGCAGTACGCTTGCCACGCACAGCGCGATCCCCGCCAGCGCCACGCTCTGCATGACAAAGCGCATCAGCCCGACATTTCGCCGCGCCTGGCGTAAGCGTAAAACCAGCAGCAGCGCCATTAGCGGTAGCAGCCATGGCAAACTGTTGTGCTCCAGACCAAACCAGATGACAAACGGCCAGGCCAGCAGCAGCGCCCCGGTCGCTACCTGAACGACAGGCTGCGTTCTTAAGCCTCGCATCGGATCAGGCGTCTTGCATCAGACGTTCTACGGCGTCGACGACATCCTGTACCGTACGCACGGCTTTGAACTCTTCTGGCTTGATCTTGATGCCTGTTTTCTTCTGCAGGTGGACTATCATGTCGACGGCGTCGATGCTGTCTAACTCCAGATCTTCGTAAAGGCGTGCCTCGGGGGTGATGTCTTCCGGGGCGATTTCAAACAGTTTGCACAGAAGTGCGGAGACTTCCTGGTAAATAGCGTGTTGTTCTGTCATAGCAGGCTCGTTATCAGACGCGTTGTGAATGAATAAATGCGGCCAGGGTCGCCACGGAGTAAAAGTGCTGACGCATCTCTTCACTCTCAGCAGACAGGACAATGCCGTACTGATTTTTCACTGCCAGACCCAGCTCTAATGCGTCGATAGAGTCCAGACCTAATCCATCCCCGAACAGCGCGGCATCGGTGTCGATGTCATCGGCGCTCAGTTCGTCCAGATTTAACGTGTCAATAATGAGGTTTTTGATTTCAAAATAAAGCGCTTGCATCATTAAGTCCTGAAAAAGGAGTTTCAACTAATCTGTAATTGCTCTAAAAGATGCCGGTTAAGCTGCCTTGCCGCCAGCGCCGGTTCTTGTGTTTTAGCATCATAATAATCGGTAATACGTACCCGTTCACCCACAGTGACGGTAAAGCGCGGTTTGGCGGGTGGCACGTTATACCATTTGCTCTGTTTATCGAGCAGGTGTTCACTACAGCGAATTGCCACAATGCGCAGGTCACTCTCGCAGCGCACGGCGATATTGGCCGCGCCGCGCCGGAGCGACATTTTTTCTCCCGGACGGGTGCGGGTACCCTCCGGGAAAATCAGAATGGTGTCACCTTGCGCCAGTCGCTGCTGGCTTTGCGGCAGCAGGGCATCGGCCTGACTGTTAACCAGGTAATCTGCGGCGCGGATAACGCCACTCATGAAAGGGTTCTTCAGCAAGGCACTCTTAACCAGACAATCGGTTTCCGGCATCACGGAAGCGATAAGCACGTAATCAATAAGCGTCGGGTGGTTGGCAACCACCAGACAGCCTCGCTCCTGACACAAAATTCCGGCACCTTCAATGTGATAATCCAGCGTTCCGGTCAGTTTCGCCATTTTCAGGAAACAGCGGAAGCTGAATGAGATGCTGCGTCGGGCAATGCGTCGACGGCGGCTATTATTGCGCACCGTGAGTAACAGAAGATTAAACCAGATCAGAGACAACAGCAACCCGCACACGCCAAACAGCGCGAAGCACATTCCGGTCATCAGCAGACGCCAGAACTGATTGAAGCGAGCAGCCAGGCTCATTGCGTGCGGCTCCAGTGCCACTGCAGGTTATCACCCGCAAGGGTAAAGTCCGGGGCACCGCTGAGGACGTGCTGTAAAAACTGCAGGCTCTGCGGCAGTGGCGCTTCTGCGCTTTCGTCGGCGCGTTGCGAGGTGCACTGCAACGCATCACCGGCTTCAATCACCAGCGCCACGGCGTAGGCCCAGGTTGGCATCTGTGCGGGAAGCCCGGAATGGTAAAACTCCGGCAAACTTCCGTCGAAATCCACCATCAGCACCCGCTTATAGCCCGCTTGTAACAGGCAGATGACTTCACATAAGCCCTGCTGGAAGGTGTCACGCCCGGCAGACAGAGATGAAGAAACCACCGGCTGCTTTGCGGCAATGGTCAGATTGCCAACGGCGGAGTTGTGTACCGACATGGCGAAGTCAGTTGGGGAAACTGCCTGTTCGCTCGCCAGTGCCTGCAGAATACGGTAGTTACGCTCCAGCTCGCCGTGGCGGCTGGTGTAGAGTACGGCGTCGATGGCATGCTGGCGCAGCATGGCCAGCCCACACTCGACGGCGAGTTTACTGCCGGAGTTCAGACGTCGGGCGGTCATCATCGGCAATTCAGTGAGTTTTGCCTGCGCGGCGCGGGGATCGATGGCAAAGGGCTGCCGTGACCATTGCTGCCACTGTGACGTTTCGCTTAGTCCTGGCGCTCGAGCCTGCCAGTCGATAAGGTTTAATGCAAATTTCATCAACGTGTGTCCGTTGGATATTAAAACTTCTCGCATATTAATAAAGTATGCCCAACGCCGAGGTTATCGAGGCGCTGTTCCACCCGGAAACCTGCCATTTCCAGATAGCGGTAAAACTTTTCAATGCTGTAAAAACGGCTATTGCCATTGGCTATACAGGTGAAATAGAGCGATGAGGCGTTCAGGCTGAAAGACGCCGCTTCAAATTTCTGCGCATCCCAGAAGAGTTCCATAATGCAAAGCCGGGCACTGGGTTTCATTACGATGGCAATGCGTGTCAGCATGGCAACAATCTGTTCAGGTGAGAAGCAGTCGAGGAACTGGCTCATCCACCAGATATCGGCCTCGCCGGGTAGCGGCGCATCGCTAAGCATATCCGCCTCATGGAAGCCAATGCGATGAAGTAATCCTGCATTTTCGACATTCTGGCGGGCAAGTGCAATTTGTTGTGGCAGATCGAGGATCGTTATCGCGACATTTTCATCGTATTTGCAGCAACGCAGCGCCCATTTCCCGGTATTTCCGCCTACATCGTACAGGACTCCAGGCGAGCTTGCGAAAATATGCGGCAGCGCGGCGTTAAACGCGGCGTCAGAATAGTAGTGATCGAAGGCAAACCAGCTCTCCCGCGCCGGGGATGGCAACTGAGACAGCACCGGGTAGATGGTCCCGGCATCGCTGAAAACTTTAAGTCCGGCGGGTTTCGCCTCCTTTAACGCATCGTCGAGAAAGTAGAGTCCCTGGTAACAGACGTCCTGGGTGAAGTCCATATTCACGCGGGTCATCGTGTCGTGAAGCAGGAAGTGCCCAACCTTAGACAGGCAGTAGCGTTCATCTTTACAGGTGACGATGCGACCGCTGAGTCCCATATCGAGCAGCACGCTTACGGCATACTCATTTAACGCGCCATTAGCGACGATTTCTTGGAGCGTGGCTCCCTGTTTGCCTTGTTTATCAAGATAAGCCAGCACCCCGGCGTTACGCAGGCTGAGCGCGGTTTGAAAGAGCATAGGGGCAAATGCGATGCGCTGTGCTTCCGTGATGGCATCTAGCGCGCTGAGAGAGTCCTTGTCGTACATGCGTGGGTAACCTGTGCTGGGCAAAGAAGAGTTACCGGGCCATTACTGGCCCGACTTTAGCGCGAATTATTGTGCCGCGCTGGAGGCCAGATTGATTTGAATGTCTTTGTCAAGGTTACGTACCCAGCGGTTGTAGTTTTTGTGAATTTTACCGCCGGAAGCCAGCAGGTTGAGACTACTGTCGTATTTGATGCTGTAGCCAGTGGCCGAATAGGTAATGCGTACTTCGGCAACGTGGTCGCGGTTCTGTTGACGCGCTTTAATCACACCCGGGCCCACATCGCTCATGATCCACTGGCGCTGTGCGCCCGCTTTCAGAATGGCATTTTTAACCTGTGTTTCGGTATGACCAGCGCTCACAGTTGATTGCACATTATCAATCGTTGCAGTACGCGCACAGCCTGCCAGCGCACCCACGACCGCAAAGGCGGCTAACCATTTCATCCACTTTTTCATACACACTCCATTTCAAAAGAGAAAGGTAAAGACTGCAGTTCCCATTAAGTTGATGCAAACATAAATACACACAACTTTACACGTTATTGCAGACTCAGAGCAGTTCAACTCATCAAGTTTAAGGACTTTCTGGCTGCAGGGCAAATACATACTTTGGTTTTACTTTAACCAAAAATGGCCAAAGATGATTTCGCTATCTGCATTAACCATTAGTGCTTTTCTGGCACTAATGGTGTTGTCATCCGGTATCTGCTCATCATCTAATTAGCCTGCTAATTATGTCGGCGTTGATGTTTCCTGTATATGATTTTGATTTCCACTCTGCCCACATTTCAGCAGACACAGCGGTGTTCCTCAGTGTATTTCAGATCACCCCCTTTATTCAGAGGTATCAATGAAAAAAGTACAGCTTCTTCTGACCTGCTTGCTCGTTTTATGTGCCCCGGCAGTATACGCAAAAGCGTTATCGGGAAAAAATACCGCAATCATCAGCCCTGCTCCTGTTGAGTCTGCAGCTTCCCTGACGACCGATGACAATTCATTCCTGCCCCTCCTGGGAGAGGAGGCTAAGGCTCATGGTTTCGACCTGCCTGAGCCTTTTGGTATTAATATTAATTATATGAATATGCGACAGAATATTGATGTTGACAGCATCAGGTTCTCAGGTCTCGGCTGGCCGGGTTACGCCTTCCCTTCAGATCTGTTTGATATTCAGGCCAGTCATACGCGGGAGCGCAGCATTACAAAAACGGTCAAACTGGACGCCTGGCTGTTTCCTTTTATGAATATTTACGCCCTTGTGGGGAAGACCCGTGGAAGTTCGCATTCCACCGTTTCTGTGGATGCCAGTCCGGCTAATGGGCCCATCGGCTTAATTATCCACGGAATGAACGAGTCAGGCGCTCTGAAAAACCTGGATTTCAGTCTCCGTTTTCACGGTACCACATATGGCGCAGGCACTGTGCTGGCTGGCGGGTATGGTAACTGGTATGGTCTGATGGATATCAACTATACCCGGACAGATTTTAACATTCTTGACGGGCATACCGATGCATTCACGCTCACCCCCCGGGTGGGGTATCGTTTCACCACGCCGGGCGTCGACAGTCTTTCATTACCAGCCGGTAAACTGGGCGTGTGGGTGGGTACCATGTACCAGAATGTTCAGCAGACTTTTCGTGGAAAACTGCGTGACCTGAATATACCGGCAAGTTTCGGGGGACTGATGACGCTGGCAGACCAGAACGGGAACGGACGTTTTGAGGTTAAACAGCACCTGCATTCTCCCTGGAATCTTCTGGCAGGGGTCAGTTACGAAATCACCCGCAACGTTAATGTTACAACAGAAGTGGGATTTGCTGAACGTAACAGTGTGCTCGTCGCTGCTGAATACCGGTTCTGATGCTGAAGTCTTCTCTGGCGTTGCTCCTGGTTCTGGCACCACAGTCGGTATGCCTGGCATGGTCACTGCCATCACATGAACAACTGGATAGCTGGCTGGCCCGGGCAGGAGGCAGTACCGGGTCCGGTACCCGCTGGAATATCCTTCCCGGACCGTTTTACACGCCTGAACTGGGTCCGGGGATCGGGGGCGCCGTAGCCGGTCAGTATCATCCCTCGTCTGATGATACGGTGAGCCAGAACTCCACGTTATCGTTCAGCGGCTATGTGAGTGCCACAGGAGCCGCTGGAATGAATCTCAACAATTATGCTTTTTTCGCACAGGATACCTGGCGTTTTTTTCTTGACGGTTCGGTGAGCAATACCCCCACTTATTATTATGGCCAGGGGTTTTATGCCGGAGAACACGGCGGTCATAAACAGAAGTACACGTCACGGGCGTTAACTCTTCATCCTGTGATATACCGGAAACTGACCGGGCACACATATCTTGGACTCGGCTGGCCGCTGGACCTGCAGCATGCAGCAAAAACGGATAAAAGCGGACCATTACTTATTGAAAATACACCGCAGGGAAAGTCGGTATTCAGTTCCGGGGTCAGTATGGCACTGACCCTGGATGATTGTGATTTTGTGCCTAATCCCCGTACAGGACAACTGGCAGATATCCATTTTACCCGGTATACACCGGAGACAGGAAGTGACGCGCGTTTTGATGAATACACACTGCACTACAGCCATTATCATGCCCTCAGTAATAAAACCGTGCTGGCCTGGGAACTGAATGGCGATTTTAGCCGGGGAGATGTTCCGTGGAATATGTTGCCGTTACTCGGGGACAACCACCGGATGCGGGGTTACTACGAAGGGCGTTATCGCGACAGAAATGTCGTCAGCGGGCAGGCTGAGCTTCGTCACAGACTGACCTGGCGGCACGGTATTGTGGGGTGGCTGGGAGCCGGAACCATGGCACCTTCGCTTCATGAAACAGCTCACAGACACTGGCCGCCTTCAGTCGGGATTGGTTACCGTTTTGAGTTCAGTCCGCGCATGAACGTTCGTCTTGATTATGGTGTGGGCAGAGGCAACTGCGGTTTTTATTTTCAGACAGGAGAGGCATTTTGAATAAAAAAATGCTGTTCATATACCTGATACTGTTCATTTCAACAGCCCGGGCTGCATTGCCACTTCCTCTGATGCTGACCGGAAGTGGTGACAGTATTCATGTCCGGGCCTGGCCAGTCATGCCACCGTTACCGGAACCCGCCGGTCTGCGTCCCTGTTGCGCGTTTGGCTATAACCTGCATGTGGAGGTGCTTAAAATGCCGGTGCCATTCTGGAAACTGGATAATATCGTGGCGGCAGGTAACCTGGGCAGACACCGCTATAATGACACTTTTCTGTACGGTCTGGGTTCGCTTGTCGGGTTCGGCAGCGAGCGTAACGGCATAATCTACACGTCGCATGGGGGATTTATAGATACCGCGCATGTACGGGACAGTGCCGATATGACGGTCTGGCTCTTCACTCACCTGTTACCGGAACTGGGGCAGGCATTCATGTTGCGCCCGGAGGACGAACTGGCACAGCGCCGGATTGTATTCAGGTCTTTTACACCCCCTTCATCCCCCGGTGAACGTTATGCACTGGCTGCATGGATGGCAGCATATATAGCCTTCCAGCTGGCAGTATGGCACGAGATAGCCCAGTGGTATGGATTTGAATCTGTACCGGGTTTTCCGGAAACCATTTCCGCATTCTCACCGGAGGACCTCTATTCGAATCTGCTGGGGACGAGGCTTGCCGTATCACTGATTCTGGACGGGCAGACAGCAACGCTGGATATGTATAATGCAGCAATGCAGACCGCGCTGAACCAGGCATTAAATCAACTCGGTGCCAGACCTGAGAACATCACCCGTTTTCATTTTGACATGCTGGATGGGCGTTGGTGGGACAGCCACCGACGGGTACCGGAAAAATTTCTGGTACTGCGACGAAATTATGATGTCAGTGATAATCGCATTCCCACAAAGGTTCCTGGAGAGCAGGCATCACCACAGCGCCTGAATCTGCCACATGACTGGAAGACATACCGGTTTGATATGCTGGAGCAGCTACAGCTCTGGCCGGGGCATGAAATGGCTCGTTTGCCGGCACCATATATATATTATACAGCAACTGATTTTCCCGTCCTTGCAGGGTTTTCTTTTGAACAGGATCAGGCTCGTCATGACAAGAACGCGTGGTGAAAGCCACTCTCTGCTCTCAGAGATAAACAGTGTGAGGACGCTTTATCCTGCTGATTAACTGAATGTTAAAATTCGACATTTAGCTTTGCTTGGTTTCATTAATTGCAGTATTCGAAGCTATCTGCGCGCGGGTGAGTGACAGGAACTGGATATTCACTTTTTTGTTCACGATTGATCTCTTGCACATACGCAACATCAGACATCCACCCGTTCAGGTGAGATAAAATGATAATGTGAAATTAATCACATTATGAAAATCCGGATCTTTTAATGATAATAAGTATTATACTTATCAAAGATATTTTTCATGTTATATGCCATTCCGATTGTTAGCGCCACCCTTAAGAACAAAAAACCATAATATTATAAAATAAAATGGTAAGTCAGAATTATTAACTCTGTTATTTGAGCTTTTCAGTAATTAACACCGCAATGCATTTAAAGAGGATAAATCTTATTCTTTGGTGTTTTTGTATATTACAAAACATTACAAACCTCGCTTCAAAAGTCCCGCCAGGTACCATTAACTGGCTTATTATTGTGCAGAAAAGTGGTATTTTTTGTGATTATTCCTAATTTACGATCTCTTGTATCGATCTTATCGATCTGTTTTTTTTGATGTAAAACGATTGAGAATCTTCTTATAAATCCCCTACACAGACTTCAAACGAAGCGCATGACGCCAGGTTTCTGAGCGCCAATTAATACATTTTCGATTCCTTCAGAAACCACTTAAGGCTGATATTTGCCGCTTTGCACACCGGGGTCTGTGTATTGTTTTTTCATACTCAAAAAGGATATTTCTTATGCGCACTAAATCATTATTAACTATTGGCCTGGCTGCGGCCGGTATGATGTATGGAGCTTCTGTATTTGCCGCCGGTACTACGCCTACAGCAGGGCCGTTCGGCTCAGGTAAAATTACCTTCACTGGTACCATCACTAACTCCCCCTGCGATATTGCGCCGGGTGATGATGCTATTACCGTGCCGTTCGGACAGATTTCTTACCGTAGACTGAATGCCGTCGACGCAACTACGGACTCAAAACCGTTCACCATTCATCTGCAGAACTGTGCCTTCGATGCGAATACTACGAATGTAGCCGGCGCTGCCGGGAAAATGTCCAAAGTAACTGTCTCTTTCTCTGGCGGGGGTGACGCCACTCATCATGCATACGTCAGCACCGGTAGCGCCCAGCATGTTGGTGTCCAGCTATTAAAAAGTGACAACACCACAATTATCGAGCCCAACACCCCGATGCAGGATGCCGATGCTAAGCAACTGCAGGCCGGTAATAACGAACTCAATTTCTTTGCCCGCCTGATAGCAACGGCTGCTGACGTGACTCCCGGTGACGTTAACGCATCCGTCACCTACACCCTGAAATACCTGTGATTTCAGGGGGGGCTCAGTGGAGCGGAAAACCCCTTTTACGCAGTAAATAACAGCAGGGATAAGCCGTCCTCGGAGGGTTTCGGACGGCTTTTATATCTGACCACGCCTGCGGGCTGTCTGTTACACGGACGACAACACGAAAGCGCCATGCCATGAAAATTACCCGGCTTGCCATTCTGATTACCCTGACATTTTCCGTCCTGAAGTCGCAGGCCACGGAGTTTAATGCCAGCCTGCTGGACAGCGGGAACCTGTCCAATGTGGACCTCACGGCCTTCAGCCGCGAGGGGTATGTGGCGCCCGGTAACTATATTCTCGATATCTGGCTCAATGACCAGACGGTACGGGAACAGTATCCGGTCAGGGTTGTACCGGCTGCCGGACGCGATGCGGCCGTCATCTGTGTGACAACCGATATGGTGGCCATGCTGGGTCTTAAGGATAAGATTATTCATGGCCTGAAACCCGTTACCGGTATCCCGGACGGGCAGTGCCTTGAGCTGCGCTCCGCTGACAGTCAGGTACGGTACAGCGCTGAAAAGCAGCGTCTGACCTTCATTATCCCCCAGGCCTGGATGCGCTATCAGGACCCGGACTGGGTCCCCCCTTCACGCTGGAGCGACGGCGTCACCGCCGGCCTGCTCGATTACAGCCTGATGGCCAGCCGCTATATGCCGCAGCAGGGGGAGACCTCTGACAGCTACAGCCTCTACGGCACCGCCGGGTTTAATCTCGGCCCGTGGCGGCTGCGCAGTGATTACCAGTACAGCCGCCTTGACAGCGGACATGGGGCATCGCAGTCCGATTTTTATCTGCCGCAGACGTATCTGTTCCGTGCTCTGCCCGCACTGCGTTCAAAACTGACGCTGGGACAGACGTACCTCAGTTCCGCTATTTTTGACTCCTTCCGCTTTGCCGGGCTCACTTTAGCCAGCGATGAGCGCATGCTGCCGCCCTCCCTGCAGGGATATGCCCCGAAAATCAGCGGCATTGCGAACAGTAATGCACAGGTCACCGTCAGCCAGAACGGCCGCATTCTGTACCAGACCCGGGTGTCGCCGGGGCCTTTTGAGCTTCCCGACCTGAGCCAGAATATCAGCGGCAACCTGGATGTCAGCGTCCGGGAAAGCGACGGCAGCGTCCGGACCTGGCAGGTCAACACGGCCAGCGTCCCCTTTATGGCACGCCAGGGACAGGTTCGCTATAAGGTGGCCGGCGGACGTCCGCTGTACGGCGGGACGCATAACAACAGTACGGTCAGCCCTGACTTCCTGCTCGGGGAGGCCACCTGGGGAGCATTTAACAACACGTCGCTGTACGGCGGTCTCATTGCCTCCACCGGCGACTACCGGTCCGCGGCGCTCGGGATCGGCCAGAATATGGGGCTGTTGGGCGCTCTGTCTGCGGACGTCACCCGCTCAGATGCGCGGTTGCCGCATGGGCAGAAGCAGTCCGGTTACAGCTACCGTATCAACTATGCCAAAACGTTTGATAAAACCGGCAGTACCCTGGCGTTCGTCGGATACCGCTTCTCGGACCGCCATTTTCTGTCCATGCCGGAGTACCTGCAGCGTCGGGCCACTGACGGCGGCGATGCATGGCATGAAAAACAGAGCTACACCGTGACTTACAGCCAGTCCGTTCCGGTACTCAACATGAGCGCGGCCCTCTCGGTAAGCCGGCTCAATTACTGGAATGCACAGTCCAACAATAACTACATGCTCAGCCTCAACAAAGTGTTCAGTCTCGGCGACCTTCAGGGGCTTTCGGCCTCGGTGTCATTTGCCCGTAACCAGTACACCGGCGGGGGCAGCCAGAACCAGGTCTACGCCACCATCAGTATCCCGTGGGGCGACAGTCGCCAGGTGAGCTACAGCGTGCAGAAGGATAACCGGGGCGGCCTGCAGCAGAACGTGAATTACAGCGATTTCCATAACCCGGACACCACATGGAACATCAGCGCCGGCCATAACCGTTATGACACCGGCAGCAACAGCAGCTTCAGCGGCAGTGTGCAGAGCCGTCTGCCGTGGGGCCAGGCGGCAGCGGACGCCACCCTGCAGCCCGGACAGTACCGCAGCCTGGGCCTGAGCTGGTACGGCTCGGTGACTGCCACCGCCCACGGTGCCGCTTTCAGCCAGTCGATGGCCGGGAATGAGCCCCGCATGATGATAGATACCGGAGACGTGGCCGGTGTGCCGGTGAACGGCAACAGCGGGGTGACCAACCGCTTCGGGGTGGGCGTGGTGAGCGCCGGCAGCAGCTACCGCCGCAGCGATATTTCGGTTGATGTGGCCGCCCTGCCGGAGGACGTGGACGTCAGCAGCTCCGTCATCAGCCAGGTGCTGACGGAAGGCGCGGTGGGCTACCGGAAGATTGACGCCAGCCAGGGGGAGCAGGTGCTCGGTCATATCCGGCTGGCGGACGGCGCCAGTCCGCCGTTTGGCTCCCTGGTGGTGTCCGGGAAAACCGGCAGAACCGCAGGGATGGTCGGGGATGACGGTCTGGCTTACCTGACCGGACTCAGCGGGGAAGACCGCCGGACCCTGAATGTGTCCTGGGATGGCCGGGTGCAGTGCAGGCTCACCCTGCCGGAAACGGTGACACTCAGCCGGGGGCCGCTGTTACTGCCCTGCAGATAAAAATATCCCTGTCACAGAGCAGGACTAAAGGAGAAAACAGGTGAAAAACAGCAGAATAAGCCGTGTGATTTTACTCGCACTGGCGGCAGCATGGAGCCAGTGCAGCCCGGCGGCCGTCAACGTCGACCGGACCCGTATTATCATGGATGCGCCGCAGAAAACGGTGGCCATCACGCTGAATAACGATGACAAAACCACGCCGTTCCTGGCGCAGTCCTGGGTGACGGATGCTGACGGGGTGAGAACGGATGCGCTGATGGCGCTGCCGCCGCTGCAGCGTATTGATGCCGGACAGAAATCCCAGGTCCGTATCACCCAGGTTCGCGGGCTGACAGACAAGCTCCCTCAGGACAGGGAAACGCTGTTCTGGTTTAACGTGCGGGGCGTTCCCCCGA
>NZ_NAEW01000024.1 GCF_002075345.1 Citrobacter braakii
CATATTACGCCATCCCGCTACAGAGTCAAGCGTTTATTTTCGCTTTTCTCCGCTGACCCGGCGGTTTGTAATCCGTTGTTCCGTGTCAGTGGAGGCGCATTATAGGGAGTTATTTCAGGCTGACAAGTTAAAAATACAAAAAACTTATCAAGCGACTACTTTTCAACCATTACATTGATTTTTGCTTTGTTTTTAAACAAAAACGAGCCCCACAGGGCTCGTTTATTGTCGTTTTGTGACTTACTGCACTGCCACAATGCGATCGTCATTCACTTCCAGCCGAATCGTTTTGCCAGGAATCAGCTCACCAGACAGAATTTGCTGCGCCAGCGGGTTTTCGATCTGTTGCTGGATAGCACGTTTGAGTGGACGTGCGCCATACACCGGATCGTAACCATTCGCACTCAGCAGTTTAAGCGCCTCGTCAGAGATATGGATTTCATAGCCACGCTCTTCCAGACGTTTATACAGACGTTGCAGTTGGATCTGTGCAATAGAAGCAATGTGCTGCTCACCCAACGGATGGAATACAACAACTTCATCTATACGATTGATGAATTCCGGGCGGAAATTATGGCTCACGACGCCCAGGACCATATCCTTCATGTGGCCGTAGTCCAGCTCACCGAAGCGTTCCTGAATCAGATCGGACCCCAGGTTCGAGGTCATGATGACAACCGTATTACGGAAGTCGACCGTTCTCCCCTGCCCGTCAGTCAGACGACCATCGTCAAGCACCTGCAACAGAATATTGAACACATCCGGGTGCGCTTTCTCCACTTCATCCAGCAGGATGACAGAGTAAGGACGACGACGTACCGCTTCTGTCAGATATCCACCTTCCTCATAGCCGACATATCCCGGAGGCGCCCCGACCAGACGAGACACCGAGTGTTTCTCCATAAACTCGGACATATCGATACGCACCATGGCATCATCACTGTCGAACATAAAGTTTGCCAGCGCTTTGCACAGTTCAGTTTTACCGACACCGGTTGGGCCGAGGAACAAGAACGAACCAATCGGGCGATTTGGATCGGACAAGCCAGCACGGCTACGACGGATGGCGTTAGAAACGGCTTCCACCGCTTCGTTCTGGCCAATCACGCGGCTGTGCAACTGCTGCTCCATACGCAACAGTTTTTCCCGTTCGCCTTCCAGCATGCGAGCAACCGGGATCCCGGTCCAGCGCGCCAGCACTTCTGCAATTTCTGCATCCGTGACTTTATTACGCAGCAGACGCATGGTTTTGCCTTCAGACTGGGTGGCTGCTTCCAGCTGTTTTTCCAGTTCAGGAATTTTGCCGTACTGCAGTTCAGACATCCGCGCCAGGTCGCCGACACGACGCGCCTGTTCGATGGCGATTTTCGCCTGCTCCAGCTCAGCCTTGATAGTTTGCGTTCCCGAAAGGGATGCTTTTTCAGCTTTCCACTCTTCTTCTAATTCAGAATACTGGCGCTCTTTATCGTCCAGCTCTTCGTTGAGCATATCGAGACGTTTTTTACTCGCCTCATCAGACTCTTTCATTAATGCCTGCTGTTCCAGTTTGAGCTGGATAATACGGCGGTCGAGTCTGTCGAGTTCCTCCGGCTTGGAGTCAATCTGCATACGAATGCTGGATGCCGCCTCATCGATAAGGTCGATAGCTTTGTCCGGCAACTGACGATCGGCAATATAGCGGTGAGACAGCGTAGCTGCCGCAACAATCGCCGGGTCAGTGATCTGCACATGGTGGTGCAGCTCATAACGTTCTTTCAGGCCACGCAGAATCGCGATGGTGTCTTCTACTGAAGGTTCGGCTACAAATACTTTCTGGAAACGACGTTCCAGTGCCGCATCTTTTTCGATGTACTGGCGATATTCATCAAGCGTTGTTGCGCCTACACAGTGCAGTTCCCCGCGTGCCAGCGCAGGTTTCAGCATGTTCCCGGCGTCCATTGCGCCATCGGCTTTACCCGCCCCAACCATGGTATGCAGCTCATCAATAAACAGGATGACATTGCCTTCCTGTTTCGAGAGATCGTTCAGCACGCCTTTTAAGCGTTCTTCAAACTCACCACGATATTTGGCCCCAGCCACCAGCGCGCCCATATCCAGCGCCAGCACACGGCGACCTTTTAAGCCTTCCGGCACTTCACCATTGATAATTCGTTGGGCCAGCCCTTCAACGATGGCCGTTTTACCAACACCTGGTTCGCCGATTAACACCGGGTTATTTTTAGTACGACGCTGCAGTACCTGAATGGTACGGCGAATTTCTTCATCACGCCCGATAACCGGATCGAGTTTGCCCTGCTCGGCACGTTCGGTCAGGTCGACGGTATATTTTTTCAAGGCCTGACGTTGGTCTTCAGCCCCCTGGTCATTCACGCTTTCACCTCCACGCATTTGTTCAATTGCCTGAGTGATATTCGCGGTCGTCGCACCTGCTGATTTTAGTAAATCGGTCAGCGTACCGCGTGACTCAAGCGCCGCCAGTACGAACAGTTCTGACGAAATAAAGTTGTCCCCACGTTTTTGCGCCAGCTTGTCGCAAAGATTCAGTACACGCACCAGATCCTGAGAAGGCTGCACATCACCGCCGGTACCTTCTACCTGCGGCAACCGGCTCAACGCCTGGTCAATGGCTGTACGTAACTGGCCAGCATTAATGCCAGCAGACGTTAATAAAGGACGTACCGATCCCCCTTCCTGATTCAGCAAGGCGCTCATTAGATGAAGTGGTTCGATGAATTGATTGTCGTGCCCCAATGCGAGTGACTGGGCATCGGCAAGAGCAAGCTGGAATTTATTAGTAAGACGATCCAGACGCATAACTCCTCCCATAACAGGTCAAAATTGCTACTGGAGATTAAATGAGGTCATCCCTCAATTATTCAAGGTGAATGACCTGAATTATGTGAAAAGAAAATTACACGTACCGGATCGTCTTGATTCTTTAGGTTATATCAGCCAAATAAAACTTGCCATACGACCCGTGGTATTGTCGCGACGATAAGAGAAGAACGTCTCACTTTCGCTGAAGGTGCAACGGTCGCCACCGTAGATGTTCTCTACTCCGATATTTGCCAGACACTGACGCGCAAGCTGGTAAATATTCGCCAGATATTTATCACCATGCGGTACAAATGCGAGGTCCGCTTGCGGATCTTTCGCCATGAACGCTGCGCGAACTTCTGCTCCCACTTCAAACGCGTTCGGGCCAATCGCCGGGCCTAGCCAGGCAATAATGTTTTCAGGTTTGTCGGCAAAACACGCCACCGTCTCTTCCAGCACGCCTGCGCATAATCCGCGCCAACCCGCATGTGCCGCCGCGACTTCCGTTCCAGCGCGATTGCAAAACAGCACCGGCAGACAGTCGGCCGTCATCACTGCACACACGGTGCCCGGCGTGTTGCTGTAAGAAGCATCCGCACGTTTGGAGGCGTAAGGCTCGCCGGTCAGTTTCAGGACATCCTTACCGTGGACCTGCTCCAGCCAGACTGGCTTTGACGGCAGATTGCCCGCAGCAAACAGCCGCTTGCGGTTCTCTTCAACATGCTCCGGGTTGTCGCCGCAATGGGCGCCCAGATTCAGCGAATCATAAGGCGGCAAGCTAACACCGCCAATACGGGTAGAACTACACGCCACAACACCTTGCGGTATCGGCCACTGCGGGACAATTAGCTTACTCATAGCCAGGCAATATCATCCTTATGTTCTTCGAAATCAGCGCGCATCACTTCAATCAATTGCACCATATCTTGTGGAATCGGTGCGTGCCATTCCATTTCGATACCTGAAATTGGGTGATATAAACGCAGCATAGTCGCGTGCAGCGCCTGACGATCGAACTTACGCAGAACGGAGATAAATTCGTCAGAAGCGCCTTTCGGTGGACGCGGACGACCGCCGTAGACCTGATCGCCCACCAGCGGATGGGTGATATGCGCCATGTGCACGCGGATCTGGTGCGTACGTCCGGTTTCCAGACGCAGCCGCAGACGCGTGTGCACACGGAAGTGTTCCATAATGCGATAGTGCGTCACCGCCGGTTTCCCCATCGGGTGTACCGCCATGTGCGTACGCTTGGTCGGGTGGCGGCTAATCGGTTCCTCAACGGTTCCGCCTGCCGTCATATGACCAATCGCCACGGCTTCGTACTCACGGGTAATTTCACGCAGCTGCAGCGACTCCACCAGACGCGTTTGCGCCGGAACGGTTTTTGCCACCACCATTAATCCGGTCGTGTCTTTATCCAGACGGTGCACGATACCAGCACGTGGAACATCCGCGATTGGCGGGTAGTAATGCAGTAATGCATTCAATACCGTGCCATCAGGATTACCGGCCCCCGGATGCACTACGAGGTCACGGGGTTTGTTGATGACAAGAATATCGTCATCTTCATAAACGATATCCAGTGGGATATCCTGAGGTTCAAAACGAACCTCTTCATCAATTTCTGCAGTGATGGAGACGCGCTCTCCACCCAACACTTTTTCTTTCGGTTTATCGCAAAGATTGCCATTTACCAGTACGCGCTGGTCAAGGATCCATTCTTTTATGCGCGATCGCGAATAATCAGGGAACAATTCGGCCAAAGCCTGATCTAAGCGTTGACCGAGCTGATTTTCGGAGACTGTTGCGGTGAGTTCTACTCGTTGTGCCATAAACTGCTTCTTCGTTTAACGTTGGGTTTTACGGCTTTGCCGTTTAATATAGTGTGCTATTGTAGCTGGTCTTAACCGGGAGCAGGAACAGAGAATCTCCCGTAAAACATTTTGAGGAAAGTCAAAACGTCATGACGCGCATGAAATATCTGGTGGCAGCAGCCACGTTGAGCCTGTTTTTGGCGGGTTGCTCTGGTTCAAAGGAAGAGGTGCCCGATAATCCGCCAAATGAAATCTACGCGACTGCTCAGCAAAAGCTGCAGGACGGTAACTGGAAACAGGCAATAACGCAATTAGAAGCGTTGGATAACCGTTATCCATTTGGACCGTATTCTCAGCAGGTGCAATTAGATCTCATCTACGCCTACTACAAAAACGCCGATCTGCCACTTGCTCAGGCTGCCATCGATCGTTTTATTCGTCTTAACCCGACACACCCTAACATTGATTATGTCATGTATATGCGTGGCCTGACCAATATGGCGTTGGATGATAGCGCACTGCAAGGATTCTTTGGTGTTGATCGCAGCGATCGCGATCCGCAACATGCCCGAGCTGCGTTTAATGACTTTTCCAAACTGGTACGTGGCTATCCGAACAGCCAGTACACCACTGACGCCACCAAACGTCTGGTATTCCTGAAAGACCGTCTGGCGAAGTATGAATATTCCGTTGTGGAATACTACACTGCCCGCGGTGCATGGGTTGCCGTGGTAAACCGTGTAGAAGGCATGCTGCGCGACTTCCCGGATACTCAGGCAACACGCAATGCCCTGCCGTTGATGGAAAATGCTTATCGCCAGATGCAGATGAATGCGCAGGCAGAAAAAGTAGCGAAAATCATTGCCGCCAACAGCAGCAATACCTGATTTATCTCAGAATGCAAACGGCAGCCCAAAGGCTGCCGTTTTTTTATCCGTAAACACCACAACTGAAGCGGTTTAGCCGCAACGCATCTCATCAAATATGGCCTGCTTTCAGGTATTCCTCAAGTAAAAAATCGCTTGTTCCTGCGGTGCCTCACAAAAAGGTTTTCTTGACAAAAAGCGACAAAAAAATGTGATTAATATCACACATTTTGACATTGGGAACGGTATGCTGGAATCACCAAGACGGGAAAGACAAGAGGTAAAATTTATGACAATGAACATTACCAGTAAACAAATGGAAATTACTCCGGCAATTCGCCAGCATGTCGCAGACCGTCTCGCCAAACTCGAAAAATGGCAAACTCATCTGATTAATCCACATATCATTCTGTCTAAGGAGCCGCAGGGTTTCATTGCTGATGCCACCATCAATACACCGAACGGACATCTGGTCGCCAGCGCAAAACACGAGGATATGTACACCGCAATTAACGATTTGATCAACAAGCTGGAACGGCAGCTCAATAAAGTGCAGCACAAAGGCGAAGCCCGTCGTGCAACAACTTCAGTCAAAGACGCCAACTTCGTCGAAGCAGAAGAAGAGTAGTCCCTTACATTGAGTGTATCGCCAACGCGCCTCCGGGCGCGTTTTTTGTTGACAGGGTGAAAACAGTACGGGTACTTTACTGACGTAGCCAAAGGAAAATTACATGAAACTTGTCCCGTTCTTCTTCGCATTCTTTTTTACCTTCCCCTGAATGGGAGGCGTTTCGTCGTGTGATAAAGAATGCGAAGACGAACAATAAGGCCTCCCACAACGGGGGGCCTTTTTTATTGATAACAAGAAAGGCAACACTATGACATCGGAAAACCCATTGCTGGCGCTGCGCGATAAGATCAGCACGCTGGATGAAAAATTACTGGCCCTGCTGGCTGAGCGACGTGGACTGGCCGTAGAAGTTGGCAAAGCTAAGCTGCTTTCACATCGTCCAGTTCGTGATATCGACCGTGAGCGCGATCTGTTGGACCGACTGATTCAGCTTGGCAAAGCACATCATCTTGATGCTCACTACATCACTCGCCTGTTCCAGCTCATAATCGAAGACTCCGTCCTGACTCAGCAGGCACTGCTCCAGCAGCATCTGAACAAAATTAACCCACACTCAGCACGCGTTGCTTTCCTTGGGCCAAAAGGGTCATATTCTCATCTTGCCGCACGTCAGTATGCTGCCCGCCATTTTGAACAATTTATAGAAAGCGGCTGCGCGAAATTTGCCGATATCTTTAATCAGGTCGAAACCGGACAAGCTGACTACGCAGTGGTTCCGATTGAAAACACCAGTTCCGGTGGGATTAACGACGTTTACGACCTGCTACAGCACACCAGCCTGTCTATCGTTGGCGAGATGACTATCACGATTGACCACTGCCTACTGGTGTCCGGCACGACAGATCTCGAGACCATTGAAACGGTATATAGCCATCCGCAGCCATTCCAGCAGTGCAGCAAATTCCTGAGTCGTTACCCGCACTGGAAGATTGAGTACACCGAAAGCACCTCGGCGGCGATGGAAAAAGTTGCGCAGGCTAACTCACCGCGCGTGGCGGCTCTGGGGAGCGAAGCCGGAGGCGTACTATACGGTTTGCAGGTTCTCGAGCATATCGAAGCTAATCAGACGCAAAACATCACCCGCTTCGTGGTACTGGCGCGCAAGGCAATCAATGTTTCCGATCAGGTGCCAGCAAAAACCACGTTGCTGATGGCGACAGGACAACAAGCCGGTGCGCTGGTAGAAGCTCTGCTGGTACTGCGCAACCATAATCTGATTATGACTAAACTGGAGTCACGCCCGATTCACGGCAATCCGTGGGAAGAAATGTTTTATCTTGATATCCAGGCCAACCTGGAATCACCTCAGATGCAAAAAGCATTGAAGGAGTTAGGTGAGATTACGCGCTCGATGAAAGTACTTGGCTGCTATCCAAGTGAGAATGTGGTGCCGGTCAATCCAGGCTAACGTTTGACAATGCCGGATGGCGCTACGCTTATCCGGCATTCTTTAGCCGATCCTTGTATGACTGATACAACGCATCAGCGTTGCCATCAAGCATCGTATTTATTGGCGACTATCGTTAGCCTGGCGCAACAAAGTACGGCTTTCGTTCTGGAAGCGTTTCGCATAATCACCAAACCAGTGCTCCACCTTACGGAAGCTGTCGATGAACGCTTGCTTATCGCCCTGCTCCAGTAAACCGATCGCCTCACCAAAACGTTGGTAGTAGCGTTTGATCAGCGCAAGGTTACTCTCAGACGACATAATGATATCGGCATAGAGCTGAGGATCCTGGGCAAACAGACGTCCGACCATCGCCAGTTCAAGGCGATAAATCGGCGAAGAGAGTGCCAGTAACTGCTCCAGTTGAACATTCTCTTCCGCTAAATGCAGACCGTAAGCAAAGGTCGCAAAGTGACGCAATGCCTGAATAAATGCCATGTTCTGGTCGTGTTCAACAGCACTGATCCGATGCAGTCGCGCACCCCACACCTGAATCTGTTCCAGAAACCACTGATAAGCTTCCGGCTGACGTCCGTCACACCAGACGACAACCTGCTTTGCCAGACTGCCGCTGTCCGGGCCAAACATGGGGTGTAATCCCACCACCGGGCCGTCGTGCGCCGCCAGCATCGCCTGCAAAGGACCATTTTTCACCGAAGCCAGATCCACCAGGATGCAGTCGGACGGCAGACGCGGTAATTTGGCGATCACCTGCTCAGTGACGTGGATCGGCACACTGACGATCACCATGCCAGCATCAGAGACGATCTCCGGCGCACGATCCCAATCCTGCTGTTCCAGGATCCGTACCTGATAACCTGACAGGGTGAGCATTTTTTCGAACAGACGTCCCATCTGACCGCCGCCGCCAACAATCACCACCGGTCGCAGAGAAGGACAAAGCGTTTTAAATCCTTTGTCGTTCTCACTGGAGTAAGACTCGCGCATAACCCGGCGCAGCACATCTTCAATCAGGTCCGGCGGCACGCCAAGGGCTTCCGCTTCCGCCCGGCGGGAGGCCAGCATAGAGGCTTCCCGTTCCGGCACGTAGATAGGCAGCCCAAAGCGGCTTTTTACTTCACCGACTTCGGCCACCAGCTCCAGGCGACGTGCCAGTAAACCCAGCAGCGCCTTGTCGACTTCATCAATTTGATCGCGTAATGCGGTCAATTCAGCAACCATAACCAACCTCTTATGCTACACGCGCCGACAGCTGGCCGTTTAAATCCTGGCTAATTTCACGCAGTAGCGCATCCGTCATTTCCCAGCTAATGCAGGCATCAGTTACAGACACGCCGTATTTCATTTCGCTACGCGGCTGTTCAGAAGACTGGTTGCCTTCGTGAATATTACTTTCAATCATCAAGCCAATGATCGAGCGATTGCCATCTTTGATTTGTGCAATCACGGATTCAGCCACGGCAGGCTGGCGGCGGTAATCTTTATTGGAGTTACCATGACTGCAATCTACCATCAGAGAAGGTCGTAGTCCCGCCTGCTCCATCTCTTTTTCGCACTGGACGACATCTGCCGGGCTGTAGTTCGGCGCTTTACCACCGCGCAGGATCACGTGACCGTCCGGGTTACCCTGAGTTTGCAGCAGTGCAACCTGTCCGGCCTGGTTAATACCAACAAAGCGGTGCGACTGTGCCGCCGCGCGCATCGCGTTAATGGCGGTCGCCAGGCTACCGTCAGTACCGTTCTTAAAGCCGACCGGCATCGAAAGACCGGAAGCCATTTCGCGGTGAGTCTGCGATTCCGTGGTACGCGCACCGATTGCAGACCAGCTAAACAGATCGCCCAGGTATTGCGGGCTATTGGGATCCAGCGCTTCAGTTGCCAGCGGAAGTCCCATATTCACCAGTTCAAGCAGCAGCTGACGCGCAATTTTCAGGCCGGCTTCAACATCAAAAGAGCCATCCATATGAGGATCGTTAATTAACCCTTTCCAGCCGACGGTGGTACGGGGTTTTTCAAAATAGACGCGCATCACCAGGTAGAGGCTATCGCTGACCTCTGCGGCAAGGGCTTTAAACCGACGAGCGTACTCAATAGCCATTTCAGGATCGTGAATGGAACACGGGCCACATACCACCAGCAGGCGCGGATCGCGACCAGAGATAATATCTGAAATGGTTTTGCGTGACTGGGAGATTTGCGCTTCTTGCGCCTGGCTCAGCGGGAATTCAGCTTTCAGCTGCTCCGGAGTCATCAGAACCTGTTCGTCGGTAATATGTACGTTGTTCAGCGCGTCTTTTTGCATGATGGTGATCCTGTTTAGCTCGTTTGCGATAGTTGATCCTCAGCGAGGAGGTGATAACGATAACACAATAGGTAAAGATTTCAATCCACAAACCGTAAATTTTAATTTACAGCATGCAATTTAATGACAAAACACGCCCTCCATTATGTACATTAAAATTTACACCTCCCGATATTGAGATCCACTATGCTTAAAAAAACGAGGGAGTACAGGCAATGAAGCAACTCATCAGCACCCTATTTCTATTACTTCTTAGCGGATGTCAGATAGATCCTTATACCCACGCCCCCACATGGACGGGAACCGCCTGGTACGACGCCGGAATACAAGATGCCATTTCGGGGTATGCCGTTAAAGATAATGAAACTCTTGCCGACAACTACAATGACCCCGAAGTCGATCGTACGGAATATCTTAAGGGTTATGCCGAGGGACAACGTAAAATCTGCCAGCCGGATTTTGTTTACGCCAGAGGTTTGACCGGGAAAACCTTTCCCCCAAGTTGTGATACGGTCGAAAATATTGACCAGTTACACAGTGCCTGGCAAAAAGGAGCAAATGAAGGTGCTGCCTCAATAAGATTAAATTAAACAATAGCTTATATTTTATAAATCACTAAGACTTAACTTAAATTACTAATAGCTTTCAACCTGGCATAATGACGGCTTAGGAAAATAATGTTATTTTGTCCTAAATAATCTTGAATGTATTTCGACGTTTTACGGCAAACGCTGGTAGGTAACTATTCATGAGCTATTCTTACCGACTCATACTTCTACTGGCACTGCTCCTGACCGGATTACCGCTGTACGCCCAAAGCGTTACGGAAGAAGCAAAATCTGTACGCGCTATGGTTTCCGGCATCGTCAGTTATACGCGCTGGCCTGCACTGTCCGGGCCCCCCAAACTGTGTATTTTCTCTTCATCGCGTTTTTCCAGTGTCCTGGGAGATACCAGTGCCGGAGCATTACCCTATCTTCCCGTCATCATTCGTACGGAACAAGAAATATTAGTTTCGCAGTGTGATGGCTTTTATTTTGGAAAAGAATCCCCTACTTATCAGGTGGAATTAAAGAATAAATATCCGTCTAAGGCATTGCTATTAATTGCCGAACAGAACCCCGAATGCGTTATTGGCAGCGCCTTTTGCCTCATAATTAAAGATGAAGATGTGAGATTTTCCGTAAATATGGATTCCCTTTCACGCAGTGGCGTAAGGGTCAGTCCGGACGTATTAATGCTTGCACGGAATCAGAAGCATGGATAAGGGCCATTCTCCCATAACACGCCCGACGTTTAAGCGGACATTACGGCGTATCAGCATAATCAGCGTTCTGGTAACTATGACGCTGATCTGGCTGCTGCTCAGCATTTCTTCGGTGCTGGCATTGAGACAGTATGCGCAAAAGAACCTGGATCTGACCGCTGCAACCATGACCCGCACGCTTGAAGCAGCATTAGTTTTTTCTGATGGCGTCGCAGCAACTGAAACGCTGGCAGCACTGGGTCAGCAGGGGCAATTTTCCGTTGCAGAAGTTCGTAATAAAAACCAGAAGGTGATCGCCACCTGGCGCTATAACGCGCAGGATACCACTGAAAAAATCAGCGGACTTATCAGCCACTGGCTGTTCCCCCAACCGGTCACTCAACCTATTTTGCATAATGGCAACGTCATCGGCGAAGTACGATTGACTGCGCGCGATAGTGTTATCAGCCATTTCATCTATTTGTCGCTGGCCGTCCTTACCGGGTGCATTCTGTTGGCCTCTGGCATTGCATTAATGCTCACTCGTTATTTACATAATGGCGTCGTGGAAGCCCTGCAAAATATAACCGAGGTGGTACATGATGTTCGTACCAACCGTAACTTTTCACGGCGCGTTTCAGAAGAGCGCATTGAAGAGTTTCACCTTTTTGCCCAGGATTTTAATAGTCTGCTGGACGAGATGGAGGAGTGGCAACTTAAACTGCAGGCAAAGAACGCCCAGCTTTTGCGTACGGCGCTACACGATCCGCTGACCGGACTGGCGAATCGCGCCGCATTTCGCAGCAGCATTAACGCCCTGATGAATGACCATGCCGCCCACAGCAGCTCCGCACTGTTATTCCTTGATGGTGATAATTTTAAATTTATTAATGATACCTGGGGCCACGCAGCGGGGGATCGGGTCCTGATTGAAGTTGCAAACAGGCTGGCCGAGTTTGGTGGTAATCGACATCACCCCTACAGACTTGGCGGCGATGAGTTCGCTATGGTGCTGTACAGCGTTCACTCTGAATACGAAGTTCAGCGGATCTGCGCGGCACTGTCACACGAGTTTAACCGACCTTTTGACCTGCATAACGGTCATCAGGCAAGCATGACACTCAGCATTGGTTTTGCGCTGACGTGGGAACATGCCTCTGCCGAGAAATTACAAGAACTTGCCGATAAAAATATGTATCAGGCCAAAAATTTGCGTTCTGAACGCATTATTAAAAAATAAGGACTTACACATGCTAAAACGTCTATCATCCCCGTTTCTTCTGCTTTTACTGATTTTGGCAGGCTGTCAGGCACCTCAGGGAAAATTTACCCCAGAGCAAATTGCAGCCATGAAATCGTACGGATTTACCGAAGCTTCCGGAGACTGGTCTCTTGGTCTGTCTGACAACATCCTGTTTGACAAAAACGACTATAAGCTGCGCCCTGAAAGTGAAAAGCAGATCCAGGAAATGGCATCCAAACTGGCAGCTACCGGGTTAAACCATGCGCGTATGGATGGTCATACCGATAACTACGGCGAAGACAGCTACAACGAAGCGCTGTCGCTCAAACGCGCGAATGTGGTTGCCGATGCGTGGGCACAGGGCGCCAACATTCCCCGCACTAATCTGACAACGCAGGGACTCGGGAAGAAATACCCGATCGCCAGTAATCAGACGTCAAAAGGTCGTGCTGAAAACCGCCGGGTTGCAGTCGTGATCGCTACGCCGTAAAAGTCCTCAACTGGCTGCGCGCCGCGCAGCCATCCAATTGCAATAAAACAAAAGAGTAAGGTCGGAATAAAAAAAGGGCCAGCCTTTCGGCCAGCCCTTTTCTAACAGGATGTCGCTTGCGCGAATCTTAGTTAAGACGCTCTTTGATACGAGCAGACTTACCAGTGCGCTCACGCAGGTAGTACAGTTTAGCTTTACGAACAGCACCACGACGTTTAACAGCAATGCTGTCAACTACCGGAGAGTGAGTCTGGAAGACACGCTCAACGCCTTCGCCGTTGGAAATTTTACGAACAGTGAATGCAGAGTGCAGACCGCGGTTACGAATAGCGATAACCACGCCCTCGAATGCCTGCAGACGTTTTTTGGAACCTTCAACAACCCATACTTTCACTTCCACGGTATCACCCGGACGGAAGGAAGGTACGTCCTGCTTCATCTGCTCTTGTTCAAGTTGCTTAATAATGTTGCTCATAATTTAATCTCTTATCCTGGGTAAACTGATATTTGGGGGTCTCAGACCAGCCCATCATGTTTATGCTGCTGTTGTGCGTGTTCCGTTTTGAACTCCGCCAGCAACCTTGCTTGCTCTTCAGTCAGAGCCAGGTTTTCCAGAAGTTCAGGTCTTCTAAGCCAGGTCCGGCCCAGCGACTGTTTTAAACGCCAGCGACGTATCTCAGCGTGGTTCCCCGACAGTAACACTGCCGGTACTTCCATCTGTTCTAACACTTCAGGTCGGGTATAGTGCGGACAATCCAGCAACCCATCAGCAAACGAATCTTCGATTGCCGAAGCTTCATGACCCAGAACTCCCGGAATAAACCGAGAAACGGAGTCGATCAGCGTCATTGCCGGTAACTCACCACCGCTGAGAACGTAATCGCCGATTGACCATTCTTCGTCAATTTCGGTTTGAATCACGCGCTCATCTATTCCTTCATAGCGACCACACACCAGAATCAGCTTTTGATTCGTGGCCAGTTCGCTAACGCCCGCTTGATCAAGCTTGCGCCCCTGAGGTGACAGATAAATCACCTTTGCGCCTTCACCAGCCGCAGCTTTTGCTGCATGAATGGCGTCCCGTAAAGGTTGCACCATCATTAACATCCCCGGTCCGCCGCCGTAAGGACGATCGTCCACGGTACGGTGCCGGTCATGAGTAAAGTCACGAGGACTCCAGCTCTGGATGTTCAGCAGGCCATTTTTTACTGCCCGGCCAGTTACCCCGTAATCGGTAATTGCGCGGAACATTTCTGGAAACAGGCTAACGATACCTATAAACACAAGCCAATCCCCATAACGCCGACTTTTACCGTTTATCCGGTGGTTTAAAAACCAGGATCCCAATCTACTTCGATAGTACGAGTAGCGAGATCGACTTTCTTGATAACCTGCCCATCGAGGAACGGTACAAGACGTTCCTTGATACCAAACGCATCTTTCAGGTTTGCCTTAATGACAATGACGTCATTCGAACCGGTTTCCATCATATCGACGACTTTACCGAGATCGTAACCTTCAGTGGTCACTACCTGGCAGCCCATAAGGTCTTTCCAGTAGTAGGAACCATCTTCCAGCGCTGGCAACTGCGAGGAATCCACGACAATTTCGCAATTAGTCAGTAGATTCGCCGAATCACGATCGTCAACGCCTTTCAGCTTGATGATCAGATCCTGATTGTGGTGCTTCCAGCTTTCCAGCTGTACTTGCTGCCACTGACCCGCCTTCTGGATAAACCAGGGCTGATAGTCAAAAATGCTTTCGGCGTCTTCAGTGGAAGAAAACACTCTGAGCCAACCACGGATACCGTAAGAAGACCCCATTTTCCCCAAAATGATGGGTTCCACAGGAGCCTGCGCGGCGAGTTGCTTGCTCATCATGACCACCGTGACAGATTAAGCTGCTTTGTTTGCTGCTTTGATCAGCGTAGCTACGCGATCAGAAATAGTCGCGCCCTGGCCAACCCAGTGAGCGATGCGATCCAGATCCAGGCGAGTGCCTTCTTCTTTTTCGCTAGCGATTGGGTTAAAGAAGCCAACGCGCTCGATGAAGCGACCGTTGCGTGCATTACGGCTGTCGGTAACAACAACCTGGTAGAACGGACGCTTTTTAGCGCCGTGACGAGCTAAACGAATAGTAACCATAACATCCTCTTGTGTGAATAAAACACCCAGGCCCCATCGAGGAACGGAGCCCGGGTGTCATATTAAAAGCCCGAAAATTTTACTGATTTCTGGGAAAAAAGCAATCAACATGTGATGAGGCTTTATACCAGGGCGTTACCATTGCAGCCAGTTTGGCGTCGGCGTGCGCGCAGAAAGCAGAACGTACATGCAGTACGTGAGCATTTCGAGCTCACCCCGACGTCAAAAAGGCAAATTAGGTAGCCCGATATATTTATCTACCAGGGAAGCCTGGCGGCATCATACCCTTCATGCCACGCATCATCTTCGCCATACCGCCTTTCTTCATTTTCTTCATCATGCGCTGCATGTCGTCGAACTGTTTCAGAAGGCGGTTTACGTCCTGTACCTGCATACCGCAGCCGGCAGCAATACGGCGTTTACGGGAACCTTTGATGATTTCCGGCTTAGCGCGTTCTTTCATCGTCATCGAGTTGATGATGGCTTCCATACGCACCAGCACTTTATCGTCCATCTGCGATTTCACGTTGTCTGGGATCTGCCCCATGCCCGGCAGCTTGCCCATCAGGCTTGCCATACCGCCCATGTTTTTCATCTGGTTGAGCTGCTCAAGGAAATCGTTGAGATCGAAGCCGTCGCCTTTTTTCAGCTTGCTGGCTAATTTCTCTGCCTGCGCGCGGTCGACCTTGCTTTCGATATCTTCGATCAGCGACAGCACGTCACCCATGCCGAGAATACGCGAAGCAATACGATCCGGGTGGAACGGCTCCAGCGCTTCGGTTTTCTCGCCAACGCCGAGGAATTTAATCGGCTTGCCGGTGATATGACGAATAGAGAGCGCCGCACCACCACGAGCATCACCATCAACTTTGGTCAGCACGACACCGGTTAACGGCAGCGCTTCGTTGAAGGCTTTTGCGGTATTCGCGGCATCCTGACCGGTCATGGCGTCGACCACAAACAGCGTTTCAACCGGCTTGATAGAAGCGTGGACCTGTTTGATTTCGTCCATCATCGCTTCATCAACGTGCAGGCGACCGGCGGTATCCACCAGCAGCACGTCGTAGAATTTGAGTTTGGCTTCTTTCAGCGCGGCGTTAACGATATCGACCGGCTTCTGGCCGACATCCGACGGGAAGAAGTCCACACCGACCTGCTCGGCCAGCGTTTCCAGCTGTTTTATCGCCGCCGGGCGATAAACGTCCGCGGAGACCACCAGCACTTTCTTCTTGTGCTTCTCACGCAGGAATTTCCCCAGCTTACCGACGCTGGTCGTTTTACCCGCCCCCTGCAGACCAGCCATCAGCACAACGGCTGGCGGCTGTGCTGCCAGATTCAGGGTCTGGTTTTCTTCGCCCATTGCCGCAACCAGTTCGTTACGGACAATCTTGACGAACTCCTGACCCGGCGTCAGGCTTTTGTTAACTTCATGACCAACCGCTTTCTCTTTTACGCGATTGATAAACTCACGCACTACCGGCAGCGCTACGTCAGCCTCCAGCAGCGCCATGCGCACTTCGCGCAGCGTCTCTTTAACGTTGTCTTCAGTAAGGCGTCCACGGCCACTGATATTGCGCAGCGTGCGCGACAAACGATCGGTTAAATTATCAAACATTGTCTCTCGCCTGGGGTGGAAACGGTCGGTCGCGACAGCGACACATCAACAGAAATTTGTCGCAGTATAACATGAAGCCGCCTTTGTTGTTATGCAACGGTTGGAGCAGCGGTCACGTAACGCTATACTGCTTTTCTTTATCACTGGCCAACTGTCGACACCTATATGCCCGTTTTTGCTCTGCTTGCCCTTGTCGCCTACTCAGTCAGCCTTGCGCTGATTATTCCCGCTCTGCTGCAAAAAAACAGCGGCTGGCGGCGTATGGCTATTCTCTCTGCGGTCGTCGCGCTGGTAAGTCATGCTATCGCCCTGGAAGCGCGAATTCTGCCCGGCGGTGAAAGCGGACAAAACCTGAGTCTGTTGAACGTCGGCTCGCTGGTTAGCCTGATGATCTGTACGGTAATGACTATTGTCGCTTCCCGCAATCGTGGCTGGCTATTGCTGCCCATTGTCTACGCCTTTGCGCTGATCAACCTGGCCTTCGCCACGTTTATGCCGAACGAGTTCATCACCCATCTCGAAGCTACGCCGGGCATGATGATTCACATCGGGCTATCGCTATTCGCTTACGCCACGCTGATTATCGCCGCACTCTATGCGCTGCAACTGGCATGGATCGACTACCAGTTGAAAAACAAAAAACTGGCCTTCAGCAATGAGATGCCGCCGCTAATGAGTATTGAGCGGAAAATGTTTCATATCACCCAAATTGGCGTGGTTCTGCTGACGCTCACCCTGTGCACTGGCCTGTTTTACATGCATAACCTGTTCAGTACCGAGAACATTGATAAAGCCGTTCTCTCTATCGTGGCATGGTTTGTCTATATCGTTCTGTTGTGGGGGCATTACCATGAAGGCTGGCGCGGACGTCGCGTCGTATGGTTTAACGTCGCAGGCGCAGGCATTCTAACGCTGGCCTATTTCGGCAGTCGTATCCTGCAGCAGTTCGTGAGTTAAATCTTTAAGGAACCCTACGTGGAACACATCTCCACCACCACGCTCATTATCACGCTTCTCATCATGGTGGTCATTTCCGCCTATTTTTCCGGTTCTGAAACCGGAATGATGACCCTGAATCGCTATCGTCTACGTCATCGGGCCAAGCAGGGAAATCGTCAGGCAAAACGCGTTGAAAAGCTACTTCGTAAGCCGGACCGCCTGATAAGCCTGGTGCTCATCGGTAATAATCTGGTGAATATTCTGGCCTCCGCGCTCGGCACCATTGTCGGTATGCGCCTGTATGGCGATGCGGGTGTCGCTATTGCCACTGGGGTACTGACGTTTGTCGTGCTGGTTTTTGCCGAAGTACTGCCCAAAACTATTGCCGCGCTGTATCCAGAAAAAGTTGCCTATCCGAGCAGTGTACTGCTGGCTCCACTGCAGATTCTGATGATGCCGTTGGTGTGGCTACTCAACACCATCACGCGGCTACTTATGCGCATGATGGGCATCAAAACGGATATCGTGGTGAGCGGTTCGCTGAGTAAAGATGAACTGCGAACGCTGGTGAATGAATCGCGCTCGCAAATTTCACGCCGTAACCAGGATATGCTGCTGTCAGTGCTGGATCTGGAAAAAGTCAGCGTCGATGACATCATGATCCCGCGTAACGAAATCATCGGCATTGATATTAACGATGACTGGAAGTCAATCGTGCGTCAGCTTTCGCACTCTCCACATGGCCGTATTGTGCTGTACCGCGACTCGCTGGACGACGCCATCAGTATGCTGCGCGTACGTGAAGCCTGGCGATTGATGGCAGAGAAAAAAGAGTTCACCAAAGAGACCATGTTACGTGCCGCCGACGAAATTTATTACGTCCCGGAAGGTACGCCTCTCAGCACCCAGCTCATTAAGTTTCAGCGAAACAAGAAGAAAGTGGGTCTGGTTGTTAATGAATATGGCGATATTCAGGGGCTGGTCACGGTCGAAGATATTCTGGAAGAGATTGTCGGCGACTTCACCACTTCAATGTCACCCACGCTTGCCGAAGAGGTAACGCCGCAGAATGATGGCTCGGTGATCATTGACGGCAGCGCCAACGTTCGTGAAATCAATAAGGCGTTTAACTGGCACCTGCCGGAAGATGACGCACGTACCGTGAATGGTATTATTCTTGAAGCGCTGGAAGAGATCCCGGTTGCTGGCACGCGTGTGCGTATTGGACAGTACGATATCGATATTCTCGACGTGCAGGACAATATGATTAAACAGGTGCAGGTATTGCCGGTCAAACCGCTACGGGAAAGCGTGTCGGACCAGTGAGAGTAATTCAGGCCGGGTAGCGCGTGAGCATTACCCGGCCTGAAGGCTGATTAGCCTTTGGCTTTCGCCACAGAGACCATCGCGGCGCGGATGGTACGTCCGTTCAGGGTATAGCCTTTTTGCATTACCATCAGCACATTACCGGCAGCAACGTCGTCAGACTCTACCATTGCAATTGCCTGGTGCACGTTCGGGTCCATCGGCACATCGATATCCGCAACCACCTGTACACCAAACTTCGCCACGACATCCAGCATTGACTTACGGGTCAGCTCAATACCTTCAACCATCGCCGCCATAGCGTCATTATCTTTATCCGCAACTTCCAGCGCGCGGTCCAGGCTATCCAGCACCGGCAGCAGTTCGTTGACGAATTTTTCCAGCGCAAACTTATGCGCTTTTTCTACGTCCAGTTCGGTACGACGACGCAGGTTTTCCATTTCCGCTTTGATACGCAACACGCTGTCGCGCTCGCGAGTTTCGGCCTCAGCAAGCTGAGCTTCCAGATTCGCAATTTTTTCATCGCGCGGATCCACCTGCTCAGCAGAAGCGTCTGATTCAACCGCCTCAACTTCTTCGTGCTGATCCATGATAATTTCTTCCGGGGCTTGCCCCTCAGGCGTTTTCTGTTCTTTACTACTCATGAATTTCTCCGCGTTTTTTTCGCATTCATCTCGCTAACTTGGCTTATTATGGGGATCAGATTCAGGGATTCAAGGGAAGTACTCACATTGTCACTAATCTTCGTTACAAGGACCTCGAGAAAATGAACAAACATTTCAAGTGTATTGGCATTGTGGGGCATCCACGTCACCCCACTGCACTGACCACACATGAAATGCTCTACCGTTGGCTGTGCACCAAAGGTTATGAGGTTATCGTTGAGCAACAAATCGCTCACGAGCTGCAGCTGAAAAATGTGAAAACCGGTACGCTCGCAGAAATTGGCCAACAGGCAGACCTCGCCGTGGTAGTCGGCGGCGACGGCAATATGCTGGGCGCCGCTCGCACCCTGGCACGTTATGACATCAAGGTTATTGGCATTAACCGCGGCAACCTCGGTTTTTTGACCGACCTTGACCCAGACAATGCCCAGCAACAGTTAGCTGACGTGCTGGAAGGCCACTACATCAGCGAAAAGCGCTTTTTACTCGAAGCTCAGGTGTGTCAACAGGATTGCCAGAAGCGCATTAGCACTGCCATCAATGAAGTTGTGCTGCACCCCGGGAAAGTGGCGCACATGATTGAATTTGAAGTCTATATCGATGAAATTTTTGCCTTCTCCCAACGTTCAGATGGGCTGATTATCTCGACGCCGACCGGCTCTACCGCCTACTCGCTCTCTGCCGGAGGCCCAATTCTGACGCCTTCTCTGGATGCCATTACGCTGGTACCCATGTTTCCGCATACGCTTTCCGCGCGACCGCTGGTGATCAACAGTAGCAGCACCATTCGCCTGCGCTTTTCCCATCGCCGTAACGATCTGGAGATCAGCTGTGACAGCCAAATCGCCCTACCTATACAGGAAGGTGAAGACGTATTGATTCGCCGCTGTGATTATCATCTGAACCTGATACATCCAAAAGATTACAGCTATTTCAACACATTAAGCACTAAGCTTGGTTGGTCAAAAAAATTATTCTAATTTAACGCCAACCTCTTTACTGTATAAAAAACCAGTTTATACTGTATGAAATCACAGTTATGGTTTTTCATACAGGAAAACAGCTATGTTGGCACAACTGACCATCAGCAATTTTGCTATCGTTCGTGAACTTGAGATCGATTTCCAGAACGGAATGACCGTTATCACCGGTGAGACCGGTGCGGGTAAGTCCATTGCCATTGATGCTCTCGGTTTGTGTCTGGGCGGACGCGCAGACGCAGACATGGTGCGTGCAGGCGCCATGCGAGCCGACCTCTGCGCCCGTTTTGCCTTAAAAGATACCCCCGCAGCCCTGCGCTGGCTGGAAGAGAACCAGCTTGAGGAAGGCCGTGAGTGTTTGCTGCGTCGCGTTATCAGCAGCGATGGCCGCTCCCGTGGGTTTATTAACGGAACCGCCGTTCCGTTATCGCAGTTGCGCGAGCTGGGCCAGTTACTTATTCAAATCCATGGCCAGCATGCGCATCAGCTCCTGACAAAATCAGAAAACCAAAAATCCCTGCTTGATGGTTACGCCAATGAAGCGTCTCTGACCCAGGAAATGGCTGCGCGCTACCAACTATGGCACCAAAGTTGCCGTGACCTGGCGCATCATCAGCAACAAAGCCTGGAACGCGCAGCCCGGGCGGAATTGTTGCAATACCAGTTAAAGGAACTGAACGAATTCAATCCGCAGCCGGGTGAGTTTGAGCAAATTGATGAAGAGTACAAGCGCCTGGCTAACAGTGGGCAATTACTCACCACCAGCCAACAGGCGCTGGCTATCCTGGCAGATGGTGAAGACATCAATCTGCAAAGCCAACTGTACACCGCAAAACACCTGGTCACTGAACTGGCAGGCATGGACGGCAAACTTTCAGGTATTCTGGATATGCTGGAAGAGGCCACCATCCAGCTCAGCGAAGCCAGCGACGAGCTGCGCCACTATTGCGATCGTCTGGATTTAGACCCTAACCGCTTGTTCGAGCTCGAACAGCGTATCTCCAGGCAAATCTCGTTGGCGCGTAAGCATCATGTTGCCCCTGAAGTGCTGCCACAGTTCTATCAGTCGTTGCTGGATGAACAACAGCAACTGGACGATCAGGCCGACTCGCTCGAAACCTTAACCCTGGCGGTGAACAATCACCACCAGCAGGCGCTGGAAACGGCAAAAATGCTGCACCAACAGCGTCAGCATTATGCGCAGGAACTGGGGCAACTTATTACAGAGAGCATGCATGCTCTCTCGATGCCGCACGGTGTCTTTTGCATTGATGTGAAATTTGAGGAGCATCATCTGAGCGCAGACGGTGCCGATCGCGTGGAGTTTAAAGTAACCACTAACCCAGGTCAGCCGTTACAACCAATTGCGAAAGTCGCTTCCGGCGGGGAACTGTCACGTATTGCGCTGGCTATTCAGGTCATTACAGCACGTAAGATGGAAACGCCTGCGCTAATTTTCGATGAGGTGGATGTTGGTATCAGCGGCCCGACGGCTGCGGTAGTGGGTAAAATGTTGCGACAGTTGGGCGAGTCAACGCAGGTAATGTGTGTTACTCACCTGCCGCAGGTTGCGGGCTGTGGTCATCAACATTTCTATGTCAGCAAAGAAACAGATGGCGCGATGACGGAAACACACATGCAGCCGCTTGATAAACGCGCGCGCCTGCAGGAATTAGCCCGTCTACTTGGCGGTAGCGAAGTGACGCGCAATACCCTCGCAAATGCAAAAGAACTGCTGGCGGCATAAACTTTTTTACCTTGTGAAGGTCTGAGTTCAACATAAAATCGCCGACCGACCCGACAGCAAAAGGTTTTAAAGTGGTGAAAGGTCTATTATCATCGGCATATTACATATGAGCCGCGTACTGCTCGGGCCCGAAAAGGAATCAAATCACTATGCGCTGTAAAACGCTGACTGCTGCTGCAGCAGTACTACTGATGTTGACTGCAGGCTGTTCCACTCTGGAGCGAGTGGTTTACCGCCCTGACATCAACCAGGGAAATTATCTGACACCTACCGATGTCGCTAAAGTGCGCACGGGTATGACGCAACAGCAGGTTGCTTATGCTCTGGGTACCCCAATGATGTCCGATCCTTTTGGCACTAATACCTGGTTTTATGTGTTCCGTCAGCAACCTGGACATGAAGGCGTAACCCAGCAAACGCTGACGCTGACCTTTAACAGCAGCGGCGTATTGACCAACATTGATAACAAACCCGCTTTGACCGATAACAAGTAGGTTTGAGAGATCAAAAAAAGGTGCTCAATGAGCACCTTTTTTATTGTCTGTTACTTTTTAGCGGATTTCTCTGCTCGCTGTCTGCGCAGCTCTTTTGGGTCAGCAATCAGTGGCCGGTAAATTTCCACCCGATCGCCGTCATGCAGAACATCAGCAAGCTTTACCGGACGGCTGTAGATACCCACTTTATTTTTACTGAGATCGATATCGGTACGTAATTCCAGCAGCCCGGAAGCGCGGATAGCCTCTTCCACCGTTGCGCCCTGCTGCAGCGTTACGCGCTGTAAATACTGTTTCTCGGGTAGCGCGTACGCCACTTCAACGACAATTTTAGCCGACGCTGACACTGTAAACCTCTTTCGCGCGAACCGTGAAGGCCTGCACCATATTTGAAGCCAGTTCTTTAAAGATACGGCCAAACGCCAGCTCGATTAACTTATTGGTGAACTCAAAATCGAGGTGAAATTCAATACGACACGCTTCATGACTCAGTGGCGTAAACTTCCAGCCGCCAATCAGCTTCTTGAACGGCCCATCGACCAGATGCATCAGAATGCTCTGATTACTGGTCAGTTGATTGCGCGTGGTGAACGTTTTACTGATCCCTGCTTTCGAGACATCCACAGCGGCCGTCATTTGTCCCGGAGTCGACTCCAGTACGCGGCTACCGGTGCAACCCGGCAAAAACTGAGGATAGGACTTAACGTCATTCACTAGCTGATACATCTGTTCCGCACTGTAGGGTACTAAAGCGGTCCGGCTAATCTGAGGCATAACAATTCCCATCAATATCAATCACACAAATAATACCATTTATCACCCGCTAAAAAAAACGCTATAGCCTAACTCGTGCTAAGATAGCGCCTTGCGCCCCGCTGGATGAAATGGGGTGTTTTTCGATTCCAGATTACCTATACTGAGCGGCATTATGACGAAGAAAAAAGCACACAAACCTGGCTCAGCCACAATCGCGCTAAACAAGCGCGCACGACACGAATACTTTATTGAAGAAGAGTTCGAAGCAGGACTCGCCCTGCAAGGTTGGGAAGTCAAATCCCTGCGCGCGGGTAAAGCCAACATCGGCGACAGCTATGTCATACTCAAAGACGGCGAAGCGTTCCTGTTTGGCGCCAACTTCACGCCGATGGCGGTGGCCTCAACACACGTGGTATGCGACCCCACCCGAACCCGTAAACTGTTGTTAAACCAGCGTGAACTCGACTCCCTGTATGGTCGTATGAATCGTGATGGTTATACCGTCGTTGCGCTTTCGTTGTACTGGAAGAATGCCTGGTGCAAAGTGAAAATTGGCGTTGCGAAAGGTAAGAAACAGCACGACAAGCGCTCTGATGTGAAAGAACGCGAATGGCAGTTAGATAAAGCGCGTATCATGAAAAATGCTGGCCGCTAAATGCTACTCCCCTGTGACCAGTCTCTCCTCCTGAGACTGGTTCTTATTTTTTAGTTATCGAAACCCACACAATACATTCACCGAGTTTATAGTTTATTTATGCTGAATCGTTCAGATATGAAATAAACCCCCTGTCATTACCGTTGCGGTCTATAGTCCAATAATATAAAAGTTCAAGACCATAGCATTCATATTTCCATTTATTTAATAACACTATTATTACTATTGTTTATTATATTGACATTCATTTCAATAAAAACAAAATCATTTAAATACAATTAGTTGCCATGAAAACAACCGTTAAAAGCAAACTGGAAAGTATCCTTTTCAAATGACTAATTACTTTTTTAATATGGATAAGTTGCAGAATACTTTCTTTCTGACTATATCATCTAATACGAAAGAACTATTCAGCCGAAAGGGCCCAGACGTATTTAATCAATAAACTAACATCTATGTGACCTAATCAATGAAACTACATGTGTAAATTCATCTTTATGATGAATGGAGCCCCTGTCTGCTCATTTTCCCAACGCGCTGTTGCGGATTAATACTCCCGGCATGCCATCAGGAGTGAACATATGCGTCTACTCGCCGTTGTATCAAAATTAACTGGCGTTTCCACAAATGTTGAAGCCTCTGAAGTTACGCTCAGTTCACCTTCTATCGTGAAACTGTCTGTGTCGCGTGAGGAGGTGAGTCAACTCACGCGCGTTAATCAGGATCTGGTTGTCACACTCCGCTCAGGTGAAACCATCACCATTAAAAATTTCTACCTCGGAAAAGGCGAAGCGCAAAACCAACTTGTTCTGGAGGACAGTAATGGCGCACTGTGGTGGGTTCAGGATACTGACGGAGCATTCCATTTCCAGCACCTGGACGATCTCACACCGCTGATGACGGCCGAAGGCAGTCATGAAGGCGGCGCCGTCTGGCCGTGGGTTCTTGGCGGGATCGCTGTCGCTGGCGGGATTGGCCTCGCTGCGGGTGGTGGCGGCGGCGGTGGGAGTGATAATAACGCTGGAAACGGTAACGCTGGAAACGGTAGCGCTGGAAACGGTAATGCCGGGAACGGCAATGGTAGCGGCGGCAATGGCAACGGCGGCAACGGTAACGGTAACGGTAACGGTAACGGTAACGGTAACGGTAACGGTAACGGTAATGGCGACGGTGATGGCGACGGTGACGGTGATGGCGGCACACCGCCAACGACAACTCCTAACAGGCCAGACGTCCCCGTTATCACCAGCATAATCGATAACCAGGACCTGATTACTGGCCCTGTCAATCAGCAGGAATCCACCAACGATAATACGCCGACACTCCAGGGCACCGGCCCCGCGAATGCCACATTACATATTTTTGATAACGGCGTCGAAATAGGCCAGGTCACAATCGATGCCAACGGCAACTGGTCGTTTACGCCATCCTCTCCTCTGGCAGACGGCACACACCAGTTTACCGTCAGCGCTTCAAACGGTGCTGGCAGCAGCGGCATGTCGGACAGTTGGGAAATTATTGTCGATTCGCTTGCCCCCGACGCCCCCGTGGTCACTCAGGAAACCGACAATGTCGGTTCCATTACCGGCTTTATCGCCAATAACGGCGTAACCGACGATGCTACGCCGACGCTCACTGGTACAGGCGAAGTAGGTAGTTTCATCAGCATTTCTGATAACGGCATTCTGATCGGCATGGTCCGGGTGGATGACAATGGGAACTGGACATTTACACCAGACATTCCGCTCAGCGATGGTGTTCACAATCTGACGCTGACGCAAACTGACGCCGCGGGTAACGTAAGCGCGGAAACGCGCGTGCCGACATTCACCGTTGATACCACCCCGCCTGCAGCCGCAGTCATTTCCTCCGTTAATCCGGAAGGTACAACGGTAACCGGTAGCGCTGAGGCGGGAAGCCTGGTCATTATCATCGGCAGTAATAATCAGGTTTTGGGTTCAACAACGGTCGGTCAAACCGGCAATTTCGTCATCGCGATTTCGCCCTCACAGACGCACGGTGAAGCGCTGATCGCGAAAATTCAGGACCAGGCAGGCAACATCGGGCCAGATACCTCTTTCAATGCCACCAACTCTGGCTACCCGGGCGTGCCTGTTATCGTCAGCATAATGGATGATTTTGCCCCATCAACCGGACCATTGAGCAATAATCAGGCCACCAACGATAATACCCCCACGCTCTCTGGCACTGCCGACGCCAACAGCACGGTTAACATTTATAACAATGGGGTGTTTGTCATAAGCGTGCTAGCTGATGCCAGCGGCAACTGGACCTGGACCTCCAACACCAATTTGCAGGACGGCTTACACGCCTTCACCGCCACCGCGACAAACCAGTCAGGTACAGGAGGCATGTCACCAGCGTTCAATATCAGCATCGACACCCAGCCACCGTCGCCACCTGATGATCTCAACGTATCTGCGGATGGGACTGTCGTCACCGGAACGACCGATCCAGGTAATACCGTGGTTATCACCGGCAGTGGCGGAACTCAGATCGGCAGCGGCGTCGCCGGAACGGACGGCTCATTTACCATCACCATTAACCCACCACAGACCAATGGCGAAACCATTGAAGCCATCGCAACCGATCCGGCAGGAAACCCAAGCCTGCCAGAAACGGCGCTTGCACCAGACATTACCGCGCCACAGCCCCCAACAAACCTGCTAGTTAATGGCACTGGCGACCAGGTCACCGGCAAAGCCGAACCCAACAGTACGGTCAATATTCTGGATCCAGATGGCAATATCATTGGTACGGCAACTGCCGATACGGATGGGGATTTCACCGCAACGCTGGTTCCGCCGCAAACCAACGGCGAGACCCTTACGGCAAATGCGACCGACACCGCAGGCAACAAGGGCGACAACGCCTCTGTCACCGCACCGGACACCACCGCACCTGATGCGCCAACCGGCGTCACCGTCGCCGGAGACGGCGGTTCTGTAAGCGGACATGCTGAAGCGGGAAGCACCGTCACCGTTAAAGACAGCAACGGTAACCCGATTGGCATAGGCCAGGCTGACAGCGGCGGCAATTTCACCGTGTCTATAGCGCCGTCGCAAAAGAACGGCGAAACGGTAAAAGTCACCGCAACGGACAGCAGCAATAACGAGAGTCAGCCTACCTCCGCGTTGGCTCCGGATATCACTGCACCAAACCAGCCAGTTATTATTGCCGTTACTGATGATGTTGACGATTTCACTGGCCCCATCAATAACAATGGGTTAACCAACGACGATAAACCGAAAATTGAAGGCATCGCCGAAGCAGGTTCGCGGGTCAAAATTTATGATAATGGCACCCTGCTTGCGACCGTTAACGCTGATAACAACGGTAACTGGAACTATACGCCCACCGCAGCACTAAGCCAGGGCGCGCACGTATTTACGGTGACGGCAACAGACGCTGCCAACAACACCAGCAGCGCCGCCAGTTGGAAAATTATTGTCGATAGCATCGCCCCAACCGTTCCAGTAATAACGTTGGTTAACGATGATGTTGGCAGCATTACGGGCAACGTTGCAAATAACGGTTGGGTCACCAACGATAACACGCCAACCCTCTCGGGTACCGGTGAACCAGGTTCACTGGTGAGCCTGTACGATGGCAGTCTGTTGATGACGGTTATTCTTGTCGACAGTTCAGGCACCTGGAGCTATACCGTTCCGGGAAATCAGGTGCTCAGCGATCGCACTCATCAGTTTACGGTATCGGCAACCGATGCCGCCGGTAATGTCATCACCTCACCCACTGTGGTCAGCGTTACCGTAGATACTCAACCGCCAGGCGATCCTGTCATTTTGGCTGCCACCGACGACGTTGGGAATGCGCCGATCGATCTGCTTTCCGGAAGCCGTTCAAACGATACCTTACCAGAGCTGAAAGGAACCGGAATAGCCGGTTCTACAATCACCCTCTATGAGGGTTCCACGCCAATTGGCAGCACAACGGTTTTACCCGCCGGCACCTGGAGTATTCAACTCAGCCAACCGCTCAGTGAAGGCGCACACAATTTATCCGCTATCGCCACGGACGCTGCAGGCAACGCCAGCAATGCCGGGAACTTTACGCTGACGATTGATACCACCCCACCAGTTGCCCCGGTTATCAGCTCTGCAGAAGGTCTGATTGGGACAAATCTACAAACGCTGAATAACGGCAGCAGTACCAAGAGCTCGAATCCCGAACTCTCCGGAATCGGCGAGCCCGGCGCGAAGATTACGATTTATGATAATGGCGGTTCTATTGGCACCGTCACCGTACAGCCAGACGGCACCTGGACATTTACCCCAACCTCACTCGCCGACGGACCGCATAAATTTACCGCCACGGCGACTGACGTCGCGGGCAACACGGGGATCCCATCGGCAAGCTTTACTCTGACAGTAGACAATACGCCTCCCGCACAACCAGCCGCGCCAATCATTACCGACGATGTGGCTCCGGTAACGGGTGTGGTCACTAATGGCAACACCAATGACACCACGCCAACCTTTAGCGGCACGGGGAACGTCGGGGATCTGATTACCCTCTATCTTGCTGGTACTCCCCCATTGCAGGGAACAGCAACAGTAGGTGCAGACGGTACCTGGAGCTTCACTCCGTCAGCACCGGTTGCTCCTGGTAGTTATCAGGTAACTCTCACCGCAACCGATCCAGCAGGCAACGTCAGCCTGCCATCTAACGCCATAACACTGAACATCGACACGACGCCGTCTGCACCTCCGGTGATTAGCGCCGCCAACGATAATGTCGGTGACGCCACGGGCGACCTTGCGCCAGATGCCGTGACTGATGACACCACGCCAACCATTCGCGGTACTGGCACAGACGGGGATACCATCACCCTGTATAACGGGGGGACGGTAATCGGTACTACAACGGTGGCTGGCGGAACCTGGAGTATTACGCCAGGGACTGCGCTGGCGAACGGAAGCTACACGTTAAGCGCTACCGCAACCGATCCGGCAGGTAACATCAGCAGCAATTCAAACAGTATTTCGTTTACGGTTAACAACACGAAGCTGACGTTGCCGCAGGTAACGGATATCCAGGATAACGTTGGAATCTTTACCGGTTCGCTAACCAGTGGCAGCGTCACGGACGATACCTCCCCGACCATTAGCGGGACCGGCACACCTGGCAGTACCGTGCTTATTTATGAGGGTAGTAATCCTGTTGCTACTGCCACCGTGGCCGCGAACGGCACCTGGAGTGTGGATGTTCCCCTCACGCCGAACGTCACTCACACACTGACGTTCGGCGCAGTGGATGCCGCAGGTAACTCACTGGCTGCAGATAACCCGCTGACGTTGATTGTCGATACCCAGCCGCCTGCAACGCCTACGGTTACCAGCGTAGATCCTAACGGGACGCTGGTAAGCGGTACGGCCGAAGAAGGCAGCACCGTGATTATTCGCAGCGGTAACACCATTCTCGGCCAGGGGGTGGCAGACGGTTCTGGTAACTTTGCTGTCACCATTTCGCCAGCGCAAACAACCGGTCAGGCGCTCAATGCCATCGCTCAGGACCCCGCCGGAAATCAAAGCGACCCTACAACGTTTAACGCCGCTACCTCCAGCGTTCCGCATCCACCGACTCTTGAGATCGTTGATGACATCGCGCCCATCATGGGGGTGATTGGCAACGGTAAAACCACCAACGACACCTTACCGCTGCTGCAAGGGACCGCCACTGCAGGGGCATCGGTGACTATCTATCAAAATGGCGCATCCATCGCCACGATAACCGCCGATGCCGTGTCTGGCGCATGGAGTTATCAGCTACCCACTGCGCTGACTAACGGCATTACCTATAACTTCACGGTTTCACAAACGGTGGACGGTACCCCAAGTGGTCTGTCGCCCAACTACGCAATCACCATCGACACCACGCCCCCGCAGGTGCCAACTATCACCAGTATTATTGACGATATTGCCCCCGGCACCGGATCGTTGGATAAAGGGCAAATTACCAACGATTCACGCCCGACGTTTAACGGAACCGGCGAAGCGGGGGCAACCATCACCCTTTACGATAATGGCATCGCTTATGCCACTACCACGGTAAACAGCAACGGATTCTGGAGTTTTACCCCGACCGCTCCGCTGGGAGAAGGCGACCATATCTTTACCGCTCGCGCAACAGATGCCGCAGGCAACCAGGGAGATCCATCCGGTGATTTCCAGATCATTGTCGATACCCTGGTGCCGAATGCCCCCTCTATTGTGACAGTCACAGACAACGTTGGTACAACCCAAATCCTGACCTCCGGGCAGTTGACCAACGATAATACCCCAACGCTTGCTGGCGTTACCGAGGCGGATTCGCTTGTTACCATCCGCGATAACGGGGCGGTCATTGGCACAACCATCAGCGATGAAAACGGCAACTGGAGCTTTACGCCTGCGCCTGCCCTCGGTGAAGGCAGCCACTCGCTGACTGCCACCGTCACAGATGGCGCGGGCAATATCAGCCCGGCAACGCCACCGTTTGTGGTTGTCGTCGACACGCTGCCGCCAGCGGCACCGACCATTACCTCCGTAATTGACGATCAGCCTGGCAATACAGCGCTGACCAACGGACAACTGACAAACGATGCGCAGCCTACGCTGAACGGCAAAGGCGAGATCGGCACCATCATCACGATCCGTGATAACGGCGTCGCCATCGGTACAGCGCAGGTGGACGAGTCAGGCAACTGGCGCTTCACACCGGATGCACCACTGGGACAGGGACAACATATATTCACCACCGTTGCCACCGATCAGGCAGGTAACTCCGGCGGAGTATCATCATCGTTTACTATTGAGCTGGACTCAGTTGCCCCGTCAATCCCGGTCATCAGCTCAGTTCAGGACAGCACCGCACCGACAACAGGCCCGATAACCAACGGGCAGACCACGAATGAATCCCGTCCGGCCCTGAGCGGCACCGGTGAAATTGGCGCGACCATTACCGTCCTGAGCGATGGTCAGCACATCGGCACCACCACCGTTGGGGCAAACGGCACCTGGAGCTTAACCCCAACGGATGCACTCAGTAACGGTCCGCATACGCTGACCGTCACCGCCACCGACAGCGCCGGTAATACCAGCCAGCCATCCAATAGCTTCGCGCTTATCGTGGATACCGTGTTGCCTGGTACGCCAGCGATTACTCAGGTTGCAGATGATGTCGGCCCGCTGATCGGTAATCTGAACAACGGTCAGGCCACGAACGATCCACTCCCGACGCTAAGCGGCACGGCTGAAGCCAATGCCACGGTAAGAGTTTACGATAACGGATCGTTTATCGGCTTTACCTCAGCAGATGGCACGGGCGCCTGGAGCTTCACGCCAGGAACAGAGCTCGGCAACGGTAACCACGCGCTGACAGTGACAGCCACCGACGCTGCCGGAAACGTCAGCCCCACGTCCGCTGGATTTAACATCGTTGTTGATACCGTCGCCCCGCTTGCGCCAACGATTATCCAGGCTTTTGATGACGTGCTACCGGGAACCGGAACGCTGTCGAGCGGGGCCTTTACCAACGACACCCGTCCCGTACTCAACGGCTCGGCGGAAGCCGGTGCCCGGGTAGCCATCTACGATAATGGCACACTGCTGGCAACGGTAACTGCGGCGATAGACGGCACCTGGGAATATCTGCCTGCCGCGCTGGGTAACGGTCAGCATGTGTTTACCGCTATCGCCACCGATGCCGCCGGAAACGTAAGTCCCACCTCCGGCGGGTTTATTATTAATGTCGACACCATTGCGCCATCCGCCCCGCTGCTGGTCTCAGTGGTGGATGATATCGCAGGCGGCGTGTTCAATGCGGCACTCAACAACGGACAACTGACCAACGATGCGCGCCCGACGCTGAACGGTACCGCCGAGGCAGGCAGCACCGTCAGCATCTATGATGGAAGCACCCTGCTGGGTACGGCGCTGGTGCAAAATAATAACAGTTGGTCGTTTACCCCAACTACGCCGCTGACGAATGGATCGCACACCTTCACCGTCACCGCAACAGATGCGGCGGGCAACACCAGCAGTGCGACGGCCGGCTTTAGCGTGGTGGTCGACACCACGGCGCCGACTCGGCCTTCAATCAGCAGCATTATTGACGACGTCGGGCCAAACACCGGGGCGATTGGCGCTAATCAGCCAACCAACGACGCACGCCCAACGTTAAGCGGCACCACAGAAGCCAACGCGCGGGTCGATATTTACGATAACGGCAGCTTTATCATCAGCGTGACAGCGGACGGCAGCGGCAACTGGAGTTACACCCCAACCACCGCGCTGGCACAAGGTACCCACTCCTTTACCATCACCGCAACGGACAGTGCGGGTAATACCAGTGGCATATCGTCTGCGGCAGCGATCGTGGTCGATACCGTCGCCCCGGGCATTCCTACAGGGCTGGCGGTAAACGCCAACGGTACCACGCTCACCGGCGTTGCCGAGCCAAACAGCACGGTCATTATTACCTCCAGCGGTGGAACGGTGCTCGGCACGGCAACCGCCAACGCCTCCGGTAATTTCACCTTCACGCTGAACCCACCGCAAATCAGTGGGCAAACGCTGCAGGTCAGCGCCCAGGATGCCGCAGGCAACATCGGCACGGCGGGTAACGTTCTGGCACCGTTTACTGGCGTACCGCCTGCGCCGGTTATTGCCACCGTTCTCGATGACGTCGGTACGATCACGGGGCCCGTCGCCCCCGGCAAAACAACCAATGATACGCTGCCAACGCTCAGCGGAACGGCGCAGGCTAACGCCATCGTCAGCCTGTACAACAACGGCGTGCTAATGGGCACCACGACCGCAGACGGTAACGGGATCTGGAGCTTTACCCCATCCGGGGCGCTCAGCGAAGGTAACCACGCGTTTACCGCCACTGCAACAAACGCCAACGGCGCAAGCGGGTTGTCCAGTTCGTTCAGCGTGATTGTGGACACCACGCCACCGACCGCGCCAACGATACTGATCAGCGCCGATGGCGGCACCGTCAGCGGCGTCGCCGAAGCGGGAAGCACGGTCACTATCTCCCTGCCCGGCGGCACCAGCGTGACGGCAATCGCCAACAGCAGCGGTGTCTACAGCGTCAACCTGCCGGTTCGCCAGATTGAAGGCCAGTCGCTGTCCGCCACAGCGACCGATGCGGCGGGCAATACCTCATCGCCGACAAGCGCTATCGCACCGGTATTGCCACTGCTGGCTGAAGACAACGTCACCAGCCTGCCTCTGCAAACCGATGTTATCGTCAGCACCGATCATCAAAGCGATTATGGTTTCCTGCTGGTTAATGCCTTGGGGAATGTCGCCAACGTGCTGGGGAACGATACGGCAAGCGTTAATTTCAGCATCGCTTCTGGCGGCAGCGGGTCCATTACGATCAATGCCGCCGCGACCGGCGTGGTGCTGTCGCTGTTAAACACGCTTGAAGTCGTTATCCAGCGCTTTGACACCGGGCTGAATGCCTGGGTAACGGTGGTGGATACCGGGAAACCAGACTTCGCCAGCCTGCTCACCCTGGGCGCCTCGGGCGTAACGCTCAATTACGGCGGACTGACTGGCGGTGATTACCGCGTGGTCAGTTACAACACCAACCTGCTGGCGACCGGGGCATACACCAGCCTTGATGTCTCAGTGGTAAAAGCCAGCGCAGGGACCATCATCGGCGGTACCACGGAATCCGGGAACATCATCACGGATACCGATCCCGCCAACGGGCAGGATAATGCGCCTTCCGGCACGCTGGTCACCGCCATCACCGACGGTAACGGCAACGTCGTGAATATCCCGGCGGGCGGCATTGATGTTCAGGGAAAATACGGCATCCTGCATATCAATCAGAACGGTAGCTACACCTATACTCTGACCAATACGTCAATCTCAGTGTATGGACGTTCCGAAAGCTTCACCTACACGCTGACGCATGGCAGCGATCACTCCTCGGCAAAACTGGTGGTAACGCTCGGTCAGGCCCCAACCACCAGCACGGTAACCGCGGCAGACGATGCAGCAGTGCTGACTTACGGAACGCAGGTCATCGCGGTTGACCACTTGCCTTCACAACAAACCGGCTTCACGCTCGCCAGCGTCGGACTCGGCAATGTGCTGGACGTCAGTCTGGTCAACGGTCTGACTAACCCGATTAAGTTCAACGTTGACGATGGCGCAACCCGCACGCTGACCGTACAGGCTAATGTTCTCGGCGTGACGCTTGGCGGCTTCGATCTCTATGTTTATCGCTTCAACGAGTCAATTCAGCAGTATGAGCAGTACCGGGTACAGCCAAACTGGGTCACTGCCCTACTGGGCGGAAGTTCGTCAGCGTATACCATTACGCTACCGGGTGGCGATTATCTGTTCCTGCTTAACGCTTCCGGCGGCCTGACGCTGCTGACCAGCTATACCCTGAATATTCAGGCCGATCACACCTACGCCGTCGACAGCCTGAGTGCGACAACCAATGGCAATCTGCTGGTCAACGACTCGGCTCCGGCCAATACCGTTATCACCGAAGTAAACGGTATCGTCGTTAACGGGACGGGCACTACCACTATTAATGGGCAGTACGGCACGCTGACTATCGATGCGAAGGGGAACTACACCTACACGCTAAGAAGCGGACTGGGTGCCGACGGTATCAACACCCCGGACAGCTTCGTGTATAAGGTAAGAGCACCAAACGGCGATACCGGCAGCGCCTCGCTGAATATCAAACCAACGCCGCAGCCGCTGGACGCCGTAAATGACGTCAGCAGCACGATGGCGGTCACCACGCAGGCGGACACCTCCAGATTGTTTGCTGACAACAGCGTCGGGAACGCCAGTTGGAACGCCCAACTCCTTTCTCCCACCTCACAAAATGGCACTGGCGTCATTGAGGTCGCGACGGGAACGGCGGTGCAAAACGCCATACTGCATTTTAACGTTGCTTCAGGTCTGACGCTGGGCGGACTGACCGTCACCTGGGCGCTGTATGACAGCAACAACGTCAAGGTTGCCAGTAACTCATTCAACGGTGGATTGCTTATTGGCGGCAATATCGATATTGCCTTGGGGATCATGTTGCACCCCGGTAACTATCGACTCGACTACACCGGCAGCGTCGGGGCTTTAGGGCTGGGGAATATCACCATCACCCCTAGCGTGAAAGGCACGATAATCGACCTGCAGAACGTCGAAACGTCCGCGGCAAACAGCGTCGCCGGCAACATTTATGACGGGGACCATATTGCCAGCGTGCATACCTTGCTGACGGTGAGCGGCACGGGCGGTAGCACCGCCACGCTGGATCCGCTGAGCAGCACGACCAGCGCCATCATTAACGGGTTGTACGGCAAACTGACCATTGGCATTGATGGTCATTACACCTACGCCCTCAACAGCGATGTCTCACTTTCCACCATCCTCACCAAAGAGACATTTACTTACACCCTAAACGATCAGAATGGGCATACCGATACCGCTACGTTGACCATCAACATGAATCCGCAGGTTGTAAGCACCGTAGATGCCGATCGTTTTACCGGCAGTGTCTACGGCGATACGCTGATTTATCACCTGCTCAACGCCAACGACGCTACCGGTGGTAACGTTGGCAATGTTGGCGTTGGACCTACCGACAACTGGACCAACTTCTCGCTGGCCCAGGGCGACAAAATCGATATCGGCGACCTGCTGGTGGGCTGGAACGGGCAGAACGCTACGCTCGGCAACTACCTCACCGTGACCACCAACGGTAACAACACGGTGATTGCCATCGACCGCGACGGTACGGGCAACACTTATCACTCAACCAATCTCATAACGCTGGAGAACGTACACACCACGCTCGATGAGCTGGTGCAACAAAATCACATTGTGCCCTGAAGCTAACGCATAACGTTAAAGCGCCATAACTACAGCCCCGGATGCCATGACGTCCGGGGCAATAACAGTCGTCGCTGCCGTATTTTGTAAGGGATAAACTATGAGAAATGTCGCGCCTGTTGCCTTACTGCTGGCATTAACGCTCTGTACCCTGCGGGTGAATGCCGAAGATGAACCGCAAATTATTACGCCGGAAGGCCTGGCCACCAGCCAGATGCTGCCCTCGCTGGACGGCGCGGTTGCCGATCTGCCGCTGAGCGCCGCCGCCCCCGGCAGCCTGACGCTCAACGACGCGGTGAGTCGCGCCGTGAGCTGGCATCCTTCTATTCGTGAATCCATCGGCAAACTGCTCTCACAAAATGAGCAGATCGATGTGGCGAAATCAAAATATTACCCGCAGGTTTCTGCCGGGATGAATAACGGTTACAGCAATACTTACACCGATCACGGCTTTAGCCCGGCTCTGGTTATTTCAGTGTCGCAAATGCTGTACGACTTCGGCAAAGTGGCAAGCCAGGTCCGTGCTGAAACCGCCGGATCCGCACAACAGCAGGCGAATGTGTTACTCAGTATTGATACCATCGCCCACGCAACCGCCAACGCGATAGTCCAGGTGCAGACGTGGCAGCAAATGGTGGACGCCGCCGAAGAGCAGCTCAGCGCCTTGAACGGTATTGGTCGGCTGACCCGTCAACGCAATGATGAAGGGGCAACCTCGCTATCCGACGTGGTGCAAACCGATGCGCGTATCGAGTCTGCACGTTCTCAGTTGGCGCAGTATCAGGCTAATCTCGACAGCAGCAAGGCAACGCTGATGAGCTTCCTCGGCTGGAACTCGCTTAACGGCATCAGCAACGAATTTCCGGTCAAACTGGACAGCAGTTGTGATGTGGTCAAACCGGACGATAAGCTGGTTCCTGCGGTGCTGGCGGCATGGGCGCAGGCGAATGTGGCACAGGCAAATCTCGATTACGCCAACGCGCAGATGACGCCCACTATCTCCCTCGAGCCGTCGGTTCAGCACTATCTCAACGACAAATACCCCAGCCATGAGGTGCTCGATAAAACCCAGTACTCCACGTGGGTAAAAGTCGAGATGCCGCTGTATCAGGGGGGCGGACTCACCGCCAGACGCAACGCCGCCAGTCACGCGGTGGAGTCTGCACAGTACTCCATCCAGCGTACCCGACTTGAAGTACGGCAGAAATTACTGGAATCCCGCAGCCAGGCGATGAGCCTCGCCACTGCCCTGCAGATCCTGCGTCGCCAGCAACGGCTGAGTGAACAAACGCGCGAGCTGTATCAACAGCAGTATCTGGACCTCGGGTCACGCCCACTGCTCGACGTGCTTAACGCCGAGCAGGAGGTATATCAGGCCCGTTTTGCTGAACTCCAGACTCAAAACCAGCTGCGCCAGCTCCAGTTGAACTGCCTCTATAACACCGGATCGCTTCGCCAGGCGTTCGCCTTAAATAACCGCAGTATTCAATCGGTGGAGATAAAGCTATGAGCGACGTCGATACACATGCGGAAGATGCGATTGGCGAACACGCCCTGAGCCTGTGGGCGCTGGCGATGACGCATATTGCCAGCCACTATCGCGTTGCCTGTTCGCCCGGCGCAATCCAGGCCAACGCCCCGTGGTTTGCGGGAAAAAGCCGAGCTATGGCCCTGTCGCAGCTGGCGCGTCAGGCGGGGCTGTCATTTCATGCGCTGGATACCGCCACGCAGGCATTCGGCCAGTGGCGTCTGCCGGTGGTGGCGGAACTGCGCGACGGCCAACTGATGGTGATAGAACATTTCAACGGTGAAGATGCGTTGGATGTTTTTATCATCGCCGAAGAGGGCCAGCGTAACCGACTCACAGTTGCAGAACTTCTGCCGGAGCTCGTGAGCATTACTGCGCTGCGCCCGCTGTCAGCGCTGAAGGACAGTCGGGTAGACCGCTATATTTCGCGCTTCAGGCCCGACTGGATGCGCGAACTGGTGTTACAGGACATCCGCCCTTACCTGCCGGTCATGGTTGCCGCCTTTCTGATTAACGTCCTGTCGCTTGCCGGGATTATCTTTTCGATGCAGGTCTATGATCGGGTGATCCCCGCCCAGTCTTATCCAACGCTGTATGTTCTCTCCACCGGCGTTCTGGTGGCGGTGCTGTTTGGCTTTTTGCTGCGCGAAGCGCGTACCCACATAATGGACCTGCTCGGCAAACGCGCTGATATGCGCATTTCCGATCGCGTGTTCAGCCACGCATTGCGGCTGCGCAACAGCGCCGTTCCCCGCTCGACGGGGAGCTTTATTTCTCAACTGCGCGAGCTGGAACAGGTTCGCGAGATGATCACCTCCTCGACCCTGTCGACGATTGTCGATCTACCGTTTTTCTTTTTGTTTATCGTGGTGCTGGCCTTTATCGCCCCGCCCTTGGCGTGGATAGCCCCCGTCGCGGCCCTGCTGATGATCCTGCCCGGTTTGCTGTTACAGAAGAAACTGGCGGTACTCGCCAACCAGGCAGCGCATGAATCCACCCTGCGCAACGCGGTGCTGGTCGAGAGCGTTCAGGGGCTGGAAGATATCAAGCTGATGCAGGCGGAAAACCGCTTTTTACAGCAGTGGAACAGCTACATCCGTATTACCGGAGAGTCCGGGCTGCGCACGCGCAAGCTGACTCAGGGGCTGATTGGCTGGGGCATGTCGGTACAAAGCCTGGTCTACGCCGCCATCATTATGTTCGGCGCGCCGATGGTCATTGAAGGCACAATGACCACCGGGGCGGTGGTGGCCGCGTCGATGCTCGGTTCCAGAATGATTGCCCCGATGGCGAACCTGTGCGGCGTGCTGGCCCGCTGGCAGCAGGTCAAGGCGGCGAAGATGGGGTTAGACAGCATCATGCAGCTTCCCGCCGAAACGCAGTACGATGAAGACCGTGTGCATCAGGAGATTTTTCACGGCCATTATCTGTTTGAAAACGCGCACTTTCGCTACCACAGCGACGATCAACGCGTTCCGCTGCGCATCTCACGTCTGGAGGTCATGCCCGGTGAACGGGTGGCGATCCTCGGGCGTAACGGCGCCGGGAAATCAACGCTGCTACAGGCCATGGCGGGCGGCGTGGAGATTATCCAGGGCGATGTCCGACTCGATAACCTGAGTCTGGCGCAGATCGATATGGCCGATTTACGCCGCAATATCGGTTTTCTCAGTCAGAATGCGCGGCTGTTTTTCGGCACCCTGCGCGAGAACCTGACCCTCGGCGCACCGCATGCCAGCGACGGGCAGATCTTCGAAGCACTGGAGGTCAGCGGCGCGGCGGCTTTCGTTAAACAACTCGCCAAAGGGCTGGCGCACCCCATTATGGAGGGCGGCAACGGCCTGTCCGGTGGACAACGGCAGTCGATCCTGCTGGCAAGAATGCTGCTGCGATCGCCCAATATCGTGCTGCTCGACGAACCCAGCGCCTCGCTGGATGAACATACCGAACGAGAGTTTATTCAGCGCCTGAACCAGTGGCTGGGCAACCGAACATTGATTGTCGCCACCCATCGCGTACCGGTTCTGGAGCTGGTCGAGCGCGTAGTGGTGTTAAAAGAAGGTCAACTGGTCATGGATGCCCCGAAAGCGCAGGCGCTGAATGCGAGCCGGGCACCAGCCCCTACTCACGGTCGGGAGTGGAAAAATGAAAACCAATCCGCATGACGCTGCCATGGACGACCTCGATATCCGCCGCGAGCACCGTTTCTCCGGGGCCAGCCGCATTATTCTGCTCAGCACACTGCTGTTTGCCGTCCTGGGTATCTGGGCATATTTCGGCAAACTGGATGAAGTCTCGACCGGCAGCGGGAAGGTAATCCCCAGCTCGCGCGAGCAGGTATTGCAGTCGCTGGATGGCGGCATTCTCGCCGAACTCACGGTACGCGAAGGAGATAAAGTACAGGCTAATCAGATTGTCGCGCGCCTCGACCCCACTCGCTCTGAGTCCAACGTTGGGGAGAGCGCCGCCCGCTATCGCGCTTCACTGGCTTCCAGCGCAAGGCTCAATGCCGAAGTTAACGATCTGCCGCTCGTTTTTCCCGCTTCACTACGCGCCTGGCCGGATCTCATCGCCTCCGAAACGCGCTTGTATAAAAGCCGCCGCGCGCAGCTCGCTGATTCTATGGCAGAACTGCAGGATGCGCTGGTCTCGGTAAATAAAGAGCTGGCCATAACCCAACGGCTGGAAAAAAGTGGTGCCGCCAGCCACGTTGAAGTGCTGCGTCTGCAACGACAAAAAAGCGATTTAGGATTAAAAATCACCGATCTGCGCTCACAATACTTCGTGCAAGCGCGGGAAGCGCTGTCAAAAGCCAATGCCGAAGTGGATATGCTGGCGGCTATTTTGAAAGGACGCGAGGATTCCGTCACCCGCCTGACCGTGCGTGCGCCGATGCGCGGTATTGTGAAAAACATCCAGGTCACTACCATTGGCGGCGTTATCCCGCCCAATGGCGAGATGATGGAGATTGTACCGCTGGACGATCATCTGCTGATTGAAACTCGCCTGTCTCCGCGCGATATCGCTTTCATCCACCCCGGCCAGCGGGCGCTGGTGAAGATAACCGCTTATGACTACGCGATTTACGGCGGTCTGGAAGGCGTAGTCGAAACTATTTCCCCGGACACTATTCAAGACAAAGTGAAACCGGAAATATTCTACTACCGCGTGTTTATCCGCACCCATCAGGACTTCTTACAGAACAAACTGGGACGCCATTTCTCCATCGTACCGGGAATGATTGCCACAGTGGATATAAAAACAGGTGAAAAAACCATCGTCGACTATTTAATCAAACCTTTTAATCGCGCAAAAGAAGCGCTGCGTGAGCGGTAAATCCTTGAGGATTAGGGGTTGCGGGGGCTGGTCACGCGTGTCACAAGTCTGTTATACTTGCTCTAACACATTGGGGCTGATTCTGGATTCGACGGGATTCGCGAAACCCAAGGTGCATGCCGAGGGGCGGTTGGCCTCGTAAAAAGCCGCAAAAAAATAGTCGCAAACGACGAAAACTACGCTTTAGCAGCTTAATAACCTGCTCTGAGCCCTCTCTCCCTAGCTTCCGCTCTTAAGACGGGGATCAAAGAGAGGTCAAACCCAAAAGAGATCGCGTGGAGGCCCTGCCTGGGGTTGAAGCGTTAAATCTAATCAGGCTAGTCTGGTAGTGGCGTGTCTGTCCGCAGGTGCCAGGCGAATGTAAAGACTGACTAAGCATGTAGTACCGAGGATGTAGGAATTTCGGACGCGGGTTCAACTCCCGCCAGCTCCACCACTTTTGATAGGACTGCAACCGGACAGCGGCAATAAAAACAGCCACTTACGGACACTGACCAGACAGCAGGCAGACCGAGAAAAGACAAAAACATGCACGTGAA
>NZ_NAEW01000025.1 GCF_002075345.1 Citrobacter braakii
TTGAGATGGTAATGCCGGGCGACAACATCAAAATGGTTGTTACCCTGATCCACCCAATCGCGATGGACGACGGTCTGCGTTTCGCAATCCGTGAAGGCGGCCGTACTGTTGGTGCGGGCGTTGTTGCTAAAGTAATGAGCTAATTATTGATTAATTAGCTTTGAGCTTAAAAAGGGCGCTTCGGCGCCCTTTTTGCTGTCCGCGATTTAGCAGTTGTCATATTTATTCGCATTTTTCATTCATTCTCCCGCTGCGTAAATAGCGTTGTGCTATTGTAATCATAACTATTCTCATTTACACTTTGCGCAGAAATTGAACGGGAGCGATCATGTACGTTTGTTTGTGTAATGCGATAAGTGATAAAAAAATACGTCAGGCTGTTCGCCAGTTTCATCCTCAGTCCTTTCAGCAATTGCGTAAATTTATTCCTGTTGGAAATCAATGCGGTAAGTGTATTCGTGCTGCCCGCGAAGTCATGCAGGATGAATTAACGCAAATGCCAGAATTTAAAGAGATCGCCTAAGTCACACTCTTTTTTTTGACATCCCTGTAGCCCCATCTACGCTCTAAGAGTGGAAGCGGAGGGACTATAAAATGAAAGGTGATGTTAAAATCATAAATTATCTCAATAAACTATTGGGAAATGAGCTTGTCGCAATCAACCAGTATTTTCTCCATGCTCGTATGTTCAAAAACTGGGGACTGACTCGCCTCAATGATGTTGAGTACCATGAATCTATCGATGAGATGAAACACGCTGATAAATATATCGAGCGTATTTTATTCTTAGAAGGGCTCCCAAACTTACAGGATCTTGGTAAGTTGGGTATAGGCGAAGATGTTGAAGAGATGCTGCAATCCGATCTTCGACTCGAACTCGATGGGGCTAAAGATTTACGTGAAGCCATTGCCTATGCCGACAGCGTCCATGACTACGTTAGCCGGGATATGATGATCGAAATCCTTGCTGATGAAGAAGGTCACATTGACTGGCTGGAAACGGAACTGGATCTGCTCCAGAAGATGGGACTCCAGAACTATCTTCAGGCACAGATTCGCGAAGCGTAGACGCAAACTTTGCAGAGCGGCAGACCTGCCGCTCCTTTCAGTACCCGATAACACCTGAACTTTGCGCGCTGAAAATCAACCAACCTGCCAGTCCAAGCCACGGACCGAACGCGATAAGCGGTATCGACGTCCTTCGGGTAAGGCGTAGGATCAGCCACCAGACAATGCCCAGCAATGATGCAGCGAGTAAAATGGGCGGTAGCGCTGGCCATCCACACCAGGCACCCATCGCTGCCAGTAGCTTAGCGTCACCCAGGCCGATGCCCTCTTTGCCCGCGATTATTTTGCATCCCCACCAGACCAGCCATAGCGTCAGATAGCCAGCGACAGCGCCGTACAGCGCGTCGGATAACATCTCTCTGTCGTAAACGCTGTGATACATCAGACCGAGCCAGAGCAGCGGCTGCGTCAGCACATCCGGCAGCAGGTACGTCCGGAGATCAATTTGCGCCAGTGCGAAAATAAACCAGAACAGCGTCATGATGGCAATCGCATCAGACATTGAAGGGACAAACGCGGCGATAAGCGCAAAAACACAAGAACACGCCAGTTCAGTCAGTGGGTAACGCCATGAAATTGGCTTAGCGCAGGCCTGGCAACGCCCCCGCTGCCACAGCCAACTGAATAGTGGAATAGTGTTACGCACCGATAGCCTGTGCTGGCAGTGCGGACAGTGCGACGGAGGCCAGGCGATATTCCATGTTTCGCTGTGCCGATGCTCAATCATGATCGGCAGTCGATAAACCACTACATTCATAAAGCTGCCGACTATCAGCCCGACAAATGCCATTGCTGCAATGTTAATGAGTTCCGTCATTTCCCCACCGGATAGAGTTCAAGGGCTTCCACCGCAATCTCCCCGGCGACCGGGCGGGCGCTAAACGTGAGTTGCGAAACCTGTATTCCCTCATTTTGTAGGGTATTAAGCCACGCAAATAATGGTTCGGTTTTGACAACGGGAAGCGAGATCGCAAAATGATCGGGAGTGGATGTCACAACGCTGATATTCAGACCTGCCTGCTGCGCGCTATGTTGTATCAGTGCCGGATCGGTCTTTGTGCCCGGTCTACTGGCAACTAATCCGCGACGCTGAATCGCCTCATTTACCCACTGGATCTCACTCCTGAGACGAACATTTTCCTGCCCCTGCTGTGCAATAGCGTTATCCAGGGGCTGAACCACGCCGTACCAGAATCCCGCCAGCAGACAGAAAACGGCGAGGAATATCAGACTGCGTTGCTCTCTGCCGTTTTTTTCGCTCCACCAGCTATTCATATTCATTTGCGCTCCTTCAGGGTCAGCCGGACGCTACCTGTCGTCCCTTCTGGCGGTTGAGTCAGGATAAATTCGTCGTTTGTCTGCACCATAAAGCGGCGAAGATGTTCCGGATCGCGAACGTTGAGCGTCAGGGTAAAAAGGCGTTGTTCGAGCCGGTAGTTGACCTCGCGGATGGTAAGCCCCGGCAATGTGCTTAATCGGGTCTGAAGCTGAGTCAGTAACGTCAGCACATCCGGATAGCGATCCCTCGCGGACGATTCGAAGAAATATTTAAAATTGCTGTTGCGGTTATCACCTGGGAAATAGCGGTTCCACAGGGTGGCACCTTCCGCTGAGAGCGCCTGTTTCTGTTGATGAAGCTGCCAGAGCATCACCCCTTTCAGCCCTGAGAAGAGCGCTATTGCCAGGGCAAATGTTGCTATGGCGGCATATTTCAGCAGACGCGGGGTCGGTTGTGTCGGGGGCAAAGGGCGGAAGCTGCCGTGTAATACGTTAATGTCCTGAATATTATCGCCATTGCAGGCGCACGCCAGCGGCGGCTGCCAGTCAAGGTATTCGACATGAGCGTGAGGCACAGGAAGCGGGCTGGCGCTGATGATTTTTTGCTCTGTATGGCTGGCGAGTAAATGCGTGAGCAGTGCTTCACTCAGCACGCCTGTTTTCCACGCGTCGTAACGGATTAACCATCGCTCATCTTGTTTTAGCAGACTCCAGCTATCCGTGACATACGGCAGCCAGAAACCATCCGGAACGATATACGTCAACGTCACGCCAGCTGTGCGGAAAGTCGTCAATAGATCGTTCAGCGTGGTCCTGGCGATCCCGGCCAGATGGAGCGTGTTTTCTTCTCTGGTGAGAACCGTCCAGTGCAGGCTATCTGTATCACCGACAACGGCGTCCTCCACCAGCCAGCCCAGCGTTTGTTCACTGATTTTGTAGTTTTCCGTCGGTAATTCGACGCGACGAAAACAGAAATAATCAGGTGACAGGAACAGGCAGGCGTTACCGGCATCCGGCAGGTCGGCCAGCGCGTTCGGCTGGAGGTAAGCCGCCTGTTCAACAATAACCGGAGGCTGTGCCTCGTTGGGGCAGCACCATTCCAGTTTTCCCGGCAGCGGACGTAGCAGTAATGTGTCTGGCGTCATTTAGTTCCCTTTAATGGTCGCGCGCCACGCTTTTGCGGGCTGTAATAAACAGAGCCTTTCTTTTGGGATCGTATTCCAGCTGGCTGATGGTGCTCCCGGCGCTATCGCCCTGTTCGATAGTCGTTTCAAGGCGGAAGTAACGACTGGTCGCCACCGCAATGCTTTTGAATGTGGACTGCGACAGCTTATGAGCTGGATTATCCTTATCGAATGTCTTTAACAGCGTCTCAATGCTGATTTTTCGTCCTTTGCGCGGGGTATCAAAAAAGCGCTCAATCTCGCGTGGCGGGACAGCATTATTGAGCATCGCCGCAAGCAACGGTGCATCCCGGCGCGTCAGGGTGTTGATGTTGATTTTTAGCTCATCATCAGGCAGCGCGCAGAGTAGCGGGGAGATTTGCTGGTAAAGAGAAAGCGTCATCCCTTTGATTTGTTTGAGCTCACTGATTGACCAGATACGTCGTCCGCCAATGGTGTGGGGGTCGTTACTTGTTTGGTAATACTCATTTTCGGCACCGGAGGCGCGTGGGATATCGTCGTTATCGATGTAGTCGGCGATAGCATCAACCAGCGCCTCAGCTTGGGCATTGGTGACGCCGACGTTGTCCAGCAGCGCGAGAAAGACGCTCACGCTGGCGGGCGGCTCTTTCATTCGATCGGTCGGGGCGTTAATCAGCGCATTAATGTTGTAACAGGCCTGCTCGTCAGATAGCTGCCAGCTAACAGCGTCGCCGCTGGCGAGCTGAATACGCTGCGGCTGCGCCCAGAGCTGCTCGTGAGTGAGGTATTTCTCATTATCCCGCAGGTCCTGTTCAAGAATACGCATGGCCTGGCTTTCAGCCAGCTCTGCCAGCCAGTTTTGCTGTAGCCGCATCCGGGTGTAGCTGGTACGTTTGAGGTTGATCTGGTAGCGCACGGTCATTTCGCTGGCCAGCGCCGCCATAATTGCCAGGATCATCAGCACTACCAGCAGCGCCACGCCCTTTTGCCGGGTCATTGCTGTTCTCCTGGCTGGCGGTTCTCTGGTAACAGCGTCAGACGAGTTATCGTGCCGGAATCAGCAAGTTTAAGAGTGACTTCCATCGCGCCAGGAGATGGGGTAGCCGCCGTGTCCATCCACGCTTTCTCTTTACTGTTGTAATAACGCAACGTGAAGGCGTTCACACCATTGAGCATCGGTTGAGTGATGGCCGGGGTTGTATCTTCCGGGTAGCGCCAGAGCGTGCGGTATAAAGTATGATCCTGCAGATACCACTGAACTCGCTGGATATCGGGCGCACAGCAGGCGTCGGGATAACTGTTACTGCTGGCTGTCGTCAGCATCAGCGTCTCTTTTTCGCCCTGCAATTGGGTTACCGGCACCCGCTGTCGGATATCTTTATCCAGCAAATTGACGGTACGCACGATAGCGGAAAAACGCTGCTGATGCTTTTTGGTCTGCTCGTTACTGTCAATTGTCGTCGTCAGCATCTGCGCCGTCAGCAGGCTGAGCATGGCGAACAGAGCAATAGCCAGTAAAACTTCCAGCAGGGTAAAGCCGTGCTGTTTCTCAGGGCCGGGAGACATTTTGCGGTCTTCCTTGTGGCGAGGGAATAAAGCGCTGCAGGCGGATCTTCTGCTTGTCCTCAAGGGCGACGTCAACTGTCCAGGTGCTGAGGCCAGAAGCATCGGCGGGTGAGACTGTCAACGACCAGTCCCAGCGGCGTTTACCCATAATGCTGCTGCCTGTCGCTGTTTTAGCGGGGATCTGCCCGGTTAGTTGATAGGTTTTGAGCACATTATCCGCTACCCAACCGGCAAGCACCTGTTCTTCCATTTTTGCGGTGGCGCTAACCTGGCCGTGTAGGCTGTTGAGTAGCGCGAGAGAGCAGGTGGCGAAAATGAATATCGCCAGCAGCACTTCCAGAAGCGTCATTCCTGATTGCCTTTGGCTCATCGGCTTTCGCCTCGGGTGAGCACCAGCGGCAGCCCGCCGGTACTGGCGAGCGTGAACAGCAGCGTATTATTTTTACGGCTGCGGATGTGTAGCGTAAACGGCGTAATTTCACCGTCCGGGTGAATCAGAATTTGCGGCGTGCCGACGGATTGCCTGGCGAGCGACGCCGGGAACAGAGCCACCTGCCAGTCACTTTCCCACTTGCCCTCGGTCGCCAGGCGATAGAACTGGGTTGGCGTCTGCCAGCGATCGCCAATCGGTGTGACGATGCGCCAGCCTTGTTCGCGGATCTCAATACCGGTACTGCGGTCCTCCATGGTTGACCAGTCAGCGGCATATTCAGTCAGCGCCGCCAGCTGTTCGGCTGCAGTAATAGCTTTCGCGGTATCATTTTGTCGCCCGTAGGTCATCATCACCAGCGAGGCGCCAAGCGCGATAATCGTCAGCACCAGAATGACTTCCAGTAGCGTGAATCCCTTCTGCCTCATTCCGATTATTTCGCTTTGCCCAGTTCCCAGTTAGTAATGTCGTCAGCGGTGCCGGGTTCACCGTCCTGACCTGCGGAGAGAATATCGTAATCGCCGTGTTCACCAGGGCTAACCAGCAGATACTCATTACCCCAGGGATCCTGTGGCAGACGCTTGATATAGCCCTTCGCGTTGTAATTTTCCGGGATTGGGCTGGCGGTCGGTTTTTCGACCAGCGCCTTTAGCCCCTGCGCCGTCAGCGGATAGCGATAGTTATCCAGTTTGTACATATCCAGCGCATTCTCCAGCGCCACGATGTCGCTGACGGCTTTCTGGTGATCGGCTTTGTCTTTATTGCCCATTAAACTGGGGACGACCAGGCTTGCGAGGATGCCCAAAATAACCAGCACCACCATCATCTCAAGCAGCGTAAATCCTCGCTGCTTATGTGCATCACTATTCACGTTTTATCCTTAACTTACCAATGAGTTGAGTTGCAAAATGGGTTGCAGAACCGAGACGATGATGAACAGCACAATCATCGCCATCGTAATAATCAGCGCGGGTTCAAACAGCGCCAGCGTCAGTGCAATGCGGTTTTGTAGCAGTGTTTCCTGCTGGTCGGCGGCGCGCGCCATTAGCTCGCTGAGTTGGCCGCTTTTTTCCCCGGAGGCAATCATGTAGAGCATCATCGGCGGGAAGAGATCGCATTTTTCCAGGGCGAGATGAAAGCCTGAACCCTGGCGCACGCGCTCCGCGGCCTGACCCAGCCGCTGACTGATTTCTCGGTTACCGATGCCTTCGGTTGCCAGCGTCATCCCTTCCAGCAGCGGAACGCCGCTGATATTAAGAATGCTCAGGGTGCGCAAATAACGGGCGCAGTGGATAGCGCGCAGCAGGGCGCGACTGAGTTTGAAATCAAGAAGCCAGCGGTCAAGCAGATGCCGTTTGCCGGGGCGGGTGAGCCAGTGGCGAAACAGGAAATAGGCAATCAGCAGCAATGCGATTACCCACAATCCGTAGTGGCGCATGGCACCACTGATTGCCAGCAACACGCGCGTGGACATCGGCAGCGCTTCTTTCATATGCAGAAACTGCTCTACGATTTTGGGCACTACGGTGGTGAGCAGGATAGCGACGACGGCGATCGCCACGCTGGTCAGCAGGGAAGGATAAATCAGTGACTGGATGAGTTTACTGCGTGTTGCCTGGCGTAACTCATTGTAGTCAGCCAGCTGTTCCAGCACACAGCCGAGCTGTCCGCTTTTTTCGCCGGCTTTCACCAGCGTGCGGTAAACGGAATCGAAGATCCGCGGCCAGGCGGCCAGCGATTCGGAAAGCGTATGTCCGGCGAGGATCCGTTCGCGCAGGTCGTGTAGCACCAGCCCCAGTTTATTATTTTTGTTCTGCCGACCAATAACGAACAGCGCCTCTTCAAGCGGTAGCGAAGCGTTGGCCAGTGTGGCGAGCTGGCGGGTGAACAGCGCCAGTTCACTTCCGCTAAGCCGTAAACGAGGCGTTTCATTTACCGTCCGGAACAGCGAGATGACTTTTTTCTCATTTAACACCAGCGGGTGCAGACCCTGGGCGCGCAGCGCCTCGCGCGCCTCTTTGCAGCTGGCGGCATCCAGCGTTCCACGGTGAGTCGTGCCGCTGTCATCCATTGCCTGCCACTGATATTTCATCGTGTATCCTCTTGGGCAGAGGTGACGCGCATGACTTCCTCAAGCGTGGTTTCGCCTGCCAGCACGCGCAGCAGGCCGTTCTCCCGCAGGCTCCGGCTTTGCTGGCGCAGGCACTGCTCCAGGGCGTGTTCATCGGCGTCGCGATGGATGATGCTGCGCATAGTTTTATCCACCAGCATAATTTCATGAATCGCCAGTCGCCCCTGATAGCCTGTTCCCCGACATTCGCCGCATCCGCAAGCCTGCCAGATTGTCTGAGCGGTGGGATCGAGCGCGTGCAGGAGGGATTTCTGAGAGTCAGGAATGGGAGCATGCACGCGGCAGGCTGGACAGAGGCGACGCACCAGGCGTTGGGCGATAACGCCGCTTAGCGATGATGAGAGCAGGAACGGTTCGACACCCATATCCCGTAATCGGGTAATTGCACCGCAGGCGCTGTTAGTGTGTAGGGTGGAAAGCACCAGGTGTCCGGTGAGCGATGCCTGAACCGCTATCTGCGCGGTTTCGGCGTCACGAATTTCGCCGACCATGACGATGTCCGGATCCTGGCGCAGGATGGCGCGCAGTCCCCTGGCGAAAGACATATCCACCCGGCTGTTTACCTGGGTTTGTCCGACGCCTTCCAGCTCGTACTCGATGGGATCTTCGACGGTCAGGATATTACGCTGGGGGGAATTCAGCTCGGCGAGAATCGCATACAGCGTGGTGCTTTTTCCCGACCCCGTCGGGCCGGTGACGAGAATGATGCCGTGCGGCTGCTGTACTAAACCCTTCAGCCGCAGGCTATCCACCGCCGATAACCCCATATTCTCCAGCGTCAGGCGCAGACTGTTTTTATCCAGCAGGCGCAATACAGCTCTTTCGCCGTACTGCGAGGGCAACGTCGAAACGCGGACGTCAATATTTTTGCGTCCGAGGCGCAGGGAAATACGCCCATCCTGCGGCAGTCGTTTTTCGGCAATATCCAGTCGCGCCATGACTTTGATACGTGAAATCAGCAGCGGCGCCAGTTTTTTAGCGGGCTGAAGGACTGGCTTGAGGACACCATCGATACGAAAACGCACCACCAGCGATTTTTCGAAGGTTTCGATATGCACATCCGACGCGCCTTCCCTCACGGCTTCATGAAGAACCGCGTTGATCAGGCGGATAACCGGTGCGTCGTTTTCATCACTGAGCAGATCGGCGTTGTCGGGTAACTCCTCGCTCAGCGCCGTCAGGTCGATCTCCTGATCGATATCCTGGGCAATCTGCCGGGACTCTCCGGCGCCGTGCTGGAAAAGTTGCTCCAGGTGGTCGTCAAATTGCGCTGGCGTCAGGCGGCTGAAGCGCTGACAGGCAACGCTGGCCTCGAGCACGTTTTCCAGCGGCGTGTCGGTGCGGTAGAACAATTCATCCGCCGCGACCGCGATACCAAATTTTTGCCCCTGCGCGTAATTAAGCGGCAGAGGATGCTGGGGAGGAATGCGCGTCCATAAGTCAGTCATGTTGGATCATTCCCGGAAGGGATTGCGCGATGGCTGGTCGTTGGGCGCGTCGGTCGGCACATCGAAATTCAGCTCTTTAAGCATCGGGCGTTCTTCGTCCTTCACGCCGACCAATCCACTGGATTGCTTATCAATACGCTGCTGCTGTAAATCACGAAATCGGGTGTACTTATCCTTTGAGAGCGAACGATAAACCTCGTCGTCGCGAATAATGGTCGGCCTGATAAAGACCATTAAATTACGCTTCGCATTTTCCGTTGAGGTGTAGCGGAATAGCTGTCCGAGAACAGGGATATCGCCCAGCAGCGGTACTTTGGAAACCTGCTCTTTGCTTGAATCATCCAGCAGGCCACCCAGCACCACGGTTTCGCCACTTTTGACCAGCACGGCATTCTGGATAGTACGGGTGTTGAACGTCGGACCGAGATCGCTGGCGTTACCGGAGGCGGTATCGACGCTCGACACCTCCTGCTCGATCTCCATCAGCACCGCGTCGCCTTCGTTGATTTGCGGTGTGACCTTCAGTTTGGTGCCGACGGTTTTACGTTCGACCGTATTAAAGACGTTGTCGCCGGAGGTCGTTTGCGAGCCGGAAAGCACCGGCACATCCTGGCCGACATTAAACGACGCTTCTTTGTTATCCAGCGTCACAATGCTGGGGGTGGCGAGGATATCGTTTTTGTTGTCGGAGGAGATCGCGGTGAGCAGGACGCTCCAGTCCCCCTCAAAGAAGCCCGTCGCCAGGCCGTTAAAACTGCTTAACGCGCTGGCAATAGGGTTGTCACTGGTCATCGAACCGTTTTTATCAAACTGGCGCGCGCCTCTTGAGGCGTCGAAAATCGGCAGCCCCGTTTTAGTAAACTGCTGACCGCCGACGTTGCTGTTGGCCCATTGCACGCCAAGATTCAGGCCGTTGCCATCCTGGACTTCCACAATGATGGCTTCAACCAGTACCTGTGCGCGGCGAATATCCAGACGAGCGATGACTTTTTCCAGCTCCTGCATGGTGCTCTGGTCTGCGGTAATGACCACCGAGTTGGTTTGTTCATCGGCGTTAATCGAGACATCCCGGGAAGGGGTAGCCACGCTCTGCGAAGACGACTGCTTGTCTTCCGTCAGTTTGGTTGACACGCCGGTCAGCACTTCAACGATTTTAGTGGCTTTGGCGTATTTCAAATAGAACACGCGAGTATTGCCCTGCGTGGTCTGTTCGATATCCAGTTTAGCGATTAAAGATTTCATCCGCTCGCGCACATTGTCCGGCCCGCTGATAAGAAGGGCGTTGGTGCGCTTGTCGGCGACAATTTTAGGCAGCAGGATCTGCGTTGGTTTTTCCTTTGACTCTTCGCGAATCAGGCTGTTAATTACATCAGATAAATCAACTGCCGAGGCGTAGTGCAGTTTGATAAGCTCACGTTCCTGAGTACCGATAACATCGACCCGTTTCACAACCTCAAGGATGCGATTGACTATATTGGCTTTGCCGGTGATCAACAGCGCATTAGAAGGATCATAATGTACGACGTTGCCGATGCCGCCGCTGTCCATCATCTGGCGTAATAGCGGAGCCAGATCGCGTACCGGGACATTTTTCAGCGCCACGACGCGGGTGATAAATTCATCGCCGACCGCCGGTTGCGACTGTGCCAATACTTTTCCCGGCGCGGTCTTAAGCGTTGCGGAGCGAACAACCTTCAGCAGGCCGTTATCCAGGGTGATAACCGAGTAGCCGTAGATATCGAGAACGCTGAGAAAAAACTGGTAGTATTCCTCCTCGTTGAAACTGTCAAAGCTGCGAACGGAGATTTTTCCCTGGACGGACGGATCGATCAGAATGGTTTTGCCCATTTGCTTACTGACCGAGGTAATAAACTCCCGGAGATCCGCATCCTGGAAGTTTGCCGAATATTGCGCTGACATGGTTTGAAATGGAAAGGAGCAAAACTGTAGCGCCAGTATCCATGCAGCCGTTTTTTTAATTCCTTTGCGCAATTTTGTCGTCCTTAAGGTTAATCATTCTCAGTAACGGATACATTCACCAGCGCTTCCTGACCGTTTCGTATTACGGTGAACTGGGCAGAGTTTAAGGTTACAAATTCCTGTAGTGCCGCTTTTGCTGACGCTTCCTGAGTTAGCGGATGGTTGTTCATTTTGATCGCAATATCGCCTGGCCTGAGTCCGGTTGCTATAAAACGTTCAACCGGACCACGGGCGTTTAATCTGACGCCCTGTAGCGCTTCCTGCTGATAGATAAAGTTAGTAATAATGATGTCGCTGAGGGAATGTGGCGCGCTGTCATGTGGCAGCGATGGTGCCGGTGGCCTGGAGGATATATCAGGCTCATCAATAAAAGCGATGCGTTGCCGGGAGCCATTGTTATCAATCGTCACGCTATTATTATCAATGTCCGTAATTTTTACGTCAGGGAGATCGTCAAGTTTATCTCCGGTACTGTAAAACTTTGCTTTCTCATTAATGGTGATAATAGCCTGTGAACGTGTTTTTAGCGTGCTCGCAATAATGCCATTTAGCTGGAGATTGAGCATCGAATTTTTAATTGAAACATCTTCTTTATTATCAGTCGCGTTTTCCCTACTGTTTTTCGGTAAATTCATTGGCAGCCTGAGGGCAACGGACGTTATTGAGTGACTGGTTTTGTTTTTCGTATTGGTATAATCAATAAATAATCTATAGGCATATAACGAATGAATAATAAAAATGGCACCGACAAACAACATAACGCAGTACAGCACATCGTTACGCTTTCTCTTAAATATAAAGGTAAATTGCTTTGCGATAACATCCATTGTTAATAGCATGCCTGTTCTTTTCGGGAGAAGCATGATATAGGCTTACTTTCAGGTTTTCAATTTAATCGTCGGAACATGTCGTTTAATTCAAATATAAAAAATTGATGATATTTACCTGACATATAATGAGTTAAATGCCCGCATCAATTACTGGAACTTATCGATGACTGAACGCGAATTACCGTATGCAATTTACTCTTTTTCGCAACATACCCTTATCAAGAATATCTTTATTCATGAGCTGGGCGCTGGCGATGTGGGCGTATTATGCGGCAAACCGGGGTGTGGTAAATCGACGCTTATTTATCAGTTAGGTAAGAATTTTCCCGGCAGGGTAGTGGTGTTTACCGCCACCGGTTTCTCTGGTTTCTGTCAATTGACACACACGGCGTGTACGCACGGAAAACTCCAGCCAGACTGGCGAGATGTGAGAATTAACCGTTTCTGGTCAACGCTGATGCCTGCCCTTAGTCCGGCAGCGCAACCAATAATAATTGTCATTGATAATGCTGACGCACTCGCCAGACATCTTCCGGCATTTGTCGATAATTTCCGTCATCTGGCGGCTTCATTTGACGCTGGCGCCAGCTTGCTACTGGTGGGGGGCGAAGCGCTCAGGCGTAACCGACGACTTAAACGGCGTGTTACGTTATCGGCGATCATCGCTGCGCCGACGGACGATGAATATCTTGATTTTATGCATCAACAGCAACTGTGTGAGGCGGATGGCGAGCCTGTGCGGATGCGTCATGAATTTGTGCGCAAAGCGGTTCGGGCAGTGCAGGGAAACCTGGCGTTGCTGAGGCGCATCGCCCGGGCGGCGAGAAAAATGGCAACGGACAGGCAAGCGGATGTGTTAACCGCTCAACAGGAAAAATTGTTGCTGGAAACATTTACTCTCCGCTCTTGCGTATTGCGCAAGGGAATATTGCCCGGACTTTACGCTGCGCTGGCTTTGACGTTCGGCTGGCTGGCGGTCGATGTTTTTCCCCTTCAACTTCCTGTGCCCGCCGGGTTAACGGTGGCGATGACGCAAAAAAAGGAAAACCTGCCGGATATTGGCGACGCACGGGGAGGATTACGCGACGCCATGCAGCAATTATTCAGCGTCTGGGGATTCGACACAGCGCATGACGAGGCATGGTGTGACCAGGCCGATCGCGCTGAGTTGGTGTGCGAAAGCGGCAAGGAACGTTTAGATAACCTCATCAGGCGCGGGTTGCCGTGGATCGCGCATTTGAATATCGATAAACAACCGGTCTACGGTGTTGTGATGCGTGTATCAGGAAACGAGCTGGATCTTATCATTGATAATAAAACCTGGATCGTCAGTCAGGAGTGGCTGGCGAAGCACTGGCAGGGAAATTATACCCTGATGCTCAATTTAACGCCTGACAGGAAAATGCAGATCGGTGACAAGAGTCCGGCGGAAACCATCATCTGGTTTGATATGATGCTGAGCCGCGCGCTGGGTGTTCCCGGCGATAAATCAGGCTCATGGACGCCATGGTTAATCGAAAAGGTCAAAGCATTCCAGCAGCGGGAGAATTTGCCTGTGGATGGTAAGCCGGGAAAAGAGACGCTGATAAGGCTGCGTCAGAGTCTTGGAGACGCGCCGGTATTAATCAATGAGTCGGCACCCGTGCCAACACATGTGTCATCTAAGGAGCGTATGTGATGATGCACATCTATCAACCCATTGACGCGAAAACAGTGTCGAGTTGCCGCTGGCGGAAGGCGCTGCGTTTCTGTTGCTGGCTGTTGTGGGTCAGCCTGATGCTAATGTGCGGCTACTACGGACATTATGTCTGGTTGGTGCGCCATCCGACAACCGCCACGCAGGGAGTGCCCGATTCTCAGGCATATCGACTCTCGGATGTGCATTACATTTTTAAGCGGAAGCCTCTGCCGATACGCATCGATTTACCCACCCAGAACGAAGAGGGTGACAGTATGTTGGAAGAGATACCCTATGATGAAGCGTCCGAGCAGGAAGTGCCGGATGGCGAAGTATTGCGCTCACGTGTGCAACAAGCGCTGAGAGAAATCGATGGCAAATAGCCATAATCACTTGCATCCGTACTGGCTATACGTATAATACGCCAGCCTATCAAATCTGACGGGTAGTTCGATATGAACTGTGGCGGTTTACCGTCAACAACGCTCCCAATCAGGGGGCTACGTAAGAACGGTTACACTCTCCCATCAATCGTAATGGGTTTGAGGAGTAACTATTTCGTCTATAAAATAATTGGAGCTCTGGTCTCATGCAGAACCAAAGAATCCGTATCCGTTTGAAAGCGTTTGATCATCGTCTGATCGATCAATCAACCGCGGAAATCGTCGAGACTGCCAAGCGCACTGGTGCGCAGGTTCGTGGTCCGATCCCGCTGCCGACCCGCAAAGAGCGTTTCACCGTTCTGATCTCCCCGCACGTCAACAAAGACGCGCGTGATCAGTACGAGATCCGTACTCACAAGCGTCTGGTTGACATCGTTGAGCCAACTGAAAAAACCGTTGATGCTCTGATGCGTCTGGACCTGGCTGCCGGTGTAGACGTGCAGATCAGCCTGGGTTAATCAGGTCATCGAGCGATTGAGAGGTTGATACAATGATTGGTTTAGTCGGTAAAAAAGTGGGTATGACCCGCATCTTCACTGAAGATGGCGTATCTATCCCAGTAACCGTTATCGAAGTTGAAGCAAACCGCGTTACTCAGGTTAAAGATCTGGCTAACGATGGCTATCGCGCTGTTCAGGTTACCACCGGTGCTAAAAAAGCTAACCGCGTAACTAAGCCGGAAGCTGGCCACTTTGCTAAAGCTGGCGTAGAAGCTGGCCGCGGCCTGTGGGAGTTCCGTCTGGCAGATGGTGAAGAATACACCGTTGGTCAGAACATTAGCGTTGAACTGTTTGCTGACGTTAAAAAAGTTGACGTAACCGGTACCTCTAAAGGTAAAGGTTTCGCTGGTACCGTTAAGCGCTGGAACTTCCGTACCCAGGACGCTACTCACGGTAACTCCTTGTCCCACCGCGTTCCGGGTTCTATCGGTCAGAACCAGACTCCGGGCAAAGTGTTTAAAGGCAAGAAAATGGCAGGTCAGCTGGGCAACGAACGTGTAACCGTTCAGAGCCTGGACGTAGTACGTGTTGACGCTGAGCGCAACCTGCTGCTGGTTAAAGGTGGTGTTCCGGGTGCGACCGGTTGCGACCTGATCGTTAAACCAGCTGTGAAGGCGTAAGGGGATAGCAATGGAATTAGTATTGAAAGACGCGCAGAGCGCGCTGACTGTTTCCGAAACTACCTTCGGTCGTGATTTCAACGAAGCGCTGGTTCACCAGGTTGTTGTTGCTTATGCAGCTGGTGCTCGTCAGGGTACTCGTGCTCAGAAGACTCGTGCTGAAGTAACTGGTTCAGGCAAAAAGCCGTGGCGCCAGAAAGGTACCGGCCGTGCGCGTTCAGGTTCTATCAAGAGCCCGATCTGGCGTTCAGGTGGCGTGACCTTCGCTGCTCGTCCACAGGACCACAGTCAAAAAGTTAACAAAAAGATGTACCGCGGCGCGCTGAAAAGCATTCTGTCCGAACTGGTACGTCAGGATCGTCTGATCGTTGTCGAATCATTCTCTGTAGAAGCGCCTAAAACTAAGCTGCTGGCACAGAAACTGAAAGACATGGCTCTGGAAGATGTGCTGATCATCACCGGTGAGCTGGACGAAAACCTGTTCCTGGCTGCGCGCAACCTGCACAAGGTTGACGTACGCGATGCAACTGGTATCGACCCGGTTAGCCTGATCGCCTTCGACAAAGTCGTAATGACTGCTGATGCTGTTAAGCAAGTTGAGGAGATGCTGGCATGATTCGTGAAGAACGTCTGCTGAAAGTGCTGCGCGCACCGCACGTTTCTGAAAAAGCGTCTACTGCGATGGAAAAAACTAACACCATCGTTCTCAAAGTTGCTAAAGACGCGACCAAAGTAGAAATCAAAGCTGCTGTGCAGAAACTGTTTGAAGTCGAAGTCGAAGTCGTTAACACCCTGGTAGTTAAAGGGAAAGTTAAACGTCACGGACAGCGTATCGGTCGTCGTAGCGACTGGAAAAAAGCTTACGTCACCCTGAAGGAAGGCCAGAATCTGGACTTCGTCGGCGGCGCTGAGTAAGTCGGAGGAGTAATACAATGGCAGTTGTTAAATGTAAACCGACATCTCCGGGTCGTCGCCACGTTGTTAAAGTGGTCAACCCAGAGCTGCACAAGGGCAAACCTTTTGCTCCGCTGGTTGAAAAAAACAGCAAATCCGGTGGTCGTAACAACAATGGCCGCATCACCACTCGTCACATCGGTGGTGGTCACAAGCAGGCTTATCGTATTGTTGACTTCAAACGCAACAAAGACGGTATCCCGGCAGTTGTTGAACGTCTTGAGTACGATCCGAACCGCTCCGCGAACATCGCGCTGGTTCTGTACAAAGACGGTGAACGCCGTTACATCCTGGCCCCTAAAGGCCTGAAAGCTGGCGACCAGGTTCAATCTGGCGTTGATGCTGCAATCAAAGCAGGTAACACCCTGCCGATGCGCAATATCCCGGTTGGTTCTACCGTTCATAACGTAGAAATGAAACCAGGTAAAGGCGGTCAGCTGGCACGTTCCGCTGGTACTTACGTTCAGATCGTTGCTCGTGATGGTGCTTATGTCACCCTGCGTCTGCGTTCTGGTGAAATGCGTAAAGTCGAAGCAGACTGCCGTGCAACTCTGGGCGAAGTTGGCAATGCTGAGCATATGCTGCGCGTTCTGGGTAAAGCAGGTGCTGCACGCTGGCGTGGTGTTCGTCCTACCGTTCGCGGTACTGCGATGAACCCAGTCGACCACCCACATGGTGGTGGTGAAGGTCGTAACTTTGGTAAGCACCCGGTAACTCCGTGGGGCGTTCAGACCAAAGGTAAGAAGACCCGCAGCAACAAGCGTACTGATAAATTCATCGTACGTCGCCGTAGCAAATAATTTTAGAGGATAAGCCATGCCACGTTCTCTCAAGAAAGGTCCTTTTATTGACCTGCACTTGCTGAAGAAGGTAGAGAAAGCGGTGGAAAGCGGAGACAAGAAGCCCCTGCGCACTTGGTCCCGTCGTTCAACGATCTTTCCTAACATGATCGGTTTGACCATCGCTGTCCATAATGGTCGTCAGCACGTTCCGGTATTTGTTTCCGACGAAATGGTCGGTCACAAACTGGGTGAATTCGCACCGACTCGTACTTATCGCGGCCATGCTGCTGATAAAAAAGCGAAGAAGAAATAAGGTAGGAGGAAGAGATGGAAACTTTAGCTCAACATCGCCATGCTCGTTCTTCTGCTCAGAAGGTTCGCCTTGTTGCAGACCTGATTCGCGGTAAGAAAGTGTCGCAGGCTCTGGATATTCTGACCTACACCAATAAGAAAGCGGCTGTACTGGTCAAGAAAGTCCTGGAATCTGCCATTGCTAACGCTGAACACAACGATGGCGCTGACATTGACGATCTGAAAGTTACGAAAATTTTCGTAGACGAAGGCCCGAGCATGAAGCGCATTATGCCGCGTGCAAAAGGTCGTGCAGATCGCATCCTGAAGCGCACCAGCCACATTACTGTGGTTGTGTCCGATCGCTGAGACTCTGGAGACTAGCAATGGGTCAGAAAGTACATCCTAATGGTATTCGCCTGGGTATTGTAAAACCATGGAACTCAACCTGGTTTGCGAACACCAAAGAATTCGCTGACAACCTGGACAGCGATTTTAAAGTACGTCAGTACCTGACTAAGGAACTGGCTAAAGCGTCTGTATCTCGTATCGTTATCGAGCGTCCGGCTAAGAGCATCCGTGTGACCATTCACACCGCTCGCCCGGGTATCGTTATTGGTAAGAAAGGTGAAGACGTAGAAAAACTGCGCAAAGTCGTAGCGGATATTGCTGGCGTTCCTGCTCAGATCAATATCGCCGAAGTGCGTAAACCTGAACTGGATGCAAAATTGGTTGCTGACAGCATCACTTCTCAGCTGGAACGTCGTGTTATGTTCCGTCGTGCTATGAAGCGTGCTGTACAGAACGCAATGCGTCTGGGCGCTAAAGGTATTAAAGTTGAAGTTAGCGGTCGTCTGGGCGGCGCGGAAATCGCACGTACCGAATGGTACCGCGAAGGTCGCGTACCTCTGCACACTCTGCGTGCTGACATCGACTACAACACCTCTGAAGCGCACACCACTTACGGTGTAATCGGCGTTAAAGTGTGGATCTTCAAAGGCGAGATCCTGGGTGGTATGGCTGCTGTTGAACAACCGGAAAAACCGGCTGCGCAACCTAAAAAGCAGCAGCGTAAAGGCCGTAAATAAGGAGCGTCGCTGATGTTACAACCAAAGCGTACAAAATTCCGTAAAATGCACAAAGGCCGTAACCGCGGTCTGGCGCAGGGTACGGATGTTAGCTTCGGCAGCTTCGGTCTGAAAGCTGTTGGCCGTGGTCGTCTGACTGCCCGTCAGATCGAAGCAGCACGTCGTGCTATGACCCGTGCAGTTAAGCGTCAAGGTAAGATCTGGATCCGTGTATTCCCGGACAAACCGATCACTGAAAAGCCGCTGGCAGTGCGTATGGGTAAAGGTAAAGGTAACGTGGAGTATTGGGTTGCCTTGATTCAGCCGGGTAAAGTCCTGTATGAAATGGACGGCGTACCGGAAGAGCTGGCCCGTGAAGCATTCAAGCTGGCAGCAGCGAAACTGCCGATTAAAACCACCTTTGTAACTAAGACGGTGATGTAATGAAAGCAAAAGAGCTGCGTGAGAAGAGTGTTGAAGAGCTGAACACCGAGCTGCTGAATCTGCTGCGTGAGCAGTTCAACCTGCGTATGCAGGCTGCAAGTGGCCAGCTGCAACAGTCTCACCTGTTGAAGCAAGTGCGTCGTGATGTCGCACGCGTTAAGACTTTACTGACTGAGAAGGCGGGTGCGTAATGACCGATAAAATCCGTACTCTGCAAGGTCGCGTTGTTAGCGATAAAATGGAGAAATCCATCGTTGTTGCTATCGAACGTTTTGTGAAACACCCGATCTACGGTAAATTCATTAAGCGTACGACCAAACTGCACGTACATGACGAGAACAACGAATGCGGTACTGGTGACGTGGTTGAAATCCGCGAATGCCGTCCGCTGTCCAAGACTAAGTCCTGGACGCTGGTTCGCGTTGTAGAGAAAGCCGTTCTGTAATACAGTAGGCATTCTCAACGAATAAACGGCTCAGCGATGAGCCGTTTATTTTTTCTACCCATATCGTTGAAGCGGTGTTATAATGCCGCGCCCCCGATATGGGGCTTTTTTAACGACCTGATTTTCGGGTCTCAGTAGTAGTTGACATTAGCGGAGCACTAAAATGATCCAAGAACAGACTATGCTGAACGTCGCCGACAACTCCGGTGCACGTCGCGTAATGTGTATCAAGGTTCTGGGTGGCTCGCACCGTCGCTACGCAGGCGTCGGCGATATCATCAAGATCACCATCAAGGAAGCAATTCCGCGTGGTAAGGTCAAAAAAGGTGATGTGCTGAAGGCGGTAGTGGTGCGCACCAAGAAGGGTGTTCGTCGCCCGGACGGTTCTGTCATTCGCTTCGATGGTAATGCATGCGTTATTTTAAACAATAACAGCGAGCAACCTATCGGTACGCGTATTTTTGGGCCGGTAACTCGTGAACTTCGTAACGAGAAGTTCATGAAAATTATCTCTCTGGCACCAGAAGTACTCTAAGGAGCGAATCATGGCAGCGAAGATCCGTCGTGATGACGAAGTTATCGTGTTAACCGGTAAAGATAAAGGTAAACGCGGTAAAGTTAAGAATGTCCTGTCTTCCGGCAAGGTCATTGTTGAAGGTATCAACCTGGTTAAGAAACATCAGAAGCCGGTTCCGGCCCTGAACCAACCAGGCGGCATTGTAGAGAAAGAAGCAGCTATTCAGATCTCTAACCTTGCTATCTTCAACGCGGCAACCGGCAAGGCTGACCGTGTAGGCTTTAGATTCGAAGACGGCAAAAAAGTCCGTTTCTTTAAATCTAACAGCGAAACTATCAAGTAATTTGGAGTAGTACGATGGCGAAACTGCATGATTACTACAAAGACGAAGTAGTCGCTAAACTCATGACTGAGTTTAACTACAATTCTGTCATGCAAGTCCCTCGGGTCGAGAAGATCACCCTGAACATGGGTGTTGGTGAAGCGATCGCTGACAAGAAACTGCTGGATAACGCAGCAGCTGACCTGACAGCAATCTCCGGTCAAAAACCGCTGATCACCAAAGCACGCAAATCAGTTGCAGGCTTCAAAATCCGTCAGGGCTATCCGATCGGCTGTAAAGTAACTCTGCGTGGCGAACGCATGTGGGAGTTCTTTGAGCGCCTGATCACTATTGCTGTTCCACGTATCCGTGACTTCCGTGGCTTGTCCGCTAAGTCTTTCGACGGTCGTGGTAACTACAGCATGGGTGTCCGTGAGCAGATCATCTTCCCAGAAATCGACTACGATAAAGTCGACCGCGTGCGTGGTTTGGATATTACCATTACCACTACTGCGAAATCTGATGAAGAAGGCCGTGCTCTGCTGGCTGCCTTTGACTTCCCGTTCCGCAAGTAAGGTAGGGTTACTGAATGGCTAAGCAATCAATGAAAGCACGCGAAGTAAAGCGCGTAGCTTTAGCTGATAAGTACTTCGCAAAACGCGCTGAACTGAAAGCTATTATCTCTGATGTGAACGCGACCGACGAAGATCGTTGGAACGCAGTTCTCAAGCTGCAGTCTCTGCCGCGTGATTCCAGCCCGTCCCGTCAGCGTAACCGCTGCCGTCAAACAGGTCGTCCGCATGGCTATGTGGGCAAGTTCGGGTTGAGCCGTATCAAACTGCGTGAAGCCGCTATGCGCGGTGAAGTACCAGGCTTGAAAAAGGCTAGCTGGTAATTACCAATTGAATCACGGGAGTAAAGACAGATGAGCATGCAAGATCCGATCGCGGATATGCTGACCCGTATCCGTAACGGTCAGGCCGCGAATAAAGCTGCGGTCACCATGCCTTCCTCCAAGCTGAAAGTGGCAATTGCCAACGTGCTGAAGGAAGAAGGTTTTATTGAAGATTTTAAAGTTGAAGGCGACACCAAGCCGGAACTGGAACTTACTCTTAAGTATTTCCAGGGTAAAGCTGTTGTAGAAAGCATTCAGCGTGTCAGTCGCCCAGGTCTGCGCATTTATAAGCGTAAAGACGAGCTGCCGAAAGTTATGGCTGGCATGGGTATCGCAGTTGTTTCTACCTCTAAAGGTGTTATGACTGATCGTGCAGCGCGCCAGGCTGGTCTTGGTGGCGAAATTATCTGCTACGTAGCCTAATCGGAGGAAAAAATGTCTCGTGTTGCTAAAGCACCGGTCGTTATTCCTGCCGGCGTTGATGTAAAAATCAACGGTCAGGTTATTACGATCAAAGGTAAAAACGGCGAGCTGACTCGTACTCTCAACGATGCTGTTGCAGTTAATCATGCAGATAATGCACTGACCTTCGGTCCGCGTGATGGTTACGCAGATGGATGGGCTCAGGCTGGTACCGCGCGTGCCCTGCTGAATGCAATGGTTGTCGGTGTTACCGAAGGCTTCACTAAGAAGCTACAGCTGGTTGGTGTAGGTTATCGTGCAGCGGTTAAAGGGAATGTAGTAAACCTGGCTTTAGGTTTCTCTCACCCTGTTGACCATCAGCTGCCTGCGGGTATTACTGCAGAATGTCCGTCTCAGACTGAAATCGTGCTGAAAGGCGCTGATAAACAGCTGATCGGTCAGGTTGCAGCAGATCTGCGCGCCTACCGTCGTCCTGAGCCTTATAAAGGCAAGGGTGTTCGTTACGCCGACGAAGTCGTGCGTACCAAAGAGGCTAAGAAGAAGTAAGGTAACACTATGGATAAGAAATCTGCTCGTATCCGTCGTGCGACCCGCGCACGCCGCAAGCTCCAGGAGCTGGGCGCAACTCGCCTGGTGGTACATCGTACCCCGCGTCATATTTACGCACAGGTAATTGCACCGAACGGTTCTGAAGTTCTGGTAGCTGCTTCTACTGTAGAAAAAGCTATCGCTGAACAATTGAAGTACACCGGTAACAAAGACGCTGCTGCAGCTGTAGGTAAAGCTGTTGCTGAACGCGCTCTGGAAAAAGGCATCAAAGATGTTTCTTTTGACCGTTCCGGGTTCCAATATCATGGTCGTGTCCAGGCACTGGCAGATGCTGCCCGTGAAGCTGGCCTTCAGTTCTAAGGTAGAGGTGTAAGATGGCTCACATCGAAAAACAAGCTGGCGAACTGCAGGAAAAGCTGATCGCGGTTAACCGCGTATCTAAAACCGTTAAAGGTGGTCGTATTTTCTCCTTCACAGCTCTGACTGTAGTTGGTGATGGTAACGGTCGCGTTGGTTTTGGTTACGGTAAAGCGCGTGAAGTTCCAGCAGCGATCCAGAAAGCGATGGAAAAAGCCCGTCGCAATATGATTAACGTCGCGCTGAACCACGGCACCCTGCAGCACCCGGTTAAGGGTACTCACACGGGTTCTCGTGTATTCATGCAGCCGGCTTCCGAAGGTACCGGTATCATCGCCGGTGGTGCAATGCGCGCCGTTCTGGAAGTCGCTGGAGTTCGTAACGTTCTGGCTAAAGCGTATGGTTCTACTAACCCGATTAACGTGGTTCGTGCAACTATCGATGGCCTGGAAAATATGAAATCTCCGGAAATGGTCGCTGCCAAGCGTGGTAAATCCGTTGAAGAAATTCTGGGGAAATAAACCATGGCAAAGACTATTAAAATTACTCAAACCCGCAGTGCAATCGGTCGTCTGCCGAAACATAAGGCAACGCTGCTTGGCCTGGGTCTGCGTCGTATTGGTCACACCGTAGAGCGCGAGGATACTCCTGCTGTTCGTGGTATGGTCAACGCGGTTTCCTTCATGGTTAAAGTTGAGGAGTAAGAGATGCGTTTAAATACTCTGTCTCCGGCCGAAGGCTCTAAAAAAGCGGCTCGCCGCCTGGGTCGTGGTATCGGTTCTGGCCTCGGTAAAACCGGTGGTCGTGGTCACAAAGGTCAGAAGTCTCGTTCTGGCGGTGGCGTACGTCGCGGTTTCGAGGGTGGTCAGATGCCTCTGTACCGTCGTCTGCCGAAATTCGGCTTCACTTCACGTAAAGCAGCGATTACAGCCGAAGTTCGTCTGTCTGACCTGGCTAAAGTTGAAGGCGGTGTTGTAGACCTGAACACGCTGAAAGCAGCTAACATTATCGGTATCCAGATCGAGTTCGCGAAAGTGATTCTGGCTGGTGAAGTCACTACTCCGGTAACTGTTCGTGGCCTGCGTGTTACTAAAGGCGCTCGTGCTGCTATCGAAGCTGCTGGCGGTAAAATCGAGGAATAAGTAGCAGATGGCTAAACAACCGGGATTAGATTTTCAAAGTGCCAAAGGTGGCTTAGGCGAGCTGAAACGCAGACTGCTGTTTGTAATCGGCGCGCTGATTGTGTTCCGTATTGGCTCTTTCATTCCGATCCCTGGTATTGATGCCGCTGTACTTGCCAAACTGCTTGAGCAACAGCGAGGCACCATCATTGAAATGTTTAACATGTTCTCTGGTGGTGCTCTCAGCCGTGCTTCTATCTTTGCTCTGGGGATCATGCCGTATATTTCGGCGTCGATTATTATCCAGCTGCTGACGGTGGTTCATCCAACGCTGGCAGAAATTAAGAAAGAAGGGGAGTCTGGTCGTCGTAAGATCAGCCAGTACACCCGCTACGGTACTCTGGTGCTGGCAATATTCCAGTCGATCGGTATTGCTACCGGTCTGCCGAATATGCCTGGTATGCAGGGCCTGGTAATGAATCCAGGCTTTGCATTCTATTTCACCGCTGTTGTAAGTCTGGTTACAGGGACGATGTTCCTGATGTGGTTGGGCGAACAGATTACTGAACGTGGTATCGGCAACGGTATCTCAATCATTATCTTCGCCGGTATTGTCGCGGGACTCCCGCCAGCCATTGCCCATACTATCGAGCAAGCGCGTCAAGGCGACCTGCACTTCCTCGTGTTGCTGTTGGTTGCAGTATTAGTATTTGCAGTGACGTTCTTTGTTGTATTTGTTGAGCGTGGTCAACGCCGCATTGTGGTAAACTACGCGAAACGTCAGCAAGGTCGTCGTGTCTATGCTGCACAGAGCACACATTTACCGCTGAAAGTGAATATGGCGGGGGTAATCCCGGCAATCTTCGCTTCCAGTATTATTCTGTTCCCAGCGACCATCGCGTCATGGTTCGGGGGCGGGACTGGTTGGAACTGGCTGACAACAATTTCGCTGTATTTGCAGCCTGGGCAACCGCTTTATGTGTTACTCTATGCGTCTGCAATCATATTCTTCTGTTTCTTCTACACGGCGTTGGTTTTCAACCCGCGTGAAACAGCAGATAACCTGAAGAAGTCCGGTGCATTTGTACCAGGAATTCGTCCGGGAGAGCAAACGGCGAAGTATATCGATAAAGTAATGACCCGCCTGACTCTGGTTGGTGCGCTCTACATTACCTTTATCTGCCTGATCCCGGAGTTCATGCGTGATGCAATGAAAGTACCGTTCTACTTCGGTGGGACCTCACTGCTTATCGTTGTTGTCGTGATTATGGACTTTATGGCTCAAGTGCAAACTCTGATGATGTCAAGTCAGTACGAGTCTGCATTGAAGAAGGCGAATCTGAAAGGCTACGGCCGTTAACAGTCGCCCGAGAAGTTACGGAGAGTAAAAATGAAAGTTCGTGCTTCCGTCAAGAAATTATGCCGTAACTGCAAAATCGTTAAGCGTGATGGTGTCATCCGTGTGATTTGCAGTGCCGAGCCGAAGCATAAACAGCGCCAAGGCTGATTTATTCGCATATTTTTCTTGCAAAGTTGGGTTGAGCTGGCTAGATTAGCCAGCCAATCTTTTGTATGTCTGTGCGTTTCCATTTGAGTATCCTGAAAACGGGCTTTTCAGCATGGTGCGTACATATTAAATAGTAGGAGTGCATAGTGGCCCGTATAGCAGGCATTAACATTCCTGATCAGAAACATGCTGTGATCGCATTAACTTCGATCTACGGCGTCGGCAAGACCCGTTCTAAAGCCATTCTGGCTGCCGCGGGTATCGCTGAAGATGTTAAGATCAGTGAGCTGTCTGAAGAACAAATCGACACGCTGCGTGACGAAGTTGCCAAATTTGTCGTTGAAGGTGATCTGCGCCGTGAAGTTAGCATGAGCATCAAGCGCCTTATGGACCTTGGTTGCTATCGCGGTTTGCGTCATCGTCGTGGTCTCCCGGTTCGCGGTCAGCGTACCAAGACCAACGCACGTACCCGTAAGGGTCCGCGCAAACCGATCAAGAAATAATCGGGGTGATTGAATAATGGCAAAGGCACCAATTCGTGCACGTAAACGTGTAAGAAAACAAGTCTCTGACGGCGTGGCTCATATCCATGCTTCTTTTAACAACACCATCGTTACCATTACTGATCGTCAGGGTAACGCACTGGGTTGGGCAACAGCCGGTGGTTCCGGTTTCCGTGGTTCTCGCAAATCCACTCCGTTTGCAGCTCAGGTTGCAGCAGAGCGTTGCGCTGAAGCCGTAAAAGAATACGGTATCAAGAATCTGGAAGTTATGGTCAAAGGACCGGGTCCAGGTCGCGAATCTACTGTTCGTGCTCTGAACGCCGCTGGTTTCCGCATCACTAATATTACTGATGTGACTCCGATCCCTCATAACGGTTGTCGTCCGCCGAAAAAACGTCGCGTATAACGCTGTCGTTTCTAGGATTGTTGGAGAAAGAAAATGGCAAGATATTTGGGTCCTAAGCTCAAGCTGAGCCGTCGTGAGGGCACTGACTTATTCCTTAAGTCTGGCGTTCGCGCGATCGATACCAAGTGTAAAATTGAACAAGCTCCTGGCCAGCACGGTGCGCGTAAACCGCGTCTGTCTGACTATGGTGTGCAGTTGCGTGAAAAGCAAAAAGTTCGCCGTATCTACGGTGTGCTGGAGCGTCAGTTCCGTAACTACTACAAAGAAGCAGCACGTCTGAAAGGCAACACCGGTGAAAACCTGTTGGGTCTGCTGGAAGGTCGTCTGGACAACGTTGTATACCGTATGGGCTTCGGTGCCACTCGTGCAGAAGCACGTCAGCTGGTCAGCCATAAAGCAATTATGGTAAACGGTCGTGTTGTTAACATCGCTTCTTATCAGGTTAGTCCGAATGACGTTGTTAGCATTCGTGAGAAAGCGAAGAAGCAGTCTCGCGTGAAAGCCGCTCTGGAGCTGGCTGAGCAGCGTGAAAAGCCAACCTGGCTGGAAGTTGATGCTGGCAAGATGGAAGGTACGTTCAAGCGTAAGCCGGAGCGTTCTGATCTGTCTGCGGACATTAACGAACACCTGATCGTCGAGCTTTACTCCAAGTAAAGCTTAGTACCAAAGAGAGGACACAATGCAGGGTTCTGTGACAGAGTTTCTAAAACCGCGCCTGGTAGATATCGAGCAAGTGAGTTCGACGCACGCCAAGGTGACCCTTGAGCCTTTAGAGCGTGGCTTTGGCCATACTTTGGGTAACGCACTGCGCCGTATTCTGCTCTCATCGATGCCGGGTTGCGCGGTGACCGAGGTTGAGATTGATGGTGTACTACATGAGTACAGCACCAAAGAAGGCGTTCAGGAAGATATCCTGGAAATCCTGCTCAACCTGAAAGGGCTGGCGGTGAGAGTTCAGGGTAAAGATGACGTTATTCTTACCTTGAATAAATCTGGCATTGGCCCTGTGACTGCAGCCGACATTACCCATGATGGTGATGTCGAAATCGTCAAGCCACAGCACGTGATCTGCCACCTGACCGATGAGAATGCATCTATTAGCATGCGTATCAAAGTTCAGCGCGGTCGTGGTTATGTGCCGGCTTCTACCCGAATTCATTCGGAAGAAGATGAGCGCCCAATCGGCCGTCTGCTGGTCGACGCATGCTACAGCCCTGTAGAGCGTATTGCCTACAATGTTGAAGCAGCGCGTGTAGAACAGCGTACCGACCTGGACAAGCTGGTCATCGAAATGGAAACCAACGGCACAATCGATCCTGAAGAGGCGATTCGTCGTGCGGCAACCATTCTGGCTGAACAACTTGAAGCTTTCGTTGACTTACGTGATGTACGTCAGCCGGAAGTTAAAGAAGAGAAACCAGAATTCGATCCGATCCTGCTGCGCCCTGTTGACGATCTGGAATTGACTGTCCGCTCTGCTAACTGCCTCAAAGCAGAAGCTATCCACTATATCGGTGATCTGGTACAGCGTACTGAGGTTGAGCTTCTTAAGACGCCTAACCTTGGTAAAAAATCTCTTACTGAGATTAAAGACGTGCTGGCTTCCCGTGGACTGTCTCTGGGCATGCGCCTGGAAAACTGGCCACCGGCAAGCATCGCTGACGAGTAACCGGATCACAGGTTAAGGTTTTACTGAGAAGGATAAGGTCATGCGCCATCGTAAGAGTGGTCGTCAACTGAACCGCAACAGCAGCCATCGCCAGGCTATGTTCCGCAATATGGCAGGTTCACTGGTTCGTCATGAAATCATCAAGACGACTCTGCCGAAAGCGAAAGAGCTGCGTCGCGTAGTTGAGCCGCTGATTACTCTTGCCAAGACTGATAGCGTAGCTAATCGTCGTCTGGCATTCGCCCGTACTCGTGATAACGAGATCGTGGCAAAACTGTTTAACGAACTGGGCCCGCGTTTCGCGAGCCGCGCCGGTGGTTACACTCGCATTCTGAAGTGTGGCTTCCGTGCAGGCGACAACGCGCCGATGGCATACATCGAGCTGGTTGATCGTTCAGAGAAAACAGAAGCTGCTGCAGAGTAATCTGTAGTAACGTAAAAAAACCCGCCTCGGCGGGTTTTTTTATATCCGTCATATCCCCACTTACCTACAATATCTGTACTCTTTTTGTTCATCACTGGAGTGTTGTATGTGGTTACTGGACCAGTGGGCAGAGCGCCATATTACTGATGCGCAGTCTAAAGGTGAGTTTGATGGTTTGCCTGGTACAGGAGAACCGTTGGTTCTTGACGATGATTCCCACATTCCGCCGGAACTTCGAGCCGGATTCCGTTTATTAAAAAATGCGGGATGTCTTCCTCCTGAGCTTGAGCAGCGCAGAGAGGCAATACAACTGCTTGAAATACTTGCAGAGATCCGCAAAGATGATCCCCATTATCAGGAAGTGAGTCGAAGACTGTCACTACTGGAACTGAAACTTCGGCAGGCTGGACTCAGCACCGAGTTTTTACACGGTGAATACGCAGGTAAGCTGCTGCAGAAGATCAACGACGAATAGCGGAGATAGCATGTACCGTATTGGTGAATTAGCGAAACTGGCTGACGTGACGCCTGATACTATCCGCTACTATGAAAAGCAGCAGATGATGGAACATGAAATACGTACAGAAGGCGGGTTTCGTCTCTATACGGAAAGCGATCTTCAGCGTCTAAAGTTTATTCGCTATGCCCGTCAGCTTGGTTTCACTCTGGAATCGATCCGCGAACTGCTTTCGATCCGCATCGATCCCGAACACCATACCTGCCAGGAATCAAAAGGGATCGTCCAGGAAAGATTGCAGGAAGTGGAAGCGAGAATAGCTGAGCTTCAGGCGATGCAACGGTCGCTGCAGCGATTGAATGACGCGTGTTGTGGCAAGGCACACAGCAGTGTGTACTGCTCTATCCTTGAAGCACTTGAGCAAGGCGCCAGTGGATCACCATCAGGCTGTTGATTTATTGAACGGTCAGGTCTACACTCGCGGCGTAAATTACGACAACCGGAGGTATTATGAGTCGTTATCAGCACACTAAAGGGCAGATAAAAGATAACGCCATTGAGGCGCTTCTACATGACCCACTGTTCAGGCAGCGCGTTGAGAAAAATAAGAAAGGGAAAGGAAGTTATCTACGTAAAGGTAAACATGGTAATCGGGGTAACTGGGAGGCCAGTGGCAAGAAAGTCATTCACTTTTTTACCACTGGCCTTCTTGTTTCAGTGAGTGCTTAAGAGCGGTTATTCTGTTCTTTCAGCAGGTCACGAATTTCACTCAGCAATACTTCTTCTTTCGATGGCGCCGGCGGTGCTGCTGGCTCTTCCGCTTTTTTACGGTTCAGTTTGTTGATCAGCTTGATTGCCATAAAGATAGCAAACGCAACAATAACGAAATCAAAGATATTCTGAATAAATACACCGTAATGCATAACGACTGCAGGGATATCTCCCTGTGCATCACGTAGTGTTAAAGCAAACTGTTTAAAATCAATTCCACCAATTAACAACCCCAGCGGCGGCATGATGATATCGGCAACCAGTGATGAAACAATCTTCCCAAATGCCGCACCAATAATGACACCCACTGCCAAATCGACAACATTCCCGCGCATCGCGAATTCGCGAAATTCTTTAATAATGCTCATCTTATTCTCCCTATGCAGCTGACGTTTATAAGTTTAACAAATGTTTAGGCAATTTCCATTTATGTATTACCTAAATAGAAATTTATTAAACCATGAAAAATAAAGGGAAATAACTTAGGCGCAGTTTCAGCGCCCAAATTATTACAGGAAGAACGGACTTGGCTGGAATAGTCGCTCGACGTCGGTAATAAACTTTTTATCTGTCAGGAACATAATTACGTGATCGCCCTGTTCAATACGCAGGTTATCATTGGCAATCATCACATCGTTACCACGCACAACGGCGCCAATAATGGTTCCTGGTGGAAGTTTAATTTCATCAATTGAGCGACCCACAACCCGTGACGTCGTTTCATCACCGTGTGCAACGGCTTCAATGGCTTCCGCGACGCCACGGCGCAGTGAAGATACACCAACAATATCCGCTTTACGCACATGACTGAGCAGCGCAGAGATGGTTGCCTGCTGCGGTGAAATCGCAATATCGATCACGCTGCCTTGTACCAGATCGACGTATGCTCTGCGTTGGATCAACACCATCACTTTCTTGGCGCCCATCCGTTTGGCAAGCATCGCCGACATGATATTCGCTTCATCATCGTTGGTTACCGCAATGAACAGATCAACCTGATCGATATGTTCTTCCGCCAGCAGCTCTTGATCCGAGGCATCACCAAAAAAGACGATCGTATTTTGCAGTTTCTCTGCAAGCTCGGATGCGCGCTGTTGATTACGTTCAATCAGTTTGACGCTGTAATCTTTTTCTAGTCGCCGTGCCAGCCCGGCGCCAATATTACCACCGCCCACTAACATAATGCGTTTGTAAGGCTTTTCCAGACGCTGTAATTCGCTCATTACGGCGCGAATATGCTGCGAGGCCGCGATGAAGAAAACTTCATCACCCGCTTCAACAATGGTAGAACCTTGCGGACGGATCGGTCGGTCATGACGGAAAATCGCCGCAACGCGGGTATCGATGTGCGGCATATGCTCACGCATTGTCGACAGCGCATTACCAATCAGCGGCCCACCGTAATAGGCTTTCACCACGGCCAGGCTGACTTTTCCTTCGGCAAAATTCACTACCTGCAATGCGCCCGGATATTCAATCAGGCGATAAATGCTATCGATAACCAGTTGCTCAGGCGCAATCAGGTGATCGATAGGCACCGCATCAGATTGAAATAGCTTGTCCGCATCACGAACGTAATCCGGTGAACGAATACGAGCGATACGATTAGGCGTGTTAAACAGTGAATAAGCTACCTGGCAGGCAACCATATTTGTTTCATCTGAGCTGGTTACGGCAACCAGCATATCGGCATCGTCAGCACCGGCTTCACGTAGAACGCGGGGATGCGAACCATGCCCTTGCACGACACGGAGATCAAACTTGTCCTGCAGGCTACGCAGGCGCTCACCATTGGTATCGACTACCGTGATATCGTTGTTCTCTCCGACCAGGTTTTCAGCCAGCGTACCGCCAACTTGCCCTGCGCCCAGAATGATAATTTTCATCAGTCGCGACCCGTTATCTCATCACTTTTTGATTAGCTTAGCGTAAAAGAAGCCATCACCATCTTCCGCACTCGGTAAATTCTGACGTCCAGGTTTTTCCGGCGTACCGGTTACGCTTAATACCGCATCTGGCGTGCGCGCAAGGAAGGCGGCAATTTGCTGTTGGTTTTCTTCTGGCAGGATAGAGCAGGTTGCATAAACCAGCGTGCCGCCAGGTTTAAGATGTGGCCAGGTTGCATTCAGGATTTCAGCCTGCAACTGGGCAAGTTCAGCAATATCCCGGTCGCGACGTAGCCATTTGATATCCGGATGGCGACGGATCACTCCGGTGGCAGAACACGGAGCGTCCAGCAAAATACGGTCAAACTGTTGTTCACCGCACCACTGCTGTGGATAGCGGCCATCACCCTGTTTTACGGTTGCCTTCATACCCAGACGTTTTAGATTGTCGAAAACGCGCGATAAGCGTTTTTCATCAACATCGACAGCCATTACGTTAGCGTGCGGAGCAACTTCCAGAATGTGAGTGGTTTTGCCCCCCGGCGCACAGCATAGGTCGAGGATCTGTTCACCGTCCTCCGGCAACAGATAGTTTATGCATCCTTGAGCGGAAGCATCCTGGACGGTTACCCAGCCTTCATCAAAACCTGGGAGGGCGTGCACAGGAGCTGGCGTTTCCAGACGCACTGCATCCGGGTAATCTGGATGCGGGAAACCGGTTAATCCCGCTTCGGTCAGCAGGTCCAGCCAGGCATCGCGCGTATGATGGTTACGATTGACACGTAACCACATCGGCGGTCGCTGGTTATTGGCTTCAAGAATGGCTTCCCACTGCTGCGGATAAGCGGTCTTAATACGTTTCACCAGCCAGGAGGGGTGTAAGAAACGTAAATCGCTTTGAGAGAATTCAGCCAGTAGCTCTTCTTGACGGCGCTGAAACTGGCGCAGCACGCCGTTGATCAGCCCTTTAAGCTGCGGACGCTTAATAACGACTGCACCTTCTACGGTCTCTGCCAAAGCAGCATGCGGTGGAATACGAGTATGCAGCAGTTGGTAGAAGCCCACCATGATCAGATAGTGAACGGTGCGCTGTTTGCCCGTCATTGGACGTTCCATCAACTGCTGGATCATCCACTCCAGTTGGGAGAGTGTACGCAACACGCCGAAGCAAAGCTCCTGCAACAGTGCTTTGTCTTTATCGGCAACTTTTTGCTGCATGGCGGGCAGCACGTTGCTTAATGATTGTCCCTTTTCGACAACCTGTTCGACGGCCTGGGCCGCCATACTGCGTAAATTAAGATGTTTTTTCATAAGCGCAAAAATAAAAATGCCCGGAGATACCGGGCTTAACGAGATGAACCGTCATACCAGACGGTTACCGGGTACAAACCATTCCCGGCGCGAATTAAGCAGATCCTGCGCGCTCATGGCTTTTTTACCGGCAGGTTGCAAAGAGACGAGATTCAGGATGCCGTCGCCCGTTGCGACCTGGATACCCTGTTTTGTCGCCTCAAGAATAGTGCCTGGTGCGGCCTGTGTGTTCGCTGTAATAACCGTAGCTTGCCAGACTTTCACTGGCTGGCCGTCGATTTCAAGCCAACTCATTGGCCACGGGTTAAAGGCGCGGATGCAGCGTTCCAACTGAGCGGCTGAAAGCGACCAGTCGATACGGGCCTCTTCTTTGCTGAGTTTTTCTGCATGCGTAACCAGTGATTCATCTTGTACAACGGGTTTTATGGTGCCAGCCGCCAGCTGTTTTAGCGTTTCAATCAGCCCCTGAGGTCCTAAATCTGCCAGCTTATCGTATAACGAACCGCTGGTATCTTCTGCAGTTATCGGGCAGGACAGCTTAAGCAGCATATCACCGGTGTCGAGGCCAACATCCATCTGCATGATGGTCACACCAGTTTCGGCGTCGCCTGCCCACAGTGAGCGCTGGATTGGGGCTGCGCCACGCCAGCGTGGAAGCAGGGAACCGTGAACGTTGATACAACCCAGACGCGGCATTTCCAGTACGGCTTTTGGCAGTATCAGGCCATATGCTACCACTACCATCACGTCTGCGCGTAAATCAGCAACCAGCTGCTGGTTTTCCTGAGGACGAAGAGAGACGGGTTGGAAAACCGGTATCCCTTTTTCTTCCGCCAGCACTTTTACCGGGCTGGGCATCAGCTTTTTACCGCGTCCCGCCGGACGGTCCGGTTGGGTAAACACGCCAACGACGTTATGTCCAGAAGACAACAGCGCGTCGAGATGACGCGCTGCAAAGTCAGGTGTACCCGCAAAAATAATACGTAGTGAGTCTGACACGTTGATTCTTGTCCTTAAGCTCGGGCGTTCAGGCGGTCGAGTTTTTCAACTTTCTGACGAATGCGTTGTTGCTTCAACGGAGACAGATAATCGATAAACAGTTTACCGACCAGGTGATCCATTTCATGTTGAATGCAGATAGCCAGCAGGCCATCGGCTTCCAGTTCAAAAGATTTGCCGTTGCGATCGAGCGCACGAATTTTTACTTTCTCTGCGCGCGGTACTAACGCACGCTGTTCGGGAATAGACAGGCAGCCTTCTTCAATACCTGTTTCGCCGTCTTTTTCCAGCAGCTCTGGGTTAATGAGTACCAACTGCTCGTCGCGATTTTCAGAGACATCAATAACAATGATGCGCTGATGAATATCGACCTGAGTTGCTGCCAGACCGATACCTTCTTCGGCGTACATCGTTTCGAACATATCATCAACGATACGCTGAATTTCTGCATTCACTTCTTCGACCGGTTTTGCGACTTTGCGAAGGCGCTCGTCCGGAATATGTAACACTTGCAAAACTGACATAGTTATCCAGAGTTGTGTTCAGGAGTTGAAAAGATTATTACCTCTATTCTAGACAAAACCCCCTCTGATTGACAGCATCAGTGACCAATCGCAAAGATTGCCAGGACTGCTTGTGGCAGGGGAACAGGGATGACCAAAATCGAGATTTGGCTACGTTTAGCACAAGTGAATGAACTGTATGGTGATGAGATGGTGCGCGTTGCCCACTGGCTCAATACTCAGCCGTGTATTAACAACGTGGTACTTCATCATGCTGGACTCTCTCCCCGCCAGGCCCGGCGCTTTTTAACCTTTCCAGATCAGACGCTGGAAAAAACGCTGCGCTGGCTTGAACAGCCCAACCATCATTTTGTGGTTGCCGACAGCGAGCATTATCCGGCACAGCTCCGTGCAATTGAGGATTATCCTGGGGTGCTTTTTGTGGCAGGAAATCCCATATGCCTTAGCTCGTTTCAGGTTGCCGTCGTCGGTAGCCGACAGCACTCCTGGTATGGCGAACGCTGGGGGCGGCTGTTTTGTGAAAAGCTTGCAGCATGCGGCGTGACGATCACCAGCGGCCTGGCCCGGGGGATTGATGGTGTGGCGCACAATGCTGCGATAAACCGAGAGGGCACGAGTATTGCGGTGCTGGGAAATGGGCTTGAGACCATTCATCCACGACAGCATGTCCGTCTGGCTAAACGACTGATTGAGGCTGGAGGCGTACTGGTGTCTGAGTTCCCATTAGATACGCTTCCTTTGCCGCGCAATTTTCCCCGACGAAATCGCATTATTAGTGGTCTAAGTAAAGGAGTCCTGGTTGTAGAAGCTGCTCAGCGTAGCGGGTCACTGGTCACTGCGCGTTGCGCACTGGAACAAGGGCGGGAGGTTTTTGCGTTGCCTGGACCGATTGGGAGTCCGGGAAGTGAAGGTCCACATTGGCTTATTCAGCAGGGAGCCACGCTTGTGACGGCCCCAGAAGAAATTCTGGAAAATTTGCAATATGGGCTGCAATGGTTGCCAGATGAACCTGAAAAATCAATTTATTCGCCAGATCACGAAGAGGTGGCATTGCCATTTCCGGAGCTCCTGGCTAACGTAGGAGATGAGGTAACACCTGTTGACGTCGTCGCTGAACGTGCCGGCCAACCTGTGCCAGAGGTAGTGGCTCAACTGCTCGAACTGGAGTTAGCAGGATGGATCGCAGCTGTACCCGGCGGCTATGTCCGATTGAGGAGGGCATGCCATGTTCGACGTACTAATGTATTTGTTTGAGACATATATCCATAACGAAGCTGAGCTGCGTGTGGATCAGGACAAACTGGAACGGGATCTTACCGACGCTGGTTTTGATCGTGAAGACATCTACAACGCGTTACTTTGGCTGGAAAAGCTTGCTGATTATCAGGATGGTCTTGCCGAACCTATGCAGCTGGCATCTGATCCTCTTTCTATACGTATTTATACCGCAGAAGAGTGCGATCGACTGGATGCAAGCTGTAGAGGGTTCCTGCTATTCCTGGAACAGATTCAGGTGCTAAACCTCGAAACACGAGAAATGGTCATTGAGCGCGTACTCGCGCTGGATACGGCAGAGTTCGATCTGGAAGACCTGAAGTGGGTGATCCTGATGGTGCTTTTCAATATTCCAGGTTGTGAAAATGCCTATCAGCAAATGGAAGAATTACTCTTTGAAGTGAATGAAGGTATGCTGCATTAATCAATCTTTATTCAGTATGAGTTGTTATGGCTAAATCAGCACTGTTTACGGTGCGTAAAAACGAGCCCTGCCCACAATGCGGGGCTGAACTGGTTATTCGTTCCGGGAAGCACGGTCCGTTTCTCGGTTGTTCACACTATCCAGAATGCGATTACATCCGTCCGTTGAAATCTTCCGCGGACGGACATATTGTCAAAGTTCTGGAGGGTAAGCTTTGTCCTGCATGTGGCGCCGAGCTGGTGCTGAGACAGGGAAGATTCGGGATGTTTATTGGATGCAGCGATTATCCAACGTGTGAACACACCGAACTTATCGACAAGCCAGATGAAACAGCAATAGTCTGTCCTCAATGCCAGACTGGCCACCTGGTCCAGCGGCGTTCCCGTTATGGCAAAACGTTTTACTCCTGCGATCGCTATCCGGAGTGCCAGTTTGTCATTAATTTCAAACCGTTAGCCGGAGAGTGTCCTGAGTGCCATTATCCGCTACTCATCGAAAAGAAAACCGCGCAGGGTGTGAAGCATTTCTGTGCCAGTAAACAATGTGGAAAGCCGTTCTCGGCGGAATAAAAAAGTGAATAATAACCTGCCCACAGGCCCTATCGCTGCTGCGATAGCGGTTCTGAAACAAGAAAAAGTCATCGCCTATCCAACAGAAGCTGTATTTGGTGTCGGCTGCGATCCCGACAGCGAAACGGCTGTTACCCGTCTGTTGGCGCTAAAACAACGCCCAGTCGATAAAGGCTTAATTTTGATTGCGGCAAATTTTGACCAGCTCAAGCCCTATATTGACGATAGCACGCTTTCAGATGCTCAACGTGAGGCTGTGTTCGCTCGCTGGCCTGGTCCTGTCACCTTCGTTTTCCCTGCGCCCGCGACTACGCCTCGTTGGTTGACCGGTCGTTTTGACTCGCTGGCCGTGCGAGTCACCGATCATCCGCTGGTGGTTGCATTGTGCCAGGCTTATGGCAAACCGTTAGTCTCCACCAGTGCTAATTTGAGTGGCTTACCGCCTTGCAGAACGGTAGAGGAAGTCCGCGCGCAGTTTGGTACAGACTTTCCCGTAGTTGAAGGGGAGACCGGAGGGCGTTTGAATCCTTCGGAGATCCGTGATGCTCTGACCGGTGAACAGTTTCGACAGGGGTAATATGAAAGAAGCCTATGCTGTTTTTGGTAATCCGATAGCGCACAGTAAATCGCCCTTTATTCATCAGCAATTTGCAGAGCAGTTGAAAATTGATCATTCCTATGGACGTGTACTGGCACCTATCAATGATTTTGTGAATACGCTGAATGCCTTTTTTGCTGAAGGCGGGAAGGGGGCAAATGTCACTGTGCCTTTTAAGGAAGAGGCGTTTGCGCGTGCCGATGAATTAACGGAGCGGGCATCGCTTGCTGGAGCGGTCAATACTCTTAAACGACTTGAGGATGGGCGTTTACTGGGAGATAACACGGATGGTATCGGCTTATTAAGCGATCTTGAACGTTTATCTTTCATTCGCCCCGGATCGCGAGTTCTGTTGATTGGTGCCGGTGGCGCATCCCGGGGGGTTTTATTACCTCTTCTTTCTCTGGATTGTGCGGTAACCATCGTTAACCGTACTGCTTCGCGCGCAGAAGAACTGGCACAAATCTTCTCCCATACCGGCAGCGTGCAGGCGGTGGGAATGGACGATCTTGATAATTACAGTTTTGATTTAATTATTAATGCGACATCTAGCGGAATTAGCGGTGAGGTACCAGCCATTCCGACATCGCTTATTCACTCCTCTGTCTATTGCTATGACATGTTTTATCAGCAAGGGAATACACCGTTCCTTTCCTGGTGTGCTGAACATGGGGCGAAACAGTATGCCGATGGTCTGGGGATGCTGGTGGGACAAGCAGCGCACGCCGTTTTACTCTGGCATGGTGTATTGCCACAGATTGAGCCCGTCATCAAAAGCATGCAACAGGAAATGTCGGCATGAATCAGGCGATCCAGTTTCCCGATCGAGAAGAATGGCTGACGGATATTAGCGCCGTTGTTTTCCCTGCGTTGGTCCATGGTATGCAGTTAACATGCGCTATATCAGGGGAGACGTTGGCGTCCCGCTTTGGCGGCTGCACGCCTGAACAATGGCTGGAAATCTTTCAACAGCATCGCTGGGACCTGGAAGAAGAGGCCGAAGCATTGATCCAGGACCAGCAGGAAGACTCTCAGGGTTGGGTTTGGTTACTCTGATTTAAATACTCATCTTTCCATTTAACGTAGTTGTTAGCAGAGTATTTTAAGCCTGCTTTCTCTTCGTCACTTAATGGCCGGATCTGTTTAACCGGGCTACCCAGGTACAGATATCCACTCTCCAGGCGTTTGTTTTGCGGCACCAGGCTTCCTGCCCCAATCATAACGTCGTCTTCTACCACTACGCCGTCCAATAAAATTGATCCCATACCGACCAATACGCGGTTGCCAACGATGCAGCCGTGTAGCATGACTTTATGACCGACCGTCACATCCTCACCCACGATCAATGGATTACCTTGCGGATTAGATGTGGATTTATGTGTGACATGGAGAACGCTGCCGTCCTGAATGTTTGTACGGGCGCCGATTTGTACATAGTTGACGTCGCCACGAATCGCAACCAACGGCCAAATCCCGACGTCATCAGCCAAACGAGTATCACCAATGACGACGCTACTGGTGTCGATCATCACGCGTTTTCCGATCTGTGGGAAAAGATCCTTATAAGGACGTAATACATCAGACATGTTTACCTCAACAAAAATAGAGCAGTAATGAAGACTTTGGTTGGATTATCGAGACTGTGCAAGTGATTTAGCTATCAAAAATCAGCCAAATTGTGCAGGAATATAGCGAAAGGGGTGAAAAACAAGCACTCAGCAAAAAAGATCCAAAAAATACTTGTGCTAAAAAATGGGATCCCTATAATGCGCCTCCATCGACACGGCGGATGTGAATCACTTCACGCAAACAGCCGGTTCGGTTGAAGAGAAAAACCTGAAAATGAGGGTTGACTCTGAAAGAGGAAAGCGTAATATACGCCACCTCGCGACAGAGCGCTAAAGCGCGTCGCAACTGCTCTTTAACAATTTATCAGACAATCTGTGTGGGCACTCGAAGATACGGATTCTTAACGTCGCAAGACGAAAAATGAATACCAAGTCTCTGAGTGAACACGTAATTCATTACGAAGTTTAATTCACGAGCATCAAACTTAAATTGAAGAGTTTGATCATGGCTCAGATTGAACGCTGGCGGCAGGCCTAA
>NZ_NAEW01000026.1 GCF_002075345.1 Citrobacter braakii
GCTTCTCCCAGAAAATGCCGCACACCTCCGGTGAGTGGGCTCGCCGGAAGCTGCGGATAGAGTTTGAACCGTGGCAAAAATTTGCGCTGGGCGTGCCGTTTGGCTGGGTGCGAAAAGATTCAGGCTATCGCCGCTTCACTGAGATTTACATCGAAGTGCCGCGCAAAAATGGTAAATCGGCGATCGCTGCGACCGTCGGCAATTACATGTTCTGTGCTGATGGAGAGTACGCAGCGGAAGTCTACTGTGGCGCCACGACGGAAAAACAGGCATGGAAAGTCTTTGCGCCTGCACTGGCGATGGTGAAGAAACTTCCGGCACTGCGTCAGAAGTTCAGCATCAAACCCTGGGCGAAAAAAATGACGCGTCCTGACGGCTCCTTGTTTGCGCCAATTATTGGCGACCCCGGAGATGGAGATTCACCTTCCTGTGCCATCATCGACGAGTATCACGAGCATGAAACTGACGCGCTCTATACCACGATGACAACCGGGATGGGGGCAAGGGAACAACCAATTACGCTTATTATCACCACGGCGGGTTTCGATATTGCCTCGCCGTGTTATGAGAAACGCACGCAGGTATCAGTCCTGACGACATGATCCACGTCCGGGCGCTGGGCAACGATCAGAAAATGGGGCTTAGTCCGATACTTCAACATGCTGAAACGATTGGTATGGGTATGAGCGGGCAGAAATATACGGAAAGTTTTTTCAGCGGTAACGCCAGACCTGCAGGTATCGTCTCTGTGAAGGGGGAACTGAATAAAGACTCCTGGTCGAGGCTGAAAGATATGTGGCAAAAAGCCACTGTAATGCTGCGTAGCCAGGAAAACAGGACGATGTTGCTCCCGGCTGAGCTGGACTATAAAGCGCTGACAGTCTCACCTGTTGATGCCCAGCTCATCGACATGATGAAACTCAACCGCTCAATGGTCGCCGGAATTTTCAACGTACCGGCGCACATGATTAATGACCTCGAAAAAGCCACTTTTTCCAACATTTCCGAACAGGCTATTCAGTTTGTCCGCTACACGATGATGCCGTGGGTGATGAACTGGGAGCAGGAGCTTAATCGTAGATTATTCACTCGTGCCGAACGGGAAGCCGGGTATTACGTGCGCTTTAACCTGGCCGGGCTGCTGCGCGGGACCGCAAAAGAGCGTGCGGAGTTTTATCACTTTGCTATCACCGATGGCTGGATGAGCCGAAATGAGGCGCGTGCGTTTGAAGACATGAACCCGAAAGAGGGTCTCGATGAAATGCTCGTCAGTGTCAACGCTTCCCAGCCTGCCAAATCGACAACCCAGGAGAACACTCAAGATGAGTGAGCGAGAAATTCGATGTTACAGCGGCGAGGTGCGCGCTGAAACGCACAACGATGAACCAAGCCGGATCATCGGGTATGGCTCGGTTTTTGATAGTCGATCAGAACTGATTTTCGGTTCATTTCGCGAAATCATCCGGCCCGGTGCGTTTGATGATGTGCTTCAGGACGATGTCCGGGCGCTGTTTAACCATGATCCCAATTTTATACTGGGACGCACCTCTGCGGGCACGCTTGCACTGACAGTGGATGAGCGTGGCCTGCGTTACGATATCACTGCGCCGGAAACCCAGACAATACGTGATCTCGTGCTGGCTCCCATGCAACGCGGTGATATTAACCAATCCTCATTTGCTTTCAGGGTCGCCCGGGATGGTGAGGAGTGGTACCACGATGAAGACGGTGTTGTCATACCGAGTTTAACCGTCTTCTGGGTCTGGGTAATGAATTACTTCAGCAGCGACAGGGGCTGGTGAATGTACCGTTACGGCTGCCACAGGCAGCCCTGGATGATAAGCAGCAGGGTGTACTGAATAACAGTGAGCGTGAACTGACCCTGTCCCGCCTGAAGGGGGAAGCGCGTGAGCGTACCCGGCTGGGCTATGCCGCGGATGACCTCGGTTTTGTGGGGGATGCTTATCAGACGGCAAGGCAGACTTATATCAACAATGCGCTGGAAGCATGGCGTAACAACCAGGCGAATACGCCAAAGATTCGCGGTGGAAAGTCGGAAGCAGAAAAGACAGAGGATGTTTATAACAGGCTGATCAGTCAGCAGAAAGAGCTGATAGCCCTGTCCGGGCAGAATACTGAACTGACGAAGATAAAATACCGAATCAGCCAGGGCGATCTTTCTGCCATTTCACAGGCCAGAAAGGAGGCGCTGTTGCGTAACGCCGCCATTCTCGATCAGCAGTCTGCGACTGAGAAGTTAAAAGCCCTGAATGAAGAATTACTGACTCCGGAAGAAGCATTGCTCAGTAAAACGAAGGAACGCCTGCGTCTGCTGAAAGAGGCTTCTCCGGCCAGTGCTGAATACAGAGACGTGCTGGAAAAAATCTCCCGTGCTGCTGTTGAGAATGCACCTGAATATTCAGGTGTGTCGTCAGATATTGGTGGCGCGGCCAGTGAACTGTTCAGGGTTGCTGGTGCAGAAAAGGAACTGAAGCAATGGCATAAACAGCAGCTCGACATGCAGAAGCAACTTCTTGATGAAAAACTGATTAATGAGCAGATGTATGCGGATAGGATTGCTGAGATTAACCAGAAGAATTCGGAAAAACTGCAGGATATTCAGAATGGATATACAACCGCCAGCCTGTCTATGTTTTCCGATTTAACAGGGCAGTCAGCAGAGTTACTGAGGGGGCTGGGGCAGGAGGGAAGTGCTGCGTATAAGTCCTTGTTCATTGCCAGCAAGGCAGCTGCTGTCGCACAGGCAATTATTAACACAGAGCTGGCTGCCACCAAGGCGATGGCTGAGGGGGGCATGATTATGGGGATCCCGGCAGCAACCGCCATGCGTGCCGCGGGCTATGCCTCTGTAGCTCTGATTGCCGGGCAAACGCTGGCGGGTATGGCGCATGACGGTATTGATCGCGTCCCGGAAACGGGGACGTGGTTACTTCAGAAAGGGGAGCGGGTAGTGACCGCCAGTACATCCGCAAAGCTGGATGCCACACTGGAAAAAGTCCAGCAGGCTCAACAGGCACGTCAGGTTAGTTCTGGCGGAAGCATTCGTATCCAGAATTCATTTACCGGGAAACCGGATGAGGCAACGCTGGCGGCGATTGACAGTCGCAACCGCCAGCTTGTTGTAGCTATCAGAAAGGAAATGGCAGCCCAGGTCATCTCTCCCACCAATGAATTTGGCCGGGCACTGAAAGGCTATTATGGCCGAACGCGCAAGGAATAAGACGTGACTGAACACAGCTATCCACACGATTACCTGCCGCTTCCCCTGATGGATAATTACGGTTTTCAGGCGGCATCTCCTTTATTGAGAACTGAAATGGTGTCGGGCAGAGCACGGCAGCGGCGCAGATATACGTCAACGCCGACGGTGGCAACCGTGAACTGGACGTTCACGACCAACCCTCAGGCTATGCTGTTTGAAGCGTGGTACCGTGATGTCCTGAAAGACGGTGCAAACTGGTTCATGATGCAACTGCAAACCCCTCTTGGTGATCTGCAATGGTTTAAATGTCGGTTTACTGATATTTATCAGGGACCCACGCTGGTAGCGCCCCGTTACTGGCGCTATTCGGCCACGCTGGAGTTATGGTCAAGAGCAGTTCTTGATGGTGGGTATGGCGAATACCCGGATTTTATCCGCAACAGCGATATTATCGACAGAGCGATGAACAGGGAGTGGCCGGAAACATGACGATCCTGAACCGTCTTTATGCCTCATCCGGTGAGGATGTGATTATCGAGACCCTGCAGATTAACACTGGCGACCAGCGGCATTTCCTGTGTACCGGTTATGACGACATCATGGCCAGATCGGAGTCAGGGGACTGGGTGACCTTTGTTGCCTGTCCGATGGACATTGCTTTGCCGAAACGTAACGCCGATGGTACCCAGGATCTACAGTTTGCGATCAGCAATATTGACGGGGTGGTGTCGACAGCGATCCGCAATGCACTGGATGATATCAACAGCGCTTCGATAGTATACGGGGATTAAAAATTCAGTGATAAGAACCGCAGCATACTGGATAAAACATGTGCTGCGGTGATTAAATTGTGGGAAGGGAACCAAGAATGTGCTGTGGCTGGCAAACTCCGATAGTGCGAGTATTGAATGAATACCAACTGGTGGCAAATTCCTAGATGTAATGGAGGTACTGAAAGTACCGTGCTGGAGGCGCTGGGTTATATATTGTGCCGTTCGTATCTTTAGGCGAGGCAATTATGGAAAAAGTAATAAGAACAGAACATTCTGACATGGCGCAAAATCCGTTTTATATGAAGTATGACGAGACATTAAAAATAACGTGCGGAAATATTAATCATGCATGCTTATGCGTCATAACAATTACTATATAGATTAAGTGTTGGCTAAATAAAAATATGTAAATACTATGTAAATGCACCAGTGGCAAAGATGGTGAGTTGATAAATTTTGCTTAATTAAAGAAGGATTTGTTATGAAGAAAATAGTTTTGGCAACTTTTATTATGGGTACCTGTATGGTATCTGGCGCAGCAAACGCTGAACTACTGAATAATAGCCTCTCAATAGGGTATGCTCAAAGCCATGTGAAAGCAGGTGGCGACAAACTTGATGATAATCCGAAGGGCATAAACATTAAATATCGTTATGAGTTGGATCAGCATTTGGGGATTGCATCTTCATTTACTTACACTAATTTAAGTTATAATTATTATTATGCTGGTCACAAAGTTGGAAATGAAGACTTAGATTATTACTCGCTATCTGCGGGGCCAGCCTATCGTTTCAATGATTACATCAGTGCGTATGGTTTGATTGGTTTCGGACATGGGCGAGTCGAGGCCGACATGTCGGGATATTCCAATTCTGAGAGCAAAACTTCAGCCGTATATGGTGTAGGCCTACAGTTTAACCCAATCCCTAATTTGGTGCTTGATGCTTCTTATGAATATAGTAAGTTGGGACGTGTAAAAGTCGGTACCTGGATTGCTGGTATCGGTTACCGCTTCTAATAATTAATTTTTACTCTGTTGCTTGGCCCTGCGTAACATGCAGGGCTTTATGCTTTGGAATATCAAATTAAAATCAATTTATGTTTCTGTGTATCATGAAGAGCAATATTTTCTTCATGATACATACTATTATCCGCGTAAAAAAATTTTAATCATCAAAGTGGGGGTAAGTCATGATGAGCTCTCGCACGATTGCATGCCTTATTTATTTCCCCATTTTCACCCGACATAGCAAATTCCCTGCATGTTGACGAGCGATTCTCATAAATTGTGCAAAAGGCACTTTCCCCAGGTTTTCCGGCAAGAGCAATACAGCGGGGGTTTTTCTGATTTGTGCCACTCATACATCGATGATAGGGCGAAACCTGTTCAGTGAGATACGCTGGAACGGTGCCGCCTGCATCATCGCCTTCGGCCCAGTAGAAGGAAACACGAAAAAATGCACAACATGCTCCACAAGTCATGCATGGATTCAGATTGCTCACTATCTCATTTCTCTCGGTATTACTAGTTAATTACGGGCTAAATAATTTATCTGTTAGGCTCTAATGAGTGAATATTGTAGTGCTAAATAGTTACACTTGGTTACATATGGAAAAGCCCCAGACTGTGAAATCTGAGGCTCTTTTGAAGTGCACGTGCATTTCACGTGCATATTTTTGTCTTTTCTTGGTCTGTTTACTGTCTGGTCAGTTTCCATAAGTGGCTGTTTTTATAGCCTCTGTCCGGTTGCAGTCCTATCAAAAGTGGTGGAGCTGGCGGGAGTTGAACCCACAGCCAGTATGAAGAATATAGAACATGAATTATTGTTTCAAAATTGCCTCAGCCATCGCCCTCAGACGTTCAATTTGAACGTTTATTTCCGAAACAATTTCTTCAGGTTTCAGTCCCTTGTTAGATTGCACAAAATCTCTAATTTGCATCATTTGATGTGCACGAATTTCTAATTCGCTATAAACACTTAGCTCGTCAGGATCATCTTGCGATTGTTCACCTGTTTCAAATTCTACATAGGTATGTGGTGGCTTGTGATAAACACGAGAAATCGGGGTTGGCCACCATTCCTCACCGGTCACTACGTCCGCATCGAATGGCACAGTTTTGTCAATTTCCATTAATTTCTGAATGAGAACAGAAGTTTTCAAGCGAAGCTCCATTTAGCTTTAAAGTGGTTATCAAAACGCTACTTAAACTATACAAAATCAGTGAGTTATCGTGAAGGCAAAAAAACAAGATTAGATACTTATTAAGCATGAAATCGTTTTAATTCAATAGGATATAATAAATTGCTAAATCTACTGCTGCGCCACATGGGTTGGGTCGAAGCGGCTGACCTGATCGTTAAAGGTATGGAAGGTGCGATTAACGCCAAGACCGTCACCTATGACTTCGAACGTCTGATGGATGGCGCTAAGCTGCTGAAATGTTCTGAGTTTGGCGACGCAATCATCGAAAACATGTAATCCAGATTCTGGGTTGTGTGAGAACGGGAGCCGAGAGGTTCCCGTTTTTTTATGCCTGAACTCGCGGTTGCGTAATACGTAAACCACTCACAATTGCTGCCAGCGAGGCCAGAATGCCTGCGGTTATCAGCGAGACGTGCGTTCCACTGTCGCCAAACTGGTTTAGCATCAGCGCGACCAGCGCGGCCCCGGTACTCTGACCCAGCAAGCGCGCCGTCCCCAGCATACCGCTCGCCCCACCGCTGCGTTCACGCGGCGCGGAGGTGATGATGGTGTGATTATTTGGGGACTGGAACAAGCCAAAGCCCGCGCCGCACAGAATCATCGGCCAGATGATATTAAAATCGGAGGGGGAAACGGGCAGCAGCACCAGCGAAAACAACCCGCTGGCCATCAACGCCATGCCCAGTACGCCCAACAGCCCGGCGTGAACGCGTTCAATCAGATATCCCGCCAGCGGCGCCATCACCATGGTTGCCAGCGGCCATGGCGTCAACAGCAGGCCTGTTTCGACCTCGCTGCGTCCGAGCACCGTTTGCATAAAGAAGGGCAGGGAAACCAATGCCAGCATTTGTGCGCAGAATGAACATATCGAGGTACAAATCGAGAGTGAAAACAGTGGAATGCGTAACAGGTCAACCGGCAGTAACGGCACCTCCAGCGCGAGCTGGCGTCGGATAAAGAAAAAACCCACCACCATAAGCGCCACAAGCTCGGCACCAATCAGTTTTAGCGACTGTCCTTGTGCAAAGCCGCTGAGCGCCGTAATTAACAAGCCAAACGTTAAGGCATTCATTACCGCACTGGGCAGGTCAAAGCGTGGTTTAGTGCCGCGGGACGCATTGGCTGGCAAAAAACGCATCGCCAGCAACAGGGCGACTATTCCCAGCGGGACGTTAATCAGAAACAGCCATTTCCAGGAGGCAATAGAAAGAATAGCTGCGGCAATGGTCGGACCCGCAGCCGAGGAGACCGCGACGATAAAGGAGTTAATCCCCATCCCTCGCCCGAGCTGACGCTGGGGATAAATAAGTCGGATCAATGCCGTATTCACGCTCATTAGCGCCGCACCGCCAAAACCCTGGGCGACGCGAGCCAGCGTCAGCATGTGCAACGAATCTGACAAGGCACAAAATAGCGATGCAAGCAGGAACACGACCAGGCCACACTTATAAATGCGCCGGTAACCGAACATATCGCCTAAAAAAGAGAGGGACAGGAGCGAAACGACGATCGCGATTTGATAGGCGTTTACAATCCAGATTGAGCTGGCAGGTGAGGCCTGAAGATCGGCGGCGATAGTTGGCAGGGCCACGTTCGCTATTGCACCGTCGAGTACTGCCATAGAAATGCCAATAACAATGGTTAAAATTGCGCCATATCGCTGGGGCAATGGCAGACCATCGGCCTGAATTTTTTCCATAGAAAGTCGATATTTGTGGAATTTATGATGAGAGTAATAATTTTAGCATTGATATTCAGGTGTTAGGTCGCAGATTTGTAACTAAGTGAGCAAAGAGCGATTGCGAGGGTTGGTACGTGAAATTATAATAAAAACCGGTTCTGATTTTTATAAAACACTCGAAAGGGGTGATAAATGGCAATCGCAGATCTGGATAAGCAACCCGATTCTGTATCTTCCGTGCTGAAAGTTTTTGGCATTCTGCAGGCGCTGGGTGAAGAGCGCGAAATTGGTATTACCGAGTTGTCGCAACGCGTCATGATGTCGAAAAGCACCGTTTATCGCTTTTTGCAGACCATGAAAACGCTGGGTTATGTGGCACAGGAAGGGGAGTCTGAGAAATACTCACTGACCCTGAAATTATTCGAGCTGGGCGCGCGCGCGTTGCAAAACGTCGATCTTATCCGTAGCGCTGACATTCAGATGCGCGAACTTTCGCGCCTGACCAAAGAGACAGTACACCTCGGTGCGCTGGATGAAGACAGCATCGTCTACATTCACAAAATCGACTCTATGTACAATCTGCGCATGTATTCCCGCGTTGGTCGTCGTAATCCGCTGTACAGTACGGCTATCGGTAAAGTTCTGCTGGCATGGCGTGACCGCGATGAAGTGAAGCAGATTCTGGATGGCATTGAGTACAAACGCAGCACCGATCGTACCATTACGAATACTGATGAATTACTGCTACTGCTGGATAAAGTACGTGAGCAGGGTTACGGCGAAGATAACGAAGAACAGGAAGAAGGCCTGCGCTGCATCGGCGTACCGGTGTTTGACCGTTTCGGCGTGGTTATTGCGGGGTTGAGTATTTCATTCCCAACGCTGCGTTTCTCAGAAGAGCGTTTACACGAGTATGTGGCAATGCTGCATACGGCAGCGAGCAAGATTTCAGAACAAATGGGCTATAACGACTATCCGTTCTAATCTGACGTAATCGCGAATGTAAAAAACCCCAGGTATTTTGTACCTGGGGTTTTTTATGAACAGTCATAACGTTACCTGGCGTAAATAACGTATCGAATGTAATGTTGCATTATTAGCCGTTATCGATAATGACCGTGCTTTTCCTTAACAGGGGACAATCCGACAGGCCAATGATACCGCTACTGGTGTGGACGTACTGTGCCGTGCTGGTTCCACGGGCAGTCAGATATTGGCATTGCAGACCCAGACCGGCAGCATTCTCCTTACTTCCAATCAAAATTCCATAGCCGCTCAATAATAAACCGATCCAAACCAGAGCTAACAACACAATAGCGCGGATAATCAGACGCATTACAACCTCTTATCTTTTCTCATTGTTATTAGATTAGCCTGTACACGGTATGAAACAAGTCAATCATTCCTAAAAAGATTGAATGCCTATACAGTTAACTCTGGGTTTAGGTAACGCATGATAATTTATAGACATAAGATGTGGAGTTGAAGAGTGGAGCTGGAGTGAAAAAAATTCGCTGGGTAGTGCTGATTGTTGTTGTACTGGTATGCATACTGATGTGGGCGCAGGTGTTCAACATCATGTGCGATCAGGACGTACAATTTTTCAGCGGTATTTGTGCCTTCAATAAATTTATTCCCTGGTAAGCGCATTTTCGCAACAGTTGATTACCTTCTTGTGCGGCAGTGGTAAACTACGCTGTCTACATTGAGGTGGTAAAATGAACGAAGTTTTGAATTCTGGCGCGTTGAGTTTTGCGCCTTTAGCGGTATCGGTGGTGGTTCTGATTGTTGGGCTTGTTCTTTGGTTTTTTATCAATCGGGCAAGTTCGCGTACTAACGAGCAGATTGAGCTGCTTGAGGCATTGTTAGATCAGCAAAAAAGACAGAACGCTTTGTTACGTCGCCTTTGCGAAGCTAACGAACCCGAGAAAGCAGCAGAGCCTACTGCACTGCCCATTAAGGATGAAGACGATGACATCATCCGCCTGGTAGCTGAGCGGTAAAAAAGGTATGGCAGGATGAGGAACGGCTGTTGTTGTTCTCAGTTGCTTCATCCTGTCGTCAGCGCGTCAGATTATTTTCTTCTGTCCCCGTCGTGTAATTGGCGGCCGGACAGTCATCTATTCTCAGTATTTTCAGATGCTCCGACTAATTAATATCTTATCCCCAGTCTGATATAAATATAATCTTCCATACGTAAAAAATATGATTATGTCATTTTTGTGATAACGATCGTTTTATTAACAGCGAAACGTTTCTCTTACTTTTTTTGTGCCTTGTCATCATTCTTTCATTATTTTGGTGCAAAACCAGAAGGCGGATCTCATTTTTACGCTTGTGACATTTTATGCATTACTAAGCATAAAAAATGATATCTGGCAGAACCCGTAACAGATAACCTGGAACAACTGAAGCTATTGAGCTATGGTAGAAATATCCCGGCTATGGCGCAAGTCAGGCGGGGATAGGGGAGAGAGGCGAGAATATAATTCTACTCGACCTGGCGCATAACTGTGCAGTTGCTGTTTGATGGACGACGGGATTTGTGCGACCGATCGAGACACGTTTAAAAATGGCTTGCCATTATTAACGTTGTATGTGATAACACGTTTTGGGTTAAACGAGGTACAGTTCTGTTTATGTGTGGCATTTTCAGTAAAGAAGTCCTGAGTAAACACGTTGACGTTGAATACCGCTTCTCTGCCGAACCTTATATTAGTGCCTCAAGCAGTAATGTCTCAGTTTTATCTATGTTATGCCCGCGGGCGAAGAAAATACTCTAAGGAATTTTGCAAATGGCAAAGATTAAAGGTCAAGTTAAGTGGTTCAACGAGTCTAAAGGTTTTGGTTTCATTACTCCGGCTGATGGCAGCAAAGACGTGTTCGTACACTTCTCCGCTATCCAGGGTAACGGCTTCAAAACTCTGGCTGAAGGCCAGAACGTTGAGTTCGAAATTCAGGACGGCCAGAAAGGTCCGGCTGCTGTTAACGTAACAGCTATCTGATCGACACCACTGATTTGAAGCGCTTTTGCGCATCCATCTCAGATATAAAGCCTCGCTTATGCGGGGCTTTTTAATTCTAATTACGTCAAAATATTACTGAATGCCCATCCATTAGCGCTTTGTTGCAAAGGCGTGATGTTCGTAGCATAGTTTTCCCCGCTTTCTTGCGGCATTTCCCGTTAAATCAGACACCTGAAAAACTATCTTGTTGGAGTTCGGGTGAAAAAGAAAAAAGGCGATGCGCGCAATTTTACTCCCGTACGTTTTGCCCTGCTTTGTGTGGCAATATTATTGAGCCTTGGATTGCTGCTGGGGCGGGTTGCGTGGTTGCAAATTGTCACGCCGACGAATCTGGTAAAACAGGAAGACATGCGTTCCTTACGCGAGGTGTCCATCGCTTCGCCGCGCGGAATGATAACCGACAGAGAAGGGCGACCGCTGGCGGTAAGCGTTCCGGTTAACGCCGTCTGGGCCGATCCGAAGACGATTATCAGCAAGGGTGGCGTTGGCTATAACGAACGTTGGCAGGCGTTAGCGAAAACGCTGCATATTTCGCTCAGCACGCTGGCTGAACGCGTTAACAGCAATCCAGCCGGGCGGTTTATCTATCTGGCGCGCCAGATCTCTCCTCAGCAGGCAGAATGGGTCGATAAACTGGATCTGCCGGGAATCAACCTGCGTGAAGAGTCCCGCCGCTTTTATCCCGCCGGACATGTTGCGGCCAATCTGATTGGTTTCACCAACATTGACGGTCAGGGGATTGAAGGGCTGGAGAAAAGCTTCAATAGCCAGTTGATGGGCAAACCCGGCTCCCGCCTGGTACGGAAAGACAAATTTGGCCATGTCATCGAAAATATCACGGAAGTGATGCCGGTGCCGGCGCATGAATTACAGCTCAGCATTGATGAGCGCTTGCAGACGGTTACTGAAGACGCGCTGGACAATGCCGTGACATGGAATAAAGCGGAATCAGGGGCCGCAGTGCTGGTCAACATTGCCACCGGCGAAATACTCTCCATGGCAAGCTTTCCCGATTTCAATCCCAATAACCGTGATGGCGCGGTACTGGATGATTTTCGTAATCGTGCAATTAGCGATACCTTTGAACCCGGTTCAACCGTAAAACCACTGGTGATTATGACCGCTCTGCAGCAGGGGATAGTACAGCCTGACAGCGTGATTGATACTCATCCTTTTATTGTTGATGGGCATCGCATCCGCGACGTCGGATTTTACCCGGAGCTATCGCTGACCGGGATCTTGCAGAAATCGAGCGATACCGGCGTGTCACACCTTTCGCTGGCGATGCCGGTACAGAAATTACTGAATACCTATAAAAGCTTTGGCTTTGGCGATCCAACCGGACTGGGTTTAACCGGGGAAAGTCGCGGATTAATGCCTCAACGCCGCTACTGGAGCGATCTGGACCGGGCAACCTTCGCATTTGGTTATGGATTAATGGTGACGCCGCTCCAGCTGGCGCATGTCTATGCCACCATCGGCAGTTTTGGTATCTATCGACCCCTTTCTATTACGCGTATCGATCCGCCGGTAATCGGTACGCGAGTGATGCCGGAGGCGTTGGTTCACCAGGTTGAACATATGATGGAAAGCGTCGCGCTACCCGGCGGCGGGGGAACCAAGGCCGCGGTCAGAGATTATCGCGTCGCGGTTAAGACCGGAACGGCAAAGAAAATTGGCGAAGACGGCAAATATGTCGATAAATATGTGGCCTATACGGCGGGCGTTGCGCCAGCAAGCGACCCAAAGTTCGCGCTGGTTGTGGTTATAAATAACCCGCAAAACGGTGCTTATTATGGGGGGGCAGTCTCCGCGCCGGTATTCAGCCAGATAATGGGCGATGTCCTGCGTCTGGAAAACGTAAAGCCGGACGGAATGCCTCCCGGCTCCGATCATCTGCTGGTAATGCACGGCAGCAACGTATCCTCGCCGTCGCTGTAAGTTATTTTCCCAGGGCGCAATTCGCGTTACACTTGCGCCCTTAAGTCACCTGCCGGAGTTGTCATGTCGTTTTCCTGTCCTCTTTGCCACCAGGCTCTTACTCAAGCGAATAACAGTTTTGTCTGCCCTGGGCGGCACCAGTTTGACGTGGCGAAAGAAGGGTATGTCAACTTACTGCCGGTTCAGCACAAACGGTCGCGCGATCCGGGTGATAGCGCGGAGATGATGCAGGCGCGCCGGGCATTTCTCGATGCCGGACACTATCAGCCGCTGCGCGAAGCAATTGTGGATGCGCTCACCCAGAGGTTGAGTTCAGAAGATGCGGCGATCCTGGATATTGGCTGTGGGGAAGGGTATTACACCCATGCGTTTGCCGATGCGCTGACGGGCTGTACAACCTTTGGTCTTGACGTTTCTAAAGTGGCGATTAAGGCCGCAGCCCGTCGTTATTCGCAGGTGACCTTTTGCGTTGCCTCCAGCCATCGCCTGCCGTTTGCCGACGAGTCAATGGATGCCATCATCCGGATCTACGCGCCCTGTAAAGCGCCGGAGCTGGCTCGCGTGGTCAAACCGGGTGGCTGGGTTATTACCGCCACGCCGGGTCCGCGTCATTTAATGGAGCTGAAAGGGCTGATTTATGATGAGGTGCGTTTGCATGCGCCACACACTGAGCAACTGGACGGTTTTGTTCTGCAAGAGAGTCTTGCGCTGGGGTATCAGATGCAGCTCAAAGGTAGCGAGGCCGTTGCGTTACTGCAAATGACGCCGTTCGCCTGGCGGGCAAAGCCGGAAGTGTGGGAAACGTTAGCCGGTAAAACGACGTTTGACTGCCAGACAGACTTTAGTATTCATATCTGGCAGCGCCTGAATTAACCGTGGAAGTGTGCCCAGAGGATCTGGGCGCCAATACCTATCAGTACCACCCCGCCCAAAATTTCAGCTCGCTTGCCCAGCATCGGGCCAATGAAACGACCGATCATCATGCCGAGCGTAGACATAATCAACGTGGCGCAGCCGATGGCCAGCGCTGTGGCAATAATGTTGACCTGCAGGAAAGCCAGACCCACCCCGACGGCCATTGCGTCGAGACTGGTTGCAATGGCAGTGGTGACCAGCAGCCAGAAGCCATGGCGGCGCTGTGGCTCTTCATCTTCATCCCCGTCGTCGCGAAAGCCTTCTATTATCATTCGTCCGCCTAAAAAGATCAGCAGAATGAAGGCGATCCAATGGTTCCACTCCAGTACAAATTTGCTGGCGAGCATACCCATGCCCCAGCCAATGAGCGGCGTAAGCGTTTCAACGGCGCCGAAAATAAGGCCGGTGCGCAGTGCTTCAGAAAATTTGGGTTTATGCAGGGTGGCGCCTTTGCCAATTGATGCAGCGAAAGCATCCATCGACATGCCGAAAGCAAGAAGAACAGTAGCGGTGAGATTCATAACAGCGTCCTGACCGGGGTATCCATAACACACATCACTGCCCCCAGTAACCATGCATACAGGCTGGAATCACTGTAAATACAGCGCCATTCAGGTATGCATTGCAGTTGATGTGCCTATGGTCTCGCCTGACTGAACCTGTAAGATCAGTCCGTACGCGCCACGTTTTTCAACGAGTATGTTGACACGTACATTTCCGGAGTCTGGAAATCGGCTACTCCCCAACGACGGGCGCAACCTTAACATATTTTGAGAATATAAAACAAGAAACGCAGAAATAATATTTGGCCTCTAATTGAAAACGATTTTCATTTAGATTTATTTATAAATAAAACGTTAAAATAAATAACATTATGAGCGGTGGGATATAGCCTTAGCTATGTTTGTTTTTGAATGGATATATAAAAAACATAGTTCAGGCTATATTTGTAACTTATTGATTTGAAATTAAAAGTTTATATATGTTTTCGAGATCGTCTATATTCCGTACGCGAATCAGTAATCTTCGATGTTCTAATTGCATCACCAGGACACCGTCTTCAGATAAATTCATCTCTTTAATCCGGTTATATTCAATCCAGACATTGGCGAAAAAAAAGCCTTTTTGTTTGAAGATGATTTTTGGCGTACGGATCCAGAACAGATACAGTCCCATCAATACCAGTGCACATAATAACCATGTGGTAAATTGCGCGCCGTGGCTGGTGATGTTGTTGTAGATAAGAATAGCAATCAAGCCAAGGAAGATAACGCTGTCGACTCTGCTACGAGGAAGCAGGGCGACAGACAGCAGAGTAGGGCCATTACGGCGGGGCATGATGAACTGATCGTAAATGGCATACGCCAGCAGCGAAAAGATAAAAAGAACCAGCACCAGGTCCGTGATAGTCATGAATCCTCAACCCTCTAAATAGAAAAACCGGGGGCAAGCCCCCGGTGATGTACAACAGTCTTACAGGCCGAGCAGTCCGACAGCGTAGCCCGCGATACCGATGACGAAGAAGCCAACGATGATCCACAGCGGGTTCACTTTTTTACGCAGCAGCCACATACAGGCGAAAGTCAACAGCAGAGGAACCAGACCCGGCATCAGCTGGTCAAGGATAGTCTGCACAGTGGTGACACGAGTCTGACCATCCTGACCGGTGATGGTGGAAACCACCAGCGGGATGTTTACGTGCGTCCACTTGTTAACCAATGCCCCCATGACAAACAGGCCTAGGATTGACGCCCCCTCAGTCAGTTTCTGCAGGAAGCCGCCGCCCATATCTTTAACGATATCGATACCTTTACGGTAGCCGTATGCCACACCGTAGTAACGGGTTGCCAGACGAACCAGGTTAAACAGGATGAAGAACAGCAGTGGTCCAAGCAGACTGCCGCTCATCGCGATACCTGCGCCAAGTGCGGCGAATACCGGACGTACGGTACCCCAGAAGATCGGGTCGCCCACGCCTGCAAGCGGTCCCATCAGACCAACTTTGATACCGTTGATGGCACCATCGTCAATCTCTGCGCCGTTTGCACGCTGCTCTTCCATCGCCAGCGTAACGCCCAATACGGGGGCCGCTACGTACGGATGGGTATTAAAGAATTCCAGGTGACGCTTAATAGCCTGCTTACGTGCGTCGTTGTTTTCCGGGTACAAGCGGCGGATAGCCGGCACCATGGAGAAACAGAAACCCAGCGCCTGCATACGTTCGAAGTTCCAGGAACCCTGAAACAGGTTAGAACGAAGGAACACGCCACGAATGTCACTCGGAGTGAGTTTTTTCTCGGTGGTAGTTTTAGTCATATCAACCATTTCGCTCACCTGCTAGTCCAGTTCGTTATCGAGATCATTATTGCCAGCCGCAGCAGCAGGTGCACCGGCTACGCGGTTATATTTCGGGCTCAGCTGAATGTAGAGGATAGCCATTACTGCGCCAATCACACCCAGAGCAACCAGGTTGAAGTTAGTAAATGCCGCGGTGACGAAGCCGAGGTAGAAGAATGGCATCAGGTAGCCTGCGCGCATCATGTTGATGACCATCGCATAACCAACCACTACGATCATACCCCCTGCGATGTTCAGACCGCCGGTCACAACTTCCGGAATGGCATTAAGCATGCTCTGAACTTCACTGGTACCAACAGAAATCGCCACGATTACCGCCGGGATAGCGATACGCATAGCCTGCAGGAACAGGGAGGATACGTGCAGCCAGGAGATCGCCGTTAGGTTACCGTTTTCTGCCGCCTTATCCGCTGCGTGCTGGAATGCTACGGTGATAGTACGAACGATGATGGTCAGTACCTGGCCTGCTGCTGCCAGTGGGATAGCCAGCGCGATACCTGCACCAATGCTTTGGTGACCCGCGATAACCAGAACGGTAGAGATAATTGAGGCCAATGCGGCATCAGGTGCAACCGCAGCACCGATGTTCATCCAGCCCAGGGCGATCATTTCCAGGGTACCACCGATGATGATACCGGTTTTCATATCACCGAGAACGGCACCAATCAGCGTACAGGCCACCAACGGACGGTGGAACTGAAATTCATCGAGTACCGACTCCATACCCGCGATACATGCGACGATGAACACCAGCACAATCTGAAGAGTGGTAATCTCCATTGTACTTCTCCTATTGCTATACAGACTTAAGTGTGAAAACTAAGTAAATGCCAGGGCGTTATTTCACCTTGGCAATCAAATCCATCATTTTCAGTTTCTGATCGGTAGAAACCTTACGAGCCTCGAGCTCAATACCGCGTTCGTTGAGTTTCTTGAAGGCTTCGATGTCTTTTTCATCGACAGAAATTGCGTTGTTTACCTGCGTTTTACCCTGACGGAAAGCCATACCGCCAATGTTTACAGAGGTAATTTTCACACCACCTTCAACGATACGTTCTACGTCGGTCGGGTTGGTAAACAACAGCATCACACGCTCACCTGCATATTTCGGGTTGTTGTAGACGCGGATCATTTTCGCGACATCAACCACATGCGCCGTCACACCCGGAGGTGCAACCTGGGTCAGCAGCGTTTTACGCACGGTATCGGCGGCAACTTCATCACTGACGACGATAATGCGTGTTACGTTGGTTTCTTTGGTCCAGCGAGTTGCTACCTGACCATGGATTAAGCGGTCATCAATACGCGCCAGGCCGATCTGCATATAATCGTTCGGCCCCATCGGTTTGGCGGGAACTGCTGCTTTTGGCGCCGCGACTGGGGCTGGAGCGGCTTTCTCCACCGGTTTTGCTTTCAGCGCTTTCACGCCTTCGCTACCGGTTTCAACGGCCAGTGCTACTAATTCATCGAAGCTGGGGTTGTCATCACGCGCCATGAAGGTTTCAACCAGCATGGGAATGTTCACACCGGCGATGACTTCGTAATGCTCTTTATCGACGACAATGCGGCTCGCAGCGTTAAACGGGCTGCCTCCCCATGTGTCAACGAGAAACAGCACGCCTTTACTGGTATCGAGTTTTGCCAACTGAGCGTTGTACTTTTCAATCAGCGTTTCGGCATTTTCGCCTGGAACGAAATCGATCCAGCCGACGTTTTCCTGCTCGCCTAACAGCATTTCTGCTGTCTTAAGTAACTGCTCTGCAGCCCAACCATGTGTGCCTATTACAATAGCAATGGTCACTTGCTACCTCCTTTATTATCGTTAACACATCAACGTGAAGATGTATTTGAATCGTCGTCCGCAATCGAATCGATTCAGATAAGGGTTACAAAGAAAAACCTATGATTTTCGTGAATTATTTTAGATATCGAAAAAAATATTTTATGTGATGAAGATCCGTAATTTAACTTCCGATAAAAAGAAATTTCGAAGGGTAAAATATCTCCGAAACAACTTATTGCAAAGGAAGGTAAATCTTTGCTAAAAAACGGTTGTCTCTGTTATGTTTAGCATCGGTTTAATTACTCAGGAGTATAGGGCAGTAGCTCACCATATGGATCGTCACCGACGTCATTTCACTATCAGGCCGTATCAAGCCTGTCAGATTGGCACTTTTTGCCACAAATTTTCTCTGCATATCGCTTCAACGCCTGAGATCCTCAGCGCGCAGTTTGGTCATTCCTTAAGCAGGAGCTTGTCATGGAATTATTAATGGACCCGCAGATTTGGGTGGGTTTGCTCACGCTTGTCGTTCTCGAAATTGTTCTGGGTATTGATAACCTGGTCTTCATTGCGATCCTGGCTGATAAGCTGCCGCCAAAACAGCGAGATAAAGCGCGTTTAATCGGTTTGTCACTGGCACTGGTTATGCGCCTGGGCTTGTTGTCCGTGATTTCGTGGATGGTGACGCTAACTAAGCCGCTATTTACGGTAATGGACTACTCGTTCTCGGGGCGCGATCTGATCATGCTGCTGGGGGGGATTTTCCTCTTGTTCAAGGCCACGACAGAGCTGCATGAGCGGCTGGAAAACCGTGAACATGATACCGGCCAGGCAAAAGGGTATGCGAGTTTTTGGGTTGTTGTGACGCAGATTGTCATCCTCGATGCGGTGTTCTCGCTGGATGCCGTTATTACGGCGGTCGGTATGGTCAACCATCTGCCGGTGATGATGGCGGCGGTCGTGATTGCTATGGCCGTGATGCTGCTGGCTTCTAAGCCGCTGACACGATTTGTGAACCAACATCCGACGGTGGTGGTGCTGTGTCTGAGCTTCCTGTTAATGATCGGTCTGAGCCTGGTTGCCGAAGGGTTTGGCTTCCATATTCCGAAAGGCTATCTGTATGCGGCGATTGGCTTCTCAATCATCATTGAGTTGTTTAACCAGATTGCCCGTCGGAACTTTATTCGCCACCAGTCGACGCTACCGCTGCGTGCGCGCACTGCCGATGCAATCCTGCGTCTGATGGGGGGTAAAAGTCAGGCCAGCGCGCAGATGGAATCCGACAACCCGGTGCCGGTTCCCGTCCCGGAAGGCGCATTTGTGGAAGAAGAACGCTATATGATCAACGGCGTCCTTTCTCTGGCATCGCGTTCATTACGCGGCATTATGACGCCTCGTGGCGAAATTAGCTGGGTTGATGCCGACCTGAGCGTGGAGGAAATTCGCGAGCAATTGCTCTCGTCACCACACAGCCTGTTCCCGGTGTGTCGTGGCGAACTGGATGAAATCATCGGTATTGTGCGTGCTAAAGAGCTGCTGGTCGCGCTGGAAGACGGTGTGGATGTGGCGGCCATTGCCTCTGCGTCTCCGGCTATTATTGTCCCGGAAACGCTGGATCCTATCAATCTGTTAGGTGTTCTGCGACGCGCTCGCGGCAGCTTTGTTATCGTCACTAACGAGTTTGGTGTAGTCCAGGGTCTGGTCACGCCGTTGGACGTATTAGAAGCTATTGCCGGTGAATTCCCGGATGCTGATGAAACGCCTGAAATTATTGCTGATGCAGGCGGTTGGTTGGTGAAAGGTGGTACCGATCTGCATGCGTTGCAACAGGCGCTGGACGTGGATACGTTAGTGAATGAAGATGAAGATATCGCCACGGTGGCAGGTTTAGTCATTGCCGCTAACGGCCATATTCCACGCGTAGGTGATGTTATCGATGTTGCACCGTTGAGCATTACGATTGTCGAAGCCAATGACTATCGTGTGGATTTAGTTCGCATTGTTAAAGAACAACCCGCTCACGACGAAGACGAGTAAGCGGGGTTAGCGAAACGGCATAACGTGCATACTGTGTCGCCCGTTATGCCGGGCGGGCGGCGGCGTGCTGCCCGCCAGCCATTTGGGAAAATCGCGCAGCGGCATCGGCTTTGCATACAAAAAGCCTTGCAATAAATGTACGCCGTGTCGGCGCAAATGCTGTGCCTGCGCCTGTGTTTCAACGCCTTCCGCCACCAGTTCTATATTCAGTTTTTTCCCCAAAGCGATAATGATGTCTGTGACGGTTGAGTTCACGGCGTCTGTCCCGATTGCCGAGGTAAATGATTTATCAATCTTCAGCACATCCGGGCGAAGCTTTTCCAGCCAGGAGAGCGAGCTGTTGCCGGTGCCGAAATCGTCAATTGCCAGCTTTACGCCAAGCCGATTTAACTCGCGCACGACCCGATAATCCACATCCAGTAACGCATCGCGCTCGGTGAGTTCGATAACCAACTGCTGAATAGGGTGCTGGCTGAACCAGTACTGGTTGAGATCTTTTAGCAGCGTACCGTTACGAAAATGGCTGGCGGCAACATTTATCCCAATATGAAACTGGCTGCTCATCGGGAATACGTGCCGTTGCTGAATGGTTTCTGCGATGACATGACGGGTAAGCGGCACAATCAGGTTGTGCTCCTCTGCGATGGGAATAAACACTTCGGGAGAGATCCAACCCTGGCGCGGGTTATTCCAGCGTAAAAGGATTTCCACTCCCATACATTGCTGGGTTTGCGCATTAAGTAGCGGCTGGCAAAACAGCTCGAATTCCCGTGCAGCAAGGGCCAGATTTATCTCCCAGGAGAAGCTCATTCTGCTGGCGGTCGCCAGCCATGCCAGGTAGCCCACTAAAAAACTTAGGATCACCGCCAGCGGCAGTTGTGTTGGTAGATGTTTTATAGCCAGTTCGCTGGCACCCGGACCGGTGACGCTGATAGTAAAGGGGAAATGTTGCGATGAGAGCTGGTAGCGTTTTTCATTATTCAGTTCAGGTAGCGTATCGACAACACCTTGTCCATATAGCAAATGGCGATTACCGACGGTTAAGCTGGCATGGGTAATTTGCGGTGGCTGGGGTTCAAGCAACATGGACGATAATAAATCAATGTTAACGATTTCCAGCACGCCATCTGAGCCATCGGCAGATGCTGGATACCATTGCGTCAGAATCGGACTGCCCTTAATCAACGAATGGTCGGTAGACAGCAGCAATTGCGGCTCCCGACTGGGTAATTCAGGCTCCAGTTGGCGAATAGGCACATTGCGATAGCCAAAAATGCTGGAACAATAAAGGACCCCGCTCTGAATCAGGCTGATAGAACGTACCGTTTGCAGTCTGGCTGCATGCTTACTCAGAGGTAAACGCGCGACTGAGCAGGGAAGCCCAATCAGCGGTAGCAGTACATCGCGTCCGGTCTGTAGGGGCAAAAGCACGTCATCCAACTCTTCAACGGCGTGGTTGGCAAAGGTAACGGTATTGCGATGATTTAAATTACGCTCCGAAATAAATCGGACAGTTAATGTGAGAATGAGCGTCAGTAGTGCACATAGTGTGCAGACGATTAAGCGATTCCGGCGATAGTTCTTGATGATCCTTTGCGCTGTTTGCATGCGGGCCGCCCGATAAGCCGTTGGTCACAGTAGCCAACAGCAACAGAGCAAGTGTAGTGGGGAAAATTACGCCAGACGAGGGAGAGGGGGCAAATTCGCCCATCCGTCGCAGATGGGCGAAAAATAAGTATTAGTCACATTGAACTTTGATTGCCAGGCCACCGCGTGACGTTTCACGGTATTTGGCGTTCATGTCTTTACCTGTTTCGTACATGGTCTCAATGACTTTATCCAGCGAGACGCGCGGAGCGCTTGTACGGCGCATTGCCATACGCGCAGCGTTGATCGCCTTCACTGACGCAATGGCATTACGTTCGATGCACGGAACCTGTACCTGTCCCGCAACCGGATCGCAGGTTAAGCCGAGGTTATGTTCCATGCCGATTTCAGCAGCAACACACACCTGCTCAGGGCTCGCGCCTAACAGTTCAGCCAGACCCGCGGCAGCCATGGAACAGGCTACGCCCACTTCACCCTGACAACCCACTTCTGCACCAGAGATAGACGCGTTCATTTTATACAACGCGCCAATCGCGCCGGCCGCCAGGAAATAACGGGTATAGATATCCGGGCTGACGGACTCGATGAAATGATCGTAATAGGCCAGTACCGCAGGCACGATACCGCAAGCACCGTTGGTTGGCGCAGTAACTACGCGACCACCCGCGGCGTTTTCTTCGTTAACGGCCAGCGCGAACATGTTCACCCAGTCGATCACGTTCATCGGATCGTTGGACAGCTTGTCGCTGGAAACCAGCATACGACGCAGGGCTGAAGCACGACGAGGAACGCGCAGCGGACCCGGCAGCACGCCTTCGGTGTTCATACCACGATCGATACAAGCCTGCATGGTTTGCCAGACGTTACCAAAGTACTCTTCAATCTCTTTTTTACTGTGCAGAGCAAGTTCGTTCTGCATCGCCATGCCAGAGAGAGACAGGCCGGTGCTGTTGCAGTATTCCAGCATTTCGGTGGCGGATTTGAACGGATAAGGCACACTGACCTCGCCCGCGGCATCCTGACCAAAATGTTCTTCATCAACGATGAATCCACCGCCGATGGAGTAGTAGGTTTTGCTGTAAATGACGGTTTCGCCACTGTACGCGTGGATCTGCATTCCGTTTTCATGCAGCGGCAGGTTGCCGTTGTGAAAACGCATTCCGTCATTCTGCGGGAAATCCACTTCGTGCTGACCCTGCGCAAGCAGCAGGCGTCCACGCGTTTCTACGTCGCGGATAAATCCGGGGATGCTGTCAATATCTACGGTAGCAGGCTCATTGCCCGCCAGACCCATAATAATGGCGATATCGGTATGGTGACCTTTACCCGTGAGCGACAGTGAACCATACACGTCGACGGCGACACGAGTAACGCTGTCCAGTAATCCTTTTTCGACCAGGTCATCGACGAACTGTTTACCCGCCTTCATAGGCCCTACGGTATGGGAAGATGAGGGACCAATCCCCACCTTAAACATGTCGAATAGACTAATCACGATAATACTCCTACAGGGCGACTGGGGTTTCCAGTAACGATGTTATAACTGCGCATAGTGTAAGAGGGAACGCGGCGATCGGCTTAACTATTCACATGAATTAAACTAATAGATAACCGCGGTTTTACTAATGTTGTGACCTGAGTTTCAAGTTGTCTATGGTGTGCGTAAAGATAAGTATAGTCAGGGCTTGACGCCAATTTGCAGCGCCAGCTCACGAATTATTCCGGCGGTCATTCCCCAGACGAAATATTGCTCATACCAGGAAAGCCATACACGATGTGAATCGCCGCGACGGTAGATATCCAGTGGATGATAACGACCTAAATGCAGGGCTTGTGCCAGCGGCATTTCGAACACGGCGGAAACTTCATCAACACTTGCGCGATACGGCAAATTTGGCGGGATAATGCCTACCACCGGCGTGACCTGGAAACCGGTCACGCTGTCGACCGGCGGCAGAACGCCAATCACCTCCACGCAGGATGGTGGGATCGCCACTTCTTCCTGCGCTTCGCGAAGGGCGGCGGCAATTAACGAGGCATCGCTGCTATCCACCGCGCCGCCGGGAAAGGCGACCTGTCCGGCGTGCTTGCGCAGATGAACGGAACGCTGAGTTAACAGCAACCCCGGCTGTGCACGACGCACGACGGGGATCAGTACGGCGGCCTGACGCTGGTTTAACGCAGTATGATTAACCTGCGGGCGCAGGAGTTGAAAGCGCGATAAAAAATCATCAAGCGTCAGGCTGCTGTATTCCACGTGTCAGTTCTCCAGTTGGTGCAAAATACGATTCACTTTATCAAACGTTTCCTGATACTCCGCATCTTCCTGGCTGTCCGCCACAATGCCACCGCCAGCGGAACAATAAATGCGTCCGTTGGTGGCTGTCAGCGTGCGAATGGTGATGCTGGTATCCATATTGCCGCAAAAGCTCAGATAGCCAATGCTACCGCACCAGGCGTTGCGTCTTTGCGGTTCCAGTTCGTCAATAATTTCCATTGCCCGCACTTTTGGAGCACCGGTAATAGAACCGCCGGGGAAGGCGGCGCGCAGCAGGTCAGTGGCGTGCAATGATTCTGGCAGACGCGCGGTAATGGTGCTGACCAAATGATGAACGGCAGGGAACGGTTCGACAACGAACAGTTCCGGAACCTGTACCGAACCGGGTTCGGCAACGCGGCCGATATCATTACGCATTAAATCGACGATCATCAGGTTTTCCGCCTGATCCTTTGGGGAGTTCGCCAGTGATTGAGCCTGTAGACGATCGGCATCGGCATCTTCAAGTCTGGGCAGCGTGCCTTTAATCGGGCGCGTCTGGATGTGCTGGTTTTCCAGCAGAATAAAACGCTCAGGTGAAAGGCTGAGAATCGCCCCTTCCTCAAAACGTAAAAACGCACTGAACGGGGCGCGGTTCACATGGTTGAGACGTACAAACGCCAACCACTCATCGCCTTGATAATGCGCCTGAAAACGCTGGGCAAGATTGACCTGATAGCAATCGCCGCTGTGCAGATAACGCTGCACCTGACGGAACCTTTCACCATACTGCTCGCGGGTCATGTTGGACTGCCACGAGGATGTTAACGAAAACGGTTCGCGCACGGGTATCTGTTGATTTTCCAGCCAACGGCGTCGTGCCTGTACATCGGAGTGGCTAAGTAGCGACACCCTTTGCAACTGATGATCGACAATCAGCGCCCAATCGTAAATGCCAACCGCCATGTCCGGTAGCGTGATATCCTGTTCTGCTTCCGTTGGCAGAGATTCAAAACGACGGCCTAAGTCATAACCGAACAGACCCAATGCGCCTCCCTGGAAGGGAAAATCGGGATTATAATCGGGCTGAATAGTCAGCGATGTCAGCGCCGAACGTAAAACCGTCATCGGATCATCAACCGTTTGCATAGTGCCGTGATGGTCATGCACAACGGTCTCTTCTGCATGTGTGACCAGCGTGGTAATGGGGTCGGCGACCAGAATATCAAAGCGATTATGCGGATGGTCGGCGTGGCCTGAATGCAAAAGCATTGCCCAGGGCTGGTGGCTTAATGTGGCAAAATAGTGCTCAGCGGCGTCCAGACGCCAGGGGAGTGTGATTACAGCGGGAGATAACGTCTTCATCAGTCCTGACTCGTTGCTACTTCACTGGCTATGTGCCGGGTAGCATGAAATAATTAGCGCTAATAATTTAGCAGGAGTTCACCATGATTGCAGGTTTACCTTCACTCACGCACGATCAGCAGCAACAGGCGGTTGAACGCATTCATGAACTGATATCCCAGGGGATGAGCAGTGGCGAGGCGATTACGAAAGTGGCTGCTGAATTACGCGCCAGCCATACCGGCGAGCGGATCGTGGCGCGTTTTGAAGATGAAGACGAATAACGCCGCTTATACCGCAGCGATAATCTTAATTTCAACTTTGTATTTCGGGTTCATTAACCCGGCCTGAACGGTACAACGTACCGGCGCGTGACCAGCAACAACCCATGCGTCCCAGGCTTTGTTCATGGCGGCAAAATCATTTTTGTCCGCCAGGAACAGGGTGGCATCAAGAATACGTGACTTGCTGCTGCCCTGTTTTTCCAGCACCGCATCAATTTGCGCCAGCGTATTTGCCGTTTGCTCAAAGGCGTCGGCATCCAGATTTTCCGGTACGCCGGTGTAATACAACGTGTTGTTGTGGATAACCACGTCGGACCAACGCGCTTCGGCATCAATGCGCACAATCGTCATAAATCATTCCTCATTTACGTTTTTTCATAATGGCTTCGGGTTGCGCCAAGACTGCCATAATGTTGTGTCCACGTCACCTCTTCAACTGGCGAAAGAGCCGCTGGCCTGACATAATCCCTGTTCAAATGAACAGGGGGCAGTGTGACGGACGATTTTGCAGCAGACGGTCAGTTGGCTAAAGCGATACCCGGTTTTAAACCGCGTGAACCACAGCGGCAGATGGCCTTCGCCGTCAGCCATGCTATCGAAAAATCACAGCCGCTTGTTGTCGAAGCCGGAACAGGAACAGGTAAAACCTACGCTTATCTTGCCCCTGCGCTGCGTGCCGGAAAGAAAGTAATTGTCTCCACGGGCTCGAAGGCGTTGCAGGATCAGCTATACAGCCGCGATTTACCCACAGTAGCGAAGGCTCTGGAATTCACGGGTAAACTGGCGCTGCTGAAAGGGCGTTCAAACTATCTGTGTCTTGAGCGTCTCGAACAACAGGCGCTGGCGGGCGGTGACCTGCCGGTACAGACTTTAAGTGACGTCATTCTGCTACGCTCCTGGTCAAATCAAACCCTTGATGGTGACATCAGCACCTGCGTCAGCGTGGCGGAAGACTCTCAGGCCTGGCCGCTGGTGACGAGCACAAACGATAATTGCCTTGGGAGCGACTGCCCGCTGTACAAAGAGTGCTTTGTCGTTAAAGCGCGCAAAAAGGCGATGGATGCAGATGTCGTCGTGGTAAACCACCATCTGTTTCTCGCTGATATGGTGGTAAAAGAGAGTGGGTTTGGCGAGCTGATCCCGGAAGCTGAAGTGATGATCTTCGATGAAGCGCATCAGTTACCGGATATCGCCAGCCAATATTTTGGTCAATCGCTCTCCAGTCGCCAACTGCTGGATCTGGCGAAAGACATCACCATTGCCTATCGCACCGAGCTGAAAGACACTCAACAGCTTCAAAAATGCGCCGACCGACTGGCGCAAAGCGCGCAGGACTTCCGCCTGCAACTGGGCGAGCCGGGCTATCGAGGAAACTTGCGGGAACTGCTGGCCGATCCGCGCGTACAGCGCGCGTTTTTGTTGCTCGATGACACGCTGGAGCTGTGTTACGACGTGGCGAAACTGTCTCTCGGACGTTCCGCCTTGCTGGATGCCGCGTTTGAACGTGCCACGCTTTACCGTGCTCGTCTGAAGCGCCTGAAAGAGATCAACCAGCCAGGTTTCAGCTACTGGTATGAATGTACTTCGCGCCATTTCACCCTTGCGCTGACGCCGCTCACGGTGGCGGATAAATTCAAAGAAGTGATGGAACAGAAGCCGGGCTGCTGGATTTTTACCTCCGCGACGCTGTCGGTAAACGATGACCTTCATCATTTCACCGCGCGGCTGGGTATTGAAGATGCCGAGTCGATGCTGCTGCCAAGTCCATTTGATTACACCCGCCAGGCGCTGCTGTGCGTGCCGCGTAATCTCCCGCAAACCAACCAACCGGGAGCGGCGCGTCAGCTGGCATCCATGCTGCGTCCTATTATCGAAGCGAACAACGGTCGCTGCTTTATGCTGTGTACCTCGCACGCGATGATGCGCGATCTGGCGGAACAATTCCGCGCCACCATGACCCTTCCCGTGCTGCTGCAGGGCGAAACCAGTAAAGGACAACTGTTACAGCAGTTTGTCAGCGCAGGTAATGCGTTACTGGTTGCCACCAGCAGCTTCTGGGAAGGGGTGGACGTGCGTGGCGATACGTTGTCGCTGGTGATTATTGATAAACTGCCGTTCACCTCGCCGGACGATCCGCTGTTAAAAGCGCGGATGGAGGACTGCCGTTTGCGCGGCGGCGATCCGTTTGAAGACGTTCAGTTGCCGGATGCGGTAATCACCCTGAAACAGGGCGTGGGGCGTCTGATTCGTGACGCCGACGACCGCGGGGTGCTGGTGATTTGCGACAACCGTCTGGTGATGCGACCTTACGGTGCCACTTTCCTGGCAAGCCTTCCGCCTGCACCGCGGACACGTGATATTGCTCGCGCTGTTCGTTTTCTTGCCATACCAACGACTGAGTAATTTGTTACGGAGTGTGGTAAGATGCGCGCCAAATTTATTGACCTGATCACAAACACCCATGCGAATTCTGGCTATCGATACCGCCACAGAGGCGTGCTCTGTTGCCCTGTGGAATGACGGTACTACCAAGGCTCATTTCGAGCTTTGCCCACGAGAACACACCCAACGAATTTTACCAATGGTCGAGGAAATCCTGGCTGCTGGCGATCTCACGTTAACCGATATCGACGCTCTGGCGTTTGGTCGCGGTCCTGGCAGTTTCACCGGTGTACGTATTGGGATTGGCATTGCTCAGGGGCTGGCGTTAGGCGCGAATTTACCGATGATCGGCGTTTCCACCCTGGCAACAATGGCGCAGGGTGCCTGGCGTAAGTCGGGCGCGACCCGCGTACTGGCCGCGATCGACGCGCGAATGGGCGAAGTCTATTGGGCCGAATACCTGCGTGATGAGAACGGCAACTGGCACGGTGAAGAAACCGAAGCGGTGCTAACCCCCGAGCAGGTGCATGCGCGTTTACTGCAACTGTCTGGCGAGTGGGTAACGGTCGGAACAGGCTGGCCTGCCTGGCCTGAGCTCGGTAAAGACTGCGGTCTGACGCTGAGCGATGGCGACGTTTTGCTTCCGGCGGCTGAAGATATGCTGCCTGTTGCCACGCAAATGCTGGCTGCCGGTAAGACCGTGGCGGTTGAACATGCGGAACCGGTTTATTTACGTAACACCGTGGCATGGAAGAAACTTCCCGGTAAAGAATGAATCTTAGTAGTACATCCCTGGTTAATTCGCATAGCCGTCAGTGCGCAGCATGGTGAATTGGTCGGGGCAGAAGCTAAGAAAAGGGAGTCGCAATATGGCGGTGCAAAAGCAGTTATTGAAAGGTGTGTTGGCGGGCGCATTCGCGTTAATGCTTAGCGGTTGTGTCACCATCCCGGACGCGATTAAAGGTTCGAGCCCTACGCCGCAGCAGGATTTGGTGCGGGTGATGAATGCGCCACAGCTGTATGTCGGACAGGAAGCGCGTTTCGGCGGTAAAGTGGTGGATATTCAGAACCAGCAGGGGAAATCCCGTCTGGAAATTGCCACTGTTCCTCTTGATAGCGGGGCGCGACCGGTGCTGGGCGAAGCCTCCCGCGGGCGAATTTATGCTGATGTAAATGGCTTCCTCGACCCGGTGGACTTCCGCGGACAACTGGTTACCGTCGTCGGTCCGATTAGCGGTACTGTGGATGGAAAAATCGGTAATACGCCGTATAAATTCATGCTGATGCAGGTAACTGGCTATAAACGCTGGCATATTACTCAGCAAATTGTTATGCCGCCGCAGCCGATCGACCCCTGGTTCTACGGTGCGCGTGGCTGGCCTTACGGTGGCTACGGCGGATGGGGATGGTACAATCCCGGCCCGGCACAGGTTCAGACCATAGTAACTGAGTAACTCTTTGTTTTATGAGTAAAAGAAACAGCGGCTCGTCCGCTGTTTCTGCATTAACGTGGATATAAGAAAAATAAATAGTGACGTGCTTCGCAACCTTGTCGTTGTGTAATAAACAAACTGGTACGCTGAGTTAATATTATGTTAACAGTTTGTTTATTGCCTGGGGTTGTGATGACGACGAATACGCATTTTAGAGGTGATGTATTGAAAAAGGTTTGGCTTAACCGTTATCCCGCTGGTGTTCCTGCGGAGATCAATCCTGACCGTTATCAATCCCTGGTGGAACTCTTTGAACACTCAGTAAGACGGTATGCCGATCAGCCCGCGTTTGTAAACATGGGGGAGGTGATGACCTTCCGCAAGCTTGAAGAGCGTAGCCGGGCATTTGCGGCCTATTTGCAACAGGGACTCGGGCTGAAGAAGGGCGATCGCGTCGCATTGATGATGCCGAACCTGCTGCAATATCCGGTCGCACTGTTTGGGATTTTACGTGCCGGCATGATCGTCGTGAACGTGAACCCGCTGTACACGCCTCGCGAGCTGGAACATCAGCTCAACGACAGCGGCGCGTCGGCGATTGTCATCGTGTCTAACTTTGCCCACACGCTGGAAAAAGTCGTCGACAAAACGTCGGTGCAACACGTGATCCTGACGCGTATGGGGGATCAGCTGTCGACCGCCAAAGGGACGTTGGTTAACTTTGTCGTCAAGTATATCAAGCGTCTGGTGCCGAAATATCACCTGCCGGATGCCATCTCTTTTCGTAGTGCGCTGCAAAACGGTTATCGCATGCAGTATGTGAAGCCCGAAGTGGTGTCGGAAGATCTGGCGTTCCTGCAATATACCGGGGGGACTACCGGTGTGGCGAAGGGGGCGATGCTTACGCACCGTAACATGCTGGCTAACCTTGAGCAGGTTAACGCCACGTATGGCCCGTTGCTGCATCCGGGTAAAGAACTGGTGGTGACGGCCCTACCGCTGTATCACATTTTTGCGCTGACGATGAACTGCCTGCTGTTTATTGAGCTGGGCGGTCAAAACCTGCTGATTACCAACCCGCGTGATATTCCGGGACTGGTAAAAGAGCTGGCGAAGTATCCGTTCACCGCTATGACCGGCGTCAACACGCTGTTTAACGCGCTGCTGAATAACAAAGAGTTCCAACAACTGGACTTCTCGTCACTGCACCTTTCGGCAGGCGGCGGGATGCCGGTTCAACAGGCGGTAGCTGAACGTTGGGTGAAGCTGACCGGTCAGTATCTGCTGGAAGGCTATGGCCTGACGGAGTGTGCCCCTCTGGTGAGCGTCAACCCTCATGATATCGACTACCACAGCGGCAGTATCGGGTTACCGGTTCCTTCCACCGAGGTCAAACTGGTGGATGACGACGATAACGAAGTGCCGCCGGGAGAACCGGGCGAACTGTGCGTGAAAGGTCCGCAAGTGATGCTGGGCTACTGGCAGCGACCAGACGCCACCGACGAAATCGTTAAAGACGGCTGGCTGCACACCGGCGATATTGCGGTGATGGATAATGAAGGCTTCCTGCGTATTGTCGATCGTAAGAAAGATATGATCCTGGTGTCCGGCTTCAACGTCTATCCAAATGAAATTGAAGACGTGGTTATGCAACATCCTGGCGTACAGGAAGTGGCTGCGGTCGGCGTTCCGTCGGGCAGCAGCGGTGAAGCGGTGAAAATTTTCGTGGTGAAGAAAGATGCCTCGTTAACTGATGAGGCGCTTATCACTTTCTGCCGTCGTCACCTGACGGGCTATAAAGTACCGAAGCTGGTGGAGTTTCGCGACGAGTTGCCGAAATCTAACGTCGGTAAAATTTTGCGACGAGAATTACGTGACGAAGCGCGCGCCAAAGTGGACAATAAAGGCTGAGCGTTAAGTCAGCCAGCAGAAAACGCCGGGTAATCCGGCGTTTTTTTTGGCGCAAACCTAAGAGAGCACGATTTGAATTATCAAATGATCACCACGGACGACGCGTTAGCCACGCTGTGCGAAGCCGTCCGTGAATTTCCGGCGATAGCCCTGGATACCGAATTTGTTCGCACACGTACCTATTATCCGCAGTTGGGGCTGATCCAGCTGTTTGATGGCAAACACGTTGCTCTGATTGATCCGCTAGGGATCACCGACTGGTCGCCCCTGCGCGATATTCTGCGTGATACCACCATCACCAAATTCCTGCATGCGGGAAGTGAAGACCTGGAAGTGTTTCTCAACGCTTTTGGCGAACTTCCGCAGCCGTTAATTGACACACAAATCCTGGCTGCGTTTTGCGGTCGTCCGCTGTCGTGGGGCTTCGCCTCGATGGTGGAAGAGTTTACGGGGGTGGCGCTCGACAAAAGTGAATCGCGTACCGACTGGCTGGCCAGACCGCTGACCGAGCGTCAGTGCGAATACGCGGCGGCTGACGTCTGGTATCTGTTACCGATCACCACAAAACTGATGGCTGAAACCGAAGCCAGCGGCTGGCTGCCAGCCGCGCTGGACGAATGCCGCTTAATGCAACAGCGTCGCCAGGAGATTCTGGCGCCAGAAGACGCCTGGCGTGACATCACCAACGCATGGCAACTGCGCACCCGTCAGCTAGCCTGCCTGCAACTGCTTGCTGACTGGCGACTGCGTAAAGCACGCGAGCGCGATCTGGCGGTAAACTTCGTGGTGCGTGAAGAGCACCTGTGGGCGGTGGCGCGTTATATGCCGGGCAGCCTGGGTGAACTGGATAGCCTGGGTCTTTCCGGGAGTGAAATTCGTTTCCACGGTAAAACGCTGATCGCCCTGGTAGAAAAGGCACAGGCTTTACCGGAAGAGTCGCTGCCGCAGCCGCTGCTGAATTTGATGGATATGCCAGGGTATCGCAAGGCGTTCAAAGCCATCAAAGCGCTGGTTGCCGAGGTGAGTGCGGAACATAATCTCAGCGTCGAACTTCTTGCTTCGCGTCGCCAGATCAACCAGTTGCTCAACTGGCACTGGAAATTAAAGCCGCAGCAATCCCTGCCAGAGCTGGTTTCCGGCTGGCGTGGCGAATTGATGTCCGATCGCCTCAACGCGCTGCTGCAGGAATACCCGCAGTAAGTCACCAGGCTCGCCGGGTCGCGCGTTTGCTGACCCGGCCTGCGCAACGCTACAGATCGAGCACCAGGCGCTTACCTTTGGCGCGCGAGCAGCAGATGAGCATGCTTTGCTGGCTGGCTTTTTCGTCGTCGCTGAAATACTGATCGCGGTGATCCGCTTCCCCTTCGAGAATCGTCGTTTCGCAGGTGCCGCAAACACCTTCCCGGCACAGGCACTCAACCCGGGCGGCTTTGTTATTTTCGATAACCTGCAAAATGGTCATCTCTTCCGGGACCACAAACTCGCGCCCGGAACGCGCCAGCACCAGGGTGAAGGCGTCGCCGCCTTTCTCTTCCACGGCAAATTGTTCGAAATGTAGCGTATTGCTGTCCAGCCCAAGGCGGGAAGCCGCTTCTCTGACAGCATCGTTGAGCACCGCAGGGCCACAGGTGTAGATATGCGTGCCGGGTTCAACATCAGCCAGCAGACGGGCTAAATCGAGGCGGGTGCCTGCGTTCGACAGGTGCAGATGAATGCGATCGGCGCTGGGGTGTTGCATGAGTTCGTCATGAAACGCACAGGTCTCCTGGCTGGGAGAGCAATAGTGCAGTTGCCATTGCGTCTGAGATTGTTCCAGCTCCGGGAGTTGCGATAAAAACGGTGTGATGCCGATACCTCCGGCAATCAACAGATGTTTTTGTGCCTGAGGGGCGAGGGCGAAGAGATTGTTTGGTGTGGAGATCGTGAGCGTGTCGCCGGGCTTCACGTTTTGATGCAGGTATCGTGAGCCGCCTTTGGACGCTTCCTCCAGGCGTACGGCGATTTTATAGGCGCGCGTATCGCGTGGTGAACTCATCAGCGAGTACGCATTGCTGTACAGGTTCTCGCCATCGCGCATCTGTACGATAATATGACTGCCACCCTGAAACGCAGGCAACGACTCGCCTGTGGTCGCCGTTAAGGTGAAGCATTTTACCTGCGCGGTAATCGTCTCAATCCGGCTGACCCGGACTTCTTGCATTTGATAATCAGACATTGCGGCCTCCCTAAAAAATCTGTCCGACGCGCCTCAGCGACGCGCCGGAACCTGTCGTAACAGCCCCGGGTTATTCCTGAAAAACCTGGGCGACCAGATTATGGAAATGGGCAATGCCATGCTCGGAGATGCCGCTGCCGCTGGTGTCCGCCATAATGCGTCCCTGGCCGCGATACCCGCGCGATTTCAGCCCTTTTTGTACGCTTTCAACCAGACGTAAATCTTCAGGACGAAAGACGTTGCGATACCATTCGATCAGTTGTTTCTGCTCTTCGGTCAGCTCTTCGTTGGTGAAGTAGATGTCATAGTTTTGCAGCGTGGTTTCCGCATCTACCGGGAATTCGTAGATAACGGTCATCATGCCTTTGATTGGCGTCACGTTGAGCATGGTGCACGGCCACAGCCAGAAACCGTGGAAGGCGGCATCAACCCCTTCTTCGAACTTAAATGACTGCTCTGAAGGTTTGGCGAAACCGTATTGCAGCGTCCAGTTGCCGTGCATGGTATGCCAGTAACGGTCAACCTGGACCGAGTCGGAAAAACCTGGATGGGCCGGACCGCAGTGGTAGCACTCCAGATAGTTATCGACAATATTCTTCCAGTTGGCTGGGGTACGAGTCGTAAAGCGCGCAGCAAGTTTCAGGTCATGCACGTCTGGGCAGGCTTCGATAACTTTGTCTGCAAGACCAGGGAGTTGTTCTTCCACGCTGCCCGCATTCGGATCCATGTTAATAAACACGAATCCGGCATATTCTTCCAGGCGTACCGGTGTAAGGTGCGCTTTTTCGCTGTCGAAGTTGGCGACGTTTTCGCAGTTACGCGCATGCGCCAGATTGCCGTCAAGTTTGAACGCCCATGCGTGGTAAGGGCAGGTAATCACATTTTTCGCTTTCCCCTCGCCGCTCAACAGCTGATGACCGCGATGCGGGCAGACGTTGTAGAAGGCCCGCAGCACGTTATCGCGCCCACGTACCAGCACGATATTCTCGCCAATCACTTCTCGGGTAACATAATCATTGGGTTTCGCCAGTTCGCTACTGTGGGCGACGCAAATCCAGCTTTTAGCGAACACCTTTTCTTGTTCGTGTTCGAAAGCCTGATGGTCGGTATAAAACCGGGCCGGGATAGTCCAGGCATCCTGCGGGTTGGCACAGAAATTTTGCGGCAGAATAAACTCAGGGCTCAGATTGCTCATTGGAATACCTTTAATTTGTGAGTAAGAGGATTTTTGTACTGGCGCTTAATTGTCGCCTTTGAGTAGTGTCCCGGCCGGTGGCGCGACCGGGACGTCAACTGGCGCTTCGGGAATATGACTTTCAATTTGATGCGCAGGAACGTGGGCATAGTCCTGCCGTACCCAGCGCAGAAAACCGCCAACCTTCACCAACAGGATGGCGAGGAATGGAAGAGCGGTCAGAACCACTGTGGTCTTCATGGTTTCCAGTGACGCGCCGGTGAACAAAATCGATAATGGGATCAGGGTGATAACCACGCACCAGAACAGACGAAGACTGCGCTGCGGATCTTCCCCTTCCTGCAGGTTGCGCGTGCTGGTGGCCGCCATGGTGTAGGCCACAGCATCCATGTGTGAGGCGAGGAATATAATCATGATCGCCAGATACGCCACCAGAAACAGTTTCCCGGCAGGCAACGACATCAACACTTGCTGTACGGCCGTCTCACCGCCCAGCGTCGCCATAACCTGCGGTACGTCGATCACGCCGTTCACAAACTGGTGAATGGAGTAGCTTTCCATCACGCCAAAGAAGAACCAGCAGCCAACAGTGCTACCGAGGATTAATGCCCAGATAACCTCTTTGATTTTGCGACCACGAGATACGCGAGTGACAAACATTGCCACGCCCGGCGTGTAGGAGATCCACCACAGCCAGTAGAACACCGTCCAGTTACGGGTGAACTCACCGTTGCCAAGCGGGTCGGTGAAGAGGCTCATTTGCAAAAAGTTTTGTGTCGTCAGGCCGATGGCGTTGATGATGTTGTTGGTGATGAACTCGGTCGGGCCGACGATCAGCACCAGCAGCGGCAGTAAAAATGCCCCCCAGCCGACCATTTTGCTCAGACGTTGCAAACCGTTATTGATGCCAATCCAGGAGCTCAGGCAGAAAATGCCGCCAGAGAACAGGATCACAAACGCCTGCACCGTGAAGTTATCCGGTAACCCCGTCAGGGCAGACAAACCGCGGGTAAAGGTGGCGGCGGTGACAACCAGAGAGATGGTTAACGCGCCAACTGTCGCGATCAGGAACATCAGGTCAACCAGGCGACCCCAGACACCCTGCGGATGCACGCCGGTAATGGCGGCGATAATCCCGGACAGGCTCAGTCCTTTGTTTTTACGCACATGGAAGTGGTAGGCCATGGTTAATGAGGCCAACGTGTAGGTCGCCCATGCGCTGATCCCCCAATGGAAAAAGGAATAGGGCAGGCTGTATTCCAGCGCTTTTTGCGAGTGCGGCGCGATATTCAGACCCGGGGTCTGGTAATAATAGGCCCACTCAGCAACGCCCCAGTAGAGCGTGGAGGAGCCTAATCCGGCGCATATAAACATAAACAGCCAGGAGAGCGTGCTGTATTCCGCTTTACCTTCTCCCAGACGGATGTTGCCGTATTTGCTGGTAGCCAGCCAGACGACCAGACCCATAGCCATCAGAACGAGGATCTGCACGGCGGAACCCAGCATCCGGGTAACGCCGTTAAAAAGGGTATTTGCGACTTGTGCAGACTGCTGAGGGAAGAGACTAAGTGTGGCGGCGATGAAAAGAATAGCCACCAGGCTGATGGCTATCAGCGGCATGTCTTTTTTCTTGACGTTGCTCAACATGGGATCTCCTGGGCACAGTTGCCCGCGTATGGCATTAGCCTGTCGTTGTTATCATGCTGTAGGGGTAGAATGAGTTACTTTATATTTAACAATTTTATTATTTGTTCTTTACATGAATTAAACAATTGCTCGATGCGTGAAGCAATAAAACACGGAACGGAAATAATAAAAGGTGAATTAGCGCAGGTTATTGGCTCCACAAAACGCATAATAAATATCCTCCGGCATAGCCGGAGGTTTTTCGGATGCGCCTATAAGGCTCTGTTACCAGCCGCGCCCTAACAGGCGCATACGATCTGACATTTGCATCAGACTTCGTTACTTACGGCCCGTAAA
>NZ_NAEW01000027.1 GCF_002075345.1 Citrobacter braakii
TCTTGTTAAACATTTGCAGTTGCCAGACCGCAATGTGTTTTAACAAATCAAAAGGGGTTTTAATAACTGGCCCAAAGCTGAAAGCTTTCCGGAACCCCCAGCCTAGCTGGGGGTTTTCTGTGCACAATAAAAAGCCCTCTATAAACAGAGGGCTTTTACATACTACCGGTTCAGAAACCGCTAAACGGGAGGAATATTATTCCCACTCAATTATTTACGGACAACATAAGCAATTGACTGATAACAACTTTATGAAAACTGATTTTCACCGTACCGTTTTATATACCGTCACCGGTTAACAGTACTACGTTTTTTCAGTGCGTCATACTGCTGCTCACAGGACTCACCTGAAACCCTATATCGCTCAGCTTCTTCTGCTGTTGCGACGTAAGTTCGGTTGCTTTCTTCAAGCATGTCGGCGAGCACACCGATGACCTTGCTGGCTGGCGTGCCAGTGGGGAAAGGTCCGGTATAGTGTTCGGCGAATCGTTTGATCTTGTCAAGCTCTGACTGCAAGCGGCCAGAAGAGGCAGCAGCAAAATCAGCATCAGCCCGCGCAGCTTCAATGCGGGATATCGCATCACGTTCAATTTGTGTTTTCTCCTGATCACGTTGTGCTCGGGCTTTATCATCAGCCTGTTTCTGGTCTGCCTGCGCCTGGGCATAACCGGCTGCGTACTGAGTTTCACCATGGTTAACCCATGCGACACGACAGACAGTAACCAGAGCAGCAAGCATCACCACGATAATTAACTGTTTCCAGTACGCTTTAACGAATGCCGTGATCATAACAGTGCCTTACGGGCAGCACCGTAACGTGCGCGACGGTCGTCAATACCGTTCTGGCCACCGTTAATGATCTGCGTGACGCGTACAAGGTCGCCTGTGTACTTCATGCAACCTTTACTGGAGAAAAACCACGCCGCGCTGCGGGCAGCGTATTCATCCTGCGCCAGAAGTTCAGGCTGAGCGACCAGATCAACCTTCAGACCGTTTCCACAATCCCGGTAGTTGTTAAGGCCAGTGATCTGGATAAGCCCGCGCCCACGGTAGTTCCACCCATCGCCAGGGCCGTTGTTTCCCATGCGCTTGCTGTACACCAGATTGGCGATCGCGCGCTGGCGCTCCAGAGGAAGTACTTTTTCATACGAACGACGGCCCAAAGCATTAGCCTGGTTCTGAGTGATCCGTCCGTATCGAACGAAATCAGCCAGTCCTGCAATGCTATAATCCATACTCTCTACCAAACGACTAAATCCGCGAGACTCATGTCCCGCCTGTGCAATAAACATTGCCTGGTCATCTGGCTTGGTAATGCCAAATTCATTCATGGCTGCGGTGATGTGTGAATACCAGCGCGTGGCCAGCTGCTCAGTAATACCGGCTGCGCGCCGGAACTGGTTAATGTCCATGTTGAGACCTCGATATTTTAAATATCTGCACGACGTTACCGCGCGTCTTCAGGACGGCGGCAAGCATGACAGCGTTGATGATGACCTCTGATAAATCAGCGGCCATTGGTGTGTGATACCAGATTGCATATGCAGCGCGGATAGGGATGCTGGCTGACGCCACAATAAGGAAGTAGGCTATCCACCCACCCCACCGGCGGTGTTGCGATCCATTACGCCGGAAGGTTGCGACGCGGATTGCTATCGCAGAACAGATAACCGCATTGGCAATGAGTAAAAGCAGCTCATGAGTTGTCATCGTCTTTTCTCCCCGGGATTAAATCGCGTGGATTGTCTGAACGGTGATAGAGCCAGATACCAATACGTACTGCGACGATTGCCGACACGAACGCGCCAGCAGAGAAGACGATCCCTTTCTCGAAAGAGTCCTGCGTGATAGTTGGGATCAGGCTGGCTACGCCGATAAGGATTGATGCTGTTGGTTTGTAGAAGAGAAGCCCGCAAAGAAAGCTGAGCATCGACAGGAGAACCCGGCGGCGTATTGGATACTCAACGGCTGAGGTAATAAATATTACCGCACCTGATAAAGCACCAAGAGCCACCTCTGGAGGAACTCCGGCGATAACAGCAGCCAGCGACCCCATGCTAAGCCACTGATTTAAAGACTCACTGGTTAGCTGGGCTGACATATCAACCACCGTTTACTGTGCATAAAAACCCCCTTAGTTGGTGAGTTCATCATACACAATAAACCATATATGGTTCAAAAAACCTCAGACTAGTCCTACCGAAATTACCTTAAAGGTGATATTATCTGACAAATTTTAATTTTCATCATGTGGTATTTATGAATTCTAAAGTTCAGCAGGTTATTAGATTTGTTGCTGTTTTGTCATTTGTTAGCATGCTATCTATGCTGATAAAAATCATACCATTTGACAATACTATGATTGTTATTGATATTGTTTTTATATTTATTTGGGGTTTATCTGAAATTGATATGTATAAAAATAAAAAAAACAGTTAAAGGCGCTCATGCGCCTTTAATTATTTAATTAAATGGCTGTAGCAATAGGTGCACCATTAAAGTCCATGCCCCATATTTCTACATCCCAGTACGCCGTCTTAGCACCGCCTGAAACAGCTGTCCAGTCTGATGTAATGGATAACCATTCCCCCATATCAGATCTACCAGACCCGTTAACTACAACATTACTAGACCATCTGATGTCCTTTTGAGGCATGCTTGCCCCTAACTGATTTGCGGTATAATCGGTTAAAAGACTTTGTTGAGCCTTTGATGCTTTAAATACAGGCCAGTTTGCCGCTGTACCAGACTGATATATAACCGTAACGGTATAGTCGTCAGTTGTTGACGTTTTATAAACCAATGCCTCTAAAACGCCATTACCGAATGTTCCACCAATAGCCTTAATAACCAGTCTTGCAACACCACAATCAAAAAACTGGTTTTTGTTTTCTCTTGATACACCTCGCAACGATTCAGGCATAGGCACTACTACCTGAGGAAGCAACAGCGCCGCTGGAAGTGTACCATCGCTTGCGATTGAGTCTGGAATAAGTTTCCTTACACAAGCCAAGTTACCTAATTGATAATCTCGTCTGCTTGGATTTGCTTTTCTTAAATTAACAGGGCGTAAAGTCAACATTTGGATATATTGGTCATTTGGCGATGTTCCATCAAGCCTGTTGAATAAAGAGATTGTTTTCCACCCCCTTCCGTAGATGGTTCCTATGAATTTAGGTTGTCCAGTTCTTGACGCTCCATCTTTATTTGCTAATGGACCACCAAGAGTACCACCGCGTAAGCCGATGCTTCTTTCATTAGATACCCCTTTTGAAAGGGGATAGTATGGAACGGTGGAGGGCATGCTCCAGTTTTCCACAACACAGTTTAGGCCGTTATCATCCCAGCTTCCTATCACATCTATTTCAAGTGCCTCTGTATCCTGGTAGAAGTGATATGATGTGACACACGCGGTGTTCGCAGGGAAAGTGCCATTTATCCCATTGTTAGTATAAGCGGCGTTTGAAATTGTCATCCGTAGGTTTCCATCAGGATTACAAAAACCATGATGGTCGCTAGTTTGTCCAGGCCAAAACTGTACCTCTGAATTAACAGGCTTATAAGTCTGCAAAAGCCCACCTGCCGCACACATAGAAGTTAATGCCTCACCAAGTTTAATATACCCCATTGAGTTAAAGTGAGTAGCATCTGACTGTACTGTTCCTGCCAGTTTATTATATTGAACTTCATGCGCATTCATATATGCGCAGCCATATATCATCGCCATGTTTTTTACTTGCTGGGCGTAGATCTGAAATGCAGGGTTGTTTGCGCCAAGATCACCAGCTGCACATGTCAAAACAACAACACCTATATTCCAATTAATCAATCTACGGATCATTAACTCCATATATTGCATGTAAGATTCGTGGGTTGTTCCTCCAGAACCGTTTGCGTCATTAATGCCATACATAATGAATACAAGATCGCAATTAGGATTTGATTGCCATGACGGATTCTCGTAAGCGCGCTGTGCAGTATAACCAGAGATTGCACGATAGATTGGAGTAACAGCAACACCTACCTGCTCATACATAAAAGAAGCGAATCTTTCTGGATAGGTTACAGAAGCATGTCTGACGTTGTCTCCATTTTCTGCAGGTACACTATCAGTAGTATTTACATCATAACCTGCTGTGATTGAATCACCTTGAAAAAGAACATTTACAGGTTGTTTTGTTCTGATCATGTAGTTTACAGAAGCAAGTTTAGCTATATTTTTTGCACGGTACTCTGCACTATCATTTGCTAGCAAGAATTCCTGTACATTCCTACCATCTGCCGTACCAATTTTGCTAGCTCCAGTCGGCTTAGCTAGTTCAATTAAAACATCGGTAGCTGATGCTGATGGAGGAAGGGTGGCAACAGGATCTCCATTATTATCCCAAGTAAATACTTTGTTTTTCCTGTCTTCTACATTTGGTGTTAATCCTACTGATGATTCAGGAACCCTTATTGATCTACGGAAATTCAAATCAACATAATTTTTAGTCGCTGCATCCTGCGGGCGTGACGGGTCACGAAGATTGCGGATGTAGTTTCCAAGCGCATCATAGTAGTTGGCTACGAAAGAGGGCTTACGCAGTGCGAGGCTGAACAAACTGCGTACCTGCTGTATCAGCATCGTCAACTTGTCGAATGCGTCCTCGTGAACCTCGGCAAAGAACTTACCTTGGTTTCGAAGATCTGTTTCCTGAGTGACAGGGAGTTCACGGGATATCGAAATCTGATAACCATTAGTAAGAGGTGCCGACAAAACAACATTACCGCCAGTGTATCCACCGGCACCAGTCACGGTGTAATCAGTGTCAAGAATCAGCTCTGTGATGTTCTCGTTCAGGTCAACAACCTGCACAACCAGATCAGACTTCTTGAAAATTCGGAAGGTATAAGGGAAGGAAGTCGTTACCCCGTTCCCTGTGTAGTCGTTATGGTCAACTTCGGTTGAGACCGTCATGTAAGTATCTCCAGGTTGCTTATGCGCCCGGCGCGCATGCATTCTGGATCATTCTATTACCCAATAAACCCTATATGAATCGTTTAGGTATTAATCAGTTGCTTTATTACCTTACAGGTAATTTGCATTTCATGCTGGATAGTCCTGATATCTTCTGCTACTGTATGTTTATACAGTGATTGCATGGAGAAGAAGAGATGCAACGGCAGTATCACCATCCGCTGGAAGAAGGATTTGAAGAAAGAATACACACGCCGGTAGGCGTTAGATCCCTGGTGGAGGACTCGCATCTGATGAAGTTACTGCGGGAACTCGATAAAGATGGCTTCAATGTTGATGGGCCACTGGCTGAACTGGTTGCGCTTGTGAATTACGTCACAAGTTCTCAAATGACCATGCAGGATCTGCAAACGCATCTCGATTACTGTGCTGAACAGTTACGAAAGCAAACCACATAATGAAAAATAAAAGGCCGCTATTGCGGCCTCGTGACATGTCACTATCGTGTTATGACAAACCAATATACCCTGCGACACCAGATAATATTAAAACAACTGCGACGGCAAACTCCCCATCTTCAATGATATTTTTACGGTTCATTACGCCAAGTGCGACGACTGCCAACACCACAAGAATAAAAGAAATCATTTTCACATCCTTATTGCGGAGTGACATCCTGAGGTCGCCACCAGTATGTTTGGTTGAATTCTTTCTTCGAACGCTGCTCCATCTTACGCAGATAGCCAGGGGAAAAATACTCCTGCATCTGGTTAAAAATCATATGGTCAAGCGCTGCCTTCAGGTACCAGATATTAGCACCAGGCGTCAGGCCTTTGCCAAGCTTAACCAGATCACCGCCAGTCTGCTCGCTCTTGCCCTCAACTGCGTTAAGCGGTATGCCCTGACCGATCTTAATGACATCATCAACGAGGCCAGCCACCGGTCCGAGCATTGAAGCCAGCGCGCCGCTCCCGTACCGGGTGTGGTCAGACAACAGGAAATCACCGTACAGCCCAAGACCACCACCTTTCAGCAGCGCACCAAGCCAGAATTTAGCAGCATCTTCACCAGCCATATCTCGCGGATTACGGCCTGACGCCATGTCGTTTAGTTGCTGAGAAAGCGCGCCAAGTATTGTCGTGCTGGCGATAAACGTCGCGATGTATGCCGCACGACCACCGGCAGAAGGCATACCCATAGCCCGAGACCAGTGACGCATGACAACGGATATCGGGAATGACTTGAACAAGAATACGCTGCGGGTTAATTCCCCTTTCCAGGTGCCGCGCTGGATACCTGAGCCGGTAATCATCTGTTCGCGTGCGCCTGGCGTAATGACTGCCATATCAACTTCTTCAGTAACAGCACCGAGAAGCTTACGCATAGCCTCGAATTTTACACGCTCTGGCGCACCAAGGTGTTGCACGGAAGAATCAGGAATGCGCATGATACTTTCCGGAGTCAGCATCGTATTATTGCCTTTACCCCAGTCTTCCTGCTGAGCCAGTTTCCACACGGTCCAGTCAGTGTCGGTGATGCCTTTACTTTTCAGGATGCGAAAGTCGTCATTTGAGAGACTTTTCAGATCAGGCGTTCTGTTGACCACCTCACCAAGACTACCCATCATTGTCACGCCATAGGCGCGCTTATGGGCGTCGGACCATGCAGTTAATCCACTGGCGCGCATCACCGCCGTTGCAGCCCATCGGGAGACAGACGGCCCCATATTATCCATCGCCCAACGGTTCACGCTACCGAGAAGGGATTCCATAGCCAGACCAGCCCTACGCGCCCGGGCCAATTCAGTACGGTTCGTTGGGTCCATAGCCTCAAGCTGGTTACGGAAAAGCTGATTCATCGGGAGATTGGTAACCTTCGCCGACAGGTACATGGTGCCAAGATCTGAGAAAGACGCCAGCAACGCAGAGCCAAGACGACTGGCAACCATCCAGTTGCGGATGTTATCCGACCAGCGTGCAATGTGCGGGTTGGCAACAGGCTGAGTTTTACCTGAGATGAAGTTATACAGGTTCTCGGTATTATTTGCCTGGCGCTCTATACGACCGGTATCCTGCGGGTTAGCCGTAGCAGTCTCAGACTTCGTCTGGTCAAGCAGCGATCTGAACACGTGATCCGGGTTTGGACCGTATGTCTCCACCAGCGCAATATCTTTACTTATCCCTTCCAGATGTCCGACCATGATTTCCCAGAGTGACCTGTCGCCGTACATCTGCTGGTACTGAAGGTATGAATCAGCGTCTTTGAAGTGTATCTGGCGGGATGCGTTGCCACGGTTTCCGCGTGCGCCAGAAATACGCATACCGGTATCAGTAAGTTTATTCAGACCACCAGTGGCGATGGTGTTATATGCTTCGCCAAGAAAGGCAGTAAGCTCAGAATCGCTCATCAACTGACCGTCGGCGCGGGTGTAATATTTTCTGTCAAGTTTGCCGATCACGTCACTGACCCATTTATCTTTCGATACCGCCCCAACCTTTTCCATAGAGTGATGTTGAGGTATGCCCCAGTTTTCCAGATATCCGATATCGCCACCGGCATCATTGAAGCGGCGGCGAAGTAGTTCTGTTACTTCACCCCAGGCTTTCGCCCCTTTTCTGGCCTTCGCATTGCCAGTTTTCTGTCCGCGCATTTCAAAGACAAGATCTCTAACACCAGCCTCATCTTCAAACAGCCCGAAGAAACGAGGATCAACAGCCTCGAACGCCTCCTGTAACTGGCTTAATGCGTAATCACGTGTCGCTTTCGTGCGTGACTCAACAGACAGAAAGTTTGATTTCCCGTCAGCGCTGAAGGCGATAGTGCGGTTGAGTGCGCCTAGCTTTCCGTCAGCACCCTGATAACTGTTAATGAATTTGTCCAGGCGCTGACGCGCTGCGATGGTAAGCGCGACACGGCGTTTTTTCAGTGCTGCCTCTCGCTGCAACTCTTCAGCGGCCAGTTGCCCGGCGCGGCGCAGGCGCTCAGCGTCGTTAAGTTGACGCCATGACATCGGATCGTCACGGGCAATAGATCGCATATTGCGGTAAATGCGGTCTTCGATATTCTGTATTTCTCTGGCTGTAAGAGTGCGCTGTGCTGCCTGTTGCACGGCCTGAATACATTCCTGTCTCATTCAATTATCCTCTCAAGAAACACGCTACAGCCACGTCAAAAAGGCTGGAATCCTGTATTGCCTGCTCATTCTCTTTGCTCGCTTCGTCCAGCACTTCCCGAGCGCTGCGCGACTGTGGGTTTCCGTCATCATCGAGAATGGTGATCATCATGTCAGGTGACTCAACCAGCGAGTCTTCAGCAATAAGCAGATCCATATCTCCGGCCTGCTCCGCTGTTGGCCTTTGCTCTGCCTGCCGCAATATGGCACTAGGTTCAAAAGGTGCAACTTCGTCAGGAGTCCGGACCTCTGCCGTTTTGTAGAATGAAACAGCCTGAGCATTGAGATCGCTTTCTGCCTGCTGACGCCGTGCTAATTCCGCCCGCGCTTCAAAGTTAACCCCACCCTCAACATTCGCCGCCAGATTATCCTTTGCCGTCTGTAGTCTGACCGACTCGTCATTGATACGCTGGTCAATATCACGCAGCCTTTCCTGACGCGCTGCGCGTGCACGCGATAACTCACGTCCGCTGCCTGAAGGTTGTTCGTTCAGGACTCCGGAGCGTTCCTGGTTGAGTGTTTCAATGTATCGCTCAATACCGGCGATATCAGTCTGTAACTGATTAACCTGCTCAACGTCTAAAGCCTGTGCTGCCTGCTGCTCAAGCAATCTGGTGTCAACTGCAACCTGAGTGCTACCTTCATCTGTGCGATACAGGGTTTCATCGATCGCCTGAGAAATCAGGTTTCTGCGCCATGGAATTTCAGTGAATGAAGCCGGTTCGGCAATGCTGGCCACATCAACTGCACGGCCCTGGCTTACGTCATTCATCGCCTTCTGTAGCGCCTGTATATGCGCATCACGTGACAGAACATTAACCGGAACACCAGGAGCAACATCAATCTCAGCATGATGTGAGGCATTGGCTGCCAGCGCTGCATCCACCTCCGCCGGGGAAAACTCTGGAGTTGCAGCACTTTCACCGCGGGCATTAAGGAACCGGCCAACACCACCAAATGCCACACCAAGAACCGCATCGATGGCGATAGACTGGCGATCAAACACATCGTACTGAGCCGCCATTTCGTTATAACCACCATCACGCAGCGTCTTTGCAGTCAGCCCGCGCTGGGCCATCCCAAAGGCAATGTTAGTTCCGGCTGCGTATGCGATATCTGGAGCTGCGCGAACAGCAGTAGCTGCAACATTACGTACTGCGCTTTCACCTGTCCTCGCCAGTTGTGCGCCAACACTTTCTGCCAGCGCCCCACCGGCACGTAAACCCAGGCTCATAGGGATCAATGTGCCAGCGCCAGCAGTGACACCCTGCACCAGACCAGCCTCCTGAGCAGTCCTGAAATCTACGCCCTGAGCAGTCAATTTCTCAAACTCAGAGAATCCCTGCAGTGCAGTGACGGAAGCAGCACCACCAGCGGGACCGGCCAGCAGCGTACCAACGACAGCCTGCCCGCCCATATCGAACAGACCATTCAGAACCTGACCAGCAGTTCCTGTTGTGGCGGCGTCAGGAGTCAGGCGCTTAACTTGCTGCTCTGCTAGTTTTCGCTGTTCGCCGATGTATTCAGCCGACGTATCATTGATGGAAGTGTTTTCGTTAACAAACTTAGCGATGGGTGAAACGATCTTATCCATTCCAGCCCAAAGAAGCTGGTCTGGTTTGGCAACCAGTCCAGAGTACATGCCCGAAACAGCAGCAGTACCTGAGTTATCGAAGAAACCTACATCGGTATTAAACCCTGCTGGGTTAGATGCCGCTTCATCCAGTTGCTGATTCTGGTTAACTGCGTTGAGACCAAAGTAACTCATTGCGGGATCCCCTCTGAGAATCTCTGGCGCTGTTGGGTAAGGTCGATGACGACAGGAGTTCCATCATCTTTCAGCAAATACCCAGTGCCGAGTTTCACCAGATACTGGCTATCTCCATAGCTTTGCAGACCGTACTGGCCTGGCGGTGCTTTAATTCCTGCGCCAGTCACCTGAGTTTTCCATGCCTGATCAACTTGTTTATCAAATTGTTCGGCAGACATCCCCCAAGGCAACAGAACACTGCCCATGCCGTTATAATCGTGCACGCCACCAGTAGCTACGTTAACAGCCTGCTTCCATGTGTCACTGTCAATTTCCCCCGAAACAACACCCTTCTTCGCCATCACCCCAGCGTAATAGTCCTTTGCTATCTCATATGCCATTGATGCACCCTGCGCGTCACCGGCAAACGCATCCTTCACCATGTCAGAGAACTCTAGTCGCAGATCGTTATCCTTCGGCATTGGGATGCCCTTAGCATCATCAGTTCCTTTACGCGCCGCGGCACCGGACAGGATGGTTTGCGCTGCTGTTTCTGGTGATACAGAAACATCAGGGTTAAACCAGTTTTTCTCCGCTACCACTCCTCCTGGCTTATCCATAAGGATCCCAGCTACCGCTGCTGATGGCGCATTGGTGCTTATCTGCTGAAGCGCTGACATATATACCTGACCGCCCCCAGTGCTCTGCCGAATGGTGTCGAGATATGCAGACTGCTGAGAAACTGGTGCATCGCGGAAGAAAGCCCCGATCTGATTCGCCTCTTCTTTGGAAAAGAACGTCAGCGGCGTACCGTATGATTTAGCCAGATCATTAACCTGTGCAGCTCGCAACGCGATACTCTGACCGAAGTTTGCCTGGTTATTCATGTCGATCGGCTTCGTCTGCCCGGCGGCAAGTGAGAACTGCACCGGGTCAGCCTGGCGCTGTTTGATTACCTGATTTGCAGCGGTAACCACATTGTCATAAAGCGCGGCGCGTGACGCATATCCTTCGCCAGTTTCACCAGTATCTGGCTTCAGATTTTCTACTGCTGCCTGGATGCTGCTAGTCGGCATGTTGCGAAACGATCCGATGTACTGCCCAGCGATCTGCGTGTTGCGAAACTCGGTATAGCGTAGATTTCCCTCCCGCACGCCGTAGGCGGCTAGGAAGTCGTTCTGCGTAGGAGCATCAGGGAAGTCAACCCCGCGCATGTATGCTGCGCTGGCATCACGCACACGACTGTCGATATTAGTGCGATATTCCGCCTGCTGCTGTTTGCGGATTTGATCGGCTTGACGAAGGAAGGTTGCCTGCGCCTCAGGAGATGCAGCGTCGAATGCAGCATTGCCTGTATAGCGTTTTGTGCTGGTCGGAAGCTGAGACAGACCGATTGCTGCGCTAACACCGGTAGCAAGTTGCTGATCACTGTACGGCTGGCTGCCGTTCTCATGTTGGATAATGGAGGCACACAAAGCCTTTAGCGTATCAGGGTTTGATGCGTCAAGCGGTTGGTTAGGTGTTACGCCGAGCTGCGCACATACCGCCTGAATATAGGCGTCAGTGTCGTTATTGTCAGACGGCGGGGCCCAGCGGTTAATGATGTCGCTGACAGTATCAATACCCTGTCTTTGGTATGACAGCAAGTTGCGACCAAGCGCCCGAATACCGTGCTCTGGCGTTTCGAATTTCGCAAATCGACCATCATCACCGGTCTGGCCTACCCACGGATTAGTTTTGCTGTATTCCAGATTTCCTGGGTTATTGTTGCGAATGCCACGGGCGCTATCACCAGAACTACCTTCTGATACTGCACGGCGGGAACCGGTAACCGTATCGCTTAACTCGCCATTACTCTGGATGAACTCGATCGAATTATTTGCCGACCACTGAGAAAGGGAAGCATCGGCGACCTTCTCTTTGAACTCAATCTTTTTGGCCTGAATCTGCTCGGTGCTCCAGCCATGCGCGGCACCATAATCTTCGATCTGCTGGAAAGTTTGCTGGTTGTAGAGAACATAGTTAGCATTGTCGCCGTAGGCGGCAGCAGCCAGCTTCCCGTTATTCGCCAGAGTCGCCTGGAACTGACCTTCTTCATAGGCATTAATTTGGCTTATCTCATGTCGACCAGCCTGGGTGGTAAACTGAATGCGCTGCTGCTGTGCCTGCTGCATAAAACCAGCCCGGGCACCTTCCGGCAATGTCATCGCGATCTGCTCTGCCTGAGCATCGAATTGCTGAGTGTACTCATCACGCTTACCTATCGCGTTCTTACCCTGCATGTTTAGCAGCCCAGTATCAGGATTAGTCAGCAGATCGCTGGAAATCTGGCTGAGTTGCAATGATGCATCCTGAGCCTGAGCAACATCAGCGCGCTGCCTTGCCTGTGCAAAAACATCCATGGCCTTTGGCCCTACCTGCGTCAGTGCGTCACCGATGTTTGGCTGATCGAATGCCTGAAAACCAGGAGACTGAAACCCTCTGCTTTCGACCTGACGACCGGTGACTGTTGGTACTGTTGGCATTTCTATGTCTCCTTATCGACCGGTTGGTGTGCCGATAGCAGCGCTAATCGGAGCCGCTTTACTTTGGGTGAATGGTGACCACGTTCCACCGCCCATCTGGTACGCGCCATATGCCTGAAGAGGTGCTGTCAGCAATGTAGTGAATGCGCCCATATTTCCCTGCTTACGCGAAGCACTGGCCTGGGATTTATAGTTGGCTGCCTGGACTTCATACCCATATGCTTCACGCTGAGCGTTATTAACCGTAGTCAGCGCATCAAGCGCGCCAAACTGAGCTGTATCACCAAAGATATCCAGCGCCACACCAGTGGAGAGGTCTGCACCTGTAGCCCCCAAAGTTGCAGCCTGTGTTCCGGCGGCCTGCCGATTGCGACGGCGAACCTCATCAGCCTGAGCATTGCCACGGTTGATAGAATCCTGTGCCTGTGCCGTAGCCACCTCTGCATTTTGCTCGGCAACAGCAGATGAATACTTACCTTGCTGGTACTGGTTGTATGCTGAAACGCCACTTAAAGCGACACTGGCGCCAGCGAGAGCGATAGCCGGGCTGCACATTATTTTCTCTCCATGTGGAAACGGTGAAACGGTAGGTTGTTAATGCCGTATGGCTGAGGTTCGTCGATGGTGAATCCCAACCAGTGAAGCCATATGCGTGCGGTGTGGTTACGTGTATCAACATAATTTTCAAGATACGGGTAAACAGTCAGCATTGCATTGACCACTTTTCCGCACCGTCTCAGGAAGGTTCTCTGGTATTTCTCCAGCGCGTCAGTGCCAACCAGCCATGGAATGCCGCTGCCGCCGATCATCGATGCTGGTGCTACGCCGAAGACAGTCACCACCTCACCGTTTATCAGCCCGGCGCAGCAGAATGTTGACGTGCGCAGACCGGTTTCCAGAACTCGGCGCGGACTCCATCCATTGGTTGCCAGAAATTCATCAATATCAGCCTGGCGAACAAGCGGAATAATGGCTTCTATATGCTCTGCGGTTGCGGGTACGATCTGAGCTTTAATCATCAGAAGCCTCCGACGGTAAGGCGAGGCAATACGGCAAGAACAGAAAGTGGAAGCGGGTCGAGTTGTCGAACCTTAACTCGTCCGTTTTTATCCCAGTTGCTGTCGAGTTTTACTTCAACCTTGCCGGTAGCGTCATCAACAGGATCGTCGTAGAACTCAAATTCACGCTGCGGATATTCATACCAGGTTCCGCCCGGAGTGGTGGCCCATATTCCACGGCTGGCATTGACGACCATCGTTACAGTAGGAATGACCTGCTTTTTATCCAGCAGTGTTTCCTGCCCGTTGATATTGATGTCCAGCGTTTCAAATTCAGCGGTGATAGGCAGGCCTATGTGGACGACAGCACCGGGTGATTCCAGCGTGACAGATCCACCAGTTACAACCTTCTGAGGCTCAACGCTGGCATCTGAAAGGATGTTTACCGTCTGGCCTTCAAGGTGTGACAAACCACTGAACGTCTGGCGGGCCATTTGCCAGTTAGTTGTGGCCACATTGCGAAGCACCGGCGGAACGTTGCGGTTGAAGCGCACGACCACCGCAGTGTTGCTTGTTACCGAGATGATATCGCCGCGCAGCTCTTTAGCCACCGGTTCGTTGGTGTCTGGATCCGTGCCGGTATATGGGAACTGAATCTGAGCACCAACATCGGTATTAACGAAATACGCTCCACCACTGACAGTAACCGGATAATCAACCTGATAGCTCCAGTCACCTGTGCCACCGCTGATGGTCATTGTTTGTGATGATGTATTGCGCCCGTCGTAGCTCAGGCCGCAGTCGACAAAGAACGCATCTTCATCGTTGGTGAACAGGCGACTGGACAGGCGTTCGATGTAACGTTTTGTCTGCCCGTTGATAGTACGGTTAACCACGAAGTAAACAGCATCCTCGCTTCCTTCACTGATAGAGCAGGTACTTTCGTACTTACCGGCGCTGGATTGTGGCGCCCATGCGAAAACCTGCTGGTCGCGCAGATATGTCAACACCAGCAATTTACCGTCATCACGAATGCAGAACGCGCTGCTGTACGGAACAATGCAGAATGACCAGTCAACAATGCTGTGTTTCTGGAACAGGTGGTTTGCCAGTATAGTCAGGTCCGTACCCTGGTACCCGTCAACATCAAACGAATACGCCAGATCACGAACAACGCTACCCTTCTCCTGGATGAACAACGCAATGTTAGCCACGGCGATAGGTGGTACGTTACTGGATCCGTTATTCCCCTGAGAGCTGAAAGAGAACGCCGACGGCGTGAGGACCTTATTCTGGTCCCCGGATATCGTATATTCCCCACCAGATGTCAGAGCGACCAGGTTACCAACGTCAATAAGGTGGCGGATCTCATTCACCTGCCGCCCGGCGTAGGTGTAGATAATACGATCATCATCCTGAATTGGGTTGTTCTTACCGAAATCTTTATAATCGCCGGTGCGGCTTGCCCAGATGGTTTGTGGGTACGCGGTAGACGCGGCAAAGTACAGGCGCTGCTGGTAATAAACAACAGTGCTCGGGTAGCCATTAACGCTGTTCCATGCGTATTTGGCCCACTTATAGCTTGCGTTAGCAGAGCCTACTACCTGAGACGGAATGAATGAGACCACATCGGCAGTTGCGGTCAGGCCATCGCCAGCCACTGCTGTGATTTTGGCAATGCCGAAACCGCTGTGCAGGTACTCCCACTGGATCCCGGTATCATCTGAACCAGTACCGCCCCAGCCATCCCACGACATTCCCTCTGTATGCGAAGGGCGAAGTGTTCCGGTCTTGCCAGCAGTATTGGCGCGGTAGTAGTTGCTGTCTGCACGGCGAACATCGTTGATTGCTGTGGTCTTACTAGTCTCCCATACTGGTACGGAATCAATAGCAGGCTGCTCGAGATAGAACAGTTTTCCGACCTGCTCAGCACCGAAGATGGCAGAACTTGCCGTCAACGTAATGGTTCCAGTGCTGGCGCTGGCGTATACCTTCACTGTATCGTCAACGTTGATATCTTCGAACGGTCCGTTTTTGGTGGTGACGTCGACGATCTGCCAGTTGTCGTGTGCGTAACGGCGCAGTTCTTTCGGCGGGTATGCAGGATGCACCAGCGTCAGAACGTCAGCACTCTGCGTGAATTTTATGCGGAAAAGGTCGGTATCAGCATACGGCATTGCCAGCTCATAAATCACATTGCTGGTCGTCAGAACATAAGCGCCGTCTTTAATGACGCGCATATAGTTGTGCCCGAACTCCAGAGCATAGGTCTGTACGGTCGAGAACTGAAATGGGATTAACCGGCACTTGCGATCAGGATATTTAGCAGGACCAACAAAGCGCGTACCGGGTCGGTTCTCTACGCCGCCATACTGACGGACAATGAAGTTATCGCACTTGCGAAGCGCCACCTGATACTTTGACATATCAATGCGGCCGTACAGTGACGGACCAATTTCACCACCGGCAAAGCTCGGTTGAATCCAGCTAAAAGCCATTATGACAACCTCGCTGCTGTGAACTCATCTACCGGTGGTTGTGGCTCCTGCGATTCGTTCTGGCTATGGGAACCAGCGCTAAGGATCACACGGTTGTACATCGTCAGTGCGTTGTTACCGAGATCCGCGCTACCGGTCAGCGCCATATTGATGGCAGCAGCCAGTCGCCAGGAAAGCGCCTCCATAAAAATGGCGTCATACATATTTACGTCAGTAACCCGCGCTACATATTTCAACCACGCTTTCGGCTGATCAGTGTAAATTAGCTTACCTGTCAGGTCCTCATTGGAACCGACAACATATTCAATGCGCTGCGCAGCGGTAGGATTACGTATGCCGGTCGGCATGATCTCGGTTATACGGACGCAATCAGATGGGTACTGGTAAGCGTACTGCCAGTCCGGAGGCGGATTATTGGTATCAGCAAGCGCCACGCGCTTGGTAGCAAAGTTCCAGTCAAAGTCAGACAGAGCCGCATCGCGACACGCATCAAAATGCAATGAGCACTGCCCGGCTTCTTTACTGGCTTCATTCAGACTGTTTATGCTGCGGGTGTTGCCGATATTGCTCAGCGCGCGGTTGCAGATCTCGATAACGGAGGCCATTAATCATCCTCCCCGCCTGGGTAGAAAGCATCTTTCAGCTCTTTGGCATCATCACGTTTCTGTGGAGCCAGGCCAATATCGGTGATCTGCAGCTCAACATAGTTGTCTTCACCGTGATCTGTGGTGCGGGTAGACACAGAACATACGTTAGCCATTGCAATAACTGAAACGCTATCACCTACCGCTGGCAGTGATTTTGCATTCAGGCCGAGACGTTGCAGAGATTCGTTATCCAGCGTGATGCGCAGACCCCACGGATACTGATCTTTGGTTTCTGGTTTTCCATCTTCACCAACGAATGAGTCGGTGCCTGTTTTCATGTTTACAGTTTTCATTCTCAGGTCTCCGCATAGAAAAGCGGGGCCGAATGGCCCCGGCTTTTAGCACTTTATTGAGCGCTTACACGCCCAGTTCTTTACGCCGGGCGTCAATCTTCTCTTTGAGAGTTTTTGCGCTGGTGTTTTTATGCGGAGCTTCGCCGAACATCTCTTCGTAAATGGTACGAAGCTGGTCCAGTTCCTGAAGCTCTTCATTGGTTGGCAGAGCGTCTTCCTTCACCACGACATCACCGTCGTTATGAGGGATCAGGTTTTTGCCAGCCTCCCCGGAAAACTCCACAATATCGCCAGGCTCGCAGAGCTTGCCGTTAATGAAGGAGCGCTCTTTGACGCGATATTTAGACATTGGTCTGCACCCCGCCAACAATGCCAGCGGTTACTTTGCCAGTGGTCGGCGCGGTACCGGTGACGGTGTAGTTAAGTCGGATGTAGCGCTCCAGCTTCATCGGCAGCGTGATGACCGGCGTTTTGTAACCAACGGTCAGGGATGCCAGAGGAATGACCATGGAGATCACATCTGTTGCAGAGCTGAAAGACGAGTTGTCATCAGTCTGCACCGTTACAGTCAGGCTGGTCAGGGTGTTAAATGCCTCAACAACCTGAATCAGCAGCGGGATGTCGCCATTTTTACCGACATCCTTACTGGAGCCGGTGTCAATGACGTTGGTTGATGCCGCGGTGGCCGTAATGGCCTGAGCCGCGGAGAACAAAGCCTGTTGATCAAGCAACATGATTCTCTCTCCTTACGCCGTTACGGCAGATTCAGTGTTGAGGATTGCATCCACACGACGGATAGGAATGCCCAGGAAGGAAACGATCTTCTTACCGCCGTACTCTTCGATGGTCAGGTTTACGTTTTTGGCATTCATAGCCTGTTTGTGCAGCCATGCGTGGATGGTTTTGTTGGCATAGATAACCTCTTTGCCATCACCCAGCATTGCCACGTCGCGGGCATAATATGCATCCACCATCATGCTGATCAGGTCAGCACCAGTTGATGCGTCTTTGGTCAGCGTGGTCACATCGATGTTGCAGATGCGGGAAATTGAACGCCAGTCACGCACGCTCAGACCAAGATCCCACTTGAATTCGTCACGGTACGCACGGAACTGGCCGCCATTACCGTCACTTACCAGGTCGTCACCAAGGTCTTCATGCTGGAAGCCAGCTACCATGCCTTCCGGATAGATCATGTGAGCAGTGTTCTCACCCCATGACATAAACCAGATAGAAGTGTTGGTAGAGCCGCTACCACCGGCGCTGAATACGTTTTCTGCGCTTGCAGCTTTGCTGGTGCTCAGCGTATTGAAGCGCGGCGCCAGGCCCATGAAAGCCTCAGGCTCAGCATCGGTGTTGCCGTAGATAGCGTAGCGGGAGACTTTGTTGTTGAATCCCTGCAGCTTGCCCATGTTTTCGGAAACACGGAATGCGGCGGCGTTGTTGGATCGGTCTGCCAGAGCCTTATCAACGAAGCCCAGGTCGTACAACATACCGGTGGTATCGGTCACTGGTACGGTCTGGGTTTTGGTTGGCTGAACGCCCTGGTTATAGCGGCGCCATACCGGCTCAGGAATACCTGCGCGGATGGTGGTTTTGTGCTTAGAGCCGTCGTTACACGGCACATAGATCGCATCGGTCAGGATGTCGTTGGTTTTCGCCAACTGCTCCACGATGCGCGCGATTCGCCCGTTCTTGTCAGTACGATTGTAGATGTCAAGCAACGATGGCAGAGTTTGACCGATTAAAGCCATTTTTCATACCTCACTTTTTGGGATAGAAGGCGGAGATAAGGTCACTGCCGCCGCTTTCATGACCGCCGGTGACAACCTTGTCTTCTGACATTGCCTTGCCGACTTTGATAAACGCTTTAACAAGCGCCGGGTGATTACCCAGACCGGTTGAATCCAGGTATTCTTTCAGTTCTGGATCGCCGAATTGTTCCAGTGCACGCTGCGCAGCGCTGAGGTTTGCGGTCAGCTTGTCGCCACCGATCTCCTTGTCTGCTTTAACGTCAGCAGCCCACTGCTCGGTGGTTTTCTGCCAGGCTTCCGCCTGCTGCTGCTGGACCATTGGCATGATCTTGGTGCCGTACAGATCGACCATCTTCTGCGCCTGCTCATTGGTCAGGTTCAGTTCACGGGCGATAGGTTCGAACTGTTCCAAGGCAGCAACATCAAGTTCCTGGCCTTCAGCTGGTTTGAAATCGTATTTCTCCGGCGCACCTTCCTGCTTCTGCTCTTTTTCTTCGCCAGGCTTTTTCTCTTCTGGCTTATCACCATCAGAAGGTTTTTCTTCCTGAGGCTTGTCGCCTTCAGCACCAGGTTGTGGCTTATCGCCTTCTGGTTTAGCCAGATCGCCAGCGGGTGCAGGATTATCACCAGTTGATGCTGCTGGTTCAGATGCAGCAGGAGCTGCGCCACCATCAGCAGGTTGTTCGTTGCAAAGGCGACGATGCAAAAGACGTTCAAACAAATTCATTGGTTATCTCCTTAAACCGGGATCGTTTTGGCTTTCAGTTGCGCCAGAACAGCGGCAAGAGTGGTGCGCAGTGCCGTGGTGTCATTCAGCAGCGCGTTATATTTCGTAACCAGGTCGTTATGGTCGACGAGCAGACCAGCAACATCAGACGCCGAAGAGGCTGTGTCCGCTGTTGCAGTCATGGCTGCTGGCGCCGCGATTGTCGCGCCCAGTTTTACACCGCCGTAATCAGTCGTGGTTGGAGCGCCAATTACTGCCGGAGCAGAATCCGGAACCTCAACTAACTGGCTGGAACCATCGAGGCGCACGACGCGCTGGGTTTGTACCTGTGTCATAAATTGTCCTCTCTGGCCTCTGCGGCCATCTTCAGATACTGATCTGGGCAGTGCGCCATGACGCGCTGAAACAGAACCAGAGCCAGGTTGCGCTGCCCTTCGTTGAATGCTGTGATGTGCGGATCTACGTTGAAGCAAGCTCCGAACACCTGACCTTTCTCAAGCAGTGACCAGATCACACGTCGGCCCTGCTCGCTGCCCATAACAAACTGGATGTCGTCGATATCGCGCTGCGCCAGAAGCTGCTGCTTGGCGTCAAGCTCTGCTTTACGTCCTTCATCGTCGATATCAGTCATTGCTGCGGCGCTCCTGCTGCATTAGCGATAGCGGTCAATGCGCTCGGGTCAGTGGTCTGCGTTTCACTGAGAGTCTTGGCTCCCTGTGCTGCGGCCTGCCCCATTGCCATTGCCTGTGCTGCTTGTGCCTGTTTGGCGCGCTCTTCTCGAATGCCCTGCACCTGCTCCTGCGGAACGATGACCGTTGGCGATACGCCGGACATTTCTGAGAACGCGTCGATAGCCTCATCCACATCGAGCTTGTCGAGTGCTTCAGGTTTGAACTGTGCGAGCTGACCGATGAAGCCAACGGTCTGCGACAGACTGGTGAGGCCGATAGATTTCTGTGCCTGAGCCATCACGGAGATGTATTCGATGCGCAGCGGCATACCCTGCATAACGTCAGGCGGTTCTGGCAGCATGTTTTTGCGTGCCATGATGGAGAACACGCGGTCAATAAGCGGGTTAAGTGCTTCGTCGTTCAGGCGCTCCAGCACCGGGCCAAGCATCAGCAGTTTCTCTTCCTTCATCTCGATCACCGCTTCCACAGGCATGGAGCGGGTGTTGATGTTTTGCAGCATCATGAAGAGGTCGACAAAGTAGGCGCTGTTGATGGTCTGTCGGGTATCCTGAATGTCAGCGAGCAGATCTGCAGTATTCGGGTTTACCAGGTATGCAGGTTTGAAACCGTCCTGACCGCTCAACACGTCGAGGTACGTCACATCACCAGGAAGCAGGGAAACACGCTGTGTTTTTAGCGAGGCAGGTGCAACCATAGGCGGGTTAGTAGCTTTATCGATGAGCTGAGCTTTACGCTTCTGCTCAACCTGAAGCGCTTTGACCTGACCGAGTGCCAGCATGCCAGGGCAGGATGAGGCGTAAACGTCCTCGCCGTTAACTTCCCAGCGTGGAGCCAGGATCGGGAATTCATCGAAGCCGGACTCACGCAGCAGCTTGTCGGAGTCGCCGCCAGTCTCAAAGTACACGGAGCGGAACGGCTTGTTCTTGCTGTCCATCTTCCCGGTGTCACGGTTGATGTTTGGCGTGATGCAGTGGTTAACCTCGATCCACGTTTCATATGTGCCGTTTTGCCACATCCCCTGTACCGATGAGCTGACGTTATCCAGACCGAATTCCTGCACAAGCTGGCGCACGGTCATGGAGAACTGGCGGAAGGATGTATCGACGCTGCCGCGCGGGCTGTTAGCCAGGTAGTAGCAGCCAATAGGAAAAGGCATTGTGCGGATCACGTCCTGGTCATCTTCGAGCACAGCCATTGCTGCGGTACCGAAAGTACCAAGGCTGGCGTACATGACAGGCAGTGACTGATACAGGTTCGACTTGTTGAACACTTCGTTCATGCGGCGCTGCACGACTTCAAGCCACACCTTAACCGGTCCGTAATCCATCATGTCAGGGTCTGGCGTTGCCAGTTTGAACCATGGACGGGCCGGACTGGTGATGCCGGACATCATGCCGCTGGACAGAATGCGCTGAGCCATTGAACCGGTAGGATCAATAATCTTGGTGTTACGACGATCATCACGGTTTACATCAGACGTCAGAAAGCGGGAACCGCGCGGATTGATGAAGTCGCTCAGGTCACGCCAGTGCGACTCGAACGATGTACGCTCATTCTTCAGCTGTGCGAGCTGCTTCAGCAGACGCTCTTTTTCGGTTTCCGCCATCTCTGCCTACTCCGTTACTGACCGAGCAGCGTTTTACCGCTGGTGTTTGCGGTTGAGGTGTCGCCCTGCGCACCAGTCAGCAGAGTAGAACTGCGACCAGCAGCTGCACGGCGGCGGCGCTCTTCGTCATCACGAGAACTTACAACTGCTGCATCCTGCTCCTGTGGCGCGGCCTGTACTTCTGGTGCTGCTGGCACTGATGGCTTGCTGCCGATACACATAGCAATAGCTCCGTACGCAATTAAATTATTACCAATTTAACCACATATGATTTATTTAGCGTAGGCTATTGACACTTATAACATCAGATATTACCTTTTAGGTAATTGATGTTGATGTAACGCAGTGGGTGTACGGCATATGGCACATGTGCCGCAGCGGTCCGGATGGGTTCCCTTGATGCTACTTCCCCAGCCGGGTAGCCGGAATGTGCAAGCCAGTGTCAGGTAAGCACGGACATGCCGAATCACCATCGTGGCGATACGGTGTGACACCTCGTAAGAGACGAGGATGCAACAGGTAAGAGCATTGAGATTATCGTCGTTCCTGGGCCCAAGGTCTGCTCGAAGTCAGTGCTCTTTCCGTTGTGGTGAATAAGGCATTAAACCGGTTACCACCGGTAATTGTTAGAAGCATCTGCGCAGAGTTGCTATGCCGAATAGACTGCGTACCACAACCCAATCACGCCTTAGGACCGTGATGAAGTGCCCATAAGAACGATGCTGTGTAGCTATTGGCGGTGGCAGTTTCCCTTGATGCTGACCACCGTCACTTTTACACCAGAACGCCATTGCGATGACGTTGCGCTGTAAACCCGTAAAGCCATGGAGGGCGCCCTTGCTTCCAGTTCGCCCACTTCGGTGGGCATTTTTTTAAGGTGAGATTATGAAAACAGTTGATATGTTGGCTAAATATCTAAATGAATGGCCTTTAAAATATTCCCGCATCGTTCAAGCTGATGACTCTATTTTTTATGGTGTTTTTGCCGGTAACGAAATGCATTACGAGGTAATTCCTGGTGAACGACTGGCCGGGTTACCGCTTAGTGAAGACCATGGGACTAGCGTAACAAGTCATGACTGGATTGCAGCCCAGCGGACGGAAATGGAAAAAGGTAATGTATTTGATATTTCTCGCGCTGTTTACGCTAAAGAAAAAAGTGATGATGATTACATGCGAGAACACTTATACAACATGAAGTTACAATGTCTGCATGCGGCGCTTATTCAGAATGGGCAATTCGATAAAACCAATGCCACCAATATTGCGGAAGCCATCAACGCTGGATTTGATGCCATTAATCTTGGTGATTGCAATATCACAGACACAAACAAAGCCTTAGCTGACTCATTCGAAGAAGTGACAAGACCAGTAATTAAATGGCTGGCTCAAAATGTTCACCCGCATCATTCGGTTATCATTGATAGCACTCACGCTGAACTGTTAGAAGGCCGGCTGGCTGTGAGCACCGAAGAATATTTACAGGACTAAAGCCGTGACATGTCACAACTAGCCCGCCGATTCGCGGGCTTTTTCATGCATAGGGATCGTACTCTGTGAGAGCCTTACCCTGCTGGCTTTGCTGCTGCCCATAGTTGAACTGTTTTTTGGTAACAGGAGCGGCATAAGTCAGCACATAGGCGTCGGCATTGTTCGGTGACCGGCCAAGCAATTCTTTCACCTCGTCCTTGTCCTGTAAAATCTTCCTGCTGTCCTTCAGCCTGACTTTGTATTCAGGTGCGCTCAGTTCGTCGGCAAGTTCCTGGCTATCCAGTTGCGCACCAAGCTTCAGCGCGTCACGGGCGGATTTATACATCTCGCCGCGTTTGTTGCCCATCTCGGGATCTGCCGTACCGCTGCCGAACATTATCAGCGTCCAGTTGCGCCCCCAGTTATCGCCAACAGATTTAAGACCTGTGCCATAGCCGTAATCGATAAACACAGCGTCAGCCTGGTACTGATCCTCGAAGTCGGCAATCACTTTCGCAAACAGCACATCGTCAGTGGTACGCTGCCACTCCCCGAGTTTTTTGCAGTGCAGCCCCTGCCTCAGGTAGATAACTGCGGGGTCTTTACCCTGGTGAGACGGGTCGACGCCAAGAACTACAGCAGCGTGCTGGACCTGTGCCGGAGTGATAACCCTGCCAACAGCTGGTTGCGTCAGGCCGGATGGAATAAACTGGTTTTCAGACGCATCAGGGAAGATCCCGCGCACACGGACCTTCACAAAGTCGCTATCCTCGCCGTAGTCGTCCACCCATTTCTGCAACTGCTGCTTGTTTGTTCCTTCGACAGTACGGCTGTCTATCTGCGCGCACTTCCAGCGGTGCTTGTATTTTCGGAAGCATTCACGGAAACGCCCGGTGTTACGCGTCGGGTTCCCGAACGCTACCCATATAATTTCGGTGTCTTCGTCCGTAAGCGCACCCTCGGCAACCTCCCACACCAGATCGGCAATGTTGGACGCTTCGTCGAATACCACGATGATGCGCTTACGCTCGTTGTGCAGCCCGGCGAACGCCTCGGTGTTGTGCTCAGACCATGGGATTGCGTCAGCGCGCCAGCGTTTGTCGTGACCGGGATCGTTGCTGTACATCGCCGTGGCGGTGCAGGTAAACCATTCTTTGGTGATAGCCAGGTTGGACCATTTGATGATTTCCGGCCATGTTTTGGTGCGTAACTGGTTGTCGGTGTTGGCGGTCACCACTACCTTGCAGTCTTCACAGGTCGACATGCCCCAGTTAATCAGCATCGAGATGAAGGCACTATTATGCGTGACGATATAATCACGGGCCAGGAAAAGACCACCATCAACTTCAAAACAAACACCCGGCCCTTCAGCGGCAGGTTCAATACTCTCAATCCACTTTGTGGTGTACCGTTTCTCTGCGGCCACTAACTGCTGCTGCTTTCTGTTGATTCTGAATAACCGTGTTTCACCGTCCCAGGTGATATGAGTAGACCAACTGCCAGCACACTTATTCGGTTTAAACTTTTCGTTCCTTGCACGCAGACCAAGTGATCGTGCTATTTCGATCACGTCTCGGGTGAGTTGCCTTGATGCAGAAGCAAATGCAGCGCCGCCGCACGACTTTTCAACCCAACCATCCGTGTCTAGCAAACCCTGAAGAATATTCAACCGCTGTTCAGATTCAATGTAGCGGCGATCGACGCTGGCATTATATGTGGTACAGCCAAACAGCCCGGCATTAATCAAATCCACCTTGAGCCCGATGGCGGATCTGGTTGTCCCATTTACTCGTGTTGGGTAGGCGATGTTATCCCATACCTCAGGATCAATATTTGTAATTCTACCGCTGGCCTTATCACCATCGCCAAGCCATACCCCATAGGTATAAGGGTCAACAGGAAGCGCCATTGATGGGTAAATAACACGAGGGGATGCAGGAATCTCCCACTGCCGTGCCATTGCTGCCCCATTGCTGCGCTTAACTCCGCGCTCAAGGATGTCGATAGTCTCAAGAACCTCCCAATGCTCCGATCCAGTTCTTCTGGAGTTTCTTCCCCGTACTTTCCAGAGATGGCCAGATGACACTTCTACTGCTGTTCCATCAGAGAATATCACTCGATAAAATGGGCACATATCATAGTTCCGGGTGCCAAGTACCTGAACGGCATTCCCATTCTCACCGAAAAGGAGATCGCCAGGCCTTATATCAGAAACGCATCGCATCCCTAATGGCGTAGGGACAACATCATCAGGCCTCAATGCCTTCCCAATACCATGACCTGACGCACGAGCTATCAGACAAGGCTCATACCTAGTAGCAGGATTTTGGAGATGGTCTCTTATCTCCGCGAAGGTTTCCGCTTGCCATGTTCGCGGACCAACAGCGTGCTCAAGTTCAGTTCCCTGCTCACCCCATGGAAATGAATATCTGGCATAACTAAGTGGATCATGGGTAAAACCAGCAATGTCTTCTATCAACTGCTCTTCATATGAAGCTTCCGGTTTATTTTTCATTCTTCACCACCAGCCTGCTCTTTCACGCGACGGCGGGCTTTCGCCATGCGGTCGGCAATCGTGACAGTGCCGGATACCTCAAGGCGCTCTTTGAACGCGTTAACGTCCACGTGTTTACCAATCAGCTCCAAGTTCTTCACCTTGTCAGGCCATTTGATTTTTTTCAGGATGCCAACCAGCTCTTTCTCGTCTCCACGGCCTTCGAACATGTCGGCCAGTTCGAAACCTGTCAGGTACTGCCGCCAGACCTTAGGCCATTCCGAAACCGGCTTGATGCTCATATCGTCGTTCAGGATGTCGATCACATCCATCTGGTCAATTTCCACCAGACGGAGTAGCACATAATCAGCACTGACTCGCAGGCGCTTGTTGCGCTCTTCCATAAGTTCGGCGATCCGTTTCTGGATGCGCTCATCACGCATCATGACACTGGCCTTGACCGCTGCCGTGTTTGGCGAAAATCCTGCGTTAATCGCTGCCTGAGTCTGATTCTCAGGGCATTTTGTATATTCCTGCGCGTAAGCCTCCTGCATCGCTGTAAGTGGCTTATACTGCGTTGATTTGCGTTTTGGTGCTTTTGGTTCTGCGGGCATTGTTACCACCGAAGTAATAATTACCGTTTTGGTAATAGTAACACGCAAAACAAAGCCGCCATAGTCGGCGGCCGTTGCAATTTATTGTCGCTATCGTGACATGTCACACTTATAATTTGGTCTCATGCCAGCCACGCGTCACCCAACATGCCGAATCACCATCGCACGGACACGACTTAACCGGCAGCGCATCGCCGCACTTACCACAGCGGTTAGCACTGATTGACTTGATGCGACCACGAACGCGGGCATCATCCTGGCGGATAAGCAACGCGATGTACTCGTTCATGTCATACGGCGCCCGACCAGAGCGACGGGCGGCGCAGTTTCTCGCCAGCATCTCCAGTTCCTGCTCGTCGAGTTGCAATTCCAGCTTGCGGTTACCAGATTCAGCCTGGCGGGCACGCTGCGCGGCTTTGCGTTCTGCTGCGGATTTAGCCATTGCTTACCGCCGAAGTAATCGTATTAAACGGGCAAGCAACCCCTATTGGGTGGCGACCGTTACAGATAAAGCAACGGATAGTGTTTAGCGGCTCATGGTTGCTCACCACCTGCTCGCGTTCTTCCTGTTCGCTTAGTGCATCACGGAAGGCCACTGCAACAACCTTGCCACCGAACGCCTCCATATGAGCATGCACAGGAGGCTCTTTACCGTCTTCAAAATCAATAACGAAGGTTAACTTTCCCATCACTTATCCCCTTCTGACAGTTTTTGCATAGCACCAGCGTAACGCTGCATCCCATGCTCAAGCGCCGACTTCACCTCCTGCTGCGGTGATGCTGGCAGCGGAATCCAGTGTGTTACATCGCAACTTGGCAGACTAATTTCATCGCCAAGCCATCCCTGACACTCAGACCAGCACTGCACGTAATATCCGTACTCAGTATTTACTGCGCACCACTGAGCGTCTTCAGGCATCCTCTCGCTTACCTGAATCCAACAATCCGGCGTTACCGAAGAGTTGCCAGCCTGAAGCATGCCGGTGAGGCAATCGCAATCAATGAGTATTGGTTCTCCCCATGGCTGAACTCCGCCACTATCCGTCATTCCAGTATCATTACATTTAAGGCACGCCACAGGCTCTGCGCCAAACGCAGCAATAGCCCAATCAATCACCTTCACAGCATCAGCCATTGCGTAGCCGAGATTACCGTCGTCGCTTTGTGCTGATGCTTTGCTGAGTATTTCGCTTATCTGGCGCAGGCGATCGAGTGATACATGACCGTGCGCCGGGTGGTTAGTTGTCATGGGTTAGTCCTCACCAGAGATACTGTAGACAGGTTGCTTTGAATGCTCCGCGAACACCTTCACGCGATTCGTAGTAGTAGGTTGAGTAGCCAGCGCGCGGAACTGCCTTCATCCACTTGTTGGCGCAAAACTCGGCCTTATCGAAGCATTCTCGCTCATCTTCTTCAATCTCACCCTGGCGAATGGCTTCGTCGATAAGCTCAGCCTTACTGACTTCTGCGTGGGCCATGAGCGTTACGCATTCGTCACTCTTCAGTAGCTGCACTACAAAGTTAACGTTTTCCATCTCACTCCCCCTTCACGCCAATGCCAGCGGCGGTAAGCGCTTTGTTGTAGTTGTTCTGGCAGTCGATATAACCTTTCGCGTAATCCTCAGAACCGCCATAGTGGACAATCTGGAAGTCATCGAATTGCTTTACTGCAACCGTCCGCGCCTCCAGTTCTGCTATGCGCTTCTCTGCGGCTTCCAGCTCATCCAGCAGCGCCAGAACTGTCAAAGGAGTGACGATGGCAGCGAATCTCTTATTGGCCTCGATGCCTTTCGTGTAACGTTTGATGATGCCAAGCTCATGCGCATCAGTTGCTAATTGGCGCAGCGCCTGTTTGTCGAGTGCCGTCATTGGGCTGCCTCCCAGCAGATTTGAACCGCATAACTGCTTTTCACTCGCTTCACTGCACCGAGAGCCTCAAGCTTTTTCAGGCGGCGCAGCACATACGCTGTCTTTGTTCCCTTGTAGTTATCGCGTAACCAGTGAGTGACCACATAGGTCATGCAATTGCCATGGTCACGAAGCACCTGGATGATTTCTTCATCGGTTGGTTTGCTCATAGCGCGGATCCTTTGCGAAGCTGGGCGGCGAAGTCACCGCAGATAGTTGCTGCTGCATCAAGCCCAATTTGTTCGTCCTGATAGCAATTAACGATGGCGCTGCTGATTTTCAGGCAAGCCTCATCTACCGCACTGGCCCGCACTTCAGCCAGGAAAGCGTCGGTGGCTGGGGCTTTTCCAGCTTTGCGCTCAATGGCGCATTGAAGACCTTGAATGGCATCCACAACGCGACTGCTGTCAAGATAGGTCTTACTACGATATACGTGCCTCATAACATCTGATGCGCACTCTTTCACGGTTACACTCTCCGCCGCCAGCTCCCTGCACTTGCTCTCGGCGTTAGCGAGCTGTACTGCCTGATTGGTTGAGCGAACAAACTGCACTTCAAGCTGTGTAGCCAGATCGCTAATCAGTTGCGCCAGGCTGCGCACGTCGACAGCACCGCATGATGCTTTCAATTCAGCAGCGCGCTCATGTCCTAACTTCGCCAACTCAATGATATTGCTTCCCATTATTACCCTCGCTTACCCGTATAAGTTATTGATTAGTTTGATAACTAAAAGGATCGTCGATTTAGAACTCTTCGACGCTCCACCCTCCACCAGCTTTCTTCGGCTTAACCGTTACCCCGATGATGCGAAACGGGTATTGGTCTGCTGCGACTTTGGTTTTCACCCTGGCGTCGTCAGTCCAGAAACCCTTCACTTCGTGCAGTTCCATCTCACCGGTGGTGAGCATCACTGCGAAGTCAGGCGTGTAGAACGTGTTATCAGCCAGGCGAAGCTTGATACCTTCGAACCGATACCAGGCTATTTCCCCTGCATGCTTGAGTAACTCAAGGTGCTTGCAGTAAGCCGATTCGGTTTTATTCATCTGGCCCGTCTTGAGCCTTCCGAGTGCCTGCAACTGCCTTTTCATGATTTACCTCTCAGGTAATTTAAAACCACAAACGAGTTAATTTCAATAGCTATGCGCATATTTTATTACCTTTTTGGTAATTAATTAGATGTAAAAAAATGCGCTGCTGCGCTACATAAATCGTTTTACTTCCTGATGTTACATATGTGTCTTGCCAACTTCTGCTGCCACTGAAACTGGTTTAGCTTGTCGTCTTCGCAAACCCAGAAGTCGATAAACGATGTAAGTTCAGTTTCTCTCACCCCCCTTTCAACAGGAGTACCCCATTCCTTCGATTTTTCTACAAAGTCTGGATCTGGATTCCACCCATCAAACATGGCGAACTGTTCTCCAGGAAAGTTATCCACAGATTTTTCTTCGCGCGCGTTATGAGTGGGGTTTATATGGGGTTTAATATCTTCTCTTCTCTTCTCTTCTCTGGTCCGCTTTTTGTCCGCATCTGAAGCGGACGTTTTGCGGACATTTCTCTTCCTGTCTGCGTCCTGCGCACGACGCTTTGCAGACTGTCCGTTATGGGCTTCAAAGCGCGGCATTACTAGGCTTTCTCCATTTTCTTCGAGCCATCCTACGGCCATCATTGCCCGTGAAAATCCAGGGAAGCCGATCAGGTCGTCGAGAGTCTCCGCACTGTATCCGTCAAGAAAGCCGTCAACAGAGTGGACATCGAAAAGACACCATGCGGAATGTAGTCCGCCAACTATCCGTAATCTGTCCGCTTTCAATGCGGACGCCATGCGGACAACTTTCGGATGTGTGTGCAAATCTGCACGCATCTTGATCCAGTCACCGGCCATGAGTAACCCCCATATAAGCGCGAATGAATTCAGCCGCAGCCTGTGCGTTTATGGCGTTACCGTAGCCTTTGAGTCGGCCGACGCGGTTGCTGCTTGCCACTCTTGCCACCCAGGGCTCGACTCGTCCCAGGCGTGCGGAAGCCCCATCAACCAACGGGAATGTGCCGGGTTCAACTGGACGCCATTTGCCATCTCGACATAAGAGCCAGTCTGCATCACGCCAAAAACCGTTAACCTCAAGGGGCCGCATAAGCTCGCCGCCCAGCCGATTTTGTTCGGAGTTTCTCGACCATCCCCGCTCATTTGGACTGTCGTTGCATTGGTGATATTGCTCACTTGAGGAGTTGGCCAACCCGTCATGAACACCTGGCGCGGCAACTGGTCCAGTCGTTCTTTCCCATCCCGCTGCGCTGTCATTCCCGCTGAGTCCTTCCAGTCGCGGGACGTTGGAGTTACCCAGCCCGCCATTCTGGCCGCCCCGCCCAATGTTGTTCCCCTGTTTGGCGCATTCGCGGCGGCTGCCTGTCCTGCAACCTGGTTGTTGTCGATCGTGGTTGGCGTCGGCCAGCCGGACATCATCGCCGCCGTTTGAATATTCATCCCGCCCTGGCGCCCGGACGTTCCCGCGCCGGTCACTGATGACGCTGTTGGCGTTGGCCACCCAGTAGGCCCGCTCTCTGATGTGCGGCGCACCGATGCCCGCTGCCGCAAACGGCACAAGCCCGAAGGCGTATCCCATTCCTTCCAGGTCAGCTTGTACAAGGTCGAACCATGTGTTTGCGTTACCGCTTGCAACCTGTTCGCCAAAGACATGCTGAGGTCTGCGCTCGCTGATGAGGTGGAAGAAATGGGGCCATAGGTGCCGCTCGTCAGCAAATCCATCGCCTTTGCCTGCCGCGCTGAAAGGCTGGCACGGGCAGGAGCCTGTCCACACTGGTTTATCGTCAGGCCATCCGGCGAGGCGGAGGGAATGGGACCAGACGCCAATTCCGGCGAAAAAGTGGCATTGGGTAAAACCTCTGAGGTCGTCAGGTGTGACATCTTCAATACTCCGTTCGTCAACTTCGCCTGGTGCGATATGACCGCCGGCGATAAGGTTACGCAGCCATTGAGCTGCAAATTGGTCTATTTCGTTGTAGTAGGCTGCTGGGATCATGCTGCCTCTCTTGCCATTCTGGCTGCCTTCATTTTTTCGGAACGAAGCTTTGCCTGTCGGCGTGCCCGCTCGTTATTGCACCGCACACACTCCCCGCTCAGGGTGTAGCGCTCGCTATCATGACCGTGGATACATTGCTTCCCGGTGTAGAAGCGAGTAAGGCCCAAATCGAGAGCCTCACGCTGGGTGATTCGCTTCATCGGATTACCTCTTTGTTATTTATCTTTGGTAATTTTGCACTAAGGAGAAAAAAGATCAACCGTATATGGTTTTTTATTACCAGAAAGGTGTTTTATGCAGGAAGGAGCCGCCAGGTAATGACGGCATTGATGGGTTCAGAGGGATTATCGGTCGTAGAAGAAGAGCACTAATTCAGTTTTTGACTTTGTCCATTCGCGGGAACGACATGCTTTAAACAGTCCGTCCATCAGTCGCTTACCAGGCATCTTGCGGCGCCCGGTCAGGTGAGTCTGGATGTAATGACTGGTGGTTCCGGCTTCATCTGCAAATGCTTCACGCTCATCAGGAGACAGCCCCAGCCAGTGCTTTTTGAAATCAAATTTTTTTTCGTCACTCATATTTTGCTTATCTCAGCCTGTCTATTCATATCTGAATTATTACCTTTCTGGTGAAAAAATCAATGATTATTACCGTTATGGTAACTTTACCTTTATGGTAATATTCATTTAAATTTAGTCAGTTAGGTAACATTAAATGGACAAATACAATAGCTATGAAAAGTATTTATGACATAAGACGCAAAAACCTTAACGAAATCATCCGCCGTGATTTCGATGACACCCAGTTGCGCTTTGCAGAGAGGGTGAAGCGTTCGCAGAACCTGGTCAACCGGTGGTGTACTGGTATCAAAAACATCGGACCGAATGCCGCACGCATCATTGAAGAAGCAGCGCGCAAAGAAAAGTTCTGGCTTGATGTCGATCACGAACTGGACGCAGTACAGGCTGATATCTTTATTCCTGCCACTGACGATGGCGAATGGACTGTAGAGAAGCAGGCCGCAGCCACGCTCAATTCCTGGATGAGAAAGAACACGGAAATGACATCCGAAAAGAAAGTTGCTGTTGCAGCTGGTATTGGCCCGGCCACAGTTAACCGGATTATGAAAGCGGAAGTCAGCACAACTATCGGCGTTCTTTCCTCCCTGGCGCGCGCGTTCGGGCATGAAGCATACGAGATGATTATTCCCGTAGGCGCCCCTGGTGTTATCGACTACGACCACCGGTTGTATGCAGCTCTGCCACAGGAAGAGAAAAACAAGATCACCTCATTCATCAACTTCGTGTTTGAGCAGAACAAAAGAAAGTAATCCCCCGCCATTCTGACGCTTTACCTGCCCGATGGCGGTAAGCTCTCGCCTCACACAATTACCAAAATGGTAATTTTTTCTCGTCATACCTATTGACACAATCACTTTTTGATCTGATTATTACCCAAAAGGTAATACATGAGCGCATCGCTCAGGCAGAAACCACCACTTCGTGGCTTTCCTGCATCTTCAGGTATTACCAAAATGGTAATAGAGAGGTTCATATGCAGTGGAAAGTCATCAATGGTTGGTACTGCGTTACAGCTTGCGGGCTGATGAGCTGGAAGTTTCGCACGCTGCCGGAAGCAATCAGCTGGGCATTCGTCAGCAAACTGGCAGCAAAAACGGAAATGGGTATGGGGGTGAATAAGTGACTGATTTAGCAATTATCGAAATCGCGCCAGACATGGCGCCGGCAATTTACGTTGAGAATGGGCTTGATTCCTTCCTGGAAAAGATCCGCGCCGGAGTAAACGAAGTTCCTGACCTGAGCACTGCAAAGGGACGGGCTCGCATTGCATCGCTGGCCGCACAGGTATCACGCAGCAAAACTGCTGTAGAGAAACCTGGCAGGGATTACCTGAAGCGCCTCAAGGAGCAGCCGAAAGTGGTTGAAGCTGAATTGCGCCGCTTCGTCACCGAATGCGATCAGCTGCGCGATGAAGTACGCCGCCCCCTTACCGAGTGGGAAGATGCTGAAAAGGCGCGCACCGAAGCACTGCAGCAGCGCCTTGTGTATTTGCGTGCGCTGGCTGACGTGATCGACACCGCCGGTAACTACCTGCCTTCTGCTGATATTCAGGCGCGCATTCTGGAAGCTAAATCCGTGGTACTGGATGACAGCTGGCAGGAACGCGCAGCAGAGGCGGGAGTGGCTAAAGATTCAACTATTCAGCAACTGGAAGCGTCGCTGGTAATAGCGCAAAAGCGCGAACATGAAGCCGCTGAGCTTGATCGCCTGCGCAAAGAGGCAGAAGAAAAAGCACGCCTTGAGCGTGAAGAGAATATCCGCCGTGAAGCCGCTGAACAAGCTAAGCGTGATGCAGAGGAAAAGGCACAGGCTGAAATTGATGCTGCTGCACGCCGTGAATCTGAAGCCAGAGCTGCAACTGAACGCGCAGAGCGCGAAAAAATTGAAGCCCAGCAGAAAGCAGAGCGTGAAGCAAAAGCCGCTGCGGAAAAAGCTGAGCAGGAAAAGAACGCTGCTATCGCAGCGGAGCGCCGCCGTCACGAGGAAGCTGAATCAGCGCGCCTGGCTGAGCAGTGTCACTAACGGTGCGAAAGTGATCCATATCCGACGCCTGAAATCAGATCCAGGGGTTAATCTGCTCTCCTGATTCGGGAGAGCTTATGGTCACTTTTGAGACAGTTATGGAAATTAAAATCCTGCA
>NZ_NAEW01000028.1 GCF_002075345.1 Citrobacter braakii
TCAAAATACTTATCCGGGCTTATCGTGCATATTTAAGATATGCCGGTAACTCAGAGACACTGTCCCTCACCCGGGCGTGGATACTGAGGCGGTTTGTTGATTCGGGGATGCTGGATTATACCCCCTGCTCTAAATGTGGCGGGAAGTTTATAACTCTTTCAGGAGAGCCCGCACACAGTTACCAGTGTGTTATGTGTCACCCGCCATCACGGGCAGTAAAAAGAGCCACCGTGAAATAAACGGATACGCCATGAACATGACGCTTATTTCTTCGTCTGTCGCAGTCACTGTGCTGCGCCGCCGACGAAAGAAAACCTTTTTATGCCGTCAGTTTTTGTCAGGACAAAAACTTAATTTCTGACGACCATTTAAAAAGAACAAATAACAAAAAAATCATTTTCAGGATTAATTAAAATAATTTCATATTTTACAGAAGCATTATAATCCGATGCGACTTTCTGTCGTCTTATATTTTCAGAGGAGACACCTCATGGGCGCTTTAAAAAATTTCCGATCCGCGTCACCATAATGAACATCATGGTTATCATGTTGCTGCTGGTCATCGCTGACAGCCTGATGCTCTTCACCGCTGAAGGCGTGACCGGATGGCGCCATATTACCGCAGCCATCATTATCGCCCTTTCCCCGGTCGTGTTGTTCCTGACAAATATTTATCTTGTCCACTGTCTGATGGTACCGCTGGCCGAGTTGAAATGACACCTGTTGTCCATGGCTGACGGTAATCTGAATAACCGTATCACCCTGTTCGGCAATAACTGCGTCGGTCAGCTTTATCCCCTGGTGTCCACCCTGCAGAAAAACAATGCGGAAATTATCAGCTCCATCCGCTCATGCACCAGTGGCCTGCACAGCCAGATGCGTACGCTCTCTGATGAAAACGGCGCGCTTGTCGCCCGTACCGAACAGGGTGCCGCTGCCGTAGTGGAAACCGCCGCAAGCATGGAGCTGCTCAGTGCCACCGTGGGACTCAACGCCGACAATGCCGTGATCGCCAGCGAAATGGCCCGCGAAGCCTCTGCATCTGCACAGGATCCCTGTAAAATGGTCGCCCGGGTGAAAAACACTATGGCAGAGACGGAGGCCGCTTCCGTTAAAATTAATGATATCACCGCCATCATTAATTCCATCGCGTTCCAGACCAACATCCTCGCGCTTAACGCTTCGGTGGAAGCCGCCCGGGCCGGAGAGCAGGGACGTGGATTTGCCGTGGTGGCCAGCGAAGTCAGGAACCTGGCCCAGCGCTGTGCGGAGTCCGCAAAAGATATCGCCGCGCTCATTACCTCTGCCACCCCCCTGATACAGGAAGGGGTGACTCTGGCGGAAAATGCTGAAGCATCAATGAGCGCAATGAATGACTCCATCAGTAACGTCTCACGCGTTATCGGTGAAATTGCCATCAGTTCTGAAGAACAGAACAGGGGTATCCAGCAGGCTCGTATGGCCGTGAATGAAGTCGACCGGATAACCCAGCAGAATCATCAGATGGCAGAACAGTCCACCTCTCTGGTGAGCACCCTTCAGCAACTGACTGAACAGTTAAATCAGGATGTTGATTTATTCAGACTGCCTGATAACGCCCTGTTGCACTGATACTCCCGGCGGGGAGAAGACAACCATTCTTCGCCGCAGGTTCACGTTAATCACAGGTCACTGGTACGCATATTTGCTATACTGTCATGCCCTGTAACGTCTGGCGTCCCAGGACATTATCCGCTCAGCGAATGAAACGTTTTTCCCCTTATAATGCGTACCGTCCAGAAGCCAGATATCATGAAGCCCCTGCCCTCCGGTCAGTTTCTCTGTCCGGGTACGGCGAGCATCCACCAGGTCAGCCTGAACGAAGAGCCTCACACCCTTATCCGTTTCAAACTCAATGAATCTCACCCGGTGGTATTGCGACCGGGTTTTCCGGTCAGAGGCATACAGAATGTAACTGACGACACCGTGTGCCAGTCCCGTCAGTCTGCTGATTTCCCGTATGGAAATATCTTCCCGTGTTGCATACAGCTCGCGAACCTTTCCCATCTGTTCGACAGTGTATCCTCGTACCCGAAGACTCAGTTTAATCCTGACTGCCATGTTGCGTACCGCTGTAATATTTGTACCCAGAGCGTCAGCAATTTCCCGGGTATTCAGTTTCCCGGCATTCTCCCGCAGGTAATTAATCCGCTCTTTTGTCCAGGAAAAAGCCATCGGTATTTCCTCTCAAATAAACATAATTAATGGTTAAATTATGCTTAACACATGCTGGCATCAATGTTCAAATGATTACGAAAATGAAATAAAATAACTACACGTTAAATATTAAATATGTAATTGTTTAATTTTTATAATAATAAACAAATACTAAACAAGGTGATAACAAGCCCATCAAAAACTCCGTATTTTACTTTTTTTACGGAACTTTTCAGTTACAATAATTAACCGATGCCCAATAAACTATAAAAGGCATTCCTTATGACAAATCATCATTCCCTTGTATTTTTTTCTCATCCGTAATAAAAGGGCGAATTTATATCGCTCATTATTATAAGTAAAAGCATGTGAGTTTTATTTCTACTTGTTCAGGAATAAACATTATGGAAAACACACCGCACAATTACGTACCGGAACAGGCCCGCAGAAGGAAAAAAACCGCCCAGAGTAACCATGAAACGTTCGTTATTCCTCCTTCGTTACAGCAGTACGCTGACGAGCCACTCTACATTCTGATTGCCCTGTGGGCGCTGCAACAGAACGACTGGGTCAGCCGCACAGAAATTTCCGAAGCCTTTGGTATCAATGACCGTCGGGCGTCTTTCCAGGTCTCCTATATATCCAGGCGGAACCAACGCGTCACCTGCGAAGTTCGTGCTGCCCGTAATGAAGGCTCGCCGGCTCCTCACAATCAAATCAGGGTGACCGGCGTGGTACTGACCCGGGACACAGAAAAAGCTGTGCCCGTTGCACCAAAAAACAGACCGCTGAAACGCAGTCATGTTGGCAATGTCTCACCGGAACTGCGCAGCCTGTTTCACTCTCTGATGGGTTCGCGAAGCGTCTGCGGGGAATGAGTGTTTCAGAGATATAAAAAAACAATTGATAATGATTATCATTTCCGTATAGTGATAAAGACTGACTCCCGGCAGTGAGCCAGTATGACTCTCCATTAATAATGTCAGATGATAACGTATGTTATCCCTCATGTGGCTCCGGTAACGGGGCCGCATGTCGTTATGGCTCCGTCACTTTACGGGTGAAGCTTTTTCCCGGCATCTGCCCCCGAACGCAGGCTGTATATCTCATCAATCTGCAGCACAACGGCACATAACGGTTGCTGCATACCGTTATTCCTGGCGAAATCCAGCGCATTCAGATAGGGTTCTCCATCTTCATAAATAACCGGTGTACAAATAAACCGATATCCGTCCCGGTTCTCACGGTCAATCACCGCAACCGCCATTTTTGAACCTGCCCGGATATTTTTCAACGTCCGTCCTCCCGTGTTCTCGTTGTAAATCAGTGCGGTGTCACTGTATACACGCAGTGACCGCTTTGGCCCGATATCCGGCATACCATCTTCCCCGGTGGTGGCCTGAACGGGTAAATGTACCACCAACATAGCTTTCATTTTTTCATCAAGCTTCATAGTTTCCTCTTCATGTTTTCAGTCTGCTATATGCCACTATTTCTTCCGGTCTTATTCCCCAGGGGAATAAGACCGGAGAATACGGTGTATCTCATCCTTCAGATGTAATTTTTCCCGCTTCATTTTCATCAGCCGGATACTGTCAGGGGCTGGGCGGGCCTCTTCTCTGGATACTTTGTGATCCAGCTCATTGTGTCGCTGAAACAGCACCGAAAAATGGGGGTCCTCACTCTTAAGGCGCGAAATCAGTTCTCTGTACTCCGGAAACATGTCAATCCTCCTGTCATCTGTCGCTCATGTTGTTTCAAGACTGCAACATGCAGCACCAGCCTGTGAAGGACTTATTTTTGGTTTTCCGGATTTTATTAAGCATGGAAAAGCCCGTGTACATTCGCCACCATGCCGGTTTTATCCTGAAAAACATGACTGTGGAAAAAGTTATTTTCGGACTGGTCCAAAAATCCAGCATCTGGTTGCCTGGATGAACACCTGCGACTTGAAAACTTACAATTCCTGCCAGGGGCATGGTTTTCCCGTTCGCAGGCTCCTGCCATAGGGGGCGAATCAGTGATCGATCTCATGTGAATATGCAACCGACCCCGGTTCACCAGACAATCATCAATATACTGAGAGAACGGTATGCTCAAATTTACTCCAGAAACAGGCGCTGAATGTCGGTTTCATGATTTATATCACATCGTTGGGATATAGAATAATTATATAAATTATCTCGATCAATCCTTTATATTGAAAATTTTCATTCACAGAGCGAGAAAAGCGTAAAACAGAAAATCCAGTTGCATGTATTATTACTGAACCTGATAAGAATATCGGAAAATAACATTAATCACAAAGGCAACGGTAGCGACGATATTGATAGTAAAGAAACAAACAGAAGTTGAATTTCATAAACCGTTTATTTTAGTTATAAAGTATTTGTCTTTGCTGATGCGTGGAATAAAAACATTTAAAACTATTTTATTGTGATTTTTCATAGGGGCTTTCCGGCATGACTCAACAGGTGCGAACCGGGAGGCATTATCCACGAAAATCAATGCGCCCCCGATGGAACTCTTTTGATACTCCGGCAAGAAGTTAACCGAATGTCATTGTCCGGCGAGGAACCTCTATATAATTTGTCTGTGGCTCCTCCTGTCTCTATATGCGAAATGCATAGCTATCCAGGCACTATAATACCGTATACCTGAGGGGAGCCACATTTCTTTACTGCCACTCCCCATGCAGGATCAATATGTAGTGAAAAGTGCTCAATTTATTTCCACTATTCTGCATTAATTACTGTTAACAATGAGTATTAATGATTAATCCAGTTTTCACACGCCAGTCTGGCAACAGTCATCTCAATGTCGTACGGTACTGGTTGAGGAATTTTCTGCAATGATTTGCTGTTCAGGGCAATGCGCTCCAGACTCAGCGTCTGAAGCGCAAGGCCAAGATCCATGACTTCTACAGGATTTCCGTTGCCTGCAGATAAGTTAACCAGATTTGCATCTGACATAAGGAAAAGTTGCTTACCGGATTTTAGGCGATATTTACATATTTTCGGTATAATCTCTTCTTTTGACTCACTGAGAGCAGCCAGTGCCGGAACATCCACTTCCCGCTGAAAATGCCCTGCATTTGCTATAATTGTCTTATCTTTCATCAGTTCGAAATGTCTGCCAGTCAGAGTGTTATCCCGGCCAACTACACTGACCACGAAGTCTGCATCAGGGAGAGCATCACTGAGATCCGCAGTATAAAATCCTTCAAGATGTGCTTCGAGGCGAGTCAGTGGGTTAATATCAACCACGGTGACGTGAGCGCCCATCCCCCTGAAACGTTGAGCAACACCAGAGCCACAGTAACCATAGCCAATAACAACCACCTTTTTACCATGCAACATGACGTTAGTGGCATGTGCTATACTTTCAACAACTGATGAACCAACACCAAAGCGATTTTCAATGATTCGTTTTGATAATGTGTCGTTAATAATAAGTGTTGGCCACAGAGATGAAGAAAAATCTTCGCGCAGACGATTGGCTCCTGTCGTCGTTTCTTCTGTCGCCCCAAGAATTTTAGTCTGTAAATGTTTAAATTCAGGATCATTAAGGATTAGTTCATGAAGATCGGCTCCATTATCAGCGATAATATCAGGTTTCATACGTAAAATTTCTTTGCAATAATTAATATGCTCTTCAAAATTTTCATCACGCTTCGAAAAAACACTCGCACCAAAATATTTTACAAGTGCAGCAGCAGTTTCATCTTGGGTTGAACCCGGAGAACCTGTTATAGCAATTCTGGCACCACCTTTAATAAGGGCTTCAACCCATACTCCCGTTTTAGCTTCAACATGCAAACAAATGCTGACAGTGAGATTTTTGAATGGCTTCTCCTTTTCAAGACGCGTAATCAACCCCTGCATAATTGGCATGTGCGCTTTTGCCCAGTTAATGCGTTTAATGCCCTGCTCAGCCAGGTTTAACTCTTTAACACAGTATTCATTATCCTTTAGCATGGTATATACCCGTTATATTGTTAATTTTTTATATCAAGTACGAATTTAAGTCCGAAGTGCAACGTTAAACTGCCATTCTTATATTTGTAAACACAAACAAAAGTGACCTGAAGCAAAACCTGAGCCACTGCGTGTCCTGTTGCTCAGCGCGCCCTGATAGCGCCAGAACCTATTCTGACATCGTTCTCATGTGTGTCCATCAGGGATAAACTGGCGCAGAAACCCGTTTGTGTTCTCATTTAATCCTCTCTAATGCGAGAAGCAGGGATGGGCTAAGTACGTATCTGCTTCCAGCGCTTTCACGATGGCCGTATGCTCACTAATTTCAAGATCGTTATGGAAGATTATCGTATGGATCGTATCCCGCTAACCGCTCAGTAGCGAGATAATCGAGTTACTAACTTCCACGTCATCTTTGGAAAAACTCTTCGTCAGGTAAATACTTCGCCCTGTATCTGATCATCTCATTTTATGGTTTACAAATTATCGCAATCATTTTATGTTATGATATAACATAAGCCACTCACTATGTCATTCATTCTGTTTTCCTTCTGCTACATATGAAGGCCTGTCGTTGCATTTATTCTTCTGACTGCGCTGTGGCTCGCTGCTGTCCTGGCGGTATCAGGAGCTCAGGTTTCGGCTACTGAAGTCCGAGTACATATACTGATACAGGGGGACACAGTTCAGTCAACCTGTACCGGTCGTTTTCTCATCTCCAGCCGCTGGGCGTTGTGCATCAGACGGCCCAGGATTGCATCGGCAAGCGTGTTATCTCCCACACAGACGTACCACTCTTCTGTTGGCAGTTGCCTTATCATTACCGTGGCTCTTTTACCGTAGCGATCTTTCTTCAGTTCCAGCAGATCGTTGCGATGAGTCGCCTTGAGAGGCTCAACCCCCAGTCGTCCAGGATAAGCAGTTGCGTTTTCAACAGCAGGGTCAGTTGTTTTCTGTAGCTACCATCTGCCCGGCTATGCATCAGCTCACCCAGTAACCTGCTCCGTCGCCAGTACTGCACGCTGTAACCCTGCTGGCAGGCGTTGTTACCCAGCGTACAAGCAACATAGTTTTTTACCGCAACCACAGGGACCGATTATCAGCAGATTCTGTCAGCGAAGTACCCATTCGCGCTGGCTCAGTTGTGCGATACGTGAATGATCCAGGTTTCGGCGTTTTTCAAGATGGTTGTCGTTTTTTATGCTGCCCGACGTTCATTCTCCGGGTTGAGTGCCACTATCTCTATCGGTGTCCAGTTACGAGTTTTCCCTGACCAGCACTCAGGATGCTGACATCGCGCTGCTTCATAGACAACCTTTCGCTGTTTGAGCAGCGTTTTTCCAGCCCCAGATGTCTTTGCTCAGGCGTGACGAACTTGATCCCGCTATGTCGATGCTGAGTGTTGTACCAGCGGATGAGGTTGAGTCCGTCAATGTGGTGTAAATTCAGTTCCAGCCTTCCGGTCCGGTAATAGGTCTGTTATGCGCTGGCAGGTGTACCGAGTACTGTGGATGGAAAGCGATCTGTCGGGTGCCGGATGCGATAGTTCCGCAAGTCCGGTTCTGAGGAAGCGTCCGGGGGTCTGCTCCCCCCTGCCCGGAATCATTCCTCCATTGCATATTCATTTTTTCCTTTGATCGTCCGCCTGAATACTGAATGTGACAGCCATCACATTAACTAAAAAAGTGACTCTTTATATGATAATGAATATTAATTCGCTACTATTTTTTTTGAAGAAAATATGTAGTTCCAAAAAAACCGGGAAATAGCATAAAAATTTATAAAATACATAATAAAGATAACAAGTAAAAATAAAAACCAATTGTATTTTGTTTTTAAAGAATTAAAAACTAAGCAGTTTTATAAACACATCAACAGCACCTTCCTTTGACGGCCTCACCTTAACTCCTGCATTTATGTTTTCAGTTAAAAAGGTAACTTATCGTTTTAACGATTATTATTGTATTAAAAATGATTTTTTTGGGGATTAATCCTATATTACGAACAATATTATCGATCGTACCGATCTGTTTTTATTGATGTAATCATAGTGAGAGTTTTCTTATAAATACCCCGTCATAAGCCGTGGCCCCCGGTTCCTGGCTCGTATGGATACATGCCGTCCGCAATAAATTTCGCTGTACTTATGTTGATTATGCAGATGGTTAATCCTGTCGGGACCGAACGACAGAACAAGTTTCGATGAATAACCCCGCTTCCGGCTTATGCCCCCTCTCATTCAGATATTAAAAAGGACATGTTATGCGTAATAAAATCATACTTGCCATGGCGGCTGCCGGCATGATGTGCGGCACTTCGGCTTTTGCTGCAGATATTCCCACCACGGATGCCGGCGGAGGAACGATAGTCTTCAGCGGCTCGGTCATTGATGCGCCATGCAGCATTGTGCCGGAAAACCAGAACATTCAGGTGGACCTGGGGCAGGTCACAAAAAAATCACTTGCAGAAGCCGACAAAAAATCCAGTCTGGTGCCATTCACCATCAATCTGGCTCAGTGTTCATTTGAGGACATGACCGGTAACACTACACAGGGTGCCACCAACTATTCAAAAGTGGCCGTGGCATTCTCAGGTATTACAGCACCGACTGGCGGGGATTTGACTAAAGGAGAAATAGCAAATAGCGCAACCAATAATCCTGCCGCTAATGTGGCTATTCAGCTCCTGAAAGGTGACGCGAGTACGCCAGTGGACCTGAGTAAGGCACCTACAGCGGGTGATATTACGCTGGATACCTCTTCGGCAACCAATAAGCTGAACTTCTTCGCCCGCATGATAACTGTTGGCGGAGCAGCCTCTCAGGGTGCTGTCGGCGCCACAGTCACCTATAAGCTGAGATATTTCTGATACGGCCCGCAGGCCGGTATTTATTTCAGACAGTAATAAACAGTTTCGCTGTTCATTTATCCGGCATGCCCGGACACCGGAACTGTTTATTTTTTTCAGTGATGAGCTGATATTTCACGGAGCAGTTTATATCAGCAGCGGCAGATTTTTAATTTATTCAGGTGACACGGATAGCGACGCATACCATGAAACTGACCCGACTGGCACTGCTGATTACTCTGAATATACTGACGTTGCCGGCAGGGGCGACGGAATTCAGCGCCGGTTTTCTGAACAACAGTGACCACAGCAGCGTGGATTTATCCGCCTTCAGCCGGGATGGCTACGTTGCGCCGGGGGATTACCTGCTTGATATTTACCTGAATGACAGACTCATCCGCAGTCAGTACAACGTCAGTGTGGCGGAGACCGGCGACGGACGCTCACGTTTCTGCATCACCCCGGCACTGGCAGACATGCTCGGACTGAAAGAGGAGAACCGCCGTCAGCTTGCCCGGGTGGAAGGGAATAACGGCCAGTGCCTTAACCTGAACACAGCGGACAGCAGGGTACAGTATTCACCGGACAACCAGTCCCTGTCTGTCACCCTGCCCCAGGCGTGGATGGAATATCAGGACCCGGACTGGGTGCCTCCGGCCCGCTGGAGTGAGGGCGTCACGGCTGCTCTGCTGGACTATAACCTGATGGCGAACCGGTACATGCCGCATCAGGGCGATACCTCCACCAGTTACAGTCTGTACGGCACCGCCGGGTTTAACCTCGGCGCCTGGCGTCTGCGCAGCGATTACCAGTACAACCGCTATGACAGCGGAAACGGCAGCGTGCAGTCTGATTTTTATCTGCCGCAGACATATCTGTTCCGTCCGCTACCGTCGCTGCGTTCGAAACTAACGCTGGGCCAGACGTATCTCAGCTCCGCCATTTTTGACTCCTTCCGCTTTGCCGGACTCACCCTGGCCAGCGATGAGCGCATGCTGCCGTCCTCCCTGCAGGGATACGCTCCGCAAATCAGCGGCATTGCGAACAGTAATGCGCAGGTGACCGTCAGCCAGAACGGTCGCATGCTGTACCAGACCCGGGTGTCTCCCGGTCCCTTTGTCCTGCCGGACCTGAGCCAGAACATCAGCGGCAATCTTGACGTGACGGTGCGCGAAAGCGACGGCAGTGTCCGGACCTGGCAGGTCAACACGGCCAGCGTGCCCTTTATGGCCCGTCAGGGGCAGGTTCGCTACAAGGTGGCCGCCGGACGCCCGCTGTACGGCGGGACGCATAACAACAGCACGGTCAGTCCCGACTTTCTGCTCGGCGAGGCCACCTGGGGAGCATTTAATAACACCTCGCTGTACGGCGGTGTGATTGCCTCCACCGGCGATTACCAGTCCGTCGCGCTGGGTGCGGCGCAGAACATGGGGCTCTTCGGCGCGGTATCGGCGGATGTCACCCGCTCAGATGCGCGACTGCCTTCAGCATCCACACCCCATCAGACCGGTTACAGCTACCGGGTTAACTACACCAAAACGTTTAACAGCACCGGCAGCACGCTGGCGTTCGTCGGATACCGTTTCTCTGACCGGCATTTTATGTCCCTGCAGGAGTATCTGGCGCGTTCCGTGTATGACGGGGAGTACCTGCAGGATGAAAAGCAGAGCTACTCCGTAAGCTGGAATCAGTATCTGTCAGCCCTGAACATGAATGCCTCGCTTTCCCTGAGCCGTCTCAGTTACTGGAATGCCGACTCCAGTAATAACTGGACGATGTCGGTAAGTAAGTCGACAGATATCGGTCCCGTTCACGGCATTAACCTGTCACTGTCCCTGTCCCGTAACCAGTCGGCGTACAACCGGACACAAAACCAGGTTTATTTCCAGGTCAGTGTCCCCTGGGGGGACAGTCGCCAGGTGAGTTACAGCATGCAGAAGGATAACCAGGGCAGTATGCTGCAGACCGTGAATTACAGCGATTTCCATAACCCGGATACCTCATGGAACATCAGCGCCGGCCACAACCGGTATGACAGCAACAGCAGTAACAGCTTCAGCGGGAGTATCCAGAGCCGCCTGCCGTGGGGCCAGGCCAGCGCGGATGCCACCCTGCAGCCCGGTCAGTACCGCAGTCTGGGGCTGAACTGGTATGGCTCACTGACCGCCACGGCACATGGCGCTGCGTTCAGCCAGTCAATGGCCGGGAATGAGCCGCGGATGATGGTTGATACCGGAGACGTGTCCGGAGTGCCGGTTAACGGCAACAACGGCGTGACCAACCACTTCGGAGTGGCTGTGGTGAGCGCGGGCAGCAGCTATCGCCCCGGAGACGTCTCCGTGGATGTGTCCGCGCTGCCGGACGGCGTGGATGTGGCTGACCCTGTGGTCAGCCAGGTACTGACGGAAGGGGCTGTCGGTTACCGGCATATCCGAACCAGTAGGGGAGAACAGATATTCGGGCATATCCGGCTGGCTGATGGCACAAGTCCGCCATTCGGCGCGCAGGTCGTGTCGGAGAAAACCGGTAAAACGGCGGGGATGGCCGGTGATAACGGTCTGGTCTACCTGACGGGCATTGATGCTTCAGAGCGGAATGCTCTGGTCGTGACATGGGGCGGCAGGCCGCAGTGCCGGCTGTCCCTGCCGGAGAACGCGAGTCTCAGCCTGGGGGACCTGCTGCTTCTCTGCCGGTGACGGCCTGCGACAGGCGTGCAACACACAGCAGACGTACAACATTATTTTTACGGAGAAAAAAGGTGAACAACAGACAGACAGCGGTGCTCATTGCCGGCCTGGTACTTGCCCTTGCCGGGCCCTGTACCAGCCAGGCGGCCATCAATGTTGACCGCACCCGTATCATCATGAGCAGCGATGCAAAAGCCGTCTCCGTCGGGCTGAGTAACGAAAGTCCCGACGCTCCTTATCTGGCGCAGTCATGGATGGAGGACAGCCAGGGAAAAGCGACGAATGTACTGATAGCGCTGCCGCCGCTGCAGCGCATCGATGCGGGGAAAAAATCCCGGGTCAGGATAATGCGGGTACAGAACAGTGGGGCCGCCACGCTGCCGGCAGACCGGGAGAGCCTGTTTTATTTTAACGTCAGGGAAATTCCGCCTGCGCCGGAGGACAAAAGCAAAAATATTCTGCAGCTTGCCACCCAGAGCCAGCTGAAGCTGTTCCTGCGCCCGGCCAGGCTGGCGGCGGAGGGGAGCGCCTCGCCGGAACAAAAGCTGGAAGTACAGATATCCGGAAAAACGCTAACGCTGAAAAATCCGACGCCGTATTACATCACTCTTGTCTGGCTGGGACAAAGTCCGAAACAAAAACTGGCGGGCTTTAAGGAAGGCACGATGGTGGCCCCGTTTTCATCACTGCCGGTGAATGCCGTCCTGCCTGCCGGAACTGGCCAGATAATGGTGGGCAATGTGGATGACTATGGCGGGCTGCGGATGAACCGCTTCATCTGCGCGTCAGGGAGATGTACTTATCAGGAGCGTATTAATGAATAAGGTGATGTACGGAGAAATCAGGAGACGTGGCGGCAGGAATACGTTATGCCGGTTGCTCCGGCCCGGACGGTGGTTTTTATGCCTGGCGTTGCTCTGTTCTGCCGCGTTGCCGGGATTTGCCGGCGCGGCAACCGGGAAGGAATGTACTGACTGGAAGGGTCAAACCGGTATCAGTATAAATCTGCACTTACCGCCCTCCGTCAGTTTCGAGCCAGATAAGCTTCCTGCTCCCGGTCAGGTTCTGTATACCAGTCCGGCCTGGTATCAGATCCAATATAAATGTCAAACAGATTTACCCGGTAATGTGCAACCCGCTTTAACCGTACTTAGTGACGCCGTTCCACTATTAAGGAGTGCCCTGGCAGACGCCGGACTGAAACTACAGATTTTGATAGATGGTATGAGTACCCCATGGGATCCGGTAACACAGGAAAAAGTGAGTTTTGGCCCTTCTTATAACAGTGGTCAGGATACCGGTGAGCAGACGCTGAGACTTAAGGCACAACTGGTTGTGAATAAAAAAATCAGTTCAGGGTTCTATGCCGTTCCGGCCCTGACAGCGTTCAAGTTGATTTCATCTTCAGGATACGGCAGCACTCGCGGTCTGTTCCTCGCCACTACGCCAGTAAGAATACAGTATGTCCCGACATGTTTTGTGAAGACCAGCCTGCCCGAACATAATGTCGACTTTGGTCCGGTAATCACGACAGATGTGGACAGCTCTTTTTCCCGGGTACGCGCCTTTCAGGTCCAGGCAAATGCAAATACAAACTGTCAAGGCGACCTCTCCAGTCTCACGAGGAAATATGATGTTTATCTGAATGGCATATGGAAAGGAACATATTACCTTGAACTTCCGCTGAAGGTCTCTTTTGTCCTGAATAATGGCGGCGTCCTTTCTTCTGACAATAAGTCCATTATTCTTTATAAGGGAGGCACAGAAACAAAAAATGGCCTGCAACTACAAATAACTGACAGCAATGGCACACCTGTTACGTTTGGTGAAATCAGTACACCTGGCGGCACTCCACCACCATCCGCCAATCAATTTGGTGAATTTAATGGTGAAAGTAGTACGTGGAATGTCATCAATACCTATAGCGCCGTCCTGTCCTCCGCTAACGGTCCGGTAAAAACCGGAAAATACAGCGCACAGGTTACCGTGAAGGTGGAATATTACTGATTATTTCCGGCAGGCGGAGAGAATAATAATCACTACTGGCTGAATACCGCCATAAAAACAATAAACATATTAATAATATTTAATGATATCTCCGGTCTTTCTTTTTTCGTTAATCATGATGACGAGGTTTTTATGTGCCCTGATAACAGACACGCAAAAAAGCCGTACCTTACTCCTGGTAACGATATTCATTATCCTGGCCAGAAAAACCATGACGCCTGCTTTATTCCAGAAAGCGTTCGTCAGTATGCCGGGGAACCGCTGTATATTCTCGTCGCACACTGGTGCCTGTTGCAGCAGGACTGGGTCCAGCGTAACCAGATATCAGAGGCGTTTCACATCACGGCCAGACGAGCCAGCTATCTGATGGCCTATCTGCGTAATAAGGCAAGCCGGGTGGTCTGTGAATGCCGGACATCGGTACTGGCTAACAGAGCATCCCGTTACGAGATTTATGTTCTCCGGGTGCTGGACGCTCCCGCAACGGTCAGGCGGGAAAGCCCTGTCTCTCAGACGGTATCCCCCCGCCGGGTGGGAAACGCCGACACGACTCTGGCCAACGAACTGTGGAACAGGCTTCACAACAACAGGGCGGGAAGAATTCTGAAAAAGGAGGATGAAGATGGCAGTATGTAACCGGCAGCTGGCAGCCCGGCAGGTTATCGTTCATGGTGACTGCTGGCCGGTGGTGACGACCACGGAACATCTGGTCAGGTCAGCTCTGCCGGGGTGCGACTGTGAAACTACATACATGTTGCCTGTTTTGTTGCAGCAGTTGTGCCAGAAGCCGGAAGCCATACTGATATTGTGTCTGCGCCCCCGTGAACATCTCTTTTTGTTCTATGCCCTGAAAAACGCTCTCCTTCACCATCCGGCACTGGTTATCAGCGACGAACTGTTATTCAGCGACCGGGTGGTGCTTTATAGCTGGGGAGACATTCCGGCGGTTCTGCACCAGGCACTGGCAGGTACCGTGGCCCGGATACAGCACGGAGAACAACCTTATCCGGTTAACAGAAAACTGGCTGACTTTCTGTCTGCCCCGAAACCTGTCACCGGTTATTTTGCGGTTCCGCTGATTTTCACCTCTCCGGAACGGCTGATGAACTTTATGTCATTACTGATGTTCCGGGCAACGGAAAGCTGTGGTGTCACGCCGGCCCAGCAAAAGCTTCTGCAGGAAGTGTACAGGGGGCACACTCTGGCAGAAATGACGGGTATTCTGAACACAGACATGAAGAAAATCTGGCAGAATAAGGATCGCCTGTTAGCAAAAATGGGCATGAGAAACCGACTGTATGAATTGCTGAATGGCACCCGCTTTCGTGAGGATTTACAGCGAACGGCTTTTATGGCGCCCGCTGAATCTGACATACAGCACAGAACCAAAACCACAGTGGGCGACAGGGCAGGGTAATATGTATAAAACGGGAGCCCGTCAGGATTTCAGGTTAAAAAAGCATCAAAAGTAATTTTATTTTGGCGTATTAACTTTTTGCTGTTGTCCGGGGCGACAAATTCAACGCAGATTTAGGGGATTGGGGAGTAACGGAACCAGGATGACGGTTAAGGAGCTAACTGGAATGGCCAACAAGTTAAATATCAATTGGTTAGCGATGAACAGGTCTTTTTATCATGATATGTGGTCAGAATGGGGATAGGTAATTTGGCTATCGTAAAATAGGTGGCTAAAAATGGCAATCGACGATGTAAATTGGCTGGTTGATTTTTGGCTATTTAAAATGACCGCTTAACGGCGTTTACTGTTCCGTTGCTCCCCCCGTTACCTTATTCATACCCCTTATAATGGGGTGTTAGCCAGCCAGACCCGGCATGAGTACTGCCCCCAGCCGTCCATGATCCGGGGGGTGATGTCACCGGGTCTGGTGGGGTGCTGATAACCGCTAATAGCATCTGTCTTGAACGATAAAATCATACCGCAACGGATAGTCGGCGGGATTCCCGGCACAACTTCCCTGGGGTTGGTTACTTTTTCTTTGAAAGGGGCTAATAAGCCAATGGTAGATAAAAAGAAGCCAGTAGAGAGTAATGGCTTGGGTGGAATGCGTTTTGAGTGATAAGTATGGTGCGACTACCGGGAATCGAACTGGTGACCTACTGATTACAAGTCAGTTGCTCTACCTGCTGAGCTAAGTCGGTGTTGGACCGCCACCGGGGCCTCGAACCTCGTACTACAACACCTGGTTGCCGCTCTTCCCGATGAGCTAGTGGCGGTTTGGTGGCCCCTGCTGGACTTGAACCAGCGACCAATCAGTTATGAGCCGACTGCTCTAACCAACTGAGCTAAAGTGCCGGGGGACGAAATAGTACACAACCGAAACTAGCCATGCAAATCGAATGGCTTTTTATGGTTGCCAGCTCGCGTGTCTGCGATTCTAAAAGTCGCTAAAAGTAGCCAAAACAGACATGAGAAAAAGTTAACTCAGAGACAATTTAATGTGCATTCCGCATGCAGCTGCGTAACGCTGCAAAGTTGAGAGGCTTGCACTTGATACGTTTCTCTCAAGTCGACTTACTGCTGGCTGACTGACACCCATGCGAGCAGCAATTTCTGTGCTGGTCAACCCTGATTTGGATTTCATTTCGACCAAGACTGCGCGAAGCTCTTCTTCCTGTGTTTCTTCCTCGTAAGCCTTTTTGACTTCAGGGTTTGCAAGCGCTTTGGCTTTAATTTCTGAAAATCTGATGCCTTTAACTGCCATCTTTCAACTCCTCCCATCTTGACTTAGCCAGCGCTATCTCAGCTTTTGGCGTCTTAGGGGTTTTCTTAATGAACGTTCTTAATATGTAGATCCTGCGTCCTTTGGCGTAAGCAAAAAATGTTCTGGTTATGTCTTTGCGACCAACTCGCAACTCGAACAATCCACCATCAATGATGTCTGTATCCGGATACCTTAGCTCTGGTCCTTTTGCTTCCAGCTTTTCAAGTCCTTTAAGAGCTTTTGCCTGCATAACAGGCTCGAGTTCATAAATTTCGCTTTCAGCGTCGGGGTGGAAAATTAGTTCGTACATGTGAATCCCCTTGCAAGCAGGGATTATAATCTATACGTTATAATAACTCAAGGATTATAATCTTGAGGCGTCATTAACCAGTCAGATCGATAGCAATACGGCCTGACAGATACTCCTGCATTGAAGCGTATGGGACAGATTTTATGGATTGACCGAATGGTATTTAGGATCCCATTCTTCCTCCTTTCTGAGCATTGCATTCAGAATCGTTAGTAATTTCCTCATACAAGCGACCAATGCGACTTTTTTAACTTTCGCTGAATCGACAAGACGACCATAGAATTGCTTAATTACCGGATTGTGACCAGTTGCTACGACTGTGGCCATGTATAATCACAGTCACCTGACTGTACTCTGCATCAGGTAGGCCAGGTGGAAGCGAAGCTGCAAAATGCGACATTTGATGCTAATCATAACGGCAGGTTATGTTGGGCCTGCCGTCTGCCGCTATCTAAAGTTACAGGTATGTTCTAAACCATTCAGTCTGAATGGCGATAACCTGCTTAAAGTGCTCCCCGGTATAAATGTCGTAATGACGGGCGCTGCTTTCCTCATATAACCTTTTTTCTTTTGCCCCAACAGCGTCAAACAATGCCCGTCCCTGTTCCGGCGGATTAACCGTATCTTGACCTGCAATAACGACTAAGGTTGGGCATGTCACCTGTGAGGCATTTAATGCAGGTTTGTACAGCAGGGTTTCCCTCACTGTAAGAAAAGGTATTTTGATATCCATCTTTGGATACTGCGTCCTGTTTTCTTCAAAAAATGATTTTGATTCCGCATCACTCAATACCCGGTTGACACCAACGAACATTTCTTTACCGGTGCTCTTCTGCTTTTCAGCCATCTTGTCCAAAGTTAAAAGAAAAGCTTCTTTCTCCGACTCATTCATCTTCCCGGTGACGATTTCTTCACCATCAGCAAAGGCCAGCTGACTGACAATGCATTTTATTTCCGGGTTCCTGGCAGCCGCGCCAAATACGTGACATCCTCCAAATGATGTCCCCCAGAGGCCAATACGCTGTGCATCAAGGGTGGTCTGTTCTCTTGCCCAGTTAACGACAGAAATAATATCGTCAATCTGCATAGCTGGAACCAGACGTCCGCGTTCGCCGTCACTGTCCCCGAAACCCCGATAGTCAAACGTGATGGTGGAAAACCCGGCACGAGTAAATGCTTCAGCAAAATCAGGGAGCAGAATCTCTCTGATACCACAGAAACCATGGCACAAAATGATTACTGGATTTTTTTTACTGCTTGCGGGGGAGTGAAGCGTCAAAACAATGCCATCAGAAAGCTTATGTGTAGAAATTTCCATCAATATCTATGTCCTTTTAGGCTTAATGTGAACTAAACGTCAATATGACAAAATGTAATCCCGGCAGGAACACCTGCCGGGATTACAAACATGATTACAGACCACTAACCATCGTGGTCATAACAGTATGTTAACCTCCTGACTTATCCTACAAACGAATGACAGTTTGTCGTGATTAGTCTCTCGGATAATTAATTTGCCCCTTCGCCATTACCACGGCGTTCCCTTTGGGTATTTTTCCAGGTATTTAGCCATCAAATCATCATTGCCCTTCTTTTTTGCCCTGCGTGCTCCTTGATATTCCCTGAATCTGTCCGCGTCGCGCCCGTCAGCTCGCTTGCTCCAGGGCGGGAGCGTCCTTTCTTTGTAGTGTGAGTCACTCAGCGCATAACAGGCACATTACCGGACCGGAAGGCTGGAACTGAATTTACACCATATTGTATCTTGAAAGCGATTTACAATCGCTACGTTTGGATTTGGCAAGGCGTATGCAGCCCGATACCATCTGGGGTTCATAGCCCGTCGTCAAGCGAATGTCGCATACGCTGAGCCACTCATCTGAAAAGCCAACAAGGGATCAGCAGGTGTGGATGAATGACAATTGAAGCGTTTGAGCATAATCTGGCCCGAAATCTTTACAAGATCTGGAATCGGTTAAGTTCTTGCTGTTATATCCCGCCACCGGTGAAGCGGGTGGAAATTCCTAAGTCAGACGGGAAAAATCGTCCATTTGAGCTCCCCACTGTCAGCGATCGGGTAGGGAACTGCTGGTGTTCGGCAGCGCGCTGTAAAAGCGTTTCGCCTCATGCCGGTACTCGAAGGTGAATACCAGTCGAGTCACCCGAGGGAACCTCCCCCTCAGGTGCTCACGGAACCGGACGTGAACCTCTCGGCTCATCCGGCTCTTCCCATTGAAGCCTGTCCCCATAGTAACGGCCAGTGTGCAAACAACCTCGTTTCACTCCGCGCAACACGCGCCAGCCAATGGCTGGCCCGTCGTCGGTGGCCCCGAAGTCGCTTGTGTTTTCGGGTCAGCCATAACACGAGTTTGCGATCGATTTGCCTCAGCGTCGGATACAGTGCCGATTTATAAAAAGCACCGTAATACTTTATCCAACCTCTGATTTTCGCATTGAACATATGCGCCAGATCGTACAAGGACTTGTCACTGCGATTTTGCAGACCCCAACTTCTCACCTCCTGACGGATTGCTTTCCCTGCTCTTGCACTCATCGCCGGACTGAAGTTAACGAAGGTCTTACCCCAGCGATTCATCGACAGACGCGGCCGGAATGGATAGCCCAGAAAGTCGAAGCTCGTTTCCGGGTAGTCCCCCCGTCGGTCAGCATCCTTACAGTAAACTATTCGTGTTTTCTGCGGATGCAGCTCCAGCCCGCATTGCGCAAGCCGCTGCCTCAGTTCACTTATCAGAGCGTCGGCCTGCCACTGGCTGTGACAGTGGCATACAACATCATCGGCGTACCTTTCGAAGGGAACGCCGGGAAACTGACGTTGCATCCACATATCAAAGGCATAGTGCAGGAACAGATTTGAGAGCAGGGGCGAGATCACGCCGCCCTGCGGCGTTCCCCGATCCCGTGCCAGCATCACTCCATCCGGCATTTGCACCGGTGCCTTCAACCAGCGCTCGATGTACATCACCACCCAGCGTTCCTGAGTATGATGTCGCACTGCCTTCAGTAGCAGGTCGTGATCGATATTATCAAAGAAGCCTTTAATATCGACTTCCACCACCCAGTCAAACTTCCAGCAGCGTTTTCTCGCCTGCGCAATCGCCTGGTGTGCGGATTTTCCCGGTCGATAACCATACGAGTCTGCATGGAACAGGGGTTCCAGTACCGGCTCGAGTATCTGCTTAACGACCATCTGGGCGATCCGGTCCGACACGGCAGGAATACCGAGCGGACGCACACCACCGTCAGCTTTGGGAATGTCCACACGCCTTACCGCCTGCGGCATATAACTGCCGGAAGCCATTCTGTTCCACAGTTTGTAGAGATTGTCTGTAACATTCTCGTCAAACTCGGCCAGTGTCTGTCCGTCAATGCCTGCTGCCCCACGGTTGGCTTTTACTCGTTTATAAGCTTCCCATACCTGTCGTTTACTTACAGGAAATGGCTTTGCCGATTTTACAGCAGTCCTCCCACCGACATTGTCGCCCGTGGTTGCCGCAGCACCATCAGCACAATGGGGCAAGCCCTTTGCTCCGGACCCATTACGGTCCTTCACCGCTACTACGGCTTGCTCCGTCCCTGTACCCCGCATTGGTACTCTGGCGCTCATGGGGCCTCCACTTGCGCTTCTCCCTTTACATCGGGGTGACAGGTTCCCACGTTCCCCACAAGAGCCTGAATCGACTTCACGCCGCTTTTATGCCGGATGCCGCGCAGGCAGTAAACAGGTTGCCTCCTGCACTTATCCCACAGGAACGACACCACCATGGTTTTGACATCATCTATACGCTTTCGACACATCATCAGCGGTTCACTTTCGTTCGTCTCTTCGATCCATACCTGATCGGATCACGTCCGACCTTTTCCCATCTCGCTCACCACCACATCTCTTAAATGTAGCAGCAGTGGGTGGTTTGGTGCCTGCGCCTGCACACCGACACCGAGGGGCCTTCCCTCATCTCTTGTGCAGCATGGCTGCACAGGGACTCACGTCCCTTATGCGCGCCTTCGTGGCACACTATCGTCTGCATACCTGACCATGTCTGCCTTCCCCCGAATATGCGAACGACTGATTTCAGCAAACCATTCATCTATCACATGGTGAAGGTAGATTTTGGCAAGTACCGGTGACAATATGGATCCTTGAAGACAGCCGATATCATTACTCTGTGATTTACCATCTTCCAGAACTGTTGCGGTTATTAGCACTTCAATCAGTCTGAAAAAACGGCGATCTGATATTTTCTTTCTGGGTAAACCCATCAACGTACCGTGCGGGATTCGGTTGAAGTATTTCCAGATGTCGATCTCCACAACTGCGCCGTTCCAGTTGCGAAACGTCTGCTGTTGCAGAGCCTGTAATGCCATGTGACAGTTTAAACCCGGTCTGAACCCGTAAGAACAGGGCAGAAACAGTGGCTCGTATATTCTGATGAGAATTGTGCTGACAGCAAGCTGTACTACCTTATCAGTACTACCTTATCTTCCACACAGGAAACCGGTGACGCCGGAGCGAAAACACCTTTTGTCGTCACGCCGGCCACCTCACGGCAAAAAAGGAGTGTCCGTGAGTGATGATGACCTGAACGCCCATCGCGCAGCGGCGCTGGCTGGGGATAAATGTCTCAGTCAGGGCCGGTTGCGGGATGAAGAGTGAGCGTGGCAGAGTCGCCCGGCTGGAGCACACCTGGAAACGTGGCTACGTCACGTCATCAGCGTCATCGACATCTGGCCCGCCAACCGGGTGAAAGTGTTACTGCCCTGGAACGTAACCCTTTCTGTAAACTAATTTTTACCCCACGTCCCTATGGGTGCTTACTGATTTTGACATTGATATAGTCCATTCACGTTTTTAAGAGGACTCCATCATCGCCGATCGGCAGTAATTTCGACAGACGGCACGAGCTCAGCGCTTACGCATCAGAACGAATGCGGGAAAGAGAACGGCTAGCGCTTGCTAGCCGTTGTGATGCTTATGGCAAATTTGCGTCAAATCGTCTTCGGTAGGGTCATATACTTCCTGCACTGATTCGCGCGATATACCCATTTTTAGCAGATTGCGTATGATGTCCAGTCATCCTGTCTAGGATGGCAATGTTGTTAACGTTTTACTTTGCATTCTTCTGGTTAGAAGTGTCGCACAAATGAAGCCAAGCAGGCTAAAGACGACCATGACAGAGAATATGTAGTTATATCCTTTTATGCCCGCGAAATTATCCAGTAAAGAGCCATAGAGCGTGTAGGCAAACATAGAGGGCATATACCCAATGATGCAGCCGAAAGCCATCGCGGAGCCTGCAAACTCTCTGGGCGTTCCAATCTCATCCATTGGTGCAAAGAAAATGGCACGTTGCGAGAAGATTATAGCGCCGAATCCCAGTGTTGCCGCCATGCCAAGATAAACATTCAATGAGTCATGGGGTAATTGAATGAAAAGCAACATTGCAACCGCAGAGATAAGAAAAGTCCATTTCAAATATACAACGGGTGAATGTGCAATTTTATCTGCAAGGTATCCGCCAATCGGGCCTCCCACCATTTTCAGCCCGTACTGATTGATGATCCCATATGCACCGACCAGAGCGACCGGTAACGCATAGATATCTTTAAGGAATGGAATAAAGTACGTTAGTCCACAATAGGCGGAGTAAACAAAGAAGATACAGAATGAGGCAAGCCACAGGTTTGGGGATTTAATGACGTTCTTAATTCCCATTAACACCTGTTTATTAACATCTTCAGCATTTTCGGTACTGACTTTGTCATCACCATCCACGATAAAGTAGGTAATTATCCCAACAAGGATAGTGACCAGCGTGTAATAAATGAGACCCGCCTGCATTCCGGCTTTCCCTTCACCGAACTGAACGAAGACAAACAATGCTCCTGAGGCTATCACGACATCGACGACCCCCCTTCCTGCTTCGAGAAAACCAAACATACGCCCCTGTTCGTCTCTGGTTCCCAGTAGTCGAACCGCTTTGAGTAAAACAGGCCAGTAGACTACTTCTCCAAAAAAGGCCATGGCACCAAAGGCTATGAGATAGCCAGTGAATGGTGGTAACGTTGTGAGGTAGGCACCACATAATCCCACACCAATCAGCCCCACCGGAAGGAGGATTTTTTTAGAAAACCGATCAGCAATGTATAGTGAGCTAAATAACCCTATTGTCTGGATAATGGCATATACGGTAAAACCAAATCCAATTTGAGTGTTAGTTAACCCCCAGTCTGCCTGCATAGGAACGTAAAATACGTCCTTCATACTGGACAATTTGAAGATTGTGCCTCCTCCAAGTATGAGGAAACAAAGCTTGATCCATTTATTCATATTATCGGTCCTATTGTTTGACAACCGCGATGGCTTCAACTTCTATCAATACATCTTTCGGTAATCTGGCGACTTCAACACATGAGCGGGCTGGGAAGGCTCCGGAAGAAAAGTACGTACTGTAGATGGCATTAAAGGACTGGAAGTGGTTTAAATCGCTAATAAAGCAGGTTGTCTTAACCACGTCTTTCATATTCAGCCCTGCACCTTCAACAATTGCCTGAAGGTTACTCATGGCCTGTTGTGTTTGTTCTTCAATAGTGAGGCCGTGCACTGAACCGTCTGTTGGACTGAATGGGCAACAACCCGATATAAATAAAAGGTTTCCGGAAAGAATTGCCTGAGAGTAAGGGCCAATAGCTTCTGGTGCATGCTGTGTGCGGATAATCATGACATTTCCTTTCTAATAGTTAGTGACATTAGCAGTATTTTTGACGTAGATCTTTAAGTGTCTGAACAGAGACCTGAACGCATCGTTCCTGAGCATCCATTAACTCATGCAGTAACGTTTGAGATATTTTTCCTGGATAGTAATACTCAAGGGGCTTTATTTTTGTTTTATCAAAAGGCGCCGGCTTGACAGCAAAAGTCCCCTTCAATTCATTCACCCCACCTGTACCTTTTGGTCGAGCAAAACGGGAAGCATAGGGAAAACAGGTTTCAATATTGATGCGGGTAACACCTGAACGGTCGACTAGTGTTTTAAAGCAGGCATCTATATCGATACTGCCTTCCCCGACAGGGACTCCACAGACAACAAGCTCGTCACCATTTAGGGTGATAATGTGATCCTTGAAATGCGTACTGTAGGCGTAGGGTGCCAGTTTGCTGACCGTATCAATCGGCTCTTCCCATGCCATCATGCCATTGCCTATATCGCAGTGTGCACCGACCCATACTGAATCGACTGCTTCAACAATATCGATTATCTCATCTGCCGTTTCGTCTTCATGATTTTCTATTGCCAGCCGAATGCGGTGTTTCTTGAGTAATGGAATAAGCGACTTCAGTTGTTCAACAATCGTTGGGTATGCCGACGGAGCATATTCCCCTCTGCGGAACATATACGTTCTGATGATGTCAGCATTTAATGCGGATGCGATTTCTACCGCTTTATTGATGGCTTTCGGCGTTGTAAAGCGCGTATCTATCTCGCAGTAAAGGCCATGAGCTTCGATGGCACTTCTGACTTTTTTCAGGTATTCAGGGGAATCACTGCTCAGTACCCCGAATTCAGGGTGTAATCCTTCATCTGGAATGATGTTGATTTCCACACCATCCAGTCCCAACTCATTAGCTTTGGAAATGAAGCCAAAAATATCCATGGCTCCTTGTTGAAAAAAAAGGTGATACGACTCAGTTTCAAGGCCAAGTTTCATAGATAACCTCCGTCATGTTTGAGCCTGATTGTAGAGGCAGAAGGACCGGGATAATGTGATCAAAGTATAGAAAATCACCACTAAGTAAAATAAAATATTACTAAGTAAGGTGTTGCTCTACTAAATTGGACGAATTATGATGTTTGGTATAGCATGACTCGTTATTTAATATCAGGAAATAGTTTATGGAATCCATTATTAATCATGAGTTTAGTGATGAAGACCGGAAGCTGCTAGCTTCGTTTACTCCTTTCATTGATTGTCTGGGGCAGTTTCTTGGCGAGTACTGTGAAATTGTGTTGCATAGTTTTGAGGATTTGCATCATTCAGTCATTCATATTGTGAATGGGCATGTGACGGGAAGGGAACTTGGAGCGCCCGTCACTAATATTGCACTTGAGAAACTGGCTGAATTTAACTCAACTGATGATATGTGGGATGTCTATTTCAGTAATAAGGGGATCAGACCGTTTAAATCCTCATCGTCACTCATTGTAAATAAGAATAAAAAACCTATAGGAATGATATGTATGAATTTTGCACTTGATATGCCATTGAATTCCTTTGTGGATAATTTCGCCAAATCAACTAATTGTAAAAATGAAAGTTTCACGCAGGATATTAACAACCTCGTTCAGAGCCATCTGGAACCTGTAAAGAATATGATTTATGCGAACAAGTGTATTCCCAGCAAAAACAAAAATTATGAAATCATTAAAGAATTAAATTCGATCGGCTTGTTTGAATTTCCTGTCACTAATAAAATTGTTTCATCGAGTCTTGGTATAAGTCCAAACACCATCTATAAGCATCTCAGATCACTGAACGGCAAAGATGGCTGATATTGGAAAGCATCAAATCTATGGTCCCCACCATTTTTGCAACACTGATGCCACCTGCAGCGGATCGCCGTCGAGGCACGTCACCTGCCCGGCTGCATTCCACAGCTGCAGGCAGGTGGTCCCGTCGAGACGTACCACGTAATCCCCACGGTAGGCCGGATATATCATGCCGTCCAGTTGCACAGGGCGTTCATCACCGGATGTACCGGCTTCGTGTGCCGTTTTCTCCCGAACAAGAGGCAGGACCACAACCTGCGTCGCGCGTTGTTCCGCCCGGACGCGCGCCTGTTCGGTGGTCAGCAGGGGGAGGAAAGTACCCGGCCGGCATCCGTCAGCTCCACGGCCAGTTGTAGATTCGGGGCGCGTAGCGTTCGTACCCATCCCGCCTGCTCCATACGACGGCAGGTGGTGTCAATGCCAAGATTTTTGACCGTTTTGGGGGGAGCGGATGTTTTCCAGCACGAACTGTGGAGATCCAGCAGTCGCTGGATATGTTTGGCATCAAATGAGGTGAGGACGGGACGCTACTTTTTCCGCGTCACTCCGATAACCGCTTTCCCATCGGCCGTATCCGCAAGCGAGTGGCGGCTTATGGCTGGGTAAGCCATTTTGCAAACTGGTACAAAGTTGAACATAAACACAGCGGGATCAAATACGTTACGCTGGATGAACGTCATCGGCGGATACAACGATGCTGAAAAATTAGTCAGTTAATGGATTTTGCAACAATGCCACATGCCGCTGTATCTGGCCTATGAGTCCTACAAGTTGCTGACTCAGCATCTCCAGTTTTGCCAGCTCTGCTGACAGCTCACTGAAGGCCATTCCCTCGATACCTTTATCAATCAGCTCATTTATCATTGCATGGTAACGGGAATGGACATCCCCAAGTGAACGATATACCTGCAGATGCGAATATGCTTTTTTCCCTCGGCCATCATACCATCGACCCAATGCACAACTTCTGACACTAACCTGTTTCAGCGCTTCATTGTCATGTCCTCCGAGAATAATCGCCATAAACACACGTTCACGCCAGAGAAAATGCTTTACCACTATCACTGACAGGTCCAGCAGTTCGGCCGAGTGTTTGTGACTGGCAGAAAGCCGGTAAACCCCCTTTGCCACTGATGACGATGAGTCATGAACTTCCCGTAATGTCTGTAACAACGATTTCTTTCTGGCGGAGGAGAACGATTCATAGTCATCATCAGGATTGTTGTTTTTGTTACTGTTTTCCTTATTCGTTTTCTGTTCAAGGCGCCTGATAACCCCTCTAACCTTGTTGGTAGAGCTTTCCAGCTCACCGGCCAGTGCTTTCTGTTCGGTACTGAAAACCTCCAGACTCTCCTGGATATTGCCGAGATTTTCCGTCAGGTGACTGATATTGACCAGCTTGCTCTGCTGGAGCCGGTAAATGTACTGCAACTTCTTTGTATTATCAGGAACCATAACCCCCCCCACATCAGTAATAGAAATCATTTATTCTTTATATATTAATAGCTTATCATTTAACGCCACCAAAATATTAGTCGCATGCTGACTGACCTTATCCTCAGCAGATACCACTTTTAAAGTTAATTACTCATTCTTATCGATCGATATATTCGATCGATAACATCAATTACTACTCATTCAGATGCTTATAATACTCACCAAAAGTGAATAAATATTCGCTAAAAAGAACGGGAATCCCTAAAAATTTTCATCAGGTATAAATCTGTTTTTTTGTCTGCTATTGCTATGAATGTGATTCACATCACAATAAATTTGAAAACAACGTATTAGCTGTCAATTAGTAATTGAGTACATCTGTCAACTTTCGCATATTTTCATGCATTCAGAATAAAATAAATAAAACACATCATTAATTGAATTATAACAGAGCTTTAAACCGATAAATAACATATATCAGGTATTATATACTTTTATTTTTGTTAAATCTGCGGCCAGCAAAAGCATATTCCATCAATAACACCTGCCTTTGTTTACGTTTTCTGGTGATCATCTAAGCAATAGTTTTACAAGTAATAATATATCAAAATATAGTTTTTTTGAGTACTAGTCTTAATTTACGATTAACAGATTCGATCTTATCGATCTTTTTTATTTGATTTAAGTTGATTGGGAGTTTTCTTATAAATTGACCCGCACAGTGCAATGCCATAGTGCATCTTTTGGTTTTATCAACCTTCAATTAATAAATTTCCGTTTCTGACGGGAACTAGTTAAGGCTGGTATTTGACGCTCTGCACACTGTCGGCCTGTGCACTGATTTTTCATTCTCTGAAAGGATATCTTTATGCGTACTAAATCATTATTAACTACTTGTATAGTTGCTGCTGGAATGATGTATGGAGCTTCTGTATTTGCCGCCGGTACTACGCCTACAGCAGGGCCGTTCGGCTCAGGTAAAATTACCTTCACTGGTACCATCACCAACTCCCCCTGCGATATTGCGCCGGGTGATGACGCTATTACCGTGCCGTTCGGACAGATTTCTTACCGTAGACTGAATGCCGTCGACGCAACTACGGACCCAAAACCGTTCACCATTCATCTCCAGAACTGTGCATTTGATCCGGATGATGCAGCCGCCAATAAAAACCCGGTCGGCAAAATGTCCAAAGTAACTGTCTCTTTCTCTGGCGGGGGTGACGCCACTCATCATGCATACGTCAGCACCGGTAGCGCCAAGCATGTTGGTGTCCAGCTACTGAAAAGTGACAACACCACAATTATCGAGCCCAACACCCCGATGACGGATGGCGACGCTCAGCAACTGCAGGCCGGTAATAACGAACTCAATTTCTTTGCCCGTCTGATTGCGCTGGCTGCTGACGTCACGCCCGGTGATGTCAACGCATCCGTCACCTACACCCTGAAATACCTGTGATTTTACGCTGTAAATAACACCACTGTAAATAACACCAGGGATAAGCCGTCCACGGAGGGTTTCGGACGGCTTTTATATCTGACCACGCCTGCGGGCTGTCTGTTACACGGACGACAACACAAAAGCGCCATGCCATGAAAATTACCCGGCTTGCCATTCTGATTACCCTGACATTTTCCGTCCTGAAGTCCCAGGCCACGGAGTTTAATGCCAGCCTGCTGGACAGCGGGAATTTGTCCAACGTGGACCTCACGGCCTTCAGCCGCGAGGGGTATGTGGCGCCCGGTAACTATATTCTCGATATCTGGCTCAATGACCAGACGGTACGGGAACAGTATCCGGTCAGGGTTGTACCGGCTGCCGGACGCGATGCGGCCGTCATCTGTGTGACAACCGATATGGTGGCCATGCTGGGTCTTAAGGATAAGATTATTCATGGCCTGAAACCCGTTACCGGTATCCCGGACGGGCAGTGCCTTGAGCTGCGTTCCGCTGACAGTCAGGTACGGTACAGCGCTGAAAAGCAGCGGCTGACCTTCATTATCCCCCAGGCCTGGATGCGCTATCAGGACCCGGACTGGGTCCCCCCTTCACGCTGGAGCGACGGCGTCACCGCCGGCCTGCTTGATTACAGCCTGATGGCCAGCCGCTACATGCCGCAGCAGGGGGAGACCTCTGACAGCTACAGCCTCTACGGCACCGCCGGGTTTAATCTCGGCGCCTGGCGGCTGCGCAGCGATTACCAGTACAGCCGTTTTGACAGTGGCCGGGGCGCATCACAGTCCGATTTTTATCTGCCGCAGACGTATCTGTTCCGTGCCCTGCCCGCACTGCGTTCAAAACTGACGCTGGGACAGACGTACCTCAGTTCCGCTATTTTTGACTCTTTCCGCTTTGCCGGACTCACCCTGACCAGCGATGAGCGCATGCTGCCGCCCTCCCTGCAGGGATATGCCCCGAAAATCAGCGGTATTGCGAACAGTAATGCACAGGTTACCGTCAGCCAGAATGGACGCATTCTGTACCAGACCCGGGTGTCGCCGGGACCTTTTGAACTTCCTGACCTGAGCCAGAATATCAGCGGCAACCTGGATGTCAGCGTCCGGGAAAGCGACGGCAGCGTCCGGACCTGGCAGGTCAACACGGCCAGCGTCCCCTTTATGGCACGCCAGGGACAGGTTCGCTATAAGGTGGCCGGCGGACGTCCGCTGTACGGCGGGACGCATAACAACAGTACGGTCAGCCCTGACTTCCTGCTCGGGGAGGCCACCTGGGGAGCATTTAACAACACGTCGCTGTACGGCGGCCTCATTGCCTCCACCGGCGACTACCGGTCCGCTGCGCTCGGGATAGGCCAGAATATGGGGCTGCTGGGTGCCCTGTCCGCGGACGTCACCCGTTCAGATGCGCGGCTGCCGCACGGGCAGAAGCAGTCCGGTTACAGCTACCGTATCAACTATGCCAAAACGTTTGATAAAACCGGCAGCACCCTGGCGTTCGTCGGATACCGGTTCTCGGACCGCCATTTTCTGTCCATGCCGGAATACCTGCAACGCCGGGCCACCGACGGCGGCGATGCATGGCATGAAAAACAGAGCTACACCGTGACTTATAGCCAGTCCGTTCCGGTACTCAACATGAGCGCGGCCCTCTCGGTAAGCCGGCTCAATTACTGGAACGCACAGTCCAACAATAACTACATGCTCAGCCTCAACAAGGTGTTCAGTCTCGGCGACCTTCAGGGACTCTCGGCCTCGGTGTCGTTTGCCCGTAACCAGTACACCGGCGGGGGTAGCCAGAACCAGGTCTACGCCACCATCAGTATCCCGTGGGGAGACAGCCGCCAGGTGAGTTACAGCGTACAGAAAGATAACCGGGGCGGCCTGCAGCAGACCGTGAATTACAGCGATTTCCATAACCCGGACACTACATGGAACATCAGCGCCGGTCATAACCGTTATGACACCGGCAGCAACAGCAGCTTCAGCGGCAGCGTGCAGAGCCGTCTGCCGTGGGGCCAGGCGGCAGCGGACGCCACCCTGCAGCCCGGACAGTACCGCAGCCTGGGCCTGAGCTGGTACGGCTCGGTGACCGCCACCGCCCACGGTGCCGCTTTCAGCCAGTCGATGGCCGGGAATGAGCCCCGCATGGTGATAGATACCGGAGACGTGGCCGGTGTGCCGGTGAACGGCAACAGCGCGGTGACCAACCGCTTCGGGGTGGGCGTGGTGAGCGCCGGCAGCAGCTACCGCCGCAGCGATATTTCGGTTGATGTGGCCGCCCTGCCGGAGGACGTGGACGTCAGCAGCTCCGTCATCAGCCAGGTGCTGACGGAAGGCGCGGTGGGCTACCGGAAGATTGACGCCAGCCAGGGGGAGCAGGTGCTCGGTCATATCCGGCTGGCTGACAGCACAAGTCCGCCGTTTGGTTCCATGGTGGTCTCAGGGAAAACCGGCAGAACCGCAGGGATGGTCGGGGATGACGGACTGGTCTACCTGACAGGTCTCAGCGGGGAAGACCGCCGGACTCTGGACGTATCCTGGAATGGCCGGACACACTGCAGGCTGACGTTGCCTGAGAGCGCAGACCTCAGCCGGGGGCCGCTGTTACTGCCCTGCAGATAAAAATATCCCTGTCACAGAGCAGGACTAACGGAGAAAACAGGTGAAAAACAGCAGAATAAGCCGTGCGATTATACTCACACTGGCGGCAGCATGGAGCCAGTGCAGCCCGGCGGCCGTCAACGTCGACCGGACCCGCATCATTATGGATGCACCACAGAAAACGGTGGCCATCACGCTGAATAACGATGACAAAACCACGCCGTTCCTGGCGCAGTCCTGGGTGACGGATGCTGACGGGGTGAGAACGGATGCGCTGATGGCGCTGCCACCGCTGCAGCGTATTGATGCCGGACAGAAATCCCAGGTCCGTATCACCCAGGTTCGCGGGCTGACAGACAAGCTCCCTCAGGACAGGGAAACGCTGTTCTGGTTTAACGTGCGGGGCGTTCCCCCGA
>NZ_NAEW01000029.1 GCF_002075345.1 Citrobacter braakii
TTTACGGGCCGTAAGTAACGAAGTCTGATGCAAATGTCAGATCGTATGCGCCTGTTAGGGCGCGGCTGGTAACAGAGCCTTATAGGCGCATCCGAAAAACCTCCGGCTATGCCGGAGGATATTTATTGCGCTGTAAGGCGCCAGTAGCATTTCACACTGTTTGACTACTGCTGTGCCTTTCAATGCTTGTTTCTATCGACGTCTTAATATACTGCGACAGAACGTCAGTTCTGTGTAAATCGCAATGAAATGGTTTAAGCGTGATAGCAACAGGCATTGCGGAAAGTATTCGATTTTCCGGTCAACAAAATAGTGTTGCACAAACTGTCCCTTCGTCGGACAGATGGGTCGACTTGTCAGCGAGCTGAGGAACCCTAATGGTTTACTCCTATACCGAGAAAAAACGTATTCGTAAGGATTTTGGTAAACGTCCGCAAGTGTTGGACATACCTTATCTCCTTTCTATCCAGCTTGACTCGTTTCAGAAGTTCATCGAGCAAGATCCTGAAGGGCAGTATGGTCTGGAAGCAGCTTTCCGTTCCGTTTTCCCGATTCAGAGCTACAGCGGTAATTCCGAGCTGCAATACGTCAGCTACCGCCTTGGCGAACCGGTGTTTGACGTTCAGGAATGTCAGATCCGTGGCGTGACCTATTCCGCACCGTTGCGCGTAAAACTGCGCCTGGTGATCTACGAGCGCGAAGCGCCGGAAGGCACCGTAAAAGACATTAAAGAACAAGAAGTCTACATGGGCGAAATTCCGCTCATGACAGACAACGGTACCTTTGTTATCAACGGTACTGAGCGTGTTATCGTTTCTCAGCTGCACCGTAGTCCTGGCGTCTTCTTTGACTCCGACAAAGGTAAAACCCACTCTTCGGGTAAAGTGCTGTATAACGCGCGTATCATCCCTTACCGTGGTTCCTGGCTGGACTTCGAATTCGATCCGAAGGACAACCTGTTCGTACGTATTGACCGTCGCCGTAAACTGCCTGCGACCATTATTCTGCGTGCACTGAACTACACCACTGAGCAGATCCTTGACCTATTCTTTGAGAAAGTTGTTTTCGAAATTCGTGACAACAAGCTGCAGATGGAACTGGTGCCGGAACGCCTGCGTGGTGAAACCGCCTCCTTTGACATCGAAGCTAACGGCAAAGTCTACGTCGAAAAAGGCCGTCGCATCACTGCGCGCCACATTCGCCAGCTGGAAAAAGACGATATCAAACATATCGAAGTTCCGGTTGAATACATTGCTGGTAAAGTTGCGGCTAAAGACTACGTTGACGAATCTACTGGCGAGCTGATCTGCGCAGCTAACATGGAGCTGAGTCTGGATCTGCTGGCTAAGCTGAGCCAGTCTGGCCACAAGCGTATCGAAACGCTGTTCACCAACGATCTGGACCACGGTCCGTACATTTCTGAAACTGTACGTGTCGACCCAACCAACGATCGTCTGAGCGCGCTGGTAGAAATCTACCGCATGATGCGCCCTGGTGAGCCGCCGACGCGTGAAGCTGCTGAAAGCCTGTTCGAGAACCTGTTCTTCTCCGAAGACCGCTATGACCTGTCTGCGGTTGGTCGTATGAAGTTCAACCGTTCTCTGCTGCGCGACGAAATCGAAGGTTCCGGTATCCTGAGCAAAGATGACATCATCGAAGTGATGAAGAAGCTCATCGATATCCGTAACGGTAAAGGCGAAGTCGATGATATCGACCACCTCGGTAACCGTCGTATCCGTTCCGTAGGCGAAATGGCGGAAAACCAGTTCCGCGTTGGCCTGGTACGTGTTGAGCGTGCGGTGAAAGAGCGTCTGTCTCTGGGCGATCTGGATACCCTGATGCCTCAGGATATGATCAACGCTAAGCCGATTTCTGCAGCAGTGAAAGAGTTCTTTGGTTCCAGCCAGCTGTCTCAGTTTATGGACCAGAACAACCCGCTGTCTGAGATTACGCACAAACGTCGTATCTCTGCACTCGGCCCAGGCGGTTTGACCCGTGAACGCGCAGGCTTCGAAGTTCGAGACGTACACCCGACTCACTACGGTCGCGTATGTCCAATCGAAACGCCTGAAGGTCCGAACATCGGTCTGATCAACTCCTTGTCTGTGTACGCACAGACTAACGAATACGGCTTCCTCGAGACTCCGTACCGTAAAGTGACCGACGGTGTTGTAACTGACGAAATTCATTACCTGTCAGCTATCGAAGAAGGCAACTACGTTATCGCTCAGGCGAACTCCAACCTGGATGACGAAGGCCACTTTGTAGAAGATCTGGTTACCTGCCGTAGCAAAGGCGAATCCAGCTTGTTCAGCCGTGACCAGGTTGACTACATGGACGTATCCACCCAGCAGGTGGTATCCGTCGGTGCGTCCCTGATCCCGTTCCTGGAACACGATGACGCCAACCGTGCATTGATGGGTGCGAACATGCAACGTCAGGCGGTTCCGACTCTGCGTGCTGATAAGCCGCTGGTTGGTACCGGTATGGAACGTGCTGTTGCCGTCGACTCCGGTGTTACCGCAGTTGCTAAACGTGGCGGTACCGTCCAGTACGTGGATGCTTCCCGTATCGTTATCAAAGTTAACGAAGACGAGATGTACCCGGGCGAAGCAGGTATCGACATTTATAACCTGACCAAATACACCCGTTCTAACCAGAACACCTGTATCAACCAGATGCCTTGCGTATCTCTGGGCGAGCCGGTTGAACGTGGTGATGTGCTGGCAGACGGTCCGTCCACCGACCTCGGTGAACTGGCGCTCGGTCAGAACATGCGCGTGGCATTCATGCCATGGAATGGTTACAACTTCGAAGACTCCATCCTCGTATCTGAGCGTGTTGTCCAGGAAGACCGTTTCACCACCATCCACATTCAGGAACTGGCATGTGTGTCCCGTGACACCAAGCTGGGGCCGGAAGAGATCACCGCTGACATCCCGAACGTGGGTGAAGCTGCGCTCTCCAAACTGGATGAATCCGGTATCGTTTATATCGGCGCGGAAGTAACCGGTGGCGACATTCTGGTTGGTAAGGTAACGCCGAAAGGTGAAACCCAGCTGACGCCAGAAGAGAAGCTGCTGCGTGCGATCTTCGGTGAGAAAGCGTCTGACGTTAAAGACTCTTCTCTGCGCGTGCCAAACGGTGTTTCCGGTACGATTATCGACGTTCAGGTCTTTACTCGCGATGGCGTAGAAAAAGACAAACGTGCGCTGGAAATCGAAGAGATGCAGCTGAAGCAGGCGAAAAAAGACCTGTCTGAAGAACTGCAAATCCTCGAAGCTGGCCTGTTCAGCCGTATCTACGCTGTGCTGGTTTCCGGTGGTGTTGAAGCTGAGAAGCTCGACAAACTGCCGCGCGATCGCTGGTTAGAACTCGGCCTGACCGACGAAGAGAAACAAAATCAGCTGGAACAACTGGCTGAGCAGTACGACGAACTGAAACACGAGTTCGAGAAAAAACTCGAAGCGAAACGCCGTAAAATCACTCAGGGCGACGATCTGGCACCGGGCGTGCTGAAGATTGTTAAGGTTTATCTGGCGGTTAAACGTCGGATCCAGCCTGGTGATAAGATGGCAGGTCGTCACGGTAACAAGGGTGTAATCTCTAAGATCAACCCGATCGAAGATATGCCACACGATGCTAACGGTACGCCGGTAGATATCGTGCTGAACCCGCTGGGCGTACCATCGCGTATGAACATCGGTCAGATCCTTGAAACCCACCTGGGTATGGCTGCGAAAGGTATCGGCGATAAGATCAACGCCATGCTGAAACAGCAGCAGGAAGTCGCGAAACTGCGCGAATTCATCCAGCGTGCTTACGATCTGGGTTCAGATGTTCGTCAGAAAGTTGACCTGAATACCTTCAGCGATGAAGAAGTTCTGCGTCTGGCTGAAAACCTGAAAAAAGGTATGCCGATCGCAACGCCGGTGTTCGACGGTGCGAAAGAGTCTGAAATCAAGGAACTGTTACAGCTGGGTGGCCTGCCGACTTCCGGTCAGATCACACTGTTCGACGGTCGTACCGGTGAGCAGTTCGAGCGCCAGGTTACCGTTGGCTACATGTACATGCTGAAACTGAACCACCTGGTTGATGACAAGATGCATGCGCGTTCTACCGGTTCTTACAGCCTGGTTACTCAGCAGCCGCTGGGTGGTAAGGCTCAGTTCGGTGGTCAGCGCTTCGGGGAGATGGAAGTGTGGGCGCTTGAAGCATACGGCGCGGCATACACCCTGCAGGAAATGCTCACCGTTAAGTCTGATGACGTGAACGGTCGTACTAAGATGTATAAAAACATCGTGGACGGCAACCATCAGATGGAACCAGGCATGCCGGAATCCTTCAACGTACTGTTGAAAGAGATTCGTTCGCTGGGTATCAACATCGAGCTGGAAGACGAGTAACTCTCGATCAAACAGGTCACTGGTGCTGGCGTAACAGCCAGCGCCAGATTGTGCTAACTCCGACGGGAGCAAATCCGTGAAAGATTTATTAAAGTTTCTGAAAGCGCAGACTAAAACCGAAGAGTTTGATGCGATCAAAATTGCTCTGGCCTCGCCAGACATGATCCGTTCATGGTCTTTCGGTGAAGTTAAGAAGCCGGAAACCATCAACTACCGTACGTTCAAACCTGAACGTGACGGCCTTTTCTGCGCCCGTATCTTTGGGCCGGTAAAAGACTATGAGTGCCTGTGCGGTAAGTACAAGCGCCTGAAACACCGCGGTGTGATCTGTGAGAAGTGCGGCGTTGAAGTGACCCAGACTAAAGTACGCCGTGAGCGTATGGGCCACATCGAGCTGGCCTCTCCGACCGCTCACATCTGGTTCCTGAAATCTCTGCCGTCCCGTATCGGTCTGCTGCTCGATATGCCGCTGCGCGATATCGAACGCGTACTGTACTTCGAATCTTATGTGGTTATCGAAGGCGGTATGACTAACCTGGAACGTCAACAGATCCTGACTGAAGAGCAGTATCTGGACGCGCTGGAAGAGTTCGGTGACGAATTCGACGCGAAGATGGGTGCGGAAGCAATCCAGGCCCTGCTGAAGAGCATGGATCTGGAGCAAGAGTGCGAAACTCTGCGCGAAGAGCTGAACGAAACCAACTCCGAAACCAAGCGTAAGAAGCTGACCAAACGTATCAAACTGCTGGAAGCATTCGTACAGTCTGGCAACAAGCCAGAGTGGATGATCCTGACCGTTCTGCCGGTTCTGCCGCCAGATCTGCGTCCGCTGGTTCCGCTGGATGGTGGTCGTTTCGCAACATCAGATCTGAACGATCTGTACCGTCGCGTGATCAACCGTAACAACCGTCTGAAACGTCTGCTGGATCTGGCTGCGCCGGACATCATCGTACGTAACGAAAAACGTATGCTGCAGGAAGCGGTTGACGCCCTGCTGGATAACGGTCGTCGTGGTCGTGCGATCACCGGTTCTAACAAACGTCCTCTGAAATCTTTGGCCGATATGATCAAAGGTAAACAGGGTCGTTTCCGTCAGAACCTGCTCGGTAAGCGTGTTGACTACTCCGGTCGTTCTGTAATCACCGTAGGTCCATACCTGCGTCTGCATCAGTGCGGTCTGCCGAAGAAAATGGCACTGGAACTGTTCAAACCGTTCATTTACGGCAAGCTGGAATTGCGTGGCCTGGCCACCACCATCAAAGCCGCTAAGAAAATGGTTGAACGTGAAGAAGCTGTCGTTTGGGATATCTTGGACGAAGTTATCCGCGAACACCCGGTACTGCTGAACCGTGCACCAACCCTGCACCGTCTGGGTATCCAGGCATTTGAACCGGTACTGATCGAAGGTAAAGCTATCCAGCTGCACCCACTGGTTTGTGCGGCATATAACGCCGACTTCGATGGTGACCAGATGGCTGTTCACGTACCGCTGACGCTGGAAGCCCAGCTCGAAGCGCGTGCGCTGATGATGTCTACCAACAACATCCTGTCTCCGGCGAACGGCGAACCTATCATCGTTCCGTCTCAGGACGTTGTATTGGGTCTGTACTACATGACCCGTGACTGTGTTAACGCCAAAGGCGAAGGCATGGTGCTGACTGGCCCGAAAGAAGCTGAGCGTATCTATCGCGCAGGTCTGGCCTCTCTGCATGCGCGTGTTAAAGTGCGTATCACTGAATACGAAAAAGATGAAAACGGCGAATTCGTTGCGCACACCAGCCTGAAAGACACGACCGTTGGTCGCGCCATTCTGTGGATGATCGTACCGAAAGGTCTGCCTTTCTCCATCGTCAACCAGGCGCTGGGCAAGAAAGCAATCTCCAAAATGCTGAACACCTGTTACCGCATTCTGGGCCTGAAGCCGACCGTTATCTTCGCTGACCAGACAATGTACACCGGCTTTGCTTATGCAGCGCGTTCAGGTGCATCTGTTGGTATTGATGACATGGTCATCCCAGAGAAGAAACACGAGATCATCTCTGAAGCGGAAGCTGAAGTTGCTGAGATCCAGGAGCAGTTCCAGTCTGGTCTGGTAACCGCGGGCGAACGCTATAACAAAGTTATCGATATCTGGGCTGCGGCGAACGATCGTGTATCCAAAGCGATGATGGATAACCTGCAAACCGAAACCGTGATTAACCGTGACGGCGTAGAAGAGCAGCAGGTTTCCTTCAACAGCATCTACATGATGGCCGACTCCGGTGCGCGTGGTTCTGCAGCACAGATTCGTCAGCTGGCTGGTATGCGTGGTCTGATGGCTAAGCCAGATGGCTCCATCATCGAAACGCCAATCACCGCGAACTTCCGTGAAGGTCTGAACGTACTCCAGTACTTCATCTCTACTCACGGTGCTCGTAAAGGTCTGGCGGATACCGCACTGAAAACAGCGAACTCCGGTTATCTGACCCGTCGTCTGGTTGACGTTGCGCAGGACTTGGTTGTTACTGAAGACGATTGCGGCACGCTGGAAGGTATCACCATGACCCCGGTTATCGAGGGTGGTGATGTTAAAGAACCGCTGCGCGATCGCGTTCTGGGTCGTGTGACTGCTGAAGACGTTCTGAAGCCGGGCACGGCGGATATTCTGGTTCCACGCAACACGCTGCTGCACGAACAGTGGTGTGACCTGCTGGAAGAGAACTCCGTTGACTCCGTCAAGGTCCGTTCCGTTGTATCCTGTGACACCGACTTTGGTGTATGTGCGCACTGTTACGGTCGTGACCTGGCGCGTGGCCACATCATCAATAAAGGTGAAGCAATCGGCGTTATCGCGGCACAGTCCATCGGTGAACCGGGTACACAGCTGACGATGCGTACGTTCCACATCGGTGGTGCGGCATCTCGTGCGGCTGCTGAATCCAGCATCCAGGTGAAAAACAAAGGTAGCATCCGTCTGAGCAATGCGAAGTCGGTTGTTAACTCCAGCGGTAAACTGGTTATCACCTCACGTAACACCGAACTGAAACTGATCGACGAATTCGGCCGTACCAAAGAAAGCTATAAAGTGCCTTACGGCTCCGTTATGGCGAAAGGTGATGGCGAACAGGTTGCTGGCGGCGAAACCGTAGCGAACTGGGATCCGCACACCATGCCGGTTATCACCGAAGTGAGTGGTTTCGTCCGCTTCACTGACATGATCGACGGCCAGACCATTACTCGTCAGACCGACGAGCTGACCGGTCTGTCTTCTCTGGTGGTTCTGGATTCTGCAGAACGTACTGCGGGTGGTAAAGACCTGCGTCCGGCACTGAAAATTGTTGATGCTCAGGGCAACGACGTTCTGATCCCAGGCACCGATATGCCTGCTCAGTACTTCCTGCCGGGTAAAGCGATTGTTCAGCTGGAAGATGGCGTACAGATCAGTTCTGGTGACACCCTGGCGCGTGTACCGCAGGAATCCGGCGGTACCAAGGATATCACCGGTGGTCTGCCGCGCGTTGCGGACCTGTTCGAAGCACGTCGTCCGAAAGAGCCGGCAATCCTGGCTGAAATCAGCGGCATCATTTCCTTCGGTAAAGAAACCAAAGGTAAACGTCGTCTGGTTATCACCCCGGTAGACGGTAGCGAGCCGTACGAAGAGATGATTCCGAAATGGCGTCAGCTCAACGTGTTCGAAGGTGAACGTGTAGAACGTGGTGACGTTGTTTCCGACGGTCCGGAAGCGCCGCACGACATCCTGCGTCTGCGTGGTGTGCATGCTGTAACTCGTTATATCGTTAACGAAGTTCAGGACGTATACCGTCTGCAGGGCGTTAAGATTAACGATAAGCACATCGAAGTTATCGTTCGTCAGATGCTGCGTAAAGCCACCATCGAAAGCGCTGGTAGCTCCGACTTCCTGGAAGGCGAGCAGGTTGAATACTCCCGCGTCAAGATTGCTAACCGCGATCTGGAAGCGAACGGCAAAGTGGGTGCAACATTCTCCCGCGATCTGCTGGGTATCACCAAAGCGTCTCTGGCAACCGAGTCCTTCATCTCTGCAGCATCGTTCCAGGAAACCACGCGTGTCCTGACCGAAGCCGCTGTTGCAGGTAAACGTGATGAACTGCGCGGTCTGAAAGAGAACGTTATCGTGGGTCGTCTGATCCCGGCGGGTACCGGTTATGCGTACCACCAGGATCGTATGCGCCGCCGCGCAGCGGGCGAACTGCCAGCTGCTCCGCAGGTGACTGCTGAAGATGCGTCTGCCAGCCTGGCAGAACTGCTGAACGCAGGCCTTGGCGGTTCTGACAACGATTAATCGTTGCTGACACTAATAAAAAACCCGCTTCGGCGGGTTTTTTTATGTCGATGGATTTAAGATGTATTATGTTGGCTGGATAAGGCATCAGCTGCCATCCGGCATGATGACGCCAGGCTTACGCCTTCCGATCAGTTTACTGGTGGTAAGCGTCGATACAGTTCAATCATATCGCCTGCCAGATCCTGAATCACCATGGCATTCATCAGGTGGTCCTGCGAATGGACGGTGATGAGATTAACCGGTAGTTTGCCGGTACCTTCGTCAATTCCGATCAGTTGGGTTTGGATTTTATGCGCTTGTTTAACATACTCGCGTGATTCTATCATCGCGTGTTCTGCCCCGGCGAAATCACCTTTACGCGCCAGTTGCAACGCCGTCAGGGCTTGACTGCGCGCAGCTCCGGCGTTTACCAATAATTTCATGATGATCGTTTCTAACTCTTCCATGCCATCACTCCAGTAGTTTCAGCGCTTTGTCCAGTACCGCATCGCCTTTCATCATGCCGTAATCCATCATATCGATAACGGCGACTTTTTTTCCTAGCGGGTCGGCGAGCGCCTGCAGCTTGGCCTGTTCATACTTAACCTGTGGGCCGAGCAATACGATATCCGCGGTGGCGATATTCTCTTCAAACTCAGCCACCGGGACCGCTTTGATAGTGACGTCGACACCTTTTTTCTGGGCGGCATCTTTCATCTTTTGCACCAGCATGCTGGTGGACATTCCGGCGGCACAGCATAAAACGATGTTTTTCATAAGCAGTCTCGATCAACATGTGTGGGTTGATAATTATCGCGAGCCAGCCGCAGCAACAACTGCTTTGCAACGATTGTGTGCAAAGCATCACAAAGAAAGTCACTTTTTCTGAAACCGGTTACAAAAAGAGGCTCAACCCTACGATCTGGCCCTGATTTGGCGATTGTTGACCCATTTATCATATGCAGGAATATATAATCACTGTTAATAAAGACATGTTATAAAAAACAGTATTGACAGCGTTTTTTAAACCCGTATGTTAATACTTAACAGCGGAGAAATTGTAGTTTGCTGTTAACGTAGTAAGTGTTAGTAGAGCTTGATTGGGGGTTGCGATAAAGGCCACGAAGTATTTTTGTATGGGATAGTCGATGCTGAAAACGCTATTTATTCACCTCGACAATGCTTTCAGGCCACGTAGTTGATATATCTAATCGCAAATAGTTAGTAAAACGCGACGATGTAACGCCATGATTTAATAGTAAATGTTTGCGGTTTCTGTTTTCTGGTTATCGCAAGGGAAATAAGGCAACGCATCAAAGAGTATATGTCGCGAGGGGAAGTGTACTTGTTTAGATCACCAGCCTTGAGTTCTATTATCAAGCGGGTGGAATGTGTTTAACGGTAAATAGAGGACGGTTTTAGTTAGTATCAATATCCAATATTATCTGTAGTAAACGTGTACATTTTAAAGTAGTACCATCAGCAGTATTAAATCGTTAAGTTTATTAATGTTAAATTTGAAGTGTGTAGTAACTTAAAGCCCTGACTGCAATGGTCAGGGCTTTTGTTCATTTTAGATCAAGTTGTTACCTGAAATGCTCAACCGCGATGGTGTAACATTTCGGCGCTGAGCGATTATTAAATAAATTAATTCTTGCTTATTGATTAGAAGTAAGTCTACTATAGCGACATCGGTTTGATACACAGACCTTATGAAAGCAGTTTTAGTAAAGCAGTTCTCAGTTCAAGCGTTATCCTCAGATACTCTTCTTCATGAGCCTCCTCCCTAAGTGCCCCATAAGTTAATTTCTGCAAAACAGGCCATCTTCGCTGCTTAAGCGGCTCAAAAATATGAAAGGAAGTATCTATGTCTAACAAAATGACTGGTTTAGTAAAATGGTTTAACTCTGAGAAAGGCTTCGGCTTTATCACTCCTCAGGACGGTAGCAAGGACGTGTTTGTGCATTTCTCTGCTATCCAGAGTAACGATTTTAAAACATTAGACGAAGGTCAAAAAGTGGAGTTCTCTGTGGAGAATGGCGCTAAAGGCCCGTCTGCTGTTAACGTTGTCGCGCTGTAATCGCCGATAATTTCACTAATGCTTACGATAGCGATGAAGGCCAGAGCCTGAGCAGTTAAGTGACAGTGAAGAAAAAACCCGCGAAAGCGGGTTTTTTCGTTTTATGCGATTGCTCCGGACTTACGGTATCTGCGAAGCGCGTCCCAGATAGCTGTCCCAGTCCTTCCACACGGGCTGTAACCCCTGCGCCATTAGTGCTTCAGCAACGGCTTCTGGGCGACGGGCGTCGTGTGGGGAGAACTGTTCCAGTTCAGGATGGTTATCGGCATAACCGCCGGGCTGTGTTTTTGAGAAGGCGCTGACGTTGTTGATCGCCAGCGGGATCACATGATCACGGAACCATGGCGATTCGCGGGTGGAGAGCGACAGCTCAATTTCTGGCGCCAGTAAACGAAACGCGCAAATGGTTTGGACCAACTGTCGCTCGTCCATGATCGATGCGGGTTCAACGCCACCGGTGCATGGGCGCAGGCGAGGGAAGGAGATGGAGTAGCGGCTCTGCCAGTAATGCTGCTGCATCCACAGCAGATGTTCAGCTACCATATAGCAATCGACCCGCCAGCTGTCGGACAAACCAATCAACGCGCCAAGACCGATTTTGTCGATCCCTGCGCGGCCCAGCCTGTCCGGCGTTTCCAGTCGCCAGAAGAAATCCTGCTTTTTCCCCTTCAGATGGTGGCGAGCGTAAATCGCCTCATGATAGCTCTCCTGATACACCATCACGCCATCCAGTCCCAGCGTCTTCAGCTCCGCATATTCAGCCTCTGACAGCGGCTGAACTTCCATCTGCAACGAGGCAAACTGGCGGCGAATGGTGGGCAAATGGCGACGAAAGTAATCCATTCCGACTTTTGCCTGATGTTCACCGGTGACCAACAACAGATGCTCAAAACCCAGCTCACGGATAGCGGTACACTCTCGTTTTATCTCATCTTCGTCCAGCGTTTTGCGTTTGATACGGTTGCTCATGGAAAAGCCGCAGTAGGTGCAGTCGTTGGCGCAAAGATTCGAGAGATACAGCGGAACATAAAAGCTGACCGTGTTGCCGAAGCGCTGCCGGGTCAGGCGCTGCGCTCGCTGTGCCAACGGCTCCAGAAAGTCGGCGGCGGCAGGGGAGAGCAACGCCATCAGATCGTCGCGACTAAGCTGTGAAGCGTTGAGGGCGTGCTCCACGTCAGCGGCGGTTTTACCGTTGATACGCAGGCGGATGTCATCCCAGTCAAGCTGGCGCCAGCGGTCGCTGAACGTTTTCATACGAAGGCCTCCAGGAATCCGGTTAACGGGCTGGTGGCGCTTGCCTGCGAACTTTTGCTTCCTGGTACCGCCTGGCGCGCCAGAAGGCCCGCTTCAACCGCCAGACGGAAGGCGGTAGCCATCGTGACCGGGCAGGCGGCCACGGCGATTGCCGTGTTGACCAGCACTGCGTCGGCACCCATTTCCAGCGCCTGTGTGGCGTGGCTGGGGACGCCGATACCCGCATCAACCACCACCGGTACGGTTGCCTGTTGGATAATAATCTCCAGCATCGCTTTCGTTTCCAGTCCCTGATTAGAACCGATGGGCGCGCCGAGCGGCATTACCGCCGCGCAGCCGACCTCTTCCAGCCGCTTACACAGCACCGGATCCGCGCCGCAGTAGGGCAGCACCACAAAGCCCAGTTTCACCAATGCTTCCGCGGCTTTTAACGTTTCAATCGGATCCGGCAATAGCCAACGGGCGTCCGGGTGGATTTCTAATTTTAGCCAGTTTGTGCCCAGCGCTTCACGTGCCAGCTGGGCGGCGAAAATAGCCTCTTCCGCGGTTTTCGCCCCAGAGGTGTTAGGCAGTAGCGTCACCCCCGCGTCGATAAGTGGGGCTAGAATGGCATCGTTGTGCTGGCGCAAATCCACGCGCTTCATTGCCAGCGTCACCAGTTGGCTGCCGGAGGCGCGAATCGCCTCGACCATCAGCTGCGACGAAGCAAATTTTCCGGTGCCGGTGAACAGATGTGAATCAAACGTTTTGTCGGCAATACGTAACATATCAACCCCCTGCAATAACCTGAAAAAGCAGGATCTGGTCGCCTTCCTGCACGATTTGCTGCCCCCACTGCTCGCGCGGCAGGATCTGCTGATTGAGCGCCAGCGCCGCTCCCGGTTTAAGTTGATTTAGCGCAGTGAGCAGCCCGCTGACGGTTTGTCCCTCGGCGCACTGCATCGGCTCATCATTGAACTGAATCTGCATGTTGTCCTCCGCAGACCGGGCAGCCGCTGGCACGACGCAGCGCGAGGCTGCGCCACTGGCTGGTTTTACCGTCGAACAGGCGTAGCTCTCCATTGGGAGTTTCAATGCCGCTGAGTAATTTAATCGCCTCCAGCGCCTGCAAGGTGCCCATCACGCCCACAACCGGGCCGACGATGCCGGCGGTGCGGCAGTTGCGTTCCGGCTCTACATCATCCGGCCACAGGCAACGGTAACAGCCTTGTTCCCACGGTGGCGTCAGTACCATTAGCTGGCCGCCAAAGCCCACAGCGCTGGCGGTGATGAGCGGAGTGTTGAGCATCACGCAGGCGGCGTTAATTTCCTGGCGCGTCGCCATGTTGTCGGTACAGTCGAGCACCACGTCGGCACGCGCTACCGCATGCCGGAGCGCCTCACCGGTCAGCCGCTGCTCAAGGACGACCAGCTCGCTGTCCGGATTAAGGCGTGCCAGATGTCGCTTTGCCGCCTGTGCTTTCGGGCGGGCGATATCATCGGTGGTGAACAATATTTGCCGCTGCAGGTTGCTCAGATGAACGTCATCATCGTCCGCCAACGTCAGCGTGCCGACGCCCGCTCCCGCCAGATACAGTGCCGCAGGCGAGCCGAGCCCACCTAAGCCGACGATCAGCACATGGCTATCGAGCAGCTTTTGTTGGCCCTCAATGGCAATGTCGCCGAGCAGGATCTGGCGGCTGTAGCGCATAAAATCGCGGTCATTCATCGCCGGCTCCCGCAATGTCCAGTAGCTGCGCCGTGGCTGCCTGCCAGTCTGCGGCGTGGGTTATGGCGCTGACCACGGCAATGCTGCCAACACCGGTCGCCAGCACCGCCGGGGCGCGCTCAAGGCTGATGCCGCCGATAGCGACAGTGGGGTAATCCGCCAGTCGTTTACTATGGCTTGCCAGCTGCGTGAGACCCTGCGGGGCCGACGGCATCTGCTTGGTTTGCGTCGGGAAGACATGGCCCAGCGCGATATAAGAAGGCTTAGCAGCCAGCGCTACGTCTATCTCCATATCATCGTGAGTGGAAACACCCAGGCGTAGCCCCGCCGCCTGAATCGCCTTCAGGTCGGTGGTTTCGAGGTCTTCCTGGCCCAGATGCACGCCGTACGCGTTGTGCTTAATTGCCAGGCTCCAGTAGTCGTTGATAAACAGGCGAGCATCATAGCGACGCCCCAGCTCAATGGCGGCAATGACGTCGGCTTCGACCTCTTCATCACGTTTATCTTTAATGCGCAGTTGGATCGTGCGCACACCTGCCTGCAGCAAGCGTTCAATCCATTCAACGCTGTCTACCACCGGGTAAAGCCCGAGGCGGAACGGCACGGTCGGGAAATCAGGCTGGTACATCACGCCTCCTCTTTTTTGAGGTAGATTTCGCCGCCTTTGGCGCGGAAGTTCTCCGACATATCCGCCATTCCGATTTCAATGGTTTGTGCGGCGGCGTAGTCGCGGACCTCCTGGCTGATTTTCATCGAGCAGAACTTCGGCCCGCACATGGAGCAGAAGTGGGCAACCTTGCCGGACTCCTGTGGCAGGGTTTCATCGTGATAGGCGCGGGCGGTGAATGGGTCGAGTGCGAGGTTAAACTGGTCTTCCCAGCGGAATTCAAAGCGTGCTTTCGACATGGCGTTATCGCGGATCTGCGCACCCGGATGGCCTTTGGCTAAATCAGCGGCATGGGCGGCAATCTTGTAGGTAATCAGCCCTTGCTTCACGTCTTCTTTGTTCGGCAGGCCAAGGTGCTCTTTTGGCGTGACGTAGCACAGCATCGCACAGCCAAACCAGCCGATCATCGCCGCACCAATGCCGGAGGTGAAGTGGTCATAGCCCGGCGCGATATCTGTCGTCAACGGCCCTAAGGTGTAGAACGGCGCTTCATGGCAGTGCTCCAGCTCTTCGGTCATATTGCGCTGGATCATATGCATCGGCACATGACCCGGGCCTTCAATCATCACCTGCACGTCGTATTCCCAGGCGATTTTGGTCAGTTCGCCCAGCGTATGCAGCTCGGAGAACTGCGCCTCGTCGTTGGCATCCTGAATCGAGCCTGGACGCAGGCCGTCGCCGAGAGAGAGCGAAACGTCATAGGCGGCACAGATTTCGCAAATCTCGCGGAAATGTTCAAACAGGAAGTTCTCTTTGTGATGAGAGAGACACCATTTCGCCATGATCGAACCGCCGCGCGAGACAATACCTGTCAGGCGTTTAGCGGTCATCGGCACGTAGCGCAGCAGTACGCCCGCGTGAATGGTGAAGTAGTCGACGCCCTGTTCGGCTTGTTCGAGCAGCGTGTCGCGGAAGGCTTCCCAGGTGAGATCTTCAGCGATCCCGTTAACCTTCTCCAGCGCCTGGTAGATCGGTACGGTACCGATCGGCACCGGGCTGTTACGCAGGATCCACTCGCGGGTTTCGTGAATATAGCGGCCGGTGGAGAGGTCCATCACCGTATCTGCGCCCCAGCGGGTCGACCACACCAGCTTCTCCACCTCTTCTTCAATGGAGGAGGTCACCGCCGAGTTACCGATGTTGGCGTTCACCTTCACCAGGAAGTTGCGGCCGATGATCATCGGCTCGGATTCCGGGTGGTTGATGTTGGCAGGAATAATCGCGCGGCCCGCAGCGACTTCATCACGCACGAATTCCGGGGTGATGTTTTCCGGCAGGCGAGCGCCAAAGTTCATCCCTGGATGCTGATGGCGCAGCACTTCACTACGAATGCGCTCGCGGCCCATGTTTTCACGGATGGCGATAAATTCCATCTCCGGGGTAACCATCCCCTGACGGGCATAGTGCAACTGGGTAACGCGCTTGCCGGCTTTGGCGCGTTTTGGCGTCAGCAGGCCGCTGAAACGCAGCTCGTCCAGGCCATCGTCGGCCAGACGTTCTTTGGTATAAGCGGAGCTACGGTCGTCTAATTCTTCGCTATCATTACGCGCCGCAATCCACGGCTGGCGCAGTTTCGCCAGACCCTGCTGAACGTTAATCGCCACATCAGGATCGCCGTACGGCCCGGAGGTGTCGTACACCGGCACGGCTTCGTTCTCTTCAAACTGCGGGTTGTCTTTCGTACCGCCAATCAGCGTAGGACTTAGCTGGATTTCGCGCATCGGGATGCGAATATCCGCCTGCGAACCGGTGATGTAGATACGTTTTGAGTTAGGAAAGGCGGTACCTTCCAGCGTGTCGATAAAGTGTTGGGCTTGGGCGCGCTGTTCGCGGCGTGATGGTTTAGTAGTGGCAGACATAGCTCATTCCAAATAAAAGTAAGGATATGGCTTGTCAGACGACGGATGAAGCAAGAGAGACGAACGCCAAAGGGCGATACGGTTGTAGATTGACTCTTGTTCCCTTCGCAGGTTTTAACCTGATCAGGTTCCGCGGATCCCGAATTAACGGTCTCAGCCTTTTCCACTCATGCTGCTGTGGAAAATAAGCACTCCGACAAGAAGTAACCTCAAAAAGAGGTAATGAATGTAAATTACGCGTTAATGTCGCAAATCTCAAGCAGGACGTTTGATCATGCCACTCTCGTGCATCGCATCAAAAACCAGCATGATCAGCTTATCTTCCAGCACGAACCGGGCTTCCAGCGCCTCGCCGATATCCGATAAGGCCTGTTGAAATTCAAGGAAGTTATCGTGATCAATGGCGGTCTCCAGACTGGAATCATAGTAGTCCATGATCAGTTGCGTATTGGCTTCCAGGAGCGGCCAAATTTTTGTGGCTTTTAAAAGCTGCCCGTTCCCTTCCAATTTATGGAGAATACGTTCATAAATACTGAAGTGTCCGGTGGAAAGGTAATCGACCAGGCTCTGGCAAAAATCATCCAGCGCCTTTTCATTGAGCCGCATGTACGATTCTTTGCCTGGCTTAATGCCAACCAGATTGTAGTAAGCCACGAGCAGGTGCTTACGTACATGTAGCCAGCGATCAACCAGTTTGTTACTTCCTCCGACGTGCTCCGTCAGGCTTTCCAGCTGGTTTAGCATGATTGACTCCGCAAGATGGTGTTTAGGAACGGCTCACCCGTAAATGTAAAAATAATGTAAACAACATGCCTGTGAAGCAAAGGTTGCGCAAGAGATATGGATCGTATAATTGAAAAATTAGATAGCGGCTGGTGGATTGTCAGTCATGAGCAAAAGTTATGGTTACCTCGTGGCGAACTGCCTTACGGCGACGCAGCAAGTTTTGATCTGACCGGGCAGCGTGCACTTCCTATAGGTGAATGGGAAGGGGAGACAGTCTGGCTGGTGCAGCAGCAGCGTCGGTACGATATGGGATCGGTGCGCCAGGTCATTGACCAGGACGTTGGCCTGTTTCAACTGGCCGGACGCGGCGTACAACTGGCCGAGTTCTACCGCTCACATAAATTCTGCGGTTACTGCGGTCATCCCATGCACCCGAGTAAAACGGAATGGGCGATGCTGTGTAGCCACTGTCGAGAACGCTACTACCCGCAAATTGCCCCCTGCATTATCGTCGCTATTCGCCGTGACGACACTATCCTGCTTGCCCAACATGTTCGCCATCGTAACGGCGTGCATACCGTGCTGGCGGGTTTTGTCGAAGTGGGCGAGACCCTCGAGCAGGCGGTGGCGCGCGAAGTCATGGAAGAGAGCGGCATTAAGGTGAAAAACCTGCGCTACGTCACTTCTCAGCCGTGGCCGTTCCCACAGTCTTTGATGACCGCATTTATGGCGGAGTATGATAGCGGCGAAATTGTTATTGACCCGAAAGAACTGCTGGAGGCGAACTGGTATCGCTACGACGATTTACCGCTCCTGCCCCCGCCGGGCACCGTCGCGCGTCGATTGATTGAAGATACTGTCGCCCTCTGCCGGGCAGAGTATGAGTGACACACATGTTACACTGGCGTGAAATAGCTCAAGGAATGGAAAAATGACCGAACTGAAGAACGATCGTTATCTGCGTGCGCTGCTGCGCCAGCCCGTTGATGTCACTCCGGTATGGATGATGCGCCAGGCGGGCCGCTATCTACCGGAATATAAAGCCACGCGTGCCGAAGCGGGCGATTTTATGGCGCTGTGCAAAAATGCCGAGCTGGCCTGCGAAGTTACGCTGCAGCCGCTGCGTCGCTATAAGCTTGATGCGGCGATCCTCTTTTCGGATATCCTGACGATTCCCGATGCGATGGGACTTGGGCTGTATTTTGAAGCCGGAGAGGGCCCACGCTTTACCTCACCGATCGCCAGCAAGGCTGACGTCGACAAACTGCCGATCCCGGACCCGGAAGATGAGCTGGGGTATGTGATGAATGCGGTGCGCACTATCCGCCGTGAACTGAAAGGCGAAGTGCCGCTGATCGGCTTCTCCGGTAGCCCGTGGACACTGGCGACCTATATGGTCGAAGGCGGCAGTAGTAAGGCCTTCACCGTGATTAAAAAGATGATGTACGCCGATCCAAAGGCGCTGCATCTGCTGCTTGATAAGCTGGCGAAGAGCGTCACTCTGTACCTGAACGCGCAGATCAAAGCGGGCGCGCAGTCGGTAATGATTTTCGACACCTGGGGCGGTGTGCTGACCGGTCGCGACTATCAGCAGTTCTCCCTGTATTACATGCACAAAATCGTCGACGGCCTGATGCGCGAGAACGAAGGTCGTCGCGTACCGGTGACGCTGTTCACTAAAGGCGGTGGTCAGTGGCTGGAAGCGATGGCGGAAACCGGCTGTGATGCGTTAGGTCTGGACTGGACCACTGACATTGCCGATGCGCGTCGTCGTGTAGGTCATAAAGTGGCACTGCAGGGCAATATGGATCCGTCCATGCTGTATGCGCCGCCAGCCCGCATCGAAGAAGAGGTGGCGACGATTCTGGCCGGTTTTGGTCAGGGTGAAGGCCATGTCTTTAACCTGGGCCACGGCATTCATCAGGATGTCCCGCCAGAGCATGCGGGTGTCTTTGTGGAGGCGGTACATCGGTTGTCTGAACAGTACCACCGCTAAGGAGTCATTATGGATCTTGCGTCATTACGCGCGCAGCAGCTTGAACTGGCCTCTTCAGTGATCCGCGAGGATCGCCTGAGGAACGATCCACCGGATCTGATCGGCGGGGCGGACGTTGGGTTCGAGCAGGGGGGCGAAGTGACGCGAGCCGCGATGGTCTTACTGAAGTACCCCTCGCTGGAACTGGTTGAATACACGGTGGCGCGAATCGCCACCACCATGCCCTACATTCCTGGCTTTCTCTCCTTTCGCGAAACACCCGCGCTGATGGCCGCCTGGCAGCAGCTTTCGCACAAGCCTGATCTGCTGTTCGTTGACGGTCACGGGATCTCTCACCCTCGCCGTCTGGGCGTGGCCAGCCATTTTGGCCTGCTGGTGGATGTCCCGACGATTGGCGTGGCGAAAAAACGGTTGTGCGGCAAGTTTGAGCCGCTCGCCGCCGAACCTGGAGCGTTAGCGCCGTTGTTGGATAAAGGCGAACAGCTGGCATGGGTTTGGCGCAGCAAAGCACGCTGTAACCCGCTGTTTATCTCTACGGGTCATCGCGTGAACCAGGACAGCGCGTTAGCGTGGGTACAACGCTGTATGAACGGCTATCGTCTGCCCGAACCAACACGCTGGGCAGATGCGGTGGCATCCGAACGCCCTGCTTTTACGCGGCTTGCAGCAAAAACGCCCCATATCGGGTAAACTGCCGCTAATTTCCGTATTTGAGAACTCATCATGTTACAAAATCCGATTCACCTGCGTCTGGAGAAGCTGGAAAGCTGGCAGCACGTCACGTTTATGGCCTGTCTGTGCGAACGCATGTACCCCAACTACGCCATGTTCTGTAAGCAAACCGAATTTGGCGATGGACAAATTTACCGCCGAATTCTGGATTTGATTTGGGAAGCGCTGACGGTTAAAGACGCGAAAATCAATTTCGATAGCCAGTTGGAAAAATTTGAAGAGGCTATTCCTTCAGCAGACGATTACGATCTGTACGGCGTTTATCCGGCGATTGATGCCTGTGTGGCATTAAGCGAACTGATGCATTCGCGTCTTAGCGGTGAAACGCTGGAACATGCAATTGAGGTTAGTAAGGCTTCGATTACGACGGTTGCGATGCTGGAAATGACCCAGGCTGGTCGCGAAATGACCGATGAAGAGCTCAAAGAGAACCCGGCCGTTGAGCAAGAATGGGATATTCAGTGGGAAATTTTCCGACTTTTAGCCGACTGTGAAGAACGCGATATTGAGCTGATAAAAGGGCTTCGTGCAGACCTGCGCGAGGCTGGCGAGAGCAATATTGGTATAAATTTTCAGCAATGACACCATAAAACGTGATTTAACGCCTGATTTGTCGTGCCTGAAGGCTTCCCATCCGCCCCCGGTCTGGTCTACATTTGGGGGGCGAAAAAAAGTGGCTATCGGTGCGTGTATGCAGGAGAGTGCTTTTCTGGCATTTCCGTCGCACTCGATGCTTAGCAAGCGATAAACACATTGTAAGGATAACTTATGAACAAGACTCAACTGATTGATGTAATTGCAGACAAAGCAGAACTGTCTAAAACACAGGCTAAAGCTGCTCTGGAATCCACTCTGGCTGCTATTACTGAGTCTCTGAAAGAAGGCGATGCTGTACAACTGGTTGGTTTCGGTACCTTCAAAGTGAACCACCGTGCTGAGCGCACTGGCCGCAACCCGCAGACCGGTAAAGAAATCAAAATTGCCGCAGCTAACGTACCGGCATTTGTTTCTGGTAAAGCACTGAAAGACGCGGTTAAGTAATTCGCGTGGCAGTGAACAGTTTTATCGAAGGGGCGGTTTCGCCCCTTTTGTCCATCTGGCGTCATTCGCTTTGGCTTTCAGGTGTGCTGTTACTGTCTGCCTGTAGTCGCCACTCTGAGCTTCCTCCGTTCACGGCCAGCGGCTATGTTGGCGATCAGGGGGCGGTACGCATTTGGCGTAAAGATTCCAGCGACGATGTTCACTTGCTCTCGGTATTTAGTCCGTGGCGTAAAGGCGATACTACCACCAGTGAATACCGCTGGCAGGGTGATTCGCTCTCGCTGATAGAACTCAACACTTACAGTCAACCACCGGAACATGTCCGTATACGCTTCGATGACCGGGGCGAACTGAGTTTCATGCAGCGTGAAGTCGATGGGCAAAAGCAGCAGCTTTCCAGCGATCAAATTGCGCTTTACCGCTATCGTGCCGATCAAATCCGCCAGACCAGCGATGCGTTGCGTCAGGGACGGGTGATATTGCGTCAGGGACGCTGGCATGCGAATAACACAGTCACGACCTGTGAAGGTGAAACACTGAAGCCCGATCTGGAATCGTGGGCGATAAACCACATTGAGCGCCGCCAGAGCCATTCATCTGTAGAAGTGAGTGTGGCATGGCTGGAAGCGCCCGAAGGGTCGCAGCTACTGCTGGTTGCTAATGAAGATTTTTGTCACTGGCAGCCTACTGCCAAAACCTTCTGAAAACCTGATGCCAGGACATCGGGCCAGATAAGGTGAGGCCGCCATCCGGCAAAAAACGTTTACCAGTGGCCCATTCCCATATGGCCGCCGCGATGGTTACCGCCACCGCCGCACCCGCCGTAGCCCATTCCCGCTCCGCGAGGTACGCCTGCCTGGGCCATTGCGACATCGCGTTTAACGCGCTGCTCATCCAGTGACTGATTCAACGCCTCCATCTCTTTTGCCACGGCATTAATTTTTGCAGTGTCCGGCGAGCTGGCTGTTAGCAACGCGTTGTACTCATAACGTTTAGAGGTCAGCTGTTGGCGCAAGGCGTTGGTCTGCGAGTAGTAATCATCATATATTTTCTGCGCGGTAGCCTGCTGCTCAGTGGTCATTGGCGTACCGCCTCGTTGCTGCATTCCATCACCATATCCCCAGTGATTCTGCGCCAGCGCCGGGGTAGAGCCCAACGCGATAAGAGAGAGTGCAATCAGCGCCAGTTTGTTGTTCCGTTTCATGGGTCGTTCTCCTGTTGGTTAGATTACATTTCCTACTGCATCTTCCGTGCCAAAGCGGCAATCCCGCTCCCGCGGGCGTTGTAGTCGTGGCCTTCACAGGGCGACGAGTAAAAATGACTCGCCAGAACGCGCCGGCGGGTCATTTTTACCCGCTACTTTCAGCGGTTTGTGTCTGAGGGCAGGGTTATCACGGAGAAAAAATGGCATGATTTCTGCTGTATATCTGCAACGATGAAAGGAACAGGTGGGATAAAGGGAGAGCGTATGCGTCTTTATAAGGACACGGCGGCCAAGTGGTTGAGCCGACTCTTGCTGGCGGCAATCCTGATTTTGGTCGGTTGGTTTTCGATTATGACCATTCGGGACTATGGGCGGGAAAGCGGCGCCGCGCGGCAAACGCTACTGGAAAAAGGCAGCGTGCTCATCCGCGCTCTGGAGTCTGGTACGCGCGTAGGTATGGGGATGCGCATGCATCATGCTCAACAGCAGACGCTGCTGGAGGAAATGGCCGTACAACCAGGCGTGCTATGGTTTGCCGTCGTTGACGATCATGGCGTCATTATTACTCACAGCAATTCCGCGATGGTCGGTAAAACGCTCTATTCACCGGATGTCCTGCGGCAATTAAGCCCCGGGGAACAAGAAAGCTGGCGGAATATTGACATGCCTACGGGGGACGGTGAAAAAACACCGGTCCTGGAAGTTTATCGTCAGTTTCAGCCGATGTATGGTCCAGGACGTCATGGCATGGCGCGCTGTGCCAGCAATGACGGACAGCTTATCACCCCCGCACAAACCATATTTATCGCTTTTGATGCCAGCGATCTGGCTGCGACTCAGGCAAGAGAGTGGCGTAACACCCTGATCGTCCTGTCTGCGCTGGCGGCCGTGCTGCTGGCCACTGTGCTGACGTTCTTCTGGTATCAACGCTATCAGCGCTCGTACAAAGAACTGCAGGATGCGATGAAGCGTAAAGAAAAACTGATGGCGCTCGGACATCTGGCGGCCGGGGTCGCGCATGAGATTCGAAACCCGCTTTCATCGATCAAAGGTTTAGCGAAGTATTTTGCCGAACGAACTCCGGCTGGTGGCGAGTCGCATGAGCTGGCGCAGGTGATGGCGAAAGAGGCGGACCGTTTAAATCGGGTGGTGAGCGAGCTGCTGGAGCTGGTGAAACCTGCGCATCTGACGCTGCAACAGGTGGATCTCAATGAGGTCATCACCCACTCATTAAACCTGGTGAGTCAGGATGCGGCAAGCCGGGAAATCCAGCTACGTTTTTCGGCCAGTTCCACGCTGCCCGCTATTCAGGCCGATCCCGACCGACTGACTCAGGTTCTGTTGAATCTGTATCTGAACGCCATTCATGCGATTGGTCGTCAGGGCACGATTACGGTTGAAACGAGTGAAAGCAGCGGCGATCGCGTTAAAATCATGGTTACTGATAGCGGGAAAGGGATTGCAGCGGAACAGCTGGAGGCCATTTTTACGCCTTACTTCACGACTAAAGCGGATGGAACCGGCCTTGGGCTGGCGGTAGTGCAGAACATAATTGAACAGCACGGTGGTACCATTCATGTGGCAAGCGTTGAGGGCAAAGGCGCAACCTTTACCCTCTGGCTGCCGACCAACGCGAAACAACAGGATTAACAAGGATGACGCGCGGAAAAATCAATATTCTGGTGGTAGATGACGATATCAGCCACTGCACCATTTTACAGGCGCTGCTGCGCGGCTGGGGTTATGAGGTCGCGCTGGCCTATAGCGGGCAAGCGGCACTGGAACAGGTGCGTGAACGCGTATTTGATTTAGTGCTGTGCGATGTGCGTATGGCGGAGATGGACGGCATCGCAACGCTGAAAGAGATTAAAGCGCTGAATTCGGCGATTCCGGTATTGATCATGACGGCGTTCTCCAGCGTGGAGACCGCCGTTGAGGCACTGAAAACCGGGGCGCTGGACTACTTAATCAAGCCGCTGGATTTTGATCGCCTGCAGGAGACGCTGGAAAAGGCGCTGGCGCATACGCGGGAAACGGGCGCTGAACTGCCGTCGGGGTCGGCTGCGCAGTTTGGCATGATTGGCAGCAGTCCGGCGATGCAGCAGTTGATCAATGAAATCGCGATGGTTGCGCCCTCGGATGCAACGGTGCTCATTCACGGAGACTCTGGTACGGGGAAAGAGCTGGTGGCCCGGGCGCTGCATGCCAGCAGTGCCCGCTGTGATAAACCGCTGGTGACGCTGAACTGTGCGTCGCTTAATGAGTCGCTGCTGGAGTCCGAACTTTTTGGACATGAGAAAGGCGCGTTTACTGGCGCGGATAAGCGGCGGGAAGGGCGCTTTGTGGAAGCCGAAGGCGGCACGTTATTTCTTGATGAAATTGGCGATATCTCACCGCTAATGCAGGTGCGTCTGCTGCGGGCTATCCAGGAGCGGGAAGTGCAACGGGTTGGCAGCAACCAGACTATTGCGGTTGATGTCCGGCTGATCGCCGCCACACATCGCGATCTGGCTGAGGAAGTGAACGCCGGGCGCTTTCGTCAGGATCTCTACTATCGCCTGAACGTCATCACTATTGAAATGCCTGCGCTGTGCCAGCGCCGGGAAGATATTCCGCTGCTGGCCGAACATTTTCTCCAGCGTTTTGCCACACGTAACCGAAAAGCGGTGAAGGGCTTTACTCCGCAGGCGATGGATCTGCTGATCCACTATGACTGGCCGGGTAATATCCGTGAGCTGGAAAATGCGATTGAGCGTTCGGTGGTGCTGCTAACGGGGGAATATATTTCCGAACGCGAGCTGCCGATGGCGATTGCCGCGACACCGATAAAAACGGAATACAGTGGCGAGATCCAACCGCTGGTGGATGTCGAAAAAGAAGTGATTCTGGCGGCGCTGGAAAAAACGGGCGGCAATAAAACCGAAGCCGCCCGTCAGTTAGGTATTACGCGCAAAACGCTGCTGGCTAAGCTCAGCCGTTAGTTTTGCTCACGTTCGATGGCGCGCCAGCCGATGTCGTTACGGCTGAAGCTGCCGTCCCAACGGATGTCGGTCATCAGGGCGTAGGCACGCTGCTGCGCCTCGGCAACGGTGTTGCCCAGCGCGGTGGCGCACAGGACGCGACCGCCGTTGGTCAGCACGCGATCGTCAGCAGACAGTTTGGTGCCCGCGTGGAACACTTTACCGTCAGCGACGTCTTCCAGCGGCAGGCCGTGGATCTCATCGCCAGTATTGTAGTTGCCCGGATAACCCCCTGCGGCAATCACTACGCCCAAAGAGGCGCGTTCGTCCCACTCAGAGGTTTTCTCATCCAGCTTGCCATCACAGGCGGCAAGGCACAGCTCCACCAGATCCGATTTCATACGCAGCATAATCGGCTGGGTTTCCGGATCGCCGAAGCGGCAGTTGAACTCGATAACCTTCGGGTTGCCCTGTTTGTCGATCATCAGACCTGCGTACAGGAAACCGGTGTAAGTGTTCCCTTCCGCTGCCATGCCTTTTACGGTTGGCCAGATGATGCGTTCCATGGTGCGCTGATGAACGTCGCCAGTCACCACCGGTGCAGGTGAGTAAGCGCCCATACCGCCGGTATTCGGACCGGTATCGCCGTTGCCCACGCGTTTGTGGTCCTGGCTGGTGGCCATTGGCAGCACGTGCTCGCCGTCAACCATCACGATAAAGCTCGCTTCTTCACCGTCGAGGAACTCTTCGATAACGATACGGTGGCCCGCATCGCCAAAAGCGTTACCTGCCAGCATGTCATGAACAGCGGCTTCGGCTTCCTCCAGCGTCATCGCGACGATAACGCCTTTACCGGCGGCCAGGCCGTCGGCCTTGATAACGATCGGCGCGCCTTTCTCACGCAGATAGGCCAGCGCAGGCTCAATCTCGGTGAAGTTCTGATACTCCGCCGTCGGAATGTTATGACGGGCAAGGAAATCTTTGGTGAAGGCTTTGGAGCCCTCCAACTGCGCTGCACCTTCGGTTGGGCCGAAGATTTTCAGACCGGCGGCGCGAAACGCATCGACCACGCCAATTACCAGAGGCGCTTCTGGGCCAACGATGGTCAGATCGATCTTCTCATTCTGGGCAAAGCTCAGCAGCGCCGGAATATCGGTCACGCCGATTGCCACGTTTTGCAGCGCAGGTTCCAGCGCGGTGCCCGCGTTGCCTGGTGCGACAAATACCGTTTCGACTTTTGGCGACTGCGCCGCTTTCCAGGCCAGCGCGTGTTCGCGCCCCCCGTTGCCAATCACTAATACTTTCATCGTCTGCTCCGTGGATTAATGGCGGAAGTGGCGCATGTCGGTGAACACCATCGCTATGCCGTGCTCGTCGGCGGCAGCAATGACTTCATCATCACGGATAGAACCGCCCGGCTGGATCACGCAGGTCACACCAGCGGCGGCGGCGGCATCAATCCCATCGCGGAACGGGAAGAAAGCGTCGGATGCCATAGAGGAACCTTGAACTTCCAGACCTTCGTCGGCGGCTTTAATCCCGGCGATTTTTGCGGAATATACGCGGCTCATCTGGCCTGCGCCTATGCCGATAGTCATGTTCTCTTTGGCGTAAACAATGGCGTTGGATTTTACAAATTTAGCTACTTTCCAGCAGAACAGCGCATCGCGCAGTTCCTGTTCGGTCGGCTGACGTTTGGAAACTACGCGCAGTTCACCTTCGCTCACCATACCCAGGTCACGATCCTGAACCAGCAGACCGCCGTTAACGCGTTTGAAGTCCAGGCCCGGCACACGTTGTGCCCACTGACCGCAGGTCAGCACGCGGACGTTCTGTTTGGCGGCGGTGATTTTCAGTGCGTCTTCGGTTGCGGATGGCGCGATGATCACTTCCACGAACTGACGGGAAATGATGGCTTGAGCAGTTTCGGCATCCAGTTCGCGGTTGAAGGCGATGATGCCGCCGAACGCAGAGGTCGGGTCGGTTTTATAGGCGCGGTCGTAAGCATCGAGAATAGAGGTACTGACTGCCACGCCGCACGGGTTAGCGTGTTTGACGATCACACAGGCTGGCTCGTTGAATTCTTTTACGCACTCCAGCGCCGCATCGGTATCGGCGATGTTGTTGTAGGAAAGTGCTTTGCCCTGTACCTGCTGCGCGGTGGCAACGGACGCTTCTTTAACATTCTCTTCTATATAGAAGGCAGCCTGTTGGTGGCTGTTCTCGCCGTAGCGCATATCCTGCTTCTTAATGAAGTTCAGGTTCAGTGTACGTGGAAAGCGACCGGCGGCTTCTTTGCTTTCGCCGTGGTAGGCCGGAACCATGCTACCGAAGTAGTTGGCGATCATGCTGTCGTAAGCGGCGGTGTGTTCGAAGGCTTTAATCGCGAGGTCGAAACGTGTGTTGAGGGTCAGAGAACCGTCGTTGGCATCCATCTCTTTAATAATGGCGGCGTAGTCGCTGCTCTTCACAACGATAGCCACATCTTTATGGTTCTTGGCAGCGGAACGCACCATCGTCGGGCCGCCGATATCAATGTTTTCTACCGCATCTTCCAGCGAGCAGCCTTCACGGGCAACGGTTTCGGCGAACGGGTACAGGTTAACAACCACCATGTCGATAGGTGCGATGCCGTGCTGTTCCATAATCCCGTCGTCCTGACCGCGACGACCAAGAATGCCGCCGTGGACTTTCGGATGCAGGGTCTTTACGCGTCCATCCATCATTTCCGGGAAGCCGGTGTAATCGGAAACTTCGGTCACTGGCAGGCCTTTCTCAGCCAACAGGCGCGCAGTGCCACCTGTAGACAGCAGCTCCACACCGCGTGCGGAAAGTGCCTGAGCGAATTCGATGATACCGGCCTTGTCAGAAACACTGAGCAGAGCGCGGCGGACTGGACGACGTTGTTGCATGGTAAATCCCCTGGATTTGACTATTACAGAGAGCGTTAGGTGAATTCTTGGCTAAAAACTCAGCTAACGCCCCTTACGGGGCATCCTTGTTGTGCGGGGGCATTGTAACGAAAACGTTTGCGCAACGCTCGCGAATTTTTAATTTTCGATTTTGACCTCTTCTTTTTCCGTTGAAGGATGCTCATATAAACAGAGAAGTGCATAAACGATCGCGTGGTTTGTGGATAACTCTGTGTGTAAATGGGTATAAGGCGGGGTTTTGCTGTGGAATGCAGCGGTCAGTCATTTTTCTGCAATTTAAGGGTTGCGGGCCGCGGGAAACTCCCTATAATGCGCCTCCATCGA
>NZ_NAEW01000002.1 GCF_002075345.1 Citrobacter braakii
GGCCACCACCGGAAGATCGAACAACAGCACCCATTAAAACCTCCAATTCAATAGGTAAAAACTTCCGGAAAAAAGTTTCTTATTTTGGGCGCGTAAAAATTTGACGAGGCGGGCGGTCCCGGACAGCCAGGGCTACAGAGATTTGACCCGCCCCTCCCCTTTGTTAGTGATAATAATTATCATCTTGTACGGTCGCGCGCCGTCTTCGCTTTATGGCAAGGCCAGCACAGACTTTGCAGGTTGTTATCTGCATCAGTGCCACCGTGAGCTTTAGGAATGATGTGGTCGACGGTTTTGGCCTCACGCACCACACCACCACGCAGGCACAGCTGGCACAATCCTTTATCGCGTTTCAGGATACGGGCGCGGATAACAGTCCACTTCGAGCCATAGCCACGCTGGTGGCGGCTCAGTCCGCGTTGATGCTGTGCCCATCCTTCACCACGATGTTTTTTGCAGTAACCCGAGGTGTCTGTCGTTGAGCCTGCACAACCATGCTTACGGCATGCGCGGGGAATTCGTGATGGCATAGAACTTCACTCTCCTGATGCTAAAATAGCTACCCCATGAAAAACCAATACGGAGAAAACATGAAAAACACTATTTCGAAAGGATTTCACCGGACAGGTATTCTGTTTGCTACCCCAATATTCATCTTTGGCCTTTTATTTTTATCAGCAGATACACCGGAGATGGGAATGTTAATTTCTCTGATATGCGCACTGTTTGTATACGGCGCGCTAAGACTTGTCGGATGGACTATCAACGGTTTCATTAAAGGCTACTGAAAATATTGTTGCAGCCCATCATGAAGGGCTGCTGTAATACCAATGTTCGATATCTGAATCGTGAAAACTGAAATCAGCATTACTTATTCGAAAACACCGCATGCAGCAGAATTTTTTGTTTTCCGGACACGCTGGTCCATGTCATTTTTCAGCAAAATATTCTGCCTGTGCGGGTGATCAGTTCTGCGTACATTGCCGCACGCTATTAATAAGCTGGCAGATCTGAGAAGCTGCATCGAAAAGATGACGCGCTTTTTCCAGGCTGACACAGCCCACCAACAAAAAGGGCACCAGTATCGCTACCAGTGCCCATCTTGCCGCCACGCGTGGCGTTCGGTGTGTCCAGTGTCTTCGTTTCATATCACCACCAACACACTAACGCTTTAACTGAAAGTGAGGCCCGTCCTTCAGCGTGCGCCAGTCTCCACCCCATTCAATGGGTGTTTCAAGCTCTGATGCAGCCTGCTTAAATGCCCTGGCAATTTTCTCGTACAAAGGCCACTCCCATGACACCTGGCTGCCAACGTAGGCCACAACATCAACCGCATCGCCGGTCAGATGGCGACTGTTCATCGTCTGGCTTTTGCCTGCGGCGACCAGTTGTTTCTGACGGTATTTACTGCGCAGACCTTCGGTGATACCAAAATCAACTTCCGTCAGTTCCAGAGCGCGACGCACTACCGCCACCAGTTGCGGCTTAACGCCTTCCAGATTCTTTTCACTGCGACGACTGAATCTGAATTTTCCCGACATACTTACCTCAGTAATGAAAGGATTTTTGACACATTCCCGCGCGCCCATATCACCAGCACGCAGAACAACAGATTAGCCAGCACCACCACCCAGTTACCGGGAAGAGGACGACCGCACAGATAACTGAGCGGCGCAACCGCATAGACAAGCATCAGCAGCCAGGCCAGCCACGACACCAGCGGTTTATGTGTGGCACCTTTTCGACGGTAGAAAAAAAGCGCCAGCACGATAACCGTACATAGCGCCACATTCAGCAAACCGGGAAGATTACCCACCATTACCACCTCCTCCGCCCCGCAGACGAGAGAACAGCCCAGATATCAGCAATGAAATCTCCTGCTGGTGGATGAACGACAGAATCTTCACTGACACCACAGACACCAGCACCGCACACAATGCATCTATCGAGGCGCTGTCATATCCGGCCTTATCAGCCAGGAATGAAGCCAGCACTTCTGCCCCCAGCACGCCGATGATGAAAGACACCACAAAGTGGCCCACAATCCTCCAGGCTGAAAGCGCCTGTGGCATCGTGGCCACAAACAGCGCCCCGGCAAATGCGCCAAACACAATCCCAAAATCCGTACCGGTGAACACGCCATATGCAGTCGCCCCACCAAGCGCTGCAGCAGTGCCCGTCCCGGAGACGGGTTCTGTAGCCATAATTTCTCCTGTAAATAAAAAAGGGCCACCAGCGGCCCGTAAAAAACAACACCCAGTCAAAGGCACCCGCAGATGCCTTTTGTATGGTGCTATTCAACCTTACGGATTAACGGCCAGAGCAGTGCAACCACTCCGACCACCAGCACACCATCCGCCAGCATCGACATCAGGTGCCCGGTAAAATCCACCGCCACTACCAGAAACAGCAGGACGGCAGCCAGCACAAGGCGCGCACTTTTCACAGGTACTGGTCCAGCGGCAGTTGCAACGCCTGTGCAATTTTCTTGAGCTGGGCTTCTTCCTGTTCACCGATGCCGTCCTGGTCAGCGATATCCAGACACAGACACAACACATCAACCGCTTCAGCTGTTCCAGCCACATCAGCCAGTTCACGCAATGCCTGAGCATTCGCGCTACGCGGTGATGCTTCGTAACGGGCACGAATATTCGCGCTCATCTGGGCAATCTCACCAGAGAACGGCGCAAAAGCCGGAAGTGCCGCAATGGTTTTCTCCAGCACCGCGATTTCTTTTGCATCACAGGTACCGTCAGCGTATGCAATGGAATATGCGCCCCAGACGGTCGCCTCCACCGCGTCGCGGTTCTCCATCTTCTTCACTTCAACAATTGCCTTGCGGGTTTTCTTTTTGAAAATACCAAACATCGTGACTTTTCCTTTAAGTGGGTGAGCCTGCGCCCAGGAGTGACCAGCCCACAGAGAAAGTCACACTGACCATCCCGTAAGCTCACCCCTGAAAGGCTCTGTGGTTTTTGATGTGCGCCGGGCGTGGCGCGGATATGAAAAAGGCCCGCCGTAGCGAGCCTGTCAACACAAGTTGTTACAACTGATAAAAAGTGTGATTTTCATCCCTGAACATGCACCTGAATGTTATTTCTGTTGGCCTCAGGAGCAAGTTCATTATAAGCCTTCACCAATTTCACTAATTTTTCGTTGGCATACATAAAGGCTTCAAAAGTGGCTTTCATTTTTTCGGAATTAACAATTTTAACATCGTCATCACAATAGCGGTCCGGAGTGCAATATAAAACTGAGAGCAGACTAAATGCCTGAGCGCGCTCAGCATAAACATTGTCGATTTGTTTTTTTAGATACTCACAGCGTTCTGATGCTTCTGGAACTGGATTAATCATATTATCCCTTCAAAGCACGAAGTAATATGCTAACAACCCCTGTAAAACAAAAAAAACCACCTCACGGGAGATGGCGGTCAAAAAATTGCATGAGATATATTTTATTATAATTCATACACCTGTTGCAGGTTATATGCGTGACAGAATCAGGATTTCTGTGTCTCAGAATATTAATGCAGTGCCGGGTTCTTCCTCCCGGAGGGTCTTGCGCCAGCATCAAGACCCGTAACGCATTGAATAAACGCAGACCTGTGCTGACTTACCTCAGTTAATCTGAGTTTCACTGCATTCAGATAGAACTTTATTGTTTTCCCGGTCCCAACAACTATAAAAAGTACTATTTGAATACATTAAAAATGTGTGACACGAGGTCTGCAACTGGTTTATACCACAGACCGAGGAGTGTGACAGAGTGGCGATGCAACGCCAAATTTTAAACCATCCCCATAAACTCTCGCCTACTCGCGCCACAAATAAGCCACCAACGATAGATAGGAAACCTTAATAATAAATGCGCCTTCGTAAGCTTATATAGTACAGTTAAAATTATTTTTTTTCAACCCAAAGCAATGCCACTTTCTATAGATCAGTTCTAATTATCCATTAAATCCAAAAAAACAAATCAGTAAAATTTATTTAATTAGCTCGCATTTCCATTAAAAATGCCCACACAATGGCGGCATAAAAAAAGATGCTGCATTGGCATTTTTACATAACAAATTCGGATGGGCCATCCCCGAACGATTTCCCCATGTCTACCTCAGCCACTCTCTCGGAAATGACCCATTCGAATTCTATGTGATTAAATTGAGTTGTAAGGTATGGCTTAAACTCCATGTAATTGAAATACCCAACCCTCAGAATAAGGCCGCCAGCGCTATCAGCGATATTCCTGTATAAATAGCAGCTTCGGCTACTCGGGTTTTTATATGCTTATCGGCCAGATGAGCGATAAAGAAGCAAAGCATTCCACCTAAAACAAACCATACTCCCATCGATATCCCCTTTCTCCACAAACGCCCTTTTACTGGCTTATAGTCGCAACCAGCACAACATCTGAACAAACTCTTATTTGTTCAGAATCCCTTGTCTGTTGTCACAATTCAAAAGTGAATGCCCTAAAATCCTGAGATCCAAGCTTATAGGAGCCTAATTGCACGTGATAACCATCGCCACGTACCTGTAGTTCTTTTCTTGCCATATATTCAGTTGCAAAAACACCCACAAGATGCCACGGAGCAGGACGAATTACAGCCCAGCCAATCACTCTTTCATGGTCTGTCGGATCGTGCGGTAATCCATGAACTACAAACATATATCATCTACCTACTCGGTTGCCCTTCTTCCTCCGCAATTTTCTTGAATTTTGCCAGGAAGTTATACATTGGCCTTATACATGGATAGGGATAACCATCACGCATAAAAACAACACGCCTCTCCTCAACACTGATTATTGTTACCAATGTGCCTCGATCATCTTTATAACTTTGACGGGGGCACGGATAATCATTCATGTCAAACATACAACACAATATACATTTGATAAAAAAAACCACCTCACAGGAAGTGGATGGCAATAGGCACGTGATAAATCATGTAGTTATTATTGGTACTATCGTTTATTGCATGCCGGACGTAGCATTTCCCATGAGGCATCGAGTGGTTCCCTACTCCCAAAACAAACCCACGACCTTTGACGTGATATTACCCGGTCGTTCCACAGCTGGGAGCTCCTCAATATTAAATGCAGCGCCGGTTATACCCGGAGAATCCTCAGTCAGCCACTGGGATTCGCAACGATTTGATCAAACGCAGACGAGGATGCTGTTTTGCCCCACATTGCGTGGGTATCACTGCATTAAAATGGTGTCTCACCACCATGTCAGTCCCGTTCATCACAACAACAAATAACGGCAAGACACCATTTGAATGCAAAAAACATGGCACACAGCCCCCTATGCAGCTGAGAAGCGAAATTACCCACTATTTCTGCCCCGCTTCGACTAACTTTCGTTAATCTGTGCCATTGACTCATAAGCCAAATTTGTCAGTCTAAGTTTGAGAGCCATTCCTGTTCTGCACGGGGATGTAGGCAGTACTGAACTCTCATTTTCCCTTTCAGACACTCTACTCACCTGAAAGGAAATCGGAGCGGGTAGCGGGAGTTGAACCCACATCATCAGCTAGGAAGGCTAAAGTAGCCGAGGTAATAATCATTATACGATACCCGCAAATGGTGCCGACTACCGGAATCGAACTGGTGACCTACTGATTACAAGTCAGTTGCTCTACCTACTGAGCTAAGTCGGCATTAAGTTGGTTCTTCAGGGACATCCATGACCGAGCAATATAAAGTCACCCATCAGAACCGCTGCAAATAATACGGATAGAGCATTTGTATTCAACAAAATCAATGTCAAAAAATGTAAAGTTTTATTATCCATTCATTAAATAGAACTATTAGATAAAAAAATAAAAGAATACCAATGCTGTTTTATTTTTGAATATGCATTTATTTTCGTTTTGAAATAAAAACCGCGAGATTCGGGTTTCATAAAAAGTTCATGCCCTTCAATTCACCTCACAATACAGTTTTGCGAAGCGTATTTGTTACCGGTTACTCGCATTGCAGCCCCACGAATAGCATCGACACCGATCAGCCCAACGCCATCACCGCCATCACCGCCAAAATAGGCAATGCGCAAACCAGCTGTAACGATCAACATAATAACTGCACCCAGCGGGGTATCTCCACACAACCTGCTCTGGAACAACTCCAGCCAGTCCGGCCAAGTATTTGAGTTATGAGGCATTTGTAGTTATCTCTCACCTCGCTGATACAGCAAGTACAAATTGAGGGAATACCACGTACCGCACATCAGAAGCGGAAACGTCAAAGAAGCCGAGCCAGAGGATAACTGCGGGATAGACCAAGCCAACGCACACCCAGGCCCAGAAACAACAAAACCCGCTCAATGGCGGGTTTAAGCTGTGTGGCGAAGTAACCACTCTTAACAGATTACGATAAAATTTGCGGACCGCGGTAATTTTTTTTGCTAAATTAAAGCCATATAAAAAATAAGACTTACAAGAAATTATTAGGATGCTAAGATTTAGCATGACTACTATTGCGCAATCATAGAAACAAAAAAAACTTAAAATTGGTTTTTACACCAGTAGTTCTGGGACTATCCGCAGCCATTCAGTTGCTAAGCAGGCAATTGAAAATCTGTATAATACTTGCGTAACCGTTACGAATAATCATTTTGATACCATTTATAGAAATAAAAAGTTAAAAATAGCTTTTATAAATAAAGATACAAAAGCTAAATATTTCTTCGGCTACATGTCATGCTCACGAGAAGAATATCTCCTTCCTTATATTGGTGATGAACACTGGAATGAGCACAACATACCACTAGATGATAAAAAATACATAGTCGAAAGAACCTATTTTTTATATTATTACGATAGTGATATTTTAATATTAACTCAAAATCATCTTGGGCCGAAAGAATCAGATTTAGCTTATCTGCTTTACAGCCAGAGTGGTAACCCTGGAAATAACTTTTCATTCCAAGCCATCTGGAAAAAAGAGAGCGTCAAAGAGCTACTTGAAACAGGTAGTACTTTGAGAAGTTGTGATATTGTCCTGGCTGCTCCCAGGAACTTTGATGCAACAAATTACCAGCTAAATAGTTCATTTTCTAAGGAACTGGTAAATATGATGGTAGGTCTGGGTGGAACACGTCTCAAGTTAAATCTAAGGGGGCGTGCATCAGGGAGATTAAAAGTTAAAGGTTATTTATCAGATCTCGTGAAGGATGGTATTAAAGAACTCCTTGAAAAAATGCCGGGAATTGTAAAAAAAGCGGCAGTAACACAGCCCAAAAATACCGTTGAACAAAGTCTTCTTGATCAGGTACTCATTTCAGAAAAAAACATATATACCGTTAATGGTTATGGCACTGATAGTGATGTTCTGCAAGCCATGATTTCTGCTAAAATTGATAACAATGAATACCTTAAGCAATACGATATCAGCAAAAAGAAGGTATAGGATATGTTATTGAAATACTTAAGAAACCTGATTGCAAGTGTTTTTTGCACATTGTTCCTACTGAGGTATATCCCTCAGATGGGGCATACTGACATACTTACAGCCTCCGGGGTTATTTCAACTGTATCCGGTATTTTATTTGGTTTTATTTTAGCCACGATCTCAATTTTTAGTGCAGCTAGCGAAAACTCAAACGGAATAATAAAAGCTTCAAAAAACAATAAAATACTTCAAGTTATTATTGTAAACCTATTAACCGCAGGTGCAACTTTAATTACGGCATGCGTTATTGCTTTGATAGCAATGTTTGCCAATGAAAAGACATTGTTACATGGAGAAAAAATAGAATTCATTTTAATTATCGAATCTTTATATCTTCTTATCATTTCAGTAATAACTTTTGCCTTTACATGGAGAAAAGTAAACTGGATACTCCCCCACATTTAAAAAGGGCAGAAATGCCTTTTTTTCTACTCCATTTCAAGTTTAACACCCAGCATAGAAAGACAGCCATCTATAAAGCCCTCTGCCATCTGGATCTCTATTCGTATCAATTTTTCATCTTTTTTGCGAACCTTTGCGATCTTCCGTTTCGGGATGCCATACAGGTAATGAGCCACAATCAGAGAGTGCTCATACGGTTTTCTCTTCTTAAGAAGAGCAAGGCAACCTTCAATGATTAATGCATCACTATCTGAACAAGCCATACGCGTCTTGCCGGTATATGGCAGAAGCCCCTTAAAACCAGCAGCTATCGGTGAATAGTCAACACCTGAACTATCACTCGCAGCCCAGGCTCCCCATAAATCTAAAACCTTCTGTATATCACGCATTATTCTTCCCCACTTACGCAAGAACGCCAATTGCCAGCGCGCGATCGATAAAACGAAATATCAACTCCAACTGGGAGCCATACTTTTCTTCAAATGCCACGGTGTCCACATGTAGCTCGTCGTGATGCCTTCTGCACAAAGGCAACACAAAGAGGTCATGAGCTTTTGTCCCCATTCCACCCTGACCGTGGCCAATCAGGTGATGCGGATCATCAGCGGGCTTTCCACAACATGCACACGGCTGCGTCTTAACCCAGCGCGTATACCTTTCGTTAACCCAGCGGCGACGTTTGGGACGTAACATAAAAGATTCCGGCGACTCCGGATCCACTTTTAGCGCCAGCACCTTTTTGGCTTTATCCTGGATGATGCTGGTGGCCGGAACCGAAGGTACAAGGTCACTCTCACGGGTTACCGATTGAACTACTGGCTCCGGCAATCTCAGGACCTTACAGGCTGCGCTTTCCGGCAGAACATCAGCCAGTTCATAGCGAACCAGCCACCAGCACAGTTCCGGTACCCACACGAATTTTCATCGCTTTGACCATCAGCTCCATGCTCATGCTGCACCTCCGATGCGCCTCATGTTTTTACCGGAACGGAATGCAATAAGCGGCATGTTGACACGGTAATTACGGCCCAGCGGCTCACACACGACTTTCTGGCATTCGAGATCAACCAGGCTTACACGTAGAACATGTCCTTTGGGTGTCGTGTACCACTGCCCTGGACGAGGGCAGCAGGAAGTCTGGTTGATAAGACGTTTGAAGATATTCCGGATCATTTGCGCCCCCTTACCTCTGAAGGGTTCAGTGTCATATTGATGAGACTGGCAAGCGCCGCAGCGTCATTGATGCGGTCATAAAGGCTTACAGCCAGCGGAGATTCCATTTTGGCCAGCATGGGATAGAGTTGTTGCAGCCAGACTTTGTGAATTACCGACAGATGGGAGTAAAGAACGCTGGCGTTCTGCGCTACGTCGTTCAGTGAAGAAGGCTTTGAAAGCTGTTTCTCCATCTGGTTAAAGGCATTGATGTATGCCTCTTTAAACCGGGCTGCACGTTTGCCAGTGAAGCCCATAGCAAGGAATGCGAAGCCATCGCGGGTGATTTGATAGCAAGGAAGTTTGCGGCCTGTGCAATCGGTGTATTCGCTTGGCTGAAAATTCAGCTCAGCAAATTCAACCGAGCACTCAAGCGTCTGGATTTTTTGAATAACGTTTTTATGTTGCTTGCAGAAATATTCGGCGACTGCCAAAGAAGAGGTAACGACCTTACCGTGGATAACATCGATTTTTGGGTGAGTTTGGGTAGGGGTGGTTGCCATAGTGACATCCTCATGTGCGAATTTTGAAAACTCACCACATAAGACGCCAATCATAGAGGTGGTGAGACGTACAGGGTTGGCGTAACCGGTCGCACATGACCCCGGCGCATCTTTCGATGCCCCTGCACGCCCCACCATAATTTGGATGTGAGGAAACGTGCGCAAAAAAACCGCTGAAGCGCGGTTATGCGCATGTGCGAATTTCAGGACGCCAATCCCGGCACCCGCTTTATAAGGTGCCTGAACAGTGTAACGTCCAGAAATTGCAGAATCAATATCAACGCCCTGTTGGTGCTTCACACTCAACAAAGTCACGCCTGAATTTCCACAAAGGACTAAAACACTCATGCGGGTATCCTTCGCGCAGGTAGATAACTCGCTTGGTTTCTGGCTCCCACCTAATGACATGAACATAAAACCCTCTCCTGTCACGAAACCAGCGGTTAAGTTCCTGCACGACTCATCCCCCACAGTCAGGTAATGTTCTCTGTGGTTACTTACGACCAGGCCATTTGATAATCTGCACTCATGTCGTAACGGCTGGCGCTCATAAGCCTCTGGCGCCACCTGTTGCGACAAACGGTTATTTGCCGTTAAACTGTTCATGCGTTAGTTTCTCCACAGACACAAAACGCCACGGCGCCCGGAGCTGCACACTCGCGGGCGTCACTCTTTTCTGGGGCGCAAAAAATTTTGTAGACCAGTGCTGCATGTTCCTGGAGCTTCGAAATTGACAGATACAACTCGTCGTTAATGGCTGTTCGCTCGTGAGGTTCCACCACCCCATCTTCAATTGCTGAACGAATCTGTTTTGAATAACTGCCGATCTGCTCAATAACCTCCAGCAGACGCTGGTTAATATCAGCGTTCTCCACGTCCTCAACTTCCGGAAGCGATACAAACACCCCATTAGCAGACTGTGCGACAGCATCAGCGATGTAGTGAGTACCACTTGCTCGCTGTAACACCATTGCCCAGCCAAGCGGGAAAATCTGATCGCCATCTGCACGAAGGCGGTTGAATAATGCGTTCTCAGTTACATCCAGCCACTCAGTTGCTTCGGCATAACCCCCCGGCAACGCCGCAATAGTTTTCCTGACAGCCTTCACATACCACTCAGGCTGTTTTTCTACCTTCCAGTGACACTTACCCACGGCTCACCTCCTGTTCCTGTGGTTTCAGCTCGCTCTGGTTTTGGCTAGATTGAAAACGAGCCGGGTAGAGAATCTGCATTTCGCTAATTTCACCCTTGAAAAATTTGGCGAGACGTTCCGCGAGATCGATGGATGGAACCTGCTCCAGTCTCTCAATACGGCTTAACGTCGCCTGATTGACCTGAACACACTCAGCTACATGCTGTAATGTAAAACCATGCGCCTTACGCACATTTCGTAATGGTGATTGCATACACCCTCCAATTATTGCGTCATGTGCATGTTATTTGACGCAAGTAAATTGCGCAAGTTGATTTGCTTAACTCGCAATAAAGAAATGTAATAAACGCATGAGCATAGGAAACCGAGTTAGACAGCTTCGCCAAGCGAAGAACATGAAAATTGCCGACCTAGCTGAAGCCATTGGTGTGGATTCGGCGAATATCTCACGCCTTGAAACAGGTAAGCAGAAGCAATTTACCGAGCAAGCCCTGGGCAATATAGCCAAGAGCTTAGACGTTGAAATTGCTGATCTCTTTACCTCTGAACTCAAAAATAATACTGTATATAAAAACAGTATTAGTGAGGGTGATGTGCAGGTGAAGGATGTATTCCGTATTGAATTGCTGGATGTCAGTGCCAGTGCGGGAAATGGCCTTATCCAGGGTGGTGATGTCATTGATGTGATTCATGCTATCGAATACAGAACTGATAATGCTTTATCGATGTTTGGCGGCCGACCTGCCAATCACATAAAAGTCATCAACGTTCGTGGGGACAGTATGTGTCCAACCATTGAGCCTGGAGATCTAATCTTCGTTGATATCAGCATCAATCAGTTCGATGGTGATGGTATCTATGTCTTTGGTTTTGACGACAAAATATACGTTAAACGACTGCAAATGATCCCAGACAAACTGTTGGTAATTTCTGATAACCAGATTTACCGTGAATGGGGAATCACCAGCGAAAACGAACACCGATTCATGGTCTTTGGAAAGGTCTTAATCAGTCAGTCGCAAACCCTTAAGCGACACAATTAAGCCAGCATACTCTTCATCGGCCACCACTAGGTGGCTTTTTTTTACTCTATGGGTTGCATATCTCGCAATAAAAATACTTGCACACTACGCAATTTCATTTTATCTTTCCCCACAGACAAACGAACAGGCGAAACACCAAAGAAACTTTGGTTGTAACACGGCGTATGGCACATGCGTCGTTAGCGGTCTGGCAACGTTAAAGGGGCAAACCTCCCCTAGCTCGGCGAACAAGTCAGGTAGCCGGAATGTGCAAGCCAATGAGGGTACGTATAGGGCGCCTAACCAGCGTGGCGATTCGGTTTGACGCCTGGGAAGAGACCAGGATGCAACGATGAGAGCATTTATGGATCCGCAACAAATGTGGTGTCTTAACTGGCTAAGTGCTCTCAGCGTTGTGGTAATCCGCGAAATGGCGCGGCGGTAAGTATGGCCGGGTTACGCTTTCCCGAGTTGAGGACACCGGATTGTCAGGTTGACCATACGCCTGAGTGGCAATCCCGCCACAACTCCCATTGCTTTGGCGGTACCAGTTTTTTCCTTAGTCCTTTCTGGTACCGACCTTTTTACAAAACAGAGAAAAGTATCCCCGGATGACGGGGTCATAACCCGATCCATCCTGATAGTTGTGGCCACTGATGCTCTTATCTGTTTTGTGGAGAAACTAACCGACCTTACAGGGTCGATATGCAGAGACTGAACAGTTAGTGAAGTAACAAGGTGATCGCATATGCTTCAAATGTTAACTCTTGAAGAATGGGCCTCTGAAAAATACAGAAGTAATCCTCCAAGTGTGTCCACATTGCGTCGTTATGCTAAGCAGAATTTATTTTGCCCACCGGCCATGAAACAAGGTCGGTTATGGCGAGTGCGTGAGGACGCCGAATTAGTTGGGGAGTTGGTAACACCAGTAATCAAGAAAAATGACTCATTACTTTTGCAACGGATTTTGAGTGATGGCAGCCAGACCGCGTAAGAATAATGTTTCAGTCCCTAACTTATATCCGCTTTATAGTCGGAAGGTAAATAAAGTCTATTGGCGGTATAAGCATCCAATAACAGGGAAATTCCATGCTTTGGGAACAAACGAAGCTGAAGCCATCGCTATTGCCACTGAAGCCAATACACGCCTGGCTGAGCAAAGAACTCGGCAGATTCTGGCTATCAGTGACAGGATCGCAACCAGCAAAGGGAAAGCAATCACAACGTCAACCTGGTTAGATCGCTACCAAGCGATCCAGGATGACAGACTGAAAAGTGGTGATATAAGACTCAACACCTATAAGCAGAAAGCTAAACCAGTATCCTTGCTTAGGGAACGAGCAGGAATGAAGTTGATCTCAGCCGTTGATGTCAGAGATATAGCACAATTGCTTGAAGAGTATATCTCTGCTGGACAACCTAGAATGGCCCAAGTCGTAAGGTCTGTATTGATCGATGTGTTTAAGGAAGCACAGCATTATGGCGAAGTTCCACCAGGGTATAACCCTGCTCTTGCGACGAAGCAACCCAGAAGGAAAATTACCCGTCAACGCCTCAGCCTGGAAGAATGGCAAAAAATATTCGATATCGCAGACGCCAGTCATCGTTACATGGGAAATGCAATGTTGTTAGCGCTGGTTACCGGTCAACGTTTGGGGGATATATCTAAAATGAAATTCAGCGATATTTGGGATGACCATCTTCATGTCATTCAGGAAAAAACCGGGAGCAAAATCGCTATCCCCCTTTCTCTTCGCCTCAATGCGATTAACTGGAGTTTACGCGATGTAATAGCCCGCTGCCGTGATTATGCAGTCAGTCCATACTTAGTTCATTTTTTCCGCTCAACATCACAGGCAGAACGTGGGGCGCAGGTTAAATCCAATACATTAACGATGAATTTTAGTAAAGCGAGAGATTTAGCAGGAATTGACTGGGGAGAAGGTTCACCTGCCACATTCCATGAGCAAAGGTCTTTATCTGAACGTCTGTACAAAGAACAGGGGTTAGATACACAAAAACTACTTGGTCATAAAACGCAGCGACAGACAGATCGATATCATGACGACCGAGGCAAAGGATGGATCAAAGTAGCGTTGTGAAAATTTGAACTTCTCAGCGTCACCTTTAAATTTTTATCCATAAATGAATAAAGAGAAACATTCTGTATTAACTAGAGTTAGGAAACTACAATATAAATTAATTATGAATAATAGATATTAAGACTGAAAAATGCCAGATTGAATTTTCACCCTGGCACAACAAAATTATAAAAATAACTCAATGATAAGTTTCTTATTTAAACTTACAATGAGTAGTTAAGAATGAATATATAGGGCTAACCGTCTGGTATTTAGAAATTCTATTGTCGTATCCATTATTTACTCTGTGCTCTCTATGCTTTGCTGTTGTAATTATAATTTTCTCCTTCGCTCTGGATAATGCAACATAGATGGCGCAATCATTTTCAAACTTAGATTTATTATAGTTCCAAAATGCCTGATCCTCTAAGCCGATAAAAATAACTACTTTATATTCTAAACCCTTACATTTATGCACATTCATGACATGCACTGAGTTCTCAGCCTGAAACATTAAGGCTGCCTCAGAGAAAGTTTTCGTTACATCTATTGTGTAGCGTAAATGAAGTTCAAGACTGCGCCAAATCTGTCCCCAATATTCAGTAGACTTATACTGACTCCAGCGCCCAATCATTCTACTTTTGCCAAAAAAACTAATAATATCTTTAATACAAAAAATCAATAAACCAGGATTAAATTCGTCCTCTAAAATTCTTTTTTTTGACGCAATATTATCCGACAGTGATTTAATAAGAGCATCTTCTTTCTCATTACCGCGCTCAACCCTGTGTACACTAAGATATAAATCACAAAGCTTAGTATAGCTTGATAACGAACGTGATGTAAAAACCTTAAACAGTGCAGAAAATATTTGCCCTAATGGTTCTTTTAAAACATCCTGCAACTCCGACATTTCAAGATTGTTAATCCCTTTTGTCGTAAGCTTATCGCGTAGTTTTTTCGAATATTGTTCTGACTGCTGTTTAGACAATACGCAAATCTCACTTTCTTTAATGCCAGATGCGATAAAGAATTCTATTTTATCAGCAATATCGTTTGCCTCATAAATCTCATTATCATAGTGATGAATGGTACAATTATTGACAGGTCTTGTTATCGGTAAAAAATTAGTACTACCTTGTACAAAGTTAACAAAACACCTCAATACTTCCTGAATTTCATCACTGGCTCTAAAATTTTGAACTAACAATTTCCTGATAGTATCAAATTCTTTTTCATAGTCTTCAAATACTGTTTTCCTAGCACCAGCCCAAAGCATGATGCTCTGGTTAATATCGCCAACAGCTAGCAATTGTACTCCTTTATCTTTAAAAAGAAGTTTAATCAACTCATACTGATCGGAGCGCGTATCTTGAAACTCGTCAATGAAAACATGTGAGTACGTTAAAGAAAACAGATCAACAATATCTGCTCTAGCTCTTAAAATATCTAAAGCCAGACGTCTTATGAGATCAAATGACAACTTATCCTTACCGTTGCATTGCTTAGCGTTAAAAACTAAATCATAGCTATTATAAGGCCTTTGAGCCACAGGCAAGATATCTTTAAATCGGTCAACAATGCTCTTACAAAAAGCGTCAAAAGTATATGAATCAAAGCGATCGCTTTTTTGCCCACACCTTTTTATAACTCGCTCTTTTATATTCTCTTGCGCCTCTTTTTTATAAGAAAGACATAGTATGTGTTTAGGCCACATGCACTTACCCGTCTGTAATAAATAATTAGATTTCTGAGCCAAAAGTTCTGTTTTCCCCGCCCCGGCACCAGCGAGAACAGAAACAGATTGGTCACATAAGATAATATCCATCAATTCATTTGTCGGTGTAATACCTTCAGAAGGACTCCATTGATTTATCATTCAATAATCTCCGCTAGCATTTTTACTGTTTTTTCGGAAACCCTAATTAGCACAGGAGGTAATTTTTCTTTAATTTCATCCGAAGTGTATTTTTTTTCAATTTTTGTGAACATTCTGACATGAGATGCCGGTTTGCTTTTATTCGATAAAAAACGATAGCGATACCACAGAAAATATTTGAGATAATCAGCGGAAAATCCGTAACGAACCCCGGAGTTACCTTTTTTCAACACTGCTTTTATTAATTCTTTTTGTGCTCTGAGATTATCTTGCTCTCCTTGTTCACCCTCCTCAACGTCTCCTTTCTCGATACTTCTAGGGCCAATTTCACCATACATTATATCTTTTTCACAGAAGATATCTGGAAATGCTTCAATCATTGCATAGTCAATATCTAAAGGAGAAGAAAAATATACATTGCATTTCTCTAGTTCATCAACAATATTTATTGTCGCACCATCTTCATAATGAATAGTGAATTTTGTAGGATCTTGTTTATTATCCCATGATGGTATCGATTCAACTATATTTTTATTGATGTAAATGCTTCCACGCTCCTCAAACTCAGCTAATTGTTCAACAGCATATTTAATTCTTCCAAATCCACCACCATTTCTATCGATATCAAAATCTAGCAAAGTAATAAACGGTATCTGTAGTGATCTTAAAAGACGCCAAAAATGATTCACATGACGTCCACCAAGTGGAACAACTGATATAGAATGGCTGTCAATTTCTGTTGAATGCAGTTTAAGCACTTTAGGTATTATAACTTCCTCACTATCTCCCTCACCAAATATAACTAGTTTTGAAAAATAAATTTCTGGATAAGCTTTAACCGCCTCTTTGATAAACTTGGAAAGTTCATCATCTTTTTTAGGTAGGGATAATTCACTCACCACGGTACTTTTCAAATAATGATCTAGCCTGAAATGACGTATTTGTTCAGGCTCTACTCGACTTAATATAGAGGATGAGTGGGATGAAATTATAACTTGGCACAACTCATTACGACCATAGTCTTTAACTAATTTAATTATTCTACCTAAGTAATGAGGTGAAAGATGATTTTCTGGTTCCTCTAAAGAAATCATGCTGAATATAGGCAATCTCATTTTTTCAGGATTAAAATTAGAAGTCTCTCCTGATGAAATAAATTTCCTTGTGTTTTTATCAATATCAAACATCGCTTTAATGAGAGAGAAATAAACCAGTGATTTTTGCCCATCGCTTAATCGGTCTACATTAACTGTATTTCCCACCTCATCTGGATTAAACTGAAGTTGAATCAACTTAAGAATTTCATCAATATTAGCAACTGGAAAGTTAAGCGACGCTTGTGACAAATATCGTCCTTTGTAGATACTTCCCCAACTTTCGTTGATTGCTACTGCAATCTCCGTAAGTGCAGAATTTTGCCTCGTTAATGCATTTAATTTGGATGCTTGCTCTTCTATTATTTTCTGACTTCCTCCTGCCCATTCTATAGCCTTTAGCAGGCGACCAAGAACAGCTTTAGATGAATATTTTAATTGTAACGAAGGATCCCTATTAGCTGGAACATAATTAACTTGGATTGCATTTCTTACTGCAGCAGATAATCTTTGCTTACTGCTCTCCTCAACCACATCATCACTAGTACTAACTACCCAAGTATCTTCGTCAATATCTCCAATTGGATTTACTTCAAATGAAAGTTTGCCCTCGAGCCTTACTCTAAAAAGAATGCCCCCATCAGACTTATCAATAGTGAGATGTTCAATTAAAGGAGGAATTGAAATTTTTCCTTCCTTTGGCTTTGGGAAGCTAAACCAAGCTTCTATAATTAAGTTTCTATCCTTTTCCTCTTTTACTACATCCGCATTGTGAAAATCATTTATTGACAAACTACGTAATGAATGATCCACTGAGAACAATTTATTAAGTGCTTCCATCGCTGAACTTTTACCAGTTCCGTTATGACCGATGAACGTTGTTAATTCATGTTCAAAATGAATCGTTTGAGGATTTTCGTTGGAAATACTTTTAAAACCGGAGATAAAAATTTTCTTAAGTTGCATACATCATTCCTTTTTATACAAACACTCAATCCTGAAACACATTATTTCATCATATTGTTTTTATTTTTAGTTGCAATAATTGAATACAACTAGTGAACAAAAAAGGAAAAATTCTAAACGCTCATCACATAAAATTTCAACGAAGTGTTGCCTACAATCTCTCTATGCAACCCATTCATCCCACATAGTGGACTGAGCGACGATATAAATAATTTTTAAAGTATAGGGGTAATGTAAGATTAACTAGAATAAGTGACCGATTTAGCATTGATCAGACATAAATATTAGTAAACGTTCAGCAATAATAACCATAAACAGCTGAGGTATGCCTGATTGTAACCTGGTAATAGAACTGCCATTTGACCGACCAGCCTCCCCCAAACTACCAGGGGGTTTTGATAACTTGTTTTGATAAAATTTTGATAACCGTTAGCAGACTAACAAAAAACAACGGGCGTGTTATACGCCCGTTACAGTTTTTAACACATGTGGAAATTACATGTTTTCGATGATCGCGTCACCAAACTCTGAACATTTCAGCAGCTTAGCGCCGTCCATCAGACGTTCGAAATCATAGGTTACGGTCTTGGCGTTGATTGCGCCTTCCATACCTTTAACAATCAGGTCAGCCGCTTCAACCCAACCCATGTGGCGCAGCATCATTTCAGCGGACAGAATAATGGAACCTGGGTTCACTTTATCCTGACCTGCATACTTCGGTGCAGTACCGTGGGTTGCTTCGAACAGCGCACATTCGTCACCGATGTTCGCGCCCGGTGCGATACCAATACCACCAACCTGTGCGGCCAGCGCATCGGAGATGTAGTCGCCGTTCAGGTTCATACAGGCAATCACATCATATTCAGCCGGACGCAGCAGGATCTGTTGCAGGAACGCATCGGCGATAACATCCTTAACCACGATCTCTTTACCGGTTTTCGGGTTCTTGATTTTCACCCATGGACCGCCGTCGATCAGTTCACCACCGAATTCTTCACGCGCTAACTGGTAGCCCCAGTCTTTGAACGCGCCTTCGGTGAATTTCATGATGTTACCTTTGTGTACCAGGGTAACAGAATCACGATCGTTAGCGATGGCGTATTCGATCGCCGCACGAACCAGACGTTTAGTCCCTTCTTCAGAACACGGTTTGATACCAATACCGCAATGCTCCGGGAAGCGGATTTTCTTCACGCCCATCTCTTCGCGCAGGAATTTAATCACTTTCTCGGCATCTGCAGAGTCCGCTTTCCATTCGATACCTGCGTAGATATCTTCGGAGTTTTCACGGAAGATGACCATGTCGGTCAGTTCAGGGTGCTTAACCGGGCTAGGCGTGCCCTGGTAATAACGCACCGGGCGCAGGCAGACATACAGGTCAAGTTCCTGACGCAGGGCAACGTTCAGAGAGCGAATACCGCCGCCAACTGGGGTGGTCAGTGGGCCTTTGATGGCAACACGATATTCACGAATCAGATCAAGGGTTTCAGCAGGCAGCCAGACGTCCTGGCCATAAACCTGAGTGGATTTCTCGCCGGTGTAGATTTCCATCCAGGAGATTTTACGCTCGCCTTTATAGGCTTTCTCGACAGCAGCATCGACAACTTTGATCATCGGTGGGGTTACATCAACGCCGATACCGTCGCCTTCAATGAACGGGATAATCGGATTTTCAGGAACGTTGAGTTTGCCGTTTTGCAGGGTGATCTTCTTACCTTCCGCCGGAACAACTACTTTGCTTTCCATTCACCTCTCCTTCGAGCGCTTCTGGTTCTGCTCGTCTGTCATCGCGCTGCATGTGCGTTTGCGTCCTGCTGCACGAATGCGTTAGAGCAATTTTTTGTTAATGTTTTGTAATGAGCATGTCAATACTACCCTAATGTTCGTCGCCATGAAAGACACTCGTTCTTAGGCTATAATGCGGCAATTGATATAATCTGAAAATACCATGCAAAAAACTTCTTTTAGAAATCACCGGGTTGAGCGATTCAGCTCACGACAAGTCACCAGGCAGCGTAAAGAAAACCAGCCAAAACGCGTGGTTTTGTTCAATAAACCCTACGATGTTTTGCCACAATTTACTGACGAGGCGGGCAGAAGCACGTTAAAAGATTTTATTCCCGTGCCGGGAATCTATGCTGCGGGCCGACTCGACCGGGACAGCGAAGGACTTTTGGTGCTGACCAATGACGGCGCGCTGCAGGCGCGGTTAACGCAACCCGGCAAGCGCACGGGGAAAATCTATTACGTCCAGGTCGAAGGCGAGCCGACAGCAGAAGCGCTGGATGCGCTGCGTACCGGGGTGACGCTCAATGATGGTCCCACGCTACCCGCAGGTATTGAAATAGTAGAGGAACCCACCTGGCTGTGGCAGAGAAACCCGCCTATTCGGGAACGGAAAAATATCCCCACCCGTTGGCTGAAAGTAACTTTATATGAAGGCCGTAACCGCCAGGTTCGTCGTATGACAGCGCATGTTGGCTTCCCGACGCTGCGCCTCATCCGCTATGCCATGGGAGATTACACGCTGGAAAATCTCGCCAACGGTCAATGGCGGGATGCAACTAACTGAATAAGGAACAGGTATGTTCAAACCGCACGTCACGGTCGCCTGCATTGTGCATGCAGAAGATAAGTTCTTAGTCGTTGAGGAAACAATCAATGGCAAAGCCCTGTGGAATCAACCTGCAGGACATCTGGAAGCGGATGAAACCCTGGTGCAAGCCGCCGCTCGCGAACTGTGGGAAGAGACGGGCATCAAAGCGCAGCCGCAGCACTTCATCCGGATGCATCAATGGATTGCGCCGGACAAAACGCCCTTTTTACGTTTTCTGTTTTCTATCGAGCTTGCCAATATGTGCGCTACTGAACCTCATGACAGCGATATAGATTGCTGTCGCTGGGTCAGCGCAGAAGAGGTTCTCTCAGCGCCAAATCTGCGTTCACCGTTGGTTGCGGAGAGTATTCGTTGCTATCAGAGCGGACATCGCTACCCGCTGGCGATGATCGGCGAATTTAACTGGCCGTTTACAGAGGGTGTCAAGTAAGGGGCTGCGTGCTAGAATATGCCGCCTTGAAGTTCAATGTCGTGAGTATTCCTATGTCTGAAAGCCCAAAAAAAGTGATCGTCGGCATGTCCGGCGGTGTCGATTCCTCCGTTTCTGCCTGGCTGTTGCAACAACAGGGTTATCAGGTAGAAGGCCTGTTCATGAAGAACTGGGAAGAGGACGATGGCGAGGAATATTGCACAGCGGCCGCCGATCTTGCAGATGCGCAGGCTGTCTGTGACAAACTCGGCATTGAACTGCATACCGTCAACTTTGCTGCAGAATACTGGGACAACGTCTTTGAACTGTTCCTTGAAGAGTACAAAGCGGGCCGTACGCCAAACCCCGATATTCTGTGCAATAAAGAAATCAAGTTTAAAGCCTTCCTCGAGTTTGCCGCCGAAGATTTAGGTGCCGATTATATCGCCACCGGTCACTACGTGCGCCGCGCCGACGTCGACGGCAAAAGCCGCCTGCTGCGTGGACTTGATGGCAATAAAGACCAGAGCTATTTCCTCTACACGCTCGGTCACGAACAAATCGCGCAAAGCCTGTTCCCGGTCGGCGAACTGGAAAAACCGCAGGTGCGTAAAATTGCCGAAGATCTCGGTCTGATTACGGCCAAGAAAAAAGATTCAACCGGTATCTGCTTCATCGGCGAACGTAAGTTCCGCGAGTTTCTCGGTCGTTACCTGCCCGCTCAGCCTGGCAAAATCATCACCGTTGATGGCGAAGAGATTGGCCAGCATCAGGGGCTGATGTACCACACGCTGGGTCAGCGTAAAGGTCTGGGCATTGGCGGGACGAAAGAAGGCACGGAAGATCCGTGGTACGTGGTGGATAAAGATGTCGAGAACAACATTCTGGTTGTTGCTCAGGGTCATGAACACCCGCGTCTGATGTCCGTTGGCCTGGTGGCGCAACAGCTGCACTGGGTCGATCGCGAACCGTTCACCGGCACAATGCGCTGCACGGTGAAAACCCGCTATCGTCAGACCGACATTCCGTGCACCGTTAAGGCGCTGGATGCTGAACGTATTGAAGTCATTTTCGACGAGCCAGTCGCGGCGGTAACGCCGGGTCAGTCGGCTGTCTTTTACAATGGCGAAGTGTGCCTCGGCGGCGGCATTATCGAACAACGATTGCCTCTGCCGGTATAATTACTTACACATCTAATACAAGGAAGCAGTGAACGTGGCAAAGAATTATTATGACATCACCCTCGCTCTGGCAGGCATTTGTCAGTCGGCACGCCTGGTGCAGGAACTGGCGCACCAGGGGCATTGTGATGCCGATGCATTGCACGTTTCACTGAACAGTGTCATCGACATGAATCCCAGCTCTACGCTGGGCGTGTTTGGCGGTAGCGAGGCCAACCTGCGTTTAGGTCTGGAAACGATGCTCGGCGTGCTCAACGCCAGCAGTCGTCAGGGGCTGAACGCGGAACTCACCCGCTACACGTTAAGCCTGATGGTGCTGGAGCGTAAGCTGTCAGCCGCTAAAGGCGCTATGGACACGCTGGGAGACCGCATCAACGGCTTGCAGCGCCAACTGGACCATTTTGATTTGCAGTCAGAAACGTTGATGAGTGCGATGGCAGGCATTTATGTTGACGTCATCAGCCCACTCGGCCCACGTATTCAGGTTACGGGCTCCCCGGCCATCCTTCAGAGCCCACAGGTTCAGGCTAAAGTACGCGCTTCCCTGCTGGCTGGCATTCGCGCTGCCGTGCTCTGGCATCAGGTTGGTGGAGGCCGTCTGCAACTCATGTTTTCTCGTAATCGCCTGACGACTCAGGCTAAACAAATTCTTGCTCATTTAACCCCGGAGTTGTGATCTATGGAATTATCCTCACTGACCGCCGTTTCCCCTGTCGATGGACGCTACGGCGATAAAGTCAGCGCGCTGCGCGGGATTTTCAGCGAATACGGTTTGCTGAAATTCCGTGTACAAGTTGAAGTACGCTGGCTGCAAAAACTGGCCGCGCACGCAGCGATCAAGGAAGTTCCTGCTTTTGCTGCCGACGCAATCGGTTTCCTTGATGCGATTGTCGCTAACTTCAATGAAGAAGATGCTGCGCGTATTAAAACCATTGAGCGTACGACCAACCATGACGTGAAGGCAGTTGAGTATTTCCTGAAAGAGAAAGTGGCGGATATCCCGGAACTGCACGCTGTTTCCGAGTTCATCCACTTCGCGTGTACCTCAGAAGACATCAACAACCTGTCTCACGCGCTGATGCTGAAAACCGCCCGTGACGAAGTTGTTCTGCCGTACTGGCGCAAGCTTATCGACGCGGTGAAAGATTTGTCCGTACAGTATCGCGATATTCCTCTGCTCTCCCGTACCCACGGTCAGCCAGCAACCCCGTCTACGCTGGGCAAAGAAATGGCTAACGTGGCTTACCGTATGGAGCGTCAGTACCGCCAGCTCAATCAGGTCGAAATTCTCGGCAAAATCAACGGTGCAGTCGGTAACTATAACGCCCACATCGCCGCTTATCCGGAAGTGGACTGGCATCAGTTCAGCGAAGAATTTGTCACCTCGCTGGGCATCCAGTGGAATCCGTACACCACGCAGATTGAGCCGCACGACTACATTGCCGAGCTGTTTGATTGCATCGCCCGTTTCAACACTATCCTGATCGACTTCGACCGCGATGTCTGGGGTTACGTGGCGCTGAACCATTTCAAACAGAAAACCATCGCGGGTGAAATTGGCTCCTCCACCATGCCGCACAAGGTGAACCCAATCGATTTCGAAAACTCCGAGGGTAACCTGGGCCTGTCTAACGCGGTTCTGCAGCATCTGGCGAGCAAACTGCCGGTCTCCCGCTGGCAGCGCGATCTGACGGACTCTACCGTTCTGCGTAACCTGGGCGTGGGGATTGGCTATGCACTGATCGCTTATCAGTCCACGCTGAAAGGTGTGAGCAAACTGGAAGTGAACCGCGATCATCTTCTGGATGAACTGGATCATAACTGGGAAGTGCTGGCAGAGCCGATCCAGACCGTGATGCGTCGCTATGGCATTGAAAAACCATACGAGAAGCTGAAGGAACTGACCCGCGGCAAACGCGTTGACGCCGAAGGTATGAAGCAGTTTATCGACGGTCTGGCGCTGCCTGAAGACGAGAAAACACGCCTGAAAGCAATGACGCCGGCCAATTACATTGGTCGCGCCGTCACCATGGTTGATGAACTGAAGTAATCTGTTTTACGCCTGTCAGGCCTGCATCATATCGTAGGCCTGCCAGGCGTAGCGCCATTAGGGATTATTGGATCTTATGGCATTTCCGGCGGTGTAATGCCAAAGTGGTTCCACGCCCGCACCGTTGCCATACGTCCGCGCGGAGTTCGCTGCAGAAAACCTTGCTGAATCAGATACGGCTCCAGCACGTCCTCAATGGTTTCACGCTCTTCCCCAATCGCCGCCGCCAGGTTATCCAGTCCTACCGGTCCGCCGAAGAATTTATCGATAACCGCCAGCAGCAGCTTACGGTCCATATAATCGAATCCTTCCGCATCCACATTGAGCATATCCAGTGCCTGAGCGGCGATATCTGCTGAAATTGTGCCGTCATGCTTCACTTCGGAGAAGTCGCGTACCCGGCGTAATAAACGGTTGGCGATACGCGGCGTACCACGGGCGCGGCGTGCCACTTCCAATGCGCCTTCATCGCTCATTTCCAGTCCCATAAAGCGGGCGCTGCGTCCAACAATGTGCTGCAGGTCTGCCACCTGATAGAATTCCAGGCGCTGTACAATACCGAAGCGGTCACGCAGCGGAGACGTTAACGAACCGGCGCGCGTCGTCGCCCCGATCAGGGTAAACGGCGGCAGATCGATCTTAATCGAACGTGCGGCTGGTCCTTCGCCAATCATGATATCCAGCTGATAATCTTCCATCGCCGGATACAGCACCTCTTCCACCACCGGTGACAGGCGATGGATTTCATCGATAAACAGCACATCGTGCGGTTCAAGGTTGGTGAGCATTGCCGCCAGATCGCCCGCTTTTTCCAGTACCGGACCGGAAGTGGTGCGCAGATTAACGCCCATTTCATTGGCAACAATATTGGCAAGCGTGGTTTTACCGAGACCTGGAGGACCGAAAATCAGCAGGTGATCGAGGGCTTCACCGCGCAGCTTCGCCGCCTGGATAAAAATCTCCATTTGCGAACGCACCTGAGGCTGGCCAATATACTCTTCCAGCAATTTGGGGCGGATCGCGCGATCCACCAGATCTTCAGGGGTCGTGCTGACAGCCGAAATCAGGCGATCTGCTTCAATCATCCTTTACCTCACAATGCCGCGCGAAGCGCTTCACGAATCAGGGTTTCACTGCTGGCATCAGGGCGAGCAATTTTGCTCACCATGCGGCTGGCTTCCTGTGGTTTATAGCCTAACGCCACCAGCGCAGCAACCGCTTCCTGCTCGGCGTCATCCGTTGCAGGACTGGCTGGAGAGGTCAGGACCAGGTCCGCCGCCGGCGTGAAGAGATCGCCATGCAGGCCTTTAAAGCGGTCTTTCATTTCCACAATCAAACGCTCTGCGGTTTTCTTACCTATGCCCGGTAATTTCACCAGCGCGCCAAGCTCTTCGCGCTCAACGGCATTAACGAACTGCTGTGCAGACATACCGGAGAGGATCGCCAGCGCCAGCTTCGGCCCCACGCCATTGGTTTTGATTAACTCTTTAAACAGCGTGCGTTCTTGTTTGTTGTTAAAACCATATAGCAGTTGAGCGTCTTCACGCACCACAAAATGGGTGAAGATAATCGCTTCCTGCCCGGCTTCCGGCAACTCGTAGAAACAGGTCATCGGCATATGGACTTCATAGCCTACTCCGCCGGTTTCCAGAAGGACCAGCGGGGGTTGTTTTTCAAGAATGATGCCTCTGAGTCTGCCTATCACGTGACGCTCCTGCGTTAAGGGCTAAAAGGTAATGCGCTATCATAAAAAAAGGCTGGATAGATATCCAGCCTCATTTATCACTAACGTAACCGACCTCGCGCCAGATTCAGCCGCGACTCGCTCATTTGCATGGCGTTCTGGCTGACGTGGCAATGGGTAATAGCAATCGCCAGCGCATCCGCGGCATCCGCCTGCGGATTTGCCGGGAGTTTTAGCAGCGTGCGCACCATATGCTGAACCTGGCTTTTTTCCGCGCTGCCGATACCTACCACGGTCTGTTTTACCTGGCGGGCCGCGTATTCAAAAACCGGAAGATCCTGATTGGTAGCCGCAACGATCGCCACGCCGCGCGCCTGCCCCAGCTTTAGCGCCGAGTCGGCATTCTTCGCCATAAAGACCTGCTCAATGGCAAAATAGTCGGGCTGGAACTGGGTGATGATTTCCGTCACGCCCGCATAAATCAACTTCAGACGTGATGGAAGATCGTCGACTTTGGTGCGAATGCAGCCGCTACCGAGGTAGGTCAGCTGTCTGCCGACCTGACGGATTACGCCATAACCGGTGATGCGCGACCCCGGGTCAATGCCGAGAATGATAGACATCACGCATCTCCTGTTAGTTTATGGCTTAACCACATCATTCGAGCGTTGCAGCAACCTCATCGGAGATTTCGCCGTTGTGGTAAACTTCCTGCACGTCGTCGCAGTCTTCCAGCATATCGATCAGACGCATCAGCTTCGGTGCCGTTTCTGCATCCATATCCGCTTTGGTGGAGGGGATCATAGACACTTCAGCCGCGTCCGCTTTCAGACCAGCCGCTTCCAGCGCATCACGCACTTTGCCCATCTCTTCCCACGCGGTGTAAACGTCAATCGCGCCATCGTCGAAGGTCACAACGTCTTCAGCGCCCGCTTCCAGTGCCGCTTCCATAATGGCGTCTTCGTCGCCTTGTTCAAAAGAGATCACGCCTTTTTTGCTGAACAGGTAAGCTACGGAACCGTCGGTACCGAGGTTGCCGCCCGTTTTAGTGAATGCGTGACGCACTTCCGCAACGGTACGGTTACGGTTGTCAGACAGACACTCAATCATAACGGCTGTTCCGCCAGGACCGTAACCTTCATAGATGATGGTTTCCATGTTCGCATCATCGTCGCCACCAACACCACGCGCGATTGCACGGTTCAGGGTGTCACGGGTCATGTTATTTGCCAGCGCTTTATCAACCGCGGCGCGCAGACGTGGGTTAGCATCCGGATCGCCGCCGCCCAGTTTGGCTGCCGTCACCAGCTCACGAATGATTTTGGTGAAAATTTTACCGCGTTTAGCATCCTGCGCTGCTTTACGATGTCTGGTGTTGGCCCATTTACTATGACCTGCCATAAATAATCTCTCCAAAAAGCGCGCCTTTTCAGGCGACGTTAATTACAAACTCTTCAATCGCCTGCCGGTTACTCCACGACTTGGTTAACTGCGCGGCTTCGTGCGCATTAACCCAACGGTAGGTCAGATGTTCGGTGAACACGATCTCTCGTTCAGAGGGAAGTGCCAGGCAAAACCAGGATTCAGTATTACGCTCAATTCCCGGCGCATAGCGATGACGTAAATGGCTAAAAATCTCAAACTCCACCGTGCGCTGACAGTCAATTAAGGTCAGTTGCTCAGTCGCAACATCAATGGCGACCTCTTCCTTTACTTCGCGCATCGCGGCTTGCGACGCGGTTTCACCCTCTTCAAGGCTGCCGGTGACCGACTGCCAGAAATCAGGATCGTCGCGTCGCTGTAACATCAGCACTCTCCCGGTGTCCTTTGCATAAATCACGACTAACACCGAGACAGGCTGTTTGTATCTCATATCAGTTATTCTCAGCCTTCTTAACAACCTGAATGCTCAGTTCCGCCAGCGCGGCTTCGTTGGCAAAGCTTGGCGCTTCAGTCATCAGACACGCTGCAGCGGTGGTTTTCGGGAAGGCAATAACGTCACGAATGTTGTCAGTACCGGTCAGCAGCATCGTCAAGCGATCCAGACCAAACGCCAGGCCCGCATGCGGCGGTGTACCGTATTTTAGCGCATCCAGCAGGAAGCCGAATTTCTCGCGCTGTTCTTGCTCGTTAATGCCCAGAATACCGAATACGGTCTGCTGCATATCACCGTTGTGAATACGCACGGAACCACCGCCCACTTCATAGCCGTTGATGACCATATCGTACGCGTTGGCAACCGCGTCTTCCGGCGCAGCTTTCAGCTCAGCGGCAGTCATGTCTTTTGGCGCGGTGAACGGGTGGTGCATCGCGGTCAGCCCGCCTTCACCATCGTCTTCAAACATCGGGAAGTCGATAACCCACAGCGGCGCCCATTTGGCTTCGTCGGTAATGTTCAGGTCTTTGCCCAGTTTCAGACGCAGCGCGCCCATCGCGTCGGCCACCACTTTCTTGTTGTCGGCACCGAAGAAAATCATGTCGCCGTCTTGCGCACCGGTACGCTCCAGAATCGCGTCTACGATTTCTGCGTTCAGGAACTTAGCAACCGGGCTGGTGATGCCTTCCAGGCCTTTCGCACGCTCGGTGACTTTGATGTAAGCCAGACCTTTCGCGCCGTAAATCTTAATAAAGTTACCGTAATCGTCGATCTGCTTACGGCTTAAGCTCGCACCGCCCGGTACACGCAGGGCAGCCACGCGGCCTTTCGCATCGTTCGCCGGACCAGAGAACACGGCGAACTCAACGCCTTTCACCAGATCGGCAACGTCAACCAGTTCCATCGGGTTACGCAGGTCTGGTTTATCAGAACCGTAACGACGCTCGGCTTCGGCAAAGGTCATGATCGGGAAATCACCCAGATCCACACCTTTAACTTCCAGCCACAGGTTACGCACCAGCGCTTCCATCACTTCACGCACCTGCGGCGCGGTCATGAAGGAAGTCTCAACGTCGATCTGAGTAAATTCAGGCTGACGGTCAGCACGTAAGTCTTCATCACGGAAGCATTTTACGATCTGATAGTAGCGGTCAAAACCGGACATCATCAGCAGCTGTTTAAACAGCTGAGGAGACTGCGGCAGCGCGTAGAACTTACCTTTATGAACACGAGAAGGAACCAGGTAATCGCGCGCGCCTTCCGGCGTAGCTTTGGTCAGCATCGGAGTTTCGATGTCGAGGAAGCCGTGATCGTCCATAAAACGACGCACCAGGCTGGTAATTTTGGCACGCGTTTTCAGGCGCTGCGCCATTTCAGGGCGACGCAGATCCAGGTAGCGATACTTCAGTCGCGCTTCTTCGGTGTTTACATGGTTAGAGTCCAGCGGCAGCGAGTCTGAACGGTTGATGATGGTCAGATCGGAGGCCAGCACTTCAATTTCGCCAGTCGCCATATCGGCGTTGACGTTTTTCGCGTCACGCGCACGCACGGTGCCCGTAACCTGGATACAGAACTCATTACGCAGTTCGGAGGCCAGCTTTAACGCATCCGCACGGTCCGGATCGAAAAATACCTGCACGATACCTTCGCGGTCGCGCATATCGATAAAGATCAGGCTACCAAGATCACGACGACGGTTGACCCAACCACACAGAGTCACCTGCTGCCCCTCGTGGGACAGACGTAGCTGTCCGCAATATTCTGTACGCATGAGATATCCCTTAACTTTGCCGCAGGCGGATTGTCACCTGTCTCGCAGGTGACGAAGTCGCAGCTTTAGCTGAATGTCACAACTGAATGAAAAAAGGCGGCTATTATACTGGAAATTCTGCCGCACGATAAGTCCGGTACTGACTGTACGCCTGTTTCCTGGACGGGCATTGCGTAATCTCACAAAAAATAACAAAAATTGTCGTCCCTTTCACACTGATTCGCGATTAAGGTGTAACGGAATTCTTTTTTTACTGGAGTGATCATGCTGGAACTGAACGCAAAAACAACCGCTCTTGTTGTTATTGATCTACAGGAAGGTATCCTGCCTTTCGCTGGCGGCCCATACTCGGCAAACGACGTGGTTGCCCGCGCCGCGCAGTTGGCGGAAAAATTCCGTGCCCACGGTTCCCCGGTGGTAATGGTGCGCGTCGGCTGGTCTGACGATTATGCCGAAGCGCTGAAACAGCCAGTTGATGCTCACGCTCCGGCCAAAGCGTTACCCGAAAACTGGTGGAATTACCCGGGCGCTCTGGGTAAATGCGCCAGCGACCTCGAAGTGACCAAACGCCAGTGGGGAGCTTTCTACGGCACCGATCTGGAATTACAACTGCGTCGTCGGGGCATCGAGACCATCGTCCTGTGCGGCATTTCCACAAATATTGGCGTGGAGTCAACGGCGCGAAATGCGTGGGAGCTGGGTTTTAATCTGATCGTTGCAGAAAACGCCTGTAGTGCCGCCAGCGCTGAGCAACATCAGGGCAGCATGACGCATATTTTCCCGCGTATCGCACGCGTACGCAGCGTGGACGAGATCCTGCAAGCGCTATGATTTATATCGGTTTACCCCAGTGGGCGCATCCCAAATGGGTGCGTCTGGGGATCACCAGCCTTGAAGAGTATGCCCGCCACTTTAACTGTGTGGAGGGCAATACCACGCTGTACGCGCTGCCAAAAGCCGACATTGTGGCCCGCTGGCATGCGCAGACTACCGATGCGTTTCGATTTTGTTTTAAGTTTCCGGCCACCATTTCGCATCAGGCCGCGCTGCGTAATTGCGATGACCTGGTACACGAGTTTTTCACGCGCATGTCGCCACTTGAATCACGCATTGGGCAATACTGGCTGCAATTACCCGCAACTTTTGGCCCGCACGACCTGCCAGCCTTGTGGCAGTTTCTCGATGCGCTCCCCAAATCCTTTACCTACGGTGTGGAAGTTCGCCATCCGGACTTCTTTGCCAAAGGCGAAACAGAGCAACGATTCAATCGAGGCCTACATGAGCGCAGGGTAAATCGGGTGATTCTGGACAGTCGACCGGTACATGCCGCAATACCACATACTGAAGCGATACGTGACGCCCAGCGCAAGAAGCCAAAGGTTCCGGTGCATGCAGTGGTGACGGCAAACCATCCGATGGTACGCTTTATCGGCAGCGATAATATGGCACAAAACAGCGCGCTTTTTGCCGTCTGGCTGACCAAGCTGTCGCAATGGCAACAAACCACAACGCCGTATCTGTTTTTACATACCCCGGATATTGCGCAGGCCCCGGAGCTTGTCGATACGCTATGGGCAAATTTACGCAGCGCCCTGCCAGAGATCGGATCAGCGCCGTCTATTCCACAGCAATCTTCTCTTTTCTGAAAATGCCACCTATCATAGTCAATGCCATCAGCCATTTTAAAAGGGAGTTTGTATGGTAAGCGCGCTTTATGCCGTATTGGGTGCGTTATTGTTAATTAAGTTCTCCTTTGACGTCGTTCGCCTGCGCATGCAATACCGCGTTGCATATGGTGACGGAGGTTTTAGCGAACTACAAAGCGCTATCCGCATTCACGGTAATGCGGTGGAATATATTCCCGTCGCATTGGTGCTGCTGTTATTTATGGAAATGAACGGCGCAGAAACGTGGATGGTGCATATTTGCGGGCTGATTTTGATTGCCGGACGATTGATGCATTATTACGGATTCCATCACCGGCTTTTCCGCTGGCGCCGTTCAGGCATGAGCGCGACCTGGTGTTCGCTGTTGCTAATGGTGCTGGCGAATCTTTGGTATATGCCCTGGGAGTTGGTTTTCTCCCTGCATTAGCGCACAATACGCCACTTTATTTTTCCCGGATTTTTACGTTATGTCTCACCGCGACACGCTTTTTTCTGCGCCTATCGCCAGTCTGGGTGACTGGACCTTTGATGAACGGGTAGCTGAAGTCTTCCCGGATATGATCCAACGATCCGTTCCTGGCTATTCCAATATCATTTCTATGATTGGGATGTTGGCCGAACGTTTCGTACAGCCCAACACACAGGTCTACGATCTGGGCTGTTCTCTGGGCGCGGCGACGCTCTCGGTGCGTCGCAATATTCATCACGAGAATTGCAAAATTATTGCCGTTGATAACTCCCCGGCCATGGTTGAGCGCTGCCGCCGTCATATTGACGCCTATAAAGCGCCGACACCGGTTGACGTTGTCGAAGGCGATATTCGCAACATTACTATCGAAAACGCCTCGATGGTGGTGCTGAATTTTACCCTGCAATTCCTTGAGCCACCTGAGCGCCAGGCATTGTTGGATAAGATTTATCAGGGGCTGAACCCCGGCGGCGCGCTGGTACTGTCTGAAAAATTCAGTTTCGAAGACGCTAACGTTGGCGAGCTGCTGTTCAACATGCACCACGATTTCAAACGGGCAAATGGCTATAGCGAGCTGGAAATCAGCCAAAAGCGCAGCATGCTGGAGAACGTGATGCTGACCGATTCGGTCGAAACGCACAAAGCGAGACTGCATCAGGCGGGCTTTGAACACAGCGAATTGTGGTTCCAGTGCTTTAACTTTGGTTCTCTGGTGGCACTGAAAGCTGAGGTTAGCGCATGATCGACTTTGGTAACTTTTATCAACTGATTGCCAAAAATCACCTTTCCCATTGGCTGGAAACGCTCCCGGCGCAAATCGCGACCTGGCAGCGCGATCAGCACGGCTTGTTTAAGCAGTGGTCAAATGCGGTCGAGTTTCTGCCCGAGCTGACGCCGCATCGCCTGGACTTACTGCATAGCGTTACCGCCGAAAGCGATGAGCCGCTCAGCGACGGTCAGCTCAAACGTATCGACACCCTGATGCGTAACCTGATGCCATGGCGTAAAGGGCCGTACTCGTTGTACGGCGTCAATATAGATACCGAGTGGCGCTCGGACTGGAAATGGGATCGCGTTCTGCCGCACTTGTCTGACCTCACCGGGCGCACCATTCTTGATGTCGGCTGCGGGAGTGGATATCACATGTGGCGCATGATTGGCGCGGGGGCGCATCTGGCGGTTGGCATCGATCCTACCCAGCTGTTTCTGTGCCAGTTCGAGGCAGTGCGTAAACTGCTGGGCAATGACCAACGCGCTCACCTGCTGCCGCTGGGTATTGAGCAGCTTCCGGCGCTCAACGCCTTTGATACCGTATTCTCCATGGGAGTGCTTTATCACCGCCGTTCACCGCTGGAACACCTGTGGCAGTTGAAGGATCAGTTGGTGAAAGATGGCGAACTGGTACTGGAAACGCTGGTCGTCGAAGGTGATGAAAATACCGTACTGGTGCCGGGCGATCGCTACGCGCAGATGCGTAACGTTTACTTTATTCCTTCTGCGCTGGCGTTAAAAAACTGGCTGGAAAAAAGTGGGTTTGTTGATGTGCGCATTGCTGATGTCTGCGTCACCACCACCGAAGAGCAGCGCCGCACCGAGTGGATGATAACCGAATCACTGGCCGACTTCCTCGACCCGAACGATCACAGCAAAACGGTGGAAGGCTACCCGGCCCCATTACGCGCGGTATTGATTGCACGTAAGCCGTAATCATTTTTGCCTGATAGCACTCTTTCTGCAAAATAGTTCAACTTGCAGCAAGGCAGACAGCTCCGTTGCGGCTTGAAATATGCAGGATAAAAAAAGGCCCCTGTTGAAATTGCAGGGGCCTGGTACGAGCAAGCATCATATTGGGCGACATGATGCAACGGTAAAAATCAGCTGGCCTGGTGGTGTGCAATGATTGCTTTCATTTCCGCAACCGCCGCCCCGTCTACTGCATAGCGTGAATACTCATCCGCCTGTGCATCCGAAGACATCGACAACCCCGAATTGCGATAACGCATGGGGGAAGCCAGCCATACTCCGGCAGAACTGTGGACTTCCTGCACTCCAGCATCAAGGAACAGGGACAAATTCGAGGCGCGAACCCCCGCTCCGGCCATAATGATTGGAGCATCCCCCTGCGCAATAAGTTCCATAATTTTTGTTAAACCTTGCGCCGCATCTGATTTTTGCCCGGAAGTCAGCACTCTGGCGATGCCCAAATCAGCTAATTTTTTTAGCGCATTGAGTGGGTTAGCGCACATGTCAAAGGCCCGATGAAAAGTGACGTGCAGCGGTCCCGCCGCGATCATTATTTTCTCCATGCGCGGCATATCGACATCACCCTCTGCATCTAAAATGCCGGTTACCAACCCTGAGAACCCCAGATCTCTTACCATTGCAATATCATCCAGCATTGCAGCGAATTCACCGTCGGTGTAACAAAAGTCGCCCCCGCGTGGGCGAATAATGGGATTGACCGGAATCGAGATATGCTGGCGAACCGAACGCAAGACGCCCAGGGACGGCGTTAAGCCCCCCTCTTTGGGCGCCGAGCAAAGCTCAATGCGATCCGCGCCGTTTTGCTGCGCCGTGCGCGCGCACTCCATGCTGTAACAGCAGATTTCCAGTAATGCCATACTCACTCCTGACGTTCGCTTGCCACAATGGCTTCAATCGACCACGGATGGAATTTTATCGTCACACTGCCATCGCTGACCGCCAGCGTTGGATTCGGTAAACGCTCACGCTCGCCTTTTGGCGAACTGGTTTTTACAAATATGCCCGGCTGGCTCAGCCCGTGATCTGAAAGCAGCGCCAGCGCTCGTGCATTCAGCGTCTCCACCTCACCCGGCAGAACAATTTCAACATGCTCCCAGCCTTCATGCGGATAACGCTTTTCGCCCGGCCACGGCAGTTCTACGATAGTAAATTGCCAGTGTTGCACACAAACTGGCTCATCGAGTTTGAACAAGCAAATCGGTCGGCCATTGATGATATTTTCTGACATCAATTCGCCGCACTGTTCAAACCCACGACGCCAGCGCTCTGCGGTGGTATTTTGATGACAACGCAGAGAAATGTGATCGGCTTCAAGCGATGAGACATCCAGCCCAAGGCGAGTGGAAAGATCCATTAACGCCTGAATGAAATGCGGTAAATCTGCGGAAATATCATGCAGTTCTGCAACTGTTTGCCAGTTCGCCATAATGAAAGCTCATATCCATATTCAAAGCCGCTAATTTACCCTGTTGCGCAGCCCCAACCAACTGCTGATTTTCTTAAGCGCAATATGAATAATTATACGTAATGACAATGTTTATATTTCAGGCTGCTGGCGATACTCGCAATGCTGACGGCAACGGGCATTTGCAGTATACTCCCGCCCTTAATTCTTAAACTGGTGCGGTGCATTTTAAGCCGCTTCATAAATGTAAGGTATTCCGGTGAATATTCAGGCTCTTCTCTCAGAAAAAGTCAGTCAGGCCATGATTGCTGCAGGCGCGCCTGCAGATTGCGAACCGCAGGTTCGTCAGTCAGCAAAAGTACAGTTCGGCGACTATCAGGCTAACGGTATGATGGCTGTCGCTAAAAAACTGGGTATGGCGCCGCGACAACTGGCTGAGCAGGTGCTGACTCATTTGGATCTCAACGGGATCGCCAGCAAAGTTGAAATTGCAGGCCCGGGCTTTATCAATATTTTTCTCGATCCGGCATTTCTGGCGCAGCACGTTCAGCAGGCGCTGGCTTCCGATCGTCTGGGCGTCACCCAACCGGCTAAACAAACCGTTGTGGTTGATTACTCCGCACCTAACGTAGCGAAAGAGATGCACGTTGGTCACCTGCGTTCCACCATCATCGGTGACGCTGCGGTGCGTACGCTGGAGTTCCTCGGTCACAATGTTATCCGCGCCAACCACGTCGGCGACTGGGGTACTCAGTTCGGTATGCTCATCGCATGGCTGGAAAAACAGCAGCAGGAAAATGCTGGCGAGATGGCGCTGGCTGACCTTGAAGGTTTCTACCGTGATGCGAAAAAACATTACGACGAAGATGAAGCCTTCGCGGAACGTGCCCGGAGTTATGTCGTGAAGCTGCAAGGCGGCGACGAGTACTTCCGTGAGATGTGGCGCAAACTGGTCGACATCACCATGTCGCAAAACCAGTTAACCTACGATCGCCTGAACGTCACCCTGACCCGTGACGACGTCATGGGTGAAAGCCTGTACAACCCGATGCTGCCTGGCATCGTGGCCGATCTCAAAGCTAAAGGCCTGGCTGTTGAAAGCGAAGGCGCTACCGTCGTATTCCTTGATGAGTATAAGAACAAGGAAGGTGAACCGATGGGCGTAATCATTCAGAAGAAAGATGGCGGCTATCTCTACACCACGACCGACATCGCCTGCGCCAAGTACCGTTATGAAACGCTGCATGCCGACCGCGTACTTTATTACATCGACTCCCGTCAGCATCAGCACTTAATGCAGGCCTGGACCATCGTGCGTAAAGCCGGTTATGTGCCGGACTCTGTGCCGCTGGAACACCACATGTTCGGTATGATGCTGGGTAAAGACGGCAAGCCGTTCAAAACCCGCGCGGGCGGCACGGTTAAACTGGCCGATCTGCTGGATGAAGCGCTGGAACGCGCACGCCGTCTGGTAGCGGAGAAGAACCCGGACATGCCTGCCGACGAGCTGGAAAAACTGGCTAATGCGGTCGGTATCGGCGCGGTGAAATATGCCGATCTGTCCAAAAACCGTACCACCGACTACATCTTCGACTGGGACAATATGCTGGCGTTCGAAGGGAATACTGCGCCGTATATGCAGTACGCTTACACCCGCGTACTGTCCGTGTTCCGTAAAGCGGATATCGACGAAAGCGCGCTGGCAAATGCGCAGGTGATTATCAGTGAAGATCGCGAGGCTCAGCTGGCAGCGCGTCTGCTGCAGTTTGAAGAAACGCTGACCGTTGTTGCACGTGAAGGTACGCCGCACGTGATGTGTGCTTACCTGTACGACGTTGCCGGTCTGTTCTCCGGCTTCTACGAGCACTGCCCTATCCTCAGCGCTGAAAACGAAGAGATTCGTAACAGCCGCCTGAAACTGGCACAGTTGACGGCGAAAACCCTGAAGCTGGGTCTGGATACGCTGGGTATCGAAACCGTAGAACGTATGTAAATCAGCTCATCTATCAGGCCTGACTCCGAAATTCGGACTCAGGCCTTTTTTATTTCTGTAACAGGCCATCTGTAACAACTCACAAGGAATGACACATTTCCGTAGAGATATGGAACATTTTTTGCCTGTCATCCCGTTTAAGCCTCCGTATCATGAGGCGGCGAATTAATCGGGTACGGGTCAATGACATTCAGAGATTTTGAGGCGGAGGAAAAACTCTTCCAGCGGCGTGTATTGGTGGCCTTTGGCCTGGTGGTCATCTGCTTTGGCATCCTGATTTACAATCTCTACAACTTACAAATCTGTCAGCACCAGTATTACACCACCCGCTCGAATGCAAACGACATCAAAATGCTGCCCGTGGCCCCGACGCGTGGCATGATTTACGATCGCAACGGCATCCCGCTGGTGCGCAACGTAACCTGGTACGACATTTCCGTTACGCCTTATAAAATCAGTGATATGAATGCCCTGATCAGGCAGCTCACGCCTATCATTGACCTCACTCCTGATGACATTGACCAGTTTCGCCATGCGCTGAAAGCCAGCAGCCGCTATCGCCCGGTCGTGCTAAAAAATGCGCTGACCGATGTGGAAATCGCCCGCTTCTCGGTTAACCAGTTTCATTTCAGCGGCGTCAATATCAATAGCTATGAAGACCGCCAGTACCCTTATGGCGCAGCGCTGGCGCATGTCCTTGGCTATGTGTCAAAAATCAATGACAACGACCTGAAAGCGCTGGATCAAAAAGGCCTGACAGAGAACTACGCCGCCGATCACAACATCGGTAAGCAGGGTATTGAGCACTACTATGAAAATGAACTGCATGGGAAAACCGGTTATCAGGAGGTCGAAGTTGATAACCACGGACGCATCGTACGCCTGATCAAAGATGTGCCGCCCGTTGCCGGAAAAGATATCCACCTGACGCTGGACCTCCATTTACAGCAATATATTGAGAGTCTGTTAGTGGGCCAGCGGGCCGCCGTTTTGGTTGAGGATCCGCATGACGGTTCCGTGCTGGCAATGGTTTCGAACCCCAGCTATGACCCCAATCCATTTGTCAAAGGTATCAGCTATCAGGACTATAACAAGCTGCTTCAGGATAAGGACCTGCCGTTAATCAACCGCGTCACGCAGGGGTTGTATCCTCCTGCCTCCACGGTCAAACCGTATATGGCGATGTCAGCATTACTGGACGGCGTGATCACGCCGCAGACCCGTTTCTTCGGCGCCCCCACCTGGACGCTCCCCGGCACTGAGCGACATTACCGTGACTGGAAAAAAACGGGCCACGGTATGCTGGATGTCACCAAAGCAATTGAAGAATCTGCCGACACGTTCTTTTATCAGGTGGCATATATGATGGGGATTGACCGTATTAACAGCATGCTCAGCCAGTTTGGCTATGGCAAGCCGACCGGCATCGATCTTGGTGAGGAGTATAACGGCCTGCTCCCGAGCCGCGAATGGAAGCAGAAAGTGCATAAAAAAGCCTGGTATCAGGGAGATACCATTTCGGTTGGCATCGGCCAGGGCTACTGGATTGCCACGCCGATCCAGATGGTTAAAGCCATGGTCGCGCTGATTAACAACGGCAAGGTTATCGCCCCTCACCTGCTACGTGATGAAGAGAGCGGAAAAGTCATCACGCCGTACCAGGCTCCCGAAGCACCGTCACAAATTGCCTCTGCTTCGTCCCCCTACTGGGGGCTGGTGCGTCAAGCGATGTTCGGCATGGCGAATGAGCCAAACGGTACCGGTTATAAGTTCTTTCACACCGCGCCTTACGGCATTGCAGCGAAAAGTGGCACATCACAGGTCTTTAGCCTGAAAGAAAATCAGACCTACGATGCGAAAATGATCCCCGTGCGTCTGCGCGACCACGTGTTCTATACCGCATTTGCGCCATATAAGAACCCGAAAGTCGCCATAGCGTTAATTCTGGAAAACGGCGGCAGCGATGGCGTCACCGCCGCACCAGTCATGCGTCAAATCATGGATCATCTGTTTGCTGCGCAGGGCGACGATGCTCAAGCGGGTCCGATAGCCGCAACGCCATCGGACACCGATATCAAAAATACTTACGCAAGTATTCGGTAAGGCACAGCATCGCCATCGCCTGACCGTAAGGCATGGAGGTCCGTGGGATGTTGCGGTAGAAATCGAGATTGTGGCCCATCCCGGTACCAAACGAGGTATGCAGCAATTCACCTTCCGGCGAAATATGTTGCACAATGCCTCTGATCGCTTTTTCGGCTACAGCCGCATAGTCTTGTCCGACATAGCGTTTACGTACCGCTTTGAGGATCCCATAGGCAAATCCGGCGGTTGCCGAGGCTTCCAGATACGACTGCGGGTCGTCCAGCAAGGTGTGCCACAGTCCGCTTTCATCCTGGCACTTCGCCAACGCCGCGATTTGCGCGTTCAAAACCTGCACCAGATAGCGGTGCACTGCATTGTTTTCCGGCAAATCAAGTAATTCGAGGAAATCCGGGATGACTATAGTTAACCAGCTGTTGCCACGCGCCCAGCGAGCGTTGGCGAAGTTATGCTGTCCTTCATAGCTCCAGCCGTGGAACCACAGCCCCGTTTCTTTATCCATCAGGTTTTGCACGTGCAGCAGGAACTGATAGGTTGCCTCTTCAATATACTCGGGACGGTTGAGCAACTTGCCAATCTTCGCCAGCGGTAAGACCGTCATCATCAACGTGTCATCCCACATCTGCTGGTGATTTTCTTCCGCCAGCGTAATGTGCTGCATACCGCCGAATTGGGTACGCGGCATATCATGCATTGCCCACTCAGCCCAGCTGTCGAGCCACGGCAGATACGCGGGATTACGCGTCTCTTCATAGCGATATGCCAGCGTTAAAAACGGCGCCATGGTGTTAACGTTTTTGGTCGTTGCACCTTCCGCAAAGCGATCGGCAAACCAGTTGTCGATAATATCGCGCATCGTGGCATCGCCGGTTTGCTGATAATACTGATACATCCCGTACAAGCCGATGCCGTGCGTCCACTCCCATCCCGCCCAGCCTTTGGTATCAATAACGCGTCCGTCATCCAGACGTAGCAAGAACTCGCCGGTCTCGTCATGAATATTGACCAGGTTATGCGTCACCTTTTTGATCAACGCTTTTAATTCATCCCTGGCAATAAAATGTTCTGGCTGGCGCAACAATGGGCTATGTTTAACCGGATAAACAATCATTTACTTAACCTCTGTCAATGTCGAATTCAATACAGCACCCTTTTCCAGTTTCGGTGCCGCTGGTTTATTACGATTCAGGTAACCAATATTGTTGTTACCCCAAAGTGATTCATAAGGCATGCCCGATAGCATCTCTACGGTCGCGCGTCCTTTAGCGGAAAGTCCTTCCAGCACGGGTTGCCCGGACTCACGCATTTTTGCTGTCTCTTCACGCAGGGTGCTGTGCGTTTGCAGGTTCAGTTTGAAGCGCAAGGAAACCAGGAAACCCATCGCCAGAACAATCAGCGTTCCGCAGCTCAGAATTAACAGGATGGTATGACTGACCGCCGCGGGTTGTGCGCTCTGACCGGAGACAAAACCAGACAACTGCATCACAATCCCCACCAGCATCACCGCTCCCGCCTGCGACGCTTTACGCGTTAACGTCATAATGCCGGCGAAGATCCCTTCCCGACGCTGACCGGTGATCACTTCGTCAACGTCGGCAATATAGGTGTAGATATTCCAGGGAACGTAGTTGATACCACCGCGTCCCAAACCCGCAACGGCGGAAACCAATAGCAACAGAGAATAAACATCGCTTAATCCGGCGTAATACAGCCCCGCATAGGAGAGTGAACTGAGGCCAAACAGGACGACCACCATGCGATAAGACGGCGCAGGTCCGAAACGGATGCACAATGGGATCATGGCGATAACGGCAATAAACTGGAAGATAGCCATCGTACCCAGCAGGTTTGACGCCATCGATGCTTCCTGCATCAGCACAAACACCACATAGTAAGTAAAGACGGCGTTAAAGACGTCCTGGGCAATATAGCCGCCAAGATACATTCCTAAATGCTGGCGAAAGATACGGATGCGCAGTGTTGAACTCAGTTCCACAAATAAACGGTTCATACTCTGGCTCAAGGTCAGACTTTTCTTCTCTTCTTCGGCTCGCAGCGCCGCCTCAGTCCACTCTTCCCGTGGGCGTTCCCAGGTAAAGAACCAGACGAAGGTCAGCATCAGTGCACACAGCACAGAAAACACCAGGCTGGCGTAGAAAAAAGAGACGGGGTTGTCCTTGCCAAACAGCGTCAGCAGAACGCCGGGTAAGAATGAGGCCAGAATGGCAGACATTTGCGCCATCGAAATGCGCGCGCCGGAGAATTTAGTTTTCTGTTTAAAGTCATCGGTCATTTCGGGTACCAGCGTTTCGTATGGCACCAGAATCATGGTGTAGACCACGTCAAAAATCAGATAGGTGAGCAGGTAGTACCAGAACCCCATATCACCCACCCACATTAGTGAGTAGCTAAAGACACAGGGTATCCCCAACAGAATAAAAAACTTGCGTCGCCCAAAGCGTTTGCCGAGCCAGGTGGAGCCAAAGTTATCGGTTAAAAAACCCATTAATGGGCTAACAACAGCATCCAACACCCTGGCGGTAGCGAAGATAAAGGTTGCTTCGATTGGCGTCAGGCCACAGAACGTCGTGTAAAAATAGAGTAGCCAGGCCGCGGTTAACGCCGTGGTGCCTGCGCCTAAAAAATCCCCCGAACCGTAGGCAAAATAGTTAACCAACCCAATTTTACGTGTATTCATTGCCGTTACCCCTGCACATTATTGGGAGGCCCCGCAATCCTCGCTTTGACATTGGGCCTCCTTACAGGGCCACAGTAAAAGCTAACAGCAAGTGAAACCTTTCTATTTTTGCCAGGGGTATTCGTGAAATGGCAACAGCACAAAGAGTCCGGCAACGTATGTCACCTATTTTATAAAACAGTGTTTCTATTTAATCAAAGAGGCGGACTAGAATTGCGAAGCAGCCAGCAGTTTCTGCTGCTGGCCGGTATGAAGGGAGGCGTTAACGATAGTTCACAATCACCTGATTGCTCTGAACTTGCAAGGCGGGGATCAGGCGACCGCCACCGGGTACTTCCCAGACAAAATGCATCGGTTCGATGGCGGGAACATTATTGAATCCGTTGGTGGTCCCGCTTTGCCCGTCCAGCTCAACACAGCGGGACTGGGAACATAAACGTACCCGTAAACCCGCAGGCGTTGGGCCATTGAGCTCATAGCGCCAGGCCACCAGCGTCATCAACCCCGAGACCGGCTGGCTGGGCGTCAGAGGTGAAGACGAGGCTGACTGGCCGCGGTGATTTAAAGTAATCCCCATACCGCTGGCCTGCCAGGCGCCTTCTCCGGCAGCCTGCGCTACCAGAGGAAAAAACAACAACCACAGTAATTTACGCATTACTTACCTCCAATAGTCGCCGTCATACGGATATGGCGGTTGTCAGACAGCTCCATGTTCGATAACACCACCAGTTGCGGAATGCTGCGACGTAAAAAGCGTGCCAGTAATGGACGCAACGCGTGGTTAACCAACAAGACCGGCGGCGCACCCAACATTTCCTGACGGGACAGCGCTTCCTGAGTCTGGGCCAGCAGTCGGTCTGCAAGACCCGGCTCCAGACCGCCGCCGCCCTGCAGCGCCTGCAGAAGCAAACGTTCGAGCGGGGTATCAAGGCCGATAACCTGAACCTCTTCATTACCCGGGAACCACTGCTGAGTGATGGCGCGTCCCAACGCAACACGTACCACCGCGGTAAGCTCATGCGGATCGTTTTGCAGCGGTGCATGTTCAGCCAGCGTTTCGAGAATGGTGCGCATATCGCGAATCGGTACTTTCTCATCCAGTAAGTTCTGCAGCACTTTATGCAGCGTAGTGAGCGTCACGACGCCCGGAACCAGGTCTTCTGTCAGTTTTGGCATCTCCTGCGAAACGCGGTCCAGTAGCTGTTGCGCCTCCTGACGGCCAAACAGCTCAGCAGCGAACTGCCCAATCAGGTGATTAAGGTGCGTGGCGACAACGGTACTGGCTTCAACAACCGTAAAGCCCTGAATCTGCGCCTGTTCCTTCAATGCGCTTTCAATCCAGATAGCGTCCAGACCAAAAGCCGGATCGACCGTTTTCTCGCCCGGCAGTGACCCGGCGGCAGTACCAGGGTTAATGGCCAGCCAGCGTCCCGGGTAGGCGTCACCGCTGCCAATTTCCACCCCTTTCATCAAAATACGATAGCGGGCCGGCTGCAGATCCATATTGTCGCGAATATGTACCACCGGCGGCAGAAAGCCCATATCCTGGGCAAATTTCTTACGAATACTGCGAATTCGCCCCAGCAACTCGCCATCTTGCTGAAAGTCCACCATTGGGATCAGGCGGTAGCCTACCTCCATCCCCAGGGAATCCTCCAGCTGTACGTCATTCCATGTTGCTTCCACCACGGAGTTGTTTTCCGGCATTTTCACCGGCTGCGGCTCATCCGGGGCTTTTTGCTCACGACCACGCATCCACCAGGCCAGACCCAGTAACGCGGCGGTAAACATCAAAAACACCAGGTTCGGCATGCCCGGAACCAGACCCAAAAGACCAAGCACCGCCGCACTAAGCAGCATGACACTAGGATTACTGAACAGTTGGGTCACCATCTGTTCGCCTACATCCTGGTCGGTACTCACGCGGGTCACGATAACCCCCGCCGCGGTGGAGATTACCAGCGCAGGAATTTGCGCCACCAGCCCGTCACCGATGGTCAGCAGGGTATAACTTTCCGCTGCGCTACCCATGCTCATACCATGCTGCAACACCCCGACTAACAGACCGCCGACCACGTTGATCACCATGATCAAAATACCGGCGATGGCATCTCCACGAACGAATTTACTCGCACCGTCCATAGAGCCGTAGAAATCCGCTTCCTGCGTCACCTCCGAGCGTCGTTTTTTGGCTTCATCTTCGCCAATCAGACCCGCATTCAAATCCGCATCAATCGCCATCTGCTTGCCGGGCATACCATCCAGCACGAAGCGCGCGCCAACCTCGGCGATACGTCCGGCACCTTTGGTGATAACCATAAAGTTGATAATGACGAGAATAACGAAGACCACGATACCGATCGCAAAGTTACCGCCCACCAGGAAGTGACCAAAAGCTTCAACCACCTTTCCCGCCGCCGCCGCGCCGGTATGCCCTTCCATTAAAATGATACGCGTCGACGCAACGTTCAGGGCGAGGCGTAATAATGTGGTAAACAACAAAATCGTCGGGAATGCGGCAAACTCCAGCGTACGCTGGGTGAACATCGCCACCAGCAGCACCATGATCGACAGCGCAATGTTAAACGTGAACAGCAAATCGAGGACGAAAGCCGGCAACGGCAACACCATCATCGACAGGATCAGCAGGATAAGGATCGGTCCGGCAAGGATTTGCAGTTGCGTGGATTTCAGGTTGCTGGGCAAACGCAACATCGCGACCAGATTAGCCATCAGTATTCTTCTCGTTCATGAAATCCAGTGCTTCAGGCACCGGAAGGTTTTCAGGTTGTGGTGGACGCTTGCCGCCGGCGAGACGCCAGCGTTTTAGCTGCCATACCCATGCAAGCACTTCGGCAACGGCGGCATATAATTGACCCGGTATTTGTTGACCAATTTCAGCATGACGGTATAGCGCACGCGCCAGCGGCGGCGCTTCTAACGTAGGGACTCGATGTTCAGCGCCAATCTCACGAATGCGCAGCGCCACCAGCCCCGCGCCTTTGGCAACAACTTTCGGCGCGCTCATTTTGTTCTCGTCATACTTCAACGCCACCGAATAGTGCGTGGGGTTGGTAACAATCACGTCCGCTTTCGGCACATCCGCCATCATGCGACGCTGCGCGGCCGCGCGCTGCATTTGGCGTATTTTGCCCTTAACGTGCGGGTCGCCTTCGCTTTGCTTAAATTCGTCACGGATATCCTGACGCGACATGCGCAGCTTTTTCAGATGGCTGTAAATCTGGAAAAAAACGTCGAACCCCACCATCGGAATAACGCCAAGCACCACCAACAGCGCGCACATACCAACTAAATCCAGGGCGTTGCCCATCGCCGTAATCGGCGATTCCGCCATCAGACGCATCATCGCCGGCCAGTTATGCCAGAGATAAAATCCGGCCACGCTCCCCACCAGCGTGGATTTCAGTATCGCTTTGAGCAGTTCCGCCCCGGTTTGCGCTGAAAACATGCGTTTAATGCCCGGCAACGGATTCAGCTTAGAGAACTTGGGCTGCAGAGATTTACCGCTGAAAATCAAGCCGCCAAGCATCACCGGGGAGATTAATGCCACCAGAACGACGCCGGTAATCAACGGTAACAGCGCAATCATCGCGTCTTTAATCAGCAGGATGATTTGGCTGAGGATCAGGTTAGGGTCATTGACCATACTGTGGTCAAAACGTAATCCGGCCGACAGCATACCGGCCAGTCTGCGGGCAAGCGACTCCCCGCCAATCCAGATAATGCACACGCCCACCAGCAAAATAAGCAGTGAGGTCAGTTCTTTGGATCGGGGGACCTGCCCTTCTTCCCGTGCTTTTTCAAGTCGGTGGGGTGTGGGGGCTTCTGTTTTGTCGTCGTCGCTTTCTTCTGCCACGGCATTACTCTCGTCGTCACGGTCACGAGTATTATCGCGACCGCAACCATTGCCAATGCGTCGAATAGCGAAACGAAAACAGAGGAATTCGAGCGTTCGTTTGCCACGACAGCGCGAACGCTGCCGTGACAACCACGCGGTTAGCGCTGCCAGATAACGCGATAATGGCCCGATCCCACCTGCGCGCTATAGCCGCCGTCTACTGGCGCGAAGTCGAGGCCATCGGTATCGAGCAGCGTTTGTGCGCCATCGAGGATCACCATTGAGTGGGTATTCGGCGGAATATCTACCTCAAGGGTGATGGACTGTAAGCCATCGCGCGCCGGTTCCTGCGTCCAGTGGACGGCAATATCACCATATACCGAGCCGTATCGCGCTTTCAGCCATGTCAGGCCACCGCCCGGAATAGGCCGCAGTACCGAAGATTTAAATCCCGGCGCGTGTTCTTCGGTATTTATTCCCGCCGCCACGCGATACAGCCATTCACCGATCGCCCCGTAGGCATAATGGTTGAAGGAGTTCATGTCCGGGCTCCACATTGTGCCATCAGGTTTCACGCCATCCCAGTGTTCCCAAATCGTCGTCGCCCCAGCTTTTACCTGATACAACCAGCTTGGGAAGTCCTCTTTCATCAGTAATTGCCACGCCGCGTCGGCCTGCCCGTTTTCGCTCAATGCGTGACAGAAATAGGGGGTGCCGACAAACCCCGTCACCAGATGACCGTCATTTTCCGCCAGCAGTTCCAGCAGCGTTTGCACGGTGCGCTCGCGGTGCGCGTCCGGCACTAACTGGAAGTAAAGCGCCAGAATATGCGCCGTTTGCGTGCGCGCCGCCAGCCGCCCGGTGGCGGTAAAAAACTCATTGCGGAAGCTTTCGACAATCGCGGTATGCAGCGCCTGATAATGAGTGTGGTCAACGTCATTTCCCAGTGCTTTGGCTGATTTCGCCAGCAGCAGCGTGGACAACGCATAGTAGGCCATGCAGGTCAGTTCATTCGGCGTTGCGCCAAAATAGCTGCCCTCTTTGGCATCCAGCGCAACCCAATCGCCAAACTGCAGTTTCCACGACCACTGGTTCTCAACAGCGTTGTCATGCATAAACTCCACCCAGGCTTTCATGCTGTCGTACTGGCGGGCCAGCGTCTGTTTATCGCCGTACATCAGGTACAGCGTCCACGGGTTAATCACCGCCGCATCGGCCCAGGCTGCGGCGGAATGGGTGCGCCCGTGGGATAAAAAGCGGTCGTTGTCGCATTTGCCGGTGAGGATATCGGGGATGACGTGCGGCACACCGCCCTCCGGCGTTTGGTCATGCTGAAGATCGGTCAGCCATTTGGCAAAAAAAGTGCGCGTCTGCATCAGATAACTGGCGGTGCGGCAGAAAATTTGCGCATCGCCCGTCCATCCCAGACGTTCATCGCGCTGCGGGCAGTCGGTTGGGATATCGACGAAATTGCCCTTAAGCCCCCACATGATGTTGTGATGCAGTTGGTTGAGATCCGCGTTTGAGGTTTCAATGTGACCCGTCGGCGTCATCGCGGAATGCAGCACGACCGCGACAAAATCATCCCGCGTCGGCGTGCCAGGCCAACGTTCAATCAGCACATAACGGAAACCCTGAAAGGTAAAATGCGGGTGATAACATTCTTCACCCTCGCCACGTAAGGTGTAATCAATGCACTGTTTGGCGGTGCGCAGGTTCGCCAGATAAACATTGCCTTCGGCATCCAGCACTTCAAAATGGCGCAGCACCACGCGCTCACCTGCCGCACCGCGCACCCGAAACTCCACCCAGCCGCTGAGGTTCTGGCCAAAATCAAGCACCGTCTCGCCTTTTGGCGTCGTGATGATTGAGCACGGCGCAAGCCGTTCTATTTCTTGTACCGGGCAGGCCGTTTGCGGTTGCAGCACCGAAGTCTCTGCCGCAAGCGTCGTCACCGCACGCCAATGCCCGGCGCTAAACGCAGGCTCGCTCCAGCCGCGCTGCTCCCGACGTGCGTCATACACTTCGCCATCATAAATTTCAGCAAACAAAATCGCGTCATCGCAGCCCTGCCACTGTGCATCCGTGGCGATTACCCGCTGGCTACCATCGCGGTGCGTCACCACCATATGGCAAATAAACCCCGTCTGCTGGCCGTAATAGTTGCGATAGCGGTTGAAGCTCATATCCCCTTTATACCAACCCGCCCCCACCATCGCGCCAATCACGTTTTCGCCTTCTCGCAGGTGCTCGGTCACATCCCAGGTTTGATACAACAGATGGTGGTGGTAGCTCGTCCAGCCGGGCGATAACTCATCACGCCCGACTTTTTCGCCGTTGATCCACAGTTGGTACAACCCCAGCGCGCTGGCATGTACCACCGCCGAAACAATGTCATCACCGTCGGACAAACTGAACGCATGGCGCAACAACGTGCCTTTCGAGTTGTCTTTATCCTGCGGCGTTTCAGCCGAGATAAACACCCCTTGCCACGCTTGCGCTGGCAGGCCGGTAATAAACGTTGCCGCCGGGCTCCAGCCGCTCTCTTCACCGTGGTTGTCGGTAATATGCACCCGCACAAAATAGCGCGTCGAGTGCTGGCAGGCGACGTCGGGCAATTCGATATTACTGGAGCGGTCATCGTGCATTTCGCCGCTGTCAAACAGGCATTGGGCAAAATCTTCTTGCGCCGACAGCTGCAAACGCCAGCTACGCTGCTGTACATCGCGCAAGGAACTGGTGATTATCCAGCCGAAAACCGGCAGCGTTTCGCAGCCCGTCAGCGTGGTTTCATAGTTGAGCGTAATCTTTTCTACTGCCAACATAATTTTTCCCTCAGTGGCTCATATTCAGGCTTTGGCCCGCAAAGTATCGTGCGATGCCTGTCCGTTATCAGGCGTCGCCACCATTTCTGTTTCTGCATTAAATTCATTACGTTGCTTGCCGTGGAAGCACAGCCAGCCGATAACCATGCCTATCGCCACAATCGCCGTCAGCAGGCAATAAAGAACCACCGGCCCCGCGCTCAACAGCACAGGAGTGACGAACGCCAACAAGCCGCAGGTCAGACGGGCGACACCGACAATCACTCCTTGCGCGGTGGCGCGTAGCATGGTGGGGAATGACTCTTGCGCCCACACTTTCATGATGCCTTCGAAGGCAAATCCTGTGCCGATATTGGTAAACAGCAGGCAGCAGAACCAGGAGAGTGGCGAGAAATTAAACAGCACCGGCACGAAATAACCACCGGACATCATCACCGCGCCAAAAATAAAGAATGGAACCCGTTTTGAGGTATCAACGACGCGCATAAACATCAACCCAGACGCCACGCTCACTGGCAGAATCAACAGCCCCCACAGCGAGTGCGTGCTGACCGAAATGCCCACCACATTTACCGCTACATAAGCCCCAAACTGCCCGCCGGTATTGGCCGCCAGATTGGTGAAGGTATAAAAGATACACAGCGAGATAAACGGCCACAGGTATTTGCCTTCGAGCAGATCGCGCCAGCCGGTTTTCTGTGCCCGAACGGTGGCGATGCCACGACGCAGTTCATCCTTTGCCGCCAACCACAGCGGCGACTCAGGGATAGACCAACGCAGGATCATCAGCACAACCGCCACCAGCCCAACGTGCATATACATGATTTGCGCGCCAATCAGCCCCCAGTCGCCGACGATAGCGGAGATCCCCATCGTGGCGCCAATTCCCACCAGCCAGAGTAAATTGGACAAGCCGATAATCTTGCCGCGGTTTTCATCGTTCGCCGCTTCGGAGATAGTCGCCAGAGAGACGGGTAAATCAGCCCCTGTCGCCAGCCCCACCAAGAGTGTGCCCAGCACCAGGAACGGGAAGTTCAAACCAAAGGCCAGCGCCAGCGTGCCGATAAAAATCATCGCCATCGTAATAATAAAAACATTACGACGACCAATACGGTCTCCAAGACGACCGCCACCAAAAGCCCCAGCGGCAATACTCAGCGTTAATAATCCAGATAAAATGCCAATTTGTAGTGCAGTAATACCCATTGTTTTTTGATAAATGACTAAGGCTGTACCACTGGAAACAATAGCCGCCGAATCAATATATGATGCCATTCCAGACACCACCCCAATATACCAGGGGTTAGGTGTTTTATTTTTTGACATAACGATTCCCTTAAATTTACAGACAGTAAGGCGAGAAATAAGCGTATGGCCTACCCCCGTCATGATGGATAGTAGTAATAATTTTTTATTGTTATTAACCTAACAATTAAATCGCTATTAAAACTCGTGAATGAAGTTCACGTTCATGGCTTGGAGGATAATGAAAATACCGTCGATACGATTCAGTCAACCTGATCGCATTCATAAAACCACAACGTGCCGCAATTTCACTGATGGTTTTATCCGTAGTGCGCAGTAATTCTTGAGCTTTTAATACACGATACAACATCTGGAATTTAACCGGAGTATAACCGGTCACTCGCTTAATTAAGCGATACATCGTGCGCCTGGCGACACCGTTATCATCACTCAACACATTCCAGTCCAAATGACGCAAGCTACTGGTCTTGAGCATACGGATCAGGTTGGCTCGCCCTCGCTCATCAGGGCTAAGCGCCTCAGTTTGGCGGTCGCACTGGCAAAGCGTGTTGATGATGTTCAGCAAAGCGACTTCACACAATGAAAAATAGAGCACGTCATAGTTACTCTCGTTACGTGAGATTATCTCCTGGCTCAATACCTCAATACGCGCCAGCGCTCCCTGAGTTAGCGCCAGCGCGGTAGGCTGTAGAAGTTTTTCTTTTATACAATCGAGCAAATTATCAATGTGCTGTAAAAAATGAAAACTGCGCGGGCGACGAATCAATATATTAATAACCGACAGATTATTAGTTGAAACATAACTATGGGTATCGTTAGCGGTCACTAAAAAAAAGTCACCCTGGCAGATAAAACGAACCAGGTCATTAATAATATGAAACCCGCTACCGCTACGGACAATCACCAGTTCATCAAAATCATGCCCGTGCACACCTTCCATTAATTGGTTATTCATCGAAAAAAGACAAAACGCATGTTGCTCTGAATGAAAAAAATCATTCTCACGTAAAATTCGCATATCTCCCCCGCCGCTATTCGAGTAAAAACACTCGGGATATCGATAAATAACCTACTGACATAATATATTGCCTTGCACCGATAACCATTTAACTGCAATTATTATGACAAGTCTATATATCGCACTGTCACTCAGGCGTAACCTGCTGTGACCTCAGCATCATTTCGGCAAATAACCGCCAAGTTATGGCATAAAAAAGAGGATATACGCCGTGCAGATGAACCCACGTCATCCAGGCATTCAACCGGGTACGAATTATAGTGCAGGGCACATTGTCCCGACTGGCGGCCCAATAACCCTGCGGGATCCACAGAAGCGCAGCGCTTGGTATGCAGCGAGCGAACCCGTTCTGGCAACGTCACCGTAAAAATGGATAGTAAGTAAAGAGAACGATAGGTATCTGTAGGCCGGATAACGCGCAAGCCGTTATCGGTTAGAATGCCCGGCGGCGAGCGCCTGCCGGGCCAGCAAATAAAAACGCTACGGATTAGAACCCGAGGCTATCCAGCAGGTCGTCAACCTGATCCTGACTTGCCACGACGCCGGCTTTTGAGGTGTCAACCTGCGGGCCGTTAAGCAAGCTTTCGTTTTCACGTTTTGGACGAGCGCCCTGCTCTGGAATGTTTTCCAGCAGAACCATCAGCAGCTGACGTTCAATCTCCTGGATAACATCCATCATGCGCTTGATGACCTGACCAGTGAGGTCCTGGAAATCCTGCGCCATCATGATGTCCAGCAGTTGAGCGTTAGTAAAGCTGGTATGCCCTGGCACATCACCCAGGAACTGGCGGGTATCGGTGACCAGTTCACGGGCGTCAGACAGCTCGATCGGATTTTCGAACCATTCATCCCAGCGTTTGGTCAGGTCTTTGGCCCCTTTTTCCATCGCGTCCTGGTGCGGCTGCGAAGCTTCCACACTGTTCAGCGCGCGCTCTGCCGCCTGTGCGGTCATCTGCACAACGTAATCAAGACGATCGCGGGCATCGGGAATCGCTTCTGCCGCTTCGGCAATAGCCTGATCCAGCCCCAGTTCACGCAGGCTGTCGCGCAGCATTCGGGTCAAACTGCCGATGCGCGCGATGATGTCCCCGGCTGAATGTTCGTCAGCAGGTTTAATTTGTGGTTGCATCATCATTATCACACCCTCACATGCCCAGTTTCTCAAAGATTTTATTGAGTTTCTCTTCTAGCGTCGCCGCCGTGAACGGTTTCACGACATAACCACTGGCGCCAGCCTGTGCCGCCGCAATGATATTCTCTTTCTTCGCTTCTGCCGTAACCATCAGCACCGGCAGGGCCGACATTCCGCCATCAGCACGAATGGTTTTCAGCAGTTCCAGGCCATCCATGTTCGGCATATTCCAGTCGGAAATGACAAAACCAAATCCCCCAGCCTGCAGCTTATTCAGCGCGTCCACGCCGTCTTCGGCCTCTTCAACATTGTTGAAACCCAGTTCTTTGAGAAGGTTACGCACGATGCGACGCATGGTGGAAAAGTCATCCACAACCAAAAACTTAAGCTCTTTATCCGCCATAAAAAATAAACTCCTGATTCAAATACGTATTGCCTGTCCGGCACTGATTTTCGCCAGCATTTGCTGGCTTACCTGGCTAAGATCGACCACTTCGCTTACGCCACCCATATTGATGGCCTCGCGCGGCATGCCGAACACCACACAACTTGCTTCGTTTTGCGCAATGGTCCAGGCACCCGCCTGGTTCATCGCTAACATTCCGGCGGCGCCATCGTTGCCCATACCCGTCAGGATCACTCCCACGGCATTACGCCCCGCATGTTTTGCCACCGAATGGAACAGCACATCCACTGAAGGCCGATGCCGGTTAACCGGTGGACCATCATGAATTTTGATCTGGTAGTTCGCCCCGCTGCGCGCCAGTTCCATATGCTTGTCACCAGGGGCGATATACGCATGCCCTGGGAGCACGCGCTCCCCGTCCTCAGCCTCTTTCACGGTGATCTGACACAGTTTGTTCAGACGCTCGGCGAATGAGCGGGTAAATCCTGGCGGCATATGCTGGGTAATAAGAATACCGGGACTTGAAAGCGGCAATGGCTGGAGTACATGGCGAATTGCCTCTGTTCCTCCGGTTGAGGCGCCAATCGCCAGCAGTTTTTCAGAACTGAGTAACGGCCCCGCTTTCAAGGTCACCTGTGCCGTCATGGGTTTGTGGGCCGCCAGTTTTGCCCGCGACGCGGTGCGGATCTTCTCAGCGATCATTTCGCTGTAGGCCAACATCCCTTCACGGATCCCCAACTGTGGTTTGGTGACAAAATCAATCGCCCCCAACTCCAGCGCCCGCAGCGTGACCTCAGAACCTTTACCGGTCAGCGAAGAGACCATAACCACTGGCATCGGACGCAGACGCATCAGTTTCTCAAGAAAGTCGAGGCCGTCCATGCGCGGCATTTCCACATCCAGCGTCAGGACGTCGGGATTGAATTTTTTGATTAAATCCCGGGCAACCAACGGATCCGGCGCCGTCGCCACCATTTCCATATCACTGTGGCTGTTAATAATTTCGGTCATGATTTGACGCATCAGTGCAGAATCATCAACCGATAAAACCCTGATTTTACTCATGCTTTATCCTTACCTGGCGCATGCGCATACACCGTCTGTCCACGCAAGCTAAACTCGCGCACGAGGTTGCTAAAGTTTTCTGAATGACCTGCAAACAGCAGCCCATCTGGTTTAAGAAGTGGAACAAAACGGTGCAAAATGTCCTGCTGCGTCGTTTTATCAAAATAGATCATCACGTTACGGCAAAATATGGCATCGAAGGGGCCTGGCACGTTGTACTGCTTATCCAGTAAATTCACGCTGGAAAATTCAACATGCCCCGCCAGTTCCTGCCGAACGCGTACCAGTCCTTCATGCGGTCCGGTGCCACGCATGAAATAACGCTGTAGCTGCTGCGGTGACAGCGTCTTTAGCTCATCAAGGCGGTAGATGCCGCTTCTGGCTTTTTCCAGCACTTCGGTATCAATGTCGCTGGCAAAAACACGCCAGCGGCCCGGAGCCATACCTAAGGTATCGGCGAGCGTAATCGCAATGCTGTACGGCTCTTCTCCGGTTGACGCCGCCGCGCTCCAGACACGGTATTCACCGCTGCGCCGACGAGCATGATCTGACAGCACTGGAAAATGATGCCCTTCGCGAAAAAACGCGGTCAGATTGGTAGTCAGGGAGTTAATAAAAGCCTGCCACTCAGCACTGTTCTGGTTAGCTTCCAGCATGCTGAGATAGCGACCAAAGTCATCCAGTCCCAGGGTTCGCAGACGGCGGACCAGGCGGTTATAAACCATGTCCCGCTTATGGTCGGCCAGTACGATCCCCGCACGCTGGTAGATTAATTGACATATCCGACGAAAATGCGCGTCAGACAGCGCGAGGCGCTGTGTCATCTGTAACAATAATGACGTTTGCCCAGGGGGCAGAGATGATGTCATAGCGCCTTCTCAATCACATTCAGGATACAACGGGCACAACCTGCGGCTGCGCCAATTCTTGTTTTGCTACGGTTTGCTCTTCAAGCTTAAAAAATGCGACACAGGCAGAAAGATTATCGGCCTGCATGGCAAGTTGTCCGGTGGCGGATGCGGCTTCTTCCACCAGCCCGGCGTTTTGCTGCGTCACGGAGTCCATCTGGCTGACGGCCTGCGCCACCTGCTCGATGCCTCTGCGCTGTTCATCAGAAGCAGAAGCAATCTCGCCCATGATGTCGTTAACCCGGGTAACCGAGCTGACAATTTCCGTCATGGTGCGCGCTGCCATATCAACCAACTGCGAGCCCTGATGCACTCGGGTGACAGACTCCTCAATGAGACCCTTAATTTCTTTCGCCGCCTGTGCGCTACGGCTTGCCAGATTGCGCACTTCACCTGCAACCACGGCAAAACCACGCCCCTGCTCACCCGCGCGAGCGGCCTCAACCGCAGCATTCAGCGCGAGGATATTGGTCTGAAAGGCAATGCTGTCAATCACGCCGATGATGTCGCCAATTTTCTGCGAGCTCGCGGAAATCTCATGCATTGTGCTGGCGACCCGGGACGTCTGTTCGCCGCCTTTATGCGCTGTATCTGCCGCACTTTTGGCAATTCCTGACGCCTGGCGCGCGTTATCCGCATTCTGTCCTACGGTGGCGGTCAGTTGTTCCATGCTGGCTGCCGTTTGCGCCAGCGCGGCCGCCTGCTGTTCAGTGCGCGAAGACAAATCGTTATTGCCCATCGCGATTTCTGAAATACCGCTATGCATGGCTGAGCTGCCCTGGCGTACTTCGCTTACCGTTTCACGCAGTGCCTGCTGCATCTTCTTCAGACTGGCAAAAATGGCTGAGATCTCATTGCGCCCATAAACCGCTACCGGCCGGGCCAGATTACCCGCGGCAATGCTGTCGAAATGACTGCCCACGATAGCCAGCGGCTGGACAATCATCTTGCGCGACCAGTACAGCGCACCGCTGGTGAGCAGTGCCGCCAGTACCACCATGGTGGCGAAAATCACCCCCGACATATGGTAATTTCGCTGGCTCTGCTCTCCTGCCGTTTGCAACACGCGATCGATGTTGCTCTGCCACGCATTCACATTTGCATCAAAAGCATCCTGAGCAGCCTGCACCGGCGCGGTCAGAAAATCTGACAACTGATTGTTTTCAAGCCAGGTGGCCTGATGCGCGAGAGCGCTGTGCCACTGGCTGAAACTTTTCTCCGTTGCGCCAAATAGCGCCTTCCCTTGTGCCGTCGTATCCGATGTCGCCATAAAGCGTTTAAACATCAATTCAGACTGCGCCAGGCTATCACGTGCGAGGGTCATCAGCGTGTTGATATCCTCTGGCGGATAGCTCAGGGCGGTCAGCGTCCCTGCCTTATTAAGGGCCGTACTGGCCTGTAATAACACAGCGCGGGTTTGGGCCAGCGCAGCGCGTTGCTGATTACTTCGTTCGACCTGATTCAGGTTCTGAAAACCGTCCCGAAATGCCCAGAAGGACAAGCCATTACTGCCAATCTGCAAAACACCGCAGAGGATTAAAATCAAAAACAGCGTGGTCGAAATTCGAATACGATTAAACATCAACGCTCCCATTGGGCGGCACTGGCCGCGGTTTAACTATCAGTCAAAATGTTTCCCAATTCGTATCTTGTTCATTGTTCTGGCGCGGATAGGATGCGGCCGCCGTTGCAGGTAATCGTGTATCGCGCGGCTTAGCCGACGCCGGACGTGACGCAAGGCGGAAAGTCGACACCGACTGCGTCAGGCGGCTGGCCTGTTCTTCAAGAGCAGCGGCAGCGGCAGCCGATTCCTGTACCAACGAGGCGTTCTGCTGCGTAACGCGATCCATCTCGGATACCGCGAGCGCCACCTGATCAATCCCCCGGCTTTGCTCGTCGGAGGCCGAGGCAATCTCACCCATAATGTCGGTCACCCGCGTTACGGCATTTACGATGTCGTTCATCGTTTCGCCTGCGCTTTCTACCAATACGGACCCGGTATCCACTCGGGAAACCGAATCCTCAATCAACGCTTTGATCTCTTTCGCCGCCTGCGCACTGCGACTTGCCAGATTACGCACTTCGCCCGCAACCACAGCAAAGCCACGGCCTTGTTCACCGGCACGCGCCGCTTCAACCGCCGCATTCAGTGCGAGAATGTTGGTCTGGAAAGCAATACCATCAATAACGCTGATGATGTCGGCGATTTTCTTCGAGCTATCGGCGATTTCGTGCATGGTGTTCACCACGCTATCAACCACTTTGCCGCCATGCTGTGCGGTATCGGAGGCGCTTTTCGCCAGTTGCGAGGCCTGACGCGCGTTGTCCGCATTTTGCTTCACGGTTGCGGTCAACTGTTCCATGCTGGCTGCGGTCTCTTCCAGCGCAGAGGCTTGCTGTTCAGTACGAGATGACAGGTCGGTGTTCCCGCTGGCAATTTCGCTGGTCCCGGAATAAATCGCATCAGAACCTTCACGCACCAGGGTGACGGTTTCCGTCAGCGAGCGCTGCATATGATCAACCGTACTGGCCAGCTCGCCGATTTCATTACGACCGCTGACGGCCAGGGTCGCGGTCAGGTTACCGCTGGCGATTTCCCGAATATGGGCAATGACGCGAGACAGAGGATTAAGCAGGGTATGGCGGATGCCGTACCACACCACCACCAGAATCAGCACCAGCACTACGGCCAGCACGCCAAGCTGCCATTGGGCGAAATGGTAATCCCGCGCACTTTTATCGAATGCCTGAGCGTAAAGCTTTTCGCTAACGCTGGCGTACTTGCCCAGCGCCTCACCGAGCGCGTTTTGCATTCCCTGAGTCGGTTGCGCGAAATAGGCGTCCATATTGCCGTTCTCCAGAAACTGAACCAGTTCTGTTAAAGCCGCATGGTACTGCTGATATTTCTCCTCAACGTTACCGCTGGCTTCTGCCATCTCGGGTAACGGTGTGATGTTTTTAAATTTTGCGTAATGTGTTTCGGCCTGCGCCAACGATGCTTTCGCATTCTTCAGCAGATCGTTTTTCGCTCTGCTTTGCTGGTTGGACGCGTCCATCATCATGCGTGCAGAAGAACGGCTTAAATTGATACGTGTTTGCAGCATCAGATCCCATGTTGAGGTGAGTTCACTTTGCTGCTGTCGAAGATCGTTAGAAATAACAAAACTTTGCTGATTCTGCTGCAATGAAGAAAACAACAGACCACCGGAAACAAGCTGTAGCAGTGCGAAAACCCCCAGCACCATCATCAGCATTGTGACAACGCGGATACGGTTAAACATAAGGCACCTTCCTGAAAACGAGTTATCAACGTTATCGGCAGTCGCTGAGATAACTTTACGTTTGCGAAAAGGAAATCCTGAAGGGACGTGAAGCCTCGCGGAAGGAGGGGAAGACGGGTGTACGGCAACCACAAATCATTCACATAAAAACGTCACAATTATCATGTGAATAACATTCAAACTTATCTGTGGGCGCGGTCATATTGGATGAAATAGTCATTATTTCGTGACCAAGATCACAAATACATATCCTCTGCACCACAACAAAATGGATAAAAAATTAAAAAAAGTTGTATCAGCTGGCGCTTTAATTCAATTTATATGATGAATATTTAGTTACCAATTAATAAATATAAAAAATGAGTAACCGAACAATAAATGTTAAATCCTTACTGAGGGCTTTTTAGTGGCAAATGCAAACAAACTCACGTTGTTTATCGTGATCTTCATGTTGGCGGGGATCCTGTCAGGGGCGGTGATCCACTCTTATGCCGCCCCCGGCGTAGTGACCGCCTGGGCCGATAATATTACGCTTCTCACCGACATCTTTTTGCGCCTGATTAAAATGGTGATCGCACCTTTAGTATTCAGCACCCTGACCGTCGGTATTATGCGCCTGGGGGAAACGTCCACCATCGGGCGCGTAGGCGGCAAAGCGATGATCTGGTTTATCAGCTCTTCCATACTGTCTATTCTGGTCGGTCTGTTTGTGGTTTCTCTTGAGCAACCCGGAAGCGGCCTGAACCTGGCGATCCCGCTGGAAGCCACTGATACCGGCCTGGCCGTGAGCGGCATGAGCCTGAAAGGTTTCCTGACTCACACCATCCCAACCAGCATAGCCGAGGCGATGGCCAACAATGAGATCCTGCAAATTGTGGTGTTCTCGATGTTCTTCGGTATTGGTGGCGCATCCCTTGGTGAGAAATTCAATGCCCCGCTGGTTGCCGCGCTGGATGTGGTCTCCCACATTATGCTGAAGGTGACTGGCTACGTGATGTACGTTGCGCCGCTGGCCATTTTCGCCGCCATTTCCTCCGTTATCTCCACCCAGGGTTTGGGGATCCTGCTTAACTATGCGTCGTTCATCGGCGGCTACTATGTGGCTATTTTGCTGACCTGCCTGGTTCTGCTGGCGGTCGGTTATGTCATGCTGAAAAAAGAGGTTTTTCGTCTGGTAAGCATGCTGAAAGATCCGGTTCTGGTCGCATTTACTACCAGCAGCTCGGAAGCCGCCTATCCAAAAACGCTGGAGCAATTAACCAAATTTGGTTGCTCGCCTAACATCGTGTCATTTGTATTGCCTATCGGTTATTCATTTAACCTGGTCGGCTCGATGGTTTACTGTTCATTTGCCTCGATGTTTATCGCGCAGGCCTATAACATTCACCTCTCCTTTGCAGAAATCACCGTCCTGATGCTGACGCTGATGCTGGCGTCAAAAGGGATTGCCGGCGTGCCGCGTTCTGCGCTGGTGGTGCTGGCAGCAACCATTCCGAGCTTTAATATTCCGGTTGCCGGGATTCTGTTACTGATGGGTATTGACCACTTCCTGGATATGGGACGTTCAGCAATCAACGTATTAGGTAACGGGATTGCAACGGCGATGCTGGCACAAGATGAAGGTTTACTGGAAGAAGAACCGGAGCTGGTTGAGCGGGAAGCGTAAGGGGAAATCTGCCGGATGTGCTACGCGTATCCGGCCTACAACCGCAATCATTGTAGGCCGGATACGGTATAGCGGTTACGCGACGTGACTGGCGGCAATATCCAGCAGCGCCATTTCTTCGCTATTGAGCAGCTTCTCAATGTTAACCAGGATCAGCATCCGGTCACCCAGAGCCCCCAGTCCCGTCAAGTATTCCGTCGACAGCGTTACGGCAAATTCCGGTGCCGGACGGATTTGTTCCGTTGTCAGCGACAGCACATCCGAGACGCCATCGACCACAATCCCGACCACCCGCTGGCCCAGATTCAGCACAATCACCACGGTGTTTTCGTTGTAATCCACATCGCTCTGGCTAAACTTCACGCGCAGGTCAACAATCGGCACAATCACACCGCGCAGATTGGTGACACCTTTGATAAACGCAGGCGTGTTAGCAATACGCGTCACCTGATCGTACCCACGGATTTCCTGCACTTTCAGGATATCGATACCGTACTCTTCATCCCCCAGCGTAAACACGAGGAATTCCTGACCTGACGGTTCGCCGGCCAGTTTAGTTACATTACTCATACCGGTCATATTATTCCCTTCTCACTCAATCAGGCGGCTGTGATCGCCACACGTTGTTCGCGGTTTAATCCCTGCAATGCAGAGACATCGACAATCAGCGCGACGCTGCCGTCGCCGAGGATCGTTGCTGCAGAAATACCTGGCACTTTGCGGTAGTTGCTTTCCAGGTTTTTGACGACCACCTGGTGTTGACCAATTAACTGATCGACCAGCAGCGCGTAGCGACGCCCTGCACTTTGCAAAATCACCACAATGCCTTGAGTCGCTTCGGTTTTTGCGCCTTCAACCTCAAAGACTTTCCACAGCTCAACCAGCGGTAAATATTCGCCACGCACTTCCAGCACGCGCTCTCCTCCGGCCAGCGGATGGAGATCTTCTTCGCGCGGTTGCAGTGATTCCATAACGGCATTCAGCGGCAGAATAAAGACTTCGTCGGCCACGCGCACGGACATGCCGTCGAGGATCGCCAGCGTCAGCGGCAGCAGAATTCGGATAGTCGTCCCCTGTCCCTGTTTGGACTGGATCTCAACATGGCCCCCCATCTCCTGGATATTTCGCTTCACCACATCCATACCCACGCCGCGGCCAGAGACATCCGTCACCTGTTCAGCGGTCGAGAAGCCCGGGGCGAAGATCAGCATACCGACTTCGTCATCGCTCATGTTTTCGTGGATCGGCATCCCCTGGGAGATAGCTTTGGCGAGGATTCGTTCACGGTTCAGACCGGCGCCATCATCGGTGACTTCAATACAGATATTCCCGCCCTGGTGCTCCGCGGAAAGCGTCAGATTACCGATTGGGCTTTTCCCGGCTTCAAGGCGTTTTTCCGGCAGTTCAATACCGTGATCGAGGCTGTTACGCACCAGGTGCGTCAACGGATCGATGATGCGTTCAATCAGGCTCTTGTCGAGTTCGGTTGAGCTTCCCACCTGTGTCAGTTCGACCTGTTTACCCAGCTTACCGGCCAGGTCACGCACCAGACGCGGAAAACGACTGAACACATACTCCATGGGCATCATACGAATCGACATCACCGACTCTTGCAAGTCGCGGGCGTTACGTTGTAACTGACCCATACTGGTGATGAGATCGCCATGATTGACGGGATCCAGTTCGTTAGAACGTTGTGCCAACATAGACTGGGTGATGACCAACTCACCGACCAGGTTAATGAGCTGATCGACCTTCTCAACCGCTACGCGGATGCTGGTCGACTCGCTGGCGCGGGCGGGTTTGTCGCGTTCCGCGCGTCCGTTTGGCGCTTCACTGGCGGCGGCTTTTGCCGCTGGCGCAACGGCAACCGGCTGCGGCTTCGCGACAACGGCTACCGTTTCTGCTTCAGCTTCAGCTTCAGTTTCAACGGCTACCGGCGCTGCGCTGACGGTTTCGAATTCAATCTGATCAGCTTCAATCACAAAGCACAGCACCGCGATGATGTCATCTTCTGCGAGGTTGCCATCAAGCGTTGCTGACAACGTGTCGCTCCCTTTCACCACATCGGTTAAGGTCGCCAGGTTCCCCAGCTCCTCTTCCAGTAAATCCACTTCATTGGCTTTCAGGCGCGTGAGAATAATGCGTTTCTTGCTCTCTTCACTTGCAGACTCAGGCTGTGCAACCGCCTCTTCCTGCATTGCAGCGCTGTCAACAACGCTCAGTTTTGCGGTGTTGACGACTGCCGGTGCGGTTTCACCTTTCGCTTCGAGCGCTAGCTGTCGTAACGCATTACAAATGTACTCAAAGCTGGCGGCATCCGGCTCCTCTGAGTTTTTATAGGCGTCGAGCTGTTCCTGCATAATATCTTTCGTTTCCAAAAACAGGTTGATAATGTCGGCATTGAGCTGCATCTCGCCACGCCGCGCTTCATCCAGCAGGTTTTCCATCAGATGGGTCGTTTCCTGCAAAATGGTAAAGCCGAAGGTGCCCGCCCCGCCTTTTATCGAGTGCGCAGCACGAAAAATTGCATTCAGCTGTTCGGAATCCGGGGCTTCAGGAACCAAATCAAGCAGGTGTTGCTCCATGTCAGCCAACAGTTCGTCAGCTTCATCAAAAAATGTTTGATAAAAATCGCTTATATCCATGCTCACGCTATCACCTCGGATTGGCTGGTGGCGATGTGGGAACGCTTGCCGGCGGGAGTTCCGCTGGCTGTTGTAAGACACTTACCGGCTCATTCTGGCTTTCAGCGTTTTCATGCAAAATGGCCTCTTCCGCCTGCTTATTGAGAACCAGCAGGCTAATACGGCGGTTGATAGCGTCTTCAGGACCGCGATCGCTCAGACGCATCGTGGCGGCCATACCTACCACACGTAATACTTTTCCATCATCCAGACCGCCGCTAACCAGTTCGCGACGCGACGCGTTAGCGCGATCGGCGGACAACTCCCAGTTGCTATACCCTTTTTCACCATTGGCGTAAGGGTAATCATCCGTATGGCCGGAAAGGCTGATTCGATTAGGAATGCCGTTAAGCACTGGCGCTATGGCTCGCAGGATATCGCGCATATACGGTTCCACCTCAGCGCTACCGGTTTTAAACATCGGGCGATTCTGACTGTCGATAATCTGTATCCGCAGCCCTTCCTGAACTAAATCAATTTTCAAATGCGGGCGCAGCGCACGCAGTTTGGGGTCAGATTCAATCAACTGATCGAGATCGCCGCGAAGTTTGCTCAAGCGGCTTTGTTCCATGCGTTTTCTCAGATCATCGATATTCGGCTGCTTGTTCACCTCTCCCTGCTGCTGGGTGTAATCATCCCCGCCGCCTGGAATTGGACTTTGGCTATTCGAAATACGATTTCCCCCGGTTACCGCAGTAGCCAGCGGCGTACGGAAATATTCGGCAATCTGGATCAATTCTTTAGGGCTAGAGATGGAAATGAGCCACATCACCAGAAAGAAGGCCATCATCGCGGTCATAAAATCGGCGTAGGCGATTTTCCACGAACCATGCGCCCCACCACCGTGACCTTTATGCTTGCGTCGCTTTACAACGATAATGGGATGGGCCTGATTTTTCATGCGTCCTCGGTCGTCTGCTGCGCAGTTGGATTTCTCACCGCACGAACATGCTCTTCCAGTTCGATAAACGATGGACGTTCGCTGGAATACAGAGTCTTACGACCAAATTCGACGGCAATTGGCGGCGCGTAACCATTCAGATTGGAGAGCAGAGTTATCTTCACACACTGCATCATTTTGGTGGTTTCAGCGCTTTTCTGGCGCAGAACGCTGGCAAGCGGAGAAATAAATCCATAGGCCAGTAAAATACCGAGGAATGTCCCTACCATGGCATGTGCAATCAGCGAACCCAGTTCAGCCGCCGGACGATCGGCAGAAGCCAGCGCATGGACAACCCCCATGACCGCCGCCACGATCCCGAACGCCGGTAATGAATCCCCCACCATCGCCAGACTGTTGGCCGGGACTTCGGCCTCACTTTCGTGAGTCTCAATCTCTTCATCCATCAGCGCTTCAATTTCAAACGTGTTCATGTTGCCGCTGATGATCAGACGCAGATAATCGACAATGAAATCAAGCATCACGGCATCAGCAAGAATGCGCGGATAGCTGGCGAAAATTTCACTCTCTTTGGGGTTTTCGATATCGCGTTCAAGCGAGAACATGCCCTGCTGACGTGACTTGGCCATCAGGCGATACAACAGCGCCAGCAGATCCATATACATCGCTTTGGTGTATTTTGAACGACGAAAAAGCATCGGGATGGCTTTCATCGTCCCCTTAATGGCTTTCCCGTTATTGCCGACGATGAATGCCCCAATACCCGCGCCACCGATAATCACCAGCTCAGCCGGTTGATAGAGTGCCCCAAGGTGTCCGCCGGTCATCATGTAACCGCCGAAAACTGTACCAATAACAACCAGGTAACCTAATAAGATAAGCACGACATCATCCTTTCGCAATTGACTATGACAGGATGCGCAGTCGGGCAGTTAACTCGAGGTCAGGACAAAAAAAAGCAGCGGTAATCGCTTACCGCTGCTGGAGTGTTTGTCCACACCGTATCAGTTAAACAGCCTGTTCGATCTGTTCATCCAGCAGTTGTGGAATAATATCGGCAGCATTCTGGGAAAGTTTACGTCTTTTTACGGCGCGTGATGGCGGTTGGCATAAACTGCAGGCAAAGCTGCCTGCGGGTTGGTGAGCGTGGGTAATAAAATTCCCACCGCAGCAATTGCATCGGGACAACTCCAGCAATCCGCTGTCGACAAAACGCACCAACGTCCATGCGCGAGTTAACGCCAGCAGTGGCCCTTCTTCTGGCTGCGGGCACTGCTCAAGATATAAACGATACGCTTTGATCACGGCATCCACGCCGCTGCACAAACCAGTTTTGAGCAGGAATTGCCATGCGTTGCAAAACATCGAAGCATGAATGTTTTGTTCCCATGTCATAAACCAGTCGGTGGAGAAAGGCAGCATCCCTTTTGGCGGAGGGCTGCCGCGTAATTCTTTATACAGCTTGATAAGTCGGCCACGGCTTAATTGCGTTTCGCTTTCCAGCATTTGCAAACGGGCGCCCAATGTGATTAATTCCATTGCTAGCTGGATATCACGCGCTTCCTGAACAATGCTTTTTTCGCTCATCATCAAGCCCTTTTCTTGCGCGCTGCTTCATCGATGTCACTTAACAGTCGCGTTGAAAGCATGATACCGGTATGAATTTGCTGAAGATCGTCAACGCGGGAGTCTTGCGTCAGGCGAGTAACGGTCTGGTGATCGTCGAAACGGAAATGACAGACCAGTTGGTTTGTTTCAGCCAGTTTGACCATTTGTGGAAGTGTTAATGTTGCCAACGTGTCCGCCATTTCTTCGCTGATACCAAGGCGAAACATCGCAGATGCTTTGTCCTGAACGATCAAACGCTGTGCAAGCAATAAATATGACAAATTGATGTCATAGATGTGTTTCAGCAACTCGGATGTATGCATTATTTGCATCCATAATAACCAACATTGTTTTCATGCGGTGAAACCGCACCCCGTGATGTCGCCGGGAAGGCCCGGTAAAAAAAAGCAAAAGGTCAAATACATAGCAGCGTGACGGCACTTACGCGTTGTCTAAACATTCCCTTTTCAGAAAGCCGCGCCCCTTACAAGCTCACATCAATTCTTACAAATGTCTAAGATTTTTCCTAATTCGACGCAACTCTACCCGCCGCCCGTTACACATACAACGTAGCTATGCTGCGAATTTGAAGAATATGTGACATAGATCACATAAACTAGCTAAACACTTAACATAAATCCATCAGCACAGCTTTTACTTTGCATATTTTTTAACCTCAAATTCGCCATTTCAATTCCTGACATACGAATATTCTTGCAATAAAAGCGAATAGTATTTTGTTCACAAACGTTAATATCACCTTGTGAAATAGCGAGCTTGATCACATATTTAATGTAAAACACCATTTCAATTAAATCCTTTATAAACAATGACTTAAATATTAAGGGTGATTAATTAATACCGGGTAGTGATAACCCATTAAATGTTAACTTTTGTTAATTTTTAATTAACACATTGTTTTCATTAGCGGTGAGTTTTACTTAAGTAAGCTGAACGTATTTACAAGTTATATGACGCAATTATTCTATTTATAAGAATAATTAATGAATAACCATGATGACATTCACACTATCCAGGAAGGAAACGTTGCAGTATGGAGTAAGCCGAGCAATGCTGAGAAACCCTCTCATAATTCTTGAAAAAAGGAGCGAGTTATGAGCTATACACACATTCTTGTGGCCGTTGCCGCCACCCCTGAAAGCCAGCAGTTGTTAGCCAAGGCGGTTTCAATCGCTCGCCCTGTCAACGCTCGTATTAGCCTGATAACCCTGGTCTCAGACCCTGAACTGTATAATCAGTTTGCAGCACCTATGCTGGAGGACCTGCGTGAAGTGATGCAAGAGGAGACTCAGGATTTTATCGACAAGCTCAGCAAAGAAGCACAGTACCCCATTGAGCATACCTTTATTACCTATGGGGCACTGAATGAACATATTCTGGATGTATGCCGTAAACACGCGGTCGATCTGGTCATTTATGGCAACCATAACCACAGCTTCTTTTCGCGCGCATCCTGCTCAGCAAAAAGCGTGATCGGTGCCAGCCACGTGGATGTTCTGCTGGTTCCACTGGCTGGAGATTGACCTGCGTTTTCTGAGCGTTACGCCAGTTTAGTGCAGGGAGAAACGTTGTCTGGCAATGGCTGTTTACTCTGACGTTGGATAACTTTTTCCAGATCGCAAATGAACCTCGCCTGCCAGTTATCGATATCGTTTTTAATGATAGTTTCGAGCATCTCAGCGTGGCGGGAGATACGCTCAGCAAGCGGCATCGTCAGAGCCTGGTTTAATGCGCCAGCCACTTCGTCGCGGTCATAAGGATTAACAATAAGCGCGGCAGTTAGCTCATTCGCGGCCCCGGCAAATTGCGATAACACCAGCACGCCGGGGTTGGCAGGATCCTGCGCGGCCACGAATTCTTTCGCGACCAGGTTCATACCATCTCGCAGAGGCGTCACCAGCCCTACATCAGAGTAGCGGAAGATTTTCATCAGCAATTTACGATCAAAGTACTGGTTCAGATAATAGAGCGGCGTCCAGCCCAACTGCCCATATTTACCGTTAATCCTCCCCGCTTCAGTCTCCAGTTGGTGCCGAATATCCTGGTAGGCCTGCACCTCTTCACGCGAAGTTGGCGCTATCTGGGTGTAGCGAATTTTACCGTGGTGCTGCGGATAGTGTTCCAGCAAAGCCTCATAGGCCTGAAAGCGCTCCGGCAAACCCTTAGAATAATCCAGACGCTCAACGGAGAAGATATTCTGCACATTTTTAAGTTCTGCTTTCAGTTGCGCCAGCTTCGGCGGCAAAGGTCCGGAAGCCTGGCGGGCGATCTCATCCGGCTCAATACCGATGGGATAGACCTGGGTACGAAACGCTTTTCCCCATGCGCGGTGGTGCTGCTCGCTCTGAGTGGTTACCTGAGTCTGGGCTGCCAGACAATCCAGAAAAGCCTGACGATCGTTTTCAGTCTGGAAACCGAGTAAATCAAAATCACACATCTGCTCAAGTAGCGTCTGATGTGGGGGTAAGGCATTAAAGATTTCCGGCGTCGGAAAAGGGATATGCAGGAAAAAACCGATACGGTTATTCACGCCGCGTTTACGCAGCTCGCTGGCAAACGGCAACAGATGGTAATCATGAACCCAGATTATGTCGTCATCGTTGAGCAGCGGCAGCAGTTTATCTACCAGCAAGGCATTCACCCGCTGATAGCCCTCCCATGCAGGACGCTGAAACTGCACCAAATCGAGGCGATAGTGAAATGCAGGCCATAAAACCGCATTGGAAAACTGGCAGTAATACTCTTCGTAATCCTGTTCACTCAAATTAAACGAAGCCCAGGTAATGTTGCCACGCGTGACTTTTTTTAATGGTTTGTCCTCATTACCCGTGTCGCCACTCCAGCCAAACCACAGGCCACCAGCAGCCTTCAACGCGCCCAGCACACCGACGGCAAGCCCACCTGCGCTCCCTTTGTCATCGGGTGAGGCGATACGATTAGATACTACGACTAAACGACTCATAGCCACCTCTTCTGTTATTCGTTGCTTTCGATTCTTGCTGCGAAGAGTTAATTTGTTCCAGCCAGTGCCAGACATCACTCACGCCATCCAGACGCCATGTCGCCTGCGTCGCTCCATTCCCCACCTTCACGGAAATGCCCCCTGCGCGATTAACCACGCCAAATCCTGTTTCGTCCGTCAGATCGTCACCAAAAAAAACGGGGATCCGTCCGGCAAAAGGTGCTTCCTGCATAAATGCGGCAATTGCGTCGCCTTTGTTCGTACCCTTTGGTTTTATCTCCACAACGCATTTTCCGTGCTGTAAAGCCAACTGCGGCCATCTGTGCGTAATACGCTCAGCCAGATTAATTAGCGCCGCTTCATGTTCCGGGGCCTGGCGATAGTGCAGTGCGAACGCCATCCCTTTTGCTTCAAGCGTTGTACCCGGCATCGTCGCCAAGGCGGTACTTAATAGCTCTCCTGCTTCGCGTTCTATTGCCGCAGCCAGGCGCACTATATGAGTTTGACCATTGATGTCACGGCGCTCTGCCCCATGCACTCCGGCGAGCGGAAAACGAAAGGGAGTGGTAAGCGCGTCAAGCTCAACCATCGAGCGCCCTGAAATCAATGCCAGCGCACCCGCATTATGCGTCGCCAACTGATGTAATAACTGCAGGATTGTCTGAGGGACAACGACCTGGTCTGGATAGGGTTTGATCTCAGCCAGTGTCCCATCGAGATCAAAAAAATAAGCACAGCTTGCAGATTGTTCAGGGGGTAAGATCAGTGATGCTGTCACCCGGTTATCCTCCTCATCATGGTCTGTACGCCGCGCGGATCGCGCCGTATATATGATGTATGACGGATATAAGTATAGACAGTGTGACCATGCTCGCCATTTGGAAAAACAATCGCCAGCCGGGTAGCGGCTGGCGATGAGCTAAAGCTAGACTAAAAAGTTGGGGTTAAAATCATCAAACAGTACGCTTCGCTTTTTGCTTGTAACGGTCGAAGATCACCGCCGCCAGCAGGATCAGACCACGTACGACATACTGTGCGAACGGAGAGATGTTCAGCAGGTTCATTGCATTCTCAACCGTTCCCAGAATCAACACCCCGGCTACCACATATGAGATTTTTCCGATGCCGCCTTTAAGCGAAACGCCCCCTAACACGCACGCGGAAATCACGATCAGCTCATAGCCGATTGAGGTCATTGGCTGGCCGCTGGTCATACGTGATGCGAGGATAATCCCGGCGATGGCGGATACCAGCCCGGACAGAATAAAGATAATAATTTTGGTACGAACGACCGGAACCCCAGCCAGACGTGCCGCCTCTTCATTCCCCCCAATGGCCAGCGTGTTACGACCAAACGTGGTTTTATTGAGCAGTAAGCCAAAAACGATGAAACAGACGACCGTGATCCAGATAGGTGCCGGCAGACCAAACCAGTTGGCGTAGCCGAGAGTGAAGAAGCGCTCGTCTTCAATCCCTACCGCCTTACCGTCGGAAATAATGTAGGCCAGACCACGCACAATCTGCATCGTCGCAAGGGTCGTGATTAGGGCGTTAATTTTCAGCCGCGCAATAACGAACCCATTCACCAGACCACATAGAATACCGAGCAGTAGCCCGGCAGCCACGCCAATCCACAGGCTTTCGGTCATATTAATGACCACGGCTGTAGTGACCCCGGCGCAGGCAATCACGGAGGCAACGGACAGGTCGAAGTCACCGGATGCCAGGCAAAACAGCATCCCACACGCGACCATACCCGACATCGATACCGCCAGCCCCAGCCCCTTCATGTTGATGAAAGTGGCAAAGTTAGGCACAAAGAGGGAACAAACCAGGAACAGCGCGGCGAACACGACCAGCATCCCGTATTGATCCCAAATACGACCAAGATTTAGCGCCGACTTTGCAGCACCTGAACCCGATGTTGAAACGGAAGACATCATTCTCTCCTTATTCAGGCTACAGCCTGGCTAACTTTTGGCATAGCAAGGCTTAACGCCTGGCGCTCATCCGCCTGTTCATGAAGTAACTCACCGGCAATTTCGCCTTCTCTCATCACCACAATACGGTCGGCGACACCGAGCACTTCTGGCAGATCGCTGGAAGCAAACAGCACGGCCACGCCGCGCGCCGCGAGGGCATAAATCACGTTATAAATTTCATGCTTGGCACCCACATCAATACCGCGTGTAGGTTCGTCCAGCAAAATCACTTTCATCTCTTCCGATAACCAACGGCCGAGGATAGCCTTCTGTTGATTACCGCCGGAGAGGTTCATAATCAGTTGCTCCGCGCCCGGCGTTTTAATATTGAGTGAGCGAATATGGTGATCAGCATTGGTCTCTTCCCAGCCGTTGTTGATCACGCATCCGCCCAGAACATGTTTACGACGGGCACTGATGTTGATGTTGTTACGTACCGAATGGACCGGAATGATCCCTTCAGCCTTGCGATCTTCCGGGCACAGCATCATCCCCGCTTCAATGGCGTGGCTCGGTTTACGGATATCAATAGGCTGTTCATCGATAAACACCTGGCCTGCCGTGATACGCGTGCCGCCAAACAGACCTTTCATTAATTCGCTACGTCCGGCGCCCACCAGTCCAAACAATCCGACAATTTCACCACTGCGCACTGATAAACTGATCGGGGTACGCACGCCTGGGGCTTTGACGTCATGCAAACGCAGGCGCTCTGCACCATAAGGTCTGGATTTCCAGCCATAAATATCACCGAGGTCGCGCCCGACCATCGCCTGCACCAGCGCGTCGTGATCGACCTGCTGCATATCCGTGAACGTTTTGACGTAATGACCATCTTTAAACACGGTGATAGCATCGCTAAGGGCAAAGATCTCCTCCATACGGTGCGAAACGTACAGGATGATGCGCCCTTCGTTGCGTAGCTCACGGATGACGCGAAACAGATTCTCAATCTCGCGCGCTGAAAGGGAGCTGGTCGGTTCATCAAACGCGATAATTTTGGCGTTGCGCGCCAGCGCTTTCGCAATCTCCACCATCTGCCATTGCCCAATGGAGAGGTATTTCAACGGCGTATCGGGATCGATATCCATGCCCAGATGCTTGAGCTGAAGCCCCGCTTCATAGTTCAGCAGCGAGCGGTTCACAATCCCGCCTTTGTGCGGCATCTGTCCTAAATAAATATTCTCGGCAACGGTCATTTCCGGGACGAGATGCAGCTCCTGGTAAATAATGGCAACACCGGCGTTCAGCGCGGCATTGGTGTCCGCAAACGAAACCTCTTGTCCACGGATCGCCAAAGATCCCGTCGTTGGCGCATAGTTGCCGCTGAGAATTTTTAATAGTGTTGATTTCCCGGCACCATTTTCGCCCATCAGCGCATGCACCTGACCGGCATAGCAGTCGAAACTGATATCCGTGAGCGCTTTAACGCCGGGGAACGTTTTGCCAATGCCGCGAAATGAGAGATACGGGGTAGACTGTTGCATAACGTCTCCGTGAGTCAGATCTTTATGCCGGATGCGGCTTTGCCTTATCCGGCCTACTGAGTACGCAATTCGTAGGCCGGATAAGACGCGTGGCGTCGCATCCGGCATTTGTGTTACTTACCGCCTAAGCCTTTCTTCGCCAGTTCTTCTTTAAAGTTATCGCGGGTAATCAGCACCACATCCGTCACTTCAGTAAACGCCGGTGGCTCTGCACCTTTCGTTACCCAGTTGTAGAGCATCTCACTTGATTTGTAGCCGTGAACGTCCGGGCTTGGCAGGAGTGAACCGTAGAACCCGGTCGCTTCGCCTTTGGAAAGTTCGCTCACGGCATCAACGCCGTTGATGCCGATACCAATCACATTCGGCGCTTTGAAGCCCTGCCCTTCGGTCGCACGTACGCCGCCCAGCACGGTGTTGTCGTTCATGCCAACAATCAGCCAGTGTTTGACTTCAGGGTGCTGAACCAGCATGGAGTTAGCGGCATCGAATGCCCCGGGGATATCATTCGATTTTGTGGGGACCTGGTAGATCTGTTTTTCCGGGAAGCCTGCGGCTTTAAGCGCTTCCATTGAACCCGATGTACGGCGACGCGCGGTATCGAGTTCATTCGCGGTAATGGCCATTACGGCTGTGGATTTCACATCCCAACCGCGCTTTTGCATCTCCTTATACAGCTCCTGGCCCTGGCGCTCACCAATTTTGGTTGCAGCCATCATCACCAGCGGCACGGTATCCATCGGCTTACCTTTGGCGTTAGCAAACTGGTCGTCGACGGCAATGACTTTCATATCGTAGCCACGCGCCTTGGCCATAATGGCAGGCCCGAGTTTGGGGTCCGGCGTACAAATCACAAACCCTTTTGCGCCACTTGCAGCCAGGCTGTCGATGGCGTTAAGGGTCTTCTCACCATCCGGGACGGCAATTTTAATCACCTCAAAGCCAAGGTCTTTACCGGCTTTATCGGCAAATTTCCATTCAGTCTGGAACCACGGTTCTTCCGGTTGTTTGACCAGGAAACCGAGCTTCATGGATTCAGCGATAGCGGATTGTGACATAATGGCAGCCAGACCGATGGCAGCCAGCGCTTTAGTGAATTTGTGCATGGTTAACTCCAGCTTTAACGTTCTTTTATGTAGGGTAAAATCAGACGATTTTTTGTAATTCGGACGTAAAACAAGGCATTACCTTTTAGTGATAAGATCAATGCCAGTGCTGAGAGTAGTTTTAGCGGGAAATTGATTCTCCATAAGAGAGCGGCATCACACCACAGAATTACAGTAATTGCGTACATAAATTCAGCGGGAAATGACATAAAAAAACGCGGTTTTGTCGACGGGGAAAAAGAGGGGTAGCAGATTAATCCATAACATCAGCCAACGAATCCTTGTTCCCGAATACCGAAGCATTCGGGAACATGATTACCATCGGTAATAAATGTGGTCAGCGTGATCGCGAACCGGAATGTCATCTCCCAGCAGGCGCGCCGCAAGCGTCAATGCAAAATCGAAAATATGCCCTAACCCTTTGCCGCTAATCAGATTGCCATCTTCAACAACCGGCGCATCGATATATTCCCCGTCCGTGACGTTTTGCCACAGATCTCCTGAGCAAACATAGCGACGCCCCTTCAGCAGACTATTGCCGCCCAACACGCGCGCGGCCGCAGAACATACCGGGCAAATGAGCTTTCCTGCCTGATCATGACGGGATACAAACTGGATGACCGCCTCACTGGCGGCAAGATTAACGCTGCCCTGAGGCCCGCCTGGCAATACGACGGCATCGTAGAGATATGTCTGGCGCGCGGCCAGCGTGCTATCCATCACCATCGGTACGTCATGATAACTCACCACCGCACGTGACTCTGCGCAGGCCAGGGTTTCAACTTCGATATTCAGGCGACGCAGAATATCAAGGGTAACAATCGCCTCCGCCTCTTCAAAACCGGGTGCCAGCAGCACCGCAACCTTCTTCATATGTAACTCCTTGCTTAATCCACATAAACGAAACAATTAATGACGACCAGTGCAGACTGTTAAATTTCTCAATTTGATTAAAACTGATCTGGCGCAAAAAATTAGCCATCAGATAATTTGTACTAATCCATCCCGATCGTGAAATTGCCTTTCAACTTGGGCAGATAATCATCAGATGCCAGACAATACCTTATTGTGGAATTTAATTTTGTGATATGAAACACCATTTCATTATCATGAAAATCATTTAATGACATAAATTTCAACCCCTTACATTCATGTCATCTATATATCAAAACAGCAGAAGCATGAATACTGTTATGACAATATGTAAAAAAACATAAATACGCAGATTTAAGGATTTTCTTATACCAGGGCAAGCGTTATGCTGAATCTCGATCGGAGCGAATATAATTCGTGATCACTAAAGGACCGGCGGAACGGATTTATTCTGCTAACAGTTTTAATTGTACGTAGAGGTGAAGTGCAGCGGCAGCCCGCTGTACTGGCGTGAGTAACGTACATCCCCCTTTCTGGAAATAAGGATATTGATATGGCTGCAGTTGGAATTGTTCATAAACTCAATACACAAATGAATCTCGAGTTCTACGCCTCGAATCTTTACCTGCATCTCAGCGAATGGTGCTACGAGCATAGCCTGACAGGTACAGCCACGTTTCTACGCACGCAGGCGCAAGGTAACGTGACTCAAATGATGCGTATGTTCAATTTTATGAAAAGTGCCGGGGCTAATCCCATCGTCAAGGCCATGGATGTGCCGGGTGATGAACTGAGTTCCCTTGAAGAATTGTTTCAGAAAACGTTGGATGAATATCAACAGCGCTCGAGTAAGCTCTCGCGTTTAACCAATGAAGCTGAAGCATTAAACGATGCGCCAACCATTGATTTTCTTCACGATCTGGAAAAAGAGCAGCAGCAGGATGGCGTGCTGTTACAGACGATTCTTGATGAAGTCCGCAGCGCCAAACGCGCGGGGTTGTGCATGGCGCAAACCGATAAGCACTTGCTCAACGTCGTTAACTACCAGCATCACTAATCTTCAGTTTTCATCGCGTTAATGCCGGATAGCGATGCTGCGCACCTTATCCGGTCAACCTCTGATTTTCCCTGGCACGCGCCTCCCATTCTGCGAGGCGCAAAAAAACCTTTCTAAAACCTGAAACAACGGTTTATTTTAGTGGGATTCATTCTGCGGCGTGAATTTCAACTCGATCAAGGCAACCGCTTTTTGTATTGCGCGCATAGTGACCGGATCGGCCCCTGCAGGATGGCTGGAAAAATCGATGTTTTTCAGTTGGCTGGACATTTTTTCCCGAACTTCTACCGGGGCAATAACATCAAGAACATCCAGAATTTGCTTGATAACCAGCTGACAGGCAACAACGTCCGAGAGCAGTTCCTGATCGGCATTCAATGTTTGGGACATAGTGAGCTCCTTATAGAAAGGTCGTCATAGTACCTATTCAGCGATCGAAACGATAGCCGCGCACACATTACAAATGCGCTGAAAATAAAAAAGGTCCAGTCAGTTTCTTTTGAGATGGCAAGCACAACATGAGTGAACAGTTAGCGGTTGAGAACCAACGCGGTCTTTCCCCGGCAGCATTACTTGTTGCCGGGGCTTTCTTTATGGAATTTATTGACGGCACGGTGATTGCCACAGCCCTACCCGACATGGCCAAAAGCTTTGGCGTGCAGGCGGTAGACCTGAACATTGGTATCAGCGCCTACTTGATCACCCTCGCGGTGCTTATCCCCGCCAGCGGCTGGATTGCGGATCGCTTCGGCGCCCGAAAAGTGTTTACCCTGGCGCTGGCGATTTTTACTCTCGCTTCAGTTTTATGCGGTTTGTCCGAAAGCCTTGAGAGCTTTGTAGCAATGCGAATTTTACAGGGTGTGGGTGGCGCGCTAATGGTTCCTGTTGGCCGTCTCGCGGTACTGCGCACCACGCCTAAACATCAGTTGATCACCGCCATAGCGACCCTGACCTGGCCCGCGTTAGTCGCGCCTATCATCGGACCACCGCTTGGAGGATTCATTACCAGCTATGCTAACTGGCGTTGGATCTTCTTTATTAACGTACCGCTGGGAATTTTGGCGATCGCGCTGGCGCTACGTTTCATCCCGGATATTCATGACGACGAGCACCGTCCATTTGATATAGCGGGTTTTATCGCGACCTCAGTTGCGATGGTTAGCCTGGTGTATGCCATGGAGTTACTGGGAACCCAGCAGCCGCAGGGCTGGCTAACCGCCGGGCTGCTGGCGCTAGGAACCGTGACCTTTCTGTTTGCCCTGCATCATTTTCGTCGCACTACCTGGCCGATGATTCGTCTTGATGCCATGAGCGTCCCTACTTTTCGCGTCACCCTGTACGGCGGGTCACTATTTCGTGCTTCTATTAGCGCTGTACCATTTCTGCTGCCGTTAATGTTCCAGGTCGGTTTTGGCATGAACGCTTTTCACGCGGGTTCGCTGGTTCTGGCGGTGTTTGTGGGCAATCTGACGATAAAACCTGCCACCACGCCGTTGATACGCTGGCTGGGCTTTAAGAAACTGCTGTTAATCAACGGTGCGTTAAACGTCCTGGCGCTGTTGGCCTGTGCATTAATTACGCCGCAGACCCCGGTGTGGGTTATTTTGTTGGTGTTGTATCTGGGCGGCGTGTTCCGCTCAATTCAGTTTACCGGCATCAGCACGCTTGCCTTTGCGGACGTCCCCGGGCCACAAATGAGCTACGCCAATACGCTGTTCAGTACGGCAACACAATTAGCGGTAGGCTTGGGCATTTCATTGGCCGCTATCGGGATCCGTATCGGCGATGAGGTGAGTGAATGGCTGGCGTTAGGCAATATTCCGGGGATCAGTTTCCGGCTGGCCTTTGTCGCTATTGCGATTATTTGTCTGGTAGGTATGGTTGATACGCTGCGGCTTACCCATGATGCTGGAAGCGCGGTTTCTAACAAGAACAAATAGCCCGGCAGGCGAACACCGCCGGGCCAACAGGATTTAGCCAACTATCTCGCGTACAAACGCTTCGATCGCTTTGTCCTGGCAGTTTTCAAAGAAGCACTGCTGGAAGCGCGGACCAGATACGGCGGTTTTTACCAGTTCAGGATCGATAGCGCGCAGAGTGTCCAGATAGTTTTCTTTTACCACCGCTGCTTTCACCTGGTTCAGAATACCCGCGTTACGCACCTGCGGTTCTTTACGCTCTGGTGGATACCCTTCGCCGTTACGACCAGTGAATGCTTTTTCAAACATATAGCGTACATTCAGCTCAGCACCCCAGCCAAAACCTTTGGCGAATGCCAGAGAAAGCGCATTCCCGTTGTTGATCTGAGAGAACAAGAATGCGTCTGCCGGATCGAGACAGTAACCGCACACCACGCCCGGATGTATATTCAGTGACATCATTGCCCCCTGACCCGTACCGCAACCCGTAACCACAAAATCCACGGCTTTGGAATTGAGCAGGATGCTGGCCATAATCCCTAAATGGATGTAGGTCAGATGATGGTCATTTTCGTCGCTCATCCCGACGTTATACACTGGAAAACCTTTCTCATCCGCAACGGCTTTAAGCTCGTTATGAATGATGGCATTTTTGCTTGCCTGGCTGTTTTCCATCATCAATGCAATTTTCATTCTGTAATCTCCTGAATGCGCTGCGGAGGCCCGCTGAAAGTCATAACATTCAGGCCACATTACTATTTTGCAAACTCACTTTCAAATTTAATGAAATTTTGTTTTATAAAATAATGAGGTGCTCACATTTTTCCTGAGACAGCTCAGAATAGCCTCAATAAAATGACGTCGTTGCGATTAATCGCAGGTGATCTTCGGGCTATTCAAGCCATTGATGCGCCACCACATATGCCATGATAGCCTATCTCCGAACTTTCAGAGCGATCACATGAAGACCTTTATCCTTGCCCTTTTGCCGCTCGTGCTGACAGGATGCACTATTACTAAACAGGCGCAGGTCAGCGAAGCCAGTGCCATCACCGGCGTCGTTCGCCTGACCTACAACCAGGCCATGCTACAAACGGCGCGTACCGATGACTACCTTACCCAAGGCACAGCCACCAAAGAGTGTCAGCGCCTGGGCTATGCCAACGCAATGGCGTTTGGTCAGCCGGTATCTACCTGTAGCGTATATGCCGGTTCTCTGTGCTTAAATACCAAAATCACGCTCGCCTGGCAGTGTCACGGCGTTGCGGTATCCCAATCGCCCTCCTTCAATTATTAATATTTTCGACCAGCACATTATTGCTGGTCTTCTGCCTTTTCATTATTTATATTCTCCGCTTAATAGCGTTAATGCGTTTTATTCCCATTCGCATTTTTAATAAATAAATTTATTATTTTACCTTTTGCAAATAATTAAATAACAAATTATAGTGACGCCACGCTAATATATAATAACGTTTGTGGAGCACAACCATGCTGAAAACAGAAATGATCGACCAACTGAATGAGCAAATGAACCTTGAATTATATTCATCTCTGCTCTACCAACAGATGAGCGCGTGGTGCAGCTATCACAGCTTTGAAGGTGCCGCCGCGTTCCTGCGCCGTCACGCCCAGGAAGAGATGACGCATATGCAGCGTCTGTTTGACTACCTGACCGATACCGGCAGCTTGCCGTGTATTAACACCGTTCCTTCCCCCTTTGCTGAATATGCGTCTCTGGACGAACTGTTCCGTGTTACTTACGAACACGAGCAGTTGATCACCCAGAAAATTAATGAGCTGGCACACGCGGCAATGACCCACCAGGATTATCCGACGTTTAATTTCCTGCAATGGTATGTTGCCGAGCAGCATGAAGAAGAGAAATTATTTAAATCTGTCATTGATAAGTTATCGCTGGCAGGGAAAAGTGGCGAAGGTCTTTATTTCATCGATAAAGAACTGGCTACGCTTGATACACAGAATTAATGTTGTGGGGTAATGAAGGCAACCCGCCATCATTACCCGCTAAAATCAGTGACGGCAGATCTTGCTTTCGTGCGTAGAGAAGCCGTCTTCTTTTGCAATAAACTTTCCCTTCGCCGCTAAAAACGCCACCAGCTCAGCTGCCGACATATCCGCCGCAGAACAGGTGTGAAAACGAGCCTGCTCGCCAAACCGTGCCGTAATCGCCGCTTCAAGGCTGGCATTTGAATACTGCTCGCCAGATTCAATCATCATGTTGAGCACTTCGTGACCGTGAATAGATTCCATACTACCTCCTCAATAAAGTCCGTAGCCTAATGTGAACGGCACGGCCTTGCTTTGCGCTAACGCAGGTTTACCCGCAGATAAATATCATTTGTGATACATCTTAACGCGCCAAACATCGTAAAGATTAATGTACATTCATTGTAACGGTGATTTGACGAAAATAGCGTTTTGCCTTAACCTGCGCCGCAGATATAACCGTTGATTATCTCTGGGACAGAGGAAAGCGTGAAAAACAGAACCCTGGGTAGTATTTTTATCGTGGCGGGAACCACGATTGGTGCCGGAATGTTGGCAATGCCGCTGGCCGCGGCAGGCGTGGGGTTTAGCGTCACGCTGGTATTGTTAGTGAGTCTTTGGGCGCTAATGTGCTACACCGCGCTGTTGCTGCTTGAAGTGTATCAACACGTACCGGCAGACACCGGGTTGGGTACGCTGGCAAAACGTTATCTTGGTCGTTACGGACAATGGGTAACGGGCTTTAGCATGATGTTTTTAATGTACGCGCTGACGGCGGCGTATATCAGTGGCGCTGGTGAGTTGCTGGCTTCCAGCATCAGCGACTGGACCGGGACAACGCTCTCCCCGACAACAGGCGTACTGCTGTTCACCTTTGTTGCCGGTGGCGTGGTTTGCGTTGGCACATCTTTGGTCGATCTGTTCAACCGTCTGTTGTTCAGTGCCAAGATAATCTTCCTGGTGGTGATGCTGGCCCTGTTAATGCCGCATATCCATAAAGTAAACCTGCTTACGTTACCGCTTCAGCAGGGGCTGGCACTGTCTGCAATCCCGGTTATCTTCACTTCGTTCGGTTTTCACGGCAGCGTCCCCAGTATCGTCAGCTATATGAACGGTAACATCCGTAAACTGCGTTGGGTGTTTATCACCGGTAGTGCCATTCCGCTAGTCGCCTATATCTTCTGGCAACTGGCCACGCTTGGCAGTATTAACTCCTCAACGTTCATGGGGCTGTTAGCCAACCACGCTGGTTTAAACGGTTTATTACAAGCATTACGTGAAGTCGTGGCTTCGCCGCACGTCGAACTGGCGGTGCATCTGTTTGCCGACCTTGCGCTGGCAACCTCTTTCCTCGGCGTCGCATTGGGATTATTTGACTACCTGGCCGACCTCTTCCAGCGCCGCAATACCGTAGCAGGAAGAATGCAAACCGGCGTGGTGACCTTCCTGCCGCCGCTGGCATTCGCGCTGTTCTATCCGCGTGGTTTCGTCATGGCCCTGGGGTATGCGGGCGTTGCCCTGGCGGTGCTGGCGCTGCTCATTCCCTCGATGCTGGCATGGCAGAGCAGAAAACAGAATCCACAGGCTAAATATCGCGTGGCAGGGGGTGCTCCGGCGCTGGCGCTGGTATTTTTGTGCGGCATTGTGGTGATAGCCGTACAGTTTTCTATTGCAGCAGGATTACTACCGGAAGTGGGTTAAAACAAAAGGGGCTTAACGCCCCTTTTTCTTAATGCAAACAGCACTGCTTATATTTTTTGCCGCTACCGCACGGACAAAGGTCATTGCGCCCTACCTTGGCATCCACTTTGACCGGTACTTTAATCGGCGTTTCCTGAGGATGCGCCATCCAGTAAGCATGCAGATCCAGCGCCGCCAGGCGGATGGCATCCACGCTCTCTTCGAACGCTTCTGGCGTCATTTTCTCAACGACCGCAAAGTTTTCTTCCGTACCGTGCAGCGCAATAGCCTCGAGCGCTGGTTTTAACGAGTCTGGTAACGCGGACCAGTCCGACAGCGCGACGCCGCGCATATAACCAAAACACCACTCTTCAACGATGGTCAGTTCATGCTCGTCAATTTCACGCAAACCAAACAGCGGCTCAAACTGCTCAGGATATTCATCCAGGCGATCGGCCGTATCCGCCATATGTTGAAACGCCAGGTTCATGAAACGCGTCATTTCTTTTTCGGAGGACCAGCGAGGAACATACTGCGCGCCGCCCCAAATAGCGACCAGCCACTGCTCCGGTTCAATTTCATACGGTGAACTCAGTACCGCCGTCAGTAAACCATCCAGTTCTGACACATCCAGAATAGCCTTATCCGTATTGTACTTAGTCAGTACATCATCCAGCCATTCCAGTTCGCTCTCGTTTAATGGTCCCGTTTTCATAACGCTTTTCCTTAGTCAAAAAATCTTGCCTGTGATCATCCTACATGGCTGGAGGGATAACAGATATAAATGGGCATATGCGGCTTACAGCAGCCGCCTGTTCAGGTTAACAGGAAAAGAGGGGAATTCCGGTAGTTAACGCACAAAAGAGAACACTAAGCCGCCGGGCATCATACCGGGAAAACACAATAAAACCACCCGCAGGTGGTTTACTGTTGTTCAATACGGTTGAGCGTTGCGGTATAGCCCGTTTTCGCTACTGCGTTAAGTAGAGTATCGGTTGGGAAACCTTCTGGCACGATGGCTTCTGCCTGCCGGGTTTTGAGAGAGGATTTTGCTTTAATCACGCCGTCGGTTTCACGTAGCGCCTGATTGACCGAAATAACGCATAACGAGCAGGTCATATTTTGTATATCCAGCACCACTTTTTGATTGGCCGCCTGAGCCCACAGCGGCAACAGCAAGCATGCAACTAACGCGAAGATCTTCATTCAAATACCTCATAAAACCAGGCAACAAGCGTTGGGTAAAATAGCACCGGCAAAATCAATGCCAGCGCGCACCAGTAGAGAACGCGCGCTTGCTTCAGAGTTAACCACCCGGAGCACCACAACCGTTTGGAAAAATAGAGCCGCCAGAAGACACGCAGTAATAATCCCAGGGACAGCAGTACCAGAGGAGTTCGCAAAAACTCAAACCGGGTGAAAACGGCGAAGCTCGCCGCCGAAATACCAAACAGCAGGTAAAGTAGCGGTCCAACACAGCATAAGCCAGCGGTGACGGCGGCCGCAGCAGCCGTCAACAGGGTAATCCCCGCACCTTTAGCGTTGTTCTGTGGCGACATAGCTGTAGGAGAACGCTTTAGGATCATAAAAATTGATCGGGTCGCCATCGACTTCAGCGTAAGGATAACCAAAGTTATTCATGGCCCCCTGCTCCGTTGCCGGATACAACTCGAAATCACGCCCGTAGTTGAATCCAACCCAGTTCATTTCCCAGTTACCAAACAGGTAAGCGTTAACCGCCTGGACATCGGCATCCTGATGCGTTTTTTTCTCTGCCAGACGCATTTTGGTCACGTCAGCAGGATCGCACGGTAACCAACCGTAACCTGCCAGATAGAACTCAGCACGGCAGTGTTGACCGCCGCTCACATTGGCAACGCCTGCACTGTCGGCTGTGCCAAAAGCACTTTTCGAGTAACGTTCGAGCTTATTGGCCTTGCCCAGACGGATGCCAAACAGTTCGCGCGCCGGAATACCGCTGGCCCGCGCCAGAGCAACAAAAACGGAGCTCATGTCGGTGCATTTTCCTTTGAGCTTACCGCTTTTTAATATCTCCGCCACATCTCCCGTGCCGCAGCCAATAACGTCGTTGTCACGCTCCATATGGCTGCTGACCCATTCGTAAATCAGGCGCGCTTTTTTTAGCGGATCCTGCTCATTACCGGTGATTTTACGCGCGGTTTCCAGGACCAGTCCATCAACTGGGGTATGTGCCGTCGGCAACAGATACGGTTTTACATCCAGCGGATAAATAATCTGCTCAGGTGCCTGCCAGTTTTTCAGCGCGTCCTGCTTCAGCGGTTCCCAGTCGGCGGTTTCAATGTCGATATCAACGTTAACCAACAATTCACCCTGCGAGTCAGCCCAGGTGGCAAACAGCGTTTTCGCGCCATAGGTATTATTGGTGGTGACGTACGCCTGCTTATAGTTTCCGCTAAAGGCAAGCGCTGTCATTTGTTGAAACGCGGTATCCACCGGTAGCGGGATCCACAGTTTCACCACGCCGCTCGATCCCTTAGGAGGATTAAGTTTATACGTTTGAGATAAGACAAAGCGTCGACGAGCTATTGGCGCAACGGATGGCTCAGCGGCACGTACCGTCTGGCTAATGACTGCAGGGCCGACTAATCCGGCGGCGGAAAGGAGAACGCTATTTTTGAGAAACTGACGACGTTGCATTGCTGTCTGTCCAGATTGTAAGAGTTGAGCTACGGCTAAAGGGGAAACCGTACGCGATCATCACAGCAGACAGAGGCTGGCATAAAAAGGCGAGTCGATGGAGATTATTCATCAATAACAGACCTGTTAACTGTGAATGAAGTGAGAAACTGCAAGGTCGCTATTAAGCCATTTACAGCCAAAAAAGTACAGCAGCGGAGATACGTTCAGACTATATACACAGTCGTTGCCAGTTTGCGGGCTAACCCTCTTGCCCCCTCGCGCATGACCGTATTGTGATTCCAGCGAAATACAGGTGCTGCCAGCGGGGCGAGATAATTCATCCAGCGGATCGTGGTACGCACATTCCAGTCATATCTGACAATAGTCGCTGTACCATTGGCAGTAAAAGACCATACCCCTCGCCCTTCCACCGCGCCGCTGGCTTGTCCTTCGAGCAATGTGCAAGGCCGTATTTTCAACACATTGATATCAAAGGTTAAGCGATAAGGAAGCGCCCCTTTCCAGGTATAACGATGCAACGCCCCAATACCCCGTAAATCCCCTTTCCTTATCTCAACGATGCGTTCCAGACTTCCCCACCATTCAGGCCACCTGTCCGGATGGGAAAAAACATCCCATACCTCCTGAATTGAAGCCTCAACCCGCCAGACTGTGGAAAACTGATAGTCAGCCATAGTGCAGGCTCCCTCAAGGCGTGAAAAAATTGACGGGGAAACGGGTGTTGATAACCATAGCATCCAGCAGAACAGTTTCTAATCGCTGCCCATCTGGCGCATAGCTGATCACTTTGGCAGGGAGTCCATGATAGTTATCCAGCCAGATGTCGTAGCGGTGAACGCAACTCGCGGAGAAAATGAGACGCGCATAACCGCCCCCTGTATCGGTACTATCTGCAAACTGGAGTCATCAGCTGTCGACTGTTTTTATTATAGTTCTTAATTGCGCGGCACTCCTCTCCCGGCCCCTCAGACTCCGTACAGACAACAGGCTTAAATTGTTCATTTTCTATTCAGATGAGATGAAGGTATAAGACTATACTTTAATAGCCATACTTTTAATGGGTATTAATCATGAAACTGCCATCGGTATTGTCATGCGCCGTCCTCGTATTGCTGCTGGCGTCATCGTCCGCCGCAGCCAGCGCGTTACAAAACCAGGCCGCAAGAGAGCAAGAGTTAAGCGCGGCACTTCTTGCAGGAAATGGCGTCATCATCATTGGCGGGACGGATGATTTCGCTTTCACATTCAGGGCACGTAACCGAATCCACAGACATTTGGCGATTCAGGATGGCATAGGCGATCCCATCATGATGAATGGTTTTCAGGACCACAACTATAATCCCGCCCGGGATGGCTTTATCAACAACCCAGCCCGGGGAAGGTTTATGTTTAATGCACCGATTCGTCGATAGATTGATTGGCAATGGGGAGTGTGTAGCGGGCGGCTTAACGTATCTGGCTGGCTTACTTGACGCAAAATATCTATGGTTCGTCAAAAGCCGGCACAAAAAACCACCCGTAGGTGGTTTCGCGACACTGCTTATTGCTTTGATTGTTCTATGAGGGTTATCAGCCAAGAGCAGACCCCGGTATGAAGTTAAACAGGCTCCCGATAATATTAAGCGGAAAGATTACTTAACCCGCTTCCCTGTTTCGTCAATGACCTTTTCGCCATCCTCTTTGGTAAAAGAGCCTTTCTGACCTTCAGGTAAAATATCCAGCACAATTTCTGAGGGACGACAAAGACGCGTGCCAAGCGGCGTCACTACAATCGGCCGATTAATCAGGATCGGATGCTGAATCATAAAATCGATCAACTGCTCATCAGAAAACTTATCTTCATCAAGACCCAGCTGCTCATAAGGTTCAACGTTCTTACGCAGCAATGCGCGTACTGAAATGCCCATATCTGAAATCAGTTTGGTCAGTTCATCACGAGTCGGGGGCGTATCGAGATAATAAATAATAGTTGGTTCGTTACCGCTGTTACGGATCATCTCCAGCGTGTTACGTGAGGTGCCACAGGCCGGGTTGTGATAGATGGTAATGTTGCTCATATCAGTATCTCATTACAAAGTGACAGAGAGCCGCCACGCCAGCGCGGCCAGAGTGACGAACAGCACGGGCAGAGTCATGATAATGCCAGTGCGGAAGTAATATCCCCAGGTGATGGTCATATTTTTCTGTGCCAACACATGAAGCCACAGCAGAGTTGCCAGACTGCCTATCGGGGTGATTTTAGGACCTAAATCGCAGCCAATCACATTGGCATAAATCATCGCCTCTTTGACGACGCCGGTCGCAGCACTCCCGTCAATGGACAATGCACCAATCAGCACCGTCGGCATATTGTTCATCACAGACGACAGGAAGGCAGTCAGGAAGCCGGTACCGAACGTGGCAGCCCATAAACCTTTGTCTGCCAGCATATTGAGTACAGCAGAAAGATACTCGGTGAGTCCTGCATTACGCAGGCCGTAGACGACCATATACATACCCAGCGAGAAAATCACGATCTGCCAGGGCGCCCCGCGCAGCACTTTCCCGGTATTAATGGCGTGGCCACGCTTGGCTACCACGAACAGCACCGCAGCCCCAACTGCTGCTATCGCGCTTACTGGGATCCCCAGCGGCTCCAGAACAAAGAAACCGACCAGCAGGAACAGCAGAACAATCCAGCCCGCCCTGAACGTCGCCGGATCTTTAATCGCACTGGCAGGCATCTTGAGCAGTGAAACGTCATAACTGGCCGGGATGTCGCGGCGGAAGAAGAGATGGAGCATGACCAGCGTGGCAGCAATGGCCGCCAGGTTCACAGGAACCATCACGGAGGCATACTGTGTAAAGCCCAGGCCGAAGAAATCCGCCGAGACAATATTGACCAGGTTAGAGACAATCAGCGGCAGGCTGGCTGTATCTGCGATAAATCCTGCAGCCATGACAAAGGCCAGCGTCGTCGCCTGGCTGAACCCCAGGGCGAGCAGCATCGCAATCACAATCGGCGTCAGTATCAGTGCTGCACCGTCGTTAGCAAACAGCGCAGCAACAGCAGCGCCAAGCAGTATTATCCAGGTAAACAGCAGGCGACCACGCCCGTTACCCCAGCGGGAGACATGCAGCGCGGCCCATTCAAAGAAACCGGACTCATCGAGCAGCAGGCTGATGATAATCACCGCGATGAATGCCGCTGTTGCGTTCCAGACGATATTCCAGACTACGGGAATATCATCAATGTGGATGACCCCTGTCCCCAGTGCCAGTAAGGCTCCGATACTTGCGCTCCAGCCAATGCTGAGACCTCTGGGCTGCCAGATGACCAAGACCAGCGTCAGTATAAAAATACTCCCTGCCAAAAGCATTTTAGATTCCTTTATATATGATTATGCGTATGTAAAAAATTCTCTCAACAGGATGTGCAGGCTGATTTTTTCAGCCATTCACCCACATCTTTCCTCAGACACTGCCAGGACGTCGTGATCGTCTCAGCGGCCCACGCTGGCATGTGGGGAGACAGACGGTAGTGAATCCATTTGCCTTCCCGGCGGTCAAGCACCAGCTCCGCTTCTCGCAGAATAGCCATGTGGCGAGAAATTTTAGGCTGTGATTCAGAGGTCGCCGCGCATATATCGCATACGCACAGTTCGCCGGATTCCCGGAGAAGCATAACAATGGCGAGACGGGTTTCATCCGACAGGATTTTAAAAAGCTGAACTGGCTGTAGCATTTTTTACTCCGTTCCCTTTAGAATACATATATGATAAATCATATGTGTTGAATTTGAAATCACAGAACCTCCCGGAGGAGTAAAAAATGGAACACTTTCCTGCACTGAATGCTGATTGCTTCGATCAGCAGATTGCTGAACGCCTGCAGCTCCAGGAGCCGCCACGCATACTGATCCTGTATGGCTCGGTAAGAGAGCGTTCTTACAGTCGCTTTGCCGCAGAAGAAGCGGGACGCCTGCTGACGGCGATGGGAGCGGAAGTAAGACTGTTTAACCCCTCAGGTTTACCCCTGCCGGATGATGCCCCAGATACGCACCCAAAAGTCACCGAGCTGCGCGAGCTGGTCAGATGGTGTGATGGGATGGTGTGGAGTTCCCCGGAGCGGCATGGGGCAATGAGTGCGGTGATGAAGGCACAGATCGACTGGATACCCTTAAGCGAAGGGGCCGTTCGCCCTTCACAGGGTAAAACACTGGCGGTGATGCAGGTCTGCGGCGGGTCGCAATCTTTTAACGCCGTGAACCAGATGCGTATCCTTGGGCGCTGGATGAGGATGTTCACGATCCCTAACCAGTCCTCAGTAGCCAAAGCCTGGCAAGAATTCGATGAGAACGGGCGAATGAAACCTTCGTCCTGGTATGATCGTATCGTCGATGTCGCCGAGGAGTTGTTTAAAATCACGCTGCTGCTCAAGGGGCAAACCGATTACCTTGCCGATCGCTACAGCGAACGAAAAGAGAGCCATCAGGAGCTTTCATCCCGCGTCAATCAGGCGAAAATATAAAGTCCTTTTTTACTGAGCTCAAAAACGTCCGCTTTTTGCTGGGCGTTCAACCGCTGGATGCAACAATTTTAATTCTTTGCTGGCTGCGAACCGATAAGCCAGCTCCTTTTGGAAAATACTGTCTGAGCAATCTTTTCGTATTTTTATTTGAACCACGCAGCCAGGAAGATTGAGGATTACAGAATTAAATTTGGGAAGCCGCCCTTATCATCAGGCTCTTTGCGATACCTTTTCTTTTATTTACATATCCAAAACATCATAAAGTTAAGATTTTTTGGACGAATTAGGGTATGGTTGAAGTTCATCCACTCAAGGAAAAGCCTATGTCAGAACGTAAAGACTCTAAATCACGCCGCAACTATCTTGTCAAATGCACCTGCCCAAACTGTACCCAACAATCTGAACACAGTTTTTCAAGAGTACAAAAAGGTTCTCTTTTAATCTGTCCTCATTGCAATAAAGTATTCCAGACAAACCAAAAAGAAGCAGCCTGAATCCGTTTTAGACTCTATTTCTGGAACAGAATCACCACATCTGTATTTTAAGATTTATCAAGCTACAGATAATAGAAAACCCGCTGGCTGCGGGTTTAGTATTTTCATATTTAAAAATAAAAAATATGGTGATATCTGGGAAAAGCTATCTTCTTGCGTATGTTGTCGTGCAAAGCAAGTGGTTAGACTTTTCGTGCAGCGAACCTACACGTACTCACAATGGTCAGCATACTTTCTCATGCAAAAGAGAGATGAAATATGCTGACCGTTGCCCTGAATGCCGGATCAGTAACATTTCATCTCTACTGACCCAACAATACATCCATTGCTTCTGTCAGTATGTCTACTCAGGCTTTAGCCTTCTTCGTTATCGCATACAGACAAAAAAAGGATTTACTCTGTAATAACTACATTGCCAGCAACCGGACCTTTAGTACCATTCTCAATGGAGTAAGAGACTTTTTGCCCTTCAAACAAGGTGCGGAAATTATCGCTCTGGATAGCAGAAAAATGTACAAATAAATCTTTACTACCGTCAACAGGAGAAATAAAACCGAATCCCTTATCGGCATTAAACCATTTTACTAAACCATTCATCTTTTTTGACATTTTGTATTCCTTAATTTGGCCTTCCGGCGAACATGGTTTTATTACAGAAACTACTTAGTGCTTAGTGGGGAGACTCAAAGAAGGGATAAATATAAAACACCTGAAATGAGAACTGCTTTAGTAAACTACTTTGTATTTTGTCTGTTCTTCAAACCGACGCGACCATTAACGCACGGGCGTATATAATAATCAATGTTTATTTTAGCTATCCAGATCTCACGATAGCTGAAAAATATTTCTGGCATTATCCAAGGGTATGTGTATAGTGCAACACGTTATTAGCTTTAAGGAATTTTTTTGTCTCGTAAAATGACAGGAATTGTCAAAGCCTTTGACTGCAAGAGCGGTAAAGGCCTTATCTCCCCCTCCGATGGTCGCAAAGATGTACAGCTTCACATTTCAGCCTTAAGTCTCCGTGACTCAGAAGTACTCATCCCCGGATTACGCGTTGAGTTTTGTCGAATAAATGGTCTTCGAGGCCCCTCGGCTGCGAACGTTTATCTCTCATGACCTGTAGCCGCCCCTCCTGACTTCTGGAATCATAAAAGAGAATTTCAAAACAGGGAGAGTTTCATATGTATCAGAAAATCTATCTCAACGACTGGCTGACGGGCCTTAAGAGCTCATGCTGCACGCTGATAGTAACTCTGCTTGTTTTCATCTAACCTGTTAGTTCAAGACCGGTAAGAGTTGCAATAGCGTTGGCGTATCTATGTTGAGCCCGTCAGGGTGATATGCTTGCGTTACACCCCAAATGCCTGTGATGTACATAGGATGAAAGCCAGGGGATTTCTGAGCTTGAAGGTTCGCTGAGCGAGAAGCGAGAAATTTCAGGCACAAAAAAACCACCCGTAGGTGGTTTCACGACACTGCTTATTGCTTTGATTATTCTTTTCTTTCCCATGGTACCCGGAGTGGGACTTGAACCCACACAGCGCGAACGCCGAGGGATTTTAAATTCTACGTAGGATCAATGAGTTACATAGCAGTGCATTGCGAAACTTTGCTGACGTTGAATGGTCGTCTTTGCAACCACTGGCAGAAAATGGATAGCCGTAGATTGCGTTGAGCACAGAAACAGCACAGGGTAATCGTCTACCTGGTCCTGTAAAGGAGGTTGTTGCCACACAAGCTAAAGCGCTTGACCTGCCCCCAGTATTCGGTACAACTGTCAGTTAGTAATATCTGTTCTGTGAACCGCTCTCTGAATGTGATCCATTCATAATCAGCGCTACCTTTAGAGGTTGAATACCCAGCCCCTGGTAAACATAACGTTCCAGGGGGTACTTTGCGATGAAGGATATTTTTACAGCGTAAATTCGTTTCCGGGTCCAGTGCCCAGGTTATTTACTATATAAGCATCTATTCTCTGATCATTAAATCGCCAGCAGTCAATGGCAAGATCCATCAGCAGGCGTTGCCTTGATGTGATGTTTTCCGCGGACCAGTCTTGATATTCATATCCATATTTCAGCTTAAAGCGATTTAATGCAGTGTTATCACCAATTGAGTACTGGGAGTGGAGTAATCGAGTCATGATGATTTCAGAGTTTAAATATTCTGTTTGTTTTTTCAAAAACCAGTCTTCACTCAAATCATTGCAGTTATTGACGGACTGGTTAATTGTACCCTCTAATAATGTTACATTACCAATCTTGTAGAGATAACTTGTTCGATTTGCATCAGAGAACTCCCCGTTTTCAGGGGCGTTTCGTACCGTCTGAGGAAGAATATGCTCAATTTGCATCTGCTGAATAGCCTGCTGGCTCTTTTCCGGAAAACCGCAAAGATGGCGGATATGATTCTCTAATCTACCCAATACATAACGTTGGCGATACTGAGGCGTAAAATTATAGTCATTAATAATTGAGAATCGTTCTTTAAATTCATCTAAACGCTCCACAACAAAAGGTATAAGTGTTGCTGAAACAACATTTGCAACCTCTGCTTTCGTTTTCACATCCCGAAGCTTTACAGCCCATTGAGTAAAGCGTTGCTCATATGTCTTCGATTGAATAGCCATTGTATTTGTAAAGAATAAAAAGCTCTCAAGTTGAGCACCTAAGAAATCCATTACATCATCAGAACAACTAATGTCCAATGCCATTAGTAAAACCAAATGCTGACGTGAGCGATATTTATTAATATATCCAATGTTACTTACGTTTGGAAAACGGATATTTTCACGCCAGTAGGCTGCTTCATTTGTTGCATTGACCAGGTTAGCGTATCGTTCTGATAATTTTTCCAATTCTTTGACGAGGACCATAGGGCGTGTCTTATACTGCAACGACAGTTCCCCCTCAGCTGAAATGATCCATTTATATATATCATCTTCACGCAAAATCCCGTGATGATATCGTGCCATCAGAAAGTAACGTAAAAAACGAAGCGGGTTATCACTTTCGCCGCAAGACTCAAGGTTATTAGTGATGGATTTCCATGTTGTCTTTATTGCCGAAAACTGTTCTTCTTTTATCTGACTGAAAATCAAATTTTTAACAAGATCCATAGCATTAAGGCTGGCACCACGCTGATTGATCGTTTCGAAGATCTTTAATGCGCTACTTAAGTTCTCTGATTCAATGACAACCAGCTCAACTTTTGTTAAAAAAAAGCGAGCGAAGGAGATTAATCCATTCAAGCTATCTTGCAATTGGTATTTAAGATAATCACGAATGTGATCATACGCGTCAGCCATTTTTTTTACTGAAGCTGTTTCCGCAAAGGTATTGGTTTGCCCTTCAATTAACCGCGAAATAAATCCTCGACTTTCTTCATATTGAAGATCTAGTCTAATTAGATTTTCCTCACTATTAATATCATAACTAGAGAGCCATTCCTCAATAGTTTTCAGATATTCCAGCCCTTTTTTGTCAAGTGTATCCAATCTATCTTTTAATAGATCCCGTAAGGCACACATAGTGATGACAATAGTGGTCAACCGCTGCTGTCCGTCAATAACATCATGCTTTTCCCCATTCTTTACGATAATAACAGAACCGAGAAAATAACCATTTTGATCTTTCTGCTCTGGTTGGTATTCATTGTCTAAATCCATGATAAACTGTTCAACCTGATCATCAACCTTCCATACATACTCACGTTGATAATCGGGAACTAAAAAATAATAATCGCTTAATTTTGATATATTTTTTACATCGGCTTCTATTTTCATTTTATATCCTTACATAGCTGGATGAACACCACAGATCATACTGATCCCAGATCCAATTCACAAACGAACAGGAGAGTAGACCCCTTCTACATTACAGCTATCTCCGTCATCAAAAATCAACTCTCCTGCACTATAACCATCCATGGATAAAATAGCCTTTTCATTGAGAGCCAGACTAAGGCACATTGATGTTTTTATCATATTATCTGTACCATAAACCTCATACCAGTTATCTTCTTTTTTAGAAACCTCTACCTCATACTTTCCTGAGTCAATATTAACCATGCTAAATACATTATCTACATCACATGAATCCTTGCTATCTGTAAAAATTATTTTTTTATCATAGCCATCAACCCTGAGATATGCGTCTTCAGAATAAGCATAAACATAACAATATTTAGTATTAACAAAAGAATCCTTCCCAGTAATTTGATATAAATTACTATCTTTTCTTGTGACATTTATTTCCCACGTATTGGCATGAACATAACCTGGAGCCAAAAACAGGGTTAATAAGAACGGTCCAATCTTGGCTTTAAAGTTTCTAACAATTTTGAAAAACATAAAACCCCTTCTTATATAGTTCTGTAATATTTTAATTTAGCTGGGCTCTTACTACATATCAGCCAACAACATCCCAGCCATGCCATCCAGCCGTTTCTTGACCTTTTCCCACCCAGGCATAACCTGCCCCATCAGGCGGTAAAACTCTTCACTGTGGTTGTGCTCAGCAACATGGCATAACTCATGTAGCAAAACATAATCGATACATTCTGAGGATGCCTTAACCAGCCATGGATTCAGGGTCAGACAGCCTTTTGCTGAACAGTTGCCCCATTGCGTTTGCATCGCCCGCAGACGTATCGGAGGACGCTCACTGACCCAAAGGGTCTGCGGAATCAGTAAATCAAGCCTGCGCTGAAAAACATCTCTGGCACGTTCCCGATACCATTCGGCCAGCAACGCTTTAATCTTTTCTGCCGATTTGTGTCTGACAGTCACTTCCAGCCGCCCACGCAACATTTTCACTCGTTGCGGTACAGTAGCGTCTTCTGTCACTTTCAACTGATATTGCTTACCGAGATAATAATGGCTTTCTCCGCTGACATACTGACGCGAAACAATGTGTGTCTGTTGCTCCCTGAAATCACGCAGTTGCTGGTATATCCAGCGACTTCTTTTTTTCAGCGCAGACAACACCTCGTGCTCCGGTGTTTCTGGAGGTACAGAGACAATAACCCGGCAGTCCGGATGCACCTTGATGAGCACCCTGCCCTTAACGACCTGACGCGAAACACACTGTACGACGATGACCTCATCACCATAGACAATGCGTATTGCTTTCATTGCTGGCGACTCTTTTTCACTCATGATTTCATTAAACCAACGCGCAGTATCTGGATGATAGTTTCCACAATACGGTTTACCTGGTTCATTCCGGCACCTATTTCCCGGCAGGCCGTAAACAGCAGCGGTAAGAGATTTGTCTTGACTGCTTTCTCGATATCCTGAGGGTTCAGGGAGTTTTCTGCCACCGCTTTGACGATAATGCTGTCCACTTCAAAAGCAAGTTTTGTCCACTTATCCTGCACCTGATCGTCGTTTACCGCAAAAACCTCAGGTAGCTCTTTTTTAAATACACCGTAATACGCCTGAGCATGTTTGTTTACCGCCAGTGCATCCGGGATATCACTGAGCTTACGGGCTTCAACTTTTTCTTCAAACTCACGGAATAGGAGATACTGTTTTAGTGGATGGTCGAACAGTTTTTCTGCTTCTTCGATAGCCATACGCAGGAGTTTTGAAAAAGCCTCCTGAGCGTACGGGTCATCACGCAGTTCCTGCTCAATCATCTTCGTCACACGGGTTTTAATGATGTCGGTTTCATTGCGGGTTTTATTGTTGTCCCACTCTTCGGGCTTTTCGCTCTTGCCCATTTTACCTACTTCATATACGCCATTCGGTTCGCGAACCTCAACGCCGGTGACATGCTTATCCAGCAATTTTTTCACTTGCTCAGCGTAGTCGTCATAATTGACCTGCTCGCCGCTGACCTGCATTGCCCACTGGCGCAGACTGGACATCTGTTTTACGGTTTCTTTATAGAGATTTCGGTCTTGTTCCGTAAAGCTCTTGTCGGTGAAGAAGGTAGCGGACTGCAGTGCCACTTTCAGGCATCCGGCAAAGGCCGTTAATGCCTCGAAGAAATCATCACGGGTTTTCTGATGGATATCGACCATATCTCCGTCACGTTCTTCCATTTTAGGCACCAGAACTGCACGCAACTGCTCAGTATCATTCTTGTTTATGACACCGGCAAATATGGCCCACAGTTGGTTATAGAGATGTGGCAGCCGCTTGTATTCAGAACTCATGGCGCTGTACAACCCATCAATATCCTTGATGTCGTATCCTCCTTGAGTTCGGGAGGCGAGATCCTGATATTTACCGATAGTCGTGTCCAGCTCAGCCAGAATGCCGCGATAATCAATCAGCAGACCGAACTTTTTCAGTGGATGCAGTCGGTTCACCCGGGCAATCGCCTGGATAAGGTTGTGGGACTTGAGCGGCTTGTCGATATACAGCACGGTATTCTTCGGTTCATCAAACCCGGTGAGCAGTTTATCAACGACGATCAGCAATTTAAGCTTATCATCGGTATCGAAACGACTGATGATATTGCGGGTATACACAGACTCCTCCTGCGTGCCGACATTATCCTTCCACCATTTCGTCACTTCCGGCAGTTTGCTTTCATCCACCTCGGTATTCCCTTCCCGGGAATCCGGCGGGCTGATAACTACAGCTGACTCAAACAACCCGGCTTCATCAAGATACTTTTTATATTTGATGGCGGAAATCTTGCTGTCGCAGGCAAGTTGCCCTTTCAGCCCCTCATCGATATTCTTCGAGAAGTGTGTGGCGATATCGAGTGCGATCAGCCGGATGCGGTCATCTGCACTGTAGACCTCACCTTTACGGGCATATTTACGTTTAAGGTCGGCTTTTTGCGCTTCGCTTAACCCATCGGTAATACGGTCAAACCAGGCATCTATTGCCCGGTCGTTTACCTCAAGATCAGGAATACGCTCCTCGTAGAGCAGAGGCGTCACCGCCTGATCTTCTACCGCCCGCTGCATGGTATAAGCGTGGACAATCGGCCCGAATTTATTGGTGGTCTTATCTTCTTTCAGCAGAGGCGTACCGGTAAATGCCACAAAGGCGGCATTCGGCAGGGCCAGTTTCATTCGCACATGGTTCTCACCACCCTGGCTGCGGTGTCCTTCATCAATCAGAACGATGATGTTGGGGCTGGTATTGACGCATTCAGGCAATTTTGTCGCTGAGTTAAATTTCTGGATAAGGGTAAAGATTATACGTTCTTTACCAGAGCCAATCTGCTGTGCCAGCTTCTGACCAGAGGTCGCCATCGCTTTGGCTTTATCATCCTTCCCGGCCAGTTCTCCACCAGAAGCGAAAGTACCGCTGAGCTGCCCTTCAAGATCGACACGGTCCGTCACCACCACAATGCGACACTGCTTCAGGCTGTCATGAAGAATCAGCGCCTTGCTGAGGAAAACCATGGTGTACGATTTACCTGACCCCGTGGTATGCCAGATCACCCCACCTTCCCTGCCCCCATCCGGTCTGCGAGTACTGATGCGTTCCAGCAGTCTTTTAATCCCGAACACCTGCTGATAGCGAGCGACTATCTTCCCGGTCTTTTTATCAAGCAGCGTGAAGAAGCGGGTCATCTCCAGCAGACGTTCCGGCGAAAGCAGGCTGATAAGCAGCTTATCCTGTCCACTGACAGCCAGTTCACCTGCGGCTATTAACTGTTGGTACCAGTCGAGATCGGCTGAAGGACGATGATCAAACAACGCATGAATTTGTTCAGACGATAACTTATGGTTGCGCAGCGCATACATCTGCGCGTCAGTAATATCTTCTTCGCGCCATGCCGCCCAGAATTTCATTGGTGTATGACAGGTACCGTAGCGCCCGTCATGCCCGTTAATCGATAGTAATATCTGGCTGTAAGCAAACAGCTGCGGGATTTCATCGTTGAGCTGGTTGCGGATACTCTGGGATATCCCCTCGTCAATGGTTGGCCCTTTCTTACCGTGACCTGCCGGGCTTTTCGCTTCAATGACAGCCAGCGGGATACCATTAACAAAACAGACAATATCCGGCCTGCGGGTTTCAACACCGCCTGACCGCAATACCGTAAACTCTTCAGTAAAATGGAACTGGTTATTTTCCGGATGTTCCCAGTCAATCAGCGCAATCGTGGGGTTCACCTTCTTGCCATCGACAAACTCGGTGACAGCAATACCGTAGAGCAGATGGTTGTACATCCGCTCGTTAGCTTTCAGCAGCCCTTCATTCAGTGCCGGAGAACAGACCTGTGATATCAGGTTATCCAGTGCCTTTTCCGATAACTGACAGGTTTTGCCACCTGCCATAAACGAGCGCTTCGACAACACCTCACGCAGAACCGGACGCAGCACTACCTCATCCTGTTTATAGCCCCGATAACCCATAATCTGTTTCGGGGATAAAAACGTCCAGCCGAGGCTGGTTAGTAATGTCAGTGCCGGAATTTTGGCGCTGTATTCTTCCTGGAATTTAGGTTGGTAGTGCTTATCCACCCGGTAATCCTTCTTGGCAAAGAGGTGAAACTGTATGCCTGGATGGACATACTCAAAATGGACGAAGACTTATGATGAAAAGAACGGCGAGTCCCGATAAAGGCGATCGTACTTGACCTGTTCTGTCTCTCCCTTGTTTACATTACCAAATTTCTCCTGATGCGTCGTACAGCAGGAACCACAGGATGCACAAATAAATCGTCCTTCTGAACATTTTTCATGCAAATCTCTGGCGTCAATTATTTCGCTACATTTGTAACCAATACAGTGATTAATGTAATGCCCAATACCAAACTGTTCGCAGGAATGACTGGCGCATTTAAAGACGGTTAGACGATACGCGGCCTGGAAAGGTTTTTTCACAAATCCTTTCGACTTCGTATCCCAGACGCTGACCTCAACACGAGCATATTTCATATCTGGAACCATCAACACCCCACAACTACGGCAATTCAAGCGGGAATGTAATTCTCTGATACGGTTGAAATACCCGGCCAGTTTAATTGGGAAATCTCGCTTAGAAGGTTCGCCAGCAAACAGATAGGTCATGCCATAATGGGCAAGCCAATCATAAATAGTGAAATCAATATAATCCCGACTGAGGTCGGGTAGTACCTGCGGATCATGGCAGACTTTCGAACGACAAAGGTATTTTTTCTCTATCGTTCCATCAGACTGTTTTGCATTCCAGTGAAATGCCTCACAGGATAATTTTAAATTCCGGGAACGAATTTTCAATGAGCTACACTGCGGGAATAATTTGAAAACAGAAGGATGACTTACAGGGATTTTACCCGATAACACTCCCTGCCATATCTCATGCAGAATAATACTCAGAACCGACTGTTCATCGTTGCGCCCAATCAACGGCAACAATTTACTCAGAATAAAGTATTCAGGATCAGAAGAAATCTCAGGATTTGATTCAATATCATTAACGAAACTGAAATCTTTTCTGAACACTTTCTGTTTAATCAAATACGCATTGATAAAAGGACTAATCACGGAATGTTTGTAAAATTTCTCTCTCGATGAGAATTTCTGCTGATAGGCATCACGGACAAATGGTTGTATATTCATTTTATTTTTCGTGAAACTACGTCGAACAAAGTTTCCTATATCATCATGCCGATGTTCAAGAATCAGCTTACTGCTTATATAATCGTAAAATGCCAAGTAGAGAATAGCACTTATAGATACGTGACTGAGTAATACATTGATGATGTCCGATGGTGCCCCCCCCTGGCAACTCGTAGCCGCAGAACAGCTTTTCACCCAAACAGCGAACTGACCAATATTATCATCGATAAATGACGAAGGCATGACCGCAGGAGATATTTGTTGTGCGATTAAATCATCAAAATTTTTATCAGAGGCGAAAGATGTAAATTGGTCATCGTAGTTACGTGATTTTAAAAATAGCGGTAATATTTTTGTGGCAGCAATATCACTCATAACTAACCGAGTTATAGCACCTTCGCCAAAGGACTGAGTAAGGCAATTAACAATGCTGTCACGATAAGGCCAACGAACGAAATCAACACCCTCCTCAATAATAGCCCGGAGATACTCAATGAGGAGCTCACCCGTCTCCTCATCTGTTTTATCAAGTAAGTGAACGTTAAAAGCTGTAGGCTTACCATTTTTACCTGTACCTTGCCTGAACAGTACCGGTGTATTGTCAGCAGGCGTATAGTTCCGGTTTATCTCATTCTTATGAAAAAACAGCTCATTACCGTTCTCAGACGAGATAAACCCAAAGTTATTTTCTCGATCCGTTTTGCTGTTATAGCCTCCGAACCAGAGAACATGTCCCAGGTACCACCGGGAACTATCTAGACTGTTCACTGCCATAAGTAAGCCTCCTTCCGCTTTGTCAGTGCAGGCAGCACTTTTTAAATTTTTTACCGCTGCCACACGGACACGGGGCATTACGACCGGGCAGTTTTTCTGCCCTCTTCACGGGAACAGGCCGGGATGATACCTCTGACATTCTCACCGACAACCAGTGCTGATAAAGCGCCAGTGCCGCAGGCTGAATGAGAGTAATACTCTGTCAAATTGAGCGGGTGACATTTTCTCAACCACAGGGAAGTTTTTTTCGATACCATGAAGGGCTATTGCCTCCAGCGAGGGGCGTAAGGCCTCCGGCAAGGCTGACCAGTCATCCAGAGACCGGCCTTTCATATACCCGAAACACCACACTCTTCGACGATGGTATATGTTTTACCTTTAACCTTACGTCCATTGAATATCGGTTCAAACTGTTCAGGGACCTCATACAAGCAGCCTGCAATATCGTTAATATGCTGAAAACACAGCCCCACAAAACGCGTCATCTCGATTTCGGTGGCCCAGTGAGGGTGGTAGTCACCACGTCCCCAGATAGCACTGAGCCAGGTATTAGGGGGAATCATATTAGGGCCAGAGACAATCGCCGTCAGGAAGCCATCCAGCTCAGAGAAACAGAGCACAGAGTCATCATTACCATATTTCAGCAACACCTCTTCCAGCCAGTCGATTTCCCGGTCAGTCAGTGGCCCTCTTTTCGTCAGTTTCATGCAGCAACAGCCTCATCGATTTTCACCCGACGTTTCCCGGTCAGTAATTGCTGCATCAGGGCTTTTTTCTCGTCTTTCAGGCAGGCGAGTTTTTTCTCCAGCGTGGAGATTTCGACGTCAGCTGCGGACAGGACGATGGCGATTTTTTGTTGTTCTTCATAATTAGGTATTGCTAATTTTAATGTCTTTATGTCATCACTATTGATTGATTCAAATGTGCTACCTTGTGATAGGGAACACCATTTTGGTTCAAACCAAAGAAACCATTGATAAAGAAATGATTGGCTCATTTTTCTCTTGGATTTTATAGCCGATATACCACGCCCTATACATGCTTTATGTTGAGAAAGTGCAACAGTACCTACAGGTGCCCTGACACTTAGAAGAATATCTCCGGGAGAACATTCTTTCGTAATGTCAGACGTATAAACTCTGGGACATGAAACTCGGCACTTTATATCGGTATTACCCTGTATTAATGGTAAACCTAAGCCATTATCATTGTAGGCTTCGGATTTAGGCGATGACCCCATAATAATATGCGCTACTTCAGACAATGAGCACGTATACCACTCCCCACTAAATCTCCCCCCATTCTCATCCAGCAACCGTTTTTTTCCCGTGAGCAATTGCTGCATCAGGGCTTTTTTCTGCTGCTGACTATTGGCGAGCAGCTTTTCCGTCACCGAAATGGCCTTATCCCAGGTTGACAGGATTTGGGCTATTTTCTTTTGTTCAGCAACAGGAGGGGTAAGCACAAATTGATTATCAATGTCTTTTTTTTGAACATGTAATAATGTTGATTTGAAACCATGAGCCTGCGCTTCAATTTTTTGAGTTATATGCAATAAAGCTAAATACAGCCAGTGTCCATGAACATTTTCATTTGCAAATACCTTGTAGATATGCTGATTCAAAACACCTTTTGGCCCATTCCAAATGAAAGGACCGAAGGATACACCTTTTGTACCTGCCCAGGAAAATAGTAACTGCCCTGGTTCAACCAACCATTTATCCTGAGGAACACCTGAAAAATAGTTATAATTATCGCTTCCATTCAAATTTTGAATTCGAATGATAGGGATACCTTGTGTATCCCACTCATGTGGCTTAAAACTATTACCATTTTGTAACTTACAAATATCTGACACTTGGAGAAGCGTCCACCCCTTAGGCACCATAACCCAACTCCTCCAGATAACCCGCCATCTGCATTTCCAATTTCGCTAGTTCCACTTTCAATTGCTCACGCTCAGCACGCACGGCTAGTAAATCAATCTCGTCCTCTTCCTCAAAGGTATCCACATAACGAGGGATATTGAGGTTGTAATCGTTGTCCTGAATTTCCTTCAGGCTGGCAAGATAAGCGTATTTCTCGACGTTATCGCCATTGCGGTAGGTCTTAACGATTTTTTCGATGTTTTCTTCACTGAGCTGGTTCTGGTTTTTACCTGCCTTGAATTCGCGGCTGGCATCGATAAACAGCACCTTGTCATCCACTTTCTGTTTTTTGAAAATCAGAATCGCAGCCGGTATCCCCGTACCGTAAAACAATTTTTCCGGCAGACCAATTACCGCATCCAGCAGATTTTCATCAATCAGTTTTTGGCGAATCTTACCTTCGCTGGAACCACGGAACAGCACACCGTGTGGCACTACCACGCCCATACGACCTGTCCTCGGTTTCAGGGTTTCTATCATGTGCGAGATAAAGGCGTAATCCCCCTTAGTCTTCGGCGGTACACCACGACGGAAGCGGCCAAACTTATCGTTCTCGGCCTCATCGTGGCCCCACTTATCCAGGCTGAACGGCGGGTTAGCGGTCACGATATCAAACAGCATCAGGTCGCCATTTTTATCGAGCAGCTTCGGGTTACGAATGGTATCGCCCCACTCGATTTTGTGGTTGTCTTCGCCGTGCAAGAACATGTTCATTTTCGCCAGCGACCATGTAGAGCCAATGGCCTCCTGACCGAACAACGCATAATTGCGGCTATCATGTCCTGAGACAATTTTACGCCCGCACTTCATTAGCAAAGAACCGGAACCACAGGCCGGGTCGCAGATGGTATCACCCGGTTGCGGATCGAGCAGTTCAGCAATCAGATCCGAGACTTCCGGCGGAGTATAGAACTCACCTGCTTTCTGCCCACCGCTGGCGGCAAAGTTTTTGATCAGATATTCGTAAGCATTACCGATAACGTCCAGCGTACCTACACGGCTCGGCTTCAGGTTGAGATCTTCACCGGCGAAGTCTTCCAGCAACTGGCGCAGAATTGTGTTCTTCTGTTTTTCTTCACCCAAGCGGTCAGTGTTAAACGAAATATCCTGGAAGACACTTTTCCCGGCGTCTTTCAGTTTGGTGCCATTGGCTTCTTCAATCGCATGCAATGCCTGATCGATACGCTCGCCGTTGCCCGGTTCATGACGGCGCTCATACAGAGCATAGAAACTGGCGATTTTTGGCAACACGAAGCGTTCATTCGCCATCATCGCTTCAATCAGCTCCGGCGTATCACCATATTGTTCTTTATATTCGTCGTAGTGATCTTGCCAGACATCCGAAATGTACTTGAGGAACAGCATGGTAAGGATAAAGTCTTTGTAAGTATCAGCACTGATGGTGCCACGGAAGGTGTCGCACGCGGACCACAGGGCTTTGTTGATGGTATCCTGACTGATTTTATTATTCATGAATCATCCAATTACGAGAGTGATTGCACCAGCATTCAGCATTGGCAATTAATGGGCTAATAATACCGGAAAACATATTTTGGGGCATGTCATACTCTGACAGAAATCAAAATGAAGTAAGAGGAAAAAGAGAAATGAAGCAGGATGATGAACGCAATAAACAAAAACAAAAAAACCACCCGTAGGTGGTTTCACGACACTGCTTATTGCTTTGATTATTCTTTTCTTTCCCATGGTACCCGGAGTGGGACTTGAACCCACACAGCGCGAACGCCGAGGGATTTTAAATCCCTTGTGTCTACCGATTCCACCATCCGGGCTCGGGAAGAAATTGGAGGCGCGTTCCGGAGTCGAACCGGACTAGACGGATTTGCAATCCGCTACATAACCGCTTTGCTAACGCGCCGAAATCTTCTGGCTTTTCAGCCGACATCCGCTATTGCCGATGTCTTTAATTTGGAGCGGGAAACGAGACTCGAACTCGCGACCCCGACCTTGGCAAGGTCGTGCTCTACCAACTGAGCTATTCCCGCATCACCAAGTAACTTTGTTAATCACTTGATTTTGTTATCGTCTGGCAATCAGTGCTGCCGTTCGATGCGTTGCATTCTACTTACCTGACGCAATGAGTCAACGATATTTTTCACCACTGACGATCGTTTGCTGAAATTTGCGCCGAAACGATCACTGTTCAAGCAAATCTCCCCACGCAGCGCTCAAATACTGGAACATTGACCACAACGTCAGTATCGCGGCGACGAAGAAAAGTGCGATCCCGGCGTACTCTACCCAAATATTTGGACGCCACAGCAGCCATGCGAGCGCGGCCATTTGCGAAGTGGTTTTCACTTTGCCGATCCAGGACACCGCCACACTGCTACGTTTACCCAGTTCAGCCATCCACTCACGCAGCGCAGAGATAATAATTTCACGCGCAATCATCGTGGCGGCAGGAAGCGTTACCCACCAGCTGTGATAGTGCTCGGTCACCAGCACCATCGCGATAGCCACCAGTACCTTATCAGCCACCGGATCGAGGAAGGCGCCAAAACGCGTGCTTTGGTTCCAGCGACGCGCCAGATAGCCGTCAAACCAGTCGGTGACCGCCGCAATACAGAAGATCAGCGCACAAACGAAGGGAGCCCAGGTGAATGGCAGATAAAAAGCCAATACAAAGAATGGGATCAGGATGACGCGAAACAGCGTGAGCAACGTAGGGATATTAAATTGCATATGACGGATAACTATCTGTTGTCAGTAAAATTACCCCTATGTTGCTACAGAGGGCCTAATGTTTCAACGAGTAGAAGATCTTTTCTGCCAGAGCTTGCGAAATACCCGGCACTTTTGCAATTTCTTCAATACTCGCGTTACGAAGACCTTGCAAACCGCCCATATATTTCAACAACATCTGCCGACGCTTCGGCCCGACACCTTCAATAGTCTCCAGCGTGCTGGTACTTTTCACCTTCGCCCGTTTTTTACGGTGCCCGCTAATTGCATGATCGTGAGATTCATCGCGGATATGCTGGATAACGTGCAATGCAGGCGAATCCGGCGGTAGGCTAAAGCCCTCACCTTCCGGCTCAAAGAACAGCGTTTCCAGGCCTGCTTTACGATCGGCCCCTTTTGCCACACCCAACAAAAGCGGGTGCTGTTTGTCCCAGGGCACGTCCAGCTCAGCAAACACGGCTTTCGCCTGCCCCAGTTGACCTTTCCCGCCGTCGATCAATATGACGTCCGGAATCTTACTTTCTTCAATCGCCTTACCGTAGCGCCGACGGAGAACCTGATTCATTGCCGCATAATCATCACCCGGCGTAATACCCGTGATGTTATAGCGGCGATACTCGGCGCGCAGTGGTCCATTGGCATCGAATACCACGCAGGAGGCTACCGTCTGCTCGCCCATCGTGTGGCTGATATCAAAGCACTCCATGCGTTTCACTGCGGGTAACTTGAGTACTGATGCCAGCGCCGTCAGGCGTTGAGTAATGGTCGACTGCTGGGAAAGTTTTGTGGTTAACGCCACCGCCGCGTTGGTACGCGCCAGCTTCAGATACCGCGCGCGATCGCCTCGCGGTTTCGTCTGAACGTTGATCTTCCGCCCGGCCAGCTCAGACAGAGAGTCTGCCAGCAGGGTTTTATCGCTAAGATTAAAATCGAGCAGGATCTCACCGGGTAAGGTGCGCATCTGACTTCCCTGCAGATAAAACTGTCCGACAAAGGTTTCAACGACCTCGCCGAGTTCTGTTCCACCAGGGACTTTCGGGAAATAGCTACGACTGCCTAACACTTTACCCTGGCGAATAAACAGCACGTGCACACAGGCCATGCCGGCGTCAAACGCCACGCCGATGACGTCCAGATCGTCTCCGGTATTAGAGACAAACTGTTTTTCGGTCACGCGGCGTACGGCCTGAATTTGGTCACGAATGCGGGCAGCCTCTTCAAACTCGAGATTTTGGCTGGCCTTTTCCATCCGGGCGATCAGCTGCGTTAATACCTGATCGTCTTTCCCGGACAGGAACAGACGAACGTAATCAACCTGCTGCGCATACTCTTCCTCACTCACCAGGCCCGCCACACACGGACCGAGGCAGCGGCCAATCTGATATTGCAGACAGGGCCGCGAGCGATTGCGATAAACACTATTTTCGCACTGACGAATAGGGAAGATTTTCTGCAGCAACGCCAGCGTTTCGCGTACGGCGTAGCCGTTAGGAAACGGTCCAAAGTACTCGCCTTTGGCATGCTTGGCCCCGCGATGCATTGCCAGGCGAGGATGGGTATCGCCGCTGAGGAAAATAAAAGGATAGGATTTATCGTCGCGCAGCAAAACGTTATAACGCGGCTGATACAGCTTGATGTAGTTGTGCTCAAGCAATAACGCCTCGGTTTCGGTGTGCGTTACCGTGACATCAATCTGCTGTATTTGCGCGACCAGTGCTTCGGTCTTACGCGATGCAAGGTTGCTACGGAAGTAGCTGGAAAGCCTTTTTTTCAGGTCTTTCGCTTTCCCGACGTAGATGACCGTCCCGGCGTCATCATACATACGATAAACACCGGGCTGACTGGTCACGGTTTTCAGGAACGCTTTGGCATCAAACTGATCGGTCACTGGCTTGTTAATGTCTCCGCATTACACAGGCCATGGCGAATTGCCAGGTGAGTCAGCTCAACATCGCCGTGAATGTTTAATTTACTGAACATTCGATAGCGATAGCTGTTCACCGTTTTAGGACTAAGATTCAGTTGCTCTGAGATCTCATTGACCTTCTGACCTTTGGTGATCATCAGCATAATCTGCAACTCACGTTCAGACAAACTGGCAAACGGGGTTTCCGTTTTCTCAGGCTCAATCTGGCTAAGCGCCATCTGCTGAGCGATATCGGAGGCAATATAACGTTGGCCAGAATAAACCGAACGAATCGCACTCACGACCTCCTGGGGCGCAGCCCCCTTACTGAGATAGCCCGCGGCTCCCGCCTGCATGACTTTTGCAGGTAACGGGTTTTCGGTATGGACAGTCAGCATGATCACTTTAATGTCAGCCGTTGAACGCGCAATTTTACGCGTTGCCTCAAGGCCACCAATACCGGGCATATTCATGTCCATCAGCACAACGTCAACGGAATTTGAGCGGCACCATTTTACCGCATCTTCACCGCAGCACGCCTCACCGACAACTTTAATGCCTTTTATATCTTCAAGAATGCGTCGTATCCCTGCGCGCACCAGTTCGTGGTCATCAACAAGAAAAACGTTGATCAAAGGAATATCTCCAGAATAGGGATAACGCTACCGATAGTTAATCGGTCCTATGTTAACGGGTTTTATCTCAACTTTGAAATGTAAAAATCGCCGTCTTTCGATTTTGCTCTCGTTTTTGGAAATTAGAAGGTACGACGAGTGGAAACTTTCTGTTATGGCAACCTTTTGCCACGGTTATATCTGCATAGCTGTTTCAGAATAGTGACAAAAAATTCATATTCGTCCGTTGAATGCAAAATAGGCAGCTAAAGTTGTAACAATAATTAACGAGTAAAATACTCGAAATAAACAACAGATGGAGAAAATATATGCAGTGCAACATGTTGTTTATTTTAATGTCCGCGACTTATGTTTGCGCAGAAAACAACCGCTGATATTTTTAGCCTCGCTTATGGTATACTCCGGCGCCTTAAGATTTGACATCGCACTTTTTCATTGAAACATAACGAGGAAAATAAATGAGTACGCCTGACTTTTCCACTGCTGAGAATAACCAGGAACTGGCCAACGAAGTCACCTGCCTGAAAGCCATGTTAACGCTGATGCTGCAGGCAATGGGCCAAGCCGATGCAGGGCGCGTGATTCTTAAAATGGAAAAACAGATCGCGCTGATTGAAGATCAATCACAGGCTGCGGTATTTTCCAGCACTGTTAAGCAAATTAAACAGGCCTACCGCCAGTAATAAGAACCCGGCTGACAGCGATGCTCTCAGCCGGGTTTGCGTCTGACACTCAGAACGATAATTTACTCAGATCAGCCCGGTTGCCGCAGCATAACAGGCGATCTGCGTTTTGTTGGGTGCATTAAATTTCTTTTGCATATTTTTCTGGTGAAAGTTAACGGTATTTTCAGAAATCGACAGAATTATCGCTATCTCTGAAGAGGTTTTCCCCTCTGCCGTCCATTTCAATATCTCTTTTTCCCGCTTGCTAAAGCGCATCTCTGGCGCCATGACCATGTCATCTTGCAGCCGCGTCAGTACCGACAAGCTTTCCCGCACCAGCAGTTGCATCCTGAGCTCTACCTCATCGTTTGCAAAGCGACTATTACGGACACTCGCACGCGATACCGATAAAAAACCCAACGCCCGATTAGGCAACATTAAGCATTGCGTCATCCCTTTACGTAAACCGTGATTGCGCGCGGCATCCCACAGGGGCTGTGCATCGCGAAATAAGGTATCGTTCCAGGGTAAATGCCCCTGACTGAAGTTTTCAGGCTTCAGCACCGGATCAATAGCGAAATAATTCTCGGACTGATAATGCGCCACCCATGCTTTGGGATAGGTCGTGTGAAGCGACGTTTTAGGTCGGGTAAAAGGTACGGGATGACGAACACAGAGCGCGTAAAAATCGAACTCTAAATGCTGCGTCTGTTGTTGTAATTCATTATAGACATCCTCTGCCGTCGCCATTTCCTGAAAGCGTAACAGCATACTCCGTCGCCAGGTGAAGAAATCATGACCCTGCATACTAAGTGGTAATACCCCTGAGATTGATAATCATCCAAACATATGAAACAAGCTAACACATAAATGTATTTTATATATGCAAATTATCGGACAAATGGTCAATTACTTGAGCATTACTCAACGACGGCAGGAAGTAACGGTATTGGGAGTTAATATTAAAGCAATAATTATAAATAGTTATGCGAACAGCACTCGCCAAAAAACAATTTCGACGAGTGCTGCATGCACTATTTATTGCATCAGAAACTTTTCAAGAAACTGACGGGTTCGCGGTTGCTGCGGATGCGTGAATAAGGACTTAGCGGGCCCCTGCTCCACTATCCGTCCTTGATCCATAAATATCGCCCGATCGGCAACGTCGCGCGCAAAGCTCATTTCATGCGTCACAATCACCATGGTGCGTTTTTCCTGCGCCAGTTGGCGGATGGTGTTAAGTACCTCACCAACCAGTTCAGGATCAAGCGCGGAGGTAGGCTCATCAAAAAGAATAACCTCAGGTCGCATCGCCAACGCCCGGGCAATAGCCACGCGCTGCTGCTGCCCGCCGGACAAACGCCGCGGATAGCTGGTTTCTTTACCAGCTAACCCGACTTTCGCCAGCAGTTCGCGCGCTCGGGCTGTCGCTTCGGCTTTCGGTTCGCCTTTAACAATCACCGGACCTTCAATAATGTTTTCCAGCACCGTGCGATGCGGGAACAAATTAAAGTTCTGGAACACAAAGCCCACGTGCTGGCGCAACTGACGAATCAGACCTTTCTGCTGAGTTAACGAACGCGCGGTATCAATGGTAATCTCACCCACCTTAATGGTGCCCGCCTCCGGTTGCTCCAGCAAATTAATGCTGCGCAGCAGCGTCGTTTTGCCCGAACCGCTCGGCCCGATAATCGCCACAACTTCACCGGGTTTGACGTCAAGATCGATCCCATGCAGCACCGTTTGCCCATGGAATTTTTTGACCAGGTTTCTGACTTCGATAGCACTCATTTCGGCTCTCTCTCCTGGCGATTCAGTTGCTCTTCAAAATAGTTTTGCAGTGCAGAAAGCACCGTCGCCATCACCCAATAAATCAACGAGGCTGCCAGATACATCGTGAATACCTCCAGCGTACGCGAGGTAATCAACTGCGCCTGACGGAACAGTTCCGGTACCTGAATAGTCGCGGCCAGAGAGGTGTCCTTCACCAGGCTGATAAAGCTGTTACTCAGCGGCGGGAGCGCAACCCGCGCAGCCTGCGGCAGGATTGCCCGGCGCATGGTTTGCCACCGCGTCATACCAATACTGGCACCCGCTTCCCACTGCCCTTTGTCGATGGAGGAGATTGCCGCACGCAGCGTTTCCGCAGCGTAGGCCGCCGTATTAAGCGATAAGCCAATCATCGCCGCCGGAATAGGATCAAGCTCAATACCAAACTGCGGCAGACCGTAATAGATCATGAACAGCTGGGCAATCAACGGCGTTCCGCGAAAGATAGAGATATAAAAGCGCGCCAGCCAGCGCACAGGCAGCAGCGGCGACAGACGCATCAGCGCCAGGATAAAACCCAGCACGAGACCAAAGAACATCCCACCGATACTCAGTTGCAGCGTAAAAACTGCGCCCTTGAGCAGATACGGCAGAGAATCAATCACCAGTTGGATACTTTCATGCATTAGCGTTTTTCTACCTGGTCGTTACACGTGAGGATGGTAGGCAAACAGCGCAGGCGCCCCACCAGTATGAATAAAGAGAATTGGCCCTTCATCTTTGAAGCGCTTCTGGCTAATGCCATCAATCAGACCCGCCATCGCCTTGCCGGTATACACCGGATCTAACAAAATGCCTTCCAGACGCGCCAGCAGTTTTACCGCCTCCATTCCCTCTTCGTTTGGCGTACCGTAGCCTGGCGCATAATAATCGTCCCATAACAGGATTTCCGCTGAGGCCGTCAGTTCCAGCTCCCGAGCAATATCCTGCTGCAGTGCAACAACTTTGGGCTTTTGATCCGCCACGCTGCGTGAGACGGTCACGCCGATAAGTTCGACGTCAGGCATCAATTGCTCCAGGCCCACGGCCAGTCCGGCATGGGTTCCCGCACTGCCCGAGGCCACCACTACGGAAGAGAGCGAAACGGCCCCTTCACACTGTTGGGCAATTTCCAGCGCGCTTTCCACATAGCCCAGCGCACCCAGTGCATTGGAGCCCCCAACCGGGATCACATACGGGCGGAACCCTTGCGCTTCAATCCGCGTCGCCAGATCCTGCAGCTGTGCATTCGGATCGGTCAGCGCATCGCACATTTCAATCTGCGTATTAAACAGGTCCAACAGCAGACGGTTGCCATTGGTGAGATAGTTTTCGGCAGTGGTGCCTATCGGATTTTCCAACAGCGCCACGCAGTGCAGGCCTAGCTTAGCGGCGACCGCCGCCGTCTGGCGAACATGGTTAGACTGAATAGCACCCGCGGTTATCAGCGTATCCGCGCCTTCACGCAGCGCGTCTGCGGCCAGAAACTCCAGCTTACGCAACTTATTGCCGCCCATAGCCATCGGCGTGACGTCATCGCGTTTAATGAAAATATCGCGCCCGAGATAATCTGAGAGGCGCGGAAGATATTCGAGTGGCGTTGGCGCGCCAATAAATTCCAGACGTGGAAAGCGCGTTAAATTATGCAGCGGCATACAGCCTCCGGTATTCGTTGTTGTGATGTTCTTTTATTATGCACGTTCAGGCGCAATGAAATAAAAAAAGGCGCTGTTAAAGGCGCCTTTTTTCATCAGATGACGATTATTTCGTCACATCTGCTCCAAACCATTTTTCAGACAGGGCTTTCAGCGAACCGTCTTTCTGCATTTCAGCAATGGCTGCATCCACCGCTTTCAGCAGATCTTCATTGCCTTTACGCAGCGCCACGCCGGACTCCTGGCGGGAGAATGCTTCACCGGTAACGGCCAGCGTATCCTTGGTTTTTTTCACCAGATCCAGCGCGGCCAGACGGTCAACCAGGATGGCGTCGATACGCCCTACGCGCAGATCCTGATATTTGGTCGGGTCATCATCATAGGTACGAATATCCACGCCCTGCACGTTCTGGCGCAGCCACTCTTCATAGTTGGTTCCCAGACCCACGCCGACTTTTTTACCTTTCAGATCGGCAGCAGTCTTAATAACGCCTTCATTGCCTTTCTTCACCAGCGCCTGGATACCAGAGACCGTATACGGGGTAGAGAAATCGTATTTTTTCTTACGATCATCAGAGATAGTCACTTGGTTGATGACCACGTCAATGCGTTTGGAATCAAGAGAAGCCAGCATACCGTCCCATTTGGTCGGCTTCAGCGTGGCTTTCACCCCAAGATGCTTGGCCAGTTCCTCGGCAAACTCCACTTCGAAACCGGTCAGCTTGCCGTCATCGCCCTGAAAACTAAACGGGGGATAGGTCCCTTCCAGGCCCACCAGCAGCGTGCCGCGCTCTTTAACTTTATTTAACAGACCTTCATCTGCATAAGTCTTCACGCTCATTCCGGCGACAAGTGCAACAGCCATTACACCCATCAGAGCCTGACGTCCCAGAAGTGCTAATTTCATAGTTACCCCGAATATTGTCATTAGTGACTATCATTTATGACTACAGTGTAAAGCGTTTGCCGTGATCCACAAACACGACTCTGTTACACCTTATTCGTTTTTAATATATATCAGAACTGGCTGTCCAGGAGGATTTCTGCATATGTCCCATATGCGTATGGGCTTTAAACTGCTCATACTTACGCAAGGCGATGCGGTAATTGTTGGTGCTGGTTTCCGGTAGCCACGGGGCAAGGTTTTCGTCGAGAAACCCTTCCTGCAGCAGATCGTGAGAGATATTTTGTTCGGTCAGATGATTCCCGAGGCGACGCAGGCGCACAACGTATTCGCGTACCGTGCCGTGACTCATTTCGGTCTGCTCGAATAAAAATTGCTTGAAGCCGATAATGTCAAAAAAGTCGCTCTGCTCTTTGCAGTGCAAATCACCACAAAAGCGACACAGTGCCACCCACTCTTTTTTCTCCTGTTCCCACTCTGCTTCATTCAGCAACGTGTCCAGTCGGGCGATGGCGATTTTATTCACAATTTGCCCGCGGCGAACCAGCGTGATCCTGTCGAGCAACTTAAAGCAATGGGCGCAATGCGTCTGGCTGTGTTTGAAATCTTTGAGGTAGCGGCTTAGAGGCCGTCTTTTTGATTGCTGCACCGTCATGAGAACTCCTGGTAGTCAATTCGTAATGCGGCATTGTTCAGGGGTAATGGTGTACCCCTATAGCTTACCCAGCTTGGTGCGTAGACGTTTGATGGCCTGACTGTGCAACTGGCTAACCCGTGACTCCCCCACTTCCAGTACCGCGCCAATCTCTTTCAGATTCAGCTCTTCCTGGTAGTACAGCGTTAACACCAGCTTTTCGCGTTCCGGCAACGCTTCGATCGCGTCCATCACGCGCTGGCGGAGGTTACCCTCAAGTAGCTGCTGTAACGGGTTTTCCTGCTGATGTTCTTCCGTCACCAGCTCAATACTATCGCCATGCTCTTCCCGCCACTCGTCGTAGGAGAAGAGTTGGCTATTATTGGTATCAAGCAACATCTGACGATACTCTTGCACAGGAATAGCCAGACGCTCCGCCACTTCGGTTTCCGTCGCGTTACGCCCTAATTCCTGCTCCAGTTGCCCCATCGCCTGTGCCACTTCGCGAGCATTGCGCCGAACGCTACGCGGCACCCAATCCCGGCTACGTAGTTCGTCCAGCATCGCTCCACGAATACGCTGCACTGCGTAAGTGGTAAATGCCGTTCCTTGCAAAGCGTCATATCGGTCGACTGCATTCAATAACCCGATGCCGCCCGCTTGTAGCAGGTCATCCAGTTCTACGCTCGCCGGCAAACGCACCTGAAGGCGCAATGCTTCGTGACGCACCAACGGTACATAACGCTGCCACAGCGAGTGTTTATCCATTACACCTTCAGCGGTATACAGTGAATTCACGATAAACAGCCCTGCGTTAAATGAGTTATCGGCATGATTATCCGTTTCTGCAGGGGTTTTAATCGGGTGAATAGTGGGTGAAATGGGGGGTTATTTGGGGGTTACGGGTAAAGCTGAATGTAAAAAACCCCGCCGGAGCGGGGTTTGCGCAGTAAGCGTAAATTAACGCAGCAGAGACAGTACGTTCTGCGGAACCTGGTTGGCCTGTGCCAGTACAGAAGTACCTGCCTGCTGCAGGATCTGTGCTTTGGACATGTTGGACACTTCGGTCGCGTAGTCAGCATCTTCGATACGGCTACGTGCAGAAGTCAGGTTGTTAACGGTGTTGCCCAGGTTGGTGATGGTAGAGTCGAAACGGTTCTGCACCGCACCGAGGTCGCCACGTAAAGTGTCAACCTGAGCCAACGCGGTATCAATCAGTTTCAGCTGGTTACGCGTAGCTTCGCTTGCCTGACTTTGTTTAACCAGAGAAGCATTTGCAGTACCTGCATTTTTAACGAAAGTGGTTTCACCGCCTTCACTAACAACGCCATTAGCATCAACTGTGTAATTGGTAGCACCAATAGCTAAAGCTCCACCCGTTTTAGTTGCTTTTGCCGCAACCAGGTCAGACTCTTTTGCTGCAACGTTGGTTGCATGAGTGGTCAGTTTGTTACTGCCCGCTGCGCCCTGCTCATAAATGCTGCCACCAGAAAGAGTCATGGTACCACCGGTACCGGTTGTCGCCCCAGTGATGTCCATAGTAATGGTGGTACCATCAATAGTAGCGGTGAACTTACCGTTACCGTCAGCATTTGCTGTGTTTGTTGCAGCAGCAGTCCATTCGGTACCTTTAAAGGTAAATTTAGCGTTAGGGCCGCCTGCGGTTACTGCAGCTGCTGCAGTAGCAGCTGCGTCAGCGGTGGCTGTTGTTCCTGGGTTAACTTGCGTGTTTGTAGAGCTAGCGGTTAATTTACCATCTGCTGCCCCAACAAAAGCAGCTGCAAATGCACCTGTACCACCAGTCTGAACGGTGACAGCACCCGATTTTACGTCGACAGCATAGTTGTCAGCGCCAAGTTTGTAGTTCATGCTACCAGTCGCGCCAAAATCTTTGACCATTTGGTCAGCGGTTACCGCTTTATCGCCAGTTACGCTGAAAGTATTCAGGCCCAGCGTGCTGCTGGTGATTTCTTTCAGGTTAATGGAGATGGTTTCGTTATCGTTAGCACCAACCTGGATTTTCAGGGTGTTGTCACCCGCCAGTACTTTCACGCCGTTGAACTGAGTCTGACCGGATACGCGGTCGATTTCGCTCAGACGCTGAGTGATTTCAGCCTGAATGGAGCTCAGGTCGCTATCTGAGTTGGTGCCGTTAGATGCCTGAACGGACAGTTCACGTACACGCTGCAGGTTGTTGTTGATTTCGTTCAGCGCGCCTTCAGTGGTCTGCGCGATGGAGATACCGTCGTTGGCGTTACGGGAAGCCTGAGTCAGACCTTTAATATTAGAGGTGAAGCGGTTTGCGATCGCCTGACCAGCAGCATCGTCTTTCGCGCTGTTGATACGCAGACCAGAGGACAGACGCTCGATAGCGGAGCTCAGAGTAGACTGAGATTTGTTCAGGTTGTTTTGGGTCAACAGCGACAGGCTGTTTGTATTGATGACTTGTGCCATGATCTTTTCCTTATCAATTACAACTTGATGTTATTGGGCTGTTGCCCACGGTTTCTCACCGTAACCCATGTATCGGCATCTTAATTTCGAACTTTAGAAAATTTTTACTTTCTGCCCTCTTTTTTCTTAGCCCCTGAAATACCCTCTTTATATGCCATTATTCTGCGCATTATTTTTACAAAACTATCATTAAACTTTGCGCGCAGATTGCCGATAACCCGCTTAACTACTGTTTGCAATCACAAGGAATTAGGCATGCCTTCATTTACTTCATTGGGCGTTGGCTCAAACTTACCACTGGATACATTGCTGACAAACCTGACTACTGCTGAAAAAAAACGCTTAAACCCAATTACCCAACAGCAGAGTACGAATACGGCAAGATTAACCGCCTACGGCACGCTAAAAAGCGCGCTGGAAAAATTCCAGACGGCAAACACAGTGCTAAACAGTGCCGATCTGTTTAAAAGCACCACCGTAACCAGCAGTACAGAAGACCTTAAGGTATCGACCTCTGCCGGCGCAGCCCCCGGGATCTATACCGTTAGTGTTACGCAACTGGCGCAGGCTCAATCATTAAGTACTAAAAGTGGAATCAGCTCAACGAAGGAAGCGTTAGGTGATACCTCCTCCGAAAGCCGCACTATTAAAATTGAGCAAAAGGGCCGTGAAAAACCGCTGGAAATTAAACTCAGCAAAGACCAAACATCGCTGGAAGGGATCCGTGATGCCATTAACGACGCCGACAGCGGTATTTCCGCCAGTATCGTTAAAGTTAAAGAAAATGATTATCAGCTGGTATTGACCGCCGAAAGCGGTGTCGATAATAAGATGACCATTTCCGTCAGCGGCGACAGTAAGCTCAATGATTTACTGGCCTACGACAGCACAGCCGGCAGCGGAAATATGAAACAACTGGTGGAAGCAAAAAATGCGTTATTGAAAGTTAATGGTATTGATATTGAACGCCCAAGCAACACCATTACCGATGCTCCGCAGGGCGTAACGCTGAATCTGACTAAAGAAGTGACCGACGCGCGAATCACCGTCACCAAGAGCAATGATAAAGCAACCGAAGCAATCAAAGGTTGGGTGGATGCCTATAACTCGCTGCTGGATACGTTCTCAACGCTGACCAAATACACCGAAGTTGATCCAGGAGCCGAAGCGCAAGATAAAAATAACGGTGCGCTGATCGGCGACAGCGCGGTACGTACTATCCAGATAGGCATTCGCGCCCAGTTTTCCAATGGTGCCAGCGACGGCGCATTCAAAACGTTGGGCGAAATCGGTATTACCACCGACGGTACCTCCGGCAAGCTGAAAATTGACGACACTAAGCTGGAAAAAGCGCTGAAAGATAATACCGCGGCGACTCGTCAATTGCTGGTTGGTGATGGTAAAGAAACCGGTATTACTACCAAAATTGCAACAGAAGTAAAAGGTTACCTGGCCGATGACGGCATTATTGACGTTGCCCAAGACAATATTAACGCCACGCTGAAAAAGCTGACCAAACAGTATCTGGCCGTCAGCAACAGCATCGACGATACCGTCGCGCGCTACAAAGCACAGTTTACGCAATTAGACACCATGATGAGCAAGCTGAATAGCACCAGTACCTATCTGGGCCAGCAATTTACGGCGATGAGCAATTCCTGATAAAACGAGGTAAGCATGTATACCGCGAGCGGTACCAAAGCCTATGCACAGGTCAGCATAGAGAGTGGCGTGATGAGCGCAAATCCACATCAGCTGATTGAAATGTTGTTTGACGGCGCGAACAGCGCCCTGGTGCGCGCTCGCCTGTTTATGCAACAGGGTGATATCGTCGCCAAAGGTGAAGCGTTAAGTAAAGCCATTAATATTATCGACAATGGCCTGAAGGCAGGACTTGATCAAGAGAATGGCGGCGAAATCGCCACCAATCTGTCTTCACTGTACGACTATATGATTCGCCGTTTACTGCAAGCTAACTTGCGTAATGATTGTCAGGCCATTGAAGAAGTCGAAGGGTTACTCGGCAACATTGCAGATGCCTGGAAACAGATCTCACCAAAAGCATCTTCCCAGGAGTCTCGTTAATGACCTCAGCCGTGGAGTTTATCAACCGTTGGCAGCGCATCGCGCTGCTCAGTCACTCACTGCTGGAACTAGCGCAGCGCGGTGAATGGGACCTTTTACTGGAACAGGAAGTTACCTATCTGCAAAGTATTGAAGTGGTCATGGAAGAGCAAACTCCACCAGGCATTACGCGAAGTATTCAGGATTTAGTGGCCGGGTACATTAAACAGACGCTGGATAACGAACAACTGCTCAAAACATTGTTGCAGCAGCGTCTGGATGAACTCAGCAATCTCATCGGTCAGTCGACGCGCCAAAAGACGCTAAATAACGCTTATGGCCGTCTTTCCGGCATGCTGTTAGTTCCCGACGCCCCCACTGCACCACAATAATTTCCCGTCTCGTCTGAATAATCTTCCATACTCCAGAGGTCGGCCAAACGACTTCTGGAGCTCGGAAGATGAAAAATCCCACGTTATTGCAGTATTTTCACTGGTATTACCCCGAGGGCGGTCAACTCTGGCCCGAACTTGCCGAACGCGCAGGTGGACTCAATGACATCGGCATCAATATGGTGTGGTTACCTCCCGCTTATAAAGGCGCATCCGGCGGCTATTCCGTTGGCTACGACTCCTACGATCTGTTTGATCTGGGCGAATTCGACCAAAAGGGAACCATCGCTACCAAATATGGCGATAAAAACCAGCTGCTGGCGGCGATAGACGCGCTAAAACACAATGATATTGCCGTACTGCTCGACGTGGTGGTTAACCACAAAATGGGCGCAGATGAGAAAGAGAATATTCGTGTCCAGCGGGTTAACGCCGAGGATCGCACGCAAATAGACGATGAGATCGTCGAATGCGAAGGCTGGACGCGCTACACCTTCCCTGCCCGCGCAGGCAAGTACTCGCAATTCATTTGGGACTTTAAATGCTTCAGCGGTATTGACCATATCGAAAACCCAACCGAAGACGGCATTTTTAAAATCGTGAACGACTACACCGGCGAAGGCTGGAACGATCAGGTTGATGATGAGTTGGGTAATTTTGATTATCTGATGGGCGAAAACATCGATTTTCGCAATCACGCGGTCACCGAAGAGATCAAATACTGGGCGCGTTGGGTGATGGAGCAAACCCAGTGTGACGGCTTTCGTTTAGATGCCGTGAAACATATTCCGGCATGGTTTTATAAAGAGTGGATTGAGCATGTGCAGGAAGTCGCCCCCAAGCCGCTGTTTATCGTCGCGGAATACTGGTCGCATGAAGTCGACAAGCTGCAAACCTACATTAATCAGGTGGAGGGGAAAACTATGCTATTCGACGCCCCTTTGCAGATGAAATTCCACGAAGCCTCTCGTCAGGGTCGCGATTACGACATGAGTCAGATTTTCACCGACACCCTGGTGGAAGCCGATCCCTTTCATGCCGTCACCCTGGTCGCCAATCACGACACTCAGCCCTTGCAGGCGCTGGAAGCCCCTGTCGAGCCATGGTTTAAGCCGCTGGCCTATGCGCTGATCCTGTTGCGCGAAAACGGCGTGCCGTCAGTGTTTTATCCTGACCTCTACGGAGCGCATTACGAAGACACCGGGGGAGATGGCGAAACCTATCCTATCGACATGCCGATCATCGAGCAGCTTGATGAACTGATCCTCGCGCGCCAACGCTTCGCGCACGGGGTACAGACGCTCTTTTTCGATCACCCTAACTGTATCGCTTTTAGCCGCAGCGGAACGGACGAGGATCCCGGCTGTGTGGTGGTACTGTCAAACGGCGATGACGGGGAAAAGACCATCAATCTCGGCGCCAATTACGGGAATAAAACCTGGCGTGACTATCTGGGAAATCGCGAAGAAAGCGTGGTCACCGATGAGAACGGTGAAGCGACGTTTTATTGTAACGGCGGTAGCGTCAGCGTGTGGGTGATTGAAGACGTGTTATAAAATTCAACCCCGGTGGCCATGGGCTACCGGGGCGTATAGCTTATGGCAGTGGCGTGGCCAGCGGCGTTTTCTTTAACGCGTCAGCACATTCCTGCGTCGGGCGATCCACCCGCTGCAGCGTCATACCGTCATATTCCAGCGTATTGCCTTCACGCTCAATTTCATACAGCTCGCGTTTCACCGTCACGTTGGTGAGATCGCCAGAGATCATCGTCAGTTTCCCCGGCAGCGCGATCACTCGCTGCCACTGGCGACAATCCAGCGTGTCGCCCTCTTTTGTTACCACCAGGCTGGCAATCGCTTCCGGGCTCACCAGACTGCGTTGCGGACCTTTTGACTGCCAGTATCCTTCCAGACCGGCTGGCGCTGGCGTTTTCACCACGTCGTTATAATTTTCTACTTCGGCGCATCCGGTAAGCGCCAGAAATACAGCAACGATTGCTAATTTTTTCATCATTCATCCTGCATGCGAAGAAAATGGGATTGTGGCATTAAAGGCCTGATGTCGCCAGCCTTTCGGCAGTGTCGACAAAGATTGATCCAGACGGTGTTACCTCTTATTACTCATAGTCAAAAATTCTGATCGGTGTAGTATCCACACTTCTTGTTACATACCTTCTGAGTTCAGAGGCACAACGCATGTCATGGCAACACTTCAAACAGGCCTGGTTAATTAAATTTTGGGCCCCCGCCCCTGCGGTCATCGCAGCGGGTATTCTCTCTACCTACTATTTCGGCATTACGGGAACCTTCTGGGCCGTTACCGGCGAATTCACTCGCTGGGGTGGTCAAATCCTGCAACTGTTCGGCGTTCACGCCGAAGAATGGGGATACTACAAGCTGATCCATCTCGAAGGCTCACCCCTGACCCGCATTGACGGCATGATGATCCTCGGTATGTTCGGGGGCTGTTTTGCTGCCGCATTGTGGGCAAACAACGTCAAATTACGCATGCCGCGCAGTCGGGTGCGCATTATGCAGGCGATAGTCGGCGGAATGATTGCCGGATTCGGCGCCCGGCTGGCAATGGGCTGTAACCTGGCCGCATTCTTCACCGGTATTCCACAGTTCTCGCTACACGCCTGGTTTTTCGCCCTGGCAACGGCTATTGGCTCATGGTTTGGCGCACGCTTTACCCTGCTGCCGATGTTTCGTATTCCGGTCAAAATGCAGAAAGTCTCCGCCGCTTCTCCGTTAACGCAAAAGCCGGATCAGGCCCGTCGCCGTTTCCGCCTCGGCATGCTGGTGTTTATCGCCATGATCGGCTGGGCGCTCCTCACTGCGATGGATAAGCCCAAACTTGGTTTGGCTATGCTGTTCGGCGTCGGGTTCGGGCTGCTGATTGAACGGGCGCAAATCTGCTTCACCTCCGCCTTCCGCGACCTGTGGATTTCCGGTCGCACCCATATGGCGAAAGCGATCATCTTCGGGATGGCGGTCAGCGCCATTGGTATCTTTAGCTACGTACAACTGGGCGTCGAGCCTAAAATCATGTGGGCAGGTCCGAATGCGGTGATCGGCGGCTTGCTGTTCGGCTTCGGCATTGTTCTGGCGGGCGGGTGTGAAACCGGCTGGATGTACCGCGCCGTTGAAGGCCAGGTGCATTACTGGTGGGTGGGTCTGGGCAACGTTATTGGCTCGACCATACTGGCCTACTACTGGGATGATTTTGCTCCCGCGCTTGCCACCAATTGGGACAAAGTGAATCTGCTCAACACCTTCGGCCCGCTCGGTGGCCTGCTGGTAACCTATCTGCTGTTATTTACCGCGCTGATGCTCATCATCGGCTGGGAAAAACGCTTCTTCCGTCGCGCTGGGCTGACGCCTGCCAAGGAGTCTGTATGAAAAATATCGTGCCTGATTATCGCCTCGATATGGTCGGCGAGCCGTGTCCGTACCCGGCTGTCGCCACACTGGAAGCGATGCCGCAATTGAAGAAAGGTGAGATTCTGGAAGTGGTGAGCGATTGCCCGCAGTCAATCAACAATATTCCACTGGATGCGCGTAATCACGGCTACACGGTGCTGGATATTCAGCAGGATGGTCCAACGATTCGTTATTTAATTCAGAAGTAATGCGATTCTCCCGTTGCCCGACGCAGCGGGAGAATGTTCGGCTTGCTACACCTGCATCGACATCACTTCCTGATACGCCGACACCAGTTTGTTGCGCACCTGGATCCCCATCTGCATCGATACCGACGCTTTTTGCATATCGGTCATCACATCGTTCAGCGCAATACCCGGTTCACCGAGGGTAAATTTCTCAGCCTGCACACGGGATGCGGTTTGTACATCACTGATCCTGTCTAACGCCGCATGCAGTTGACCGGCAAAGCTCACGGTCGGTTGTGGCTGCATATCCTGCATTTTTGCTGACATCGCCGTGGTCTGTAGCTGGCTGATGACCCCTTCAATCCCCTGTATTGCCGACATTCTGATCCCCTGGATAATTTTTTACGTAGTTGAGATTACCAGTTAGTCAATAAGATAAAGGCGTTAAATAACGATAAAAAACCACGGTTTTTAACGCATAGAAAAATTCGAAACCGCAAATAATGAGACCGTCAATTTTTCGAGTTTGCTGACCCGGGAGTGAGTCTTGTTCCACTTTGCAAAAAACGCCGTCCACGATAAGCCACGAGGTGCGAGATGAGTGCGACAGCATCGACTGCAACCCAGCTTAAACCTCTCGAGTGGTTAAACCGCCTGCGCGCGAATCCCAGAATTCCTCTGATTGTGGCGGGAGCCGCTGCCGTCGCGATCATCGTGGCGATGGTCCTGTGGGCCAAAGCGCCTGACTACCGCACGCTGTTCAGCAATCTTTCCGATCAGGATGGTGGCGCGATCGTCACCCAACTGACGCAGATGAACGTTCCCTACCGTTTTACTGAGGGAAGCGGCGCCATTGAAGTTCCTGCCGATAAAGTCCACGAACTGCGTTTACGTCTGGCGCAGCAAGGTCTGCCCAAAGGCGGCGCGGTGGGTTTTGAACTGCTGGATCAGGAAAAGTTTGGTATCAGCCAGTTTAGCGAGCAGGTCAACTACCAGCGCGCGCTGGAAGGTGAATTAGCCCGTACGATTGAAACGTTGGGACCGGTAAAACGCGCCCGCGTGCATCTGGCTATGCCGAAACCGTCGCTGTTTGTGCGTGAGCAAAAAGCGCCTTCAGCCTCCGTCACCGTCAATTTGGAACCGGGTCGCGCGCTGGATGAAGGTCAGATCAGTGCGGTCACGCATCTGGTTTCCAGCGCTGTTGCAGGCTTGCCGCCGGGCAACGTTACGCTGGTCGACCAGGCGGGTCATCTGTTAACCCAGTCAAATACCAGTAGCCGCGATCTTAACGATGCGCAGCTGAAATACGCCAGCGACGTCGAAGGCCGCGTTCAGCGTCGTATCGAATCGATTCTGTCGCCGATTGTCGGCAACGGTAACGTACATGCGCAGGTCACCGCGCAGCTGGATTTTGCCAACAAAGAGCAAACCGAAGAACAGTACCGTCCAAACGGTGATGAGTCCCAGGCCGTGCTGCGTTCTCGTCAGTTGAACGTCAGTGAGCAGGTCGGTAGCGGAGCACCAGGCGGCGTCCCGGGCGCGTTGTCAAATCAGCCCGCTCCGGCAAATACTGCGCCAATCGCCAACCCACCCGCTAATCAGCAAAACGCGCAAAATACGCAAAACGCACAGACGGCGAATAACAGTAATAATGCCGGCCCGCGCAATACTCAGCGCAATGAAACCAGCAACTATGAAGTTGACCGCACCATTCGCCATACCAAAATGAACGTTGGCGATGTGCAGCGTCTCTCGGTGGCTGTCGTGGTCAACTACAAAACGTTACCAGACGGCAAACCGTTGCCGTTAACCGCCGAGCAGATGAAACAGATTGAGGATCTGACCCGCGAAGCGATGGGATTCTCCGACAAGCGTGGCGATACCCTGAACGTGGTGAACTCTCCCTTCACGGCGACCGACGATTCCATGGGCGAGCTACCGTTCTGGAAACAGCCGTTCTTTATTGATCAGTTAATGTCCGCAGGTCGTTGGTTGCTGGTTCTGTTGGTGGCGTGGATCCTGTGGCGAAAAGCCGTTCGTCCGCAGTTGGTCCGTCGCAGCGAAGAAGCGAAAGCCGTACAAGAACAAACGCGTGTCCGTCAGGAAACCGAAGAAGCGGTAGAAGTTCGCCTCAGCAAAGACGAACAAACTCAGCAGCGTCGTACTAATCAGCGTCTGGGAGCAGAAGTCATGAGTCAGCGTATTCGTGAAATGTCAGATAACGATCCGCGCGTCGTGGCGCTGGTCATTCGCCAGTGGATGAGCAACGATCATGAGTAATCTTACCGGTACCGATAAAAGCGTCATCCTGCTGATGACCATTGGCGAAGATCGCGCGGCGGAGGTGTTTAAGCACCTTTCCACGCGCGAAGTTCAGGCGCTCAGTACGGCGATGGCCAACGTTCGCCAGATTTCCAACAAGCAGTTGACGGAAGTGCTGGCCGAATTTGAACAAGAAGCCGAACAGTTTGCCGCGCTGAATATCAACGCCAACGAATATCTGCGCTCCGTGCTGGTGAAAGCGCTGGGCGAGGAACGTGCCTCCAGTCTGCTGGAAGATATTCTGGAAACCCGCGATACCACCAGCGGCATTGAAACGCTTAACTTTATGGAGCCGCAAAGCGCCGCCGACCTTATCCGCGACGAGCATCCGCAGATTATCGCCACCATTCTGGTGCACCTCAAGCGGGGCCAGGCTGCCGATATACTGGCGCTGTTCGACGAGCGTTTACGTCACGACGTGATGCTGCGTATCGCCACCTTTGGCGGCGTACAGCCTGCCGCGCTGGCAGAACTGACCGAGGTACTCAACGGCCTACTCGATGGCCAGAACCTCAAGCGCAGCAAAATGGGCGGCGTGAGAACGGCGGCAGAAATTATCAACCTGATGAAAACCCAGCAGGAAGAAGCGGTTATTACCGCCGTACGCGAATTCGACGGCGAGCTGGCGCAGAAAATTATCGACGAGATGTTCCTGTTCGAGAACCTGGTGGATGTCGACGATCGCAGTATCCAGCGCCTGCTGCAGGAAGTGGATTCCGAATCGTTGCTGATTGCCCTGAAAGGTGCCGAACAGCCACTGCGCGAGAAGTTCCTGCGCAACATGTCGCAACGTGCTGCCGATATTCTGCGCGACGACCTCGCCAACCGCGGTCCGGTGCGTTTGTCGCAGGTGGAAAACGAACAGAAAGCCATTCTGCTTATTGTGCGCCGTCTGGCGGAAACCGGCGAGATGGTGATAGGCAGCGGCGAGGATACCTATGTCTAACGAACTGCCGTGGAAAGTCTGGACCCCGGACGACCTCGCCCCACCGATGGCGGAGTTCGTACTGGCTGACCACAGCGAAACCCCGCTGTCAGAAGAAACAGCAGAACCAGAGCTTTCCGCAGAGCAACAGCTTGAACAGCAGCTCGCACAGCTGCAACTGCAGGCCCATGAGCAAGGTTATAACGCGGGTCTGGCGGAAGGTCGACAAAAAGGCCACGAACAAGGTTATCAGGAAGGCCTGAGTCAGGGGCTGGAGCAAGGCCAGAACCAGGCGCGCGCTCAGCATGCGCCGATCCATGCCCGCATGCAGCAGTTGGTGAGCGAGTTTCAGAATACGCTGGACGCGCTGGACAGCGTCATTGCCTCGCGTCTGATGCAAATGGCGCTGGAAGCTGCGCGTCAGGTTATTGGCCAGACGCCTATTGTGGATAACGCTGCGCTGATTAAACAAATCCAACAGCTGTTACAGCAAGAACCGCTGTTTAGCGGTAAACCGCAGCTACGCGTACATCCGGACGATCTCCAGCGTGTGGAAGAGATGCTCGGTGCGACCCTAAGCCTGCACGGCTGGCGGCTGCGCGGCGATCCGACGCTGCATCACGGCGGCTGTAAAGTCTCAGCCGATGAAGGCGATCTGGATGCCAGCGTTGCCACTCGCTGGCAAGAACTCTGCCGTCTGGCAGCGCCGGGAGTCGTGTAATGACCACTCGCCTGACTCGCTGGCTCAACACGCTGGACAGCTTCGAAGAGAAAATGTCGCTGCTGCCTGCGGTGCGCCGTTACGGTCGCCTGACCCGCGCCACTGGGCTGGTGCTGGAGGCCACGGGATTACAGTTGCCGCTGGGCGCCACCTGCGTTATTGAACGCCAGGACGGCAACGAAACCCAGGAGGTCGAAAGTGAAGTTGTGGGCTTTAACGGTCAGCGTCTGTTTCTGATGCCCCTCGAAGAGGTTGAAGGCGTTCTGCCCGGCGCACGCGTGTACGCAAAAAACATTGCCGGAGAAGGTCTGCAAAGCGGGAAGCAATTACCGCTTGGCCCTGCATTGCTGGGTCGGGTGCTGGACGGTAGCGGCAAACCGCTCGACGGTCTGCCCGCCCCGGATACCACCGAAACCGGGGCGCTGATTACGCCGCCGTTTAACCCGCTACAACGCACCGCGATTGAACACGTCCTGGATACCGGCGTACGCCCCATCAACGCGTTGTTAACCGTCGGTCGCGGTCAGCGTATGGGACTTTTCGCGGGCTCCGGTGTCGGTAAAAGCGTTCTGCTCGGCATGATGGCGCGCTATACCCAGGCCGATGTTATCGTCGTAGGTCTGATTGGCGAACGTGGTCGCGAAGTTAAAGATTTTATTGAAAATATTCTCGGTACCGACGGTCGTGCACGCTCGGTGGTGATTGCTGCTCCCGCAGATGTCTCGCCGCTGTTACGTATGCAAGGCGCGGCCTATGCCACGCGTATCGCCGAAGATTTTCGCGATCGTGGACAGCACGTATTGCTGATTATGGATTCCCTCACCCGCTATGCGATGGCGCAACGTGAAATCGCCCTGGCGATCGGAGAGCCGCCGGCAACGAAAGGTTATCCCCCCTCAGTATTCGCCAAATTACCGGCACTGGTCGAACGTGCCGGGAACGGTATTCACGGCGGCGGTTCCGTTACCGCGTTTTACACGGTACTGACCGAAGGTGACGACCAGCAGGACCCCATTGCGGATTCCGCGCGCGCGATTCTGGACGGCCACATTGTGCTGTCCCGTCATCTGGCCGAAGCGGGTCACTATCCGGCCATCGATATTGAAGCCTCGATCAGCCGCGCCATGACCGCGCTTATTAGTGAACAACACTATGCGCGGGTACGTAACTTTAAACAGCTGCTATCCAGCTTCCAGCGCAACCGCGATCTGGTCAGCGTGGGGGCGTATGCCAAAGGCAGCGATCCCATGCTGGATAAAGCCATCGCCCTATGGCCACAACTGGAAGCATTCTTACAGCAAGGCATTTTTGAACGGGCGGACTGGGAAGATTCTCTGCACGCGTTAGAACTGATTTTCCCTGGTGTGTGAGTAAGCAGGAGAGCATAGGTCATGGCACAACATGGTGCATTAGCCACACTGAAAGACCTGGCTGAAAAAGAGGTAGATGACGCCGCTATCTTATTGGGAGAGATGCGTCGTGGCTGTCAGCAGGCGGAAGAGCAGTTGAAAATGCTGATCGATTATCAGCATGAGTATCGCAACAATCTGAACAGTGACATGGGTCAGGGTATTACCAGTAATCGCTGGATCAATTACCAACAATTTATTCAGACGCTGGAAAAAGCGATTGAGCAACACCGCCAACAGCTCAATCAGTGGACGCAGAAAGTAGACCAGGCATTGAACAGTTGGCGCGACAAAAAACAACGTTTACAGGCGTGGCAGACTCTGCAGGACAGACAAACCTCGGCGGCGTTACTGGCCGAAAACCGCCTGGATCAGAAAAAAATGGATGAATTTGCTCAGCGTGCAGCTATGAGGAAACCCGAATGATTACTTTACCCCAACTGATTACCACCGACACCGACGTAGCCGCAGGTCTTCAGTCAGGCAAAGCGGTTGATTCACCCGAGGATTTTTTAGCGCTGCTGGCGGGTGCATTAGGTGCGGACAACGCGCAGGGTAAAGACTCCCCGCTGTCGTTTGCCGACTTACAGGCGGCCGGTAGCAAACTGCAAAAAGGGTTACTGCAAAAAAATGGCGATTCAGCACCGTCGCTCAAGTTGACCGAACTACTGGCGCAAAAAGAGATGCACACTGATGCTTCTCTTGTCGACATGACAGACGCTCAGCAACTGTTGTCTGCCCTCACGCCCTCACTGAAAGTTAATGCCCTGACGACTCTGGGCAAAGTCGCTCAGCAGGATGAAAAAAACACCGCACTGAGCGATGAGGATCTCGCCAACCTGAGCGCGTTGTTCGCCATGCTGCCAGGACAACCGCAGACCACGCCTGCCGTCGACAGCGCGCCAGCCCCCGTTGATGCGACACTTTCGGCGTTGTCACGAGGTTCGGTACACAGCGCTATCGCCGATAATGCTGGCGAATTGCTGCCTGGTGATGCAAAAAAAGGCAAAGCGGATATTGCAACGCCTGCCAGCAGCGTAGATCAGACAAACAATCCGACATTAACCCCGTTGACGGCAGCGGCGACGACCAGAGCGGAAATTGAAAGCTCCCCTTCGCCGACCAGCATTGGCATGACGACGGCGCCGTTAAGTGGCCCGCAGTCCCACGCTCAGCCGTTACCGACCGCCGCACCAGTGCTAAGCGCGCCATTGGGTAGCCAGGAATGGCAGCAATCACTGAGTCAGCACGTCACTCTGTTTACTCGCCAGGGCCAGCAAAGCGCAGAACTGCGTCTGCATCCACAGGATCTGGGCCAGGTGCACATTTCCCTCAAGCTGGATGACAACCTCGCGCAGTTGCAAATGGTATCGCCACACAGTCACGTGCGCGCTGCGCTGGAAGCTGCGTTACCGATGCTGCGTACGCAGTTGGCTGAAAGCGGGATCCAGCTTGGGCAAAGCAGTATCAGCAGTGAAAGCTTTGCCGGTAATCAGCAGTCTTCCGGGCAGCAACAGCAGGCGGGTCGCGCTCAGGGACAAGACATTTTTGCCGCTGAAGATGACGCCGTACTGGCAGCGCCAGCCTCACTGCAAGCCGCAGCACGCGGTGATGGAGCAGTAGACATCTTCGCCTAACGCCAGAGGTAGCATGATTATCCGCGTCTTTTCCACGCTTTGTCGTGGACAGGACACGGGATAATCAGCCCATAAGCTGTACCGAAACAGGAAGCCCGTATCTGATGACTGACTCCGCGATTAACAAAAAAAGTAAACGCGCTATTTGGATCCCTCTGCTGGTATTGATTACCCTCGCCGCCTGCGCAACTGCGGGTTATAGCTACTGGCGCATGCAGCAGCAGCCGTCCGCCAGCGTCAAAGCGGAACCGGCTCCACCGCCAGCCCCGGTATTCTTTGCGCTGGATACCTTTACCGTCAATCTGGGTGATGCGGACCGTGTACTGTATATCGGTATCACGCTGCGCATGAAAGACGAGGCAACGCGTTCACGTCTTAACGAATATCTGCCGGAAGTGCGCAGCCGCTTGCTGCTGCTGTTCTCTCGTCAGAACGCGGCTACGCTCGCCACCGAAGAAGGTAAGCAACAGCTCATTGCCGCCATCAAAGAGACGCTCGCGACTCCGCTCGTTGTTGGGCAACCCAAACAGGTTGTCACCGACGTTCTTTATACAGCTTTTATTCTGCGGTAAAGACATGGGCGACAGTATTCTTTCTCAGGCTGAAATCGACGCATTGCTTAATGGCGATAGCGAAACTAAAGACGAACCCATTTCCGGTATCGCAAAAGAAAGCGATATTCGTCCTTACGATCCCAACACACAGCGCCGCGTAGTACGTGAGCGTTTACAGGCGCTGGAGATCATTAACGAACGCTTCGCGCGCCAGTTCCGTATGGGATTATTTAACCTGTTGCGCCGTAGCCCGGATATTACCGTGGGTGCGATCCGTATCCAGCCATACCACGAGTTTGCGCGCAACTTACCGGTTCCGACCAACCTGAACTTAATCCACCTGAAGCCGCTGCGCGGTACGGGTCTGGTGGTGTTCTCACCGAGTCTGGTATTTATCGCCGTCGATAACCTGTTCGGCGGTGATGGCCGCTTCCCGACGAAAGTGGAAGGCCGTGAATTTACCCATACCGAACAGCGCGTTATCAACCGCATGCTGAAGCTGGCGCTGGAAAGCTACAGCGACGCGTGGAAGGCCATCAATCCGCTGGAAGTGGAATACGTTCGTTCCGAGATGCAGGTGAAATTTACCAATATCACCACGTCTCCTAACGACATCGTGGTCAATACCCCATTCCACGTTGAAATTGGCAACCTGACCGGTGAATTTAACATCTGTCTGCCATTCAGCATGATTGAACCGTTGCGTGAGCTGCTGGTGAACCCGCCGCTGGAAAACTCGCGTAATGAAGATCAGAACTGGCGCAATAATCTGGTGCGTCAGGTTCAGCATTCTGAGCTGGAGCTGGTGGCAAACTTTGCTGACATTCCGCTGCGGCTATCCCAGATTTTAAAACTGAAACCCGGCGATGTACTGCCGATTGAAAAACCCGACCGCATTATTGCTCATGTGGACGGCGTGCCTGTACTGACCAGCCAGTATGGCACGGTGAACGGTCAGTATGCGTTACGCGTAGAACATCTGATAAACCCGATTTTGAATTCGCTGAATGAGGAACAGCCCAAATGAGTGATATGAATAATCCGTCCGATGAGAACACTGGTGCATTGGACGATCTGTGGGCTGACGCGTTAAACGAGCAAAAAACCACGCCCACCAAAAGTGCGGCCGATGCGGTATTCCAGCAGTTAGGTGGCGGCGACGTCAGCGGTGCCTTGCAGGACATCGACCTGATCATGGACATTCCGGTCAAACTGACCGTCGAATTGGGCCGAACCCGCATGACCATCAAAGAGCTGCTGCGTCTGACGCAGGGTTCGGTCGTCGCGTTGGATGGTCTGGCGGGCGAGCCGCTGGATATCCTGATCAACGGTTACCTGATTGCCCAGGGTGAAGTGGTGGTTGTCGCAGACAAATACGGAGTACGTATCACCGACATTATTACCCCATCTGAACGCATGCGCCGTCTGAGCCGTTAATCATGAATACCCAGGCTACAGTTTCTCAGCCAGCCGCCGTACCCGGCTCACCGCTGGTTCAGGTAAGCGGCGCGCTGCTTGGGATCATCGTATTGATCCTGGCTGCAGCCTGGGTGATTAAGCGTATGGGGTTTGCCCCCAAAAGCGCCGGTACGCGCGGACTGAAAGTTGCGGCAAGTACCTCACTGGGTCCACGTGAGCGCGTGGTGATTGTTGAGGTTGAAGATGCGCGCCTGGTACTGGGCGTCACGGCCTCGCAAATTAACGTGTTGCACACCCTGCCCCCGGCGCCTGCTGATGCAGAAGAAAAACCGGCCTCACCCGCGGATTTCCAGGCCATGATGAAGAGTTTGCTTAAGCGTCCCGGGAGATCCTGATGCGCCGTTTGTTATCCATCACGCTGGCAGGCTTATGGCTTTTCAGCCCAGTAGCCCTCGCCCAGCTCCCGGGTCTGGTTAGCCAGCCGCTGCCTGGCGGCGGACAAAGCTGGTCTTTGCCCGTGCAAACGCTGGTGTTTATCACCTCGCTGACGTTCCTGCCCGCCATTTTATTGATGATGACCAGCTTCACCCGCATCATCATCGTTTTCGGTCTGTTACGAAATGCGCTGGGAACCCCTTCGGCCCCCCCGAACCAGGTGCTACTGGGCCTGGCGCTATTTTTGACCTTTTTCATCATGTCGCCGGTAATCGACAAAATCTACGTCGACGCATATCAGCCGTTCAGCGAAGAGAAAATCTCTATGCAGGAAGCCATGGAGAAAGGCGCACAGCCGCTGCGCGAGTTTATGTTGCGCCAGACCCGTGAAGCCGATCTGGCACTCTTCGCGCGCTTAGCAAACAGCGGTCCCCTACAGGGACCAGAAGCCGTACCGATGCGGATTTTGCTTCCAGCCTATGTCACCAGCGAGCTGAAGACGGCATTCCAGATAGGCTTTACCATTTTTATTCCGTTTCTGATTATCGACCTGGTCATCGCCAGCGTGCTGATGGCGCTCGGGATGATGATGGTCCCCCCGGCAACGATCGCGCTACCGTTCAAGCTGATGCTGTTTGTGTTGGTAGACGGTTGGCAGTTGCTTGTCGGCTCGCTAGCTCAAAGCTTTTACAGTTAGAGGCGCGAAATGACACCTGAATCGGTCATGATGATGGGCACAGAGGCGATGAAAGTCGCCCTGGCCCTTGCCGCGCCTTTGCTGTTGGTCGCCCTCGTCACAGGTCTTATCATCAGTATTTTGCAGGCGGCGACCCAGATAAACGAAATGACGCTGTCCTTCATTCCCAAAATTGTCGCGGTTTTTATTGCCATCATTGTTGCAGGCCCGTGGATGCTTAACCTGCTGCTCGACTACGTGCGTACGCTGTTCAGCAATATCCCCTACATCATCGGGTAGATGACATTATGCTGCAGGTGACCAGCGTTGAGTGGCTCCACTGGCTGAATCTTTACTTCTGGCCTTTGCTGCGCATCCTGGCGCTCATCTCAACGGCTCCGATTCTCAGCGAGCGCGCGATCCCCAAACGAGTAAAACTGGGGCTGGGGTTAATGATAACCGTCGTTATCGCTCCGTCGATTCCCCCGGTAGACGTCCCTATCTTTTCTATCGTGGCGCTATGGCAGGCAATGCAACAAATCCTGATCGGCATCGCTCTGGGCTTCACTATGCAGTTTGCCTTCGCGGCAGTACGTACCGCCGGGGAATTGATTGGTCTGCAAATGGGTCTCTCCTTCGCAACCTTCTTTGATCCCGGCAGCCGTCTGAATATGCCGGTTCTGGCGAGACTGATCGACATGCTCGCCATGCTGTTATTCCTGACTTTTAACGGCCATTTGTGGCTTATTTCGCTGTTGGTGGATACATTTCATACCTTGCCAATCGGCGGCAATCCGGTGAACAGCAATGCGTTTCTCGCGCTGGCGCGGGCGGGTAGCCTGATTTTCCTCAACGGGCTAATGTTGGCCCTGCCGATAATGACGCTGCTACTCACCCTAAACCTCGCACTCGGTCTGCTGAATCGCATGGCTCCTCAGCTGTCGATTTTCGTTATCGGTTTTCCACTCACCCTCGCCGTGGGTATTTCATTAATGGCGGCCCTGATGCCATTAATTGCGCCATTCTGCGAGCGATTATTCAGCGAAATTTTTAATTTGTTGGCTGATATTGTCAGCGAAATGCCCGGAAAATAATAACCCTTAATTTTTATCCTGTTTTACTAAGGATTGTCCTAAATTTTAAAAGCGACAACATCTACCAGGATATCTCTGTCGCGGTTTATTTATTATTGACTCACTCACATAACGCAACATTTACTTTACTTTAAGATATTTCCTGGCAAATTATACGCAACTTTACGGGATAGTAATTTCGCCTGAAAAACAGCGAAAGCGTCATCTTGGGTCGTTATTATTCCGTTTAGTTGTGATGAAAATAATCAGGTAAGGGGAATTATCGTTACGCATTGAGTGAGGGTATGCCATGTCAACGATTATTATGGATTTGTGCAGTTACACCCGGCTAGGGTTGACCGGATATCTGGTAAGTCGGGGGGTGAAGAAAAGGGAAATCAACAACATTTCCAACGTTGAGGAGCTCAGTCTCGCCTGTGTCTCTCAACAGCCCGCTGTGGTGTTTATTAATGAGGACTGCTTTATCCACGATCCTGCTAATAGCCAGCAAATAAAGCAAATCATTAATCAGCATCCCGGCACATTATTTATTGTGTTTATGGCAATTGCCAACGTGCATTTTGATGAGTATCTATTAGTCAGAAAAAATTTATTGATTAGTTCTAAGTCGATTAAACCCGATTCACTGGATGAACTCCTTGGCGATATTCTGAAAAAAGAAGTAGATTTTGTCATTGATGTGAATCTACCGACATTATCATTGAGCCGTACCGAGTCCAGCATGCTACGCATGTGGATGGAGGGTCAGGGCACAATACAGATATCCGACCAAATGAATATCAAGGCCAAGACCGTGTCATCCCATAAGGGGAATATAAAACGAAAGATAAAGACGCATAATAAGCAAGTTATCTATCACGTTGTGAGACTCACCGATAACGTTACCAATGGTATCTTTGTGAATACGCGCTAACACGTTCTGACTGGTGGCGAATCCACCAGTCAGGATCATGCAGCAAAACTCACCTTATTCTACTTTTTCCACGAAGATACCATCCTGATGACCTGACTCATTAAAGAACCAGATACCGAGCGGGTAGTCTTCCAGCGAAACCAGGTACATGGTGCCTTCACTAAACTCTTCGATAGCCAGTACCACGCCCGGTCGACGAGGACCGCCGTCCGTTTTGACTGTGACCCGATCATTCACCTTCATAGTTTTCCTCCTGTGGCTTTGTGCCAGTGTAGAACAATTTCCTTTTTCTGGCAGCGCCCGCCTCGCGCGATTGCGGGTTTTATCGACGGTCTATACTTAAGTTGTGCGTATCTGATGTTTGGATGCGCTCCCCCGGTATCCTTAACGGTTGAGAGGTATGAGGATGAAAACCGCGAAAGAGTACAGCGATACGGCCAAACGTGAAGTCAGCGTCGATGTGGACGCGCTACTGAAGGCAATCAACGAAATCTGCGAGAGTGAAATTCATCGCAGTCAGGATGACCCGGAACGCGTCAGCGTCGACGGACGTGATTACCACACGTGGCATGAACTGGCCGACGCGTTCGAGCTTGATATCCATGATTTTAGCGTGTCGGAGATCAATCGCTGACTGAGGGCGAAAAAAATCCCGGCCCTTATCGGGTCGGGATCAAGCTTGCTTATGCAAGAAGCACTTGAAAATTCGTTACACCAGGAAATCTGATGTGAAACAAACCTTATCTGCAATTTTTTTGCCTGACAAGTAAATAATTCTCACTAAAATGATAAATATAACTAATGATTGAAAGATCACCCGGTTACGCGCACCCCAGGTGTTCAGGCGTCCTGGCAGAGCGTTCTTCGCTCGCCCGGCACCAGTTCATCTTCACGGAATGCTTCCCGTTTGACGCCAAAGCCGTCGTACCAGCGACACTCCACCATTCCGCTGGCATACCCGGTAACGATCATGCGTGGGCCACCCTCTTTGGAGGTGACTTCCTCACTGACAGAAAAGACCATACCTGCCTCCTGTATCAAGAGAAACCTTTACACCTTAGACGACAAAGAAGGGTTTTGCGTAATCAACCCTGCGACAATTAGTGCGAAACTCCGCGCACTCTGGCGACGCCTTTCACCAGCAGCACCACTATTGCGCCAATGATAAAACCGAGCACCAGATTCAGCAGGGTCGGAAGCATCAGCGTAATCAATGCACTTTGCTGTTGGGCAAAATGTTCAATCGCATGATGCAGCGGTGTTATTCCGTGCACCACAATTCCGCCGCCAACCAAAAACATCGCCAGCGTGCCGACCACGGAAAGTGTTTTCATAAGCCAGGGGGCAACAACCAGCAATCCTTTACCCAGCGACTGGGCCAGCGTACTGCGCTTTTCTGCCAACCAGTATCCGATATCATCGAGCTTAACGATAATCCCGACCAGGCCGTAGACCCCCACTGTCACCACTAACGCGATGCCAGATAACACCAACACCTGATTCAACAATGGCGCATCCGCTACGATCCCCAGCGTAATCGCGACAATCTCAGCAGATAAAATAAAGTCGGTACGTATCGCCCCTTTGATTTTATCTTTCTCAAAGGTGAGCGGATCCTGTGCTGCCAATGATGTCAGACGCTGCTGACGCTCTTCCGGGGTTTCTTTGTGCTTACGCGCTTCCAGGGTATGGAGAACTTTTTCTACACCTTCAAAACAGAGGAACGCCCCGCCTACCATTAATAAGGGGGTGATCGCCCAGGGAATGAAGGCGCTTATCAATAGCGCCAACGGCACAAGGATAACTTTGTTAACAAACGATCCTTTCGCGACGCTCCAGACCACCGGGAGTTCGCGGTTCGCCCGCACACCCGACACCTGCTGCGCGTTAAGCGACAGATCATCGCCCAGCACACCCGCGGTTTTTTTCGCGGCCAGTTTTCCCATGACAGAGATATCATCCAGCAAAGTGGCGATATCATCGAGTAAGGTCAATAAGCTACTTCCTGCCAAAATTTTTACCCTCAATATTATTTTTTTGCAGTCATAAGTATGAAGTAAAACACGCAATGCTGAAACTGACCTTTCTGGTCAACAAATTTTTAACATCAGCACGTAATTATAAATCTCGCCAGCAAGATAGTTTTGACGTTTACTATGTTGCACCTTTTTATTTCCACCGTGAGGGATTATGCGTTTCAGGCAATTGCTACCGCTTTTCAGTGCGCTTTTCGCGCTGTACATCATTTGGGGTTCCACGTACTTCGTTATTCGCATTGGCGTTGAAAGCTGGCCGCCGTTGATGATGGCTGGCGTTCGTTTTCTCTCTGCGGGGATTTTATTAACAGCATTCTTACTTATCCGCGGACATAAGCTGCCGCCTCTGCGCGTGCTCCTGAACGCCGCGTTAATTGGTATCCTGCTGCTGGCTGTCGGTAACGGACTGGTCACCGTCGCAGAACATCAAAACGTGCCTTCCGGTATTGCCGCCGTAGTGGTCGCCACCGTTCCGCTGTTTACGCTGTGTTTTAGCCACTTTTTTGGCATCAAAACACGCAAACTTGAATGGATGGGGATCGCAATTGGACTCGCGGGGATCATCATGCTGAACAGCGGTGGTAATTTGAGTGGTAATCCATGGGGAGCAATTTTAATCCTGATAGGTTCGATAAGCTGGGCGTTTGGCTCAGTGTACGGCTCCCGCATAACGTTACCCGTTGGCATGATGGCCGGAGCCATTGAAATGTTAGCCGCCGGTATTGTGCTGATGTGCGCCTCGCTGATTTCCGGGGAAAAGTTGACCACTATGCCGACGTTTTCAGGCTTTATGGCGGTCGCCTATCTGGCCGTGTTTGGTTCTATTATTGCCATCAACGCGTATATGTACTTGATCCGCAACGTCAGCCCGGCATTAGCCACCAGCTATGCCTACGTTAATCCGGTTGTCGCCGTACTGTTAGGTACCGGCCTGGGAGGAGAAAGTCTGGCGCCCATCGAATGGCTGGCGCTTGGCGTGATTGTATTTGCGGTGGTACTGGTCACACTCGGTAAATACCTATTTCCCGTTAAAGCGGACGCCGTTGCGTCCCCGTCGGAAAAGACGTTACAGTAAATGAATACCGAGGGTGTCGATCTGCGCACTGTCGCCACCGCCGCAGATCCACTCTATGACGCGTTCGGACAACGCGTCATCCCCCAGCTTTTCGCGCCCACGCAGGGCGCACTCCCAGACAATCAGTACGCGCCAGCCCAAAGCCTGCAATTTTTCACAATCCCGCGCGTCACGCTGAACATTTTTGCCTATTTTTTCCAGCCAGAACGCTGTTCGTGTGGCGGGGACTTTGAATAGATAGCAGTTGTGATGATGCCAGAAACAGCCGTGGGTAAAAATCACACAACGATAATCATCCACCACGAAATCGGGACGACCGGGTAACGTCGCATCCTGCACGCGAAACGTTACCCCCTGCTCAACCAGTACGCTGGCAAGGCGTTTTTCAATTGCAGTATCGCGGGTTGCTATCGCCCGCATATTTTTACTGCGCGTCGCTTTATCGTGAACGTCTGCCATGCAGTTTCTCTTTCTCGCGAATAGCAACCGCCTGTTTGATTTTTGGCTCCAGCAGTCTGGCTACCGCCGCAAATGCCGGGACGACCACCGAATTACCAAACTGACGATAAGCCTGTGTGTCTGACACCGGGATCCTGAACTGATAGCCCTGAGGTGATTCAAATCCCATCAGGCGCGCGCACTCTCTGGGCGTCAGCCTGCGCGGACGGTATCGCTGATTGTGCGGATCATCAAAATCCTTTTCACCCAGCGCCATATCCCAACCGCGGTCGATCAGGATCTCCGCCCCATCTTTATAGTAACGCGCCGATAATGTGCGCGTTACGCAATCGGGATTGCCGGGATACACCATGCCATAGCCAAATCCATTGCCCCGTGCCTGATGCTTTTTCGCATAACGATACAGATATTTCCACAGCACCGGCGTGAGCACATATTTGGCATCGACGGTCGGCTCAAGTAGTTCCGCCAGCGTCGTACGCCGCTGAGGATAGCGGGAGACAATATCGCGCAGCGTGAAGTCTGATTTCAGATTCAGATCGCGGCGAAAGCCGACGAGCACAATACGTTCGCGATGCTGGGGCAAAAAATGTTGCCCATCGATAATTTTCGGATCGTCCGGCCCGTTATCGTGTGCATCAGCCACGTCATAACCCAGCTCATCCAGCGTTTGCATAATGATGCGGAACGTTTTCCCCTGATCGTGACTCTTCAGGTTTTTGACGTTTTCGAGCACAAATATTGCCGGCCGACGTGCATCAATGATGCGCACCACGTCAAAAAAAAGTGTGCCTTGCGTATCGCAGGCGAAGCCATGAGCCCGCCCTAACGCGTTTTTCTTTGATACACCGGCCAGAGAGAATGGCTGACAAGGAAATCCCGCCAGCAGCACGTCATGCTGCGGAACATGCTGGCGGATATGTTCCGCCGCCTGCAGGTCGCTCACCCCATCATGATGACTGAGGGTGATATCGCGAATATCTTCATTAAAATGGTGCTGGTGAGGATCACAGTAGTGATTCGCTTTGTAGGTGCGCACCGCATGCTTGTTCCACTCACTGGTAAACACGCACTGCCCGCCAATCGCCTCAAAGCCGCGACGAATGCCGCCAATACCGGCAAAAAGATCGATAAAGCGAAAAGCATAATGTGGATGATGCGCAGGCGGCCTCGGCAGCAAGTCGTTCAGATGAGCCAACTCACCGTCGCTGAGGCGATGCCACGTTTCATTGGCAACCACTCGCTTGAAGATGGCCGGACTCCAGCGGTTCTCGCCAACACCATTCAGATGAGCAACCAGCGTTTTCACGTCATATATTTCAAGCAACTTAGCCAAAATCACCTGTGCGGCGGCCTCGTTATCATCTGTCATCGGGTTCATGGAACCTGCTACTGAAAAATTATCCTGCATACATTTAACCGGCCGAAATGGATAGCTGACAGGTTAACATAAATTAGCGCGGTTGACGTTGCGGCTGTACTGGCGACTAACGCAGCTTAAAGGGTTGAATCGCGTCAAGATCCAGCATTTCATATTCTCCTTTTAACTCCGCACTCAGCTTCGCCATGTACGTCAGTAAGAAGTCAGCATTATGTTGCGCCAAATGCCGACCGTGTTCAGTTTGCATCGTCAGCGGCAGCGTCAACAATTTGGTCTGGAAGTGATCGAGTGCGTACTGTTTATCATCAAGGCTACGCTGTCGGGCAAACGGATCTTCCGCATCAAACAGCGCCACGCCTAACGCGCCGGACACGGCAAATACCCGAGCTAAACCAATTGCGCCCAACGCCTCAAGCCGGTCAGCATCCTGCACGATTTTGGCTTCAAGGGTTTCTGGTACGATTTTGGCGCTGAAACTGTGCGCCTCAATAGCATGGCACACGGCAGGTAATCGTTGTTGTGGGAAATCAGGGAAATCACGCTTCAAAACGCGACGCGTTTCCTGGGCTGCCAGTACCGACGAACGATGACGATCGGGATGATTCTTCGGCAAACTGACGAGATCGTGGAAGTAGCACGCCGTCAGCACCACCAGCCAGTCTACGGTCACATCCATGCTCAACTTTTGTGACGTCATCCAGACGCGACGAAAATGAAAGATGTCATGGGCAGCGTCGTGCCCGGAATGATTGTCACGTAACCAGGCTTCAAATTTCGACTGCCAGTACTGTAGTTCCATACTCTCGCTCTTCGCAGAAAGAAAACCACCTTAGCAACAATTCTCATGTCAGACTACCGTCGACGCTTTTTTATCATCAATACATACTATCCCCTTAATAATTATCACTATCACGGATATATAAATCCATTATTCAATAACAAACAGATCAATTATAATTACGCACACAAAAATAAATAACAAATACCAATAATATACATTTAACAAGATAGAACAACAAAAATCATAACCATATGATAAAAATACATTTATATAGATAATATTAATTCAAAAGACATGCGATTTTAATTATATAAAAGCAGCAATGAAATATTTTGAAATATCTTAAATACATTTGTTACATGTTATATTTAAAATTAAATGAACTTCATAGATAGTATTCAAATGTAGTCTTTCAGATAGCGCTACATATTCATTTTAATTATTATATAAAGGGAATACATAATGAAAAGAAAAGTACTGGCACTGCTTCTCCCTGCCTTATTCGCTGCAAGCGCAGCAAATGCGGCTGAAATTTATAATAAGAACGGCAATAAAATTGATTTTTACGGCAAGATGGTAGGCGAACGCATCTGGTCGAATACGGATAGCAGTAACAGTGAAAATGCTGACACCTCTTACGCCCGTTTTGGGGTGAAAGGTGAAACCCAGATCAGCAACGAGTTGACAGGTTTTGGTCAGTTTGAACACAACCTCGACGCCAGCAATGCAGAAGGAGTTCAGGAGCAAAAAACCCGTCTGGCCTTCGCGGGCCTGAAATATGCGGATTACGGCTCATTTGATTACGGTCGTAACTATGGCGTAGCCTACGATGCGGCAGCCTACACCGATATGCTGGTTGAATGGGGTGGCGATTCATGGGCTGCGACGGATAATTTCATGACCGGTCGTACCAACGGCGTGGCGACCTACCGCAACACAGACTTCTTCGGCATGGTTGAGGGTCTTGATTTCGCGCTGCAGTACCAGGGCAAAAATGACGATCACGCTGCCACTAAAGCAAATGGCGACGGCTACAGCATGTCGGTGGACTATAACGTGGATGGCTTTGGTGTCGTCGCTGTGTATGGTAAATCCGACCGTGCGGACAAACAATCCATTGATGGCTATGGCAGCAACGCTGAAGTCTGGTCCCTGGCAGCAAAATATGACGCTAACAGCGTTTATGCGGCAGCAATGTATGGCGAAACGCGTAATATGACCAGAACCGGAACCGATCGCGGTTTTGCAAACAAAACGCAAAACGTTGAAGCAGTCGTTCAATATCAGTTCGACTTTGGTCTGCGTCCATCCCTGGGTTACGTTTACTCGCAGGGTAAAGACCTGGCCGGCGGTGTTAATGCTGACCGCGTGAATTACGTCGAACTCGGCACCTGGTACTACTTCAATAAAAATATGAACGTCTACACAGCGTATAAATTTAACCTGCTGGATAAAGAAGACGGCGCAATTACTGGCAACGCAGTTGATGATCAGTTTGCCATGGGTATTGTGTACCAGTTCTAATCTCCACAAACTCAAAAGCCCGCACTGCGGGCTTTTTTTTTGTTCAACGAAGCGTATTTTTTACCACACGGGCATTACAACGATAAACTTGTGAGGATACTCAAAGAAAAAGACATCCATGAGAACTGTCGTTGAAAGCAAGGCGTGCAAGTGCTTGAATAGTGGCGGAGAGAGGGGGATTTGAACCCCCGGTAGAGTTGCCCCTACTCCGGTTTTCGAGACCGATTTCATTGGTAATATTTTCAATAGCTTACCCTTTCTCGCTGGTATATCCACAATATTTTCACTTCATAAAATTCAACTATTTACACGTTTATCCATACTTAGTATACCAACACTTTCTGAGCTAAAACCTATACTTCCAAGTACAACCTGGAGGTGAAAATGTGTGGACGCTTTTTTACAGTCAATGACGCGTGAAGACTATCTAGCTCTGCTCGCTGAAGAAGCAGAACGCGATATCCCTTACGACCCCGAACCAATCGGACGTTTTAACGTCGTGCCAGGCACCAAAGTTCTGCTTCTGAGCGAACGTGACGAGAAACTCCATCTTGATCCAGTTATCTGGGGATACGCCCCCGGGTGGTGGAATAAACCACCACTAATTAACGCACGCTCTGAAACTGCGGCCACCAGCAGAATGTTTAAACCACTCTGGGAACATGGTCGCGCAATTTGCTTTGCCGATGGCTGGTTCGAGTGGAAAAAGGAAGGTGACATAAAGCAGCCCTACTTTATTCATCGGGCCGATGGCCAGCCGATATTCATGGCGGCGATCGGCAGCACACCATTCGAACGTGGAGATGAAGCAGAAGGATTTCTGATAGTGACGGCTGCTGCAGACAAAGGACTGGTAGATATTCACGACAGGCGGCCACTGGTACTGTCACCAGATGCTGCTCGCGAATGGATGAGACAGAATGTTGGAGGGAAAGAAGCAGAGGAGATTGTAGCTTACGGTTCCGTGTCTGCTGATAAATTTATATGGCACGCCGTGACGCGTGCCGTCGGGAATGTTAAGAATCAAGGACCAGAGTTAATACAAACTATGCGCTAATGCACGATGCGGCAGGATAAACGTCTGATTTGAGTGAGGACCGGAAATTCGCAATTGTTCTAATAACCGCGAATGTATGACTAACATTGATGTGTCTTAATCAGCGGGTAACTGGTCATTGATAAATATTTAAAACGAAAACCTAAGCGCGTGTTCATTGTGGGCAGTGATAAAAATAGTAGGCCGTTCAGATGCATTTTCGGTCAGCGTGTTTGTCTCGATTAAGCTCATCAGAAACACTACAAGGTCACGAATACAAGTCTTGTTGGGTTCCATCCGGGTGCTATGACATATTTTTATCTAGCTCTGCTGAAATCTCATCCATGATTTGATTGTTCTCATCCATCCAGTTTTGAAACACATCCTTTCGTTCATTAATAAAAGGATGGTCTTTAGCTGACGCAGAAAGCAGAAATGCAATAGCCTGTCCAACATGAACACAGATCAATAAGGCGCTGTTGACCTGATAACTGTTTTCGCCATAAACGCCGATATGTGAAAAGGCGTGAAACTTTTCATCAACCTCACCACTGTCACGCAAGTGGTGAGATATGGCTTTAATGTTTGGGTGTGCGCCATACTCAATAGACCATTCGTAGAGTTGTTTCAGGTAGTCAGACATATCTGGTGAGATAAAACTTAGTTTGGTTACCACCGCTCCGATAGTAAACGCCTTTCGGCAGTTATCAGTTGCAGTTTTGGACTTACCTCTGTTAAACCAGATTTCACTCATCTTCTTATCGGATGATGTCAGATAAGCATAGCAGGCAGACTCTAATGCAGCACGAGCTACCGGAAATACTGCAACTTGGTGACCAGATAATGCCTGAAGAACTGCATTTGAGAGCATCATGTATGAGTTCATCGCCAGCAGTATGGTTGCAGCGTTTGCGTCATATTCCTTGGCGAATATCTCTTGATGAAAAATCCTGTCCATCTCATGGATCATCCCCATTAAGTTGGGTTCTTCTTTCGTATGATGAACATGATTTTCAATAGTTGCTTTCAGATAGTTTGAAAGTGTATCAATTTCAATCTTCACAGTATCATCCAGTATAAATTTGCTGTGGATGACTTTATCCTCTCGATTATGATGTGTAAACGACAATCCCAGCGGTTAAGCACAGACACAAAATTTTCCAGAGGCCAATCGCGACCAATGGGTATTTAAAGTGATGACCAACCTGTAGACAGAATTGTGCAATATGTAATGTAGTTAGTGATAAACACAGATCGAAATTAGCGACTTCCGCTTCTGGCACATAGCTGCCATTGAAATGGTTGCGCACCGTCATGGGGTGTCGGGGGTCGGAGGTTCAAATCCTCTCGTGCCGACCAAAAATCCTCTAAGAACCAGCCTGTTACGGCTGGTTTTTTTACGCCTGTTTTCTGAACGGGGAAGCTTCGGGGAATAATCGGGGAAAAACCCCCGACACAATGCATCGACTTCACCGTAAAATTTCAGCTATTCACATCACCGGACAATCATCAAACTCCGCGTTCCTGGCATCATTAATGATGTACGTGATCACCCCGAATATAGCGGGTGCAGAACTGTAACCGTCATCATCTGCTGGCAGCACTTCCCTTCTCCCGTTATCCAGATTAACCAGGTGGGGCTGAGGATGAGTCCGATATCGCTTGATCCTGAATTCTCCGTCTATCGCGCATATCAGCAGCGAGCCATCACAAGGAGAAAGTGACGCATCAACAACAAGCAGCGCCCCCTGGATTATCCCTTCCCTGAAATGTGAACGCGATGCCCGCATGAAATAAGTCGCTGCTGGCTGGCTGATTAGCTGCTGATCGAGGGAAATTCGTGCTTCAACATAATCTGCCGCAGGTGAAGGGAAGCCCATGGTTACAGTCCTCCGTTTGGATTGAACAGCTGAAAGGTACGGTTCTCGCCTTCCTGCGTTGATACATCGCGGAAGGTTGTCACATACCACTCGATCCATTCGTTGGCCTGCTTCATTGTCCAGTTCCAGTTAACCTTGCTCAGTTCCTGGACAAACCGCTGTGTGGTGACGGTCTTCCGGCCATTTGGTTCCTGCTGTATCGAAGCATACCAGGCTATTTCAATATCGCTGCGTCGTGGCATCATTACGCCCTCTCTTGAATACCGGATAAAAACACAGTATAAATACTGTATATCCATACAGTAAAGAGGTAATAAGCAATGTTTGTGGAACTCGTTTATGACAAAAGGAATTTTGATGGTCTGCCCGGTGCGAAAGATATCATTCTGGGCGAATTGAGTAAGAGGGTTCACCGGATTTTTCCGGATGCTGATGTCCGGGTTAAACCGATGATGACACTACCGGCGATCAACACTGACGCGAGCAAGCATGAGAAAGAACAGATAAGTCGCACTGTTCAGGAAATGTTTGAAGAGGCTGATATGTGGCTGGTTTCAGATTAAACGCCTTGAACCGTCATATTGCTTAAGTACAATCCGCCGTGACTGGCAATCATTCAATACTCGCAATATGGGACGTTCTCCAGTCGGCCGCAATCATGCTCTTGCATACGGCATGGTTGCGGCAGCTATAATTTTACGACTGAGTATCCTGCTGATTTTTCTCACACTCGCTTTCAGCTTTTTCCATTGCCTCCCTCGCTTCCTCTTGCCTCTGATTCCAGAGACTGTCAGACGGCATCTCCACACGAACTGAAACATACTGGTCGGATGGAATGTCTATCGGGTCACCGTTGGAAAATCCGTCCCGCTCATTGCGTGCAAAAGCCGGGGCGGCAGGATGGGTGCGATGATAGGTTTTCACCAGAACTGAACCATTCGGATTAACCTTGTAATCCAGCCATATCAAAGGCTGTCTGTTTCGGTCTTTAGGAATATCAAAACCACCATCGATGCCCCCCCAGGCGGCATCAGAATTCAGCCCCATACAGCCCTCAATAAGATATTCTCCAACCTCCTGTCGTATTACTGTTATCCCCTGAGATTCCTCATTTGTTTCCGCGCGCCCATCAGAATACAGCTTAACAATTGGCGATGAGGCTTTTAAAGTACCATCGGAAGCTTTGGTTGTGTTTGCTGTACCGTAAAGTTGATTGATGCTCACATTACCTGCATCAAGTTGTGTCTGATTAGTACCAACAGCAGAGACAAGGCCTGTTGTTGAAACACAGAGTGCCGCATAGGTATCTGATGCTTTGGAAAAAAATATCTGACCGTATCTGTATATCCCTGCACCCGTACCATCGAATGCAGAGCCATCATCGCGAAACCAGCCAGACCCGATTAACCCCATTCGCCTGAACGCCGCAGCAATACCTGTCGTCGTTTGTCTGGAACTGTCCCCTCGAATCATTACATTTCCGTTCGCCTCCCCAGCATCTTTTGTCGCGCAACTTCCTAACCCGAGGTTTTGGCGAGATTTAGCCTTATCATTAACATCATTCAGATTCTGGCTTTTATCCATTTTCCCAGAAAGTGTCGATGCTATTCCATTCCATGCTGGTCCTGTCCAGGTTGAACCATCAGGCAGTTTGACTGTGACATTCCCTGTGCCGCTGAAAATACTTTGCCAGTTCTGCTTGTCATAGTTCAGCCCGCGCAGGGCTTCCGCACTCTGAGCTACCAGTGCGGCAGTAACCATGTTCAGCGCCACGCGCGGAACAGCAGACCACGCCGAACCAGACTGCGTTGGCCCGGTGAAATTACTCACCAGCGTCAGTGATGTGTTGCTGTTGATAGTCTTAACCGGGAGGGTGTATGGAATACCACCGACCGTAACGACAATAAAATCACCGGCCGCCAGCTCTGTAGTGAATGCGGTTCCGCTGCCGGCTACAGCAGCAGAGTTATTCGTCAGGGTTAAGGTTCCTGCTGACATACGTTTTCCTCAATACATGTTCGGAAGTATAAGAATGGGCATGGTGATATTCCTGTTCCTGGTCATATCCCACCCGTTACTGTAGTAATTGCCAAAAACCCTGTTATATGCAGACCGGACGCTACCGCCAGACATCACAACACCTTTTATGCGAAGGTTCCCGTACCCGATACATCAAATGAGTTGGTGGAGCTGCGCGGCACGTTTACCCAGTTACCATCATTGCGGCGCCACTGTGCCTCGTAGGCGATGGCATTCTGCGCCTGGTCCCAGCTCACACGCATGGTTTCGACGCTGATATTCTGCTGTACCACTGAAAACGAGCTGATCACAATGTTAGCAGGCGGCGACTGGTTACCCGGCGGGATCACACTCACCGGCCGCTGGTCAATGATGGCTCCGGTATCGATACGGGCATATTTATCCGGGTCGTGCCATGCGCCGGTAATCGAGAAGGTACCATCATTGTTATCGGAGACACTGACAACACGATACTGCTGGGCGTAGAGTTCATCTGACTCAACCACCCATACAGCTTCGGCATGTGGCGTCTCACTGTATGCCGTGGTGACTGTGACTGATTCCCCGTTAACCGCCTGAATAGTCCTGCTCTGTGACGCACCGGAGGGAAGATTGAGAATAAGGCGATCGCCTGCTGCTGCATCAGCTACGCGGTCAAGTTTAATCACGCGACCGTTAACAGCACTGATGCGGCCGCCCATAACTTTGCCGGACAGAAGCTCGTCTGACACGGCGATGATGTATCCCGGCTGCGGAATGTTTCCGTCCAGGCCAACATCAAACGAAACAACGCGATCCTTGTTGTTGGTGAGAATACCCCAGCGCCCCTTTCGGTTAGCTTCTGACTGCCTGGTACAGCCGATGGCTGTCATTTCCAGCTGATTAAATCCGTACCGGGCCACCAGAGGCTGCTCAAATACCGGCTCCATCGCATCCGCATAGGCGTTACCCGGATCAGACCAGGAAACCAGCGCGATGGTATACCGCGTTTTTGTCGTGCTGCTGGAATAGGTAAAGCGTCCGTCGATAACGTTAGCGCGGGTGTAAACGTAATCCACATCTCTCGGCATATCGGCAAGCGCAACAATCTGATCACCGCCCCAGTACGTCATACCCCGGAATATAGCCGCAAAGTCACGCAGCACAGTGTAAGCGTCATTCCTGTCCTGAACATAGACGTTACAGGTATAGCGTGGCTCTGTCCCGCTTCCACCCTTTCCATCCGGTACCGGCTGATCGCAATACTGCGATACCTGGTACAACGTCCATTTATCGATGTTGGCTGCAGTCAGGCGATTACCCAGACCAAAGCGATCGGTAATCACCAGATCGTAAAATATCCACGCCGGGTTATCAGTCCAGGCCCACTTAAACGCGCCCTGCCATGTACCGCTGTAAGCCCTCGTTTCAGGGTCGTAATTATCAGGAACACGGATCACGCGCCCGCGAGGCTCACATGAGATCTGCGGTATTGAACCGTTAAACTGACTCGAGTCGAATTCGATGTACAGCAGCGCGGTATTCGGGTAGCGCAGCTTGGCGTCAATCACCTCGGTAAAACTCTGCAGCGTCATCGTGTCGCCGATCTTCGCGCTGTTTGCATCAGTGGTTATCTTACGCAGTCGGATTGTCCAGGTGCTGCCAGTCTGCGGTAAATCAATACGGTGGCTGCGCTCATAACCAGACGTCGTTTTGCCGGTTGCGCTGGTATTAAGAACGGTTTGCCAGGTCCCACCATCAGTCTGCAGGTCTATCGCATAATTGATGGAATACCCTACCAGATCGCCGCTGTCCTCCTGCTTAAACAGTGAAGGCCATTTCAGTCGCAGGCGAACGGCTGATAGTTGGGTGTTGGTGAAGGTGCGCGTCCAGGCTATAGCGCTTGATACTTCAGTTCCAACATTGATTTCGTTTTCGGTACCGGGAATGCCCTGAATGTAATTTTGTGCCTGCGTTCCCGCGCGAAACTCCCACGTCACGCCGCTAAAGTTTTGGGAGCCGTCGGAGTTTTCCAACGCCGTGCCGTCTAAGTAGATATTTTTTCCGGTTAATTGCCCTGCAAACTCCCCTTCCCCAAGCGCAAGGAGGATTTTGGCCTTCGCTACAGATTGCAGATCATCAGGCTGTTCGGTAGGGGTTCGGGAACTGGAACTGCCGCCCTTGCGGCCTTTGATAAGGGTTGCTTTAGCCATTTCGCGCCCATAAAAAAACCGCCCGTAGGCGGTATATATGAAGGTGGATATTTAATAAAATTCCACGCTTGTATGTGCTGTAATTACTGTCGGTTTAGGAAGCGGATTCCCTGCATTCTGTATTATCAGATTACATAACTCTGGAACAAGTTTCGCGTTGTATTTACAAGTTGTTGTAGCAGTATATCCTTGTGCATAGCTACTTTCGTTTATAATCTTGTAGTCAAGAGGTTTAGTATTTTTATCTAAATAAATAACTTCATTACTGGACAAAATTTTATCTGAGCCATAAAACTCAGAGCGTATTAAATTATCATTATCATCATAAAAATGCGTTGCTATTTTTTGGCCTAAATAATAAGTATCTTTAATCATTCCACTTGCTGTGAGAGAGAATGTATTTTTCTCACCATTATCATTCTGAGAAAGAATATTACAATCTTCCGTTAGACCAACAAAGTACGGGTTTTCACCTCTCTTGCCTACAAGATTTACCCCATCATTATTAAGTTCTGTTTTAAAGCCATTTGAAATATTATCCAAGCTCAGGCTTTCAATACAACCTTTTTTATTTAGCTTTAATAATACTTTATAAGTAACCTTGCCATTACTCTCCACTATAGTACTAAGTGATTTCACTGGTCCTTTAACAGGATTAAAATCGAACATAGTTGATAGATTATATAATACAGGGATATAACCATTTTCGGCGTGACTCATCCCAGAAATCAAAACTGTACTGAGTAACAAAACATATAATTTCTTCATATACCCTATCACCTTGATATTAGGCTTATTACCTATAGCGTAATTACAACATGGTTATTGCTGATCTTCAACGTAAATACCTGCCGATATGATAGCGCCACCAATACGTCGCTGACCGTATAAAAGAGGAACTGGATACCCCTGCGCAGCTGTATTAGTTACGCCTCCGAACGCATACGAAGCCCGGTTATCTGCACTTTGCTTGCTGGCTATGCCGGATGGTTGCGGTGAGAGCATTTGTATAACACCGCCAAGCGCCATTGCCGCACCAATTTTCATTGCAGCTGGCCCCCATGCGGCACCACCCCATGCCTGGCCTATTGTTGCCCCCAACGCACCAATTACCACCAGTACGCCCCCTAAGATTGTTTGAAGTAAACCTGCTTTTTTACTCCCAATCACGATAGGAACGATTCGTATCACTTCACCTGTAACGGGAAAACCTAAATCATCTTTCCCAAGATTTTTTTTACCTTTAAATACTGCATACGTAAGCCCTCGCATTTTGCTGGTATTTAAATACTGTTCAAATCCATTTATTGTTTTTGATAAAGCGTTAATGGCTTCGGCAGTTGTTCTTATTAATCTGTTATGAGAGCGGCCAAATGATTTACCTAAAACCCCACCAAGTTCAATCCTGGTCATTACTTCTTGCATGTTAACTCCAATAAAAAAGCCACATAAAGTGGCTTTGAAGATTAGAATCGACTTAAATACAGGAACGCGCAGCTTTACCCCATGGATCACCAATACCTTTACTTGCGGCATAGACTTTCACATCAGCCCCACCCTTTGGGTTCCCCTCTATTATAGCCATCGATAAAACACCAAATAAATCATCAGATGCTGATATTCTATAACCAGCTTCGGTTTCTATACTTGTTGCCTGTGGATGTAGGTCCTGCCATTTAGGCGATAAGCACTTATTAATTTGTGAAGCACTCTTTAATGAATGCCCTGAATAAATTGGAGATTCTTCCTGCAAGGAAGATGCACTACAACCAAATAAACCCAATAAAGAAATAAATAATATGGCTCTTTTCATGTCCCTATCCCCTTTTTGATATTGTAAAAGGTTAACACAGAGCCTCATGCCGTAGAACCTTCATTGTTCGTTCCTGCCAGTAGCCACCATAAGGAACGCGCTGGCTAAGATGCCCGTAAAGGTGATGCAGTAGCATGTTACCTTCTAACAGGATACCGGCATGGTTCCACTTGTTGGACTGGACCTGCATGATAACCATATCACCTGGCTGCGGTGCGCCGCTGAATTCACGGAAGCCGCATTCATACCAGCAATCTTGGTAGAAGTTTTCGGGGTAACTGTCCTCCCACCAGGGATAATCCACGCGGTAATCCTTCAGCTCAATGCCATGCGTCTGCCGGAAATAGCTCATCACCAGACCCCAGCAATCGAAGTGACCGAGCACAAACGGGCGTTCCAGTAGCGGTAGCTCGCCACGCGGCTGGATAGTACGTAAATCCCCCTCCGGCCAGCTGGCGATATGCCAAGGAAGTAACGTAGCGTCACACTGTGCCTTATCCAGTTCGCTCGGCTGTGTCGTTGCGTCAGGGTGGCTGTGGACAATGGCAATCACCGTACCCCAGTCTTCGGCAGCGGCATAATCCTCCGGCGACAGGTGGAAATGCTCTGTCGGATCGGTTGCCAGATTACGGCAGGGAATGTACCGCTGCACCCTGCTTTTTTGCACCACCACGCCGCAGCATTCGCGCGGATATTCAGCAGCAGCATGCGCCATAATGGCATCGATAATTTTCTGACGCATATCAGCTCCTGATCAGGGATGTGCCAGGGAAACCACCAAACGGCAACTCGTTCCCCTCGCCATGTCTCAACTTGCACGCAGTGAGCGTACCGGGACATTCATCGAGTGACGGATCGTTGACAGGGTTGTTGTGCTTGTCGAAATAGCGCGTCCCGGCATAGTCGCATCCATCACCGGAGCGGTATTTGTTACGGATACACCAGGTACAAAGCGAATGTAGCTGGCGCGTCGGAATCATCAGCCCCTGCAGATCCATCGGACTGGACAACGTAAACGCCACCACCTCGTTGGTTTCAGTGCTCTTGGCGTCAATGTAAAACACCTTCAGCTTTTCCTGCTGCGGATCCGCTGACGGGTTGCCCTCCGGATAGTTTTTCGCATCCAGATACTGCGCCAGCGTGTCATGAATCGTGACCTTTGCCTGCAGCAGGTCATCATAAGCAAGACACAGCGCCGTAATGGAACTGTCCAGGTTAGCGACCGAGAGCGTTGGCTGCGCGTTGGTCCCGTCGGTCGCTGTCTCAATACCCTCGATCTGGCAGGGCCAGGCTTTATATTCCTGCCCCTGCCACCAGATCGATTTCGCCGGTAGTCCAGGCTGGCGTGTCCCGTTCTCATAATTTGAGAGTCTTGACTGACGCCACCCGAATAATTTGGCTAATTGCTCTTGAGTTAAACCGAGCGCTTGCCGTTCTTTGGCGATGTTGTTCATCTTGTCCTCACATATAGTGTTTAGCTGAATTAAACACAAAATGTGTTAGATAGTCAAGACGAAACGTTCTTTGAGCGATAACACGTAACGTGGTAAAAATCAGTAATGAATATAAACACTGCAATTGCCGCCAGACTGAAGCAGTTACGCGAACAGAAAAATATGTCGCAATCTAAACTCGCAGAGTTATGTGGGTGGGCTCAGTCGCGCATCGGGAACTATGAAGCAGGTCGCCGCAATGTTGGCGTTGACGACGCTATAACAATATCGAAAGCTCTCGGTATTAGTCCGGCAGAGCTAATGTTTGGTGATGATCACGCCGAATCATGGTTAACGCCTAAACACCGTAAGTTAATCACCCTTTTTGACCAGTTGCCGGAGTCTGAACAAGACAAAATGATCGATACCTTTCAATTGCGACTGAAAGAAATTGATGAATATGTCGAGAAGTACCTTCGAGGACGATTCAAGCCAACTGACGACTAAGCAACAATTTTAAGCTACCTAACCAGCCTATTTGGCTGGTTTTTTTATGCCTATTTCCTTCCCTTTTCCCATATCGTTTTCATCCACACAGCTTTAAACACATGTCGTGTTGACTTTTAAACACATTTAGAGTTTAAATATAAACACAGTTTGCAAAACGTCATCAAGGCAGGACGCCCACGAAGTAGCTGCCGGCGGCATACGAATCACCGGATGAGATGACAGGCATTAACACGCAGCAGGTTCAACGTTCCGCCAGCCTGGCGACAAGGGCAACACAAAAGGATAAATCCATGATCGATTTCGCACGTAAACCAGTGCGGTGTCAGGCCGTACATCTAAATCGCATTGAAGTAATCATTCGACTGATTTGCTACATACTCGCCCAGAAGGGTGACCCGTCTGCCGACCAACAGACTGCAGTTCGTTCATAACGAGTTTGACCAATGGCTGTTGCCAGCCTCATGCCCGGTGCACAGGGCATTGTGATGGTAATACCACCATCGTAACCAAACAGGAGACGAAGACCTGTTCTGGTTAAATTGGAAAAGTGTTATTTGCCCGTCCCGTGGCGGGCTTTTTTCCGGAGGTTTTTATGTCAGCTAATGATCTGGCATTGCGCTTCAGCAGCGCACCAGCAGAGGCATTAATCGGGGTTTTGCCTGTTCTGGAAGTAAAAGAAGCATTACGTGAAGAAGTTGAAAGCGATGTGATGGATGAAGTCTGGACTGAGCACAACTTTGAAATGGAAGCGATGGGTGAACAAGTTGATGAAACAGCCAGGCTCGCTCGTAAGTTTGAATGTGCGGCTGAAGCTCTTGGAACGGCGATCAAACTTTCTCTGACTCTCCCACACAATGAGGCAATGCAGGTTCTGAGTGATGCCTTGAACGATAACCCTGGATACGGTCGCGAACCGGCAAAGGATGCGTGATGGAGTTTGGAATGAAACGTGTGGTGGCTTCAGTTCAGGCCGTTGCCATCCTCAACAGGATTTACAACGGCAGTCCGGTTTCCATCGCATCAATCAGCAAGGAATCAAAGCTGTCTGTGTCTTACCTCGAGCAGATTTTCTCGAAGCTGCGCAGCAGTGAAATTGTTACCAGTCAGCGTGGCGCCGGTGGCGGGTACCATCTTAGCAAAGCAAACCCCAGCGTGGCTGACGTTGTTCGCGCCGTTACTCACACGCCTGATTCATTTGAACCCGTGCTGAATGCCCTGGAGTGGGTCCCCGTCGCACAGCTGGCGCAGGGAAAATCCCCTACCCCATAAAGCACAAAACCCGCGCAAGGCGGGTTAAGTACCCGGTCAGCCGACCAAAGCTTTCCGGAACGAGTTTTGACCAATAACCACTACCTTAGGCGGCGATCATCAGCTGCCGGGTATCTTACAATCCTATGGAGCCCGAACGCAATGTTAACGTATGCGTATCTTATTAAAGCCAAAGCGAAAGCAACTGAGGCAAAAAACCTGTTTTGCTGGTTCTCTGCGAAATCAGATTCCCGTGCAGAACGCGAAATCCTCAATATTCTCGAAGATAACGATATTGCCGTCGGTCGTGGCGCCGACTATCAATTACCTGTCCGCACCAACTGGTTTGTTGTTGACGATCTTCCTGAGGAAAGCACACTTGATGACACATGGTGCGATCGTTACGAACTGGCAGAAGACCAGCAAACGTGGCAACTGAAACAGAAGCCGGATAATGAAAATCTGGAGGCTTCCAGCCAGCAAAAACCTGAAACCTCCAGTGCCAATGTACCCACCAGCGATGCGCCAGCATTGCTCCGCCCCATATCTCGCCTGCGCCTGTCTCAGCGGCTGATTGCGCACCTGTTAAATGACGGTGAAGAGAAGGAAATCAGTGAAGCGCGGCACGTCCAGATCGGGCAAATGGAACTGGACGAAAATGATCTCTATATACAAAACCTGTTACTGGCCGTTGCAAATGTGCCAGCGGCGAAAGAGCTTTCTGCTCATGTCGAGTGGAAGCTGGCAAACGCAATAAAAGAAGTCTTCGACCGTGAGCAGGTCTATACCATTGCTTCATTTGAGGAATTTATTACCGAATGGATTGCGGAACCGAAAGCGCGGACTCAAACCATGCAGGAGTGGGTTAACGATAAGAAAGCACGAATTGTGGGTGATGAGCCCACCGTTCCACCTGTAACGCCAGAACTCATTACCGTTGCGACTCTCCCGCTACGCCAGCGCCTTTTGGCTCAGTTTATTTCTGATGAATATGCTTACCATATTGATACTGAACAGAAGAAAACCATTCAGGAACTTGAGCTGGATGTGGATAACAGCTACGTGCAAAATCTGCTGCTTGCCGCCGAGAATGTAGAACCATTCAAGAAAGCGCCAGAGATCGATATCTGGAAAATTATCAGCGCGCTAAAAACTATTTTCCCGGTTGATGGTAAACGAGTGGATCTGTCTACCGTAATTCAGTTCTTTAAGGCCTGGTTCAGTACTGAACACATTGACCGCGGATTGCTGGTTAAAGAGTGGTGTAAGGGCAATCGTGTGTCGCAGATTCAGCGCACTGATTCCGGAACCAACGCTGGTGGAGGCAATAAGACCGATCGCAACCCGGAACTTGTCCACACGCTGGACACTCTGGACATTGATATTGCGCTGGCCACACTTCCAATGGATTTCAACATCTACGATATCCCAGGTGGCGTTTTCCGTCGTGCAAAAGAGATCATTGCTAAAAACGAAAGCCCGTTCAAAGAGTGGTCCGTCGCCCTGCGCAAACGTGCTGGCATCCTAGATTATTCCCGTGCTGCTATTTTCGCGCTTATTCGCAGTGCAGAAGAAAACGCTCACCATTTCCCAGAGCTGCTGAGCCGTTACATCAATAAGAACCTGACTGAAACCGACCACCAGCACCCAACTGAAGAAACCCTGGCGGCAGCCGGTCACGTGCCAGAAAAAAGCTGGGAAAACGAGATTAACGAGAAAGTCACAGCTGAACAGAAGGCAGGAGTCGAACAACCAGAAATCGCCAACATGGGCAACGGAGTGTTCTCCATCGATGGCCTGATGGGGAACCAGCAAGCGCCAGCGCTTTCTGTCGTAGACCAGGTACGCCAGCGCGCCGTCGAGGATAAATTACATCATGCCTATACAGAGGAAGCCACCAGTGATGTGCAGATGGAAGAAACTGACAACAACGAAATCAAAGCTAATCCTGAAGTGTCTCAGAGCGAAACAGCAGTTTTGCCAGTTAAAAGCGCTGATGCAACTGGTGACGCGTCAGCTTCCCTGAATAATGAACCCGTTCACCATATTGATATGGATCCCCTGAACGCTTTTTATACTCACCTGATGGTTGATATGGAAACCATGGGCAACAGTCCTGATGCCCCAATAGTCTCTATCGGCGCTGTATTTTTTGATCCTTCAACTGGTAACACTGGTGCCGAGTTTTATCGGGTTGTCAGCCTTGAATCATCGATGTCGTTTGGCATGAAACCGGATGCCTCTACAATTCAGTGGTGGTTGAAACAATCACCTGAAGCCCGCTCTGCCATTCTTGTTGATGAAGCTATGGGGCTGCGTGAATCCCTTGAACTTCTGGCTGACTTTATTGCTGAAAATGCTGCTAACGGTAGCCACACTGTTCAATTATGGGGTAATGGTTGCTCGTTTGATAACGTCATTCTCCGCCGCGCGTACGCGTTAACAGAAACTCCCTTCGCTGTTCCGTTCTGGAATGACAGGGACGTAAGGACCATGGTCGAACTGGGTAAATCTGTCGGTATCAATCCACGCTTCGACATCCCGTTTGAAGGCGAGATGCATAATGCGCTTTCTGACGCCCGACATCAGGTCAAATACGTCTCTGCAATCTGGCAACGCCTGACCGCAAACTGATTTTCTAATTTCACATTTTAAGGATCCTGCCTGGTATGTTTTTACAGGCAGGCCATCAGAGAGATGAGCTATGCACGAACTTACACTGTCTCCTCAGGAAATTGCAGAAATTACTGGCTATCAGCGCTACACCCACCAGCAGCGACAGCTGCGGTGTCACGGAATACCGTTCACCACTGATGGGCGGAACCGCCCAATTGTATTGCGCAGAAGTATTGATCCCGGAGTTTCTGAATTACCTAAGGTCGATGAATATGTTGCACTTGAGCCAAATTACGACGCAATCAATGGGCAGACCAAGAAAAGATCCTAAAGACAAGCACCTCCCACCACGCGTAACTAAAAACCGTTATAGCTATGTGTGGAAGCCAAAAGGAACAAAACAAAGCGTAACTCTTGCACCTATTACCGGGACGAGTATGTCCCGGCTATGGGCGCGTTATGAAGAAGAAAAAGCCAAGCGTTCAGACGTAATGACATTTTCTAAATTATGGAAGTTATTCACCAGCAGCCCAGCTTTTGCTGAACTGGCTCCGCGGACACAGACTGATTACAGGTCGTATGAAAAAAACCTGGTCCCAGTATTCGGGAATATGCGAGCAGATGACATAAAAATTGAGATGGTCAGGATCTATATGGATAAACGTGGCCAACGCAGTATTAACCAGGCAAACCAAGAACTCGGCGGGATGTCGCGTGTTTTCTCATGGGGATATGAACGAGGGTACGTGAAAGGAAATCCGTGCAAAGGAGTGCGCAAGTTCTCTTTAAAAGCCCGTGACGTATACGTGACCGACGAAGAATATCAGGCAATTTATGAAGAGGCGGCACCAGCTCTCCGGGTTGGCATGGAGATATCTTACTTATGTGCAGCTCGCGTTTCGGATGTTCTCTCTCTCAAATGGTCGCAAGTAAGCGAGGAAGGCATTTTTATCCAGCAGGGAAAGACCGGGACTAAACAAATAAAAGTCTGGACTGAACGGCTTCATAACGCCATCGAACTTGCAAAAACTCTGGGTGGGCGGGAAACGGTTATCTGTAGCAGCAAAAAAACTAAATATTCGAAAAGTGGGTTTAACGATCTGTGGGAAACCGCAAGGAAAGCAGCAGGGAAAAAACTAAATAGAAAACTGCCGTGTACTTTTCATGATCTCAAAGCCAAGGGGATATCAGATTATGAAGGTTCAAGTAGAGACAAACAATTATTTTCAGGACACAAAACCGAAAGCCAAGTGTTAGTTTATGATAGAAAAATAAAAAAATCGCCGACATTAGATCTAGCCCCAGTTGATAAAACTGCCCACTAGGGCAGTTTTAAAACACAGTGAATACATCGCGTAAGTCAGTTAGTACCTCTCGGCAAATATGTCGATCGTCACTAATCACAGAGTTTATGTGTTGAAGTGTTATATACTCTTCATACCATTCTTGGGTTACAACATTTCTCAAATTATAAAACCTATGAAACGAATCTTTCGCATCCTGCGAATTGATGAATTGTTGATTATGGCCCATTAACCTCATTAAAAACCCCTCCAAACATAATGGTGAGGATTGAATGATTTTTATGTCCCTATTCCTAGCCGCAGCTACTGCGTCAGTGGGTATTGCAAGATCTGAATCAATGAATACAACCCTTTTATCAAAACCACCAGCATGATTTATAGCTGCCATTATCGCAGATTTCGGCCCTCCACCACCAGCATCATCTAGTCTGACACTAAAACCTGCGGCCCTAGTTGTTAAAAGGCGCTTTAAACAATCAGCAAATCTTTTGTCAGTTATTCCTTCACACATCAATAGTTTCGTTCGTTCAACACCGCGTTTTGCACGTTTGGGCTTGGTCATAAATCTGGTACTCCACCAAATGCACCCGCCAAATATTTAGCTGCAATGTTATCATCTACCCGAGCTTCACTGGATGGAAAATCATCAAGCCTGTAGCACTCACTTTTGTTGTACTTTTTTTCAGTAATAAGTACCCGATATTTACCCAAGTAGTTTATTAACTCTGGTTTATGACAAGTAAATATTAATTGTGCATGCATCGGGTTTGTTTCTTTGCTTATGAATAACTCTAAAATTGGCTTAACCATATGTGGATGCAGGTCATCACCAAGTTCATCAATGAAGCATGCGGTCCCTTTCTTTAAGCACTTCATAATATTATTCAATCTAACAAAGGCACTTTGAGTACCTGCGGATTCAAATGCAAATGGCAGTTCAAATTTTGTACCATCTTCCTTTGCATGAACACCTTTTAAAAGATAATAAGTTTCTTTTTCACCATTTACATCAATTTTCTCCTCTTTCTCGATAATAATATCATCCAATCCAAGATCCCATTTTCGTAAAATTCTTTTTACACTATTAAATGTAACAGTATCTTCATATAAATCTTCGGCAGTAGCTCCTAAATCCTCATAATCATAGCTATATCTACCCATGGCATTTACGTTTGTAGTATTGCTCATTTGCTCAGCAATACTCATAGCTAACGGAACACCCACACGCCTTGCAGCAGAAATGATACTGGTGTTAGATGGTGTTCTTTTACCTTCAAGCCCACCCAATGGGAACAACTCAGATTTTTCTACATAATCGTATTTGATTGTCTTTAAAAAATCCTCTATTTCTTTGGGGCTAAGCTCATCACCTTTCTTATTTAAATTGTTTTTATAATTTTCTTTATTCAAGCCTCTTTTGAAAATATATATATTTTTATTATTTTCATTTTTTACATATAATTCTTCTTTAATAATAAAATGATCACATGCTATAACAACGTAAGTATATACTTTCCCTTCTAACACAAAGCAAACTTTAATCATTCCCGGATTAACAAAAGGCCGGTTTATGTTCAAATAAAGATATTCTGTAACTTTTGCAGGTATAGACCAGAAAAACCAGCTCAAAAAAGACATAGGTTTAATGAGAGTCGTTTTACCAGAGGCATTCGCTCCCATGATAGCAGTGATCAAATTGACCTTGTGGCCATCAACATCTACCCACAGTTCTTTTTTCTTATCCTTAGCTGTAGTAGTAAGGTCAACGAACCCTCCTTCATCTTCAAAGCTACCGATATTCTTAATCTCATACCAAAGTATCGCGTTAGCCATAACCCCTCTTTTCATACAAAAAAACGTTCAAAAGCACCACATACTGAGTTTATAGTAGAAGATGTATATGGCAAGAAAAAAAAAGCAGACAGCATTTTATGACAAAATACTAGCTCTTGATTTGTAGTAATGGGGTAATGTATGCGAAGGAATATACCAAGAAAGTATACCAACACTATACCAAGTGTGACATGAGTCGTTGAAAGGAATTGAGCTAAGTGTTTGAATAGTGGCGGAGAGAGGGGGATTTGAACCCCCGGTAGAGTTGCCCCTACTCCGGTTTTCGAGACCGGTCCATTCAGCCGCTCTGGCATCTCTCCGTTTTGGCGGTTGCCATGATGCCAGGTAATTTGGCATTTTAACAGACCCAGTTCCGTCAATTTCGTTCAAGTGACGAGTTTGCGAGCAAAACGATGATTAAGTGGCCCTGGAAAGAACAAGAAGCAACCCGGAGTGACGATTGGCCGTGGGACGACGCCCTAGCTATTCCCCTTTTGGTGAATCTCACCGAGCAAGAACAAGCCAGACTTATTGCCCTGGCCGAGCGCTTTTTACAACAAAAAAGAGTAGTCGCTCTTCAGGGGTTTGAGCTGGACCCGCTAAAAAGTGCGCGCATTGCTCTGCTATTCTGTTTACCTGTTCTGGAAATGGGGATTGAGTGGCTCGACGGGTTTCATGAAGTTCTCATCTACCCTGCCCCATTTGTCGTAGACGATGAATGGGAAGACGATATTGGGCTGGTGCATAATCAACGCGTGGTACAGTCCGGGCAGAGTTGGCAACAAGGCCCGATAATCCTCAACTGGCTTGATATTCAGGATTCCTTTGATGCCTCCGGCTTTAATCTGATCATCCATGAAGTGGCGCACAAGCTTGATATGCGTAATGGCGATCGTGCCAGCGGTATTCCGGCGATTCCCCTACGCGATATCGCCGGTTGGGAACACGACCTGCATGCTGCAATGAACAATATTCAGGATGAGATCGATCTGGTTGGAGAAACTGCGTGCAGTATAGATGCCTACGCAGCGACCGATCCGGCTGAATGCTTTGCCGTGCTATCCGAGTATTTTTTCAGTGCTCCTGAATTATTTGCTCCGCGTTTTCCTGCCTTATGGCAGCGTTTCATCCAGTTTTATCGCCAGAACCCCATGGAGCGGTTACGCGATACCCGGGGAGACGACGATTATCGCTCACCAAACACGCATTAACACTGAATTTGAAGATTAATTAACCAATTGAAATGACGCGCTAATTTTACTGTTGACACCTCATGATGAGGTCAGTAATATGCGCCTCGTTCACACGATTCCTCTGTAGTTCAGTCGGTAGAACGGCGGACTGTTAATCCGTATGTCACTGGTTCGAGTCCAGTCAGAGGAGCCAATTCACTGTTTTTATGCTTCTTCCTGAATCTCTATCTGTTTAAGATTCAACAAGTTAGCGTAAAAACCCTTCCCGGTGCGTATTGATTTAATCCTGTGCATCCGGGAAAATTGGTGGTCAGATTTGGGGTCAGGTTGGTTCGATTATGGAGTGACCCCCATATGTCTCTCAACGATACAAAAATCCGCAGTCTTAAACCTTCATCCAGACCCTTTAAGGTCTCCGATTCCCACGGTCTTTATCTCCTGGTCAGTCCGGGCGGCTCCCGTCACTGGTATCTCAAATACCGTATCAACGGCAGGGAATCCCGTATTGGTCTGGGCGCATATCCCGCTGTATCCCTCTCCGCTGCGCGTCAGCAACGTGAAGGCATTCGCCGGATGCTGGCTCAGAATATCAACCCGGCACAACAACGGGCGGCTGAACGGGCTTTACGCTCGCCGGAGAAAGTGTTTAAAACCGTCGCGCTTGCCTGGCATCAAAGCAACAAAAAATGGTCGCAGAATACCGCCGACCGCCTGCTTGCCAGCATGAACAATCATATCTTCCCGGTGATTGGTCATCTGTCAGTCACGGAACTTAAACCCCGTCATTTCATTGACCTGCTCAAAGGAATTGAAGCAAAGGGACTGCTGGAAGTTGCGTCCCGTACCCGGCAGCACCTTTGTAACATCATGCGTTACGCCGTACATCATGGATTAACCGACAGTAACCCGGCGGCAAACCTCGACGGGGTGACGATGCCCCCTGTTAAACGCCATTATCCTGCCCTGCCGCTGGAAAGGCTGCCGGAACTGCTGGCGCGTATTGACGGTTATCAACAGGGACGAGAACTTACCCGGCTTGCCGTCCTGCTGACGCTGCATCTGTTTATCCGCTCCAGCGAACTGCGCTTTGCCCGCTGGAGCGAGATTGATTTCAGAAATAAGGTCTGGACAATCCCCGCCACCCGCGAAGCTATTGCGGGAGTACGTTATTCAGGGCGCGGCGCTAAAATGCGCACTGCGCACATCGTGCCACTGTCCCGCCAGGCCATCACCATTCTGAAAAGGATTCAGGATATTTCCGGTCATCATGAGCTGGTGTTTCCCGGCGACCATAACCCGTTTAAGCCCATGTGTGAAAACACGGTCAACAAGGCGCTGCGGCTGATGGGCTATGACACAAAACAGGATATCTGCGGTCACGGATTCCGGGCAATGGCGTGTAGTGCCCTGATGGAGTCGGGGTTGTGGTCACAGGATGCGGTGGAGCGTCAGATGAGCCACCAGGAGCGTAATACTGTACGGCTGGCTTATATTCATAAAGCGGAGCATCTGGAAGCCCGCAAGCAAATAATGCAGTGGTGGTCTGATTACCTGGATACGTGTCGGGAGGTTTACGTGCCGCCGTATATCCTGAGTCAGGAAAGAAGCAACAGGGTATCATGAGAGGCATAATCAGCGATAAAAAGTCGTTTCAGACTGTACCGGAGCGGCTTTTTTCTCGTATGCCGGGGTACACAATGTTACGATAACTTACCCGGCTGAAATCAGTCGCCGATAATCCAGGGGTGGATTTGTTTTATCTGGTTTCTGTCCGGGGTTCTCGTTCTGAACAAAGCAGGGATATCGTATGAAGCTCTACCGGACACTGAAAAGCATTCCTGAACTTCCCCACCTCCCGGCGAATTTAAGGAATAAAAACTTTAAAGATGCTTATAATGCGCTTTACACTCATTCTGAATACCGGGCTGGTATAGTTCCATTACAATAGTAATTTCTTCTTCTTTAACATTGATGAAAATATGAAATGAGAGAAAGTATGATAAAATATTTGCTGTCGGAATTATAACAGGTCTTTTATTTTTCATCGTCTGGTCAATACTGAAAGTGATATTTTTCGGTAAATTAGTCAATGTGATATATGCGCTTCCCACGATCATGGTATTCGCAGTATGTGCCGTGGGTGTGCGTTACATCCGGGGAAGGACTAAAATGCGCACAGAGCACACTGTTCCGGCAGACCGTGAGTGAAAATACGGTCAACAAGGTACTGCGTCTGACGGGTTATGACACAAAACAACAGGATATCTGTGGTCACGGTTTCCGGCTAATGGCGTGCAGCGACCTCATGGAGTCGGGGCTGCGGTCACAGGATGCGGTGGATCGCCAGATGAGCCACCAGGAGCGTAATACTGTGTGACTGGCCTGTATTCGCCTGAAAACCCGTAAGCAAATAATGCAGTGTTGGTCTGATTATATTGATTTCAATTGTCAGGGATATACTGTCCCTTATTTGTATTCACGAGTTCATGAATAACTGAAGTTTAACACCTGAATAAAAAGGCACCTGTATAATCAGGTGCCTTTTTTATTTATATAAACCAGATTACATCTGCCCTGGAAAAATAAATAAATAACAATTCAACAATCTGTTAGTAATTCCTTTGTCAGATGTGTTTCCCGTCACGCTGAACAGTATCAACTATAATTCAGAATGTTTACTGTTTTCTCATCAATATGGACAAACCACAGAGGCTACATATATCAGCAAGGAGTTCACCATGCAGAAAAATAATAATTTAAACAATAAAAAACCTGTACTTAACTGGCAGACAGTCAGTGAAGCCGTTAAAATAATAAATCAGTCAACGGGGATTTCTTTAACTGAAAGTGATATTTATCGTCATGCGTTAGATGGTGATATTTTTCTTTCCGTCTACTTCCAGTCTCCTGTTATTTTACGCAAAACATCCAGAGTGAATAATAAAATAAAACTCAGGGATGCAGGCTCTCACCTGATAAAAAGATTATGTTATCTTGAAACTGACTGCTTTATACATGATTTAAATCTTGTGGCAGGTACGGAAGGTGATTTCTTCCATCCAAAGTGTAGTATTATCGATACACTACTGACAGGCTATGAATATGTAGCGGTACAGCGTTTACTTGCACGTGAGCTTTCTCTCCCGTTACCTGAAAAAGGAAATATTTATCAGAACCTGGGTGTTTCTGTTTTTATCTCCGGGGAGATATTCCAGACATTTGAAAAGATTACCTGGCAGGAAAGAATAAAACACCAGACGGTAAAATTACCGGTAAATATGGCTGAACAAATTGATGAATATATGACCGGAATAAATAACAGTATTCTTTATCAGCGTGAATATTTCCCGCTTCACGATTTGCCCGGCGATGCCTGTTTTGTCATCCGGCGTACTGAAATTGAGAAATTACTCGCACTGTATACTTCCGCTCCCGCTTCCACACGTACCTCTTCCGCTCTCGCCCGGTTCTTCTGGCTGGCCTGCTGGCATAACGAGGCCATCCGTTCATTAATCGGTCAGCCTTATAAACTCTTGTCCATTTTCGAACAGTGGGCCAGGGAGGATGAGATCACCGATAAACTCAGCGGCGACACGCTTAAAGCCGCGCTGGAGCGGGGTTGTCCCTTCCCGGACGGTCGGCGCAGGTGAATCTGAAAATCCTTAATAAGGATCGCAAAATCCTTAATAAGGATTCACCCGCTTCCATTCCTCCTCTCCGCTGTGCTCTTCTGTCACCAGCCCGCCACACCACTTACAGCACGACAGGAAAAGGACATGGCACATCATCAGCTATTACGGCTTAAACAGGTTGAAGCCAAAACCGGAATAAAGCGCGCGCAGATCTATCTGTATATGCAACAGGGATGTTTCCCCCGCTCCATTAAAATCGGTCCTGCCAGCGTCGCATGGCTTGAATCAGAAATTGATGAGTGGATTAACCGGAGACTGGCTGAACGAAACCAGAAACATTCTTATTAACAATCGACTTAGAGGACTGATTATGCTTCCGTCAATTAACTATATGACACTGATCTTTGCATTACAGGCTGTCAGGGAGGGGAATCTTAAATACTGTAACACCATAGGACTCACGCTGGATGAAATGAGAGAAATTAATAAACTGTCGCTGGATGAACTGTTTTTTATCAGCAAAACATCCCTGATGTTTATTGATGTATCCGTTAATCATGAACGTTTAAAAAATATCCTTATCCGCTCACGTCAGGAATTACAGTATCAGCAGCAAATAAACCGGGCGGTTCGCCTCGGTGCTTCACACAAAATTCTTTATACATATTTTGGTCTCAATACGGTTGACGTTGCCGCAAGGCGAAGATTACTGGGCATTACCATCCCCAACGGACGTAAAGTTATCCCGGACGAAAATACAGATGCCAGAATATGGTTATTATGGAAGAAAAAACACCAGAAAAACACTGAGTCACTCCAGGCCCTGGATGCCATGATGCAAATCACGGAGGAATTATATAACGAAGGTTATACATTTTCACTGACCGTTATCAGAAGTCGTATAAAACTTTTTGAAAATAATATACTGAAAGGAGGTGGTTAATATGGCTGATGAGATCGACCGTGATCAGGCGCATTATGACAGTTATCTGGAATCACTGATTGAAAAGAAACGTTTTCGCCCTGCATCATCTGAATCTTTATATTACTGTCGGTTTTGTGGTGAACCCATACCGGAAGAAAGAAGAAAAATTCTGCCGGGCGTGGAAACCTGTTTTGATTGCCAGTCTGAAAATGAACGCCGCCAGCGTTGACAGTAAAAAACGCCTTCTTTAACGGAAGGCGATTTTTATTGTTTTAAACAGGCTGACCAGGCATAAGTCTGTATGGACTGTCTGTTTAATCTGCAACGCTGTAACGCCAGGCATGAGGCGGAGCGCAACGGAGTGAGCACCGAACACGCCTGGTGTTACAGCGGAATATCACACCGTTATGCTTATATCCCGCAGACTTCCCCACTGAATATAATTTATGCTCACCATACTCTTATTTCACTGATATTTTATTCTGTTTAAATTCAGCTTATCGGCGGTTTATTTTTTAACTTTCGAATAATGGTTTCCTGTTCCTTTGAATGTACACCTGTCACTACACTGACGCTGCCAAATCGTTGCGAAAGCAACTGCAAATGTTGTTGGGGGCGGGCCTGCCCCTGCTGGTCTGAAAACAACGCCTTCGGGCGACCAGGAGCCAAAGACTGACGGGTTGAGAAAGTCGTGTTGCCGGGAAAGCGCACACCCACAGGAGCCAGAGATTATGCGGACTGATTAACCGTATAACCGGGGCGGTGTCGTGAACGGAATGTCGCGCCACTGCGTGAACAGAGACCTTTGGCAGGGGTGTCTGCTCAGAAGATGGTAGTCCTGCACCAATGTTGCCAGGGATGAACAGCAGGCTGAGAGCAACGCCTTCGGGTGCCTGCGAGCCAATGTTTCTGTGACCTGAGAGAAACGCCTTCGGGTGGTCATGACCTGAACCGGCTGTACGGCACTGTATGGTGGCTCACATCCACCGTAGCTGGCAGAGTCCCTGTGCGGCAGGGCGGAGTTCCGGGAAGGGCAAAACTGAGGCGAACAGATTAAACGCCGCTGATGCCACGTAACGGCTGTGGTTTCGTCTCCCCCTTGCGTCTCCGTTGATTTTTTTTCAACGGGCGCAGAGGACGGGAACCAGCGTCACTCCATCCAGGGGAGTGACGCTGGCGCACAAACCAGACATCACGCGCTCCGGGAGCTTTTTTACAGAGTGACAGGCGCGTGATGGACTAAAATCCGCCTCCGCTCAGGCCGACAACGCCGCATAACGGAGCGTCCCGCCGCCCTTGCGGAAATGCCGCTGTTTTATGCTTCACCACTGCCCCCGTCTTTACGGCTGGCAGAACATTAACACTTACCAGAGGATACGCGCCACGGCGCACGGCATATGAATAAACTGAACTACGAACTGAAAAACCTGTGCAAACGTAACCATGACGGGGCGTTTGTCACACAAAAGAACCGTCATAACGGACTGCAACTGATGGCTGACCAGTTACAGTCCGTGGGTTTTCATACGCGCGTTATGTCCGTCCATGACCTGAAAGGAAGGCATGTTAACCGCCTGGTGTCATTATGGAAACAGCAGGCGTTATCTGATGCCACAATGAAAAACCGCCTCGCCATGCTGCGGTGGTGGGCTGAAAAAATCGGTAATCCGGGAGCCGTAAAAACCAGCGAAGAATACGGTATCGGCAGGCGCCACCTGGTGACGAATGAGAGCAAGGCAGAAACGCTGGCGGGGAAAGACCTGTCCACGATTTCACCGTGGGTGGCGCTTTCGCTTCGCCTCCAGGAGGCTTTCGGATTACGGCGTGAGGAGTCAATGAAGTTCCGGGTGTCATGGGCGCTGAAAGGCCAGTCCCCGGACAGCGTCAGCGCCATCAGCCTTAAACCCTCATGGACAAAAGGGGGGCGTCCCCGCTCGATCCCGGTTCTGACACAGGAACAGCGCCAGTTACTGGCAGAAGTACGCCAGCTTACGGGAAGTGGCAGTCTTATCCCCCCGGATCGCAGCTACCGGGAGCACCTGCGGGTGTTTGAACGGGAAACGGCATCTGTTGGTACTGGACATACTCACGGTCTGAGACATGCTTACGCACAGCGCCGTTATGAAGAACTGAGCGGACGAAAGCCGCCCGTTCTTGGAGGAGACTCCCGACGCACCATGCGACGGGAAGAACGCCGGAAGGATGACGGGATAAGGAGACGGATTTCAGAAGAACTGGGACACTCCCGCATTTCTGTTACTTCCATATATATTGGAAATTAAAATGAATATAAACACCCATAAAAAGCTTATTATTTTATCATCATTTTTTATTGGTGATAAAATAAACTATTAAAATTGAAAGTGCGCCTATTAATATAGACATCCAGAACAATATATTATAAGCATCATATGAGTTAATTACCTTTAGATCCATATAATGTATTAATCCTCCTGCAACTAATCCACCAAAAGCGCCTCCAGTCTGTTGTGTTATTCTTGTTATCGCACTGGTATCATGTGTATATTTTTTTTGCCCATACTCAAAAGGAGCAGATAACGTAGAAATTGTTGCTACACCTAAACCTATTCCCCTAATAAAAAAACCTGAATATTCAAATAATTCGTTTCCATTTTCAATCAACAATATACTCAAAGCCGAAACAATAATTCCAACACCTATAATCAGGAACAGATTATATTCATTCAATTTAGAGTAGATAAATTTTCTTGTTAACCATGCACCCACTCCTTGTAAAGATAAAAGAAAACCAATGTATATTATAGAAGCATTGGATTGAATGGATTTTAATAAAGGAAAAAATACAAGAAATCCAAAAAATATTAAAGATGTCAAAAAACCCATAATTATAGATAATGTATATTCAGGTATTTTAAATTGATTAAGGTTTATTATTTGAACTTTAGATTTATTATTGATTAAAACCGTTTTTAATAATAATACCATCCCAACAACAAACAGAGTCATACTATAGATTATTGGAATTTTTTTTGTAGTTAAAAAGGAAATGGACGCAAACACAAATACAAGTGAGATAAAAAAAAGAATATAAACAAAAGCATTTAATTTAATATCCACACTTTCAGAACGAGGTATCACTTTCCCCCCAAGATATAATGAAACCAATACAATAGGAATATTAATAAAAAAAGCATACCTCCAACTTATAATATCAGCCAACCCCCCACCTAATAGTGGTCCAACAGCGGGGGCAAATACAGCAGGAATAGCAATTAATGCCATTATCCCCCTTAACCGCTCTTTACCAAACTGAATTGCTAATGCTGATTGTGTAACTGGCATTAAAATTCCAGCCCCAAAACCCTGTAGAGTTCTTGATAGAATTAGAGATGTTGAGTTAAAAGAAAGCCCTACTAATAATGATCCTACCATAAATATTAACAGTGAATATAACCATGTTTTTTTTATGCCATATTTCTTACTTGTAAAAGGAGATATCAAAATTCCCGCAGAGCATGACAACATATAGGATACAATAATCCATTGCACATAATTATAAGATATGCCTGTATCGTGCGAAATATTTGGAAGAATGACATTTGCTATACTACTATCAAGAAGAGGTAAAATTCCTGCAAACATCATTGCATATATCAATCGTCTTTCATTATTTTCAATATGTAATTTTTTCATATCAAACTCTCTCAAGGTGATACTCTTTTACTCCGCGAGTATATATACCATAAAAAGTTGGAGGCATTTTTTCTTTATATATTTGTAAAATGGGCATCAGCTTTTTAAGAGCAATATTAAGTTGCGCATTTGCAAACTGAGCACCAATACAAGCATGAGCCCCACTCCCATAAGATAGATGTCCTTTATATTTTCTGTAAGGATCAAAAACATTAGGTCTTTCAAAATAACTATCATCTCTATTAGCTGATGGAATAAGAGAATATATAAGTTCACCTTTTGTTAGTTTTACCCCCTCAAAAAAATCATCTTTTTCTATCATTCTTGGAATTAAATGAACAGGTGGCGTAATCCTCAAACTTTCTTGTAATACATTATTATAGCTACACGCCCCATTTATCAAACTAGAAATACAATCACTATTTCTATATAGATGATAAATACAGTTAGCCAATACCTTATCAACAGGTTCAGATGCTGCTAATAAAATGTTAAGTGAAAGAGCTACAATCTCACTGTCGGTTATTATATTTTCTGCGTTACTTTCTTTTATTATAAAAGAAATAATATCATCTCCTAAACTTTTCCTTCTTTCATTTATTAACTCTAATATTATTTTTTCAAGTTCTTCGGCGGATTTTAAAGCCTCCTTCTTTTCATGCTCAGAAAGATTAAACCCTGTTGCAAAAATCACTATTAACCTTAATCTATCTAAAATATAATAAAAATCATTCTGATTTAATCCAATTATATTAAAGGTAGTAAGCAACGCATATTTATTCCCAAAGTCAGAAATAAAATTAAACGAATCTTTTTTAGTGATTCTTTCTAAAAGAGAATCACATAAACAACAAAGAATCGGCTCATAATAATTCCTTAATATACTGCCAGTGATCTGTCTTAATATAATTCTTCTTTTTGTCTTATGTTCTTTACCCTCCATTTGCGCAAGGACTTTTCCCCTCATTACAGGTTCAGCTCTTTCTGCTAACGGCTTAGTTGAAAATATACCCGAATTATTTAAAACATATTGAACAGCATCATAGCTGATAGCAAGATAAGATTTCAGAGTCTGGTCATATATTATATTTTCTCTTTTATCTAATAGATCTATATGCGAATAAGGATCTAATTTATATTGTTCGGATAAAACTCCAGGAAATGAATAGACTTTATTTAGCATAGATGACTCCTTATGATATAATATTATTAGATTCAATTAAGCCACATGATCCTTTATAACTATTTTTGTATATGAGTGTGGAGATAATGATAAATTATCTTGGTATAAATAATCAGCCACAGGCCATGTGCAATAGTATGATATATGAACATTTCTATCTGTTGCTAATAGTACTGATGGAGCGATTAAAAATGGTAATTCTCTCAATATATATTCAGTCGCAATTTCAATTTCTTTTTTATTTATCATGCTTTGGTTCTCGGTTGATATTTTTCTTTTTATAATAGCTTTTTCAGATTGTTCTGTGCACAGAGTGTAAAAATCACTATTGTCACCATAATCTTTCCTAACCTTTTCTAAAAAATACTGATAGGCAATATTTCCATAAAAATCGGAAAATCGAAGTATCTTTCCAGATGATAATGTGCATCCGGTTTTTGAAATATAATTATGTATAATCCTTTCTGCCCTGTAAAATTCTTTTCTAGACTTTTTCTTAGCTTTATTCTCGTTATCACCACACCCCATTAATAAATATCTGGCTTCTTCATGAGGGTGTAAAACATCAACTTTATCATAGTTATCAAACCCCCAATCTAACATGTTTTCAAGATAAACATCACTGAATCTGGAGTTAAAAGGACTTATTCCAAATAAAACCTGTTGTTCTTTCATAATATAACCGCCATTAATCCCGAAGTAAAAGTTACACTCACATTATGAAAAATAGAATATCTAAATTTAATTATAAGATTATTGGTCTTATTTTTAATGATGACTAAATATAAATTTCATTTCTTAATATAATAGTTTGAATTAATTCTAGACAAAGCATTTTGGCCTTGCTACGTTAAAAAGGCCATCCTATACCTTTTTAAGGCCATTTTATGAATACGCCAATGATATCTCCAGACAAAGCGTCCTCTGAGGCAGAACCTTTTATACTATCTGTTGTTGTAGAGTCTGACAAAATGAGGATAACAGATCCCCATTGCCACTCTCGTGGGCAGTTACTCGGAGCTATTCAAGGACTAATTTCAATTGATGCAGACGGGAGTCGCTGGGTTGTGCCTGCAACTCATGCTGTATGGATACCGCCCTATGTATCACATAGCCTTTTAGGGTCACATGGCCCATTTAAAGGGTGGAGTGTATATGTAGCCAACTCTGCTTGTACGGACCTTCCTGATAAACCATGTATTTTAGAACTCTCAGGATTATTACGTGAAACTGTGGCCAGAATGACAAAATGGCAAAACACGGTTTTGGAACCTGCACAAGTACATCTTTCGTATGTTTTCCTTCATGAAATTCGCACAATGCCTAGAGTAGGCTTAGGATTACCTATGCCAAAAAAACCTCAGCTACTAAAAATTGCTCTAGCCCTTGCAAATGAACCCGGCAATGACAAACGTATGACAGATTGGGCTACTTGGGCTGGTATTTCACCACGTTCACTAACACGTAATTTTATTCGTGACACCGGATTTACATTCACTGAATGGCGTCAAAGGGTTCGTTTACTCATTGCCCTTGAAATGTTAGCGTCTGGTAAGCAAGTGACTGAAATATCTTTAGATCTTGGATATGATAATGTTAGTGCATTCATTACTCTTTTTCGTCGTATATTCGGTACAACACCAGGAAATTATAAAGAAATGATGAGAGGTAAAAATAACTTATAATCTATATTAAAAATTTTATATATTTCATATTATATTTTAACCATTATAAATAACGTTTCAAATTAGCGCTCTACTCGAGGTTTTAGCTAAATGGAGAGCTAAAGTTCTAGCCCGGCGTCAATCCTGTATTCTAGGCTGAGGATTGAGTTCTGAATGTCTCCCCTGACAAACAAGGCTCTCAGCAAAGTGATCTTCTATTTTGAAACAGTATTTGTAAATAAAGTTAAATGGTGGTCATTTCGGGGGTCTTGACGAATTGTATTTTTTTATTTAGATTAATAATCAGCCAGTTAATGGCTAAGTAGATCCCAGTCAGAGGAGCCAAATTTAAGAAGCCCGCTTAAGGAAACTTAAGCGGGCTTTTTGCTTTTCACGTCTGTGTAAAAGCTGCCTCTATAAGCGCTCAGTCTGCCATAACTCCCCATTCCATGCCGCATCACATCGTTGATTAAAGTTGTGTAAATGTAAATCGTTTAAACTTTGCAATTATTGTAAGTGCTAGTGATTATCATTTATTGTACGCGAGCCAAAAGAACGAGCCCCGACTCGGTTCACTGTATGTTCCAATTACTCTGGGATAAAAACGATGAATGCTCTGACTCGCACCGGATTGCGCCGTATCACGCTTGCCTCTGCCCTCCTCTTCTCTGTCAGCCTGCCGGCTTTCGCTCAGGAAACGTTAACGCTTTACACCACCCGTGAACCGGGCCTGATCCAGCCTTTACTTGATAGCTGGACTAAAACCAGCGGTATCAAAGTAAGTACGGTCTATATCAAAGACGGTATGCTTGAGCGTGTTAAGGCGGAAGGCAAAAACTCCCCTGCCGACCTGCTGATGACCGTCGATGCCGGAAATCTCATCGATTTGGTTGAAGCTGGCGTCACCCAGCCGGTAGAGTCAGAAGCGCTGAAAGCCGCCATTCCGGCGAATCTGCGCGGCGCGGATAATCAGTGGTTTGCGCTTTCTATGCGCGCCCGCGTACTGTATGCCGAGAAGTCGCTGCCAATCGATAACTGGCATTACGAACAGCTCGCCAGCCCAGAATACAAAGGTAAAGTTTGTATTCGTTCCGGTCAGCACCCCTACAACACGGCGCTGATCGCCGCGATGATTGCCCATCATGGTGAAGCTAAAACCGAAGAATGGCTACGCGGCGTAAAGGCTAACCTGGCGCGTAAAGCCACCGGCGGCGATCGCGATGTTGCCCGCGATATCCTCGGTGGAATTTGTGATATTGGTCTGGCCAACTCCTATTATGTCGGCCATATGAAAAACGCCAAAGAAGGCAGCGATGCTCGTCAGTGGGGCGATGCCATTAAAGTCGTTAAACCAACCTTTGAAAATGGTGGTACGCACGTCAACATCAGCGGCGCTGCCGTTGCCCGCTATGCGCCAAATAAAGCCGATGCCGTTAAGCTGATGGAATATCTGGTTTCCGCGCCTGCCCAGCAGCAGTATGCGAAAGCGAACTTTGAATATCCAGTACTGAAAGGCGTAACGCTTGACCCGGTCATTAGCGCCACAATCGGTGAAATCGACGTCGATAAAACACCGCTCACCGAGATCGTGAAGTATCGTAAACAAGCTAGTTTGCTGGTAGATAAAGTTGGATTCGATCAATAAATCGCTGCAGTTTCCGACGTTACGCGGCCTGGTTTCCGGGCCGCAGTCATTATTAACGCCGTTGCATCTTGGCGCATTGTGCGTCGCGCTTGGCGTCCTGACCCCCATCGTTGCGCTGATCTGGCAGGCCACCCAGGCTGATTTATCCCACTGGGATAATCTTATGACATATGTACTGCCTTCAGCGCTCAAAAACACCGTGCTGTTGCTAGCGGGTGTCGCGATAATGGTTGGCGTTATTGGCGTAGGCAGCGCATGGGCGGTAACGGCATGGGATTTCCCTGGGCGAAAAATTCTCAGTTGGGCGCTGCTGTTGCCGCTGGCAATGCCGACCTACATCGTTGCCTTCGCATGGCTCGATCTGCTGCATCCGATTGGCCCCCTGCAAACCTTTATCCGTTTCTTACTTGGCTTTGACAGCCCGCGACAGTTCCGCCTGCCCGATTTACGTTCCCTTTCCGGCGCAATAATCTTGCTCGGATTAGTACTTTATCCTTACGTGTACCTGACAACCCGCGCCATGTTTATCAGCCAGCCGGCCCATCTGTTGGAAGCTGCACGTACGCTGGGTTGCAGCGCAACCGGGACTTTTTTTCGTGTTGCTCTCCCCATGGCTCGCCCGGCACTGGCCGTCGGGATCAGTCTGGCGCTGCTGGAGACGCTTAACGATATTGGCGCGTCGGAATTTCTCGGGGTACAAACGTTAACCGTTACCGTATACACCACATGGATCTCTCGCTCTGATTTATCTGCCGCAGCGCAAATCGCCTGCATGATGCTGATGTTTATATTCTTTATTCTGACGCTGGAATTTTATGGCCGCAGAAAACAGGGATTCAGCAGCCGTAGCCTGCGGGAAATTCAACCCACCCGCGTGCAAGGCTGGCGTGGCTGGCTACTCGGTGTCGTTATTTCGCTGCCGGTTGTGCTGGGCTTTCTGGCCCCGGTGCTGTTTTTAATCTGGGAAAGCGCCAAACGTATAGGTGACGAGAGCCCTATATCCTCCTCGTTACTGTCTGCATTACAAAATACGTTATCACTGGCCGCGGGAACCACGTTGGTGGTGGTTTGCGTCAGTATGTTGGTAGCCTGGAGCGCGCGGCATAGCGCCGCAGACAACGCGATGCCAGGATTTCGCCGTGGTGTAATGCGTCTGGCTTCTTTAGGCTACGCGGTTCCCGGTACAATTCTGGCAATTGGTTTTTTAACCCCCGCCATGGCAGTCGACCGCTGGCTGGCAGATTTACTGGATGTTCGCGGCCTGCCGCTGATGTCCGCCGGGATCCTGCTGGTAATTTGTTGTGCCATGCGTTTCCAGGCGATTGCTATCGGCGCACTGGATTCCGGCCTGGGCCGCATTCCGCCTTCGCTGGAGCAGGCTTCTCGTCTGTTGGGTGAGAATGGTGCGGGCACATTTGCACGGGTTCATTTCCCATTGCTGCGCCCGGCGTTAGTGAGTAGCGCCCTGCTGGTTTTTGCCGATGCCATGAAAGAACTGCCAACAACGTTGCTGTTGCGCCCGGTAAACTTCGAAACGCTGGCAACGTTGCTGTATGCAGAAGCCGCCCGTGGAACCTATGAAGAAGGTGCTATCGCCGCGCTAATGATTGTTTTAGCTGGCACGCTACCGGTTATTTTGTTGGTGCGTCACCAGATGACTCGCCGTGGTTAAGAGAGTAACAATGTCAGAAATTGCATTACGACTCCAGGATGTGCATGTTGCCTACGGCAACAGTCAGCAATCGGTGCTGAGCGGGTTTTCAATGTCGGTACGTAAAGGAGAGATCGCCTGTCTACTGGGCGCTTCAGGTTGCGGAAAAACCACCGTGTTACGCGCAGTTGCCGGATTTGAACGGCTGCGAAGCGGAGAGATCTATGTGTCGCAGCGCCGCGTTGCCGGTTCCGGTGTTCATCTGCCGCCGGAAAAACGGCATGTCGGCATGGTCTTTCAGGAATATGCGTTATTCCCTCACCTGACCGCGCAACAAAACGTGGCCTTTGGGTTACGACGTATGCCGCGTGAGCAGCAGCAGGTCCGGGTGGCGGAGCTGTTAAAAATGGTTGAGTTGCACAGTCATGCCGGCCGTTATCCGCATGAACTGTCCGGCGGTCAACAGCAGCGTATCGCTCTTGCGCGCGCGCTGGCGCCGCATCCGGAAATCCTGCTGCTCGATGAGCCTTTCTCCAGCCTTGATAAGCGCACGCGCGAGCGTCTTGGCAACGAGGTGCGGGATATTTTGCGTGCCGCCGGGCAAACGGCACTGCTGGTTACACACAGCGAACACGAGGCGCAGCTAATGGCAGACCATATTGGCGTGGTAAAAATGGGACAATATCAAATTAAAAAAGCGACCCACCCAGGCTGAAGGTCACAGGGTCGCCTTGAAAATTAGTAATGGGTCTGAATCAGACTGATATTCACCGGCATGCCGGAGCGTCTTTCCAGTGCCTGATTTCCGCGACTCATATCCACGTCATTCCCGCTGATGAAAGTGCGCAGCGCGGGGGTGACTGGCAAGGGAACTTTTCTGTCAGACTCATATTCCGACCGGTTTCGTGACAGTGGTTCATGCACTTCCACCCAGCGACTACCGTCCGGCTCTACGCTGTATTTCACCGGTCGGTCTATCAGTTGCACACGCGTCCCTACCGGTACGGTATCAAACAGATATTTAATGTCGTCATTACGTAAACGGATGCACCCCTGACTTACCCGCAGACCAATACCGAAATTCGCATTTGTGCCATGAATGGCATAAAGCCTGCCGATATAAATCGCATACAGTCCCATCGGGTTATCAGGCCCGGCAGGAACAAACGCCGGCAGGCTTTCCCCACGTGCTGCGTATTCGCGCCGGGTATTCGGCGTAGGCGTCCAGCTTGGTGCTTCCTGCTTACGTTCTACCGCCGTCACCCAGTTACGCGGCGTTTCTCTGCCCGCCTGGCCAATGCCAATGGGTAAAACCTCAACCGTATTGCTGCCAGCGGGATAATAGTAAAGGCGCATTTCTGCGACGTTGATTACGATCCCCTCGCGTACAGTATCCGGTAATATCAGTTGCTGTGGCACAACCAGCGTCGAGCCAGACTTAGGCAGAAAAACATCCACGCCGGGATTGGCCTCCAGCATATTGCTCAACCCCTGTCCGTACTGCGCGGCAAAAGCTTCCAACGGCTGAGTGTTTCCTGAAGGTACCGTAATGGTCAAAGGGCTCCCCACCAGGCGACTGCCTTCAGGCGGGAGCGGATAACTCACCGCCTGCGCGCTCTGACTCACGAGCAGCATAATGAGTGAACAAAGCAGTTTTACACGACGCATCTTTTTCCTTTCCTTCGCCGCAGCAGATATCCGTTAATTATAGCTTTTATTATCTGTTTTAGTGGGTTACGACTAAAATCCGCATAAAAAAGCCGCCTGAGGCTAATGCAATTCAGTTAACGCCTATGTATCAGAAAGCATCACCTGTGTTGGCAGAAGTTATGAATATGCTATCTCACGGTAAGAGTTCCGTTCACCTCATGTGCATCGTTTATCTGAAACACCGATTCCTGTGAACGTGTAAAGGGCGTTCTCCGCCACGCCCTTTACAATCCCGGCTCCCGGCGGGAAAATTGCCGCTCCGCGGTCCCCTCCGTTTATTCCTCCAGGCTACCGGGCCGGGCGCGAGGTAGCATCCCTGCAAAACGCGCCCTGAACCCGCATCCCTGCGGGTTCTCCCGGCCTTACGGAAACACGTCGGCAATTTTCAGCCGGACCAGCCCACACCTGACCACCTGCGTTTTTTATCTGAACAGCAAAACAGAGTTAACTGGAAGTCAGTGCGTTGCAGCGATGACCCCGGTCCGGCTGAAAATCGATGAGGCGTTGACGGCTGACCGGGTCTGCCCGCAGGGATGCGGGCAGAGGGGACGGCCTGCAGGGACGCAGGCCCGGCCCCGACCCGACAGGCAGACGGCATAAGACGAATGAATCGCGCAGCGACGATTTTCCCGCCGGAAGCCTGGGTTGCAAGGGAGGCGGCGGTGAGCCTCCCTTGCACGTTCACGGGTATCTGCGCTTCAGAGAATTGCTACCGCCGAGGTGAACGGAACCCTTAGCAAGAATCACATGTTCCCCATAATGCTTAACTGAACGGTATTGCACCATGGGGCGAGGTTCAGCGTGGCCAAAAACTATGCTTCCTTACCATCCGGAAGCACAATATTGCTGGCGGCGAGCTGCCCCATGTTGTTGTACATTGCACAGGCGGCTTCAACAATCGGCATCGCCAGCGCGGCCCCGCTGCCTTCGCCCAAACGCATCCCCATATTGAGATACGGCTCCAGTTCAAGATGCGCCAGCGCGGTGCGAGCCCCCTTCTCGGCGGAGAAATGTGACGGGATCAGGTAAGGTTTAATCTGCGGCGCAATCTGGCAGGCCGCCAGCGCGGCGGAATAAGAGAGAAAACCGTCCAGCACAACCGGCAGGCCGCAGGAGGCCGCCCCCAACATCACCCCCGCCATGCCGACCAGATCAAACCCGCCTACCTTAGCCAGCACATCGATACCGTCATTACGATCCGGTTGATTGACGGCAATTGCTCGCCGCACAACATCGACTTTATTGCCGACTCTTGAAAGCGGCAGGTTAGCGCCGATACCCACCACGTCCTCGGCATCGCTGCCGGTCAGTACGCTGACGATTGCCGCCGCTGGCGTCGTATTTGCCATACCAAGTTCACCGACGCCAAACAGCGTTACGCCGTCTTTGGCCAGCTCATGGGTATAGCGGATAACCTCCAGCAGCAGCTCCTCGGCCTGCGAACGACTCATTGCCGGGCCTTGTGCAATATTGCCGCAGCCGCGCGCCACGCGCATATTCACCACGCCAGGGATAAGCTCAGCATCGATGCCGACATCAATCACATGTACCTTTGCCCCCGCCTGAGCGGCCAGCACACAAACGCCTGTCGTCCCACGCGTCATATTAGCAGCCTGAATAGCCGTGACGATTTTAGGCGAAACAGCAACCCCTTCATCCCATACACCGTGATCGGCGCACATCACCAGCATCGCTTTGCCATTCACATGCGGTACGCCCTTCAGACCCGGCATTCCGGCCAGTTGCACGGCGAGCGACTCAAGTCGACCAAGACTTCCTGGCGGTTTAAGCAAGCCATCGACATGCTGCTGTGCACGCAGCATCGCAGCACTATCAGGTGAAGGGATTGCGTGGAGTAAAGAGGTTAAAGTCTGCATAAGGGTTCCAGTATGTTGGCTGACTCAGAGCAGAGCCAGCAGGAAAATCAACTCGCCAAGTTCAATGGCCGCGCCCAGCGTATCGCCGGTCTGCCCACCCAACGTGCGTTTTAATAACTGCCCAAGAATAAAAATCGCCACTATCGTAACAACCAGCGCCGCCACGCCGCGCATGCCAGGAAGAAGCACGGCAGCCAGGATCGCCGCGAATCCCAACGTGACGCAGGTTTGACGCCCGGTGACTTTACCGATAAAGACGTTGCCCAGCCCTTCTTCGCGGGCGTAGCGATGTCGATACATCAGCAAAACAGCGGTCCCCCGCCCGGCGACACAAGCGGCAGCAAGCGCCGCCAGCATCGGCGTGCCCCGCAAAGCCAGTTCGCTCACCACCAGCACTTTTGCCAGCAACACGAAAATTAACGCCAGTCCACCGTGAGTCCCCAGGCGGCTGTCACGCATGATTTCCAGCATCCGCTCGCGTCGACGCGCCGAAAAAATACCGTCACAGGTATCCGCCAGACCGTCGAGATGAAATCCCCCGGTCAATAACGCCAGCGTGAGAACTGCAAACAGGGCCGCCAACGGCACCCCACACCAGGGCTGCAGCGCCATAAAGACCAGCCCCGTCAGCCCTCCCAGCACCACGCCAATTAGCGGGAACATCACAATGCCACGTGAATAGTGCTCGAAATCCAGTCCTTGCGACCAGCGAGCAGGAACGGGCAAGCGACTAATAAAAGAGAGCATTGCCCAGAACAACTTACTCATTTAATTTTGACTCCAATTCCTGATACCACCAGCCAGACCTCATCAGCCGCCGCCGCCAGTCGCTGGTTCACACGTCCTGCAATATCGCGAAAATGCCGTGCCAGACGGTTCTCCGGTACAATCCCCATTCCGACTTCGTTAGTGACCAGCACAACCTTCGCCGGACAGCGCTGACAGGCCGCAATCAGCGAACGAATTTCATCCTCAATAGATTGCTCCATCGCCGCGTAATCCCAGCTATCCGGGTCGCTGTCACCGCCCAGCGCAAACAGCAGGTTAGTCACCATCGTGGTGATGCACTCCAGCAGAATGGCTTCTTGTGGATCGTTTGCTGCCGTAATCAGTTCATCGAGATGTTGCCAGCGTTCGGCTGTACGCCAGTGTGCAGGACGTCCGTCACGATGATGCTGAATTCGCGCAGCCATCTCCTCATCAAAAATCTGCGAAGTCGCGATATACAAAACGTTTGGAGAATCTGCGATCAGCGCTTCCGCATGCCGACTCTTGCCGCTTCGCGCGCCGCCAGTCACCAGAATCATCATACTGGCTCCCGGTGTTGCTGCATGATGGTATAAATTCTCTCAATATCGATGTGTTGCCGCATCGCATCCGCCAGCAGATCAAACTGCTGCGATTTATATTGCGCGTAATGGAAGGTGGAATCCAGCGGCGCTAACCCTTTACGTTCTCGCAGGCCATTAACCAGCGCACGGGTAAATTCATCGCTGTCGAACAGACCGTGAAGATAGGTGCCAAACGCCAGGCCATCGGCAGTGACCGCGCCATCAGCCACGTTGCCACCGTCTTTACGCAGCGTCATCACCGACCGGCATTCCTCGGTTAATGCCGTTTCGCCCATATGGATTTCATAACCGCGAACGGATAATCCCGCGGTACCCGCCAGCCAGTCCGGCAGCGAGGAGGACATTTGTCCCTCAACCAGGGTCGTGGTTTTATGCTGGGCAAAATGCGTTACGGTATTGAGCAAGCCCAGACCCGGCAACGTACCGAGTCCTGACTCAACTTCATCAATGATGGTTTCGCCGAGCATTTGATAGCCACCGCAAATCCCCACTACGGGTACGTTATTACGATGTAATTGCACCACGCCATGCGCCATCCCGCTTTCACGCAGCCACACCAGATCGCCCAGGGTGTTTTTGCTGCCGGGCAGAATCACCAGATCGGCCCCCGCCAACTCTTCAGGCTGGCGAACATAGCGCACGCGCACATCCGGCTGTGCGGCAAGCGCATTGAAATCAGTAAAGTTAGAAATGTGTGGTATCTGAACAACGGCGATATCGATGTCGCGTTTGTCTGTGCGCAAATATTTGCCCTTTTGCAGCGCAACGCCATCTTCATCTTCCAGATCAACGTCCAGCCATGGCATGACGCCCAGGACCGGAACGCCGGTCAGCGCTTCAATTTGCTCAATCCCGGAATACAGCAACGCCACATCACCGCGAAACTTATTGATGATCACCCCTTTTACCCTGGCGCGTTCATGGTCGTGCAGTAGCGCCAGCGTGCCGTAAATGGAGGCAAACACCCCGCCGCGGTCGATATCCGCCACCAGAACGACAGGGCACTGCGCCATTTCAGCCATACCCATATTGACGATATCGCGATCGCGCAGGTTAATCTCAGCCGGGCTTCCCGCCCCTTCCAGTACCAGCACATCGAACTCCTGCGCCAGACTGTTATAAACAGACAGGATTTGATCCCGTAGTTTCGGTTTGTACTCGTGGTAGCTCACCGCATCCATATCGGTTGCCACTTTGCCCATCAGCACAACCTGCGCTTTACGATCGCTGGTCGGCTTAAGCAGCACCGGATTCATACGCACATCTGGCGTAATACCGGCGGCCTCAGCCTGAAAAATTTGCGCGCGGCCCATCTCTTTGCCCTCTGGCGTAATGCCAGAGTTCAGCGCCATGTTCTGCGATTTGAACGGTGCGGTACGCAGTCCATCCTGATAAAAAATTCGACACAGACCGGCGACCAACACGCTTTTACCTACATCAGATGCCGTTCCCTGCAACATTATTGCCTGCGTCATGACGCCTCCTTCAGTGCGTTCTCTCGCATACAGCTAAAAAATTCAGCCTCTGTTTTACACAGCGGGAAACCCAGCTCGGTATGCAGCTTCACCAGCCAGGGCTGAGTTAATCCCGCTTGTTCAATAAGATCCGTTCGGGCAAACACATCACCCGGCGAGCCGTGTGTTAGCACTTCCCCCCGGCGTAAAACGTACACTGCATCGCTGACTTCATAGATAAGATCGATATCATGGCTGGAGATAACCACGTGGTTTCCTTGCGCTACGATGCGTTTGATTATCTCAATCATCTGCGTGCGACCTGATGGGTCAAGGCCCGCAGTAGGTTCATCCAGTAGCAAATACTGCGCCTGCAACACCAACGCCCCGGCAATTGCCACACGTTTTTTCTGCCCGTGACTTAAACACTGAATAGGCTGATGGCGAAAATGCTGTGCATCAACCAGCGTGAGCGCATCATCCACCCGGCGGGAGATTTCAGCTTCATCCACCCCAAGGTTGCGCAGGCTGAAGGCAATATCGCTGTCGATATCGGTATAAAAAATTTGCTGGTCGGGATCCTGAAATACGGTTGCCACCTGCTGACGCAGCGCCAGCAGGCCGCGCTTGCTGTAATCCAGCGGTTTGCCTTGCCACATCACCGCGCCTTCCTGCGGGCGCAGTAAACCACTCAGGTTCATAAACAGCGTGGATTTCCCGCAGCCATTAGCACCTACCAGCCCGGTGACGGCATGCGTTGAAAAGTCCAGCGTTAGCCCTTTGAGGATCGGGTCATCCTGATAGCGAAACCAAAGCGCTGAAGTGGCAAGCATACTTTTCCTTACAGGTGAAAATCACCCTGATACAGTTTGATATCCAGTGTGGTGGTCATTTGCTGGTAGCGGATCAACACGCGGGTAAACAGCAATCCCACCAGCATCGCCAGCGAGCGATAGCCCAACGGCAAGCTACGATAACCAAAACGTAGCGTTTGTGCGCGATGAATAGCCAGCGCCTCGTCTAACAGGATAAAAATAAAGCGCCAGGTTAGCAGGATCTGCTCAGTGAGCAGGCGAGGAACGTGCGCGCGTTTGAGTAAGATAATCAATTGCGGAAACGGCAGATTCAGTACCAGCCAGAACGTCGCCGCCAGCGCAGCCAGGCTGCGCCAGAAGGTTTCATTGGCGGTGACAAGCCCTGGCGCGCTAACGCCTAACCAATAGCTTCCAACGGGGATGCTGGCCAGCAGCGTCTGCGGATCGCGGCTAAAACTAAACAGAATGGTCACGACGCCGACCGTCAGAAAACCAAACGGTAATGCCATCCAGCGACACCAGCGCCAGAAGGAAATGCGCAGCAGCCAGCAGCTCAGCGCGGCAATCAGTAACAGCTCAATACTCTGCCCCAACGGGGGCAGAGTAAACGCCAGAATCATCATCATCAGCCAGAGCAGAAATTTCCGCACGGGTGAGACATGAAACCAGCGGCTTTGATAGCTAAGCCTGTCAAGCCCGGTCATCACGACGTTGCCTGCCCTTGGTGTAACCCAGAATGTAGAAAATCACGGCTGCGCCCAGCGATCCCTGGAGCGTAAACAGCAGGCTTTCAATCTCACCGCTTGCCGGTTCATACAAGGGCTGGAACCACGGCTCATAATGTGGGGCAATTGCCTGAATCTGACTCTCCGCCTCACCGTCTGAGCCGCCGTATTCTCCACCATGGTTGATAAAGAACGGCAGGATCACCAGCGCCACTACCATCCCTAACAAAATCAGCGTCTTTTTCATCGTTAATGTCCTTGAGCGGTAATCAACTGCCGTTTGGTTAACTGGTCATAAATCATTACGGTGAGCAGACCTTCCGCTATCGCAATTGGGATCTGCGTCAGGCAGAAAATCCCCATGAACTTGATGATTGAACCCGTAGCACCGGCGGATGGGTCCGGGAACGCCACGCCCAGTTGCACCGAGGTCACGAAATAGGTGACGAGATCCGCCAGCATCGCGCACAGGAAGACGCAAACATCACGACGCAACCCCGCACGGCAGGCCATTTTCCACACCATGTAACCCACCACCGGGCCAATCACCGCCATCGACATGCCGTTAGCGCCAAGCGTTGTCAAACCACCGTGCGCCAATAACAGCGCCTGGAACAGCAGGACGATTGCCCCGAGGATTGCCACCACGCCCGGTCCAAACAGGATAACCGCCAGGCCTACCCCGGTAGGGTGCGAGCAACTTCCGGTAACAGAAGGAATTTTCAGCGCCGACAGCACAAAAATAAACGCGCCGCACAGAGCCAGTAACACTTTTTGGTGACTATCTTCCTGCACGATTTGGCGCAGCCGCACCAGCCCGTACCACAGGCACGGTAAAAACAGCAGCCACCAGGCCAGCGCCCAAATCGGTGGCAAGAAACCTTCCATTATGTGCATGGCGAACGCTTGTTCAGGAACAACCATCAGTAATAGCGCCGCAGCCAACCCGCTGAAAGACAGCTGTTTTAGCTGTTGTTCAAGCTTCATTGTGCATACTCCCACTGTTTATTGACCAGAATGGTCGAGAAATAAGGCAGCGGCTGATCGTCGCTCACCTCATCGAGATGACGCCAGCACTGTTCACCCGGCAGCGTGGCTTCAGACATCATCAATGCACAGCCCAACAAACCCTCTTGTTGCAGCAACGCTTTGATGCGCGCAAAACGACCGTATACCTTCATCAGCACCAGACTGTCATGCTGCTTTAACGCCTGCTGGATTTCCGCTTCCGGCGCGGTACAGGAGACCACGGCCAGTGACTGTTGCTCCATGGCGAGCGGCGTTTTTGACCGCGCGGCAATCGCAGCGAAAGAGGTCACGCCCGGGACGATTTCTAACCAGTCAGGACAGCCAATACGCTGGAGTAAAAAAACCCAGGTGCTGAACAGCATGGCGTCGCCAAGTGTAATAAAGCCCACCTGCTTACCCGCTTCGACTTCCTGAACCAGCGCGGCCGCAACGTCATCCCATACTGCCTCTTTTTCGGCGCTGTCAGCACTCATAGGAAAATGGCAGCAGCAAACTTCGGTCTGCTCGCCGATATATTCACGTACGATCGACAGCGCCAGACTGTCGCCACCTTTACGCCCAGCGGGCGCATAGAGAATATCCAGCGTACCCAGCGTGCGTGCGGCCCGCACGGTGATAAGATCGGAAGCGCCTGGCCCGGTGCTTAATGCATACAGTTTTCCGCTCATGCTGCTTCCTCCAGCGCCACATTAAGCGCCTGTTGTAAATGCGCCACGAACATAGCGCGAACCGCCGGATTCTCACCCAGACCACTGAGCCACGGCGTAGCCGGTATCCCGGCCGCATTGAACAATGTTTTCCACGAATCCTCTTCGTCAGAGGCCATATCATTGATGGCATGATCGCCAGCAACTAACATCAGCGGCATCAGATGCACCGCCGTCACCCCTTCCTGAGACAAACTTTCAATCAGCACATCGACTTCCGGGTAACTTTCCACCGCTCCAACCCGCGCCGGGTAGCGCTGTGCCGTCATCATATGGTCGAGGCAGGCATAGGCGGCAAAGGCATGATGGCTGGCACCGTGTCCCATAAACACCACTTTTTCATTTTCGCCAAGCACCGGCATTTGCTGTTGCAGCGCCAGCATCAGCTGGGCGTAATCGTCATGGCTGCTCAGCAGCGGAACACCCAGCGTCAGGCGAGAAAAAAGCGGGCGCATGCTTTGCACTTCGCGGACTATTTTTTCGTATTCATCACCGTTGATAATGTGCAACGACTGAATAGCCACGTCCTGATACCCCTGATCCGCCAGCTTTTGCAGTGCCTGCAGCGGCGTGTCGATCTCAATGCCGTCGCGCTGCTTGAGCTTGCGGATAATCATCCCGGAGGTAAACGCCCGAAACAGGTCGCGGTCAGGGCAACTGGCTGCGAGATCGCTCTCGCAAGCCACAATATTTTTCTCACAGGTGTCGTGATAGCTGGTGCCAAAGCTGACCACCAGAAGCGCCTTTTTCATCTCTAACTCCTTAAGCAGCGGCCAGCCAGCGCGTTAAACGCGCCCCAAAGGCGGCCTGACTTTCCAGTAACTCTTCTCCCGTCACCAACGGTGCCGGACGTGTAATCACGATGCAGGGGATACCAGCATCCAGACAGGGTTGAACTTTTTCCTGATAACCACCTTCCGCACCGGATGCCTTAGTGATCACCACATCAGCCTGACACTGGCGATAAAACGCAGCGTTGAACTCGGCGCTAAACGGCCCGCACAATGCAAAAATCTCACCGACGCCAAATCCCAGGTCCGCGCATTGCTGAATAACCTCGGGTACAGGCAGGACGCGCGCCAGTAGCGTTTTTTCAGGCAACCCTTCGCGCCAGATAGCCAGATCTTTACTGCCGGTCGTCAGCAGCACGCGGTCACCGAAACGGCGCGCAACCTCGCAGGCTTGCTGAATACTCTGTACGGTATAAAGTTGCGGGTGGGTTAAACCGCTCAACTGCTCAGGACGTTGATAGCGGCTCAGCAGTACCCCCGCCGCTTCGCAGGCGTTCATGATGTTGCGGCTCACCACCTCGGCATACGGATGCGAGGCGTCTATCACCCAGCGCGTCTGATTTTCCTGTAGCCAGGCAATCATTTGTTCGCGCTCCAGACGCCCGCAGCGCACCTGACCTTTGATATCTCCCGCCAGTTGCTTCCCCGTTGGGGTCGCAACTGACAGGGTGTAGGCCACATTGGCTGCGTCCAGTTGCTGGCACAGCATGCGCGCATCGCTGGTACCGCCCATGACCAACACATCACCGTAATTCACAGCACATAACCTCGTGGCGTGATCATCAGGCCGTCCTGAACATAGGTTGTTTTGTTGCCAACGATCACAAGGCTGGTCATATCAACCGGTTCAAAGTCCATTTCACCCAGGGTGGTCAACCATTTTTCCTGTTTTTTACGTCCGGCTGACTTCACAATACCCACCGGCGTTTGCGCGCTCTTGCTGGCAGAAAGCAGCTCAAATGCGCGCGCCAGATGACCTTCGCGACCCCGACTGCGCGGGTTGTAGAAACAGATTACAAAGTCTGCTTCGCCGGCAGCCACTATGCGTTTTTCGATAACTGGCCACGGTGTTAACAGATCGCTTAAGCTGATGTGGCAGAAGTCGTGCATCAACGGCGCGCCCAGCAAAGAGGCGGCGGCAATGCTTGCCGTCATTCCTGGGATCAGCCTGACCTCAACGTCCAGCTTTTGCTTGCTGACAAGCTCAAGCACCAGCCCGGCCATACCGTAAATCCCTGCATCACCGCTGCTGATCAGCGCCACGTTGTGGCCCGCCTGCGCCAGTTCGATCGCCGCCTGGCAGCGTTCAATCTCTTTGCACATCCCGGTTTTGATCACCTGCTTGTCGCCAGTGAACGCTTTTACCAGGTGGGTGTAGGTTTTATAGCCAACGATGATTTCCGCTGCCTGCAATGCTTCAACGGCTTCCATGGTCATCATTGCCTGCGAGCCAGGGCCAATTCCAATTACGCTTAACATCAGTGTGAAACTCCCAAAGTGATAGTGACGCCCTGTTCTCGCAGGGTCTCGCCTAACAGTTTTCCGTGGCTCAGCAGCCAGGCTGCAGGACCGGAAACGCTTCCTGTACCCACCGTTTTGCGAACAAACGATGAGGCCGGAAAACGGTGTTCATGCTCACGCAGCGCGTCAGCAGTAAAGGTTTCGAAAGGAACGCGACAGCACGAAGCCAGTTGGATAAGTCCCTGTTCATCTTTTTTCAGCGTGATACTGCCAATCGCTTTAAGCGCCAGCGGATCGAGCTGCTGGGCTTCGAGTTGCCTGGCAAGCAGCGCGGCCAGCAACGGGAACGGCGTGTCACGACGACAACCAATTCCGGCCACAACACGCTGCGGCACCAGCTTCCAGTGCGGAACAGGCAGATCGGGTAAGTTGGTGCGTAAGGTGATACACACCAGCGCATCCAGTTCAGGAAGCTGATTGAGATCGGTTACCGTGATAAATCCGCGCCGGTCGCAATGACTGACATCCTGCGTCAGTTCATCATCCCACCACAGCCCCACCCGCTTATTACTGACCAGCATCTGATTAACGATCTTCACCGCCGAACGGAAATCACTCATCCGGGCATTCAGTTGAAATGCCAGCGTATCCAGTGCCGCCATATCGTTGACATCCGTCGCAGTGGTGATCACCGGATCGGCGCCCAACATGCCCGCCAGATACCGCGCCAGCGCATTGGCACCGCCCGCGTGACCGGAGAGCAGGCTGATGACATGCTGGGCGCGTTCATCAATGACCACCACCGCCGGATCGCAAAATTTGTCGTTAACCAGCGGGGCCAGCACGCGCACCGCAATGCCGGTCGCACCGATAAAAATCAGCGCCGAGTAATTCGCAAACGCTTCGCGGGCGGTATTCGCAAAGCCGTTTTCGAAAGGAATGAATCCCTCCTCCAGCAGCTTTTCACTGGTAAAACAGGTAACCGGCAGCATAGCCGCCAGACGTTTTGCCAGCGTAACGCCTCCCGGGGTCAGGCAAAAAAGCGCAATTGACTCAGGCTTTACGGTATTCATGGCTAAAGTCCGCCGCATAGAGTTTGGAGTAGTGATACTCCGAGCCCAGGAAATTACCGACCAGAATAAGAGCCGTTTTACGGATGCCCGCATCACGAACCTTGTCGCCAATATCCGCCAGGGTACCGCGCACAGTCTGGCTTTCCGGCCAGGTTGCCTTGTAGATCACCGCCACGGGCGTGGTCGCCGGATAACCGCCTTCAATCAAACGCTCGGCCACACGATGAATACGCTGAACGGACAGATAAATCGCCATAGATGTCTGGTGACTGGCAAATGACTCCAGCTGTTCGCGCTCCGGCACCGGCGTGCGTCCTTCCAGGCGGGTAATGATCAGGCTCTGTGAGACCTCAGGTACGGTATACTCAACGCCCAACTCCGCCGCCGCACCAAGGAATGCGCTGACGCCGGGCACCACCTGCCAGTCAATCCCGCGTTTGGTCAGTTCCTCGCCCTGCTCGCGCACGGAACCGTATAGCGAAACATCGCCGGTTTGCAGACGCACCACGGTCTTACCCGCTTTCACTCCGGCTTCCATCAGATCAAGGATCTGCTCAAGATGCAGTTCAGCGCTGTCGTGGCATTCAGCGCCAGCAGGACAATATTCCAGCAGTTCGGTGTTAATCAGCGATCCGGCGTAGATAACAACCTGCGCCTGCTGTAGCAGCCGGTAACCTTTGAGGGTAATCAGCTCGCGATCGCCAGGACCTGCGCCAACAAACCACACGCTACGGGGATCAAAAATCTCAGACATGGTTTCCTTCCTTCTGACAGGCGATAACAAATACGGGGTTATTCGGTTTGAAATAGTGACCACTGCCAAGCGTGGTAAGCGAGGAAACCTGTAGCTGCAGGCAATCCACTCCCGGTACGCCAAGATGGTCCAGATGTGCCAGCGCGGTGTTGAGGTTTTCCTGGAGGATGAATGTCATCACCAGCCGCCCTGCGGGATGCAATTGACGCATTGACCAGTCAATCAGTTCAGTCAAATGGCCACCGCTGCCGCCCATGAAAATGGCATCGGCTTTTTCAGCGATGGTCATCGGCGCAACACCGGGAAAAATGTCGATGTTTGCACAGGCAAAATGCTGGCGGTTTTCATCCAATAACCTGAGCGCCGCCGGGTTACGCTCGATTGCCGTCACGCGCAATCCAGGGTATTGCAGCGCGGCTTCTATCGACACGCTGCCGGTTCCTGCGCCAATATCAATCAGGTGACTGGCGCGGTGTAATTCAAGTTTTGAGAGGGCAAGTGCACGTACCGCTTCTTTGGTCATCGGCACTTTCTCTCCACGTAAAAACAGCTCATCTTTCATCAAGGATCACCACTGCATTCATGTCATAGTCGGCGTTAACTTCGCTCACAGGCAGGAAATGGATCCGTTCGTTTTCCATTGCCAGGTTTTCGCCAATCACCATCCAGCGATGTCCCTTGCCTCGTGCAATGAGCTGCTGCGCAATTTCACGCGGGCCGCACTGCGCATCTGTCACCATAGCCACCTTGTTATGTCGCGCCAGTTCATCGAAACAGACGCTGCGACCATGGCTACTGGTCAGCCACATATCGTTCATATCAATACCGGACTGCGCACACAGGTACTGCACCGCGCTAATACCGGGAATAATGCGCACATTTTCAATACCGAAATGCGCCACCATGCGCGTCCCGATGCCGTAAAACAGCGGATCGCCAGATGCCAGCACCACAACGCGTTGCTCCTGGTGCGCGCAAATCCAGTTCAAGAGTTCGAGAATATTGGCGCCGAGAACAAACTGTTCACCGGTAAAATCCGGGAATTGCTGCAAATGTCGCTTTCCACCGACCAGAACATCAGCCGTTGCGACCGCTTCACGCGCCGCAGGCGTCATCAAATGCAAACCGGCTGGTCCCATCCCTACAACGGTTAACATTGCATCTCCTCAGCAATCTCTGCGACCGGGCGATTACTCCCAAGCACCTGATTATCAAAAGAGAACATGATGGCGTCACAGGTCGGGGGATTTTTGGTAAAGCGCAACGTTTGCAGGACGCGCATACAGATGCGCTTAGCCAGATGGTTGTAAATGTGCTGAAAACCGTATGCTTCTATGTGTTCCATCGCCGCCTCGGTGGTATCGCAGTCGCTGACCAGCGTGAGCAGTTCCAGCGGCGCCCCCAGTAACGCGAGGTGGGCCACCAGCGTTTCCATGCGAGCATCGGCAATATGGCTGTGGGTATGAAAGATCCCCGCCGCAATTTTGACAAGCTTACCAGGGTGTCCCACCAGCACAATTTGTCGGAACCCCAGACGTACGGCTTCTTCAATCATGTAGCCGACAAAATTGCTCATGGTGACCACAACCTGGGTGTCGATCCCCATCTGCTCACGCACAAAACGTTCGCCGTGGTTTCCTGGCACCAGTACGACACGCTCCAGCCCCGCCGCTCGCTTAATTTCCAGCTCCAGCGACAGTGAACGTTTCCAGCTTTCTTCTGACATCGGCGTGACGATCCCAGTCGTACCAATGATCGAAATGCCGCCCAGAATGCCAAGGCGGGAGTTGTAGGTTTTTTGTGCCCGCTCTTCGCCTTCCGGCGCGAAAATTTCAATTTGCGCCCCACGATTCGGACCAATCGCCTCACGAACCGCAGACTCAATGGTCTGGCGAGGTGTGCGATTAATCGCCGAACTGCCCACCGGCAGGCCGATCCCTTTGCGGGTTACCGTGCCAACGCCTTCCCCGCCCTGAAGGGTTATCTCTTTGCTATCGTTTAACGTCACGCGGGCAAAAATCAGCATGCCGTGAGTGGCATCCACATCATCGCCACCGTCTTTGCGGATGGCGGCTATCGCCTGCTGTCCTTCGATATGCGGTGACTCTACGTTCAGACACAGCGTCACACCTGATGGCGTCACGATAGAAACCTGATGGATCAGGTGCTGGCGCAATACCATCAGCGCCGCCACTTTTGCCGCCGCCGTCGCGCACGATCCCGTGGTATATCCTTTACGCAGCGCTTTACCGTTGTGCCACACAGGCGTATCGAAGGACTCGCTCATCGCGCCCCCTGCATGTGATAAAGCATGGCGTTGACGATCGCGGCGGCGACGTTACTTCCCCCTTTACGACCTAACGCAGCAATGGCGGGTAGATTGCTTTGGGTCAGTGCATCTTTCGACTCTTCTGCACCGACGAACCCAACCGGTACGCCAACTACGCCACTGACGGCCACATCATGCTCAAGCAGGCGGAACAGCGCTGTCGGCGCGTTGCCAAACACAAACAGCTTTTCACCCTCTTCCTTCACCGCAATGTCAACGGCCGCCATTGACCGGGTAATGCCCTGCTCTTTTGCCGTCCGCACGACCCGCGGGTCGCTGATGTAGCAGCGGCATTCGCCACCGAATTTTGCCAGCAGCGTTTTATTAATCCCGGAAAGGGCCATAGTGGTATCGGTATAAATCACGCTCGAACGGCTAAGCGCCGCACAGAACTGCTCCAGCACATCACTGGAAAACCACAGAATGTCCAGCCAGTCGAAATCCGCTGTCGTGTGAATAACCCGCTTGATAATGGCTTCATGTAACGGGCTGGCAAACTGATAGTCCGGGCGGGTTTCACGGATGATCTCGCCAATAATGTCGAAACTTTTGGCCTCAATCGCCTGGGGTTGCTGGATATATTGCATTGTGTTGTCCTCAGGCTACACCGACCAGCAGCCACCGCAGCGCAATAAACAGCGCCAGTGCCAGCATCGATGCCACCCACATCAATCGAATCGTATGGGAAATGTCGTCTACCGAAATGTCGCGTTGTGCATCACCGATCCACGGTTTCTCAACGCGCTCGCCAAAGTAGTCATTAGGACCACCCAGACGAATTCCTAATGCCCCGGCAACGGACGCTTCTGACCACGCGCAGTTTGGGCTGCTGTGGTTGTAGCGATCGCGCCAGCCAATCTGCAAAGCACGCGTGCCGTCCTGGCGACATAAAAATGCCGCTGCGCCCAACAGCAGCCAACTTAGTCTCGCGGGAATATAATTTGCGACATCGTCCAGACGAGCGCTGACCATACCGATAGCACGGTATTTTTCATGTTTGTAGCCCACCATGGAGTCAAGGGTGTTTACCGCTTTGTAGGCCATCGCCAGAGGCGCACCGCCGAGGAGCAAGAAGAACAGCGGCGCGATGATGCCATCAACGGTGTTCTCAGCCACGGTTTCCACTACGCCGCGGTTGATCTGTTGTGGCTGTAATTGCGAGGTATCGCGTCCCACAATCCATGACAGCTTTTCCCGACTTGCAGCAAGGTTACCGGCACGTAGCGGACGCTCGACATCCTGCGCGGCGTTTGCCAGGCAGCGCCCGGCCAGCACGGTAAAGATCATCCAGACCTCAACCACCCAACCAAGCCAGGGATGAATAGAGTGCGCCAGCGCCAGTACTCCCCAGGACACAGCCCAGGTCAGCCCAACCACCACAATCCACATCACCGCGCCACCGATGCGTAGCGCACGGTCGCTATGGCAGTAACGCCGAACAACCCGTTGCACCGCAGAAATCAGATTGCCAATCCAGCGCACCGGATGCGGCCAGTTCTGCGGATCGCCGATGATAAAATCAAGCAGCCAGGCAACACACCACGCGAGGATGGTCATAGTGCGCTCCTCGCGGCTGCCAGCCAGTGGTTAAGCATCTGCGGACGTTGAGCAAAATGAACGTGTAGATAGCTGGCAAAGGTATTTCCCACCTGCCAGCCGCCGGACCAGGCTTGCAGCGTTTTGCCATCGCGCACTTTGCGACAGTTCATCACCGCGGGGGTTTCAGGGGTAAAATCGGAGTAGTGGAATTCATGTCCGCGCAGCACTTCGCCTTCTGCAGCTAACAACGTTTGCTGCGTGGCCTGCGCTTCGCAGTAGCCAAATCGGGTCAGACGTTTTCCCATTTTGCTGTGACCGGGAATGATATCCGCCATCAGCCAGGTATCACCCTGGCTGTCTTCCAGCGAACTGCCGAGGTACATCAGCCCCCCGCACTCGGCATAAATCGCGACACCCTGCTGGTGCGCCGCCCGCAGTTGGTTAAGCATTGCAATATTACGGGCCAACGCCGCAGCATGTAACTCAGGATAGCCACCCCCCAGCCAGATCATCTGACAGTCGGGTAAACAGGTGTCGTGCAACGGGCTAAAACGGACAATCTTAAGCCCCGTGCGCTCCAGTAGCGTAATGTTGTCCGGGTAGTAGAAGTTGAACGCTTCGTCATCGGCGATGGCAAGCGTTAGCCCTGCCCCGGCGTCTGCGGCGGGCAGCGCTGGCCATTCACCAGCAGGAAGCGTGTCTAACTGGCTTAATCTCAGCAGCGCGTCGATATCAAGGGTTTGCTCCAGCGTCGCGGCAAACGCCTGCCACGGCTTCTGGTTGATAACCGACTCACGCGCGGTAACTAACCCCAGATGACGCTCAGGAAGCGCAACGCCTTCCATACGGGGAACGTAGCCTAAGACGGGTACAGCGCAGTAACGCTCAATCGCCACTTTCAGGAGCTGGTAATGCGTTTCGCTGTTAACCCGGTTAACAATAACGCCGGCAATATTCAGGGTTGGATCAAAATGCTGAAACCCCATTACCGTCGCGGCGATCGAGGTGGAAACGGCTTTGCCATCAACCAGTAGGATAACCGGACAGCCTAACTGTTTGGCCATCGCGGCGGTGCTGCAGTAGTTTGGGTCGGTGCCGTATCCGTCATACAACCCCATAACGCCTTCAATAACGGCGATATCCGCATGTTGCATGTGCTCGCGAAATAAAGCATTCAGGGTGGGGACGGGAAGCATGAAGCTATCAAGATTGCGGGAAGCAGTGCCGCATACCGCGGTATGCCAGCCGGTATCAAGGTAATCGGGGCCTACTTTGCAAGGCTGGACGCGTAAACCGCGTTTTTTCAACAAGCTCAACAAGCCCAGCGTCACCGTGGTTTTACCACAGCCGCTTCCGGTACCTGCAAGAACAAAAGCGTGAAAATTGGCCGCCATACCCTGATCCTGTTCAGGGTGGTAGGGGTGTAAAGATACCCAGTCTCTCGACTGTATGCATCTGAACCACCCACTTCCCACCGAAGTTGTTGGTAGTCACTGACAGGCAGGTCTTCTGGCTTAGCGTCATCCTCACCCGTCCTTCCCAATCTTGCGATCAGTGGTCAATACGGGGTCGTCAGCATCACAGCAGCGGGGGCTGCGGGGGATTCTCACCCCCTTCCCTACCACAAATGTGGCAAACCTGTCAGTTCAAGAGCCTGATTAATTAAGCTCTCTGTTATGAGGTAAATTCACGACCTCATGACAATAATTCAATTTAATATCTTGCCGGGTTCATTCAACCAATTACCTGGCATAAACCCACTTATTCATATGCTCGCATTCTGAATGAAAGTGCCAACAAAGAATAAAGAAAGTCATTCACAGAGACACTGTATCTCATCACAAAAATAAAAACTGGTGCAGTTTATCCCTCTAATACTAATATTTTGTTGCGCTATGACAATTTATTGACTGCTGTCGCTACTTTTCATTTTATAATGACTGGCATAGCGCCCTATATCAAAAATCGGCAATAGCAAAATATTGCCATTTAAGCGGATTCGCCACGTGAAATGACATTTATTTGTTGGCGAAATGCCTGCGGCGTGACCTGATACGTTTGACGAAAAACTTTGCAAAAATAACTGGTTTGCGAAAATCCTAAATTACGCGCAATGCTGGCTATGCTCCAGTCACTGTGGCAAAGCAGCTCTTTTGCACTGGCCATTCGCTGCTGGTTTACCCATGCGTTAAAACCGATGCCATGATATTTTTTGAACAATTTGCTGAAATAGTAAGGGCTAAGGTAAACATGAGAGGCGACATCCTCCAGACGCAATTCGTCTGATAAATGCGCATCAATATAGCGCAGTGCTTTTTTCATTTTGCTGTCATGAGGATTGGTGCTGCGGTTAGCGCGTACCGGCTCTGACTGCAGCGGGTTATCTTTGATAACCACAAAATTAAGTTGTTTCTTAAGGCAATTTTCTACGATGAGCTTCAGCAGATCCGCTGAGGCGATGACTCGCGAATAGTCCATTTCCGGTACATTACGAAACTCGTTGACCAGTTCGGGATCGGCTTGCCAGCGGTCATCTACATTCAGAATATCAACCAAACCGACATCGTTACTTAAGCGTACCTGGCCACAAAGCACAAACCCTACCAGGTGCCCCGCAATGACCAGCGGAATTGAGAAATCGGTAAGTCCGGCGTGACAGCGATAGATGCAGGGTTGATCGGATTTAGAGGCTTCCAGCCCTCCACAGCGATCGCTCATACGACAACGGGTACTGTGCTGAGGATGCTGACGCATCAACTGGCAAAAAGGGGTGAAATTAAAAAGCTCAGAAATTTCATCACCGTGAATATTGACAACCACAACGGCCAGACTGGTGGCCTGCGCAAAATCCTGTGCGATTTTATTAATGAGTTCTGAGTTCAGGGCACTCGCAGAAATCATGATAAAACCTCTCAGTTAATTTATTGTTATAAATAAAACATATTATTCACATTCATTTTCACCCTGCCATCCTGAGCATTGATGAAAGTCGTAATTGAACATAACAAAAGTCTCCCATTCTTGGGAGACTTTTTGGGCAGTTCAGGATACCGGATCACGAAAACAGTTTTTACTTTTCAAAAATAAACTTCTTCTGTGAAGCTAGCTCTCATTTTCGTCCAGCTTACACGTATTACACGGTAAATTTTTGCCAATCAAATAACGATAAATTGCTGCACCCGCGCACGCGCCGATGATAGGGGCCACAATCGGTACAATGAAATAAGGGATATCACGCCCACCGGTCATCGCAACATCTCCCCACCCGGCCATCCAGGCAAACAATTTAGGGCCAAAATCACGCGCCGGATTCATCGCAAATCCGGTGAGCGGACCGGTGGATGCGCCGATAACAGCAACCAGAATACCAATCAGCAGTGGTGCCAACGGACCTTTAGGCACACCGTTACCGTCGTCAGTCAGCGCCATGATCATCCCCATAAGAATGGAGGTAATCACCACTTCGACCAACGCTGCCTGCCAGACGCTGAGCGCCGCCGCAGGATAAGTACTAAAAATACTGGCAAGGTGCAGGCTTTCCAGACTGCCGCGCACCATCTGGTGGGCCGACTCATACTCGGTAAACAGACTGCCGTAGAGCAAATAAGCCAGCAAAGCGCCACCAAAGGCCCCCGCGACCTGCGCCACAGTGTAAGGTAAAACTTTGCGCCCCGGAAAACAGGCAAACAGCCACAGTGCGATGGTGATAGCAGGGTTGAGATGCGCGCCAGAAATCCCGGCCGTCAGGTAGACTGCAAGCGAGATCCCCAGACCCCAAATGATGCAGATCTCCCACAATCCCAGGCTGGCACCTGCGACTTTCAGAGCGCTCAGGCAGCCAATACCAAAAAACAAAAACAGCCCGGTACCCAAAAACTCAGCAATGCATTGCGCTTTTAGTGAATCGTTCATTGTGACACCTTCTAAGCAGAGTTCGTGTCTTTACCAGCGGACTCCTTACTGGCAAGTAGAATACTTCGAGGCTTACTATAAAAGGCCGTATCAGCAAATTGTTGGCATTCTGCGGATAGCTTGCCCTTTAAAATCGTGGTGCAATAGCAAATTCTTGCTACGCACTTTATTAAAACATTAGAGACAATCGGGATTACGCGTATTACACGGACATTTTCAAAACAATAAAATATTGCTATTAGCAGAAATCCGTTTTCAAACCACCATCACAATTTCATTTTTTTCGCATAGCAAATGATATTTATAATGTCACCAGAAAAAGTGTAAATGTGGAACTGACATAACTAAATAATCACATCAATAAAATTTAATATACCCATTAAAAACAACAAGTTAAAATAATTAATAGCAATTTTATATCACCTTACCTCTATTATTTTTTCACTCTCAATTTCAAGTCAGCCATTCTTTTTCCTCGCTTCTTTTTATAGTCATGAACATCGGGACAACCCAGGCGAGGTCTTTATGCAACAAGAAGCGTTAGGAATGGTAGAAACCAAAGGCTTGACTGCAGCCATAGAGGCCGCAGATGCAATGGTGAAGTCAGCCAATGTAATGCTGGTCGGCTACGAAAAAATTGGTTCGGGGCTGGTAACAGTCATTGTCCGCGGCGATGTTGGCGCAGTCAAAGCAGCAACAGATGCAGGTGCCGCCGCAGCACGTAATGTGGGAGAAGTGAAAGCCGTACACGTCATCCCACGCCCTCACACCGATGTAGAAAAAATCTTACCGAAGGGAATTAGCTAATGAGCAGCAATGAGCTGGTTGATCAGATCATGGCGCAGGTGATTGCTCGCGTGGCAACGCCGGAACAGCAGGCTATCCCTGAAAATAATCCTCCAACACGAGAAACGGCTATGGCAGAGAAAAGCTGCAGTTTAACGGAGTTTGTCGGTACTGCGATTGGCGACACCGTCGGTCTGGTAATCGCCAACGTGGACAGCGCCCTACTGGACGCAATGAAACTTGAAAAACGGTATCGCTCCATTGGCATCCTTGGCGCGCGTACTGGTGCAGGCCCGCACATCATGGCCGCAGATGAAGCGGTAAAAGCCACCAATACTGAAGTCGTCAGTATTGAGTTGCCACGTGATACCAAAGGCGGCGCGGGTCACGGTTCGCTGATTATTCTCGGCGGCAACGATGTTTCCGACGTGAAACGCGGAATTGAGGTTGCGCTGAAAGAACTGGATCGCACCTTTGGCGATGTGTATGCCAACGAAGCCGGTCACATCGAGATGCAATACACCGCACGCGCCAGCTACGCGCTGGAAAAAGCCTTTGGTGCACCGATTGGCCGTGCCTGTGGCGTGATCGTCGGCGCCCCGGCATCCGTTGGTGTCCTGATGGCTGATACTGCGCTGAAATCCGCCAACGTGGAAGTTGTGGCCTACAGCTCCCCTGCCCATGGCACCAGCTTCAGTAACGAAGCCATTCTGGTCATTTCAGGCGATTCCGGCGCTGTGCGTCAGGCCGTTATCTCCGCCCGCGAAATCGGTAAAACCGTACTCGGGACCCTCGGCTCAGAACCGAAAAACGATCGTCCGTCCTACATCTGATATCAGTGAGGCTGATTCATGAGATCGAAAAGATTTGAAGCACTGGCGAAGCGCCCTGTGAATCAGGATGGCTTCGTTAAGGAGTGGATCGAAGAAGGCTTCATTGCGATGGAAAGCCCGAACGACCCTAAACCGTCGATTAAAATCGTCAACGGTACAGTCACAGAACTGGACGGCAAATCCGCCAGTGAATTTGACTTAATTGACCATTTCATTGCCCGCTATGGCATTAACCTGGCGCGCGCTGAAGAAGTCATGGCGATGGACTCAGTCAAACTTGCCAATATGCTTTGCGATCCTAACGTGAAGCGCAAAGACATTGTGCCGCTGACCACCGCAATGACCCCGGCAAAAATTGTCGAAGTGGTGTCCCATATGAACGTCGTTGAGATGATGATGGCCATGCAGAAAATGCGTGCTCGTCGTACACCGTCTCAGCAGGCGCACGTCACTAACGTTAAAGATAATCCAGTGCAGATTGCCGCTGATGCGGCTGAAGGCGCCTGGCGCGGATTTGACGAACAGGAAACGACGGTTGCCGTTGCGCGTTATGCACCCTTTAACGCCATTGCGCTGTTAGTCGGCTCACAGGTTGGGCGCCCTGGCGTATTAACCCAGTGCTCGCTGGAAGAAGCGACCGAACTTAAACTCGGTATGTTAGGCCACACCTGTTACGCGGAAACTATCTCCGTCTATGGTACTGAACCCGTCTTTACCGACGGCGATGACACGCCATGGTCGAAAGGTTTCCTCGCCTCTTCCTACGCCTCACGCGGTCTGAAAATGCGCTTTACCTCCGGTTCTGGCTCAGAAGTTCAGATGGGTTACGCCGAAGGTAAATCGATGCTTTACCTTGAAGCCCGCTGTATTTACATCACCAAAGCCGCTGGCGTACAGGGTTTACAAAATGGCTCAGTAAGCTGCATCGGCGTGCCTTCCGCTGTGCCGTCAGGCATTCGTGCGGTGTTAGCTGAAAACCTGATCTGTTCCTCCCTGGATCTGGAGTGTGCCTCCAGCAACGACCAAACCTTTACCCACTCGGATATGCGTCGTACTGCCCGCCTGCTGATGCAGTTCCTGCCGGGTACTGACTTCATCTCTTCCGGTTATTCCGCTGTACCGAACTACGACAACATGTTTGCGGGTTCGAACGAGGATGCTGAAGATTTTGACGACTACAACGTTCTCCAGCGAGACCTCAAGGTAGATGGGGGTCTGCGTCCGGTTCGTGAAGAAGACGTTATCGCCATTCGTAATAAAGCGGCACGTGCACTGCAGGCCGTCTTTGCCGGGATGGGATTACCGCCAATCACTGATGAAGAAGTGGAAGCGGCGACTTACGCCCACGGTTCGAAAGATATGCCGGAGCGAAACATCGTTGAAGATATCAAGTTTGCGCAAGAGATCATCAATAAAAACCGTAACGGTCTGGAAGTGGTGAAAGCCCTTGCTCAGGGCGGGTTTACCGATGTCGCTCAGGACATGCTCAACATCCAGAAAGCCAAGTTAACCGGGGATTATCTGCATACCTCCGCCATTATCGTTGGCGACGGACAGGTGCTATCCGCAGTAAATGACGTCAATGACTATGCCGGTCCGGCAACAGGTTATCGCCTACAAGGCGAACGCTGGGAAGAGATCAAAAACATCCCTGGCGCACTTGATCCCAACGAACTTGGCTAAGGGGTGAAAAATGGAAATCAATGAAAAGCTGCTGCGCCAGATAATTGAAGACGTACTGTCTGAAATGCAAACCAGCGACAAACCCGTCTCATTCCGTACATCGACAGCGGCTAGCGCTCCACAGGCTGCAGCGGCGCAGGGCGACAGCTTTCTGACCGAGATTGGCGAAGCCAAACAAGGCCAGCAGCAGGACGAAGTGATTATTGCCGTAGGTCCCGCGTTTGGACTGTCGCAAACCGTCAATATCGTAGGGATCCCGCATAAGAACATCTTGCGCGAAGTGATTGCGGGTATTGAAGAAGAAGGCATTAAAGCGCGCGTTATCCGCTGCTTTAAATCCTCCGATGTGGCATTTGTCGCCGTGGAAGGTAACCGTCTGAGCGGTTCCGGGATCTCTATCGGCATCCAGTCAAAAGGCACCACGGTTATCCACCAGCAGGGGTTACCGCCGCTTTCTAACCTGGAGCTGTTCCCTCAGGCACCACTTCTGACGCTGGAAACCTATCGTCAGATCGGTAAAAACGCCGCGCGTTATGCCAAGCGTGAATCTCCGCAACCGGTCCCTACTCTGAATGACCAGATGGCTCGTCCTAAGTACCAGGCGAAATCGGCCATTCTGCACATTAAAGAGACCAAATACGTCGTGACGGGCAAAAACCCGCAGGAACTGCGCGTGGCGCTTTGATAAAGGATAACTCCATGAATACCGACGCAATTGAATCGATGGTTCGGGATGTGCTGAGCCGGATGAACAGCCTGCAAGGCGAGCCCGCGACGCCGGTCGCGGCGAGTTCATCAGCACATACCGCGAAAGTCACGGATTACCCTCTCGCGAATAAACATCCTGAGTGGGTAAAAACCGCAACCAACAAAACTCTGGATGACTTCACGCTCGAAAATGTTCTGAGCAACAAAGTGACGGCGCAGGACATGCGCATCACCCCTGAAACGCTGCGCCTTCAGGCGGAAATCGCCAAAGATGCCGGACGTGACAGACTGGCGATGAACTTCGAGCGTGCAGCTGAGCTAACCGCTGTACCTGACGATCGCATTCTTGAGATCTACAACGCGCTGCGCCCATACCGCTCAACGAAAGACGAGCTGATGGCTATCGCTGACGATCTCGAAAATCGTTATCAGGCAAAGATCTGTGCAGCTTTCGTTCGTGAAGCGGCAGCGCTGTACGTTGAGCGTAAAAAACTCAAAGGCGACGACTAACTCAGGGACAGGATCATGCGATATATAGCTGGCATTGACATAGGCAACTCATCAACGGAAGTCGCTCTGGCTACCCTCGATGAGTCTGGCGCACTGAGCATCACCGGCAGCGCGCTGGCAGAAACCACCGGAATTAAAGGCACATTACGTAATGTGTTTGGTATTCAGGAGGCACTTTCGCTGGCAGCAAAAAATGCCGGTATCAATGTCAGCGATATTTCGCTCATCCGTATCAACGAAGCCACCCCGGTCATTGGTGACGTCGCGATGGAAACGATAACCGAAACCATCATCACTGAATCCACCATGATCGGCCATAACCCTAAAACGCCGGGCGGCGTCGGATTAGGCGTTGGCGTCACTATTACGCCGGAAGACCTGCTCAGCCGTCCGGCGGATACGCCCTATATTCTGGTGGTTTCATCGGCCTTTGATTTCGCCGATGTCGCCACGATGATTAATGCCTCCGTCCGCGCCGGATACAAGTTAACTGGCGTTATTTTGCAGCAGGACGATGGCGTATTGGTCAGTAATCGTCTGACTCATCCCTTGCCTATCGTCGATGAAGTCCTTCATATCGACCGCATCCCGTTAGGTATGCTGGCTGCCATTGAGGTCGCAATTCCAGGAAAAGTCATTGAAACGCTTTCTAACCCTTACGGGATTGCGACCGTTTTTGGCCTCAACGCCGACGAGACTAAAAACATTGTCCCGATGGCGCGGGCGCTGATCGGCAACCGTTCTGCCGTGGTTGTGAAAACACCGTCAGGTGATGTGAAAGCACGAGCCATTCCTGCCGGAAATCTGGAGCTACAGTCACAGGGTCGTACCGTACGGGTCGACGTTGCAGCGGGCGCTGAAGCGATTATGAAAGCGGTTGGTGAATGCCCGAAACTGGATAACGTCACCGGAGAGGCTGGCACCAATATTGGCGGCATGCTGGAGCATGTGCGCCAGACAATGGCTGAATTAACTAACAAACCCAGCCACGAAATTTTTATTCAGGACCTGCTGGCAGTCGATACCTCGGTTCCCGTCAGCGTGACCGGCGGGCTAGCCGGTGAGTTCTCGCTGGAACAAGCTGTCGGCATTGCTTCCATGGTGAAATCAGACCGCCTGCAAATGGCGATGATTGCTCAGGAAATCACGCAAAAGCTCAACATTGACGTCCAGGTTGGCGGCGCCGAAGCCGAAGCTGCCATTCTGGGGGCCTTAACCACCCCCGGCACGACGCGGCCACTGGCTATTCTGGACCTCGGTGCAGGATCGACCGATGCCTCCATCATCAACCCGAAAGGCGAAATTATTGCCACGCACCTGGCGGGTGCGGGCGATATGGTCACGATGATTATTGCCCGTGAACTGGGGCTGGAAGACCGTTATCTCGCTGAAGAGATCAAAAAGTACCCGCTGGCGAAAGTCGAGAGCTTGTTCCATCTTCGCCACGAAGATGGCAGCGTCCAGTTCTTCCCTACACCTCTCCCACCAACGGTTTTTGCCCGCGTATGCGTAGTAAAACCCGATGAACTGGTGCCACTGCCAGGCGAACTGGCGCTGGAGAAAGTCCGGGCCATTCGCCGCAGCGCTAAGGAACGCGTTTTCGTCACCAACGCACTCAGAGCGCTACGTCAGGTGAGTCCGACCGGGAACATTCGGGATATTCCCTTTGTGGTGCTGGTTGGCGGCTCATCCCTGGACTTTGAAGTTCCGCAACTGGTCACCGATGCGCTGGCACACTATCGCCTGGTTGCAGGGCGCGGCAACATTCGAGGCACCGAAGGTCCGCGCAACGCGGTCGCGACAGGGCTGATTCTCTCCTGGTACAAGGCATTCGCTCATGGAAAGTAATCTCACCACGCCAGCCATCGTTATCTTCGCCACTGCTGGATGCACTGACGTCTGGAGTGATGTGCTGCTGGGTATTGAAGAAGAAGGGATCCCCTTTGTGATTCAGGAGAGCCCGTCAACTGACGTTATCCACAACGCATGGCTGGCGGCTTGCCAATCGCCACTGCTGGTTGGCATTGGCTGCAGTCGCGAAAAACTGGTCGTGCACTATAAAAACTTACCCACATCAGCGCCACTATTTACGCTGACGTATCAACAAGATAACCATGCCCGACGCAGCATTGGTAATAACGCTGCGCGGCTGGTTAAAGGCATTCCGTTTCGGGAATGCCACTCATAACCCACAGGAGAAAAGCAGTATGAATAACGCACTGGGACTGGTTGAAACAAAAGGGCTTGTCGGCGCTATTGAAGCCGCTGATGCCATGGTGAAATCCGCAAACGTGCAGTTGGTTGGTTACGAAAAAATCGGCTCAGGCCTTATCACCGTTATGGTTCGCGGCGATGTCGGCGCAGTGAAAGCTGCCGTAGATGCAGGAAGCGCTGCAGCAAGCGCCGTTGGCGAGGTGAAATCCTGCCACGTTATCCCGCGTCCGCACAGCGACGTTGAAGCCATTTTACCTAAATCCGCATAAGTCGTTGCAACCAAGGAGCACAGCGTGAAGCAATCACTGGGATTACTTGAAGTTAGTGGTCTGGCATTAGCCATCAGTTGCGCGGACGTCATGGCGAAAGCCGCCTCCATCACGCTGGTGGGCCTCGAAAAAACCAACGGTTCAGGCTGGATGGTGATCAAGATAATCGGGGATGTGGCCTCCGTCCAGGCGGCCATTTCCACCGGTGTCAGTTTCGCTGACCAGCGAGATGGACTGGTGGCTCACAAAGTCATATCCAGACCAGGGGATGGCATTCTGTCACATAGCATCACCCCGGAGTCTGAGTCTGAGTCTGAGCCAGCGCCCGCTCCGACACCGGTCGTACCACATGAAGAGATCCCTGAGGACCATGCAGCGCCCGAAGCGCCACAAGATGCAGAGTTGATTAGCTGCAATCTGTGTCTTGACCCTGCCTGCCCCCGTCAAAAGGGCGAGCCGCGCTCTCTTTGTCTGCACTCAGGCAAACGAGGTGAAGCGTGATGGATAAACAGCAACTGGAGACAACGGTCACCAAAGTTCTGGATGAAATGCGTGAGCGCCCTATTCCGCTAGGGATCTCTAATCGTCATATTCATCTATGCGCTGAAGATTACGACCGCTTGTTTCCCAATCACCCTATTAGTGAGAAAAAAGAGCTGCTGCAGCCCGGACAATATGCAGCAGACCAGACCGTCACGCTGGTGGGACCAAAAGGTCAGTTAAAAAATGTGCGCTTACTCGGCCCACTGCGTAACACCAGTCAGGTCGAAATTTCTCGTACCGACGCTCGTACGTTGGGAATTGCTGCTCCACTCCGGATGTCAGGCAGTATCGAGGGCACGCCAGGCGTTCGCCTTATCAGTCCATTTGCTGAACTGGACTTAGCATCCGGGGTAATCGTCGCCCAACGCCATATCCATATGTCGCCGCTCGATGCCCTAATCCTGCGCGTTTCCCATGGCGATAAAGTCTCTGTTGCCATTAATGGCGATGAACGTCGACTGATTTTCGATAACGTCGCCGTACGCGTTTCGCCGGATATGCGCCTTGAGATGCATATCGATACCGACGAAGCCAATGCTGCGGGCGCAGATAATCCGCAGGCATTTGCCACACTGGTGAGCCCACGATGAACAACGAACTGCTGCAACGCATTATCGAGGAGGTTGTTTCCCGATTAAAAAAACGCGCGGAAAGCACGCTCTCGCTTAGCGTCGCGCAGTTACGAGAAATCGAACCACGGACATTGTGCTGCCAGTACTCGTCGCTCCACCTCCTGCAGGCGGACCTGCCATTGCTGGAGCAAATTGCCGAGGGCTGCGCGGACAACATGTCGGTGGTAACGATCCACGAAGCGCTGGCATGCGGAGTCCGCGTGAAAATTTCACTACAACACCGATTGTTACCCGCAATCCCCGTTAGAAAACTCGCGCGTCTGCCTCTGGAGTTCAGTGACGAGCTGGGGCGAATCATCGTTTTGCATCCTGACAAACTTCTCAGCTATGCCGACGTCGCCCAACTGAAGGGGGGCGTTCTGGTGCTACGTCGTCGATGTGTCGTGACGGCTCTGGCTCAGGACGCCGTCGGTACGCGAAATGTCCAATTAATTAAGCAGGAGTGAGCTATGCATCTGGCACGGGTTACAGGCGTTGTGGTTTCCACGCAAAAATCCCCATCACTGGTGGGGAAGAAACTGTTGCTGGTACGTCGGGTGAGTGCGGACGGAGAACTTCCCGCGTCCCCTGTGAGTGGAGATGAAGTCGCGGTTGATTCTGTCGGCGCTGGAACTGGAGAACTGGTATTACTCAGCAGTGGCTCCAGCGCCAGACACGTTTTTTCCGGCCCTAATGAGGCCATCGATCTGGCTATCGTCGGCATTGTCGACACGCTTTCTCGTTAGGAGGAACTATGGCGATTTATACCCGCACTGGCGATGCCGGCACAACGGCCCTCTTTACCGGGCAACGCGTGAGCAAAACGCACCCGCGCGTCGAGGCTTACGGTACGCTGGACGAACTTAATGCGGCGCTTAGCCTGTGTGTTTGCGCAGCGAAAAACCCGCAGCACCGCCAGTTACTCGAAAACATTCAACTGCAGCTTTTTTGGTTCAGCGCCGAGCTGGCAAGCGAAAGCGAACAGCCAGCGCCAGAGCAGCGCTACATCAGCTCAGAAGAAATTGCCGCGCTGGAAGCCGCCATCGATACCGCGATGCGGAGAGTGCCCCCCCTACGCAGCTTTATTTTACCTGGCCGCAGCGAAGCCGCCAGCCGTCTGCACTTTGCCCGCACGCTGGCCCGCCGCGCAGAGAGGCGACTGGTCGAACTCTCCACCGAGATTTCCGTCAGACACGTGCTGATGCGTTATATCAATCGCCTCTCCGACTGCTTATATGCGCTTGCACGAGCAGAAGATCATGACGCCCATCAAAACAACATTATTCAGAAAGTGGCGGAGCGTTATCTCGCAGCCATCCGTACATCAGCCACCAGGGAGCCGGCTATGTCTCTGTCTTTTCAGGAACTCCACCAACTCACTCGCGCTGCGGTAACGAGAGCAGAAGAACTTCAGGTTCCGGTCGTCATCAGCATTGTTGATGCGAATGGGACCCAAACGGTGACCTGGCGCATGCCTGACGCATTACTCGTCAGTAGCGAACTGGCACCGAAAAAAGCCTGGACCGCCGTGGCAATGAAAACCGCCACGCATGAGCTGACATCGGCAGTGCAGCCAGGCGCCGCGCTTTACGGTCTGGAAAGCCATATGCAGGGAAAAGTCGTCACCTTCGGTGGCGGGTACGCATTATGGCGTGAGGGGTTACTCCTTGGGGGTCTTGGCATCAGCGGGGGAAGCGTTGAGCAGGATATGGACATTGCAGAAACGGCCATTGCGGCAATTAACGTGAGAACACATCAATGAACACTTCAGAACTTGAAACCCTTATTCGTAACATTTTGAGTGAGCAACTTGCCCCGGCAAAAGCAGAAGTTAAGGGTAATGGAATTTTTCCGTCCGTTAGCGAAGCGATCGATGCCGCTCATCAGGCTTTTCTGCGTTATCAGCAATGTCCATTGAAAACCCGCAGCGCCATCATTAACGCCCTGCGAGAAGAGCTGACGCCTCACCTTGCTTCATTGGCTGCTGAAAGCGCTGCCGAAACGGGAATGGGCAACAAAGAGGATAAGTTCCTTAAAAATAAAGCTGCGTTGGATAATACCCCGGGTATCGAAGATCTCACCACTACGGCGCTTACCGGTGACGGCGGCATGGTGTTATTCGAGTATTCACCCTTTGGCGTGATTGGTTCCGTCGCCCCCAGCACCAACCCGACGGAAACCATTATTAACAACAGCATCAGTATGCTGGCTGCGGGAAATAGCGTTTATTTTAGCCCACATCCAGGTGCAAAAGCGGTCTCACTGAAGCTGATTACCATGATTGAAGATATTGCTTTTCGCTGCTGCGGGATTCGGAATCTTGTCGTCACGGTCACAGAACCCACTTTTGAGGCTACCCAGCAGATGATGGCGCACCCTAAAATCGCAGTTCTGGCGATTACCGGTGGTCCAGGCATTGTTGCTATGGGCATGAAAAGCGGGAAAAAAGTCATTGGCGCAGGCGCAGGCAATCCTCCCTGCATTGTTGATGAAACAGCCGACCTGGTTAAGGCGGCGGAAGATATCATCAATGGCGCATCCTTTGATTACAACCTCCCCTGCATTGCTGAGAAGAGCCTCATTGTTGTTGATGCCGTTGCCGAACGACTGGTTCAACAAATGCAGTCTTTTGGCGCGATGCGACTCAATAGCGAAGAGGTAGACAAACTGCGCGCAGTTTGTCTACCAGAAGGAATAGCCAATAAACAACTGGTAGGGAAAAGCCCGGCAACCTTACTGGAAGCCGCGGGAATACCGGTTCCGGCAAAAGCACCTCGATTACTGATAGGTATCGTCAAGGCTGACGACCCATGGGTTACCAGCGAGCAACTGATGCCAATGCTCCCCATCGTAACGGTGAGCGATTTTGACAGCGCGTTAACGTTGGCCCTGAAGGTTGAAGAGGGATTGCATCACACCGCCATTATGCATTCGCAAAATGTGTCACGTCTGAACCTTGCCGCGCGCACGCTTCAGACCTCCATTTTTGTGAAAAATGGCCCCTCTTATGCTGGGATTGGCGTTGGTGGTGAAGGCTTTACCACCTTCACCATCGCAACGCCGACCGGCGAAGGAACGACATCTGCGCGCACTTTCGCACGCTCTCGTCGTTGCGTGCTGACAAACGGTTTTTCTATTCGCTAATGGGGCCGTTATGAAAAGCTTTTCACTGCAAACTCGATTGTACAGCGGCCAGGGAAGCCTGGATGTGCTTAAGCGCTTCACGAATAAGCATATCTGGATTATCTGCGATGGTTTTCTCGCGCGTTCTCCCCTGATTGAAAAGCTGCGCGACGCGCTGCCAGCGGATAACCGCATCAGCATTTTCAGCGATATCACCCCCGATCCCACCATTAACACGGTAGTACAAGGGATTGCGCAAATGCAGTCCCTACGACCGGACGTCGTAATTGGTTTTGGCGGTGGCTCTGCACTGGACGCCGCAAAAGCCATCGTCTGGTTCAGCCGACAGTTCGGTATTGAGATTGAAACCTGCGTTGCAATTCCCACCACCAGCGGCACGGGATCGGAGGTGACCAGCGCCTGCGTGATTAGCGATCCGGATAAAGGCATTAAGTATCCATTATTTAATAAGGCGCTTTATCCGGACATGGCCATCCTTGATCCGACGCTGGTCGTCAGCGTTCCACCAGCCATAACAGCGAATACCGGCATGGACGTATTAACGCATGCGCTGGAGGCTTACGTGTCCACGAAAGCCAGCGACTTCACCGATGCGCTGGCTGAAAAAGCGGCACAAATTGTCTTCCAGTACCTGCCTGTCGCCGTCAGCAAAGGCGACTGCCTGGCAACCAGAGGAAAAATGCACAACGCGTCAACGCTCGCGGGAATGGCATTCAGTCAGGCTGGTCTGGGTATCAATCATGCGATTGCCCATCAGTTGGGCGGCCAGTTTCATCTGCCCCACGGACTTGCCAATGCGCTGCTGCTGACCCATGTCATTCATTTTAATGCCCGCGATCCGCGGGCTGCGAAGCGCTATGCCCGTTTCGCTAAAGCCTGCCACCTATGCCCGGATAACGCGAACGATACGGCGGCACTGAATGCGCTAATTCGTCATATAGAGCTACTCAAAAAACAGTGTGCGTTACCTTCTTTTGCTGACGCGCTTAAAGACGGAAAGCAAGCCTGGTCACAACGTATACCGTCGATGGTTCAGGCCGCGCTGGCTGATGTCACGCTGCAAACCAATCCTCGTGTTGCCGACGCCAGCGCCATGCAGGAACTGCTTGAGGAATTATTATGAAGACAGCCATGACGGCAGAGTCCACGCTTTATGATGCGCAGACAATTCGCGAACGCGTTCGCGCAGCGGGTGTTGTCGGGGCCGGAGGCGCAGGCTTTCCTGCTCACGTAAAATTACAGGCGCAGGTCGATACGTTTCTGGTCAATGCGGCAGAATGTGAACCGATGCTGAAAGTTGACCAGCAATTGATGGCCGTTCAGGCTGAGCGACTTATCCGTGGCGTTCAATATGCCATGACGGCTACCCGGGCCAGGGCCGGTATTATTGCGCTCAAAGAGAAATATCAAAAGGCTATCAATGCGTTAACGCCCCTTCTGCCTGCCGGGATCCGCTTACATATTTTGCCTGATGTCTACCCGGCTGGTGACGAGGTTTTGACCATCTGGATGGCAACGGGCCGGAGAGTTCCGCCTGCCGCGCTGCCGGTCAGCGTCGGCGTGGTGGTCAATAACGTCCAGACTGTACTCAACATCGCCAGAGCCGTTGAGCAGCAATATCCGGTTACGCGCCGTACCCTGACCGTTAACGGCGCGGTCGCCAGACCAATCACTCTTACCGTCCCTATCGGAATGTCTTTACGTGAGGTTCTGGCACTGGCCGGTGGTGCTACCGTTGACGATCCCGGTTTTATTAACGGTGGTCCGATGATGGGCGGCCTGATTACCTCACTGGATACCCCAGTCAGCAAGACCACCGGGGGACTGTTGGTTTTACCAAAGTCTCATGCGTTGATTCAGCGGCGGATGCAGGATGAACGCACCGTGCTTTCCGTCGCAAAAACCGTTTGCGAGCAGTGTCGTTTGTGTACGGATTTGTGCCCAAGGCATTTGATCGGCCATGAATTATCGCCGCACCTGCTGGTTCGCGCGGTTAATTATCAGCAGGCGGCCACACCGCAGTTACTGCTCACAGCCCTGACCTGTTCAGAATGCAATGTATGTGAAAGCGTAGCCTGTCCGGTTGGGATTTCACCGATGCGAATTAACCGCATGCTTAAACGCGAGCTACGGGCGCTCAACCATCGTTATGAAGGGCCGTTAAATCCTGAGGATGAAATGGCGAAGTATCGGCTTATTCCGGTGAAGCGCCTTATTACCAAACTGGGCCTTAGCGACTGGTATCACGATGCGCCACTGACTGAGACTGATTATCCCACGGATAAAACGACGCTGTTGCTACGCCAGCATATTGGTGCCAGCGCCATCCCATGTGTACTGCAGGGCGAACACGTTGTTCGCGGTCAATGCGTTGCCGATGTGCCGTCCGGTGCATTAGGCGCACCTGTCCACGCCAGTATTGACGGTATTGTCAGCGAAATTACTGAGCAATCCATCACGGTAATAAGAGGTTAATCATGTCTCAGGCTATAGGGATTTTAGAACTCACCAGCATTGCCAAAGGAATGGAAGCGGGCGATGCCATGTTAAAAAGCGCGAATGTGAATTTACTTGTCAGCAAGACCATCTGCCCGGGTAAATTTCTGCTCATGCTCGGTGGTGACGTAGGCGCAGTACAACAGGCGATCGCCACCGGAACTTCTCTTGCTGGCGATATGCTCGTTGATAGTCTGGTACTACCCAACATTCACGCCAGCGTACTTCCTGCGATCAGTGGACTTAACAGCGTGGATAAGCGTCAGGCCGTGGGCATTGTTGAAACATGGAGCGTTGCGGCCTGCATCTGCGCCGCCGACCGTGCGGTTAAAGCCTCCAATGTCACGCTGGTACGCGTCCATATGGCATTTGGTATCGGTGGCAAGTGCTACATGGTTGTCGCTGGCGATGTGTCTGATGTGAATAACGCAGTCACAGTTGCCAGTGAAAGTGCGGGTGAAAAAGGCCTGTTGGTTTACCGTTCGGTCATCCCTCGTCCGCATGAAAGCATGTGGCGACAGATGGTGGAGGGATAATGGAAAGACAACCCACCACGGATCGCATGATTCAGGAATATGTTCCTGGCAAGCAGGTTACGCTGGCGCATCTTATCGCTAATCCGGGTAAAGATTTGTTCAAGAAACTGGGATTACCAGAATCGGTTTCCGCAATCGGTATTCTGACGATTACCCCCAGCGAAGCCTCAATCATCGCCTGTGATATCGCCACGAAATCCGGGGCGGTAGAGATTGGTTTTCTCGACCGTTTTACCGGCGCTGTGGTACTGACGGGCGATGTTTCCGCCGTTGAGTACGCGCTGAAACAGGTAACCCGGACGTTGGGCGAAATGATGCGTTTTACCGCCTGTCCCATCACCCGGACATAATCTCATGAAACGCATAATGCTAATTGGCCCCAGCCAGTGCGGTAAAACGTCACTCACGCAGTGCATGCGGGGAGAGGCGCTTCACTATCAGAAGACCCAGGCCATTGTCTGGTCTCCCACAACGATAGACACACCGGGTGAATATCTCGAAAACCGCTGCCTGTACAGCGCGCTGCTGGCCAGCGCCTGTGAAGCAGACATCATCGCGCTGGTTCTCAATGCTGACGCGCCGTGGTCACCTTTTTCTCCAGGTTTTACTGGCCCGATGAACCGACCCGTTATCGGCCTCGTCACCAAAGCCGATTTAGCCAGCCCGCAGCGTATTTCTCTCGTGGAGAGTTGGTTAGTTCAGGCTGGCGCGCAAAAAGTATTTGTCACCAGCGCGCTGGAGAATACCGGGGTCGATGAGATGTTCATTTTTCTGAATGCAAAGGAACCTTCATGTCTCACAAAATAATGGCCATTAATGCAGGTAGTTCCTCGCTTAAGTTTCAGCTTCTGGCGATGCCGCAGGGTGAAATGATTTGCCAGGGACTGATCGAGCGTATCGGTATGTCTGATGCGCAGGTCACCCTAAAAGCACCAGCGCAAAAATGGCAGGAGACTTTGCCCGTAGCCGATCACCGTGAAGCAGTAACGCTGCTACTGGAAAAACTGCTCAGCCACAATATTATCAGCAGTCTGGAAGAGATCGACGGCGTTGGCCATCGCGTCGCACACGGTGGAGAATCCTTCAAAGATTCCGCGCGGGTAACTGATGAAACACTGGCGGAAATCGAACGCCTTGCGGAACTGGCACCGCTTCATAACCCGGTTAATGCGTTGGGGATTGCGGTATTTCGCCAGCTACTGCCGAAAACGCCGGCCGTTGCGGTTTTTGACACGGCTTTTCATCAGACCCTTGATGAGCCTTCTTTCATCTATCCCCTGCCCTGGCGCTACTATTCAGAGCTGGGTATTCGTCGTTATGGTTTTCATGGTACCAGCCACAAGTATGTCAGCGCTCAGCTTGCTGAAAAGCTGGGCGTGCCGCTCAGCGCCCTGCGGGTTGTTTGTTGTCATCTGGGCAACGGCAGCAGCATCTGCGCTATCAAAGGCGGACACTCGGTGAATACCTCCATGGGTTTTACGCCGCAGTCTGGCGTAATGATGGGCACGCGAAGTGGCGATATTGATCCATCCATTCTGCCGTGGATTGCCCTGCGTGAAGGCAAAACCCCGCAGCAGCTCAACCAATTGCTCAACAATGAGTCCGGATTACTCGGAGTTTCTGGTGTTTCACCCGACTACCGGGATGTTGAACATGCCGCAGATACGGGCAATCACCAGGCAGCACTGGCATTGACGCTTTTTGCCGAGCGGATTCGCGCCACTATTGGCAGCTATATTATGCAGATGGGCGGTCTGGATGCGCTGGTGTTTACCGGGGGAATTGGTGAAAATTCAGCGCGTGCTCGCGCCGCGATTTGCCACAACCTGAATTTCTTAGGTCTGGCCGTTGATGAAGAAAAAAATCAGCGTAACGCCACCTTTATTCAAACGGAAAATGCGGTGGTTAAAGTGGCGGTGATTAATACCAATGAAGAGCTGATGATAGCCCAGGACGTTATGCGTTTAGCGATATCAGAAACTGTGACATTGGGCATTCCCGCCTGATATTGCCGCACCGCAAATTGCGGCAAATCATGGTAATAGCGCGATCGCCATGACACTATGCGCCGAGGATTGCTGAACACAAAGGTGAAGACGTGGCTGTTGCGCAATGTCCCGCATCGTGCGGAGAACTTATCCAGGGCTGGATTCTGGGCAGTGAGAAACTGGTCTCCTGCCCGGTCGAATGGTATAGCACCGTTGAGGTCACTTCAGGCTCACCGCTGACAGATGAACGTCCACTTTCTCGGGCAATGGTTGACAGGTTATTACAGCACTGGCAGTACCCGGCGCATCTCAGTCAGGATATCCGGATAGATGTTCAGTCAACCATTCCCATCGCGAAAGGAATGGCCAGCAGCACTGCGGATATTGCCGCCACGGCCATCGCCGCAGCGCATTATCTGGGTCATCAACTGGACGAGCCAACACTGGCACAGCTTTGCGTTTCTCTGGAGCCAACCGACAGCACCGTTTTTCGTAAGCTAACCCTTTTCGATCATAACAACGCTTCCACGCAAATTGGTTGTGAAGCTCAGCCTCAACTCGATCTGCTGGTTCTCGAAAGCCCTGAAACATTGCGTACCGCGGATTATCACCGTATTCCACGTCATTCCGGCTTGCAGGCGGGAGCTGCGGCCCTCCAACGGGCATGGGAAAAAGTACAGGAAGCCTGTATTAGCCAAAATCCTTACCGGTTGGGAGAAGCGGCTACGCTTAGCGCAATCGCCAGCCAATTGCTGTTACCAAAACCGGATTTTGATTCACTATTAGCACTGGTGGAAGAATGTGATTTATACGGCGTCAACGTCGCGCACAGCGGCAGCGTAGTCGGACTGATGCTGGACAGAAATCGTCATGATGTGGATTACATTAAATGGATGCTGACGCAGAAAAAACTTACGATTCACTGGCCAGAACAGCATTTGTTACGCATGGTAACGGGCGGGGTCGAACTGCAATAAGGGTCGCCGCACGGCAGCGACCCGGACAAGCATAAAATCGTTACTCGGCTTTCGCTTCGCCGTTTTTCACTTCGCCCATGGCTTTCAGCTTTTTAGAGATATCGCGGCGTTCTTTAGAGATCTCGGCGTTTTTGATGATGTAGTCATCAACACGATCTTCATAATCGCTTTTCATGCTGGCAATGATGCCCTGAATCGCTTCCACGCTCATACCTGGCTTGATGTAGTCGCTCAGGTTGTCCAACAGCAGAACGCGTTTCTGGTTGTCACGGATCTTTTTCTCAACGTCCTGGATTTCACGTTGCAGTTTGTTTTTACGACGGAACAGACGAACAAATTCCAGCACGTCCTGGAAAGAAGGCTTGGTAGTTTCCATTTTTACACCCCTGATAATGTGAGATTCGGATTCGTTAAAACAACGGCTAAAGTGGGTCAACATTACTTTCATGCCCGCCATACTTCAAGTTGCATCTGCATCGACAATGCATGGTTGAAACCTGAGTTATCGAGGGTAAAGCCATTGCAGTTACCAATGGTTTTAGCCTTTTTCAGTATCATACCTCTAATCTTTGCTGAATCGAAGCAGCAGTAGAACCAATCCCCTCATCTGCTCTTTATTTGCGCAGTGCGCGACAGATTAAATGTGAAAGTAACTCGAGTTGTCGAGCCATCTCCATGTTCAACCAAACGTAGCCGTGAATGGGCGTTTCTGCGACATTATCGCCTTTATGCTCAGCAATAAGCTGACGCAGCTCTGCCACGGTGTCATTGAGCTTTTCCGTATTGGCAAGCACCGGCTGCGGATTACCTTCATACAAGGCGTGGGTTATTGTCAGTAGTGCCTGCTGGGTCCTGAGCTGAGTTTCACGCAGCGTATGCGCATTCAACATGACAAAGTGGCTGGTACGGCTGGCCCACAGCGCATTAATTTGCAGCTCGAGCATGCAGACCAGATTGCGATTCACCGTCTGAATAGCCTCAAAGATCGACTTTTGAATGCGGGTTTCCTTGCTGGCAGGAGCGATGAGCCCACGCATTTTGACAACGTCGCTCAACAGTTGTTGTAAATGCTTCTCCAGCCGCGGTTGCTCGAGCAGATTGGGGGATAGCGCGGCCTGATACACCCGATTGTACCCCGTGACGCAATGCGCCAGTTGGATACGCCAGTGTATAAATGCTCGCTGCGGCCAGATGCCGGTAAACAGCATCGCCAGTAACGACCCCAGAATAACATCACCACCGCGCCATAACGCGGTATTCATATCTCCGGCAGGCGCACCCACGACCACGGCAAGCGTTATGCCAATCAGTAGCGCCTGATACGGCCTTTTCCCCAGCGCCAGCCAGCCGCAGAGAAACATCGCTACCGCGCACCATATCAGCATTAACGGCAGCGAGAAGAGTTCCAGACGCAGGGCAACCAGTCCCAGGACCGAGCCCAGGATCGTGCCGCCTATACGTTCAAAGGCCCTGGGAACAACGTTACCCCAAAAAGATATTGGCCCCATGATCACCACCAGCGTGATCAGAGGCCATGTACCTTCGGGAATGTTTAACAGGCGTACCAACAGAAAAGTAAGGAGAAACGCCAGCGCAATGCGAATACCATGCACCACACGATAATGACGATACAAACGAATTTCAAAAGGACTCAGCGATTTGTCTGCACGCACTCATGCACTCCGTCAGGGAATAGCAAAGAAGCGAATTGTACCTGTTTTTAGCGTGAAAAGATCATCCTGATTTACACCCCAAACAGTTACTTCGTCTGCACTGGCACGTACATTTCAATGTCCCAGTAACCGTCCTCCATGCCATTGTTCATATAAACTTCAAAGCAGGGTTTAGCGGCTATCGTATAAGTTGTATCCTGCAACAGGCGCTCGAAGAACTGATACCAAGGCGTCGCAAAATCGTGATTCTCAACGCGCGCAACGGCGACAGCATAGTCGCCACCCGCCAGTTCGGTGAGGATCACCCCTTCGCTGTTTTCCGGGATTTCAAAACCTTCAGGCACAGAAACCACGGTATCACAGCGCAATTTTTCCGCAGGAACAACATCAGGGTTGTCGTAATAAACAGCAATCCATTCCAACGGCACAATCTGTTTACCGTCGACCCACTTCATTAATTGCTCAAACCCCTGCTTCACCGTTTGTTCCCACGGTCCAACCATATGGAAACCGGCAATCATGCGTTTTTCGACCTGCTTTATCTCGTACTCCATACAACCTCCACTGTTACACTGTATTTATATACAGTGTAATTTCTGGCTATGTCGGCCACAAGGAAATAGTGATTATTATGTGAGCAGATTCGCACTCTTGCCAGTCAGACGCATCAGGAAAAACTACGCCTTGTGGTGGAAATAGTCGCTCAGGCGCGAGAAAACGCCGCCTTCGCCGACGGATTCCAGCGTAACCAGAGGCCAATGCGCCACCAGCTTATCCCGATCGTAGAGTTCAATTTCCCCCACACGTTGATGTGCAGCGATGGGAGCAACCAGCTCTTTCTTATCAAGGACATATTTTGCTTTGATGTTAGGGACTTCTGCTTTAGGCAGGGCCATCCAGAAATCCTGCTCGGTTCCGAGGCTGATTTTTTCTTTATCGCCATACCAGATCCGTTCAGTGCCAACCTGCTTACCGCTACGCAAAACCTGCACTGTATCGAAGTTGTGTTGCCCCCATTGCAGCAGTTTACGCGCCTGATCTTCGCGCCCTTTCGCACTCTCCGCACCCATCACCACTGCAATCAGACGGCGCTGACCATCGACGGCGGAAGCAATCAGGTTAAACCCGGCACCGGACGTATGCCCTGTCTTCAGGCCATCAACGTTCATGGTTTTATCCCACAACAAGCCGTTACGGTTTTGCTGTGTGATGCCGTTCCAGGTAAGGCTTTTCTCACTGTACATATGGTAGAAATCCGGTTCCCCGTGGATGATAGCGCGAGACAACACGGCCAGGTCGTACGCCGAGCTATGCTGACCCGGCGCATCCAGACCATGTACCGTTTCAAAATGGGTGTCCTGCAGGTTCAGTTTTTGCGCATAGTTGTTCATCATCGCGACAAACTGCGGCTGCCCTCCGGCGATGTAATCCGCCAGTGCCACGCAGGCATCATTACCGGAATCAACAATTAACCCACGGCTGAGGTCACGTACCGAAACGCGATCCCCTTCTTTCAGGAACATCAAGGATGAACCGACAAATACCGGATTATCTTTTGCCCATGCATCGCGCCCGACGGTCACAATATCTGTCGGACTAATACGCTTGCTGTCAATTGCGCGATCGACAACATAGCCAGTCATCAGTTTCGTCAGGCTGGCAGGATTGCGCTGCTGGTGTTCATTACCGGCTGTCAGGATTTGGCCCGTGGTGTAATCCATTAACACCCATGCCCCGGCAGTAATCGCAGGAGGTTGTGGGGCGAAGCTCACGGCATCGCTCGCCCAGGCGGGCGAAAAACTCATCGTTAATAGTGAAGCGGCAATAAACAAACGGCGTTTCAACAGCATGTCCTCAGGAAAGGGAGAAATAGCCGTTCTTTTTACGGAAGTTCTGTCGAACAAACATGGATAAATTGCAAGAAAATGTGACATAAAGCACATTTTCTTGCTATCAGGAAAGGGTTTCAGAGACAAATCTCGCCGGAACTACCCTTTACGCGGCGCGGTCTCTGCGTGATGACTGCGATGGCGGTGATAACCATCGATCATACTGCGAAAAATTTGTCCTGGCGTGTCACCCAGCGTGCACAGGTAAATATGCGCGCAGATGAACAGTAAGCCCACAATCGCTAACGCCATATGCAGCACCAGCATCACCGGCCCCGCCCCTACCACCTGCGGGTAGAGACATAGCAACCCGGTGATGATCAGTAGTGGAACCAGTGCGTACATGATGGCCAGGTAGGCCAGCTGTTGCAGCGGGTTAAATTTGTCCTCTGCCGTTGCGGCAAACGGGTGCGGCTCACCTTTCATAATGCCATACAGATAAAAGCGTGTTTGCAGCAGGCAGCGTGATATCAACCCGCTAAATTTCACGCGATAATGGCAGCCGTTGCCGCTGGTTGCGTTTATTAACACAAAGCCAATCCAGAAGGCCAGCAATGCGAAGCCACACCAGGTATGTACCTGCACCATTAAGGCCACCGGTCCGACAGAAAAGTGGCCAAACAGGCCGCTCAGCAGAAGCAGGATAAAGAGCAGCGCATTACCCCAGTGCCAGCGGCGGACCGCCAGCGAATAGAGGTAGTCCCGATGCTCTTCCCCGGTTGCCGTTTTGGGCGCCAGCATCCGACGTAACAGCGCGTGCGTTACCAGGCCCGCAATCATCAGCACAATAATAACGCCTGCATAAATGAGCCACAGCGGCCAGTAGTCCGGCGCATAGTGAAGCTCTGCTCCCCAGATAGAATTCATACATTACCCTCCTGATGGATCTCTTTACGCCGATAGACACTTACCGGGCCGCTACGCGTATCTTGCTGGCGATAAACCTCTTTTTGATTAATCCAGTGCTGAATTTCCGGGTCATCGCGACGTCCAAACTTCAGCGCATCCGTCGGACAAACGGAAACGCAGGCTGGCGATTGTCCGACCTCCAGGCGAGTATCGGCGCAGAAGTTACATTTGTCGGCAATCCCCGTTTGTGGGTTGAGGTAGCGGACATGGAACGGGCAAGCGGCAACGCAGTAGTCACAACCAATACAGCGAGACTTATCCACTTGCACAATGCCATTTTCGTCACGAAATGAAGCGCCGGTAGGACAGACGCTGACGCACGGCGCATCTTCACAATGCTGACAGGAAACGCGAACAAACTGGAAGTGGGACAGCACCTCAGGTTCATGTTCGGGTGAACGGATCTGCACTTGTAGGCGACTAAATCCCTCCGGCACGTCATTCAGTACCTTGCAGGCAACCGTACACGCCTGACAGCCAATACAGCGTTTCTCGTCATGCAGCATGACATAAGGGTTTGTTGATTGATTCATGATGTTCTCCTTTCTCATGCCCGACGAAGCGTGACGCCAGCGGTGTGCACCACCGTACCGGAAACCGGACTGGTAACATGCGGAAGCAAATTACCGCAGTGAATACCGTGCGTCGTCGCCGCGGTTTTAGCTCCCGCCTTGGCGCCAAATCCCATATAAACGAACAGCGTATCGGGTCGTATTCCGGCAGTAACCAGCGCTTTGCCTTTTTCCTTACCGGTCGCATTTTCCAGCCAAATCTCATCGCCGTTTTTGATGCCTTTTTCACGGGCCGTTTGCGGGTGGATCCACACCGCGTTATCCCACATCAGCTCACTCAGCAGTGGTACATATTGCGTCGCGCCGTTGGTATGCACCGCAACTTTTCCCTGAATAAAATAGAGTTCATTGTCGCCTTTGAGGGCAAAATTGCGGGCGCGCGGAATACCGTAGCCAGGCAAAAGTACTTCCAGCTCTTCAGAGTAGAGTTCAATTTTTCCAGACGGGGATTTAAAGCGCAGTTGCTCGCCATAGGTACCGTCGCCGTCAACCGCCACCGCGCCCGGATAACGCGCCACAAACTGACGCACTGCTTCAGGTTCCCGCAGCAGCAGCGGAATCCCCCACTCCCGATATCCTTTCTGACGCAGTTCAGCGGAAAGCGCATGATCGCCATTAAGCTGGTACAGCTGCCGTGTCTGCATATCCTGCCAGGGGTAGAACTGCCCAAGGCCTAACTGCACGGCCAGCTCTTTCCAGATTTGCCAGCTCGGACGCGCATCCCCAATCGGCTCTACAACCTGCTGGCGCAGGGCATAGGCCGGATTCAGGCCCGACATGTCAGAGACTTCTTCATCACGTTCAAGGTAGGTGCATTCGGGTAACAGATAATCGGCATATGCCGCGCTTTCGCTTAAATAGACATCGCAACTGACCACCAGATCGAGTTGTTCGACGGTTTTGACCAGATCAGGCCGACAGGTCACGGTTTGGAAAGGATTGTGGCGGGACATGATCCATCCCTTCACCGGATACGGCGTCTGGTTTAACACGGCATCGATGATGCTTTGCACCACGCCGCCGCCCGCCGCGATGTACTTGAATTGTGGGGCAACCAAATCGATGCGCTGCGCCGTTGGCTTGGGCAATTTGGCATCAGGTTTTGCCAGCACCGGAGCGACCTTCTCTCCGGCCAGCTTATTGTAGGTCGCCGCGGCTTTTTTCTGGTACAAGCCCCCTTCACGCTCAATATTTCCCAGCAGCGCATTGAGGGTGAAAATCATACGCCGCATATCAATTTCTTCTTGCGAAAACGTCGCGCGATGGCCTGGGCTGACGATAGCATGAGGCGCACAGGCGGCCATTTCGCGGGTGACCCGAACAATGACATCAGCAGGCACATCAGCCTGCTTTTGCGCCCATTCCGGCGTGGTCTCTTGTACCGCTTCTGCCAGTTGGTCAAACCCTGTGGTGTAGCGCGCAACGAAGTCCGCGTCATACAGATGTTCATTAATCATGACGTGACACATGGCCATTAACACCGGCAAGTCGCCGCCCGGCTTGAGCGCATGCCATTCATCCGCCTTGCTGGAGAAGACTGACAAACGGGGATCGAAGCTGACCATTTTTGCGCCCTTTTCCTGCGCGGTCATCAGTTCATGCGTTTCGGCAACCTCAATACCTTCATAGAGATTGTGGCCAAAAGAGACCATATAACGGGTATTGGCGATATCCATAGCCAAATCGCCGCCCATCATCACTTTGGCGGCAATCGATTTTCCGGCAGGGCATGTCGAGGCATGCGTAAAGGTGTTTGGCGATCCAAACGCCGTTGCCAGCTGAAATAAATGACCCGAAAGCGAACCGGATTTGGAAGAGAATACGACCCCCTGAGGACCATGCTGCGCTTTTATTGCCATCATTTTTTCGGCAATTTCTTTGTAAGCCTGTTCCCAACTAATAACCTGCCATTCTCCGCTGCCGCGAGGCCCTGTGCGTTTCATGGGTTTGACAATACGGTGCGGGTCGTTGACCAGGCTAACACCACTGCCTCCGCGCGCGCAGACACGCGTGCCTTGTTGAGGCGCATTAGGGTTCCCCTGAATAAAAACCGTCTTGTTATTAATTACCTGTGCCTGTATTGGGCAACGATAAGAACACATTTCGCACAAGCTTGGCGTCAGGGATGTTTTCCCCTTAATGCTCTCTGGAGAATTTCGCGCCAGTGCGCCAGGCGGAAAACTGCCTATCGCGCAGGCCGAGCAACCGATACCCACTCCTCGCAAAAAATTACGCCGACTAATGCTCATATAACCTCCTGTTATTAGATATATCCAATTATTATATGGTGTTTAAATTATTAATTTTTAACCTCACTCACATTTCATTAGAATATAGAGCAGCTAACCGCCAAAATAAAAACCCATTGTTTATAAAAGAATTTTAAAATTTCCAGAACACAACAAATCAGCACCAAATAACAATAATGGTTCTCATTTATATTATTTATCAGCTCATAGATTTCAGATAATTTATTCCAGTAATTTCCCTTAACAGTGCAAAATTTATTAATCAATTCTATTAAAGCCTGTTCATCTCAATTTTATTGCGTACATCATTCAGCATTGATAATCGCTTTGCTGATTACCTCGCTATTTTTTGGTATTCTTGGACGAGCGCTAAATTGATCCCGGACATAACTGAACAATGAATGACGGCAAGCAGCAACCTGGTTTTCTCTTTCACGATTACGAGACCTTTGGTACCCATCCGGCGCTGGACAGACCCGCGCAATTTGCGGCTATCCGCACAGATAGCGATTTCAACATCATCGGTGAACCTGAAGTCTTTTATTGCAAACCCGCAGACGACTATCTGCCGCAGCCTGAGGCGGTGCTGATAACCGGTATCACACCGCAGGAAGCGCGTGAAAAAGGAGAAAATGAAGCCGCCTTTGCTGCGCGCATCCACGCCCTGTTCACCGTGCCGAAAACCTGTATCCTGGGCTATAACAACGTGCGCTTCGATGATGAAGTAACGCGCAACATCCTGTATCGCAATTTCTACGATCCCTATGCCTGGAGCTGGCAGAACGATAATTCACGCTGGGATCTGCTGGATGTGATGCGCGCCTGCTATGCCTTGCGTCCTGAAGGAATTAACTGGCCGGAAAACGACGACGGCTTACCCAGCTTTCGCCTGGAGCATTTGACCAAAGCCAACGGTATTGAACATGCCAATGCCCACGATGCGATGGCCGACGTATACGCCACAATTGCGATGGCGCAATTAGTGAAGTCGCGCCAGCCGCGCCTGTTTGATTATCTCTACAGCCATCGCAATAAGCACAAGCTGGCCGCACTGATTGATGTCCCGCAAATGAAGCCGCTGGTCCATGTTTCGGGGATGTTCGGCGCATGGCGCGGCAACACCAGTTGGGTGGCGCCATTAGCCTGGCATCCTGAGAATCGCAACGCGGTGATTATGGTCGACTTAGCCGGTGATATTTCACCGCTGCTCGAACTGGACAGCGACGCGCTGCGTGAGCGGCTCTACACTGCTAAAGCTGATCTGGGAGATAACCCAGCCGTGCCGGTTAAACTGGTGCACATCAACAAATGCCCGGTACTGGCACAGGCGAATACCTTGCGCCCGGAAGATGCCGATCGCCTTGGCATTAACCGCCAGCATTGTCTGGATAATCTCAAAATACTGCGCGAAAACCCGCAGGTTCGCGACAAAGTGGTGGCCATCTTCGCCGATGCGGAACCCTTTACGCCATCAGATAACGTAGACGCACAGTTGTACAATGGTTTTTTCAGCGATGCCGATCGTGCCGCGATGAAAATCGTTCTGGAAACTGAGCCGCGCAATTTACCGGCGCTGGATATCTCCTTTGTCGATAAGCGCATTGAAAAGCTGCTGTTTAACTACCGCGCACGTAACTTCCCCGGAACGCTGGATGAAGCCGAACAGCAGCGCTGGCTGGACCATCGTCGTCAAATATTCACGCCGGAGTTTTTGCAAAATTACGCCAATGAATTGCAGATGCTGAGCCAGCAATATGCAGATAACAAAGGGAAACTGATGCTGCTGAAGTCACTCTGGCAGTATGCGCAAGAGATTGTATAACTCCCACGTATAAAAAAACCGGAGAACATGTCTCCGGTTTTTTTTATCTAAATACAGTTATTACGCGATATCTTCGTCGTACTGTGGCACCGGGTTACGGAAGCTTTTGGTCACGCAAGCCAGGTAAATCAGACCAATAGCGGCCCAGATCAGACCCAGAACCATTGAGCTCTCTTCCAGGTTCACCCACAGCGCACCAACGGTCAGCGCACCGCACATTGGCAGGAACAGATACTGGAAGTGGTCTTTCAGCGTCTTGTTACGCTTCTCACGGATCCAGAACTGGGAGATCACCGACAGGTTAACGAAGGTAAACGCCACCAGCGCACCGAAGTTAATCAGCGCCGTCGCCATCACCAGGTCGAAGTTAATTGCCAGCAGAGCAATCGCACCAACCAGAATGATGTTCATGGACGGAGTACGCCATTTCGGGTGGACATAACCGAAGAAACTTTTCGGGAACACACCGTCACGCCCCATCACATACATCAGACGCGCTACGCCTGCATGCGCCGCCATACCTGACGCCAGTACGGTAATGGTAGAGAAAATCAGCGCGCCGACCTGGAAGAACTTACCAGCGACATACAGCATGATTTCCGGCTGCGAAGCGTCCGGATCCTTGAAGCGTGAGATATCCGGGAAGTACAGCTGCAACAGATAGGTGGAGACGATAAAGATCAGGCCACCAATCAGCGCGGTCAGGAAAATCGCCCGCGGGATCACACGTTCAGCGTCTTTGGTTTCTTCAGACAGGTTGCTGATACCGTCAAAACCGGTGAACGAGAAGCACAGGATAGTCGCTCCCGTGATCATCGGGATCACATGCGCATCACCTGACCAGAACGGACGGCTGCTCGCCAGCGTACCGGCACCTTCCCCTTCGAACACGCCATAAACGACCATGCCGAGGATCACTGCAATCAGCACCACCTGCAACAACACGATGACGGTGTTGAAATTCGCAACAGATTTCAGGCTGCGCAGGTTAAAGGCGGTCATAAAGGCCACCAGCGCCACCACGAATATCCATGACGGTATCGACGGCACCAGAGCTTCAAAATAAATTTTCGCCAACAGAATGTTGATCATCGGTGCGAACAGGTAGTCCAGCAGTGACGACCAACCCACCATAAAGCCAACGGTCGGGCTAATGGATTTCTGGGCGTAAGTGTAGGCAGAGCCTGCAGACGGATAGCGACGCACCAGTTTACCGTAGCTCAGTGCGGTAAAGAGGATGGCGATCAGTGCAAAGGCGTAAGCTGTCGGGACGTGACCATCGGTCATTCCTGATACGATACCGAATGTATCGAACAGCGTCATCGGCTGCATATAGGCAAGGCCCATCATGACAACCGGAACCAGCGTAAGCGTTTTACGTAATTCCACGCGAGAGGTGTTTGGAGTAGCGTTATGCGACATGGTTATCCCCCATTACGGCGAAAACCGTCGCGTAAGCAAAAAATTGCCCCATTTTTTGTTAATCCTCAGCGACAACAACTGTCGATTTTTAAGTAAGTATCTATCCGGTACGAAGCCCGGCCTCTTTTATGAATGATTGGTTTGATGCAAAAAAATAACCGACGCGTATTAAAACGTCGGTTAATGTCATTTTTTGCAAGCGGCGTATTTTGCACTAATTTGGAGAGAAATAACAAGAGATTGAAGCTACTACAAAAGAATATTTTTTCTTAACTGATTGATTTATCAGCAGCCGTTTTAACGTACACCCCCGCAATAGCACTATTTGCTAAAATCTCATCTCGCCACCAGGCACTGGCCAACCCGGCAGTCTGTTCATTCCAACCTATCCACACGGGTTCAAAGATAATTTGTGCGACTACCTTTTTCTCAATCAGAGCGCCGCTCTCCAGAAATCGCTGCGCCAGATAGCGCGGAATATAGCCGCATCCCAGACCACTGATTTGCAGTTCCAGCTTGGTTTTGAAGTCAAAAACGGTGATGGCTTCCTGATCGTCGAGCACCTGAGAGCCCGAAACGTTGGCATGCTGTGCATTGTCGCCCACCACAATCGCGCGAAATCGCCGAATAGTGCGACGATTCAACGGCTCCTGTTCCTGCGCCAGCGGATGATGCGACGCAACCACAAACACCTGCTCCAGAACCCCTAGCTGCGCAAAGCCAAATTCGCTCGCGGCAGGCGGTTCATGCGTGGCGCCGACAATAATATCTGCCCGCCCCTGAGTAAGGGCATCCCAGGAGCCGCCCAGCACGCCATTGATAAATTTCAGGCGCGTCACACTGTGGTGTTGATAGAAAGATTCGATGAGAGGGGCCAGCAGCGAAAAGGGAAACGTATCATCTACGCCAATAACCAGTTCATTCTCCCAGCCTTCGTGAAGTTTAATCGCCTGCTTTTCGAGTTCGCGGACGGTGTGCAACACCTCCCGCCCCTTTTCCAGCAGCATCTGCCCGGTACGGGTAAACTTAGCCCGATGGCCGCTGCGATCGAGTAGCTGAATATTAAGATCGCTTTCCAGCTTATGGACGGTGTAGCTAAGCGCAGACGGCGTCTTAAACAATTTTGCCGACGCCGCAGCGAAACTGCCCTCTTTTTCCAACGCATCGAGGATGATAAGAACGTCCAGAAGTGGTTTCATACTCGCCCCCTGGCGGTATCAGCGGCACTCTGCTGGTCTGTCACTCCATCGGCATCACCAGCGGGTCAGGATACTGGTACTCAAACCCAAGCTCGTTACAAATACGGTTGCCATCAATGACTTTACCTTTACCGTTATCCTCATTACCACGAAATTCCGGCGGCTCCATCCCCAACTGGCGGGCCATCTGTGGATAGAACACATTGCGCGCCGGATGCATAGGCGCACATATATTATAGATGTGTCCCCCTTTTGGTGCTTGCAGCAGCAAAGAGATGGCGGAAACCACATCATCCAGATGCACCAGATTGACGCCATGGTGTCCATCTGGCGCTGTCTTGCCAGCGAAAAAACGACCGGGATGTCTTCCCGGGCCGACAAGTCCGGCCAGGCGCAAAATATCCACCGAAGTGCCGGGTAAATTGTGCAACCAGTCTTCAAGTTCTTTCAAAACGCGACCACTTGCCGTGACCGGGTTACGCGGAGTCCCTTCTTTCACGATGCCTTGTGCATCGCCATAGACCGACGTCGAACTGGTAAAAATAATCCGCGGGATACGGTACGCCAGCGCACTGTCGACCAGCTCCTGCATAGCCTGCAGGTAAAATGTCTCCCCCGGACCGCTACGGCGCGCAGGTAGCGTAATAACCAGCGCGTCGGCGTCCATCAGTGCGTCGAGATCGTCTGTCTCACAAACCAGTTCAGGCTCCAGGCGCAGCGAGTAGCTCTCTATACCACTCATGAGGGCCGCTTCCACCCCATCCAATGTGGTTTTGCTGCCGGTAACCTGCCAGCCTCTCGCCGCCAGCGACATAGCTAACGGCATGCCTAACCAACCTAAACCGACAATTGCGACCTTTTTCATGCCTTCTCTCCTGACTTTTGGCCTATAACGCAAGGCTACGCTAGCCCACAGTGGCTGACAATTCATAGTATCAATATGAAATGAATTAATGATCAAAAAAAGCCCTTGCTTTCCGTAGCTAAAGTGGTTTAGGTTAAAAGACATCAAATGAATAAACATTCATCGAGAAAATTTATGACACGCGCTCAATTCAAACACCATCATCACCATCATCCTGACTAGTCTTTCAGGCGATGTGTGCTGGGAGACATTTAAATCTTCCAGCGGTGCATGAGCGTATGAGAAAGCCCCCGGAAGATTTCTTCCGGGGGCTTTTTTTTGTGCGTGACCCAAACTGATTCAGACAGGATAACGAGGAATAAAGAATGTTAGATAACACCCGTTTACGCATAGCTATGCAGAAATCAGGTCGTTTAAGCGATGATTCACGCGAATTGCTGGCCCGTTGCGGCATTAAAATTAATCTTCACACCCAGCGCCTGATCGCGATGGCTGAGAATATGCCGATCGATATTCTGCGCGTGCGTGATGACGATATCCCGGGTCTGGTGATGGACGGCGTCGTAGATCTCGGCATCATCGGGGAAAACGTTCTCGAAGAGGAACTGCTCAACCGCCGGGCACAGGGTGAAGATCCGCGCTATTTTACCCTGCGTCGTCTGGACTTCGGCGGTTGCCGTCTTTCGCTGGCTACCCCGGTTGATGAAGCCTGGGATGGCCCGGCAGCGCTGAACGGTAAGCGTATCGCTACCTCTTACCCACACCTGCTTAAACGTTATCTTGATCAAAAAGGGGTGTCGTTTAAATCCTGTCTGTTAAACGGCTCTGTAGAAGTCGCTCCCCGCGCAGGTCTGGCTGATGCGATTTGCGATCTGGTGTCAACCGGAGCCACGCTTGAAGCCAACGGTCTGCGTGAAGTGGAAGTGATTTACCGCTCTAAAGCCTGCCTGATTCAGCGCGACGGCGAAATGGCCGAAGCCAAGCAACAACTGATCGACAAACTGCTGACCCGTATTCAGGGGGTCATTCAGGCACGTGAATCAAAATACATCATGATGCACGCGCCGAGCGAACGTCTGGACGAAGTCATCGCCCTGCTGCCAGGCGCTGAGCGCCCTACCATTCTGCCACTGGCGGGTGACCAGCAGCGCGTAGCCATGCACATGGTCAGCAGCGAAACCCTGTTCTGGGAAACGATGGAAAAACTGAAAGCGCTCGGCGCCAGCTCCATTCTGGTGCTGCCGATTGAGAAGATGATGGAGTGATAGCCATGAGCTTCAATACCCTGATCGACTGGAATAGCTGTAGCCCCGAGCAGCAGCGCGAACTGCTGATGCGCCCGGCGATATCCGCCTCTGAAAGCATCAGCCGCACGGTGGCCGAGATTCTTGAGAACGTCAAAAATAACGGCGACCGGGCGCTGCGTGAATACAGTGCTAAGTTTGACAAAACCGAGGTCGGCGCGCTGCGCGTCACCGAAGAAGAAATTCAGCAAGCCAGTAGCCGCCTGAGCGACGAGCTGAAACAAGCCATGCAGGCGGCGGTGCGTAATATTGATGCGTTCCACACCGCGCAAATTCTGCCGCCGGTGGATATTGAAACTCAGCCTGGCGTGCGCTGCCAGCAGATTACTCGCCCTATCGCCTCCGTGGGGCTGTATATTCCTGGGGGATCGGCACCGCTCTTCTCTACCGTATTAATGCTGGCGACCCCGGCGCGTATCGCTGGCTGCAAAAAAGTGGTGCTCTGCTCACCGCCGCCGATTGCCGATGAAATCCTCTACGCCGCGCAACTGTGTGGCGTAAAAGAGGTGTTCAACGTGGGCGGCGCGCAGGCCATTGCCGCGCTGGCGCTGGGTACCGAATCTATTCCTAAGGTCGATAAAATCTTCGGGCCAGGCAATGCGTATGTGACCGAAGCCAAACGTCAGGTCAGCCAACGTCTTGACGGCGCGGCTATCGACATGCCTGCGGGCCCGTCTGAAGTGCTGGTTATCGCCGACAGCGGCGCGACGCCTGACTTTGTTGCTTCCGACCTGCTTTCTCAGGCCGAGCACGGCCCCGACTCGCAGGTTATCCTGCTGACGCCAGACGCTACGCTGGCCGAAGGCGTGGCCAAAGCCGTTGAACGCCAGCTTGCCGAGCTTTCCCGCGCCGACACCGCACGTCAGGCGCTCGCCGCCAGCCGACTGATCGTCGCCAGAGATCTTGAGCAATGCGTGGCCATCTCTAACGCCTACGGCCCGGAGCATCTGATTATTCAGACCCGTAACGCGCGTGAACTGGTTGACGATATCACCAGCGCTGGTTCGGTATTCCTGGGTGACTGGTCTCCTGAGTCGGCTGGCGACTATGCTTCCGGCACCAACCACGTTCTTCCGACCTACGGCTATACCGCAACCTGCTCAAGCCTTGGGCTGGCTGATTTCCAGAAACGGATGACGGTACAGGAATTAACTCCCCAAGGTTTCTCTGCCCTGGCCTCCACCATTGAAACACTGGCCGCGGCTGAACGACTGACTGCCCACAAAAATGCCGTCACCCTGCGTGTTAACGCCCTGAAGGAGCAAGCATGAGCACTGACAACTTTCTCAGCGTCACTGATTTAGCCCGTAAGAATGTTCGCGAGTTAACGCCCTATCAGTCTGCCCGTCGTCTTGGCGGTAACGGGGACGTGTGGCTCAACGCGAATGAGTACCCAACCGCCGTTGAGTTCCAGCTACGCCAGCAGACGCTGAACCGCTATCCGGAGTGTCAGCCGAAAGCCGTAATTGAGAATTACGCACAATATGCTGGCGTCAAACCAGAACAGGTGCTGGTCAGCCGCGGCGCAGATGAAGGGATCGAACTGCTGGTGCGCGCTTTTTGCGAACCCGGTAAAGATGCCATTCTCTACTGTCCGCCGACTTACGGCATGTACAGCGTCAGCGCCGAAACGATTGGCGTTGAATGCCGCACCGTCCCGACCCTGGATAACTGGCAGCTGGATTTACAAGGCATCGCGGACAAGCTTGATGGCGTGAAAGTGGTCTACGTATGCAGCCCCAATAACCCAACCGGCCAGCTGATAAATCCGCAGGACCTACGTTCACTGCTCGAAATGACGCAGGGTAAAGCCATCGTGGTCGCTGATGAGGCCTATATTGAATTTTGTCCGCAGGCTACGCTGGCAGGCTGGCTGTCTGAGTATCCGCATCTGGCAGTATTACGCACGCTGTCCAAAGCGTTTGCTCTCGCCGGTTTACGCTGCGGATTTACGCTGGCGAATGAAGAGGTTATCAATCTGCTGTTAAAGGTGATTGCCCCCTACCCGCTTTCTACCCCGGTAGCGGATATTGCCGCCCAGGCGCTGACGCCACAAGGGATTTCCGCCATGCGCCAACGCGTAGAGCAGATCCTGCAAGAGCGTCAGTATCTGGTGGAGAACCTGAAAACCATTCGCTGTGTAGAGCAGGTTTTCGACTCTGAAACCAATTATGTTCTGGCGCGCTTCACCGCATCAAGCAGCGTATTTAAATCTTTGTGGGATCAGGGCATTATCTTACGAGATCAGAATAAACAACCTTCATTAAGCGGCTGCCTGCGAATTACTGTCGGAACCCGCGAAGAGAGCCAGCGCGTCATTGACGCCTTACGTGCGGAGCAAGTATGAGCCAGAAGTATCTTTTTATTGACCGTGATGGAACCCTGATTTCCGAACCGCCAAGTGACTTTCAGGTCGATCGCTTTGACAAACTCGCCTTCGAGCCGGACGTCGTTCCCGTTTTGCTGAAGCTGCAAAAAGCCGGCTTTAAGCTGGTGATGATTACTAACCAGGATGGACTCGGTACGCAGAGCTTCCCGCAGGCCGATTTTGACGGTCCGCATAACCTGATGATGCAAATTTTCACCTCTCAGGGCGTAGCATTTGATGAGGTGCTGATCTGCCCGCACCTGCCAGCGGACGCGTGTGATTGCCGTAAGCCAAAAGTGAAACTGGTTGAGCAGTATCTGGTTGAACAGACCATGGATGCGGCAAACAGCTACGTCATTGGTGACCGGGCGACCGATATTCAGCTCGCAGAAAACATGGGCATTAGCGGATTACGCTATCACCGCGACACCCTGAACTGGGCGATGATCGGTGAGCAGTTGACCAAACGAGACCGTTACGCGCACGTTGAGCGTAATACCAAAGAGACGCAGATTGACGTCAAAGTCTGGCTGGACCGCGAAGGCCGTAGCAAAATCAATACCGGCGTTGGCTTCTTTGACCACATGCTGGATCAAATCGCCACCCACGGCGGTTTTCGCATGGAAATAGCCGTCAAAGGCGATCTGTATATTGACGATCACCACACCGTTGAAGATACCGGTCTGGCGCTGGGTGAAGCCTTAAAGCTGGCATTAGGCGATAAACGCGGTATCAACCGTTTTGGTTTTGTGCTGCCGATGGACGAGTGCCTGGCACGTTGCGCGCTGGATATCTCGGGGCGTCCGCACCTGGAATACCGCGCGGAGTTTACCTACCAGCGCGTTGGCGATCTGAGCACAGAGATGATTGAACACTTCTTCCGTTCACTCTCTTACACCATGGGTGTCACCTTGCACCTGAAAACCAAAGGGAAAAATGACCACCACCGTGTGGAGAGCCTGTTTAAAGCCTTTGGTCGTACGCTGCGCCAGGCTATTCGCGTAGAAGGCGATACGCTGCCCTCCTCAAAAGGAGTGCTGTAATGAACGTGGTGATCCTTGATACCGGCTGCGCCAATCTGCACTCGGTGAAATCCGCCGTCGCGCGCCATGGATACGACCCGGTTGTCAGCCGTGACCCGGACGTGGTGCTGCGTGCCGATAAACTGTTTCTGCCGGGCGTCGGTACCGCCCAGGCGGCTATGGACCAGTTGCACGAGCGTGAACTGATTGAACTGATTAAAGCCTGTACGCAACCGGTACTGGGGATCTGCTTAGGCATGCAACTACTTGGCCGCCGCAGCGAAGAGAGTAACGGTGTCTCTCTGCTGGGCATTATTGAGCAGGACGTTCCGAAGATGACCGATTTCGGTCTGCCGCTGCCGCATATGGGCTGGAATCGCGTCTATCCGCAGGCGGGAAATCGTCTGTTCCAGGGCATTGAAGATGGCGCATATTTCTACTTTGTACACAGCTATGCTATGCCGGTGAACCCGTGGACCATCGCCCAGTGCCATTACGGCGAACCATTTACCGCGGCAGTACAAAAGGACAATTTCTTTGGCGTGCAGTTTCACCCTGAACGCTCGGGCGCGGCTGGGGCGCAGTTGCTGAAAAACTTTCTGGAGATGTAATGATTATTCCGGCATTAGATTTAATCGACGGCACGGTGGTGCGTCTTCATCAGGGCGATTACGCAACGCAACGTGATTATGGCAACGATCCTCTCCCCCGTTTACAGGATTACGCAGCTCAGGGTGCCAAAGTACTGCACCTGGTTGATTTAACTGGCGCGAAAGACCCGGCGCAGCGGCAGATCCCGCTGATTAAAACGCTGGTCGCAGGTGTCAATGTTCCGGTACAGGTTGGCGGTGGCATGCGGACTGAAGCGGACGTTGCGGCGCTGCTTGACGCAGGCGTGGCGCGCGTGGTGGTAGGTTCGACGGCAGTAAAATCCCCCGAGGTAGTCAAGAGCTGGTTTGCCCGTTTTGGCGCCGACGCGCTGGTACTGGCGCTGGACGTTCGTATTGACGAGCGCGGTAATAAACAGGTAGCGGTTAGCGGCTGGCAGGAGGATTCCGGGGTTTCTCTGGAAGAACTGGTTGAGACCTATTTACCCGTCGGCCTGAAACACGTGCTGTGCACCGATATCTCCCGCGACGGCACGCTGGCTGGCTCAAACGTCGCGCTTTATGAAGAAGTGTGCGCCAAATATCCGCAGGTAGCATTCCAGTCATCTGGCGGCATTGGCGGGATCGAGGACGTAGCAGCCCTGCGTGGAACCGGCGTACGCGGCGTGATCGTCGGACGCGCCCTGCTGGAAGGTAAGTTCACCGTTGAGGAGGCCATTCAATGCTGGCAAAACGCATAATTCCTTGTCTGGACGTTCGTGATGGGCAGGTGGTAAAAGGCGTCCAGTTTCGCAATCACGAGATTATTGGCGACATTGTCCCGCTGGCAAAACGCTATGCCGATGAAGGCGCAGATGAACTGGTGTTCTACGATATCACCGCCTCCAGCGATGGCCGCGTAGTGGATAAAAGCTGGGTATCTCGCGTGGCGGAAGTGATCGATATTCCGTTCTGCGTTGCCGGTGGCATTAAATCCATCGACGATGCGGCGCGCATCCTCTCCTTCGGGGCGGATAAAATCTCTATCAACTCCCCGGCGCTGGCTGAACCGGAGCTTATCACCCGCCTGGCGGACCGCTTCGGCGTGCAGTGTATCGTGGTAGGCATTGATACCTGGTATGACGCCGAAACCGGCAAATATCATGTTAATCAATATACCGGGGATGAAAGCCGTACCCGCGTCACGCAGTGGGAAACGCTGGACTGGGTGCAGGAAGTACAGAAGCGCGGCGCGGGTGAAATCGTCCTGAACATGATGAACCAGGACGGCGTGCGTAACGGCTACGATCTGGAGCAACTGAAAAAAGTGCGCGACGTGTGCCACGTACCGCTGATTGCCTCCGGCGGCGCGGGCACCATGGAACACTTCCTTGAAGCCTTCCGGGACGCCGACGTTGACGGCGCGCTTGCCGCTTCCGTCTTTCACAAGCAAATTATTAATATTGGCGAATTAAAAGCGTACCTGGCAACACAGGGCGTGGAGATCAGGATATGTTAACGAAGCAACAATGCCGCGAGCTGGACTGGGAAAAAACCGACGGACTGATGCCAGTCATCGTGCAGCATGCGGTTTCCGGTGAGGTACTAATGCTGGGTTATATGAACCCGGAAGCACTGGATAAAACGCTTGAAAGCGGCAAAGTGACCTTTTTCTCGCGGACCAAACAACGCCTGTGGACCAAGGGTGAAACCTCCGGTCACTTCCTGAACGTGGTGAGCATCGCGCCCGACTGCGACAACGACACCCTGCTGGTACTGGTTAACCCGATTGGCCCGACCTGCCATAAAGGCACCTCAAGCTGCTTTGGCGATGCCAGCCACCAGTGGCTGTTCCTGTATCAACTGGAGCAACTACTGGCCGAACGTAAAACCGCTGATCCGGCAAGCTCCTACACTGCGAAGCTGTATGCCAGCGGCACCAAACGCATTGCGCAAAAAGTGGGTGAAGAAGGCGTAGAGACCGCGCTGGCCGCAACCGTGAACGATCGTTTCGAACTGACCAATGAAGCCTCTGATCTGATGTATCACCTGCTGGTTCTGCTGCAGGATCAGGACCTCGACCTGACGACGGTGATTGAGAATTTACGCAAAAGACATCAGTAATCTGTAGACGTAAAAAAAACCGGGCGAGCCCGGTTTTTTTTGTTATTGAGATGAGCGCTTATTCGGCTTTGTCTTTATAGTTGCGCAGCGCATTTCGCCCCAGCACGATCCCGGCACCAATCATCCCGCCGAGCAGAACCGCCAACACCAAAGTTATTGATTTTTTGGGGCTATCACGACGAATCGGTAACGTTGGTTTCATCACATAGCGGTAGGAGTGCAGTTTTGCCTTTTCAAGATTTAACGCCTCAATATCCAGCAGGTTTTGCTTGGTCTGGTAGTAATTACCAGAGAAGATCAAGGGACGAGTCGCTTCGTGTTCAATCATTGATTTCAGTGCATCACTGCCCAGCAATAGCATACTGTCCTGCGTGACATCCTGAGTTTGCTGAATTTGTGGCTTAATTACCCCAGCCTGTTCTGCATAACGCAAAGCTTCCTGAATTTGCCTAATTCGCAGATCTTTTTGTTCCTGAGCAACCGCTTCCTGAGTTTTCAGAGAATCTTGCAGCGTAGCTGTTTGCAACTTGACATTATCAGCAAGATCAAGCTCCAGTTCTTTGGCAACCTTTTCATCTATTTGTTGAATATATTCAGCAAGTTGACGCTGAGCTTCTTCTGGGGAAGCACCAACATAAGAAACTGCTAACGGCAGTTGTTGGCCTTTTACAGACTGCTCAATCGACAGTTTTTCCGGTTTTTCCTGATTATCCAGCGTTTCCGCCAATGCAGAGAAAGAGGTACTGAAACGACCAATAACGTTTGTCTGAAGTTCAGTCACCTTAGGCGCGCTGGCACCATACAACACATTGAGTGCGTTGTTATACGTGGCAATCTGTCCAACATCCGGTTGAGTGATAATCGCTGTAGAGGTCCATTTCTCTTTAGCAACCGCTAAATAACCGACAGCACAGGCAATAGCAATAACGATAGCAACAATAATCGTCAATTTCCCACGCCACAGCTGCATCAATAAATCAATCAGATCAATCTGCTCCGGATCGTTACTGCGCCCGGATACGTTGTTATCACTCACAGACATAGATATCCTAAATGAGGAAAGACTAAAACTGGCATTAGTTTAGTCATAAATATGTTTAATGCCATAGGATTATTGATAAAAAAAACAGATTATTTAAGTGATTTTAATTGGTATTTTAATCACTACTGAAAAAAGAAGTGGTTTACTAAAAGTGTCAATACTCTGGGTTCCTACTCTGAGCAAAATATCGAACAAAAGGTTAAATAGTAGTCAACGGGCATGCCTAACGCTTCCGTACGTTAAATTCACTATGTGAATATATAATAGCTGACCAGTAAAAATGGCAAGCATGAAAAAAGATAACGATTAGCTTTTTTGTCATCTAACGGTATCATTCCATTTTTCGTCGCACCTACTGGTGCCTGGCTCCCTTTAGCCAAAAGAGGAACGAACATGAAATACCTGGTTACGGGCGCCGCTGGTTTCATCGGCTTCCACGTTAGCAAACGCCTCCTTGAGGCAGGCCATCAAGTCGTCGGTATTGATAATCTGAACGATTACTACGACGTCAGTCTTAAACAGGCTCGTCTGGCGTTACTGGTACATCCCGGTTTCCATTTTCATAAGATTGATTTAGCCGACCAGGATAGCATGGCTGAGCTCTTCATATCCGGGCATTTCGAACGTGTGATTCATCTTGCCGCCCAGGCTGGCGTACGTTATTCGCTCGAAAATCCGCATGCCTACGTAGACTCAAATCTCACAGGTTTTCTGAACATACTGGAAGGGTGTCGCCATAATAAAATTCAACATTTACTCTATGCATCCTCCAGTTCGGTTTACGGTCTGAATCGCAAAATGCCTTTCTCAACGGATGATTCCGTCGATCACCCCGTATCTCTGTATGCGGCAACCAAAAAAGCCAATGAACTGATGGCCCATACTTATTCCCATCTGTATGGATTGCCCACCACCGGGCTACGTTTCTTTACCGTGTACGGCCCTTGGGGTCGCCCGGATATGGCGCTGTTCAAGTTCACCAAAGCGATACTGGAAGGGAAAAGTATTGACGTCTATAACTACGGCAAAATGAAGCGTGACTTTACCTATATTGATGATATCGCCGAAGCAATCATTCGCCTGCAGGATGTCATTCCGCAATCAGACGATCAGTGGACCGTTGAAACAGGAACACCAGCGGCCAGCATTGCGCCGTATCGGGTTTATAATATCGGTAATAGCTCACCAGTTGAGTTAATGGACTACATCCGAGCCCTTGAAGATGCACTGGGCATTGAAGCTACGAAAAATATGCTACCGCTACAGCCTGGCGATGTACTGGAAACCAGCGCAGATACTAAAGCACTGCATGATGTTATTGGTTTTAAACCTCAAACAACGGTTAAAGATGGGGTGAAGAACTTTGTTGACTGGTACCGTGATTTCTACAAAGAATAATTACTGATCGATTTAGAATAAAAAGGCCTTTAATAAGGCCTTTTTTGTGGGGAGGAGGATTAATCGCTACCGAACAGATCGCGTGTATACACTTTTTCTGCAACATCAGATAACTCTGACGTCATGCGATTAGAAATAATAATATCTGCTTCATTTTTGAACGCATTAAGATCACGAACCACCCGAGAGTGGAAAAATTCATCTTCCTCCATGACGGGTTCGTAAATAATAACGGGTACACCCTTGGCTTTAATACGCTTCATAATCCCCTGAATAGATGACGCCCGGAAATTATCGGAACCACTTTTCATAATCAAACGATACACGCCAACCACTTGAGGTTTACGCGCAAGAATAGAGTCTGCAATAAAGTCTTTGCGCGTGCGGTTAGCATCAACGATCGCGCCAATAATATTGTTCGGCACAGACGCATAGTTAGCCAGCAATTGCTTAGTATCTTTCGGCAGACAGTAGCCACCATAGCCAAATGACGGGTTGTTGTAATGATTACCGATACGCGGATCCAGACATACCCCTTCGATAATCTGGCGTGAGTTCAGACCAAGGCTTTCTGCATAGCTATCCAACTCATTAAAATAGGCCACGCGTAACGCCAGATAAGTATTAGCAAAAAGTTTGATGGCTTCTGCTTCAGTCGAGTCAGTAAACAACGTTGGAATATCTTTCTTCACCGCACCTTCCTGCAGCAACGCAGCAAAGCGCTCCGCGCGCTCAGAACGTTCGCCAATAACAATACGCGACGGATGCAGGTTATCGTACAACGCACGGCCTTCACGCAGGAACTCCGGCGAGAAGAAGATATTGTCGGTACCCAACTGTTCTTTAATGGAGTTCGTAAAACCAACGGGGATGGTGGACTTAATGACCATTACCGCATTTGGATTAATTGCAACCACGTCGCGGATCACAGACTCGACGCTGGAGGTGTTGAAATAGTTGGTCTTCGGATCGTAGTCAGTTGGTGTCGCGATGATAACGTAGTCCGCGTCGCGGTAAGCATCATACTTATCGGTCGTTGCACGGAAATTTAGCTGCTTTGTCGCCAGGTACTCTTCGATTTCTTTATCAACAATCGGCGATTTTTTCTGATTCAGCATCTCGACTTTGGCCTGGACGATATCCAGAGCGACCACTTCATGGTGCTGGGCAATCAGAATACCGTTCGACAGACCTACGTAACCTGTTCCTGAGATAGTTATCTTCATTCGCTCTGTAACTTCTTCCGGTTAAACATTTGAGGGTGAACACACCGCCAGCATTATGGCGTATCGGCTCCGCATAACGTCATTATATCGTGATTTGCTACAACACCGGCTATCAGACCTGACTGAATCCCATTTTTTGGCAATAAAAAAGCCCGGAGGAGCGCTCCGGGCCTGTATTTACAGTTGGGTTAAATCAGATTAATCCAGCCATTCAGTGTGGAACACACCTTCTTTATCGGTGCGTTTATACGTGTGCGCACCGAAGTAGTCACGCTGGGCCTGAATCAGGTTAGCCGGCAGCACCGCGGAACGGTAGCTGTCGTAGTACGCCACTGCAGCGGAGAAGGTCGGTACAGGAATACCGTTCTGCACAGCGTAAGCCACTACATCACGCAACGCTTGCTGATATTCATCAGCGATATTTTTGAAGTACGGGGCCAACAGCAGGTTCGCGATACCCTTGTTTTCAGCATAGGCGTCGGTGATTTTCTGCAGGAACTGTGCACGAATAATGCAGCCCGCGCGGAAGATCTTGGCGATTTCGCCGTAGTTCAGATCCCAGTTGTATTCATCAGACGCGGCACGCAGTTGAGAGAAGCCCTGCGCGTAGGAGACTATTTTGCCCAGGTACAGTGCGCGACGGACTTTCTCAACGAATTCTGCTTTATCCCCAGCCAGTTTAGCCTGCGGTCCAGAAAGCACTTTGGATGCCGCAACGCGCTGATCTTTCAGAGAAGAGATATAGCGAGCGAATACGGATTCGGTGATCAGCGACAGTGGTTCCCCCAGATCCAGTGAACTCTGGCTGGTCCATTTTCCGGTACCTTTGTTCGCTGCTTCATCCAGGATCACATCAACCAGGTATTTACCCTCTTCATCTTTTTTGGTGAAGATATCTTTAGTGATGTCAATCAGGTAGCTGCTCAGCTCGCCTTCGTTCCACTCGGTGAAAGTAGTGGCCAGCTCTTCGTTAGACAGGTTCAGGCCGCCTTTCAGCAGAGAATAGGCTTCAGCAATCAACTGCATGTCGCCGTATTCAATACCGTTGTGCACCATTTTCACGTAATGACCCGCACCGTCAGCACCAATATAGGTTACGCACGGTTCACCATCTTCAGCTACTGCAGCAATCTTAGTAAGGATCGGAGCAACCAACTCATACGCTTCTTTCTGGCCGCCAGGCATGATAGATGGGCCTTTCAGGGCGCCCTCTTCACCACCGGAAACACCGGTACCGATAAAGTTGAAACCTTCCGTAGACAGTTCACGGTTACGACGAATGGTATCCTGGAAGAAAGTGTTGCCACCATCAATGATGATGTCGCCTTTATCCAGATACGGCTTCAGGGAGTCAATAGCAGCATCAGTGCCTGCACCTGCTTTCACCATTAACAGGATACGACGTGGGGTTTCAAGAGACTCGACGAACTCCTTGACCGTGTAGTGAGGAACCAGCTTTTTGCCTGGGTTCTCAGCGATAACTTCTTCGGTTTTTTCACGGGAGCGGTTGAAGATGGAGACGGTATAACCACGGCTTTCGATGTTGAGCGCCAGGTTGCGCCCCATCACTGCCATACCGACTACGCCGATCTGTTGCTTGGACATTACATACTCCTGTCAGGTGTGGTCACCGCGCAAGGCTGCGCGGCTTAAAATGTGGTATAGATGTTAACTCAGTATTAGGACGAATGAATAGCCTTTGCTAATCTATGTCACACTGTTTGCCAAATCCTGTCGTCATGAGGTGACTCAGAAATTTCACCTAAGACACACTTCTCTATTTCCTGAGTAACTCAAGGATCAACTTTGTTTTTTCTTCCATCAACGGAATATTTCCGCGCGATTCCACGTTCAGGCGCACCACCGGTTCGGTATTGGAAGAGCGTAAATTGAAGCGCCAGTCGACAAACGCCATGCTGATACCGTCCGTTCTGTCCACCGTCAGCGCCTCACGGGAAAAGTGCTGCTCCACACGCGCAATCGCTGCCGCCGGCTCTGCCAGCGTGCTGTTGATTTCCCCACTCGCCGGATAGGCCACCATCCGGTCACGGACCAGTTCACCCAGCGACTGTCCTTTCAGACTCAGCAGTTCCGCCACCAGCAGCCACGGGATCATTCCGCTGTCGCAGTAAGCAAAATCACGGAAATAGTGATGCGCGCTCATTTCACCGCCATAAATGGCATCTTCATGGCGCATGCGCTCTTTGATAAACGCGTGCCCGGTTTTTGACATCACCGGTTTACCGCCTGCCGCCGTCACCACATCCACTGTGTTCCAGGACAGGCGCGGGTCGTGGATAATTTTCGCCCCCGGATTCTTCTCCAGAAACGCTTCTGCCAGCAGGCCGACAATGTAATAGCCCTCAATGAACTGACCTTTTTCATCGAACAGGAAGCAGCGGTCAAAATCACCGTCGAAGGCAATCCCCATATCCGCACCGTGTTCAATCACCGCATTGCGCGTGTCGGCCCGGCATTCCGGCAGCAGAGGGTTGGGGATACCGTTGGGAAAATTGCCATCCGGCGTATTGTGAATTTTGATGAACTCGACCGGCACACCCAGCGCCTGAAAACGGGCTTCAATGGCGTCAACCACCGGACCTGCCGCACCGTTGCCGGAGTTGAGCACCAGCTTCATCGGTCTCAGGCTGCCGGGATTGATGTAACCCAGCAGGTGGTCGATGTAGGCATCGCGGGTAGTAATACGCTGGTAGTGGCCACGTTTTGTCACATCAACCGCCGGGAAGTCGTTGGCTTCCGCCAGGCGCTGCACGTCGCGCAGACCGGTATCACCGCTGATGGGCCGCGCCCCTTCCCGCACCAGCTTCATGCCGTTGTAATTCATCGGATTATGGCTGGCGGTCACTTCAATACCGCCGTCAATGCCAAGGTGGAAGGTGGCGAAGTAAATCTCTTCGGTGCCCGACATGCCAATATCCAGCACATTTACCCCCGCATCCTGCAGCCCTTTCGCCAGCGCCAGCTTTAGCGTCTCGCTGGTTAGACGCACATCGCCGCCCAGAACAATAGATTTTGGCTTCAGGAACTCGCCGTAAGCGCGGCCAATTCGCCACGCAATCTCTTCATTCAGCTCTTCGCCCAGCCTGCCGCGAATATCGTAGGCTTTGAAACAGGTTAATTTCGTCATGATTTCCCCTTCTTCAGGCAACAGTTAGCCCTCTCCTGACTGGAGATATTTTTCACAAAATGACTAGCCGTTAGTTTTTAGGCCGGATAAGGTGTTCACGCCGCCATCCGGCAACGATGATGTTGTGTTACGCGCGCCCGTAGCGATCCGCAAACCGCACCACATCATCCTCATCGAGGTAAGATCCGGAGCGTACTTCAATCAGATCGAGTGGGATTTTCCCAGGGTTCTCCAGACAATGGGTCGCCCCCAGCGGAATATAGACAGACTCGTTTTCCGCAAGCAGCTTGATATCATCATTGATTGTCACCTTCGCGGTACCGGCAACCACAACCCAGTGTTCAGCCCGGTGATGATGCATCTGCACAGACAATCCCTCACCAGGCTTGACGGTAATTCGCTTCACCTGGTAGCGCTCTCCGGCATCAATTGAGTCGTACTTGCCCCACGGACGATAAACTTCGCGGTGAATATGATGCTCATGACGCCCGTCAGCCTTAATTTGCTCTACCACTTTTTTGACGTCCTGCACCGCGTTGCGATCGGCTATCAGCACCGCGTCTTTGGTCTGCACCACCACCAGATCTTTCACCCCGACGGTCGTCACCAGGCCGGATTCGGCATACACGTAACTGTTTTCCGTTTTGTGGCTAATGACGTCGCCGTGATGCACATTGCCTTCAGCGGTATGGGCACTAATTTCCCACAGCGATGACCAGGAGCCAACATCGCTCCAGCCTGCGTTCATTGGCATCACCACCGCATCGGCGGTACGTTCCATTACCGCATAGTCCACAGACTCTTCCGGGCAGGCGAGAAACGCCTGTTCATCAACGCGGATAAAATCGAGATCGGGGTCGACCGTGCTCATGGCGTTCTCACAGGCTTCAAGAATGTCGGGACGATACTTTTTCAGTTCTTCCAGGTAACGTCCGGCCCGGAACAAGAACATGCCGCTGTTCCAGTAGTAGTCGCCGCTCGTCACGTAAGCCTGCGCGGTTTCCAGATTGGGCTTTTCAACAAACTGTGCCACCTCAAAAGCCACGGCGTCGGTATTCGTCGGCGAGACCTCCCCCCGGCGGATATAGCCATAGCCGGTTTCCGGCTGGTCCGGCACGATACCGAACGTCACCAGCTTACCCGCTCCGGCATATGGCATCGCATTGCGAACCGCCTCGCGGAATGCCTCTTCGTTGGCAATCATGTGATCGGCCGCCAAGACCAGCAGCAGCGGATCCTCACCCGGACTTTGACGTTTTGCCGCCAGCGCGGCCAGCGCTATCGCCGGTGCCGTGTTACGCCCGGCAGGTTCGAGAATGATGTTCTCAGTCAGTTTGTGCAGCTGTCGTAACTGTTCCGCTACGATAAAACGGTGTTGTTCATTACAGATAACCACCGGGCTTTCGCACTCCACGCCGTTCAGACGGCAAATCGTCGTCTGCAGCATGGTGAGATCGCCTTTCAGGCACAGGAACTGCTTTGGGTACAGCACGCGGGACAGTGGCCATAAACGGCTACCCGAGCCACCGGCCATCACCACCGGAAAGAGTTTGCTTTGACTCATCATGTACCCCGTATATCTGCAAGAAATTGACTCAGCACGTTTTCTTTATCCAGCGTGCGTTCGGCATAATCACGTGCCACCGTGTTTACTTTTGGCATCATCAATGCCCGTTTAATACCGCAAACCAGCGCGTTTACCGACTCCGGCTCCACGCACACCGCAATGCCAGGGTGAGCGTCACAAAGCTGACCCAGCTCGGTTTCAGGTTCGGCAGTAATAACTGCGTTACCACCAACAGCGAGGATATTGGTCAATTTGGAGGGCAGTACGGCATCAGCCGCACCACGCTTTTGCACGACCAGATGACAATCCGCAATCTTGAGCAACGCTGGCAGCGCGTCATATGATTGCAGCGGAAAGAACATCACGTTGTTCAGGCCGCGTTCGCTGGCCATGCTCTCCAGCCGCGCTTTACCACCGCCCTGCCCGACAATCACAAACAGCCAGGGGTGTTCGCTCAACTCAACCGCTGCGTCTATCACGCTCTCCAGCCCCTGCTTTTCACCGATATTGCCTGAGTAAAGAACGATCTTTTGATCGGCAGGCAATCCCAGTTGCCGGGACAACGCCAGGGCATCGGCGTCGCTCACATCACGAAAGCGCGTCACTTCCGACCAGTTCGGAAAGAAAATAACCTTGTGCGGCGCAACGCCTTTTTCCATGGCTTTGTGCATCATGGAACGGGAAATCGTCGAAATATGGTCCATATTCAACAGCCCACTGCGCTCAAAGGCGCTGGCCAGTTTTGCCACCATACCGCGCGTGCCTTTGCCCGCCATTCCTAGCCCCAACATGGCATCGACTTCGTAATCCTGAACGTGCAATAGCGTACGTGCGCCACAAAGCTTTGCCAGCAGGCGCATGCCCGGCGTGCAAAACAGCGTCGGCACTACGCCGATAATGCGATCCGGCTTCCAGCGACGTTGCGCCAGTAGCGGGAAAAAACTGCTCAGGGCGAAACTGCCCAAATGCAGCAAGCGCTTGAGCGTTGAGGGTTGCTCAGGCACATACAGCGGACAACGCCAGACGAGGGCATCGCCCTCTTCACGACGGTAGCGCCAGGATGAATAACTGCCGTTTACCTTCCACTGGGGATAATAAGGCGGCGCGGTGATCACCCGAACGTCATGCCCCTGCTGCGCCATCCACTCCACCATTTCACCGGTGTATTTGCCGATACCGGTCAACTCCGGCGAATAGTTGATGCCATACACGAGGATCTTCATAGCCCGGGTACTCCGGCCTGACTTGTTTTACAAAAGTAAGCCCGACTGTTGTCGTGCACGTGGTCACTGACCAGAATCTGTGTAGCCGCCATCCAACGGTACGCATCATGTTGAACATCAGGCAGTTGCAAGTCGTTTTTCGACACCCGCAGACGAAATCCCAGCACGATGTAATGCGTTGAGAAATCATCCCCAGAAAAGTTGTCGTCATAGAAGTGCTGCCAGACACCGTAAAACTCCGCAGCGGACAGCGGTAAACGTAACCCCAGCTCCGCTTCAGTAAGCCGCTCAAAGGCCACGTGCAGCGGTTCATCTTTTTGCACCCGACCGCCGGGCACGAACCAGTAACCCTGCGCCGGACGATTGAGACGCTTACCGAGCAGAAATTCACCGTGGGTGTTTTCCACGATCAAATCGATGGAAATCAGCGGAGTTGAACGTACTACGGTGGCAAAATCCTCATGACGTAAAAACATGCTTACCCCCGGTAGCGCTGCTGGTTTTCAAGGAACCACTGCCAGGTACTGGCAAGCCCCGCTTCCAGTGATATCTCGTGATACCAGCCCAACTGATGTAGACGCGTAACATCGAGCAATTTGCGCGGCGTTCCATCCGGTTTGCTGGCGTCGAACACCACGCGCCCCTTGTAACCCACGACCTGCGCGATGGTTTGCGCCAGTTCGCGGATAGTGCAGTCCACGCCGGTCCCCACATTGATATGCGACAGCATCGGCTGGGTATATTCCTGCAAGACTTCCTGAGCCAGCTCCATCACGTGGATACTGGCCGCTGCCATATCGTCAACATGCAGAAATTCACGCATTGGCGTCCCGCTTCCCCACACCACCACATCCGGCGTATTGTGCTCGCGAGCGTCATGAAAGCGGCGCAGTAGTGCCGGGATCACATGCGAATTACTCGGGTGGAAGTTGTCATGCGGCCCATACAGATTGGTCGGCATCACCGAGCGATAATCGCGGCCATACTGGCGGTTATACGATTCGCACAGCTTGATCCCGGCAATTTTGGCAATCGCATACGGCTCATTGGTCGGTTCCAGCTGCCCCTGCAACAGCTCGCTTTCGGCTATTGGCTGGGTGGCTTGCTTTGGATAAATACAGGATGATCCGAGGAACAGCAGTTTATTCACGTTATGCAAATGCGCAGCATGAATAATGTTGCTCTCAATCATCATGTTTTCATAAATAAAATCAGCAGGATAAGTATTATTCGCCACGATCCCGCCAACTTTAGCCGCTGCCAGATAAACCTGGTCAATACGTTCAGTGGCAAAGAACGCCTGCACCGCACTGGCGTCCAGCAGGTTAAGTTGGTCGCGGGTACGCAACACCAGCTCGACATTATCTCGCTGCGACAATTGTCTGACGATGGCGGACCCCACCATCCCGCGATGGCCCGCCACAAAAATACGTTGTGTCTTCATCCTCAGTACTCCAGCGCGATGGCGACCTCGTAACCGTGCGACTTCAGCAGGGAATGCTTCTTCGCTGCTTCAAGATCGTTGGCAACCATTTCCGAGATCATCTGGCGCAACGTGATTTCCGGCTTCCAGCCCAGTTTTTCATGCGCTTTGGCCGGATCGCCCAGCAGCGTTTCCACCTCTGCCGGACGGAAATAGCGCGGATCGACGGCAATCATGACATCCCCAGGTTTCACACCCGGCGCGTCGTGTCCGGTTACGGAAACCACGATGCCTTTCTCATTCACGCCCTCGCCTTCAAAGCGCAATTTAATCCCCAACTGAGCGGCGGCCATTTCCACAAACTGGCGCACGGAATACTGCACGCCGGTGGCAATCACGAAATCTTCCGGCTTGTCCTGCTGCAGCATCATCCACTGCATCCTGACGTAATCTTTGGCATGCCCCCAGTCACGCAGCGAATCCATATTGCCCAGGTACAGGCAAGACTCCAGCCCCTGCGCGATGTTGGCGATCGCACGCGTAATTTTGCGCGTGACAAAGGTTTCGCCGCGGCGCGGAGATTCGTGGTTAAACAGAATACCGTTACAGGCATACATACCGTAAGATTCGCGGTAGTTGACGGTTATCCAGTAGGCGTACAGCTTAGCAACGGCATACGGCGAGCGCGGGTAGAACGGCGTGCTCTCTTTCTGCGGGATTTCCTGTACCAGACCGTACAGTTCAGAGGTGGAAGCCTGATAAAAACGGGTCTTCTTTTCCAGGCCGAGGAAGCGGATAGCTTCCAGCAAACGCAAGGTGCCGATAGCATCGACATCCGCGGTGTATTCCGGTGAATCAAACGACACTGCGACATGACTCATGGCGCCGAGGTTATAGACCTCATCCGGTTGCACTTCCTGTAAAATACGGGTCAGGTTGGAGGAGTCCGTCAAATCGCCATAGTGCAGATGGAATTTGGGATTGCCCGAATGCGGATCCTGATAGATGTGGTCCACTCGTTCGGTGTTGAATGATGAAGCGCGGCGCTTAATACCGTGCACTTCATACCCTTTTTCCAGCAGGAACTCTGCCAGGTAAGAACCATCCTGCCCGGTTACGCCAGTGATGAGAGCGACTTTTGACATGTTATTACCTCTTAAATGATCCCCTCAGGGAGTAACTTTCTCGACGCGTTCGCGTGTGACTATTGCGGGATTTCCCCGACAAACGACATTGGCTGGCAGCGATTTAAATACACTGCTGCGTGCTCCGACGACGGTGCCATCGCCAATCGTCACGCCAGGCGCGACAAAGACATCTGTCGCCAGCCAGCATTTATCACCAACTACAATTGGTGTGGCGTTAATATCAAAATGTTGACTGGCATAATCATGACTCCCGGTGCATAAATAACTTTTTTGCGAAATAACCGCGTGCGCACCAATCGTAATATCACCCAGCGTATATAAAACCGCGTCATCACCCACCCAGGAATAATCTCCCAGGGTTAATTTCCATGGATAAGTAATTTTTACTGAAGGTCGAATAACTACGTTTTTTCCTATTTTTGCGCCAAACATTCGCAATAAAAACGCACGCCAGCGATACATTACCTGTGGGGACCAGCGAAATAATGTGGCTTGCACTGCCCACCATAATTGCACTTTAATGGCACCGCCGCCGCGAAAACCTCCCGGCACGTTGAAGCCGCTTAAATCCTGCATAATGTACCCTTACGCTTTTCCATATAAGGTTTTTGTTTTACCGGTTGTGCGCAGACGTAAATATTCTGACAACCCGGTCCAAAAACCTGGCATGTGTAATATCTGGCGCTGTACCTTTTTTGCATCCCGGCACAATTCCAGATTATTCGTCGTTGACACCCCACCCATGGAAAACTCTGACACCAGCCCGCTCAGCTTTTTAAACGCGTAACCTGACTTGTATAATTTGGCTGCCAGCGCGTAATCAGACGATATCTTATATTGCAAATCATAGCGCCAGACATTCAGTCCAGAGAGAGGAAAGAAGATTGCCTGATGGCTGGCGGGAAGGCTGTGATAAATATACCAACCCGGCTTGGCCCGCCGCTTAATTTTGTTACCATTACCGAAATCCAGCAACGCATCGCCAATGACCATCGCTTTATCGCTCTGCGTTTTTAGCTGGCGGATAAAATGAGCCGCATCTGCATGCAGAATATCCCCGGAGTTGAGGAACAGCGCAAACCGCCCGCGCGCCATAGCGATACCTTTGTTCATTGCATCATAGATGCCCTTATCCGGCTCGCTGACAAACCGTAACCGGTGCTCTCCACTGAGCCCTTCAAGAAAGGCCGAGGTACCGTCAGAGGAGCCGCCATCAACAACAATCCACTCAAAACTGATATCACCCGCCTGAGCCAGATGAGCTAACGACGCGTGAGTTTTGACGATCCCTTCCAGATTACGAAAGGCGACGGTAATAATACTGAGCAGCATGCGTTCTACCTCGCTATATTCAGCGCCTTGCGCAAAATAAACGGACATACAATTAAAAATGCGTATTCCGGACTAAATACTGAACCTGTAAAAAACAGCGACAGCGGCGTAAAAAGATAAAGCTGCACCCGATAATTCTGATTATCACCAAACGCATTGATCATCATCTTCATGACTTTCCCCATGTACCACAGGGCTAATATCACCGCGAACCATGAGAAATAAATAATCAGCAGATACAAGCCATTGTCTATCGTTTTACCAACATCTGCACCGTTAAAAATTCCGAATGACGCAACATATTCATAAAGTGAGCCGAATCTCACTACCCCATCAACGTTAAGTAACGAATAACCGACCATTACTAATGGTCCCACGATACGATAATACGATGATGAGCCTTCAGTTCCTAAATCTCCAAGCCGTGTCGCGATGTACGGAAACGCAAATATCACACCAACGACAAACACGCTTAATGAGATTATCGCCAGCGGCAACTTCTTTTTTATCGCATCTTTATTCAGATACTGGAACGCCCACTCCAGGAGGTAAAACAAAATAAATGTCATTACCCCTGAAAACGATCCTGATAATATTATCCCTGCCAGAATCATAGCATCGGACTTAGGCGTTTTGATACCAAACTGTTTGATACTGAGCCAAATTGAGATTAACGCCAGAGCGAAGAATGCCGGTTCGAAATAGAGTGCAGTGGTACGCTTCCCACCAAACTTAATAAAGTTCAGAACATAGCTATTACTGTAAATAAGATATTTCGAAATAACTTCCATTAAACTGCTGCCGCCACTAAGAATTATCTGCGCCATTTCCACCGCAGCTAACCCCACCACCAGGCCCACAACCAGCCAGAAAAAACGCAAGATCTTAATGTAGTTATGCGGCGAAATGGTTTTGAAGCGAATACTCCACACCATACCGATAATCACCACGGTATAGACAAACAGCATTGCGGACGTCACGTACTTGCTGGCATCCAGTGATTGTCCGAACAGATAGTTAAACGCCGTCAGTCCGCCTCCTACGCCCAGCGCAATCATTAATTTTTTAATATTGATGCGCTCGACAAACAGCAACAGCAGAACGGGCAAGAACGTGACGATAGTTATCGGGAAGCTCTCGCCAAGCTGGGCGAGTTTGACGTTAACCAGCAGATAAAGCAGCGGTAGCACCAGATAGCTACAGATTCTGATAGAACGAGACATACTCCTCCAGCATCTGTTGCCCACTGTATGCCACCCGGCTGCGCTGGCTGAACGCGGCAAGCGACGTGTCAAATACCGCCTGCGCAATGTCTGATCTTTTCAGTTGCACCAGGTGCAAAACATCCGCTTCGCTGAACGTTTTGCCGCCCGATTTCGCCAGCACTTCCTGCGCGGCATCGCTGTGCGTAGCAATCACCGGTACGCCGATGGAAAGCGCTTCGCACAGAATCAGCGGGTAGTTATCAACGCGCGAGCTGAACACCAGCCCATCCATCTCGTTAAGCGCGCTCATCAACGTGCGCTTATCGCTCTCAAACCCGTGATTGATGACGTTATCCCCCACAAACGGGGAAAATTTGCCGAAGGTATGCAGCTCAATTTTGTCTCCGAGCGCAATCATCGCTCGCACCAGTTGCTGACTGGTTTTACCGTCATAGCGCAGGTCATGGGCCACCACGGCGATTTTCGGTCTGCCGCTTTCCTCATGCTTAGCGGGAAGTTCGGCAAGTATGGCTTCCGTTGCCACATCGATGCCGTTGTTAATAATGCGGCAACGACCGACGCCATACAGACTGTTGAATGCGTCGGCCACATGCTGACTGGGCGAGATGAACTGGCAGCCCAGTGCCAGCATGGCTCGAAACATCTGCCGTTTACCAGGCAACTGTTGATGGGCTTTATCGATTTTTACCGGCGGATAGTTACTGAGCGTTGGACATTTCTGACAGCCCGTTTTCCAGCTTTCGCAGCCATCGGTAAAGGCACAGCGCCCGGTCACGCTCCAGTGATCGTGCAGCGTCCAGACGAAGGTGATATCCGGTTTATGCGCCTTCACTTTTTGGCAAAAGGTGACCACCTCTTCCAGATTCAACCAGTAGCTGTGCAACACATGAAAATGCAGTACCAGCGGGCCGGAAGTGCGGGTTACCGTACGGTACAACTTGTCGAGATTGCCAAACATGTCGCGGTTCGCGAAACGAAACAGCGCAATGTTCGCCGCCGACGTCAGACGCGGCGTATGTTTGATAACCTGCGGGTAATTCGCATGGCTGACGCTTTTCTTACCGCCTTTGCCATAGCCGTAGACAAAACGCGATGACAGCCCTTTTTCCAGCGCCCTCAGATGCAAATCTAACGCCACGCCTGCCGCCCCGCCTTCTGCGAGCCGCACATTAAACTGTAATATCTTCATTTTATTACCTTCACCCGTGCCTTCTCGCCCACGACCAGCGTATTGTCCGGGATGCTATCCACTACGACGCTCCCGGCGCCAATCGTCACGTTATCGCCAATGGCAACGCCGCCAAGCAGAGTGACATTGGCCCCCAGCTCAACGCCGTTACCGATGACCGGACAGGACAGATCGTTGCCGCCAAGATTGCCGATGGTGACGCCGTGGCGCAGGGTGAAATCATCCCCCGCCACCACGTGTTTATTGATCACCACCCCATAGCCATGATGGATGGTGAAACGACGACCAATAGATGCAGCGGCCTGGATTTCATAGCCAAACACGCATTCAGTGATAAGGCGATACATCACCAGCACCGGCGCCGCCCACAGGTTGTTCAAGACATTTTTTTTACGCCAGACGGAGCAAAAATGGGCAATCCGATAGGCCACCACCATGCAGCAGGGTCGCAGACTCCAGCCGTTCGCGCGTAAATCTTCCAGCATACTTAGCGTCCTCGCAGTCCGTCGGCCAGGCGCTTACTATTGCGAACAGAAAGCAGCGTCAGCAACGTGCGCCAGTTCATCCGTTTATTGCGGATTTGGTAGAGGGTAAACAGCTGATATTTCTTGCTGGCCCGGTCAAATTTGCCTTTGTGCTTACGGTAGAACTGAAAGTAGCCGGAGAATTTATGCGGGGATGAGGTAATACGCATTTCACCGTGATTCACATGCAGGATCTGCGTTGCCTCTTTTACCTTCCACGGTTTGCCATACGCCACCACCATACGCAGGAAAATGTCATAATCTTGCGCCGCTTTCAGCGTGGTATCGAACAGGCATGCTTTAAACCGCCAGGCCCAGGTAAACACCTGATTACCAATAATATTGCGCTTATAAAATTTACGGCGTGAATAAACGGCCTTCGGATAGAGCGGCAAACTGGTCGGCTGCGAATATACTTCGCCTTCACAGACATAGTCATTGGCATACAGAAACGCCCGCGTCACCAGATGATGGCGATAATTGAGAAATACGCTCAGGCGGTTCGGCGTCCATTCATCATCATCATCAATACCCGTAATATATTGCCCACTGGCCTGCATGATGGCCTGATTACGCACCGCACAGGCTCCGGAGTTAGTGGGATTACGCGTATACGACACACGCGGATCGTTGAGCTCTTCAACAAATTGCTGCAGTTGCTCATACGAGGAAGAGCAATCATCCACAATGATCATCTCCCAGTGAGGATAGTCCTGGCGCAGTACCGATTTAATCGCCCGGATGGCCAGTTGCTGACGGTTCCAGGTGGGCATATAAATTGAAATTAGCGGGTTGTCTATCGTCATTTTCGTTTCCCAGATATCCCCGTCATACTTCAAGTTGCATCTGCGTTGGCTTTCCTGCAACTCGAATTATTTAGGGTATAAATATGTTTTTGTGGGCCGCTATCCGGCAATGTTCGTAATCTATTTCGAATCCGAGGTGTACTCGTATTCGTAATAACCGTAATCCTGATACCCGCTGGCACGGCGGAAGATCGAGTTCAGGATCACCCCTTTCACCTGAATGCCGTTTTGCTCGAAGCGACTCAGGCTGGTTTCCACCTCTTTCAGCGTGTTGACCGCGTAACGCGCCACCATCAGCGTGGTTCCAACGTGACGACCCACGATAGCCGCGTCGGTCACCGCCAGTATTGGCGGGGTATCGATCAGCACCAGGTCATAGTGCGAGCTGGCCCATGCAATCAGTTCGCCAAAGCGTTCACTCATCAGCAACTCGGAGGGGTTGGGGGGAATTTGTCCGCGAGGGATCAGATCAAAATGTGGAATCGATGTCGGTTTCGCGCTGGATGAGATATCCCCCTTGCCGATGAGGATCTCAGACAGACCGTTAACGTTATTGGTCCCCAGCAGCTCGTGGGTATAGCCTTTGCGCATGTCGCAGTCGATCAACAGCACGCGTTTGTTGGTCTGACTAACGACCGCCGCCAGGTTGGCGCAGACAAACGTTTTACCAATCGACGGGCTGACGCCGGTCAGCATCAAGACGTTGTTGCGCGCCTGCATCATGGCAAAGTGCAGGCTGGTACGCAGGCTGCGGACCGCTTCTATCGCAAGATCCGTCGGATTCCCCACTGCCAGCAACTGGCTTTGCTTGTAGCGTTTCACGCCTTTAATGGTCTGCACGTTATCGCGTGCTTTTTGCCATTCTGATAGTGGAATGCTGGCATACACGCTGATGCCATGCTCTTCCAGCGCCTGTGGGCTTTCAATGCCGCGATTAAACAGGGAACGCAGCAGTACGCCCACCACTGAAAGCATCAAACCAAGAATGATGCTGCCGAGAATGATCAATGCCTTTTTCGGCTTCAGCACGCCTGGCTGGGCAATCGCGGGATCGACGATGCGCACATCTCCGACCGTACTGGCCTCGGTAATCTTCAGCTCCTGCTGCTTGTTCAGCAGCTGCATATAGACCTGCTGGCCGGACTCCACGTCACGCGTCAGACGGACAATTTCCTGCTGCGTTTTCGGCATCGCCGTTACGCGCCCGTTCAGCTTGCTTTTCTCATCTTCCAGCGCCTGGCGTTTTTCCAGCAAGGTGCGGTACGCAGGGTGCGCTTTGGTGAACAGCTTGGAAATCTCCGCTTCTTTGAAGGTCAGCTCATTAAGCTGCGCATCAATATTCACCATGGAATCCAGCACCGCTTTGGCTTCCAGCGGCAAATCCACGGAGTCTTTGTCCTGACGAAAGGCATTCAGCTTGTTTTCGGCAACGTCCAGCCGGTTACGTACCTCGGGCAGCTGCTTTGCCAGAAACGCCAGACTCTTGGCGGCCTCTTCAGATTTACGCTCCACGTTTTGTTGCAGGTAGTTGCGGGTAATACTGTCAAGGATCTGGCGGATTTGCTCGCGGTCTTCGCCGGTAAAGGTCAGGCTCAGTACGCCAGTGTCTTTGCCGGTTTCCGTCACCATCAGATTATTTTGCAAGGTGTTGATCATGCCCAGCGTGGAGAATTTGCTGACGGTAAATTGGCTCTCAGGGCTGGCATGGATCGCCTCGACCAGCATCGTCACGCCGTCATGTTTCAGCACCTGCCCAACCTGCCCCTGGGCGCTAAAACCCCCGTCACTCACCAGCTGATAGCTTTTGTCATTCAGCACGCTTAGCGTGAAGGTCTGTTCATTCATTGCCTTTGGCAGCGTGAAAGTCGTCACGTTAACCGTTTCGTTCTGGCGACCCATCAACCGATCCCAACCCGCGCCAAAAATGGGGAACGTATCTTTGGTAACCGCGATATCCAGGTTGAGATCGTCTACCGTTTTCCCCAATACCAGCCGTGACTGGATGAGCTGAATTTCCGCTTCAGAGGCCGGAGGTTTGTTCGACAACGCCGAGCCAATATCCTGCACCAGTGAATTTCCGGTATTTTGCTCAATTTGCACCAGCGCGTCCGCACTGTAGATCGGAGTGGCAAATAGCGTGTAGACCGCTGCGCATAATGCAAATGCCGCAGTAATACCAAGCACCCACCAGCGGGCTTCCACCACCGTTGCCACCAGACGACCAATATCGATTTCATCATTGCCCGTTACCGGCGCAGCAGACTGTTTTACTTTTTCTGTCATTGTTTTCCCTGCTCTGCGTTCAATGCCTGAGCCCATTGGCGGGCAGACCGTTCAAGTAATGCGTACACCGCGTCAAACGCATCACGGCTTTTACGATACGGATCGGGAATTTCGCGCTCGCTGTCCCAGTGACCAAACAACATCACTTTGCCGCGCATCTCCGGCACCATTTCACACAGGGCAGAGATATGGCGTTTTTCCATGGTCAGGATCAGGTCATACTCCCGGCACATTCGTCCCGAGATCTGCCGGGCACAATGATTCTCCAGTGACAGGTTGTGCGCCTGCGCCACGCTGATGGCGCACGGGTCCGCGCCTTTGCCTACCAACGCCCCGAGACCGGCAGAAGAGACCGTCAGCGCCGGGTGAAATTGCCTTAACAAGCGCTCTGCCGTCGGAGAGCGGCAAATGTTCCCCACACAGACAACTAAGATTTTGTTAAACATGACGATTACCAGTTGTGAAGGTCGCTGGCCGTGTCCGTCATATAGCGAACACCGCTAATAGTCGGCAGCAACTGATTGATCAAACGGTTCCAGCGAGCAACCGGCGCGGTAGTGACGTACACCACATCGTATGGCTGGAGTCGGAATGACGTCGCCATCACCAGCGATGTCGCATCGGACATATCAAGCTGATAGATATTGGCAATCTTGCCGTTGTTCCCGCCCTCGCCTTTCAATGGACGAATAACGAAAATGCCGCTGGCGTTGGAGGTGGTCAGGTCGATACCTTCTGCGTTGCCGAGTGCTTCGGTTAGCGTCATGCCGCTGAAGTCCATTTTGAGGGTGCTCTGTTTTTTCACTTCCCCCATCACGAAGACTTTCAAATCGTCATTACGCGGAACAAACAGGATGTCGCCAGGATAGAGCAGACGGTTCTGGCTCAGGTCGCCATTTTGCATTAGCGCTTGCAGTGAAATACGTTGCTCCTGCCCTTTATGAGTCAGTACAACGTTGCGCCAGTCTGCCGCCTCGGTGAGACCGCCTGCGGCGTTAATGGCATCGAGAATGGTAAGCGGCACGTTGGTGATGGCCTGCTGGCCGGATTTGTTCACCTGCCCGGAGACATAGGCCTTCTGCGAACGGAAAGCGGCGATATTAACGTCCACCTGCGGGTCAGCAATGTACTTCGCTAAGCGCCCGGTAATATCACTACGAATTTCGGCCAACGTTTTCCCTGACACGCTAACTTTGCCGATGTAGGGGTAAAACATGGTGCCATCAGGCTGCACCCAGTTGCCGGCATCACTTGAGCTACGATACTGTCCGGCCGGCGTGGTGAGTTCAGGATGATCCCAGACGGTGACATTCAGGACATCGCCCGGGCCGACCCGGTACTGATACCCGGAAATCTCCTGGTCGAGAGACATATTAGGCTGCGCAACATTTGGTCGGGGACGTAATTGTTCGACCAGTCGAGGGGTGAGTGGATAAACATTCACCATGCGATCGATATCAAAATCAGCGTCCTGCTGTTTAATCACATCTTTGCCCATCGTAGACATATTGCTGCCCGGAAGCACGGTACAACCGTTTATCAAGATTACCGATACCAATACAGGCATCAATTTAAGTTTGGATTTCATCATTGATTATTTATCACTTTGGCAGAGTAATTATCATGTGCGATCTAAATAGCGACTTCGCCTGTACGCATTTACCTTGCCGTTAATTGAAAAGGAATTTAACTGGCATCTGTCCTAAAAAAAATGAATTCATCTGCGGTCTCTTGACAGAATAATTTAGGCTCGTCTCAGGCGACCAGACACGCTACCGCCCCTGGCTTCATTAGCTACCAATGCACTGATTAATTTAAATTTTTATCTTCCCCTTTATTTTCATCACATTCACAGCGGGAACGCATCAGGAATAGCGCCGCTGGTTGATAAGGAAATATTTATCTTTTGATTATTACCGGAGGAATTGTTGCAGCTAAGCGAATATCAGGCAAGGTAACAAGTTACCGACAACTTGCTTTTAAGATTAATATTAAGCGTTGAATTTGTATATTTTTAGGATTTTATTGATATTGACAACATTAATATAGAAATATTCCACCTGCGATATTTCTTAAAGAGTTTTGGATTAATAATATTATTTCCTGTAGTTACATTAAGGCTAATATCCCGTACCTGATTGTAATAGGCTACAGAGAAATCCCTCCTCGCCATTGCATTTTTCGCCAGTTTTACCCATGATCGAATTGTGACAATTGTCATACAACTATGGGTATAGCATTTACTATGGAATGGATTGCCGATCCGTCAATCTGGGCCGGACTCGTCACGCTAATCGTGATCGAACTTGTTCTTGGCATTGATAATCTTGTTTTTATTGCCATCCTCGCGGAGAAACTGCCTCCAGCCCAGCGGGATAAGGCGCGTATTACCGGGCTACTGCTGGCGATGGTCATGCGCTTGCTGCTGTTGGCATCAATATCATGGCTGGTAACGCTGACCACGCCGCTGTTCAGCATTCGCAGCCTGAGCTTCAGCGCGCGCGATCTGATCATGCTGTTCGGCGGTTTCTTCCTGCTGTTTAAAGCCACCATGGAGCTAAACGAACGGCTGGAAGGCAAAGACAGCGAGAACCCGACCCAGCGTAAAGGCGCTAAGTTCTGGGGCGTCGTCGCGCAAATAGTCGTGCTGGACGCCATCTTCTCCCTGGATTCCGTCATTACCGCCGTGGGGATGGTCGATCACCTGGCGGTAATGATGGCTGCGGTGATTATTGCCATCAGCCTGATGGTGCTTGCCAGCAAGTCGCTGACGCGCTTTGTCAACAGCCATCCCACTATCGTCATTCTGTGCCTGAGCTTCTTGCTGATGATTGGTTTCAGTCTGGTCGCCGATGGGTTTGGTTTCCATATTCCGAAAGGTTACCTGTACGCCGCCATCGGCTTCTCGGTCATGATAGAAGCATTGAACCAGTTAGCTATCTTTAACCGCCGTCGCTTCCTGTCAGCCAACCATACCCTGCGCCAGCGCACCGCCGAGGCGGTAATGCGACTGCTGAGCGGGCAAAAAGAAGACGCCGAACTGGATGCCGAAACCGCGGCCATGCTGGCAGACCATCATGAAGGCCAAATTTTTGCCCCTCAGGAACGGCGGATGATTGAACGTGTGCTGAACCTTAATCAGCGTACTGTCAGCAGTATCATGACCTCGCGCCATGATATTGAGCACATCGACCTCAATGCGCCGGAAACAGAAATCCGCGCTTTGCTGGAAAAAAACCAGCATACGCGTCTGGTGGTCACCGGCGAAGATGAGCAGGAAGACTTGCTGGGCGTGGTGCATGTCATCGACCTGCTGCAGCAATCTCTTCGCGGCGAGCCGCTCGACTTACGCGTCTTGATTCGCCAGCCGTTGGTGTTCCCGGAAACTCTGCCGCTGCTTCCGGCGCTGGAGCAGTTCCGTAACGCCCGGACGCACTTCGCTTTTGTGGCCGATGAATTTGGGTCAGTTGAAGGGATTGTAACGCTCAGTGACGTGATGGAAACCATCGCCGGTAACCTGCCAAATGAGGTAGAGGAGATTGACGCCCGCCATGACATTCAGAAAAACGCGGATGGTTCATGGACCGCAAACGGACACATGCCGCTGGAAGATCTGGTGCAGTACGTGCCTATCCCGTTAGATGATAAGCGTGAATATCACACCATTGCCGGACTGTTAATGGAGTATTTGCAGCGCATCCCGAAAACCGGGGAGGAAGTTCAGGTTGGCGACTATCGACTAAAAACCCTGCAGGTGGAAAATCATCGCGTGCAAAAAGTCCAACTGATACCGCTGCACAGTGAAGAAGAGATGGATTACGAGGTGTAAATCACGAGCCGGAGGCGGCATCAACCGCCATCCGGCAATATGAATCAGAGTTTATCCAGCAACTTTTTAACATCTTTACCGTTGCGGGAGTCTTTATTGCGATCGGCCCAGTCGTTAAGGCGACGTTTCGCTTCATCCTGCAAATGCTTACGCAAAATCTGGTCGACCTGCAGACTGTAGTTTAGCGCCTGCCACTGACCGTAGACTCTGAGAGGAACTGGGGTAGCCTTCAGGAAGTTAATCAGCTTACTTTCGCCATCCCAGCCGCCCAGCACGCGAATGTTAAACAGCGTGTCGCAATTCAGCTTCACCAGATCCAGCGTTCCCTTGCCGGTCAGCGCCAGCATCGCCGACTCACCCGCCATGTTATCCAGCGTAACCTCGCCGTTATCCAGCGTCATATCGGTTACAAAATGATCCAACCGGGTCACGTTATCCAGGTTTTGCTGAGCTTTAACATCCCCACCGTTACGCTCGACGGCCTGTTGTATCATCTGCTGGAAGTTCATTCCTTCCATTCGCGTATCGCTCATTTCGACATGGGCCTGCCCTTGCCAGCTATGACGAAACGCCTGGGCATCAATATCTGAGCCAGAGAAATCCCCTGCCAGTGATAGCTTACCGGTGAGGGCGATGGGGTAGTTGAAGGCTTTCAGAATAGTACCAATTTCTACGCCTTCCAGGCGCGGATGGAAGACAGCTCGCGGTTGTCCTTTTCTGGCATCCAGCATACCAGGAAGCGACACCAGCCCACCGTCACTTTTCCCCTGCAACTGCGTAACGTTCAATAAGCCGAACTGGTTGTCAATTTTTGCCGAGACATTGTCAAACACCATTTTCCGCCACAGCACTTTGTCAGCTTGCAAAGCGATGTCTGCCGAAAATCCCTTCAGTCCCTGATACGAAACGGCATCAACTTGAGAAGCAATAACGGGGCGCGCCAGCGTTGACTGACTCTGACCTTGCTGAATCTCACCGTTCGTCGTCACAGCCTCACGCTGTACGAGCAGATTGTCCAGATTGAGCTGACCAAACTTCAGGTCGACGGCCCATTCTGGTTTATCCAACAATGTCACATAAGCTTGCCCGGCGAGAGAGCTGTCGTTAGCGGTCAAATGAATCTGGCTAAACGCGAGCTGTTTTTTCTCTTCCAGCCACTGCGCCTGAAACTGTCCCTGACCTTTGATCCCCTGCGTCGGTAGATCGGCCCCCTGCAGTTGCCAGCTTAGCTGCTCAATATTCGCGGATAAGTTATGCGGATAGTCGGAGGCATCAACGCTGCCGTTGAAGGATAATGCGAGGTCACGCTGATCGCGGTTAACGCGCCCGGAGAAATCAAACGTGCCGCGGTGCTGGTTATCCTGTTCCATCTCCAGACGAATATCGCGAACCGTGATCTGTTCATCGTCTTCATGCTGGAATACCAGAACACTATCGGCAACACGCAGGCGGGCAATATCAAACGACCATCCTCTGTCTTCAGCCAGGTCGGGCAACGTATTGTCTTTTGGGGCAACGGGCGCATCTTCGCCGCGCACCGCTTCAGTTTGCGGGGTCAGTTGAATCACCGCGCCTTTGAGCATCACCTGCTTCACACTGAGCTGGTGACTCAACAGCGGCCACAACGCGACGTCAAGACGCATATTGTCGGCACGAATCAGGGGTTCGCTGGCGCCTTCAGCCGTTAACACCATGCGCCCCGAGAGGATACTCAGCTGTGGCCATACGTGCCAACGCAGAGGGCCATCTAACTGCAGCTGATATCCGCTACGCGCAGCAACCTGCTTGACCATATATGCGCGGAAATCATTCGGATTCACCAACAGTACTAACGCAGAAAAACCGGCCACCAGCACGACCAGTAGAATCATCAGCGTCGTCAGAAATCGTCTCATGCTATCCCCAATGGACTGAAAATACTCAGTCTTTATCGATCCGGCTGGCAACGGCGCCCTGCTGATCGCGATACTTTGCATCCTGACGACGGTTGTAAGGTCGCGCCGCCGGACCGGAAAGCGGTTCGAAGCTTAATGCGCCAATCGGCATGCCAGGACGCAGGGCCAGCGGTAGTTTTCCGGAGTTGTAAAACTCCAGTACGATACAGCCAGACCAGCCCGGATCGATACGGTGTGCGGTGACGTGTACCATCAGTCCCAGACGCGCCAGCGAAGAACGGCCATCTAACCAACCCACAAGATCGGAAGGCAGCGTCACGGATTCGAACGTCACTGCCAGCGCCAGTTCGCCCGGATGCAGGAAAAATGCCTCGCCGTCTTTGAGGACGATTTCATCACTCATCACGCGATCCAGCGCGGCGCTGACTTCATCTTTCGGTCCGCTCAGATCGATATACGCCGCCGTATGCCCGCGGAACGTACGGAATTTGTTGCCAAGGCGCACATCTACCGTGGCGCCGTTGATTCGCTCGACAGGAGGGCGTGGATTGATCGACAGACGACCTTGATCCAACCAGGCTTCAATATCTCGGTCACATAAACGCATGGCACTTTCTCCTTTCGTGCTTCAACCCCTTAATGCCAGGTGCATTAAGGGTGAACCAGGTTATCACTGAACGGTACACAATTCGCTGAACTTATTCAAAGAACTGACTGATTTTAGCCTTCAGAATATCGATGGCGATGCGGTTTTTACCCCCGCGCGGCACAATGATGTCGGCGTATTGTTTTGAAGGCTCAATAAATTGCAGGAACATCGGACGGACGGTTTTCTGATATTGCGCCATCACTGAATCCATTGAACGACCGCGTTCGTTCACATCGCGCTTGATACGGCGCATCAGGCAAATATCCAGCGGGGTATCAACAAAAATAGAGAAGTTCATCTCATCACGCAAACGCGCATCCGTCAGCAGCAAAATGCCTTCCAGGATGATGACTTTCTTGGGTTCGATATGAATAGTGTCTTGCGTGCGCGTGTGCTCAACGTAGCTGTACACCGGCAGCTCAATGGCACTACCGCGTTTCAGCGTTTGCAGATGTTGGAACAGCAGGCTGTGATCCATCGCGTTCGGATGGTCGTAGTTGGTTTTTACACGCTCTTCCATCGATAGATGGCTTTGATCTTTGTAATAGCTGTCTTCGGGAATAACGCCAATATGTTCGTCACCGACTTGTTCACGCAATTCGCGATAAAGAGTACTGGCAATAAGACTCTTGCCGGAAGCCGATGCGCCGGCAATGCCGATAATGACGCACTGATGGGACTGATCAGTCATAAATTTAGCGACCTGATTAACCTGGATGTTAGGAAGGGCGGCGCCGAAACGCCAAACGCGGCAATTATAGGGATTTCAGCGGCGCGACGCCAGCCCAGGCTGCACCAATGCCTTCCCTGTCGCAAATTAAAACGGTCATATTTAAAGCATGCGCTACATTTATTCGCCAGCCTTAGTAATTAATAGCTTGAGAGTGTTAATTTATGAGCAGCTGGCGTATAAATTGTAAATTATTTGTACTAGCATAAACCCAGATTAAATGTGATGCGTCCGGCATCTCTACTGGGCGACAACGGCTATTTGGGTAGAGTGGTAATGAGTAAACAATCCCAACATGTTTTAGTTACCTTACCTCATCCTCTACTGCGCCTGGCCAGTTTAGGTCTGGTGGCTTTCATCTTTACGCTGTTCTCGCTGGAACTGTCTCGTTTCGGGGCGCAGCTGGCGCCGCTGTGGTTTCCGACCTCAATCATGATGGTGGCTTTTTACCGCCATGCGGGAAAAATGTGGCCGGGGATCGCGCTGGCGTGCTCATTGGGTAACATCGCGGGTTCTTTGCTCTTCTTCCCCGGCGAGTCGCTTAGCTTTACCTACACGGCCATCAACATTATTGAGGCTGTCGTGGGGGCAATGTTATTGCGCAAACTGCTGCCCTGGTACAATCCTTTACAAAATCTCAATGACTGGGCGCGCCTGGCATTCGGCAGCGCAGTGGTCCCTCCGCTGCTGGGCGGCGTATTACTCTGGTTATTATTACCGCAAGAAACGTCGTTAAATACCTTCCTCATTTGGGTGCTGTCAGAATCCATCGGCGCGCTGGCGCTGGTACCATTAGGTTTACTGTTTAAGCCACATTATCTGCTGCGCCACCGCAATCCGCGATTACTGCTTGAAACCCTGATTACGCTTCTGGTGACGTTAACGTTCAGTTGGCTGTCGATGATGTTCATTCCATGGCCGTTTACCTGCGTTATTGTCCTGTTGATGTGGAGCGCTGTCCGTCTGCCGCGTATGGAGGCGTTTTTAATTTTCCTCAGCACCGTGATGATGGTTTCGCTGATGTTGGCCGCTGACCCTTCGCTGCTCTACACCCCCAAACAGAACATGATGACCAGCATACCGTGGCTGCCGTTTTTGATGATCCTGTTGCCAGCCAATATGATGACCATGGTGATGTACGCGTTTCGGGCTGAACGCAAGCACATCTCAGAAAGCGAAGCGCGCTTTCGCAATGCTATGGAATATTCCGCAATTGGCATGGCGCTGGTCGGGACTGAGGGGCAATGGCTACAGGCCAATAAAGCCTTGTGCCAGTTTCTGGGCTATAGCCAGGAGGAGCTACGTTCGCTCACCTTCCAGCAATTAACCTGGCCGGAAGATTTGAACAATGACCTCGAACAGTTAAACATGCTGGCACGCGGGGAAATTAACAGCTATTCCATGGAGAAACGCTATTACACGCGCGCAGGCGAGGTGGTATGGGCCTTGCTGGCCGTTTCGCTGGTGCGCCATAGCGACACCACCCCACTCTACTTTATTGCGCAGATTGAAGACATTAACGATCTGAAGCACACCGAGTGGATGAACAAACGGCTGATGGAGCGCATTACGCTCGCTAATGAAGCCGGGGGGATCGGCATTTGGGAATGGGAACTGCAGCCTGATGTGATCAGCTGGGATAAGCGTATGTTCGATCTCTACGAAGTCCCGGCACATATCAAGCCCAGCTGGCAAGTCTGGTATGAATGCGTTGTGCCTGAAGATCGCGAACACGCCGAAAATGTGATTCGCGATTCGCTGGCCGCACGAGCCCCGTTTAAGCTTGAGTTTCGTATCGCGGTAAAAGGTGGCATACGGCATATCCGCTCATTGGCCAACCGGGTACTGAATAAAGACGGTGAAGTTGAACGCTTACTTGGCATCAATATGGATATGACCGAGGTGAAGCAGCTCAACGAAGCGCTGTTCCAAGAAAAAGAGCGTTTGCATATTACACTCGACTCCATCGGCGAGGCGGTGATTTGTATTGATGTCGACATGAATGTGACCTTTATGAATCCGGTCGCTGAGAAAATGAGCGGCTGGCAGCAGGAAAACGCAATTGGCATTCCGCTCCTGACGGTACTGCGTATTACTTTCGGCGATAACGGTCCGCTGATGGAAAATATCTACAGTGCCGACATGTCACGTAAGGCAATGGAACAAGAAGTCGTCCTGCATTGTCGCAACGGCAACAGTTATGACATTCAGTACAGCATCACGCCCCTCAGCACCCTTGATGGCGGCAGCATTGGCTCGGTGCTGGTCATTCAGGATGTCACCGAGTCACGTAAGATGCTGCGCCAGCTTAGCTACAGCGCTTCGCATGACGACCTGACGCAGTTGGCCAATCGGGTCAGCTTTGAAAACCATCTCAAACAGTTGCTGCATACGGTGCACGACGCACACCAGAGTCATGTGCTGGTTTTTATCGATCTTGATCGTTTTAAAGCGGTGAACGATAGCGCAGGGCATGCCGCAGGCGATGCCCTGCTGCGCGAACTCTCTTCACTGATGCTAAGCATGCTGCGGTCCAGCGATATGCTGGCGCGCCTTGGCGGCGACGAGTTTGGTCTGTTGCTGCCGGATTGTAATATCGAAAGCGCCCGCTTCATCTCAGGTCGCATCATCAGTGCTATTAACGATTACCACTTCATGTGGGATGGCCGCTTGCACCGCATTGGCGCCAGTGCGGGAATTACGCTGATTGATGACAAAAACCATGTTGCGACTGACGTCATGTCTCAGGCGGATATCGCCTGCTACGCGGCGAAAAACAGCGGACGTGGGCGTGTCTGCGTCTATGAACCACAGCAAAGCCAGGCGCATGCCGCGCGTAGCCAACTGTCATTGGACGAACAAAAGCATACCATTATGCACAGCCCGATGCTGATGATCGCCAGAGGCGTGGCTTCTCCACGTATACCTGAGACGTTTAGCTTCTGGCTTATATCGCTACGCTTAGGGACCGCTGAAGGCGAAGTGATTGAAGAGCAGACATTCCGTACCGGGCTGGTCGATCCCACATTGAATCAAGCGCTCGACCGTCGGGTATTCAGCGAATTCTTCCAGAATGCGGCCCCAGCAGTCGCCAGCAAGGGCCTCAGTGTTGCGCTCCCCCTTTCCGCCGCCGGGCTGCTCAATTCAGAACTTGTTGATGAGCTGCTGGAACAATTGCAACATAGCCCGTTACCGCCACGGCTGCTGCACCTGACCGTTCCGGCCAGCGTCATCAAAACGAATCCAACGCAGGCGATATCCGCCCTGCATCGGCTACGTCAGTTCGGTTGTCGAATTGTGTTAAGTCAGGTCGGTCGTGATTTAGAGCTTTTTGACAATCTGAAATACCACATTGTCGATTACCTGTTGCTTGACAGCGAGCTAAGCGCCAGCGCTCACGGAGACCTGATTGACGAGATGTGGGTGTCCATTATCCAGGGCCATGCCCAGCGCCTGGACATTAAAAGCATCGCCGGTCCGGTGCAGTTACCGCTTATCATGGATGCGCTTTCTGGCATCGGTATTGATATGATTTATGGCGACATTATCGCCAACGCCCAACCGCTGGATCTGCTACTGAATACCAGTAATTTCGCCATCAACTGACGGTTGCCAGCCATCCGTGTACCAGATATGCAAGAGTGCATAGGAGCGCCAGGGTTTCCAACGCTCTGCATACCGCCGGATCTGGGCTGGCGTCATGCCGGGAAAACGCTGTTTAATCAGATAATCATCCGGCAAAAAAACATCCTTCGCCTGCCAACCACGCAGCGCAAAATAGTTGGCGGTCCAGCGCCCTATTCCGGGAAACGTTTGTAGTTGCTTAACACCTTGCTCAATATCGTCAGGCGCTACTGTCGCAAGCGTTCCTTCAAGCGTTGCACGCGCCAGGTGAATCAACGCTTCAGCGCGTTTGAGCGGCATCCCTAACGCTTTCAGGTGCAGAGGTTCGGCGTCAGCAAGCGCTTCAGGCGTGGGAAAAGAAACATACCCTGGCGCATCCTCCAGCGTGTCGCCATAAGCATGCGCGACTTTCGCTGTCAGTTTTGCCGCCATAGCCACGCTGACTAACTGCCCTAAAATCGCCCGTACCCCTTGCTCAAAAGCATCGACACATCCCGGCAGGCGCAGTCCCGGACGCGCCGCACCAAGGCTTCCCAGCGCGCTGACTATTTGCTGCGGGCAACAGGTAAGATCAAACAAGCGGGTTATTTTCGCCAGGCACTCGGGGGCGGCGGGTTGTAATCCCGAACTTAACGTCACGTGTAGCACATTGGCGTGCAAATCCGGTACGACGCGCACCAGACCCCGATGCTCCCCTACGGACAGGATTCTGGTATAACTCAGTTCCTCCACCGTTTCGACACCGTCAACCGCACGGGCGGCAAGAAATCCCAGCATCCAGGGCCAGTCATAAGGCGGTTGCCAGCTCAGCGTGAACATTCAGTTTTCCTTTTTATGCAAACCTACAGCATAAACGGTATTCAATCGATGCGCCTTGCTTTCATATTCCAGTTGTCGGAGCGTCAACATTTCGTTAAAGTCACGCCCCTTCTTCACTGGCATGGGGATTTTTACGGTGTTTATTGGTTTTGACTACGGTACGGCAAACTGTTCAGTGGCCGTTATGCGTGACGGGCAGCCTCACCTGCTCAAAATGGAAAATAACAGCACGCTTCTGCCTTCAATGCTGTGCGCGCCAACGCGCGAAGCGGTCAGCGAGTGGCTGTATCGCCATCACGACATCCCAACCACGGACGACGAAACGCAGGCGTTGCTTCGCCGCGCGATGCGCTATAACCGCGAAGAAGACATCGACGTTAACGCCAACAGCGTGCAGTTCGGTCTGGCATCGCTGGGTCAATATATTGAAGACCCGGAAGAGGTGTATTTCGTTAAATCGCCAAAATCATTTTTGGGTGCCAGCGGTCTGAAGCCGCAGCAGGTTGCGCTGTTTGAAGATCTGGTCTGCGCGATGATGCTGCACATACGCAACCAGGCACAAAATCAGTTGCCGGAAGCCATCACCCAGGCCGTTATTGGTCGTCCCATCAACTTCCAGGGGTTAGGGGGCGATGACGCCAACGCCCAGGCGCAGGGTATTCTTGAACGTGCGGCTAAACGCGCCGGTTTTCAGGATGTCGTCTTCCAGTACGAGCCGGTAGCGGCTGGTCTGGATTACGAAGCCACGCTGCAGGAAGAAAAACGCGTGCTGGTGGTGGATATTGGCGGGGGTACAACCGACTGTTCACTGCTGCTGATGGGGCCGCAATGGCACCAGCGCGCCGATCGCGAAAACAGCCTGCTGGGGCACAGCGGCTGCCGCGTTGGCGGGAACGATCTGGATATTGCTCTGGCGTTTAAACATCTGATGCCGCTGCTCGGTATGGGGGGAGAAACGGAAAAAGGGATCGCCTTACCTATTCTGCCCTGGTGGAACGCGGTCGCGATCAACGATGTTCCCGCGCAAAGTGACTTCTACAGTAGCGCCAACGGTCGCTTGCTCAACGATCTTGTCCGTGACGCGAAAGAAGCCGATAAAGTCGCCCTACTGCTTAAAGTCTGGCGCGAGCGTCTGAGCTATCGCCTGGTGCGTAGCGCAGAAGAGAGCAAAATCGCGCTTTCCGATCAGACCATTGTGACGGCGGCGATACCGTTTATCAGCAACACGCTGGCAACCGATATCAGTCAACACGGGCTGGAAGCTGCGCTCAATCAGCCCCTGGCGCGCATTCTGGAGCAGGTTCAACTGGCGCTGGAAAACGCGCAGGAAAAACCGGACGTGATTTACCTGACCGGCGGTAGCGCGCGTTCGCCGCTGATTAAAAAAGCCCTCGCCCAGCAACTTCCCGGGATTCCGATCGCGGGGGGCGATGATTTCGGTTCCGTTACTGCCGGACTGGCCCGCTGGGCTGACGTTGTTTTCCGCTAAGCGGCTCGCATGCTGAAAAGTACGCGTATTGACATCACCATTGCTGTGGCTTATTTTCAGGTGTGAGGGTTAGGGAGGGCTTCCCCTCCCCCTGGTGTCTTAGTAAGCCGGTAAGCTAATCACTAAGGGTATCACCAGTATGATGACCTGCTTCATCATAACCCTTTCCTTATTTTGGCCCCTTCCTCGGGAGGGGCTTTTCCGTACCAGCGTTCCGCTGAAATCTCTGGCTCTCCTCCTTTTTGCCTTGTCAGCACTCTAACGCACAATCACGTATTCGCTATTTTCACCACCGATTGTTGCGTAACGCTTCGCAAAGCCGCATCAGCATTCAGACGAATCCCGACAGTGTTTCATAATTCCTCCATTTTTCTCCCTTGTTCGCTGGCTAAACTAGTATCATTCCGCGAATCGTTTCAGGATGAGAAACTTATAACAATGAAAGGCAGTAAAAAATCCCGCTGGGTGATAGCAATCGCGATCGTTGTGGCCACCGTCGCCGCCATCTGGTTCTGGCAAAACCGTAACGACGCCCAGGAAAACGCACCGGGCGCTACCAAACCAGCGCAGCACACGCCAGGTTCGGGACGGCGTGGAATGCGCTCCGGGCCGTTGGCTCCCGTTCAGGCTGCCACCGCCGCCATGGAAGCCGTTCCGCGTTACCTGACAGGGCTGGGTACCATTACTGCCGCAAATACCGCCACGGTACGTAGCCGGGTGGATGGTCAGCTCATTGCCTTACACTTCGAGGAAGGACAGCAGGTAAAAGCCGGCGACCTGCTGGCAGAGATAGATCCCAGCCAGTTCAAAGTTGCTCTGGCTCAGGCGCAGGGCCAACTGGCCAAAGATAAAGCCACGCTGGCAAATGCCCGTCGCGATCTTGCCCGCTATCAACAGCTGGTGAAAACTAATCTGGTCTCGCGCCAGGAGCTGGATGCCCAGCAGGCGCTGGTAAATGAAACGTTAGGGACAATCAAAGCCGATGAAGCCAGCGTCGCCAGCGCCCAATTGCAGCTTGACTGGAGCCGGATAACCGCGCCTGTAGAGGGGCGTGTCGGTCTGAAGCAGGTCGACGTCGGTAACCAAATTTCCAGCGGCGATACCACCGGAATCGTCGTTATTACGCAAACCCATCCTATCGACCTGATATTCACCTTGCCTGAAAACGACATTGCCACCGTGTTGCGGGCGCAAAAATCGGGGACTCCGTTAAAGGTTGAAGCCTGGGACCGAACCAATTCGCAAAAACTGAGCGAAGGCGTCCTGCTCAGTCTCGACAATCAGATTGATGCCACGACCGGAACCATCAAAGTTAAAGCCCGTTTTAACAATCAGGATGATGCTTTATTCCCTAACCAGTTCGTTAACGCCCGCATGCTGGTCGACACGGAACAAAATGCCGTGGTGATCCCAACGGCCGCCCTGCAGATGGGCAATGAGGGCCATTTTGTCTGGGTGCTGAACAGCGATAATAAAGTGAGCAAACATCTGGTTAAACCAGGTATTCAGGATAGCCAAAAAGTAGTGATCGCCGCCGGGTTGTCCGCAGGCGATCGGGTCGTAACCGACGGTATTGACCGCCTGACGGAAGGCGCAAAAGTAGAAGTCGTAGAGGCGCATGACGCCTCTGCTCAGGATGAGAAAACTGCGCCCCGCGGATACGGCAAAAAAGGAGCTAACTCCTGATGCAGGTGTTACCTCCGCACAACACAGGCGGGCCATCACGCCTGTTTATTCTGCGACCTGTCGCCACCACGCTGCTGATGGTCGCGATTTTGCTTGCCGGTATTATCGGTTATCGTTTCCTGCCGATCGCTGCCTTACCGGAAGTCGATTACCCCACGATTCAGGTCGTTACGCTGTACCCGGGCGCCAGCCCGGACGTCATGACCTCGGCGGTAACCGCACCACTTGAGCGTCAGTTCGGACAGATGTCCGGCTTAAAACAGATGTCCTCGCAAAGTTCCGGCGGCGCATCGGTCGTCACGTTGCAGTTTCAACTGACGCTGCCGTTGGATGTTGCCGAGCAGGAAGTTCAGGCTGCGATTAACGCCGCCACCAATTTATTACCGGGCGATCTGCCCAATCCGCCAGTCTACAGCAAGGTAAACCCGGCAGATCCACCGATCATGACGCTGGCGGTCACGTCCAGCGCCATGCCGATGACGCAGGTGGAAGATATGGTCGAAACCCGCGTCGCGCAGAAAATCTCTCAGGTTTCCGGTGTCGGTCTGGTAACACTTTCCGGCGGGCAACGACCGGCGGTCCGCGTGAAGCTTAACGCACAGGCTATTGCCGCACTCGGTCTGACCAGCGAAACCATCCGTACAGCCATTACCGGGGCTAACGTCAATTCGGCAAAAGGGAGTCTTGATGGCCCAACGCGTGCTGTCACCCTTTCCGCCAACGACCAGATGCAGTCCGCAGACGAATATCGCCAGCTCATCGTGGCCTATAAAAACGGTGCACCGGTTCGTCTGGGCGATGTCGCCACCGTCGAACAAGGGGCAGAAAATAGCTGGCTGGGCGCATGGGCCAATAAGCAACAAGCCATTGTAATGAATGTTCAGCGCCAGCCTGGGGCGAACATCATCTCCACGGCAGACAGTATCCGTCAAATGCTGCCGCAGCTCACCGAAAGCCTGCCCAAATCAGTTAAGGTCAGCGTGCTTTCGGATCGTACGACCAATATTCGTGCCTCCGTTGCAGACACCCAGTTTGAGCTAATGCTGGCGATTGCGCTGGTGGTGATGATCATCTACCTGTTCCTGCGCAATATTCCGGCGACGATTATTCCTGCGGTCGCCGTTCCGCTGTCGCTCATCGGCACCTTCGCGGTGATGGTATTTCTTGATTTCTCCATCAATAACCTGACCCTAATGGCGCTAACCATCGCGACAGGATTCGTAGTGGATGACGCTATCGTGGTTATCGAGAATATTTCTCGCTATATCGAAAAAGGCGAAAAACCGCTGACTGCCGCCCTGAAGGGGGCTGGTGAGATTGGTTTTACCATCATCTCTCTGACATTTTCGCTAATTGCCGTGCTGATCCCGCTGTTGTTTATGGGTGATATCGTTGGCCGATTATTCCGCGAGTTTGCCGTTACGCTGGCCGTGGCAATTCTGATTTCCGCCGTCGTCTCGCTCACCCTCACGCCGATGATGTGCGCGCGCATGCTTAATCAGGCCTCGTTGCGTAAGCAAAACCGCTTCTCCCGCGCCTCGGAGCGTATGTTCGATCGCGTCATTGCCGGGTACGGTCACTGGCTGGCAAAAGTGCTGAACCATCCGTGGCTCACGCTGGGCGTGGCGTTCGGCACGCTGGCACTGAGCGTTATGTTATGGGTCTTTATCCCCAAAGGGTTCTTCCCGATCCAGGACAACGGCATCATCCAGGGTACGCTGCAGGCGCCGCAGTCCAGTTCATTTGCCAGCATGGCCCAGCGCCAGCGCCAGGTTTCCGATGTCATCCTTCAAGATCCGGCGGTCGAGAGCCTGACCGCTTTTGTCGGCGTGGATGGTACTAATCCGGCATTGAACAGCGCGCGTCTGCAAATCAACCTTAAGCCGCTGGACGATCGCGACGATCGCGTGCAGAAAGTGATCGCACGCCTACAGGACGCGGTTGACAGAGTACCCGGCGTTGATCTCTATCTTCAGCCCACCCAGGACCTGACGATTGATACCCAGGTCAGCCGGACGCAATATCAGTTTACGCTGCAAGCAACGTCCCTTGACGCCCTCAGCACCTGGGTTCCACAGCTGTTAGAAAAACTTCACCAGCTACCGCAACTGTCCGATGTCAGTAGCGACTGGCAGGACAAAGGGCTGGTGGCGTATGTGAACGTCAATCGCGATAGCGCCAGCCGTTTAGGCATCAGCATGGCGGATGTCGATAACGCCCTGTACAACGCCTTCGGCCAGCGACTGATTTCAACCATCTACACCCAGGCCAACCAGTATCGCGTCGTATTGGAACATGACACCAACAGTACGCCGGGGCTTGCTGCACTGGACACTATCCGTCTGACCAGCAGCGACGGCGGCGTGGTTCCACTTAGCGCAATCGCCAGCATTGAACAGCGTTTCGCTCCGCTGTCGATTAACCACCTCGATCAGTTCCCGGTCACCACCATCTCGTTCAACGTACCGGACGGTCATTCGCTGGGCGATGCGGTGCAGGCAATTCTGGATGCCGAAAAAACGCTCAATCTGCCAGCAAATATTACCACCCAGTTCCAGGGCAGTACGCTCGCTTTCCAGGCCGCACTGGGTAATACCATCTGGTTGATTGTGGCTGCGGTTGTCGCGATGTATATCGTCCTCGGCGTGCTGTATGAGAGCTTTATTCACCCGATTACCATTCTCTCCACGCTACCCACGGCGGGCGTCGGCGCCCTCCTGGCGTTAATGATTGCCGGCAGTGAACTGGACGTCATCGCGATTATCGGCATTATTTTGCTTATCGGTATCGTCAAGAAAAACGCCATCATGATGATCGACTTCGCCCTTGCCGCGGAGCGCGAACAGGGCATGACCCCACGCGACGCTATTTTCCAGGCCTGTCTGCTGCGTTTTCGCCCGATTCTGATGACTACGCTGGCGGCACTGCTCGGCGCGTTGCCGCTGATGTTAAGTACCGGCGTGGGGGCCGAATTACGTCGTCCATTAGGAATTGGTATGGTCGGCGGTCTGCTGGTAAGCCAGGTATTAACCCTGTTTACCACCCCGGTGATTTATCTGCTGTTTGACCGTCTGTCGCTGTACGTGAAAAGCCGCTTCCCGCGTCAGGAAGAGGAAGCGTAAATGAAATTTTTCGCGCTTTTCATTCATCGTCCGGTGGCGACCATTCTCATTTCGGTGGCCATCACCCTGTGCGGGATACTGGGCTTTCGTCTGCTGCCGGTAGCTCCGCTGCCGCAGGTGGATTTCCCGGTGATCATGGTCAGCGCATCATTACCGGGCGCTTCCCCTGAAACGATGGCGTCTTCGGTAGCCACCCCGCTGGAGCGCTCACTGGGGCGCATCGCGGGCGTGAACGAAATGACCTCGAGCAGTTCCCTTGGCAGTACGCGCATTATTCTTGAATTCAAATTCGACCGTGACATCAATGGCGCGGCGCGGGATGTTCAGGCCGCGATTAACGCAGCGCAAAGCCTGCTACCCAGCGGTATGCCAAGCCGCCCCACGTACCGCAAAGCCAACCCTTCCGATGCGCCAATCATGATCCTGACGCTCACGTCGGACACTTACTCGCAGGGTGAACTGTACGATTTCGCATCAACCCAATTAGCACAGACCATCGCGCAAATCGACGGCGTGGGTGACGTCGACGTTGGGGGCAGCTCTCTGCCTGCCGTGCGCGTAGGGCTTAATCCGCAAGCGCTGTTTAATCAGGGCGTGTCGCTGGACGACGTGCGTAGCGCGATTGCTAACGCCAATGTGCGTAAGCCGCAGGGAGCTATCGAGAATGATACCCATCGCTGGCAGGTACAAACCAACGATGAGCTGAAAACCGCCGCCGAGTACCAGCCGATTATTATCCACTACAATAACGGCGCTGCGGTGCGGCTGGGCGATGTTGCGTCTGTGAGCGACTCGGTGCAGGACGTACGTAACGCGGGGATGACCAACGCAAAACCGGCTATCCTGCTGATGATCCGCAAGCTGCCAGAAGCCAATATTATTCAAACGGTAGACAGCATTCGGGCCAAATTACCGGAGTTACAAACGCTGGTCCCGGCCGCCATCGATCTGCAAATTGCCCAGGATCGTTCACCGACCATTCGCGCCTCGCTGGAGGAAGTCGAACAGACGCTGATTATCTCCGTTGCGCTGGTTATTCTGGTGGTCTTTGTTTTCCTGCGCTCCGGGCGCGCGACCCTGATCCCTGCGGTAGCGGTTCCGGTCTCGCTGATCGGTACCTTTGCCGCCATGTATCTGTGCGGGTTCAGCCTGAACAACCTGTCATTAATGGCGTTGACCATTGCCACGGGATTTGTCGTTGATGACGCGATCGTGGTGCTGGAAAATATTGCCCGCCACCTGGAAGCGGGAATGAAGCCACTGCAGGCGGCGCTACAGGGTACGCGCGAAGTGGGATTCACGGTGCTCTCAATGAGCCTGTCGCTGGTAGCGGTGTTCCTCCCGCTGCTGTTAATGGGCGGATTGCCTGGGCGCTTGCTGCGCGAATTTGCCGTCACGCTGTCAGTTGCTATCGGTATCTCGCTGCTGGTGTCGCTGACATTAACGCCAATGATGTGTGGCTGGATGCTCAAATCCAGCGCCCCGCGTGAACAGTCTCGTAAACGAGGTTTTGGTCGTGTGCTGGTGGCACTGCAACAGAGTTACGGCACTTCGCTTAAATGGGTGCTGCGCCATACGCGACTGGTAGGCGTGGTGTTACTTGGCACCATTGCGCTGAATATCTGGCTTTATATTTCCATCCCCAAAACCTTCTTCCCGGAGCAGGATACGGGCGTGTTGATGGGGGGGATTCAGGCCGACCAGAGCATCTCTTTCCAGGCGATGCGCGGCAAACTGCAGGACTTTATGAAGATCATCCGCGACGACCCGGCGGTGAATAACGTCACCGGTTTTACCGGCGGTTCCCGGGTTAACAGCGGGATGATGTTTATCACCCTCAAGCCACGCGATGAGCGCGGTGAAACCGCTCAGCAGGTGATCGACCGCCTGCGCGTCGCGCTTGCAAAAGAGCCTGGCGCGAATCTGTTTCTGATGGCGGTGCAGGATATTCGCGTCGGCGGTCGCCAGGCCAATGCCAGCTATCAATACACATTGCTTTCCGACGATCTGGCGGCGCTGCGCGAGTGGGAACCGAAGATCCGTAAGGCGCTTGCCGCCCTGCCCCAACTGGCGGATGTCAACTCCGATCAGCAGGACAATGGCGCGGAAATGAACCTGGTCTACGATCGCGACACCATGTCTCGTCTGGGGATCGACGTTGCAGCCGCTAACAGCCTGTTGAACAACGCTTTTGGACAACGGCAAATTTCAACTATTTATCAACCGATGAACCAGTACAAAGTGGTGATGGAGGTCGATCGACGTTACACCCAGGACATCAGCGCGCTGGATAAAATGTTCGTCATCAACAATGACGGTAAGGCAATCCCGCTATCGTACTTTGCCAAATGGCAACCGGCGAATGCCCCGCTGTCGGTAAACCATCAGGGCTTGTCCGCTGCCTCAACCGTGTCGTTTAACCTGCCAACAGGTTCTTCACTGTCTGAGGCGACAGAGGCTATCAACAGAACCATGACCCAGCTCGGCGTCCCCTCCACAGTTCGCGGTAGCTTTGCCGGCACGGCACAGGTATTTCAGGACACCATGAACTCACAGGTGATCCTGATTATCGCCGCCATCGCCACGGTCTACATCGTTCTGGGTATGCTGTATGAAAGCTATGTTCATCCCCTGACCATTCTCTCCACGCTACCTTCAGCTGGCGTCGGGGCTTTGCTGGCGCTGGAGCTGTTCAATGCCCCGTTCAGCCTAATCGCCCTGATAGGGATAATGCTATTAATTGGCATTGTGAAGAAAAATGCCATCATGATGGTCGATTTTGCGCTGGAAGCGCAGAGAAACGGCAAGCTGCAGCCAGAAGAAGCCATTTTCCAGGCCTGCCTGCTGCGCTTTCGCCCAATCATGATGACCACGCTGGCGGCGTTGTTTGGCGCGCTGCCGCTGGTGTTATCCGCCGGGGATGGCTCTGAACTACGTCAACCTTTGGGGATAACCATTGTCGGCGGGCTGGTCGTGAGTCAACTCCTGACACTGTACACCACGCCCGTGGTCTATCTCTTTTTCGACCGTCTGCGTCTGCGTTTTTCGCGTAAAAACAGCAAACCGGTAGCAGAGTTATGACAGAACTTCCCGACAGCACCCGCTGGCAACTTTGGATTGTGGCATTCGGCTTTTTTATGCAGTCGCTGGATACCACCATCGTGAATACTGCGCTTCCCTCGATGGCGGCAAGCCTCGGGGAAAGCCCGTTACACATGCATATGGTCATTGTGTCATATGTTTTAACCGTTGCCGTGATGCTGCCCGCCAGCGGATGGCTGGCGGACAAAGTTGGCGTGCGTAATATCTTCTTCACCGCCATCATCCTGTTTACGCTTGGCTCGCTGTTTTGCGCCGGGTCCAGCACACTCAACGAGCTGGTGATAGCGCGCGTCTTACAAGGCGTTGGCGGTGCGATGATGGTGCCGGTCGGCAGGCTAACGGTGATGAAAATCGTCCCGCGTGAGCAATATATGGCGGCGATGACGTTTGTCACATTGCCCGGTCAGATTGGCCCGCTACTGGGACCGGCATTAGGCGGTATTCTGGTTGAGTACGCCTCCTGGCACTGGATATTTTTGATTAACATTCCGGTTGGTATTGTCGGCACAATAGCGACGTTAATGCTGATGCCCAACTACACCATGCAAACCCGACGCTTCGATCTCTCCGGATTTGCGATGCTGGCAGTCGGCATGGCGGTACTGACGCTGGCACTTGATGGCAGTAAAGGAACCGGCATCTCCAGTATCTCGCTGGCAGCGTTGGTTATCTGCGGAGTGCTGGCTATTGCGCTGTATCTGAAACACGCCCATCGTAATCCACGCGCGCTGTTCAGCCTGAATCTGTTTCGCACACCGACCTTCTCGCTGGGTCTTTTCGGCAGTTTTGCCGGACGCATCGGTAGCGGTATGCTGCCGTTTATGACGCCGGTGTTTTTACAAATAGGCCTCGGTTTTTCGCCCTTTCATGCCGGGCTGATGATGATCCCGATGGTGCTCGGCAGTATGGGCATGAAGCGCATTGTGGTGCAGGTCGTTAATCGCTTTGGCTACCGTCGCGTACTGGTCGCTACAACGCTTGGCCTGTCGCTGGTCAGTCTGCTGCTGATGACCACCGCGCTGCTCGGCTGGTATTACGCCCTGCCCTTCGTACTGTTCTTACAGGGAATGGTCAACTCAACGCGCTTTTCATCCATGAACACCCTGACGTTAAAAGACCTGCCTGACGATCTCGCCAGCAGTGGTAACAGCCTGCTGTCAATGATCATGCAGCTGTCGATGAGTATCGGGGTGACCATCGCGGGACTGCTGCTAGGCATGTTCGGTCAGCAGCATAGCGTCATCGACAGCGGAAGTACGCATACCGTCTTTATGTATACCTGGCTGTGCATCGCATTCATTATCGCGCTGCCCGCCATTATTTTTGCCCGCGTGCCGAACGACACGCAAACCAACGCGGTGATTTCACGGCGCAAAAGGAGCACCTGATGAAGTTCTGGCGGCCCGGTATCACCGGCAAACTGTTTCTGGCGATTTTCGCCACCTGCATCGTGTTGCTGATCAGCATGCACTGGGCCGTACGCATAAGCTTCGAACGCGGTTTTATTGACTATATCAAGCACGGTAACGAACAGCGGCTGCAAATGCTCAGCGACGCATTAAGCGAGCAGTATGAACAGCACGGCAACTGGCGATTCTTACGCAATAACGATCGGTTTGTTTTTCAGATCCTGCGCTCTTTTGAACACGACAACGACGATGATAAACCCGGCCCCGGCATGCCGCCGCACGGCTGGCGTACGCAGTTTTGGGTTGTCGACCAAAATGCCCGCGTGCTGGTCGGTCCGCGTGCTCCGGTCCCCCGTGACGGTATGCGCCATCCGATCCGCGTCAACGGTAGCGAAGTCGGTGCCGTGATTGCCTCTCCCGTGGAACGCTTAACGCGCAATACGGATATCAATTTCGACATGCAGCAAAGACGTTCCAGTTGGCTCATCGTCGCGCTCTCCACGATCCTGGCGGCGCTGGCAACGTTTACGCTGGCGCGCAGCCTGCTGGCCCCGGTCAAGCGGTTAGTGGAAGGCACGCACAAACTGGCGGCCGGTGATTTCACCACTCGCGTTGCGCCGACCAGTACGGATGAGCTGGGCAAGCTGGCGCAGGACTTCAACCAGCTTGCCAGTACGCTGGAAAAAAACCAGCAGATGCGTCGTGACTTTATGGCCGATATTTCTCACGAACTGCGTACGCCGTTAGCGGTGTTGCGCGGTGAACTGGAGGCCATTCAGGATGGCGTACGCCAGTTCACCCCTGATTCCGTTGCCTCTTTGCAAGCTGAAGTCGGTACGCTCACCAAGCTGGTGGACGATCTGCATCAGCTCTCCATGTCCGATGAAGGCGCGCTGGCCTACCAGAAAACATCGCTGGATCTCATCCCGCTGTTGGAAGTGGCAAGTGGCGCATTTCGTGAACGCTTTGCCAGCCGTGGACTGACGATACAACTTTCACTCCCGGACAGCATGACGGTATTTGGCGACAGGGATCGTCTGATGCAGTTGTTCAACAATCTGCTGGAAAACAGTCTGCGCTACACCGACAGCGGCGGTGGGCTGCACATCAGCGCCGAACAACGCGAGCGTATGGTTTTATTAACCTTCGCTGATTCCGCTCCCGGCGTAAGTGAAGACCAGTTACAGAAGCTGTTTGAACGCTTTTATCGCACCGAAGGCTCGCGTAACCGTGCCAGCGGTGGTTCCGGGCTGGGGCTGGCAATTTGCGTCAATATCGTACAGGCGCATAATGGTCTGATTCGCGCCGCCCATTCGCCTTTTGGCGGGGTTAGCATTACAGTAACATTACCGCTGGAACGCGATTTACAGAGAGATGTATGACTGAGTTACCCATTGATGAAAACACGCCGCGTATTCTGATCGTAGAAGACGAGCCCAAGCTGGGGCAACTGCTTATCGACTATCTGCGTGCGGCAAGCTACGCTCCTACGCTCATCAGCCACGGCGATCTGGTTCTTCCTTACGTGCGTCAGACGCCGCCCGACCTGATCTTGTTGGATCTGATGCTGCCTGGTACCGACGGCCTGACTCTGTGCCGGGAAATCCGCCGATTCTCTGAAGTCCCCATCATGATGGTAACCGCCAAGATAGAAGAAATTGATCGCCTGCTGGGGCTGGAGATCGGTGCGGATGATTATATTTGCAAACCCTACAGCCCGCGTGAAGTTGTTGCTCGCGTGAAGACGATTCTGCGCCGTTGCAAGCCGCAGCGCGAACTGCAACAGATGGATGCTGACAGCCCGTTGATCGTCGATGAAGGTCGTTTTCAGGCGTCCTGGCGTGGGAAAATGCTCGACTTAACGCCTGCTGAATTTCGCTTACTCAAAACGCTGTCGCATGAACCGGGAAAAGTGTTCTCCCGTGAACAGTTGCTCAATCATCTCTATGACGATTACCGAGTCGTTACCGACCGAACCATCGACAGCCATATTAAGAACCTGCGACGCAAGCTGGAATCGTTGGATGCGGAGCAGTCGTTTATCCGCGCGGTCTATGGCGTAGGGTATCGCTGGGAAGCCGACGCCTGTCGGATTGTGTAAACACTCCCGTCCTGCAGGACTCCGCGGCTTCGTGGAGTCCTGTTGACTAGCAACTCTCCAAATATCGCTCATACTCTTTGTGGCAACACTGTCGTCAATAACTGTTTGATATAAAACTTTAATCAAGGAGTTCATATGGCTGGTTGGTTTGAATTAAGCAAGAGTAGCGATGATCAGTACCGCTTTGTTCTTAAGGCTGGAAACGGGGAAACTATCCTTACCAGTGAGCTTTACACGACAAAAGGCGCGGCAGAAAAAGGGATCGCATCTGTCCAGGCTAACAGCCCTCTAGCCGAGCGTTATGAGAAAAAAACGGCAGCTAATGGCAAATTGCATTTCAATCTGAAAGCAGCAAACCACCAGATTATTGGTAGCAGTCAACTGTATGCGAATGAACAGTCGCGCGAGACCGGTATTGCTTCAGTTAAGACCAATGGTGTAAGTCAGACGATAAAAGATAAAACCTGATAATGACTCGCTCAGCCGGGTAACGCCACGCTGTCGCCCGGCGTTTTTCTTTACCTGTCTTCCCCACAGCGCTACAATGCCCGCCCTTAATATGGGGGCACTCCCCTAACCGCCTCATTGAGTGAGGCGAGTCTGACCTGTCATCAGAACGAGAAAATTATGTTTAAACCGGAACTCCTTTCCCCGGCGGGAACGCTGAAAAACATGCGTTACGCTTTCGCCTATGGCGCAGACGCTGTATATGCGGGCCAACCGCGTTACTCACTGCGCGTACGCAACAACGAATTCAATCACGAAAACCTGCAGCTAGGCATTAATGAAGCCCATGAACTGGGTAAAAAATTCTATGTGGTGGTTAATATTGCCCCGCATAACGCCAAGCTGAAGACCTTCATTCGTGACCTGAAACCGGTGGTGGAAATGGGACCGGATGCACTGATCATGTCCGACCCCGGTCTGATTATGCTGGTGCGCGAAAACTTCCCTGACATGGACATTCACCTTTCAGTACAGGCTAACGCCGTAAACTGGGCAACGGTGAAATTCTGGAAGCAGATGGGATTGACCCGTGTGATCCTGTCCCGCGAACTGTCGTTGGAAGAAATTGAAGAGATCCGCACCCAGGTGCCGGATATGGAAATTGAGATCTTTGTTCACGGCGCGCTGTGCATGGCTTACTCCGGCCGCTGCCTGCTCTCTGGCTACATCAACAAGCGTGACCCGAATCAGGGTACCTGTACCAATGCCTGCCGCTGGGAATACAACGTGCAGGAAGGCAAAGAAGACGTGGTGGGCAATATCGTGCATAAGTACGAGCCTATCCCGGTACAAAATGTTGAGCCTACGCTGGGTATTGGCGCGCCGACTGACAAAGTCTTTATGATCGAAGAAGCCCAGCGTCCGGGTGAGTACATGACCGCGTTTGAAGACGAACACGGCACTTACATCATGAACTCGAAGGATTTGCGTGCCATTGCCCACGTTGAGCGCCTGACTCAGATGGGCGTGCATTCGCTGAAAATTGAAGGCCGTACTAAATCATACTATTACTGTGCACGTACCGCGCAGGTTTATCGCAAGGCCATTGATGATGCCGCTGCCGGGAAACCGTTCGACCCGCAACTGCTGGAAACGCTGGAAGGTCTGGCGCATCGCGGTTACACCGAGGGGTTCCTGCGCCGCCATACGCATGACGACTATCAGAACTACGAATACGGCTTCTCTGTTTCCGAGCGTCAGCAGTTTGTCGGCGAATTCACTGGCGAACGTAAAGGTGAACTGGCGGCTGTGCTGGTGAAAAATAAATTCACCGTCGGCGACAGCCTGGAGCTGATGACCCCACAGGGCAACATCAACTTTACCCTCGAACAGATGGAAAACGCGAAAGGCGAAGCGATGCCGGTTGCACCGGGCGATGGTTACACCGTGTGGATGCCTGTACCGGAGGATATCGATCTGAATTATGCATTGTTGATGCGTAATTTTGCCGGTGAGTCCACGCGCAACCCACATGCTAAGTAGTTAATTACGGTTATTTTTCAGCGTTCGGAAGATTCTTAGAAATCGATCACATACCGCTTCGTTCATTAAGGGTATTATCCCATCCGCTGAAAAACATAACCCATAAATGCTAGCTGTACCAGGAACCACCTCCTTAGCCTGCGTAATCTCCCTTACGCAGGCTTATTTTTTGCCTGCCGTTTAACTCCCGCTATTCAAATCACGACTTTCAGGCGAAAAAAACCGGGCATTACGCCCGGCTCATTAGGTGGTTAGATATTAATGTGCTGCTTCTGGCTTGTGCTTTTGCGCACTCTGGAAACCATAGGTCAGCTCATTTTTCTCTTTATCCAGCGCAACGGTCACCTGACCACCATCCACAAGCGAGCCGAACAGCAGTTCGTTAGCCAATGGTTTTTTCAGGTTATCCTGGACAACGCGCGTCATCGGGCGTGCGCCCATTGCGCGGTCATAGCCCTTCTCAGCCAGCCAGTCACGGGCTTCCTGACTGACTTCCAGAGAGACACCTTTCTGATCCAACTGAACCTGAAGTTCGACGATAAACTTATCAACAACCTGATGAATCACCTCAGTAGAGAGATGATCGAACCAGATAATGTTGTCGAGACGGTTACGGAATTCCGGCGTAAACACTTTTTTGATTTCGCCCATCGCATCAGTACTGTTGTCCTGATGAATCAGCCCAATCGATTTACGCTCAGTTTCACGCACGCCGGCGTTAGTGGTCATGACCAGCACCACGTTGCGGAAATCCGCTTTACGCCCGTTATTGTCGGTCAGCGTACCGTTATCCATCACCTGCAGCAGCAGGTTAAAGACGTCCGGATGCGCTTTTTCGATTTCATCCAGCAGCAGTACCGCATGCGGATGTTTAATGACAGCATCTGTCAGCAAACCGCCCTGGTCGAAACCGACATATCCCGGAGGCGCACCAATCAGGCGGCTGACGGTGTGACGTTCCATATACTCGGACATGTCAAACCGCAGTAGCTCAATACCCAGCGCTTTGGACAACTGCACCGTGACTTCGGTCTTACCAACGCCAGTCGGTCCGGCAAACAGGAACGAACCGACAGGTTTATGCTCGTGTCCCAGACCAGCACGGCTCATTTTGATCGCTTCAGTCAGCGCCTCAATGGCTTTATCCTGTCCGAATACCAGCATTTTCAGACGGTTGCCCAAGTTTTTCAGCGTATCGCGATCGCTCTGCGAAACGCTCTTCTCCGGGATCCGCGCAATGCGGGCCACGACGGACTCGATATCCGCCACGTTGACGGTTTTCTTGCGCTTGCTGACCGGCATCAGACGCGCCCGCGCGCCCGCCTCATCGATCACGTCAATCGCTTTGTCCGGCAGATGACGATCGTTAATGTATTTCACCGCCAGTTCGACCGCTGCACGCACCGCTTTGGCGGTATAGCGAACGTCATGGTGCGCTTCGTATTTCGGCTTCAGGCCGTTGATGATCTGCACGGTCTCTTCTACCGACGGCTCAGTGATATCGATTTTCTGGAAACGGCGTGCTAGCGCGCGGTCCTTTTCAAAGATATTGCTGAATTCCTGATAGGTTGTTGAGCCTATCACACGGATTTTACCGCTGGAGAGCAACGGTTTGATCAGGTTAGCTGCATCCACCTGGCCGCCCGATGCCGCACCCGCGCCGATAATGGTGTGGATCTCATCGATAAACAGAATGCTGTTAGTATCCTGTTCCAGTTGTTTCAGCAGCGCCTTAAAGCGTTTTTCAAAATCGCCACGGTATTTGGTGCCCGCCAGCAGCGAGCCGATATCCAGAGAGTAAAGGGTACAATCAGCCATCACTTCCGGCACGTCGCCCTGGACGATACGCCAGGCTAGGCCTTCCGCAATAGCGGTTTTACCGACACCAGACTCACCTACCAGCAGCGGGTTGTTTTTTCGACGACGGCACAGTACCTGAATGGCGCGTTCCAGCTCTTTGTCCCGTCCAATGAGCGGATCAATTCCGCCCACACGGGCAAGCTGGTTAAGGTTAGTCGTGAAGTTCTCCATACGGTCCTCCCCGCCAGCTTGCTCTTCGTTATTCGGCTGATTACCAGAGTCAGAGGACTGACTTGGTTCGTCTTTGCGCGTGCCATGAGAAATAAAATTCACCACATCAAGGCGACTCACTTCATGCTTACGCAGCAGATAAGCCGCCTGAGATTCCTGCTCGCTGAAGATGGCGACCAGCACATTAGCACCGGTAACTTCATTGCGCCCGGAGGACTGAACATGAAAGACCGCGCGTTGCAACACACGCTGAAAACTCAACGTTGGCTGCGTGTCGCGCTCTTCTTCACTGGCAGGCAATACGGGTGTGGTTTGTTCAATGAAGGCTTCGAGTTCCTGACGCAGCGCCACCAGATCCACAGAACACGCTTCCAGCGCTTCGCGGGCCGATGGGTTACTGAGCAATGCCAGTAGCAAGTGCTCGACGGTCATAAACTCATGTCGGTGCTCGCGCGCTCTGGCGAAAGCCATGTTTAAACTGAGCTCCAGTTCTTGATTGAGCATAGGCACCTCCCCCAATATTTATGCCTGCATTTAGGCTTTTTCTAGCGTACACAGCAACGGATGCTCGTTCTCCCTCGCATACTTGTTCACCATCGCAACTTTGGTTTCAGCCACTTCGGCAGTGAATACGCCGCAAATCGCTTTACCTTGATAGTGAACGGCAAGCATCAGTTGCGTTGCACGTTCTACATCATAAGAAAAGAATTTTTGTAACACGTCAATAACAAACTCCATCGGAGTGTAATCATCATTGACTAATATCACTTTATACATAGATGGCGGTTTTAGCGCGTCGCGCAATTTATCTTCCGCCAGCAGATCGAAATCCAGCCAGTCGTTAGTCTTACCCATTGTCAGTCGTCATCTTCAGTTACGGTTTCCGGCAGAAAATCTTGCCGCTGACAAGCAGCCTATGCGCACAATCAATCTACCTCAAGTATTAGATAACTATCATCTATTAGTGCCATCCGCGACATCTGTCACATAACCGACAATAGCGTTAACTGCTTCAAATTTTGATGCATTTTTACCCTATTCCGTCAGCCTGGCGCTTGACGCCTCGCCTGATTTCTCTAAATTGTAGTTTCGAGAGTTGGCGAGGTTTTGAACAGCCCCCACTCCGCCACCGGTTCATTCCATCTTACTTATATAAGATTTACGAAGGATGTCGAAGCATGGAAACGGGTACTGTTAAGTGGTTCAACAACGCCAAAGGGTTTGGTTTCATCTGCCCCGAAGGCGGCGGCGAAGATATTTTCGCCCATTACTCCACCATTCAGATGGATGGTTACAGAACGCTAAAAGCCGGACAGTCTGTCCAGTTTGATGTCCACCAGGGGCCAAAAGGCAATCATGCCAGTGTCATCGTGCCTGTCATTGAAGCAGAAGCTGTCGCATAGCTCTTCTGTTTCATTGTGTACATCCCGCAGTCAAAATGCCAGCCTTTGCGGCTGGCATTTTTATCTCGATGGTATTATTCCCGCGCCAGAGCATCTACCGGATCCAGCCGCGCCGCATTTCGCGCCGGTAGCCAGCCAAACAAAATCCCGGTCGCAGTCGAACACAGAAACGCCGTCAATAAGGCTACGGGTGAGAAACCTATTTCCCAGCCAGGCAGGAATAGCTGAAGCGTAAAGGCGATCAGCATCGACAAGCTAATGCCCAACGCGCCGCCAACCAGACACACCAGCACCGCTTCAATTAAGAACTGCTGCAGTACGTCACTGGCGCGGGCGCCAACCGCCATACGAATGCCAATCTCGCGCGTTCGTTCGGTTACCGAAACCAGCATAATATTCATCACACCAATTCCACCGACCACCAGCGAAATCACGGCCACCAGCGTCAGGAAGAGTTGTAATGTACGTGTGGTCTTTTCGGCGGTTTTCAAGACACCGTCCATATTCCAGGTGAAGAAATCCTTCTTACCGTGGCGTAACGTCAGTAGTCGGGTGAGCTGCTGCTCGGCCTGGGCACTATCAAAACCGTCTTTCACCCGCACGGTGATCGAGTTCAGCCACGACTGCCCCATAATTCGCCCGGACATGGTGCTGTAAGGCAGCCAGACCCGCAGGATCTTGCTACTGCCAAACATCGACTGTTTCTCTTCTGCAACACCAATTACCGTGGCAGGCATATTCCCCACCAGCACGACTTCGCCGACAACTTTCGCTTTGTTGGGGAACAATTGACGACGGGTATTGCTGTCGAGCACCACCACCTGAGCGCGACCCGCCAGTTGTTCAGCGTTAAAAGTGGTCCCTTCGCTAAACGTCATGCCATAGACGTTGAAATAGTCGCCGCTAACGCCATTAGCACTGGCTGCCACGTCGATATTGCCATAGCGTAGCCGCAGGTTTTTCGACACCGCAGGCGTCACCGAACTGACCCAGGGCTGCTTCTGTAACGCCGTTAAATCGTCATACTTCAGCGCCTGTTGATATTGTGGGTCGTCGTCGCCGAAATCTTTGCCAGGATAGATATCGATGGTATTGGTGCCAATAGCGCGAATATCTGCCAGTACCAGCTGTTTAGCCGCATCGCCTACCACCACAATCGACACCACCGAAGCAATACCGATGATGATCCCAAGCATGGTCAGTAGCGTTCGCATTTTATTCGCAGCCATTGCCAGCCAGGCCATAGTGAGCGCTTCGCGAAAACCGCTGACAAACTGCCCCCAGCCGGACGCCGTTTTCACCGTCGGCTCCGCGATATCGTGCCCGGTAGAGGGTTTGTGCGACGGCGGATTGCGCACAATCTCGCCGTCACGAATTTCAATGACGCGTTCGGCCTGTGCGGCAACCTGGCTGTCGTGAGTGACGATAATCACCGTATGCCCGCGATCGCGCAGCTGATGCAAAATCGCCATCACCTCTTCGCCTGAATGGCTGTCCAGCGCGCCGGTGGGTTCGTCGGCGAGGATAACCTGTCCCCCGTTCATCAGCGCACGCGCAATACTGACCCGCTGCTGCTGACCACCGGAAAGCTGGGAAGGCTGATAGTCGACTCTGTCGCCCAGACCCAGTCGCTGCAGGAGTTCTTGGGCACGGGCCAGGCGCTGCTTACGATCGGTGCCAGCGTAGACTGCAGGCACCTCAACGTTTTGCGCGGCGGTTAAATGCGACAACAAATGATAACGCTGGAAGATAAAACCGAAATGTTCGCGACGCAGCTGGGCTAACGCATCGCTATCCAGCGTGGAGACATCGCGCCCGGCAACCCGATACGTACCGCTGGTGGGTTTGTCCAGACAGCCGAGAATATTCATTAGCGTCGATTTACCCGAGCCAGACGCCCCGACAATCGCTACCATTTCCCCGGCCTGAATGCTCAAGGATACGTCCTTCAATACCTCGACCTGACCTTCGCCTGACGGATAGCTGCGGCGGATATTGCTCAGTTCAAGCAATGCCGTCATTTTGGCGCTCCAGCGTTGCCCTCACCGGTGATGACTTCATCCCCCTCTTCCAGCCCTTTAACGATTTCCACATCGGTGTCATTACGCGCGCCGATAACCACTTCGCGTTCACGGGTTTCGCCGTTACGCAGCAGCCTGACGTTATAACGATTGTTGCCAATAGGATCGCCCAGCGCCGACAGCGGGATCGTCAGGACATTTTTCACATCCGTGAGCTGGATATGGACCTGAGCGGTCATATCCAGACGCAGGATCCCTTTCGGGTTGGGAACTTCGAAGCGAGCATAGTAGAAAATCGCATCATTCACTTTCTCTGGCGTCGGAAGAACATCTTTGAGCTTACCTTCGTAGCGCGTCTGAGGATCGCCCAGTACGGTAAACCAGGCCTTTTGCCCGGGATGCAGGTGAATCACATCCGCCTCGGAAACCTGCGCTTTCACCAGCATGGTGCTCATATCTGCCAATGTCAGAATGTTAGGTGCCTGCTGGGCAGCAATAACGGTTTGCCCCTGAAGGGTAGTAATTTGCGTGACTTCGCCTGCCATTGGCGCGACGATGCGGGTGTAATCAAGGTTGGTTTTTGCCGTATCGAGAGAGGCCTGATTACGCTTAATTTGCGCATCAATTGTGCCGATTTGCGCCTGTTTGACCGCCATCTGAGTAGCCGCCGTGTCGAGATCCTGCTGCGAGACAGCCTGGGTTTTCGCCAGCTGTTGCTGACGGGAAAGCGTTACCCGCGCCAGCTTCCACTCGGCTTCAGCCTGTAAACGCTGAGCGCGTAATTCCATCAGCGTCGCTTCAACCTCTTTAATCTGGTTTTGCGCCTGTTCAGGATCGATAACGCCAAGCAGTTGATCTTTTTTTACTTTGTCGCCAATGGCTACCGACAGCGTTTTTAACTGCCCGCTTACCTGCGCCCCGACGTCAACTTTACGCAACGCATCCAGTTTGCCGGTTGCCAGTACGCTTTGCTGCAGATCGCCCGGACGCACAATTAACGTTTGATACTGAGGTAAAGGCGCATTAAGCGTTCGCCAAAGTGCAATTATCGCCACAATAATGATGATGGCGAAGAGAAAATAGCGCTTTTTGATTTTTCCCTTGAGCTTCATAAATGTCCCAATTTCCCCCAATACGTCCACCAGAGTGGAGTGGTAAACATCAACGTTAAATAAATAGCCGTTGAAAAACGCAAGAATAACAGAGTTATTGATGAATGGTTAAGATCCGCTGTGTTGAAATTAGTACCAGAGTATCAATCGGATTTAAATTATGAGTCAACTAACTGAAAGCACTTTTCTTTCCACTAAACCCATTACCAGCTTTGGCCTTTTTTACGGCCTGAGCAGCGGTCATATACGACCCGCACATTGCTGGGATAAACGGAGCTTTCGTCGTAAGTTTATCTGGCGCTCACTGTTGATACCCCGTCTGACTCAGGAATGGATGAGTGAACTCGCCCAATGGCCGGATCTTGAAAGCCTGCTCTCCCGCCAACCCCGGCTGCCGGTGCGTATGCACCGTCCTTACCTCGCGGCAAATTTCACTCGTAAAATGCGTTTAGACGCGGTGCGTTTTCATTATCATGTTATCCGCCACGCATTCTTACCCGCAGAGTTTAACGCCTTATTAACCAATGACGGTTTACAGCTGGCGCAAATTGAAGGCAAAGATGGCGATATATTTACCGTAACCATGATGATGTTCCCGGTACTGGATAAAGAGGGAGAAAGTACCATTCAGGTGCAAAATGGCGACGGGGACGTGCTGACCAAAATGACGTTTACGTTCTGCGAATATAATGGGAAAAGTACATTATTCATTGGCGGCGTACAGGGCAATTCGCAACTTCCACATGAAGCAATACAAAAAGCGACGAAGTCCTGCCACGGTATTTTCCCAAAACGTATAATTATGGAAGCCATTTGCCGTTTAGCAGAACAGTTGAATATCGAAAAGGTCATGGCGGTCAGCAATGAACAGCATATCTTTCGCAGCCCGCGTTACCACGATAAAAACAAGGTGATACTTTCCGACTACAACGCATTTTGGGAGTCGGTTGGCGGTGAGTGCGACAGTCACGGCTATTACCATATCCCACGCACAATGGCGCGAAAAAGCGAAGCGGACATTGCCAGCAAAAAACGCGCGGAATACCGCCGTCGCTACCAGTTACTGGACAGCATCCACTCGCAGCTGTCGTCGATGTTTCGCAACTAATCCGCTCTGCCGCGTGCCAACCACAGCACGCGGGAAAACATTTTTCGCAGTAGCGTTGGCACCGCGTCAACGCCGCGCCGCCCGGCTTCCATCGCCACCTCAATGGCTAAATCTGGTTTTGACGACCGGTGAATCGCCTTCGAGATAATTTTGCGCATATTCATGGGCACGTTTTCGGGGATTTGCGCCACCCTGTGAAAAACGTCAGCGAACCCTTGGCGATACATAAAGTGTTCCATGTCCAGCGCGGGAAGCATGGTTAAATGATCGCGCTCTTCTTCTCTGTCGTTATTCAACAAACTCCGCACCGTAGCGGCATACTTTTTCCCGGCTTCATCACCATCAACCAGCACATGCCACTCGATACCCATCCGGCGGGCGAACTTAACCAGCGGCTTAAGGCCGGACTGGGCAAATTCAATGACTTTGATACCTTCCGCATCAAAGTGGTGCCCACACTGGCGGGCCAGTTCGTTAATGACCCAGGTTTCCGTTTCGCCTTCCACCAGCAGCCAACAGCGGGCAAACAACGACGATGCACGGTTAAAACGAATATGAAAGGCAATACGCCGACCATCTTCTGCGCTGATCCCACCTGGCCCAAGCCGCCAGGCGGCGACGCGGGAAGACTCACGCACCAGGCGGACAACATGTTCCACGGGGGTGAGGGACAGTAACTCACCTGAGTTGGTGGTCGCCACCCGTTGCAGTGGAAGCAAATTCAGCAGGTGCCAGGCAACCGACAGCATAATCGGATGTAAACGCGTTTCAGGATCTTCTACCAACAGTAACGGCCGGGCGTCTTTATCGAGCCTCAGCGTACCTTTGGCCTGTAACAGCGTCGAAAACAATCCCAACAAGATCACGCGGTGCGTGCGTCCGCCCGGCCTATCAATCATACGGTTGATAATATCCAGATAGCGCCAGCTACGTTGTTCGTTATTGGAACGTCGACGCATCAGACGATAGCGGGACTGACTGGAACCTTGCTCAGAAAAATAGTGTTCCAATAGCTGTACCATGGCCGATAACCCCTGACGTATCTGCCCATCTGTCAGGTTTTGCGGTCGGGTAGCCAGTTCACGTGCCAGAAAATCCAGTTGCCGCGCGGTCACTTCGACATCCGCCGAATCCGGCACCGTACCGTTACGGATCCGTCGCATAAAACGCGCGTCGCGCAGGCGCAGTACTGGCATCAAACGCACGAGGTGCCGCGCCTGATCGTTAATGTCGTCGAGGGGAAGCTGATGGCCCTCGCCATCCAGAAAACTGCGTAACGTCAGAACGCTACCGTCGTCCGCACATTCACCTTCCAGTCGATAGAAAATGCGGTGATAGCCATCCTGACACAGCGTCCAGCTGGCTTCCAGAGGGCGATACCTGCGCACACGGTGGCGACCCGGTTGAGACTCACGAAACGTCAGGATGATATGCAGATGATGTTCCCGGCCTTGAATATCGCCCGGCGGGAACCAGAAATCTTCGCGGTCAAAGTGGTACAAATCAGTTTCCGGCGACAGCAGCAGGGTTAAAGCATCCAGCAGACTGGACTTACCCCACGCGTTCTCCCCAATCAGCACGTTGCTTTGCTCCAGCATCAACGACAGACGGTTAATACCACGAAATCCAACAATCTCAACGCGTTCGAGAATCATATAGCCTCCGGAAATGCTAACTTTTTCCTTCAAGTTATCAGGAGTATAACGGCAAGCGGGCGCTCAGGACACCCGATATGATCAGGAGGTTAGTCGCAGAAATCAAAAAATATAAGAATATTCTTCTTATGTTTTCCCTGGAATATTATTTCAGAACTCAATCATCGTCGTTTTGCTAATTGAACTATGCTTCATTCATCCAATATTCAAAAAGGAATCACAACATATTGCCTTAAATCAAATTTTTTCATCAATTTAACTGGCGAAGGGATGATGTTTTTTTCTAAAATACCGGCTCTTTCATCATCGTCCCTTTTAGCGATGAATTACCGGGTAAGGAACACGAACCCGGAACTTTTAATTGAGGTGGTTATGTTCAGGAAATTAGCAGCCGAATTCTTCGGTACGTTTTGGCTCGTCTTTGGTGGGTGCGGTAGCGCAGTTCTGGCCGCAGCATTCCCGGAGTTGGGTATTGGATTTGCCGGTGTCGCGCTGGCGTTTGGTTTGACCGTATTGACCATGGCATTCGCCGTAGGTCATATTTCCGGCGGACACTTTAACCCGGCGGTGACCTTCGGTTTATGGGCGGGCGGTCGCTTCCCGGCAAAAGACGTTATTGGTTATGTTATCGCTCAGGTTGTGGGCGGTATTGTTGCAGCAGCGGCACTGTATCTTATTGCCAGCGGTAAAGCTGGTTTTGACGCAACTGCCAGTGGTTTTGCCTCGAACGGCTTTGGTGAACATTCACCTGGCGGCTATTCAATGCTGTCTGCCGTCGTAATTGAAATTATTTTGACCGCTGGTTTCTTATTAGTGATCCACGGTGCGACCGATAAACATGCTCCGGCAGGTTTTGCACCTATTGCGATTGGTCTGGCGTTAACCCTGATCCACTTGATCAGTATTCCGGTTACCAACACCTCCGTTAACCCGGCACGTAGTACCGCCGTAGCCATCTTCCAGGGCGGCTGGGCATTACAGCAATTGTGGTTCTTCTGGGTTATGCCGATTATCGGTGGGGTCCTCGGCGGTCTTATTTACCGCACTTTGCTGGAAAAACGCGATTAATCGATAACAAAAAAGGCCTGGCGCAAGTCAGGTCTTTTTTTCCCCGCTATATTTCCTTTTATTTGCAACTTTACTCCCTTCATTGCATTGAGTAGTGTGTGCTGGCGCATTTCGTCTTACTCTCAGCAAGGATCTGGTTTTCATGTTTTCAGGGCTGTTAATCATTCTGATTCCCCTTATTGTGGGCTACCTTATTCCGCTTCGGCACAGGGCTGCATTAAAACTTATCAATCGCCTGTTGAGCTGGATCGTCTACCTTATTCTCTTTTTTATGGGTATCAGCCTGGCGTTTCTGGATAATCTCGCCAGCAACCTGTTAGCCATTCTTCATTATTCTGCGGTCAGCGTGACGGTCATTTTGCTGTGTAATATCGCGGCGCTGTTCTGGCTGGAGCGTTCGCTGCCCTGGCGACATAACCACAAGCAAGAAAAGCTACCCTCGCGAATTGCGATGGCGCTTGAGTCGCTCCAGCTTTGTGGCGTCGTCGTCGTGGGTTTTATGCTCGGCCTCACCGGTCTTCCTATTCTGCAGCACGCCACCGAAGCCAGCGAATATACGTTAATCTTTTTACTGTTCCTGGTCGGGATTCAACTGCGCAACAGCGGTATGACCTTAAAGCAAATTGTGCTGAATCGCCGGGGGATGATTGTTGCGGTGGTCGTCGTCGCCAGTTCGATGCTGGCGGGGGTTATCAATGCGTTGATCCTCGGCTTGCCGCTGAAAACCGCGCTGGCGATGGCGTCTGGTTTTGGCTGGTACTCCCTGTCCGGTATTCTGTTAACCGAATCGTTCGGGCCGGTGATTGGTAGCGCCGCCTTCTTTAATGACCTGGCCCGCGAGCTGATTGCCATTATGTTGATTCCTGGAATGGTGGGCCGCAGCCGCTCAACCGCGCTGGGGCTATGTGGCGCGACATCAATGGATTTCACCTTACCGGTGCTACAACGCAGCGGCGGTCTGGAGATGGTTCCGGCAGCCATCGTCCACGGCTTTATTCTGAGTCTGTTAGTGCCTTTGCTGATGGCGTTTTTCTCCGCCTGAAGTCAGGACAGATACCTCTCTGGCGGTAGTCCTCTACCGCCAAAATTGCGCTAAATCAATCTCCCTGCAAGTTGTAGCAGAAATCCCTTTTATCCCTTCGCGCACAGGCATAACCTTAAACATGTATATTAAATATAACTTTAAAAGGTGTGACCATGTTTTGTGTGCAATGTGAACAAACCATCCGTACTCCGGCAGGAAACGGCTGCTCTTACGCGCAGGGTATGTGCGGTAAAACGGCTGAAACCTCCGATTTGCAGGATCTGCTGATTGCTTCCCTACAAGGTCTGTCTGCATGGGCTGTTAAGGCACGTGAATACGGCATCATCGACCATGAGGTTGATAACTTTGCGCCGCGTGCATTCTTCTCCACGCTGACCAACGTTAACTTCGATTCCCCGCGTATTGTTGGCTATGCCCGTGAAGCTATCGCCATGCGCGACGCCCTGAAAGCGCAATGCCTGAACATCGACGCGAACGCAGCGGTCGCTAACCCGATGGCCGATCTGCAACTGGTCAGCGACGATCTGGGCGACCTGCAACGTCAGGCCGCTGAATTTACCCCGAACAAAGACAAAGCAGCCATCGGCGAGAACATTCTCGGCCTGCGTCTGCTGTGCCTGTACGGCCTGAAAGGTGCGGCAGCTTACATGGAGCACGCGCACGTTCTCGGTCAGTACGACAACGACATCTACGCTCAGTACCACAAAATCATGGCATGGCTGGGAACCTGGCCTTCCGATATGAACGCTCTGCTGGAGTGCTCAATGGAAATCGGCCAGATGAACTTCAAAGTGATGAGCATTCTGGATGCTGGCGAAACCACTAAATACGGCCACCCGACGCCAACTCAGGTCAACGTCAAAGCAACCGAAGGTAAGTGCATCCTGATCTCCGGTCACGACCTGAAAGATCTGTACAACCTGCTGGAGCAGACCGAAGGTACCGGCGTTAACGTCTATACCCACGGTGAAATGCTGCCGGCGCACGGCTACCCGGAACTGCGTAAGTTCAAACACCTGATCGGTAACTACGGCAGCGGCTGGCAGAATCAGCAGGTTGAATTTGCCCGCTTCCCGGGCCCAATCGTAATGACCTCTAACTGCATCATCGACCCAACTGTTGGTGCCTACGATGACCGTATCTGGACTCGTAGCATCGTCGGTTGGCCGGGTGTAAGCCACCTCGAAGGCGACAACTTCGCTCCGGTAATCGCTCAGGCTCAGCAGATGGCGGGCTTCCCGTACAGCGAAATTCCGCACCTGATCACCGTTGGTTTCGGTCGTCAGACTCTGCTGGGCGCGGCTGATACCCTGATCGACCTGGTAAGCCGCGAAAAACTGCGTCACATCTTCCTGGTTGGCGGTTGTGATGGCGCGCGTGGCGAACGTAACTACTTCACCGACTTCGCCACCAGCGTGCCGGACGACTGCCTGATCCTGACCCTGGCGTGCGGTAAATACCGTTTCAACAAACTGGAGTTCGGTGATATCGAAGGCCTGCCGCGTCTGGTCGATGCAGGTCAGTGTAACGATGCATACTCTGCCATCATCCTGGCGGTAACCCTGGCTGAGAAACTGGGCTGTGGCGTGAACGATCTGCCGCTGTCTCTGGTGCTCTCCTGGTTCGAACAGAAAGCGATTGTCATTCTGCTGACCCTGCTGTCTCTGGGCGTGAAAAACATCGTCACTGGCCCGACTGCGCCTGGCTTCTTCACGCCGGACCTGCTGGCCGTTCTCAACGAGAAGTTCGGTCTGCGTTCCGTGACCACCGTTGAAGAAGACATGAAGCAACTGCTGAGCGCGTAAGGAGTAAAGAATGACAATGCCAACTCATCAGTGCCCATGGCGGATGCAGGTTCATCACATCCATCAGGAAACGCCGGATGTATGGACAATTTCGTTGCTGTGCCACGACTATTATCCGTACCGCGCCGGGCAGTATGCACTGGTCAGCGTACGTAATTCAGCGGACACGCTGCGTGCTTACACCCTCTCTTCAACGCCGGGCGTTAGCGAATACATCACGCTGACCATCCGCCGGATTGACGATGGCGCAGGCTCACAGTGGTTAACCCGCGACGTGAAGCGCGGCGACTATATCTGGCTGTCCGATGCAATGGGTGAATTCACCTGTGAAGATAAAGCGGAAGACAGGTTCCTGATGCTGGCCGCTGGCTGTGGCGTCACGCCAATCATGTCAATGCGTCGCTGGTTGGCAAAATACCGCCCACAGGCAGATGTGCAGGTGATCTTTAACGTCCGTTCACCGCAAGATGTCATTTTTGCCGACGAATGGCGCGAGTACCCGGTGACCTTAGTTGCTGAAAACAATGCCACTGACGGTTTTGTTTCCGGCCGACTGACCACCGAACTGCTGCAAAGCGTACCGGACCTGGCTTCGCGCACCGTGATGACCTGCGGCCCGGCGCCGTATATGGATCTGGTCGAGAAAGAAGTCAACGCGCTGGGCGTGACACGCTTCTTTAAAGAGCAGTTCTTCACCCCGGTAGCTGAAGCCGCCACCAGCGGTCTGAAGTTCACCAAACTGCAGCCGGCAAAAGAGTTTTATGCGCCGGTAGGCAGTACGCTGCTGGAAGCGCTGGAAAGCAATAAAGTGCCGGTTGTCGCCGCATGCCGTGCGGGCGTTTGCGGCTGCTGCAAAACCAAAGTGGTTGACGGTAACTACACGGTCAGTAGCACCATGACGCTGACCGACGCAGAAATTGCTGAAGGTTATGTGCTGGCCTGCTCCTGTCATCCGCAGGGTGATTTAGTGCTGGCGTAATTGACCGATATCTGATGTGCAAAAGGCTACCCGGTTATATCGGGTGGCCTTTTTTTATGCTGTCAGACGCTGCAAAATTCCGATTTTTTCACCCTCCGAGGCAAAATACCGCCCTCTTCCTGCGAATTATCGACCACACTTACCTGGCACAGGTTAAGCAAAACCCCGACTACCACGTCGAACTTTCTACAAAGGATCCCCATGAAAAAAGTGGCCATCGTCGGCGTAGGTCCCACCGGAATTTATACGTTTCATGCCCTCGTTGAGCGCGGTGAACCGCTGGAGATACAGCTTTATGAGCAAGCTGAGGAAGCTGGCATAGGCATGCCTTATAACAGCGACAACAACGCAGACCACATGCTGGCCAATATAGCCAGCATTGAGATCCCGCCGATTTATATCAGTTATCTGACGTGGCTACAGAATCAAAGCGATGAATACCTGGCGCAGTTTCGGCTTGAACGTACATCGTTGCATGAGCGGCAATTTTTGCCCCGCGTGATCCTCGGCGACTATTATCGCGATCGTTTTTTAGCCATTGTCGATAAAGCGCAAAGATCCGGGTTCACAATTCGCGTATATGAATCAAGTAAAGTCACCGACCTGCAAGCAAACCCGACTGGGGTCTCCCTGTGGATCAATCACGCGTCACAGCCCGTCGAAGTGGATTTCGCCGCTATCGCCAGCGGTCATCTGTGGCCAGAAACTGATGCTCAAGCACGCAAGTTTTTCCCCAGTCCGTGGACCGGCCTGATGGAGGCGCAGATTAGCGCTTGCAGGGTGGGTATTCTGGGCACCTCGCTAAGCGCTATCGACGCGGCGATGGCCGTGGTCAGTCAGCATGGTAACTTCACCACCAATACCGACCGTTCACTGCAGTTCACGCGTAAACCCGACAGCCAAAACCTGAAGCTGACCCTGATGTCGCGCAGCGGTGTGCTGCCTGAAGCGGATTTTTACTGCCCTCTTCCCTATGAACCGCTGAATATCGTGACGAAAGAAGCGATTGAAAACGCCATTGCCGAGGGCCAAAACGGATTACTGGACCGCATCTTCCGGCTTATTGTGCAACAACTGCAAGACGCGGCCCCAGGGTGGTGCCAACAGGTTGCACTTGCAACGCTTAACGCCGACACATTCCCCGAGGTCTATTTTGCCGACAGGCTCAAGCATGACCCTTTTGACTGGGCGAGGCGTAACCTGGTGGAGGTTGAACGCAACAAGCAGGAACAACATACCGTCGCCTGGCGCTATACCTTATTGCGCCTACACGAGGTTATTGAAGAGATCGTTCCTCATCTTGATGCTAGCGACGAAAAACGTTTCAGGCACGGACTGGCGCGCGTCTTTATTGATAACTATGCGGCGATCCCGTCTGAATCTATCCGCCGATTGCTGGCTCTGCACGATGCCGGGCTGATTGAGATCCTCGCACTCGGCAAGGATTATGAGCGTACAAATAAGCAGGAAAGGACGGTCATTTACCACCACGGTCAACGCAGTGAATTTGATGTATTTATTGACGCCCGAGGACAACGGGCATTGCAGAGCAAAGATATTCCGTTCCCAACGCTACGCGATCAACTGCTGGCCTGTGGCGATGAGATCCCGGATATCGGCGAAGATTACACGCTGCAAGCACCGGAAAACGCCCGCAACCGCATCGCCTTTGGCGGACTGCCGTGGTTGATGCACGACCGTCCCTTTATTCAGGGGCTGGTGGTTAGCGCTGAAATAGGTGCGGCGATGGCAAAGGCATTGACGCAACGAGCACTGAAACGTCGGCACAAACTGTGGAGCAGTGACGAGATGGATTAGCGGCCAGACTTAATGGCGAGGCGGAGATAGGTTAACGCGTCCCCGCCTCTGTCTTGATTCTCGGATGGCAAACTATCGCCAGGCCGAGTTTTCGGCAACGGAGAAACGCCCCGCGCCCAAAAATGCCACGGCCAGAGCGCCGATGAAGAAATACACCAGACTTTCAATTGCCCATGCGCCGGTTTTATCCAGTGACCAGGTTTCACCCATCCCGACCATCAGCCATGCCACCACCATCGTAAACGCGAGCCCCAACGCCGCCGGACGCGTCAGGATCCCAAGAATAATCAGACACGGTGCCACAACCTCTCCCAGCAGAACGCCATACGCAATAAAGCCAGGGAAACCTTTCGCTATCAGCATGCCACTGATGCCATCAATACCCGCGAACAGTTTATGCAGCCCATGAAACAGCATTAATCCCCCCACGGCAATACGTAACAAAAACTTGCCAAAATCTTCATGAGTCAGTACCCGGTTAACTGTATTTAATAGTTTTATAACCATTTGAATTTATTCCTTGTTTCACCATGTCCAATAACAAACTACGCTTAATACAGGCTTAATGAAACCTGCCGGAAATAAGAGGTAATGATAAGCATAACTATTATCTTCATCTAAACTTGTAACCGGTATCACATTAAAGGAGAAGGAAAACCATGAAACAAACGGTTGCCGCTTTTATTGCTAAAACACTCGAACAAGCTGGCGTTAAACGCATTTGGGGTGTGACGGGTGACTCGCTAAATGGCCTTAGTGACAGTCTGAATCGTATGGGAACGATTGACTGGATGCCAACCCGTCATGAAGAGGTTGCGGCCTTCGCCGCGGGAGCTGAAGCGCAGTTGACGGGAGAACTGGCCGTCTGCGCAGGCTCGTGTGGACCAGGCAACCTGCACCTGATTAACGGACTGTTTGATTGCCACCGCAACCACGTCCCGGTACTGGCAATTGCCGCACACATTCCATCCAGTGAGATAGGCAGCGGTTATTTTCAGGAGACCCACCCGCAAGAGTTGTTTCGCGAATGTAGCCACTATTGCGAGCTGGTTTCCAGCCCTGAACAGATCCCACAAGTGCTGGCAATTGCCATGCGTAAAGCGGTGCTCAACCGCGGCGTCTCCGTGGTGGTATTACCCGGCGACGTTGCGCTGAAGCCAGCACCTGAAAGCGCCAGCACTCACTGGTATCATGCGCCGCTCCCGGTGGTCACTCCGGAAGAAGAAGAGCTCAGAAAACTAGCGCAACTGCTACGCTACTCCAGCAATATCGCCCTGATGTGCGGCAGCGGCTGCGCCGGTGCGCATAAAGAACTGGTTGAGTTTGCTGCTAAAATAAAAGCGCCGATTGTGCACGCCCTGCGTGGTAAAGAGCATGTGGAGTACGACAACCCTTACGACGTGGGCATGACCGGGCTGATCGGCTTTTCATCCGGCTTCCATACCATGATGAATGCCGACACGCTGATCCTGCTAGGTACCCAGTTCCCCTATCGCCCGTTCTACCCCACCGACGCCAAGATTATTCAGATTGATATCAATCCGGCGAGCATTGGCGCGCACAGTAAAGTTGATATGGCGCTGGTAGGCGATATTAAATCCACACTCCGCACCCTGCTGCCGCTGGTGGAAGAAAAAACCGATCGGCAGTTCCTGGATAAAGCGCTGGAACACTATCGTGAGGCGCGTAAAGGGCTGGATGATTTAGCCAAACCCAGCGATAAAGCCATTCATCCGCAGTATCTGGCGCAGCAGATCAGCCACTTTGCCGCTGACGACGCCATCTTCACCTGCGACGTTGGCACGCCAACGGTGTGGGCAGCACGTTATCTGAAAATGAACGGTAAACGCCGTCTGATCGGTTCGTTTAACCACGGGTCGATGGCCAATGCCATGCCGCAGGCGCTCGGCGCACAAGCGACCGAACCGGGACGTCAGGTTGTCGCAATGTGCGGTGACGGTGGTTTTAGCATGCTGATGGGCGACTTTCTGTCGGTTGTGCAAATGAAGCTGCCGGTGAAGATTATTGTCTTCAACAACAGCGTGTTGGGGTTTGTGGCGATGGAGATGAAAGCTGGCGGTTATCTGACCGACGGCACCGAACTGCACGATACAAATTTCGCACGGATTGCCGAGGCTTGCGGCATCACGGGCATTCGCGTGGAGAAATCCTCAGAGGTTGATGAAGCGCTGCAAAGGGCGATGTCGATTGACGGTCCGGTGCTGGTCGATGTGGTCGTCGCGAAAGAAGAACTGGCGATCCCGCCGCAGATCAAACTCGAACAAGCTAAAGGTTTTAGCCTGTATATGCTGCGCGCAATCATCAGCGGGCGCGGTGATGAAGTGATCGAACTGGCGAAAACTAACTGGCTCAGGTAAAACAGAGGGCATTACCTCACTTAAAAAGGAATGCCCGTGATTGATTTACGCAGTGATACCGTCACCCGACCAAGTCGCGCCATGCTCGAAGAGATGATGGCCGCCCCGGTCGGGGACGACGTCTACGGTGATGACCCTACCGTTAATGCCCTCCAGCAATACGCAGCCGAGCTTGCTGGCAAAGAAGCCGCAATTTTCTTACCCACAGGCACTCAGGCGAACCTGGTGGCTCTCCTCAGCCATTGTCAGCGCGGGGAAGAGTATATCGCCGGTCAGGGCGCGCATAACTATCTCTACGAAGCGGGTGGCGCAGCGGTGCTCGGCAGCATTCAACCGCAACCTATCGACGCCATGCCGGATGGCTCTTTGCCGCTGGACAAAGTGGCGGCAAAAATCAAAGCGGACGATATCCATTTTGCCCGCACGCGTCTGCTCAGCCTGGAAAACACCCACAACGGCAAAGTGCTACCACGCGAGTATCTGAAAGAGGCCTGGGAATTTACCCGTGAGCGCAATCTTGCGCTGCATGTCGACGGCGCGCGTATTTTTAACGCCATCGTCGCCTATGGCTGTGAGTTAAAAGATGTCACGCAATACTGCGATTCGTTCACCATTTGTCTCTCCAAAGGTTTAGGAACGCCGGTAGGCTCATTGCTGGTCGGCAGCCACGAGTACATCAAGCGCGCCATTCGCTGGCGTAAAATGACCGGCGGCGGAATGCGTCAGGCCGGTATTCTGGCGGCGGCGGGACTGTATGCGCTGAAAAATAACGTGTCGCGTTTACAAGAAGACCATGACAACGCCGCCTGGATGGCGGAACAACTGCGCGAAGCCGGAGCGGACGTCATGCGCCACGACACCAACATGCTGTTTGTCCGCGTTGGCGAAGAACACGCTGCGGCACTGGGCGAGTACATGAAAGCGCAAGGCGTGCTGATTAACGCCTCGCCGATTGTGCGTCTGGTGATGCATCTGGACGTATCGCGTGAACAGCTTGCTGAAGTCGTCGCCCACTGGCGCGCTTTTTTAACCCGCTAAGGAGATGGGCGTGCCGCAACGGATTTTGGTTCTTGGCGCCAGTGGCTACATTGGTCAGCATCTGGTACAGGCGCTCAGTCAGCAAGGGCATCAGGTGCTGGCTGCGGCACGCCGCATCGAGCGACTGGAAAAGCAGCAGTTGGCCAACGTCAGTTGCCATAAGGTCGATTTGAATTGGCCAGATAACCTAACGCCGCTGCTGACCGGCGTTGATACGGTCTATTACCTGGTCCATGGCATGGGAGAAGGCGGTGATTTTATCGCCCATGAGCGCCAGGTAGCAATGAACGTGCGCGATGCGCTACGTGATACGCCAGTCAAACAGCTTATTTTCCTGAGCTCATTACAGGCTCCCCGGCATGAACAATCCGATCATCTGCGTGCGCGACAGATAACCGCGGACACCCTGCGCGAATCAGGCGTGCCGATGACCGAATTGCGCGCTGGTATTATCGTAGGGGCAGGTTCTGCCGCCTTTGAAGTGATGCGCGACATGGTCTACAACCTGCCGGTACTCACCCCTCCGCGCTGGGTGCGCTCGCGTACCACACCTATCGCGCTGGAGAATTTAATGTACTACCTGGTGGCGTTGTTGGATCATCCTACACGCCAACACCGCGTGCTCGAAGCCGCCGGGCCGCAGGTATTGAGCTATCAGGAGCAGTTCGAGCATTTTATGGCGGTCAGCGGTAAACATCGCCTGCTCATCCCTGTCCCCTTTCCTACCCGCTGGATTTCGGTCTGGTTTTTGAACGTCATAACGTCAGTGCCGCCGACCACGGCAAAAGCGCTGATACAGGGGTTAAAACACGACCTGCTGGCCGATGACACCGAATTACGCACGCTGATCCCGCAAAAGCTGATTGCCTTTGATGACGCGGTGCGCAGCACGTTGAAAGAAGAAGAAAAGCTGGTCAATTCCAGCGACTGGGGTTACGACGCGCAGGCATTTGCCCGCTGGCGCCCCGAATATGGCTATTTCGCTAAACAAGCTGGCTTTAGCGTTGAAACCTCCGCCAGTCGGCAGGCGCTGTGGCAGGTGGTGAATCGCCTCGGCGGCAAAGAAGGCTATTTCTTTGGCAATATTTTATGGAAAACGCGCGCGGCGTTGGACCTGCTGGTCGGCCATAAGCTGGCGAAAGGCAGACCGCAACACTCTCTGTTGCAGGTTGGCGATACCGTTGATAGCTGGAAAGTTATCATCGTTGAGCCAGAAAAACAGCTGACGCTGCTGTTTGGGATGAAAGCGCCAGGATTGGGTCGACTGAGCTTCACGCTGGAAGATAAAGGCGACCACCGACGCATTGATGTCCGCGCCTGGTGGCATCCGCACGGCATGCCAGGCCTCTTCTATTGGCTGCTGATGATCCCGGCGCATCTGTTCATTTTTAGAGGGATGGCGAAGCGTATTGCTAAACTTGCAGAACAAATCACAGACTCATGATAAAAAGAGCCTGTATTCTTTCATGTTTCCCATTGCATACAGACGAAATTCACGGAAGAATGCGCACGACGTTTTTTAAACACAGTGGATTGATATGAAGGTACTGGTTACCGGAGCCACCAGCGGCTTAGGCCGAAACGCGGTTGAGTTTTTATGCAGCAAAGGCGTCAGCGTCAGAGCTACCGGTCGCAACGAAGCGATGGGCAAGCTGCTGGAGAAAATGGGCGCAGAGTTTGTGCATGCCGATTTGACCGAGCTGGTCTCTTCGCAGGCAAAAGTGATGCTCGCCGGTATCGATACGCTGTGGCACTGCTCCAGTTTTACCTCACCATGGGGAACTCAGGAAGCCTTCGATCTGGCCAACGTTCGCGCAACCCGCCGTCTGGGCGAGTGGGCCGTGGCCTGGGGCGTTCGTAACTTCATTCATATCTCATCACCGTCGCTCTATTTCGATTATCACCACCATCGCGATATCAAAGAGGACTTCCGCCCCCAACGCTTCGCCAATGAATTCGCCCGCAGTAAAGCGGCTGGCGAAGATGTGATTGCGTTGCTGACACAGGCCAACCCGCAGACCCGTTTTACGGTATTGCGTCCGCAAAGCTTGTTCGGACCACACGATAAAGTTTTTATCCCGCGCCTGGCCCATATGATGTACCACTACGGCAGCATTCTGTTGCCGCACGGCGGAAGTGCGCTGGTGGATATGACCTACTACGAGAATGCGGTGCACGCGATGTGGCTGGCAAGTCAGCAAGCCTGCGATAATCTGCCGTCGGGTCGTGCGTACAACATTACCAACGGCGAGCATCGCACCCTGCGCAGTATTGTGCAGAAACTCATCGACGAGCTAAATATTGATTGTCGTATCCGATCCGTGCCCTACCCGATGCTGGATATGATTGCCCGCAGCATGGAGCGGTTAGGCAATAAATCGGCGAAAGAGCCAAAGCTTACGCATTACGGCGTCTCGAAGCTGAATTTTGACTTTACGCTGGATACCACCCGCGCTCAGGAAGAATTAGGTTATCAGCCCGTTGTGACGCTGGATGAAGGGATTGAGCGTACCGCGGCCTGGCTGCGTGACCACGGCAAGCTGCCGCGTTAACCCTGCCCGTATTTCTCCAGTAACGCTTCGGCAATCGCCTGAGTTTCTGCATCCGCCACGCCGTTCCACAAGGTCGGGCGGAAGTGCATCTGGAAGGCCATAATCACCCGCCGCTGTTCACGCGGCGTCATTTCAGGTTTTACCTCATAACCATAGCGCGACAGCAGATCGAGCAATGATGAGGTTTCTACCGGTGCATCGGGCGCTCGCCCGGCAAGATAAAACGCCACTCGCTGAGCATCCGGCCACGCGCCAATTCCTTGCGCAGCCAGTTCTTCCCATGGAAACAGCGGACCTGGATCGTCCTTGCGCTGCGGTGCGACATCCGCATGGGCCACCACGTTCTGTGGTTTTATGTCATAACGGGCAATAATATCTTTCGCCAAGGGGATTAACGCCTGAATTTGCGCGGGTTCAAACGGCGCAAAATACTTGCTGCCCGCCGATTTTTGCCAGCCACGGTTTTCCAGCTCAATGCCGATCGAGGTATCGTTAATTCGCGTAGCGCCGCGCCAGAAGCTAATCCCCGCATGCCAGGCCAGATCTTTTTCCGCTACCAGTTGCCAGATACGCGGTTTGCCGTGGTAGAGCGGCGGCACTGCCGGGATCAGATAGTGCGAGCTGACGTTTTTATCAGTCAGCGTAGCCAGAGAAGAGTCGAAATCATCGGCCGTGTAATGGATAACCAGCACTTTAATGCGCGGGTAAGCAGCCTGTGCCTGACGACGGGTATCTAACTGATACCCGTCTTTGTCGACAATCCCTTTTTCGCCAGCACATCCTACCAGCAGCAGCGTTAATGCCAGCAGAGACAACAAACGCTTCATCGGCGAGTTTTCACCGCGGTGCCGCTGACGCTCACCATCAGCATGCTACCGTCTTTGCCCACGGTTTCGTAATCGATATCGATACCGACTACCGCATCAGCACCGAGCGCTTTTGCCTGTTCACCAAGCTCCTGAAAAGCAATTTCACGCGCTTTACGCAGCTCTTTTTCATACGCGCCGGAGCGACCGCCGACGATATCGCGAATGCCGGCGAAGAAATCGCGGAAGATATTCGCGCCTAAAATGGCTTCGCCAGTCACAACACCGCAGTATTCCACGATGCTCTGCCCTTCCAGCGTAGGGGTAGTCGAAAACTGCATGGTAAATCTCCTTTTTGCGCTAAGAGCACGATCTCAAAAGCATTATCGAACCGATCCACTATCATTGAAAGGATATATTCTTTACACAAAATAATTCGAGTTGCAGGAAGGCGGCAAGAGAGTGAATCCCCAGGAGCATAGATAACTATGTGACTGGGGTGAACGCACGTAGCCAACGCACAAGCAACTTGAAGTATGACATGTAAATCAACGTAGAACACTAATAGTAGAAAGCTAATAAGGAAATCATTATGCGCTACTCGAAACTCTCTCTGCTGGTTCCATGTGCACTACTTCTCAGCGCCTGTACTACCGTAACGCCGGCCTACAAAGATAACGGCACGCGTAGCGGCTCATGCGTAGAAGGCGGGCCAGACAGCGTGGCTCAACAATTCTATGATTACCGTATTCAGCACCGAAACAATGACATTCCCCCCCTTCGTCCGTACCTCAGCGATAATCTGGCGAAACTGCTGAACGATGCCAGCCGTGATAACGCGCATCGCGATCTGTTTAACAGCGATCCGTTCTCTAGTCGCGCTACGTTACCGGACAGTGCCAGCGTCGCCAGCGCATCGACCATTCCGAATAGTGATGCACGCAACATTCCGCTGCGCGTAGAGCTTAAACAGGGTGACCAAAGCTGGCGTGATGAAGTGCTGATGATCCGCGAAGGCCAGTGCTGGGTAGTTGACGATGTCCGCTATCTGGGCGGCAGCGTACACGCGCCAGCCGGGACGCTGCGCCAGTCTGTCGAAAACCGCTAACCGCCCCATTCACCCGCTTTAATCATAACCCCCATAAATTGTCTGGCATTCTGCATAGAATGCCGACAATTATTCTTGCCCACTGGTGGCCCCGCTATTTTGTGCTATGTTTAGATAAGAATGCGGTTTGCATTTAACTTTTAACGCATAAATATTGCATAACTATTCTGTCAAAGGTAGTATCTGCGGCTTCAATAGCTATCAGACTGCCAGTATCGAGTGTCAATGAGTATTCAATTAAACGGCATTAACTGCTTCTACGGCGCACATCAGGCGCTGTTCGATATCACGCTGGATTGCCCTCAGGGTGAAACACTGGTGTTACTTGGCCCAAGTGGAGCCGGGAAAAGCTCGCTGCTGCGCGTACTCAACCTGCTTGAGATGCCGCGCTCGGGCACGCTCTCTATTGCGGGTAACCGTTTCGACTTCACGAAGACCCCGTCAGACAAAGCCATTCGGGAGCTGCGTCAGAACGTGGGCATGGTCTTCCAGCAATACAACCTTTGGCCGCATCTCACGGTTGTGCAGAATCTGATTGAAGCGCCCTGCCGCGTACTGGGTCTGACAAAAGATCAAGCGCTGGCGCGTGCCGAAAAATTGCTGGAACGTCTGCGCCTGAAGCCGTACAGCGATCGCTACCCACTGCATCTCTCCGGTGGCCAGCAACAGCGTGTGGCCATTGCCCGCGCGTTGATGATGGAGCCGCAGGTGCTGCTGTTTGATGAACCTACCGCAGCGCTTGATCCGGAAATTACTGCCCAAATCGTCAGCATCATTCGTGAACTGGCGGAAACCAACATTACTCAGGTGATCGTCACCCACGAAGTGGAAGTTGCACGTAAAACGGCCAGCCGTGTGGTGTATATGGAAAACGGTCATATCGTCGAGTTTGGGGATGCGAGCTGCTTTGCCAACCCGCAAACCGAAGCGTTTAAAAACTATCTCTCTCACTAAGATTCGGGACAATACAATGAAAAAAGTTCTGATTGCCGCGCTAATCGCAGGTTTTAGCCTTTCCGCTACCGCAGCCCAAACCATCCGTTTCGCCACCGAAGCGTCTTATCCTCCGTTTGAATCTATTGATGCGAATAACAAAATCGTAGGGTTTGACGTTGATCTGGCGAATGCGCTGTGTAAAGAGATTGACGCGACCTGTACCTTCACCAATCAGGCCTTCGACAGCCTGATCCCGAGCCTGAAATTCCGTCGTTTTGACGCGGTGATGGCCGGTATGGACATCACGCCAGAGCGTGAAAAACAGGTTCTGTTCACCACCCCGTATTACGACAACTCTGCCCTGTTTGTTGGCCAACAGGGTAAATACACCAGCATTGACCAGTTGAAAGGCAAAAAAGTCGGTGTACAAAACGGTACTACGCACCAGAAATTCATCATGGATAAACATCCGGAAGTGACCACCGTACCGTATGACAGCTACCAGAATGCCAAACTCGATCTGCAAAATGGTCGTATTGACGGCGTATTTGGTGATACCGCAGTGGTGACCGAATGGCTGAAAGATAATCCAAAGCTGGCCGCAGTTGGCGACAAAGTGACGGATAAAGATTACTTCGGTACGGGTCTGGGCATCGCTGTGCGCCAGGGCAATACCGAGCTGCAGCAGAAATTTAACGCTGCGCTGGAAAAAGTGAAGAAAGATGGGACTTACGAGACCATCTACAACAAATGGTTCCAGAAGTAATACTTGATGAATGAATTTTTTCCTTTAGCAAGCGCCGCCGGGATGACCGTCGGCCTTGCCGTTTGTGCGCTGATTATTGGCCTCGCGCTCGCCATGTTTTTTGCCGTCTGGGAGTCAGTAAAATGGCGTCCGGTAGCATGGACGGGCTCAGCTCTGGTCACCATCCTGCGTGGTCTGCCGGAAATTCTGGTGGTTCTGTTCATCTATTTCGGCTCTTCACAGCTGCTGCTGACGCTGGCCGATGGCTTTACGATCAATCTCGGGTTTGTACAAATCCCGGTTCAGATGCAGATCGAAAACTTCGACGTCAGCCCGTTCCTGTGCGGTGTGATTGCGCTGTCATTGTTGTATGCGGCTTACGCGTCGCAAACGCTGCGTGGCGCGCTGAAGGCCGTACCACTCGGACAATGGGAATCAGGTCAGGCGTTGGGTTTGTCTAAAGCCGCGATCTTCTTTCGCCTGGTGATGCCGCAGATGTGGCGTCACGCTCTGCCGGGACTGGGTAACCAGTGGCTGGTATTGCTGAAAGATACCGCGCTGGTCAGCCTTATCAGCGTGAACGATCTGATGCTGCAAACCAAGAGCATTGCCACCCGTACCCAGGAGCCGTTTACCTGGTACATTGTGGCGGCGGCTATTTACCTGGTGATTACGCTGGTGAGTCAGTACATTCTCAAACGCATTGACCTGCGCGCGACACGATTTGAGCGGAGACCAGGCTAATGCTTGAGTATTTACCTGAATTGTTAAAAGGGCTGCATACCAGCCTGACGCTGACGGTCGCCTCCATCGTGGTTGCTCTGGTGCTGGCGCTGGTTTTCACCGTCATCCTGACGCTAAAAACGCCGATTGTGGTCTGGTTGGTTCGCGCCTATATCACGTTGTTTACCGGTACTCCGCTGCTGGTGCAAATCTTCCTGATCTACTACGGGCCAGGGCAGTTCCCGACGCTACAGGAGTATCCGGTACTGTGGCACCTGCTCTCTGAACCGTGGCTGTGCGCCTTAATTGCGCTATCGTTAAACAGTGCGGCTTATACCACTCAACTGTTCTACGGTGCTATCCGCGCAATCCCGGAAGGCCAGTGGCAGTCCTGTGGAGCGTTGGGGATGAGTAAGAAGGATACGCTGGCGATTCTGTTGCCGTACGCCTTTAAACGCGCCCTCTCCTCGTATTCCAACGAAGTGGTGCTGGTGTTTAAAAGTACCTCACTGGCATACACCATCACGCTGATGGAAGTCATGGGCTATAGTCAGCTGCTGTATGGTCGCACTTATGACGTCATGGTTTTCGGCGCGGCGGGTGTGATTTACCTGATCGTCAACGGTTTGCTGACGCTGATGATGCGCTTGATCGAACGTAAAGCTCTGGCGTTTGAACACCGGAATTAAATCGGTTTTTATGTCTGATGGCGCTACGCTTATCAGGCTACGATTCATCTTCCGTTGTACACTCTCCGGTGAATATGCATAAAGCCAAAATAAAAAAGACGGACAACAACCTAAATTGTCCGTCTTTTTTTATATCCTTAAAAATAACTAATCATTTTTATTGCATATAAATTCATTAAGTGGCATTGTTAATTCACGCCGCAGACACGGTAAATAATCATAAGATTGACAGACGGGAGTTCCACCATGAAAAAGTTAGTACTGGCCGCATTACTTGCTACTTTCGCCGCTGGCGCCTCAGCTGCTGATAAAATTAGTTTCGGTGTATCAGCGACTTATCCGCCATTTGAGTCACTGGATGCAAGCAATAAAATTGTCGGTTTTGACATCGACCTGGCAACGGCACTGTGCAAACAAATGCAAGCTGACTGTACTTTCACCAATCATGCTTTTGATAGCTTGATTCCCGCGCTGAAATTCAAAAAATATGATGCGGTGATTTCCGGAATGGACATCACGCCAGAGCGTAGCAAGCAGGTGGCATTTACTCAGCCTTACTATGCAAACTCCGCGCTGGTGATTGCGAAAAAAGACACCTATAAAACCTTTGCCGACCTGAAAGGGAAACGCATTGGCATGGAAAACGGCACCACGCACCAGAAATACCTGCAGGACAAACACCCTGAAGTGAAAACCGTGGCCTACGACAGCTATCAGAATGCGATTATCGACCTGAAAAATGGTCGTATTGATGGCGTATTTGGCGATACAGCCGTGGTTAACGAGTGGCTGAAAACCAACCCGCAGTTAAGTGTAGCCACTGACAAAGTGACCGACCCACAATACTTCGGTACTGGTCTTGGCATTGCGGTTCGCCCGGATAACAAAGCCCTGCTGGAAAAACTGAATAGCGCGCTGGCCGCAATCAAAGCTGACGGCACGTACCAAAAAATCAGCGATCAGTGGTTCCCACAGTAACGTCCACCCAATCTGAAAAGCCGCATCCTGCGGCTTTTTTTATCTCTTCGCCTTCGCTTTCAGTCAGTTCTTACGCCATAAACCCATTCCTGGCGTACACTTGTTAAAATGAAAAAAAGTGAGGCAAACGGATGATAGCGTTCCCTGCCAGTTTACTGATCCTCAACGGAAAAAGTGCTGATAATCTCCCCCTGCGTGATGTCATTGCAGAGCTCCGCGATGAAGGCGTGGAAATCCATGTTCGCGTTACCTGGGAAAAAGGCGACGCACAACGCTACGTTGATGAAGCTCGCCAGTTAGGTGTTGCAACGGTGATTGCCGGCGGCGGCGACGGCACAATTAACGAAGTCTCGACGGCGCTGATCCAGTCGCAGGGCGGCAATATCCCGGCTCTCGGTATTTTACCGTTGGGAACGGCGAATGATTTTGCAACCAGCGTAGGCATACCCGACGCCCTTGATAAGGCGTTAAAACTGGCTATCGCCGGAAATGCGACTGATATCGATATGGTTCAGGTCAATGATAAAACTTGTTTTATCAATATGGCGACCGGCGGCTTCGGCACACGCATCACCAGCGAGACGCCAGAAAAACTCAAGGCCGCATTAGGTGGCGTATCGTACTTTATTCACGGATTAATGCGCATGGATACGCTCAAACCCGACATCTGCGACATTCGTGGGGAAGATTTTCACTGGCAGGGTAAGGCGCTGGTCATTGGTATCGGTAATGGTCGTCAGGCCGGTGGTGGGCAACAGCTTTGCCCGACGGCGCTGATCAACGATGGTCTGCTGCAACTGCGTATTTTTACCGGCGAAGAGCTGCTGCCAGGGCTGCTTTCGGCGTTAACGCAATCCGAAGACAACCCTAACATCATCGAAGGCGCATCATCGTGGTTTGATATCCGCGCCCCGCACGAAATTACGTTTAATCTCGATGGCGAACCGCTTAGCGGACAAGAATTTCATATTGAAATCCTGCCCGCAGCGCTACGTTGCAGACTGCCGCCGGGTTGTCCGCTACTGCGTTAACACGACGACACCCCAACGGGGATCAGGCAATGGTGACTTTGCTGTCCAGATAAACATCCTGCACGGCGTTAATCAGCTTAACGCCGTCAGCCATGGTTTTCTTGAATGCTTTTCGTCCAAGAATCAGCCCCATGCCGCCAGCACGTTTGTTAATCACTGCCGTACGTACCGCATCGCTCAGATCGGTTTCGCCGCCAGCCGCACCGCCAGAGTTAATTAATCCGGCGCGCCCCATATAGCAGTTCGCCAGCTGATAACGCACCAGATCGATTGGGTTGTCGCTGGTCAGCTTGCTGTAAACGCGATCGTCGGTGTAGCCAAAGTTGACTGCTTTATACCCGCCGTTATTTTCCGCCATTTTCTGCTTAACGATATCCGCCCCGATAGTGGCTGCCAGATGGTTAGCCTGCCCGGTGAGATCGGCGGAAACATGGTAATCCACGCCATCTTTTTTAAACGCGGAGTTACGCAGATACGCCCATAGCACGGTGACCATCCCCAGTTCATGAGCACGCTCGAACGCCGCAGAAATCTCTTCAATCTGGCGACGGGACTCCTCTGAACCGAAATAGATGGTTGCCCCTACCGCAACCGCGCCCATATTGAATGCCTGTTCTACGCTGGCATACAGCGTCTGGTCAAACGTATTGGGGTAGCTCAGCGTTTCGTTGTGGTTAATTTTTACAAGAAACGGAATGCGGTGCGCGTAGCGACGGGAGACGGAAGCCAACACGCCATAGGTCGATGCCACGCAGTTACACCCTGCTTCGATAGCCAGTTCCACAATATTCTTCGGATCAAAGTACAGCGGGTTAGCCGCAAACGATGCCCCCGCGGAGTGTTCCACGCCCTGGTCCACCGGTAGAATCGACAGATAACCTGTCCCGGCCAGTCGGCCCGTGTTATACAGCGTTTGCATATTACGCAGCACCGCTGGCGGACGGTTGTTATCCACCATCACGCGATCGACGTAATCATGTCCAGGCAGGTAAAGTTGGTCAGAAGGAATGGTCATACAACGATGCTGTAAAAGGTTGTCGGCATCTTTGCCAAGCAACTGCGCAATATCAGTCATAGCTATGCTCCCGTAAGTTCCGATTTGAAACCGGAATGTGGATTGTCCTGACCCGCTTTGTTGCGGGCAGCAATAAGCCTGGTACCGACTGCGTTTTTTTTCCATCTTTAGCGCACTTTTCAGCAACTTCTGCTGGCTCGATTCAGGAAGAAATAATGTTAAGGCGGTCAAATTTAGACCTCAAAGGTATTTTAAAGGTATTATCGAATGGTACTATCAGTGCGTACCTTACCTGTCATGAAGGATTTAAAGATGAAAACTACAGTTAAGCTGTCGTTCATGATGTTTGTAGAGTGGTTTATCTGGGGCGCCTGGTTTGTACCGCTGTGGCTGTGGCTGAGTAAAAGTGGCTTTAGCGCCGGGGAGATCGGCTGGTCCTACGCCTGTACCGCAATTGCCGCGATCCTGTCGCCCATCCTGGTCGGCTCTGTCACTGACCGTTTTTTCTCCGCGCAAAAAGTGCTGGCGGTGCTGATGTTCGTCGGCGCTATTTTAATGTACTTCGCCGCGCAGCAAACCACCTTCAGCGGATTTTTCCCGCTGTTACTGGCCTATTCGTTGACCTATATGCCGACGATTGCGCTGACCAACAGTATCGCTTTTGCCAACGTCAGTGACGTTGAGCGTGATTTCCCGCGCATCCGTGTGATGGGGACCATTGGCTGGATCGCCTCTGGTTTGGCCTGCGGTTTCTTACCGCAAATGCTTGGCTATAGTGACATCTCCCCTACCAATATTCCTCTGCTTATCACTGCCGGAAGCTCCGCTCTGTTGGGCGTCTTTGCGTTCTTTTTACCGGATACACCGCCGAAAAGTACCGGCAAAATGGATTTCAAGGTCATGCTGGGTCTGGATGCGCTAATCCTGCTGCGGGATAAGAACTTCCTCGTCTTTTTCTTTTGCTCTTTTCTGTTCGCGATGCCGCTGGCGTTCTATTACATCTTCGCCAACGGTTATCTGACAGAAGTCGGGATGAAAAACGCCACCGGCTGGATGACGCTGGGCCAGTTCTCTGAAATCTTCTTTATGCTGGCGCTACCGTTTTTCACCAAACGCTTTGGCATTAAAAAGGTATTGCTGCTTGGTCTTATTACTGCGGCTATCCGCTACGGATTTTTCGTTTACGGCGGCGCGGAAGAATATTTCACTTACGCTCTGCTGTTTCTCGGCATTCTGCTGCACGGCGTCAGTTACGACTTCTACTACGTCACAGCCTACATTTATGTCGATAAAAAAGCGCCCGTACATATGCGCACCGCGGCGCAAGGGCTTATCACCCTCTGCTGTCAGGGATTCGGTAGCCTGCTCGGTTATCGTCTGGGCGGCGTGATGATGGAAAAAATGTTTGCTTATCAGGAACCGGTGAATGGTCTTACCTTTAACTGGGCTGGCATGTGGGGATTTGGCGCGGTCATGATCGCCGTCATTGCCGTAATGTTTATGATTTTCTTTCGCGAGTCAGATAAAGAAATCACCGCCATTAAGGTGGACGATCGCGATGTAGCGTTGAAACAAGGGGAAGTAAAATGAAAGCAGAACGTATTCTCGGTGCTCTTTATGGGCAGGCGTTAGGGGATGCGATGGGTATGCCGTCGGAACTGTGGCCAAGAACCCGGGTTAAAGCCCATTTCGGTTGGATCGACCGTTTTTTACCCGGCCCTGCGGAGAATAATGCCGCCTGCTATTTTAACCAGGCGGAGTTCACTGATGACACCTCCATGGCGCTGTGTCTGGCTGATGCCCTGCTTGAGTGCGACGGAGAGATTGTACCCGACGTTATTGGCCGCAATATTCTGGGCTGGGCTGAACGTTTTGATGCTTTTAATAAAAACGTGCTCGGCCCGACCTCAAAAATTGCGCTAAAAGCCATTCGCGACGGCAAACCTGTCGCCGAACTGGAAAATAACGGCGTTACCAACGGAGCGGCAATGCGCGTTTCACCGCTGGGATGCCTGCTCCCCGCGCGCGATCTCGATGCCTTTATCGATGATGTGGCATTAGCCTCCAGCCCGACACATAAATCGGATTTGGCTATCGCTGGCGCAGTGGTGGTCGCGTGGGCGGTATCACGCGCTATCGACGGCGGAAAATGGTCAGAGATTGTCGACGCGCTGCCAGCCATTGCCCGGCATGCGCAGCAAAAAAGGATCACTACCTTTAGCGCATCGCTCTGTGCACGCCTTGAGCTGGCGCTGAAAATTGTCCGTAACGCTGACGGCATTGAGTCTGCCTGCGAGCAGTTGTATCAGGTTGTGGGGGCCGGAACCAGTACCATTGAATCCGTGCCTTGCGCCATCGCTATGGTTGAGCTGGCGCAGACCGATCCTAACCGCTGCGCCATTCTGTGCGCGAACCTCGGGGGCGATACCGACACCATCGGGGCGATGGCAACTGCCATTTGTGGCGCGCTCCACGGCGTAAGTGCGATTAATCCGGCATTGAAACATGAGCTCGATGCGGTAAATCAGCTGGACTTTATCCGCTACGCCAGTGGATTGATGCGACTGCGCGAGCAGCGGGAGGCACTATGAGCACCACGCGTCTGCAACAACTTCTCCCGCAGTTACGCACACAGCGACCCGTTACTGTGGTGGGTGCGGCGGTGATTGATGTCATTGCCGATGCGTATGCCCTTCCCTGGCGCGGATGTGACATTGAACTCAAACAGCAAGGGGTGAACGTTGGCGGCTGCGCGCTCAATATTGCCGTAGCACTCAAGCGGTTAGGTATCGACGCCAGTAATGCTTTACCGCTGGGTCAGGGGGTGTGGGCCGATATTATCCGCAACCGGATGGCAAAAGAGGGACTGCACAGCCTGATCGATAACGCCGCAGGCGATAACGGCTGGTGCCTGGCTCTGGTCGAGCCGGATGGCGAACGTACCTTTATGTCCTTTAGTGGCGTCGAAAATCAGTGGAACGCTGACTGGCTGGCACAGCTGGAGATCCCACGTCACAGCCTGGTTTATCTCTCGGGCTATCAGTTAGCCTCTCCGTGTGGTGAGTTGCTGGTGCATTGGCTGGAAGGGCTGGAGGAAGTGACGCCGTTTATCGATTTTGGCCCACGCATCGGCGACATTCCCGAGCCCTTACTGGCAAGAATTATGGCCTGCCGTCCACTGGTATCGCTCAATCGGCAGGAGGCGGAAATTGCCGCCGAGCGGTTTGCATTAAGCCAGGATATAGAAGGTTTTGGCGCACAATGGGTGCAACGTTTTGCCACACCGGTGGTGGTACGCCACGATAAAGACGGTGCGTGGTATTTCAGCACCCAAACTTCCGGTTGCGTACCGGCATTTGCGACAGCGGTCGTTGATACCATTGGCGCTGGTGACAGCCACGCTGGCGGCATGCTGGCCGGACTGGCGTCTGGCTGGTCGCTGGCTGACGCGGTACTGCTTGGAAACGCCGTGGCGTCCTGGGTGGTAGGGCATCGCGGCGGCGATTGCGCCCCTACGCGCGAGGCGTTACTCCTCGCACACAAACACGTATAGATCGCTTCGACAATAGCTGATGCTGTATTCAATGGGCCGTTGCTGCTGGTCAAGCGCTACCTGCTTGATCACCAGCACCGGCACTTTGCTGTCCATTTGAATGTGCGCCTGGAACTCTGCGTCAGGCATTCGGGCACTGACACGTGAGCGGGTGCGCTGCGGGAAAATATGCTGGCTGCGAAAATAGTCATACAGTGAAACGCCGATGGCATCCACGTCATGAATTAGATGGGCAGGAACCCATGACTCTTCAATAGAAACCGCATCTTCATCTACGTAGCGAATGCGCTTGAGCAGGAAGACGTCACTCCCCGTGGCAACAGCCAGCTGCTGCGCTACCTCTTCCGGGCAAGGCACAATCCGCTTGTTAACCCACAGCGTATCTGGTTTTTTACCGCGCAACACCACCTGCTGTGAAAAACCACGCGCTTCTTTTAGCGAATACTCGAAGATGTTGTTGATCTGCGTCCCGTAACCGCGGGCGCGCGTCACGACGCCTTCTTCTTCCAGGGCTTGCATCGCCTTACGAACCGTAATTCGCGAAACGCCAGTCAATTGGCTGAGATCGCGCTCGCCGGGCAGGATATTTCCATGCTCCAGAATCCCGCTACGCACAGCGTTTTTCACCGTTTGCGCAAATTTCATATACAGCGGCGTGTTATCTGCCGCGGAAATACGTTCATTCAGTTGCGCGATAAGCTGGGTATGCGCTTGTTCCATTTATCTTTTTCCTGCAGCCGTTTCTGCAGCCAGTATACTCATTACCACCACGCGTGGAAATGATGCACCGGACCAATTCCCTCACCGACTTCCAGGGTGTCGGCCTGCGCCAATGCCGCTGAAAGCCACAACTTAGCTTCCTGCACTGTCTGTGCCCAGTTGTCATGGCGCGGACGCAGCGCCGCCAGTGCCGCCGATAGCGTACAGCCAGTACCGTGGGTATTTTTGGTCATCACCCTTGGCGCGGTAAAACGCTGCTCGCCATCACGGGTAAAGAGCCAGTCGGGGCTTTGCGCATCCTCCAGATGACCGCCTTTCATCAACACCGCCTCGCAACCCAGCGCCCGCAGCGCCCTTCCCTGCTCTAACATCTCCTGCTCAGTCTGCGCATGGGGAGCCCCGAGCAGCGCCGCTGCTTCGGGTAAATTTGGGGTGATAATCGAAACCTGCGGCAGCAAATGGGTACGCAGCGTTTCAATCGCCGAAGGAGACAGCAACGGATCGCCGCTTTTCGCTAGCATCACTGTATCCAGCACGACATTTTGCACCCGATGGCGACGCAAGCGTTCGGCGACCGCTTCAACAATATCCGTTTCCGCCAGCATACCGATTTTAGTGGTGTCGATACGCACATCACTGAACACCGAATCCAGCTGCGCGGCGACAAAGTCAGGTTCAATGCGATACACCGACTGCACCCCGCGCGTATTTTGCGCCACCAACGCCGTGATAACCGAGCAGCCATAAGCGCCAAGCGCCGAGAACGTTTTTAAATCGGCCTGAATACCTGCGCCACCGCTTGGATCGGTTCCGGCAATCGTTAATGCGTTAATCCGTTTCATAGTTGCTCCTGCGCGTTCAGGTTATAGAGGGCGTCGATAAATGCCGGGACAAAACTGCCCGGTCCGGTTGATTGTTGAGTGGCTATTTGTCCAGCCTGTTTCATCCAGCTACAGGCGGAGGCGACGTTATCAAGCCGGTCACCGTGCAGGGCGCAACTGGCTGCAACGACTGCCGACAGCGCGCATCCGGTGCCCACCGCGCGCGTCATCAACGGGTCACCCCCGTTCACGCAGACGGTACGCTGACCATCGGTGATATAGTCAATTTCGCCGGTAACCACGACAATGGTCCCAACCTGACGAGCCAGTGCCTGCGCTGCGGGAAGCGCAGCGGCTGCCGTATCGGTCGTATCCACGCCGCGTCCCCCGCCGTTAATACCCGCCAGAGCCAGTATTTCCGAAGCGTTGCCGCGGATAGCTGCAGGCTGTAGCGCCAACAAATCCAGACAGAAGCGACGACGAAACTCCAGCGCCCCCACGGCAACGGGATCGAGCGTCCACGGGGTTTTAGCAAGTTGTGCCCGCTCAACTGCGGCGCGCATCGCCGTAGCCCGTTCCCGGGTTAAGGTGCCGACGTTAACCAGTAATGCACTGGCAATAGCCGCGAACTGACTGGCTTCCTCGGGCTCGATTACCATTGCAGGTGATGCGCCCAGCGCCAGCAGCGTATTGGCCGTAAAGCTTTGCACGACCTCGTTGGTCATGCAGTGTGTGAGAGGGGAAAGCGTTCTAAATTGGTGTAAGGTGTGAGCCGCGAGTGTGCGGCTGTGCAGGTCAGGCTGCATGGTTCAGCTCCTGCCCGCGCGAAGAAGGGACACGAGCAGTGTCAGACTTCCCTACGCTGGCATTATCCAGATCAGGTGGTACGGGTATTTCTCAGCCTTCACCAGGAAGGGCACCCCGAGTCGTTGAAACACAAGTTTCGGTAACAGAATACTGCCTACGCTTGATGATGTAAATTAGCGCAGCACCATGGCCCTCCACGAAATTACGGGGTAAGGTTGCAGCTATTCTGTACATTCATTTACACTTTTTACGAAATGACTGGCGTGATAACAAAAAAGTTCTTGTCAGATGCCCTATAAGCCAGGAATGATACACGACTGATGTTGATGACCCGAACAGGTAAAGAGGATGGGTATGAAGAATAAAATGTTGCTGGGTGCACTCCTGCTTGCAAGCAGCGTCGTCTGGGCCGCGCCGGCCGCAACAGCTGCTCCCACCGGAATTGATAAGTATGAGTTGAGCGGTTTCATTGCCGATTTTACCCATTTTAAACCTGGTGACACGGTCCCACCGCTGTACCGTACTGACGAATATGCGATTAAGCAATGGAACCAACGCAACCTGCCAGCACCTACCGCCGGTACCCACTGGACCTACATGGGTGGTGCGTACGTGCTGATCAACGATGCTGACGGTAAGATCATTAAAGCCTACGACGGCGAGATTTTTTATCATCGTTAATAGAAAAAACACGTACTTTCAGCAAGAAAGTACGTGAAATACCCGCAAATCAATTAGTCATAAGATACTGCAAATATCACTTTACTTTGTATTTCACCAGGCATTAATGATTCCCCTGTCACGCGAACATATTTCGCAGTGATAGGGAAAGTGTACTGATTACTGATTGCTTCCAGTTTGGTCATTCTGTTCATCAGATTATCCCCCTGTTTTAGAGGAGAAGTCGCGGTGCCATTATATATCTGGAACCCCACCCCTTTGGCGCCATTCGCTATCGTGTTTTTTAGTATTTTCCCGCTTTCATCCCAGTCACCGCGCACCACTTTAAAAGTGACGGGATTGGTAGTAACGTTATATATACTTTCGCAATTCAATACCAGATTTGTGGAACCCGATTTGGTATTATTAACCGTGAGCATCTCATTCAATGTGGTATCTGGCATTTTAATTTCGTATCGAGGTAATGAAAACTGACACGTGGTGGGTTTATGCGTTACTGTAAAGCTTAAATTCTGTGTAAAAGCTGAATTACTCGATAAACGTCCGGTAACCCAGCAATAAAGATAAGCTAACCAGTTTGAAGTACAAGAATTATCAGAGGTAATACTTACTGCCGGGTCGCTCAGACTAAACGCATCACCGGATACTGTCTGCTTAATAGTCCCTGAATTTACATATCTTGCTGAGATGGTGAAACTTTTGGTATCCAGCACTTCGCCGGCACTAACCGTTTTCTTACCAATACTTACTGGAAAATCATTGCTGGTCAGATTGATATTAATTAAAACCTTCTTGCCGCTGCCCCCCTGAATTGCAACAATGTAATCCTTGAGCGGTGTTGTATAATATAAGCTATCACTGTTAGCTGTACACACTATGTTGCCACTGGAACTGAGATTAATTTGATTTGTTGCTGTTCCAGATGTCATATCCAGATTAATTGTCGTTAACCCGCCATTTTTTGTCTGAAATGTACACCCGGCATCAGCACCAAAGGATGACAGCAGCAAAAATATCAAAAATACGTATCCTTTCATATCTTGCATCCTTATCGGCAAATATAGACTTTATTCTCATCAATCACCCTATCGAAGGTAATTGTACAGAACTGTCCCTGCTGTTTATTAACTGCAACACGTACCGACGCGGGAATGTCGTTGGTGCGAATAAATAACCGACTACCCTGCCCCACCAGACCAACATTATTACCGATATCATCTTCCACTTCATAACCGAAAGATAACGGAGAGCCGTCCGGACGCTCGGCCAGGAAGTACCAGGGTTTGCGCCGATCGGTTTCAAACTCCGTCATCACGACCGCACCGCGATAGGGTACTGTACCTTTTCGATTGCCCAGTAATGCCACATCGCTATTAGTGTCGGAAAGATCCAGCATCAGCATATTTTCCCGGTACGGCGTCAGACTGTCGTAAACCGCGTAACCTTTACTGTTGGTTGTTAGGTAACGATGCCCTTGCACAGCCGCACCCTGTAACCCAGGCGCTTTAACAATGGCGAATGTATCTGAAAGCCGGGGAGTCAGAGCCACGCCCTCAGACCACACCACGATCCCCCCCTGAATATTGCCGCTGGCCTGTTGATACTTATTCGATTGGCTGTAACTACTGCCTACAGTCGCCACTGGCGCGCGCCAGACCATGCTAACGCCCGCCGTTGTCTCGTTCCCCTGTCGTTGCTGACTGAGATTGGCACCATAGCTGAATTGATCGCGATGACCCGTCACCCCGCTTAAGCTGGTGTTATTCGACTGAAAGCCGTCATTATCAAACGTCGTGGAATTAGAGACGAACAGATCGCGTCGAGGAGTGGAAATACCGTCCCCCCACGAGAACGGGATGGAGATATACAGGTTAAAACGCTTATCCTCGTGGTTATCCTCATCGTACGTTTGACTCACGGCAACGGTATAGCTAACTCGCTGCCATGCGTTAGAGTAGCTAAGTTGATAATCTTTGCCATTTCCACTGCGTTGCCAATAGTCGCGCCACAGGCCGCTAACCGCCAGGGATCCCCAGTTTTCGGGTAACGCTTGATTTATATTCAGTGAAAAACTGTTCTTGCGGCCAAAGTCGTTTTGATAGTAGTCCGCAATGTCATAAACATCGTTCTTATCGCGATTATAGTTATTTTTATTATTCGCCCACACGTAGTCATTAAAGGTACGATAATCCCGCGAGGAGTAACGATAAGCTGCCAGTGCAAACTGCGTACCGGTCTGCGTGACATATTTGTTCCATGCAACCTGATAGCTCTGACCATCAAAAACATCACCATTATCTTGCTCGCTATGCGATCGCGTGGCGTCTACCGATACTGCGCCAATGGGGGTATTCCAGCCGGTCCCAAGCACAAATGAAGAATAGTTTTGCGACAGCATTGTACCGCCATAGACCGTTAGCAGATTGTTCAGACCATACTGATAACTCCCTTGCAGGAAATCATACTGATTGCCAGCCCCTTCAATATGGCTACGCCCTGCAGCGAAATCATATTTCGATACGCCAGACTGCAGCATATTTGGCACAGATGAAAAAGGCACCAGATAATGAGATATCGAACCGTTAGCCTCTTTCACACTGACATCTAAATCCGAACCGCCGCCAGCGAGTTGTAGATCATCAATAGCAAATGGGCCTGGTGGTACTTCTTTCTGGTAAATAACAAAACCATTTTGTTCGATGGTTACCAGGGCGTTGCTCTGGGCAATCCCACGAACTACAGGGGTAAAATTCTGTTTTGAGTTTGGTAACATTTGCATATCGCGCCAGATACGCACACCACGAAAACGTACGGCATCAAAAATATCTGCCCCGGTATACATGTCACCGGCGCGCAATGTACCAAGAATCGACGGCACACCACGTTCCACATATAACGTGTTGCTCTTCCATTTGCCGTTGCCCTCGTTACCTTTCGTATAGTTGTCACTTGAATGCAACTGCCACCCCAGCAGGTTCAACCCGCTATTCAGGTTCACATAGCTGCTTTTATCATCACCACCGTGTTTATAATTACTGTAATACTGGCTGGCGTAATAAGAGGTATAAAAAGCGTTTACCCCACGATCCCAGGTTTCAGGCGGCATATATCCTGGTTCATATTCAACCACATACGCCTGAGGCACGCTTAAATTTAGAATAAACTCCCCAATGTCATAACTAACACTGCCGCCCTGCACTGCTGCACGCAGCGGCACGCAGCCTTCTTGTTTATCCGTTTTAATGTTCCCGGTGCGAATACCAATTTGCTGCAATTGTGCCCAGGACAGACATGTCAGTTCGGGATCGTCTTTAATATCAATATCGTACCGACCACGCCACTTATTATTAAGATAAACATCCATTTCATATATACCGGGCATTGGCTTATCGCCATCAATTTGATAGCGAGAGATTTTCTCACCATTCAAACCACCGATCATAAAGTGGGTATCAAACGTGTCTTCTTCAGCCCATACGGATGAAGTGGCCAACACCGACAGGATTGACAGTGTAATAGAATTTATCTTTGACATAATCAATCCTTGACTATCTTTCCGTTTTTATTTTTTCACTTAAGTAGTTTCCGTGATCATCAATAAGAGTAACCTTGTAATGATTAACGACAGGAGCGGTGACGACCTTTTTATCTGACCACGGAGCAAGTAACACTGTCTCGCTGTTTATTTTTGAATTACCCACTAGTTCAGGAATAGTAATCCAGTTTGCAGAATTATTTTTGATATTAATGCCACCGCTGATATCTCTGACGCTTAAGCGAGAAAAGCTTTTTTCATCTATACCGGCGATACCCTGCGGGCGATATATAAATTTGATGCGATTCTGCATAGCAAATTTAATCATGTTCTTGCCTTCTGATTCCGCAGAATTAGGAGGAATATCTAACACATTCAGGAAAAAAAGACTTTCACGATCTTCCGGTAGCGTATTTGCCAATTGCTTAATTTTCAGTTGTTGACCAGAACCTCCGCTGACCTTTGCCACAGGAGGGGTCATTACAAATGGCACGTGGATTTTTTCGGGTGGCAGACTGGTATCTCCGTCATCTATCCAGGATTGAACCAGCGAGCTGCGACTGCCTTCATTCATTAACTGCACGGTGATTTCTTGTTTCTGTGCCGGATAAATGACACGGGTGCCGTAAATGTATATGCCGCCCCACGCAGGCATTACCGTACCGGCCAGTAAAAACACGAGTATTTTTTTCATTATAATTATCCTTACTGCGGAAATAATCGGCGGCCGGAGCCGCCGACAAACAGGATAGTCATCTTAATCAGTAACAACAGTCATCGTCAGCGAAGAGGCCACATCACCAGCGGAGACATCGGCAGAACCAATTTTCGCGTAGCGTGCGCTAAAGTTCAGAGTATATTTATTGTCCGCAGTTTTAGTTAACTCAATACCTGTATCGGGGTTAACCTGTTTAGTAAAATCATCACCATAGTAAACGGTGAAGCCAGCACCATTATTTGCTGCGGTATTTCGTGTAATATATTTATTATTGCTGTCAAATTGAGAACTGGAGAAAGTAATTTTTGGTGCTTTACTTCCTGTACATTCAACCGTCAATGGCACGGTGGTTTTATTTGAGTATCCTTCATAAACACCACCAGCACTTAAGGCATTTAATCTGTCAGCACCAATTTGGTTCATACCAATGGTCGCAGTGGTATCCCCTGTAAATTTACAGGTGGTCCCTACTACCTTACCAGTAATAATCAGTTCACCCTGATCAGAATCAGCAGCAAAAGCCCCAGCGCTCATAACTACAGCGGACAGAACAGCAGCGGAAATAATTGAACGTTTCATCGTATATTCCTTAATAAATTAACTTCTATTGGTTAAGAGGACTTAACCTGTGAAATTAAATTCGCACACCAGAAACGTTACCGCAATGTAAACGCGTTGTTTTATTGATTTAAAACAAATTGCAAAGCGCAATATAATAGAAACAAATCAGTCGATTTTTTTATTCTTTTAAATTAATAAATTTACGAGATTAATTGTCGGAATGAAATTCTTCAGAGAAATGGTCAGCCACTTATTATTCACAATAATAATGCATGGCTGATAAAAGACGTTTAATCGTAACGCGTCATCACAATTTGTCGTGTAGCGTCACCGGTAATAGTAACAATTTCAGTTACCGCACCTTTTGTTGGATTGGAAACACCCGCTCTGACGTTTGAAAAGGAAATGGCATTGCCACAGCGTTGCTGCACTTCGTTATTTACAACATCAGCGCTACAGGTGGGTTCAGTTACCCGACCATTGATATTCAGGGTGGCAGTATCTGTGGCGAAAGCAGAAGCGCTCATTCCATAAGCCAAAGTAATAACTCCCAAGAATAAATTTTTTTTCATTACGTTCATTATTCCTGTATCGGTTGGGAAACAGCACACAAGCCGTTTTTCCAGTAGATTATGGATTAACTGCCTCGCTAAGACTAATTGAGATTGTAGATTAATTCGACCAATTTGATCAATTTAAATGATGCATTGAGGGTGTTTATTCAGAAAAAGACATGAATTATACAGTCCGGATAAATAATTGAGTGAGATTTTTCATCCAATATATTCACTGCATCAATGAATTATTGATGCAGTGAATATTTGTAACGCTATTAATTACACCGCGCGGAAGGCAATTTCACCTGGGATCACTTCCCCTTGCCAGTAGAGCTGGGCAGCGACACGTCCTGCAAGGTCGCGGTAAATGGCGGTAAATTCGCTGTCAGGACGGCTGATGACCGTCGGCGTACCACGATCCAGGTCTTCACGCAGAGAAATATGCAGCGGCATCTGTCCCAGCAGTTGGGTGTGATACTGCTCAGCCAGTTTCTGCGCGCCACCGGTGCCGAAGATTGGCTCGTGATGACCGCAGTTGCTGCAAATATGCATACTCATATTCTCAACAATACCCAGCACTGGCACTTCGACTTTTTCGAACATCACGATGCCTTTTTTCGCATCGATCAGCGCGATGTCCTGCGGAGTGGTCACCACAACAGCCCCCGTGACCGGAATGTTTTGCGCCAGCGTCAACTGGATATCACCCGTACCCGGCGGCATATCCAGTACCAGGTAATCAAGATCCGGCCATAAGGTTTCTTGCAGCATCTGCAGCAGGGCTTTGCTGGCCATCGGGCCACGCCACACCATCGCATTATCGTCAGTAACCAGATAACCAATAGAGTTTGTCGCCAGGCCGTGAGACATGATCGGCGCCATATGGGTACCGTCTGGAGAGGTTGGACGCTGGTTTTCCGCACCGAGCATCGTCGGGATTGACGGGCCATAAATATCGGCGTCCAGTATCCCTACCTTCGCCCCTTCCGCAGCCAGCGCCAGCGCCAGGTTCACGGCAGTAGAGGATTTACCCACGCCACCTTTACCCGAACTGACGGCGATGATGTTTTTTACACCATTAATGCCCGGCTGGTTTTTCACGCGTTTCAGCGTCGCAATGTTATGCGACAGTTTCCAGTCGATCGCTTTCGCACCAGTAATACGCAGCAGATCGGCGCTACATTGCTCTTTTAAGTCCTCAAACGCGCTCTGCCAGACAAACGGCATGACCAGCTCAACGTGCAACGTGTCATCCATCCAGGCGACGTGGTGCAACGCTTTAAGCGTCGTCAGATTATGCTTCAGGGTTGAATGCTGAAAATTCGCCAGCGTCCCGGCAACCATCGCGCGCAGGGTCTCTGGTGATTTGGCCTGGGATTGTGCGTTCATCCCGACTCCTTTTTGTTGTTCTGAAAATACAATAGTCACCAGGTAGTTTACTCCAACCGCAACAATTATTCATTTACGGATAAATGCCCTTATCGCTTGGCGCAGTAATTACCATTTTGGTACTATCAAAGCCCTTTTCACTACAAAAGAAGTAATTGCCCACTATGACTCAAGTCGCGAAGAAAATTCTGGTAACGTGCGCGCTGCCGTACGCCAACGGCTCTATCCACCTCGGCCATATGCTGGAGCACATCCAGGCTGATGTCTGGGTCCGTTACCAGCGAATGCGCGGCCACCAGGTTAACTTCATCTGCGCGGACGACGCACACGGTACGCCAATCATGCTGAAAGCACAGCAGCTTGGGATCACGCCAGAGCAGATGATCGGTGAAATGAGTCAGGAGCATCAGACTGATTTTGCGGGTTTTGACATCAGCTATGACAACTACCACTCTACGCACAGCGAAGAGAACCGTGAGCTGTCTGAGCTGATTTACACGCGCCTGAAGGAGAACGGTTTTATTAAGAACCGTACTATCTCCCAGCTTTACGATCCGGAAAAAGGCATGTTCCTGCCGGACCGTTTCGTTAAAGGCACTTGCCCGAAATGTAAATCTCCGGATCAGTATGGCGATAACTGTGAAGTTTGCGGCGCAACCTACAGCCCGACCGAACTTATCGAGCCGAAATCCGTCGTTTCTGGCGCGACGCCGGTAATGCGCGACTCCGAACACTTCTTCTTTGACCTGCCGTCATTCAGCGAGATGCTGCAGGCCTGGACACGCAGCGGCGCGTTGCAGGAGCAGGTCGCCAACAAAATGCAGGAATGGTTCGAATCCGGCCTGCAGCAGTGGGATATTTCCCGCGATGCCCCATACTTCGGTTTTGAAATCCCGGATGCGCCAGGCAAGTACTTCTATGTCTGGCTGGATGCACCAATTGGCTATATGGGTTCGTTCAAAAACCTGTGCGATAAGCGCGGCGACACGACCAGTTTTGATGAGTATTGGAAGAAAGATTCCGACGCCGAGCTGTATCACTTCATCGGTAAAGACATCGTCTACTTCCATAGCCTGTTCTGGCCGGCGATGCTGGAAGGCAGCAACTTCCGTAAGCCGACCAACCTGTTCGTACACGGTTATGTGACTGTAAACGGTGCGAAGATGTCCAAATCTCGCGGTACCTTCATTAAGGCCAGCACCTGGCTGAAGCACTTTGACGCCGACAGCCTGCGTTACTACTACACAGCGAAGCTTTCTTCACGCATTGATGATATCGACCTGAACCTGGAAGACTTCGTTCAGCGTGTAAACGCCGATATCGTCAACAAAGTAGTCAACCTGGCATCACGTAACGCAGGCTTTATCAGCAAGCGTTTTGACGGCGTACTGGCGGCTGAACTGGCCGACCCGGCGTTGTATAAAACCTTCACTGACGCTGCTGCGGTGATTGGCGAAGCATGGGAAAGCCGTGAATTTGGTAAAGCTATCCGTGAAATCATGGCGCTGGCCGATGTGGCAAACCGCTACGTTGACGAACAGGCTCCGTGGGTCGTTGCTAAACAGGAAGGCCGTGATGCCGACCTGCAAGCGATCTGCTCCATGGGTATCAACCTGTTCCGCGTCCTGATGACTTACCTGAAACCGGTTCTGCCAACGCTTGCTGAACGTGTAGAAGCTTTCCTGAACAGCGAGCTGAGCTGGGATGCCATTAAGCAACCGCTGCTCGGTCACAAGGTCAACACCTTTAAGGCGCTCTACAATCGCATCGACATGAAACAAGTTGAAGCGCTGGTGGAAGCGTCGAAAGAAGAAGTGAAGGCCGCTGCCGCACCGGTAACCGGCCCGCTGGCGGATGACCCGATTCAGGAAACCATTACCTTTGACGATTTCGCCAAAGTTGACCTGCGCGTGGCATTGATTGAAAACGCCGAGTTTGTGGAAGGTTCTGACAAACTGCTGCGTCTGACGCTGGATCTCGGTGGCGAGAAGCGTAACGTCTTCTCTGGTATTCGTTCTGCCTATCCGGATCCGCAGACCCTGGTTGGACGTCAGACAATTATGGTTGCTAACCTGGCACCTCGTAAGATGCGCTTCGGCATTTCTGAAGGGATGGTCATGGCGGCAGGTCCTGGCGGGAAAGATATCTTCCTGTTAAGCCCGGACGAAGGCGCAAAACCTGGCCAACAGGTGAAATAAATCAGACATCTCGAGCGCTGCAACTGCAGCGCTTTTTTTGCTGAGTGATTTACCTTTAATCTTAAACACACTCCCCCACTCCATTTTCGGACTGCTTAGCCATCGCTATTAGATTTATTCTATACTGCTCTGCTATTAAGGCCGCCCGGCCCTCATATTCATTGGCGTTATTATTTAGCATTCGATATTCATAAAATGGAGTTTTACATGACAGCGTTACAAAAATTAGTTTCTCTCGCCGTGGCATCGGTTGTGGTTTTTTCTCTGGCGGGTTGTGGTGATAAAGAAGAGACGAAAACATTCAATGCCAATCTTAACGGTTCGGATATCACCGTCTCTTACACCTATAAAGGTGACAAAGTTCTGAAACAAAGCTCCGAAAGTAAAATCAGCTATGCCTCTATCGGTGCCAGCAATAAAGAGGAAGCCGCAAAAGTATTCGATGCGTTAAGCGCCAAATATCAAAATATTGCAGGCGTAGAAGAAAAGCTCACCTATACAGATACCTACGCGCAGGAAAATGTCACTATCGATATGGAAAAAGTCGATATAAAAGCGTTGCAGGCAATTTCCGGGATGAAGCTTTCTGAGAAAGCCGATAAAAATTTCAGCATGAAGCAAATGCAAACGGTAATGGAATCGGCGGGTTTTAAAGAGGTGAAATAACATCCTGGCGACCCGATATTCATCGTGGTCGCCAGCGTCGTTTTACGCTTTCGTTTTGTGCACTCGCGACGTCAAACCCCGCAGGAAATAACGCAGAAACTGATCGCCGCATTCGCGATAGTTCTTATGGTCCGGCGCGCGCATCATGGCGGTAATTTCCGGCATCGACACACGAAACTTCTGCTCGGTCATAATGGCCAGAATATCATCGGTTTTCAGCGAAAAGGCGATACGCAGCTTTTTCAGCACCGTATTGTTGTTAACACGACGCTCAAGCGCCAGTTCCGGCGCAGAATCGTCTTTTCCACGCAGATGATAAATCAGACCGTTTAAAAATCCGGAGAGAATGATATCCGGGCAGCGAATAAACCCGGCTTCATCTTCTTTTGTCATCCAGGTATCAAAACCTGCGGAGGTGGATTCCATGTCAGCAAGCGCAAGAATACGCACCATGTCGTTATTGTTCGCTTTCAGGGTGTAGCGCAGGCTACGAAGAATATCGTTACTTAGCATAGAGCCTTCAACTGTCGGTGATGCAATGGCGCGCAGTGTATCAGTTTTACAGTCCAATCGCCTCTTTTAGACTTTTAAGATAGCGGCGACTTACCGGAACTGTCAGCCCGTTGCGTAAAATCAGTTCGGCCTGACCGTTTTCTTCCAGACGGATCTCCCGCAATTGCGCCATATTCACCAGATACTGCCGATGGCAGCGCAGCAAAGGTGTACGGCTTTCCAGCGTTCTGAGCGTCAGTTCGGTGAAACCTTCTTTACCATCGCTGCTGGTCACATACACGCCGCTCATGCGGCTGCTGATAAACGCCACGTCATCCATTTGCAGCAGATAGATTCGGCTGTGGCCGCTGCACGGAATAAACTTCAGCGCCTGCTGATTCTCCGGCAGTAGCGATACATCCTGCTTCGTGCGCTCCTGACGCAAACGGCTCAGCGTTTTTTCCAGTCGCGCCTCTTCAATCGGTTTGAGAAGATAATCAAACGCGTGTTCTTCAAAAGCTTTCACCGCATATTCATCAAACGCAGTAAGGAAAACAATATACGGACGATGCTCAGGATCAAGCATGCCAACCATTTCCAGACCGCTGATACGCGGCATCTGAATATCAAGGAACAGGACATCCGGACGCAGTTTATGTACCGCGCCGATGGCTTCCACCGCATTCGAACATTCGCCGACGATCTCGATGTCGCTTTGCGCCTGCAACAGGATCCGCAGATTCTCCCGCGCTAACGGTTCGTCATCGACAATCAGCACTTTGATCATGCCAGTTCCTCCAGAGGAAGTCGTAAAGTGATTCGGGTAAAGCGGTCAGGTTCACACGCTACGCTGATGCCAAAATCGTCGCCAAACCGCTCGCGCAGTCGTTTATCAACCAGATTCATACCCAATCCGCTGGCCTCAGACGTTGGCTGATACAACCCGGCGTTATCTTCAATATCCAGCATCAGATACTGCCCTTCGCGGCGGGCGGTAATCGACACTTCGCCGGTATCCAGTAGCTGAGAGGTACCGTGCTTAATGGCATTCTCCACAATAGGTTGTAGGGTAAAGGCAGGTAATTGCTGATACGAAAGCGCATCTGGCACCGTTAAAGTCACCTGCAGGCGCGACTGAAATCGCGCCTTTTCAATTTGCAGATAGGCATTAACGTGCTCAATTTCATCAGCCAGCGTCACAATCTCCGACGGACGTTTTAAGTTTTTGCGAAAGAACGTCGACAGATACTGCACCAGTTGGCTGGCCTGCTCGCTATCACGTCGGATCACGGCTTTGATGGTGTTGAGCGCATTAAACAAAAAATGGGGGTTCACCTGTGCATGCAGGAGTTTGATTTCCGACTGCGTAAGCATCGCTTTTTGCCGCTCATACTGCCCGGCCAGAATCTGCGCAGAAAGCAGTTGAGCGATCCCTTCCCCCAGCGTGCGGTTGATCGAGCTAAAGAGGCGGTTTTTGGCTTCATACAGTTTGATGGTCCCCATCACCCGCTGGTTTTCCCCCCGCAAAGGGATCACCAGCGTCGAGCCTAATTTGCATTGCGGGTGCAAAGAACAGCGGTAAGGGACTTCATTCCCATCGGCATACACCACCTCTCCGGTTTCTATCGCCCGTTGGGTGTACGACGACGAAATAGGTTTTCCGGGTAGATGGTGATCGTCACCAATGCCGGTAAATGCCAGCAGCTTCTCGCGGTCGGTAATTGCCACAGCACCGATATCCAGCTCTTCATACAGCACCTGAGCGACCTTCATGCTGTTAACCTCGTTAAACCCCTGGCGCAAAATACCCTCCGTTGAGGCGGCAACTTTGAGCGCAGTGGCGGAAAAAGCAGAGGTATATTTTTCAAACATCGCCCGTTTATCGAGCAAAATACGCATAAATAAGGCTGCGCCCACGGTATTCGTCACCATCATCGGCGCGGCGATATTACTGACCAGCCGAAACGCATCGTCAAACGGCCGGGCGATTAACAAGATGATCAGCATCTGCACCAGTTCGGCGACAAAAGTAATGGCACCCGCGGTCAGTGGGCTAAAGACTTTATCGGTACGGCCACGACGGGTGAGCACGCTGTGCACCAGCCCGCCGAGCAAACCTTCCACAATGGTCGAAATCATGCAACTGAGCGCCGTCATTCCGCCCATTGAATAGCGATGTAAGCCACCGGTTAGACCGACCAAACCGCCGACCACCGGGCCGCCAAGCAGCCCACCCATCACCGCGCCGATAGCACGGGTATTAGCAATAGAATCATCAATGTGCAGCCCGAAATAGGTGCCCAAAATGCAGAAAATGGAAAAGGTAACGTAGCAAAGCAGCTTGTGCGGGAGCCGGATCGTGACCTGCATCAGCGGGATAAACAAACGCGTTTTGCTCATGAGCCACGCGATAACGAGAAACACACACATCTGCTGAAGCAGCAGCAACACCAGATTAAACTCGTACATACCTGCCAACCACACATCACTTAAAAGCGCGTAACATACATGGGCTGCGCGTAACTTTCTTTGAAGTGTTGCAAAAAAAAAGGAATTTGTGAGAACGATCACTCGAAAGCGCGAGCATGACTACAAATTCACCCATTTGTTGATCAAAAAACAGACAAAACTACCTGGTTCGCAAAAGAGCGTCTAAAGTAAAACTGGGACCTCGCGAGCATAAGTGAGACGACGATGGCGCTTTACACAATAGGTGAAGTGGCTTTGCTTTGTGATATCAACCCTGTCACTTTACGCGCGTGGCAGAGGCGTTACGGATTACTGAAACCGCAGCGAACAGACGGCGGGCATCGCCTGTTTAACGACGCGGATATCGACCGGATCCGTGAGATAAAACGCTGGATAAATAACGGCGTTCAGGTCAGTAAGGTAAAAATGTTGCTCAGCAATGAGAACATTGATGTGCATAACGGCTGGCGCGAACAGCAAGAGACGCTGTTGAGCTATTTGCAAAGTAATAATCTGCATAGCCTCAGGATGTGGATCAAAGAGCGCGGTCAGGATTATCCCGCACAAACGCTCAACACCCATTTGTTCATTCCGTTACGCCGCCGCCTGCAATGTCAGCAGCCGATCCTGCAGGCGTTACTGGGGATCCTCGACGGTGTCCTCATCAACTACATCGCGATTTGTCTGGCCTCGGCGCGCAAGAAACAGGGGAAAGATGCCCTGGTTGTCGGCTGGAACATTCATGATACCACCCGCTTATGGCTGGAGGGTTGGGTTGCCAGCCAGCAGGGATGGCGCGTTGACGTCCTCGCTCACTCGCTAAACCAATTGCGACCAGAGCTGTTTGAAGGGCGAACCTTACTGGTCTGGTGCGGCGAAAGCCAAACGCCTTCTCAGCAACAACAACTGAATGAATGGCGCGCGTTAGGTCACGATATTTATCCGCTCGGTATTTAAAGCCAACCAGGATCGGCTCTTAATATTCTGTTAACAAACGTGTACAATCCTTAGATTCACATAAGGAGTGCATAATGAGCGCAGCTAAAATCGGTGTCATTACCCTCTTCCTGCTGATGGCCATCGGCGGTATCGGCGGCGTCATGCTGGCAGGCTACACATTCATTTTACGTGCCGGGTAAGGTGGCTCGCTAATCGCTCAAACCCGCGGTCAACTATCACCGCAGCCAGCGCGACCAGCAGCGCCCCCTGAATCACATAGGCGATATTGAACCCGCTCAGGCCGATGATAATCGGCGTGCCCAGCGTGTTCGCCCCGACGGTTGAGGCTATCGTAGCGGTGCCGATATTAATAATCACCGACGTGCGAATTCCCGCCAGAATAACCGGTGCCGCCAGCGGCAACTCCACTTTACGCAGCCGCTGGCCCTGACTCATGCCCATTCCGCTGGCGATATCCATCACGCTGGGAGAAATTCCGCCGAGTCCTGCCAGAGTTGCCTGCAAGATTGGTAACACGCCATACAAAATCAGCGCGATAATCGCGGGTTCAAGCCCAAACCCCATCACCGGTACGGCGATCGCCAGCACGGCGACCGGAGGAAATGTCTGCCCCACGGCGGCAATCGTTTCCACCATCGGCCTGAATTCCGCGCCCCAGGGCCGGGTTACCGCTATTCCCGCGCCGGTGCCAATGATGACGGCAATAAGGCTTGAAATCCCCACCAACGCAAAATGACTCAACGCCAGCGCCGTAAAACTTTCCTGCTGATACACGGGACGCGGCAGCGCCGGAAATAGCGAACTAAACAGGGCCTGACTGTGAGGCAATCCCACCAACAGGATCAGAAACAGCACAACAAGCCATAGCAATGGATCAGCAAGACGTTTCACGGGTCGGCGTCTCCGAAAGCAAATCGCGAAAATGAAGCGTCCCGCAGGGTAACCCCTGCGGCGTCACGACCGGCAAGACATCGCAGCCACGCGCCACGAACACCGACAATGCATCACGTAGCGTCATCTCATCCACCAGCGGCTCGCCGTCTGAGTGTTCGCCGCGACGGATAAAATCCCCTACCGTACGCAGTGACAACAGCCTTACGCCCAGTTCACTGCGGCCAAAAAAAGTTTGCACGAAATCATTCGCTGGCGCAGTGAGCATCGACAGCGGCGTGCCTTGCTTCACAACTTTTCCCGCATCCATCAAAATCAGATGCTCCGCCAGTCTCAGCGCCTCGTCGATATCATGCGTCACCAGCACAATGGTACGTCCCAACAAACGGTGGATACGCGTCATCTCCTGCTGCAGCGCGCCGCGGGTGACCGGGTCCAGCGCGCCAAAAGGCTCATCCATCAGTAGCACCTGCGGATCTGCCGCCAACGCACGCGCAACCCCAACCCGCTGCTGTTGTCCACCGGAAAGCTGATGCGGATAACGGTGACGCAAACTCGCCTCGAGGCCCAGCAGCGCCATTAGTTCATCTGTTCGGTCATCAATACGTGAACGTGACCACTTTTGCAGCTGCGGTACGGTGGCAATATTCTGCGCGACGGTCCAGTGGGGAAACAAACCAATAGACTGAATCGCGTACCCCATGCGCCGTCGTAACTCCAGCACCGGCAGGCTGCGGATCTCCTCCCCGGCGAAACGGATCTGCCCGCTGTCATGTTCAACCAGCCGGTTGATCATCTTTAGCGTGGTAGACTTGCCCGAACCTGACGTGCCAATTAATACCGAAAAGCTGCCCTCTCCTAACTGCAGGTTCAGGTCGTCGACGGCTTTTTGCTGGCCATAGGTTTTACTGACATGGCGAAATTCAATCATTATTCGATACCTTTAGCAGCGCGATCCCTAAATCAAACAGCGCATCAATCAACACAGCCAGCACAACGACCGGGATCACGCCCAACAGCACTAAATCAACGGCGCTACTGAGCAATCCCTGAAAGACCAGCGCGCCAAATCCCCCTGCACCAATCAGCGCGGCTATCACCGCCATCCCCACCGTCTGGACCATCACCACTCGCAAACTGCGCAAGAAGACCGGCAGCGCCAGTGGAAACTGCACCGAGATAAACCGCTGACGCGCGCTCATCCCCATCGCCTGGGAGCTTTCAAGTACATCGCGTGGAACCTGATTCAACCCAGCCACTACGCCGCGAACCAGCGGTAAGAGCGCATACAGCACCAACGCAATAAGCGCAGGCGTCAGACCGGTTCCCGCTACGCCAAGCGAACCCAGCAAGGGAAAGTGCTTCACCAGTCCAGCAAGCGGCGCAATTAACAGGCCAAACAGCGCGACGGAGGGAATAGTCTGGATGATGTTCAGTACCGCGAATACTGGCCCCTGACGGGAGACAGAAAAAGTACACCAGACACCCAGCGGCACGCCAATGAGCAGCGCGGGCACCACGGTAGCGAACAGAATCGTCAGATGCTGCGCCAGCGCGTCGTTAAAGACATCCTGGCGATTGGCATATTCTTTAAGCAGAGAAAGATCGTTAAACGTACCGGAGAGCAGTAACACCAGCGGCAAAATGAATATTTGTGCGTGCAATAACCAACGCCACGACGCCCGTTCGGTGATGCGACGAATGGCGTCACTGGCTGCCAGCAGCATCAATCCCAGCCCTAACCAGAACCCGCTGCCCAGGCTGGTTCTGGCCAGCGGGCTACCCGTCTGAGCCAGATACGTTGCCGTTGTGCCGGCGATGACCAGCGCCGCAATCACCAACAGTTGGCTAACGATAAGCGTCAATATATTGCCGGATTTTCCCGGTACAAAGCACAGAAGAAACAGCAGCACACAGGCCGCCGCTAATCCCCACGCCATGTCGGGTTGGATATCCCAGAGTTGACGCCCTTCACCGGAAACCAGGCGATTGGGAGCATAGCTAATGAAAGGAAGCGCTGCCGCCGCGATGGTAAGAAACACCAGCAGCAACAGCACCCGATTTACTGAAATATTCGACAAAACACCCACCTGCTGCAAACTCCGTTACTTCACCCATCCTTTTTGCTTCAGGTAGTCTGCTGCGACTTTTTTCGCATCCAGCCCCTCCACGGCGATACTGGCATTCAGCCGTTGCAGCGTTTTTTCATCCAGGCTGGCAAATACCGGTTGTAGCCATTCTGCCATTTGCGGGTAGTCCTGCAGCACCGATTCACGCACAACGGGCGCTGGCGCATAAATGGGCTGTACGCCTTGCGGATCGCTTAATGTTTGCAGACCGAGCGCCGCAACCGGACCATCGGTACCGTAGGCCATCGCTGCATTGACCCCTGAGGTCTGCTGCGCCGCCGCTTTAATCGTCACCGCGGTATCCCCCCCCGCCAGCGACAACAGCTGATTCTGATTCAGTTTGAAACCATAGGTTTTTTCAAAGGCAGGCAGCGCGTCAGCCCGTTCGATAAATTCCGCAGAGGCGGCAAGTTTGAACGTCCCCCCGTCTTTCAGGTAACGGCCTAAATCGGCAAGGGACTCAAGCTTATTCTTTTGCGCGACATCCTGGCGAACCGCAATGGTCCAGGTGTTGTTGGCGGGCGCAGGCGTTAGCCAGATCAGCTTATTTTGCTCTGCGTCCAGCTTTTTCACTTTGTCATAACCGGCCTGCGCATTTTTCCATGCAGGATCATTCTCATCTTTAAAAAAGAATGCGCCATTGCCGGTATATTCCGGATAAATATCCACTTCACCAGAGGTGATTGCCCCACGCACCACCGGAGTGGTACCCAGCTGTACTTTATTAACGGTTTTCACGCCGTGACTTTCGAGCACCTGCAAAATAATGTTGCCGAGCAGCGCCCCTTCGGTATCTATTTTTGAACCGACCGTGACGGGTGACGCGGCCTGCAAGGGCAAGCTGATCGCGGCTAACAACGCCAGCGAACCCACCCAAACTTTTGAAATTATCATGCTGCACTCCTCATTCTTTTACGGCCCTTTTCAGAGACTTGAGGAAAAAGCATAGTCGAAAAATCAAGCCTTAACCTGGCAATAGGGTAGTAACACTGAGAGTTACTCGCGGTAAGGCGATAATGCAATAAAAAAAATCCGGCAAACCCAAAGTGAGTTTACCGGATGGTACGATTTCGCAGGCCTGATAAGCGTCACGCTATCAGGCATGATATCAATTACAGCAGTTCAAATTCGCCCTGCTTCACTCTGGCAGAATCCACGCCGATAAAGACGTTGAACTTGCCCGGTTCGGCATCGTATTGCATACGCTGGTTCCAGAATTTCAGCGCTTCAACATCAATTGGGAAGCTAACGGTTTGGGTTTCACCCGGCTTAAGATTCACCTTCTCAAAACCTTTCAGCTGTTTTACCGGACGACTCATTGAAGCGGTAACATCCTGCAAATACATCTGAATCACCGTCGCACCTTCGCGTTTGCCGGTGTTGGTCACCTGCACGCTGGCCGTCACGGTCCCGTCACGCTTCATCGTCGGAGAAGAGAGTTTCACATCAGAAACCGTGAATGTGGTGTAGCTCAGGCCATAGCCAAAGGGATACAACGGACCGTTCGCTTCGTCAAAGTAGCGCGACGTGTACTTATTCGGCTTATCGGCATTATACGGGCGACCGGTATTAAGATGGCTGTAATAGACCGGGATCTGTCCGACAGAGCGCGGGAAAGACATCGGCAACTTGCCTGACGGGTTGTAATCGCCAAACAGCACGTCGGCGATGGCGTTACCGCCTTCCGTCCCGGCAAACCAGGTTTCGAGGATCGCATCGGCCTGTTGATCTTCCTTAACCAGAGCCAGCGGACGACCGTTCATCAGTACCAGAACCAGCGGTTTACCCGTGGCTTTCAGCGCGGTAATCAGGTCACGCTGACTCTGCGGAATGGTGATATCGGTGCGGCTGGAGGCTTCATGCGCCATTCCCTGCGCTTCACCAACTACCGCGACGACCACGTCAGACTGCTTCGCGGCGTTAACGGCTTCATCAATCATCGCCTGCGGCGAACGCGGGTCAACCTTCACCGCCTCTTCATACTGGTTGAGGAAGTCGACAATGCCTTTGTCGTTGGTGATGTTCGCCCCTTTGGCGTATACCACTTTGCCCTGCTCGCCGATGGCATTTTTAATCCCCGTCAGCACCGTTACTGACTGATCGGCAACCCCGGCAGCAGACCAACTGCCCATCACATCACGCTTGCTGTCGGCCAGCGGGCCGACAACCGCTACGGTAGCGGATTTTTTCAGCGGCAATGTTTCCAGACGGTTTTTCAGCAGCACCAGGCTTTCACGTGCCACTTCACGCGCCTCTTTGCGGTGCAAACGGCTTTCCGCGTTGGTGTCCTGCGGGTCAGATTCTTTGGCCCCCAGATGGCTGTACGGATCGTTAAACAGCCCCATATCATATTTCACGTTCAGCACATGACGCGCAGCGTCGTCCAGCTCCGCCATCGTCACCTTACCTGACTTAATCAACCCCGGCAGGTATTTGCTGTAATACTCATCGCTCATGCTCATGTTGATGCCGGACTTGATCGCCACACGCACCGCATCTTCAGGATCGGCGGCGGTACCGTGCTTAATCAGTTCCTTAATCGCGCCGTGATCGGAAACAGTAATGCCCTTAAAGCCCCACTCATCGCGCAGCACGTCTTTTAACAGCCATGCATCCGAAGTCGCCGGCGTGCCGTTCAGCGAATTAAGCCCCACCATCACCGCACCGCTACCGGCGTCCAGTCCGGCTTTGTACGGTGGCATATAGTCGTTGAACAAACGCTGCGGGCTCATATCGACAGTGTTGTATTCCTTGCCGCCTTCAACCGCGCCATAGGCGGCATAGTGCTTGACGCTGGTCATCACCGAATAGCGATCGGCCGGGCTTTTACCCTGCATCGCTTCCACCATGGTTTTGCCCATCGTGGCGGTCAAATACGTATCTTCGCCAAACCCTTCCGAGGCGCGGCCCCAGCGCGCATCGCGCGAGACATCGACCATCGGTGCCCAGGTCATATTCAGACCATCATCGGCGGCTTCATACGCAGACACTCGACCAACGGTTCTGACCGCATCGAGATTAAAGGAGGATGCCAGACCGAGACTTATCGGGAATACGGTACGCTGACCGTGCAATACGTCGTAGGCAAAAAAGAGAGGGATTTTCAGGCGGCTGAGATCCATCACCTGATCCTGCATTTTGCGGATATCCTGGCGCGTGACGGTGTTAAAAATTGCCCCAACCTGCCCGTCTTTGATCATCTCGCGGATGGCTTCTTTCGGGTTATCAGGCCCGACGCTTATCAAACGCAGTTGCCCAATCTTCTCATCCACGGTCATCTGCTTGAGTAAATCGGTAACGAAGGCATCCCGCGCCTCTGGCGTCAGTGGATGGTTACCAAACAGAGTGTCCGCCAACGCTGGTTGCAATGCCAGACTCACCGCGACACCTACAGAACATAGCCATTTCATGTTGATTCTCTCTTTATTTTTTCCCGACGAGGCAGCGAAAATATAACAAAAACCGCAGTTTGCCGTAAGACTAAACGGGAGCGATAAAGAAAGCTAAGGTTATTCTCCTAATTTTCGAAACCAGCGCGAATCAGTAAAAGACGAACCAGAGACAATATGAATGAGAAAGCGTATTGTCATACAAAGCGCTATGCTTGTTCCTGATATTGAGTCCCACCACAAGGAGTGGAGAATGTCTTCCATTACAACAGATAATAAAGCTTTCCTGAATGAACTGACCCGTCTGGTGGGTCATTCACACCTGCTGACAGAACCTGCTAAAACCGCCCGCTATCGCAAGGGATTCCGCTCCGGCCAGGGCGATGCGCTTGCCGTCGTGTTCCCCGGGTCGCTTTTAGAACTGTGGCGCGTTTTGAGCGCCTGCGTCGCCGCGGATAAAATTATCCTGATGCAGGCCGCTAACACCGGCTTGACCGAAGGGTCTACGCCGAGCGGTAATGATTACGACCGCGAGATTGTCATTATCAGCACCCTGCGTCTTGATAAGCTGCACGTCATCGGCAAAGGTGAACAGGTGCTGGCCTATCCAGGAACCACGCTCTATTCGCTGGAAAAAGCGCTCAAACCGTTTGGCCGTGAGCCGCATTCGGTAATCGGATCTTCCTGTATCGGCGCTTCGGTTATCGGTGGCATTTGCAACAACTCCGGCGGCTCGCTGGTACAGCGCGGCCCGGCATACACGGAGATGTCGCTGTTTGCGCGTATTGATGAACAGGGAAAATTACAGCTGGTTAACCATCTGGGTATCGAGCTGGGCCAGACCCCGGAGCAGATCCTGAGCAAACTGGATGACGAGCGTATTAGAGATGACGATGTTCGCCACGACGGGCGTCACGCGCACGATCATGACTACGTTACCCGCGTCAGAGATATCGACGCGGACACGCCCGCACGCTATAACGCCGACCCGGATCGCTTGTTTGAATCGTCCGGTTGTGCAGGCAAGCTCGCGGTCTTTGCCGTGCGTCTGGACACCTTCGAAGCCGAAAAAAACCAGCAGGTCTTTTACATCGGCACCAACCAGCCAGAGGTGCTAACGGAGATCCGCCGTCATATTCTGGCAAAATTCGAGCATCTGCCGGTCGCCGGTGAATATATGCACCGCGATATTTACGACATCGCTGAGCAATACGGCAAAGATACGTTTCTGATGATCGACAAGCTCGGCACCGACAAAATGCCGTTCTTCTTCACCCTGAAAGGCCGCACCGATGCGATGCTGGAAAAAGTGAAAATTTTCCGTCCTCACTTCACCGACCGGGCAATGCAGAAATTTGGTCATTTATTCCCCAGTCACTTACCGGCGCGCATGAAAAGCTGGCGCGATAAGTACGAGCATCACCTGCTGTTAAAAATGGCCGGTGGCGGCGTGGCTGAAGCCCAAAACTGGCTAAGCGAGTATTTCAAAACCGCTGAAGGCGACTTCTTTGCCTGTACGGCGGAAGAAGGCAGCAAGGCGTTTTTGCACCGATTTGCGGCGGCTGGCGCGGCTATTCGTTATCAGGCCGTACATGCGGATGAGGTGGAAGATATTCTGGCGCTGGATATCGCGCTGCGTCGTAACGACACCGAATGGTACGAGCATCTGCCTCCAGAGATCGACAGTCAACTGGTGCACAAACTCTATTACGGTCACTTTATGTGTTACGTTTTCCATCAGGATTACATCGTGAAAAAAGGCGTGGATGCGCATGCGCTAAAAGAGCAGATGCTGGAACTCCTGCGCGAGCGTGGGGCGCAGTATCCGGCAGAGCATAACGTCGGGCATCTGTATCAGGCACCGGAAACCTTGACCCGTTTTTACCGTGAGAATGACCCCACCAACAGTATGAATCCGGGTATTGGGAAAACGAGTAAGCAGAAGTTCTGGAAAGAATCGTAAATATGAAAAAGATAAGCGCTACCGGGCATGTTGCCGGGGCGCTTCGCTTGCCCGGCCTACTGCTATATTCGCTATGCGTAGGCCGGAAAAGATATCTTATTTAATCGTTCTGCGCGGTTTGCTCGCCCTTCGCCGAACCTGCCGCCGCCATCTGTGCAGCTTTTTGCTTTTTATAGCTCAGCGCCGCCGCCGGAACCGGCATCACCTTGCCCGTTTCAATCCAGGTACGTAAACGGCTGGCATCGGCAAAGTGAGTATATTTGCCAAAGGCATCCATCACCACCAGCGCTACCGGCTTGTTGTTAATCACCGTGCGCATCACCAGACAGTGACCTGCCGCATTGGTAAACCCGGTTTTCGTTAACTGAATATCCCAGTTATCGCGGTATACCAGATGGTTGGTGTTACGAAACGGCAGCGTATACGCAGGGTTGGCAAACGTCGCCATATCTTCACGCGTGGTACTTAGCTGGCCGATCAGCGGATACTGTTTGCTGGCGATCAGCAGCTTGGTTAAGTCACGGGCGGTCGAGACGTTATGAATCGACAAGCCAGTGGGTTCCACAAAGCGTGTCTGAGTCATGCCGAGCGCTTTCGCTTTGGCATTCATGGCTTTGATAAACGCGTTGTATCCGCCCGGGTAATGATGCGCCAGGCTCGCCGCCGCGCGGTTTTCTGATGACATCAGCGCCAGTAGTAACATGTCTTTACGGCTGATTTCACTGTTCAGTCGTACGCGAGAGTAAATGCCTTTCATCTCCGGCGTCTGGCTAATATCGACTTTCAGCTTTTCATTCAGCGGCAGTCGTGCATCAAGCACCACCATCGCCGTCATTAATTTGGTAATCGACGCAATCGGACGCACAAGGTCCGGGTGGTTCGAATAGATAACTTTGTTGGTATTCAGATCAACGATCATCGCGCTACCGGACGCTATCTCAGGTTGAGAAGCCGCTGCGGTAGTTGCCGTTTTCGCCACGGCTTGGGGTGCAAAAGGAACGGCCAGCACCAGGGCAAGGCTTAATAATGAAACTCGGAATTTCAGCATGATGAGATTTCTGATAATGGTTCACGCACGTCACAACGCACACCGCCAGAGATTAAGTATTATCTCAAGCTAGCTCAGGCATCATAGCGATCCGGCAGGTTTGCTGCCACAGGAGAATCGTCTCGAAATGCTGCGTTGCTGACTTTTACGTCAACAACGCAGCGTAGACAGGTTTATCCGTCAGAATAACCGATAGCCGTAACCCCACAGAATTACCGTAATAGCCAGCAGAACCTCCAGTACCAGCACACCGATTGCCAGCGTCGAACTGGAAAAACTCAACCCTTCCTCACGAGTGATATTCAGGAACGTCGGAATACCGAGATAAAGTAAATAACCGGTGTAAAACAGCGCGAGAGTCCCGACTAATGCGCACAGCCAGACCAGCGGATAAAGTGCGACCAGCCCGCTTAAAAACAGCGGCGTCGCGACATATCCGGCAAAGACCATACAATGCGCCAGCGACGGACGCTGCGGGTAGTTACGCGCCATCCACCAGATAACCCGGCCCATGACGGCAACGCCCGCCAGCATCACCCCGTAAAACAGAATCGCCATTGCAAATCCAGTCAACAGGGATAATTTCAGGATATTGCCATCGCCAAAATCCCAGCCGATTTGTGTGGTACCGATGAACGCACAAACAACCGGGATTGCCGCCATCAGCAGTACATGGTGGGTATAGTGATGCGAAACGCTTTCGTTTTCGCTGTTGATCACATGCATTTCACGATCGGGATGGGAAAACAGCCCCCAGACATGGTTCATACCGCCCCCTTCTTGTCAGCTCCGGACCTCAACAGTTCAAGTATAATTCAGCTTTGGATTAATTTTTGTACAACAACAAAAATGACGAACCGCTAATTCAGCGCTTTTAAACCCCACGATGATTCACAGGGTGTATGCTTAACGTGGGGAGGTCATCCAGACATATGGATATAAACAGTCTTATTGCACATTACGGTTACGCCGCATTGGTCATTGGCAGTTTGGCCGAAGGTGAAACCATTACCCTGCTGGGCGGCGTGGCGGCACATCAGGGATTACTTAAATTTCCTCTGGTGGTTATCTCTGTGGCCCTGGGCGGGATGATTGGCGATCAATTGCTGTATCTGCTTGGGCGTCGTTACGGTGGAAAAATTTTGCGTCGTTTCTCAAAACATCGCGACAAAATCCGCCGGGCGCAGAAAATGATCCAGCGCCGTCCTTATCTGTTCGTAATTGGCACCCGTTTTATGTATGGTTTTCGCGTGATCGGCCCGTTGCTGATTGGCGCAAGCCATTTGCCGCCTAAAATTTTCCTGCCGTTGAATATTCTGGGGGCGCTGGCGTGGGCGCTGATATTTACCACTCTGGGTTACGTGGGGGGAGAAGTCATTGCGCCGTGGCTACACAATCTCGACCAGCATATTAAGCACTGGATATGGCTGGCTCTGGTGATTGTGCTGGTGCCTGGCGTTCGGTGGTGGTTAAAAAAACGCAGCAGCAAAAGTACAGCCCGGTAGCACGATGTCTACCGGGCGGGTGCGTTACGAAGCGTGGTAGCCGCCCCCCAGCGCACGGTTCAACTGGATTGAGGCATCCAGCCATTGCCCTTGTAAAAGCAGAGCGTTGCACTGTTCACGTAATGCCGGGATCTTTGCCTCACTGACCCGGGAGCCCGCAATAATTCCGGCATTGAAGCGCGCCTGCGCCAGACCCACTACGCGCAGTGCATCATGCTCAATCTGCTGCTGATGCTGATTCTTCTGCGCCAGTGTTTCTACCTGCGATGCTGCACGCGCCACGTCATTCACCGCATCCACCACGGCTTTGTTGTAATTCGCCACCGTCAGGTTGCTTTGCGCTTGAGTAATGTCGAGATTCGCGTTCAGCCTGCCGCTATCAAAGATAGGCAGCGTCAGCCCGGCCGTTACGCCCATTTGCTGCGCGGAATGGCGAAACAAGTCGCTCAGATGTAACGCATCCTGTTGTAAAAATGCCATCAGATTTACATCGGGATAAAACGCCGCTTTCGCCGCATCAATGCTGCTCAGCGATGACTCAATGTACCAGTGCGCCGCCTGCAAATCCGGTCGGCGGGCCAGCAGCGAATAACCTAGCTGGGACGGGAGCTGGCTTTCCACCGCGGGCAGCGGGGTCGAATGGAGTTTCAGGGCTGTGGACTGCGAGTTGGTCAGCGCGCTCAACCGCGCTTCAATTACCTTCATTTTACCGCTGACATCGTTCAGCTGCTGCTCTGTTTTGCTGGAATCGATATCGGTTTCAACGCCTTCCACCGAAGAAGTAAGACCATTTTGATACAGTTGACGATCAACGTTAATGACGTTCTGCTGCTCGGTTTCGATTTGCGTCAACACGGTTTTCAGCCCGGCCTGCGTTTGCCATTCCCAGTAAAGACGAGCCACACCACTCGCCAGAACCTGTCGCGTTTGCTCGCGCTCGGCTTCACGCGCCTTAACGGCCCCAATACGTGCCGTCACTTCGGCCCGATTTTTACCCCACAGATCCAGATTCCAGCCAGCAGTTAAACCAAAGGTGCCGTTGGTGTACCACGGCCCGGTCGTCCCGGCGGCCGGATCGGTAATGGCAAACGGACCCATCAGCCCTTCGGCTGACATTCTCTGACGCTCCACATCTGCTGAGAAATCGATCTCCGGGCCATCCTGCGCCTCCACAGCCTTAGCCTGCGCCTCCGCCAGTTGAATGCGCTGTTCCGCGACCTGCATATCAGGGGAGTTTCGTAACGTGCTGTCAATCAGCGCATTAAGCTGGGGGTCATGGTATGCCTTCCACCATTGGCTGTCCGGCCAGCCATTTTTTAACGCCGCAGGCAATGTGGTATCGACATTCGCAGCGGGGGTCTGCTGTGACAGAGACTGGCGGTCATCATGCATCGGCGCGCAACCTGACATCAAAATAAAAAGCGGCAACAATGCCGTCGTGACAAAAGCAGAATTACGATTCATGGAGAGACACAGGTAAGAAAAGATGTGCTGAGATTACGACTTGTCGCGTTTCCTTTTTTAGTTACGCGTGGCAATACACCTTTGGCAATAAAAATATATAATCGGAAAAATATACACCCAACAAATAATTTAGATTAATTAATTTTATTAATTTATGGATGGAGACATTATGTCACAGAATATCTATGACGATCCCGAGTTCTTTGCCGGATATGCCACGCTGGACCGTTCAGTAAAAGGGCTCGACGGTGCGCCAGAATGGCCGACAATACAAGCGATGCTCCCCGCTCTGCAGGGAAAAAATATCCTCGATTTGGGTTGCGGATATGGCTGGTTTTGCCGCTACGCGCGCGATAACCAGGCGGCCAGCGTAGTGGGACTGGATATTTCACAAAAGATGTTAACCCAGGCGCACAGCATGACGCAGGGTAATGGCATCGTTTATCGCCGTGAAGATCTCGAAACGCTTTCCCTGTCGCCAAATTCCTTTGACCTGGTTTATAGCTCACTTGCCCTGCACTATTTGCGCGATATCGCGCGATTATTCGTAACGATTTACCAGTCGTTAACACCGGGAGGCATGTTGGTATTCTCTGCCGAGCATCCCATTTATACTGCACCGCTTAACCAGGGTTGGATAAAAGATAAAACCGGGCAACAGTCCTGGCCGGTCAATCATTATCAGCAGGAAGGCACACGCATCAGTAACTGGTTCGCGGAGGGTGTCAAAAAACAGCACCGTAAGCTGGCGACCTGGATTAATGCGCTGATAGCCGCCGGATTCGAAATCGTTTGTGTCGATGAATGGGGACCGTCCGCTGAACAGATTGCTGAAAACCCGGCGCTGGATGAAGAAAAAGAGCGGCCAATGGTGTTTCTGCTCAGCGCACGTAAACCGGAGTAAGGTCATTACAGGAAGATTTTCAGAGGCTTTCCTATACTTAACCTGAACTCACCAAAAAAGGAACGCTGATGAAAATCTTACTGTGGATTATTTTAGTTATTTTTCTGATTGGGTTATTGGTGGTAACTGGCGTGTTTAAGATGATTTTTTGAAAAAAAGGCCACTCCGGTGGCCGATTAATGTGTTAATGCAATTTAGCGATATCAATGGCCTGAATCGCGCGCGCGATATCCGGTGAATTGTTTAATGCGCGGATTTCCTGAAACAGCGCGGTTGCTTCTGAGTATTCTTTACGCAAATACCCTAACCATTGTTTAATCCGCGCCACGTGATACAGCCCGGTATCACCCTGCTTTTCAAGACGGGTATATTTTTGCAATAGCATCACGACATCAGGCCACGGCATACGTGGCTCGTTGTACTTCACCACACGACTCAGGTTCGGAATATTTAATGCCCCACGGCCAATCATCACCGCATCGCATCCGCTGATAGCCATACAATCCTGGGCGCTTTGCCAGTCCCAGATTTCGCCATTTGCGATAACCGGAATGGTAAGCCGCTGGCGGATCTCACCGATCGCCTGCCAGTTGATATGCTCGGCCTTATAGCCCTGTTCCTTGGTTCGGCCATGCACCGCCAGCTCGCTGGCGCCAGCCTGCTGAACGGCATCAGCAATTTCAAACTGCCTGTCGCTGTTGTCCCAGCCCAGACGCACTTTCACCGTCACGGGCAGATGCGCAGGCACCGCCTCGCGCATGGCTTTTGCGCCCCGGTAGATGAGTTCAGGATCTTTTAATAACGTTGCGCCACCGCCGCTGCCGTTGACCAGCTTCGACGGGCAGCCACAGTTCAGATCGACACCAAACGAGCCCAGTTCTACCGCGCGCGCCGCGTTCTCCGCCAGCCACTGCGGATACTGCCCCAGCAACTGTATGCGCACCCGCGTGCCGGATGGCGTCCGGCTATTGTTATGCAGTTCCGGGCAGAGCCGATGGAATACTTTTGCCGGCAGGAGCTGATCCACCACGCGCACAAACTCGGTGATGCACAGATCGTAATCATTCACTTCAGTCAGCAGCTCGCGCACCAGTGAGTCGAGCACGCCTTCCATCGGCGCCAGTAAAACACGCATATCGTCACCCGCAAAAAAAGAGGCGCTATGGTAGCGCCTCCGTTCGGGAGATTAAAGAGGCTCAGCGCGGCAACAGGCAGTTATCTTCTTTCCAGCCGTACAGCCATTCCATACCACGATAAAATTCCGCCTGAGATTTGCCTTTCCACAGCAGATTACGCACCTGGCGCTCGACGCCTGCGGCGTGGTACACACGTCCCATTTCGCGCGTCGACCAGACGATGCGCGCAGTACGCGGAATACGCACCGACTCATACAAAGCAAAGGCATCAGCCGCATCGCAGTCACACTGCTGTAACGCCTTACCGAGAGTGACAGCATCTTCAAGCGCCATACAGGCACCCTGCGCCATATATTGTGCCACCGGATGCGCAGCATCACCCACCAGCGTAATGCGGTCGGTCCCCCATTTCTCTACCGGTTCGCGGTCAGCGGTGGACCAGCGACGCCATGACGTCGGCTTATCCAGCATCTGACGCGGACGCGCATGAATACCGGCAAAATAGGAGAGCACTTCCTCTTTACTGCCATCCTTTACCCCCCACTCCTCCTGCTGACGACTGTGGAAGGTCACCACCAGGTTATACTGCTTGCCGCCGCGCAGTGGATAGTGCACCAGGTGGCAGTGCGGTCCGGCCCACAGCACCGGCGCGTTAATGCGCAAATCTTCCGGCATATCATCGCAATCAATCACCGCGCGATAGACCACGTGCCCGGTCACGCGTGGCGCATCGCCAATCAGAGACTGACGCACAACCGACTTCACACCGTCACAGCCCACCAAAATATCCGCTGTCCAGCTGTTACCGTGCTCATCAAAGACCGTCACATCATCTTCTGTCTGGCGAATATCAACCACGTTAGTTGAAGTGCGATACTCAACGTTGGGATGAACCAGTGCCGCTTCCCAGACAGAAGCATGAATATCAACCCGATGGATAACCGCATAAGGGCCGCCAAAGTGATCGCGGAACGCCTGCCCGGTTTCAATATGTACAACCTCTTTCGCGTTTACCGCATCCATCATGGTGATGTGATCGGTAAAAACGGCGCGCTTGCGGGCGACGTCACCCACGCCAAGGCTGTCCAGAGCAGAAAACGCGTTCGGCCCGAGCTGAATACCCGCACCAATCTCACCAATCTCGTGCGCTTTCTCCAGCAACATCACTTTAATGCCTTGACGGGCCAGCGATAGCGCGGTCGCCGCGCCGCCAATCCCGCCACCCACGATAATTGCGCGAGTCACTTTAGCCATTGTCGTTCTCCTTATCAGGCTGGAATTTTGTCTTGTTGATTCTCGGGCGCGGCGGCGATAAACGCCGGAAGCTGGGTACAGGCATCATATACCGCCTTACAGCGCGGATACCCGCTCAGATCGCAGCCCATACGTAACGCGTTCGCCCACTGCGGGATCAGACAGCAATCCGCCAGCGTCGGCGCATTCCCCACGCAGAACGTCCCCGAGTGACTCTGGCGCAGCATCTGTTCAACCGCGTTTAACCCTTGCTGGATCCAGTGCGCATACCAGCGTTTTTTATCCTCTTCACTGACCTTTAGCTCTTCGCTCAGGTAGCGCAGTACCCGCATGTTATTCACGGGATGGATATCACAAGCGATGGCATAAACAATTTCCAGCACCCGGCTGCGCGTCGGGAAGTCGGCTGGCAGCAGCGGCGACTGCGGAAAGTGACCATCCAGCCAGTCGGTTATCGCCAGCGACTGCCCGAGTGATTCTCCCTCATCAGTGACCAGCGTCGGTACAAGCCCTACCGGGTTCATCCGCCGGTAGGCCAGCTCGTTCTGCTGACCGATGCGAATGTTGACACCCACCGTCTGGTAATCAAGCCCCTTCAGCGCCAGCGCAATGCGTACGCGATATGACGCGGAGCTGTTAAAGAAACTGTACAGCTTCATCATCCACCTCAGACAATCTTCACAGCGATGGGGGTTAAACCGTCTACATTGCCGGTGATCACATCTCCTTTCACCACTGCGCCCACGCCCTCTGGCGTGCCTGTGTAGATCAAATCACCCGGCTGTAGTTCGAAAAAGCCGGACAGATAGCTAATGGTTTCATTAACGGACCAGATGAGGTGGCGAATATCGCTACGCTGATGATCGTCGCCGTTGACCTGCAACCAGATAGGCGCGTTGTTAACATCCGCACTTTCGCTGGCTTTATGCAGTGGCGCGATGGGGGCTGAGAGATCAAATGCTTTGCCGATTTCCCACGGACGCCCCATCTGGCGCATCTCCATCTGCCTGTCGCGGCGGGTCATATCCAGACCAGTGGCATAGCCCCAGATATATTCGTGCGCTTTTTCCAGGGGTATATCGCTGCCCTTTTTACCGATAGCCACCACCAGCTCTATCTCATAGTGATAGTTATCGGTCTGCGACGGGTATGGCAGCTCGAGGGTTTGACCGGCCGCCACCGGGACGACCGCATCGGCAGGTTTACAGAAGAAGAACGGCGGTTCGCGATCCGGATCAAAACCCATTTCACGCGCATGAGCGGCATAGTTGCGGCCCACGCAGTAAACGCGACGCACGGGAAACTGTTCATTACTGCCAACGACCGGAACGGTAACAGGCGCTTGTGGTTCGAATACGTATTGCGTCATTTTCTCTCTCCCAAATTAATAACGTGCTTCACGGAACAACCCCAGCGCTTCCTGAACCGGTCTGTCCGAAAAACTAAATAAGACGGCATCTTCGTGGGCCTGGAATGACACGCCGTGCCAGGTTGGCACCACGAAGATATCTTTTGGCGAAAAATTGAAGATCTCGGTGCCGATGGTGACCTGCCCGCTTCCTTCCACCACGTGATAGATAGTGCTGTCGGTGGTACGCGCCATCCGCGAGGAAAAGCCCTTCGGCAACAGTTGTAAAAAGGTCCCCATTGAAGGCATGGGATAACCACCGGTTACCGGGTTGACGTAACGCATCTTGTAACCGTCCCACTCATCGGCGTCGCCCATGCGGGTCAGGTCATGCAGCGCTTCACGGCTGCGATCGTAGCGATAGTTGAAAATTGGCGATGAGTTACCCTTCTGATGACGCAGCGGCAGCATATTGGCCGCGTAGCGTGGTAAGTAATCCCCTTCCTTGCGCGTGACTGGTTGCTGATCCTCCGGGTAATCTTCCGCAAAGCCGCAACCCAGCAGATTCACCAGTGGCAGATCCAGACCGTCCAGCCACACCACCGGTTCACTGCCTGGGTTGCCGTGGTCGTGCCAGCGCCACTGTGGCGTCAGAATAAAATCGCCTTCATGCATTTGGGTGCGCTCGCCATCCACCGCAGTAAATGCCCCTTTCCCTTCGACAATAAAGCGCAGCGCAGACTGATTATGCCGGTGACTCGGGGCAACCTCGCCCGGCATGATTAACTGCAATCCGGCGTACAGCGTTGGGGTGATTGAAGACTGTCCGCGCAGCATGGGGTTTTCCAGCACCAGTACGCGACGAATCGCCTCTTTCGCGCCAATCAGATCGCCGCTTTCCAGCAGCAGCGGGCGGATCTCCTGATAGTTCCAGTACGCAGGAGCACAATGTGCGTTCGGCGTTGGCGGTACCAGGCGGTGCAGCGACTCCCACAGCGGGGTCAGATTCTGCCCGGAAATATGCTGGTAAAACTGCTGACGGCTGTTCTTAACATCCTGATTAAGTTCTGACATAGAGATTCTCCTTATTTGTTCACGATGCCTACGCGTGACAACGCGTCAGGGACAGAGGCCGACTGGCGGATAACAACCGTCAGCAGCATAAGCATCACCGCGCTGATGGCCGCCGGAACGGCAATAATGAAAAACAGGTTATCGAATGAGAAATTCATCGCCATCATCACGCCGCCGGAGAGCGAGCCGACAATCGCGCCGCAGCGGCCAATCGCATTAGACCAGCTGACGCCCGTGGCCCGGCTCTGCGTCGGATAAAGCGTGGCGGTTAAGGCATTCAGGCCCACCTGCGAACCGCTGATGCCGATGCCGGTGCCAAAAATGGCCAGCGCCATCAACCACAGGCCGTTCTCGCTCAGGCCAATCATGACAATACACACCGCACCCAACGCATAGCTCACTGCCAGCACGCGGAAAGGATTGTATTTATCCATCAGCACTCCCAGCACCAGCGCACCTAGCGTACCGCCAATCTGAAAGGCAGCGGTCACCCATGAGGCATGCTGCAGGTCAATTCCGCGATGGTTAAGCAGCGTTGGCATCCAGCTGGAGAGCAGATAAATGATCAGCAGGCTCATAAAGAACACCACCCATAACATCAGGGTAATGGGCAACTGTTGCCCGACGAACAGCTGGCGAATGCTGCCTTTGGCAATCGCGGCGCCCTCGTTGAGATAAAATTGGGTATTGTCATAACGTTCCCGGGTGATGGCGCTGACGGTTCTGGCAATCACGTTTTGCGGCAACTGACGACGAACCTGCCAGCGCGGGGATTCCGGCAGCGCAAACAGCAGAGCCACAAACAGCATCAGCGGTAGCACGCCTCCCAGCACCAGGATGCCGTGCCAGCCAATAACCGGCACTAGCTGTGCGCTGACAATCCCGCCCATCGCCGAGCCCAGGGTAAAACCGCAGAACATCATGGTGACCAGTGCACCACGCCGACGCGCTGGCAGGTATTCTGAGGTCATAGTGATAGTATTTGGCATCGCGCCGCCCAGGCCTAACCCGGTAAGGAAGCGCAAAAAAACCAGCGTTTGCAGATCGGGGGAAAAAGCCGAAATCAGGCTCAGTGCGCCGAACAGCGCCACGCAGAATTCAATCACCCGTTTGCGGCCAAAACGATCCGATAGCGGACCGCAGAGCAGTGCGCCAGCGGTCAGACCCAGCAGGCCTGCGCCAAACAACGGCGCCAGATCTCCGGCCGTCAGTTGCCAGTGGGTGCGAATATCAGGCGCGATAAAACCAATAGCTGCGGTATCAAAACCGTCGAGCATGACGACCAAAAAACAGCAAATGATAACGCGCCACTGGGTCTTACCGACGGGGGCGGAATCGATCAGTGCTTGTAGATCACGTTGTTGAGTCATAGTGAATGCCTCAGTGCAGGTAGAGTAGATGTCTGTTTTGTTTTAGGTATGTTGCGACTTTGTATGTTTGGAGATGAAATGTACAATGGCTTTTCATGCAGAGGCATAACCTGGAGGTTATAGCAAATGGCTAACTGGGCGCAGAAACTTAAGTTACACCACCTGCAAACGCTTATTGCGCTGGGCGAACAGGGGAATTTGACTCACGTCGCCCGAATGATGAATATCACCCAGCCAGCGTTGTCAAAATGGTTATCACAGCTCGAAGATGAGATGGGTATCACACTCTTTGAACGTCATAGCAAAGGCTTACGCCCTTCAGAAGGCGGCAAGCTGCTACTGCAGCATGCCCAACGCCTGATCAATGATATGGAACGTTCACAGTATGAAATCGCCCGTTTTAAGCAGGGAGGCCTGGTAGGGAGTCTGAAGATTGGCTGCTCGCCGGTGGCGACGGACTGCGTTTCACAGGCGATACTGGGTTTGCTCACAGAGCTGCCGACCCTGCATCTTAATATTGAAGAGAAGGTGATGACCCCGCTGCTGCACGATCTGCTCGCGGGTTCGGTGGATGTGGTGGTCGGACGCGTCGGTGGCCGGGCGCTTCAGTTGCCGCTCAATTACCAGGTGCTGTATACCGAGCCGGTCTGTTTCGTCGCGCGCCCCGACCATCCGCTGGCAAAATATCCCCTGCTCACCTGGCATGATCTGGCTAACTGGCGCTGGATTGTCTGGCCGACGGGAACGCCCATCCGGATAAGCATTGACAACGCGCTGGTAGATAACGGCGTCATGCTACCGGAAAACATCATTGAGTCGGCATCGATAAACGTCAGCACCAACCTGCTGCAAAGTAGCGACATGATCTCTATTCTTTCTCTACGCCTGGCGCAGCGTTATGCCGCCCAGGGACAGCTGGCTATCCTGAATCTGCCGAAGATTGAACAAAAAGGCAGCGTAGGCGTGTTCTGGCGCAACAATGAAACACCCACGACCGCCCTGAATCGTTTTCTGTATTACCTGGCACAGGTTTAACGTGAACAATTAGGGCCATCGCCCGATGTTCCAGATATCTATTTCTTCTATGCTTAGAATTCATGATGTGATCGGTAGCACGTTTTGAAGTTTAATTGTATGATGAATCAGTCTCGTCAAGGGTTTCAACTATGAGCAAAGCACTGAACATTATCTGGCAATATTTGCGCGCATTCGTCCTGATTTATGCCTGCCTCTATGCAGGTATTTTTCTTGCATCGCTACTCCCCATCACCATTCCGGGCAGCATTATCGGCATGCTGATTCTGTTTGTCTTACTGGCTTTGCAGGTGCTACCGGCAAAATGGGTTAACCCCGGCTGCTATGTGCTGATTCGCTATATGGCCCTGTTGTTTGTCCCGATTGGCGTGGGGATCATGCAGTACTTTGATCTGCTCCGTGCGCAATTTGGTCCGGTGGTGGTGTCCTGTACCATCAGTACGCTGGTCGTTTTCCTGGTGGTGAGCTGGAGTTCTCACATTGTGCACGGTGAGCGCAAAATCGTTGGGCAAAAAGGGTCTAAAGAATGATGTCGTATATCTGGTGGTCGTTACCCCTTACGCTGGCGGTATTTTTTGGCGCACGTAAGCTGGCTGCACGATTTAAAATGCCGCTATTGAACCCGCTACTGGTCGCCATGGTGGTGATCATTCCCATTCTGATGCTGACCGGAATTCCCTACGATCACTATTTCAAAGGCAGTGAGGTGCTGAACGATTTACTGCAACCTGCCGTGGTCGCGCTGGCCTATCCGTTATACGAACAGCTGCACCAGATTCGCGCTCGCTGGAAATCAATTATTGCCATCTGCTTTGCGGGGAGCGTTGTGGCGATGGTTACAGGTACAACAATCGCCTTGTTGATGGGCGCATCGCCGCAAATTGCTGCGTCAATCATGCCGAAATCGGTAACCACGCCTATCGCTATGGCAGTGGGAGGCAGCATTGGTGGTATTCCGGCCATCAGCGCCGTGTGCGTCATTTTTGTTGGTATCCTCGGGGCTGTGTTTGGTCATACTTTGCTCAATGCGATGCGTATTCGCACCAAAGCCGCACGTGGACTGGCCATGGGTACCGCTTCGCACGCCCTGGGTACCGCACGCTGTGCAGAGCTGGACTATCAGGAAGGCGCGTTTAGCTCTCTGGCGCTGGTTATTTGCGGCATTATCACCTCGTTGGTCGCCCCATTCCTGTTCCCGATTATTCTGGCCCTGGTCGGTTAACCTTCAATTTTTGGCTAATTATTTGCGATGCGTTGCACATTTTTAATTTAAGTTTCATAAGTTGCATACACAATGAGATTTGGATCACATATAAAGCCGTAACAGGCCCGTAAACTACGATTCCATTACATTGTTATGAGGCATCGCCATGCATCCACGTTTTCAAACTGCTTTTGCCCAACTCGCGGATAACTTGCAATCAGCCCTGGCGCCTGTTCTGGCGGATGCGCATTTCCCCGCCATGCTGACTGCTGAGCAGGTCTCTTTGCTGAAACGCGAATCGGGACTGGACGAAGACGCGCTGGCATTCGCTCTATTGCCGCTGGCTGCGGCCTGCGCGCGTACTCCGCTGTCCAACTTCAACGTTGGGGCAATTTCTCGCGGCATCAGCGGCACCTGGTACTTCGGTGGCAACATGGAGTTCCTGGGGGCGACCATGCAGCAAACCGTTCATGCCGAGCAAAGCGCCATTAGCCATGCCTGGCTGCGCGGTGAAAAAGGGCTCGCCGCCATCACCGTCAACTACACGCCGTGCGGCCACTGTCGCCAGTTTATGAACGAACTGAACAGTGGACTGGATTTACGTATTCATCTGCCGGGACGTGCGCCACACGTGCTGCGCGATTACCTGCCAGACGCCTTCGGACCGAAAGATCTGGAGATTAAAACACTGCTGATGGACGATCAGGATCACGGCTTCGCACTGCAGGGCGATGCGTTGACCCAAGCGGCTATCACCGCCGCCAACAGATGTCATATGCCGTACAGCAACTCCCCAAGCGGCGTGGCGCTGGAATGTAAAGATGGTCGAATTTTTAGCGGTAGCTATGCGGAAAATGCCGCCTTCAACCCGACCCTGCCGCCGCTGCAAGGCGCGTTAAACCTGTTGAACCTTAACGGTTATGACTACCCGGATATCCAGCGTGCTGTGCTGGCTGAAAAAGCCGATGCGCCGTTGATTCAGTGGGATGCGACCTCCGCTACCCTGAAAGCGCTGGGCTGCAATAATATTGAGCGCGTGCTGCTCGGTTAATTGCCTGGCGCTACGCTTATCTGGCCTGCAATCGCTCCAGGTTGTCGGCCAGATTTGCTGTTGCTACCATCCAACAGGGCCGTTTTGCTGAAAATCCCCCCAATCAGATTGCTGTTTCTTGCGCTACGTCTTCCGGTACAGTAGCCTGATTGAAATTCCATCCAAATAACGAGTTTTCTGCATGTTAAAGCGCGTGTTTTACAGCCTGTTAGTCCTGGTAGGCTTGCTGCTTTTGACTGTGCTTGGGCTCGACAGGTGGATGAGCTGGAAGACCGCTCCCTACATCTACGACGAATTGCAGGATTTACCCTACCGCCAGGTCGGTGTGGTCTTGGGCACGGCGAAATACTATCGCACCGGCGTCATCAACCAGTATTACCGCTACCGCATTCAGGGCGCATTGAACGCCTATAACAGTGGAAAGGTAAACTATCTGCTGCTGAGCGGCGACAACGCACAACAAAGCTACAACGAACCCATGACGATGCGTAAAGATCTGATTGCCGCAGGTGTCGATCCCGCTGACATAGTGCTTGATTACGCCGGGTTCCGGACGCTCGATTCAATTGTACGAACCCGCAAGGTGTTCGATACCAACGATTTCATCATTATTACTCAGCGATTCCACTGTGAGCGCGCCTTGTTTATTGCGCTGCATATGGGCATCCAGGCCCAGTGCTATGCGGTGCCCTCACCAAAAGATATGCTCACCGTGCGGGTACGTGAATTTGGCGCCCGCTTTGGCGCACTGGCCGATCTCTATATTTTCAAACGTGAACCCCGATTTTTAGGCCCGCTGGTGCCCATCCCTACCATGCATCAGGTACCGGACGATGCACAGGGATATCCGGCGGTCACGCCTGAACAACTACTCGAATTACAAAAGAAACAAGGAAAATAAGCATGGATGTACAAACCCTTTTCGTCGTGTTGGCCTTTCTGCTCATTCCCGTATTTTGTTTTCGCGAAGCATGGAAAGGCTGGCGCTCTGGGGCAGTAGATAAAATTAAAAAGAATGCGCGCGAACCGGTTTACGCTTATCGCAATCAAGAGCCCCTGCAATTTTGGTCTTATGTGCTGGTTTATGCCGGGTGCGGATGTTTATCCTTCGGGATGGTTATTTACTTAGTCTTTTATCGCTAAAGAATTTTCTTTTATATTAGCATTTGAGAATAGCTAATATTTTGATAATAGTTACCATTTCAATGTAAGGGATTAATGCTGCCCGCCAGCATTTCCCTCAGACTATCTTCTATTTGTGAATCCTTTCACAGAATACTCTTCCTGCAGTGCTTAGCCTTAAGAATAGCCTTCACTTTTTATATTTTGTTATTAACGGTTTGCCTTAATTTACTCAAGCATTAAGGAAGAAAATATGCCACAACAAAATTATCTGGATGAGCTCACGCCTGCTTTTACCCCATTATTAGCAATAAAAGAGGCTTCTCGCTGTTTATTATGTCACGACGCCCCCTGTAGTCATGATTGCCCGGCGCAAACAGACCCAGGGAAATTTATTCGCTCTATTTATTTTCGTAATTTTAAAGGCGCTGCCGAAACTATCCGCGAAAATAATGCGCTCGGTGCGGTGTGCGCCCGGGTTTGCCCAACCGAAAAATTATGCCAGCGCGGATGTACGCGCTCAGGAATTGATAAACCTATCGATATTGCACGTTTGCAACGCTTTATTACCGATTTTGAACAGCAGACCGCAATGAAAATCTATCAGCTGGCAACAAAAACGCTCGGCAAAGTAGCTATCATCGGTGCGGGTCCGGCAGGATTACAGGCCAGCGTAACGCTAAGTAATCTTGGTTATGATGTGACAATCTTCGAAAAACAGGCCCAGCCAGGTGGCTGGTTGCGTTATGGCATTCCAGAGTTTCGTCTGCCGCAAGCAGTTTTGGATCTTGAAATTGCCCGTATCGTTGAAATGGGCGTGACCATCAAGTGCAATTGTGAAGTCGGCAATGCCCTTTCCGTTGAGCAACTCAAAGCAGAATACCGCGCCGTACTGGTTACCGTAGGGATGTCTTACGGTTCAACGTTGCCTCTGTTTGAGAGGGCGAATCACGTAGAAATCGCCGTCGATTTTCTGCAACGAGCCCGCCAATCCAACGGCGATATTACCATCGCACAAAGTGCATTAATCATCGGCGGTGGCGACGTGGCGATGGATGTCGCCAGTACGTTGAAGCTGCTGGGCTGCCCGTCAGTCACCTGTGTCGCGCGTGAAGAACTCGCCGACTTCCCGGCCAGCGACAAAGAATTCAGCAGCATACAGGCTTTAGGGGTGTCGATAATTGACGGCTTCACGCCCGTGGCGGTTAGCGGAAATAGAGTCACCTTTAAGCACGTACGCCTGCCAGGAGAACTCACGCTTGAAGCCGAACAGATTATTCTCGCCGTCGGCCAACATGCTCAGCTTGATAATTTCGCCGCGTTAAAGCCACAGCGCAATCTTATCGATACGCACAATTATCAAACCGCCGATCCGGCTCTGTTTGCTGCGGGCGATATTGTTAAAGGCGATAAAACCGTTGTTTACGCCGTGAAAACGGGAAAAGAAGCCGCTCAGGCCATTCATCACTATTTAGAGGGAGCTTGCTCATGTTAACGAAAGATCTTTCTATTACTTTTTGCGGCGTCAAATTCCCCAACCCGTTCTGCCTCTCTTCCTCTCCGGTGGGCAACTGCTATGAAATGTGCGCCAAAGCCTATGATAGCGGCTGGGGTGGCATTGTTTTTAAAACGATCGGGTTCTTTATTGCTAATGAAGTCTCCCCACGCTTTGACCATCTCACCAAAGAAGATACCGGCTTTATTGGCTTCAAAAACATGGAACAAATTGCCGAGCATCCGCTGGAGGAGAATCTGGCCGCAATTCGTCGACTGAAACAGGACTACCCGGACAAAGTCCTGATTGCGTCGATTATGGGGGAAAATGAGCAGCAATGGCAGGAACTGGCCCGCCTGGTTGAAGACGCGGGTGCAGACATGATCGAGTGTAACTTCTCGTGCCCGCAAATGACCTCACATGCCATGGGTAGCGATGTAGGGCAAAGCCCTGAGCTGGTTGAAAAGTATTGTCGGGCCGTTAAACGCGGCTCGTCCCTGCCGATGCTGGCGAAAATGACACCGAACATTGGTGATATGTGTGAGGTGGCTCTGGCAGCAAAACACGGAGGTGCCGACGGTATCGCGACCATCAATACGGTTAAATCCATCACGAATATCGATCTGAACCGAAAAATCGGGATGCCGGTCGTCAACGGTAAATCCAGTATTTCCGGCTACTCCGGCAAGGCCGTTAAACCTATTGCTTTGCGATTTATCCAACAACTGCGCATGCACCCTGAACTGCGCGATTTCCCGATTAGCGGCATCGGGGGAATTGAGACCTGGGAAGATGCCGCCGAGTTTTTACTGTTAGGCGCGGCCACGCTGCAGGTGACCACCGGGATCATGCAGTATGGCTACCGGATTGTGGAGGACATGACCAGCGGGCTGTCACATTACCTCGCCGATCAAGGGTTTGACTCACTGGAGGAGATGGTTGGTCTTGCCAATGCCAATATCATCCCCGCGGAGGATCTTGACCGTAGCTACATCGTCTACCCGTACATCCATCTTGATAAATGCGTTGGCTGTGGCCGCTGCTACATCTCCTGTTATGACGGTGGACATCAGGCGATAGAATGGAATGAGGAAACCCGCACACCGCACTGCAACACAGAAAAATGTGTGGGATGCCTGCTGTGTGGTCACGTTTGCCCGGTAGCCTGTATTGAGCTGGGTGAGGTGAAATTTAAATCCGGTGAGAAAGAGCATGCGTTAACGTTGTAACGCTGACAAAAAAGCCCGGTACAGATTACGCTGCACCGGGCTTTTTGCGGTATACGATTACTTTTTACGCGCGTACTTCAGTGAGTCCAGCGCGACCGCGAAGATGATAATGCCGCCCTTGATAATGTACTGCCAGTAAGGGTTCACGCCAATGTAAGTCAGACCGTAGTTGATGACGGTGAAGATAATCACACCGGTCACCACGCCAAACACGGTCCCTACCCCGCCGCTGAACGACACGCCGCCAACCACGCACGCCGCAATCGCATCCAGCTCATACATAAAGCCGAGGTTGTTAGTCGCCGAGCCGATACGCCCGGCTTCGAGCAAACCACCAAAGGCATAAAACACGCCAGACAACGCATAGATGATCAGCAGGTTCAGCGCAACGTTGACCCCGGACACTTTCGCGGCTTCAGGGTTTCCGCCGATGGCGAAAATGTTTTTACCGAAGCGGGTCTTGTTCCACAGCACCCAGACAAACGCCACCGCAATCAGCGCATAGAAGGTGATGTAGGAGAGGCGGAAACTACCCAGCGCAATAAAGCCCTGCGCGAAGGTGGAGAATCCGCTGTCAAAGCCAGAAATTGGCGATGCGCCGACAAAGTCGTAGTACAGGGAGTTGATCCCGTAAACGATGATCATCGTACCCAGGGTGGTAATAAACGGCGTCACATTCAGATAAGCAATGATAATACCGTTCACCAGACCGATAATGGCGCCAATCACGCAAACAATCAGCACGACTACGATGATTGGCATTGTAGCCATTTCCGGGAACACCTTGTTGGCGTTCTCCATCGACTGTAGCAAGGTTGCCGCCACGACTGCCGCCAGACCAACCTGACGTCCCGCCGACAGATCTGTCCCTTGGGTAACAATCAGCCCGGCCACACCCAATGCGATAATTATACGCACCGAGGATTGCGTCAGAATATTACTCAGGTTCAGTAAGCTTAAGAAAGTGGGATCCTGGAAAATAATAATCGCCAGCAAAACCAAAAGAACAACGTAAATTCCGCCTTCTTTCAGATAAGTAAGAAAACTTTTCTTATTTAACGCACTCATGAGGAGCCCCTAATCTTAAAGGTGCAAAGACGCAAGACGGAGGATTTCGTTTTGCGTTGTTGTTTTAGTGTCAACAATTCCGGCAACGAGACCATTGCTCATCACCAGAATACGATCGGTAATACCTAGCAACTCCGGCATTTCAGAGGAAATAATAATAATCCCCTTATCCTTTTTCGCGAGTTCGGCAATCAGCTGATAAATTTCAAATTTCGCGCCAACATCGATACCACGCGTGGGTTCATCTAACATCAGGATTTCTGGCTGCGTTAATAACCAGCGACCAATAACCACCTTTTGCTGATTACCACCGGACAGTGAACCGATTTGTGTACGATGGCCCGGCGTTTTCACCCTCATTGAGTCAATTACCCACTGGGTATCACTCTTCATGCGGGAATTATCCAGCAGACCAACTTTATTTTTATAGTTTTGGATATTGGAGATTAACGAGTTAAAACCAATATCCAGATACGCGTAAATACCGGTTGAGCGGCGCTCTTCCGTGACCAGCGCAAAACCATGATTAATGGCCTCATTTGCGCTGTGGTTATTAATCTTTTTGCCGTGTAGCGTAATCGTACCCGATGATTTCTCACGAATACCAAAAAGCGTTTCAACGATATCAGTACGTTTTGCGCCGACCAGCCCGGCAATCCCGAGAATTTCCCCTTTGTGCAAATCAAACGAGATATCACGAATCGATGGCTGACGCAGCGAGGTCAGGTTACGCACTTGCAGAATGACTTCACCGGGTTTGTTTTCTTTATCCGGAAAACGTTGGTTCAGTGAACGGCCGACCATCATGGAGATGATCTTATCCATATCCAGCCCTTCCAGCGGCTGGGTCGCAATCCACTGGCCATCGCGCAGCACGGTAATTTCATCGCATAGCTGGAAGATTTCTTCCATCTTGTGAGAAATATAAACAATACCGCATCCACGCTCTTTCAGCTTACGGATAATGGTAAACAGATGATTAACTTCTTTCTCGGTTAACGATGACGTTGGCTCATCCATGATGACGATTTTTGCGTCATAGGAGAACGCTTTCGCAATTTCAATCATCTGCATTTGCGAAACGGATAATGTACCAACGCGCGCACGCGGATCGATATCAATATCCAGCTCATCAAATATCGCTTTGGTATCGCGGTACATTTTGTCCTGATCAACAAACATGCCTTTGGTGGGATAGCGTCCCAGCCACATGTTATCCATCACAGAACGTTGTAATACCAGGTTTAATTCCTGGTGTACCATCGAAATACCATTTTCAAGCGCTTCTTTAGCAGAATGAAAATCGATTTCTTTACCCTGAAATAAAATACTACCGGAATCTTTTTGATAGATACCGAAAAGACATTTCAATAATGTTGATTTCCCCGCGCCATTCTCCCCCATTAAGGCATGAATGGAATGTGGGCGGACTTTTAAATTGACATTATCAAGAGCCTTAACGCCGGGGAAGGACTTGTTGATGCCGGTCATTTCCAACAAGTATTCGCCTGACGACTGAGTATGTGTGCTGACCATAATTATACCTTGTTGGCCTTGCAGAGTGCGTTATTAAGGGCGCAATGACATTGCGCCCAAAGACGGAATATTTACTTATTGGTAAACTCTGCCAGATTATCTTTATCGACACCTACGTACGGAACGCGAACAATTTTGTTCTCAATTTTCCAGTTAGTGCCATCTGCCGCACCTTTACCGTCAGCCAGGTTTTTCGCCAGATCGAAGGTGGCTTTCGCCTGGTTGTTGGCGTCGTTCAGCACGGTACCAGCCATTGCGCCAGATTTCACCAGAGCCAGCGCTTCAGGCAGCGCATCCACACCAAATACCGGTACGCTGGTTTTGTTGTGCGCTTTCAGCGCTTCAACTGCGCCCATTGCCATCGCATCGTTGTTTGCGATAACCACTTCGATTTTGTTGGCGTTCGGACCGGACATCCACGCATCCATTTTATCTTTTGCCTGAGCGGTATCCCACATTGCAGTATCTAACTGCAGTTGCTCAGTTTTAATGCCTTTATCGTTCAGCTCTTTAATCACGTAAGTGGTACGTGCTTCAGCGTCCGGGTGTCCCGGTTCGCCTTTCAGCAGAACAAACTGAATTTTGCCGTCTTTGTTCAGGTCCCAGTTCGGGTTAGCTGCCCAGTGTTTGGCGATCAAATCACCCTGAATAATACCGGACTCTTTAGAGTCGGTACCGACGTAAAACGCTTTGTCATAACTGTCCAGCGCCTTACGAGAAGGTTCTTTGTTAAAGAACACGATCGGTACGTTCTGCCCGCGTGCTTTTTCAATGACCGTGCCTGCCGCTGCCGGGTCAACCAGGTTAATCGCCAGTGCTTTTACGCCTTTTGCCAGCAGCACGTCGATCTGGTCGTTTTGTTTGGACTGGTCGTTCTGCGAGTCATTCATCAGCAGCTGTACATCTGGCGCCGCTTTGGCATCTTTTTCAATAGCCTTACGTACTACAGACATAAAGTTATCGTCATACTTATAGATAGTCACACCAATGCGGGTATCAGCAGCGTGCGCAGCCGCGCCGAATAACATGCTTGCCATTACAGCAGACAGGGTCAACACCTTCTTATTCATGGTATCTCCGGTTTTATTATGCAGGGTAGTACTTGAGATAAATGCTCGGCAGGCAGAACGTTACTGAAGTGTTACTGAACGCCGAAGCTCACTTTTAAAAAATATTTCTTCCGTGTCTGGCAACGCTCCAAAAACAGGCTTTAATTTTTGTTTAAGGCACCTATACCTCGGTGAAAGTGATTATTCACCGTTACATAGTAGTTACAGCGCAACAAACAGTGTCATCATAGCTATCGCATTGTTAATATACTGTGAATTTACTCACATATTGAAAGCGGTTACATCGCGCAACGTTATGAGTTAGTGATCGGTGCCGCATTCTGCCGAAGCGCCACAGAATGGCGACGCACCAGCGTCGGCATAAAGCAGTGCGTCGCCTCCAGGTCTAACGTGCCTGCAGCCCCCTGTAGCGCAAGCTCCGTCGCCATTTTTGCCATGGAGGCAATGGGATAGCGTACGGTGGTCAGTTGCGGATCGGTGTAACGCGCGATAGGAATATCATCAAAGCCAATGATAGAAAGGTGTAATGGAATAGCGATGCCGTTATCTTTTAGCGCAGTCAGCGCGCCGGCAGCCATATTGTCGTTATAGGCGAAAACCGCCGTCAGTTGTAAGTTACGTCCCAGCAGTTCTACCATCGCAGACTCTCCGCCTTGCATATCGGGCGAACCAGTGCCGACCCAACTTTCTGCCGCAACAATCCCCTGCTCTTTCAGGGCTGTTAACCACCCTTCTTTGCGCATGGTGTCATCTTCAATGCGATGGCTTGACGCCAGATAACCGATGCGTTGATGACCATTATTCAGCAGCATTCGGGTCGCCATTTTGGCACCGCTGATGTTATCCAGACAGACGCAGCGGTGGGCGTAACCCGGCACCAGACGGTTGATTAGCACCATACCGGGGATCTGATCCATAAACTCGGCGAGTTCCCGATCGCTCAGTGCTTTAGAGTGTACAATCAGTGCGTTACAGCGCTGACGAATCAACACCTCAATGGCATGACGTTCTTTTTCAGCCTCATGGTAGCTGTTGCCAATCAGGACATACTTCTGATGCTGCTGGGCAACCATATCCACGGCTTTTACCAGCGCGCCAAAAAAGGCGTCTGATACATCCATGACCACAACACCAATCGTGTCGCTCACCTGCGTCGCCAGCGCTTGCGCGTTGGCATTAGGTCGATAGCCCAGCAGAGTAACTGCCTTCATTACCGCTTCACGCGTATCGGGACTCACCAGCGCACTGTTGTTCAGTACGCGGGAAACGGTCGCTACAGAAACGCCAGACTGTCGTGCCACATCACGTATGGTGATCATATTCACTGCCCTGTTTTAGATTGCGGTTGCCCGCAGACACCCCAGGCTGGGTATTTTGTCAGCACAATGAAACGCACTGCGTGAGAGATGTCACAGGAATGAAAGCGCTTACATCCGTTTTGTTAATGAATGTGATCCAGATCGTTATCTGGATGTACGCGGCAATGATGTCCCCGCAGCACGCAGGGTTAATTGACGCCACAGCCATTCCACCGGGCCCTGGCGGTAAAAACGTAGCCATATGACGGAGAAAAGTAGGTTAACGGCCCAAACCGGAATGACGAAATACAGCAGCTCCAGTCGGTCAAATTTCATAAATAAGCCGACCTGGTAAAACAGCGTGGTGCAGATTAAGGTTTGTAACAGATAGTTAGTTAATGCCATGCGCCCCACACAGGCGATGGCAATGACCCATTTTAAGCGGCTAAGCTGCGGCCAGAAGCCGAACATCAGCGCGGCGTAACCAATGGTTTGCAACGGCGCGCCCAGCTCTCGCGGGGCTTGTAGCAAGAAGGCACACCAGCGATATGCCCAGTCCAGATGCCACTGAGCGACGATAGCAGGCAGGTTAATCGCCATCCCGAGAATGACCAGCAGTACACCGGTGCGTCGGTAATGCTGTAAGCTGTACTGCCCTTTTAACCAACCGCTGCGCATCAATGCCGCGCCGAGCAGCATCATCCCCGCCAGTTGCCAGCCGTACTGTGCGCCCAGCGCCAGCAAGCTATTGGACATCATATCCACGCGATTGCTGACGGCTTCCATTCCACCGTTTATTTTCCAGTATTTTTCATACAGCAACGCTGAGGCATCCGGCGTCCAGGCACGACTGGTTTCACTCCCGGAGATTACCCCCAGCAGCAGCAATACGCCAACGCCCACCAGATAAAGCAGTACGCCGGTGTTAAATAAGCTTTTTACCGACGGCGCATCACGGATCAACCGCCAACAAATCAGGCCGATTAAGCCATATGCCAGCAGGATATCGCCATCCCAGAAGAGTAAACCGTGAATAAAACCCAATAGAACCAGCAGCGTAAGCCGCGACTGGATCCAGCGTTTGCCGCGCGGGAGCAGCATTTGCAGACCGGCACCGAACAGCAGCGCAAACAGCGTGAGGAATTTTACCTGCGCAAAGAGATCGAGCAGCGCCCAGGTCCAGGCGTCGGATAAGGTGATGTTGCCATACCACGCGGGATTGAGGTATGCCGCCTTTGGCAGGCCAAAGGCGCTAATATTGAGAAGCAGGATACCAAGAATGGCGACGCCACGAATAAAATCCAGCGTGACATTACGCTCCATGGTCCCTGCCCTAATCAGTTGTGATGACGTACTGCGCGCAGGAATTCCTGACGCGTGTTCTGGCTGGACTTAAACAATCCGCCAAGAGAAGTGGTCGTGGTCGCACTGGTCGCATCGCGAATGCCACGCGCTTTCACACAGTAATGTACCGCATCAATCGACACCGCCACATTATTCGTCCCGAGCAGCGTTTGCAGCGCGGTGAGAATTTGCTGGGTGAGACGTTCCTGAACCTGCGGACGCTGTGCGAAAAACTGCACAATGCGGTTAATCTTCGACAGACCAATGACCGAATCTTTTGGGATATACGCCACCGTCGCTTTGCCATCGATAGTAACAAAGTGGTGTTCGCAGGTGCTGGTCAGCGTGATATCGCGAACCGTGACCATCTCGTCCACCTTCATTTTGTTTTCAATGACGGTAATTTTCGGGAAGTTGGCGTAGTCGAGGCCGGAGAAAATCTCATCGACATACATTTTCGCAATGCGATGCGGAGTTTCCATCAAACTGTCATCGCTCAAATCGAGATTGAGCAACTGCATAATCTCGGTCATATGGCCCGAGATAAGACGTTTGCGCGTTTCGTTATCCATCTCTTGCACGGGCGGACGTAGTGGCGTTTCAAGACCACGCGCGACCAGCGCTTCATGAACCAGGGCCGCTTCTTTACTGAGTGATGACATTTCTTCTTCTCCTGCAGGTGGGGCGCCTCTGCCCTGCATGGGGCAAAGTTTTTAGGCTGTGTCACAGCCAGAACATTGTGCGTGAGGCGGCGCACATAATCCAGTATTCACCGCGATAATTATTGAAATTGGCACAGCCTTTCAGCGTAGCTGATTTCACTTGTCGTTCTACCCGGCGACGTCGAGTGTTAATGTAAAGTTATATAGATGATGAAGTATGTTTGCTCAATGCGGAAGTGAAAGTTGCTCACAGTGCCATGAATAATCTGTATTATGGTGAGTTCGCAAACATATTCAGGTTCAACACAACAAGGAGCCCCGCATGGAAATGCTTGAAGAGCACCGCTGTTTTGAAGGCTGGCAGCAACGCTGGCGTCACGACTCCGCCACGTTAAATTGCACCATGACCTTCAGTATTTTTCTTCCTCCCCCGCGCGATAACACCCCGCCTCCGGTGCTGTACTGGCTGTCGGGTCTGACATGCAATGATGAAAACTTCACGACTAAAGCCGGCGCACAACGCATCGCGGCTGAGCTGGGCATTGTACTGGTGATGCCGGACACCAGTCCGCGCGGCGAACAGGTTGCCAATGATGATGGCTACGATTTAGGCCAGGGGGCGGGATTTTACCTCAATGCTACCCAACAGCCATGGGCAACGCATTTTCGCATGTATGACTATCTGCGTGATGAGCTGCCGGCACTGATTCAATCGCAGTTTAACGTCAGCGATCGCTGCGCCATCAGTGGACACTCCATGGGCGGTCACGGCGCATTGATTATGGCGCTGAAAAATCCCGGGAAATACACCAGCATTTCCGCCTTTGCACCGATCGTAAATCCTTGCCGCGTTCCGTGGGGGGAGAAGGCTTTTAGCGCGTATCTGGGTGATGATAAATCACGGTGGGCCGAGTGGGACAGCTGCGAGTTAATGTTGGCCAGCAAGCCCGCAGACGCGATTCCGACGCTTATTGATCAGGGAGACAGCGATCAGTTTCTCGCCGATCAGCTGCAACCCGCGGTGCTGGCCGAAACGGCCCGTCAAACCGCATGGCCAATGACGCTACGCATCCAGCCCGGTTACGACCATAGCTATTACTTTATTGCGTCGTTTATTGAGGATCACCTGCGCTTCCACGCCCAGTATTTGTTGAAGTAACGCCTGAGTGAGGGCGCCAGCCCTCTTCATTTCTCCATCATTCCTTCACTTTTTCTCCTTTTTTCTTTCTCCACTATCCTATTGATTTAAAAAGCATTACCCTCAAAACAAGATCAAACACAAATGATTTCGATTATCATTTGTGTTTACAAACATTCATACTTTTGTACAATCCATTCGCTTCTTTACTGAAAAGAGTCCTTAAAAGACAAATACATACAATTGTCATGGCCTTTCACATGACGCGCTGATCGTTACCCTAAATAATTCGAGTTGTATGAACGCGCGTAGCCACGCATCTGCAACTTGAAGTATGCCGGGTAAATTCATTTAAATGGAATGATACAAATGACTATACCTCACGTTAAGGCTGTAGCTGCCGCAGTATGCGTCGCCAGTCTCCCATCACTCGGGCATGCCGCTGAACAAGACACCGTGGTGGTTACCGCCACCGGCTTCGAACAGAAAATTCAGGACGCCCCCGCTTCGATATCTGTTATTACCAAGCAGCAGATTGAGGACAAAGCCTATCGCGATGTTACCGATGCGCTAAAAGATGTCCCTGGCGTCGTCGTCACCGGCGGGGGTAGCAGCAGCGATATCAGTATTCGTGGTATGGCTTCGCAATACACGCTCTTCCTGGTCAACGGTAAACGCATCAGCACACGCGGCACACGTCCTAACAGCGACAACTCAGGTATTGAGCAAGGTTGGCTGCCGCCACTGGAATCCATCGAGCGTATCGAGGTAATCCGTGGCCCAATGTCATCTCTGTACGGCTCCGATGCGATGGGCGGCGTCATTAACGTCATCACCAAGAAAGTGTCGAATACCAAAGCCTGGACCGGCTCGCTGCACGGCGATGCCACTTTCCAGGAAGACAGAGACTCCGGCGATATTTATCAGACCAACGCCTATGCGTCTGGGCCACTGATTGACGGATTACTCGGCGCAAAAGTGACCGGATTATTCTCTCATCGGGCGGAGGACAAAATACTCAATGGCTACAATGAACAGCGTATGCGTAACGGGGGCTTAACCCTGAACTTTACGCCAGATGATAAAAATGACATCGACTTCGATTACGCACGTGAACTGCAGGATCGCGACAGCACGCCAGGCAAATCCATGGCCGAGGAAAGCTGCCGCAACGGAAGCTGCAAGCCCAACAGTAAAAGCGAAAACAAGTATGTGCACACAACGTATTCACTAACCCACAGCGGTTATTACGACGACTTCAACTCCACCAGCTATGTCCAGCAGGAAGAGACCGAAAACCCAGGTCGCCAGATGAAGTCCTACAACACGATTTTCAATAACCAGAACCAGGTCTTCCTTGGGGCGCACACCCTGACGTTAGGCGGGCAATACCGTTATGAAAAACTGAGTGATAACGGCAACCAGCTGCAAGCTGCTGATGGACTGAACAAACTGACCCGCTGGAGCTGGGCGCTGTTTGCTGAAGATGAGTGGGCCGTTACCGATACCTTCACGCTGACTGGCGGTCTGCGTATGGATAAAGATGAAAACTACGGCGACAACTGGACGCCGCGCGGTTATGGCGTATGGCATCTGAGCGATCAATGGACCTTAAAAGGCGGCGTTTCAGCGGGCTATCGCGCACCGGATCTGCGCCAGTCGTCTGCCAGTTGGGGGCAGGTCACCGGCGGCGGTAGACTGAACGGCATCATTGTCGGCAACCCGGACCTGAAGCCGGAGAAAAGCCTCAGCGAAGAGATCGGTTTACTGTGGGATAACGGCAACGATCTCAACGCGGGCGTCACGCTGTTCAATACTGACTTCAAAGACAAAATCACCGAAGTGCGCCGCTGTAACAGCAGCTCCGATCCGGCCTGTACCATCGGCAATACCCACTATGACTTCGTCAGCGATCGCGTTAACGTCGATAAAGCCAATATGCGCGGCGTAGAATCCACTTTCGGCTGGAAGATGACTTCCGACATCAACTGGACGGCGAATTACACTTACACGGAATCTGAACAGAAAAGCGGTCAGTTCTCCGGTCAGCCATTGAACAAAATGCCAAAGCATATGTTCAACACCACGCTGGACTGGCAGGCCACGCAGGATCTCGGTTTCTGGAGCCGTCTGAATCTGCGCGGGAAAACGTCTGAATACCTGAGCCGTACCTCCATGGCGCAGGGCACCCCGTCCTATACTCAGGTCGATGTTGGTTTGCGCTACTATGCTAACAAAGATCTGCTGATGACCGCTGGCGTGTATAACGTGCTGGATAAGCAAATCGATTACGATACCTACGACACTGTTCTCGATGGTCGTCGTTACACGGTTGGCCTGACTTACAGCTTCTAAGTCTGGCGCAATAAAAAAACCCCGGCACTCATCATGCCGGGGTTTTTGTTATGCTTTTTATACTGTTATTTCTTCACGCGATCCGGGAATTTCATTTCGCTGTAGCGAACAAAATGAGTTCCTTTCGCCAGCTTATAGCCAAACCAGATAATCAGGAACAGCGGGATACCGATATAGGTTGCCATCACGCCGCCCCAGTCAATGCTATCTTTCAGGAACGCTTCGTAGTTCTGGCCCAGAGTGATAATCAGGCACAGCACAAAGGCGAAGATCGGACCCAGCGGGAAGAAGCCAGAACGGTACGGCAGATCCTTAACATCGTGACCCTGCAACACATAACCGCGACGGAAGCGATAGTGGCTAATCGCGATCCCCAGCCAGGCGATAAAGCCCGTCATCCCTGAGGTGTTCAGCAGCCAGAGGTACACGGTCTGGTTACCAAACATCGAGGTCAGGAAACACAGCCCCGCCACCACAGTCGTCGCATACAGCGCGTTACGCGGTACACCGCCACGAGACAGTTTGCCGAAAATACGCGGCGCTTTACCGTCGCATGCCAGGGTGTAAAGCATACGCGTGGAGGCATACATCCCGGAGTTACCCGCTGACAGTACCGCCGTCAGGATAACCGCGTTCATTACTGCTGCGGCTGACAGCAGACCCGCATGCTGGAATACCAACGTGAACGGGCTAACGCTGATGTCTTTCACATCGTTGCGCAGCAGGCTCGGATCGGTGTACGGGATAATCAGGCTGATAATCAAAATCGCGAACACATAGAACAGCAGGATTCGCCAAAACACCTGACGCACCGCACGTGGAATGTTCTTTTCAGGATCTTCAGATTCGCCTGCCGCGATACCAATCAGCTCAGTTCCCTGGAAGGAGAAGCCGACGATCATCGCCACGCCAATCATAGCGGCAAAACCCCCGGCAAACGGTGCATCACCGGTCGTCCAGTTGCTCCAGCCCACTGGCTGAGTGCCTTTGAAGATACCGAAAATCATCATCACGCCAACCACGATGAAGATAATTACAGTGGTAACTTTGATCAGCGAGAACCAGTATTCCGCTTCACCAAATCCGCGAACGGAAATGTAGTTCAGCAGGAAGATAACGCCGAGGAACAGTGCGCTCCAGATCCAGCCCGGCGTGTCCGGGAACCACCAGCTCATCACCAGTTGTGCGGCCACCAGGTCAACGGCAATCGTTACCGCCCAGTTGTACCAGTAGTTCCAGCCCAGCGCGAAGCCAAAGCCTTCTTCTACGTAGTTTTGACCGTAAGTGGAGAACGAGCCGGAAACCGGCATATAGGCAGCCAGTTCACCGAGGCTGGTCATCAGGAAGTACACCATCAGACCGATCAGGATATAAGAGAACAACGCGCCGCCAGGACCCGCCGCAGAAATAGTTGCACCAGATGCAACGAAAAGACCTGTACCGATGGAGCCTCCAATGGCAATCATCGTCAGGTGACGCGCCTTCAGTTCACGACGTAGCGTGGGCGCTTCTGTGGTTTTAGTTTCGGAAACCATGTGAAAATGCTATCCATCCAAAAAATGAGGCGCGATTGTAGCAGACGAAATGGCATTCTTCCGGCACAAATGCGCTGTTATAAGAGACCTTCATGACTGGCCGCGGATTATAAGTAAAGCAGAAAACGGGCGGCACAAGGCGGTTAAGACGTTACAGCCATTATGGATAGGGTGGCCTGACGAGAGTTAGCGCGCTATTCGCCCTACTCAACCTGGTCGCTGTAATATAAAAAACGCGTAATGGCATTGGAGATATGTTTTTGCCGGTGATGAACGCGCCAGAGAGTGCGCACTAAACGCGGTAGTGGCACGGTAACTTCGCTCAGCGTCCCTGCCTGTAACTGCTCCGCAATGACCCGACGCGACAAACAGCTGATCCCGAGACCATGGCGCACCGCATGCTTAATGGCCTCGGAGTTACCCAACTCCATCGCCATCTGAAATCTTGGCAGATGAGACAGCAGCAGGTAATCCACCAGTTCACGCGTACCCGATCCTCGCTCACGCAGGATCCACGGCGAAGCAGCCAGCTGTTCCAGCGTAACGGGCCCCTTTGTGAGCGGTGACGACGGTGCGGCAAACACCACCAGTTCGTCCTCCAGCCACGGTTCAGAGATGATTTCCGTACTGTGACACGGCCCTTCAATCAGCCCGATGTCTACCCGAAAATCCAGCACCGCATTGATCACGTCCTGGCTGTTGCCCACGCTAAGCTCCAGCGGTAAATCGGGGAAGTCCTGCCGATAACGGGCGATCATAGCGGGCAGAATATAATTACCGATGGTGCTACTGGCATAGACCCGAATGGCGCCATTATCTTTGCGAAAAAGCTGTTCGATTTCGGTCGTTTGCTCAAGTAACGCCAGCGCGCGCGGATAAAGCAAGCGTCCGTGTTCGTTAACCACCAGCCGTTTGCCAACACGGTCAAACAGTTGCACGCCAAGTTGCCCTTCCAGATCGGTAAGCGCCGCACTCACCGCCGACTGCGACAATGCCAGCATGACAGATGCCTGGGTTGTTGAGCCGCTTTTTAGTACCTCAGCAAACACTTCAAGTTGTCGCAGGGTGATATGCATAGTCGTTTTCCACCGGATAGCCGTTACTTATACCCTAAATAATTCGAGTTGCAGGAAGGCGGCAAGAGAGAGCATCCCCCGGAGCGTACTTAAGTACGTGACTGGGGTGAACGAGCGCAGCCAACGCACATGCAACTTGAAGTATCACGGGTATACCACTTATATAGATTAATTATAAATATATAATCAATTTTATTTTTAAACCACTTCGCCTTACTCTTTTACCCAGATAAAGGAGAAGGATATGACAGAACTCACCTTACAGACTCATCGTCGTACAGCGTGGCATTTTATTCCGGGACTTGCCCTGAGTGCAGTTATCACTGGGGTCGCCTTATGGGGAGGATCCATTCCCGCCGTCGCAGGTGCCGGGTTCAGCGCTCTCACCTTAGCCATCTTATTGGGGATGATTCTCGGCAACACCGTCTATCCGCACATCTGGAAAAGCTGTGACGGCGGCGTGCTGTTCGCGAAACAACATTTATTACGTCTGGGGATTATCCTCTACGGTTTCCGCCTCACCTTCGCGCAAATTGCTGACGTCGGCGTCAGCGGTATCGTGATTGATGTGTTAACGCTAAGCAGTACCTTTATGATTGCCTGTTTCCTGGGGCAGAAAGTATTTGGTCTGGACCGTCACACCAGCTGGCTGATTGGCGCGGGTAGCAGCATTTGTGGTGCCGCCGCCGTGCTGGCAACCGAACCAGTGGTGAAAGCAGAAGCCAGTAAAGTGACCGTCGCTGTCGCCACCGTGGTTATCTTCGGTACTATCGCTATCTTCCTGTATCCGGCGATGTATCCGTTGCTTTCACACTGGTTTAGCCCAGAAACCTACGGCATTTACATTGGCTCCACCATGCATGAAGTTGCACAGGTTGTGGCTGCCGGGCACGCCATTAGCCCGGATGCGGAAAACGCCGCGGTTATTGCCAAAATGCTGCGCGTCATGATGCTGGCACCGTTCCTTATCCTCCTGGCCGCACGCGTTAAACAACTGTCTCCGGCCACGGGCGGTGAGAAGAGCAAAATAACCATTCCATGGTTTGCCATCCTGTTCATTGTGGTCGCAATTTTTAACTCGTTCCACCTGCTGCCACAGTCAGTAGTGAACATGCTGGTAACGCTGGACACCATTTTGCTGGCAATGGCGATGGCGGCCCTGGGGTTGACCACGCACGTTAGCGCGCTGAAAAAAGCTGGTGCCAAACCGTTACTGATGGCCCTGCTGCTGTTTGTCTGGCTGATTGTGGGTGGCGGTGCGATTAACGTCGCTATCCACGCGCTGATGGCATAAACGATCACGACTCACCTCTATTAACCCGCTATACTCTCCCTTTTTGTATTTGAGTATGGCGGGTTAAATTTATGAAATATATCGGAGCGCACGTAAGCGCCGCTGGCGGTCTGGCTAACGCCGCTATTCGAGCCGCAGAAATCGAAGCGACCGCATTCGCCCTGTTCACCAAAAATCAGCGCCAGTGGCGTGCCGCGCCGCTGACCACCGAAATCATTGATGATTTTAAATCTGCCTGCGAGAAGTATCACTATACTGCCGCCCAGATCCTGCCTCACGACAGTTACCTGATTAACCTCGGTCATCCGGTTAGCGATGCGCTGGAAAAATCACGTGATGCGTTTATAGATGAAATGCAGCGCTGTGAAATGCTGGGCTTATCCTTGCTGAATTTTCACCCGGGCAGCCATCTGATGCAGATCCCGGAAGATGAGTGTCTGGCGCGCATTGCCGAATCCATCAACATCGCCCTTGCTCAGACCCAGGGCGTTACGGCAGTTATCGAAAATACCGCCGGACAAGGCAGCAACCTTGGATTTAAGTTTGAGCACCTTGCCGCCATTATCGACGGCGTCGAAGATAAGTCCCGCGTCGGCGTCTGTATTGATACCTGCCATGCCTTCGCGGCCGGTTACGATTTGCGCTCCGTCGAGGAATGCGAAAAGACGTTTGCGGAATTTGAACGTATTGTCGGCTTCAGGTACCTACGCGGTATGCACCTGAACGACGCCAAGAGCGCATTTGGCAGTCGAGTTGACCGTCACCACAGCTTAGGTGAAGGCAATATTGGCCACGATGCCTTCCGTTGGATCATGCAGGACAATCGTTTTGACGGCATTCCGCTGGTGCTGGAAACGATTAATCCGGATATCTGGGCAGAAGAGATTGCCTGGCTGAAAGCCCAGCAAACAGAAAAAGCGGTGGCATAAGCATGAACGACAGGGAAAAGCAGATCCTTAAGATCCTGCGTCGCAATCCGTTGATTCAGCAGAATGAAATCGCCGATATTTTGCAGATCAGCCGTTCACGCGTCGCTGCGCATATTATGGATTTGATGCGTAAAGGCATGATCAAAGGTAAAGGTTATATCCTTACCGAACAGGATTATTGCGTGGTTGTCGGGGCGATCAATATGGATATTCGTGGTGTTGCTGACATCCACTATCCTCAGGCTGCCTCTAACCCTGGTAGCATTCACTGCTCGGCAGGCGGCGTGGGACGTAACATCGCCCACAACCTGGCGCTGCTGGGCCGTGACGTCCACTTAATTTCCGCTGTTGGCAGTGATTTCTATGGCGAAACATTGCTGGAACAAACGCGTCAGGCCGGTGTTAACGTTTCCAGTTGCATACGCCTGCATGGACATAACACCTCAACTTACCTGTCGATCGCTAATCAGCAGGAAGAGACCGTACTGGCAATTAACGATACCCATATCCTGCAACAATTGACGCCGCAGTTACTGAACAGTTCGCGAGATTTGATCCGCCATTCCGGTGTCGTACTGGCAGATTGCAATCTGACTGCCGAAGCCATTGAGTGGGTCTTTACTATTGCTGATGATATTCCGGTATTCATTGACACCGTTTCAGAGTTCAAAGCGGCAAAAATGAAGACCTGGTTTACGCGTATTCATACGCTAAAACCAACGCAGAAAGAGCTGGCGATTTTGTGGGGTCAACCTATTCATTCAGATGCCGATCGCGTACTGGCCGTCAATAGTCTCCATCAGCAAGGGGTAAAACGAATCTTTGTTTGCCTGGAAGATGAATCCGTTTTTTGCAGCGAAAAGGACGGAGAACAGTTTTTACTGACGCCTCCTGAGCATACGGTTGTAGACAGTTTTGGCGCCGACGATGCTTTTATGGCGGGATTGCTGTACAGCTTTCTGGAAGGTAGTGAATTTCATGAAAGCGCTCACTTTGCCATGGCCTGCGCGGCATTATCGCGAGCCAGCGTCAGCATCAACAACCCAACCCTCTCAGCAGATAACGCCTTGTATTTGCTGCAAACTGCTTAAATGTAATGCCGGATGGCGCTACGCGTATCCGGCATTATTTTCGCTATGCCAGCCCAATAAAGAAACCGGCTATAGTGGCGCTCATCAGGTTTGACAGCGTTGCTGCTGCCAGCGCGCGCATGCCAAGCTGCGCGATTTCCGGGGCACGCTGTGGCGCTATCGCCGAAAATGCCCCGACGACAACGCCAATCGAACCAAAGTTAGCGAAACCGCACAGCGCAAACGAGATAATCGCAATGGTCTTCACATCCAGCGTTCCACCCGTTTGCAGATACGGCGAGAAGTTGAGATAAGCGACAAACTCATTAATCGCCAGCTTCTGTCCGATCAAGCTGCCTGCCAGCGTCGCATCGCTCCAGTCCACACCCATAATCCACGCCAGCGGGGCTAGCGCATAGCCAAAGATCCCTTCCAGAGTGGCGTGACCAAAGCCAAACCACCCACCAATTCCGCCAATAATGCCGTTAATCAGCGCGATAATGGCGACAAATGCCATTACGACTGTCGCCACGCCAGCAGCAATTTTCAGCCCGGTCATCGCTCCGCTCGCCGCTGCTTCGATGATGCTTTTCGGTGGCGTTTCAGTAAATGACAGGTTCTCAAAGGTGACGCGAGATTCTTCAGTTGCCGGACTCAGCATACGCGCGAACAAAATACCGCCAGGGATTGCCATCAACGATGCCGCCAGCAAATAGTCAATCGGAACGCCCATTCCGGCGTAACCAATCATCATTGAGCCAGCAATCGAGGCCATCCCGCTACAAATAGCGGTAAACAGCTCATTGCGATTCAGGCGGTCAATAAACGGCTTCACGATCGCCGGGATCTCGTTTTGCCCGAGGAAAATCGTCGTTACGGCGACAAATGACTCGATCTTACTGATGTTCAGCGCTTTCTGGAAAATACCGCCGAGGATGCGGATCAACAGCCCCATCACGCCAATGTAGTAGAGAAGACTGATCAGTGCGGTCACAAAAATGATGGCCGGTAGCACCCGAAAAGCGAAGATAAACCCGGCTCCGTCAAACAGCACATCCATTTTTGGCCCAACCAGGGAGCCAAAGATAAATGCGCTTCCCGCGTCACTATATGACATCACCTTGTGGACACCGAACGCAGCCTGTTCAACCAGCCATTTTCCCGGCGGGAAGTACAGCATAATGCCGCCGATTGCGATTTGCAGTACCAGTGCAGCCCCGACCGTGCGCAGACTTATACGTTTTTTATTTACTGACAGCAGAAACGCGATGGCCAGTAATACCACCATACCCACAACACTTCTCATTATATCCATAATGAAATTCCCTTCATGCCAGGAAACCCGGCGTTATCGCCAGGTTTTGGTAGGTTTGATATTCGCGGGCGACCGCATTCTGCCCGGGAAATTCTGTCAGACGAGGCGCTGATACTCCTTCGCAATTTCACAGGCCAGTACCGCATTGTTGAACACCAGCTGAATATTTGATTTCAGGCTGTCACCACCGGTCAGCTCTGCAACCCGCGCTAACAGGTACGGCGTACTCTCTTTGCCCACGATGCCCTGATCTTCCGCTTCTTTTACCGCCCGATCGATTGCCGCATTAATTTTCTCTTCGGCCATCGCAAACTGCTCTGGGATGGGGTTCGCAACAACCAGACCGCCGTCGAGACCCGTTTGCCATTTCACCGCCATGGCACGGGCAATCTCTTTCGCACTGTCCAGACGGATGCTGACCTCAAACGGACTGGTACGGCAGAAAAATGCTGGCAACGCGTTGGTTTGATAACCAATTAACGGCACACCAAAGGTTTCTAAATATTCAGTAGTTAAGCCGAGATCAAGAATAGATTTCGCCCCGGCACAAATTACCGTGACATTGGTATGCGCCAGTTCTTGCAGATCCGCGGAAATATCAAAGGTATGTTCAGCACCACGATGAACCCCACCTATTCCCCCTGTCGCAAATACTTTAATTCCCGCCAGTGCGGCAATAATCATGGTTGAGGCAACAGTCGTTGCACCATTTTTTCCTGCCGCGACCACAAACGGCAAATCACGACGACTTACTTTCGTAACGCTATGACCTTCTCGCCCAAGCAGCTCAATTTCATCTTTGCTTAAACCAACTTTCATTATTCCGCCAATAATGGCAATGGTCGCAGGAACCGCACCGTGTTTACGAATAGTTTCTTCTACTTCAATCGCTGTCTGGGCATTCTGCGGAAATGGCATACCATGAGAAATAATGGTTGATTCAAGTGCAACAATCGGCTTCTTACTGTTTAATGCTTCCTGTACTTCTGGAGATATTTGTAATAATTCAGAGGAAAGAGTTAATTCAGACATTCTGTGTTCTCCACTAATGAGCTTACATTCGCAACAGACAAATCAGGGTTATTGGTATATTCACAGGCTAACGCCATTGATGAACAACCCTGCGCAAATCGAACCGAATCAATAAAGGGCATGCCGTCTACCCAGCAGGAAGCCAGTCCAGCCATCATTGCATCGCCAGCCCCGGTAACATTAATGACGTGAGTTTTAATCGGCAGCGACCAACCACGACTCCCCGCAATATCACTGTAATAAACACCGTCACCGCCCATGCTGAGCACCAGCCTATTTAAGCCGCGATCATGAAACCAGGCGGCGACTTTACCCACGTCATCACGCCCGGAAAGCGCAATACCGCTTAGCGTTTCGGCTTCAAGCCGGTTGGGTTTAAGAGTGTGAATTTGTCCAAGCCGCTCGCGAATTTTGACGCATTTCCATGCCGATACCGGGTCAACAAACACCGGAACCTCTCCGGCATTTTCCAGCACCCATGCCAGGGCATCTTCACTGATATTGCAATCGGCGACGATGACTTTCGCCTGCCGAATAAAATCATGATGCTGTGATAAAAAATCTGCTGAAATATGTTCGGTAATGCTCATATCATTAATGGCAACCAACATTTCACCGGTGTTATCAAGCAATGATAAATAACTGGACGTATTCTCTCCGGGAACGATAAGACACTTATCAACATGAACTCCGGATTGATTGGTTTGCGCCAATAACGATTGTCCATAAAAATCATTACCAACCGCCGTCAGTAACCATGAATTTTTCCCCAGCAGCGCGAGATTATGTGCAATGTTACGTCCAACTCCGCCGGGGGTGAATTTTATCTTTCCTGGATTCGAATCCGCATAATTTAGAGAAGCATGCGAATACCCAGCAACATCCATATTGGCCGAGCCAATAGTTACTATGTATTCCTTTTCACGCATAGCACGTCCCCTGGCAATTAACTTGCCAAAAATGAGTTCGTTAAAAATAACCAACGCCACACATCAGGTTATTAGAGCACATGTTCACTATCAAACACATGTTCATAGTAAGCGTGTTTTTGACAAAGTAAATCCATATTCAAGATCTAAACTCAATAGATATGAACAGAATCACAATTTTTTATAGATACAGTCTGTAAAGGAAAGAGAAAATGAGAGGTAGTACACAATTCAAGCAGTCTAAAGAGTTTAACTCCGGCATAACCGGAGATTTTTCAGATGCGCCAGACGATCCGGTTCGTATCAACTGAGCGAAACAAGGTCCTCTGGCATATGGTTGTACAAAATCCGCCAGAAGTGCTCAGCCGTTTTATTCAACCGGGTATCCATTCGGTAAATATAAGCCTGAATAGGCACCATCAGTTCCGGCGTCTGCAGACAAACCAGCCGCTTTTCGCGCAGTTCGTTTACGATAGTCCACGCCGGCAGCCAGGCGATACCATGCCCATCCAATGCCATATTTTTTAATAACTCACTCATCGAAGACATAAACAGCGTTCGGGCTGAAATGCCGCCTACTTCCGCCAGATGACGGTTTACCAATCTTCCCATGTAGGATGTGCTGGTATAGTTCAGAATCGGTGCCTGCGACTGATAGATATCAAACAACGCCTTACCCTGCGCATCAGCAGCACACACGGGGTACAGTTCAGACTCAAAAACCTTCAAGCTGCAGAAAGGTGACTGCATTAAATCTTCATCCCGAAAGGAGATAATAAAATCGCTTTTCCCCTCGCGCAGAGTATTCACCGCCTGAACAACATCAATAGCTTCAACATGATAGACAAACTCCTCACCCCAGGCCGCCATTGAGTGCACCAATCTGGGCAACATCGTCAGCGACAGAGAATGTGCCGCCGCTATTTTGATATTGGGTACACCCAGTAAATTGTGGCCGCTTAGCTCATCCAGATTACATTCCAGCTGTTGCAACAAACTACGGGTTTGCGAATGAAATAGCTTGCCCTCCTCCGTGAGTTGCAGTGGGCTCGTTGTGCGATCAAAAAGCAGCACACCCACGGCTGATTCGAGCGCCTTGATCCGCCGGCTAAATGCCGGTTGGGATATGTTGCGCTCCTCAGCCGCCTGGGAAAAATGACGGCATGCCTCCAACGTCAGAAAGTCATATAACCATTTTGTCTCAATATTTTTCATGCTTATCACGCGGATATTTAAATATGCCTATTAGCCTTAAAGCATCATGCCTGAATAGTTCCGAAGATGACATTCATCATTAGCGCCTGGTGATTCGTTTTTTGCATCAAGGCTTCATCTTTAACATTAACATACTTCTCTCCCTATCGGTTACGACCGCTTGTCCGCCGTGTAACGCGGAGCCTCTGGCCGAATACCGGCCTACTGAGGTTACACAATAAACCACAGTCATGCGGTTTTTGCATTGAACCATACATTATTGCATTTCTCCTCAAGTCTCACTGCTGTTAAACATTATCAGCAGACACACCCCGGCTCTGAATATTAATTATCGGTGAATTGAGGTATATATCGTGAAAGGTTTAATTGGCGTGCTTGGTGGTATGGGACCTGCTGCAACGGTCGATCTGTTTAATAAATTCGTCACTTTTACCGCTGCGCAACGTGACCAGGAACATATCCCCTTAATTATTTCATCTATTCCTGACATTCCTGACAGAACCGACGCGTTAATGCATCATGGCCATTCCCCACTTCCGGCAATGCGCGATTATATGCATAAACTCGAAGATGCTGGCGCCGAGTGTATTGTGATCCCCTGTAACACCGCCCACTTTTGGTTTAATGAATTAAAAGCGTGCTGCCATACAGAGCTGCTCAGTATCGTTGAAACGACCATCAATGAGGTTAAAAACTGCGGGAAATCGCAAATCGGATTACTCGCCACCAACGCCACTTTATACATGGGCCTCTATCAAAAAGGCATAGAATCTCTTGGGTTAACCTGCATCAGCCCTGACTCATCCAGTCAGGAAAAAGTGATGGAAAGCATCTATTGCTTAAAAGCTGGTGATGCTAAGCGGGCGCAAACGCTGATGAATGAACAAGCTGAAGCACTCTTCTCACGCGGGGCACAAGTCATCGTGCTCGGATGTACTGAAGTTCCTGTCATTCTTGCCGAAGCAGTCAACAAGTCACCTGAGAAATATATTGATTCAACCGGTTCGTTGGTTCGTGCCGGTATTAAATGGTACGAGAAACGCGTGGGTAAAAATCACCTTTTGGCACAATGAATGTCCATACCTGTTTAATTGTTGCATTAAATAAAAATCCATTTTAATTACAAATTACTCTCTGGCGGAGGCCATTATGATTTGGCTAGAAATTATCGTAGTGTTGGGCGCAATATTTTTCGGTATCCGCCTTGGCGGAATTGGTATTGGTTTATGCGGCGGGCTGGGGCTGGCTATTTTAACGCTGGGGTTTGGGCTGCAAATTGGTTCACCACCCGTTGACGTTATTCTTATTATTATGACGGTGGTGGTGGCGGCATCGGCGCTACAGGCCGCCGGAGGCATGGATTATCTGGTTCGCATTGCCGGTAATTTTATGCGCCGTAACCCTAAATATATCAATATTATTGCGCCGATTATCACCTGGTCGATGACGATTATGGCGGGAACAGGGTTCATCGTCTTTTCTACTCTGCCGGTGATTGCCGAAGTTGCCAAAGAGTCAGGTATTCGCCCTTCCCGTACGCTCGCAGGGTCCGTAGTCGCTTCTCAGGTGGCGATATCCGGTTCACCGATCAGTGCCGCAATGGCCGCTATGCTGACTATTATGGAAGGCAACGGTATCAGCTTTATTCAGGTTATGGCGGTATGTCTGCCTGCCTCATTTGTCGCTGCGATGGTCGCTGCTTTTATCGCCTCACGTCAGGGATGTGAGCTACAGGATGATGAAGTCTATCTGGAACGCCTGCAAAAAGGACTGGTGCGTAAATATACAGGGCAAAACAGCACAACGCCAGGTGCCAGACTGTCAGTCGCCCTGTTTATGCTGGCAACGGTGGTCATCGTTATTCTTGCCGCATGCCCTCAATTGCGCCCTGGATTCGATGCAGGTAACGCAATGAATACCCGGGATATTATCATTATCTGCATGCTAGCTGCCGCGTGTCTGATGGTGGTGCTATGCAAAACATCAACAGACGCGATTGTCCTGACATCCACGTTTCGCGCGGGTATGAGTTCGTTGGCTGTGATTCTGGGGATTGTTACGCTGGGCACAACCTTCATTGATGCCCACTTAACGGGGATAAAGGATATCGCGGGCGATATTCTACGGGCTTATCCGATGCTGTTGGCGCTGGTGCTGTTTGGTACCTGCGCGCTTCTCTATTCGCAGGGAGCCACCACGCCGCTGATTATCCCTCTTGCCGTCGCGCTCGGCGTACCTACATGGGCCATTCTGGCTTCCTATGTCGCAGTGACCGGCGTGTTTGTTCTGCCAACTTATCCGACTTCGCTGGCGGCAATGGAGTTCGACACCACCGGGACAACGCGCGTGGGTAAGTATGTCTTAAACCATCCGTTTATGTTGCCAGGGCTTGGCGGGATCATTGCTGGCGTTGCCTTTGGTTTTATCATCGCGCCAATGATTGCCTGAACCGGTTAACACTACCGGGCAGATTTAATGGATAAAAAAAGGGGCAGAGAAATCTCTGCCCCGGATGTCAGCGTTAAATCAGGCCGCCTTTGCCACAACCTCTGCTTCCGGGCGTTTCAGCACCGCGTAGGAGAGACCGGCTACCAGCGTACCGGCAATAATGGCCAGCAGGTATCCAACCACCGGAGTGATTGCGCCAGGGATTAACAGCACGAACAGACCGCCGTGCGGCGCCATCAGCTTAGCCCCCACCGCCATCGAGATAGCTCCGGTAATCGCGCCGCCAACGATACAGCAAGGCAGAACGCGCATCGGGTCACGGGCAGCAAATGGGATAGCCCCTTCGGTAATAAAGCACAGGCCCAGTACCAGCGCAGCTTTACCGCCTTCCTGCTGCGCTTTGTCGAACTTACGACGCGCCACCAGCGTTGCCAGCCCCAGGGCCAGCGGAGGCACCATACCCGCCGCCATAATCGCCGCCATCGGCGCGTAGGTTTGCGTACTAAGCAGGCCCACACCGAAAGCATACGCCGCTTTGTTAACCGGACCGCCCATATCGGTACACATCATGCCGCCCAGAATCGCCCCAAGCAGCACCGCGTTCGCGGTTCCCATGGTTTGCAGCCAGTGGGTCAGACCTTCCAGAATGCCCGCCACTGGTTTACCGATCAGGTAGATCATGGCCAGACCAACCACCAGGCTTGAGAGCAGCGGAATGATCAGGATCGGTTTCAGCGCTTCCATACTCTGCGGGAGTTTCAGCTTCGTGCTGATGAGCTTCGCCACATAACCGGCAAGGAAACCGGCAATAATCCCGCCAATAAAGCCGGAACCGGTGCTCACCGCCAGCATACCGCCGATAAGACCAGGCGTCAGACCCGGACGGTCAGCGATGGAAAACGCGATGTAGCCCGCCAGAACCGGCACCATCAGCGCGAAAGCTGAACCACCGCCAATCTGCATCAGCGCCGCCGCCAGCGTACCCTGCTCCTTGAACGCTTCGATACCAAAAGCGAATGAGAGTGCAATACACAGACCGCCAGCAACCACCATCGGCAGCATGTAGGATACGCCCGTCAGCAGGTGACGATACGCGCCAGCGCTCTCTTTCTTACCTTCAGTGGTTGCAGACTGCGCTTTGCCGGCTGGCTGGTACGGCGTTGCTTCTTCCAGCGCTTTATCCAGCTCCTGCTTCGTTTTCTTCAGCGCAAGGCCAGTAGAAGTACGGTACATTGGTTTTCCGGCAAACTTCGCCAGATCAACTTCAATGTCAGCCGCCACAATCACCAGATCCGCCTGAGCCACCTCTTCCGGCGTAATGGCATTGCCTGCGCCAACAGAACCACGGGTTTCAACCTTCACCCACCAGCCACGTTTTTTCGCTTCTGTTTCAATAGCTTCAGCGGCCATAAACGTATGGGCAACGCCAGTTGGACAAGCCGTCACCGCCACCACGCGTTTTGGACCGCTACTGGCCACGGACGCTGTCGCAACCGGAGCGCTATAAGGTTTTGCGTGGCCTTTCGCTTCGCTGAGGAAAAGTTCAGGATGCGCAACCGCACGACCAATATCGCCCAGCCAGACTTTTTTGCCGTTCAGCGAACTGTCGGCAGGAAGCGTGTCGCCCAGAACAATTGCCAGTTCGGCATCATTAGGATTATCAATAATTTCCAGATGTGCTTTCTGCGCCGCCGCTCCAAGCAGGGTTTTCGCCATATAAGCGCGAGCCTGGCCGAGATTAGCGTCAATAATCAGCAGCGTTTTCATTATGCCTCTCCTGCTGTCAGTTAAACGGTTTTAAGTCGACACGCGCCATCATTGCGGCCAACTGAGGACGATCGGTAATGCCCACATTGCTTTGGCTTACCGCCAGGGCGGCAACAGCGGTTGCCAGACGCAGGGTGTGTTCACTGGATTCACGCATCAGCAGGCCGTAAATCAGGCCGCCAACCATTGAATCACCCGCGCCTACGGTGCTTACCACCTCGACTGACGGCGGTTTAGCAATCCACTCACCCGAAGCGTTAACCCACAGCGCACCTTCCGCGCCAAGTGAAATCACCACGTGAGCAATACCCTGCTCGCGCAACGCATGTGCAGCTTCAATCACATCTTTCATTTCTGGCAGCTTACGGCCTGCCCAGATTTCCAGTTCACGACGGTTTGGTTTCACCAGCCACGGTGCCGCTTTCAGACCGGCCACTAATGCTTCACGACTACTATCAAAGATAATGCAAGGACACTGACTGCGCAGGCGCGTCATCCAGTCGGTGAATGCTTCCGGGCTAACGCCGGTCGGCAAACTGCCGCTGACGCACACCATGTCGAACTGGCCCAGCCAGCTCAGCGAGTCATTCACAAAGCGTTCCCAGTCAGCCGGGGTGACTTCAAAGCCGGAGAAATTGAAATCGGACACTTCGCCGTCTTTTTCGGTCAGCTTGACGTTGATACGGGTACGCCCCTGTACAACCTGAAAACGGTTGGCGATACCCAGTTCGCTGAACAACTGCTGAAAACCATCCTGGTTGTCTTTACCGAGGAAACCACCCACCGTTACATCGATACCTAAATCTTTCAGAACCTTAGCGACGTTAATCCCTTTCCCTGCCGCGTGAAGACCGGTCGTTTTAACCAGGTTCACTTCACCGCGTTCAATTTCCGGGCAGAAACCCACCAGATCGTAGGCTGGGTTAAGGGTGATAGTAGCAACACGTCTGCTCATTACGCGCCCTCCCCAAGACCCGCCGCGATGGCTTCGCCAATCGCTTTCAGCGCCTGTTCAGCATCTTCACCCTGGGCGGTAAAGCGCAGGTGATGTCCTTTCTTCACGCCTAATGCCACAACTTTCATCAGACTGCGTCCATTCGCCGGCTTGCCGGTTCCATCAAGATTTGTCACGGTAATTTCACTGTTAAATTGTTTAATCGTATTCACCAGCATGGTGCCCGGGCGGGCGTGTAAACCATGCTCATTGCGCACAATAAATTCGGCGCTCAGTACATCATCAGTTAAGGCATCATCGCTGGTCAGCAGCGCCAGCACCGTTGCCGCATCGGCTTTCAACAAACGGTCAGCTTTATTATTCAGCAGCAGATCGCCAAGGCGCTTCAGCACCGCAACCGGTTGTTCGTCATTCATGGCGACGGTCACCAGCAGGGCTGCCGCTTCACCTTGTACATCGAACGCTGTTGCTGCGCGGCTGACCGCAATGGCGCTGCGCACATTGCCTTCAGCACAGTCATTCAGCCAGATCCCCTGACCGAGATTCATCGGTTGCTCATTAATGGCTCTGGCCACAAAGGTGGCGTCAACCGCGCCGACCTCTTTCAGCCGTGCGGCGTTGAGAGCCTGCAGCGTGACCAGCGAGTTGGCAACGACGTCCAGCGACAGCGTTTCGTTATCAAGCTTCAGCTGTTCGCTTTGCTTTTCCCCCATCAGCAACGCGCGCAACTCTTCCGCCGTGGTCGCAGATTTCAGCTGTTCAGCGACGGAGTCATCGCTCAGCACATGCGTCAGCTGACGCAGTAAACCGAGGTGCTCATCAGAGCTGGCGGCGATGCCGATTGCCACATAAGCAACCTGCCCTTCACCCCAGATCACGCCCTGCGGAAACTGAAACACCTGCACGCCGGTTTTCAGCACCCGATCGCGCGTGTCCGTCGTACCGTGAGGAATAGCAATACCGTTGCCGAGGAACGTGGACGTCTGTTGTTCACGCGCCAGCATGCCATCGACGTAGCCTTCCGCTACGTTACCTGCCAGCACTAAGGCAGCGGCAACCTGGCGAATAGCCTCTTCTTTATTCCCGGCCTGTTCGCCCGGGTGAATATCCTGAACAGATAACTGGAACATGGTTCTCCTCTCCCGCTGATTTGAAACGATTCAGCTAACATGAGAAAAAAGGCGTCACCTGACTCCATCAGTTATGGCGAGATGACGCTGAAACGTTTCAAGAAGTCTTGCTCTTTTTTCTTCAGCACACAAGTAAAGTTGACAAATTACTTGCTGAATTTAGAGATAACGCACATTTTCTCCGCGGAGGAGAAAAAATTGCTGACGCAAAAACGGCGTCAGCCTGTCAGATTCAGCAGCGTCAGCAAACTGCTTTCTCTGACTGAAATGCTATTTTGATTTTTGATGCCGATTTTGATTTGGCTCCCTGTTTATTTTCTGACAAGCAGCGTAAACTCCGCGTCTCTTCACATTATTGATATCAAAACATGCACAACACCCCCGTAGCCGCCACACCCAAGGCGTTTGATTTAACGTCTTCGGCGTTCCTGCTTGTCGCGTTTCTGACGGGTATCGCCGGTGCGTTGCAGACGCCAACGCTCAGCCTTTTTCTGACGGATGAAGTCCATGCCCGTCCCGGCATGGTCGGGTTCTTTTTTACCGGTAGCGCCGTAATCGGCATTTTGGTGAGTCAGTTTCTGGCCGGACGTTCGGATAAAAAAGGCGATCGCAAAAACCTGATTGTGTTTTGCTGCGTGCTGGGGATGTTGGCCTGCGTGCTGTTCGCCTGGAACCGTAACTATTTTATTCTGCTGTTTGTCGGGGTATTCCTCAGCAGTTTTGGTTCGACCGCCAACCCGCAAATGTTTGCTCTCGCCCGCGAGCACGCCGACCGTACGGGTCGGGAAGCCGTCATGTTCAGTTCAATATTACGTGCGCAGGTTTCGCTGGCCTGGGTGATTGGCCCGCCGCTGGCCTACGCGCTGGCCATGGGGTTTAGCTTTACGGTGATGTACCTCAGCGCGGCGGTGGCGTTTGTTGTCTGCGGCGTAATGGTCTGGCTGTTCTTACCCTCGATGAGTAAAAATGTGCCTCTCGCGACAGGCGCGGTAGAAGCCCCGCGCCGCAATCGACGCGACACGCTGCTGCTGTTTGTTATCTGCACATTAATGTGGGGGACTAACAGTCTCTATATCATTAATATGCCGTTGTTTATTATCAACGAACTGCATCTGCCGGAAAAGCTGGCGGGCATCATGATGGGAACTGCCGCGGGGTTGGAAATCCCAACCATGTTGATTGCCGGATACTTCGCGAAGCGTCTGGGCAAACGCCTGTTGATGAGAATCGCCGTTGTCGCCGGATTTTTCTTTTATGCCGGCATGCTGTTGGCCCACTCTCCGGCGATATTGCTTGGCTTACAGCTGCTGAACGCGATTTACATCGGCATCCTCGGCGGGATTGGCATGCTCTATTTCCAGGATCTGATGCCGGGACAAGCGGGTTCAGCCACAACTCTCTATACAAATACCATTCGCGTGGGCTGGATTATTGCCGGATCGTTGGCGGGTATTGCCGCTGAAATCTGGAACTATCACGCGGTATTCTGGTTTGCGTTGATGATGATCGTCGCCACCGTCGCGTGTCTGACGCGCATCAAAGACGTTTAAGGTGCGGTCAGCGCCTCGAGCTCAATGAGATAGACCATGGCCTGGTGCGTCGTCTGTCCGCACATTTCCGCACTGGGCTGTAAACCGGCGCACACTTTTGGCCGCAGAGGCGAAGCAAAAATTTTACAACGCAGGGATTCATCCAGCTGAACGCATGGTGTATTAGCGGGCTTGCCATCAGGCATGCCGGGGATGGCACTGGAAATTGAAGGCGCGGTGCAACATGCACCACAATCCGGACGGCATTCCATACAGTACTCTCTTTATCGTAAACCATCGGATTGTGCAGGAAGCGCACAGTAACACCTTTTGGGCACCAGCAAAAGCATCAATTCCGCTTGCCTGAATGCCCCGGCGCGAGTAGTTTTACGCGATATTTTAGACACTCCTCATTACAGGATTTTTTCGATGCCAAGAGCGAACGAAATTAAAAAAGGTATGGTACTGAATTACAACGGCAAACTGCTGATTGTAAAAGATATTGATATTCAATCACCAACCGCACGTGGCGCCGCCACGCTGTACAAAATGCGTTTTTCTGATGTTCGTACCGGTCTGAAAGTTGAAGAGCGCTTCAAAGGTGATGACATCGTTGATACCGTCACCCTGAGCCGTCGTGGCGTTGATTTCTCCTATGTCGATGGCAACGAATACGTCTTCATGGATAAAGAAGACTATACCCCGTATACCTTCACCAAAGACCAGATCGAAGAAGAATTGCTGTTCATCCCGGAAGGCGGAATGCCGGATATGCAGGTACTGACCTGGGACGGCCAGCTGCTGGCGCTTGAACTGCCGCAAACGGTAGACCTGGAAATCGTTGAAACGGCTCCGGGCATTAAAGGCGCGTCAGCAAGTGCACGTAACAAACCAGCGACCATGAGCACCGGTCTGGTTATCCTGGTTCCTGAATATCTGAGTGCAGGTGAAAAAATCCGTATTCATATCGAAGAACGTCGCTACATGGGCCGCGCAGACTAACTTTTCTGCTGCGACAGCGGTGAAAAGGGACAGCATTTGCTGTCCCTTTGTTCTTTTCAGCCCTGGCTGCTGAGGTAAAAATCATCCACCAACAGAGATTCCAGATACAGCTCATCCTCACGCATAAAATGCGTTATGACGTTAACCGCCTGAGGATAAACCCCCTCTTCGTCCCGGTGTAAACAACTTTCCCGTAGCAGGGGTGCCCAGCACATAATGTGATGATGCAAAAAGTAATATTGCGCCGATAACGTCTCCTTTTTGGTAACCATTCTCGCCATCAGTGCCAGCTGTACAGCAATATGGTCGGCAGGCTCGTTGTCCTGCGGTGTCAGCCCATACTCGACTAACAGCACATTCATTTCCTTGCGTTCTTCAGGCGCGGTCGTATGCGGATAATGCCCCGCATAGGGAGAAACGCCGCCGGGAGGTGCCAGTAAAAACAACGAGGCATAGTCCGCCGCCAGCTCCAGCTGTCGGCTTTCCCGGCGCAGCGCCCGAACGAGACTACGTTCCAGGTTTTTAACATCAACGGATAACCCAGGGATAGCCGTCAACGACGCCAGCCACTTTCGGCTTTCCCCACTTTCCAGACGGATGAGTTGCTCCTCGTCCAGCTCGCGGAACAGCAGTTGCGAAAACCACTGGTACACCGCCGCCCGCTGTCGATGAATGTGATTATGCTGCACTTGCCCCCTCCTCTTTCACAACCTCCGGCCCGCCAAAGCCCGTGACCTGCGGGGCATTCTCCTGGTACCGCTCCACCTCGACCAGCACCGTATGCGCCGAAGGCCCCTGCGCCAGTTGTGATGTACCGATATCCGCACTCAGCACATTCGGATCGCCATAAGTGCATAGTGTGCCCGCTTTCCCACCTTCCTGCGGCGAATACCACGCGCCTTCGTGAATCCGGACGACGCCAGGCGCGTAATCCGGACTGATCACCACCCCGGCCAGTACCTGGCCTCTGGCGTTAAACACGCGCGCAATATCCCCGGCTTTCAGGCCACGTGCGCGGGCATCCGACTGGCTCATGTACAGCGGCTCTCTTCCTGCCACCGCATAGGTGTTGCGAAACGCCTCGCTTGAGCACAGCTGAGAGTGCAGACGTTTATCCGGATGGCAGGACTGCAGATGCAGCGGATATTTATCTGTTTTGCTGCCATGGGTACGCTCAAAAGGTTCCATCCACACCGGATGCCCCGGGCAGTCATCGTAGGCAAAGCCCGCGATGGTTTTGCTGTAAATTTCAATCAGACCAGAGGGTGTTCCTAACGGGTTGATATCCGGCTGTTCGCGAAATTCTCCATGACGCACCCACGGCTTCCCGGCAGGATATTCAATGTATCCTTCGCCCTGCCAGAAGCTCTCGAAGTTCGGCATACTCACGCCAAGGGACGCTCCCGTTTTCGCGCCCTCATCATAAATGGCTTTTATCCACTGCATTTCATCCCGCTTTTCGCGGTATGTCTCTTCCTGACCAAAGCGTTTGCACAGACCGGCAAAGACATCAAAGTCATGTCGCGCTTCAAACTGCGGTTTAACCACCTGATGTATCGCCATCAGCCCTTTATTCGAGTGTGTACCGAACTGCTCAATGTCATTACGCTCATAGCGCGTGGTCACAGGCAGGACGATATCGGCAAAACGACAGGATGCTGTCCACTGATGATCCAGAACGACCACGGTTTCCAGCTTCTTCCACGCTTCGATCATGCGGTTACGATCCTGCTGCGCATGGAACGGATTGGCAGCGCTGAAAATCGCCATTTTGATATCAGGGAAAGTTAATGTTTCACCGTTGAAAGCGATCTTTTTGCCTGGCGCCAGCAGACAATCGATCATTCGCGAGGTAGGAATATGCTCTGAAGCGCCGCGGAAATCCGCTTTGTATTTCGCGGCCGGGGGATTATTGATGCTTCCGAGGCCGGACAGGACGGGACCGGCAGAAGTGACCGTCCCGCCGCCGTTATAGTGCCAGCCAAACCCTACTCCGCCGCCCGGCAAGCCAATTTGGCCAACCATGCTGGCCAGCACCACCAGCATCCACGGATACTGCTCGCCATGGTGCATACGCTGCACGCACCAGCCGCCCATAAACTGTGTCCGGCCTTTGACCAGCAGGCGGGCGAAGTCGCGGATCTGCTCCGCCGTCAGGCCGCAAATTTCCGCCGCCCATTCGGCATTTTTCGGCTGCTTGTCGCTTTCCCCAAGCAGATACGGCAAGAACTGTTCAAAGCCCACGGTATAATCGTTAATGAACGCCACGTCATACAGTTTTTCTTCGTACAGGGTATGCGCCAGCGCCAGCAATAACGCGACATCCGTTTGCGGTCGCAGCGCCAGTTGCTCACAGCCAAGATAGTTTTGCGACTTGCTACGCACCGGATCAACGCTGATAACGCGCATCTTATCCTGCGCAACCGCTTCTTTAATCTGCTGCCAATAGCCAAACGCATCGTGATCGGGAACCAGGAACTCGATCTGCAGATTCTTGATAGGATCGCAGCCCCACAGCACGATGGTTTGGGTATTTTCGATAACCATGGGGAGTGACGTTTGCTGCTCATAAACTTCCAGCGAACCAATCACATGCGGCAAAATCACCTGCGCTGCGGCTGCCGAGTAGTCGCCGACGGTCGTTACATAGCTACCGTGCAAGCTGAGTCCCCGATCCATCGCGCCGCCGGCCTTATGATATTTGCCAACAATTTGCCAGTCCGCCAGCCCGGTAAAGACGCCAGAGGATCCGTAGGTCTTTTGTACCCGCTCCAGCTCTTCATAGAACAGATCCAACGCCTGATCCCAGCTCACACGGACAAAGCGATTATCGCCGCGCTGGTTGCGATCTGACTTTTCACGCTTGCGCAGCCAGTCCAGCCGCACCATCGGGTAGCGCACGCGCGAAGGGTTGTAGACCACCTCCCGCACCGCATTCAGCATATCGCAGGGGTATTTGTCATGTTTGAAGGGGCGGGTATCAACCCATTCACCGTTCACGACTTTGGCTTCAAAAGCGCCAAAGTGCGAGCCAGACTGGATCCATTGCTCCGGGTTTTCACCCGCTGCCCAGACCTTTGAGATCAGTGGATTTGGCCCTAAAGCGCTGACGGCACCGACTGCCAGCATTCCACTTAAAAACCGTCGACGTGACGGATTAAAATCATGAATATCCATAAATTATCCTTTTGAATTGTTAGGTTGAGGTATATCGCTGGCGTGAGTCTGGAGATATTTCAACAACGTACGGTCTTCCACCGGATTAAGCCGGTAGTAGGTGGACATGGATTTCAGTCCGGCGATCCAGCCATTCGCGGAATAACGGGTCGGCGGCGGCGTGCTGTGGCAAGCGCTACAGGTGGATTGCAACATCTGATCGGCGTATTGCCAGAGGGGGTCAATATTGTCGGTAAAACCCTCCGCCGAACTCCAGGCCATCACGCTGACCTGCTGCCACTCCTGATGTGACTCCGGATCAACCTGTGTTTGCTCAACCTTCACGTTGCTCATCAGCGAGGCATCTAATACGGCAGCAAAAACGCGTTTACCCATATACTGGGTAATCACCCGTCCCCGTCCTTTGCTTTCCCGCCAGCCGGTCAGCTCTATCTGAACGTTTTTTCCTTCTCTTTTCAGCACACGCACTTGCGTTGCCGGGTACAGCATGGCTTTACCTGCCGGGCTCTCTGCTGTCGCAGTCAGTGATTTTTCGCCTAACGAATACAGCGTCGTCGCCGTGGGTAACTGCTCTCCCTGACGCTGCAGCTGCTTGTAACGATCGCGAAAACCGCTGCTCATATCGGGTTTGTGATGGGCAATGCCTTTGTGACAATCGATACAGTTACTGTCTTTTGCCGCCGCCGCGGTCATTTGCGCCGCTGCATTTGCCGATTGCTTGCCGTGATCCATCGCCTCGTAGCTATGGCAGGATTTACACGCCGCTGAATTATTCGCGCTCATGCGCGCCCATTCTCGCTGGGCCAACTCCGCCCGCTTTGCGGCAAATTTTTCCGGGGTATCGATCGAAGGAGAGATAAAGGTGTGGTAGAGGTCGTTTAAGGCTTGCGTTTTACGAACCAGCGTTGGGACGATGCCTGGCGGAATATGACAATCCTTACACTCCGCACGCACACCAGAAGCATTACGAAAATGCACGCTGGTTTTATACTCCTCGCCAGATGTGCGCATCGAGTGACACGATAAACAAAACTCGGTAGAACTGGTGTAATGAACGCCTTGCCACGTTCCCCAAATAGCCAGGGCCATTGCTACCGCCCCGGCGAATGCGCACCATAGTGCGTTTTTTCTTATCCACGACATGCTTGCCTCCATTTTTTTAATAGCGACACGCTAAGGGATAATAAAAATCAAAAATAGAGACAGCGAAGGCAGATTATAGGAACAGCATCCACTCTATGAGGTTCGTCAAATAGTAAAGAGCAGAAGTCCGTAATATAATCACCATCTATAAATAAGGAATTTATCATGCTCAAACTGACTCTCGATAGAGAAAGCCGGACTCCGCTGCAGTTGCAGATATTTCAATTTTATTTACAGGCCATTCAGCGGGGTGATTTGCTGTGTGGAGATAAACTCCCCTCTATTCGCGAGCAGGCTCAGGCATTGAACATTGCCAAAATAACGGTAGTGATGGCCTATGATAAGCTGATGGCGGCTGGATTAATTAAGAGCCGACACGGCATTGGCTATGAGGTGATATTCACCACGCCTGTACGTGTAACCCCAGCGCATGTGTCCGTACCCCAGGGCTCTCCGCCAGTAACACCAAAAGCGGCCGGGGTCTCTACCGATGTTTACGCAGAGCCTGGGCGGGAGTGCTACTGCCGGATGGGCGTCCCCGATCCCAATGCTTTTCCCTGGGCAAGCTGGCGAAAATGGAATAACGCGCCAAGCGTACTTAAAGAGCAATTGTTTACCCGATATCATTCATCAAATGGATTATTTTCACTGCGTGAGCAACTAGCCAGGTACCTTAATTTATCTCGCGGCATTAATACCCGGGCGGAGAACATCATCATTACCAATGGGATTCAGGAAGGATTGTCGCTGCTCAGTCAAATATTTATTGTTCATCATGCCGTCAGTCAGCAAAAAAGGTGCCACGTTGTGGCCGAATCCCCTTGCTATTCTGGCGCATGGCATCTGTTTAATTATTACGGTGCAGACATTACGTCAATTGCTGTAGATAACCACGGGCTGCAAACAGATAAATTACCCGAATATGAAACCCAGCTTTGCTATGTGACTCCGGCTCACCAGTATCCAATGGGAAGCGTCCTTTCGCTGGAGCGCCGTCAGTCATTATTGACGTGGGCGCAGCGCGTCGGCGCTTATATCCTTGAAGACGACTACGATGCTGTTTTTACCTATGGCGAGAACCCCCTTCCTGCCCTGAAAGCTATGGATTATCACAACCGGGTTATCTACATGGGGACATTTTCCAAAACGCTGGGGCCGGGAACGCGTCTTGGCTATCTCATTTGTCCTGATGAACTGCTCCCGGCAGTAAAGAATATGAAAGCACTCAATAACAATGGCAGTCAGTGGTTATTGCAGCAATTTTTAGCCGAATTAATGCAAAATCAGGTGTTTTACTCGCACATCAGCAAGCTGGCCTGCAACTATGCGGCGCGCCTCAATCTGTTACGCGATGGCCTTTCTGTTCTGTTTCCGTCAGGGAAAATCGCTGGCGCAACGGCGGGTCTGCACCTCTCGTTACGCGTTGACAGACACCCAGATATGATAGCCAGGCTGCAACAGCGCTGCCTGCTGGCAGGGATCCGCTTTGACACTCTGCCAGATATTGAAAATGGCTCAGGAGCCGCATGGCGTAGGGAGAACAGCGATGCTGTTATGTTTTTCGGGTTTGGCGGATTGCAGATACAGCAGATCAAAAAGGTGCTGTCGGTACTGGAGCAGGCGCTAGCGCAGCCTTGATGAATTTCAGGGATCGCGCCTGCGGCACAATCCCTGTTGTTAACCTTACAGCAGATCGCGGAACTGCGTTTGTTTTAACGCCAGTTCAACGCCGCGAACTTCCGCCAGCCCTTTCAGGCGACCAATCGCGGAGTAGCCTGGGTTGGTTTTCTTGTGCAGGTCGTCAAGCATCTGGTGTCCGTGATCCGGACGCATCGGGATAGGACGCAAATCGCCCGCCTTTTTACGGCGCTGTTCTTCGCTCAGGATGGCAGCAACCACCGATACCATATCCACATCGCCTTGCAGGTGCGCACCTTCGTGGAAGGTTTTCGGGTTATCTTCACGGCAGGTGGAGCGCAGATGCGTGAAGTGGATTCGATCGCCAAAGGTTTCGATCATTTTCACCAGATCGTTATCGGCGCGCACGCCGTAGGAACCGGTGCACATGGTGAAACCGTTATTGATGCTGTCGACGGTTTCTTTCAGCCACTGCATATCTTCGATAGTCGAAACAATGCGCGGCAGGCCGAGGATCGGACGCGGCGGATCGTCAGGGTGGACAGCCAGACGCACGCCGACTTCTTCCGCCACAGGCACAATCGCCCGCAGGAATACCGCCATATTATCGCGCAGATCGTCTTTGCTGATGCCGTCATATTCAGCGAGGCGCGCACGGAACTGATCCAGCGTATAGCCCTCTTCCGCACCGGGCAGGCCGGCAATGATATTGCGGGTCAGCTTTTCGATATCGGCATCGCTCATAGCATTGAAGTAATTCAGCGCCTGGCGTTGTTCTTCTGCGGTGTAATCCGCTGCGGCGCCTGGGCGCTGAAGAATATGCAGTTCGAAGGCCGCAAAAGCAATCTGGTCAAAACGTAGCGCTTTGGAGCCGTCCGGCAGCTGATATTCGAGATCGGTACGTGTCCAGTCGAGGATCGGCATGAAGTTATAGCACACGGTATCGATGCCGCAGGTCGCCAGATTACGGATACTCTGCTGATAATTGGCAATCCACGTTTGGTACTGGCCTGAACGCGTTTTGATATCTTCGTGGACAGGAATACTTTCCACCACCGACCAGGTCAGCCCTTTTTCAGCCAGAATAGCCTGACGCTGTTGAATCTCTTCTACCGGCCACACTTCACCGTTGGGAATGTGGTGCAAGGCGGTCACAACACCCGTTGCGCCAGCCTGACGCACATCATCAAGCGATACCGGATCGTTAGGTCCGTACCAACGCCAGGTTTGTTCCATTGTTTCACCTCACAAGTTGTTATACCAAATTAAACTACCTGAATGACGACTACCATACAGCCATCCCGGAGATGTTCAACAGATGGCCTATCATTGATTGATCCAGCTCACATTCCCCGGATAAATGAGGCACACCAATTCAATTTGCTGTCATATAACTTTATACTGCCATTGTTAATTAATGGTTAATCAGGTGTATTTAATGAAAACTATTGCCTCAGCGCCACTGGCGGAAAATGTCATGATGCCGCAGTACGACCGCCAAAAATTAAAAACGCGGATTGTACATTTTGGTTTCGGTGCTTTTCATCGCGCCCATCAAGCGTTATTAACCGACAGGGTGCTGAACGCGCAGGGCGGAGACTGGGGGATTTGCGAGATCAGCCTGTTCAGTGGCGATCGGCTGATGCGTCAGCTTCGCGAACAGGATCATTTATTTACCGTGTTAGAAAAAGGGGCTAACGGCAACCAGCCTATTGTTATCGGTGCCGTTAACGAATGCCTGAACGCCACGCTGGATTCGCTGGCGGCCATTATTGAAAAATTCTGCGAGCCTCAGGTCGCGATTGTCTCGTTAACCATCACGGAAAAAGGCTACTGCATCGATCCGGCGACGGGTTCGTTAGATCTCTCTAATGCGCGTATTATTCACGATCTGCAGACACCGGCTGAACCGCACTCCGCCCCCGGTATTATCGTTGAAGCGCTGCACCGCCGACGTGAACGTGGACTGCAGCCATTTACCGTCCTCTCCTGCGATAACATCCCGGACAATGGCCATGTGGTAAAAAATGCCATACTGGGGATGGCGGAAAAACGCTCTCCTGAGCTGGCGCACTGGATCCAGGAGCACGTCAGTTTCCCGGGTACTATGGTGGATCGCATTGTTCCCGCCGCCACCGAAGAGTCGCTGGCTGAAATCGCCCGTGAGCTGGGCGTTGCCGATCCTTGCGCAATCAGCTGCGAGCCGTTTATTCAGTGGGTGATTGAAGACAACTTTGTCTGTGGTCGTCCGCAATGGGAAACCGCGGGTGTCCAGATGGTTGAAAACGTCTTGCCGTGGGAACAAATGAAACTGCGGATGCTGAACGGCAGCCATTCGTTTCTCGCTTATCTCGGCTATCTGGCCGGATTCCAGCACATCAGCGACTGTATGCAGGATAGCGCATTTCGTGAAGCCACTTACCGGCTGATGCTCACCGAACAGGCCCCCACGCTGCAAATTACCGATGTTGATTTAAACCAGTATGCCTTAAGCCTGCTGGACCGCTTTGCCAATCCAGCTCTGAAACACAAAACCTGGCAAATCGCGATGGATGGTAGCCAGAAATTACCCCAGCGAATGCTGGAAGGGATCCGCGTGCATTTAGCACGTCAAAGCGAGTGGCCGCTGTTGGCGCTCGGCATCGCAGGCTGGATGCGCTACGTGAGCGGTGTGGATGATTCAGGCGCTACGATTGATATTCGTGACCCGCTCAGTGAGAAAATTGCCGCTCTGGTGGCACAGAGCACTGAATCAGAACGCGTCAGCGCCCTGCTTTCTCTGCATGAGATTTTCGCCGCCGATCTCGTACAGAATCCGCAGTTTGTCGCGGCCATTCAACAGGCCTGGCAACGTATTGCCCAATACGGTGCGCATCAGGCTGTCATTGAAACGTTAAAAAATTAACGATTTCTGCCATTAAACAGGACGAAGCACGTCTTCGTCCCCTCCCCCCTTCTCTTTTTCCCCATTTTTCGCCAGGATTGTTAAATGCCATTACGGTAATTTATGATTCTGGAGTAATTGTGACTAAAACCAATCTCATCACTGGTTTTCTCGGCAGTGGCAAAACCACCTCTATTCTTCATCTATTGGCGAACAAGGATCCCGCAGAGAAGTGGGCCGTGCTGGTCAATGAATTTGGTGAAGTAGGTATTGATGGCGCCCTGTTAGCCGACAGCGGCGCATTACTAAAAGAGATCCCCGGCGGCTGTATGTGCTGCGTTAACGGTCTACCGATGCAGGTTGGCCTCAATACTCTGCTGCGTCAGGGAAAACCCGATCGATTGCTGATTGAACCTACTGGCCTCGGACACCCTAAACAAATTCTGGATTTACTCACCGCACCGGTTTACGAACCGTGGATCGATCTGCGCGCGACCCTCTGTATTCTTGACCCCCGGCTGTTACTGGATGAAAAAAGCGTCGCCAATGACAATTTCCGCGATCAGCTGGCCGCCGCAGATATCATTGTTGCCAATAAAGCCGACCGCGCCACAGCGGAAAGCGAAAACGCCTTGCAAACCTGGTGGCAACACTACGGTGCCAATCGCCAGTTGGTTCATGCCGACCATGGGCAAATTGACGGGCAGTTACTGGATTTACCCCGACTAAACCTGGCAGAGCTTCCTGCAAGCGCAGAGCACGCCCATAGCCATGCAGACAAAAAGGGACTGGCGGCATTGAGTCTGCCGTCACAGCAGCGCTGGCGGCGCAGCCTGAACAGCGGCCAGGGCCATCAGGCCTGCGGTTGGATTTTTGACGCCGATACGGTGTTCGATACCATCGGTCTGCTGGAATGGTCTCGTCTTGCCCCCGTGGGGCGCGTGAAAGGTGTCATGCGTATAAAGGAAGGGCTGGTGCGCATTAACCGCCAGGGAGACGACTGGCATATTGAGACGCAAAACGTCGCGCCACCGGATAGCCGTATTGAACTCATCGCCGATACTGAGACCGACTGGAATACGCTACAGAGTGCATTGTTGAGACTTCGTTTAGACGCTAACGCGTAAGGTTGCCTTCGTTTTTATAGCAATGGTAAACGATGATGAAAACCCGATACCCTCTTATTCTCCTACTCAATATTGCGGGACTGGCGCTGTTTCTGTCCTGGTATCTTCCTGCCGGACATGGGATCTGGTCTTCATTGGATACGGGCGTTTTCCGCTTCTTTAACCAGAAACTGGTGGAAAGCCCGCTGTTCTTGTGGATTGTTGCTATCACCAATAACCGGGCATTTGATGGGTGCTCATTGCTGGCAATGGGCGCCTTGATGCTGCATTTTTGGCTGAAAGAAACGTCGGAAGGTCGCCGACGCATTGTCGCTATTGGCCTGGTTATGCTGCTCACCGCAGTGGTATTAAATCAGTTAGGCCAGGCGCTTATTCCCGTTAAACGCGCCAGCCCTACTCTGATGCTGGATAATATTTATCGCGTCAGCGAACTGCTGCATATTCCGACTAAAGATGCGTCCAGAGACAGTTTCCCCGGCGATCACGGTATGATGCTGCTTATTTTTTCCGCATTTATGCTGCGTTATTTCGGAAAAGTCGCCGGAATAATCGGCCTTATTATCGCTGTGGTTTTTGCCTTTCCACGCATAATGATTGGCGCTCACTGGCTCACCGATATCGTGATCGGTTCCATGACTGTCGTCTTGATTGGTCTTCCCTGGTGGCTAATGACACCGTTAAGCGACCGATTAGTCACTCTGTTTGCGAATTATCTGCCCGGTAAAAACAAACATTTTTTAAACAAATAACGCAGAGTAATTAACATCATCAGGGAAAACTCTGATTCCCTGATGATGCTTGTCGATATTTCATCATTCTGGCTGTCATTCTCTCGTCATCTTATTCATCTTTAAAATGATTGGGTTGCGTCTTTTTTATCCCGATTGTTCTTAATTTAGGCAATGCCGGTTATTCACTTTCTGTATCAATTTTTCTTATAAGAAATCACGTAAATTCACTCGCAATGACCGGACCGATCGGGTAATCTCGAACTCGTTTTGCCTCGCGGGATAATTATTCTCTTCAGGAATAAATTTGTGCGTTCTGCCACAGATTTGACCTTAAAGAATTGTCTCATCGTGCGATGGTAATTAGTCTCGTCACGTTTGGCATTTTTTATAACGATATTTATCGTTAAGGACTTCAAGGGAAAACAAACAAAATGGTCAAATCTCAACCGATTTTGAGATATATCTTGCGGGGCATACCCGCGATAGCAGTTGCGGTTCTGCTTTCTGCATGTAGCACAACGAACACCGCCAGGAATATGCATTCTGAGACGCATGCTGTGGGCAATGGAGATAACTCTTCACTGCAAGCCTCTCAGGATGAATTTGAAAATATGGTCCGTAATATCGATGTTAAATCACGTATTATGGACCAGTATGCTGACTGGAAAGGCGTGCGTTACCGCCTTGGCGGCAGCACCAAAAAAGGCATTGATTGTTCAAGCTTCGTACAACGTACGTTCCGCGAGCAATTTGGTTTAGAGCTTCCTCGCTCAACCTACGAACAACAGGAAACGGGTAAATCCGTTTCGCGCACTAACCTGCGCACCGGCGATCTGGTTCTGTTCCGTGCTGGCTCCACAGGCCGTCACGTCGGTATTTATATCGGCAACAACCAGTTCGTACATGCCTCGACCAGCAGCGGTGTTATCATTTCCAGCATGAACGAACCTTACTGGAAAAAACGTTACAACGAAGCTCGCCGGGTCCTGAGCCGCAGTTAATTTCGTTTGGCAGCTATCCCTTGGCTATCCTGATGAGACATTTTGAAAAGCACTGCTTCGGCGGTGCTTTTTTTTTTGCTTTGTCTTGTGACTAAGAAAAATCTCACAAGGTGAGTCATTTCAGGTTATATTCATACAGAATAAGCGGTTAACTCAGGTAAACATAAGGAACTATGTTTAAACGCTCCTCTTCATCCAATCAGAAAATCCTGCTTTCCTGTATGTTAACGGGGCTTATCGTCGCGCTCCTGGTGAGTACCCTGCAATTTTTCGTGACCTGGCATAAACGAGACATTAAGTACGACACGCTCCTTTCCGATATCCAGAATTATGTCAGCAGCTACTTCGCCGATCTCAAATCCACCACAGATGACCTTCAGCCACTGGTCGCCAACAGTTGCCAACAAGTCGCTGCTCAACTGACCTCCAGCGCGGCCTTTAGCCTCAACGTTCGCGCATTTTTACTGGTCAAAAACGGCATTGCTTTCTGCTCCTCCGCAACGGGCGCAATGTTCACCCCGATTTTAGATCTGGTCCCAAGCCTCGATATCAACAGAAATATTGATGTGGAATTACTCCCCGGTACGCCCATGATGCCGAACAAGCCGGCGATAATGATTTGGCACCGGAACCCATCGTTCACTGATAGCGGCGTGTTTACCTCACTGAATATTAATCTGGCCCCTTATCTGCTTTACACCGCCCGACAGGATGATTTTAACGGCATTGCCATAGTCGTCGGTGATAACGCGATTTCAACATTTTCATCACGGATTATTGATGCCTCCGCTCTGCCCCACTCTCACTGGCGGCAGGCGACCGTGGAAGGTATTCCGCTACAGATTCGTTTATATGCCGATGAGTGGACCTATACCGACATCTGGTATTCGATTATGTTGGGATGCATGGCGGGGATTATTGCTGCGCTTCTTCTCTGGTACTACATCTACACCATCCGTTTACGTCCGGGCAAAGATATCCTCAACGCTATCAAACATAACCAGTTTTATGTGGTGTACCAGCCCGTCGTAGAGGTGCAGACACTGGAGGTGAAAGGTGTAGAGGTGTTATTACGCTGGAATCATCCAACAACGGGTGAGATCCCTCCGGATGCTTTTATTCACTACGCCGAATCCCAGAAAATGATTGTCCCGCTGACCCAGCATCTCTTTAAGTTGATAGCCCAGGACGCACCGATGCTGCAAAAAGTGTTACCCGCTGGAGCAAAATTGGGGATCAATATCGCGCCAACGCATCTGCACGGCGAGACGTTTAAAGACGACATTCATCACCTGCAGGCCTCGCTTCCCGCAAACCATTTCCAGATGGTGCTGGAAATCACCGAACGGGATATGCTTAATCAACACGAGGCCACAAAGCTTTTTGAATGGCTTCATTCCGCAGGTTTTGAAATTGCCATTGATGATTTTGGCACCGGTCATAGCGCGCTGATTTATCTGGAACGCTTTACCGTTGACTACCTGAAAATCGATCGCGGCTTTATTAACGCCATTGGAACAGAGACCCTGACCTCTCCGGTTCTGGACGCCGTGTTGACACTCTCTAAGCGTCTTAATATGCTGACGGTTGCTGAAGGGGTTGAAACGCCTGAGCAAGCCCGTTGGCTACGCGATCGTGGAGTGCATTTTTTCCAGGGATACTGGATTAGCCGACCATTAAAACTTGCTGATTTCGTGCGTTGGATGGCGCAGCCCAATAAGCCGACGTGGTGATCGCAGTATGCGAATCATATACTCTCACTCGCCGCCACATCCCTTATCTTTCAGGCATGATGCCCGTCGGGTTGTGGCAGGAAAAGGAAATCGCTTTTAATGATCCCTCGCGTATTGCTGCTGTTTATCGCCCTCATCGGGTTTAGCGCCGAGGCGCAGTCCATCAAAGAAAGCTATGCTTTTGCCGTACTGGGCGAACCAAAGTACGCGTTTAACTTTAATCACTTTGATTACGTCAACCCTGCGGCCCCCAAAGGGGGGCAAATCACCCTCTCCGCCATCGGCACGTTCGATAACTTCAACCGCTATGCGATGCGCGGTAATCCCGGAGCACGTACCGAAACGCTTTACGATACGCTGTTTACTACCTCTGACGATGAACCTGGCAGCTATTATCCGCTCATCGCCGACAGCGCACGCTATGCTGATGACTATTCCTGGGTAGAAATCGCCATTAATCCGCGAGCGCGTTTTCACGATGGCTCCCCCATTACCGCCAGCGATGTCGCATTCACCTTCCACAAATTTATGACTGAAGGCGTGCCGCAATTTCGCCTGGTCTACAAGGGAACAACGGTAAAAGCGATCGCGCCATTAACCGTACGTATTGAATTAGCCAAACCGGGTAAAGAGGACATGCTCAGCCTGTTTTCATTACCCGTGATGCCAGAGAAGTACTGGAAAGATCATAAGCTCAGCGAGCCCTTATCATCGCCTCCGCTCGCCAGCGGTCCTTATCGCATCACGAAATGGAAGATGGGTCAGTACATTGTCTATTCGCGCGTCAACGATTATTGGGCCGCTAATCTGCCCGTCAACCGTGGCCGCTGGAACTTTGATACCATCCGCTACGACTACTATCTGGATGACAACGTCGCCTTTGAAGCGTTTAAGGCCGGAGCGTTTGACCTGCGTCTTGAAAACGATGCTAAAAACTGGGCGACACGTTATACCGGTAAAAATTTCGCGAATCATTACATCATCAAAGATGAGCAAAAAAACGAATCCGCCCAGGATACGCGTTGGCTGGCGTTTAATATTCAGCGCCCAGTGTTCAGCGACCGACGGGTGCGAGAAGCCATCACCCTGGCATTTGATTTTGAATGGATGAATAAAGCTCTGTTCTATAACACCTGGAGTCGGACCAACAGCTATTTTCAGAATACCGAGTATGCCGCTAAAAATTACCCCGATGCGGATGAACTGGTGATACTTGCGCCCTTGAAAAAAGATCTCCCTCCTGAGGTCTTCAGCCAAATTTATCAGCCGCCGAAATCAAAAGGCGATGGCTACGATCGTGACAACCTGTTGAAAGCCGATGCCTTACTGGAGCAGGCCGGATGGGTACTTAAGGGACAACAGCGCGTAAACAGCGCCAACGGTAAACCCCTGAGCTTTGAACTGTTGCTCCCGGCGGGCAGTAACAGTCAGTGGGTGCTGCCGTTCCAGCACAACCTGCAGCGCTTAGGCATTACAATGAACATCCGCCAGGTTGATAACTCACAAATCACAAACCGGCTGCGCAGTCGTGACTATGACATGATGCCGAGATTGTATCGCGCAATGCCGTGGCCAAGTTCGGACCTGCAAATTCTCTGGGCCTCTGAATATATTGACTCCAGCTATAACGCCCCGGGCGTGCAAAGCCCGGTGATTGATAAACTGATCAACCAAATCATCGCGGCGCAGGGTGATAAAGCCAAACTAATCCCACTCGGTCGGGCACTGGACAGGGTATTAACCTGGAACTACTACATGTTGCCGATGTGGTTTATGGCAGAGGATCGCATCGCCTGGTGGGATAAGTTTTCGCATCCAGCTATTCGCCCCATTTATACCATTGGTCTCGACAACTGGTGGTACGACGTTAACAAAGCGGCGAAACTGCCAGCAGCCAGACGGCAGGGAGAATAAATGGGCGCTTATCTGATTCGACGTCTGCTACTGGTGATCCCAACGCTTTGGGCCATCATCACCATCAACTTTTTTATCGTGCAGATTGCCCCCGGTGGTCCGGTTGAGCAGGCCGTCGCCGCCATTGAGTTCGGGCAAAGCGGGGCATTACCCGGCGCGGGTAGTGAAGGCATTCGCGCCAGCCACGCGCAAACCGGCGTCGGCAATATCAGCGACAGTAATTACCGAGGTGGCCGTGGTCTTGACCCGGAAGTGATCGCCGAAATCACTCGCCGTTACGGGTTCGATAAGCCTATTCATGAGCGTTATTTCAAAATGCTCTGGGACTATATTCGTTTCGATTTCGGCGACAGTCTGTTTCGTAGCGCCTCAGTGCTGACGCTTATCAAAGACAGCCTGCCTGTTTCCGTCACGCTGGGACTATGGAGTACGCTCATTATCTATCTGGTGTCGATACCGCTTGGGATCCGCAAAGCCGTTCACAACGGCAGCCGATTTGATGTCTGGAGCAGCGCATTCATTATTATTGGCTATGCCATACCGGCCTTTTTGTTTGCGATTTTACTGATCGTCTTTTTTGCCGGGGGCAGCTATTACGACCTGTTCCCGCTTCGCGGACTGGTTTCCGCCAATTTTGATTCCCTGCCCTGGTATCAGAAAGTGACCGACTACCTTTGGCATATTACCCTGCCAGTGCTGGCGACGGTGGTTGGGGGTTTTGCCGCGCTAACCATGCTGACCAAAAACTCATTTCTGGATGAGGTACGCAAACAGTATGTCGTCACCGCGCGCGCCAAAGGGGTCAGCGAGAAAAACATTCTGTGGAAACATGTGTTTCGCAATGCCATGTTGCTGGTAATCGCTGGCTTCCCGGCAACGTTTATCAGCATGTTTTTTACCGGTTCGCTGCTGATTGAAGTGATGTTTTCACTTAACGGTCTGGGACTACTGGGTTATGAATCCACCGTATCACGTGACTACCCGGTAATGTTTGGCACGCTCTATATCTTCACCCTGATCGGTCTGCTGCTGAATATCCTCAGCGACATCAGCTATACGCTGGTCGATCCCCGTATTGATTTTGAGGGACGCTAATGTCGCGATTAAGCCCCGTCAATCAGGCCCGCTGGGCGCGTTTTCGCCATAACCGTCGCGGCCATTGGTCGCTGTGGATTTTTCTACTACTCTTCGGCCTTAGCCTGTGTTCAGAACTGATTGCCAATGATAAGCCGCTACTGGTGCGCTACGACAGTAGCTGGTATTTCCCCCTGTTCAAAAACTACAGTGAAAGCGACTTCGGCGGACCATTGGCGACCCAGGCTGATTATCAGGATCCGTGGTTACAGCAGCGCCTGGAAAACCGGGGCTGGATCCTGTGGGCGCCGATACGCTTTGGAGCCACCAGCATTAACTTTGCCACTGATAAGCCCTTCCCTTCCCCGCCTTCTGCACAAAACTGGCTGGGAACGGACGCCAACGGTGGTGATGTGCTGGCACGGATCCTCTACGGCACTCGTATTTCTGTCCTGTTTGGATTAATGCTAACCCTGTGCTCCAGCGTGATGGGGATTATGGCTGGCGCAATCCAGGGCTATTATGGCGGCAAGGTGGATCTGTGGGGGCAACGATTCATTGAGGTTTGGTCAGGTATGCCAACGCTGTTTTTGATCATACTGCTGTCGAGCGTGGTCCAGCCAAACTTCTGGTGGCTACTGGGCATTACCGTGCTGTTTGGCTGGATGAGCCTGGTTGGCGTGGTACGCGCGGAATTTTTACGTACCCGAAACTTTGATTACATTCGTGCTGCCCAGGCGCTCGGCGTGAGCGATCGCAGTATTATTCTGCGCCATATGCTGCCCAATGCGATGGTCGCCGCCCTGACCTTTTTACCGTTTATATTATGCGCCTCGATCACCACTCTGACCTCGCTGGATTTTCTTGGCTTCGGCTTACCGCTTGGCTCGCCATCGCTGGGAGAACTCCTGTTACAGGGTAAAAACAACCTGCAGGCACCGTGGCTTGGTATCACCGCGTTCATCTCCGTTGCCCTGCTATTATCGCTACTGATATTTATTGGTGAAGCGGTACGCGACGCGTTCGATCCCAACAAGGCGATTTAAGATGACACAACCACTGTTAGCTATTGAAAATTTATCGGTAGGTTTTCGCCAACAGGAGACCGTGCGCACCGTGGTCAATACCCTCTCACTGAGGGTTGATGCCGGGCAAACTCTGGCGCTGGTGGGCGAGTCCGGTTCGGGTAAAAGCGTGACCGCACTTTCTATTCTACGGTTATTACCGACCCCTCCCGCAGTCTACCTTTCCGGCGACATCCGTTTTCATGGCGAATCATTGCTTCATGCCGATGAGCAGACGCTTCGCGGCGTTCGTGGGAATAAAATCGCCATGATTTTCCAGGAACCAATGGTGTCGCTAAACCCGCTTCACAACCTTGAAAAACAGCTGTATGAAGTGTTGTCGCTGCATCGGGGAATGCGTCGGGAGGCCGCGCGGGCAGAAATACTGACCTGTCTGGATCGGGTCGGCATCCGTCAGGCGGCCAAACGTCTCGCAGACTATCCGCACCAACTGTCCGGCGGCGAACGCCAGCGCGTAATGATCGCCATGGCGCTGCTTACGCGACCGGAGCTGCTTATTGCCGATGAACCGACCACCGCGCTGGATGTCTCCGTACAGGCGCAAATCCTGCAGTTGCTGCGGGAGTTACAGCGCGAGCTGAACATGGGATTACTGTTTATCACCCATAACCTCAGCATTGTGAAAAAACTGGCCGATACCGTTGCGGTGATGCAAAACGGCCAGTGCGTTGAGCAAAATCGAGCAGCACAGCTGCTCACTGCGCCAACACATCCCTACACGCAGAAATTGTTAAACAGCGAACCTTCCGGCGATCCGGTGCCTGTACCTGCCGGGCAAGCTCCATTGCTGGAAGTGGAAAAACTCTGCGTCGCCTTCCCCATCCGTAAAGGTATCCTGAAGCGCGTGGTGGACCATAACGTTGTGGTTAACAACGTCAGTTTTTCCCTCCGACCCGGTGAAACGCTGGGCCTGGTCGGGGAGTCAGGATCGGGGAAAAGCACTACCGGGCTGGCGCTACTGAGGTTAATCACCTCACAGGGAAGCATTGTGTTCGATGGCCTGGCGCTGCATACCTTAAATCGCCGCCAGCTGTTACCGGTACGTCACCGCATTCAGGTCGTTTTTCAGGATCCCAACTCCTCGCTGAACCCGCGCCTGAGCGTGCTACAGATTATTGAGGAGGGACTGCGCGTTCATCAGCCAACCCTGTCAGCCGAGCAGCGCGAAGCGCAGGTGAAAGCGGTAATGGCGGAAGTGGGACTGGATAGCGAAACGCGGCATCGTTACCCGGCGGAGTTTTCAGGCGGTCAACGTCAACGCATAGCCATTGCCAGAGCCTTGATTCTCAAGCCTTCCCTGATCATTCTGGATGAACCAACATCGTCGCTCGACAGAACCGTACAGGCGCAAATCCTGACGTTATTAAAGTCTTTACAGGAAAAGCATCGCCTGGCTTATATCTTTATCAGCCATGATTTGCACGTAGTACGCGCGTTATGCCATCAGGTTATTGTGCTAAGGCAGGGAGAGGTCGTGGAGCAAGGACAATGCGAGCACGTATTTAATGCGCCACAGCAGGCATATACGCGTCAGCTGCTCGCGCTAAGCTGACGCTCAAAACGGATTGTTATTTGAAAACGGCTCTGCGATGGCCACGCCGAAATTTTTCAGTCTGCAGGTCGCGGCAAATTCATCCTGACGATTCACAAACAGGCACGGCTCCCCTTCGCATTCCAACACGGAACAAGGTACCTCAATGTCGCTGAGGGCCTGGCTGAGTTTATGCATGACTGACCACGCGCTGTCACCATCAGGGCTAAGCAATTTGAGCGCCACCAGGCTGTTCTCATTGCTCTGACCGTTTTGCGGAATCGGTTCAACCTTTGAACCTGCGAAACCCACCGACCAACGATAGCACTGTGGCAGACGATGAACGATTGAGAGTTGTAATGTCATCACTTTCTTTCCCTGGAAGTACAATCACTTCACAATTATTTTACATCAATATTAACACATCATTGACAATACGTCTTTAAACAGTTCGTAAACGTTTACACCCTGACTTTATGCCACTTTCCGAACCAAATATTTAAATTTATTCAACGGTTCTGGCATATTTCCGCGCTATATGTACTCGTTTCTGCGATCTAACTCAACCTTTTTAACTACAATGATGTGACTTTTTACATAAATTGATTTTACATAAAATAAACATAAGCGGGGAAGTTGATAGATTTTCGGTTGATGTACATCAACTCTGGAGGCCCTATCGCCCCCAGGTTGTGTAATAGATCACCGTTTTTTGGCGCGGCTGGCGTAGAGATAGAAGAGAATTGAGCAGGTAGCGCAAAACGCTATCGACCAGATCATCGGCCAGGCCGAGTTAAAAGTCGCCAGTGACAGCAGCGCCCCAACGATGGCACCAATGCCAAAACGGAACGTCCCTGCCAGCGATGACGCCGTTCCCGCCATATGCGGAAATTCATCCAGAATGACCGCCATGGCGTTGGATGACACCATCGACACGCAGCCAACAAACGCCGCAACGCCCACCACCAGCGCCCAGAAACCAACCCCGAACAGCGCGCTAAAGACCATCCAGCCCGCCATCACGAATTGGATCCACAGGCCAGTACGGAACATATTCAACGCCCCAACCCGACGAACAAAGCGGCTGTTGATGATGGTCATCACGAACAGGAAAACAATGTTCAGAGCGAAGTAATAGCCGAAATGCTGCGGTGAAACGTGGTTAATCTCAATGTAAACAAAAGGTCCGGCGCTCAGGAACGAGAACATCCCGGCAAAACTAAACCCACTGGCCAGCATATAGCTCAGTACACGCTTGTGGCGAAACAGCGAGGCAAAGTTGCCGAGAGTAGTACGCAAGCGAAACGGCTGGCGGCGCTCAACTGGCAAGGTCTCTTTGATAAGCGTAAAGATCATCACCGACGCCAGAATAGCCGCCACGGCGAGGATCCAAAAGATGTAGTGCCAGCTCAGCCATACCAATACCCAGCCGCCCACGATGGGTGCCAGTAAGGGTGCAATTGTCGTGACCAGCATGACAAATGACATCATGCGCGAAAACTCTTCCTTCGGATAGATATCGCGCATCAGGGCGTTGATAACCACGCTCGCCGCAGCCGCAGCCAGACCATGGAAGAAACGCATCACGATCAGTTGATCGATAGTTTGTGCCAGCGCACAGGCAACTGCCGCCGCCGCAAACACCAGCGTCCCGCCCAGAATCACCGGCTTGCGCCCAATGCTGTCAGCCATTGGACCATAGAGTAACTGCCCCACCGCGAACCCAAGAATATAGGTACTGAGGGTCATCTGCGCGCTACCTGCAGGCACACCAAACTGTTCAGAGATAACAGGTAGTGCCGGAAGATACATATCAATCGACAACGGCATCAGCATGGCTAACAAGCCAAGGATAAAGACAATGGCAATTGACGAGTTCTGCCGGGTGGTCACATTTAGCTCCTGAAATTAACGCGGGGTTAAGTTAACGCTGGCGATTTCTTCTTCGGTCAATGGACGGTATTCACCCGGCTCCAGATCCTCATCAAGCTTGATGTCACCAATCCGTTCACGGTGCAGTTCAACAACGTGGTTACCGACGGCGGCAAACATACGTTTAACCTGATGATAGCGCCCTTCGCTGATGGTCAATCGCACCTGAGTTGGCGTAATAACCTCCAGCACGGCCGGTTTGGTCAGGTCTTTCTCATTATGCAGTTGTACGCCATGGGCAAACTGTTCGGCGGTGTCATCTGCCACCGGCGACTCCAGCGTCACCAGATAGGTTTTCTCACAATGGTGACGTGGCGAAGTGATGCGATGCGACCACTGTCCGTCATCGGTCATCAGCACCAGTCCGGTGGTGTCGATATCCAGGCGCCCTGCCGCATGCAGTTTGTAGGCAACCGGCTCATCAAGGAAATAGAGCACTGTCGGGTGATCCGGGTCATCCGTTGAGCAAACATAACCCTGAGGTTTATTCAGCATAAAATAGCGCGGGCCATTTTGTTGAATCAGGGAATTGCCGTCATATTCTACGTCGTGTTCTGGCAGCAGCTTAAAGGCACTGTTTTTGACGATTTCACCGTCGACGGTAACGCGGTTAGCACGGATCTCACGCCCGGCAATAGCGCGGCTGACGCCGAGTTGCTGAGCGATAAATTTATCAAGTCGCATGAGTGTGATTTTTGCCTGTAAAAAACAAGAAGCGGGATTGCGCCCGAAAAGTGGGACGATTATCCGCCCAGTATAGCGGCGTTACACCATCCCTCAAGGGAAATGATTCATGGCATACTATACATTGTTGCTGCTTACCTTAATGAGCCCATGATTTTTACTCTTCGCCCGTACCAAAAAGAAGCCGTGGATGCCACGCTCAACCATTTCCGCCACCATCGCACGCCAGCGGTTATCGTCCTGCCAACCGGTGCGGGAAAAAGCCTGGTGATTGCTGAACTGGCCCGCGTGGCGCGTGGTCGCGTGCTGATACTGGCGCACGTTAAAGAACTGGTCGCGCAAAACCATGGCAAATATCGCGCGTTGGGGCTGGAAGCCGATATTTTTGCCGCAGGACTGAAGCGTAAAGAGAGCCACGGGAAAGTGGTATTTGGCAGCGTACAGTCGGTGGCGCGTAATCTTGACGCCTTTCAGGGAGAATTCTCGCTGCTTATCGTCGATGAATGTCACCGTATTGGTGATGACGACGAGAGTCAATATCAGCAAATCCTCACTCACCTGACCAAAGTAAATCCCCACTTACGCCTGCTCGGGCTTACTGCCACTCCTTTTCGTTTGGGCAAAGGCTGGATTTATCACTTTCATTATCACGGTATGGTGCGCGGCGATGAAAAAGCGCTGTTTCGTGACTGCATTTATGAATTACCGTTGCGTTACATGATTAAACACGGCTACCTGACGCCGCCAGAACGCCTCGACATGCCGGTAGTGCAGTATGACTTCAGCCGCCTGCAGGCGCAGAGTAACGGCCTGTTTAGCGAAACGGATCTGAATCAGGAACTGAAAAAGCAGCAGCGAATAACGCCGCATATCATCAGCCAGATTGTCGAGTTTGCCCAGACGCGCAAAGGGGTGATGATTTTCGCCGCCACAGTGGAGCACGCCAAAGAAATTCTGGGCCTGCTGCCTGCTGACGATGCCGCGCTAATCACCGGAGACACGCCTGGTGCAGAGCGTGATGTGCTGATTGAAGAGTTCAAAGCCCAGCGCTTTCGCTATCTGGTGAATGTGTCGGTCCTGACCACTGGCTTCGATGCCCCGCACGTCGACCTTATCGCCATTCTGCGCCCGACGGAGTCAGTTAGCCTTTACCAACAAATTGTCGGTCGCGGCCTGCGCCTGGCACCGGGTAAAACCGACTGTCTGATCCTCGATTATGCCGGTAACCCGCACGATCTTTACGCGCCGGAAGTGGGGGCGCCGAAAGGGAAAAGCGATAACGTTCCGGTGCAGGTGTTCTGTCCCACCTGCGGGTTTGCAAACACCTTCTGGGGCAAAACAACGGCAGACGGCACGCTGATTGAACACTTTGGCCGCCGCTGTCAGGGGTGGTTTGAAGATGATGACGGCCATCGCGAACAGTGCGATTTTCGTTTTCGTTTTAAAAACTGCCCACAATGCAACGCGGAAAATGATATCGCCGCCCGCCGTTGTCGGGAGTGCGACACGGTGCTGGTTGATCCAGATGACATGCTGAAAGCCGCGCTCAGGCTCAAAGATGCGCTGGTCCTGCGCTGTAGCGGCATGGTGTTACAAAACGGCCAGGATGAAAAAGGCGAATGGCTAAAAATCACCTATTACGATGAAGATGGTGCCGACGTTAGCGAACGCTTTCGCCTGCATACTCCCGCGCAACGTACGGCTTTCGAGCAACTGTTTATTCGCCCGCACACCCGAACGCCCGGCATTCCCTTACGCTGGATAACCGCCGCCGATATCCTCGCCCAGCAGGCGCTGTTACGTCATCCTGATTTCGTGGTGGCGCGTATGAAAGGTCAGTACTGGCAGGTCCGTGAAAAGGTCTTCGATTATGAAGGACGCTATCGTCGGGCACATGAATTACGCGGTTAATCGTACTTTTGATTGATGTACCAGCCGTTTAAGTATAGAATCTCGCCCGCTTTTGCATACGCAAAGCAGATCACTTACCTGTTGCTGGGTCGCCTGTAGCAGGAATTATTAAAGAGAGATTTAAATGTTTACTATCAACGCTGAAGTACGTAAAGAGCAGGGTAAGGGTGCGAGCCGCCGCCTGCGTGCCGCTAACAAGTTCCCGGCAATCATCTATGGTGGCGCAGAAGCCCCGGTTGCTATCGAACTGGATCACGATGCAGTTATGAACATGCAAGCTAAAGCTGAATTCTACAGCGAAGTTCTGACCATCGTTGTTGACGGTAAAGAAGTGAAAGTTAAAGCTCAGGCAGTACAGCGTCACCCGTTCAAGCCGAAGCTGGCACACATCGACTTCGTTCGCGCGTAATCGCTTACAAGTTGAAAGAAAAACCCCGCCTCGGCGGGGTTTTTTTATGGGATTTTGTTGGCGGTAAAGATGAATCACGCAAGCCGGATAAGGCGTTAATGCACCCATCCGGCAAACGGCTTTATTTCCCGCCCGAGGTACGACGCTGTAGCTGATCGCGCAGGTTCGGCGGCGTACCTTTGATGGTCAAAGTATCTGTGGCTGGATCCCAGAAAATACGCTCACCCAGTAACATGGCGTCGAAGTTGATGGTTAACCCGCCGCCGCTTCCGGCAAATTTGGTTAACTGGCGCAGCGTGCTGCGATCTGCCGGGAAGCTCTCTTCCAATTCGTAGCCTTTATCAGCGGTAAATTCGCTGAAGCTGACTTCACTGACGCCGGAAAGCTCTTTGGACAGCGACTCCAACTCGATCTCTTCACCGGCCTGCAGTTGCTCGTTACAGTAGCTGTACACCTGCTGACGCACGTTCTGGCGTTCAGCTTTATCGAGTTGCGCCTCGGCAGTAAAGTCATCGACCGCCTGCAACAGGCCGCGGTTTTGCGCTTTGGCGTTAAGCCCCTCGCTGGCGCCCAGGAAGTCCATAAAGAAATCGGCGACTTTGCGCCCTACCCGCCCTTTCAGGAACGTCAGATAGCGCGTGGACTCCGGGTTGGTTTCCCACTCGGTTAAATCAATACGCGCCACGATATCCGCATGATTGATATCCAGATAGTGCGTCGGGTTGATATCCAGATTTTCATTGACGCGCATACTGCTTAAATTGTTCAGCACGGCGACCAGCAGATACTCTACCGCCAGATAGCGGTAATGGCAGAACAGGACAATGCCGCCATCAGCAAAAGGATATTTCGCCAGTTCGTCTCGCAAGCGCCCAGTCGCTGCACGACTAAAGGCCAGAAAATCCTCTTCGCCCTGACGCTGTAAACGCAGCGTTTGCGCCAGTTCACTCTCTGCGCTAAACAGGCCATAAGCTTTATTCTTGGCGCTGTACACCCGATGCAACTCAGCCATCATATCGACAACGGTCGCTGTCGGTTCCAGTAATGAATCGCGCAAGACCAGCTCAAGGTTCTGCTCGTCACGTTTGATAAGCTGGTGCAGGGCAATCTGGTTGATATCCAGACTCATGATAAACTCTCCTTTTAGACCGGGCGGTATTCAACCACCTGCCGGGCAGTGACGCAATAGAAGATAAAAAAGCAGAAAAAAAACTGTCTGTACGGTAATATGTTGCCCTTTCATGAACAGACTGATTTCGATTTATGCCACAAATTTCCCGCTATAGTGACGAACACGTTGAACAACTGCTGAATGAGATGCTCAACGTACTGGAAAAACATAAGGCGCCGACCGACCTTTCCCTGATGGTACTGGGAAATATGGTGACTAACCTTATCAATACAAGCATCGCACCGGCCCAGCGCCAGGCGATTGCCAACTCTTTTGCCCGCGCATTGCAGTCTTCGGTAAACGACGACCAAGCGCATTAAGAGCCTGCTCCGGGGAAACGAACAACAGTTTATGGTAACTCATCGTCAACGCTACCGTGAGAAAGTCTCCCAGATGGTTAGCTGGGGGCACTGGTTTGCCTTGTTCAACATTCTGTTGGCCATGGTGCTCGGTAGCCGTTACCTGTTTGTCGCCGACTGGCCGACAACCCTTGCAGGTCGTGTTTATTCCTACCTGAGCGTTGTCGGGCATTTTAGCTTTCTGGTGTTCGCCACCTATCTGCTGATCCTGTTTCCCCTGACGTTTATCGTCATGTCCCAGAGGCTGATGCGATTCTTATCAGCTATTCTGGCGACGGCTGGCATGACGCTGTTGCTAATCGACAGCGAAGTTTTTACCCGCTTCCACCTGCATCTCAATCCGATCGTCTGGGAACTGGTCATCAACCCAGACCAGAATGAAGCGGCGCGTGACTGGCAACTGATGTTTATCAGCGTACCGGTTATTCTGTTAATTGAAATGCTGTTTGCGACCTGGAGCTGGCAAAAGCTGCGCAGCCTGACGCGTCGTCGCCATTTTGCCAAACCGTTAGCAGCATTCTTCTTCGTTTCCTTTATCGCCTCGCACGTGGTGTATATCTGGGCGGATGCCAATTTCTATCGCCCGATTACCATGCAGCGTGCGAATCTGCCGCTCTCCTACCCGATGACGGCACGTAAATTCCTGGAAAAACATGGTCTGCTGGATGCGCAAGAGTATCAGCGACGCCTGATCGAACAGGGCAATCCGGAAGCGGTTTCCGTGCAGTACCCGCTCAGCGAACTGCGCTATCGCGATATGGGCACCGGTCAGAACGTGCTGCTGATTACCGTCGACGGTCTGAACTACTCACGCTTTGAAAAACAGATGCCTGCGCTGGCTGAATTCGCCGGGCAGAATATCTCGTTTACGCGTCACATGAGCTCAGGCAACACCACGGATAACGGCATCTTTGGCCTGTTCTATGGTGTTTCGCCAAGCTACATGGACGGCATTTTGTCGACCCGTACGCCTGCGGCGCTGATTACTGCACTGAACCAGCAAGGTTACCAGTTAGGGCTATTCTCCTCGGATGGCTTTACCAGCCCGCTGTATCGCCAGGCGCTGCTGTCAGACTTCTCCATGCCAAGCGTACAAACGCAATCTGACGAACAAACCGCAAGCCAGTGGATTAACTGGCTGGGACGCTACGCGCAGGAAGATAACCGCTGGTTCTCGTGGGTCTCCTTTAACGGGACGAACCTTGATAACAGCAACCAGAAGAACTTTGCCAAACGCTATGCCAGCGCCGCTCAGGATGTGGATGCCAATATTAACCGTATTCTTAGTGCCCTGCGCGACTCCGGTAAACTGAACAACACGGTGGTGATTATTACCGCAGGTCGGGGCGTGCCGCTGACTCAGGAAGAGAACAATTTTGCCTGGTCGCGCGGTCATCTGCAGGTTCCGCTGGTTATTCACTGGCCGGGAACGCCTGCCCAACGCATCAATAGCCTGACCGATCATACAGACCTGATGACAACGCTCATGCAGCGCCTGCTGCACGTCAGCACGCCTGCTAACGAATACTCGCAGGGGCAGGATCTGTTCAATGCAAACCGCCGCCATTACTGGGTTACCGCCGCCGACGGCAGCACGATGGCCGTTACCACGCCAGAGATGACGCTGGTGCTGAACAACAACGGTAATTATCAGACCTATGATTTACGCGGCGAAAAAATAAAAGATCAGAAACCGCAGCTAAGCCTGCTGCTACAGGTTCTGACGGATGAGAAACGATTTATTGCTAACTGATTAATTATAAATCACTTAGCGATGCTTCCCCTTGCATTCGCAGCGGAAAGCAGTAGTATTAGCAGCCATAGCGTCGGCACGTAGCGCAGCCTGGTAGCGCACCGTCATGGGGTGTCGGGGGTCGGAGGTTCAAATCCTCTCGTGCCGACCAAAAATCCCAGAAAAACCAACCTTCATGGTTGGTTTTTTTATGCCCGCGATTCCACGTTCCTTATTATTACCCCGGCCTTTAGCACAGGTTTTACTACTTACCCATGCACAAATTGGGGTAAAATTTACCCTCTCATCAGCGCGATGAAACTAGACGAGTGATGCGCTGAAAACAATAATGATACTAATAAAAACTCAGGAGAATAGTATGCCTGAAGCAACGCCTTTTCGGGTGCTGATTGTCGACGACCACCCACTAATGCGGCGAGGAATTAGTCAATTATTGCAACTGGACCCCGCATTTAACGTAGTCGCAGAAGCTGGTGACGGCGCCAGCGCTATCGATCTGGCTAACCGTCTGGACCTGGATGTGATCCTGCTGGATCTCAATATGAAAGGCATGAGCGGACTGGACACCCTGAATGCGCTGCGCCGGGATGGCGTCACCGCGCAAATTATTATTCTTACCGTCTCGGATGCAGCCAGCGATGTGTACGCCTTAATTGATGCCGGCGCGGATGGTTATTTACTCAAAGACAGCGATCCTGAAGTCTTGCTGGAGGCCATTCGCAGCGGCGCCAAAGGCGGTAAAGCTTTTAGCACACGCGTCAGCGAATATCTGCGCGAACGCGACCTGTTCGGCGCACAAGAAGATCCCTTCAGCATTCTCACCGAACGTGAACTGGATGTATTGCATGAACTGGCTCAGGGGCTGTCGAACAAACAGATTGCGTCAGTGCTGAATATTTCCGAACAGACCGTGAAAGTGCATATTCGCAACCTGCTGCGCAAACTCAATGTGCGCTCTCGCGTTGCTGCCACTATCCTGTTTTTACAAACGCGTGGAATGCAGTAATCCATGAAGAGGCCGGATAGCCCCGATATGCGAAGCGCTATCGGGGCTATTCTGGATACTTATTTCTCCTGCGGCGTTAGCTGCTCCATTGCCTGCTTAATGCTTCGTTCTATTACCGCCCGACGGGTATCGTTGGCAGGTAATAGTTTCAGCATCATCTCCCACGCCGCAACCGCCTCGCCGAAGCGCTGCTGTTCAAAGGCGTTGAAAGCGTACATGCTGAGAACCCGCACATTGGCATGTTCGCCACGCACCAGTTGGCGTAGCAGCTCCCCTCCCCGACGGTTATCATCAGGATCGGAAGAACGGGTCAGCGCCTCCGCATAGCCCAGCGCCGCATCGCTGTTTTTAGGATCCAGTCGATAGGCATTGGCATAGGCTTCAGTGGCCGTACTGGCGTTACCGAGAACCATGCCAATGCGTCCAAGCATGATCCAGCCTTCAACATTTGCGGGATCGGCTTGTAAACGCGTACGCAGCCCCAGCGCCAGACGCGCCATATCTTCTTCATTGAGCGGTTCCGCTTTCGGATCCAACGCTCGCTCCAGCAACGCCGGAGCCTGAGCGGTGGCCTGCTGCCAGACCTGAACCTGCTTATAGCTGCCGGTTTGGTAATAGCTTACTGCGCCAACCACCAGCGCCACCACGATACCAGGCACAAACAACCCGAATCCACCGCGCTTGCCATTCGGAATAACATCGTCAGGAAACGCTTCCTGTTTCACACGGACGCGTCGGCGAGTACGGGCGAAAATAATCCAGCCCCCCAGACCAATCGCTACCACCGGCATCACCCACAGCAGCACGGTAAGCGGCGTTAACGGCGGATCGTACGTGACGAAGTTGCCGTAGCGCGCCACCATGTAATCGACAATTTCTTTCTGGCTTTTTCCTTCCTGCATCAGTTCGTACACTTTCTGACGCAGGTCGGTGGCAATCATCGAGTTAGAATCGGCAATGCTGTTGTTCTGGCATTTAGGACAACGCAGTTGTTCAGTAAGCTGGCGGAACTGCTGCTCCTGCGCTTCGTCCTTAAACTGCATCACGTCGATAGTCGCAAGCGCGGATCCCGAGATAACCAGCATTAGCAGGCCCAGTAAAAATCTCATTGCGCAGCCTCCTTACTGTACTTGTCCCATAACGGTTTGATCTCGCTCTCCCACACCCGGGCGTTCAGATCGCCGGCATGGCGATAGCGAATAATGCCTTTGCCGTCGATCAGGAACGTCTCAGGAGCACCGTACACGCCAAGATCCAGACCGAGCATACCGTCGCCGTCAAACAGACTTAATGAGTAAGGATTACCCAGCTCTTTCAGCCAGACAATGGCTTTCTGACGATCATCTTTATAGTTCAGACCCACTACCCGCACGCCTTGCGCAGACAGCTGATTCAGATACTGATGCTCGGCGCGACAGGTCGGGCACCAGGTCGCCCAGACGTTCAGCAATACCGGTTTGCCCTGCGTCAGCACATCGGCCTGATAGTGCTGCCCCGGATTTTCCAGTGACTCCAGGCGGAATGTCGGAACAGGTTTGCCGATCAGCGCCGATTCCAGATTAGTGGGATCGTCCCCCTGAGCGTTACGCGCGAGCTGCCACAGCAGCGCTGCCGCAATGATGAGAAAAATAATAAACGGAATTAACAGTGCGTTGCGCTTCATACAGCCTCCGACGCATTTTTTTGCACCGCGGCGCGAGGACGCGTCCGCTGGCGATAGCGTGGATCAAACAGGCAGAACAACCCGCCCAGCGCCATCAGCAATCCTCCGGCCCAAATCCAGCGAATAAACGGTTTGTAGTACAGGCGTACAGCCCATGCGCCATTATCCAGTTCTTCACCCAGCGCAGCGTACAGATCGCGCGTGAATCCGCCGTCAATTGCCGCTTCGGTCATCATCGAACTGGTGCTGTTATAGAAGCGTTTTTCCGCATGCAGCGTGGCTTCCGGCTTACCGTCTCGGGTAACGCCAATAATGGCAACGCCGCCCCGGTAGTTTGGCCCGGTAATATCTTTCACTTCGCGGAAAGTGAACTGATAGTTATGGATACTAACGCTATCACCCGCTTTCATGCGCACATCGCGTTCAACGCTGTAGTTCTGGCTAAAGGCAATACCAACAATGGTAATCGCCAGCCCAACGTGACCCGATACCATGCCCCAGTAGCTTGGCGTCAGCTTTGTCCCACGGGAAATACGCAGGAACGCTTCGGACATCGCCAGTACGAATATCCAGCACGCCATCGCCAGCCCCACCACTGTCATGGCGGCAATGCGATCCTCTAGCAGCCACGGCAGCAGCAGCGACAGAACAAGGGTGGTGACAAACGCGATAAGCAATAACGTTTTCAGTTTACGCGGTCGGTCACGGCCCCAGCGCACTAATGGCCCAATCCCCAACAACAGTGCGAACGGCGCCATCAGCCAGGTGAACATGGTGTTGAAAAACGGCTCGCCAATCGAAATGCTGCCCAGTCCCAGCTGTTTGTGCACCAGCGGCAGCAGCGTGCCCAGTAGCACCACCAGCATGGCGGCAATCAGCAGGACGTTATTCCCCAGCAGCAGCGATTCACGCGACCACAGCGCGTTGTTTACCCGTGAGCGAACCTTGTGACCGCGCACCGCAAACAGCAGCAGGGAGCCGCCAATTACCAGCACCATAAAGGCCAGAATAAACATCCCGCGCGACGGATCGGAGGCGAAAGCATGCACCGACACCAGTACGCCGGAGCGCACCAGGAAAGTACCTAACAGACAAAGTGAGAATGCGCAGATTGACAGCAACAGCGTCCAGGCTTTAAAGCTGGCGCGCTGTTCGGTTACCGACAACGAGTGCATCAGCGCCGTTCCCACCAGCCATGGCATAAACGAGGCGTTTTCAACCGGATCCCAGAACCACCAGCCGCCCCAGCCCAGCTCGTAATAGGCCCAGGCCGAACCGAGCACAATGCCCAGCGTCAGAAACACCCACGCGGCCAGCGTCCACGGACGCGAAAAACGGGCGAATGTGCTGTCCAGTCGTCCACTCATCAGCGCAGCAATCGCAAACGCAAAAGCGACCGAGAAGCCGACATACCCCATGTACAGCAGCGGCGGATGGAAAATCAGCCCCGGATCCTGCAACAGCGGGTTCAGGTCACGTCCTTCAATCGGGAAGTTCGGCAACGTGCGGGCAAACGGGTTGGAGGTAAACAGAATAAATAGCAGGAAACCGACGCTGACCATTCCCATGACCGCCAGCACGCGGGCGACGATATCCAGCGGCATGCGCTGGCTGAACGCCGCAACGGCGAACGTCCAGCCGCTCATCAGCAGCACCCACAGCAGCAACGAGCCTTCATGCGCCCCCCACGTCGCCGCCACCCGATACCAGACCGGAAGCTGGGTATTGGAGTTGCTGGCGACGTAGGTCACGGTAAAGTCATTAACCACGAAGGCGTTGACCAGAATCAGGAACGCCCCCATCACACAGATAAACAGTACCCAGGCAAAGGGACGCGCGGAGGCCATCATCCGCACGTCGCCGCGCGCTACGCCCCACAGCGGATAGACCGACAGCAGTAATGCAACGCCAAGCGCAAGGCACAACAGCGCATTGCCAATTTCAGGCATCATGACGTTTTATCCTTATAAACACTTTCCGGGCGACGGTGGTTTTCCTGCATCGCTTTTTCGACTTCCGGCGGGGTGTAATTTTCATCATGTTTAGCAAGCACTTCTTTGGCCTGCACATGATTTCCCCCGTCCAGTTCGCCCTGAACGACGACGCCCTGCCCTTCGCGGAACAGATCCGGCAGAATGCCTTCATAGGTGACATCCACCACACCTTCGGCATCATAGATGCTGAAATTCACCTTCAGCGACTGCGGATCGCGCTTTACGCTGCCAGGCATAACCATACCGCCCACGCGCAGGCGCTGGCCGACTTCAGGCATTTGCTGCGTTTCGCGCTTACCGTAGAGTATCTCTCCCGGCGTATAGAACAGATCGATATTGGAACGCAGCGCGTAGAGCACCAGCGAAATGGTCAAAGCCAGACCTGCCAGGACCGCGCAGGCTATCCATAACCGATTTTTACGTCGAATATTCACGCCGCCTCCCGTTGCACTTGCGCCGCACGCATGCGCGCTTCTCTCGCCCGCTGCTGCGCGACACCGCGTAAGATTGCACGATGCTGTAACGCAGAATGCAGCACCAGCGCCACCAGCGGGACAATGCTCATCGCCACAGCCAGCCAGACATACAAGGCGTAACCGCCCATCGCGAAAAAATCACTCCATGATGCAAATGCAGGGGTCATTGGCGGCCTCTTTTTAAGATCAGTTCGCTCACCCACGGGCGGCGTTTTTCCATCATCAAAATCAGGTTACGCATGCGCATCAGCGCCAGCGTGACAAACAGTAACAGGTAGCCGACGATCGCCAGACGCAGCGGCGCGCGCATTGCCGGATCGATACTCTGCTGCATACGGGTCGACCCCTGATGCAGCGTATTCCACCACTCGACCGAGTAGTGAATAATCGGTAAGTTGACCACGCCAATCAGCACCAGAATGCCGGCAGCGCGACCAGCCAGACGGCGGTCGTCAAAGGCATGCCACAGCGCAATGGCGCCAACGTAGAGAAACAGCAGCACCAGTTCAGAGGTGAGTCGGGCATCCCAGACCCACCAGGTACCCCACATCGGTTTGCCCCATGCAGAGCCCGTCACCAGCGCAATAAAGGTAAACACGGCACCAATGGGCGCCATCGCGGCCAGCGCCAGATTGGCCATTTTCATCTGCCAGACCAGGCCAATAAACGCGGCAACGGCCATCGATGCATAAATACCCATCGACCAGATTGCCGCCGGAACGTGCAGATAAATAATGCGATAGCTCTGCCCCTGCTGATAATCCGCAGGCGCGAAGCCAAAGCCCCAGATCAACCCGGTTATCAGTACCACCGCGCTGGCAATCGCCAGCCACGGGATAAACCAGCCGCAGATCTGATAGAGCCGAGGAGGCATCGCCAATTGATGAAGTGTTTTCCACATAGTTCAGTCACCAGACTCCGTAAATTAATATCCATTGTGCCGGAGCACCTTGCCCGGCCTGCATATCTCAACTGCGCTACTGCACGCTGATCCGTAACGCCGCAGCTGTGGCAAACGGGCTTAGCGTGGCGCTGCCGACCAGCAACGCGCCCAGAATCGCCATGTACCCTTCAACCGGTAAGTGCATGGAAGCCGCATCCATCGCCGCGGTCGCAAAAATCAGTAAGGGTATGGTGAGCGGAAGTACCAGCACGCTTAACAGCACGCCGCCGCGCTTTAAGCCCACCGTCAACCCCACGCCCGGCGCGCCGAGGAAGCCCAGCGTCGGCGTCCCGAGTAACAAGGTCAGCGCCATAATTTTCCAGCCGTACATATCCATGCCCAGCAGCAACGCCACCAGCGGCGAGAGGATTAGCAGCGGCAGGCCGGTCACGACCCAGTGCGCCATCACTTTCGCCAGCACCACTGCCGGCAGCGGCAGCGGCAGCAGCATCAGTTGCTCAAGGCTGCCGTCCTGCAGATCATCACGAAACAGGCGTTCCAGCGCCAGCAACGACGCCAGCAGCGCCGCAACCCAGATGATGCCCGGCGCAATACGCGCCAGCAGTTGCGGCTCCGGCCCAATGCTCAGCGGGAACAGCGTAATAACAATCAGGAAGAACCATAAAGGATTGGCGATTTCCGCACTATGACGAAACGCAACTCGTAGTTCTAAACGGAAGATTCGCCACATCATTGCGTTGCCCTCTCGCTGGTCAGCGCAATACGTCGCACTTTATCGGTCTCGACATTGAGCGGTTGGTGGGTGGTGAGAATAACAATACCGCCCTGCTCCGTATGCTGCGCCATACACTGAGTCAGTCGCTCAACGCCGTTCACATCAATGGCGGTAAAGGGTTCGTCGAGGATCCACAGTCGGGCGCGGGTCAGCCACAAACGGGCCAGCGCCACGCGCCGCTGTTGTCCGGCGGAGAGTTGATTCACCGGGATATCTTCATATCCGGCAAGCCCCGCCTGCGCCAGCGCAGCCAGACACTGTGCGACGTCGCCGTCATGGTGGAAGAAACGCAGGTTTTCCAACGCCGAAAGCCGGGTTTTTATCCCCGGCTGATGTCCGATCCACAGCAGTTGTTGATGGTAGCTGTCCCGCACGTGATGCAGCGGTTGCTCTTGCCAGCAAACCTCCCCTGCGTCGGGACGCGCCAGCCCGGTAAGTAACCGCAGCAAAGTGGTTTTCCCTGCGCCGTTGCTGCCGGTAATTTGTACCCATTCCCCTGCGTTGACGCGAAATGACAAATCGCTGAACAGTATTCTGTCATCCCGCTCGCAAAGTAATTCTCTGGCTTCAAGCATACCTGGTTATCTACATCCTGTTAAAATCCCGGTTTGACTTCGCGCATATCAGGCAGTTTGTGCGCTATCCCTTTATGACAGTCAATACAGGTTTGCCCGTCTTTCACGGCCTGGTCGTGCATTTTGGCCGCAACGCCTTTCTGGGCGGTTAAATCCATAAACTCGAAGTTGTGACAGTTTCGACACTCTTGCGAATTGTTATCTTTCATACGCCGCCACTCATTTTGCGCCATCGTTAAACGATGGTCTTCAAATTTCTGCGGTGTATCTATTAACCCCAGTGCTTTCGCGTACAGCTCTTTACTGGCCTTGATCTTACGAATCATTTTCGGACCCCACTCATGTGGGACGTGGCAATCAGGGCAAGTCGCTCGCACACCACTACGGTTGTTGTAGTGTACGGTTTCCATGTATTCCTGGTACACCGTATTGCGCATTTCGTGACAGCTAATGCAGAACTCTTCTGTATTGGCCTTTTCCATACCGGTATTAAAGCCGCCCCAGAAAATAATGCCGCCCACAAAGCCGATTAACAACAGCGTGCCGAGCGCCAGACGGCTGGGGCGACGCCACCATTGCCAGACGCGCTTAATCCAGCCTGGTTTACGGTTAGAATTTTCCATAATGACCTCTTATTTCCCGTAACCTTTCGAGGGGGTGAAGGTATTTTCAACAATCGGCGCGGCATCAGCCTGCGGTACGTGACATTGCAGGCAGAAATAACGACGCGGCGCGACTTCAGCCAATACCTTACCGTCGCTGTCCATAAAGTGCGTCGGACTGATACGTGGCGCACCGGTGGTGCGATAGCTTTCCACACCGTGACATTGCAGGCAGCGGTTAGTGTTAGTCGTCACCTGATACCCTTCAACGCTGTGCGGAACCATCGGCGGCTGATTCACATAGTTCAGCGGCATACGCACTTGCTCTTTCGGCATGCGAATCGCCCCTTCTTGTGTCCCTGAGACTTCCGGTGACTGACTCAGATCCACTCCGTTTGCAGCCCAAACGGCCCCACTGACTACCAGGGCCAGCGCAGCCGTCCATTGACTCAGCGCTTTAATCAGGTCATGGCTTTTCATGATTTCGCTCCCGAACTCCATCGTGTTGTTATTGTAAAAACATCCTCAGAACAGACATCCACGCAGCGACCGCAGGCCATGCAATCGCGGCTGGTTACCTGCACCGGACTTTGCTCATCCAGCACCGGCGCACGTAGCACATGCGGTTCCGGGCAAACATGAAAACAATCCATACAGCGGTTACATCTGTTACGTTCTTTTGCCGAAACGGTTAATGCACCTTTACTCCCCACCACGCTATACAGCGCACCCAGTGGGCAAAGATGCCCGCACCAGCCATGCTCAACGACCAGTAGATCAAATAAAAACAGCGCGAGGATCAGCAGCGCCCCGCTGCCAAATCCCATGACCAGGCTCCGTCCGAGCAAAGAGACTGGGTTTATCCACTCCCACAGCAGCGTACCGGTCAGCGCGGAACCGACCAGGATAACCACCAGCAGGACGTACCGTATATGGCGCGGCAGGGTTGCAGACTGATTCAGGTCAAACCTTCTGCGCAACCAACTGGCTAAATCGGTGACAGGGTTCATGGGACAAACCCAACTGCAAAACAGTCGCTTACCCGCCAGGGCATACAGCACCGTGATGATGACCGCCCCCATTAACGCAACCGTCGCCGGCAGGTGTCCGCTGGCCAGGCTTTGCAGGGTAATCAGCGGATCGGTGAACGGGATGGAGTCCAGCAACAGGCTGCTACTGTAATTGCCATGCAGGATCCAGACGCCAAGCCACGGGCCGCTAAGGAACATCGCCAGTATCAGAAACTGGCTCAGACGACGCAGCACCAGCCAGCGATGACTCTTCCACCATCCTTTTTTTGCCTGCGCTTCACGCCCGGCGTCACGTTTACGATTTGCCATTGTTCCCCTCCAGCCAACCGAAGCGGTAATGGTGTCCTAACTCCCCTTTCGCCAGCGACAGGGGCAGCACTTTTATTGCTGGCTGCTCCAGGACGCAGACTTTTTCGCATTTCCCGCAGCCGGTACAGGCGTCGCTGTGTACGGTCGGAATAAACCGCGCATGCTTGCCGGTACGCATGTTGCGGTCCAGCTCCAGGGTGATAGCCTCATCGATTTTCGGGCATTCGCGATAGCAAACGTCGCAGCGTAATCCCTGATAGTTGAGGCAGTTTTCGTGATCCAGCAGTACCGCCAGCCCCATGCGTGAATCGTCAATAGATTCAATGTCCCTGTCCAACGCACCGCTGGGGCAAACTTTGGCGCACGGAATGTCTTCACACATTTCGCAGGGAATATCACGCGCGACAAAATACGGCGTACCAGCAGCCAGCCCTGAGGCCAGCGTCGCCAGCTTCAGCGTGTCATACGGGCAGGCCTGAACGCACTGACCACAGCGCACGCAGGCACTGGCGAATGCCTCCTCGCTCAGTGCGCCTGGCGGGCGCAGCCGCACGCCGGTTGCACGTGCGGTTTGCTGTTGCAACCCCAGCGCCACGCCAACGACGGCCAGTCCGCCCGCTGCGCGAACCATATCGCGCAGAAAGCGGCGGCGGCCATTTTGGGGTTTTGCTGACCGGGACATAACGCGTTACACCTTCGCCAGTTTCACAGCGCACTTCTTGAAATCCGTCTCTTTGGAGAGCGGATCCGTCGCATCCAGAGTCAGGTTGTTCACCAGCTGTGCGGCGTCGAAGAACGGCATGTAGACCAGCCCCTGCGGTGGACGGTTACGCCCGCGCGTTTCAACTATCGAGATAACTTCACCACGACGGGAAACCACTTTGACTTTGTCGCCACGGCGCAGATCGCGTGCTTTTGCATCCAGCGGATGGATAAACAGCACAGCTTCCGGGAAAGCACGGTGCAGCTCAGGTACGCGACGCGTCATGCTGCCGGTATGCCAGTGCTCCAGCACACGTCCGGTAGACAGCCACAGGTCGTACTCTTTATCCGGCGCTTCTGCGGCAGGTTCAAATGGCAGCGCGAAGATGACCGCTTTGCCGTCCGGCTTACCGTAGAACTTGTAGCTTTCACCCGCTTTCACGTAAGGGTCGTTGCCTTCGCTGTAGCGCCACTGGGTCTCTTTGCCCTCTACGACCGGCCAGCGTAAACCGCGCGCTTTGTGGTAATCGTCAAATGGCGCAAGGTCATGCCCGTGACCGCGACCAAACCAGGCGTACTCTTCGAACAGTCCTTTTTGCAGATAGAAGCCCAGCTCGCGGGATTCATCGTTCAGCTGATCTTCAGCCAGTTCAGCCACCGGGAATTTCGTCACTGCAGGCGTGGCAAACAGGACGTCATACAGCGTTTTGCCGCGCAGTTCCGGTTTCTGCGCCAACAGCGCTTCCGGCCACACTTCTTCTGTTTTGAAGCGACGAGAGAACTGCACCAGTTGCCACAGATCCGATTTCGATTCACCCGGCGCTTTAATCTGCTGACGCCAGAACTGTGTACGGCGTTCCGCGTTACCGTAAGCACCTTCTTTCTCTACCCACATCGCGGTCGGCAGGATCAGGTCGGCCGACAGAGCGCTAACCGTCGGGTACGGATCGGAGACGATGATGAAGTTGCGCGGATCGCGCCAGCCCGGCATACGCTCTTCGTTGATGTTCGGACCGGCCTGCATGTTGTTGGTACACATCGCCCAGTAGACATTGAGCTTGCCATCTTTCAGCGCACGGTCTTGCGCCACGGCATGCAGACCGATTTTTGCCGGAATGGTCCCCGCCGGAATATTCCAGTGCTTCTCGCAGATATCGCGGTGTTTTTCGTTCGTAACCACCATGTCCGCAGGCAGACGGTGGGAGAACGTACCGACTTCACGCGCGGTACCGCAGGCGGAAGGCTGACCGGTCAAAGAGAACGGACCGCAGCCTGGCTGGGAGATTTTACCGGTCAACAGGTGCAGGTTATAGACCAGGTTGTTGGCCCACACGCCGCGGGTATGCTGGTTGAAGCCCATCGTCCAGTAGGAGATGACTTTTTTCTTCGGATCGGCATACAGCTGCGCCAGCTGTTCCAGCTGATCTTTCGGTACGCCGGTCATTTCGGCGGTTTTATCCAGCGTGTACTCGGCAACAAAGGCTTTGTAGTCCTCAAAGCTCATCGGCTCAGAGGCATCGGATCCCGGGTTTTTCGCCGCTTTTTCCAGCGGATGGGTTGGACGCAGACCGTAGCCGATGTCCGTCACGCCTTTACGCAGATTAACGTGCTTGCTAAAGAAATCCTGGTTGATCGCATTGTTTTGAATGATGTAGTTAGCGATGTAGTTGAGGATCACCAGATCGGTTTGCGGCGTGAAGACCATGCCGTTATCCGCCAGCTCAAAGCTGCGGTGCTGGAAGGTGGAGAGCACCGCGACATTAACATTGGGATCAGACAGACGACGGTTGGTGATGCGCGACCACAGGATCGGGTGCATCTCCGCCATATTCGCGCCCCACAGGACGAAAGCATCTGCATGCTCGATATCGTCATAGCAGCCCATCGGTTCATCCATACCGAAGGTACGCATAAAGCCGACTACCGCTGACGCCATGCAGTGACGCGCGTTCGGGTCGATGTTATTCGAACGAAAACCCGCTTTAAACAATTTGGCAGCGGCATAACCTTCCCAAATCGTCCACTGACCCGAGCCGAACATACCGATAGACTCCGGGCCTTTCTCTTTCAGGGACGTTTTGAATTTCTCTTCCATCACGTCAAAGGCCTGATCCCAGCTAATCGGGGTGAACTCGCCTTCTTTGTGATACTTACCGTCCTTCATGCGCAGCATCGGCTGCGTTAAACGGTCTTTTCCGTACATGATTTTCGGCAGGAAGTAACCTTTGATGCAGTTAAGCCCACGGTTAACCGGCGCATCCGGATCGCCCTGGCATGCCACAACACGCCCTTGCTGCGTCCCGACCAATACGCCACAGCCCGTCCCGCAAAAACGGCACGGGGCTTTGTCCCATTTGATGGCTTCTTGCTGACCGACTACCGCACGGGCTACGCCCGGCACGCTTAACCCGGCAGCCGCCGCAGCGGCCGCAACGGCGTTAGCTTTCATAAAGCTACGACGACTGAGTTTCATGGTGTTTCCTCACCTTGCTCATCCTGCTGGTGATAAACCAGCGACACCGCCAGCACGCCCGCAACGTTGCGCACTGACTCAATAGTTTTCATTAACGTTTCGCTGTGCTCAGCTTCCACCACCACGATCAGTTGACCGCTTTCCACATCGCTGAGTGCAACTTCGCAACCTGGGAACGAACGCAACTGCGTGGCGATATCATTGATATGCTGACTTTTGGCCTGAACGACCAGGCTGCAGACCTGCCAGTTATTGTCCATGGTTGTACTCCGCGTTAATGGCTGATACCGGGCAGATAGCGACACATGCGCCACATCCGTTACAGTCCTGATTGTCGAGCTGCGGCTGATAAATGCCGGACAGCGTGGGACGAAAGGTTATAGCCATGGGTTCACAGCTATCCTGACAGCGATGACATTCAACGGACTGATGTGCGAGACAGTTTTCCCCAATCGTAAAATTCAGATCCCATGCCCTGGTGTGGCGCGGAAGAAAAAGGGATTCAGAACAGGCCTCTGCGCAGGCATAGCAAAAGCTACACTCGCCGTGTTTGAAATTTACGCTCGGGTAACCGCCCTGGCCTCGCTGCAGGATGTCGGTTTCACACGCCTGGATGCAGGCGTCACAACGAAGGCAATGGGCCAGAAAGTGAGAGTCTTCATTGCTCCAGGGCGGACGGATCCCTGAGTTGGCGTTTCGCCAACTGCCTGTCAACATGCCTCGACGGGATAAATCAACCATGACATTGTCCTTCCATAATGACGCCCTTCCCTGGCGGGTTGAACGACATAAAAAACTGCACTATTTATGAGTAGTTATTTTTAGTCGTAAGATATTTCAGGATGTGTTAGAGGTGCATACCCCAATCGGGGTAAATGCTGTTGCCGGATCAAAGGAGTGTTGAGTTGGCGGGAAAAAATGCGCTTTTGCTCACATTTCAATGAGTTATATAAAACCGTATATAACGAAAAACTCAAAAAGAGAATGATCTTATAATTAAGATTATTCTTAGAATATATCGCTACCCTGAAAGCAGACCTCTACCAAATACACTTAAAATATAAGTAAATCCAGATTAATCGATTATGTAAATATGTTAACCTGCCCCAGACTCGTTCATAAGACAGAAGAAAGGAAACACTGTGAACAATAAGATGAAAACAATTGTCCCTGCCGTACTTTTCGCCGCCTTTGCCAGCGCCTCTGCATGGGCTGCCAGTAACGATGCCGGCACTCAGCCGCTGGAAAAAATCGCCCCTTATCCTAAGGCGGAAAAGGGTATGAAGCGCCAGGTTATCCAGCTTACTCCTGAGAAAGATGAATCTACTCTGAAAGTAGAACTGCTAATCGGACAAACGCTGGAAGTTGACTGCAACCAACACCGCCTGGGCGGAGAACTGGACAGCAAAACGCTGGAAGGTTGGGGATATGACTACTATGTCTTCGACAAAGTGACGTCTCCGGTTTCAACCATGATGGCCTGCCCGGACGGTAAGAAAGAGAAGAAATTTATTACCGCGTATCTGGGTGATGACGGCATGCTGCGCTACAACAGCAAGTTACCGATTGTGGTCTATACGCCGGAGAACGTGGAAGTGAAATACCGTATCTGGAAAGCGGAAGAGAAGATTCAGGACGCAGTCGCACGATAAGTGAGAATGTGCCGGAGGGCGGCGTACCGCCTTATCCGGCATTTTATTTACAGTGCGATATCCGCTACAGCTTTCTGCTCAGGCTGCGGTTGTGCCTGAGGTTTCAGCTGAGGTTTCGGCGCTTCATCAGCAGCCTGCGGCTTGTCATATTTCAGCCCCAGAACGTCACTGGTGTATTGCAGCTCTTGTTCCGTAGCTTCAACGTTACCGTTCAGCTTGGTACCATAAGACGGAATAATGGTTTTCAGTTTCGCCTGCCACTCAGGGCTGGCCACTTTATCTTTAAACACTTTTTCCATCAGATGCAGCATAATCGGCGCCGCGGTTGATGCACCCGGAGAAGCGCCCAGCAGCGCGGCAATGGTGCCCTCTTTATCGCTGACGACTTCGGTACCCAGACGCAGCACACCGCCCTTCTCCGCATCACTTTTAATGATCTGCACACGCTGGCCCGCCTGCCATAAACGCCAGTCTTCTTTTTTCGCCTGCGGATAGTACTCTTGCAGCGCGGCAAAACGGTCGTCATCGCTGAGCATCACCTGGCTTACCAGATATTTCACCAGATCGAAGTTATCCAGACCCACGTTGACCATCGGCATAAAGTTCGAGGTGGTGGTCGAGCTGAGCAGATCCCACAATGAACCGTTTTTCAGGAACTTGGTGGAGAATGTCGCGAATGGCCCAAACAGCACGACGCGTTTGCCATCAAGGATACGGGTATCGATGTGCGGCACGGACATCGGCGGCGCGCCAACGGAGGCCTGGCCGTACACTTTCGCCAGGTGGCGATTCACCACGTCCGGATTATCCGCAACCAGGAACTGCCCGCCAACCGGGAATCCGGCATAACCTTTCGCTTCCGGAATGTCGGTTTCCTGCAACAGCTTCAGCGCAGCGCCACCGGCACCGATAAAGACAAACTTCGCCTTGATATCGTGTTCCGCTTCGTTATTTTTCAGATCGGCGACCGTGACGGTCCAGCTATTGTCGGCATTGCGTTTAAAGCCACGCACTTCGGTACTCAGCTGCAGCGCAAAGTTGGGCTTTTTCTGCAACGAGGCAATCAGCTGGCGCGTGATTTCGCCGTAGTTTACGTCAGTACCAATCTCGGTACGCGTTGCCGCGACTTTCTGCTTCGGATCGCGGCCTTCCATGACCAGCGGCGCCCACTCTTTAATCTGCGCATGATCTTCGGAATAACGCATGCCACGGAATAACGTGCTCTGCTGCAGTGCGGTGTAACGGGCACGCAGGAAGTTCACGTTCTCGTCACCCCAGACAAAACTCATGTGCGGAACGGTGGTGATAAATGAGCGTGGTTCATGCATTACGCCATTATTGACCTGATAGGCCCAAAACTGGCGGGAGATCTGGAAGGCTTCGTTGATTTCGACTGCCTTTTCAATGCTGATGCTACCGTCGGCCTTTTTAGGCGTGTAGTTCAGCTCCATCAGTGCGGAGTGGCCTGTTCCGGCGTTATTCCAGCCGTTTGAGCTTTCCTGCGCTACACCATCCAGTCGCTCAACCATGGTCATTGACCATTGCGGTTCCAGCTCCTGTAAATAGGTTCCCAGCGTGGCGCTCATGATGCCGCCGCCAATCAACAGTACATCCGTTTCCTGCTCTTCCGCCGCTTTCGCTTTTGCCGCCATCGAGACAACATTCAGCCCAACGGCCATGGTGAAGAGCATGGCAGTCACTTTTTTCATAATGTTAATGCCTTACTTTTAGTATCGCTTTTTTGCTTTTAATGCAGGTGAAAATCGAGCGGCATCAACGGTAACACTTAAGTAAAAATATTTAAATATTGTTTATAAATTATATTTAATTTTTAAAAATGTTATTAATACGTTGATAGTTTATACGGTTATTGACAATCATTTCTGGAAACCGGTCCGTCAGACAGGTACTATGCTGCGCTTTGCTATTCACCGCACGGATGCCTGTCGGTCTGCTGTATCGGGCCATTTTTGACCTAAGAGTAACGATGTCTGCCACTCAACCCTCCTCTGTCGCAGTAGCGGAGCACGCGACGCGCGCAGTGCTGCGCCAACCCCGTTTACTGGTTCGCGAAACGCTGGCCGGTGTGGTAACCGCCCTGGCGCTGATCCCGGAAGTGATCTCTTTTTCCGTTATCGCCGGCGTCGATCCTAAAGTCAGCCTGATAGCCTCAGTCGTACTGTGCCTGGCAATGTCATTTTTAGGTGGCCGTCCGGCAATGGTTACCGCAGCGGCAGGATCGGTCGCGCTGGTGATTGGCCCGATGGTGCATCAACACGGCGTCCAGTACATCCTGCCTGCGGTGGTGCTGGCCGGGATTATTCAGATCCTGTTTGGCGTATTGGGGATGGCGCGTCTAATGCGATTCATTCCTACAGCCGTCATGACCGGTTTTGTGAACGCGCTGGGTATTTTGATTTTCTTTGCCCAAGTCCCGCATTTCTGGGGTAAAAGCCCGCTAATCTGGGGGCTGTTTGTCCTGACCCTGCTGATTGTGCTGTGGGTTCCGCGGTTTATTAAAGCGATCCCCGCGCCGCTTATCGCCATCGTGCTGCTGACGGTGTTCACTGTCACCAGCGGACAACTATTACCGACCGTCGGTGACGAAGGTTCAATGCGCGGCGGCCTGCCGGGATTCACGCAGTTATTGGTACCGCTCAACCTGCAAACGCTGGCGATTATCTGGCCCTGCGCGCTGAGCATCGCTTTTGTCGGATTAATGGAGTCGCTGTTAACCGCCCGTCTGGTGGATGACCTGACGGTTACGCCGTCGAATAAGAATCGCGAGAGCGCCGGGCTGGGGATAGCCAATATTCTGGCCGGTTTTTATGGCGGCATCGCCGGGTGTGCGATGATTGGTCAAACCATCGTTAACGTCGAGATGGGCAAAGGACGCAGCCGCGTCTCGACGGTCGCCGCCGGGCTGGTGCTGTTGTTGCTGGTCACTGCGTTAAGCGAAGTAATGGCGAAAATCCCCATGTCGGTGCTGGCGGGAATTATGGTGATTGTGGCGGTGAAAACCTTCAGTTGGCACAGCATCCAGCCCGCTACGCTGCGGCAACTCCCCGTTACTGAAACGCTGGTGATGCTGATGACCGTCGCGGCAACGGTGTCAACCGGCAACCTGGCGCTTGGCGTGGTTGCCGGGGTGATGACGATGCTCATTCTGCCGCGTATCGTCAGAGGCAAACGTGCGGCTACATCAGAAACAGCGTTGCCAGACCGAGAAAAATAAAGAAACCACCGGTATCGGTGATTGCCGTAATCATGACGCTCGAGCCGACCGCCGGGTCGCGCCCGAGCTTCACCATCGTCATCGGAATAATAACGCCCATCAACGCCGCCATCAGCAAATTGAGCATCATCGCCAGGGTCATCACGCCGCCGAGCGCCATGTCATCGTACAGCCACCAGGTAATGCCGCCCATAATTCCGCCCCACACGAGGCCATTAATCAACGCCACGCCCATTTCGCGCAGGATCAAAAACGTCAGGTTTCCCGGCTGAATATTTTGTAGCGCCAGCGCGCGAACAATCATGGTGATGGTTTGATTCCCGGTGTTGCCGCCGATCCCCGCCACAATCGGCATCAGCGAGGCCAGCGCGACCAGTTGCGAAATTGTATGTTCAAAGCCGTCGATCACTCGCGAAGCGATAAAGGCGGTACAAAGGTTAACGGCCAACCACGCCCAGCGGGTTTTTACCGCTTTCGTGACGGGGGCAAACACATCCTCTCCGGCGCTTAAGCCGCCCATTCGACGCAGATCGGTATCGGTTTCTTCATAGACCACATCGACGATCTCATCGATGGTTAAACGGCCCATCAGTTTACCTGAAGAGTCAACGACCGCGGCACTGACCAGGTCGTCACGTTCAAAGGTTCGCGCGGCGTGTTCGGCGATATCTTCCGGAGAAAAGGTGAGCGGATCATCTTCCATCACCTCGCTGACTTTTCGCTGCACGTCATTGAGCAGAATACAGGTGAGCGTCAGTTCCCCGACCAGCACTTTATTGCGGTCGGTCACGAAGAGTTTATCGGTGTTCTCCGGCATTTTTCCCAGCCGCCGCAGGTAGCGTTGCACCACTTCCAGCGTCACGTCCGGACGCACGGTGATAACTTCGAACTCCATAATCGCACCGACGCGATTCTTCTCGTAGTGCAGCACCTGGCGGACGCGCGCCCGCTCCTCGGCCGGTAACGTCGCCAGCAGTCGACCCGTGAGGTTACGAGGGAGATGCTGAACCAGATAAATCTGTTCGTCGATATCAAGGTATTGCAACGCATCCAGCAGCTCACGGTCGCTCATCTCATCGATCAGGTCGTCCCAGACGTTTTCAGACGCCTCAAGCAGGACGTTACCGCGCTTTTCACTTTCGACCAGTCGCCACAGGGCGTGACGCTCTTCAGAAGGTAATGCTTCAAGGGTATCCGCCAAATCGGGCGGCGGCAGGTGGGCGACCAGCGCCCCTACCTCAGCAATATCGTCGGCTAACGTGCCGACGTCATATTGCTCAGCCAGGGTAAGCTTGCCCAATAGCGTTGAAACAACGGCTTTATCAGTGGTCAGCAGCCAGATAAGACGCGCACGCTCTTCATCACGCAGTCTGGCGCTGTTTTTGTTTGTTACAGGCATTAATCATAAATCCATGATATGAAATATCATTAATCATGATGCCGATTTATGTAAATAACAATAAACAGTGCCGCCGGGTGGATAAAAAACCGGCGGCATGTGGGATCATGCGGTGCGAGCCACCGCGTCACGCGAGGCGGCATCACGCTCATCGCCCAGCAGTTCACTCAACTGTCCGTTACGCATTTCCAGCAGACGATCGGCGTGAATAAAATAGTGATCGTCATGGCTAATGGCGAAGATAGTTTTACCCATTTCTTGCATCAGCGGTAACAGGACCTGATAGAACTCACGACGGAAATGGGGATCCTGATCGGCAGCCCATTCATCCAGCAGAATGATGTCGCGCTCCTCCGCCAGAGCCAGCAGCAGCGCCACGCGTTTCTTCTGCCCTTTCGACAGCTTCAGATTGAGGATGCGACCATCATTCATCTCCAGCTTGTGACCCATCTTCAGATGTTCCAGCCACTTCGCTACCAGCTGCGGATTGGCTTCTTTACCTTCCGGCCCCAGCAGTTGGTCGAACAGCCAGACGTCGGTAAACACGGCGGAGAACAGCTTGCGATAATCTTCCGGCTTTTCAACAGCCACGGCCTTACCATCAAGCAAAATTTCACCTGACTGCGGCTGGTATAGCCCAGTCAGTAACATCGCCAGCGTAGATTTCCCGCTGCCGTTGCCGCCAATCAGGAAGATCAGTTCACCGCGATGAATCGTCAGATTGACCGGCCCTACGGAAAAGGCATTATCCTGATAGTGGAAAACCACGTTACGCAGTTCCAGCGTTTGCCAGTTTGGAAAAGCGGTTGGGCGCGGGAATTCGGCCTTAAAAGGTGCCAGTGCGAATTTATTCAGCTTGTTGAAAGCCACCTGCGCAGTGAGCAGGGTTGGTAGCGCGCCAACGGCAGAGAGCAGCGGTGTACGCAGGAATAACAGCGTCAGTGAGTAAGTCGCCGCCACGGCGGTATCCGCCCAGCCCAGACTATTTGCCATCCAGAACACCAGACCAATGGCGCCCAGCATCATAATGTTTGACCAGTTGACCGCGCTCAGGTGGAAGGTATCGGCGCGAATAATATGGTGACGGTACTCTTTGGCATCCGGGACGTACATCTGATTAAAGATATGCTCGGCGCGCTCGCGGTTGAGCGTCAGCTCTTTGCGCCCTTCCAGCACCGTCTGATAATCGTTGTACAACTTGTCTTCTGTTTCGCGCAGGGTAGCCATGTGCTTATACACCCGCGCCACCAGCACAAATCCCCCCCAGATGGTGATTGCCATCCAGATAGCCGTCACCAGCAGCATTTTGGTCGACAGCATCGCCAGATACGCCGCCGATCCGATGGTCAGGATAATCCCCTGCACCAGCTCAGGCAGACGAACAAAGGCGATGGTGATGTTACGAATATCGCTGGTTAAACCGGCCAGCAACGAGGCGCTGCCAAGCTGTTCAATACGCTCGACGTGGGTATCCAGAATACGTTTGATAAATTCGCTACGCAGACGGTAGACAAAGTGGTGGCCGAGCGTGGTCAACGCCAGCTGAGAGCCGAGAGTGACAACCATCAATAGCAGCAACAGGCCAAGAAACTCCGGCAGCACCATCAGCGTGGTGTCGACCGTTTCAATCAGACGCTGGTTGATAAACGCAATCAGCCCAATCCCCAACGCGGCGCTGGCGAGGCTGAGCGCCATGACGCTGATAAATGGCCAGCGATACTGCCGCCAGACAAGAAGTAAAAGTTCCATGCGAACAACCCGGACAAGTAATAACAGCCCGCAGTTTAAACATCTCTTCGCTGACAGCAATAATAATTCTTATTTTTATTCTTTTTAACCCGCCTGACGAAACGTCAGATTGTAGCGACAGTCTCCGGTCAACGGATGATACCCCGTCTTAAGCGGCTGGATCCCATGATAAAACAGCCGCGAAGTACCGCCCCACACCACCACATCGCCATGTTCCAGCAGCAAACGCTTTAAGGGGTCATTACGGCGCAAGCCGCCAAATTGAAAGATGGCCGGCAATCCTAGCGACACCGAGACAATTGGCGCCCGCAGGTCGGGTTCGTCTTTATCCTGATGTAAGGACAGTTTTGCCCCTGGCGTGTAGCGGTTAATCAGACAAGCATCGGGTTGAAAATCAGCATAGTCCGCCGCCGTCGCTGCCTGTTGGCACAGGTCAGCGAATGCATCCGGCAGCGGCGGCCAGTGCGCGCCGGTTAGCGGATCAAAAGGAGAATAAAGGTAACCATGTTGATCGGTCGTCCAGCCCAGACGACCGCAGTTGGTCATTGCCACCGACATCGTGTAGCCGCCGGGCGTCACCATCTGGCGAAACGGCGACTGTCTGGCGATAGCCGCTATCGCCTGCAGCAGAGACGGTGCGCAGTCAAAAGCGAAGCGTCGCAGAATAACCGCGCCTGACGCCAGCGGCTCCTGCCAGGGTTTCGCATCCGCAAAGAGATCGAGCATTATGTTTCCTCGCCAGTCGTTTCACGTTGCAGTAACTGTGCTTTGCGCGCAATGCCCCACCGGTAGCCAGAAAGCGCGCCATCGCCGCGGATCACCCGGTGACACGGGATGACGATTGCCAGTTTATTCGCCCCACAGGCGCTGGCCACCGCACGCACCGCCTTCGGTTTGCCAATGGCGCTGGCCAGTTGCTGGTAGCTCATCGTTTCGCCGCACGGAATTGCGCGCAACGCCTGCCACACCTGCTGCTGAAATGCGGTTCCCCGGATATCCAGCGGCAGCGATAACGGCGCGTCACGCGCATTGATTGCGGCGATCACTTCGCGCACGCGCTGCTGAAAATCGGTATCTGCTGGCACATCCTGAGCGGCCGGAAACAGCTCATGCAGATCCGCAACCAACGTAGCGTCATCATCACCTAGTAAGATCGCGCAGATACCACGTTCGCTTTCCGCCACCAGACAGCGACCCAGAGTGCAATCTGCCAGGGTATAGCGTACAGAAACGTTGTCACCACCTTTACGAAATTGCTTTGCGGTCATGCCTAACGTCTGATCCGCTTTTCGGTAGTAGCTGCTGCTGTCGGGAAATCCGGCGTTGAGAATTGCCTGCGTTACCGGAACGCCTTTCGCCAGCGCATCGCGCAGACGGCGGGCGCGCCAGGACTGCTGCCACGCTTTGGGGGTCATGCCCGTTGTGGCTTTGAACAGGCGATGTAAGTGATACGGGCTCATCGCCACCTGCTGCGCCAGCTCGTCCAGCGTGAGGGGAGATTCCTGCTCCAGTAACTGGTAGGCGTGGGCTATTTTCTCCAGCCGATGCTGGTGGGCGCTGTCTTTATCCGGCTGACAACGTTTACAGGGACGAAAACCGGCGGCCAGCGCCTGCCGGGCATCGGCAAAGAAACTGACATTTTTGCGCAGCGCATGTTTCGCCCGACAGGACGGACGGCAGAAAATGCCGGTAGTCTGGACGGCGAAAACAAACTGACCGTCAGCGTCGGCGTCACGATCCACAACGGACTGCCAGCGGTCATCATCAGTTATGCGTATACGATTTTTCATTATGGACTCCTTTGTTAAGCATAGCGCTTAGCCTCAGTGTGTCCCCATAGCCGGATACAAAAACCCGCAATCTTGCTTTTTAATTTTTTTCGCTGAGCAGGAAGCTTTTAAACTGCGGCGACATCCAGGTTTTAAACCCCTCGCCCTCTTTTATAATCATATAGACCGCGAGTCCTTCACGACGCACCACCTCTTTGGCCTTTTCCGGGCCGAGAACCATCAATCCGGTATCCCAACCGTCAGCCTCCAGCGCCGTTGGTGCGATTACCGTTACAGACACCAGGTTGTGTTCAATCGGACGACCGGTTTGCGGATCAATAACATGGGAAAGGCGCTTACCATCCAGCTCATAATAGTTACGGTAGCTGCCGGAGGTGCTAATGCCATGCCCGTTAATGTCGACAATCGCCTGCACCGCGTTTTCGCGATCGGTCGGTTTCTGAATCGCGACTCGCCACGAAAGCCCGTCTGCATTCATACCGCGGCTGTTCAATGCTCCACCAACGGATACCAGATAACGGGCGATCCCTTCCTGCTCCATTAATCGTGCCAGATGATCGGCGGCATAACCTTCGCCAACGGTCGAGAGATCCACGTACAGCTCGGGCAAATCTTTTTGCAGGTAGTTCCGATGCGCCTCATTAACAACCTTCAGATGTGAAAGCCCGGTTTGCGCTTTTGCGGCGTCAATTTGCGCCTGCGTAGGAATATGCACCGGTTGCTGATCCGGGCCAAAGCCCCACAGATTGACCAACGGACCCACGGTAATATCCATGGCCCCACCGGTTTTTGCGCCAATGCGTAACGCCGAAGTCACGATATCGGCCATAGCATCATTAACCGGCCATGGCGACAGGCTTTTCGACAGGTTAAAGCGCATTAACGCAGAATCATTTTTATAGGTAGAGAGAAGCTGATCGTCGGCATCCAGCTGAGCCTGGATCTTCGCCTGCAGTTCCCCGGCGCGTTTGGCATCTACGCCCACCGCACTGACCCGCCAGAAAGTGCCCATGGTTTTACCTTCCAGAACGGTGGCAGGTTGTGTGGTCTGGGCAGGTTTCGGGGCTTCATCGCACCCGACAAAAAAGATCGTCACAGCCAGTAGTGCTGCGCGATAGAAATTCACTTCCATACGTAATTATCCTCATGCGAACGGGCGCAAGAGTACACCAAAAATCGTTGTTTGTACGACGAAAAAACGGCATTAAAAAAGGCCCCGCAGGGCCTTTTAACGACATGAGCGCAGATTAGAACTGGTAAACCAGACCCAGCGCTACGATATCATCGGTAGAGATGCGAGCATCACGGGTGAACTGGTTGTCATCCAGCAGGTTGATTTTGTAATCAACATAGGTAGACATGTTTTTGTTGAAGTAGTAGGTCGCGCCAACATCAACATATTTCAGGATATCCTGGTCGCCGTAACCATTGTTCAGGTCTTTACCTTTGGACTGCAGGTAAGCCACGGACGGACGCAGACCGAAGTCGAACTGGTACTGCGCAACAGCTTCAAAGTTCTGTGCTTTGTTAGCCCAGCCCAGGTTGCCCGCACGCGTTGCGTTGTAGGTCTGGGTGTACTGTGCTGCCAGGTAAACGTTATTCGCGTCGTATTTCAGACCGCCAGTGTAGGTTTCAGCACGGTCACCGGTACCGAAGTTCAGACGGTTCTGCTCGTCAGTACGTTTGGAGCTGGTGACTGCAGTACCCAGCGCGAAGCCTTCACCGATATCATAAGTGATAGATCCGCCAACGCCGTCGCCGTTCTGACTCAGCGCATCACGACCGTTGCCGGTCACACCAGTCATACCTTCGCCTTCCGGGCTACCGTTTTTACCCTGGTACTGCAGGGCAAAGTTCAGGCCATCAACCAGACCGAAGAAGTCGGTGTTACGATAGGTCGCGAAGCCGTTACCACGCTGCTGCATGAAGTTGTCAGAACCGTAGGTGTCGCCGCCGAATTCCGGCAGAACGTCGGTCCAGGACGTTACGTCGTAAACTACGCCATAGTTACGACCGTAGTCGAAAGATCCTACGTCAGCGAATTTCAGACCAGCAAACGCCACACGGGTCCAGGAGTTGTTTTCGTTTTCAGAGGAGTTACCCTGAATCTGGTATTCCCACTGGCCGTAACCGGTCAGTTGGTCATTAACCTGGGTTTCGCCTTTGAAGCCGATACGCATATAGGTCTGATCGCCATCTTTAGTGGAGTCATCAGAGAAATAGTGCAGACCGTCTACTTTACCGTACAGGTCTAATTTGTTGCCGTCTTTGTTATAAATTTCAGCCGCATTTGCTGCGCCTGCTACCAGCAGTGCTGGTACCAGGAGGGACAGTACTTTAACTTTCATGTTATTAACCCTCTGTTATATGCCTTTATTGCTTTTTTATGCCACTGCATACTGATTAAGGTCATTAACCAGTCGGCAACTTCATTCTCCGCAAAAACACAGAATAATCCAACACGAATATGATACTAAAACTTTTAAGGTGTTTCATTTATCGGCATAGATGTTTCAAAATATTAATACGAGGGAACTTTTTTAAAATCAAAAAACAGGCAAAATAAGCACAAATAATCAAGAACTATTTTAATTAAATTTAAAATCAATAGGTTACATCGAAAATAGTTATAGCACTGAATGACAAAACAAAATCTTCACTCGCAACTAAAATAGACCCGCTATCATCATTAACTTTATTTATTACCGTCATTCATTCATGAATGTCTGTTTACCCCTATTTCAACCGAATGCTTCGCGTTCGGTTTTTTTTTACCCTTCTTTACACAAAACTTACCGTTCTGTGCTACCGATGCAAAACTATAACAACTATTAACTATCTCATTGCGTCGTATTCAGATATAAATCTGATTAATAATTTCTTGTTATTTAATGCTAAATGTATACATTCCGTACAAATATTTGTACCCGCCTTTATCCACTGTACACCTTTGCATTGTGATGGCTGCAACAGAATGGAGCGTAAAAAATGCGGGCCATCCGGCGTGGTGTAAGTGTGGCAATTCATATATTACCCTTTATACTGCCCCATCATCTTTCGCGTCGTTTTAACAGGTCATAAAACACGAATGAGTCAGTCTGACACAACGGCTTCTACCCGATTCTCCCTGCTACCGGGAAGTATTACCCGTTTCTTCTTATTACTGATCGTTGTGCTGTTGGTGATGATGGGCGTTATGGTCCAGAGCGCCGTCAACACCTGGTTAAAGGATAAGAGCTATCAGATTGTCGATATCACCCATGCCATTCATAAAAGGGTCGATACCTGGCGATACGTGACCTGGCAAATCTATGACAATATTGCCGCTACGGCCAGTTCACCTGGTGCAGAAGGACTGCAGGAAACGCGTCTGAAACAAGACGTCTATTATCTTGAGAAACCGCGCAGAAAGACCGAGGCGCTGATTTTCGGTTCCCATGACAGTTCTACGCTGGAGATGACCCAACGCATCTCAACCTATCTTGATACGCTGTGGGGCGCGGAAAATGTTCCGTGGTCTATGTATTACCTGAATGGTCAGGACAATAGCCTGATCCTTATCTCAACGTTGCCGCTAAAAGATCTGACTTCCGGTTTTAAAGAGTCGACGATTGGTAATATTGTCGATTCACGGCGCGCGGAAATGTTACAACAGGCCAATGCGCTGGATGAACGTGAAAGCTTCTCTTCACTGCGCCGTCTGGCGTGGCAGAACGGGCATTACTTCACGCTACGCACGACCTTTAATCAGCCTGGACATCTGGCAACGGTTGTCGCCTTTGACCTGCCGATTAATGACTTGATCCCACCCGGCATGCCGCTGGACAGCTTCCATCTGGTTCCAGATGCCACGTCAACAACCGAGCATCTGAATGAAAAAGAGTCGCCTGACAGCGTCAGCATTAATTTCAACAACAGTAAAATTGAGATCTCTTCGGAGCTAAACTCAACGGATATGCGGCTGGTGTGGCAGGTTCCGTTTGGCTCATTGCTGCTCGACACCTTGCAAAGCATTCTGCTGCCGCTGTTACTCAACATTGCTTTGTTGGCCCTGGCGCTGTTTGGCTATACCACCTTTCGCCACCTCCCTGCCCGTTCCACCGAAGTGGCACCAAACCTTGCGGCAAATAATGAACTGCGTGTTCTGCGCGCCATCAATGAAGAGATTGTGTCTCTGCTGCCTCTGGGCTTGCTGGTGCACGATCAAGAAGCAAACCGCACGGTTATCAGCAATAAAATTGCCGACCACCTGTTACCGCATTTAAATTTGCAAAACATTACCAGTATGGCGGAGCAGCATCAGGGGGTGATTCAGGCCACCATCAATAATGAGCTGTATGAGATCCGGCTGTTCCGCAGCCAGATCTCATCGAGAACGCAGATCTTTATTATTCGTGACCAGGACCGCGAAGTGCTGGTTAATAAGAAGCTGAAGCAAGCGCAGCGACTGTATGAGAAAAACCAGCAGGCCCGAGCGGCCTTTATGCAGAATATCGGCAGCGCACTGAAAGACCCGGCGAAAACACTTGCCGCTAATGCTGCCGCACTGAATAGCCCGGACAGCCAGAAACTGGCCAATCAGGCAGACGTTCTGGTGCGTATGGTAGATGAAATCCAGTTGGCCAACCTGCTGGAAAGCGACGCCTGGAAAAGTGAATCGACGCTGTTTTCCGTGCAGTCGTTAATTGATGACGTGGTTCCGGAGGTTCTGCCAGCCATTAAACGTAAAGGGCTGCAGCTACTGATTAAAAATCACCTTAGCGCCCATGATGAACGCCGCGGCGACCGCGATGCCCTGCGCCGTATTTTGCTGTTGCTGATCCAATATGCGGTAACCACCACGCAAATTGGCAAAATCACGCTGGAAGTCGACCAGGATGAATCGGAGACTGAACGCCTGACCTTCCGCATTCTGGATACCGGGCAAGGTGTCACGTTGAATGAAGTTGATAACCTGCACTTCCCGTTCATCAATGACACCCAGGGCGATCGGTATAGCAAGGCCAACCCGCTGACGTTCTGGTTATGCGATCAGCTCGCCCGCAAGCTAGGTGGACACCTGAACATTAAAGCGCGGGAAGAACTTGGAACACGTTATATAGTCCATGTTAAAATGCCGCTGCACGATCAACATGCTGAAAGTGAAGAGCGTTTGTTAGATGACGTCTGCATAATGGTTGATGTCACCTCTAATGACGTACGCAGCATCGTATTACGCCAACTGGAGAACTGGGGAGCAACCTGCATCACGCCTGATGAGCGGTTGAATAGTCAAGAATATGATCTCTTTTTAACAGATAATCCGTCTAATCTTACTGCCTCAGGCCTTCTTTTAAGCGATGATGAGTCTGGCGTGCGGAAAATTGGCCCTGGTCAGCTGCGCGTCAACTTTAATATGAGCAATGCTATGCAGGAAGCTGTCCTCGAGCTGATAGAAGAGCAGCTGGCACAAGAAGAGATCCAGGAACTCCCCCTCGGCGGAGATGAAAACGCCGAACTTCATGCCAGTGGTTACTATGCACTCTTTGTAGACACAGTACCGGATGATGTTAAGAGGTTGTATACTGAGGCAGCAACCAGCGATTTCGCTGCGTTAGCCCAAACGGCCCATCGCCTGAAAGGCGTGTTTGCCATGCTTAATCTGGTACCCGGCAAGCAGTTATGTGAAGCGCTGGAACATCTTATTCAAGAGAAAGATGCTCCAGGTATAGAAAAATACATCAGCGACATTGACGATTACGTCAAGAGCTTGCTGTAGCAAGGTAGCCCAATACATGAACACTATGAACGTAATTATTGCCGATGACCACCCGATTGTACTGTTCGGTATTCGTAAATCACTTGAGCAAATCGAGTGGGTAAACGTTGTCGGCGAATTTGAAGACTCCACTGCACTGATCAACAATTTGCCTAAGTTAGATGCTCATGTGTTGATTACCGACCTCTCCATGCCGGGAGATAAATACGGTGACGGGATCACGTTAATTAAGTATATCAAGCGCCATTTCCCGAGCCTGTCGATTATTGTTCTCACCATGAACAACAACCCGGCAATCCTGAGCGCGGTACTGGATCTCGATATTGAAGGAATTGTCCTGAAGCAAGGCGCGCCAACAGATCTGCCGAAAGCGCTTGCCGCGCTGCAGAAGGGTAAGAAATTCACCCCGGAAAGCGTTTCTCGTCTGCTGGAAAAAATCAGCGCCAGCGGTTACGGCGACAAACGTCTGTCACCGAAAGAGAGCGAAGTTCTGCGCCTGTTTGCCGAAGGTTTCCTGGTTACTGAAATCGCGAAAAAACTCAACCGCAGTATAAAAACCATCAGCAGCCAGAAAAAGTCGGCAATGATGAAACTCGGTGTGGAAAACGATATCGCCCTGTTGAATTACCTTTCTTCCGTCACGCTGAGTCCGTCAGACAAAGAGTAATTCTTTTAACATCGACGTGCCTGATGGCACGGCGTTTATCAGGCCTACGAATGACACGATGTTGTGCGTGTTACGTAGGCCGGATAAGGCAAACGCCCCATCCGGCCTCTTTTATTCCCGCGCCTTTCTCACTCTTTCCGCATAGACCGTCAGCGTTTGCTTCAATACATCTAACGTCACCGGCTTAGACAGACAGCTATCCATACCTGACTCCAGACAACGCTGCTTCTCTTCAGCCAGCGCGTTGGCCGTCACGCCGACAACCGGCAGGGTTAATCCTAACTGGCGAATACGCTGGGTCAGACGATAACCATCCATATTCGGCATGTTAACGTCGCTCAGCACGATGTCGATATGGTTTTTACTCAGTACATTGAGTGCGTCCACGCCGTCATTCGCGGTTTTACACTGATATCCCAACGATCCCAACTGATCGGCCAGTAAACGCCTGTTGATAGGATGATCGTCAACCACTAGAATCATCATGTCATCGTTAGTTGCAGCAACTTTATCCGGGGCTGGCAACGCCGTTGAAAGCTCTTCACTGCTCAGCTCAAGGCTGTAGATATGCGCCAACAGCGCGGGCAGTTCGTGAGGCGATGCCACGCTGTGCACCCACTCCCCAGGCCCCCTTTCCAGCGGAATACCGATATGACGACGGCAGAAAATCACCGCGGCGCGTCCCTGCCACGCCTGGTCCAGCACATCGTCGGCAATCAGCAGGTCATCCGCATCCGGTTGCTGTCCCTCATAGCACTGCACCGTCATCCCGTTACGCGCCAGACTGGATTCAATAAACTGGTACAGCGACGCGTTACGCACCGCCAGCCAGCAACGTTTGCCGACAAGCCCTTCGATACCTTTTTTCAGCGGGTACTGCGCGCCATAAAGCGGAATACGCAGCATAAACTGGCTACCCATTCCCGGTTCAGAATCGACGGAAATATCCCCATCCATCATGCTGATCAGTTTTTCACAGATAGCCAAACCAAGCCCGGTTCCCTGGAAATTACGCTGTACGCCGGTTCCCACCTGGAAGAAAGGATCGAACAAGCGGACGACCTCTTTGGCAGGGATCCCAACCCCGGTATCACGCACGCGAATACTGAGATAGTCTTCGTTACACTGCACGTGCAGCACAATGCAGCCGGTATCGGTAAACTTGATAGCATTACTCAGTAGATTGGAAATCACCTGCTGCAAACGCATCGGATCACCATTGAGCGCCACCGGTACATTCGGGTCGATAAAGCAGTACAACCCCAGCTGTTTGCGAACCACCAGCGGCAGATAGTTAGCCGTAATATGATTCATTACTTCACGCGGTGAAAACTCGCGCGGTTCAATCTTCAGCTGTTCAGATTCAATTTTCGAGAAATCGAGAATATCGCTGATAATTTTCAACAGCAGGCTGGAAGAGTTGTTCATCGCCGTCACCAGGCGATCCACTCCGTTGGGTAACTCTTTGGTTTGCAACAAATCAAGGTTACCGATAATGCCATACAGCGGCGTACGCAGCTCGTGGCTTACCGTCGCAAGGAACATCGATTTGGACTGGCTCGCCTGCTCCGCCGCCTGCGCCATCTCCTGCAACGACTCTTCCATTTTAACGCGCGCGCTGATGTCAACCAGCACACAAATTGCCACGTTTTCATTACGATAGCGCGAGTGCACAAAGCTGATTTGCAGATTGGTATTGTTGCTGGTCAGCACATCAACAAAATTGACCTGCTGGCCGCAGATAATTTGCGTTAACCGTTGCCGGTCTTCATGCGTCAGCATATTGAGATAGGTGTGCGCCAGCTCATTACTCAGGATGTTAATGCCATCTATCGTACGCAGAATACAAATCCCAACCGGCGCGGAAGCCACGATTTTACGGTTAAACTGCTCGTGCTCTTCCAGACGCTGGGCATCGCTTTCCGCAGGAATAAAAATGCGCCGCTCATACATGCGCGTGAGCATAAATAACGCCGCGCCAACCAGCACATTCAGCAGAATAGCGTTCAGGATCATCATGCGGATCCGCTCCAGCACCAGGTCGACCGGTACTGAATAAACAATGCTTAGCGATGACGGGGGCAGGTTTTTCTTCAGCACCAGTTCGTGAAAACCCGACGTATAGCCAAACCAGGAGCGCTCCTGCATCCAGCGAGGTTCAGCCTTAATATTCCCCTCGGGGCCGGTGAGCGAAATCAGCGCATGACCATTTTCATCAAGGATGGTCACTCCCATCGGCAAACTGCCCGGCGTGAAAAAGTTCTCCATGCGGATAGGCTGTTCCACACCCAACAGCGCCTGCAGGCGATTAGCGAGATAAACCGGCGTCAGCGCATAGAAATAGCCTATCCCCGGCCGCGGCCCCTGGCTAATCCAGAACAGGTTATTACCGTTTTCGTCCTGCGGTGCATTGCGATACTTAATAATGCGCTCATGCAGCGCCTTCAACGCCCCGTCACGTTCGACAGGCATATCACGCAGACCGAAATTGGCCATGCAAAGGTTGTCGCTGCCGATCAGGAACACACGATTCAAATCATAGGCCGCGGAAAAGTTATCCCGCCAGTAGCGCATAAACCACGCCAGCGATTCCAGCGAACCTCGCCAGGCGTTGCCCATCACCGAGCAGTCGGAGTCGGCAAACAGCGGCTCGAAGTTTGGCACGGCGGTTTTATCATCCCGCGCGCGCAACGACATCACGCCGTTTTCCGCCGTTAAGCGATTCTCCGCGATATATTTCAGCTCTTTAATCACATCAGAGGTGCGCTGAATGTAACGTTGGGCCTGATCGGAACTGAGGTTAAGCTCCTGGTGAATCTCGGACTCTCTCTGGTGCAGCGCATTCACGATGTAGAAAACGGAGGCAAATGCGATTAGCCCCCAGATCAGGAGCGCCAACGCCCTGAACAGATAGCGTGAGACTTTTAGCGTTGAATGAACGGAAGCAAGGTATTTCAAAGGGGCGAAGCTCCGCCTCAGGGCATTAATAGAGTGTGGTTAAGGTAGCGGTAAATGTCCGGCGTCGCAATGCCCTCTCTTTACGGGAATATGATACACCGCTCTGAAACCATTGTCTTAACCCGTGATAATCGTCGTTTGCCTGAAAAACACTGCACGGATGTCAGAATGCGCGACCTGAGATGGCTGGCTCGTCGGTTATACCCACGACGATTACGCAACCAAATGATCATGATGGCCATCCTGATGGTCATCATTCCGACGATATCTATAGGTTATATCGTAGAAACTGAAGGCCGTTCAGCAGTCTTATCTGAAAAAGAGAAAAAACTGTCATCGGTGATAACCCTGCTAAACGATGCGCTGGGCGACCGCTTTAGTCACTACCCAAATTTGCCGCGTGAAGCACGCATTCGCGCGCTTAATCAAGAGTTGGCCCCCATCACCGAGCGCATTACGCAAGCGTTTCCCGGCATTGGCGCCGGGTATTATCACAAAGCGCTGGATGCCATTATCACCTACGCCCCCTCCGCGCTTTACCAAGGCAACGTAGGTATCACCATCACCGAGGATCATCCCGGACGCGAAGTGATGAGTAGCAACGCGCCTGTGGTCTATTCCGGGCGACAGGTTCGCGGCGACATACTCAACTCGATGATCCCAATAGCGCGCCAGGGAGAGGTTATTGGGTATATCTGGGCCAATGAGCTCACCGAAGATATCCGCCAGCAGGCCTGGAGAATGGACGTCAGGATTATTGCCGTACTGGTTGCCGGGCTCATCTGTAGCCTGCTGCTCATCGTGCACTTCTCACGCCGACTCAGTGCGAATATCGACATCATCACCGATGGGCTTTCCACGCTGGCACAAAAAACCCCTACCCGATTGCCTGAACTCCCCGGCGAGTTAGGACAAATCAGCCGTAGCGTCAATGCGCTGGCACAAACGCTACGGGAAACCAAAACCCTTAACGATCTGATCATTGAAAATGCCGCAGATGGCGTGATCGCCATCGACAGGCAAGGCGACGTTACCACCATGAACCCGGCGGCAGAACAGATAACGGGCTACACGCTGCATGAGCTGGTCGGACAGCCCTATGCGACGCTCTTTGCCAATACGCAGTTTTATAGCCCGGTACTGGACACCCTTGAGCACGGTACTGAACATGTGGCCCAGGAGATTAGCTTTCCAGGACGAGAACGCACCATTGAGATCAGTGTAACCACCAGTCGGATCCATAACGCACACGGCGAGCTGATTGGCGCGCTGGTTATTTTCTCCGATTTAACCGCCCGTAAAGAGACCCAGCGTCGACTGGCTCAAACCGAAAGGCTTGCCACCCTGGGTGAGCTGATGGCCGGCGTCGCGCATGAAGTGCGAAACCCGCTGACTGCAATTCGTGGCTACGTCCAGATCATCCGCCAGCAAACCTCGCTGCCGGAACATCAGGAATATTTATCTGTTGTGCTGAATGAAATTGATTCCATCAATAAAGTTATTCAACAACTGTTAGATTTCTCTCGCCCACGACAAAGCCAGTGGCAACAGATTCGGCTCAATGCGCTCATTGAAGAGACGCTAATCCTGGTGCAAACCGCTGGCCTACAGGCACGGATCGCCTTTACAACGGAATTAGATCCCAGCCTGCCGCCGATCGTCGCCGATCGCGAGCTTCTCAAACAGGTGATCCTCAATATTTTAATCAATGCGGTGCAGGCGATCGCTGCGCGAGGCGAAATTCGCATCCGTACCTGGCAATACTCGGCCTCGCAACAGGCCGTGATGATTGAAGATAATGGCAACGGTATCGATCTCGCCATACAGAAGAAAATATTCGATCCCTTTTTTACGACAAAAGCATCAGGCACCGGTCTTGGACTGGCGCTGAGCCAGCGCATCATCAACGCGCATCAGGGGGATATCCACGTAACCAGCCAGCCTGGCTGCGGGGCGATATTCACTCTGATTTTACCTCTTAACCCGCAGGGAAATCCGTCAGAATGAAAACGACCTATCGTATTCTCATCGTTGATGATGAAGAAAATGTTCGCCGTATGCTTGCCACCGCATTTTCCCTGCAAGGGCATGAGACACATTGCGCCAGCGACGGGAAAGCCGCGCTGAGCCTGTTTAGCGAAACGCAGCCAGACGTGGTGCTGATGGACATTCGCATGCCGGAGATGGACGGTATCGACGCGCTGAAAGTTATGCGCACGCAGCAACCACGGATCCCCGTCATTCTGATGACCGCTTACGCTGAAGTAGAAACCGCAGTAGAAGCTTTACGTAGCGGCGCATTCGACTACGTGATTAAGCCCTTTGATCTCGACGAGCTAAGCATGGTGATTCAACGCGCATTGCAACTGCAGGAGATGAAACAGGAAATCCGCAATCTGCATAAAGCGTTGACCACCAGCTGGCAGTGGGGACACATTCTGACCACCAGCCCGCGTATGATGGATATCTGTAAAGACACGGCGAAAATCGCCCTCTCCCAGGCAAACGTGTTGATTAGCGGTGAAAGCGGCACAGGAAAAGAGCTGATCGCCCGCGCCATTCACTACAACAGCAAACGCGCCAATGGCCCCTTTATCAAAATTAACTGCGCGGCTCTGCCGGAGTCGTTGTTAGAAAGCGAGCTATTTGGTCACGAAAAAGGCGCGTTTACCGGGGCACAGACATTACGCCAGGGATTGTTCGAACGCGCTCATCAGGGAACTTTATTGCTTGATGAAATTGGCGAGATGCCGCTGGTGCTGCAGGCCAAACTACTGCGCATTTTGCAGGAGAGGGAGTTTGAACGCATCGGCGGGCACCAGACCATTCGCGTTGACATTCGAATCGTCGCCGCCACCAACCGCTGTCTGCAAACGATGGTGAAGGAAGGAACGTTTCGCGAAGACCTGTTTTACCGGCTCAACGTTATCCATCTGACTTTGCCGCCATTACGCGAGCGTCGTGAAGATATTGCCTTATTAGCAAACCACTTTTTACAAAAATTCAGCTCTGAAAATCAGCGGGATATTATCGAAATCGACCCGACGGCGATGTCGATCCTCACCGCCTGGCCCTGGCCCGGTAACATTCGCGAACTGTCAAACGTCATCGAACGTGCAGTCGTTATGAATACCGGTGCGGTGATCTTTGCCGACGATCTCCCCGACCCGTTGCGCAACCCGGTGAGCGCCACAACAGAAACAAAACCGACTTACTCCGGGGAACGCAATCTGAAAGAAGAGATTAAACGTGAGGAAAAACGAATTATCCTCGAAGTCCTCGACAATCAGGACGGCAATCGCACCCGCACGGCGCTGATTCTGGGAATTAGCCGTCGCGCTTTAATGTATAAATTACAAGAGTACGGCATCGACCCATCGGGTTCCTGATACGCAAGTTTGCTATGCAGAATTTTGCACACTGCGCAAAATTCTGCATAACCCCTCGTGGTCTCCTTTCACCAAGACCATAAAAATAAACCAATAAATTCAATCAACTAAACATTAATACGTTTCTTTAGTCATTCTGGCACCTTGCTTGCAATTCCCTGAGCGTACCCAAAATGGAGTATGCAAAAAGGGAAACATAATGAAAACAAAACTGATTACCTTACAAGACGCTGCGGGCTTCTTTCGTGACGGCATGACCATCATGGTCGGTGGTTTTATGGGCGTTGGCACACCACCTCGTCTGGTTGAAGCCCTGCTGGAATCCGGCGTCAGAGATCTGACACTGATTGCTAACGATACCGCCTTTGTCGATACCGGTATCGGCCCCCTGATCGTCAATGGGCGGGTGAGCAAAGTGATTGCCTCGCACATTGGTACAAACCCGGAAACCGGTCGTCGCATGATTGCCGGCGAGATGGATGTACAGCTGGTTCCGCAAGGTACCCTGATCGAGCAGATTCGCTGCGGCGGCGCGGGTCTTGGCGGCTTTCTGACCCCCACTGGCGTTGGCACCATCGTGGAAGAAGGCAAGCAAACCATGACGCTTGAGGGTAAAACCTGGCTGCTTGAACGCCCATTACGCGCCGATTTAGCGCTTATTCGCGCCCACCGCTCTGACATGCTTGGCAACCTCACCTACCAGCTCAGCGCCCGTAACTTTAACCCTCTGATTGCCCTCGCCGCTGATATCACGCTGGTCGAACCGGACGAAATGGTTGAAACAGGGGAGCTGCAGCCTGACCAGATTGTGACCCCCGGCGCCGTTATCGACCATATCGTCATTCCACAGGAGAGCTAATCATGGATGCTAAACAACGTATTGCGCGCCGGGTGGCGCAAGAACTTCGCGATGGCGATATCGTCAACTTAGGTATCGGCCTGCCAACGATGGTAGCTAACTACTTACCTGCTGATATTCACATTACGCTGCAATCTGAGAACGGTTTTCTGGGACTGGGCCCAGTCACCACCGCCCATCCTGACCTGGTGAACGCGGGCGGCCAACCGTGCGGTATTTTGCCGGGCGCGGCGATGTTTGATAGCGCCATGTCGTTCGCGTTGATTCGCGGTGGTCATGTTGATGCCTGTGTGCTTGGCGGGTTGCAGGTCGATGAGCAGGCAAACCTCGCCAACTGGGTGGTTCCCGGCAAGATGGTGCCCGGCATGGGTGGCGCAATGGATCTGGTGACCGGTGCGCGTAAAGTCATTATCGCCATGGAGCATTGCGCAAAAGACGGCTCCGCAAAAATCCTGCGTCAATGCACCATGCCGCTCACTGCACAGCATGCTGTGCATATGCTGGTCACCGAGCTGGCTGTATTCCGCTTTATAGATGGCAAGATGTGGCTGACTGAAATCATCGAAGGATGCGACATCGCCACGCTATGTGAAAAAACCGAAGCACAGTTTGAAATTGCCGACGATCTGCGCATCCTGCGAGGTGACGCATGATTGGCCGCATCGCTCGCTTTATGACACGGGTAGTCAGCCGCTGGCTGCCCGACCCACTGATTTTCGCCATGTTATTAACGTTGCTGACCTTTGGCATCGCGCTGTGGTTAACGCCGCAGACCCCCATCAGCATGGTGAAATTCTGGGGTGACGGTTTCTGGAACCTGCTGGCGTTTGGTATGCAGATGGCGCTGATCATCGTAACCGGCCATGCGTTAGCCAGTTCCGGGCCGGTGAAAAGCCTGCTGCGTACGGCGGCATCCGCCGCCAAAACCCCCGCTCAGGGCGTCATGCTGGTGACTTTTTTTGGTTCAGTTGCCTGCGTTATTAACTGGGGATTTGGTCTGGTGGTCGGGGCGATGTTCGCCCGCGAAGTTGCTCGTCGGGTACCGGGTTCCGATTATCCGTTACTGATTGCCTGCGCCTACATCGGGTTCCTGACCTGGGGCGGCGGCTTCTCCGGCTCAATGCCTTTGCTGGCGGCAACGCCTGGCAACCCGGTCGAGCACGTAGCGGGCCTCATTCCTGTCGCGGATACCCTGTTCACCGGCTTCAATATTTTCATCACGCTCGGCCTGATTGTGGTGATGCCGTTTATCACCCGGATGATGACGCCAAAACCTTCAGATGTGGTGAGCATCGATCCAAAACTTTTATTGGAAGAAGCTGATTTTCAAAAGAAACTGCCGCCGGATGCGCCGCCATCTGAAAAACTGGAAGAGAGCCGCATTCTGGCGCTGATCATCGGTGCATTAGGGATTGCCTATCTGGGTATCTACTTTGCCGAGAAAGGTTTCAACATCACCATCAACACCGTCAACCTGATGTTTATGATTGCCGGTCTGCTGCTGCACAAAACGCCGATGGCCTATATGCGTGCCGTTAGTGCTGCCGCACGGAGTACCGCCGGGATTCTGGTGCAATTCCCCTTCTATGCCGGCATTCAGTTGATGATGGAGCACTCCGGCCTCGGTGGGCTCATTACTGAATTTTTCATCAACGTTGCCAACAAAGATACCTTCCCACTGATGACTTTCTTCAGTTCAGCCCTGATTAACTTTGCCGTGCCATCCGGCGGTGGCCATTGGGTTATTCAGGGACCGTTCGTCATGCCTGCCGCTCAGGCGCTGGGTGCCGATCTTGGCAAATCAGTCATGGCCATCGCCTACGGTGAGCAGTGGATGAACATGGCACAACCGTTCTGGGCGCTACCCGCGCTGGCCATCGCCGGTCTCGGAGTACGCGACATTATGGGGTACTGCATCACCGCCCTGCTCTTCTCCGGCGTCATTTTTGTTATTGGATTGACCTTGTTCTGACGGCAACAACTTAATAAAAGGAACTGAAAAATGAAAAACTGTGTCATCGTCAGCGCGGCACGTACCGCAATCGGCAGTTTTAACGGCGCACTGGCAACTACGGGTGCCGTCGAGCTTGGCTCAACCGTCATTAGAGCCGCTCTTGAACGCGCGCACCTTGACCCACAGCGCGTGGACGAGGTGATTATGGGCAACGTGCTGCAGTCAGGACTCGGGCAAAACCCAGCGCGTCAGGCATTATTAAAAAGTGGCCTGTCCGACACCGTTTGCGGCTTTACCGTCAACAAAGTGTGCGGCTCTGGCCTGAAAAGCGTGGCGCTTGCCGCCCTCGCTATCAAGGCCGGACAAGCCCAGGCGATCGTCGCGGGTGGGATGGAAAACATGAGCCTGGCCCCCTACCTGTTAGACGCAAAAGCCCGCTGGGGCTATCGCCTCGGTGACGGGCAATTGTCCGACGTGATTCTGCGCGATGGCCTGATCTGCGCCGAGCATGGTTACCACATGGGGATCACTGCAGAAAATGTTGCCAAAGAGTATGGCATCAGCCGCGAAATGCAGGATGAACTGGCTCTGCAGTCACAGCGTAAAGCCGTTGCCGCAATCGAGTCTGGCGCATTTGAGGCTGAAATCGTGCCCGTCAGCGTGTCATCACGGAAGAAAACCATCATCTTTGAGCGTGACGAATTCCCCAAAGCTGACTCGACGGCAGAAGGCCTCGCCGCATTGCGTCCAGCCTTCGATAAAGCAGGAACCGTCACCGCAGGTAACGCCTCGGGGATCAACGACGGTGCAGCGGCATTAGTGGTAATGGAAGAGTCCGCAGCACTGGAGGCTGGGCTGAAGCCATTGGCGCGGATCAAAGCCTGGGCCAGTGGCGGCGTAGCACCGGCTATGATGGGGATGGGGCCGGTTCCCGCCACGCTGAAGGCACTGCAACTGAGCGGCTTACAGCTTTCTGATATCGATCTGATCGAAGCCAACGAGGCATTTGCTGCTCAGTTTCTTGCCGTCGGTAAAACGCTGGGATTTGATCCGCAAAAGGTTAACGTCAACGGTGGGGCAATTGCGCTGGGACACCCTATTGGCGCCAGCGGCGCGCGAATACTGGTGACGCTGCTGCATGCGCTACAGGCACGGGATCAAACGCTTGGACTGGCCACGCTGTGCATCGGCGGCGGTCAGGGCATTGCGATGATAGTGGAGCGAATGAATTAAAAAAAAGGGCCGGATATTTCCGGCCCTTTTTATCACGTCTTAATTACTCTTCAGCGTCGTCCGCTGCATCGTCATCGCTTTCCGCTTCAGGCGCGATATCCTCGTCCCCTTCAGCAGCGCTACCGTCGATGGAGTCGAGCTCTTCATCATCAACCGGTTCAGCAACGCGTTGCAGACCCACAACGTTTTCATCTTCCGCAGTACGGATGAGGATAACGCCCTGGGTGTTACGCCCTACCACGCTGATTTCCGACACGCGAGTACGTACCAGCGTACCTGCATCGGTGATCATCATGATCTGGTCGGTATCTTCAACCTGCACTGCGCCGACAACGGAACCGTTGCGCTCGGTGACTTTGATGGAGATAACGCCCTGGGTCGCACGAGACTTGGTCGGATACTCTTCCGCCGCCGTACGCTTACCGTAGCCGTTCTGGGTAACGGTCAGGATAGCACCTTCACCACGCGGAACGATCAGCGATACCACGCTGTCGCTTTCCGCCAGTTTGATACCGCGTACGCCGGTCGCGGTACGTCCCATCGGACGAACAGCCCCTTCTTTGAAGCGCACCACTTTACCGGCAGCAGAGAACAGCATAACTTCGTCACTACCAGACGTCAGGTCAACGCCAATCAGCTCATCGCCTTCGTTCAGGTTAACCGCAATGATACCGGCTGAACGCGGACGGCTGAACTCGGTCAGCGCTGTTTTCTTCACGGTACCGCTGGCGGTTGCCATGAAGACGTTGACGCCTTCTTCGTACTCACGTACTGGCAGAATTGCGGTGATACGTTCGTTAGCTTCCAGTGGCAGCAGGTTGACGATAGGACGTCCACGCGCACCACGGCTTGCTTCCGGCAACTGATAAACCTTCATCCAGTACAAACGACCGCGGCTGGAGAAGCAGAGGATCGTGTCATGGGTGTTAGCCACCAGCAGGCGGTCGATAAAGTCTTCTTCTTTAATTCGTGCTGCAGATTTGCCTTTACCGCCACGACGCTGCGCTTCGTAATCGGTTAACGGCTGATATTTCACGTAGCCCTGATGAGACAAGGTCACGACAACATCTTCCTGGCTAATCAGATCTTCGATGTTGATGTCAGCGCTGTTCGCGGTGATTTCGGTCCGACGTGCGTCGCCGAACTGTTCACGAATCAGCTCCATCTCTTCACGGATGACTTCCATCAGACGATCGGCGCTGCCCAAAATGTGCAGCAGTTCAGCGATCTGCTCCAGCAGCTCTTTATATTCGTCGAGCAGTTTTTCGTGCTCAAGGCCGGTCAGTTTCTGCAAACGCAGATCCAGAATGGCCTGGGCCTGCTGTTCAGTCAGGTAGTACTGACCGTCACGCACGCCAAATTCCGGTTCCAGCCATTCAGGACGTGCGGCATCATCGCCGGCACGTTCCAGCATGGCAGAAACGTTACCCAGCTCCCACGAACGCGCGACCAGCGCTGCTTTCGCTTCTGCCGGGGTCGGCGCACGGCGGATCAGTTCGATGATCGGATCGATGTTCGCCAGCGCAATCGCCAGTGCTTCAAGGATGTGCGCACGGTCGCGGGCTTTACGCAGTTCAAAGATAGTACGGCGGGTTACGACTTCACGGCGGTGACGTACAAACGCAGCAATAATATCTTTCAGGTTCATGATTTTCGGCTGTCCATGGTGCAACGCAACCATGTTGATACCGAAAGAAACCTGCAGTTGGGTCTGGGAGTAGAGGTTGTTCAGAACCACTTCCCCGACTGCGTCGCGTTTCACTTCAATCACGATGCGCATACCGTCTTTGTCAGACTCGTCACGCAGCGCGCTGATACCTTCAACGCGTTTGTCTTTTACCAGCTCGGCGATTTTCTCGATCAGGCGCGCTTTGTTCACCTGATACGGAATTTCATGGACGATGATGGTTTCACGGCCAGTTTTGGCATCCGCTTCGACTTCCGCGCGTGCGCGGATGTACACTTTGCCACGGCCGGTACGGTAGGCTTCTTCAATACCACGACGACCGTTGATGATCGCGGCGGTCGGGAAGTCCGGACCCGGAATATGTTCCATCAGCCCTTCAATGCTGATGTCTTCATCGTCAATGTATGCCAGGCAGCCGTTGATCACTTCCGTCAGGTTGTGCGGCGGAATGTTGGTTGCCATACCTACCGCGATACCGGACGAGCCGTTCACCAGCAGGTTAGGAATTTTGGTTGGCATGACGTCAGGAATTTGTTCGGTGCCGTCGTAGTTATCGACGAAATCCACCGTTTCTTTTTCCAGGTCAGCCATCAGCTCATGGGCGATTTTCGACATACGGATTTCCGTATAACGCATCGCCGCTGCGGAGTCGCCATCGACAGAACCAAAGTTACCCTGACCATCTACCAGCATGTAACGCAAGGAGAATGGCTGCGCCATACGAACAATGGTGTCGTAAACGGCGGTATCACCATGAGGGTGGTATTTACCGATTACGTCACCAACGACACGGGCAGATTTTTTATAGGCTTTATTCCAGTCGTTGCCCAATACGTTCATGGCGTAAAGTACGCGACGGTGAACCGGCTTCAGGCCATCTCGGACGTCCGGCAGCGCACGGCCAACAATGACCGACATCGCATAATCCAGATAGGAGCTCTTCAGCTCTTCCTCAATGTTGACCGGTGTAATTTCTCTCGCAAGGTCGCTCATCTAACCGCTATCCCTCTACTGTATCCCGGATTCAAAGGTCGCAAATTATAACACATCCGTGCAGATTCAGGTAAATGGATTCCCCCTGACAGAGGCTTTATTCATCCCGTCAGGCTGATATACTCATTTGCATCGCAAATTTAGGAGTAGAAGCCCCAATGAATGCCGAAAAACCTCCGGTAACTCACAACGTTGATCAGGAAGAAATTGCCAAGTTTGAAGCAGTCGCGTCACGCTGGTGGGATCTTGAGGGTGAATTTAAGCCACTGCACCGTATTAACCCATTGCGCCTGGGCTATATCACGGAGCGCTCAGGCGGCCTGTTTGGTAAAAAGGTACTCGACGTCGGCTGCGGCGGCGGCATTCTGGCGGAAAGCATGGCGCGCGAGGGCGCAACCGTCACCGGGCTGGACATGGGCTTTGAACCGTTACAGGTAGCAAAACTGCATGCGCTGGAGAGTGGCATCCAGGTGGAATACGTTCAAGAAACGGTTGAAGAACATGCGGAAAAACATGCGCATCAGTATGACGTTGTGACCTGCATGGAAATGCTGGAGCACGTACCGGACCCGCAATCGGTGGTCAGGGCCTGCGCCAAACTGGTCAAACCGGGCGGCGAAGTGTTTTTCTCCACGCTTAATCGCAACGGCAAATCCTGGCTAATGGCGGTGGTCGGCGCGGAATATATTTTGCGTATGGTGCCGAAAGGCACGCATGATGTGAAAAAATTCATTAAGCCGGCTGAACTGTTAGAGTGGGTTGACCAGACCGTGCTGAAAGAGCGTCATATGACCGGCCTGCACTACAACCCGATCACCAACAGTTTTAAACTCGGCCCCGGCGTTGATGTGAACTATATGGTACACACTACCGCGCAAGCAGATTAACCTCCTCCACCCGGCCGGATAAGGCGTACAACGCCGCAATCCGGCACCGTGCCCGATAGTGCGCAGCTTTCGGGCCTGCGCATCGCCTACCAATCCTGAGTAGGATCGTCAGGGCAATTTTTGCGCCAGGTCATAAGAACTTACCTTGCCTTAGATGAAGAAATCAGCACTCGATCAAATTTTCTATTTTTTTTCTCAATTATTGACATCCTCGCCAGGCCTTATAAGACGCGCACTTAGCGATTATTACCCTTTTGCAACCTCAATTTAACCTCAAAATCAACTCTTGTACTGAAAAGAATCCCTACTAGAATACTCACCATATAGCGTCTACTTTATCAAACAACCCCTACATATAGTATTTATCCACAGACTTAGTCACAACATGACTTTGTGGATAATATGGGGGATATTTTTTCTTTCACGGACAGGTAAAAAACCACATGAATCAGAGTCTGCTGGTGACAAAGCGTGATGGTAGTACAGAGCGCATCAATCTCGACAAAATCCACCGAGTTCTGGATTGGGCGGCAGAAGGACTGAATAACGTATCGATTTCTCAGGTCGAGTTGCGCTCCCACATTCAGTTTTATGACGGTATCAAGACATCCGATATCCATGAAACAATCATCAAAGCTGCCGCCGACCTGATCTCCCGCGAGGCACCGGATTATCAGTACCTGGCTGCTCGCCTGGCGATTTTCCATCTGCGCAAAAAAGCCTACGGCGAGTTTGAACCGCCGAAACTGTTCGACCATGTCGTGAAAATGGTTGAAATGGGCAAATACGACAATCATCTGCTGGAAGACTACACGGAAGAAGAGTTCAAGCAGATGGACTCGTTCATCGTACACGACCGCGATATGACCTTCTCCTACGCTGCGGTGAAGCAGTTAGAAGGTAAATACCTGGTACAAAACCGTGTTACCGGTGAGATTTATGAAAGCGCGCAGTTCCTCTACATTCTGGTAGCGGCCTGCCTGTTCTCTAACTATCCGCGTGAAACGCGTCTGCAATACGTAAAACGTTTCTACGACGCCGTTTCTACGTTTAAAATTTCGCTGCCGACGCCGATTATGTCCGGCGTGCGCACCCCTACCCGTCAGTTCAGCTCCTGCGTACTGATCGAGTGCGGCGACAGCCTGGACTCCATCAACGCCACCTCCAGCGCGATTGTGAAATACGTTTCCCAGCGCGCCGGCATCGGTATCAACGCCGGTCGCATCCGTGCGCTGGGTAGCCCGATCCGCGGCGGAGAAGCGTTCCACACCGGTTGTATTCCGTTCTACAAGCACTTCCAGACTGCGGTAAAATCCTGCTCCCAGGGCGGCGTACGCGGCGGTGCTGCAACGCTGTTCTACCCAATGTGGCACCTGGAAGTTGAAAGCCTGCTGGTCCTTAAAAACAACCGTGGCGTCGAAGGCAACCGCGTGCGTCACATGGACTACGGCGTACAGATCAACAAACTGATGTACACCCGTCTGCTGAAGGGCGGCGACATCACGCTGTTCAGCCCGTCCGACGTTCCAGGCCTGTATGATGCGTTCTTCGCTGACCAGGACGAATTCGAACGTCTGTACACCAAATATGAAAACGACGACAGTATCCGCAAGCAACGCGTGAAAGCCGTTGAGCTGTTCTCACTGATGATGCAGGAACGTGCCTCTACCGGGCGTATCTATATTCAGAACGTTGACCACTGCAACACCCATAGCCCGTTTGATCCAATTGTCGCTCCGGTGCGCCAGTCTAACCTGTGCCTGGAAATCGCCCTGCCGACCAAACCTCTGACCGACGTTAACGACGAAAACGGCGAAATTGCGCTGTGTACGCTGTCCGCATTTAACCTCGGTGCTATCAACAGCCTGGACGAGCTGGAAGAGCTGGCTGAATTGGCGGTGCGCGCGCTGGATGCGCTGCTCGATTATCAGGATTATCCGATTCCTGCCGCCAAACGCGGCGCGATGGGTCGCCGTACGCTGGGTATTGGCGTGATCAACTACGCCTACTGGCTGGCGAAAAACGGTAAGCGTTATTCTGACGGCAGCGCGAACAACCTGACTCACAAAACCTTTGAAGCCATTCAGTATTACCTGATGAAAGCCTCTAACGAGCTGGCGAAAGAGCAAGGCGCGTGCCCGTGGTTTAACGAAACGACCTACTCCAAAGGTATTCTGCCGATCGATACCTATAAAAAAGATCTCGATGCTATTGTCAACGAGCCGCTGCATCTGGACTGGGAACAACTGCGCGAATCCATCAAAACGCACGGTCTGCGTAACTCCACGCTGTCAGCCCTGATGCCATCGGAGACCTCTTCGCAGATCTCTAACGCCACCAACGGTATTGAACCACCGCGCGGCTATGTGAGCATCAAAGCGTCGAAAGACGGTATTCTGCGCCAGGTCGTGCCGGACTACGAACACCTGCACGACGCGTACGAACTGCTGTGGGAAATGCCGAACAACGATGGCTATCTGCAACTGGTAGGTATCATGCAGAAATTTATCGATCAGTCGATTTCCGCCAACACCAACTATGATCCGTCGCGCTTCCCATCCGGAAAAGTACCGATGCAGCAGTTACTGAAAGACCTGCTCACCGCCTACAAATTTGGTGTCAAAACGCTGTATTATCAAAACACCCGTGACGGTGCGGAAGATTCTCAGGACGATCTGGTGCCGTCCATTCAGGACGATGGCTGCGAAAGCGGCGCATGTAAGATCTGATGAACGATGCCGGGTGGCACCAGGCTCACCCGGCCTACAGTAGCTTGGTTTGTAGGCCGGAAAGGGTGCTTGTAACGCCATCCGGCACTCATCCCACAAAGGATTCACATCAATGGCATACACCACTTTTTCACAGACGAAAAATAACCAACTTCTGGAACCGATGTTCTTCGGCCAGCCGGTGAACGTCGCCCGCTACGATCAGCAAAAATATGACATCTTCGAAAAACTGATCGAAAAGCAGCTCTCTTTCTTCTGGCGTCCGGAAGAAGTTGATGTTTCTCGCGATCGCATCGACTTCCAGGCGCTGCCGGAACATGAAAAGCATATCTTCATCAGCAACCTGAAATATCAGACGCTGCTGGACTCCATTCAGGGACGTAGCCCGAACGTGGCGCTGCTGCCGTTAATCTCGATCCCTGAGCTGGAAACCTGGGTGGAAACATGGGCGTTTTCAGAAACGATCCACTCCCGTTCCTACACCCACATCATTCGTAACATCGTGAACGATCCGGCGGTGGTGTTTGATGACATCGTCACCAACGAGCAGATCCAGAAACGCGCGGAAGGCATTTCCAGCTATTACGACGAATTGATTGAGATGACCAGCTACTGGCATTTGCTGGGCGAAGGCACGCATACCGTTAACGGTAAAACGGTTGTCGTAAGCCTGCGTGAACTGAAGAAGAAGCTGTATCTGTGCCTGATGAGCGTGAACGCGCTGGAAGCGATCCGCTTCTACGTCAGCTTCGCCTGCTCCTTCGCCTTCGCCGAACGCGAACTGATGGAAGGCAACGCGAAAATTATTCGCCTGATCGCCCGCGATGAAGCCCTGCATTTGACCGGGACCCAGCATATGCTGAATCTGCTGCGCAGCGGCGTGGACGATCCGGAAATGGCGGAAATCGCCGAAGAGTGTAAACAAGAATGCTACGACCTGTTCGTACAGGCCGCGCTGCAGGAAAAAGAGTGGGCGGATTATCTGTTCCGTGACGGCTCAATGATTGGCCTGAACAAAGACATTCTGTGCCAGTACGTTGAGTACATCACCAACATCCGTATGCAGGCTGTCGGACTCGACTTGCCGTTCCAGACCCGCTCTAACCCAATCCCATGGATCAACACCTGGCTGGTGTCTGATAACGTGCAGGTTGCGCCGCAGGAAGTGGAAGTCAGCTCTTACCTGGTCGGCCAGATCGATTCGGAAGTCGATACCGACGACCTGAGTAACTTCCAGCTCTGATGGGCCGCGTTACTCTGCGCATCTCTGGCACACAACTGCTGTGCCAGGATGAACATCCTTCCCTGCTTGCCGCGCTCGAATCGCACAATGTTGAAGTTGAATACCAGTGCCGCGCAGGTTATTGCGGCTCCTGCCGTACCCGTCTGGTAGCGGGACAGGTCGACTGGATTGCCGAACCTCTGGCCTTCATTCAGCCAGGTGAAATTTTGCCCTGCTGCTGTCGGGCAAAAGGCGATATTGAAATAGAGCTGTAACGCGTGGCGGGATAAAAATTACGACTAAAAAAAGAGCCGCCGATGGACGGCAGCTCTTTATTTCTCCTGGAGGCAGGTATGGCCACGTTGACGGCAGACGGCCTTATCTAGCCGTTAATAACGTTTGATCCAACCGGGCCTGTGACCGGAGGTGCATCACAGACCTTGTGCCATTACTCTTTATTCAGGAATGTCACTGCTTTGTCGGGGAAGTCGGTGAACAGCCCGTCAACGCCCGCCTTGTTATACAGAATGTCATACAGCTGGTTTACATCAGTGGTGTAATCCGGCAGTTGATCGGCACGAACGGTATAAGGATGCACCACCATCTTATTCTGATGCGCGTCCTGTACCATGCCCGTTAACGAGATATTGCCTTTCTTCGACTTCTCATCAATCAGCATGTGATAGTCCGGCCCAATGCCGTCCGCATACTGCGCAACCTGCTTCATGGCACCCGGTTTAAACATCCAGTCGTAGTTGTAATTAACCCAACTACCGTCCGGCTTTTTCTCCTGAGTTTCATTCCAGTCAGTGTACGCAATCAACTGTACCAGATTGAGATCCATCCCCATCTTCGGTTCCAGTTCATTCTTAATGCGCTTTAACTCTGCGACATCAAAACACTGTAGATAAACCTTGTCGTTCTTGTCGGTGTACCCGTACTTTTTCAGCACTTCCAGCGTTTTAGCCGCAATGTCCTTCCCTTCCTGATGATGGAACCACGGCGCTTTCATTTCCGGGTAAATGCCAATGTTTTTACCGGTTGAATGATTTAATCCCTGAACAAACTCAATCTCTTCTTCGAAAGTGTGCACACGGAAATCAGATTTACCCATCGGGAAACGCCCCGGGTAGGTCTGGACCTTTTTGCCATTTTCGATATCAAAGCCTTCGGTAAATTTCAGCGATTTAATCTCATCCAGCGTAAAGTCGATAGCGTAGTAGCGCCCATCTTTACGCGCACGATCCGGGAAACGCTCGGCAACATCGGTGACGCGGTCAAGGTAGTGGTCATGCAGGACAACCAGATGGTCGTCCTTGGTCATCACCAAATCCTGTTCCAGGTAATCAGCCCCCTGAGCATAAGCCATCGCTTTTGCTGGCAGCGTATGCTCCGGTAGATAACCGCTGGCGCCACGGTGCGCAATCACGATTTTTTCTGCGGCAACCGCCGCGCTGCTCACCACAATACCTGTCAGCATTAGCGCCACGCTGAGACTTTTCAATGTGGTTTTCATCTATTAGCCCCCGTTACGCTTCAGTGCGATCTCTTCGTGATGGCGTTTTTCGCCAATCATGACGACCACCAGCAGAATAACCGCCAGCACGCTACCGCCAATCATCACCATAAAGCCGCCGTCCCAACCGAAGAAGTCAACGGTATAGCCAACAATGGCGCTCGCCGCTACGGAACCGCCGAGATAACCGAACAGACCGGTAAAGCCAGCCGCCGTACCCGCCGCTTTTTTCGGTGCCAGTTCCAGCGCATGCAGACCAATCAACATTACCGGACCGTAGATCAGGAAGCCGATGATAATCATACAAGCCATATCCACGTTCGGGTTGCCTGCCGGGTTCATCCAGTAGACGATAGTCGCGATAGTCACCAGCGTCATAAAGAACACGCCGGTCGCACCACGGTTGCCACGGAAGACTTTATCCGACATCCAGCCGCACAGCAGCGTGCCCGGAATACCCGCATACTCATACAGGAAGTAGGCCCAGGATGATTTATCCAGCGCGAAATGTTTCACTTCTTTCAGATAGGTCGGGGACCAGTCCAGGATGCCGTAACGCAGCAGATAAACAAACACGTTGGCGATAGCGATGTACCACAACAGTTTGTTCGGCAGTACGTATTGCATGAAGATCTGCTTCGCAGTCAGCTCTTCTTCCGCTTTCTCGTTGTAATCGTCCGGATAGTCGTTCTTGTACTCTTCGATAGGCGGCAGGCCACAAGACTGCGGCGTATCACGCATCAGAGCAAAAGCAAACAGCGCGACGACGATCGCACCGAAAGCAGGCATGTACAGCGCCGCTTTCCAGTCATTGAACCAGGCCATACCCAGCAGGAACAACAGAGGAGGCAGACCACCGCCCACGTTGTGCGCACAGTTCCAGACGGAGACAATGCCCCCACGCTCTTTCTGCGACCACCAGTGCACCATGGTACGACCACACGGCGGCCAACCCATTCCCTGGAACCATCCGCAGAGGAACAGCAGCACAAACATAACCGCAATGCTCGAAGTCGCCCACGGCACAAAGCCCATGAACAACATGACTGCGGCGGCCAGAATCAGACCCGCTGGCAGGAAAACGCGCGGATTCGAGCGATCCGAAACGGACCCCATGATGAATTTCGAAAATCCGTAAGCAATGGAGATACCGGATAACGCAAAACCCAGATCGCCACGCGAGAAACCTTGCTCAACCAGATACGGCATCGCAAGGGCAAAGTTCTTACGTACCAGATAGTACGCGGCATAGCCAAAGAATATCCCCAGAAAGATCTGCCAACGTAATCGACGATATGTCGGGTCGATCTCCGCTGCAGGCAAACGCGCCGTGTGTGACGCTGGTTTAAAAATGCTCAACATAGTGTAGCCTCCGTGGCCGTCTTTCATTCGAAGTAAACACTGCAGTTCGTCATTACTACCCTACCGCTCCCAGTGTGGCCGCGATGTTAAGGAAAGATACATAACAAAAATGTGAAACGCTGCACATATTGTTACAGATTTATGACAAATGTTCATAAAGGCGCACGAAATCACGTTTCATTTTCGAATAATGAGCGATTATGCGCGAAATCAAACAATCCATGTTTTTTATGTGGCTAAATGATAAAAAACGAACTGTGAGGAAAAACAATGAAAATTCGCGACTCGCAAACAAGTGACGTGATTATCATTGGTGGAGGAGCAACAGGTGCAGGGATCGCACGCGATTGTGCGCTGCGCGGGTTGCGCGTCATCTTAGTGGAACGCCACGATATCGCCACAGGGGCGACCGGACGTAACCACGGTCTGCTGCACAGCGGTGCACGCTACGCCGTCACCGACGCTGAATCTGCCCGGGAGTGCATCAGCGAAAACCAAATTCTCAAACGTATCGCCCGTCATTGCGTTGAGCCGACGGATGGTCTGTTTATTACCCTGCCGGAAGATGAACTCTCCTTCCAGGCAACCTTTATTCGCGCCTGTGAAGAGGCCGGTATTCGCGCAGAAGCAATTGACCCTAAGCAGGCGCGCATTATCGAACCTTCCGTCAACCCACAGCTGATTGGCGCGGTAAAAGTGCCGGACGGCACGGTTGATCCTTTCCGCTTAACCGCCGCCAACATGCTGGATGCGCGTGAGCATGGCGCAGTAATCTTAACGGCGCATGAAGTGACGGGACTGATTCGTGAAGGGGCAACGGTTTGCGGCGTGAACGTACGCAATCATCTGACGGGTGAGATGCAGTCTCTGCATGCACCGGTAGTCGTCAACGCCGCCGGGATCTGGGGCCAGCGCATTGCGGAATATGCCGATCTGAGCATCCGTATGTTCCCGGCCAAAGGTTCGCTGCTGATTATGGATCACCGCATTAACCAGCATGTCATCAACCGCTGTCGTAAGCCGTCTGACGCCGATATCCTGGTGCCCGGTGATACCATTTCGCTGATTGGCACCACCTCACAGCACATTGATTACGATGATATCGACAGCAACCGCGTCACCGCAGAAGAGGTCGATATATTGCTGCGTGAAGGCGAAAAACTGGCGCCGATTATGGCGAAAACGCGCATTTTACGCGCCTACTCCGGCGTGCGTCCTCTGGTAGCCAGCGACGACGATCCAAGTGGCCGTAACGTCAGTCGTGGGATTGTACTGTTCGATCACGCCCAGCGTGACGGACTGGACGGGTTTATCACCATTACTGGCGGCAAATTGATGACCTACCGCCTGATGGCAGAGTGGGCCACCGATGCCGTTTGCCGTAAGCTGGGCAATACCCAACCTTGCACAACGGCAGACACGGCGCTGCCTGGCTCACAAGAATCGACCGAGCATACGCTCAAACGCGTGATCTCGTTGCCCGCGCCACTGCGCGGCTCAGCGGTCTACCGTCACGGCGATCGCACCCCTGCGTGGCTTAGCGAAGGTCGTCAGCACCGCAGCCTGGTCTGTGAATGCGAAGCGGTCACTGCAGGTGAAGTGCAGTACGCCGTCGAGAATTTGACCGTCAACAGCCTGCTGGATTTGCGTCGCCGTACCCGTGTTGGAATGGGGACCTGCCAGGGCGAATTGTGTGCCTGCCGCGCCGCAGGTTTGCTGCAACGTTTTAATGTCACCACCGCCGCGCAATCTATCACCCAGCTTTCCGATTTCCTCAATGAACGCTGGAAAGGCGTGCAGCCTATCGCCTGGGGAGATGCGCTGCGCGAAAGCGAATTCACACGCTGGGTCTATCAGGGATTGTGCGGTCTGGAAAAGGAGCACCAGGATGAAATTTGATACCGTCATTATCGGCGGCGGCCTGGCCGGACTGCTGTGCGGCCTGCAACTGCAAAAAAGCGGTTTACGCTGCACGATTGTCACTCGCGGCCAAAGCGCCCTGCATTTCTCCTCCGGCTCACTGGATTTGCTCAGCAACTTACCCGATGGCCAACCGGTGACGGATATAGAAGCAGGCCTGAATGCGCTGCGCACTCAGGCACCCGCGCACCCGTACAGCACCATCGGAACGCACAACGTCCTGGAGCTGGCCCAGCAGGCGCAAAATCTTCTCGAAGAATGCGGAACTCATTTGCAAGGCAAGGTACATCAGTCACATCAACGCATCACCCCGCTGGGAACGCTGCGCTCAACCTGGTTAAGTTCCCCGGAAGTTCCGGTCTGGCCGCTGTCCGCGCAGCGTATCTGCGTTGTAGGTATTAGCGGTTTACTGGATTTTCAGGCACATCTCGCCGCGGCGTCGCTGCGTCAACGCAATCTCAGCGTCGAGACGGCAGAAATCGATCTGCCTGAGCTGGATGTCCTGCGTGATAACCCGACCGAGTTTCGCGCCGTCAATATTGCGCGCCTGCTGGATAACGAAGATAAATGGTCGCTGCTCTATGACGCTTTACTGCCAGTAGCAAAAACCTGCGACATGATAATTATGCCGGCCTGCTTCGGTCTGGCGGATGAACAGCTCTGGCAATGGCTTAACGAGCGCCTCCCCTGCTCGCTGACGCTGTTACCGACTCTCCCGCCTTCGGTACTGGGTATGCGTTTGCATAACAAATTGCAGCGCCAGTTTGTGCGCCAGGGCGGCGTCTGGATGCCGGGTGATGAAGTGAAGAAAATCACCTGTCAGGACGGCGTAGTCAGCGAAATCTGGACCCGTAATCATGCCGATATTCCTTTGCGGCCACGTTTCGCCGTGCTCGCCAGCGGCAGCTTCTTCAGCAGCGGACTGGTCGCCACGCGTGAGGCCATCTACGAACCTATCCTGGGGCTGGATGTACAGCAAACCGCCACCCGCGCCGAGTGGTATGAGCGTGACGTATTCGACCCACAACCGTGGCAGCAGTTTGGCGTTACGACCGATGCCGGGCTGCGCCCGTCGCTGGCGGGACAAACGGTAGAGAACATGTATGCCATCGGTTCCGTTCTCGGCGGATTCGACCCTATCGCCCAGGGTTGCGGAGGCGGCGTGTGCGCTGTTAGCGCCTTACACGCCGCACATCATATTGCGAAACGTGCAGGAGGCCAGCAATGAGCGACACACGTTTTGAAAGTTGTATCAAATGCACGGTGTGCACCACGGCCTGCCCGGTAAGTCGCGTCAATCCGAACTACCCTGGTCCTAAACAGGCCGGACCGGACGGTGAGCGTCTGCGCCTGAAAGATGGCGCGTTATATGACGATGCGCTGAAATACTGCATCAACTGTAAGCGTTGCGAAGTAGCCTGTCCGTCAGATGTGAAGATTGGCGATATCATCCAACGCGCGCGCGCCAAATACGACACAACGCGTCCGTCGCTGCGTAACTTTGTCTTAAGCCATACCGATTTGATGGGTAGCGTGTCCACACCGTTCGCCCCGATAGTGAATACCGCCACCTCACTCAAACCGGTGCGTCAGTTGCTGGATTACGCGCTAAAAATCGACCATCGCCGTACGCTGCCGAAGTACTCTTTCGGCACCTTCCGCCGCTGGTATCGCAGCGTTGCCGCTCAGCAAGCGCAATATCAGGATCAGGTTGCCTTTTTCCACGGCTGTTTTGTGAATTACAACCATCCGCAGCTCGGCAAAGACCTGATCAAAGTGTTGAATGCGATGGGAACCGGGGTGCAACTGCTGAGCAAAGAGAAATGCTGCGGCGTACCGCTGATTGCCAACGGTTTTACCGATAAAGCGCGTAAGCAGGCGGTGAGCAACGTGGCCTCCCTCAGAGAAGCAATTGACGGTAAAGGCATTCCGGTGATCGCCACCTCATCAACCTGCACCTTTGCACTGCGTGATGAATATCCGGAGGTGCTGGACGTCGACAACTCAGGTCTACGCGAACACATTGAACTGGCAACCCGCTGGCTGTGGCGCAAGCTGGATGAAGGCAAAACGCTGCCGCTGAAAACGCTGCCGCTGAAAGTGGTCTACCACACGCCATGCCACATGGAGAAAATGGGCTGGACGCTCTACACGCTGGAACTGCTACGACAAATTCCAGGGCTGGAGCTAACGGTGCTGGACTCGCAATGCTGCGGGATTGCCGGGACATACGGCTTTAAAAAGGAAAACTACCCGACATCGCAGTCCATTGGCGCACCGCTGTTCCGCCAGATTGAAGACAGCGGCGCTGATATCGTCGTCACCGACTGCGAAACCTGTAAATGGCAGATTGAGATGTCGACAAGCAAACGTTGCGAACATCCCATCACCCTGCTTGCCAAAGCGTTAGGTTAATTCTGTTGCCCGGTGGCATTTGCTACCGGGCATTTTTGCGAATGCCGTTGTATATAACTGAATACGTTGCAAGCGGACGTATTTATCTCTGACCCCTCCACGCAAAAAATCAATTCCACGAATGCAGCCCACGTCATCCGTGGGTACCGTCACGCCATCTTCTTCCTCTGGTGACGGACTACCATGGCTAAATCAGCAACATCAACACCGCATGATGCGGTTTTTAAAAAGATAATTTCTTATCCTGAGATGGCTCGCGATTTTCTTGAAATTCACCTTCCCGTCGCATTACGCGAGATATGTGACCTGCAAACGCTGAAGCTGGAGCCTACCAGTTTTATCGAAAAGGATCTCCGTGCTTACTATTCCGACGTATTGTGGTCGTTAAAAACCCGCGAAGGTGAAGGCTACATCTACTGCGTTATCGAACATCAGAGTACAGCGGTACAACACATGGCATTTCGCCTGATGCGTTATGCCACTGCCGCCATGCAATATCACCTGGATGCCGGATACAGAACGCTACCTCTGGTTATCCCCATGCTTTTTTATCACGGGCAACAGAGCCCGTATCCGTGGTCGCTCAACTGGCTGGACGAATTTGATTACCCACAACTGGCGCGCAAGCTTTACTCAGAAGCATTTCCGCTAGTGGACATCACTGTGGTATCTGACGACGAGATTATGCAGCATCGGCGTATCGCTCTACTTGAACTGATGCAAAAACATATCCGCGATCGCGATTTGATGGGACTGGTGGACAGGCTGGTCGCGCTTTTAGTTACTCGTACCGTTAATGACAGCCAGTTGCAAACGCTGTTTAATTATCTGCTACAGCGCGGTGAGGCTTCTCATGTCAGCGAATTTATCCGTGAAATTGCCGGGCGCTCACCCCATAACAAGGAGAAATTGATGACGATCGCAGAGAAACTACGCCAGGAAGGCCATCACAATGGATTGCAGGAAGGCTGGCTAAAAGGAACACGAGAAGAAGCATTACGTATTGCCCGCATGATGCTGGAGCGAGGCATCGATCATGAGACAGTCCTGACCATTACCGGATTTTCTGCTGACGACGTGACAGAACATCACCATTAGGAGCTATTTCAGGCCCGATGGCACTACACCACCGGGCCCGATATTAATAACTGCTTTTCAACGTTTGCGTACTCTGGCCTGGCTTAAACATTGCCAGCCTGCGATCCAGCGCTTCGGTATAAAGCATGGTATCCACGCCTACCGCGACAAAATTTGCTCCCCATTGCAGACATTTCTGCGCCATTGCTGGGTCAACAGCGAGGAAACCGGCTGCTTTTCCGGCTGCGCGGATACGGCGAATGCTTTGCTCAATGATCCGCTGCACCTCCGGGTGTCCGGCATTATCCGGATAGCCCAACGACGCAGAAAGATCCGCCGGGCCAATAAAGACACCGTCAATACCGTCAACGTCCAGAATGGCATCCAGATTATCCAGTGCCGCTTTGCTTTCGACCTGTACCAGCAGGCAGAGTGATTCATTAGCCTGGGCCATATAATTGTCGATACGCCCCCAGCGCGCCGCCCGTGCCACGCTGGCGCCGACACCACGCTCGCCGAGCGGTGGATAACGAGTCGCGGAAACCACCTGAAGCGCCTGCTCTGCGCTGTCGACCATCGGGACAAGCAGCGTCTGCGCGCCAATATCCAGCACCTGCTTGATCAACGCTTTACTGCCCTCCACCGGGCGAACCACAGGCTGGCTGGCATAAGGCGCTACCGCCTGCAGCTGATGGTAAAGATCCTGCACCGTGTTCGGCGCGTGTTCTCCATCAATCAGCAGCCAGTCATAGCCCGACGTCGCGGCAATCTCCGCCATGTAAGAGGTGGTCGAACTAAGCCACAGGCCGACCTGGACTTCCCCTTTGCGTAATCCTTCTTTGAAGGGATTTGATAACAATGCGTTCATAACGATCCTTACAACGTAGATAAGATTAATGATGCGCAGCGCCTGCTTGTGAAACTGAACGGTTCACACTCAGCGTAAAGATGATTAGCGAGCCAATAATCGCGACGCCCGCGAGGACCAGCAGGCCCGCCGCATCGCTGGCAAACACCGTTTCGGCTTTGACGCGCAGAATGGGAGCAATAAAGCCGCCGACGGCACCAAACAGGTTGACGAAGCCGATCCCCGCCGCCAGAGCAGTCCCGGAAAGAAGTTGCGTTGGCATCGTCCAGAACACCGGCTGTACCGCAATGAAACCGACCGCCGCGACGCAGAGCGCCACAATCGCCAGTACCGGTGAAACCAGCCCGGAAAGGCCAATGCCGATTCCTGCCGCCAGCAGCGTCAGCGCGGCAACATTACGCCGGTCGCCGGTGCGATCGGAGTAGCGGGGAATAAGCCAGGTACCAAACAGCGCCGCCACCCACGGTATTGCCGCCACGACCGAAGCCGTAAAGCCCACTTTTGTCCCTAACAACGCAGCAACCTGAGTTGGCAGGAAGAAGATCAGGCCATACACCGCCACCTGGATCGTCAGATAGATAATCGCCAGTTGCCAGACACGGCCATTACGCAGCGCATCCGACAGGCGCGAAGTGACCTTTTTCTCCTCTTCACTCGCCAGTTGGCTAATAAGTAACGCCTTTTCCTCCGCGCTCAGGAAACGTGCCTGCTGCGGGGTATCATCCAGCCAGAAGAAGGTGAAAATACCCGCACCTACCGCCAGTAAACCTTCGATAACGAACATCCAGAACCATCCCGGATGCCCCATAAACCCGTGCATCTCCAGCAGCGCACCGGAAAGCGGCGATCCCAGGGTTAACGCCAGCGGCGCCCCCATGTAGAACAGCCCCATGATGCTGGCGCGGTTACGCTGGGGGAACCACTGGGACGTCAGGTAGATCATACCGGGGAAGAAGCCCGCCTCTGCCGCCCCCAGCAGAGTACGGATAATCAGGAATTTCGATTCAGTATCCGCCCATGCCATCGCCGCAGAGAGGAATCCCCAAAGCAACGTGGTGGTACCAATCCAGGTTCTGGCACCAAATTTACGCATCAACAGGTTGGCAGGAACCCCCAGAAAGGCGTAAACCACAAAGAAAATCCCCGCGCCCAACGCATAAGCTTCGTTGCTCAGACCGGTATCAATCTGATAGGTCTCTTTGGCAAAACCGATGTTCGAGCGGTCAAGAAACGCCAGCACATACAGCGCCAGCATAAAGGGAATCAAACGGGCGCGGTTTTTCTTCACCACACCATCAAGTAACGTGGTACTCATAGCAAGATCCTCAAAGAAATGAGGGCGTTGCCGTGGTATTGGCAACGCACTGGTCATTAGTGGCTATAAGGGCGCTTCAGATTGCAGTCGCGGTTAAGCTCGACGCCAAATCCTGGTTTGTCGAGCACCGACTTATGAATGCGGCCATTGACGGGTACCGGTTCGTCCAGAAGGATCGGATCAAACTGTGGACGCATCGTTGAACAATCCGGGCTGGTCATCAAAAACTCGCTGAACGGGGTATTGGTGAACGTGATCACCGCATGGTGCGAGTAAACCGAGGAACCATGCGGCACCACCAGCTGTCCGCGCGATTTAGCAATAGCGGCAATTTCCACCAGCGTGGTTAACCCACCGCACCAGCCCACATCCGGCTGCATGATATCGATGCCGGTTTCTGAGAGTGTGCGGAAGGACTGCAGCGTCCCGTGGTGTTCACCGCTGGTGACCATCATCCCCGCCGGAGCGTTACGTTTCAGCTCGCGATAACCTTCATACTGCTGCGGCGGCAGACACTCTTCGATCCACTTCAGATTAGACGGTGCGCAGGCATGGGCCAGTTTGGTGGCATAGTTCACGTCCTGACTCATCCAGCAATCGAGCATCAACCAGAAATCCGGACCGCATTTCTCACGCATGTCGGCTACCATTGCCGCATCTTTGCGGATCCCCGCATCCCCGTCATGCGGCCCCCAGTGGGTCGGCATTTTGCCGCCAATAAAGCCCATTTCTTTCGCCAGATCAGGGCGCGCACCGGTCGCGTAGAATTGAATTTCGTCGCGTACCGCGCCACCCAATAGTTTGTAGACCGGTAAACCCACCACCTTGCCAAACAGATCCCACAGCGCCAGATCCACGCACGAGATGGTGTTCATCACCAGACCGCCGGAGCCGGAGTAGTACATCGTTGCGCCCAGCATCTGGTCGTGAATGAGTTTGATATCACTGACGCATTTCCCTTCAATAAAACGATTGAGATGCTTTTCCACAATAAAGCACCCCATCTCCCCTGCCGTGGAAACAGCAAAACCGGTCTGTCCGTTTTCAGCTTCCACTTCAACAATCAGTGTTCCTAATACGTTGATGCCAAAGGACTGGCGCGATTGCTCATATTCACGATATTTGCTCATTGGCGTGGCGATATGATCGTCAATCCAGTGGTTAGCGCCCTGATCGTGATAGTCGCCGCCGCCAGCGCCTTTATCCGCCGTAGCACCACCGGTAAACCAGGCACGAACGTGTTTAATTTTAGGTAGGGTCATGGTGTTCTCCTTTTTATGAAGCGAGTGAGTCGAAGGGACTTTTCCATCCCAACAGGCGTGAAATATCCCTGGCGCAGGCAATCGCTTTACCGGCCAGATAATCACGGTTCTCTTCGTTAATTTGCAGACGAGTGCCGACCACTGAAATCGCGGCGGTCAGTTCATTGTTAGCGTTAAAAACAGGCGCTGCGACGCAACGAACATCGGGATAATCTTCGCCATTATCAAAGCTCCATCCACGCTGTCGAATACGCTCCAGCTCGTCATTCAACTGCTGTGGCCTGGTGATAGTGGTCGGCGTTGCCTGTTCCCATATCAGCTGTTCAATAATGGCTTTTCGTGCGGCTGCCGGTTGCCAGGCCAGCAGGCATTTGCCGATACCCGAGCGATAGAGCGAAAGACTTTTCCCTTCGTGGGAGCGCACGCTGATAGTGGATGACGATTCCACTTTCAGAATGTAATACGCGCTTTCGTGGTCGATGATCCCGAGATGGCAAAGTAACCCTGTCTCATCCATCAGTTGTGTCAGCCGCGGACGCGCCAGTTCACGTAAATCCATCTTGCTCAGCGCATGCCCGGACAACTCAACCAGCTTGGTCCACAGGCAGTAATTTTCCTGATGATCAATGCTAATAAAGCGCTGACGCTTCAGTTCGTTAAGTAACAGGTATGCGGTGCTTTTTGGAATACCCAGTGCCTCTATGATGGTGGCGGCGCTACATGGGCCGATACGCGCAATGAGATTGAGTATTTCGATCGCCCTGGTGAGCGCGGGAACTTTGCTTGATTCCAACATACTGGACTCCAGTCTGAGATACTGGAATCAGTGTGGTAGGTTAAGGGGGTTAAAATTGTGAAGCGCATCAAATCCTCTCGTTCTTCCAGCTGGCTGGAGAAAAAACGAGCATAATTGTGAACTAACGCACGGATTTTTTTACAGAGAGTACAACAGGTTGGACTGATAACGGGAAGGCCAGTATGCCTTCCCATAACAAGCGCGTGAGAGAGTGCAAGTCAGGAAGGCAGCGTCAGGGATTCAACCACTTCTATCCAACCGTGTTCGCTGGCAATATCCTGCCCGTTGAGCCAACGGCGCAGCATATTGAGCGCCATCATTGCGCACACTTCCTGACGCACCGACAAACTATAACGATTAGCGTTCAGCCGTACGCGTAAGGCATGCGTTCCATCAGGCGTTGCCAGCGCAAAGTTAATATGTTCGTTTTCGAAAGCCGATACCGCCAACGCCAGCCCGGCATAATGGTTGCCGCGTCGTTCGGTTATCCAGTGTGCCGTTTGCGCCAGCGTTTCTTCCTGGGGCGGAACCACTTCGCTCGCCAACAGCGGAGCATTCGCGCGCGAAAGCTGCAGCGCCACCAGACCACCAGTGAATTGTTCGCTTAGCGTCAGGCTGTATTGCCGTTCCTGCAACGTGCGGGCGATTTGCGCGGGTAAACCTTCCGTACCTTCGAAAATCATATTCTGCCCGGCAACCCGCTTAACTTCTGGCCACAGCGCCAGCATCGCTTCCCGTTGGGAATCCGGCCCGGTCAGCTTCAGTTCGATAATCGGCATTGACGAGCGGTAGCCCATTGTCACTCCCGGAGGCAATTGCAGCGGATCCAGGCTCTGCGCCAGCTCGCTTTCAGAACGACCAAAGGTGGTTAATCGCAGGCATAGCGGGGGTTGAGACAGCGAAAAACGCTCACGCAAACGCGGCAGGATCTCATGCTCAACCATAACTTTAAATTCTGATGGCACTCCTGGGGTAAAGAACATCAGGCAGCGGTTAAGCTTCAGGGCAAACCCACACGCGGTTCCTACCGGATTATTGATGAATTCCGCGCTGGCAGGTAGCTCAGCCTGTTTGCGGTTACTCGGTGCCATCACGCGTCCACGATCGCGGAAATAACGCGTCATCTCGGCGAGCCATGCTTCATGCAGCACCAGCCCTTCACCTTTTGCCGTGGCCGCCGCCAGCGCGCTCAAGTCATCGCTGGTTGGTCCCAGACCGCCGTTAACGATCAGTACATCGGCATGTTCGCTACGCTCACGCAAAACGGCGACCAAATCGTCAAGATTGTCACCTACCGTGTTGCGACGGGTTAGCGGTAACCCCTGATTAAAGAAAAAATCGGCCAGCCAGGCGGCATTCGTGTCGACGATTTGTCCGTGCAACACTTCATCCCCGGTGGATAGCATCTCCACGTTTAACATCGTGTTCTCCTGCTTTTATGATGAAAACACTATAACGCATGGAGGGGGGAAGGCGCGACTGAACGCCGCGCCGGAAAAATCAGAAACTCGCGTTAACCCCAACGTACGGGCCGTCAGCAATCGCGTTATCGCGGTTACCGTCTTTGCCTGCCAGGTTCAGGTAGCGATAACCGGCTTCAATGCTCAGCGGACGCATAATGGTCAGACGCGCACCTGCATTCGCTTCTTCATAGCTGTCGATACCGCTGGAAAGAGAATCGGGAGAGTAATAATACTCGCCAAACAGGCGGAGGCTGTCGCCAATCGGCCACTGCAAACCGCCACCGACCGCCGCCGCGTAACCCTCGTCACCATCATTCGGGTTAGTATAAATGCCTTTCCCACCGACCGTTGCCAGCAGCGGACCGAGAGGAATATTCAGACCCAGTCCCAGACCGGCCGCATCGCCGTCGTCATCGTTATGCATCCAGTTACCGCTGACGGCCAAACCGGTGGTCTCAGTACCCATACCGAACCCCAGGTTGGTGTAGTCTTCGCCAGCCTGGCCGCTGATGCTAATCGCGCTCGCCGACGCGGAAACAAACAGCATTCCGGCAAAACCCAACATTAAACTTTTTTTCATTTTCTATCCTTTCCAGCAAGAATCAAAACATAGCCCCAAAACCGGTGAATTGTACTGTCAGATCACGAGGAATCAATGCACTAAAAAAGCGATGCAATAACATATTGTAAGCAAATACTACTCACAAGATTTAGATAAGGTTAAATTCTTGTAGCAATTACGCCACTGATGGCAGCAGAACGCCATTTTCTACAAACATCCTGTTTTCCCTGCCAAAGCGGCGTTATTCGTCGATGAAGCGTTTTTTCTACCGCCAGCAAAAGGTAAGATGCGTGCACGATGGAATTTTCTATACCTCCCCCTACAAGGATTCGACTTATGCGCCAAAGAACAATTGTTTGCCCATTAATTCAAAACGATGGCTGTTATTTACTGTGCAAAATGGCTGACGACCGCGGTGTGTTCCCCGGTCAGTGGGCGCTTTCTGGCGGCGGCGTTGAACCGGGTGAACGTATTGAAGAAGCTTTGCGCCGTGAAGTAAGAGAAGAGCTGGGCGAACAACTGGTGTTATCAGATATTACGCCATGGACCTTCAGTGACGATGTTCGCACCAAAACGTACGCCGATGGCAGTCAGGAAGAGATTTATATGATTTATCTCATCTTCGATTGTGTGGCGGCTAATCGTGAAGTGAAGATTAACGAAGAATTCCAGGCATTCGCCTGGGTTAAAGCGGAAGATCTCGGCTCTTACGATTTAAATATCGCCACGCGTAAAACGTTAACCTTGAAAGGGTTACTGTAAATCATCATTTTAATAACGGCATATAATTAGCATTCTTAATAGCGGCATTGCGCTCATCAGTCTGCAGATAACGGCAATGTCGCCCAAACTACTCAAGAACCTACATGATCTTTTTTTCATTAAGATAAATAAAAAACACACTATTCCTCTATCTGTCCCAAACCTTAAACTCTTAAGGATAAATTAACCTTCCGTCATTACCCTTTGAAGCCTGATGAAATAATTAACGACGCCCCTGTTTATCACTAAAAATAAAACGTCGGTGGCGTTAAATGGCTTGAAGGAATAATGATGCCTGACTTTTTGCCTTTCTCTCGCCCGGCAATGGGGGTTGAAGAACTTGCTGCTGTGAAGACGGTTCTGGACTCTGGATGGATAACCACCGGCCCGAAAAATCAACAGCTGGAAGAAGCCTTCTGCCAGCTCACGGGAAATCAACACGCCGTCGCCGTCTGCTCCGCTACGGCAGGAATGCACATCACGCTGATGGCGCTGGACATCGGTGCAGGCGATGAGATTATTACACCGTCAATGACGTGGGTTTCTACCCTCAACATGATTGTCCTGCTGGGTGCGACGCCAGTCATGATCGACGTTGACCGCGATACGCTCATGGTCACACCGGAGCAAATTGAGGCCGCCATCACCCCGCGAACCAAAGCCATTATTCCGGTACATTACGCAGGCGCCCCCGCCGACCTGGACGCGATTTATGCCATTGGCGAACGCTATGGCATTCCGATTATAGAAGATGCGGCCCACGCCGTAGGGACGTTGTATAAAGGTCGTCATGTCGGCGCGCGCGGCACGGCAATATTCTCGTTTCACGCCATCAAAAATATTACCTGCGCCGAAGGCGGGTTGATCGTTACCGACGACAGCCAGCTTGCCCAACGGCTTCGCAGCCTGAAGTTTCATGGTCTGGGCGTTGATGCCTTTGATCGACAAACCTATGGCCGGGCGCCGCAGGCCGAAGTGCTTGCGCCAGGGTACAAGTACAACCTCACGGATATCAACGCCGCCATTGCGTTGGTACAGCTAAATAAACTGGAACACCTGAACTCACGCCGGGCGCAAATTGCCCGCGAGTATCAACAGGCGCTGGCCGATACGCCATTTCAACCACTGAGTCTGCCCCAGTGGGCGCACGTTCACGCCTGGCACCTGTTCATCATTCGCGTTGACGAAGCCCGCTGCGGTGTGAGCAGAGATGCCTTAATGGAAGCGTTAAAGGCCAAAAATATCGGCACCGGTCTGCATTTTCGTGCGGCCCATACGCAAAAATATTACCGCGAACGCTTCACTACCCTTTCGCTCCCCAATACAGAATGGAATAGCGCGCGCATTTGCTCACTGCCGTTATTCCCCGACATGACCGCCGATGACACCCAGCGGGTAATTACGGCACTTCGCGAGATTGCAGGACAATAACCATGTTTGAAGCAGCACCGATCAAAAAAGTCTCGGTGGTCATTCCCGTTTTTAATGAACAGGAAAGCTTGCCAGAGTTAATCAGACGCACCAGCGCTGCCTGCGAAAAATTGGGCAAAGACTATGAAATTCTGCTAATTGATGACGGCAGCAGCGACCATTCCGCTCAGCTGATGATGGACGCTTCCCAGGTACCGAACAGCCATATTGTTTCTATTTTATTGAATCGCAATTACGGGCAACACTCGGCGATTATGGCCGGTTTCAGTCATGTCACCGGCGACGTGATCATCACACTGGATGCCGATTTGCAAAACCCGCCGGAGGAGATCCCACGGCTGGTCGCCACCGCAGATGAAGGCTTCGATGTGGTCGGCACGGTACGTCAGAACCGTCAGGACAGCGTATTTCGTAAGACCGCATCGCGAATGATTAACCATCTGATTCAGCGCACCACCGGTAAAGCGATGGGCGACTACGGTTGCATGTTACGCGCTTATCGCCGCCACATCGTCGATGCCATGCTGCATTGCCAGGAGCGCAGTACCTTTATCCCGATTCTGGCCAACATTTTTGCCCGGCGCGCTACGGAAATCCCGGTACACCATGCAGAGCGAGAATTTGGTGACTCCAAATACAGCTTTATGCGTCTGATCAACCTGATGTATGACCTGGTGACCTGTCTGACCACAACGCCACTTCGTATGTTGAGCCTGTTGGGCAGCGTAATCGCCGCCACTGGCTTTACCTTGTCTATCCTGCTTGTGGTTCTGCGTCTGACGCTCGGTCCACAGTGGGCCGCGGAAGGGGTATTCATGCTGTTTGCCGTCCTGTTTACCTTTATCGGCGCACAGTTTATTGGCATGGGTTTACTCGGCGAATATATCGGTCGCATCTATAACGATGTCCGCGCCCGCCCCCGCTATTTTGTTCAACACGTTATCCGCCCACAAACCACACAGTCAACCGAGGAAAACCGCGCATGAAAGCCATCGTATTTGCCTATCACGATATGGGATGTCAGGGTGTCCAGGCTTTGTTGGATGCAGGTTATGAAATCGCTGCCATTTTCACGCACACCGATAATCCGGGCGAAAAAGCATTTTTTGGATCGGTTTCCCGCCTTGCCGCCAGCGCCGGAATTCCGGTTTACGCCCCGGACGAGGTCAATCATCCCTTGTGGATTGAACGCATTAGCCAACTGGCGCCGGATGTTATCTTCTCGTTCTACTATCGTCATTTACTGAGTGATGAGATCCTCAGTCTTGCACCTGCGGGAGCTTTTAATCTGCACGGTTCGTTGCTGCCGAAATACCGTGGTCGCGCGCCGCTGAACTGGGTATTGGTCAATGGCGAAACCGAAACCGGCGTCACGCTTCACCGCATGGTCAAACGCGCGGATGCTGGTGCCATTATTGCCCAGCAGCGCGTCGCTATTTCGCCGGATGACGTGGCGTTAACGCTGCACCATAAATTGTGCCAGGCTGCGCGTCACCTGCTGGAACAGGCACTGCCCGCGATTAAAACCGGGGATTATGCAGAACGCCCCCAACAGGAAGCAGATGCTACCTGTTTTGGTCGCCGTACACCGGAAGATAGCTTCCTCGACTGGAACACATCTGCCGCGGAGTTGCATAACCAGGTCCGCGCCGTCAGCGATCCGTGGCCGGGCGCATATAGCTATGTCGGTACACAAAAGTTCACCGTCTGGTCATCGCGCGTTTGCGTAAATGACTCAGCGACCCAACCGGGTACCGTCATCTCCGTTTCTCCTTTGCTGATCGCCTGTGGCGATGGCGCCCTGGAAATTATTACCGGACAAGCTGGCGATGGTATTGCAATGCAAGGGTCGCAACTGGCGCAGGTTCTGGGCCTGGTTCCAGGCTCCCGCCTGAACAGTCAATCAGTTACCACCACTAAACGTCGTACACGCGTGCTGATCCTCGGCGTCAATGGCTTCATTGGTAACCATCTGACCGAACGCCTGCTGCAAGAAGATCATTACGAAGTGTATGGGCTCGATATTGGCAGTGACGCCATTGGACGTTTTCTGCAGCATCCGCGATTCCACTTCGTCGAAGGCGACATCAGCATTCACTCCGAATGGATTGAATACCATGTTAAAAAATGCGACGTCGTGCTGCCGCTGGTGGCGATCGCAACGCCAATCGAATATACCCGCAACCCGTTGCGCGTATTTGAGCTCGATTTTGAAGAGAACCTGAAAATCATTCGCTACTGCGTGAAATACCGTAAGCGCATCATTTTCCCGTCAACATCCGAAGTCTACGGCATGTGTACCGACAAAGTCTTCGATGAGGACAGCTCGAATCTGATCGTCGGTCCGGTGAATAAACCACGCTGGATCTACTCCGTTTCCAAGCAGTTGTTAGACCGCGTAATCTGGGCGTACGGCGAAAAAGAGGGATTGCGTTTCACCCTGTTCCGGCCATTTAACTGGATGGGGCCGCGTCTGGACAGCCTTAACGCCGCGCGTATCGGCAGCTCACGCGCCATTACCCAACTGATCCTCAATCTGGTGGAAGGTTCACCGATTAAGCTGATTGAAGGCGGCAAGCAAAAACGCTGCTTTACCGACATTCGGGATGGTATCGAAGCCCTGTACCGCATCATTGAAAACGAAGGCGGACGCTGCGACGGTGAGATTATCAACATCGGTAATCCGCAGAACGAAGCGAGTATTCAGGAACTGGCAGAAATGCTGCTTACCTGCTTTGAAAAACATCCATTGCGTAACCACTTCCCGCCGTTTGCCGGTTTCCGTGACGTCGAAAGCAGCAGCTACTATGGTAAAGGTTATCAAGACGTTGAACATCGTAAGCCCAACATCCGCAATGCGAAACGCTGCCTGAACTGGGAGCCCACCATTGAGATGCAGGAAACGGTAGAAGAGACGCTGGACTTCTTCTTACGCAGTGTGAATATCACGGAACACACATCATGACCCAAGTCGGCTTGCGCATAGATGTCGATACTTTCAGGGGGACGCGCGAAGGCGTACCCCGCCTGCTGGAGACATTGAATCGACATAACGTGCGGGCAAGTTTTTTCTTTAGCGTTGGACCGGACAACATGGGACGCCACCTCTGGCGTCTTGTGAAACCACAATTTCTGTGGAAGATGCTGCGCTCAAACGCCGCATCACTTTACGGATGGGATATATTGCTGGCGGGAACCGCCTGGCCGGGAAAAGAGATCGGCCAGGCCAACGCGGCGATCATTGCGCAAACCGCCCTGATTCATGAAATCGGTTTGCATGCCTGGGATCACCATGCCTGGCAGGCGCGAAGCGGAAACTGGAATGACAAACAGCTGATTGATGATATTTCACGAGGCATCACAGCCCTTGAAACTCTTATCGGACAACCCGTCACCTGCTCTGCCGTTGCCGGATGGCGTGCCGACGATCGCGTCATCCACGCCAAAGAAACGTTCCATCTGCGTTATAACAGCGACTGTCGGGGAACGTCGTTATTCCGTCCGGTGCTGACGTCCGGGAAAACAGGTACGCCGCAAATTCCCGTCACGCTACCCACCTGGGATGAAGTGGTTGGTCAGGAAGTCCAGGCGGTGGACTTCAACGCTTACATTCTTTCCCACATCCAGATGAGCAGAGGAACACCGGTGTATACCATTCATGCGGAAGTTGAAGGCATCGCCTTTCAGCAGAATTTTGACGAGCTGCTTACTCGCGCCGCAGACATGGGGATAACATTTTGCCCGCTCGGCGACCTGTTACCGGACGATGTCAGTTCGCTGCCAACAGGGCAGATCGTGCGTGGCAAAATACCCGGCAGAGAGGGATGGGTCGGCCGCCAACAACCAGTGAGTGTGACAAGATGAAACATACTGTCCGCTACACCCTGGCATTTATCGCTTTTATTGCGCTGTATTTTATTCTCCCCATCAACAGTCGCCTGCTGTGGCAGCCTGATGAAACGCGCTATGCCGAAATCAGTCGGGAAATGCTGACCTCTGGCGACGGGATCGTTCCGCACTTTTTAGGGCTGCGATATTTTGAAAAACCGATTGCCGGATACTGGTTAAACAGCATCGGGCAATGGCTGTTTGGCACCAATAATTTCGGCGTCAGAGCAGGAGCCATTTTTGCCACTTTGCTGACGGCGCTAATGGTAGCCTGGCTAGCCATGCGGTTGTGGCGGGATAAGCGCACCGCCGTACTCTCTTCGGTTATCTTTTTAACGTTTTTTTCGGTTTACAGCATCGGCACCTACGCGGTACTTGATCCCATCATTGCGCTCTGGCTAATGGCGGGCATGTGCTGCTTTTGGGAGGGGATGCAAGCCACCAGCAGAACGCGCAAAATTACCGCCTTTCTGCTGTTAGGGTTAACCTGCGGCATGGGCGTGATGACCAAGGGTTTCCTGGCACTCGCCGTTCCTGTGCTCAGCGTACTGCCGTGGGTTTTCGTACAAAAGCGCTGGAAAGATCTCATTATCTACGGTCTGCTGGCAGTAGTCGGTTGCATCGTGACTGTGCTGCCTTGGGGAATAGCGATTGCCCGGCGTGAGCCGGATTTCTGGCATTACTTCTTCTGGGTTGAACATATTCAACGCTTCGCGCAGGAGGATGCCCAACATAAGGCCCCCGTCTGGTACTACATTCCGGTATTGGTGGCTGGCGCATTACCGTGGCTCGGGCTGCTCCCCGGCGCGCTGCGTACGGGCTGGCGTGAACGGGATGTTCCGCGCAGTGCACTGTACCTGTTAAGCTGGATTATCATGCCAATCCTGTTTTTCAGCATCGCGAAAGGAAAACTGCCGACCTATATTCTTTCCTGCTTCGCGCCGCTGGCAATATTGACGGCGCGTTTCGGCCTGCAGGCCGCGGAAAAAGGCGCAACCGCGTTGCGCGTGAATGGCTGGATCAACGTTCTGTTCGGTGTAACCGGCATTGTCGCCACGTTTATTGTTTCTACACTGGGTCCATTAAAGACGCCGGTCTGGTCGCATATCGAAACGTATAAGGTGTTTTGTGCGTGGGGCATTTTTATCATCTGGACGCTCTTTGGCTGGTATACGCTAAATAACCGCGAGAAGAACTGGACGTTCGCAGCGCTGTGTCCATTAGGCCTGGCACTGTTGTTTGGCTTCTCCATTCCTGACCGGGTGATGGAATCTAAACAGCCACAATTTTTTGTCGAGATGACCAAAGAGTCGCTGGAGTCGAGCCGTTATATTCTCACCGACAGCGTTGGCGTCGCCGCGGGGCTGGCCTGGAGCCTGAAGCGTGACGACATCATAATGTACGGACAAACGGGCGAGTTAAAATATGGCCTTAACTATCCGGATGCCCAGGGGCGTTTTGTCGGTCGGGGGAACTTTGCCGAGTGGTTAGCGCAACATCGTCAGCAAGGAAACATTACGCTCGTGCTTTCAGTCGATAAGGATGAAGATATTAATCGACTTGCTATCCCTCCCGCTGACTATATCGATAATCAGGGGCGTCTGGTCCTGATTCAGTATCGGCCGAAATGATCTGGATAGCCTTAGTTCTCGCCAGCCTGCTCAGCGTCTGCGGTCAGTTATGCCAGAAGCAGGCGTCGCGACCCGTTCCCGTTCGAGCGCGAAAACGCCACATTACGCTATGGATTGGGCTTGCTCTGGCAAGTCTCGGTCTGGCCATGCTGCTATGGCTGGCGGTGCTGCAGAACATTCCGGTCGGCATCGCCTACCCCATGCTGAGTCTTAATTTTGTATGGGTGACTCTGGCTGCCTGGAAAATCTGGCGCGAACCCGTCACCCCGCGCCACTGGCTGGGAGTGGGGTTAATCATCACCGGCATCTTTATTCTTGGGAGTGCGGTGTAATGGGCATCTTTTGGGGATTATGCAGCGTTATTATCACATCAGCCGCCCAGTTGAGTCTCGGCTTTGCGATGGATAATCTGCCGCCAATGCTGCAGCCGCAGCAATTCATTTCCGCCGTATTCTCTCTTAGCGTCGGCGCGTTTGCTCTGTATGCCGGACTGGCAGGGTATTTACTGTCGGTGATTTGCTGGCATAAAGCGCTGCACCAGCTCGCACTGAGCAAAGCGTATGCCCTGCTCAGCCTGAGCTATGTACTGGTGTGGGTTGCATCAATGATCCTGCCCGGCTGGCAGGGAATATTTTCAGCGAAAGCGCTCGCCGGAGTGCTGTGCATCATGGCAGGGCTACTGACGATTTTTTTACCTTCACACCAGCGCCAACCCTGAGATTATTTATCTTCAGACAGTCGTAACAGGCGTTCCCATTCGTCGCACATGTACTGTCTGGCATCAACTATTTTGATTAACCGTGAGGTATCGCGATTAATGCAATACAGTGCATCTTTCAGCGGTGAAAGGAGGTCTCCGGGCTTAACCCACTCGGAAGATTGCGCCTCAGCCAGCATCTTTAGCGAACCGCCGCTATCACAAAGTACGATATAGAGCCTGCCTGCTTTTTTGTGACAGCAAGACTTCTTCACATGCCATTCCATAGCGCACCTTTTGTTAAAAAATTTCACAACAGGTTACACTTTAGCAGATAAACAAAATGACAATAGCGACTCAATGGCGAAAGTGAGAAATGTAATTACTGTTTGCTTAATTTTAACAATGAAGCACTTACCCAATCTGACAGCGCACGACGAGAGATTTTAATCCCTCCGGATTTTAGTTCGGGTGGCAATGTCAGCCAGCATACCGGTTGCTGAAAGCGGGCCAGCTTATCTTTCACCCACTCTGCCAGATTTGTGTCACCCGCATTGGTGTCATACTCAACGACCGCCACCGGGCGATGACCAAACTCTTTGTCTTCTATCGGCACAATGAAGGCTTGCAGAACATGCGGATGTGCAGCAATCACGCGTTCCACCTCTTCCGGCTGTATGCCTTCCCCGCCGCTAAAGAACAGATTGTCCATCCGACCGACAATGGTTAACTTGCCGTCCTTCAACACCCCGCGATCGCGGGTGGCAAACCAGCCTTCCGCATTTACTAAAGGAATCAGCTGCCCGTTACGCCAGTAACCTTGTGCCATGCTGGCGGCACGCAGCCAGACTTCACCATCAACGATTCTGACTTCTCTGCCTGCCAGGGGCGACCCCACATCCGCCAGGCCATCCGCCTCTTTCGCACAGACTGTAGAAGCAAACTCCGTTAAACCGTAACCGCACCAGCAGCGAATCCTTTGCTCGCGCGCCTGTTCCGTCAATTCAACAGGAATTGCCGCGCCACCCAGGAGCACTGCTTTGAGCGTTACCGCCGTTTTGTTGACCAGCAGGCGCCACAGCTGCGTGGGCACCAGCGAAGCATGAGTGCATCCAGCCAGCATTTGCTCCAATGGTTGCTTGTCGCGCACGGTCATTCGTGCCCCGGCAAACAACCAACGCCACAAAATACCCTGGCCGGAAACATGAAACAGCGGCAGCGAGAGCAGCCAGTCATCTTCAGCGTCAAACGGCATTAATGACAACACGCCCTGCGCGCTTGCCAGATGAGCCTGACAGGTATGCACCGCTGCCTTTGGCAATCCGGTAGAACCTGAGGTTAACGTCATCGTGCTCAACCGCTGGGGTAACCACGCGGCGGCATGCTTGCCTGGCACTGCCTGCATCTGCAACGGATGGAGTCCCGTGAGAACATTAGCTGCCTCAAGATCCAGCGCAAAACGCAGCGTTAAGCCCGGGACCAGCGCGTCAAGCAGCGATTGAGGCAGCTGTGGGTTCACAGGTAAAACCCGCGCCCCACATTGCAGCAATGCCAGCCAGGCCAGCAAAGCACGTGGATGATTCCAGGCGCGAAGCAGGACACCATCGCCCTCTTCCACGCCCTGAGCGGCAAAACCGCTGGCCAGATGGTCAACGCGCGTGCAGAGCTCGCTCCAGCTTAATACTTCATCGTTGAGGCGTAGAGCAGGCACCTCTGCACGAACCTGTCGCCAGTGACGCCACGGCCAGTCATCGGGTTGTACCAGGCCCGATATGCTTACGCTATCGGGCATTTCCCGCTGGGTCATAGCAGGCGTTCCAGCGCATCAACATCGATACACGGCAATGCGCTACCCGGCCAGGTGCGTACCTGCTGGCACTGCATCAGGCTCAGGGTATCCAGCCCCGGAATGGTCTGCGGCGTCAGCCAGGCGGCAATTCGCGCCAGTTGGGTTAAGCCCAGGCTCGACTCGATCGACGAACTAATAACAGCGGTGAGACCAAGCGCATGCGCCGCTGCCACCTGTTCGCGCACTTTATCGAGACTGCCCGTCAGCGTAGGTTTGATAACCACTGCCTTGACGCCCTCTTCGGCTTCGAAGATGAAATCCGCTTCACGCAGGCTTTCATCCCAGGCAATGGCAATGCCGGTTTCACGCGCAAAAGCACGAGAGTCATCGCGGGTTTTGCATGGCTCTTCGAGAAAAGCGATGCGCCCGCGGTACTCTGGATTAACGTACTTCGCGAACTGCTGGGCTTTCAACGGCGTCCAGGCTCGGTTGGCGTCAAGTCGCAAATGCAGCTCCGGGATAGCCTCAAGCAGCAGGTTGGCGACCATACCGTCGCGAACCGCTTCATACAGTCCGACCTTGATCTTCGCTACTTTTTCACCCGGCATGTCCGCCAGTTGCAGTACCAGATCATCAGGATCGCCCGTACACAGCGGCGCTGCACGGTAGTCTGCGTCCTCTGGCAATACGCCAGCCAGTTCGGCCAGCGCACAGCTTGCGCCAAAGGCGACCGAAGGCAGCTGCGGTAAGGAAGAATCCCCCTGTAGCCAGCCGTTGACCCAGGCCAGCAGCTCGGTTTGCGCCTCTTCCCAGCTCTCCTGACTGAAGCCCGGCAGCGGGGAGATCTCTCCCCACCCTTCGCGCTCGCCGTCACAAAGGCGAACGTACAGCCCATCACGCGTTTTTAACCGCCTGTCGCGCAGAATCACCCCCGCGTCCATGGGGATCTGCCAGCGGTATACCTGCGCGCTACGCATTACGGATTCCGTTTAAATTTGCTGAAATCCGGCTGACGTTTCTGGTTAAAGGCGTTACGGCCTTCCTGACCTTCTTCCGTCATGTAGAACAGCATGGTGGCGTTACCCGCCAGTTCTTGCAGACCAGCCTGACCATCGCAGTCGGCGTTCAGTGCAGCTTTCAGGCAGCGCAACGCCATCGGGCTGTTTTGCAGCATTTCACGACACCAGCGTACGGTCTCTTTTTCCAGATCGGCCAGCGGAACCACGGTGTTTACCAGGCCCATATCCAGCGCTTGCTTCGCATCGTACTGACGGCACAGGAACCAGATTTCACGCGCTTTTTTCTGACCGACAATACGCGCCATGTAAGAGGCACCCCAACCGCCATCGAAGGAACCAACTTTCGGACCGGTCTGGCCGAAGATGGCGTTTTCAGCCGCAATGGTCAGGTCACACATCATGTGCAGCACATGGCCGCCGCCGATGGAAAAGCCTGCAACCATCGCCACTACCGGCTTCGGACAGGTACGAATCTGGCGCTGGAAGTCCAGTACGTTCAGGTGATGCACACCGGAATCATCCTGGTATCCGCCGTAGTCACCGCGCACTTTCTGATCGCCACCTGCGCAGAACGCTTTGTCGCCAGCACCGGTCAGAATAATCACGCCAATGTTGTCATCGTAGCGAGCATCCGCCAGCGCCTGGATCATCTCTTTCACGGTGACCGGACGGAAGGCATTGCGTACCTGCGGACGATTAATGGTGATTTTTGCGATACCGTCGGTGGATTTCTCGTAGAGAATGTCGGTGTAGCCTTCAGAGCAATCGTGCCATTCTACCGGTGCGTAAAGCATTGTTTCATCAGGATAGATCATAAAATGTCCTATAGTCAGCGATGCAGAATCTGAGCCAGACAGTCCACTACGCCAGCGGGATTGTCCCGATGCGCGTTGTGTCCGGCATTACGAATCACATGGCTTGGTACGGATATTTCCGCCGCCAGAGCGCGGAATTTATCGTCACGTTCACCACATAAATAATAAAACGGAAATGTGCGCGTAGTGAGTTGCGCACGTAAATCAGGTTGTACGGCTAGCGAGGTGGCATCCAGCATCGCTGCCAGCGTATGCCCGTTATTCTGGCTACGCAGTGCGACCAGCGCTTCCCTTTGCGCCGCATTCAGCGAGGAAAAAACCGGCTGTTGATACCAGTCAATAAACACCTCGCACAACGGCTCAGCGCGAAAACGCGCAGCCCAGCGACCATCAGAGAGACGACGCTGAACGCGCGCCTCCTCACTTTGCAAGCCTGGATGTCCACCTTCAACCACCAGACCGCACAGTCCTGGCATCTCCTGACAAGCCGCCATCATCGCGACTCTGCCGCCAAGAGAGTAGCCTACTAGCCAGTATTTAAGTATGTTGTAACTAAGCAACGTGTTACGCAGCAAAGCGCTTACGTCGTCGAATCCGCTCACGCTGATGTCAGCGGAGCCACCATGTCCCGGCAGGTCGATATACAGCCGCGAATAATTCTTAAACGCTTCGCCAACCGTCTGCCATTCCCGACAATCACCGGAAAAACCGTGCAGGAAAACCAGCCAGGGAAATCCCGTCTGGCCCACTTTCGCCTGCGCGTGCAGGATCATAGATGGCTTACCTGCGCCAGCAGTTGCTGCAGGGTTTGCGCCCCATCAGTTTCGTTTACCACCAGCTCAATCACCGTTGCCGCCGGAGTACGCCAGGCGTTAGTCAGCGCGCTCTCCAGTTGCTCCCAGTTTTCCGGGCGCTGGTATTTAAGGTTAAACATGGCGGCAGCATGCTCAAAATGCACGTTCTGCGGCATCAGGTAGAACCGTTCGCGTTCGCTTGCTGGCGTCGGCAACAGGGAAAAAATTTGCCCGCCGTTATTATTGACCACTATCAGGACAAACGGCGCGGAAACCTGGCGCAATAACGCCAGCGCATTGAGGTCATACAGCGCAGATAAATCGCCGACGATAGCCAGCGTCGATTTCGCGCTGGCGCGCTGTACGCCTGCTGCCGTTGACAGCAGGCCGTCAATGCCGCTCGCGCCACGGTTGCTATAGACCGGGTAACCCGCCGGAAGCTGCGACAGCGCATCAATCAGGCGCACCACCAGACTGTTGCCCACGAACAGTTGCCCCTGCTCCGGCAAGTATTCGCGGATACGGTGGGCTAATTGCGCTTCACCAAACGCGTCGCGACGGGCTTCTACCGCCTGCCAGGCCAGTTGCGCCAGGCGTGGGATCTCCACGCACCAGGGCTGACGTTTCTCCGCCGGATGCAACTCCAGCCAGTCGCTAACCGTCGCTACCAGTCTGCGCCCACGATGGTGAGCCGGATCGAGGCGGCCTTCGATATTATCGACAATCCAGTATTCCTGCGGATCGCAGCTGGCCTGCCATTGCAGGAGCCGTTTTCCGGTCAGGCTACTGCCAAGCTGCACCACAATCTGCGCCTGCTGTAATTCAGTGACCGCTTTCGCATTCCCCAGCCACAGGTCGGCGCACGGCAAAGGTTGTCCGGTTTGCGACAGAACATCGCCAATCAGCGGCCAGCCTAGCATCTGCGCCCACTGCGCAACCTTTTTGCCCTCTTCCGCGCTCATGCGGCCTGCAACAACAACGCCGCGTTTTTGTCGCCAGAAAAACCAGTCACGCTGTTTGTCGCTTTCCAGTCGACGCGCTTCACGCAGCCAGGGTTTATCATCCTGCCACCAGTCGCCAAGGCGCTGCTGCCAGTCAATCCCCGTTTCGTCCATGTCGCCATACAGCGGTTCCGCAAATGGGCAATTGATATGAACCGCCCCGCTATGCAGCGCAGCTAAGGCGTTATCAATGGTGGATACCAGCCAACTAGCCGGAATGTTCTGGGTCGGGCGCGGTAAAGAGAGCGTTTGCGATGGATGCGAGGCAAACATTCCGGCCTGACGAATCGCCTGGTTAGCGCCGCAGTCGATAAGCTCAGGAGGTCTGTCAGCCGTGAGTAGAATCAGCTTTTCACCGGTCAGGCCCGCTTCAATCAACGCGGGATACAAATTTGCCACCGCCGTACCGGACGTCACAATCACAGCGACAGGCTGCCGGCTGACTTTTGCCAGACCTAAGGCCAGATGCCCAAGGCCACGCTCATCAAAATGAGTATGGTGAATAAAAGCGGGGTTTTCCGCAGCCGCCAGAGTCAACGGTGTAGAACGAGAGCCAGGGGCAATGCAGACATGCCTGACGCCGTGGCGAGTGAGTGCTTCCAGAATGACCGCCGCCCAGCGTCGGTTAAATGCGCTTACTGACATGAGATTGTCCGGTATCAATATTGCGACACAGTATAAAGAATCGAATAAATGGATTTTTGATATGAGTCGGTAATATACAACTCATTACCCTTCCATCTGTAATAAAGTGCGCAGTCCTGCCGCTTTATTGTCTATTTCTTGCCATTCCTGTTCAGGATCTGAACCACGCACGATCCCTGCCCCGGCATACAGGCGTATCACATTTTCACTAATTTTCGCCGACCGTAATGACACGCAAAACTCGCTTTGGCGCAGAGAAAGGTAACCCGCAGAACCGGCATACCACTCGCGTTCAAACGGTTCATTTTGTTGGATAAATTCACGCGCCAGCTCACGCGGAATACCTGCGACTGCCGCCGTGGGCTGGAGCTGCATCAGACAAAGCGTATCATCAGCCTGATTCAGTTCCGTCCAGATACAGCGGCGCAGGTGCTGCACTTTGCGCAGTCTAAGCACCTGTGGCGGCAGCACATCAAGAGTTTGCGTACAGCCTTGCAGACGCTGGCAAATATCTTCGACCACCAGCATATTCTCGCGCTGGTTTTTATCATCTTTCATTAGCCATTCCCCCAACTGCCAGGCCCGATGATCCTCAGGGTGGTTGGCAACGGTTCCCGCCAGCGCCTCGGTGCGCAGCGCCGTGTCACGCCGCCGATACAGACGTTCAGGGGAAGAACCAAGAAACGCACACTTTGCGGAGAACGCCATAAAGAAATGGTAGCAGTTCAGGTTTAGACGACGACTGGAAGCCATCACGGCCGCGGCGTTAACCGACTGAGAAAACTGTAAATCGGTCGCCCGCGCCAGCACGACCTTATCGAGCTGTTCCCCATTGATCGTTTGCGTGGCGAGCTTTATCAGGTCTGTCCAGCCAGTTTTATCCGGCCAGTTCTGTTCTCCCGTCAAACGCAGACGCAATGCGGGCAGCGGCTTTACGTTGGCGAGCGATGAGATAAACGCCACCGCCTGCGCGGCGTCTTCACGCAGCGACACGTCGCTAAAAAGATGTAAGCGTAAGCTCGCCACCCCCGCGCAACGTCGCCACTCCAGCCGTGGCAATAACAAATGGCCGCGCTGAGGCTCAAAGGCATTCAGGCCCCAGATACGCAGGTCAGGATTATCATTATGCTGATGTAAAAAATGCTGGGCTAATTCGAGCGAGGAAAATGTAGCAACAGCGCCCAGTACGGCGGCTTCTTCATCGCCATTACGCTGTTGCCAGTAAAACTGGGGCCAGACAGGTTGACTGGCCAGCCATCCTAAAGCGTCAAACGCATCATTCAGTGGGAAAGGGATATCGTAAATACGAATTCCAGGTGCTGCTGGTATCTCTTGCGACAAATGACGCATCAGACTTTCCAGCGCAGTAGTAATTGAATGCACGCGGACCTCTCCCTGTTAAAAACCTCACATTATACGGGGTACTGAGCAGAAAAAGCAGTACCCCCAGTTAGGGAGTACGTACAAATGCGCTGACGGAATGGAATTTATCGCCGTGCTAACAATAATCCCATCACTAAACCGACCGTGGCGCCAACGCCGATTCCGCGCCAGGGTTTTTCATGCACATAATCATCCGCCCGGCAAACGGCTTTCTTCGCGCGGTAATAGTAGCTGTCAGAGGCGTGGCTGACGCGATTTCTCACCTCTTCTAACGCCCGCTCTGCCCGCGCTTTTAACTCAAGGTATTTTTGATCGGCTGGATCGCCGGAAGAACGCAGCACCTCCTCCAGCGTTTCACTCAATAATTCCAGATCGTCATCGATACGTGATTCATAAGAATGAAAAGACATTTTATTCTCCCTTTCTATTGACGTACCCGCTAACTATAGACAATCAGGCGTGTTTGCGCCTGTTTACGCCTGATGTGCTTCCCGCGCCATTCCGACGTGTGGAATACCGTCTTCGTCATAAATATCCGTGACCGGCACAAAGCCAAAGCGCGCATAGAATGATTGCAAATGTGCCTGCGCCCCCAGATACAGCGCCTTGTGCGGCCAATGCTGCGTACAGGAGGCCAGCGTCTGAGTCATTAGCTGTTGCCCCAATTTTTCACCCCGCAGCGCTTCGCTTACGATCACCCGCCCAATGACGACCGGCTCAAGCTCATCATCGCTTTTCAGAATCCTCGCATACGCCACCAGTTCATCGTTATGCCAACCCAGAATGTGCCGATTTTCACCACTCAGGTCATCACCATCCACATCCTGATACGGACACCGTTGCTCAACAACAAATACCGCACAGCGAAGCTCAAGAATGGCGTACAGCTGCTGTGTATTGAGCTTTGCATGGTGGAGATCTTGCCAGTGAATCATAGTCTGCCCCTTTGTTGTGATAACCTGAACACCCTGCCTTATTGATGGCGAAAAGTGTAACGCGAAGATGGAATTACTATTTTTAGGCACGTCTGCGGGAGTCCCCACGCGCTCACGCAATGTAACGGCAATTTTACTGAATCTGCAACACCCGACTCAGGCGGGGCTGTGGCTTTTCGATTGTGGTGAAGGAACGCAGCATCAGATGCTGACCACGCCATTTAACCCAGGAAAACTCGAACGTATTTTTATCAGCCATCTACACGGCGATCACCTGTTTGGTTTACCGGGGCTGCTGTGCAGTCGCTCAATGGCCGGGAACGTCCAGCCACTGACGCTTTACGGACCAAAGGGATTGCGAGAGTTTACCGAAACGGCTTTGCGTTTGAGCGGCTCCTGGACCGATTATCCGCTGGATATTGTCGAAATCACCGCGGGTGAAATTGTTGATGACGGCCTGCGTAAAGTAACGGCGTACCCGCTGGAGCATCCGCTGGAGTGCTACGGTTTTCGTGTTGAAGAACACGACAAACCGGGGGCACTTGACGCCAGCGCCTTGAAGGCGGCTGGTGTTAAAGCGGGCCCGTGGTTCCAGGATTTGAAAGCCGGGAAAACCATCGTGCTGGAGGATGGTCGAGCGATTAACGGTGCCGATTTTCTCGCCCCTGCCACCAGAGGAAAATCTGTGGCTATTTTCGGCGACACAGGACCTTGCGCGTCCGCCATTGAACTGGCACGCGGTGTGGATGTGATGGTACATGAAACCACACTGGACTCCTCAATGGAGGAAAAAGCCAACAGCCGCGGTCACAGCTCGACCCGACAAGCCGCCCAGTTGGCGCTTGAGGCCGGAGTGGGACGCCTGATCATGACCCACGTTAGTTCACGCTACGATGAAAAAGGCTGTCAGCGATTACTCGAAGAGTGCAAAGCGATATTTCCAGACACTGAACTGGCTCACGATTTCGCCATTTTCACCGTTTAATGCTCCATTTTTCCGCCTCAGTGCCGATAACAGTGGAAAGGCTGGCTTTCACACTGAGGACAGGATGAACAATTTCCAGAAAGATATTGATGACAGGACAAACCTAACCCTGTCTAACCGTTTTGAACTGCTGCTGTTTCGCCTTGGCAAATCCGTCGAGGAGCAGAAATCAGAACTGTTTGGCATCAACGTATTCAAACTGCGTGAAATCGTACCGATGCCGACCTTTACGCGTCCCGCAGGTATGAAAGCCCCGTTGCTGGGTATGGTTAACATTCGCGATCAGGTGATCCCGGTGATTGATCTGCCTGCCGTCGCGGGCTGTAAGCCAGAGACCGGACTCAACATCCTGTTGATCACGGAATATGCCCGCAGCGTTCAGGCGTTTGCGGTAGAGTCGGTAGAAAACATTATGCGTCTGGACTGGCAACAGGTGCATACCGCCGAGAAAGCCGTCAATGGTCGCTACATTACCAGTATCGCCTGTCTGGACGACAACAAAGAGACTAACAATCTGGCGCTGGTGCTCGATGTCGAACAGATCCTGTACGACATCGTACCGTCGAACCACGACCTGCGCGCAACAGAGCTGAAAACCAATAAGTTCAACATTACGCCGGGTGCGGTGGCGATTGTGGCTGATGATTCCAAAGTGGCTCGCGCGATGCTGGAAAAAGGGCTTAACGCCATGGAGATCCCACACTTGATGCATGTGACGGGCCAGGATGCGTGGGAAAAGATACAACAGCTATCTGAAGAAGCAGAAGCGGAAGGTAAACCAATCAGCGAGAAGATTGCGCTGGTGCTCACCGATCTGGAAATGCCGGAGATGGACGGTTTTACGCTTACCCGTAAGATAAAAACCGACGAACGCCTGAAGAAGATCCCGGTCGTTATCCACTCCTCACTTTCCGGTAGCGCCAATGAAGATCACGTACGCCGAGTGAAAGCTGATGGTTACGTGGCCAAATTCGAAGTCAATGAGCTGTCTTCAGTAATTCAGGAAGTGATGGATCGCACAGCGAAAGGCATCAGCGGCCCGCTGGTGAGCCGTCAACTTTCGGCCTGACGCTCCAGCAACTTGAAGTATGACGAGTATAGACAGGTAAAAAAAAGAGTCTGGACATTGTCCAGACTCTTTTTCGATCACAGCATGATGAATTACATCAGCGGAGCCGCTAACTGCACGATGCTGATCAACGGTTGCGGGTAGATACCCAGCACCAGTACCAGCAGGGCAGAAATCAGCACCACAATACCGCCCGCGCTGTACTGCCAGTTGGACGGCGCATCGCGATTCAACTGCTGCGGTGCGCTCAGGTACAGGCTCACGGCAACGCGCAGGTAGTAGTACAAACCAATCGCGGAACCCACCACCACGGCGGCAACCAGCCACCACAGATTAGCCTGCACACCCACCGCCAGTACGTAGAACTTACCGATAAAGCCCAGCGTCATCGGAATACCCGCCAGAGACAGCATCATCACCGTCATCACCGCCGCGAGGATTGGACGATGCCAGAACAGACCACGGTAGGAGAACAGAGAGTCTGCATCCGGACCGCGGTACGGGCTGGACATCAGGCTGACCACACCGAAAGCACCGAGGCTGCTGAACAGATAACCGGCCAGGTAAACGCCAACCGCTTCCATCGACATCTCGCCGCTCTGCAGGGCAATCAGCGCCACCAGCAGGTAACCGAGGTGAGAGATAGAAGAGTAACCAAGCAGACGTTTGATGTTGGTCTGGCTCAGCGCCATCAGGTTACCGAAGATAATGGAAGCAAAGGCAATCACACCCAGCACGATCCGTACCGCTTCGCTATCACCTACCGGTGCGTACAAGAACAGACGCATCACCACGCCGAAGATAGCGATTTTGCTCGCCGTCGCCAGGAAGGTGGAAACCGGAGCCGGAGCGCCCTGGTATACGTCTGGCGTCCACAGGTGGAATGGAACCAGCGAGAGTTTAAAGCCGAGGCCAACAATCATCAGACCGAAGCCCGCCAGCAGCAGCGGTTCTTGCAGCATACCGTCGCCGAGGCTCTTACCGAGCGCAACAAACGACAGGTTGCCAGACTGCGCGTACACCAGCGCCATACCAAACAGCAGGAAGGAAGACGCTGCGGCAGACAGAATGGTGTATTTGATACTGGCTTCCAGCGAACGTTTCTGACGGAACGCATAGCCAACCAGACCAAACAGCGGCAGAGAGATAAGCTCAATACCAAGGAACAGCGCCGCCAGATGGTTAGCGTTAGCCAGCAGAATACCGCCGAGCGCGGCAATCAGCACCAGCAGATAGAACTCTTCCCGGTTGTCGTCGTAGCCTTCCAGCCACGGGTAAGCGAAGGTACAGGTGGCAAGACTCGCCAGCAGCACCAGCCCGGTGTAGAGCATGGCGAAACCGTCAACCCGCATCAGCGGGGTGACGTCCATAGCGCCCGCCTGGCCAACAAACCAGAGCGAAACCAGTGCGGCGTTAAGCCCAATGACCGACAGCGTGGCATTGAGGAAGTGATTGCGTCGCCACGCAATGGAGAGCATCACAACCACCACCGTCAAGCCGACGATCAGCAGCGGTAGCAGCGCAATCAGGTGTTGTGGAGTTATTGTCATGGCGATTTACGGCCTTGTAGTAGTAACGGAATTAACAAACCACTGCTGGATGTTGCTCATCGCAGAATGCGAGGTATCCAGAATCGGCTGCGGATAGAAGCCAAGCAGTACCAGAAGCACGACCAGCAACAGGATGATAAACAGCTCACGCAGCGACATCCCTGGCAGTTCAACACTGGCAATCTGGCTCTTCGCCTTACCAAAGTAAGCGCGATGCAGCATCGCCAGCGAGTAAACAGAAGCAAACACCAGACCAAATGTCGAGATCACGGTAATAACCGGAACCACCTGGTAGCTGCCGAACAGAATCATAAATTCGCCAACGAAGTTACCTGTACCCGGCATACCCAGCGTACACACTGCAAAGAACATTGACAGCGCAGGCAACCATTTCATTTTGCCCCACAGGCCGCCCATCATACGCATATCACGCGTGTGCAGACGTTCGTACAGCTGACCACACAGGATGAACAGACCGGCTGCGGACAGGCCGTGCGCGATCATCTGAATCACCGCACCCTGGTATGCCAGCTGGCTGCCGGTGTAGATAGCAATCAGAACGAAGCCCATGTGGGATACGGAGGTGTAAGCAATCAGACGTTTGATGTCGTACTGATTAAAGGCCATCCACGCGCCGTAGAAGATGCCGATGACGCCAAGCCACATTGCGATAGGTGCAAACTCCGCTGACGCATTCGGGAACAGCGGCAGGGAGAAGCGCAGCAGACCGTAGGCTGCGGTTTTCAGCAAGATACCTGCCAGGTCAACGGAACCTGCGGTCGGTGCCTGGGAGTGAGCATCCGGCAACCAGCCGTGCAGCGGAACCACCGGCATTTTCACCGCGAAAGCGATGAAGAAGCCCAACATCAGCAGGTATTCCACGCCGTGGGACATCGGAGTATTCAGTAATTCTTCATAGTTGAAAGTCCACACGCCGGTCGCTTTGTAGTGCACAAACACCAGCGCCAGGATGGCAATCAACATCACCAGACCACTCGCCTGGGTATAAATGAAGAACTTGGTTGCTGCCGTGATACGCGTTTTACCGTCAGAGGCTTTATGCCCCCATAGCGCGATCAGGAAGTACATCGGCACCAGCATCATTTCCCAGAAGAAGAAGAACAGGAACATGTCGATGGCAAGGAACACGCCGATTACGCCGCCTAAGATCCACATCAGGTTCAGGTGGAAAAAGCCCTGGTATTTTTCGATTTCATTCCAGGAGCAAAGTACCGCCAGAACACCGAGCAGGCCGGTCAGCACCACCATCAGCAGCGACAGACCGTCGATAGCAAGATGAATCGAGATGCCAAAGCGTGGGATCCACGGCAGGACAAACTCAGACTGCCACTGCGGAATGCCAGTGGATTGCGTCAGTGAATAGCCGCCCTGCAACCAAAGTTGCAGGCCAAGCGCCAGCGTCAGTCCCATGGTAATCAGCGCGATCCAACGCGGCACCTTCACGCCAAAGCGTTCGGTCTGCCAGCACAGGAAGCCACCGATAAAGGGAATCAATATTAGCCAGGGTAGTAACATGGCGATTTTTATTCCTTTTTAAGGCCCCTAATAGAGGCCTGATTTTCAACGAATTTGGATAAAATTCACTTTACGATCAACGCAGTACCATCAACAGAGCCAGCACAACGACGGCACCGATGCTCATTGATGCTACATACCAACGCAGATAGCCGTTCTCGCTTAACAACAGGCCTTTACCTGCAAAGCGGGAAAGGATCGCCGGAATGTTCATCATTGCGTTCAGCGGATCGCGTTTCAGCAGCCATGCAACGCCCAGGAACGGCTTGACGAACACTTTGTCGTACAGCCAGTCGAAGCCCCAGGCGTTATACCACCAGGTACCCAGCAGACGGCCTGGCGCACTGTTGGCAATCGACGTCACCAGAGTACGTTTACCCAGCCACAGCCATGCAGCGATCAGAATGCCTGCAATCGCGACGATACCGGAGGTAATTTCCAGGGTCATCACGCGACCATGCTCAAGCTCGGTCGTCGCAGGCAGTACACCCTGCAGCGGTGGCACAATCAGTGCGCCAACGAAGGTGGACAGGATCATCAGCACAATCAGCGGCAGATGATGTGTAATCCCCTTCCCTGCGTGAGCGTGAATTTGCTCTTTACCGTGGAACACGATGAAAATCATACGGAAGGTGTACAGAGAGGTCATGAACGCACCGACCAGACCTGCAACCATCAGATTAATATGACCGTTCGCCATCGCACCGGCCAGAATCTCATCCTTACTGAAGAAGCCTGCGGTAATCAGCGGCAGAGCCGACAGCGCCGCGCCACCGATCAGGAAGCAGAGATACACCAGCGGAATAGACTTACGCAGACCGCCCATCTTGAAGATGTTCTGTTCGTGGTGACAGGCCAGGATAACCGAGCCGGATGCCAGGAACAGCAGCGCTTTAAAGAAGGCGTGCGTCATCAGGTGGAAAATCGCCGCGTCCCACGCCTGAACCCCGAGAGCCAGGAACATATAACCAATCTGGCTCATGGTGGAGTACGCGAGAACGCGTTTAATGTCGGTCTGTACCAGCGCGGCGAAACCAGCCAGTACCAGAGTGATAGCCCCGATAATCCCCACCAGATGCAGGATTTCCGGCGTCATCAGGAACAAGCCGTGAGTACGTGCAATCAGGTAGACACCGGCGGTAACCATCGTCGCGGCGTGGATCAGCGCGGAGACAGGCGTCGGACCTGCCATCGCGTCAGCAAGCCATGTCTGCAACGGCAACTGCGCGGATTTACCCACCGCACCGCCCAGCAGCATCAGGGTTGCCCACATCAGCATGTTGTTACCATCTGCAAAGTGAGCAGGTGCCAGTTCCACCATTTCGCGGAAGTTCAGCGTGCCCAGCTCGTTGTAAAGGATAAACAATGCGAAGGCGAGGAACACGTCACCCACACGGGTCACCACGAAGGCTTTCATTGCCGCAGCGCCATTCTTCGGATCGGTGTAATAGAAACCGATCAGCAGATAGGAGCACAGGCCCACGCCTTCCCAGCCGAGGTACATCAGCAGCAGGTTATCCGCCAGTACCAGAACCACCATGCTGGCGATAAACAGGTTGGTGTAGGCGAAGAAACGGGAGTATCCCTCTTCACCGCGCATATACCAGGAGGCGAACATGTGGATCAGGAAACCCACACCGGTCACCACACTGAGCATGGTCAGCGACAGGCCGTCCAGCACCAGGTTAAAACCGATATTGAAGTCACCGACAGACATCCACGTCCACAGCGGCTGGCTGTAGGCCTGTTGACCATTAGCAAAGAAGTCAACGCCAACAAACGCGGTCACCAGCGCCGCCAGGCCAATCGACCCGACGCCCACGGTCGCGGACAGATTTTCTGACCAACGACCGCGAGAGAACGCCAGTAATACAAAGCCAATAAATGGCAGAATAATGGTTAAGGCAAGCATGTTCATCCACGCATCTCACTTACTGAATCGATGTTCAGGTTCTGGCGACGGCGATGAAGTTGCAGCAACAGCGCAAGTCCAATGCTCGCTTCAGCAGCCGCAAGGCTGATGGCGAGAATATACATCACCTGACCATCGGTCTGGCCCCAGTAGCTTCCGGCGACCACGAAGGCCAGCGCGGAGGCGTTAATCATGATTTCCAGCCCGATCAGCATAAACAGCAGATTGCGGCGGATAACCAGACCGGTTAGGCCCAGTACGAATAAGACAGCCGCGAGGATCAGTCCATGTTGTAAGGGGATCATGCGTGCTCCTCCGTTTTTCTTTTCGCGCGGTCATCGGTGCGATTGCTCAGCACTTCACCAGAACGCTCTTCGCGCCCTACGTGGAAGGCCACAACCAGACCTGCCAGCAGCAGCATCGAAGCCAGCTCGACCGCCAGTACATACGGTCCGAACAGGGAAATACCGACAGCTTTCGCGCTAATCGGCGTCCCGTCGATGCCCTGATCGTTAACACCCAGAATGGCATAAACAATAACCGCCAGCATGATGGCCGACAGAATCGCCGGTCCAATCCACACCTGCGGTTTCAGCCACTGGCGTTCCTGTTCAATTTCAGAACCACCGAGGTTGAGCATCATGACCACGAACACGAACAACACCATGATGGCGCCCGCGTAGACGATTATTTCCAGCGCCCCCGCGAAGTAAGCACCTAACGAGAAGAACACCCCTGAAATCGCCAGCAGCGAAATAATCAGGTACAGCAGTGCGTGTACCGGATTGGTGTGGGTGATCACCCGCAAGGTTGCGAGAATGGCTATCAGGCCACAGATATAAAAAGCGAACTCCATTGCCCCTCTCCTTACGGTAACAGGCTCTTGACGTCGATAGGCTTGGCTTCGTTCTCTGCTTCGCCCTTATCTTTGCCGTCGATTGCCATACCTGCCATCCGGTAGAAGTTATATTCCGGGTATTTACCCGGACCGGAGATCAGCAGATCCTCTTTCTCGTAAACCAGGTCCTGGCGCTTGTACTCACCCAGCTCGAAATCTGGAGTCAGCTGAATAGCCGTTGTCGGACAGGCTTCTTCGCACAGGCCGCAGAAAATGCAGCGTGAGAAGTTAATGCGGAAAAACTCCGGATACCAGCGGCCATCTTTGGTCTCTGCTTTTTGCAAAGAGATACAGCCTACCGGACACGCTACTGCACACAGGTTACAGGCAACGCAGCGTTCTTCGCCGTCCGGGTCACGGGTCAGAACGATACGACCACGAAAACGGGGCGGTAGATAGACTGGCTCTTCCGGATACATCTGCGTTTCGCGTTTCGCGAACGCATGCAGGCCGATCATCCAGATACTGCGTACCTGGGTGCCGAAACCTACTAACAATTCTTTTAAGGTCATGGTCTTTGTGTCCCTTATTGCGCCTGCCAGAGAATGACAGCCGCCGTTACCAGCAAGTTGACGAGCGTCAGCGGCAGACAGACTTTCCAGCCGAAGGACATTACCTGGTCATAACGAGGACGCGGTAACGACGCACGAATCAAAATGAACATCATCATGAAGAACGCGGTTTTCAGCGCGAACCAGACGAATGGCGGTAAGAACGGACCATGCCAGCCACCGAAGAACAGGGTAACCATCAGTGCAGAAATGGTGACGATGCCGATGTACTCACCCACGAAGAACAGACCGAATTTCATACCGGAGTATTCAATGTGGTAACCGTCGGCCAGTTCCTGCTCGGCTTCTGGCTGGTCAAACGGGTGACGGTGACACACCGCCACGCCCGCGATGGCAAAGGTGACAAAACCAAAGAACTGCGGAATAACGTTCCAGATATCAGCCTGGTTGTTGACGATGTCGGTCATGTTAAATGAACCGGCCTGCGCCACCACGCCCATCAGGGAAAGTCCGAGGAATACTTCGTAGCTCAGCGTCTGCGCAGACGCGCGCATCGCACCGAGCAGCGAGTATTTGTTGTTACTGGACCAGCCTGCGAACAGCACCGCGTATACCGCGAGGCCTGCCATCATCAGGAAGAACAGGATCCCGATGTTCAGGTCAGCAACCACCCAGTTCGGACTCACCGGCACGATGGCGAAAGCCAGCAGCAGCGAGGTGAAGGCGATCATCGGTGCCAGGGTAAAGATGACGCGATCCGAGAATTTCGGGATCCAGTCTTCTTTAAAGAACATCTTGATCATGTCCGCAACCAGCTGGAGCGAACCGCCCCAGCCAACACGGTTCGGTCCGTAACGGTTCTGGAACAGACCGAGCAGACGACGTTCGCCAAAGCTCATGAATGCCCCGCAGGTGACCACCACCAGCAGAATCACGACCGCTTTGAGAACGCTCAGCAGGATCTCAATCAGATCGGGTGTAATCCAACTCATTGTTGTGCCTCCTGCAGATCCTCAAGACGTGCACCAGCCAGAACCGGCGCGATGCCAGGCATACCCATTGGCAAACCAACCTGCCCTGCCGTTAATCCTTCAGCGATTTCAACCGGCAGCGTAACCGTGTTGCCATCGTAGCTAAAAGATACGCGCGTACCGGCATTAACACCCAACTTCGCGGCATCAGCCGGGTTGAGTTTGATGTACGGCTGCGGCATACGGGTCTGGAAGACAGGCGCACGCTGGGACATTTCGTCACTACCAAACAGATGATAGTAAGGCGCGACACGCCACTGACCATCCTGAGCCTGGAAGCTCGCCGGAACGGTTGTGAAGTAATCCAGACCATCTGCAGAAGCTTCGATCAGACGCACGCCCGGATCGCCATGACGCAGTTTACCGCCCACTTCATCCTGGAACTTGTTCCACGCCTGTGGGGAGTTCCAGCCCGGAGCCCAGGCAAACGGAATTTGTGAACGCGGCGCAGACGGCTGGTTGTTCCCTTCCATAGAGAAAGCGAACATGGTGTCTTTGTCCTGCGGCTGGCGCGGTTCGTGGACGCTGATGTTGGCGCGCATTGCGGTACGACCACTGTAGCGGTGCGGTTCACGTGCCAGTTTCTGTCCACGGATACGGAAGCTTGCATCCGGCGCGGCATCTTTAATACCCGCCAACTGCGGTAACTTCTCAACGACCGCGTCGATAACATGGTCGAGCTGCGTCCAGTCCACTTCACGACTCTGCACGGTACTGTGCAGCGAGTGCAGCCAGCGCCAGCTTTCCAGCATTACGGTGTTGCTGTCGTAGTAGGATGGGTCATAGACCTGGAAGAAACGCTGGGCGCGCCCTTCGTTGTTAATTACCGTACCATCGCTTTCGGCGAAGCTAGCGGCGGAAAGCACCAGATGGGCATTTTCCATAATAGCCGTGCGCTGATGGTCAACGACCAGTACCAGCGGCGCTTTCGCCAGCGCGGCGTTCACACGCATTGCTGAAGCATGGCGATGCAGGTCATTTTCCAACACCACAACGGCGTCAGCACGACCTGTTTCCAGTTCGGTCAGCGCGTCGTCGAGGGAACCACCGCCAATCATACCCAGCCCCATACTGTTGACAGAGCGAGCAATCATGGTGATCCCGACGTCTGCGCCACGGCCTTTCAGCGCCTTCGCCACGTTGGCAGCAGCCTGAATCACGTCGGCGCTACCGGCGTTGGTACCGGAAATAATCAGTGGTTTCTTCGCCCCGGCAAGAGCCTGAACGATGACGTCAATTTTGTTTTGCAGGTCACGGTCGATACCGTCAACCGCCGGTGCGTTGTTATCCAGTGCATGGGCGATAGCGAAACCTAAACGCGCCTGATCTTCAACCGGCGCACGGTAGGTCCATGCCGCGATATCATCCAGACGGGTGTTATCGACGTTGGTAACGAACAGCGGATGCTTGGCGCGCTGGCCGATGTTGAGGATTGCCGCAATCTGCCAGTCGGCCACTTTCTGCGCCGCCGCCATTTCACGCGCTTTACCTTTCACCGCCTGACGCACTGCCAGCGCAACGCGCGCGCCGGTTTGGGTGACATCTTCGCCCAGGACCAGAACCGCATCGTATGACTCGATTTCGCGCAGTGCCGGGGTATGAATACCGCCGTCACGCAACACGCTCAGAGCCAGTTGCAGACGTTCCTGCTCGCCCTGGGCAATACCGGTATAGAAGTTATCCGCACCGACCAGTTCACGCAGCGCGAAGTTACTTTCAACGCTGGCACGCGGGGAGCCGATACCAATCACTTTCTTCGACTGACGCAGAATATCTGCCGCGCCCTGCATCGCCTGTTCGGCGTTCAGCGTGATCAGGTCATCGCCACGACGCTGTACCGGCTGACGCGGACGGTCTTTCAGGTTCACGTAACCATAGCCAAAACGACCACGGTCGCAGAGGAAGTAGTGGTTAACGGTACCGTTGTAGCGGTTTTCGATACGACGCAGTTCACCGTAGCGCTCGCCCGGGCTGATGTTACAACCGATAGAACACTGCTGGCAGATGCTCGGCGCAAACTGCATGTCCCATTTACGGTTATAACGCTCGGAGTGCGTTTTATCGGTGAAGACGCCGGTCGGGCAAATTTCCACCAGGTTACCGGAGAATTCGCTTTCGAGCGTACCGTCTTCCGGACGACCAAAGTAGACGTTGTCATGCGCGCCATAGACGCCCAGATCCGCGCCATCGGCGTAATCTTTGTAGTAACGTACGCAGCGATAGCAGGCGATGCAGCGGTTCATTTCGTGAGAGATGAACGGCCCCAGGTCCTGGTTGCGGTGAGTACGCTTCGTGAAGCGGTAGCGACGGAAGCTATGACCGGTCATGACGGTCATATCCTGAAGGTGGCAGTTACCGCCCTCTTCACAGACCGGACAGTCGTGCGGGTGGTTAGTCATCAACCACTCCACTACGCTTTCGCGAAACTGCTTCGCTTCTTCGTCATCAATTGAAATAAAGGTGCCTTCGGTGGCCGGTGTCATACAAGACATCACCAGGCGACCACGCGTGTCTTCCGCGTTTTGATATTGCTTCACCGCACACTGGCGGCAAGCACCGACGCTTCCCAGCGCCGGGTGCCAGCAAAAGTACGGAATATCAAGGCCGAGAGACAGACAAGCTTCCAGCAGGTTGTCCGCTCCGTTGACCTCATATTCTTTGCCGTCTACATGAATCGTAGCCATAGTCAGCATGCTTCCAGTTGGCTCGGTCTAAAACCGAGCGTTAATCGAATTTCTGATCGCGATTCAGGGTTACCCTGCTATTACCAGCGCTCTTTCAGCAGGTTCGGCTGAATACCACCAATCTGATGGGTATTGCTGAAGGACTGCTTGATGCCAGCTTCGAATTCTTCGCGGAAATATTTAATGGCGCTCTGCAGCGGCTCCACCGCACCCGGTGCGTGTGCACAGAAGGTTTTACCCGGGCCGAGGAAACGACACAGTTGCTCAAGCGTCTCGATATCCCCAGGCTGGCCTTCGCCACGCTCCAGCGCGCGCAGAATTTTCACACTCCACGGCAGACCGTCACGGCACGGCGTACACCAGCCGCAGGACTCGCGGGCAAAGAACTCTTCGAGGTTACGCACCAGAGGAACCATGCCAATCTCGTGATCGACGGCCATTGCCAGCGCGGTGCCCAAACGGCTACCGGCTTTACCAATGCTTTCGAATTCCATCGGCAGATCGAGGTGCGCTTCAGTCAGGAAGTCAGTACCCGCGCCGCCCGGCTGCCAGGCTTTGAATTTCAGGCCATCACGCATGCCGCCCGCGTAATCTTCGAGGATCTCGCGCGCGGTAGTACCGAAAGGCAGTTCCCACAGGCCAGGGTTCTTCACGCGACCTGAGAAGCCCATCAGCTTGGTGCCAGCGTCTTTGCTCTGCGAAATGTTCTGGTACCACTCCACGCCGTTCGCGAGGATAGCTGGTACGTTACACAGGGTTTCGACGTTGTTAACGCAGGTCGGCTTACCCCAAGCGCCAGAGCTTGCCGGGAACGGCGGCTTAGAGCGTGGGTTAGCACGACGACCTTCAAGGGAGTTGATCAGCGCCGTCTCTTCACCGCAGATATAGCGCCCTGCCCCGGTGTGGACAAACAGTTCGAAGTCGAAACCGGTGCCCATGATGTTTTTGCCAAGCAAGCCGGCTTCGGTTGCTTCGGCAATCGCGCGACGCAGATGCACAGCCGCTTCGATATATTCACCACGCAGGAAGATGTAACCACGGTACGCTTTCAGCGCAAACGCGGAGATCAGCATGCCTTCCACCAGCAGGTGCGGCAGTTGTTCCATCAGCAGACGGTCTTTATAGGTACCCGGCTCCATTTCATCGGCGTTACACAGCAGGTAACGGATGTTCATGGATTCGTCTTTCGGCATCAGGCTCCACTTCAGACCGGTGGAAAAGCCCGCACCGCCGCGCCCTTTCAGGCCAGCGTCTTTTACCTGATTAACGATTTCGTCCGGTGACAGCCCGGTCAGGGCCTTACGTGCACCTTCGTAGCCGTTCTTGCTACGGTATTCGTCCAGCCAGACCGGCTGTTTGTCATCACGCAGACGCCAGGTCAGCGGATGCGTTTCGGGAGTACGGATAATGTCTTTCATTTATACCGCTCCAGCAGTTCGGGAATGCCTTCCGGGGTCAGGTGAGCATGAGTATCCTCATCGATCATCATGTTCGGCCCTTTATCGCAGTTCCCCAGGCAACAGGTCGGGAGCAGCGTAAAACGACCGTCAAAGGTCGTCTGCCCCGGCTTGATGTTGAGTTTTTTCTCAAGCGCAGCCTGGATCCCCTGATAGCCGTTGATATGGCACACCACGCTGTCGCAATAGCGGATCACGTGGCGACCTACCGGCTGGCGGAAGATCTGGCTATAGAACGTGGCAACACCTTCTACGTCGCTTGCCGGGATCCCCAGCACATCAGCGATCGCATAGATCGCCCCATCCGGCACCCAGCCACGCTGTTTCTGAACGATTTTCAGCGCTTCAATGGACGCCGCACGCGGGTCTTCGTAGTGGTGCTTCTCGTGCTCAATCGCTTCACGCTCAGCCGCACTCAGCTCAAAAGCCTCGGTTTGTGGTTGTTGATTCTCGTGCATAATTAGCGGTCCACATCTGACATAACAAAATCGATACTACCCAAGTGGACGATAAGGTCGGACACCAGGCTGCCACGTACCGCTACCGGGATCTGCTGCAGGTGCGCATAGCTCGGGGTACGGATACGGGTACGGTAACTCATGGTGCTGCCATCGCTGGTCAGGTAGTAACTGTTAATACCCTTGGTCGCTTCCACCATCTGGAAGGACTCGTTTGCCGGCATAACCGGTCCCCACGAAACTTGCAGGAAGTGGGTGATCAGGGTTTCGATATGTTGCAACGTGCGCTCTTTCGGCGGCGGCGTAGTCAGCGGGTGATCCGCTTTGAACGGGCCTTCCGGCATGTTGTTGAGGCACTGCTCAAGGATGCGCAGACTCTGGCGCAGCTCTTCAACTTTCAGCATCACGCGGGTATAGCAGTCGGACACGCCGCCGCCAACCGGGACTTCAAAGTCAAAGTTTTCGTAGCCGGAGTATGGACGCGCTTTACGCACGTCAAAATCAATACCGGTCGCACGCAGCGCAGCACCGGTACAACCCCAGTCCAGCGCTTCTTTCTTACCGTAAGCGGCAACGCCTTGCGAACGGCCTTTCAGGATGGTGTTACGCAGTGCGGCTTTCTCGTAGGAATCCAGACGTTTTGGCATCCAGTCGAGGAAGTCACGCAGCAGTTTGTCCCAACCGCGCGGCAGATCGTGTGCCACACCGCCGATACGGAACCAGGCCGGGTGCATACGGAAACCGGTGATCGCTTCCACTACGTCATAGATTTTCTGACGGTCGGTAAAGGCGAAGAAGACCGGCGTCATCGCGCCGACGTCCTGGATGAACGTGGAGATGTACAGCAGATGGCTGTTGATACGGAACAGTTCAGACAACATAACGCGAATCACGTTGACGCGATCCGGCGTGGTGATGCCAGCCAGTTTCTCAACGGCCAGTACGTAAGGCATTTCGTTAACGCAGCCGCCGAGGTACTCGATACGGTCGGTGTACGGAATGTAGCTGTGCCAGGACTGACGTTCACCCATCTTTTCAGCGCCACGGTGGTGGTAGCCGATGTCAGGCACGCAGTCGACGATTTCTTCGCCATCAAGTTGCAGCACAATACGGAAGGCACCGTGAGAAGACGGGTGGTTAGGACCGAGGTTGAGGAACATGAAGTCCTCGTTTTCGGAACTACGCTTCATGCCCCATTCTTCTGGTTTGAAGGTCAGTGATTCCATTTCCAGATCCTGTTTGGCTTTGGTCAGCTCAAACGGATCGAATTCGGTCGCACGCGCCGGGTAGTCTTTACGCAGCGGATGACCTTCCCAGGTATGCGGCATCAGCAGACGCGTCAGGTGCGGGTGACCTTCGATGTCGATGCCAAACATTTCCCAGGTTTCACGCTCATACCAGTTGGCGTTCGGGAACAGTTTGGTGAACGTCGGTACGCGCAGGTCGTTTTCAGACAATGCCACCTTGAGCATGATATCGCGATTGCGTTCAATGGAGATCAGGTGATAGAAAACGGAAAAATCCGCGGCAGGTAACCCTTCGCGGTGCGTACGCAGACGTTCGTCCATGCCGTGTAAGTCAAACAGCATGACGTAAGGTTTCGGCAGTCTCTTTAAGAAATCGCCAACTTCCAGTAATTGTTCACGCTTGACCCAAACAACAGGTACCCCGGTGCGAGTCGCCTGAACGGTAAAGGCATCCGGCCCAAAACGGTTGCGCAGTTCGCCAATGACCGGGTCATCAAGGTGATCCCGTGTTTGCCATACAGCGTCTTGCGCGGTTAAGTCGGTCATATTGTTCACCATTGCAAATGGTCCGTGGTAGTCGGCAGTGCTTCGCGCTATTTATGTAGTGATAAGCGAAGGAAGTGCTGCTGCCGACAGGCGCAAATTAAATCTCGTCTGGTGTACGAAGATTCGTTACAGCAATACGTTCGCCGCGTTTACGCTCGCGTTCTGACTGCATATTGGCGCGATAAACGCCCTGATCGCCAACCACCCAGGAGAGCGGACGGCGTTCTTTGCCAATGGAATCTTGCAGCAGCATCAGAGCCTGCATATACGCTTCCGGACGCGGCGGGCATCCCGGGATGTACACATCGACCGGAATAAATTTATCAACGCCCTGCACCACAGAATAGATGTCGTACATACCGCCGGAGTTGGCGCATGCGCCCATGGAAATAACCCATTTCGGTTCCAGCATCTGATCGTAGAGGCGCTGAATAACCGGCGCCATTTTGGTAAAGCAGGTTCCGGCGACGACCATCAGGTCAGCCTGACGCGGCGATGCACGCAGTACTTCCGCACCAAAACGGGCCACATCGTGCACAGCGGTAAACGAGGTCACCATCTCAACGTAGCAGCAGGAAAGGCCAAAGTTATATGGCCAAATTGAGTTTTTACGGCCCCAGTTAACCATGTCATGCAGCTTGCCCATGAACACGTTTTTGTTAACTTCTTGCTCCAGGGGGTCGGTTACGATCTCCTGTTTTTGCAGGGGGTAACGGTCGTTCTCACCGTTAGGATCTATGCGGGTGAGCGTATAATCCATCTTAATGCCTCGCGGTTAGCGTTGACGATTAGCGATACTGTTCGTTTCCGGGTTCATACGCTCGCGGCGTGAACGCGCGGGCGTCCAGTCCAGCGCGCCAATACGCACCAGATAAACCAGACCTGCCAGTAACACAAAAATAAAAATTGCAGCTTCCACAAAGCCAATCCAGCCGCTTTCACGGATAGAAGTTGACCATGCGAACAGATACAGCGCTTCAACGTCGAAGATAACGAAGAACATGGCTACCAGATAAAACTTGGCAGACAGGCGCAAGCGGGCGGTGCCGACCGAGTCGATACCTGATTCAAACGGCACGTTTTTAGATCTCGCGCGCGCGCGACCACCTAAAAACCAGCCGCCGACGAGCATCAGGCAGCACAGGCCAATGGCAACAATAAGAAAGATAGCGAATGCCCAGTGATGAGCGATGATTTCAGTGGATGTTGACATACTCATTGCTTACTCATCAAAAGTAGCGCCAAATTCTCTGCTCTTTTCGGCAGATGAACGCCACATCGATTCATGGGGAGGAATAAAAAAAACCTTACAATCACTGTGAAAAACCATTTTATACAGCTAATTGATGGGGTTTTTTACTCCTTTCTATAACCTTTTGTCAACTTTAACAAAAGTTTCCTCACATTATTTTACACCGCTCCAACTTCATTAACATAAAGTGCTATTTAGACCAATTTCGATCGCATCATCGGTCATTTTTAATGTTGTTGAATCGTGTCCGTAGTGAAGTAAAAAAGATAATACTCACCTATTTTGACAGGAATTCACCCAGATGCCTCCCCCTAAATGGGAGTATTTTCTTGATCTGTGACACGCTTTTGTTAATTCACCATAAAAAACAGCAACAATTTCTCTAGTTTTTTAACATGGAAACAATTAGTAACGCTGCTGCTTATTTTTCAGCCAAGTGTCAGGCCGTTTTTTTACCTTCTGATTTTGTTAAGTTTTAGTATAGCAAATGACATAAAGCGGCAATATTTACATAAAAAAAGAGCCGCTGGATGTTTTTTCATCACCAGAGGCTCTTTTTTACACTAACATTTTAAAACGATTTTTTGTGACGGATTACTCAAAGTCGCCTTCAACAATCAGCGAGTCATCTCCCCCTTCCGGGGTAAACTGATTGTATTGCCAAGGATTTTGATACGTTTGCATCGACTTAAAGATAACTTCTGCCAACTCATTTTGCGTGGACGGATCGCAGCACAACAAATACTCAGTATCAGGCAATGGCGGTAATCCGTCGGCGGCGCCCAGTACGCGTAAATCCGGACTCATCATTTCAACAGGCCGTGCAGTGACGCCGAGCCCTGCTTTTACCGCCGCGCGAACCGCAGGTAAGGTTGAAGCAACATAAGCCAGACGCCACGGGATCTGAGCAGCGTTTAATGTCGCCAGCACGATATCGCGAAACGGGCTCGGATCGTCCAGCAGAACCAACGGTACCGGCTCACCTTTTTGCAGAATATATTCGGCAGCACAGTACCAATGCGTTGGCGAGGTACGCAGATTCAGACATTCAAAATCGCCAGGACGGTTGGTAGTCACAACCAAGTCCACTTCTTGCGACTTCAGCATATCCACCATGTAGGCGTTACGCTTGACCCTCACATCCAGCGCAAGCTTCGGATAAACCGAACTTATTCGGTTGAGCAGGAAAGGCAGTATGGTATCGGCTGATTCATCAGAAGCACCGATAGTTAACACTCCCTGAAGATTATTAAACATTAATGATGAGCATGCCTCATCATTAAAGCGCAGTATTTTTCTGGCGTAACCCAACAGTTGTATACCATGTTCGGTCAGTAGTTTGTTGCGTCCATGGCGCGCGAACAACTCTTTCCCCACGAGTTGCTCAAGACGCTGCATTTGCTGACTCACCGCAGACTGAGTTCGACATACCGCAGCTGCCGCAGCCGCAAAGGTATTCAGGTCGGCAACAGCAACGAAGGTTCTCAGCAGATCGAGGTCGAGGTTAATTATCGGACGATTTGCATTTATCATAGTTTTTCACTTACTCGCGGGTCATACCGGGTTAATGCTGTGCATTTGGAATCAAACAACTCCATTTGTAATGTGCCTCCCTCGCAGTTTCGCTTAGTGTAACCAAGTGAAAATAAGGATGTATTTGGTTTAACAAACGAAACAATTCTCTTTCCTGGCTATTTTAATTCCCGTGACATTCATCGGAATATAGCAACGAGAAAGAGCCGAATTTTTAGCTGCTGGATGATTCTGACTTAGGGAAAACATGTAAATTTTGTAAATTTAAAAAAAAGTTAACGAACAATAATTTACACATTAAAAACTAACTTTTCAGTGTGTTAGGAACAACCAACAAACATTTGAATTATCTTAAAATTCAGACTACTTACCATTTCATGAGACTTATCTTAACCTAAAACCACTATATTTATAAGTGTTATCGTGAATAATTCCAGGCTACCAGGTGTTATGTCAGAGCAGCGGTTTTGCTATTATTGGCCCATTCAATTTAATGTCGTTTAAATATTAAATAATAATTAATTAAGAATTCTTCAATTCATTAATTCTGCTTAACAATGAATTCACACCGTATCACGTACGGATCAGGCCGATAACAGGTCCCGCAGTTAAAACCTCAGTATTTTCGAATTACCTCATCCAGCTTAGACACCCGTGACATTTCGCTTTACAGGCTTAACTTTTTTTGACCAAACAATTCACCACAACCAAACCAATAAAACAAAACATACTACCAACAAAACACATCCAGATAGATTATTATCTCATAATATTTACATTATTTAGTTGTTAACAGTTAATTATCACTTCATAGCTTTTCAAAATCTTCTACTAAAGACCCTTCAAAACTCACCGCCGTGGGAGTACATTGTGCTGGGCTGACTTCCATGGCAGGGAGTGGCATTCACAGCTAAAAAGGTCAACGTTCATGTCCCCCATTGAAAAATCCAGCAAATTAGAAAACGTCTGTTATGACATTCGCGGCCCGGTTCTGAAGGAAGCAAAGCGCCTGGAAGAAGAAGGCAATAAGGTTCTGAAACTGAACATCGGCAACCCGGCGCCATTCGGGTTTGAAGCGCCAGATGAAATACTGGTGGATGTGATCCGCAATTTGCCAACAGCGCAAGGATATTGCGACTCCAAAGGCCTTTATTCCGCCCGTAAAGCGATTATGCAGCATTACCAGGCCCGTGGTATGCGCGACGTAACCGTGGAAGATATTTATATCGGCAACGGCGTTTCTGAATTAATTGTGCAGGCTATGCAGGCATTGCTGAACAGTGGGGACGAAATGCTGGTTCCTGCTCCTGATTATCCGCTGTGGACGGCGGCGGTATCGCTCTCCGGCGGTAATGCCGTGCACTACCTGTGTGACGAATCATCAGACTGGTTCCCGGACCTGGATGATATCCGCGCCAAAATCACGCCGCGTACGCGTGGAATCGTCATCATCAACCCAAACAACCCAACCGGCGCTGTTTACTCTAAAGAGCTGCTGATGGAGATTGTTGAGATTGCTCGCCAGAACAACCTCATCATCTTTGCGGATGAGATTTACGACAAAATTCTCTACGACGACGCTGAACACCACTCCATCGCTGCAATGGCGCCGGATCTGCTGACCATCACCTTCAATGGCCTGTCAAAAACCTATCGCGTTGCCGGTTTCCGTCAAGGCTGGATGGTGCTGAACGGGCCGAAGAAACATGCTAAAGGGTATATTGAAGGTCTTGAGATGCTGGCCTCTATGCGTCTGTGTGCCAACGTTCCGGCGCAACATGCCATTCAGACCGCGCTGGGCGGATACCAGAGCATCAGCGAATTTATCATGCCTGGTGGGCGTCTGTATGAACAACGCAACCGCGCCTGGGAACTGCTCAATGACATTCCTGGTGTCTCCTGCGTAAAACCGCGCGGCGCGCTGTATATGTTCCCGAAAATTGATGCTAAACGCTTCAACATTCATGACGACCAGAAGATGGTACTCGACTTCCTGCTGCAGGAAAAAGTACTGCTGGTTCAGGGAACAGCGTTCAACTGGCCGTGGCCGGATCATTTCCGCATCGTCACGCTGCCGCGTATTGACGATATTGAAATGTCGCTGAGTAAATTTGAGCGTTTCCTGTCAGGGTATCACCAGCTGTAATTAAACAAAGGCTGTCGGATGAATGACGAGTATTTGCATCTGACAGCCTTCTCTGCGCAAAATGACTCTTAGGTTGCCATCATATAAGGGTCGTTATGAAGCAGAGCCATTTTTTTGCCCACCTCTCCCGTCTGAAGCTCATTAATCGCTGGCCGCTGATGCGCAACGTGCGCACCGAAAACGTGTCTGAACACAGTCTGCAAGTTGCCATGGTTGCCCATGCGCTGGCCGCGATCAAAAACCGCAAATTTGGTGGTCAGGTTAATGCTGAGCGTATTGCTCTGTTGGCGATGTATCACGATGCGTCAGAAGTGCTGACCGGTGATCTCCCTACCCCGGTGAAATATTTCAACTCGCAGATTGCGCAGGAATATAAAGCGATAGAGAAAATTGCCCAGCAAAAACTGGTCGATATGGTACCTGATGAACTGCGCGATATTTTTGCGCCGCTCATTGATGAACATGCCTTAAGTGAAGAAGAGAGATCGATTGTTAAACAGGCCGATGCCCTGTGCGCGTATCTGAAGTGTCTGGAGGAACTCTCTGCCGGTAATAACGAATTTCTGCTTGCCAAGACGCGTCTGGAAAAAACGCTGGAGTCGCGACGCAGCGAAGAGATGGACTACTTTATGGACGTGTTTGTCCCGAGTTTTCACCTCTCATTAGATGAAATCAGCCAGGATTCTCCGCTATAAACGCATGACCCGGTGGCGGCGAAGATATCTCCGTCGCCATCCGCCAACAAAATCAAAACGGAAACAGCATCGGGATCATCACCACGCACACCGCCATCACAATGATGGTAAACGGTACGCCAATCTTCACGAAATCGCTAAAGCTGTAGTTGCCAGGTCCGAGCACCAGAGTGTTTACCGGGGAAGAGACAGGTGTCATAAAGGCTGCGGATGCTGCCATCGCAATCCCCATCGCAAAAGGATACGGTGAAACGCCCATCGACTTTGCAGCCGCCAGCGCGATTGGCGCCATCAGCACCGCCGTCGCGGTGTTGGAGATAAATAGCCCGATAGTCGCACACAGCACGAACAGGCAGCCCAACATCACATACGGGCCATACCCGCCACCGACATCCATCAGCCCTTTCACCACCAAGTCGACACCGCCGGTTTTTTGTAAAGCCAGCGCGAAGGGCATCATCCCGACAATCAAAATAATGCTTGGCCAGTGAATCGCTTTATAGGCACTTTCGGCATCAATACAGCGAAATTTCCCCATCAGTAGACAGGCGATGATCGCAGCCACCGTATTGGGAATTTCATCAGTGAGCATCAGAGCGACCATCAGCACCAGACAGAAAATCGCATGCGGTGCCTGGCTGTGCGCCGGAGAAGCTTCACTGACTTCCTCGGGCATATTCAGCACGACAAAATCACGCCCTTTTTGTCCCAACAGTGTGATGAGCTTCCAGTTGCCCACCACTAATATGATATCGCCCATCAGCAATGGCTCATCCACCACCGCTCCAGCCAGAGCCGCACCATCGCGCTTCAGCCCAACGACATTCAGCCCGTAGCGGGTACGAAAAGCGATTTCCCGTACCGTTTTGCCGATCAATTCCGATTCAGGGATCAGAGAGATCTCGGCCATCCCCACATCAAGCGCCTGCTCGGAGAAGTATTCGCCGCGCAGTACCATTGGTTCCAGAAACTGTTCACTGCAAAATTCACGCAGGTCGACATCGGCCGCGGACATATCAATCAGCAATACGTCACGGGCGCGAAACTCAGAAACCCCGTTAACGTCGACTATTACGCGACGAAAGCGACGCCAGCGTTCCACGCCAATCACGTTTGCCCCGTAGCGCTCACGCAACTTCAGATCATCCAGACGCTGGCCAATCATAGGAGAACCGGGACGAATCGCCAGCCGACGCGCGCGCCCGGTCAGGCGATATTCTTTAATCAGATCGCGAAAGGTCCGGCGTTTCCAGCCGTCTCCCGGCTGCCTGGAATCTTCCCCCTTGAGCATAAAGCGCATCAGCAGCATATAAATTATGCCGAGAACCAGAACCACCAGCCCCAGCGGGGTAACGCTAAAAAAGCTGAACCCGTTAAGTCCTTCACGTAACAGTTCACTGTTGACGACCAGGTTCGGCGGCGTCGCCACCAGCGTCATCATGCCGCTTATCAAGCCGGCAAAGCTCAGCGGCATCATCAGGCGTGAAGGGGAAATTTCCATGCGCATGGAAACGCTTAAGACCACCGGGATAAAGATGGCGACCACGCCGGTCGAACTCATAAACGCCCCGAGCCCGGCAACGGTAATCATCAGCAACACCAGCATTTTGACTTCACTGCTGCCAGCCACCTTCACCAGCCAGGCACCCATTACCGTCGCCACCCCGGTACGCACCAGGCCGTCGCCGATAATGAATAATGCCGCAATCAAAATAACGTTAGGATCGCTGAATCCGGAAAAGGCTTCTGTGATGCTCAATGTTCCGCTCAGAACAAAGGCAATGATGACCAGCAAAGCGACCGCGTCCATACGCACTCTGCCAGTAACAAACAAGACGACGGCAATCGCCAGCAATGAGAGAACCCATATCAATTCACCGTTCACAACATATCCTTGTTAAATGAGAGGGATGGATCGATTCTGCCATAAAAAAGCCCCAACAATCTGGGGCTAAATCATGTTCAGGTATTTCTTACCACGACCACATTTCCGTTAGGCTGTTTGGTCACAGAAATATGTTCCAGACTGGTCAGCGAAAAATCGACCTCATCCAGACGCGGCGTGTCCACAGGCGCGTTGACCGCTATCACATGACACCCTGCAGCCAGTCCTGAAAGCACCCCAGCGGGCGCATCTTCCACCACCGCGCATTCCTGTGGCGCAAGACCCAGAAGCTGGGCGCCTAACAGATAGGCGTCAGGCTCGGGCTTGCCTCTTTTTACCCGCTCGGCGGTGACAAACACTTCAGGAGCAGGCAGCCCCGCGACACGATGACGCGCTCGTGCGACCGGCATGGATCCGGAGGTCACAATCGCCCATGGAATACCCGCTTTATTGAGGTGGTTGAGTAAATCAACCGCTCCCGGCAGCGCTGTGATCCCCGCGGTTTCCGTCGCTTCGATCTGCTCCAGGCGGGTGAATTCCGCGGCGATCTCAGCCTCAGATTTGCCCACCATAAAGTGTCGCAGGGAGGTAATGGCCTGCTTGCCATGAATAAAGCCGAGCACCTCGGCGTGATCGAGGCCAAAACGATCGGCCCAGTTGCACCACGCGCGTTCTACTGCGGGTAAGGAATCGACCAGCGTTCCATCCAGATCAAACAGAAAACCTTTGCACTGCACGCTCGCCCCCTCAGGCATTAATGATTTGGTTAATTTCATTCGCACTCAGGTGATACTGGCGCGGGCAAGAGTGCCAGACATTCAGCATACGCTGATATTTTTCCCACATCGGGGTCTGGGCGTTGAAGCCATGCGTACCCGCATCAAAGTGGGTATAACGACCTTCTACATTAACCATAAAACGTACGTACCCGAGGTAACGGGCTTCCGTTGCGGCGTCAAAGCCAAGGAAGGTCACGCGACGCTCATCAATTGCCTGCGCGTCCTTAAGATTAGTCCAGGACACATGTAATGCGTGATACATCTCCATAATATCGATAATCGTACGACAGGTTTCTTCCGTCAGCTCACCAAACTCACGATCCAGCTCGCGCATCTGCAAGCCGTAACCGCGTTCAATAATCGTCTGCAAACGACGATAACGCTCGGCGTTAGTGGGATCGAGCATAGTCATCATTTTGTACTGATTAGACAAAATCAGACGTTGAGCGTTGGTCATTTCCATTTGGGACTCCTGTATCACTACTACTGCGATGAAAAAAAAGAAGGCATCTTGTGCCTTCTTTTATATGCGTAATCAGGGGTCAATTACAAATCATCAAGGAAAGTTTTATCCAGTTGTTTGAAGGCGCGCTTAAGCGTGTCAGCCAGCGCCTGATAATCAGGCTTTCCTTCTACCGGAGTGAGCGCCTGCCCGGCTTCTTGCAATTTACCCCGAACTTCGTAGAACCAGTTGAGTATTGAAGGCGGCAGCGGCGTTACAGAACGTTTACCCAGCCACCACATGCCCTGCATCGGCAGGCTGAGCGCAAACAGCGCAGTCGCCACGGCCGGTCCCAACTGCCCCCCTAACGCAATTTGCCAGCATAAGGTGAAGACGGCGATAGGCGGCATAAAACGGATCGCGTAACGCGTCATGCGGATCACGCGGTTCTCTACAAACACAGGTGCGAGGCGCTTTTCCATTGGCCACGTCTTCGCATAGTGCTGCCCCCGGCGAAACAAGCTAAAAAAATTGACGGAACGATTATCCGGTGTCGACATGGCGGTTACCTCAACTTCACATATAAAAATTAAAAAATTTGTGCAAAACAACAACTACAAAGGACATCGTTCAAAACATTTTGTCTTTAATACCCACATTCAGGTATCCTGTGCCGGCCTGTAAGGCCTTTAGTCCAAAATCATTGAGTCGTCAAATTGACACATAGTATGCCATTGGCTGAAAAATACGCAAAATGACATAGACTCAAAGGTATTTATTCCATCGTGCCCAAAAAGACTATGGCGCATGATGTTAATCATAAACGTCGGTGTCATCATGCGCTACGCTCTATGACTTCCTGACGTTTTTTTAGCCACGTATCATAAATAGGTACTTCCATGTCGAGTAAGTTAGTACTGGTTCTGAACTGCGGTAGCTCCTCACTGAAATTTGCCATCATCGATGCAGTAAACGGTGAAGAATACCTCTCTGGTTTAGCCGAATGTTTCCATCTCCCAGAAGCACGTATCAAGTGGAAAATGGACGGCGGTAAACAAGAAGCGGCTTTAGGTGCAGGCGCCGCTCACAGTGAAGCGCTGAATTTTATCGTTAATACTATTCTGGCACAAAAACCAGAACTGTCTGCTCAGCTGACTGCGATTGGTCACCGTGTTGTTCACGGCGGCGAGAAATACACCGGCTCTGTGGTTATCGACGATTCTGTTATTCAGGGTATCAAAGACGCAGCCTCTTTTGCACCGCTGCATAACCCTGCACACCTGATCGGTATCGCAGAAGCGCTGAAATCTTTCCCGAATCTGAAAGACAAAAACGTGGCTGTGTTCGACACCGCGTTCCATCAGACCATGCCGGAAGAGTCTTACCTCTATGCTCTGCCATACAGCCTGTACAAAGAACACGGTGTTCGTCGTTACGGCGCGCACGGTACCAGCCACTTCTTCGTAACTCAGGAAGCGGCAAAAATTCTGAACAAACCGGTTGATGAGCTCAACATCATCACTTGCCACTTGGGCAACGGCGGTTCTGTTTCTGCTATCCGTAACGGTAAATGTGTTGATACCTCCATGGGTCTGACCCCGCTGGAAGGTCTGGTGATGGGTACGCGTTCCGGTGACATCGACCCGGCGATCATCTTCCACCTGCACGACACCCTGGGCATGAGCGTTGACCAGATCAACAAAATGCTGACCAAAGAGTCCGGCCTGCTGGGTCTGACCGAAGTCACCAGCGACTGCCGTTATGTTGAAGATAACTACGCGACTAAAGAAGACGCTAAACGTGCAATGGACGTTTACTGTCACCGTCTGGCGAAATACATCGGTTCTTACACTGCGCTGATGGATGGTCGTCTGGATGCAGTTGTCTTCACCGGTGGTATTGGTGAAAACGCAGCGATGGTTCGTGAACTGTCTCTGGGCAAACTGGGCGTTCTGGGCTTTGAAGTTGACCACGAACGTAACCTGGCCGCACGTTTCGGCAAATCTGGTTTCATCAACAAAGAAGGTACCCGTCCTGCGGTGGTTATCCCAACCAACGAAGAACTGGTTATCGCGCAAGACGCGAGCCGTCTGACTGCCTGATTTCACACCGCCAGCCTAGCTGGCGGTGCTGTTTTGTAACCCGTCTACATCGACGGTAACGAAAGAGGATAAACCGTGTCCCGTATTATTATGCTGATCCCTACCGGAACCAGCGTCGGTCTGACCAGCGTCAGCCTTGGCGTGATCCGCGCAATGGAACGCAAAGGCGTTCGTCTGAGCGTCTTCAAGCCGATCTCTCAACCGCGTGCCGGTGGCGATGCGCCAGACCAGACTACCAGCATCGTCCGTGCTAACTCTTCTCTGCCAGCCGCTGAGCCGCTGAAGATGAGCCACGTTGAATCTCTGTTGTCCAGCAATCAGAAAGATGTGCTGATGGAAGAGATCATCGCGAACTACCACGCGAACACTAAAGACGCTGAAGTTGTACTGGTTGAAGGCCTGGTCCCAACCCGTAAACATCAGTTCGCGCAGTCTCTGAACTACGAAATCGCGAAAACGCTGAACGCAGAAATCGTCTTCGTAATGTCTCAGGGTACCGATACCCCGGAACAGCTGAACGAGCGTATTGAACTGACTCGCAGCAGCTTCGGCGGCGCGAAAAACACCAACATCACCGGCGTAATCGTTAACAAACTGAACGCACCGGTTGATGAGCAGGGCCGTACTCGCCCGGATCTGTCCGAGATTTTCGACGACTCTTCCAAAGCGAAAGTGATCAAAGTTGATCCGGCTAAACTGCAAGAATCCAGCCCGCTGCCGGTTCTGGGCGCGGTGCCATGGAGCTTCGATCTGATCGCAACGCGTGCAATCGATATGGCGCGTCATCTGAACGCCACTATCGTTAACGAAGGTGATATCAATACCCGTCGCGTGAAGTCTGTGACTTTCTGCGCACGCAGCATTCCGCACATGCTGGAGCACTTCCGTGCCGGTTCTCTGCTGGTGACTTCCGCCGATCGTCCTGACGTGCTGGTTGCAGCATGCCTGGCAGCCATGAACGGCGTGGAAATCGGTGCCCTGCTGCTGACTGGCGGCTACGAAATGGACGCGCGTATCACTAAACTGTGCGAACGTGCATTTGAAACCGGCCTGCCGGTATTCATGGTGAACACCAACACCTGGCAGACCTCTCTGAGCCTGCAGAGCTTCAACCTGGAAGTTCCGGTTGACGATCACGAACGTATTGAGAAAGTTCAGGAATACGTTGCTAACTACATCAACGCTGACTGGATTGAATCCCTGACCGCGACCTCTGAGCGCAGCCGTCGTCTGTCTCCGCCAGCGTTCCGTTATCAGCTGACCGAGCTGGCACGTAAAGCCGGCAAGCGCGTTGTTCTGCCGGAAGGTGACGAGCCGCGTACCGTTAAAGCGGCGGCTATCTGTGCTGAACGCGGTATCGCAACCTGCGTACTGCTGGGCAACCCGGATGAGATCACCCGCGTTGCGGCCTCTCAGGGCGTTGAGCTGGGTGCTGGCGTAGAAATCGTTGATCCAGATGTGGTTCGCGAAAGCTACGTTGCTCGCCTGGTCGAACTGCGTAAAAACAAAGGTATGACCGAAACCGTTGCCCGCGAACAGCTGGAAGACAACGTGGTTCTCGGTACCCTGATGCTGGAACAGGACGACGTTGACGGTCTGGTTTCTGGTGCAGTTCATACCACCGCGAACACCATCCGTCCACCGCTGCAGCTGATCAAAACTGCACCGGGTAGTTCCCTGGTGTCTTCCGTGTTCTTCATGCTGCTGCCGGATCAGGTTTACGTATACGGCGACTGCGCGATCAACCCGGATCCGACTGCAGAGCAACTGGCAGAAATCGCGATTCAGTCCGCTGAATCCGCCATTGCTTTCGGTATCGAACCGCGTGTAGCAATGCTCTCCTACTCCACCGGTACTTCTGGTGCAGGTAGCGACGTAGAAAAAGTTCGTGAAGCCACGCGTCTGGCGCAGGAAAAACGTCCTGACCTGATGATCGACGGTCCGCTGCAGTATGACGCCGCCGTTATGGCTGACGTAGCAAAATCCAAAGCGCCGAACTCTCCGGTTGCAGGTCGCGCTACCGTGTTCATCTTCCCGGATCTGAACACCGGTAACACCACCTACAAAGCGGTACAGCGTTCTGCCGACCTGATCTCCATCGGGCCGATGCTGCAGGGTATGCGCAAGCCTGTGAACGACCTGTCTCGTGGCGCGCTGGTTGACGACATCGTCTACACCATCGCTCTGACCGCGATCCAGTCTTCCCAACAGCAGCAGTAATCTGTCAAGTCTGCCGGATGTCTTATCCGGCAACACTTCTGCTTATTAAACCGGAAATAGCTTATATTTCCGGTTTTTTTATACCTGTTTTTCCCGTTGGCATATTCTGAAACATTTGCCAGGATGCGCTGCATCAATGAATAACTATTCTCCTGTTTGCATACTTATCCTCTTTTGCATTGCAACAGGGATAGTCTTTCATGTCAGCAGTAACAGAAACACAGCCAGCTAAAAAATGGGCGATGCCCGATACGTTGGTGATTATTTTTTTCGTTGCCATTTTAACCAGTCTGGCGACATGGGTTGTTCCCGTCGGGATGTTCGACAGTCAGGAAGTGCAGTATCAGGTTGATGGACAAACCAAAACCCGTAAGGTGGTCGACCCCCACTCTTTTCGAATTCTGACCAACGACGCGGGCGAAGAGCAGTATCACCGGGTGCAGTTTTTCACCACCGGTGATGAGCGCCCGGGCCTGATGAATTTTCCGTTTGAAGGGTTAACCTCCGGCTCTAAATTCGGCACTGCCGTCGGCATTATTATGTTTATGCTGGTGATTGGCGGCGCATTCGGCATCGTTATGCGTACCGGTACCATCGATAACGGCATCCTGGCGCTCATCCGCCATACGCGAGGAAACGAAGTCCTGTTTATCCCGGTGCTGTTTGTTCTCTTCTCATTAGGCGGCGCGGTGTTTGGCATGGGGGAAGAGGCGGTCGCCTTTGCCATTATTATCGCACCGTTAATGGTACGGTTAGGTTACGACAGTATCACCACCGTTCTGGTCACCTATATTGCGACTCAAATTGGATTCGCCAGCTCATGGATGAACCCGTTCTGCGTGGTCGTCGCGCAGGGGATTGCGGGCGTGCCGGTGCTCTCTGGTTCCGGTCTGCGTATCATTGTGTGGGTGGTTGCGACCCTGATAGGTCTGACCTTCACGCTGGCCTATGCGGCGCGCATCAAAAAGAATCCGCTTTTGTCCCGGGTACATGAATCCGACCGTTTCTTTCGCGAACAGCAGGACGACGTTGTGGAACGACGCTTCACGCTGGGCGACTGGCTGGTGCTGCTGGTGCTGACCGCGGTAATGATTTGGGTTGTCTGGGGCGTGATCGTCAACGCGTGGTTTATTCCTGAGATCGCCAGTCAGTTCTTCACCATGGGCCTGGTAATTGGCATCATCGGCGTGGTCTTTCGTCTCAACGGCATGACGGTCAACATCATGGCCTCCTCATTCACTGAAGGCGCACGAATGATGATTGCCCCTGCCCTGCTGGTCGGTTTTGCCAAAGGCATATTACTGCTGGTCGGTAATGGAGAGGCGGGTGAAGCCAGCGTGTTGAACACGCTGCTGCACAGCATTGCCAACGGCATCAGCGGGCTGGATAACGCCATCGCGGCGTGGTTTATGCTGCTGTTCCAGGCGGTGTTTAATTTCTTCGTTACTTCCGGCTCTGGTCAGGCTGCATTGACCATGCCGTTATTAGCACCCTTAGGCGATCTGGTTGGCGTAAACCGTCAGGTCACCGTACTGGCCTTCCAGTTTGGCGACGGATTCAGTCATATTATCTATCCTACGTCTGCATCGCTGATGGCAACGTTAGGCGTGTGTCGGGTGGATTTTCGTAACTGGCTGAAGGTAGGCGCCACGCTGTTGGGACTGCTGTTTATTATGTCCAGCGTGGTGGTAATTGGCGCGCAGATAATGGGTTACCATTAAAAAACGATTGCCCGGCCTACACGATTTCTCGACGCTGTAGGCCGGATGAGCAGATTTTACTCAGCCTCTTCCTGCTTTTCGGCTTTCGCCCCTTCATTCTTAGCGTTGCGGGTCATCCACAGCGCCAGGGCTTTCAGTGAGTCCGGCGTAAATTCGTCGCAGCGCGCGGTAATTTCTTCCGGCGTCAGCCAGCAAACTTCACTAACCTCTTCTTCCTGAAGCGCAAACGGTCCGTGGGAAACACAGCTAAACAGCCCACCCCATACGCGACAGTTCTGGTCTTCAAAATAAAACTGCCCATGCTCGGCAAACGGCACGCCCGCAATCCCCAGTTCCTCTTCCGCTTCACGGCGCGCTGAGTCCAGTAGTTGCTCGTCAGCCTGCACAACACCGCCAGCGGTGGCATCCAGCATGCCGGGCAAAAAATCTTTTGTCTCAGTACGACGCTGAACCAGAATTTTGCCCATACCATCATGCACGACGATATACGTTGCACGATGGCGTAAGCGTTGCGCCCGCATTTGTTCCCGGCTGGATTGTGCAATGACTTCGTTGTCTTCATTCACAATATCCACCCATTCCGTACTTGCCAAACGACGCTGTTCCACCATCAGGAAACCTTCTTTTTTCTTGCGCTCTTACGGCGCGTTTATGTTTGTGGGGTAAATTACGGATTAATCTCGACCTGTGCAATAACACTTTGATCATTGAGTGCCATTACGCTGAGAACATTATCATCCAGAATCCCGTAACTTGCCGCAAAGCCCCCTTTCGGGATGCTTACCGAGCCGGGATTGAAGTGGTAAACATCCCCTTGACGCTCAGCCACGGGCAAATGTGTATGCCCATAAACCAGCACATCTCCCACGTTGAGCGCCGGCATATTTTGCGGGCCAAAAAGATGCCCGTGCGTCAAAAAGAGTCGCTGGTTTTCTGTCAGAATTTGCTGCCACGGCGCGGTCATCGGAAAATGCAGAAGCATCTGATCCACTTCGCTGTCACAATTGCCACGCACCGCGATAATCCGCGCTGCCAGCGCATTCAACCGCTCAGCAACCTGCGCAGGCGCATAGCCTTCCGGGAGCGCATTACGCGGTCCGTGGTTTAAAACATCACCCAATATCACCAGCCATTGCGCACCGCTTGCGGCAAACCGTTCAAGTACGCGTTCCGTGGCTGGCAACGAACCATGAATGTCCGATGCGAACATCAGTTTCATCACTCACTCCTCGTTGAAAAGTACCTTGTAATGATACTGGATTACGCCCCGTTTTTCAGCAGGAACGCTTCGCTGAAAGCGCGATAAAACGCTGGACTGAAGCGCGCTGCCACTGGAAGGCGGCATATTCTGCAAGCGCTTCGGGAACCTCATCGCCGTTAAGGACCAGACGATTCAGCATTAGCGCTAAATCGCAGTCGGCAATACACCATTCGCCAAATAAATTCTGCTTCCCGTTGCTCAATAAATGGCTCGCAGTGGCGAACAATTTCTCCGCACTGACTTTTCCCGCTTCGCTTAACGGACCTTTTTTCACGCCAGCAAAAACCACGTCCGTTGAGCGTTCTTCACGGATAGGCATCAGATCGCTGCGGATCCACGCCTGAACCTGGCGCGCCCGCGCGCGCTTTTGCACATCGTGTGGGTAGATACGCTCCCACTGCGGCGGCGCAAAACTCTCTTCCAGGAACTCAGTAATCGCTGATGATTCGCTCAGCTCGAAACCGTCGATTTCAAGCACCGGTACGCGCCGCGTTAACGCATACCCTTGCCATGAAGGTTGCAAGTGTTCGCCGCTGTTGAGATCAACGGTTTTCAGCGTAAAAGGCAGTCCTTTCTCTTGCAGAGCGACATAAACAGACAGCACGTAAGGGGAGAAAAAATTGGTATCTGACCACAGCGTAATTGCAGATTTGCTCATAATGTCCTCTGAAATGTATTGGCTTGCCTTCAAAATATAGAGTCTTTCTCTCACTGTCACTTGATGAAAACTCACGCACGCCAACAGGCTCTATACTTGTTATGACCCGGTTCATGACAAAACGGACGCTGAAAATGATCGATCTCTATTACACTCCATCGCCAAACGGTCACAAAATCACGCTGTTTCTTGAAGAGGCGCAGCTGCAATACCGTCTGATTCATGTCGATATCAGCAAAGGTAGCCAGTTTCACCCTGATTTTCTGCAAATCTCACCAAACAATAAAATCCCGGCCATTATCGACAGTGCCCCGGTAGACGGCGGAAAGCCCATCAGCCTGTTTGAGTCCGGAGAAATTTTACTCTATCTGGCAGAAAAGAGCGGTAAGCTGCTGAGCGGTGAGTTACGTGAACGCCACACTACGCTGCAGTGGTTGTTCTGGCAGGTCAGCGGCCTCGGACCCATGCTGGGTCAGAATCATCATTTTAGCCACTACGCCCCACAAACGATTCCCTACGCCATTGAAAGATACCAGGTTGAAACCCAGCGCCTGTACAACGTGATGAATAAACGTCTGGAAACGTCCCCCTGGCTGGGAGGCGATCACTACAGCATTGCCGACATTGCCTGCTGGCCGTGGATCCACGCCCATCAGCGTCAGCGCATCGACCTCGACAACTACCCGGCGGTCAATAACTGGCATGAACGCATCCGTACGCGTCCCGCAACGGAACGCGCCATGCAACAAGCACAAAGTGAGAAGCGGTGACGCGATTCGGTTCTCGTGTATCATGCAAAGGTTCATACATGGAGGAAACCTGCAATGTCACAACCTGACGCAATTATTCGTATAAAAAACCTTCGTCTGCGCACTTTTATCGGCATCAAAGAAGAGGAGATCCTTAACCGCCAGGATATCGTCATCAACATTGCCATTCACTATCCGGCAGACAAAGCCCGTACCAGCGAAGATATCAACGACGCGCTGAATTATCGCACTATCACCAAGAGCATCATTGCCCACGTGGAGGGTAACCGCTTCTCATTGTTAGAAAAATTAACTCAAGATGTGCTCGATATCGCACGCGAACATCACTGGGTCACTTATGCTCAAGTAGAGATAGATAAACTTCACGCATTACGTTACGCCGACTCAGTCTCTATGACGCTGAGCTGGCAGCGCTAAAACATAACCCGGGAGGCGACATGCAGATTCTGATTACCGGCGGTACTGGCCTGATTGGACGTCATCTGATCCCCCGCTTGCTGGAGCTGGGGCATCAGATAACCGTAGTGACCCGTTCTCCTGATAAGGCCCGTCAGATTCTCGACTCCCGGGTTACGCTGTCCAAAGGGCTGGAAGAGCGGCAAAATCTCAATGACATTGATGCCGTCATTAACCTTGCCGGAGAGCCGATTGCGGACAAGCGCTGGAGTGCCCAGCAAAAGGAACGCCTGTGTCAGAGCCGCTGGGTCATTACGCAGAAGCTAGTCGATTTAATCAATGCCAGCGAGACACCGCCCGCAGTGCTAATTTCCGGTTCCGCTACCGGTTACTACGGCGATTTAGGCGAAGTGGTGGTCACAGAAGAAGAGCCGCCGCATAACGAATTTACCCATAAGCTGTGCGCACGCTGGGAGCAAATTGCCAGCACCGCGCAAAGCGACAAAACCCGCGTGTGTATGCTGCGCACCGGCGTGGTACTGGCCTCTGCTGGCGGCATTCTGGCGAAAATGGTCCCGCCGTTTCGTCTTGGCTTAGGCGGACCAATTGGCAACGGACGCCAGTATATGGCCTGGATCCATATTGATGATATGGTCAACGGAATTCTCTGGCTGCTGGATAACGATCTGCGCGGTCCCTTCAATATGGTTTCACCGTACCCGGTGCACAATGAGCAGTTTGCCCACGCGCTGGGCCACGCCCTGAACCGTCCTGCCATTCTGCGCGTTCCCGCCACCGCAATGCGGTTGCTGATGGGCGAATCTTCAGTGCTGGTTCTCGGCGGGCAGCGAGCGTTGCCAAAACGCCTGGAAGCGTCCGGTTTCGCGTTTCGCTGGTACGATTTAGAAGAAGCGCTGGCGGATGTCATCCGATAACCCCTAAGCGCTATTCACGGTCGCCGTTGTGGTGGTAAGGTTATAGGCCAGATTTCTGCAATGGCGACGTTATGGCGATAATTTCGACTCCCCGACTTACCCTCTCTTTGTTTCAGTTTTCTGACTGGTCATTTTTCCAGAAACTACGTGAATGTCCTGAAGTCATGCGCTATATGGGCAACATCGCCCCGGTGAAAGATACGCGTCTGTTATTCGCCAGACGCCTTGCCGCACAGCACACTTTTGTCATCCGCGAGCACAACAACCCGACGCCGCTCGGCGATATTGGTCTGCAAATCAGCCATCTCTACCCGCACGAAGCCGACCTCGGCTACGCCATCATGCCACAGGCGCAGGGGAAAGGTATTGCCAGCGAAGCCGTACGCGCGGTGTGCCAGTACGCCTTCGAGCACGCGGCGGTCACGGCGATAAATGCTTACGTACTGGCGGATAATAAGGGCTCAATACGGATTCTGGAAAAAACGGGGTTCGTGCGTACGCAGGTGCTGGAAAAGGCGTATGAGATTGATGGTATCGCCTACGACGACTGGGTTTATCGTCTGGAGTGCGACGCGCTAAAATCCCAGGCCCGGAAAGCGTAGCGCCTCCGGGCAGGTGACTTACTTCAACGAACCTTTGAGGAACTGCTGCAAACGCGGACTTTGCGGATTACCAAATACCTGCTCCGGATCGCCCTCTTCTTCAATCTTCCCCTGATGCAGGAAAATCACGTGCGTGGAGACATGACGGGCAAACCCCATTTCGTGGGTCACGACCACCATGGTTTTTCCCTCTTCGGCCAGTTGTTGCATAATGCGCAGCACTTCGCCCACCAGCTCCGGGTCAAGCGCCGACGTGGGTTCATCAAACAGCAACACTTCTGGTTCCATCGCCAGCGCACGAGCAATGGAGACACGCTGCTGCTGACCACCGGACAGATGCACCGGATATTTGCCCTGAGCGCGCTCATCAATACCCACTTTCGCCAGATACTTCACCGCACGTTCGCGAGCTTCCTGCTTGCTCAGCCCCAACACCTGGATCGGCGCTTCCATCACGTTTTCCAGCACCGTCATGTGGCTCCACAGATTAAAGTGCTGAAAGACCATCGTCAGTCGCGTGCGCAGCAAGCGCAGCTGATTTTTGTCTGCAACCTTAAGCTGGCCGTCTTTGTCGCGTACCAGACCAATGTTCTGACCACTGACGACAATCGACCCGGCGCTCGGTTTCTCGAGAAAGTTAATGCAGCGCAGGAAGGTACTTTTACCGGAACCTGACGAGCCAATAATACTGATAACATCACCCGCATTGGCCTGCAGCGATACCCCTTTCAGCACTTCATGTTCACCGTAGTGCTTATGTAAATCGATAACGTTTAATTTATTTTCAGACATCGTGTTACTCGAATCATTTAGAGGATACATGCTGCAACCAGCGTTTTTCCGCTTTACGGAACAGACTGATCAGGACATACGAAATAATCAAATACAGAACAGCGGCAATACCGAAGGCGGTAAACGGCTGATACGTTGCCGAGTTGATATCGCGGGCGATTTTCAACAAATCAGGCACCGTTGCGGTAAATGCCAGCGCCGTGGAGTGCAGCATTAAAATAACTTCATTGCTGTAAGCCGGCAGCGCAATACGCAGCGCGGAAGGCAAAATAATGCAGCGATACAGTTTAAACGACGAGAAACCGTAAGCGCGCGCGGCTTCAATCTCACCATGGGGTACGGAACGAATAGCCCCGGCGAAAATCTCCGTGGTATAGGCGCAGGTATTCAGCGTCAGCGCCAGCACGGTGCAATTTAGCCCACTGCGGAAAAACGCGTTGAGGAAGTCCGTGCCTTTGACTATCTCCAGCGTATACATCCCGGAATAAAACACCAGCAACTGGACGTACAGCGGCGTCCCACGAAAAATATAGGTGAACAGCCAGATAGGAAACTGGATAAATTTATTACTGGAAACACGACCAATTGCCAAAAACAGCGCCAGTATCCCGCCCATCACCACCGACGAAATCAGAAGCCACAGGGTGATAGCCACGCCGGTGTAGCGATATCCGTCGGTCCACAGCAGGGACTTCCAGTATTCCTGAATAATCTCAATCACAGGTCAGCCCTCTTCACACCCACAGAATAGCGGCGCTCAAGGTACAGCAGCACACCATTAGAAACAGTGGTAAACACCAGATAGATGACCCCGCACACTACGGCAAAATAGAACGGCTCCCAGGTACTTTTTCCGGCAAGCTGAGTGGCTTTCACCACGTCTTCCAGGCCGAGCAACGATACCAGCGCCGTGGCCTTAAGAATGACCTGCCAGTTGTTGCCAATTCCCGGTAAGGCATAGCGCATCATCGCCGGGAACATAATGCGGCGAAATATTTGTGAACTGGTAAAACCGAATGCCGTCGCGGCTTCAATATGGCCTTTTGGCACGGCCATAAATGCGCCACGAAATGTTTCGGTAAAATAGGCTCCGTAGATAAACCCGAGCGTAATAATACCCGCGACCATCGGATCGATATCAATCTGGCTGATACCAATTGCATCGGTAAGGGTATTCAGCGCGATTTGTAATCCGTAAAAGATGAGCAGCATTAAGACCAGATCGGGCACGCCGCGGATAAGCGTTGTGTACCCTTCGAAAATAAGCGCCAGCGCCCGGCTTTGCGACAGCTTTGCTGCCGCGCCGACAAGGCCTATCAGAACCGCCAGTACCACCGAGCTAAGTGCCAGCTCCAGCGTAACAATTGCGCCCTGTAAAATAACACCTGAAAAGCCATACAACATGCTGCCTGTCCTGTCGTGTGTGGTGGAGTAATAAGCCTCTTTTGATTTCAGACAAACTGTTAAATGCGGGATGGCGGCTTTGCCTTATCCGGCCTACAAAATCACTGTAGACCGGATACGCGCAGCGCCATCAGGCATAAATTCAACACGTCAAAAATCTACGGGCTTTATCAGCACCTGCGGTGATTAACCGCCATAAACATCAAAATCGAAGTACTTTTTCGCCAGCTTCTCGTAAGTACCGTCAGCTCGCATCTCGGCAAAGGCTTTGTTCAGTGCTTCGCGCAGTTCGTTATCATCTTTGCGCAGCCCCATACCGGTACCCACGCCGAATAACTTCTCATCTTTTACAGATGGGCCGCCGAATTTGTAATCTTTACCGACCGGCTGTTTCAGGAAGCCTTCGCTGGCCGCGACTTCATCCTGGAAAGCAGCATCAATACGCCCGGCAGTCAGGTCAGAATAGATATTGTCTTGCCCCTGATAAGAGACAATTTCAATGCCTTTTGGCGCCCAGTGCTCGTTGCCGAAGGTTTCCTGAGTCGTGCCCTGCAGCACGCCAACACGTTTACCTTTCAGCGACTCAATGGTTGGCTGAATAGCAGAATCTTTAGCGACAACCAGACGCGAGTCGGCTGCATAAAGCTTGTCGGTAAAGGCGATTTCCTGCTGACGTTTTTCAGTGATGGAAAGCGAGGACATAATCGCATCGATTTTCTTCGCTTTTAACGAAGGGATAAGCGCGTCCAGCGGGTTTTCCACGAAGGTACATTGTGTATTGATACGTTTGCACAGCTCTTTAGCCAGATCGATATCAAAACCGACTAATTCACCCTGTGCATTTTTCGATTCGAACGGCGCATAAGTAGGATCGGTACCGATACGAATTTTTTGCGGAATGGCTGCAAATGCTGCGGTAGCACTGGAGAAAGCCAGGACCAGAGAAAGAGACAACACCAGTTTTTTCATAACTATCCTCAACAGACTGTCTTTTATAGGGGATCTTTACAGGACCAGGTGCAGTTATCGTGCCATTAATCGGGCCGACAAGGCAAAGCATTCTACCCTGTCGACGGTATTTATTTGCATGAAAAGCGCTTAAGTATGCACTCATGCTTATTAAGACAGCGACAAAAGCACCAAAACAGTGCACTGAATTTATTATGCACCGTAATGGTTACCCGCAATGGTGCAGTCCATTCCCCGTTGCGCCGTATTAATCGCCGTAGACATTGAAGTTAAAATACTTGCTCGCCATTTTGTCGTAGGTGCCGTCTTTGCGCAGTTCGCCCAGCGCTTTATCGAAAGCAGCTTTCAGCTCTGCATCATCTTTGCGCAAGCCAATCCCGGTGCCGTCACCAAAGTATTTTTTATCTTTCACCGATGGACCAGCAAAAGCGTAGTCCTTACCGGCAGGCTGCTTCAGGAAGCCTTCGCTGGCCGCGACTTCATCCTGCAACGCCGCGTCCAGACGACCCGCTGTCAGGTCAGAATAGATAAGGTCCTGGTTCGCATAGGCCACCACATCTACGCCTTTGCTGCGCCAGTTGTCATTAGCATAGGCTTCCTGAGTCGAGCCTTGCAGTACGCCAACATGTTTACCTTTGAGGGAATCCAGAGTTGGTTGAATTGGGGAACCTTTCGCGGCGATCAGACGTGAGTCTGCTGCGTAAAGCTTGTCTGAGAACGCAATCTCTTGCTGACGCTTCTCAGTGATTGAAAGCGAGGAGATGATGGCATCAATCTTTTTCGCTTTCAGCGACGGGATCAGCGCGTCAAAGTCGCTGGCTACCCAGGTACATTTGATCTGCATGCGCTTACACATCTCATTTCCCAGATCGATATCAAAGCCGACAAAGTCGCCTTTGGCATCTTTAGAGGAAAAAGGTGCGTACGTTGTATCTGTACCAATACGAACCGTCTGCGGAAGTGCTGCGTAGCTGGCCGCGGTGGCGGAGAGTCCTACCAGCAAAGACAAAGCAAGAACCGTCTTCTTCATACATAACCCTCAAGTGGCGTAATTTTATTATGTTTTACGTTGTGTTGTGTGTTTGCAGACTTTTTCATGCAGGTCTTATGCCATTTTCGCGTCGATGAGGATATTCGACGTTAAATATGTTAATAAAACGTTGCAATAATGTCCTGATTTTGAAGATAGCAGGTCTGACGGTTGAACCGCAGCGTTTCGTTGAGTTTTAACGAATTAAATGTTGAGGATATGATCGCGGTTACAAAATTGCCCTGAAACAGGGCAACGGATGTTTCTTTGCACGCTGATGGAACGGTTTTACGCCCCTTGCCAGCGGGTGAACAGATCCTGTGGAAGGGAGATATCAAACTGGTCGAGTACGCGGTTAACTGTTTGATTAATCACATCATCTAGCGTTTGCGGGCGATGATAGAATGCCGGGACTGGCGGCATAATCACCGCGCCAATTTCTGCCGCCTGCGTCATCAGCCGCAGATGCCCCAGATGCAGGGGCGTTTCACGCACGCACAGCACCAGCGGGCGGCGTTCTTTCAACACCACGTCTGCCGCACGGGTAAGCAGCCCATCGGTGTAACTGTGGACGATGCCTGAAAGCGTTTTGATTGAACAAGGTAATATTACCATTCCGGCGGTCTGAAAAGAGCCGGAAGAGATACTGGCGGCGATATCGCGCGTATCGTGATTTACATTCGCCAGTGCCTGCACGTCGCGTACAGAGAGGTCTGTTTCCAGCGCCAGCGTCTGTCGGGCAGCAGCACTCATCACCAGATGGGTTTCCACATCAGTAACGTCACGCAAAACCTGCAGCAGGCGCACGCCATAAATCGCGCCACTGGCACCGCTAATCCCTACAATGAGTCGTTTCATTTTTTCGCCCTTACTTGCTTCAGGGCTGACTTTGCAGGTTTTTATGCGCAGTTGCAAGTCAGTCCACTCTATGTGTCCTGACCTGCAACAGAACATTACCCTTCGTTATGCATCTCGAGGTTTTCCGCTTCGTTCTGACGCAAAATTGCTTTGGCATCGTCATTACGCAGGGAGTCAAGGAAATCGAGATATTGCTGGTCGACGTCTTTGGTGACGTACACGCCATTAAACACTGAACATTCAAACTGCTGAATGTCCGGGTTCTCAGCGCGGACCGCTTCAATCAGATCGTTCAGATCCTGGAAGATAAGACCGTCTGCACCGATTATCTGGCGAATCTCGTCCACTTCGCGACCATGAGCAATCAGCTCCGTCGCCGTAGGCATATCGATACCATAAACGTTCGGGAAGCGAATTTCCGGGGCTGCAGAGGCAAGATACACTTTCTTCGCTCCGGCTTCACGCGCCATCTCGATAATCTGTTCCGAGGTGGTACCGCGCACGATGGAGTCATCCACCAGCAGCACGTTTTTATCACGGAATTCCGCACGGTTGGCGTTCAGCTTACGGCGCACGGATTTACGGCGCAGCTGCTGGCCGGGCATGATAAAGGTACGTCCCACGTAGCGGTTTTTCACAAAACCCTGACGGTACGGCTTACCGAGAATACGGGCAATTTCCAGCGCGATATCGCAGGAGGTTTCCGGAATCGGGATCACCACGTCAATGTCCAGATCTTCCCACTCGCGAGCAATTTTTTCGCCAAGCTTGGTACCCATATTTACACGGGCGCTGTAAACGGAAATCTTGTCGATAAAGGAGTCAGGACGTGCGAAGTAAACGTATTCAAACAGGCACGGATTGCTGACCGGGTTATCGGCACACTGGCGAGTAAACAGCTGACCTTTTTCGGTGATATACACCGCTTCGCCAGGTGCAACATCGCGCAGGAATTCAAAGCCCAGCGTATCCAGCGCCACGCTCTCGGAGGCTACCATATACTCGGTACGACCATCCCCGATATCGCGTTTACCCAGTACCAGCGGACGGATACCGTTAGGATCGCGGAAGGCAACCATACCGTGGCCGATAATCATCGCCACGCAGGCATAGGCGCCGCGGATCTGGCGGTTGGTTGCCGCAATAGCAGCAAAAATATTATCGGCTTCCAGCGGATAATGGCGGAAGTTATCCAGCTCGCTGGCGAAAATATTCAGCAGAATTTCAGAGTCTGAAGTGGTATTGATGTGGCGGCGCTTTTCTTCAAACAGCTTTTTACGCAGCTCATGCGCATTGGTCAGGTTGCCATTATGGGCAAGCGTGATGCCATACGGTGAGTTGACGTAAAAAGGTTGAGCTTCGGAGGCGCTGGAGCTGCCAGCCGTTGGGTAACGCACATGACCGATGCCCATATTGCCCTGCAAACGCTGCATATGGCGCGCTTCAAAAATATCGCTCACCATTCCGTTTGCTTTACGCAAGCGGAAGCAGTTGTTGGCATCAATGGTGATGATGCCTGCGGCATCCTGACCACGATGCTGGAGCACCGTTAACGCGTCATAAATCGACTGGTTTACCGGCATAACACCGGCGATACCGACAATACCGCACATACGTCTTTTCCTCGTTCAGCAACAACCCAAAGTTTATACTTTGGGCAAGAAACTTGACGAGCTTTGCAGATAGTCAAAGAACCATCTGATGATGAAACTGAACTGCGGGATCAGCTGCGACTTGCTCCAGTCTTCACTTTTCGACAGACCTGTAAAGGTATCGAGAAAGAACAGTATGGCGGCGACGATCAGCGCTCCTCGCAGAGCACCAAAGCAGATCCCCAACACCCTGTCGGTACCCGACAGGCCTGTTTTCTCTACCAGTTGGCCTATCACAAAGTTAACGATAGCGCCGACGATAAGTGTCGCGATAAACAGTATCGCGATAGCAATCCCATTTCGAACGAGTTCGTCTTCAAAGCCCGTAAACCAGACAGACAGGTAAGTGTAGTAATGGCTGGCGACAAAGAAAGCACAACCCCAAGTCACCAACGATAATGCTTCACGAACAAAGCCACGGATCAGGCTAACCAGACAGGAAAAACCAATCACCGCGATAATGGCGTAATCAATCCAGACCATAAGTGTCCCACGATTTAACGCCCTGTCGTCCTGTTCGGGGCGCATTCTAACAGAAAAAGAAAACGTTTGCGTAGGGATTTCCTTTCCACGCGTAAATAAAAATGGCGCTGAAAAAATCTTCAACGCCATACCGTTTTATGCCTCTTCGGGCACTGCCGGATAGCGGTAAAAACGCCCTATCCGGCCTGAATTAAGAGCAGCGCCGTGAACAGCGCAATCCCTTAATTAGGGGTGTACCCCATCACTACGCCACTCAGACCGGAGATCTTCTGCAGCTCGCCCAGCGAGTTCTTCAGCTTATCTTTGGAGGCGTCAGGTCCTACGAGAATACGGGTTATTTTACCCTGCACCGGCGTTGACGGGGAAGTATATACCCGGAAGCCCGCGCCACGAAGTTTACCCACGATCTCATTGACCTTATCCGCATTTTTCAGCGCACCGAGCTGTACAACGTACGCTTTGCCGGTTGGAGCTGGCGGTTCCACCGCGGCCGGTTTCGGCGCTGGAGCCGGTGCTGGCGTCGGAGCGACGGCAACCGGCTGCGGCTTCGGTTTGGGTTTCGGCTGTTCTACAGGCGCGGGGACAGGATCTAACTCCGCGCTGTTTGCCGTCGTCAAACGTGACGGATCCAACGATGGCGCGGCAGCATCGCCCGCGCGCACCTCTTCAGCCGCCCCTTCCGGTGGCTGCGTCGGCAGCGCCTGCGTGGCTGCAGGCATCATGTCTGGTTCATCGCGATCGCCGGGTTTCGGCACCAGCGGGATCGCCGCAAACTCATCCTGATAATGCTTTTTCTGCCCGTCAAGCAGCCCGGGGAGCACAATCACCCCCAGCGCGACCAGCACAATTGTGCCGACTAATCGATTCTGAAACTTACTCGCCACCGCTTCTCCCCACGTCTATCACTTCCATGACATGTGCGACAGTGTGAAACGATCCACACACCAACACGGTATCTTCTGGCTTCGCCTCAGCTAGCGCCGCAGACCATGCCTGCGCCACGCTGTCATAGGCGTAGCCTTTGCCCAGATGCTCCAGCAGTTGTTCTGCAGTAGCACCACGCGGCCCTTCCAGGGGCGCACAGTACCAGGCGTCAACCACGCTTTTTAACCAGGCTAACGTACCGGCAATATCTTTATCATGTAGCATACCGATAACCGCAAGTACACGCCCGCTTTTCACTAATTTTTTCAGACGGCCGGTCAGATACTCCGCCGCATGCGGGTTATGGGCAACATCAAAAATCACCCGCGGCGACTCGCTCACAATCTGGAAGCGCCCCGGTAAAATCGCCTGTTCAATACCGTCACGAATGGCCTGCTCGCTGACGTTCAGCCCGCTTGCGCGCAGTGCTGCCAGTGCGGTCGCGGCGTTAGGTTGTGGGACCTGCGGCAACGGCAGGTGCGCCAACGTGCCGTGATCGTCCGTAAAGGACCAGTCGTTCTCCGTGACCACATAGCGCCAGTCCACGCCGCAGCGTTGCAAAATCGCCCCGCTCTCTTGCGCAACATCGGCGATGGTGTAGGGCATTTCCGGCTCGCCGACGATAGCCGGTTTCTCTGCACGGAAAATTCCCGCCTTCTCACGACCAATGCTTTCGCGATCCGGGCCCAGCCAGTCAGTATGGTCAAGCGCAATGCTGGTGACCACCGCAACATCGGCATCCACGATATTGGTCGCGTCAAGGCGACCGCCTAACCCAACTTCCAGGATGACGACATCCAGTTGGGCCTGTTTAAACAGCCAGAGCGCCGATAACGTGCCGTATTCAAAGTAGGTCAGGGAAATATCGCCACGCGCGTCTTCAATCTCAGCAAACGAGGCGGTATGCGCTGATTCCGGCAGTTCACGTCCCTGCACGCGTACGCGTTCCGTGTAGCGTACCAGATGCGGCGAACTGTAAACGCCAACTTTATAACCTGCTGCGGTCAGCACAGATTCCAGCGTACGGCAGGTTGTGCCTTTCCCGTTGGTTCCCGCCACCGTAAAAACAAATGGCGCGGGTTTCAACACACCCAGTTTGCGCGCCACCTGACTTACGCGTTCCAGGCCGAGATCGATGGTTTTACTGTGCAGGTTTTCCAGATAAGAAAGCCACGATGCCAGGGGCGACGCGGCTTGAGGAATACGTTTATTGTCCATGATGGCTGTAGATTCTTTACGTTGAGAAAAGCAAAAGGGCAGCACCAACCGGCCTGCCCTTTTTTACACGTTGTTTTTCACATTGCAGATGCGTTGGCTGTGCTCGCTCACCCGAATCACTTACCTGTGTAAGCTCATCGGGATCAACTCTCTTATCGCCTGCCTGCAACCCGAAACCCATAGAGTAAACTATCAGGCCTCTGATTCCTGATCGGGAACCGGAGGTACCACCTCGCCTTCACGCGGCTCATCCGGATTCGGCGTAGGAAGATTCATCAGCTTCGCCAGAATGCTTGCCAGTTTCAGGCGCATTTCCGGACGGCGGACGATCATATCGATAGCGCCTTTTTCAATCAGGAACTCGCTACGCTGGAATCCCGGCGGCAGTTTCTCACGTACGGTTTGCTCGATAACACGCGGACCAGCAAAGCCGATCAGTGCTTTCGGTTCTGCAATATTGAGATCGCCCAGCATCGCGAAGCTAGCAGAAACACCGCCCATTGTTGGGTCGGTCAGTACAGAAATATACGGTAAACCGCGTTCCTGCATTTTCGCCAGCGCAGCAGAGGTTTTCGCCATCTGCATCAGAGACATCAGCGCTTCCTGCATACGCGCCCCGCCAGAAGCGGAGAAGCAGATCAGCGGACAGTTATCTTCCAGCGCCTGCTCAACGGCACGGACAAAACGCGCGCCGACCACAGAGCCCATGGAGCCGCCCATAAACGCGAACTCGAATGCAGCAGCAACGACCGGCATACCGTGCAGCGTGCCTTTCATTACCACCAGCGCATCTTTCTCGCCAGTTTCTTTCTGCGCAGAAGCCAGTCTGTCTTTGTACTTTTTGGAGTCACGAAACTTCAGCACATCTTTCGGCTCAAGCTCGCTACCCAGTTCCACAAGAGAACCTTCATCTAACAGGCTATGCAGGCGATTGCGCGCCGACATGCGCATATGATGGTCACACTTCGGACAGACCTCAAGATTACGTTCCAGCTCAGCACGGTATAAAACCTGACCGCAGCTATCACACTTGGTCCACACCCCTTCAGGAATGCTTGCCTTGCGGGTGGGAGTAATGTTGCTTTTAATTCGTTCAATCCAGCTCATTGGTGACCTTTCTGCCTGAACCCTAGTCAGCTTTGTTATAAGGGGCGCATAATGCCATTTTTGCCCCTAACAGACCATGAATGTTGCACATTAAAACATAACAGCCCGAAACTTTGGATAAAAAAGTGGTCGAACCGCTGAGTTACTTTCTATTTTGCAGCCCGTGACGCAGCGCGTTTATGGCGAATCACTTCAATTATGCCCGGCAATACGGAAAGGACGATGATCGCCACAATCAGTAATTTCAGGTTTTCCTGAACGATCGGCAGATCGCCGAACAGATAGCCTGCATAGGTGAACAGCAATACCCACAGCAGCGCGCCTGCGACGTTATACATCGCAAAATGACGGTAGGACATGTGCCCCATACCGGCAACAAACGGTGCAAATGTACGCACAATAGGTACGAAACGCGCGAGGATAATCGTTTTGCCGCCATGACGCTCGTAGAACGCATGGGTTTTATCCAGGTAACTGCGACGGAAAATTTTAGAGTTCGGGTTACTGAAGAGTTTTTCACCGAACAAACGGCCAATCGTGTAGTTCACCGCATCGCCGATAATCGCCGCCACAATCATCAACATCACCATCAGATGAACATTGAGATCGTTAGTTGGCAGCGCAGAAAGCGCGCCAGCGACAAACAGCAGCGAGTCTCCCGGCAGGAACGGCGTCACCACCAGCCCGGTTTCGCAGAACAGGATCAGAAACAGAATCGCGTATACCCAGATACCGTATTCCGCAACCAGCTCCGCCAGATGCACATCAATGTGCAGGATAAAATCGATAAGAAAGTAAATCAGGTCCATAGTTTTGCCTTTATACGACTCAAATTAGTCCGCCAGAAATAGCGGGCCCATAGGCGGTTTTGGCAGGTCGAACCGTTCCGGGTAATCTACTGCAACCAGATACAATCCTTCCGCTTTCGCCGTTGCCGCTGCCAGCGTTCTGTCCTTCGCCGCTAGCAGTTCTGCTATCCAGCTCTCCGGCTGGTTGTTGGCACCTACTTCCATCAGGCTGCCGACAATATTCCTGACCATATGATGTACAAAGGCATTCGCTTTAATATCCACCACCACATATGCACCAAAACGTTCAACGTTAATGTGCATCACGTTACGCCACGGTGTGCGCGACTGACACTGCACCGCCCGAAACGAAGTAAAATCATTTTCGCCAATCAAACACTGGGCCGCACGATGCATACGCTCAGCGTCCAGCGGTTCATAGTAATGGGTTACCCCTTTACCTAAAACCGCAGGGCGCAACCGATGATTGTAGATGATGTAGCGATAACGGCGAGCCGTGGCGCTAAATCGGGCATGGAAATCATCGGGTACAGCTTTCACCCAGCGCACAGCAATGTCACCAGGTAAATTCGCATTTACCCCCAGTGTCCAGGCTGCATCTTTACGCTGGGCAGTCGTTTCAAAGTGCACGACCTGCCCTGTGCCATGAACGCCCGCATCCGTGCGTCCCGCACAAAAGACAGTGATGCGTTCATTCGCCACCTGAGAGAGCGCTTTTTCCAGTTTTTCCTGAACGCTACGCACTTCGTTCTGGCGCTGCCAGCCATAATATTTGCTGCCGTCATACTCAATGCCCAGCGCAATTTTATGGGTTGACGGCTGTTGCAGGTCAGACATTAGTACAGGTACTCCTGCACCAGTTTTTCCGCAATTTTTACCGCCATCAACGCACCGCCAAAGCGTACGTTGTCTGCCACAGACCAGAACTGAACCTGTTCCGGCATCCCATAATCGTTATGCACACAGCCAACTGAAAGGTGCGGAGTACCTGACGCATCGCCAACCTGCGTCGGGATATAGGTCTCTTCTGACAACACTACGTCCTCACCGCGTGAAAACGCATCGCGTGCTTCTTCCGCCGCCAACGGACGCAGAGCTTCAAAATTCACCATCTGTGCGTGGCCATAAAATACCGGCGACTGCACGATGCTGGCGGAGATAAGTAGCCCGTCGTCCTGCATAATTTTGCGCACTTCATCGACGATACGGCGCTCTTCGCGCACGCTACCTTCGCGATCCGGCAGCAGCGGCAGCATGTTGAACGCCAGCTGACGGCCAAAGAAATCGTCATCGTCAATCGGGATGCCGTTCAGTAGTTTCGCGCTCTGTCCGGCAAGCGCATCTACGGCTTTTTTACCGTGAGCGGAAGCGGAAATAATATTGGTCACCGTAATACGTGACAGCCCGCCGTCATCAATTAGCGGCTTCAGCGCAGACAGCAGTTGGCTGGTCAGGCTGGAAGGGACCGCAATCACATTGCGGTTGCGGTAATCCGCCAGTACGAACGGGTTAACGTCCGGAACCACCAGCGGAACGTCCGGCTCAAGCGCGAACAGGCCACTGCTGTCGATAACCAGGCAACCGGCATTGGTCGCTTCTTCCACCCATGCGGCGGTGGCTTCAGCGCCCGCAACAAAAAATGCCAGTTGCGCCTGCGTCCAGTCAAAGTCTACAACGTCCTGAACAAGGACCGATTTACCGTTAAAACGCAGATGCTCACCTGCGCTTTCATTACGCGCCAGCGCATAAATTTCACCGACCGGGAACTGGCGTTCAGCCAGCGTATCGAGCAGGGCTTCGCCTACGGCGCCCGTTGCGCCCAGAATGGCAATATTCCAGCCTTCAGACATGGTGATTTACTCCAGAAATACGTAAGCGTCCCTGTCGCATTATTCGACAGGGAGCATTAAGAAGACATTAATGTGCCGGGTGATAAACAGCGTTAAAACCCAGCTTACACAGCAAGGCAGCAGCCGTTGCGTCGTCACACATCACGTATAAAGACGACCATTCACGGCGCTCAAGATAATTTTTACGCAGCTTATCAAACTCACCCGGAATTCCAGCGACTTTACGCAGCGGCGCATCATCGCGGCGCACATCATACACTAAATGCACCAGCCTTTTCAGCGTTGGCTGATCTAACGGGCCATGCAGAGTGATACGACCAAATTCCGGCGCAGGTAACAGGGTATTGAGCGCAACGTGTTGTTCGCGACCAATAAACTTGCTAAAAGCCTCAAAGACCTGCGTGGTGCCGCGCGCTTTTCCTTCCAGGGTATACCCGGCAATGTGCGCCGTGCCGATATCGGCTTTCTCCAGCAATGCCACATTGAGATCCGGCTCCCCTTCCCAGACATCCAGCACGACGCTCAGCGACTGCCCGGCATTCAATCGGTTCAGCAATGCCGTATTGTCGATGACCGGCCCGCGGCAGGCGTTGATCACAATGGTGCCCGGCTTCAGCCGGCTAATCAGCGCATCATCTGCCAGGTGCAGCGTTTTGTACGGTCCGTCTTTAAACAGCGGCGTATGGAAAGTCAACACATCGGCTTGCTCTACCAGTTCGTCCAGCGAGCGGAAATCTCCCTCGTCACCGCGATCGGCTCGCGGCGGATCGCACAGCAGCGTGCGGATCCCCAGTGCTTCCAGACGTGCCTGCAAACGGCCGCCCACATTGCCCACGCCTACGATGCCTACGGTACGATCACGTAACGCAAACCCGTCGCGCTCCGCCAGCATCAGCAACGCTGAAAAAACATATTCTACGACCGCAATCGCGTTACAGCCGGGCGCTGCGGAAAAGCCGATCTTCGACTGCGCAAGCCAGGCTTCATCCACATGGTCCGTGCCTGCGGTTGCCGTGCCGACAAATTGAACCGGTTTTCCGCTAAGCAGTGATTCATTTACTTTCGTCACCGAGCGCACCATTAAGGCATCCGCATCATCCAGTTCGGCAACGGGAATCGGGCGACCGGGAACCGCTTTGACCTCCCCCAAACGACTGAACAGTTCGCGGGCATAGGGCATATTTTCATCAACGAGGATTTTCACGTCTTTCGCACCTGTTTGAGAACGAGAGTTAACCGGGCAAGTGTGCCATAATCTCGCCGCCAGGCATACTGCGAGACCTGGTCAGCACAGATTTAAGGAACAGAGATGATGCAGCCCATTTCAGGTACACCCGCACGCCCTCCCGGCGAAGGCCAAAATGCCCCTTCTGCTGCGGGTGAACAACCGTTATCCACACAACAACGTACCGTGCTGGAACGACTGATTACCCGTCTGATTTCACTCACCCAACAGCAAAGCGCCGAGGTGTGGGCCGGAATGAAGCACGATCTGGGCGTCAAAAGTGATACGCCGCTGCAATCACGTCACTTTCCTGCCGCGGAGCAAAACCTGAATCAGCGGCTGGGTGTTGCTCAGCAAAATCATGCTAATCGTCAGGTTCTCTCACAGCTCACTGAATTACTGAGTCAGGGAAATAACCGCCAGGCGGTAAGTGATTTTATCCGTCAGCAGTATGGGCAAACGGCGCTCAGCCAGCTCACGCCTGAGCAGTTGAAGAACGTGCTCACGCTGCTGCAACAAGGGCAGCTTTCTATACCGCAACCGCAACAGCGCCCGGCCACCGATCGTCCGTTATTACCCGCAGAGCACAATACGCTGAACCAGTTGGTTACCAAACTGGCGGCGGCTACGGGAGAGTCAGGTAAGATGATCTGGCAGTCAATGTTAGAGCTGTCTGGCGTAAAAAGCGGTGAGCTGATCCCCGCCAAACAGTTTACTCATCTGGTCACCTGGCTGCAGGCGCGCCAGACGCTCAGCCTGCAAAGCGCCCCGACGCTACAAACGCTCCAGGCGGCCCTGAAGCTGCCATTAGAGCCGAATGAGCTGACGGCAATAAAAGAGTACGCGCAGCAGACGTATCAGATCCAACCGCAAACGATTCTGACCACAGTGCAAGTGCAGGACTTGCTGAATCAAATCTTCCTGCGCCGCGTAGAACGGGAACGCGAGCTTAACGATCCGCGCCATCTTCAGCCTATTTACAGCCCGTTCGCGCCGATGATTGAAACGGTAAAATCTCTGTCGGCACGACCGGGACTGCTGTTTGTCGCGTTAATGATCGCATTAGCCATTTTCTGGCTGGCCGCTTAACCTTTGCGCAGCGTAAGCAGCGTCACGACAATCCCCACCACGGCGGATATCGCTCCGGCAAGGAATACCGAGGGATAACCGTACGCGGTGGCCAGCACCCCGGCGACCGGGCCGCTTATGCCGTAGGAGATATCCTGAAACGCGGCGTAACCGCCCAGCGCCGTACCGCGAACCTGCGCGGGCACTCGCTTCACAACCTCTACGCCCAATGCCGGGAAGATAAGCGAACACCCTGCCCCGGTTAGTGCCGCCCCGAGCAGCGCAATCCATGCTGATGGGGCCTGCCACAGCAGAATCAGTCCCGCGGTTTCAACCAGTAAGGAGACAACGGCTACCTTCACGCCTCCGAACCGATCCGGCATCCAGCCAAACAGAATGCGCATCAACACAAACGCCCCGCCAAACGCGGTCAGGGTGAACCCCGCCATCGTCCAGCCGTTGCTGACAAAATAGAGTGAAATAAACGTACCGATCACCGCAAAGCCAACGCCCTGCAGCGCCAGGCCCAGGCCCGGTTTCCAGATAAGCCCTACCACGCTCCATAACGAAGGGCGTTCTCCTGCATGAGCAGGCACTTTGCGAACGGTGCCGTTGAATGCCCATGCCAGCAGCGGTAATACCATTGTCGTTCCCGCCAGCGCCGCGAAGCCAAAGTGGCTATGGATCAGCAAGCCCAGCGGCGCACCGGCGGCCAGCGCACCGTAAATCGCCATCCCGTTCCACGACATCACCTTACCCGAGCGTGTTGGACCGACCAGCCCAAGCCCCCAGGTCAGCGTTCCGGTGAGCAGTTGGCTTTCGCCAAAACCAAGGATCAAACGCCCGACGATTAACAATGCAAATTTTACAGGGACAGAAACAGGCAATAGCGCGGCTAACAGCCACGCCGCGCCCGCCAACCCACAGGCAAACATCCCCTGTAGCGCCGAACGTTTGGCGCCATATTGATCGGCTAAGCGCCCAGCGTAGCCGCGCGTTAATACCGTTGCCAGAAACTGTACGCCTACGGCGATACCAACCATGGTGTTGCCATAGCCCAGCTCCTGATGCACAAACAGAGGAATAACGGGCAAAGGTAGACCGACCGTCATATAGGTCAGGAAAACTGCAAAAGCGATACGAAACAGCGAAAAGTTCGCCGAAGGTGTTTTTTCTTGTTGGGTTACAGCTGTCATGCGTTACTCCAAAATGCAGAGTAAGGCGAGGAATGTCCACGCCCCCTCTACCTGACTTTCAGGATTAAGGTGCGTTGGATAACGTTAAACGCTTACGCATTATCAGATAGATAATGTTGAGTGCGAAGTCTGCCTGTGAGCCACTAAATTTGTCAACCCTGAAATCTCACCAGGTTGGTTCACGGTAAAGACGACTTTTCGTCTTTACCGTGAACCAACCTTTTGCCATTAATTTCTTTCCTTTCTGCCTGTGGAATAAAAAATTTTTCCTTTTGCGCGAAATTTCAGTTTTATTCTGGCAATATTCCAGTGACAAAAAAGAAAGTTACGTTATTTTGTTACTCTGGTTTATACCCTGAAAAAAAATATCGGCACCGATAACACATTAACTTAGGTTTACAGAATGGAACACAAAAGCCAAGACTGGCATCGTGCAGATATTGAAAGTGCACTGGAAAAAAAGAATCACGCTCAGAGATCTTTCTCGTGCGGCTGGATTATCACCCGATTCACTGCGCAATGTATTTACACGAAGCTGGCCCAGAGCGGAACAGTTCATTGCGCAGGCGCTCGAAACCTCGCCAGACGTGATTTGGCCATCACGCTATCCACGCCAGCAGCCAGAGGATAAAACAAGTAATACTGAATATTAAATAGATCACTCGTAATTTATCGAGCATATAAATCAATAAATATCCCAGCTTAATATATTGAGAATATTAATAGCACTATTTGCCATTTCCAATTGCGTAAATACTGTTAAAGCATCACGTAATTGTTATTACGTATGTTATTAACAGGAGTCGTTATGAGTTGGGATAAAAAGGTGGCGGTCAATTACACCAAATCGCACGCGAGTTCATATTCACAAGGGCGCGGTGCGGAATATACCTGCAAAGCCGTCATACACCATTTACAGGAAGAAGTAATGAAAGCCTTTCCACTGATTGTTCTCATCCTGCTGATTTGTGGCTGTACCCCTTCTCACCGTGACAGCACGCAGGATGTGAAACAGTTCTATCTTTCGTGGATGAAGAACTACACTCAGGATCCGGATACGCCCCGCGAAACATCAGCATTACTGCAACGCTATGTCGCAAAAGAGGTTATCGGGCGTCTGGCGCTGATTGATACGCTTTATGAGCAGGAGATCGTGCAAGCGGACTACTTTATGTATGTGCAGGATTACGCACCGGCATGGATCCCGCTGTTGCGGGTTGGACAGGCGCAGCCATTCCTCGGCGGTGAAAAACTGAACCTGCAGTTAGGCACTGAGTCAGCCCCTATTCAACTGGAGGTATATACCCGTTGGGAGGAAGGACGGTGGAAAATTTATCGTGTCCGGGACGCGGGTCGTCATTACGAGCAGCCTATTTACAATGCCGGAGAGATTACGCGAGCCAGAGCATGGTCCGCTGAGATCGCGCCGGAATACGAAAAAATGCCGAAGTAAACACAGTAAAAAGGGAGCCTGTTGGCTCCCTTTTTTCGTATTCAAGCTGAGACTTACGCCTTCAGCTTACGCATAACCAGCGTAGCGTTGGTGCCGCCAAAGCCGAAGCTGTTGGACATCACGGTGGTCAGCGCCTGCTCGGTCGGTTTGGTCACGATGTTCAGACCTGCCGCCTGCTCATCCAGCTCTTCAATGTTGATGCTTGGCGCGATAAAGCCATGTTCCAGCATCAGCAGAGAGTAGATAGCTTCCTGCACGCCAGCCGCGCCCAGTGAGTGACCGGTCATCGCTTTGGTTGCGGAGATTGCCGGGCTGTTGTTGCCAAACACTTCGCGGATTGCGCCCAGTTCTTTCACGTCGCCAACCGGAGTCGAGGTACCGTGAGAGTTCAGGTAGTCGATCGGCGTGTCTACACCGTGCATCGCCATCTGCATGCAACGTACTGCGCCTTCGCCAGACGGAGCAACCATGTCTGCGCCATCGGACGTTGCGCCGTAACCGACGATTTCCGCATAGATGTGCGCGCCACGTGCCAGAGCGTGCTCCAGTTCTTCAACCACGACCATACCGCCGCCGCCAGCAATAACGAAACCGTCGCGGTTTGCGTCATAGGTACGGGAAGCTTTTGACGGATCGTCGTTGTATTTGGTAGACAGCGCACCCATGGCATCGAATTCACACGCCATTTCCCAGCAGAGCTCTTCGCCGCCGCCAGCAAAAACGATGTCCTGTTTGCCCAGCTGAATTTGTTCTACCGCGTTGCCGATGCAGTGCGCAGATGTCGCACAGGCAGAACTGATGGAGTAGTTTACGCCGTGGATTTTGAACGGCGTTGCGAGGCAGGCAGAAACGCCGGACGCCATCGCTTTGGTGACCACATACGGGCCAACCGCTTTCAGACCACGTGGGCTACGCATTGCGTCAGCGCCGAACACCTGAAAACGTGGGGAGCCGCCGCCGGAACCTGCAATCAGGCCAACGCGCGGGTTGTTCTGGTAATCTTCTGCAGCAAGGCCGGCATCAGCCACTGCCTGCTCCATTGATAGGAATGCATAGATGGATGCGTCGCTCATGAAGCGCACTACTTTGCGGTCAATGAGGCCAGTGGTATCCAGTTTTACGTTGCCCCAAACGTGGCTACGCATGCCGGAGTCCTTCAGCTCCTGAGAGAAAGTGATCCCTGAACGTCCTTCACGCAGAGATGCCAGGACTTCCTGCTGGTTATTACCGATGCTGGAAACGATGCCCAAGCCAGTAATCACTGCACGTTTCATTCAATACCTCTGTAAGTCGCACTATTTTAAAGTTTCGAGTGGCACAATAGCGTACACTTGTACGCCGAACAAGTCCGATCAGCCATTTTATGTGGAAATTTGCGCAGCCAGGCACTCATCGCTAAGATCGGGGCACAGCCTGTCAGACGAGTAACTTACGTGAAACAATACGCTATACAACCTGCCAACCTTGAATTCAACGCTGAGGGTACACCTGTTTCCCGAGATTTTGACGATGTCTATTTTTCTAATGATAACGGGCTGGAAGAGACACGTTACGTCTTTCTCGGCGGTAACCATCTCGCACAACGATTCCCTGCGCATTCACGTCCCCTCTTCGTGGTGGCAGAAAGCGGGTTTGGCACTGGACTTAACTTCCTCACGCTCTGGCAGGCATTTGCCGATTTTCGCGATACCCACCCTGAAGCTACCCTGGAAAGATTACATTTCATCAGCTTTGAAAAATATCCGCTGACGCGTGAAGATCTCACCTTAGCCCACCAGCACTGGCCAGAACTTGCCCCGTGGGCCACGGCACTGCAAGAACAATGGCCGATGCCGCTGGCGGGATGTCATCGCCTGCTGCTTGATGATGGGCGCGTCACGCTGGATCTGTGGTTTGGCGATATTAACGAACTGACCAGTACGCTGGATGACTCTCTGAATCAAAAGGTGGACGCCTGGTTCCTGGACGGTTTCGCACCGGCAAAAAACCCGGATATGTGGACGCCAACGCTGTTTAACGCGATGGCCCGACTGGCTCGTCCCGGCGGGACGCTGGCAACCTTTACATCGGCAGGCTTTGTACGTCGGGGGTTGCAAGAAGCCGGATTTACAATGCAAAAATGCAAAGGCTTTGGGCGCAAACGCGAAATGCTCTGTGGCGTGATGGAACAGACTCAGACGCTCACGTCCTCGGCGCCATGGTTTGTGCGTACGGGAACAGATAAGCGCGAAGCCGCCATTATTGGTGGAGGAATTGCCAGCGCATTGCTGTCACTGGCGTTATTGCGCCGCGGCTGGCAGGTCACGCTGTATTGCGCCGACGATAAACCTGCCGGGGGCGCATCCGGTAATCGCCAGGGGGCGCTCTACCCCCTACTTAGCAAACATGACGCAGCCATTAATCTCTTTTTCCCCACTGCGTTTACCTTCGCCCGTCGACTGTATGACGCCCTCCCCGTTGAGTTCGCGCATGACTGGTGCGGCGTGACGCAACTCGCGTGGGATGAGAAAAGCCAGCAAAAAATCACCCAGATGCTGTCCCTTGAACTGCCCGCTGCGCTCGCCGTCGGGGTTGACGCACAGCAGGTTTTACAAACAACAGGTGTGGAAACCGGATGCGGCGGGATTCAGTATCCGGCCGGAGGATGGCTGTACCCGGCGCAGTTAACCGCCGCGGTACTGGACTATGCAACAACCCTGGGATTACGCACCCGCTACCAACATACGCTGGCCTCACTGACTCGCCAGACAGCAAGCTGGCAATTGCAGTTTTCCAGTGGAGAAACCGCCTCTCACGCAGCAGTCGTTCTGGCTAACGGTCATCTCATTAGCCGCTTTGAGCAAACGCAGCCGCTACCGGTGTACTCCGTGGGCGGTCAGGTGAGTCATATCCCCACCACACCTGCACTTTCAGCGCTACGTCAGGTGCTGTGCTATGACGGCTACCTCACGCCGCACAACCCGCAAAATCAGCAGCACTGCATTGGCGCCAGCTATCATCGTGGGAGTGAAGAGGCAGCATATCGCGAGGACGATCAGCAACAAAACCGCCAACGCTTAATCGACTGCTTCCCGAACGCTGTGTGGGCAAAAGAGGTAGACGTTAGTGACAATGCCGCCCGCTGCGGGGTGCGCTGCGCCACGCGCGATCACATGCCAATGGTCGGCAACGTCGCGGACTATGACGCCACGCTCAGCCAGTACACCACACTTGCTGCAGACAAAGAGCACGCCGTAAGCGCGCCGGTTTATTCCGATTTATTTATGCTGGGCGCGCTGGGATCGCGCGGGCTGTGTACTGCCCCGCTGTGTGCAGAAATTCTGGCTTCGCAAATGAGCAATGAACCGATTCCCATGGATGCCAGCACGCTGGCGGCGCTAAATCCAAATCGTCTGTGGGTCAGGAAGTTATTGAAGGGTAAAGCGGTGAAATAAAAGAATGGCCTGATGACGCTACGCTGACCAGGCCTACAAACACCCCAACAAGGTAGGCCGGATAAGACACCAGAGCGTCGCCATCCGGCACAATTTACCGCAATTATTGTGCAGTAGCCTTCTGGAACAGAGTGTCCCACATTTCTTTCACTAACGCCTGGTCACGCGGCGATAGTTCGCCTGCGCTGATGGCTTTTTCCAGGCTGCTGGTCACATTGGCGTACAATGCCTCAGCGGAATGGTCCTCGCCAGCGTCCAGTTCGGCCACGGCCAGCGTCAGGTGTCCACGCAAATAGCCACTGGCAAACAACTCATCATCGCTGGCGTGCTCTACCATATCGTCGATTAATGCCAGAATGCGTGATTCAAACTCTGCGATCATCTTCTTTCCTCATTGTAAACGTGGCAGCGACTTCAGTTGAGCGCCTCGGGCCACGGGAATTGTTCCGCCTTAAGTTCAGGCGTGTGATAATAATTCTGTAACGCGTTAATGAAGCGCGCCGGACGTTCAGGGATCCCCTTTTCCAGGTACTCCATCACCTGAGCATGAACACGGCGCTGGAATACCACGCGATCCGGTTCAAAGTCCCCTTCAAGGTTGTCGCAACTGACGTTAAACGGGTAGCCCGCCGCCATGCAAAACAGCCAGTCAAACGCCTGCGGCTTCACTTCCACATCTTCAAACTGGCATTGCGTCTTCGCGTCGCGTCCGTCCGGACAGTACCAGTAACCGAAGTCGACCAGTTCACGCCGCGCCTTACCGGCGATGCACCAGTGTGAAATTTCGTGTAACGCGCTGGCGTAATAGCCATGCGCAAAAACAATACGGTGATACGGTAATTCCGCATCTGCAGGAAGATAGATCGGTTCGTCATCGCCTTTAATCAGACGGGTATTAAATTCATCGGCAAAGCAGCCGTTAAAAATCTCAATTAACTGTTCGTAGTGATGGGTATTATTCATTAGTTCATCCCCAGCCAGTGGAGAATCTCCTGTCCATGATTATCATAAAGTAGCTTGGCGCTCATCACGGCGGAGACAATGACGATCATTGGCCGAATGAGTTTTTGTCCTTTACTGAGCACCAGCCGTGAGCCCATCCGTGCGCCAATAAACTGGCCAATGAGCATCACAAATCCGGTCGCCCAAATCACTTTGCCGCCGAGGGCAAACAGCAACAGCCCGCCGATATTCGATGTGGCATTTAATACTTTGGCGTGGGCCGTCGATTTCGCCAGGTTGTAGCCGCACAGCATGACAAAAGCCAGCGCGTAGAACGACCCCGCAGCCGGACCAAAAAAGCCATCGTAAAAGCCGACGCAGCCCCCGGCCACCAGCGCGAAAGGCAACCCATGCAACCGACGCTGTCGGTCCTCCTCCCCCACTTTCGGCATCAACAGAAAGTAAAGGCCAATACAGATAACCAGAACCGGCAGGATCTGGCGCAGAATATCTGACTGCACGTGCTGAACCAACAGCGCGCCGCTCATTGAGCCGATAAAAGTCATGAAGATATTGAGCTTCTGATCCGCCAGATTAACCACGCCCCGGCGAATAAAATAGAGGGAGGAAGAGATAGATCCTCCACAGGCCTGTAGCTTATTGGTGGCCAGCGCTTGCGCGGGTGGCATCCCGGCCGCCATCAATGCCGGGATAGTGAGTAAACCACCGCCTCCGGCCAGAGAATCAATAAAACCTGCCAGCATCGCCACGAAAAAAAGCACACCTAACAGCAGTGGCGACACCATAAACAGAGAGGCAAAATGATCCATTAGAGTACATGCTCGTCCAGTAGCGCCTGGCAGGAAGGCGGCAACGGCGGCGGTGTCTTCTTCTCAGGCTTGGTGGTTCCAGGTTTCGGAGGTTCGAACCAGCTTTGCAGCTCCGCGCCGCAGCCGTCACCCGGTGGTGGTAACGGTTGATCTTCGCACTCAAGACTGTCGGCAGGACAACGCAACCGTACGTGCATATGCGCACGATGCTGGAACCATGGCCGCACTTTACGCAACCAGTCCCTGTCGGTCCCTGCATCCAGACAAAGTTGCTGCTTAATCGCCGGATTCACGAAAATACGCGTGACTTCATTATCTTTTGCCGCCAGCCTGATCAGGCTGAAAATCTCCGGCTTCCAGAGTGACGGCACGACACGTTTGCCATCCTGTGAGACCAGATCTAACGCCTGCGGCCGCAGCAGTTGCGACTGGGTCCAGCGGGTTTTCGGCAGTTGCAGGAAAATATCTACATCCAGTCCCGTCTGGTGGCTGGCGTGACCGCCATTGAATCGCCCACCGGCCGGCATGCCCATATCGCCGATTAACACCGTACCCAGCCCCAGATTGTTGGCCTGATTACTCAGACGCTGGATAAACATCACCAGATCCGGATGGCCAAAGTAACGGCGCTGATCGGTGCGCATCACCTGATAGTGTTCTGACTGTACAGGCAGCGTATCTGCGCCAACAATACAGCCGTTGGAGAACGCGCCAATAGACTGCGCGCTGCCTGCAACCGGATGGGTAATTTTCTGCCAGGGCGTCGCCGCCAGACAGGCGGTGCTGGCAAAAAGAGCCAGCGCCGCAAGTGCCGTTTTTTTCATCTCTTACCAGCGTGGAATATCGGTCTTCACGTCCGCATTTTGCGCCCGCTGACGCAGCAGGTGATCCATCAACACGATCGCCAGCATCGCTTCGGCGATTGGCACGGCGCGGATCCCAACACACGGATCGTGACGACCTTTGGTGATCATTTCGACTTCTTCACCAAAGCGATTAATAGTGCGCCCTGGAACGGTAATACTCGAGGTCGGTTTCAGCGCCATATGAGCAATGATTTGTTGCCCACTGCTGATCCCACCAAGAATGCCGCCCGCATGATTACTCTGGAAACCTTCTTTGGTGATTTCATCACGGTTCTGGCTGCCGCGCAGTGCAACAACGTCAAAACCGTCGCCAATCTCAACGCCTTTAACGGCGTTAATGCTCATCAGCGCGTGAGCGATATCAGCATCCAGGCGGTCAAATACAGGTTCGCCGAGACCCGCTGGTACGCCGCTTGCAACCACGGTCACCTTCGCCCCGATGGAGTCGCCCTCTTTCTTCAGCCCACGCATCAGTTCGTCCAGCGCCTCGAGTTTATCCGGATCTGGACAAAAGAACGGGTTAAGTTCCACCTGGGACCAGTCTTTGATCTCCAGCGGAATATCACCCATCTGCGTCAGACAGCCGCGAATTTCAACGCCGAACTTTTCCGCCAGATATTTTTTGGCAATCGCTCCGGCCGCAACGCGCATCGCCGTTTCACGTGCGGATGAGCGTCCGCCGCCACGGTAGTCACGCAGGCCATATTTCTGCTCATAGGTATAGTCGGCGTGTCCTGGACGAAAAACGTCCTTAATCGCGCCGTAATCCTGTGAACGCTGATCGGTATTTTCGATCAACAGGCCAATACTGGTGCCGGTGGTAACGCCCTCGAACACACCGGAGAGGATTTTCACCTGATCCGGCTCACGACGCTGCGTAGTGTAGCGCGATGTGCCCGGACGGCGTCTGTCGAGATCGTGCTGCAGGTCAGCTTCTGTCAGAGAAATGCCCGGCGGAACACCATCGACAATACAACCGAGCGCCAGCCCGTGTGATTCACCGAAAGTGGTTACGCGAAAGAGTTGCCCAATTGTGTTTCCTGCCATCACGGCTCCGTTATGAGTGTTGTGTATGTGCGCGTGTATTTAGTCTTTATAAATGCTGAAGTGCTCGCGAGCAGCAACTAACTGCTCTTTGGTCAGCATGAATACACCGTCACCGCCGTTGTCGAACTCCAGCCAGGTGAACGGTACATCCGGGTATTGCTCTATCAGATGTACCATGCTGTTTCCGACTTCACAAATCAGAATACCGTTATCTGACAGGTAGTCCGGAGCGTTACCCAGAATGCGACGGGTAAGTTTTAGTCCATCGCTGCCGGACGCCAGACCCAGCTCAGGTTCATGACGATATTCGTTTGGCAGATCGGACATATCTTCCGCATCGACATACGGCGGATTGGTCACAATCAGGTCATACTGGACTTTCAGCAGATCGCGGAACAGATCGGAACGGATCGGCGTAACATGATGGATCAGGCCGTGCTCTTCAATATTGTGTTCGGTCACCGCCAGCGCGTCGGTGGAAATATCCACCGCATCCACTTCGGCCTCCGGGAAAGCATAGGCGCAGGCAATGGCAATACAGCCGCTGCCGGTACACATATCCAGGATATGCTGCGGCTGCTCATTAATAAGGCCCGCAAAGCGGTTATTAATAAGCTCGCCAATCGGCGAACGTGGCACCAGCACGCGTTCATCAACATAAAACTCATGCCCGCAGAACCAGGCTTTGTTGGTCAAATAAGCGACCGGAATGCGCTCGTTGACGCGGCGAATCACGCGTTCAACAATGCGATGGCGCTCGCTGGAAGTCAGACGCGCGGTACGCATATCTTCTGGAATATCCAGCGGCAGATAAAGTGACGGCAGCACCAGTTGTACGGCCTCGTCCCATGGGTTATCCGTGCCATGGCCATACCAGATGTTCGCCGCGCTAAAACGGCTGACCGCCCAACGCAACATGTCCTGAATGGTATGCAGTTCACTCACTGCTTCATCGACGAAAATTTTATCCACGTATTCCTCCAGGGCATGCTCGTATTAATTTCGGCGGCTAGTTTGCCACGAAGACGGCGATAAATCAGCATTCACACAGGGCCTGAGCGCGAAAATTGCGTTTTAAGCGATCGGATGCCCTCCGAGTCGGGTTAAACTAACGAAAAATAAAAGATGAGACTCTCGAATGAAAAAGAAAACATCGCTCAGCGAGGAGGATCAGACGCTGTTTCGCCAGCTGATGACCGGCACGCGTAAAATTAAACAGGACACCATTGTTCACCGACCGCTACGTAAAAAAATTACCGAGGTTCCGGTTAAAAGGCTGCTGCAGGAACAAGCTGATGCCAGTCACTATTTCTCGGACGAGTTTCAGCCGCTGCTGAATACGGACGGCCCGGTAAGATATCTGCGTGCCGACGTCAGCCATTTCGAACTGAAGAAAATGCGCCGTGGCGATTACTCCCCGGAGCTGTTTCTCGATCTGCACGGGCTGACCCAGCAGCAGGCCAAACAGGAGTTAGGCGCGCTGATTGCCGCCTGTCGTCGTGAGCATGTGTTTTGCGCTTGCGTAATGCATGGTCACGGAAAACATATTCTTAAGCAGCAAACGCCGCTCTGGCTGGCGCAGCATCCGCACGTGATGGCCTTTCATCAAGCGCCAAAAGAGTACGGTGGCGACGCCGCGCTGCTGCTGCTGATTGAAGTGGAAGAGTGGCAACCGCCCGAACTTCCCTGATGCAGAAAAACAGAAAGAGCCGCATTTGCGGCTCTTTGATTTTCCGGATGACGGCTGTGCCTTATCCGATTCCAGGCTTTTTAAATCGCTTTTGCCATTTTCAGGTTACACGGGCTCATCTGCCAGTTAAAAGTACCCTTCCCGCTCTCATCAAGCGTTACGCTGGCAATCGCTGATGTGGTAAACATCGGCGGTGTTTCGCCTGGGCAAAGTTCAGACACCAGATACCCCACTAAAGGTAAGTGAGAGATGACCAGCGCCGTGGCTATACCTTCATTGGCCAGAGCCTGTAAATAGGCGCTGACCAGACCGACATCGCCGCAGGGAGTCAGCTCCGGCAAAACATCCACACCGGTTGGCAGGTTCATACACTCCCCCACCACATCCAGCGTTTGTTCGGCTCGTAGGAACGGGCTCACCAGAACACGTTCGATATCCACTTTTTGACCTTTCAGCCAGTTCGCCATCAGGCGAGATTCGTCACAACCACAGGAGGTTAAGGGACGAACCGAATCACTGGCGGCATCGAGGGCTGCGTCGCCGTGACGCATGATAAAAACTTGCATATTGCACCGCTTTTGTTAACCAGAATCACCGACACCTTTATCCACAGCCCCTATTGACCGTGGTAACGATGTGGTGGCCGGCATTGTGCCTTATCCATTCACCGAATGAAACGCTGTTTTTTACCTCAACGGCGTAAGTATAGTCAATCTCTGTTTACATTTTGAGCGCGACCCATACATTCAGTGCGGATTCATCCTACCTTTGACCTCATGAATTCAGGTCAGTTTCCCCATTACTCCAGAATCTTTCACCGCGTTCCGCCATCTGCAATAACTGCTCACACGGCGTAAACCGCGAGCCGTATTGCGTGGTCAGTCGTTGCAGAGCAGCAACCACTTCACCCGCGCCGAGCGAATCCATATACCGGAACGGGCCGCCGAGGAAGGGCGGAAAACCAATACCAAATACAGCGCCGATATCACCATCACGCGCGCTGCGGATAATCCTCTCATCAAAACAGCGTGCTGCTTCATTGAGCATTAACATGACGCACCGCTCGGCTATCTGCGCGGCGGTGAGTCGGCCCTGCCCCTGGACGCCAATAAGCGTATAAATTGCAGGGTCGACCTGTTTTTTGCTTTTACGCCCTTTCGCTCCATAAAGATAGAAACCCCGACCATTTTTTCTACCTTTGCGATCGTCATTCAAAATTGAAGCAACAACATTTGCAGGCGCGCTAAAACGTTCTCCATATGCAGCCTCAAGCACTGGTATAATTTTAGTGCCCGTATCAATTCCGACCTCATCCAAAAGTTGGATTGGCCCGACCGGAAAACCAAACTTAACCAGCGCGGCGTCAATGGCTTCAACCCGCTCGCCTTCGGTCAGCATACGAATAGCTTCGTTAATGTATGGCGCTAAAATGCGGTTAACATAAAATCCGGCCTTATCTCTGACCACTATCGGCGTTTTGCCCTGCTTTTTCGCCAGTTTAACGGTTGTGGCAATTGTCTGCTCAGAGGTCGTGGCATGCGGGATAACCTCGACCAGCGGCATTTTTTCCACCGGGCTAAAGAAGTGCAAACCTATTACTTGTTGAGGCCTGGCAGCGTTCGCCGCAATATCGCCAATCGGCAAAGATGAGGTGTTAGAGGCAAAAATGGTATGAGATGCGCAATTTTGCTCAACTTCTGCCACCATCTGTTGTTTTAACGCCAGATCTTCAAATACGGCTTCAATAACCAGATCGCGATGAGCGAAGCCACGGTAATCGGTTGATCCCGAAATCAGCGCCAGCTGTTTATCACGCTCGCTGGCTTTGATATGACGGCGGCGAACCTTCGTTTCAAGCTGATCCCAGCTGTACTTCAGCGCGTGGTTGATTCCCTTGGCATTTATATCTTTGATACGCACTGGCAAGCCGCCTTTACAGGCCGTCACATAGGCAATACCGCCCCCCATCAGACCGCCGCCCAAAATGCCTACACTGTTTAGCGGGCCGGGCTTCACATCACTTCCGGGATCCTTTTTCACATCGGTGTTGGCAAAAAAGATGTGCCGCAGCGCCTGAGACTGAGATGTCATCGCCAGTTCGCCAAACGCGCGGGCTTCGGCGTCGTAACCGCTGCTGCTGCCTTGCGCCAGGCCGGTTTCGATGACCTCAAGGATACGTTCTGTTGCAGGGTAGTTGCCCTGCGTTTTTTGCGCCGTCTTTTTACTGGCCATGCGGAATAACAGCGCCCGCCCCAGCGGCCCCGCTAGCACACGCTCTCGCACCGGCAGAGTTCGGTGTGCGGGACTGTCCTTTTTGGCCAGTTCTACGGCCGCTTCCAGCAAAATGGTATGCGGTACAACTTCATCCACTAAACCCACTTTCAGCGCCTGTTTTGCGCGTAGTTGTTTTCCGGTGAGGATCATATCCAGCGCGGTACTGACGCCAATCAGACGGGGCAACCGCTGGGTACCGCCAGAGCCAGGCAGCAGACCAAGCTGCACTTCCGGTAAACCCAGTACGGTTTTAGCATCATCGGTACAAATACGATTGTGGCACGCCAGCGCCATCTCCAGGCCACCGCCGAGACAGGCGCCATGAATTGCGGCGATAACGGGGATCGGCAAGGCATTAATTTCCGCCATAATCTGCTGCCCCTGGCGTGCCAGCGTTTCAGCTTCCTGCGCGCTGCGACAGCGACCAATCATGTTGATATCCGCCCCGGCAATGAAGTTATCGGGTTTCGCCGAAATGAACACCACGCCGCGTAATGCTTTGTTATCGCGAATTTGTTTCAGAATGACCCGAACCTGGGAGGCAAATTCCGCCTTCAGGGTATTCATTTTCTCTCCGGGCACATCAATGGTGACAACAGCGACGTTATCCAGACGTACGTTTAGCGTAAAAGCCGATGCCATTTCCATTATTCCGCCTCCAGAACCATTGCCGCACCCAGACCACCTGCTGCACAGGCTGTCACTAAACCAAAACCACCACCACGACGTCGTAACTCATGGAGAGTTTGGGTGATCATGCGAGCACCGGTGGCGGCGAAGGGGTGTCCATAGGCAATCGATCCGCCCAGCACATTAAATTTACTGTCATCGACCTCGCCCGTGGCATGCGCCCTGCCCAGCACTTCGCGGGCAAAACGTTCGCTACCCAGCAGTTGAAGATTCGCCAGCGTTTGTGCGGCAAATGCTTCATGCATATCGATCAGGGTTAAATCAGCCATGGTCAGACCCGCTCTCTCCAGGGCAAGCGGCGTTGACCACGCAGGCCCCAACAGCATGTCCTGCCAGACATCGATGGCGGTAAAGGCAAAACTACGCAGGTATCCCAGCGGCACCAGCCCCAACTCTTTCGCACGCGATTCCGTCATCATAATTACGGCGGCTGCGCCGTCCGTTAGCGGGGTACTGTTCGCCGCGGTAACGGTGCCGTGCTTTCGGTCAAAAGCCGGACGCAGTTTGGCGTAATCGGCCAGCGTAGAGTTACCGCGAATATTGTTATCTTCTGAAAAAGGATCTTTGAAAGGTGGCGCGTAGGTGGTCATCACCTCATCTGCCAGTTTGCCTTCAGACCACGCCTGAGCGGCGCGCTGATGAGAACGGTGCGCCAGGGCATCCTGTTGCTCTCGCGTAATCCCATAAGTTTTGGCCATTTGCTCGGCCGTATCCCCCATGCGTAAACCGGTGGAATACTCGGCGACGGCTGGCGGTACGGGCATCAGGTCACGTAAGCGCAGTCGGGAGAAAAGCTTAAGACGCTGACCGGTGGTCCGGGCCTTATTGACATCCACCAGCACCCGCGCCAGCTTTTTGCTAACGCCAATAGGCAGAACTGACGAGGAGTCCGCACCGCCGGCAATTCCTGCGCGAATAGTCCCCGCCATCAGGCTTTCCGCAACATTCGCCACCGCCTGGAAGCTGGTGGCGCAGGCTCGGCTTACGCTGTAGGCATCCGTGTGCACATTCATCCCGGTTCCCAGCACGATTTCACGAGCAATATTTGGGGCTTCGGGCATTTGCACCACCTGGCCAAAGACCAGTTGCTCAATCACATCAGCAGAAATTTCGCTGCGCGCCAGCAGCTCGCCAACGACCATTTTCCCCAAATCTACGGCGGGAATGCCATGAAACGCGGTTGCCTGGCGGGCAAATGGCGTACGCAATCCGCTTACGATGGCGATGCGATCGCCCTGGCGGGTAACCAGCGGTAAAGCCTGACTCATAACACTCCCCTGTAAAAAATAAAAATAAGTGGTCTGACCTGATCACAGTCTTAACCAATTTTTTACATTTAGCCAAGCAGGGAGAAAAGAAAGTGGGAGCTAAGACACAGTGAATAATCACTGACAGTGACGAAAAAGCCCTTGCTACCGGGTAACAAGGGCTTTTAAAGAAGGGATTAACGCAGACCCAGTTGGAAGATCAGCGTTTCAGCTTCACAGGCAAAAACAAAGTCGATATCCAGACGCACACCTTCAGACTCTTCAGTAAAGGTCGAGGTGATTTGGCAAGGCTCAGATTCCACGCCACGCGCCTTCTCAGTCAGAGCGGCCAGCGTTTCTTCTGCCTCTGCACGATTCGCGAACACACGGCTGTATGACGCGGTGCAATCGGAGTTGTCCATGATGGTGCCAACATCCATACAGCAGCAAACCGGGGTTTCATCAGCACTGCATTTACTCATTGTAGATTTCCTCTGTATTCGCACCTGTGGTGCCAGATAAACGATGGGGATATTTTACGCTCCCATTATTCGCCTCTCCAGTCGTTAATTGTATGAAATGGGATAAGTGACCGAAATCACACTTAAAAATGATCTAAAACAAAAATCACCCAAACAGGTGAGTGTGCATACCCGCAATTTTGCCAGCTGGATCGCGTTTCTGAGATCAGAATTGAAAATATTTATAAACATACTTGCAACATTTCATCTGGTCAGACCTATACTCTCGGCACTGGTCTGATTTCTAAGTTGTACCTCAGACCCTACACTTCGCGCTCCTGTTACGGTATGTAACATTGTTTGTATAAAAATAAATCAATGAGGTTATGGTCATGAGCCAGAAAACCCTGTTTACAAAGTCTGCTCTCGCAGTCGCAGTGGCAATTATCTCCACACAGGCCTGGTCTGCAGGCTTTCAGTTAAACGAATTTTCTTCCTCTGGCCTTGGCCGGGCATATTCGGGTGAAGGCGCTATTGCAGATGATGCAGGTAACGCCAGTCGTAACCCGGCGCTGATTATGATGTTTGACCGCCCTACTTTTTCAGCGGGTGCGGTGTATATCGATCCAGACGTGAATATTTCCGGTAAATCGCCATACACCGGTCGCAGCACCGATGCGGACAACATCGCGCCTACGGCGTGGGTTCCCAATGCTCACTTCGTGATGCCGATCAATGAACAGTTTGGTTGGGGGGCTTCTGTCACGTCAAACTATGGCCTGGCAACCGAATTTAACGACAGCTACATCGTCGGCGAATACGGCGGGAAGACCGATCTTAAAACGGTCAACCTGAACCTGAGCGGTGCCTACCGTCTGAATGATAGCTGGAGCTTTGGCGTTGGTTTTAATGCCGTCTATGCCGATGCAAAAATTGAGCGTTATTCCGGTGAACAAACTGCTGCATTGCCAAAAGTCAGCCAGAAAATTGCCAGCCTGAAAGGCGACGAATGGGGTTACGGCTGGAACGCCGGTATTTTGTACGAGCTGGATAAAAATAACCGCTACGGTTTAACGTATCGGTCTGAAGTCAAAATCGACTTCGATGGCGATTACAAGAGCGGCATCCGCACCCAGGCCAACGCGTTACCTGGCGCAGGCACGGTGTTCCCTTGGGGAACCACCAACGCCACCGTCCCAGGTTCTCTGACGCTTAACCTGCCGGAAATGTGGGAACTGTCGGGTTACAACCGCGTTGCACCACAGTGGGCTATTCACTACAGCATGGCTTACACCAGTTGGAGTCAGTTCCAGGAGCTGAAAGCAACCGGCACCAACGGGCAGACGCTGTTCTATAAAGAAGAAGGGTTCAAAGATTCTTACCGCATCGCGCTGGGTACGACTTATTACATGGATAAAAGCTGGACCTTCCGTACCGGTATCGCCTATGACGATAGCCCGGTTCCTGCGAGCAAGCGTTCCATCTCCATTCCGGACCAGGACCGTCTGTGGCTGAGTGCGGGTACCACTTACGCCTTCAATGATGACGCGTCCATTGACGTAGGCGTTTCTTATATGCACGGCCAGAAAGTGACCGTCAAAGAAGGCCCATATACTTTCGATTCTGAAGGTAAAGCCTGGCTGTTCGGTACCAACTTCAACTACGCATTCTGATTTTCTTCAGATATAAAAAAGGTGAGCTTTTTAGCTCACCTTTTTATTTTCATCCTTCCTTACTCGGAATCGATCTCTTTTAAATCGTCCTGAATATCTTTCGCGTTCGGGTTTTCTTCTGGTTTGAGTTTCCCACCGTTCGCAATAAAGTCATGACGCTGGAAGTAAGCTTCTCGCACCATGATGTAAGGGTCGGAAGACTGACGCAGCAGACCGTCGGAATCAAGCAGTTGCGCGCGGGTTTCAATCCCTTCAACCGTCCATTTACCTATCGACAACGGCCAGGTCAGCCAGGACAGTACCGGATACAGCGTATCCACCATGTCGCCGCCATCATCACGCAGCGTGAAGCTGCCGTAGAATGGAAGCTGCATATACGGTCCGTAACCAACGTCATAGTGGCCTAACGTACTACCAAAACGGTGTGGTTCAACGCGCTGTAACTTCGGATTAGCCATACCCGCCACGTCGATAAATCCGCCCATACCTAACAGGGTGTTCAGGAAGAAACGGGTGAAGTGCACCATCCCCTGATAGGGGTCGCCTTGCAGGAAGTAGTTGACCATCACGGCCGGCTCTTCAAGGTTGCCGGTAAAATTGCTCAAACCGTTACGCGCCGGCTGCGGGACATAATCACGCCAGGCAACTGCCACCGGTCGAACAACGTATGGATCTAAAACATTAAAGTTGAAGTTGTACATGGTGCGGTTGAACCCTTCAAATGGGTCCGAACGCCCCTGCTGTTCAGTACCAGAGCTCGCACACCCCACCAAAAGTGTGGTTCCCAGCGCAAGCGCCGACAGGCGAAGCTTCATAAGTGTCTCCCTGTGTATTATGGCTATCGCTGATTGCCATCCATGACGGAACGATGACGTATCCGCCTGTTTAGATGTGAGCGATTGTAACAGCACGTCAAATGATGTCTATATACCCTGTGTTACTGATTTGATCATAGCCTGGTAATGCGTACTCCGCGGCGGCTCTATTCTAGCTACCCCAATAAAAACAAACGTTACCATTTTTGCTATCTCAGACTTTCTCCCGCTGATTTTCGGACAAAAGCCGCTACGCTTTAGCAATACGTGCTAATTCAGGATTCGGCTATGAATGACATTGAGAACGAAAAGATTGATCGGCACAGCGACGAACTCCAGGTCGACAGTGACGAAAAGCTAGAGGGTAAAAAGATTGAGGTCGATGAGGACAGACTCCCCTCCCGCGCCATGGCGATCCATGAACATATCCGCCAGGATGGGGAGAAAGAAATGGAGCGCGACGCGATGGCGCTACTGTGGTCAGCCATCGCTGCGGGACTCTCGATGGGCGCCTCGCTACTGGCTAAAGGAATTTTTCATGTGCAACTGGAAGGTGTGCCTGGGGGATTTTTGCTGGAGAACCTCGGTTATACCTTCGGCTTTATAATTGTCATTATGGCCCGCCAGCAACTGTTTACCGAAAATACCGTCACCGCCGTCCTGCCGGTAATGCAAAACCCTACGCTCGGCAATTTTGGCCTGCTGATGCGCCTGTGGAGCGTGGTTCTGCTGGGTAATATTATTGGCACCGGGGTTGCCGCATGGGCGTTTGAGCATATGCCGATTTTTGATGAAGAAACCCGCGATGCTTTTGTCAAAATCGGCATGGATGTGATGAAAAACACGCCAACGGAGATGTTTTCCAACGCCATCATTTCTGGCTGGTTAATTGCCACAATGGTATGGATGTTTCCCGCCGCCGGTGCGGCAAAGATTGTGGTTATTATTCTGATGACCTGGCTGATTGCGCTGGGCGATACCACGCACATCGTCGTCGGTTCGGTGGAAATTCTCTATCTGGTCTTTAATGGCACGCTGCACTGGAGTGATTTTTTCTGGCCCTTTGCGCTACCAACGCTCGCCGGAAATATCTGTGGCGGAACGTTTATCTTCGCGCTGATGAGCCACGCGCAAATCCGCAATGATATGAGCAATAAACGCAAAGAAGAAGCCAGGTTGCAAGCCAGGCGGGATGAGCAAAAGCAGAAAAACCAGAAAAAACAGGCTTGAATGGTGACGGTTTGAGCAGTTGGGCGGCCTGAGGCTTACCGTTGTGAGTAAAAAACGCTATACTCGTGCCGCTTCGTCCCCTTAGTTAAATGGATATAACGAGCCCCTCCTAAGGGCTAGTTGCAGGTTCGATTCCTGCAGGGGACACTTTTAATTAAATGCATCCGGCTAAATCCTTTCATTTACCTGTCAGTTCATCCCTGAGCCAGGCGATAAAACGGCACATTCCTCACCGTTGCAGTAAGATTATCGGACACCATTGTCTGCTCAGTAGCTATCCGCATCCCTGATTTTCTCAGCCTCAGTACGTCAGCAGCAATACGTTGGCTGCCAAACCAGAAAAGCCCGTCCAAAGCAGTGACATCAAGGCCTGATTCCAGTGCCAGCTTCAGACGCTCACGCGGTGCTTTCACCGTTTTAGCAATTTGCTGATATGGCGCTTCGCTTGAACCTGCACGATTAATGCGTCGAATACGATGCGACAGGCGGTACTGAAATTCATCCGGTATCCCGCAGAGACTCGCTTTCAGGCTGTAAACACAACCAAAGCGTTTGCCGTTAAAGATTACGTTTTTCTGACTAAGCTGTAGCTCTTCACGAACGCTGGCAATCAGTTGCGGGGTACGGAGTAATAACAAACGGAAAGGCAGCTCAAAGCTGGTCACATAGTCCACATTCAATAAAGCAATACGCAGACGCTCTTCCGGACCCGCCTTCATTTCCCGACATTCAGCAATAACATCAGCCCACTGGCCAGCCAGACGGGAACTTTCAGTCGCCTCAGTAAAGCTGTATTTTTCAGTCTGATAATCAATACGTTCGGTCACTCGGAATTCCCTTCTGGCCACATCTCGGTATTGGTTGCTCACTTTACCAGCGACAGACTGCAACCGGAAGCCTGCGAGTATGGTCAGTGGAATGATAGAAACTTCTGCGGAAACGCTTCATTTATTGATAAATCAATCATTAAAAATATATTTTGACTAAAATCAATTAACCAAAATTATGGTTATTGAAGTATAGCCATGATTAATCTTTAGCCAGTTTGTCAGGAATAAGTTCTCCATAAACAGGCTGATTAATACCGGTAATGAGAAACATTATCGGAAATGATTCATCACTCAGAAAAAAGGAATTTATTCATATGTTCAGAATCAAGACCAGTATCGCTACTTTGACCCTTTGTACCTTACTGACAGCTCCCGCATGGGGAGACGCGCAATCGCCGATAAGGCTGGTGATCCATGGTGGTGCCGGTACCATTACAAAAGATACCATCACACCAGAACAGGAAAAGCAGTATACAGAAAAACTCACTGAAGCTCTGAATGCAGGTTATACGGTTCTGAATAAAGGCGGTAGCAGCCTGGAAGCCGTTCAGAAAGCGATTAATGTGATGGAAGATTCTCCTCTCTTCAATGCAGGTAAAGGTGCCGTGTTTACCCACGATGGCCGCAATGAACTGGATGCGTCCATTATGGATGGGAAAACCCGAAAAGCCGGTGCCGTTGCCGGTGTAACCACGGTTAAAAACCCAATTAATGCGGCGTATGCCGTTATGACTCAAAGCCCGCACGTACTCATGGTCTCGACAGGCGCGGATAGCTTTGCAAAAGAACAGGGACTCGCAACCGTTGATCCTGCTTATTTCAAAACAGATTTTCGCTGGCAGCAATTACAGAATGCAATCAAAAAAGAAAAAGTGCTCCTTGATCACGATGGAAAGAGCGCTGCCCTGTTCGCTGATCCAATGATGTATGACTATAAATATGGCACTGTCGGCGCTGTTGCTCTGGATAAAGACGGTAATCTCGCTGCCGGAACGTCTACAGGCGGAATGACCAACAAACGTTACGGACGTGTGGGGGATTCACCTATCATTGGCGCAGGAAATTATGCCGACAATGAAACCGTGGCGGTATCCGCAACCGGCTCAGGAGAAATGTTTATCCGCACGCTGACCGCGTATAACATTGCAGCCCAGGTGAAATACCGCAATACCCCTTTAAAAGACGCAGCGCAGAATGCTCTGGATGAAGTTAAGGCGCTGAATGGCAGCGGTGGAGTAATTGTGCTTGATAAAGCCGGTAATTACACCATGTCCTTCAACTCTGAAGGTATGTACCGGGGAACCATAGGCGATGACGGAAAACCCGTTGTAGCCATTTATCGTTAATACTATTTCCCCGCCAGGGGATGAACCGACCCGGTATGTTGTCCGGGTCGGTTAAACGGCGTCAGGTCAGACAACAAAACGATTGACCAGATCCTTCATGGTGACAGACAGATTGTCCAGGCGCTGGCTGTCGCTTGCGGCCTGAGAAACCAACGCCGCGTTTTGCTGCGTGACCTGCTCCATAGGTCGCAGTGCCAGGTTAATCTGAGTTACCCCTTGCGATTGTTCCGTCGCTACACGAGCGATATCCGCAATATATTGCTTCATGCTGGTGGTATTGTCCGCCGCGGCTTCTAGCGCGGTAGCGGACGCCGTAACCCGCTCAACACCCTCACTAATTTTTACCATATTCTGCGCGACCAGCTCGCGGATCTGATTAGCTTCTTTGGCACAACGCTGCGAAAGATTCCGCACTTCACTGGCCACAACCGCAAACCCCCTGCCCATCTCTCCTGCCCGTGCAGCTTCCACTGCCGCATTCAGCGCCAGCAAGTTAGTCTGAAACGAAATATCGTCTATCGAGGTCACAATATTCGAGATTTTCTCACTGGAAGAACGAATATCCCCCATGCTCTGATTTGCCGCACTGGCGACGTTACTGGCCTGGCGGACCTCTTTTTCCAGCCTGATTGTCAGATGCTCCGCTTCGCGGGCATTGTCCGCCGTTTGCGTAATCGTCGTGGAGAGCTGTTCCATACTGGCCACCGCTTGTACTATTGATGCTGCCTGTTCATCCGTGCGTTGGGCCAGGTCCTGATTACCCGCCGTAATACTGCTGCTGGCATCGGATAAAACCACGGAGCCTTGTTTAATCTCCTGGACGATATGCTGAATACTTTCCAGCATCGTGTTATAGGCGCGATTAAGTGAGGAAAGCTCATCTTTCCCCGGGGTCGCCAGTCGTTGAGTCAGATCGCCGTTCATACCCGCAATCTTGCGGAGCGTGTCACTAAATTGACGATGCATATTGATAGCGATTGCCCCTGCGAACGCCAATGATGCCAGGAGCGCTAACAAGCTGACAATCATATATATTTGCCAGTTTTTTCGTGCATCCTGCGCGAGTTTTTCCGCATTCGCTAACAGAAGATTCGCCGTCACATCTTCTATCTGCCGCATCACTTCAATACGCTGGGTTTGAACCTTGAACCAGACAGTAGGATCGACATCAAATCCACCGTTCGCGGCATGACTAAACGCGGTTTCGCGTAATGAGAGGGCTTTTGACGCTTCTGTGGACTGTAAGCGGCTTTCCAGCATGGCCGCCTGTTCCGGAGGGCTCAGACGCAACGATTGTGCCAGCCAGACGTTCTGTTTACTGACGACATCACTGAGTTGATGTAACTGCCCCTCGGCGAAATGACCGGAGGAAAAGATATTTGACAGCAGCGCGCGTTCAATACCTGCTTGTTCTTTCAAATTCAGCAAGTTGTAGTAGGCGGCGAATGCGTTCGCCATCTCGCCTGAATCCGTCAACTGTCCCAACCTGCCCACAAAACTCAGCACATCAGCAATGACATTAGTATAAAACTTAACGACATCGGAGGCCGGAAGCCCCAATCGCGTGACGTTTTCCCGGATGGTGGCAAGCGACAGAATGTTTTTCTTGAACGTGGTGACAGAATTGGCGGCATCCCCTTCTGGCAATGCAGTATCGGACAGTGAACGCACAAAGACCTCGATCTCGCGATCGGTTAAAGCCCGCTGTGCGGTTAACTCATCTTTGAACGTCTTCCCTTCAGCCCCCAGAAATCCGACGCTCATTCCCCGTTCTTTTTGCAGCTCATGCACCACATTTCCGGCACTACGCGCGAGCGCTGTCAGTTGAGCAATATTCTCCATCTGCCGTTCTGTCTCAATGCGCGTCAATATTCCTGAACCAGCAAACCAACATAACGCCAATAATAGTGGTTGTAGCGCGATTATTAACTTCATTTTCATCGGCATTCGATAAACCCACCACATGCCACTTCCCTCCATTGTCCATATTTTCATTATGGTTATCGGCGCAATGAGGCTGCACTTTAAATTTGATCAAGAGACAACTGATTGTTTTTTAGATTAAATACCTGCCAAAATAACTCTATTTGATTATGATAATCAGGATAAATCACTGAAATATTTATTTTTATGATATCTATTCTCAAGATAGTTAAATCATTCAGCATATTATTTCTTATTAAAAAACGAGTTAACTATCAACACGATTCGGAAAGGGAGTAAGACACAGAACGGTGACGCCTACTGGAGATAACCGTCGTGGCACGGCCATTTTCTGGCATCCCGCCGAACGTTAAGGTTATAATCCTGACAACGATTTTATTGGATTAGAAGCGACGATGACAAAACTTACCCTACAAGAACAGATGCTTAAGGCAGGTCTGGTCAGCAGCAAAAAAATGGCCAAAGTGCAAAGAACGGCGAAGAAATCGCGCGTTCAGGCTCGCGAAGCCAGAGAAGCGGTTGAAGAGAATAAAAAAGCGCAAATTGAGCGCGACAAGCAGCTCAGCGAACAGCAGAAACAGGCCGCGCTGTCTAAAGAATATAAAGCCCAGATCAAGCAACTGATTGAAATGAATAAAATCACCATTACCCGTGGCGATATTGGTTACAACTTTACTGATAATAACCTGATCAAAAAAGTCTATGTTGATAAGGTGACTCAGTCTCAGCTGATCAAGGGCCGTCTGGCCATTGCCCGACTCACGGCTGAAAGCGGCAACGATAGCGAATACGCCATTATCCCGGCTGTCGTCGCCGACAAGATTGCGCAGCGCGATGCAAGTTATATTGTTTTAAATTGCGAGCTGAGCCAGGAAGCGAAGGACGAAGACGATCCGTATGCTGATTTTGTCATCCCTGATGATTTGATGTGGTAAGAAAAACAACCAGATAATCACCCGGACTTCCGTTGCCTATTTCGGTGAACGCCAACGCCGCCACCGAAATACTCTCGACGTCCCTTCTCCCCCAATCCTGGCGACTAAAACTTATAGTGTTCTTTGCTCAGCCCGTATTTTCTCATGCGTAAATACAATTTTTTACGCGGGATTTGTAAATACTCCGCCACTTCATTAATGCGCCCCTGATGAATATTTAGCGCTTCAGTAATGATCTGTCGCTCGTACTCTTCAACCCGCCGATCGAGCGGTGTTGGTTCAGGCAGATGCAGCTGCGGATTCGCGGTTTCAGCCAGCGGGAGTAGCCCAACGGCAAAAAGCTCGGCGGCATTCGCCAGTTCTCGAACATTACTTAACCACACGCGACGCCGCATGCCTTTCAGTAACTCCCCTTCAACCTCGGGCACGGGATGGTTCAGGCGCAGACAGGCTTTCTGCAGGTAATGACGAAACAGCGGCTCAATATCATCCGGACGCTGTGACAGCGGCTGACAACCGATTTGCGTCATCGCAAAACAGTAGTAGAGTTCGGCCACAATCTGGTTGGTTGCCGCCAGTTCCACTAACGATGTGTCACCAATGCCTATCAGACGAAACGGACGCCGCTCCTGACTTTGCAGATGCACCAGATGGTGCTGCTGTTCACGTGTCAGGCACTCAATATGGCTCAGGACCAGCGTTCCTCCTTGCGCCTGTGCAATAAGGTCATTGAGTAGTCCCGCGTTCCCGGGCGTTAGTTCACCGCGGATAAACGGCCCATCAGCGCTGCGCCCAAGCTGATGCAAATACCGGGCTCCGGTCATACGTCCTGTCCCCGGCTCGCCATAAAACCAGACGGCAATATCCGTTTCCGCCAGGTGTTGCAGACGTTGACGATACTGATTGACCCAGTCACTGTAGCCGAGCAGTTCAACCTGAAGCTTTTGCTGGCAATAATGGCGACGGGCAATCACGGATTGTCTCTGACGCAGCGCATCCTCTACCAGCGACAGCAGTTTGCCGGGGTCGACCGGTTTTTGCAGAAAGTCCCATGCGCCTTTCTTTACTGCCTCCACCGCCATCGGGACATCGCCATGCCCGGTGATAAGCAGGATTGGCAACTGATTATCATCCTGATGAAACAACGTCATCAGGTCTATTCCATTGCAGCCAGGCATACACACATCGCTCAGAACAATCCCCGGCCAGTCGGCCTGCAGCCAGTTTCGGGCATCAAAAGGGTTATTGCATGCGTAGACGCGGTACCCCTCTTGTTCAAGCAACAGAGTGTAAGCGTCGAGAACATCGGCATCATCATCAATCAGCAGAACAGAATAGTCATCACACAACATCTTTTACATCCGTCAGATTAAATTGCAGAACGACGCAGGCATTACGCCCCGGTGTCGACGCCAGGCGCAGTTCGCCGTTCATTTGCCCCATTAACGATACACAAATCGATAAGCCAATACCGAGCCCCACATCCTTACTGGTGGTAAACGGCTTTAACAGTGATGGCAATAACGCCTCAGGCCAGCCGGGGCCGTTATCGCAGACAAAGACGCACAATCGGCTGCCCTCAGCCTGCCAGTGAACCTCTATTTGCGCGCCAGTCGGACTGGCATCCAGCGCATTTGCCAGTACGTTTACCAGCACCTGCTGAATACGCACTTCATCACCTGTCACCCATACACTCTGGGCTGGAAGCGTCAGCGTACCTTGCTGTGGCTTATGCCGCATGGCCAACAGTTCCCAGGCGGCGCTGAATGTTTGTCGCAGATCGACCGGATGCAAAGGCGCGCCCGGCTCAGCCCGACGTGCAAACTGACGCAGCGAACGGATAATGGCATCAATACGGGTAATCAGCCCCTCCGCTTTGGTTAACGTACTTCTGGCCTGAGCGGATTGTCCTTGTTCAATTGCCCTTCCCGCCGTAAACAGGTACATCGACAGCGCATTCAGCGGTTGGTTAATCTCGTGCGCCAGCGTGGTCATGGTCTGTCCAACCACTGCCAGTTTTGCCGTCTGGATCAGTTCATCCTGCGTTGCCCGGAGATCGGACTCTATCTCCTTGCGCTCTGTCACTTCCTGCTCCAGCTGATTTTTTTGCGCACTCAACTGGCCCAGAGTATGGCGCAGCAATCCTGCGATGCGCCCGAGCTCATCGCGCCCATAAACCGGGATGGTGGCATCCGTTCTGCCAAGACCAATTTGCACCACGGCCTGGTTGAGTGCGGTAAAACGCTTTACCAGACGCGAACGAATAAAGTAATGGTTGAGCCCCCAGGCGAGAAGTAGCGCCAGCAGCGTCGCCAGCAGAATAAGTCCACCGCTGACGCGAACAATTTGTTCCAGTCGCTGGTTAAACATCTGCATTTGCTGATGGCTACTCCCCAACTGCGCCTCAAGCAGTGTCCGAAAGCGCCCGAGCGTTGCCTCTCTGGCATGGTTAGCATCAACGAGCGCTTTTTGCGCGGCGACATAATCGCGCATGGTATCGGGCATTTTATTTTTCATCATCCCGATTTCCAGTAACTCATCAATGGTTTGCCGCAGGGTGATAGTACTGGGCCAGTCATCGAGGGTACGGATATTTTCATCCGCCGTTTTCTTCAGGTTCTCCAGATAGCGGATATGATTCTCCACCAGCATCCCGTCGTCGCTACCCGACTTCAGTTCATTGAGCCTGTCGCGTAAATCATCCACGATCTGATTTTCAATTCTTGCCAGGGTGTAGACCTGCTGCTGCTCGTTTTGTACCTCTCTGGCACGTTTGAGATACTGCGCCGCATCGCCGTTTTTGGCCTCAATTTGATCCAGCAACGTCCCCTGCTGCCAGGTAAAATCCTGCACCAGCGAATTCAGCTCGGTAGTAAAATCATCATGTAGCCAGTCGATGCGCGCGGAGAGTTCACTCACCTTTTCGCGCACGAGGAACATGTTGTAGAGCACCCGGTCCAGCTCCGCCATCAGCGCCCGACTGTCTTGCAAAATCACCGCCAACTGCTGTTGTTCTGCCGATTGTAATCCCCGGCTCAGCACCTCAATTTTGTCCAGATGAGAAATAATTTGATTGCGCAGTTGCAGCCTCACCGTGGTGTTGGGGGCCAACAGGAATTCATTAAGCTGATCCACAACCAGGTTGAGATTTCCTTCTATCAAAAAAGCGGAATGTACGCGCGGGAAGTAATCATCAAGTGAATAGCGTATCTGCGAGCTCTGCTCATGCCAGGAGTACAAACTGACGCAGCTTACGCTCAACGTCAGTAATGCGCCCGTCAGAAACGCTCCCCGCAGGCTGCTGCTGATGCTGAGCTGGCGCAGGCGTTGCAGTATCGAACCACCTTTCATTTTAACTCTTCCAGTTTGGATATCGCCTGACGCTGATTTTTAAGAAACCAGAGCTGCCACTCCATCATCTGCTGTTCGGCTACGCTTTTATTCTCAAATTGCGCAAGCCAGGCCTCATCTTCACTACTTCTGGCATCTATCGGGACGCTGGTCAGTAATGCTCTGATTTCGGGTAGCGGGCGTTTCAGGCGCGCTTCCGCACTGTATAGCGCCCGCCAGGCATCTTTCAGCTGCGCGAGTCGAAAACTGATGGCGGTATCAAACATCCGCTGCACCAGCTGTTGCCGCTTAAGGATCAGCCGATAATTAAGCGCGGGCTGGCTCATCAAAATAGCCTGCTGAGCGGCGCGCGGGTTATCAGGCGCGAGCTGCGTGACCGGATATTTCCCCGTGTTCGCATCCGCAAGGATCCGCTGTCCTTCCGGGCTTAACAGATAGCGGATAAAGCGACGCGCTTCGTTGGGGTGCTGGCTATTCTTGAGTACGGCAACATAGGTGGGTGACACCGCCGAGCGAGGGAAATAGGTAAAAGTAAGGTGCGGATCGTTAAGCAACAGGTTGGCATAGTTATCAATAACCGGCCCCGCCACGCCCAGACCGCTCTTAATTTTGTCGGCCACGCCAAAACTGCGTGATGAAATCGTTACCAGATTACCGGCGCTGGCCAACAGCGTCGCCCAGCCCTCTTCCCACCCTTTCTGTTGCAGCAGCGACTCAACCATCAGGTGGTTGGTATCGGAACGCGACGGGCTACTCATCAACAGCGCGTTCTGATATTTAGGCTGCGTTAAATCCCCCCAGTCGGCAGGCGGCGGAAGATGCCGCGCCGCCAGCGCAGAACGATTAATCAACAGGCCAAACCCTGATATCGCCACAGCCACGGAGGTCGAGCGAATCGAGTCTGGCACCAGCCGCTGGCTTTCAGGCAGCGCATTATCGAAAGGCGCCAGCTTCTGGTGCTCCTGAAGATGCTGCAACAGCATGGGTGATGAGGTCAAAATCAGATCGACGTTTTCTGCATTCGCAGTATCCAGCAACTGTTCCAGCGAACCGCTGGTCCGGTTTAACGTGCGAATCATCACTGACCCTGGCTCCGTCTGCCAGCGCTGGATAATCCAGGCTGTGGCCCCTGGGGAAAAGGTGGTCGCCATCACCAGCTCTTTACCCAGGACCTGGCAGCTCACCGACAGCGACATAAAACAGAGCAAGAATGCCCAAAAACGCCCCCGGCCCAACAGTCTGTTTGTGATCCCGTTCATAAATACCAACATGTACTAAAAATAATATTGAGACAAAACTTACCCGTTTATCACCGCTGGGGGGAAGAATAAGGTTATTCGTAGAATAACCAAACGGAAAGTGACGACATCAGTAAAGAATACCCGAAAATGCAGCCTGAATTTGTTAATACCCGCACACGCCGATGATAAAAATTCCCGTGAAAGAATAGAATTGAAAATCCATTATTAAAAAAGAGTCAAAATCTGCCACGCCGCCCGAAAATTGAGTCAATAGTGACACATTTCATCAACTTGAGTTTCTTCGCCGTCTATTTCACTCTTCACTGCGAAAAATCCTGATATTCACATCAATAAAAAATTAGGTGATGATATGTTATCAATATTTAAGGCAGGACCAGCGGCGAATAAAGTCCCGGCGGAGAAAGTCCAGGCAACTTATGGCCGATACCGCATTCAGGCATTACTCAGCGTATTTCTTGGCTATCTTGCGTACTATATTGTGCGCAATAACTTCACGCTTTCGACTCCATACCTGAAGGAGCATCTGGATCTCAGCGCTACGCAGATTGGTTTACTCAGCAGCTGCATGCTTATTGCCTATGGGATCAGTAAAGGCATTATGAGCAGTCTGGCAGACAAGGCCAGCCCGAAAGTCTTCATGGCATGCGGCCTGATCCTGTGCGCTATCGTCAACGTAGGCCTGGGGTTCAGTACCGGATTCTGGATATTTGCCGCGCTGGTCGTTTTCAACGGTTTGTTTCAGGGGATGGGCGTTGGCCCTTCATTTATTACCATCGCTAACTGGTTTCCACGTAAAGAACGTGGACGCGTTGGCGCATTCTGGAATATCTCACACAACGTTGGCGGTGGTATTGTCGCCCCGATTGTTGGCGCCGCTTTTGCCATTTTGGGGAGCGAACACTGGCAAAGCGCCAGCTATATTGTTCCGGCCTGTGTTGCCGTACTGTTTGCTTTTATTGTGCTGATGCTGGGGAAAGGTTCACCGCGTCAGGAGGGCTTACCGGCTCTGGAACAAATGATGCCGGAAGAAAAAGTCGTATTAAATTCCCGACACGTTGTCCAGGCGCCAGAAAATATGAGTGCCTTCCAGATCTTCTGCACCTATGTATTGCGTAATAAGAATGCCTGGTATGTTTCACTGGTAGACGTCTTTGTCTATATGGTGCGTTTTGGTATGATTAGCTGGCTGCCAATTTATTTATTAACCGAAAAACATTTCTCGAAAGAGCAAATGAGCATAGCTTTTCTGTTTTTTGAATGGGCGGCAATTCCTTCCACATTACTGGCGGGTTGGCTCACCGATAAACTGTTTAAAGGCCGTCGCATGCCGCTGGCCATGATCTGTATGGCGCTGATTTTCGTCTGCCTGATCGGTTACTGGAAAAGTGAATCGCTGCTGATGGTCACTATTTTTGCCGCCATCGTGGGCTGCCTGATTTATGTTCCGCAGTTCCTGGCCTCCGTTCAGACCATGGAAATCGTCCCCAGCTTCGCAGTAGGTTCTGCGGTAGGGTTACGCGGATTCATGAGCTACATTTTTGGCGCATCGCTGGGAACCAGCCTGTTTGGCGTGATGGTCGATAAAATGGGATGGCATGGCGGCTTCTATCTGTTGATGGGTGGGATTGTCTGCTGCATCCTGTTCTGCTACCTCTCCCATCGCGGCGCGCTGGAACTCGAACAACAACGGAAAAACGCTCAGCAAGAGGAAGCGTCACTCCAGTTGGCTGATGCCCGGTAACCGATTTGAGTCTCGCAAAAAGTGCCAGCGATGCTGGCACTTCAATACATTCAGATAAAGAATAAATAGCTCAACGTGATAGTTTATTGCTTACCGTAACCCACCATAAAGCGGATGATCAAACCGCATGCTGGGGCAAGAAAAAGGAATAATCCGGTAACCATCTCGTTACCATTGGTCAACTGCATAGTAAAAACGTAAATTAATGCCGTGAGTATGGCCATGCCGATAAAAGCACTTATTGACGCCGCAGCCCCCATAACCTGCCAGATATAGCAACTGACGCTCAGAATGCTCAACGCGAGAAAGATCCAAAAATAGAACATAGCGATACCTCCTGTTTGCCGTAAAAATTTACGTAAGTCCTTACACTCCCTTGAGTTTATATTCTAAGACAATTCCCAATAGTTCGCAATTTAAGCAACATTTTCGTTACAAAAATCACTCAATCGCTGACTAATAATTTATTCGACTGCCGTTTATTTAATCGTCATAAAAACAACGCATTATATATCGACTCATTTTTGACCTTAATCGCCGTAAAAACATTTACGCATCTTGAGTAATTATTTCTGGCTGACATTAATATTCGGGTGTACATTGAGCGTCCGATCATTCATGCCCCTTCCTGGTTTTGTCCTGACTCAGTTTTACACTCTTTACAGGAACCAATGTCGTTCATGGCGGCCTAACGATCAGTACAGACTGTAAAGCGGCAGACTAAAGAATCTTCGCGATACACCTATTTCGTATCAACAACAGGTGCTTATGTTCCCCCAATGTAAATTTTCACGCGCGTTTTTGCATCCGCGCTACTGGCTCACATGGTTTGGCGTCGGTGTGCTCTGGTTACTGGTACAGCTTCCCTATCCGGTATTGTGTTTTCTTGGTACCCGTACAGGAACGCTGGCTCGTCCATTTTTAAAGCGCCGTGAATCTATTGCTCATAAAAATCTCGAACTCTGTTTCCCAAATCTGTCGCAAGAAGAAAGAGACAAACTGGTCGATGAGAACTTCCGTTCACTCGGCATGGCCCTGCTTGAAACGGGTATGGCCTGGTTCTGGCCGGATCGCCGGGTACGCAAATGGTTTGATGTAGAAGGGCTGGACAACCTGCAACGCGCACAGATGCAAAACCGTGGCGTGATGGTGGTAGGCGTACACTTTATGTCACTCGAATTGGGTGGTCGCGTAATGGGACTTTGCCAACCGATGATGGCAACCTATCGCCCGCACAACAATAAGTTGATGGAGTGGATCCAAACCCGCGGTCGTATGCGCTCCAACAAGGCCATGATCGGCAGAAATAATCTGCGAGGTATTGTCGGCGCCCTGAAAAAAGGGGAAGCGGTATGGTTTGCCCCCGATCAGGACTACGGTCGTAAAGGGAGTTCATTCGCCCCCTTCTTCGCAGTCAAAAACGTCGCGACCACCAACGGTACTTACGTGCTGTCACGCTTATCGGGCGCAGCGATGCTGACCGTAACCATGGTGAGAAAAGCAGATAACTCCGGTTACCGCCTGTACATCACGCCAGAAATGGAAGGTTATCCAACAGATGAAAGCCAGGCAGCGGCGTATATGAACAAAATTATCGAAAAAGAGATCATGCGCGCACCCGAGCAGTATCTCTGGATCCACCGTCGCTTCAAAACTCGCCCGATGGGTGAAGCCTCGTTATATATCTAAAAAGAAAGGCCGAAAGGCCTTTTTTTTTTCTGCGCCTGAATTACTTCACGCCCCACTTGTTCTGTAATTCAGCCATTCGCTCATTGTAGTTACGGGCTATACACGCTGGCTTATCCTGATCTTTCCAGCATTCGTTACGCCCTTTCACCCAGCCGCGTTGCTCTGCTTTGAGCGTCGGGTTATTACTCGATTTCACCAGCGCCTGCTTGTAGGCCCCGTTCATTGCCAAATCCATGGCTGAGAGCGAAGGACTTTGACAGATAACCTCTTCGATACTGCCCTTTGCTACCGCAGAACAGGAAAAAGAAGGCCCGTTGCTGGTCGATTTCTTTGCCCCTGAAAAGTCGATATTGTCTTCAGGCAGGCAAATCCCGTGCTTACGATTAGGCCCGGTCCAGGAAACGTCCGGATTCCCGTCATCTTTACGGGAGATAGACACGGTATTGTTACCGCTTTTTGCTTCCCAGTAATTTTCATTGAAGGCCTTTACCGTCGCCTTAGTGCCATCAATCCAGATATTGCCTTTACCATCACTATTCACACCACCAATACTTGCGCAGCTGAAATTGAATGCCATCGGCGAGGCCGCCATCGACGTCACTGGCGTAAGAACGAGTGCTAACATCATTAATCTGGTCATTTTTAACCTTTTCATAATCTCATTCCGCGAAAAATTAACCGCATTAACATCATGGAGATATGAGAATTCTCCGAGTAAACATTTCGTCGCTCAATAGCAATTTATTACCGACAGAAATTAAACTGTCGCCGAATCACGACACTTGTAAGTTATTAAAATTAAATAAAAAAATGCCTCTTGTTTCACCTCATTTTTAGGCGTACATTAGCGCCGTCTGGAGCATAAAAGCTCAGAATTCTGAGGTGATGCAGACAAGCAAACGAAGGGAATTCTCCATTTCGTTTACGCGTGCATCAGCTCTCTGTCAGGTTAGCATATGTTCATTTAGACGTACCTCAGGTACGCGGAGAGATGAAAAGTGAAATATTTCTTTATGGGCATTTCTTTTATGGTCATCGTTTGGGCCGGTACTTTCGCCCTGATGATCTAAATTAAAAGACGCAGCAATAAATATCCTCCGGCATAGCCGGAGGTTTTTCGGATGCGCCTATAAGGCTCTGTTACCAGCCGCGCCCTAACAGGCGCATACGATCTGACATTTGCATCAGACTTCGTTACTTACGGCCCGTAAA
>NZ_NAEW01000030.1 GCF_002075345.1 Citrobacter braakii
CTTCAAAATACAAAAGGAGAATACAATGGTTTCAGGCTATTGGTTTTGGATGAGGCAGGAACGCCGGTTAAATTCAATACGAAAGCGGATATGGGGAATATTAGTCTGGATAACGGCTCCGGTGGCAAAATTATAAAGCAGTACAGGGCAAAAGTTGAACCCATACCAGGAACGGAAATTAAAACCGGGGATTTTTCGGCAGCAATGACTGTAATTGTTACTTACCTTTAATGAAACAAGACATCCCTGACTGTGCTTAATAAAAAAAGATGTGGTTTTGTTTTTTGCTTCCGGGGCTCTTTCACCCAATAACGGAGAATCAGTATGTCTTCTGATAAAAAATCGAAAAGAAAGAAAATACAGTCAGGTAATGATATGCATTATCCGAGCCAGACAAACCATGATGCCTGCTATGTACCTGAATGCGTTCGACAGTATAGCAGCGAACCTCTTTATATACTTGTTGCACACTGGTGCCTGCAACAGAAGGACTGGGTTCAGCGAAGCCAGATATCTGAGGCCTTTCGCATCACCCCGAGGCGGGCCAGCTATCTGATTTCCTACCTGAGGAATAAAGCATCCCGGGTGGTTTGTGTTTGCCGTTACCAGACGTTGCCCAATAAAGCACAGCGCTATGAAATTTATGTTGTGCGTGTTCTTGAAAACACGGCGCCGGTCCGGCGTGAAAGGACTGTAACACCATCACCGGTTTCACGCCGGCGGGTCGGTAATGGAGACAGGACGCAGGCGAATGAACTGTGGAACCGGCTGCGCAGTAACCGACATGCAGGGAAAATCCTGAAAAAGGAGGATGAGGATGGCGGAGTATAATCTGACACCGGCCCGGCAGGTTATTATTCACGGTGACTGCTGGCCGGTGGTGAGCGCAGTACAGTTCGTGGTAAAGGCAATGCATCCTGAGTGTCGTTGTGATGTAGCAGACTCCCTGCCATGCCTGCTTCAGAGTCTGGCAGGAACACCGGAAGCGGTATTAATACTGTGTCTCCGGCCACGCGAACATATTTACCTTTTCTACGCCCTGAAAAATCTGCTTCTGGACCATCCGGTACTGGCTATCAGCGATGAGCTGTTGTTCAGTGACCGGTTGGTTTTGCACTGCTGGGGAGATATTTCCTGCGCATCGTACAGTGAAATTCAGTCTGTTATATCGGGTCTGCAGAAGTCCGGTCACTGTCCTTACCCTCAGAAAGGAAAGCTGGCTAAATTTTTATCTGCCCCTGAATGCGTGACGGGATTTTTTGAAGTCCCGATGATTTTTAATAACCCGAAACGTCTGATGAGGTACATGTCATTACTAATGCATAGGGCGACCACGAGCTGTGGCGTCACTTCTTCACAGCAAAAACTACTGTGGGCACTCTACAAAGGTCATTATTCGCTGTCAGGGCTTACAAATATACTGAACAAAAACGAGAAACAAATCTGGCAGGACAAAAACAGACTACTGATAAAGTTGGGCATGAAAAACCGACTTTATGAACTTCTTTATGGTACGCGTTTCTGCCCTGATATGCAGCGGACCGCGTTTATTTCTCCATCTGACGCCAAAAAGCTTTGTGGCGCAGAAGCGTCAGCAGAATATGAAAATACGAGGGCTCCGTTGCGAGTCTGAAGACTTTAAAGTCAGTAACCATTATCAAAAAAAGTCTTATTCCGGTTCAGGGGGAGTGATAAGGCTGAATTTTTTTACAAAAATGTTGCCATACAGGGCAAAAGGGACTTGCTTACCTCAATCTGCCGTAATTACATTTATTAACCTTGTTGTTGGTGTGGCTTATCTTCACATTGAAGAATACTACATCTCTGAACGGGGATATCAGGATGCATGGGACGACGGGTGCGACCGGTAATAAAGCGCTGGCTTTACTACGGTCATTTACTGATGACATGCGGGAGTGGGGCGTAGTTGTCAGCAGTGAAGAAAAGCTGACGGCGCTGGCCCGGGAATATTTTGCGGATGAACAGAACTCTCTGGGCGGGTTGCTTCTTTATATTGCATGGTATGGTAGCGGAGAAGGCGTGGTGTTTGAGCGAAACCGTCATGATGATGTTTTTGGCCTGATGACAGTCACCTTTTTCTCTCATCTGATCACCGGATGGGGAATGTCGCCGGTTCATGCACGTTATTTTTACTCTTCAGTCCACATCCGGGTGAAAGATGTATAAGAATAATGTTCCTTATGCCATGAGCCGGGAGGGGAGCTATGGGACAAAAAAGAACCGAAGAAAGCCAGGCGGATAGGTGGGCTGGAAAACCTGATGTCTGCATAATGAGTGATGCTGTGGCGGAGGCGCTGGAGGCTGCAGGGCTTTATCGCCGGGCGGCGAGACGCTGGCTGGAGGTGCTGGATCGGTGCCGGGACTGTGATGAGCGGGCCTGGCTGGCTACCCGTCGTAGTCAGTGTCTGGAAAAAGCCAGAAAACCTGAACCAAAAGCAGAATATTTAGGTGAAGTATGTCAGGCTGCGTCTGACACACAAAAAAGGATGGGCATTCGGTCACAGGAAACGTTCAGGAAGTATCCCGCTGCTGGTGACTCCCGTAAAAAGTTGTCATGCTGATTACTGTAGAACTGTTGATGTCCGATAATCTTCGCCGCAGCCTGCTCACTATCGGGGAGCTGGACATCAGCCTGCAGCCCGGGCTTCAGACGGTTATTGAATGTTATACCGAAAGATTCGCCACCATTCCTCCCGGTATGTGGTACCGTTACTACCAGGGACAGCACTGGTTAACCCGCAGTCTTCCGGGTCCGGCTTTTTTTCTGTTCCTCAGTCGCTGGCAGAACGTACCGGAAGTCGGATGCTTTCTGGGGTGCCACGGTCAGTTTGTACTTGCCTCATACAAATCCGTCCGGGAGGCCCACTGCAACGTATGGATAAATCAGCCCGCAGACAGATAGCGAGTGAAGTATCATTCTGCGTAATAATCTGTATTATTCTTTCCCGGTTGTTAATCTCAGCAACTACGGGTATAAGTAAAGTGGCTGTTTTATGAACAGGTATCTTCTGGTAAAGGATAATGATGAAAAGTAAATATGAATGGTTGTACCAACTGAGAAAGTGCAGTAATAAAGAAACGCTGGAAAAAGTAGCCGAGTCTAATCGTTATAAACTGTCAACGGATGAACTGGAACATTTTAACTCAGCAGCAGATCATCGTTTGGCCGAGCTGACGATGAACCGCCTGTATGATAAAGTTCCAGCCAGTGTATGGCAGTTCGTTCGTTAGTGCTGAAAACTAATATATTATATCTGACAATAATCAGAAACTATCATCTGAATATATTAAAAATTATAATACGACAGATGTTGACGGCAGTATTGTTACTGTTGCCTGGCCTTGCTATGGCTGATACAGCTCCCCTTTTCTGGCCATTGCGATATGACGAGAGAGGGCTCCCATTAACTGATGTCATAATTGAAGGCAAAATGCATACATTAATGCTTGATACAGGCAGCAGTACAGGGTTGCATTTTTATGAACGAGAATTGAACGAACTGGTTTCAGTGTCGGGTCTGGGAACCACAAGGCTGGAAGACCGTCGATTTATTGATATTTCCGGTAATGAAATCCGGGTTCCTGTATGGAACCTGAATCATTTGATTATTTCAGGAATACGTTTTAATAATATTGAAATTGTCCCCTTTAAGCCCTGGGGTTTGAGTATTGGTAACCAAAAACCTGTCAATGAGGTTATGGGGCTTGGTCTCTTCCATGACCGTCGTTTCATGGTTGATTTCAGAAAAAACAGACTGTGGCCGACCTATACTCCGTCTGTATCTGATATGGATAAATCATACAGATGGTCATCATATCCGGCAGAGAAAACAAAATCCGGATTGCTCATTACTGCTATTGTTGGCGGGATAAAGTTAAAATTACTTCTTGATACGGCTACCAGTCATTCAATGTTGTTTGCTGATCGCCTTCCATCAGATACGCTTTTTTCAGGATGTAAAACAGTGGAGCCTGAAGCATCTGATCAGGATTGTAGGGTGACAACATTTAGTCTGAAAGACAATCAAGGAACTAGTCGTAATGAGTTTGCCATTGTCATCAGCGGGAACAGACCGAAAGGACTGGATTTTGATGGTATCCTGGGCATGAATGTTATGCGGGATCATCTTGTAATTATCGATATTCCCGGGGACATTTTCCGCATCAGTGATCAGCAAGGCTGGTAACCTGTACGAAGGGATTGTCAGTGGTCGGGAAATGTTATAATAACGTAAGCGATAAGTGAACGCCGTATTGACGGTTATTTCGTTGGCAGATCCACGTTCCAGGGCAACAGTTCGCTGACCCGATTGGCCGACCACTCTGGAAGAAGCGACAGGATATGCTGCAGGTAGGCTTCCGGATTTATCCCGTTCAGTTTGCATGTCTCGATCAGGCTGTACACCATCGCACCTCTGTCACCACCATGATCATTACCGAAGAACAGCCAGTTCTTTTTTCCCAGGCAGACGGAACGGAGGGCTCGTTCGGCGGCGTTATTATCGATCTCCGCCAGTCCATCTTCACAGAAGTAAGCCAGCGCTTCTTTGCGGTTCAGAAGATACCAGAACGCTGCGGGCAGTCTGTCTTTTCGCGAGGCGCCTGCCACCTTTTCCTCCATCCAGTCGTATAACTCCAGCAGAAGAGGTTTGCTTCTGCTCTGCCTTACCCTGAGTCGTTCCGCTTCCGGGAGACCGCGTATTTCTTTCTCTATGGCATACAGCTCACCGATACGCGACAGTGCCTCTTCGGCTATGACCGAGGTTCGTGATGGTTCCCAGACGTCGTTGATCCCTCTGCGGGCATGCGCCATACAGGCGGCTTCCGTTAACGGACCACCTTTACGATCTGCACTGAACAACGCTTCATAACCAGCGTATCCGTCACACTGAAGCACTCCATGGAAGTGACGCAGATGATTGTGGGTATGTTTACCGCTCCAGTCCGGCGAGTAGGCGTACCAGACTGCCGGCGGATCTGATGATCCGGCGTCCCGGTCATCACGCACATAGACCCATATATGCCCCTTTTTGGTTTTTTTCGTTCCCGGTGCCAGAACTTTCACTGGGGTGTCATCCACGTGAACTTTACGTCCACTCATCACATACTGGTAAAGCGCATCCACCACCGCACTGAGCAGGCGGCAACAGGCATCAACCCAGTTAGAGAGCAGTACCCGGCTCAGCACCACGCCATGCTGGCGCTCCAGGATTTCGGACAGGCGATAAAGAGGTGTGTGTTCGCAGAACTTCGCCGTCATAACCCGGGCCAGCAGACCCGGACCGGCGATCCCTCTCTCGATCGGACGTGACGGAGCAGGGGCTTCCACGATACAGTCACATTTTGTACAGGCCTTTTTTACCCGCACCGTGCGGATCACTTTCATCGCGCTGGTCAGCAGTTCCAGTTGTTCTGCACTGACCTCACCCAGGAACTCCAGCTCTCCGCCACATTCAGGACAACAGGTTTCGGCAGGCTCCAGTCGGTTTATTTCTCGGGGAAGGTGTTCCGGGAACGGGCGACGATGCCGCGATTGCCTTAGCTGGCGGGGAACCTGTGGATCTGCTTCCCGCCCGCTCTTACGGTCGCTTTCGTTCTCCTGTTGCTTAAGCAGGGCTTCGGCTTCTTCAACCTGTCGGCGAAGTTTTTCTGAACGGGTACCGAACAACATCCGGCGCAGTTTTTCCAACTGGGCACGAAGACGCTCGATTTCGCGTTCACCTTCTTCAACTTTTTCTTCGGCACGGGCGAGCGCTGTGCGCAGGAAGGCCTCCGTCTCTTCGATAAGACGGAGCTGAGTATCTTTCTGACGTAGCTCCTCAGCCTGTCGGATGAGCAGTCTCTCAAGTTCAGCAAGACGGGCGGGAAGTGGTTTATTCATTCCCGCCTTATAATATTTTCAGCCTGTAAATTACAACATTTTCAGGATATTGCGGCGGGAAGTTTTTGGCTGACGCCAGTCCAGCTTGTCAAGCAGCAGGGTGAGTTGTGAGCGGGTCAGGACAATCTTTCCATCTTTGGCAGCAGGCCAGATGAAGTGCCCTTCCTCAAGTCGTTTTACATACAGGTTCATGCCGTCGTTATCGGCCCAGAGCACCTTTACCATATCGCCTTTCCGGCCCCGGAAGATAAAGATATGGCCGGAGTGGGGGTTTTCATTCAGTACAGACTGTACCTGCTCACCCAGTCCGTTGAAGGATTTACGCATATCCGTCACACCGGCAACCAGCCAGATACGACATTCTGATGGCAGATTCATCACTTTCCTGTCCTCCCGGTCAGTTCGCGGAGCAGTACTGCCAGTAGTTCTGATGACGGTTTTTCCAGCGTCATTTTACCGTAACGGAACTCCACGCAGCAGGAAGCTGCATTCAGCACAGGTAACAGCTCCGAAGCTGTTTTTAATTCGCCTGATGGTGTCGTGTCAGATATCACCTCAACAGGAAGCAACGTCGGTGATGTTGAAGTGTTTATGGTTGCGGGAAGACGACGTGATACGCGACCTTCCTTCTGCCAGAGTCGTAGCCATTTGAAGATAACGTTATCGTTGATGCCGTTTTCACGGGCAATCTGCGCAATGCAGGCATCAGGGCGGGAAGCAAGTTCAACTATACGAAGTTTGAAGTCGTTCGAGTAAATTTTACGGGGTTCTTTTCGCCAGGATTGAGATTCCATACTTAGATGTCCGTCTGTACAGGTGGACGTCTAAATTACCAGCACTGGCTTAAAGGCTACATACGGCGGCCAGTTTACGCTTACATTATTACAACAATCTGAGAATAAAAGAAAAACTTGGAGGTCTTAGTCCGATAGAATACCGACTAAGGCAAGCTGCATAGGGTTGTCCAAGATCTGGGGCGCAGATCAGTACAGGTGGACGTCTAAGTTACCAGCACTGGCTTAAAGGCTACATACGGCGGCCAGTTTACGCTTACACCCAACACGCACTGTTGCCTTACCAAAATTGTTACTTTGGCTGAATGATAAAAAGTGTATGGAAATATAGGGGCTAGTCTAAAAAGTTCTTTGTATACAGCTTCCGGGAGGGGCCTCCCTCCCGGAGTCGTACTGTATAAATCAGAATTCATAACTGGCAGAAACCCAGTAGTTTCTGCCAGGAATGACGTAGCCTGTGGTGGACGCTGCAGTCTGGAAATAGTCTCCGGCGTAGGTGGTCGATTTACCGACTTTGTAGGCTTCAACACCGGAAAAGTCTTTATCCAGGATATTGTTGACCACAGCGTTCAGGGTAAGGTTTTTCATGACCTTCCATGACGCGCCAATATCTGCCACCGTACTCGCTTTCAGACTGTCCCCGCGGGCATCATACACTGCTTTCTGAACCGGAGTGAGATGACTGTAATTCTGGGTAAAGCGGGGAGATTTTCCTCTGTACTGTATTTTCAGCCAGGTACTGATGTCCTGCGTTGCCTGCCAGTCGAGTTTTATATTAGCCACATGTTTCGGGGAATAACTGAGTGGGGCGCCTTTATTCTCTCCGTCAAGTTGCCTGCTGTTTGTCAGGGTATAATTCACGCTTATCTTCCAGTCAGGGGACCATAACGGGAGTCCGGCAGCAACTTCCACGCCATCAGTACGAGCCTTACCTGTATTCATATAACTGTAAGTAAAATCATCAATATGTCGTGACACAATCTTGTTGCGGAAGTGAGTGTAAAAACCGGTGATATTGGCAGACAATCCTGTCCCGTCATCGAAATAAACCCCCATTTCAGTACTGGTACTACTTTCCGGTTTCAGTTCAGGGTTACCCACAGTGTTAATTGTACCCTGACCGGTCACACCACTGACACCATTATGAAGCTGGCTCAGGTTCGGGGTCCGGTAACCGGTACTGATCCCTCCTTTAACTGTAATATTATCGGTGCTGTTCCAGACCAGATAAGCCCGTGGACTGATATGACCGCCGAAGGCATCATGTTTTTCGTACCGGGCGCCGTAAGTCAGGGTCAGGGGTTCCAGAAGTTGCCAGTCATCCTCACCGTATAACGACCAGCTTTTCTGCCGGAATTGATCGCCGGTGCTTACCATAACCACGCCATCTTTCATTCTGGTATCCTGGTATTCCCCTCCCAGCGTGAACAGATGACTGTTCCCGACAGGTAGCAGGAATGTTGAATCAACAATAGTATTGGCGTTTTTCAGTTCCCTCGTCTCACCAGCCTGATCCTGTTTGTTACGGGCCAGACTTTTGGGCACCAGAAGGCGTCCTTTATTACTGGTTTCATTATAAGTTATGGATGATTTCCAGGTTCCGGCAGAGAACGTGGTGTCATGACCGACCGTAAAACGGTTTCTCTCGTAGCGGACAACATTTTCATATCCACCTCCCCTGATGCCGACGGGACCCAACTGACCCTGGCTGTTATCATATCGCTGACGGGCGATATCGGTGTCCAGCCAGAGTGCATTATTTTCGCTGGGGCTGAGTTCCAGCCGGCCGCCAACCGTATAGTTATTTTCCTGTGTGGGGAAGGGCGTTCTGGTGTTGGCGCTTTCGTTCAGTGTGGTGACGCTGGAACCCTGCCGGTACAGCGTACTTCCCCTCAGGGTGAGGGACAGTGTTTCATCTGTCAGCGGTCCCCCAGTCCAGAAACTGAGGGTTGATGCATCTCCCCATTTATTATGTTCCTGCATATTCTGACTGGCACTTACACTGGTACTCCAGTGTGACGGCGTTTTGCGGGTGATAATGTTCACCACACCACCAATGGCATCGGAACCATACAGGGTGGACATTGGCCCCCGGATGACTTCGATATGGTCTATGGCAGACAGTGGAGGCATAAAACTGGTATTCATCGTACCGAAACCATTGGGGGTCACGTCGCCGCTGACGTTCTGACGGATACCATCAATAAGGATAAGCGTGTAATTTGATGGCATGCCCCGGATACTGATATCAAGGCCCCCCGTTTTTCCAGTGCTGCTCTGTACATCCACGCCTTCAATACCACGTAGCGCCTGACCAAGATCGGTATAATTTTTTCTTTCCAGTTCCTGTCTGCTGATAACAGACACACTGGCTGCGGCATCGGTTATTTTCTGTTCATAGCCTGAGGCCGTGACAACCATGGATTCTTCGCGATCAGCATTCTCTGTCGCCATACCAGGCAGGCTGAAGCAGACGAGTACACCAGTGATGCTTTTCCTGAACATCATTTTTTCCTTATGTTGCTGTGTTAAAAGTGATACAGGGTATTAATAATTAAGAATAAACGCAAATGATAACCATTAGCATTTCATGCGTAGTGTAGTAAGGGAGTGACTCTTCGACCGGGGACTCAGAAACCGTTAAGTGTTGACAGCAGGGGGAAAGTAAAATAAGAAAATGTATCCATTACCGCGATTGTGCCTGTGGAATATGGCACAGTAACCATCTTTATCTTCAGCGTTCAGGAACTGCTAAATGACGATTCATATTCTGTCGCCGCAACTGGCCAACCAGATAGCGGCCGGGGAGGTGGTGGAGCGCCCTGCATCCATCGTGAAAGAGCTGCTGGAGAACGCCATCGATGCTGGCGCCACCGACATCAGGATTGACATGGAAAAGGGCGGCGCAAAATGTATTCGTGTCAGCGATAACGGCAGTGGCATCAGTAAGGATGAACTTGCCCTGGCGCTGATGCGTCACGCCACCAGTAAAATATCGAACCTGGAAGACCTTGAGGGTATTGCCAGTCTTGGCTTTCGCGGGGAGGCGCTGGCCAGTATCAGTTCCGTGTCCCGGCTGACACTGACCTCCAGAACGGCTGAGCAGGACGAGGCCTGGCAGGTTTATGCGGAGGGCCGGGATATGTCCCCGGTGGTGAAACCGGCGTCTCATCCGCAGGGGACGACCGCGGAGGTGCTGGATTTGTTTTACAACACCCCGGCGCGACGTCGTTTTCTGAAAAGCGATAAAACAGAATCCGGGCATACGGAAGATGTGGTGCGCCGGATGGCGCTGTCACGGCCGGATGTGGGGTTCACTCTGACACACAACGGGAAACGGATACTGCACTGTGCTGCAGGAAAAGCAGGAACGTCCGCCGCATCGCGGCTGGCAGCCATCTGCGGAAAGGACTTTGCCGACCGGGCAGTATACCTGGAGTGGCCGCACCACAGTATGCAGATGAGTGGCTGGGTGGTGCCGCCCCAGCCGGACGGAAAGACCTTTGATGTGCAGTATTTCTTTGTCAATGGCCGCGCGGTCAGGGACCGGGTGATAATGCATGCTGTGCGCCATGCGTACGGGCATATACCGGATGGCGGTCAGCAGCCAGGTTATGTGCTGTACCTGGAGCTGGATGCGGAACAGGTGGATGTGAATGTTCATCCGGCCAAACAGGAAGTGCGCTTCCATGAAAGTCGCCTGGTGCATGACTTTATCTGCCAGGGCGTGTTGTCGGCGCTGAATCAGGACGCCGTGTCAGAACTGCCACTGGAAGAAACAGCAGGCCTGCCGATCACGGACTGGCTTCCTGACAACAGAAAGGCAGCGGGGGGGAACAGCTTTGCCGACCCGGGGTCACATTCATCCGGAGGTTCTGGTGGCGGTGGTCGGGGTGGATCTCTGCCGGAGGGCTTTAACCGGCAGGTGGGAAGGGCATACCAGCAGTTACTGCAGACGCCGGGGGCAATACCGTCACTGCCGCTCTCAGCAAGGGGAGTGACAGAATCATCTGATAATATCACGCTCCCCGGAACAGACTACCGGCTTCTTGCGCCAGTCAGACAAAAATATGCACTGGTGACCGACGGGGACGGGGTTTATCTGTTGTCGCTGAAAAGGGCGTGGCAGTACCTTTTGGAATGTCGGCTGTCTGCAGAAGGCGATAACAGACCGGTATCGCAGCCTCTGTTGATGCCGGTGAGACTGAAGCTGAACCGTGAAGAGCGGGAATTACTGCGCCAGTGGCAGCCCGGCCTTGAACAGTCTGGTATCCGGTTTACAGTGGATGGTCATGGTGTGGTGTTCAGCGGTGTACCAGCCATTATTCGGGAGCAGCCGCTGACATTACTGCTGGGGAAACTGGCGGAATGGCTGTCGCGGGAGAGTGCACCTGAAACAGCCCCTGATTCTGCCCGCGTCAGCCGATGGCTGGCGGCGAACTGCGAATATACTGGGGTGAAGGATATGGCGGGCCTGGCGGCGTTCTGCGGACAATTGCAGGGAGCCCCGGATGCCCTGATATCTGAAGATGGAAAACTGAAGTTCGGGCTGCTCATTCAGATACCGCTGGAGGAATATACAGTAATGCTGGAACAGGCGCTGCCAGGTTAACAGCATCCCCCGGATGAACCCAGTTCCCGCAGCGAGGATAAAAGAGGAGCTCCCCGGTACCGGTATGCCGGCACCTTTTATCCGGCGAATAACGATCATAAGCGTTTATATTAGGCGACAATAACTCAGTCCGGCGCATTGACTCAGCCTTCACCTTCAGCGCGACTTTTTGTTGACCCAGGCAAAACTAGTTGACGTCTAATATCCCGGTAATGAGCACAAATAGCCTGAAGCTATAAGAATGACGCCAAAACAGCGGCTGTGCCATATAACCCGATGCCATATGCAAGGTGTGTAAGCAAGCTTAACAGACGCGCCAACCATGGATGAGGTGTACGTGAGGCAGCGATACCAAAGCCAAATGCGGGTTGCAAAATCAAGAACGGAGCAGTCAAAGTTAATAAACCTGTCAACACGCCCATTAAGAGAGAAGGTTCATGGAGCCATAGTCTTCCGTTAAGCGAAAACGGGATAACCGAAAAAAGTATCCCGGTAAGGTAATGGAATACCCAGCCAGTAAGAGTCTCTCCACGTATCTGCGGTGATGACATAATGGTGTCATGCCTGAATTTTCCCTGCGGTAGCAGTAAAATCCAGCGACCAGCCAGAGCATAATTCAATGGTGGCATTTTCAGAATGTGCTTCTGAAACAATGACCACAAATCCATGACCAGCGTTGCGCCAATGCCCGTTATGACCGTTTTTAAAACAATAATGATATCCAATGTCTACTCCTTTTTTTAATGAAATGATAAGTTGATCATCAGTGTGCAATTTAAAGTGAGGTTTAAGTCAATAATGAAAGAACTGGATATCAGAGAAATCGCCAATATTACCGGAGTTACACCATCGGCGTTGCGATATTACGAAAAGAAAGGGCTAATCAAACCTGTTGGTCGTAATGGCCTTAGAAGGCAGTACAACGAAAATGTGATCAATAAACTGCAATTAATCGCTCTGGGGCAGGCTGCAGGTTTTTCTCTTGATGAAATAGCCTCGATGTTTAGTGCAGACAACAAACTTGCACTAAACAGCGTTCTGCTTCTTCAGCGAGCAAAGGAAATTGATGGCACTATCCGCACACTCCAGTTGTTAAGCCGGGGACTGAAACATGTTGCGTGCTGTAAGAAAAGCGAGCATTCCGATTGTGAAGAATTCAAAAAAATTGTCTCAAGAGGGCTTAGGCTCGTCATATAAATGACTTTAACGTATCGGGTCATAAGCCCAGCTCCTGACACGGAGCGTCAGGTCTGGTGCTGTGCCATATCTGTGTCAGGTCAAATCTGAGCTAATAAACTTTATGCTAATACACTTTATGCCATTTCCCTATAAGAATGGTGAGTTGTTCCTGGATAACAGCGCGTGTCCTGAACGGGAGCAGCAAACATAGGGGCTGTCCTAGATAACTAAGATCATCTAGGATAGTTCCATGAGAAAAAGCAGACTCAGTCAGTACAAACAGGAACGGTTATTTGAGCTGTTTATTGCAGGCTCCACAGCTCGTATTGCCGCAGAGCTGGTTGGTGTCCACAGGAACACTGCCGCTTACTATTTTCACCGGCTCAGAGTGCTGATAGCCGAGCATGTTGACAAGCACTCCTGGTTTGATGGAGAGATTGAACTGGACGAAAGTTATTTTGGTGGACATCGTAAAGGTCAACGAGGCAGAGGTGCTGCTGAAAAGTGCCAGTTTTCGGGCTTCTCAAGCGTGGTGGCAAGGTTTATACCAAGGTGATTCCCGATGCTAAATCGCGGACATTACTACCGATAATTGAGTCAAAAATTTACCCTGACAGCATCGTCTACACTGATAATTTCGCCAGCTACGATGTACTGGATGTGAGCGATTTTAAGCATTACAGAATCAACCACAGCACTCAGTTTGTCGACAAAAAAGACAGGCAAAATCACATCAATGGTATTGAGAATTTCTGGAACCAGGCGAAGCGTCATATGCGTAAATTTAACGGTATTCCGAAGGCTCATTTTGAGTTGTATCTGAAGGAATGTGAGTGGCGATTTAACACACCAAATGCAAAGCAGCAATTAATTATTCTAAAACAGATAGTTAAAGGTAAAATTTAAACCTTATCTAGGACAGCCCCCAAACATATATAGTCTTACTGTGCAGTCATACCACTTCGCCGCTGCAACTGTAAGATAATCATGACACCGTACTCCGATCCGTGAACGGGTCTGGTGCTCTGTTTAATGGCTATAACTATTGTGTCAATCTGGTCGCTTTTCAGTGAGTGTTTTTCCGGCTCGCCACTGGTTTTATCAGTAAATATGGGTTAATTACTGGCTGGATCGATATTCCAGACAGGGAGCATAGGGGCGAATGACGGTACGGTAATAACAAAATAATTATCCAGAACCCTTGCCAGAGCTTCCGGGGCTACATGCCCGGATTATACGGGATGCCGAAGTCGGATCTGCCGGATTCACAGAATCCCCCGAATGAACACTGTACCTGCAGTGAAGAAAAATAGGTGCTCTCCTGTTCTGGTATGCCGTAATTTAAAATACTCATGGTCGCTTTTGACAATACGTGGGGCACGGAAAATAAATATTAAAAATAATTCGTGAATCCGGAGGGGATTATCCTTCTTGCCCTTTGCCATGGAAGAACGGTAATATCTTTTATCCATATAAAAAATCGGGTTAATGCCGATCAACTTCAAATAATTAACCTTCATTCTTTTCTGAATATGCAATTTAAGTTGCAGGCGGGATAATTTTGTTTCATGTTTAGTAGAACGTTCTACTATAACGTTATATTCACAGGTATAACCTTTAATTTATATGTTTTTTTATACAGGGGAATCAGTATGAGTCTGATATCAGGTCTTGTTAAGTCGTTGTCAAAACTATCGATGATTGGCCGCGCATTAATGCTGCCTATCTCATTACTGCCGGCGGCAGGCCTGCTACTGGCTTTTGGCGATAAATTTCATCTGCCGTTAATGATGAATGCCGGTGGTGTTATATTTGATAATTTACCGATGCTTTTCGCCATTGGTTCGGCGGTTGGTCTGGCATCGGAATCCGGTATTGCCGCGCTTTCGGCAGCGGTGTCGGTGTTCGTCACCAATATCACCATCAGCACCGTGCTCGGGATAACGCCGGAGATGGCCTCTCAGGGCGGAAAGTACGCCATGGTTGTAGGTATTCCAACCTTGCAGATGGGCGTGTTTGGTGGGCTTATCTGTGGGATCCTCGCCGCGTGGTGCTATAACCGCTTCCATGCAATGCAGTTGCCGGAGTTTCTCGGATTCTTCTCCGGTAAACGTTTTGTCGCTATTGCTACTGCCATGTTGTCGTTCATCATGGGTCTGCTGTTGCCTTATATCTGGCAGCATATTCAGGCAGGTATCGATGCACTTTCTGTCGTGGTCAACGGGGATAACCAGGCGGCTTCAACCTTTATTTTCGGCCTGGTGGAACGTGCGCTCATCCCGCTCGGTTTACATCATATCTGGTATCCGTCGTTCTGGTACTCTTTCGGTGACTACACCACCCAGACGGGCCAGGTTATCCACGGTGATCAGACTATCTGGTTCAAAATGCTGGAAGAAGGCGTGAAATCCTTCAGCAGCGATACCTACCAGAATGCCGGTAAGTTTATGCAGGGTGAATTCCCGCTGATGCTGTTCGCCCTTCCGGCGGCGTGTCTGGCGATGTATCACGAAGCACACAGCAAAAACAAAAAGATTGCCGCCGGTATTCTGTTCTCCGCAGCGTTGACCTGCTTTTTAACCGGGATAACCGAGCCGGTGGAGTTTACCTTCATTTTCGTGGCCCCGATCCTCTACGTCTTTAACGCCATCATGGCCGGTCTGGCGTACATGAGTATGTACCTGCTGCATGCGCATATCGCCAAGTCGTTTTCTGCCGGATTCATCGATTACCTGTCGTTCGGGATCCTGCCGTCGTTCAACGGCTATCAGACGAACTTCCTTAGCGCGGTAATTATCGGGATCCCGATGGCGTTGATCTACTACTTCGCCTTCCGCTACGTGATCCGCCGTTTGGACGTGAAAACACCGGGCCGTACCGACGTGACCACCACGGCCGAAGGGAAAACCGACACTGAAATCGCCACTGAAATTATTGGCCTGCTGGGCGGTGCGAAGAATATCGACTCCGTTGGCTCCTGCATTACCCGTCTGCGTCTTGAGGTGGCAAAAGGAGATATGGTCGATAAAGATGGGCTGAACGCCGTAGGTGCACGCGGCGTCGTCTTCGTGGGTGACAAGGGAATTCAGGTGATATTTGGTGCGCGTGCACAATTTATCGCACAAACCATGTCGACAATGATCGGTAAATAGTCAGAATAGGCCTGACGTCTCCTGCTCCTGCGGGGGACGTTAATTATCTGACTGATAGTGGGGCGTTTTAGGGAGTAGATTTGAAGAAAGTCAGCATTATTGATGTGGCGCAGCGGGCAGGTGTTTCGGTTTCCACGGTTTCTCTGGTTCTTCGCCAGAAAGGGAAGATTTCCACCGCAACTATCGGTAAAGTCCATGCGGCAATTGAAACACTGGGTTATGTGCATAACGTGGCAGCCGCCAACCTGCGTTCCAGCACTTCCAATCTGATAGGTCTTATCCTGCGAGATTTCAGTGACAGCTTTTCCATTAAAGTGATGGCCAGTGTGGTTCAGGAACTTGAAAAGCTTGGATACATGGTGTTTATCAGCCAGCCTCTGAATGAGGAGGAACATCTGGAACGTTGTCTGTTGTCGTTTAAGCAACAGGGTGTTGCTGGAATGATTTATCTGGCTGCAGACTCCACCATTTCATGTTTGCCGGAAAAGATTCGTCAGTGTTCGCTTCCCCGGGTTGTTATATCACAATCACCGGTTGATGATAGCGGGGACCTGGTCATTCGTGATAACCGTCAGGCGGCAAGTCTTGCTGTGCGTTATCTGATTGAGAAAGGGCACCGTAACATTGCCTATATTGGTGGTGGGGCTAACGACTTAATTCGTCAGCAGAGACTGTCAGGATTTCACTCTGTACTGAAGCAGTACGGAATGGCCTGGCGTGAAGAATTAACGCCCTCCTGTAACGATGACACCAGTTCAGCAGCAGTTATTACTCGTCAGTTACTGGAGAAAAATAACACCATCACAGCTCTTCTTTGCCATTCACCGGAAGTAATGATTGGTTGCACTACAGGTATTCACCAGGTCGGGCGAACAGTGGGTAAAGACGTATTTCTGACACAGCAGGTGGCGCTGGTTGGTTTCGAGGATATAGTCTGCATGAATCTGACATCTCCGTCGTTTACCTGCGTTTCATCAGCCAGTGAAGAAACCGGACGTCAGGCGGCAACACTGATAATTCGCAAACTGAAAGAACCTGGGATGCAGCCGCAAAAAATCACATTATCGGGGAGCCTGTTAGTACGGGAATCTGCGTAGTTTCCAGCTCCTGATGTTATCAGACCTGTATTTTATTTCTGAAGGCGACAAGAACACAGTGAATCCTGGTATTATTGACAGAATGTATCGATACGCAATGGAGTGGGGCGGACTATAAGAATGAAATCAGTCCCCGTTGTGAGGAAAAACAGGTGCTCCCCGATACCGTTATGGCGGCACGTTTTGTGTGGAGAATAGTGGTCATGGCCACTTCCGGCATACGTGCAGGCAGGAAAATTTTCAAGCCACTAAAAATACAATACCCATACTTTCACCCCGTTGATAACTACAGATGAAAATGATTATCGTTTTCTGGCCCCATTTTTTCAGCGACGGTTGATGGGGCTGACATTGCTCACATAACTTTTATTATTCCAGTTTGTTTCCCCGGTCTCTTCCCGGAGCCGGGGACCTTTTTAACGGGGGAGAGTCACGTGAACCCACTGGTTTCTATGTTTTCCTCGTTAGCGGCATCCGTTATGGGCGGAATATGGTTTGCCTGGATGCAGGAACTGAATGGACTGGCTATCTTCTGACATTACCGTGTCGGGTTTATTTCTTAAAACTGATGATAACCGGGATATTTTTCAGCGTAAAATCTGCAGCTCTCTCTGTATAAGGCGCGCTGTTCCAGCTCCAGTGCTGGATAAAGGTGATGGTTACATCATAATTCCCTTCATAACCGCCCCCGACTGACCTGATTTTTTGGTCTGACACTGGAGCAAAACTCACTTTTTGTACAGCCCGTTCAATTCTCGCTTTGCCAAAGTCACCGTAGCCTTTTCCGTCAGTGCCGGTGTACATACCCGCAAGTGCGTCAATCTGATAGTTTTTCAGCGAGTGTTTTACTGGCTCGTCACTGGCTTCATCTGTAAACATGGGCTGGTTACTGGCTGGATCTATATTCCAGACAGGAAACAAGGTTGTGGAGAATGATGGTGCGGTAATATCAAAATAATTATCCAGCACTTTCGCCAGAACTTCCGGGGTAACATGTCCGGGTTTATGACCTTTAACAGTGATATGTACCGGCGTTTTGGTTGCCATAATAGTGGACTGATCCACACGGCGATAATCAGTGAGTTTAACTTTTGTCATCCCGTCCAGTACTAGCTGATCGACATTCTGTTCCCCCATCGTTGTTCCGGGTTTCGCCGTGAGCGTAAAGCGAACCGGCAACCCGACAACAGGGAACTGTTTTGAGTCAGGGGCCAGATCGGTAAGCACATCCTGAGAACCTGGCTGCATGCTAATCACCACGTTATCCAGATTAACAAGGTCACTCTCTTTCAGTCCCTTATCTGCCGGCAGAATTTTATTCACAGCCGACACGAATTTTGTGACATCAGTCAGATGATTAGCGACATCAATACCCAGATTATGCTGTAGTGCCACAACGACAGAACTCTTGCGAACCCGCAGGCCGGCACGGGTGGTTGTGTTTTCATTACCGTCATTTTCATACGAGGGTAATGCGCCCTTAAACGCGCCTCCGGTGGCAGCACTCAGGGCATCGTCGGTGGTGATGTCGGAAAGCGGTTTAAATGCCAGCTCCGTTGCGGCCATACTCCCGGTTGCAACAGCCATTCCGGATACCAGTAAAGTGAGCGCAGCAATTTTTTTAAATGTCATGTCATTCCCCTGCAGGTAAGTGTAAGTACAGAAGTCTCTGATGATTAACACCCCCGGAGCTAACTATCAGCAGTTATATTCAGTCAATAATGAATACAGCTATCGTTATGATAGTTATATCAGTTATCACGGTGAAAGCCTGACTTACCATGAACAATCCCGGGCTCTCTGAAGCGTGTAGACAAAAGTATTCCGTTTTTATGGCGCAGGGGTTGATACTGAATAATGATGCGTATCCGCAACCACACCTCACTGCCGGTGTGGTCTTACAGGGGGGAAGTGTCATGGGGATACCGGCTTCCGCGGACTACTGAGCAGGAGCGGTTTTCTGTTTAATGGCCGCCACAATTTCCTGGTGACAGAGTGTGACAGCCTGAAGTTCCCCGCGCAGTGAGGCCATCTGCTCCCTGATGGTGGTGAAACTGCCGCCACCCAGTTTTTTCCGCATCCGGGCCAGGGTGGGGTTCTGCCCCTCCTGGTCGAGCTCGGCGGCGGCTCCGACATACCGGAACCCAAAAAAGCCCGGTACACACAGACTGGGCGAAAAGTACATCGGTAACAAAAGAGTACTACCATATGGATGACAACTATCCTTGTATGTAATAACAGTGTGGTGGTTAGCTACCAGCACATGAGGCGGAGTGAGTCAGTAACTATCCTTAAGGCTACGACCTTCGGTGTCAGCTAAAAACCTCCGCTTCACCTTTCACGCCAGCATTAACATTGAACGGTTGGCATTCGAATCGATCATGATTTGGCATGCCTCTCCGATCGTGGTTTGGATAGTTAGCCGTCGTGACCGTGCAGGTATTCATCAATTACAGCGAGCAGAATAACAATAAACGCGAAGATAAAGCCAATCCCGAGTAGTATAAGTGCAAATTTACTCATGAGCCCACCAAAAAAAGAGGGGCGTCGGATAACAGCCCCGAACAATAAATACCAATAGAAAATATCTATTTTTACATGCATGATTTTTATTTCACATGCTGTTACTACAGATCAAGCGAAAAAGTGTGCAGATGTTATGGGGAGGGTGTGACGCCCGACAACGTGAAAGATTACTTGGAAACACGTTGGGTCGTGTATTCGGGCGCCACCATTTATTTATGACAGAATCAGTGGCGAACCACAAATAAAGACGCTGGTTTTTGAACGGACATCAAAAATAACGATTCATTAGAATAACCATAGCAGAAACAAGAAGCATCACAGCAATACAAACCAATCCGTATGAAGAAATCACGTAGTCAGTTCCATTCAAAAAAAGAGGGGCCTACGTTCAAAGCCTCTGAACTGTGCCACGGCGCACGGCATATGAATAAACTGAACCATGAACTGAAAAACCTGTGCAAACGTAACCATGACAGGGAATTTGTCACACAAAATAACCGTCACAACGGACTGCAACTGATAGCAAGCCAGCTACAGGCCGTGGGTTTTCATACACGCGTCATGTCCGTCCATGACCTGAAAGGAAGGCATGTTAACCGCCTGGTGTCATTATGGAAACAACAGGCGTTATCTGATGCCACAATGAAAAACCGCCTCGCCATGCTGCGGTGGTGGGCTGAAAAAATCGGTAATCCGGGAGCCGTAAAAACCAGTGAAGAATATGGTATTAGCAGGTACCACCTGGTGACGAATGAGAGTAAGGCAGAAACGCTGGCGGGGAAAGACCTGTCCACGATTTCACCGTGGGTTGCGCTTTCGCTTCGTCTACAGGAGGCTTTCGGATTACGGCGTGAGGAGTCAATGAAGTTCCGGGTGTCATGGGCGCTGAAAGGCCAGTCACCGGACAGCATCAGCGCCATCAGCCTTAAACCCTCATGGACAAAAGGATCTGCGAATGGTTGCGTATTCTGGCCTGGCGTGACCAGTCATTATCGGAATCACCGTTCATCTTCGCCAGAATACGCAAGTGATGATTGCATTGAACAAATCATGAAAAACATTATTTAATTAAGGAGCAAATGCTGACGACTTAATAAATCATTAACTGTCAGGTAAAAGCTGTTTTATGGACATGTAATGAAAAGAGTATATTGATTTAATTTATTATATCGATCGATACGATCTGTATATTAATTTGATATGGGTATTCTGCATACGCTGGAATCTCCGCTGAAGAGTCAGTCAGTTCCGGGAAATCCTTAAATCAGGATATTAGCCTGTAATGGTTTTTATCTTTGTGTTTTTTGATTGCCCGGCTGTTTTTGTATGGCGAATTTATTAAAGACATCTGCCTTATCTCTGTCTGTGAGATGGAAGGCCTGTTTTTACTCGCCTGAAAAAAAACATAACTGCACGTTGGTCTTCTTTTTGAGTGTTAAGGGAGGATGCCTGTACGGAAGCTGATTGCTCCTTGTTTGTCGGGGTTCGTTTGCTTTTGCACTCTTGCTCATCTTTCTCAACATGTAAAATTGCAGAGGAAATAATTAGATATGGCAGTGGAAAATAAATTTAAACTTAATGTTCTGGCCGCATCAGTACTGATGGGGTTGAGCCTGTCTGCTATGGCAGCGGACAGTAGTGCAAATGCCGTCCAGCCTGCAGCAGAAAGCAAACCTGCTGGTGAAACGGCCACCCCGGCTAAGCCTAAAACTCTTGCAGAAGTTGTGGGTACAGTAAAACCTGAAAATATTGATGTTACCGTGAGTAGCAATGCTATGAAGCTTGATGCTGCTCTGCAGGCTGTCAATGGTGTCGGAAGTGTGTCAGGTGGGGATACCAGTGCTAAAAAAGGTTATGCCGATGCCGTTGTGGCTTATGGCAAGCTTAAACCGGAAGAAGTAAAAAAAATTACTGACTTAAGCAGCAAACAGTCTGCGTTTGACACTGCTTCGGCAGATTTTAAAGCGTTTGGTGATAAAACCAAAGCTGTTAATGACGTATATAACAGCAAGTTAAAGAATCTGTATGGTTCAACAGGTGATGTTGCTGGTCATGCCTGGATAATTACAGAAGGTGATAATGTTAGCGGGGGTACTGCAAAGATTGTACCGAATAAGAGTGTCCCGGACTCAGTCTTTACTGACGTTATTAACAGTATTGAAACGACAAAAAATGCGGTGGTTTCGCTTGAGACACAGGCGATTAAATCAGCCGGGGGTGATACCGCAACCCCTGAGGCAAAAAAAGCTGATGCCGCTCTTAAGGCCTATGCAAACTATCTGGATAAATCCTACAAAGTTATACAGGAGCAACAAAAGCAGGCAGCTGCTGAAAGTTATATTCAGGAAAGGTTGCCGGATTTCCTGACTCTGGTTGAGCGGTACAAGAAAGCTGATGGTAATACAGCTTCTGATAAAGCTGAAAATGCGTCAAAGCTTGACGGTAAATACGATGCGTATATCAAAGCCGTAAACGATTACCGGGACGCTAAAGAGAGCGATAAACCAGGTAAAAAAGCAGCTGTTTATACTGCACTTAATGAACTGGTGACTACCGCTGGTACCGCAACAATTCCTGAGGCTGCTGATAAAGCAAAAGTCAGCGAATTCGCCAAATCTCTTGGAGCCGCTCATACTATCTGGGAGACGGCAGCAGGACAACTGGGTGATACTGGTAATCTGCAATCCGGGCTTGATGCAGCAAAAGACTTGAAAACATTAAAAGATAATTTACCCGAAGACATTGATCTGACCATCGCTGATAATGCGGCAGCATTTTCCGGTGTTGATAAGTACCTGAAAGTGTTGATTGCAGCAGCAGAAAAGAATGGTGTTGAGAAAGAAGCACTGACGGGAGCCATTACTGCCGCCAAAGATGCGAATAAGGTGTTCACAGAAAAACAGGGTAAATATACCGCTGCGCTTGCTGAACTGAATGCTGCCGGAAATGAGCGCCTTGCCCTCGTTCCCGAATGGAAGACGCTGAACGATGCGTGGACTGAAGCGGCTGATGCGTTGAATACTGCGCAGACAGCCTATACCGGTAGCACTGCTGAAAATGCAGTCAATACTCTTGAGGAAAAGAAAAACGCATATATTAAGGTTCTTGGCGATACATCTACGGGTATTCAGACCGCTATTGACAGTGCAGCGAGTGCTTATGCTGCCGCAGTGAAAGAAGGCGGCACTGCGAAAACCCAGCAGGAGAAGAATGCGGCGCTGTACACCCTGATTGGTCAGAAGAAAGCGCTTATTCCTGCAAAACTGCAGATGGATAAAGAGTTGCTTGAGCTTAAGTCTGAGGACGTGGCGGGTCTGCAGAACCAGTTAAGTTCAGCAGAGAAAAACAAAGCCAGCGCTGAAAAATCATACAACGAAGCCGTTAAAGAGTATCTGGCCGCGAAGGAGGTATTCGGTAAAACGAATGCTGTTGCCGATGAAACCGCGGTATCAGTTGCAGCGCAGAAACTGTTTACGCTCACAGGCAAGAGTAACCTGGATGACCTTTATAAGGACTCAGTGAAGGGACAAAAGAGTGGCTTTAAACAGTTTAATGAATTTACTGATGCTCCGGCCATCACTTCCCTGCAGTCGGCCAGAAATGCTTTGTTCACCAGTGGTGGAAATGATATCCAGAATGCCCGTAAGAACGTTGCTGAAGGACTTCACCATCTTGCCAGCCTGATGCCCCTTTCCACGGCTGAAGAGCAGAAGGCGTTCCGCGCAGACTACAACAGTGCGCTGAAAACCGTCAGTACGGCTGCCACCACTGCAGAGGACCAGAGCAGGGTTGCAAATGCTGAAGTCATCACTCACTATCTCGGTGGTCTGAGTACCGACGAAATTTCGCAGTATGACCCGGCTTCCGGTAGCTATAAATCCGTCATCGTTAATGTTGATAAAGACGGTAATGTGACGGGCGTGAAGGATAACTTCACAGGGAAAGACCTGTACACGGGTAGCCAGGACAAACCGTTTACCACCACGGTGCTGAATATTGAAGTTCCGGAACTGGGTAACGGCGCGCTGGCTGACACCAATACAATTACCGTGGGTGAGGCCGGTAGCAAAGCCGCTCCGGTTGATGTGTGGGCGAAAACTGCGGGCGCGAGGCACTCCCTGGATGACAGTTCTCCTTATGTAAGCGCAGAACACGGCCCCGCAGTAAAACTGTCTCAGGAACTGAGAACGGCCACCGCTCAACTGGATGAAAATGGTAATCCAGTGGAGGGGCAGGTTGTCCGTGGTGCTGACCAGATTCATCTGCAGAATGTTAACATCCACAACAGCTTCACGCTTGCTGATAAAGTGCAGATGCTGAAGGATGACGTGGCTGCGCTGAACCAACAGGCTGCGGATAAACTGGCTCTGGGTCAGCCTGCTGACGGTGAGACGGGTGTCAATGCCTGGCTGAAAGGCCAGACTGATTTACTGAACCGTAAATACGACAACCTTAAACTGACCGGCCTGCAGATTGACACCAGAACGGTCAATCCTGTGTTTGATGTTGATAACGGTGTCTGGGCAACGGCGGCTGAAACTGCAATCCCGACAGAAGCTAACATTCTGCTTGATAACCTGAACATCACACTGCACAACGACAGTGTGGCTGGTATATCGACAGCGATTGGCCTTTCCGGAACCGGTAACCACATTCTTGCCAACGGTGGTGTGTTTGATGCCGGCAAAGCAGATAATCTGGCACAGGCATATGTGCTTAACATCACTGGTAAAAATAACCTCATTAATTTTAACAGTTCTGTTCTGAACGGCGATATTAGTTCCGGTGCGACAGGTAACACCGTTAACCTGAACAAAGGCAGTACATTGACGGGGGACGTCTCAGCGACAAATCATGATTACCTTTCACTGAATCTGGATAACAGCACCTGGACTGGTGGCGCAGGTCCGGCCAGCCCGGATGTCAGACTGAGCAACAACTCCGTCTGGAATGTAAAGGGCTATGATTTTAATGCCGACGAGAGTGATTTCCCGGAGTCTTCTGTCCACAGCCTGACCCTGAATGGCAACAACAGGCTTAACCTCGTTTCCTCCACAGGTCTGGCGCAACTGGGTGGCCGTGGTTTTACCGGCAGTAAATATGGTGTCACCCTGAACGTTGACACTGACCTGACCAGTGATGGTAAGGGCGTGTCCTCCGTTCTGGCAGGAACTTATTCTCCGGATAATCTTCACAGCCTGACAAATACCGGCCTTGCAGACGGTTATCAGTTTGGCTCCCTGTATGTGGATGGTCTGGCGAGAGGCGGTAAGTATGCCCTGTCCGTGGAAAGCTCCGGTGCTGAGCCGTACACCATCAGAGGCCGTCTGGCTGATGCTCCTTATGCAACCAGCGCGCATGAGTTTGTGTCATACAAAACGTCTGAAAGCCGCCCTGTTACGGACAAGGATGGCAAAACCACAGTCGCTCAGATTGTTAAATCTGACGCCGACTTCACCAGCCAGAGCGCACCGGCTGAACTGGGTGTGTACCAGTACGCCGCTGAGAAGGTGATTGATGCGGTGAATAACCGTACGAACATCTACTACAGCAGCACCGGTAAGCTGTCCAACAGTGCCGCTACCGTTGTTTCTCTGGCTGCGGCACCGGTTGATGTGGCGAACCTGGAATCAGATACCCTGGCGAAGCACATGAACAGTGTACGTCACGGTAAGGATTCCGGCGTGTGGCTGTCGTACTTCGGCGGTGAAAACCGTAACACCACGGCTGTGGGGCCGGAGTATAAGCTGAAAACTAACGGCGTCATGCTGGGCGTTGACACCCTGACGGAGAACAACTGGCTGGCAGGTGTGGCGGTTTCTTCTGCACGTTCAGAAATGAGCGTAATGAACAGCAGTGGTGACCTGGACAGCTATGGTGCGCAGTTCTACATGTCCCGTCGTTATGACAGCGGCGTGTTTGTGGATGGTGCGCTGCAGTTTAACCACTTCAGCAATACAGCAAAAGCCCGCATGATTAACGGTCAGCAGGCGAAAGCGGACTTCAGCGGTAACAGCTACGGTCTGGAAGCGAAGGTGGGTTACGCCTGGAACAGCGAAGGGTTCTTTGCTGAGCCGTATGTCCGTGCTGCGGCCCGTGCCTTTGACGGTGAGCATTATGCCCTGTCTAACGGTATGACCGTGAACAGCAATGACTATAAGTCGATGCTGGGTGAAGTGGGTGCGGACCTGGGTTACCAGTATGACATCAGTGGCGGTTACGTGAAGCCGTACCTGCACCTGGCTGCGCTGAATGAGTTTGCTGACGGTAACTCTGTCCGCGTGAACAACGTTTCACTGGACAACAGCGTGAAGGGTGCCGCCTTCCAGGCCGGTCTGGGTGCTGAGGTGAAAGTGACGGATAACCTGGGTGGATATGCAGCCTTTGATTACACGAAAGGTGATAACACCGAGCGTCCGTGGCAAGCCACTGTGGGTGTGAACTACACCTGGTAATGGCGGACAGCAACGCAAAACGTAAACCATGAAGTCATAACATCATGGCAGGAGGGAGTCGGTTCTGGCTCCCTCTCATGGTATGGATATTTACGGTGATGAAGAAACCTGAAAGGTCACAGGGAAGATGATGGGCGGATTCATGGCTCATTATTACTGCATAATATTATGATGATTAATTCATTTCTACTGAGTCCGGAATGTTGTTCCGTTAGCGCAGGCTGTGCATAAATAAATATATGAGAAAATAAAAGAATCATGTCTGGCATTAATTATGTTTATCCCGTCTGATATTACGCTCCTTCTTTTCACCGGAGCGAACGGCTAGGGGAGATTTTATGAGAAAGATTTATATTTATGGTTACAACCCGGAAGTTATCGCTGTAATGCGCGAGGGTATAAAAGACTTTCTGTCTGAATCTGTATATTACAGCGAAAATACTGAACCCGCGTTTGGTTATGCCGGTGTTATTCAGAATGCGGTAGAGCTTCTTGAACGGGTTCAGAAATCTCTCCGCCCTCCGGTGGTGTTACTGAGTCTTCAGCCCGGAAGAAATATTCTGTTGATTCAGTCGCTGAGAGAAATTCGTGAAGGGGTGGGAATTGCTGTGTTCAGTCCGGAGATAATGTATCCGGACAGAATTGTGGCCAGGTGGTTTAACTGTACGCTGAATCAGGATACGGATGTGGCTGAGGGCGATATGGGACGATATCTGTTCCATGCGGTGAAAAAGGGTCTTATGAAGTACCACAGACAGACAGACTGTACCCAGGTCGGGCAACTGATACCGGAACTGGCCCGGCGTATAACGGAGACGGTGAAGGAGCTGGATTACATACTGCATATATCGTTGCTGTCGGAGTCGCTGACGAAAAAGGAAAGGACGATGCTGTCGTATATACGGGAAGGAAGGACCGTTGAACAAACTGCGGCGCTGACGAAGTCAGGAAGGATTACCGTGGGGGGATGGTACAGGAATCTGTGTAACCGGCTGACCCTTCAGTGCAACATCGATGTTTTGGCGGAAAACTTCACGTTGTCACCGGAAAGGCAGAACAATCCGTTCAGGATACCGGGCAGCACATTGCAAAGAGGCACCACTCAACAGACAGAAGGTATCTTCTGAATGAAACAGAAAGACAGGTCCGTCAGTGGCCCGGTTAGTCGGATTAGATATACCCTCGGAGCGAAACTGTTTATTGGCGGTCTTTATTTCGGGATGATTTTTCTTGTGGTGCTGCTGATTTACATGATGAAAAATCCTTATTAAGAGAGGGCTGGAGGAGAACCACTGATGGATAAATTTGTTATAAGCGTGAATTAATAATTATAAGCCACTGCAATTTTTTTGCCGCAATGTTGCCTCGTTAGCGGCTTTTTTTCGTAAATAAAAGTCATTATTGTCCATGTGCGAGTTGGTGTTGTGAAATTTTCGACTAAAATGGTTGGCGAGCCGTGCAGAAAGGTAATGTTCTGCTCGCGCAGGGTGTTGATCACCTGCGGGGCGTTGAACCGATGCTGCAGCCAGATGCTCGCGGCGAGGCTAATAAACAGCGCCAGCAGCGCCGACAGGCCGGTGATGTGATACACAGGTACCGCCAGAATGGTACTATCCGCGGCGGTGATGTTCAGTTTTTGCGTATAGGCGTCAATCGCGCAGAGCAGGTTATTGTGCGTGATAATTGCGTATTCCGATGATTCCGGTCAGTGATTCCGGCGATTTCGATCGCGCTTCTCTCGCGAATCGCTGATCGAACTTCGATGCCAATCCGTGATCGAATAGAGCGGAATACGCAGTAAATGCCTGAGGACAAAGGAATGTTTTAATGCTGGCCTTATTCCAGCGAATAACACAAATCAGCAGGTTAAACCGGTTAAAACAAATGCAGTGGTTTTACAGTACAGCAGGGATGATACGCGGACCATCGACTCTCATATCTGCTCTGTAGTGGCAGCCATCGTATGATTCATTTTATGTATGTTGTGGTATCAATAATACTATTACAACATACTACATTAAAAACTTAGCGACGGGTTTCTCCCCCGTAAAACTCCGCCAGAAACAAACACTGTCATACCGGAACCCAGAGCAAAAAAAAAGCCCAGCACACACGAACCGGGCGTAATAAACATCGATAAAAGGAAAATAAGATGAGCACTTCCCACCATATGTTGAACCAGAGCGGGGAGTAACAGAAGTGAAGTGTGGCTCCCCTCAGATTTACGGCATCATAGTGCCCAGGAAAGATGCATTCCGCATCCAGAGA
>NZ_NAEW01000031.1 GCF_002075345.1 Citrobacter braakii
CTGTTATGACTTAATAAACGCGGACTGTTTCTGCAACCCAGATGTAGCGCGGCTTAGAATGCAACTCACATAAAAATTATATGGAGTTCTGCATGTTCGGTCTCGATGCGTTTCACCTGGCGAGGATCCAGTTCGCGTTTACGGTATCCTTTCACATCATCTTTCCGGCGATTACCATTGGCCTCGCCAGTTATCTGGCGGTGCTCGAAGGGTTATGGTTAAAAACGAAAAATCCGACCTGGCGCTCGCTATACCATTTCTGGTCGAAAATATTCGCCGTAAACTTTGGTATGGGCGTGGTTTCCGGGCTGGTGATGGCTTATCAGTTCGGCACGAACTGGAGTGGTTTTTCCGAGTTCGCCGGTAGCATCACCGGGCCGCTGCTGACCTATGAAGTATTAACCGCCTTCTTCCTCGAAGCGGGCTTCCTTGGGGTAATGCTGTTTGGCTGGAATCGGGTTGGCCCAGGACTTCACTTCTTCGCGACCTGTATGGTTGCGCTGGGTACTATTATTTCTACCTTCTGGATCCTCGCCTCCAACAGCTGGATGCAAACGCCACAGGGCTATGAAATTGTTAACGGGCAAGTCGTTCCCGTCGACTGGTTCGCCGTGATTTTCAATCCTTCCTTCCCTTATCGTTTGCTGCATATGTCCGTTGCTGCCTTCCTGAGCAGCGCGCTGTTTGTCGCGGCATCAGCCGCATGGCATTTATTGCGCGGTAATAGCACGCCAGCAATTCGCGCTATGTTTTCAATGGCGCTGTGGATGACGTTAATCGTCGCCCCGCTGCAGGCCTTAATTGGCGATATGCACGGGTTGAATACGCTGAAGCACCAGCCTGCAAAAATTGCGGCGATTGAAGGACACTGGGAAAATCCGCCTGGTGAACCGACCCCGCTGCTGTTGTTCGGCTGGCCGGATATGGAGCAGGAGCGCACCCGCTATGGGCTGGAAATCCCGGCGCTGGGCAGCCTGATCCTGACTCATAGTCTGGATAAACAGGTCCCGGCGTTAAAAGAATTTCCGAAGGAAGACAGGCCCAATTCCACCATCGTGTTCTGGTCGTTTCGCATTATGGCAGGGTTAGGCATGCTGATGATCCTGCTGGGCGCGTTTGCCCTGTGGCTGCGTTATAAGGAGCGGCTATACACCTCACGTCCTTTCCTGCGTTTTGCATTGTGGATGGGGCCCTCCGGTCTGATTGCCATCCTTGCTGGCTGGGTGACCACCGAAGTTGGCCGTCAGCCGTGGGTGGTTTACGGTTTGCAACGTACGGCGGATGCGGTTTCCGCACATGGTGATTTACATATGAGCATCAGCCTACTGTCTTTCTTTGTGGTGTATAGCTCGGTGTTTGGCGTGGGTTACAGCTACATGATCCGCCTGATCCGTAAAGGACCACAGGAAGATGAGCCGACCATTCCACCAACAGGCACGCCGGCACGGCCGCTTTCTGCTGTCGTTCTCGATTCTCAACCGGAGGCACACCGCTAATGGGTATCGATTTATCAGTTATCTGGTTTGTAATTATCGTGTTCGCCACGCTGATGTATATCGTGATGGACGGTTTTGATCTCGGGATCGGTATTTTATTCCCTGCGATTTCGGATGCGGATGACCGCGATGTGATGGTCAACAGCGTCGCCCCGGTATGGGACGGTAATGAAACCTGGCTGGTGTTGGGTGGCGCCGGATTATTCGGGGCTTTTCCCCTGGCCTATGCGGTGATTGTCGATGCGCTGACGATCCCGTTGACCCTGATGCTCATCGGCCTGATATTTCGCGGCGTCGCGTTTGAGTTTCGCTTCAAAGCCACGCCGGCGCATCGACCATTCTGGGATAAAGCTTTTCTCGGCGGTTCAATCCTCGCGACATTCACTCAGGGTATTGTGGTCGGTGCCGTACTCAATGGGTTTTCCGTCACCGGACGCAGCTACAGCGGCGGTCCTTTCGACTGGCTGACCCCCTTTACCCTGTTCTGCGGCGTGGGCCTGGTTGTAGCCTACGCCCTGTTGGGGGCAACATGGCTGGTGATGAAAAGCGAAAATCCGTTGCAGGATAAAATGCGCTGCGTGGCAAGAAAACTGCTGCTGGCGATGCTGGTTGTCATTGCCATTATCAGTCTGTGGACGCCGCTGGCGCACAGCGCCATTGCCGAGCGTTGGTTTAGCCTGCCTAATCTGTGGTTCCTGATGCCGGTTCCGCTCCTGGTTGCGCTGATTAGCCTCTGGCTGTGGCGCTCGCTGGGTCAGCAAAACAGCCATACGCTGCCTTTTGTATTGACGCTGGGGCTGATTTTTCTCGGGTTCAGCGGGCTGGGGATCAGTATCTGGCCCCACATCATTCCACCTTCCATTACGCTGTGGCAGGCGGCAGCTCCGGCGCAGAGTCAGGGCTTTATGTTGGTTGGCGCGCTGCTGATTATCCCGATAATCCTGGTGTACACCTTCTGGAGCTACTACGTTTTCCGCGGCAAAGTTCAACATGGTGAGGGGTATCATTGATGCAACAAACAATCTGGAAACGCCTGATGTGGCTGGTGATCCTCTGGGGCGGCAGCGTGCTGGCCCTGGCCGCCGTTGGTATGTTCTTTCGTCTCCTGATGACGGCCGCCGGATTTAAATCCTGATTCTCTCTCTGATAACAACCGGGCAGCGCTGCACTGCCCGGTTGTGACAAATCCCAACGTTATCTAAACAAAAATGTAAAAAACATCGAAATGACAAAACAGAGATTGTCATTAACCCGATTAAAATATTGAATAGTCACCTGGCGAAATTATCGTCAATTCCGCAGCTAACGTACCAGAGGGTGCATGATGTTTAAGAAAGGGTTAACGGTGTTATTGCTGGCCAGCGCGCTTTTTTCCGGTCAGCTTCTCGCTACTAATCAGGGACATGAATATCTTCAGGTGCAGGATGCCGATCACTTATTACGACACACGGCCGACAGCGATGAACTACGAATGACGGCGGAAGAATCCGCCGCCGATCTTCGCGAACACCATTACTGGCAAAAATCACGCAAACCCGATACACATCAGAGCTAACCGTTAGCTTTTACGCTTTGGCAACGTTTTCAGCAGTTCTTCAGGGCTGACGGAAGCCACCACGCTGCCCGGCAACGGCATCTTCAGAATGTGATGTTTCATCTTGCCGATCACGTGCATTTCGCACGGTCGGCAATCAAATTTCAGCGTCAGGACCTCATCGCCGTTAACCAGCTGCATCGGCGTGGCTTTCCAGCTTTTGATATTTCCTTTCGCCTGTTTCGGACACAGGTTAAACGCAAAACGCAGGCAATGTTTGGTGATCATCACCGGCACATCGCCCTTTTCTTCATGCGCCTCATAGGCGGCATCAATCAACTGCACGCCATAACGGTGATAAAACTCTCGCGCTTTATGGTTGTAGACGTTAGCCAGAAAGCTCAGATGCGTTTGCGGGTAAACCGGCGCCGGCTGGGCAACCGGTTTACGGCGACCGCGCTGATAGTTTTGCAAACGAGCTGCATCCAGCATGTCGACCGCTTCACGTCGCAGCTGATTCAGTTGACCGTTCGGCACGAACAATGCTCCCGGCAGATTCACCTGAATATTACGGGCGTAATACAGCGTTTGTCCCAGTTTTGCCAGGCCATCCTGCAGGTTGCTCAACGCTTTTTCTGCATTGTTCGCTTCCTCAAACTGGCCGTCCAGCGTATGGGTGATACTCACCCCCTCCTCACTGGTAAGCGTCAGGATCAACTGTTCCTGCCAGCCGCCCAGCTCAATATCGACCGCGACGCGGCGTTCGCTGGAGGTTTTGGTCAACGCTTGCTGCCAGTTATGATCGAGATTGCGGTTCAGCGGATGGTTGGCGCGCACTTTGTGCAGGTCGGCGGGCATTTCATTCGGCCACACCCGATAACGATTGTGCCCCGTTTTTTCAACGGTGTTGGCGCGAAATCCGACGACCTCACGCTTGATTAACACGTTCAGACCATCCCCGTTGGCCAGCGGTTCTGTTACCTCAACATCGAGATGATCTTTTGCCACCTTCAGGACTTCGCCAACCGGCAGACCGATGAACTTTGGTGAGTCGAATGCGCCGATATCCCCTTTACGGGCATTCACAAAATAATCGGTGCTGCCGCGATGGAAGGTCTTTTCCGTGGATGGAGTAAAGAAATGTTCGGTACGCCCGGCTGAAGAACGGGCAAGATCGCCGCGCTCTTCAATAATGGCGTCCAGCATCTGACGATAATGCGCGGTAATATTCTTCACATAGCTCATGTCTTTATAGCGCCCTTCAATTTTGAATGAGCGCACGCCTGCGTCAATCAACGCGCCGAGGTTGGCGGTCTGATCGTTATCTTTCATCGACAGCAGATGTTTTTCATAGGACACCACGCGCCCCTGATCGTCTTTCAGGGTATACGGCAGGCGACAAGCCTGAGAACAGTCACCGCGGTTAGCGCTACGTCCGGTTTGCGCATGTGAAATATAACACTGGCCTGAATAGGCGACGCACAGCGCACCGTGAATGAAAAATTCAATAGTTGCATCCGTAGCCTGATGAATGGCGTGTATCTGCTCAAGGCTTAGTTCGCGCGCGAGGACAATTTGGGTGAATCCGACGTCAGAAAGAAACTTCGCCTTCTCGACGCTGCGAATATCACATTGGGTGCTGGCGTGCAGCTCAATGGGAGGAATATCCAGCTCCAGAATCCCCATATCCTGCACAATCAGGGCGTCAACGCCGGTCTGATACAGATCGGTAATTAATCGCTGTGCGGGCTCCAGCTCATCATCATGCAAGATTGTATTCAGCGTCACAAAGATTTTCGCCCCGTAACGATGCGCAAACGGCACCAGTTCGGCGATATCTTTCAGGCTGTTACTGGCGTTATGACGCGCGCCAAAACCCGGTCCGCCAATGTAAACGGCGTCAGCGCCGTGCAAAATGGCTTCACGTGCAATGGCGGTATCCCGGGCCGGGCTTAACAATTCAAGGTGATGAGGCTGCTGGCGCATACAGTTGTTACCATCCACAAGTGGTAAAAATGGCGGCTATTGTAGTCACAAGCGCGGCTTTTCGGAATAGTTTTCCCGATTAACCGCGCGGGTAATGGATCAGGGAATGAAAGTGAACCGTTTGTTCGCTACTGTTACGGTAGCTATGCGCCCTGTCTCCCGCAAAACGCACCCCCTCGCCGGATTTCATGGTGCGCCACTGCCCCTCAATACACATATCCAGCAGCCCATTTATCACCACCACGTGCTCTATAACGCCGGTTTCATGCGGAGTCGATTCACTGAGTGCGCCGGGTGCCAGCTGTATCGAAAAATGATCGAAGCACAGCTGTGGGTCCCACGGAAACAATGGCGTGACGACCATCGCCTGCTGCTGGGGATCGAATGTTGGCGCGCCGTCTGACTCTGGCGGTGAAATAAACGTCGAGAATGGCACGTTCAGTCCGGTAGCAATTTTCCACAATGTCGCCACCGTTGGGCTGGATTCGTTGCGCTCAATCTGCCCCAACATGGCTTTTGACACGCCGGTTTCCTCCGCTAAACGTGACAGGCTCCATTCCCGCTGGTGACGTAGCGTGCGGAGCGTTGTGGCCAGATAGTGGGTTAAGTTTTCCATTTTTCGCCTTCCTGACTCTCCTTTCTCAAGGCTACAGCTTAGCACTTGTACGCTATAACGCACAGTGCTACATTGATTGACCGTTATAACGCACACGGAGTGACTATGCGCGCATTTTCCATCCCACTACCCACCGTATTATCGGGGTTTGTGGCTGTCCTGGTCGGTTACGCCAGCTCGGCTGCCATTATCTGGCAAGCGGCCCTGGCCGCAGGTGCGACCACCGATCAAATCGCGGGCTGGATGACCGCGCTGGGGATTGCAATGGGCGTCAGTACGCTGGCGCTGACGTTATGGTATCGCGCTCCTGTGCTCACGGCCTGGTCAACACCTGGCGCCGCGCTGCTGGTTACGGGTCTGCACGGGGTATCGATTCAGGATGCTATCGGCGTTTTTATCGTAGCTAACGCGTTGATTGTGCTGTGCGGCATAACCGGATTGTTTGCCCGTCTGATGAAAATAATCCCCCACTCACTGGCATCAGCCATGCTGGCCGGGATCCTACTGCGCTTTGGTCTGCAGGCCTTTAATAGCCTCAACAGTGAGCTTATTTTGTGCGGTAGTATGCTGGTGGCATGGCTGGTATTTAAAGTCACAGCCCCACGGTACGCGACGATCGCCGCGATGCTGGCGGGTATCGTTATCGCGCTAATAAAAGGTGACATTGTCACAAGCGGAGTGAATTTGTCGCCGGTCATGCCTGCGTTTATTGCCCCACACTTTTCATTTGCCCACAGTATCAGCATTGCGCTACCGCTGTTTCTGGTTACCATGGCTTCACAAAATGCCCCTGGTATTGCCACTATGAATGCCTCGGGCTATTCATTACCCGTTTCACCGCTCATTATCTTTACCGGTCTGCTGGCGCTGCTGTTTTCGCCGTTTGGTGTCTACTCCATCTGCATTGCCGCCATAACCGCCGCAATTTGCCAAAGTCCCGAAGCGCATCCTGATGCCAAACGACGCTGGCTCGCCGCCGCCGCGGCTGGCGTCTTCTATCTTCTGGCTGGGGTGTTTGGCGGTTCAGTCACAGGACTAATGGCGGCACTGCCCGTAAGCTGGATCCAGATGCTGGCCGGTCTGGCCTTGCTCGGGACGATTAGCGGTAGTTTGTATCAGGCGTTGCATAATGAAGCGGAACGCGACGCAGCCATCGTTACGTTTTTGGTCACGGCCAGCGGCCTGACGTTATTGGGGGTTGGATCTGCATTCTGGGGGCTGGTCGTAGGTGGTATCTGCTACGCCGTGTTGACGTTATTTCGCCGCACGTAGCTGCGTTGGCGTTTTACCGGTTACCTGTTTAAACCGGTTACTAAAATGGCTTGCCGAACTGAATCCGCAGGTCATCGCAATATCTGACAAACTGCGTGAAGTGTAACAGACCAGATGCTGCGCCAGCGCCATACGACGTTGCATCACGTACTGATGCGGTGCCATATTCATCGACTGGCGAAACATTCTGGCAAAATGGAATTCGCTGAGCGCCGCCTCGCTAGCCAGATCGTTCAGGGTGATCGGGTACGCCAGATGCGCGTCAATATAGGCCAGCACGTTACGCAAGGTGACGGGCGCGAGTCCCCCGGTGACGGTGGGCAATCGCCATTGAACGTTGCTGTAATGCTGGATCAGATGCGTTAACAGTAGCGAAGATGCCGCGCTGAGCGTGAGGTGATTGGCCGGTTGCTGCCAGTCGTTATCAAGCAGAAACTGACGGTAAACCGCCGTGATCCCCGGGTCACTGCCAAACGTGTGCTCGTCCAGCGTGAAGCTATAGGGGCTTTTATCCCAGACTTTTTCACCCACTTCGCGCAGATGTTCGTCGGTACAATAGAGATGAACAAAGGAGAGAGCGTCGCGGATATCCCAACTTGACTCGCTCTCTTTCGGCATCAGGCAAAAACGGTCCGGTCCGCCGCCATTCTTCCAGCCCCCCGCCGTTTTGTGGTAACTCTCGTAGCCATCCGCGATATATAAACTGAGCGTATGGTGATCGCAATACTGGGTGATGGTATCGCGTTTGTTTGACCAGGCCGCCAGTTGGATCCCTGAATGTAACGCAACCGATTCATGCAGCACGGCATTATGTTTGCGTAAGTTTTCAAAGGCATCGTAGGGCTGAGGCATACCATCACATTCAAAATAAGTTAGCAGGCTTTCAGTCTATAACAGCCACATATTGTTAACAGCTTCCTTTTCGCTTTTACGCTAAAAAAGCGCAAGATTTTGCAAGTCCGCCGCAAACCGATGAAAGCCTCCTGCCGCCAGACATGACACAGTGTGAACCTGAATCCAAAAAAGAGAGAGTTGTATGAACGCACTGTTGTACTGCCTGGTGGTGGTAATTTGGGGAACGACATGGATTGCGATTTATTTGCAGCAGGGCCCGGTTTCTGCGCCGGTTTCTATCTTTTGGCGCTTCGCCGTTGCCAGTTCGCTGATGATAGTGATCCTGCTGGTTAGCGGTAAATTACGCAAACTGTCTGGTCGCGATCATCTGTTTTGTCTGTTACAGGGTGGATGCGTTTTTTGCTTCAACTTCTGGTGTTTTTATACGGCTGCGGCCTGGATTAATACCGGCCTGGAGTCGGTGATTTTCTCAATGGCCGTCCTGTTCAATGCGGTCAATAGCTTCATCTTTTTTGGGCAAAAACCACCGCTGCGTTTCTATATAGCAGCCGGTCTTGGACTGACGGGCATTGTGACTCTGTTCTGGCAGGATTTGCTCAACAGCGGATTCAATCATTCCTTGCTGCTGGGTATCGGCTTAAGCGCCCTTGGAACCTTCGGTTTCTCATTGGGTAATATGATCAGCATGCGTCACCAGAAAAAAGGGCTGGAAGTGTTAACGACCAACAGTTGGGCCATGCTGTACGGCACGCTGTTGATCGCTGCCATTGCGCTGATGCGCGGGGACAATTTTACGCCACAGTGGACATTCAGCTATCTCAGCGCGCTGTTATATCTGGCTATTTTTGGCTCAGTGATTGCTTTCGGCGCTTATTTCACACTGGTAGGTCGCATTGGTCCCAGTAGGGCGGCATACAGTACCCTGCTTTTCCCGCTGGTTGCGCTAACGCTGTCAACATTGTATGAAGGATACGTCTGGCAAGTTAACGCTATTGCCGGATTGGTATTGATTTTACTGGGGAATATGGTGATGTTTGCCCGACCAGAAGTGCTGATGGGTAAACTATTCTATCGACGCCGGGTGGCATAAAAAAAACGCACCATCCTGAGATGGTGCGTTGATTATTATTGTGGTTTTTTGTTCACGTCAAACATGGTGGCATCCGTCGCCATGTCATCAATAACTTTCTTCAACGTTTCGAACGCCATCGGCGTATTTTCGTTGCTCAGATCTTTACCTTCACCCTTACGTACAACTTTAATTACCGGTTTATTGGTCGCAGCATCAATCAACTCACCCTCGAAATAGAGGTTGGTATCCATGGTACGGTGACCCGTTGCCATTTGTGTTCCCGCAACGAGTAGCGCAACCGGGATCACTTCATAGAACTGCAGTCCTTCTTTGCTCGTTGCAACACCGGTAATCGCTCCGCGGAAAATCAGGCTACGTGGCCCAGGGGTAGTAACCAGGGGCTTACGCTTGCTGATGGCGGATTTCAACTGGGTATTGGTGTAGGTCAGCAGTTGATCAAGAACCTGCTGCCCTACCTGCGTGGTAGGTTTAGGAACCGGATAATACGTTACCGGGTTATATACAATGTTGTCATATTTGGATTCGTTGTAGCTCGGATCAACCCAACGGAGTACGGTTTGTCCCGATGCTGATTGTGTTTCCTTCAAATCAGAGTAATTTTTTAAAAACCCAGAATATTTATCCGGCGCAGTCACTTTTGACGCACAGCCGGATAATGCCAACAAGCCAGTAAGCACTGCAACTTTAAATAAAGTTTGAGTACGCATGAAACGATCCCTTTAGTTTTCGCAATGATGCTTAAAAAGGATAGCAAAACCGTTTCATTTTGGATGTACTAAAAATGGTAAACACCGCACAATTTTCTCTCTACGCCCGGCACAAAAAATGCTGAGCGCAGAAAGAGTTAACCCAGGCGGGAGGTTCAGGCAGTTTTGCGTGCCAGCATTGTGGCAAAGCGCAGTTTAATTCGATTACCGTTTTCATCCGTACGATGAAGTTCACCCACGTCTTCGTTATATTTCAGCAGATCCCATCCGCTGTAATAATTGCGCAATTCTCCGGTTTTAAACGCGAACGGGAAACCCACGGTACACGGAAAATCATCGGTATCCATCGCCGCGACGATTAAGTTATATCCGCCCGGTTTAGTGCACCGCTGCATATTTTCAATAAGGCCAGGGATAGTTTTGGCTTCAAGGAACATCAGCACAACGGTAGAAAGAATAAAATCATATTCGCCATCAAAGTGTAATGCGTTGAGATCCGCGACGTTCGCGTGCAGATTGGTCAGCCCTTCCGCCGCTTTTATACGCTCAAGGTTAGCGATGCTCATGGGATTTTTATCCCATGCTGTCACGTCATAACCGTTTGCCGCGAGGTACAGGCTGTTACGACCGTTACCGCAGCCCAGGTCTAACGTTTTACCTGGCTTAACAATTTTTGCCGCTTCAACAACATCGGAATGCGTACGAGTTAAATCGTATTTCTCAGTAAAGTAGTTTTCGTCGCAAAGGGTCATTATTTATCCTCAGATTTCAGTAATGCAGCACGCTCCGTGCGGATGAGCAGTTTCCCCTGCATCAGCAATGCAAACGTACGTACCAGTAATAATGCAATGATAAAATTGGTAAAAATAAACAGTGGGATCGACAGCGTATGAAAAAATCCTGACTCGCTACCGTGGCCCAGATGCAGCCCTGTTGTTGCCAGAGCCGATACGCCAAACGAAAAGCTCCAGAAAGACGCATTAAATGGCTGTGACAAATACCACGGCATGAGCCGCAGCATGAACAAAAGTTGCAGCAGACCATAGCCGAACAACATTTTGGCTAACGTATCGCCCTCGCCGCCGTTGACGCTAAGCCAGGCGCTGCAGGCGACCAGCGCAGGCGCCAGTTGAATGCCAAGTGAAGTACGTAACACCGCAGGCAACTCGCCGCAGCTACGTAAACGTTGCAGAATCACCGGCTCCAGACTGAGCCAGGAAAAAACCCCGGCGCCCAAAAACACCAATCCTGCGTCGTTGAAACCCAGTGCGCCACAGGCCATTGCACTGATAAAGTTATTGGCGACGGTCGGCAGATACAGACCCGGCGTGGTGGCTTCCTCTGGATGCGATCCACGCCACAACCCTGCCGTTTGCCAGGCGGCGTAGGCCAACTGTATCACCACGCCAATGCTGAACAACCCAATCGCCAGCGGTCGATACCACGGGACAAAACCAATCGCGACCAGCATCGTTGTGGCCGGAAACAGACTGACAAAGCTGCTCATCACCGGGTGACGAATTTCCGCCAATACGCTATGCGGAAAACGCAGTAAACGGCTAAGAAAGGCCAGCGTCAGCAGCCCCCAAATGACCATTGCGAGGATCACTAAACCGTCGCCAATCAAGTGACTCACTGGCCACACCTGACTGGCATAACGCCACGCAAACCCCATCCCAATGATGCCCAGTACCATGCCAAAATAACCGGCCGGAAGATTGAGGACCCGCTCACTCTGCTTGTTCTTACTCATTTTGTTTATTTTTTAAAGTATATTTGAAATGCATTTTATGGAATTTCCGCTGATTTAGCCAGTGCGGAAAACTTTGCTACGTTTAACTAAGGTGCGCAACATGGAAATGAGCTATGACCAAATATCGTCTCAGCGATGAGTCTCGATCCTTTAGTTACCAGGATAATGGCAATAAAAAAAGCGTATTACTACGCCAAATCATTGCGCTCACTGATTTTAATGATGTCCAGGCCGGCACGCCCGGTGGCTGGATCGACAATGAAAGCGTGCTGTCACAAAGCGGTGATTGCTGGATTTACGATGAAAACGCGCTCGCATTTTCCGGCGCGACGATTACAGGAAACGCCCGCATTACTCAGGCAAGCGTGGTCAGAGATGGCGCGCAAATTAGCGATGACGTGTGGATTGACCGGGCTGAAATCAGTCATAACGCGCAAATACGTGACAACGTCACCATTCAGGATTCTGTGGTTCGCGGCGAGTGCCTTGTCTTTGGTGATGCGCGCGTGGTGTGTGACTCTGAAATCATCGCCGCCAGGGGGCTAACCCGTGAAAACGACCAGCTCCTGCAAATTTATGATCGGGCTTTTGTCAGCCACTCACGAGTGGTGCATCAGGCGCAGATCTATGGCGATGCGAAAATCAACTATGCCTTTATTGAACATCGGGCGGAAGTTTTTGATTTCGCACAGGTGGAAGGTAATGAAGAGAACAATGTCTGGATTTGCGATTGCGCCAAAGTCTATGGATATGCGCGCGTCATCGCCGGGAGCGAAGAAGATGCCATACCTACCCTACGCTACAGTTCGCAGGTGGCGGAGCACGCGGTAGTTGAAGGTAACTGCGTGCTGAAACACCACGTGCTGGTCGGCGGTCATGCGCAATTACGCGGTGGACCGCTCCAGTTAGATGACCACATCCTGATTGAAGGCCACGTCTGCGTGCTGGGCGAAGTGCTGATCGAGCATCACATTGAGATAACCGGTCAGGCGCATATCCAGGCGTTTGATGGCGATGCCATTCACCTACGCGGACCGAAAGTGATTAACGGTGAACAGCGCATTACGCGCACGCCTATCGCAGGTTTATTCTGAAGAGCCATCAATGATGCGGGCGTAGAGATTCACATCATAGTAATAACCATTAAGGAATTCCGCCTGTTGCATACATCCTTCCAGTTGGAAGCCATTACGTAGCGCCACCTGGTTGCTCTCAACGTTTTCTACGCGACATTTAATCACGAAGCGGCGAATCTCCTGACGCTGCGCATAATGATGAATTAAGGCCTGTAGCGCCTGGGACATGATGCCTTGACCCTGATGTTCCTCATCCAGCCAGTAGCCGATATAAGCCGCTTTGTTCAGCGGTTCTATCTGGTTAAACGAGATAACCCCGACCACATTTTCTTGAGCAAAAATCAGGAACATTTTGGCGTAACCGCGCTGGTGCAACATCATATTGCCCTGCACATTCTTGCGGGTGTCCTCCTCAGAGGCAACAAACTGCGGCCAGTTCAGCGACTGCTGGAGCCAGCTTTTATTTTTAAGCACCAACTGATGCAGAGGCGTGACGTATTGCTCTTCTACGGCACGCAGTTCCAGCGTGTCATTGATGGTAATCACTTCTGACATTTTCATTCCGTTATGATGGTTAAGCAGGCCACCCTGCTTATCAAATAAAAACAGGAAGGGCTCCCTTTTGGAAGCCCTTTTACACAGCAAGCGCCGTTTTACTTAGCTCTCACTGACACTCTCTTTTTGCAATATTTTGAGCAGATCTTCCTTCAGGTGGAGTTTCTGTTTCTTAAGGCGAACAATGTCCAAACTATACCCCCGACCATCCGAACCTTCCAGTCTGGAGATCTCATGATCAAGGCTGTTGTGTTTTTCGAATAAGGACAGAAAGCGAGGGTTCTCGGATTTCAGTCGGGAAATAAGGTCTCTGTATTCTGGAAACATACTTTCTCCCTGTTAGTGGAAAAGGACGTGTATAAGAAATACACACCTCCAGAGTACCCACTTGACTTACAGAAAAATGCGAACGGGATCGAGTAAATAGTGTACAGAATGGTTGTGAAGAGGATTACAGATACGGCTCCCCATTCGGAGAGCCGTAAAGGGAGTGATTAACGCATCTCGCGGTCGTCAACGTACTGACGTTTATCCGGCGCTGGCGGGAAGTACTGATACAACCAGGTTTCACTGATGGCGTCGCCCTGACAACGCAGGAACATACGCATATCTACCGGATCGGTTGAGTCAGAGGTCGGATACCAGTCAAACTGAATGCGATAACCGTCGATAGGTTCCACGTAAAGGATCTCAATCTGTTTCGCTTCACCGCTGGAGAGCGTAATCACCGGTTCAATACCCTTCGGCGCTGCGGCTTTTAGATCGCCACCAACGAAATCAACAGCAAAACGTCGCGCCCATTTTTCCGGGTAGTGCTCGCCCGGCGCCCATCCTTCCGGGAAGCCGCCCATGCCTGTTCGGGTCGCCATCACGCGAGCCAGCGGTGAACGCACCGGCGGCTGAGCACTCCAGTACAGGCGATATTTGAATTCCAGATCATCGCCCGCTTTGATCGACCTTTCAGGCTGCCAGAAGCAGACGACGTTATCCAGCGTTTCGCCGGTCGTCGGGATCTCCATCAGGCCGATAGTCCCCTTGCCCCACTGGTTACGCGGTTCGACCCACAGGCTCGGACGCTTGTTGTACCAGCCCATGATATCCTGGTAATGGGAGAAGTCGCGATCGAGCTGCAGCAAGCCAAACCCTTTCGGGTTGTTATCGGTATAGGCGTTGAACTGCAGTTTTTGCGGGTTGTTCAGCGGGCGGCAGATCCACTCGCCATTGCCCCGCCACATCGCCAGACGGTCGGAATCATGAATTTGCGGGTGAATGGTGTCGCACATCCGACGTTCGTTGTTGCCGCAGCTAAACATGCTGGTCATCGGTGCAATACCGAGCTGCTTGATGTCTTTGCGCGCATAGATGTGGTTTTGTACATCCATGATCACCTGCGTTTTCTCGCAGTGGATCACGAACTTAAATGCGCCGGTTACGCTGGGGCTGTCGAGAAGCGCATACACGGTAAAGGAGGTTGCGCCCGGTTTGACCGTTTCGAACCAGAAAGAGGTGAAATCAGGAAACTCTTCTTTACTGTCGGTGTAGGTATCTACCGCCAGACCGCGGGCCGATAAACCGTACTGATAGGTGTCATCCACGGCGCGGAAATAGCTGGCGCCCAGGAAAGAAACGATATCGCGACGGGCTAATTCTGGCGCTTTAAACACGCGGAACCCGGCGAACCCGAGGTCAGTCTGCCCTTCCAGCTGTTTGGTATCCACGCCCGCATCATTGTATTTAAACAGTTCCGGGCGGAAGTGGATTTCGCGCGCCATATGCGTGCTGCCATCAACCGAGAACATGCGTACGCGGCGACGGAAGCCCATTCCCACATGGAAGAACTGCGCATCAAGCTGACGATTTTCAACATTGTTCCACAGAGACTGCTCTGCGTCATATTGAATGCTGTTGTAGGCCTGCGGCGTCAGTTTGGCCAGCGTGTCAGGTAACGCGCGCGGTGCGCCGCCCCAGGGCTTCTGTGCTAAGTCATGGGCCATCGATTGCAGAACGGAAAAATCAAAACGTACGGTTTTTCCGTCTGCAATGTCAGACTCTGCCGCAAAGGCGGCGCTGGAAAAGAGTGATGCAATACCACTGGTTCCGCACACGGCGGCCATTGCCATTGAACCTTTAATAAATCGTCTGCGATTCATGCCTGAAAGTAAGTCCTTCTGGTCGTGTAAATGGTCCCGCGCCGGCCATAATCAGCGGCAAGAGAGTGCACATTTCTGACCGCTCACTCTAGACAAAATTCATTAATAATCCAATTGTTGGTCGCCGATTATCTGTACAAAATCGAAAATATTTTATGTCGATGGGAACAGACCGAATCCCATGTAAATTCAATTAAAGTAAACCACACCGCCGTTTACTGCGATCTTGCGCCTCCTGATACAACGCAAACTCATCATAAACCGCACAACCCAGCGCCTGTTCAAACGCGTCGCGGCTGGAATTACCGTGGCTACGGGCCTGAGTTTCATTCCCCAGATTAGACTGGAAAATCCCCGCGGCGCTCACCGGTAAAAAATCTTCGTAGGTAATGGGCTGAGCAACCAGCCAGCCCCGCTCAATGAGCGGTTGCGGGTCGTCATCCGGGCGAATCGCCTGTCGATGCGCCTCGCCCGACGGCGTCAGCCGGTAGCGGAACCAGGCAAGCCCCTGCTGGCGCAGCAGAAATTCGCTGTCCGGGAATGCTTTGAACACCTCCTGCAAATGCAGCTGATGTGTCAGGTTGTCTTTTCCCGTTCCCGCTTTATTCAGCAATTCGTCGTACAATGCTCTGCCTTTCGGCGTCAGGGCCACGCCGCGCTGTTCGATTTCACCAAAACGCGCCGTGTGAGTGCCACGCATTTCACCGGCAAATAACACCGGCTCTTCCAGCGCTTTAAAACTGGTCTGGCGCAATAAAATGGGCACCTCGCGGCGCGGCGGCCCTTCAATCAGTATTTTGGGTTCAATGCCGCACTCCGGCATCATCGACTGAACCCGGTCGATATCCAGCGTACGCGGCGTCAGATGGTTGATATGACACCCAGGGAAACACACCACATCAGCAATCAGCCGGTGCTCATTGTGCAATGCGTGATAGGTCGCCTCATCGACCGTGGCATGCTGATGCCAGCGGAAAGTTTCCAGCGCTTCTTGCACAAACTCCTGCGCCTGCTCAGGCGTAAAACTGCCCTGCACATCAAACTCATCCAGCAGTTCGTGACAACGACGGGTGAAAATATCGCGTTTTGCGAGGATCTCCGCGGCTTTTTGCCGTAGCGCGGCGTTTTCGATTAATTCGAGCCGCAATAACGAGGTGAATACCCGAAACGGGTTGCGCGAAAGCGACGCATCGTCAATGGGACGAAACGCGGTGGAATGCACGGGAACACCGGCCTGGGAGAGATCGTAATAACTCACCGGATACATGCCCATAATGGCAAACATCCGGCGTAGCGTAGAAAGCTCCTGCGCAGTGCCCACCCGAATGGCGCCGTGGCGCTCAACGTTTAGCCGGGCCAGCTCATCTGCATTCGCCAGTTTTTCATGCAGCGTAGGATTATTTTCCAGTACCGCCAGATTCACATCAGCGACAAGTTCCAGCAACGTGCCATATTGCGGGACTTCCTGCTGGTACATTGCTGACATTGCCTGCGAAAATTGTTCCCGAATCTCATCTGCCGTGATGGTGTTCGCCATAATGTCATGCCTCCAGTGAATATTACCTGGAGTGTAGAAAACGCCGCTGACTCCGGTGGGAAGAATTTACAAAGTGTGACCCCGCGTAAATTTCCCACCCCTACAGACGGTGAACAGAACCTACTGGCGTGGTTTTAAATGACTTTCCAGCCAGGGCAACATCTGTTTTTTACGGCTGAGCATCCCCTCCACCTTACAGGGCTGCGGGATGTCTGACAGCGCTGAACCGGCAAACCACAGGCTGGTGTCGCCCAGATTAATATCGGTGAGCATCAGTACAACCAGCGCGGCATTCTTTTCCTCTGCATAGCGCGCCATTTCCAGACGGAGATCGTCCAGCACCGCATCCACCTGTTGCAGCGCATACAGTTCAAGCTGCGCCACACAAACAGAATGTCCATGAATGGTGAAGGTTTTAATGTCTTTCTGCAGAAGCTCGCGAGCGCTCATGCCTTCCACGCTTGTTTTAGCAGACAGCAGGTCGCGACTAAACGCCTCGAGATCCACACCGGTTTTTTGGGCCAGGGCCTCCACCGCCAGGCGATCGTCAGAGGTGGTCGTTGGTGAGCGAAGCGTGACAGTGTCACTCAATGCAGCACCCAGCAATAAAACGGCCTCAGCGGCAGATAACTGGCTGCGCTCCTCTTCCGTCATCAGTTGCCATAACAGCGTCGCGCTGCTGCCAACTGGCTTCACCCACACTTCTGGTGGCAGACGAGTGACTAATCCACCGAGTCGGTGATGATCGATAATTCCCACGACGTTACTTTCTGCCAGCGATGCCGGCCCCTGGGCAGGCTCGGTGAAATCGACCAGCCACACATCACGATCGGTCAGTTCAAACGTCAGCCGTTCGGGCATCGTCAGTCCTGCATGTTCAAAGATAAATTGCGTTTCGCGGTTAGGTTCGCCCAGACGCCATGCCGTCGCCTGCTGGCCACGTAAAGTAAGCCAACGCGCCGTCATGGCGGCGGTACAAATGGCATCGCTATCGGGGTTAAGGTGCCCTATTACATCTATCATTAATCAGTACCTTGTGAAGAGAATGGTTCAAAAGCAAACAATAACGAAAGTATATCGACTGGACGGATTCTCTTCCATGATCCCACCACCCGGTGACGCTGTACAAAACATAAGCAAAATAAATCAGTTGTAAGTAAAATAGGATAAATGTTAATAATATTTTGCTATCAGGTTATCAAAATCGAACAACTTCACTTGTCACCGATACGACTCTGTTTTTAACATCGCTTATGGAAAAAAATGTTCTGTTCAATCAGCGCATTCGCTTGCGCCACCTTCATACTTTTGTCGCCGTTGCACAGCAGGGAACGTTGGGCCGCGCGGCTGAGACCCTTAACCTGAGCCAACCAGCCCTCTCCAAAACGCTGAATGAACTGGAGCAACTGACCGGTACCCGGCTCTTTGAGCGTGGCCGCCTTGGCGCACAATTAACGCTGCCCGGAGAACAGTTTCTTACCCACGCAGTCAGAGTGCTGGATGCGATCAACACCGCCGGACAAGCCTTAAACCAGCGCGAAGAGTCACAGACGGATGTTGTACGGATTGGCGCCTTACCCACCGCGGCCCTGGGCATTCTGCCGGCGGTCATTGGCCCGTTCCATAAGCAGCAAATGGAGACCACGCTGCAGGTTGCCACCATGAGTAATCCCATGATCCTGGCGGGTTTAAAGTCAGGGGAAATTGATCTCGGCATTGGCCGTATGGCCGATCCGGAATTGATGGTTGGTCTGAACTACGAGCTGTTATTTCTGGAATCGCTCAAACTGGTCGTGCGCCCTAACCACCCGTTGTTGCAGGAAACCATCACGCTGAGTCGGGTGATGGAGTGGCCGGTGGTGGTTTCACCAAAAGGAACCGCCCCTCGCCAGCACGCAGAGGCGTTGTTGCAAAGTCAGGGCTGCAAAATGCCGCCGGGCTGTATTGAAACGCTGTCAGCATCACTCTCCCGCCAACTGACGGTCGATTACGACTATGTGTGGTTTGTCCCTTCAGGCGCGGTTAGAGAAGATTTACGCCAGGCGACGCTGGTGTCGTTGCCGATACCCACCCACGGTGCGGGTGAACCCATCGGCATTCTTACCCGTGTCGATGTGCAACTCTCTCAGGCCGCGCAGATCCTGATCGCCGCAATACGCAAAACCGTACCGTTTTGATGCCAAAAATTAAGGGACCATCAGGTCCCTTAATTGATTTTATTGTTAAAACGTTTCCCAGTTATCGCCACTGGCAGTTGCCGCCTGCGGGCGTGAATGGTCAGGCTTTGTCGTCACAGGCGCGCGTTTAATAGCACTTGTCCCTGTTAAACGGAATGTGCCAACAGCTTCCGTTAAGCGCGCCGCCTGCTCTTCCAGCGATGCCGCTGCGGCAGAGGCTTCTTCAACCAGCGAGGCATTTTGCTGCGTTACCTTATCCATTTCTGAAATTGCCTGGCTCACCTGGACGATACCCCGGCTCTGCTCATCAGAGGCCGCCGCAATTTCCAGCATAATGTCGGTGACGCGTTTTACCGCATCGACAATATCCGTCATCGTATTGCCCGCAGCGACCACTTCTCCGGAGCCCTGGTCAATCAGTCGGACTGATTCGCTGATCAATCCTTCAATCTCTTTTGCCGCCTGAGCGCTGCGGCTTGCCAGCGTGCGCACCTCACTGGCAACCACGGCAAACCCACGGCCCTGCTCTCCTGCCCGCGCCGCTTCAACCGCTGCGTTCAGCGCCAGAATATTGGTCTGGAAAGCAATGCTGTTAATAACGGCTGTGATTTCGGAGATTTTCTTCGAACTCGTTGAGATATTGCCCATAGTTTTGACCACGCCAGAAACCATCTGACCGCCCCGACTGGCCTTACCGGAGGCATCTTCTGCCAGCTTGCTCGCATGATGCGCGTTGTCGGCGTTTTGCTTCACCGTCGCCGTCAACTCTTCCATACTGGCCGCCGTTTGTTCAATCGCCGCAGCCTGTTGTTCGGTACGTGAAGACAGATCGGTGTTCCCCGCCGAAATCTCACTGGTACCGCGATAAATCTCTTCCGCGCCCTGACGCACCGTGCCTACCGTTGTCCCCAGCGAACGTTGCATTGTTTGCAGATGGCGGCTCAGGCGACCAATTTCGCTGCGCCCGGTCGGTTCCTCCGGCATGGTGAGATCCCCCGCTGAAATTTGCTCAATACGCTGGGCGGCACGCAACAGAGGATGAATGACGGTACGACGCAGAACAATGAACGTCATCACGGTCAGCGCCAGCGCAAGAACAAATGCGCCCAGCATAAAAGCCATACCAAGCTGTGTACGCTGATGCGCCTGTTCGCTTAACTGATTCGCCCTGGTGGTACGAATGTCGATCGCCTTTAACAGCACCTTGTTGTAAGCAGAGTCCAGCGGTCTGGCCTGTTCATTTTCATGGTTGATGATCGCCTCAAACATGCCGTTTTTAGCGTACTTCAGCATCGGCTGTAAGCCGTCGGTATAGGCTTTGAAGCTGGCGCTCAGTTCAGCGTCTAACGCTTCATCGGCAGACGTTTTTACCGCGCGTGACATATAAGCATTGAAACCGTCCTGCGATTGCTTAATCCGTTTTTCTGCCTCGGCGATATTGGCCTTCATGTCATCCATTTCGGCAATACGGCTCGCCGCGCCGGCGTGGATCATGTTGATACGCGCGGTACGCAAGTGGTTAGAGCTGTTAGATAACCCCATCCTGACCTGAATCTCATCGGTTACGTCGCGCTGATCGCGATCGGCCTGCATAAGAAAATAGCTTGCCAGCCCGGAACTTAAGGCGAACAACAGAAGGATGCCACCGAGAATGGAGGAAAACAGCGGAACCAGCCGGATTTGATGCAGAAAGCCCAGTTTATGCTGGGCTTGCATCGATGTAATGTTGTCCATGACCGTCGACTCTCTTGTAGGGTTTATGCGTGAAAACACGCCCGTTAGATAGTCATCGGCAATCCGGGAAGTTTACTTACCGTGAAAAGCGCCGGATTCGTCACACTTTCACAACATAATTCAAAAAAATTCAGGAAAGTGCCAGCGGTGAAATCCGCTGGCCAATGAATCAGTTATCGCCAAAGTGGATAACGGTACGGATGGATTTACCCTGATGCATTAAATCGAACGCGTCGTTAATCTGCTCCAGCGGTAAACGGTGGGTAATAAACGGATCCAACTGAATTTTCCCGCTCATCGCATCTTCAACCATACCAGGAAGCTGAGTACGCCCCTTCACGCCGCCAAACGCGGAACCGCGCCAGACACGCCCGGTAACTAACTGGAACGGGCGTGTTTTGATCTCTTGTCCGGCTCCTGCCACGCCAATAATGATGCTTTCGCCCCATCCTTTATGGCAGCATTCCAGCGCCGCGCGCATCACGTTAACGTTACCGATACATTCGAAACTAAAGTCCACGCCGCCATCGGTAAGCTCGACAATCACATCCTGAATCGGTTTGTCGTAATCCTTCGGATTGATGAAATCGGTCGCGCCCATTTCACCTGCCAGCGTAAATTTTTCCGGATTGGTATCAACGGCCAGAATACGCCCGGCTTTCGCCTGCGCCGCGCCCTGAATCACCGCCAGGCCAATACCGCCCAGACCAAATACGGCGACGGTATCGCCTTCTTTCACTTTTGCGGTGTTATGGACCGCTCCGATACCGGTGGTCACGCCACACCCCAGCAGACACACTTTGTCCAGCGGAGCCTGCGGGTTAACCTTCGCCAGAGAGATCTCCGCGCAAACGGTGTATTCGCTGAAGGTGCTGGTGCCCATATAGTGATAAATCGGCTCGCCGTTATACGAGAAACGGGTTGTGCCATCCGGCATCAGACCTTTGCCCTGGGTCGCACGTACGGCCTGACACAGGTTAGTTTTACCCGATTTACAGAACTTACACTCGCCACATTCTGCGGTGTATAGCGGGATCACATGATCGCCCGGTTTCAGGCTGGTAACGCCTTCACCCACTTCAACCACAATGCCGCCACCTTCATGGCCGAGCACCGCCGGGAAAACCCCTTCCGGATCGTCGCCTGAGAGCGTAAAAGCATCAGTATGGCACACGCCTGTGTGGGTAATTTTAACCAGCACTTCACCTTTCTTTGGCGGTGCGACATCGATTTCGACAATTTTTAACGGTTGGCCGGGGCCGAATGCAACTGCTGCACGTGATTTCATTTGTCTCTTCCCATTATTGCGAGGTGATGGTGTTATTTTAGATAAGCACGCAGAAGATGGCCGATTTCAGCCATGCGCACGGCACGCTGGTCTGGGGTTGTTTCCCCGCTGACCAGTTCGTCTTTCAGGTGGATCTCAACCATTTCGCCCATCAGGCCATTGGATGCGCCGCGCACGGCGGCAATTTGTTGCAGGATAGCCAAACACGGCTCGCCGGACTCCAGCGCGCGCTCAAGCGCATCAACCTGACCGCGAATACGGCGTACACGGGTGAGAATGCGTTTTTTATCTTCGGGTGAATGCGGCATACGCCCTCCAAATACTATAGGGGGGTATACTATCAGTATTTTTAACTAATTGTAAAATAAATAACTTGTTATTCTTTAATGATTTGCACAAACAGCACATTTAGATATATGTGGACATATCACCGTGTAAAGCGGTTTTAGAGCCGCAACACCGAGCGCTTTGTCGATGTATTCTGCATCGCTGAACAGACCGGATTTTTTCTGGAGCAGCGTAACTGGTTTGTCACTCGCAAAGAACAGTCAGTTGAAGACTCATGTAATTATGAACAATACGAATACCCCCGACTACAAACCGGGGGTTTCTATTTTTTAATACGCTATATATAATAATTAGTTACTTATTCCGTAACTGCACACTCTGGCACGCGAATTTCCTTAATGAGCCTGGAAAAACTTTTTAACGAACACATTCCCTGACTATTTTTCTCTTCACATGCAATTAATTTTAAATCAACTTTGCCAGCAGGTTTTTCTAACGACAACGGTTGTATATCCCTCATATCTCTCAGCGTCTGATAAACAAATGAAACCTGAACCCAATCCGTATTATCACTGGTTCTTTTCCACTTTTCGAATACAAGCTCCCCACCAGGAGGGGTATTATCGGGTTGACCGGGTAGCGACCAGTTAAGATCTAAAGCCCCGCTTAAATTTGCAAGATTGGTATCATGACCAGCAATAAACAACAGAGATACGGGTAATTTTATGCCATACCTGTTTTCTGTTGTACCATTTGTCAATAATGCAGTGTCTATCATATCGAGTAATGGTGTGGCCCTACTACGGGCAACTTCTGGAGTTCTTTGCAAAAGATCAAACTGAGCGTTATGCAGACTTAACAAATCTCTCCATTCTTTTTCTCCCGTAATACGCCCCCAGGCTACCTGTGGCATTCCCTGGGCCTCTTGCAACAGAAATATCTCAGTCAGCGTGGAAGAAAGACTCCAGGCACCAGGTAATGATACATTGTCAGGAGTTACCTTAAGTTCAGACGGTAAAGCCTCTGGTAATGTGCATTTCGTAGACTTTTCTGTAGTCTTACATGTCTCCGATTGTGAGAAATTTAAAACATTTTCCAGGGTCCGAAATGAAGATTGATAGCGTTGGGTATACAGTTCAATATTTCCTCCGGCCCGTTCCAGAATAGCGTTTTTAACCTGCAATGTGTTAAACGAACATTTCCCCATTTTTACCGGATTAAAAAGAGGATCATTTTTTTCTTCATCCTTCTGATAATGCACTTGAATTTGACATTTTGGTGCTAACCCAGCCAGAAACGCCTCACCCGTTTTACGGGTGCGTTGATCCGTGTCTGCAATAACAGCAACCTGCCCTGGAGATGGGCACGTTTGATTATTCAACAGACCTTTGCTCGTGAACCATAAACGTTGATACTGACCTAATTCAGAAACAAGTTCTCCCCCACGAGGCGTTAGCCATCCTAACGGCACATCCCATTGTGGCCATTGATCGGGTGTGACATTTTTCATTATTGGAGTGAACTTCGTAGGTGCTCTTACTCCATGACGACTCACTATCACAACCCGCTCAAGTTTCATACCATTCTGCTCTTCAGCATGTATTGAGAAAGAACCGCATAAGAGAGAAAAAAATAATAAACGAATGATGAATGTACTCATTACCAGCACCACCTTTTCGTAAGTGAAAAACAAACAACTCGTATAAGCCAGTTCGATAACTGGTTCTATCAGATAGAAATAATCCTACTCCTGAGTTCACAACAATCCAACTTTTTGAATAACAACTTTGTCTCTTATCGAAGTATTAAAGGAGCGCTAATTTAGCCGCGCTGGAAAGGTATCCAAGGTTATGGAATCGTTGGCAATTTACAACGTCCTGTCATTGAAAGGATAATTGATCCGGTATAAATAAGGTGGGCGGAAGCCTTCTTTGACTATCAATTTACCCGCAGCAAATCACTGTATCTCGTTGTATAACGTGGTGAAAGCATGTCTCGCTTCATCGCCCACGGCTGCTGTATCCCTTGCCCGGCAAAGTAGAGCGTTCCTTTCCCCTTTTCAGCATTAAGAGTATCCAGTAGGTCCATCAATTTATCGCTGTTACGCCGCGGGGCGTTATTATCAAAAAGATTCAGCTGTGCAACGCCAGAGCTAAAAAAATCCCCCAGCATAACGCCCGCTTTTTGATAACGTAGCCCCTCTCGCCAAACGGCGTCCAGGCTGCGCGTGGCTGCTGTAATAATGTCCCGGCTATCCTGAGTTGGCGTCAGCAGTTTTATCGATGCGCTGTTACCGTAATAAGGTTCATTCAGGGCAAACGGACTGGTTTTGATAAACGTAGAGATAAACCGGCAGTACTGGTGTTCTCTGCGCAGCTTTTCCGCAGCACGTGAAGCATAGGTGCAAATGGCCTCTCTCATGGCGTTGTAATCCGTGAGTTTTTCACCAAACGATCTTGAGCAGATAATTTCCTGCTTATCCGGCGCAAATTCTTCCAGCGCCAGACAAGGCTCACCGCGCAATTCCCGGACGGTTCGCTCAAGCACGACGCTGAAATGTTTACGAATGAAGCGAATATCGGTATCCGCCAGGTCGAGAACCGTTTTAATGCCCATGACGTCCAGTTTCTTGCCGATACGGCGTCCGATGCCCCAGACTTCATCAACCGGGAGTGCTGCCATCAGCTTACGCTGGCGTTCAATATTTGAGAGATCCACGACTCCGCCCGTCTGTTCCTGCCACTTTTTGGCCGCATGGTTCGCCAGTTTGGCCAGGGTTTTGGTCTGAGCGATACCGACCCCAACCGTAAGACGTGTTTTCTGCAAAATGGTTGCTCTGATTTCCTGACCAAAATCCGTAAGATCCCTGCAGTTTCGCACGCCCGTTAAATCACAAAAGGCTTCATCAATACTGTATATCTCCACGCGTGGCGACAACTCCTCCAGAATCGACATCACCCTGCTGCTCATATCCGCATACAGTTCGTAGTTCGAACTAAAACAGAACACGCCATAGCGCCTGAACAGATCTTTCTGTTTGAAGTACGGAGCGCCCATATTAACGCCAAGCGCCTTTGCCTCTACGCTGCTGGCAATAACGCAGCCATCGTTGTTTGAAAGAACGACAACGGGCTTCCCTTTCAGATCAGGCCGGAATGCCGACTCACAGCTGGCATAAAACGCGTTAACATCCACCAGTGCAAACATCATCAGCCCGCTGCTTTAATGATAAATGTCACCACGCCAAATATATCCAGCGTGTCCTCGCTGCTAATCATGATCGGCGCGTAGGCGCTGTTCTCTGGCTTCAGCATCACAACCGGATGTAATTGCAGGCGTTTAACGGTGAATTCGCCCTCAACGGCGGCAATAACGATGTCTCCATGGGCAGGTTTTCTGGCGCTGTCGACAATCAGTAAATCGCCCTCGCCGATCCCTGCCCCCCTCATGGAGTCGCCAGATGATTTAACAAAATAGGTTGCGCTGGGATGCCGTACCAGCAGGTCATTGAGGTCGATACGTTTCTCAACGTAGTCCTGCGCAGGAGATGGAAAACCGCAGGGCACAAGATCGCTAAATAACGGAAAGTGTTTAATTTCGCGGCGTTCCGCAGGCTGGAAAAACAACATAATAATCTGCCTCTCATTTACTGTATTTATATACAGTAGTTTTAATAAGAGCAGCAATCAAGTAGCGAGTGTGATGAACTGGACGTTGTTTAACCATCTTGCCGGTAAGTTTTTATGATGTCTGGAAAAATAATCGGCTAATAAATATCCTCCGGCATAGCCGGAGGTTTTTCGGATGCGCCTATAAGGCTCTGTTACCAGCCGCGCCCTAACAGGCGCATACGATCTGACATTTGCATCAGACTTCGTTACTTACGGCCCGTAAA
>NZ_NAEW01000032.1 GCF_002075345.1 Citrobacter braakii
GGCCACCACCGGAAGATCGAACAACAGCACCCATTAAAACCTCCAATTCAATAGGTAAAAACTTCCGGAAAAAAGTTTCTTATTTTGGGCGCGTAAAAATTTGACGAGGCGGGCGGTCCCGGACAGCTAGGGCTACAGGGATTTGACCCGCCCCCCCCTGTAGATGAGAATTAATATCAATCGATATAGAAATCATCGTTCAGTGTGCGACGGTTCGCGCTGCTCGCGTTGTAGGGACAGGCTCTGGAATTATGACCGGACCGACCACAATAACTACAGCGTAGATTTGCCCGACGCGACGAACCTCCCCATGTTTTCGGGCAGTTGGCAACTGTATGAAACGGTGACCCACAATAGGTACATCGGGTATAGCTCATCGCATTCTCTCCGTAGCCGTCTTCGCTTTGTGGCAGGGCCAGCACAGACTCTGCAGGTTACTGTCTGCATCCGTGCCGCCGTGAGCTTTAGGAATGATGTGGTCGACGGTTTTGGCCTCACGCACCACACCACCACGCAGGCACAGCTGGCACAATCCTTTATCGCGTTTCAGGATACGGGCGCGGATAACAGTCCACTTCGAGCCATAGCCACGCTGGTGGCGACTCAGCCCGCGCTGGTGCTGTGCCCAGCCTTCACCACGATGCTTATCGCAGTAACCCGAGGTGTCTGTCGTTGTGCCTGCACAACCACGCTTACGGCATGCGCGGGGAATTCGTGATGGCATGGAATTTCATTCTCCGGCTATTCCCTCGGGGAGGGTACAGATCACATCCAGTCCCGCTGCCACGGCGTACTGGTTATGTTCATCGACAAGTTTTATTGTGTCATCGAGCAACTCACGACAGCGATGTGCATTCGTTTCTATGCTCAACACCAGTGAATAAGCACTATGCAACTCCCCACCTGATAAAAACGGAGCACCAGCAGTAGTAATTTCCGATTTTATTTTTTTCAGAGCGCAAAGATTTTCTTCAATACGCTTTCGCAGAACAACGCAGCGACCAATCGCTTCATAATCTTGTTCAGACATTTCGCCTCCTGTTTTCAACGGGGATATTCAGGCCGATAGCATTACAGCAGCCCCTCATTGAAGGGCTGCTGTAATGCCTTAACCCAGTTTCGCACGCACCAGAGCATCTTTCGCTTCAAGAAATTTACGTAACCCAACCGACTTTTCCGGACCGTCTGGCAGGGATTCATCCATTTCCCTTGCCAGATCACCAATCGGCTTACTCACTTCCTTTAACGAAGTCGGAAGATGTTCATAATTGAAATACTTCATAATTGGTGATGCCATAATTTCTCCTTAGTGAAACATTTATCAGACGATCAGTCCTGCGTACATTGCCACACGCTATTAATAAGCTGGCAGACCTGAGATGCGGTATCCAAAAGCTGGCGTGCTTTTTCCATGCTGGCGCAGCCCACTAACAAAAAGGGCATCAGTATTGCTACCAGTGCCTGTGGCGTTCGGTGTGTCCAGTGCTTTCGCTTAATAGCGCGACGCGCTCCTTCATCCAGCCGTAGACAAAGGACTCATTAGCCTCGCGTTTCTCTGCTAGTTCGAGATAACGATCGCCCTGAGTGCAGTTCAGCGATGTGAGCATGACAAGCTCCCCGTCCTTGCCCCGGTTTTTCAGATAGGCCCGCAGCGCATTAATCGTGCGTGGACCGATACGCCCATCGGCATCCATGTCCGGGAATAACTTGCCGCGCAGATTGAATACATTCAGCCAGCGCTGAAGCATCTTTGTTGCGACTGCCGGCCCCATATTCACCCCTGTGTCGCACAGCTCGGCGGCAATGTCGGGAGACAATGCAGAAACCTGATCGAAGCGGGGTCCGTACCAGTAATCAGCCTCGAGGATTTCCAGCGCCTGCCCGCGCGTCAGGTCGCGCATATTGCCCCTGTAGCCGTGAGCACGCGCCACTTTCTCAGTGATGCCCCACTTTGTCGGGCCTCCCTTATCATCGGGATGGTTTACGTAACCACCCTCTTTACCGAGGATCTCATCAAAGATCATTTCTTTCGTTTTTTTCACTGTAACTCCTTCTTTTTCCCGACTTGTGTAGCTTTCGCAATATTCCCTCTCGCGCCCCAGATGGTCAGGCAGAAAGAAAAATTGAGGAGAAGCTCAGCAGGGTCAGCGCCGGAATACTCACCATAAAAAATACGAATGGCGATCCACCCGGCAGCTACAATGACCAGCCACGCCAGCAGTGAATACAGAAACCGGTAGCTACCTGCTTTTTTCTGATAAAACATCAGACGCAGGACTATAAGCAGGCAGACCACTGCATTGGCAGAGAGCACCAGTTTTTGCCAGTCCATCACTCGCCCTCCTCTTTTGTCTGTATGCCGCCCTGGTATTTCGACATCACTCGCAACAGGATGCTTACACAGACTGTTGAGGCCACCAGCGCACCAATACCCGGCGTGACCTGCACAGATGCGCCAGGTGCAATTTTTCCCAGCCCGGCATTAATGACTGCTGCGATAATTTCCGAGGCTGTTCCGGCGCTGTGTATCCCCCCGATAAAAGAGACCAAGGCAAACAGAACCTGCCGCCAGAGTCGATGTGGGCGGCTGGAGAGAACGTAAAGCGCGGTTCCGGCAAGTGAGCACATCACCACGGCAGGCGTCGCTTCCGGAAACAGCGCAGCAAGCGTCACACCTGTCGAAGCCGCCGTAAAGCCGCCCGTTACAGTTAATGGGTCATACATGATCAAATCCGAAAAAAAAGCCCCACCATCCAGGAGCGTGAAACGGAAGCGCCAACAAATAGCGCGGAAATGAAAAAGGTCCGCCGTAGCGGACCTCAGAAACGACAAAACCCCGCACGACGGCGGGTTCTGACAAACGGATTACATTAATATCTTCAAAACAAATTCGGATGGGCCATCCCCGAAGGATTTTCCTATGCATGCCTCAGCCACTCTCTCGGAAATGACCCATTCGAATTCTATGTGATTAAATTGAGTTGTAAGGTATGGCTTAAGCTCCATAAAGTAGAACGCCCAACCTTTAGAATAAGGCCGCCAGCGCTATTAGGGATATTCCTGTATAGATAGCAGCTTCGGCTACTCGTGTTTTTATATGCTTATCGGCTAGATGAGCGATAAAGAAGCAAAGCATTCCACCTAAAACAAACCATACTCCCATCGATATCCCCTCTCCACAAACGCTCTTTTACTGGCTAATAGTCAGCAACCAGCACAACATCTAAACAAACTCTTATTTGTTCAGAATCCCTTGTCTGTTGTCACAATTCAAAAGTGAATGCCCTAAAATCCTGGGTTCCAAGCTTATAGGAACCTAATTGCACGTGATAACCATCGCCACGTACCTGTAGTTCTTTTCTTGCCATATATTCAGTTGCAAAAACACCTACAAGATGCCACGGGGCCGGACGAATTACCGCCCAGCCAATCACTCTTTCATGATCTGTCGGATCGTGTGGTAATCCATGAACTACAAACATACAACATATCCCTTATCAGATTGCTCTTGCGGCGAACCACGTGTATCTGCTTCATCAAAATGAGGCTGCAAACCAACATAGTAAAAAAAACCACCTCACGGGAGGTGGATGGAAATAGGCATGAGATACATCATAATAGTTATTATTGGCGCTATCGTTTATTGCATGTCATGCATAACATTTGTTATGGGGGGGGGGGCCTCCCCCGAAAAATCTGTTCCTTACAAAAATAGAGTCACGACCTTTGGTCTACTTCAATGTGTTCCTATAAGGGGATCACCTCTATATAAAATGCAGTGCCGGTCTTACCCGGAGAATCCTCAGTCAGCCACTGGGACTCGCAACGATTTGATCAAACGCAGACGAGGGTGCTGTTTTGCCCCACATTATGTGGGTATCACTGCATTCAAATGGTGTCTCGCCACCACATAAGTCCGGTTCATCACAACAACAGATAACAGCAAGACACCATTTGAATGCAAAAAACATGGCACACAGCCCCCTATGCAGCTGAGAAGCGAAATTGACCCACTATTCCTGCCCCGCTTCGACTAACTTTCGTTAATCTGTGCCATAAAAATGTCGGTTCACAAGCCAAACTTGTCAGTTTGAGTTCGAGAGCCATTTCTGGTGCCGTCACTGCAAATGGATGGAGGCAGAAGTGACTCTCTTTTTTCTTTCATAGACGCTACATAATATGAAAGAAAACTGGAGCGGGCAGCGGGAATCGAACCCGCATCATCAGCTTGGAAGGCTGAGGTAATAGCCATTATACGATGCCCGCATATGGTGCCGACTACCGGAATCGAACTGGTGACCTACTGATTACAAGTCAGTTGCTCTACCTGCTGAGCTAAGTCGGCATTAATTGGTTCATCAGGGACATCCTTGACCGAGCAATAAAAGCCACCCATCAGAACCGCCGTAAATAATACGAATAGAATTATTCATTTCAACCCCCAATAATGTCAATTTGTGTAAATTGTTTATTTTAAATTTATTTAAATGATTTACATAAGATCAAAAAAACCAAAACACACAAAAAACAATTAATGTAGGTAATATTTAATTTTTGAGTATTTATTAATGAGGGTTCAAAAACGACAAAACCCGCACGATGGCGGGTTTTGAAATTTGTTCATGTCTGTCATTCGCCTCGCGATACAGCTATGCGAAGCGTACCGGAATTGAAGCAGTTAGTGCGTAAAAAATCAAGTCGTTTTTTGAGCAAATGATTCATGCATAGGTAGATAAAGCATATATTCTGCAACAGCTAACCAATTAGCAATTCGCTTCTCGCATGTACTAAAACACCATTCTGGATAGGCTTCATTTAACCGTTCGGCCATCATTCGCTTAGTCATGCCCCGCCCCATATAACGCTGACTCAGGACATTTAGCAGTCCGGGATGATCCGCCAGTACTTCGCCAATAACCCTATCGATTTTTAGCGCTTCTGAATCGGTACAATGCGCCAGCCAGCTCTTTTGCTTGCCGTTAATCATTTCCCGCAAAAATGCTTCAAGTTCAGGCTTGTCCAGCCCTGCTTTTTTCATTCTGCGAAGTGCCTCATTAATTGCCGTTTTTGTCAGTTTTTTAGAGGTCAGCAACTGGTTGAACATATTCCCCGTCTTACCGCCGCCGATATACGACCAGCGGCCCCACATACGCAATTTCCCCTGAATCCAGACGCTCTCCAGCGTATTGAGGCGAAGGTGTTCTCCGCTTTTCCCGGTGTTTGTTGGGTAAATCATAAAATGCCTTTCTCCCTCCAGATTTCTTGTGTCCGGAAAACGCCCTCCGCGTGCATCAGGCGTAATTCTTCTTTGGTGTAATCGCTGGTTTTTACCCGCCCGTCGATTAAATCGTGGCATGAGCTACAGGCAATCGCTGCCTGTATATCATGAGGTTTTGTTGCCGTTCCGCACGTACCAGCCAGCCGGTAATGCGCCAGTACGGACGTTTCAGGATTGTGGTTGCAATAGCCGGGAATTCTGACCTGGCACATCTGGCCCCGCGCCGCTTTGCGTAAATCCGCCATTACGCGAACTCCAGCAGCTGTGCGGCCACATTTTCGACTTCCTCCGGAGAGGAAAACTTACGGAACAGGATCCAGTTCCACAGTACGTTGAGTACGGCTTTATAAACCTGCTGAAACTCGGTTTCGTCCATATTCGCAAAAGCGATGGATTTCGCCCTTCGCCCGCGACTACCGTCCGGATAAAAATGCTCGGTGTAAAATCCGGCCTGAACGGTCACCCACTCGCGGAAAGCGTCGAATGATTTGAGAAGTGCTAAATCACTGGTTCGCTTTACAGCAACCTTATGCAGGTACTGTTCTGCTGCATCGCTCAGTGCGGAGGTATGCTTGCGCCCGGCTGACTCGCACAGAAAATCGACAAAGCCTGAGATAAGTTTTTGTTCCTTCGGAGCGATTACTCCGCCGGTGGGCGTCCAGTAGTCGAAACCAAGCTGTAGAAGTTTGAAAAATCGCTTATGGAATGCGTAGTTACGCACACGCTTAAAGTCAGCGTGTATCCACTCACCAATTTTTATCTGATGCAACAGATTACTGCTCTCCGGCGTTGCGGGGATCAGTAATCCTGAAGAAGTTTGCTTTACTAGTTGTAAATGCACCACTACTATCCTCGTAATGGTGCGACAGGGTCAGTTGTTCAGGCCGACACCTATAGTATAATTCAGTCTTTATCTTGTCTAAAGAAGATTACTGAATGTATATGTGAGTCATTGCTGATTAAGATTGCGTCAGGAGGCACAGGTATAACGATAAATGATCCATCCTCTCTAGTGATCACTTCATAACGACCTGGCAAGCTAATTACAGCCAATAGCTCCTTTTCTTTCATGATAGAATCCTGTAAACATAATACATCTCCTCTAGAGGAGTCCATCCATCTTCTCCCTGCGCGCTAAATAAGAAATCTAATTTTATACAACTTAATTTGAGGAGCAACACGGCAATTGCTTTATGAGTCCAGGCTAAAAGATTAAACTATCAACAAAGGTGATTCATTCACAAATAAGAACTATACTCCTGCCACTTTGACGTATAAAAATTTATCGCATTACATTATGAGCGCATTCATATTATTAACACAAAGGAAACGCAACGTAGTTTATTGTGAAATAGAAAAAAGCCTGTTACTAACAGTAACAGGCTTTCTGGTACAATGATTTAAATTTTTGTATTTCATATGTTAGACATTGGGAATTAACAACCTTTAATCTTAACCATTAGTTGCGCCCCAAAACATGCACCCGCTGTACCATCCCTTACACCTAGAACACCTTTTTTACACGTTTCCTTAGCTATTTGCCTGTAGTTTTCACATAGTTCTTGTTTATTCGAAGGTGCATTAGCCACTGGTTGCGCGTAGCCATTGAGAGAGATAGTGGAAGTCACCATTAAGAGAATTACAATCGACCTATTCATATTCAGCTCCTTTTTTATCTACAACCCTCGGTAATTTTATATCAACCTGCTTTTTATGTTGTCAACTAAAATTAATGTGACGTGACTAACATTATTTAACGCTTATAGCATGAAAACAAAACACTTATTAAATTCGCAAGCTATATAAATAATAACGCGCAAAGAAGTAATACAGGAAAATATAGCCAACACATATAAACGCAAACTTATAATAACATCAGTTATAAAGTGTGGGTGCATTGAGAATGCCTGACACAAAGAGTGGCGGGGGTTTTTCCCCCCGCCGATGCTCTTAACGTTGTTCAACTTCGTAGGCTAAATACGCCGAAAGCTCTATGTTCCCCTGCTTGATGTGCAGCTCGCAGAGCGAACCACGAACCATCCAGAGAAACATCAGGATGGTGAAACAAACCACCACCAGACAAAACACATAGTTCCTTCGCATTACAACCTCCTGTAAGTTGATTTCTTACTGTTAAGAGGCTAATCTTCTGTTGTCGAGACATCGGACTGGCCTCAAGTTGATTTATAGTCACTTGGGGCTTTTCTCTATCTGCCTTTTGGTGTTCATGCCTGAGACAGATAGCCTCAAGCACCCGTGGCGATTTTACTTAACTCTACTTACCGCGCAAACCGTTTTTATCCGCAGCGACAATAGCCACAATTGTTAGCCTACCACCTCTTTACAAGAACATTACTTTGTGTATTATTTCTTTAAAACAATCAGTTAAGAGCTATCGGTGGGTGGGACCGCCCTGCGGTAGCTTTTCATTTATGCATTGCATACATGCATGTTCTAATATATTTCTATATATTCAAAAGTGCTTTTCATGCACAGCGTTAATTTCTATTCATTCCGTGTATTGACCCATAAGGGCAGTCGAACCAGCAAAAAACTTAATGAATTAGGTTTAAGCAATAACAAAACGGCATATGAACTTCTCGTTGATTATTTTGCTCTTTATAAAAACACACCTATCGAATTCGGAGTATCAAAAACAAAAATATCTCTTGAACAACATACCAAACTTCATTTTGATAACACAAAAAAAATTATATATGGTTATATTAAAGTTGGTAAATACGGAGAAAGTAGTGAAATAAAAGATGTAAAACTCAAAAAAGTTCACTACAGAACAACTGCTTATGATGTAACCCTAAAAGAACGTTATATTTTAATATATCTACCAGACAACCTTGATGAAGGAATTATTGCGTTCCATTCCAGCGATAACATTTCGGCTCGTGGGGTTCTTTCTGATTCCATCACTGAACATCTAAAAAAACAATTTCAGCTTGAAGCAAGAATCAACCCATTATGTCATAAAAACATCCCTCAATACATCCTCAACTCTGAGTTAAAACAAATTAAAGCCCAGGGATATAAAGCCCCAAGCGACATTACTAACTCCTTTAGTCAAAATAAAACAAACATCAAGACTGATTTAATAATCAAAGCAAACAACGGTATATTTGGGAGCTTTAGAGATTTAAGAAACAAAAACATTGGAAACATCATTGAAATTATTGAAGACAAATGTGATGTAATAAAAATAAGTTTACAACTTGGCAGCAGAACAGTCGTTTTCAATTATGACACAATACTAAAAAAAGGAATTTCCGCAGAGTTAGATGATAATGATCTTAAAATCAATCCATTGACAGGTATTCCTGAACTAACAGCACTTCATGACGCGATAAAGGCCCTTTCCAATGATATATTGTTAGAGCTGCATAGCGGTAACAAAGGGGTAACTATATGAACAAAATAAATGTACTGGGTGTAATAATAAAACACTACAAAACAATGTCAGATCAGCGCGGCACAATTCTGATGGGCGACATCATTGTACATTTTATTGTCCCTCTGGTTCTTTCTTTCGTTCTGTGCTGGACATATGGAGTAATGAAACCAGCAATCGCCTCTGTCTTCGTTAACTTCGGTGCTATTACAACAGCACTATTAATGAGTGCTGTAATAATGATTTATGATCAAAAACAAAAAACCATATCCAAGATAGCAGACATAATTGAAGGAAACAAACCTCGAGATAATTTAATCTCATTGAATAATAATAAAACCATATATGAACAGTTATGTCATAACGTTGCCTATGCAATATTAACCGCAATAATATTGGTTATATTTTCAGTGATAATATATTTCCTCCCGGACAACGCAGTAGATTTAATGAAATGGTATTTTCGTGCACCTGCATATATCGTTAGCTTTTTTGCCTATACATCCTTCTTTATAACTGTTATAACTTTCTTAATGGTAATAAAAAGATTTAGTACAATTTTAGATAACTAACAAACAATTGCCGCCCTTTCGGGCGGCCTCCTGAAGTATTGAGGGTGCAAGAGTCCCTCCGGTTAAGGATTGAGTTAAAATTTTCAGTTGTTATTACGCTATAAAATCAGAATAACACTTCCTAGGTTAATCTTTGGGCACACACACTCCGCGCAACTTCAAATCACCGTTATTTAACTTTTTGATATCGGCGAAAGCATCTTTACAAGCTCGCTCGCTATTAAACACCTGAGTTTCTACCTGTAGCGTTGGTTGCGACTCGCCAATTACACTTAAAGAATGCGGAGATAACATCCAGAAAATTAAAACCCACATTATTCCTCCTTAATTTTGACACCAGCAGCGCGTATTTCGTTACGAGCGTTATCATTACCCGCACACCAACCCTCGGCATATTCCCGGCTAAATCCGCTCATATGCATAACTTCACCAATGCTGCGTTTCGGCAAGTTGACAATCCGCGCCGCCAGTTCTGCTATGCGCTTCTCTGCGGCATCAATAATCCCCTCCAGACGACGGTTTCGGCTTTCTAGTGTTTTAATTTTCTCTTTATCGGCTTCGCGCTCATCCAGCAGCATGAGCACTTCCGGGTCGCTAACATCGACGACAGTGACGCGGGACTGTCCATAATGGTCATCTGCGATACTGCGTCCTTCTGCGTAGTCACAACCTTTATCGTCGTAGGTTGCGCCCGTACACCCATACGTGATGCGGTTGCCAGATATACGCTGTACTGTCATTTCAGCGCCACAAATGCGGCATTTGGGTACTGGTTGCGGTGAATAACGCTCACGTAGTGCCTGTTTATCTGTCATGCTTATCTCCCGTGGTTATTTCTGCGGTTCTGCGCCGCACTTGGTTTTCTATTTTTCCCGTAATAATGTGTTGGCAACCAACGTGACAGGCCAGATGGTGCATAGCGAACAACAAGGCGGTTAGATATTCGGATGAGCTGTCCTGGCTTTGCTAACAGCAATTTTGCTTTGCGATTATTCATGGCGTAGTACCACCATCAACACGCTTGAATTCGATAACCCACACCCACGGGTTAGCCTGCCAGCCTTCCTCTCCGTAGATGGATTTCCACAGACTGCGGAAACCCAGAAAGTGCTTATCCCCAATGACGCAGCATTCAGTTGGTGCGCCCTCCGCTTTTGCGTCACACTCACTAATATTGTTCAGCCTCTCAACCCGCACGTCGGTAATTTCCAGCGTGATACGACTGGCCCAGCGCGGCATGTGAATTGATGGACGCCAAAAGCAATGCAGATTATCGTCAGCATCGTAAAACTCTGGCGCTGGCTTTCCATCAGCCCTGTAGACACAGAACTCTGGCTTTTCAAATTTAGAACTGTCTTCGAGATACGAATCCATGTGCTCGTAATCGAATAGCGGCCCCTGATAGGTCTCGCGCACCCAAATGCGGTCGCCGACTGTGCCAAACGGGCAACGTTTAACAATTAACGTTGTCGACTGCTCCCAATTTTCGTCATCGAGGCCACGGAATTTTTCATTAACAGGCCTTCTCGTCTGCGTCTTCCTGCCATCAAGAATGGCGCGCACCATCTCAACGTTAAAGATCATCCCGCGTTCTTTCATTACGCTTTCCTCTGGAAAATCTGAGCAACAATATCCCGATGCTTATTCAACTCTCGCAGCGCTGAACAAACTCGCTCCCACTTCTGAACCTGATTTTTCGCCCGGCGCAACTCCCGGTTCGCCATGTTCAGGGATGGAAAAATCAGATCGTCAGGCCGTTTTTCGGTGAATGACGGAATTGACTGCACCACTTTTGTAATCTCAGGGGAAATAGTTTCTGGCTCGGGTAATTTCACGCCCTCCGGCTGCTGTTCAGGTTTACTGTTTTCCTGCATTTCAGCTACATGCTGGTTTGGCAGGCAGTAGCGATATTTACCGTCTTTAGCGACACGATGTACACGTGACTTTTTGGTTGCCATAGCCAGTGTCGACGCAACCTTGCGTGGTGTAACACCGAACAAAGAGGCCAGTTCGTCAGCCGTCTGCGGACCATGCTTTTCGAGAGCTTCGGTCAGATGCTGCTCTGTCACTTTTGGTGCTGACGCCTCACCTGCATCTTCACTTTCCAGCTCACTGCCATCGGATAACGACCAGGACGGGCCATTTTTAGTTACCACGCCAGCCCTTTTCAGTTCCCACAACTCGGTTACTACTTCTTCCCGATTGATATCAAGTCGCGCAGCCAGTTCTAATGACGTGGCTTTGCCCATTGCTTCAAGTGCTTTCAGTACGGTTTCCATTTGAACTCCTTAAAATCTGTTACCGGCTCCCCGGCTGCTCCCAAAAATTTTGTGTACCTGATACCCTTTCCAGTTACGGCGGCATTCCTGCACCGCAACGCTTTTCGGCGCTGTCTGGCGCTCGAGGATCGATTTTGCAATGCAGACTTTTTCCTGCCAGTTCGGTGCCAGTCGGTATTTTTTCCCTTCCCGGCTAAGTCGCCCGTACCCCTGCATATTCTGAAGCAGGTTGTGAATTTTCTTGTTGGTCACACCAAGCGCATCAGCCAGTTTGCGTGGTGTGGCCTCCCCGTTCTCCTGCAGATACCTGATTGCGGCCTGTTGGTTTTTGCTGTTCATACCTCTGACCTACCTCACAGCGCCAGCCTGGCCAACATTCGGGCGCCAGCTTTCCCAGTTGAAATTGACCCATCGTCCGCCGTTCATGGTCATGCGGTCCATCACGCGCTCACCCAGCAGGGCTTTCATTGCGTCGTAGTTCAGATTGGTCAGCATTCCCACGCTGCGCATCGAGGCCGTCCGGCGATCAACAATCTGGTGCAGCACAACCTGCTCGTTTTTGGTTTCGCGCTGCACACCAATTTCATCCAGGACCAGCAGATCAACCTCACACAGTTCACGTAGAAATTTTTCGCCGGACTGTCCGTCGTCGTAGCTGGCGTGTAAGGCGCTCATAACGTCTGCCACGGTAACCACAATCACGGTTTTACCGGTTGTCAGCAGGTGATTACCGATAGCCGCCGCCAGGTGATTTTTCCCTGTTCCCGGCTTCCCGCTGAAAGCGAAATTTGTGCAGCCGGACTCAAGTTCTCCAGCAATGGACTTGGCCTGGCTGAGTGCGTATCGCTGGCCATCGTTCTGAACCCGATAATTCGCAAACGAACACTTGCGGTGCAGCGGTTGGATACCGGAACGGTTGAGAATTTTTTCAACCCGTACCTGCCGGTTCTGGCGTTCGATCTCCTCGCAACGCTTCCGGCCTTCGGCAAGCTGCCACTCCCGCCACTCTTCCGGAGTACGGAACGGCGCGGTCAGATGTGCTGGCGCAAATTTTCGAATACGCTCCAGAACTCCGCTCGTCGCTATATTTTTCATGGTCAGTTACCCCTTGAAACCCGGTGGAATCGTGTTGTCTGGCTGAGAAACGTCAATCCGCCCATTAAGCCTGTTAACGTGTGTCTGATGGATTTTGTCTGGAAATAACCCTGTCCAGCCGTTCGTAATCGAAAGATTGATCACAGCGTCTGGATCACAACATCCCGATAATTTTCTGGCCTGTAGTCGGCATGTTGTCTCCGTCAGTCGTTTACCAATTTCTTCCCGATGAGCTACCCAATCGGACCAGGTTCGTGGACTCACGTTTTCAGGTCTTGCTGTAAGCGGGTCGAATTTCGATTTTTTACTCGCGCGCATACGCTTACCTTGTGGTTCAAGATCTTTTACTTGTGGATCATGTTTTAATACTTGTGGATCCCCTCCAGAATCTGGAGGTTCAAAACCCCCTTTCACTCCAGAATCTGGAGGTTCAAGTCCACTTGAGGCTCTAAATTCTGGAGGTTCAAAATCTGTACCTTCATAATTTGGAGGTAGAAATATTGATTTCTTTTTGGCCTTCATTGCCCGATTTTTTGCCCTCTCCTCAGCGGCTAAACACTCAAGCCTCTCAACATTCAGAAAGTACAAATTCGATGTTCTTCGGTTACCATTTCTCCGATTTTTACGACGAACCCAACCAGCCTTTTCAAGTTGAGCAAGAGCACCATAGACAGTGCTTTCAGCAAGCCCAAGTTGGCGGCTGATAGTTTCTACCCCCGGATAACTGATACCCTCATCATTTGAGTAATCAGCAAGGCGAACCATAATTAGGAGTTTCGCACCGGTGATCCCGTTAGCCGCACAGGCATCCCATACAAATCCCTGAACTCTGCTACTCACAAAAACCTCGACAACTTTCTGCTGAATACCTACTGGTCACATCTCTGGTGTTGTTGGCGATAACCATTTCGTAGCGCCTGTAACGCATGAATGGCTTCGTCGCATTCCCGCTCAAAATCATGCAGCGGTACGCCGAGAAGAGAGGCGTTCGCCGCCTCTGTACTTTCCTTAAGCAATCGAGTTACCAGGTATTCGATACTTTCCCCGGCAGTGACTCGTTTATGTAGCTCAGGTACGCTCCTCCGAAGTGCCTTCAGAATTGCTGGTATCAGAGCAGTGAATTTTTCGTGATGCTCCGTGGTTTCTAACTTTCTCCAACGCTGAAAAATGTTTATACGGTTACGACGCCACGCGCTGTAGTCCACCGTTCCGTCATCAAATTCGATACGGTGAATTGCAATATCAGGCCGTGTTGATTGCGTCATAAATTCACGTGTAATCATCTGCGTTGCGCTTTCCTGAGTAATGCCTGGCACACGCAGCCAGGCATCGAGTGCGGCACAAGTTTTTTCGGTGCTGATCATCATTGTTCACACTCGATTAGATTTTCAGTATTACTCTGATAAACCGATGGGAGCCCGTGAGTAGGATCGGGGTAAATATCGGGTCTTAAATCGTGGGGAGTTACACGCCATCCCCCCAGTTCACAAAGTTTAAGGACCCGCTCACTAGGAACCTTGTTCCTTTCAATCCAGTTAGCAACTGACTGAGATGATTTAAAACCAAACAAACGGGATACAGCAGAAACATTGCCAATAACCCGTACTGCTTTATCAGTAATATTTTTATACTCTGTAGCCATTATCTACTCCTTTCAAACCACGAGTAGCATAATACTACTTTAAGTAGCTTTTCAACAACAAAAAATAGAAATGACTATTGTAGCGCCCTGCCTTAATCTTCTACCTATGGTAGAAAAAACAAATAAACATCAAGAATTCGCCAACCGTCTTTCGGCAGCGATGAATGAAAAAGGCCTTTCAGTTAAAGAGCTGAGTGAGGCTTGTGGTGTTACCTATGAAATGGCTCGCCGTTATACTATGGGTACGGCTAAGCCTCGCGATGAAAAACTTTCGCGTATAGCGACTTGGTTAAACGTAGAACCAGCATGGCTTGATTATGGTCAGCACCCCATAACCCCCACTGCGCCTCATAAGCAGGTAATTAGCGAACCGTTGCTAAAAGTACAAGAGCAAGAGCTCGATGAATTTGCGATCTTAAGTGATGAAGAAAAAAGATTAATTCGCGTCTTTCGCAAATTTCCTGATTATGAGGCCAACAACATGCTTCTAGCTTTTGAAATGCGCTACAAGCAACTGTTCGATTTCTACGCGAAGTATACGACCCCACCTAGTGAGTAACCCCCCTTCAATAAGCCCAGCAAACGCTGGGTTTTTTATTTGCTGACGCGCGCAAGCTACTTAAAGTAGCCAAAAACACCAATATTCTACTTTAGGTATTGACAATGCTACTTTTCGTTGTAATATTTCTCTATCGAAGCACAAGGTGCGACAGGCAAACAGTTCCGCCACCGGGCGTTAAACGGGAGAAGTAAAGATGGACACCAACGACTACATGAACAGGGCTTACGAAGAATACTTCGAAAGCCTTGACGAAGGAGAAGAAGCACTCAGCTTCAGTGAGTTTAAGCAGGCACTTTCCGGTAAGACAAAAACTAACGGCTAATATCGAATCGTTTTGTGCAGGGATTCCAGGCGGAAAGCATTAACGGCTCATACTCAGGTTCTATTTTGAAGATCACAGAAACACCGCCGATACTCGAATTGACTGGACGAACTATGCCTGCTTTAACTAGAGCGTTTACATAAGGGTTATCCCAAGAAGCCAAGAAAGTGCGGGAGCGAGTCTTAAGAAACGGCTCAAGTAATAACAATTGTTCAGAGCTCAATGAATTAAGCGTTTTTAACATGCGTTTTGTCTTAATACTACGATAGTACAATGGTACCACTGACATGAAAAACTGACCGACAGCTTTGAGGATCAACACAATAAGGTAGGCTACGGCAAAACTGAAAATCTGTGCAGCATACGGAAAGCCGCTACGTTCCTCAATGAACGCAGAAATATCATCAGGGGTGAAGATGAGTATCAAAAAAAATAAAGCCACTGTAACCATAAACTGTCCAACGGACTTCTCAGCAAAAAATTTAGCAAGGGTTAAAACGCTTCCTAACATCTCAATAACTCGATGATTCTCTACTGTAAGGGTATTGAAATGTTAACACAGGATCTCGCTGTAGGGGTATTGCGAACCACCGAAGCCCGGAGGTGGCTAAATAAAACCGGGCACAACACGAAGGCGCATTTCCGATGTTTTCTGAGTCGGTCTTGTCTGTAAATCCAAATAGTGGAAGTGCGCCTCCGGTTGTGAAAACGACATTGCTGTGTGTAGTCTTGGCGGCATCAGTTTTTCTTAGTCATTTCTGATGCCGCCTTTTTTAAAGTAAATTTTGTAGTGCAGTGAATGCGGCTAAGCGCACGCGGAACAGTTAATAAACTCCTTATCAATTGGGTGGATTTGTATCCGGCATTAATTATTAACTGGTTAATGTCACCTGGAGGCACCAGGCACTGCACCACAAAGTTCTCTTAAATTTGATGAATGAAGAGGCGTTATATGCGGAGCCGTCATTTAACAGCTATCAGTTCGGCACAGAGTAAATTCGCCATCGCTGTATTTTTGAAAAATCAGGAAATGTTTGAGCAAGCCATTATTCAGTTTGCCATTGCTACCGGGAGTAAAATTAATGAACACTTTGTTCGCTCTTGTTATGACCGTTTTTCTGACAACGGGAGAAGCTCAGGATGTGGTAACCGGTATTTACGACACTGAGGCCGAATGCCAGGCTGCATCCGTTGAACAAAAAATTTCAGGAGAATGTTTCCCTGTAGAGAAATTCATTCGTCCTGTTAATGGAGAGATACCAGCCGGAGCATAAGGAGTAGACTGATGTTGATAAAATGTGCCTATCACCTTTGTAATAAAGAAATCGAAGAAAAAGAAAGCTTAGAAAAACCACTTCATTTTATGCAAGGGGTTATACCAACCACTGAACTTAAAAAATATTGCTGCGAGCAATGCGCCGTATATGACCAAATGGCGCACGAACTTTAATTAAATACTTAACAAACCATGAATTATGCCAGCAATGGCAGGGATTCTTACAATCCTAATAACAGGAGTTAATTATGAAAATTGAAATCAAAGCAAAAACAGAAACATGTGACGACGTAGTGCATCATGTATTTCATGATGATAAGCGTGTCGGCTTTATCATTAAAACTGAAAATAAAAATATGCCATTCACTATCGTAGATATTCAAGGCGACTCCGGTAATGCGAAAAATCTTGAAGACGCGGTAAAAAGAATTTGCCTGAAACATATTGCGCTGACCATTCCAAAAGAAGAACGGGCTGATTTTATGGCTGTCCTGATTGCAATGAAATTGTGCGGCGAACTCTGAAAAAGAAAAAGCCTGCAACAAGTGCAGGCTTATCCCCATTTTTTCATCTGGCGATGTGCTGGTCAGCGACCAAACCGACCAGCCAGAGATGTGACCAGTAAGCACCCGGAGAGGAAGACTTACTGGACGAGCAGGATTTTAATCGTAGTTGAGGTTAAAAAACAATGAGCACCAAACCACTATTCCTGATCCGCAAAGCAAAAAAATCATCAGGACAACCCGACGCCGTTTTGTGGGCCTGTTGTGATTTTGAATCTGCATGCGCCACCCTGGATTACCTTATCGTGAAATCCGGTCGGCAACTGAAAAACTACTTCAAAGCTACCGCAACAAACTTCCCTGTCGTGGACGATCTGCCGCCTGAGAGTGAAATCGACTTCACCTGGTGCGAACGCTATCAACTCGGTAAAGACAATCTGACATGGGAAAGCAAACCTGGCTCCGATATCTCATCAGCTAATGATGATTCAATCAATGCTGATGCTGGAATACAGAATGACGATGCCAGCAAACAACCTCAACTCACTGTTGTCGCAACCATGCCATTACGTCATCGAATTCTGGCGCAGCTACTCGGCAACGGCGAATACCTGTATCACTTCGATGCAGAGCAAAAGGCAGAAATCCTGCGTATAGAAATGGACACCGAAAATACCCGTGTTCAGAACATGATGCTCGCTGCCGAAAATGTCGAGCCATTCAAAAAAGCCACCGAACACGACATCCATCGTGTAGTGGTTGCCTTCAACACAGTATTCCCTGCTGATGGTAAGACACCAGAGCTGGGTGTAATCATTCAGTTTTTTAAAGCATGGTTCGATACAGAACACATCGATCGCGGTCTGCTGGTTAAAGAGTGGAAAAAAGGTAATCGGGTTTCCGGTATTTCCCGCACTCCGTCCGGCGCTAATGCTGGCGGCGGCATTCTTACCGACCGTGGCGAAGATTTTGTCCATGATAAATCCTCGCTGGCGCGCGACGTGGCTACCGGCGTTCTCGCCCGGTCAATGGATATCGACATCTATAACGTGCATCCGGCGCATGCCAGACGCATCGATGAAATCGTTGCAGAGAACAAACCGCCCTTTTCCATATTCCGGGACAAATTCATCAACATGCCAGGCGGCCTGGATTACTCACGCGCCATCGTGGTGGCATCAGTGAAAGAAGCGCCAATTGGTATTGAGGCCATCCCCGCGCGTGTAACGGAATATCTGAATCGTGTTCTTACCGAAACTGATCATGCCAACCCGGATCAGTTAATCGTGGACATCGCCTGTGGCCGCACCTTAGCCCCCATGCCATATGGCGGAAATGCAGAAGGAAAAGTCGAGGCACAGAAGAGTGCGCTTGGTCCACTCTATACCGAACTGAAAGGGAAAGTCGTTCAGCGCCACCATCGCATTAACGCAATCGCGCGTATTGAGAAGATGATCAACGACCTGCCCTCATCAGACGATCCTGACGCTGCGCAGAAATTTGCAACACTGGAGCAGGCGCTTAATGCCTCCAGGCCGCACCTGGGCGACCTATATGACGCATACAGCACCACACTCTCCGACATGAAACCTGAATACATCAACGGTTAATAATCCCCTGGCGGCTGCAACCGGCCGCCAGACCAGAAATGACAGGCTATGAAGATGAAACCCGCTAACGCACGTGAATTTATTCAGTTGGAATACAGCGAATTTCCGGACACCGTGTTACACGCCGAATTATGCCGCGCATGCGCCAGAGCTGACGGCCGCAGCATCAGACGGACATTGAACGAGTTCGCCAAAGCAAGAATGACAAAAGTTGAAAACCCTGCATTACGCGCAGCCCTCGAAACGATGGCGACTAGCCAGTTTCCGGAAACGCAGATAACCCGGATACGCGCCTGTATCGGGCGTATGGAATCCGCGCTGGTTCAGAAATTCGGAGTTAAACGCTCATGAGGTATGACAACGTAAAACCTTGCCCCTTTTGCGGCTGCCCATCAGTGACAGTGAAGGATATTGCAGGTTATTTCAGGGTTAAATGCGATGGGTGCGAAGCACGCTCAGGTTATGAAGGCAGTAAAGCGTCAGCCCTTATCCGCTGGAACCGACGCTCAACAGACACCGCACCGAAGAGTTAAATTTAAGAGTTACCTGTATGTACAAAATCACCGCAATTATTGAAAAGGCGGGCAATGCGCCGACGTCATGGACCCGTTATTCAAAAGTAAAAATGACCAAAGCCCAGTGCGAAAAAATGATCTCAGGTAAGCATGAGGCTGGCGTATCCCGCATAGAGAAAGCAACACTGAAAAGTTTTGAATGTGTAAAGGTAAGACCGGACGAGCTGTGAAGAAAACACAGTGCATGTTTTGCGGAGGCTCAGCCACCCTGCTTTGTGATGGGTATATCGGTTTCTCGCCGAAATGCGAAAACGGTTTAGAGTTCCCGGATGTTCTGCATCCATTCACCTGTGATGCGCCAATGTGTGATCGTTGTGGCACAGAGATGATGAAAATATTCGTCTGTGGCAAACGACCATATTCAGGGATCCGGACTGTCGACCACTGCCCCATATGCCTGAAAGTTTTACCACCTTATCCAGAGCACACCAAGAGGATCATTAGCTCTGTGGAACAGGCAGAAAGAATACGCGCTGCACACTGGCTGGTTTTTCTAATCCGCACATCCAGCACGTAAAAATTTTGCAGGGCGGCGGTCAGCAGTCCTTTGATTTTTAAACTTGATCATTAATGTTCAACCCAGACTGCCACCAGCATTCTATATTTGGTGGCGGTCATGCTGTAAAGGGACATGACCATAGATGGCAAAAACTATTCTGATTCAGGATTGGGCAAAAGGCCCAAATGGATTCGGATATCCACAATCACAATCACGCTTAAATCACCTGGCAAAAACGGGCCAAATTTATCCACCAGCCAAAAAGGATGGAAGGCGATGGGTGGTCGATGAGGATGCTGTTTTTATAGGTTGCGTCGGGAAGGATGAAATTTCCGATGATTTGCCGGAAGATGCCAAAAAACTGGTAAAGAGTGTTATCAATGGCCGCACCACGCAAGCATAACATTAAGATAGAAAATTTGTACGCCAAAATCGACAAACGGAATAACAAGGTATATTGGCAATATAAAGATCCGTTGACGCAATTATGGAGAGGCTTTGGAACCAATGAAGTTGCAGCAAAAGCTGCCGCAATCGAATTAAATCGACTGTTTGCCAAACAGCAACTTGAACAAACTTATGCCCTCATTGATACAGCAAAGAAAAAAATTGTCCAGCCAAACAAAAACGAAATGAGATTTAAAGAATGGGCCAAAAAATATATTGAGATGTTGGAAAAAAGACATTCAAAGGGAGAGATCTCGTTATCCACACTGAATGAACGGCGTCATGCTGCAAATGTTTTGTGTTCTCGAATTGCCAACACTCCGCTGAGTATTGTTGGCTCTCGCGAAATGGCTGCCATCCTTGAGGAATATATCGACGAAGGAAAAAACAGTATGGCGAAACACATACGTTCAAACTGGATCGATATTTTCAAAGAAGCGCAATTTGCAGGAGAAGTACCGCCTGGTTTCAATCCGGCACTTTCGACAAGAAAGCCGAAAGTTGAAGTAACCCGCGCCCGTTTACAGTTGGAAGATTGGCAAAAGATTGTTGAGGTAGCAAAAGTTCGTTACTCACCGTGGGCGGTGAATGCATTGCAGCTCGCTCTCGTCACTGGCCAGAGACTTTCAGATATTCTTGCCATGAAGTTCAGGGATGTAAGAGACGGGTATCTATGGATTGTTCAGGGTAAAACTGGAAACAAAATTGCCCTACCCTTAACGCTTCATTGCGATGCTGCAGGTCTTTCTCTGGAGAACATCATAAATCAGTGTCGCGATCGCGCTTTAAGTCCTTATCTGGTTCATCACACTAGGACGACGGCGACGATTAAATCAGGTGGCACAATAAACAAGGCTACTGCCAGCACTATGTTCGCTCGATGCCGGGACGCAGCAGGTATTACTCCTCCGGAGGGGAAAACGCCCGTGTCGTTTCACGAACAGCGTTCTTTGGCTGAGCGTCTTTACTCTGCTCAAGGGGTCAACACGCAGGAATTACTAGGACATAAATCGGCCAAAATGACCGAGACATACCACGATGAAAGGAATGATGGCTGGGTGTTTTTGGTGGTTTAATATTAACCAGTTTTGGGGAAGAGTTTTGGAGAGATTTTGGGGAAAAGTCATAACAGTCCATAAACTGTTATGACTTAATAAACGCGGACTGTTTCTGCAACCCAGATGTAGCGCGGCTTAGAATGCAACTCACATAAAAATTATATGGAGTTCTGCATGTTCGGTCTCGATGCGTTTCACCTGGCGAGGATGAAGGTGGGAAAAATAAAAATAACCTCCTATTTATCAAGTCGTTACATAGATACTTATCCACATTTTAGCTTAAATTGCTCATATTAAAAGGCCAGCAAATTCAATA
>NZ_NAEW01000033.1 GCF_002075345.1 Citrobacter braakii
CGGGGGAGATGAATGGTGAGGCTTAGATATCCTGCGGCGGAGGTGGCGGAAACGGGGGCGTACGGGCTGCTGTTTGACAGCCTGCCGCAGTCGGCGCCGGTGACGGGACATGCGCAGGCGGTGCTGCTGCAGCAACTGGTCAATCATCTGAGAGCCAGACTGTCCGGGCCGGTGAACATCATCTGCCACCCACACCGTATTGGCCACCGTGGCAGCGTGGCGATGACGCTGGAGGGTGAGACGGGGCGGGTTGACCTGCTCATCACGGTGAACGGCAGGACGCTGTTCCCGGAGGAAGAAGACTACAACGCGCCGCGCTGGTACATCGATGTGGTGGATATGGTGGATGCGGTGTACCTGATGCTGACCCTGAACAGCGGTCTGGAGGCATAAAGACAAGGGGGATATATCGCGTTCCGGGAGCAAATTCCCGTGAATTTTATACACCTTCATAAAATAGTGATATAGTGTTACTGTAACCCTGAGTTATCATTTAAGACTGCACCAGACAGTTTCTTTGTCGCATGAAAATTAGCCCGCGCCCCGTGCGGGCATTTTTCATGAAACACAGACTCCCGATACCCACCGGTCATGAAATTTATTCACGCCGAGGAATAATACCAAAAAGGTATTATATCGTTCGTTATTTTTTCCTCTATGATAGCGCAGTCCGTCAGCGTCAGTCGCATGACGGATACACTATAATGACAGGCAGTTTTCGTTTTCGGGGAGTGATGTCTCCCCTTTTTTGGTTCCGGACTTCAGTCACGGGGACAGTGACGTCTCAGACGCCGTTCCCCATTGAGGCAATTTCCTGGTCAATCAGATACAGCCCTTCGCCGGTATCGCCCGCCAGTGCCAGCTTGTCGATAATGGATTTGAACAGTTTCTCTTCTTCGTGCTGCTCGGCGACGTACCACTGCAGGAAGTTAAAGGTGGGATAATCCTGCGTGCTCATGGCCACATGCACCAGTTCGTTGATTTTCCGGGTGATGAACTGTTCGTGTTCGTACGTTTTTTTAAACAGCGCAGCGAGAGAATCGAATTCGACCACAGGGGCTTCCACAGCGCCGATATGCGGCATACTGCCGGTATCGGTCAGATAGGCGAAGAGGCGCTGCATATGCTCCATCTCCTCCTGGGCATGGCGGCGCAGGAAATCCGCTGCGCCTTCAAAGCTGTGGTAACAGCACCAGGCGCTCATCTGCTGGTAGAGCAGGGAAGAAAAGAGCTCCATATTCAGCTGGTCGTTAAGCTTTTCAGTCATTTCTTTTTTCAGCATTGTACTTTCCTCATTGGGGTAAAAGTCGGAAGTGTGGTAAACGATAAGACATCTTAACTTAACGCGATTGGTTAAAGATGTGCAGATGGTGTGAATCACGTTCCACACAAACCCATCTCACCGATAAATTATTCTCAATACAAAATAAAGTTATTTTATTCAGTGTATTAGGAATGAATTATCAAAAAACTTAAAAAGTAGTCAGTTTGTGATTTGTTTCACATCTCTTTACGGATTTTCTATATAGTGTATATGTATATTGCAATACACTATATAAAGAGAGGCAGAATCATGATTCGGGACTTTCATTCTCATCTGGGGCGAACAAGTTCGGGGGATGCCAGTACGCCTGAAGCCCTTATTAAGACGATGGATAAATTTGAAGTTGAACAGGTGGGGGTTTCATGTCTCAGCGGTAATAATATGGAAGAACAAAATTTATATGTATATGAGGCAATGAAAAAATTCCCGGGACGTATTGTTGGATATGCTTTTATCAATCCTAAAAGCAAGAATGCAATAAATGAAATCAATAAGAATCTTGATTCAAGGGGGATGGCTGGGGTTAAGTTCCATTCATGGAAACATGGGTACTATCCTGACAACTGCCCAATATTAGATGATCTATTTACCAGGATCTCTGAGTATGAGGCTCATGTGCAGACGCATGTTGGTACAAGCCCACTAAGTACACCTGAAGCATGGGGACAAATAGCAAGAAGACATCCTGGCGTACCTGTTGTTTTTACACATATCGGCTATTATGACCAGGGGTTTATGGCCGTTGAGCTGGCAAAGAATACAGCTAATATATATCTCGAAACGTCAGGTCAGTATGATAGTTGGTTGTTACAGAAAGCAATAGATGAAGTTGATAATAATAAAATACTATTCGGGACAGACTGGCCTTATAAGTATCATTCAATTGAACTGGAAAAGTTTAAATATTTAAATATCAATAAAGTCACCAATGAGAAAATATTTAACGAAAATGCACGGAGATTATGGAAATTATGACAAATTTACTTATTGTCAGCCATGGTAATTTTGCTTCAACATTACTTGAAACAAGTGAAATGTTTATTGGTAAAAGTGAAATCGTTAAGGCGATAAATTACATGCCAGAAGAATCACCTGATTTACTTTACCAAAAAATTGAGGAGGCGATAAAAGGAAATAGTAATCCTGATGGCGTTATAATTTTTTGTGATATGAAAGGAGGTAGCCCGGCTAATGTTGCAATGAAGCTTGCATCAAATAATAAAAACATAAAGATTGTAACAGGGGTCAATATTCCTGTGATTGTTGAAGCCATAACTCTGGCTGAGGACGAAAATGTAGATGAACTCATTCAGAGTTTATCAAAAATCATACCAAATTCCGTTGAAATAATTTAACAGGATTACCCAATGGCCAATTTAAATTTACTACGAGTTGATGAGCGTTTGATTCATGGACAGATTGTTACATCCTGGGTTGCAAGATCTAAAGCAGACACAATCCTTATCGCTGATAATCTGGTTCCTGATGACGAGCTTCAGTGTGATTTATTAGCGATGGCAACTCCCCCTGGTATAGAACTGAAAATATTTTCAGTCAGGGATGCAGTTTCCTGGATCAATAGACAGTCTGATGCCCGTGTATTGTTACTTGTGAAAACACCGATGGTTGTTAATGAACTGATAACAGAGGGGCTTGAGATATCTGAAATAAATGTTGGTAATATGGGTAGTAAAAATGGCAGGGCTAAATATGCTACTACATTATGGCTTACTGAAGAGGAGAAAAAAGAGTTTTACAAATTGATTAGTCATGGGAAAAAAGTAAATCTTCAGGTATTACCTACAGACTCACCTGTAGATGTTTCTGTTTTGCTCCAGAAATAAAGTTAACGGGGGTATTATGGAATTCTGGCAAGCACTATTAATATCGTTATGGGTTGTTATAGCAATCTGTGATGATCAAACATTTCAGTTTCATATATCACGACCATTAATAACAGGGCCTGTAATTGGTTTGATTCTTGGTGATTTACATACAGGGCTTCTGGTCGGTGGTACTGTTGAGTTAATGTTCCTGGCCATTATATTTGTTGGTACCGCTGTACCTCCAAACCATACTATTGCGGCTACTCTTGGTACAGTTCTTGCCGTGAGTTCTGGCGGAAACATTGAAATTGCAATCGCTGCAGCTCTTCCGGTAGCTCTTATAGGACAAATGATGGATACTCTCCAGAATACTGTCATAAATGTTTTTTATTTGCATCGGGTTGATTCAGCTGTAATAAGAAATGATATGAGAGGGGTAGTTAGAAACAATCTAATCTTCCCTCTTTTAACAAATTTTATTTTATGGGGTTTACCTGTATTCATTGCGGTTTATCTTGGTACACAAACAGTTCTTGATTTAATGGCTATGGTTCCAGAAAAGGTTATCAAAGGACTGGCTGTAGGCGGAGGACTCATCGGGGCTGTTGGTTTTGCTCTTTTATTAAGGTCTATTAAAGCAAAACATGTATGGCCTATGTTTCTAATAGGGTTCGTTTTATCTTCCTACTTTAAATTAAATTTGATTGGGATTTCAGTTCTGGCATTTGCTTTAATAATTTTACAATTACAAAAGATGAAAAAAGAAGATATGTCAAAACAAAAGAATGGGGAGGTGGTTAAATGAGCATTTTGACTAAAAAGGATTTATGGCGTGTTTTCATAAACCAGTTTTCAATTCGCAGTTGTAATAACTTTGAACGTCAGCAGGCTGCTGGTTATACTCAGACGATGTTACCCGTTATCAGGAAATGTTATCCAGATAAATCACTACAAAAAAAAGCAATGGAACGCCATATGGAACTGTTTTTGACTCATGATATGGGGTCTGCAGTATGTATTGGGGTTTCAGCTGCGATGGAAGAGCGTATTGCACAGTCAGGGGATATCTCTGAAGATAGTGTAAATGCTGTAAAGACAGCCATGATGGGGCCTGTTGCTGGCCTGGGGGATAGTCTTATTCAGGGAACAGCCAGACCAATACTGGCCGGGCTGGGAGCTTCATTTGCATTGCAGGGAAGTGTAATTGGCAGTATTTTTTTCTTTATATGCATGATGTCCATTTCATTATCAATTCGTTGGTTTGGTGTATTCCAGGGATACAAACAAGGGGTTAAACTAGTTACAAATATGCAGAAGTCAGGCATTATCGCTAAAGTTACTGAATTGGCGGCGATTGCCGCTTATATGATAAGTGGAGCTTTTGTTGCTATTATTGTAACTGCACACACACCAATATATTTTACAGCAGGTAAGACAACTATTACATTGCAGGAAACTCTTGATAATCTGATGCCTGGTGTTATTGGCTTAATTTATACAGGAGTTATGTATTATCTTATAAGCAGGAAAAATATATCAGCTATTTCACTGATGATCTGGACTATGGTGTTTGGGGTTATTATGGTTTATTTCGGAATATTATCGTAGGTGGAATATGGTTATTGATTTTAATGTTACAATAGGTCACTTTCCGGAAGGGAAAAATATAGGGCATGAAGATATATTAAAAATAATGGATCGGGCGGGTATAGAAAAGGCGGTTGTATCAACACCTGGTTTCTATAGCGATCATGAAGAAGTAGACTTCCTTTATCTGGAAACCAAAAAATGTTTAGATCGTCTTATTCCATTTGGAATACTTAACCCCAAGTCATCTCAGGTGGAAAGTAACCTTAGAAGAATCTGTGATTATGGATTTAAAGGAATCAGGTTTGATCCATTGAATCACGGTTATTCGGCTTCTCAGTGTGCTAAACTTGACGAAGTTTTATGCTGGATTAATCTGATAAAGAAACCTGTTTCAATAACAACAGGAATAACAACTTCAGGGGACCCTGCTCAATGGTTGTCTTTGATTCGTAAATATCCTGATTTGAAGTTTATATTACTGGGAATGGGGGCTTTTGATTTTGGTTATGGGTGTGTTGAGTATGCATCACAAATGGAAAATATTTATCTTGAAACATCTCTACAGTATGAAATACAAATTATCAAAAAAGCGATTTCTGTTCTTGATGGTGACAGAATATTATTTGGGAGCGGGGCACCTAATAAAATTCCTGAAGTTGAAATTCTCAAAATAAAATCAGCTATTAAAAATGAAGAACTTTACAAAAAAATAACTTGTTCGCAAGCACAAAAAATCTTGTTAATATAAAAGAGGATGTTATGAATAAAAATAAAGTTTTGGGGTGCCTGATTGGGGCCGCTATGGGAGATGCTATGGGGGCTGCTACAGAACTACGAACTATTGAGCAGATCAAAAAAGATTTTGGAGGATGGGTTACTGATTTTATTAAACCGCCTGCGGATACGTTTGGTCGTTGCAATGAAGCGGCTCAGTGTACTGATGATTTTATACAAGGTTATTATATACTGAACGAAGCTATATTAAATAAAGGAATTATTACCGAAGATGTTATGTTAAAGGCATTTCGCCACTGGCTTGATTATCCATACTATTTGAATTTTACAGGGCCTACTACTCGTGCAGCAATGCAGAAATTATTCAATGATAAACGTATGTCATTGCAGGGTGCTGTAGAAGCCTCATCGCAACCCTCAGATGTTATATTGATTAATAATGGAAATGTAGCTGCCACAAATGGGGCCGCGATGAAAATATGGGTTTCTGTTCTTCTGACTAAAGGATTAAGTTGTGAAGAAAAAGAAGAACAGTTGCTGGCTAATATTTATTCAGTATGCAAATTAACACATAACAATGTACTATCAATATCTGGTGCTGCTGCAGTAGCGTTTGCAATCAGTACTGCACTCAATGAAAATTGTAGCTTTGATGATATTTTTACTGCAGCTATAGACGGTGCTGAAAAAGGCTATTCTTACGCGTTCAAAAGAGGAGCAATGATGGTTGCAGGGGCTTCTGTTTCTGAACGTATCAAACTTGCCGTCAGTATTGGTAATAGTTACAATGACTGGCCTGAAGCGGTTAAACCGCTGGCGGATATTATTGGTAGTGGTCTTCAGGCAAATGAAGCAGTACCTGTTACTTTTGGCCTTCTCGCCAGCTGCAGAAAAAAGCCTCTCGATGCTATACTCGGCGGCGTGAATATTGGCAATGATACTGATACTGTAGCCACTATGGCAGGGGCTATTGCGGGAGCATTTTCTGGTGTCATGGCGTTCGACAGGGATGATATCGAAAAGCTGGAATCAGCTAATGGTTTTAGTTTCCAGAAAATGGTAGCTGAACTGGCAAGTATTCCTGGTTAATGAGTTGATAAGGGGGAGTGAATGAAGCTGGATAAATCAAGTTTTGTACCATTATACAGACAACTGGTTACTGTTTTTTACAGACGAATACTTGAAGGTGTTTATCCACTTCATTCATTAGTTCCAGCTCAGAAAGAGATAGCAAATGAATTTGATATCAGTCTCATTGTTGTGCGTCAGGCCTGGCAGGAGATGATAAATGACAAAATAATAATTTCACACAGAGGGCATGGTAGTATTGTTAACAAGTTACCTGATGGACGGAATTTGAATCATAGTATTCACGGGCTTACTTATGATTCGGGTAAAAAAGTTACTCATGAATTAATTGAATTCAAAACTAATCAGGATGATTCTTTAATTTGTAATCACTTTCTTGAAAACAATTGCAAGGGTTATACATATCTGAAAAGATTGAGGTTTGTTGATGATGTTGCTGTTTCCATTGAGAGAAATTATCTTAACAGGAATGTTATAGATCAGTTTGATGTTGACAGATATAATAAAAGCTTATCGCTGTATTCATATCTTACAGAAAATTATAATATTTCTATATTATATGCGAATGAGAAAATACAGGCTGTAAATGCGGATAAGGATATAGCGAAAACGCTTTCTGTTTCTTTCGGAACACCTTTGCTTTCTGTTGTAAGAAAAACTTTTTGTCAGGAAGGTATGTTTGAATATACAGAGTATATTATTAAATCTGAATATTTTGGTGAGGTGAGATATGATAATATCAGATCAGAGTTTTAAATTTCTGATTTCCTCATGATGTGAATAAATTGTGTTTTCTATTCATAGGGTAATTTTGCAGATATCTTATCTTCACAGATTTTGATGTGTACCGACAATAAAGTGTATCTGCTGTTTTTTGTGGTTAACAGCACCACTGATGGTGGTGGATACCCGAATAAATCTTCATTTATTCCGGTGTTTTATTGCCAGGTACAGCAATAATCCGGCAACATATACGATAAATAAAACCAGCAGAACCTGATAACTTTCCATTCCTTCTCCTGAAGCAATAAAGGCGCCAGTGACGGCGCCTTTATCCTTTTTATTCCGCGAAATCAGCGGCGAACTGCGCTGCCGTGGTGTCCGGTGCCACCATGGTCGGGAAGACGTCCGCCTCCTGCAGCGCCTCAAAACCGTCATTGCCATAGCGGAAATGGAAATGCGTCAGGGCGGTGTGGTCTTCAGACACTTCTGGCGTCATCAGCATGACGTCGCGCCATGCGCCTTCATCTTCGCTGGTGAATTTGCTCCACTGCAGTTCGTGTTCCCCGTATGTGGTGGTGACGGAGCCGGCATAAGTGTACTTTCCGGTGACCTGGCTGCCGTCTCCCAGGGTGAACGTGATGTCATTATCACCAATCGTCATGCCCTTAATGGCGGTGTTCCATTTGCTGAGTTTGTTTGCTTTCCATTCCTGTGCACTGATACCGTCTTTTTTGCCCTGTTCCTCATAGGCAGACTGCAGGTCACTGTCCACGGCAGGCGTGTTCAGCAACGAGACGGCAGAGACCCATTCACCTTTCCAGGAGGCAAGGTCTTCCGCGTGGACGCCAGCGACGGCGCTGAAGGAGAGTCCGGCAGCGACGAGAATGGCAGGAATGAAAGATACGGAACGTCGGATATGGTGTAACAGCATGATACATAATCTCCCTGATTGTGGTATGAATATGAGAATGGTAATCATTTATAATGATGATGGTCAACTCAGTGTGATGACTGAACGGGGAGCGCAGTAATGTTGTGGACAGAGTCTGTTACTGAATGGGTGGCTGATGGTAAACCGGTTCAGGTTGGTTTGTCTCGCTATGGCAGTGGTCCGGAGATGTTATTGTTGCCGGCGCTGAGTTCCATTTCCACCCGGGATGAGTTACGCGAGTTGCAGATGCGTCTGGGGAAACATTATTCCACTCTTTCTGTTGACTGGCCGGGCTTCGGCACACTACCCCGTCCGGAGGTGGCGTGGCGACCGGAGCATTACCGGCATTTTCTCCGGTATCTGACCAGAAACGTGACGCAGCCTGAGGTGACGGTGGCCTGTGGTCATGCAGCCGGTTATCTGCTGGCGCAGGCGGCAGAAAGTCCCGGTTCAGTGGGGCGTCTGTGCCTGCTTTCCCCGACCTGGCGCGGGCCGTTGCCGACAATGCTGAAAAGACGACCGGATTTTTTACGAAGGCTGCCGGGGCTGACAGATTTACCGGGTATCGGCGCGGTATTTTACCGGCTGAATGTCAACAGCCAGCTTATCAGAATGATGGGGCGGGGGCATGTTTACGAAAATCCGCAGTGGCTGACGGAAACACGGCTGGCGGGGAAACTCAGGGTGACGGAAGCGTCGGGGGCGCGTCACGCCTCGTTTCGTTTCGTGACAGGCGCGCTGGATCTGTTCACGGACAGAGGGCGTTTTCTGGACACACTGAAGCATATCAGCCGCCCGGTTCTGGTGGTGACGGGAAGATATACCCCGGAGAAATCCCGCGAGGAAATGGATGCCCTGTGTGCCCTGCCGGGCGTGGTGTCTTCAGAACTGCCCGGGGGAAAGCTCTCATTTTATGAAGAGTGTCCGGAGGAGACGGCCGACGTTATTCTCCGGTTTCTGGCACCAGAATGCCTGGCTGAATGAGAGGGGTGTTATGAAATTATCCGTTAACTTTACAGGAGCAGGGTAATGGTAAAAGAAAAGCTGAAAACCCGGAACGGGAAGCGGTTTCTGTTATCCGTTGCGGTGGTATTTATTATTGCGACAACCGTCATGACGCGGGCAACAATCGGAGGGGTTATCTGGCAGTATCATATTGAATTGTCCGACTGGACGCTTTCAATGTATATGATCCAGTCGGCGATGATATTTGTTTACAGCGTGGTGTTTACGGTGCTGTTTTCTATTCCGCTGGGTATTTTTTTCCTCAGCGATGATAAGAAGTGACGGATCGCGATTTGTTATTTGCCGGAGGCTTTATCAATTGCCGCCTGCAACGTTTCTTCTGTGGTCATGCCGGGAATTACTGTCGTATTTTCCGGCGTGGCATTTTTCGCAGGCATAATAATCAGCCCCGGGGTCCCCTGCAGGCCGATTTCCTGTGCCAGCGTGCTGGTTTTATCCAGTTCATCCTGTACGTCTGCCGCCACAGAAACGTTAAACTTCACGGAGTCCGCGACCTTGCTGACATCCTTATCTGTCAGCTTTCCTTCAAAATGTCCGGTGGCGAATACCCCGTTATGATAGGCCAGATAAGCCTCCGGTCCTTTCTGTTTCCAAATCCGGAGTCCGGTCCGGGCTGCCGACATTGACACCGGCCAGCTGCGTGCGAAAATAGGCCATTCGCGGAAGACGAAGCGTACGCCGGAATTAGCTTTCATGATATTTTCCAGCACCGGAGCCAGATGACTGCAGTATACGCACTGGTAATCAAAAAACTCGACAACCACCACGCCTGCGTCAGCCGGACCATAAGTCGGCGCATCCTTATCCAGCAGTAATAGCTTCTGACTGGCGATGGCGGCGGTTGCCATTTTCTGCATCTGTTGTTGCTGTGAGCGGGCCTCAAGCTCCTGGCTGACCTTCACCAGAATATCGGGATGTGCGAGAAGATAATCAGCAGCGACTTCTCCGATACGGTTTTCCTGCTCCGGCGTAAAGGGACTGGTTGTGGTTTTTTTTGCCGGGACGGGATCGGCGTTCTGGTTTGCGGCGGCAGTGAAAGGGAGAATTCCCGCAAAGGCCAGAAGTATGACGGCGATCAGCTTCATCTTCATGAAATGTGTCCTTATTTATTGAGTGGTTTTGCCCGGAATAATGGCTCAGTGCAGGTATGGTGTGTGATTTTCAGGAGAGGAAACAGGCTCCTGCGCTTCGTTGTTAATAAACTGAATCCTGTGCCCGCAGGGCAGACGTGACTCAAAATACTCAATGTTCTGCGCGGTCATCAGGGAGTGAGTCGCCACAGCCAGCAGAAGCAGCTTCTCCTGCAGATTTTCTGAGTACGTGTCAAGGAGGCAGTGGAGGTCGTTCAGCGCCTCCATACTGACGTTCATTTCACAGTATGTCGTGTTGTCATCTTCGTTGTTATTGCCTGGCATGGTTCTCTCCGGTTATGTGCAACCGCAATCCAGCGGGGCGACAGAGCGATGCTGACGGATATCCCCCGTGATTATCGTGGACTCTGACTTTTGCACAGGCAGAACGGATAATTCCAGTTTTTTAATTTGTTGCCCGCCACATAATATCAGGGCAACCTTCTGGCCCGGATGGGACCACGAGCAGGAGGGTTGCCGGTGGGGACCTCATGATGTTATATGGTCACGGTCAAAAACAAATGCAGGGGTGAGCGGGGCCGGGAAATGAGTCAAAGAAAGATATTCCACAGTGACAGTTTGTCTGAGCATCTTGATGTACTGATATCCCGGCTTGCTCAGAAATCAGAAAAGAAAAATCTTTCCCGGTACCCGGTTTATGGTTTCAGGGTGTACATACTGGATATCAGTGAAGATATGAGAGTGTTTTGCAGAAGACACGGAATAAAAATCGGGTATGCCCGATTTATGGAAACGGAGTTCAGGGGAGGGGAGGATACCCTTACTGTTTTCGTCAAAAGATTTTTTTCTGCTGTGCCGGAGAATGAGGCACGCATCAGTTATCTGTATGATGCTGAAACCTGAATTTGCGGGTAACACCCCCTGTCCGTGCTGCGATCATCCGTGAGTAAGTCACCGTACTGACGCTCATTTCACAGTATGTCGTTTCGCTGTCGTCGTTGTTATAATCGGGGATGGTAATATACGGTCATTATCCATCAACTCACGGGCAGATGCGTCCCGTGATGATTGCGGGCTCTGGCTTTTGCACAGGCAGAGCGAATAATTCCAGCTTTTTAATTTCTGACCCGCCACATAACGTTAACGATAACCTGTGGTGTGGCACCGCACCACAGGTGCCGCACTGCTCAGTGCAGATGCGAACGGTCCGCTTCTGGTTCATCCCCGTCTTCATCGTCATCGGTGCGGGTGAGCGTTATTCCGTGTCCGTCCGGTGTGCGGGATTCGATACAGTCAATATCCAGCGATGTCATGAATGAGTGTGCCGTGGCGGCCAGCACCATCAGCGCCTCATGCGGGTCACTGGTGTGAGATTCCAGCGTCCGGACCACGGCCATAATGGCGTCCGGCGTGACGGGCTGTTTTTTTCGTTTATCTTTTTTATCGCTCTGGCGCATACGGGTTACCTGGTTCAGAAAACAGTCCATTTAAATTATCAGAAATGGATTTTGATTTCCCCGCTGAATTTTTTATCGCCCCCCCACACAATGCCCGGATGTATGACGCACATCCGGAGGACCCGTGTCCCGCAATCTTATTATTTCACCGTTGTTACTGAGCGTACTGCTGCTGTCACTGCCGTCCCGGGCGGCGATGGTGGTGTACACCGACCATGCCCACCCGCCTGCAGGCGTAACCGGCGATACCCGCGTGGTCTGGCTTGATGCGCCGGAACAGCTGCAGCAGTCGCTGTTTGGTTCCCTGACGTCAGACCCCAAAGAAGCGGAACGCCGGGCGCAGGCGGTGATTCATTCCGCAGGCTGGCAGCAGAAACAGGCTGAACTGGCGCAGGCTTACCGGGGACTGCTGCAGGCCTGGCAACTGGGGCTGGAGAAATACCCGGCGGTGGTGTCTGACGACCGGTATGTGGTCTACGGCACAGCGGACGTGGTGGTGGCGGAAGGGCTGTTCCGCAGTCACAAAACCCGGGAGGGACAACGATGACGCGTCACAGTCTGTCATACCGGCTGAAGCCGGTGGCGCTGGCCCTGATACTGGGAGCCGGGTTTCCGTCAGTGACTGAAGCGGCGGTTAACACCGCCACCCTGATTGCCGGCAGCGCCTCGCCCTCGTGTATCAGCTGGCGGGTGAAGGGTATCTGCTACTGGCTGTTCTGTACGCCCTTTGGTTGTACGGTGAAAACATCGGTGAAGGTGGAGCACTTCATCCCGGAGGCGGTGGTGTCCGTCTACCAGGACAGGGGCGAAAACCCCTGGACGGAGATGAAAGCAGTCAGCGGCGCATCGGGCGGGGTGGAGAATGCCGTCAGTTCCGGGCTGGCCGGACTGAGTGCCGGCGGCGGGCAGTCCACGGCAAAACGGCCGCAGGGCAGTGAGAGCCTGCTGAGTACAAGATTTAAGTACGCCGACGCCATCGGCCATCCGGCCACCTCACTTATCGGCGGGCAGATACCGGGATATTCCTGCAAAAGCGCCGCCACCCCGATGGTTCCCTATTTCCTGAGTACGCTGGACAGCCTGGCCTGGCGCACGGGTCTGCCGGAAGCCCTGTATCCGGAAGCGCTGATACCCGGCAAACGGGAAATCGGCAGCATGACCGACAGAAACATGTGGGGCAACGTCTATCCGCGCGGCGGTTTTGTCACCCAACAGGATGACTATAAAGCCGGGGCCGTCATAGCCCAGCGGGTGGCGGACATCATCACCCGCAGCGGACAGGTACACGTCTACCAGCCGCTGACCGGAAAACACCGACCGGGCTACTGGCCGCCGGACCCGGTGACGGAAAACACCGGCACAAAAAAACACAAATGGCAGCGTCTGGCACCTGCCGCCTCACAGTCCTGCGCGGTATTCCCGGATACCGGCGGGAAGGTGGCGGAAGACGGCAACTACGCCTGGACACTGTGGCAACCGTACAGCTGCTGCAAACCACGCGGTCAGAAGTTTCTTTACAGCACCGATTTCAGCTGAGGTACCGATGGAAACAACACAGCAGGCAACACAGCAAAAAACACGATTTTCCCGGCCTCTCCTTGTGCCGGTCGTGGCCCTGACGATGGTAGCCGGAATGATGCTGCCCGGACAGGCATCAGCGGTTTCGCTTCCTTCCCTTTCCGGGGCCGGTAAGACAGCGGGCGATGCCGTTGGTAATGCGGTCAGCGACGGCCTGTTCTACTCAATTGGTGGCGGGTCGGTGATATCACAGCCGCCGACCAGCAACAGCATGCAGCTCCTGGGGCTGAAGGCGGGCATCAACAGCGACCTGATGTGCGGCAACTTTGACATCAAAACCACGGTCAGCAACCAGCTTAACGGACTGACCAGCGGATTTAAGGACCTGATGGGCGATGTGATGCAGGGTGCCACGGGAGCAGTGACCAGCATGCCGGCGATGATTGTTCAGCGGGCCAATCCGGGGCTGTACGACATGATAACCAACGGCGTGGCGCAGGCAGGCCTCTCTTTTGACCGCTCAAAGCTGAGCTGTGAAAACATGTCGAAGAAACTGGCGGACTACACCATGGGAGACCGGGCCTGGACGGACTCGGCGGTCGGGGATGAATACCGTGATGCGGTGAACCGCAGCGGCGGGGATGCGCTGAAGGCAGAGGAGGCGAAGGACAATGCCACCGGAGAAGAGGGTGCCCGCTGGATTGGGGGGCAGAAAGCCGGCGGGAAGGGGCAGCCGGCAATACAACCCACTCACGACCTGGCGAAAGCCGGGTACAACATGATGAATAACCAGCCGGTCAACAGTAACGGCAGCGTGCCGAAAAACCGGTGTAACGGCTCGGCCTGCCGGCTGTTCAGTAACGCGGAGGAGGCGGCTGCGGCGGTGGTGAAAGTGCTGGGTGACCGCAGTATCCGCACCTGTACGGACCCGTCGAAGTGTCAGAGCGGCGGGGAAGCTAATGCGCCGGGCGCGTCGGTGGCCGGTACCGGTTTTGGTCCGATGCTGGATGAGGCGACGAAAACGAACCTGGAGACGCTGAACCGGCTGGTGAACAGCCGTGGGGCACCCTCTGCGGAAGAGCTCGGCAAACTGAAAACCGGTGGCCTGGCGGTCACCCGCGGGGTGATTGAGGCGCTGCGCGATGACACGGACCGGAGCGCGCTGGTACAGCGTCTTGCCAGCGAGCTGGCGATGGCGGACACCATTGAGACCGCGCTGGCCATGCGGCAGATGCTGACGACCGGGGAGTCAGAACCGAATGCGGCGGCACAGAAGCAGGCCATCGAGGAGGGCGACCGGCGTATTGACTCGCTCGACAGGGGACTGGAAACCCTGAAGAACGAGATGGAGCTTCGCCGGGCCATCAGCAGTAACAGCCTGCTGAAGACGCTGGAGCGTCAGGAGATACGTAACAGCGGGAACCAACTGATGCAGAAGGGCAACGGTGCGGATGAGAAAATGGGCGCGCTTGAACAGAAGGGGGATGAATGATGAAAACGCCTTTTCTGATTTCAGTCGTTTCCGGAACCCGGCGGGCCGGTCGCTGGCTGCGACACGGTTCGGCGGTGTCATTTCGTGTGATCCTCTGGGGCGTGCTGCTGAGCATGCTGGTGATGTTACTGGTGGCCATCGTGCTCCGGGACCCGCAGGGTGACGCGGTACGGCAGTGGCTGTTCCATGCCCGCTGGTCGTTACTGGCCTGGCGGATGGTACTGTACGGCATTCTTGCGGGGTTCTGGGTGTGGCCGGGAGAGCTACGCCGGTGGTACCTGAAACAGCTCAGGGCCTCCGGGCATCCGAACCCGCAGTTCGCGCTGTTTCGTACGGAAATTATCCCCGTCCTGCTGATAGCGCTGTCTGAATACAACACCTGGACACAGATTCCCTGAGGAGACACCATGACCGCGAACAGTATTATTGAGTACATTTTGGTGTTTTTCGGCTGGGTACTGAACAACGCGATGTGGAACATCATTTTCGGTACCGGGTTATACCTGCTGCCTCTGGTGTTCAAATGCACGGGCGTCTGGCTGAAAATCCGGGAAGAGGGATTTGATGAAGGGAACAAGGGGCTGCTGCTGCAGCCCCGCCTGGAGCATGCGTTGTATGTACCGTACCTGGTTATTCTGTTCTGTGTCCTGCCGGTTGTTCCTGTTGATATCAGCGCGATGAAGTTTGACAGCAGCCGGGCAAAACAGTGCCATGTGTCGGTGGCCAGCCCGAAGGATTCGGGCTACAGCCCGCTGGTAAATGACCTGGGGGGCATGACGGCGAATATTTCCGTCTGGTGGTATCTGGTTCACAAGCTGTCGAAAGGGGTGACGCAGGCGATGACGGCGTCCATTCCCTGCGGAGGGCAAATCCGTCAGTTGCGTTTTGAGGTCCAGCAGAGCCAGTTGAGCGACCCGATACTGGCGCAGGAGTTGCAGGAGTTCGCCAACAGTTGCTATGCGCGGGCGTATTACAGGCTGAAAAACAGCAATCCGTCCCTGACAGACAAAACCATTAACTCAGTGGGCTGGATTGGCAGTGATTATTTCCTGAACACGGAAGGGTATTACGACACCTACACATCGAAACAGCCGAAGAAGGCGTGGCCGTGGAATGAGAAGCGGGATGCGGGGTATGCAAACACGGGCGACGGAGGATATCCGACCTGTAAACAGTGGTGGCTGGATGCGAAAAAAGGGCTGAAGGACCGGGTACTGGCCAGCATGTTACCGAAAGTCACTAACGACTTACGCCGGCAGGTGGGGAAGGACTGGGAGGAAACGGCGCTGCGCTGGCTGGTCAGTCCGCAGAACGTCCGCCGTTCGGTGGGGAATGACTCCTATATTCTGGGCAGTAATGATAACCCTGTCGGTGGCGTGGGCGTGTTAACCCGTGCGGGAACGACAATTGGACTGGGGCTGAAACAGCTGGATACGCAGCCGGGGTTTGATGCGCTGAAACTGGCCCTGCCGATAGTCCAAGCTCTGCTGGAAATGCTGGTGATTGTGGGTATCCCGGTGGTACTGATGTTCAGTGCGTATGAACCGAAGACGATTGTGACCATCACTTTTGCGCAGTTTGCGCTGATATTTATCTCATTCTGGTGGGAGGTGGCAGGGTGGCTTGACGACAAGGTGCTGATGATGACTTATGACAGCATAACGGATTTTACGAAGTCGGTGAATGATGGCTGGATCATGAATATTGTTCTGGGGACTATGTATGCGGCTTTCCCTCTGGGATGGTTTGCGATGATGGGTTGGACGGGGGTCAGGATTGGCGATCTGGTTTCGCAGGGAATAAATAGGGCGGGCGGATTATCTCAAAGCGCCGCTGAAGCGGGACCTAAAGCGGCTGGAGCAGCAGCAAAAGCTGTGGTAACAAAAGGGAAGAGTTTAATGAAAAAATAAGAAATGCTGAACTGCCAGAACGGCAGTTCAGTCATAGTATGAGTTGTGTGATTCATATTTAAGCTCATATTGTTTAGTGTCATAATTATATACAACATCGTAATCATTATTTTTTTATTTGATAAAGTTTCAGTTATAGCTGTTCCACATACACCAAGAACAGAAAATAAAACGTTCCATGGATTAATTTCAGGCCACATATTTTCTTTCTGCTGCGCCTGGTTTTTTGGGTCTTTCTGGCGAGGTAAAAAGTCAGGAAAGCCCGCAGTACAGGAACGTTTAACTGTGTTTTTATTCATATCGGTTACTCCTGAAAAAATTTAAAACAGCCGAAAAATAAACTACTTTCATGTTCCCGCAGATTAAAGGAAATGTAAAATAGTCAGAAGCGATCATTTTTTTATCATCGATCGGTGAAAACGATCGTTTACAGTGTTTTTTATAAGACTGGTAGCGCTGGACAACTCTTCCAGTGGCTGAGATGCTCCGGTGGTAAAAGGAGGGGGATATGCCGGAAGAAAGGCGTAAAAACCCAACGTTACCCGATGATACAATAGCCCGGGAGCTGGAGCACAGGAAACTGTGGCGAAGGGCTGTCTGTCGCTGGCGCTATGTTCTCAGAATAACCGAGGATGCGAGAAGCGCTGAGCGGATAGTGCAACAAATGGCATGGTGTCAGCAGAAGATTCCACCAAAGCGTGCGGGAACACTGATATTGTCAGCGAATGACCTGCGTCACATTGATAAAGTCGCCCGTGCGTTGGGATGCGGCCCCATTGCCCGGCACTGGATAGAATAGCGAGCTCAGATGTGAAAAAGTGATGTTGCCTGCGGATACAGAACAGTATGCGGAACGGGTGAAGGAAGAAGTCGCTGTGCTGCGTACCAGAATGGGCGGAGCCTGTATCACGCTGAATTACCGGACCGCCAGGGTTAACGACCATCCGGTACTGCTGATTGATTTCTTTAATCCCCGGGGCAGACTGTATACCCTGCGTTACGATCTGTCGGCAGGAACGCCACAACAGAGTACCCGCCGGACGTCACTGATACTGGCGCTGACCCGCAGGGAACTGGAGGAAACGGGCAGTATGCTGCCTGACGGGATATTTCTTAATTGTGCATATCGGTTTTTTCTGTACTTTCAATGGGGACATTGTCTGCAATTTTTTTTAGTTGTTGGTAAATGTTAAATATCAGAATAATCATTTCGCATGATATACGCAGCGCGATAATGCTCAGAATAAGAATAACAAGGGTGATCGGACTCGTGAGTGGGCTCATCAGCATCCCCAGTATTCCACCGGCAATGGTGAAGAACAGAGAGAGCCAGTAAACATACTTAATTATTCCGGGGGTAACCATCCTGTCGAAGTTTAACCATTGTTTTATATCCATAATATTCCTGCTTTTGAAGATGTAATAGTGGTATTAGTGATTCAATTCAGCACGTGCCTGCGCCAGTTCTTCCCGGGCCTCAGCAAGTTTCGCCTGCCTGTCAGCGATTTTTTCACTTTTCCCGGATATCCGGGCCTGCTCCAGCTCATACTGGCGGGTTGTCACCTTTCGCTGTTTGTTGGCGACTTTTCTGTCTTTTTGCTTCGGCAGTCTGCCATCAGTACAGTATTCATCAATATGACGGAGAGCTCTTTGCAGCCCGGCCATCCGGTGAATGTTATTGTATGCCTGCGCATATTCTAACTGGTACTCCAGATGCCGGCGTTTGTAC
>NZ_NAEW01000034.1 GCF_002075345.1 Citrobacter braakii
CAGAATTTGCCTGGCGGCTGTAGCGCGGTGGTCCCACCTGACCCCATGCCGAACTCAGAAGTGAAACGCCGTAGCGCCGATGGTAGTGTGGGGTCTCCCCATGCGAGAGTAGGGAACTGCCAGGCATTAAATAAGTGAAGAAGCCCATCCTGCCGGATGGGCTTTTTTGCGTCTGCAGGGAGTGAGAACTGCCGGAGGTGACCTCCCGCCTTATCCGGCCTACAAAGGCGTATCACGACACAGCAGCTATCTTCTTATCCATTGCGTAACAAAATCGGCAACTTGCTGTATATCGTTGATATCTAACAATGGAACATCCACCGCAAGCGGAATATCACTGGCAACCGCGATAACATAGTTGTCTAACGCCAGGTCCTCTGGACTGTGCCCGCAACCGTCGCGAAAAAGAACGATCTTAGCAACAGGTTCATGCTTAAAGCCCTCAACCAACACCATATCCAGTGTAGAAGCATCCATCCTGCTTACCAAGTACGCTAAATCCAGTTCAGGCTCTTCCGGGGTTTCTACCATTAATGCCCAGCGCTGCTGGCTGGCGACCAGGGTTTGTGCTGCACCGGCTTTGCGTAGCTCATAGCTATCTTTGCCGGGCTTATCAACATCCATCTTGTGATGAGTATGCTTAATCAATCCGGGACGAATGCCTCTGGCACGTAGCACCGGGATCAATTTTTTAAGCAGCGTAGTTTTTCCCGTTCCGCTCCATGCTGCTATAGCGAGTAATGGGATCATGATTTGTCCTGCCATTTTGCAAGTTCTTCAGGGGTGTTCACGTTCACGAACGCATCTTTATGATCGCTGAAATCGACAGCATGACCGCCAGCCTGGCGCATAAAGACCATGACGCGTCTTTCACCGGACTGAAGATAATCCTGTAGCAAGGGTTGCATGGTGCGGTGCATTAGCGCAATGGTCGGATGATCTCTTTCGCCATCATGCACCCAGACAACCGGTGCAGCTTTGCGCTGCTCCTTCAAACGTTTGACCAGATCGTGAGGAATATAGGGCATATCGCACGGGCAGAACAGAAACCACTCCCCCGCTTGCTGCAGGAATACCGATAGCATCCCGGCCAGTGGGCCAGGGAAATCGGCCAATGAATCAGGGATAACTTTCAGGCCGCTTTGTTGGTAAATATCCCGGTGGCGATTGGCATTAACCACCACGGTTTCGACCTGTAAAGCGAGGGTATCGGCTACGTGCCGCCAAAGAGGTTTACCGTCCAGCTCAAGCAGACCTTTATCGGTTCCGCCCATCCGTCTGGCCTTACCGCCTGCCAGCACAACCCCTGTTATTGCACTATCCAGAATCACTGATATCGCCTCTTTTAATGTGGGATTGACCCTGCTAACGTATCTGTATTGAGCCTAAGGAGCACAACCATGAAATGTAAACGTCTGAATGAAGTTATTGAACTCCTCCAGCCGGCCTGGCAGAAGGAACCCGATCTTAACCTGATGCAATTTTTACAGAAACTGGCGCAAGAGTCAGGTTTTGACGGCGAACTGGCGGATTTAACTGATGACATTCTGATCTATCACCTGAAAATGCGTGACTCGGCGAAAGACGCCGTCATCCCAGGTATTCAGAAAGATTATGAGGAAGATTTTAAAACCGCACTACTCCGCGCACGTGGCGTAATTAAAGAGTAAAAGCTTGTAATCGCCACCACCGAAAGCGCTGCGAAATGATATCCTGAATCATTCGTAGTATTTTCCGGATGATGGGATGAACGACAACGCTTTTAATTTCCAGACGCTACACCCGGATACCATCATGGATGCACTGTTTGAGCAGGGGATCCGGGTGGACTCCGGGCTTACCCCGCTTAACAGCTATGAAAACCGTGTCTATCAATTCCAGGACGAAGACCGTCGACGCTTTGTCGTTAAGTTTTATCGCCCTGAACGTTGGTCTGTCGAGCAGATCCAGGAAGAGCACCAGTTTGCTCTGGAACTGGTAAGCGATGAAGTCCCGGTAGCTGCACCGCTGGTACTAAGCGGCCAAACGCTGTTAAGCCATCAGGGTTTCCATTATGCGATCTTCCCCAGCGTCGGCGGGCGGCAGTTTGAGGCCGACAATATCGATCAGATGGAGGCGGTGGGGCGCTATCTGGGGCGTATGCATCAGACCGGATGCAAGCGTACTTTTGCCTTTCGCCCGACGATTGGCCTTGAAGAATACCTGACTGAGCCGCGTAAGCTTTTTGAACACGCACAGTTGATCCCATCAGGGCAAAAAGCGGCTTTCCTGAAGGCAACGGATGCGCTTATCGCGGTCGTTACCGAACGCTGGCATGCACGTTTTACCACGTTACGTCTGCACGGTGATTGTCATGCCGGTAATATTCTGTGGCGCGATGGTCCGATGTTTGTCGATTTAGATGATGCCCGCAATGGCCCGGCTGTTCAGGATTTATGGATGCTCCTCAATGGCGATAAAGCTGAACAACGCATGCAGCTTGAAACCATTATCGAGGCTTATGAAGAGTTTAGTGAGTTCGACACCTCTGAAATCGGACTGATAGAACCTTTACGCGCTATGCGTTTAGTTTATTATCTTGCCTGGCTAATTCGACGTTGGGCTGACCCTGCGTTTCCAAAAAACTTCCCGTGGTTAACCGGGGAAGATTACTGGCATCGTCAGACCGCGACCTTTATTGAGCAGGCAAAAATTCTGCAAGAGCCCCCCTTACAATTAACGCCAATGTATTAATCGGAGAAATTTGAACATGAAAAAATTATGGCTGGCGCTGGCTGGTATGGTTTTAGCTTTTAGCGCATCTGCAGCGCAGTTCCAGGATGGCAAACAATACATCACTCTGGAAAAGCCTGTTGCGGGTGAACCGCAAGTGTTGGAGTTCTTCTCCTTCTACTGCCCGCACTGCTATCAGTTTGAAGAAGTTCTTCACGTCTCTGATAACGTGAAGAAAAAACTGCCTGAAGGCACCAAGATGACCAAGTACCACGTCGAGTTTCTGGGGCCTTTGGGCAAAGATCTGACGCAAGCTTGGGCCGTTGCTATGGCGCTGGGCGTTGAAGATCAAGTAACCGTTCCGTTGTTTGAAGGTGTTCAGAAAACCCAGACCGTTCAGTCTGTAGCTGATATCCGTAAAGTGTTTGTCGACGCGGGTATTAAAGGTGAAGACTATGATGCGGCATGGAACAGCTTCGTGGTGAAATCACTCGTGGCGCAGCAGGAAAAAGCGGCGGCTGATTTACAGCTGCAGGGCGTTCCGGCAATGTTCGTGAATGGCAAATATCAGGTAAATCCGCAGGGCATGGATACCAGCAGCATGGATATCTTTGTACAACAGTATGCGGATACCGTGAAGTATCTGGTTGGTCAGAAGTAAAAGCAAAAGCCGGTCACTTGTGCTGACCGGCTTTTTCATATGAGGCTTTAATCGCGTCGAGCTGCGCGTCTTTCTCACTCCACAGCGTATTAAGCCATAGCTGAAACCGACGCTTGAATCCCTTATCGTTCACGTAATCACCGTGCAACTCTTCATGAATTGGCTCCAGATTTACCCGCACGACAATACGCGTTAGCTTACCGCTCAGCATATCGTAGAACGGTCGGCTGCTGTTTTCCGGATAGCACAACGTGACGTTCAACATTTTATCGAACTGCGACCCCAGTACGTTCAATGCCATCGCAATACCGGCCGCCTTTGGAGGGAGCAAGTTTTGATAAGGAGAGCGGGTTTGCTCACATTTCTCTTTGGTAAAGCGTGAACCTTCGACAAAATTCACAATAGTTGTCGGGTGTACGCGAAACTTCTCGCAGGAACGACGCGTTGTTTCGACATCTTTACCGCGCCGTTCTGGATGACGGAGCAGGTAGCCTCGCGAATAGCGTTTCATAAACGGCATATCCAGCGCCCAGCAGGCCAAGCCAATAAAGGGCACCCAGGCCAGTTGTTGCTTGAGGAAATATTTATTCATTGGGATGTGCTTACGGAACAGAACGCAAAGCACAACGATGTCAGCCCAGCTGTAATGGTTACAAATGAGCAGATACCAGTTTTTCTTGCTAAGACCTTCCAGTCCCTCGACATCCCACTTCAGTCGCGGATTGAGGTGTAGCAGTAGCGCCAGACCTTCACACCAGCAGTACATCATGAAATTACAGAAGACAGAAACCTTGCGCCAGACAACGGGAACGGGCAAAAGGAGTTTTACAACTCCGGCAAGGATGATCGGCACAGAACAAAAAATCGTGACCAATATGGTCAATACGATACTCAGCAACAGCGTTATCGCAGCGAGTATTCTCGTCATAATTAAATTATTCAAAAGGTTAGCCATAGATAGTGCGCTAAAGAGGCGCAAGGGGCTGATTTTATCAGAAAACGAACCAAATGATGGATCTTCCCTGAATAGAAAAAAAGGGAATATCTATCCACATCAGGATATAAGCTGTATAAATGGAATAAAATACTACGCATTTATTTAAGCTTATGAAATATATGTATAAAATAAATGATGTGTTAATTTTATTGCTATATTTAAAGAGCTGAAAATTATTTATTCACAAAGTTATCCACAGTCTTCTTTGCGATCAAAGCAGAAGATCTACAAAAGTTTTTCGACAAATGCGGCGAAAAACTCATGTTTTCATCCTGTCTGTGGCATCCTTTACCCATAATCTGATAAACAGGCACGGACATTATGGTTCAGATCCCAGAAAACCCACTTATCCTTGTAGATGGCTCCTCTTACCTGTATCGCGCATACCATGCGTTCCCGCCGCTGACTAACAGTGCAGGAGAACCTACTGGCGCGATGTATGGTGTCCTCAACATGCTGCGTAGCTTGATTCTGCAATATCAGCCGACCCATGCTGCGGTGGTATTCGACGCTAAGGGTAAAACCTTCCGTGATGAGTTATTCGAACACTACAAGTCACACCGCCCACCCATGCCGGACGATCTGCGTGCGCAGATTGAGCCTCTGCATGCGATGGTAAAAGCGATGGGGTTGCCACTGCTGGCCGTTTCGGGCGTGGAAGCAGACGATGTCATTGGTACGCTGGCGCGGGAAGCAGAGAAGGTGGGTCGTCCGGTGTTGATTAGTACCGGTGATAAAGATATGGCTCAGTTGGTGACGCCGAATATCACCCTGATCAACACCATGACCAATACGATCCTCGGCCCGGATGAAGTGGTGAATAAATATGGTGTTCCACCAGAACTGATCATCGATTTCCTGGCGCTGATGGGGGATTCCTCAGATAACATCCCTGGCGTTCCAGGCGTAGGTGAAAAAACCGCGCAGGCTCTGCTGCAGGGGCTGGGGGGGCTGGATACCCTCTATGCTGAATCAGACAAAATCGCGGGGCTGACTTTCCGTGGTGCGAAAACTATGGCGAGCAAACTTGAGCAGAATAAAGAGGTAGCGTACCTCTCTTATCAATTAGCTACCATCAAAACGGATGTTGAACTGGAGTTGACCTGCGAGCAGTTGGAAGTACGTCAGCCGGCAGCGGATGAACTACTTGACCTATTTAAACAGTATGAATTCAAGCGTTGGGTTACTGACGTTGAAGCGGGTAAATGGCTACAGGCGAAAGGAACGAAGCCGGCGGCAAAACCACAGGAAACTATCGCCGTCGATGAAACGCCTGAGGGGCCGGCCACGGTTCTCTCGTATGATAACTATGTGACAATTCTGGATGAAGCGACGCTGGAAGAGTGGATTGCGAAGCTGAAAAAAGCGCCTGTCTTTGCCTTCGATACTGAAACTGACAGCCTGGACAACATCTCCGCGAATCTGGTTGGCCTGTCTTTTGCCATTGAACCGGGTGTGGCTGCATATGTTCCTGTTGCCCACGATTACCTGGACGCCCCCGATCAGATCGCTCGCGACCGCGCGCTGGCATTGCTGAAGCCGCTGCTGGAAGATGAGAACGCGCATAAAGTCGGGCAAAACCTGAAGTATGATCGCGGTATCCTGGCGAACTATGGCATCGAACTGCGTGGTATCACCTTTGACACCATGCTCGAATCCTACATTCTTAACAGCGTCGCTGGCCGACACGATATGGACAGCCTGTCGGACCGCTGGCTGAAACATAAAACCATCACCTTTGAAGAGATCGCCGGAAAGGGCAAAAACCAGCTGACCTTTAACCAGATAGCGCTGGAAGAAGCCGGACGTTATGCTGCGGAAGACGCTGACGTTACGCTACAGCTCCATCTCAAAATGTGGCCAGAATTGCAGCAGCATAAAGGACCGCTGAACGTCTTTGAAAATATCGATATGCCGCTGGTTCCTGTTTTGTCTCGCGTTGAGCGCAACGGTGTGAAAATCGATCCGGCTGTTCTGCACAAACATTCAGAAGAGCTGACGCTGCGTTTGAACGAGCTGGAGCAAAAAGCGCACGAGATCGCCGGAGAAGCGTTTAACCTCTCTTCCACCAAGCAACTGCAAACTATCCTGTTTGAAAAGCAGGGTATTAAGCCGCTGAAGAAAACCCCTGGCGGCGCGCCATCAACGTCGGAAGAGGTACTGGAAGAGCTCGCGCTCGATTACCCATTGCCGAAAGTGATCCTGGAATATCGCGGCTTAGCAAAACTGAAGTCGACCTATACGGATAAGCTTCCGTTGATGATTAACAAGAAAACCGGGCGCGTTCACACCTCCTATCACCAGGCGGTGACTGCTACCGGGCGCTTATCATCCACGGATCCAAACCTGCAGAACATCCCGGTACGTAATGACGAAGGTCGTCGTATTCGTCAGGCGTTTATTGCGCCAGAAGACTACGTGATTGTCTCCGCCGACTACTCACAGATTGAACTGCGTATCATGGCGCATCTCTCGCGTGATAAAGGTCTGCTTACCGCGTTTGCCGAAGGGAAAGATATTCACCGCGCAACGGCGGCGGAAGTCTTCGGCTTACCGCTGGATTCCGTGACTGGTGAACAACGCCGCAGCGCGAAAGCCATCAACTTCGGTCTGATCTACGGGATGAGTGCCTTTGGTTTGGCGCGCCAGTTGAATATTCCGCGTAAAGAAGCACAGAAGTACATGGACCTCTACTTCGAACGCTACCCTGGCGTGCTGGAATATATGGAACGCACCCGTGCACAGGCAAAAGAGCAAGGTTATGTCGAAACGCTGGAAGGGCGTCGTCTCTATTTACCGGATATTAAATCCAGTAATGGCGCTCGTCGCGCTGGTGCAGAGCGCGCGGCAATTAACGCCCCGATGCAGGGTACTGCCGCAGACATTATCAAACGAGCCATGATTGCGGTGGACGGATGGCTGCAAACCGAGCAACCACGTGTGCGCATGATCATGCAGGTACACGATGAACTGGTGTTTGAAGTGCATAAAGATGACCTCGAAAGCGTCTCTAAAAAGATCCATCAACTGATGGAAAACGAGACCCAGATTGATGTGCCGTTGCTGGTGGAAGTCGGTAGTGGCGAAAACTGGGATCAGGCGCACTAAGGGTTTACTGAATAACGCCCCTTTTTCGTAACTAAGCAACATAAGATAGAACTTTTTGTGATGTCCATTAGAATTCCCTATGTAAGGAATGAAAAAAAATTACAAAAAGTGCTTTCTGAGCTGCTTAAAAAAGAGTAAAGTTATTCACGTAGGGTACAGAGGTAAGATGTTCTATCTTTCAGACCTTTTACTTCACGTAATCGGATTTGGCTGAATATTTTAGCCGCCCCAGTCAGTAATGACTGGGGCGTTTTTTATTGTGCGAAAGAAAAGTTTCGTACAGGCTGTAGGCCGGATAAGACGCGCAGCGGCGCTATCCGGCATATCGGTGGGTTATTCCCCGTCCTGCATCTCTTCAATCGGCGCCAGTTCACTAAACCAGCTATCCAGCTTCTGCCGAAGTTTGTCCACGCCCAGTTTTTTCAGTGATGAAAATGCTTCTACCTGTACATCACCGTTAAATGCCAGTACGGCTTCACGTACCATATTCAACTGGGCTTTGCGCGCACCGCTGGCCAGCTTGTCTGCTTTAGTCAGCAGTACCAGAACCTGAACGTTGCTCTCAACCGCCCAAAGGATCATCTGCTGGTCGAGGTCTTTTAGCGGGTGACGAATATCCATCAATACCACCAGACCTTGCAGGCTCTGACGTTTTTCCAGATATTCAGCCAGCGCGCGCTGCCATTTGCGCTTCATCTCTTCCGGAACTTCGGCATAACCGTATCCTGGCAAATCGACCAGGCGTTTGCCGTCAACGACTTCAAACAAGTTGATGAGCTGAGTACGACCCGGCGTTTTAGATGTACGCGCCAGACTCTTTTGATTCGTCAGGGTATTTAGCGCACTGGATTTGCCTGCGTTGGAACGGCCAGCAAAAGCCACTTCGATACCGGTATCGGAAGGTAAGTGGCGAATATCAGGCGCACTCATTACAAAGTGCGTCTGTTGATAATTCAAGTTAGTCAAAGCAGTCCTCTCCATCAATCAGGGCTTTGCAGCGATTATACCTGAACCCCAGCAAAAGGCTGGTTTTTCGACGCGTAGGCTATGTAAGTAAAAACCTCGCACTTTGTGAGACATTGCCGATAGTTTCTATACGAGATGACAGAGTAAAAAATGACGTAACTAAAATAAATCATATAGTTAAGATAGGGCACTATTCTTAAAGTCCGAAATTGTTACCCAGGTTACTTGTACGTTTAAACCAAAGCGGTAAAGTAGCGCCCATAGCGAGGAAGCTGACAGGATAGTCGACTCAGGATGAGGGTCAGGAGCGCCAGGAGGCGAAGACACAGGATTGTCAGGGAGACAAACGTCTGGAGACGTTAGTAAAAGGAAATGGAAACAACACGGAATGTTTCAGGCTAAGGGAAAAACAGGGTGTGTTGATAGCCAACAAGGATTGTAGAGCCCGTAAGGGTTGAGAGTCAGGAAAAAAGGCGACAGATTACTCTGTCGCCTTTTTTCTTTATTTCTGCTAGATTCCGGCGCAATTATATACTGAATAAAACAGCCAAAGACGAATCATGATGAAACCAACTTCTACACCACGCGGTAAAGGTCCTGCAAAAGCGCGTCGTAAAACACGCGAAGAAATTAATCAGGAAGCTCGCGACCGTAAGCGCCAGAAAAAACACCGTGGTCATGCGGCGGGTAGCCGTGCGTCCGGTAGCGAAGGCGCATCTGGTGGCGGAAACCAAAATAAGCAAAAAGATCCTCGTATTGGCAGCAAAAACCCCATTCCATTGGGCGTGACCGAAAAAGTCACCAAACAGCACAAACCGAAGAGTGAGAAACCTATGCTTTCACCACAGGCTGAGTTGGATTTACTGGAAACGGATGAGCGCCTGGATGCGCTGCTGGAGCGTCTTGAAGCAGGAGAAACCCTGAGTGCGGAAGATCAGACCTGGGTTGATGCCAAGCTGGACCGCATCGATGAGCTGATGCAAAAGCTGGGTCTTTCTTACGATGACGAGGAAGAAGAGGAAGAGGAAGAAAAGCAGGAAGACATGATGCGTCTGCTGAAAGGCGGCAACTAACGGTTTTACACCGTGGGTCTTCCCGTCCTGCTTATAACCCTTCCGGTTATATGTTATCTGGTGTGGTTATTCGTTAAACTACAGCGGTTGTCGCGGCGACAGAAGTGGCTGCGCAACCGGCTTATCACCCGCACTGGGGTTAAGCCGGTACGCCGTACCCGCCAGAGACGCCATCGGAAGGAGTGAGCATGTCAGAGCAGTTAATAGACTGGGACCTGGCCCTGATCCAGAAATATAACTATTCCGGGCCACGATATACCTCGTACCCGACCGCGCTGGAGTTTTCTGAAGACTACGGCACAGAAGCATTTCTAAAGGCCGTGGCGCGTTATCCTGAGCGTCCGCTCTCGCTGTACGTTCACATCCCGTTCTGCCACAAACTGTGCTACTTCTGTGGCTGCAACAAGATTGTGACTCGCCAGCAGCATAAAGCAGATCAATATCTCGATGCCCTGGAACAAGAAATTATCCATCGCGCACCGCTGTTCGCCGGACGCCATGTCAGCCAGCTGCACTGGGGCGGCGGCACGCCAACGTACCTGAATAAAGCGCAAATCAGCCGTTTGATGTCACTGCTGCGTGGCAATTTCAACTTTAACGACGACGCCGAAATCTCGATCGAAGTGGATCCGCGTGAAATCGAGCTGGATGTCCTTGATCATTTACGCGCTGAAGGTTTTAACCGTTTGAGCATGGGAGTGCAGGACTTCAACAAAGAAGTTCAGCGCCTGGTGAACCGTGAGCAGGATGAGGAGTTTATCTTTGCGCTGCTGAATCATGCGCGGGAGATTGGCTTTACCTCAACGAATATCGATCTGATTTATGGCCTGCCAAAACAGACGCCAGAGAGCTTCGCCTTTACCCTGAAACGCGTGGCTGAGCTGAATCCAGACCGTCTGAGCGTCTTTAACTACGCGCACCTGCCGACGCTGTTTGCTGCCCAGCGCAAGATTAAAGATGCCGACCTGCCCAGCGCGCAGCAGAAGCTGGATATCCTGCAGGAGACCATCTCTTCACTGACCGAAACTGGCTATCAGTTCATTGGCATGGATCACTTTGCCCGCCCGGATGACGAACTGGCCATTGCTCAACGCGAGGGCGTTTTGCATCGCAATTTCCAGGGTTATACCACCCAGGGGGACACCGATCTGCTGGGGATGGGCGTATCGGCCATCAGTATGATTGGCGACAACTACGCGCAGAATCAGAAAGAGTTGAAGCACTATTACCAGCAGGTAGACGAGCAGGGGAATGCGCTGTGGCGCGGAATTGCCCTGACCCGCGACGACTGCATTCGTCGGGATGTTATTAAGCTCCTGATCTGCAATTTCCGCCTCGACTATGCCGCCGTGGAACAGCAATGGGGTCTGAACTTCGCTGACTATTTTGCCGAAGACCTGAAACTGCTGGCGCCGCTGGCGAAAGATGGGCTGGTGGATGTGGATGAGAAGGGGATTCAGGTTACGTCGAAGGGGCGTCTGCTGATTCGTAATATTTGCATGTGCTTCGATGCATATCTGCGCCAGAAAGCGCGTTTGCAGCAGTTCTCGCGCGTTATTTAGCCGGGTTGCCCGGTGGCGCTTCGCTTACCGGGCCTACGAAATCTCAATACGTAGGTCGGGTAAGCGAAGCGCCACCCGACAAACCCGCTAGCTGAACAGCCCAACCAGCGCCGCACACAGCACGGCGGCAACCGCAGTTTGTGGCGTATGGCTTTCAACCGCACCGCTCGATAGCAGATTTATCATTGATTCCAGCATGATGACTTCCCCCCGTTTGCCGGGCACGATCATACTTAACTCATCGGAACAGTAAAGCGCAAAATAGCAGCAATTTGCGCTCAATTATCAATCTTTACACAGTGACCGATCGTCACTCCATTCCGAGTTCTTTTAACTTTCGCGTCAAGGTATTACGGCCCCAACCGAGCAGCCGTGCCGCTTCCTGTTTATGCCCCTGGGTATGACGTAGCGCGGTAGTCAGCAGCGTGCGCTCCATCTCCGGTTGAGCCTCTGAAAGCAGGTTTTGATGACCGGAACGTAATGCCCGATCCGCCCACTGTGCCAACAGGGTTGCCCAGCTGTCTGGCTGCATATGGGACGGTGCGTCAGGCACGGTGGTTTCAAACAGTTCGGTCGGTAAATCCTGAATGAGTACTTCCTGTCCGGCGGCCATTACGGTTAACCAGCGACAGGTATTCTCAAGCTGACGCACGTTTCCCGGCCATGACAGACGGGTGAGCGCCGCCTCGGTTTCAGTGTGTAATTGCTTGGCTTCTACTCCCAGTTCGCGGGCGGCCTCCTGCAGGAAATGACGCGCCAGGCGTGGGATATCTTCCCGACGTTCGCGCAGTGGCGGCAGATGTACCCGGATGACGTTCAGGCGATGGAATAAGTCCTCACGGAATTTGCCTTCCTGCACCCGCAGTTCCAGGTTCTGGTGCGTGGCGGCGATAATACGTACGTCCACCTTCACAGGCGCATAACCGCCAACGCGGTAAAACTGTCCATCGGCTAATACGCGCAATAAACGCGTCTGCACGTCCAGCGGCATATCGCCAATTTCATCGAGGAACAGCGTGCCGCCGTCTGCCTGTTCAAAGCGCCCCTGACGAATCGTATTCGCCCCGGTAAACGCCCCTTTTTCATGGCCAAACAGCTCAGACTCGATCAAATCTTTCGGAATAGCAGCCATGTTCAGCGCGATAAACGGTGCTTTGACGCGCGGGCTATGACGGTGCAACGCATGGGCGACCAGCTCTTTACCGGTCCCGGACTCTCCGTTAATCAATACGCTGATTGAAGAACGGGACAGGCGACCAATAATGCGAAAGACGTCTTGCATTGCCGGTGCTTCGCCGATGATGTCGGTTGTTGGGCCGTTGATTTGAATATTACGCGGCTGCTGCTGTTCCTGATAATGGCTGATGGCGCGTTCGACCAGCGCCACGGCTTCATCAATATCAAAAGGTTTGGGCAGATAATCAAACGCCCCTTGCTGGTAGGCGCTGACGGCAGCATCCAGATCGGAGTGTGCGGTCATTATGATGACCGGAAGCATCGGATGCCGCTGTTTGATCTGTTTTAACAGCGTCAGGCCGTCCATGCCCGGCATGCGGATATCCGACAGCAGTACGTCCGGCGTTTTGCTGGCCAGCGCGTCCAGTACCTCTTTACCACTCTTAAATGTAGTGCAGCTTAGTCCTGCCCCTGCGAGCGCACGTTCAAGCACCCAACGGATGGAACTATCGTCATCAACTACCCAGACTATTCCTCGTTGCATAAACGTCACCTTTATTTCCTGATAGGCAGGTAAACCGAGAACTCGGTATGACCCGGCCAACTGGTAAATTCAATTTTGCCGGAATGTTGATCAATCAAATTACGGGCGATGGATAATCCAAGGCCGGTACCGCCTTCGCGACCGCTGACCATTGGGTAGAACAGCGTGTCCTGCAAATGCGAGGGAATTCCCGGGCCGTTATCCTCAACATCAATCCGCGCCGCCAGACGATAACGCATACCGTGCAGCGTGAGCTGAAACGCGGTGCGGGTACGCAGAATAATCTCGCCGCCTTCCGGTCCCAGCGCCTGCAAAGCATTGCGCACGATGTTCAGCAAAACCTGCTCGATCTGGTCCGGGTCGTGCAGTAATTCAGGCAGACTTGGGTCGTAATCACGAATCAGCGTGACGTTTTCCGGCAGCTCCATCGAGACCAGCGCCACCACGCGCTCCGCCACTTTGTGGATACTTTCTGTGACGTGCATTCCCGGCTGTTGTGGTCCCAGCAGACGGTCGACCAGATTACGCAGGCGGTCGGCCTGCTCAATAATGACTTTGGTATATTCGGTCAGCGCCGGGTCCGGAAGCGCTTTACTGAGCAGTTGCGCCGCGCCGCGTAATCCACCCAGCGGGTTTTTAATTTCGTGCGCCAGGCCGCGCACCAGATCGCGGGCAGCAATCTGCTGGGCGTGCTGGAGCTGTTCCTGGCTCAGACGGCGCTGGTTATCCATTGGCGCCATCTCCAGCAGGATAAGGCCATCAGGCAGCCTCTGAGCGGTCACAGAGAGGATGTGTGAGTGGCTATCTATCACCAGCGTCACTTCGTTATCCGTAAAGCCCTGGCCTGCTTCCAGGCTCTCTCGCATCAGCCCGATGTTTAAGGAGAAATAACTCAACAGATCCGGAAGTGGGGTACCAAACAGTTTGCGGGAGCTTTGGGCGAGCAGCTGTTGTGCCGCCGGGTTGGCGTAATGTACCGCCAGCTCATCGTCGACGAGTAAGATGCTGTTGATTAAAGAATTGAGGATCTGCCCAGCATCGGGCAGCGTGCCGGTTGCCATTCAGCAGTCTCCTGAAAAGTGTTGCACCAATTTAGTGCATTATAGCTTTTTACATCAAAAAAGCGCGAGGAAGCAGGTTGTTAGTGGAGAAAAAAGCCCATCCTGGGATGGGCTAAAAGTTCCACGGCAACTTAAAGACTCTATATTTTTCTTGCTACAGCCGCGTGGGTCGCAACAAGAAATCTACGGAGTATTGGTACTAATTAAACGCTGTAGTACAGCTCAAACTCTACCGGGTGCGGAGTCATACGCACGCGGTCATCTTCTTCGCGACGCAGCGTAATGTACGCATCGATCGCTTCATTGGTGAACACGCCGCCTGCAGTCAGGAACTCACGGTCCAGATCCAGTTCTTTCAGTGCTTCTTCCAAAGAACCTGCAACCTGTGGGATCTCTTTCGCTTCTTCCGGCGGCAGGTCGTACAGGTTTTTGTCCATGGCTTCGCCCGGGTGGATCTTGTTCTTAATACCGTCAAGACCCGCCATCAGCAGTGCTGCGAAGCACAGGTACGGGTTAGCAGCCGGGTCCGGGAAACGCACTTCGATACGACGCGCTTTCGGAGAAGCCACTACCGGAATACGGATAGAAGCAGAACGGTTACGGGCAGAGTAAGCCAGCATTACCGGCGCTTCGTAGCCTGGGACCAGACGCTTGTAAGAGTTGGTGGTTGGGTTAGCCAGCGCGTTGATCGCTTTAGCGTGTTTGATTACGCCGCCAATGTAGAACAGCGCCTGCTCAGACAGACCCGCATATTTGTCGCCAGAGAACAGGTTTACGCCGTTCTTGGACAGGGACATGTGGCAGTGCATACCGGAACCGTTATCGCCAAACATGGGTTTTGGCATAAAGGTCGCGGTTTTACCGAAACGGTGAGCGACGTTGTGAACCACATATTTGTAGATCTGAATTTCGTCCGCTTTTTTGGTCATGGTGTTAAAGCGGGTCGCGATTTCGTTCTGACCTGCGGTCGCCACTTCGTGGTGATGCGCTTCAACAACCAGGCCCATTTCTTCCATGATCAGACACATGGTAGAACGGATGTCCTGAGAAGAATCTACCGGAGGAACCGGGAAGTAACCGCCTTTCACGCCAGGACGGTGACCTTTGTTACCACCTTCGTATTTGGTGGAGGAGTTCCATGCGCCTTCGATGTCATCGATAGCCACGTGGGAACCGGAAATGGACGCGCCGAAACGGATGTCGTCAAACAGGAAAAACTCTGGCTCAGGCCCGAACAGAACGGTGTCTGCGATGCCGGTAGAACGCAGATACTCTTCAGCGCGTTTAGCGATGGAGCGCGGGTCGCGGTCGTAGCCCTGCAGCGTACCTGGTTCCAGGATATCGCAACGGATGATCAGGGTGGACTCTTCATAGAACGGGTCGATAAGTGCAGTAGACGCATCTGGCATCAGAACCATGTCTGATTCGTTAATGCCTTTCCAGCCACCGATTGAGGAGCCGTCAAACATTTTGCCTTCTTCAAAGAATTCGGCATTTACCTGATGAGCAGGAATAGTGACGTGCTGTTCTTTACCTTTGGTATCAGTGAAGCGTAAATCAACAAACTTCACTTCGTGTTCGTTCAGCATCGTCAAAACGTGTTCAGCGGACATACTTACTCTCCCGGATTGGTCATGGTCGTCGTGGTAACGAAGTCTTCAATTCTGCAAAAAATTGGCCGTGTCGCCGTAAAAAATATAAAGCGAAATCTGTGCCAACTTTTAAATTGCCCCTAAAAGGCGTTATCATGCGCACTATCGTGCAAAGGGGCTGCACCATGAAGGTTGTATTGCACCATTATAGTGCTTTAATGTGAACATTAAGCACCATATTGGTGCAAAGCATGTCAGATTACCCCTTTTAACGCTCCGTGAATGTGATCACAAAGAAACTCTGCAATACTTGTTTGCGGAGGATGTTTGTGATCCTGTTTTGTACTGCGATTAATCCGTGTACAATAACGCGCTATTTCTAAAATGCCTGAGGCAAAGTTGTGATCGAAAATTTGCGTAACATCGCCATCATCGCGCACGTAGACCATGGTAAAACGACCCTGGTAGACAAGCTGCTCCAACAATCCGGTACGTTCGATGCACGTGCTGAAACCCAAGAGCGCGTGATGGACTCCAACGATTTGGAGAAAGAGCGTGGGATTACCATCCTCGCTAAAAACACCGCTATCAAATGGAATGACTACCGTATCAACATCGTTGATACCCCAGGGCACGCCGACTTCGGTGGTGAAGTTGAACGTGTAATGTCCATGGTCGACTCCGTGCTGCTGGTGGTGGATGCAATGGATGGTCCGATGCCGCAGACGCGCTTCGTGACCAAAAAAGCCTTTGCCCATGGCCTGAAGCCAATTGTTGTTATCAACAAAGTTGACCGCCCTGGCGCGCGTCCTGACTGGGTTGTTGATCAGGTATTTGACCTGTTCGTTAACCTCGACGCTACCGACGAGCAGCTGGACTTCCCGATCGTTTACGCTTCCGCGCTGAACGGTATCGCAGGTCTGGATCACGAAGATATGGCTGAAGACATGACTCCGCTGTATCAGACCATCGTTGATCGTGTTCCGGCTCCAAGCGTAGACCTTGATGGCCCGCTGCAGATGCAAATCTCTCAGCTGGACTACAACAACTACGTTGGCGTAATCGGCATCGGCCGTATCAAACGCGGTAAAGTTAAACCGAACCAGCAGATCACTATCATTGATAGCGAAGGCAAAACCCGTAACGGTAAAGTTGGTAAAGTTCTGACCCATCTGGGTCTGGAACGTATCGAGAGTGATATTGCCGAAGCGGGCGATATCATCGCGATCACCGGTCTGGGCGAACTGAACATCTCCGACACCATCTGCGACCCGCAGAACGTCGAAGCGCTGCCAGCTCTGTCCGTTGATGAACCGACCGTAACCATGTTCTTCTGCGTAAACACCTCCCCGTTCTGTGGTAAAGAAGGTAAGTATGTTACCTCTCGTCAGATCCTTGACCGCCTGAACAAAGAGCTGGTGCACAACGTTGCGCTGCGCGTCGAAGAAACCGAAGATGCGGATGCGTTCCGTGTATCCGGTCGTGGTGAGCTGCACCTGTCTGTTCTGATCGAGAACATGCGTCGTGAAGGTTTCGAAATGGCGGTTTCCCGTCCGAAAGTAATCTTCCGCGAAATCGACGGCCGTAAACAAGAGCCGTTCGAAAACGTAACGCTGGACGTAGAAGAGCAGCATCAGGGTTCTGTCATGCAGGCTCTGGGTGAGCGTAAAGGCGACCTGAAAAACATGAATCCAGATGGCAAAGGCCGCGTACGTCTTGACTACGTGATCCCAAGCCGTGGTCTGATCGGCTTCCGTTCAGAATTCATGACCATGACTTCCGGTACCGGTCTGCTGTACTCCACCTTCAGCCACTACGACGATGTTCGTGCGGGTGATGTGGGTCAGCGTCAGAACGGCGTACTGATTTCCAACGGCCAGGGTAAAGCAGTTGCGTTCGCACTGTTCAGCCTGCAGGACCGCGGTAAGCTGTTCCTGGGTCACGGTGCTGAAGTTTACGAAGGCCAGATCATCGGTATTCACAGCCGCTCTAACGACCTGACTGTAAACTGCCTGACCGGTAAGAAACTGACCAACATGCGTGCGTCCGGTACTGACGAAGCAACGGTTCTGGTTCCGCCGGTTAAGATGACTCTGGAGCAGGCTCTGGAATTCATCGATGACGACGAACTGGTAGAAGTTACCCCAACCTCTATCCGTATCCGTAAGCGTCACCTGACTGAAAACGATCGTCGCCGTGCAATGCGTGGCGCGAAAGAAGAGTAATTAACGCTCTTTCTCAGGTAAGCATAAAAAAGCCGCTGATTTTGGACTGCACCCCAAAAGTTGGACACCCAACTGAGTAAGGTGCAGTTTTTTATGGCAAAGCCAAAATATTCTCTCGAAACCAGATTAGCTGTCGTTAATCATTATCTTGCCGGACACGATGGCGCTC
>NZ_NAEW01000035.1 GCF_002075345.1 Citrobacter braakii
ACTATATCCATTATTATAACAACGAGCGGATCAGCCTGAAATTAAAAGGCCTGAGTCCGGTAGAATACCGAACCCAGGCCCTGAAAGCCGCTTAATATGAACTGTCCAACTTTATGGGGTCAGTCCATAATTCTGAGGCTTTTTTTACTCCGGATAAAAATCAGGATTCATTAATTGTTCGAATGTCCACGGACAATTATCAGGAAATACATTACGCCTAATATTTGTTTCACGTTCAGCACCAATAACGGCATCACCGTAAGCATCTTCCAAAATATCAGGTAGTTTATGTTTCAGACTTGGACTTTTTTTCAAACGACGTTCAATTTTACGCCGTTGTTCCTCGATAGTAAGTTTCCAGCTTCTCCCCTGCCTTTCTGACTGGAATTTCCACTTCAGCAGATGGATGAAAAGAACTTCCAGACGGGATTCCAGTTCGTTCTCCGCACTTGTTCCCATCGCCTCAATTTCCTCCAGTAAGTTCTGCGTGTCCAGCTCAGCCAACTGGCCGGAACGTAGCAACCTGGCTTGTTCCTGCGTCCAGCCGTAAAAATCAGTCTCGTAACGGGTATTCATCATTCCCCCCTTCACTCATTAAGCCCCTGTATACAGCCATTACAGTTGTCCGGCGGCGGCGTTCTTCCCTCATCATAGCACGAGACACTCACCGACTATGGATGGCCTACCAGTTTCATGTGAACTCAGTGCGCCGCCAGTTCCCGAAAAAATTTCGGGTTCGACTGGATAGTGGCCAGTACCTTTGCTGCCAGTCCGGTAGGGTTACGTCGCCCGGCTTCCCAGCTCTTGATAGTATCGATACTTGTTCCAAGTACATTCGCCATCTCACTCTGAGAAACGTTCAGTTGCGCCCTGATAGCCTTCACGTCTGCAATCTCGTAACGAGTTATCCGGGCTGGTTCCCGGACGCCGTTTTTGATTTCAACGGTTTCTTCCAGTGACGCCTTCAACTCGTCAAAAAAACTCATGTCACACCTCATCTTTCAGTTGTTGTGCCTGCTTTTTCAGTACGCTTTTCTACGCATCAGTGAGGCTGTCTTTTTTGTCCGATAATTCCAGAATTTGAAAGCAGGATTCAGCGAATCGTTTTCGGGTTCTGTCGCTGGCCGACAACAGCCAGAACGGTGACTCGTCGGGCGGTGTCGTCCACCTCGTACAACACATTTTGTCCCAGCAAACTGATACGGCGAACGCCAGCGCCGTATCGCTCGTCCGGCGAATACAGACGAGGGAAACAGACCAGTTTGTCAGTGGAGTGCAGGATACGATCTGTCACATCGTTTGCATCCCAGAGAGAAGCGTTTTCGGCCAGATACTCGAACAAAGCAACCAGGTCTTCCATTGCACTCTCGATCCAGTCTATTTCATACTGCATCGCGCTGTTCCCTGAGTTCCTGATAGCGTGTTTGCAGCCGCTGCCGTACCTGTTCGGTGGTCAGTTTAGGGCGGGCGTCAGCCCTGGCTGCTGCGACTTTGGCACGTACCCAGTCATCATACTCAGCCTGTGCCAGTTCATCATCAGCCAGACGTTGCAGCAATGCGGCCTTGTCTGCGTCTGCGCGGATATGCGGCAAATTCTCAGCCAGCTCGCGCAGAAAGTTAGCGTTCTCGTAGTGGATAGTGCTCATAGGTCAAATCTCCAGTGCGTCAGTTGATATCAGAACTTTTGTGTGGGGTCATCATTCCGGTGCTGCGCTCTCCAACAGGCTCAGACCAACAGACTGAGCCTCGCTGAGACTTCCCCTTGCCAGAAAAGGGATGCCTAACAAAGACTGCAATCCCGCGGCCTGCTTTTCGACCTGAGGCAGTCGCTGGCTGTCCTGTGTGACGAAGACGATACCCTTGCATACGGTCGCCATGCGGGTCTTGTTCTCTTTCAGCCAGAGCATACGCGCCTTACCTTCTTCCTGTTGACGGCGGGAAGAACCTCCATTCTCGATGACGAGAACAAATGGCTCCGCATGACGTATTAATCGCTCAAAATCTTCGATGATGTTAGCACCGTCTCCCGGAACCAGATCCGCGCCATGTATGCACACCACGGGAAACGTACTGGAGTCTATGATGCTAAGTGAAAAATCTGTCATGCCACCTCCTGAGTCGTGTTCATGTTCGGCTCTACGAAACAGTAAAAGGCCGGGAGCAGTCCCCCGGTCACGTGGCTCACGGCTCTCTCCGCTCTTTTATTAAGAGTACATTGTACACCGCCAACAGTCACAGAAAAACGTCATTTATTGCTTCAAATGATGCAGTAAAGAAATCAACCAGTATTTACGCTATGTACGGCGCATAAATTCGCCTGTACATAGCGTAAATACTGGCTTCAATAAGCAATACGCAATATTTAAAAATCAATGTAGTTATGCAATATCAATCTGACTATAATTTGTTCGTTCCTGTAGTAAAAAAACCGTAAACACGAGACAGAAATGTATCTGCCACCCGACAGCCCATTCGGAGACTACAAAACTGACGCACACAGCAAAAATGCCGGTTAAGCCACGTACAGGCTTGTGTTTCTCCCACACTGACAGGAGCGTAAAAACGGCGCGAGCAGTCCGAGCCGGAATCAGCGTAATGATTTAAACGGGGCGACGGTGTTTAAACCGCAGAACGCCAGCACGGATTCTGAGTTCTTACAGGATAAAGTACCATGCAAAATTTCAATGTCCGGGATGAGCTGGCCGCTCTCCGGGAAGAAACCCGGATTATCCGCAAAAGATCGTACCACCGTTCCCGTCTCGATAACCACACCGGCGAACTGTCACAGCTTTATCGTGAAGGTGCCAGCGCTGCCGAACTTCAACGATGGCTGCGTAAAAAACGTGTCCGCGTTGCCCTCTCCACCGTAACCCGATGGCTCAAACGTAATGGCTGTATTCGCCAGACCTGAAACACAGGCATCACGCGTGATGAAATCCCTGCAGGGGCGCATTCTGCGTTCCGTAGGTACTGTCCGTAACTACGAACAGGCATTAACCCGCGTCTGTGAATGGGTGAAGGAAAACAGGCACTGTGAAGGAGATCTGCGAAACCTGACACCGGAACAGGCCGTCATCTACCTTGAACTGCGTGGTGAAACCGTCGGGCAGAAAACACTCGACATGGAACGTCAGGCTATCCAGGCCATGATGCAGCACTTAACCGGAAAACTCCCCCTCTCCGCCACGCTTCCTGTTATCCGTTCGGAGCACGAACAGACATTACGCAGCCGGGCTTACACCCCGGAGCAGGTAAACCGGATTTCCTCAGCCCAGAATGAACACAATGCCCTGGCTACCCTGATAGCCCACGCAGCTGGACTCAGGGCGCATGAGCTACTGACCCTGCTGCCGCATACCGAACGACCATCAGATGAAAGACCGGCCACCCCGACAAAATGGGCTGGCCGGGAGGGAGAGCTGTATACAGTACAGGGCAAAGGTGGACTGATTAGGGACGTTCTCATTCCACACAACCTGGCACAACAACTGGAAAGCAGACGTCTTGAATTCCCCCGCCATATAACAGACAGGGGAGTTAACTATCTGAGTTATTACGAAACCGGAGGCGGACAACCCTGGTCAAACAGTTTCAGTGCAGCTGCACAACGTGTGCTGGGCTGGTCAACGGGTGCGCATGGTGTACGGCACAGTTACGCCCAGGCAAGAATGGCAGAACTCCAGCTGCAGGGACTCACAAGAGAAGACGCCCTGCGCACAGTCAGCCAGGAAATGGGGCATTTTCGCCCGGAAATAACGGAGACTTACCTGAGATGAGACGCCCCTTTCAGATCACCATCATCATCGTACTGATGATCGCCGCAGCCCTGCTTTACTGGTTTGCCTCGCATACCCTGGAACCGTGGATTCTGGTCAGGAAGACGGAGTCCGGCGCACTGGTCAGTGTGAAAGGATGGAAGATCGCCGCTGAACTCTGGCCGGTCATGCTCACAGGTGCGATCCCGGCGTTCGTTATTCTGGCCGCAGCCGGTACATGGGCGCTTTATCAGGCAGAAGAGGCCGATCACGAAGCAGAAATAAGGAAACTACACAATGAAACAAATGCCGCATTAAAACGCGCAGAAAAAGCCGAAAGCGTCGCTGAAAAAAAATACAGGGATCTGATGCTTGAAGCCGAAAAAACACGTCATGAAGCCACGGAGAGCATCAGGATTGCAAATTTAAAACATGCAGAAGCCTGTCAGGCAATAAAGACCGCAAATGAAACTATTGCCAGGATTCAGGCCGAAGCCACAGAAAAAGTTCAGGAAAACGAATACCGCCGCAAAAATGCAGCCGCCACGGCAGAAAGACGACGCCGTAAACTGGAAAAAGCCGAACAGGAAAAAGAGAGACAGGAACTCAACAAATTTTTCAAGAGCTGATGCTCTCCTCCTGAGCAGTAACTGCCGTCAAATACTCATTTAAGTACATGCTCAAGTAATCAACAAAGGCACCCGAAGGTGCCTTTTTCAATCAACCATAACGACCAACGCCGCCGCCAATAAAGTATTCAATAATCTTACCTACACCACCTTTGGTTAGTTCGGTCGCTTTGCCAACTTTTACCAACTTCTTAGGTACAAACGTCTGCTTTTTCATAAACGTCTCTCCGTTTTATTCACTGGCGAAATTGCTAGTGAAAATGTTAATAAAATGTGATCAATGCAAAAGATTATCATTACTATTTGTGATTTATCATATGCAGAAACAAAAAGTCAACAAAATGCAACATGGTTCTTCCAGATAAAAATGCTAAAGAGGTGAACGTATGAAAAGCTTAGCCGCTAGTGTTTTTAACAATGATATCATAGTGTTAGATCTTAACGCCGATGAATACTATATAACCGAGAGTAAAGAAGACACCCAATTTATTGACGAGAACATATTATTTCAAACACTTGGAGAGTTTGAAGAATACAACCTTATATTTTCTAATTTAAAAGACGCATTTAAACATTCATCTAACTCGTACTTAGAAGAACGGTGGACACCACAACTAACAGAATTCTCACCTCAAGGTAATATAATTTATTTATTCAAGTTAATTCAATCAAGTTTTAAATTAAAATATATAAGTAAAAAGCTAACACAAAATGGATGGGATTTCATCCTAAATAACATCCCCTCAGTTATAAATAAAAAATTAGATAATGAACGAAAAACGTTAGCCATAAACATTTGTTTATGGCTTATAGAAAAAACATTTTATTTAAATTCAAATAAAACAGACTGCATAACAACCTCCGTTACATTACAACATCTTTTAGCACAAGAGGGCATTCATAGCGTAATTGTACTAGGCGTAAGAACCAGACCTTTCTTTGCTCATGCATGGCTAGAAGTTGATGGAAAAATAATAAATGATAAAGATAATCTAAGGGATTTACTAAGCGTTATACTTGAGGTGAAATCATGAAAAGAATTATATCTTATGACAATGGTACATCCATTTTCGCAGATAAAAGATTCAATGTATTTATAGGGGAAATTACTTTTATATGGTATGGTGATTTATGGATAGAAAATAAAAAGTTAAACCATAATTTGTTATCAAAAAGTTTTATTGATGATAATTTTATATTGAGTAGCATAACAGGCATGGGAGTTTTTATTATCCTCGACTCAATAAATAACTTAATAAAAGCCTACACAACAACACATAAATCAGATTATGTTTTCTATAGAAAATTAGATTCAACAATATACATATCCATTGGTATAAAAAAAATCATTTCCGTAGTAAATAAACCAAAGATTTGCATTGACTCCATAAAGGATTATATTTTTAACAATCAATTATTCCATGAGAAAACCATTTTTTATGGAGTTGATTTCTTTAAACCTGGTCACATAGAAATATTAGATAAAAATTTAAAATCAATAGATTCATGTTTTAGAATAAACCAAGCAACAACAAATGATATTTTTAAAAACATTACTGATAATATAATCAAATCGTTAGATGAAAGAGAAACTGGACTTTTTTATTCTGGAGGATTTGACTCATCATTGTTACTATATTCAATGAAAGAGGCAGGTATAAAATTTAAAGCCTACCATAAAGAATTAACAATAAATAATAACGAAACTGAGTATCACACGGCTCAATATAAAACAAACAAAATAGGAATAGAATTAATAAAAATAAATGAAATATTAGACTATTCCTTAGAACCATATTTTGAACAGAATTATAATTTTCCACATCAAATCCCCATTTGCTTATCTTATGACCCATCAGGAATAGTAACACATGGAATGTATAATTCTCCAATTCAGTTTTTCTGTGGTCACGGAGGGGATGCTGTTTTTGGACAAAATACTATAGGACTGGCTTGCATTGATGCATTAATAGATAAAGGCTTTTACTTTGCATTAAGAAAAATGACCGATCTTGCCACACTAAAAGGAATGACATTAAGAAATATCATGATTAACTGTTTCAATGAAAGAGAAAAAATATTCAAAAAAAACGCACCGGGGAAAATAGAACATATAAAAAACATAATAGATTCCTTATACTCTACTTATACTATTGACAACAACGAAAAAATTAACGTTATAGCACCCATTCTATTCGAAAATATTATAGATGTTTTTTTATCAATACCTTCTTATGAACATTATAATCGACATATGGATAGATCAATAATCAGATCTTTAGCTGCAGAAAAGTTCAAAGATAATTCATTGTTAGAAAAATCAAAGAAATCATCATCCACTATTATCTTCAATATATTAAATAAAAAGCAAAATCAAATACATAGAATAATAAAAAGGTCAAAACTATTGCAACTTATTGAACTAAATGATAATGTATTTAAATCAATGCTTTATGAACAATCCAATATAATATATAAACCAGAAAATTATTTGCTTGTGCATAAATTATACCAAATGGCAATATATCTAAAAACAAACAATATAGAAATATAAGGATACATATAATGAAAGTATTGAATCATATATATAGCCTTCTAGAAAAAAAAGGTAAATTATATTTCTGGCTAACAATTGCCCTTACCATTTCATATTCTTTAACCACTACTTTATCCCCACTAATATTAGCCAATATAGTATCCAATCTTGAACAATCAAACCCAATGAATAGTTACGTTATTTTTATTATTTTATATGCTCTAGTTATGCTTATAACTAAATTCTGTGAAATAATATTAAATACAGCCCAAGGATTTTTGAGAGTTTGCTTACTAAAAAATATATCAAGTTCTTATTTAAAAATGATACTAACAAATCCAGTGGAATCACTGAAAGACAAAAATGGTGGGTATATATGCCAAATGCTAACTCAAGCATCAAATGATATTTATACGTTAGTTCGCAACTTATCTCAAGGAATAGCCAGCCCATTATTACAATTAATTTTTGTAACCATTATTTGTTTAAGTAGTGATTACCATTTTGTAGCAGCTATTTTTATTTTATATATGTTTCTTTTTTTCTCCATTAATATAATATTAAACAATAGCATATCCATGCTAAGATTAAAAATGATAGATTCTACTGTAGATTCTTACGTAACACTTAGTGATTCAGTTCAAAATATTGTAGCAATAAAGAAAAATGACTGTTTATCTGTAATTGAAAACAGATACAATTCATTCTTAAAAAAAGAAGAAGACTCTCAAAAAAACTATTGGAAGAAAACATTTAAACTATTCTCACTTAATTCATTACAAAGTTTTATTCTTTTTATATTATTGTTTTCATATAGTGTTTACGGTGTTGTAAATGGTTCTATATCCATTGCTTCTTTCATACTAATTACATCCTACATTAATTTATTCTCAGCTCCAGTAGAATCTATGTCTAATGTAATATCAGATGTAAAACAATCTTACCACAATTTATCTAGATTCTTTAAAGAATATAAAAACATAGAAACTGATAATAAAAAAGAGTCTATTTTCTTTAATGACTCACCAAGTATTTGTTTTAAAAATCTATCGTTTACCTATAACTCCAGCGCTAAGTTAATATTAAATAATTTAAATACTGTTTTTGAGGCTGGCAAAATAACGGCCATTCGTGGTGATAGTGGTTCAGGAAAGACGACAATAGCACAAATAATAACTAATTACGTAACAACCTACACTGGAGATGTTTTATTAAATAACATTTCAATTAAAGATATACCTGAAAAATACTTAAGTGATCTTATCTATCATGTAACTCAGGATGATTTTATTTTTATGGATACTTTACGTTTCAACTTAAAGGTAGCAAATTCATCAGCTACAGATGAACAGATGTTAAAAGCATTAGAACTTGCTTGTATAGATAAAATAAATGGTGAGTCAGTTTCTTTAGATATGATATTACAAGACTCTGGTGATAATATATCAGGAGGACAAAAGCAAAGAATTTCCCTTGCTCGCCTTTTTTTGAGAAAACCAAAGATAATAATATTAGATGAAGCTACAGCATCCTTGGATATAATAAACAAAAAAATAGTACTAAAAAATATTAGAGACACATTCCCTCATGCAACAATATTAAACATAAGTCATGATAGTGATATTTGGGATATTTCCGATAATATATTTGAAGTTAAATAACAACATATTTATAGGCTGAGATAAAAATCAGCCTTTTACTATTTTTAGTAAATATACATTCTATTATTTTCACTAAATTCCATCGCTTAGGTCAGAAGATTTTTCCGTGAATTATCTCCCTCCACGCTCCTCAAAAAATTTTAAAACATACCATAATTGAATTTATAGTGAATAAAACAAACCATTCAAATGCAATTATTTATTGCAAAATCAAAGAGAGTTTATTTTTATAAAAAACAAGAAATTTATTAACGAATTGAATCGTGAATCGAATCGCGATTCATGAGACGAATCACACTACGAATTGACTCCAGATTCAATTCACCTTAACTCGTTGTTTTCTTATTGATGATTCGTTCATGAATTGCCAGTGATTCATGAACGAATCATCAACGAATCGCCGATGAATTGCATTTAAATAAATCAGAATTACACAATATAACCTCAAATACATAACCCAATGATTTAAAATAAAAATCAGCAAAAATTTAGTTTTGCGTGGGGTGTGGGCGATTCTGATGTGAGGAGCAGATATTTACCGGAATAACAAGGATGCGCCTGAATTAACATTCCCTTCAAATAAGGAGCGCCGCGAAACATATTTTAAATATATCTCCCCCATCAGAAATATATTAAAAATCCGTACCTGAATATATTCCCCGGCCATCATCGATGTATAACTCCCCGGTGTAAAACCGCCTGAGTGCGTTTCTGAGGCGTTTCCGGCCTCAGACCATGCGAGAGCCTGCCCGGTAGCGTAAAAACTGCCCTGCGTTGTTCTGGCGCGTTCAGGATGCGGGGATGAAGCCTCCCCTGCTCCGGGGTGTCGGGGCTTTGCCCTGACCAGGATGTTTTGTTGCGGCCGCTGCGGGTGGCGGTGCTACAAAACATATCCTGTCCCTCAGTTCAGACGTTCCTGACGTCACAGAAAGGGGGCAAAGGGATACGGAAAATACACAGAATCAGCGTTCACGTTCCGCCAGAATATTGTTACCAGGAAAAGATATGACCTGCTGACAGTCGGTTCCGCCCGCTTTTTTGTGTCTGAAGATGAGAACCAATCTCATATGTTGACACCTGAAAACAACAGGAGTAAGGTAACGTAATACTGTACATACATACAGTATGCAGGTTTTTATTTTATTGCTTTTTTACAGTTAAAGAGGATTTTCTTATGTCAGATACAATGACTGTTGTAGCTAATGTTCCTACGCTGTTCTCAGGCACCACGCTGAGTAGTTTCAGACCTAATTTTGAGGCGAATACAATAACGATTGCACTACCGCATTATGTTGATGTACCTGGTCGTAGTAATTTTAAACTTATGTATATATTTGGCTTTCCATTTGATACAGAAATGGAAAAAAATGATGACTTTTCAAATAAGCCCCGCGCAGAAAGTAAAATATCAAAAACTGAAGGTACTGTTTCTTATGAGCAGAAAATTACAGTTGAATCCGGTGGTATAGAAAGTGACGGTGTTAAATCATATCGAGTCATGGTTCTTGAAGGCACAATTTCAGATGCCATTAACCACCTTGATAAAAAAGAAAACGATAACATCCTGAATCAATATAAAAACAGGATTGTTCTTGCTGATAACACTGTTATCAATTTTGATAACGCTGCTCAACTGAAAGAATTCCTTCATCGTTCATTGAAAATTGTTGATGATGGTGTCATTACCAGTAATGGATTTGAAGGATTTAATCCCAAAAGCCATTTTCCGTCCAATCCGGGTGATAAATATTTCAATAATACAGGCGTTACATTTGGTTCTGGTGTTGATCTGGGTAAAAGAGGTAAACAGGACTTACTGAATGACGGTGTGCCGCAGAATATAGCGGATAAACTTGATGCATACTATATGCTTCGTGGGCAAGATGCGTATGATAAAGTGAGAACAAACCCGCTCACGCTTCCTGATAATGAGGCTCGTCTTTTATCAGATATCTATATCACCAAGTTCTCAAAACAGATTGAAGGGGTATTTAATGATGCAAATATCGGAATTCGCTTCAGTGAGATTCCATTGAGAACCCGGACTGCGCTTGTATCTCTAGGATATCAGCATGGTTACTATTTGCCGAAAACCACCCCTAATGTATGGAATAAGGTTACTTCAAAGGACTGGAGTGGTCTTGTTAATGAATTAAATAATTTTGGTGGTGGATTTCCAGACAGAAGGAAACGAGAAGGTTCCCTTATTCAAGCTGATATTGATGCTGGTTTGTTAAACTAACAAATAAAGGCGAGGTTTCTCGCCTTTACAATTTCTTAATCATATAAGCTGGACATGGTTCGGAAATGTGGCTCAGGTAATATAGGTGGAGTTGAATCTGGATATGTTAAAAAGTCATTCCATATTTCATGAGTACGGTTTTGTGTTATTTTTATATAGCATTCGTAATATTTAAAATCTTTGTAATGACCATCCCAGTAGTTATAGGTAGCATCACATTGAGATTTTCTGTATTTTTTAAATGCGTTATCTCCAATACTGATTTTTTCCATGACTTCTTTTTCTGATATTTCATGCATTTTCTGATAGTCAGGATCTTTATATAATTCCCTCATTCTGTCTTTGGCTTTTTTTAAATATAAAATTCTTTCTTTATCTACGATAGTAGATAACTTTTCAGCTTTGTATCGCATACAATCTGCACTGCTGGTATTTCGTCCCGGGGGACACTCAAAAGAGTTTTTTGAATATGCACTTGTTGCCAATGTCATTAACATTGTAAGAATTAGTATATCTCTGGTTTTCACTGTTACCTTCTCCTCTAAAGTATATTTAATCCGAGAATACAGTAATTCTATATTATTGAACATGAATGGTTGTATGGACATACAAATGTAGTGCCAGACTCGAATTAGAAGGATAGCAGGTGTACTGGCGCAAATTTCTTTTTCACTTATCGTGAGTCCAGAAATAGTGCAGGCACTCGACTGGCGTACAAAGCCCCTCAAAAATGCAGATCTGCATCCTGCCGCTGATGCAGGATACGAATAATGTCCACGCAATCGGTGTAGTCCAGAAAATACACGACATGAGAGCCACACAGACACTTCTGGTATTCCGGCAGCACAGACGGAAGCCCGAACTTCATGCCATTCGCCAACGCTTCGAATGTCGCCACAAGATCGTGATGGTAGTTGTCCGCCTGTACTATCGACCAGTTTCGGAGCGTGTAGAGCCAGATTTCTTCGAGGTCGGCTTCAGCCAGTGGCGAAAGGCGATAGGTTTTAACCATGCTGCGTGTGCATCCGGCGCAAAAAGGCTTCACTGTCAAACGAGCGCGGCTCACCGGATTCGCGGCCTGCAATCAGCGCTTCCTGCAGCGCTTTAACCCGGGCTTCGTGCTCCTCCAGTAATCGCAACCCGGCCCGAATAACATCACTGGCGGAACCATAACGCCCTCCCTGCACCTGAGCGTCAACGAAACTGGAAAAGTGTGGCCCCAGTGCCACAGATGTATTTTGGCGCATAAGTGTTTCTCCTTCGACGTTTGTTACCAACATATACCAAATGTTGGTATATGACAAAAATTCATTTCCCTAGAGTAACAGCCGATCTCGCAGCGCCAGGCTCCTGCTTCAACAAATGGTTTTGCTGCACAGCTCGATCAATCAGTGGGTGTCGGGACTTTGCCCTGACCAGGACGTTTTGTGGCGGCCGCTGCGTGTGGCGGTGCTACAAAACACATCTTGTCCCTCAGTTCAGACGTTCCTGACGTCACAGAACGGGGTTTCAAAGGGTCTCCCTTTGGCGCGCCGGTGTGTAAACATCGATCACGTGCCTCCGTTTTTTTCATTCTGGCCACCGCTGCCACACAAAGAAAATTGCAACAATATCCACGACAGATATGATCGGATGGACAAACAGGCATGACACACAAACGGGACACTGTCACTTTATGGCATGGCACACACTCGGGGAAGCCCTCAAACTAACGGGAAAATCGCGCTCACAGCTTTACCGTGATATGCGTTCAGGTCGCGTCAGTTACAGAACCGGAAAGAATGACCGGCGGGAATTTGAAACCAGTGAGCTGATCAGGGCTTACGGAGAACTGACACCGGATGAAACAGCAAAAAGGCACAGGAAGGGACAGACGGAAAAAACGCCTGATCAGCAGATGGAGGCGATACGCCAGCAACTGGCAGACCTTCAGCAAAGCGTGACGCTGATGCTTGAGGATAAACAGGCCAGGGAAACAGAGCACCGGCAGCGGGAAGAAGAACGGGAACAGATGCAGAAGGAAATAACCCGGCTGCGTGAAGAACTGGACCAGGAAAAGAAACGGGGCTTCTGGTCCAGGCTTTTCCGGAACTGAAAAGCTGGCGGAAAAAATAATCCCGGCACAACGGAGGCAACTTTCCGGATGGTCTGGCTCCTGTGCCGGAAAAGATCCGGGATTCAGGCGCAGCCCCTTTAATCATCCTTTGCTGATAAAAGCCCTTTTTCCAGCTTATCTTTTTCTCCGGAATTAATATTTTCAAAACATTGCTTTATTATTTTTCTGGTCATTGACTGAGTTAATTCATAATTATTCTTTTCCCATTCACTGAATGGTCTGATTTGTTCACTCGAAATCAAAGAGTTGCTGGAGCAAACGTGATAAAAATCTCCCGCGCTGATCGTCGTTGAATAAATAAACTGATAATTATCATTATCAAGTCCGTCATATATAAGTTTAAACTTAAAGGGTTCTACTGTAATTTTACTGATTCTGCCCGAAGGTATATTAATATTATTAAGTAAAGAATCAAGTTCCGGATTTAAATATTCCATTGTTTTGTTATTAACATTGTCTATATAATTTCCTTTTAAACCATCCTTGCTGTAACCATTAACACTCGTATTTCCGCCACCAAGCAAACCAGCTGTAAACTGTAAAATTTTCAGCCCCATAACTTTTGCATTATCAGCTTTAGTCACAAGGTTTAAACTGTTATCTGTATCATCAATCACGTTTCCATTGATCGCATTCTGAGTCAGAATGGTAACAACAGAACCACTGTCAGTCCTGAACTCTCTCGTATCGACAATTTTGGTTTTTGGCAACGGAGGATTGTCTGCACAGGAGCAAAGAAACAAACACCCAAGAAGAACTAATGATAATTTATTTTCTTTCATATCTGTCTTGCCATCCATTTTTTAATAAAAATTTATTCAAAAGGTTATATTCCCTTCAGAAATAATTCAGATAAAGGCAATTATTTTTTGTTCTTTTGCTAATCATTGTCAATACCGCCACGTCAGGTATTTGCTGATGAACCGGCTACGGAAAAAAAGAACCGGGGATTCCGTTAAATGTTCGTGTTCTGGTTGCGCCAGTAGTAATAATAATTGTATTATTACTACTATTATTACTACGAATATTACAGGAGGCGTTATGGCGCTGTCACAGGACATGAGAGAGCGGATTTTTGCGGCGGCCGACGCGCTGTTCGCGGCGGATGAGACCGGGGATTTCCCGAACGTGGAAGCGGTACGCCAGGAAAGCCGGGCGGGCATGAACTACGTGGTGGAGGCGATGAAGGAGTGGCGGCAGAACCAGCGCCGCCAGGTGATGACGGTACGTGACCCGCTGCCGGCAGATCTGCACGGGGTGATCCAGGAAGCGGGGCAGCGCTTCTGGGAGTCGGCACGGCAGCTGGCGAACGAGTCGCTTGATGCGGCGCGGACGGCGTTTGAGTCGGAGAAAAACGACCTGGTGCAGCTGTCGGCGGAGCAGTCAGCGGCGTTTGAACACCAGGCGACGGAGCTGGCCATCACCCTTGAGCGGGTGGCGGAACTGGAGCGACAGGCGACAGAGGCCACTGAAAGCGTGCGTGAGATGTCACAGGCACTGGAGGAAACGCGGCAGGCGCATCAGCGGGCAGAGCAGGCGGCCGCGCTGGCGGGAGTCCAGGCGACGGAAAACGCCCGGCGGGCGGATGAGCTGCGTGCGGAGCTGGACCACGCGCACCGGGAAGCAGACGCCGCGGCAGCGGATGCACGGCGGGTGACGGAGGCGCTGAGATCAGACGCGGAACGGCTGCGGACGGAGCGTGACAGGGCGCAGGAGCGTCTGGAGCAGGCCGGGGAAGAGATCGCGCGGCTGACAGAGCAGCTGACGGCGGCGCGGGGAGAAACGGCCACCGCGCAGGCGACGCTGTCAGACGTGAGGGCGCAGGCGGACGCGGCAGAACGGGGTCATGCGGAGCAGCTGGCGCGGGCAGGAGAGGAAACCCGGCGCCGGGATGAGCAGCTGGCCAGCCTGGAAGCAGGACAGGAGAAAACACAGCGCGAGGCAGCGGAAGCCCGGGAGGCGGCGGCACGGCTGCGGGGCGAGCTGGCGGCGACGCAGAAGCAGAACGCGGAGCTGCTGGCAGCGCTGAAAAGCGGCCGGGAGTGAGGGACGTCTTCCCCGGCCGGAGCGGCCCCGGCGGGGGAGGAAAAGCCCCTGAAACAGGGCTTACGCTGCGAATCAGCGGTCAGATGCCGGGTGATTCACCTGGCTGCATAACCATGCAGGTGGTAAAAATACATCCGGCGCGATCGGGGCGGTTTACCGGGTGGTTTGTTGCCGGTTTTGCCTGACGGCCGTCCGGATCGCGCTGAACCCGTCCGGGGCGGTGCCGGTAACAGATGTTATGTTAAACCGGCGCAGCCCGGCAGCGGGACAGGATGTGCAATTGTAATACCGCGCACGCGCGGCCTGACAATTGCCCCCGGTCAGGGCGTTGCCCCGACACCCCGGCGTGAGGTATATTTTATCCCCCGGAAGGGTGAGCGGGGATGTGAACAACGCGGGGGTAAGTCACCCGGAGATGCGCCCCGTCACGATCCTGCAGACCTGTTCATTTTTTAGCCAGAAATCCGGATCATTTTCCCTCAGAAGGATCGGATTTCAGATCCTGACTGACATTTTCGATCGAAATGATCGTCATAACCCCCTCAAAAACGAAACGAGCGCGACGCTGAGGCGTGTTTCTCGTCCTGAACGCTAAATTCCACACGAAAACAAAAAAAACGCTCAGAACGCATTACAGAGCGTTTTAGAACATGCCACGGATCGGATGTCCGGATCATGACGCCGATCGTGAAGCGCCCTCCCGTCCTGCCAGACCGGGTTTTGCCGTTAGCGGGCTGTCAGCGCAGCGGGGGGTTAACGGCCGGAGGCGCAGAAGTCCTTCAGCGTTTTGCCCGGCCGGATGGCCGGGAGGTACTCCGGAAAGCCCGGAGGGCGAATGAGCGGAGCAGGCGACGCCTGCGACATCCTTTGATGATCAAACCGGAGCCGCCCCGGAAACGAGTTCCGGCCCGTCTCCGGTTTTGCGTTTTCAGGATGCGGGGATCGGCTCAGGAACGGTGAGTTATCCACAGGCGGGGGATCTATTCTCTTTTATCTTTTATCTATTCTATTTATTCTTAGAAAAAAAAACACAATAAAATCAATACATTACAATCATAAAGGTATACAAAAAATTAGGCGAGGTATACAAAAAATTAGGAAATACTCCCGAAAGGTATACAAAAAATTAGGATCTTCACAACCGAGAACTAAAGGAATACAACGAAAAAATCAGTTTACCTTTTATGAAGGTAGACGTATTATAAACTTGTATTCTTTCATAATCTAAGGGACTTAATTTATGTCTGAGTTAGTGGTATTCAAAGCTAACGAATTAGCAGTCAGTCGTTATGACCTGACAGAACACGAAACGAAGTTGATTTTATTCTGTGTAGCACAGTTAAACCCAACATTAGAACCAACTAGTGAGGAACAAAGAACTGTTACTTTCTCCTGTGCAGAATATGCTAAATTCATGGAATTAAGTTATGAAAACGCTTGGGGAAGATTAAATGCGGCGACAAAGGATCTATTTAAACGTTCAGTTGAATTAATTTATCCGTCTGGTGCAGTATCTATGAGAGTTTTTAATTGGGCTGAATATGCTGAGTTTAATCGAGATGAGCAAAAAGTTACTTTGATTTTTAGTAAATACATTATTCCTCTATTATTTCATTTGAAAAAATTCATAAAATATAACTTAATACACGTAAAAGCATTTGAAAACAAATATTCAATGCGAATTTACGAATGGTTATTAAAAGAACTTACTCAACGTAACACACATAAAGCCAACATTGAAATAAGCATCAAAGAATTTAAATTTATGCTGATGTTAGAAAAAAACTACCCTGAGTTTAAGTTCTTAAATACTAGAGTATTAAAACCAATAACAAAAGATTTGAACACTTACAGCAACATGAAGTTAAATATTGAAAAACGAGGGCGTCCTGCTGACACACTGATTTTTCAGTGTGAGCTGGACAAGCAAGTTGATCTGGTAACAGAGCTGGCTAAAGCCCCTCTACAAACACCAGGTAGCAACACCAGAACGCCGATACCAGAGACAAAACAGACTCCCGATAACTGGCTGTACAATGGGTTAAACAAACTGCTCAACGAAGCAACGATAACTCACATGAAATTATCTAAATTTGAACTTAATTTCTTAAATGACATGCAAGGAAAATACAACCTTAATGGTTCTTTCTCATGGTTAACAAATAAACAAAGAGATAAGCTAGAGAAAATATTATTAAGATACAGGATGTAGATTAAATTAAAAGCCTCAGACTAATGGACTGCACCCCAAAAGTTGGACACCCAACTGAGTAAGGTGCAGTTTTTTATGGCAAAGCCAAAATATTCTCTCGAAACCAGATTAGCTGTCGTTAATCATTATCTTGCCGGACACGATGGCGCTC
>NZ_NAEW01000036.1 GCF_002075345.1 Citrobacter braakii
GGATATCAACTGTTTTCCTGCAGGGCAATATGCTTTTGATTCAATAAACTTACCGCATGCGTTGTTGCCATTTACCATCTCGAACGCGGTAATTTTACTACTTGCCGCCCACACACCGGACTGGCATTAAGGTCATGAATATTGAGCAAATCAGGAAAGTTGTTTACGGTCAGCAAATTAATCTGAACTTTCTGACTCAAGAGCCCCAAAATGCCGCAGCCGTCCCGTATCAGGAAAATGCCCCTGTCCGCCGCACTCACAAAATATTACGACACGGTATCCGTTCATAAACGCGGACATCAGCAGGAGTTCTGGCGCATCAGCGTGATTCAACGCCATCCGCTTGCACAAAAGATGATGGATGAGGTGACGACCGTGGATATCGCTACTTATCGTGATGAGCGGCTGTCTCAGGTTAACCCCCGTACGGGTAAACCGATATCGGGAAATACTGTTCGTCTCGAACTGGCCCTGCTGTCGGCGCTCTATAACCTGGCGAAGGTGGAGTGGGGTACCTGCCGGGCTAATCCGGTGGAAGCCGTACGTAAGCCAAAGCCCTCTCCCGGGCGTGACCGGCGGCTCACCTCATCCGAAGAACGCCGGTTGTCGCGGTATTTTCAGGCGCGTAATGCGGAACTGTACACCATCTTCCATCTGGCCCTGGAAACGGGCATGCGCCAGGGGGAGATTTTGTCACTGCAGTGGGAGCATATCGACCTGCAGCACGGCGTGGCGCACCTGCCTGTCACCAAAAACGGCAGTCCCCGGGATGTTCCGCTGTCACGCCGTGCCAGGAGTCTGTTGCAGCAACTGCCGGTACAGATTTCCGGCCCGGTGTTTCACTATAAGTCGTCCGGGTTTAAATCCGCCTGGCGGGCCGTCCTGCAGTCCCTGAAGATTGAGAATCTGCACTTCCATGACCTGCGCCATGAAGCCATCAGCCGCCTGTTTGAGCTGGGGACGCTGAATGTCATGGAAGTGGCGGCAATATCGGGACATAAATCCCTGAACATGCTGAAACGCTACACGCACCTGCGCGCTTACCAGCTGGTCAGCAAGCTGGACGTCCGTCGCCGGCAGTCGCAGAAAATTGCGACGTATTTTGTGCCCTACCCGGCGGAGATGGAAGATACGGACGACGGGTTCCGGGTCCATCTGCATGATTTTGAGGGGCTTAGCGTCAGTGCTCATACCCGTGAGGCGGCGATGGACGCAGCTTCTGTCGTGCTGCTGCGCCGGCTTGCCACGGCAGCACAGCACGGAGAACGGGTTCCCCGTCCGGGAGACCTGCCGTTACATGCTGGCGTCATGATTAACCCGCTGGCGGGGGCGGAGCCCGTGTTTGTTTAAGGTGCTGCTTTCAGTATTTTAATCTTTCAGTGTCCACGCGGTGGTGACATGCCGGACGCCACTTACCCGGCTGACCCTGTCCGCCACGCGCTGTCCTTCCTCCGGTGTGACCAGCCCCATCAGGAAAACCTCGCTGTTTTCCGTGATGACCTTGATATCAGTGAGCCTGGTATCGCTGCTGAGCAGCAGTTTCGCCCGGATATCCGATGCCAGCCAGGTGTCGCTTATTTTCTGCCCTGTGCTGATGGCGATGCCGGTACGGGTTTCGTTCCAGATATGCCTGACGCCGGCAACGGACGATACGGCTTTTGTGGCAGCCTGCCGCACCGCCTCATCCGGGACTTCTCCGGTGAGCAGAATGTCACCCTGGTATACCGTGGATATCACGCGGGCCCGTGACGGGAGCCCTGCGCTGCTGATGGCCTGGCTGACGCGCAGTGCCAGCGTGCCGTCGTCAATCTGCCTGCCGGTACTGCGCGGGTCCGCTGCCGTGCGGGCGGCAACCGTGGCGGAGGTGACGATGACGGCCGGAGCGCAGCCTGACAGCAGGGTGAAAAGGAATAAGTACAGTATCCCGGGGAGGTGTTTCATTTTTTGATTTTCTCCGCAGAAAAGCGCAGTCATGGCGCGGGAACCGAAAAATGGCGTCTGAGTCGATTGTACCGGATATGCAGTGCCGCGGTGTACTGCTGAAAAAAAAGCCAGCGCGAATGGCTGGCTGATAACAATTTATCTGAAGCAATGTGAGCAATGTCGTATTTCCTCAACACTCAGGGAGCATCCGGATATGTTGATATGTAAACAATAATTATTATCATCTGCCGTGTAAAGCTTATTCTCCTATGTCCGGTTATTTCACCGATAAAGTCACCAGAGTCAGAATGACACTCAGGGTGGTCAGCAGTGTTGCCGGTGTGGTGTGTCCGTCTGACCATGCGCGGAAAGCAAGAACAGCGGTGGTGAATGCAGACAGATACAGAATGAGGGTTCTGAGAGTGGGTTTCACTGTGGGCGGTCTCCCGTCGAATGGTTGTATTCAGACTGCATGCGGCAGGCTGTCTGCTTTTTCGCCTTTTGTGCGGTACGGGTTGTGATTTTACGGCTGCGTTATGGTGGGTTTTCCGTCAGTCTGCGATTTTTGACTGCGGGAGACGAACCGTGATTTTTTTCCTGTTTCTGATACTGGCGCTGATACTTTACTGCCCGTGCTTCACGCTGCAGTCCGTCATCGGACGTCAGAAAGGATTTGAGGTGTTCACGCTCCGGCACCGGGGACGCCGCTGGCGGGTTATTCACCTAGCGGTACGTGAACGGGTGGGCAGAATGACACGCCGCCGGGTGCGGTTTTACCACGACACATTTCTCCGGGCGCTGGGTGAGGCGCTGCAGTCCGGGGAGCCGGTACTCTTTCGCTCACACCTGATGCGTCCCGCACAGGTCAGGCTGGCGTGCCGGCCCCTGATGGACACGGGCAGGAGTTACCGGGTTGTGGTGGTGAATATACCTCGTTATGAGCGTCAGATGATGACGCTGCAGATGCTGATTCAGGAGTGGCGGTTTATCCGGGTGCCGGAACAGGGTGTGATGGTGGTGGTCAGTCCGCAACAGAATAACCCGGTATCCCGTGGTTGAATGCCTTCTGTCATTAAATTGTTTTTTTCGGGAACATAATTTCCGGTCGATTTACTGAAAAAATGATTTTAATCTTTCGTGTAAACCAGATCGAACCGATCGATTAATTTAATTAGAACCACGCGAAAGATTATTTTAATCTTTTTCCGTCAACCCAAAAACATTAACGCAAAAATGAAAGTCATCTTTCTGCCGGTGAAAAATATGAATCCGACTTACACAGCATTAATTGCATTATTGCGCGCCGGGAGTATCCGTCCTGTGGCTGACACACAGGCATTAAACGACGCCGCCAGTACTCAGTTTTCGGTCCGCCTGCGACCGGAATCCCGGATTTTTTTTGATGACTGCGCGGGTCGTCTGGGGATATCCCGGGCGGCGCTGTTCAGTATGCTGGCCGATGGCATGATATCAGAGGTACGTGATGATACGGCAGACAGGGCGGTATCACTGTATGAGCGCTTCTGTCTGCTGATGGACGCGCACGGTCTGGATGTGACGGAACAGGCCCGGTTACTGAAGCCATGGGGCTTTCGTATCAGCGTGCTGTCCGGTCGCGAACGCACCCTGGACCTGCTGACTGTGCCGTTGCTGGAACAACTGGCCGGCTGGTTTTATGTGGATGTGGACTGGCTGCGGGTTCGTTCGGCCTGCCCGGTCTGCGTTCCGGATGGCGACGGTGCTGATAACTGGTCAGCCGTGACAGAGCACCTGCGTACGCTGCCGGGAGTGGAGGGTGCCGGCGAGCCGGTCGAACTGATATTCTGTTTCAGCCGCCGTACGACCGGGGAGCCGGTGCGTGACGTGGGGCTGTGTCTGCGTTACCGGCGGTTTACCGGTGAAGTGACGGTGCCGGTTGTCAGGTGGTACGGCATGGCGGCATGGGACGTACCTTATACACAGGAGGTTTTCCGCCGTTTACAGTCGCTTGCCTGCGGGTCTGCGCGTGGTGAGCCGCTCAGAACACCATCTGAGTCATATCCGAGTATCCGGTGCCGTTATTTCCGGCTGTCGGCCCGGCAACTGCAGGGGCTGTCCCGGGGTGAAATACTGCCCGTAATGGTGCTGAATCATCCACTGGGGGAATATCCGGGAATACCGTGAATATAAGCATTTTATGCATTATTTATTTAAGCATTATCAGAGTGAAATACCGGGTGCTGTCTGCTGAATATCCGGTGACGTAAATAAAATTAATTTCTCCGTACCGGTATTTATTCCGCAGCGGAGTGCGTCTGAAAAAAACGCGAAACGGAACCGCTGCATAATAATGTGCAGGGCAGCCCTTCGCATATCTGAAATAAAAAAGACAGGGGATTTAAATAATGAAAAACAGTATTCGCGCCTTTTCTTTATCTCTTCTGCCGCTGGCTGTTCTGGCTGCAACAACGGGGACAGCGTCGGCCACCGGGTATTTCGAAGCCCGCAACAGCGCAATGGGCGGAACCGGAGTGGCCTCGTCACATTATGGTGCCGCCGCGCTGGCCAACCCGGCCTTAATCACCCATTACGGTGAGAAGGACGATTTCAGCCTGATTCTGCCGGCTGTGGGCTTGCAGGCCTCTGACCCGGACCACCTGCAGGACGGGGTGGATGGTGTGCGGGACGCGTGGAACCACTATGACGACGTACTTTCAGCCGGTACGGTCACCGCCGGTGACGCGCAGGCGCTGAAGGACCAGCTGATGAAGTTCCGTGACACCGGCGCATCGGCACAGGCCGGGGCCGGTATCGTGGCCACGGTTCCCAACAGGGTGGTGCCGTTCGCGCTGATGGTGAAAGCGTGGGGCACGGCTTCGGTGAACGGGAGCGTCAGCGACCATGACCTGCAGTACCTGGACGATGTTATAGACGGAAAGGTGACCCCGTCAGATGCGGATAAGGACACCCTGACCTCAAAAGCACGGGGACGGGCAGCGGTGGTGACCGATGTGGGAGTGGCGCTGGCGCGTGAGTTTGAAACCGGTGGATTTAAGTATTCGGTGGGCGTGACGCCAAAATGGCAGCGTATTGATACGTTCAACTACAACGTCACCGTGAAGGACTATGACAAAAGCGATTTTGACGGTGACCAGTACCGCAACACCACCACCGGGTTTAACGCCGATATTGGCGTTGCCGCAGACCTGGACGACAACTGGACGCTGGGACTGGCGGTACAGAACATTGTTCCGCGCAGTATCGATACCCGCGAGGTCAACGGCATTAAGGAGACCTTTAAAATCCGGCCGCAGGCCACGGCCGGAGTCTCCTGGCACAACAGCCTGTTTACGGCAGCCGCCGACGTTGACCTGACGCCGGGCAGCAGCTTTAACGGCGACCCGCATCCCCAGTTTGCGCGCGTGGGCGGGGAGTTTAACGCCTGGTCATGGGCGCAGGTGCGTGCCGGGTACCAGCAGAGCCTGGACCACAATGAGGGCAGCGCATTCACCGCCGGTATCGGCATTTCCCCGTTTGACGTGGTGCACCTTGACCTGACCGGTCTGGTGGGCACGGACCGGACGTATGGCGCCGTGGCGCAGCTGAGCGTCACATTCTGACAGTGACATATCCGTAACGGGGTGTCGCCGGTATTGCAGGGCATCCCGCTACAGTGAGGAGGTAAAGCGATGACACAACCGGCCAGGAAAAAAGAGACCGCCACGCCGCTGGCGTTGCTGGAAGCAGAACTGACGGCGGCCCGCAGGGTGACCGCCCGATACAGGGCCGCGGTGGAGAAAGCGGAGGCGCGTTATGACGACGCCCGGGAGGCGGAAGCTGACGTTCAGTACCGGTATGACCGCGCCCTGGTGGCCACCTGGGGCGACACACCTGACTGGCTGACGCTGCTGGACGGTGACGAACGCCGGAGTTCAGTGATGTATGAGCTGGCGTGCCGCGGACTGGAGCTGATGGGGCTGGGGACCTCAATGATAAATATGGACACCGGGCAGCGTGTGGTATGGCTGGGGTTCAGGACGGACAGTGAGGAGGAACTGCAGCAGACGCTGCGCGGGGTACAGTTCATCCTGCCGTTTGTAAAAGCCGGTTCCGGCGGTGAGCGGGAAATCAGCATCCGCCATCCCCGGGCAGATGCGTTTGCGCTGTCCCTGACAGTGGATGTGCGCACGCAGGCGGTCTGCGTGGTGAAACAGGTGTATGGCCGGGAAGACGCCCGCACCCGTTTTCCGGGCGTGGAAGCCGCGCTGCGGTATATCCGGGAGAACCATTCGGATACCAGCATTGATGCCGGGTCACAGCATGCGTTATTAACATCCTGAATCGCTACCATACACCGGCTGACGCCGGGGACGGTCAGTCTCAGTCTGATTTATGAGGTCATATTTATGTGCAACACACCCACACCCTTTCTTATGGCGCGGATTGCCGCGCTCAGCCTGACGGAACATCAGAATGACATTCTGCAGGCAGTTGACGGCTTTGTTGTGGAGGATGCGCTGAACATTCGCCAGCTGAAACTCCATGCCCGCCACACCCGGAACCGGCTGGCGGACGCCGGCATTGCGGTGAAACTCAACCACGCCCTGGAGCTGGTATCGGGGGCTCATGGTTTTCGTGACTGGCAGGCGGCGCTGGCCGGCCTGCGGGAGAGGGACGGGGTATGAGAAGGCTGACTGACCAGGATATACATCATATATATGAGCGGCTGCAGCGTTATCCGCGGGCCACCCGGTGCCTGACGCGTGAGGATGCGCTGAAACTGCTGGATGAAGTTATCTGCCGGCGCATGGAGGAGAGGCTGCCTGCGGACAGGTTGCAGTCGTGGATAACCGGCAGCGTGACATCCCGCCCTCAGCCTGCTCCCGGCAGGTGGATATGGCTGAAGGACCACCTGGCCCATGCAGTCACCACGCTGGGCGGTCTGTATCAGTATCCGTTTTCGGCGTCCTGGGATGCGCTGCTGTGCCGGCTGCTGGACATGGGCATGATTACCGGGAGTGATGCATATACGCTGACCTTCGCGCTGAACGGGCAGACGATGATGGTGTGGCGTGCCGGCCGGTGGTATGCGGACGGGACGCTGTTTGCGGTTAACGGTATTCCGCTGTCAGACAGACAAAAGTGGCGACCGCGTTTTGCCACCCTGCGCCGCCTGCATGCGGTGTCGGAACACCATGATATGACCCGGCGAACTGACAATCCGCATCCGGTATCTGTCCCGGGACAGATGATGCCTGACACTGAGCGCTGAACAGACAAAACACGGCACTCTGGCGGCGGTGTTGCCCGGTCACGGGGAATACCGGAGGCAGAGTCTGCGGGGTGCGGGGCGGCAAAGAGTCCCGCAGATGGCGGTTTATTAAACGCGTATGAATGGCGATGTTAACCACATTCGGTAGAATAATATGAGTCTGAGGAAGCTGGATGTAACCGATTATCTTTTTATTCTTTTTCTGATATTTGTGCTGGCAGGATCCTGGTCATTTCTGAATCACATTATTGAACAGTCCCGTCTGGATCAGGCGGTTGTGACGTTACCGGATATCAGGGTTATCGGAAAAGTCACGGAAAGTATCCCGGTGAATAACTATACTGTCCGCCTGCGGCTGGATGACGGTACCACGCTGATACTGGAAACCGCGGACGTCATTCCGGCCGGCGTGACGGCAGTGCTGCGCCGGACAGCCAACCAGAAGGACTGGCTGTGTCTGAAAGCGCTGAGTACGGAGAACATCAAATGTTACCGCCTGCAGGGCGATCTCTTCTGAATCCGTCAGAATATGGCTTTACCGTTCATGGAAATGCCGGACGAACAGATTAATTTTATTTTTCAGGATATGAATTCCGCGGCTTATTTAACTTGCTCATGATAGTGAGTGATGATATTTCCTGAAAACAGTGAATGAGTTTTTTATAAAACACAACGCATAGTATAACAGGCGCAGGCTGAAATGAATAAAGAAAATCTTTCCTGGTGGTTGTCACTGTTGTTTTCGGGCATCGTCAGTTATTGTTTCTGGTTGCAGATGAGTCCGGGCCGGGACCAGAAATATCTTTCCCTGAAACAATTATTGCAGCCATGCTGTCCTTATTTGCCGTGTTCGGGGTGGCGTTACATATGCATCAGTATTCGGACAGGCTCCGTCCTCCCGTATTTCTGGCGCTCAGTATTCTGCTCTCACTGGCTGCTGTTTCCTGTATCTGGTTAACTGGTGACAGTTTCTACTCCCGGAGTTAAACGGGTATTCCTTTTATGAATATTACCATGTTGAAAGCAATGATAATTTCTATGCCCGGGAACCAGATGAAAAACATCATAAAGGATAACGTGTATTTATGTTTTACCAGCTCATGAAAATACTGATGTATTATTACAGTTAACCATGCAAACACCGTCAGGAAAATAGTTATTAATATCGGGTCCGCTATAATTTATATCAGGTATGGCCAGTTGTTGCTGTTTATGTAAAAGATTCCGGATGCAGTTAAAACCAGTATGGTATTACCCAATAATGTTTCCCGGATGATGTTTCTGATGATTTCCGGTTACTTCATGTCGCTGACTATACTGATTAGTTTTCTCACCGGTATTGTTTCCTTATTTGTGTTGCCAGTGGCCTGATATGTAACATTTTTACTGTAACGTTGTCTTTATTTAAATAGCATGGATCAGTCTGGTAGTGTGGATGTGAACCGGTTGCCCCGTGGGTGACTGAACAGCAGTGTAACCGTTTGTGGAGGGCAGAACAGATGTCAGTGGCTGAAAATTTGACAGAAGAAGCAGTAGTAACCGATTTTGACCCGAATATGGTGGCGTGCGGTCGCGTGGTTAAACAGACGGTCAGACTGACCTTCGGATGCTGGCGGTACAGGGGAACGTTTGAGGTGGAGGTCAGGGGGAATATTACCGGGCTGGATGCGATCCGTTGTGCGGTGGAAATTCTGTATGAAAGCCTGCCGTCAGTGACGGTGACGGACGACGACCTGGAGTGTGACATGGAAATGGCGACGATTGAGCTGGATGGCATTACCTGCGATGACGACGACCTCCGGGGGGAGGAATGGCTGGCCGACATGCTCGTCAGCGCAGAGATTATCCGTTATGAACCGGACGGGACGCTGTGATGTTCAGTCTTGTTCAGCGGGGTCAACTGTATGCTGATGATAACGGCTGGCCGGTTATCATTTATGACTGCGATGCCCGTCGTGTGGTATGCCGGCGGGAGAATGGTCGTCTGCGTCCGGTCTCCATCGGTGAATTTAACGGCAGGTTTGAACGCCTGGAGCACGACGAATACCGCCAGATAAAAGCGGAAATGGCGCAGGAGGAGAATATTAAAAACTTACGCGCACTGCGCGGGAGGTCAGGATGAAAAACAGCCTGGAAGATTTGCATAACCATCTGGCGGATAACGCCGTGATGAACCGCTGGTACGCCGGTTCATCCCCGGAATACAGGCAGGCTTCGCTGGCGATGGCGCAGATAAAAATGGCGATAACGCGCCGGCGGCGGGAAATAAAATAAAGCCCCCACACAGCGTTGACAGAACCGTGCTGAGGGTAATCTGATGCGTGTTATCCGGCACCGTATTTCCGGTGACCATAATGAGATATCCGGGCGACAGGGGAGAGTGACTGTGGACATTTATGTGGGATTACTGGTGACCGGCGTGGTGCTGGCGCTGCTCAGCCTGATTGCCGGTGACTGGCTGGAGAGTATTTTTTGCCTGGACGCGCTGCATCCGATGGTGGTGGCGTCAGCCTGCACGGTGACGGGCGGGGCGGGAATACTGCTGCTGAAACATACGGCGCTGACCACATTTACCGTGCTGGCGCTGTCGCTGGCCGGCGCGCTGGTTCTGTCCGTGGCGGTGTTTTACGGTTATGTGCGGCCGCTGCGGCATTCGGAGACCTCCACGGCGTTTTCCATGAAAGAGCTGGCGGGGAAAGAAGCAGTGGTGAGCGTGACGATTCCGGCGCAGGGGTATGGCGAAGTGATGGTACGCATCGGGGCCGGGCAGACCTTTCAGGTGGCTGCCAGCTTTGACGGCACGCAGATTGAGAAAGAAACAACCGTGGTGATTGTCGAGGTAAGCGACGGTGTCGTTTACGTCTCACCATTTTCATTAGAGTGACTGAACAGGGAAAACACAGCATGCTGAGTCTGGATATTTTTGTTATTCCGGCGTTGATTGTTGCCGTCATTGTGATTTGTGGTCTGGCGTTCTGGGCCCGTTACCGGACGGTGGGACCCGAGCAGGCGATGATTGTAACCGGCTCGTTTCTGGGCAACGGCAACGCGGTCATCAGCGATGACCCGGGACGTAAGGTCAAGATAGTCAGGGGCGGCGGGGCGTTTATCTGGCCGGTGTTCCAGCAGTCGCAGTACCTGTCGCTGCTGTCCCACAAGCTCGATATCTCCACGCCGGAAGTCTACACCTCCGAAGGGGTACCGGTACTGGCCAACGGGGTGGCCATCATCAAGGTCGGTGGTGCCACGGATGATATTGCCACGGCGGCGGAGCAGTTCCTGGGCAAGCCGGTGGACGCGCTGAAGGGCGAGGCACGGGAGGTGCTGGAAGGTCACCTGCGTGCCATTCTGGGCGGGATGACGGTGGAGGAAGTGTACCGTAACCGGGATAAATTTGCCCAGGAGGTACAGGGCGTTGCGGCCCGGGACCTGAAGAAGATGGGGCTGCAGATAGTTTCCTTCACCATCAAGGATGTTCAGGATAACCACGGGTATCTGGACGCGCTGGGGAAACCGCGGATAGCGGCGGTCAAACGTGACGCGGAAATCGCCGAAGCGGAGGCGGTGCGGGATGCGCGTATCCGCAAGGCCCTGGCGGAGGAAGAAGGGCAGAAGGCCGAACTGCTGCGAGACACCAGTATCGCCGAAGCAACAAAAGAGAAAGAGCTGAAGGTGGCGGCGTTCCGCAAGGAGCAGGAAACCGCGAAAGCGGATGCGGACCAGGCCTACCAGATTCAGGAGGCCATCGCGCAGCAGAAGGCGGTGGAAGAACAGATGAAGGTGGAGCTGGTACGCAAGGAGCGTGAAATCGACCTGAAGGAAAAAGAAATTCTGGTGAGCCAGAAACAGTATGACGCGGATGTGAAGAAGAAAGCGGACGCGGATAAATACGCCGTCGAACAGGCGGCGGAGGCCGAGAAGGTGAAACAGATGCGCCTGGCGGAGGCGAGCCAGTACACGACCGAGTCACAGGCGAAGGCCAGTGCGGAAAAAATTCGTCTGGATGGCCTGGCGCAGGCGGAGTCTGCGAAGGCGAAGGGGGCGGCAGAAGCGGAGGTGATACGTCTGCGGGGACTGGCGGAAGCGGAAGCCAGGGAGCGTCAGGCAGAGGCGTTTGAGAAATTCGGCCAGGCGGCGGTGCTGGATATCGTGGCGAAGATGCTGCCGGAACTGGCGGGTAAGGTGGCGTCGCCCCTCGCCTCCATTGACAGACTGACGGTGGTGGACAGCGGAAACGGCAGCGGCGCCCTGCAGCTGAGCCAGTATGTGACACAACTGATGGCGACGGCCCCGGAAATGCTGAAGAATGTGTCCGGTATCGATGTCACGCAGCTTGTCAGGGGCCTGACGGAGAAAAATAACGGGATACCGGCAGAACCGGAAAACGCAGAAACTTCAGAAAATAAGGATAAAAGGGAGGCGTGAGCGGATGGTCAAAACGCACACGGGAAAGGTTGAGGTGACAACCGCCCTGGGAAAGATACGGAAAAACGTCGGGCTTTACCGGTCAGAGAATGCGTGGGTGGTCAGCGCCGGGGAGACGTACAGCCCGGAGACCGGGCAGCGTAACGGCGGTACGGTACGGGCCAGCGTGCTGCTGCTGGACACCATCAGGGCATTACCGGGAAAGGGAACATCCGGACCAGGATGATTGAAAAACGCAGGCTGCATACCATAAGGTCGGCGTTTTACGGTCACTGAAGGTTCTGATGAATAAATTGTTAAAGGAAAAGGCTCCCGCGCGCCGGCGTATGCCGGCCATACCGTTTCTGAAATGGGCGGGAGGTAAACGTCGCAGTCTTGACACGCTGCAGCGCTGGCTGCCTTCTCCGGATGAGGTGGAATGTCTGGTGGAGCCGTTTGTGGGCGGGGCCAGCGTTTTTCTGGGGACGGATTACCGCCAGTACCTGCTGGCGGATATCAATGCCGACCTGATTGATGTGTATCTTCACGCCAGGGACGACCCGTCGGGGATGGTTAAGCGTCTGGAGAAGCTGTTCCACGAGGGTAACAACGAAGAAGCCTACCGGGAGAGCAAGGACGAGTTCAACCGTATCAGTCCCGGGCCGGAGAAATCGGCGCTGTTTATCTACCTGAACCAGCACTGTTTCAACGGTATCTGCCGGTATAACAAACGGGGCATCTTCAACGTACCGTTTGGCCGGCGGAAGTCAGCGTACATACCGGAAGCGGAAATCATGGCATTTGCCCGGAAGACGGAGCGGTGCCATGTTTCGTTCTTCCACGCGGGGTTTGAGGACACACTGAAGATGACGACGGCGGGGATGTTTTCGGGGATATCGTGCGCGGTGTACTGTGACCCGCCGTACCTGCCGGTGAGCCAGACGGCGGGGTTCACGACGTACAGCGGGGAGGTGTTCACGGTGGCGGAGCATGAGCGACTGGCGAACCAACTGGCAGAGCTTCATGCCCGGAAAGGGATGCCGGTGGTGATATCGGCGAGCGACACGCCGTTCAGCCACAGGATATACGGGGAGGCGGGGTTCCGGCTGTACGGGCATCAGGTATCGAGAACGGTGTCGGCAAGCGCGGCGTCGCGGAAAACCGCAGGCGAACTGACGGGCGTGCTGATGCGAAACGGAAATAAACGTTAATCAGGGTGGTGTCGGGGGGCGTGATGAATGATGTGATGAGTGATTTTCAGGCACTGATAATTCGCGATTTTCTGGAAGAGAACATTGAGTTGTTTGCTGAGTTCTGCAACCGTGACGGGCGGGATGGTGAGAGCGTTATGGCTGAAATCTTCACGGTGCTGGGCATACTGAGTGGTGATGAGTGACAGTCAGCGCCCCGTCCGCGCAGCCTGCTGGCGGGGCATTTTGCGTTAATTAAATTCAGGCTCCGGTCAATGGAAGTGACCGGACTGTCGTTTATTTTCATTTTCCGGTTTTGATTTTCCCCCTCGTTCATATAACGGAACTCTGGCACATTATTCTCCGGCATTGTGTGCAGTCTCAACGGGAGAAGAGTAATGACAGATTTTTTTAAGCATATATATGGTCTGTTACTGGAGGGGGGTGGAACGGTACTTATTATTTTATATTTAGGTATTCTTTGTTTCTGGTGGTACCTGATTGTTTCTGCTCTGACTGTAGTCAGATTCATTACTTTTATTGTTCGCCAACTCAGGAAGCGCATTATCAATAACGGAAATAAGAAGGCCAATCGATGATTTGATTTTTGAGCAAATATTAATGTGAAATGTCAGGAATGCAAATTCCACGTATGTATAAATAATTATTGATGATATGCAGGTGAAAACAAAAAGAAATATGATTGTGACATGTACATCAGATAATACCAGATTAAGTAAATGAAGTGGTGCGTCCGGATCTGTTATCTTGCTTGTTAATATCGGAATGATAAATGTAATTATGAAAGTAAATACACCACAGATAAGTTTAAAAATATTGAGTCTTTTTTCATATGACTCCTGAGTTGATGATATTAATTTTAGTGATATTTTTAAGGCAGGAGCAGACCAGTCAGAACGTTTTTTACATGTTTGTATTGTAATGTCATCTGTGCGTCCGAACTGTTTTGTTTTTGCCAACAGGAAAAGAGTGAGTAATAAAAGAATTAAGACAGGTGTAAACGCACAATTAAATAAAAGTTGAATTTCAGTAAGTTTTGTTATGCTGTCGTTTTTGATGTAGTAAAATATAATACCTGTAAGGCAGGAAAGAGTCATCCCGGAAGCGAAAAACCACGGGGATATTCTGGAATTACTGGTGTTGGCATAAAAATAATCCAGTATTTCTCTGGTTTCTGATAACAGTTTTATCCTTTCCCTATTGTTATTGAATGAACTGAGTACGGTGTTTAAGTCTTTGTGTTCATTCTTCATCATCGTTTTCCTGGTTTTCCGGGTCATATGAGCTCCTGACATATCTGTTGTGTATTTTGTGAAGTGGGTTCTGTTTTTTTGGGGGACACTTCTGGCCTGGTGACTGTCAACCAGATAATCCCCCGAAGCCACCATCATATTAACATGCACAGAGGTAAAAATTCTGCCTGACAGAATGTCTGCGCCGATCTCCTGATGACCATCCTTACCACTTTAATTTCATTTTCCGGTTTTGATTTGCCTGCTGAATCCGGCAGGCACTTTCCGCATAGTCATGATAAACGCAAACCGACAGTCAGAGGACTTTTGTCATGACAACACTCACGGCCGTGCTGGCATTTGTGCCCGGCGATGAAGAGGCCCCCATTTCCTCATATCTGAGTACTCAGGTCCCGGAAGAGAGCGCGGATACCCCGACCACTGCAGAAGAAACCTCCGCACAACAGGCCTCGCACCGGCTGGGAGGCAAAGGAAGCCGGCGGGCTGAACCGGCGTCCCGGAGAAAACTGTTGTCACGGGTATGGGCGATTTTTTCGGGGATTCTGATCCTGGGGCTGATATGCGTGGTGGCACTCCTGTGGCAGACGGTCAGACAGCAGGAAATTTTGCTGACCTCGCTGGACACGGCGTTTCGCAGCGGTCGTGTGGACGCCCTGCCGCAGCGTGTTCAGGCGCTGGAGGAGAAACAGAAGCAGTACCTGTCCCTGATGCAGGCGCAGGACTGGCGCGGGGAGGACGGTAAGGCCCGGGAGGCGCTGAAAGCGCAGGTAACGCAGCTGGTCATGGACAGTGAACAGGTCCGGGCCGACGTGGCGGCGCTGGCAACACAGCAGGATGCGCTGAAGCAGCTGACTGACACGCTGTCGTCCCGGCTGAATGAGCAGGTCTCCCGTATTGATGCGCTGTCAGAATGGAAAGCGCAGCGGGAAGAAAAGTCAGCCGGTACAGCGACAAAACCGTCCCTGAAGGCCCGCCGTGAGCCGGCT
>NZ_NAEW01000037.1 GCF_002075345.1 Citrobacter braakii
ACGTCAGGGGCATGACTATCCGGTCTGCCACCGGGGTGTAGTACGCCCGGTCCTGGAAACGGGGCTCCAGCTGTACACCGGTTGCCTCCAGCATCGTCTTAACATCCGCCAGACGTTCGGGGGAAACAACGGCGTAATCTTCACCCGGTCGTCCGGTACCGTCATCCGGCTGCATGAGTGCCGGCAGACCGTCACACTGCGCCACGTTAAACAGGTTAAGCTGGCGCAGCATGGGGACGGTCTCCTTCAGCGGATTACCATCGGTATCGTACAGCCTGTTACCGTGTTCATCCTCTGCCGGTTTTGTCCAGTCCTTATAGATAACCGCGAGACTGCCGGTTTCACCCTTACGGACCTGACCTCCGGCTTCCTGCGCCTGTCGGTACGTCAGCCAGAGGTTGCTGGCATAACCGCCGTCAACGGCGGCCATCCACAGCAGCAGCACATTCACTCCGCTGTAGCAACGTCCCGTCAGGGCATTCGACGGTAAACCACCCGTACAGACCTGCCCGGCACTCTGCCACGGCCTGCGCCAGGGTGCAGTACCCTGTTCAAGCGCGACAACAAGACGGTCAGTCACCATCTGATAAACATCAGCATGCGTCGTCTTTCCGGATGAACCTTTTTTATGTTTTTTCACGGGGAACTCCTCATAATAAAGGCGCACCCCGGCCGTGACGCGGCAGGGTAACGCCACGTCACGATGGTTCCGGTATCGCCGCCAGGCGACCGTCCGGAATATAAAGTTAAAAATCACCGGCAATCACTTACCGGAACCAGGGTCAGTCTGCCGTTACCGGCGCATCATCACTGAGACGCCGGTAAATCAGCTCACCCTCCGGACTTCTCGTTACCGACAGGTCCGGTTTATACACGCCGGGCGTGTTATCTTCCGGCGCGATCCGTTCAATATACTGACCACCAGGCTCCATAAACTTTGCGGCGGTCACCAATTTGTTCCTGTCGGTGATATTCCAGAAATCACTGACCAGACGGGTAGTCTCGTCATGACTGAAGTCGGCGGGAACCTCCACCACTTCTGAAAATTCCACCCGCACAATCTGATGCACAATAATCAGTTTCGTGCTCTTTTGTTCACTCATCTCAGTTTCTCCGTGTGGTTCAACCGGGATGCCCTGCCGGGGCTTATCCCGGTCAGGGTGTGATTATGTTATGCAGCCCGGCGCGCAGCATTGCGCAACGCCTGGCGTAACGGACGGTACTGCCATCCGCGGTTCGTATGGTATTTCACCATCCAGCAACTGCCGTCATACAGGTAGAAATACCCGGTCGTCGAATCAGACTCCCCCTCCATCGAAGCCTCCGCGTCCGGATACACCCGCGCAGCGGTCTCATCAGCAGGGCAGCCTGCATCACGTGTCCAGTACACCGTCACGCCCTCCACAGGCGAGTCGCCTGTATGGCCTTCCGGTTTATCACAGCGCGCCCGCAGACAACTCATATTACCCGGGGCAATCAGCGCCTCAGCCTTCTCCTGGCTGTTATAGTGCTCCACAAGTATCCGCCCGTTATGCTGCAGATACCCGTCCTGGTGGCAGTACACCGAACGAACCATACCGTCGCGACATACCACTGAAATAATGCTGTGTGTTGACATGAAAATTCTCCTCACTGATATCAGGGAGAGCTTTCCCCCGGAAGGGAAAATCCCCCTCCGGGTTATCCGGTTAACCGGATCGTGGTGTAAAAACCGGCATCAGACTGCCAGCCGGATATCATGGTAAATCTGTCTGCGCTCACCCGGAGAATGCCGGGCTTCAGCAAACAGTTCCTTCAGCTCACGGCGGTTGCCGGAGAACGCACGCCTCAGCGGCTCCGCTGAGCGGAAGAACATGTCACAGTAACATGACGCAAGCTCCTCGCCGGTCTCTGTCACCGTCACGCTGAACTTTATACGCAACAGGTAAAACCCGTTGTCAGCGTTGCTGAATCAAACTCCTGACTGGCAGGGAGTCTGATGCTGTAGTTAACGCCCCCGGTCGGATGCATACGATGCCTGAAGAAATGGAAATACCCTTTCCGGAACCCGAACATCCGGACTTCGCGTGTCTCCATGTACTGCCATACCTCGCCAAAATGCTCAGCGACGGCTGGCTGTGATAATGTCCGGTTCGCTTTATGCTCCCCGAGCGCATTCCACATCAGATGCCATTCATTGCAGTCCGGGTGGACAAGTGTGATGCCGTTAAATGAGTTTGTGGTCATACGAGGGGTCCTCTCCTGAAAAATATAAAGAAAGGAGATAACCGCCCCTGTGAGGGAGGTATCTCCCGTCACGGGTCGTTAAACAGCAGCGTGCGATACACTCGCATGTAAAACCGGCGTCAGGCTGCCAGCCGTATGTCGGTCAGTTGTATATCCAGCCATCCGCGCCGGCTTCATAAATGGCCCGGTCAGCCCGCGAATCATACATCCCCTCTTTCACTGCCTGCTCCCAGACCGGGGCGCATAACGCCAGCCCCATCCGGTTCAGCGTGTCCAGCAGTTCCTCTCCGGCTGTCGTCAGGGGCGCAATGGTGCCCGCCTCCAGACCGTCCAGAAATTCACCGCAGGCCATGCCGCTGCTATAAACTGAGCATTCAAAAATCGGTTCTTCATCAGCCTCATCGTGCGGCGGATAAAGACCGGCGTTCTGAAACGCCCGGATACTCAGCAGCTCACTCTCAAGCAGACATAGCCAGCAAAAGGCGTCTGTCGCGGTATTCAGTGTCGTCGTCATCAGCATGCTATCTCTCCGAAAAATGGGGAGAGATAACATCCCCCCGGGGAGTGTTATCCCTCCGGGATGGTTAAAACGTTGACGACCACAACGACATGATGCAGCCGTTGTGGTAATGAAAGTTACCGGATGCTCAGCGGTCAGCAGTGACCATACTGACGCATTCACCGGCCGTCCGGAGGTCATAAGCATTCCGGAAGCCGCTGCTGCGACCCTCGCACCAGACACTTTCGTCAAGGCATGCCCCACGATGCTCCAGTTCCTGAATTATCCACGCCGGCCAGCGGGATGAAAGCCCCTGAAAAAGCCCCCATCCCAGACAGTGCGCGGCATAAAACAGTGTTTCTTCAACAAACAGTTCCGCCCCCGGAAAAGCTTCACCGCCGTTACGGGATGTCTGTTTCAGAACCTCTCCTGCCAGCCGGATATCGGTGGCAACATGCATCATAAGCCGTACATCCGATGCCATCTGGCGCAGCCACGGTGGGACCGCACGCTGTGACGGCAGAAGCACCATCAGTACATGTAAAAAACGGAAAAGCACGTTGAGTAAAAAAATCATGGAGTTCTCCTTCATCTGAAATCAAAAGGAGAAAACGCTCTCCCGTGACGGAAGTGTTTTCTCCCGCAGGGACAGTAGTGATGTGAACAGTCAGGCCATTTCCCAGGCATAACGCAGATGCGCCAGCTGGCAGGCCTGATGGTGCGCCACGCTCATGGCGTGACGGAAGGTGTCGTACGTACCACAGTCCATCACCTTTTCATAAGAAAAGGTCAGAAGGGTATAGCCAGTACGCTTACTGACGAGTGCACGGAATCTGCCATATTCATCCTCGCGTACCACAGCCCGGAAGCTGAGGTAACCCGTATGATTGGCAATCCAGTCACCCGATGTGCAGGTATCATGAGGCAGCAGCCGGAATAAGGCTCTGCTCAGTACAGTGATGAGTCGCATGGTTTTCTCCAAAAAAAACGGAGAAAACCTTCACCGGTTGCGGGGGAAGTTTTCCCCGCAAGGGCTGGTATATAAAGGTTACAGCCTGAAAACACCGGAACTGTAACACGGCAACGCTGTGCCGGATGTAAGAAGATATCTTAATCGCAGTAAACTTCACTGCGACAGCCGTTTCCAAAGATTAAAGGGCTGTACCGTCCGAAGACGCCACCTCTCAGGCTATGGTGGCATTGGTGTACGGTTACCCGAAGGCGTCTCTCTCAAACCGCTGAAACATTGGTGTGCAGTCACCCGAAGGCGTCTCTCTCAGACTGCTGAAACATTGGTGTGCGATCACCCGAAGGCGTTCCTCTCAGATCACAGGAACATTGGTGCGTTGCATAAGCAACGTAGTAACATTCTGATGATAACCAGACAGCAGACAAAAATTCAAGACGTACGGTGATGTTTTTTTGTGCGTTCCAGAAATCGCCGCAGCCCCGTATCATTACACTAAACTGTCGTCACCGTATTCAGCTTTACCGGATACGGGGCTGCGGGGAACGGAAGGAAAGAAAACGACTGCACATCACTTCGCCGGCACCCTGTTTGAAACAAAAAATCACTGCAGCGTCGTATGCCCGTTTCCTGACAAATCGTTATTTTATAACCCGGTGGCATACGACGCTGCAGGGTCATCCGGATTATTTACCCGCCACTGACTGTCCCGATTTTATAAACAAAAAACCGCTGCTGTACTCCTGATATGAGTACAGCAGCGGGTGTAATACGTACCATCAATTTTTCAACAGTCCGGTAAATCATTATTTATGTACAATCAGTTCCCCTTTCTCATCAAATAAATCACCGAACTGTCTTTCCACTATTTTCTTAACATTAGCTGAACCATAATCCGGATCATACTCGCCGGTATCAAGTTCACTGACCAGTTCCGGAATCACCGGTATTATACACTCTCCTGTTTTCAGTTCAGGAACATTAACGGGTGGTATCACGCTTATAATACCGCCCATTTCCGACACGTTGCCTTTACGGATAAAGAAATCGTCGTCATTCTCATTAAAAAACACATCACCAAAATAACGATATATCATTTCACACGTATCCAGTTCAGTCAGCGGCGTTACACAGACAAATTTTAAAAGAACCTCATCGTATCCGTTTTCAGGTAAATCAGTGCTCTCACTGATGTATTCCAGTGATTCAATATTCATTAAAATGCAATGCGCCATATAACACTCCTTATTTAAAATAAAATCATTCATCATCAGCATCTGTATTTCTGAAATAAACCTGTTTCACATATCGTCCCCTCCCGTCACCATGACCTAAATCCATTGACACCTGTGCATATATTTCACGCTCCGTATATCCTTTATTCTCATAAAAACTTCTGGCTTCCTGTGAAAAATGATAGCGCATACTGTGAGGCGCTTTTTCTCCCGTCAGTCCGGCACGACGTAAGTAATAACGGTACGTGTCGATCGCCTTTCTGATATCCGGACGGTCAATCAGTTTCCCGTTATTTTCCTTCATAACGTTTTCGGCATAGCTGATTGCCCGCCTTACGGCATCCCTGTCCACAATAACGGTATTACGGGGCCGGCCACCTTTCGTACCGAAAACAACACGTACGGAATTCTGACCCGTTTCCATTGCCCGTTTCCACGTCATTACGGATTTACAGGATTCCACCGCTTCCTTATTTCTTAATCCCAGCGTATAAGAAAGCAGCATGGCTGCCGCCACGCCCCGGTTATTTTTTTCAACTTCCTTAAATGCTTTATGAAACTCTTCCGGACTTAACGGTAATTTTGTCCCCGCCCTGCTGCTTTCTTCCAGTCCGAGCGCTTTATTACTCAGCAACGGATTATCCGGGTCAGCCAGTTTATAACGACCGGCCTTATTTAAAGCGCCCCGGATGGCCGAACGTTCATTCTGGATCGTACGCACGGAAATACCCTGTTCTTTCCTGAACTGAAGATACCCGACGATATGACGGGTTTTTATACTGTCCGTATGACGCAGTTTAATCCCGTTTTCACGAAGGTAATTCAGAAAGTATCCGGCAATACGCATACTGTCAGCTGCCGTGGCGTAGCTTCTGCCCGCATCCCTGGCCAGCGTGATGAAATCGCGCCTGAACTGCTCAACTTTTGAACGTGCTGATTTATTCTTCATACTCCACCCTGCCTGAATTCTGCTGAAAAAAAGACACACCTGCCCGTCAGCGCATTCCGTCCGGTCTGAACACCTTTTCGTGCTCCTGATGGAATGGACTGTCGTAACGCATTAAAAATATTAGTTTTTCGTCGTCACAGACGTTCCCTGCGTGTCGGTGCGTTCGCCTTCCTGGCTCGTCTGATATTGTGTAGCAGGGTAACGCTATGTTGAGTTTTTACAGGAGTTCAACCAGTACGCAGTACGGTGAATTTAACTCCCCGTCAGTTATCACTGACGCCTCAATATCATGACGAAAAAAATCCTCCATTAATCATTATGTTAAGTTTCATTTCCGGAACCTTAACTGGTGGTTAAATAATGGCCCTGAGCGGCCGTCCGTGATAAACGGACGCGACGGGCGTGGTAAAAGACGTTCCTGCAACGCATTTATCTGACTGCTCTCCACGAGTTAATGTCCGTTTTTGACAGGTCGTGAAATCAGGAAATACGTATTACAGACGTTTGCCGCTTCGCGGCGTCACTTGGAACTCGTTTCACTCGTACGCAAGTGACGCCGCGCATGCTCAGACTGGTCGTTGCATGGTCCGGAAGATGCCCCAAATGTTGTGACGCCCGTCAACGTTTTAAAACGTTGAACGTCAGCGCACGCCAAATGGCGGCATACCCGTACATGCAGAAGATTGTCTGAGCAGGCAGCTCAAAAAGTAGAAAGTCAGGAAACACGGACGTAATCCGTTCCTGATTAAGAATGGACACTAACCTTCGGTAAAACAGTATGTTAACCATTCGCCGAAAAGACAGTGCTCTGTCGTGTATCTGAAGCTGAAAACCTCAGTACAGCATCCCCGTTGCGCCCGGGGAAAGATTCGTTCTCTTCTCCCGTACATCGTAACAGGAGACTGGCGTAACACCCGCAGGTGATTTTTTACGCAAAAGTTTAAGATATCTTAACCACAGTAAATCTCACTGCGACAGCCGTTTCCAAAGATTAAAGGGCTGTACCGTCCGAAGACGCCACCCCTCAGGCTACGGTGGCATTGGTGTGCGGTTACCCGAAGGCGTCTCTCTCAAACCGCTGAAACATTGGTGCGCAGTCACCCGAAGGCGTATCTCTCAGACTGCTGAAACATTGGTGTGCGATCACCCGAAGGCGTTCCTCTCAGATCACCGGAACATTGGTGAGAAGCATCAGCTTCTGTAAAACAGGGTAATGTTAGATCAACCCTTCTGTTCAGATCAACTCCGATCATCAAAAAATTTTATCGCGCTTCCGTTCCGGTAACTGGCTCCGGCCGCAGATAAAAATAATATCGCCCCTCACCCTGACATTCTGTTCTGACCGGAAGATAATTATCCTCAAATATCTTCGCCGCCATTTTTATATCACCGCAGACCCGCAGTTTCAGTGCGCCTGTCAGCCTGCCATTAAGGTCAAAACTGATTTTTACTGCACTCTCATCCATAAAGATTAAATTCTTATCTTCACCGAAAGTTTCACGCTTCAGTATCTTCCACTTCGCCGGCGTCAGCAGATATCCCTTCCAGCCCACATTCTTCAGTATTTCCATTACCCGGGTAAAACGAAAATAATCGGCCTGTCCGCTGATATTTTTCTGGCAGGTGGAATAAATATACTCCAGTTTTATTCTCAGCCCTGCATGATGTCCTTTCAGTCTGCCGTCATTTATCAGCCAGTTCATTTTTACTGAAACCGTCCGGGGGAAAATCTTCCTTTTTTTCGCTGTCGCCAGCCAGCTCATAATAAAAAGATGCTCTGAAAGTTCAGATATTATTCTTCCGTCACGTCAGGTCATTTTTATGGCAACCAGTGCGCTCCATGAAAATGATTCTAAAATTTCACTTCTGTCTCTCATTACTCACTCCGGTTAATCATTCACCGCAATATAAAACCCCGCCAGTAATCATCTTAATCTTTCATAAATCTGATTCAATATTTTTGACATTTTATTTATTACGTTCATTAGCGGACTGTCTCCACTTTTTTCTCACTTCTTTTCCCGGTATTAGCCCGAAACTGTATTCACTAAACGTATCTTCATCCCTGAAATATCCATACCCGCGCTTAATAAACACACCCCGATACAGTTTCAGACAGGATATAACATCACTTAAATCAGACTCCGTTATCTTCGTTTCCGGAAGTTCATTTACCTGACTGAAAAGCTCATGCTTAAATATCCCCGGATGTTCACATATCAGAGAATATACCAGTTCGGACAGTCCGGGAACCACTCTGCTGCTCATTGCCACCTCTGATATCTTTACCGTACAGGGTTACTTCTGCGACGAAAAAACGAATCTGATTAACAGTCACTATTCCGGCTCTTGTCTGTTTTACTGCCCTTCGGCTGATATTCTTCAGGAAGATAAATCACCGAAAAATACTTCACGGGCCGGCTGCCTCCCCGGGTCTTCTCATAGGTTCCCCGAAGCGCACAGCGTATTCCGTCTGTCCGTCTCATTATTCCATGAATAACAAGACGTGCCGTGTGAATATGCAGCCTGAAGCGTTTCGCCACTTCTTTCGCCGTCACTTCCCTGCCCTGTTCATACACCCAGTGGGCCGTTTTTCTTTCCAGTATTTCCTGCTCAGCCTGGTTTAACGCCAAAATGATCCCCCCACTGTCTTTATGAATGTTCTTTCATATGCAGCCAGGAATAATCAAGACGGGACTTGCAACCCTCCTTCTGAAGGAGATATCGTTCTGCTGTTGCGGTGCTGAGGGCTTTATCCTGTATAACACCTGACGTTGACAGAGATATCGGTTGCTGTTTCCGGTATACCGGCACCGCAACAACTTTTCTTATTACTGGTTCTCACGCAGACTGAACTACCGGTGTGACCACTTCCCGGGGCGATCGCAATGATTCATGACGAAAAAGCACAAAAACTGGAGCAGGCCGGATTATATCGCCGCGCAGCCGCACGCTGGCTCACCGTTCTGGACGGGTGTCGTGATGCGTCTTCCCGCGAATGGGTTGCCCGCCGACGTCTGTGGTGTCTTCAGCAGGCTGAGGTTCCGCGTCCCGTCACCGAGACCTTCGGGGATATCCGCCAGGCCGCCACCGCGCTGCAGAAAAAAATGGGACTCTGGCAGCCTGACGGGGATGCCTTCAGAACAGTCAAAAAACATTCGGCGCGAAAATGACCGGTACTGCCACTGCCGCTATTGTAACGGACGGATGAAGATGAAAATCAGACTTGCATTCTCCCGGCAGCATTCCCCACACTCTTACTGATGAGCCTGGTTATCCGAATCAGGCTGGTTATAGTCCATTATATTTATATGAGCACTTCCCGTTTGCGAAGTACCGGAATACAAAAAACGAATGAGATCAGTTGCAGTTTTATATTCGACCTTATTGCAGCCTGCGCTGCGGGCCTCGATAAGATCCGCGTATCCGCACCT
>NZ_NAEW01000038.1 GCF_002075345.1 Citrobacter braakii
GGGGTAGCAGGCGGTTCACCAGCCTGACCGTTCCGCGCAGAAACTCCCGGACATCGGGCAGAATGGGCTTTATCACCCCGACCACACTGCTGGCGGCCAGAACAACAATTTCGGTCATCACCCCGGCAGCGCCTTTTGAGTCGATGATGATGACGTCATACTGGCGGAACAGAGGATGCTGCAGTACATTGCGCAGGCGCATCCTGCCGTCCGCGATGTGCAGTATCTCTCCCGGCAGACGCTCATCCGGGTCATTGGAGACAATCACATCCAGATTCGGAATACAGGTGCGGGAAATAATATTATCAGGATTACTCAGGTCGACCGTCTGCGTCAGCAGTTCATAGAGACCACAGGGGGCCTCATAATCCAGGTGGTATATACTGCAGGACGTCGGCTGGGAGTAGTCGCCGTCAATCAGAAGGGTTTTCAGACCGGCATCGGCAGTGAAACCGGCAAGATAGGCACCCTGGGTGCTTTTTCCCTCGCCGCCCTTGGTGGAGATGATGGAAAGGATTTGTGTCGCGACTTTTGTCAGCGGAAATGGTAAGGTACTGCTGTGATTGCTTTCGATCCGGACAAAAGAAGACGATCCGGATGCTTTACCAGGCGGAATCGAACAGGTATCAGAAGAACCAGTTAAGTTTTGCATGCCATACACTCGAATGTTGATCGAATGTTAATATCTGGCTACAAAACACGCTGAAAGCCGATTTTTTAACCGCTTTTCAGGACAGGGGATTGAAAATCCCCGTGTCGGTGGTTCGATTCCGCCTCCGGGCACCACATCTTCAGTACCCACCTGTTGCGTTCATTATGGGTCTCAACAGGTGTAAAAGGTACCACAGCCGATTATGCAGACAACTCAAATCTGTAATGCCTGATGGTTTGTGTTACCAAACAGCCAGTGACTTGCCCTACAAGTCACTGGCTACCTTTTGTTACGATTTCGGCAACAGTAATGCCACAGATGTCTGGATCTGTCAACCGGATGTAAATAAGGTTTCACCCGAAAACTATATATTATTTTTTCCCGCTGTATTTTTTCAGAGCCTCTTTTATCCCCTCGATATCCCCGTCCACATACTCCAGCGTGGTATGGATACTTGAATGTCCCAGCAGATCTTTCACTATTTTCAGGTTGCTTCCGGGCAGCTTCATCAGTTCCGTTGCTATCGTGTGACGGAAACGGTGCGGGCTTATTGCGTACCCGCATTCACGGGAAAGGCGACGGAAAAAAGCCCTGATGGAATAAACCCCCATACGCTTCTCTGCGGCTTTCCTCCCCGCAAAAAACCACGAAACATTGAACAACTGATCGGTTTCTTTCATTCCACGTAATTTAAGCTCATCCATCAGCGGATAGAGCCTGTCACGCAGTACCGGGGTTATCGGAACCCGGTTTTCATTGTGGTTCTTCGACGAGCGAGCCTGTAGCACAATCATATCCTCATCCCTCAGAATATCGCCCATCCGCAGATTAAGTAGCTGATTCTGGCGCATACCCGTATAACGTAGCGTGTCCAGAACAGTGAGCCAGAAACGAGCCGGCATAAGTGCACAACGCCCCCCCTTACATATCCCCTGAGTTCCCATAATGTCATGGCGTTCCATAACCAGGTACAAACCCGTCATCTGCTTCGGCGAAAGGATTTTCTTACTTTTCACTTCCTGTCTGACCACCACTTTATAAAACGGATTTTCAAATGTTTCTTTCTCATGAGGGAAAAGCCCCGTTTTAATAGCGTGATTAAATACAGCCCGCATGTGTCGAACCTTATTATTCCATGTCCACGTTGACAGTTGCTGCTCATATAACACCTTCTGTCGCCACTGATGCACATGGATCTTTGATATATCGGCAGGCAGTACATCCTTACCAATAAAATTAATAAATGTCCTGGTCACTTTCTCATAACTCCAGCGGGTATCCTCCCTGAGATGATGAGTTTCAAAATAATCATTGAGTAACATTTCAAATGTTATCCCTTTATCATTTGCCATATAAATAGTTCCTTTTCAAAAAATTAACATTATTTTATTGCATGCCAGATATCACTGCCTTCAGTTACCGGATGTAAATGGCCGCTGTGTAACAGACAATTAACAAATTAACAACTTACATACTTTGTTCATTTATTATCCACAGTTACATATTGTATTTATTTGCAATAAATAAGTACTGACTGTCCTCACTGACTGAAAATACCGGCATTAATTTTCTTATTTTTATCAGATAACCGAACAGAGCTTCCGGTTCGCCCACACGTCCTTTTTCAGGATATTTATGAAAGCTGTAAAGCCCCTTCCCTTTAACAACGAAATGCACACCAATTGCCTCAAATTCTTCCTGTATTTTCTTTCTAAGCCTCGGTTGCATTTTGTTTTCCCGGAGAAAATCCCTGAATATTCCTGGAACCGGAGCAAACAGCAATCCGCTGACAACATGCAGCGAAGAGTCACTGTTATTGACGGTTAATGAACCCGTATTTATCTGCTCAAGTAACCAGGAAATAAACTGTGCCCCGTAATTTTCACCATCCACCGCGTCCTCCACCTGAGTCACAATTGTATCTTCTGAAAACGTATATTCCGGAGCACCTGTCTGTTTATCAGACTGATTTCCGGGTGCTTCCACAGGGAATCCGAAATCTGCTGTATCCTGTGGGTTTTCTGCACTGAACCCCATCAGCGCCATCACGTTACCAATAGTCTGATCTGCTGGTTCTTCCGGCACGGATGCTGGCACCTGTACAACAGTATTTCCGGCTCCGGCAACTGTGGCCCCGTCAAGAGCCGATCCCATAACTATTTTTGCCCCCGGAGCTGCAACAACAATCTGTTGCTGTTCCGTCGACTGTGTCACCACTCCCGGCTGTACGACTGACGCGACCACACCCGGTACCACGGGGGCAGGAACAACCGGTTCAGGTGTATTCCGGGTTTCAGCCGACTGACCACCTGCCAGTTCAGCCGCCTCACTGATTATTTTTGACACCACACATCCGGGTCTGTCCTTCCCCCTGATAATACGCAACAGCGTGTCCAGCGCCGCCGGCGTCCTGCCCAGCCAGACAACCACGTCCTCCGGCAGCAACCGCATCCCCAGCAATACCGCCAGCGCCTGCGACCTCTCCTCCCTGTCCTTACAGAAACGCAGCCGGTATGGCTGTGACGGCACAACCAGCCCCGGGATCCAGAGGGTACCGTCGGGCAGTTCCCCTTCCAGCAGGCCAAACACCGTCAGCGACCGGCACAGCGCAGCATAAAAAATCACCGCGTTCCAGGTTGCCGCCTGCGCTGACTGCTCCTCAGCCCCGGCCCCCTGCGGCAGCATATATCCCCGGGATAACCGCAGCGCGTAAGCCACCGTCGTCAGCGTGAAATCAACCAGGCCGCCCACCACCGCATGATGTTCCTTCTCCGTGACCGGCAACAGTTGCATCAGATTCACGCAGCGGCGCAGCGGCTGCATGTAATACCGTTCTGTCCCTTCCTTTGTCATCAGGCTGTTATCGCGTATCTGTTTCAACAACCCCTGACAGTTTTCCGTGTCAAGTATCTCCTCCGCCGTCAGCGGCCGCAGATATCCGCGTGCTTCCGGCGTCCGTTCCTTTCCCTTACCGGAGGTACTGAACCCGAAAAGCTTACGCCACATCCTTTTCCTCCCCGTTTTCACTGACGTCATCACCGGTATCACTGTCGTCCCCGTCACTCAGGCCGGACAGAATGTCTTCTGCCGGTGGCTGCGCCAGTACCTCCTGTATCACCGGGTCAGGAACCAGCGTCCGTCTGGCGCGTGTGGCAGCGACATACAACAGGTTGAGTTCATCGTCCCGTTTATCCGCCGGCATCTCCGGGTTCAGGATATCGGCAAAGTCGTCATACAGTTTCACAGTGTCCCATTCCAGCCCCTTGCTGCGGTGTGCCGTACACACCGTCACATCCGCTTCACGCTCGTCCTCCACCCGCTGCTGCCACAGCGTTTTCAGCCTGTCCGGCAGCGGGAAAAACTGGTCGAGAATATTCATCGACTGCTTCATTTCCGGGTCTCCCGTTTCTTCCGCCACTTCACAGTACTCCGCGTAGTCCCGGTAATTCTGCGTCAGGGTGTCCTTCTTCATCCGTTCCGGTAAGTCCACCGAGAGCCAGTACAGGTCCAGCAGGTCATCCACCCTGTAGCTTTCCATTCCTCCCACCCAGTACACCTTCTTTCCGGCCAGCGAGTAATGCAACGCCGTACCGATGACGCCGCACACCGTCCGGTGCAGCACGGCACGGTGACCGCACGTCCGGGGGAGCGTTTCCAGAACCCGGTCAGGCCCGCCTTTCCCCGTCACCTTACGTGTTTCCCCCTTCAGCGCCAGCAGCCGGTTGGCCACGTTCGCCACCTCCGGGCCAAAGCGGAAGCTGTGCGTCAGCCACAGACGGTCAGCGCCATCAAGTGCCGGGCCATTCATCGCGTTATCCGCGCCACGGAAACGGTAAATCTGCTGATGCGGGTCACCGACCAGCACCACCCGGCAGGACTGGTTCAGGACAATGGCGCTGGTCACCGGGTTAGCATCCTGAGCTTCATCAAAAAGAATGGTGGAATAACGGGATGACAGATTCGGTCTGCTGAGCTGGTAAAACTTGAGGTAGGTGTCATGCGTGACGGGGAAGTCGCCCCGGCGGGCGGTCATCATCAGCCAGATCTTTTGTGCGGCGGCCAGCGTCTGTGCCAGCTCCGCGCCGGACAGTTCCTCCTCATCCGGCGTGTGCATCGCCATGATTTGTTCATCCGCGCTGGTCATAAAATGGTTCAGCGTGAACAGCACATTACCGGCCAGACGCCAGTTTTTGCTGTTCAGGGCGCGGGCAATGTCGGTCACTTTCAGGTTGCCGGCAATCCGCGTGGTGAAATATTTTCCCGTCACAGCAAACGCCAGCTGATGCGATGTCCTGCAGGTCACATTGAACGGGAACTTCTGCTGTGCCTCGTCACGTATGGCACGGTTGTAGGCCACATACAGCATCCGTTCATCAGAGTTCTGCTCTGCAAAACGCCGCAGGGTGGTGGTCTTGCCGGTGCCAGCAAAGGCGCCAACAACCAGGCGCGTTCCCTGCCAGTCAATGACGGCAGACTGTTCGGGTGTATCAGAATAAGTCATATCCGGGTCTCCACAGAAAGAGTAACCCGCCCATGGTGGAAACAATGCGTAACCGACGCCAGCCTAAAATCAGTACCCGGAAATGAAAATTAACTTTCCGGAAAACGGTCTGCGGAAGACAAACAGCACTGATACCCGCCGTACGTCACACGTTTTATTCTGTAAAAATTGTGTAAATTTTCACCTGTACATCTTTCGTGAGAATGCGTATCATTTTCTTTTATGTCTGATTATTACAGGAGTTTCGATGAAAACGTTATTTTCACGCCAGACAGTCCTTCCGGCCTTATCCGCTTTAACGATGGTACTTACCGCCTCACAGGCGTATGCCGCCATGTCCATTCAGCCCGTCCTGACCAGCATGCCACCATCAGAAAAACCCTACCAGATGGCATACGTGGGTAATGACGAAAACGTACAGCCTGAACTGCGAAACTCCGTTTATGTTGCCTCATTTGGCTCATCATCAGGAAGTGAAGGCGAAAAACGACTGAATTCTGATGACCCAGACCTGCCCCTGTCACAGCGGTTCGCTGTTGAAGGTTATCCGCGCTTTATTCAGATTAAGGACAACGGTGATGTTATTCGCTGGGACGTGAAGGATTATCCTGCATATCAGGACAGTGGCGAAAATAAACACGGAACTCAGATTGCGTTTGCTAAATTCCTTAAAGATTACAACACCCCGGAAGCGAAACCACTTTCGGTTCTGAACTATTTACAGCCCCTGCATTCCGTTGACTATCGCGACGGGAAATTACTGGGACAACAGACCTTTATTGGCAAATATGTTTTATGGGATATGGGGAAACCGGTAACAGCAAAAGACGGGAAAGGTACTTTAGGAAAAGACAGCGTTCAGATAAACAAGGGCACCGCTTTTGATAACTGGAAAGAAGTCCGGGTGCGCCTTTCACGGTTCAGCAGTGACGGGAAAACCGTTTATGGCGTCGTACGCTCAGAAGCGGAAGACCCCGATGATAAAGAGTTCAGCGTTGATTTGACATACTTTGGCACAGACACCCTGCGTAACGGTGAGACACTTAAACGTCAGAACATTAAAAATGCCTCAAGTGGACATGCTTTATTTATTATTGAGAATAATATTTATACCGGCGGGAAAGACATCCGTAAAACGGATATAAAATCAGGGAAAGTCACCACCTATAAGCTGAATGGTGATACCGATTTCGGTGAAGCATCCCCGTCATTCCTCAACATGATTGTTGATGAAAAAAATAACCGCATATATACCATCAACAGCCGGGATATTGACCCGGATGAAACTGACGCAAAAACCTATGACGAGTACCTTGCTAAATTTAAAGAGTTTGCTGCGGCACACAAACACGGCCTGTACGTGTTTGACATCAGTCCGGATGACACTCTGACACTGAAAAACTATGTTCCGATGGTTCAGCCCGTGGAGCTGGTTCTGTCCGGTGACGGAAAAACGCTTTTCGCCAATGACCGTATGGAGCGCACCGTCAGCGCGCTGGACACCACCGGTGACATAAAGGTGAAAGACTCCGTGACGACTACCTGCCATAACAGCAACCTTGTCCGGGACGGGAATGATAATGTCTATGTCACTTCCGTTTATACCTATCAGCTCAGACTCGCAGGTGCCGGGGATAAAAACTGCAACAGCATTAGCAAAATCTCTTTTAAATAACACATCAGAATGACAACCGCCCCGGTCTGTAAAAGACCGGGGGATAATTCCCCGCCCCCACGACATCTCTTTGTCATGTTGTCCGTAAATGAAAATTTACGCGTCTCTCATCCTGCAGGAATAGCCGTGCGGGAACCTGCCCTGATTAAACACTGAGCAACAACCAGAATCTGATTGATTCGGGGGCCTGATTCGTGACGCTCAATCGGCACCCCACTTTCATGTGACCATTTCCCCGTCAGATATCGCCTGTTTTACAGACATAATAACCATGCAGATTCATTCCGGCTCTGCAATGCCGGAATGTCCGCGGAAACTGCCGTGTAAAAAAAACAAAAAAAATATCAAATCGTCATGATAAATAAAAAACAATAATGTTATTTCAGAGCCACCATTACTTTAAAATTATTTGCTTTAAATCAGGAAATACTCTTACTCTGTCAAAAACCCGGTGCAATATTATTATCATCGGGGAATAAAAGAGACGAAAGAAACAGAGCACATATATATTCCCACACTCCCGATAAAACAGCCAACAGAAACCAGAAGAGGTATCCACGATGAAAAAGTTAACCGCCCTTTTTTATTGCGCGCCTGTACTTTTATTTTCATGCTTCACCTGCGCCATGACGCCGGATAATACTGCCGCAGCTATCCGAAAAAACGCACAGAATGCCACGCCTCACCCGTCCATACCTGTTGCGAAAAACGAGCCGCATATTATGACACCGGACAATAACAACCGGGTTATCATTCCTGCCGGCAAAACACTGATAATGCCGGAAAATGAGGCCAGAAATATTATCTCGCAGGTGGTGAATTACAACGGCATTCAGGAATCACACAGAATAGCAAAAGTCAGCGATACGTTCATTCTGGGATGAATCCGGGAACCACCACTCTTTATACCGATAAAAAAGAAAGCATCAGAAAACATTAATCGAAAATCAAATAAAGAAATACTTCCTTCGATTATTGCACCACCGGATACAGAGGTTTTACCACGTATTTACTCGTAAATATTTCCGGTATTAATTTTTATTTCACGCGGCAGGAAAGGAGTTACCCGAATGAATACAGAACAAAATCTGTATGAAATGAATTATACCTGGCTGAGTCTGGCGCAGAAAATGCTGCAGAAAGACAAAAGTATTGCCATGTTCCGGCTGGGACTGAGTGCCCCGGTAGCCGGTCTCATCAGCAGCATGGCAGAAACACAGCTGCGCCAGTTATCCCTGCACCCACATTTTATCTTCACCCTGCGCATCAGGAACCCTGCCGCGCTGGAGGGGTTATTGCAGGATTCCCGGATTGACCACCTCAGACCCATGCATGCGGCCATCCTGTGCCTGTCTGATACCGGAGGTGGGTAATGGCATCTGAAAGTCTGCTGCAGGAACTGCAGGATACGCAACTGGCCGTGGAGCTGATTTCTCTCGGCGCCCGGATGCAGTTACTGGAACACACCGTCAGACTCAGCCGGGGAAAAATGACCCGGC
>NZ_NAEW01000039.1 GCF_002075345.1 Citrobacter braakii
ATATCGAGATGCCCTACACGAAACTGCGCTCACTGAGCCAGAAGGTGAACCTTCGCGCCGGACAGTCGCTGATTCTGACCGGGTTCAGCCAGGACAACACGTCGGTGAAAAAGAGCGGCACGTTCACCCCGGGCAATTTCCTCTTCGGGGGAGGCCGGAGCGGGGAGCATGGCCGCAGCACGCTGGTGATTATTATCACACCGGCACTGACGGGGAATAACGGTGACTGAGATGACGGACGTGACAGCAGACACCGTGGTCGTGGTGACAGCCGGACGGCGCCAGTGGGCGGCGGGGCTGCGCTGGGAGGCTCTGAGTCGTACGCCGGCGCGTAAAGGCACACGTCAGCGTACTGCGGTGAAAAAACAAAAACGCACCACAGCGGGACGCCCACGCCGTGACGGCACGGTACTGACCCTGACGGTCCGGCCGGGACGCCAGGGAGACCGGGTGACCGCGAACGGTCGCATGACTTCGCGTCCGCGGGGACCGGTGTATTCGCTGGCGGCGGCGTTCAGTCGGGTCAGCGGTGATAACGCTTACGGAGTCTACCGGCTGGATGCGTCCCGGTACGTGTTTCTGGCCACGGTGAACGGCCTGCCGTCGGTGATGGCGGATGTGACCGGAACCGCAGAGGAAGCCGGGCAGGCCCTGCAGCGGTTCCTGGCGTTTAACACTGCACCTGAAGGGGACTGGACGGTCACCTCCCCGGCGGATGACCCGCTGTCATGGGAAGCGCTGACGGTTTCAGCGGGAAAGCGTGTTCTGAAGGCTTCCCGCCTGAAACCGGTCCGCGCGGGCATAACCCCCCTGCCGGTGGTGGCGGGACTGGCGCTGCTGGGGGCGGCGGTATTCTGGCTGTGGCCGGACGGGGATGACGACCTGCCTCCCGTTCTGGCGGACGTCATTCCCGTTGCCACCCCTCCGGAACCAGTGTACCTGCCGCATCCCTGGAAGGAGATGATGCCGGTACAGGCGTTTCTGTCCCGCTGTAAGGCGTGGCGGGAAACGGTTCCGGTTGCGCTGGACGGCTGGCAACTGGCCCGGGGCGAGTGCAGCGCTGACGGGCTGCTGCTGGTTTACAGCCGTCAGCCAGGCGGTACGGCGGCGGGGTTCTCCCGCCGGGCGCAGGTGGTGTTTCACCGCCGGCCGGTCATTAACCTGGCCGCGGGCGGGGGCGAGGGGACGGTACACCTGCCCTGGACACCGGCGCCGGGCATGGACGAGCCGGTACCGCCCGTTGCCGTGCAACTGATGCTGGTGGTGTCCTGGTACCAGGCGCACCAGGCCACGCTGACGCTGACGGCGGTGAACGAAGAGCCGGGCGTGCCCGGGGATGACGGTACGCCCGCGCCGCTACAGGACTGGCAGGAATACACCTTTACCCTGACAGACAGGCGGGTACCGGAGATGCTGGCCGGCCCTGCTGACGGGCGGGGAATACGGATAAGCAAAGTGACGTTCACGCTCAGCGGGGAAGGGCAACAGTATGAGACGGAGGGGCATATTTATGCCGGTAAGAAATAGAGCAGCCACGGCTGCAGTCAGCGCCACGACGATACTGATACTGCTGGCACTGGCTGGCCCCGGGGCGCGGGCTGACGCTGATACAGCGGTATCCGGTACGGGCAGCGCCACCGCTGCGAAAGTTGCGGACACTTCGCCGGTCACGGTTTCTCCTGAAGCCGGGGCAACGGTGGCTTCAGCCGGGAGTGATGTTGCGACAGCAGCGACTGCCGCGTCAGCTTCCACACCGCCGGTGCCGCCGCCGGGCAGTATCACCCTGGGCATGCTGGAGCAGATACAGCAGAAGAACCTGCTGCTGGCGGCAAAAGTGCAGACCGCGCAGTTGCAGCGCCAGCTGGAGGAGGCGGGCAGTGAAAGCACCACATCCGCAGGTACCGGCACGGTCACCTCACCGGGGGGAATGTCGCCATCGTCTTCCGTGCCGGGCGTTCCGGGGCTGCAGGACGGGAGTGTTTCCTCCCGCGCCCGGGCCATTCCCCGGCCGCAGGTGCTGGAAATCAGCGGGAAGGGCAGCGCGCTGCGCGCTTTGTTACAGATGCCCGACGGCTCACAGCCGGAGGTGTCCGCCGGCAGCCGGGTGGTTATCGGGGAAAGCACGCTGACGGTCAGCCGTATTTCACTGTCCGGCGTCACGCTCAGCGACGGTTCGGAACTGTTGTTCTGAGCTGATGGCCTTCTGAACAAGGAGAAACACGTTTTATGAGCAGGGGACACTCACCACAGCACCAGAATGAGGACAGCGGGGTGCTGCTGTACCACAACCCGGAGACGCGGGAAACCGAGATTCTGGTGGATGAGCACCGCCGGGTTCAGCCTGACGTGCAGGCGGAAGTGATGCGGCTGATGAGTGAGCATGCCCGGGTCTCCCCGCGGTTTGTCTCCCGCTCGGTACTGCAGACCTGCCGCCAGTCGCAGGGCAGCCGGTCAGAGTCAGACGAGCCGGGGCTCAGCCTGAAGGACCTGGCGGACGTCAGCCGGCGCCAGGCGGAAGTGCTGGGGTATTTTCAGACGGCACAGCGTACCGGCAGTTCTGATATTCATGTGACCACCAGTCCCGGACTGACCCGCATTGAGATGCGTATTCACGGTGACCTGGTGACGGTGGCCGAACTGGCGGAGCAGGACGGGGAGGCGCTGGCCGCCACCATCATTCTGTCGATGTGCGACGTCACCGAGGTGCAGTTCTTCCCGATGCGCAAGCAGGACGGGCGGGTGGCGGCGAAGTTTCTGAAAAAGGTGGGGCTGTTTGGCGCCCGCTACAGCCACACTCCAACCGCAGACGGCCTGCACTTCGTCATGCGCACCATCAATGACGACGGCGACAGGGTGCCGTCACTGGCGCAGCTCGGTTTTCTGCCGGCTCAGATAACCCTGATACAGCGCATTCTGCGCCTGCCGGAGGGGATGGTCATCCTGTCCGGTCCCACCGGGTCGGGAAAATCCACCACGCTGAGGAGCTTCAGCCGTATCTGGCTGGAGCGGACCGGCTTCCTTAAACGCCTGCTGACGGTGGAGGACCCGCCGGAAGGGCGTATTGCCGGTGCCATTCAGACGCCGATTATCTGCGACAAAGCGGATGAGGCGGAGGTCAGACGCGCCTGGGAGCGGGCCATCTCCAGCGCGCTGCGACTTGACCCCGACGCGATTATGCCGGGCGAGCTGCGTGACCTGATATCGATACTGGCGGGTATCTTCGCTGCACAGACAGGGCACCTGGTGATGAGCACGCTGCACACCAACAGCGCGCTGTCCATTCCGGAACGCATGATAACCATGGGAGTGGAGGCCGGACTGATTCTGGATGCGCAACTGATGGTGGGGCTTATCAGCCAGCGTCTGGTGAAGACGCTGTGCCCGCACTGTAAGGTGCCGTGGGCGCAGAAGAAAGCAGAACTGAGCGACGAACAGCGTACGTACCTGGAAAAATACTGCAGCGAGCCCGGGTTGTGCCGTCCGGAGGATTTGTATTTCCGCCATCCGGAGGGTTGTGAGCACTGCCGGAAGGCGGTGGTGCTGAACGGCCGCACGGTGGCGACGGTGGGGCATGGTGTGACCGGACGCAGCGTGGTGGCGGAGGTCATCCGCCCTGACGCCAGGCTGTTCCACCTGCTGAAAACCGAAGGGAAGGAAGTGGCCCGACGTTACTGGATGGCGAACGGCGGTATCAGCCGTCGCACCCATCTGTTGCACAAACTCGGCGCCGGTCTTGTCGACCCGCTGGAAGCGGATGAGACCATTCCGCTGGACGAGGACGATGTGCTGCGGGTGGAGGATAACCTCTCTCCGGCAGCGGGCACAGTGGCCATGCCCGGTAGCGCTGGCCTCAGCGAAGAGCTGAAGGCGCTGGTCAGTCTGGCTGTCTCATCAGGGATTGAGCAGGGTCTGGCGCGGGGGCTTCAGGAAGCGCTGAAGGTGGCGCTGACCGCCCTTCGCCAGAACGCGGCGGCACAGCGCAGCAACAATACCGTTAACAATAACAACGGAGGCGGACATGGACAATGAGAACAGCTTACGCAGCGGAATGCTGCAGCGGCTGCGCTATGAGGCCGTCCGCCGGACGTTCTCCGGGGAGTACCGTATCCGGTTCTATGACGCGCTGCGCTTCCTGCTGGCCAATCAGGTACCACTGAAACAGGCGCTGGAGCAGATAAGCGAGGCGTACACGAACTTCGGTCAGCGCTGGCATCCGTTTGCGGAGCTGGCTCAGGACTGCACGGACGCGCTCAGTGACAACAGTGAGGCGCACAGTCTGGAGAGCACGCTGGCCCACTGGGTGCCGGCAGAAGAGGCGGCGCTTATCAGCGCCGGTATGCAGAGCGGGAGCCTGCCCGACGCGCTGGCACAGGCGGTGCGGCTGACAACCTGCCGGCGCCGCATTCTGTCGGCGGTCCTGAAAATGTCGGTGTACCCGGTGGGTCTGGTGGCGATGCTGCTTGCCACTGTCCTGGTCTTCAACCTCTCGCTGATACCGGAGCTGGAGAAGATGTCATCCCCGGACACCTGGGAAGGGGGGCTGAGTTTTCTGTATGTGCTGTCGGTGTATGCGGACAGAAATGGTTTCCTGACGGGCGGCATGATGGTGCTGGCTGCCGTGTGGGTGTTCTGGTCCCTGCCGCGCTGGACGCGGCCTGACGGGCTGCGGCGGGTGGCGGACGTGTTTGTCCCGTGGTCGGTATACCGGGATATCCAGGGGGCGGTGTTCCTGATGAACATGGCGTCCCTGCTGGCGGCCCAGGTGCCGCTGCTGAATGCCCTGAATCTGCTGCTGCGCTTCGCCTCCCCGTGGCTGGCAGTGAGGCTGGAGGCGATTATCGACCGGGTGAAGGAGGGGGACCACTTTGGCCTGGCGCTGAGAAACTCGGGCTGTGACTTCCCGTCGCGGGAAGCGGCCAACTTTTTATCCCTGCTGACTCGGGGCGACGGCGCGCCGGACGTGATTGCCCGCTACGGCGAGCGCTGGCTGGAGCAGACGCTGGAGCGGGTGAACGTCCGGGCCAACCGGATACGCCTGCTGATGTTGCTGGTTCTGGTGGGCGTCCTGCTGTTGCTGGTCTCCACCGTGACGACCATCTCTCAGATTGGCGGCAGTGATATGGGCGGAGCGGGCTGATGCCCGCCGGACGGTAAACCTTAAATTAACCGATGAACAGACAGTTAAGTAACAGACAACTGAGGAAAAACAGATGACAGAGAACGTGATTTCCCTGAACGGTACCGGTAATCCTGCCAGTAGCGGTAAACCGCCGGAGCCTGACCGTGGCTGGGCGATGATGGAGCAGGGTGTGGTGGGGCTGGTGATTATCGTGGTGATAGTGTCGGTACTGGCCTACGCCGTCACGCTGTGGCTGCGCAAGGATGTGGCCTCGGAGGCCACCAATATCCAGACCATCATCACCAGTACCCAGGGGCTGCTGAAGGACACGGACGGGTACAACTTCACCTCGGCGGCGAAGATGACCGGGTCGCTTATCCAGCAGGGCGGGGTGTCAAAAAGCATGACCATCCGCGGTGACGTCCAGGCGGGAACGGCCACGCTGTGGAACACCTGGGGCGGGGCGGTGACGCTGACGCCGCTGAACACGGCGGGGTTCAACAACGGTTTCACCCTGACCTATGAGAAGGTACCGCAGGCGGCCTGCGTGCAGATAGCCACGCGTCTGAGCAGGTCCGGGGTGGTGGACGGTATCACCATCAACGCCACCGCGCACGCTGACGGGAAGGTGACGTCCGAACAGGCCGGCGCGCAGTGCACGAAGGACAGCGGGCGTACCGGGACCAACAAGCTGATATTCACCGTGAACAGCTGATACGCGGACAGCCTGAACGATGTGCACAGCAGACACCACAGGGAGGCACGTAAGGATGTGGCGGGGCGTACAGGCAGTGATGCTCCTGGCGGCAGCGATACTGTCGCTGTCGTCATTCTCCGCCCGGGCGTTCTGCTTTGAGGCGGCGGGGGCGAAGTACGGCATCTCTCCCCGGCTGCTGGAAGCGATAGCCCGGGGCGAGAGCCAGCTTGACCCGCACGCCATCAATGTGAACCGGGATAAGAAAGGGCGGGTGAAGAGCACGGATTACGGTCTGATGCAGATTAACTCCGCCCATATCCCGGATCTGCAGGCGATGGGAGTGATCCGCAGCGCGGATGACCTGTACCGCCCCTGCCTGAACGTACAGACCGGAGCCTGGGTGCTGGCGAAACATTTTCAGGTCTGTGGTATCACCTGGAACTGCCTGGGGTCATATAACGCCGGATTCCGGTCCGACCGCCATGAAACCCGGGAGCACTACGCGAACCGGATATGGCGAATTTATAACCGGCTGCCGGCAACGCCGGCAATCGCGTCGACAGCGACAAAAAACGCCGGAAAGGCAACCAGGAAAGGAGGGAAATGAAGATGTTGTTGTGGATATGGATTCTGGCGCCATGGTTTTTTGCTTTTCTCTCCCTGAGTCTTGCCTGCGTTCTGACGGAGATACTGCGGCTGAGAACGGCCAGGAGCGGGGGGCGTGACCGGGACGACGTGAAGTTATTAACCGGGGGACTGGCGGATGAAATCGACTGTTTCTGTAACAGCTACATGGAGTCTGTCGGTCACGCCCTGCAGGGCCTGGAAGACGGGGAGGTTCTGCGGGTGCGGTTTTATGCCCGGCAGAGCTGTTTCAGAATTTATGAAAGCCGCACAGGTGACGTGTTACGGCTGTCACCGGAAACCCGGCGGGCGGTTATACAGGCGTACATCGCGGCACGAACCCTGCTGGACGGGCTGGCTCAGCATACGATGATGCTGACCAGACCCGGGAAGAAAAGCGAAGACATGTTGCAGATACTGGTCTCAGAGAGCCGGCAACTGAAAGCCCTGCACTGGCGAATGTGTCTGGCGACGGAACAGGCGCTGGCCATGCTGCGGCCCGGGGATGTCCGGTGAGAACCCTGATAGCCACGGCGTTTCCGGTGGAATACGCCCTGCCGGTGATGGTCGCCGCCGCCCTGACAGCGCACCAGGTGCTGATTCCTGTCCGTCGCTTTCTGGCCGGGCAGGGCTGCAGCGTGAACGCCCGGATGCGGTCGGCAGAAGCCACGGGAATATGGGCGATGGCGGTGGCCGCCATGCTGTTCTGCCTGGCACCAGTGTCTCCTGCTGAGCGGATACACGCCCTGCTGATGTCAGGGTTTCTGCTGCAACTGGGTGTGTGTGACGCGGCAAGCGGCTGGCTGCCGCGGCGGATGACGGTGACGTTCCTGGTTGCCGGTC
>NZ_NAEW01000003.1 GCF_002075345.1 Citrobacter braakii
GCGCGGCGCTATTTGTTGCGGTAGCGCTGCTCTGGCGTGACGCACAAATATTACCGCCAATGCTTTCCAGACTGGCGCATTTATCGTTCTTCTGGATGATTTTACTGGCGCTCGCGGTTGAGCTGTTCTGGTTCGCGCAGGGGCTGCCGTGGGGAAGGGCAGCGTGGGGTAGCGGCCTGATGATGGCGGCTGGCGGGCTGCTTATTTTCCTGATTTATCAGTCTGTTCATCGACAAATCTGGCCGTTTCGCATCTGGCCTACCCTCTATTCTGTTCAGGCGATGGTTCCCGTTGTGCTGGTGCTGGTCGGTCTGCTCGTGCTGACCAATTTACAAGATGGCGTGGTTTATCGTCAGACTTATCTGCCGTTGCTCAACCCGCTGGAAGAGGGCGCAGCTTTTGCCCTGCTGGGCTTGGTGGTGTTTTATCGCGCGTCTGAACGCTATTTCCCGGCGCAGCTTTCGGTATGTCGCCCATGGCCGGTTGTGGCGCTGATGGCGCTCAGCTTTTGGTGGCTCAATGGTGTGCTGCTGCGCGCATTGTCCTGGTATGGCGAGGTTGCGTGGCGTGTAGACACACTATGGGATTCACGGCTGATTCAAACCTGTTTTGCTCTGTTCTGGATGCTGGCGGCATTGGTGGTGATGCTGCGGGCGACCCGGCGCCGCTCGCATCGGGAATGGCTGTGTGGCGCGGTATTGCTGGGGATAGTCATTGTGAAACTGATGCTGGTGGACAGCGCAGGAGGAGGCGGCCTGGCGCGCGCGGTTGCGTTTATCGGTGTGGCCATTCTGGTGTTGATTATCGGGTATTTTTCACCATTACCGCCCAAAGCTGGAGAAGAAAAATGAAATGGATGAAAGCGGTGTTATGCAGCGTACTGCTGGGCGTGACAGGCGCGGCGGTAAGCAGCGATGAAGTGAAAGAGTCTCCGGCGGACTACGTAACGGGGGTGACGCTGGAAACTACGGGCACATCGCCGTGGTATCGCCTTTCGCTACCTCCGGCGGTGTATCCGGGTACCGCCTGGGCGGATTTGCGCGATGTCCGGGTCTTTAACCATCTGGGGGAGACGGTGCCGTTTACTCTGGTGGCGCAGAAAACCCAGCCCGTTACGCCAGAGGCAGTGGCGCTGCGTTTTTTCCCGCTTGATATGTCACCGGTTGTGCCGCGTGAGGAGGGGCAACGAGGCGGAGACGCTATTGTTTTACGCTCGAAGAGCGGCATTGAAATTCATTTGCAAAGTGATGATGTCAAAGCGCTCGGCCAGAGCTATTTACTGACGCTCCCGGAAGAGACGAAAGATGCCTTTTCACTGGCGCAGTTACGCCTGAACTGGGACTCGCAGGCGGGCAACTGGCAGGGGAAAGCCTCGGTTTATGCAAGCAGTGATTTGCGCTACTGGCGACCCGTGCAGGAAGATGCGCCGTTAATGGATCTGACGCGTGATAACGATCGCCTGAAAATGGACACCATCAGCGCCAGCCTCACGCTCTCTGTGGAGGCGACTCGCTACCTGCTTGTGATCCTCGACTCGCAAAGTCCGGCGCTGACGTTAAACAGCGTGAGCGCGATAGCGGCCAGCAGCGAGCCGGAATCCGAGCGTATCGTGATTGAAGCCCAGGGGAATAAGGTTTCGGATGACGAAGCCGTCTGGCGATGGGCGCAGCCCCAGCCGCTGACCTCGCTTCGCATCGATCTGGAAAGTGAAGGTGTTTTACCGGTGGAACTGGCCTGGCGCAGCGCTGAAAAAGAGCCCTGGCAGCCGCTGACAAAAACCATGCTTTACAATCTGGACTGGAGGAGTGCGGAAGATATTCATCTTTCCGGTCAGTTGGTTGAGGCCGTCCGGATGACGACCATTAACGCCCGCTTGCCAGAGAGGCTGCCTGAGTTGAGCGGCATGCGCGACAGTTATCAACTGGTGTTTAATACGCAGGGCAAAGGGCCTTATATGCTGGCGTGGGGAAACAGGGCGGCGAAAAAGGCAGATGTTGGTCTCGATATGCTGATCCCGGCGTCGCTGCGTAAATCGCAGGAGATAGATTATCTACCGTGGGCGACTCTTCAGGAGAGCGTGGCGCTTGGTGGTGAAGCGCGATTGACGGCAACGTCAGTAGCTGAGCAACAAAGCCAGTGGAAAACGTTGTTGGTGTGGGGGGCGTTAATTCTTGGGGTCGCCGTACTGGCGCTTATGGCGTGGCGAATCTGGCGTGAAGTGAAAAAGGATAATCCGACATAGACCAATAAAAAAGGCCCGCATTTGCGGGCCTCTTACGATTCATGCCAATTACAGGCTGGAAACGTTCTCGGTCAGGTATTTTGCCACGCCGTCCGGAGACGCGTTCATACCTTCTTTACCTTTTTCCCACTGTGCCGGGCAAACGTCGCCGTGCTCTTCGTGGAACTGCAGCGCGTCAACCATGCGCAGCATTTCGTCGATGTTACGACCCAGCGGCAGATCGTTAACCACCTGGTGGCGAACAACGCCGTTAGCGTCGATCAGGAAAGAACCGCGCAGAGCAACGCCCGCTTCCGGGTGCTCGATGCCGTAGGCTTTCTGGATTTCGCGTTTGATGTCAGCAACCATTGCGTATTTCACTGCACCGATGCCGCCTTTGTCGACAGGGGTGTTACGCCATGCGTTGTGGACAAATTCAGAGTCGAAGGAAACGCCAACAACTTCCACGCCGCGCTTCTGGAATTCTTCGTAACGTTTGTCGAAAGCGATCAGTTCAGACGGGCAAACGAAGGTGAAGTCCATCGGCCAGAAGAACAGAACGGTAGTTTTACCGTTGGTATGCTGTTTGAAGTTGAAGTTTTCAACGATCTCACCGCTACCCAGTACCGCAGCTGCTGTGAAATCCGGAGCCTGACGAGTTACCAGTACCATATAATTCTCCTGCAATGTTAAGGGTTTTTTGGAACGCAACGCGGGCCAGTATAGAGAGTGTTCGCGAATAAGACAAAGAGGCGCTGGCAATCAATGAGACAGGTTTTGTCTATCAATCTTTTGCCGGATGGCGGCTACTGCTTATCCGGCGGCTAATACGGGCTGTAGTCAAAGGGTTTTACGCTGCGCCTGTTCCATCATTTGCGGATAAAACTGCCAGAACCGTTCCTCTAACGCATCGTAATGCGTATCCAGGTCATACCATGAGTCACGCAGGGCATCGAGTCGTGGGCGGCGGCTGGCCATGCCATTCAGGACGTTCTGGATAAAATCCATGTCCCGATAGCGCTCAAGCCATTTCTCTGACCACATATAGTTGTTTAAATTGATAAAGCGCGGTGGCGATTCAGGCAAAATAGTGGTCACCTGGGTGCGTGCATAGCGGACAAAGTCCGCCAGCGGGAAGTCGGGGGATATTTCCGACCAGTGGCGCGACAGAAAATGATCCCACATTACGTCCAGCGTAATCGGCGCGACACGGCGCGTTTCGCTGCGAAACCACTCTTTGGCTTCACGCACCTGCGGCAGGTTATCGGTCATCACGTCGATACGACGGTGCATGAAGATGCCTTCCACCACGTCAGGCGAATAGTGCGTTTCCGGATTGCCCCGGACAAAGTCGGCCAACAAATTGCCGGAAAGCGAGCTGTCGGCGAGGTGAGCCAGATGCAAATGTGCAAGAAAATTCATATCCACTTCATCCTTCAAACTGCCTCTTTGTTGGCTGCCTTCACTCACCCCAGTCACTTACTTGAGTAAGCTCCCGGGGACTCATTCAGTTGCCGCCTCGATGCATCTTGAATGATTTTGTGTATAGATTATGTCTTTTAACTTGAGGGGTAAAGGTTGCAGGGAGGACGCCCCGGCACTAGACTACCCGCCTCTTATTTTAGTCTGAGTCAGTGTCATGCGCGTTACCGATTTCACCTTTGAACTACCCGAATTCCTGATTGCCCACTATCCGCAAGCTGAGCGCAGTAGTTGCCGCTTGCTGTCTTTGGACGGGCCGACGGGTGCGCTGACGCACGGTACTTTCACCGATTTGCTCGATAAGCTCAACCCTGGCGATTTGCTGGTCTTTAACAACACCCGCGTTATTCCGGCGCGTCTGTTTGGCCGTAAAGCCAGCGGCGGCAAGATTGAAGTGCTGGTCGAGCGTATGCTGGATGACAAACGTATTCTGGCGCATATTCGCGCCTCGAAAGCGCCGAAGCCGGGGGCCGAGCTGCTGCTGGGCGACGACGAAAGTATTAAAGCAACGATGGTGGCACGCCATGACGCGCTGTTTGAAGTCGAGTTTAACGACGAGCGCAGCGTGCTGGATATCCTTAACGCCATCGGCCATATGCCGCTGCCACCGTATATTGACCGTCCGGATGAAGATGCCGATCGCGAGCTGTATCAGACCGTGTATAGCGAAAAACCGGGGGCGGTCGCCGCGCCGACTGCGGGTCTGCACTTTGACGATCCGCTGCTGGCTAAGCTGCGCGATAAAGGCATTGAAATGGCGTTCGTCACGCTGCACGTGGGCGCGGGGACTTTCCAGCCGGTGCGCGTAGACACCATCGAAGATCACATCATGCACTCCGAATATGCGGAAGTGCCGCAGGATGTCGTTGATGCTGTGCTGGCGGCGAAAGCGCGCGGCAACCGCGTGATTGCGGTGGGCACCACCTCCGTACGTTCACTGGAAAGCGCGGCACAGGCGGCCAAAAACGACCTTATCGAGCCGTTTTTCGGCGATACGCAAATATTCATTTATCCTGGCTATAAATATCAGGTGATTGATGCCCTGGTAACCAACTTCCACCTACCGGAATCAACGCTGATCATGCTGGTTTCCGCGTTTGCTGGTTATAAAAACACCATGCACGCCTATCATGAAGCGGTAAAAGCGGAATATCGCTTTTTTAGTTACGGTGATGCGATGTTTATCACGTACAATCCGCAGGCTATTTCTGAGCGTGTCGGGGAATAAATCCGCGATATGAGTATTTAAAACGTCGGACTGTTTTTCTGACGCAGGAGTTAAGATGAAATTTGAACTGGATACCACAGACGGTCGCGCTCGCCGCGGCCGCTTGGTTTTTGATCGTGGCGTAGTAGAAACACCTGCTTTTATGCCGGTCGGTACTTACGGCACCGTGAAAGGCATGACGCCGGAAGAAGTTGAAGCAACTGGCGCGCAGATTATCCTCGGTAACACCTTCCACCTGTGGCTGCGCCCGGGACAGGAAATCATGAAACTGCATGGCGATCTGCACGATTTTATGCAGTGGAAAGGGCCAATCCTCACCGATTCCGGCGGCTTCCAGGTTTTCAGCCTGGGTGATATCCGTAAGATTACCGAGCAGGGCGTGCATTTCCGTAACCCGATCAACGGCGATCCGATTTTCCTCGATCCCGAGAAATCAATGGAGATTCAATACGATCTCGGTTCCGATATCGTCATGATCTTCGACGAATGTACACCGTATCCGGCCGACTGGGACTATGCTAAACGCTCGATGGAGATGTCTCTGCGTTGGGCGAAGCGCAGTCGGGATCGTTTTGATAGCCTCGGCAACAAAAATGCGCTTTTTGGCATTATTCAGGGCAGTGTTTACGAAGATTTACGTGATATCTCCGTTAAAGGTCTGGTAGACATCGGTTTTGATGGCTACGCTGTCGGCGGTTTGGCTGTCGGTGAGCCGAAGGAAGATATGCACCGCATCCTGGAGCATGTATGCCCACAGATTCCGGCAGATAAACCTCGTTACTTGATGGGCGTCGGCAAACCAGAAGATCTGGTTGAAGGCGTACGTCGCGGTATCGATATGTTTGACTGCGTGATGCCAACGCGAAATGCCCGTAATGGTCATTTGTTTGTGACTGACGGCGTGGTAAAAATTCGTAACGCGAAACATAAAAGCGACACCAGTCCGCTCGATGCTGAGTGTGATTGCTACACCTGTCGCAATTATTCGCGCGCTTACTTGCATCATCTCGACCGTTGCAACGAAATATTGGGCGCGCGACTCAACACGATTCATAACCTTCGCTACTACCAGCGTTTGATGGCGGGTTTACGCAAGGCTATTGAAGAGGGTAAATTAGAGAGCTTCGTGACCGATTTTTACCAACGTCAGGGTAGACCAGTTCCACCTGTGAACGTTGATTAATTTTAATAATGAGGGAATTTGAATGAGCTTTTTTATTTCTGATGCGGTAGCGGCAACAGGTGCTCCGGCGCAGGGCAGCCCGATGTCTCTGATTCTGATGCTGGTGGTGTTTGGTCTGATTTTCTACTTCATGATCCTGCGCCCGCAGCAAAAGCGCACCAAAGAACACAAAAATCTGATGAACTCCATTGCGAAAGGCGATGAAGTGCTGACTAACGGTGGTCTGGTGGGTCGCGTGACCAAAGTAGCAGAATCTGGCTACATCGCTATCGCGCTGAACGACACCACTGAAGTGGTTATTAAACGTGATTTCGTAGCTGCCGTTCTGCCGAAAGGCACCATGAAGGCGCTGTAATTTATTGTTTTCCCAAAGGGAACTGCCGTGTTAAACCGTTATCCTTTGTGGAAGTATGTCATGCTGATCGTCGTTATTGTCGTCGGTCTGCTCTATGCGCTTCCCAACCTGTATGGTGAGGATCCGGCTGTTCAAATCACTGGCGTGCGCGGTGCCGCCGCCAGTGAGCAAACGCTGATCCAGGTCCAGAAAACGTTACAAGAAGATAAAATCACACCTAAGTCTGTGGCTCTGGAAGAGGGTGCTATTCTTGCGCGCTTCGACTCCACTGATACCCAACTGCGCGCTCGTGAAGTGTTAATGGGCGTATTGGGCGATCAATACGTCGTGGCGCTTAACCTTGCACCGGCAACTCCACGCTGGCTGGCAGCCATTCACGCAGAACCGATGAAACTCGGTCTTGACCTGCGTGGCGGCGTTCACTTCCTGATGGAAGTAGATATGGACACCGCGCTGAGTAAGTTGCAGGAACAAAATATCGATAGCCTGCGCAGCGATCTGCGTGAAAAAGGCATTCCTTATACTACCGTTCGCAAAGAAGATAACTACGGTCTGAGCATCACCTTCCGTGATAGCAGCGCTCGTGATGAAGCTATCTCTTACCTGAGCAAGCGTCACCAGGATCTGGTTATTTCCAGCCAGGGCAGCAATGCTCTGCGTGCGGTGATGACCGATGCGCGCCTGAGCGAAGCCCGTGAGTACGCGGTACAGCAGAACATCAACATTCTGCGTAATCGTGTTAACCAACTGGGTGTTGCTGAGCCGGTGGTCCAACGTCAGGGTGCTGACCGCATTGTGGTCGAACTGCCAGGCATTCAGGATACCGCGCGTGCGAAAGAAATTCTGGGCGCTACCGCGACGCTGGAATTCCGTCTGGTGAACACCAACGTTGACCAGTCTGCTGCGGCATCCGGGCGTGTACCGGGTGATTCGGAAGTGAAACAGTCTCGTGAAGGTCAGCCGGTTGTGCTGTACAAACGCGTGATCCTGACCGGTGATCATATCACCGACTCCACTTCCAGCCAGGACGAATACAATCAGCCGCAGGTTAACATCTCGCTGGATAGCGCGGGTGGTAACATCATGTCCAACTTCACCAAGGACAACATCGGTAAGCCGATGGCGACCCTGTTCGTGGAGTACAAAGACAGCGGTAAAAAAGATGCCAACGGTCGCGCAGTGCTGGTGAAACAGGAAGAGGTGATTAACATCGCCAACATCCAGTCTCGCCTGGGCAACAGCTTCCGTATCACCGGTATTAACAACCCGAACGAAGCGCGTCAGCTTTCTCTGCTGTTACGTGCCGGTGCGTTGATTGCGCCGATTCAGATTGTTGAAGAACGTACCATCGGTCCTACCCTGGGTATGCAGAACATTAAACAGGGTCTGGAAGCGTGTCTGGCCGGTCTGGTGGTGTCTATCCTGTTCATGATCTTCTTCTATAAGAAGTTCGGTCTGATCGCGACCAGTGCGCTGATTGCTAACCTGGTACTGATTGTCGGTATTATGTCGCTGCTGCCGGGCGCTACGCTGAGTATGCCGGGGATTGCGGGGATCGTCTTAACCCTTGCTGTCGCGGTCGATGCGAACGTACTGATTAACGAACGTATCAAAGAAGAGTTGAGTAACGGGCGTTCGGTGCAGCAGGCCATCAATGAAGGTTATGCGGGCGCATTTAGCTCCATCTTTGATGCGAACATTACGACGCTGATTAAGGTCATTATCCTGTACGCAGTTGGCACCGGGGCAATTAAAGGGTTCGCGATTACTACCGGTATTGGTGTGGCGACGTCGATGTTTACCGCGATTGTCGGTACACGTGCCATCGTAAACCTGTTGTATGGCGGCAAGCGCGTCAAAAAGCTGTCAATCTGAGGAGTGCGAAGTGGCACAGGAATATACTGTTGAACAATTGAACCACGGCCGTAAAGTCTGGGACTTTATGCGCTGGGACTACTGGGCTTTCGGCATTTCAGGTTTCCTGCTGATTGCGGCCATCGTGGTGATGGGCGTACGTGGGTTTAACTGGGGTCTCGATTTCACCGGTGGTACGGTAATTGAAATCACGCTGGAAAAACCGGCCGATATGGACGTGATGCGCGATGCGCTGGAGAAAGCGGGCTTTGTTGATCCGCTTCTGCAGAACTTCGGCAGCAGCCACGACATTATGGTGCGTATGCCGCCAACTGAAGGCGCAGACGGCGGTCAGGTACTGGGCAGCAAAGTGTTGAGTGTGATTAACGAATCCACCAACCAAAACGCCGCGGTGAAACGAATTGAATTCGTGGGTCCGAGCGTGGGTGCGGACCTGGCGCAAACCGGTGCAATGGCGCTGATGGCGGCGTTAATATCCATCCTGGTGTACGTCGGTTTCCGCTTTGAGTGGCGACTGGCGGCAGGTGTAGTTATCGCTCTGGCGCATGACGTGATTATCACACTTGGGATCCTGTCGTTGTTCCATATCGAGATTGATCTGACTATCGTCGCATCGTTGATGTCGGTAATCGGTTACTCGCTGAACGACAGTATCGTCGTATCTGACCGTATTCGTGAAAACTTCCGCAAAATTCGTCGCGGTACGCCTTACGAAATCTTTAACGTGTCATTGACTCAGACGCTGCACCGTACGTTGATTACGTCCGGTACGACGTTGATGGTTATTCTGATGCTGTTCCTGTTCGGTGGTCCGGTACTGGAAGGCTTCTCGCTGACGATGCTGATCGGTGTTTCCATCGGTACTGCATCTTCTATCTACGTAGCATCGGCGCTGGCGCTGAAGCTGGGTATGAAGCGTGAGCACATGCTGCAGCAGAAGGTTGAGAAAGAAGGGGCGGATCAACCGTCAATTCTGCCTTAAACTATTAAGAGTGAAGATACTGGAATCCCGATCGCAAGGTCGGGATTTTTTTTGCCTGCGATTTGCTAGCAGTCCATTATCTTTTCCGGTCGCCATACTACTGACAGTATGCTGTCAGTAGCCCTGTCTTATAGTCCTTCTGAGATTACCCACACAGGCAGGAGGAAGTATGAATAACGTAATTAGCTGGTTTGAAATCCCCGTGGCACAAATGGAGCGCGCCATTGCTTTTTATGAGCCAGTGATGCAGGTTTCTTTGCGTCGTGAGAATATGGACAGCGCGGAGCTGGCCGTATTTCCACATCAGGATCCCGCTCCCGGCGGGGCGCTGGCTAAATTTGACGGTATTACGCCTTCAGCGCAGGGCGCTATTATTTATCTGCATACGGACGATTTGGCTGCAACGCTTAAACGCGTCGCCACCGCTGGCGGTCAGTGCGTGTTTGGTCCGCTCGAACTGGGGCAGGATATTGGCACTATTGCGCTGTTTACTGACAGCGAAGGCAATCGCGTTGGTTTACATCAACCCGCGTAATATTTTCAGGACTGAGGATTAAAATGACCAGACGCGCCGACCGCTTGTTTCAGATTGTACAAATCCTGCGTGGCAGGCGAGTGACAACGGCGGCGCTGCTGGCAGAACGTCTTGAGGTTTCTGAACGGACGATTTATCGCGATATCCGCGATCTCTCTTTATCCGGCGTGCCCATTGAAGGAGAAGTGGGCAGTGGATACCGCTTAATGGCGGGGTTTGATCTGCCGCCGTTGATGTTAACGCATCGCGAATCAGAAGCGTTAATGGTAGCGATTCGGTTGCTGAAAACATGGGGCGGGGATTCACTTTCACAGGCGCTGGAATCCGCGCAGGAAAAAGTGCTGGCGATATTGCCGCCAGAGTGTCGGCGCAGAGCCGAGCAAACGCGGGTTTTCGCGCCAGATTTTGGCAATCAGCCGCATTCACGCAGTGCTTTTGATCTCATACATCGCGCGGTTTCGGCGCAGCATGTGTTGGCGCTGCATTATCGCGACGAGTCCGGGAATCTCTCCTGGCGCGACGTTCAGCCGCTGGGGTTATTTTTCTGGGGTGAGCACTGGTTGCTGGTTGCCTGGTGTGAGAAACGTGACGATTATCGCTGCTTTCGTGTTGATCGGTGTCTGAAGATCACGCCGCTCGACAGGCATTTTCGTGAATCTGCAGATCGCTCGCTAAGTGACTTTTTACGTAAAGTACGCTGTGAAGACCAGCCATAAAAAAGCCAGCGGTTAAGCTGGCTTGTCTGCGATAAATTGGCAGGATTAGAAGTTGTAACCTACGACCAGGTAACCACCCCAACCGGTAGATTTCGCGCTGAAGTCGCCTTCGCCCCAGTTCAGAGTATCTCCACCTTTCCACTGGCCGCCGTTATGGAAATAACGCGCTACTACGGAGTAGTGCCAGTGATCGTAGTTCAGCGCCAGGACGTGGCTGGAAGCGATAGAGTTGCTGGTGCGGTTCGGATCATCACCCAAATCGGAGCCCCAGTCGAAGTTGGTGAAGCCGATGTAGGTCAGTTGGCCGCCCCAAACCTGGGTGATCGGCACGAAGTATTTCACTTTGAAACGGTAGCCATCCCACTCGTTTTCGTTGGATGCGCCATAGTTCTGCCACTGGTATTTAGCATACACGTTCAGGGACAGACCCATCGGCAGACCGGTATCGATATCGGTACCCAGACCCATATACCAGGTGCTCTGGCGGCTGGCTTTGTTATCACCCATATCGTAGATGTAGTTGTTGGCGAAATACCACTCTTTGAACGGACCAAAGCTCAGGTCAGCACCGGTCAGTTTATCGATGGAGAAACGCGGTTCGATTTCCATAAACAGCGGGGAACCGTCAGACCAGATGCCTTTATCGTTGCCGTTACCCCAGTCGAAGGTTTTCGGAATATCGATGTAGCCATAGAAGTCAAACCAGTCTTTTTTGGCAAACGCTTCGTATTCCAGATAAACGTCGTTGTTCAGTTTCGGGGAGAAACGGGTGTGGTAGCTTCCCACTACGTTGACGCTCTGGTGCCACCAGTCGGACAGATATTGCGGTTTGTCATTTTCTGCAGCGTTGGCAGTAAAAGACGAGGAGAGCGCCAGCACTGCACCGGCTGCAAGTAATGTTTTTTTCATATGTATGCCACTGTTTGAAATCCCTTTCGGGAGTGAAAAAGGCGCAAATTGCGTTTCTAAATATTTCGTGTTTCTTCGGAGCCTATTATAAAAATCATTGTTCACAAAAATATGTGTTGTTTCACAGTTCTATCATTTACGTAATCGATTGCGTTCACGTTTGCTTACTTTAGGCGGCGAATTGTACTGGCTCCCATGAATGTTGCCAAGTTTTACCAGAAATATCGGTTATGTCAGGTGAGTAACAAAACGGGCCGGAGTGATGTTGCGGAACGCACAAAACGTCCCGCAAAAAAGTTTATTGATTAACAGGCTGGATGTCGTGGATACGAACAAATCCTAACTGGTCCGGAGAGAGGCCATTTATCTGCAGCGGAATGTCTACGTCGCTGGGAGCAAGGATACTTGCCGGGGCCGTTACCAATTGGTTCTGAACGTTCGTTTCCTGATAGTTATCCGTGGTGCCCTGAATTTGTCCATACTCGACGGTGGCGCTAAAGGCGGGTAAAGGCGTAGTGGATTCACCCTGAATACGTAATGTAAGCCGCGTGCCGTCGGCGTTCGGCGCAATATTGACAAGTGACATCCGTAACATGCCAATCTGGCTGTCCAGTCGGGCTGGTGTATTGGAACCCGGCAGCAGATAGGCTCCGCTGGTTGATTTGGCATTCAACATATTTTGTTGTGTAATTTTTACCGTTTCCTGATTTAGCTGTGTCATCTCTTTATTCAACGTGCTAACGCTTTGATGCATCTGGCGTACTTCGCTTTGCTGTGCGCATGCGCTAAGACTAAAGAGACTTCCCACCAGGAGAATTCTTAGGTAACGTCTTGTCATTGTGATTACTTCCTTCATTGTCGCGATAGCATAATGGTAGTGCGCACCGAGCACGAAGGCATCGATCCTTTGTCTCAAAAGCGCTGCGCCTTTGTTGTCACGCCAGTTCAGGGTAAAATAGATTTCTGTTAACCACTGAGGACAGGACGCCGTATGCATTGCCCATTCTGTTTCGCCGTAGACACTAAGGTAATTGACTCTCGTCTTGTAGGCGAGGGCTCCTCAGTACGCCGCCGTCGGCAGTGTCTGGTCTGTAACGAACGTTTCACCACTTTTGAAGTGGCTGAACTTGTCATGCCGCGCGTTGTGAAAAGCAACGATGTGCGTGAACCCTTTAATGAAGATAAGCTGCGCAGCGGCATGCTCAGAGCGCTTGAGAAACGTCCGGTCAGCTCAGATGACGTCGAAATGGCGTTGAACCATATCAAATCACAACTGCGTGCGACTGGCGAGCGTGAGGTGCCGAGCAAAATGATCGGCAACCTGGTGATGGAGCAGTTGAAAAAACTCGATAAAGTCGCCTACATCCGCTTTGCCTCGGTTTACCGGAGTTTCGAAGATATCAAAGAATTTGGCGAAGAGATTGCTCGCCTACAGGACTAAGCCATGCAGGATGAATTGTACATGGCGCGCGCGCTGAAGCTTGCTGCGCGCGGACGTTTTACCACTCACCCCAATCCCAACGTGGGCTGCGTGATTGTCAAAGATGGGGAGATCGTCGGTGAAGGGTATCATCACCGCGCGGGCGAACCGCATGCCGAAGTCCACGCTCTGCGCATGGCTGGAGAAAAAGCGCAAGGGGCGACTGCCTATGTAACGCTTGAACCCTGCAGCCATCATGGTCGTACACCCCCGTGCTGCGATGCGCTGATTGCCGCAGGCGTGTCACGTGTGGTAGCAGCGATGCAGGATCCCAATCCGCAGGTAGCAGGTCGTGGTCTCTACCGTTTGCAGCAGGCGGGCATTGACGTCAGTCACGGGCTGATGATGAGCGAGGTTGAGCAGCTTAATAAAGGCTTTCTCAAGCGTATGCGTACGGGATTCCCCTACGTGCAGCTTAAACTTGGTGCGTCGCTTGATGGGCGTACGGCGATGGCCAGTGGTGAAAGCCAGTGGATAACCTCGCCGCAGGCGCGTCGCGATGTGCAACGATTACGGGCGCAAAGCCATGCCATCTTAACCAGCAGCGCTACGGTGTTGGCTGACGACCCTCAGCTTACCGTGCGTTGGTCGGAACTTGGGGAGTCAACCCAGGCGAGTTACCCGCAGGAAAATCTGCGCCAGCCTATCCGCATTGTTGTTGATAGCCAGAATCAGGTCACGCCGGAACACCGTATTGTGCAACAGCCTGGAGAAACCTGGATTGCCCGGACAAAAGATGATCCTCGTAGTTGGCCGGAGACGGTGCGCAGCCTGAAGGTGCCGGAACATAACGGGCATCTGGATCTGGTGGTGCTGATGATGCAACTGGGCAAGCAGCAAATTAACAGCATTTGGGTTGAAGCAGGTCCAACGCTTGCGGGCGCGTTATTACAGGCCGGTCTGGTCGATGAGCTAATCGTGTATGTTGCGCCTAAACTGTTAGGCAGCGATGCACGAGGATTATGTGTGCTTCCAGGCCTTGAGAAACTGGCTGACGCCCCCCATTTCAAATTCAACGAAATACGCCATGTAGGTCCGGACCTTTGCCTGCATTTAGTGGGCGCATGATCTCCCGGTTCGAAAGGGAAGCAGCGCACAGATTATTATGATAAAATCCGCCCCCCTGCGGGGTCTAGTGAATCCGAAGGAAGAATATGAACATTATTGAAGCTAACGTTGCTACCCCGGACGCTCGCGTCGCCATCACCATTGCGCGTTTCAACAACTTTATCAATGACAGCCTGCTGGAAGGTGCGATCGACGCCCTGAAACGTATTGGTCAGGTTAAAGATGAAAACATTACCGTCGTTTGGGTTCCGGGCGCGTATGAGCTGCCGCTGGCAGCCTCAGTACTTGCAAAATCCGGTAAATACGACGCGGTGATTGCGTTAGGTACGGTGATTCGTGGTGGTACCGCGCACTTCGAATATGTGGCTGGCGGTGCAAGCAATGGCCTGGCGCATGTCGCTCAGGACAGTGGCATTCCGGTAGCCTTCGGTGTTCTGACCACCGAAAGTATTGAACAAGCCATCGAACGTGCTGGCACTAAAGCTGGCAACAAAGGCGCAGAAGCTGCACTGACTGCACTTGAAATGATTAATGTATTGAAAGCCATCAAGGCCTGATTTTTGTAAGGGGAAATCCGTGAAACCTGCTGCTCGTCGCCGCGCCCGTGAGTGTGCCGTCCAGGCGCTCTACTCCTGGCAGTTGTCCCAGAACGACATCGCTGATGTTGAATACCAGTTCCTGGCGGAACAGGACGTAAAAGATGTCGACGTTCTGTATTTCCGTGAACTGCTGTCCGGGGTGGCGACTAACAGCGCGTACCTGGATGGATTAATGAAGCCTTATCTGTCTCGTCTGTTGGAAGAGCTGGGTCAGGTAGAAAAAGCCGTGCTGCGTATTGCGCTGTTTGAACTGTCTAAACGTAGTGATGTGCCGTACAAAGTGGCCATCAACGAAGCGATTGAACTGGCGAAAACCTTCGGCGCTGAAGACAGCCATAAATTCGTGAACGGCGTACTGGATAAAGCAGCACCTGTGATTCGCCCCAACAAAAAGTAATCCCGAGGCCGGCTGGATGGTGGAACTTGTTTCCGCTGCCCCCGGCTTTTTCTTTTTTTTCTGCTGAGGCATAACGTATGGCATGCGGCGAATTTTCCCTGATTGCCCGTTATTTTGACCGCGTAAGAACGTCTCGTCTTGATGTCGAAACCGGTATTGGTGACGATTGCGCACTTCTGAACATCCCTGAAAAACAAACGCTGGCGATCAGCACTGATACGCTGGTGGCAGGCAACCACTTCCTCCCCGACATTGATCCCACCGATCTCGCCTGGAAAGCGCTGGCGGTGAATTTGAGCGATCTGGCGGCGATGGGAGCCGATCCTGCGTGGCTGACGCTGGCGCTCACACTGCCTGACGTCGATGAAGCCTGGCTTGAAGCCTTCAGCGATAGCCTGTTTGAACTCCTCAATTACTATGATATGCAGCTGATAGGTGGTGACACCACGCGTGGGCCACTGTCGATGACGCTGGGTATCCACGGCTACGTCCCTGTTGGACGGGCCTTAAAACGCTCCGGTGCGAAACCGGGGGACTGGATTTATGTGACCGGTACGCCGGGCGACAGCGCGGCCGGGCTGGCGATTTTGCAGGATCGCTTGCAGGTGGCAGATGCAAAAGACGCAGACTATCTGCTTAAACGTCATCTGCGTCCAACGCCGCGTATTTTGCAGGGACAAGCCCTGCGCGATCTGGCCAGTGCGGCTATCGATATTTCCGACGGCCTGATTTCCGATCTGGGGCATATCGTCAATGCCTGCGGCTGTGGGGCACGGGTTAACGTCGATGCGTTGCCATATTCCACGGCATTTGCCCAACACGTTGAGCCGGAACAAGCCCTGCGCTGGGCGCTTTCGGGGGGTGAAGATTATGAGTTATGCTTTACCGTACCGGAAATTAACCGTGGCGCACTGGACGTGGCGCTGGGAAATCTCGGTGCATCGTTTACCTGCATTGGGCAGATGAGCGCGGACGTGGAAGGCATTCACTTTACGCGCGACGGAAAACCCGTCACGTTCGACTGGAAAGGATATGACCATTTTGCCGCGCCTTAAAAAAGATGTCGCCAAAAGCCGCCTGAGTATGCGCAATCCGTGGCACCTGTTGGCCACCGGTTTTGGCAGCGGGCTGAGCCCAATTGTTCCAGGCACGATGGGATCGCTGGCGGCGATCCCTTTTTGGTATTTAATGACGTTTCTGCCGTGGCAGCTGTATTCACTGGTGGTCATGTTGTCTATCTGTATCGGCGTTTATCTGTGCCATCAAACGGCGAAAGATATGGGCGTGCACGATCACGGTAGCATTGTCTGGGACGAGTTTGTCGGGATGTGGATAACCCTGATGGCGCTGCCGACCCACGACTGGCAGTGGGTCGCCGCCGGATTTGTGATTTTCCGTATTCTGGATATGTGGAAGCCGTGGCCGATCCGTTGGTTCGATCGCAACGTGCATGGCGGTACGGGGATCATGATTGATGATATTGTGGCCGGAATACTCTCTGCCGGAATTTTGTATTTTATCGGCCATCACTGGCCGGTAGGTATCATTTAAATGGGCTTGCCGGATGGCAGCGTAAACGCCTTATCCGGCCTGGAAACACGATGTCGGTTTCGTAGGCCCGATAAGCGCAGCGCCATCGGGCAATGCCAGATTATTTAAATCCGACCACCGGATGCTGTTTGTACGGCGTTTCCAGCTCGGCAATCTGCTCTGGCTTCAGCGTCAAATCCACCGCATTAAGTAACTCATCCAACTGTTCCTCGCGTGAAGTGCCGATAATCGGCGCTGCCACACCCGGTTTGCTCAGCAGCCAGGCCAGCGCAACCTGCGCACGCGTTACGCCTAATTCCTCACTGACACCGGTCAGCCGCGCGGCAATTTGCGCGTCGTTTTCATCGCTCTCAGAGTATAAATTTTTACCGACTTCATCAGAAACCAGACGTGCGGTCGTTTCTCCCCAGGGGCGCGTCAGGCGACCACGCGCCAGCGGACTCCAAGGGATCACCGCGACGCCTTCCTGATAGCAAAGCGGCAGCATTTCGCGTTCTTCCTCACGGTAGATCAGGTTGTAGTGATCCTGCATGCTAACGAACTGCGCCCAGCCGTGTTGTTTCTGTAAAGCCAGCGCCTGAGCAAACTGAGACGCGTGCATGGATGAGGCGCCAATATAGCGAGCTTTACCGGCTTTCACTACGTCGTTAAGGGCTTCCAGCGTTTCTTCGATAGGCGTATTGTAATCCCAGCGGTGAATTTGCAGGATGTCCACATAGTCCATACCCAGGCGTCTGAGGCTATCGTCGATTGAGCGCAAGATTTGTGTGCGGGATAATCCTTCCGCTAAATCATCAACCTGGTGAAAAACCTTGGTGGCGACCACGACCTCTTCTCGGCGGGCGAAATCACGCAGCGCGCGGCCGACAATCTCTTCGCTGCTACCAGCGGAGTAGCTGTTGGCGGTATCAAAAAAGTTAATGCCGCCTTCAAGAGCGTGTTTGATTATCGGGCGGCTGCTTTCTTCTGGTAGCGTCCAGGCGTGATTGCCGCGATTGGGCTCGCCAAACGTCATGCAACCCAGGCAAAGGCGGGAGACCCGTAGGTCGGTTTTTCCTAAGGTGTTGTATTTCATTAATCCACTCCTGCTATGCTCGTGATGAGTTAAGCATAGCAGGAGCGGGGAGGGGATTATGCCAGCCAGGCCTTGATTTTGGCCTCAATTCCGGCGGCATTAAGTCCCAGCTCGGCGCGAGCCTCGTCCTGAGTTCCCTGCGGGATGAAGAAGTCAGGCAGGCCAATGTTCAGCACCGGAACAGGCTTGCGATGGGCCATTAGCACTTCGTTTACGCCGCTACCAGCGCCGCCCATAATGGCATTCTCTTCGAGGGTGACCAGCACCTCGTGTTGGGCTGCCATTTCGAGGATCAACGTTTCATCCAGCGGTTTCACAAAGCGCATATCAACCAGCGTGGCGTTCAGTGACTCTGCGACCTGAGCGGCTTCCGGCATTAGGGTGCCGAAGTTGAGAATCGCCACTTTCGCACCGTGACGCTTCACGATGCCTTTGCCGATTGGCAGATGTTCCAGCGGCGCCAGCTCAACACCCACCGCGTTACCGCGCGGATAACGTACGACCATTGGACCGTCGTTGTAGTGATAGCCGGTGAACAGCATCTGGCGACATTCGTTCTCATCGCTTGGGGTCATAATGACCATTTCCGGGATACAGCGCAGGAAAGAGAGGTCGAACGCCCCTTGGTGGGTTTGTCCATCTGCGCCAACGATACCCGCCCGGTCGACGGCGAACAGGACCGGCAGTTTCTGGATGGCGACATCATGCAGTACCTGATCGTAAGCGCGTTGCAGGAAGGTGGAGTAAATAGCCACGACCGGCTTATAACCGCCAATCGCCAGACCGGCTGCAAACGTCACCGCGTGCTGCTCGGCAATCGCCACATCAAAGTAGCGATCCGGGAACTTACGTGAGAACTCCACCATACCGGAGCCTTCGCGCATCGCCGGGGTGATCGCCATCAGCTTATTGTCTTTCGCCGCGGTCTCACACAGCCAGTCACCGAAGATTTTTGAATAGCTCGGCAGGCCGCCGCTGCTTTTCGGCAGACATCCGCTGGATGGATCGAATTTGGGTACCGCGTGGAACGTAATCGGATCTTTTTCCGCTGGCTCGTAGCCACGACCTTTTTTGGTCATGATGTGCAGGAACTGTGGACCTTTGAGATCGCGCATGTTCTTAAGCGTGGTGATAAGCCCCAGCACGTCGTGACCGTCCACCGGACCAATATAGTTAAAGCCCAGCTCTTCAAACAGCGTACCCGGTACAACCATGCCTTTGATGTGCTCTTCGGTACGTTTGAGCAGTTCTTTAATCGGTGGTACACCGGAGAACACTTTCTTCCCGCCTTCGCGCAGCGAGGAGTAGAGTTTGCCTGAGAGCAGTTGCGCCAGGTGATTGTTCAGCGCGCCGACGTTCTCTGAAATCGACATTTCGTTGTCGTTGAGGATAACCAGCATGTCGGGCTTAATATCACCCGCGTGGTTCATCGCTTCAAATGCCATGCCTGCGGTGATTGCACCGTCCCCAATCACACAAACGGTACGGCGTTCCTTGCCTTCTTTCTCGGCGGCAACCGCAATACCGATACCTGCGCTGATGGAGGTTGAGGAGTGCCCAACGCTCAGTACGTCATATTCGCTCTCACCGCGCCATGGGAATGGATGCAAACCGCCTTTCTGCCGAATGGTGCCGATTTTATCGCGGCGGCCGGTCAGAATTTTGTGCGGGTAAGCCTGATGTCCCACATCCCAGATTAACTGGTCAAACGGGGTGTTGTAGACGTAGTGCAGCGCTACGGTGAGTTCCACCGTGCCCAGACCAGAGGCGAAGTGCCCGCTGGAACGGCTTACGCTGTCGAGCAAATAGCGGCGCAGTTCGTCGCAAAGCTTTGGCAGGCTCTCTTTTGGCAGCAGGCGTAACTCCTGAGTGGAGTCGACCAGCGCCAGGGTCGGGTATTTGGCTATATCAAAACTCATCGCAAGCTCATGGGATATGTTGGTTTATTTATCACGCTGGATTATGTAGTCCGCTAGCGCTTCCAGTGCCGAGGTATCGAGTGACTGTGCGGCCAGCAAACTTAGCGACTGGCGGGCATCCTCAATTAAATCCCGGGCTTTATTCTGGGCTTGCTCAAGACCCAGAAGTGCAGGATAGGTACTTTTGCCAAGCTGCTGGTCAGCACCCTGACGTTTACCCAATGTTGCAGTATCGCCTACCACATCCAGGATGTCATCCTGAACCTGGAAGGCCAGACCGATGCTTTCTGCGTACTTGTCGAGTATTGCCAGGCATTCTCGCCCTTTATCGCCAGCGCTTAACGCACCCAGACGCACGGCGGCGCGAATCAATGCCCCGGTTTTATGGCGGTGAATACGCTCCAGCGCATCCAATTCTACCTGATGGCCTTCAGCGTCCAGATCCAACGCTTGACCGCCGCACATACCGGCGATACCGCTGGCCTGGGCCAGTTCAGAGATCATCGCGATGCGGTCACGGTCAGAAACTTCCGGCATCGGGGCGTCGCTGATAATGGAGAACGCCAGCGTTTGTAGCGCATCTCCGGCCAGGATCGCATTAGCCTCGCCAAATTTTACGTGGCAGGTCGGCAGACCGCGGCGCAGGTCATCGTCGTCCATCGCGGGTAAGTCATCGTGCATCAGCGAATAGGCATGGATACACTCGACGGCGGCAGCGGGAGCATCAAGCGTACTCAGGCTGACGCCAAACATCTGACCGGTCGCATACACCAGAAACGGGCGCAGACGTTTACCGCCTAATAATGCGCCATATTGCATGGTTTCGACCACGGGAGTGTTCTGAAAGGGCAATGGCGCGATAAAACGGCTCAGTGCCTGGTTGGCCTGCTCAACGCAAGCCTGTAGCTGCTGCGTAAAATCCATTTACTCATTATCCGGTGTGAAAGGCGTAAGGGCGGCGTCTTCAGTATCTGACAGCAGGATTTGTACGCGCTGTTCAGCCTGCTGCAACTTGACCTGTCCCTGACGTGCTAACTGTACGCCACGTTCAAATTCGTTCAACGCTTCTTCCAGCGGCAGGTCGCCGCTTTCCAGACGGGTAACAATCTGTTCCAGGTCGCTCAGCGCTGTTTCAAAACTGGCTGGCGCTTCATTTTTCTTCGGCATAATGAATGTCTGACTCTCTGTATTGGCAGCACAAGGCTATGGTAACGGACTCGCACTGATAAGCAAATAACGCACAATGGTAAGGCGATGTGCACAGGATGACCATGATGGTGGTATACTTGCGCGCCTGGATGCAGCCGCAGGGTATGGGCTGCTGTATTTTTTTCCATTACAAGTCATTCAGACTTGCCAAAGAACCATTGCCGCCATGAAGTTTATCATTAAATTGTTCCCAGAAATCACCATCAAAAGCCAATCTGTGCGTTTGCGCTTTATAAAAATTCTGACAGGGAACATTCGTAACGTTTTAAAGCACTATGATGAAGACCTTGCCGTTGTCCGCCACTGGGATCACGTTGAGGTTCGCGCTAAAGATGAAAGCCAGCGCCTGGATATTCGCGACGCGCTGACCCGTATTCCGGGGATCCACCATATTCTCGAAGTTGAAGACGTGCCGTTTACCGATATGCACGATATTTTCGAGAAAGCGCTGGTGCAGTATCGCGATCAACTGGAAGGCAAAACCTTCTGCGTACGCGTTAAGCGTCGCGGTAAGCATGAGTTTAGCTCTATTGAGGTGGAACGCTATGTTGGCGGTGGACTGAACCAGCATATTGAATCCGCGCGCGTGAAGCTGACGAAGCCGGACGTGACGGTTAATCTTGAAATCGAAAACGACCGTCTGCTGCTGGTTAAAGGCCGCTATGAAGGTATTGGCGGTTTCCCGATCGGGACGCAAGAAGATGTACTGTCGCTGATTTCCGGTGGTTTCGACTCCGGCGTGTCCAGTTATATGCTGATGCGTCGCGGCTGCCGTGTGCACTACTGCTTCTTTAATCTCGGCGGCGCAGCGCATGAAATCGGCGTTCGTCAGGTGGCGCATTATCTGTGGAACCGCTTTGGTAGCTCGCATCGCGTGCGTTTTGTCGCGATCAACTTTGAGCCGGTGGTTGGCGAGATCCTGGAGAAAGTCGACGACGGTCAGATGGGCGTGGTCCTTAAACGTATGATGGTTCGTGCAGCGTCGAAAGTCGCTGAGCGCTACGGCGTACAGGCGCTGGTAACCGGTGAAGCGCTGGGCCAGGTGTCCAGCCAGACGCTGACCAACCTGCGCCTGATCGATAACGTTTCTGACACCCTGATCCTGCGCCCGCTTATCTCCCATGATAAGGAGCACATCATTAATCTGGCGCGTGAAATTGGTACTGAGGACTTTGCCCGTACCATGCCGGAATACTGCGGTGTGATTTCAAAAAGCCCGACGGTGAAAGCGATTAAAGCGAAGATTGAGGCCGAAGAAGAAAACTTCGATTTCTCTATCCTCGATAAAGTGGTTGAAGAAGCGAACAATATCGATATTCGTGATATCGCCCAGCAGACGCAGCAGACCGTGGTGGAAGTGGAAACCGTGAGCGGCTTCGGCCCGAACGATGTGATTCTGGATATCCGCTCTGTGGATGAACAGGATGACAAACCGCTGAAAGTTGACGGTGTGGACGTCGTTTCTCTGCCGTTCTACAAACTGAGCACCAAATTCGGCGATCTGGACCAGAGTAAAACCTGGCTGCTGTGGTGTGAACGCGGGGTGATGAGCCGTCTGCAGGCGCTGTATCTGCGCGAGCAGGGCTTTGAAAACGTGAAGGTATATCGCCCATAATTGAGGCCTGCCCCGGCTTTATGCGCCGGGGCTGCGCTAATCTTGTGGCTGAAGTGATGCGATGCTGTTGACCAGTTGGTTGGCAATTTGCGGAATGGCTTCGGCACTAAAAAAACCCATTGTTACAGCAATTGCAATGAGCTCACCTTTACTATTCTGAAGCGGACAAGCGATAGATTGCGCTCCAGGGATCCCCTGAGTTGGGTTGTAACGCACGGCGTATCCCTGCGATATTATTTGTCTAATCAACTGTTTCTGCGCCAGATTTTGCGCCTGATAATCAGAAAAGCTCATAAAAATTTGCCCAGCAGCACTGGCATGAAGTGGAACCTGCGTATTGGGCAGAAAATCGATATCGACGTTTCGAAAGCTGCGATTGTAGTGTTTGAGTATTAATCCATTTTCAGAAGCAACGACGACCCCGGTGGAGTGGTTAAAGGTATCGCGAAAAGTGACCAGCATAGTATTGAGCTCGTCAATTGCATCGCGTGCGCCGGTTTGGCCTCCAGTCAGTTGCAGTGTGGTTGCTCCCAGGCAGTAAAGCCCTTTTTCGTTTTGGCATAGCATGCCGGTGCGACAAAGTGAGATAAGATATTTATGTAAACGGCTTTTCGACAAACCACACCCAGTAGCGATATCGATTGCCCTCGCTTGACCATTCTGACTGGCGACAAATGTCAAAATGCTGACGGCTATATCAACCGAATTAATCCCTTGTGATGTTTCAGTCATATGCGTTCTCTTATTAAATACTCCTCGATTATATCATTGAGTTCAGAAAGCAGTGCTGCTTTCATAGTTCAAAAAGATCGTTACCTCTAAATGATTAGATCATGACTCACCTCAAGTTAATTATTAGTGAATTTTAGTTCACTAATGATGAACTTCATTGGGGGGAAAGATCATGGATGCTTTGAGCAATATACGTTTAAAAAGAAGAACCCTGTTAAAAGGGCTAGGTGTGGTGGGGCTGGCTTCATTAGGTCCAACCTTTCTAGGGTTGCGTCAGGTCAATGGCGCACCGCTGCCTCGGTTTCGTCTGCAGCAATCGGATTACCAGACATTTCGTTCGACCTGTGCAATGGAATGTTTGCATTGCAACCTGACGGCATATGTCTGGAAAGATCGTTTGATGAAAATTGAAGCGACAAAAGGCTTTAACGTGAAATGTTGTTTACGAGGGATTAGCCGAACGAAATGGGTGTATCACCCGCTACGACTGACGCAACCCTTGCTGCGTACGGGAGAAAAAGGTGAAGGAAAATTTAAGCCGATTTCTTGGGATGCCGCGCTTGAGCTTATTGAAAAGAAAATCAGAGAAACGATCGCTACCGATGGCAATAAAGGCCTGTTGCTAACAGCAGCTTCAGGGAATATGGACTCTATCAAAAATGATATGGGGAAGGCATTTTTTGATTATCTTGGTGGATCGACAAAACATGTTGGTTCGTTATGCTGCGCAGCCGTCACCGCTGCGATGATGCCAATGGTGGGCTTACGGTATGCTGATACCCGCGACACAATAAAGGAAAGTCGCTATATCCTTTGCTGGGGGAACAACCCGGCCGTTACGATGCATGCTTACTTCAAAGATTATTCAAATGCGCAGCGTAACGGAGCGCGAATGGTGGTAATCGATCCCCGGTTTAACGAAACCGCAGCAAAAGCGGATGAGTGGGTGCCTATTGTGCCGGGAACGGATATCGCGCTGGCACTAGGGATGATCAACATCATTATGCAGGAGAAGCGCTATGATGCGAATTTTCTGCGAAAACATACTGGCGCAGTTTATTTGGTGGATGCTAAGCAGAAACTAATGCGAGCCGATCCGCATGATGCAGACAGTTATCTGGTGTTTGATACTCTGACACAAAGCGTGAAGCGACATGATGTGCCGGGCGTTCTTCCTGCATTGCTAAATGATGAACTGCCCAACGGGAGCGATTTTACTACCGTACTGGATAACGTTTGGGCGCAGGCGAAGCCCTGGACGACACAGAAAGTTGAGCAGGAAACGGATGTGCCTGCGCAAACGGTATTACGCCTGGCGAGAGACTATGCTTCCACGCAACCTGCGATGATAGTTCAGAATATGTCTGGTGCACAGAGAACTGAGTTTGGTACTTATGTTGCTGCCAGCCAATTTTATCTGGCGCTGATAACCGGCAATATCGGTAAGCCTGGTGCAGGGGTCTGTGATGCGGGGGGGGTCAGGCAAATGGCGAAATTTTCGCCCATTATCCCCCCTGCGCCAAATGCTGCCAAAATTCCATCGATCCCCATTTCTAAAATTGGGGACTGGATCGTTAACGAAAAACCTCATCCAATAAAATTCTGGTGGAACATGACACTGGGGGCGATGACGCAGTTGCCGAATACAAATCAGGTCAGAGAAGCCTTTAAAAAAGTGCCATTTGTCGTGGTGGCGGACAATCTGATGAGTTCGTCTGCACTGCATGCCGATTTGGTGCTGCCTGTGACGACCATTTTTGAAGATGTCAGTTTAATGGCGGGGGTACGCAGCCACTATGTACAACTGATGGAGAAAGCGGTGGAACCACCGGGAGAAGCTAAACCGGATTATTGGATTTTCGCACGCTTGGCCGAGCGTTTTGGATTTGGAGACGTCTTTAATCAGCCCATTGAACATTACATTGATACTTGCCTCAAAGGGTCGGGTATCACCCGTGAGATGTTAAAAAAAGGGCCGGTATGCCCCGTTAAAGAAGACTGGATCCCCTTTAAGGATGGGCAGTTTCGTACCTCAACTGGAAAGGCGCATTTTTATATCGAGGAGTGGGCCAAAAAAGACTTCCTGCCGGTGGTAACCTGGAAACAGGTGAAAGAGTCAGTGAAAGGTTCACCTGAACTGGCAAGCCACTATCCGTTAATGGCGGTACAGCGCAAACTGGCACGTAGCGTACATTCGAGCCACGGGATGAATGAATGGATCCTCGAGGTTCAGCGTAATCGCCCGAACGTTATGATTCATCCAGAAGATGCCCATAATCGTCAGATCCAAGCCGGAGAGTGGGTTGTTGTTTTCAATCATCGTGGAGAGCATAGAGCAATTGCCGATGTTACAACGCATATAAAACGGGGAGTTGTGAGCCTGGATAACGGCTGGTGGGAGCAACAGGGGGGAAGTAGTAGCCACGTCACCAACGATCAGGTCGAGTTGTTGGGCAATGGACACTGTTGTAACAGTACGTTAGTTGACGTGAGAAGGGAGGCATAATCATGACGAAACAGTATGGATTTCTTATTGATATGCAAAACTGCTATGGCTGTAAAACCTGCAGCATGGCCTGCAAATCAGAAAATATGACGCCGCTTGGTGTGTTGTGGCGGCGGGTGCGTGAGCACAATACAGATGAACCTAATACTCAAGCCTTTATCAGCATGTCGTGTAACCATTGCGATGACCCTCAGTGCATGAAAGTGTGCCCTGCCGGGACTTATACCAAACGAGCTGACGGGATTGTTGTACAGGACCACGAACGTTGTATCGGTTGCCGGATGTGTATCATGGCCTGCCCCTGGAGTGCACCGGTTTACGATGCGGAAGAGGGGAAAACCAGTAAATGTAATTTGTGTGCGGAACGCCTGGATGAAGGTTTACAACCACGCTGTGTCGAATCTTGTCCCGCGGGGGTTTTACGATTTGGCGAGATAGAAGATCTTCGCAAAGAGCATACCACCCAATGGACGGTACTAGAGAAGCGCTACAACTTACCTGATCACAATATCAGTAAGCCCAATATTGTGATTATCGCGCCACGGGACTGAGGAGAGAGAAATGGAACACTATGAATTGCCATTAGTCTTTTTTACGGTCTTTGCTCAATGGGGGATTGGTGGTGTCCTGGCACTAACGTTGTGTCAGAATTTTGGTACGCTGAAATTCAATGCTGAAGAATATCGTCGGCTGGCGCTGTTATTTTGGGTCATCACTGTGCTGGGTTCTTTGGCATCCCTTGCACACTTGGGAACACCTACAGGCGCATACCGTGCAATGGCAGGGTTGGGAATATCTTGGCTGAGCCGGGAAGTAGTGGCATTTATAGTATTGAATGCCGTGATATTTTGCTGGTTAGCGTTATGTTGGCTCAAGCCTGGGCATCCAGGGGCGAATCTTCTGGGTGGTGTGACTGCGTTTGTTGGCCTGGTGTCAATCTTTGTGACGTCTCAGGTGTATTACCAAATGGCGCTGCACTCGCTTTGGCATACCATAGCTACGCCGCTTGGCTTCCTGGCAACGGCAGTATTGCTGGGTTTTATGAGTGTGGCGGTGGCCGGTGGCTATTGGCATAAATCCTCTTCAACGACATGCAATGCAGGGATTGTAATTGGAATCGTGTTGACGGCAGGCGGGTTGTGGTTTCGCTATCATGTGCCTGGCGCTGATGCGTCAAGTCCTCTGCTATGGTGGCAGCTATTTGCCAGTATCTGCGTTGCTGTGTGGGGAATATCGCGCCTGAACTACGGCCAACAGAGTTGGGTGTGGGTAGTATTAATGGCGACGGGGGAACTGGCGGGAAGAATGTTGTTTTATAGCAACGTTATGAGCGGAGTGCCTTGGTTTTAAATATTTTACCGGATGGTTGAAACCATCCGGTAAGCATATTTACTCGTAGTAGTTATAAATTCCCGCTGCCATAACCAGTTGTGATGCCACTTCGTAAGCTTTTTCGCGACTTACCAGGAGATCAATGATTTTTAAACCGAAATCGATAGAGGTTCCCGGTCCCTGGCTGGTTAACAGATTGACGCGCGGATCCCATACGACGCGCTTATCCTGCCACTGGTCAGTGGGAATATTGTCTTTCAGCGCCGGAAAACCGGTCATGTTACCGATGGGGAAAATATCGTGTGGGACGAGGACTGTGGCGGCAGCGGCGCAAATTGCCGCGACAATGCGCCCGGAGCGATGAAACTGTTTCACGGTTTCGACAAGCAGAGGGCTGTCGCGAAAACACTCGGCGCCTTTAATACCGCCGGGCAGCACGATAATGTCGAAATCCCCGTCAGCAACTTCCACTAATGGTGCATCCGCCAGTAGTTTTACGCCGCGTGAGCACACGATCGTCAGGCCGCCATCGCTGGCAACGCTGGCGGTCGTGACCTTAATTCCGCCGCGAACCAGCAGATCGATAGTGGTGACCGCTTCGGTCTCTTCACTACCAGGGGCGAGACATACCAGTGCTTGAGCGCTCATACTCACTTTCCTTTCTCTTAACCATTTCAAACAGGCGGGCATTTTCCGGGACGGCGATGCCGTGCGCGCGGGCGCGTTTTAACAAATAACCGGTAATGTAGTCGATCTCAGTATGGCGCAGGGCATGTATGTCTTGCAGCATTGATGAGATATTTTCCGCCGTACTGTCAATCACTTGCTCAACATAATAGCGTAAATCATCTGCTGATGTGTGGTGGCCTTCACGTTCAATGACCGCCGCCACCTCCTCGCAGATGAGCGCTATTTTTTCAGGATGATGGCGTAACTCTCCATTTGAGCAATCCCATAATGCGGTCAGCGGGTTAATGACGCAGTTGACGGCCAGCTTGCGCCACAACTCAGCGCGAATATTGTTGTGCCAGGCGACGTCCGGCAGCACCTCTTGCAGGACTTCAGCCAGATAACTGAAATCACCGTCTTGTTCACGCGCCGGACCAATCCTTGTTGTTCCCTGAGCGACATGAATGATCACGTTCCCGTCACGGCGTGCCGCGTGGGTTGTGGTGCCCATCAATAGAGGTTGCTTAATGTTATGCAACTCTTCAATCGTCCCCATACCGTTGTGAATCAGCAGAATGGGAGTGGTGTCAGGCAGAATGGCGGCCAGGCCTTTGACCGCATCAGAAACCTGCCAGGCTTTCAGAGTGACAAGCAGCAGGTCGCTTTTCGCCAAAAAATCGGGGTCGTTTGCCGTCAGGGATTCATTGAATACTGACCCATCCGTGTCGATCAGGTTAACGCTGCAATAGGGTTGCGGTACGCGTAGCCACCCCTGAACCTCATGTCCATGTTTGCACAGCGTGGTTAGCCAAAGCTGTCCTAACGCTCCACATCCCAGTACGGTAATTTTCATTCTTCCTCCTCACCTGCAACATCACCAGGTGTTAATCCATATCGACCGTACCCCATTATTGTTCGCAGGTATCAGTACCACGTACAATTAAAGGATACAGCCTAGTATAGCGCTGTCTGTTGTGTAACTTTGCAGGTATTATGCTTCGCATCAAAAATGAAGGGAGAGGAAAAGATGCCATCTTTCGATATTGTTTCTGAAGTTGATCTTCAGGAAGCCCGTAACGCGGTAGATAACGCCAGCCGTGAAGTGGAGTCACGCTTTGATTTTCGTGGCGTTGAAGCGACTTTTGAGCTGAACGAGTCGAATAAGACGATTAAGGTGCTAAGCGAGTCTGATTTCCAGGTCAATCAGCTGCTGGATATTTTACGTGCCAAGCTGCTGAAACGTGGTATTGAAGGCACTTCGTTGGACGTACCAGAAACCTTCGTGCATAGCGGTAAAACCTGGTTTGTTGAAGCGAAGCTGAAACAGGGCATTGAAAGCGCGGTGCAAAAGAAAATCGTTAAGCTGATCAAAGACAGCAAACTGAAGGTGCAGGCGCAGATTCAGGGCGAAGAAATCCGCGTGACCGGCAAGGCGCGTGACGATCTGCAATCCGTTATGGCGCTGGTTCGCGGCGGCGATCTCGGCCAGCCGTTCCAGTTTAAGAACTTCCGCGATTAAGTCGTAATGCCTGATGGCGCTACGCTTATCCGGCCTACAGGTTTCACACGCTATTTGTAGGCCGGGTCAAACGATAGTCGCCATCTGGCACTCTTCACGCCTGGCTGATGGCCTGTTCAACCTCAAATCGATTCGTCACTTTGCTGTCGATTTTCACGTAAGCCGAATGCTCTTTCGCTACAATTAACACTTCGCTTATCCCTTCTTTAGCCAGCAGACGCTGCTTAAGGGTGTCATCTGCGGCAATCTCAGGTGGGATTTCCACTCGCAGGCTACTGACATATGGCGGCTCTTTCATTGTGCTTGCCACCAACAACCAAACTGCCGCCAGAAGCGCGCCGGCCAGGAATACCGCCTGACCATCAAACATTTCGACCACCCAACCGCCGAGCGAACCGCCAATCGCCACGCCAAGAAACTGGCTGGTGGAGTAAACGCCCATCGCCGTGCCTTTATAGCCAGCCGGAGACTCTTTGCTGATAAGCGAGGGGAGGAGGGCCTCCATCAGGTTGAAGGCGAGGAAGAATATCTGAACGCCCGCAATCAGCCCCCAAAAACGCACGTTAGCGCTCCATAATACAATCTCTGCGATAAGGATCAGTAACACGCAGGCGAGGAATACGCGCTTCATCCGCCGCTTCACTTCTGCGTAGATGATGAACGGCACCACGGAAACAAAAGACAGCAGCATCGTCACCAGATAAATTTTCCAGTGCTCTGCGGCGGGGAAACCGGCTTTCGCCAGTTGGCCCGGTAAGGCGACGAAAGTGGACATCAACAAAATGTGCAAACACATGATGCCAAAGTTGAGCTTGAGCAGTTTGGGCTCCGCCAGCACCTTGCTGAAGCTGCCTTTTACCATGCCAGATTCGCGGTTCAGCACGTGGCTGGTGCTATTGGGAACGACCCAAATGGTTAGCACGATGCCGGTGGTTGCAAGAGCTGCAATCATCCAGAACAGCGCGTGTAGTCCCAGCGCATGGGTAACGATCGGTCCTAGCACCATCGCAATGGCGAAGGTGATACCAAAGCTGACGCCGATAAACGCCATCGCTTTGGTACGGTTTTGCTCACGGGTTAAGTCGGAAAGCAGCGCCATCACGGCGGCGGCAATCGCGCCAGAGCCTTGCAAAGCGCGACCGAGAATAATGCCCCAGATTGAATCGGAGAGGGCGGCAATCACGCTGCCGAGAACGAATACCGCCAGCCCGCCGACGATAAGCGGCTTACGACCGATGCGGTCTGAAAGCAGACCAAAGGGGATCTGGAAAACGGCTTGCGCCAGACCATAAATGCCAATAGCAAGGCCAATTAGCGCTTCACTGGCACCCTGTAGCGCCATACCGTACGTGGTCAGAACCGGCAGAACCATAAACATGCCAAGCATGCGCAACGAGAATACGGTCCCTAAACCCCAGGTGGCGCGCAACTCACCGGGCGTCATTTTGTAATCGTTCATTCCCACCTCTGTATTAATTTCGCGCCTAGTGTAAAGCGGGGAAGGAGTGCGGTAAACCTCTACGATATGTGGAATTGTGTAGTGGGAAAATTGAAATAATTACAATTGCGACTAATTTACTTGCGATAATTACAGGTGTAGTCTTTTTGTGGTTATTTCTAATGGAAAGAGGGAAAAGGAAAATGGCGATTCCGGGCAATATGTGGATTTATGACGATGGTGGTGCGCTGATTAAGGGCGGGTGTGATGTAGAGGGAAGAGAATACAGTATTGAATTTAAAGGCTTTCATCACAATTTGTCTATTCCCACTGATAACGGTACAGGCAAGCCAACAGGCACACGCCAACATTCACCGATGATGATCATCAAAGAGTTTGACTACTCTAGCCCGTATTTATACAAAGCTGTCGCTTCAGGTCAGAATCTTAAGTCTGCAGAGATTCGTTGGTACAAAATCAATGATGCCGGTCAGGAAGTTGAATACTTCAATATGTTTCTGGAAGGGGTGCGGATTGTCTCCGTTTCTCCCTCGATGGCTGGTCCAGAGGACATGAATAATAACCATCTTGAAACCATAGAATTACGCTACGAAAAAATCACCTGGAAGCATTGCGACGGGAACATTATCTATACCGACGCATGGAATGACCGGCAGACGGCATAATGGGGGATTGAATGGACACAACTGAAGAGGCGAATGGAACCTATTGGTATCATGGTCACAGCAATCTGTCCGCTGGCGAATTGTTCGATCTCATCTTTCTGGAACAGTTTTGTGATGAGTTAGGTATTGGTATTGAATCGGGAGCCGCTATTCTGGCTGGTCAACCCTGGTTAAAGACAAGGCAAAAACCACGAGACGCGACTAAAGGAACAAGTGTTGCCTCAAAGTACGCAAGAATTATACTGAGAGATATGCGATTACCTTTTGGCCTCAGAGTTAAAACACCAGTTGGTTTTACCATGAAGAAAACTAACAAGGTTGCTGCTGTGATTGGGCGTTATTGCCCTTGGTTAGGATGGGTGGCGTTAACCAACGCTATTTACCAGATCTCACGGCGTACACAGAATAAATACAATCTGATTGCCCGCCCAAAAGATCGCATACAGTGGACATCTTTCTAATGAGCATACAAAATGAAGTGTTGAAGCTATTCAGGAAGGAGATACCTGGATACGACGATAAAGACGGAAATGAGATCCCATTAGAATTGGACACAGATTTATTCGATGAGCCACGAGATGACCTCTCAGATGCAGTAGAAGAGTTTCAGAAAGCATTCAATGTAGATTTATCGAATGTTGACTGGACCCGCTATTTTCCTTGGGAAAACACGCCTCTTCTGACTCGGTGGTTCAAAGCTAACCGGGAAGAAGTGGAAGCAACACGCATACCGCTAACCGTAAGGATGTTTGCTGAGTCGGCTGAAGCGGGGAAATGGCTTTATGACTGAATAACATCCCTGCCAATAAAAAAGGGTGCCGGAAGCACCCTTTTCGTATCAGCAGATCGTTACCAGACGTAAGTCAGCAGGTTCTGCGAGTTTGGCACCATAAAGTCAACGGACATCATCACGGAAAGCGCGGTAATGGCGATGATGGAGAAACCGAACAGCTTGCGTGCCCAGACCCTGTCATCTTCCACTTTATAACCGCGCAGCGCCATGCCCAACCACCAGACACTCACCGCCGCAGCAACAATCAGGTATTTATAACCAGCATAGCCGCCCAGGGTTAGCATCAGCGTGGCGATAGCAAACGCCACGATGTACAGCGTGATATGGTTCTTCGCGACCGAAATACCTTTCACCACCGGCAGTACCGGGATGTTGGCTGCCTGATAATCCTTAAAGCGGAAAATCGCAATCGCGTAAGAGTGCGGCATCTGCCACAGACTGAAAATAGCCAGCAGAATCAGCGCACCGCTATCGAACTCACCGGTTACGGCGCAGTAGCCAATCACCGGCGGCGCAGCACCGGAGAGTGAGCCAATCAGCGTGCCATAAACGGAATGGCGCTTCATGTACAGGCTATAGACGCCCACATAGACCACGAAGCCCATTACCCCCAGCCAGCAGGCCAGAGGGTTCGCGCCAAACCACAGCAGCATAAAGCCAGCAATACCCAGCAGGGTGGCGTATACCAGCGAGACCGCAGGGGAAATCAGACCTTTAACCAGCACGCGGTTTTTGGTCCTCTCCATCTTCCTGTCGATATCCCTGTCGATGTAGTTGTTAAATACACAACCCGACGCCACAACCAGTGACACCCCAACCAACGTGTAGATAAACAGGGGATAATCAATGCTGCCTTTCGAGGCCAGCAGGAATCCCCCAATCACCGAGATCAGGTTGCCAAAGATGATGCCTGGTTTTGTTACTTGCAGGTATTGCTTAAACATCATAATCGCCGCTCTTAGTGCATCATCATGTTGTAGTTAAGGTTCCACATAATCCAGATGGAGCCCACAACCAGGATGGCGATGATTAGCACAGTAAAGACAAAGGCTGTCATGTTCCAACCTTCATCAGATTTGCTATTCATGTGCAGGAAGCACACCAGGTGCACCAGAATCTGTACCACTGCCATTGCCAGAATAGTTCCCAGAATGACGGCAGGAGAGGCAGAACCTGTCATGACCATCCAGAACGGAATAACCGTCAGGATTATCGACAGGATAAAACCTGTCATGTAGGTTTTTACGCTGCCATGGGATGCGCCGCCGCTCTCGTTAGAATGACTCATTACATCGCCCCCATCAGATAAACAACAGTGAACACACAGATCCACACCACATCCAGGAAGTGCCAGAACAGGCTCAGGCACATGATGCGGGTACGGTTAGTACTGGTCAGGCCGCGACGAGCAACTTGCACCATCAGCACCGCCATCCAGATAAGACCGGAGGTGACGTGCAGACCGTGCGTGCCGACCAGCGCGAAGAACGCAGACAGGAAGCCGCTGCGATCCGGACCCATACCGTTAACAATCAGGTGATGGAATTCATAGAGTTCCATCCCGATGAATCCGGCACCGAACAAGAAGGTCAACGCCAGCCAGGAGATAACCTGGCTCTTGTTGTTCTTGTACATGGCGATCGCCGCCATGCCGTAAGTAATAGAGCTGAATAACAGCAGGAATGTTTCAACCAGAACGAACGGCAGTTCAAAAATGTCCTTACCTGTTGGGCCACCTGCTGTGCCGTTCACCAGAACGGCATAGGTTGCAAACAGAATAGAGAACAGAATGCAGTCGCTCATCAGGTAGACCCAGAATCCGAAGATCTTGGTCTGGCCTGCATCGTGGTGCCCGTGTTCGTGCGCGTGGGCAGTCGCGTGCGTTAAAGTATCAGTTGCCATTTTTCAGCCCTGCCTTAGTAATCTCATCGAAATGCTGGTTTTCCAGTTTTTCGACTTCCGGGACCGGCACGTAGTAATCCACGTCTTCATCAAAGCTTTTCACAATCCAGCTAATGATCATGCCTGCGAAGCTTGCAATCGCCAGCCACCAGATATGCCAGATCATGGCGAAACCAAACAGTGTTGCGAAGGCGGTAATGACGATACCGGCACCGCTGTTTTTCGGCATATGAATTTCTTCATAGTGCGCAGGCTGCTTGTACGCTTCACCTTTTTCTTTCATTTCCCAGAAGGCATCACGCTCGTGAACGTGCGGCACAACGGCAAAGTTGTAGAACGGAGGCGGGGAAGAGGTTGCCCACTCCAGCGTACGACCACCCCATGGGTCACCGGTCAGGTCGCGGTTCTGCTCGCGGTCGCGAATAGAAACGAAGATCTGAATCAGCTGGCACAGGATACCCAATGCAATCAGCGCGGCACCGCAGGCGGCAACGACCAGCATCGGATGGAACTGCGGGTCAATCTGCTGGCTGAGGCGACGGGTCATCCCCATAAAGCCCAGCACATACAGCGGCATAAACGCCACGAAGAAGCCGATGATCCAGAACCAGAATGCGCGTTTACCCCAGGTTTCGTTCAGCGTGAAGCCAAACGCTTTTGGCCACCAGTAGGTCATACCTGCGAAGCATCCAAATACGACGCCGCCGATGATAACGTTATGGAAGTGCGCAATCAGGAACAGACTGTTGTGCAGCACGAAGTCCGCACCCGGAACCGCCAGCAGTACGCCGGTCATGCCGCCGACTGAGAAGGTAACGATAAAGCCAATCGTCCACAGCATCGCTGAGTGGAATACGATACGACCCTGGTACATGGTGAACAGCCAGTTGAAGATCTTCACCCCGGTCGGGATGGCGATAATCATGGTGGTAATACCGAAGAAGGCGTTAACGTTAGCGCCTGCACCCATGGTGAAGAAGTGGTGCAGCCAAACAACGAACGACAGAACGGTGATACAGACGGTTGCCCACACCAGTGAGGTGTAACCAAACAGACGTTTACGTGAGAAGGTTGCAGCGATTTCGGAGAACACACCGAAGACCGGCAGAACCAGAATGTACACTTCCGGATGGCCCCAGGCCCAAATCAGGTTGATGTACATCATCATGTTGCCGCCCATATCGTTGGTAAAGAAATGGGTGCCCAGATAGCGATCCAGGGTCAGCAACGCGACGGTAACCGTCAGGATTGGGAAAGACGCGATAATCAGGATGTTCGCACACAGCGATGCCCAGCTAAATACCGGCATCTTGAACATGGTCATTCCTGGCGCACGCATCTTAATGATGGTCACAAAGAAGTTGATCCCGGTTAGGGTTGTACCAATACCGGACAACTGGACTGCCCATATCCAATAATCGACCCCGACGCTTGGACTGTACTCTATTCCCGAGAGTGGCGGGTACGCCAGCCAACCGGTCTGTGCGAATTCACCCACGCCCAGAGACAGGTTAACCAGGATTACGCCGACAACGGTGAACCAGAAGCTCAGGTTGTTCAGGAACGGGAATGCAACGTCACGTGCGCCGATCTGCAGCGGAACCACCAGGTTCATCAGACCGATAACAAATGGCATTGCCACGAAGAAGATCATAATCACGCCGTGAGCCGTGAAGATCTGGTCGTAGTGGTGAGGTGGCAGGAAGCCTGCTTCACCTGCAGAAGCCAGCGCTTGCTGACTACGCATCATGATGGCGTCGGCAAAGCCACGAATCAACATGACGATTGCGACAATGACATACATGATGCCAAGGCGTTTGTGGTCAACCGAAGTTAGCCACTCTTTCCACAGGTAGGTCCACTTACCGAAGTAAGTGATTAGGCCCAGTAAGGCCGCACCACCGATGATAATGGCAGCGATCGTAACCATGACAATTGGTTCATGGAACGGCACTGCATCCAGCGTCAATTTTCCGAACATCGTATTCTTCCTCGGCCCCTTAGTGAGCGGATTCCGCGTGGCTCATGTCCATGCCTTCCATTCCTTCGTGTGCGCTGTGCTCACCTTCGGGTTGGGTCATGTCCATGCTCTTACCGTGAGCCATAAATTTGTTAATAACGTCTTTAAACAAATCAGGTTTCACGTTGGAGAAGTATTCCACCTGGTTGTATTCGCTTGGCACAGCCACTTTTTCGAACGCAGCCATGTCGCTCATGGTGTTCGTGGACTGTTTAGCTTTAGCAACCCATTGGTCGAATTCGGCGCGGTCCTTTGTTGCGATAGCCTTGAACTTCATACCGGAGAAGCCTGGTCCGCTATAGCTTGCGGAGATACCATCATAAGTACCGACTTCGTTGGCGATCAGATGCAGTCGAGTCTGCATACCGGCCATGGCATAAATCTGGCTACCCAGACGCGGGATAAAGAAGGAGTTCATCACGGAGTTGGACGTCACTTTGAACTCAACCGGAGTATTCGCCGGGAAGGCGATTTCATTCACGGTAGCGATACCTTGTTCCGGATAGATGAAGAACCATTTCCAGTCCATGGAAACCACTTCAATGGTAATGGGCTTCTCGTCATGCGCCAGCGGTTTGCTTGGCTCAAGAGCGTGAGTAGTTTTCCAGGTCAGTACTGCAAGGAAAATGATGATTAAGATCGGCACCGTCCAGACCACAGCTTCCACTTTATTGGAGTGTGACCAGTTCGGGCTGTACTTCGCATCTTTATTGCTTGCACGATACTTCCAGGCGAAACCAACAGCCATCAAGATGGCAGGAATAACGACAATCAACATCAGGCCAAATGCCGTCAGTATCAGTGAACGTTGTTCCAGTCCAATCTGTCCTTTAGGGTCAAGCAGCGCAGAATTACAGCCACTGAGTAATGCAGTGCCTGCAATTAATGACAACCATCCCAAACTTTTATTGTATTTCCTGAGTCTCATTTAACGACCTCAATTCCACGGGACCGGGTGGCGTTTAAAGTGTGAGGGCATTTTACGGGAAGGTTACATTACTGTAAACATCCTTGGATCTGTGTTACTGGGTTCTGCCGGGCATGTCACATATGTTGCAATATATGTCGTTTTGACTTTAAGAACCTGTTGCAACATCACGTTATAACGAAAGCGGGCAAGCGGGAGACGTGCTGAGGGCAATTGGTATAACCAATACGAAAATAAAACAATTGTTTAACAATTGATTATCAATAAAAAGACAATTGAAGAACAAAAAATAAATCTGTAGTGGCTGAATCGAGTAAGGGAAATAGTATATATAAAAGGCGTCAATAATTTCCAAATTCTTTGGCGCACAAAATAACAAATAATATTTTTAGTAATTGTTGTTTATTTAGCCGTTATAATTACGCAGGGTGATTACAACGGCGATATTAATGTGGATTTTTACGCCAGGCGGGTTTTGCGCAGTGCCAGATAATCCAGCAATCCACCAAAAACGACCCCGCAGACCGCGACCACTACCGAGATTTCCAGCAGTTCCGGCAGGAAGGAGAAGTGGGTGTAATCCAGCGCGTTCATGGTTAACAGCAGCAGCCAAACCACCAGCAGACAGCAGCCCGCAACCAACGTCATTAATGCCAGGCTGTACGCGCCACGAAATTCCGTGCGCGGAATAAAGCTCTCATTTTGCCAGCTATGTTCCAGAGTCTGACGACAAACCAGCAGCAGTATGAGGCCGGGGATAGCGGCAAACACAGAGAACAAATAAAACGTTGACCACCCGTGCGCTTCAACAAACCAACCTGCTACCGGGCCAACGTAAACGCGACCAACGGCGGAAAGCGCGGAGAGCAGAGCGAACTGGGTCGCTGAGAAGGACTTATTGCACAGCGTCATTAATAAGGCGACAAACGCTGCCGTACCCATGCCACCACACAGGTTTTCAAAGAAGACGGCGGCGGCCATACTAAACATGTGTTTGTCAGTGATGGACAATAACCAGTAGCCCGCATTCGACGCCCCCTGCAGGATGCCGAAAATCAGCAATGCGCGAAACAGCGAGAGGCGTTGCATCAGGATCCCGCCGTACAGCGCGCCAACGATGGTTGCCAGTAGTCCGAGCGTTTTATTCACCACGCCAACTTCACCCGCATCAAATCCGACGCCGCGGATTAAAAAGGTTGTAGTCAGGCTCATGGCAAAGGCATCCCCGAGCTTATACAGAACGATAAGCAGCAGAATTAGCCAGGCGTTGTTACGACCAAAGAAGTCGCGCAGCGGGGCCACAACCGCTTGCTCCAGCGTTTTGGGCACCGGAATGGCATCAGTCGGTTCGGGCGCTAGCAGGGTAGCGATGATGCAAGGTATCAGCAGCGCCGCCATCAGCCAGTACATTCCTTGCCAGCCCAGCCAGCGGTCGGCCATCCACAGAGCCAGCCCACCGGAAACCAGCATCCCTAAACGATAGCCCAGCACGCTGATAGCCGCGCCGGTGCCGCGTTCTTCGGCGGGTAGCACGTCGGTTTTCCATGCGTCAAAGACGATATCCTGCGATGCCGAGCAAAACGCGATCACCACCGCAAGCGCGGCCATCCAGCGTAGCTGCGTGCCAGGCTCCAGAAAGCCCATCGCGGCGATAGAAATCAGTAACAGCACCTGAGTTGCCAGCAGCCAACCACGGCGCCGACCTAAAAACGGCGGCGTGTAGCGGTCCATTAGCGGAGACCAGAGGAACTTAAACACGTAGGCCTGGCCGACCAGAGAAAAGAAACCGATGGTTTTAAGATCGATATTCTCGACCGTCATCCATGCCTGAAGCGTACCCGAGGTCAGTGCGAGTGGTAAACCGGAGGCGAATCCCAGTATGAGCAGGATAGCTGAACGTGGTTGCTGAAAAATACGTAAGTAATGACTGGACATGGGCTTCTATAGGCCCGACGAACGCCGGGCCATATGGGCAGAAATTAACGAGCGTTCTGCTTGATGAAATCGTGAACGCTGGTGTCCTGAGACATATCAGCGATGGTATCGGTCAGCACGCTGTTAACGGCGTCAGCGATATTTTTGTTAGAGGCCTGCAGTGCGCCTTCAACAGAATAGCTTGCGCGGTAGTTTTTGGTCATCTTGTTGCCGTTAGCAGCGGTCGCAATGATGGCGATGTCTGCCTTGGTGGCGATGTTATAGCGCACGCTACCCTGGGACACGTCTGCATACAGCTGGCTAACAATGATTTGCAGGTTAACAGCACCGTTTGGCCCAATCATATAACCGCGTGCGGTCATCTGTTTTTCCAGTACTTCTTGCAGCAGGAAGCGCAGATCGCGGGACGCGGTCAGGGTAACAAGCTGGTTGTCACGGGTAACTTTTGCCAGCGCCTGATCCTGACGCTGGTCGGCACCGTTGATGCTAACGGTCACTCCCATCAGGCTCGGGTCCTGCTGTGGCAGGGTAATTTTCGGGGAAACTTCAATAGTGGTCGGCGGCGTTGCGCATCCAGCTAACATAAACAGCGCGACAAACGGGACGAGGATTTTTTTAAACATGCCAGGGCTCTCAGCGAATCTAAATTGTATGGTTGGAGAAAATTCCCGCCATCATAACATCGCCAACGATGAGGGGAAGTGGGTAACGCATGTAAATTCATTGTGTTGTCAGTTTTATGTCTTTGTGGAGACCATAAACGGACTTTTTGCAATAAATCGAAGTGAGGATTTAGTGAACTTCATCCATTTGGCTGAGAAAATCAGACAAACGCTAATTTTTTGTTGCTAAGGTGTAATGAAAGCGGTAAAAGCGGCTAGTATTTAAAGGGATGGGTGACATCTCAGCGTTGTCGGAGGAAAAACTTCATGATGATTCGTGAGCAAATAGAAGAAAAATTAAGGGCAGCGTTCCAACCCGTGTTCCTCGAAGTTGTGGATGAAAGCTATCGTCACAATGTCCCGGCAGGTTCTGAAAGCCACTTTAAGGTTGTGCTGGTTAGCGATCGCTTTACAGGTGAGCGTTTTCTGAATCGTCATCGGATGATTTACAGCACCTTAACGGTGGAGCTTTCCACAACCGTTCATGCACTTGCCCTGCATACCTACACCATTAAGGAGTGGGAAGCGTTGCAGGATACGATTTTTGCATCGCCTCCGTGTCGTGGGGCGGGAAGCATCGCGTAAAAACGGATTTGCAACAACCGACGCTTTTCCAGTATGTTGCTACAGATTATGTGAAAACGGCCTGCGGGCCGTTTTGTTTTGTCTGAATTCTGGGGCAGTCGTACAGTATTCAGACAAAAATTAGCCGGGAATTGTGAAAAAAGCCGCAGCAACGCGCGATAACCGTTCTCGACTCATAAAAGTGATGCCGCTATAATGCGCGTCTTATTTTTCGGAATGTCTTCGGGATGATTCTGACGACAGGGAATGTGATTGCTTATGAGAACATCCCAGTTCCGCGAAGCCAACAACCTGTGCTTGCGGAGAAGAGTTGACCGAGCACTGTGATTTTTTGAGGTAACAAGATGCAAGTTTCAGTTGAAACCACTCAAGGCCTTGGCCGCCGTGTAACGATTACTATCGCTGCTGACAGCATCGAGACCGCTGTGAAAAGCGAGCTGGTCAACGTAGCGAAGAAAGTGCGTATTGACGGTTTCCGCAAAGGAAAAGTACCGATGAATGTTGTTGCTCAGCGTTATGGCGCGTCTGTTCGCCAGGACGTTCTGGGCGACCTGATGAGCCGCAACTTCGTTGACGCGATCATCAAAGAAAAAATCAATCCGGCTGGCGCACCGAACTACGTTCCGGGCGAATACAAACTGGGTGAAGATTTTACTTACGCGGTAGAGTTCGAAGTTTACCCGGAAGTTGAGCTGACTGGCCTGGAAGCAATCGAAGTTGAAAAACCGGTTGTTGAAGTCACCGACGCTGACGTTGACGTGATGCTGGACACCCTGCGTAAGCAGCAGGCTACCTGGAAAGACAAAGACGGCGCTGCTGATGCAGAAGACCGTGTAACCATCGACTTCACCGGCTCTGTAGACGGCGAAGAGTTCGAAGGCGGCAAAGCGTCTGACTTCGTACTGGCGATGGGCCAGGGTCGTATGATCCCAGGCTTTGAAGAAGGTGTTAAAGGCCACAAAGCTGGCGAAGAGTTCACTATCGATGTGACCTTCCCGGAAGAGTACCACGCTGAAAACCTGAAAGGTAAAGCCGCTAAGTTCGTTATCAACCTGAAGAAAGTTGAAGAGCGCGAACTGCCGGAACTGACTGAAGAATTCATCAAACGTTTCGGCGTTGAAGATGGTTCCGTAGCGGGTCTGCGCGCTGAAGTACGTAAAAACATGGAACGTGAGCTGAAAGGCGCTGTGCGTAACCGCGTTAAGTCTCAGGCGATCGAAGGTCTGGTAAAAGCTAACGACATCGACGTTCCGGCTGCTCTGATCGACAGCGAAATCGACGTTCTGCGTCGTCAGGCTGCACAGCGTTTTGGCGGCAACGAAAAACAAGCTCTGGAACTGCCGCGTGAACTGTTCGAAGAACAGGCTAAGCGTCGCGTAGTTGTAGGTCTGCTGCTGGGCGAAGTGATTCGTACCAACGAGCTGAAAGCTGACGAAGATCGCGTTAAAGGCCTGATCGAAGAGATGGCTTCTGCTTACGAAGATCCGAAAGAAGTTGTTGAGTTCTACAGCAAAAATAAAGAGCTGATGGACAACATGCGTAACGTCGCTCTGGAAGAGCAGGCTGTTGAAGCTGTTCTGGCGAAAGCGAAAGTGACTGAAAAAGCCACTTCCTTCAACGAGCTGATGAACCAGCAGGCGTAATTCGTCGCTTATTTAGCACGAATTTCGTACGCAAGCCCGTCACCTTTTGGTGGCGGGTTTTTTTTTGTCACGGATTTTGCATGGGAAGAGTGCGAAAACAGCGTTTCAGTGTTAGCGTTACAACAAAAGATTGTTATGCTTGAATTATGGCGATGTCGTACCCATTACAGAGGGACTAGCTGATAATCCGTCCATAAGGTTACAATCAGCACAGCAGGTTTTTTCAAATTTTATCCAGGAGACGGAAATGTCATACAGCGGCGAACGAGATAACTTTGCACCCCATATGGCGCTGGTGCCGATGGTCATTGAACAGACCTCACGTGGTGAGCGCTCTTTTGATATCTATTCTCGTCTACTTAAGGAACGCGTCATTTTTCTGACCGGCCAGGTCGAAGACCATATGGCTAACCTGATCGTGGCGCAGATGCTGTTCCTGGAAGCAGAAAACCCAGAAAAAGATATCTACCTGTACATCAACTCCCCTGGTGGAGTGATCACTGCCGGGATGTCTATCTATGACACCATGCAGTTTATTAAGCCGGACGTCAGCACCATTTGTATGGGCCAGGCGGCCTCAATGGGCGCGTTCCTGCTGACTGCCGGGGCGAAAGGTAAACGTTTTTGCCTGCCTAACTCTCGCGTCATGATCCACCAGCCTCTGGGCGGTTACCAGGGCCAGGCAACGGATATTGAAATTCATGCCCGTGAAATCCTGAAGGTAAAAGGGCGCATGAACGAACTTATGGCGCATCATACGGGTCAATCTCTTGAGCAGATTGAACGTGATACCGAGCGCGATCGCTTCCTCTCCGCTTCTGAAGCGGTAGAGTACGGTCTGGTCGACTCGATTTTGACCCATCGTAATTAATGCCCAGCGCGCAGGTGTACCGCTATAATTACCTGGAGCGGCACAACGCTGACTAGCGTCTTGCGCCTGAGAATGGCATTTGCGTCGTCGTGTGCGGCACAAAGAACAAAGAAGAGGTTTTGACCCATGACAGATAAACGCAAAGATGGCTCGGGCAAATTGTTGTACTGCTCTTTTTGCGGCAAAAGCCAGCATGAAGTGCGTAAGCTGATTGCCGGACCATCCGTGTATATCTGCGACGAATGTGTTGATTTATGTAACGACATCATTCGCGAAGAGATTAAGGAAGTAGCACCGCACCGTGAACGCAGTGCGCTGCCGACGCCACATGAAATTCGCAACCACCTGGACGATTACGTTATCGGTCAGGAGCAGGCGAAGAAAGTGCTGGCGGTCGCGGTATACAACCATTACAAACGTCTGCGCAACGGCGACACCAGCAATGGCGTCGAGTTGGGCAAAAGTAACATCCTGCTGATTGGCCCGACGGGTTCCGGTAAAACGCTGCTGGCTGAAACGCTGGCACGCCTGCTGGACGTTCCGTTCACTATGGCCGATGCCACCACGCTGACCGAAGCTGGTTATGTGGGTGAAGATGTTGAAAATATTATTCAGAAACTACTGCAGAAGTGCGATTACGACGTGCAGAAAGCACAGCGCGGGATCGTCTATATCGATGAAATCGACAAGATTTCTCGTAAGTCTGACAACCCGTCCATTACCCGTGACGTTTCTGGCGAAGGCGTACAGCAGGCGCTGTTGAAACTGATCGAAGGTACGGTTGCTGCCGTTCCACCGCAGGGGGGGCGTAAACATCCTCAGCAGGAATTCCTGCAGGTTGATACCTCCAAGATCCTGTTTATCTGCGGCGGTGCCTTTGCCGGTCTGGATAAAGTCATTGCTAACCGTGTTGAAACGGGCTCCGGCATTGGTTTTGGCGCAACGGTAAAAGCGCAGTCTGATAAAGCCAGTGAAGGTGAACTGCTGTCGCAGGTGGAGCCGGAAGATCTGATCAAATTTGGTCTGATCCCTGAGTTCATCGGGCGTCTGCCGGTTGTAGCGACGCTGAGCGAACTGAGTGAAGAAGCGCTGATCCAGATCCTGAAAGAGCCGAAAAATGCCCTGACCAAGCAGTACCAGGCGCTGTTCAATCTTGAAGGTGTTGATCTGGAATTCCGTGAGGAAGCGCTGGATGCGATCGCCAAAAAAGCGATGGCACGTAAAACCGGTGCTCGTGGTCTGCGTTCTATCGTCGAAGCCGCACTGCTTGACACTATGTACGATCTGCCTTCTATGGAAGACGTCGAAAAAGTGGTGATCGATGAGTCGGTGATTGGCGGCCAGAGCAAGCCATTGCTGATTTACGGTAAGCCGGAAGCGCAGCAGGCATCTGGCGAATAATTCATCAATTCATACAGACATTTAATTAATAAGGGGGGATTTTATCTCCCCTTTTATTTTTCCGTAAACATGGCGTTGAATGTGTGGGAAACATCCCCATATACTGACATACATGTTAAAGGTGGTGTGGAGCACAGTCGTACCACCTGATTACCTGGCGGAAACTAAACTAAGAGAGAGCTCTATGAATCCTGAGCGTTCTGAACGCATTGAAATCCCCGTATTGCCGTTGCGCGATGTGGTGGTTTATCCGCACATGGTCATACCCTTATTTGTAGGGCGGGAAAAATCTATCCGTTGTCTGGAAGCGGCTATGGACCATGATAAAAAAATCATGCTGGTTGCCCAGAAAGAAGCGTCAACGGATGAGCCGGGTGTAAACGATCTTTTCACCGTCGGGACCGTGGCCTCTATTTTGCAGATGCTGAAACTGCCTGACGGCACCGTAAAAGTGCTGGTCGAGGGGTTACAGCGCGCGCGTATTTCAGCGCTGTCTGACAACGGCGAGCACTTCTCTGCGAAAGCGGAGTACCTCGACTCGCCTGCTATTGATGAGCGCGAACAGGAAGTGCTGGTGCGTACCGCTATCAGCCAGTTCGAAGGCTATATCAAGCTGAACAAGAAAATCCCGCCCGAAGTGCTGACGTCGCTGAACAGCATTGACGATCCTGCACGTCTGGCGGACACCATCGCTGCGCACATGCCGCTGAAGCTTGCTGACAAGCAGTCCGTACTGGAGATGTCCGACGTTAACGAACGTCTGGAATATCTGATGGCGATGATGGAGTCTGAAATCGATCTGCTGCAGGTTGAGAAACGCATTCGCAACCGCGTGAAAAAGCAGATGGAAAAATCCCAGCGTGAGTACTATCTGAACGAGCAGATGAAAGCCATTCAGAAAGAGCTCGGCGAGATGGACGATGCGCCGGACGAAAACGAAGCGTTGAAGCGTAAAATCGACGCGGCGAAAATGCCGAAAGAGGCAAAAGAGAAAGCGGAAGCAGAACTGCAGAAGCTGAAAATGATGTCTCCGATGTCAGCGGAAGCGACCGTAGTCCGTGGCTACATCGACTGGATGGTTCAGGTGCCATGGAATGCGCGTAGCAAGGTCAAAAAAGATCTGCGTCAGGCTCAGGAAATCCTCGATACCGACCATTACGGTCTGGAACGCGTCAAAGACCGTATTCTTGAGTATCTCGCGGTTCAAAGCCGTGTGAATAAAATCAAGGGGCCGATCCTGTGCCTGGTTGGGCCGCCGGGGGTAGGTAAAACTTCTCTGGGACAGTCCATCGCTAAAGCAACCGGACGTAAATACATCCGTATGGCGCTGGGTGGCGTGCGTGATGAAGCTGAAATTCGCGGTCACCGCCGGACCTATATTGGTTCGATGCCGGGTAAACTGATCCAGAAAATGGCTAAAGTGGGCGTTAAAAACCCGCTGTTCCTGCTTGATGAGATCGACAAAATGTCTTCCGACATGCGTGGCGATCCGGCTTCCGCACTGCTTGAGGTGCTGGATCCAGAGCAGAACGTGGCGTTCAGCGATCATTACCTGGAAGTGGACTACGATCTCAGCGACGTGATGTTCGTTGCGACCTCTAACTCCATGAATATTCCCGCACCGTTGCTGGATCGTATGGAAGTGATCCGTCTGTCCGGGTATACCGAAGACGAGAAGCTGAACATTGCTAAACGTCACCTGTTGCCGAAACAGATTGAGCGTAACGCGCTGAAAAAAGGCGAGCTGACGGTCGACGATAGCGCCATTGTGGGCATTATTCGTTATTACACCCGTGAAGCTGGAGTGCGTAGTCTGGAGCGTGAAATTTCCAAACTGTGCCGTAAAGCGGTGAAACAGCTGCTGCTCGACAAGTCGCTGAAACATATTGAGATCAATGGCGACAACCTGCACGACTACCTGGGCGTACAGCGCTTTGACTATGGCCGCGCGGACAACGAAAACCGCGTTGGCCAGGTAACCGGTCTGGCATGGACGGAAGTTGGCGGCGATCTGCTGACCATCGAAACCGCTTGCGTACCGGGTAAAGGTAAGCTGACCTACACCGGTTCTCTGGGTGAAGTCATGCAGGAATCCATTCAGGCTGCGCTGACCGTGGTGCGCGCGCGTGCGGAAAAACTGGGCATTAATCCGGACTTTTACGAAAAACGCGACATCCACGTTCACGTACCTGAAGGGGCGACGCCGAAAGACGGTCCAAGTGCGGGTATTGCCATGTGTACCGCGCTGGTTTCTTGTCTGACCGGTAACCCGGTTCGCGCCGACGTGGCGATGACCGGCGAGATCACCCTGCGTGGCCAGGTTCTGCCTATTGGTGGTTTGAAAGAAAAACTGCTGGCAGCACACCGTGGTGGTATTAAAACGGTCTTAATTCCAGACGAAAACAAACGTGACCTGGAAGAGATTCCGGACAACGTAATTGCCGATCTGGACATCCATCCGGTGAAACGCATTGAGGAGGTTCTGACGCTCGCGTTGCAAAATGAGCCCTCCGGAATGCAGGTTGTGACCGCAAAATAGTGACCTCGCGCAAAGAGCACTAATAAAAACAGGGCTGGCAGACCATTTCGGACTTGCCAGCCTTTTTTTGTATAGCTAATTTAGATGACGGATTGGGCTTGCCATCATTAACGGGTGTTGTAAGGGCATGGCAGGCCTGATATAACTGCTGCGCGTTCGCACTTTGAAGGATTCAGGTGCGATATAAATTATAAAGAGGAAGAGAAGAGTGAATAAATCTCAACTGATCGACAAAATTGCTGCAGGGGCTGATATCTCTAAAGCTGCGGCTGGACGTGCGTTAGATGCAATTATTGCTTCTGTTACCGAATCTCTGAAAGAAGGTGATGACGTAGCGCTGGTAGGTTTTGGTACTTTTGCCGTTAAAGAGCGTGCTGCCCGTACTGGTCGCAACCCGCAAACAGGTAAAGAGATCACCATCGCCGCGGCTAAAGTACCGGGCTTCCGTGCAGGTAAAGCACTGAAAGACGCGGTAAACTAAGTGATTTCCCCTTTGGGGATGTGACGAAGTACAAGGGCGCATCGACTGATGTGCCTTTTTTATTTGTAATTCCGGTACTTTCTACGCGTTGTGGGCTGACAATTGCCCCTGTTTCTTGTCACAATAGGCCTTTGTACGCAGCGTTCAGGAAACGCTATGCTGCGTGAAGCATATATACTCAAAATCCTTGCCGCCGCTGTTGTGACAACGCGCAGGCGGCTTGAGAGATAACGCGTATAGTCATCTACAGCGGAGTGTGGTTACACCATGATGGACAGCTTACGCACGGCTGCTAACAGTCTCGTGCTCAAGATTATTTTCGGTATCATTATCGTGTCGTTCATTTTGACCGGCGTGAGTGGTTACCTGATTGGCGGGGGCAATAACTTCGCCGCCAAAGTGAATGGCCAGGAGATTAGCCGCGGGCAGTTCGAGAATGCGTTCAACAGCGAACGTAACCGCATGCAGCAACAGCTGGGCGATCAATACTCCGAACTGGCTGCGAACGAAGGCTACATGAAAACGCTGCGTCAGCAGGTGCTGAATCGTCTTATTGACGAAGCGCTGCTGGATCAGTACTCCCGCGAGCTTAATCTCAACATCAGCGACGATCAGGTTAAACAGGCTATTTTCGCCACGCCTGCGTTCCAGGTGGACGGTAAATTTGATAACAATCGCTACAACGCGATTGTTAATCAGATGGGAATGACCGCAGACCAGTACGCTCAGGCATTACGTAATCAGCTTACTACCCAGCAACTGATTAACGGCGTTGCCGGTACGGACTTCATGCTGAAAGGCGAAACGGACGAGCTGGCGGCGCTGGTCGCACAGCAGCGTATCGTTCGCGAGGCGACAATTGACGTTAACGCACTGGCCGCGAAGCAGTCTGTTACCGAGCAGGAAGTTGCCAGCTACTACGAGCAGAATAAAAACAACTTTATGACGCCGGAACAGTTCCGCGTGAGCTACATCAAGCTGGATGCTGCTGCTATGCAGGAGACGGCCAGCGATGCTGATATTCAGGCTTATTATGACCAGCATCAGGATCAGTTCACTCAGCCGCAGCGTAACCGCTACAGCATCATTCAGACCAAAACGGAAGATGAAGCCAAAGCGGTACTGGACGAGCTGAACAAAGGCGGTGATTTCGCTGCGCTGGCAAAAGAAAAATCTGCTGACATCATCTCTGCCCGTAAAGGCGGCGATATGGGATGGCTGGAAGATTCCACCACCCCGGATGAGCTGAAGAATGCCGGTCTGAAAGAGAAAGGCCAGCTGTCAGGTGTGATTAAGTCTTCCGTTGGTTTCCTCGTTGCGCGTCTTGACGACGTGCAGCCTGCGCAGGTTAAACCGCTGAGCGAAGCGCGTGACGACATTGCGGCGAAAGTGAAGCAGGAAAAAGCGCTGGATGCCTACTATGCGCTGCAGCAGAAAGTGAGCGATGCCGCCAGCAACGATAACGAATCCCTGGCGGGCGCGGAGCAGGCGGCGGGTATGAAAGCGGTTGAAACGGGCTGGTTTAGCCGTGACAGCCTGCCGGAAGAGCTGAACTTCAAACCGGTCGCTGACATCATTTTCAATGGTGGTTTGGTTGGTGAGAACGGTACGCCTGGCAGTAACTCCGACATCATCACCGTGGATGGCGATCGCGCGTTTGTATTGCGAATTGCAGAGCACAAAGCTGAAGCCGTTAAACCACTGGCTGAAGTGAAAGATCAGGTAACTGCGCTTGTTAAGCACAATAAAGCAGAGCAGCAGGCGAAGCTTGATGCCGATAAACTGCTGGCGGATCTGAAAGCTGGTAAAGGCGATGAAGCCATGAAAGCGGCGGGTCTGAGCTTTGGCGAGGCGAAAACGCTGAGCCGTACGGGTCAGGATCCGCTGAGTCAGGCGGCCTTTGGCCTGAGCCTGCCGGCGAAAGATAAACCGAGCTACGGCGTGGCGAACGACATGCAGGGTAACGTTGTACTGCTGGCGCTGGACGAGGTGAAAGCCGGTTCTATGCCTGAAGAGCAGAAGAAAGCGATGGTTCAGGGGATTACCCAGAACAATGCGCAGATTGTCTTTGAAGCGCTGATGAGCAACCTGCGTAAAGCCGCAAAAATTAAAGTCGGTGACGCGCTGGAACAGCAGCAATAACCGAGGCTACTCGCAAAAAATTGCAAAAAGTTGTATCAACCAAAGGCCGCTTTCGCGGCCTTTTCCATTTCTGATATTTGCCGTTTGTCTGCCGTTCTGCACCTCGCTATCGTGATTCCACTGTTAACAAACAAGGAGAAAACAGTATGAAACATGGAATCAAAGCCCTGCTTATTACCCTTTCATTGACCTGCACCGGTATGGCTCAAAGCGCACTGGCTGCAGAGCCAGTCGCCAAAAGCCAGGCGACTCAAGCCAAAGCGGATGCTACGGGAGTAGCACAAAGCAAAGCCACGCAACCGGCTAAAGCGAGCGATGATGAAGGCACTAGGGTAAGCATCAACAGCGCTTCTGCGGAGGATTTAGCGCGAGTCATGAATGGCGTAGGTCTGAAGAAAGCACAGGCGATTGTCAGCTATCGTGAGGAGTACGGGCCGTTTAAAACGGTGGAGGACTTAAAGCAGGTGCCGGGCATGGGGAGTTCGCTGGTAGAGCGCAATCTGGCAGTTTTAACACTTTAATAACTTGCAGAGTGCTGAAAGTTTGCCAGACTGTAGAGGTCATACCAGTTATGACCTCTTACCCTGAAGTGTGTTCCTATAAAAACAACGTAAGGCTCCTGCGCTATGCAAACACAAATCAAAGTTCGTGGTTTTCATCTTGATGTCTATCAGCACGTTAACAATGCTCGCTATCTTGAGTTTCTGGAAGAAGCCCGCTGGGATGGCCTGGAAAACAGCGACAGCTTTCAGTGGATGACCGCACACAACATCGCTTTTGTGGTCGTGAATATTAACATTAACTACCGCCGCCCTGCGGTGCTGAGCGACCTGCTGACCATTACCAGTCAGGTGCAACAGCTAAATGGCAAAAGCGGTGTGTTGAACCAGACTATCACCCTGGAGCCGGAAGGACAGGTGGTGGCAGACGCGTTGATTACCTTCGTCTGTATTGATTTGAAAACGCAAAAGGCGCTACCGCTGGAAGGGGAGTTGCGCGAAAAACTGGAGCAGATGGTGAAGTGATGGAAGGAAGCCTGACGGCGCTTTGCTTATCAGGCTTACGGGCGATATTGACCACGGTGAACGTCGAAAGCCGGATAAGGTGCGTGCACCGCCATCCGGCAAATCGATCACTTTAGTCCTGTTTTCTGCTTCATTGCCGCCATCACTGCCGGTTTATCTGCCAGATAATGGTTCAGGCCGTTGGCGCGCAGATTACAGGCCGCGCAGTGACCGCAACCGTCACCTTTGATGCCGTTATAGCAGGTCAGCGTTTCTTCGCGTACCAGGTCCAGCTTGCCCCAGTAATCGGCCAGTGCCCAGGTTTCGGCTTTATCGATCCACATCAGCGGGGTTTCAAAGCGGATATCTTTCGCCATTCCCAGGCTTACGGCATGGTTCAGGGCTTTGACGAACTCATCGCGGCAGTCCGGATATCCAGAGAAATCCGTTTCACAAACGCCGGTAATGACCGCCTCCGCCTGCACCTGATACGCGTAAATCGCCGCCAACGTTAAAAACAGAATATTGCGCCCTGGCACAAAGGTATTGGGAATGCCGTTCGCATCCGGTTCGTAATCGGGTACCGGAATATTATCGCGGGTCAGGCTGCTGACGGCCAGTTCGCTGAGCAGCGTTACATCAAGTACCTTGTGCGCACGCGCGCCAAGTTTTAAGGCCAGGTCACGTGCGACATCAATCTCAGTGCGATGGCGCTGACCATAATCAAAGGTCACGCAGTGCACTTCATCATACTGATGCAGCGCTTGCGCCAGACAGGTTGTGGAGTCCTGACCCCCACTGAATACAACAACGGCACGTTTCATGGTTTTTCCTGACAAATAACGAAACCCTTATGGTAGCGCCTGGGCGTGTCGCCGACCAGCTTCTTCACGCCGACGGAGGCGGTAGCCAGGCTTCGGTAAATTCAAACCAGCCGCGAGGATTCAGGCGTACGCCGTTCACGCCCGGCGGAGCGCTAATACGATAGTGATAATTGAACAGCGGTGTCAGGGTCGCGTCATGCATCAGCGAGGCGAAAACGTGTTGTAAAGCCGCATGACGATCGTCCTCATCGGCCTGGATTTGCAGGGCATCCAGGGTGGTTTGCAGATGAGTATATGCTGGCGAGCTCAATACATGTGACCAGAGCTGATCGCAGCGCAGCCACTGTTCGAGGGTATATTCAGGTGCTTCGCCAATCAGCCTGTCTCCCATCATCAGGTCGGCCTGGGCTAAAGGATGGTCGCCATCCCAGTTTTTAGCATTATGAAAAATAAGCGTTAATTCACAGCCGAGTAGCGCCAGCGCCTGGCGAAGCTGTTCAGCCATGGCGTGCAACTCTACCGGCAGGTGATAGGCCAGCGTAAGTTTTTCCGGTAGCGGCACGTCGTCCAGTTCATCCCATTGGGGGATCGTCCATCCCGGCAGCAGCGCATTGCTTGGCGTGATCAGGTTTTCATCCACGTCAAGCGTTTGTAGCAGGGAAGAACGGTGGATAATATTGACCAGGCGACGGGCCTGCTGCGTATTCAGCCGCGCGCTTTTTCTGAGCGTGAGATAGCAGAAACCGAGGCTGATCCCGCTGCTTACCTGGCTTAGCATGGGAAGCTCTTCGGGTTTACCAATTGCAATTTGAACCGGATGGCGACAGCTGGTGCCCAAATCCTGGGAGAAAAGCTGCGGGGTTATCCAGTATTCAATGGCTTTTAGTAGCGGATGACTCAGGTGGTAGTGATCGTGACTCTCGATGCGCACCAGGTCTGGGGTAAACAGCGTCAACCGAAACGGACCGGTACCAACAAACGGGAGTTCGGGATGTGCCAGGTGACTGCTGTAGCTTGCCAGACGATGCGCCAGCCAGAAGTCGGGGCGATGCAAAATAAAGGTTAGGCACTGGGGATGCGTCACCTCAATGTGCTTTACGCTGATAAACAGCTTATTTAACGCGGGTAGCTCTAACAGCTTCAGCAACTGTTGATGTAGCTGTGTGCTGCTGACCGCATCGCCGTTATGCCAGTACAGGGTGGAACGAATATAGAAATCCCAGCGCTGGCCGTCGGCGGAGATATTCCAGTGGTGGGCTAAATCTCCGCAGGGGCGTTGCGTAATACTGTCGAACCGGGTCAGGCCCGAGAATATTTGTCCGGCGAGGTGTTGCTCTGCGCGACCGGGGAGAAATCCAGGGTGCAAAGGGTCGAGCTGGCGGTAATAGGGGATACGCAGGGTTGGCGTGTCGTTTTGCCACTGACCGCCCATAAACGGCTGGAGCAGCGTTCTTAATTCTCCCGGCGCCAGCTGAGCCAGCTCCAGTACGCTAAGTTGCTCCCCCTTTTGCAGCGCTTGCTCCATCATAATGCTCCGTAGCGAATCTGGCGTCACCAAAAAGCGCAGTTGCCCGCGTTTCCCACGCCCCGACTGGGCGTGCCACTCCAGCCAGCCAGCATCCTGCGCTTGCTTCAGCAGGGTACGCACGTGGCGCTCGCTGCAAAAACAGCGTTCTGCCAGCTCCCCGACGGTCACCGACTGCGGTTCTCCCGCCGACGGCTGCCACAGGCGTTGGTACTGATTCAGGCGATTCAACAATCTCATATACACGTCATCCTTCAAGCTACCTCTTTGTTGGCGGCGTTAATTCACCCCAGTCACTGCATGCTCCTGGACGTTCATTCACTTACCGCCTGGATGCAACTTGAATGATTTTGTGTAATAAACCCGGAACAATTCATTTTATATATTCACTATTACTTCCGTATATCTCAGGTGATACTGAATCACAAGTTAACCGCGTCACAGTGTGGAGAAAGAAATGGCTCGTCTGGCTGCATTTGATATGGATGGCACCCTTTTGATGCCGAATCACCATTTAGGTGACGAAACGCTTTCAACGCTGGCGCGCCTGCGTGAACGCGAGATCACCCTGACATTTGCCACCGGCCGCCATGTGCTGGAGATGCGCCATATTTTGGGGTCTATCTCACTGGACGCCTTTTTGATCACGGGTAACGGCACGCGCATTCACTCTGTTGAGGGCGATGTATTGCACCGTCAGGATCTGGATCCGACTGTGGCGGATATCGTGTTACATCAGAAGTGGGATACTACAGCCAGCATGCATGTCTTTAATGACAACGGTTGGTTCACCGGACAAGAGATCCTATCGCTGCTACAGGCGCATGTGTATAGCGGATTTCGCTACCAGATCGTCGATGTGAAACGTATCCCGGCTCATCAGGTAACGAAAGTCTGTTTCTGTGGGGATCATGACTCCCTGATCCAATTACGCATTCAACTGAATGAGGCGCTGGGTGAGCAGGTAAATCTCTGTTTTTCCGCGGTTGATTGCCTTGAGGTGCTGCCGGTGGGCTGTAACAAAGGGTCGGCGCTGGCGGTACTAAGCGACCACTTAGGTTATTCAATGGCCGAATGTATGGCGTTTGGCGATGCCATGAACGATCGCGAAATGTTAGGTAGCGTTGGGCGCGGCCTGATTATGGGTAACGCGATGCCACAACTGATTGCTGAACTGCCGCATTTGTCGGTGATTGGGCATTGCCGCAATCAGGCGGTGTCACACTTTTTGACGCATTGGCTGGACAATCCGCATCTACCTTATTCCCCCGAATGAGAGATCCCTTCCAGCAAGCCAGACTTCGCGTCTGGCTTTTTTTATCCCATTAATGGGTGTTCAGAAGCCGGGTGAGTTCCGCTTTCCACGGCGTTAAATCACCGATGTGCGTGTCGATCCACTGCGGGTTGTAGTAGGTTTCAAGATAGCGTTCGCCGCTGTCGCACAGCAGCGTGACCAGTGAACCGCTTTCTCCGGCATCGCGCATACGGGCGGCAAGTTGCAGCGTTCCCCACATGTTGGTGCCGGTTGAAGCGCCGACTTTGCGGCCCAACTGCGTTTCCAGCCAGTGTGCGGTGGCCACGCTTGCGGCATCCGGCACGCGCAGCATTTCATCGACTACGTCAGGAATGAAGGAGGGTTCGACACGTGGGCGGCCGATGCCTTCGATTTTGCTTCCTACCGGGCTGCGTAACGTTGCATCGCGATCCTGCCAGAAGGGCAGAAAGACTGAGTTTTCCGGATCCACCACCATCAGGCGGGTGTCGTAGCCCTGACAGCGAATATAGCGGCCAATGGTTGCAGAGGTGCCGCCGGTTCCGGCGCTCATTACAATATGGCGGGGGACAGGGTTGGGCTCGCACTGCATCTGACGGAAGATGCTGTCAGCAATATTGTTATTGCCACGCCAGTCGGTAGCGCGCTCAGCATAAGTGAACTGGTCCATGTAATGACCGTTCAGCTCACGCGCCAGCTGTTCAGAGGCCGCATAGATTTCACAGGCGCTTTCCACGAAATGACAGCGACCACCGTAAAACTCAATCTGTTCAATTTTACGCTTCGCCGTACAGGAAGGCATGACGGCAATAAACGGCAGCCCTAACAGTCGGGCGAAATAAGCCTCAGAGACCGCCGTTGAACCGGACGATGATTCAATGATGGTGGTGCCTTCTTTAATCCAGCCATTGCACAATCCGTACAGAAACAGTGAACGCGCCAGACGATGCTTCAGGCTCCCGGTGGGATGCGTGCTCTCATCTTTTAAATAGATCTGAATGCCCGGGAACGCCGGTAGCGACAGACGAATGAGATGCGTATCCGCAGAACGCTGATAATCCGCGTTGATTTCATTGATGGCGTTTTTAACCCAGGAGCTATTCATCATTAATAGATATCCATTTGTCATTTTGTGCCAAGAATAGCGAAAAGCACGGAAAAAATTGTTGCCATTTAGCCTTTAAAATAGAATGTAAGGAGAAAATTCTTCTCTGTGGAGTGGATATGTTAGACAAAATTGACCGTAAGCTGCTTAGCTTACTGCAACAGGACTGCACCCTTTCTTTGCAGGCGTTAGCAGATGCCGTTAATCTGACTACCACCCCCTGCTGGAAACGCCTCAAACGGCTTGAGGATGACGGTATCCTGCTGGGTAGAGTCGCCCTGTTAGATCCAGAAAAACTGGGGCTGGGGCTGACCGCGTTTGTGCTGATTAAGACTCAGCATCACAGCAGTGAATGGTATTGCCGCTTTGTCACCGAAGTCACCGGTATGCCGGAGGTTCTGGGGTTCTGGCGTATGGCTGGGGAATATGATTACCTGATGCGAGTGCAGGTCGCCGATATGAAAAGCTACGATGAATTTTATAAGCGCCTGGTGAACAGCGTACCGGGCCTGTCTGACGTCACCTCCAGCTTTGCGATGGAACAGATTAAATACACAACTGCTCTCCCTATTGAATAACTCTCCCGGCGCTTATTGCCGGAAATCTTGTCAGGACATAACGCGTGCGATTATTTGCTCAATTAAGCTGGTACTTCCGCCGGGAGTGGCGTCGCTACCTCGGGGCGGTGGCCCTGCTTATCATCATCGCTATCCTTCAGCTTATTCCGCCGAAAGTGGTCGGGATCATTGTGGATGGCGTGACGACTCAACGCTTCACCACCGAGTGGCTGCTGATGTGGGTGGGAACAATTGCCCTGATTGCAGTGGTGGTTTATTTGCTGCGCTATGTCTGGCGCGTGCTGCTGTTTGGCGCATCCTACCAACTAGCGGTTGAGCTGCGGGAAGATTATTACCGTCAGTTGAGTCGCCAGCATCCAGAATTTTATCTGCGTCACCGCACGGGCGATCTGATGGCGCGTGCGACCAACGATGTCGATCGCGTCGTATTTGCCGCCGGAGAAGGCGTGCTGACGCTGGTAGATTCGCTGGTAATGGGATGTGCGGTGCTGATCGTGATGTCAACGCAGATAAGCTGGCAGTTGACGTTAATTGCGCTGCTGCCGATGCCGGTGATGGCGTTGATGATCAAACGTTACGGCGATCGACTCCATAACCGCTTTAAGCTGGCGCAGGCGGCGTTTTCCAGTCTCAACGACCGTACTCAGGAAAGCCTGACCAGTATTCGCATGATTAAGGCCTTCGGTCTGGAGGATCGGCAATCGGCATTATTTGCCGCCGATGCCGAAGATACCGGTAAGAAAAACCTGCGCGTGGCGCGCATTGACGCCCGCTTTGATCCCACGATTTATATCGCCATTGGCATGGCTAACCTACTGGCGATTGCTGGGGGAAGCTGGATGGTGGTGCACGGTTCGCTGACGCTCGGCCAGCTCACCAGCTTTATGATGTATCTCGGTTTGATGATTTGGCCGATGCTGGCGCTGGCATGGATGTTTAACATCGTCGAACGTGGCAGCGCGGCGTACAGCCGTATTCGCGCCATGCTGTCTGAAGCGCCGGTGGTGGATGACGGCACTGAACCGGTACCGGAAGGGCGTGGGGAGCTGGCGGTGGCGATTCGCGAGTTTTGCTACCCGCAAACGACACACCCGGCGCTGGAAAATGTGAACTTCCAGCTTAAACCTGGGCAGATGCTGGGCATTTGTGGGCCTACCGGCGCGGGGAAAAGTACGGTGCTGTCGCTGATTCAGCGTCATTTTGATATCACCCACGGCGATGTGCGCTTTCATGATATCCCCTTAACGCGATTACAACTGGATAGCTGGCGCAGCCGGCTGGCAGTTGTCAGCCAGACGCCATTCCTGTTTTCGGATACCGTTGGCAATAACATCGCGTTAGGACGCCCTCAGGCCACGCAGGAAGAGATCGAGTATGTGGCACGCCTTGCCAGCGTTCATGAGGATATTTTACGTCTTCCGCAGGGCTACGACACCGAAGTGGGCGAACGTGGGGTGATGCTGTCTGGTGGGCAAAAACAGCGTATTTCTATCGCTCGAGCGCTACTCCTGAACGCTGAAATCCTGATTCTGGATGATGCGCTGTCGGCGGTAGATGGTCGTACCGAGCATCAGATCCTGCATAACCTGCGCCAGTGGGGCGAAGGCAGAACCGTCATTATTAGCGCCCACCGTTTATCGGCCCTGACGGAAGCCAGCGAGATTATCGTGATGCAGCATGGGCATATTGCCCAGCGCGGCGAGCATGATGCGTTAGTGCAGCAGCCTGGCTGGTATCGCGATATGTACCGCTATCAGCAACTGGAAGCGGCGCTGACTGATGCACCAGAGATAAACGAGGAGGCGGCTAATGCGTAGTTTTGGGCAATTATGGCCGACCCTGAAAAGATTGCTGGCGTATGGCTCTCCATGGCGAAAACAGCTGGCTATTGCGGTAGTCATGCTGTGGGTGGCGGCTGCGGCGGAAGTCAGCGGTCCGCTGCTGATTAGCTATTTTATCGATAACATGGTGGCGAAGAATAATCTGCCGCTGGCGATGGTCGCCGGGCTGGTTGCGGCATATATCGGTCTACAACTGCTGGCGGCTGGCCTGCATTACGCGCAGTCATTGCTGTTTAACCAGGCGGCAGTTGGCGTAGTACAGCAGTTGCGCACCGACGTAATGGACGCTGCGCTGCGCCAGCCGCTCAGCGCCTTTGATACTCAACCCGTCGGACAGCTAATCTCCCGCGTGACCAATGACACCGAAGTTATTCGCGATCTGTATGTGACGGTGGTAGCAACGGTCCTGCGCAGCGCGGCATTAATTGGCGCCATGCTGGTAGCGATGTTCAGCCTTGAGTGGCGTATGGCGCTAGTGGCGATGGCCATTTTCCCGGCCGTGCTGGTGGTGATGGTGATTTATCAACGCTACAGCACCCCGATTGTGCGCCGGGTTCGCGCTTATCTGGCGGATATTAACGATGGCTTTAACGAAGTCATCAACGGCATGAGTGTTATCCAGCAGTTCCGCCAGCAGGCGCGATTTGGCGAGAGAATGGGCGAAGCAAGCCGCTCGCACTATATGGCGCGTATGCAAACCCTGCGACTGGATGGTTTTTTGTTGCGCCCGCTGCTTAGCCTTTTCTCGGCGCTGATCCTCTGCGGATTGCTGATGCTGTTCAGTTTTACCTCTGGCAGCTCGATCGAGGTTGGCGTGCTGTACGCGTTTATCAGCTACCTCGGCCGTTTGAATGAACCGCTGATCGAGTTGACCACTCAGCAATCAATGCTGCAGCAGGCGGTTGTCGCCGGTGAGCGAGTGTTCGAACTGATGGATGGGCCACGTCAGCGCTATGGTGAAGATGAGCGACCGCTAAAGAGCGGGGACATTGAGGTGGATAACGTTTCATTTGCCTATCGCGACGACAATCTGGTGTTGCAAAATATCAGTTTGTCCGTGCCTTCGCGCAGCTTTGTGGCTTTGGTCGGGCACACCGGCAGTGGTAAAAGCACGCTCGCCAGCCTGCTGATGGGTTACTACCCGCTGACGCAGGGGGAAATCCGCCTTGATGGACGGCCGCTGTCTTCACTGAGCCACGGTGCGTTACGTCAGGGCATCGCCATGGTGCAGCAGGATCCGGTGGTGATGGCAGATACCTTCCTGGCGAACGTCACGCTGGGCCGCGATATTTCAGAAGAGCGGGTATGGCAGTCGCTGGAGACCGTGCAACTGGCAGAACTGGCGCGAGGTCTGAGCGAGGGGATTCATACCCGGCTGGGCGAGCAGGGCAATAATCTCTCCGTTGGTCAAAAACAGCTGCTGGCGTTGGCGCGGGTGTTGGTTGAAACGCCGCAGGTGTTGATCCTCGACGAAGCCACGGCCAGTATTGACTCCGGTACTGAACAGGCCATTCAGCAAGCTCTGGCGGCGGTACGTGAACACACCACGCTGGTGGTGATTGCGCATCGGTTATCGACGATTGTTGATGCGGACACCATTCTGGTACTGCATCGCGGTCAGGCGGTTGAGCGTGGTACGCACCAGCAATTACTCGCGGCGCAAGGCCGTTACTGGCAGATGTATCAGCTGCAGCTGGCGGGTGAAGAGTTAGCCGCCAGTACGCAAGACGATTCTGTTATCGCCTGATGGCGCGGCGCTTATCCGGTCTGGGGCCAGCACGGTCTCGTAGGCCGGGTAAGGCGTTTACGCTGCCATCCGGCAATCAACAATCTGGTGCAAAAATGTAACGCACTATGCACCGTTATAGTGCGTTTTTTCTTTTTCTCTCCCGGAAGTACCCTGAGAACCTGAATCATCCCGCCTTTTTCATTTCTGGCACATCCCTTGCAATATTCCTCTCGTGTATCTGCAGCCACTACTGAATTCTGACTGGAGGGGATCTATGAAGCTGGTTACCGTGGTAATCAAACCGTTCAAACTGGAAGACGTCCGTGAAGCATTGTCGTCTATTGGTATTCAGGGGCTGACCGTCACCGAAGTGAAGGGGTTTGGCCGACAGAAAGGTCATGCTGAGCTGTACCGTGGGGCTGAATATAGCGTCAATTTTCTGCCGAAGGTGAAGATTGATGTGGCGATTGCCGACGACCAACTGGATGGCGTGATTGATGTCATCAGTAAGGCGGCATACACCGGAAAAATTGGCGACGGCAAAATCTTCGTCGCCGAGCTGCAACGTGTGATTCGTATTCGTACCGGCGAAGCCGACGAAGCCGCACTGTAACGTCTGGCACACAGTGATAGGAAACCAAAAAATGAAGATAGCAACGATGAAAACAGGTATTGCTTCACTGGCGCTGCTGCCGGGACTGGCGATGGCGGCACCGGCGGTTGCGGATAAAGCGGATAACGCTTTTATGATGATCTGTACCGCGCTGGTGCTGTTTATGACCATCCCTGGCATTGCGCTGTTCTACGGCGGTTTGATTCGCGGTAAGAACGTGCTGTCGATGCTGACTCAGGTTACGGTGACATTTGCTCTGGTTTGTATTTTATGGGTGGTTTATGGCTACTCACTGGCCTTTGGCGAAGGTAATAATTTCTTCGGCAACTTCAACTGGGTATTGCTGAAGAATATTGCGCTGACGGCGGTAACGGGGAGCTTCTACCAGTACATTCACGTTGCTTTTCAGGGCTCGTTCGCCTGCATCACCGTTGGGCTAATCGTCGGTGCGCTGGCTGAACGTATTCGCTTCTCCGCGGTGCTGATTTTTGTGGTGGTATGGTTAACGCTGTCGTACATCCCCATTGCTCATATGGTCTGGGGCGGCGGCTTGCTGGCTTCCCACGGCGCGCTGGATTTTGCCGGCGGAACGGTTGTGCACATCAACGCGGCGATTGCCGGTCTGGTAGGCGCGTATCTGATTGGCAAACGTGTAGGTTTTGGCAAAGAAGCTTTTAAACCGCATAACCTGCCGATGGTCTTCACCGGTACCGCTATTCTCTACATTGGTTGGTTTGGCTTTAACGCTGGTTCAGCGGGTACGGCAAATGAAATCGCCGCACTGGCCTTCGTCAATACCGTGGTCGCCACCGCTGCAGCCATCCTCGGATGGATCTTCGGTGAATGGGCGCTGCGTGGTAAACCGTCTCTGCTGGGCGCCTGCTCTGGCGCTATTGCGGGTCTGGTGGGCGTAACACCTGCATGTGGCTATATCGGTGTCGGCGGCGCGCTGATAATCGGTGTCGTTGCGGGTCTGGCAGGCCTGTGGGGCGTGACCATGCTGAAGCGTTTTCTGCGTGTGGACGATCCGTGTGACGTGTTTGGCGTTCACGGTGTGTGCGGTATTGTCGGCTGTATCCTGACCGGAGTTTTCGCTGCCAGCTCTTTGGGAGGCGTGGGCTTTGCCGAGGGCGTGACCATGGGGCATCAGCTGTTGGTGCAACTGGAAAGCGTGGCGATCACCATCGTCTGGTCTGGCGTGGTGGCTTTCATTGGCTATAAGCTGGCGGATATGACGGTTGGTTTGCGCGTACCGGAAGAGCAGGAGCGCGAAGGTCTGGATGTAAACAGTCACGGCGAGAACGCTTACAACGCCTGATTCTCAATTTGCCGGATGGCAACGCTTTTGCGCCACCATCCGGTAATTCTCAATTGCGATTACGCATTACCCCTTCCTGTACGGTAGAAGCGACCAGCACGCCATCCTGGGTATAAAACTCTCCGCGTACAAAGCCCCGGGCACCGGATGCCGAAGTACTCTCGACGTTATACAGCAGCCATTCATTGATATTAAACGGACGGTGGAACCACATGGAATGGTCAATGGTGGCGATCTGAATCCCTTTTTCCAGGAAGCCAATCCCGTACGGTTGCAGCGCAACAGGCAGGAAGTTCAGGTCTGAGGCATAACCCAGCAGATACTGATGGACGCGCAGATCGTCCTGCAGCACGCCGTTAGCTCGGATCCATACCTGGCGCGTCGGAGGTGCGACGTGACCTTTTAGGGGGTTATGAAACTCGACAGGGCGTACTTCCAACGGACGATCGTTGATAAATTTTTCTTTCAACAGCGGCGGCAGCAAATGCGCCACTGAGCGGGCAATTTCCGTTTCTGATTTCAGCTCATCGGGACCCGGCGCATCCGGCATGGTTTTCTGATGTTCAAATCCGTCTTCCGGTGCCTGAAAAGAGGCAGTCATGTAAAAAATGGGTTTACCATTCTGGATCGCGGCAACGCGGCGCGCGCTGAAGCTGTTACCATCACGCAGGACTTCCACATCATAGATGATGGGCTTTTGGCTATCGCCGGGGCGTAAAAAGTAGCTGTGAAAAGAGTGTACCAGACGCTCTTCCGGTACGGTTTCTTTTGCGGCATATAGCGCCTGACCGACAACCTGTCCCCCAAAAACCTGACGTAACCCTAAGTCTTCACTTTGGCCCCGAAAGAGTCCTTCTTCAATTTTTTCCAGATTTAACAATGTCAGCAAATTTTTCAGTGCCAGACTCATACGTGCTCTCCAGGTGATATCGATGTCGCAGCGAGGTAGGCAGAGTATAACGCAATTTTAAAAGTGGTCCGATGGGTGCAATTGTCTGAATTACTGGCCTATTACAGGCAAAAATAGCTGTCTTGTGCCACACTTAGTCACGTTATGTTTTTGTTAACCACTCTTCTGGCGAGGAAAGTTCTCGCTGGTGCATAGATGATAAGGAGAATTTAATGAAACTCGTGCACATGGTAAGTGGTTTAGCGGTTGCAGTCGCTCTGGCGGCCTGTGCCGATAAAAGCGCTGATATTCAGACACCTGCGCCAAGCCCTAATACGTCAATTTCTGACACACAGTCTAAAATTCAGCAGCCAAATGTCTCCGGGACAGTATGGATCCGTCAGAAAGTGGCCTTGCCACCCGATGCGGTGCTAACCGTTACGCTGTCAGATGCTTCACTGGCCGATGCGCCGTCAAAAGTGCTGTCGCAAAAAGCGGTTCGTACTGAAGGTAAACAAGCGCCATTCAGCTTTGTATTACCGTTCAACCCGGCAGATATTCAACCTAACGCCCGTATTCTGTTGAGTGCGGCTATTACGGTAAATGATAAACTGGTCTTTATTACTGATACCGTTCAGACGGTCATCAATCAGGGTGGGACTAAAGCCGACCTGACGCTGGTCCCGGTACAGCAAACAGCAGTACCGGTTCAGGCGAGCGGTGGGGCTACTACCACGGTTCCGTCAACGTCACCAACCCAGGTGAATCCGTCATCTGCGGTTCCTGCTCCCACGCAGTACTAAGGTCGTTGTAACCCTCTCCGCCTGGAGAGGGTTAGTACACCCAGCGATAGCGCTGTAAATCGATCTGTCCGCTTCCTGAAACCACTATTCCTTCAGCCAGCAACGCCTGACGTTGTCGTTGTAGGTCGGGACCTGTCAGCGAAATGGCCCCGTGGCGATTGACCACCCGATGCCAGGGCAGGGTGCTGCCTTCGGGGAGACGCTTAAGCACGCCGCCTACCTGACGCGCAGCGCGCGGCGATCCCGCAAGCCTGGCAACATCGCCATACGTGGTGACGAAACCTTCGGGGATTGAAGCGACAATTTGCCAGACGCGTTGGGGGAAAGAGTCCTGTATATCCATCATTTATTCCTGCGCTAATCCTCCAGCATAATGCCGAATGGCGAAGGAGTGAAGCCGCATTGCACAAGAAAACAGCATCCGATGCTGGATGGGTTGCAATTACAGGGTGCAGCAGTGATAATGCGCCTGCGCGTTGGTTAACAACGCTCTCAATGGGGGCTCTGTTGGTTCTCCCGCAACACTACTCTGTTTACCAGGTCAGGTCCGGAAGGAAGCAGCCAAGGCAGATGACGTGTGTGCCGGGATGTAGCTGGCAGGGCCCCCACCCAATTCTGCCGTCCGGCAATTTCTCTTCTGTTTATCTTCTTTTCTTTGTCATCGTATCGTCATTTTATTGTCATCAAATACTGTCACTGTGTTTTGGGGATGTTATTTGAGCTTTTGCCGCCGCCATTGCGCTGTAATGACATGGTCTTACATCCGGTGTGTTGTGGCTGACCACAAGGATTTTCTACAATGTCGACCGCTGTATTGAATGTCAAAGTTGATGAGGCGCTAAAAGAAAAGCTTCGCCATTATGCTGAAGTGCATAATGAAAATTTGAGTATCGCCACGGAAAAACTGCTACTAATCGCGTTTTCCGCCATTGAAGAGGTGGGAGTCTCCGCTGAGGATATCGATAGCCAGCATACGGAAGAATCCGTAGTTGACGCACTGACTCCTAAAGAAATCAAAGCATTGCGAAGATTACTGAAGAAGAAAAAATGAAACAACAATCGCTCTCAACCGCCTGTAATTATGGCGAAGCCTGTGAAATGCTGCGCTCCGGTTATGTGAAACACGTTCGTCTGAGCTGGAATGTCGGCAGCGATGAGTTCTTCCGTATTGCCTCCGACTGGTGTGATGCCGGGGCAAAAATTAAGAAAGACGGTGAGAATTTCGTGATTTCCCTGAAGGGTTTTCCGGTTCCTCCTCAGCGGTAGTATTGCCAGGACCTCCTCGTCCATCACGGCATTCAAGAGCGGGTCCTTTAACTCGTCGTTTAGATTATTTTACGCATTTTCCCGCCGCTGGCCTGCAAACGCAGGCTATCCCAAATAGGTTGCAACACTCTGAAGGCGGCACATGCTGTGTCATCCGGCAACGTGAAGGGCATACGCAAAAAGCGGTCGAATGCGCCATCAAGGCCGAACCGCGTACCGGTTCCCAACTGAATGCCTGCACTTTCGGCGCGCGTGGCAAAGAGCGTCGCCAGCGTATCAGGCAGTTCAACCCAGAAAGAGAGTCCTCCTTGTGGCTGGGTAAATTGCCATTCTGGAAAATGTGAGTTCATCAGGCGCGAGCACAGGTCTCGCTGTGATGTGAGTCGGCGTCTTCTGTCAGGAAGAAAGTCCTCAGCGTTATCCAGCAGCCAACTGGTGGCGAGTTGTTCAAGCACCGGGGAGCCCAAATCGAAGGTGTCGCGGGTTTGGACCAGCGCGGCAATGGTACGCGCCGACGCCCGAATCCAGCCCAGACGTAATCCGCCCCAAAAGCTTTTCCCTGCTGAACCGAGCAGGATGATCGGGGCATCGCGATTGAATGCGGCAAGCGGCGGTGGCGGTGGGGCGTCATACCACAGGTTCACCATGGTCTCATCGACCACCAACGTCGTGCGGGTTCTTTCAGCAATATCCGCCACGACCTGGCGAGTAGCGGTGTCCATACAGCGCCCGGTCGGGTTGTGAAAATCCGGCATCAGATAGGCCATTCTCGGTGCAGTTTGCGCGATGGTGGCGACCAGACCCGCCGTATCCCAACCGTGCTCGGGCAGCGACACGCCGACGGGGCGACATGACGCCCCTTGTATTGCTGCAATGGCCAGCGGATAAGTGGGGTGATCTACCACTACGCGATCGCCGGGGCCGGTGAGTAAACGCAGGATCAACGCCAGACCGCTGACCGCGCCGTTCACGACCATTATTTCGTCGGGCTGCGTCGGGAGTCCGCGTTCGCAATAATGCCGGGCGATGGATTCACGCAAAACCGACAGTCCCTGCGGTAGATACCCGGAGCTCAGCAGATGCTGCGGCATTGCGAACAGAGCCTGCTGGTAAGCCTGATGAATTTCAGGACCGGCACTCAGCGCTGCCGTGGACAAATCAAGCGCTGTGCCAGTGCTGGTCCGCGTTGGCACATGGCGAATGTGTTCCGGCAGGATCACCCGTGAACCGCTACCATGTCGGCTTTCCAGATATCCCTCCTCACGCAGTTGCGCCATGGCGCTGGCGACGGTGGTTCGGCTGACTTGCAGAACGGCAGCGAGTTCGCGTTCACCGGGCAAGCGGCTATCCAGCGCCAGTCGCCCATCGAGGATCAGCAAACGTAACGCTTCTGCCAACTGTCGCCAGATGGGCGTTCGCGAGGGACTTTCCTGCCAGTGTCCGAGCAGGCGTTGCAAAGACTGGCTTCCGTAACGGCGAGATGACATAGCAGTCCACTTTTTGAAAACTGGACATTAATCATAGTGCCAATTGCGGTGAAGATGAAAGTTATCTGAGAGTAAGAGGGGAAGAACATGCTGCGTCGTTTACTTCAGCTGTTTATCGGGCTGACGCTGTACGGTGTGTCGACGGCGATGTTTGTCCGTGCCGATTTAGGGGCCGATCCGTGGAACGTGTTTCACCTGGGGGTGGCAAATTTACTGTCGATGAATATCGGCGTGGTGATTATTGCCGTGGGTGTGTTGGTGCTTCTGGCGTGGATACCGCTACGCCAGCGCCCAGGGTTTGGCACGTTAAGCAACGTGATTATGATTGGGCTGGCGGCAGATGTCGCGCTGCTGGTGATTCCGGGATTTGAATCCCTGCTGGCGCGCAGCGGGCTGCTGGTGTCAGCGGTGATACTGAATGCGTTAGCAACCGCTCTGTACATTGGTGCCGGTTTTGGCGCGGGCCCGCGTGACGGTCTGATGACTGGAATTCACGCGCGTACCGGCTGGCCAGTACGACGAATTCGAACCGCAATCGAAGTGTCCGTGTTGCTTATTGGTTGGCTGCTGGGGGGAACCGTTGGGTTTGGAACGGTGCTGTATGCACTGGCTATTGGGCCGCTGATTCAAATTTGCCTGCCATGGTTTTGCCATCAGCCGCAGGCGCGTATTCGCATCAGGAATGCGCCTGGGGCACGATCGCCTGCTGGCGACTAAACTTAACTTCGACTGACGCGGCCGGAATCGGCTTGCCGCGCAGTACACTTCGGAGGTTTTTCTCATGAAGTATGTTGATGGCTTTGTGGTTGCCGTACCCGCTGAAAACAAGGAGGCGTACATTGCGATGGCGGCAAAAGCAGCTCCGCTTTTCAAGGAGTTCGGTGCATTGCGCGTGGTGGAGTGCTGGGCAGATGATGTCCCCGACGGCAAACTGACCGATTTTCGCATGGCTGTGAAAGCGCAGGATCATGAAGAAGTGGTATTCAGCTGGATTGAATACCCTTCCAAAGAGGTCCGCGATGCGGCGAATCAGAAGATGATGTCCGATCCCCGTATGAAGGAATTCGGTGAATCTATGCCATTTGATGGCAAGCGAATGATCTACGGTGGATTTGCGCCCATTATGGAAGATTGATGTGACTGGCTGTGCGGCGTGCCGCCAGCCATCTCACCATCAACAGCCATGCTAAAGCCGTTTTTCTGCCCACAGAATAAATTCCGCTTTCGGCAGCGCTTTACTGTAGAGCCAGCCCTGACCGTACTGCACGCCGTGCTGACGTAGCCAGGATTCCTGATTCTCGGTTTCAATACCTTCTGCCACCATCTCCAGCTTCAGGGTTTTCGCGATCTCGATGATATGCGGCGTGACGTTGTTGTACTCCAGCGCATCGACGAACGATTTGTCAATCTTCAGGATATCCACATCCAGATCCTGCAAATAGCTAAGACTTGAATAGCCGGTACCAAAATCATCAATATAGATCGAATGGCCTGCCTGTCGGTATTTAGCAATAAACGGCGCGCTGTTTTTCGGGTCGGCAAATTCGCGTTCGGTCAGTTCCAGCGCGATTTGTGCAGGCTTAAGTTGCCAGTGGTTCACCTTCTGGCTTAACAGAGCAGGAAGTGTTTCGGAGGTCAGATCGGCTGACTCAAGGTTAATGGATATATGCTGGTGGGGATATTGACGCAGCCATTTTCCTAAATCGTCAAATACGCTTTCAATAATCAAACGGGTGAGCGGCTCTGAAAGCCCGGTCTCTTGCGCCAGTGCGACGAAAATCTCAGGTGACAGATAGCTCCCGTCGGCCTGTGGCCAGCGAGCCAGCGCCTCTGCCCCGACCACTTTCCCCGTTTTGAGCGAGATAATCGGTTGGTAGTAGACCTTGATATCCCGATGCTGGATAGCGTTCTGCAACTGGTGATGAGGGGACTGTAAACGGCGCAAAATACGCAGAATAAAGGCTGCGGTGAGTAAGCCGAGAAGGATCCCTGCCGGCAGCCAGATGAGCGCTTGTCGGTGCCAGCTTTTTTGCAAAGGTACAGTGGATGCCCAGGTTACAACCGTAATGCCCAGTTCGGGGAAGGGGCGGGCGTTATAAATACTGCCGTCTTTCTGAAGATGGGTAATCGAATGCTCTAGTTGCATATGTTGTAAAACATCCGGTGGCAGATCGGTGCTACTGGCTACCACCGTGTTACGCGCGGTACCAATGATAGCAACTTCAATCGGCCATGAGCCAAACGGGATGACATCAATAAAAGAACCGGGATCGATCATCACGACGTAATGCTTGCTACCTAATGCCGCCATAAAACGCTTGATGCCCAAATCGTTTTGCATGGTCAACCATGCGTGGTAGCCATCGGGCGTGATTTTCATTGCTGGAGGAAACGCGGCTGCCCGGCTTCTTTTTTCCAGGGATGAGCATTGTGGAACGTTATCTTTGAGGTACAGCACTTCCTGAATATAGCGATAGCTATATGACAAACGACGCATTTCAAGCAGATGCTCTTCACTACAAGGTTCACCCTGAAAAGCTTCAATATGGCGCAACGCTTTTTTGGCCTGTTCACCTACGCGTTCCGTACGTAATGCGACTCGGGTTGAGAACATATCGAGTTCATCGATAAATTTCGTTTCGACCTGACGATGCGCCAGCCACAGGCTTAAACCTACGGGCGCGAGGATGGAAAGAAACAGCACCCCAGTCACCAGGCTTATCAGATGTCGTGTTATCACAGTGATATCCTTATTAACACAGCGTAGGGAAAGTATATCCGAAAGCCGAAAAAGCAATTCGATTGGCATCATATATTTACGGCCACTTATCATCCCGTTTAACTCTTAATCGCGTAAACCAGGTTGTGATTTATACAAGAGTGGTGTATTTTTATGGTTATGTTATAACGTAACAAATTGAGGTTGCCATGAAGCCGGATATTCATCCTTTTTACCGTACTGTGGTGTTTCACGATACCAGCGCCAATGAATTTTTTAAGGTCGGCTCGACCATTAAAACGGAACGTGAGATTGAGTTTGAGGGGAAAATGTACCCGTACGTGACCCTGGATATCTCTTCCAAATCGCATCCGTACTATACCGGGAAACAAAAAACCTTTGATAACGAAGGCAGTGCAGCACGTTTCCAGAAACGTTTTGGTCATTTTATTGGCACTAAGCGAGGTTAAGATGCAGGTACTCAATTCACTTCGTAGTGCAAAACAGCGTCATCCTGACTGCCAGATAGTGAAACGCAAAGGACGTTTGTACGTAATCTGCAAAACGAATCCGCGCTTTAAAGCTGTTCAGGGTCGTAAAAAAAGACGTTAGTTTCTTTACCAACATTTCAGGGATTAAAGTGCGTTTCCTTCATCGGGACGCACTTTTTTTATCTGTGTTGAGATGTCGTTACTGGCTGGTCTGGGGACGGGTTAGCGTAAAGACATCGTAAAACGAGAGTTCACCCTTACGCGATATCATCTTTTGCAACTGCGCTTTATGTTCGCTATCGACGGAAGGTGAGTGCAGGATGGTATCGATGAGTGAAGGGGGGACAAAGCGCGTGTTATACCATTCCCCGTTATAGCAAACTCTGAAATCCAGTACGTCGATATCTTCAAAGCGGTATCGCGGCGCAACGTCGAAAAAGAAAAACGCGTTGAGTATGACGAACAGAACCACCAGCAGCCATACTGAATCGACTAACGTTTCTGACTGCAGCATCACCGCCAGCGTGGCAAACCACGCAACATACATGCCGATGAACAAGCCGGGATGTTTGCGAATAAAGCTGATGCTAAAGCGCGGTTTGTTGTCGCGCTTTTCGCGAATATTTAAGTCGTCGATGGTTTCGGTAAGCAGGCGCTGTATTTCTGTCATCTCTTGCCTTTGTGGTGTCTGCGATATTCAGATGCGATCGCCCTATTTTAAAAGGGGATACCTTGTGAAGAAAGTAACAGATTAACCACAATTTAGCATAACAGTTACATTTAAGATCACAGCGTTTTGATAATCCTGGCGGGATTGCCCCCAACCACGCAGTTTGCCGGAACGCTTTTCGTGACCACCGCGCCTGAGGCCACAACCACGTTATCACCCAACGTTACGCCAGGGTTTATCACTGCGCGTCCACCTATCCAGACGTTGTTGCCAATAGTCACGGGTTTGCCGAGCTCCAGGCCACTGTTTCGCTCGGTGGCATCCAGCGGGTGGGTGGCGGTATAAATATGGACTCCTGGGGCTAACATGCAGTTGTCGCCAATATGGATCGGGCAGACGTCGAGCATAACGCAGTCGAAGTTGGCGTAAAATTCTTTACCGAGATAAATGTTATAGCCGTAATCACAACGAAAAGAGGGTTCAATATAAGCCCCTTCGCTCTGGCCCAACAGCTCATGCAGGATAGCTTGTCGCGCATTTTTTTCATCGGGAGCGGTGAGGTTGTAGCGATGGGTCAACTGACGAGCGCGTAGTCGGTCGTGGCGCAATGTTTCATCCGCCGGGCGATAAAGTTCACCGGCGATCATTTTTTGCTTTTCATTACTCATTACGAATTTCCTGTGTACTGGAGGTCATTTCAACACAGTAAAACGCAATGCAAACAAGGGGAACGTTCCCACTTCTTCGCTGTGATCGTAGTCACGTGATTTGATTTAAATAACCATTGTAAATACGAAAATGGTCAGCCAGACAAATGTACCGCTATACCTGACTTAACCCGTGAGCAATTAGCGAATGAATTTCCAAACAGAAGTTGGAATCTTGTCGTAGAGCTTATTCATGGTCAATTCAGCAAGGCGGTGATCTGCTGCTGAGTAAAATACAGCCAGTTCGTTGTCGGACAATTCATATTTATTTTTTTCAATAACGCGCTCAAGTGTGTCAATTGTCTGACAACGTCGCAGGCGCATCAAATAATCAGTTTTAGTTAATGGTTTATCGGACATAAATCTTACCTATGATTGTAATAATTTTTAACAAGACAAACTAACAGGATTAGCCCTGGTGGCATTGACAAAACAGCGAAACAGTCGATTACCTGACTTCCGCCATTTCTGCAGATCCTGCGTATTAATACCATAACTGCTGAACAACATAAAAGTGTCATCCAGGTATTCATCTATCTGCGCGACCAGCTTATTGTCCTCATTGTACTTAATTTTATAATTAAGTGCGAAGGTTGCAATATGCTCTATCAGTTCATTGAGCTGCAAGCTGGTGGCAGAGGTAGGGTCATTAACCCAGCCATGGTTACTTTGTTCAAGGTTTGCAAGACAGTCATGATACAGGGTTTCGCAGAGAAATTTAAGCTGCGCGATATCATGTCTTTTGGGTGAGTATTCATCCATAACGCATCCCCTTCTTCGTGGCTTAAACTAACCGAACACCTTCGGGATGGATACAACAGACTACCTGGAACTTGCCCGCGACTCCTGATGATTTAACTATAATCTAGTCTAAAAAAGATTTCATCGTCATATCACGAAAAATTACAATTATGCAAACTTATGATGTCAGGTCATTTTTACATTTTAACAGATAAATGCGGTTATTCGGAATCGGACAATTTCTTTATTCTTCGGGCAATCATCGAGTTATCTTGATTAGGTTTAGCAACGAAAGGTAACAATCGACAATGTGAACCGCTTACCAGGAATAATCTTAATATTTATTAAAGTAAATAAGAACTCTCAATGATTTTTAAGAATAGCCTTTAAGGCTACAGGGATTATATCGCTTATTTACCCTGGAGAAAATAAACGAAATAGCAATAAGTGATTTTTATGATTTTTCCAGAAAAAAGGCCGCTTGCGCGGCCTTATCTTTAGAGATCTATCAATGATGGTCTACTGAGTGGCTATGCTCAAGATCTTCACTTTTGCGGCTAAAGCGGCGGCGTACCACCACAAAGAACACCGGAACAAAGAAGATAGCCAACACGGTTGCCGTCACCATCCCGCCCATTACGCCAGTACCAACGGCGTTCTGCGCGCCGGAGCCTGCGCCGGAGCTGATAACCAGCGGCATTACGCCCAGAATAAAGGCCAGCGATGTCATCAGGATCGGACGTAAACGCATGCGGACCGCATCCAGCGTCGCCTCTATCAGACCTTTACCCTCTTTATCCATCAAGTCTTTGGCGAATTCGACGATAAGTATCGCGTTCTTCGCCGACAACCCAATGGTTGTGAGCAGGCCTACCTGGAAGTAAACGTCGTTGGTCAGGCCGCGGAACGTTGCCGCCAGCAATGCACCGATAACACCTAACGGTACCACCAGCATGACGGAGAACGGAATTGACCAGCTCTCGTACAATGCCGCCAGACACAGGAATACGACAATCAGTGAAATGGCATACAGAGCAGGGGCTTGGTTGCCGGACAGTCGTTCCTGGTAGGACATACCGGTCCAGTCATAGCCGATACCGGATGGCAGTTTGCTGGCCAGTTCCTCCATCATTGCCATAGCTTCACCGGTACTTTTACCCGGTGCGGCCTGGCCTAAGATTTCCATGGAAGGCAGACCGTTATAGCGTTCCAGACGCGGTGAACCATATTCCCAACGTGAGGTAGAGAAGGCGGAGAACGGTACCATCTGTCCATCGCTGCCGCGGACATACCAGTTTCCAATATCTTCCGGCAACATACGGTATTTCGCTTCAGACATGATGTAAACTTTCTTCACACGACCACGGTCGATGAAGTCATTTACGTAGCTTCCGCCCCATGCTGCACCCAGCGTTGTATTAATATCACTAATGGATACACCCAGAGCCTGCGCTTTTTCCTGATCGATATCGATCTTGAACTGCGGCGTATCTTCCAGACCGTTAGGACGTACGCCGACTAACAGATCAGGATGTTTCGCAACTTCACCAAACAGCTGGTTACGCGCCTGGGTTAGCTTCTCATGACCTAAACCTGCCTGGTCAATCAGCTGGAAGTCGAAACCGGTCGCGGTCCCTAACTCCACAATCGCTGGCAGGTTAAAAGCAAAGACCATCGCGTCTTTAATCTGCGAGAATGCGCCCATCGCACGTTGAGTAATTGCCTCAACCTTGTTCTCCTCGCCTGGGCGTTCACTCCAGTCTTTCAGAGACACGAACGCGATACCGGTGTTCTGACCACGTCCTGCAAAACCGAAGCCGTTAACGGCAAACACCGATTCAACGTTCGCTTTTTCTTTGGTCAGATAGTAATCCGTCATTTCGTCCAGCACCTTCTGGGTACGCTCTTGCGTTGCACCCGCTGGCAGCTGAGCCATTGACAGGAATACCCCCTGGTCTTCATCCGGCAGGAACGAGCTTGGCAGACGAACGAACAGATAGGCCATACCCACGACGATGATCAGATACAGCGCCAGATAACGACCGGTGCTGCGCAGAATTCCGCCCACGCTGTCGGTGTAATGGTGCGTGCTCTTATCGAACATGCGGTTAAACCAGCCGAAGAAACCTTTTTTGCCTTCTCCGTGATCGCCTTTAGCAACCGGTTTGAGCATGGTCGCACACAGGGCAGGGGTCAGAATCAATGCCACCAGGACTGATAACGCCATCGCCGAAACAATGGTGATGGAGAACTGACGGTAAATTGCACCGGTAGATCCCCCGAAGAAGGCCATCGGAATAAATACCGCTGACAGCACCATAGCGATACCAACCAGTGCGCCCTGAATCTGGCCCATCGATTTACGTGTTGCTTCCTTCGGCGGTAGCCCTTCCTCAGCCATTACACGTTCAACGTTCTCGACCACAACGATGGCGTCATCCACCAACAGGCCGATGGCGAGCACCATCCCGAACATCGTCAGCGTGTTTATCGAGAAGCCGAAAATCGCAAGGACGGCAAACGTACCCAATAGCACCACCGGCACGGCGATAGTCGGAATCAGCGTCGCGCGGAAGTTCTGCAGGAACAGATACATTACCAGGAACACGAGGATGATGGCTTCCGCCAGCGTTTTCACTACTTCGTGAATAGATATTTTCACGAACGGCGTGGTGTCATACGGGTAAACGATCTTCAGACCTGACGGGAAGAACGGTTCCATCTTCTTCAGTTCATCGCGGATAGCGTTTGCGGTGTCCAGGGCGTTAGCGCCTGTCGCCAGCTTGATACCCAGACCGGATGCCGGTTTACCGTTGAACTTCGCAATGATGTCGTAGTTCTCGCCACCCAGTTCGACTTTCGCTACGTCACGCAGACGCACCTGGGAACCGTCCTGATTCACTTTCAGCAGAATTTTGCTGAACTCATCGGCAGAGGTCAGACGGGTTTGCGCGATGATCGAAGCGTTAAGTTGCTGGCCTTTCACCGGCGGCGTACCGCCTAACTGACCGGCTGCAACCTGGGCGTTCTGCGCTTTGATGGCGCTGATCACATCAACCGGCGTCAGCTGGAAGTTATTCAGTTTGTTCGGATCCATCCAGATGCGCATCGCGTACTGGGAACCGAACAGCTGAACATCACCCACACCTGAAGTACGGCTGATGGCGTCCTTCATGTTGGCGCCCACGTAGTCGGAAATATCCTCCTGCGTCATGGTGCCGTTGGTGTTGATTACGCCGACAACCATCAGGAAGCTACTGGATGATTTCTCAACGCTCACACCCTGTTGTTGTACTTCCTGCGGCAGAAGCGGCATTGCCAGCTGCAGTTTGTTCTGCACCTGTACCTGCGCGATATCCGCATCAGTACCAGACTGAAAGGTAAGCGTGATCTGCACGGTACCCGTGGAGTCACTGTTTGAGGACATGTACATCAGGTTATCGATACCGTTCATATTCTGTTCGATAACCTGAGTAACAGTATCCTGTACTGTTTTGGCATCAGCGCCAGGGTAGGTCGCGGAGATCGTCACTGCTGGCGGTGCAATAGTCGGATATTGCGCTACCGGCAATTTGAGGATCGCGAGCCCCCCTGCCAACATGATGATAATGGCGATCACCCACGCAAATATTGGGCGATCGATAAAGAAATTAGGCATGTCTTAACGGCTCCTGTTTAAGTTAAGACTTGGACTGTTCAGGCTGGCTACCGCTTGCAGCTTGCTGGTTGTTTTCAGCGGTGATTTCCTGCGCTTTTACCTGCGCGCCAGGACGTACTTTTTGCAGCCCAGTGACAATCACGCGGTCGCCCGGTTTAAGTCCATCAGTGACTAACCATTTGTCGCCAATCGCTTGTGCGGCGACAATTTGACGGGTTTCAACTTTGTTGTCTGCACCGATAACCAATGCACTGGCATCGCCACGCGGTGTGCGGGTAACGCCTTGCTGTGGAACCAGTAGTGCAGTTGGGTTAGTCCCTTCTTCCAGACGAGCACGGACGAACATACCCGGCAGTAAGGTGTGATCCGGGTTAGGGAAGATTGCGCGTAACGTAATCGACCCGGTGGTTTGATCTACCGTGACATCAGAAAATTCCAGCGTACCGGACTGCGGGAATTTAATGCCGTCATTGGTCACCAGTTCGACTTTCGCTTTACCGTTTTCCTGCTTCAGCGTGCCGTTGGCCAATTCTTGTTTCAGGCGCAGGAAATCGTTGCTTGACTGCGTCACGTCCACATAGATGGGATCCAACTGCTGAACGGTTGCCAGTGCGGTTGCCTGACCGTTTTGCACCAGAGCGCCTTCAGTAACGGATGATTTACCAATGCGGCCGCTGATCGGCGACGTCACTTTGGTATAAGCCAGATTGATGCGTGCAGTTTCTACCGCGGCTTTCGCGGCGACAACGGAGGCGTTCGCCTGTTGTGCGTCTGCCAGTGCACTATCGTAATCCTGTTGACTGATGTACTTAGTACCCAACAGTTTCTGATAACGTTTGACCGTCAGTTGAGCGATATTTGCTGCGGCTTGTGCTTTTGCCAGATCGCCTTTTGCGCTTTCATAAGCGGCCTGGTAAGTAGCAGGATCAATCTGATAGAGAGATACACCCGCTTCGATGTCACCACCTTCCGTGAAATTACGCTTCAGGATAATACCGCTAACCTGAGGACGAACTTCTGCAATGCGATACGCACTGGTGCGACCCGGGAGTTCGGTTGTTATCTGTAGAGGTTCAGTTTTGAGCGTAACAACTCCAACCTCTGGCATCTGCTGGCCCCCTTGTTGGGCCTGTTTGTCGTCACATCCTGTTAGCGCTAAGCTGCCTGAGAGCATCAGAACGACTGCCAGAGGCGTTAACCCTCTGTTTTTGTTCATATGTAAACCTCGAGTGTCCGATTTCAAATTGATCAATGGCTGAAAGCCCATAAACCCATTGCTGCGTTTATATTATCGTCGTGCTATGGTACATACATTCACAAATGTATGTAAATCTAACGCCTGTAAATTCACTGACCTATGGCACGAAAAACCAAACAACAAGCACAGGAAACTCGACAGCACATTCTCGATGTTGCTCTGCGTTTGTTTTCGCAACAAGGGGTATCATCCACCTCGCTTGCGGAGATCGCAGCAGCCGCTGGTGTCACGCGCGGCGCGATCTATTGGCATTTCAAAAACAAATCGGATTTATTCAGTGAAATCTGGGAGCTAGCAAAACCTAACATTGATGAGTTAGAGACTGAGTATCAGGCAAAATTCCCCGACGATCCACTATCAGTATTAAGAGAAATTTTAATTTACGTTCTTGAAGCTACCGTGACAGAAGAACGCCGACGTTTATTGTTGGAAATTATATTCCACAAATGCGAATTTGTCGGGGAAATGGCCTCAGTTCAGCTAGCTCAACGCAGTCTGTGTATTGAAAATTACGACCGTATCGAACAAACATTGCGGCACTGCATGAACGCCAACATGCTGCCGGAAAATCTGAACACGCGTCGCGTGGCGGTGCTGCTGCGTAGTTATGTTACCGGAATTATCGAGAACTGGTTATTTGCCCCTGAATCTTTTGATCTGAAAAAAGAGGCTCGGGAATACGTCGCCGTGCTGCTTGAGATGTGTCTTCTCTGCCCTACCTTGCGGGTTAACGTAGCGGAAACCTGTTAACTCTCTGGGTCTGTGCCAGGAATTCTCCTGGTCATTTTGCCTCCTGCTATTCTGCCGGTCACAGCCGTGATATTCTTGCCGCTTGACTATTTTCGGTCACTTTTCCGGTTCAGAAACCTTCATTCTCATGACTATGTTGCAGCTCTATAAACGTTCACAGCATCTTATTGCTATTACCATTCTTTTCTTCATTCTTTTGCTATCCTGCCAGTCATCTGCATTTGCGCGGGCGCAACAGAGTGGTGAACTGCCGACGAAAGCGGATATTCAGAGCCAGTTAGACACGCTGAATAAACAAAAAGATCTCTCCGCACAGGATAAGCTGGTTCAACAGGATCTCATCGATACCATTGCCACGCTGGATAAAATCGATCGTGTGAAGGATGAAACCGTACAGCTTCGGCAAAAAGTTGCCCAGGCGCCGGAGAAAATGCGTCAGGCGACGGATGCGCTAAATTCGCTTAGCGATGTCGATAATGACGATGAAACGCGAAAAACGCTGAGTACGCTCTCCTTACGACAGCTTGAGTCGCGCGTGTCGCAGGTCCTGGATGACCTGCAAAGCTCGCAAAACGATCTGGCCGCTTACAACAGCCAATTGGTATCGCTGCAGACACAGCCAGAGCGTGTACAAAATGCGATGTACACCGCGTCGCAACAGATGCAGCAAATCCGCAATCGACTCGATGGCACCACTGTGGGAGAGGCGGCTTTACGCCCCAGCCAGCAGGTGCTGCTGCAGGCGCAGCAAGCGTTGCTGAACGCGCAGATCGACCAGCAGCGTAAGAGCCTCGAAGGGAATACCGTTTTGCAGGATACCCTGCAAAAACAACGCGATTATGTGACGGCGCACACTAACCGCCTTGAACACCAGCTCCAGCTCCTGCAAGAGGCGGTGAACAGCAAACGACTGACGTTAACCGAAAAGACGGCACAGGAAGCGGTAACGCCGGACGAAGCCGAGCGTATTCAGTCCAATCCGTTAGTGAAGCAGGAACTTGATGTTAACCATCAGCTCAGCCAGCGCCTGATTGCCGCGACTGAAAACGGCAACAGCCTGATGCAGCAAAATATCAAGGTCAAAAACTGGCTTGACCGCGCGCTGCAATCCGAACGCAACATTAAAGAGCAGATCGCCGTTCTGAAAGGCAGTCTGCTGCTGTCGCGCATTTTATATCAGCAACAACAAACGCTGCCGTCGGCGGATGAGCTTGCCGATATGACCAACCGGATCGCCGATTTGCGTCTGGAGCAGTTCGAAGTCAACCAGCAGCGCGATACGTTGTTCCAGAATGATGCGTTTGTCGCCAAACTGGAAGAAGGGCACAGCAACGACGTTAACCCTGAAGTCCATGATGCCCTGCTGCAGGTCGTGGATATGCGTCGTGAACTGTTGGATCAGCTAAATAAGCAGCTGGGCAACCAGTTGATGATGGCGATTAATCTGCAAATCAACCAGCAGCAGTTAATGAGCGTGTCGAAAAACCTGAAAGAGATCCTCACGCAACAAATCTTCTGGGTTAACAGTAACCGTCCGATGGACTGGGACTGGATCAAAGCCTTCCCGCAAACCCTAAAAGACCAGTTTAAGTCGATGAAAATCACGGTGAACTGGGAAAAAGCCTGGCCCGCCGTGTTTATTGCGTTCCTGGCAGGGCTGCCGCTGCTGCTTATCGCCGGGTTAATCCGTTGGCGTTTGAAGTGGCTGAAGGATTATCAGGCAAAATTAGCCGCCGCGGTGGGGAACCTGCGCAATGACAGTCAGCTTAATACGCCAAAAGCGATTCTGATCGATCTCATCAGAGCCTTGCCGGCGTGTCTGATTATCCTCGCGGTGGGTCTGATTCTGCTGACTATGCAACTGAATATTAGCGACCTGCTGTGGGCGTTCAGTAAGAAGATGACCATCTTCTGGCTGGTGTTTGGTCTGTGCTGGAAGGTGCTGGAAAAAGATGGCGTGGCGATACGTCATTTTGGCATGCCAGCGAAGCAGACCAGCCACTGGCGTCGCCAGATTGTGCGTATTAGCCTTGCGCTGTTGCCGCTTAACTTCTGGTCGGTCATTGCTGAGTTGTCGCCGCTTAATTTGATGGACGATGTGCTTGGCCAGGTGGTCATTTTCCTCAACCTGCTGCTGATCGCCTTCCTGGTATGGCCAATGTGCCGCGAAAGCTGGCGTGACAAAGAGTCGCATGGTCTGCGTCTGGTCACTATTACCGTGCTGTCTATTATTCCGATTGCATTAATGGTGCTGACGGCGACAGGGTATTTCTACACCACGCTGCGTCTGGCGGGCCGCTGGATTGAAACGGTCTATCTGGTTATCCTCTGGAATCTGCTGTACCAGACGGTGCTGCGAGGGTTGAGCGTAGCGGCTCGCCGTATCGCCTGGCGTCGTGCGTTAGCGCGTCGTCAAAACCTGGTGAAAGAAGGGGCCGAAGGCGCAGAGCCGCAGGAAGAACCGACTATTGCGCTGGAGCAGGTTAACCAGCAAACGCTGCGTATAACCATGCTGGTGATGGTTGCCCTGTTTGGTGTTCTGTTCTGGGCCATTTGGTCTGATTTGATCACCGTGTTCAGCTATCTCGACAGCATAACGCTCTGGCATTACAACGGCACCGAAGCGGGTGCGGCAGTGGTGAAAGACGTCACCATGGGCAGCCTGTTGTTTGCGATTATTGCGTCAATGGTCGCGTGGGCGCTGATCCGCAACTTACCCGGCCTGCTGGAAGTGCTGGTGCTCTCGCGACTGAAGATGCGCCAGGGGGCTTCTTATGCGATCACCACGATCCTGAATTACGCCATCATCGCCATCGGTGCGATGACGGTCTTCGGATCGCTCGGCGTTTCGTGGGATAAGTTACAGTGGCTGGCCGCTGCTCTCTCGGTTGGTCTTGGTTTCGGCTTGCAGGAAATTTTCGGTAACTTTGTTTCCGGTCTGATTATTCTGTTTGAACGCCCGGTACGCATCGGCGATACCGTGACCATCGGTACGTTCTCCGGAACGGTCAGCAAGATCCGTATCCGTGCCACCACCATTACTGACTTCGATCGTAAAGAGGTGATCATCCCGAACAAAGCATTCGTGACGGAGCGTTTGATCAACTGGTCGCTCTCCGATACCACCACGCGTCTGGTGATCCGCATTGGCGTGGCCTATGGTTCGGATCTGGACAAAGTGAAGAAGGTGCTGTTGCAGGCGGCGACAGAACACCCGAAAGTGATGCACGATCCGGAGCCTGCAGTGTTCTTTACCGCCTTCGGCGCCAGTACGCTGGATCATGAGCTGCGTTTATACGTGCGTGAATTGCGCGATCGTAGCCACACGGTTGATGAACTTAACCGGGCGGTCGATCGTTTGTGCCGTGAAAATGACATTGATATCGCCTTTAACCAGCTCGAAGTTCACCTGCATAACGCGAAAGGTGACACCGTGACCGAGGTAAAACGTGACATCATTAAAGGTGACGATCCGACGCCTTCGGTAGGTTAACAGAAATAATCATCAGGCCTGCGAGCTTCGATTCATTCGTAGGCCTGATAAGTGCAACGCCATCAGGTTTTCAGTTACCGCTCTTTTTTAGATAAAGAGAGCAGTTTCTTCTCGTAATCCTGCTTCACAATCTCCAGTGCTTTCAGAACTGTTTCAGGCTCCATCTGATTCTCTTCAAGCAGGACAATCAAATCGACGGCCAGTTTGACTTCATCTGGGGCGTTCTCTAATGACATAAATTCTCCGGGGATTAGCGGGTTAAACGCGCCAGCACATTATCTATTCTTGCCAGTGCATGACGACAGCGTGCCAGTCGTGCTTCGAATGCCTCTACTTCGCGATGCAGTTTTTGCTGTTCTTCAAAGCCCGTAACCTGTGCCAGGCGTTCTTTACGTTCACGCGTCATTTCAACCAGGCGGCGCTCAAACTCCTGGTGTTGAACTCGCTTACGCTGCCAGCGCGCCAGACCAGGAGAGGCGCAGTCCCACTCCCGGAGCGACCAACTGGCGGTTTCACGTGAAATCGCCTCTAACTGTGAGGCAAGGTGTTCCGTAAGCCAGGTAATTTGTGGTAGTTGTTGCTGTTCAACTGCGCGACGTAGAGCAGTGAGATTATCATCAGCTTCATCCAGACAGGCCTGTAGCAACGTGCTGCGGGTGTGAAACAGATGCCTGTCAAAGCGGGCGCTAAGCGTGGCATGGTGTGCCAGTGGGGCACAACGCTGCCGCAAGCGGTTAAGCTGGTTTTCGAGCGTCTGAAGCAGCATGACGGTTTTCACGACAACACTCCGATGAAAATGAGAACTGTTATGATAAAGTAGCGATTCTCTGTGTTAAGTATTCATATTATGCAACGCATTATTCTAATCATCATAGGCTGGATAGCGGTAGTGTTAGGAACGCTGGGCGTTGTATTGCCTCTGTTGCCGACAACGCCGTTTATCTTGCTGGCCGCCTGGTGTTTTGCTCGCTCATCGCCGCGTTTTCACGACTGGTTGCTGTACCGTTCGTGGTTCGGCGGGTATCTGCGCCACTGGCAAAAACACCGCGCGATGCCGCCGGGAGCAAAGCCGCGCGCTATTTTGTTGATCCTGGTAACGTTTAGTATTTCACTGTGGCTGGTCAATATGATGTGGGTACGCGGCCTGCTGCTGGTTATTCTCGCCTGTTTACTGATTTTTATGTGGCGGATCCCGGTGATTGATGAAAAACAACAAAAGCAGTAAAGCGCAATAAACGCTGTTGCAATTGTCTCTCACAGCCAGTAAATTCGACCGTTTTCGAGCACAGGCGCAGGTGGTCAAAGGTTAAGCAAATATAACCTTGGCTCTTATACAGACACAAAATCATTCAAGATACGTCGAGGATGAAGTGTATTGTGCGCCGTGAAGTAATACTGTATTAATCAGGCACAAACTTATGACCGCGACTGCACAGCAGCTTGAGTTTCTCAAAAATAGCATCAAAAGCATCCACGATTACCCAAAACCGGGCATTCTTTTTCGTGATGTCACCAGTTTACTGGAAGACCCGAAAGCCTACGCCCTCAGTATTGAATTGCTGGTTGAACGCTACAAAAATGCGGGTATCACTAAAGTGGTTGGTACCGAAGCGCGTGGCTTCCTGTTTGGCGCGCCGGTAGCGTTGGGTCTGGGCGTTGGTTTTGTTCCGGTACGTAAACCCCGTAAGCTTCCGCGTGAAGTTATTGCTGAGAGCTATGAGCTGGAATACGGCACCGATCAACTGGAAATCCACGTAGATGCCATCAAACCTGGTGATAAAGTTCTGGTTGTGGACGACCTGCTGGCAACCGGCGGCACGATTGAAGCGACCGTGAAACTGATCCGCCGTCTGGGTGGCGAAGTGACCGATGCTGCATTTATCATTAACCTGTTTGATCTGGGTGGCGAGCAGCGTCTGGAAAAGCAGGGACTGACCTGTTATAGCCTGGTTCCATTCCCGGGCCACTAATTTCGGGCTATCTTATCTCGGCAGATTAATACCGAGACACACAACCTCGCCGTCGCTGCGAGGTTGTGTTAGCATTATCCCCCTGTGAATCCACCCTCCAGCCTTTCAGAGCCTGCCAATGAGTTATCAGGTCTTAGCCCGAAAATGGCGCCCACAAACCTTTGCTGACGTCGTCGGCCAGGAACATGTGCTGACGGCACTGGCGAACGGCTTGTCGTTAGGGCGTATTCATCATGCTTATTTGTTTTCCGGCACCCGTGGCGTCGGGAAAACGTCAATCGCCCGTTTGCTGGCGAAGGGATTAAACTGTGAAACCGGCATCACCGCTACGCCGTGCGGCGTGTGTGATAACTGCCGTGAAATCGAGCAGGGGCGCTTTGTCGATTTGATTGAAATCGACGCCGCCTCACGCACCAAAGTCGAAGACACCCGTGACCTGCTGGATAACGTCCAGTACGCGCCAGCGCGCGGTCGCTTTAAGGTCTATTTGATTGACGAAGTGCACATGCTGTCGCGCCACAGTTTTAACGCCTTGCTGAAAACGCTCGAAGAGCCGCCCGCACACGTTAAGTTCCTGCTGGCGACCACCGATCCGCAGAAGCTGCCGGTGACTATCCTGTCGCGCTGTCTGCAATTCCATCTTAAAGCGTTGGATGTCGAACAGATTCGCCATCAGCTTGAGCATATCCTCAAAGAAGAGCATATCGCCCATGAGCCACGTGCGTTGCAACTGCTGGCTCGCGCCGCGGACGGCAGCCTGCGCGATGCGCTGAGCCTGACCGATCAAGCGATCGCCAGCGGCGATGGTCAGGTCTCGACCGACGCGGTCAGCACCATGCTCGGCACGCTGGACGACGACCAGGCGCTTTCGCTGGTTGAAGCGGTTGTGGCTGCGGACGGCGAACGCGTTATGACGCTGGTGAACGATGCCGCCGCGCGCGGTATTGAATGGGAAGCGCTACTGGTTGAGATGTCGGCTCTGCTGCATCGTATTGCCATGGTTCAGCTTTCACCTGCCGCGCTCGGCAGCGATATGGCCGCTATTGAACAGCGTATGCGCGAACTGGCGCGAATCGTCCCGCCAACCGATGTGCAGCTTTACTACCAGACCCTGTTAATCGGGCGCAAAGAACTGCCGTATGCGCCGGACAGGCGAATGGGCGTTGAAATGACGCTGCTACGTGCGCTGGCTTTTCATCCGCGCATGCCGCTCCCGGAACCTGAAGCCCCGCGACAGTCTTTTGCCCCGGTCGCACCCACTGCGGTGATGAACACGACGCAGGTGCCGCAGCAGCCTGCGGCAGCGCAACAGCAACAGAATGTGCCGCTCTCCGATGCTACCAGCCAGGTGCTGGCGGCACGCAGCCAGCTGCAACGCGCTCAGGGAGCAACCAAACCAAAAAAGAGTGAACCGGCAGCCGCTTCCCGCGCGCGGCCGGTGAATAATGCTGCGCTGGAAAGACTGGCTTCGGTGTCGGAACGTGTTCAGGCGCGCCCAACTGTCTCTGCGCTGGAAAAAGCGCCAGCGAAGAAAGAAGCGTATCGCTGGAAAGCGACCAATCCTGTTGCAGAAGTCAAAGAAGTCGTCGCTACGCCGAAAGCGCTGAAAAAAGCGCTTGAGCATGAAAAAACGCCAGAACTGGCGGCAAAGCTGGCGGCTGAGGCCATCGAACGCGACCCGTGGGCCGCACAGGTAAGCCAGCTCTCGCTGCCTAAACTGGTGGAGCAGGTGGCGCTTAATGCCTGGAAAGAAGAGAATGGCAACGTGGTTTGCCTGCACCTGCGTTCCACGCAGCGACACCTTAACTCCAGCGGCGCGCAGCAAAAACTGGCCGAAGCATTGAGTTCCTTAACAGGGTCAACGGTTGAATTGACCATCGTTGAAGATGATAATCCAGCGGTGCGCACGCCGCTGGAGTGGCGTCAGGCCATTTATGAAGAGAAACTCGCGCAGGCGCGTGAGTCGATTATTGCGGATAATAACATTCAGACGCTGCGTCGTTTTTTCGATGCGGACCTGGACGAAGAGAGTATTCGCCCCATTTGATCGTCAGCCATTACGGTTTGACGGTCGTCATCCCTTAACGTGATTGAGAGAGAAGCCTATGTTTGGTAAAGGCGGTCTGGGTAACCTGATGAAACAGGCCCAGCAGATGCAAGAAAAAATGCAGCAGATGCAGGAAGAAGTCGCCAAGCTGGAAGTGACCGGCGAATCTGGCGCGGGTCTGGTAAAAGTAACCATCAACGGCGCGCATAACTGCCGTCGTGTGGAGATCGATCCAAGCCTGCTGGAAGACGACAAAGAGATGCTGGAAGACTTGGTTGCTGCGGCATTCAACGACGCCGCGCGCCGTATTGAAGAGACGCAGAAAGAGAAGATGGCCTCTGTTTCCTCCGGAATGCAGCTGCCGCCTGGCTTTAAGATGCCGTTCTGATGCAAACCAGCCCGCTGTTAACTCAGCTTATGGAAGCTCTGCGCTGTCTGCCGGGCGTTGGCCCGAAGTCTGCGCAGCGCATGGCGTTCACGCTGCTTCAGCGCGATCGCAGCGGCGGGATGCGTCTGGCGCAGGCGTTAACGAAGGCGATGTCGGAAATCGGCCACTGTGCCGATTGCCGCACATTCACAGAACAGGACGTCTGCAACATCTGCTCGAACCCGCGTCGCCAGGAAAATGGTCAGATTTGCGTGGTGGAGAGTCCGGCGGACATCTACGCCATTGAGCAAACCGGGCAATTTTCCGGACGTTACTTCGTGCTGATGGGACACCTGTCGCCGCTGGACGGTATTGGTCCTGATGATATCGGGCTGGATCGTCTTGAGCAGCGGCTGGCATCTGAGCAAATCAGCGAACTGATCCTGGCGACCAATCCCACGGTCGAAGGAGAGGCGACCGCCAACTATATTGCTGAGCTTTGCATGCAATATGACGTTGAAGCCAGCCGTATCGCCCATGGCGTTCCGGTTGGTGGCGAGCTGGAAATGGTCGATGGCACCACGCTGTCGCACTCTCTGGCAGGACGACACAAGATTAAATTCTGAACAAACGGAGGCCGCGACGGCGGCTTCCGCTTGAAATCCTTCCCGCTTGTCCCCATTTCACCCTCAACCTGTTTTTACCATTGAAAATGGCATTGTTGAGGTAGACCTACATGAAAGGACAAGAAACTCGTGGTTTTCAGTCAGAAGTAAAACAGCTTCTGCACCTGATGATCCATTCTCTGTATTCCAATAAAGAAATCTTCCTGCGTGAGCTTATCTCTAACGCCTCGGATGCGGCAGACAAGCTGCGTTTTCGCGCACTGTCTAACCCGGACCTGTATGAAGGTGACGGTGAGCTGCGTGTGCGTGTTTCCTTCGATAAAGATAAGCGTACGTTGACCATTGCCGATAACGGCGTGGGGATGAACCGTGATGACGTTATCGATCATCTGGGGACCATTGCGAAATCCGGTACTAAATCTTTCCTTGAATCCATGGGATCCGATCAGGCGAAAGACAGCCAGTTGATCGGCCAGTTCGGGGTTGGCTTCTACTCTGCGTTCATCGTGGCGGATAAAGTCACCGTGCGTACCCGCGCAGCGGGCGATAAACCGGAAAATGGTGTGTTCTGGGAATCTGCGGGTGAAGGTGAGTACACCGTTGCCGACATCACCAAAGACGATCGCGGCACCGAAATCACGCTGCATCTGCGCGAAGGCGAAGACGAGTTCCTTGATGACTGGCGCGTACGTTCCATCATCAGCAAATATTCCGACCATATCGCGCTGCCGGTAGAGATCGAGAAATCTGAAGAGAAAGACGGCGAGACCGTGGTTTCCTGGGAAAAGATCAACAAGGCGCAGGCGCTGTGGACCCGTAACAAATCGGAAATCAAAGACGACGAGTACAACGAATTCTACAAACATATCGCGCACGACTTCACTGATCCGCTGACCTGGAGTCATAACCGTGTGGAAGGTAAGCAGGAGTACACCAGCCTGCTGTACATCCCGTCTCAGGCTCCGTGGGATATGTGGAACCGCGATCACAAACATGGTCTGAAACTGTACGTTCAGCGCGTGTTCATTATGGACGACGCCGAGCAGTTTATGCCGAATTACCTGCGCTTTGTGCGTGGCCTGATAGATTCTAACGATCTGCCGCTGAACGTTTCTCGTGAGATCCTGCAGGACAGCACCGTCACCCGTAACCTGCGTAGCGCGCTGACCAAACGCGTACTGCAGATGCTGGAAAAACTGGCGAAAGACGACGCAGAAAAATACCAGACCTTCTGGAAACAGTTCGGCCTGGTGCTGAAAGAAGGCCCGGCGGAAGACAACGCTAACCAGGAAACGATCGCTAAGCTGATGCGCTTCGCGTCCACGCACACTGACTCCTCCGCACAAACCGTGTCGCTGGAAGACTACGTGTCGCGTATGAAAGAAGGGCAGGAGAAAATCTACTACATCACCGCAGACAGCTATGCGGCGGCGAAGAGCAGCCCGCACCTGGAACTGTTGCGTAAGAAAGGCATCGAAGTGCTGCTGCTTTCTGACCGTATCGATGAGTGGATGATGAACTACCTGACCGAGTTCGACGGTAAGGCATTCCAGTCCGTAGCCAAAGCTGACGAGTCCATCGACAAGCTGGCGGATGACGTTGACGAATCGGCAAAAGAAGCGGAAAAAGCGCTGACGCCGTTCGTTGAGCGCGTGAAAACCCTGCTGGGCGATCGCGTAAAAGAAGTGCGTCTGACTCACCGTCTGACCGACACGCCGGCCATCGTTACCACCGATGCGGACGAAATGAGCACCCAGATGGCGAAACTGTTCGCTGCTGCCGGCCAGGCCGTACCGGAAGTGAAATATATCTTTGAACTCAACCCGGATCACGTGCTGGTCAAACGCACGGCGGATACCCAGGACGAAGCGCAGTTCAAAGAGTGGGTTGAACTGCTGCTGGATCAGGCGCTGTTTGCTGAACGCGGCACGCTGGAAGATCCGAACCAGTTCATTCGTCGTATGAACCAGTTGCTGGTGTCCTGATAGCCGTAAGGTAATGCCGGATGATGCTAACGCGTGTCCGGCTTACACCATCTCGTCGATCCCTGGCCGGATACGGTGTTTACACCGCGATCCGGCATTTTCTCTCCTCATTTTTAATTTTCCCACCGTTAACCGTTTCAGCGTCGGGCGTCTTCCTTGAGCCAATTGCGTGATGGTGGTATCGTTTAGCGCTTTTTAAAAAATATCGACAACCTTTAAGGGGATTTTCGTAATGCGTATCATTCTGCTTGGCGCTCCGGGCGCGGGTAAAGGAACTCAGGCTCAGTTCATCATGGAGAAGTATGGTATTCCGCAAATCTCCACCGGTGATATGCTGCGTGCTGCCGTGAAATCTGGCTCCGAGCTGGGCAAACAAGCGAAAGACATCATGGACGCCGGTAAGCTGGTGACTGATGAGCTGGTGATCGCGCTGGTAAAAGAGCGTATTGCTCAGGAAGACTGCCGTAATGGTTTCCTGCTTGATGGCTTCCCGCGTACTATTCCGCAGGCTGATGCCATGAAAGAAGCAGGCATCAACGTGGACTACGTTCTTGAATTCGACGTTCCGGACGAGCTGATCGTTGACCGTATCGTGGGTCGTCGCGTACACGCTGCTTCTGGCCGCGTTTACCACATCAAATTCAACCCGCCTAAGGTTGAAGGCAAAGACGACGTGACCGGCGAAGAGCTGACCACCCGTAAAGACGATCAGGAAGAGACTGTACGTAAGCGCCTGGTGGAATACCATCAGATGACCGCTCCGCTGATCGGCTACTACTCTAAAGAAGCGCAGGCGGGTAACACCAAATACGCGAAAGTTGACGGCACCCAGGCTGTGGCTGACGTTCGCGCAGCGCTGGAAAAAATCCTCGGTTAAGTTTTAGCGCAGTCAATGCCGGGTGGCGGTGTCAACACCTTATCCGGCCTACGATTTTATGTAGGCCTGATAAGCGCAGCGCCATCAGGCAAATTCTCGTCTTACCTTTCACAGCAATTAGTTCTTCTTTATCGCTTTTCCGCTACAATTATCAACAATTTGAATCGATAAGAGGCGGTAATGCGTCAGACGAAAACCGGTATCCTGCTGGCAAACCTCGGCACTCCCGATGCCCCAACCCCCGAAGCCGTTAAGCGCTACCTGCGCCAGTTTTTAAGCGATCAACGCGTAGTCGATACGTCACCTGCGCTGTGGTGGCCGCTGCTGCGTGGTGTGATTTTGCCGCTACGTGCGCCACGCGTGGCAAAGCTGTACCAGTCAATCTGGATGGAAGACGGTTCCCCGCTGATGGTCTACAGCAAGGCGCAACAGCAGGCGCTGGCACAACGTCTGCCAAATACGCCTGTCGCGCTGGGGATGAGCTACGGTTCACCGTCGCTTGAAAGCGCGGTCGATGAACTGCTGGCAAGCGGAGTTGAACACATGGTGGTGTTACCGCTGTACCCGCAATATTCCTGTTCTACCGTGGCGGCGGTCTGGGACGAACTGGCGCGAATCTTAGCGCGTAAACGCAGTATTCCTGGCATCTCATTTATTCGTGATTACGCCGATGACAGCAGCTACATTGATGCGCTGGCCAAGAGCGCCCGTGATTCATTTGCTCAACATGGTGAACCCGATTTGCTGCTGCTTTCCTACCACGGCATTCCGCAGCGCTACGCCGATGAAGGCGATGACTACCCGCAGCGCTGTCGCGATACGACTCGTGAGCTGGTTTCTGCGCTTGGCTTGCCGCCGGAAAAAGTGATGATGACCTTCCAGTCTCGTTTTGGCCGTGAACCGTGGTTGACGCCATATACCGATGAAACGTTAAAAATGCTGGCGGAGAAAGGGACCCGACATATCCAGGTCATGTGTCCGGGCTTCGCGGCTGATTGTCTCGAAACGCTGGAGGAGATAGCGGTGCAAAACCGGGAGATTTTCCTTGAGGCAGGCGGTAAGCAATATGAGTATATTCCGGCGCTGAATGCCACACCGGAACATATCGAAATGATGGTTAAACTGACCGCAGCCTACCGTTAAAGCTGCGTTCTGAAGTAACGCGCGCCCTCCCGTAACGCATCGTCGGCGGTTTTCATCATCCGCGAATAGTGCAGGAAGGCGTGCAACGTGCCGGGGTACATTTTGTACTGGCAGGGCTGCTGATGCGCCTGTAGCGTCTGGAATAATAAGCGGCTATCGTCAATCAGCGGATCAAACTCCGCACCGGCGATAAAACACGGCGGTACGTCGCGCGTCAGGTCGTTATTAAACAGGCAATAGTACGGTGATTCGCGATCGTCGGCGCTACGCAGGTACGCGTTTTCGTACATCAGCAGATCCTCGCGAGTTAAACCATCCCAGGCGCCGCCCATTAGCCGTCGGCTCAGTGAATCCTGCAGGCCGTAAAGCCCATACCACAACAGCACGCCAGCCACCTTGCCGCAAGCAATTTGTTTATCCCGCAACCACAACGCGCTGGCAAGCGCCAGCATGGCCCCGGCGGAATCGCCCGCAAAACCAATATGATTCACATTAAGGGAATAATCGCCAGCGTGCTGATAAAAGTACTGACAGACGGCGACTATCTCTTCGATGGCTTGCGGGTAGCGGGCCTCTGGCGCAAGCGAATAGTCGATGCCAATTATCGTGCACTGCGTATAGCGCGCCAGTAAACGCATAATGCGATCGTGGGTATCCAGATTACCGAGAATAAAACCGCCGCCGTGCAGGTAATATAGCGTCGCCTGGCTATGGGGCTGCGGAGCGTAAATTCGTGTGGCAACGGGGCCGCATGCGGTGGAAATAACACATTCTCGGGTATTCATCTGTGGGGCATCGGCATTCCACAACTGCCGTTCATGAATGTAGTGTTTACGCTGGGCCACGAAGTCATCGGCAGCGGGCCACGGCGGCAAATCTTCGCGATGAAAATTCACTACACTTTTCATTTCATCCGAAATGTTGTCGAGTACGGGGATCTTGTTTTCCGGCTTCATAAAGCGCTCCTTGTGAAGGTGAGTTATTGTAGAAATTCATCCCGGATAAACTGCGATCTCACCGTCCGATATTGAAACTCAGCGCCGCATCGCATGCGCAGCGGGGAATGTGCTACCATGCATCGCTCAGCTAACCACCCGTAAAATCGACCATGAAATTTCCCGGTAAACGTAAATCCAAACACTATTTCCCCGTCAGCGCGCGCGATCCGTTGCTGCAACAAATTCAGCCAGAAAATGAAACCAGCGCAGCCTGGGTGGTGGGTATTGACCAGACGCTGGTGGATATTGAAGCCAAAGTTGATGATAACTTTGTAAAACGTTATGGATTAAGTGCCGGGCACTCTCTGGTGATTGCAGATGATGTCGCTGAAGCGCTCTACCAGGAACTGGTGCGTGAAAATTTGATCACCCATCAGTTTGCGGGCGGTACTATCGGTAATACAATGCACAACTACTCCGTGCTGGCGGATGACCGCTCGGTGCTGCTGGGTGTGATGTGCAGCAATATCGAGATTGGCAGCTATGCGTACCGCTATTTATGCAATACCTCCAGTCGTACCGATCTGAACTACCTACAGGGCGTAGATGGACCGATTGGTCGCTGCTTTACGCTGATTGGCGAGTCCGGTGAGCGTACCTTTGCAATCAGCCCTGGGCATATGAACAAGCTGCGGGCGGATAGCATCCCTGAATCGGTGATTGCCGGAGCGTCCGCGCTGGTGCTGACGTCCTATCTGGTGCGCTGCGAGCCGGGCGAGCCAATGCCGGAAGCGACCATGAAGGCGATCGAATTTGCTAAAAAACACAATGTACCGGTGGTACTGACGCTGGGCACCAAATTTGTCATTGCCGATAATCCGCAGTGGTGGCAGGCATTCCTGAAAGAGCATGTCTCAATTCTGGCGATGAATGAAGAGGAGGCCGAAGCGCTGACCGGCGAAAACGATCCGCTGCTGGCGTCCGACAAGGCGCTGGATTGGGTGGATCTGGTGCTGTGCACAGCGGGGCCGGCGGGTCTTTATATGGCGGGCTTTACGGAAGAAGAAGTCAAACGTAAAACCCAGCATCCGCTGCTGCCTGGGGCCATTGCCGAATTCAACCAGTACGAGTTTAGCCGCGCCATGCGCCATAAAGATTGTACCAATCCGCTGCGTGTGTATTCGCACATCGCACCGTATATGGGCGGGCCAGAGAAGATCATGAATACCAACGGCGCTGGTGACGGCGCGCTGGCGGCATTGCTGCATGATATTACCGCTAACAGCTATCACCGCAGCAACGTGCCTAACTCCAGCAAGCACAAGTTCACCTGGCTGACCTATTCGTCGTTAGCCCAGGTGTGTAAATATGCGAATCGCGTGAGTTATCAGGTGCTGAACCAGCATTCCCCGCGCCTGACGCGCGGTTTGCCGGAACGCGAAGATAGCCTCGAAGAGTCGTACTGGGATCGTTAAATCATGCACATGCCGGATAAGCGATAGCGTCATCCGGCAACGACATCAGCCTGTAACGACCACCTCACCTGCAGGCGGCGTTTCAATCAGCTCCAGCATGGTACGGGCGATTTCACGCTCACCCATGACGACCTGATTGGCGCCGCGTTCGGTAATGTATTCCACCTCGTCGTCATAATGCGCGCGGGCGATAATTTCAATTGACGGGCACTTCTCGCGTGCTGAAGCGACAATTTCACCCGCTTCATAGCCATTGGGAATGGTCAGCAGCAGCCAGCGTGCGCAATCCAGATGCGCCAGATTCATAATTTCTTCGTTGGCGGCATTTCCCAGCACCGCGCGGATCCCGCGCTCGCGCAGTTCATCCACTCGGGTGCGTGAGGTTTCGATAACTACCAGCGGGATCCCCGCAGCCATCAATTTCTCGCCCAGCAGGCTACCGACGCGCCCAAAGCCAACCAGCAGGGCGTGATTGCAGATATCCACCGGAATTTGCTTCTCTTCTTCAATAGCCTCTTCCAGCGTCTGTTCTTCCAGCGTTTCTGTTTTGGCGAGATATTTTTCTAACACCGCGAACAGCACCGGGTTAAGCATGATAGACAGGATCGCCCCCGCCAGCACCAGATTCTGTCCGGCCTGCGGCAGCAGGTTTAACGCCATGCCCAGACCCGCCAGGATAAAGGCAAATTCACCAATCTGCGCCAGGCTGGTGGCAATGGTGAGCGCTGTGCGTTGGGAGTGACCAAACAGGCGCACCAGGAAATAGGCGGCAAGGGATTTACCAAAGATGATAATCGCCAGCGTGCCCAGCACCGCCAGCGGCTGCTGAATCAGAATCATGGGATCAAAGAGCATCCCGACGGAAACAAAGAACAGTACGGCGAACGCATCGCGCAGCGGTAGGGTGTCATGCGCCGCACGGTGACTCAGTTCAGATTCGTTCAGCACCATGCCGGCGAAGAATGCCCCCAGTGCAAAGGAGACATCGAACAGCTCCACTGCGCCAAATGCAATACCTAATGCGAGGGCGAGGACTGACAGGGTAAACAGTTCGCGTGAGCCGGTTGCGGCGCTACGGGCCATAATCCACGGCACCAGGCGACGACCAACCAGCATCATAATTGCGATAAACGCCACCACCTTACCGATGGTAATGCCCATATCTACGGCCAGCGATGCAAAGCCGACATCTTCTTTTTCCAGCATTCCAGCGACGGCTGGCAGGAGAACCAGCGTCAGTACCATCATCAGGTCTTCGACAATCAGCCAGCCAATGGCGATTTGCCCGCGCTGACTGTCAATGAGCTGCCTTTCTTCAAGCGCACGCAATAGCACCACGGTACTGGCGGTTGAAAGACACAGACCAAACACGATCCCTACCATCAGCGACCAGCCCATCACCGCTGAAAGCGCCATGCCCAGCAGTGTTGCCACCGCTATCTGGGCAATCGCGCCGGGAATGGCGATAGACTTTACCGCCATCAAATCCTTCAGCGAAAAGTGCAGCCCCACGCCGAACATCAGCAGGATTACGCCAAGCTCGGCCAGTTCAGGCGCTAACTTGGTATCAGCAACAAAACCAGGTGTAAATGGACCGGCCAGAACGCCCGCTAACAGATATCCCACCAGAGGAGAAATACGTAGTTTATTGGCAATCATGCCTAATATAAAAGCGAGCACAAGGCCGCCGACAATGGTGGTGATAAGCGGGGTGGCGTGATGCATTCCGTCTCCTTTGGTTGCTGTGATAATCCTGAAAACTCAAACGACGAGTAATAGTTTATGACAATTTTGATGTTTTTGTTTGTGAATAATTATTGAATTTTGATGAAAATAGGATTTTAGACGTAAAAAAGCACGGATCGGAAAAGTACAGCGGTATGTGAGAGGCAAAGGCTGATGGCTACTGTAAGTCTGACGGCCAAAATTTACTTTTGGCCGTCAGGAAATCACGCTTTATGTCGGTTATCAGGTAAGAATATGGTCAGTATCCCCAGTAGTGGCAGGAAAGCACATATTTTGTAGACCAAATCGATGCTGGTATGGTCGGCAATCAGCCCTAACACCGCGGCTCCCAAGCCGCCCATGCCGAAGGCAAAACCAAAAAATAGTCCAGAAACCATGCCGATACGGCCAGGAAGCAGCTCTTGCGCGTAGACCAGAATGGCAGAAAACGCCGATGCGAGGATAAAACCAATGATCACGGTTAAAATCCCGGTCCATTCCAGTGTTGCGTAGGGTAAAAAGAGGGTAAAGGGTGCTACGCCGAGGATAGAGCCCCAAATAACATATTTTCTGCCAATTTTATCGCCCAATGGTCCACCAATCACCGTCCCGGCTGCGACGGCAAACAGGAAGGCAAACAAGTGAAACTGGGCATTTTGTACCGATAATCCGAATTTTTGCATCAGATAAAAGGTGTAATAGCTACTGATGCTCGCCATATAGAAGTATTTGGAGAAAATCAGCACCAGCAGGATGCTTACCGCCAGCACCACTTTATTCCGTGGTAACGGATTCACGATGGCGACTTTCGGTTTTCCTTTACTCATCCGGTGCTGCGCGGCATACCAACGGCTGATTTGCGCCAGAACGACAATCGCTAATAACGCAGCCAGCACAAACCAGGCCACATTACCCTTACCATATGGCGCGATGATGACAGCCGCCAGTAACGGTCCCAGAGAGCTACCAAAGTTGCCACCAACCTGGAAAATTGACTGGGCAAGACCGTGACGACCGCCGGAGGCCATTCGCGCCACGCGGGATGATTCCGGGTGAAATACCGAAGAGCCGGTACCAACCAGCGCTGCGGCGAGCAGGACCATATGGAAACTGCCGGCCATGGCCAGCAAAACAAGCCCACTCAGCGTGAAGCACATCCCAATGGGCAGCGACCACGGCATCGGGTATTTATCCGTCCAGTAACCCACAACCGGTTGCAGCAGTGAGGAAGCAAGCTGGAAGGTCAGGGTAATCATCCCTATCTGCATAAACGTCAGCGAGAACTCTGACTGCAATAGCGGATAAATCGCCAGGATCAGCGACTGGATCATATCGTTTAGCAGATGGGAGAGGCTGATTGCCCCTAAAATGCCAAATGAGGTGCGTGCTTTAGCAACCGACGCTGACGCGCCAGCCACTGGCTGGGTTGGTTCACTTATTGCCATAGAAAGTCACTTCTGTTTGGGTTGCGATTATGAGGGTAATCTAATTTGTTATTATTACCTGACTAACATACCTGCGGAAGGTGTTTGAAGGAAGTCTCATTTCTGAAAACATTTTCGGCTATTATTTTCAGTAGCTGTAATTTTATGCCCGAACTAATTCGACTTACAGGTAGGCGGCAAACGCGAGAGTCCCAGGAGCTTACTGCATAAGCGACAGGGGGAAGTGAGCGCAGCCAACGCACATGTATAACGGGTATGGCGGTTGATATTGAGTCAGGGAGTGAAATATGAAGTTTTTAAAACGGGGCGTGGCGCTGGCGTTATTAGCCGCATTTGCGCTGGCAGGTCAACCTGCACAGGCGTACGAAAAAGATAAAACCTACAAAATTACCATTCTGCATACCAACGATCATCACGGTCACTTCTGGCGCAGCGAATACGGTGAATACGGGCTGGCGGCACAAAAAACGCTGGTGGACGGTATTCGTAAAGAGGTGGCTGAGGAAGGAGGCAGTGTACTGCTGCTTTCCGGTGGCGACATTAATACCGGCGTACCGGAGTCTGATCTGCAGGATGCGGAACCTGATTTTCGCGGAATGAACCTGATTGGCTATGATGCGATGGCGGTCGGAAACCACGAGTTTGATAATCCGCTTAGCGTATTGCGCCAGCAGGAAAAATGGTCCAAATTCCCGTTTCTCTCGGCCAATATCTATCAGAAAAGCACCGGCGAGCGTTTGTTTAAGCCGTGGGCCATCTTTAAGCGCCAGGATTTAAAAATTGCCGTACTCGGTTTAACCACTGACGATACGGCGAAAATTGGCAACCCAGAGTTCTTTACCGATATTGAGTTCCGTAAACCTGCTGATGAAGCCAAACTGGTTATCCAGGAACTGAATATGGGGGAAAAGCCGGACATCATTATTGCGACCACCCATATGGGACATTATGACAATGGCAATCACGGCTCGAACGCACCTGGCGACGTAGAAATGGCGCGCAGCCTGCCGGCGGGATCGCTGGCAATGATTGTGGGTGGTCACTCGCAGGATCCGGTATGTATGGCCGCGGAAAACAAGAAGCAGGTTGATTACGTGCCGGGTACGCCGTGTGCGCCAGACAAGCAAAACGGGATCTGGATTGTGCAGGCGCATGAGTGGGGGAAATACGTGGGGCGGGCGGACTTTGAGTTCCGCAATGGCGAAATGAAAATGGTTAACTACCAGCTCATCCCCGTCAACCTTAAGAAAAAAGTGACCTGGGACAACGGTAAAAGTGAGCGCGTACTCTACACCCCGGAAATTGCAGAAAATCAGCAAATGCTTTCTCTGCTGACGCCGTTCCAGAATAAAGGTAAAGCGCAGCTCGACGTGAAAATTGGTAGCGTCAATGCGCGCCTCGAAGGCGACCGTAGCAAAGTCCGTTTCGTGCAGACCAACATGGGGCATTTACTGCTGGCTGCGCAAATGGCGCGAACCAGCGCTGATTTTGGCGTGATGAGCGGCGGCGGTATCCGTGACTCCATCGAAGGCGGTGATATCACCTATAAGAGCGTGCTGAAAGTGCAGCCGTTCGGTAACATCGTGGTGTACGCCGACATGAGCGGGAAAGAGGTGATTGACTATCTGACCGCCGTGGCGCAAATGAAGCCGGATTCCGGGGCCTATCCGCAGTTTGCCAATGTCAGCTTCGTGGCGAAAGACGGCAAGCTTAACGATTTGAAAATTAAAGGCGAACCCGTTGATCCAGCCAAAACCTATCGCATGGCAACGCTGAGCTTCAATGCCACCGGCGGCGATGGCTATCCGCGAATTGATAACAAGCCTGGCTATGTAAATACCGGGTTTATTGATGCGGAAGTGCTGAAAGAGTACGTGCAGAAGAACTCACCGCTCGATGCTGGTGCGTATGAGCCGAAGGGCGAGGTAAGCTGGCAGTAACAGGGCAATTTGGGGCATCATTTTATCCGCTCCTCCGGGCCGCCCTTCATGGCGGCCCAATAATCCTACTTATTACATCTACGCTCCGGTTCTTGCGCGCTGGCCGAGTCCAAACTGTCTTCACCAATCACGCCCTGTAATCGCAGTAGGCTCAATCGCCGTATCACCGGGCAAAAGACAATTAATCACGGCGTGCGATATCGGCGAATTTCGCATCCAGAATTTTCGCCAAATCGCCCGCTGCCAGTTCAATATCCAGCCCGCGTTTGCCGCCGGACACATAAATGGTGTCAAACGTCTGGGCGGGAGCGTCGATGAGCGTCGGCAATCTTTTTTTCTGCCCCAGCGGGCTGATGCCGCCTACCAGATACCCGGTGGTTCGCTGCGCGATCATCGGATCGGCCATATCGACCTTTTTGGCTCCCAACGCCCTGGCGACTTTTTTGAGATCCAGTTGACCGGCTACCGGCGTAACGGCAACCGCCAGGTGCTTCATATCGCCATTCACGGCAACCAGTAGCGTTTTGTAGACCTGGTCCGCATTCAGACCTAACTTGCGTACCACTTCGTCACCAAAGTTCGTCTCGGACGGATCGTGATCGTAGGTGTGGATCTGGAAAGAAATTTTGTTTTTTTCGAGTAATTTAACGGCGGGTGTCATAGCAATTTTCCTGGCCCAGACAAAATACGACACAAGCATACGCCTGATGTCTGTCTAAAAAATAGTACCATCTTGCGCAATAGTGTTGGCAGGATGATGACTTTGAGCGACAATCGAACTACACCGATGCTTTAAGCGTCGGGATCATAATAATGATGAAATTCCTCTTTGACGGGCCAATAGCAATATTGGCCATTTTTTTACCGTAACATCTCCGGCAAATTTCCTTCTCCATACAAATGCAGCGCACCAACGGCCACGACATAGTGCCCGGCAGGCATCGCCCTGAGTCGATCGCGCCAGGCCGCATTACGCTGATGCATTAAAACGTCATACAGCGACTGGCTAAAAGTATTGGGTAGAGTGAGTTCGCTATTGCGTGGCGGCGTTTTAAGCCACCAGCCCATCATCTGTTGTAGCAGTCTGGCATTGGTATGCCAGTGCGTCAGGGTATCGTCCAGTAGAGCCAGTCCGTTATCGGGTAACTGACACAACAGCTCGATTTGGCTGGATGCGCCTTCCAGCTCGATTATGGGTTTATGCACCTGTTTTGCCGCATTCAGAAGTTGGTAATCAATGCCGTATTCTGCCCGCAACCCCAACTGCTGCGCCTGCGTTGCCTGCAAGACCATGGCGATTTGCCACAGCGGCTGGGTAGACAGCAGGGAAGGGGAAATACCCAGCTCGTCGGTGACTTTGTGCAAATTATCTAGCAGCTCTGGGCTGATGCGTTCTTCCAGTGCGGCAAAGGTCGGAAGGTTGGCAAACGGCGCGTCGTCGCCGGAAACATCGGCTTCGACAATGAGCGCATCGGCACGCTGGAGCTTTTTGAGTAATTTGGCAGGCAGAGGCGCCATATCGCGGCTGCCCATGTGAATACTACCAATCAGATGAAAATGGCGGTTTCCGGGCAAGGAGATGTCGATGGCAGGCCAGGTATAGTGGTTGCCGCGTAGCGCGGTGAAAAATGATTTTACCCGGTACAACAGATCCATACGGCCTCCCTAAGTAGACTTCCATGCTAGCGCGTGGTCCTGGAAGGTGCAAATACACTTCATCATTCCCTCAGCCTCTTTGTTGGCAGCGTGCAAAAACCCCAGTCACATAGTTGGCCATGCTCCTGGGGTTTTTATACTTGCCGCCTTAATGCAACGCGAATGATTTTGGGCTCCGTTCAGAGCGCCATCCGGTAAAGGCTTACTCTTTAGGTTTGAAGCGCAGCAGTCGGTTAGCGTTGCTCACCACGGTAATGGAGGAGAGCGCCATCGCCGCCCCGGCAACGACCGGGTTGAGCAGCGTTCCGGTGAACGGCCACAAAATCCCGGCGGCAACGGGGATACCGATGCTGTTATAGATAAACGCGCCGAGCAGGTTCTGCTTCATATTGCGCAGCGTTGCCCGGGAGATAGACAGCGCATCGGCAACGCCCATCAGGCTATGGCGCATCAGCGTAATCGCGGCGGTTTCAATCGCCACATCGCTGCCGCCACCCATGGCAATCCCTACATCAGCCTGAGCCAGCGCAGGCGCATCGTTGATACCGTCACCGACCATGGCAACCTGACGCCCCTGGCTCTGCAGACGTTTAATCGCCTCGGCTTTACCGTCCGGCAGAACGCCAGCAATCACCTCATCAATACCCGCCTCTTTGGCAATGGCGTTGGCGGTCGTTGGGTTGTCGCCGGTGAGCATCACCAGACGATACCCGGCGCGGTGCAGACGCTGGAGCGCTGCCACGCTGTCGCTACGCAGAGGATCACGTACCGCTAACAGCGCTGCCGCTTTACCGTCAATCGCTAACAGTACCGGGGTTGAGCCTTGGGAAGCCTGAGCGGTGATTTCAGCCTCCATTTCAGTGGTATCTACCTGCTGTTCATTGAGCAGCGCCTGGTTTCCCAGCAGCAGCGAATGACCTTCCGTTTCGCCACTGACGCCTAAACCGCGCAGCGTACGGAAACCGTTGACCTGCGGCAGCGTGACATCACCTGCTTTGTCCAGAATCGCCCTGGCTAACGGGTGGCTGGAACCCTGTTCAAGGGCCGCTGCCAGACGAATTGCCAGCGCTTCGTCGGTATTGCCAAACGTTTTGATGGCGACAACCTGTGGTTTGCCTTCAGTTAGCGTCCCGGTTTTATCAAACACGATGGTATCGAGCGTGCTGGCGCGCTGCAGCGCATCGGCATCACGTACCAGCACCCCAAATTCAGCGGCACGCCCGACGCCGGAAATAATCGACATCGGCGTTGCCAGACCCAGCGCACAAGGGCAGGCAATAATCAGGACGGTGGTGGCGATTACCAGCGTATAGACAATCTGCGGCGCCGGTCCAAAGAAATACCAGATAGCCGCACTGACCAGCGCAATGGCGACCACGACCGGAACGAACACCGAGGAGATGCGGTCGGCCAGTTTGCCAATTTCCGGTTTGCTGCTTTGCGCCTGGCGCACCATACGAATAATGCGCGACAGCGTGGTGTGACTGCCAACAGCGCTGGCGCGGAACAGCACGCTACCGTCCTGTACGACCGTACCGGCGTGGACGCTATCGCCTGCACCTTTTTGCTGTGGAATCGGCTCACCGGTCAGCATGGCCTCATCCAGCCAGGCTTCACCCTGAGTGATTTCGCCATCAACCGGAACGCGGTCGCCGGTGGTCAGGCGCAGCAACATTCCAGCCTGCACCTCTGCCAGCGGCACGTTTTTTTCACCTTCGTCAGTGACGACGCGTGCGGTCGGCGGTGTCAGATCGAGCAGTTTTTCCAGTGCCTTAGACGAGCGTTGGCGAGCCCGCGCTTCCAGCATGTGTCCGAGGTTAATCAGACCGATAATCATGGCACTGGCTTCATAATAGAGGTGTCGCGCTTCCATCGGGAACCATTGCGGCCAGAGGTTGACGCTCATGGAATAGAGCCATGCCACCCCCGTACCCAGCGCCACCAGCGTATCCATGGTCGCGGTGCCGTTCATCAGGCTTTTCCACGCATTGCGGTAAAAGTGACCGCCCGCGAAAACCATCACGGCAAGCGTTGCCAGACCAATCATCAGCCACAGGCTGCGGTTGTCGTCGCTCACCATCATGTTGTCGCCAATCATGCCCCATACCATGACCGGGATACCCAGGAGCAGCGCGACGGCTGCCTGCCAGCGAAAACGTTTCATGGTTGCCACGGCAGTTTCTTGCTGACGCTCGCGACGCTTAGCATCATCTTCAATCGCTTCTGCGCCGTAGCCCGCTTTTTCAACCGCCTGTACTAAATCTGCGGCGGAGGCACTGCCCATTACCAGCGCAGTGCGTTCCGCCAGGTTTACCCGTGCCTGCGTGACGCCCGGTACACTTTGCAATGCATTTTGTACGCGGGTCACACAACTGGCGCAGCTCATGCCGTTTAACAGCAACTGTTGGCTGTCATCATCAGCCGTAGCTGCCGGAAGCTCGGAAGGGACCGCTGCCAGTGCTTCCGACGGGATTGATGACTCCGTCAGCGGTTTAGCCTTTGGGTGGCTTAACTCCGCGCCGTAACCGGCTTGTTTAATGGTTTCAATCAGCGCTTCTGCGCTGGCGCTCCCGGTAACATGCGCTTCTGTCACGGTGACATCCGCTTGCTCAACGTCCGGACGTTGTTCCAGACTTTCTTTAACGCGTTTTACGCAGTGACCACAGGACAGACCGTCCAGGGTTAGATCGATTGTTTGAGACATAACCAACTCCTTTTTTGCAGGATTAACTGACTGTGATAAAGGTTAAACCTTCCAGCAAGGGGAAGGTCAAGGGCGTTTTTAGAAAAGGTGAAAAAAGGGTGTAAAGGGAGAAAAACGGGAACGCCATGTCAGGGGTTCCCGGTCTGTTATTGATTGAGGACGATAATCGGCGTTCGATGCTCCGGTTCATTTATGACCGTGAGATCGGCACCGTACAGCGCGTTCAGCGACCGTTGCTTCAGGACATCCTGCGGATATCCGTTATCAACTATCCTGCCGCGCTCCATCAATACCACGCGGTCAGCATAGCGCGCCGCGAGGTTGAGATCGTGCAGGACGCAGCAGACGTTAAACTGCCGTTCACGCACCAGACGACGTAGCAGACGAAAAAGGTGCTGCTGGTGGTGAATATCCAGCGCGGAGGTGGGTTCATCAAGAAACAACCATTTCGGCCCAGGCTCGGGCTCCCAAAGCTGAACCAGCAGGCGCGCCAGTTGTACCCGCTGTTGTTCTCCTCCCGACAGATGCCGGTAATCGCGTGCGGCCAGCGTCTGGCAATCACACAATGCCATGATGTACTCCGTTTCATCGCCCGTGTTGCGCGTACGATACGGATGTCTGCCCATGCGAATGACCTCCTGAACACTAAACGGGAAGGCCATATGACTATTCTGGCGCATCACGGCACGGGTTTTTGCCAGTTCGGTGATTGACCACTTGTCCAGCGGCTTGCCAAAAATGCTACAACGCCCACTGTGGGGCTGCAGATATCCCGTAAGCTGGCGTAGCAGCGTCGATTTCCCGGCTCCGTTCGGGCCAAGAATCGCGATGATCTCTCCATCAGGTAGCGTCAGGGAAACTTCGTCGGTCAGTCGTCTTCCCTGAATATGGTAGACCAGATTTTCAGCGACGATCATGACACCCTCCGGCTACGCAGTATTAACCACAGGAAATACGGTCCACCGATCAGGCTGGTTAACAGGCCAACGGGCATTTCGGCTGGCTGAACAAGTGTGCGGGCCAACGTGTCGGCAATCAGAAGTAAACAGGCACCGGCCAGCGTAGAGCAGGGAATCAACCAGCGATGATCGGCGCCGGTCGTCATTCTGATCAGATGCGGGATCACCAGGCCAATAAAGCCAATTACGCCGCTGACGGAAACCGCAGCGCCAACCAGGAGCGAACTGAGCAACAGTAACTGCTGACGCTTACGTTTGACGTTTACGCCGAGGTAATGCGCCTCTTCATCACCCAACTGCAGTAAATTAAGCGTTCCCGCCATGCAGATGGTTATAACAATGGCTGGAAGAATAAACGTGCTGGCAACCAACAGCGTTGGCCACTGGGCCTGGCCGAGATTTCCCATCATCCACAATGTAAGTTGACGTAGCTGCTGCTCGTCGCCCACATAGCTCAGTACGCCAATAGCCGAACCGCACAGGGCATTGATAGCGATACCGGCTAACAGCAGTTGCATCATTCCACCGTGGTTATGACGCTGGCTTATCAGGAAAATAATCGTGCAGACCACCATGCTGCCTGCGACGGCAAAAATCATCTGCTCATACAGCACCAGCACTACGGGGAACGAAAATGGGATAACTATCGCGATGCCGACCATCAGCGCGGAGCCGCTGCTGACGCCAAGCAGGCCAGGATCGGCCATCGGATTGCGAAAAAGTCCCTGCATGATGACCCCTGCCGTCGCCAGCGCAGCACCGACCAGAACGGCCAGCAGCACGCGAGGCAAGCGGATGTTTAACCAGATATCACGATATTCGTTGTTGAACAGGGAGCTGAAGCTAATGTTCAGCGCTCCCTGGCTGGCACCGAAGAGCATCAGAGCAACCAGCAAAAGAGAAAGACCCGTCAGGATGCTGACGGAAGAAAGCGAGTCCTTAAGCACGTAACGCTCCATAACGTCTTTGCGGCGCGGAGTTCCCGCGCCGTGAGGGGTTTACGCGGGTTTCAGTCCCGGCTCAACCAAACTGTAAATCTGGTTATTAAGTGCTGGCGCAGTGGCCAGTTCGTGAATATGCTTCGCAACATCTGCACGCATTACAAAGCCGTGACACTCCTGAGCCTGTATTCGTTGCGCCTGGCCGGTGGCTGCACCGTTCAGCAAACCGCCGGGGCGGAGAATGGCGTAGTCCAGTCGACTGGTTTGTAGCCAGCTTTCAGCCAACGATTTTTCCCGTACAGCCTGACCAAATGCGGCCTTTGCGCGTGAAGAAAGAAAAGGCCAACTGTCACCGCAGCCGAGTGAGGTCACCAGAATCATGCGCTTGATCTCCGCTTTTTCTGCTTCATCAATGACGGTTCTGTGCGCCAGATAATCCTGGGCGCCGCCCATGGAGGAGATCACCGTGGCATGTTGACCCGCTGCGCGACAGGCACAGGCGGTGACCTGACTATCGCAGGCGTCGCCGATGAAGACCTGCACACCTTTTTCCTGCAACCCAGCAGCGACCTGTGCGTTGCGAACGACAGCAATCACCGGACGTTGTTCCGCCAGTGCGAGTTCAAGCGTTTTCGCACCGACGCCGCTACCACCCGCACCAAAAATGAGCCATGGAGCCATCAGGCATGTTCCTTTAAAGATGAAGACAACGCGTGAAAGGCGCTGACCTGTTCGGCCAGTAGCTGTCGATGTTCATCCCGACCGAGGAAAATTTTGAACATCGCGCTACCCGCCTGGTTAAAGAAGAGAATGGACGCGGTGTCCATTCCCATAAATTTGCGTTCAATCAGGGCAATATGCGTACAGTTTTCTGCCTTGATATGACCGGTCATGCCTTTTTTGCCGCGCAGGTTGAAGTAGCCATGACGGTGGAATCCGGAAGGTAATTCCCCGGTGAATTCCAGAATGACATCAGCAGTATGGACCAGGGTGGTGACTTTGCCCCATTCGCTGACGGTTTCCCAGACAGTATCAAATTGATCGCCGGAAACCAGCGTCGGGGAGGGGAGGTTTTTCACCACCTCCAGCAGCGTGGTGTTGTACTGGGCAGCGATAGCTTCCAGCGTACCGTCCGGTTCAGTTTTCAAAAAATCCTGTAAAGAGACATGGCTCATAATTCACTCCTGGTATGGTTGTTCTACCGCAATGCGCGGCGCGTTAAGTGCCTGAATAAGTTCATCAAGAGACTGCAAAATATTGCTTGCCCAAAAACGCCCTTCATTGGTCAGGCGCACGCAGGTGCTGGCATCTCGCGTCAGTCCTGCGTGATGCCATTGGGTCAGTAGCGGGGTTAGTTTTTGTGCATGAGGCGTCAGTTCATCCAGCGGAACGCGGGCCGTTTCAATGCCCGCCTGGAGAGAGTGTCGCCACTGGAAACCACGCTCGGCGGTACGCATCATCATCATTAGCGGTTTTTTCCCGGCGGCGATAGATTCATGCCATGTCGTCAGATTGCGCTCGACCATCCAGGAATAGCCATTGACTGATCCCCCGGCGCCTGAGCCGAATGCCAGACAGTCCGCTCCCTGTTTAATCAGCAGGTTGTACAGATTGCGTTCACGCGTGGTACGCGCCCAGTGGCTGTTGCTGATGCAGCGCCAGCCCGCGCTGTCCATGAAATCGCAACCCTGAAGATAGAGATCGCGACGTTCGGCGGGAGAGGGAACGGTTGTGCGCCCGGTTTCAACTGCTTTGCCAAGCGGTGTATTGGGGATCAGGTTCAGCGCATAAAGATCTACGCCGTCGAGGCCGATGTCACGGGCAATCGCCAGATCGTCGCCCCACAGTTTTGCATCTTGTCCTGGCAGACCAAACAACAGATCGCATACCACGGCGGCACGATCCCGTTTTACCAGCCCCTGCATAAAGGCAATTGCGGTCGGGCCGTCTGAGGTGCGCGCCATTTTTTTGCGGATCCGGCTGTTAAAAGATTGAATACCGATCGAAAACCGATTGGCGCCAGCGTCAAGGCAGGCATCAATTCGCGCATCGTCAAAATTGAGCACTCGTCCCTCAATGGTAATTTCGCAGTCCGGTGCCAGCGGTAACTTTTCACGAAGCGCGGTGATGATTCTGCCCAGATCCCGTGCTGACAGCGCTGAAGGCGTACCGCCGCCAAAATAGACGGCGTGAATTGGGGCTGACTGATGTAATGCGCTATCGGCTTCCATCTCGATTTCGCGCAACAGCGCGTTGGTGTAGCGGGCGCAGTGATCTTCTTCGAACCGGTTTTGATAAAAACCGCAGAAAGTACAATGTGTTGCACAAAAAGGGATATGCAAGTACACCAGCCGTTTACGCGGCGGGGTAGGCTGGCTGATAACATCCTGCCAGGTTTGTGACAATAGCTCTTTGGCAATCGGGATCGCCCCGCGCCATGGCATTGTGGCGCGGCGATCCTTAAAGGGCTGACTTCCCTCAAGCGCAAAATGCGCGGTGAGATCCAGGGAGTGTTCAGTTTTCATTCTTTTTTATAAATCCAGTTAGTGAGGCCAGAATTGCTGGTGCAGGGCTTCAACCGCATCGGCGACGCGAGGCCCCATTCCCAGAATCAGCGCCTGGTCTACCGCCACAATGCGCTGATTTTTCCAGGCCGCAGTGTGGGTAATACCGGCAATCGCGTTCAGACGAGCCAGATCGCCATCCACCATTTGCGACGTCACCACGATCACCTCCGGGTTGGCGGCGATCAGCGACTCCGCGCTGTAACTTTTATACTGCGCGTGGGTGGCGACATTTTGTGCACCTGCAAGGGTCATAATGGCATCGGCAACGCTGCCCTTGCCGGCGACCTGCGGCGCGCTGCCGCCAGCGGAGAGAATGAACATGGCTTTGACCGGCGCATTTTTCGCCGCCACGCTGTGCTGAACACGATCCAGACGTTGATGCAGGCGATTGACCAGCGCTTCACCTTGTTCAGGAATGCGCAGCGTTTGAGCCAGCTCCCGAATGTTGGCGTACATCTGCTCGACGGTGGCCGGTACGCGCGGCAATGTAACGACGTTAACTTTCTGCGCCCGGAGTTGATCCAAAACGATTTGAGGGCCTGCATCCTGCCAGGTGATAAAGCTGTCTGGGTGCAGCGATAAAATGCCCTCGCTGCTTAACTGCTTCCAGTAGCCGATATGCGGGAGTGCGGCAGTTTCAGGTGGGTACGAGGTGGTTTCATCGACGCCAACCACCCGGTTGCCGACGCCCATGGCGTAAATCAGTTCGCTAAGCGAACCGCCCGCCACCACCAGGCGGTCAGCGGACTGGGCGCTGAAAACACAGGCGAGGCTCAGTAAGCCAATCATGAGTTTTTTCATCGTCAGAAATTCCACGCAAAGCCAACAGCGGCATTGAAACCAGCGTCTGGGATAGATTCATGCGCGGTTCTGTAACGCTTGTCGGTCAGGTTGTTGAGCGCGAGGTTGACCTGATACTGGTCCTGCGGACCAAACTCGGTGTTGAATGCGAGGTTAAGCGTGGCCCAGCCTGGATAGTTTATTTCCGTGGTGCCGGTATTATCTTTGGCGCGGGACGCCGCGCGAATAAAGACATCGGACGTCACGTTAGCGACATTCATCAACCAGGTATGTTTCAGGCCAACGCGCCCGGTCAGCGTGGGTTCGCCGGTATCCCAGGTTTTTATGGTGTTGCCTTCGTATTGACGGCGAATGAGATTACCGCTCAGGTAGGGGGAAACCGCCCAGCCGTTGTATTCTGCGGTTAATTCCATGCCCCAGGTTTTGGCACGATCGATGTTGTCGTAGTAGTAATAGCCGCCGCGGGAAGAGGTGGTGTTGCCGTTGCAAACGGGTTGGCCTGAACAGGCCAGACTGGCGATATAGTCTTTGGCTTCGGAGTAATAAATGGCGCCGTCAATCAGCCACATATTCCCTTTATACCGCGCGCCCAACTCATAGTTATTTGAGTGTTCCGCCTTCAGGTTTGGGTTGCCGTAGGTAACGCTGCCGCCGGCGGATGTCTGCATGAACAATTGAGTAAGCGTGGGGAAGACATAGCCCTGGGCGTATGCAGCCCGAAGTTCAAGATCTTCAAAGCCGGAATAGCGCAGGCTGGTCGAGGTCACCAGTTCATCATCGTGAACGGAATTTCCCCCGGTGGATTGCCAGGTGGTGCCGCTGCTTTGGATAGTTTGCGTATCGTTGCGATTGAGTTTCGAAGACAGCCAGTACTGGCGTGCGCCCACGGTCCACGTCCAGTCATCGGCAAAGCGCCAGTCGTTTTGCGCGAACAGTGAGGTGTTGCTTTGTTCTGCTTCGTTATATGACAGGGTACGGGTTTGCGTATCGAAGAAGCCGGTAGCCGCGGTCTGGCGTGTACTGCCGTCCGTGTCCTGTTTTATTTTGTCATGCTGATACTGAGTGCCAATCACCAGCGTGTTGTTAGCCGGAAGGGAGATATTGCCCTGCAGCGTTACACCCTGGGTATATTGTTTGTCGTTGGTATTGGTTTGATTGCTTACCGTCAGCGCTTTAATCATCGGGCTGGGGATAATCTGGGTCGTTTTGACCCGGTTTTCAAATTTGCGCTCTATTGTCTGGGTGTATGCGTCAAAATGGATGTTCTTCAGGTAATCCCCGTCGGCCGCGTAGTCGTAGAAAAGACCGATTTTCTCGCGTTCCAGCTTAGGAATTTTGACGCTAAAGTCGTCGAACTGACCTTCGGGATCGTCAAACCAGGTTTGAGTGGATAGCTTATAACGGTCGAGTGAGAGCCCAATTTTGTGGCGATCGAGGTTGTAGCCAAGCCACACTCCCTGACCGTTATTACGGAAGTTGGTGTCGGGCAATCTTCCGTCAGGTGTATCGCGATCCCCCTGGTCGGAATAGCTGCCATTGATGCGGTAGTCAAAGTTACCGATGCTTCCCCAGGCTGCCGCTGACTCTTCCCATCCTGCCGTTGCGGAGTTATAAACAGCCTTAACGCTACCACCCAAAGGCTTATCGCCGCCTTTTTTGGTAATAAAGTTCACGACGCCGCCAATTGCCTGCGAACCATAGAGGACAGAATAAGGGCCTTTGACCACTTCAATACGTTCCAGCGCGGATTCGTCAATCAGTAAACCGGCTCCGTAGTTTTGTCCGGCACGTTGGTAGCTGACGACCTGGCCGTCTATCAAAATCAGCACCCGCGAAGAAGCTTCGCCACGGATACGAATTTGTTTCCGACCTGCGAGAGCGTTATCGGTAACTTCGACGCCGGGGATATCTTGTAAATCATCAGCAAGAGAAACGCTGGTGGAGTTTTGTAGCGTCTGGCGATCGATAACCTGAATGGTTGCCGGGCTATCCCAGAGACTACTTTCTGTGCGGTTAGCCGTAACGATCACCGTATCTTCGTCGGACGTTGAACCGTGTGTTGGAGAGGTCGCTGCAAAAGTAGCGCCGGACATGCATAATGTCAGGGCTGAAAGAATAAATGGCCTTTGGTTAATCCGTGGCAACATAAGAGAACCTTTATTGAATGTAAATGATCATCATTATCATTCGCGTTTGTATATAAAATTGTTTCCCTTTGTTCAAGATGAAAGGTGCAGAACCGATACATCTTTTGATTTGAGTCAATTTTGCGTGGTCAATAAATGCTGAAATGTGATCTGAATCGGATATAACAATGTGAATTAAAAGGATTTGTGCATCGCTGTGATGGTGGAAGATGCGCGGGGTTCTTGGGTAAAGGATTACGGCAATGTGGGCTATAATGTGGCTCAGTACCAACAAGATCAGCGGGGGAAATGTGAATATTAGCGATGTTGCGAAAAAAACCGGTTTAACCAGCAAAGCGATACGCTTTTATGAAGAAAAGGGGTTAGTGACGCCGCCGCTGCGTAGCGAAAATGGCTATCGCACATACAACCAACAGCATCTGAATGAGCTTACGCTGTTACGACAGGCACGACAGGTTGGTTTTAACCTGGAAGAGTGCGGCGAGTTGGTGAACCTGTTTAACGATCCGGCGCGTCACAGCGCAGATGTGAAAAAGCGTACGTTAGAAAAGGTGGCGGACATTGAGCGCCATATCAGCGAGCTGCAGGCTATGCGCTTGCATTTGTTGGCGCTGGCGGAGAGTTGCCCTGGCGATGACAGCGCTGAATGCCCGATTATTGATAATCTCTCCGGCTGCTGCCACCATAAAGCGAAGGCTTAACGGGGTGGCGGATTAAGCATAAACACCACAGTGCCGCGGTACCACGGTGATTTCTCAAGCTGCGCTTCAGCCTGCGGGTCCCGGCTACCGTTTTGTACCAGCCCCAGCTTAAATGGAATGCGCAGACGACTGAGGGCGGGCAGATACGCCTGATAATTCGGTACCGTGTGACGTCCCTGATAGCTCTGGACCACCAGTTCATCGACCGCCAGCGCGTTCAGCGTGGCGACGTCGCCCGTTTTTGCCCAATCCAGTAGTCCGGTTACGCCAAGTGCAAACTCGGTCGGTAGCCGTTGGCGTAACTGCTGCAGAAAGTGGGCGTAATCGGCAAGCTGATGGGTCGCCGCGTCAAAATCAACCTGCAGGCCGATGACGTGATTTCCGGCCGCCTGCCAGCGTTGCATCAAGCGTATGATGCGCGCCGGGATCTCCTCCGGTACGTCGAGTGTGGTAAAGCGCACGGTCAACCAGATAGAGGGGAAAGTCAGGCGATTAACCGGCAGTCCTAGACGCTGGAACACCACGTTACCTGAACGAACCAGGACTTCGCCCTGATGCAGATAGACTGTTTGTGCGTTTTTCAGCTCGTCACTGGCCTTCACTCCGGACCATAGCCAGAAGGCCGGATGTTCACGGGCGGCGACGATTTCCGCCGCCTGTGCCTGGCCGAGTAGCAGCGCAGTTACCAGTAGTATTTGAGTTTTTGCGCCCACGGACTTCCCGGATACTGCGTTTTCAGTTGGGTGAACCAGCCTTTACGCTGTAGTTTATCCACTTCCTCACCGCCGCACTCGTTAGAGCCTGACGGCGCATAGCACATGATGGCGCGATACAGCGCAAAGCTCTTATCTTCAACCTCTGCTTTTGGCGATGTGATCACCTGCTGGTAGTAGCTTTGCCTGTCGAACTGGCCGAACGGTTTCTTGCGCGAGATTGCTGATTCAAGCACATCGTTGCCGGAACTGTTTTTCCATAAATCAACGTGGGTTTGCGTAGTGCGGAAAAATTCGCCTAAGCAGTTCAGGGCGTGGGCATCATGTGCTTGTTTGCTCAGAACCGTTACCGTTTCATTGAGGCTGCGACAGGTATAACCGCTCTCGGCAGAGTCGCCGTTCCAGTCGAAAATACTCAGATTAACGTCATCAAACGCTTCGCCAATGACCGGCGGCGTAATGGCGCTGGCCAGTTTTCTGTCATTCAGCCAGTCGTCAAAGCGATGCTCAGTGAGATCCCGCACCAGCAGCGTATGCAGGGCGATGGTACGCTCTTCGTTATTAGGACCGTGGACGGCTTGCTGGCGCAGTAGTTCAGGCGTGGCCTGGGTTTTCAGCACCTGCGAGCGAAAGCGCAGGTTGGTTACTGCGCTTTCCGGGGCGAAAATTGCCGCCACGTCGCCGCTATAAACCAGCGTCGCGGCTAGCTTAGCCTGCACATACTGCTGCTGTTCGTTATCCTGGCTGAGCTTCAGCAATGTCTGCCAGAAATCACGTGCCGTGGTCCATTTCTGCTGGCCCATCAGCGCTTCGCCGTACAGCACCTGTTCGCTGAAGGCCAGCGTATCGTGGGCCGGAAGTTTCTGCGCTGGGGTAACTGCCGAAATAATCGCCGCGTAGTTGCCCGTTGCCAGCCACAGATTCAGCTGCAGATCGCGCCATAGCGGCAGTTTTTGGCTCTGCTCAAACACCGGTTTGCTGGCGTCAAGCTGGGCCTGCGTCAGCGTTGGTTTGTTGTTGTTATTCAGGCGCAATGCGCGCAGCAGTTCGATATAGCTGACAAGCGGCGCATCGGGGAAAGCCTCCACCACGGACTGTTCGTAGAACGCCATGCCGTAGACATTATCGTATTCGATGACGATCTCACGCAGTTGCTGTGCGTCAGCCGACTGCTGGAGCGTCTGCTCATACAACCCCGCCAATTGCGGCCACGCCTGTAAATACCAGTTGATACGACGCAGCATACCGTGCGAGGAAGCGGCGTACAGGCCTTGCGGGTAGTGTTGCAGATAGGCTTGCGCCAGCGTCTGAGCCTGAGAAGCGTCCTCGCGGTTAATTTTTGTGATATCAAAATCGCCGTACTCGCCCACGCTGTTCTGGCTGCTTTTGTTCAACGCCGCACGTATCAGCATGTATTGCGCGGTCTCAGCCAGCCACGGACGATCGCTTTTGGCTAGCTGAGCGAAATCCTGTTCGGCGCTGGCATAATCACCGGCATAAAAACTGGCGGCCGCTGCCAGATAGCTTTTGTAGGACTGAGCTGGAGAATCTGCCGGGAGAGTGGCAAGCGATGACTCAATCTGCTCGCGGGTTGCCCCGGATAACAGTCCTGTGCGCGCCTGGGCCAGGGCCTGACGCTGATTTGCCGTTAACGTTGAGTCGGCCAGCAGTGCGGCAAAAAATGCGCTGACGCTCGCGGTATTATTCGAAACATGACGGTTCTCAAGCTCAGCGTCGTTGACGTTTATTTCGTCTGCGCTAATGTTCAGTTCGGCTATCTGTCGGGACAGGGGGCTGTCTTCGGCAGATACCTGCGCTGCGGCTGGCTGCGGGGCAATGTCATCCCACTGCGGATGATACGCAAAATAGAAATCGCGGGAGCGGGTGATGTCCGCCGGCATCGACTGCACCGGCAGAGCAAATGATTTCTCCTGGCTCAGCAGCCGCAGCAGGTTATCGCGGCTGTCGTTTTCCGGGTTGAAGGTGGGCGTGCCTTTCAGCAGGCAGCTGTCGTCGCTCCATTTGCAGTCTTCCATATCGAAAGAGGCGAATACCTGCGGGGCGGCGACCAATAATGAGCAAAGGGCAAAGGCAAGGGGTGTCTTCCTGACCATAGTCTTATTTCCTGTCTTTTTAGTGTGATACCGCTGTAATAATCAGGGTAATTCCCTCAACGGCAATAACTTCAACCTGCGTTCCGGCGCTCAAATCGTCGCGGGCGCTGACGGGCCATGAGCTGTCGCCGACGCGCATGTGTCCGCGGCCATTGACCAGGGCGGTTTCCAGAATAAATCGACGGCCAACCAACTGCTGCCCGCGCTGGTTAAGATGGCTGTCGGCGGGTTTCTGATCTTGTACACGCCTTGCCAGCCACTTCCACCACAGCCAGGCCGCCAGCAGGGTGAGTACGGCGAACATCGCCCCCTGCCACGCCCAGTCAAGCGGGATAAGCCACACCACCAGGCCGGTAATCACCGCCGCCACGCCGCTCCACAGCAGATAGCCGTTACCGCCCAGCATCTCGGCGGCGAGTAGCAGACCGCCGAGGCTGAGCCAGAAGATGTGCGGGTGCACCAGAATCATCGCTATCATGATTTTTTCCGTTCGCTGGCGCTGTCTTTCACCAGTTCGGCGATCCCGGCAATAGACCCCATCAGGCTGCTGGCATCCAGCGGCATCATCACCACTTTGCTGTTATTCGACGAACCGATGTGCTGCAGCGCTTCGGTGTATTTCTGCGCCACGAAGTAGTTCACGGCCTGAATATCCCCGGCGGCAATGGCCTCCGAAACCATCTGCGTCGCGCGGGCCTCGGCTTCTGCGGAACGTTCACGCGCTTCAGCCTGTAAAAATGCCGACTGGCGTTCACCTTCCGCTTTGAGGATTTTCGACTGTTTCTCACCTTCGGCCTTGACGATTTCTGCCTGACGGATCCCTTCCGCTTCAAGAATATAGGCGCGCTTGGTACGTTCGGCTTTCATCTGCGCGTTCATGGCGTCGATAAGTTCTGCTGGGGGACGCACATCGCGGATTTCAATACGGGTGATTTTAATGCCCCAGGGATTAGTGGCCTCATCAACGATATGCAGCAGGCGCGTGTTGATGTTGTCACGCTGGGAGAGCATTTCATCGAGTTCCATCGAGCCGAGAACGGTACGAATGTTGGTCATGGTCAGGTTGATGATCGCCAGTTCCAGGTTGCTGACCTCATAAGCCGCTTTTGGCGCGTCGATCACCTGAATAAAGCAGACGGCATCGATCGCGACGTTGGCGTTGTCTTTGGAGATGACTTCCTGAGAGGGGATATCAAGCACCTGTTCCATCATGTTGATCTTACGACCGATGCGGTCCATGAACGGTACAACAAGGTTTAAACCCGGTTGCAGGGTTTTGGTGTAACGGCCAAAACGCTCGACCGTCCACTGATATCCCTGCGGGACGATTTTGACGCCAGCACCGACGATGACCAGCGCGACAAAAATGAGAATAGGAATAAAAATGAGCATTGATGAAACCTCCTGTTGTGTTGTCCTTTACTGCCTCATTAGTCAAATTATACCCGATTTATCAAGGTGGGCTCCCCTATAATAAATTACAGGGATAGACTGTCTGCACGAAAGAGGTAAAAAAGGGATTGGTAATGGAAGAAAGCAGCATTCTGCTTCAGTTAAAAAATGTCGCATGGCAGGCAGGGGCGACGCAGGTTCTCAATAACATCTGTTTTAATCTCCGGGCCGGAGAATTTAAGCTGATTACCGGCCAGTCTGGTTGCGGTAAAAGTACGTTACTCAAGATAGTGGCGTCATTAATTAGCCCGACTGCCGGTGAAATTCTCTTTGAGGGCAAGGAGATAAACACTCTTAAGCCTGAAACATATCGCCAGCAGGTCTCTTATTGTGCGCAAACGCCCGCGTTGTTTGGTGACACCGTTTACGACAACCTCATTTTCCCCTGGCAAATCCGCGATAAACGTCCGGATCCGGATGTGTTTCTTGCCGATCTGGCCCGTTTTGAGCTACCCGAAACGATCCTCAAAAAAAATATCAATGAGCTGTCTGGCGGCGAAAAGCAACGCGTCTCATTAATTCGTAATTTACAGTTTCTGCCAAAAATCCTGCTGCTTGATGAAATTACCAGCGCGCTGGATGAAGCCAATAAACGGAATGTGAACGAATTAATTCACCACTATGTTCGCGATAAGAATATTGCTGTGCTGTGGGTGACGCACGACAAAGATGAAATTAATCATGCGGATAATGTCATAACCCTTCAACCGCACGCCGGGGAAATGCAGGAAGTAAGCAATGAACGAGCATAATATTACCAATGAATCACTGGCGTTAGCGATGATGCTGGTGGTGGTCGCGATACTGATCAGCAACAAAGAAAAACTGGCGCTGGAAAAAGATATTCTCTGGAGCGTTTGCCGGGCGGTGGTTCAGCTTATTATCGTTGGCTATGTGCTGAAATATATTTTCGGCGTTAACCACAGCATTCTAACCTTATTGATGGTGCTGTTTATCTGTTTCAACGCGGCCTATAACGCGCAAAAGCGCAGTAAATATATTGATAAAGCTTTTCTCTCGTCATTTATCGCCATCACGGCGGGGGCGGGGTTAACGCTGGCGGTGCTGGTTCTGTCAGGCTCTATCGAGTTTACCCCAATGCAGGTGATCCCAATTTCCGGCATGATTGCAGGCAACGCGATGGTTGCGGTAGGGCTGTGTTACAACAATCTGGGGCAGCGGTTTAACAGCGAACAGCAGCAAATTCAGGAAAAACTCAGCCTCGGTGCGACGCCGAAAGTGGCCTCCGCGCCGCTGATTCGCGACAGTATTCGCGCTTCGCTTATCCCGACGATCGATTCAGCGAAGACCGTGGGACTGGTGAGTTTACCGGGGATGATGTCCGGGTTGATCTTTGCAGGTATTGATCCGGTAAAAGCGATTAAGTATCAGATTATGGTGACGTTTATGCTGCTTTCGACCGCCAGTCTGTCAACCATTATCGCCTGCTACCTGACCTATCGGAAGTTCTATAATTCACGTCACCAACTGGTGGTGACGCATTTGAAAAAAACCTAATGGAGTACCGGATGGCGCGGGCCTACGGGGAGATTGTAGGCCCGATTAGCGCAAGCGCCATCAGGCAAATGCAGCGGATTAGTACAACAGCGCGTACAGCTGGCGGCGGTATTTCGAGGCCAGCGCATCGCCGGTGCCCAGTGCGGCAAGGATCTCCTGGAAGGTTTTACGCGCCTGACCGTCGGCTGCAGTGAGATCTTTCTTCAGGTGACTGAACAGCAATTCCAGCGATTCCTCGTTACGTCCGACCTGGTGTAACTGAATGGCCAGTTGAGTTGCCAGCGCCGCATCCTGTGGATTGCTGGCGACCTGCTGCTGCAACTGTTGGATTTCAGGTGTATCAGCCGCCTGCTTCAGCAGTTCGATCTGTGCCACCAGCCCCTGATAACGGGTGTCCTGATCCTGCAACGGGATAGTTTTCAGCACCGCTTCGGCTTCGTCAGAACGGTTCAGGGCGATTTGCGTTTCCGCCAACAGCAGACCAATTTCGCTGCTCTGGTTGGAGATCTGCCAGGCTTCTTTCAGCAGCGGCAGCGCATCAGCGTGATTGCCGGCTTCGATGAACTCGATCGCCTGGCGCGCTTTCAACTCTTCTTCGCTAGGTAACACTTTCTCCAGCAGCGCGCGAATAACTTCTTCCGGCTGCGGGCCCTGGAATCCATCTACCGGCTGACCGTTCTGGAACAGATAAACCGTGGGGATCGCGCGCAGACCAAACTGGGAGGCGATCATCTGCTCGGCGTCGCAGTCTAACTTGGCGAGAATAAACTGACCGTTGTACTGAGCAACAAGGCTCTCCAGTACCGGCGTTAATTGCAGACAATGCTGGCTGCGCTCAGACCAAAAATAGAACAGGACCGGCGTGGTCATCGACTGTTCAAGGGTCTGCTGGAGGTTCGATTCGTTAATGTTAACAATATTCTGTGTGGACATGGAGTTACTCTCTTTTGTCGATTTCTTGTTACATGGGGGCTGACGCGCGTGCTTCAACTCAACCGTGTAAAATTTTGTCCATTATGCGGCCTGGCAACAGGCGCTTCAGTAGCATAACTGCCCAGGTCACCAGCGTAACCGGATAACGCAGCTTTGGTTTGTCGCTCTCAAACGCATGACGCACTTTGGCGACAACCGCTTGTGGCTCCAGCGTAAAACGCGCGGCAATTCCGGGGTTTTCCACGGGAGCATCGCTCTGGGTCTGGTTGACGTTTTCGGTAAAGCGGGTGCGAATAGGGCCAGGCTCAATCAGGCTGACCTTAATCCCGCTGTGGCGCAGCTCCATACGCAGCGCGTCGGACCAGGCTTCCAGCGCATATTTGCTGGCGGCATAGGCCCCGCGCCCCGGCGTTGAGATCAATCCCATTACCGACGAGGTCATCACAATTCGTCCTTCGCCGTGGGGTAGCATGGCGGGTAACAGGCGCATGGTAAGCTGATGTGCGCCAAAGAAGTTGGCGGAAAACTGCTGTTCCATCTGCTCGCGGCTGATGGTGGGCAGTGGGCCATAGACGCCGTATCCGGCGTTGTTAAAGATCCCATACAAACGATTATCGGTCAGGGCGATCACCTCATCAGCCGCGCGATCTACGCTCTCGGGTGAATCCAGATCCAGCAATATGCCGGTGAATCCCATGCTGTTCATACGCGCCACATCGTCAGGTTTGCGACAGCCCGCCAGAATTTGAAAACCCTGGCGCTTTAGCTCAAGCGCGCTTTCCAGACCGATTCCGCTGGAACATCCTGTTATTAAGACCGATTTTTGCATAACTTTACCTGTCAGGATCTCCGTTGTTTTACGAGTCGTGATTTACTAGAGGAGTGAGATGTTGCGCCATCCAGTCGGCAATAAACGGCTGGGCGTCACGGTTAGGATGAATACCATCATCCTGCATCCACTGGGGTTTCAGATAAACCTCTTCCATAAAAAAGGGCAGCAGAGGTATATCAAACTCTTTGGCGAGTTTTGGATAAATCGCGCTAAAGCTTTCATTATAACGGCGACCGTAGTTTGCCGGCAGACGAATTTGCATCAGCAGCGGTTCGGCATTTGCTGCTTTCACATCCTGCAGAATCGTGCGCAGGGTTTGTTCGGTTTGCGCAGGCGCAAAACCGCGCAGACCGTCGTTGCCGCCAAGTTCGACCAGCACCCAGCGCGGCTGGTGCTGCTTCAGTAATGCAGGCAGACGGGCCAGACCCTGCTGCGAGGTGTCGCCGCTAATACTGGCATTCACCACCGGCGTTTTGGTTTGCCATTTATCATTAAGTAGCGCAGGCCACGCGGCGCTGGCGGACATACGGTATCCGGCGCTCAGGCTGTCACCCAGAATTAATAACGTGTCCGCTGCGGCGGCGCGGAAAGTTAACAGGACCAGGAACAGGAAAGGCCAATGCCAGCGGAAAACATTGTTGAAGTTCATCATCTTAAGAAATCCGTCGGTCAGGGTGATCATGAGCTATCCATCCTTACCGGAGTTGAACTGGTTGTCAAACGCGCCGAGACCATTGCGCTGATTGGCGAGTCGGGTTCAGGAAAATCCACACTGCTGGCGATCCTCGCCGGGCTGGACGATGGCACCAGCGGTGAAGTCAGCCTGGTGGGGCAGGCGCTGCACACCATGGATGAAGAAGCCCGGGCACAGCTGCGGGCGCGACACGTGGGTTTTGTCTTCCAGTCATTCATGTTAATTCCGACCCTTAACGCGCTGGAAAACGTCGAGTTGCCCGCGTTGTTGCGCGGCGAAAACAGCGGAAAAAGTCGCGACGGGGCAAAAACGTTGCTGGAGCAACTGGGGCTGGGAAAACGTCTTGATCATCTTCCGGCCCAGCTTTCCGGTGGGGAGCAGCAGCGCGTGGCGCTGGCGCGGGCGTTTAACGGTCGTCCTGACGTGCTGTTTGCCGATGAACCGACGGGCAATCTGGACCGCCAGACCGGAGACAAAATCGCCGACCTGCTGTTTTCTCTGAACCGGGAACATGGCACCACCCTGATTCTGGTGACCCATGATTCTCAACTGGCGGCGCGTTGCGATCGGCGTTTACGCCTGGTGAACGGACAGTTGCAGGAGGAGGCATGATTGCACGCTGGTTCTGGCGCGAATGGCGCTCGCCTTCATTACTGATTGTCTGGCTGGCGCTGAGCCTGGCCGTGGCCTGCGTGCTGGCGCTGGGCAATATCAGCGATCGTATGGAAAAGGGGCTGAGCCAGCAAAGCCGTGAGTTTATGGCGGGAGATCGGTCGCTGCAAAGTTCGCGTACCGTGCCGAAAGCGTGGATTGACGAGGCGCGACAGCGTGGCCTGAAAGTGGGCGAACAGCTGACCTTTGCCACTATGACCTTTGCCCGGGATACGCCGCAGTTGGCGAACGTCAAAGCGGTGGATGATGTGTATCCGATGTATGGCACGTTGCAAACCAATCCGCCGGGACTGAAACCTCAGCCAGGCTCGGTACTGCTGGCTCCGCGTCTGATGGCGTTGCTGAACTTAAAAATCGGTGATTCCATCGACGTGGGTGATGCCACGCTGCGCATCGCCGGGGAAGTGGTGCAGGAGCCGGACGCCGGTTTCAATCCGTTCCAGATAGCGCCGCGCCTGATGATGAACATGGCGGATGTCGAAAAAACGGCGGCGGTCCAGCCGGGGAGCCGTGTGACCTGGCGCTATAAATTTGGCGGGACACCGCAGCAACTGGAAGCCTATGAAAAATGGCTGCTCCCGCAGTTAAAGCCTGAACAGCGCTGGTATGGGCTGGAGCAGGATGAAGGGGCGCTGGGGAAATCACTGGAGCGTTCGCAACAGTTCCTGCTGCTGTCGGCGCTGCTAACCCTGCTGCTGGCGGTCGCTGCGGTTGCCGTGGCGATGAGCCATTACTGCCGCAGTCGTTACGATCTGGTGGCTATTCTGAAAACCCTTGGCGCGGGCAGAGCACAGTTGCGCAGGCTGATTGTTGGTCAATGGCTGATGGTGCTGGCGCTGTCTGGCGTGACCGGAGGGTTATTCGGGCTGTTGTTTGAACGCGTGCTGGTGGTATTACTTAAGCCGGTACTGCCCGGCGAACTGCCGCCTGCCAGTCCCTGGCCGTGGCTATGGGCATTAGGCACCATGACGGTCATTTCTCTGCTGGTGGGGTTACGCCCTTACCGTTTGCTGCTGGCGACTCAGCCAGTGCGGGTACTGCGCCGTGACGTGGTGGCAAACATCTGGCCGCTGAAGTTTTATTTGCCGGTGGTATTGATAGTCGTGATTGCCCTGCTCGCCGGACTGATGGGCGGAAGTCCGCTGCTGTGGGCCGTGCTGGCCGGAGCGGTAGTGCTGGCGCTTTTGTGCGGGGTGCTCGGCTGGATGCTGCTCAACGTGCTGCGTGGCCTGACGCTCACCTCGCTGCCGCTGCGTTTAGCGGTCAGTCGGCTGTTGCGCCAGCCGTGGTCAACGCTCAGTCAGCTGTCGGCATTTTCGCTTTCCTTTATGTTGCTGGCGCTGCTGCTGGTACTGCGTGGCGACCTGCTCGACCGCTGGCAGCAGCAAATGCCGCCGGAAAGCCCGAACTATTTTCTCATCAACATTGCCACCGAACAGGTGGTTCCACTCAAGGCTTTCCTGGCTGAGCATCAGGTGATCCCGGAATCGTTCTATCCGATTGTGCGGGCGCGTCTGACGGCTATAAATGAGAAGCCGACCGAAGGCAATCACGATGAGGCGCTGAACCGTGAGCTTAATCTGACCTGGCAGGATACCCGACCGGATCATAACCCGATCGTTGCCGGAAGCTGGCCGCCAAAAGCGGGCGAAGTCTCGATGGAAGAGGGGCTGGCGAAACGGCTGAACGTCAAGCTTGGCGATCGGGTGACCTTTATGGGCGATACCCAGGATTTCAGCGCCACGGTCAGCAGTCTGCGCAAAGTGGACTGGGAAAGCCTGCGCCCCAACTTCTTCTTTATCTTTCCCTCCGGCGCGCTGGACGCTCAGCCGCAAAGCTGGTTAACCAGCTTTCGCTGGGAGAACGGCAACGGCATGCTGACGCAGCTTAACCGCGAATTCCCGACTATCAGCCTGCTGGATATTGGCGCAATCCTCAAACAGGTGAGCCAGGTGCTGGAGCAGGTGAGCCGGGCACTGGAGGTGATGGTGGTGCTGGTTACCGCTTGCGGTATGTTGCTGCTATTGGCGCAGGTCCAGGTCGGAATGCGTCAGCGTCATCAGGAACTGGTGGTCTGGCGCACGCTGGGCGCGGGTAAGAAGCTGCTGCGTACCACGCTATGGTGCGAGTTCGCCATGCTCGGGATGGTCGCCGGACTGGTGGCTGCCATCGGCGCGGAAACCGCACTGGCGGTGCTGCAAACCCGAGTGTTTGATTTTCCGTGGGAGCCAGACTGGCGACTGTGGGTCGTGTTGCCGCTTTGTGGGGCATTGTTGCTCTCGTTATGCGGCGGATGGCTCGGTTCACGTCTGCTAAAAGGCAAAGCGCTGTTCCGTCAATTCAGTAGTTAATTCATATTCGTGATGATTACGCACCGGTTTTTTAAATCGGTGCGTTTTTTATCTATGTAGCACAAATTGATAACTCATTGATATTTAACAGCACAGAACAATAAAAACCCGACAACACGAGTGTATTAATAAACGTTAATATTTGTATGCTGAATAATTGGCAGGCTATCTATCAAGGTACAAATAATGACTATAAAAAAAACGGCGCTGGCGGTATCGATCGGCGCAGCAGTGGCATTAACGACGTTCGCCTCCCAGGCGGAAATCACGGTCCTGAAACAAGATCCACAGGCGGGCAACCCGCTGAGCCGTCTTAACTTCACCATTGGCGGGAGTATTCGTCCGCAGTTCCAGAATATGGCCGGTGATGATGGTAAGAATGGCTACAAACGTAATGGTTTCGACGGCGGGACGCGTTTCCGCTTCGCCGCTGATTACTATCTGTTTGATGACATCAGCTGGGTGAGTTATTACGAGCTGGGCGTTAACTTCCCGGCAATGTTCAACTGGGATAATCACTATGCTAACGGCGCCAACGATACCACGCGTCGTATGTTGTACACCGGTCTGAAGAGCGCGACCTGGGGTACGCTGACCTTCGGTCAACAGAACAGCATTTACTATGATGTGGTTGGTGCGAAAACGGATATCTGGGACTACGACATGATCGGTCAGGCACCAGGTAACGGTATCAATGGCGACTATGACGGTTCCTATCGTACGCGTAAATCACTGAAGTATAAGAAAACGGTTGGCGATGTTGATCTCTACGCGTCTTATCTGTTCAGTGATGATTACAACCCGAACAACGGTCTGCGCTACAAGCGTAAAGGCGGTGGCTCGCTGGGTGTGGATTATCACATCACCGATGACCTGACCTGGGGTACGGCGTGGAACTACACCCGCGCGGAAATGCGTGGCGACACCAGCAAAACCTACGATCAAAACATCGTCGGTACCGCGCTGAGCTGGAAACCGGACAACTGGACCTTCTCGATGGGCGGCGGTTGGTATCAAAACTTCATGACCACCAAAAAAGTCTCTGTTAACGATTACTTTGCCGGTGATGCCTGGGGTCTGGAATACTTCGCGGGTTACACCTTCCCGGTTGGTCAGTATGCGCTGAAATCCGTTCAACCCTACGTTATGGGCGACCGTATTGAATACGTGAATGGTCGTAACTACCTGCGTACCGACAATGGTGTGGGTATCAGCTTCCAGCTGGACTACGGTTTCCGTGTGGATTACGAACACGTCTTCACCTCCAGCACCGACAATCTGGGTGATATGAACCTGGTTCGTCTGCGTTACGACTTCTAAGTCAATTTCCCTGCCAAAACCGGGTAACCAGAAGGTTATCCGGTTTTTTACTATCCTTTGCTGAAAAACACATTAGTACCTTCAACGTACATTCAACGACATATCCCGCAACATCATGAAATAATTTCAAGGACAGCAGGTTGTGATCTGTGTCATGTTAACAATCAGCCTGTTAACAGGCCAACAAGAACAACGCCGCAAGAACGGCGTGAGACATGACACCACAACGTTAAAATGGAGAAATTATGGGATTGCGTCAGAGTTTACGCGTCGCGACCGGAGCGCTGTTACTGGCCTGTGGATTACAACTTGCTCATGCGAACAGTGACCCGCATACCATCGTGTTTGGCGTCGCACCTGGTCCGTACGGCGATATGGTGAAACAGGCCATTGCCCCTACGCTGAAAGAGAAAGGCTATAAGGTAGTGGTGCGCGAATTCAGCGACTACGTGCAGCCGAACATGGCGCTTTCCAACGGCAGTATTGATGCCAACTTGTTCCAGCACTCGCTCTACTTTGACAAATTCACCGCTGATAAAGGACTGAAGCTGAGCAAGCTGATTGTGGTCCCGACGGCCGGGATGGGTTTTTACTCACATAAAATCAAAAGCCTGGATGAGTTAAAAAAAGGGGATGTGATCACGCTTTCCAATGATCCAACCAATCTGGCTCGCGGTCTGCGTTTCCTGCAGTCTATTGGCCTTATTACCATCAAAGACACTATCGATCCGACTAAAGCCTCTGAGCGCGATATCGCCAGCAACCCGAAAGGGCTGGTGTTTAAACCGCTGGAAGCGGCACAACTGCCGCGTACCCTGGACGGTGTGACCGGCGCGCTGGTCAACGGTAACTTTGCTGTGGCGGCAAAACTGGATCTCGCCAGTGCCATCAAGCAAGAGCATCTTGACGAAAATCTGAAAAATATCATAGCGGTACGCAGTGAAGATGCAGATAAACCGTTCGCGAAAGATATTGTGGCGGCGGTGAAATCTCCGGCTTATCGCGCGGTGATCGACGATCCGCAAAATATTTACAGCGCCTTCCAGAAACCGGAATGGATGTCGGCAGCCCAATAATCGCTGCGCACAAGGTTAACAGGGGCAGCGGCGACTGCCCTTTTCGCATTTCTGAGGTGGCTATGATTGAGATAGAAAAGGTTTGCGTGGATTTTAGCGCAGGCCGTGGACCATCAACCCGGGCGGTTGATGACGTCAGCTTGCGCATAGGCGCAGGCGAGATATTTGGCATTGTCGGGACCAGCGGCGCGGGGAAAAGTACGCTGCTGCGCACCCTGAACGCCTTAACGCGACCAAGCCTGGGAAGCGTAAAGGTTAACGGCGTAGAAATTTCCGCGCTGGAAGGGGCGCAACTACGTAAAGCCCGTCAGCGTATTGGGATGATTTTTCAGCATTTTAATCTGATGCATACCCGTACCGTGGCGCAAAACGTCGCTTTCAGCCTGAAAGCTGCCGGATGGGAGCGCAGTAAAATTGGCCCACGCGTCAGCGAAATCCTGACGCTGGTGGGGCTGTCTGACAAGGCGAACCGCTTTCCTGTGCAGCTCAGCGGCGGGCAAAAGCAGCGCGTTGGTATTGCCCGTGCGATTGCCAATCACCCGGATGTGCTGCTGTGTGATGAACCGACCTCTGCGCTGGATCTGGAAACGTCGGCCACTATTCTGGCATTGCTTAAGCAGATCAACCAACAGCTGGGGATCACGATCGTGCTGATCACTCACGAGATGAACGTGATCAAATCGATTTGCGATCGTGTGGCGGTGATGTCCGGCGGCAAGGTGGTGGAGTCCGGTGAGGTGTTTGAGGTTTTTGCTCACCCGCAGCACGCTTTCACGCAGCAACTGGTGTCGCATACCCTCAATCTGACGCTACCCGAACGCTTGCGCCAGCATTTGCCTGGCCAGTTGCTGAAAATTCTGTTCATCGGCGATTCGGCGGAACAGCCGGTGTTGTCAGAAGTCGCGGTTAAATTTGGTGTGGCGGTGAACATTCTGCACGGCAAAATTGAATATATCGGCGAGCGTGCGCTGGGGATTCTGGTGGTGCAACTGACCGCGCCGCATAACCCTTCTGCGGTGGATGTCGCCGTGGAGCATATTCGTCAACGCACGGCACAGGTGGAGGTGATTCGTGGATGATTTATTGCCTGATTTGACGCTGGCGTTTAATGAAACCTTTCAGATGCTAAGCATCTCTACGGTGCTGGCGATTATTGGCGGTCTGCCGCTCGGTTTTCTTATTTTCGTCACCGACCGGCATTTATTCTGGCAAAACCGTTTTGTGTATCTGCTCAGCTCCGTGCTGGTGAATATCATCCGTTCGGTGCCGTTTGTGATCCTGCTGGTGCTGCTGCTGCCGCTCACCCAGTTTTTACTCGGAAATACCATTGGGCCGATTGCGGCCTCGGTCCCGCTCTCGGTGGCGGCAATCGCTTTTTATGCCCGTCTGGTCGACAGCGCACTGCGTGAAGTCGATAAAGGCATTATTGAAGCGGCGGAAGCCTTTGGCGCCAGCCCGATGCGTATCATCTGCACCGTTCTGTTACCTGAAGCGAGCGCGGGTCTGCTGCGTGGGTTGACGATAACGCTGGTGAGTCTGATCGGTTACTCCGCGATGGCTGGAATCGTTGGCGGCGGTGGGGTAGGCGACCTGGCGATTCGCTTTGGTTATTACCGCTATGAAACCCAGGTCATGATCGTCACCGTGGTGGCGCTGATTATTCTGGTGCAGGTCGTTCAGGTGCTGGGCGACTGGCTGGCGAAACGCGCGGATAAGCGCGACAGACACTGATCACTGTGCGTTAAGCCAGTCGGCAGCGTCCTGCCATGTGCCGCGAAAGACGACTTTCGCGGCTTTCTTTTCCAGTTGATAACGATACATCGGGTCGTAATACTCGTTGAGCAACGGTACCAGCCAGCCCATATGGGCGTCGGTACTGCCCGTCGCTTGCTGTTCGCGCAGAGCCACGTCGAGCAGGGCGGTCAGCTCGGCAAAACGTTGTAAACCCAGACGGCGGCGAATAGCAAACAGGCCGTGGTGCAGATACTCGCTATACTCCTGCCAGCCCTGACTCTCGCCATAAGCATGGGTAAAATCGTGGTGCATCCGCACGAAATACTCTTCACGCAGTCGCTCCAGACGACGCTCAAAAGGATCGTCCACCACTGCAATAGATGCCTGGGTCATGCGTTCACGCAGGCACTCAGGCAGATGATTAGCCCCGATCATGCGGCCTTCATCTTCCAGTACCCACAGACGCAGATCCTGACGGCTGTCGGTTCTGAGCATTTCGACCGCCAGCAGGTTTTCAAAACTCGCCTGACTCAACTGCGGTTCAACGGTGCGACCAAACGAGGAACCGCGATGGTGCGCCAGACCTTCGAGATCCACGCCGTTCGGCTGCTGTTGCACCAGCTGCGTTTTACCGTTCCCGGTACAGCCGCCAATTAAGACGATCGGCTTTTGCACTAATTCTTCCGTCAGCTGAATCGCCGCCTGACGCAGGGCTTTGTAGCCGCCGTGTATCAGCGGGTAGTCAATCCCGGACTCGTGTAGCCACTGCTGCACAATGTGCGAACGCTGACCGCCGCGCGCGCAGCATAAATAACCCGCAGGATTTTGACGACAGGCATCCAGCCAGGCCTTCATACGTTGTTGGCGAGTCTCGCCGCAGACCAGTTGATGGCCGAGCGTGAGGGCTGCCTCGGGTCCCTGACGTTTATAACAGGTACCCACGGCGGCACGTTCGTCATCGTTCATTAGGGGAAGGTTGATTGCGCCCGGCATTGCGCCTTGCAGAAATTCGACGGGGGCGCGTACATCGATTATAGGCGTACCAGCGAGCAAAATTGCGCGATAGTCCGTTCCATCGTTCATGTGTGATCCTGAAAATACAAAAACAGCAATGGAGGGGATTTTACGCGCCAGAGGAGGGGCCGGGGAAGGATAAAATCAAATCCCCGGCATTAATGGCTTATTTCAGCGTTGACTGCGCCCAGATAATACCGCTGGCATATTCCGGCGGCAGCAGGGGGATAAGCGCTTCCAGCGTCGCACTAAGACGCGCGGTATCGCTGTCGCTCAGGTTCAGGTGTCCCACCTTACGCCCTTCACGCACCTCTTTGTCATACCAATGCAGATGCACCAGCGGCAGTTTCAGCCAGTCGTAGTTCAGGTCGCTACCAATCAGATTTACCATCACCGAAGGAGTGTTCACTACCGGCGTGGGTAACGGCAGGTTGGTAATGGCGCGCAGGTGCAGCTCAAACTGGCTGATGCTGGCACCGTTTTGCGTCCAGTGCCCGCTGTTGTGCACGCGTGGAGCCAGTTCGTTAATCAGCAGACCTTCCGGGGTGATGAAACATTCCATCGCCATCACGCCGACATAGCCCAGCTCCTGCATGATGGCTGAGAGCATCGCTTCGGCCTGTTTCTGCTGTTTGTCGTTAGCCTGCGGGAAGACCACGCTGGTGCGCAGAATGCCGTCCTGGTGCAGGTTATGGGTCAGCGGATAGAAGACGGTGCTACCGTCGTGCGCACGAGCGCCAACCAATGAGACTTCACCAGAGAAGTTGATTCCCTGCTCAACGATGCATTCGCCGTAGCAGTCGTCCGGCAGTTGTTCGCTTTCATTTGCGTGTAAACGCCACTGCCCACGACCGTCGTAGCCGCCGACGCGACGTTTCACGATCGCCAGCTCACCGAGTTTGTCGAATACTGCAGGCCATTCGCTTTTATCCGCCAGCAACTGCCACGGCGCAGTTGCCAGGCCGAGCTTGTCAAAAAGCTGCTTTTGCGTCAGACGGTCGGCAATAATCGGGAAAACGTCGCGGTTGACAAACGCCGGGTGGCGCGCGAGCTCGCGGGTGAGCGCCGTTTCCGGCCAGCGCTCAATCTCAGCGGTGATCACGCTTTGCTGAAAAGGGACCGCTGCTGGTTCGGCATCCAGCCCGACGGGCCAGACCGCAATGCCCAGCGGCTCACCGGCCTGGCGCAGCATGCGCCCTAGCTGACCGTTACCGAGTACGCAGACCTGCTTCATGCCGCACCTCGCGGGTCCGGATTCTCCAGCACCTCGTCGGTTTGTGCTTTGCGCCAGTCGTTCAGACGCTGGTGTAATGCTTTGTCGTGTGTTGCCAGAATTTGTGCTGCCAGCAGGGCCGCATTTGCCGCGCCCGCTTTGCCGATAGCCAGCGTTCCGACCGGAATACCGCGCGGCATCTGTACGATGGAGTAAAGGCTATCTACGCCGCTCAGCGCCGCGCTTTGCACCGGGACGCCTAAAACAGGCACCAGCGTTTTCGCCGCAATCATGCCCGGCAGATGTGCAGCGCCACCAGCACCGGCAATGATCACCTGATAGCCGTTCTCTTCTGCGCTTTCGGCGAAGCTAAACAGCTTGTCAGGGGTGCGGTGGGCGGAGACGACTTCAACATGATGCGGCACGTTCAGAATTTCGAAGATTTCGGCGGCGAACTGCATGGTAGCCCAGTCGCTTTTGGACCCCATCACGATGGCGACACGCGCCGGGTTATTGCGGGAAGACATGCGTCTGAAAACTCCTGTGATGCACTACACTCGACTTTTGAGGCCACAGAGAATAGCATAATTCGCCGTCAAGGAAAACGATTGCGCGCTTTACACTTCACCCTTCAGGCAGCCTCTGTAGCTGGCTGCATCTCAACGAGTTTTGTGTAAAGAGGAACTGGATATCTGCGGAATTAAAACGGAAATGCGATCAGTTCAACGTCATCTGGCGTGACTTTGATCATCGACCCTTCGGTGTGCCATGCGCCTAATACCACGCGGAAAGCGTGTTGCTCATTGGCCGTAAGTTCGTGGACTGCCGGGCGGTGGGTGTGGCCGTGAATTAACCACTGGACCTGATGCTTTTCCATCTCGGTGATGACGGCCTGCGGATTCACATCCATGATCGCCAGTGACTTGCTGCTGTTGGCCGCTTTGCTGTTGGCGCGCATTTTCGCGGCGATACGTTGGCGAACGAACAGAGGTAGGGAGAGGAACAGCTTCTGTAGCCAGGGTTGATGTACTTTGGCGCGAAACGCCTGATAGCCTGCATCGTCTGTACACAAAGTGTCGCCATGCATGATCAATACCTTGCGGCCATACAGGTTGAGTACTTTTTTCTCAGGCAGCAAGCTCATGCCGCTTTCACGGGCAAAACGTTTGCCGAGCAGAAAATCTCGGTTGCCGTGAATAAAAAAGCAGGGAACGCCGGAATCAACCAGTGATTTTATCGCCGCGGCTATTTCATGATGCAGTGGGGTTGGGTCGTCGTCGCCAATCCAGGCTTCAAACAGGTCGCCGAGAATGTACAGTGCATCAGCTTTTCGCGCATCACCGGCTAAAAAACGCAGAAAACCGGCGGTGATCGCCGGTTCTTCTGTGCAGAGGTGAAGATCTGCAATAAACAGTGTCGTCACGATTACTCGCTAACGGTCACGTTTTCGATGATGACGTCTTCTTTTGGCACATCCTGGTGCATACCGCTGCGACCAGTGGAAACGCCTTTGATTTTATCAACCACGTCCATGCCTTCAACAACTTCAGCAAACACGCAATAACCCCAACCCTGCATGCTTTCGCCGGAGAAGTTCAGGAAGTCGTTGTCTGCAACGTTGATGAAGAACTGTGCGGTTGCGGAGTGCGGAGCCTGAGTACGCGCCATCGCCAGCGTACCACGGGTGTTTTTCAGACCGTTGTTCGCTTCGTTTTTGATCGCTTCTTTCGTGGCTTTTTGCTTCATGCCAGGTTCGAAACCGCCGCCCTGGATCATGAAACCGTTAATAACACGGTGGAAAATGGTGTTGTTGTAAAAACCTTCGCGGCAGTAGTCCAGGAAGTTTTTAACTGTTTCAGGCGCTTTATCATCAAACGTTTTGATTACGATATCGCCGTGATTAGTGTGGAAAGTAACCATTTTTGCATCCTGTTCCGATAGATTGGTGCTTCGACCCCGTGAAGGGTCAGAGTTAGGGGTGTGTTATAGCATAACCGCAAGCTGCGATCACCTCGCAAAGTGTGCTGCTTCCGGTCTAAATTATGGGTATTATACAGACTTTACTATCCACACACGTCTACACGGAATCTTCGATGTTAAAAATCTTTAATACACTGACGCGCCAAAAAGAGGAATTCAAACCTATTCATGCCGGGGAAGTCGGCATGTACGTGTGTGGTATTACCGTTTACGATCTCTGTCATATTGGCCACGGACGTACCTTCGTTTCTTTCGACGTTGTCGCTCGCTATCTGCGCTTCCTCGGCTATAAGCTGAAGTATGTGCGCAATATTACTGATATCGATGACAAAATCATCAAGCGCGCGAATGAAAACGGTGAGAGCTTTGTGGCGTTGGTCGACAGAATGATCGCGGAAATGCATAGCGATTTCGACGCGCTGAATATTCTGCGTCCGGATCTGGAGCCGCGCGCTACGCACCATATCGCTGAGATTATTGAAATCACTGAACAGCTGATTGCCAAAGGTCACGCTTATGTCGCTGATAACGGCGACGTGATGTTCGACGTGCCGACTGACCCGAACTATGGTCAGCTGTCACGCCAGGATCTGGATCAGCTGCAGGCGGGCGCACGCGTTGATGTGGTTGATGTGAAGCGCAACCCGATGGACTTCGTGCTGTGGAAAATGTCCAAAGAAGGCGAGCCGAGCTGGCCGTCTCCGTGGGGGGCGGGTCGTCCTGGCTGGCACATCGAATGTTCGGCGATGAACTGCAAACAGTTGGGCAACCATTTTGATATTCATGGCGGTGGTTCGGATCTGATGTTCCCGCACCATGAAAACGAAATCGCTCAGTCCACCTGTGCGCATGACGGTGAATACGTTAATTACTGGATGCACTCCGGGATGGTGATGGTTGACCGGGAGAAAATGTCCAAATCGTTGGGCAACTTCTTTACCGTGCGTGACGTGCTGAAATACTACGACGCCGAAACCATTCGCTACTTCCTGATGTCTGGTCATTACCGTAGCCAGTTAAACTACAGCGAAGAGAACCTGAAGCAGGCGCGCTCTGCACTGGAGCGTCTGTATACCGCGCTGCGCGGCACCGATAAGTCCGTTGCCCCAGCCGGTGGCGAAGCCTTTGAAGCACGCTTCATTGAAGCGATGGACGATGACTTCAATACGCCGGAAGCCTACTCCGTGCTGTTTGATATGGCGCGTGAGGTTAACCGCCTGAAGGGTGAAGATATGGCGGTGGCTAACGGTATGGCTTCGCATCTGCGTAAGCTTTCCAGCGTGCTGGGCCTGCTGGAACAGGAGCCCGAAGCATTCCTGCAAAGCGGTGCGCAGGCGGATGACGGTGAAGTTGCTGAAATTGAAGCGTTAATCCAGCAGCGTCTGGATGCCCGTAAAGCCAAAGACTGGGCGGCAGCTGACGCCGCGCGTGACCGTCTCAATGAGATGGGTATCGTGCTGGAAGATGGCCCGCAGGGCACTACCTGGCGCCGTAAGTAATGATATTGATTGCCGGATGGCGGCTCGCGCCCTGTCCGGCAATCAATGTACGAATGTCGGTCGGATAAGACGCTTGTCGTATCCGGCAAATTAATATTTCCGATACCACCACAGCACACCCATCATCATAACTCCCGGTAGCCATACCCATATCAACTCCGAAATTATCACCTGGTGCCCGTATGGTGTGGCGTAGCGTGATAGCGCAAACGGGGCGACTTTAATCACCTGCCACGGTGCAAAGAAGCGTTCATCCGACCACGGCCACAGCCAGCCGACGCCTTTGCCGCCAGTGGTGACCGAATCCAACAGGCTGTGCGACAGCAGTGAAACCGTCAGGAATAGCCAGCAGCGAATTAAGCCTGCCTTAAACCATCGTCGACCCATCCATACGCCGAGCAGCGGCACCACGAAGGCGAACAGCAGCGAATGGGTAAAACCGCGGTGACCAAACACGTTGCCGTAGGCGACGCCAAGCTTAAACGACAGTACGTCGGCATCCGGCAACATAGCCAGAATGACGCCAGTAAACAGTAATTGCGGGGGGATGACTTTACGCCCGAGACCTAATCCTAAACAGAGAGGAACGGCAGCGTGGGTAACGATTGTTGGCATGATGATCGCTTCATGTGGAAAAACAACATGCTAACAGTTCACTGTGAAGTGGTGATGAAGTCATTATCTGAAAAGGAGAGAGGAAGTGGCCGGACAGGGGTTAACCTCATCCGGCACCTGGGATCACGCCACGACGTTAATGCTGTGGCCTTCAAAGCTGACGGTCTGTCCGGCAACGATTTTGCAGCGTTTACGCGTTTCTACAGCACCATCGACCTTCACTAACCCTTCGCCAATAGCAATTTTTGCCTGGGCGCCGCTTTCGCTCCAGCCTTCCAGCTTCAGTAAATCGCAGAGTTCAACGTGTGGGTGTTTACCCAGTGAAAATGTCGCCATCTTAAACGTCCTTTACATCATGATATTCAACACACGCCTGCAGCGTGTTTTCGATAAGTGTGGCGACCGTCATTGGGCCTACGCCGCCGGGTACCGGCGTGATGTATGACGCGCGTGCGGCAGCATCTTCAAAGACCACATCGCCAACAACCTTACCATTCTCCAGACGGTTGATGCCGACATCAATCACAATCGCACCTTCTTTGATCCACTCGCCGGGAATAAAGCCAGGTTTGCCGACGGCAACAATCAGCAGGTCTGCATGCTCTACATGGCGACGCAGATCTTTGGTGAACCGGTGGGTGACGGTGGTGGTGCAGCCAGCCAGCAGCAGCTCCATGCTCATCGGGCGGCCAACAATATTCGACGCGCCAATAACGACCGCATTCAGACCGTAGGTGTCGATATTGTAACGCTCAAGCAGAGTCACAATACCGCGCGGAGTACATGGGCGCAGGCGCGGCGCACGCTGGCACAGGCGACCAACGTTATACGGGTGGAAACCGTCAACGTCTTTATCCGGCGCAATACGCTCGAGAACTTTAACGTTGTCGATACCCGCAGGTAACGGCAGCTGGACCAGAATACCGTCGATGGTGGTATCTGCATTGAGCGTATCGATCAGCTCGAGCAGCTCCGCCTCGCTGGTGGTTTCAGGCAGGTCATAGGAGCGGGAGACAAACCCCACCTCGTCACAGGCTTTGCGTTTACTCGCGACATAAATCTGCGAAGCCGGGTTGCTACCTACCAGCACAACAGCCAGGCCTGGGGCGCGTAATCCAGCCGCTAAACGCGCCTGAACTTTTTGAGCAACCTCAGAGCGCACCTGCTGCGCAATCGTTTTACCGTCAATAATCTTTGCTGCCATCAGAGAGAGGATTCCGTCTGTTACGTTAAATCGAAGGGGATGCCGCTATTTTGTCAGAAGCGGGACGTGCTGTCAGTTTTCGTTTGCATTTTTACGTGCGCCAGGGGGCGTCACGATCTGCGAATGGGATCAGGACAAAGGCATAAGCCTTGCGGATAATTAATGAGCATGCTAATCAAAATTAACGTGAATGAAACAACTCATCACCCTGGTATTTTCAGGGGTAATGCGCCACAAACCAGTCTGTTACGGTTAATTATGAGGGATTTTACCTCATTCTCACCCAGATTTTTCCTGGGTCCCATTAAGAATTAGCCAGGGTCATTAAAAGGATTTGCAGGTATTTTTCATTAATTGAAATGTTTAATTTATCGCTGTGACGAATAGTCATATTCGCGAGGAATAATTAGTGAATCAAATACTCAGGAGAGTTGGGGTAAAAGGTTAGCTAATTCTCATGCGATATATATCTTTACAGGATGCAGAGATAATTAGCCTGACATTTAATGTCGATAATGATTCAAACGGATCCCGCAGGATGCTGGAGCCGGATGTGTGTAATTCAAGGGAAATCCATGAAACGTAAATTAATGACCTCTTCTGTTATTGCCAGCCTGATGTTAGTCGCCGGTGCAGCGGTTGCAGCCGATCCGGTAAGCGTTAGCGGCGGTACTGTGCATTTTGAAGGTGAACTGGTCAATGCAGCCTGTGCAGTCAGTACTCAGTCATCCGATCAGGTTGTGACGTTAGGCCAGTATCGTACTGCCAGTTTTGCCGCAGTGGGTGACACTACAGCACAAATTCCGTTCTCTATCGTGCTGAACGACTGTGACCCGAACGTTGCCGCAACTGCAGCCGTTGCTTTCTCTGGCCAGTCCGATAATACCAATAACAACCTGCTGGCTGTCACTTCTGCAGACAACGGTACCACTGCAGGCGGTGTTGGGATTGAAATTCTGGACAATACGTCCACCGCGCTGAAGCCGGATGGCGCAACCTTCTCTACCGCTCAGGCGCTGGTAGAAGGGACCAACACCCTGCGTTTCTCTGCGCGTTACAAAGCCACTGCCGCAAGCGCAACGCCGGGTCAGGCAAATGCCGACGCGACATTCATCATGAAGTACGAATAAGCCGTTTTGATTTGCGCAAGGATGACGTTCGCCTCAATGGATGAGGCAATATCCGGGGATGATGAAGGATGCGGCAGATGATAGGGAAAGGCGTGGCGCTGGCGGGAATGCTGTGCGTAATGCCTGTGCTTTCACATACGGTAATACTGGAAAGTGGCCGCGTCCACTTACGGGGGCAGCTCGTCAACGGCGCCTGTACGGTCGCCACTGACAGTCAGGATATGCGGGTGCAAATGGGGCAGTATCGCACCAATGCTTTCTCTGGGACGGGAAGCTTCGCCTCTACCAGCGTACCGTTTTCACTGCGCTTAACGTCGTGCAGCTCCGATGTTTATGACCATGTTGGGATTGCGTTTGCGGGCGTGACGCCAGCGGAAGATCCGCAGGTTTTTCTTGCCAGCGGCGATGCGTCTGCGGCTTCGGGGATTGGCCTGGCGTTATTTGACGAGCGCCAACGGCAAATTATACCGAATGCCCTGCCGCTTCATTATGTGCCGATTATAACGCAAGAGATGACGTTTCATTTCACTGCCCGCTATCGGGCTGTCTCGGAAAATATAACGCCGGGAACGCTTCGCTCAGACGTGTGGTTTACGTTGGTTTATCCCTGATTTATTTCCCAACGATAATCGCATCAAAGGTATTTTTAGCTATGTTTAATTATCTAAAATCAGGTTTTATCCTTTTATTGGCCTTATTTTCTGCTGCCAGTGTTCAGGCTGCCGGAGGCATTGCATTAGGCGCCACTCGCGTTATTTATCCGGCCGATGCCAAACAAACGTCCCTGTCTATTAGCAATAGCGATACCAAAGAACGTTACCTGGTAAATTCATGGATTGAGAATAGCGCAGGCGCTAAAGAAAAATCGTTTGTGGTTACGCCTCCGCTGTTTGTTAGTGAACCCAAAAGCGAAAACACGCTGCGTATCATCTATGCCGGTGAACCGCTGCCCAAAGACCGTGAGTCGCTGTTCTGGATGAACGTCAAAGCCATTCCGTCAGTCAATAAAAACAGCCTTGAGGGCAAAAACGTTCTGCAACTGGCAATTCTGTCACGCATCAAACTTTTCGTTCGTCCGAATAATCTGCCGCAAATCCCGGAAGATGCGCCCGGGATGCTGACGTTTGCTCGTTCCGGCAACCACCTGAAAATCAACAATCCGTCAGCGTACTACGTCACGTTGGTCAATCTCAATGTGGGGAAAACGAAGGTCGATAACGTGATGGTTGCGCCGAAAAGCGATGCGCAGGTCCTGCTACCCACGGGCGTTCAGGGCAACGTCACGTTCCAGACGGTCAATGATTATGGCGCTGTGACCCCGGCCAAAACGGTTAGTGTGCGTTGAGATAACGATGAATAAGACAACGTATTTTCCTGGCCTGTTACCGGGGGTTACGCCACCGCTGGCGGGGGTGGCGTTGTCCACGCTGGCGGCGCTCTTTCCCTCTCTAAGCTATGGGGAAAGCTATTTTAATCCGGCCTTTTTATCTGCGGATACGGCAACCGTGGCGGATTTATCACGTTTTGAAAAAGGCAATCACCAGCCTGAAGGCGTTTATCGCGTGGATATCTGGCGCAACGATGAGTTTGTTGCCACTCAGGATATTCGTTTTACTACCAGTGCGGCAAAAGCCGGGGAGAAGTCCGGTGGGCTGATGCCGTGCTTTGGACTCGACTGGGTGAAGCGCCTTGGCGTCAATATCGCCGCGTTTCCGGCACTCAGTAAGGATCCGAACGATACCTGTATCAATCTACCTGAGGCGATTCCCGGCAGCGAGATTGCGTTTGATTTTTCTACCCTGCGCTTAAACGTCAGCCTGCCACAGGCGTCAATGTTAAACAGCGCGCGCGGCTATATTCCACCGGAAGAGTGGGATGAAGGGATCCCGGCCGCGCTGGTTAACTACAGCTTTACCGGCAGCCGCGGCAGTGATACTGACAGTTATTTCCTCAGTATGCTCAGTGGTCTGAACTATGGCCCCTGGCGGCTGAGAAACAACGGTGCGTGGAGCTACTCCAAGGGCGACGGATACCACTCACAAAGCTGGAAAAACATCGGTACATGGCTTCAGCGCGCAATTATCCCGCTGAAGGGCGAACTGGTGATGGGCGACAGCAACACTGGCAACGACGTTTTTGACAGCGTCGGGTTTCGCGGTGCGCGGCTCTATTCCTCAGACAGTATGTATCCCGACAGCTTACAGGGCTACGCGCCTACCGTGCGCGGCATTGCGCGTACCGCAGCGAAACTGACCATTCGTCAGAATGGCTATGTGATTTATCAAAGCTATGTTTCACCCGGCGCTTTCTCAATAACCGATCTCAACCCAACGTCATCCAGCGGTGATCTTGAGGTCACGGTGGATGAGAAGGACGGCAGCCAGCAACGCTATACGGTGCCGTACTCCACCGTTCCCTTATTACAACGAGAAGGGCGTTTTAAGTATGACGTTGTCGCCGGGGATTTTCGCAGCGGCAATAGCCAGCAATCTTCACCCTTCTTTTTCCAGGGAACATTAATTGCCGGGTTACCAGAGGGCTATACCGCATACGGTGGTACGCAGTTGGCCTCTCGTTACACCGCGGTGGTTTTAGGCACCGGTCGAAACCTGGGGGACTGGGGGGCGGTTTCTGTCGATCTCACCCATGCGCGCAGCCAACTGGCGGATGACAGTACGCACCAGGGGCAGTCTTTGCGTTTCTTGTATGCGAAATCGCTGAACAATTTTGGCACTAACTTCCAGTTGTTGGGGTATCGCTACTCAACGCGTGGCTTCTATACCCTCGACGATGTGGCGTATCGCAGTATGGAAGGCTATGAGTACGAATACGACAGTGAGGGCAATCGCCACGACGTGCCCAATGTGACGAGTTACCACAACCTGAGCTACAGCAAAAAGGGCCGTTTCCAGATCAACATTTCGCAGAATCTGGGGGATTACGGATCGCTGTATATCTCGGGTAGTCAGCAGACGTACTGGAATACTTCAGACACCAATACCTGGTATCAACTAGGCTATGCCAGCGGCTGGCAGGGGATTAGCTATTCACTCTCCTGGTCGTGGAATGAATCGGTTGGCATCTCCGACACCGATCGTATTCTGGCGTTCAATATGTCTGTACCGTTCAGCCTGCTGAGCGGACGGCGTTACTCGCGTGATAACGCCCTCGATCGCACCTACGCCACCTTTAATGCCAACCGTAATAGCAACGGACAGAACAGCTGGCAGAGCGGGATCGGCGGTACGTTGCTGGATGGGCGCAATCTGAGCTACAGCGTGAATCAGGGGCACAGCAGCACCAATGGCTATAGCGGAAATGCCAGCGCCAACTGGCAGGCGGCCTACGGTACGCTGGGCGTGGGTTACAACTACGACCGTGACCAGCATGACTACAACTGGCAGTTCTCCGGCGGCGTAGTGGGGCATGCGGACGGCATTACGCTCAGTCAGCCTCTGGGCGATACCAACGTGCTGATTAAAGCGCCGGGTGCGCAGGGTGTACGGATAGAGAACCAGACCGGCGTTCAAACCGACTGGCGCGGATACGCGGTGATGCCATATGCCACCGTCTATCGCTATAACCGCGTCGCGTTAGACACCAATTCCATGAACAACAATACCGATGTGGAGAATAACGTCAGTAGCGTAGTGCCAACGCAAGGGGCGCTGGTGCGGGCGGCGTTTGATACACGAATCGGTGTGCGGGCGCTGATTACCGCCAAACATGCCGGTAAACCAGTGCCGTTTGGCTCCGTCGTGCGTGAAAACACCAGCGGCGTGACCAGCATGGTGGGTGAAGACGGGCAAATCTACCTGAGCGGCTTGCCGCTAAAAGGCGAGTTGTTGATCCAATGGGGGGAAGGCGCAAACGCGCGCTGCGTGGCGCGCTATGCCTTGCCAGAGGAGAGCCTGAAACAAGCGGTAACGCTCACGAACGTGACGTGCGAATCTCCGTCAGCACGACAGGAATAATACGATGAAACGACAAACGGGTTTGTTACTGGGAAGCGCTTTACTGCTGATGGCCCATTCGTCCTGGGCGACGGTCTGCCAAAACTCGAATGGCACGCCAACGGATGTTTTTTACGATCTGTCGAATGTCTTCAACAGTAGTAACAACCAGCCGGGACAGGTGGTGACGTTACCGGAAAAATCTGGCTGGGTTGGCGTGAATGCCACCTGTCCGGCCGGGACAACGGTAAATTACACCTATCGAAGCTATGTCACTGAACTTCCGGTTCAAAGTACCGAAGGCGGCTTCCAGTATCTGAAGCTCAATGACTACCTGCTGGGGGCCATGAGCATAACCGATAGTTATGCCGGGTTATTTTATCCCCCGCGTAATTACATTCGCATGGGGACTCACCCAAACGTACCTAAGCAGCAGCCTTTTGGCGTGATGGATTCAAAGCTGGTGTTTAAGCTCAAAGTGATCCGCCCGTTTATTAACATGGTGCCGATTCCGCGGCAGACGATGTTCAGCGTCTATGTCACGACCAGTACCGGAGATGCGCTAAGCGTACCGGTTTATACCATCAGCTACAGCGGCAAGGTGGAGGTTCCACAAAACTGCGAAGTAAACGCCGGGCAGATTGTCGAGTTTGATTTTGGTGATATTGGCGCATCGCTGTTTAGCAAGGCAGGATCGGGAAACCGGCCTGAAGGCATCAATCCGCAGACCAAAACGGTAGCGATAAAATGCACCAACGTCGCTGCACAGGCCTACTTAACCATGCGTGTAGAGGCCGAGAAAGCCACCGGGCAAATGATGGTATCTGACAATCCCGATTTAGGTTTTATTGTCGCCGACAGCAGCGGTAAACCGCTGACGCCCAATAATCTGTCCAGCACTATCCCGTTTCAACTGGATGATAACGCCGCGGCGAGCGTGGGTATTCGAACATGGCCGGTTAGCGTGACGGGCAATAAGCCCACCGAAGGACCTTTTACAGCCCGTGGCTATCTGCGAGTGGATTATGACTAACAAGCAAACGCCAGCCGCAGGGAAACGCCTGGCAATGGTGTGCCTGCTGACATTCAGCTCGTTGTGCCATGCCGCATCGTCGCTGGGGGAAATCAATATTGAACTGCGCGGAAACGTGGTGGACTTTACCTGCGCGGTAATTGCCAGCGACAGCAATAAGTCCGTGGAGCTAGGCACCTGGCCGACCAAGCAGCTTCAGACCAGCGGAGATACTACTCAACCGGTCGCGTTTACACTGAAGCTAGAAGGCTGCCCGCCGGGTTCCGCTTCGATAACGTTTTCCGGAACTCCGGCCCCGGGCACGACGTTGCTGGCGCTTGATGACGCGGTGATGGCGCAAAAGGTGGCGATCGAACTGCACGACAGCGACCGTACGCGATTGCCGCTCGAGCAGGCCAGTCAGACGGTGGGGATTGATGAGAACGGCAATGCCACGCTAACCTTTTTCGCAAACTATATCGCGTTAGCTGCTGGGGTTCAGCCTGGCATTGCCAGGGCTGATGCCACGTTCATGATTAACTATAACTAATCAATGCGCTAACAAAACACTCCCGAACGAAATCTCGCCGGGAGTGTTATTACATTAATTCATGCATTTTTGCGTAATCGATCAGCTCAACGATGGTGTGCAACCCGAGCTTGGAGTAGATATTAGCCTTGTGAGCGCTAATCGTTTTATTGCTGAGTAACAACTGCTCAGCAATTTCCTTATTGGATAGCCCGTTTGCCAGATAACGCAAAACGGTAACTTCACGGTTAGAGAGCGGCATGTCATGTAAGACGCCTTTTTGTGCATTTATATTGTTAATGAAATTAAGGGTATCCGAAGGAAAAAAGGAATATCCCGATAAAATCATTTTTACCGCATTGTAGATATCATTGAGATCCTTTCGTTTACTGACAAACCCATTTGCACCGGCCCGGATAGCACGCCCGGCATAAAACGACTCGGATTTTGAGGACAGAAACAGTACCCGAGTTTTCTCCTGCAATGACTTTATTCTTTTGAGTAATGTAAACCCATCAGAACCAGGCAGTTCAATATCCAGGATGACAAGATCGACCGGGTACGTGCGCAGATGTTCTATTGCCGTACGGCTGTCATCGGTTTTCAACACTACCTGAATATTACTGTTTTTCTCGAGTAGTACTTCTATCGACATTCTGACAATAGGGTGTTCGTCCATAATGATAACGGATGCTGGTTTCATTGTTGTATGCCTCAAACTGTTTGCGTATCTTGCGAATTTGATAAAACATCAGGCGTTATAATATTGTCAAATAGCCAAGAATTGTTCTGAGGGAGAGCCGAATAAATATTATTTCATCCTTGTTTATTCGGTTGTTCTTCTGCAGAACAATGAATTTGTGGAAAATCCATTTCACACCGGGAAAACTAACAATTAATCAGGAAACTGTGGGGATTATACCTGCTCTGCTCATTCGGAAAAGACTTACAACATCCTGGTTGTTAATGTCAGTTAGGATATTCTGAAAGATCCAGATGTGTTAATGACTATTGGTATTATTTATCTGTGGTTCGAATTATGGCAGATTGAAAATTTTTTTTAAGCAGTAAAAACGACACAATAAACCAATTGTTTAAGTTTTGTTAAGGCTGCAATAGGACTATTTTTTATTGAAATGCACAGGATCAGTAAGGTTAAGTGTGAGTGTGCCTCCAGGCATAATACCAGGAATAGTTGTAAATATTAAATATTTGTAAAAATTAGATCTTTTTTCTTATTCAATAATAAGTAATTTCCTAAAAAATCTTATAGCACAATGAGTTATGGTGTTAAATTAAATGGGGAGAGGTAACGTTGAGACGGTGTATCAGATGCAAAAAACGCTGCCTGCTGGGTAATCCAAGGCGCGTAATCAACTGGTTCAGGCGATAGATGATGCGGTGGTAGGGTTGTTCCTGTAACAATGCAATCTTTTTTAAGGAGTTACCCTGCAATAGTAAGGTAATCAGCTCCCAGTCGAGCTGATTTATACGCCTGGAATGAATATAGTTAAGAACCGGAGATAATAAGGCATGGCGCATCTCGGGGAGGCGCAAATTGCGTGGCAAGATATAAAATGGACCGGACAGTGAAATAAATGTAGTGAGGTCTTCATCGCGACTGGAAAGCATTATGAAGATTTGGATGTCATTATGCTTCTTAATTAGCTGGCGCAGGCTTTCAAGTATATCGAAATAAGGGGTTGTTAAGCTTTCAATGTCAATCACTAACTGGCTAATTACCGGCTCTTGCATGCTGAGCAAAGTCGATTCAACGCTCTGGAAGATCGCCGCGCGAGTACCTGAGAATAAATGTCGACTCAGCGCATAGGCCAGATAGTAGTCTGTCGTAATTATCGCCTGAGATATAGTGCCGTCCGGTAAGGTGTATTCGAGTTTTTGCGCCAGATACTCGATCCGGTCAAATACCTGTGAGGTACAGTGGGGAAATTGCCAGCTACAGTTAGCGTTTCGTATACGGCGATAGCGGTCCCGGCGTTTTGCACTGTGCATCCTTTTCCATTCCATTTCTGTTGCGGCAGGTCTGGATAAATTGCTGACTACAGGCATCCCTGAACCAAACTTTTGTCAGCGCAAATGTGAGTTGACTTGTGCCGTTGGGTTTCGGTGCTTCAACAATCATCAGACTGGCAATTGCGTACTCCATCAGAATAATCTGCCGGAAGTTTTCTGATGTCTTACTCAATGCCCAAAAGATCGTTTTATCCAGTTCAACCTCTCTCTGAGATTAGATAAAATATTACCGGGTGTGTCTTTCTGTTACCCCGGAAATAGTATGGCCGGATTATTCTCGCAGCCTGAAGCCAGGTACAGTAGGAGCCGATGCTTAATCCATGATGAGATATTTCTCAATAAAAATTAGGCAAAGATACCCCGTCTAATTTTGCAGAAAGTTCAGATGTGCGCGGATGTATCTTAAGAATTGCTGATCGTTTTTCACATGCAGCTTTTTCATAATGCTGCGGCGGGTCGCTTTGGCCTGGATATCACTGACTGAGAGCAGATGAGCCGTTTCGGCTAACGTATACCCGCTGGCGAGAAACATTAAGAACTGGCGTTCTTCGATAGAAAAGTTGCGGGTGGTGCAGTAATGGCAGATAGTCGCGGGCACGCTAGTGCGCAGTGCGCGTTTTTGCAGGATGAGGACCAGTTTTTTGGTTATCTCGTCGACGTCATCTTCCCGATAAATCAGTGGCAACATGTACAGGCAGGGGCGGAACATTAGCTTATCTTTGTCGTTTTTGCTACAGATGACCACCCGGTGTTGGCGCCTGGTGTGGACAGGAACCATGTAACAATCGGCGCTGAGCCAATCTTCATCCAGTGAGATAAACGCGATTTCAGCGCGATCGATATCTTCGACAGGTAAAAAGCTAATCTCCTGATGCCACTGATTTGCCAGATGGGAGATGATGATTTTCAGTCCATGTTCGAAGTGACTGTTTTCTTCCTTGATGGCGATACTTAACATTAAAGAGTTCCTGACCACTGGAGAGGGGATAAAGGAATGTTAAGCAAAATCATAAATATTCTAAATACATGTATCCCTAAATCTGACGTTTTGCGGGCTGAGTTGTTACCAGGTGATTTCCTGGATACCTTTGAACGAGCAGAAAAAATCAACATTCGTACACTTCGCCAGCAACCGAAACAAAAGGCATTGACTCAGCAAGCGCTGACCGTATAATTCACGCGTTTCATCTGCATGAAGTAATCACTTCGCAATGCGCCCTTAGCTCAGTTGGATAGAGCAACGGCCTTCTAAGCCGTAGGTCGTAGGTTCGAATCCTACAGGGCGTACCATTTCAACGTCACTTCTGATGTTCAGCTTCGGCTAATCGCGACAAATTTTCTTTTGCCAACCACATTTCCACTTCTGTAAGACTTAGTTGTACTTCCTCTCTGAGTGAAAAATCAGCTAGCGGCTGCTGTTCAAGCGCTGCGCACATCCTGCTGGCAGAACGCATCCCCATGCTGGCGCAGCTGCTTTTTAGCTGATGTGCCAGACGTTTTATCTTCTCGTACTCACATGTTGCGCGCGCTGCGTCAATCTCATCTAATACAGGAAGGGTGTGTTGCTTAAAGAGCGCTAACCATTCGTGCACCTTTTGCCATCCCATTAGCTGGATATCCCCGGCTAATTGCTGGGTATCTAACCGTTGGTTGTCATTTTCTAATGCAACCGGGAGAGGGGCGTTACCGTGCAGATAATGGGTAATGAGCCGACTGAGTTCATCCTGGGGAACCGGTTTTTGAATAACGCCGAGAAACAGGGTGCTGGTTCTTTGGCTTAGCGTTTCGTCGATGACGTGTGCGCTAAAGCCTATTAGCTTTAACGTCGGAAACTCGCGGGTTAACTGTTGCGCCAGCGTGATGCCGTCGATATCCGGAAGATCAAAATCAACCAGCGCGGCATTATACTGGGCGTCTTGCTGCAGTATGGTGAGCGCCGCAGCCGCACTGTCGGCAGCGGTGACCTGGGCGCCATTGAGGGTGAGCATTTCTGTACTGATGCGCTGCGTGAGGGGGTTATCCTCGATTAGCAGTAAGCGTAAACCCTGTAACGATATGGCACGTGGAACGGATTTTGCTACCGGCATCGCGCCAGCCCGTAATGGCAGACGCAGACGAAAGCAGCTTCCGACTCCCGGCGTACTGGTGACGCTCAGTTCTCCCTGCATCGCCTGCGCAAGGCTGGCACTGATAGTGAGTCCAAGCCCGGTCCCCCCACGTTTACCGCTAACCTGAACAAACGGCTGAAAAATATCGCGCTGATGGACAGGGTCAATCCCGCATCCCGTGTCCTCGACCTCAATATACCAGTCCTGATCTTTACATCGGCTACGCAGGGTGATGTGTCCGCGATCGGTAAAGCGCAGCGCGTTGTTTAATAGGTTAGTTATGATTTGCCGAATGCGGCGCGGATCGCCGCGTAGGGAGTCGGGGACATCGTCGGCAAAATCCGTAACCAGCACGACCGGGCGACCCACAACGCGACCGTGCATGAGCTGAAGCGTACTTTCCAGCAAGGGTCTGGGCTCAAAAGGTTCATCGCCGATCGCCACATTTTTTCCGCCCGCTTCGATGGCGGAATAGTCCAGGATATCGTTGAGGATGGTCAGCAGAGACTCGCCAGAGTCGGTGATTGCGCGCAGATTCTCCTGATGCTGCGCCAGAGCGGGATTGTCTGAGAGCAACTGCGCAGTGCCGAGGATCCCATACAGCGGGGTGCGTATTTCATGGCTCATGGCGGCAAGAAACGCCGATTTTGCCTGGTTGGCTTTTTCGGCTTCTGCCCGCGCCTGCCGGTGTTCCGACACCATAGAACGCAGCTCGGCGGTGCGAGCTTTTACCTGAGCGGCCAGATGTTCGCGATGGCTATTAAGGGCGTGAACGCTGCCGCGAAAGGCGTCCATTAACCGCCCGATAGTATCCAGTTCGCGAACGCCCGCGGTTTCCGGAAATGGGGAGTCAATATCACCTTCAAGCAGACGCTGTAACGCCTGGGTTTGCTGCGCCAACGGGCGCGTGACCGAGCGGTAAACTACGCGCCAAAGAATGAGAATTAACAAGCACAATGACACCGCACCTAACAGCAGCAGCAGCGTTTGCCCGCGCTGGCTGGCCTGTTTGAGATGCGCCAGCCCGGTCTGATTGCGTTGGCCAATGATTTCTACCAACTGACTGACTTCGCTACTGAAACGGGTAAATTGCTCGATATTGTTCTGCGATAAGATCTGTAAGCGGGTGGTGATGTCATTATCCTGACGATACAGGGCCAGCAGATCGACATAACGGCTTATCGAATTTACAGCGCCGGCAACCTGAGTGCGTACCACCGGATCTTCAATGCGTATTTGTCGGCGGTGAAGCACTCTGACGGCGGCATTAAGCTGGGTTTCCAGCGCGGCAAGGTTATTCTGCGCCTGGTTATTCCCCAGATTCATCACCATTTGCTGCACGCGTAGCGCGCTCAGGCGCAGTTCATTCATCTGGTTATAATATTCCAGATCGATATCGATAAGCCTGTCGAGAGCGTGTTCCGCCGCCTGGCCCTGATGGCTCTCAATCAAATCATAAATGCTTGCCTGCGTAGCGCCCGCCGAGGTGGCGGCATTACTGGCCTGACCGCGCGCCATTTCGGCAACGTCGGCGGTAGCCTCAACAATATGTTGGCTGAGCTGTTGCTGCCGATCGCGCAGTTTCAGACGTTCGCCAACCAACTCCCCCTGATGGCTTAACGACTGGGCGATCTCTTTTTCCTGTTGTTCAATGGCCGACGTGTCAAAGCCCTGCTCGCGCAGGGTTTTCAGTAAAGCGGTAATTTTCAGGCTTTGGGCGGTTAACATACGTCCCTGAGCCAGCCACATATTTTCATTATCTGCGGTGGTCAGATTCTGCGCGGAAAACAGTTCCCAGGCGCTGGCTTCGCTGAGCTGGCGCGCCATGTCCATGGTCGGGATCAGCGCCTGGGTATTGGCCTGCTCAACCTGGCTGACAAAACGCAGGTTATACCAGCCAACCAGCGTACTAATGAGGGTCAGTGCCGCCATCAGCCCGAAGCCTATCCACAGTCGTTTGGTCAGAGATAAATTCACTGTCGGGTCGCCACAGATTAAAAAGGTTGAGTCCAAAAGAGGAAAGCAACTAGGATAAAGCCTTATCAATGTTGAGGCTATCATGCGCGTATTGGTTTTCCTGCTTATCACACTTTTTCCCGGCTTAGGTCACGCGACCGGGTCCGCACTGCTGCGCTGGCCGGATACCCAGCAGGCAGTGCCGGAGCCGCTAACGGACGTTACTGCAAACAAAGTCTGGAAACTGTGCGCGCTGTATCCGAGCCTGAAGGATTCCTACTGGCTTTCCGTGAATTACGGCATGCTGGAGGCGGCGAAAAAATACGGCGTAAGCCTGAAGGTGCTCGAGGCGGGAGGGTATCGCCAGTTCGACACGCAAAAATCACAAATCGCTCAATGCCAGCAATGGGGCGCGGATGCCATTTTGTTGAGCAGCAGCACGACGACTTTTCCGGATTTGCAGGCGCAGGTTGGCACGCTGCCGGTTATCGAGGTGGTGAATGCTATCCATGACGCAACGGTAAAAGCCCGGGTTGGGGTTCCGTGGTTCCAGATGGGTTATCAGCCTGGCCGCTATTTGGTTAAGTGGAGCGCGGGCAAACCGCTAAAGGTCTTATTATTGCCAGGACCTGATGACGCCGGGGGCAGTCGTGAGATGGTGGCCGGATTCCGTCAGGCGATTGCCGGCAGTCAGGTGCGCATCGTGGATGTGGCGTTGGGCGATAATGATATTGAAATACAGCGTAACCTGTTGCAGGAGATGCTTGAGCGTCACCCGGATGTCGACGTGGTGGCCGGTACGGCAATTGCTGCGGAAGCGGCGATGGGGGAGAAGCGCAATCAGGGCGCGCCGTTAACTGTCGTCTCTTTTTATCTGTCGCATCAGGTGTATCGTGGGCTTAAACGCGAAAGAATCATTATGGCTGCCAGCGATCAAATGGTCTGGCAAGGTGAACTGGCGATTCAGCAGGCTATCAGAGTATTACAAGGACAACCGGTGCCGGAAAATATCAGTCCACCGATCCTGGTGCTCACCCCGAAAAATGCCGACAGCCAGCATGTAAAGTGCTCGTTGTCACCCGGCGGATTCCGTCCTGTTTATCTGTATCAGTACACGTCAGCCGCTAAAAAATAGCCTTCCCCGTGCTGTGTTACCAGTAAATCAGCACGCAGCTTGTGGCGTAAACGGCGGATCAGTACGTCCACGGTGCGTAAGTCCGGATTGTCTACCCGTCGCGCCGACAGCATGCGCAGTAAACGTTCGCGACTGAGAATTTCCCCTGGATTGGTGACAAACGCGACCAGCATTTCATACTCGGCGCGGGTGAGTTTGATAGCCTCGTCGCCCAGTTCCAGAGTATGACGGGAGACGTTCAGACAATACCCGGCAAACTGATAGCAGTTGTCTTTGGCCTCCGGTCGCGCCTCGCGGGCAAGGTCGATACGCCAGAGTAAATTTTTCACTCTCACCACCAGTTCACGTAGCTCCAGCGGCTTGGTGACATAATCATCAGCCCCCATTTCCAGGCCAACGATACGGTCAATTTGGTCACTACGACCCGTTACCAGGATGATCCCCACCGTTGAGCGTTCACGCAGGGCGCGGGTCAGCATTAAGCCATTTTCATCCGGGAGATTGATATCTAACAGAATAAGATCGACAGAGTGTTGTGACATGATTTCACGCAGGCCGGCTCCGCTGGCTGTGACCGAGACGTGATAACCTTCCTGTTCAAAATAAGCCTGTAATCGTGCCTGGGTAACGGGTTCATCCTCAACAATGACAATGTGATGCGACATCCTGGTTGTTGTCTCTTTCTGTTCATATCTGTTCACATTGTGCCGTAAGCCATTCATCCTGACCAGTGTTGCCGTTCACATTTGCGAAATAAGATCCTCTGTAACTAAACCATATATTTACAGGGGCTATTATGCGGAAACTATGGAGGGCGCTGCTCAGACCGAGCGCACGTTGGTCAGTGTTGGCGCTGGTCGTCATCGGGATGGTGGTCGGTATCGCGCTGATCGTCTTACCGCACGTTGGCATTAAATTAACCAGTTCAACCGAATTTTGCGTGAGCTGCCACAGCATGCAGCCGGTTTATGAAGAATATAAACAGTCTGCGCATTTTCAGAATGCCTCCGGGGTGCGCGCAGAGTGTCATGATTGCCACATTCCATCCGATATCCCTGGCATGGTGAAACGTAAGCTGGAGGCCAGCAACGATATTTACCAGACCTTTGTTGCCCACTCTATTGATACTCCTGAGAAATTCGAAGCCAAACGTGCCGAGCTGGCGGAGCGCGAATGGGCGCGAATGAAGGAGAATAACTCCGCGACCTGTCGTTCCTGTCATAACTATGATGCGATGGATCACGCGAAACAGCACCCTGAAGCTGCGCGTCAGATGAAGATTGCGGCCAAGGACAATCAATCCTGTATTGACTGCCATAAAGGTATTGCGCATCAGCTTCCCGATATGAGCAGCGGTTTCCGTAAGCAGTTTGACCAGTTACGCGCCAACGCAAACGACGATGGCGATACGCTCTATTCCCTGGACATCAAACCTATTTATGCCGCCAAAGGGGATAAAGAACCTGCGGGCTCACTGCTGCCTGCTTCTGAAGTAAAAGTGTTAAAGCGTGACGGCGACTGGCTGCAAATTGAAATTGTGGGCTGGACCGAGAGTAACGGGCGTCAGCGCGTGCTGGCCCAATTGCCAGGTAAACGCATTTTTGTGGCCTCCATTCGTGGCGACATTCAGCAGCATGTGAAAACCCTGGAGCAAACGACCGTCGCGGAAACGAACACGCAGTGGAGCAAGCTGCAGGCCACCGCCTGGATGCAGAAGGGCGATATGGTTAACGACATTAAGCCAATCTGGGCTTATGCCGACTCGCTCTATAACGGAACCTGTAACCAGTGCCACGGCGCACCTGAGAAAGAACACTTTGACGCCAACGGCTGGATTGGCACGTTGAACGGCATGATTGGATTTACCAGTCTGGATAAACGTGAAGAACGTACCTTACTGAAATATCTGCAGATGAATGCCTCTGACACCACGGACAAGCCGCATGGCGATAAGGGAGAAAGCAATGAAAAATAACGATCTCTTTCAGGCATCTCGCCGTCGTTTTCTACTGCAGTTGGGCGGCTTGACCGTCGCCGGTATGTTAGGACCTTCGCTGCTCACACCGCGCAGCGCCAACGCCGCAGAGGTGCAGGGAACTGGCGTCAAAGAGGGGATCCTGACCGGATCTCACTGGGGGGCAATCCGCGCCACCGTGGTTGATGGGCGTTTTATTGAAGCCAAACCGTTTGAGCGTGATAAGTACCCGTCAAAAATGATCGCCGGACTGCCGGACCACGTGCATGGCGGGGCGCGTATTCGCTATCCAATGGTCCGCGTCGACTGGTTGCGTAAACGCCATCAGAGCGATACCACGCAGCGTGGAGATAACCGCTTTGTGCGCGTTTCGTGGGATGAAGCACTGGACTTCTTCTATCAGGAGCTGGAGCGAATTCAGAAGACCTATGGCCCGAGCGCGCTGCTGACGGCCAGCGGTTGGCAATCAACCGGCATGTTCCATAACGCCTCGGGGATGCTGGCGCGCGCCATTGCGCTGCACGGCAACAGCGTAAGTACCGGGGGCGACTATTCCACTGGTGCTGCCCAGGTGATTCTGCCGCGCGTGGTCGGGTCAATGGAGGTATATGAACAGCAGACCTCCTGGCCGCTGGTGCTGAAAAACAGCAAAACGATTGTGCTGTGGGGTTCCGACCTGATTAAAAACCAGCAGGCGAACTGGTGGTGCCCGGATCATGATGTTTATGAATACTACGAACAACTGAAAGAAAAAGTGGCGCGCGGCGAGATCTCGGTTATCAGTGTTGATCCGGTCATCACCTCGACGCACGACTACCTGGGCCGCGACAAGGTTAAACACGTCGCCGTGAATCCGCAGGCCGATGTGCCGCTACAGCTGGCGCTGGCGCACACACTTTATACCGAGAAGCTCTACGATAAGCATTTTCTCGATAACTACTGCGTAGGGTTTGAGCAGTTTCTGCCTTATCTGCTGGGGGAAAGTGACGGACAGCCTAAAGATGCCCAGTGGGCGGAAAAAATATGCGGGATTGATGCCGATACGATTCGTGAACTGGCGCGGCAAATGGCGGGCGGAAGAACGCAGATTATTGCCGGCTGGTGCGTCCAGCGTATGCAGCACGGGGAACAGTGGGCGTGGATGATCGTGGTGCTGGCCTCAATGCTTGGACAAATCGGCTTACCCGGCGGTGGCTTCGGCTTTGGCTGGCACTACAACGGCGCGGGCACGCCAAGCCGCAAAGGGATTATCCTGAGCGGTTTTTCTGGCTCCACCACCGTACCTCCTGTGCATGACAGCACTGATTATAAGGGGTACAGCAGCACCATCCCGATCGCGCGTTTTATCGATGCGATTCTTGAGCCGGGTAAACAAATTAACTGGAACGGCAAAACCGTCAAGTTGCCGCCATTGAAGATGTGCGTTTTTGCCGGGACCAACCCTTTCCATCGTCACCAGCAGATCAATCGTATTATTGAGGGCTGGCGTAAGCTGGAAACCGTTATCGCCATCGATAATCAGTGGACCTCGACCTGTCGATTCGCTGACATCGTATTGCCCGCGACGACCCAGTTTGAGCGTAACGATCTTGACCAGTATGGCAACCACTCCAACCGCGGCATTATCGCCATGAAACAGTTGGTGCAGCCGCAATTTGAAGCACGTAATGATTTCGATATTTTCCGCGATCTCTGCCGCCGCTTTAATCGTGAAGAAGCCTTTACCGAAGGGCTGGATGAGATGGGGTGGCTGAAACGGATCTGGCAGGAAGGAAGCCAGCAGGGGAAAGGGCGCGGCGTTCATCTCCCCGCTTTTGACGTTTTCTGGAATCAGCAAGAGTACGTTGAGTTCGAACATCCGCAGATGTTTGTACGTCATCAGGCATTCCGCGAAGACCCCGATCTTGAGCCGCTGGGCACGCCGAGCGGTTTGATCGAAATTTTCTCGAAAACCATTGCCGGTATGCAGTATGACGACTGCCAGGGGCATCCGATGTGGTTTGAGAAAATCGAACGCTCACATGGTGGACCCGGGTCGCAGCGTTGGCCACTGCATCTGCAATCTGTTCACCCTGATTTCCGTCTGCACTCGCAGCTTTGTGAATCTGAAGCGCTGCGTAAGCATTATGCGGTAAGTGGTAAAGAGCCGGTGTTTATCAACCCGCAGGATGCCAGCGTCAGGGGGATTCGCAACGGTGATATTGTCCGTGTGTTTAACGCACGTGGACAAGTACTGGCCGGGGCGGTTGTCTCCGATCTCTACTCGCCAGGCGTGGCGCGTATTCATGAAGGTGCCTGGTACGACCCTGATAACGGCGGAGAAACTGGGGCGCTGTGTAAATACGGCAATCCAAACGTATTAACAATCGATATCGGCACGTCTCAACTGGCGCAGGCGACCAGCGCTCATACTACGCTGGTGGAAATTGAGAAATATACCGGCAAGGTGGATAACGTGACGGCGTTTAGCGGCCCGATAAAAATGGTGGCGCAGTGCGAATATGTTCCGGCGGAGAAGGTATCGTCATGATAAAACACTCTTCCCTTACAACAGAACAGATGGCCTGCGTTTACGCCTGGCTGGCGCAGTTGTTTTCCCAGGAACGGGACGATGACAGCCTGGCACTTTTGCAGTCCAGCGAAATGGCTGAGTGGTTCGCGGTGCTAAAAGGTGAACCGTCGCTTGAAGCGGAAGTCCTTCAGCTGGAGGAGAAAATTGCTGCGCTTCAGGTGCGTGAGGACGCAACCCTCGAACTGGCGGCTGATTTTTGTAGCCTGTTTCTGATGACGGAAAAACACGCGGCGTTACCCTATGCGTCGGCCCATCTTGAAGGAGGGCCGAATTACGGGGTCATTAAACGATTGCTAGCCGATGCTGGCATGCAGGTAAGCGAAACGTTTAGCGAGTCAGCCGATCATCTGGCGATTTTTATCGAACTGCTGAGTCATCTGCATTTTTCTCTGGGAGAGTCCGGGCTTAGCCGCCAGCGTATTGATGCGCTGCGCAGAGAAACGCTGGCGGGGCTGTTACGCTGGTTACCGGAATTCACCGCCAAATGCCGCCGCTATGATGACTTTGGTTTCTATGGCGCGCTGAGTCAGCTGTTGCTGGCACTGGTCAGGCTGGATATTCAGAACTGAGTGATGGCCTAAGCCACAGAAAAACGGAAATACATTCGTTCTAATGCTTGTCATTTTAACGAAAATGAATGGCCGTAATGAGTAACTGAGAGTGGGACATCCGGAGGCAATGAATCTGTTGCCTCCGGTATATTGCTACATTTACCGCTGAGGTGAACGGAACCCTGAGCAAGAATCACATGTGCTCAATAATGCTTAACTTATAAACGTTAGTGCAAATTCGCCCCCATTTTGACCCTATCACCGCACAACCAGCACGGGACATTTTGCATGGCGTACTACGGCAGCCGCCGTTGAACCCAGCAGATAAGTGCTAAAACCAGGCTTATGTGAGGCAATAACAATAAGCTCAGCGTCTACCGCCTCCGCCAGTTTGAGGATCTGATCCTTCGGCGGGCCGTAAACGACGTGAGTCTGACTCCTGCCTGCAGGAATATTGAACTGCTTAATAATCTCTTCGAGTTTTTCGCTGGCCTTGGCCTGCAGACCGCTTCTGTCCGGGAATTCTGTTGAGTAAGCCAGCCCCAGCGAGGCATAGAACGGAACGGTAGGAATAACGGCTAAAAAGTGGACCTTAGCGGTTTTGGCATGCGCCAGGACCTGTGGAACAACATGGCGGGTTAAATCGGTTTCAGAGATATCAATGGGCACCAGAATTGAGCGATACATATTCACTACCTCCTGTTTGTTTACCTCTACCCAGAGTGTAGCGAAAATCGAATCTGTATAATAAGTGACCAGATCAAGGTTGCATGCATAAATGCGCGTCAATGATAGGTGTGTGTCACAAGTCTTGTCGTGAATGTATATCTGAGCACAACCACAAGAGGGGTATCTTCATTAATACGTGTTATCTCGTAATAGAAAAGGGTTCGTTTTTATGTTTTTTCATTATATATTTTATTATATAGCGACTATTGCCAAGGGCATAATTTTAATGCCATTCAGCACTCATCAAACTTTTATTCTGACGTTTCCATAATTAATGGTTAATTAAACCTTTGGTTTGGTTTAATTATCTGATTTTAAAATGATATTTTATATTTAATTTCGTTCGTATTAATTATGCGAGCGCCTTCAAACTTACCCACATGCTGATTCTCATTTCCCTCTGCGTTTGATGAATATCAATAAGTAGCCGCGTTAGGGTAATTATTGTCTACCTATTAAAGGGTATTCATCTTGTGGGAATAAAAGATGAGAAAAATAAATAAAACCATCCTCGGGACGATGCTGCTGTGCATTGTTCTTGGTGCTGTTATCGTTTTGGCAGGGCAATGGACGTTGCACAAAACCTCAAGCACGGAATTCTGTTTGTCGTGTCATACGATGCAGGCACCGTATGAGGAATATACCGGTTCGGTTCACTTTCAGAATCAGAAAGGTATTCGTGCAGAGTGTGCTGATTGTCATATCCCCCAGGGCGGCCTGGATTATCTGGTGGCTAAACTGCGGGCCTCAAAAGATGTTTATCATCAGTTCATAACCAAAAAAATCGATACCCCAGAAAAATTTGAAGAACACCGTCTGGAGATGGCGCAAACCGTTTGGGCACAGCTAAAAGCGAGCGATTCTGCGACCTGCCGTAGCTGTCACAGCATGGACGCGATGGATCTTGCCGCACAAAGCGCAGAGGCCCAGAAAATGCACAAAATGGGCATCGAGGAAAAGCAAACCTGTATTGATTGCCACAAAGGCGTCGCCCATTTCCCACCTGAAATAAAAATGGATGACAGCGCGCTCAAAGGGCTTGAAGCGCAGTCAGCCTCTACCCCTGCTTCGGCAACAGAGCTTTATGCCGTAAGCAACACCGCGCTGGGCGATTTGGGAACCGTTTACCCGGCAACAAAAATGCAGGTTCTGAAAACAACGGACAATACGCGACAGGTCGAGATTCGCGGTAGCCAGATGCAGGGAAATGAACAGGTCATTTACTACGCGGCAGGACAGCGTTTGATTCTTGCCAGCCTGAGTGAAAAAGGTCAGCAATCGCTGAAGATCCTCTCCGACTGGAAAAAAGATGATTACGGCAATGTGTGGCGAGATGTCGTGCTGCAGGGTGAATGGAGCGGTTCCGCTCTCGCCAGCCGTGAACCGATGTGGGATTACGCACGCAAACTCGACAATGTGTACTGCGCGGGCTGCCATGCGCCAATTCCAGCGAATCATTTCACGCTCAACGCCTGGCCTTCAGTAGCAAAAGGGATGGGCGCTCGCACCAATATCAGTGAAAACGAACTGGATATCCTGAGCCGTTACTTCCAGTACAACGCTAAAGACATGAACAAATAAGCGATAAATCAGGAGAAATCATGAAACTCACAAGACGTGACTTTATTAAGACGGCCGGCGCGGCAACCGGGACAATGGCGATTTCTTCGGTGATCCCAATGCCGGCCTGGGCCGAAGGCCAAAATGGCGGAGCGATTCTGACGGCAGCGCGTTGGGGCGCGGTATACGTGGAAGTAAAAGATGGCAAAGTGGTTTCCTCAAAAGGCGCGTTGCCTAAAACGGTGCCGAACTCGTTACAGCAAACCGCGCCGGATCAGGTCCATACCAATATCCGCGTAAAATATCCGATGGTGCGCAAAAGCTATCTGGAAAACCCGGGTAATGCGGATGGTAAACGTGGAAGCGATCCTTTCGTGCGGGTTAGCTGGGAGCAGGCACTGAAACTGATACATGAGCAGCATAGCCGGATCCGTAGCAGCTATGGCCCGGCGTCGATATTTGCTGGTTCTTATGGCTGGCGCTCCAGCGGCGTTCTGCATAAAGCGCAAACCTTACTGCAACGCTATATGAGCATGGCCGGTGGTTACGCAGGTCATACCGGAGATTATTCAACCGGTGCCGCGCAGGTGATCATGCCTTACGTTGTGGGATCGGTTGAAGTCTATGAGCAGCAAACCACCTGGCCGATGGTGCTTGAGCACAGTCAGGTCGTGGTGCTGTGGGGGATGAACCCGCTCAATACCCTCAAGATTGCCTGGAGCAGCACGGATGAACAGGGGATTGAATACTTTAATCTGCTGAAGAAATCAGGGAAAAGCGTCATCGCCATCGATCCGATGCGTTCCGAAACCATTGAGTTCTTTGGTGATAATGCAACCTGGATTGCGCCACATATGGGGACCGATGTGGCGATGATGTTAGGGATCGCCCATACGCTGGTGAAGAAAAATCTCCATGACAAAGCCTTCCTGGAAAAATACACCACTGGATATCCGCAGTTTGAAGAGTATTTGCTCGGCAAGAGCGACAAAATAGAGAAAACCGCCGAGTGGGCTTCCGGCGTGTGCGGCGTGCCTGCTGAGCAACTGGAGAAGCTGGCGGAAATTTTCTCCAGCAATAAAACCATGCTCATGGCGGGTTGGGGGATTCAGCGCCAGCAATACGGTGAGCAAAAACACTGGATGCTGGTGACTCTGGCGGCGATGCTGGGGCAAATTGGTACCGAAGGCGGTGGTTTCGGGTTCTCTTATCACTATTCCAACGGCGGTAACCCAACGCGTACCGGGGGAGTATTGCCAGCCATCTCCGCCCAAATTGAGGGTGGGTCATCTGCGGGTAACGACTGGGCGGTTTCCGATGCGGTGATCAGCCTGCCGGTAGCGCGAATTGTCGAAGCGCTGGAAAATCCAGGCGGCAAATATCAGCATAACGGTAAAGAGCAAACCTTCCCGGATATCAAAATGATCTGGTGGGCGGGCGGCGCTAACTTTACCCATCATCAGGATACTAACCGTTTAATCAAAGCCTGGCAGAAGCCTGAACTGGTTGTCATCTCAGAGTGCTACTGGACCGCAGCGGCCAAACATGCCGATATAGTCCTGCCGATCACCACGTCGTTTGAGCGCAACGATCTGACCATGACCGGTGATTACAGTAACCAACATCTGGTGCCGATGAAGCAGGTCATTGAGCCGCAGTTTGAAGCACGCAGTGATTTTGACGTATTTGCCGATCTGGCGGAGATGCTCAAGCCTGGCGGTAAGGCGGTCTACACCGAGGGCAAAGATGAAATGGCGTGGCTGAAGCAGTTCTATGATGCCGCGCAAAAAGCCGCCCGCGCCCAGCGTATCGCCATGCCTCAGTTCAACGCGTTTTGGCAGCAAAACAAACTGATCGAAATGCGTGAGAATGAAAAGAATAACAAATATGTACGCTACGCGGATTTCCGCAGCGATCCAGTGATGAATGCGCTTGGAACGCCGAGCGGTAAGATAGAAATCTACTCAAAAACGATTGAAGGCTATCAATACAAAGATTGTCCGCCGCATGCGTCATGGATTGAACCCGATGAATGGAAAGGAACTGCGGATAAAGATCAACTGCAGCTACTGACGGCGCACCCGGCACATCGTCTGCATAGTCAGTTGAACTACGCTTCGCTGCGCAAAGAGTACGCGATTGCCAATCGTGAGCCGGTAACGATTCACCCGGATGATGCGAAAGCCAGAGGTATTGCCGAGGGCGATCTGGTACGCGTATGGAACGCGCGTGGACAGGTGCTGGTGGGGGCACACATCAGTGACGGTATCAAACCGGGAATTATCTGTATCCATGAAGGCGCATGGCCAGATATTGAGAACGGTATCTGCAAAAATGGCGGCGCGAACGTGCTGACGGCGGATATCCCAACCTCAAGGCTGGCGAATGGCTGCGCGGGGAATACCAGCCTGGTATACGCAGAGAAATTCACCGGCGAAGCGCCAAAACTCACCGTCTTTGATGAGCCAGCAATCGTCACTCTGTAATGATGGTTGAAAAGCGGGGGCCGTAAGGCTCCCGCTTTTTATTGCTGGTATGGCAATCTCTTACCGCCGTTACTCTGCCAGCACAATCACATCTCCCGTTGCCGGGGCGTCAGTTCCCGGTAGCCACAATCGACCCCACGAACCGGTGCAATGACAGCCGAGTAGTTTTTCTGGTTGTTGTTGCTTAATAAATTGTCGGGTTCGCCATAGCTTAGCGGGGGAGGCAGTGCGTAAATGGAACCCACCGACGAGGGCGTAAATTTGGTTAACGCCGGTGATGTTTTGGCAATGGCGTACGATATTCTCTATTCCCCGATGCCCGCATCCGGTAATGATGACTAACCCGCGATCAGATTTATAGATCAATACGCCTTCGTCGCTGATGTAATCCGGTTGAGGTGTTTTCTCGCTAATAACGCCATAGGCCTGTGGAGTGGCGACACTAATTTCCCCGGACCACAAAAATCGATCGCTGATCGCCAACGGTTCACGGGTGTATTCCATGATTAGTCGAGAGTAGTCGTTATCACGCGAGAGTTTTTTTATTTTTCTTGGCGTTCCCGCCAGGGTTATTGAGGCATACCGTTCGCAGGCTATTTGGGGATGGCAAATGATACGACTGTTATCCGCCAGCCACGGCACGCCGCCACAGTGATCGTAATGGCCGTGCGAAAGAACCACGGCGGTCAATTGCGTCAGGTCTACGCCCATTTGGGCGGCGTTAAGTATGAAGCTGTCGTCCGGGCCGGTATCAAATAGTATGGTGGTGGTTTCATCCTGAACTAACAGACTTAATCCAGGCTTTGCCCGTAATGATTTATCTGCGCTCGCAGCGCGCCTGTTTTCAAGCAATACCGTGAGGGTTAATGCCATGCCTGACTCCAGTATTAAAACGGCATACTGTAATACATGACCGTTGAGAGCGCTGTGATCGCAGCGCTCTTTGTGCTGACTTAGCGGTGATAGTAATGGCCGTCATCATCGGAGTGATGGTGACGATGCCGCCACGCATGCTGGTTCTCCCTTTGCTCACGCTCCTGGCGTTCATGCTCTTTATCACGGTTGGCTTCACGGTTTTTGTGATTAGCGATCGCCGTGGCAACTGCTGCGGCCCCAATACCAGCAGCGGCTGCAGAAAGATAAGGATGTTCGGCACAGCCCGACAGACTAGCCATAATAACCAACGTGGAAATCAGTTTTTTCATTGTGGCGGTATCCGTTACTCGCGCACAATTTTGCCAGCATTCCCGGCATCGCTGTCATTCCAGCTACCGCGACCATTCGTTTTAATGGTGTAAGTGGCATAGCCGACACGGAAGGTCATCGTATCCTGATAGGTATTTACGTCACGCACTTCATTACCATTGACGTACACACTGGAACCCTCGACGTGAATATCAACGCTGCGTTGACCATTGGCAAATTTGGCTACGTAATTTCCGCTGAATTTGCCGTAAATATCGGCATTATCGTGGTTATCCCGGTCAGCGGTATTTTGCTGCTCTTCACCATGATGATGATGACGGCTCTGCTGGCTGTTGCCGTTCTCAATAAAACCATGATCGCGGTTCCACTGATAGGATTTATTGATATCGCAGCCATTGAGTTCACTCATTTGTGTACAACCTGAATGTTCATACTTTTTCTGCATTGCCGGGGTAATTGCGCATGCTGTTGTGGCCGTTGTCAGGCCGAGGACAAAGAGGGTCAGCAGACGTTTTTTCATTTTTTTGCTCACTATCATCATTAAGTTTATTTATAGGAATACGAACTGTTCGAATGTCATTTTTACGACGACGGCAGTCTCCCATTAAATATTAATGACGCATACCAGGGGGAATCCTAATTTATATTAATGGTGAGGGTGTGGGGGCTGTAATATGCAACATTACAAGCAGGTGAATTACGTAGTTTATACAAGTGAGATAAAACGCTTAATTATATTTACTTTTTAATGAAGTGTTTAAAGAAATATTAATATTGACATTAATGGCAGGAACGCAGGCTTGTAAATGTACAGGCCTGCGTGGCGCGTTTTGTCCGCAATATTCATACATAGCGTATTGATGGACATTTTATTCAACACAGGACAACGTTACCCTTGCGCGGGGATCTGTGCACGGTGCTGCCTGGCCTGAACCTCATGAGCATATGAATGACCGTTATTCACTGACTGGTGAACGACCATCGCTTTTTCATGTTTATTCATTTGTGAAAAGGGGCGTGCCTGGGATGGCGTTGACGTTGAATTATTCGTCTGCGCGACGTGTTCTTGCGCCATTTGTTGATGTGCAGGGGCACTGCTGTTATTCATCATTTCATGGGCTGCTGCGGCCTGTTGATGCATTTTGGGGGTGTCTGCCGCATTAACGCCAGCTGAAATAAAAAACGCGATAGCGAAAAAAGAAGATATCTTATTCATCATATTTCTCCTGTTTGGGTTTACGGAAGAAATTATAATTGGTGAGGGCTGTCAGCGGCGTGACAGGACTATGACGGTTATGTCAGAGAATCGGTGATGATATATATACCGGTCATACTTCAAGCTGCATATGCGTTGGCTGCGCTCGTTCACCCCAGTCATTTACTTAAGTAATTGACTGGGGATTCCCTCTCTTGCCGCCTTCCTGCAACTCGAATTGTTTAAGGTATCAACGCCATTATCATAAATTACATCGCATGCTTGGGCAGCGTCAGAATAAAACGGGTGGCAAGCTGATCGGATGTCACCGAGACTTTCCCCTGATGGGCGATAACAATCGATTTCACAATCGCCAGGCCAATACCGCTGCCTTCGCCTTTACGCTGTCGCGAAGGGTCAACCCGATAAAAACGATCAAATAGCCGCGATAGATGCTGTGGGGGAATGGGGGGGCCGGGATTTTCCACGACTATCTGGACCAGGCCATCCGCCTCTTTCACCCGCACGGTTACCGACTCGCCTTTTGGCGTGTAGCGCATGGCATTTGAAAGCAGATTACTCATTGCCCGGCGTAGCATTAACGGATCGCCTGAAACCCAGCATGCGCGTCCTTCAAAACGTAAGCCAACCTCGCGCTCTTCTGCCCAGGCTTCGAAAAAATCGAACACTTTACCAACCTCATCGGCCAGATTAAGCGCTGTCTTTTCCGGGATAAGCTGATTGTTGTCTGCCTGCGCCAGAAACAGCATGTCGCTTACCATTTTCGACATACGACCAAACTCTTCAAGATTGGAATACAGCACGTCTTCCAGCTCTTTTTGGCTACGGGTTTGGCTGAGCGCAATTTCCGTTTGTGTGACCAGGTTGGTTATTGGCGTGCGGATCTCATGGGCAATATCCGCCGAGAAGTTCGACTGACGTTTAAATACATCCTCAATGCGTTCGATCATGTGATTAAACGAACTTACCAGTTGTTCCAGTTCAATAGGGACCGTTTGCGGATCGAGGCGCACATCAAGATCTTTTGAGGTGATATTTTGGATGCGCCGACTGACATTACGGATCGGTTCATGGCCTTTATACACAGCGAACAGCACGATAAATACAATCATCATGCTAATCAGCGATGCCGTCATAATCAGTTTGTTTTTCAGGTCGTTAATATAGTGCAGATGAAAATCGATCGATAACGCCAGATACAGCGTATACGCCGCTTTTCCATCAGTCAGCTTTCCTACCGGCAGGCGAATCATTCGCCAGTTAGACGACGTTTTTTGTCCGTGAATATGTTTGGCCGTTTGCAGTGTTGGGCCGGATATAATAAAAACATCGCTGGCATGGGCATTTTTATCCGGTCTTGCGCTGGCGATAAATTGCCGGAGATCCGGCGCATTTGGCGAATGAAAAATGGCTTTCTGCTTACTGTCTTCCAGAGAAATAATGACGTTCGAGTAGCCCTCAACCACGTTTTTTAGCGTTTCCAGGCGGCGTGATTCTGGCTCGTTGGGTTGGTTAATAATCCGCTCCAGCGTGGCGCTGATCTCTTGTAAATCATTGATGTCCTGCTCGGCGAAATGGACCTTCACGGAGTGGATCATTATCCATGCAAAGGCGAAAAATGAAGCAATTGTCGCCAGACTGATAAAAAAGGTCAGTCGTGTCGCCAGCGAAAAAGGGCGCCGCCATCGTTTACTGGGCATCAGGAACCTCAAGCATATATCCCACGCCGCGTACGGTCTGAATCAGTTTCGGTTCAAAATCGTTATCAATTTTGGCGCGCAGACGCTTAACGGCGACGTCGATGGCATTGGTATCGCTGTCAAAATTCATATCCCAAACCTGGGAGGCGATCAGCGAGCGGGGTAAAACTTCCCCTTGATGACGCAGGAAAAACTCAAGCAGGGTAAACTCTTTGCTGGTCAGAGTAACACGCGTCCCGCTGCGGGTGACTTTTCTGCTGACCAGATCGACCATTAAATCCGCGACCTGAAACTGGCTTTCGACAATCACCGCCGCCCCGCGGCGCAGCAGCGTTCTGACCCGCGCCAGCAGTTCGGCGAAGGCGAACGGTTTGACCAGATAATCATCAGCGCCTAATTCCAGACCCTTAACCCGATGTTCAATGGTACCCAGCGCGGTGAGGAGAAGAATGGGCATCCCTTTGTTAGCGGAACGCAGCATCCGTACGATATCCCAGCCGTTTACATCCGGCAGCATGATGTCGAGTATGAGCAGGTCGTAATCGCCGGTCATCGCCAGGTGGTACCCGTTCAGGCCGTTATCCGCTAAATCCACGACAAAACCCGCTTCCGTCAGGCCTTTCGTCAGGTATTCACCGGTTTTTTTCTCATCTTCGACTATCAACACCTTCATCGCATTCTCCTTCTCACACGGGTTGTGCGGACTTTCAATTCTAGGGAAGCGGGATCGGATAGCAATCGGTTATTGGGAAAATGACAGTTTTGTCATTTTCCTGTCACCGCTTAAACAGAGTCACTTCGTTAAAGTACAACACTATAAATTCCTACATTTTTTAGGGCCATCAGTCCGGTCAGGACGAGAAGAACTATGAGCAAATTTAAGCTTCTTACCCTCAGCGCTGTATTCGTTCTCGCCGGTTGTTCATTGGCGCCGGACTATCAGCGTCCGACATTGCCTGTGCCGCAGCAATTCTCCTTAAGCCAGAACGCCCTGGTTTCTGCACCGGTGGGATATCAGGACACGGGCTGGCGGAGCTTCTTCGTTGACTCTCAGGTAAAGGCGCTGATTGGCGAGGCGCTGGTCAATAACCGCGATTTACGTATGGCAGTGCTAAAAGTTCAGGAAGCGAGAGCGCAATATGGCGTCACGGACGCTGACCGCTACCCGCAACTCACGGCAGGTTCCAGTGGTACTTACAGCGGCAAATTAAAAGGCGATAGCAGCACCGATCGTGAATTGGAAGCTGGACTCAATCTCAGTTTCGATCTGGACTTCTTTGGTCGGCTAAAGAATATGAGTGAAGCCGAGCGGCAGAACTTCTTTGCCAGCGAAGAGGCGCGTCGGGCGGTACACATCTCATTAATCTCCAACGTATCGCAAAGTTATTTCAATCAGCGTCTGGCTTATGCACAACTGCAAATTGCCGAAGAAACGCTGCAAAACTATCAGCGTTCTTACGCTTTTGTTGAGAAGCAGTTGCTGACCGGAAGCACCAACGTGCTGGCGCTGGAACAGGCGCGGGGCGTGATTGAAAGCACGCGCAGCGAAATCGCGAAGCGTAAAGGTGAACTGGCGCAGGCGAACAACGCGCTGCAACTGTTGCTGGGTACGTACGGGAAATTACCCAACGACCAGATGCGCAGCAGCGGGGATATTAAACCAGTAACGCTGCCGCCATCGCTCTCGTCGCAAATCCTGTTGCAGCGCCCGGATATTTTGGAAGCTGAACACGGATTAATGGCGGCGAATGCCAATATCGGCGCCGCACGGGCAGCGTTTTTTCCGTCGATTACCTTGACCAGTTCAGTTTCCAGCAGCAGCAGCGATCTCTCCAGCTTATTTAATGCGACCAGCGGCATGTGGAATTTTGTCCCCAAAATAGATATTCCCATTTTTAACGCCGGACGCAATCAGTCCAATCTCGACCTCGCTGAAATTCGCCAACAGCAGTCGGTGGTGAATTACGAACAAAAAATTCAGAACGCGTTTAAAGAGGTGGCGGATGCGCTGGTGTTGCGCCAAAGCATTGCCGATCAAATTAGCGGTCAGCAGCGCTACCTGACGTCATTGCAAATCACCTTACAACGCGCCAGAGCGCTTTATCAAAATGGTGCGGTTAGCTACATCGAAGTACTGGACGCTGAACGTTCTTTATTCGCTACGCAGCAATCGCTGCTCGATCTTAATTACGCCCAACAGGTTAATGAAATTAAGCTGTTTGCTGCCTTAGGCGGCGGTTGGGTGGAGTAATCCTTAATATTAACTTTTCAGGAGCATCAAGTATGAATACTACCGCCAAAGCCGTGTTGTTTAGCTTTTTCTCTGTGGTCATGTTTAACGCTCAGGCCAATGAGCATCAGCATGGCGAGATGATGAACATGCAGCCAGCGGCCCAACAGGAAGACGTCATTAGCGCCACCGGGGTGATTGAAGCTATTGATAAAGAAAGTAAAAAAATCACGATCAAGCATGATCCCATTCCCGCGGTGAACTGGCCTGCCATGACGATGCGTTTTACGCGGGTTGCCGACACCAAGGCTGACGATATTAAACCCGGCGATAAGGTTGCGTTTACGTTTGTTCAGCAGGGAAATCTCTCTGTGTTACGCGATATTCACATCAGTAAATAACGTTCTCGCTGGTCTCTTTTATTCTTGCCCGGATTCTTCGAAATTCGGGTGAGACTATCGCGCAATGGAAATCACTATGGCGTCTTTAAATATTAAAAATACTGCGCTTATTCTCGCTGGCATGATTGCCGGTGGGGTTATTTCTGTCGGTATTTATACTTATTATTCATCAGCAAACGTAACGGCTGAAACCGGGCAGGCTTCGCAAAAAGAAGCCAGAAAAGTGTTGTTCTGGTATGACCCCATGTACCCGAACACGCGCTTTGATAAGCCGGGTAAATCACCGTTTATGGATATGGATCTGATCCCGAAATATGCCGATGAAGAGACCGCGAGCGCGTCAGCGCCTGGCGTGCGTATCGATCCTACTCAGACCCAAAATCTGGGTCTGAAAACAGAACCTGTGCGCCGTGGCCCGCTGCACTATGCGCAAACTTTCCCGGCTAACGTTAGCTATAACGAATACCAGTTTGTTATTGTCCAGGCCCGCTCCGCAGGCTTTATCGAGAAGGTTTACCCGCTAACCGTGGGCGACAAAATTAAGCAAGGTGCGCCGCTTATCGATCTGACGATTCCCGACTGGGTTGAGGCGCAGAGCGAATATTTGTTACTGCGGGAGACTGGCGGCAGTGCGACGCAGGTGGAAGGGATTCTGGAGAGATTACGTCTGGCCGGTATGCCGGAAGCGGATATTCAGCGCTTAAAATCGACGCGTAAAATTCAGACCCGCTTTACCCTGAAAGCCCCTATTGATGGGGTGATTACCGCATTCGATTTGCGTACCGGCATGAACATTTCCAAAGACAATGTGGTCGCGAAAATTCAGGGGATGGACCCGGTATGGGTCAGCGCGTCGGTCCCGGAATCTATCGCCTGGCTGATCAAAGACGCCTCGCAATTTACCATCACCGTGCCCGCCTGGCCGGATAAGCCTTTCACCATTAGCAAGTGGAATATCTTACCTAGTGTCGATGCCTCCACGCGTACGCTGCAGATCCGTTTGCAGGTCAATAACCCTGATGAGGCGCTCAAGCCGGGGATGAATGCTTACCTGCAACTGAAAACGCAAAGTGAACCGATGCTGCTGATCCCCTCAAAGGCGTTGATTGATACAGGCACCGAGCAACGGGTGATCACCGTCGATAACGAAGGTCGATTTGTACCGAAGCAGGTTGCGGTATTCCATGAATCTCAAGGGCTGACGGCTATCCGCTCAGGCCTGACTGAAGGTGAAAAAGTGGTGTCCAGTGGTCTGTTCCTGATTGATTCCGAGGCGAATATCTCTGGCGCACTGGATCGTATGCGCGCGCAGAACAGTGGTGCGCCAGACGCATCCGCAAAGCCAGCCCAGGCGACCCATTCACACTGAGGACATGATAAATGATTGAATGGATTATCCGCCGTTCGGTGGCAAACCGTTTTCTGGTGATGATGGGGGCGCTGTTTCTCAGTATCTGGGGAACCTGGACCATCATCAATACCCCGGTTGATGCGTTGCCCGATCTCTCTGATGTTCAGGTGATCGTCAAAACCAGCTATCCAGGGCAGGCACCGCAAATCGTTGAAAATCAGGTGACTTACCCGCTGACCACCACCATGCTGTCGGTACCGGGCGCGAAGACCGTACGTGGTTTCTCGCAGTTTGGTGATTCCTATGTGTACGTCATTTTCGAAGATGGCACCGATCCTTACTGGGCGCGCTCGCGCGTACTGGAGTATCTCAACCAGGTTCAGGGGAAATTACCGGCAGGGGTCAGCGCGGAGATGGGACCGGACGCCACGGGCGTCGGCTGGATCTTTGAATATGCGCTGGTCGATCGCAGCGGTAAACACGATCTGGCAGAGTTACGTACTCTTCAGGACTGGTTTTTAAAGTATGAGTTAAAAACGATTCCGAACGTGGCAGAGGTGGCCTCGGTAGGCGGCGTGGTTAAACAGTACCAGGTTGTTATCGACCCGATGAAGCTGACGCAATATGGCATCAGCCTGGCGGAGGTGAAATCTGCACTGGATACGTCGAATCAGGAGGCGGGCGGCTCGTCTGTTGAGATGGCTGAAGCGGAATATATGGTCCGTGCCAGTGGGTATCTACAAACGCTTGATGACTTCAATAATATCGTCCTGAAAACAGGGGCCGACGGTGTACCTGTTTACCTGCGCGATGTCGCGCGTGTGCAAATTGGGCCGGAAATGCGCCGTGGGATCGCCGAACTGAATGGCGAAGGCGAAGTGGCGGGCGGGGTGGTAATTCTGCGTTCCGGTAAAAATGCGCGTGAAGTGATCTCCGCCGTCAAAGCCAAACTCGACACGCTGAAAAGCAGCCTGCCGGAAGGCGTTGAGGTAGTTACAACATACGATCGCAGTCAGCTCATCGATCGCGCTATTGATAACCTGAGCTATAAGCTGCTGGAAGAGTTTATCGTTGTTGCGCTGGTGTGCGCGCTGTTCCTGTGGCATCTGCGTTCGGCGCTGGTGGCGATTATTTCCCTGCCGCTGGGACTGTGTATCGCGTTTATCGTGATGCATTTCCAGGGGCTGAACGCCAATATCATGTCGCTTGGGGGTATTGCCATTGCCGTCGGGGCGATGGTCGATGCCGCGATCGTGATGATTGAAAACGCCCATAAGCGGCTTGAAGAGTGGGGACATCAGCATCCGGATGAAAAACTGGATAACGCAACGCGCTGGAAGGTTATTACCGATGCCTCGGTAGAGGTCGGCCCGGCATTGTTCATCAGCTTGCTGATTATCACCCTGTCGTTTATCCCTATTTTCACGCTCGAGGGGCAAGAGGGGCGACTGTTCGGCCCGCTGGCGTTCACGAAAACGTATGCCATGGCAGGCGCGGCGTTTCTGGCTATTGTCGTCATTCCGATCCTGATGGGGTTCTGGATCCGTGGCAAAATACCGGCGGAAAGCAGTAACCCGCTTAACCGTTTCCTGATCCGTATTTATCATCCGCTGTTGTTGAAGGTGCTGCATTGGCCTAAAACCACCCTGCTGGTGGCGGTACTTTCAATACTGACGGTTATCTACCCGCTGAATAAAGTCGGTGGTGAATTCCTGCCGCAGATTAACGAAGGCGATCTACTGTATATGCCGTCAACCCTGCCGGGAATTTCGGCGGCGCAGGCGGCGGATATGCTGCAAAAAACCGACAAGCTGATCATGACCGTTCCGGAAGTGGCGCGTGTGTTTGGTAAAACCGGTAAGGCGGAAACCGCAACGGATTCCGCGCCGCTGGAAATGGTCGAAACAACGATCCAACTGAAGCCGCAGGATCAGTGGCGTCCGGGGATGACGATGGACAAAATCATCGCCGAACTCGACAAAACCGTGCGCTTGCCAGGGCTGGCGAATCTGTGGGTTCCGCCTATTCGTAACCGTATCGACATGCTTTCTACCGGCATCAAAAGCCCGATTGGGATAAAGGTGTCAGGTAACGTTCTGGCTGATATCGACGCCACGGCGGAACAAATCGAAGAGGTAGCCAGAACCGTGCCGGGCGTCGCTTCGGCTCTGGCTGAGCGGCTGGTGGGCGGGCGCTATATTAATGTGGACATTAATCGGGAGAAAGCAGCCCGCTACGGTATGACCGTTGGCGCGGTACAGTTGTTTGTCACCTCAGCGGTCGGAGGCGCGATGGTGGGCGAAACGGTGGAAGGGATTGCACGTTATCCGATTAACCTTCGCTATGCGCAGAGCTATCGTGATAGCCCGGAAGCGCTGCGTAATCTGCCTATTCTGACGCCCATGAAGCAGCAAATCACGCTGGCTGATGTTGCAGATGTGACAGTGGTTTCTGGTCCGTCGATGTTGAAAACCGAAGATGCACGACCCACCAGCTGGATTTATATCGACGCCCGCGACCGTGACATGGTTTCGGTGGTGAACGATCTGAAAAAAGCGATCGCTGAAAACGTACAGTTAAAGCCGGGGACCAGCGTGGCGTTTTCCGGGCAGTTCGAGCTGCTTGAACGCGCCAGCCATAAGCTCAAACTGATGGTGCCGATGACGCTGATGATTATCTTTGTCCTGCTTTATCTGGCTTTCCGTCGCTTTGGTGAAGCGCTGCTGATTATCACCAGCGTGCCCTTTGCGCTGGTAGGGGGGATCTGGTTTCTCTACTGGATGGGGTTCCATATGTCGGTTGCGACCGGAACCGGGTTTATCGCCCTGGCCGGTGTTGCCGCGGAGTTTGGCGTAGTGATGCTGATGTACTTGCGCCATGCTATTGAAGCCGAGCCTGCACTGGAAAATCCGCAAACCTTTACGGCGGATAAGCTGGATGAAGCGTTGTATCACGGCGCGGTGCTGCGCGTGCGTCCGAAAGCGATGACCGTGGCGGTGATTATCGCGGGCCTGTTGCCAATCTTGTGGGGGACAGGGGCGGGCTCAGAAGTGATGAGCCGCATTGCCGCGCCGATGATTGGCGGCATGATTACCGCGCCATTGCTGTCGCTGTTTATTATTCCGGCAGCTTATAAGCTGATGTGGCTGCACAGGCATCGCAGCCAAAAGTAATGCCTTGAAGCGCTCGCCTGCGTCGGTTTTGTTGCCGAAGCAGGCGGTGCGTTATGCCGCCAACGCTTTCACGCGTTTGCGGTACTCGCCCGGCGTGCAGCCAAATCCCCGTAAAAAGACTTTGTGAAACGACGATTCGCTGGAGTAACCCACCGACTCGGCAATAACGATCAACGGCTGCGATCCGCGTGACAGCATCTGGGCGGCGAATTGCAGGCGTAGCTCGGTTAACACCGCCAGCGGCGTGGAGTTTGATACTTCACGGAATAGCTGCGCAAAGCTGGCCCGCGACATATGGGCACGCTTTGCCAATTCTTCGACAGTCCAGGGAAAAGCCGGTGACTCCAGCATCATGAAGACAACGGCACCCAGCCTTGGGTGCAGCAATAAATTCAGCACATTTTTAGCGGGTGTCGGCTGGGATAGCCACTCGCGAACGGCTAACGCGAACAGCGTAGCGCATTGCTGGCTGCAAACGATGTTGGAGCCAGGCAGATCGTTGATGTATTCCTGCTGCATCAGCGCAATCATGGCCTTCAGCCAGTGGCTAATGGGACTGTTATCTTCTGGTGCCAGTATTAATACTTCCGGAAGGGCGGTTAAAAAATAGCGTGAAGATGCCTGCAATCGCAGGCTTCCGCAGACAATATGCGTTTGTTCTTCCCCTGTCTGGCACAGCCGATGCGCGGAGTTTTGAGGCAGAATGACTATTGTGCCTGGGCGTAACGTAGAAGACGTTCCGTCTGGCATATCCAGTTGAGCAAACCCCTGGGTTACCGTATGCCAACGGATAACGGACAGCTCACCCGCCGCGTGCGGCAGTTGCCAGTCCCTGCTCAGCAGGCAGTTTTGATCAATCGAGCCCTGCGGGTCGTTAAGCATAAGTAATCGGCTAAGTGCATCCATAAAGACTCCTGAGCAGTTCTTGTTGATGCTTGTCGAGATGAAGTAACGCTGTTACTCATTATTTATTAAATAAATTTATGGTCTTAGTTTATTTCCTCGATGGATTGAGTGGAAGATAGATAGTAGTGATTTAGATGATTTGACAGTAATTTGCGCGATATGGATACATTGTTCATGCATCGTTAAACCTATACTTCAGTTCAACAAACGAACAGTGACATGGCGGAGAGACAGCATGAATCAGTATCAGGCGATTATTATCGGATTTGGCAAAGCGGGTAAAACGCTGGCGGCTACCCTGGCGAAAACGGGCTGGCGAGTGGCGATTGTTGAACAGTCAAACACCATGTATGGCGGGACATGTATCAATATCGGCTGCATTCCCACCAAAACCCTGGTACACGATGCTGAACTTCAGCATGACTTTGCTGCGGCGATGCAGCGCAAGGCCTCCGTTGTCAGCTTTCTGCGTGATAAAAACTTCCATAATCTTGCCGATCTGGAAAATGTAGATGTGATTGAAGGTCGTGCTGAATTCATTGATAACCATACGGTGCGGGTCGTGCAGCCAACAGGTGCGATTGAGCTAAGCGGCGAAAAGATCTTTATTAATACCGGCGCACAGGCAACGATGCCAAACGTGGCAGGGTTAATGACTACACCGGGCGTGTTTGACAGCACCGGGTTGTTAAATTTGACGCAACGTCCGGAACGTTTGGGGATTTTGGGCGGCGGTTATATTGGTGTTGAATTCGCATCAATGTTTGCCAACTTTGGCAGTAAGGTCACCATTTATGAAGCCGCCCCACTGTTTTTAGCCCGCGAAGATCGGGATATTGCCGACGCTATCGCCAACATTTTACGCGACAAAGGGGTTGAGATTATCCTTAATGCCAGGGTGCAGGCGGTTTCGTCCCATGACGGCGCGGTGCAGGTGCAAATGCCGGAAGGCGTCCAGACTGTGGATGCGCTACTGGTGGCATCGGGTCGCAAACCGGCAACTGAAAATCTGCAGTTGCAGAAAGCGGGTGTGGATGTCAACGAGCGCGGTGCCATTGTGGTGAATAAATATCTGCGTACTTCGGCAGACAATATCTGGGCCATGGGCGATGTGACGGGGGGGTTACAATTTACCTATATCTCGCTGGATGACTTCCGTATTGTGCGCGACAACCTGTCAGGCGAGGGATTACGTAACACCAGCGATCGCCAAAACGTACCGTATTCTGTTTTTATGACGCCGCCGCTTTCCCGCGTGGGGATGACAGAAGAACAAGCTCGCGCCAGCGGCGCGGCGGTCCAGGTTGTCACCCTGCCTGTCGCGGCTATCCCGCGTGCACGGGTGATGAATGACACGCGTGGCGTACTTAAAGCGGTGGTAAATCGCGAAACGAAACAGATATTAGGCGTATCGCTGCTGTGCGTGGATTCTCATGAGATGATTAATATCATTAAGACCGTTATGGACGCTGGTTTACCTTACACGACATTGCGCGATCAAATATTTACTCATCCGAGCATGAGCGAATCACTGAACGATCTCTTCTCTCTTATAAAATAATAATATAGCCTGCATGATTGCCCCACCTGTGTGGGGCTTTTTTTTATCATATATAAAGAAATACTCATGAACAGTTATTCTGGCGTTATGGAGGAAATAAGATAAGCAACAATGTTTTATTCTATTACGAGTGAAATCACTAGTTAATGGAAATAGAAATGAACATGCTTAAAACTTCATTATTGTTGACTGCTTTACTGACTGCGCCGGTGACATTTTCTGCACTGGCACAGCAGCCGGTCGAAGTAGCCCGCGTCAGCGTGTCGGCAATTGCCGCCGCACCTTCTGTTGTTGAACATGCAATCGCCAGGCTGGCGCAGGAAAAGAAGGTAACTTCCTGGAAAATTACCTCAATGCGCATTGATAGCAGCACTCACGCAACCGCAATTTTGTACAAGTGAGGAGAGTCTGAATGGAAAAGTATCTGCGTTTACTCAGCAAGGGCGATAGAATTGGATTAACATTGATTCGCCTGAGTATTGCCATTGTTTTTATCTGGATTGGCTTATTGAAATTTGTACCTTACGAAGCCGATAGTATTACGCCATTTGTTGCCAATAGTCCGGTAATGTCATTTTTTTATGAACATCCAGAAGAATATAAGCAGCATTTAACCCACGAAGGTGAGTTTAAACCGCAGGAGCGGGAATGGCAGAAGGCGAATAACACCTATACGTTCTCCAATGGTCTGGGCGTAGTCGAAGTGCTGATCGCATTGCTGGTGCTGGCTAATCCTGTTAGCCGTTGGTTGGGATTAATTGGTGGCGTACTGGCATTTGCTACTCCGATTGTGACGTTATCATTTTTAATTACCACACCGGAAGCATGGGTGATGCCACTGGGCGATTTGCACCACGGTTTTCCGTACTTGTCCGGAGCCGGGCGTCTGGTGTTGAAAGACACATTAATGCTGGCGGGAGCGGTGATGATCATCGCAGATTCATCGCGATCAATTATTAAGCAAAAGTATTGAATTTTTAACGTTGTACCCTCTGTAAGACAGTAAGCCTCTATAGTTCGATTCGGTAATTACCGGGCCAGCAGGATGCTGGCCTTTTTTCTGCCCTAAGGTAAATTTATTTTACAGGTGAAATATAATTATTCACTTTTTCACAATAACTAGTCGGAGCTATATTCCTGGTTAATGATATAGTGCAGTAAGCATTTTCTCTTCTTCTTGCGATAGCACGCCAGTCCGCATACTGCATGGTCCTTCCATCAAAACCCATTCATTTCCCTCTATTTTTTTCTGTGTAGTTCTTGCTATTTGTTATCTCAAAATGACATCTCAAAAAATTTTATTATTCTCTTTTGTTATAGTTAGCCAACAACTTCATGTGGTTTTAGGCATGGCTTCAGCTAGAATTAACTTTGATTAAATGTTTTTACGTATCAATAAATGGCTAAAGATAGTTAAAAACTTAATTTTTAACCAACTGTTCGACATGGAATCCACTATGGTAATTAAGCACCAGGGGTGGATGCTGATCTCGCGTTTTGTGAGCAACCAAAAGCGAGACATATCTTAAATATGGAAATAAGGGTTTTAGAATGAGCTTTGGATTAGCAAAGGACAACAAGTTTGAAATCATCGCTACCCTTCGTGAAGAGTTGCACAAGAAAACGAAACTTGAAGTTTTATGTGAAAACCATAGTGTTATCACGCAGTTAGAGAAGATTGATTTCGAGCGGTTTGTCATCTCCGGACACGAAGACATTGTTCCTGAAAAGGTCCAGTACTTTATCCTGCACAGTGAAAGTGGGATTGTAAAATTTAGTGCCAGATTCGAACAAACCTTATCAGCAGGTGCACAAGCAGGATTATCCTACTTCATCCCGGATATGATTTTCTTTGCCCAGCAGCGACAAAATCAGCGTTTTTCCTTCCTGAAGGGTTACGACTTTTTCTGTTTTGGTCGTTACAAAAACGGAGAAAACTACTCTCTGAAGATTAAAAACATCTCGCAGGGCGGTTGTGCATTAATTGTTAAAGATGTGAACTCCCGTTTTCTCTATAAAGATGCGGTGATTAAAAATGCCGCGCTGGATTTTGATACGTTTGGCAGTTTACAGCTGGATTTGAAAGTGATCGATGTCGTCATGATCAATGAATTTGATGAGGATAATCAATTGTATGCCTGTCATCAGATCTCATGTGAGTTCGATTTTAAAAATCGTCGTGAAGAGGCAGAGGTCGAGAAGATTATTATTAAATTTTTAATGAGTAACAAGATTTGATGCTGATAAGGAGCGATGAACAGGATGTTGATGTGTGGCAGTGATAATTTTGTGGGCAACGGTTTGTTCGCCTACCTGACAAGCAAACATGTACCGATACAAACATTCCAGTTTGAGGATATGTTGCATCAGTCATCATTATGCCAGCATCAAACCATGGTTTTTAATATCATTGATAACGAACAACCATGTTCAACTATCGTGCAGTTTTTGAATAAAAACCGCTTCAAGTTTTATAATAATGTCGTGGTAATTATTGCTGATAGTTTGGTGGCGAAATTATGTGTAGAGTTATTATATGTTGAAAAAACGATAGTTTTGACGGAGAAATCTTCACTGCGCGATTTCGGTCAACTGGCGTCGTTAACGGCCGGGAAATGGAATCCCCGGCTGTATCGTTCACAGAAAAGATTAACCGAGAGAGAGCAGCAGATTCTGAATTTATTGGTAAACGGATATACCGCCAGAGAAATTTCAGAGTTAGTTAGCCTGAATTATAAAACTATCCAGGCGCATAAAATGAGGGTCGTCACCAAGCTGGGACTGACCAATACCTCGGAATTAAATAAATTAATTGTCAGATTTACCCATCGTATGTCTTTTTTACCCTAACCTGGCCATTCTATTCTGATGTAACACACCTAATAGTAGATACAATTCGGGAGTGATATTGACTGGTTTTTAATTTTTATGATTTGTTGAGGGAGAGAGGAATGTTTAATTCTAGTGAGGTGTTAACCGCGCTTGAAAAGGCATTGAATACCAGTCAGCTTTATATGGTTTATCAACCAATTTTTAATTTGCGTAATCAGCGTATTAGCGGGTTTGAAGCATTAATGCGTTGGAATAGCCCCCAGATGGGGATGATCTCTCCCGATGTTTTTATTACCTTGCTGGAAGACAGCGGCAATATCATGTCAATTGAAGATATGGTTACCCACACTCCCTGGGATGTGGCAACCCGTTGGCCAGAGCCCCTTGTATTGTCCGTCAATATTTCCGCGCTTGAATTCTGCGATCCGCTGTTACCCCAACGCGTCAGAAAAAACCTTACTGTATGTGGTCTCCCGCCCCATCGATGCCAGATAGAGGTCACGGAAACGTCGCCGCTGTGCGACAGTCAGGTCGCGGCTAAAAATATGACGGAGCTGAAGGCGATCGGGGTCAAAATTGCCCTTGATGATTTTGGAACCGGCCACGCCAATCTTAACTATCTGTTGAAATATCCTTTTGATACCTTAAAAATTGATAAGGAATTTATCGCCGGCATTGAACCCGATACCCGCTCAACAAAGATTGTTGAGGGTATAATTTCACTGGCGCACAATTTTGGTATTGAAGTTCTTGCTGAAGGGGTGGAAACCCAGTCCGAACTGGACCGGCTGATGCAGATTGGTTGTGACAAAATTCAAGGCTTTTTCATTTCTCCCCCAGTGTTAGCAGAAGAGATCCCGTTACTCCTGACGCAGTATAATCCTTAATCTTCTCCCTCTCTGTTGTTCCCCTGAATCTCGTTTGTTTCGCGTTGCCAGAGGGCCGCTCCCGCGCTTTTCCTGCCTATAAAAATAAGTCCGTAGGCCTGATACGTTAAGCGCATCAGGTAGCTTTGTATCTGTGACAGGCAAAAAAAAGCCCCCTGTTAAACAGAGGGCTAGCGAGTTTATGTCAGCTTAGAACGATTTCTTAAAGCCAATTGATGCATTAACCGGCGCTTCAACCTGCGACTTACTGCCACCGTTACTAAATTGCGTACCCAGTTCTCCGTAAACCTGCAGGTTTCTGTCGATAGACCATGACAGACCGGCTGCAACTTCAGTGCTGGAGTACTGTTGTGAAGACTCAAGCGTGGTGGTGGCTACCGCATTGCTAAAGTGCGTTTTGTCTTTTGAACCCAGACCCTGCCAGACGTTGACCCTGCCGTAAGGCTGGAATTTGCCATGGTTGGTGTCATAGTCAGCGACCAGACGTACGCCCAGACGGGCGGTAAAGGAATCCGCGGTATCCATTTTCACTTTCGTTTGGGTCACACCATCAAGCCGCCCGTTATCAAAGTCGCTGTATTGATAGATCAACTGAGCCTGAGGTTCCAGACTCCATGCGCTGGCGCCTAAACGGAACGATTTACCCACTTCTGTTGACGCCGTCAGCGTGTTGCCTCTGACAGTATACGAGCCGTTGTTACCGGTCGCCGCCAGGCGGGATTTATGGTTACCGTATTGCAGGACGTTATCAACATACATCCCGTCGCCTGAGAACCAGGTGGCGTAGCCGCCGACATAAAACGCGTTGTCGTCGATGTTGCCGCCTTTGCCGTCGCTGCCTGTCTTCGTGCCTTTCACGTTGCTGTCGATATCAAGAATGCTGGTATACATCCCGGCTTTCCAGCTTTCGTTGGCATACATATCGACGCCAACCTGAATCCCCATGGTATGGGAACTGGTTTGCGTTCCAGCCGCATCATCCAGTTTGGTTTTACCGGAGTAGCCAATCATTCTTGCCCAGGCGCGATTGTCTTCATCAATACCCGGTTTAACCTCGTCACCCATACGCTGGTGCATGTTGCCTAACAGGCTGATGTCGCTCTGACGAACGACGCTGGCGAGACCAGAATACAGCATAGTTTCTGGACGATATTCGCTTCTCAGATACCAGTTTTCACCCTGACCCTGAGCGTTACCCGCATGCAGTTGATACTCAAATGCGCCTGCTGCCATACGATCGGCGGCAAGATGGAAGGCGTCTCGTGACGTTTGTGCCGTAGTGGTTGCGCCATTGAGCGCGGTTACCACTTCGATACCATCACCAATAGTTGGTGCGCCGAGACCAGAACCATCGACATCCAATAGCGTACTACCGCTGGCTTTACCGCCATCGATAATCAGACGGTCGGCAATGCCTGCGCCGCTGCCATTTTGTGTGGCCGCCATGTTGATAGTCCCTTTTTCGCCGGTGTAATCCCCTTTGACGGTTAACGTTGTGCCAGTCTGCTGGCCGATGAGTGAAACATCGCCGCCGTTGCTCAGTCCCGCTACCGTCTGGTTGTAACCTTGCGTGTTGAGGGTAGTGTCAGCGACAACGTAGTGGTGTGATGCGCTACTCAGAGTGTTGGTATTACCCGCCTGCAGTACACCGTTGGCAATCAGCGTTGCGCCGCTGTAGCTGTTTTCACCATGCAACTCCGTAACACCGCTGCCGGTTTGATGCAGTTGGCCTTCGCCGCTGATATTACCGGTCAGCGCCAGGGTATCGCCACGATTGACGTTGAGTACGCCGTTATCAACGATATCCCCCTGAATGCTGCCGATATCACCGCCGTTACCCAGCTGTAAAACGCCTTGCTCGATGGTGGTGCCACCGGTGTAGGTGTTATCCAGCGTCAGGGTGAGGGAGCCTTTACCAGTTTTGGTCAACTGACCGTTACCTTCGACTTCCGTCAGCAGAGAAACGTTATGTCCGTTGGTGTCGAATGTCCCGCCGCCGGATTCCAGAGTCACCTGACGAGCGGTATCAAACGCTTCACCATATTTCAGCGTACCACCATTAAAGATAATTCCCGTCTCTGGTGCGCCAAGGTTGGTATCACCCGCCACCTGCAGCGTACCTGAGGTGATGGTGGTTCCACCGCTGTAAGTATTGTCGCCAGTGAGGATGAGCGTACCGAGGTCGCCTTTATTCAAGCCGCCGGTGCCGCGGATCACGCTGTCGATAGTCGCGGTGTAGTTAGCGCCGTCTACTGTGCCATCGCCGACGCGAATCAGCGTATTAGCCGTATCGGTGGTAATGGCTTCACCGCCCACGCGATAACCATCGGTGGCGAACTGTGCGCCACTGATGATGACGTCGCCTTTGCTGTTATCGACGGTTACATTGCCCGCTTCACCCTGGAAGACGGCGAACGCGGCATCGGTAAACGGTGCATTCAGCGCGCCTTCTGGCGTTGATTCATCCGTTGTCCAGTTGTCATTACCCTGGCTGGATTGCCAGATACCGTCGCCGCCGTTGATGACGCCGTTGTTTTTCAGCTCGCCATTCTCACCGCCGGTGCCGTCCCAGAAGCGCAGCGTCAGCCCGGCATGGTTGACCAGGTTAACCTGGTTTTTAACCGAGGTTTGTACGTACAGGCTGTCCGCAGCTTCCGGCGCGTCGGCAATGTCCATCACATTGTTGGTTAATGTGCCGGTGTAGTTGATGACGCGGTAAACACCAACGTCAAAGCTTCCGCCTGGAGAGGTCTGGATATTGAGCTTACCGTCGAGCGTCAGATCGCCATTGACATCAATCAGGTCATTGAAGGCTCCGCCTGGGGTATAGGCCTGACCAAACTGGTAATCAAGCTGTGCGTTATCGCTGAGCGTCAGTGAACCGGTAGTCAGTTTACCCACGCTATTGATGGCCGCACCCGCGGTAATATGGCCGTCATCCAGTACATCAACCGCGCCGCCGATAATACCGTTCCCGCCGAGCGTTGCCCCAGATTTCACCGTCACCTGACCGGTCGCGGCAGACTGATTACCGTTGACCAGCAGTACGCCTTCATTGACGTCCGTGGTGCCGGTCCAGGTGTTATCGCCGGTCAGCGTTAACGTGCCGTCACCGATTTTCACCAGGCTGCCATCGTTGCCGCTGATAATGCCGCTGATGGTGTCATCAAGATGCAGATTACCCAGCGACAACTCTTTATTGCCCAGTTCGACATTCCCCGCGCCGGACAACGAGCCGATAGATGTAGCGCTGTCGACTGCGCTGATATCGACCTTACCGCCTGCCAGGTTTTTAACGACAGTATTCTCTGCTAACGCCTGGTCCGCAAAGGTCATCAGTCCGCTGTTATTCACGCTAGCAGAACCACCGCTGGCGTTTTCTTCCAGCGCCAACGTACTGTCTTTTGACACGTTAACCGTGGCCTCGCCCGCGGTGGCGTTATCGGTTAACAGCGCTTTCGCTGTGCCCGTCAGGTTCAGTTTTGCGCTCGCGGCGGTGACGTTATCCGCCAGTGTTAACAGGCTGTCGGCGATGTTCATGGTCAGGGATTTCAGGCTGGTCTCTGTTCCGCTGACATTGAGCGTCGCCCCGTTATTGACGTTCACGGTGCTGTTTTCATTGCTACCAAAGGCCCCGGTTTTGCTGACGTTGACCGTCACATTGTTGGCATTTCCGGTACCGGCAATTTCTGTGTCGCCTTTATAGCTGTTCGCGCGATTGAGCGACAGAGTACTGCCCGCATCGCTTGAGCTGCTGGTGACTTTCAGTTTACCGTCGCCGGTAATCTCACCGGTTGGCGTGAAGTTATGTGAATTGAGGTCAAACACCGCCGCGTTATCATTCGCGCCCAGCGCAATGGTGCGATTGCTGGTCAGGTCCGCGCCCATCTGCAGCGTGGAGCCGTTGTTGATAGCCAGGTCGGTTCCGCTCTGACCGAGGTTGCTGTCGGCGGAAATCTGCAACGTACCGCCATCAATGCGTGTGCCGCCGCGATACGCGTTATCACCGCTGAGGATCAGACGGCCAAGGTCGGTTTTCACCAGCGTCAGCTTGTCAGTCGTGCTGGCTTCGCGGATGACGGACTCAATGGTCGCGGTATAGTTTTGCCCCGCGCCACCCGCGCCAACGCGCAGCAGCAGTTCACCGGTTCCCGGCGTCTGGCCTGCGTGAGTCGCGTTTTCCGTGGTGGCATAAGCGTTAAGTGCGTCGCCTTTAACGACATAGCCATCGGCGTCAAACTGTGCCCCGGAGAAGTTAACTTCTCCCGCGGCGTTATCCACGGTAACGGTGCCACCTTTGGTGGTGAAGACGGCAAAGGACTTCTGCGCCCAAGGTGCGTTACCTTCGCCCGTTGCCGTGGTCCAGTTGTTATCACCCTGACTGCCGATCGCCATCCATTTGCCATCGCCACCGTCAATTTTGCTGTCGCCCTCAATGCCCGACGCGCCGTGGCTCTGACTTACCGTCGCCCCGTCCCAGAACTGCAGGGTAACGCCGTTGGCGTTCACCAGGTTGACCTGTTTGTCGATAGAGGTCTGGACAAAAATATTGCTCTTATCCTGACTGTCCGGTATTGCGCCCAGCTCCAGCGTCTGGTTATCCAGCGTACCGCCGTAATTATAGATACGGTACACGCCCGGTCCGAAGTTACCGCCTTGCGAAGTGGTAACATCCAGGGTCCCGTCCAGTTGCAGATCGCCTGCCACGTTCACCAGATCGTTTAGCGCACCGCCTGGCGTAAAGGCCTGGCCCAGTTCGAAAGCGGAGGTCGTTTTGCTGCCAAGCTGCAGATTACCGTTAACAGATAGCGTACCCGCACCGCCGTCACCGGCGCTGATGGTTGTGGCATCGTTCATCAGCACGTTACCGCCGATAATGCCCTTACCGCCCAGTGTGGACGTGCCGCTGACGGTGGTGACGCCGCGCGCCGCGCTTTGATCGCCATTCACCAGCAACGTGCCGTTGGTAACGGTGGTGTTACCGGTATAGGTATTGTTACCGTTCAGACGGGTAATGCCGCCGCCGATTTGCTGTAGCGCGCCGATACCGGAGATCACACCGTTGAGCAGCACGGTGTTGGCGCGATTAATCGCCAATACGCCGTTGTCGATGATGTCAGAGACGGCGCTCACTTCGCCTTCATTTCCACCGTCACCTAACTGCAGCGTACCGGTTTGATCAATGGTGGTAGAGCCGGTGTAGCTATTGTTGGCGGTAAACACCGTGGTGCCGCCCGCCGCACGTTCAAATTTCCCGTCGCCGCTGATGATCCCGCGATAGATCTGTGCTGCTGAGGTATCCCCCTGAGTATCGAAGATAACCTTGCTGTCTGCGCCCTGGGTGGTGACATTGTAATCGCCAATGCTTGCGGCAGTGCTGGTTGGTTCGACGTGGTCGCCGGTACGCAGCGTGGCGCCATTGTTTACAGCAAGGGTTTCGCTCGCCAGATTCAGGTTTTCAACGATGCGTACATCTGCATTTGACCCGCTGATGGTCAGTGAATCCCAGCCAGTGCCAATGTTGGTACCGGTATTCAGGTTGTCGCTAGCCAGCGTACCAATCTTCGCACCTTTTGTATCAGTGAAGGTGAGGGCGTTGCCCGTTCCCGCTGCGGTAAGGATGTGGCGCGTTTTATCCAGCGTCACATTGCCAATGTTGGCTTTATTGTTACCGCCAGTACCCGCGAAATTCACTTCGCCAGCATAAGAGCCGCTACGCCAGTTGAAGGTATCCGTACCTTCACCGGTGTTGATTACGCCGCTGGTCACACCGCCGCTGATATCGATGGTGTCATTGCCTTTACCAGACTGAACTGCCACGGCCGAGTCGTTGATTGCCTGCAGGGTTCCCGTGTTGGTGATGGCTTTACTGCTGTCGCCGCTGGCGTCTATTACCGGTGAGGTGGTACTGGCAGAGATAATCTTGCCGCTGTTGGTCAATGCGCTAACGTTTTTCGCGATGATTGCTGAACCACCTGCGCTGTCATGCACGTTGATGTCGGCATTGGTGGTGATACGACCGTCCGTATTGGCTCGGATACCGCTGCCTTCGCTGTTGAGTACCTCAATGGTATAGCCTTTGCCGATGGTTAGATTACCCGTCACCGCGTCGCCATTACGTTGTTCAAAGGCGAAGCCGGTACCTTTACCGTTGACGTTGAGGATATTGTTCAGCCCATCGTTCATGGTCAGCGCCACGCTGGTGCGGATCCCTGGGCCATCGTTGGAGTCGATGGTGACATCACGCAGCGTGATATTGGTGTTGTTGGCATCGTTTTGAATACCGGCACCGGTACCCTCAGCGCGGATCATCACGCTTTGCGCGGCCAGAGCGCCAGCGCCTTCGGCCAGGCGAATACCGTCAGCGGAGCCATCGGTGGTAATGCTGTCGCCAGTCATACCGTTAATCAGCAGGCTTGCCCCTTGGGTCAACAGAACGCCAGCGGTGCCATCATCAACCTGAATTTTGCCCAGCTTATTAATCTGCGCGCTGGAGCCTGAGGCGCGTACGCCGATGCCGTTGCTGACATGCAGGGCGAGGGAGGAGTTATTGGTTAAGCTACCGCCTTTTTGAACATCGACACCGATGCTGTCGACGCTGGCCAGATCGATAATCGATTTGGTATCAAGGATCAGGTTGCCCAGATTCCTCGCCACATAGGCGATTACCTTGTTGCCGCTGGCTTCAGAGGTGATCTTCGCGTTTGAGGTCAGGGTCGTGCTCGTGGCATTGCCCTGCGCATTACCATTCAACTGATGCGCCTGACCATCCACAACTCCGGCAACGGTTCTTTCACCGGTTAAATTGATGGTGGTTTTATCGCTGATGGTCCCTTTCGCGCCGCCTTCGATAACCAGCGCCGCAGAGTCAGTACCCTTAACGGTGAACGTTGCTTCACCGGTATCTACGTTACTGCCTGCGCCGGTGGCGAGTACGCCCACGGAATTGTTACCGCTGAGAGTCAAATCCAGGTTGGAGGTGGACTGATCTTTCGGGTTAGTGGTATTACCGGCCAGCAATGCGCCATTGGCGATACGGAAAATGGTGGTGCGATCCTGACCGTTGTCATTCATCACCGCCTGACCAATATTGGCGGTCGCGCCCTTACCATACAGGTAATAACCAATCTGATCGGTGCTGTTAAATGAGGGGCTACTTAAGCTGTCAACGTTAGCGATGGCGTTATCACGCACGTGGACGCCGATGTTACCGGCTTTATCCAGCGTAATATTGGAATAGACGTTAACCACTGCCTGACCGTTGGCGTCACCTTCCGCCCAGATGGCGTAGTTACGGTTACCGACGCCGCCTTCACCGTCCACCACGATAGCGCCTGCAGCGCTGGTGGTGACTTCGGCATTTTTGTTATTGGCGCTAACGTGGATCCCTACGTTGTTGGTGCCATTCACGTTAATCTTGCCGTCGTTACGGATTTCCTGATTATTTTCTGCGCCGCTGTCGTGTACGGAGATGCCGTAGTTTTTACTGCTGCCCCCTTTAGAACCGCCATTGATCACGATATTGCCGGTATTGAGGACGTTGCCCGTGGCATTTCCGACCAAAATCCCCGCGGCGTTACGGACGCCGGTTCCCAGCGTGATAAGGCCGTTGTTAATCACCTCTTTGGTGCTCTTGATCATAATACCGGCGCTCAGGCTGGAACCGCCTGCCATGGTGACATCTTTAGCCGGATCGCTTGCGTCGCGACCAAGATAAATAGAGGCATTCTGAGCGTTGGTAAAGGTGGCATTCCCGGCGACTTCTACGCCATAAGCGGTGCCGCTGGCAAAGGATGTACCGCTTTTACGTCCGTCTACGACGTTAATATCGCCGTTGTTGACCCCTTGTGCATCGTCAGACAATTGCATACCAATCGCCAGCGTCAGCGAAGAAGCGGGGACGTTTTTGCTCCAGGGATCGGCTGCCGAAGCGGTACCAAAGTTATCGGTGGTGATCGCCTGGTTGATGATGCCGTTGTTAGCGATCTGGCTGGTGCCTTGACCTTGCATACCAAATGCGCCATAGCTGTTGACGTTTTGGTTGCCGTCTTTATCGATAAACAGCCCGGAGTTGATCATCCCGTTGTTGGTTGCCGTCGCGTCTTTTGCCAGCATGCCAATCGCCAGGCTCTGCCCGGTAGACGTTCGTAATGCGTTCAGTTCGCCAAAGTTTGTGATAACCCCGCTATCAACGGCTTTCATGACGCCATTAATACTGCCGTCAACGGCAAGAATCGCATCTTTGTTCAGGGTGCCGGAGGTGCCTGCGCCGTTGGCGTAAATAGCATGCAGCTCACCGCGGTCAGCGGTCGCGTTATTGGCATGCGATAAGCCGTCTGTCCAGACGTCGTAATCCCAACTGAGCACGTCTGAGGGCTTGCTGGAATTGATCAGACCATCAATCAGCTCGGCATACTTCGTTTGTGCTGCGGTGACGGTAGTGACTTCATTCGCTTCCAGCCACAGTTGGATTTGGCTGACTTTTTCGCCTTCCGGGTTTTCCGCCGCGTCGCTGCTATTGCCCAACAGCCAGTCGTTAAATTCGGCCAACTCCTGCGTGTTGGTGATGTTAAATGTGCGCTCACCCGTTTCGACGACTTTGCCGTCCGTATCATAGCCGTAGGTCATGAGCGTGACATCATCGCCAAACACGGAGGTTTGCGCTGAGCCGGCGAAGGTTTTTTCAGGAATAACCGGGGCGGCGTTAAATTTTATAAAGTTATCGGATTGCCAGTAAACCTGGCTACCCGCGTCCTGAGCCTCCAGTAAGGAGGAGTCTTTGGCCAGTAATTCGATGGTATTGGCTTTGGCGCGTACATTGAGCGTGTCGTCGCCAATATTCAGATTGGCCGTGGAGCCGTTTGTCGCCAGCGCGATGCCAAATTGTTTGTAGATTTTAGACTGCGTCGGATCGTAAGTGTTTAATGCCGAATCGCCAATCTGTGATTCGGTAAGAAAGTTACTTAACGCATTGGTATCAAAGACTTTAATAGTTGTTTTTTCGCCGGGGAACGCCGGGTCGTTAATCTCAAATTCTGTGCTCTGCGAAGGCGTTGATGATTGGTTATAAGTCAGGTATTCCGCCAGTTCCTCGGCAGTAGTAATCGTTTTTACGCCCTGGGCAGGGCTGGTGGCCTGCAGGGTGATTTTGCCGGTTTGCAGTAGCTCTCTGATGGTCGTTGATTCAACAACGCCACTTTGACCCGGACTGATGGTTGGGATCGCGCCGCTGATATTGAGTGCCTCACCAGCAGTGATATCTTCATATAAAAATCCGTAGTCGTGGACACCCTCATAATCCCCAACAGAAATACCTGTCTGGTAGTCGGCGAAGATATTATGTCCACCGATATCGATAATCGGAGTTGCTGAAGCTTGCATTGAAGCAGCGCTTAATGCGCCGGCCGCCAGTACGGCGACAGTTTTACGTGAGCTGCTTTTTTTCTTTCCTTTGGTTAATTCGGAAACGACCACCCAGATACCGAGCGCCGCGTTCCAAATAATGCTGTAAACTTTGTTCATATATAACCCTCGTCTACATTCCTGTTATGTGTATTGTTAATACATTGAGTTGTTGGCTATGGTTGGCACGCGGATGTGCTACCCGGTAATAGATTTTTGGAAATAGGATTCCCTTCCGTGCGATGCGGAATTAAAAAGTGAGCCGAAAGAAAATCTTTTAAATAATAACCGTGATAATTGTCCTTAAATAAGTCAGTTACGGCTGGCTATAGTGAGAAATGGTGTACTTGAGCCGGGTGTTATTTTTCCCGAGTTTTCTGGCAATGTTGCTTTTGTACGCCCCGATGGTTTTTTCACTTTTTTGTGATGCTCCAGCGATTTGAGTCAATGACCAACCCCGGGCAAGCATCATCATTACGTTAAATTCGTTTGCTGTGATTTTGTTATTTATTTCTTTGATACTACGTGGTTTTTTGTTTTGTGATATGCGCGTCACGGCAAGCAGTAACCGATCAAGGCTGGCGTCTTGATCGAGGAACAGCATGTTTTTCCCGCAAACGGTTTGAAAAATAGAAAAAGTAGCTTCATCTGCCAAAACAATAATTTTTGTGGCAGGGCGTAAAGCCATGTTGCGGATAATCCTGGCATATTTTAAAACATCTGAGTTGTCAGGATTAATAATGATGCAATCCATTTCATAAGGGATTATGTTGACGGCAGAAAGCGTCTGAGAGGAGTAGTACGCGATATCAATATATAATGATGAACCACGTAGGATTTCACGCATGCCTAGCCAGGGATAAATTGATTCACCCAAAAAAATAGCCTTAGACATAACGATCTCCTTGAAATTTTGGTGCAGGCGGTCGCCTCTTTTTTTAGTCTAAAAAAAGAGTTTCTTGCGACGCATGAAATGTTAATTAAATCTCGTATGACGTTCTTTGGTGTGAACGCATCCTTATTTATTGCAGATTCAACAGATATTTTCTGTATTAATTTGAATCATTAACTATTCTTAAAGTAGATATTACACTTTGTTAAAATTTAAGATAAATCGTTTATTTCAGCTCTGAGTAAATGATTGATAGATTTCGCTTATGGATCACGCGAATAATGTTTCAGCCATTTCTATAAAGACAGGGTATTCCTATTTATACTGGAGGGGATTTATATGAAAAATCTTATATTTCAAACAGATAACCATTCTTCTTAATGGGACTATTGGCAGGTAGGAGAATTCTTAATCAAGGCCAGGATAAAGAGAGAGGGAGAGCGGTGGGAGAGAGAAATATTGTCTTATTTGCAGTTATCGACCTAAAATTCGAGCATTTAAGGTGATAACTCTGACCTATCTTAATAACTAAGCATTTTGTGCTATTTTTGTCATTTAGTGCTTAATCTTCAAATCTCGCTTGAAGATGTTATATTTTCTGCTCGCTATCGCTGATAGCGCTTAGCCCGCCAACAGCTCCTGCTCAACCTGTTGCACCTGTTGTTCCAGCGTATTGCGGATTTCAGTAAGCGCCCGTTGTTGATCGGAGAAGTAAGCCTCTTTATCCGTCACGGAGGTGGCAAGGCGCCAGGCGTTCTCAGCTTCCAGTTCGGTAATCTCTTTGAGCAGTGCGTTAATTTGTTCTCTGAGCTGCTGTATTTTGCTGCGTAAATGCTGCAGATCGTTCAATCGGTCACTCGCCATCATCGGTTCGAGGCCGCTTTGCAATTGAGTCAGTAGCGCCCGAACGGCAGCAAGGTCGGCATTCTGGCGCGCCTGGTTAAGCTGCACCATCATCTGATGCGCTTTCTCTTTCAGATCGTCCGCCACCACGTCCGGATGACAAAGACGGCTGGCCTGACGCCACAGGCGTTTTAACTCATTACGCTCTTCAGAAGAAAGTCGTTGGTCACGGCTAAAACGATGTTGCGCATCCTGCTGCTGCTCCTGATATTCATCATATTCATGGCTGGCTTCTTCCTGTGCCTGACGGGCTGCGCTGTCGTCCTGGCGAGAAAAGTCGTTTTCCAGCTCACGAATCTCCGCCAGCAGGGCGGTAATAAGCTCCGTTTGTTGCTGAATTCGTTGACGTGTTTCCACCGATTCGCGCGAATCTGAATTCTGGTTCATCCAGAGCTGCTTAAGCCTGGCCAGTTGATCAACGGCCTGGGAAATATAGTGCTGGCAGGATTGATAGTCTTGTTCCCGGCGTTTTCGCTCCGCTTCCTGTTTGCGCTGGGCGCTGGCGGCGAGCTGTTTACGCAACTCGAGGATCCGGCTCATCAGCGGCCCAAGGCGAAGATGATACAGATCGTTGAAATCATCGAGGATTTGAATGCGCGTGTTGCGCTTATCGATCAGGTCACGCAGCTGTGTTTCGAGCGCTTTTAGTTCCAGTTTACTGGCGGCAATGGCAGGATCCTGCCACGTTGAGACTGCCCGTTGAGATTGCAGCCAGGCCGTGATTTCACGTAGGGCATCACTAAAGCGCCGTGCTTCGAGCGCCTGAACGATGGCGCCTGGCAAGACTGACATAGGCTCATTTTTCAGATGATCTACCTGCTGGAAAATAATCTCCTCATCTTCCAGTTCAATAGCGCTTTTGACGATTTCCAGTCGTTTGATGATCTTATTCATGACAGTCGTTGCCTGGCCTGGCTCAAAAACGAGTGGCTGAAACACAGCGGGTTCACCCGTTTGAAAATGTTAGAAAAACAGTAAAGCGCATTCTGTGGCCTGCGATGCCTTTTCGTCCAGAATAATTCACTGTAATTATGAACAAACGCAATGCCACGGGCACAGCGGGTCCTTATTGCGCCTTGCGACAACCAGGTTGAAATGTTAAAAGAAGCCCCTTCAATAAAAACGACACAGGGGAAGGGCGTGAAAAACGCGTCAACTGCATCTGACACCAGCGTGTCTGATGCCGCGTCAACGAATGAGCCGACGCTTCAGCGGGGGTTGCAAAACCGCCATATTCAATTAATTGCGCTGGGCGGCGCAATTGGTACCGGCCTGTTTTTGGGCATTGGCCCGGCTATTCAGATGGCGGGACCTGCGGTGTTACTGGGTTACGGCGTTGCCGGGATCATCGCTTTTTTGATTATGCGTCAACTGGGCGAAATGGTGGTGGAAGAACCCGTTTCCGGATCGTTTGCCCATTTTGCCTATAAATACTGGGGACCGTTCGCGGGTTTTCTGTCCGGCTGGAACTACTGGGTGATGTTTGTGCTGGTTGGCATGGCGGAACTGACCGCGGCTGGGATCTACATGCAGTACTGGCTGCCCGATGTCCCGACCTGGATTTGGGCCGCGGCATTCTTCGTGATCATCAACGCGGTTAACCTGGTCAACGTACGTCTGTATGGCGAAACGGAATTCTGGTTTGCGCTGATTAAAGTGCTGGCCATTATCGGCATGATTGGTTTTGGCGTGTGGATGCTGTTTTCCGGTCACGGCGGGGAACATGCAAGCATTGATAACCTGTGGCGTTACAACGGCTTTTTTGCCACCGGCTGGAACGGGTTGATCCTGTCGCTGGCGGTGATTATGTTCTCCTTTGGCGGACTTGAGCTTATCGGGATTACTGCCGCAGAAGCGCAGGATCCGCAGAAAAGCATTCCAAAGGCGGTAAACCAGGTGGTGTACCGTATTCTGCTGTTTTACATCGGTTCTCTGGTGGTGCTGCTGGCGCTGTACCCGTGGGTGGAAGTGAAATCCAACAGCAGCCCGTTTGTGATGATCTTCCATAATCTTGATAGCAACGTGGTGGCTTCAGCTCTGAACTTTGTCATTCTGGTGGCTTCGCTGTCGGTATATAACAGTGGCGTCTACTCTAACAGCCGTATGCTGTTTGGTCTCTCTGTCCAGGGGAACGCGCCGAAGTTCTTAACCCGCGTCAGCCGTCGCGGCGTACCGGTGAATTCACTGATCCTCTCCGGTGCTATTACGTCTCTGGTCGTACTGATCAACTATGTCCTGCCACAAAAGGCCTTTAGCCTGCTAATGGCGCTGGTTGTGGCGACGCTGTTGTTGAACTGGATTATGATCTGCCTGGCCCATCTGCGATTCCGGGCGGCGATGCGTCGTAAGGGACGTGACACGCAGTTCAAAGCGCTGCTGTACCCGGCAGGGAACTACCTGTGTATTGCTTTCCTTGGCATGATTCTGGTGCTGATGTGTACGATGGACGATATGCGCCTGTCAGCTATCCTCCTGCCGGTGTGGATCCTGTTCCTGTTCGTTGCCTTCAAACTGCTGTGTCGTAAGTCCCGCTAAGTTTCTACCGATCCCATCGTCAGGATGGGATCGGATCTTCTCTCAATGTTTATCGTGACCGCTCTCGCAATTTTGCCTTTGCTGGCAGGATCTTTGTTTTGTAATCGATTACTTTTCTATTGAATCTATTTTGTAATCGATTACTTTTTAAAGGTGAGGCAAAAAATGGTGTCAACAACCGAAAGTAGTGGAAAACAGAACGTACAGTACCGGCTGCTGGTACCCCGGCTGTCGCTAATGATGTTCTTACAGTTCTTTATTTGGGGAAGTTGGTCCGTCACGCTGGGGCTGGTGATGAGCCAGCACAACATGTCGCTGCTGATTGGCGATGCGTTTTCAGCCGGGCCCATTGCCTCTATTCTGTCGCCGTTCGTCTTAGGGATGCTGGTAGACCGCTTCTTTGCCTCGCAAAAGGTGATGGCGGTTATGCACCTTGCAGGCGCGGCGATCCTCTGGTTTGTTCCGCAGGCATTGGTGGCGCAAAACGGTGCGCTGTTGATTGGTCTGCTGTTTGGCTACACGTTGTGCTACATGCCAACGCTGGCGCTTACCAACAACATTGCTTTTCATAGCCTGTCGGATAAAGACAAAACTTTCCCGGTGGTGCGGGTGTTTGGCACCATTGGCTGGATTGTCGCGGGGATTTTTATCGGCGTAACCGGAATCTCGGATACTACCGGCATCTTTACGCTGGCGGCGGTTATTTCTGTGATTCTGGCGCTCTACAGCCTGACGTTGCCCAACACGCCCGCACCGGCGAAAGGACTGCCGGTAAAAGTGCGCGATCTGTTTTGTGCGGATGCTTTCGCCTTACTCAAGGTTCGTCACTTTTTTGTCTTCTCGCTCTGCGCGACGCTTATTTCTGTACCGTTGGGAACCTATTACGCATATACCGCGTCGTTTCTGGCTGATGCGGGCGTTGGCGATGTCAGTACGGCGATGTCGTTTGGTCAGATGTCTGAAATTTTCTTCATGCTGGTGATCCCGTTCCTGTTCAGGCGTCTGGGCGTGAAATACATGTTGTTAATCGGGATGTGCGCCTGGTTTGTGCGCTACGCATTCTTTGCCCTCGGCATCAGCGAAGAGGGCCGATTCCTGCTGTATCTCGGCATTCTGCTGCACGGCGTGTGCTACGACTTCTTCTTCGTGGTCGGCTTTATTTACACCGATCGTATCGCCGGGGAGAAAGTTAAAGGTCAGGCGCAAAGCATGATCGTTATGTTTACCTATGGGATCGGTATGCTGCTTGGTTCGCAAATTTCAGGCGCACTTTACAACCGTCTGGTGGCGGGGCAAACGGTGCCTCAGGCGTGGACCACATTCTGGTGGATCCCGGCAGTGGCTGCCGCAGTGATTGCCGTGATTTTCCTTTTCTCTTTCAAGTATGACGACAAAGAGCAGGCGTAATTTTCAGGAGGGGTTATGAAAACCATCAAGGGGCCTGGCATTTTTCTGGCGCAATTTATCGGGGATCGCCCCCCATTTAACACCCTGGAAGGCGTGGCAAAATGGGCGGCGGAGCTGGGCTATAAGGCATTACAAATCCCGTGTAATCACAAGTCTTTGTTTGATGTCGAACAAGCAGCCAGAAGTCAGGCCTATTGTGATGATATTCGTGGGATGCTGGCCGGGCATGGGCTGGTGATTAGCGAACTATCTACCCATCTTGAAGGCCAACTGGTTGCCGTCCATCCGGCTTACGATGACGCTTTTGACGGATTTGCTCCGCCATCTGTACGCGCTAATCCGCAGGCCAGGCAGGCGTGGGCCATCGAAACCCTCCACCAGGCCGCTGCGGCTTCGCAAAGGCTGGGGCTGACGGCGCATGCTACGTTTTCAGGTTCGCTCGCCTGGCCCTTCTTTTATCCGTGGCCACCGCATAACCGTCAGCGCTTTGAAGAGGCTTTTCTGGAGCTGGCGCGCCGCTGGAGGCCCATTCTCGATCGCTTTGATCATCATGGGGTGGATGTTTGCTTTGAAATCCATCCCGGTGAAGATCTGCACGATGGCGTAACGTTTGAGCGCTTTCTGGCGCTGGTTAATCATCATCCTCGCTGCAACATTCTCTATGACCCGAGCCATCTGTTATTGCAGCAGATGGATTACCTTGGGTTTATCGATGTTTACCACTCGCGCATTAAAGCGTTTCACGTCAAGGACGCTGAGTACCACGCCAGTAGCCGCAGTGGTGTCTATGGCGGTTATCAGCCGTGGCTCGATCGCGCTGGGCGTTTCCGTTCCCTGGGGGACGGTCAGGTCGATTTCAAAACCATCTTCAGCAAGCTCACGCAATATGATTTCCCTGGCTGGGCGGTACTGGAATGGGAGTGTTGCCTGAAAGACGCGCAAACCGGGGCGCGTGAGGGGAGTGATTTTATACGCCGCCATATTATTCCGGTTTCTTCACGCGCATTTGATGATTTCGCCGCTGGCGATGAGGTACGCAAATGATACAGGTTGGCATTATTGGCAGCGGTTTTATTGGGCCTGCACATATCGAGGCGTTGCGTCGACTCGGCGGTGTGAACGTGGTGGCGCTCTGCGATAGCTCGCTGGCGGTTGCCCAGGAACGTGCAGATGCTCTTCATATTCCTCACGCGTACGGCAGCGTTGAGGCGATGCTGGCGCATCCCGGACTGCAGGTGGTGCATAACTGTACGCCGAATCATCTGCATGCCGACATCAATCGGCAGATTTTACGCGCGGGTCTGCACGTGTTTTCAGAAAAGCCGCTGTGTATGACGCCTGATGAGGCTCGTGAACTGGAAACGCTGGCGGAGCAGGGAGGAGTGGTGCACGGGGTGAGCTTTGTCTATCGTCAGTTTGCGATGGTACAACAGGCTGCCAGCATGGTCAGGCGCGGTAGCGTAGGGCGTCTGTTTGCTGTCCAGGGGAGCTATTTGCAGGACTGGATGCTGCTGGAAACTGACTACAACTGGCGGGTCGATGCCAAACAAGGCGGCAACTCACGGGCGGTAGCGGATATCGGTTCCCACTGGTGTGACACGGTGCAATTCGTCACTGGAAAACGTATTGTCGAGGTGATGGCCGATCTGGCTATCGTCTGGCCGGTACGAAAAGCCAGCATCGCCAGTAACGCTACGTTTGGCCAGCAAACGGCTGACCTGCAATTTGAGAATAAAGCGGTGACGACGGAAGATTGTGGATCGGTGCTGGTACGTTTTGACGATGGTAGCAAAGGCTGCTTTAGCGTTTCACAGGTGAGTGCCGGGCGCAAGAATCACCTGAGCTTTGAAATTAACGGTAGCCAGAGTTCACTGCACTGGGATCAGGAAACGCCGCAACAGCTTTGGATCGGGCACCGTCAGCAGGCGAACCAGATCCTGACGGATGACCCAGGATTGATGAATGCGGATGTTGCTGCCAGTGCGCACTTTCCGGGTGGGCATATTGAGGGCTGGCCGGATGCGTTCAAGAATATGATGCAGCAGTTCTATCAGGCGGTGCAGGCAGGCAAAATGCCCGCGACGGCGGAGCGTCGATTTGCGTCATTTTCTGATGGTGCGGATGTGATGTATATCATTGATGCGATTATAAAAAGCCATCAGCAGCAGCGCTGGGTATCAGTGCAGCGCTAAACACGCACCCGGTTCGCCGGGCAGTGATTTTATGGTAGCCTCAACGTAAAGCCTAAACCGCAGGACTTGTCGTCGTTATGTCTATTCAAAAAATCGCCCAGCTTGCCGGTGTGTCGGTGGCGACGGTATCGCGTGTGCTGAATCACAGTGATACCGTCAAAGCCAAAAATCGCGAGCGCGTGCTACAGGCTATTAAAGAAAGCAATTATCAGCCCAACCTGCTGGCTCGTCAGCTGCGTACGGCACGCAGCTCGATGATTCTGGTGATGGTTTCCAACATTGCCAACCCTTTTTGTGCAGAGGTTGTTAAAGGCATTGAAGAAGAGGCGGAAAAGAATGGCTATCGCATTTTGCTGTGTAATTCCGGCTCGGATACCGCCCGCTCAAAATCGGCGCTAAAGTTGCTGTCTGGGAAAATCGTTGATGGCATTATCACCATGGATGCATTCTCAAAATTACCGGAACTGACCACGCTGATTGGCGACGCTCCCTGGGTTCAGTGTGCGGAATATGCGGATAAAGGCGCGGTTTCCTGCGTAGGGATTAACGATGTTGACGCTGCGCAGTCGGTAATATCTCACCTGGTGGAAAAGGGCTATCGACGCATTGCGCTGATCAATCATGATCTGAGTTATAAATACGCCCGGTTGCGCGAACGCGGCTATAAAGCGGCGCTGCATGCGCTGTCGCTTGAGTATCAGGCCGTAGAATACGCCAGCGAGTTAAGTTCCAGTGCAGGAATTGCGGCGATGAAAACATTGCTTGCCGCAGAGGTGAAACCCGACGCGGTGTTTGCCGTATCGGACACGCTGGCCGCTGGCGCGATGCGTGCTATTCTCAATGTCGGATTACAGATCCCGCAGGATATCGCCGTCGTGGGCTTCGACGGTACGGAACTGGCAGAAATGGTTTCCCCACAGCTTTCGACCATTGAGCAGCCCTCGCGGGATATAGGCCGCAAAGCGGTAGGATTGCTGCTGAATAAAATAGAAAATCCTGACGCGCAGACGGAAAGGGTGATGATGGACTGGCGCTATATTTCACGCGCCAGTACCTGAGCGTTAGCGTTGAAATGCGCCTGACAGTGCGCGAATATCATTTCCGGTGGGTGATTGATGAATGCGCAAGCCAAATTCTTCGATCACGGCGAATATATGGTCGAAAATATCAGCCTGAATACTTTCATATTCCAGCCAGACCACCGTATTGGTAAAAGCATAAATTTCGATCGGTAAGCCGTGATCGTCTGGCGCAAGCTGGCGCACCATTAACGTCATATCTTTGCGAATCCGCGGATGATGACGCAAATATTCGTTCAGATAGGCGCGGAAGGTGCCAATATTCGTCATCCGACGGTGGTTTAATACCGATTCAGGCGCATCTAACTGCTGATTCCACTCGTCAATTTCCTGATGGCGCGTGGTCAAATACGGTTTCAGCAGGTGCGCTTTATGCAGCCGCTGACGCTCATCCTCATCAAGAAAATGAATGCTGGTGGCATCAATGCTGATGCTGCGTTTAATGCGTCGCCCACCGGAAGCCGACATCCCACTCCAGTTTTTAAATGAGTCCGATACCAGTGACCAGGTTGGGATAGTGGTGATGGTGTTATCCCAGTTACGCACTTTTACGGTGGTTAAGCCAATATCAATCACCGCGCCATCTGCGCCGTATTTAGGCATTTCCAGCCAGTCACCCAATTTCAACATATCGTTGGCTGAAAGCTGTATTCCGGCCACCAGCCCGAGGATCGGATCTTTAAACACCAGCATTAACACGGCGGCCATGGCACCCAGACCGCTTATCAATATTGCCGGTGACTGACCAATCAGCAGGGAAATCATCAATATTCCGACGACAATAGCGCTGATGAGCTTGATGCCCTGAAATATGCCTTTTAGCGGCAATTGCGATGCGGCAGGGAATTTTTGCGACAGATTGAGAATGACGTCCAGCAGGGAAAACAAGGACAACAGGGCGTACATCATGATCCACAGCTGTGCGCAGGTTACTAATATTTCTGCTGCTTCACTGCCTTTCTGTAACCAGAGTGCGGCCTGTATATTGACAATGATACCCTGCAGGGTGAATGCCAGCCGATGAAATAACTTGTTCTGCGTGATGATTTGTAGCCACAGGCGGGAGCTGGCGTTGGCGCGCTTTTCAAATGCGCGTAATACCACCCAATGCAAAATAACGTGAACAATAATGGCGGTGATAAAAATAATGCCAAAAATCATCACCAGTGAGGTGGTGTGATTTATTTCAATGCCGAGTTCTTCTACCTGAGATATCAATTCCTGCATAACGTCTCCTTAATAAACAGCGGTCTATGATGACCGCTGTGTAGAGCTTATGCAAATGCGGGGATTAAACTTCCGTCAGTGTTGTTTCCAGCGGCAGACGAGATTTTGGCAGCGCGGCGTTGAAATCTTCTACGCTGTGATGACCCACCGGGACCACAACTACGCTGGTGAAACCTTTTTCTTTCAGGCCAAATTCTGCATCCATGACCGCCGCATCGAAACCTTCGATCGGCACCGCATCCAGACCCATCGCCGCCACGCCCAGCAGGAAGTTACCGACGTTCAGGTACACCTGTTTTGCCATCCAGTGGTTGTCATCTTTCAGCTCTTTGCGATGCATGTCGGCAAAGAAGGTGCGGCCTTTGTGGTTTGCGGCTTTGGCTTCAGGGGTGGCGAAACGGCCATCGCGATCTTCTTGATCCACCACGCGCTCCAGCCAGGCATCGTCCATCGCCGTTTTGGCGCAGAACACCACGACGTGGGAAGCATCCAGCATTTTACGTTCGTTGAATACAAAACCGCCGGCTGCGGATTTCGCCACGCGCGCTTTACCTTCGTCAGTGCTGGCAACGATAAAGTGCCACGGCTGAGAGTTGGTGCTGGACGGACTAAACTGCAGCAGCGTTTTTAATTTTTCGGCCTGCTCAGCGGTCAGTTTTTTATTCGGATCGAATGCCTTAGTGGAGTAACGTTTTAAGGCGACAGAAACAATATCCATAACTACTCCTGGTGATTTTTCATACCCTGCGGGTGCGTTTTGTTTCAGCAGGGTACAGGGTTAGCAAGAAAAAGATAAGACAGGAAAATGCAAAAACACTTATCGGAGTTAACGATAAATCAACCTGGACGCAGGCGTTTTTGATCCCGCTTCGCCAGGCCGTCTACGACGCGATGCCATGAATCATTTACCAACTCCGTCAGTAATGACTCGGTAATGTCGTCGCCTGGGTAGACCGATATCCAGTGCTTTTTATTCATGTGATAGCCGGGTTCAATGCTGGGGTAGATCTGCTGGTTTAACAGTGACTTTTGCGGATCGGCTTTCAGGTTAACCAGCGGGCGTCCGCGAAGCTCTGAGACCAGCATAAAAATTTTGCCGCCGACTTTGAAGACATCGTATTCCGGGCCGAATGGCCAGCAGTGCTCGGTAAAAGGCAGTTCGAGCGCAAGGCGCTTTGCACAGGCATGTAAGGTCTGGCCGTCCATTATTTTTCCTCACGGGTGAGTGCGCGCCACATCGCCTCAAATCCCATCGAAATATATTCTTTTGCGCGAGCCGCGTCGCGGGCGGCGAACTCCATGGTGGTCTCTGCCAGAGAAAGAAACAGCGCGTCGCCAAAGGCGCGATACTCGTCAGACATAAACTCAGGTCGTACGGAGCGATGACAAAGATCGCGCAGTTCCGGGAACATATCGTCAGCCTTCTGTTCCGTTTCTTTGCTGATTTTCTCGCTGACGGCCAACTGGCGAATCGTGCGATGCCCGCAGGTATGGTTCAGGCCCCAGCTAATGTAGCTGTTCCAGATGTAGTGAGTCATGGTTTTGGCATCGGTCACCGATCGATCCAAATTTGCCATCATCGACTGACAAAGGTCTTGCTTCAAAAAGAGGTAAAGCTCGTTGATCAAATCATCTTTGGTCGCGAAATAGCGAAACAACGTCCCCTCCGCAACCCCTGCATTGCGGGCTATCACGGCGGTAGATGCCGCAATGCCTGATTGTGCAAATGCTGTGGTTGCAGCTTCCAGTAATGCCAGTTTTTTGTCTTCACTCTTCGGACGAGCCACTACACTTTACCCTTAAGTCTGTAAAAAACATGATTGAATCACGGCCTTTGCAGCACCGCAACGGCGAATGTCAAAGATTGAAAATCATCTTGACGGCGAACTTTCGATTTCTATAATGAGTGCTTACTCACTCATAATCAAGAGTCAGTCGCGCAAACCAGCGGAAAGGGGCGCGTTTAAGGTCAGGATATGAAGCGTCTCACAGTTTGTGTGGTTGTTATTATGCTTATTGCCGCAGCTGCAAGTTTACCGTTTGTACTCAATGCCGGGTTTGGTCAGGCCCCGCAAGGGGCACAACTGAGTTTGGTTGAACAGTCACCTCACTATCGTGATGGACAGTTTCATAACCAGGTGCCGACACCGGGCTATACCGGCAACAAAGGCATGCTGGCGGCCTGGTGGGAGTTTCTGGTCGCTAAGCGTGATAATGCGCGCCCGGCGCAGCCGTTACCGCTGGTGGCAACCGATCTCGCCGGACTTTCGCCACAGCAGGATACTCTGGTCTGGCTGGGCCACTCCTCATGGTATTTGCAGCTGGCGGGTCAACGTATCCTGATTGATCCGGTATTTAGCAATTATGCCGCACCGTTTTCATTCCTGAACAAAGCCTTTGCCGGGGATTATCCGTGGACTGCGCAGACGATGCCGGAGATCGATCTGCTCATTATCTCGCACGATCACTATGACCATCTGGATCTCGCCACTATCAAGGCGTTAATGCCGAAAATTAAGCGGGTGATTACGCCGCTCGGCGTAGGGTCGCATCTGCGTTACTGGGGGATGCGCAGCGAGATAATCGAAGAGCGGGACTGGAATCAGTCCGTCAGAGTGACGGATTCACTGATCGTTCATGTGCTGCCTGCTCGTCATTTTTCGGGGCGCGGTATCAAGCGCAACCAGACGCTATGGGCGAGCTTCATGTTCGAAACGCCGGAGCAGAACGTTTATTACAGCGGAGATTCCGGCTATGGACCGCATTTTAAAGCCATCGGTGAGCAGTTTGGCTCGGTTGATTTGGCGATTATGGAGAACGGTCAATATGACCAGGACTGGAAGTTTATTCACATGATGCCAGAAGAGACGGCGCAGGCTGCGGCCGATCTGCATGCGAAAGCCGTGTTGCCAGGGCATGCCGGCCGTTTCGTTCTGGCGAAACATACTTGGGATGATCCTTACAAACGACTGGCGCTTGCCAGCCGTCGTCAGGATTACCGACTACTGACGCCAATGCTGGGTGAACCGGTAATACTGTCCGAACCGGACCAACCGTTTACGGCCTGGTGGCAACAGGCGACTCAATGAATACAGGGGAGAGCATGATGACGATTTCTGCTCAGGTCATTGATACGATTGTTGAATGGATTGATGATAATTTGAATCAGCCATTGCGCATTGATGATATTGCACGCCATGCGGGATATTCCAAATGGCACCTGCAGCGTCTTTTTATGCAGTACAAAGGCGAAAGCCTCGGGCGCTACATCCGCGAGCGTAAGCTGCTATTGGCGGCGCGCGATCTACGCGATACCGACCAGAAAGTGTATGACATCTGTTTGAAATACGGATTCGATTCGCAGCAGACCTTTACGCGAATTTTCACCCGTACGTTCAGCCAGCCGCCGGGCGCCTATCGCAAAGAAAATCATAGCCGAACGCATTAACGGCAAAGGGTTCTCGCGGGCCTAATCCGCCAGCGAGAACCAGCGCCGCCAGATAAAACGCAGTACAAAATATTCAATCACCCCCAGCAGTAAAAACCACAGACAAAACAGCAAAGTATAAAATTGGTTGAGATCCATTAGATGAAAGGTGGCGACGAGTTTTTGCGCCAGCACAATGCCCAGTGAGGGGGCGGGCAGCAGCAGGCAAGACAAAAAAGCCAGCAGCAGGATCCCTGCGGCGGTCATCAGTGATTCAAGCGGGTGTTTCATTGTATTGTTAAACTTGAGTTAAAAAGCCATTGTCCGGGATCTCTGTGGGCAACGCAAACGCCACGCTTACAGCCCGGCCCAAATCTCACAATGTTTTTTCACCAGACCACTCAGAGATCCGCCATCGGCGACAAAATCACGCATGCTCTGCGCTTCATCATGACCATTTTTAACCTGCAGGCGTAAGGATTCAATCGCGCTGGTCGCGCCTACTTTGTCCGCAGAAGCGGCGACATTCTCCAGTAGCCGTAGCGTGTCATCTGACAGGCGGTGCCCATCGCCGGTATTGACGTCGGTGATGATTCCCGCCATGCCAAAGCGGCAGGCCTGAAAACGGTTAAATTTATACAGCAGGTAATCACGCTCCTGGTGCTTGAATGGCCGTTTAGTGAGCAACCAGTGGGCGGTAGCCTGAATAAGTCCCGCCATATTGACTGCGTGTTCAAGGGTTAGCGGAGTGTCCATGACGCGAACCTCTACCGTACCAAAGTGCGGGCTGGGGCGGATATCCCAGTGTAAATCTTTAATGCTATCAATCATGCTGGTGTAAGCCAGTCGACGAAATAACCCCTCAAATTCCTGCCAGTTATTCACCCACGGCATCGGGCCATTATCGGGAAATCCGGAGAAAATATTCAGCCGCGCGCAGGCAAACCGCGTGTCGGACGTCTGCATATAAGGTGAGGCGGCAGAGAGTGCAATAAAATGGGGAACAAATCGCGACAGGCCGTGCAGGAGGTAAATAGCATCATCGCCGTTTGCGCAGCCGATATGCACATGTTGGCCGAATACCGTCGCCTGCTGAATAAGATAGCCAAAATTTTCCAGGTTGCGCCGATAGCGTTCGTCATCGCAGACTTCCTGACGTTGCCATTTTTGAAACGGATGCGTCCCGCCGCCACAGATGGCGAGGTGATGCTCGGCAGCAACCCGTGAGATTATCTGCTGCATGGCGGATAATTCAGCACTCGCCTGGTCGATATTGCGACAAACCCCGGTCGCCATCTCCAGCATACTTTCAGTGATATCGTGCTTTACTTCTCCGGCGGTGAGCTGCGGCTTTACGGCGTCAATCAGTCGGGAAGAGTCCTGGCTCAGGTCGTAGCCCGGAGGATTGACCACCTGCATTTCCAGTTCAATGCCTAACGTAAAAGGGTCAGAAACATGAAAATCGGGTAGGGACATAGTGTTCTCTTCAGCGTTGATTTTTAATCAGTATAGACGCGTCATCTTGCAAGCTGCATATAGAAGGGCCGCTGATTTTCTGTTCGTTGTCAGAAATCCCCCCGCGATGCTTTGAAGGCGAAATGGCCGGTGTTATAACTATTTTTTACTTCGCAACAGGGGTTGAATCGTGCCGGAAATTAATCTTTATGGACAGACCGTCGGCGATATTGTGCCTGACTGGAATGGTGCTGCCGTACTGCCGCGGGAAGAACTTGCAGGGCAATATTGTCGACTGGTTCCCCTGGATGCCGACAGCCATGCCGCCGATCTGTTTGATGCTTACGCGCAGGCGCCAGACGATCGCGACTGGACCTGGCTTGCAAGTTCTCGTCCCACGAGCGTTGAGGCCACAGCTTGCTGGGTAGAGGGCAAATCCACGGATGCATCTCTGGTTCCCTATGCTGTCATTGAACAGCGTTCCGGTCGTGCGGTGGGACTGGTGTGCTTTATGGCGATCGAACGGGAGCATGGTTCGGTTGAAATTGGTCATGTAACCTGGTCACCGCGCATGAAAAATACGGTACTCGGCACCGAAAGCATCTGGCTGTTGCTGCGCCAGGCGTTTGCGTTGGGCTATCGTCGCGTGGAGTGGAAATGTGACTCTCTGAACACGGCTTCCCGTCGGGCGGCGGAGCGCCTTGGGTTTATCTTCGAAGGACGTTTTCGCCAGAAGATTGTGCGCAAGGGGCGTAATCGCGACAGCGACTGGTTATCGATGATTGATAGTGAATGGCCCCAGTGCGACGCTGTTTTGCAGCGCTGGCTGGCTGCCGATAACTTCGATGAAAAAGGACAGCAACGCCGATCGCTGGCGGCGTGTCAGCCGCAGTAGCTCGCTTTTGAAGAATTAACAGTGCACCCACAGTCAGTTATGGCTGCGGGCGCATTTATCATTAGCGTTGATTTATTAACGGGTTTGCCAACGGGTGCGTTCGACGGCTCCTTGCCATTCATGCCAGCGTTTTTGCAATCTCCCATGGCGCGCCATGTTTGGCTGGAACGATACGTGTTCGGGCAGATAATCTCGCAACTGGCTGGTAGATGCACCTTGCAGCTTCTTGCGTGCCAGCAATCCGGCACCGATAGCGGAAAGTTCAGGGATATCGCTGCGCATCACCGGACAGCCCAATAAATCGGCTTGATACTGCATTAGCCAGTCATTTTTTGTTGGCCCGCCATCAACCATTAACGCGCTGAGTCGAAAACCGTTGTGCTGGCGCATCGCTAAAACAACATCGGCAATCTGATAGGTAATCGACTCCAGTGCCGCACGTACCAGATGTGCGCGTTTCACTCCGCGGCTGAGACCGTGAATCAACCCCCGGGCATCTTCATCCCACCAGGGCGCGCCCAGCCCGGTAAGTGCCGGAACAAAATAGACGCCCAGCGTGGAGTCAACCGTGGCGGGCAGCGTATTGAGCTCATGAAGCAGTTGCTCTTCCGGTAATTCGCTAAGACCTGTGCTATCGGCCATCCATGCGACGGCATCTCCCGTATGCGGAATATTACCTTCCAGCCCGTAGACCAGGGTGTCACCGTCATGCCAGGCTATGGTCGTTGCCAGCGCGCTCACCTCGGACTGCGCCGAGAATACGGGTGCCATAACGGAAGATCCGGTGCCATAGGTCGCTTTGACGCAGCCTTCCATACCCAGCCCATGGGCAAAAAGCGCAGCATGTGAGTCGCCAATCATCGCCAGAATAGGGATTCCATCAGGTATCCTCTCCAGACCTTTTGTTACGCCAAAATGGTGGCTGGAAGGGCAAACTTCGGGCAACGCCTGCTGCGGAATACCGAATAGAGCCAACATCTTGTTATCCCATTGTCCGCTGTTGAGATTGAGCAACTGCGTGCGTGAAGCGTTGGAGATGTCGCAACGAAATTCCTCGCCGTGCGTTAAGTTCCACAGTAACCAGCTATCGATGGTCCCGAGACATATTTCCCCTTGCTGTGCGAGCGTCATACCGTTGGGAACTGACTCCAGCAGCCAGCGCATTTTAGAGGCGGAAAAGAGTGGGGCAACGGGTAATCCGGTGATGGATTTTATGTACGCCTCGTGCCCCTGTTCACGTAATGCACGGCAAAAATCGGCCGTGCGCGAACATTGCCAGGTGATAGCAGGGCCGAGAGGGCGACCGCTGGCACGATACCAGCCTATCGCCGTTTCACGTTGATTGCTGATCGCCAGCGCTGCAACGCGTTGTGCGCCGACGCAGGTAATGGCTTGTGCCACAACATCCAGCGATGCGTCCAGAAGTGCATCACCTGACTGTTCAACCCAGCCTTCACGGGGCGTGTGGATCGCCAGCGCGCGGGAGAACTTCGCGACCACGTTTCCCTGACCATCCAGCGCTACGGCTTTGGCATTGGTGGTGCCTTCATCAAGCGCAATAATAATGTCTTTTTGTGCTGACATTGTTTTCTCCAGCCCTTCGGTTTCCCTGAGTATTAGCGATGGAAAAAGGTATCCACCCCGAGATAGCGGGTGAAAGCTTCATGCAGTACCTCTGCGCTGGCGGAATGGTTCATTGCCACGTGATGCTCAAAGCCATTACGACAAATCCAGGCCAGTAGGTTCTCCAGATGAGGCACCTGGATTACCGCTCGGCAGCCGACAGTGTCCAGCGGATCGTCAACCGATAGCCCTTCACCGACGTAGGCTTTGATTTCGCCGGTTAAATCGTCGGTACTCAGGCGGAAGTAGGTCAAGGCACCGCTTTTCATACGACCGTGAACTGCACCACAGGTGTTCTCTTTACCGACGGTGGTACCGATGATATCCGCCGTCCCCATCTTCGGGCTGTCCAGACTGGCTGATGCGAAATTACCGCAGTGAAAAAGAACGCATTTATCACGATCGTCGCCGAAATTATTGTTCCAGTCGGCAATGGATGCTGGACTTAAGTTGCTGCTGGCGAGGGCGTACATTGACAACGCGCCCATCACATCCACTTCGCAGGCACTGGGCATTAACTGCCCGGACATCACGCTCATGATTGAGCACACGTTGATGCCTAAATTTTCCTGCAGCGAGGTCCAGCACTGGATGGCAGTCGTATCAATATCATTAGCGATGACCCATTCGCTGATAACGACAAACAGTTTTGCCATGGTGACCAGTTTGTCGGCTGGAATGGTGCTGGCGTCGGCGTTATCCATCAACAGGCGGCGTTTTTCATCCACCCGGATATCGTCGTCGCGCAGTCGTTTGATGCGGGTAAAGACTTCAGACAGATCCAGTGTTTCAACGGCAATACCCAGTCTTTCGAGCAATTTTTCGCTGTAACGGACGGTATTAAACCCGGCTGGACGTGCGCCGATAGCGCCGACGCGAACTCCGCGCATGCTGGCGACCACGCGACAGATTTGTTCGAAACGTTTCAGGTCTTGTGCAAACACCTCGCCTGACAGGTCGCAGACATGCTGGGTGGTTAGCGTAAACGGAATACCGTACTGGCGCATGTTATTGCACAGGGAGATCTTGCCGCAGAAGCTGTCACGGCGAGTGGCAAGCCCCATTTTATCCAGGTTGTCTTCCTGCGCCTGGATCAGAACCGGGACATCTAAACCGGAAAGTCTCAGCGTTTCCGCTATCGCTTTTTCATCGCCAAAGTTCGGCAGTAGTACCACCACACCGTGAATCTTGTCGCGGTGAGCGCGGAAAAGTTCAGCACAAACTTTCGCATCCTGACGGGTTTCAACACCGCCGAGTTCTGTCTGCGTATCGTTGAGCATAATGGTGTTAATGCCCAGCCGCTCAAAGAGCACGCTGGCTTGTTCGCGGGCTTCAGCAACCAGATAGCTCGGGAAAAATCCCCGATTGCCAATAATCACCGCCATGGTCAACTGATGAGGAATTCGTGACATCGCTTTCTCCAGTAAGTGTTCTGTTGTTGTTATTGTTTTATCGTGTTGCCAGCAACAGTGCGGTGGCGTTTTTCACGACACCCGCCGCGTCAATTTCATGGTGCGCGCGCGTTGCTGCACGATCGGCTGCGATTGCATATTGGCCATCGGCAATCCCCAATCTACGCAGTGGAATGGCACAGCCAGCTTCTGCCAGCACTTCAGCCACCAGACTTCCCACGCCGCCATTAATGTTATGTTCTTCCACGCTAACCACTGCCTTGCAGTGGGTTAAAGCTGCCAGTAACTGTTGGGTATTGCAGGGACGAATTGACGGTACACTGATTACGCTGGCGTCAATACCCGCCTGTTCCAGCACTGTGGCAGCCTCGACAATTTCATGCACAGTTGAGCCCATTGCCACCAGTGCGACATCTTTTCCTTTGCGCAAAATATCGATATTACCCGGCGCGAACTGGTAGTTTTCGTCGTGTAATTCGGGTAAGGCTTTGCCATCCAGGCGAATATAAACCGGACCTATGTGGCTTAAGGCGTAATCGAGAATCTGTCGGCATTCCACCGGACAGGACGGGGCGTAAATCTCAATATTGCCAAAACCGCGTAGCACGGAAATATCATCAATGCTGTGGTGCGTACTGGCGAGCGGTCCGTAGCTGGCCCCTGCGTTCAGGCCAATCAACTTCACGTTGGTATTGTTGTAGCAAATGTCGACTTTAATTTGCTCATTGGCCCGTGAAATCAAGAAGGGCGCAGCGTTACAGGTTACGGCGATTTTACCGCCCAGCGCCAGTCCGGCAGCAGCACCGACCAACGTCTGTTCGGCAATACCCACGTTGACCAGACGACCGGGAAATTCCTTCATAAATGGGGCGATTTTTGCTGTTGATGTTGAGTCAGCCACCACCGGCACAACATCCATTCCACGTTTGACCGCGGCAATTAACGTGTTCACCATGACGGTGGCGAGGTGTTCGCTATTACGCATCTTTCAGTTCCTCCAGCGCCAGTTCAACTTCTTCTCCTTTTGGCACGCGGTGGTGCCATTCCGGGCGGCCCTGGATAAAAGAGATCCCGGCTCCTTTGGTGGTGTGTGCAATGACGACATATGGCTTGCCTTCAGGGGTTAATCCTTCCAGCGTGCGCACTACATCGCTCATATCGTTCCCGCGACACTCTGTGACTTGCATACCGAAGGCTCGCCATTTTTCATCCAGCGGATCGGTGTTCATGATCTCTTTGGTTGATCCGGCAAGCTGGAGGTTATTTTTGTCGTTGATGATAATCAGGTTATCCAGTTTATAGTGGGCAGCGACCAGTGCTGCTTCCCAGTTGCTGCCTTCGGCCAGTTCACCATCACCGGTGACGACAAACACCCGGCGTTTGCTGTTGCTGCGTTTAGCCGCCAGCGCAATCCCTACTGCAACCGGCAGACCGTGACCAAGAGCTCCGGTATTCAATTCAATTCCTGGCGTTTTATGTTTTACCGGATGCCCCGGCAGATGCGAATCAGCGTGTTGATAGGTCGCCAGCCAGTCCACAGGAATAAAACCGGCTTCAGCCAAGACACAGTAGTAACCGCCCACAGCGTGACCTTTTGACTGGATGTAGATATCGCGCTCGTCGCTCTCTTTAATCTCCGGGGAGCAATTCAGGATGCGAAAATAGAGTGCTGTCAGCAGTTCAACCTGCGACAGGTCTGCGCCAGTGTGCCCGCCAGCCGGGCTTTCAGCATTCAACACGATAATGCGGCGACGCACGGCACGTGCTTTCTTTTCTAGCTCTGGTATTGAGAGCGAAAACGGATTCATAAGACACCTCTTGAATGTTTAATCTTGAATGAATAAATATTCCATGTGAGTGCAGTAGTGCAACTGTCTCTCTACCCACTACGTAATCTGCAGATAAAACAGTCAGTCGTTATTGGTTAGAATAAATATTCACTACTGATTTATTATTCATGATTAAAGATATGCCTTGTCTGGCGGTTTGTCTACGGCTTGTGCCACCAAATTTTGGAGAAAAGAGAAAAGGATCACACTAACGTGATAACTGGAAAGGTACTGATGACTTGTTATCTATTCAGGTATGAATAAAAATAACAGGCAGTTTATCAGGGGGAATGCCATGTCAAAGCAAGATGAACAGCGGTTGCTGGTTAAGATTGCCACGCTTTACTACGCCGAAAATAAAAAACAGTCTGAAATCGCCACGCTGCTGCATTTGTCGCAGTCCTTTGTCTCCCGTGCTTTAACGCGTTGTCAGAAAGAAGGGCTGGTGAAAATCACCGTCGTACAGCCGACCAATATCTTTGTGGCGCTGGAAAAAGCCATTGAAGAGCAGTTTGGTATTCGTCAGGCGATTGTCGTGGATGTCGGTGACAACCCCAGCAATACGCAAATTAAGCATGCTATTGGCAGTGCGGCGGCGCATTACGTTGAAACCCGCCTGCGTGCCGAGGATCTGGTTGGAATTTCCTCCTGGAGTAGCACCATTCGCTGTATGGTCGATGAGATGCACCCGCAAAATATCCGTGCGGCGGGGGTGATCCAACTGCTGGGCGGCGTAGGGCCGAATGGTAACGTGCAGGCCACGATTCTTACGCAACAGTTGGCAGCGCACCTTGGCTGTCCGGCCTGGCTGCTGCCTTCACAAAGTATTGAGCATTCGGTTGAAGAGCGTACACGGTTGGTTAACAGCCCTGACGTTGCCGCGGTGGTTGAAAAGTTTGCTAAAGTGGATGTGGCAATTGTCGGTATTGGCGAACTGGAGCCTTCTCAATTGCTGAAAAACTCAGGCAACTACTACAACGAAGAAATGTTGCGACTGCTCGCCGAGCGCGGCGCAGTAGGCGATATCTGTCTGCATTATTACGATGCAGCAGGTAACCCGGTACTCAGCCATGAGGAAGACCCGGTCATCGGAATGGAGCTTTCGCAGATCCGGGAGTGTAACCACGTGATTGCTTTGGCTGGTGGTGTGGAAAAACAGAATGCGATACGCGGGGCATTGCAGGGGAATTATATTGACGTATTGATCACCGACTACCCGACAGCCCGCAGTCTGGTGAAAGGGTGATGTCACGGTGAGTTAAACAATTGACAGCCCCAGGAGGCCCCTGGAGCTGTCTGGTTGTGCATATCAGACTTTTCAGAGGGGATTACTGACTTTCCATCGCCGCCTTTTGTGCTACCACCGCGGCTTTTTGCTGCATCCGGTTTTGCATCTGGTCGATGATGACCGCGACGATAATCACGATACCTTTAATCACCATTTGCCAGAACTCGCTGACGCCCATCATCACCAGACCATCGGCCAGAAAACCAATAACGAAAGCGCCAATCAGCGTGCCTAAAATCGTGCCCCGTCCACCGGCCAGTGACGTACCGCCGAGAACCACTGCGGCAATGGCGTTCATCTCAAATGCCGTACCGTTGGCCGGATGGCTGGCGGAAAGCTGTGCCGAGACCACAATTCCAGCAATCGCGGCACACAGTCCGGATAGGGTATACACCCAGATTTTCACCTGTTTTACTTTTACCCCTGACAGCTCAGCAGCGCGTTCGTTATCCCCGATGGCGTAAACGTGGCGACCAAAGGGTAGACGACGAGCGACGTAAGCAATGACCAGTGCCAGCACAATCATCATCCAGATGGCCCACGGAATCCCAAACAGTGTACCGGCACCAATCTCATCAAAACCGGTATTGCCGAGCTGCGGATTGCCGGAAAGCCCGGGAAAGGTTTGCCCATCGGAGGTCAGCATCGCCGCCCCGCGCAAAACGTACATGGTTCCGAGCGTACAAATAAACGGTGCGACGTTATAGTGGGTGATGATCCAACCATTCCCCGCGCCAATCAGCCCACCAATCAACAAGACGACAGGCACAATCACCCAGACGCTGGGGAAAATTGCGATGCCGAACATTGGCAATACAATGCCTTTAGTGATTAGCCATCCCGCGACCATGCCGCACAGCCCAAGCGTAGCGCCAATTGAGAGATCAATCCCGGCGGTAATAATGACAAACGTGATCCCCAGAGCCAGAAAGGCGTTAATGGCGATATGCTTGATCATAATGACCATGCTGCCGCCAGAGAGAAATCCCGGTACGGTGAAGGCAAAGAACCCGACGATTAAAAACAGTGCAATAAAAGTGCGCAGTTTTAGGATTAGTAGCAGGATATTTTCCCGAGAGAAGGCGACTGTGGAGCGAGGCGCGATGGCGGCAGATTGTAGTGTTTTCATATCAGAACCCCTGAGCACTTGCGGTTACCAGCGCCGATTCTTCGGCACGATCGCGGGCGATATCGGCAGTTAGCTTGCCGCCGGACATCACCAGAATGCGGTCAGAAACCGCCATAATTTCTTTTAAATCTGAGGTGGAGAAGACCACAGCAATACCTTGCTGGGAAAGCTGGACCATCATGCGGAACACATCGGCTTTCGCCCCGACATCGATGCCGCGTGTGGGTTCGTCAAGAAATAGAATTTTGGGATTGGTGAGCAGAGAGCGACCAATCACCACTTTTTGCTGGTTCCCTCCGCTCAGCGCCTGAATTTCAACCTCTGGCGAGGAGACTTTTATCGACAGATTGCCAATTGTGCTGGCGACCACGGCCTCTTCATCTTTGCGGGCAATGGCAAAGCCACGTTGCAGACGCCGCCAAAGGCTGGCAATAGTCAGATTGGTGGCGACGGATGAAATGGGGAAAATCCCTGTGCGCTTGCGATCCTCCGGCACCAGACTCATTCCCATACGGATGCGATCGGCGGTGGTTAAGCGCTGCGGGACCGGTTTGCTGTCGAGCCACAGTTTTCCGAGGTAGTTGCGCTCAGTACCTAACAAGCACTCGAACAATTCGGTTCGCCCAGCCCCCATAAGTCCATAGATACCGACAATTTCACCGGCGTGAACGTTAAAGGTGACGTCATTGACGACTGCGCTGCCAGCGGTATTCACGCAGGTGATATGTTCAGCTTCCAGAACCGGAGCTCCAAACGTGCGGCCGGGTTCGAGAAAGTTGCTTACCGGATCACTGCCCAACATCTCGCGCACAATCCACGGGACATCGATGTCGATAACCTTGGCTTCGGCTTGAAATTTACCATCGCGTAAAATAGTGATCACATCGCCAATTGCCATCAATTCTTCGAGACGATGGGAGATATAGATTATCGACACGCCCTGGCGAGTAAGTTCACGGATCACGCGAAACAGAATCTCGACTTCAGTTTTACTGAGCGCTGAGGTGGGTTCATCAAGAATCAGGATATCTGCATCTTCAGCCAGTGCTTTGGCGATTTCGACCAGCTGTTGCTGCCCTACTTTGAGATTGCCAACCAGGTCGCGCGGTGATATCGGCTGATCGAGCCGGGTTAATAATTCCGCGGTGCGTTTCTCTTGCTCGGCCTCATTAATGGGGGCCATGCCTTTTTGAATCTCCCGACCGAGGAAAATGTTTTCCGCGACGGTGAGGTTCTCAAACAGGTTTAACTCCTGATGCACCATACCAATTCCATGTGCCGCAGCATCCCGGGTGCTGGCAAAGCGCACGGGATTTCCATTGAGCGACATCTCACCGCTACTGGGTTGCTGAACGCCAGCGAGGATCTTCATCAACGTCGATTTCCCCGCACCATTCTCACCAATAATCACATTCACCTTGCCACGCCAGACCTGGTAATCGACGCTGTCCAGCGCAATTGTGCCGGGAAACAGCATTGAAATGGCATGCGTGCGCAGGATGATGTCATCAGCTGAGGTATTGCGCATTAGTGAGCCTCCTGTTCCAGCGTCAGTGCTGCTGCGTTTTCCGCTTTTCCAGCATTCAACGTCACGGCAAACAGCACCGTGGCAGTTTTCCCTTGCCAGCTAGTGTCAACGGCGGGTAACTGTTTCGCCGCTTCACGGTTATAAGCCCGTGACAGTTGGGCAAACTGAACCTGGTTAGTAAAATCTTCAAACTTGAAACCACTGGCATCGCGAATAGCATTGCCACGCATTACCGGGCCAATCTGAATCGTGACGGGCATATCATTGACCCTCACCACGATGGTGTGCTCTCGCCCATTGGTGGTGTCGACGCTATCAATCTGGCTGGTCAGGCGTACAAACACGCTTTCAGGAGCGGGTGAGGGGGCCTTCAGGCGAGTGGTCAGCGCTGAAGCATCCAGAACATGTTGCTGTGCCGCTTCCAGGACGCGGGATTGCCAGGTTTGTTGCGCGATCTGATCGGGAGTCTGGTTGTCGAAACTGGCTTTGGCCTGAGGATCGGCCGGGATAATTGGTTTGCCGTTTTCGTCGAGGTCAACTACCGTACAGGCCGTCAGCAACAGGGTGGCGCATCCAACCAGCGCGGCACCCCATTGTGTTAACGACATAGTGCCTCCGCTTAGTGGCTCAGGTTGAACTTGTTCAGCTTGCTGGCATTGGTTTCGTCAATCAGCACGCAATCCATGAGCTGTTTTTCTTCTTTCTGGGCTTTGCCGTTTTTCAGATAGTAATCCGCCTGCTCAACAGCCATTTGTGCCTGTTGCCAGCCGGGCTGCAGTACTGTCGCTTTAATATTGCTTTTATTAATGATTGAATCGCGGGTGTAGTCGCTGCCATCAAAACCGACCACGATGACATTATTTTTCCCCGCCGCTTTTAGTGCGGCTTCTGCACCCAGCGCCATAGTGTCGTTACCTGAGATCACGCCTACGATATCTGGGTTGGTTTGTAGAATGGCTTCCATTCGGGTAAAGGCTTCGGTTTGGCTCCAGTTTGCCGTCTGCTGGGCTACCATTTTCATGTCCGGATAGTCATCGAGTACATCGTGATACCCCTGCGAGCGTACATGGGCGTTGGTGTCGGATTGACGTCCCAGCAGTTCAACGTACTTCCCTTTTCCGTCCAGTAACCTGGCGAACTTCTCTGCGCCGAGCTGTGCGCCTTGATAGTTATTCGACACGATTTGCGCCACCGCGATGCCGGTTTTATTGATTTCGCGATCGATCAGAAAAGCAGCTACACCCGCTGCTTTGGCTTTTTCCAGCGGCCCTACGGTGGCATCTGCACCCGCATTATCGAGAATGATCGCTTTTGCTTTACGAGCAATAGCAGTCTCAATCAGTTGGTTTTGTTTATTGACGTCATCATCATGAGAGGCAACCAGCGTGGCGTATCCCAGCTCTTTTGCTTTGGCGACTGCACCGTCGGCTTCGGCTTTAAAAAACGGGTTATCGTGAGAAGGGGTAATAATCGCAATCAGTCCGTTGTCGGCAGCATACAGCGAACCCGATGTGGTAAGGATCGAGGCCAGTAATACGGATTTAATCAAGGTCTTGTTCATCTCTTTCTCCACTCTGAATATTTATTCAAATATGATTTATTATTCAAGTTAACGATAAGTCGAGATAATCGAACTGTCTACGATTTGCGCAGCTAATTTCTTAAAAAGAGAAAAGGATCACGATCCTGATGGTGAGAATGGAAATAGCGTCACGATATTTTTATCACGCTGAAACCAATGAACGTTAACTTCTTGATTGCCGAGGTTTGCCGAAAATGACGGCATGATTTGTAATGTTAATTGCTGAGTCGTGAGTGCGGTGATTTTTGCGCTGGTGAAACCTGGTAGCCCCGATGCCTGATTGGAAAACGCCTTATACAGGCTCTCCTTTGCGCTGAATACCAGGGTTAAGGCGAGCGGAAAGGGCAGGCAGGTATGCTGCAAAATCTGATGTTCGTGGTTATCAATAATGCTATCAGCCAGCTCAACTGCGGTTTGTGGTGTAAAAATAGCTTCTATATCCAGCCCAATGGGATGCGTTGATACGACCGCCAGCGCCGTTGTTGCGCTATGGCTGATGCTGCCAAACAGATCCTGCGGCCACAATGGTTGGCGTTGCACACCGATGCCGGGCACGGTTTTGTGGCCAAATTCACACAGTGCGTGGACTGCGGCAATGCGTCCCGCTAAGTGCTCAGCTTTACGCTTACGCCCACTGGAGTGGAGCTGAGTGTGGTGGGGGAGCCAGAGCAGGTCGTGCTCATGGAAAGTGTCGGGATCAAATTCGACAATGTGCAGCGTATGATCTGCGAAAGGGAGCGGGATGTGCGTTGTGTGCATGATTTCTTACGCTTTCCCTCTCCCCGCAGTGAGGAGAGGGAAAAACGTTATCAGAAGTGTGTGTTAACGCTCATGAACCACGTCCGGCCCGGTTCGTTATAGGTGTGCGCGCCTGCGCCCGCCATATAGTTCCCGGTCACGATATCGCCCGTGGTCTGGGCATTCCCTTCACGCCATAAACGTTTGTCAAAGACGTTATCCACGCCGCCGGTCAGGCTGACGTTTTTCGTCACATCCCAGGTCGCACTCAGGCCTACGATGCTGTATGGGCTGACTTCACTGGCCGAGCTACCGGTAACGGGTTTACCCTGGTAATCGTATTTTTTCGGCTGCTGTTTGCCGTACCAGGTGAAGGTGGATTGCAATGACAGATCTTCACGTGCCTGCCAACTCAGGGTCGAGTTCAGCGTGTATTCAGGAATAATCGACAGACGCTCGCCGGTCTCTTTATTCTTACTTTGCAGCATGTAGGTGATGTTGTTAGTCCAGTTAACGGTTTCGCTAACCGGCACGTTCAACGTCCCTTCCAGACCTTCAACTACCGCTTTAGGAATGTTTTCCCACTGATAGATATCGGTATAAGTCGTTTTCCCTTTGTTGGTGATAGACGTTCTGTCGAACGGGACTGTACCTGCTTCAATCTTGTTACGGTAATCGTTGCGGAACCAGGTTACCCCAGCCAGCCAGCCGTCGCGTTTGAACTCCAGACCAATCTCTTTGTTGATACTGGTTTCGGCCTTCAGATCATCGTTGCCCATCATATAGCAACCAATACCGGTCGCGGAGCCGGTGGCGTAGCAACCCTGACCTTTACTGTACAGAATGTAGTTCGGGTTGAGCTGATACAGGCTTGGCGCTTTATAGGCGCGCGCAATCCCCATCTTCAGGGTGAAGTCATCGCCCAGACCTTGGGAAAGGTTCAGGGACGGACTCCAGTTATCGCCCACAATGCTGTGATGATCGAAACGCAAACCTGGCGTCAGCATGGTGCTGTCGGTCAGTTCCATGTTGTTTTCAGCAAACAGAGAGAAAATCTCTGCGTCTGAGTACGGGCTGCGGTTGGTGCTGCTGGACCCTGGAATATCACCGCCCATAAAGGTCTGCGAATTGGACAACATGTCCTTCATGCGCTGCTGGTTCCATTCGGTACCGAGCGTCAGATTTTGGTTAACCAGCAGATCTAACGGAATGCTGATTTCACTGTGCAGCATGACGTCACTCAGGTCGGCGTCGAGGTATTTTTGTGACGCATTCGGGTCGAAAATCCCTTCGGTACCCCCCGCCAGGCCCTCCGGCGTACGGGAGTTACGCGTATGTTCATACTGCACCCAGTTACTGGTAGTGACGCCGTTATCCCAGCCGCCGTTCCAGGTCAGAGAGTAGTTCTGGCGGTAAAGACGGTTGGTCTCTTTCCCGTAGTTATCTTTCACCAGTTGGTTGGTGTTGGTGTTTTGAGTGTCGCCCGCATACAGGTTGCCCTGACGGCTATAGCCAGCTTCCAGTTCCAGTGACTGGAGCGGGGCGAAATCCCAGCGAACCACGCCGTTAATGTCTTTGTTGATCACCCCTTCACGACCGGCCGGTAAAGTATTTGAATACGTGCCGGTACGTTCTGACTGATGACCCTGGTTGATATCCCACGCGTCGGCCTGGGTTTTATCGAGATTACCGTACAAACGGAAGCTGAAATCCCCGCCCAGCGGGCCATTCAGGCTAAAGTTGGTGCGTTTGGTTGAACCTTCGTCTTTATGTTCCGGGGCGTTGAAATAGGTATCCCAGGAGCCGTGCCATTCGTTGCTGCCTTTTTTGGTGATGATATTCACCACGCCGCCAGCCGCACCGTTGCCATAGCGTGCCGCGGCAGGACCACGCAGCACTTCAATACGTTCGATCATTTCTGGTGGCACCCAGGCGGTATCGCCGCGGGTATCACGCTCGCCGCGCCAGCCCTGACGCACAGAGTTACGGCTGGTTACTGGTTTGCCGTCGATCAGAATCAGGGTGTTTTCCGGCCCCATGCCACGAATATCGATTTGGCGGTTGTTGCCGCGTTGACCGCTGGTTGAGTTACCGGTCAGGTTGACGCCTGGCATGGTACGGATGATTTCCGACACATCGCGAGCGGGAGGATTCTTACGAATTTCATCAGCGGTAATGGTTGAAACGCCCGGTGCCTGCAGGTTCTGCTGGGCGGCGGTAACCACGATGGTGTCTTCATGAGAGACAGCGGCGCTATCGGTTTGATCTTCTGCCATCGCTGGCAGGGCTACCCCGTAAATCCCTAAATTGACCAATAAGGCCAGTGAATGAATCTTGTTGTTCATTGTATGTCCTGCTGTTCTTTTAGCCACGAGTACCAATGTGCCGTGGTGCGGCATTTGGTCTGATGTCGCCCGCATCCGCGTAAACCCTCCATTCCAGAAAAAGTACGCAGCGCCAGGCCGGTTTATAAGTGGTGAAAAACTGTGCGCGCTTCCCACAGCGCGACAATACGCTATTGCAAATGCAAATAGTTATCAATAATATTATCAATATATTTCACGCTAGATCATAAAATTCGACAATAAACATGGGGTTATGGCGGTGACGACGTTAAAGATGGGAAGCGAGGCGTGGTGGCAGTCAAAAAAAGGCCCGGAGTGGGAGCGTGAAGACAACGGAAATTATCGGGTAACCTTCTGGTGGCGCGACCCGCAGGGAACGGAAAAAGAGTCAGCCATTCATCGCGTATGGGTCTATATCACCGGCGTCACCGACCACCATCAAAATGCCACCCCGCAGTCGATGCAACGCATTGACGGAACAAATGTTTGGTGCTGGAGTGTTTCCCTCAGCGCCAACTGGCGCGGCAGTTACTGTTTTATCCCAACAGAACGAAATGATATTTTTGCCGCGCAGACGCCGGGCGAAGCGCCTGACCGAACCGTGCTGCGTGAAGGCTGGCGGCAATTGTTGCCGCAGGCTATTGCCGATCCCCTCAATCCGCAGAGCTGGCAGGGCGGTCGTGGTCATGCGGTGTCTGCGCTGGAAATGCCTGATGCACCCGTACAACCGGGATGGGATCGACCTGAAAACCCCGACTCGCCCGCAGTTTGCCTGCAATGGCGTAGCGCCAGACTCGGCAATACACGCCGCGTGTGGGTGTTTACCACTGGTGAAGCTCAGCCGGAAGCGCGTCCGCTGGCCATCCTGCTGGACGGACAGTTTTGGGCACAGAGTATGCCGGTCTGGCCTGCGCTGACTTCACTCACCCATCGCGGACACCTCCCGCCCGCCGTTTATCTCCTGATTGATACCATCGACACGGCTCACCGCAGCCGCGAATTGCCGTGTAATGCGGATTTTTGGTTGGCAGTACAGCAGGAACTATTGCCGCTGGTGAAGACCACGACCGCGTTCAGTGACGACCCGCAGCGTACCGTCGTCGCCGGGCAAAGTTTTGGCGGGCTGTCATCGCTATATGCCGGGCTGAACTGGCCTGCGCGCTTTGGCTGCGTGCTCAGCCAGTCGGGCTCTTATTGGTGGCCGCATCGTGGTGGTCATCAGGATGGGGCGATCGTTGAGCAACTGAAGAGCGGAAAGATAAGCGCTCAGGGGCTGCGTATTGTCCTGGAAGCCGGGATCCGCGAACCCATTATTTATCGCGCAAATCAGGCGCTATATGCCCAGTTACCCTCTGCACCACAGTCTATTTTCTGGCGTCAGGTTGATGGTGGACACGATGCGCTTTGCTGGCGCGGCGGACTGATGCAAGGGCTGATCACGCTCTGGCAACCGCTTACCGACACGATTTAACCGGACGATGTTCCACGACAGGAGTTGAGTATGGAATTCAGTAACCCCTTCGATAATCCGCAGGGCCAGTTTTACATTCTGCAAAATCCCCAACGTCAGTTTAGCCTTTGGCCGCAGCAATGCTCACTTCCTGCTGGCTGGACGGTCGCGTGCGAACCCCAATCACAGGAAGCCTGCCAGCAATGGCTGGATGCCAACTGGACCACGCTAACGCCAGCGAACTACGTCGATGTGCAGGAGGCTCCATGACTCAACGTTTACCGTTAGTTGCGGCTCAGCCGGGGATCTGGATGGCGGAAAAACTCTCCACATTGCCCTCAGCGTGGAGCGTGGCGCACTACGTAGAATTAACCGGCGAACTGGACGCACCGTTGCTGGCGAAAGCGGTAGTGGCGGGTCTGCAGCAGGCCGATACTCTAAGGATGCGGTTTAGCGAAGATAACGGCGAGGTCTGGCAATGGGTAGACTCTGCGCTTGCCTTTGCGCCACCAGAAATTATCGATCTGCGCGAAAAATCCGATCCGCATGCGGCAGCGCGCGCCTTGATGCAGGCTGACCTGCAGCAGGACATCCGTGCTGATGGCACTAAGCCGCTGGTTTTTCACCTGCTCATTCAGGTGGGAGAAAAGCGTTGGTATTGGTATCAGCGTTACCATCATCTGCTGGTTGATGGCTTCAGTTTCCCGGCCATTACCCGCCAGATAGCCGCGATTTACCGAGCATGGCTGCATGGCGAGTCCACGCCGGAATCACCTTTTACGCCATTTTCTGAGGTGGTGGAAGAGTATCAACAGTATCGGCAAAGCGATGCCTGGCAACGCGACGGCGCCTTCTGGACCGAGCAGCGAAAGCAACTCCCACCTCCGGCTTCGCTGTCTAACAAACCCCTGCCAGGGCGGTCGGCCAGCGCGGATATTATTCGTCTGAAGTTAACCGCGCCTGAAGGGGAGTTTCGCCGGCTTGCGGCACGTATGCCAGACGTTCAGCGTGCGGATCTGGCCCTTGCGCTGGTGGCGCTGTGGCTCGGACGTTTATGCAGCCGAATGGAATATGCCGCCGGGTTTATCTTTATGCGGCGTATGGGGTCGGCGGCGCTCACGTCCACCGGACCGGTTTTAAACGTCCTGCCATTTGGCGTGCAGTTGAATGCGGCAGAAAGCTTGCCTGCACTTGCCCAACGACTGGCCGCACAGTTGAAGAAAATGCGCCGACATCAGCGATATGATGCTGAGCAAATTGTTCGCGACAGCGGGCGCGCAGCCGGTGCCGAACCGCTGTTTGGCCCGGTACTGAACGTGAAAATATTCGACTATCAACTGAATATTCCTGGCGTTCAGGCGCAAACCCATACGTTGGCGACAGGTCCGGTGAACGATCTGGAGCTGGCGCTGTTCCCGGATGAAAACGGCGGGCTGAGTATTGAAATCCTGGCCAATAAACAGCGCTACGATGCCGCGACGCTGGCGCAACATGCATCACGTTTAACCGCGCTTATCGCGCAGTTTGCCGACAATCCGTCGCTATGCTGCGGCGATGCCGGGATGCTGTTGCCGACAGAACATGAGCGGCTGGCGAAGATTAACGACACGACCGTGGCGATCCCGTCCACCACGCTGAGTGCGCTGGTGGCACAGCAGGCCGATAAAACGCCGGATGCCCCGGCGCTGGCTGATGCCCGCTATCAGTTTAGCTATCGTGAAATGCGCCAACAGGTTGTGGCGCTGGCGCGCCGCCTGCGCGAGCGTGGCGTACAGCCTGGTGACAGCGTTGCCGTGGCATTACCGCGTTCCGTGTTCCTCACGCTGGCGCTGCACGGTATTGTTGAGGCGGGAGCTGCCTGGCTGCCATTGGATACCGGATACCCGGACGATCGCCTGCGGATGATGCTCGAAGATGCGAAGCCAAAATTGTTGATCGCGACCGAAGAGCAACTGGCGCGCTTTAGCGATATTCCGGAGCTGGAAAGTCTGTGCTACAACGCGCCGCTGCCAGAAGAGGATGCTGCACCGCTGGCGCTATCTCAACCTAATCATACGGCCTATATTATTTTTACTTCCGGTTCTACCGGCAGACCAAAAGGGGTGATGGTTGGGCAAACCGCCATCGTTAACCGTTTGCTGTGGATGCAAAATCACTATCCACTGACCGCCGATGATGTGGTGGCGCAAAAAACGCCGTGCAGTTTTGACGTCTCGGTATGGGAGTTTTTCTGGCCGTTTATTGCCGGGGCAAAACTGGTCATGGCAGAACCTGAAGCGCACCGCGATCCGCTGGCGATGCAGCAGTTCTTTGCGCAATCAGGGGTGACGACCACGCACTTTGTTCCCTCTATGCTGGCCGCTTTTGTTGCTTCACTGACGCCGGAAACCGCGCGGGAGAGCTGTGCCTCGCTGAAACGGGTATTCTGCAGCGGCGAAGCCTTACCTGCAGATTTATGCCGCGAATGGGAACAGTTGACTCATGCGCCACTGCACAATTTATACGGGCCAACGGAAGCGGCAGTCGATGTGAGCTGGTATCCGGCCTGGGGGGACGATCTCGCTGCCGTAACGGGCAATAGCGTGCCGATTGGCTATCCGGTATGGAATACCGGTTTACGGATCCTGGACGCCATGATGCGCCCGGTGCCCTTTGGCGTGGCAGGTGATCTCTATCTGACGGGGATCCAACTGGCGCAAGGATACCTGGGGCGAGCGGATCTAACTGCGAGCCGCTTTATCGCCGATCCGTTTAACCCTGGTGAACGCATGTACCGTACCGGGGATGTGGCGCGCTGGCTGGAGAATGGCGCAGTGGAATACCTCGGGCGCAGCGATGACCAGCTTAAAATTCGCGGACAGCGCATTGAGCTCGGTGAGATTGATCGGGTGATGCAGCAACTGCCAGATGTCGAACATGCCGTAGCCCATGCCTGCGTATTCAACCAGGCGGCGGCGACAGGCGGCGATGCACGACAGTTGGTGGGGTATCTGGTGTCGCAATCGGGGTTACCGCTGGATACGTCTGCATTGCGGGAAAGTCTGCGTGAAAAACTGCCTGCGCATATGGTGCCGACGGTATTGTTGCAACTGGCGGAGCTGCCGCTGAGTGCAAACGGTAAACTGGATCGTAAAGCGCTGCCGATGCCGCAGTTGACGTCGCGTACGTCAGGACGTGCGCCGCGAGCAGGGACTGAAACCGCCATCGCGCAGTCTTTTGCGGCTTTGCTGGATTGCGAGGTTAATGACGTAGAGGCTGACTTCTTTGCGCTTGGCGGACATTCGCTGCTGGCGATGAAGCTGGCAGCGCAGTTGAGCCAGATTTTTGAGCGTCAGGTAACGCCTGGGCAGATAATGGTGGCTTCTACTGTTGAACAACTGAGTGCACTGCTGGAGAGCAATGATGATGAACAGTCGCAGCGTCTGGGATTCGAAACGCTGCTGCCGCTGCGTGAAAGTCATGGCCCAACGCTGTTTTGCTTCCATCCGGCGTCGGGTTTCGCCTGGCAGTTTAGCGTGCTGTCGCGTTACCTCAGTCCGCAGTGGTCGATTATTGGCATTCAGTCGCCGCGACCGGATGGCCCTATGCAGACGGCGGAAAACCTTGATGCGGTATGCGAACATCACCTGGCAACGCTGCTCAGCCAGCAGCCTCATGGTCCCTATTATTTATTAGGCTACTCGCTGGGGGGGACGTTGGCGCAGGGAATCGCCGCACGCTTACATGCCAGAGGAGAGACAGTTGCATTCCTGGGGCTGCTGGATACCTGGCCGCCGGAAACGCAAAACTGGCAGGAAAAGGAGGCCAATGGGTTGGATCCCGCGGTACTGGCCGAGATCGAGCGTGAACGTGAAGCGTTTCTGGCAGCGCAGCAGGGGAATGCGTCAGAGGCCTTATTTAATGCTATCGAAGGCAACTACGCCGATGCGGTTCGCCTGCTCACCACGGCACACAGCGTGCCGTTTGCTGGTCACGCCACGCTGTTCGTTGCTGAGCGCACCTTAGTGCCGGGGGTCAGTCCTGAACGCAGTTGGTCACCGTGGATATCCAGTCTGGATGTATATCGTCAGGACTGCGCGCATGTCGATATTATCTCTCCCAGCTCGTTTGAGGCGATAGGGCCAATAATAAACACCTTGATCAATAATTCGGTGTAACAAAGCGAATCTTACTATCGCGACGATCAAATAACCCCATGATGTAATAATTATGTTATGGGGTTGATCTTTTTTGGTGTGATGAGGGCGATTAAAAGGGTGAATAAATTCCGAATATAATTTTTGGTAGGGCTTCGAGCACAAAGAGTGTTTCGGATAAATCTTACTAACTGGTAGACTTCTCTTTCGGAAATGTTCTTCTTTGGGTACGGATCTCAGGTCACACACATGTCATCATTAAATATTAAGCAAGATAACGTTTCGGATTTTACTGCATATCCTCAGCCAGCGGTAAATGCTAATGAAATCGATTTAGTTAATCTTATCGAAATCTTATGGCGTGCCAGGACGAAAATTATGGCGACCGTTTTCGCCTTTGCCTGTGTGGGTATTCTGGTCTCTTTTCTACTACCGCAAAAATGGACCAGTCAGGCCATCGTGACGCCGGCCGAGCCCGTCCAGTGGCAGAACCTCGAAAATACGTTGACCAAATTGCGCGTGCTGGATATGGATATTAACGTTAGCCGTGGTGAAGTATTTAATCTGTTTATCAAAAAATTTCAGTCGCCCTCATTGTTGGAAGAGTATCTGCGTTCTTCTCCTTACGTGATGGAACAACTGAAAGGCGCGGATATCGATGAAATGGACCTGCATCGGGCAATTGTCAGGCTCAGTGAAAAAATGAACGCGGTTGACAGCAATGTGGGAAAAAAGAATGAGACTTCGCTGTATACCGCATGGACGCTAAGCTTTACCGCGCCCCAGGCTGAAGAAGCCCAGTCTGTGCTGAAGGGCTATATCCAGTATATTTCTGATGCTGTGGTGAAAGAAACGCTGGAAGATATTCGCAATAAACTGTCCATCAAAACCAGCTTTGAGAAAGAAAGACTGGAGATGGATCGCATCAGGCTTAAGAATCAACTGGACGCCAAAATCCAGCGACTGCATTATTCACTGGAAATTGCGAATGCCGCTGGGATTAAAAAACCGGTCTACAGTAATGGCCAGGCGGTGAAAGATGACCCTGATTTCTCTATTTCACTGGGCGCTGACGGCATTGCACGTAAATTAGAAATAGAAAAGTCGGTAACGGATGTTGCTGAAATTAACGGTGAATTACGTAACCGCCAATATCACGTTGAACAGCTGTTAGCTATGAATGTGAATGATGTAAAATTTACGCCATTTAAATATCAACTTTCACCTTCGCTGCCAGTGCATAAAGATGGTCCGGCAAAATCGATGATCGTTATTTTGGCCGCTTTGCTGGGTGGCATGGTGGCGTGTGGTGGTGTTCTGCTGAATTACGCCATGGTGGCGCGTAAGCAAAAAATGACGTTTATTGATCAACAACTGGTGTGATGACATTTCGTCTGGCGGCGAGCAGTCCGCCAGACGGTAAATCTTGCTATTTATTGCGCCCAAGCGGCACCACTAACGGCGTTCCGGCAACCGGATCGTCGATAATCATACAGCGCAGACCATAGATTTTTTCAATAAGCTGCGCGGTGACGATCTCCTTCGGCGCACCCTCGGCAACAATTTTTCCGTCACGCAGCGCAATCAGATGCGTTGCATAGCGACATGCCTGATTAAGATCGTGCAGAACGGCGGCCAGCGTATACCCTTTCTCCCGGTTTAGCTCACTCAGCAGCTCCAGCAGATCGATCTGATGGCTGATATCCAGCCAGGTGGTAGGTTCATCGAGCAGCATAATCGACGTTTCCTGCGCCAGCACCATCGCAATCCATGCGCGCTGGCGTTGTCCACCGGAAAGGGTATCCACACTTTGTGACGCAAGATGAGTGATTCCCGTCGCCTGCATTGCGTTTGAGACCGCGATTTCATCCTCATTTCGCCAGCGGGTAAACAATGGCTGATGCGGGTAGCGCCCACGGGCAACCAGCTCCTGTACCGTAATATCACCCGGCGTGGTGGCGTTCTGCGCCAACAAACCTATTCTGCGAGCAACCTCTTTGCTGGCATAGTGCTGGATATGCTCGCCGTCGAGCCAGACCTTACCGTGCGCGGGCGTCATCAGACGACTAAGCGTGCGCAGTAGTGTTGATTTTCCGCAGCCGTTTGGCCCGATAATTGCGGTGAAGTGACCGTCTGGAATCGACACATTGAGGTTTTCCGCTACGGTAAATTTGCCATAACCCAGCGTTAACTGGTCGCCACGCAAACGGGCTACTGATTCGATCATTTTTTGCGGGACTCCTGAATTAACAAGACGATAAGATAAATACCGCCGAGGCTTACGGTGACAACGCCCACCGGAAGCTGATAAGGCATAAACAGCTGTTGGGCGCATAAATCCGCCATCAACAGCAGCAACGCGCCACACAGCGCCGACAGGGTTAATCCCCAGCGCGATGTGCCGCTAATTCGCCGCGCGATATGTGGGGCGACAAGGGCAATAAACGAGATAGGGCCAGCCAGCGCGGTGGCGGCAGCGGTCAGTACAACCGCAACCAGCATCATCATCAGGCGTGAGCGCTCTACGCTGACGCCAAGCGCACAGGCGCTGTCATCACCCATTTCCAGTAAACGCATCCGGCGCACCAGCAGCGTGGCGCACACCAGCATAAGGATAATCAGTGGGGCAGAAGGCCAGGTTTTGGCCCAGGTCAGGCCATTGAGCGATCCGGCGTTCCACAGTCCGGCGGTCAGCGCGGTTTCTAATGATGCCTTCAGCAGTAGCCAGGTGTTGAACGCAACCAGCATGGCGCGTATGCCGATCCCAATAATAATCAGCCGGAAGGTGTCGATACCATTGCGCCAGGCGAGCGCCCAGACCACCAGAGACGTCAGGACCCCGCCAACCATGGCCGCAAGCGCGATAGCGGTGAGATGCTGTCCGAACAGCACCATTGCCACCAGCACACCGCTCCAGGCACCGGTATTGAAACCCATCACATCCGGGCTGCCCAGCGGGTTGCGCATCAGCGACTGGAATATTGCACCGCTCACGCCGAGCGCCGCGCCTATCAATAGCGCCATCAGCACGCGTGGCAAACGCCATTCGGTCACCACCAGCGTAATACTGCGCGGCGCATCGCCAAGCAGAGCGGCAATAATTTGCTGGGTTTCCAGCGTAACGACGCCGCTACGCAGGCTCCACAAGCCAACGGCGAGACAACCTACAACCAGCAGCAGGCTGCTGACTATCAGGCGGCGGGAGAGGTGCATCATGCTCCACCCCCGCGCGGTTTCCGGCGTACCAGAAAGATAAGCACCGGCGCGCCGATAAATGCGCTGACCACTGAAACGCGCAGTTCGCCGGGGACAATCAGGCGACCGATGATATCGGCAATTAACAACAGAGAGGGGGTTGCCAGCAGGGTAACGGGCAGCGACCAACGGTGATCTGCCCCCACCAGCCAGCGCGCCATATGCGGCATCATCAGGCCGATAAAGGCGATAGGGCCAACAATCGCGGTCGCACTGCCGCACAGTACGGTAATCACCAACAGGCCAATAAACTGCGTGCGAGCGACTTTGCTGCCAAGTGCGGTGGCGGTGTCGCTCCCGAGGCTCAGGCTATTCAGGGCGCGGCTAAGGAACAACGCGACAGCCGCGGCAATCAGTACCGGCACCAGGACGACCTTCAGCGTTTGCAGGCTGCGGATATCCAATGAACCGGCCTGCCAGAAACGCAACTGATCGTAGACATCCGGGTTGAGCAGGGCGATTCCGGTGGATAATCCTTCCAGCACCGCGCCCAGCGCAACGCCCGCCAGCGTCAGGCGTACCGGGCTTAACTGCCCGCCGCCCTGGCTGCCGGTAAATGCCACTATAAGCGACGCGGCCAGCGCCCCGGAAAAGGCCATCAGCAGTTGTTCTTGCGCAGAGGAAAAGCCGAACAGCGCGGCTCCCAGCACAATAGCGAAGCTGGCACCGGAATTAACGCCCAGAATGCCGGGATCGGCGAGAGGGTTACGCGTGAGCGTTTGCATTAATGCACCAGCCAGACCCAGCGCCCCACCGGCGAGCAGCCCCGCCAGCGTGCGCGGCAGTCGCGCGTCCAGCACGATGGTGCAATCAGCGCTTTGACAACTGCTGGTAAGTGCATCCAGCACCACGGAGGCAGGTAGCGACTTGGCGCCAATAACCAGACTTAATACCGTGGTGAGAACAAGTAATAACAATAGTCCGGGCACGGCGAAGGCACGTGTCGCGGAAACAGAGCATGACATATCAACTTCCCTGATAATGATAGTAATTATCGTTATCGATCTTATTTGGATATGTTAGCATGTGCAGCCATCTAATGGATATTGAAAAAGTACCTGGTAAGGCTCTGTAATGAATCGACAATCCTGGCTGCTCAATCTCAGCCTGTTAAAGACCCACCCTGCATTTCGCGCCGTCTTCCTCGCCCGTTTTATTTCCATTGTCTCTTTGGGGCTACTCGGCGTGGCGGTTCCGGTACAGATCCAGATGATGACCCAGTCGACCTGGCAGGTAGGTTTGTCAGTAACGTTGACCGGCAGCGCAATGTTTATTGGTCTGATGGTGGGCGGGGTGCTGGCCGACCGCTATGAGCGTAAAAAAGTGATCCTGTTGGCTCGTGGAACCTGCGGAATCGGCTTTATTGGTCTGTGTCTGAATGCGCTGCTGCCCGAACCGTCGTTACTGGCGATTTATTTGCTTGGCTTATGGGACGGTTTCTTTGCCTCGCTGGGCGTGACCGCGTTGCTGGCGGCAACACCGGCGCTGGTTGGCCGGGAGAATTTGATGCAGGCCGGGGCGATTACCATGTTGACGGTACGTCTGGGTTCGGTTATTTCGCCGATGCTTGGCGGGGTATTGCTTGCGACCGGTGGCGTGGCGTGGAACTACGGTCTGGCGGCGGCGGGCACTTTCATTACCTTGCTGCCGTTGCTGAGCCTTCCCGCGCTGCCACCTCCGCCGCAGCCGCGCGAGCATCCGCTAAAATCGCTGCTGGCAGCATTTCGCTTTCTGCTTGCCAGCCCGCTGATTGGCGGCATTGCGCTGCTTGGCGGTCTGTTGACTATGGCGAGCGCCGTGCGCGTGTTGTATCCCGCGTTGGCGATTAACTGGCAAATGTCGAGTGCGCAAATAGGTCTGCTGTATGCGGCCATTCCTCTTGGCGCGGCGGTGGGCGCGTTGACCAGCGGGCAACTGGCGCACAGCGTGCGTCCGGGACTGATCATGCTGGTATCGACCGTGGCTTCGTTCCTGGCTATCGGTCTGTTTGGGTTGATGCCGGTCTGGGAGCTTGGCGTTGTCTGCCTGGCGCTGTTCGGCTGGCTGAGTGCGGTCAGCTCTTTGTTGCAGTACACCCTGTTACAGACGCAGACGCCAGAAGCGATGCTCGGGCGAATTAACGGTTTGTGGACTGCGCAGAACGTTACAGGAGATGCGATCGGCGCGGCGCTGTTAGGGGGGTTGGGGGCGATGATGACACCGGTTGCTTCGGCAAGCGTAAGTGGGTTTGGGCTGGTGATTGTCGGTCTGCTACTGCTGCTGTTGCTGGGAGAAGTGCGCCGATTCCGACAAATGCCTGTGAATGCCGGATAGCGTTGTCTTCTACGGTTTGTAGGCCGGATAAGGCGTTAGCCGTATCCGGCGCTGGCGATTAAAAGAGAGCTGACAGACGTTGCAGCAGCAAGGTCGCGCTGTAGTAGTCGAGACGGAAGGTTTCCGTACCCAGGGCGTAAACACGTTTATTCTGCACGGCAGGCAGATGTGCCAGCAGCGGATTAGCATAAATGGCGTCGGCATCTTTGTTGTCGCCAGCGAACAGGAACAGCGCTTCGCCGTTCAGGCCAGCCGCCAGGTTCTCACCGCCAAGCTGGATGATATCGTGGCGTTTGCCCTGACTCTGGCTGGTGTGCAATCCGGCAGGCAGCGGTGCCAGGGTGAAACCTAACTGCTCCATCAGCTTGCCCTGCGCCGACTCAGGCGTCCACAGGTTGGCGCTGTGCGCTGCAGCGGTGTATACCAGCGCGCTGACCGGTTGCGGCGGCAGGGTAATACGCTGCTTGACCGCCTGCAGTTGCTTATCAAACTCGGCAATACGCGCAGCCGCCTGTTGCTCCTGACCGGTAATTTCACCTAACTGCGTCAGCAGCGCCTGCCAGCTTTTGTCGTCGTAATTAATGATTAGCGTTGGCGCAATGGTGGACAACTGATCGTATAGCGCGAGGGCTGAATCTCCCCCGGTGGCGCTGATCAGAATCAGATCCGGCATTTGCGCTGCCACGGCCTCAGCGCTCGGTTCGCCGATATACAGGCGGCTCAGTTTGCGCGCCTTTGCCACTTCGCTCCACTGGCGTAAAAAGCCCTGTGCATCGCCGATGCGATTGTTCGGCGTAGTGGCGCCGCTGGCGATGACCGGGGCATCAATTGCCAGCAGCGAGCCGGTGAGGGTGACGCTGGTGGAGACAATTCGCTGCGGCTTATGTTCCAGCGTATGCGTACCACGACTGTCGGTAACCTGACGCGGCCAGTCGGCGGCATAACCTAAAGAAATTCCTGAAATAGACAAACCTGCCAGTAAGAGCACGGTGCGGCAAAAAGAGGGGAGACTCACGAATCAGCATCCTGTTATCAGTATAAGTAATGCTTCTCATTTTCATTGTTAGTGGACAAGGATGCAAGCCAAAGTCGCACATTGTGCTGCCACAAGAGTTGACATACCGCCGCTTTGCTTTTAGGTTAGCGACCGAAAATATAAATGATAATCATTATTAGAGCTTTTATCATTTTTGGAGGATGATATGGAAACGTCACTGGCCGAGGAAAAAACGCAGACTATGCCGACGCTCGCTCCCGACAGTTTTTTCTTTATGTCGCCGTACCGTAGTTTTACGACGTCAGGATGCTTCGCCCGCTATGCGGAACCGGCAATTGATGGCGATTCGCCAGACAGCCCTTTCCAACAGAAAATGCATGCACTGTTTGCTGATGCCAAAGCGCAGGGTATCGCTAACCCCATCATGGTCGGGGCGATTCCTTTTGACACCCGCCAGCCGTCATCGCTGTTTATTCCCCAGTCGTGGCAGACGTTCTCCCGAACGGCGAAGCAGCAATCATCTCGTTACTTTAACGCTCATCAGTCGCTGAACGTCGTTGAACGTAAATCGATCCCGGAACAGAACTTCTTTGAAGATATGGTCGCTCGCGCGGCTGCGCTGACGGCAACCCCGGAAGTCGACAAAGTGGTGTTGTCACGTCTGATCGATATCACCGCTGATGCCAATATTGACAGCGGGGCGCTGCTGGAGCGCCTGGTGGCGCAAAATCCGGCGAGCTACAACTTCCACGTCCCTCTTGAAGACGGTGGCGTATTGATTGGCGCCAGTCCGGAACTGCTGTTACGCAAAGAAGGCGATCGTTTCAGCTCATTACCGCTGGCAGGCTCGGCACGTCGTCAACCGGACGATGTGCTGGACCGGGAGGCGGGTATCCGCCTGCTGGCGTCCGAAAAGGATCGCCATGAGCACGAACTGGTGACGCAGGCCATGAAAAATGTCCTGCGCGATCGCAGCCGTGAACTGCAACTCCCTTCTTCTCCGCAACTGGTCACCACGCCTACGCTCTGGCACCTCGGCACGCCGTTTGAGGGTAAAGCCAACGCGCAAGAAAACGCCCTGACGCTCGCGTGCCTGCTGCATCCGACGCCTGCGCTGAGCGGCTTCCCGCATCAGGTTGCGCGCAAACTTATCGCCGAGCTGGAGCCGTTCGATCGCGAACTGTTCGGTGGCATTGTCGGCTGGTGTGATGCCCAAGGTAACGGCGAATGGGTGGTGACGATCCGTTGTGCGAAGCTGCTGCGTAATCAGGTACGTTTCTTTGCCGGTGCCGGGATTGTTCCGGCTTCGTCCCCGGTTGCGGAATGGCGTGAAACGGGAGCCAAACTCTCCACGATGTTGAATGTTTTTGGACTGCATTAAGAGCCTTATTGACCAGGCCTCTAAGGAGCGATAATGAGTATTCCTTTCACCCGTTGGCCGGAGGAGTTTGCCCGCCGCTATCGTGAAAAAGGTTACTGGCAGGATTTGCCGCTGACCGACATTCTGACCCGTCACGCCGACAGCGACCATACGGCGGTGATCGATGGCGAACGCCACCTGAGCTATCGCCAACTGAATCAGGCCACTGACAATCTCGCCTGCAGCCTGCGCCGTCAGGGGATCAAACCCGGCGAAACCGCGCTGGTGCAACTGGGCAACGTGGCTGAGCTGTATATCACTTTCTTTGCGCTGCTCAAGCTGGGTGTAGCTCCGGTGCTGGCATTATTCAGCCATCAGCGTAATGAACTTAACGCCTATGCCAAACAGATTGAACCGGCGCTGCTGATTGCCGATCGTCAGCATGCGCTGTTTAGCGGGGACGATTTTCTTAACGCTTTTGTGGCTGAACACAATTCAGTGCGCGTGGTGCAACTGCGCAATGATGAAGGCGAACACAATCTGCAAACGGCGATAAGCCAGCCTGCGACTAATTTTTCCGCCACGCCATCGCCTGCTGATGAGGTGGCCTATTTCCAGCTTTCAGGCGGGACTACCGGGACGCCAAAGCTGATTCCTCGTACCCATAACGATTACTACTACAGCGTGCGTCGCAGCAATGAGATTTGCCGCTTCACCGGGGAAACGCGTTATTTATGCGCGATCCCGGCGGCGCATAACTACGCGATGAGTTCGCCTGGCGCGTTGGGGGTATTCCTGGCTGGCGGCACCGTCGTGCTGGCTGCTGACCCGAGCGCCACCCTGTGCTTCCCTCTGATTGAACAGCATCAGGTTAACGTCACGGCGCTAGTGCCGCCAGCGGTGAGCCTGTGGCTGCAGGCAATTGCGGAGTGGGGGAGCAATGCGCAATTGGCTTCGCTGACGCTGCTACAGGTCGGTGGGGCACGGCTTTCCGCCTCGCTTGCGGCGCGTATTCCGGCGGAGATCGGCTGCCAGCTGCAGCAGGTCTTCGGCATGGCGGAAGGACTGGTGAACTACACCCGTCTGGACGACAGTCCTGAACGTATCATCAATACCCAGGGCCGCCCGATGTGTCCCGATGATGAAGTCTGGGTAGCAGACGCTGACGGCAACCCTTTAGCCGAGGGAGAAACCGGGCGCCTGATGACGCGTGGCCCATACACCTTCCGCGGCTACTTCAACAGTCCTGAGCACAATGCCAGCGCCTTTGACGCCAACGGTTTTTACTGCTCCGGCGATCTGATCGCCATCGATCGAGATGGCTACATCACCGTCCAGGGACGCGAGAAGGATCAGATCAACCGCGGTGGAGAGAAGATCGCTGCAGAAGAGATTGAAAACCTGCTGCTGCGCCACCCGATGGTGATCCATGCCGCGCTGGTCAGTATGGATGACGAACTGATGGGCGAGAAAAGCTGTGCCTGGTTGGTGGTAAAAGAGCCGCTGCGAGCGGTGCAGGTGCGTCGTTTTCTACGCGAACAGGGCGTAGCGGAATTTAAATTACCTGACCGCGTGGAGTGCGTTGAGTCGTTACCGCTGACTCCGGTTGGGAAAGTAGATAAAAAACAATTACGTCAGTGGCTGGCATCACGTTCACTGGCCTGAAGGAGAATAAGAGATGGCAATTCCTAAACTGCAGGCTTATGCGCTACCCACGGCGCTTGATGTTCCGGTGAACAAAGTGGACTGGGCGTTTGACCCCGAACGCGCCGCACTGCTGATCCACGACATGCAGGACTATTTTATCGGTTTTTGGGGCGATAACTGCCCGATGATGGAGCAGGTCGTCGCTAACATCGCCGCACTGCGTCAGTACTGCAAAGAGCATAACATTCCGGTGTATTACACCGCTCAGCCGAAAGAACAGAGTGATGAAGACCGCGCTCTGCTCAATGATATGTGGGGACCGGGACTGACGCGTTCGCCGGAACAGCAGAAAATCGTTGAGGCGCTGGCGCCGGATGAAGCGGATACCATTCTGGTGAAATGGCGTTACAGCGCATTTCATCGCTCCCCGCTGGAACAGATGCTTAAGGAGACCGGACGTAATCAACTGATCATTACCGGCGTGTATGCGCATATTGGCTGTATGACCACCGCAACAGACGCCTTTATGCGCGACATCAAGCCGTTTATGGTTGCCGATGCGTTGGCAGACTTTAGCCGTGACGAACATCTGATGTCGCTGAAATACGTGGCGGGACGCTCCGGGCGTGTGGTGATGACTCAGGAATTATTACCGACGCCGGTACCGGCCAGCAAAGATGCGTTACGCAGCATTATTCTGCCGCTGCTGGATGAGTCCGAAGAGCCGATGGATGACGAAAACCTGATCGACTACGGACTGGATTCCGTGCGCATGATGGCGCTGGCGGCGCGCTGGCGTAAGGTTCATGGCGATATTGACTTCGTGATGCTGGCGAAAAACCCGACCATTGACGCCTGGTGGACGCTGCTCTCTCGCGAGGTGAAGTAATGTCAGGATTTGACTTCGCAGGGAAAACCGTCTGGGTAACCGGCGCGGGAAAAGGGATTGGCTACACCACCGCGCTGGCGTTTGTGAAAGCGGGTGCTGAGGTGACAGGATTCGATCGTGAATTTTCTCAGGATAACTACCCGTTTGCCACCGAAGTGCTGGATGTGGCGAATGCTGAACAGGTGGCTGAGGTGTGTCAGCGCGTCCTGCAAACGCGCGAGCGGTTGGATGTGTTGGTCAATGCGGCGGGTATTTTGCGTATGGGGGCCACCGATGCGCTGAGTATTGAGGAGTGGCAGCAGACGTTTGCGGTTAACGTTGGTGGGGCGTTCAATCTGTTTCAACAGACGATGGCGCAGTTTCGTCGCCAGCAGGGCGGGGCAATCGTGACCGTCGCGTCGGATGCGGCGCACACGCCGCGTATCGGTATGAGCGCATACGGTGCGTCAAAAGCCGCGCTGAAAAACCTGGCACTGACCGTCGGACTTGAACTGGCAGGCAGCGGTGTGCGTTGCAATGTGGTTTCGCCAGGCTCGACCGACACCGACATGCAGCGTACGTTGTGGGTCAGCGATGACGCGGAGAAACAGCGCATTCGTGGGTTTGGCGAGCAGTTTAAGCTCGGCATTCCACTGGGAAAAATCGCTCGTCCACAGGAAATCGCTAACACGATTTTATTCCTCGCTTCCGATCTGGCGAGCCACATCACGCTTCAGGATATCGTGGTGGACGGCGGCTCCACGCTGGGGGCATGACGATGATCTGGAAACGTCATTTAACGCTGGATGAACTGAATGCCACCAGTCAGAACACGATGGTGGCGCATTTAGGCATGGTCTATACCCGACTGGGGGATGATGTGCTGGAAGCCGAAATGCCGGTGGATAGCCGGACGCATCAGCCGTTTGGTCTGCTGCACGGCGGCGCGTCGGCGGCCCTGGCGGAAACATTGGGTTCGATGGCGGGTTATCTGATGACTCGCGACGGGCAGTGTGTGGTGGGTACGGAACTGAACGCCACGCACCATCGGGCGGTTGCGCAGGGGAAAGTGCGCGGCGTTTGCCAGCCGTTGCACCTCGGGCGTCAGAGTCAAAGCTGGGAAATCGTCATCTTTGATGAGCAGGGACGACGCTGTTGCACCTGTCGTTTAGGCACTGCGGTGATGGGGTGAGTCGCCCGACAAAGTAAAATGAAATTGCAGGGTTAACGGCTAAATGAAGTGATCCAGTTAACAATGCAATGTAAATACTCAGTGATACTTCGGGTTTACATGGTTGTCAGGTTGTTAAATTCAGAAAAGATGTTATAGAAACAAAATGTAACATCTCTCTGACCAGGACAACGGAAAACCAAGTATGAATAAATCAGGGAAGTACCTCGTCTGGACAGTGCTCTCCGTTATGGGAGCATTTGCCCTCGGCTATATCGCATTAAATCGTGGCGAACAGATCAACGCGTTGTGGATAGTCGTGGCGTCGGTCTGTGTCTACCTTATCGCTTACCGTTTCTACGGCCTGTACATCGCGAAAAATGTACTGGCGCTGGACCCGACGCGTATGACGCCAGCTGTGCGTCATAACGATGGTCTGGACTATGTTCCTACCGATAAAAAAGTGCTGTTTGGCCACCATTTCGCGGCGATTGCTGGAGCGGGTCCATTAGTTGGACCGGTGCTGGCGGCGCAAATGGGCTATCTGCCGGGTATGATCTGGCTGCTTGCCGGGGTGGTACTGGCGGGGGCGGTGCAGGACTTTATGGTGCTGTTTGTTTCTACCCGTCGCGATGGTCGTTCCCTTGGCGAACTGGTGAAAGAAGAAATGGGCCCAACGGCGGGCGTCATTGCTCTGGTGGCCTGTTTTATGATCATGGTGATTATCCTCGCGGTACTGGCGATGATCGTCGTGAAAGCGCTGACCCACAGCCCGTGGGGAACCTACACCGTCGCCTTTACTATCCCGCTGGCGATCTTCATGGGGATTTACCTGCGTTATCTGCGCCCGGGCCGCATTGGTGAAGTGTCGGTCATCGGTCTGGTATTCCTGGTGTTTGCTATTATTTCCGGCGGCTGGGTGGCTGAAAGCCCGACCTGGGCACCGTACTTTGACTTTACCGGCGTACAGTTGACCTGGATGCTGGTGGGATACGGCTTTGTCGCCGCCGTACTGCCGGTGTGGCTGCTGCTGGCACCGCGTGATTATCTCTCTACCTTCCTGAAAATTGGTACCATTGTTGGTCTGGCGGTAGGGATTCTGATCATGCGTCCGACGCTGACCATGCCTGCGCTGACCAAGTTTGTTGACGGTACAGGCCCGGTCTGGAGCGGTAACCTGTTCCCGTTCCTGTTTATTACCATCGCCTGCGGTGCGGTCTCTGGTTTCCACGCGCTGATTGCCTCCGGCACCACGCCGAAGATGCTGGCGAATGAAGGTCAGGCCTGTTTTATTGGCTACGGCGGGATGCTGATGGAATCCTTTGTCGCCATTATGGCGCTGGTGGCGGCCTGCGTTATCGACCCGGGCGTCTACTTTGCGATGAACAGCCCGATGGCTGTACTGGCACCTGCCGGAACCACCGATGTGGTTGCGTCAGCGGCACAGGTTGTGAGCAGTTGGGGCTTTGTTATCACGCCTGATACGCTGCATCAGATTGCGAACGATGTCGGCGAACAATCCATTATCTCCCGCGCAGGCGGTGCGCCGACGCTGGCGGTGGGCATGGCGTATATTCTGCATGGTGCGCTGGGCGGCATGATGGATGTGGCGTTCTGGTATCACTTCGCCATTCTGTTTGAAGCCCTGTTTATTCTGACGGCGGTAGACGCCGGTACGCGTGCCGCACGCTTTATGCTGCAGGATCTGCTGGGCGTGGTGTCACCGGGTCTGAAACGTACCGATTCGCTGCCTGCGAACCTGCTGGCAACGGCGCTGTGCGTGCTGGCCTGGGGTTACTTCTTGCACCAGGGCGTGGTGGATCCATTGGGTGGTATTAATACCCTGTGGCCACTGTTTGGTATCGCCAACCAGATGCTGGCCGGTATGGCGTTGATGCTTTGCGCGGTGGTGCTGTTCAAGATGAAACGTCAGCGCTACGCGTGGGTGGCGCTGGTGCCAACGGCCTGGCTGCTGATTTGTACCCTGACCGCCGGCTGGCAGAAAGCGTTTAGCCCGGATGCGAAAATTGGCTTCCTCGCCATCGCTAACAAGTTCCAGGCGATGATCGACAGCGGTAATATTCCGGCGCAGTACACTCAGTCGCAGCTGACGCAGTTGGTGTTTAACAACCGCCTGGATGCGGGTCTCACTATCTTCTTCATGGTAGTCGTTGTGGTGCTGGGTCTGTTCTCCATCAAAACTGCACTGGCAGCACTGAAAGAGGACAAACCTACGTCGAAAGAAACGCCATACGAACCGATGCCTGAGAATGTCGAAGAGATCGTGGCGCAGGCGAAAGGCGCGCACTAATATTCTCTTAACCAACGAGCCCTCTCCTGAATGGGGAGGGCGTTTGTTCGACAGGGAACCACTATGTTTGAAACGCTCTCTAAAGCCGGGAAGTATTTGGGTCAAACCGCCCGATTAATGATAGGTGTGCCGGATTACGACAACTATGTTGAGCATATGCGCGTCACGCATCCGGACCTGACGCCAATGACCTACGAAGAATTTTTCCGCGAACGCCAGGATGCGCGCTACGGGGGGAAAGGCGGCGCACGCTGCTGTTAATGCTCTTCATCATTCAAGCTGCAGGCGTGTTCACCCTGGTCACTTACTCTAGTAAGCACCAGGGGGGCGCTGCGTTGCCGCCATCAGGCATCCCACACCATAATCACACCGTAAACGATTCTACTTTTTCGAACGCTGCGCGCAGCGTCTGTGGCGTTAACGTTACCGGCAGCGCATGAATGGACTCCACAGGGCGCAGGGTGTGCGCAATCACGTTGTCGATTTCGGCGCGGTTGTTGATGTCCACGTCCAGTTGAGCCAACCGGGTTGGCAGGTTGAAGCGCTGATAGGCGGTAATTAACTGCGCCAGCACATCATCTTGTCCCAGCAGCGCGCTTTGCACCAGTATGCCGTACGCCACTTTGGTGCCATGTAAAAACTTCTCCGTTTGCGGGAGCACGGTCAGGCCATTATGTACCGAATGCGCCGCCGCCACGCGGGTGTAGCGCTCACCCAGACCGCCGACCATGCCGCCTCCGGCAATAATTGCATCCACTACATCGCAAAATGTGCGGCTTAACGTGCCTTGTTGCTTATCGACCAGCGCCTGCTCGCTGCTTTCCAACAGGACGTCGCGGATCGTCTGCGCAGCATGGATACCCAGACGTACGGTCAGAGGCAGGTTTTCCGGCTCAGGTGCGAGCACGACTGCCTCGTACCATTTCGCCAGCGTGTCGCCGATCCCCGCCAGTAAGTATTCTTCAGGCGCATCGAGAACGATCTCTGGCTCGACCAGCACGAGGAAATTGGCGTCAGCGAAAATTTCGAAATGCAGCGCCTGGCCTGCATCGTTGTACCAGACGGAGAGCGGTGTCCATGCGGCGCAGGTCGCTGCGATAGTAGGAATACCGACAAAAGGCAGACCCAGACGACGAGCCAGCGCTTTGGCCGTGTCGAGCAATGTCCCGCCGCCCACACCAATCACCACGCTGCGATTGTCTCCTGACTCTTTTGCCAGTTGAGTAACATCGGTTTCGCTGCAATGTCCCGTAAACAGCAGGTGCCTTGCATCGGCAAGATGAAATGCCTCAGGCAGATAAGGGCGGGCCGCGTCGATGGCGCGTTCACCGTAAACCCATACGGCGCGTGAGAGTTGCTCTGCGGTGAAAAAATCGTTGAGTCTTGACAGGCTGCCGGGATGGGAAAAATAGTTGGCCGGGCCGGTGACGACGCGAATCTCGGTATTACTCATGTTGTGTTGTCCTTTTGGCTGTCCTGTCAATGCAGGTTATTTTTATATAGACGTCTGAACGTCTTGATTGCCAAATACTAGCATCGTGCTATAGTGGCTTCAACCACAACATCACACGCTGGGATAACAATAATGAGTAATAACCCGCTGATTCCGCAAAGCAAACTGCCTAATCTTGGCACCACTATCTTCACGCAAATGAGCGCGCTGGCGCAGCAGCATCAGGCCATTAACCTCTCGCAGGGATTTCCTGATTTTGACGGCCCACTTTTTTTGCAGGAACGCCTGGCGTATCACGTCGCGCATGGCGCAAACCAGTATGCGCCGATGACGGGCGTACAGCCGTTGCGCGAAGCCATTGCGGATAAAACCGCGCAGTTGTACGGCTATAAACCTGATGCGAATAGTGAAGTGACCGTGACGGCGGGGGCCACAGAAGCGCTGTTCGCCGCAATTACGGCGCTGGTGCGTCCTGGCGATGAGGTGATTTGTTTTGACCCGAGCTACGACAGCTATGCGCCCGCGGTCGAATTATCCGGCGGCGTAGTTAAACGTATCGCGCTGCAACCGCCGTCTTTTCGCGTCAACTGGCAGGAATTTAGCGCTGTACTCAGCGAACGTACCCGACTGGTGATCCTTAACACGCCGCACAACCCTTCCGCCACCGTATGGCATCACGCCGATTTTGATGCCCTGTGGCAGGCAATTAAAGAACGTGAGATCTTTGTCATTAGCGACGAAGTTTATGAGCACATTTGCTTCGCCGGACAGGGACATGCCAGCGTGCTGGCGCATTCACACCTGCGCGAACGCGCCGTTGCCGTTTCATCGTTTGGGAAGACCTACCATATGACCGGCTGGAAAGTCGGCTACTGCGTTGCGCCTGCCGCCATTAGCGCTGAATTACGCAAGGTACACCAGTATCTGACGTTCTCAGTGAATACGCCGGCTCAGCTGGCGCTGGCGGATATGCTGCGGGAGGATCCAACACACTATCGTGAGTTGCCAGCCTTTTATCAGAAAAAACGCGATGTGTTGGTGAACGCGCTGCGTGACAGCCGACTGGAAATTTTGCCGTGTGAAGGCACCTATTTTCTGCTGGTCGATTACAGTGCCGTCTCCACACTTAACGACGTTGAGTTTTGCCAGTGGCTGACCAAAGAAGTGGGCGTTGCCGCGATCCCGTTGTCGGTTTTCTGCGCCGATCCTTTCCCGCATAAGCTGATTCGCCTATGTTTTGCCAAGCAAGAATCGACGCTGCTGGCGGCAGCCGAACGTCTGGTTGCGCTGTAGTTATTTTACTGTCCAGGCTTTGGAGAAGCGACGGTCGGCAAATAACTCTTGCAGACCGTTAATTTGTTTCAGACGTAAAACCTCATCGTCGTCCATACCTAACTCTTTACTGATTTTCTCTGCGCTCCATCCCAGTAGTGATAATTCACGAACGATTTCCGACATGGCATGAATTTTATGCCGCCCACGGGCACGGTTATGACGAATTGTCGCTGCCATGCGTTCATGGCGTTCACGCTGTAAACAGGTGACCGGCAGGTAGCCATGCAGGCGTGATTTCAGCGACGGTTTGCTTTTACCTAGCTCATGACGGTGGAAACCATCGACAATTTCGTATTCTTCCGCCGTGGAGTGAACTACCACGATGGGCTGCGTGAATCCGTCTGCTTCGAGGGATTTCTGCAGCAGCTTTTTCTCCGGAGGCGCAACGTTATTAGGGTTATAGTCATTGGGTGATATATGCTCGTTTTTAATCCATAGTACACAGTCTACTGGCTCTTCACGAAAAGGGCTGACGCTGTGGATAGCCATTCTGAATTGGTTGATTGCTTCAATTCGCTCTTCTTCTGACAGCCCAGAAAGAAAACCAGTGAGTTCTTGAGTTAGTCGGTGTTGCATAAGATTCCCCATTGCTGGCGTTTTATTTTCATGCGTTCATTATAACGTTGGTAGTTTTTGGGTTTTGTTGGGCTGAATGACAGCGCCCGGCACCAGTAGTCGTTATTCAGCAGGACTTTACAGATACGCCGCCACGACGGAATATCCGCTGAGCCAATATCTTTTTCCTGAGTTTGCGGGATATTGTCCATGCCCTTTTTCTTATACCACTGCAAATAGATGGCGATTTTATTGCGATAATGCTCAGCGGTCGTTTCCGGCATACTGTTGAGTAGCAGCATGGCGTATTCCTGCCAGTTTAAATGTTCGGGTTTCAATATTTTGCGGTGCCCGTAAAAATGGTTATCGTGACCGGCATAAATTCCGCCACTTTTTACACCGCTGACACGGGCGCACATGGCTGCCCAGCGCTCGGGTTCAATGACGTGATATAGCCATAATCCCTGACGCTGTTCCGGGCCAAAAGGCTCACAAATACGCATGTAACGTGTTGGGACACCGGCCTGATACATGAGATTGTATAAGGGATTGCACGACATTCTGGTTTTTGCGAACCAGGTCCAGATATCGGCAGTTTTCCAGTCATAAATCGGGTAAATATACCAGGTATGCCCGCCGGGGGCGCTGGTGGTCCAGGGTTTATCATCGGCAAAGCGCTGCTTTTGCGAATTGGCAATGGCGACAAAACGATTATATGACTCATCGGCGCGGATCCCGACCATCATGCCGGCTGGACGTTTCTCTGAATACCAGTCAGCGAACTCGCGAACAAATTGTTCAAAGGTCATGCCGGGTTGATAGAAGGAGAAATACTCTGGATCGGTTATGGCATCCGTGGGAGGCTGGCGAACCCACGGAGTACCTGGTTCCCAACACTGCCATTCTGGCTGAAATTGAGAGAGGGAATTCTGGGTGGTGAGTGGTAAAGCCACCCAATAAAAGCGCTCGATGATATCGGAATAACGTGCACGAAGCGCCTCAACATAATCAATAGTGCAGGAAAACTGGGCTTCCCAGTCGATAAATAGTACGTCAATTTTTTTATGCAGTTGGCGTGCAAGCATAGCTGTCAGATGTAGCATCAGTCCTGAATCTTTCCCGCCGGAGAAAGAGACACAAACTCGAGGCAGAGTTTCCAGCGCCCAGGTTATGCGCTCCAGAGCGGCGTCCAGCACGTTTTGATCAAGCGGGATTTTATAAATAGACATATTAAACTCATATCAAAATTATTATTTAAAACAATAACAAATGCTGACAATAAGATATGCTAATTTTTTCCAGGTGCAACGTTTTAATACATTCATGGTTATTTTGAATTATGCTCATTCATAAATATTTAAAATGAATAGGTAAAGTTCTACTTGGTAGTTCTTTTATCATGTTTATCATTTATTTTATTAATTAAATTAACGAAGCCAGTATTGTTGAGTGATGCTCTGTTATACATCAAAAATAAATTTATTTTTGGTAAGGGAATATCGATACAGATCTCTTTTAAATTAAATGATCCGGTATATTGTTCGTAAATATCTCTTGGTAGCAGACCTATGATGTCTGTATTTGAAATAATGTTAATGATCGTTATTAATGAGTCGCTGCGGAAGCCAACATCTCGATTAGCCAGCAATGTGCTGGTTTGTTGCCAGTATTCCTTAACACCTGTATCTTCAGAAATAAGTTGCGTGAACTGTTCTTTTAATATTGTTTCAAGCGTACTTTCTCCATTAATTCTCGGATGATTTTTGTTGCAAACTAATATTGTTTCGACAGTTTTAAATGGCGAGCATATTATCGAGCGATTACTCACTGGAGCGGTAGCAATGACTAAATCTGCTTTTCTGTAAGCCAACAGATTTTCCGTACTTTCAGCAGTGATGAGTATGTTATGGTGCTCAATTTCGACATGCGATTCTTCTCTGACAAAATGAATAATTTCCTCGATGTTGATAATTGTTGGTAGTTGTGGACAGTAAATAATGAATTTTTTCTTCAGACTGGAGTTATTCATGATGTTTATTGTCTGCTCCAGACTGTTGAGATTTTTCTCAAGATGATGATGAAGGTTAATCCCCATAATCGTTGGTGTTATGCCTTTTCCGGAGCGGATAAACAGTGGGTCATTAAATTGTGTGCGTAGCCGTTGCAGTGACTGGCTAACGGCAGAGGGGGTGATATACAAAGTTTCGGCAGCTTTAGTGATACTCAAATGTTGATAAATACACTCAAAGATAACCAATAGATTGAGATCGAACTTTTTAAGGTCATAGAGGTTAGCCATACATACCTTCCTGTGATGGTCATGTTTTGAAAAATTTAATTCTGAAATATTTTAAGTTGTGAATATTCTTGTGGTTTATGTTTGTGTGCTTAATGAATTATTAATTTAAACTAAAAATAGCACATGTTGCGTAATTTTGACCAAAAAAGTTAATCTAAATGAGTGATTGACATGGGAATGATAACAACCACTCATTTTTTCACATTTATTTATTACCCATGATAATGTTTAATTTCTCCTTATCCGGTAAGCCGATTTCCTGTTGTAACGTATCGTCTCTACTCATGTAATAGATAGCCGGCGTGACGTTGGCGCCTAAATCATCCATCAACTTTTGATTGATATTCAATACCTTCATCTGCTCCGGTGAGACGGAGGTCGGGATTTGTAGCTTCATTTTCCCACCGGATGCCTCATAGTCATGCCAGGTCTTGGCCGGATCTTTTGCGGCCAGAATCGCTGCGGCGGTAGCCGGGCTTTCGGGTTTAATTACGCCAACCAGTATTGTGCGCAACTGAACTTTACCTGAGTCTACCCACGGGCGAGCCTTCTGCCAGAACTGTTTGCAATAGGGACAGAAGGGATCGGCAAACACGTAAACAATGACCGGAGCCTCTTTTTTCCCGTCCAGAATCCAGGATGCTTTTTCCATTCGCTGCCACATTTCGCGCCCGGCAGGGGCGTAGATCTCTTTTTCTATCAGCGTATTACTAAGGTTTTCGCCTTTTTCGTTATACATATAACCGGAAATGGCGTGTTTACCGTCAGGCGTAACATAAATAGTAACGCCCATATCCTGGTATTTTCCCAGGTAGCCCTTCATTCCACCCGGCGCGTCGAAGGGTTTGAGAATAGTAATGCCCTGTTTCTCAATAGCTTTAACGGGGGCAGGAAGTTCTTCGGCGTGCACCACGGCAGGAAGCAGGGTTAAGAGTAAGGTACGTTTAAACATTGATTTTCCTTATAAAATCAGAAGGAAAGGGGGCTAAGTTGCAAAACCTATCGCAGCCATAGGTAAGATCGACCATCTGTCGATTGCCCTTTCTTGAGTGGGGTGATGTAATCCCAATCGCTGTTACGACCTTTGTTAAGGTAATGTAGAGCGCAACACATAGCCAGCCCTGCTGGCACTGACGTTACCTGCGGGTAGCTCGGGTAATGAGGCTCCCTGCAAAGGGGGCCTTTTTTACTTTTATCTTTAGGTTCACAACATGAGTTTGAGTGGGTTGTTAGTTAACGCTTATTGATTTGATAAAGGAAACGCATTAGCCCTGCGAAGAGATTTTCGTTAACTTATCTCTCAACGAAAACACGGAGGAAGTACAGATGTCTTTGATTAATACCAAAATTAAACCTTTCAAAAACCAGGCGTTCAAAAACGGTGAGTTCATCGAAGTAACCGAGAAAGATACCGAAGGTCGCTGGAGCGTCTTCTTCTTCTACCCGGCTGACTTTACTTTCGTTTGCCCGACCGAGCTGGGTGATGTGGCTGACCACTACGAAGAACTGCAGAAACTGGGCGTAGATGTCTATTCCGTATCTACTGACACCCACTTCACCCACAAAGCATGGCACAGCAGCTCTGACACCATCGCGAAAATCAAATACGCGATGATCGGCGACCCGACTGGCGCCCTGACCCGTAACTTCGACAACATGCGTGAAGATGAAGGTCTGGCTGACCGCGCAACCTTCGTTGTAGACCCGCAGGGTATCATCCAGGCAATCGAAGTTACCGCTGAAGGTATCGGCCGTGATGCGTCTGACCTGCTGCGTAAAATTAAAGCCGCACAGTATGTTGCCTCTCACCCAGGTGAAGTTTGCCCGGCGAAATGGAAAGAAGGCGAAGCGACCCTGGCTCCATCCTTAGATCTGGTCGGTAAGATTTAAGTCGCATAATTTGTCGGCCGGATAAACGCAGTGCATCCGGCCATTCCACAGGCGCAGTTTGCGCCTGTTTCATTCCAGCACCATGACGCAAGTTGCATTAATGCAGTCCCGCAAAGTCGGCTTGCATGATGATGTTTTCAGAGAGGGAAGAAGAATGCTCGACACAAATATGAAAACCCAGCTCAAGGCTTATCTTGAGAAACTGACCAAACCTGTTGAGCTGATTGCTACGCTGGATGACAGCGCTAAATCGGCAGAAATCAAGGAACTGCTGACTGAAATTGCTGAACTGTCAGAAAAAGTCACCTTTAAAGAAGACAATACTCTGGCGGTACGCAAGCCATCGTTCCTGATCACCAATCCAGGTTCTCACCAGGGGCCGCGCTTTGCCGGTTCTCCGCTGGGCCATGAGTTTACCTCCCTGGTGCTGGCGCTGCTGTGGACCGGTGGTCATCCGTCAAAAGAGGCGCAGGCGTTGCTGGAGCAGATCCGCGATCTCGACGGTGATTTTGAGTTTGAAACCTATTATTCGCTTTCCTGTCATAACTGTCCGGACGTGGTACAGGCGCTGAACCTGATGTCGGTACTGAATCCACGCATCAAGCATACGGCGATTGACGGCGGTACATTCCAGAACGAAATTACCGATCGCAACGTGATGGGCGTTCCGGCGGTGTATATGAACGGCAAAGAGTTCGGTCAGGGGCGTATGACGCTGACTGAGATCGTGGCGAAAGTAGATAGCGGCGCAGAAAAACGTGCGGCACAAGAGCTGAACAAACGTGATGCTTATGACGTGCTGATTGTCGGTTCCGGTCCTGCGGGGGCGGCAGCGGCAGTGTACTCTGCACGTAAAGGTATTCGCACCGGTCTGATGGGCGAACGTTTTGGCGGTCAGGTTCTTGATACCGTTGATATTGAAAACTACATCTCGGTACCGAAAACCGAAGGCCAGAAACTGGCGGGCGCGCTGAAAGCACACGTTGATGACTATGATGTTGATGTGATCGACAGCCAGAGCGCAAGTAAACTGGTTCCGGCGGCGCAGGAAGGCGGTTTACATCAGATTGAAACGGCATCCGGCGCGGTGCTCAAAGCACGCAGCATTATCATTGCCACCGGTGCGAAATGGCGCAACATGAACGTTCCGGGTGAAGATCAGTATCGCACCAAAGGCGTAACCTACTGCCCGCACTGCGATGGCCCGCTGTTCAAAGGCAAGCGCGTTGCGGTGATTGGTGGCGGCAACTCCGGTGTTGAAGCTGCTATTGACCTGGCAGGCATTGTTGAACATGTGACGCTGCTGGAGTTCGCACCTGAAATGAAGGCTGACCAGGTGCTGCAGAATAAGCTTCGCAGTCTGAAAAACGTCGATATTATTCTGAATGCGCAAACGACAGAAGTGAAAGGCGATGGCAGCAAAGTCACCGGCCTGGAGTATCGCGACCGCGTGAGTGGCGACGTTCACAGTGTGGAACTGGCGGGTATCTTTGTACAGATAGGTCTGCTGCCAAACACCAACTGGTTGGAAGGTGCCGTCGAGCGTAATCGCATGGGTGAAATCATCATCGATGCCAAGTGCGAAACCAGCGTGAAGGGGGTTTTCGCCGCTGGTGACTGCACCACCGTACCGTATAAGCAGATCATCATTGCGACCGGTGAAGGCGCGAAGGCCTCATTGAGTTCGTTTGATTATCTGATTCGCACGACAGTAGCATAAAAAAAGTAAGACACACCTGCAATGCCAAAACCGTCAGCCATCCGCTGGCGGTTTTTTATTTCCACGCTTTCAGATTGTCAATTCTTGAAACAATAAACCGCGTAACACATTTATTTAATGAGTCTGACCATTAGTTTCATCAAAGAAAGATGAGGCGTTTTCTTTATTATATCAACCTGTGTTACGTTTTCATTTGTTTTATGAATAAATGGTTGGTTAATTCATGGGTGAAATATATGAAACCCTGACGATCTTTGAATCGACAGGGTTATTGTTGCGTGATTTTTTTATTTCTCACGATAGTCACACGCTGAAAGCGGCTTATTCAGCTCTGGAAGCACATGCCTCGAGGCTAACAGAACAGGAGTGGTTGGACGCGGAGTACGACTTCAATGCGCTATTTGTTGGGCCACAGACGTTAAAGGCTGCGCCGTTCGCTTCGGTTTATCTCGAAGAAGATGCCCTCGTAATGGGTAAATCAACTTTGAGCATTCGGGAATTCATGGCAAATATAGGTTTATCTATAAACCACAAAAATAATATACCGGATGATCATATTTCATATGTATTGGAATTGGCTGTTTTATTATCGGCTAATGCCAGAACATCAGCTAAATACCAGGTCGCCTTCACTCGATGTGTAAGTGAGTATATAGCGCTGTGGGTGCCCGAGTATATCGAAAAAATAAATATAAATGCACAAACCGCCACGCTGAAAACCGTAGCGGGAAGGTTGTCTTCTTGGCTTAATGAATTAAACACGAGAGTATCAATATGAGTAATGAACCGGGAGTTCTGAACAGACGTTCATTTTTGAAAGGGTTAGTTGCCCTTGGAACCGTGGCTGCCCTGCCTGGGGGGTTGCTGACTTCACGCTGCGCATTGGCGCAACCGCCAATTCCGTTTAACCCTAAAACTTACAAAATTTCTCGCAACGCCTGTCCGCGTAACTGCTATGACACCTGTAGCCTGAAAACCTGGGTGAAGGATGACGTCATTACCTTTGTGGAAGGCGCGCCTGAGTCAACGTTTACGCATGGAACACCCTGTGTAAAAGGTCTGACTTATCCTCGCCGGGTGTATAGCCCGGATCGCATTAAATATCCGATGGTTCAGGATGTTCGCGGCAGCGGTAACTGGCGTCGTATCTCCTGGGACGAAGCAATGCAGCGCATTGCGACCAAGATGCTGGAGATTAAAAAGAAAGACGGCTCAATGCTGGGGCTGGCGCTGTCAAAATACTCAGGCAACCTTGGGGTGATGGGTTATGCCGTTGAAGGGATGATGTCTTCGCTGGGTTACACCACCCGTTTTGCCGGGACACCTTGCTGGCCAGCCGGTATCGACGCCCAGAACTATGATATGGGGGATATGTGGTGTAACGACCCGGAAGATTTTGTAAAAGCAAAATATATCATCATCTGGGGCGCGAATCCGGCCTGGTGCTCTATGCACACTATGAAATACATCTATCAGGCGCGGGAGAAAGGCGCAAAAGTTGTCGTTATCGATCCGCTGTTAACGCAGACCGCCGCGAAAGCCGATCTTTATTTACGTGTTCGCCCAGGCTCAGATGGCGCTCTGGCGCTGGGCATGGCGCGTCACCTGGTGGATAAAGGTTTAGTTGATCAGGATTTCGTCAATAACTATTCCCACGGATACCCGGAATTCGAAGCTTATCTGCGCAGCAGTGTGACCGTCGAGTGGGCCGCTGAAATTTGCGGTCTGTCGGCGGATGCCATTCGCCAGTTAGCGGAAGAGTTTACGGCGGTTAATCCTGCCACCGTGTGGATTGGCTACGGCATGCAGCGCCATGTTAACGGCGGCGCTAACGTACGGGCGATCGATGCCTTTGTGGCAATGACCGGCAATATTGGTATTGAGGGCGGCGGTGCCCGCTACGGTCATCTGCAGACATGGGGTTATAACTACCATGGAATGATGCAGAAGCCTCCTGCAGGTTCTGTCGGAATAAAAGGCGCAGGTGGTCCGGTGGGTGAGTTTGTCAGCGATAGCGGTGAGAAGAGCGAATACTCCGATCGTGCGCTGAATATCAACCAGACGGCGCAAGGGATTCTGGACGCCAGTGAACCACCGGTACGGATGCTGTGGGTGGCCTCTAAAAACCCGTTTGCTCAGGATTTCGACCGCAACAAGATGATCAAAGCGTTTGATAAACTGGAAATGGTGGTTTGTGTCGACCAGTTCTTCAACGAAACCGTCCAACATGCGGATATCGTGCTGCCTGTCACTACCACCTTTGAACAATGGGATGTCTCTTCGTCTTATTGGCACTACTGGTTATCCGTCAACGAGCCGGCTATCAAACCGCTGTATGAGTGCAAGAGCGATCCGGAAATCGCGGCGCTGCTGTCCAAAACCATCAATAAACTGGAACCCGGTTCATGTACCTTCCCGCAGGCGTTTGATGCTAAACGCTGGTTGGATCAGGAATTTAATGAGGGGATGGGGAAACAGTTTGGCATTGCGGGCTGGGATGACCTGCTGGAAGGACCACGCAAAGCAAAAATGGTCAGCACCGCGGCCTGGTACGATCGCAAGTTCAAAACGCCGTCAGGCAAGTACGAGTTCAAATCAGAACGTTGTGCGGAAAATGGTCACACGGCTTTGTCGGAATATAAAGCGGGTGCACAGGGTGCGCTGCCGTTCCACCTGTTTACACCTCATCTTCAGTACGGTCTGCACTCGCAGTTTGTCAATCTGGACTGGATGCAGGTTTTCTGGCCAGAACCCTTTGTTTATATCCACCCGCTTGCTGCACAGAAAAAGGGCATCACTGAGGGCGCTCACGTCAAAGTCTTCAACGAGGTGGGCCATGTTGAGTTGCGAGCCAAAATTACCACTAATGTGCCGGAAGATTTTCTTGTGATGTACGAATCCTGGTTCAACAAGCTTAGTTACAACGTACAGAATGTGGTCAAAGATACGCCCGCCGATATGGGAAAAATGGCGACAGGCGCGCCCGGTGCGGCCATACACAGTCAATTTGTAGATATTACTCTGTCAGGAAATGAAGGAGCTGCGGCATGAGACGCGCGTTTTTAGTCAATAGCGATAAGTGCATCGGCTGCCGTGGCTGTGCGATGGCGTGTAAGAGTTTTAATCAGCTGGAGCCTGAACGTTTCTGGCGCTATGTCTACCCGCTGGATAAAGAAATTTACCCGCATGAGGAGCGAGCGTTCTACTCGCTGGCCTGTAACCATTGCGAAAATCCGGCCTGCCTGGCGGCTTGTCCGGTAGAGGCGTACACCAAACGCGAGGATGGTGTTGTGGTGCATAATCCGGAACGTTGTATCGGATGCAAAAACTGTATCCGCAATTGCCCATACGGTGCGCCGCGCTTTAATGAAGAGATGAAAAAAGCGGAAAAATGCAGCATGTGCTACGAGCGTCTCGATGTCGGTATGCAGCCGGCGTGCGTGAGTGCCTGCCCGGTAGGCGCCCTGACGCTTATCGATCTGGATGCCGATCCGATCCCCAACAATGCCGTACAGTATCCGCCGGGATTCCCACGTATGCCGCAGCTTAACCCTGGCACGCGTTTTATCCTCGCGCGTCAACCGAAGCAACCGGAGGGCAAGTAATGGAAAAGTATGAATTCCCTCTGGTTATTTTTACCGTATTGAGCCAGATGTCGGTTGGTATAACGCTCATTCTGACGCTGCGCACGCTGCAAGGGAAACTGGAAAGAAAGCGCCTGTACTGGCTGGTAAGCGGGCTGGTTCTGGCGGCTGCTTCCGTGGCGGCGGTATTGCACCTGGCGCATCCGGATCGCGCCTACAATGCCCTGATTAACCTCCAGCATGCCTGGCTGAGCCGTGAGATTCTCGGCGCAACTTTATACGGCGCGGCGGTGGGCGTGACGTTTTTGGCAAAAGGGCACAAAGCGCCGGCCGTTCTGGCCTCTGTTCTCGGGATCGCGCTGGTGGCGGTACAGGGGATGACCTATGCCGCCCCGGCGATGGTGGCGATCGCCAACGGTCTGACGATGCTGCTGTTCTTCATCACGGTGTGGGTTATGGGTTGTGCGGCGATTCCGCTGCTTAACCTCACGCCTGCCGTTGCCGCATTGCGTCAGGGGATTGTCGTTTGTATGGCGGTCATGATTGCCGCGCCCATTATCTGGCTAAGTGGTGGCACCATCATGCAGATGACGGCACATGCCTGGCTGACGTCGCCGCTTTATCTGGCAAGTCTGGTGTGTCTGGCGGTGGCCTTTGTCCTCAGCCGCCAGGGCGAGCGTCGTGCAAAAGCGCTCTTTGTCCTGCTGTTTGTTGGCGTATTCCTGGGTCGTCTGACGTTCTTTGGCGATACGGTTAGTACTATCGTGAATATCGGTCATTTGTACTGATCGTCAGGCAATAAAAACCCCTGTCAGGCATTAACCTGGCAGGGGTTTTCTTTAGCAAATTAGAGGCTATTAACGTACAACCAGCACTGGCAGAGTAGCGTGGCGAACAACGCTGGAAGCGTTTGAGCCAAGCAGATGAGTGCTGATTGATGGGTTGCGCGATCCAATGACGACCACATCCGCATTCAACTCTTCACCCAACTCGTTGACGACGTCACGTACGCTGCCAAAGCGGACGTGTTGTTTAATACGGGAAGGATCGATGCTGAAGTGACCGACCATCGTTTGCAGACGGGTTTCCGCTTCGTGTTGTAGATGCTCTTCAAAACGACGGACATCGGCTGCAAAGCGGTGCAGGCTTAAGCTTGCTGAGCCTGGCAGCACATGCAGCAGATGAATAACCCCGTTTTCCTGTGCCAGAAATTCTGCATGGCGAATAGCCTTGTCGCTCAGTTCCATTTCGAATACATCAACAGGCATTATGATTGTGTTGTACATAAACATTCTCCTTGTCATTACATGAACACATATCAGCATAGTATTAAAAATGATTCTGTCAGTCACGACACAGATTTATGTTTTGCGAACAGGAGATAAGGTGAGAGTCAGGAGCTGGGGACTAACCGGAAAGAGGATGCGGATGCATCCCCTGTAAGATAAAGCGAGTGGCTTTGATAAGACAGAGTTAGCGCAGGTAGTCGCCCGCAGCTTCAGGTTGGTACTCAAGCTCTATGACTTCGAGGTGTGTTGAGGTCCCGCCTGGTAGTTCCCAGTGAATGGTGTCGCCAACGCGCAGGCCCAGAAGTGCAGCGCCAACAGGTGCCATTACCGAAAGCTGTGTGCTGCTGTCAGTCATATTGGCCGGATACACCAGGGTACGCACACGGACTTCGCCATCACTCAGATTGCGGAATTTCACGCGGCTGTTCATGGTCACGACATCGTGCGGCATGGTTTCTGGTGAACACATTTGGGCACGATCCAGCTCGGCGTTCAGGGCGTCGGCAATCGGTAAACCAGCAAACGCAGGTTGCTCCAACAGGCGGTCAATGCGTTCCGCATCGAGGTCGTTAATGATGATAGTTGGTCTGGACATTTGTTACTCCATGTCGTCGATACTGCGGGTGCGCAGGTAAATAATCCCAAAAGAAAACCCTCACCGTCAGGCGGCAAGGGTTTAGCTTTTATGATGATACTGAGACTTACCCCTGGTTTGAAGTGATTTAGTTCACATTCAGGCAAATCATCAATATTGTTGCGTATGGTGTGATTTTAGCCGAAAAACGCGATCGTTCTCCAATTTGCATTATGCTTTTTAAGCGCTCGCTGCGGGCGCGTCAAACAACTCAGTGTTCCGCGACAGGAGATCTCATGAGCCAGTACGACAAACTTACCTTGAAAGACGGCAGCTATTTGCATTTTAAAGATTGGGGAAGTGGGCAGCCTATCGTCTTTAGCCATGGCTGGCCGCTGACGGCAGATGCGTTTGAGGATCAGATGCTGTTCCTCGGGTCGAAAGGATTTCGGGTGATCGCCCATGACAGGCGTGGGCATGGGCGTTCAGCCCAGCCCTGGGATGGTCACAATATGGATCAGTATGCTGACGATCTGGCTGAACTTACCGCGCATCTCAATCTTAAAGATGCCGTACATGTCGGACACTCTACCGGGGGCGGGGAAGTGGCGAGGTACATTGGACGCCATGGAACGCAGCGGGTAGCCAAAGCGGTGTTAATCGGCGCGGTGACGCCCATAATGATCAAGACCGACTTTAACCCAAATGGTGTGCCGAAAGAGGTGTTTGATGGCATCCGTGAGGGAGTGATAAACGATCGCGCTGCCTTCTTCTATGAACTGACCGCTGCATTTTATGGCTACAACCGCCCGGGCGTAAATGCGTCGAAAGCCGTTCGTGAAAGCTTTGTTGAACAAGGCTTACAAGGTTCCATCAAAGCGTTGTACGACTGTATTCACGCGTTTTCAGAAACTGACCTGCGTGAGGATCTCAAAAAGATGACTATTCCGACGCTGGTGATCCATGGTGATGACGATCAGATTGTCCCGTTTGAAACCTGCGGAAAGGTTGCGGCGGAAATACTGCCGGACGCGCAGTTGAAGGTGTATGTTGGCGGTTCGCATGGCATTTGCACTACCCATAAACAACAGATCAACGGCGATCTGCTCAACTTTATTCAATCGTAATCTTTAGCGGATTGTTCTACGCTGATCTTCTTTTTCCAGGGAGATGAGCGAAGCATAATTTGTGCTGCGCTGATGTTAACTTCAACAGAGAACACTATGTATTTCTATCAACCATCACAAGGACACGGCTTACCGCATGACCCGCTGAATGCCATCATTGGACCGCGCCCTATTGGCTGGATTGCCTCCCGCGACAGCGACGGTCGGCATAACCTTGCACCTTACAGTTTCTTTAACTGCTTTAATTATCACCCGCCGATTATCGGTTTCGCCAGCAGCGGCTGGAAAGATAGCGTGCAGAATATTATCGACACCGGTGAGTTTGTCTGGAATCTGACGACTCTTGAGCTGGCCAGCGCGATGAACGAAACGTCAGCCAGCTTGCCTCACGGCGAGGATGAGTTTTTTGCCGCCGGGCTTAGCAAAGCAGATAGTCGGATAGTCAGCGTGCCGCGCGTGGCGCAAAGCCCGGTCAATTTTGAGTGTCGCTTATCGCAAAGTCTGCAACTGACCACCGCTGATGGTTCGCCTGTTGAAACCTGGCTGGTGCTGGGAGAAGTGGTGGGTATTCATATTGATGAAACGCTACTGGAAGGCGGCATCTACCAGACGGCGAAAGCAAAACCGGTACTGCGTGCGGGCGGGCCAACGGCGTATTATTCGATCAGTGAAACACACCGCTTTGATTTAATTCGCCCGGATGCCCGTTCAAAACGCTAACCATATGGACCGACGCCAGCTTGCCGCGCCGGTCGTTATTTTCAGTATCCCACTTTGTCGATAATAAACTGTTTACCGCAGTTACCCGGATGCGGTTGCGGTAAGAATGACTGTGCGGATAACGTCTGGTTAATGGTGTCGGCTTTCAGGGTCAATTGGATTTCTGTGAGATAGGCCGGATTGCCGTGGCAGCTTAGCTTCACGGCTTTGACGTTCTCTCTGCCCCAGCTTTTAGCGACGGCGGCGTCAAATGCGCTGCGGCTGACGGTTTTGCCGTAGTTTTCCGCGAGGAATTTGCCAGCCTCGCTGTTCTTAACCTCATTATTCATCCGTACCATCGTGCCGAAGTATGCGTCGGGATCAAAACCGAAACAGGCGCCATGCTTGGCATATTCGTAACGTTCCAGACAAGATCTCCCGCCGGCACCGGGCATTACGGCACTGAGTTTTGCCGCGCTTTCCAGCGACAGGCCCGTTTCGGGAGCCGCGCATTTACGGCTGGCGCGCGCTTCAGGCAGGTTGGGAATAGGGCGAGTCGCGCAGCCAAAGCGCATCCAGCGGCGGTTGTCTACTCCACGGGCGGCGATGGATTTTGGCAGGCTGGGCCATAAACCGTGAACGGTCAGGAAATCTGCTTTATCCGCGCTCTCTTTTTGCAGACGACATTCGTCGGGCTCTTGACGATTTCTCTCGTATTGGCTCTGACAAAATCCGGTTTGCCAGGAGAGGGCCAGCACGTAGCTGTCAAAATCAGCGTACTGTTTTGCCTGAAGTTCGTCGGCCTGAGCTACAGAAACTGGGAGCAGAAGTGCTGCCAGCAGCGAAGAATAACGCCATGTTGATGTCATGATGATTTCGGATACTTATATCAATTCTGAATATCATCTATTTAATCATAAAAAATGCCAGTCAGGTTTAGCTGACTGGCATCATTTTCATCAGGCGGGAACCCGAATGATTAGCTCCACATTGCCAGAATCGGCCAGCCGACCAGCAAAAGCATAGAGATGTAGATAACGCCGAAGATAGCACCCAGACGCCAGTAGTCTTTGGACTTCACATAACCGCAGCCGTAAATAATAACGCCAGGGCCAGTTGCATACGGAGTCAGACAGCCCATGATACCGATGGACAGTACCAGCAGGATACACAGGTGTTCCATCGGAACGCCCGGGATGCCTTTACCGACGGCCAGAATAACCGGCAGCATGGTGGCGGTGTGTGCGGAAAGGCTGGCAAACAGGTAGTGAGCAAAATAGAACACCAGCACCAGAACGATCACGGTCGCGTTAGGCGAGAAGCCTTCCAGGTGCGAGCTCATCGTGTTGGCGAACCAGTCGATGAAGCCTGAGCGGGTTAAACCATTCGCCATAACGACCAGCGTGGCGAGGTTAACCAGGGTGTTCCATGCGCTGTTATAACGGGTGATGTCTTTCCACGGGACAACGTGCAGCGCCAGCATCAGCGAGACTGCCAGCAGACCCACAGCGGTCGCATCAATCAGTTTACCGCCAAAGACCCACAGACCCAGGCTGAGCAGAACCAGACCGATCAGGGTCAGCTCTTTACGCGTCAGTTTACCCATGGTTTTCAGTTCATCACCAGCCCACGCGGCAACTTCAGCACTGTGAGTAACTTCTGGCTTGTAAAGAACATAGGACAGCCACGGAGCAACGATCAGCAAAATAATACCAACCGGCAGGAAGCTGAGGAACCATTGCAACCAGCTGATTTGAATACCGGCAATTTTATTGACGAATTCCAGACCCAGCACGTTAGGTGCAGCACCGGTAACGAACATAGAGGAGCTCAGGCTGGTACTGATTACCATCATCCACATCAGATATCCGCCGATACGGCGCGCGGACGGATCGTTCGGGAATGATTTAAACAGCGGCGGCAGGTTTTTGATAACCGGGAATACGGTACCACCGGTACGCGCGGTGTTGGATGGTGTAAACGGCGCCAACAGAATGTCGATGATGACAATCGCGTAGCCCAGCGTCAGGGTGCGCTTACCCATGAATTTTACCAGGAACAGCGCGATACGACGACCCAGACCGGTGACTTCATAGCCCAGCGCGAAGATAAACGCGCCAAACACCAACCACACGGTAGTGCTGGAGAAGCCTGCCAGACCCCATTTCAGCGCTTGCTTACCCGCTTTAAACGCCGGGTCGGCCAGCTCTGAAGCATCAAACAGCAGATAGTTGCTGCCGATGACGCAGATCGTTACGGCGATAAAGCTTATCGCTGTTGCCGGGATTGGCTCCAGGATCATCCCAACAATCATTGCCACGAAAACGGCAAAATAGTGCCAGGCCTGCGGGGGCATTCCATCAGGGACAGGGATAAGAAACATGACGCCCATTACGACCAATGGGGCCAGTAATTTCCATATTTTATCTTTTGCTAAAGACATGTGTGTGATTCTCCGGAAAGGATCTTTAATTGTGATAATGATGAACTTGTGAAATCTGAGCTAAGAACCAGGTGACGATCAGCAGATCGGCGCAGCCTCCTGGGCTGAGGTTGCGTTCAATACACTGTTGGTCGAACTGGCGCAGGTATTCGAGATCGGCAGGGGTGCGAATCCCCCCTTGCTGCAATAGAGCGGTGGCCTGCTGCTGTAGCCAGCGCAGACCTTCTGCGCCGCCACGTGAAGCCACGTTGGTGTCGCCATTGATAGACATCAGCAGCAATAACGTGTCGAGTAGCGCCAGTTCAGGATCGCGGCCCTGAGTCAGCAGTGCGCGGTAGTGCGGCAGGGCATGCTGGATGACTAGCGGGTATCCCGCTTCGGCTTCGCCCCGTGCGCCGGTTAATCCCAGTTGCTGATAAAGACGTTGGCCAGCCGTGAGTTGTTGATTGTTCTGGCGCAGTTCGCGCTCGGTCAGGCCACGGCAAAATGTTGCTGCCGTTGAGCAAAGGGTTTCAGCGGTAACAGTCAGTTGGAGCTGGTGCAGGCGGCCAATGGCGGCACACAGCAGCCCCAGTGAAAAGATGCTCCCTTTATGGGTGTTTACCCCCTCGGTGGCGCGAAACATATCGGCTTCGCAGGCCATGCCCAGTGGGCGCAGTCCTTTCAACACATCTTCAGGCGACAGCTGTGCGCTAAACGCCCCATATTCAATAAAACGCGGCAGCCAGGCCTGAATTGCCTCAGCGCTGCGATGAAAATCTTCCAGCGCCATATCTTTATGTGCGCCGTTGTTAATACGATCCACCAGACCCGGTTTGGGCGACAGGTTGACTTCAGTCAACATGGCCCGCCACGCAAGCGTTGCGTAAGCGTCAGGCAGATCCAGAGGAAGGACTGCGTTATTGGTTGATGTTGCGGGAATCGGCATCATGCAGCAGTGCCTCCATCTGAGAGAGTAAGTCGGAAAGCGCGTGGGTTTTACCTCGCGCGCATTCGGCAGCGCTTTGCTCGCACAGCAGACAGCGGCGGGCAGGGAGTGCGAAATGACGCCGGGACAGAATTTCCCCTTCAGGGGTCAGGACATCGATGTCCCATAACCGTCCCAGCGGATGTGAATGCTCAAGTTCAATCGTGGCGAGCTTGAGAGCGTGGGCCGGGGCCTCAATAGACAAAAGACCTTCCGGACCGCTGGCAGAAACCAGCGCCGTTTGCTCCCTGATAATCCAGGTGGATTTTTCCGCCAGCGCGAGCAGGGCGGTGACGCCGTGATTAAAGATGCGACGGGTTAATGCGCTGTCTTTAATCGGACCCGGTGCGACCACGGTAAACGAGACCAGTGGCGCGTGATGACGCGTCAGCCAGGCATGTTGCCTTGCTTGTCTCTCATCCCGGCTGGCGAGCAGCTCGGGAATCGAAACCGCATGTTGGGTGGCGTGTTCAGGGAGCAGGCGCATGGCTTATTCCTTCACCTGATGCACAACGTCAATCACCGAGCCATCGCGGTAACGCACAACGGCAATCACGCGGTCGGTGAATTCGATAGCGCGTGGCTGACCGGTGAGCTGCTGTGCACGTTCGCGCAGCCATTCAATGGACACCACTTTCATACCGGCTTCTTTCAGACGTTCAGCCAGTTCCGGACGCGCAGGGTTAACGGCGATACCGTGGTCAGTGACCAGGATGTCTACGCTGGAGCCTGGGGTTACGCAGGTCAGGACGTTATCAACCAGCGTCGGGATGCGTCCGCGAACCAGCGGAGCGACAATGATGGAAAGCGCAGCGGCAACCGCAGTATCGCAGTGACCGCCGGATGCGCCGCGCAGTACGCCGTCAGAACCGGTCAGTACGTTAACGTTGAAGCTGGTATCAACTTCCAGCGCACTCAGCACCACGACGTCCAGACGATCGACGGAGGCGCCTTTTGAGCCCCAGTTGGCATACTGGTTGGCACTGATCTCAATGTGGTTTGGATTGCGGGCCAGCGACTCAGCCGCGTTACGGTCAAAGCTCTGTACGTCCAGCAGTTTGCGAATCAGGCCTTTTTCGTGCAGGTCAACGATGGTAGCGGTGATGCCGCCCAGCGCGAAGTCAGCACGGATATCGCGGCTGCGCATCTTGTCTTCCAGGAAACGAGTAACGGCCAGAGAAGCGCCGCCGGTTCCTGTCTGCAGTGAGAAGCCTTCATTGAAGTAACCGGAGTTAGCAATGACGTCTGCCGCGCTACGGGCGATTAACAGTTCACGCGGGTTGGTGGTCATGCGTGTCGCATCAGCACCGATTTTGTCCGCATCGCCGACCTGATCGATCTGTACAATCAGATCCACTTGATCCTGCGTAATGCTGGCCGGGTTATGCGGATAGGTCAGCAGCTGTTCAGTCAGCAGGACAACCTGTTTTGCATTTTCGGCATCGACGCGGGCATAGCCCAGTGAACCACAGCACGCTTTACCGGTATAGCCGTTAGCGTTACCAAACTGGTCACAGGACGGTACGCCGAGGAACGCCACATCAATGCTGAGTTCGCCACTTTGCACCAGGTGTACACGGCCGCCGTGGGAGTGGACCTGCACAGGCTCGGCCAGCAGGCCACGGGAGATCTCTTCCGCCAGCGGGCCACGCAGCCCGGAGGTGTAAATACGGCTGACCACGCCCTGACGGATGTGCTCAACCAGCGGAGCATGGCAGTCGCTCAGGGAGCTGGAAGCCAGCGTCAGATTTTTAAAGCCCATTCTGGCGATGGCGTCCATCACCAGGTTAATCGTCAGATCGCCACCGCGAAAAGCGTGGTGGAAAGAGATGGTCATGCCATCCTGTAAACCTGAACGACGAATGGCGTCTTCCAGGTTAGCGCACAGCTTTTTGTCGCGCGGTTTTTGCGCCTGTAATTCTACTTTTGCGGTGCTCTGATAAGCGGAAAGCTCACTTTCTGCATGACGGCTCCAGGTCGCCACGCGATCCTGGCGTTGAGACTGTTCGATTTTCTGCGTCATTTTTTTGCCTTATTCTTCGCGAATGCCGGAAAGTTCTGCACGGGAGATAACCAGAAGGGCGCGCTCGATAACCGGGCTGTCGACCATTTTGCCGTTCAGGGAAACTACGCCACGGCCTTCGCGAGCGGCGGCTTCAGCGGCTTCCACGACCAGGCGCGCGTGAGCCAGCTCTTTGCGTGTCGGCGCGTACAGGTTGTGCAGGAGCTCGATCTGGCGCGGGTTGATGAGCGACTTACCGTCAAAACCCAGTTGCTTGATGTGTGCGGCTTCATGCAGGAAACCCGCTTCGTTGTTGGCATCGGAATAAACGGTGTCGAACGCCTGAATGCCGGCAGAGCGTGCCGCCTGCAAAATAGAGCAGCGGGCAAACAGCAGTTCAGTCCCTTCCGCAGAGCGCTCAGTGCGCAGGTTACGCACATAATCTTCCGCACCCAGTGCAATACCGATCAGGCGCTCGGAAGCGTGGGCAATTTCTACCGCACGGGTAATGCCTAACGGCGATTCGATGGCGGCTAACAGACCGGTACTGCCTGGCTCACGGCCACAGGCTTTCTCGATACGCAGGATTTCGCTTTCGATGTCGATGACATCCTGCGCGGTATCGGTCTTCGGTAAACGCACGATGTCAGCGCCGCCGCGTACCACGGCTTCGAGATCGTTAATGCCCCATTCGGAGTCGAGGGCGTTTACGCGCACGATAGTTTCAACGTCGTGATACAGCGGATGCTGCAGCGCGTGGTACACCATACGGCGAGCAGTATCTTTCTCGCGCAGCGCGACGGAGTCTTCCAGGTCGAACATCAGCGCATCTGCCGGATAGATGAACGAGTTGCTGACCATGGCGGCATTGGCGCCCGGTACGAACAGCATGCTGCGGCGGGTACGGGTTTTACGTTGCTGCAAAGATTCACTAATCACTGGCAATCCTCCCATGGCAGTGCAGGAATACCGCCAGCGCGGGCCAGTAGTGCTTCCAGTCGCGCACGTAAAATGCAGTCCAGTGCGCCTTTATCATCAACATTTAATTGCACGCCGCGTACGTTGTAGCGGGACAGAACGTCCAGAATGGTGGCCCGGATGGCATCACCGAACTGCTTTTCGACGCTACTGTTAACCTGCAGGTCAATATCCTGCGAATCGAGTGGGGCGATGCGAATCATCACATCACCGGACTCGAGTGTGCCTGCGACGGCTGCCTGGTTTATTTTCATTTTTCACCTGTTGCTAATGCGGGGGTATTTTGGCGGACTGCCGCACCCGATGAGGCCCGCTCAACCATGCTTTGCAGATAGTGCAGCGTGGCGTCAGGGACCAGGGATGCGATAGCCGTGAGATCTTTTTTAACCAGCAGCTTGCGCACCCAGGAGGCAGAAATCGGCATCTCCTGGAAGCACAGCCGCTCAATTTCCACCAGTTCAATCGGTGGGGCGGGAAGCGTTGGGGTCTCCAGCCAGTAGCGCATATCGTTGTTGTACTGGGAGGTGACGGTGCAATACGGCTCGGTACCGACGAAGCGGTGCGTGACGCCGAGAGCCGGGGCCAGATACTGGCGGAAGATTTTCAGGTCTATTTCGGTATAGCAGTGGTTAATAACGCTCTGCTCTTTGATGAAGTAGCACGGGAATGTGGCGCGGGAAATGATGTATTCCGAACCGCGATGAACGGTTAAACGTGGAATGTCTTTTGTCCCTTTAAGCACCAGATCCAGTCGGTCTTCATACGGAAAACGCGAGGTATCTTCTTTCACCAAAAACAGATGCAGCCAGTCACATTGCGCGGCTGCTTGTTGGATCAGAAAACGATGTCCGTTGGTGAAGGGGTTGGCGTTCATGACGATACAGCCAATTTTTTTCCCTTCATGGCGCTGTTTCGCCAGTGATTCAGCGTAGCGTTTCAGACGTGTAGTGCTGTTTTCCATCAGCACCATAATGCCGGGAACGCTGGTCAGCGTAGAAAAACCGCACTGCTTAAACAGCGACTCGTACTCGGTTTTGGTATAGATGAAGAGGTGCGTACAGTGGCGCTCATAGGCGAGGTTGATTAACTCGGTCGCCAGCGTCAGCGCTAAGCCTTCACCCCTTACGGATTCGCAGATGGCGACGCACTTTATGATATTGCCGGCAATGCCGCCGCAGGCAATCAGGCGGTCATCACGGGTGACGGTGATAAATACTTCGACAGTTGTATCAACGCTCAAATCATTCTCTTTCAGAAATTGCGCGATAGCCGCCATCTTTTTATTTTCTGAGCGTTTAACTTGCGTGAATATATTATTACCGAACATAGTGAATAGAGCCCCGATGCTATATTTGTTACTGGGTTTCTGTTTTTGTTGCTCTGTTTAGCAACCTGATAACTTCTTGTTTGCAATTGAAGGGAATGTTTTTTTATTACGGAGTATTTCTTTTTTTCCCTGCTGCATACATCGTAAGGAGTATTTTGGAGGTGATTTTTGATTTATTTCACAATAAGTTAGAAGGTTTTAATGTGTTTTATGGTTTTAAGTTTTTTAATTAATTTAACTCCGAAATAGCGTGTGGTTTTAATTTGTTTAATTGATTTAAGGTGGGGAATCTGCAACGATCCTGTTTTATACCGCGACTTGCAAATAAAACATTTTTATTACAACTACAATGAGAAATAAGTTTCGGGTATCGTCGCTGAGGAAGAAATATGGCAGAGCAGAAAAATAAAACACGGTTTCCTTTTTTTCGCAGTCTGGCGTTTCCATTGCGTATCTTTCTGCTTATTTTGGTCGTTTCTATTTTTATTATCGCCGCGTTAGCACAATACTTTACCGCCAGTTTTGAAGATTATCTGGCAACGCATGTCCGCGATATGGCGATGAACCAGGCCAAAATCATCGCCTCTAACGACAGTATCATCGCGGCGGTGAAGCATCGTGATTACAAGCGTCTGGCGACCATTGCCGACAAACTGCAGAGCGGGACTGACTTCGACTATGTGGTGATCGGGGATACCAACTCTGTCCGCCTTTACCACCCAAATCCGGAAAAAATTGGCTACCCGATGCAGTTCACCAAACCCGGCGCGCTGGAAAGAGGGGAAAGTTACTTTATTACCGGCAAAGGGTCCATTGGGATGGCGATGCGCGCCAAAACGCCAATCTTTGATGACGATGGCAAAATCATTGGCGTGGTCTCAATTGGCTATCTGATCAGTAAAATCGATAGCTGGCGATCGGACTTTTTACTCCCAATGGCAGGGGTGTTTATCCTGCTGTTGCTGGTACTTATGCTGCTCTCTTGGTTATTTGCTGCCCATATTCGCCGACAGATGTTGGGGATGGAACCTAAGCAAATTGCGCGGGTAGTGCGTCAGCAGGAAGCGCTATTCAGCTCGGTATATGAAGGTTTGATCGCCGTGGACCCTGATGGGTATATCACCGCAATAAACCGCAGCGCGAGGAAAATGCTGGGGCTGTCTTCGCCTGGACGAAAGTGGCTTGGAAAACCGGTTAGTGAGGTGGTTCAGCCGACTGACTTTTTCACCCAGCAGATTGCGGAAAAACGACAGGACGCGATGGTGAACTTTAATGGCCTGAGCGTTATCGCTAACCGTGAGGCGATTCGCTCCGGCGATGAACTGCTTGGGGCAATCATCAGTTTTCGTAGTAAAGATGAAATTGCTACTCTTAATGCGCAATTAACGCAGATCAAACAGTATGTAGAGAGCCTGAGAACGCTGCGTCATGAACACCTTAACTGGATGTCGACCATTAATGGCCTGCTGCAAATGAAAGAGTATGACCGGGTGCTGGCAATGGTGCAGGGGGAATCGCAGGCGCAACAGCAACTGATTGACAGCCTGCGCGGCGCGTTTGCCGATCGTCAGGTAGCCGGTCTGTTGTTTGGCAAGGTGCAGCGTGCGCGTGAACTGGGCCTCACTATGACTATCGTTCCTGGCAGTCAACTGCATCAACTCCCCGAGGGGCTGGATAGCACAGAGTTTGCAGCAATTGTTGGCAATCTGCTTGATAATGCATTTGAAGCGAGCTTGCGCACCCAGCAAGGCAACAAGATCGTCGAACTCTATTTGAGCGATGAAGGGGATGACGTGATCATCGAAGTTGCCGATCAGGGATGCGGTGTACCGGAAGCATTGCGTGAAAAAATATTTGAACAGGGTGTGAGCACCCGTACCGATGAACCAGGTGAACATGGCATCGGTTTGTATCTGATTGCAAGTTATGTGAGGCGCTGTAACGGGGTGATTACACTCGAAGATAACTCCCCCTGCGGCACCTTATTTTCTTTATTTCTTCCGAAAGTGAAAAAAAATAATGACGGAACCATTAACGCTATTGATCGTTGAGGATGAAACGCTACTGGCGGAAATGCATGCTGAATATATCCGCCATATACCCGGCTTCAGCCAGATTTGGCTGGCGGGTAATCTTGCGCAAGCGAGGATGATGATTGAGCGTTTTAAGCCCGGTTTGATTCTGCTCGATAACTACTTGCCGGACGGCAAGGGAATTACGTTGTTGCATGAGCTAACCCAGACGCGTTATCCGGGGGGCGTGGTGTTTACCACGGCGGCCAGCGACATGGAAACGGTCTCCGAGGCCGTGCGCAGCGGCGCGTTTGATTATCTGGTCAAACCCATTGCCTACGAGCGCCTGGGACAGACGCTGACGCGTTATCAACAGCGCAGACGCATGTTGGCCGGTAATGACAGCGCCAGTCAAAAGCAGATTGATGAAATGTTTAATGCTTATGCGCGCGGCGAACCGAAAGGCGATTTGCCGACCGGAATTGATGCGTTAACGCTGAATGCGGTGTTGAAATTATTTGCCGATCCGACGGTACATCATACTGCGGAAACGATCGCCCAGGCACTCACTATCAGCCGTACCACCTCCAGGCGCTACCTGGAGTACTGTGCCAGCCGTCATTTGATTATTGCGGAGATTATTCACGGTAAGGTGGGGAGGCCGCAGCGTATTTATCACGGCGGCTAATTCACGTCATCCTTGAAGCTGCCTCTTTGTGGGCGGCGTGAAGAAACCCCAGTCACATAATTATCTATGGTACTGGGGATGTCTTCACTTGCCGCCTTGATGCAGCTTAAATGATTTTGCGTATCAAGGTCAGATGCTGACAGTTATCGTTAACCGCCAATCAGGGCGGACGTCGCCGGCACCATCACTTCAGTTGCGATAATCACAACCAGCAGTCCAACCAGTACCGGAACCGAGGTACGTTTCACTACTTCGAACGGAGAGATCTTTGCCATCCCTGCGACAGCGACAACCACACCGGAGACCGGAGAGATTGTGCGTCCAAGGTTTGATGCCTGCAGCATCGGGATAGCAAGGTAAGCCGGGTTAATGCCAGAAGAGTGCGCCAGTTTCGGGATCATCTCAACGAAGGCATAGAACGGTGCGTTACCGGACCCCGTGGTCATTGCCGCCAGCATAGTCAGGATCACCAGTACCAGCATCAGAATAATGCTCGCGGAGCCAAACGAGGTGGCGATAGAAATCAGACTCTGAATAAAGCCGATTGTGCTCAGACCCTGGGCAAAAACGCCCGCCGCGACTAACAGCATCACCACGTTAGCAAAGGCATCCGCCATACCACGGTAGGCGACTTCCAGACCCGAGAAAACCTTCTGGGTGTTGAATCCTCGTACGAACTCCAGTACAGCAGCGATGAGCATGCACAGCACCAGAATCGTAATGATATGCAGCTGTGGGCCCCATTTTCCATCGAAAATCAGGACGCCAACGATCGGGGTAAATGGCAAGATGGCGTAAAACGACGGGGCGGTAGTGGTAATTTCAGCCACATCTAACATTTCATGAGAAATGTTCTCTTTTTTATCCAGATAACGCTGCCAGAAAAAGTGGGCAATCGCCATAGCAATGATGGCGGCAATGGAAATTGGCAGCGTGGTTTTAAACGCGAAATCGATCAGCGGCATTTCCGCGGCTTTTGCAGCCAGCACTACATCACCGGATGTTGGCGAAAGAATAATAGCGGCTGGGGAGGCGCAAATGGCCGCTGCGGCGCCACGGCTAATCCCAACGTTAACCATGACCGGGAACAATGTCGCCATCAGCAATACGCCCAGACCGGTTGCTGAAGAGACCGCCAGGGACATCAGGCAGGCGACAAAATAGGCGGCAATCATAAGCAGATAAGGTGAATTGATATACTGCAGCGGCTTAGAGGCCAGCTTAACCACCATATCATTCGCGCCAATATGCGTCATGTAGGCGGCAAAACCACACAGCATCATAATCATCATGCCGAGATCGCCGCCACGGCTCATCAGCAAAATTTTAATATATTCAACAATGTCTGTTGCCGTATAGCCCGTTGTTGCTGCGCTAGACGGCAAAACTTTATGGCCCATCAACGCACTGATAATCAGCAAAACCAGACCGCCGACAAACAGTACGCCTGTCGCGGAATAACCTTTAATGATGTAGCGCGCTACACCCACAATAACCACAACCCCAATAAGGAGTTCAATAAATGTCAACATTGTTTCCCCTGTCGCATTGCTGCCCAGAAAGTTAAAAAACTAAAAAAAGTAAAAAGTGGTGACAGAATGTGCCTAATAAACCGATAACTCTTGCTGATTGAAATCAATAAAAATACGGATTCAAGCGATGGCTAAGCCGTTTTTTCAGCATCGCGATTAAAAAAAGAATATCACAATAAAAAACTGTGAAGCGCAGCGTTGGTGTGTGTGTTTTGTGGTGGTATTGATGCTTTATTGTTAATTTATTGTGATGTTATTTAACTCTCGCCGCAGGAAAGCACAATTTATTGGCAATAAAGAGAAAATAGTTCCTATGAAATGGCTCAGTAAATAAAGGGGTAGGTTATAGGCTGAGGAATATTCTGATTTTTTATTTGCGCATTTTTGTTAAGCTGACATTAAGGTTGGGTTTGCTAAAATTAATAATAAATCCCAGGATGGTAATTAAGTTGTGATTTTCGCTAAACGATATTTTCTCATTTTTTCATTTGTTTTTATTCAGTTAGCTTTCACTTCCCAGGCTGCTGCTGAAGATAAAGGCTGGTTTGCTACTTTTAAAGATAATGTCAGTGAAACCTGGCAGCAGCCGGAACATTATGATCTGTATGTACCTGCTATTACCTGGCATGCGCGTTTTGCCTACGATAAAGAAAAAACGGATCGCTACAATGAACGGCCGTGGGGTGCAGGATTTGGTCAATCCCGTTGGGATGATAAAGGTAACTGGCACGGACTTTATATCATGGCGTTTAAGGATTCCTACAATAAATGGGAACCCATTGGCGGCTATGGCTGGGAAAAAACCTGGCGACCGCTGGCTGATGAAAACTTCCATACAGGTCTCGGCTTTACCGCCGGTTTCACCGCGCGTGATAACTGGAACTACATTCCGGTACCGGTGCTGTTACCGCTGGCATCAATTGGTTATGGTCCGGCAACGTTTCAGATGACCTACATTCCTGGAACGTATAACAACGGCAACGTCTACTTTGCGTGGATGCGGTTCCAGTTTTGATGGACTACCTGTATTGTCAGGTGGTTTATTGGAAAGCCTTTTAAAAACATAGTGATAGGAAGTTTAACTGAAAAATAACGCGACATTTATCACTTTTTGATAAAGTTCGACTGGACAAAGTGCACCACAATTGTTGTACTGATACCCGACACAGCATTTGTGTCTATTTTTCATGTAAAGGTAATTTTGATGTCTAAGATTAAAGGTAACGTTAAGTGGTTTAATGAGTCCAAAGGATTCGGTTTCATTACTCCGGAAGATGGCAGCAAAGATGTGTTCGTACACTTCTCTGCAATCCAGACCAATGGTTTTAAAACTCTGGCTGAAGGTCAGCGTGTAGAGTTCGAAATCACTAACGGTGCCAAAGGCCCTTCTGCTGCAAACGTAATCGCTCTGTAAGCATACGACAGCAAGCATTCAAAACCCGCTTAATTGCGGGTTTTTTTCGCTTCAATGTGCGGGAGAGGCAGATACCAACCAGAATGCCAGGGCGGTCATCGCGAATGATCCCAACAGATTAACCAGTACATTCACCATAGCCCAACCAAAGCGTCCTTCCTGCAGTAAAAACACTACCTCAGCAGAGAAAGTGGAAAACGTTGTCAGTCCCCCGCAAAAGCCAGTAGTAATCAGCACCTTCCACATTGGGTCAATATTTGTCATGCGATTAAACCATGCCAGACCCATACCAATGATAAATGCGCCAAGTAAGTTTGCAGCCAGCGTACCGAATGGAATGGCCTGATGCAGCGGGTTAAACCGCATACTCAACATCCATCTTGCTACGCTACCTGTGCCACCACCGATAAAAACCGCTAAAAGGAGTTGTAACACTGCGTAATCCTGCTATTTGATTGTATAGAGGGTGAGTGTAACGCTGAATAATTGTTGTTGGCGAGCTTAACAAAGTTTTCTGGAGGGAATATGTTCGTTGCAGCAGGGCAATTTGCCGTGGGACCTTCATGGGAAAAAAATGCAGAAACCTGCGCCTTACTGATGTCTCAGGCTGCTGGAGAGGGGGCGTCGCTACTGGTATTACCGGAGGCATTGTTGGCGCGTGACGATTTAGACCCTGACCTGTCAGTGAAATCAGCTCAGCTTTTGGAAGGCGGGTTTCTGACGCATTTGTTGCGAGAAAGCGCACAAAATGAGATGACGACAATCCTGACGATTCATGTTCCCTCTGTGCCAGGCCGGGCATTTAACATGCTGGTGGCGCTACGGGCTGGTCGGGTAGTGGCCCATTACGCTAAATTACATCTCTATGATGCCTTTTCGATTCAGGAGTCACGTAATGTCGATGCAGGGGACGCCATAGCACCGCTGCTGGACGTAGGCGGATTAAAAGTAGGGCTAATGACCTGCTATGACCTGCGCTTCCCTGAGCTGGCGCTGGCGCACGCGTTGCAGGGGGCTGAGATTCTCGTTTTACCTGCGGCTTGGGTGCGGGGATCGTTAAAAGAGCATCATTGGGCCACGCTTTTGGCGGCAAGAGCGCTGGATGCCACGTGTTATCTGGTTGCGGCTGGAGAATGCGGTAACAAGAATATCGGCCAAAGCCGGGTCATCGATCCCTTTGGCGTGACTATTGCGGCGGCGGCTGAAACGCCCGCTCTCATTATGGCCGAGGTTTCCGCCGAGCGGGTGAGGCAGGTCAGGGCACAACTTCCGGTGTTAAGTAACCGACGCTTTGCGCCACCGCAATTATTATGACGTTTTTTTAAACAAGGCTTGATTCACCTTGTTACAGATTGCTATTGTGTGCGCGCGTCGAAAGGCCGTTAATATTCTCAGGTTAATATGGCGCTTTATGTAGCCTGGTTTAAGTCAAGAAGGTATCTATGGGTGAGATTAGTATTACCAAACTGCTGGTGGTTGCCGCACTGGTTGTTCTGCTGTTTGGTACCAAGAAGTTACGTACTCTGGGTGGAGACCTGGGGACGGCAATCAAGGGCTTCAAGAAAGCAATGAACGACGATAATGCCGATGCCAAGAAAGAGGCTGATGGTAGCGTTCAGGCTGAGAAGCTTTCTCATAAAGAGTAATACTGCAAACTCTGCATGAAAAAAAACCGGCGATTTGCCGGTTTTTTATTGCTGATATGTAAGTGAGTATTACACGATTACTTCACTTCCAGCCCTTTGGCCTGCATGTCAGCATGGTATGAAGAGCGCACGAATGGACCGCAAGCAGCGTGGGTAAAGCCCATAGCCATGGCTTCTGCTTTCATCTCATCGAACTCATCCGGGCTTACATAGCGTTGAACCGGGAGGTGATGGCGGCTTGGCTGTAAATACTGCCCCAGCGTCAGCATGGTCACGCCATGGCTACGCAGGTCGCGCATGACCTCAATGATTTCAGCATTGGTTTCACCCAGACCCACCATCAGACCCGATTTGGTCGGAATCTCCGGGTGCGCTTCCTTGAAGCGTTCCAGAAGCTTCAGCGACCAGTTGTAGTCAGCCCCAGGGCGTACATTACGATAAATACGCGGTACGTTTTCGAGGTTGTGGTTAAACACGTCCGGCGGCGTGGCTGTGAGGATATCCAGCGCGCGATCCATACGGCCACGGAAGTCAGGCACCAGCGTTTCGATTTTAATCGACGGGCTTTTCTCACGAATCGCGGTGATGCAGTCAGCAAAGTGCTGAGCGCCGCCGTCACGCAGATCGTCGCGGTCAACGGAGGTAATCACGACATAGCGGAGCGCCATATCCGCAATCGTCTGAGCCAGTTTTAACGGCTCGTTGGCGTCAGGAGCAACCGGACGGCCATGGGCAACGTCACAGAATGGGCAACGGCGAGTACAGATTGCGCCGAGGATCATAAAGGTTGCTGTTCCGTGATTGAAACATTCAGCCAGGTTAGGGCAGGAAGCTTCTTCGCAGACAGAGTGCAGGCCATTTTTGCGCATTGCCGCTTTGATGCCCTGGATGCGAGTGGAGTCAGCTGGCAGTTTTATTTTCATCCATTCCGGTTTACGCAGCAGGGCTTCACGCTCTGTTGCCACATTTTTTACCGGGATAAGAGCCATCTTATCGGCATCGCGGTATTTAACACCGCGTTCCATCACAATGGGTTTACTCATAGCTTGCGTGTTCCAGTTGCGAATTACGAAGGAAAGCGTTTCAATTCAAGGGAATGTTGCATTTATCAACTATTTTTGAATTAGTGATACGCAGTATATCATTGAAACGGGCCAGAAAGCAGCCTGACAGGCTGGCAAAATGTAAAATAGTTGTTGTTTTGTGCCATTTGCCACAACATATGCCGTGGCAAAGTATGACCGTATTTTCAGTCCGCAATGTACTCGTGCGGTGGGTTACCCAACAGCGCGAAGATGTTGGCCAGCAGGCGGGGGCGAATGCTCTCGGTCGTGGCTGTGCTATCCCACTGCGATACTTTCGCCATCTCCATTCCGGCATAACCGCAAGGATTGATACGCAGGAAAGGCGACAAGTCCATATCCACGTTGAGCGCTAAGCCGTGAAATGAACATCCTTTACGGATACGTAATCCCAAAGAACAGATTTTCTTCTCACCCACATATACGCCAGGCGCATCGGCTCGCGGGTGGGCGTCAATGCCGATTTCCGCAAGGGTATTCACGACGGTTTGCTCCAGCAGCGTAACCAGTTCGCGCACGCCAAGTTTACGACGCTTCAGGTTCAACAGCACATACATAACCTGTTGGCCTGGCCCGTGGTAGGTCACCTGACCGCCACGATCGCTCTGGATCACCGGAATATCTCCCGGCATCAATACGTGCTCAGCTTTACCTGCCTGACCCTGGGTGAAGACAGGATAATGCTCTACCAGCCAGATTTCATCATGACTGTTTTCATCACGGGTATCGGTAAATTCATGCATGGCCAGAGAGACTGGCTCGTAAGGTTGAAGACCGAGCTGGCGGACCAGAATTTTATCCTGATACAAAACGGCATCTCCGTAGAGAATGTTAAAGAGGGGAAAAGTATATCACAGGGGGGAGGGGTTACCCGAGCGGGGATGCAGCGGGTAACCGACAGGTTTTTACAGCACCATGCGTACGATATCGATATTGCCTAATTCTTCGTACAGCGTTTCAACCTGCTCAATGTGTGTAGCAGTGATGGTGATTGAGACCGAGTGGTAGTTGCCTTTGCTGCTCGGTTTTACCGTCGGAGAGTAATCACCTGGCGCATGGCGCTGTACCACTTCAACCACCTGATCAACCAGCTCAGGCAACGCCTGCCCCATTACTTTGTAAGTAAATGGAGTAGGGAATTCAAGCAGTTCGTTAAGTTTGGTTTTCATGTCAGCTCCGGCGTTACATCAAAAAATAATAACTCCCACTGCGCGTGGGAGTTATCTGGATACCTAGTATATGGGGACGTAAATCACACTTTCAAGTGTTCGATTTTTAGCCAAACCAGTGATGGAACATTAATTTAATGTAATCAATGATTTTCCCAAAGAAGTTGCCTTCAGGGATTTCCTGCAGCACCACCAGCGGACGCTGTTCAATGGTTTTGCCATCTAACTGGAAGTTGATAGTGCCGACAACCTGGTTTTTCTGCAGCGGGGCGTGCAGTTCAGTGGTGTTCAACACATAGCTGGCTTTCAGGTCTTTCATGCGGCCGCGCGGAATGGTCAGGTAGACGTCTTTATCAACGCCTAACGACGCACGATCGGTGTTACCAAACCAGGCAGGTTCTGAGGCAAATTCTTTACCCACTTTCAACGGGTTCACGGTTTCGAAGAAACGGAAGCCCCAGGTCAGCAGTTTTTTACTTTCGGTTTCTCGGCCTTTATAGGTGCGACCACCCATAACGGCGGAGATCAGACGCATCTGGCCTTCGGTTGCGGATGCAACGAGGTTATAGCCAGCCTTATCGGTGTGACCGGTTTTGATACCGTCGACATTCAGGCTGTTATCCCACAGCAGGCCGTTGCGGTTTAACTGACGAATGCCGTTAAAGGTGAACTCTTTTTCTTTATAGATAGAGTATTCGTTAGGCACGTCGCGAATCAGAGCCTGACCAATCATCGCCATGTCGCGAGCCGAGCTGTACTGACCGTCAGCATCGAGACCATGAACGGTCTGGAAGTGGGTGTTTTTCAGGCCCAGCGCATTCACATAGCTGTTCATCAGGCCGACGAAAGCATCCTGGCTACCGGCTGCGAAGTCTGCCATCGCCACGCACGCGTCGTTTCCGGATTGCAGGTTAATACCACGGATCAGCTGAGAAACAGGAACCTGCATGCCTGGCTTGAGGAACATCAGCGATGAACCTTTGAAGACCGGGTTGCCCGTAGCCCATGCGTCATTGCCGACGGTGACCAGATCGGTTTCTTTGAATTTCCCGGCTTTCATCGCCTGGCCGATGACGTAGCTGGTCATCATTTTGGTCAGGCTGGCGGGGTCGCGGCGAGTGTCTGCGTTCTGTTCTGCCAGAACTTTACCTGAATTGTAATCAATCAGGATATACGACTCCGCATCGATCTGCGGAACACCCGGGATCATGGTTTTAATATTCAGGTCATCGGCATGGGCAGCAGAGAGAGAGGCTGCGCAGAGAGCCGCGGTGAGCGCCATACGCTGCACGAAACGAGCGGAAAAAGTGGTCTTCATGGTCTGAACTACGACGTCCGTGATGAAATTTAAAAAAGTGCCCTACTATAGCAAATGCATAACTGGCAGGCATCTGACTTTCCGCGTGACTTTGTTAATGTCATTTACAGAAACTGACAGTTCAGATACCTGATTTACGTTATTACACGCCGGTGATGAAGGACTGTAATTGCGCCTCGGATTGAAGACGCTGCTGCAATGTGGAGGCTTCGGCTTTGCTGGCAAACGGCCCCATCTGGATACGCCAGACTGCGCCGTTTTGTACCACCCGGCCAGGAACGCCAAACTGCTGGCTTAAACGCTTTTGATACTGCTGCGCGCGCGACTGCTCGCTGACTGCGCCAACCTGAACCACATAGCGTCCGTTGGCAGTTGCCGCAGGCGCAGGAGCTGTGACGGCGGCTGGTGTTGCTGCCGGCGCGGTTGACGTGACCGGTGCGGTGGTTGTCGATTGCGGCACCGGAGTCGGCTCGCTGCTTTCCAGCACGCCTGATGCGAGCGTGGTTGGCGCACCGAGGAATCCACTGCTGTTTACTGGCGCACCGGTTGGATCATCGCTTTTCAGCGTGGAATTGCTGATCGGACGAATATCGCCTTGCGGCTGACCTGCATCCGATGGCGAAGGCATGCTTCCCATATTGCCGCCACCGCTTAAATCAGGACGCGCAGGCAAGGCATAAGTTTGTTTCGCGACCGTGGTACAAGCCATACCCGGTCCGGACAATGAACCATCCTGGGCGACGATGATTGGGTCGATACGCACTTTAGTGTTGTTGGAGGTGTTCAGACGATCGGCTGCGGCGCGCGAAAGTGAAATCACGCGATCGTTGCCATAAGGCCCGCGATCGTTAATGCGCACGACGATCATCCTGCCGTTTGCCAGATTGGTAATTCTGGCATAGCTGGGGACAGGCAGCGTCGGATGCGCAGCGGTCAGCTGCATCGGGTCGAACGCTTCGCCAGACGCGGTTAAGTTGCTTCCTGGTTCCGCATCATAGATAGCGGCAAGTCCGGCCTGGCTAAAGCGGGAGGGATCCTGCACGATTTTGTAGCTTTTACCATCACGCTGGTAGTCCTGATTCGCCGTTGGGTTCAGGGGTTCAAAGCGCGGATCGGCCCCGCTGATTTCAACAATCGGACCATTACACACCGCAGGCTGCGGCGCGACAGCAACCTGTTGCTGACCATCATCACTCGAACACGCCGCGAGCATTCCTGCTGCGATGCAGATACCAAGCCACTGCTTACGCATTGCGTACCCCTTACACGCTTTTCGACAACATTTTTCTATGGGTGTGGATCGACATAACAATCCCGAACCCGGCCATCAGCACGATAAGTGCCGAGCCTCCGTAACTGACCAGTGGGAGTGGAACCCCAACCACGGGCAGAATACCGCTCACCATACCAATATTTACGAAGACATAAACGAATAATATCAACATTAAGCCACCCGCCATGACGCGACCAAAGGTGGTTTGCGCGCGGGCAGCGATCCATAATCCGCGCATAATCAGCAAAATGTAGAGCGTCAACAGAATCAAGATCCCCACCAGACCCAGCTCTTCCGCTAAGACAGCAAAGATAAAGTCGGTGTGGCGTTCGGGTAAAAACTCAAGCTGCGATTGTGTACCATGCAGCCAGCCTTTGCCGCGTAACCCGCCGGAGCCAATAGCAATTTTAGACTGAATTATGTGATAACCCGCGCCCAGCGGATCGGTTTCCGGGTCGAGCAGCATCATGACGCGCTGACGCTGGTAATCATGCATCAAGAAGAACCACAGTATCGGGATAAACGCCGCGACCAGAACCACCGCAACGCCGATTAAGCGCCAGCTCAAACCAGAAAGGAACAAGACAAACAGACCGGAAAGGGCGACCAGAATTGAAGTGCCGAGGTCTGGTTGGGCGGCGACCAGCAGCGTGGGCATAAAAATCAGCACCAGCGCAATGGCGGTATTTTTTAGCGATGGTGGGCAAACGTCACGGTTAATAAAGCGCGCAACCATCAGCGGCACGGCGATTTTGGCAATTTCAGAAGGCTGAAAACGCACGATACCCAAATCCAGCCAGCGCTGCGCACCTTTGGAAATGGCGCCGAAGGCGTCTACCGCCACCAACAGAATGATGCAAAAGATATAGAGATAGGGCGCCCAGCCCTCATACACCCGGGGGGGAATTTGCGCCATCACTACCATGATGACCAGGCCCATTGCGATCTGGCCGACTTTGCGCTCCATCATGCCAATATCCTGGCCGCTGGCGCTCCAGATGACCAGTGAGCTGTAAACCAGCAGAGCCAGCAAAATAAGCAACATTGTGGGATCTATGTGGATTTTGTCCCAGAATGTTTTTTTGTTCGGATTATCCGTCACGATTATTGGTCCTCCGCTGCTGCAACCGCTGGGTTTTCCGCAGGCAGATTGGTGTTGTTGTCGCCCAACATAATATGGTCAAGGATCTGGCGCATAATGGTACCCACCGCCGGACCCGCACCGCCGTTTTCAAGGATCATGGCGACAGCGACCTGGGGTTTATCATAGGGGGCGAAGGCCGTCATCAGCTTGTGGTCACGTAAACGCTCGGCGATCTTATGTGCGTTATAGGTTTCATTAGCTTTCAGGCCAAAGACCTGCGCGGTACCGGATTTCGCCGCAATTTTGTAAGGCGCGCCAGCAAAATACTTATGCGCAGTTCCGTTAGGGCGGTTCGCAACACCGTACATACCGTCTTTCGCGATTTCCCAGTAACCAGAATGAATATCGCCAACGGGCGGTTCGTGCGGCTGTACCCACGGCACCTGCTTGCCGTTTTCTGCCGTGCTCATCAGCAGATGCGGGACTTTTATCAAACCGTCGTTGATAAGGATCATCAGCGCTTTACTCATCTGGATTGGGGTTGCTGTCCAATAACCCTGGCCGATGCCGACGGGAATGGTATCACCCTGATACCATGGCTTTTTAAACCGTTTTTGCTTCCACTCGCGGGTTGGCATATTGCCGGAGCGCTCTTCGGCAAGATCGATGCCCGTATATTTGCCGTAGCCAAATTTGCTCATCCACTCGGAAAGCCGGTCAATCCCCATATCATAGGCGATTTGATAGAAAAACGTATCCGCGGACTCTTCCAGTGAGCGGGTGATGTTCAGATGGCCGTGCCCCCACTTTTTCCAGTCGCGGTAACGTTTTTCAGAGCCCGGTAGCTGCCACCAGCCCGGATCGAACAGGCCGGTATTGCGGGTGATGACGCCTGCGCTTAACGCAGAAACCGCAACGTAAGGTTTAACCGTCGAAGCAGGGGGGTAAACACCCTGTGTGGCGCGGTTAACCAAGGGGGTGTTCGGGTCATTGAGCAACCCGGAGTAATCTTTACTGGAGATACCATCCACGAACAGATTCGGGTCATAGCTCGGCATAGATACCAGCGCCAGAACGCCACCGGTACGCGGGTCGGTAACCACCACGGCGGCACGACTGCCCGCCAGCAGCGTTTCAATATACTGCTGGAGTTTCAAATCAAGGGTGAGATAGATATCGTGCCCGGCCTGCGGCGCCACTTCTTTCAGCTGGCGAATGACGCGGCCGCGGTTGTTCACTTCAACTTCTTCATACCCGGTTTGGCCGTGAAGCACGTCCTCATAATAACGTTCAATACCCAGCTTGCCGATGTCATGCGTTGCCGCGTAGTTAGCCAGTTTGCCGTCTTTGTCCAGGCGGTCTACGTCTTTATCGTTGATCTTCGATACGTAGCCAATTACGTGGGTCAGCGCAGAGCCGTATGGGTAATAGCGGCGTTTATAGCCTTTAACTTCGACCCCAGGAAAGCGATATTGATTCACGGCAAAGCGTGCGACCTGAACTTCAGTCAGGTTGGTTTTTACCGGAATTGAGGTGAAACGGTGTGAACGGGCGCGCTCTTTTTTAAAGGCAGCAATATCGTCGTCCGTCAGGTCTACGACGTTACGCAGCGCGTCGAGGGTATCCTGAATGTTGTCTACCTTTTCCGGCATCATTTCTATCTGATAAATGGTGCGGTTAAGGGCGAGAGGAATACCGTTGCGGTCATAAATGATGCCGCGACTCGGCGCGATAGGCACCAGTTTGATGCGGTTTTCGTTCGAACGGGTCTGATAATCAGTGAAGCGAACGATTTGCAGATTATAAAGGTTGGCGATCAGCACGCCGGTTAGCAGCAAAATCCCCAAAAAAGCGACCAGCGCCCGGCGCACAAACAGCGCGGACTCAGCCGAATAGTCGCGAAAAGAATTCTGTAGTTTCATCCGCTGCTTAATCTACTCAAGAATCAATGATCACTCACGGTGATAAGGATGGTTGGTGGTAATGCTCCACGCCCTGTACAGACTCTCCGCAACCAGAACCCGAACAAGAGGGTGTGGAAGGGTTAATGCAGAGAGTGACCAGCTTTGTTCCGCTGCGGCTTTACAGGCAGGAGAGAGACCTTCAGGCCCGCCAATTAACAGGCTGACGTCACGACCGTCCAGTTTCCAGCGCTCCAGTTCGGTCGCCAGTTGCGGCGTGTCCCAGGGTTTACCCGGGATATCAAGGGTGACGATGCGGTTTTTGCCTGCGGCAGCCAGCATCTGCTCACCCTCTTTGTCGAGAATGCGTTTGATGTCCGCGTTCTTGCCGCGCTTTCCTGCCGGGATTTCGATCAGCTCAAAGGGCATATCTTTCGGAAACCGACGGAGATACTCGGTAAATCCGGTTTGTACCCAGTCAGGCATTTTCGTACCCACAGCGACAAGTTGCAGCTTCACGCATTAACTCCAGAGTTTTTCCAGTTCATACAGGCGACGACTCTCTTCCTGCATCACGTGGACAATCACATCGCCGAGGTCAACGACGATCCAGTCAGCGACATTCTCGCCTTCCACGCCGAGCGGCAGCAGGCCAGCAGTGCGGGACTCCTGAACCACGTGGTCTGCAATAGACATAACGTGACGGCTGGATGTACCGGTGCAGATAATCATGCAATCAGTGATGCTGGATTTGCCCTGAACGTCTAAGGCGATGATGTCTTGACCTTTCAGGTCATCAATTTTGTCGATTACAAAATCCTGGAGTGCTTTACCCTGCAAGTGTTCCCCCTGGGTGAAAAGAGTTAAAAACGTCTGTTAGTATACCTGAACCAGAGGCGATATCGGGACAAATGTCTCCGAATGCGCTTGTGAAGTGCGCTATCATCCCACCCCACGCCACAGAATGCATCGCCATTTTTGTAAAACAATTTCTGCAAAGCTCTGAAGGGCGGGAAAAGTCAGGCTGCGGAGAATAACAGCCTGTCATGGGGTGTCAATGGGAGAGAGGCCCTTCGGCATAAAAAACAGCGCTTTCACTCCCCGTCGCGCCATACGGCCCGGCTGTTAAGCACTTTCAGAACCGCAAAATCGTCACAAAAATCAATTGCGCTCCAGCAGCCTTGTTCGACGCGGAAATGCCACATTGCCGCAGCGGGCATGGACAGCAGACGGGCGATCAACACGCTCAGCACGCCTTGATGACTCACCACCAGCAGATTTTGGCACGCTTTATAATCAGCAAGCTGGGCAATGAAACGTTCCACTCGCTGGGAAAACGCCTGAAAACCTTCGCCATTGGTGGGCGTCGCATTCTGCCAGTCGTTACACCACACGGCGTAATTTTCGGCGTCTTCGCGCGCCAGATCGCGATGGTGACGCATTTCCCAGTCACCAAAAAACATCTCATTAAGCTCAGGCATGTTGCGCACAGGAACTTCACGTTCCGCCAGAATCAACTGCGTTGTATGGCGGGCGCGTTCCAGTTCGCTGCACAGAACGTTGTCGACAGGGACATTGCGTAACAGCGTACCCAGCGTTTGCGCCTGAGCGATCCCCCGTTCCGTTAGCGGTGTGGGGGCGTGGCCGCTATATAAACCAGCGACATTGGCTTCGGTTTCGCCATGACGTACTAACCAGAGTCTCATGTTTTCCTCGTGAGGCTATTCGCACAAAATATGATGTTTGCCCTGATTGCGCAGTGATTTTTCACTAAAATACCCTTTTTTACGTGGAGCGGCACGATGTCTTTATTGAAGAGCGCACATGGCGGTAACACCCGAGAAGCCGCCGAATTGTTGGGCATCTTGCCTGAGCAGTTGCTGGATTTTAGCGCGAATATTAACCCGCTGGGTATGCCATTAAGTTTAAAACGGGCGATTATCGACAATCTGGACTGCACGGAGCGTTACCCGGATGTCGATTACGCGCAACTGCATGCCGCGCTGGCGGAGCATCATCAAATTCCGTCCTCGTGGATCCTGGCCGGGAACGGTGAAACCGAATCCATTTTTACCCTGGTGCATGGCCTGAAGCCACGCCACGCGATGATTGTGACGCCCGGGTTTGCGGAATATCGTCGGGCGCTGCAATGGGGAGACTGTACGATCCATGAGTTTGCGCTGTGCGAAGAGGATGGCTGGCAGCTTACCGATGCGATCCTCGATGCGTTAACGCCTGAGCTGGACTGCCTGTTTCTCTGTACGCCCAATAATCCCACCGGGTTGTTGCCCGAAACCCGCCTGCTGCGTGAAATTGCCACGAGTTGCGAGTCGCTGAGGATCGCCCTGATCCTTGATGAAGCGTTTATCGATTTTATTGCCAAGGAGTCGGGGTTTATCCCGTTACTGCACAAGAACCCGCATATTTGGGTGCTGCGTTCGCTCACCAAATTCTATGCGATCCCGGGACTGCGTCTGGGGTATCTGGTCAACAGTAACGAACAGGCGGTTGCACAGATGCGCAGCCAACAAATGCCGTGGTCAATTAATGCGTTTGCTGCCCTGGCAGGCGAGATTATCTTACGCGATAGCGCGTATCAGCGGGCGACGTGGAAATGGCTGGAACAAGAGGGGGAGCGGTTTGATCAACAACTGCAAGATCTGCCCGGCCTGACGGCGTATCCCGGCCGGGCAAATTATCGTTTATTACGCTGCGATCGTGCGGATATTGATCTGCAACTTGCGTTGCTGAAACAGCATGTCTTGATTCGCAGTTGCGCCAATTATCCGGGGCTGGATGCGCGCTATTATCGGGTAGCCGTTCGCAGCCAGGAAGAGAATAACCGCCTGCTGACGGCCTTACGCAAGGCGCTTAGCGATACAGTCCCTGTTGATTGATATAGTCAAGCACCGCGTCTGGCATCAGGTCGTCGCACGGCTCGCCCTTTTCCAGGCGCTCACGGATGAGCGTGGCGGAGATGTTAAACCACGGCGTTTCGGCCAGGTAAATCTTCCCGCAAGGCAGGTTGTGCAGGTCATCTGCTGAATGGGTCAGATGATCCTCCAGCCATTGCTGGTGTTTTTCCTGCGCCATTTCGAGTGGATAGCCCGGACGTCGGCACACGATGAGGTGGGTATTACCCAGAATCGTGTGGTAGTCATGCCAGGAAGGGAAGGTAAGCAGCGAATCCTGACCAATGATAAACGCTAACGGCACGTTTGGGCCTTGCTCCTCGCGCCACTCTTTTAGCGTTTGCGCGGTGTAGGAGGCGGTATCGCGTTTCAGCTCGCGTTCATCCAGGGAAAACAGAGGTTTATCAGCAATGGCCAGTTCAACCATACGCTTACGTTGCTCAGCGGACGCTTCGGGCTGCGCACGATGTGGCGGCACGTTATTGGGCATGATGATGACCCGGGAAAGGCCAATCAGATTCGCCAGAATTTCAACCGGTTTAAGATGACCGTAATGCACCGGATCAAAGGTGCCACCGAACAGAGCCTGCAATGATTTCATATCAACCATCAATAAAAACATCGGCCAGCGATTTATGACAGAGCAAAAGGGAAAGCCCCTCAAGTTCCGCCCACACTGACTGACCATAGTCTTGTTTAAGCGTAATTTCCGTACGCGTTAAAAGCGTAACAGCCTGACGCAGTTGCGCCGGGTTCAGCCGGTTTAACGCATCTCCCATCATACCCCGGCGATTTTGCCACACCCGGTGTTTATCAAACAACGTGCGCAAAGGCGTATGGGCCGACTGCCGTTTTAAGTTAACCAGCAACAGCAACTCACGCTGTATCGTACGCAGCAAAATAACCGGCTCGCTACCTTCCAGGCGTAGCTGCTGCAGAATGTGCAGCGCGCGTTTGCTTTTGCCCATCAGCAGCGCGTCTACCCAGTGGAATGGGGTAAAGTGCGCGGCATCGTTAACCGCTTTCTCCACGCGAGGCAGCGTTAGCTTGCCGTCAGGCCAAAGCAACGCTAATCGTTCCAGCGCTTGCGCCAGTGCTAACAAATTACCTTCATAGCAATAGCACAAAAGCTGATTGGCTGCGTCATCCAGCTGCAGGTTGTTAAGTTTCGCCCTGGCGGCAACCCAGCGAGGAAGCTGTGCTTGTTCCGGCGTCTGGCAGCTTACCTGAACCGCGTTATTTGCAAGCCCCGTATACCATGCGGCGTTTTCCTGTGCCCTGGTGAGTTTGTTGCCGCGAACCATCAGTAGCAGATCGTCATGTAACAGAGTGACGAGTGACGCGAGCTGTTCATTAATGGCGGCATTAGGGCCATTTTCAGGCAACTGCAGAAGCAGGGTTTGACGGCTGGCAAACAGGCTCATCGCCTGGCAGAGTGAAAATATCTCTCCCCAGTCGGTGCTGTTGTCCAGAGTGAAGGCGTGGTGTTCTTCGAATCCTTGTGTTGCGGCAGCCTGACGGATGGCATCCTGGCTTTCCTGCAATAAGAGAGGATCGTTACCTAAGAGTAGATACGCCGCGCGCAGCCCTTCATTGAGCTGTGCGCGGAGTTGTTCAGGGTACAACTTGAGCATCAGTTACCCAGCGTGGTGGAGACACGCGCCGGAGATGACGCAGGCGTCTCGGCTTTATTCACCGTAGGCTCAGCATCAGCCTTGGATGACTGAGTATCGGCCAGATGTACGCTTGGCAGCTTACGAATTAACTGTTCAGCCGCTTTGTCATACATCTCTTTGATGATCATGTCCTGCTCGTTATCTTTCGCCAGTGCTGCTTGAGAGTTATCAAAGAACGAACGATAAACTTTGGCGCTGATAGGGTAAATATCATGACCTGGAATTAGCACAGTAGCTCTTACAGACATTACCATTTGGTATTCAGCCGTTTGACCGTTCTGGAATACCGATGCCGTATCCTTTGAGAGACTCACAGCGCCAAGTCGTAAGGACGTCACATCTTTACGCATGGTACCGTCCTCAAGCAGCGTAACACCGTTCAGACGCAGCTGATTACGCACCGCGCGGCTTAACGGGCCGTTCGGATCGCCAGAGTTCAGGATCATGGTTTTCATTGAGGGTGGAACCTGCGTAGTACTACGCAGATGCCAGCCACACCCGGCGGTGACAAGCACCGCCAGCGATAACAACAATGTTGTCAGAAGTCGCACGCTTCCTCCCGCGCTTAGCCAACGACCAGATTGAGGAGTTTACCCGGTACATAAATCACTTTACGTACGGTAACGCCATCAAGATATTTTGCCACCAGATGCTCCTGGCCAGCACGTTCACGAACCTGCTCTTCAGTGGCGTTTACCGGAACGGTGATTTTGCCACGTACTTTGCCGTTTACCTGAACCACAACCAGCGTTGAGTCTTCAACCATTGCTGCTTCGTCCGCCACCGGCCACGGCGCGTTGTCGATATCGCCTTCGCCATTCAGCGCCTGCCACAGGGTGAAGCAAACGTGTGGGGTGAACGGGTTAAGCATGCGTACAACAGCCAGCAATGCTTCCTGCATCAGGGCTCTGTCCTGCTCATCTGCCTGCGGTGCTTTCGCCAGCTTGTTCATCAGCTCCATAATCGCCGCAATCGCGGTGTTAAAGGTCTGACGACGACCGATATCATCGGTGACTTTAGCAATGGTTTTATGCACGTCGCGACGCAGCGCTTTTTGATCTTCGCTCAACACATCAACGTTCAGGGCAGCAACATCTCCCTGGGACGTATGTTCGTAAACCAGTTTCCAGACACGTTTCAGGAAGCGGTTCGCCCCTTCAACGCCGGACTCCTGCCATTCCAGCGTCATATCAGCCGGAGAAGCGAACATCATGAACAGACGTACGGTGTCGGCGCCGTAGCGTTCAACCATGACCTGCGGGTCGATACCGTTATTTTTCGACTTGGACATCTTGCTCATGCCGGTATACACCAGTTCATGGCCTTCTGCGTCCTTAGCCTTAACGATGCGACCTTTTTCGTCACGCTCAACGATGGCATCAACCGGAGAAACCCAGTTACGTTCGCCGTTGGCACCAACGTAGTAGAACGCATCGGCCAGAACCATCCCCTGACACAGCAGCTGTTTAGCTGGTTCATCAGAGTTGACCATGCCTGCGTCGCGCATCAGTTTGTGGAAGAAGCGGAAGTAGAGCAGGTGCATGATGGCGTGTTCAATACCGCCAATGTAGATATCAACCGGCAGCCAGTAGTTCGCCGCGTCGGAATCCAGCATACCTTCCTGATACTGCGGGCAGGTGTAGCGCGCGTAGTACCAGGACGACTCCATAAAGGTATCGAAGGTGTCAGTTTCACGCAGCGCAGGCATACCGTTAACGGTGGTTTTCGCCCACTCTGGATCGGCTTTGATTGGGCTGGTAATGCCGTCCATGACTACGTCTTCCGGCAAAATAACCGGCAGTTGGTCTTCTGGCGTTGGCAGGACGGTACCGTCTTCCAGCGTCACCATCGGAATCGGCGCGCCCCAGTAACGCTGACGGGAAACACCCCAGTCACGCAGACGATAGTTAACTTTACGCTCACCCACGCCTTTAGCTACCAGCTTGTCAGCAATAGCGTTGAAGGCCGCTTCGAAGTCGAGGCCGTCAAACTCACCGGAGTTAAACAGCACGCCTTTTTCGGTCAGCGCTTGTTCAGACAGATCCGGCTCTGCGCCTTCAGCGGTCAGAATTACCGGCTTGATGGTCAGGGCATATTTAGTCGCAAATTCGTAATCGCGCTGATCGTGACCCGGAACGGCCATAACTGCGCCTGTACCGTATTCCATCAGCACGAAGTTTGCCGCCCAAACCGGGATCTCTTCGCCAGTCAGCGGGTGAACGGCTTTGAAACCAGTGTCGACGCCTTTCTTCTCCATGGTCGCCATTTCGGCTTCAGCAACCTTGGTGTTGCGGCATTCGTCAATGAAGGCAGCCAGTTCTGGGTTATTTTCAGCGGCTTTCTGCGCCAGCGGATGACCTGCAGCAACGGCCAGGTAGGTCGCACCCATAAAGGTGTCCGGGCGTGTGGTGTAGACGGTCAACGTGTTGTCGTAATCGTTCACATCGAAGGTGATTTCCACGCCTTCAGAACGGCCAATCCAGTTGCGCTGCATCGTTTTCACGGTGTCAGGCCAGTGATCCAGATTATCCAGATCGCGCAACAGTTCGTCAGCGTAAGCGGTGATTTTGATGAACCACTGCGGGATCTCTTTACGCTCAACTTTGGTGTCGCAACGCCAGCAGCAGCCGTCGATAACCTGTTCGTTCGCCAGTACGGTCTGGTCGTTCGGGCACCAGTTAACGGCAGACGTTTTCTTGTACACCAGCCCTTTTTTGTACAGCTCGGTGAAGAACTTCTGTTCCCAGCGGTAGTATTCCGGGGTGCAGGTCGCCAGCTCGCGGCTCCAGTCGTAACCGAAACCCAGCATTTTGAGCTGGTTTTTCATGTAAGCGATGTTGTCGTACGTCCAAGGCGCGGGGGCGGTATTGTTTTTGACCGCTGCACCTTCCGCCGGCAGACCGAACGCATCCCAGCCGATTGGCTGTAATACGTTTTTGCCCAGCATACGCTGATAGCGAGCGATCACGTCACCGATGGTGTAGTTACGGACGTGGCCCATGTGTAGTCGACCAGAAGGATAGGGAAGCATAGACAGGCAGTAATACTTCTCTTTGCTCTCGTCTTCGGTAACTTCAAATGTGCGCTTCTCATCCCAGTGAAGCTGTACTTTGGATTCTATCTCTTCCGGGCGGTATTGCTCTTGCATGGCAGCCAGTGGTCCTGTTTTCAATACAGCTACAAACGTAGCTCTAGATGTGGTGTTTTAGATCCGCATAGCATAGCCCAAACGCCCGCGCCAAAACAGCCTTTCGCGCATTCAACGTTGAATTCCCGTAAGGATAATTCTTGCACGAATTTACACACTCTGTGGACAGTCTTGCAAAGCGTAGCGTAAATAACGTCTATTATTATAGACAGTTAACGACCCAGGAGGCGAAGCGATGAACAAGGTTGCTCAATATTACCGTGAACTGGTGGCTTCACTGAGTGAACGCCTGCGTAATGGCGAACGCGATATTGATGCGTTGGTGGAACAGGCGCGTCAGCGCGTTATGCAGACCGGGGAGTTAACGCGCACCGAGGTGGAAGAGCTCACCCGGGCCGTCAGACGCGATCTGGAAGAGTTTGCTCTGAGCTATGAAGAAAGCCTCGATGAGGAGACCGACAGCGTCTTTATGCGGGTAATCAAAGAGAGTATCTGGCAGGAACTGGCCGATATTACCGATAAAACGCAGCTCGAATGGCGCGAAGTGTTCCAGGACCTCAGCCATCACGGGGTTTATCACAGCGGCGAGGTGGTCGGGTTGGGCAATCTGGTCTGCGAGAAGTGCCACTTCCATTTAGCGGTGTACACTCCTGACGTGCTGCCGCTATGCCCGAAATGCGGACACGATCAGTTCCAGCGTCGACCGTTTGAGCCGTGATAATGTTGCCGGATGCGACGCGCTGCGTCTTATCCGGCCTACGCATTAGGCGTAAAACTTCAACCGTTCTGCCAGCAGATCGACAAAACCTTCGCGATCCACGTCCACCATTACGGTGGCGTTTGGCTTATTGCCGCTCAGGAAGTAGTAGTCAACCACGGTCATTCCCTGGGTGTATTTGCCCTGAGTTTCCACACCAACCCAGCGTTCAACGGTGGTAAACAGTTCAGGTTTCAGCAGCCAGGCAATGGTGCATGGATCGTGCAGCGGCGCGCCAATGAATCCCCATTTTTCATCTTTGTGATATTCAAAGAAGAAGTCGAGTAGTTCAGCAACGATTGTCGAAATGGGATTGCCGATAGCGCGGAACCGTTCGGTATCTTCACGATGTATTTGCGCTTTATGCGTGACATCCAGTCCAGCCATCACCACCGGAATGCCCGACTGGAACACGATCTCAGCGGCTTCTGGATCCACGAAGATGTTGAACTCAGCGGCGGGCGTCCAGTTTCCGAGGCCCATTGCCCCACCCATGATTACGATACGGGCGATTTTGGGGTGCAGTTCAGGATGGCTATTCAGTAGCAATGCCACGTTAGTTTGTGGCCCGGTGGAGACAATCGTCACCGGTTCCTGACTGTTACGCAGGATTTTCGCCATCAATTCCACGGCGGTACAGTCCTGTGGAGCAAAAGCGGGTTCAGGCAGCGCCGGGCCATCAAGCCCGCTCTCACCGTGGACGTTATCGGCAATTATCAGGTCGCGCATCAGCGGTTTGACTGCGCCACCGGCCACTGGGATATCCGTGCGGTTGAGCAACGTTAACATACGCAATACGTTACGCAGCGTTTTGTCGGGGGTCTGGTTACCGGCAGAGGAGGTTATCGCTTTCACATCCAGTTCAGGTGAAGCGAGGGCGAGAACAATTGCGATAGCGTCGTCATGACCTGGATCGCAATCAAACAGGATAGGAAGTGCCATTGTTGCTCCTTGTAAGTGGGACTTTGTGACAAGGTTAACGCTGGGCTGTGCCTGTTTCGAGAAGTGAAGAGATAAATCGTGAGGTGGCGCGCACATGGAGGTGCGCGCCAGCAAAATTAGTGCAGGATTTTCGCGAGGAAGTCTTTGGCACGGTCTGATTTTGGATTAGCGAAGAACTCTTCTTTCGGTGAGTCTTCAACAATCTTCCCTTCATCCATGAAGATCACCCGGTTCGCCACTTTACGCGCAAAGCCCATTTCGTGGGTAACCACCATCATGGTCATCCCTTCATTGGCCAGTTCAACCATGACGTCCAGTACTTCGTTGATCATTTCTGGGTCGAGTGCTGACGTCGGTTCGTCAAACAGCATAGCGATAGGATCCATGCACAGCGCCCGAGCGATGGCGACACGCTGTTGCTGGCCCCCGGAGAGCTGAGCTGGAAACTTCTCGGCATGCGCTGACAGACCAACGCGTTCCAGTAACTTTTGCGCTTTGTCGCGGGCCGGCTTTTTATCGCGTTTAAGCACTTTTACCTGCGCCAGAGTCAGGTTCTCAATAATCGACAGATGCGGGAACAGTTCAAAGTGCTGGAACACCATGCCAACGCGAGAGCGCAGTTTGGCCAGATCGGTCTTTTTATCATTCACCACGGTACCATCAACGGTGATGACGCCCTGTTGTACCGGCTCCAGCCCGTTCACCGTTTTGATAAGCGTTGATTTACCTGAACCTGACGGGCCGCAGACCACCACCACTTCACCTTTTTTCACTTCCGTGGAGCAGTCGGTCAGCACCTGAAAGTGACCATACCATTTAGAAACATTTTTCAGGGTAATCATTAAACTGTCCTTTTCTTCAAATAGCTGACCAACAACGATGCGCTCAGACTGAATACGAAATAAACGGCGCCAGCAAACAGGATCATTTCAACCTGCGTGCCGTCACGCTCACCAATGGTGGAGGCGGTACGGAAGAAGTCTGCCAGACTCAATACATAGACCAGCGAGGTATCCTGGAAGAGTACGATGCCTTGGGTAAGCAGCAGCGGCACCATCGCGCGGAATGCCTGCGGCAGAATGATGAGCTTCATCGACTGCCAATGGGTCATCCCCAGCGCCAGCGCGGCGCTAGACTGCCCGCGAGAAATACTCTGGATACCGGCGCGGATAATCTCGGAATAGTACGCGGCTTCAAACATCGAAAATGCGACCATCGCTGAGATCAGGCGAATATCGGTTTTTGGCGACAGACCCAGCACGTTTTGCAGGAAGCCGGGCACAATCAGGTAGAACCACAGCAGCACCATCACCAGCGGAATGGAGCGGAATACGTTGACGTAGCCCTTCGCAAACCAGGCAATTGGCGCGAAGCTGGACAGACGCATTACCGCAAGGATGGTCCCCCAGACGATACCAATGACGACTGCCGTGACGGTGATTTTCAGCGTGATGATCAGCCCATCCAGCAGATACGGCAGGGAAGGGACGATAGAACTCCAGTCAAATTCGTACATTATTTGCCTCCCAAATTGCCAGGCAGGCGGATTTTGCGTTCGACGAGATTCATCACCAGCATGATGACGGCGTTAATCAGTACGAAGGCCAGAGTGATGGCCGTAAACGATTCCCATGCGTGGGCGGAGTAATCCAGTAGTTTACCCGCTTGCGCAGCCATATCGACCAAGCCGATAGTGGAGGCGATCGCGGAGTTCTTTACCAGGTTCATCATCTCCGAGGTCATTGGCGGAACAATCACGCGGTAAGCGTTTGGCAGCAGAACATAGCGGTAGGCCTGCGGCAACGTCAGCCCCATCGCCAGCGCGGCATTTTTCTGCCCGCGAGGCAGAGACTGAATAGCGGCACGAACCTGTTCGCAGACGCGCGCAGCGGTAAACAGCCCCAGACAAAGCATGGATGAGAGGAAGAACTGAATGTTGGGATCCAGTTCTGACTTAAACCACATCCCGATGTTTTCCGGCAGCAGTTCAGGAATGACCAGATACCAGGTAAAAAACTGGACAATGAGCGGAACGTTACGAAACAGCTCGACGTACAGCGTTCCGATCCCGGAAAGGAAACGATTTGGTACGGTACGTAAGATGCCGAATAAAGAGCCGATGAGGAAAGCGATAACCCAGGCGGTGATAGATAACGCGACAGTGACCTGGAAACCACTCCAGAGCCAGCCGAGATAGGTGGTGTTGCCGAACGGGGCTTGTTGTAAAAAAATACCCCAGTTCCAGTCTATAGACATAAATCTACTCCAGAAAAAAAAGGGTAGCAGCGCTACCCCCGAAGATTGTTATTCAGCGTTTTGCGGTTTTCAGGCCTGATGGGGAACGACCATCAGACTTATAGTCTGTCCGTGCTGAGTAGCAATCGAGAGGGAGGGGAAGCCTCCCTGATTACACTTCATCCTTCAAGATATCTCGTTGTTGGCTGCCTTTATTCATCCCGGTTACTTACTCATGTAAGCGCCCGGGAATTCGCTCAGTTGCCGCCTCGATATAACTTGAAAGGTTTTGTGTACTCTTCTAATTAATTAGTTAAGCGCTTTATCATTCGGTTCTTTGAACAGGGCTTTCATCTCGTCTGACAGTTCGAAATTCATGTTCAGGTTCTTCGGTGGAATTGGATTTTTAAACCACTTATCAAACCATTTCTCAGCTTCGCCTGAGGTCTGCGCCTTGGCGATAGTGTCATCCATCAGCTTTTTGAACTGAGGGTCATCTTTACGCAGCATGCAGCCGTAAGCTTCCTGAGACTGTGGCTTGCCGACGATCTCCCAGTTGTCTGGTTTCTTCGCCTTCGCGCGCTCGCCAGCCAGCAGGGCGTCATCCATCATAAAGGCAACGGCGCGGCCGCTTTCCAGAGTACGGAAAGAGTCACCGTGGTCTTTCGCGCTGATGATGCGCATATCCATTTTTTGCTCTTCATTCAGCTTGTGCAGCAGCACCTCTGAGGTGGTACCCGAAGTCACGACTACGGCTTTACCTTTCAGATCGGCGAAATCTTTGACGTCGCCGCCTTTTTTCGCCAGCAGACGAGTACCAACAACGAAAATGGTGTCAGAGAAAGCCGCTTGTTTTTGGCGCTCGACGTTGTTGGTGGTGGAGCCACATTCAAAGTCGAAGGTGCCGTTTTGCAGCAGCGGGATACGGTTTTGTGAAGTAATCGGGATCAGCTTCACCTGCAGGTCAGGCTTGTTCAGTTTTTTCTTCACGGCTTCAACGATCGCGTTGGAGTAATCCTGTGAATAACCGACCACTTTTTGCTGGTTATCGTAGTAAGAAAACGGTACCGATGATTCACGGTGGCCGACCACAATCACGCCGTTTTTGGCGATCTTGTCCAGCGTGCTGCCTGCCGCTGGTGCTGCGTCTTCTGCGTGCGCCAGACCGGCGGACATTCCCATGACCAGCATGGCAGTGGCGAGCTTACGTAATTGCATATCCAACTCCTTTATCGTCTGCGCCAGGGACGCATTGATACCCATGTGATGTTGTTATTGTTTGCTACTAAAACGTGCAGTCTTGTATATGTTTGTTAACATTTAGTTTGGATGAATGTAAAGAATTTGCTGTTTTATTGTTTATTTTTGCGAGGTGCGCCGCACCATTTGGGGGCAAAAATATCTTGTTGCACTTTTCAGGTGCTACCGGCGCTCAACGTTGGTGCGACCAGGTTGCACATTCAGCCAAAACTGCATTTGTCTTGTAGAACAAAGCAATAGACGTGCCAGAATGGGGAGCGGGAAATGTTTTGTGGGCCGGATAAGCGAAACGTTATCCGGCCGGGAAAGGAAGGTTACTTACGACGCTGGCGCAGGCTCATTACTACCGCACCAAAGCCAAACAGCGCGGTAAGCAGCCAGAGCGGCCAGTTACCGGTACGTGCATAAGGGGTTAAGCCCGTCGTTGGCGTCACGCTGGTGGTCAGGACCTGGCGGGTAAACTGCGGGATCATCGCCTGAATCTCACCCTGTGGACCAATCACCGCCGTAATACCGTTGTTGGTGCTACGCAGCAGAGGGCGCGCCAGCTCGAGGGAACGCATACGCGCCATCTGGAAGTGCTGCCACGGGCCGATGGATTTACCAAACCAGGCATCGTTGGAAATCGTCAGCAGGTAGTCCGTATCCGGGCGGAAATTATCCCGTACCTGTTCGCCAAGAATGATTTCATAGCAGATGGCAGCCGTCAGCTTAAAGCCGTGCGCATGCAGCTGTGGCTGCACATAAGGCCCACGGCTGAAAGACGACATTGGCAGGTCAAAGAACGGCGCTAACGGGCGCAGGATCGATTCCAGCGGGACGAACTCGCCAAACGGTACCAGATGGTTTTTGTTGTAGCGGTTGCTGGAGTCGTAACTGTACGGGCTGTCTTTACCCAGCGTGATGATGGTGTTGTAGGTGTCGTAACGATTCTGCTTGTTCAGACGTGCGTCAACGATACCGGTAATCAGCGTGCTGTTTTTCGATCTCAGCAGGTCATCCATCATGCCCAGAAAACGCTGCTGATTAATTTCCAGGTCCGGAATAGCGGATTCTGGCCAGATGATCAGCTGTGATTTGCCCATCTCAGGCTGGGTGGCGTCGAGATAAATCTTCAGGGTGTTGAGTAACTGACCTTCATCCCATTTGAGCGACTGCGGAATGTCACCTTGCACCATCGAGACCTGAGTGGTTTTTTCCGGCTCAAGCGCGTACCACTGGATATAGCGCAGCGGAAAGGGCAGAGCAAAGAGCACTAGCGCGGCAATCAGCGGCTTCCAGTTACGCGTCACCAGCGCCAGCGCCAGCAGGCCACTAACCACCATCAGCAGGAAGTTAATCGCCTCAACGCCCATCACCGGAGCCAGCCCTTTTAACGGACCGTCGATCTGACTGTAGCCGAACTGTAGCCACGGGAAGCCGGTCAGTACCCAGCCGCGCAGGAATTCGGTTATTTGCCAGACGATCGGCGCGGCAATCGCCACGCGTACCCAGGTGGTTTTCGGCCACAGACGCGCCAACACGCCGGCAAACAGGCCGGTGTAGAGGGAAAGGTATGCGGCAAGCAGAACCACGAGGAACACATTAATGGGGCCCGGCATACCGCCAAACTGCGCGATGCTGACGTAAACCCAGTTGATGCCGGAGCCAAACAGCCCCAATCCCCAGAAGTAGCCGATTGCGGCAGACTGGAGCGGGCGGCGATTGAAGGTAAGAGCCTGCAAGCCCATCAGTGAAACGATCGCAGCGGGCCAGATGTCATACGGAGAGAAAGCCAGCGTCCCGCAGGCACCGAATAATAACGCCAGCAGCAGGCGAATGCGCTGGCGTTCAATTAATGGGGCAAATGCCATGTAGTCTTAGATCCAGTTTCGGGTTTATTCGTCCAGTTTGGGCTGGGGTGAGTCGTCCGGAATTCTGACATGAACCTGAATAATACGACGGCTGTCGGCCATTGCCACTTTGAACTGGTAACCATCAATGTCGATAGTCTCCCCGCGCGCGGGCAGATGACCAAAGGCCTGCATGACCAGCCCGCCGATGGTATCTACTTCTTCGTCGCTAAAATGGGTACCGAAAGCGTCGTTGAAGTCTTCGATCGGCGCCAGAGCGCGAATGGTCCAGGTGTGGCGACTAAGCTGACGGAAATCGATATCGTCTTCTTCGTCGTACTCATCTTCAATTTCACCCACGATCAGTTCAAGGATGTCCTCAATGGTCACCAGACCTGAGACACCGCCGAATTCGTCGATGACGATAGCCATATGATAACGCTGGGAGCGGAACTCTTTCAGCATGCGGTCAACTCGCTTGCTTTCAGGTACGACAACCGCCTGGCGTAACACTTTCTCCATGCTGAAGGCTTCGGCATCGCTGCGCATAAACGGCAGCAGATCTTTGGCCATCAGAATCCCTTCAATGTGATCTTTGTCTTCGCTGATCACCGGGAAACGCGAGTGGGCAGACTCGATAATGACATCGAGACATTCGTCCAGGGTCTGGTTGCGTTTCAGGGTAATCATCTGAGAGCGAGGGATCATGATGTCGCGCACGCGTTGGTCCGCAATATCCATCACCCCTTCGAGCATATCGCGCGTATCTTCATCGATAAGGTCGTTTTGCCCGGAATCACGGATCAGCTCCAACAGTTCGTCGCGGTTTTTTGGTTCACCGTGGAAAAGTTGGCTCAGTAACAGGGAGAAAAATCCCTTTTTGCTGTTTAAGGTGTCACTACTGTGTGAATTGTCGTCGCTCATGGCGTCGTATGGGTTCTCATGTTAGTTAATACAAAGCTCGTCATGCGTATATTCAGCTGTTGACGGCATGTCTCTTTATCGTACTTCAAACCAGGTAAGCCGGATAAGGCGCAATACCTGATGGCGGCTGCGCCTTATCAGGCTTACAAGATTTCGAAATGCTTATTCTTTCTCGGCAATGTACGGATCCTCATAGCCCAGAGCAAGCATAATCTCTGTTTCTAGGGATTCCATCTCTTCCGCTTCATCGTCTTCGATATGGTCGTAACCGAGTAAATGCAGGCTACCGTGCACCACCATGTGCGCCCAGTGGGCCTCAAGCGGTTTGCCTTGTTCCTGCGCTTCTTTCTCGACTACCTGACGGCAGATGATCAAATCGCCCAGCAGCGGCATTTCAATGCCCGGCGGGGCTTCAAACGGGAAAGAGAGTACGTTGGTTGATTTATCTTTCCCGCGATAGGTCAGGTTCAGCTCGTGGCTTTCCGCGTCATCGACCAGACGAATGGTAACTTCAGACTCTTCCTGAAACTGTGGGATCACCGCATCCAGCCAACCCTGAAACTGACTTTCTGTTGGTAAACCAGATTCGTCTTCACATGCCAGCTGTAAATCGAGAATAACCTGACTCATTTTTGTTCCTGCTCCTGAGCTTCGCGCTTGCGTTCTGCAGCCAGCTCGGCTTTGCGTTTCTGTTCTGCTTCTTCCCAGGCTTCATACGCCGTGACGATACGGGCGACCACCGGGTGGCGAACCACGTCTTCGCTATGGAAGAAATTAAAACTAATTTCGTCGACTTCAGCCAGTACTTCAATGGCATGACGCAGACCGGATTTGGTGCTTCGCGGCAGGTCAATCTGGGTGATATCGCCGGTGATAACTGCTTTGGAGTTAAAGCCGATACGGGTCAGGAACATTTTCATCTGTTCGATGGTGGTGTTCTGGCTCTCATCAAGAATGATGAACGCATCGTTTAACGTACGACCGCGCATGTAGGCCAGCGGCGCAACTTCAATGACGTTACGCTCAATCAGCTTTTCGACCTTCTCAAACCCGAGCATTTCGAACAGTGCGTCATACAGCGGTCGTAAGTAGGGATCGACTTTCTGGCTGAGGTCACCCGGCAGGAAGCCGAGTTTTTCGCCCGCTTCCACTGCCGGACGGGTCAGCAGGATTCGACGGATCTCCTGACGCTCAAGCGCATCGACCGCAGCGGCAACCGCAAGATACGTTTTACCCGTACCCGCAGGGCCAACGCCAAAGGTGATGTCGTGGTCGAGGATATTCGCAATGTATTGTGCCTGGTTCGGCGTACGCGGCTTAATTACCCCGCGCTTGGTTTTGATGTTCACCGCTTTGCCAAATTCCGGCACGCTGTCTGCGCTTTGCTCAAGCACTCGCGCTTCTTTAATTGCCAGATGAATTTGTTCAGGCTCAATGTCCTGCGTCTGACCACGCATTGGGGCAGTATCGACGTACAGGCTACGTAAAATATCTGCCGCCGCGGTGACGCAAATTGGGCGACCGGTCAGCTTAAAGTGGTTATCACGGCGGTTAATTTCGATGCCGAGGCGACGTTCCAGCTGCTTGATGTTGTCATCAAATGGGCCGCAAAGGCTCAACAGGCGGGCATTGTCTGCGGGTTCAAGGGTGATTTCACGAGTGTCTATGTTCAAACTGTTCCTCTTTTGCATGTCTTGCCGGACGCTGAACATTTACCGGCATCTAAGGAAATTATTCACGCCATGGGGGAAAGGCGCAAGCATTGCGATAAATATGGGGATGATGAGGTAGATTACAAGGCCCGCCGGGGCAGCGAGCCCAGAAGAGTAAGCCCGATAAGCGTAGCGCCATCGGGCATTGAAGATTAAGGCTGATAAATACCGACGCCCAGATCGTTTTCTTTGCGGGTACGCGCAATAACCGACTCAGGGGATTCAGCGATGCGCAGACCCATTTCGTCTTCGGTGCGCACCACTTTACCGCGCAGGGAGTTCGTCCAGACATCGGTAATTTCTACATCCACGAACTTACCGACCATCTCCGGGTTGCCTTCAAAGTTCACCACTCGGTTATTTTCGGTACGGCCAGACAGTTCCATGATGCTTTTACGCGATGTGCCTTCAACCAGAATGCGCTGGGTCGTGCCGACCATGCGACGGCTCCAGGCCATAGCTTGCTGGTTAATACGCTCTTGCAGAATATACAGGCGCTGTTTTTTCTCTTCTTCCGGCACGTCGTCAACCATATCGGCGGCAGGGGTGCCTGGACGCGCAGAGAAGATAAAGCTGTAGCTCATGTCAAAATTGACGTCTGCAATCAACTTCATGGTCTGCTCGAAATCCTGCGTGGTTTCGCCTGGGAAGCCAACGATGAAGTCGGAGCTAATCTGGATATCCGGACGCGCTGCGCGCAGTTTGCGGATGATCGCTTTATATTCCAGCGCGGTATGGGTGCGTCCCATCAGGTTCAGTACGCGATCTGAACCGCTCTGTACCGGCAGGTGCAGGAAGCTCACCAGTTCTGGCGTGTCACGATACACTTCAATGATATCATCGGTGAATTCGATCGGATGGCTGGTGGTGAAGCGGATACGGTCAATGCCATCGATCGCCGCGACCAGCCGCAGCAGATCGGCAAAAGATCCGATCGTGCCGTCGTAGTTCTCACCGCGCCAGGCGTTCACGTTTTGTCCCAGCAGGTTCACTTCACGCACGCCTTGCGCCGCAAGCTGGGCGATTTCAAACAGGATATCGTCCGCCGGACGGCTTACTTCCTCACCGCGGGTGTATGGCACCACGCAGTAAGTACAATATTTATTACAACCTTCCATGATTGACACGAAAGCGCTTGGACCTTCAGCACGCGGTTCCGGTAGGCGGTCGAATTTTTCGATCTCCGGGAAACTGATATCAACCACCGGGCTACGGGTGGTACTTCCACGCACTTTGTTAATCATTTCCGGCAGACGATGCAGGGTTTGCGGCCCAAAAATAATATCGACATAGTGCGCGCGTTGGCGAATATGGTCGCCTTCCTGAGACGCAACACAGCCACCGACACCGATGATCAGCTTGGGGTTTTTCTCTTTTAACAGCTTCCAGCGGCCCAACTGATGGAAGACTTTTTCCTGAGCCTTCTCACGGATAGAGCAGGTATTCAGCAGCAGCACATCCGCTTCTTCGGCCACGTCGGTCAGTTGATACCCATGGGTGGCATCCAGCAGATCGGCCATCTTCGATGAATCGTATTCGTTCATCTGACAGCCCCAGGTTTTAATATGGAGTTTTTTGGTCATCGACTTGCTCTTGCGAAATTGTGGCTGAAATGCAGGGCGCATAGTGTACTGCTTTGGCGCGGTTGTGACCAGTATGACGGATGTCAGCCTCAAGGGGTAAAAAATCCTGTAAACTTACACAATACATGTAACAGGATAATTGACCATGACAAATCAACCAACGGAAATTGCCATTGTCGGTGGGGGGATGGTCGGCGGCGCGCTGGCGCTAGGACTGGCGCAGCATGGATTTACGGTAACGGTCATTGAACATGCCGTTCCCGCGCCGTTTGTGGCTGACGGACAGCCAGATGTCAGAATTTCGGCTATCAGCTCCGCCTCCGTGTCGTTGCTAAAAGGGCTGGGCGTCTGGGATACGGTTCAGGGGATGCGCAGCCACCCTTACCGTCGTCTGGAAACGTGGGAATGGGAAAATGCCCATGTGATGTTTGATGCCGCCGAGCTTAAGCTGCCCTTGCTGGGCTATATGGTGGAAAACACAGTCCTGCAACAGGCGCTCTGGCAGGCTCTGGACGTTCACCCCAAAGTCACGCTGCGCGTGCCTGCGTCGCTGATCTCTCTGCATCAACATAACGATCGGCATGAGCTTGAGCTGGCTGGTGGCGAAAAAATCAGCGCGAAGCTGGTCATCGGCGCCGATGGCGCAAATTCTCAGGTGCGGAAAATGGCCGGGATTGGTATCCATGCCTGGCAATATGCGCAGTCCTGTATGTTGATAACCGTACAATGCGAGAATTCTCCGGGAGACAGCACCTGGCAGCAATTCACCCCTGACGGTCCGCGCGCATTTTTACCGCTGTTTGATAACTGGGCCTCGCTGGTGTGGTACGACTCACCGGCGCGTATCCGTCAGTTGCAAGGTTTGAATATGTCGCAACTGCAGGCGGAGATCGCCAAACATTTCCCATCGCGACTCGGTAACGTTACGCCTGTGGCAGCGGGGGCATTCCCGCTAACGCGCCGTCACGCGCTGCAATATGTGCAGCCAGGACTGGCGCTGGTGGGTGACGCCGCGCATACCATTCATCCGCTGGCGGGGCAGGGCGTTAATTTGGGGTTCCGTGATGTGGATGCGCTGATTGACGTGCTGGTGAATGCGCGCAGCTACGGTGAGTCCTGGGCAAGTCAGCCGGTGCTGAAGCGCTATCAGAACCGTCGCATGACTGACAATTTCATCATGCAAAGCGGCATGGATCTGTTCTACGCAGGATTTAGCAACAACCTGCAGCCGCTGCGTATCATGCGTAATCTTGGGCTAATGGCCGCAGAGCGCGCCGGCGTGCTGAAACGCCAGGCACTCAAGTACGCGTTAGGATTGTAATTCAGACAGGCCTACAGAGAACGTTGTAGGCCTGGTAAGCGTAGTGCCATCAGATAATAAATGCAGAAAAGCAAAAAGCTCGCCGAAGCGAGCTTTTTTAATATGGCTGGGGTACGAGGATTCGAACCTCGGAATGCTGGTATCAGAAACCAGAGCCTTACCGCTTGGCGATACCCCAACGGGCGCATCCACAGAATGGACGACTTTTTGAAATTGGCTGGGGTACGAGGATTCGAACCTCGGAATGCTGGTATCAGAAACCAGAGCCTTACCGCTTGGCGATACCCCAACAATTTTTTGGATTTACCGAACGAGTCGATACGTCCTTAATATGGTGGCTACGACGGGATTCGAACCTGTGACCCCATCATTATGAGTGATGTGCTCTAACCAGCTGAGCTACGTAGCCAGATATTATCATATTCTTCGATGGCTGGGGTACCTGGATTCGAACCAGGGAATGCCGGTATCAAAAACCGGTGCCTTACCGCTTGGCGATACCCCAATGACCGTTGCGGTGAACCGCTACATCGAAGAAAAAATGGCTGGGGTACCTGGATTCGAACCAGGGAATGCCGGTATCAAAAACCGGTGCCTTACCGCTTGGCGATACCCCATCCGTGCAACGCTTACGGGTGAATGGTGCGGGAGGCGAGACTTGAACTCGCACACCTTGCGGCGCCAGAACCTAAATCTGGTGCGTCTACCAATTTCGCCACTCCCGCAAAAAAGATGGTGGCTACGACGGGATTCGAACCTGTGACCCCATCATTATGAGTGATGTGCTCTAACCAGCTGAGCTACGTAGCCATCTTTTTTTCGCGTAACCTTATCGGCGTTGCGGGGCGCATTATGCGTATTGAGCCTTGAAGCGTCAACCCCTTTTTCATTGAAAATAGCTGGAATGTGACTGTTTGGTTAGGTTGCGAACAGCATGACGCAATATTCGGCAATTATTAGTTATTAATTGTTTTTTTGCACAGAAAATAGACATAAAAAAGAGCCCCGCAGGGCCCTTTTCTAAGGATTAACTTATTTATAAGCGGACTGATGTACGCCAACCGCACGACCAGAAGGATCGTTCATGGTTTTAAACGCCTCATCCCATTCGATTGCTTTGGCAGAAGAACAGGCAACAGACGGCCCGCCAGGCACACATTCCGCAGCGCTCGCAACCGGGAACAGCTCTTCGAAAATCTCACGGTACAAATACGCTTCTTTAGATGATGGCGTGTTGTAAGGGAAACGGAAGCTGGCGGTTTCCAGTTGTTGGTCAGAAACTTGCTCAGCGGCCACCTCTTTCAGGGTATCAATCCAACTGTAACCGACACCATCGGAGAACTGCTCTTTCTGGCGCCATGCAACGCTTGCTGGCAGGTAGGATTCAAAACATTCACGCAGAACATGTTTTTCCATTTTGCCGTTGCCGCACATTTTGTCCTGCGGGTTGATGCGCATCGCCACATCAAGGAATTTCTTATCCAGGAAGGGCACGCGAGCTTCCACTCCCCAGGCCGACATAGCTTTGTTGGCACGGGCACAGTCGAACATATGCAGCGCCTGCAGCTTACGCACGGTCTCTTCGTGCAGCTCTTTTGCATCTGGTGCTTTGTGGAAATAGAGATAGCCGCCAAATACTTCGTCAGAACCTTCGCCCGACAGCACCATTTTAATGCCCATCGCTTTAATTTTACGCGACATTAAGTACATCGGGGTCGAGGCGCGAATCGTCGTAACATCGTAAGTTTCGATGTGATAAATCACGTCGCGGATAGCATCCAAACCTTCCTGCACGGTGAAGTGGATCTCATGGTGTACAGTACCCAGATGGTTCGCCACCTCTTGCGCGGCTTTCAGGTCCGGTGCGCCTTCCAGGCCTACGGCGAAGGAGTGCAACTGCGGCCACCAGGCTTCGCTACGCTCCTGATCTTCAACACGACGCGCGGCGTATTTTTTGGTGATTGCGGAAATGACGGATGAATCCAGACCGCCGGACAGCAATACACCATAAGGAACATCTGACATCAGGTGGCTTTTCACTGCATCTTCCAGTGCCTGACGCAACTCGTTTTTATCGGTAACGTTGTCTTTTACCGCATCGTATTCAAACCAGTCGCGCTGATAGTACTGACGAATTTCGCCGTCTTTACTCCATAAATAGCTACCGGCCGGGAATTCTTTGATCGTGCGACACACGGGAACCAGGGCTTTCATTTCAGACGCAACGTAGAAGTTACCGTGTTCGTCGTAACCCATATACAGCGGGATGATCCCGATATGATCGCGACCGATCAGGTAAGCGTCCTGCTCGCTGTCGTACAGAGCAAAAGCAAACATGCCTTGCAGGTCATCCAGAAACTCTGGGCCTTTTTCCTGATACAGCGCAAGGATAACTTCGCAGTCGGAACCGGTCTGGAACTGATAGCGATCGCCGTATTCAGCGCGCAGCGCCTGATGGTTATAAATTTCACCGTTAACCGCCAGGATATGCGTTTTCTTCACGTTGTACAGCGGCTGAGCACCGGCGTTGACGTCGACGATGGACAGACGTTCGTGCGCCAGAATGGCGTTATCACTGGCGTAAATACCCGACCAGTCCGGGCCGCGATGGCGCATCAGACGAGACAATTCCAGGGCTTTTTTACGCAGTTCAACTGCGTCAGTTTTAATATCGAATACGCCAAAAATAGAACACATAACCTTCTCCGTTAACCTGTTGCGTGATGCTTTTTATGTTTGCTTGATAAAGAAAATGCCGCAAAGCTGGAGAGGGCGCAAGTGAATTACGGGTCAGAAAATAAAAAACGCAATGGTCATTGTGGATTGGTGAAAAAAGATTACAGAATAGACGGGTTTATTAATGAATCGATAATTTTATGGCGGTTTTATTAAATGGAAGAACTTCTTCTGGCCGGATATGACGCGGGGGCGTCTTATCCGGCTTACGCATCAAATCACATCAATTTCTGCAACGGACGGGTAAATCCAGCTTGGTCTGAACGGCATGCTGTCAATGTCGTCGAGCGTCGAAACGCCAGACAATACCAGGATGGTCTCGAGACCCGCCTGGAAGCCCGCCAGAATATCGGTACGCAGGTTGTCGCCAACGATAACGGTCTCTTCCGAATGCGCCTGCATTTTGTTGAGCGCCGCGCGAATAATCCACGGGCTGGGTTTGCCCACATAAAACGGCTTGCGGCCAGAGATTTTTTCGATACCGGCGCACAGCGCACCACAGGCGGGATAAAAGCCGCGTCCGTGAGTATCCGGGTTTGTGGCGATGAAACGCGCGCCGTTGGCCACAAAATATGCTGCTTTATGCATCATGTCCCAGTTATAGGATCGCGTCTCGCCAACAATCACAAAATCGGGGTTCACGTCAGTAATAGTAAACCCGGCTTTATACAGCTCGTGAATTAACGCACCTTCACCTACCACGTAGGCCTTTTTCCCTTCCTGGCGGCGAAGAAAATCAGCGGTAGCCATGGCGGAAGTATAAAAGACGCTATCAGGGACATTCACACCCGCGGTGGCGAAGCGGTTTGCCAAATCCTGCCCGGTCTGTGAAGGATAGTTAGTCAGCAAAACTAACGGCAGGCCTTTTTCCAGGATCCCAGTCAGAAATTCTGCCGCACCCGGTACGGCAACATTGTCGTGCATCAGCACGCCGTCGATATCACAAATTACATTCTTAATGGCCATGGACAATCCGACATCAAAAAAAGAAGGCATTACTATACACAAAATACACTAAATCATTCGAGTTGCATCAAGGCGGCAAGTCTGAGAACCCCGGAAGCTTACTGAAGTAAGTGACTGGGGTGAGCAGATGCAGCTTGGTATTAGCTTTCCAGCAAACGTTGCAGCAATGTACCGTTGAGCATCGCACGCTTCACCAGCGCAAAGGCGCCAATAGCTGAACGGTGATCCAGCGTGGAACGAACCACCGGTAAATTGTGGCGAAACGCTTTCAACGCCTGCGTGTTGATACAGCTTTCTATAGCAGGCAGCAGCACTTTATCAGCCTCGGTAATTTCGCCCGCAATGACGATTTTTTGTGGGTTAAACAGGTTGATGGCGATGGCGATGGTTTTACCCAGGTGACGACCAACGTGCTCAATGACTTCTGATGCCAGGTTATCGCCTTTATTAGCCGCCTTACAGATGGCTTTAATGCCGCAATCATCCAGCGTGAGTCGGCTTGGATAACCCTGTTTCAATAAGTTCTGCACGCGGTGTTCAATAGAGGCATTAGCGGCAATTGTTTCCAGACAGCCGAAATTACCGCAGTGACAGCGCTCACCCAGCGGCTCTACCTGAATATGGCCAATCTCACCCACGTTGCCATTGCGACCAATAAAAATTCGGCCATTGGAGATGATTCCCGCCCCGGTTCCGCGGTGAACACGCACCAAAATGGAGTCCTCGCAATCCTGGCTTGCCCCGAAATAGTGCTCGGCCAGCGCCAGACTGCGAATATCGTGACCGACAAAGCAGGTGACCTTAAAGCGTTTTTCGAGTGCTTCGACCAGCCCCCAGTTTTCGACCTGAATGTGCGGCATATAGCGGATGACGCCGCTTTCAGGATCAACAAGGCCTGGCAGAATGACGGAAATCGCAACCAGCTCGCGGATTTTCCGCTGGCAGTTCTCAATAAAGGTGGCAATGGTGTTGAGCAGCGCATACTCCAGCGTTTCCTGGGTGCGCTCCGGGAGGGGATAATGCTCTTCAGCGACCACTTTACTGCTCATATCATAGAGCGTGAGCGTAGTATCGTGGCGGCCCAGGCGTACGCCAATCGCGTGGAAATTGCGGGTTTCGGTGACGATAGAGATAGCGCGGCGGCCCCCGGTGGAGGCCTGCTGATCGACTTCTTTGATTAGCCCGCGTTCAATCAATTGACGCGTAATTTTCGTTACGCTGGCGGGGGCAAGCTGGCTTTGCTCGGCAATTTGAATTCGCGAGATTGGCCCATGCTGGTCAATCAGGCGATAAACCGCCGCGCTGTTAAGCTGTTTTACGAGATCAACATTACCTATTTGAGCTTGTCCGCCTGGTGTCATTCTTTCTCTTACTCAGTAACGACCTCGTTGCCATTAACGATGGTCTTGATAATTTTAAAGTCGTGCGTGAACGCAGTCAGGTTGGCTACTTTGCCTGGCGCGATGCTGCCGAGTTGTTTGTCGACGCCAATGGCGCGAGCAGGGTAGAGCGTTGCCATACGTAAGACTTCGTCGAGAGCGATATTCGCATGTTCGACCAGATTGCGTACGCCTTCAATCATGGTTAATGATGAGCCGCTCAGTGTACCGTTCTCATCAACGCACAATCCATTACGGTAGTATATTGTTTTACCAGCGAAAATGAACTGTTCAATGTTTGCACCTGCTGGTGCGGTTGCGTCGGTGACCAAGCACAGCTTGTCGCCTTTCAGGCGTTTGGCATTACGAATGTTAACGTAATCAACGTGGAGGCCATCGGCGATGATGCCGCAGTAGATATCGGCTTCATCAAGAATAGCGCCCGCCAGACCAGGTTCGCGGCCGGTAATGTACGGCATCGCGTTAAACAGATGCGTCGCAAAGGTGATGCCTGCGCGGAACCCGATTTTTGCTTCTTTTACCGTTGCATTTGAGTGACCCGCAGAAACCACAATACCCGCATTCACCAGTTTGGTAATGACCTCTACCGGGACCATTTCTGGCGCCAGCGTTACTTTGGTGATCACATCGGCATTATTGCACAGGAAATCAACCAGCGCAGCGTCCGGTTGACGGACAAATCCCGGATTATGGGTGCCTTTTTTCACCAGATTCAGCCACGGACCTTCCAGATGAAGCCCTAGTGCCTGATTCGGGTGTTTCGCCAGGTATTCACGCATGACGCGAACGCCTTGTTTCATCAGGTCATCGCTGGTGGTGATAAGCGTTGGCAGGTAGCTGGTGCAGCCAGATTTTTCATTGGCTTTCTGCATGATTTCCAGCGTTTCAACAGTCACGGCTTCTGCCGTATCGTTAAACTGTACGCCGCCGCAGCCGTTTAGCTGTACATCGATAAAACCGGGGGAAACAATGGCCCCATTCAGTGAGCGCTGTTCAATTCCTGACGGTAACTCAGCCAGTGGGCAAACGCTGTCAATCAGGCCATTGGCGACAACAATCGCATGGTCATCAAGAATTTCGTGACCGGTAAAAATCCGGCCCTGGGTTAAAGCATACATTCCGACCCCCGATTTCAAAAAATGCCGCCCTGCAACTTATCGACAGGGCGGAGACATCAATTACAGACCTTTAATATTTTCCGCTTCTAACTCGTTAAAGTATTTCAGCGTCTTCACTTTCAGTTCCATGGTGGAAGGCTCATCGCAGACCACAACGGCTTTCGGATGCAGCTGCAGACAGCTGATGGTCCACATATGGTTAACGTTGCCTTCAACGGCGGCTTGCAGCGCCTGCGCTTTCTGGTGGCCCAGTACCAGGATCATCACTTCTTCGGCATCCAGCAGGGTGCCCACGCCAACGGTCAGCGCATATTTAGGCACCTGGCTTACGTCGCCGTCAAAGAAGCGTGAGTTCGCAACACGCGTGTCGTGAGTCAGCGTTTTGATGCGGGTACGGGAAGCCAAAGAAGAGGCTGGTTCGTTGAACGCGATGTGACCATCGTTGCCTACGCCGCCCATAAACAGGTGGATTTTACCGTAAGAACGGATTTTCTCTTCATACTGACGGCATTCTGCATCAATATCCGGTGCGTTACCATTGAGGAGGTTGATGTTTTCTGCTGGAATATCAACGTGATCAAAGAAGTTGCGATGCATGAAGCTATGGTAGCTTTCCGGATGCTCTTTCGGCAGGCCAACATATTCGTCCATATTGAACGTCACAACATGCTTGAAGCTTACCTGGCCCGCTTTGTGCATTTCAACCAATGCTTTGTAGGCTGTCAGCGGAGTACCGCCAGTCGGCAGGCCCAAAACGAACGGACGATCAGCCGTTGGTTTGAACGCGTTAATACGGTTAACGATATGGCGAGCAGCCCATTTGCCGACTTGTTCAGCGGTATTCAGGGGGATCAGTCTCATTCTTCACCTCAAAAGTAAATGTAAGCAATTGGCGGATTGAGTCTCTGTGCAGTATTAAGCGTAACCTGGTTTTGCATCGGTAAGGATCAATCCGTTTCGATTTTTTGAATGATAAAATAAGTTTTCGTAGTTAGCCAGTGGAAGGGAGGGTTAATAACGATATTTGGTGACTGGAATCACAAAAAACACGCATTTAATTTGCGATACGAATTAAATTTTCACACACTCTGAATGTAGATGAATGGTTAATATTGTTGTTCCAGAATCTTGCTGTCAGGAATGGTCGCACAATAAAAATATGGCTTCAAAGAAGCCTAATCGGGGTCTCGTAGGGGGAATAAAATGAATATTTTAGGTTTTTTCCAGCGGCTGGGTAGGGCGTTACAGCTCCCCATCGCTGTGCTGCCAGTCGCGGCACTGCTGCTGCGATTCGGCCAACCAGATTTACTTAACGTACCCTTCATCGCGCAAGCGGGTGGGGCCATCTTTGATAACCTGGCGTTAATTTTCGCTATCGGTGTGGCTTCCAGCTGGTCAAAAGACAGCGCGGGTGCTGCAGCGCTGGCGGGTGCGGTCGGTTATTTCATATTGACCAAAGCAATGGTTACCATTAACCCGGCCATCAACATGGGCGTGCTGGCAGGTATCATCACTGGTCTGGTCGGCGGTGCGGTATATAACCGTTGGTCTGGTATCAAACTACCTGACTTCCTGAGCTTCTTTGGCGGCAAACGCTTCGTGCCGATCGCCACTGGCTTCTTCTGTCTGGTGCTGGCTGCTATCTTCGGCTACGTGTGGCCGCCGGTGCAGAACGCCATCCATGCGGGAGGTGAGTGGATCGTGGGCGCTGGCGCGCTGGGTTCCGGTATCTTTGGTTTCATCAACCGTCTGCTGATCCCAACCGGTCTGCATCAGGTGCTGAACACCATCGCCTGGTTCCAGATTGGTGAATTCACTAACGCTGCAGGTACCGTATTCCACGGTGACATCAACCGCTTCTACGCGGGTGACGGCACTGCGGGTATGTTTATGTCTGGCTTCTTCCCGATCATGATGTTTGGTCTGCCGGGTGCGGCGCTGGCAATGTACTTCGCCGCTCCGAAAGCACGTCGTCCGATGGTTGGCGGTATGCTGCTGTCCGTTGCGATCACCGCGTTCCTGACCGGTGTTACCGAGCCGCTGGAATTCCTGTTCATGTTCCTGGCGCCATTGCTGTACCTCCTGCACGCACTGTTAACGGGTATCAGCCTGTTCGTTGCAACACTGCTGGGGATCCACGCGGGCTTCTCCTTCTCCGCAGGTGCTATCGACTACGTGTTGATGTACAACCTGCCGGCGGCGAGTCAGAACGTCTGGATGCTAGTCGTGATGGGTCTGGTGTTCTTCGTCATTTACTTTGTGTTGTTCAGCGCGGTTATTCGTATGTTTAACCTGAAAACGCCGGGCCGTGAAGATAAAGAAGACGATATCGTTACTGAAGAAGCGAACAGCAACACTGAAGAAGGTCTGGCTCAACTGGCAACCAACTACATTGCAGCAGTTGGCGGTACCGATAACCTGAAAGCGATTGATGCCTGTATCACTCGTCTGCGTCTGACCGTTGCCGACTCCGGTCGCGTAAATGATGCGATGTGTAAACGTTTAGGCGCATCTGGAGTGGTTAAGCTGAACAAGCAAACTATCCAGGTCATCGTGGGTGCGAAGGCCGAATCTATCGGCGACGAAATGAAGAAAGTTGTCGCGCGTGGCCCGGTGGCTGCAGCGTCTGGTGAAAGTGCGCCAGCAGCAGCGGCTCCAGTTGCTAAACCGCAAGCTGTAGCGAACGCTGTAACCGTTGAAACTTTAGTTTCTCCGATTACCGGTGACGTGGTTGCGCTGGAGCAGGTGCCTGATGAAGCCTTCGCCAGCAAAGCTGTAGGCGACGGCGTGGCGGTGAAGCCAACGGATAAAATCGTGGTTGCTCCGGCTGCCGGCACCATCGTGAAAATCTTCAACACTAACCATGCGTTCTGTCTGGAAACCGTTAAAGGCGCGGAAATCGTGGTCCACATGGGTATCGATACAGTAGCGCTGGAAGGTAAAGGCTTTAAGCGTCTGGTTGAAGAAGGTGCGGAAGTGACTGCAGGTCAACCGATTCTGGAAATGGATCTGGAGTTCCTGAACGCTAACGCACGTTCCATGATTAGCCCGGTTGTGTGCAGCAACAGCGATGATTTCGGTGCTCTGGTCATTAAAGCCGAAGGTCATGTGGTTGCTGGTCAAACACCACTGTATGAGATTAAAGGTAAATAACTGCTCCTGAGTAAAGTGAGTTAAGTGCCTTAAGCGGCGGGGGATATTCCTCCGCCGCTTTTTTTTGCAGCAAATACCCTCATATATCCTGTTGAAACACCTTTTTTGTGCAACTAATAGTTGTCTCCTGACGTCGCTTATAAGATCATGTTCCGTTATACGTTGTTTACGCTTTGAGGAATCCACGATGAGTGAGGCTGAAGCCCGCCCGAGTAACTTTATTCGTCAGATCATCGATGAAGATCTGGCCAGTGGTAAGCACACCACTATCCATACACGTTTTCCGCCGGAGCCAAATGGCTATCTGCACATTGGCCACGCGAAATCCATTTGTCTGAACTTTGGCATTGCGCAAGATTACCAGGGCCAGTGCAACCTGCGTTTTGATGATACGAACCCGGTTAAAGAAGATATCGAGTACGTTGAGTCGATTAAAAACGACGTTGAATGGTTAGGTTTCCACTGGACTGGCGATATTCGCTACTCTTCGGATTACTTCGATCAGCTTCACGCCTATGCGGTTGAACTTATTAATAAAGGCCTGGCGTACGTTGATGAACTGTCAGCGGAGGAGATCCGCGAATACCGCGGCACTCTGACGCAGCCGGGTAAAAACAGCCCGTTCCGCGATCGTAGCGTCGAAGAGAACCTGGCACTGTTCGAAAAAATGCGTACCGGTGGTTTTGAAGAAGGTAAAGCCTGCCTGCGCGCGAAAATCGATATGGCTTCGCCGTTTATCGTGATGCGTGATCCGGTGCTGTACCGTATTAAGTTCGCCGAACACCACCAGACCGGCAACAAGTGGTGCATCTACCCGATGTACGATTTTACCCACTGCATCAGCGATGCGCTGGAAGGCATTACGCATTCACTGTGTACGCTGGAGTTCCAGGATAACCGTCGTTTGTACGACTGGGTGCTGGACAACATCACCATTCCGGTTCACCCGCGCCAGTACGAATTCTCGCGCCTGAATCTGGAATACACCGTGATGTCCAAGCGTAAGCTGAACCTGCTGGTGACCGACAAGCACGTTGAAGGCTGGGACGATCCGCGTATGCCGACGATTTCTGGCCTGCGTCGTCGTGGTTATACTGCTGCCGCTATTCGTGAGTTCTGCAAACGCATTGGCGTGACCAAGCAGGATAACACCATTGAGATTGCTTCTCTGGAGTCCTGCATTCGCGAAGATCTGAACGAAAACGCCCCGCGCGCGATGGCAGTTATCGATCCGGTGAAACTGGTTATCGAAAACTACCCGCAGGGCGAAAGCGAGCTGGTTACCATGCCTAACCATCCGAACAAACCGGAAATGGGCAGCCGTGAAGTGCCGTTTAGCGGTGAAATTTGGATCGATCGCGCAGACTTCCGCGAAGAAGCGAACAAGCAGTACAAGCGTCTGGTGATGGGCAAAGAAGTACGTCTGCGCAATGCTTACGTGATCAAGGCTGAACGTGTAGAGAAAGATGCAGAAGGGAATATCACCACCATTTTCTGCACCTACGATGCCGACACCCTGAGCAAAGATCCGGCTGATGGTCGTAAAGTAAAAGGTGTTATTCACTGGGTGAGCGCGTCCCATGCGCTGCCGATTGAAATCCGTTTGTACGATCGTCTGTTTAGCGTGCCAAACCCAGGTGCGGCGGAAGACTTCCTGTCCGTTATCAACCCGGAATCGCTGGTCATTAAGCAGGGCTACGGTGAGCCGTCACTGCAGGCTGCGATTGCAGGTAAAGCGTTCCAGTTTGAGCGTGAAGGCTATTTCTGCCTGGACAGCCGCTATGCAACGGCTGACAAGCTGGTATTTAACCGCACTGTAGGTCTGCGCGATACGTGGGCTAAAGTCGGCGAGTAATTGCTGTCACACTGCCTCAAACGCCGCCAACGCGACGTTTGAGGCGGATTTTTCTGTTTTACTTATGCCGCATTAACGCCTGAACCCGCTGCTGGCTGCGTTCCAGCACCACCGATGTCTCCTGCTTACCCACCGTCGCCTGATTGACCATTTCACTGAGGATCATGGAGCCGGTAATATCCCCCATCCGCGTAAAGTTCTTCTCGCCGACCGATCCAAAGACCTGCATATTCGGGTACTGGGCAATCAGCTGTTCAGGGAGAGTTCCAAAGACTTTGACGGCAGGGTTGTCCTTCCAGCTGACGTTTTGCGCGGCGGCCTTCGTTACTGGCAGCATCGCCCCCGGCGACATCAATACCCAGTCAGCCGCGTTCTGCGCCTGTCCCATAAAGCTGACAAATTTTTCGGCGGCTTTCGTTTCTGCCTCAGTCTGACCGGCTGTGAGCGTTAATGATGTGATAACGCCAAATACGGCAGGTGATTTTTCGCTCGGCACGACAAAGCCTAAATCCGCCAGTGAACCATCCTGATAAATCGCTGGCAGGATGTAGGTCGAATAGACCGCCATCGGCGCGGTGCCGTTCATAAAGGCGTCTTTGATCTCTGTTACGTTGTTCGAGCCAGGCATGGTATAGCGGGCCAGTTCGCGATAATAGTTCAGCGAGGCCTGCATTTCCGCTGAGTTAACCGTGATGTCGCCGTTTGCGTTGAACACATTGGCACCGTTTGAAAGTGCGAACTGGGAGAAGGTTTGTTCGCTCATGACGCTTTCAGCCGTCGGCAGCGCGATGCCATATTTTTTACTGGTGCTGTCGGTCAGCCTGCGTGCCGCTTCCAGCAGCTGCGTCCAGTTTTTGGGTTCGTCGATTCCTGCTTTAGCCAGTACCGATTTCCGATACCAGACTCCCTGTAGCCAGGCGCTGATCGGCACGCCGGTATAGGCCGTTCCGTCTTCGGTACGAACAATACGCAGCACGCCGTCGTAGAAGGCGCTTTCGCCTTGCCTGTCGATCAGCGTTTTCACCGCTTTGTGGTCGATAAGCTGCTCTTTATCCATGACTTTGGCATAGTCATGGCTGACCTCGACGACTTCCGGCAGTGATCCTGAGCGGGCAAGGGTAATGATTTTGGTATTATAGGCATCCTCTTCTACGGGAACCTGCTTCACAATAATATCCGGATTCTCTTGCTGAAAGCGGTTAATGATCCCGGCAATGACAGTCTGGCGCTCCTGCTCAACGGCGGAGTGCATAAATTCGATGCTCACCTGCTGCGGTTTATCCTCACAGCCTGAAAGCAAAACGGCGGTCATCAGCGCCAGCATTGTTTTTGATATGTTCATTTTTAATCCCTTGTTGTCGTCCATTTCCGTTGATTAACAACTGGCGCTGATATGGATAGCGTCCGTCGACAGCGCACCCGCACAAATCAGTAAACCGATCCCGCCATCCATCAAGGCTTCGCGTTCAGCGTCCTCCACGCGCAGCGTTTTACCGTCAACGGTCGCGGAGATAATCTGCCCGTTGACGCTGATATCGAACGACACAGGGCGCTCGTACACGTCGGACAAAGCCGCTTCTGCCAGAACTTTGGTGCTGGTGTCGCGCACGCGGACGATCTGTAATTTTCCGTCGCGCAGGATGCGCGCGGCGTAATAGCGCCTCATCCCCTGCACCCGAAAAGCCAGACCGCCGTACTCCCCTGAATGCAGCGTAATGTCACTCTGAACGCGGTAGTTATCCCACTGCCGCGTTCCGTGAATAATCAATCCCTCGTCGTACTCTTTGGAGATGCGAAAGCTGGTGGGATAGTGGCGTGAAAAGAGATCCACGCCGTTTACCCAGGCTCGCCACCAGAAATTATTTTCCCCTGTGGGTTTACGCAGGGTCAGCTCAGGTGCGCCGTCCCAGCGCATACTGTCGATGAGCAGGCGACCGCGGGCAACGCGGGCATCGGTGCTGATTGTTACGCCAATCTCGCCGATTGGTTGGCCCTGGCAGTCCGGGAGATCCAACGCCAGCGTTAGCGATTCACCCGGGGCTATACTCTGCGCGTCGCCGTACTGGGGCGTCAGCTGATTGTTGTCATCATAAACCCGGTAGCAGAGCCGCACGTTTAACGCGGATGTGTTATCCGGTGGCGCAATTAGGGTGGCCTGAAGACGCTGGCCTGGGTAGATAAGTGGGGTAGCCATTAAATCGTAGCTGCGCATTTCCACGATTTCAGGCGGGGTAAAGGTTTGCGTGGTCACGCTGGCGTGAAGTCCGGGCGCAAGATGGCGATAGTGCAGACTCAACATCTGCCGCCCCAGGTGTGCCTCATTCTTAACCTCAACCGCGGCCGCATTTTCTTCATTAAGCCAGCGGAAACCCTGCACGCTGCCCGGTAGTGAGAAATGGTACTGCGCGCCGGATTTTTTGGCTTCAGGGCGCGGCAGACCGGCAATCTGGTGTCCCAGCCCGACCAGGTAATCGGTGATCCGCACGGCGTTGTTTATGGAGAACCCCCCGTCGGCTGAGGAGATCAGCATTCTGTCCGCCAGCGGCCCGCGCCAGTCCGGGCCTGCGTCAATACCCTGGAGTCCCAGCATAATGCCGGACAGACAGCCGACATTCCCCGCATTGCAGTCGGTGTCCCATCCTGACGTATTGACAATGCACTGGGCCTGCTGGAAGTCGTCCGGCGCGTAAAGGATCGCCATAATCATCAGCGCATGATTAGGAATGATGTGGCAATTGCTGGGATATTTGTGATAGCCATAGTTGTCGTCGATTCGCTGGCGGGTCGTCTGCCAGTCGTTATCTTCCCGTCGCCAGCGACGGATATCGCCAACCAGCTGGGCTATTTGCGACTCTGCCGGGATCACGGATAGTCCAACGTCAATAAGCTGTTCGATCTCCTGGCAGATAAAGGCCTGTGATTCCATCGCCGCCCAGAGCATAGCGGCATACACCGCTTCACCGTCATGGCTCACGCTGGCGGCATTTTTGGCAAGTTCTGCCGCCAGACGGGGTTGTCCCGGTGCGACAAGCGCCCAGCTATCAATAAAGATTTGTGCGCCAATCTGTTCGGCAATCGTTTTCCCGTTGGTCGCAATGGCTCCGCTTAGCGGAGCCGGAATGCCTTTTTTGAGATTCAGCCAGGCGGTGTGTTCCGTCGAATTACCGTTGCCGCCCCACCAGAGAATGGTGCGCTTATCAATGATGTAATTAAGCCAGCAGTGCCCCATCTGTTCCGCGCTCAGATCCGGCGGCAGGGCATAATCTTCCAGTGCGCGGATAAAGGTAAAGGTTCCGGCGACATCATCGTCGGTGACAACCAGCGGACGGTTAAATTTTTCGTGGACGTAATACTGGATCGGCCCCAGCTCCTGCATAATTTTTTCGTAGGTCCACCCTTCGAAAGGGCGGCCAAGGTAGACGCCGATTAATTTCCCTAACACCCCTGCATAAACGCGCGACTCATAATCTGAAGGCAATTCCATCTGTTTGATCCTTGTGTGGTTTTTTATCAGCCGTTCAGGCGGATTCTCTTTTTACCAGGCCCCAGGGCATTTCTGTGGTGCTGCCCTGGAGCGGCGCGGTGATATCGGTTTGTGTCAGGAGGAGGGCGGCCGCTTTTTGCCCAAGCTGCTCCGGGTACTGGGCGATAGTGGTCAGGGAAGGGGTCACCAGCCCGGCGGCGGGAATATCATCGAACCCCATCACCGCAAGCTGCTCCGGGATCGTGATGCCTTTCTCCCTTGCGGCACGCATCACGCCGATAGCCATTAAATCGTTGGCGGCGAAAATCGCATCCGGGAGCGTGCCGTCATTAATCAGCTGCATCGCGATCTGATAGCCGCTCTGTTCGTTAAAACCTGGCAGAATTTTGATGCGCGGAAGGCGGCCGGCCTGGGTCATCGCCTGGCGATATCCTTCCACTCTGGCAGGCTCAGGACCGCCAGCGCTGGCGATCATCGTGATATTTTGGTGCCCCTGTGCCAGCAGATATTCGACGGCGCTGCGCGCGGCAGCGGCGTTGTCGATATAAACATTATGCAGCGGTAGCGGGCCGCTTTTTTTCATCCTGGCTTCAATACGTGCAATCGGGATCCCTGCCTGAAGATACGGGGCAAAATCTTTCATCCCGACGTTAAAAAATGTCCCTACCACGGCGTCGACCCGCCCCTGCGCTGACCAGCGCAAAAAATGCAGCTCTCTTTCCCGTAATCCATCGGTGCTGGCCACGATCGCATCGTAGTGATACCTATCCGTCACCGACTGGACACCACGGACGAGCGAGGCATAAAAAGGGTTGGCGATATCCGGCACGATGCAGGCGATCGACATGGTTTTATTGGTTTTCAGCGCTTGTGCAAAACGGTTCGGTATATATCCCAGCTGATTAGCCGCTTGCTCAACCCGGATCACTGTCTCCTGTGGGTAGGTGTGATTTCCTTTGGTGAGTACCACGGATACCACCGCCTGTGAAACGCCAGCCAGGGCCGCGACGTCTTTCTGTGTGATGCGTTTTGTCATTTATTTATCAACTTATACGTATAACCTGCATCTTTGAATAATGGGACACCCGGTAGCTGTCAATAAAAACCTTATAAAGTGAGTGTATTTGTGTGGAAAATCCGAGGACGGTCACATCAACGACGGAGAGTGAATTCAGGAGCTCGAACGTTCTGTTTGCAGAGCGAATTAATGACGTTCGAGAATTAATTTGTTTTGCGAATGCAAAGACAATTATTAAGGGTTGAATTATATATATAATAATAAAATTGAAGATATCTATATGTATATAAAGTGTTTTTTCTTGTTTTTGTGACTTTTTTTACTCCCAAAGCAAAATGTAACAGAAAACAAGAAAATATGTGCGGTTGCTCATACTATTACATACTCGTTACAGAAAGAGATTGATAATTCGCGTCGCGAAAAATAGTCTATTCATTGTAGTCACTGAGGTTTTCTCAGCGCTACTTTTTTAATTTTTGTTTTTTCGCTGTCCGCTTTTGTCGGCAGCATTTTATACCCAATGGATTTCGAGTTGTATCAAGGCGGAGACGCAGCGCGTGCGCTGTCCCCGAAGGGGCGAGGCCAAAGGCCGAGTAAAGCCAACACCGATGCAGCTTGAAAAACGAAGGGTTATACGTCAAAGAGGATTAACATATGCGTACGTTTAGTGGCAAACGTAGTACGCTGGCGCTGGCTATCGCCGGTATCACAGCAATGTCGGGTTTCGTTGTCGCTCCCCAGGTACACGCCGAGGGATTTATTGATGACTCAACCTTAACCGGCGGCATCTATTACTGGCAGCGTGAGCGTGACCGTAAAGATGTGACCGATCACGACAAATACAAAACCAACCTTTCTCACTCCACCTGGAACGCTAACCTCGACTTCCAGTCCGGTTATGCGGCTGATATGTTTGGTATTGATATCGCAGCATTTACCGCTATTGAAATGAACGAAAGTAGCGAAAGCGGCCATCCAAACGAAATTGCATTCTCGTCAAAAAATAAAGGCTATGATGAAGATTACTCCGGCGATAAGAGCGGAATTAGCCTTTATAAAGCAGCAGCCAAATTTAAATTCGGCCCAACCTGGGCGCGCGCCGGTTACATTCAACCAACCGGACAGACTCTGTTGGCTCCGCACTGGAGCTTTATGCCAGGTACCTATCAGGGTGCTGAAGCCGGAGCCAACTTCGACTATGGTGATGCTGGTGCACTGAGCTTCTCCTATATGTGGGCCAACGAATATAAAGCACCATGGCACACTGAAGTCGATAAATTCTATCAGGCTGATAAGAAGACCAGCGTAGATTATCTGCACTCAATCGGCGCGAAATATGACTTTAAAAATAACCTGTTGCTGGAAGCCGCATTTGGTCAGTCTGAAGGCTACGTCGATCAGTACTTCGCAAAAGCCAGCTATAAATTCGATTTAGGCGGTAACCCGTTTACCACCAGCTATCAGTTCTACGGCGCGCGCGACAAAGTTGATGATCGCACCGTGAACGATATTTATGACGGTACGGCCTGGCTGCAGGCGCTGACCTTTGGCTACAAAGTGGCGGAAGTGGTTGACCTGCGTCTGGAAGGGACCTGGGTTAAAGCGGACGGGCAGCAGGGGTACTTCCTGCAGCGTATGACCCCGACCTACGCCTCATCAAACGGTCGCCTGGATATCTGGTGGGATAACCGTTCCGACTTCAACGCCAACGGCGAAAAGGCTGTCTTCTTCGGCGCAATGTATGACCTGAAGAACTGGAATTTGCCGGGCTGGGCAGTGGGCGCGTCCTACGTTTACGCATGGGATGCCAAGCCATCAACCTGGCAGATCAATCCGGATGCGTACTACGACAAAAACCGGACTATCGAAGAATCTTCTTACAGCCTGGATGCGGTCTATACCCTGCAAGAGGGGCGTGCGAAGGGCACCATGTTTAAACTGCACTTCACCCAGTACGACAACCATTCAGACATTCCGAGCTGGGGCGGTGGTTACGGCAACATCTTCCAGGATGAGCGCGACGTGAAATTCATCGTTATTGCTCCGTTCACCATCTTCTAATGCCAACAGCGGCAGGCCGGGCGCCTGCCGCATCGTTGAGGAAAGTGCTATGAAAAAACTGATACTCATCGCTGTTATGGCATCCGGGCTGGTGGCTTGCGCGCAATCCCCGGCACCAAAAGAAGACAGTCGTCTGAAAGAAGCCTACAGCGCGTGCATTACTACCGCGCAAGGATCGCCGGAGAAAATCGAAGCCTGCCAAAGCGTGTTGAATGTGCTGAAGAAAGAAAAGCAGCATCAGCAGTTTGCCAATGAAGAAAGCGTACGCGTACTGGATTATCAGCAATGCATCCAGGCTACGCGCACAGGTAATGGTCAGTCCGTTAATGCTGATTGCGACAAGGTCTGGCAGGAAATTCGTAGCAAGAATACTGCGCAGTAAATCGAAAAATGAAACAGACAACGGGCGGAGAGTTTTCCGCCCGTTTGCATTTCAGGGTTTATATTCCACCGGTTGATAATTACGACTCAGCCGGACAAACAGCATTGCCGTGGCGGCGAGCCCGCAAAGTGCCGCACACATCAGCCACCACCCCGGTGAGCTTTTATCCCCGGTTAGCTGGACCAGCGCTGTGGATATGACTGGCGTAAGGCCGCCAAAAATCGCCGTGGCAAGACTGAATGCCAGTGAAAAACCCACCGTACGCACATAGACAGGCATCACCTCAGTGAGTGCGGCGACCATTGCCCCGTTGTACATACCAAAAAAGAACGAGAACCAAAGCAGAACCAGCGTCATGCGCGTGAAATCTGGCGCGGCGGTGAGCCAGTGCATAACCGGCCAGGTGGTGATCAGTGCAAGGATGGTAATCCCCATCAACACCGGACGACGACCAATTCGGTCAGAAATCGCCCCGCCAATCGGCAGCCAGATAAAATTAGAAATACCGACCAGCATGGTGACGATCAGGCTGTCGCGAGCGCTCAGGTGAAGTACAGCCCTACCGTAGGTCGGTGTGTAGACGGTAATAAAGTAGAACGTCGTTGTGGTCATCGCCACCAGCAGCGTACCCGCAGCGATGAGACGCCAGTTTTTGAGGATAGTAGTAAAAATTTCCCTGGTGTCGGGACGGTGTGTACGTTGTAAAAAGGCGTCTGTTTCCTGAAGCGAGCGGCGGAGCACGAAGATCAAAGGAATAATCATGCAACCAATAAAGAATGGAATACGCCAGCCCCATTCAGAGATCTCATCGTGTCCCAGGGTGGCGTTCAGGCCGTAACCAATCAGAGCCGCCACCACAATGGCGACCTGTTGACTGGCGGACTGCCAGCTGGTGTAGAAGCCTTTATTGCCAGGGGTGGCGATTTCAGAAAGATAAACCGAGACGCCGCCCAGTTCCACCCCTGCAGAAAAGCCCTGTAATAATCGGCCGAGTAATACCAGGACAGGGGCCAGCAGACCAATACTGTGATAACCGGGTACCAGGGCAATCAGCAGGGTACCGCAGCCCATAATCGCCAGCGTCACCATCAGTCCTTTACGGCGACCAATTCTGTCGATGTAAGCACCCAGCACAATTGCGCCAACAGGCCGCATTAAGAAACCTGAACCAAACACGGCGAAAGTTAACATTAGCCCGGCAAATTCACTCTCTGCAGGAAAGAAGGTCTTTGCGATATAGGCGGCGTAAAAACCGAACAGAAAAAAGTCAAACTGTTCGAGGAAATTACCGCTGGTTACCCGCAGTATTGCGCCGAAAGTTCCGGCGCGCGATGGTTGTTGTGTCATTGGGTTTGCTCCACTGTCTTATCATAATATTTATAGAGGTAAGAGTTTGCGGGTTAGTCGCCTGTGACCCCCGCCTGTTTGCCGCGCCGTTTCTCAATCGCCCACTTGAGTAAGGCTGCGCAGCGGTAAAATCCGTGGGCAAATTTTCCATAAGGAATGGTCAGAAAGAGCGCCATGACCACGCCGAGGTGAATGGCGAGCAAAATAGCCATCCAGGAGGTGTTTCTTCCCGCCAGCAGCGCTAAACCGGTCAGACTGGTCAGGAGCAGCAGCAAAATAAAACCGCGATCCATCGGTTTTTGCCGTGCGTCGCCATGCAGCGGTGAGCGCTTAAAATTGAGCCATAGCAAGCCAGCCGGGCCGACAACCAGGCCAATGCCGCCCAACGTGCCCAGCATTACCGGAACGCTGAAGAACGGATAGGGCGCTTCTATACCTGCAAAGTAGTGATAGCCCGTTGCCACCACGGTGGCGGCAAAGCAGAGCATAAAACCGTAGAAGGTGAAGTGATGGAAACGGCGGCGCATCAGGGTGAATGCATCATCTGCTTCGTTACAACCTTTGCCATGCCCACCATCGAGATACTTCAGCGTCAGCGCATTGTGTGAGGCTTCAGCAATTTCAGCGGAACGCGGCACACCCGGAGAGATTTCGCGCCAGAAGCGCAGAACGCCCGCCATCAGCAGACCTATCGCCAGAATAAATACCGAACCAAACATCCATGCGAGCAGGTTATGCGGGAAAATCTGATAAAAATCCCCGGCCAGCGGAGGATGGAATAACGAGCCCTTTAAACTCATGGCGAGGAGTAAAAACAGGATCAGACCGAAAACCAGCGTCAGCGTCACAGTGATGCCTGCGCGACGATAAAGCGCGCCAAAGGCGGCGGGTTGCGCGTAGTGCTGATAGGTTTCGAGCCGCACTTCCGCCATCGCCTTCGGTACGTTGATGGCAAATTCATGGGGTGGGGCATACTGACACGCGTGCAGGCAGGCGCCGCAGTTATGGCACAAGTTAGCCAGATAATTGATATCCGCTTTACCGAATTCCAGGCGCTGAGTCATTGCCGGGAACACGGCGCAAAAACCTTCACAATAGCGGCAGGCGTTACAGACCTGCATCACACGTTCAACTTCTGCTTCCGGCTCGGTGATAATTTGTGCTTCGATGATCAGTTTCTCAAGCTGCTTCATGACGTGCCTCCTTACGTGCTGCCAGCGCGGCTTCTTTTCCGGCAATGCGGCCAAAGGTTGTCCCGATCGACATGCCCACGCCAGCGGTGTAACCCTTGCCCAACACGTTGCCCGCCATCATCTCTCCGGCGACGAACAGGTTGCGGCTTGGCTGCCCGGCAAAGTGCACGGCAGCGCGTTCGTTCACTTTTAACCCAAGATAGGTGAAGGTGATCCCTGGCCGCAGGGCATAGCCGTAGTAAGGTGGCTGGTCCAGCGGTCGCGCCCAGTGTGTTTTCGCGGGGGATAACTTCTTCGTCGCGCAGTTGTCCAGGACGGTATGGTCGAACTGACCTGGCTGGCAGGCGTTGTTGTACGCCGTCACGGTGTGGGTAAAGCGTTCGGTATCCAGCCCCAACTGATGCGCCAACTCCGCCAGCGTATTCGCCTGTGCGCCGGGGAATACCGGTGGCATAAAGTGGCCGATGGCTTTACTGTCGATAATGGAATAGCCAATCTGTCCTGGCTGTTGGGCGACCAGGCGTCCCCAAATGGCGTAGCGTTTGGGCCAGAAATCTTCGCCTTCATCATAAAAACGTTCTGCGTCACGGTTGACTACTATGCCGAGTGAAACGCAGTCCACGCGGGTGCAAATCCCGCCGTCATATAATGGCGCTCTGGCATCAATGGCGACGCAGTGTGACTGGGAGGGGTCGCCGATGATGTCCGCCCCGGCATCCATCATAAATTTAAGCAGTACGCCCTGATTAAAGCGCGTGCCGCGAATCAGGAAGTTATCCGCAGGCCACTCGCCGCGGGCGTTCTCTCCCCAGGCTTCGCGCAGCCATTCGCGGTTTGACTCAAATCCGCCAGCGGCAAGCACGCAGGACTTAGCGGTTATGCGCTCTTCGCCTGCCAGCGCTGCCACAAACTCACCGTTATGCAGTTCAAGCGCCTGCACTGGTGTGTTATAGCGGATTTGCACGCCTAACTTTTCTGCGCTGCGATAATAGGCATTCACGAGGGCTTTCCCGCCCCCCATAAAAAAGGCGTTGGTTCGCGCTACGTGTAAAGCGCCGGAAAGAGGAGGTTGAAAATTAACGCCGTGTTGGCGCATCCAGTCGCGGCATTGTGAAGAGGTGCGGATCACCAGACGCGCCAGGGCTTCGTTAGTATTTCCCTCGGTGACGCGCCGCAGATCCTGCCAGAACTCCTCTTCAGGATAGCTTTCCACCAGTACATCCTGCGGCGCGTCATGCATACAGCGCAGATTACGCGTGTGTTGAGAATTTCCCCCGCGCCATTCCCGTGGAGCCGCTTCGAGCAGGAGTACCGAAGCTCCTTGCTCCCGGGCGGTTAGGGCAGCACATAACGCGGCATTGCCACCGCCAATCACCAGAACATCAACCATCGTATACTCCATTACCATTTAACTAATTGTTAAATTTGTAATTGAAATGTATACGCACAGCTTGTGCGGGCGCTATGACGAAGTGCTAAAGAGGGCTTTAGTTATTGTAAAGGATGGCGCCTGGCCAGCTTCCTGCTTCCACCAGTTGATGCATCACTTTTGTTAACACCACGCGGGCGGCGAGGCCCGCGGGGGTGAGCTCATCATCAGAAAGGCTGACCAGAAAGTTGGGGCGACTCAGTATTGGATTATGGACACCGATCACTCTTAGCGTCTCTTTATCGAGATGGGAAATCGCCGCGCCGGGCTGGAGAGTAGCGCCGATTCCACTGCGAACGGCGCGCATTAGCAGCGCCAGACCATCAATTTCTGTGGCGATCTCAATGCGCAGTGCGTGTTCCTGACAAATTGCTTCCAGCCTGCCGCGCAGACCGTGGCCTGGGCTGGGCATTATCAATGGGATACTTGCCAGCTGGGCTGGCGCAATATTGTCATCGGCAATATCGGCCAGTAAGGCATGAGTCCCAATCAAAAACAGGCGCTCTTCGAGAATCGGTCTGGCGCTCCAGCGCAGGATCTTTTCTTTTTGAAATACCACGGCCAGATCAATCTGGCGGGTATTAATCATCCGTTCCAGGTTGCCAGAGAGGCTTTCCACCACATGCAGGCGGACATCACTATAGCTTTCCCGCATGGCGTTAATAAAAGGCATGCCGAGAACGGAAGCGGTACTGGGGGCCATACCGACGCTGACGTGCCCGGAAAGCCGGGACTCGCGCGCGGCGAGGATTGCATCGTCTGCGTGGCGGAGCGCCAGCTGCGCCTGGGAGTAAAAAGCCAGTCCGGCGCTGGTGGGCGTCACGCCACGCGAGGTGCGCTGCAGCAGTCGAATAGCGAGTTCGTTTTCCAGGCGGGACATTTGCTGGCTGAGTGCCGAAACCCCAATATTGAGATCGAGCGCCGCGCTACCCATGCTGCCGGTTTCTACAATGCGAACAAAATAGCGTAGCTGGCGAAGTTCCATTTCGACTCTCCGGGAAGGGACAATTGATTTTACATTAAAGCAACACAGGAGTGGAGGGAAGGGGAAAAGGGGTGATAGTCGCCCATAAAAAAAGCCAACCGAATGGTTGGCTTTTCAGAAAGCATTACATTATTTACCGTCGTGAGCATGCTCATCTTCGCGGCAATCGCCTTCGGCGCAGTGACCGTAAAGATAGAGGCTATGGTTGGTTAAACGAATACCATGTTTAGCCGCAATCTCACGCTGGCGCGCCTCGATGGAATCATCGCTGAATTCGACCACTTTGCCGCAGTCGAGACAGATGAGGTGATCGTGATGATGCTGTTGAGTCAGTTCGAAGACGGATTTACCACCTTCAAAATTATGGCGGGTCACGATACCGGCATCATCAAACTGGTTCAGCACGCGATACACGGTCGCCAGACCAATTTCTTCACCCATATCGATCAGACGTTTGTATAAGTCTTCCGCACTGACGTGATGGTTATCCGGTTCCTGAAGAACTTCCAGAATTTTTAAACGAGGAAGCGTTACTTTCAGGCCAGCCTTCTTTAATGCGGTATTGTTGTCAGTCATGCGGAATCTGTCCTGTAGCTAAACGATTCACTTCATTAACAGAAGTGACAGAAATTGCACTTGAGATAATGCGATTCATTATAGAACTGCCATGGCTAAATGAAAACTGCAAGTCTCTGGCATATATTGTTAATCAAAACGTGGTATCGCCGACAAACACACTGTGCAATACCCGATTGGCATCCGGCCATTGTACAGGGTCAGACGAAAAAGTTACAAATTTGTAGCAATTATTTTGATTGGTTTTATCTATTGATGTGGCGCAGATGGAAATCTGCGCCACACAAAATCAGGCATTGATGATTTCGTCGAGGTGCAGCTCCTCAGAGATCTGCTTAACCCATTTTTCTACGCGTTCGGCGGTCAATTCAGGCTGGCGATCTTCATCAATGGCCAGACCCACAAAGTGGTCGTCGTCAGCCAGGCCTTTGGACGCTTCAAAGTGATAACCCGCCGTTGGCCAGTGACCAACGATGGTTGCGCCGCGCGGTTCGATGATGTCGCGAATTGTACCCAACGCATCGCAGAAATATTCTGCGTAATCTTCCTGGTCGCCGCAGCCGAACAATGCAACCAGTTTGCCGTTAAAATCAATGTCTTCGAGGGTAGGGAAGAAATCGTCCCAGTCACACTGCGCTTCACCGTAGTACCAGGTTGGAATGCCGAGCAGCAAAATGTCATACCCTTCGAGGTCTTCTTTGCTGCTTTTTGCAATGTCATGTACATCGGCAACGTCTTTACCAAGCTGTTTTTGAATCATTTTTGCGATGTTTTCGGTGTTACCGGTGTCGCTGCCGAAAAAGATGCCAGTGATTGCCATGAGTAAAATAACCTCTTGAAACTTATTGAAATGGTGGTGGCGCATTGCCCACGGATAAGGGCAATCATAGCAGAACAGTCAGGCATGCGGAAACAGCAAACACGCAGGACTGCACTCTGTGCTACACGATTTATGATTTAGAGCAGAAATTCAGACTAAGCCTGACCGCGCAATGCGCTGAGTTGGTTCATCAGCATCTCTTCGATGAGTTCACTGCGACTCATGTTGCGCGCCTCGGCCAGCTCGTTCAGAGCGTCAACGGCATCAGCGTTCAGTTTCAGTTCGACACGCTTAAGCCCGCGAACTTTATCGCGTTTAAGCTGATTACGTTTGTTAATACGTAACTGTTCATCACGCGAGAGCGGATTAGTTTTGGGTCGTCCCGGGCGACGCTCCTGCGCGAACAGATCTAATGTCGTACGGTCCGTTTGTTCTTTGGCCATGATCTTGGTGACTTCGGGGAAACAATCAGCCAGGCGTCTGCCCGGATGGATAGCCCGCCATAATACATCAGCAGGGGAGACACGCCAACGCCCACGCGCGTAATCACGCGCAGACGCTGAGTTTTTAATCAGTTAGCCTGTTCGCTCAGATAACGACGGATGGCGCGCAGTACCGCCTCCGGTTTTTCCGCATGCACCCAATGGCCCGCGCCTGCAATAACGTGCGCCCGAGCCTGCGGGAATTGCGCCAGCAGCTGTTCGCGATACGCTTCGGTTACATAAGGTGAGTTGCCTCCGGGGATAAACAGCGCCGGGTGTTCCCACGCCGGGATGGTCTCCCAGCCGACAATATGAGGATATTGCTCCCACAGCACGGGAACATTAAAGCGCCATTCGCCGTCCACGAAGGATTTGAGCAGAAACTGGATCACGCCTTCCTCTTGCAGATGCTGGCGCATGACGCTCGCCGCCTGCTGACGCGAAGAGGACTGCGCGTCAGTTACTGCGTTAATGGCAGCAAAAATCTCATCGTGACGGCGAACATGATAGTCAACGGGAGCAATGTCGATGGCTACCAACCGTTCGACACGTTCCGGGGCCAACGCGGTTAACGCCATGACGGCTTTGCCCCCCATCGAGTGACCAATAAAGATCGCTTTTTCGATCTGTTGATCGTCCAGCGTATCCAGCAGATCTTGCGCCATGGCCGGATAATTCATCACAGGTGAACGCGGGGAGAGGCCATGATTTCGCATATCAACCTGGATGATATCGTGATCGGCCACCAGATCGCGCGCCAGGATCCCCAGGTTATCCAGACTGCCAAACAGGCCGTGCACCAGGACGATGGGAGAATTATTGTGCAGGTTTTGCGCAGATTGCGCTCGGATATTCAATTTCATGGCAAAGTTCTTTTTTTCACACTCACGGGTTAGGGTATCATGTTGACCATTCTGCCACATGGCTGCAACAACTACGGTTACTCTGAGTTTTGCCAGCCACCAGGCTTGACGCTATCCGCTGTTGGGATTTGCCTTTACACTAAGCGTGTTGACCCCAACAACTTGTATTCAGCTAAACACTGCACTGGATTAAGATGAAAACGATTGAAGTTGATGATGAACTCTATAGCTATATTGCCAGCCACACCAAGCATATCGGCGAGAGCGCATCCGACATTTTACGGCGTATGTTGAAGTTTTCCGCCGCATCACAGCCTGTCACTCCGGTAGTAAAAGAAGTCCGCGCTGTGCAAGCTGTCGTGGAAGCGAAGCCGGTTAACCCCGTAAAAGATAAAGTGCGCGCGATGCGTGAACTGCTGCTGTCCGACGAGTATGCGGAGCAGAAGAAAGCAGTAAATCGCTTTATGCTGGTGCTGTCTACACTCTATTCACTGGATCAAAACGCGTTCGCCGAAGCAACGGAATCGTTGCATGGTCGTACGCGCGTTTATTTTGCAGCAGATGAACAGACGCTGCTGAAAAATGGTAATCAAACCAAACCGAAACACGTGCCAGGCACGCCGTACTGGGTGATCACCAATACCAATACCGGCCGTAAATGCAGCATGGTTGAGCACATCATGCAGTCAATGCAATTCCCTGCGGAATTGATTGAAAAGGTTTGCGGAACAATTTAATCCTTGCATTAGAAGGACCAGGCAATGGCAATCCACAACCGTGCAGGTCAACCTGCGCAACAGAGTGATTTGATTAACGTCGCCCAACTGACGGCACAGTACTATGTACTGAAACCAACAGCAGGGAACGCTGAGCACGCCGTCAAGTTCGGTACGTCCGGACATCGCGGCAGTGCAGGTCGTCATAGTTTTAACGAGCCGCATATTCTGGCTATCGCTCAGGCGATTGCTGAAGAACGTGCGAAAAACGGGATCACTGGCCCGTGCTACGTGGGCAAGGATACCCACGCGCTGTCTGAACCGGCTTTTATCTCTGTACTGGAAGTGCTGGCAGCGAACGGCGTGGACGTCATCGTGCAGGAAAATAACGGCTTTACGCCAACCCCTGCTGTGTCGAATGCTATCCTGGTCCACAACAAAAAAGGCGGCCCGCTGGCTGACGGCATTGTGATCACGCCATCCCACAACCCGCCGGAAGATGGTGGCATTAAATACAACCCGCCAAACGGTGGTCCGGCAGATACTAACGTCACCAAAGTGGTGGAAGACAGGGCTAACGCTCTGCTGGCTGACGGTCTGCAAGGCGTGAAGCGTATGTCGCTGGACGCTGCGCTGGCATCTGGTCATGTAAAAGAGCAGGACCTGGTTCAGCCGTTTGTTGAAGGACTGGCCGACATCGTCGACATGGCGGCGATCCAGAAAGCGGGCCTGACGCTGGGCGTCGATCCGCTTGGCGGTTCCGGTATCGAATACTGGAAGCGTATTGCCAAGCACTACAACCTGAACCTGACTATCGTTAACGATCACGTTGATCAGACTTTCCGCTTTATGCATCTCGACAAAGATGGCGCAATCCGTATGGACTGCTCCTCTGAGTGCGCGATGGCGGGACTGTTGGCGCTGCGTGACAAGTTCGATCTGGCCTTTGCCAACGATCCGGACTATGACCGTCACGGTATCGTCACCCCGGCTGGCCTGATGAATCCGAACCACTACCTGGCAGTGGCGATCAACTACCTGTTCCAGCATCGTCCGCAGTGGGGCAAAGACGTTGCCGTTGGTAAGACGCTGGTCTCTTCGGCGATGATTGACCGCGTAGTGAATGATTTAGGGCGTAAACTGGTCGAAGTTCCGGTTGGCTTTAAGTGGTTCGTTGACGGTCTGTTTGACGGCAGCTTTGGCTTTGGTGGTGAAGAGAGCGCGGGCGCTTCTTTCCTGCGCTTTGACGGTACACCGTGGTCGACCGACAAAGACGGCATCATCATGTGCCTGCTGGCGGCAGAAATTACTGCAGTGACTGGTAAGAATCCGCAAGAGCACTACAACGAACTGGCAGCCCGCTTCGGCGCGCCAAGCTACAACCGCCTGCAGGCAAGCGCGACCTCCGCGCAGAAAGCGGCGCTGTCTAAGCTGTCTCCGGAAATGGTGAGTGCCAGCACGCTGGCGGGAGACCCGATCACGGCACGTCTGACGGCGGCACCGGGTAACGGTGCTTCTATCGGCGGTCTGAAGGTGATGACTGATAACGGCTGGTTTGCTGCGCGTCCGTCAGGTACTGAAGACGCCTATAAAATCTACTGTGAGAGCTTCCTTGGTGAAGAACATCGCAAGCAGATCGAAAAAGAAGCCGTTGAGATTGTCAGCGAAGTGCTGAAAAACGCGTAAGTCTTGTTTGTACTGACGCGTTTTGTAGGCCCGGTAAGCGTTAGCGCTACCGGGCTTTTTTATGCCAGGATTTAACTATGCTTATTTTTCAGTTCAAAACGCGGTGATACCAGGCCATACAGCGTCCAGCCGAGGAAGGTCACGATAGAACCATAAAGCATTGCTTCTTCGCCAGAGGAGTAGAGCGCATAGAAGCTGTACAATGCGCCAACAAACGCCACGAAGTTTGCCGGTTTCGCTTTTGACGACGGAACATTCGCCATTTTTTGAATAATTACCAGCGCGGCCATCGACAGAATATACGGAATGATGTTCGTTACCACCGCCAGGTTGACCAGCACGTTGAACTGACTGTTCAGTGACGGGCTGATAGTCATCAGCGATAAACCACTCTGGATGATCACGATAGCCAGCATCCCCTGTACCGGCGCGTCTACTTTGGTCACGCGAGAGAAGATTTTAGGGAAGTAACCCCCATCAGCCGACGATTTGAATACCTGAGCGATAGTGAATTGCCAGCCCAGCAGTGAACCGCAGCAGGACATCACCATCAGCGCCATGATCACCTTACCGACTTCCGGGGTGAACATTTGTGCAAAGGCTAAACCGAACGGCGCCGTAGAGTTAGCCAGATCCATATTCGGCACAATCCCGGCTATCACGTTGGTGGAGATGATGTAAATCACCGCCGCGCCCAGCGTACCGCCCAATACGGCGATGGGCACGTTGCGTTCCGGATTGTCTACCACTTCAGCGTTGGCGCAGGCCGATTCCAGACCCAGAAAAGCCCACAAGGTCATCGCAATGGAAGAGCCGACAGCCGTGAAGAACGGGACGTGGTGTGGATTCCAGGAGTTAGCGTACAGCGTCGGACTGAACCAGAACCAGCCGATGATACACAGACCGACAACCGGAATAATGACGCCCCAAACGGTGATGCTGCTGATCTGCCCGGTAATGCGCGCCCCGCCAAAGTTAGCCACGGTACAGATCCACAGTACACCAATGGTTGCCAGGCCAATCTGCACCGGTGTCAGTGTGGCGCCAAACAGCTCGGTACCGTAGCCAACGGCGGAGATGGCGATAGCCACGTTGGCGATTAACAGCGAAACGCCATAAGTGTAGTTCGCCATAAAGTTACCGGATTTGCCAAAGGCGTATTCAGCGTAACCCCCCATACCGCCAGATTTACGGCTGAACATACCGCATTTTGCGAAGGCCCAGGCCAGCGCCATTGAACCGACAGCAGTCACCAGCCACGAGATGATCGAGATAGTACCGACTTCCGCAAGCTTGGTGGGCAACATGATGATTCCGGATCCCATCATATTAACCATGGTCAGGATAGTGAGCTGGACGACGCCCATTTTGTTGGATTTGGCTTTGCTCATAACATTTCCCCTTTCAACAGAGCGGGTTGCGCGCTTTGTTGCTTTATCACGTAGCACCACACCTGTTTACGACCGTCGTGTTCTTCGATGTAGACACCCTGGAGTTCAGGCGCAAAACCCGGTAGCAAATTGATTCCTTCTTCCAGTGCGCTGAAGTAACGTAATACTGAACCGCCCCAGATTTCACCCGGAACCACACACAGCACGCCCGGAGGATAAGGCAGCGCGCCTTCTGCCGCGATGCGACCTTCAGCGTCCGGCAGACGCACCAGTTCAACTTCACCACGCAGATATGCATAATTGGCATCCTGGGGATTCATGCTGACGCGCGGGAAATGTGCCTTACGGAACATCTCTTTCTGTAGCTGCTTCACGTTGTGACGCGCATACAAATCGTGCATCTCCTGGCACAGCTGGCGCAGGGTGTAACCGGCGTAACGGGCTTCATGCTGCTTGTAGATCGAGGGCAGAACCTCGGCTAGCGGGGCATCGGCTTCCAGCAGTTTTTCGAAACGTACCAGCAGGGCGACAAGCTGCTGCAACTTCGCCATATCTTCTGCGGGGGTCAGCAGGAACAGGATGGAGTTGAGGTCGCATTTTTCGGGCACCACACCATTTTCGCGCAGGAAGTTAGCCAGAATGGTAGCCGGAACGCCGAAGGTATCGTATTCGCCGTTACGCGCATTAATACCCGGAGTGGTGAGCAGCAATTTGCATGGATCCACAAAGTACTGGTGTTCGGCATACCCTTCAAAAGCATGCCAGTGTTCACCTGGGACAAAATGGAAGAAACGCAGGTCGCTGGCGATTTCAGCGGTGGGATAAGCCTGCCACGGTTTACCTTCTACTATCTCCGGCACGAACGGGCGGATATGGTGGCAGTTTTCCAGGATCAACTTACGAGTATCAATTCCGTTGACGACGCAGTCCATCCACATGTTGCGCCCGCTGACGCCTTCATGCATTTTGGCGTTGATGTCCAGTGCGGCAAAGAGCGGATAGAACGGGCTGGTGGAGGCGTGCATCATGAACGCGTTATTCATTCGTTTATGAGGCACGTAGCGAGACTGGCCTTTAATATGGCTGTCTTTTTTGTGGATCTGCGAAGTCTGAGAGAAGCCTGCCTGTTGTTTGTGCACTGACTGGGTGACCAGAATGCCGGGGTCATTTTCGTTAAGATCCAGCAACAGCGGAGAGCAATCGGCCATCATCGGAATAAACTGCTCATAGCCAACCCACGCGGAGTCAAACAGGATGTAGTCGCACAGATGACCGATCTTATCCACCACCTGACGGGCGTTATAGATTGTGCCGTCGTAGGTACCTAACTGAATCACGGCCAGACGGAACGGACGCTCATCTTTCGAACGTTGTGGCGCAACTTCACTCACCTGTTCACGTAGATAGCCTTCTTCAAAGCAGTGCGCGTCGATCCCGCCGATAAAGCCGTACGGGTTACGCGCGGTTTCCAGATATACCGGCGTTGCCCCGGCCTGCAATAACGCGCCGTGGTGGTTTGACTTGTGGTTGTTGCGGTCGAATAACACCAGATCGCCTGGGGTGAGCAATGCGTTAAGCACCACTTTGTTCGATGAGGAGGTCCCGTTCAGTACAAAGTAGGTCTTATCCGCGTTGAAAACTTTAGCTGCGTGCTGTTGTGCGATGCAGGGAGCGCCTTCGTGAATCAGCAGATCACCCATTGCGACATCGGCATTACACAAATCGGAGCGGAAAAGTGTTTCGCCGAAATATTCGACAAACTGATTACCCGCAGGATGGCGACGGAAAAACTCGCCCCCCTGATGACCAGGACAATCAAAGGCGCTGTTACCCTGATTGACATAGTCGACAAGCGCACGGAAGAACGGCGGACGTAACTGCGTTTCATAATGGCTGGCGGCGGTTTCTAACTGCCGGCCATAAAAGGCGGTACGGGCTTCATTACATTCGAATACACCTGAGATCCGCGGCAGATGTTCAGATGGAACACGTTCTTCATTTTCGGTGGCGATAAAAACAGGAATTCCATAGCCGGTGGCGTCAATTTCATCGAGTTTTCCACGTTCAATATCATTGATGGATAACACGATAGCAGCAACATCAATAAAATTACTTTCATCGATATTTACGCAAGAACGCTGCGTAGAAAAACAATCAGGACAGGAACGGCTTACGGCAATTTTTAATTCTGACATTTTCATCTCTTTATTTTTAGGTAATAGCAGGTCCTCAATTTCTCAAATGAGAAATTGATAACTCCGGAAAAAAAAGCAAAGTCATACCGCTGATAAATAAATCAGTAAATTGCTTTTTTGAAGATGCAATAAACCCTAACCGGTCCGGTCACAGGTAATACAGGGTTATGCAGGGAGAGCACTGCGGATACAGGCGTTAGCCTGCGATACAGAGAGTCAGGAAGACCTGTATACTTGAGTGCCCTTAGTCGGAAGACTAACGGGCATTAAAGAAATGAAAGTCGAAACTGTTGCGGTGGGCAAACATCATAATATGCGTTGTTCGCCTTATATGTGGCATTGTACGGCTATTATTTTCCATTTTAGTTACCTTTACTGGATAAGTGGAAGGTGCGGGTATTTTATCCAGGAAATGGCTATGAACTGTGAAGAAGATCAATAAAAAACGATCGTTTATAAAATATTTAGTCGCCATTTATGCATAGTGCGGGACAAGATGCTGTTTTGTTGTTTATATGTTATTTATTTGTATTTTATTATTTTTTTACAATATTCTACTGGCTGCATAATAAGTATTATGCAGTGGAGTGAGTAATGAAAAATATATTTATTAATTAATCAGAAAAAATGAATAAGAATTCACGGCATAAACCGATAGCCAATTCCGGTTTCGGTCAGAAAATGACGCGGACGGGCCGGGTCCAGTTCCAGCTTCTGGCGCAGGTGTCCCATATAAATACGTAGATAGTGACTATGTTCGACGGCGTTTGGTCCCCAAACCTGATTTAACAACTGGCGTTGCGTCAGTACCTTCCCGGCATTATTTAGCAGAACCGCTAACAGACGAAACTCAATCGGCGTCAAATGAATTTCCTCGTCACCACGGTGAACGAGGCGCGCGGCAATATCCACTTTGACGTTGGAAAAATGTACCACCGGTTCGGGAGACGCACCGCTGGCGTGGCGACGCAATGCCACGCGCAATCTCGCCTGTAGCTCGCCAATACCAAAGGGTTTACTGAGATAGTCATCGGCACCGGCATCCAGCGCAGCAATTTTATCGCTTTCCTCACTGCGGGCTGAAAGCACAATCACCGGAATCGCGCTCCATTGTCGCAGGTCGCGAATAAAATCAATGCCGTCGCCGTCCGGCAGGCCGAGATCGAGAATGATGAGATCGGGTTTTCGCGTGGCGGCTTCCAACAGACCACGTTGCAGCGTTTCCGCTTCATATACACGCAGGCCATCGGCTTCCAGCGCGGTGCGCAGAAAGCGGCGAATGGCATGTTCATCTTCAACAATCAGTACGTTCGTCACATATCCTCATGAAAATCTTCAAGTTCAGGGGGAATTTCCTGGGGCAGTGTAACACGAAAACAGGCTCCTCCCTGCGCGCGATTGTGGACCGAAATAGTACCGCCGTGCACGTCCACAATAGCCTGACAAATTGCCAGCCCCAGCCCAACGCCGGGCACCGATGACTCTTTATTTCCCCGGGAAAATTTGTCAAAAACGCGCTGTTCCATACCCGACGGAATACCCGGCCCGTTATCCCAGACGTCCAGTTGCAGATGTGCGCCATCGACGCTGGCATCAATACCGATTTGCGCCTGTGGACCCGCGTATTTGACGGCGTTTTCCAACAGGTTAATCAGCACCCGTTCAAAGAGCGGACCATCGACGTGAATCAGTGTTAACGGTTCAGGTAACGACAGATTTATCGGGGCAGAGAGACCGGGCTCCAGCATCTGCAGGGCGCTGCCGACCACCTCTTCCAGCGTTAACCACTCCTTCTTAAGATTAAAGCCGCCAGACTGAATTCGCGCCATATCCAGCAGGTTATTAACCAGTCGGGTAGTATTCAGAACGTGCTGGCGAATCTCACTGGCCTGGCGCGCGTGCGGCGATCCCTCGCTGGCCAGATCCAGCGTTAAGATTTCCGCCTGACCGAACAACACCGTCAACGGCGTGCGCAAATCGTGGGACAGAGCAGCGAGCAGGGCGTTGCGAATGCTTTCGCGCTCGCTGGCAAACCGCGCCTGCTCTTCGCTGGCGGTCAGCGTCAGGCGCTCCAGCGCACTGGCTACCAGTAGAGTGAAGGTTTCCAGCAGGCGTTGCTGTTCGGGGATCATAAGCTGGCGTAAATTTCCCGGTTCGACTACCAGCAGCCCATGCGTTTTATCGGCGCTTTTTAACGGTAAAATCTGATACGGCACGCCCGGTAACGTGTCGGTGCCTGCACCGGCCGGTTGCCCTTTGTCAAAGCTCCATTGGGCAATGGCGTCATCCCACGGCGTCATGCCCTGTTGATGGGTGAGCGGGGCCAGCTTGCCGTTCTCACCGGGCAGTAAAACCTGGCTGCGGGCCTGAAACGTTGAAGCGATAAACTGTTCACTGGTGGCGGCGATATCCGTCTGACTCCGACCGACGGCCAGCGCTTTCGACATCTCATACAAATGACGCGTACGCTGTTCACGATAACGCGCAACCCGCGCCTGATAACGCACCCCGGCGGTCAGATTACCAATAACCAGCCCTACCGTTAGCATTACGGCAAAGGTGAGCAGATACTGAACGTCTGAAACGGCCAGCGTCCCGCGTGGGGCAATAAAAAAGAGATCGAAGCTGGCGACGTTAATAAAGGTTGCCAGCACTGATGGCCAGCGTCCGTAAAAGAGTGCGATAACCACCACACCCAATAAATAGATCATCACCAGGTTGGCGGCGTCAAAGGCCATTAGCCACTGCATGGCGATTAGCGTAATGATGGCGCACAGCGCAACGGCAACCACACAACCCTGAATTTGTACCCGCCATTTATCCTTAAAGGTGCGGCTATCAGCCGTTTGCAGCACAGGGCGTGAAGGGGGCTCATCGAGCGCAACAATCATCAGGTCGAGATCCGGTGCGCGATGAGCGAGTTTGTCGGCAAAGGAATCGCTACGCCACCAGCGACGCGAAGTCGGACGCCCGAGTACAATTTTTCCCAGATTATGCTCACGGGCATAGTGGATGACCGCTTTGTCTTCGGCGGGGTCGGAAAGGGTAGCTGTTTCTGCGCCTAACTCCTGAGCCAGCCGCAGAGCGCTTAAAATTGCGCGGCGTTGTTTTTCGGGCAGTCGGTGCAGCGCTGGCGTTTCGACATACACCGCATGCCAGACGCTGCCGAGACGCGCCGCCAGACGTGCGGCGGCGCGTACCAGTTTTTCGCTGCCGGTATTGTGCCCAATGCACAGTAAAATAGCGTCGCGGGTATGCCAGACTTTCTCCTCTCCCGGACGTCCTCGCCAGGCGCGCATCTGATCGTCTACCCGATCAGCCGTGCGGCGCAGGGCCAGTTCACGTAGCGCGATCAGATTACCTTTGCGAAAGAAATGCTCAATTGCTCTTTCTGCCTGACCGGCGATATAAACCTTGCCTTCGTTCAGGCGCTGGCGCAAATCGTCGGGGGGGAGATCGACCAGCACCACATCGTCGGCGGCATCGAAAAAAGGGTCGGGTACGGTTTCACGAACCTGAATGCCGGTAACGCCGCTGACCACGTCATTGAGACTTTCCAGGTGCTGCACGTTAACGGTAGTAAAGACATCAATCCCGGCTTCCAGCAGCTCTTCAATGTCCTGCCAGCGCTTAGGATGCCGTGAGCCTGGCGCATTACTGTGCGCCAGTTCATCCATCAAAATGAGCGCCGGACGGCGGGCCAGCGCCGCGTCGAGATCGAACTCATTGATATGGCGGCCGTGACGCGCCTGTCGCTTTAGCGGCAAGATGCTGAGGCCGTCCAACAACGCGGCGGTCTCTTTGCGTCCATGGGTTTCCACCACGCCAATCAGCACATCTAACCCTTGCGCCCGCAGTCGCTGGGCCTCTGCCAGCATGGCCCAGGTTTTGCCGACGCCAGCACAGGCACCGAAGAAAATTTTCAGTTTTCCCCGGTGCGGGGCCGTGGTCTGCTCCAGCAGGCGATCGGGGTCGGGGCGTAAGGGTTCGTTATGCATGTCCTTTTTCTCAGTGCTTATCCAGCGCTAAATTAAGTTCCACCAGGTTCACCACCGGCTGACCGATAAAACTGACCAACGGCTTTTGCGTATATTGTGCAACCAACCGCGTAACCTCTTCAACGCTGAGGTTGCGAGCCTGCGCCACGCGGGGAATTTGCCAGGCCACCGCGGCTGGCGTCAGGTTGTTATCCAGCCCGCTGGAAGAAGCCGTTACCAGCTCTACCGGGACGGCAGGACTGGCCTGCGGGTTGGCGGCACGCAGTGCGGCAATCCGGCTTTGCAGCTGTTTATCCAGTTCCGGGTTGCTGGCTGCCAGATTACTGCCGCCTGAAGCCATTGGATTATAGGGCATTTCAGCTGTGGCAGACGGACGCCCCTGAAAATAACCGGCAGCGGTAAAATGTTGCCCGATGAGCTCAGAGCCGCGAACAATCTGACCTTCGCTAAGAAGCGAACCGTTAGCCTGGTGGGGAAACCACCACTGCCCCAGCGCGGTCGTCAGCAACGGGTAAGCCCCGCCGGTGATAAGCATCAGGAAAATCAATGTTGATAATGCAGGACGTAATCCACTCATCTGAAACCTCACACCAGACCCAGCAGGGTCAGCAGTAAATCAATCGCTTTGATACCGATAAACGGCACAACCAAACCGCCCAGACCATAGATCCACAAATTGCGGCGCAACATCGCGGATGCGGACAAAGGTTTGTAGCTCACGCCTTTTAGCGCCAGGGGGATCAGAAAGACGATAACCAGCGCGTTAAAGATAACCGCGCTGAGGATCGCCGAGTCTGGCGAATGCAGTCCCATCACGTTCAGCGCATTGAGCTGCGGATAGGTGGCGGCGAAGGCGGCCGGGATAATAGCGAAATACTTCGCGACGTCGTTGGCAATACTGAAAGTGGTCAGCGAACCGCGCGTCATCAGCATTTGTTTACCAATGTGCACTACTTCAATCAGCTTGGTGGGGTTGGAGTCGAGATCCACCATGTTACCTGCTTCTTTCGCTGCCTGGGTTCCAGAGTTCATGGCGACCGCAACGTCGGCCTGCGCTAGGGCAGGAGCGTCATTGGTTCCGTCGCCGGTCATTGCCACCAGACGACCTTCCGCTTGATACTGACGAATCAGCGCCAGCTTGGCTTCCGGCGTGGCTTCAGCTAAGAAGTCATCCACTCCGGCCTCAGCGGCGATCGCGGCAGCGGTCAGGCGGTTATCGCCGGTGATCATCACCGTTTTAATCCCCATTTTGCGCAGTTGAGCAAAACGTTCTTTGATCCCGCCTTTCACAATATCTTTCAGCGCAATCACGCCCAGTACGTGGGAGCCTTCGGCAACCACCAGCGGCGTTGCGCCAAGGCGAGCGACGCTTTCGACCTTCTGCTCCACATCGGCGGGAAAGTGGCCGCCGTTGGCTTCAACGTGCCGACGAATGGCATCGACCGACCCTTTGCGGATCATTCGGTTGTCGATGTTGATGCCGCTCATCCGGCTTTGGGCGGTAAACGGCACAAAGGTAGCGTGCAGCGATTGCACGTCGCGAATACGCAGATTAAAGCGCTGTTTTGCCAGGATCACGATGCTGCGGCCTTCCGGCGTTTCATCGGCCAGCGATGAAAGCTGTGCGGCGTCGGCCAACGTTTTTTCGTCCACGCCGTGGGCGGGCAGAAAATCCGAAGCCTGACGGTTACCCAGCGTAATGGTGCCGGTTTTATCCAGCAGCAGTACGTCTACGTCACCTGCCGCCTCTACTGCACGTCCGCTGGTAGCGATGACATTCGCGCCCAGCATGCGGCTCATCCCGGCGACGCCAATCGCTGAGAGCAGTCCGCCTATCGTTGTAGGGATCAAGCACACAAGCAAGGCAACCAGCACCGTGATGCTGACCGCACTACCACCCCAGGCGGAAAACGGCCATAGCGTGGCGGTCGCCAGCAAAAAGATAATGGTCAGGGCAATCAGCAGGATCGTCAGGGCGATTTCATTGGGCGTTTTACGCCGCTGCGCGCCTTCAACCATGGCGATCATCCGGTCGAGGAACGTTTCACCGGGGTTTACGCTGCATTCGATAACCAGCCAGTCGGAGAGGATGCGGGTCCCGCCGGTGACGGAGGCGAAATCGCCACCGGATTCACGAATCACAGGCGCGGATTCACCGGTAATGGCACTTTCATCTACTGATGCGCCACCTTCAATGACCTCGCCGTCACACGGGATAATATCGCCAGCTTCCACCAGCACGATATCCCCTTTCCGTAAATCATCGGCAGGAACGTGATCCATTGCCGCGCCGTATTTGGGTTCGCGAAGTTTGCGGGCAAAGGCGGTTTTTTTGACTCCCTTTAGGCTATTAGCCTGAGCTTTACTGCGACCTTCCGCCAGCGCCTCAGCAAAGTTGGCAAACAGTACGGTAATCCACAGCCACAGACTTATCGCGCCGGTAAACCACGGATTGCCCTGCATATGGTTTGTTGCCATCGCTACCGTTAACAGTGTCGTTAACAAACTGCCCAGCCAGACGATGAACATCACCGGGTTACGCCACTGGGTATGTGGGCTTAATTTTTTCACTGCGTCCATCAGCGCCTGTGCGACCAGAGAGGGTTCGAACAGCGCCAGTTGCTTGCGACTCATAGTAATGTGCTCCGCATCACTCAGTGTAATGACAGGTATTCTGCGACCGGGCCAAGCGCCAGGGCAGGAACAAAGGTGAGAGCGCCAACCAGTAACACCGTACCGATTAACAACCCGACAAACAGCGCGCCGTGGGTAGGTAGCGTGCCTGGGCTTGCTGGCTGGATCTTTTTACTGACCAGCGACCCGGCAATAGCCATCACGGGGATGATCACGCCGAAGCGACCGAAGAACATGCACAGGGCCAGCAGGCAGTTCCAGAACGGGCTATTGGCGCTTAATCCGGCAAAGGCGCTACCGTTGTTGTTCGAGGCAGACGACACGGCATACAGGACTTCACTAAAGCCGTGAGGACCTGGATTAAGCATGGCGCTGCGCCCGGCATCGCTCATCATGGCGATCGCTGTCCCGAGCAGGACCAGCGTAGGGGTGACCAGAATCGCCAGCGCGGTCATTTTCATTTCGCGCACGTCGATTTTCTTACCCAGATACTCCGGCGTACGGCCAATCATTAACCCGGCGATAAATACCGCCAGCAGCACGAACAGCAGCATGCCGTACAGACCTGAACCCACACCGCCGAAGACCACTTCACCAATCTGCATCAGCCACATAGGTACCATGCCGCCCAGTGCGGTAAAGGAGTCATGCATCGCATCGACAGCCCCGCAGGATGCTGCCGTGGTGACGACGGAAAAGAGACTCGTGGCCAGCACGCCAAAGCGGCTCTCCTTGCCCTCCATGTTGATATTGCTGTCGGCACCGAATGCCATCAGGTGCGGGTTGCCCTGAACTTCGGCCCACATCACGACGGCAACGCAGACCGCAAAAATCAGTGACATGGCCCACAGTAAGGTCCGCCCCTGACGACGATCGCCCACTACATCACCAAAGGCAAAACACAGCGCGGTGGGAATTAAGAAAATAGCCAGCATCTGTACCAGATTGGTTAGTGCGGTTGGGTTTTCAAACGGATGCGATGAGTTAGCGTTAAAGAATCCCCCTCCGTTAGTGCCGAGCATCTTAATCGCTTCCTGTGAGGCGACTGGCCCCATTGGCAGCAGCTGTTTCACCCCTTCAAGGGTGGTGATGGGCTGATAAGGCAATATGTTTTGCAACGTACCTTGCTGAATGAAGAACAGGGCAATGAGCAACGCAATAGGGACGAGGATCCACAGCGTAATGCGAACCAGATCGACCCAAGCGTTGCCCAGCGTGTTCATACTCTGGCGTGTGAAAGCGCGGGTCAGGGCAAAAATCACCGCAATTCCGGTCGCCGCAGACAGGAAATTCTGCACAGTCAATCCAGCCATCTGGCTGAAATAGCTTAAGGTGGTTTCGCCAGCATAGGATTGCCAGTTGGTATTAGTGACAAAACTCACCGCCGTGTTGAGCGCCAGATCCCACGAAAGCCCTGGCAGTTGCTGGGGATTTAGCGGCAGCAAGTTTTGCGCCATTAGCATCGAAAACAGGACCAGCAGGCCCAGCGCATTGAGAGCAAGGATAGCCAGCAGATACTGCCGCCAGTTCATCTCCTGCTGCGAGATGCCCAGACCGCGCCAGAGTAAATGCTCCGCGCCAACCAGACCCGGCAGGGGCGTATTGTTGATCAGTCGAGCCAGCCCAAATCCCAACGGTCTGGCGATGACAAATAGCACCAGCAAGAAACTGGCAATGAGTAAAAATCCTTGGGCTGCCATCAGAACGCCTCCGCATTGATCAGGGCATAGACCAGGTAACCTAATAATAAAAAGACCAGCACAATGCCGGTTATCACGCCTGCACTCACAGTGCACCTCCAGTGGCATAAATGTGATAACCAGAGCGTAGGTTTTTGCTTGCAAAGATTTCGCAAAAATCAGCGGGTGGGGTGTAAAAAAAGTATAAAAATGGCAAAAACCATTATTTAACTAATGGTTAGTATTAATTTAACCTTTATGTAACTTAATTACGGTTTTATGCTAAACGGAGCATCAATAGATAAAAATAAGTGGTCGGATGAGTAGCAAAATTACACACAAGGCGGTATTATTTTCATCAGTTAACCAAATTTATTTTTCCGGTGCTATTCACCGAACAGATATATGGGAGAGGATTATGGACTTTTATAAAGAATATCCAGCACACATTGTTTTCTTGCGCCGTACCTTTGCCGTAGTGGCGGGCGTGCTGGCGCTACCGGTCATGCTGTTCTGGAAAGACCGCGCTCGTTTTTACAGCTACCTGCACCGCGTCTGGTCTAAAACCAGTGATAAACCGGTGTGGATGGAGCAGGCTGAAAAAGCCACCTGCGATTTCTACTAAGTTATCGTTCTTGCTCAAGAAAACCGCTCACAGTAATGTGGCGGTTTTTTTTATGCGCCGACGTCTACACTTGTCGGTGTAATAGATAACGAGTGGCAATGATTAATTTATATCCGGGAGTATTATGACCACCCATCTGGTCTGGTTTCGACGTGATTTACGTCTGCATGACAACCTCGCGCTGGCGGCGGCTTGTCGGGATCGTACTGCGCAGGTCATCGCGCTATATATCTCTACTCCTGAGCAGTGGAAGGCGCACGAAATGGCCCCACGTCAGGCGGCATTTGTGAGTGCGCAGTTGAATGCGTTGCAGACGGCGCTGGCGGAAAAAGGCATCCCGCTTCTGTTTGATGAAGTTGCAGATTTTGCGACCAGCGTGGAAACCGTCAAAAACGTCTGCGCACAGCATAGCGTCAGCCGATTGTTTTATAACTATCAATACGAAATAAACGAACGTCAGCGTGATGTCGCCGTTGAGAAGGTACTACCCCATGTGGTGTGTGAAGGGTTTGACGACAGCGTGATCCTGCCTCCAGGGGCGGTCATGACCGGCAATCACGAGATGTATAAAGTCTTTACACCGTTTAAAAATGCCTGGCTGAAGCGGATTAAAGAGGGTGTTCCAGAATGCGTTAGTGCGCCGAAGGTGAGAGAAAGCGGCGCTCTTGACGCTCTGTTAACATCAATAACGCTGAGCTATCCGCAGCAAGATTTTGATACGCAGCGGTTTGTGGCAGAAGAAAAACTGGCTATCGCGCAATTACGCCAGTTTTGCCAGCAGGCCGCGAGAGAATATGAGCAACAGCGTGATTTCCCTGCGGTTGACGGTACCAGTCGATTATCCGCGAGCCTGGCGACAGGGGGATTGTCGCCGCGCCAGTGCCTGAATCGACTGCTCGCGGAGCAGCCGCAGGCGCTTGAAGGAGGGGAAGGCAGCGTCTGGCTGAACGAACTTATCTGGCGTGAATTTTATCGTCATCTGATGACTTACCATCCGGCGCTGTGTCGGCATCAACCGTTTATCCGTTGGACCGATCGCGTGCAATGGCAGAATAATCCGGCACATTTGCATGCCTGGCAAACAGGGAACACGGGATACCCGATTGTGGATGCGGCGATGCGTCAGCTCAACGCCACGGGCTGGATGCATAATCGATTACGCATGATTACGGCCAGTTTTTTAGTGAAAGATCTGCTGATCGACTGGCGTAAAGGCGAGCAATATTTTATGTCGCAACTGATCGATGGCGATCTGGCGGCCAATAACGGCGGCTGGCAGTGGGCGGCCTCAACCGGGACCGACGCCGCACCGTATTTCCGTATCTTTAACCCCACGACTCAGGGCGAAAAATTTGACCGCGACGGTGAGTTTATCCGCCAGTGGCTGCCGGAACTGCGCGATGTGCCGGGTAAAGCCATTCATGACCCGTGGACATGGGCTGAAAAAGCGCAGGTTACGCTTAACTATCCTCGTCCGATTGTCGATCATAAACAGGCAAGACTGGCGACGCTGGCGGCCTATGAGGCGGCGCGTAAAGAGTAGGCATGGTGGATTTCAGCGTAATGCCTTCCAGCAGAATGAGAATGTGGTGATAGCGCTTGTAGAGCAACTGACCACGCTGCTACTTACTGGATGCGCTAATGACACGCAATTACAAGCGATGTTTAATTACATTCTACAATCTGGCGATGAATCTCGCTTTAATGAGTTTATGCAAGAGATGACACAACGGATCCCCCAACACAAGGAGAGGCTGATGACTATTGCAGAGCGGTTACGGTTAGATGGATTACAGGAAGGTCTACAACAAGGACTACAACAAGGAAAACAAGAAGCGGCATTACGTATAGCGCAAACCATGTTGGAACAGGGAATAGAACGCGAAATGGTAAAACTGGTGACCGGTGTTTCAGAAGCGGATTTGGCTGTAAACCATTCATAATCTCCAGAAAAACAGGCCCGAATCTTATCCCATCATCGGGCCTGTAAACTCAGGACTCTACCGCCAGCGGACGATTTCTGAACTTCAGCGACTGGTACAGCCAAATCAGCAGCACCAGCACCACACAGGCCAGCGCGCCCCAGGTTATTTCGCTAAAGACATCAATATATGCATTGATGGAATAGTTGATAGCGCCCGCTGAGTCAAACGAACCTTGTGAGGTCTGATCGGCGATAACGCCGGCCAGGTAGTTGGCGATGGCTCCGGAAAGCAGCATGTAAATACCCGTTAATACGCCGGTCACTCCTGGGATCTCGATACGTGTAATCTGAGACATAGCCACCGGATCGATAAACAGCTCGGCAAAGCCCATGACCGCCAGCCCCAATACCATCAGCGGCATGGAAGAGTGACCGTAAGCCGCAGACCAGCGGGCGCTCAAGGTCAGAATACAGAATCCGGCGCTCATTAAACCGAGGCCAAGGGCAAATTTACCCCAGATACGGACGGTACGATTACCGCTAACGCTTTCTTTGACCACCCAGGCCAGCACGATACCGCACAGCATAACGGCAAAGGCGTTAACCGATTGGAACATCGCGGTAGGGACGGAATATCCCAGAATATCTCGGTTAACGAAGCGGTCGATATACAGGCTAATCGAACTGCCGCCCTGTTGAGCAAAGGCCCAGAACAACAGACTGAAGAAGGTCAGCGTAACGATAAGCCCCAGTTCTTTACGCTGTTTCTGGGTCTGCGCCTGGCGGTAAATCTTCGCCAGAACCGCCAGACCAATAACAGTAGCAACGATCAGTGCGTAAACGGACCACTCTTTCCAGAACAGAACGGTAATCAGCAGCGGTGCTGCAACCAGCAGAACTAATAACCAGGCCCAGTTTGGCAGCATATATTTTTTCGCACACAAGACGGCCTTGTTGACGCCGGTGGTATGGGCGAAATGGCGATTACCGCATACGAAAATCACCAGCCCCGCCAGCATGCCAATCGCCGCCAGCGCAAAGCCCATCGCCCAGCTGTACTCTTCCTGCACGTAGCCGCAGGCAATAGGCGCGATGATTGAACCAATATTACCGGCAGCGTAGAGCAGAGAGAATCCACCGTCACGGCGAGGGTCTTCAGGCTGATACAACTCGCCTAACAGGCAACTGATGTTGGATTTAAACAGACCGTAGCCACAGACAATAATCGCCAGCGACAAATAAAGGAACGCCGGGGCCATTTCGCTGGCGCCCAATACCAGATGCCCCACAGCCATTAAAAATGCGCCGATCATCACCGCCATTCGATTGCCGAGCACTTTATCGGCCAGGTATCCCCCAAGAATGGGCGTGACGTAGACCAGCGAGCAGTAGGCGCTGAACAGTTCATATGCGTGATTATCGTCGTACTTAAGCTGGTTAGTGAGATACAGGATCAGCAATGCACGCATGCCGTAAAAACTGAAGTATTCCCAAATTTGTAGCGCAACGACGTAATAAATCGCCCGTGGTTGAGATGCTTGTTTATTCATTCTTTTCTCGAAGTAAATGCCTCGCGACAGGCTGAACGTGCTGCGCGAGTGTGTTTCCTTAAAGTTTTAACTTTGATACAGATCTGATTATTTTTGCAATATGCTGTCTGATTGCATAAATATACATGAATTAGATCGCGTGGGGGTAAGCAAATTGCGTTCAAATCGGGTGTGATTGTTTCTTGATGTGTCAGTGAAATGTCTATCGACGAACGCAAGCGGGGACGCTATTTTAACCTAAGCTGTGTTGCTGATTGGGCAGGCAGAATTTATGACTACGAGGACGATGATGAAAAACACCGAACTGGAACAACTGATCAACGACAAACTGAACAGCGCCGCCATTAGCGACTATGCGCCGAATGGTTTGCAGGTTGAGGGCAAAGAGACGGTGCATAAAATCGTGACCGGCGTGACCGCAAGTCAGGCGTTACTGGACGAGGCGGTACGTCTGCAGGCGGATGCGGTCATCGTTCATCACGGTTATTTCTGGAAAGGCGAATCTCCGGTTATTCGCGGTATGAAGCGCCATCGTCTGAAAACGCTGTTGGAAAATGATATCAACCTGTATGGCTGGCACCTGCCGCTGGATGCTCACCCGGAACTGGGTAATAACGCGCAACTGGCAGCGCTGTTGGGGATCACCGTCATGGGTGAAATCGAGCCGCTGGTGCCATGGGGAGAACTCTCCATGCCGGTTCCGGGGCTGGAGCTGGCATCGTGGATTGAAGCGCGTTTAGGCCGTAAACCGTTATGGTGCGGTGATACCGGGCCGGAAAAAGTTCAGCGCGTCGCCTGGTGTACAGGGGGCGGTCAGAGTTTCATTGATAGCGCAGCCCGGTTTGGTGTCGATGCCTTTATCACCGGTGAGGTTTCAGAGCAAACCATTCACTCAGCCCGCGAGCAAGGGTTGCATTTTTATGCTGCTGGTCACCATGCGACCGAACGCGGCGGCATTCGCGCATTGAGCGAATGGCTGAATGAAAATACCGATCTGGACGTAACCTTTATCGATATTCCTAATCCAGCGTAATAAAGAGGGACGAAAGTGCAGCGAGCGCGTTGTTATCTGTTAGGTGAAAGTGCGGTGGTTCTTGAGCTGGAACCTCCCATTACGCTGGCGACTCAGAAACGCATCTGGCGTCTGGCCCAGCGTCTGGTTGATGCCCCGAATGTGCTGGAAGCTATTCCGGGAATGAACAATATCACGGTTACCCTGCGCGACCCGAAAACGCTGGCGCTGGATGCGATTGAACGCCTGCAGCGCTGGTGGGAAGAAAGTGAGGCGCTGGAGCCGGACTCGCGCTTTATTGAAATTCCCGTGACCTATGGCGGTGAGTTCGGCCCCGATCTGGCAGAGGTCGCCCGGCACAGTGGATTAAGCGACAAGCAGGTCGTCGAACTTCATGCGTCGGTTGATTATGTGGTGTGGTTTATCGGTTTTCAGCCGGGATTTCCCTATCTCGGGAGCTTACCTGAACCGCTCCATACTCCGAGGCGTGCGGAACCGCGTCTGCTTGTTCCGGCAGGTTCTGTGGGTATTGGCGGATCCCAAACGGGGGTCTATCCGCTTTCCACGCCAGGCGGATGGCAATTGATTGGCCGTACCTCCGTTGCGTTATTTGATCCAAAACGGCAGGAGCCGATTCTGTTAAGGGCTGGCGATACCGTGCGTTTTGTCCCGCAGAAGGAGGGGATATGTTAAACATCATTCGCGCTGGCATGTACACCTCAGTACAGGACGGGGGACGCCATAGTTTTCGTCAATCCGGAATCAGTCACTGTGGCGCGCTGGATAAACCGGCGCTGAACGTTGCTAATCTGCTGGTGGGTAATGATGCGAATGCCGCTGCGCTGGAAATCACACTGGGGCAGTTGGTGGTGGAATTTGAAACCGATGGCTGGTTTGCCCTGACCGGTGCGGGATGTGAAGCGCACCTGGATCGTACTCCCGTATGGAGCGGATGGCGGCTGCCGGTGAAAGCCGGGCAGCGTCTGACGCTAAAACGTCCACATCACGGCATGCGCAGCTATCTGGCGGTAGCGGGCGGTTTTGATGTGCCCGAAGTAATGGGCTCGCGCAGTACCGATCTCAAAGTCGGAATTGGCGGGCTGGAAGGGCGTCTGCTGCGCGATGGCGATCGGCTGCCAATTGGCGCATCGACCCGGCAATTCAGCGGGCCGCAGGGCGTAAAACAGCTGATGTGGGGCAACCATATTCGTGCGCTGCCCGGGCCTGAATACCAGGAGTTTGACGAAGTATCGCAGGCTTCTTTCTGGCGCTCCCCGTGGCAACTGAGTCCGCAAAGCAACCGTATGGGGTATCGCTTGCAGGGGCAGTCGCTGACGCGTACGACCGATCGCGAGCTATTGTCGCATGGTTTGCTCCCTGGCGTAGTGCAGGTTCCGCATAATGGTCAGCCCATCGTGCTGATGAACGATGCTCAGACGACGGGCGGCTATCCGCGTATCGCCTGTATCATCGAAGCAGATATGTATCATCTGGCGCAGATCCCGCTCGGCCAGCCGATCCATTTTGTGCAGTGTTCGCTGGAGGAAGCGCTTAAGGCGCGCCACGATCGGCAGCGTTATCTGGAACAGTTAACATGGCGACTTAACAATGAAAATTGATCTCAACGCAGACCTCGGTGAGGGATGCCCTAACGATGCAGCGCTGCTGCAACTGGTGTCATCAGCCAACATCGCCTGTGGGTTTCACGCCGGTGATGCGCAGACGATGCTTTTAAGCGTGCGCGAAGCGCTAAAAAATGGCGTAGCGATAGGCGCGCATCCGAGTTTTCCGGATCGGGAAAATTTTGGCCGTAGCGCCATGACCCTGCCTGTGGAAACGGTGTATGCGCAGACGCTGTATCAAATTGGTGCGCTGGCTGCCATCACGCGTGCGCAGGGCGGCGTAATGCGTCATGTTAAACCGCACGGTATGCTTTATAACCAGGCGGCGAAAGATCCTCAGTTGGCGGATGCTATTGCTAAAGCGGTGTATGCCTGCGATTCGTCGCTGGTTCTGGTAGGACTGGCGGGAAGCGAACTGATTCGTGCCGGAGAACGCTATGGTCTGGTAACACGTCAGGAGGTTTTTGCCGATCGGGGTTATCAGGCGGATGGCAGTCTGGTGCCGCGCAGCCAGCCGGGCGCATTGATTGAGGATGAAGAGCAGGCGCTGGCGCAAACGCTAGAAATGGTGCAATCCAGCAGAGTAAAAAGCCAGAGTGGAACGTGGGCGAGCGTGACAGCCCAGACGGTATGCATTCACGGGGATGGTGAGCACGCACTCGCTTTTGCCCGTCGCTTGCGAGCCGCATTCAATGCATGCAATATTCAAATTAGCGCATAAATTTATTCATACAAAACAATAATATATTACACAACAACATATACAGGACTGAATTATGGGAGAGGTAATTTCTCTCTGGCCATTGACGGGGATCGCCGTCATCGTGGTCGGATTTCTTTTACGTTTTAACCCGGTATTGGTGGTCATTATTGCCGGGATCGTCACGGGGCTGGCGGCGCATATGCCGGTAGCCACTATCCTTGAGAAGCTGGGTGAAGGTTTTCTTAACACCCGCAACCTGCCATTTATCCTGCTGATCCCGCTGGCGGTTATTGGCCTGCTGGAACGCCACGGACTCAAAGAGCGTGCTCAGGCGTGGATTGCAAAAATCCGCAGCGCCACCAGTGGTCGTCTGCTTATTGTCTATCTGTTCATTCGCGAAGCGACCGCTGCGTTAGGGTTGACCAGTCTGGGGGGGCATCCGCAGATGGTGCGTCCGCTGCTGGCGCCGATGGCGGAAGGAGCCGCAGAGAAAAATCACGGCGAGATACCTGGGGTGGTACGTTATCGTCTGCGCGCCATGTCAGCTGCGACCGATAACGTCGGACTGTTCTTCGGTGAAGATATCTTTGTTGCCTTCGGCGCCATCATTTTTATGCACAACTTTATGCTGGAGTCTGGTGGGATCCAGACCGAACCGCTGCATATTGCCTTGTGGGGGATCCCAACGGCAATTTGTGCATTCCTGATCCACGGTACGCGTCTGTGGCGTCTGGATAGCTATTTGCAACGTGAGGTGGCGAAAGCGAATGCCGCAGCGAAAGGGGGAGCGAAATGAATTTTCAACAAAGCTATCTCTACTGGCTGGCGGGAGCGGTATTACTGATTGTGGCGCTGATGTCCTGGCAGGACAAAGCGAACCCGCGTCGCTTCACCACCGGCCTGTTTTGGGGCATATACGGCGTACTGTTTCTGCTTGGCGACTGGACATACTCGCTGTTTGGCGACAAACGCACGGTGCATATTGCCGTTGGCGTCGCGGTAGTCGTGCTGGCCCTGATCGCCGGTTTTGGCGGCGTGAAGCTGGGAAGCTACCATCAACGAACGCAGCAACAGCGCGAAGAAAGCGCCAGTCGCCTGGGTAATCGCCTGTTTTTCCCGGCGCTGGCAATTCCGGTGGTAACGGTTATTGGCGTGCTGATGTTCAACCATATTCCGGGCTTACAGGATGCGCTGTTTGGGCCGGGTAATCACGCCACGCTGGTGACGCTCTTTTCCATGACCGCAGGCTCGTTGATTGGTCTGGCGATGGCGATAAAAATGACCCATGAGCGGGTTCATCAACCGATTCAGGAGGCGCGCCGTCTGCTGGACTCCATCGGCTGGGCGTTCATCCTGCCGCAGATTTTGGCCACGCTCGGGCTGTTGTTTACGGCAGCGGGCGTAGGCAGCGGTATTTCCTGGCTGACGCAAGAATACCTGGCGGTGGATAGCCGCTTTATCGCAGTGGCGGTGTACACCCTCGGCATGGCATTGCTGACGATGGTCATGGGCAATGCGTTTGCCGCTTTCCCGATCGTGACCGCTGGAATTGGGATTCCGATCCTCGTGCTGCAGCACGGCGGCAATCCGGCAGTAATGGCGGCAATTGGTATGTTCTCTGGCTATTGCGGGACGTTAATGACGCCGATGGCGGCAAACTTTAACATTGTTCCTGCAGCGCTGCTGGAGCTGCCGGATAAAAACGCGGTGATTAAAGCGCAGGTGCCAACCGGCATACTGCTGTTGCTGGTCAACGTGTTCCTGATGTATTTCCTGATGTTCTTGTAAGGAGACAGGATGAAAACAGTACTCATCACGGGATTTGAACCCTTTGGCGGCGAGTCAGTTAACCCTTCCTGGGAAGTGGTCTCGGGCCTCGACAATGCTATCATCGGCGGATGCCGCATCGTTGCTCGCCAACTGCCGTGCGTCTTTGGCGAGTCTCTTGCCGTACTCAATGGTGCGATTGACGCGCTGTCGCCATCACTGGTGCTGGCGGTGGGGCAGGCGGGTGGGCGCACGGATATCACCGTGGAGCGCGTGGCGATCAACGTTGACGATGCGCGTATTGCGGATAATCAGGGTCAACAGCCGGTAGATGTGCCGATTGTGGCCGATGGTCCGGCGGCGTGGTTTAGTTCGTTGCCGATCAAAGCGATGGTTGTTGCCATGCGCAACGCGGGAATTCCGGCTTCGGTTTCCCAGACCGCGGGCACTTTCGTGTGTAACCACGTGATGTATGGCCTGCTGCATAAACTACGTGACGTTCCGGCGGTGAAGGGAGGATTTATTCATATTCCTTATTTGCCGCAACAGGCTGCACAGCACCCCGGGGCGCCAAGTATGGCTGCGGACACGGTGCGCCGGGCGCTGGAAGTCGCGATTGCCACCGCGTTGCAGGTGGAGAGTGATATCGCAGTGACGGGCGGTGCAACACATTAAAAAAGGACAGTATTATGCCTGAAGGCCCGGAGATCCGCCGCGCGGCGGATAACCTGGAGGCGGCAGTTAAAGGCAAACCCCTGACCGATGTCTGGTTTGCCTTTGAGCAGCTAAAACCGTATCAATCTCAACTGATTGGGCAGAGTGTTACCCAGCTTGAAACGCGGGGTAAAGCATTGCTGACCCATTTTTCTAATGGATTGACGCTGTACAGCCACAATCAGCTCTATGGTGTGTGGCGAGTGGTGGATACCGGAAAAATACCGCAGACTTCGCGGGTACTGCGTGTCAGGTTGCAAACACACGACAAAACTATTCTGCTCTATAGCGCCTCTGATATCGACATGCTGACGCCGGAACAGCTCGCTACCCACCCGTTCCTGCAACGGGTTGGGCCGGACGTCCTGGATTTACGTTTAACGCCCGATGACGTGAAAGCGCGTCTGTTATCCCCGCGTTTTCGCAATCGCCAGTTTTCTGGCCTTCTGTTGGACCAGGCGTTTCTGGCGGGATTAGGTAACTACCTGCGGGTAGAGATTCTCTGGCAGGTAGGGCTGACCGGACAGCATAAAGCGTCGACGCTCGGAGATGAGCAGTTGGATGCGCTGGCGCATGCGCTGCTTGATATTCCTCGTTTGTCCTATAACACCCGCGGGCTGGTGGATGAGAATAAACATCACGGCGCGCTGTTTCGCTTTAAGGTCTTTCACCGGGATGGTGAAGCCTGTGAGCGCTGTGGCGGAATCATCGAAAAAACGACGCTCTCTTCACGACCCTTTTACTGGTGTCCAGGATGTCAGCACTAAGCGGGATGCTTTGGCGCGTGTAGCGAAATAAACCGCGCCACCGCCGGGCCAGTCAATAAAATACTGAATAGCCGCAGGGTTTGCATCGCCATGATCAGCGCCATATCGGCGTGACTCCCCGCGGCAATCACCGCAACAGAATCCACGCCGCCTGGACTGGTCGCCAGATAGGCGGTAAGAAAATCTATCTGCATGTAATGCGCCAGTCCCCAGGCCATAGCGGCGCAGATCGCCATCAGTGAAAAAATGGACAAGAGGATTTGAGGTAAGGGGCGCAACGCCATTAAAAAGATCTGCTTGTCAAAGCCCAGACCGATTTGCCAGCCGATGGCCATATAGGCAATCGCCAGCAACCATTCCGGCAGTTCGATCACCATCACGCCACCAGCATTCAGCAATGCGCCTGCCAGCATCGGTAGCAACATGACGCCAGAGGGGATACGCAATAGACGCCCGGCCGTACCGGCAACGGCGGCCAGCGCCAGGGTACTGAACAGATTGCTGCTCAGCGGCGGAAACCAGACGATTTGCTCACTGACCGTTTGGGCCTGGTCGCCCATCATCACTCGGGTGACCAGTGCCGCCGCACCAACCACCAACAGTACGCGCAGATACTGCATAAACGCCACCAGCCGGATGTCGGCACCATATTCCTGCGCCATCGCCACCATTGCCGCCGCACCGCCAGGTGACGAGCCCCATGCACCGGTGTTTCCCGGTAGGTTACTGTAGCGAACCAGCAGCCAGCCGATTACCGCGCTGCTGATAAGGGTCGCCAGCAGGATGATAATCACCATCGGCCAGTGGGCCGTAAGGGTCGTTAAGATTGAGCCCGTCAGGTTTTGGGCAATCATGCAGCCGAGAATCGCCTGCGCGCCAAGAAATGTGCAGCGGGGAGGGTGCAGTGAGATGCCGCGCATACTGAATATGATGCCGACGATCATCGAACCGAGCAGCAGCGGTCCTGGAAGGTGTATAAACAAAAAGAACAGGGAAAGAAGGAGCGATAGCAGAAACAACAGGCTCCACTGCAAAACAGGCATCCCATGCTCCTGAGTGAAATGACGGAAATCTCAGTAAATCATAGAGAAAGCATGATGAGAATAAAATAATATGCATCAAAAAAAACAGGTCGGATTCTGGCTTCAATGCCTTGTCCGACCCGGGAGAATTAATGGCTGTAAGCCGGACAGGCGCTGGCGCCATCCGGCAGACAATTAACGCTTAATATCAGACTTAAAATCGCGCTTATCGTAGCCGGTGTACAGCTGACGCGGACGAGCGATTTTCATGCCGTCGGTGTGCATTTCGTTCCAGTGTGCAATCCAGCCCACGGTACGCGCCATGGCGAAGATAACGGTAAACATGGAGGACGGAATACCCATCGCCTTCAGGATGATGCCGGAGTAGAAATCTACGTTCGGGTAGAGTTTCTTCTCGATGAAGTACGGGTCGTTGAGCGCAATGTGTTCAAGTTCCATCGCCACTTCCAGCAGATCATCTTTGGTGCCCAGTTCTTTCAGTACTTCATGGCAGGTTTCACGCATGACGGTGGCGCGCGGGTCATAGTTTTTATAAACACGGTGACCAAAGCCCATCAGGCGGAAGGAATCATTCTTGTCTTTCGCGCGGCGAACAAATTCCGGAATGTGTTTAACAGAGCTGATTTCTTCCAGCATTTTCAGCGCAGCTTCGTTTGCGCCGCCGTGTGCTGGTCCCCACAGGGAAGCAATACCGGCCGCGATGCAGGCAAACGGGTTAGCGCCAGAAGAACCGGCGGTACGAACGGTAGAGGTTGAGGCGTTCTGTTCGTGGTCAGCGTGCAGGATCAGGATACGGTCCATTGCGCGTTCCAGAATCGGATTCACTTCGTATTTTTCGCACGGCGTGGAGAACATCATGTTCAGGAAGTTACCGGCGTAGGAGAGGTCATTACGCGGGTACACGAACGGCTGCCCGATGGAGTATTTGTAGCACATCGCTGCCATGGTCGGCATCTTGGACAGCAGACGGAAGGCGGCGATTTCACGGTGACGCGGATTATTCACATCCAGCGAGTCGTGGTAGAACGCAGCCAGCGCCCCGGTAACACCACACATAACGGCCATCGGGTGAGAGTCGCGGCGGAAACCGTGGAACAGGCGGGTGATCTGTTCGTGGATCATGGTATGGCGAGTGACTGTGGTTTTGAACTCGTCGTACTCCTCCTGCGTCGGTTTTTCGCCGTACAGCAGGATATAACACACTTCCAGATAGTTTGACTCGGTCGCCAACTGATCAATCGGGAAGCCGCGATGCAGCAAAATACCTTCGTCACCGTCGATGAAAGTAATTTTGGATTCGCAGGATGCGGTAGAGGTGAAACCTGGGTCAAAAGTAAACATCCCTTTTGAGCCAAGACTACGAATATCAATAACATCTTGACCGAGCGTACCTTTCAGCACATCCAGTTCAATAGCAGAGTCACCATTTAGAGTGATTTTTGCTTTAGTATCAGCCATTTACGGTCTCCTTAGCGCCTTATTGCTTAAGACTGCTGGAACTCACATTTGCCTTCGTACATCAATGAACCGTTACCAGTTTGTTATTTGGCTCGCCGCTCTGCGAAAGAGGGGATAACCTGGGTACAGAGCTATGGGCGCTTGCAGGTAAAACGGTCTTTTCATGGCGAATAAACTGCAAATCAAGAACTTAGCAATCCGAATTATTAAACCTGTCTATCACTAATAACTGTCCTGACTGTATTGGTCAATACTTCCACACTGTTACATAACTAAATGTCCGGTGAAAGAGTGACCCCATAACTTTTACGCATTATATGCTTTTTCTGGTGTTGTTTGTAACAACTTTGTTTAATGATTGTCAAATTAGATGGTTAAAAATTAAAATAATGTTGTTATCGTGACCTATGTCACTGTTCGGGATAAAACCCGACAAACTATATGTAGGTTAATTGTAATGATTTTGTGAACGTCCTATACTGCCGCCAGGTCTCCGGAATACCCTGCAATCCCGAGCCAACCAGCGTTGTAACGTGTCGTTTTAGCATCTGGAAGCAGTGTTTTATATGACGCGTAGTTATAGTAAGGACGCTGTCTGACCCGCACGCAGACCGGAGGAAGGAAATCCCGTCGTCTTTCAGGCTACAGGTGTCTTCATCTTCTGTACCCGAAGTCCAAAGGGAATAATAAGAACAGCATGTGGGCGTTATTCATGATAAGAAATGTGAAAAAACAAAGACCTGTCAATCTGGATCTACAAACGATCCGGTTCCCAATCACGGCGATAGCGTCCATTCTCCATCGCGTATCCGGAGTGATCACCTTCGTGGCGGTCGGGATTCTGTTGTGGTTATTGGGTACCAGCCTTTCCTCCCCTGAAGGTTTCCTCGCGGCGTCATCCATTATGAATAACTTCTTTGTGGAGTTAATTCTGTGGGGGATCCTGATTGCGCTGGCATATCACGCCGTAATGGGCATTCGCCATCTGTTGATGGATTTTGGCTATATCGAAGAAACCCTCGAAGCAGGGACACGTTCCGCCAAAATTTGTTTCGTTATCATTGTCGTGCTTTCACTTCTCGCAGGAGTCCTCGTATGGTAAGCAACGCCTCCGCATTAGGACGCAACGGCGTACATGACTTCATTCTGGTCCGTGCTACCGCTATCGTTCTGACGTTATACATCATCTATATGGTCGGCTTCTTCGCCACCAGCGGCGAACTGACGTTTGAAGTCTGGACCGGTTTCTTCTCATCGGCATTCACCAAAGTCTTCACCCTGCTGGCTCTTTTCTCCATTCTGATTCATGCCTGGATCGGCATGTGGCAGGTGTTGACCGACTACGTTAAACCGCTGGCCGTGCGCCTGATTCTGCAACTGGCTATCGTCGTTGCGCTGGTGGTTTACGTCATTTATGGATTTGTTGTGGTGTGGGGTGTGTAATGAAACTGCCAGTCAGAGAATTTGATGCTGTTGTGATTGGTGCCGGCGGCGCAGGTATGCGCGCGGCGCTGCAAATTTCCCAGAGCGGTCAGACCTGTGCGCTGCTCTCCAAAGTGTTCCCAACCCGTTCCCATACCGTATCTGCGCAAGGTGGCATCACCGTTGCGCTCGGTAATACCCATGAAGATAACTGGGAATGGCACATGTACGACACCGTGAAAGGGTCGGACTACATTGGTGACCAGGACGCTATTGAATATATGTGTAAAACCGGTCCGGAAGCGATTCTGGAGCTGGACCACATGGGGCTGCCGTTCTCTCGCCTCGATAATGGCACAATTTATCAACGTCCGTTTGGCGGCCAGTCGAAGAATTTCGGTGGCGAGCAGGCGGCACGTACCGCGGCAGCGGCAGACCGTACCGGCCATGCGCTGTTGCACACGCTGTATCAGCAGAACCTGAAAAACCATACCACCATCTTCTCCGAATGGTATGCGCTGGATCTGGTGAAAAATGCCGATGGTGCGATTGTTGGTTGTACCGCGCTGTGTATTGAAACCGGTGAAGTGGTTTACTTCAAAGCCCGCGCAACCGTGCTGGCGACCGGCGGTGCTGGCCGTATTTATCAGTCCACCACCAACGCCCACATCAACACCGGTGACGGCGTCGGTATGGCTATCCGCGCTGGCGTGCCGGTGCAGGATATGGAGATGTGGCAGTTCCACCCAACCGGTATCGCTGGCGCGGGTGTTCTGGTAACAGAAGGCTGTCGTGGTGAAGGTGGCTACCTGCTGAACAAACACGGTGAGCGCTTCATGGAGCGTTATGCCCCGAATGCGAAAGACCTGGCGGGTCGTGACGTGGTGGCGCGTTCCATCATGATCGAAATCCGCGAAGGTCGCGGCTGCGACGGTCCGTGGGGGCCGCACGCCAAACTGAAACTCGACCACCTGGGTAAAGAAGTGCTGGAGTCCCGTCTGCCGGGTATTCTCGAACTGTCCCGTACCTTTGCTCACGTTGACCCGGTGAAAGAGCCGATCCCGGTTATCCCAACCTGCCACTATATGATGGGCGGTATTCCGACCAAAGTCACCGGCCAGGCGCTGACCGTGAATGAGCAGGGCGAAGATGTGGTGATCCCAGGGCTGTTTGCCGTCGGTGAAATCGCCTGTGTATCGGTTCACGGTGCTAACCGTTTGGGCGGCAACTCTCTGCTTGACCTGGTGGTATTTGGTCGTGCCGTGGGTCTGCATCTGCAGGAATCTATCGCAGAGCAGGGTGACCTGCTGGATGCAACCGAAGATGAAATCGACGCTTCTCTGGCGCGTCTGAATCGCTGGAACGGTAACCGTAACGGTGAAGATCCGGTGGCAATTCGTAAAGCGCTGCAAGAATGTATGCAGCATAACTTCTCGGTATTCCGCGAAGGCGATGCGATGGCGAAGGGCCTGGAAGAGCTGAAAGCGATTCGCGAACGCTTGAAAAATGCCCGTCTGGACGATACCTCCAGCGAGTTCAACACCCAGCGCGTTGAGTGTCTGGAGCTGGATAACCTGATGGAGACCGCGTACGCCACTGCAGTATCTGCAAACTTCCGTACCGAAAGCCGTGGCGCGCATAGCCGCTTCGACTTCCCGGAACGTGATGACGAAAACTGGCTGTGCCATTCCCTGTACCTGCCAGAGTCGGAATCCATGACGCGACGTCAAGTCAATATGGAACCGAAGCTGCGCCCGGCATTCCCGCCGAAGATTCGTACTTATTAATGCGGAGACAGGACAATGAAACTCGAGTTTTCAGTTTATCGCTATAACCCGGATGTTGACGACGCTCCGCGCATGCAGGATTACACCCTGGAGGCGGAAGAAGGGCGCGACATGATGCTGCTGGATGCGTTGATGCAGCTGAAAGAAAAAGATCCGTCGCTGTCGTTTCGTCGCTCATGCCGTGAAGGGGTCTGCGGCTCCGACGGTCTGAACATGAACGGCAAAAATGGACTGGCCTGTATCACACCTATTTCTGCGCTGAATCAGCCGGGCAAGAAAATTGTCATTCGCCCGCTGCCAGGTTTACCGGTTGTGCGCGATTTGGTGGTAGACATGGGGCAATTCTACGCACAGTATGAGAAGATTAAGCCTTACTTGTTGAATAATGGGAAAAATCCTCCGGCTCGTGAGCATTTACAAATGCCAGAGCAGCGTGAGAAGCTCGATGGGCTGTATGAATGTATTTTGTGTGCATGCTGCTCAACGTCCTGCCCATCATTCTGGTGGAACCCGGACAAGTTTATTGGCCCGGCAGGCCTGTTGGCCGCGTATCGCTTCTTAATTGATAGCCGCGATACCGAGACCGACAGCCGTCTGGAAGGTTTAAGTGACGCTTTCAGCGTATTCCGCTGTCATAGCATCATGAACTGCGTCAGCGTATGTCCTAAAGGGCTGAACCCGACGCGCGCCATCGGTCATATTAAGTCGATGCTGCTCAAACGTAGTGCATAAGTAGTTGTAGTTGCCGGGGAAGAAATTCCCCGGCCGTGCAGGGAAACCTCTAAAAACTGCCACATTGATAGCAATAATCGCAGCCTGAACGACGACGATTATTAGACAGTTTTTAAAGGTTCCTTAGCGGACGCAGATGACACGACAGTCCGCAACAAGTGAACCCCGGCACGCACATCGGTGTGCGTGGTAGTATCCACGGCGAAATAAGCATACAAATGCTTAAGGGATCACGATGCAGAACAGCGCTTTGAAAGCCTGGTTGGACTCTTCTTACCTCTCTGGTTCTAACCAGAGCTGGATAGAACAGCTCTATGAAGACTTCTTAACCGACCCTGACTCGGTAGATGCTAACTGGCGTTCGACGTTCCAGCAGTTACCTGGTACCGGAGTCAAACCGGATCAACTCCACTCAAAAACACGTGATTATTTCCGTCGACAGGCGTTGATTACCCCACGTTACTCTTCTTCTATTTCCGACCCTGATGCCAATGTGAAGCAGGTTAAAGTCCTGCAGCTCATTAACGCCTATCGTTTCCGCGGTCATCAGCATGCGAATCTCGATCCGCTGGGACTGTGGCAGCAAGAAAATGTGGCCGATCTGGATCCCTCCTTCCACGATCTGACCGATGCGGATTTCCAGGAAAGCTTTAACGTGGGTTCTTTTGCCGGTGGCAAAGACACGATGAAGCTGAGCGACCTGGTTGTCGCGCTGAAACAAACCTACTGCGGCCCGATTGGCGCCGAGTATATGCACATCACCAGCACCGAAGAAAAACGCTGGCTTCAGCAGCGTATCGAGTCTGGTCGTACTGCGTTCAGTAGTGAAGAGAAGAAACGCTTCCTCAGCGAACTGACCGCAGCGGAAGGTCTGGAACGCTACCTGGGCGCGAAATTCCCGGGCGCGAAACGCTTCTCGCTGGAAGGCGGTGATGCGTTAATCCCAATGCTCAAAGAGATGATCCGCCACGCCGGTAATAGCGGTACCCGTGAAGTGGTACTGGGTATGGCGCACCGTGGTCGTCTGAACGTCCTGGTTAACGTGCTGGGTAAAAAGCCGCAGGATCTATTCGACGAATTTGCGGGCAAACATAAAGAACACCTCGGCACCGGTGACGTGAAGTACCACATGGGCTTCTCATCGGATATCGAAACCGAAGGCGGTCTGGTGCATCTGGCGCTGGCGTTTAACCCGTCGCACCTGGAAATCGTTAGCCCGGTGGTTATCGGTTCCGTACGTGCACGCTTGGATCGTCTGGACGAGCCGAGCAGCAATAAAGTGCTGCCAATCACTATTCATGGTGATGCGGCAGTAACCGGTCAAGGCGTGGTTCAGGAAACCCTGAACATGTCGAAAGCGCGTGGTTACGAAGTGGGCGGTACCGTTCGCATCGTTATCAACAACCAGGTGGGCTTCACCACCTCTAACCCGCTAGATGCACGTTCTACACCGTACTGCACCGACATCGGTAAGATGGTTCAGGCGCCGATTTTCCACGTGAACGCGGATGACCCGGAAGCGGTCGCTTTCGTAACGCGTCTGGCACTGGATTTCCGTAATACCTTTAAACGCGATGTCTTTATCGATCTGGTGTGCTACCGCCGTCACGGCCACAACGAAGCCGACGAGCCAAGCGCAACCCAGCCGCTGATGTATCAGAAAATCAAAAAGCATCCGACCCCGCGCAAAATCTACGCTGACAAGCTGGAAGCGGACAACGTCGCTACGCTGGAAGATGCGACCGAAATGGTCAATCTGTATCGTGACGCGCTGGACGCAGGTGAATGCGTGGTGAAAGAGTGGCGTCCAATGAATATGCACTCCTTCACCTGGTCTCCGTACCTCAACCACGAATGGGATGAAAACTACCCGAACAAAGTTGAGATGAAGCGTCTGCAGGAGCTGGCAAAACGCATCAGCACCGTGCCTGAAGCGGTGGAAATGCAGTCGCGTGTTGCCAAAATTTACGGCGACCGTCAGGCCATGGCCGCAGGCGAGAAGCTGTTCGACTGGGGTGGCGCAGAGAATTTGGCTTACGCCACGCTGGTTGATGAAGGTATTCCGGTACGTCTGTCGGGTGAAGACTCTGGCCGTGGAACCTTCTTCCACCGTCATGCGGTTATTCATAACCAGGCGAATGGTTCAACGTACACTCCGCTGCAGCATGTGCATAACGGGCAGGGCACGTTCCGCGTATGGGACTCCGTGCTGTCTGAAGAAGCGGTGCTGGCATTCGAGTACGGTTATGCCACGGCAGAACCGCGCACCCTGACTATCTGGGAAGCGCAGTTCGGTGACTTCGCCAACGGTGCGCAGGTGGTTATCGACCAGTTCATCTCTTCCGGCGAGCAGAAATGGGGCCGTATGTGCGGTCTGGTTATGCTGCTGCCACACGGCTATGAAGGTCAGGGTCCGGAGCACTCTTCCGCGCGTCTGGAACGTTATCTGCAACTTTGCGCTGAGCAAAACATGCAGGTTTGCGTCCCGTCTACCCCGGCGCAGGTTTACCACATGCTGCGTCGTCAGGCGCTGCGCGGAATGCGTCGTCCGCTGGTAGTGATGTCACCGAAGTCGCTGCTGCGTCATCCGCTGGCGGTGTCCACGCTGGACGAACTGGCAAATGGCACCTTCCTGCCAGCCATTGGCGAAGTAGATGAACTTGATCCTAAAGGCGTGAAGCGTGTCGTGATGTGTTCTGGTAAGGTTTATTACGACCTGCTGGAGCAACGCCGCAAGAACGACCAAAAAGATGTCGCCATTGTGCGTATCGAACAGCTCTATCCGTTCCCGCATAAAGCGGTGCAGGAAGCGCTGAAACCGTTTGCTCATGTACATGATTTTGTCTGGTGCCAGGAAGAGCCGCTCAACCAGGGCGCATGGTACTGCAGCCAGCATCATTTCCGTGAAGTAATTCCATTTGGGTCAGCTCTGCGTTATGCAGGTCGCCCGGCCTCTGCCTCTCCGGCAGTAGGATATATGTCCGTTCACCAGAAGCAGCAACAAGATCTGGTTAATGACGCGCTGAACGTCGATTAAATAAAGGATAAATAATGAGTAGCGTAGATATTCTTGTTCCCGACCTGCCTGAATCCGTAGCGGATGCAACGGTTGCAACCTGGCACAAAAAACCGGGCGATGCAGTACGTCGTGATGAAGTACTGGTAGAAATCGAAACTGACAAAGTGGTACTGGAAGTACCGGCATCAGCGGACGGTATTCTTGATGCGGTTCTGGAAGATGAAGGGACAACCGTCACTTCTCGCCAGATCCTCGGTCGCCTGCGTGAAGGCAACAGCTCTGGCAAAGAGACCAGCGCCAAGTCTGAAGAGAAAGATTCTACTCCGGCACAACGCCAGCAGGCGTCTCTTGCTGAACAGAACAACGATGCCCTGAGCCCGGCGATCCGTCGCCTGCTGGGTGAGCATAATCTCGAAGCCAGCGCCATCAATGGCACCGGCGTCGGTGGTCGTATCACGCGTGAAGATGTTGAAAAGCATCTGGCCGAAGCACCGGCTGCGAAAGCAGAAGCCAAAGCGCCGGCCGCCGCGCCTGCACCACAGGCTCAACTGGGCGCTCGTGGCGAAAAACGTGTTCCGATGACCCGTCTGCGCAAACGCGTAGCTGAGCGTCTGCTGGAAGCGAAAAACTCCACCGCCATGCTGACCACGTTCAACGAAGTCAACATGAAGCCAATCATGGATCTGCGTAAGCAGTACGGTGACGCGTTCGAGAAACGTCACGGTATCCGTCTGGGCTTTATGTCTTTCTACGTGAAAGCGGTTGTTGAAGCGCTGAAACGCTATCCGGAAGTGAACGCGTCCATCGACGGCGATGACGTGGTGTACCACAACTACTTTGATGTCAGCATGGCGGTCTCCACGCCGCGTGGCCTGGTCACGCCGGTCCTGCGTGATGTGGATCTGCTGGGTATGGCTGACATCGAGAAAAATATTAAAGAGCTGGCAGTTAAAGGTCGCGACGGCAAGCTGACGGTCGACGATCTGACGGGCGGTAACTTCACCATCACTAACGGTGGCGTGTTCGGTTCCCTGATGTCTACCCCGATCATCAACCCACCGCAGAGCGCCATCCTGGGTATGCATGCCATCAAAGATCGTCCGATGGCCGTAGACGGCAAGGTTGAAATCCTGCCGATGATGTATCTGGCGCTGTCTTATGACCACCGTTTGATCGATGGTCGTGAGTCAGTAGGCTTCCTGGTAACCATTAAAGAGTTGCTGGAAGATCCGACGCGTCTGCTGCTGGACGTGTAGTAAATAAGAGTATCACCTGCCCCGTAGGTCTGGAGGCTTATCAGGCCTACGGGTAAAAGATAACGATTACCTGAAGGATGGACAGAACACATGAACTTACATGAATATCAGGCAAAACAACTTTTTGCCCGCTATGGCTTACCGGCACCGGTGGGTTATGCCTGTACTACTCCGCGTGAAGCTGAAGAAGCTGCATCTAAAATCGGCGCAGGCCCGTGGGTAGTGAAATGTCAGGTTCACGCTGGTGGCCGTGGTAAAGCGGGCGGTGTGAAGGTTGTGAACAGCAAAGAAGACATTCGCGCTTTTGCTGAACACTGGCTGGGTAAACGTCTGGTCACTTACCAGACAGACGCCCATGGTCAACCGGTAAATCAGATTCTGGTTGAAGCAGCGACCGACATTGGTAAAGAACTTTACCTCGGCGCAGTTGTTGACCGTAGTTCCCGTCGCGTGGTCTTCATGGCCTCTACCGAAGGCGGCGTGGAAATTGAAAAAGTGGCTGAAGAAACGCCGCACCTGATCCACAAAGTAGCGCTCGATCCGCTGGCCGGTCCGATGCCTTATCAGGGTCGTGAACTGGCGTTCAAACTGGGTCTGGAAGGTAAACAGGTTCAGCAGTTCACCAAGATCTTCATGGGTCTGGCGACTATCTTCCTTGAGCGCGATCTGGCGCTGATCGAAATCAACCCGCTGGTGGTGACCAAGCAGGGTGATCTGATCTGCCTCGACGGCAAACTGGGCGCTGACGGCAACGCGCTGTTCCGCCAGGCTGACCTGCGTGAAATGCGCGATCAGTCTCAGGAAGATCCGCGTGAAGCACAGGCTGCACAGTGGGAACTGAACTACGTCGCTCTGGACGGCAACATCGGTTGTATGGTTAACGGCGCGGGCCTGGCAATGGGCACCATGGACATCGTTAAACTGCACGGCGGCGAACCGGCTAACTTCCTCGACGTTGGCGGCGGTGCGACCAAAGAGCGTGTAACCGAAGCGTTCAAAATTATCCTCTCTGACGACAATGTTAAAGCCGTACTGGTTAACATCTTCGGCGGTATCGTACGCTGCGACCTGATCGCGGACGGTATCATCGGCGCGGTAGCAGAAGTGGGCGTTAACGTTCCGGTCGTGGTACGTCTTGAAGGTAACAACGCTGAACTCGGCGCGAAAAAATTGGCTGATAGCGGCCTGAATATTATTGCAGCGAAAAGTCTGACGGATGCAGCTCAGCAGGTTGTTGCCGCAGTGGAGGGGAAATAATGTCAGTTTTAATTAATAAAGATACCAAGGTTATCTGCCAGGGCTTCACCGGTAGCCAGGGGACATTCCACTCTGAACAAGCGATTGCTTACGGTACGCAAATGGTCGGCGGTGTTACGCCGGGCAAAGGCGGCACCACGCATCTGGGTCTGCCGGTGTTCAACACCGTACGTGAAGCGGTAGAAGCGACCGGCGCAACCGCCACCGTTATCTACGTTCCGGCTCCGTTCTGCAAAGACTCCATCCTGGAAGCTATTGATGCAGGCATCAAGCTTATCATCACCATCACCGAAGGTATCCCAACGCTGGATATGCTGACTGTGAAAGTGAAGCTGGATGAAGCTGGCGTGCGCATGATTGGCCCGAACTGCCCAGGTGTTATCACCCCTGGTGAATGTAAAATCGGCATCATGCCGGGCCATATTCACAAGCCTGGTAAAGTCGGTATCGTTTCTCGTTCCGGTACGCTGACCTATGAAGCGGTTAAGCAGACCACCGACTATGGTTTTGGTCAGTCTACCTGTGTGGGTATCGGCGGCGACCCGATCCCTGGCTCTAACTTCATCGATATCCTGAAGCTGTTCCAGGAAGATCCGCAGACTGAAGCGATCGTCATGATCGGTGAGATCGGCGGTAGCGCGGAAGAAGAAGCAGCGGCGTACATTAAAGATCATGTGACCAAGCCGGTTGTGGGTTACATCGCGGGTGTGACGGCGCCGAAAGGTAAACGTATGGGTCATGCTGGTGCGATCATCGCAGGTGGTAAAGGTACGGCGGATGAGAAATTCGCTGCGCTGGAAGCCGCTGGCGTGAAAACCGTTCGTAGCCTGGCCGATATCGGCGAAGCGCTGAAAACAGTGATTAAGTAAGAAAAAAACAGCCCTGACTCTCTGCATAGTCAAGGGCTGGTCCCGTTTCGACATGGTTGGCCATCTGATGATGGCCTTTTTTAATGGCGTCGTTTTGCCACCAGCGTAAATTTATAATCGTCGCTTTTGAAGGTGTTGCGGCTGTATTCAAAAACGCGTCCATCGAGCAGAAACCCGCGAGAGATTTTCTCCAGCACCGGTTTCCCCTGCGGCATGCCCAGCATTTCTACAGTATCCTCATCCGGAATAACCGGGATCAGTTCCTGCTCGCTGCGATCGATAACCATCTTTTTGATCTGTTCTATATAGTGATATTTAGAATTTTCCATCACCTCCCAGGTGAGATCGGGAAAGAGGGCGAGCGGCATCCATGTCTCTTCGAGGGTAACGGCTTTCTGCTTAATAAAACGAACCCGTTTTACATGCCAGACTTTATCTTCAGCCGCCAGCTGTAGCCATTCGGCCAGCATCTCTCCTGCTGGAATGACCTCAAAGACCTTCACTTCGCTGTGCGTTTCAACCTGACGGTCGGCAAGCTTCTCATAAAAACTGGTGAGCTGATAAATGTCGTAATTAACGCGCTCCTCTTTCACATACCAACCGCTGCCCTGAATGCTCTCGATAATATTCTGTTCCGTTAGCAGCTTGAGTGCTTGCCTGATGGTCACGCGGCTGACCTCGAAACGGCTCTGTAGCGTAGATTCTGTGGGAAGTGCATCACCTGGTTTTAATTCACCTTTTGCAACTTGTTCGCGCAGAACGTCGGCTATCTGGCGGTACATCGGTTTTTTGCTCATCTCTTTTCGCTTTTGTCGGCAATAAAGTCAGATATTCAAGACAAATTATGCGTACATTTTATCAATAGTAAATAATACAAATTAAATACAAATATTGTCTCGTTAGTGAAATTGATCACGTAAAGGTATTGTTTTGTCTGCGACAATCGCGGCACATAATAATGACAATCCTCTGAGGACCATGATGAATTTGACAATACTGTCCCACCCTCGCGCAGTCTGTGTGCAGGCGAGATTTACCGATCGTGACGATGCCATTCGCCAACTTACGCAGCGGCTGACCGAATTAGGCAAAATCACCGATGCCGACGCTTATCTGGCGGAAGTTTTTCACCGCGAATCGCTGGGGCCTACGGCGCTTGGCGAAGGGGTGGCGGTACCGCACGGTAAATCGTCGGCCGTGAAAGAGGCGGCTTTCGCGGTGGCGACGCTGAGTGAACCGATGGACTGGGAAGGTATTGATGGCCCGGAGTCTGTTGAACTTATTTTTTTACTGGCGATCCCGCCAGATGAAGCCGGTTCGACCCATATCCAAATCCTGACCGAACTGACCACCTGCCTTGCGGATGAGGATCTGCGTGCTCGCGTCATGGCGGCGACCAGCGCCGAAGCGGTGCTGGTGGCGTTAGTGGTCGAAACAGCGCCGCAGGCCGCAGTGGCGACGGCGGATGCGCCAACGATTGTTTGCGTTACCGCATGTCCGGCGGGCATTGCGCATACCTATATGGCGGCTGAGTATCTGGAGAAAGCCGGTCGGCAAATGGGCGTTAACGTGGTGGTGGAAAAACAGGGTGCCAATGGCATTGAAGACCGCTTAACGGCTCAACAACTGAATGATGCGCGCGCCTGCATTTTCGCCGCAGAGGTCGCTATTAAAGAAAGTGAACGTTTCAACGGTATCCCGGCGATCTCCGTTCCGGTTGCCGAACCGTTGCGCCACGCAAAAGCGCTGATTGAACAGGCGTTAGCGCTGGAGCCTCTGCAAAGCCAGCGTGTTTCTCAGCCACAGACAGAGGTGAAAAAGGGGCTGAAAACTGACCTGAAACAAGCACTGCTGAGCGGAATTTCGTTTGCCGTGCCGTTAATCGTCGCCGGAGGGACGGTACTGGCGGTGGCGGTATTGATTGCACAGATTTTCGGCCTACAGGATGTGTACAGCTTAGAGAAATCCTGGCTGTGGATGTATCGCCAACTCGGCGGCGGGATGCTGGGCACGCTGATGGTTCCGGTACTGTCGGCCTATACCGCTTATTCGCTGGCGGATAAACCAGCGCTGGCTCCAGGCTTTGCGGCGGGTCTGGCGGCGAACTTAATCGGCTCGGGTTTTCTTGGCGGTGTTGCCGGTGGCCTGATTGCCGGTTATCTCATGCGTTGGGTGAAACAGCATCTGCGTTTAAGCAGCAAATTCAATGGCTTTTTAACGTTCTACCTCTATCCGGTGATTGGCACGTTGGGCGCGGGTAGCCTGATGTTGTTTGTGATTGGCGAGCCTGTCGCCTGGATCAATACCTCGCTGACGGCCTGGCTAAATGGGTTATCAGGCACCAACGCGCTACTGCTCGGTATGATCCTGGGCTTTATGTGTTCGTTTGATCTTGGCGGTCCGGTCAATAAAGCGGCATATGCATTTTGTCTGGGCGCGATGGCCAACGGCGTATTCGGTCCCTACGCCATTTTCGCTTCGGTAAAAATGGTTTCTGCTTTCACCGTCACCGCTTCAACCATGCTGGCGCCACGCCTGTTCAAACAGTTTGAGATTGAGACCGGTAAATCCACCTGGCTGCTCGGCCTTGCCGGGATTACCGAAGGCGCGATTCCGCTGGCGATTGAGGACCCGATTCGGGTGATTGGCTCTTTAGTGATGGGGTCGATGGCGACCGGAGCCATCGTTGGGGCCATGGGGATTGGGCTTTCGACCCCAGGTGCCGGGATTTTCTCGCTCTTTTTACTTATCCCCGCAGACCTAAGCGCGGTGATGGCCGCCGCGGGCTGGTTTGGCGCCGCACTGATTGGGACGATTATCTCCACGGCGATTTTACTGCTCTGGCGGCGTCAAGCGGTTAAACAGGGGAAATACGTCACCGATAGCGTGATGCCGTAAGCACTTACTCAACAGGAAATGACGATGAAAGCAGTATCTCGCGTTCACATTACGCCGCATATGCACTGGGACCGTGAGTGGTACTTCACCACCGAAGAGTCGCGTATTTTGCTGGTTAACAATATGGAAGAGATCCTGACTCGCCTTGAGCAGGATGCAGAGTACAAATATTACGTGCTGGATGGTCAAACGGCGGTGCTGGAAGACTATTTTGCGGTGAAACCTGAAAACCGGCAGCGGGTTAAAGCGCTGGTGCAGGCCGGGAAGCTTATTATCGGCCCCTGGTACACGCAAACGGATACGACCCTCGTTTCCGGTGAGTCAATTGTCCGCAATCTGATGTACGGCATCCGCGATTGTATGGCCTTTGGCGAACCGATGAAGATAGGTTATCTACCTGATTCATTTGGGATGTCCGGGCAGATGCCGCATATTTATAATGGTTTTGGTATCAACCGGGCTCTGTTCTGGCGTGGGTGCTCTGAACGTCATGGCACCGATAAAACCGAATTTTTATGGCAAAGCGCTGACGGTAGCCAGGTCACGACACAGGTGTTGCCGCTGGGCTATGCGATTGGTAAGTACTTACCCGAGGATGAGGCCGGGCTGCGTAAGCGACTTGACGGCTACTTCGAGGTGCTGGAGAACGCCTCGGTGACTAAAGAAATCCTATTACCCAACGGGCATGACCAGATGCCGTTACAGCAAAACATCTTTGCGGTGATGGATAAACTGCGTGAAATCTACCCGCAGCGAAAATTTGTCATGAGCCGCTTCGAGGAGATTTTTGCTCATATCGAAGCGCATCGGGAGACGTTGGCTACCCTGCACGGCGAGTTTATCGACGGTAAATATATGCGCGTGCATCGTACGATTGGATCCACACGAATGGATATCAAAATTATCCATGCGCGTATTGAGAATAAAATCGTTAACCTGCTGGAACCGCTCGCCACGCTGGCCTGGAGTTTAGGTTTTGACTATCACCACGGTCTGCTGGAGAAAATGTGGAAAGAGATTTTAAAGAATCATGCCCACGACAGCATCGGCTGTTGCTGTAGCGATAAAGTGCATCGTGAAATCGTTTCACGCTTCGTGCTGGCCGAAGATATGGCCGACAATTTGATTCGTTTTTACCTGCGTAAAATCACTGACAACATGGCGCACAGTGAAGAAGACAAGCTGGTGATGTTCAACCTGATGCCCTGGCCGCGTGAGGCGGTGATCAATACGACCGTACGTCTTCGCGCCAGCCAGTTCCGCCTGCTTGATAGCAGAGGAAATGAAATCCCTTATTTTATTCGTGGCGTGCGCGAGCTTGATCCTGGTCTTATCGACCGGCAAATCGTCCATTACGGCAACTACGAGCCGTTTATGGAGTTTGATATTCAGCTCAACCAGATTCTACCTTCGATGGGGTACTGCACGCTGTATATCGAACCGCATGTTGCTGGCCGTCAGGCGATACCCGCTCCGGCGACCCAGGCACTGTTGGAGAACGCGTTCTGGCTGATCGATCTCAATGACGATGGAACGCTACAGCTACGCGATAAGGATTCAGGGATTGTTTATCAACGCGTACTGGAGATTGAAGAAAGCGCCGACGACGGGGATGAGTACGATTACTCCCCCTCGCGCGAGGATTGGCGCCTCACGTCTGCGGGCGTTGCGTTTGAGCATGAAATTATCCGCGAGGGATGGCAAGACCGGGCAATCATTCGCTATCGGATGGCGGTTCCGGCGGATCTGGAGGCGCGCGCGTCACGTCAGCGCAATGGTGAAGTTAGCATCGAAATAGGTGTTACGCTAAGCCATAACAGCCGGCGGATTGAGGTTGATATTCGCATTGACAATCAGGCTGACGATCACCGAGTTCGGGTGCTTATCCCCACGCCATTTCACACTAATGACGTGTTGGCTGATACCCAGTTTGGCTCGCTGCTAAGGCCTGTTCACGATGAAGCGATGGCCAACTGGCAGGCTGAGGGATGGAAAGAAGCGCCGGTGCCGGTCTGGAATCTGCTCAACTACGCCGCGCTGCAGGAGGGGCGTCATGGACTCGCGGTGTTTAGCGAAGGATTGCGTGAATTTGAGGTAGTGGGTGAGGAGAAAAAAACGTTTGCTCTGACGCTGCTCCGTGGCGTCGGCTTACTCGGAAAAGAGGATCTCTTATTACGTCCCGGCAGGCCGTCAGGCATAAAAATGGCGGTACCGGATTCCCAGATGCGCGGCGTGCTGCACGGGCGCTTTTGCCTGTTTAGTTATAGCGGGACGCCGCTTAACGTTGGCCTGGCTCAGCAGGCGCGTGCCTGGCTGACGCCCGTGCAGTGTTATAACAAAATCCCGTGGGATGCGATGAAGCTCAACAAAGCAGCGTTTACTGTTCCCGATAGCTACAGCCTGTTGAGTATGTCACCGGTTGGCTGTCAGCTTAGCGCGCTAAAAAAAGCAGAGGACAGAGATGAAATCATCCTGCGTTTATTTAATCCCTCTGACAGCGTCAGCTGCGATGCCGCCGTGTCGTTTAGCCAAAGCGTAATGCATTGCCGCGAAACCGGGATGGATGAAATACCCGCTGGCGAGCAGAGCGATACGAAGGGAATTAACGGCGTGTTTCGGCCAGGGCAGTCGCGGACGTTTAGTCTGAAACTGGCCTGAAAGAAGTGATGAGTCAGCGCCAGCAATCTTATGCTGGCGCTGACCGGCCGCTATCAGGATGATGCCAGTGTTTTCAACCAGCGAATTCCGCTTTCCGGCGAGGTCATTACCGGCACCGGCGGGGAAGGGAGCTGCTGTAAAACGCGCGCCATCGAGGCCTGCGCCAGCATCACAACATCTGCCTGGGTAAAGGCGCTCTGTAACCCTTCACTGACGATACGGTCATGAGTATCCATGTCTCCCGCCAGCAGCGCGTGGAATGCCTCCTCCATTAATATAGGCGTGATGGTTCGCGATTTACCGCTCTGCTGCACTTTGCGCTGTACGTAATCCAGCGTTGGCTTCAGCGTGGTTGCCACGGTCGCCAGTACGGCGATCCGCTCACCTTTTTCAATCGCCTCTTCCACCATTGCGCAATCAATGCGTGCGAGCTGAAGTGGGGTCATAAACTGGCATTGCTCCACCGCAGTACCAATTGAGGAGCAGGCGGTAATAAAGATATCGCAGTCCGCCTTTTCGGCAATATGTACATAATCGGCGATGCGGGCGGCAATATTGGGCGTCACGCCCTGGGCCTTCATTACCTGCTTGATCATGGATTCTTCCACCAGGTGCATGACTTCAACATCCGGCATGATGTCGGCAATCAGCTGTTGCATCATCGTAAGCGTGGCGGCACTGGTATGCAGCATGGCGACCTTTTTCATTGGGCAATCTCCTTAAGTAACGTTTCCGCGACGGCCAGCGCCGCATCATGATCTTCCTGCGCGGATAAACCGCCTACCGCGACGGCCCCAAGGCATTTTCCTTGGTGCAGAATCGGGATCCCGCCCGGCAGCGCCGTAAACAGCGGGTCGGCAAAATAACCAATATCCAGTTGCTCTTTCTGCAGGCGCTGTAAAAATGCCTGCGTGGTACAGCCCAGGCGGCTACTGGTGCGTGCTTTACGCTGGGTTAACTCGATGGTTAATAGTTTGGCGTTATCCATCCGCGCAAAGCTGAGTAGTTCGCCATTGGCGTCGCATACGGCTACGCTTAACGGGCGTTTTGCGTAACATGTTTCGGCGAGGTCGAGCGCAGAGGTCACGGCGCGCAGGGCATGCCCCAGAGTGAGAGTTGTCATCGTGATTATCCTTTTGACAGATTTTCGCAAGCGGGTTGAACGGGATCTTTGGCTGCGGCGGCCTGCGCCTGTCTGGCGTCTTTCTTGCGCCAGTAGTTCGCGAGCAGCGAGCCGCTGACGTTGCCAAGCGGAGTCATCACCGCCGAGGCCAGGCCAACCGTTGCCAGTTTGCCCATCGCTGCGGCAAGCCCGGACGCCATGCCGCCGTTTTGCAGGCCGACTTCAAAGGCTACGGTGCGGGCAGACTGTACGTCCATGCGGAAGATCCAGCGGCTCATCAGATAGCCAATCAGGAAGCCGCCGAGGTTATGCATCAACATGGCGAAGCAGAGCAGGAAGCCGACCTGCACCAGGTTCTCGCGCCCGGCTGCGGCTGCGGTGGTCGTAAAGAAAATGATCCCCATCATTGAGATGGTCGGCATGATTTTCTTCACGCCCGCCACGCGGCCATACAGCCAGTTGTAGAACAATGCCCAGACGAGACCGCCTGCCACGAAGTTAAGCACCACCGCGTACATTTGCGCGTCGGCGCTGGCGTGACCAAACAGCGCGTCCCAGCCGCCAGCAATCATATACAGCAGCCAAAGAGCGCCGATCCCGGCCAGCATCTGGACGACACGGCGTCCGCGCACGCCCGCATAGGTTTTCAGATAGTCATGCAGAATTGCCGCGCCGATGGGGATCAATACGATTTTCACCACATCCATTACCATTGCGGTGAGCTGGATATCGATCATCGACCCCGCCAGCAGATTAACCCACAGCGGCGTCATCACCGTCGCCGCCAGCGTTGAGACTGCGGCGATCGAGACCGCCAGCGCCAGGTTGGCGTTCGCGATATAGACCATGACGGTAGAGGAGAGTCCGCTTGGGCAGGCGCCAATCAGCAGAATCCCGACCGCTACCTCAGGCGGAAAGTTAAAGATAAGCGTAATGCTCAGGCCGAGCAGAGGCATGATAACGAAGTGGCAGAAGGTGCCAATAAACACCGCCCACGGCATTTTGGCGACGTCAATAAAATCCTGGATCGTTAGCTTAGTACCCATGCTAAACATGGTGGCCTGAATGACGAGGAACACGATCCATTTATGGGTGATATTGAAACCGCCCCAGACGATCAGATCCGTAGACCAGGTCATGGCGGCGACAAACCCGGCGATGATCCATAGCGTAAACTGATAGCTGCGTAGACCTGGCCAGTAGCCTGCACCGGCGGCGAATCCGGCGGTGAACATCACCAGCCCGGGCTGCCAGAGCGCCGCGGACTGGATTAGCGCACCGATAATCGCCAGCGCCGCACCCGCAACGCTGACGCCGAGTCCGGTTTTGTGAATAACAGTGGTCATAGTCATGTTGAAATGTCCTTGCTGTTGTTATTGCTGCCGGGATGGAATAGATAACATGTGCCGCGCCATTTCTGGCGTGGCGACTTTTTTATCCATGCTGCGAATGAGCGTGGCGAGTTTGGCAACCTGCTGGTAATTATGCTGTGCTTTTTCTTCAGCGCTTAAATAATAGCTATCCTCAAAGCCGATTCGCACTTCACTGGCCCCCATGCCGACGGCGGCGGCAATAATATCGAAGTTCTTTCTGCCAAAATGAGTAATACCCCATAAGGCATCGCGCGGGATCATGCTACGCAGAGCAATTAAAGCGTCAATGGTTGCTGGCGTACTGCCGCGATGGCCGAGGACGATATTAAAGAGCATGGGTTTTTGGAATTTTATTTTATCTTCAAGGTTCAGGATGTTATTAATCATGCCAATTTCAAAAACTTCAAACTCGGGAATGATATTGCGCTCGACTATTTGCCGGGAGCAATATTCCACGTCCGGACCGGGATTAAAGTACACCGCATCTCCGAGGTTGACGGAACCGACGTTCAGCGAAGCCATCTCTACGCCGGGGCAGGAGAGTGGCGCGCAGCGTTCGGCGATGGACATTGAAGAGACGCCGCCGGTAGATGCCTGAATAATCAGGTCTGAATGGCGCATGACGTTATCAATGGTCGCCTGAAAATCGGTGGTATCCGGCGTCAGGCGACCCTGTTTATCGCGAACGTGTAAATGCACGATGGACGCGCCATGCTCTACGCTGGCGAGTATTTCCTGCGCCAGTTCTGCGGGTATAACTCTGGGGCAATCCGCGGCAACGGGTGCCAGCGAAATAATAACAGTATCCGACATATTTTCCTCCGGTACAGAGATATTTAAATTATAGGTAAGGCTTTATCCAGTTTAATGAGTCGGGCCCTGATGTTGATGGTTGATATTCACAGCCAATCCAGCCCTGGTAATTCATTTTTCTAATAAAATCGAATAGCCATGTTTCATTTAATTCACCTGTTCCCGGTTCATGGCGATAGGGGACAGACGCAATTTGAAAATGTTTAATTAAGGTGAAGTAGCGTTCAATATTTTTTGCCACATTGCCATGAATTTTCTGACAGTGGTAAATATCAAACTGTAAACCGATATTTTTCTTGCCAACCTCTTGAATAATAGATTCGGCCAACGGAAAGCTGTCAATAAAATAACCGGGCATATCCTGCGAATTTAACGGTTCAATCAGCACATCGATTTCCGCTTCAGCCATCATATCGCAGGCGATACGCAGCCGGTTGGTCAGGAGAGTGCGCTGAGCGTGAAGCGTCAGATCGTCGCAGCGCGAACCGGCCATAACGTGAACCCGACGACAGCCCAGCGCCGTGGCGTAATCACGCGCCACGTTGAGGCTATGGTGAAATTCCTGGTCTCGACCGGGCTGCGCGGCCAGTCCCCGCTCACCTTGTGCCCAGTTACCCGCCGGTGCGTTCATCAGCACCACCGGCAGGGACGTTTCCCGCTGTGCAGCGTGCATATGCGCCAGCGGGTGCTGCCAGAGAAATAGCCCTTCAACGCCGCGAAAACCAGCCGCCTGCGCCGCCGCAAATCGCGCCGCTATCGGTAAATCTGTAAACAACCAGTCGAGGTTAGCCGCTAACTTCAGCATGGCGCGCACCCTCCCGGTTATCAACCAGATGCAGCTTAACGCCCTGGCTGGCAAGAGTTTGCTGGGCGTTTTCCGGTAACCGGTTATCAGAAATAATGTCGGTTAACTGTTCCAGCCCACAGATATGGAACATGCCGTATTTGCCAAACTTACTGCTGTCGCAGACCAGCACCCGACGCCGGGAAACGGTGAGTACCGCTTCTTTAACCGAAGCTTTCCCTTCGCTCGGCGTCGACATGCCGCGTTCGGTATCCCACGATGAGGAGCTCAGAAACGCCACGTCAATATTAATGGTGCGCAGAAAACTGGCGGCGCTTTTTCCAAGGCATGAGCGGTTACGCTGATCCACCAGACCACCGGTGTGATAGAGCGTGATGTGCGGCATATCCATCAGATAGTGGCTGATGGAAAAATCGTTGGTTACTACCGTCAGATTGAAACAGTGGCTGGCGGCGACCGCTTTCGCCACTTCAAACAACGACGTACCGGCATCCAGATACAGCGTTTGTCCGGGCTCAATGAGCATGGCGGCGAGCTGGCCCATTTTACGTTTCACGTCATGATTCAACTCGGCTTTTTCCCGCCATGGCAGCTCGGATTTCAGCAGGTTATTGAGCTTCACTCCGCCGTTAATGGCGATAACTTTGCCTTCTTCTTCCAGCAACTGGATGTCGCGACGCACGGTCATATGCGACACGCTCATCAAATCTGCCAGTTCATTAAATGAGGCGGCATTTTTTTCGTGCACGTAGCGGTAGATAAAATCACGTCGTTGCTCGGGGATCATTATGTCACCTCACGCTTGCCGGGAATGTTCAAGTTCGGCCACCGCTTCTTCTGAGAGCGGAACATAGCCAAGCGGTTTTAACGTCAGCCAGATGCGGGCGCTGTCTTCCAGTTCTTCAGCGTTAAACACCGCCTCACGCAGCGAGCGACCGCTTACTACCGGCCCGTGATTGGCCAGCAGCGCGGCCGTATGGTCTGCCGCGATTTCACTCAGTGCGCTGGCAATGCCTTCATGGCCAGGCTTGAAATAGGGCAGCAGCGGTAACTGCCCGACGCGCATCACATAGTACGGCGTTAACGGCGGCAGGCAGTTTTTCGGCGTGGTGCACGGCAGGCAGGAGAGCGCGGTCAGCCATGGAGAATGCAGGTGCACGACCGCGCCGCAGGATGGCCGATGTCGATACCACGCCAGATGCATGGGCACCTCTTTTGAGGGTTTGTCACCGCTAAGATGAACGCCGTTGGCATCCAGCCGACTTAGCGTGGCAGGATCAAGCTCGCCCAGACAAGAGTTGGTCGGGGTCACCAGATAGCCGCCATCCGGCATTTTGACGCTAAGATTGCCGGAACCGCCGCTGCTGTAACCGCGCATAAACAGGGAACGGCCATAGTGGACGAGTAGTTCGCGCAGTTGGTGTTCACTCACCGAATTCATAATGCGTACTCCTGGGCAGTAAAAAAGAAATCGTCGTCACCAAAGTTGCCTGACTTCAGCGCCAGCGCCAGACCGGAGGAAAATACCCACGGTACGCCTGGCGCAATGGCTTTGCCGACGGACAGACGCTTCACCTGCAAGGCTTCCACAACGGTGCCGGAGGTTTCTCCGCCCGCGACGATAAAGGTGTTTACACCCGCAGTTCGTAGCTTTGAACTCAGCCGGGCAAAAGCGTGTTCGATTGCCTGGCTGGCGGCCTGTTCGCCGTGCTCCTGTTGAATACGTTTGAGTACGTCTGGCGGCTGAGTGGCGTATATCAGTGGCGCTAATGGGTCGCTGATATGCGTCATCGCCCAGGCGCTCAGTTCATCGGTGTAGCGTTCGGCATCAGACAGGCAGCGGGACACATCAAGCAAACGAGACGCTGCCGCGGCCTTATAGCGATTAACCTGACGATTGCTCATTGCCGAACAGCTACCGGAGAACACCACCGTTTTGGCAGGCAGTGGAAAAGAGTCCGGCGGCATGGATTGCTGGCCTCCGCTGCAGGCGGCCATCGCGCCGCCGAGCCCTGAGCCCCCGGCTAACAGAGGGCTGGCATGGAGAGCTTGCGCCAGCGTGTTGAGATCTGCTTCATCCAGCGTATCGACGATAACGTGACGCGTACCTTCAGCCTGAAGTTGGGCCAGGGCGTAAGTGACCGCTTCCACACCTTGACGCAGGGTCGTGAGGTTGATGCAACCAACCGCGCCTGGCGTTTGCGCGCTCAGCAGGCGCGGCAGGCTGGCATCGTTCATTGGATTGAGCGGATGCTTTTCCATCCCGGATTCGTTAAGCAGTACACCGTGTACAAAAAGATGACCATGCACCACCGTGCGTCCGTTTTGCGGCAGAGCGGGGCAGTGGACGATCAGCGGAACCTGCAGGTCGTTCATCAATGCATCGCTGACCGGGCCAATATTGCCTGTTGGCGTGGAGTCAAACGTCGAACAATATTTAAAATAAATCTGGCGGACACCTGCATTTTGTTTCAGCCAGCGGGCACAGGACAGGGATTGGGCGACGGCCTGTTCTGCGGGTAATGAGCGGCTTTTCAGCGAGATGACGATAGCGTCAACCTCTTCATTCCAGCATTGCGCGGTATCGGGCATACCGGGCAGAAGCGCGACGCGCCACCCCTGCTGCGCCATAAAGCTTGCAATGTCCGTTGCGCCGGTAAAATCGTCGGCGATAACGCCTGTGGTGACGGCCATGGATCAACTCCGTTCAGATTGTTTGCTAATTGAACATATTATTCAGGAGGGCCTTTCACATTCACATGATGATTATCACAAATAAGCACATCATCGATTCAGATTAAAAACGGGTAATTTATTGAAAATAATGAGGTTAGGTGTTGAGTGTTGCGAAAAGAGTCTCACAAGAGAGTGTGAAGATTCGTTAATCTTTGAGAAAGCGGAGTCGGCGGTGTGCTGCAGAGTATTATCGTGGTCGCTATAATTTTCTTGCCAATTGATCATAATCATCTGCACAAATGAGATTATTTTTTGCGGTGAGCATCATTCTTTCCTGAGGCTAATTTTTGCATATTAGCGGCCTTAATATTGTTAATGCCGGAGGATAACGTGCCGCTGAAAATCCAGGATGACTATTTACACCGTTTTTTCTCTATCGCAGAACTCTTCTCCCGAGCCACTGGGTTAGCCACAGTCGTCGTTGATATTAACGGTATAGCGTTGTCTGAATGTCATAATTTTAATTCGTTTTGCACATTAATGCGTGCGGATGAGCGCTATCGAGCAGGTTGCCAAAAGTGCGACAAGTACTGTGCTTTTGAGGCATTAAAACAGCTTAAACCCAGAATACTCACCTGTCATGCAGGGCTAAGTCTGTTCTCGATGCCATTAATTCATGAGGGACATCTTTACGGTTTTATTATCTGCGGGCAGGTGCGGGTAAAATATCAGGAATATGAAACTATCGCTATTGATAACAAAAACTCATGGATTAATAACCCCGAAATTAAAGCTGAGTGGGGCCAGTCTGCGATGGTGGATAATAATGTACTGGTGGCGTCAGCAAATTTGTTAAGTTTTATTGTTGATAATTTTGAGAAAGAACAATTGATCTCTGAGAAGATTGTGGTTCCGGCAACCCGATACGCTCATCATTATTTCACTGAGCCTTCACGTCACGAGAAAAAACTTATGGCGGCGCTGCGTTATATTGACGAGAATTTGTATGGTGAATTGTCTTTGGAATCTGTCGCGGCTCATGTGTGCTTAAGCGCGAACTATTTCAGCCGGTTTTTCAAGAAACGCCAGGGTGTTAATTTTAAAACCTGGGTGAGTCAGAAAAAAATGCAAAAAGCAGGGGAGTTATTACACGATCCGCTTCATTCCATAGACAGTATTGCCAGGAAATTGCAATACGCGCAAACCAGTTACTTTTGCCGCGTTTTCCGGGCGGCGCATCAAACGTCGCCCCAGTCTTTTCGTCACGCCAGACTTTCGCAGTAAAGATTGTCTGGCAGCGTGATGGCTTCAGGTATAAAAGAGAGCCGATCGCTCAGGGTCACCACATCTCCGATTACAATCAACGCCGGTGGAACAATATTAGCTTCCTGCGCCTTGCTCAATAATGAACCGAGCGTGCAGGTCAGGCGACGTTGATTTTCTCGGGTCGCGGACATAATTAGCGCGGCGGGCGTGTCTGCTGATTTCCCGCCCATCAACAGCTCTTCACAGATAAACGCCAGATTGGCGATACCCATGACGATGACCAACGTGCCGTTAAGTTTCGCCAGTTGACGCCAGTCCTGCTGCTGATTGCCTTCCCGCGTGTGGCCAGTCACCACGTGAAAGGCGGAGGCAAAATCGCGATGTGTCACCGGGATACCGGCATAGGTCAGGCCGCCAATCGTAGAACTAATACCCGGTACAACTTCAAAAGGGATGCCCATTTCAACCAGATCCTCAACTTCTTCAGCCCCACGGCCAAATACATACGGATCGCCACCTTTGAGGCGCACAATGTTGTGGTGTGTTTGGGCATACTGGACCAGCAGTGCGTTGATTTCACCTTGGGGAACGCAATGGAAGCCTGGATTTTTGCCGACATTGATAAGCAGGCAGTCAGGTAATGCCCATTCCAAAATTTTAGGATTGACCAGCCGATCGTAAATAATGACGTCGGCCTGTTTAATGCACATCATTGCTTTGAGGGTCAGTAATGAAATATCACCAGGACCTGCTCCAACGAGCCAGACCTTTCCGAAAGTTTTCACAATGTGTCCTTTATCACGTCTGTCAAAAAATGGCACAAACGACATCAATAAATGATTAAAAGCAGTCGTTTGCCCGTAAGTTATAACGTGAAATTATCCAGGATTAGCGCATGGATAATATTGATTAATCTCGCAAAGTTTTTTCTGCAATAAACAAGAAGACTTGAAAAATTATTAAGAACTTATTGGCACTATTTACTTAGGTTTAACCTTATTTAAATTGTGTTTATTGTTGTGCTTGAGTATTATTGGTTAATATTTATCCGCCATCAGTGTGAGCAAATCATGGATTGGATCAATGACATCAATGGAGAAAATAAAATATAACTCTCGGTGCTTATCTGGGTGCCTTGAATTATTTTTTATAAATTAAACTATTTTTGTACGCTGCATATGGAAGAGGTTATGAGAGGAAAAATACCCAAGACGGAGTTGCTGGTAACTTTTGAAGTGGTTGCGCGTCACGAAAGTTATACCCGGGCAGCTGAAGAGTTGGCGTTAACACAAAGTGCTGTTTTCCGCCAGGTGAATGCACTGGAGGATTTTCTTAATACCGCGCTATTTAATCATGCCAAAAAACGTATTTTTTTAAATGCGGCCGGCAAACATTATTTAAGTATCGTTAAAGAAACGTTAAATAAACTCGAGCGCGATACGACCACAATAATGACCTGGCAACCGACCGTACAGGTTATTGAGCTGGCGGTAAATCCGACGTTCAGTACGCATTGGTTGATCCCCAACCTGCGCGAGTTTAACAAACTCAATCCTGATATTATTGTGAACATCCATTCGCTGGCGAATATCGGTGATTTTCTTAATCGTGAGTATGATGCGGCAATTATGCGCGAAGATTTCTACTCACCGTGGTCAGAGGTTGAGTACCTGTTTGAAGAGGAAATTCTGCCAGTTTGCAGCCGCTGTCTGCTGGCCGAACCGGAACGGAAACTGTCAGTCCACGAACTGCTGAACGAATACCCGCTGTTGCACCAGAGTACGCGAATCAAAGGCTGGCAGGAATGGTTTGCGCTGTCCAACGTCAGCAGTCCGCTGGTAAATAAAGGCCCGAGATTTGATCTGTTGTCGATGTTGATTGCGGCGGTTCGTTCTAATCTGGGGGTTGCGCTGCTTCCTCGTTTTGCCATTCAGCACGATCTGGACAATGGAGATATGGTCATTCCTTGCGATGTTCCGATGCGCACCGGGAACCGTTTCATTATGACGTGGCGTGAAGAGAAATCGGAGTCTGCGCATTTACAGACATTTCGTAACTGGTTGCTCAGTAAGTCCGTGGTGTCGGCTACCTGATGGTGGTTTGCGCTTTATCAGGCCTACAAAGATTGGTAGGCCGGATAAGACGCGTTAGCATCGTTATCCGGCAAAAGAACGGCTACCAGTCGATTCCAATCTGTGCCTGAATCCCGCGGTCAAACGCGTGCTTGACCGGGCGAATTTCACTGACCGTATCGGCCAGTTCCAGTAGCAGCGCATGGCATCCGCGCCCGGTCACGATGACGCTTTGCTCCGCAGGGCGATTTTCGATGGCGCTGATAACCTCCTGGGTGTCCAGATAGTGGTAAGCCAGCATGTAGGTGAGCTCATCCAACACCACCAGATCGTACTGCGGATCAGCCAGCATGCGCTTACTTTCCTGCCAGACTACCGTTGCCGCCTCGATATCCGCTTGCCGATTTTGGGTTTCCCAGGTAAATCCGGTGCCCATAATATGAAATTCGACACCGAGCGGTTGCAGCGTGTTGTACTCGCCATTATCCCACTGACCTTTAATAAACTGCGCGATGCCAACGGTTTTTCCGTGACCAACCGCGCGCGTTGCCGTACCAAAGGCTGCGGTGGATTTTCCTTTACCGTTGCCGGTGAAGACAATCAGGATCCCTTTCTTCTCCGTTGCCGCCGCCACGCGGGTATCAACCTGTTCTTTCAGTTTCTGCTGACGCTGGCGGTGTCTGTCATTATTGGCTCGCGCTTCCATGGTGACTCCTTAATGTCCTGCCGGACAGGTTGCGCAGCGGTGCTGCTGCTCAAACTGGCTAAAGAAGTTATTGCCTTTGTCATCCACTAATACGAAGGCCGGCATATTTTTAACTTCCATCATCCACACCGCTTCCATTCCCAGCTCGGGATATTCAAGGCAGTGCAGGCTCTTCACGTACTGCTGCGCCAACAAGGCTGCGGCGCCGCCAATGCTGCCAAGGTTAAAACCACCATGTTTGCGACACGCATCCGTGACTTGCGCGCTGCGGTTGCCTTTCGACAACATGATCAGACTGCCGCCCGCAGCCTGGAAAGCATCGACGTAACCGTCCATGCGCCCGCCGGTTGTGGGACCTAGCGAACCGCAGGCCAGATTACTGGGGGTTTTAGCCGGGCCCGCGTAATAGACGATATGGTTTTTCATGTAATCTGGCATCGGTTCGCCGTTATCCAGGCGCTCTTTGATTTTGGCATGCGCGATATCGCGAGCCACAACAATCGGGCCGTTTAACGATAAACGCGTCCCAATTGGCAGAGTGGTGAGATCCAGCAGGATCTCGCGCAGCGGACGATTCAGATCCAGTTGTACGGTCTGGGCGCCATTTTCCACCCGCTGTGAATCGGGAATAAATTTGCCCGGATTATGCTCGAGTTTTTCCAGCCAGATTCCGTGTTTGTTGATTTTGGCCTTGATGTTGCGGTCGGCTGAGCAGGAGAGAGCCATGGCGATAGGGCAGGAGCCGCCGTGGCGTGGCAGGCGGATCACCCGGATATCGTGGGCAAAGTATTTGCCGCCAAACTGCGCGCCGATGCCAAACTCGCGGCTGGCGTTGAGCAGCTCGGCTTCCAGCGCCGTATCGCGGAATGCCTGACCCAGTTCGTTCCCGCTGGTGGGCAGGTTATCGTAATATTTAGTTGAAGCCAGTTTAGCAACTTTCAGCGTCTGGTCGGCGGACAAGCCTCCAACGACGAAAGCGATGTGATACGGCGGGCAGGCGGCTGTACCCAGTGATTTCATTTTTTCGATCAGAAACGCGGTGAGCTTTTCCGGCTGCAGAATAGATTTGGTTTCCTGGAACAGCGCCGCTTTGTTAGCAGAGCCGCCGCCTTTGTTGACAAACAGGAAACGGTATTCGTTACCCGGCGTGGCGCTGATGTCGATTTGCGCCGGCAGGTTAGTCTGGGTATTGACCTCGGTATACATGTCCAGCGGGGCATTTTGCGAGTAACGCAGGTTGTTTTCGGTGAAGGTGGTGTACACGCCTTTGCTTAATGCTTCTGCGTCATCGCCGCCGGTCCAGACATGCTGTCCTTTGCAGGCCACAATGGTTGCCGTCCCGGTATCCTGGCAGTTGGGCAGGACGCCTTTGGCCGAAACCTCAGCATTGCGTAGCAGTTGCAATGCGACGTACTTATCGTTACTGCTGGCCTGCGGATCGTGCAGAATGCTGGCTATCTGTTTTAAATGTCCGGCGCGCAGGAAAAATGAAGCCTCATAAAATGCCTGCTGGGCTAATAAGGTTAGCGCTTCTGGCGCAACCTTAATCACTTCCTCTCCGTCTAACTCCGTTACCGCAACGTGCTGGTTACTCAGTAATTCATATTCGGTATTATCTTTACTCTGAACAAAGAGTTCCTGCCAGACAAATGGTTTAGACATGTTTACATCTCACCTTTTAGTTAATATGTCGGATGGCGCTCACGCCATCCGTAATTGCTTAATGCGCTAAAAAGACATTGGCTTTTGTCGCTTCGGCGACATATTCGATCGTTTTCTGGGCGCGAACGCTGTTACCGGCTTCATCCAGCGGCGGAGAATAGACGGCAATCGCATATTCGCCCGGGACAACGGCGACCATGCCGCCGCCGACGCCGCTTTTTGCCGGGATGCCCACGGTGTAGAGCCATTTACCGCTGCCGTCGTATAGTCCGGCAATCGCCATTTCTGCCAGCACCTGCGGAACATATTTTTCATTCAGCAACTGCTTGCCGTTGAATGGAGATTTGCCTTTGTTCGCCAGTACCGCCCCCATTTTGGCCAGTTGCTCAACGGTGATATCCACCGAGCACTGACGGGTATAAATTTCGACAGCTTCGTCGGTATTGCCATAGAAGCTGTTATAGGATTCCATCAGCTTCGCCAGCGCCTGATTGTGCTGGTTGGTTTCCATCTCGGATTTAAAGACCGGCTCATTAACCGTGAGCGTGGCGTCGGCCCAGACGTTCAGGTTGTCGAGGATTTTGTTCCAGCGATCGGTTTTGTCTTTGGCTTCAATCAGGCTAACGGTGCTCATCGCCCCGGCGTTTACCAGCGGGTTCTCAGGCGCGCCTTTGGTCAGCTCAACCGCTAAACCGGAGTTGAAGGGCATGCCAGTGGCATTGGCCCCGAGTTTGTCCAGCACCACCTGAGGGCCGTGCTGTTCCATGGCGAGCGCCATGGTGAAGACTTTGCTCAGGGATTCCATGGGGAAGGGTTTGTTAACATCGCCAACCTGGTAGATCTTGCCGTCCACCGTGGCAATGGTGATGGCAAAGTTATTCGGGCTGTAGGTCGCCAGGGCAGGGATGTAGTCGGCGACTTTTCCATCGTGGTTACTTTTATATTTTTGATGTGCCTGGTCGATAAGCTTTGCGTAATCCGGCGTGGTTTGCGCGAGAGTCGTTGCGCTAAACAAAACGCTGAAGGAAAAAATACTCACGCCGAGAAGAGTTTTAGTCATGGTGCAATCCTGTTGGTGTGCTCATCATGGTGCCGGATGGCGGCTTACCGCCTTATCCGGCCAACGGATAGTTAAACGTTATGCAGGCCGGATAAGCGCAAGCGTCATCCGGCAATAACGTGGTATCAGGACAACGCGACTTCTGTTTCGGTAACCGGACGTTCTTGTTCCGGGGTCTTCACTGGTGCAGTGCCACGACAACCCTGGCCGAAGTGTTCACCTTCCCAGCGACCTACAATGGCAGCACCCATTGCGTTACTCATGACGTTGGTAGCAGAACGACCCATATCGAGGAACGGATCGACGCCCATCAACAGGATCAGACCGGCTTCAGGAATGTTGAACTGGTTCAGGGTTGCGGCGATAACCACCATTGATGCACGCGGTACGCCCGCCATCCCTTTAGAGGTCAGCATCAGGATTAACAGCATGGTAATTTGCTCGCCCATGCTCAGCTCAATGTTGCACGCCTGAGCAATAAAGACGGTGGCAAATGAGCAGTACGCCATGGAGCCGACCAGGTTAAAGGAGTAACCGATAGGCAGAACGAAGCTGGCGATTTTTGAAGAAACGCCGAATTTTTCCAGCTTGTCCAGGGTGCCCGGGAAGGCGGCTTCTGAGCTGGAGGTAGTAAAGGCCAGCAGTGCAGGCTCGAGGATTGATTTGGTCAAACGCGCGATGCAAGGCCCGACTATCATGGTTGACAGGCCAATCAGGATTGCCCACAGCATACCCAGGGTCAGATAGAATTCACCCATGAAGATCCCGGCGCTGACCATCACACCCAGACCACGTTCGGCAATCAGACCAGAAATAGCGGCAAAAACGGTCAGTGGTGCAAACAGCATGACGTAGCCCGTCAGCTTCAGCATCACGTGTACCAGTGAATCCAGAACCTTCACGATAGGCTCGGCTTTTTCACCAATCGCGGCCAGGCTGCAACCGAGGAAAATTGAGAACACCACGATCTGCAGAATTTCGTTACGCGCCATCGCATCGACAATACTGGTCGGTACCGCGTGCGAGATAAACACTTTCAGCGTGAATGGCTCTGACTTAACGGCGGCAACAGCCCCGACGTCATGTGGCACGAAGTTGATCCCCGCGCCTGGCTGGAAGATGTTAACGATAACCAGACCCAGTGCAATTGACACCAGAGAGGCGCAAATAAACAGGAAGAAGGTTTTCGAAAATATACGTCCCAGCGTTTTGGCATCGCCCATTTTGGCAATACCAACAACCAGAGTTGAAATAACCAATGGCGCGATAATCATTTTTACCATGCGTAAGAATATAGTGGTAAAAATAGAAATATCTGCTGCATAGGATTTTGCGGTTTCAGCCGCGGCCATATTATTTATGGCCACCCCAGCAATCATGCCGAGTATCAGGCCTAATATGATCATCTTCGTTAAACTTATTTTCTTCATGTGTACTCCATCGGATAAAGGCTGGTAATTGGAATTGTGTAGGGTGGCGTGCGCCTGAGCCTGGACAGCAGCTCAGACGCACGCCTGTTGTGACCAACCGCATGAATAATTCGAAGCACTGTGATACCGCTGAATTCTGTGCTCCAATGGTTGTTATTGTGTTTTTTGTTACAAGTCGAACTCAATACTTAATAATGGAGCGTGTTGCTGAGCACCATAAACATCATTATCACCGACGTTGCCGGAAATAATATCGCGCGGCATGACGATTTTTACGGCATTCGCCGGATCGAACCACACGATATTGTGAATGAAGTCAGGTTCAACATTATATAAACTGGCAATGAGCTGCGGCGTTAATTGCTCGCAGGCTTTTACCCGCTGATAGTCTTCCCTGGTTTTAAATAAAATATCTAAAACCAGTTCGTACGGTCCGGCGTTTTTGGAGCGAATAACCTGCGCCAGTGAACAAATTGAGTGTTTCATGCCTGAACTCCTTCTGGCGTCACCTGTTCAATGTGGAAATCAAATCGCAGCGCATCGCTCGCTTCAATCAGGTGATAGATCGAGAACTCATACACCGGTCCACTTTGAATATCAGATGGCGAGAACGGGAAGGCGAGGTTGCCCGCAGTCGCAATGCGATTTTCATAGCCGTAGTGCAGCAGGGTAGAGCGTACCAGCGAGCAAACGCTGTTGGCGATATCCTGCGTCGGCGCAACGACATCCAGTAAAATCCCCAGCTCATGACCGGCGGTTTTCATCGGTTCATGGTTGCCCATCACACCGTTCTTACCATACAGGTGGAACGTCATGCGGATACTGTCGTCATTCAGTGAGAGGTTACGCGCCACACTTGCTTGTACCTCTTCGAGAATGGTGTCAATCCCGGCAATCATAATTGGGTCGCGCGTTCCGGCGATGGTCAGGCAACGGAAGCCAACCTGACGCGCGCCTTCCAGTTTCAACGCATACGGTGTTTCTTCATGACGTGAACCACTGACATACACTTCGCCCTCGTTAACCTGGGTAAAGGTGCACGCTTTCAGGTTCAGCACGCCGCCTGGTCCTGGCAGGAAGTACGGATCGGACTTCTCATACAGGGTGTGCGCCGCAGCGGAAGTTTCAGTGAACTTACGCTTGGGATTGAACGCCTTCAGCGTAAAGCCGTTGTCATCAATGATCCCCATCGCACAATCTGAGCCGGAGCCAGGGGTGGCGGCAATGGCAGCACACTCAAGGATCTTCCCGCAATGAAGTGCCAGACCTTCATCAAAGCCCTGCATTATTGGCAGCGCGGCGAAGCAGGCCGGATCGTAGGCACGTCCGCCCAGAACCACCTGCGCGCCAGCTTCGAGTGCACGCTGAAAAGGCTCGACGCCCATCTGCGCGACAATGTAGGTGCTCTCTTCAATTGCATCGTGAGTCAGTTCAGGCACAAAATCGAGCGCGGTGATTTTGCCGTTATCCAGCGCCTGATGAACGATTTCTTTGTCGACATCAGACGGGATTAACGCCATTGAGAAGGACAGTTTTTCTTCCTGTGCGATCTCATGGATTATCTGGCGACACCACTCCAGATGCGGAGCTGCGCCAGAACCACCGGCCGTGCCGATCACTACCGGGATGTTGTTCTTCACGCCTGCCACGATCATATAGCGCAGATCGCGTTTCACACCGGCCCGGTCGGTAAAGGGTTTACCCGCCCCCAGATAGTGGGGGCCTGGATCGGAGGAACCTGCGTCAACAGCAATAAGATCCGGTGACTCTTCCATGGCTTTACGAAAACTTTCTTCCGGGAAGCCATAACCCAGGATAGCCGTAGGCGATAAGATCTTAAATGTGCGTGCCATCTCTTAATCCTTAGTTTGCAACAGCGCGATGGTGCGGTTCATTTCGTTAAACACGATGTTGAGACCTTCATCGAAACCCATACCCGGCTTGATCAGCATGCGCATTGGACGCGCAGCCAGCGCGACGTGTACGCAGGTACGCGCACTGATTTCCGTTTCGTTACAGGTACCGCCCTGATAGGCTTCCATTCCGTGTTTGTTGCAATACAGCACCGCATCGACGATGTTGTGAATACCGCCCAGATCCGGGGTCTTGATCTGCACCATGTGGCAACTGCCCGCGTCGGTGAAGTCCACGATATCCTGATAGGTGTTACACCATTCATCCGCAACAATTTTCACGCCGGAACCCAGACGGGTGAGCTCCTGAGTGATCTCGGTGAGCATGCGGATCTGATCCGGCTTGTTACCGGCATCTACCGGGCCTTCAATGTACAGCGGCAGGCCTTGAGCTTCGGCTTCCAGGCTGGCGATGTATTCGGCGCAACGCACCGGATCCATATCGAAGATCAGACCGATGGTGCCGTAGACATCAATATGCAGCGTCGGGTGATAGGTTTCGTTGGTGCGCAGGCTCAGGATGCGGTTAGACAACCAGCGGACGTACTCACGCAGTTTTTCGCCTTTGAAGCCCAGCTTCTCTTCTACGTTATTGATCAGCGCATGCGGCAGGACGTCCACACCTTTGAGGATCATCTTGTCGACGGCGATATAACGGTCGTCGCCGCTCTGGCCAAATAATGGAATGGCTTCCGGGACGCACGGCAGTTGCCATTCATCACAAACCACTTCTGCTTTCAGACGACCGGTAGCCAGTGCCGCCGCGTCGAGCAGCGCCTGAGACAGACCATAACGTACGGCGGTATGCAGCAGATGGCCGTCAATACGCAGTTCGTCAAAGAAACGGGCGTTGGTCAGGAACGAATCAACGTCGCGGCCTTCCAGCAGCGGTTTGATGTGATCGTTAAGGAACGGAATGAAGTTTTCAGCCAGGAACAGCGGATCGCGTCCACCTGCACCTGAATATTGCACCGCTGCACAATCGCCCACCGCTACCGCGCCGTTTTCCAGAATCAGCTGTACGGATACGCATTCACCCGCCTGACGAACAGATGTAAATCCAGGCGTTACCGGAGCGCCGGTATAGATAAACCCGTCATGACCGGCGCCGTTTTTGATGGCCTGCTGATCGTCAAAATAAAATGAGGAGTAGCCAGCTGTGAAAAGGGCCTGTTTAATTTTCATTATGGTCTTCCTATTAATTTACTGTGGGATACGGCGTTGATGTCATCAATGACCATCTGGAAAGAAGGCTTGCGGCCTTCGAAATGCGCGCGCTCTGCGACGTAGTCGTGGTGCAGGGCAAGAATGTCTTTCGGCAGCGGAACGGCACCGGCTTCGAGAATACGGATTGCGCCTGTGTTATCGCGAACAGGCAGGATCTTACCGGCGTTACAGGCGGCAGGCGCGAAAGGTACATCCAGTACGCCTGCTTCAAAGGCCAGCACCGTACCGCGCGCAATGTCGCCATTGCCCAGTTCGAAGACTTTCTTCAGCACCGCGCGGACTTCGCTCTTAATCAGATCAACTTCCTGCTCCACGGCAGCGCACTGCGGGAATTTCTGGTCGCTGACCATGTTGAGCATCTGGCGTGAAGCTTTCAGACCCTGGGCGTTCGCTGCCGCCGTTGGGATACCGAACGCTTCGTGCGGGCTTTTGGTGATCACTTTGGTGGCACCTGACATACCGGCAACCGCTGCGCCCCAGGCGATAACGGAGAAGGCTTTTGCTTCATCTTCCGGGAATCCGCCCATCCACTGGTGGAAAACGGTACTCAGTTCGTAATCGTCAAAGCCGTGGTTATGGAAATATTCGTGGGAAAGTTCGCGCAGCGCCTGAATCGCTGCAATATCCTGCGTTAGGCTACCGACCTGGCCGTAGCCAACGGTAATTGACTTGACGCCTTGTTCCAGAGCCAACAGACCTTCGATAATCGCCACCGAGTGGGACATAAACGGCGGGATCAGGGTGCCGGTCAGTGGGCCAAACGGTTCACGGTTGATACGAATACCGTTCTCTTCGTACAGGCCCATCAGGCGGTCGCAGTACTGCCAGTCGCGGATGGATTTTTCCAGAGTGACACGTTTAGCGTAAGGAATGTTGTAGGAGATGCCGCCGCCTTCGTAGCTGGTAAAGCCACTGGCCATGGCGATTTCTGCCAGCAGGCGCGCATCCGGCGTGCCGTGACGAACCTGGATCGGTTTTTCCAGTGCTTCAGTCATACGACGGCAGGCAGCAACCCCGTGATTGACGACCGGTAAACCATTCAGCTTGGAAGTACCTGCTTCGATAGATTTCTGGATCCCGACAGCGGCTTCTTCATAGCGGTTCAGACGGGTATAGGCATCGATAGTACTCGGCAGGAGGTCGCACTCTTCCTGCAATGTTTTGAGCAGTGCAATATGCTCATCCATTAATGCTACGCCTGCGCGCGGCTGGCTCAGGGTTTTCCCTTCCTGATCGGCCTTCAGCAGAGCAAGGGAGAAGCGCTTTTTATCCGGAATTGATTGCTGGTACTTCACGCCATCTTCGAAGTTCTCAACGTCTTTGCCGGTTTCCCAGGTTTGTAATACCTGATGCCTTTCGGTCATGAATTCGTCATGGGTCAATTTTTTATTTCGAAGTTCCATTCGTAGCTGCCTTAAGTTTTATAGGGTTAAACACTGAATGCTGGTGCGAGCAGCGGCTTGCGGGTACAGCCTGGCGACGTTTGCCAGTAGCGGGAGCAGGCCATTTGAATCGCGGTAATACTCAAACTGATTCGGTAACAAAATTCTTTTACCCTGGTCGTCCAGCTCCCGGTATTTGAGCCAGCTATGGATATCGAACTGGCTGGCGCGAGAGAGCCATCCCCCTGAACCGACGACTTTGCGTACGGTGGTGAGATCGCGACCCATCTGTAAATCCACGTTACCCACGCAGGTGCAAACCTGCTTTTTAGTGCCCGCGTGGCGCTCAGCGGCATAGCCCACGCACAAACCTGCCAGCAGGGTGTCGAAATATTTCTCCTCCTCGCTGAGCGGCAGGTAATCCGGTTGCCCAACCAGATGACGCAGGTAGCGGTAAAACGCTTCCTCGCGCTGCGGTTGTTGGGCGAAGATGACTTTCACCATATCCTGCGTACTTTCTCCCACCACGACGGCGGAAACGCGCATTCCCAGGTCGCCTTCAACGGTACGTTTGACGAACGGTTCAGGAACACCATGCAGGACGGTATCGGGGGAGAGGGTATTCGCGCTGGCCGAATAGACATCCGTGGTGGCTCCGCCCATATCAATCAGCATGAATTCCTTCCATGCGCTGTCGTAATCGCTAATGGCTTTGACTAACTCATATACCGTCCATGGCGTCGGCATTGGCTCTTCGCCGGTTTCGCCGACGATGACGTCCAGACCTTTACCTTTGACAATGCGTGACAAGAACACATCGCAAATCGCCTGGCGCGCGGCAAACGGATTCGGGTGATCGAGGTCAGGCAGAATGTTGTCTACCGTGGTCAGATCTTTATGTCCCAGAATCGTTTGTATTTCGTCCTGAATGTCCCGGTTTCCGGCGTAGATAATGGCGCAATCAAGCGTTGAGCCTGCCAGCGCATGCGCATTCGCCAGGCCGTAGCTTTCTTCGCCACCGTCTGTACCGCCGGTAAACAACAGAATATCTGGCGGTGATGATTCCAGTTCCTGGATGTCATGCCGGTTCAGTTTGTACGAATAATATTGCGCGATTTTCGCTCCTGCCGAATGGGCGGTAACTTTTGCTGATTCCAGCGTAATGGAAGGCACCAGCCCCATTGCTGCAACAGCGAGCCCACCCTTGGCCGAGGAGGAGTATTTCAACTGCACTTCACCACTTTTCAGTAACGGGCGAGCATCGGCAACGTTCAGCACCTGATTCAGGCTGGCAAAAAAACCGTCTGCCAGATGATGTGTGGTGGTTGGGGTCAGGACATGGTTTACCAGGGTTAATTCCTCGCCTTCATGGGCGAAGAGGGCAGCCTTGGTCCATGTCGAGCCGATATCGACAGAAACTGTTTGCATCAGATAGCCTCTTCCAGGCAACGCTGCTCGAGGCCATTGTGTTGGCGAATATCATTGGTGATAAGCGCGCAGACATCTTCCAGGTCGTGGCTCGGTGCGAAGACGCGGTTAAAACCCATCTCCTTAAACTTCACTTCCACATCGCCGAAGTCATGTTTACCAACTACCAGGTTGCCACCGACGTACAGCAGAATGTCGCCGAGGCCGCGTTCGATGCAGCGCTCACGTAACCCGAGGCAGTCAATGTCGCCATGACCGTAGATAGAGGACACCACGATGGCATCGGCGCCTGTTTCAATCGCGGCATCAATATATTCATCCTGGCTCACCATCACCCCGAGGTTGATTACGTGAAAATCATGAGCAGTAAAAACGCGATCCAGAACTTTATTACCTACTGCATGGCAGTCAGCACCGATGACGCCAATAACAAGTGTAGATTTCTTCATGGGTAATCCTCTGTAGGGCTGATGGTCAATAAGTGAAAATTATTTTCTAATATTTAGAACATGGTTTGTGACAACCTCTTAATAGGGTCGGAGTTTCTGTGTAAGCGGAAAAGGAAGCAATTGATCTATTTTCAAAATATCCTGCGCAAAATGATTGTTATATTTTTTATTAATAAAAATCCTTGTTTATCAGGTAGTTGAATGTTGTTTTTGCGGGTTTTTTTAATTTACCAGGAAAATGAAGAATAAATGACTTGCCATGTTTGTGATCGAAATCTTATTTTGTTGTGCGCCTCATTTATGCGTCATTTTTTATAATTTAAAAAATTACCTTTACTAAATAACTTGTGAGCGGGATAACGGTTTTTTATTGTTTAATCTTATATGACATAATTATATTTTGTTAAATTTAAGATAAAAATGATAATGAATTGTTTGTGGCATATTTAAACGTTGCCACATAAGAGAAAAAGAGAAGTGAGTGATAACTTTCAGTGATGCTTTAAGCGAAACGCCTGCGCTGTGCTGAGGAACGTCAAACCCAATGCGTCTGTCAATGAGGGACGCTTTCGCTTCCATTTGAGATAGTTACATCTTGGTGTTAATTATAAGTAAAATTTAAATGAATAATTTGTGTGAAATAACAATTCCATGACTTGCTAAACAAAAAACTGTGAGCTACCCAGCAATAGTGACTCTTTATCTGCTGGCAATTTTGTCAGTCGGGCGGGTTAAAAGATCGTGTAGATTTAAATAAATATCCTATCATTTGTAGTAACGGCAATTACTCATTGAAAAACATACCGTTAACATGGCGTTCACTAGTCGCCTGACTGTTAAACACTATTAACATTAAATTTGAAAATTGATTTAAATCAATGTTTAAAACTTGGTAAACAGCCTCAAAAGAGGTTAAATTGCTGCAGATCAAATTGGTCTGAAAGTGATAAATTAGCTATAAATTGATCACTATCGAAAAATGCAAATTTACCTCGATAAAAACCTGTTTATTGTAAGGATTTTACGGCGTAATATAATTGCGGGATCAATTTGAGTGTTTTATTAACATGTTTGTAACCTTTCATCATTGTCCTTTCTTCAATTGAGAAGAAAGAGCAGCGGCGGAGGGAAGCAGATAAATTTGTATTGGGGCATGCGTGTGACCCTTTCTAACGGGGTTCACTCTCGGAGTCTTCATGCGATGAGCAAGGAGTCATGATGTTAGATATAGTCGAACTGTCGCGCTTACAGTTTGCCTTGACCGCGATGTACCACTTCCTGTTTGTGCCACTGACGCTAGGTATGGCGTTCTTGCTGGCCATCATGGAAACGGTCTACGTCCTTTCCGGCAAACAGATTTATAAAGATATGACCAAGTTCTGGGGCAAGTTGTTTGGTATCAACTTCGCTCTGGGTGTGGCAACCGGTCTGACCATGGAGTTCCAGTTCGGGACTAACTGGTCTTACTACTCCCACTATGTAGGGGATATTTTCGGTGCGCCGCTGGCGATCGAAGGTTTGATGGCCTTCTTCCTCGAATCCACCTTTGTAGGTCTGTTCTTCTTCGGCTGGGACCGTTTGGGTAAAGTCCAGCATATGTGCGTCACCTGGCTGGTGGCCCTGGGTTCTAACCTGTCCGCACTGTGGATTCTGGTTGCGAACGGCTGGATGCAAAACCCAATCGCCGCGGATTTCAACTTTGAAACCATGCGCATGGAGATGCTGAGCTTCTCTGAACTGGTGCTCAACCCGGTAGCACAGGTGAAATTTGTTCACACTGTGGCATCTGGTTATGTTTGTGGCGCGATGTTCGTTCTGGGGATCAGCTCCTACTATATGCTGCGCGGTCGTGACTTCGCGTTTGCTAAACGTTCTTTTGCAATCGCCGCCAGCTTTGGTATGGCTGCTATTCTGTCTGTTATCGTTCTGGGTGATGAATCCGGTTACGAAATGGGCGACGTGCAGAAAACCAAACTCGCTGCTATTGAAGCAGAATGGGAAACGCAGCCTGCACCGGCTTCCTTTACCCTGTTCGGTATTCCGGACCAGGATGCGCAGGAAAACCATTTTGCGATTCAAATTCCTTATGCGCTGGGCATCATTGCCACCCGCTCTGTTGATACACCGGTCATTGGTCTGAAAGACCTGATGGTGCAGCACGAAGAGCGCATCCGTAACGGGATGAAAGCGTATCAACTGCTGGAAGAACTGCGTGCGGGTACTACCGATCAGGCCGTTCGCGACCAGTTCAACAGCATGAAGAAAGACCTGGGTTATGGTCTGCTGCTGAAACGCTATACGGATAACGTCACCGACGCGACCGAAGCGCAAATTCAGCAGGCAACGAAAGATTCTATTCCTCGCGTTGCGCCGCTCTACTTCGCTTTCCGTATTATGGTGGCGTGCGGCATTCTGATGCTGGCAATCATCGCAGTGTCCTTCTGGACCGTGATTCGTAACCGTATCGGTGAGAAAAAATGGCTGCTGCGCACCGCGCTGTATGCGATTCCTCTACCGTGGATTGCCATTGAATCCGGTTGGTTTGTTGCAGAGTACGGCCGCCAACCGTGGGCGATTGGTGAAGTGTTACCAACAGCCGTAGCGAACTCTTCGCTGACCGCTGGCGACCTCATCTTCTCGATGCTGTTGATTTGCGGCCTGTATACCCTGTTCCTGGTGGCTGAACTGTATCTGATGTTCAAGTTCGCACGCCTTGGGCCGAGTAGCCTGAAAACCGGTCGTTATCACTACGAGCAGTCCACTGTGACTTCTCAGCCGGCACGCTAAGACAGGAGTCGTCAAATGATCGATTATGAAGTATTGCGTTTTATCTGGTGGCTGCTGGTTGGCATTCTGCTGATTGGTTTCGCGGTCACTGATGGCTTCGACATGGGGGTGGGCATGCTCACCCGTTTCCTCGGTCGTAATGATACCGAGCGTCGAATTATGATTAACTCCATCGCCCCGCACTGGGACGGTAACCAGGTTTGGCTCATCACCGCGGGTGGCGCACTGTTCGCTGCCTGGCCGATGGTGTATGCCGCTGCGTTCTCCGGTTTCTATGTGGCGATGATCCTGGTACTGGCGTCTTTGTTCTTCCGTCCGGTCGGTTTTGATTACCGCTCCAAGATTGAAGACATGCGCTGGCGCAACATGTGGGACTGGGGCATCTTCATTGGTAGCTTCGTTCCACCGCTGGTTATTGGCGTGGCGTTCGGCAACCTGCTGCAAGGGGTTCCGTTCCACGTAGACGACTACATGCGTTTGTACTACACCGGTAACTTCTTCCAGTTGCTGAATCCGTTTGGTCTGCTGGCGGGTGTCGTGAGTGTTGGGATGATCATCACCCAGGGCGCGACCTATCTGCAGATGCGTACGGTAGGTGAACTGCATCTGCGTGCGCGTACAACGTCGCAGGTTGCGGCACTGGTCACTATGGTCTGCTTCGCGCTGGCTGGTGTGTGGGTGATTTACGGTATTGACGGTTATGTTGTGACCTCAGCACTGGATCATCATGCCGCCTCTAACCCGCTGACCAAAGAAGTGGCTCGCGTGGCTGGCGCATGGATGGTGAACTTTAACAATGCACCTATCCTGTGGCTGGTTCCTGCACTGGGCGTGGTTCTGCCGCTGTTGACCATCCTGACTTCTCGTATGGAGAAAGGGGCATGGGCGTTCGTCTTCTCTTCACTGACGTTAGCCTGCATCATCCTGACGGCTGGTATCGCAATGTTCCCGTTTGTGATGCCATCCAGCACCATGATGAACGCAAGTCTGACCATGTGGGATGCAACGTCCAGCCAGCTGACGCTGAATCTGATGACGTATGTAGCTTGTGTGTTCGTTCCGATCATTCTGCTGTACACCGGCTGGTGTTACTGGAAGATGTTCGGTCGCATCACCAAAGAAGATATTGAAAGCAACACCCACTCTCTGTACTAAGTAAGGAGCTTAAAATGTGGTATTTCGCATGGATTTTGGGAACGCTTCTTGCCTGTGCATTTGGGATAATCACAGCGCTGGCGCTTGAGCACGTTGAATCAGGCAAAGCCGGACAAGAAGATAGCTGATGACCAACATTATCGCGATGCAGTATAACGCGATGGACAAGCGCCCCTTGCGGGCGCTTTCCTTTGTGCTGGCAATCGTGTTGGCTGGCTGCATATTCTGGGATCCGTCACGTTTCGCGGCCAAAACCAGTGAGCTGGAAATCTGGCATGGTCTCCTGCTGATGTGGGCGGTCTGCGCAGGCATCATTCACGGCGTTGGTTTTCGTCCTCGCGCCGTACACTGGCAGGGCATTTTCTGCCCGCTAATCGCAGATATCGTCCTGGTTGTTGGTCTGATTTTCTTCTTCTTTTGAATAAGAAACATCCTTAAATATTTATGGGCTTGCATAAGCCCATAAATTTTTACTCTCCGTTTACTTTCCCCCATTCCAAACCACCATTCCCGCGCGTATAGTAGCGAAGTTTGAAAGCATTAACCTAAGGTTGTGCCCTGGAGTTGTGTGCGGTGGCGACACTGGACCATCAGGACGCAACTTAATTGCATTACCGGGATGTAAAGTGAATACAGCGCGATATACAACGACATTCTTGAAGCATCGCGGCGGCAAGAACGCGAGTCACCAGGCGCTTACAAAGTTAAGCGACCGGTGTGAGTGGGCGAAGCCAACAAAGAGGCAGTAAGAATGAACAAGTATATGTTTCGATGGCCGGTTCGTGTCTACTATGAAGACACCGATGCCGGTGGAGTGGTTTACCACGCCAGCTACGTCGCTTTTTACGAAAGAGCACGCACAGAAATGCTGCGTCATCATCACTTCAGTCAGCAGGTCCTGTTGGCCGAACGTGTAGCCTTTGTGGTGCGCAAGATGACGCTGGAGTATTTTGCGCCTGCCCGACTCGACGATATGCTCGAAGTCCAAACCGAAATTACGTCAATGCGTGGCACCTCATTGGTTTTCACGCAACGCATTGTCAACGCAGAGAACACCGTGCTGAATGAAGCCGAAGTTCTGATTGTTTGCGTTGATCCACTCAAAATGAAGCCTCGTGCGCTTCCCAAGTCTATTGTCGCGGAGTTTAAGCAGTGACTGACATGAATATCCTTGATTTGTTCCTGAAGGCAAGCCTTCTGGTTAAACTTATCATGTTGATTTTGATTGGTTTCTCAATCGCATCCTGGGCCATTATTATCCAGCGGACCCGTATTCTTAATGCGGCTTCACGTGAAGCCGAAGCATTTGAAGACAAGTTCTGGTCCGGCATTGAATTGTCGCGCCTGTATCAGGAAAGCCAGGGGCGTCGTGATAATCTGGTGGGCTCGGAACAAATTTTCTACAGCGGATTCAAAGAGTTTGCGCGTCTGCATCGGGCGAATAGTCATGCGCCGGAAGCGGTCGTTGAGGGGGCATCCCGTGCGATGCGTATCTCGATGAACCGTGAACTGGAAACGCTGGAAACGCATATTCCATTCCTCGGCACCGTCGGCTCCATCAGCCCGTATATCGGTCTGTTCGGTACCGTTTGGGGGATCATGCACGCATTTATCGCGTTAGGCGCGGTAAAACAGGCAACGCTGCAAATGGTCGCACCGGGTATCGCGGAGGCGTTGATTGCAACGGCTATCGGTCTGTTTGCGGCAATCCCGGCGGTTATGGCTTACAACCGACTGAATCAGCGCGTGAACAAGCTGGAACTGAATTACGACAACTTTATGGAAGAGTTCACCGCGATTCTGCACCGCCAGGCGTTTACCGTTAGCGAGAGCAACAAGGGGTAAGCCATGGCCAGAACGCGTGGACGAGGTCGTCGCGAACTCAAGTCCGAAATCAATATTGTGCCGCTGCTCGACGTACTACTGGTGCTGTTGCTGATCTTTATGGCAACCGCGCCGATTATTACGCAGAGTGTGGAAGTCGACCTGCCGGATGCGACCGAATCGCAAGCTGTCAGCAGTAACGACGAACCGCCGGTCATTATTGAAGTTTCCGGGATAGGGCAATACAGCGTGGTCGTTGAGAAAGATCGTATGGATCAACTGCCGCCGGAGCAGGTTATCGCGGAAGCGAAAAGTCGCCTGCAGACCAATCCGAAAACGGTCTTTTTAATCGGTGGTGCGAAAGACGTGCCTTATGATGAAATAATTAAAGCGCTGAACTTGTTACACAGTGCAGGCGTAAAATCGGTTGGCTTGATGACGCAGCCAATCTGATGACTGCGTTTTGCTGGCTTGAAAGATAGCGCGTAACAGGCGAACAGTTTTTTGGGAACCGAGAGTGTCAAAGGCAACCGAACAAAACGACAAGCTCAAAAGGGCGATAATTATTTCAGCGGTGCTGCATGTCATTTTATTTGCAGCGCTGATCTGGAGTTCGTTCGATGAGCACATTGATGCTTCAGCCGGCGGCGGTGGCGGTTCGTCCATCGACGCCGTTATGGTCGATCCTGGCGCCGTTGTGCAACAGTACGACAGGCAGCAGCAACAGCAGGCAAGTGCTAAACGTGCAGAAGAGCAGCGTGAAAAACAGGCGCAGCAGCAAGCTGAGGAACTTCGCGAGAAGCAGGCGGCCGAGCAAGAGCGACTGAAGCAACTTGAAAAAGAACGTTTAGCCGCGCAGGAAAAAGTGCGCGAACAGGCGGAACAGCAGAAACAGGCCGAAGCCGCCGCCGCGAAAGCGCAAGAGCAACAGAAACAGGCTGAAGAAGCTGCGGCGAAGGCTGCTGCAGACGCGAAGGCCAAAGCTGATGCTCAGGCGAAACAAGCGGCAGATGCCGCGAAGAAGGCCGCTGCGGACGCACAGAAAAAAGCAGAGGCTGAAGCCGCTAAAGCCGCCGCTGATGCGAAGAAAATTGCCGAAGCACAAGCTGCTAAGGCTGCCGCAGACGCCGCGAAGAAAGCTCAGGCTGAAGCCGCTAAGCAAGCAGCAGCCGAGAAAGCTGCTGCGGAGAAAGCAGAAAAAGCCGCTGCCGCGAAAGCTGCCGCTGCTGAAAAGGCTGCGGCTGATAAGAAAGCCGCAGCGGAAAAAGCAGCAGCAGACAAAAAAGCTGCAGCCGAGAAAGCCGCTGCCGATAAGAAAGCTGCGGCGGATAAAGCGGCGGCTGCGAAAAAGGCTGCGGCCGAAAAAGCAGCTGCAGCCTCTGGCGTTGACGACTTGTTGGGCGACTTAAGCTCCGGTAAGAATGCACCGAAATCGGGTGGTGGAGCGAAAGGAAACGGTCAACCGGCGAAAGATAGTGGTACAAGTGGTGCAAATGGCGGTGCATCTGGCGCTGATATCAGTGCTTACGCATCTCAAATTCGTAATGCGATCCAGAGCCGTCTGTATGGTGCCGATTTGTATGCGGGTAAATCTTGCGTATTACATATCAAGTTAGCACCCGATGGTCTGTTACTGGATGTGACCGAAGAGGGCGGAGATCCGGCATTGTGCCAGGCTGCGCTGACGGCTGCGAAAACAGCCAGAATTCCTAAACCGCCTAGCCAGGCTGTTTATGAAAAAGTAAAAGATGCCAAGCTGGACTTCAAACTGTAATAACGTCCCTGAGAATTCAGGGGAAACGGTCTAAGGTTGAGACAGCGTTCTGGTAGTTTTGTGTATTTGAGTTTGTTAACATTCTGCTAAATTATCGTGGGCTTTCCGTCCAGATAAGGGAGATATGATGAAGCAGGCATTACGAGTAGCATTTGGTTTTCTGATGCTGTGGGCAGCGGTGCTGCACGCAGAAGTACGTATCGAGATCACCCAGGGGGTGGACTCGGCACGCCCGATTGGTGTTGTCCCATTCCAGTGGGCAGGGCCGGGTGCTGCACCTGAAGATATCGGTGGTATCGTAGGCGCTGACCTGCGTAACAGCGGTAAATTTAATCCGTTAGACCGTTCTCGCCTGCCGCAGCAGCCGGGTACCGCACAGGAAGTTCAACCTGCCGCATGGTCTGCGCTGGGTATTGATGCCGTGGTAGTAGGTCAGGTTACGCCTAATCCGGATGGTTCCTACAGCGTTGCATATCAACTGGTAGATACCGGTGGCGCACCGGGTACCGTACTGGCACAGAACACCTATAAAGTGAACAAGCAGTGGTTGCGTTACGCGGGCCATACTGCAAGTGACGAAGTGTTTGAAAAACTGACCGGTATTAAAGGTGCATTCCGTACCCGTATCGCTTATGTTGTTCAGACGAACGGCGGCCAGTTCCCGTACGAATTACGTGTATCCGACTACGATGGCTACAACCAGTTCGTGGTACACCGTTCTCCGCAGCCGCTGATGTCTCCGGCATGGTCTCCGGACGGTTCAAAGCTGGCATACGTCACTTTCGAAAGCGGTCGTTCTGCGCTGGTTATTCAGACGTTGTCTAATGGCGCGGTTCGTCAGGTAGCGTCGTTCCCACGTCACAACGGTGCACCTGCGTTTTCTCCGGATGGCAGCAAACTGGCGTTTGCCCTGTCTAAAACCGGTAGTCTGAACCTGTATGTCATGGACATTGGTTCCGGTCAGATCCGTCAGGTGACGGATGGTCGCAGCAACAACACGGAACCTACCTGGTTCCCGGACAGCCAAAACCTGGCCTTTACCTCTGACCAGGCCGGTCGTCCGCAGGTATATAAAGTTAACGTCAACGGCGGTGCTCCGCAGCGTATTACCTGGGAAGGTTCGCAAAACCAGGATGCGGATGTGAGCAGCGACGGTAAGTTTATGGTAATGGTAAGCTCAGCCAATGGTCAGCAGCACATTGCCAAACAAGATCTGGTAGCGGGTGGCGTACAAGTCCTGTCGTCAACGTTCCTGGATGAAACGCCAAGTCTGGCACCTAACGGCACTATGGTAATCTACAGCTCTTCTCAGGGGATGGGATCCGTGCTGAATTTGGTTTCTACAGATGGGCGTTTCAAAGCGCGTCTTCCGGCAACTGATGGTCAGGTTAAATTCCCTGCCTGGTCGCCGTATCTGTGATAATAAATAATTGATTAATAAAGGAATCATTGAAATGCAACTGAACAAAGTGCTGAAAGGGCTGATGATTGCTCTGCCTGTTATGGCTATTGCAGCGTGTTCTTCTAACAAGAACGCCAGCAATGACGGCAGCGAAGGCATGCTGGGTGCCGGCACTGGTATGGATGCAAACGGCAGCGGCAACATGTCTTCTGAAGAGCAAGCGCGTCTTCAGATGCAACAGCTGCAGCAGAACAACATCGTTTACTTCGATCTGGACAAGTACGATATCCGTTCTGACTTCGCTGCAATGCTGGATGCTCACGCTAACTTCCTGCGTAGCAACCCGTCTTACAAAGTCACCGTAGAAGGTCATGCGGACGAACGTGGTACTCCTGAGTACAACATCTCCCTGGGTGAGCGTCGTGCGAACGCCGTTAAGATGTACCTGCAGGGTAAAGGCGTTTCTGCTGACCAGATCTCCATCGTTTCTTACGGTAAAGAAAAACCTGCAGTACTGGGTCATGACGAAGCGGCTTACGCCAAAAACCGTCGCGCCGTACTGGTTTACTAAGAGAATTGCATGAGCAGTAACTTCAGACATCACCTGTTGAGTCTGTCGTTACTGGTTGGCATAGCGGCCCCCTGGGCCGCTTTTGCACAGGCGCCAATCAGTAGTGTCGGCTCAGGCTCGGTCGAAGACCGTGTCACTCAACTCGAGCGTATTTCTAACGCTCACAGTCAGCTTTTAACCCAACTCCAGCAACAACTCTCCGATAATCAGTCCGATATCGATTCCCTGCGTGGTCAAATTCAGGAAAATCAATATCAACTGAATCAGGTTGTTGAGCGACAGAAGCAGATATTGCTGCAGATGAATAATCTTGGCAGCGGTAGTGCGCCTGCGGCACAGTCTACAGGTGGCGATCAGAGTGGGGCGGCAACCCCTGCACCTGATGCGGGAGCTGCAGCAACGTCAGGGGCTCCCGTGCAAACTGGCGATGCGAATACCGATTACAATGCAGCGATTGCTCTGGTGCAGGATAAATCCCGCCAGGATGATGCGATTGAAGCATTCCAGAACTTCATCAAAAAGTACCCGGAGTCTACTTACCTGCCCAATGCGAATTACTGGCTGGGTCAGTTGAATTACAACAAGGGTAAAAAAGATGATGCTGCGTTCTATTTTGCTTCGGTAGTTAAAAACTTCCCAAAATCACCTAAGGCTGCAGACGCGATGTATAAAGTCGGCGTCATCATGCAGGACAAAGGTGACACAGCAAAAGCTAAAGCGGTTTATCAGCAGGTTATCACTAAATATCCTGGCACTGATGGCGCGAAACAAGCGCAAAAACGCCTTGGCGCGATGTAATGACCACCATGCGACCAGAAATCGTGTTATTTCTGGTCGTGTCGTGTGATTCCTAAGCAGTTGAGTTATTTACATCGAAATTTTTGTTGCGCTAAAATCTGAAATCAGTAATATATGCCGCCGTTGCCAAGGGATATCAAACAGCCCGAAAGCGGCGAAAAAAGTGGGGCGTTAGCTCAGTTGGTAGAGCAGTTGACTTTTAATCAATTGGTCGCAGGTTCGAATCCTGCACGCCCCACCACTTAATGCAGTATCCAGCGTAGTATCGGGTGATTAGCTCAGCTGGGAGAGCACCTCCCTTACAAGGAGGGGGTCGGCGGTTCGATCCCGTCATCACCCACCACTCGGGGCGTTAGCTCAGTTGGTAGAGCAGTTGACTTTTAATCAATTGGTCGCAGGTTCGAATCCTGCACGCCCCACCAATTCTTATATTGGTGTCGAGTAAAGAATTTTCAGGTGACATCCGAGCGGGTCGTTAGCTCAGTTGGTAGAGCAGTTGACTTTTAATCAATTGGTCGCAGGTTCGAATCCTGCACGACCCACCATCCTGAATAATTGAAGCAGTAAACCCCATACGGGGGCGTTAGCTCAGTTGGTAGAGCAGTTGACTTTTAATCAATTGGTCGCAGGTTCGAATCCTGCACGCCCCACCAGTGTAAAAAGGCGCCCTAAAGGCGCCTTTTTGCTATCTGCGATTTATAAGATTTCCTGATGTCCTTTGCTTATCAGCCTACAGACGACACTACTCGTGTAGGCCGGATAAGACGTCAGACGCCATCTGGCATTCATCACACGCAATTATTGTGACTTTTCTGCGCCAATCCGCTATCTTGTTTAGCATACAAAACAAATCAAACCGAATATGGCGTGCGTCACGCTTTTAATCGGTTATTTCGTTAAGCCAGTGAAACGAGAAAGCAAGATGAGCGTGATGTTTGATCCAGAAGCAGCAATTTATCCGTTTCCGCCGAAGCCAGTACCGCTAAGTGTGGATGAAAAGCAATTTTATCGTGAAAAAATCAAGCGCCTGCTGAAAGAGCGTGATGCCGTTATGGTCGCGCATTATTACACCGATCCTGAAATTCAGCAGTTAGCGGAAGAGACCGGGGGCTGTATTTCTGATTCTCTGGAGATGGCGCGGTTCGGTGCAAAGCATACTGCCTCTACGCTGCTGGTTGCGGGCGTGAGGTTTATGGGAGAAACTGCCAAAATTCTCAGCCCGGAAAAGACCATCCTGATGCCGACCTTACAGGCGGAATGTTCATTAGATCTGGGCTGTTCGATTGACGCGTTCAGCGCATTTTGCGACGCGCATCCGGATCGTACCGTGGTGGTTTACGCCAATACCTCTGCTGCCGTTAAAGCACGTGCGGACTGGGTCGTGACTTCCAGTATCGCGGTTGAACTTATTGAACATCTTGATAGTTTAGGTGAAAAAATCATCTGGGCTCCGGACAGACATTTGGGCAACTACGTGCAAAAACAGACCGGCGCAGACGTGCTCTGTTGGCAGGGCGCCTGTATCGTCCACGACGAGTTTAAAACCCAGGCTTTAACACGCATGAAAGGGCTTTACCCTGATGCCGCGGTGCTGGTGCACCCGGAGTCCCCTCAGTCTATCGTTGATATGGCAGATGCGGTTGGCTCAACCAGCCAGCTCATCAACGCGGCTAAATCGTTACCGCATAAGCAGTTGATTGTGGCGACTGACCGGGGCATTTTTTACAAAATGCAGCAGGCCGTTCCGGATAAAGAGCTGCTTGAAGCTCCGACGGCTGGCGAGGGGGCAACCTGTCGCAGCTGTGCGCATTGTCCGTGGATGGCGATGAATGGCCTGAAAACGATTGCTGAGGGCCTGGAACATGGCGGCGCGGCTCATGAGATACATGTTGAGGACTCGCTGAGAGAAGGGGCGCTGTTGCCGTTAAACCGTATGTTGGAATTTGCGGCTACACTTCGAGCGTAATTATTTATTTTTGCTCTGGGGGAAAAGATGGACTTTTTTAGCACGCAGAACATTCTGGTACATATTCCGATTGGCGCGGGTGGTTACGATTTGTCGTGGATCGAAGCCGTGGGAACGATCGCCGGGTTGCTGTGTATTGGCTTGGCGAGCCTTGAGAAAATCAGCAATTACTTCTTCGGTCTGATAAACGTCACGCTGTTTGCAATTATCTTCTTTCAGATCCAGCTCTATGCCAGCTTGTTGCTGCAAGTTTTCTTCTTTGCCGCAAATATCTACGGCTGGTATGCCTGGTCCCGGCAAACCAACCAGCATGAAGCGGAACTGAAAATTCGCTGGCTACCGCTTCCAAAAGCGATCGGCTGGCTGGCGGCTTGCGTGGTGGCGATCGGCCTGATGTCGATCTATATCGATCCGGTCTTTGCGTTCCTGACAGGCATTGCAGTGAATATTATGCAGGCATTGGGATTACAGGTTGTTGTGCCTGAACTACAACCCGATGCATTCCCGTTCTGGGACTCCTGCATGATGGTGCTGTCGATTGCAGCGATGATCCTGATGACGCGCAAATACGTTGAAAACTGGCTGCTGTGGGTGATCATTAACGTCATTAGCGTTGTGATCTTTGCCCTGCAAGGCGTATATGCCATGTCGCTGGAATATATGATCCTGACGGTTATCGCCCTGAACGGTAGCAGGATGTGGATTAACAGTGCACGTGAGCGGGGTTCCCACGCGCTTTCTCATTAATGGTGATGATGTGAATGGCCGGACACGCCCTGATACAGGTGACAGTCCGGCCCATTGCACGGCTGATACTCCATCTGGATTGTGGCGTGTTCAATCTGGTAGTGATGGATAAGGAAATGTTGAATACGCTCCAGCAACGCATCGTGATCGTGTGGCGGGATCACCTGAACATGCAGCGTCATTACCGGTTTTTCGCCCACCATCCAGACATGGACATGGTGAACGTTGCGGACTTCAGGGATATCCCGGCTGAGATGGCGCTGCAGTGCGGCGATATCCAGCGTCAGCGGGGCACCTTCCAGTAATTCATTAACGCTATCTTTTAGCAATCGCCAGGCGCTACGCAGCACCAGCACGGAAACCAGAATCGAGAGAATTGGGTCCGCGGGTGTCCAGCCCGTCCAGATAATAATCAGCGCAGCGATGATTGCCCCGACAGAGCCGAGTAAATCGCCCATCACATGCAGCGCCGCGGCGCGGACGTTCAGATTTTTCTCTTCACTGCCGCGATGTAAAACCCAAAAAGCGAGCACGTTGGCCAGTAGACCCGCGACAGCAATAACCATCATCATGCCGCCAGCCACGGGGCGAGGTGTCTGGAAGCGCTCAATCGCCTCCCAGACGATTAAAATGGTGATAACGACCAATGCGATGGCATTAACAAATGCGGCCAGCGTCGTGAGCCTCAGCCAGCCGAAGGTGTGTCGTATTGTGGGCGGGCGACGGGAAAACCGGACGGCCAGCAGCGCGAAAAGCAGCGCCGCAGCATCCGTGAGCATATGCCCGGCGTCGGCCAGCAAGGCCAGTGAACCAGAAAGTATTCCACCCACCACTTCAACCAACATAAATCCGGCTGTAATGCAGAATGCGAACATCAGTCGGCGGGCATTATTGTCCTTGGGTTGCTCAGAGGAAGTATGAGTATGTGCGTGCGCCATTATGCCATCCCTTTGTTATTCTCATCTTTACTGTATGCCATCATACCGTTTTTGGGATGATAAAATTAAAAAGGAGAGCTATTGCTCTCCCGTTATTAGCTTTAATTTCAGCGTTACTGCGTGGTGCCATCAGTTTTTGTGTCAACATCATTGTTGATGCCGTTTCCGGTCTCAACCTTCTTATTCACATCAGGGCAGCGACCGTCCTTACAAATCGTGTTTTTGTGCATCTCATCTTTGGTCATCCCTTCATGGTTCATTGATGAACCGTCCGGGTGCAGCATTGTGCCACCTGAATTCACGTTACTGTTGTCGACATTATTTGGTGCCACGTTTTCGCGGGCGTCTGGGGCGACTTGTCCTGCATCAGCCGAGGAATTTGCCTGACCGTTATTGGACTGCGCGTTGCTTTCAGCAGCTAGTGCCGCGCCACTGGCGAGGCTGAGTGTAGCGGTAAGGAAGAGTGAAGCCAGCTTTGTCATATGCATATTATGCTCCTGTTAAGGTCGATATGTCGGATAACGTCTTCCAACAGTGCATGTGCCAATTACATCATTAATATGTGGTTAATCGTTTTGCTATGGAAATTAAAACCAGCATAGAATCTTGAAATCTATGAAAATTAAAGCTGTTACAGTTAGAAATTGTAGTTTGGATCTCGTTTTTCGCTACTTTATTGCGTTTTTTTGGCCAATTCCAGGATTAATCCGTCCAAAGTGTAAAACCCCGTTTACACTTTATGACTGAAGATATAGATTGGAGGGATTGCATTCATTTATATAAGTATGGCAACGCTGGAATAATCATGAATTATCAGAACGACGATTTACGCATTAAAGAGATCAACGAGTTATTACCACCAGTCGCACTGCTGGAAAAATTCCCCGCTACTGAAAATGCCGCCAATACGGTGGCTCATGCCCGTAAGGCGATTCATAAAATTCTGAAAGGGAGCGACGATCGCCTTCTGGTGGTGATTGGGCCGTGCTCTATTCATGATCCGGCAGCAGCCAAAGAGTATGCCACTCGTCTGCTGGCGCTGCGCGAAGCGTTAAAAGGTGAGCTTGAAATCGTCATGCGCGTCTATTTTGAAAAACCGCGTACCACCGTTGGCTGGAAAGGGCTTATCAACGACCCGCACATGGACAACAGCTTCCAGATCAATGATGGGCTGCGTATTGCGCGTAAACTGCTGCTGGATATCAACGACAGCGGATTGCCGACTGCGGGGGAATTCCTCGATATGATCACCCCACAATATCTCGCCGATCTGATGAGCTGGGGCGCGATTGGGGCACGTACAACAGAATCTCAGGTGCACCGCGAGCTGGCATCGGGTCTGTCCTGCCCGGTTGGTTTTAAAAACGGTACCGATGGCACCATCAAAGTGGCGATTGATGCAATCAACGCTGCAGGGGCACCGCACTGCTTCCTGTCTGTCACCAAATGGGGGCATTCAGCGATCGTGAATACCAGTGGTAATGGCGATTGCCATATCATTCTGCGCGGTGGCAAAGAGCCGAACTACAGCGCTCAGCACGTTGCGGACGTGAAAGAAGGCTTGGTCAAAGCAGGACTCTCTGCGCAAGTGATGATCGACTTCAGCCATGCCAACTCCAGCAAGCAGTTCAAAAAGCAGATGGATGTTGCTAAGGATGTTTGCGGACAAGTCGCCGGTGGCGAAAAAGCAATTATTGGCGTGATGATCGAAAGCCATTTGGTGGAAGGTAATCAGAATCCGGATAGCGGTGAGCCGCTGACCTACGGTAAGAGCATCACCGACGCCTGCATTGGTTGGGAAGATACCGATGCGGTGTTGCGTCAACTGGCGGATGCGGTAAAAGCGCGTCGCGGTTAACCAAGTCCCCTGGGCCTGAGAAGCGTAGCGCCATCAGGCATTCCGTTGCAGACTGCCGGATGGGGCGATGTCTTATCCGGCCTACATTTTCTGGTCGTGCCGAAATAAAAAAGCGTGGAGGAATCCACGCTTTTTCTTTAACTTACCGCGAAAATTACTTCGCTTTACCCTGGTTCGCAACGGCCGCCGCTTTTGCTGCGATCTCGTCAGCGTTACCCAGATAGTAGTGTTTGATCGGCTTGAAGTTTTCGTCGAACTCATACACCAGCGGTACGCCGGTCGGGATGTTCAGTTCAAGGATCTCATCTTCGCCCATGTTATCCAGGTATTTAACCAGCGCACGCAGAGAGTTACCGTGAGCGGCGATAATTACGCGCTCACCGCTTTTCATGCGCGGCAGAATGGTTTCATTCCAGTACGGGATAACGCGATCGATAGTCAGCGCCAGACTTTCGGTAACCGGTAACTCTTTGTCGGTCAGCTTCGCATAACGCGGATCGTGACCCGGGTAACGCTCGTCGTCTTTGGTCAGTTCCGGCGGGGTAACCGCAAAGCCGCGACGCCACTGCTTAACCTGCTCATCACCGTATTTTTCAGCGGTTTCCGCTTTGTTCAAACCCTGCAGCGCACCGTAATGGCGTTCGTTCAGTTTCCAGGATTTCTCAACCGGCAGCCAGGCCTGATCCAGTTCGTCCAGTACGTTCCACAGGGTGTGGATAGCACGTTTCAGCACGGAGGTATAAGCAAAATCAAAGCTGTAGCCTTCCTCTTTCAGCAGTTTTCCTGCCGCTTTTGCTTCGCCCACGCCTTTCTCGGACAGATCAACATCATACCAACCGGTAAAACGGTTTTCGTTGTTCCACTGACTTTCACCGTGACGTACCAGAACCAGCTTAGTTACAGCCATACATTCACTCCTATAAATCATATCGAATGATAATAATTCTCATTATATTGCCGTAATGTGTAAGCGGCAATGCTTACGCATAACCATAGCGAAAATAGCGCTACAGTGTAAGGTTCTTGTGAACTCAAGGTTGCGATTTTGTCTTTGAGTGGTGGGGATTTGAGCGGTTCTACTGTGATTAACAAGCACCAGGCCCGAAAAGATACGTCATCGGGCCTGGGAGGGGAAACGATCAAGCTGGAATAAACTGATATTCCGTCACGCTGGCATACTCTTCACCCGGACGCAGGAAGCAATCCGCCTGTGGCCACTCAGGGTGGTTCGGGCTGTCCGGCAGAAATTCACTTTCCAGCGCCAGTCCTTGCCAGTCTTCGTAGGCCTCTGGCCCGCGGGAAGGCGTACCACCGAGGAAATTACCGGAGTAAAACTGCAATGCCGGGGCCGAGGTGTAGACCACCATCTGCAGTTTTTCATCCTGTGACCACAACTGAGCGACCGGCGTACGCGCATTGCCCTGTGCCTGAAGCAGGAAGGCGTGATCGTAACCTTTCACCTTGCGCTGATCGTCATCGGCCAGAAATTCACTACTGATGATTTTAGGGGTGCGGAAATCGAACGTGCTACCGGCGACTGTTTTCAGTCCATCATGCGGGATACCCATTTCGTCAACCGGTAAGTACTCGTCCGCCAGAATTTGCAGCTTATGCTGGCGCACATCCGTTTTATCGCCGTCGAGGTTAAAATAGACGTGATTTGTCAGATTCACCGGGCAGGGTTTATCGACCGTGGCACGATAAGTTATCGAAATACGATTATCATCAGTCAGGCGATACTGCGCGGTGGCGCAAAGATGGCCTGGGAAGCCCTGATCGCCATCGTCAGACGTTAAGGCGAACAGCACCTGACGGTCATTCTGATTGACTATCTGCCAGCGACGTTTGTCGAAACCGTCCGGCCCGCCGTGCAGTTGGTTATTGCCCTGACTCGGCAGTAATTCAACGGTTTCGCCAGCAAAGGTATAGCGGCTGTTGGCGATACGGTTCGCGTAGCGGCCAATCGAAGCCCCCAGAAATGCAGCCTGTTCCGGGTATTGTTCCGGACTGGCGCAGCCGAGTAATGCTTCGCGCACGCTACCATCGCTAAGCGGAATACGCGCAGAGAGCAGGGTCGCGCCCCAGTCCATGAGCGTGACTACCATCCCTGCGTCATTGCGCAGGGTGAGCAGGCGAAACGGTTGACCGTCCGGAGCCTGCACGGGGATTTCGTTTAACATTGTCCGGCTCCTTGTGAAGGTTTGCAGACGTAGAATGTTTCTTTAATACCGGTTTTTGCCTCGTACTGTGTGGCGACAGCCTGCTGTACGGCAGGAACCAAATCTTGCGGGATCAGCGCCACGATGCAGCCGCCGAAGCCGCCGCCGGTCATCCGCACACCGCCTTTATCACCGATGGTCGCTTTGACAATCTCTACCAGCGTATCAATTTGCGGCACCGTGATTTCAAAGTCATCGCGCATTGAGGCGTGAGATTCCGCCATCAGCTGGCCCATGCGCAGCAGGTCGCCTTTTTCCAGTGCCTGCGCGGCTTCAACGGTACGCGCATTTTCCGTGATGACGTGGCGCACGCGTTTGGCAACAATCGGATCCAGCTCGTGGGCGACAGCGTTAAACGCTTCGAGGCTGACATCACGCAGCGCTGGCTGCTGGAAGAAACGCGCGCCAGTTTCACACTGTTCGCGACGGGTGTTGTATTCGCTGCCGACCAGCGTGCGTTTAAAGTTGCTGTTGATGATCACCACCGCTACGCCCTCAGGCATAGAAACGGCTTTGGTGCCCAGCGTACGGCAGTCGATCAGCAGCGCATGATCTTTCTTGCCAAGAGCGGAGATCAGCTGATCCATGATGCCGCAGTTACAACCGACAAACTGGTTTTCAGCTTCCTGGCCATTCAGGGCAATCTGCGCGCCGTCGAGCGGCAGATGATAGAGCTGCTGGAATACCGTACCAACAGCGACTTCCAGTGAGGCAGAAGAGCTTAAGCCCGCACCCTGCGGGACGTTACCGCTGATCACCAGATCCGCGCCGCCAAAGGCGTTATTGCGCTTTTGCAGATGCTTTACCACGCCACGCACGTAGTTTGACCACTGCTGGCTGTCGTGGGCGATAATCGGCGCATCGAGAGAGAACTCATCAACCTGATTGTCGTAATCAGCGGCGATGACGCGTACTTTTCGATCGTCGCGTGCCGCGCAGCTGATGACGGTTTGATAGTCGATGGCGCAGGGCAGAACGAAGCCGTCGTTATAATCGGTATGTTCGCCGATCAGGTTTACACGACCCGGTGCCTGAATAGTATGGGTGGCAGGGTAGCCAAACGTTTCTGTAAACAGAGATTGTGTTTTTTCTTTCAGACTCATTATTTACACTCCGGATTCGCGAAAATGGATGTCGCTGACCGCACGCAGTCGCTCAGCCGCTTGTTCTGCAGTCAGATCTCGCTGGGTTTCTGCCAGCATTTCATAACCGACCATAAATTTACGCACGGTCGCGGAACGCAGCAGCGGCGGGTAAAAGTGCGCGTGCAACTGCCAGTGTTCGTTTTCTTCACCGTTAAACGGCGCGCCGTGCCAGCCCATGGAGTAGGGGAATGAGCGCTGGAACAGGTTGTCGTAACGACTGGTCAGTTTTTTCAACGCCAGCGCCAGGTCAGCACGCTGCTCGTTGGTCAAATCGGTAATACGCAGCACATGCGCTTTCGGCAGCAGCAGCGTTTCGAACGGCCACGCGGCCCAGTAAGGGACAACCGCCAGCCAGTGCTCAGTTTCAACGACCGTACGGCTGCCGTCTGCCAGTTCACGTTGGACGTAATCAACGAGCATCGGCGCGCCCTGTTCGGCGAAGTATGCTTTCTGTAGGCGATTTTCACGTTCAGCTTCGTTGGGCAAAAAGCTGTTGGCCCAAATTTGACCGTGCGGGTGCGGGTTCGAGCACCCCATCGCCGCGCCTTTATTCTCAAATACCTGCACCCAGGGATAGGTTTTCCCTAAGTCTTCGGTCTGCTCCTGCCACGTTTTTACGATTTCTGTCAGCGCAGGGACGCTGAGTTCTGGCAGCGTTTTGCTGTGATCGGGCGAGAAGCAAATTACGCGGCTGGTACCGCGCGCGCTCTGGCAACGCATCAACGGATCGTGACTGTCCGGCGCGTCCGGGGTATCGGACATCAGCGCCGCAAAATCATTGGTAAAAACATAGGTCCCGGTGTAATCCGGATTTACATCACCGGTAACGCGCGTATTGCCAGCACACAGGAAACAGTCCGGGTCATGTGCAGGCAGTACCTGCTTAGACGGGGTTTCCTGTGCGCCTTGCCAAGGGCGTTTGGCGCGATGCGGTGATACGAGGATCCACTGCCCGGTGAGCGGGTTAAAACGGCGATGTGGATGATCGACAGGATTGAATTGCGTCATGATTGGTCCTTAATCCGAATATCCTTGCGGGTGGCGTGACTGCCAGTGCCAGGTGTCTTGTGCCATTTCATCCAGTGTGCGGGTCACGCGCCAGTTAAGCTCGCGATCGGCTTTGCTGGCATCTGCCCAGTAAGCTGGAAGATCACCATCACGGCGCGGGGCGAAATGGTAATTAATGGGTTTACCGCAGGCTTTGCTGAAGGCGTTGACCACGTCCAGTACGCTGCTGCCGATGCCTGCTCCGAGGTTGTAAATATGCACACCCTGTTTGCCCGCCAGTTTTTCCATTGCGACGACGTGGCCGTCGGCGAGATCCATCACGTGGATGTAGTCGCGAACGCCGGTGCCATCTTCAGTTGGGTAGTCGTTGCCAAATATGGCAAGGGACTCGCGGCGGCCTACGGCAACTTGTGCGATGTAAGGCATCAGGTTGTTGGGAATACCTTGCGGATCTTCCCCCATATCGCCCGACGGATGAGCACCAACCGGGTTAAAGTAGCGCAGTAAGGCGATACTCCAGTCGGGGTGTGCTTTTTGCAGGTCGGTCAGGATTTGTTCTACCATCAGCTTGCTTTTGCCGTACGGACTTTGCGGCGTGCCGGTGGGGAAGCTTTCAACGTAAGGAATTTGTGGCTGATCGCCATAGACGGTCGCGGAGGAACTAAAAATGAAGTTTTTCACGTTGGCGGCGCGCATTGCATTCACCAGACGCAGGGTGCCATTGACGTTGTTGTCATAGTACTCCAACGGCTTGGCAACGGATTCTCCAACGGCTTTTAAACCCGCAAAATGAATGACCGTGTCAATGGCATGATCGTGTAGAATTTCGGTTATCAGCGCTTCGTTACGGATATCCCCTTCCACGAAGGTCGGCTGCTTGCCACCTAAACGCTCAATGACGGGCAAAACGCTGCGTTTGCTGTTGCAGAGATTGTCCAGGATCACCACCTCGTGACCGTTTTTCAACAACTGCACGCAAGTGTGGCTTCCAATGTAACCGCTACCACCTGTAACCAATACTCTCATAATTCGCTCCGTTAAGCCTATGGTATGCAATAACCATAGCATAACAAAGATACGAAAAGTGTGACATGGAATAAATTAGTGGAATCGTTTACACTCCATAAGTTTCACGCATTTTTAATGGTTATTTTATTTTAAATCATTATGTTAGGTTGCTATTTCAGCGTTTGTCTGAAAAAAAGCAGAAAAAAAGGGCGTGATAAACGCCCTGCAATGAAAACTAACGCAGAGACGTTAGTCGATAGGCGTAGATGTCGTTCTCGGGCACAAACTCCAGTCGATGGGTAATGCAGGCTGGGGCATCTTCGGCGTGGTGAGAGACGAACAGCAGTTGAGTTTCACCTTCACCGATTAGCACATCCACAAAACGGCGAATCAGTTGGCGATTGAGCGGATCTAACCCTTGCAAAGGCTCGTCAAGGATCAACAACGTCGGGTGTTTAACCAGCGCGCGAACAATCAGTGCCAGCCGCTGCTGTCCCCAGGAAAGACTATGAAATGGCGCATCCGCGGTACGTTTATCGAAGCCAAGGATATCCAGCCACTGTTGCACCAGCTTGTGCTGCCTGTCGGAAACGGCCTGATAGATGCCGATTGAATCAAAATAACCAGAGAGAATAACGTTGCGAACTGTGGTACTCACCCGGTAATCCAGATGCAGACTGCTGCTGACGTAGCCGATGTGTTTTTTGATATCCCAGATAGTTTCACCGCTGCCACGGCGACGGCCAAACAGGGTCAGGTCGTTGCTGTAGCCCTGGGGGTGATCGCCGGTGATTAAACTGAGCAGAGTTGATTTTCCCGCTCCGTTGGGGCCGACGATTTGCCAGTGTTCCCCCGGATTTACCTGCCAGCTCAAATGGTGAAGGATAGGGCGATCGCTATACGAGACGGTGCCATCGTTAAGCACAATTCGCGGCTCGTTATCTGACAACGTACGGCGCACCGAAGGCTCGTCCGGTTCAGGTAACTGAATTCCTTCCAGCCGCTCGCTATGGGCAAGCTGAGCGATTAATGCCTGTTGCAGAAGGTCGGTTTTTGCGCCGGTTTCTGTCAGTGTGCAATCGGCAAGTACGCCAGCAAACTGCACGAACTCGGGTATTTCATCAAAGCGGTTAAGTACCAGCACCAGCGTAAAGCCGGCCTGATGCAACTCCGCGAGCAGTTCTGCTAACTGACGGCGTGACGCCACGTCCAGCCCGTCAAAGGGCTCATCAAGGATCAGTAAATCCGGCGCGGACATTAACGCCTGACAGAGCAGGGTTTTGCGTGTTTCACCGGTGGAAAGGTATTTGAAACGCCTGTTGAGCAGGGAATAAATGCCAAACTGCTGCGCCAACGCAGCGCAGCGGGCGGGATCGTTGACCTCATCCTGGATGATTTCGGCGGTGGTGCGCCCGGTGTCGTCTTCACCGGGACTAAGAAGATCGGTGTTGTTTCGCTGCCACTCGTCGCTGACTAGCTTTTGTAGCTGCTCAAAGGAGAGTCGGGTAATACGCGTGAACTGACAGTGGCGCTCGCCTTTCAGAAGCGGCAGCTCTCCCGCCAGTGCGCGGGCCAGCGCGGATTTCCCGCTCCCGTTAGCGCCAACAAACGCCCAGCTATCACCCGCGTTTAACGTCAACGCATCTAACTGGAGCGTTTTTGTGTCGCTAAGACGAAACGTGCCTTGCGAAATTTGCAACGATGACATTTTGTATCCCATTATTTGCAGCGATTAATAACAGGGATACGTGTTCTTCAGGCTGATGTCAATCTACTCAGCACAGCGTGGCGATAATCACTCTGTCTGCATTAAACCAGGCGGTGACGTTAGCGCCTTCTTGCAGCGTTGCGGCGTCTTGGGCCGGAACGGTGGCGCACAGCGTCTGGCCGTCTGGTAACGTCATCAGCACTTCACACTGTTCCGCACCGCGTTCAATATGGCTAATCGTGCCCTGCAACTGGTTATCGGCGGCCTGAGCGATGGCATCGTCCTGAGTGATTCCCACCCACGGCGCTTTCAGCAGAATCAGTACTTCTTTGCCTTCCTCAAGACCCAGACGCTCGCCGCTTTGCGCAGTGATCGCCACTTTCAGGCGCGTTTCGCCATCGGCCAGCAGGACGTCGACATGCTGCTGGACCTGATCGTGGTCGCGGGCGGTGATTGTGCCAAACCATTGGTTACGGGCGCTGGTTTGCAGTGAAAATCGAGAGATAGCCGCCAGCAGGCTATTGAGCGGTAGCGCATCGTCATCGCTCAAAACATCAAAGGCTTTTTGTTGGATCTGCGCCAGCAAATCATACAACTGGATTAAGCGTTGGCCGTAGCGCGTTAATACCGCGCCGCCGCCGCCTTTGCCGCCGGTGGCGCGCTCAACCAGCGTCTGCTCGCTGAGTTGGTTCATTTCGTTAATCGCATCCCAGGCGCTTTTGTAGCTAATACCTGCATCCTTCGCGCCCTGACTGATAGAGCCGGAAAGCGCAATATGCTTAAGCAGAGAAATGCGACGGGGATCGGCAAACAGTTTTTGCTGAAGTTTCAGCGTAAGAAGGATTTCGGCCTGCATCACAAGCTCCTGGCAAAAAAGGGTATTGTGACGGAAAACCGTGCCTGAGCAAAGCCGACCGCACAAAAGGGGAGTGCTTTTCTGCGTTATGTGGTTAGAATACAGCTAAGGACTACATCTGGAGTTGACCATGTTAGAGTTATTGAAAAGTCTGGTATTCGCCGTAATCATGGTACCTGTGGTAATGGCCATCATTCTGGGTCTGATTTACGGACTGGGTGAAGTGTTCAACATTTTCTCCGGTATCGGTCAAAAAGACCAGTCCAGACAGAATCATTGATTCCCCAAACGCCCGCTCAGTCGGGCGTTTATATTTTTTATGCCTTCCAACCCGTTTTCTCTGTCTACCGTTTCTCAAGATCCTGCTTTCCCTGCCGATATTTTCTTCGTGTAACCTCAAATTGGTATCAATAACCACTGGGAAAATCCTGGTTTACTCGTTATATTTGCGACTACATAACGAAACTCAAAGGAGTTACAGATGGCACGTACATGGTTACGCTTGTTTGCCGGGGCAACACTTTCTCTTACTGTTGCCGGGCATGCGCTGGCGGATGAAGGAAAAATTACTGTTTTCGCAGCGGCTTCACTGACTAACGCGATGCAGGATATTGCGACGCAATACAAAAAAGAGAAGAACGTTGATGTTGTCTCCTCTTTTGCGTCTTCTTCCACGCTGGCGCGCCAGATTGAAGCAGGCGCACCGGCCGATCTGTTTATCTCTGCCGATCAGAAATGGATGGATTACGCGGTAGACAAAAAGTCGATTGATACCGCAACGCGTGAAACGCTGTTGGGTAACAGCCTGGTGGTTGTCGCACCGAAAGACAGTGCGCAGAAAGACTTCACCATCGACAGCAAAACCAACTGGACCCGTTTGTTAAATGGTGGGCGTCTGGCCGTTGGCGATCCGGAACATGTTCCGGCGGGCATTTATGCTAAAGAAGCGCTGCAAAAACTGGGGGCATGGGATACCCTGGCCCCGAAACTGGCACCTGCCGAAGATGTGCGCGGTGCGCTGGCGCTGGTAGAGCGTAACGAAGCGCCGCTGGGGATCGTCTATGGTTCCGATGCTGTCGCCAGCAAGGGTGTAAAAGTTGTTGCGACTTTCCCGGAAGATTCACACAAAAAAGTGGAATACCCTATCGCAATTGTTGATGGGCACAAAAACGCAACGGTCAGCGCGTTCTATGATTACCTGAAAGGACCGCAGGCTGCTGAAATCTTTAAACGTTATGGATTTACGACCAAGTAATGATACTGACCGATCCTGAATGGCAGGCCGTTATACTGAGCCTGAAAGTTTCTTCCCTGGCTGTGTTGTTTAGTCTGCCGTTTGGGATCTTCTTTGCCTGGCTGCTGGTGCGATGCAAGTTCCCGGGCAAAGCGCTGCTCGACAGCGTTCTGCATTTGCCGCTGGTACTGCCGCCGGTCGTGGTGGGCTATCTGCTGTTGGTCGCCATGGGACGCCGCGGATTCATTGGCGAATGGCTGTACGACTGGTTTGGCATTACCTTTGCCTTTAGCTGGCGCGGTGCGGTACTGGCTGCGGCGGTGATGTCTTTCCCGCTTATGGTACGGGCTATTCGTCTGGCGCTGGAAGGTGTCGATGTCAAGCTGGAGCAGGCGGCCCGCACGCTGGGCGCTGGACGCTGGCGCGTATTTGTGACGATTACTTTACCGCTGATGCTACCTGGCATTATTGTCGGTACGGTGCTGGCGTTCGCGCGTTCCCTCGGGGAATTTGGCGCAACGATTACCTTTGTCTCCAATATTCCTGGCGAAACCCGCACTATCCCGTCGGCGATGTATACCCTGATCCAGACCCCTGGCGGCGAAAGTGCGGCGGCAAGGTTATGTATCATTTCTATTGTGTTAGCGCTGATTTCACTGCTGATTTCTGAATGGCTGGCGCGTATTAGCCGTGAACGGACGGGGCGGTAATCATGCTGGAACTTAATTTCTCCCAAACGCTGGGGACGCATTGCCTGACGCTCAACGAAACGCTGCCAGCCAGTGGGATCACCGCTATTTTTGGCGTTTCCGGCGCGGGTAAAACCTCGCTGATTAACGCCATCAGCGGCCTGACGCAGCCGCAGTCCGGGCGCATCGTGCTTAACGGACGGGTTTTGAACGACGTCGAGAACGGAATCTGTTTAACGCCCGAAAAACGTCGGGTGGGCTATGTTTTCCAGGATGCGCGCCTGTTTCCGCATTATAAAGTGCGCGGCAACCTGCGTTACGGTATGGCGAAAAGTATGGCCGGACAGTTTGATAAGCTGGTGGCCCTGTTGGGCATTGAATCGCTGCTTGACCGTCTGCCCGGCGGTCTTTCTGGCGGTGAAAAACAGCGCGTAGCCATCGGTCGGGCGCTGCTTACCGCGCCGGAACTGTTGTTGCTTGATGAGCCGCTAGCCTCGCTGGATATCCCGCGTAAGCGCGAACTGTTGCCTTACCTGCAACGCCTGGCGCGTGAAATTAATATTCCGATGCTCTACGTCAGCCACTCGCTCGATGAAATCTTGCACCTGGCAGACAAAGTGATGGTGCTGGAAAACGGGCAGGTTAAAGCGTTCGGTTCGCTGGAAGATATCTGGGGCAGCAGCGTGATGCACCCGTGGCTACCAAAGGAACAGCAAAGCAGCATTCTGAAAGTCAGCGTGCTGGAACATCATCCACATTACGCAATGACTGCACTGGCGCTTGGCGATCAGCATCTATGGGTCAATAAGCTGGATCAACCGCTACAAACTGCGCTGCGTATTCGTATTCAGGCATCTGATGTTTCGCTGGTGCTTCAACCGCCGCAGCAGACCAGTATTCGTAACGTGCTGCGGGCGAAAGTCGCGCAGTGCTATGACGATAATGGTCAGGTGGAGGTTCAGCTTGAAGTGGGCGGTAAAACGCTGTGGGCGAGGATCAGCCCGTGGGCCAGGGATGAACTGGGTATCAAACCTGGCCTGTGGCTGTACGCGCAAATTAAGAGCGTATCGATTACCGCGTGATTACAGCAGGTGGGAGTAGATAAATTTCGCGATGCTGTCGGTGGTGTTGTCACCAATTACGATGTTGGCGCGGGCTTTGACCGCGTCGTCGGCATTACCCATCGCCACGCCGGTACCTGCAGCTTCCAGCATGCTGATATCGTTAAAGTTGTCACCAAAGGCAATGACGTTTTCCATTGACCCGCCCTGTGCTTCAATCCACTGGGTAAGGCGTCGTCCTTTGCTGTTGCCTTTACGGGCAATGTCGACCTGATCGTGCCAGGACCATTCACACTCCAGCCCCAACTGTTGTTCAACATGCTTACCAAACTGCTGCAGTTTCGGAATATCTTCGTCGGTGAGGGCAAATTTCCAGACGGCGTTAACGTCATGTGCAGCCTGCGCCAGCGAAGGCACCTGGGTGAAGGTAGGGCGCTGTTCCGGCGGCAGGGTTTGCGCCCAGTTAGCGGTACGCACCACATGCCCGGTTGGGCGCTCATACAGCATGGCCTCATCCACATACATCAGCCCGTGGATCTGATGTTCATCCAGCATTTCGATCAGCTGTAATGCCTGGTTTACCGGAAGGGGATCGGATTCCAGTACCGTTTTTGCCTGATAATCATACAAGTAGGTGCCGTTGCAGCAAATTGCAGGTGTATCCAGCGCCAGTGCCTGATAAAAAGGATGAATAGCAACGTGATGGCGACCTGTGACAATGATAAGTTGGTATCCTGCTTCTCTGGCGCGCGCGAGCGCTTCAAGAGAGGATGGCAGCAAGGTTTTTTTCGGGGTCAACAGGGTACCGTCTAAATCCAGGGCAATCACGCGTGCGGTCATAGTTATTTCCAGATTAAGGTTGAGAATTTTGTCTGCTGGAATGGTACACCGAGACGGGAGCCGGACAAAATTCTGCGCCTTAATTAAGCATTCACCGTTAAAAGCGTCTACCTTAGGCGTGTGTCAGGCAATTGCAGCCACCTGCCAAAAAGCAAAGGAGTATTCATGAAGCAAACCGTTTATACCGCCAGCCCTGAAAGTCAGCAAATCCACGTCTGGAGCCTGAATCATGATGGTTCTTTGACGCTGACGCAGGTGGTTGATGTGCCGGGTCAGGTACAGCCGATGGTCGTCAGCCCGGATAAGCGCTACCTCTATGTTGGCGTGCGCCCGGAATTTCGCGTGTTGGCTTACCGCATTGCGCCTGATGACGGTGCGCTGACCTTCGCGGCGGAGTCTGCGCTGCCGGGTAGCCCGACGCATATTTCTACCGATCATCAGGGACGTTTCGTGTTTGTCGGCTCTTATAACGCCGGGAGCGTGAGCGTCACGCGTCTGGAAGATGGCCTGCCGGTGGAACAGGTTGACGTGGTTGAAGGTCTGGACGGCTGCCACTCGGCCAACATCTCACCGGATAACCGTATCCTGTGGGTTCCGGCGTTGAAACAGGATCGTATCTGTCTGTTTGAGGTAAGCGATGATGGACATCTGGTGGCGCAGGAACCGGCGGAAGTGACCACCGTTGAAGGTGCTGGCCCGCGTCATATGACGTTCCATCCGAATAAGCAATTTGCCTACTGTGTGAATGAGCTGAACAGCTCCGTTGACGTCTGGGCGCTGAAAGATCCGTACGGCAAGATTGAGTGTGTGCAGACGCTGGATATGATGCCGGCTGATTTCACTGATACCCGTTGGGCAGCGGATATTCACATTACACCGGATGGTCGTCATCTGTACGCCTGTGACCGCACCGCAAGCCTGATTACGATCTTTAGCGTGTCTGAAGATGGCAGCGTGCTGACCAAAGAGGGTTTCCAGCCTACTGAAACTCAGCCGCGCGGTTTTAATATCGATCACAGCGGTAAGTACCTGATTGCCGCCGGGCAAAAATCGCACCATATCGCGGTGTATGAGATTGCTGGCGAGCAGGGGCTGCTGGCAGAGAAGGGGCGTTATGCGGTGGGTCAGGGACCGATGTGGGTCGTGGTGAACGCCTACTAACGCCATCAGTTAGAGCAGGAAAAGCCTGTCCAAAGATAAAAAGCGAGGTTTACATCCGTGTGAACCTCGCGGGGAAAAAATTAACTCATACGGCGCAGACGCCGCCGGTCAGCTATTAATACCGCGTCTTGTAGGCACAATTAGCCTTAAGGTATTCCTCTTCTGTTGCCCCATTAAGTTCTGCCCCGTCAGGGACTACTTCAGGGCCTTCTGAACATTTCCAGTCATATTTGCGAAGACTAACCCCCACTCCACCTCGTGTACCGTCCACGGACACGTTATTCTTTGCCATACGGGAGGGACCATTTAACACCATATGATCGAGAGATTTAAGGTTCACCTCCAGATAGTCAATATTTTTGAAATCCAGAAGAGGCCCATAGTTGCCGTAACCGACATATTTGTCGTCGTGTCCGTCGTTGCTTATATCTCCATTCCAGTGAAAGTCGGACGCAAACAGATTTATATTTCTGTAAGAGCTAAAACCTTTATTATAAAATGGTACCATATAGCTGATAGGTTCACCTAAATTAACCCCCGTCTTGTCCTGCGACGAGACAAATTCCATCTTATAGCTGTCAGGATCGTCAGGAGCAATGTTGGTATATTTAAACGCTATAATGGGAAAAGTATGAAGATCGTGACTTTGAGCTTCAAACCCCATTACCTCAATAACCATATACTTCAGATTATTACTGGGGATATAGATATAGCCGCTGGGGGTATTGCCAGAGCCACCGCAATATAATGGACCTGCATCATTACAGATACTTGAATCTTGCGAATTGAACATAGCAGAAAGGTGGACATCGTTATCTGGATTAGTAACTTTAGCATCATAGGTTCCATCAGGTCGAAGTGTGCGCGTGGTGCCTGGGATGTTCTCTATGCCATTTCCACAGTATTCAAATCCATCATAAAAACCCCGAAAAAATCGCGTTCTCCTGCCATTAAAAGCATGATTTAAATCTTGATTTCTCACTAGATCGGGACAAACTCCATCGTCAAGGTATTTGGGGGAGCCTACCGTATCACCGTTGAATAGATGGTTAGAATAAACCCATACTAACCCTTCCAGATGCTCTGTTGATCCAAGTTGATACAGTTTTCCACCAGAGCTACGGTCCTCATTTCCATCTTCAGCATTAGCCAAAGTAACGTTACACGGGGCTTCGTTCCCAAATGAACAATTTGGCAGATTTGGCCCAACAAGAGAAGCATGCGAACGCCCACGCTCCTGATCGATTCCCTTAGTTTTCCAGTAAACATTCACGCCTGTGATCTGATAGTTAATACCCGCTGTCTGTCCCAGGCGGCTAAAATCACTCGAAACCTTAACGAGAAAATAATGTGATCCCGGCAGTTTCAGCGGTGGCTGCGGAGGCAGAAAGCCAAAATGCCCTTTGCTGTTCTCTGGCTCCTGAGTGTCGTCACTTGCCAACACTCCTGGGTTAAAAAGCAGCGCTGCCGCCAGCAACCCCGCCGATAAAGCGATCCTTTTCTTTTTTTCCATTATGTAGCTCCTTGTTATACAGCGGAAATAATCTGATATTTACCACTGCGCAACAGCACGACCTGATAGTTGCCAAACACCATACTACCTGGTGCCACGGTGCGCGTTTTGTTGTTAAACCGGACGGTGATCCGGGTTCCGCCCGGTCCCTGAGAAACCAGCACCACCCGAGGCTGAGCGTCGGATTTTTCTTCCGCAGACGCACGCCCGGCGCGCGCCAGCATCGGGGTGTTGTTCAGCAAGGGCTGCGGGTCGAGCGCCACGCCCCGCCAGGCAATTTCCAGATGCAGGTGCGGACCGGTGCTAAAACCGCTGCTGCCGGATGCGGCGATCTCTTCGCCCGCCGTCAGCTTTTCGCCCTTACGCACCCGCGCAGAGGCGAGATGAAAATAGCGACTCAGCCAGCCGTCTGCATGACGGAGAGTGATAAAGTATCCGGTGCCGCGACCGTAGCCGCTCTCCACCACTTCGCCGTCGGCAATTGCATGCACGCTGCTGCCGAATGGCACAGGAATATCCATCCCTTTATGCTGCATCATGCGCCCCAGCACAGGGTGCAGGCGTTGTCCAAATCCTGAGCTGATCTGGCGCTTTGCCACGGGCCAGATAAAGCGTACCGGCGCGTTATCATCAACCACCGCTGCAGCGCTGGACGATATCTGCAGGTTCTCTTCTGACCACACTTGCGCCGCCTGTAATGACGGAACGAAAGCTTGCTGCCAGGCTTGCTCGCAGCTGGTCGTCGCCAGCGGCGCTATTGTCAGCCATACGCTCCATATCAGACACGACACGATCGACCTCCGTCAGAGCAGCAGTAAAAACGCGACCAGCGCGATAGCCGGACCGAACGGAATATAAAAGCGATGTTTGTCATCCTCTTGCGTATAAAAGCACCGCACGCAGGCGTAAAACAGCAGCCCGGTCAGCGCCGAAAAGCAGAGTAATTCCGGCAGGCGCTGCCAGCCAAGCCATGCCCCGCAGGCGGCGTAGAGCTTGACGTCGCCGTAGCCCAGACCGTCGCGTTTGCACAACGTCTCCCACAGCTTCATCACGCCCCACAGCAATAGCCAGGCGGCGGCGACGCCATAAACCGCGTCCTTCACCCGCACCATGGAGTAGCCCGATGCGGCAAGCAGTAGCCCGCCCCAGAGCACGGTGAAGACCAGCGCGTCCGGCAGAATCAGATGTTTAAAATCGATAACCGCCGCGCTGTAGAGCACCATAAACAACAGTGCATACGCCAGCGCGAGCTGAGGAGACCATTGCGGCAGGTAAAACCAGGCCAGCGCCCCCCATACCAGCCCCATCGCCAGTTCAGAAACCGGATAAATAACCGGGATCGCAATGCCGCACTGGCGGCATTTGCCCTTCAGTAACAGCCAACTGAGAACCGGAATATTATCCCAGGGCTTAATATCCGATTTACAGGCAGGGCAGTGCGACGGCGGCCACCACAAATTAACAGCCGCCCCTTCTGAATCATCCTCATCTATTACGCCAAGCATCAGCGGCAGACGATAAATAATCACGTTGGCTAAGCTGCCAAACAGCAATCCAAGTGGGATAAAAATAGCCACCATCCATGGCATTAACAGTTCCATGATTTAATTTTCCTAAAAAGAACCGCTGGCGCCCATCGCCGCCAACTTGTCGCTGAGCGAAAACAACGCGGCAAAAACCCATATTACGCAACCGCCTAATATCAGCGTGGAGAGCGCTTTTAATAACCCGGAAAGTTTAGTGATATATTCCCGAATGTGTTCACGTGATTTATTTGATACCGCCAGCAGCACCTCATTAAACGAAGGTAGCGCGGCGTAAAGGCTGATATTAAGCAGCGTTTCCGTGTTCAGTAAACCCGAATTGAGCGCCTCCCCATAGCTGACGCCTGCCGCCATTTTCTTCTGCATCCCGGCCAGGTGCCAGCGCAGCCAGCGGCTGGAGTTCAGGCTAATAATGCTGAGCGCATCGTTGAGCGGAATGCCGTTTTTTAACATCAGCGCCAGGTTGTTGAGAAAAATAGAGGCGGTCAACTGCTTATACGTTGAGAACGGCATAATTCGGTCAAGAAACTGATTACGAATATTCCCGGTCATTTTGCCCATCGCTATTTTGATCACGGTAACCAGCGCAATAAAACCAATGAGGATATATATCCACAGCCCATTACACAGCGCCATCCCAAAAATATAGAGCGCGCTGGTGACGCCAGGCCATTTTTCAACCGGTACAACGCCTTCAAAAGCCGGGAACACTTTATAAGCATAACCGCCTATCACCACCAGCGACAGGACCAGCATAATGAGCGGGAAGGTGATGGCGCCGACGATTTTCTTGCGCAACTCGTCGTTATAATTAATTACGTTTACCAGGGTGATAAAACCGTCGGCCAGGCTGCCGCTGCGTTCCGCCGCGTTAATCACGCTCAGTTCAGATTCAGGGACCAGTCCCTCGAAAACCATCGCAATGGAGGTGGTTTTCGCCATTTTCGCGGTCAGATCTTCCAGACGTTTAGCAAATCCTTTGCCGAGCAGTTTTTCCCCTTCCGCGCGTAATTTTTGCAGCGCATCATACAGCGGAAGCTCAGCGTTAATCATATCCGCGCAAAACTGATAAAGATAAATACGCTGTTTCTTACCAAATTTTTTCAACTATTACCTCCAGTTCTTCCTGAACGACTTGCCCAAATTCCATTTGAAACCAGGTCGCGCACACGCGTCCCTGAAGTACTGCCGCCATCGTTTTTTCTTTAATTTCGAATCCTTCGCTCAGGCCGGTCTGTTTTAATCGCTTCGCGCGCCAGACGGTATAAACTTTAAGCCACTTCTGTTCTGCAATGGCCTCCAGCTCGTCATACACCGGCAGCAAATACTCCATCACCAACTGGCGTCCGCCAATACCGGTATGTTTGCAGGCCGGACAGCCTTCAGCGTTTTTTTCATAAAGCTGGAATTCGCGTCCCTTAATGGCGGTGGTCCGTAAGGACGTTTTACACTGCGGGCACAGTACCGGTATTAGCTTCTGGCACTGTAAGCCCGCAATAAAGCCCGGCGTTGAAAGCTTATCGCTGGTAATACCGAGCGCGGATAAGCGTTGCAATAACGAAACGATGTTGCCTGCGTGCACGGTGGTAAAGCAGTAGTGACCACTTTCCACCGCCCCAGCCAGCGCGTTAGAAGAGATATTGTCGCGAATTTCCCCCACCATCAGTACGTCCGGGTCGCGACGCAGCGAGGATTTGATCGCCGAATGGAATCCTCCGGATTCGCCGCTTAATACCGAACTTTGCGTCGCGCCATAGATCTGATATTCGACCGGATCTTCTACGGTCAGAAAACAGCCGCGATTGTCATAGCGGTTGATTTGCATCCATTCCATCAAATTCTTCAGGGTAGTGGATTTCCCCGAACCGGTTGTTCCGGCAATAATATAAGCGCCGTAGGGGTTACTCAGGATCCTTTTGAGGTCGCTAATTTCCTCATCGGAAACGCCAAGCTTATCCAGGCTCGCGACGCTGGCTCTGTCCAGACCCGATGGAATAATTCGCAATACCGCGTGATAGCAATCGCTGGTCTCTCCAAATATCGGATAGTGCGCATAGCGGAAGCGGTAGCTTTTCCCCGCCAGCGAATAGAGGATATTGGCGTTTTGCGCAATATTGCGGTTCCAGGTGGTGTCGCGGGTGCTTGCCTCAACGTTATAGAGCACGAACACCAACTCATCGCAGCGTGACGCCTTCATCTGTATAAACGGACAAAGCACGCCGTTAATGCGCAGCTCAATATTCGCCACCATATCATTACGGGTGATATGCAGGTCGCTGGCCTTCAACGCCACGGCCTTTTTTAGCATTTCTTCCAGCGCAAGCTGTGTGTTACTGCTTTCCTGCTCAAGCAGCTTACTTCCTGCCGACAGCAGCTGTTCTACGATCAGGTAATAATTTTTCTCAGTAACCTGCGCTATTCCCTTAACCTGAATATTATGGGAAACCTGCAGGCGGTGGCACACCGCCTGCATTGGCGCCAGATTATCAATCAAAGGCGTGGATACCAGTAACCAGGCTTCATCCGCATGTTCAGCAACCAGAATATCGCCGTCATACTCCTGGAATTGCCACTCCTGAGAATGAATGTTCTCCTCGTTAAACTGGATATAATCGATCACTTACCCACAACCTCGACCGTCACGTCATTTGCCTGGTTATGACGCGCAATATAGTCATAACCGCCGTAACTAAAACGCTGATTCAGCGGCACCATCTTCACGCCGCCGTCGGCGCCGGCAATCGCCACGCGTTTTTGACCCGCGATTTCGGAAATCAGCAGCGGCCGCAGCCCAGGCGCAGATTCTGACGTTGCTCCAGGGGAAGCGCTAATATCATCCATTGTGCTGGCGGTGCTCACCGGCATAACCGCTGCGCTATCCGCCTTTTTCTCACCGCGCAGCTTGCGCAGCTCGCTACGGACTTTTTCCAGCGCAAGCTGATTCGCCAGCTCGCGGTACTGGCTCTCGAAGTTGAAATCTTTTTCTATCATCTCAACAACGTGATCCTGCATCGGCGATACGTCGCTTAACGGCGGCGTGCCTTCCGCTTGCACAACCTGCTGCGCGGGGATGATTTCTGCCGTATCTGCGGCGTAAAGAGCAGGTGAAAGCGTCAACACTATTCCCGCAATGATTAATTTCCCTTTTTGCATGCCAGTCCTCCGGTAACGAGCGTTGAGTTTTCATTGAATACGATTGATTTGATAATAAACGCGTCGGCAAAGGGTTGCTTATTCAACACTAACGACACGCCTGAGAAATCCATTTTGGTCGGTGAGGTGATCGTCCAACCGGCGAACAGCATGCCGAATGACGTTACCGCACTTTTCAGCGCGCTTTCATTTTGCCCGACGGCAGAGGAGGGCATCCCGGTAAATACCAGTTCGGTATTTCGTCCGCCTAATGAGTTCCAGGTGCTGATATAACTTAATACATCGGTACAGACCGGCAGATTGACCGTATTTTTACTCTGCCAGGCGCTGAACCACGGATGTTTATTCATCCCGGACTCAACGCCCGTATAGTCCAGCGTGTTTTTTGAAAAACTGGGCGACCAGGTTTTGCCCCAGAGATTAATATCGGCCACGCTAAATATCCGCCCTGGATTCAGCGCATAGCTGAGTGAACAGCCCGTACTGGTACATTCAATACTTTTTGGCGCAAAGCCTACCTGCGACAGTTTTTTATTCGCCAGCAAGAGCTGCTCCAGCAGCAGGCTGGCATCAGAAATGCTGCCTCCCGTAAGCGAGTTGCGATAAAAATCTTCGATAGCTTTGATTTTTTGCTGGCGGGCAGCCTGTTCAGCCTGGACTCTGGCCAATCGTTCCTGCTCCGGTTTCCAGATAAAATAGTAATAGCCCGCCCCGCCGCCGCCAGCTAATAAAATCAGTAGCGTAACGACCCAGACGATAATATTACCTCCTCGCCCGGTAGAACCGCCCCCTATAATATTACGACGTTTCCAGAAATAGAGATTTTCAGAGACCGCCACGTTCTCATCCTTTTATAAATAATTTCAGCAGTGTCATAAACACCAGTAAAAATACGATGCCGCCTGCTAACAGAGCGCCGATCATCATCTGTCGCCGTTTTTTCTGCCGCCGCTGATGTTCAGTACAGCCTTCAATCACCGCCTCAAAGTGCTGTTCCGTTAACTGAATTAACGGTAGCTCCGCATACTGTGGCGACTCTTTCAGTTGCTCTTTCAGCTTCATCCAGAAGCGTCTGGAGACCAGACGATCGCTGCCTGATACGGGAGCACCGCGCGTGATAATCAGGAAATAGTAGCTTTCCGCCTGCTCATAGTAATAAATACCGTCACCGTACAGGGCTTTCATCCACAGGGCGAAAGGCTCATATAAGGTGGAGTGTTTAGTACAGAAACCCGTAACCATTTCCCCTTCATCCGACAAGATCGTTAACTGGCGATGGGTTCGCCGTATATGTGCCAGCCAGTCAAGATAATAAGGTTCGTGAGAGGTGGGCTCGTAGCTCCAGACCAGATCAATTAATACCCGATTTTCTGATAAGTGCTTAAGCATGATGCCCTCATCGGGTCTGCGTTGGGGCACGGTAATTATCAATACCGACTACCATAACCACCGTTTCGACATGATCGTTGTTGGTGACCGAGCCTGCCAGCACCGACCATCCCTGACCGTCAGAATCCTCTTTCGCTTCGTATTTGCTGACCAGCAGCAGGCTACCCGGCGTAATTGTGGAAATGTTAAACATTTCCGTCGTGCTTACCGACGGCAACTGAACTTCATCAAAGGTATCGATTGAGTTGAGGTAGCGCTTGGTAAAGCCGCTGGCCACTTCAATTCGCCCGTCGGTTAAGATACGCGGGGTAAGAATAAAGCTGGTGCCGGTGACCAGTTCCGTGGTTTCCACCTCCGTACTGACGTCTCCTGTATTGGAATCTTGTTCCCTAGTGCGACTTGAAACATAATATTGCGACGTGGTCATGTTGAGCGGAATAGGGATGTTATTACGGGTAATAAACGAACCGCTCTGGATCACCTTACTGCCGGTGAGTTCGTACAGGGCATCCAACTGAGAGCTGATATTCATATGCTGATTGGTCCAGCCTGCGGTTAAGCCGCCGGAGAGCTTCATCAGCATTTCTGAGCTGTCGATACCAAAAGAGGAGGTCCCGTCGTTGAAGGTCATATTGACCCCACCGCCCAGCTCTTTCGTTTTGCGCTTATCAAGGGTAAATATTTTGTAAGTCACGACAAACTGACGGGTATTATCCGCCTGGAATTTTTTCAGCGACTCATTCAGCGCGTGATACTCCGAAGGACGTGCGGTGATCGTCAGAATCGAGGCGTCTTTAAAAATGCTGTAAACGCCGCTGGAGACAAATTTTTCCGCCATATCCTCAACGTCGTCCCAGAAGCTGGATTCAAACTTGGTTTCGGCTTTGCCTTTCAGACCGCCGCCGGAAGTGGCTTCATTACCGGACAGATCGAGACTGGTCTCAAACTTGTTGTCTTCGCCGTAAAAATCGAGCTTCAGCACATAGTTCTGGAAATAAGAGACGACAAGCACGCCGTTGTTATCCAGCAGCGGATTCACGTCATACAGCGCGGAAATATAGCGGGTAAATTCCTCAAACGTTCCGTTGAACTTAACGCTGCGGAACTCCGGTTCCCCCGCATCCGATTTTCCACCGGGAACGGAAGTATTAATACGGTAGCTAATACCGGTTTGCGCGGTCACCGCCTCAAGAATTGTCGCCAGATCGGTAGGCTCGTAAGACTGAATACTCACCTGCTTACGCAGCAGCGCCTGTTTACGGGAGTTATATTCAACCTTTTTGCCCAGATAAGGCTCGTTATATTTCATATAACCGGTCGTTTTCATCTCATCCGGAGTGGTCGGGTTGCCGGTTTCCTGCTGGACAATACTTTTATCGTACTTGGTATCAATAGACGTACAACCCTGAAGAGCCAGCGTCAACGCCAGAAGCGAAACTTTAATTTTCATAGCATTATTCCCTTGCGTAATTACTGCTCATCAATGATCAGTACGTTATTCGCCTGGTAGTCTTTAATCACCAGCCCGTAGTTTTCTGACGTAAATACTTGTCCAAGTTTAACCAGCACATCCTGTGTTGATTTACCCTGCAAATGAATTGCCTTGTAAATAACAAAATCAGTTGAGCTGTTCCAGAGCAGCTTATAGCCATTTTGCTGCGCCCATTTTGAGAGCTGCTGGCTTAATAACTCTTCTTCCAGTAAATCAATTTTTATTTCCACTACTGGCGCACTGACAGGCGCGACGTTTTTCACCGTATCATCCCCGGAAAAGGGATTTCGCGGTGTGGTTGTACTTTCTTTCACTGGCGTGGTGGTTAACATCCCTGCGTCAATTTTTTGCCCGGCTGGTGCGCTGGCGGCAAAACTTCCCTGGCTGCCTAATAATGCGGACACGGCAGCCCCAATTATCCATGTTTTTTTCATCTTACTCTTCCAATGATTAATAGGTGATTCTTTCATGGTCCGGAATATCAAGTTCATTACCGTTTTCTTTATAAAACTTAAGATCGTTATCTTCCGCAACAAGAGAATGGAGCACATACTTATTCGGCTCCGCCTCAGTCCAGGCGTGACCTTCGGATGAAATCATTCCCCCCTGCGGGATTGTGCTGCACCACTGGTTAATTACCACTGAGAGAGACTGTGGGTTTATTTTATTCACATTTTTTTTGCCATCAGGGGTAATCGTTGCCGACGCGGCGCTGATTAACCAGAAGGGCTCGTCCAGATTATTACTTGTGCCTTTAAACCATTTCTCCGCGATCCAGTCCTCAAAGATTCCGTTTACGTTCGCTTTATCCGGGACGTTGGCAGAGACAATATCTTTGTTCACCACAATGTTGGCCTGGATCGCCACAGCTGCTACCGCGCCCACAGGTTTCGGATCGTTCTTACTCTTGTAGCTATTCGTCCGGGTTGCCCCCTGCTGGGTATAGTCGAAATAGCCACCGGTTTTGTTTGCCCCATCATCCTCATCTGCCGCGACAGATGATATGGCGACCGACAGGCGGGGATAGAGGCTACGCAGCTTGGTTTTACGATCTTTATCGATACCGGTTACTTTAGGACACGTTTGCAACGGTAAACGAATCACGCCTGGTTCAGTGAAGAGATTTTTGTAATTATCCTCACTATTCCAGTTTATATAGTCAGCATCAGCAACATCCGGTTTTTTACCCTGCGGATAATTGTTTTTAAATGATTGATAAAAGGTGGTGGTGGGCGTCACCAGCTCATACTGACCATGGAAAGCATCTGCAAATTGATTAGGGAATCTAAGGGTGTCATCATCATCCTGGATACCGTTTTTAAGCCTGTCAGCATCAGTTTCATTGTAAGCCACATACCATTTTTCCGGATGCTTGCGCGAGGTATTTTCCATCACGATATTGGCGTACAGCGTGCCGGTGGTGCCTTTGAGCGAGCTCGGCGAAGCAGGATCCACTTCGCTACCGTCTGTTTTATCCGCGCTGGTACGCAGATGCAGAATGCGATCGTCTGGATTATACGGCGTGCCGTCTGGATTAAGCCTGCCATCCGGATTGACGCCGTTGCTGTTCATTGCCGCCAGGCACAGCGTGCTCTTGTTTTGCTCTCTGCTCCAGCACATCGCCGGTTCGTTTTTATCTTTGTCCGTTGCATCGCTGCTGGTAATCAGCAGGCGGTCTTCATCAATCGCCGTAATACACGGTCCGGCCTCGCCTTTGGCATCGTTCCAGCACAGCTTGGCAGCCGGAACAGAACCATCGGCAGTAATATCTTCACTGTTTTTGTCTAAGCTTAAGCGAATGCCGTAACGTTTATTTGCATCGAGCCTGTCCAGATTATTGGGAACGTCCCCCATCTGCAGCGGTTGGTCTGCGGCCGTTGTTACCAGGTTAAAATTACCGCTATTGTTGACTTCAAACACCACCGCCTGCAGATAACCGAGATCGACGCTTTTCAGCGCTTTTTCCAGCGGCTTAATAAATCCGGCAAAATGGAGGCCTTCGTTCTCGACCTCGTTCTGGTAGACGAGATAGAAGTCGACACGTTCAATGCCCAACCCGCTGGTGCGATTGTTGTTGACGAAGTCCACGCGTTCCAGCACCAGACCCAGCGATTCGGCGCCAGGGCGCAGTTCACACGGCAGCATAGACTCCGTCAGCTTGAAGGGCAGCTTCCCTTTCTCAATATTGCCATTTCTACATTCGCTACCCAGAAACAGATAGCGAGAACCCCGGGTGGGCGATACATCGGTTTGTGTTGACACAGCAGCAGACCAACCGGAATAAAAATTATTATCATCCCTGTCGGGTGAATCCTGTAATGTCCTGTTAGTGACGCGGTTATCATAATTCGCGATATTGACGTGAGTATTTTTTCCGTATAGTGGGTTGGCTTGTTGTGCGCTATTCGTGGTAGCCAGTTTGTCTTGTGCCACAAAGCGCATCACGCCGGAAATATCACGGGCGATCATATCAGCGACAATCAGTTGGTGACTTTGCTGGGCTTCTTTTCGTTTATAATTGGCATAAGTCATCAGGCACATGCCGATAATGGCAAGCACAACAATCATTTCAAGAAGGGTGACGCCTGCCTGACGGCCGTGAGCATTCGTGCTGTGCTTACTTATCATTTATAAAGTCCATTTAGAAGGACTGCCCTCTAATAAAGAGGGCAGAATAAGTACAACAAATTAAAAAAATATTGCCAGTATTTATTAACGGCTACCTAAAACGATAGCGTTAGTTGGACCAGTTGGATCAGTGTCACAGACACCAGTTAAGACGATATTGGCAGGCGTTAACTTATCATCAGTCGTTGTTTTCAAAATACCAGTAGCAGGGTTCGCTTCAACACTGATATCAATTGCTGCAGCATTACCAGACATTGCACCTGCAGCCGCTGTAGTGGTCGCCACATAATCCCATTGAGAACCAATCTGTGACACAATGTTACGGCAATCTTCCTTCTCCAGTCCGTTGATTACCATAAAGAAAGCTTTATTCTTCGCGGCAGTAGCGGAAAGTTTTGCAGGTCCAATTTCAAAAGCATCGTTAGAGAATCCATTGAACGCTTCGCTAGGACCGATTTTACCCATCTTGACCAGACCAACGATTGCGGATGTTCCAGGTGATGTCTCGATCCCAGCTTTTGTTTCTGAATTTGAATCAGCGCGAGCCGGATATTCAGCGGAGTCTTTATACGCCTCTGTCATCGCAACACGGACAGAGTTCGTATTATCGGTCAGGTCTGAAATATCCTGAGATGTAAACGCACGCTGTGCCAGAATAACCACACCGGCGGCAATAATACCGATAATGCCCAGTACAATGATAATTTCAAGCAGCGTCACGCCTTTCTGCTTTTTCAGCTCACGATACTGCGCTGATTTCCTTTTCCATGAATGAATCATGTTTTTCATATCCATAAATCCTTAGATATTAGTTGCTGTAAAAAATTAACCCTGCACTCACTGTGCCGAAATATTATATGCGGCATTTTTCGTAAATCACCAGAAGCCAAAAGCTGTGATGGGATAATTAGGAATAAAGGTTACTGGTCAGATGAGTTGTTTTTGAATAAAATTTCACAATATATATATTATATATTGGAAATATCGTAACGGGTTTTTTGATTTATTTTTAGAAAAATTTACGGTAATTTTCCTTTTCCGGAAAGTGATATATATTGACAATGCTCATACATTAAAATTAATATGGCTTGGCTTTTTATCTATTTTAGGTTAAAAAGTGAGTTTAGCGGCAAAACAATATTTGTCCAATTAAACGTTACTGTAACTTACTTACGTAAGCGCCTGGGCTTGCCTTCATACAACTCGAATTATTTTGGCTATAAATAGATCGATTTCAAACCTGCATTGGTGAAAATATGACCTGTGTGAAGAAAAGACGTTGAAAGCGGTGAAGGGGGCTGGCGGGAGTGTTCCCGCCAGCGGTTTGATGGCTGTGATTACTGCTTCGGTTCGGCAACCACTTTGCTACCGATACCGCGGTTGTTGTATTCCCACATGCGGTTAAAGTTGGTGTCGTTCAGGTTGCGCTGGATTTCACCTTTGTCATCTTGTGCACCGGTATTACCGGCAAAAGGACGCTTCGAGATAACGCTGTCAGCCCATGGTTTTGCCATGTTAAAGCCTTCGTTGATCACGCTGTCGCGGATAACGACCTGACCGTTAGTGTTCGAATCGACATCCAGCGAGCGGCCCAACTGTGCCACGCCATCACCACTCGCCGTGAAGCGGCTATTTGTGGCGAGGAAGCCGTAGTAGATGTTTGACAGCGTCGCTGGTGCAAACACATAGGCTTCCTGCTGCGTACGGGAGTTCACAACGCGGAAATCGGTGTTATCGAACACCACGGCGCCGCGACCGGAAACAATATCCACATCCCCTTCAATGTAGCTGTTGGTTACCAAAGTACGCGGTTGACGATCGTTTTCCAGACGGTTTTGTACGCCGCTGTTAGTCACGAAAAACGTATTCTGGCGACCGAGGATGTTGACCTTATTGATCTGCACTTTATCGCCATCGGTACGTAGCGCAACGGCCGGGTGATTACCCGCATCAACGCTGTCACCCAGATTGTTTTCGATGGTCAGGTTCTGCAATTGCAGACCGTTATTTTGCGACCAGACGACGGCAGAACACATCACGCCAATATTTGTGCCGCGCTTGTTCTGGCAATTATCAAACATATACCACGCCGGTTTACCCGGCATGTATTTACCGCCCGGGTTCACCGTACGACGCCAGTCTGCGGTGCTCATGTCACCATCAATAGCCTGGCCAATTTTTACATCCAGCGGTTTTTCGCCCATGCCGTACAGCGTCAGACTTCCCGTTGCTGCCGGGATATATACCGTGCCCTGATACTCGCCCGGCATAATCGCGATGTACTGACGTTTGTTAGTACGCTTGATGATTGCCGCATCAACCGCAGCCTGAATGCTGGTATGGGTGACGCCCTGAGTCCCAGCCGGGCCAACCACGAAGTCAGGCTGTGCAGGCAGAGAAATAGCAGAAGGGCTCCACGGCGCGGTGTTTGGCGTCAGCGCGGAAAAATAGTGCGCAGCAACGAAGTTATTCGCTTCATTGGCCGACAAGATCGGGCGCGAAGAGGTACCTGGCGCGGTCTGATCGGAAGGAATTTGATCGGGCGGCGTAGAGCTACAGGCGGTCAGCGTCACGCCAAAAGCCATTGCCAGCGCCAGACGGGAAACTGATGATATGTTCACAGGTTGCTCCGGGCTTTGAAAGTTATCCATTGAAGCCTGCTTTTTTATACTAAGTTGAGCGAAACGGGAAGGTTAAAAGGTAAAAAGTTGTTTTTATCGCCGTAATGCCCGGCGCGGAGAGTTCTTATATCACAAATACATAACAATTACGGTCCTTCAGGTTGACAACATCCGTATAATCAAAAATAAATGTCTATACAACCTATGACAAGTGGTGAGTCGAATGCAGCAATTCTTCCCTGATGATGTTATCTGGCGCAATGTTCGTCTGGCGACCATGGATCCCGAACGTAACACCCCGTATGGGCTGGTGGAGGGTCATGCGCTGATCGTCCGCCAGGGGAAGATTCGCGATATCGTCCCGGAGTCATCGCTCTATCTCACACATGACAATACCTTTGATATGCAGGGCAGGCTAATTACACCTGGCCTGATTGACTGTCATACGCATCTGGTCTTTGGTGGAAACCGCGCAGGTGAATGGGAGCAGCGGCTAAACGGTGTCTCCTACCAGCAGATAAGCGCCCAGGGCGGGGGTATCAATGCCACCGTATCAGCAACCCGCAGCGCCAGTGATGAGCAACTCTTACATCTAGCGCATCAGCGTATGGAACAGCTGATCAAAGAAGGCGTTACCTTGCTGGAAATAAAATCCGGTTACGGCCTGGATTTGCAGACAGAAGAGAAAATATTGCGTGTGGCAGCGGCGCTGGCGGCGGAGAATATCATTGAAATAAGCCCCACGCTGTTGGCTGCCCATGCGACTCCAGCAGAATACCGGGATGATCCTGACGGCTATATTACGCTGGTGTGCGAGACCATTTTGCCGCAGCTGTGGGAACAAGGGCTGTTTGAGACCGTCGATCTGTTTTGTGAAAGCGTGGGTTTTTCGTTGGCACAGAGCGAGCGGGTGTTTCAGGCCGCGCAGGCGTTGGGCATCCCGATTAAAGGCCATGTTGAACAGCTGTCATTGCTGGGTGGCGCACAGCTGGTAAGCCGCTACCACGGGTTATCCGCCGATCATATTGAATATCTCGATGAAGCGGGCGTAGCGGCGATGAGCCAAAGCGGTACGGTCGGCGTACTGCTGCCCGGCGCATTCTATTTCCTTAAAGAGCAACAGCGTCCGCCGGTGGCATTGCTGCGTCAGTATCAGGTACCGATGGCGGTGGCGACAGATTTTAACCCAGGTACCAGCCCGTTTATCAGCCTGCACTGGGCGATGAATATGGCCTGCGTTCAGTTTGGCTTAACGCCGGAAGAAGCATGGGCGGGCGTCACCCGTCATGCGGCCCGGGCGCTGGGACGTCATACCACTCATGGTCAATTGAAGGCCGGGTTTGTGGCCGATTTTGTGGTGTGGGATGCCACTCTCCCGGTCGAGATCCTGTATGAACCGGGGCGCAACCCGCTCTACCAACGCGTATTCAAAGGACAAATAGTATGACTCACTGGCAACCTGTTTCACCTGCGCTGTGGCAGGGACGTGATGATCGCGCCGAATCGCCGAATGCGCTGCGCCTGTTTCAGACTATCACGCTGAGCCCGACATTTAGCCCAGAAATGTATCGCGAGCAGATAGCGCTGCTCGGGTTTGCCTGCGACGAAGGCGTGAAACGTAATCAGGGCCGGACGGGAGCCGCCGGAGCGCCCGATGTGCTGCGCAAGGCGCTGGCGAATTTAGCCAGCCACGATGGGCATCATCGGCTGGTAGATCTGGGAAATATTGTGGCCCAGGCCCCCGACCTTGAGGGCGCGCAGCAGGCGCTACGCAATGCGGTGCAGCGCTGTCAGCAGGAGAATATACGTACCTTTGTTCTGGGGGGAGGACACGAAACCGCATTTGCGCACGGCGCAGGCGTGTTGGATGCGTTCCCGCAGGCGAAAGTGGGGATCGTCAACTTCGATGCGCACCTCGATTTGCGCCATGCCGATCAGGCTACTTCCGGTACACCGTTTCGCCAACTGGCGCAGCTTTGCGATGAACAGCAGCGTGAATTTCACTATGCCTGTATCGGCGTCAGTCGGGCGGCAAACACCCAGGCGCTATGGGATGAGGCGCAACGGCTCGGTGTGACCGTGGTGGAGGATCTGTTCTGTGCAACGGCGCAGGCGCAGTTAGCGCAGTTTGTCGCCAACCTGGATGTTATCTATCTGACTATCGATCTCGACGTGCTGCCGGTGTGGGAAATGCCCGGCGTGTCGGCACCCGCTGCGCTGGGCGTACCGTTGGCGACGCTGCTGAATCTGATTGAACCCCTGTGTCGTAGCGGTAAACTGCAGGCGGTGGATATGGTTGAATTTAATCCACGCTTTGACGATGATGGCAGAGCGGCGCGCGTTGCGGCGCGATTAGGTTGGCAAATCGCGCACTGGTGGCACTGATATACCTGATGGCGTTGCGCTTATCAGGTTCGGGTAATGTCTGTAAACTGTACCCACTCACATTCTCAGCTTAAGGAAGGCTTACGCATGCTCCCATCCCGTTCTGCTCCGGCACCTTTTTACGAAAAGGTCAAACAGGAGATCAGCGAAAAGATTGCCAGCGGTATCTGGCAACCTCACGATCGCATTCCCTCTGAGGCGGAGCTGGTGGCGCAGTATGGTTTCAGCCGCATGACCATCAACCGGGCGCTGCGTGAGTTAACGGATGAAGGGTTACTGGTTCGTTTGCAGGGCGTAGGGACGTTTGTCGCCGAGCCGAAGGGCCAGTCTGCGCTGTTTGAAATTCGCAGCATCGCGGATGAAATCAACGCCCGTCAGCATCAGCACCGCTGCGAGGTGATCACGCTTGAACGAACCCAGGCAAGCGCGCAGCAGGCTTTGGTGTTAAACGTCAAAGAAGGTACCTCCATTTTTCACTCTGTCATGGTGCACTACGAGAACGAACTGCCGGTGCAGATTGAAGATCGCTGCGTGAATGCCGAAATTGTGCCAGCGTATCTGGCGCAGGATTACAGCCAGACTACGCCGCACGCTTATCTGTCGCTGATAGCCCCTTTAACGGAAGGCGAGCATATTGTTGAAGCGGTCCGCGCCAGTGCCGAAGAGTGCGCGCTGCTGAATATCAAAGAACACGATCCCTGCTTGCTGATCCGCCGTAAAACCTGGTCTGCGTCATCCATTGTCTCTCATGCCCGTTTGCTCTTCCCGGGTTCCCGCTATCGCCTGCAAGGGCGGTTTATGTCCTGAAAAGCGTGATTGCTGCCGCAGTATAATAAAATTGTATCTTTTTTGTTAAAAGCACGCTTGCGACAACTTGTATAGACAAGTATATGTTACTTATCTGTCCGATCGTTCGCGAGGAGTGCTCTACCATGTCTCATAGCAAGTACCGTCAGCAGGATATTCGTGCCCCACGCGGCACCACGTTAACGGCCAAAAGCTGGCTGACCGAAGCGCCGCTGCGCATGTTAATGAACAACCTGGATCCCGATGTGGCGGAAAATCCGCATGAGCTGGTGGTATACGGCGGGATTGGTCGCGCCGCGCGGGACTGGGAATGTTATGACGCCATCGTCAACGCGCTGACCAAACTGGAGACCGATGAGACCCTGCTGGTCCAGTCCGGTAAACCGGTTGGCGTTTTCAAAACCCATGACAATGCGCCGCGCGTACTGATTGCCAACTCCAACCTGGTGCCACATTGGGCTACCTGGGAACACTTCAACGAGCTGGACGCCAAAGGGCTGGCGATGTATGGCCAGATGACCGCCGGGAGCTGGATCTACATCGGTAGCCAGGGCATCGTGCAGGGGACTTATGAAACCTTCGTTGAGGCCGGGCGTCAGCATTATCAGGGTAACCTGAGCGGACGCTGGGTGCTGACCGCCGGGCTGGGCGGCATGGGTGGGGCGCAACCGTTAGCCGCAACGCTGGCAGGTGCTTGCTCGCTGAATATTGAGTGTCAGCAAAGCCGGATCGATTTCCGTCTGCGTACCCGCTACGTGGACGAGCAGGCGACATCGCTTGACGACGCGCTGGCGCGTATCGAAAAGTACACCCGCGAGGGTAAAGCGGTCTCCATTGCGCTATGCGCTAACGCCGCCGACGTTGTGCCGGAACTGGTGAAGCGCGGTGTGCGCCCGGATATGGTCACTGACCAGACCAGCGCCCACGATCCGCTGCATGGTTATCTGCCGTCCGGTTGGAGCTGGGAAGCGTATCAGGCGAAAGCGGTGTCCGATCCGCAGGGCACGGTACAGGCGGCGAAACGCTCAATGGCAACGCACGTTGAGGCAATGCTGGCGTTCAGCAAAATGGGCGTGCCGACGTTTGATTACGGCAACAACATTCGCCAGATGGCCAAAGAGATGGGCGTGGAAAACGCCTTTGATTTCCCCGGTTTCGTCCCTGCTTATATTCGCCCCCTGTTCTGCCGCGGCATTGGCCCGTTCCGTTGGGTAGCGCTTTCCGGCGATCCGCAGGATATTTATAAAACGGATGCCAAAGTGAAAGAGATCGTGGCTGACGATAAACATCTGCACCACTGGCTGGATATGGCGCGTGAGCGGATTAACTTCCAGGGATTACCGGCGCGTATTTGCTGGGTCGGTCTGGAATGGCGTCAAAAACTGGGGCTGGCGTTTAATGAAATGGTGCGCAGCGGCGAAGTGTCTGCGCCGATTGTTATTGGCCGTGATCATCTGGATTCCGGCTCCGTCGCCAGCCCGAACCGCGAAACCGAAGCCATGCGCGACGGTTCTGATGCAGTATCCGATTGGCCGCTGCTGAACGCGCTGCTTAACACCGCCAGCGGTGCAACCTGGGTGTCACTGCATCACGGTGGCGGGGTAGGAATGGGCTTCTCCCAGCATGCCGGGATGGTGATTGTTTGCGATGGCACTGATGAAGCCGCAGCGCGTATCGCCCGGGTATTACATAACGATCCGGCTACCGGGGTGATGCGCCACGCCGACGCCGGGTATGACATTGCGGTGGAATGCGCCGTCGAAGAAGGGCTGAATTTGCCGATGGTCGCGGCGACGCAGGAGAAACGTTGATATGAACACCATGACATTAACGCCGGGTCATCTGAGCTTTGCGCAACTGCGCGACATCTGGCAGCAGCCGGTCAAACTGAGCCTGGATGCCGGGGCGATTGATGCGATCAACGCAAGCGTCGCCTGCGTCAATAATATTGTCGCTGAAGGCCGTACGGCGTATGGCATTAATACCGGCTTTGGCCTGCTGGCTCAGACCCGTATCGCCACGGAAGATTTGCAGAATTTACAGCGTTCTCTGGTGCTTTCCCATGCGGCAGGCGTTGGTGAGGCGCTCGATGACGCGATGGTTCGCCTGATTATGGTGCTGAAAATCAACAGCCTGGCGCGGGGTTTTTCGGGTATTCGTCTCAGCGTGATTGAAGCGCTGATTGCGCTGGTGAATGCCGGGGTGTATCCGCTGATCCCGGCGAAAGGGTCAGTGGGCGCATCGGGCGATCTGGCACCGCTGGCGCATATGTCTCTGACGCTGCTGGGCGAAGGTAAAGCGCGCTGGCAGGGGGAATGGCTTCCGGCGACTGAAGCGCTGAAAAAGGCCGGACTGGAGCCGATTACGCTGGAGGCGAAAGAAGGGCTGGCGCTGCTCAACGGTACCCAGGCTTCCACAGCCTTTGCGCTGCGTGGGTTAATTGAAGCCCAGGAGCTGTTCGCGTCTGCGACGGTGTGTGGGGCGCTGACCACCGAAGCGGTATTGGGCTCTCGTCGTCCGTTTGATGCCCGTATTCATGCCGCACGAGGACAGCGTGGGCAGATTGATGCCGCAGCGCTGTACCGCCATGTGTTGACCGACACCAGCGCACTTTCTCAGTCGCATCATAACTGTGAAAAAGTGCAGGATCCGTATTCTTTGCGCTGTCAGCCGCAGGTGATGGGGGCGTGCCTGACGCAAATGCGTCAGGTAATGGAGGTCTTACTGGTAGAAGCCAACGCGGTTTCCGACAACCCGCTGGTGTTTGCCGAAGAGGGCGATGTCATTTCCGGCGGCAACTTCCATGCTGAACCGGTGGCGATGGCGGCAGATAATCTGGCGCTGGCGATTGCGGAAATCGGGGCGTTATCAGAGCGACGCATTGCGCTGATGATGGACAAACATATGTCGCAGTTGCCGCCGTTCCTGGTGAAAAACGGCGGGGTGAACTCCGGCTTTATGATTGCTCAGGTAACCGCGGCCGCGCTGGCGAGCGAGAACAAAGCGCTGGCGCATCCGCACAGCGTGGACAGCCTGCCGACCTCCGCCAACCAGGAAGATCATGTGTCTATGGCACCGGCAGCGGGCCGCAGGTTGTGGGAGATGGCTGCGAATACGCGCGGCGTGATTGCCGTGGAGTGGCTGGCGGCGTGTCAGGGGATTGACCTGCGTGAAGGGTTAACCTCAAGCCCGCTGCTGGAGCTGGCGCGCCAGGCTCTGCGCGAGCAGGTTGCCCACTATACGCAGGATCGCTTTTTTGCTCCGGATATTGAATGTGCAACCGAACTGTTAGCCCAGGGGACATTGTTGAAATTGTTGCCTGAATTTCTGTAGAGAAGCCTTGTTTAGTAGGCCGGATGCGGCGAAGCCGACATCCGGCACAACACAGCTTAACTGAACATCGCCGTAATCGAGGCGCTGGCGAGCGAGTGGAAGTGAACGTTAAAGCCAACCATCGCGCCGCTGGCGTCCTTATCGACATCAATACGCTCCACATCCAGCGCGTGAACCGTAAAGATATAGCGATGGGTTTCACCCTTCGGCGGCGCAGCACCACCATAACCTGCTTTCCCAAAATCCGTACGGGTCTGAATCACCCCATCCGGCAGCGCAACCAGCCCGGAGCCGAAGCCTTGCGTGAGTACGCGGGTATCTGCTGGCAGATTTACCACCACCCAGTGCCACCAGCCGGAGCCGGTTGGCGCATCAGGATCGTAGCAGGTCACGACAAAGCTTTTGGTCCCTGCTGGCACGTCATCCCACGCCAGATGCGGGGAAATATTATCCCCGTCATATCCCATGCCGTTAAAGACGTGGCGATGCGCAAGCTTTTCGCCATCGCGCAGATCGTTACTGATTAGTTTCATGCTGACTCCTCTCGTTAGCCAAAAAGTGTAGCCAGAAACCGTAGAGCTTACCGCTGATTAATCGCTAAAAAATGTTGCACTGCGCACAGCCTCGTTTACGGCCTGGGTCAGACGACGCAACTGATCGGGCTGAATAATGTACGGCGGCATCAGATAGATCAGTTTGCCAAACGGTCGTACCCACACACCCTGTTCAACAAAGAACTTCTGTAACGCCGCCATATTCACCGGATGCGTGGTTTCGATCACACCGATGGCGCCGAGTACGCGCACGTCGGCTACCCAACTGGAGTCTGCCGCCGGGGCGAGTTCTGTTCGCAGTTGCGCTTCAATAGCCGCTACCTGTGAGCGCCACTCACCGGTTTCGAGTAACGACAGGCTGGCGGAGGCGACGGCGCAGGCCAGCGGATTACCCATAAAGGTTGGACCGTGCATGAAGCATCCGGCTTCACCGTTGCTGATGGTTTCCGCGACCTGACGCGTGGTCAGGGTGGCGGAAAGGGTCATGGTTCCGCCGGTTAACGCTTTGCCCAGACACAAAATGTCCGGGGTTATGTTGGCGTGTTCACAGGCAAAAAGCTTGCCTGTACGACCAAATCCGGTGGCGATTTCATCGGCAATCAGCAGGATACCTTCACGGTCGCACATCTTACGGATGCGCTTTAACCATTCGGGATGATACATGCGCATGCCGCCAGCGCCCTGCACAATCGGCTCAAGGATCACCGCCGCAATCTCGTGGCGATGCGCGGCCATCAGGCGGGCAAAAGGCACCATATCCAGTTCGTCCCACTCGCCGTCCATGCGGCTTTGCGGGGCGGGCGCAAACAGGTTCTCCGGCAGATAACCCTTCCACAGACTGTGCATCGAGTTGTCGGGATCGCAGACCGACATCGCGCCGAAGGTATCGCCGTGATAACCGTTTCGAAATGTCAGGAAACGCTGACGGGATTCGCCTTTGGCCTGCCAGTATTGCAGCGCCATTTTCATTGCTACTTCTACGGCGACCGAACCTGAATCCGCGAGAAAAACGCACTCCAGCGCCTCTGGCGTCATCGCCACCAACTGGCGGCACAGCGCAATGGCCGGGGCATGGGTAATGCCGCCAAACATCACATGTGACATGGCATCAATCTGCGTTTTCATCGCGGCGTTCAGCTGTGGATGATTGTAACCGTGGATCGCCGCCCACCAGGACGACATGCCGTCTATCAGCCTCTCACCGCTGGCTAAAATCAGTTCGCAACCTTCGGCACGCGCCACCGGATAAACCGGTAACGGGGAGGTCATGGAGGTGTAAGGGTGCCAGATATGGCGTTGGTCAAACGCAAGATCGTCCGTTGTCATAATCGACTTGTAAACCAAATTAAAAAGATTTAGGTTTACGAGTCTACACCAAACTCATAACGAAACGTATACCAATATGGCTCATTCTTCTCGCTGGACAATGTCGCAAGTCACCGAATTATTTGAAAAACCGCTGTTGGATCTGCTGTTTGAAGCGCAGCAGGTTCACCGTCAGCACTTTGATCCGCGGCAGGTTCAGGTCAGTACGCTGCTGTCGATTAAGACCGGTGCCTGCCCGGAAGACTGCAAATACTGCCCGCAAAGCTCCCGCTATAAAACCGGTCTGGAAACGGAACGTTTGATGGAGGTTGAACAGGTACTGGACTCAGCGCGTAAAGCGAAACAGGCCGGTTCAACGCGGTTTTGCATGGGCGCGGCGTGGAAGAATCCACACGAACGCGACATGCCTTACCTGGAACAGATGGTTCAGGGCGTAAAAGAACTGGGGCTGGAAGCGTGTATGACGCTGGGTACGCTGAACGAAAATCAGGCCCAGCGACTGGCCAATGCGGGTCTGGACTACTACAACCATAACCTCGACACCTCGCCGGAATTCTACGGCAATATCATCACAACCCGTTCGTACCAGGAGCGCCTGGATACGCTGGATAAAGTGCGTGAGGCGGGCATTAAAGTTTGCTCCGGCGGGATTGTGGGACTGGGGGAAACGGTGACCGACCGCGCGGGTCTGTTGCTGCAATTAGCTAATCTGCCAACGCCGCCAGAAAGCGTGCCGATCAACATGCTGGTGAAAGTGAAAGGCACGCCGCTTGCCGATAACGACGATGTGGATGCTTTTGATTTTATTCGTACTATCGCCGTGGCGCGGATCATGATGCCGACTTCATATGTCCGTCTTTCAGCCGGACGCGAGCAGATGAACGAACAAACCCAGGCGATGTGCTTTATGGCCGGAGCTAACTCGATTTTCTACGGCTGCAAACTGCTGACCACGCCGAACCCGAACGAAGATAAGGATTTGCTGTTGTTTCGCAAGCTGGGTCTCAATCCGCAGCAAACGGCGGTGCTGGCAGGCGATAACGAACAGCAGCAACGCCTGGAACAGGCGCTGCGTACCCCGGATACCGACGAATACTACAACGCGGCAACCGTATGACCTGGCAGCAAAAAATAGACGATGCGTTAACGGCGCGTCGTCGTGCTGATGCGTTGCGTCGGCGCTATGCGGTGACGCAGGGCGCCGGTCGCTGGCTGCAGGCCGAAGGTCGCCAGTACCTGAACTTTTCCAGCAACGACTACCTTGGCTTAAGCCACCATCCGCATATTATCTGCGCGTGGCAGCAAGGCGCTGAGCGTTTTGGCGTCGGCAGCGGCGGCTCGGGTCATGTGAGCGGTTATTCCGTTGCTCATCAGGCGCTGGAAGATGAGCTGGCGCAATGGCTCGGCTATTCCCGGGCGCTGCTGTTTATCTCCGGTTTTGCCGCTAATCAGGCGGTCATTGCCGCGCTGATGGGCAAAGAGGACCGGATTGTTGCTGACCGACTCAGCCATGCCTCACTGCTGGAAGCTGCCAGCCATAGCCCTGCCGTGCTACGTCGCTTTACCCATAACGATCCGCAACATCTGGAACGTCTGCTGACAACCCCCTGTCCGGGGCAACAACTCGTGGTCACTGAAGGTGTGTTCAGCATGGATGGCGATAGCGCACCGCTGGCGGAAATTCACGCGGTAGCAGAGCGGCAGGGCGCGTGGTTGCTGGTGGATGATGCGCACGGGATTGGCGTCAGCGGTGAGGAAGGGCGCGGCTCGTGCTCCCGACAGCAGGTGAAACCCGAGCTGTTAGTGGTGACGTTTGGCAAAGGTTTTGGCGTCAGCGGCGCAGCAATCTTGTGCTCAGACAGCGTGGCCGATTATCTGCTGCAGTTTGCCCGTCATCTGATCTACAGCACCAGTATGCCTCCGGCGCAGGCCCAGGCCTTGCGCGCCGCGCTGGAGGTGATCCGCAGCCGCGAAGGCGATGAGCGCAGAGAAAAACTGGCGATGCTGATCCAGCGTTTTCGCGCTGGGGTGAATACGCCGGACTTAACGCTGGCGCAGTCAGACAGCGCCATTCAGCCACTGATCGTGGGCGACAATCATAAAGCCTTGCAACTGGCGGAGGCATTACGTCAACAGGGATGCTGGGTGACGGCTATTCGCCCACCGACGGTGCCGGTTGGTACGGCCAGGCTGCGGCTTACGCTGACCCAGGCGCATGAAGTCCAGGATATCGATCGCTTACTGGAGGTGCTGCATGGCGCAGGTCAATAAGCAGGCGATTGCTGCCGCGTTTGGCCGCGCGGCTACTCACTATGAGCAACACGCGGAACTCCAGCGTCAGAGCGCCGATGCGTTACTGGCACGACTCGATGGTCGGGCATTCTCTCAGGTTTTAGATGCGGGCTGCGGACCCGGGCGTATGAGCCGTTACTGGCGGGAGCAGGGGAGCGAGGTCTGCGCGCTGGATCTGTCGGCGCAAATGCTGACTGAAGCGCAGCGTCACGATGTCGCCCACCGCTATCTGTTGGCGGATATTGAAGCCATTCCGCAGGCTGCTGCTACTTTCGACCTGGCCTGGAGCAATCTGGCCGTACAGTGGTGCAGCGATCTGCGCGGCGCGTTACGTGAGCTTTACCGGGTGGTGCGTCCTGGCGGGATGGTGGCGTTTAGTACCCTGGCGCAGGGGTCAATGCCGGAACTTCGTCAGGCGTGGCGAGCAGTTGATGAGCGGGAGCACGCCAATCGTTTTTTGCCCGTGGAGCAACTGGAAAACACCCTGCATGGGTGGGACGTTGAATACCAGTCTCATGCCGTCACGCTGTGGTTTGACGATGCGCTGAGCGCCATGCGCTCGCTGAAGGGCATTGGCGCGACGCATTTGCATGATGGCCGCGAGCCGCGCGTCCTCACCCGCTCACAGCTGCGCCAGCTACAGCTAGCCTGGCCCTGCCAGCAGGGGAAATATCCGCTGACCTATCATCTATTTTTGGGAGTGATTCAACGTGATTAACACTTTTTTTGTCACCGGGACGGATACCGAAGTGGGGAAAACTATCGCCAGCTGTGCGTTGCTACAGGCGGCGGGGCAGAGGGGATTGCGAACCGTCGGCTATAAGCCAGTGGCGTCGGGCAGTGAAATGACGGTTGAAGGTCTGCGCAATAGCGATGCCCTGGCATTACAGCGCAACAGCGTTGTGACGGTGGACTATGCGGCTATCAACCCCTATACCTTCGCGGAACCTACCTCACCGCATATCATCAGCGCGGACGAAGGTCGCCCCATTCAGGCCTCTGTAATGTCTGCGGGTTTACGCGCGCTGGAACAACAGGCTGACTGGGTGCTGGTGGAAGGTGCTGGCGGGTGGTTTACGCCGCTTTCGCCAACGCTGAGTTTTGCTGATTGGGTAAAAACAGAGCAGTTGCCGGTTATTCTGGTGGTTGGCGTTAAGCTCGGCTGCATCAACCACGCTGTGCTGACCGCCCAGGCGGTGCAGCAGGCCGGACTGACGCTTGCCGGATGGGTCGCCAATGATGTGACGCCACCTGGCAAGCGTCATGCTGAATATATGGCAACGCTCAGGCGTGTGCTTGCGGCTCCGCTGCTGGGGGAAATTCCCTGGCTGGCAGAAGAGCCGGAGCGGGCATCGACAGGACGTTATATCGATCTTAGCGTTTTGTCTGTAGCGCCCCCCAGTCGGTGATTAGCGGGTTGCTGAGCTGTGTGATTTGCCCCTGAGCCACGTTGCGCCCACGGTGTAACAGGCAGTAGCAGTCAGCGACCCGACGAATAAACGGCAGGCTCTGCTCCGCGAGCATTATGGCGATGCCGAGCTCCTGGCTTAACCTTACCACCAGGTTCCCCAGTTTGTGGATATATGCCTGGCCACTTCCCCGCGTGGGCTCATCGAGGATCAGCAGGCGCGGGCGTGTGACCAGCGCGCTGGCGAGCGCAAGCTGGTGCTGATCATCTTCCGATAATGCCGCCCCTTTGGCCTGACGCAGTACGAACAACTGTGGAAACAGGCGGTAAATATCACTGCTGTTCATCGTTTCGCTTTCCTCAACCGCCTGGCGCGCAATATGCAGATTTTCCTCTACCGTCAATTGCGAAAAAATCCGTCTCTCTTGTGAAACGTAGTTAATGCCCAGCGCGATGCGATTTGCCGCCGGAATGGGACTCAGGTCGCGCGGTGGTGCGCCAGCCTGATGCCAGAACATGGTGCCGCTTTCGATCGGTAAATTGCCGATAATGCAATTGGTCAGTGTAGTCTTTCCCATCCCTGGAAGCCCCAACACACCGGTACATTTACCGGGCAGCAGGTCGAGATCCACATCCCATAGGGAGTGTTGATTACCGTAATAATGATTCACTGCGCGAAGACTCAACATAGATTCCTCCAGCATGATGCTATCCGCCCCACGTACAGGTCGTCGGAAGAAAATTGCAATTCTCTTGCCAGAAGAGGGATTGGGGTCAAAAAACAGCAGGAGAGTGTGCCGCGCAGGCGGTAACGTCTGGCTAGCCGGAGGGCTGGCGTTGTTTTGTGCACATTGCCAGTGCCTGGCGGTGTCGTAATGGTGCAGGCAAGAAAATGATGAAAATGCGAGCAAGATCCCGGCCATTCCAGGCCGCTTCGTTAGCTGATAAATATCAAAAAATAGCGATAAATTTTTTTTATCCCTCCGGAAAAGGGAGTGAGGGCGTTTTTGCCAGGCTACAGTCCATACGGGCTGGAGGCAGTTATCCACTATTCCTGTGGATAACCTTGTGTATTAGAGTTAGAAAACACAATGTAAGCGAGAGAAGACGCGGCCTGCGACTAAATTGATGCGAAAGACGGCTCGGGATAATAGTCATTAAATTACAGAATGTTAGATAAAATCAATGGCTGTCGCAGAAGTGTCATGCGTTGCCACAAAACTTTCATCGGGCAGCTTGACAAATGTTAAAAAAGTCATTGCTTTGGGGATAACACGTTTTTGCTGGTGTTTTATCTTGTCTGAGGCCAAATTTTAGCCTGCAGTCACGGTCATTCTGATGGCGTATCAGAAATATTCTGGTGCGTTACTGTTTTTTCATCCAGTATATTTTACTGGCAAAATATACGACTGCGAGTAAAATTACACACCTGCCCGCCCATTGCTTCAGGTAGCTGCTCATGAGTAAACCGTTCAAACTAAATTCCGCTTTTAAACCCTCTGGCGATCAGCCTGAGGCTATTCGCCGTCTGGAAGAAGGGCTGGAGGATGGTCTGGCGCATCAGACGCTGCTGGGGGTGACGGGCTCGGGGAAGACATTCACCATCGCTAACGTAATTGCGGACTTGCAGCGGCCTACCATGGTGCTGGCTCCCAATAAGACGCTGGCCGCGCAGTTGTACGGTGAGATGAAAGAGTTCTTCCCGGATAACGCGGTGGAGTATTTCGTCTCCTACTACGACTATTATCAACCGGAAGCCTACGTTCCAAGTTCTGACACCTTCATCGAGAAGGATGCCTCGGTTAACGAACATATTGAGCAGATGCGTCTGTCAGCGACCAAAGCGCTGCTGGAACGTCGGGATGTCGTTGTCGTCGCGTCAGTTTCCGCTATCTATGGTTTGGGCGATCCGGATCTGTATCTGAAAATGATGCTGCATCTGACGGTAGGGATGATTATCGACCAGCGTGCGATCCTGCGCCGCCTGGCGGAACTGCAATATACCCGCAACGATCAGGCATTTCAGCGCGGAACCTTCCGCGTGCGTGGTGAAGTGATCGACATTTTCCCGGCTGAATCCGACGACATTGCGCTGCGCGTGGAACTGTTTGATGAAGAGGTCGAACGTTTATCGCTGTTTGACCCGCTTACCGGGCAGGTTGAATCCACGATTTCGCGCTACACCATCTATCCTAAAACGCACTACGTGACGCCGCGCGAACGTATCGTGCAGGCGATGGAAGAAATCAAAGTTGAGCTGGCAGAGCGGCGCAAGGTCCTGCTGGCAAATAACAAACTGCTGGAAGAACAGCGGCTAAGTCAGCGTACGCAGTTCGATCTGGAAATGATGAATGAGCTGGGTTACTGCTCGGGGATTGAAAACTACTCCCGCTATCTGTCCGGGCGTGGCCCCGGCGAGCCGCCGCCGACGTTGTTTGATTACCTGCCTGCCGACGGCCTGCTGGTGGTGGATGAATCCCACGTCACTATCCCGCAAATTGGCGGTATGTATCGTGGTGACCGGGCGCGTAAAGAGACTCTGGTCGAATACGGATTCCGTCTGCCGTCGGCGCTGGATAACCGTCCGCTTAAATTTGAAGAGTTTGAAGCGCTGGCCCCGCAGACCATCTACGTCTCAGCGACGCCGGGCAACTATGAGCTGGAGAAATCCGGTGATGACGTCGTCGATCAGGTAGTACGACCGACCGGCCTGCTGGATCCGATCATTGAGGTACGCCCGGTGGCGACGCAGGTTGACGATCTGCTGTCTGAGATCCGCATCCGTGCGGCGATTAACGAACGTGTGCTGGTCACTACGCTCACGAAACGGATGGCAGAGGATCTCACCGAATACCTCGAAGAGCACGGTGAGCGGGTGCGCTATCTGCACTCAGACATCGATACCGTGGAACGTATGGAAATCATTCGTGACCTGCGTCTGGGCGAGTTTGACGTGCTGGTGGGTATCAACCTGTTACGTGAGGGTCTGGATATGCCTGAGGTCTCACTGGTGGCGATTCTGGACGCAGACAAAGAAGGGTTCCTGCGTTCGGAACGTTCGCTTATTCAGACCATCGGTCGTGCGGCGCGTAATATCAACGGGAAGGCTATTCTCTACGGCGACAAAATTACCGCCTCAATGGCTAAGGCGATAGGTGAAACTGAACGCCGTCGTGAGAAACAGCAGCTCTACAACGAAGAACACGGTATTACGCCGCAGGGGCTGAACAAGAAAGTGGTCGATATTCTGGCGCTGGGTCAGAATATTGCGAAGACTAAGGCGAAAGGCAAAGGGAAGTCACGCGCAGGCGCGAAGTCTGAAATTGTCGAACTGGATATGACGCCAAAAGCGCTGCAGCAGAAGATTCATGAGCTGGAAGGGCAGATGATGCAGCATGCGCAGAATCTTGAATTTGAAGAGGCTGCGACAATCCGCGACCAGTTGCATCAGTTGCGCGAGTTGTTTATCGCGGCATCGTAAGATTGTACCGGAGGCGGGGGAACCCCCTCATCCGGCCTGTGGGAGTAGATCGCGTTTGTAGGCCTGATAAGCGCAGCCCATCAGGTAATTCCACTTACCCCAGCGCCTGTACCGCTTTCTCCAGCGCGTAATGCAATAGCTGGCGGTCATGGCGGTAGGGAATGTCGCTGGCTTCCAGCACTTCCTGAATAACAACGCGGTCGGTAACGGTGGATACATCTACTTTCGGGCCCACAACCACCGCATCAATTACTTTCCTGCCAACGTACTGTTCAATGATTGCCAGCTTATCGTTAAGCGTCAGGCTGGCTGCTGGCAGGCTTAATTCACGACCCAGATTGCCGATGTAGACCATCGGGGCAGGTGTGCGACGTAATGCCTGCGCCAATTCGTCGAGCAGCAGGAGCGGCATCAGGCTGGTGTAAAAACTGCCGGGTCCGATCAAAATCAAATCCGCTTCGGCGATAGCTTCAACTGCCTCCCGCGTGGTGGGGACTTTTGGCGACAGCATCAGTTCCTGAGGCGGGATGGTGAGCTGATCGATATTCACTTCGCCATAGACTTCATGTCCCTGATCGTCGATAGCCATCAGATCCACCGGCAGCTCCGACATCGGAATTAAATGCGCATCAACTTTCAGCAGGCTACGAATTAAATTGATGGCTTCCAGAGGCCGCACACTGAGGTGATCGAGCGCCTTTAACATCAGATTTCCGAGGTTATGCCCGGAAAGCTCACCATTACCGCCAAAACGATACTCAAACATGGCGGATGCAACGCTGGGTTGAGTAATTAACTGGTTCAGACAGTTACGCATGTCTCCCCAGGCAATGCCTCCTTCAGAGCGACGAATACGACCTGTCGACCCGCCGTTATCGGTCGTGGTGACGATCCCCGTCAGGCGTGAACCTAAAGGGGAAAGAGAGGAGAGAACGCGTCCCAATCCATGCCCTCCGCCGAGAGCGACAACGCGGTCCAGATCTGCCAGCGTGCGAGTGCGCATATATTTTCCTGATATCAATTGATCGGCGCTACAGTAACGTAAATAGTGTGTTTTCAGCAATTATCCAGGCGGAATCTGGCGTAATTTTTTTCTGCGATCTACTCCTTTCTGACGAGATTCACCTGCTGGCAAGATGATGTATATCAATGCAAAACTGTGGTTTTTGCTTATTCTGTAGCGAAATTGCACGATCATGTCGCTATGTATGTATTTATACAACGAAAGTGTACATGGCAAAAGCGTCATTTACACGCTAGTATCGGCATAACCACAATGTACTCTGAATAATTTGAGTTGCAGGAAGGCAGTGAGCGAGAAAATCCCCCGTAAGCGGACATAAGTACGTGACTGGGGTGAACGAATAAAGCCCACGCTTCTGCAATTTGAAGTATGACGAGAATAAACACTCTAGCCTCTGCACCTGGGTCAAATGATACGGTGCTTTGGCCGTGACAATACTTGAATAAGTTTGTCACCAGGGCGTAGGAAGAAATGACTACGTCTCCCGTATTTGGAAAGGTGTACATGGGCTCTCAACTTACCGATGCTTTCGCACGTAAGTTTTACTACTTACGTTTGTCGATTACCGATGTGTGTAACTTTCGTTGCACCTACTGCCTGCCGGATGGCTATAAGCCCGGCGGTGTCACCAATAACGGCTTTTTGACCGTTGATGAAATTCGCCGCGTCACGCGCGCGTTCGCCAGTCTGGGAACGGAAAAAGTGCGTCTGACAGGGGGCGAACCTTCATTGCGTCGCGACTTTACCGACATTATCGCCGCCGTGCGCGAAAACGATGCCATCCGTCAGATTGCGGTGACCACTAATGGTTATCGTCTGGCGCGTGATGCCGCTGCCTGGCGCGATGCCGGACTGACCGCACTGAACGTCAGCGTCGACAGCCTCGATGCCCGTCAGTTTCACGCCATTACCGGGCAGGACAAATTTCAGCAGGTGATGGCAGGCATTGACGCCGCCTTTGATGCGGGTTTTGAAAAAGTGAAAGTCAATACCGTGCTGATGCGCGACGTAAACCATCATCAACTGGACACCTTCCTGGCGTGGGTTCAGCCCCGTCCTATCCAACTACGCTTTATTGAACTGATGGAAACGGGCGAGGGCAGCTCTCTCTTCCGTAAACACCATATCTCAGGCCAGGTCCTGCGTGATGAGCTGTTGCGTCGCGGCTGGATCCACCAGATCCGACAGCGCAGCGACGGCCCGGCTCAGGTTTTCTGTCATCCTGACTATGCTGGTGAAATTGGTCTGATCATGCCTTATGAGAAAGACTTCTGCGCCACCTGCAACCGTCTGCGCGTTTCCTCTGTCGGCAAACTGCATCTGTGTTTATTTGGTGAAGGCGGCGTAAGCCTGCGTGATTTGCTGGAAGATGACGCTCAGCAGTCGGCGCTGGAAGAACGCATTTCCGCCGCGCTGCTGGAGAAAAAGCAGACTCATTTCCTGCATCAGAACAATACCGGTATTACGCAAAACTTATCTTACATTGGCGGCTGATCGCTAAAAGGAGTTTTTCATGAGTCAGGTAAGCGCTGAATTTATCCCGACACGCATTGCTATTCTTACTGTTTCCAACCGTCGCGGCGAAGAAGATGACACCTCCGGCCATTATCTGCGTGACTCGGCGCAAGAGGCGGGTCATCAGATTGTCGACAAGGCGATTGTCAAAGAGAACCGCTACGCCATTCGCGCCCAGGTTTCTGCATGGATTGCCAGTGAGGATGTGCAGGTCGTGCTCATTACAGGCGGCACGGGCTTAACCGAAGGGGACCAGGCGCCAGAAGCGCTGCAACCGCTGTTCGACAGAGAAGTCGAAGGGTTTGGTGAAGTATTCCGTATGCTGTCGTTTGAAGAGATTGGCACCGCGACGCTGCAATCCCGGGCGATTGCCGGAGTGGCCAACAAAACGCTGATTTTCGCCATGCCGGGGTCGACTAAGGCGTGTCGTACCGCATGGGAAAATATCATTGCGCCGCAGCTCGATGCCCGTACGCGTCCGTGTAATTTCCACCCACATTTGAAGAAATAAGTATGTCGCAACTGACTCATATTAACGCCGCTGGCGAAGCGCATATGGTGGATGTCTCCGCCAAAGCGGAAACCGTACGCGAGGCGCGTGCAGAAGCATTCGTGACCATGCGTAGCGAAACGCTGGCGATGATTATCGACGGCAGCCACCATAAGGGCGACGTTTTCGCCACGGCGCGTATTGCCGGTATTCAGGCCGCCAAACGGACCTGGGATCTTATCCCGCTGTGCCATCCACTGATGTTGAGCAAGGTTGAAGTTAATCTGCACGCCGAGCCGGAACACAACCGCGTACGCATTGAAACGCTGTGTCGCCTGACCGGGAAAACCGGCGTCGAAATGGAAGCGTTAACGGCGGCCTCCGTGGCAGCGTTGACCATCTACGATATGTGCAAAGCGGTGCAAAAGGATATGGTGATTGGTCCGGTGCGTCTGCTGGCTAAAAGCGGCGGTAAATCGGGAGATTTTAAGGTGGATGCGCATGATTAAGGTTCTTTTCTTTGCTCAGGTACGGGAATTGGTGAACACGGATGCGATAGAAGTCGCCGCTGAGTTTGCAACGGTAGAAGCGCTGCGCCGGAGTCTTGCGGCAAAAAGCGATCGCTGGGCGTTGGCGCTGGAAGACGGCAAGCTGCTGGCCGCGGTAAACCAGACGCTGGTCAGTTTTGACCATCCCCTTAATGCGGGTGACGAAGTGGCTTTCTTCCCACCGGTAACCGGAGGCTAAGATGGCTGAAACGCGAATTGTTGTTGGTCATGCGCCGTTCAGCGTCGGGGATGAGTATCCCTGGCTGGCCGAACGCGATGAAGATGGCGCGGTGGTCACTTTCACCGGTAAAGTCCGCAATCACAATCTCGGCGATAGCGTGCAGGCGTTAACGCTGGAACACTATCCGGGAATGACCGAAAAAGCGCTGGCGGAGATTGTCGACGAAGCGCGTGCGCGCTGGCCGCTGGGACGAGTAACGGTCATTCATCGCATTGGCGAACTGTGGCCGGGTGACGAAATCGTTTTTGTTGGCGTGACCAGTGCGCATCGCAGCAGCGCGTTTGATGCCGGGCAGTTCATTATGGATTATCTGAAAACCCGCGCACCGTTCTGGAAGCGCGAGGCCACGCCAGAAGGTGAGCGCTGGGTTGATGCCCGCGACAGCGATAAGCTAGCAGCAAAACGCTGGTAGAGTACAATTGGTGTAGGCTCATACTGATTCAGGAGATTGTCATGGACCGATTCCCACGATCCGATTCTATTGTACAGGCCCGTTCCGGCCTGCAAACGTATATGGCGCAGGTGTACGGCTGGATGACCTGCGGATTGTTGCTGACGGCGTTTATCGCCTGGTATGCAGCAAATACGCCCGCGGTGATGATGTTTGTCTTCTCCAGCAAAATCACCTTCTTTGGACTGATCATCGCCCAGCTAGCGCTGGTGTTCGTCCTGTCCGGCATGGTGCAAAGGCTCAGCGCGGGAATGGCGACCACGCTGTTTATGCTCTATTCGGCATTAACCGGGCTGACGCTATCAAGCATTTTTATCGTCTATACCTACTCGTCTATCGCCAGCACCTTCGTGGTCACCGGCGGGATGTTCGGGATCATGAGTTTGTACGGCTACACCACCAAACGCGATCTCAGCGGTTTCGGCAATATGCTGTTTATGGCGCTGATCGGTATTGTGCTGGCCTCGCTGGTTAACTTCTGGCTGAAGAGCGAAGCGCTGATGTGGGCGGTGACCTATATTGGGGTGATTGTGTTTGTCGGCCTGACCGCTTATGACACGCAGAAGCTGAAAAATATTGGTGAGCAGATCGACCTGCGTGACAGCTCAAATCTGCGTAAATACGCAATTCTTGGGGCCTTAACGCTGTATCTGGACTTCATCAACCTGTTCCTGATGCTGCTGCGTATCTTCGGCAATCGTCGTTAACTCTCTGTTGCCGGATGGCGTAAGCCGCCATCCGGTGAATCATTTCGCCATCGCCTTCTCGTTTTTTACCCGCAACTTTTTCGCCCGACTCTCCAGCAGCAAATAGCACATCAGCGCCAGCAACAGCGGAATAAAATAGTACAGCACGCGATACGCGAGCAGGGCGGCAATGATTGTCCCCTGAGAGGTATTCTCTCCTGCCAGCAGCGCCATAAAGACCGCCTCCAGCACGCCAATCCCCGCCGGAATATGCACGATAACACCGGCAATACTGCTCACCAGCAGCACGCCCAGCACGAAGAAATAGTTGATATTCTGACCCAGCAACAGCCAGATAATCGCCCCCATTACCATCCAGTTAGTACCGGATATCGCCATTTGCGCGAGGGCAAATTTCCAGGAGGGCAGTACCAGTTTTTGGCCCTTGATGGTGATGTGGCGATGTTTAGCGAAAGCGCAAAACCACAGATAAACAACAATCATCAGCAGCAGCGCAATGCCTAAGAGGCGTAGCGTACCTTCATCGATATACCAGTGCGCGGGCAGTTCAACGACGCCGAAGGTGAAAATAAAACCGCCCAGCAGAATATAGCCCAGCCAGTTGGTGGTAATGCTCAGTGAAAAAATTCGCGTAATTGTGCTCCCCGGTAATCCGAGACGCGAGTAGAGACGATAACGCATCCCAATACCGCCCACCCATGTGCTTAACGTCAGGTTGAAGGCGTAACAGATAAACGACACCAGCATGACCTGGCGTTTTGCCAGCCTGTGCCCGCAGTAGTAGCGCCCGAGCAAGTCATAGCAGCCGTAAAGTAAATAACTGACGATCACCAGCCCTACGGCGCTGAGCAGGGCGATCCGATTGTAATCGCGAATTACCGTCCACACTTCCTGCCAGTTGACCTTACTGGCATAAACGACCAGCAATACGATGACCGCAATAAAAAATAGCCATGTGAGGATCTTTTTCGCTAAGCGCCAGCGTCGGTGGTTTTTTGGCATCAGGTTTCCCCTCCTGCATCCTCAGTTGGAATACGATCCTGGGTTTCCAGAGTTGGCTGTGCGGGTGGTTCTACCTCGGCCAGATGCGGGGTATGCGCCGGTAGCCAGCCGACCAGCGCCGGGAAGTGGCGTAAAAAGTGGAAGGCCAGCACGCTTTTGGTCAGGTTCCACCAGGTGCGTTTTGGCAGCATTGATTCATCAACTCGCTTGCAGTCCTGCGCAATAATGGGGTTCAGGTTGTCACGCAGGGTCTGGTTAAACGTGCGGTCATGAATAATAAGATTCGCCTCCAGATTGAGCGACAGACTAAGCGGGTCGAGATTGCTGGAACCTACCGTCGCCCAATGATCGTCCATCAGCGCGACTTTACCATGCAGGGGCTTACGCCGGTATTCATAGACATGGACGCCGCCTTTAACCAGATAGTTATACAGCAGGCGGGCACCCACTTTCACAATCGGCATATCCGGTTCACCCTGGACGATGAGTTTTACCCGAACGCCGCGTCGCGCAGCTTTTCGTAGGGCATGCAGCAGGCGATAACCCGGAAAGAAATAGGCATTGGCAATGATCACTTCCCGCCGGGCCTGGGTCAGCATTTTCAAATAGTGGCGTTCAATATCATCGCGATGCTCTTCGTTATCGCGCCAGACAAACAGCGCCTGCGCTTCGCCAGGCCGATGATTCTCAATTGCCCGGTGATGACGTCGCCACCAGCGTCGTACGGCGCTCTGTCCCGGTAAGTTCTCCAGCACGAATTTCAGGATGTCGGCCACGACAGGACCTTCCACGCGAACGGCATAATCCTGCTTGGCCTCGGGACCGTAATCAGACATGTGTTCAGCGGAATAATTAATACCGCCGACAAAGGCAACACGGTCATCAATGACCACAATTTTGCGATGCATACGGCGAAAGAGATTGGTGCGCATACCGAACAGACGCGGGCGCGGATCGTAGTAGCGGAAAACAACGCCAGCTACGGTCAACTCTTCGACAAAACTGTCGCTAAGATCCGGCGAACCGTAACCGTCCAGCAGCACCTCTGCTTTGATTCCGCGCTGGGCGGCTCCGAGCAAGGCGGCATGCAGCTGTTTTCCGACCGCATCTTCAAACCAGATAAAGGTCTCAAGGATAATTTTTTGCTGTGCCTGTTCAATGGCGTCAAAGACGGCGGGATAGTATTGATCGCCGTTTTCCAGCAGTTGAATTTGATTGCCTTCACGCCAGCCATTTTTCATAAATGAATCTCCGCACTCAGGGGGGCATGATCGGACAAATGTCGCCAGTGACGCAGCGCCAGCGTCGTTGGGGTACTGGCATTCGCGTTTTTCACGTAGATCCTGTCCAGACGCAGCAGGGGAAACTGCACCGGAAACGTCCGCGCCGGGCGACCGTGGGCGCGGGTAAAAATCTCGTCAAGGCCGGCCCTGGCTTTCAGCGGGTGATTGGCCGTTTGCCGCCAGTCGTTAAAATCTCCGGCGATCACCACGGGCTCCGCGTCGGGCAGGGCATTGACCCAGTCAGCCAGCATAGCGAGCTGGGCCTGACGGTGTGCTTCACGCAAACCGAGATGCACGCACATGACATGGATTGGGTGCGAGAGCATTGGCGGCGCGATGCGGCAGTAGAGGACCCCGCGCTTTTCACTCGCGCCGACGGACACATCGCGATTTTCATAATGTTCAATGGGATAACGCGACAGCACCGCGTTACCGTGATGCCCTTGCGGGTACACGGCGTTACGCCCGTAGGCGAAGTCGCTCCACATGGTGTCCGCCAGAAATTCGTAGTGGGTGGTATCCGGCCAGTTCTCAATTTGCAGCGAGTGAGCATCGTGCGCGCCCATAACTTCCTGCAGGCAGACAATATCTGCACCGACCGTTCTGACAGCCTCCCGTAGCTCAGGCAAAATAAAACGCCGGTTGAAGGCGGTGAACCCTTTGTGAGTATTAATGGTGAGCACATTGAATGAAAATTGAACTCCCGATCCGCTCATGAGCCTCCCGTTGGCGTCACTTCCTAAATAAAATAGTGTAGTCGTCGTCACAAAAAGATGCGGTGTTGCGGAATTTTCCGTAAAGTCCGGTACTCTGAATAATTAGTTGAAAATCCTTCAGGAGAAAAGCCATGAGGTGGCAACAACGTGTTCGTGTCGCAACGGGTCTAAGTTGCTGGCAGATTGTGTTGCATTTACTGGTAGTGGCGTTGCTGGTAATGGGCTGGATGAGCGGTACGCTGGTGCGCGTCGGCCTGGGATTATGCGTCGTTTACGGCGTAACGGTTTTATTAATGCTGGCCTTGCAACGTCACCATGAGCAGCGCTGGCGCGACGTAGCTGATGTGCTGGAAGAACTGACTACCACGTGGTATTTCGGTGCCGCGATGATCGTACTGTGGTTGCTGTCGCGCGTGCTGCAAAACAACGTCTTGCTGGCCCTGGCGGGGCTGGTGATCCTTGCCGGACCCGCCGTGGTCTCGCTGTTGGCGAAAGACAAAAAGCTACATCACCTTGCGTCTAAACATCGCATACGCCGCTGAGCCGGTCGTGGCCGCTATCACCAACAGCGGCCACAAACTTCCCCACACAATCTGCAGACTCGCATCCTTCAGGTAAATCTGTTTCGTGATGTCCGTAAAATGGCGGATTGGGTTTATCCACGTCAGATTCTGTAGCCAGACCGGCATATTTTCGACCGGCGAGACGTAGCCTGAAAGTAAAATCGCCGGCATCATAAACACAAACACGCCGATAAACGCCTGCTGCTGGGTGGCACACAGTGATGAAATCAGCAGACCAAAGCCGACCAGCGACAGCCCGTAAATCACCATCGTGAAATAGAACAGCGCCAATGAACCGGCAAACGGAATGTGATAAGCCCAGATGCCGATCGCCAGCACAATGGTGGCCTGAAACGTTGCCACAATTAACGCGGGCACCGCTTTACCGATGAATATCTGCCAGGTGGTAAGCGGGGAGACCAGCAACTGATCCAGCGTGCCTTGCTCGCGCTCGCGGGCAACCGAGAGCGAAGTGACGATCATGACGCCGATGGTGGTGATCATGGCGATCAGCGACGGAACCACAAACCATTTGTAATCCAGATTCGGGTTATACCAGTTACGCACCACCAGCTCGCTGTTGTTCGGTTTCGGCTTGCCGTCCATCAGCTCCTGCTGATACTCCTTAACGATCTGCTGCAGATAATTCGCGGCAATTTGCGCACTGTTAGAGTTACGCCCGTCGAGAATAATCTGCATGGGAGCCTGCTGGAAGGTATCCAGATTACGCGAAAAGTTGGCCGGGAAGCGCACCAGCAACAGGGCTTTTTGCGTGTCGATGGTGGGCTGGATCTCCTGCGGGCTTTTCAGCAGCAGAACGTGCGTAAAGGCGCTGGCGCGAGCGAAGCGCTGGGTTAGCTCCACCGAATGTTTACCGTTGTCTTCGTTATAGATAGCGATTGTGGCGTTGGTGACTTCCAGCGTGGCCGCGAACGGGAACAGAATAACCTGAATCAGCACCGGTAAAATCAGAATGGCTCGCGTCTGCGGTTCACGTAACAGCGATTGCAGCTCTTTACGAATTAATGTCCATAAGCGATGAAACATGCCCGTCCCCTTAATCCAGCCGACGTTTGGTTTTAAGCCACGTCAGGCCAATAAACATCACCGCCGAAGCGATTAAAAACAGCACGTTGATAATCAGCACCACCGGAATATTTCCCGCCAGAAACAGGCTTTGTAGGGTGCTGACGAAATAACGAGCCGGAATAATATAGGTTACTGCCCGGATAATCGCCGGCATGCTGTCTATCTGGAAGATAAAACCCGACAGCATAATCGAGGGCAGGAAGGCGGCGTTTAGCGCGACCTGCGCGGCGTTAAACTGATTGCGGGTGATGGTGGAGATAAGCAACCCCATGCCGAGCGTGCTGAGCAGAAACAGACTGGTAATGAAAAACAGGATCAGCAACGAACCGCGATAGGGCACGCCGAGAATAAACACCGACACCAGCATACACAGCAGCATCGCCAGCATGCCCAGAAAGTAATAGGGGATCAGTTTACACAGCAGCAGTTCGACGCGGGTGACTTCGGTAGACAACAGCGCTTCCATGGTTCCGCGCTCCCATTCGCGCGCCACCACTAATGAGGTGAGGATAGCGCCAATAACCGTCATGATGATGGTTACCGCCCCGGGAATAATAAAATGTTGGCTGATGGCCGCCGGGTTAAACCAGTAGCGGGTCTGCACGTCGATCAAAGGTTCAAATGATTCTCCGCGATCTTCCGCCCGCTGTTGTTGCCAAATCTGCCAGATGCCTTCGACATAACCCTGTACAAAGTTAGCGGTATTCGGTTCACTACCGTCGGTGATCACCTGAATCGGCGCCACGTCGTTGGGTCGCGCCATCTGCTGGGCGAAATCCACCGGGATCACCACCAGCCCGCGAATGCGCCCGGCCTGCATTTTCTCAATCAATTCCTGACGGTTATCGCTGATGGTGGCGTCAATATACGGTGAACCGGTCATGGTATGGGTAAAATCCAGCGCCTCTTCGCTTTGCTGTTCGAGCAAAATCCCTACCCGCAGCTTGCTGGAGTCGAGGTTGATCCCGTAGCCGAAGATAAACAGCAGCAGCAGCGGGATCACCACCGCAATCAGCCAACTGCTGGGATCGCGGACGATCTGGCGCGTCTCTTTCACGCACAGCGCGCGTACGCGACGCCAGGAGAGAACGGAGTTACTCATGCGTATGCTCCTTATCCCAGTCATTGATTAGCGTGATAAACGCCTGTTCCATGGTCGGGTCTGGCGTCTCACTGTCAGCAGCCTGAGCTTTCAGGTCATCCGGCGTACCGCTGGCAATCAGTTTGCCGCGATACACCAGCCCGATGCGATCGCAGTATTCTGCCTCATCCATAAAGTGGGTGGTCACCATCACCGTGACGCCTTTTTCCACCATGCTGTTGATATGTAACCAGAACTCCCGACGGGTGAGGGGATCGACCCCGGAAGTGGGTTCATCGAGGAACAGAATGTCGGGTTCATGCATCAGCGAACAGGCCAGCGCCAGGCGCTGTTTAAAGCCCAGCGGCAGTTCGTCGGTGGCGTGGGAGGCGATACTCTTCAGGCCGAATGCCTCGCTCATCCGCTCGATTTTCTCCTTCTGCGCCCGACCGCGCAGGCCGTAGACGCCGGAGAAAAAGCGCAGATTCTGTTCAACTGTCAAGTTGCCATACAGGGAGAATTTCTGCGCCATATAGCCCAGATGCTGGCGCGCTTTACCGGAGCTGACCTTCAGGTCCATGTCCAGCACCAGCGCTTTACCCGAAGTGGGGACCAGCAGGCCGCACATCATTTTAAAGGTAGTGGATTTGCCCGCGCCGTTGGGGCCTAACAAACCAAAAATCTCGCCGCGCTGCACGGCAAAGTCTACGTGGTCGGTAGCGGCAAAATCGCCAAATTTTTTGGTCAGCGCTTTGGCTTCGATCACCGTTTCACCTGGCGTGCCTTCCACGGTATGCAGGATAGCGCCCAGCGGGGACTCCGATGTTCCGGCCCCGCCGAGTAAATCGATAAAGGCATCCTCGAAGCGGGGGGCGGTTTCGTTGATGGTTATCTCCGGCATGCCGTCAGCGTTTTGAATCTGCTGGGCCGTCGCTTCTTTTTTCAGGATTAGGCGGACGGATTTCCCCTGAATCATCCCGTCGCTAACCTGCGGCAGTTTTAACGTGCGTTGCAGCAGTCGGCGGTTATTTTCCTGCGAACTGCTCATCAGGAAGCTGCGACCCGACATGGTTTGCGTAAGCTGAGTGGGATCGCCCTGATACAGCAATTCACCTTCGTTCATCAGCAGCACATCACGGCATTGTTCAGCTTCATCCAGATACGAAGTGCTCCAGAGGATCAGCATGCCGTCCCCGGCCAGCTCATGAACCATTTGCCACAGTTCGCGACGGGAAATAGGGTCGACGCCCACGCCAGGCTCATCCAGCAGTAACACGCTGGGTTCACCGACCAGCGTACAGGCAAGTCCGAGCTTCTGCTTCATGCCGCCGGAAAGCTTGCCGGCCAGTCGTCCGGTAAACGGCCCCAGCGAGGTAAATTCCAGTAGTCGGGCAAAGGTTTTTTCTCGCGCTTCACCGGTAACGCTACGTAAATCTGCATAGAGATTGAGGTTCTCCATGACGGTCAAATCTTCATACAGACCAAATTTCTGCGGCATGTAACCCAGTACCGCATGCAGCGCGCTGTCGTCTTTGATGGGATCAAAACCAATCACCGTTGCGCTACCGGCGTCGGGTTTCAACAGCCCTGCCAGCATTCGCATCAGCGTGGTTTTGCCAGCGCCATCCGGCCCGACCAGCCCGGTCACGTAGCCCGCATGAACGGTACAGTCGAGCGGGGCGACGGCCGGTTTATCCATTCCGGCAAAGTTTTTCGTCAGTCCATTCAGCGTAATGACGGCGTCATTCATGCCGTGCCTCATCGCTGAACTTTATCGTTACCGGCATTCCCTGGCGCAGCGCATCGTCCGCGTCGGTCACCACAATACGCAGGCGATAAACCAGGTCGGTGCGCAGGTCAGGGGTCTCGACTGTTTTTGGGGTAAACTCCGCGGTGGGCGACACGAAGCCGATTTTACCGTGATACGGTTTGTCCGGACGGCCATCGGTGTAAAGCAGGATTTCGCGTCCTGGCTGCGCCTGGCTCAGATTTCGTTCGTCAACGTAGGCGCGAACCCATACCGGACGCGTGAGTGACAGCGTCAGTACCGTGCCCCCTTCGTTCAACATGCTGCCGGGTTCGACCGCACGGGTGAGTAACGTGCCGTCAGACGGCGAGGTCAGCGTGGTGTCATGCAAATTAAGCTCTGCCTGGGCCAGCTCGGCCTGAGCTTGTTCGAGCGTGGCTTTCGCCTGCTCAATGTCCTGCACACGATTACCGCTGCGGTATTGGGTGAGTTTATCCTGTGCGGATTTCAGAGAGGCCAACGCCTGATCGCGTGATGAACGGGCGTTTTCCAGATCGTTGGCGGAGATAGTGCGGCTTTTCCACAATCCCACCTGCCGATTGTAAAAGTTTTGCGCGTAATCATAGGCTGCCTGCGCCTGTTTGACTGCCGCTGCGGTTTGCGCGATCTCTTCTTCACGATACCCTGCCAGCATCAGATCGTATTGCGCCTGCGCGGCGGCAACATTCGCTTTTGCCTGCATTAATGCGTTTTCATACGGTGCACGGTCCAGTTCGCCCAGCACCTGACCGGCGGTAATGGCATCGCCTTCGTCAACCGCCAGCGAGGCCAGCCTGCCGCCGACGCGAAAACTCAGGTTGACGCTACGGATATCGACATTGCCGTACAACGTCAGACCGTTATCTTGCCGACTTTGATACCACCACGTTCCACCGGCAATCACGGCAACGAGGGCCGCGATGACCAGCCCGAGAACGACAGGTTTTTTCATGACTCCAGACTCCTTTGCGTTAAACCTTGCAGAATAAGATCGATGTGACAGGTGATCGTTTGGTCAATCAGCGCGGTTTTATCCTCATCAAATTGTGACCAGCCCGTACGCAACAGAATGGTTTCTTTCCCCAGACGAAAGGCCAGTACCTCGCCGAGTAGGGCGTGGGTGTGCAGGATCATTTGGGTATCGTTGGCATCGCCGCCGGTATAGGCAGCAATCAGGCGCGTCAGGTGAGTATGTAGCGGATTGATAACCTGGTCGTGCACCAGTTGATAAGCCGCGGTGGGGGAAAGCTGTTCGCGCGAAATAAATTTGCTCAGGTTAACGGTATCGTCCTGGGTTAACAGCATGATCATATTTTTGCAGGCGCGGAGGATCAGTTCGCGCATCGCGCCACGATCCGGTTCCGGCTGAGCAAACAGACGCTCGGCTTCTTCAGCATGCGGGCGAAACTGTGAGCCGATAAAATCCGCAATCCACTGGGCGCAGGCGAGATATAAATCCTCTTTTGAGCCAAAATAGTAGGTGATGGCAGCAATATTTTGCCCGGCCTGCGCGGCGATATCGCGAGTAGTGGCGTGCAGACCATACTCACCAAACTGCGCCAGCGCGGCGGCAATGAGCTGATTTTTCGCCTGTTCACCTTTGGTTGTCATGGTGGGTGTATTCATAGCACGACTCAGATCTTAATCAATCGATTGATTAAGATTATGACTGATGTGTAACCTTGTCCAGTCCGGACCGTTATTTTTCAGCGCAGGGATAATTTATGCGGCACATCACAAAAACTGCTACACTCCGCCCCTTCATGACATTGTGGTTTTTGTCATCTTTATTATATGTATCTCCCTGAAAACGACACCGGTAACGGTCAGGGTGGTTCGGAGTTGTTATGTCTTTTGATTCCCTTGGTTTAAACCCTGATATTTTACGTGCCGTTGCCGAGCAGGGTTACCGTGAACCTACCCCTATTCAGCAGCAGGCGATCCCTGCCGTGCTGGAAGGCCGCGATCTGATGGCCAGCGCCCAGACCGGTACGGGGAAAACGGCAGGTTTTACCCTGCCGCTGTTGCAGCACCTGATTACCCATCAGCCGCATGGCAAAAGCCGTCGTCCGGTGCGTGCGCTGATCCTTACGCCAACCCGCGAACTGGCGGCCCAGATTGGCGAAAACGTACGTGATTACAGTAAGTATCTGAATATTCGCTCGCTGGTGGTCTTCGGCGGCGTGAGCATTAACCCGCAGATGATGAAGCTGCGCGGCGGTGTGGATGTGCTGATCGCCACGCCTGGTCGTTTGCTCGATCTGGAACACCAGAATGCGGTGAAACTGGATCAGGTTGAGATTCTGGTACTGGATGAAGCTGACCGCATGCTGGATATGGGCTTTATTCATGATATCCGTCGCGTTCTGGCGAAACTGCCGGCAAAACGCCAGAACCTGCTGTTCTCAGCAACATTCTCTGATGATATTAAGTCGCTGGCCGAAAAGCTGCTGCACAATCCGCTGGAAATCGAAGTGGCGCGCCGTAATACCGCGTCAGAGCAGGTGACTCAGCACGTTCATTTTGTTGATAAAAAGCGTAAACGTGAACTGTTGTCGCAGATGATCGGTCAGGGCAACTGGCAGCAGGTGCTGGTGTTTACCCGTACCAAACATGGTGCGAACCATCTGGCGGAACAGCTGAATAAAGACGGCATTCGCAGCGCGGCGATCCACGGTAATAAATCTCAGGGGGCGCGTACGCGTGCGCTGGCTGATTTTAAATCCGGTGATATTCGTGTGCTGGTGGCGACCGATATTGCCGCGCGCGGTCTGGATATTGAAGAGCTGCCGCACGTGGTGAACTACGAGCTGCCAAATGTCCCGGAAGATTACGTGCACCGTATTGGTCGTACCGGTCGTGCGGCCGCTACCGGCGAAGCGTTGTCTCTGGTGTGCGTCGATGAACACAAGCTGCTGCGTGACATCGAGAAGCTGCTGAAAAAAGAGATCCCGCGAATTGCGATGCCAGGCTACGAGCCAGACCCGTCCATCAAAGCCGAGCCGATCCAGAATGGTCGCCAGCAGCGTGGCGGCGGTGGTCGCGGTCAGGGGGGAGCTGGGCGTGGTCAGCAGCCGCGTCGTCAGGATGGCGGTGCGCCAAAAGCGAAACCGCGTAGCGGCGAAGGCAAACCGGCGGGCGATAAGCCTCGTCCACCGCGCCGTCCGCGCAAACCGTCTTCAGCGCAGTAATTGCGAGCCCGGCCGAAAGGTCGGGCTTTTCTTTTTGCGACACGTATCAGAAAGTGCCACAATAGTGGCTGTTTATACAGTATTTCAGGTTTTCTCATGGCACTAACGGCCGCGCTAAAAGCGCAAATTGCCGCCTGGTATAAGGCGCTTCAGGAACAGATCCCCGACTTTATTCCCCGTGCGCCCCAGCGGCAGATGATTGCTGACGTCGCGAAAACGCTCACCGGGGAAGAAGGGCGGCATCTGGCAATTGAAGCGCCGACCGGGGTGGGGAAAACGCTGTCGTACCTGATTCCCGGTATTGCCATAGCGCGTGAAGAACAAAAAACGCTGGTGGTCAGTACCGCCAACGTTGCTTTACAGGATCAGATCTACAGCAAAGATTTACCGCTGCTGCGCAAAATTATCCCCGATCTGCGTTTTACCGCCGCGTTTGGTCGCGGGCGTTATGTCTGCCCGCGTAATTTAGCGGCGCTGGCCAGTAGCGAACCCAATCAGCAGGATCTGTTGGCCTTTCTCGACGATGACCTGACGCCCAACAACCAGGAAGAACAAAAGCGCTGCGCCAGGCTAAAAGGCGATCTCGACAGCTACAAGTGGGACGGGCTGCGCGATCACACGGATATCGCTATCGACGACGGACTCTGGCAGCGCCTGAGCACTGATAAAGCCAGCTGTTTGAATCGTAACTGTCACTACTATCGTGAATGCCCCTTTTTTGTCGCCCGCCGTGAGATTCAGGAAGCCGAAGTGGTGGTGGCTAACCACGCGCTGGTGATGGCGGCCATGGAAAGCGAAGCTGTTTTGCCGGAGCCGAAGAACCTGCTGCTGGTCCTTGATGAAGGTCACCATTTGCCGGACGTCGCGCGCGATGCGCTGGAGATGAGCGCAGAAATCAGCGCCCCCTGGTATCGACTGCAGTTGGATCTGTTTTGCAAATTAGTGGCCACCTGCCTGGAACAGTTTCGTCCAAAAACCACGCCGCCGCTGGCGAATGCCGAGCGTCTGAACGGTCACTGTGAGGAACTGTATGAGCTGATTTCATCGCTCAATAACATTCTTAATCTGTACATGCCTGCGACCCAGGAGGCGGAACACCGCTTCGCGATGGGCGAACTGCCTGCGGAAGTGATGGAGATTTGTCAGCGTCTGGCGAAGCTAACAGAAATGCTGCGCGGTCTGGCGGAACTGTTCCTCAACGATCTCAGCGAAAAAACCGGCACCCACGATATTGTGCGTCTGCATCGGGTTATTTTGCAGATGAATCGGGCGTTGGGCATGTTTGAGGCGCAAAGCAAACTGTGGCGGCTGGCTTCGCTCGCGCAGTCGTCAGGCGCGCCGGTGAGTAAATGGGCGACGCGCGAAGTGCGTGACGGGCAGATCCACGTCTGGTTCCACTGTGTGGGGATCCGTGTGAGCGATCAGCTTGAACGACTGCTGTGGCGCAGCGTACCGCATATTATCGTGACCTCCGCCACGCTGCGTTCGCTCAACAGCTTCTCGCGTTTGCAGGAGATGAGCGGGCTGAAAGAAAAAGCAGGGGACAGGTTTATCGCGCTGGATTCACCGTTTAATCACGTTGAGCAAGGCAAAATCGTCATTCCGCAGATGCGCTACGAACCGTCAATTGATAACGAAGAGCAGCATATCGCGGAAATGGCCGCCTATTTCCGCGAACAGCTGGAAAGTAAAAAGCATCAGGGCATGCTGGTACTCTTTGCCAGCGGTCGGGCAATGCAGCGTTTTCTTGAGCACGTTACCGATCTGCGTCTGCTGTTGCTGGTACAGGGCGACCAGCCGCGCTATCGACTGGTGGAGCTGCACCGCAAGCGGGTGACCAACGGCGAGCGTAGCGTACTGATTGGGCTGCAATCTTTTGCCGAAGGTCTGGATTTGAAAGGCGACTTGCTGACCCAGGTGCATATTCACAAAATTGCTTTTCCGCCTATCGACAGCCCGGTGGTGATCACCGAGGGCGAGTGGCTGAAAAGCCTGAACCGCTACCCCTTTGAGGTGCAGAGCTTGCCCGCGGCGTCATTCAATTTGATCCAGCAGGTTGGGCGACTCATTCGTAGCCACGGCTGCTGGGGAGAAGTGGTTATTTATGACAAGCGTTTATTGACCAAAAGCTATGGCAAGCGTTTACTGAACGCATTACCCATATTTCCGATAGAGCAACCTGCTGTGCCAGACGTTATAGTAAAACCAAAAGAAAAAGCGAAACCCACGCGTCGCCGTCGGCGTTAACGATGCGAGCAACAGGCAAGGAGTTATCGATGGATTACCGCAAAATCATCAAAGAGATTGGGCGAGGAAAAAATCACGCGCGTGACCTGGATAAGGATACCGCTCGCGGACTGTATACCCATATGATGAACGGCGAAGTGCCCGATCTTGAGATGGGCGGTGTACTGATTGCGCTGCGTATTAAAGGCGAAGGCGAAGCGGAGATGCTGGGCTTTTACGAAGCGATGCAGAACCACACCATTCGCCTGACTCCGCCAGTGGCCAAACCCATGCCGATTGTCATTCCCAGCTACAATGGCGCGCGCAAGCAGGCAAATTTGACTCCGCTGCTGGCGATTTTACTGCATAAGCTGGGCTTCCCGGTGGTGGTGCACGGTGTCAGCGAGGATCCAACCCGCGTGCTGACTGAAACCATTTTCGAACTGATGGGGATTGCGCCGACGCTGCATGCCGGGCAGGCGCAGGCAAAGCTGGATGGTCATGAGCCGGTGTTTATCCCGGTGAGTGCGCTGTGTCCTCCGCTGGAAAAACAGCTGGCGATGCGCTGGCGAATGGGCGTGCGTAACAGTGCGCATACGCTGGCTAAATTAGCCACGCCGTTTGCCGAAGATGCCGCGCTGCGTCTTTCCAGCGTTTCCCACCCGGAATACGTATCGCGCGTGGCGAAATTTTTCGGCGATATCGGTGGGCGTGCCCTGTTGATGCACGGTACCGAGGGTGAAGTGTACGCCAACCCGCAGCGCTGCCCGCAGATAAGCCTGATAGATTCGTCCGGCGTGCGAGTGCTACAGGACCGGCAGAGCGAGATGCCCGATGAGCCGGTCCCACTGCCGGTGGCTAAAGACCCGGAAACTACCGCGCGCTGGATTGAGCGTTGTCTGGCGGGCAGTGAGCCGGTTCCGGCATCGCTGAAAATCCAGATGGCCTGCTGCCTGGTAGCAACCGGTGAATCCGCGACGCTGGCTGAAGGACTTGACCGCGTCGAGCAAAGCTTCTGATTTTTCTTTCTCCCGACGGGTCATTTGCCTGGCCCGTCGCTTCACGCCTTCCGGCAACGTGAAATTTCTGCACGTTTATTGATCTCCTGAGCGCTGTGGCGCAGCATAGTTTGTTGAAAAATAAGAACCACAATCAACACGCGACACAACAGGAGATAACAATGAACAGTGGACATCGCTTCCATGTGCCAACGCTGCACGCCTTTATCCAGGCCGTTTTTCACCAGATGGGAAGCAATGAACTGGAGGCGCGGCTGGTGGCCGATCATCTGATAGCCTCTAACCTCGCCGGCCACGACTCCCACGGTATCGGCATGATCCCAAGCTATATTCGCTCATTTTCGCAGGGACACCTGCAGATCAACCGCCATGCCAAAGTGGTCAACGATGCGGGAGCGGTGATTACGCTTGACGGCGACTGCGCATTTGGTCAGGTGGCGGCCCACGAGGCAATTACGCTTGGGATCGAAAAAGCGCGCCAGTACGGTATCGCTGCCGTGGCATTACATAATTCGCACCATATTGGACGCATTGGCTACTGGGCGGAGCAATGTGCGGCGGCGGGTTTTGTTTCGGTGCACTTTGTGAATGTGGTAGGGATCCCGATGGTCGCACCTTTTCATGGCCGCAATAGTCGATTTGGCACCAACCCCTTCTGCGTGGTGTTCCCGCGTAAAAATACGTTCCCGTTGTTGCTGGACTATGCAACCAGCGCCATCGCGTTTGGCAAAACCCGTGTGGCATGGCACAAGGGCGAGCTGGTGGCTCCGGGATGCCTGATTGATGCTAATGGGGTACCCACAACCGATCCTGCCGTAATGCAGGTCTCTCCGCTGGGGTCGTTGCTGACCTTCGCCCAACACAAAGGTTATGCGCTGGCGGCAATGTGCGAAATTATGGGGGGAGCGCTTTCTGGTGGTAAAACCACACATGAAGAGAGCCTGCAGACCAGCGCGGACGCCATCATTAACTGTATGACGACCATCATTATGAATCCGGAACTGTTTGGCGCGCCGGACTGCGACAACCAGGTCGCGGCATTTGCTAAGTGGGTGAAAGCGTCCCCCCATGCTGAAGATGCCCCGATCCTGTTGCCAGGGGAGTGGGAGGTGAATACTCGTGAAGAACGGCTGGAGCAAGGTATTCCGCTGGATGCCGGAAGCTGGCAGGCGATTTGCGAGGCGGCGTTGCACATAGGGATGCCAGACGCCGTGTTGCAGGAATTCCGTCAACGACTGGAACACTAAGCAAAAAAAAGCCCGTCCAGTGGCGGACGGGCAAACAAAGGGTAACAAACAGGGTCAATGAGGGTTGGAGCATTGGGTCGTACAGGTAATCTTTCGGTTATTTATAGATAACCGCGGTGCCGCTCATTTTGTCTTTGCCGATAGCGGAAGTGATGCTGTAACCCGTTGCGCCAGCAGCAGTCGCTTTTTCAGCCAGTTTTGCTTCCAGGCCGTCCAGCGTGGTGGCGCCGTCAGCAGATACCACACCAATTTTGTTCATGTTTTGCGCCTGAGTAGAGGAAACTGGCTCGGCAGCAAAAACGCCAAATGACAGGGTAGACAGAGCGATGGCGGCAACAGCAAATTTGATATTTTTCATGATTAATTTCTCGCAGGTTTGTTCTGTTAGTCAGTGTTCTTTAAGAAGACGTTGTTTCGTCGATGTGAGAAGTATCACGTTTTTTTATGCGAGATAAAATCGAATAGAATTGACGACATCAATCAAAAAAATTGAATGACAAATAACTTATTGAATATTAATAAATTCGAAAGAGGGATTTACAGTTCTTGTCATTGCGCTTTACAGAGAAACCGACAACGGCACATTTTGCTACACAGAGTGCAAAAAAGCGTGCTCGTAAAGGAAATCGTATGCGCTGAAACTTTCGGTAAAGATAAGTCAACGTAGCTGGCTGTCTTTCGAACCTCTGCGATTATATCCTGAAAATGCTGCGCTATGTGAATCTTTATCCTGCTGGCATGTGATGCACAAGCGTACGCCGGGCACGGCCTCCCGTCTGGCCTGAGGGATTGGATTGCCACATTCTTCGCATTCATACAGACTTTCCCCCGTCGGTAACTCACCGCGGGCGCGGGCAACAGCATCTTCAATAGTATTGTTGATCTGTTCGTTAACAGCGTCGTCATTTGCCCATCCGGATGCCATACCTACCTCCTGCTGATGTCTACAGAATAAGTATAGCGAATGTGATGGCTGAAAAACGACCACGCGTCAGCGGTATCAGATTTCAGACCATTCGCGCAGCAGGTTATGGTAGAGATTGAGAAGCGACAGGATCTCGCTACTCTCCCCATGACGTGTCTTCAGGGACTGGATGTTTTTATCCAGTTCAAAAAGCATGGCGCGATTTTTATCGTCCCGGATCATCGACTGGATCCACATAAAGGATGCCACCCGAACCCCACGGGTCACCGGCGTAACGCAGTGCAGGCTGCTGGAAGGGTAAAGTACCAGATCGCCTGCCGGAAGTTTTACCGCATGCTGGCCGTAGGTGTCATTGACCAGCAGCTCTCCTCCCTCATAATCGTCAGGATTACTCAGGAATAAGGTGGCGGAAAGATCTGTGCGCATCCAGCCGTTTTCCGGATGACTACGCACCGCGCCGTCAACGTGAAAACCGTAGGTCTCGTTGTCCTGGTAGCGATTGAACAGCGGTGTGGAGAGCGTTTTCGGTAATGCAGCGGCGAAGAATAACGCGCTGTTGTTCACCGCGTTTTGTACCGCCTGTTGTAAAACGCCGTAACGCTCACTTTGCGTATTCACCTGCTGGTTGTTTTTAACCTGCGCGCCCTGAGCGCCGGTGGTTGCGCGGCCATCAACCCAGTCGGCAGCGTCCAGTTGTTCGCGAAACCAGGCGACATCCTGCGCCGACAGAATGCCGGGAATGTGATACATCATCAGTGTTTCTCCTGAAAGTGGGGCTTACGCCCCACGTAAAAGATCAGAAATGCATATTTGCCGTGATCAGGAAGGTTCTTGGCTCACCCGGATGGTAACGGTATCCGCTCTTGTTAATGGAGGATACATAATCGGTGTCGAACAGGTTATAGACGTTCAACTGGAAATCGAGATTGCGATTCACGCGATAACCCAGTTTCGCGTCGGCGACCCAGTAACCTTCGGTGTAGGATGGCGTACCCACGGCCCCGTCGGAACCGCGATGCATACTGCCCACGTAGCGAGCGCCCGCGCCAACGGAAATATTATCGGTAGCCTGGTACTGGTTCCACAGCGTGAACGCATGTTCTGGCGTATACGGCAGAGATGAAGAACCATCCTGAGCAACGTTTTTGCCGCTGTGGATCGCCGCGCGCTGCTGGGTGTAACCCCCAATAACCTGCCATGCGGGAGTGATGTTCCCTGCTACCGAGAGTTCGTAACCTTCAACGCGCTTCTCCCCGTACTGGGAATATGTGCCGTCGTCGTTCTGCTCAACTTCGTTCTCAATATCCGTACGGAAAATCGCGGCAGTTAACAGCAGGCGCTTATCCAGCACCTCCCATTTGGTGCCGATCTCGCTGGTTTTCGCTTTCTGCGGTTTGAAATCGGTACGGTTCGCACTGTTACCGCTTCCGCCCTGAGCGAGGGCAAAGTTGCTGCCGCCCGGCGGTTGCTGAGAAACGGCGTAGTTAATGTAAACGTTACCGTTATCGGTCAGGTGATACAGCGCGCCCGCTTTCCAGTTCACCAGATTGCCTGATTTGGCAGTATCCACGGTGGTGACCGGAGAACCTTTCGCCACGCCTGTCGGACACGCGACCGCGCCGCGACCAGAAGCGCCGCAAGCGGTGGCGCTGTCATATTCCGTGCGGTAATTGTCGAGGCGAATACCACCGTTTAGTTCAAACTCACGGGTAATCTGTAGCGTATCAAAGGCGTATACACCGAAGGTATCGGTTTGCCCGTTAGCATTAGCGCCGTTACGAGACAATCCGTCGATATTCACATTGCTGTTGGGGTGATAGATATTTACCGGCGGCGGGGTGATCGGGTTTACACCATAGTTGGTTTGCGTTTCACGCGTTAGCTCCACGCCGGTGCTGATGTCGTGACCGATGGCTCCCGTGTAAAATTTTGAGGTCAGGTTGGTCTGGTTGGTCAGGATCTTATTGCTGACATCTTTGGTATTTGCCAGGCGTGACCAGGTCCAGGTGTCGACGCTGCTGGAGGGTTGAGTGATGTTAGTCGCGCCGCCCATCACCGCCGTCATCAGATAATCCTGCTTAATGCGTGACCAGCGGGTGGTGTTGCGAATAGTGGTGCTGTCGTTCAGGTCATGTTCAAAACGCATCGTTGCGGTATCGGTCGTTGAATCGTCGTAATCCGAGTTGGTACCGTAGAAGTTATGCGTATCCACTTTTCCTGACTGATTCAGTGCAGCAGTCCCCGCGGAAGGCGCGGAATATCCCGGCAGACCGATGGTGGGGACACCACCATCCGGGGTGTTGTGCTGGGTGACATGCAGATAGTTCAGATACAGTCGGTTCTCAGTGCCTAAGCCAAAGGCGAGGGAGGGGGCCACACCATAACGTTCATTCTTAACGTTATCGCGACCGGCATCATGCGTTTTTTCACCCATCAGGTTTAACCGTGCAGCGGTGGTCTCGCCGATGACCTGGTTAATGTCCAGCGTACCACGGCGGAACCAGGCGCTACCGACGCTGGCCGAGGCATCGATCCCTGAGTCAGTGCGCGGCTGTTTGCTGATCATATTGATGGAGCCCGTTGGCGCGCTACGGCCATAGTCGGTGCCGGAGGGGCCTTTGATCACTTCAACCTGTTCGGTATTGAAAGTGTCGCGCGTAACGCTGCCAATATCTCGGATACCGTCGATATAAATACTGTTCGAGGTATCCGCACCACGCATGTACACCGCGTCACCGGTAGTGGAGTTACCGTTCTCACCGGCGAAAAACGCGCCAACACCCGGTACGTTTTTCAGCGCATCGGTCAGATTGGTTGCACCTTGATCCTTAATCACCTGCTCAGAAATCACTGTCATGGTGCGGGTTGTATCCGCTACCGGGCGGGAGAACTTAGGGTCGGCAGACTGCGTTGGGGCGTATAGAGAAGGTTTGGCCGCTTCAACAACCAGCGTATCTTCTTGTTTTTTATCTTGATCGCCCGCGGCGACAGCCTGAGCTACCGGAGACAGGCCAATACACAGACCAGCAAAAAAAGTCAGTGAATGAAAACTACTGGCAGGCAAATTGCGATTTTTATCCATGTTAGTGAGTGACTTATTATTTTTTGAGTAGACGGTTTCACTCGCGCGAAGGGACATCTCTGTGGATGTTATACCCTGCAGGCCTCGCGGGAGTGAACGTGTAATTGATAATGATTTTGATAAGCATTGCTAATCAGTGCGACGTTTTAGCATTCATTAATTCAAAAATAAATACATTTATTTACATTGAACTCAAAATTGCTACACGATGATTACAATTTGAGCGGTGAACGACGTGAACAGTAGGTAGCAAACTGCATTCGGGGTGAATGCAGTTGGGCTAAGGTGAGGGACTACTTATAGATAGTTGCGCTGCCGTACATCTGGTTTTTACCGCCCGCAGAATTGACGACAAAGCCTTTTGCGCCTTGCTCTTTCGCTTTCTCTGCCAGCTTGTCTTCGAGATCGCTCAGGTTAGAAGCTCCGGTAGCGAAAACAGTGCCGGAAGCTTGTAGCTGGCCGGTTTGAGGGCTGGTGTAGGGCTGTGCAGCAAAGGACGCAAATGTCATGCCGGTCAGTACGGTAGCGGCAAGGAATGTGAGGCATTTCTTCATGGTGATATCCTCTGAGAAACAACAGGTCGTGCCTGATAAGTTTAGGCCGTCAGCGGATGACATTTACCGCAAAAAACTGGTGATGAGCTGTCTGTTTTTTGAACAATCCGCAAGCCATCAAATAGGTATAAAAAAAGCAAATTTCCTTGCTGTGTGTTTACCGCGTGGCGTTATGCGGGTATCTTACGCCGCTGTTAAAAGGAGAATGCTATGCCCCCCCAGAAACCGGGATTACACCCACGCAACCGCCACAATGGCCGTTATGATCTTGCGACTTTATGCCAGGTTACACCCGAGTTGACGCAATTTCTCACCCTCACGCCTGGCGGCGAGCAGAGTGTTGATTTTGCGAATCCGCAGGCAGTGAAGGCGCTCAATAAAGCACTGCTGGCGCATTTTTATGCGGTGAAAAACTGGGATATTCCAGACGGTTTTCTGTGCCCGCCGGTTCCTGGTCGCGCTGACTACATTCACCATCTGGCCGACCTGTTAGGTGAAACCAGCGGAACCATTCCGGCAAATGCGAGCGTGCTGGACGTGGGAGTTGGGGCAAACTGTATTTATCCGTTGATCGGCGTGCATGAATATGGCTGGCGATTCACCGGTAGTGAGACCAGTAGCGAAGCGTTTAACAGCGCTCAGGCGATCGTAAATGCCAATCCGGGGTTAACTCGTGCTATTCGTCTGCGTCGCCAGAAAGATGCTACGGCAATCTTCAACGGTGTCATTCACAAGAATGAGCAATATGAAGCCACATTGTGTAACCCGCCATTCCATGATTCTGCGGCTTCAGCCCGCGCCGGAAGCGAGCGCAAACGTCGTAATCTGGGGCAGGATAAAGATGATGCGCTGAACTTTGGCGGGCAGCAGCAGGAGCTGTGGTGTGAAGGCGGTGAAGTGGCGTTCATCAAAAAAATGATCGCCGAAAGCCAGGCCTTTGGCCGTCAGGTGATGTGGTTCACCACGCTGGTTTCGCGCGGTGAGAATTTGCCACCGCTGTACCACGCGTTAACGGATGCGGGCGCGGTGAAAGTGGTTAAGAAAGAGATGGCCCAGGGGCAAAAGCAGAGTCGCTTTATTGCCTGGACCTTTATGGATAACGATCAGCGTCGCCGTTTTATGGCGCGTAAACGCTAAAGCGTTGGCTCGGTTGGCGGCAGCGGTTCGCTTGCTGCCGACGCAGGGCCATTCACCGGCGCAGGCAAAACCTGATACGTCTGTACCGGCGCGCGTACGTTGGCCAGATCGAAGTATTTCTTCACCTGGCTGTCGAGCGCGAAACGTACCGTCCACTGTTTCAGCGGTAATGTGGTAAATGAGACCCGTAGCGTGAAGGCCGTATTGGTTAAGCCCACAATCCCGGCAAACGACGGTTCGCCAATAATCAGCCCGCGAATATCGTCCTGTTCCATCACCGCAGCCACAGCGTCTTTCAACGCCTGATTCGCTTTATCTGCATCCTCATGGCGGTCTACGTCGTAATTGGCGACGACCGATCCAATCCCGCGCACAAAGTTGGCGAAGGTCGTTATCGATGACCAGGGAATGATATGGTACGCCCCGGTGTCCTGACGGACGCCCACAGAGCGGATGGACATCCGTTCAACCGTACCGGTGAGTGGACCGATGGTCACCAGGTCGCCGGTGTTCATGCCATTTTCGAACTGAATAAAGATCCCGGTAATAATATCTTTTACCAGCGTTTGCGAGCCGAAAGAGATAGCCAGCCCCAGCGCCCCGGCCCCGGCCAGTAAGGGCGCGATATTGACGCCAATTTCGGATAGCACAATCATGATGGTGATCGTGCTGATGATCACCGCCAGCGCGTTGCGAAACAGCGTCAGCAGGGTGCGGGTACGGGCGCTGGGGAGCGGGCGGCCGTGAATATCGGAAGCCAGACGATTTTCAATCAGGCTGGCAAGGATCGTCCAGCCGATGGCGGAGAAGAATAAAATCAGTGCGATACGGATCAGGATATCCACCGTTTTTTCTCCTGCGCCGTAATGCAGCCAGTTCCAGAAGTCGAACAATCCCCAGGCATTCAGTAGCAGCATTACCGCGACGCACACCGTCAGGATCCTGGCCACGCTTAACGCCGTCGACAGCCAGCCATTCAACCGTTTTTGTAATTCCGGATAGCTGCGCTGGGTGTGTGGAGAAAGGGTAATAGTTTTGGCTATCCAGCGGGAAAACATGCCGGAAACAAAAGCGGCGATTCCAATGATCACCAGGCTGCGCAGCGTAGCGCCCATCATGAATTTCAGGCTGTTGCCCGGATCAAACAGCGAGAAGAAAAACAGCACAATGAAGTAGGCGCTGGCCAGCCAATGCCATACCAGCGCAAAGGCGCGGATAAACAGGCTGAAAAACGCTAACGATCTTTCCGCCAGATTCAGCAAATGCTGCGTTATCTCTTTCTTGTTTCTGAAAATCAGGTACAGCGCCCATAGCGTGATACACAGCATGATGATGACGTTTGCCATCGCGCCGACCTGCACGTTGACCTGATTCGAGATAATGGGAACGGCAACGATAAGTCCGTATCCAATCAGGCTGCTCAATGAACTTAAACGGCGATTCCAGTAGCGCGCACCGGCATCCTGAATGTTAAACGGGCGCAGTTCGGCCACCGTTGGGCAAAATATCAGGCGTAGAATGGCTTTGAAGAACTCAATTAGCGCAAAGGCATTAAGAAACAGGCTTTGCTGAAAGGCGATAGTGCGGCTACCGGCGTTCATTCTGTCGCTCAGTATCTGCCCGACAAACAAAGTCAGCGCCAGCAGAAGCAAATCGATAATGAATGCGCCGACGATCATTGCCGGAAGCTGGAGCCAGTTGCTGCGTTTGCGGTTTTTCCGTCGTGCCCATTGCCCCATTTTGCGATACAGCGGCAGCGCGCACAGGCGAAGCAGCCAGAAAAAACCGAACACTGACGCCGCCAGCATTAAAAAATGGGTCAGGGCATTGGTGAACGTTTGCGGGTTGAAGGTCTTGTGTGGTGCATCGGTAATATTGCGGTAAAGCTGAGCAAAGCGGCTGGAGAGCGCCTCACCGTAGTGGCGGGTGACATCCGTGACGTTTTCCAGCACCGTTTTTTCTTCCGTTAACGTGGGCGGAACAATGGTTGGCACCGGTTCGGCAGGGGGCGCTGTCGCCACTTTGCGTAACTGACCGATCAGTTCCTGGCGCGAGGCGTCATTTTCCAGCACATCAGCCAGTGCGCCGTAGGCCGCTTTCTTCTGTTCAACATCCGGCTCTTTCGCCGGCGCGGTTTGCGCGTTGGTTGACGTTGGCGTAGTGACGCCAGGTATCATCACCGCCTGAGTCGGGAGACTCACCAGACAAACAAAGATGAACAGGATCCAGCGCATGACTCCTCCCATGAGAAAATAAATTCAAAAGGATAAGTATAGATGTCAGGGCGGGGGAGAAATGAAATGAGAGGATTCTGGTGAAAAACCTCCCTTCAGGCGAAGGGAGGGAGAGCTATCAGGAAACGTGCTGCAAGAATTCCTGTAAACGTTGGCTGGGCGGATTTTCAATCAGGGCCTGCGGATTACCGTCTTCGGCAATACGTCCCTTATCGATGAAAATCAGGCGTGAAGCTACTTTTTCGGCAAAGCCGATTTCGTGGGTCACAATCACCATGGTCATCCCTTCCTCCGCCAGATCCTGCATAACTTTCAGAACTTCGTGGCGCAGTTCAGGGTCCAGCGCTGAGGTTGGCTCATCAAACAGCATCATTTTCGGCTTCACCGCCAGCGCACGGGCGATCGCCACACGCTGCTGTTGACCGCCAGACAGCTCAGAAGGGTAGTGATGCGCACGCTCGGCCAGACCTACTTTCGCCAGCAGCTCTTTAGCCAGTTTCTCGGCCTGTTCTTTATTCGCCCCGCGTACGCGCTGCGGTCCGAACATGACGTTTTCCAGCGCCGTCAGATGCGGGAACAGGTAGAACTGCTGAAACACCATCCCGGCTTCCTGGCGGATTAACCGCTCGTCTACCTTTGGATCGTTTACTTTCAGACCGTCGACGATCAGATCGCCAGAGGTTATCTCTTCCAGTTTGTTAATGCAGCGCAGCAGGGTTGATTTGCCGGACCCGGATGGCCCGATAATTACCACCACTTCGCCCTGCTGAATGTTCAGGTCAATATTGTGCAGCACCTGGGTTGGGCCAAAGTGCTTAGAAACGTTTTTAAATTCAATCACAGGATTTTCATCCTTCTTTCCAGACGACGCAGAATGAAGCTCAGCACCAGCGTAATGATCAGATAGAACACCGCAACGGCGCTCCAGATTTCCAGTGCGCGGAAGTTACCGGCAATGATTTCCTGGCCCTGACGGGTCAGTTCAGCGACGCCAATGACAATAAACAGCGAGGTATCTTTAATGCTGATGATCCACTGGTTGCCCAGCGGTGGCAGCATACGACGCAGCGCGAGAGGTAAAATAACGTGGCGGATAGTCTCTGTACGTGAAAGCCCAAGCGCCAGTCCGGCTTCGCTGAATCCTTTATGGATTGAGAGCACCGCGCCGCGGGTGATTTCCGCAATATAGGCGCCGGAGTTGATCATGATGGTGACAACGGCGGCGCTAAAGGGATCAATGCGTAAATCGTTAAATGCCATTGGCAGGGCAAAGTAAATAAACATCACCTGCACAACGATTGGCGTACCGCGAATGACTTCGATAAACACCAGCGCTACGTGGTTGGCTATCCAACCGCCGAAAGTACGCGCAAACCCTGCTGCAAGCCCGATTATCAGACCGCCTGCCAGACCGAGGACCGAGATCCACAGGGTCATTTTGGCGCCTTCAATCAAAAGCGGGATGGCGGGCCAGATGGCACTCCAGTCAAACTGCATATTTCGTTCCTGTTACCGTGGTGAGAAAAGTAATGAGCCATTACGCGATGACTCAAAATTGCAGGCCCGGCGGCGCTGGCGCTACCGGGCGTTACAGAACGTTCTTGTTATTTAGGTTCGGTACCGAACCATTTTTTGTAGATTTCGTTGTATGTGCCGTTCTCTTTCAGCGTTTTCAGCGCGCCGTTCACTTTCTCACGCAGTTCATCGCTGCCTTTCGGGAAGGCGATACCGTACTGCTGGGCTTCCAGGGATTCGCCTACAGCTTTGAACTGACCGTTGCCAGCGGTTTTGATGAAGTAAAGAATGTTTGGCGTGTCGTGCAGCACGGCGTCTGCGCGGTTGGTGCCCAGTTCCATATATGCGTTATCGATATTCGGGAACTGACGCAGATCTTTGGTTTTGATGTTAGCTTTCGCATAATCAACGGAACCCGTGCCGCTCTTCACAGCGACGACTTTACCATCCAGATCTTTCACGCTTTTCACGTCGTTATTATTCGCTTTGACCATCACTAACAGACCGCTTTTGTAGTAGCCGTCAGAGAAGTCGATCGCTTTTTTACGCTCATCAGTGATGGTGATACCCGCCAGCGCCAGGTCGATATTCTTGGTTTGCAGAGCCGGGATGATGCCGCTGAAATCCATTGGTTTCAGTTCATAATCCAGCTTCAGTTCTTTGGCCACGGCAGCCCACAGATCCACATCAAAACCAACGTATTTGTCACCCTGTTTGAATTCGAACGGTACAAATGCGGTGTCGGTTGCGACAACCAGTTTCTTATCTGCGGCATGGGAGGACACCGCAAAAGCCAGGGTAAGTGCAGCCAGTGAGACTTTTAATACAGACTTCATAGGATTTCCTTTTATATCCACGGGGCGATCCCCTGCGAGAACATATGGCTTAATGAAAAAATCGTGCCAGTTTTGCAACTCATTGTTTTAACAAGAGGGTGTCTCGTTTCTCTGCACAATAAGTAGGGCAAAGTGGGCAATCTGCACTGTTTTGGGGCACTCATTTGGTGCGTACCTGACACAGTGCAAACGGTATGACTATTTAGCGTAAAAATTGTTGATAAAACAATCTTTCGTTAACGATTGTGTGAAGTGATTATTACAAATAATTTACTTTGGAGTGACGAACGATCAATGTCATGCACCATAGATGTGCAAAACCCCCGCCAGGGCGAGGGTTATATAGGTAATTCTTATGTCTGCTGTTATTCAATGTTGGCTTCGATAAACCACAGGAATTTGTCGAGGTCGCGTGAAGCGGCGGTGAAGATATCTGCTGTATCTTCGTCTTTTGCTTCGCTAATGGCTTTACGGACGCTGTTAGCGACGACGGCATAACGATCGGCCAGCTCTTTTAAGTGGTCCTGTACGCTATGGATATCCAGCGGATAGCTTTTCAGAGGCGTTTTGCTGTTAATAACCTGGGTGGTACCCAATGCCACACCGCCTAACTGTACGGCGCGCTCAGCCATGGTATCGAGGTGGTCGGTCAGGGCAGTACGGAAGCCATCGAGCATTTCATGCACAGCAATGAAGTTCGCGCCGCGCATGTTCCAGTGAGCCTGTTTGGTGATCAAAGACAGGTCGATGAACTGGATCACTTGCTGATTCAGCAGCTCTACGGTCGCTTTCTTTTCGCTATCTGTTACATCGTTGCGGGTATAAAGGAGGGCAGATGCTTTTGTTTTTACCAGTTTTGCGGTACTCATATTTTCATATCCTCTTGATAATTATGTCCCAGCTCTTCAACGGGAATAAGTATAGCGTGAATTTTGGATTTATTTTTCTGGTGTTACCTATCACTTTAATAGTGAAGAGAGGGGTGCATATGAAATAACTAATAAAATCATATAGATATGATAGTTATTAATGGAGGTGTGTTATTTTTATGTTAATGTAAAAATTTCAAGAAATATGCAGATGAGAAAATTATATTTATTAGAATAATTATCACGCAGATTTACAATTGAATATTCTGCATGATTATGCAAACCATGCAGAATATTAAGTAGTTAATTCACATCAACTTGCTTAATTTGTGGCTCTTTGCGAATAGTGAGCGTCGAACCCATTGATGCGACAATAATGGCGCCCAGAGCGAGCGTCTGGACAAGCGTCAGCGTTTCACCGAGGAAGATCATTCCTGAAACCGCAGCCAGTGCAGGTTCCATACTCATCAGAGTACCAAAAGTGCGTGTTGGCAGCCGCGTCAACGCAATCATCTCCAGCGAGTAGGGAAGCGCAGTGGAGAGGACCGCAATGGCCAGGCCTAACGGCAGAATGGACCAGTGCCACAAGGCATCCCCAGCCTGGAGCGCGCCGATGGGTACAAAAATCAGCGCCGCAATTAATGACCCTACCGCAACGGTCGCCGGACCATGTTCCGCGCCGGCACGCTGCCCGGTAAGAATATAGATTGCCCAGCAGGCGCCAGCGCCCAGCGCCAACGCAGCACCGGTTAAATCCACGTGAGAAACGTCCTGACCTAACGGCAGCAGGAACCAAAGCCCGAGTACAGCCAGTGCAACCCAAATGAAATCCACCGGACGTCGGGATGAAAACAGTGCTACCGCGAGCGGGCCGGTGAACTCCAGCGCTACGGCAATTCCCAGCGGGACGGTCTGGATTGACAGATAGAAGAGATAGTTCATCCCGCCCAGAGACAGACCATAAAACAGCAGCGGCAGGCGTTGTTCTTTGGCGAATCGCAAACGCCAGGGTTTAAAGAAGGCAATAAGGATGAGGGTGCCCAGCGCAAGGCGCAATGCGGTAACGCCCGGCGCACCGACGAGTGGGAATAGCGATTTTGCCAGAGATGCTCCGCTTTGAATGGAGGACATAGCAATAAGCAAAACCAAAATAGGCAACCAGACTGGCGCTTTACGTGACGACCCCGGCATCCTTTCTCCTGTCAAATGATAATTACACGCCTTCATCTGCGTGACGTTGCAAATTTGCTACGACACGGATGACGTGATGTATAGAAAAGTAAAACAGCGAGTGTAATGGAAATACGCACCGCTGGTTGAGTATTCGTTGAAAAAAAAATTGCTCAGTTCCGTACAATGGCATGAAAGTGATGGATTAATAATCTGTGTGATTAGGAATATTCTGGATGAATGTGCCATATTGTGCGCGCAATAATGGCATTTTAGGTTAGAAAAGTGATGTTAATTGAAAGAGATAGCGGGTTTCTGAAACGTTCTGTTACATGAAAGACCCCGTTAGACATCGCGAATCGCAAAGAGTTTCCCATCAATTTTTGGTATATTTAAAACTTAGGATTTACTTGAAGCACATTTGAGGTGGTTATGAAAAAAATTGCATGTCTTTCAGCACTGGCCGCTGTTCTGGCTTTCTCCGCAGGTACTGCTGTAGCTGCGACTTCTACCGTTACCGGTGGTTACGCTCAGAGCGATGCTCAGGGCGCAGCGAACAAAATGAACGGTTTTAACCTGAAGTATCGCTACGAGCAGGACAGCAACCCGCTGGGTGTTATCGGTTCCTTCACTTACACTGAAAAAGATCGTACCGATGCGTCTGGCGACTACAACAAAACCCAGTACTACGGCATCACTGCTGGTCCGGCTTACCGTCTGAACGACTGGGCAAGCATCTACGGTGTAGTGGGTGTTGGCTACGGTAAATTCCAGAACGCAGCATCCCCGGCTGATAACCACACCACCAGTGACTACGGTTTCTCTTACGGTGCTGGTCTGCAGTTCAACCCGATCGAAAACGTTGCTCTGGACTTCTCCTACGAGCAGAGCCGTATTCGTAGCGTTGACGTTGGCACCTGGATCGCTGGCGTGGGTTACCGCTTCTAATCACTTCGGTGATACAAAAAATCCGCCTCTCGGGGCGGATTTTTTTTGTGCGCAACTCAGAGATTAACGAGATTTGGTCTCAAAGATGTCGGTACCCAGATGGTTGTAGTCCACCTTCTGCAATTTGAAGTTGGTGATATACACCGGGCCAGCCTTTTTCTCTGAAATAAAGCGATAGCTGTTGGTGATTTCCTTCGCGCTTATCCCCGTCCACTGCGAGAAAAAGCTGAGGAAATCATTGGCGGAGCGACGGGCTTTAATCACCCGGTGCGCTTTATCATCGCTCGACAGCACCATAAATGGTACCTGGAAATTCTGCTGGAACTGATCGTCATGCGCCAGGTACTGCACCTCTTTCCCCCGCTCTTTAAACGCGAGGCCATGATCGGAGAAATAGACCATCGAGAAGCTGTTACCGCTGTTACGTAACTGATCGTAAAGCTGGCGCAGCAGGTCATCCGTCTGCGTCATGGTGTACAGATAGCAAGATGTCTCTTTCGACTGGACGAAAGTCTCGTATTTACCCTGCGTACGGTCGCAGGCCTGCGGATGCGAGCCCATTAAATGCAGCACGATAAGCTGTGGCTGAGTGCGCTCGGTTGCCAGCACCTGGGCGGTCATCTTCAACAACGCTTCGTCACGGGTATTTTTATCCGCTTCGAAATCACCGCTTTTGAGGAACTGAACTTCATCAGCTCGCTTCGCAATGCTGGCGATGGCCGTATCGTATTCACCAATCTGTCCCTGATTGGAGAACCACCACGTCTGGAATCCCGCGCGGTTGGCCAGAGTGACAAAGTTATCCTGGAACTGGGGTTTATTGTCGACCACCCGATTTAGCGTCAGGCCGAGTGATTTTTGTGTCGAACCGCTTGCCGCGATGTAATCCGCGAAGATGTAGCCGTTAACGGAACTGGCAAACGGGGTGTTATCCCAGTGACCGCCAAAAGCACCTAACGCATCGCGGCGGGCGCTTTCGCCGATGACCACCACGTAGGTATGATACTTCGGCTTCACGGCGGTTACCGTCCAGCTGTCTTTCACGCTCGCCAGCTTCGCCATACGCTCTTGTTCGTCGAGCACTTCGTTGTTATTAACGATAACGTCCTTGGCAAAGCGGAAAACCGGATAGCCGGTGTCTTTCAGCTTGAACACGCCGCCCCAGGCCAGGTTTTGCACCGGTGTAACAAAAAACGCGACAACGCTGAACAGCAAACAAATGCTGTCGAACTTATTCCAGCTACGCTGCTGCACCTCTTTTTTACGGCGTACGGCGATAACACCGAGGGCGAAAATAAACACCCCAACCAGATAACTGTACCAGGGGAAGATGGTCAGGATTTCAGTAGACTCTTCCATATTGGTTGAGTGCAGCGCCAGCAAGGTATTGAAGTTCGGCGAACCGTAAGCCTGGCCAAACGGGAAGTACATTGCCGCTACCAGCGAGCAAATGCCAATCAGCACTTTCTGCGCACGCGGCGCGCTGCGCCACAGCAGCATCAATATACAGGTGAAAGCAACGCTATAGAGCAGGCTAAGCGGATAGCCCAGCGCAAGGTTGATCAGCAGAGACTGTAAGAAATAGAGGCCAGTCCACGGACTAATCGCCCGGCTACGAGCAATGATTGAATCTTTGAGGGTTAAATTCATATGCCACTGTTACAAAAACGCCATGTGCTTACCCTGGCGCTAAGGGTCATTGCCTGCCTGAGAGAGCGAGAAGGGGGATAGGGTCCGCATCCGCGAGCCGCAATATATGCAGGGCTGCGAAAAGATAGAGTGTGTGCAAGAGAAGGTCAACTACTACTAAGAAATTGTTTTGCGAGGGGCGTGGCAAAACTGACAAAAAGAAGGGTTATTGGCACGAAAACGATCACCGTATCCGAGTTACGGCAGGAAAATGAAGCGGCGTACCGCGACGCCGCATTATTTATCTGCAGGTTTATCCTGCTCTGGTTTGCTGTTAATCATGTCGCACAGCATAGAGATCAGCATTAACCGTACTTTAAAGGGAGAGTGGCTAAACACGCGTATACACCTCTTAAATTCATTCATATAAACCTCCTGACTTCACGATCCCATCAGTCCTTGAGGGATGTCTTTATTATATACAGATATAGCACAGGCTATATTATATAGCTATTGCTAAAACGTTAATTTTTTGTGCCCACGCAACTCTGGTTTACAATGAGCGTTCTCTAATCAGATGCCGTTAACGCGTCACAGTAACGAGGAAGCAGAATGAGTCGTCGCGCAGGTATGCCAACAACAAAAAAAGTGACGCAATTGGTGAATGTCGAAGAACACGTTGAAGGATTTCGTCAGGTCCGGGAGGCACATCGCCGTGAGCTGATTGATGACTACGTAGAGCTGATTTCCGATCTCATTATTGAGGTGGGTGAAGCGCGCCAGGTAGATATGGCCGCACGGCTTGGGGTTTCCCAGCCGACGGTTGCTAAAATGCTTAAGCGTCTTGCTTCAGTTGGGTTGATTGAAATGATCCCCTGGCGGGGCGTGTTTTTAACCGCAGAAGGTGAACGACTGGCTCAGGAGAGTCGGGAGCGTCACCAGATTGTGGAGAATTTCCTGCTGATGTTAGGTATCAGCCCGGAAATTGCCCGTCGCGACGCGGAGGGAATGGAGCATCACGTCAGTAAGGAAACGCTGGAGGCTTTTAGCCGGTTTACGCAACAGCAAGGCACAGGCTCTGAATGAGTTTTCCTTTACTACGCGCCTTACAGCGCGATCGCTTTTTTCAGCTGTTAATCATCGTCGGGGTTGTACTGAGCCTGTTCGTGCCGTTTACGCCACGGTCGTGGCCGGGGGCGATAGACTGGCACACGATCATTACACTTAGCGGCCTGATGTTACTGACCAAAGGCGTGGAGCTAAGCGGTTACTTCGATGTGTTAGGGCGCAAGATGATCCGGCGCTTCAACACTGAACGTCAATTGGCGATATTTATGGTGCTGGCGGCGGCGCTGCTGTCGACGTTTCTGACCAACGATGTTGCGCTGTTTATTGTTGTTCCGCTGACGATCACCCTGAAAAAATTGTGCGCCATTCCTGTAAATCGCCTGATTATCTTTGAGGCGCTGGCGGTAAACGCCGGTTCGTTGCTCACGCCAATAGGTAATCCGCAAAACATTCTGATGTGGGGACGCTCCGGCTTATCGTTTACCGCGTTTACCTGGCAGATGGCGCCGCTTGCGGGGGCCATGATGCTGACATTGGTGGCGCTGTGCTGGTTCAGTTTCCCGTATAAAGATTTGCATTATCATACCGGTACGCGCGCGCCTGACTGGCAACCACGCCTGGTGTGGAGCTGTCTGGGGCTGTATATCATTTTCCTGGCGGCACTGGAGTTAAAACAAGAGCTGTGGGGCCTGGCGATCGTTGCGGCAGGATTCATGGTGCTGGCTCGCCGCGTGATCCTCAGCGTGGATTGGACGCTGCTGTTGGTGTTTATGGCGATGTTCATTGATGTGCACTTGCTGACGCAACTCCCGGCCTTGCAGGAGATTACCCACCAGATTGGCACGCTTTCAGCGCCGGGGCTTTGGTTGACGGCCATTGGCCTGTCGCAGTTTATCAGTAATGTTCCCAGCACGATTTTGCTGCTGAACTACGTCCCACCAACGCTGCTGCTGGCCTGGGCGGTCAATGTGGGCGGTTTTGGGTTGTTGCCGGGATCGCTGGCGAATCTTATTGCTTTACGGATGGCAAACGATCGACGGATCTGGTGGCGTTTTCATTGGTATTCGGTGCCGATGCTGATATGGGCGGCGCTGGTAGGGTATGGTTTATTGCAGGTGATGTGAGGATTGTGCCCGATAGGGCTGGCGCTTATCGGGCCTACAGGTTAAGTAGGCCCGATAAGGCGAAATGACAGTTTTGATGCTTAGTTCAGACGAACCGGCATACCTGAACGGTTCTGTACCGCCTGCTCAACGACGGCCTGATCGACGTCAGACTGACCGGTGATGCTGGTAATGCTCTTGTTCAGCGTAATCGGTACGATTTCCCCGCCTTCGAACTGTGCTTCAGTGGTAGACAGTGGATTGTGTACCTCGATGTAACGGCTGCCGTCTGGTTCAGTCGTGGCTTTTACCGGCTCATCGATAAACTGTACGCGGGTGCCGACCGGCACATTTTCAAACAGGAATTTGATGTCGTCGTTACGCAGACGCACGCAACCGTGGCTGACGCGTAAGCCGACGCCGAAGTTAGCATTGGTGCCGTGGATGGCGTACAGGCGACCGATATACAGCGCGTACAGGCCCATCGGGTTATCCGGACCTGCCGGAACAACAGCTGGCAGCGGTTCGCCCGCAGCGCGGTATTCCGCATGCATTTTTGCCGTTGGCGTCCAGGTTGGGCCCGCTTTTTTACGTTCTACTTTGGTGGTCCAGTTGATTGGCGTGTCTTTGCCCAACTGGCCAATACCGATCGGCAGAACAATAACGGTGTTGGTGCCTTTCGGGTAGTAGTACAGACGCATTTCAGCGCTGTTAATAACAATACCTTCATGCACGGTATCCGGCAGGATCAATTGCTGAGGTATGTTCAGTACGGTGCCGCCCTTCGGCAGGAAGGTATCCACGCCCGGGTTGGCTTCCAGCATATTAGACAGACCCATCTGATACTCCGCCGCAAAATACTCCAGCGGTTGGGTGTTGCCTTCAGGAATAGTGATGACCTGGTTTTGGCCGATCAAACGGCTGCCATCGGTAGGCAGCGGGTACGTGACGGCAGAAGCGGTGTTACAAAAACCAACTATTGCGAGTGCCGCCGCGAAAAGCGTTGTTAATTTCATATTCATGTTCATGTATGCGAGATTCAGTGCCAGGCAGGCTAGTGGGTTGAGATTTATGTAGTGTTGGGCACGCATTATATGTGCAATCTGAGCAACAAGGAATTCGGATGTGTACTAAATCACATTTTTTTCCTTTTGCTTTCACTTTATCCCTTCAGCATCAAGGCGCGATCTTATTGCAGACTTATGGCATAATAAGCGGTTAGTCACATATTTCTTTCTCTTTCAGGATACGCCAGTGTTAGTTTCCAGCAACGTCACCATGCAGTTCGGCAGTAAGCCGCTGTTTGAAAATATTTCCGTCAAATTTGGCGGCGGCAACCGTTACGGCCTGATTGGCGCGAACGGTAGCGGTAAATCCACTTTTATGAAAATTCTCGGCGGCGACCTCGAACCGACGCTGGGCAACGTTTCCCTCGATCCGAACGAGCGCATTGGTAAGCTGCGTCAGGATCAGTTCGCCTTTGAAGAGTTCACCGTGCTTGACACCGTGATCATGGGTCACGGTGAACTGTGGGAAGTAAAGCAGGAGCGCGATCGCATTTACGCCCTGGCCGAAATGAGCGAAGAAGACGGCTATAAAGTTGCTGACCTTGAAGTTCAGTATGGCGAAATGGACGGCTACTCTGCGGAAGCGCGCGCGGGTGAACTGCTGCTGGGCGTAGGTATTCCGGTAGAACAGCATTACGGCCCGATGAGCGAAGTCGCCCCCGGCTGGAAGCTGCGTGTGCTTCTGGCACAGGCGCTGTTCTCTAACCCGGATATTCTGCTGCTTGACGAACCAACGAACAACCTGGATATCGACACCATCCGCTGGCTGGAGCAGACGCTGAACGAGCGTGACAGCACCATGATCATCATTTCGCACGACCGTCACTTCCTGAACATGGTCTGTACGCACATGGCGGATCTGGACTACGGCGAACTGCGTGTTTATCCGGGTAACTACGACGAATATATGACGGCGGCAACTCAGGCGCGTGAACGTCTGCTGGCCGATAACGCCAAGAAGAAAGCGCAGATTGCCGATCTGCAATCCTTCGTCAGCCGCTTTAGCGCCAACGCATCTAAATCTCGTCAGGCGACTTCTCGTGCGCGTCAGATTGATAAGATCAAGCTTGACGAAGTGAAGGCGTCCAGCCGTCAGAACCCGTTCATCCGCTTCGAACAGGATAAGAAACTGTTCCGTAACGCGCTTGAAGTGGAAGCGCTGACGAAAGGTTTTGATGAAGGTCCGTTGTTTAAAAACTTTAACCTGCTGCTGGAAGTCGGTGAGAAAATTGCCATTCTGGGTGCCAACGGCGTGGGTAAATCAACCATGCTGAAAACGCTGGTCGGCGAATTACAGCCGGATAACGGTACTGTGAAATGGTCTGAAAACGCCCAGGTTGGTTACTACGCGCAGGATCACGAGTACGAATTCGAAAACGATCTGACGGTCTTCGAGTGGATGAGTCAGTGGAAACAGGAAGGCGACGATGAGCAGGTAGTACGTAGCTTCCTTGGTCGCTTGCTGTTCAGCCAGGACGATATCAAGAAACCTGCTAAAGTGCTGTCCGGTGGTGAAAAAGGACGCATGCTGTTCGGTAAGCTGATGATGCAGAAGCCGAATATCCTGGTAATGGATGAACCGACCAACCACCTGGATATGGAATCTATCGAATCGCTGAACATGGCGCTGGAAATGTACCAGGGCACGCTGATCTTCGTTTCTCACGACCGTGAGTTCGTCAGTTCGTTGGCAACCCGCGTGATTGAAATTACGCCGGAACGCGTAATCGACTTCACCGGTAACTACGAAGATTACCTGCGTAGCAAGGGCGTCGAATAATTTTCCCGTCGTCTTTCGTGTTACAGGTGTGTTGGCTGCACCTGTACACCCCGGTCACTTACTTGTGTAAGCTTGCGGGGATTTACAGGCTGGCCGCCTTCCTGTAACGCGAAATACTTAGGGAAACTTGTGTAAGTTATAGATTAAATAATCCCCAGCGCACGCTTGCCGTGGATATTCAAATCATCCAGCGTGAAGCGTCCTTCCCAGTCAGTTTCATAATCCTCGCGTGGGAAATCACCTGGCGATACGCCTTTTTCCAGCGCGGCCTTCACTTTATGGGCGTAGGCCAGATTCTTTTCGCACATCGGTGCGGCAGGGATGTACATCACGTTGCCCCAACCCTGCTGATTTTCTACCGGCGCGACGGAGTGGATCACATCGCAATGCCACCAGACGGAGTCTCCGGCGTCCAGTTGCGGAATGCTGGTTAACGCTTCAATCAGCAGCGGATGCCATTGCGCAGAAATCGGCAGAACTCTGCCGGGCGCAACGCCGCAAAGTTCATCTTCCGGCACATCGTCAAGCAATGGACGTAACAGTACCCAGGCCATCGCTTCAGGGATAGGGACCACGTGCAACAACCCCTGACCTGGCAGCATATCGGAGAGTGCAGTCCAGCCCTGGAAGGTACGGAATACTGAACATTTGGTGGTGTTATCCACCGTGTACTCTTCTACTTCAGTGCGATGCGCGGCCTGCCACGGGTCGTAATCTTCCAGCTTACCATTGAAAACATTAGCAAAGACCTGCTGATATGCCGGCAGAAGCCAGCGTTCCAGCGCGCCGGAATCCGTATGCGCGCCCAGCCCTTTGGACGTTGTTCCCGGTGGACGACGGCGTATGCGGTCGGGGTAGATAACGCTGACATCCGGGTTAAACCATTGCTTACCTTCGCCTGCAAATGTCCAAAGACGGTTGAGAAATGACTGCGCATTTGCCATTTCTTCACTCTGACGGGCCTGCATCTGCGCCTGGGACCAGTAGATGGGGTAGATTTCAGGCCGCGATGCGCTCAGGGTACCAAAGAAATTATCACCCGGTCCTTGGTAAACGTCGTCAAAATGGTTGCGGTCCAGATAGTCCAGCATTGACCTATCCCAATCGAGGGCTTGTTCGCGAGAGAAATGGCCTTTAATGACCGCGCATCCGCGACGCTTAATTTCTTCACGCTGCTCAGTACTCACGCGACCCGCCTTGATATCCGCATAGGACAACACAGGCCATACCGGAGAGCCTTGCGCTTTGAGGTCGTTGATTTCCGCCACGCGATTGGCAATGGCCTCGCTCAACTGATTGAAAATCAACTGAACATCTCCAAGCTGTTCACGCAATTGCTTTTTCATCTGCCGGATTGCCGCTTTGTGATCGGTGGGCAACGTGTCGCTGGTAAAAGTAAAAGCCATATCCACCTCGCATTAACTTTCATTCGAAACTTGTTTAACTTACAGGTGATAATATAAGTTAAAATTTAGTTAACGCAAGTTTAAAATTTGATGGTGTGAGAAACATGTTAAAGCGTGGAAACCGGGGCAAGGGGATACCCCGGTTGGGCAGGATTAGCAATTAAAAGGGGAAGTGTTATCCAGCACCGCCTGAATCACGTTCAGCGCGCCCTGATGGTTATTGTCGTCGGTCTGATAGCGGGCAATCGATTTGATACTCTCTGCCGCGTTGGCCATGGCGAAAGAGTAGCGCGCCATTTTCAGCATTTCTGCGTCATTGCCGCTATCGCCAATGGCGACCACGTTTTGCGGGGACAGGTTCCAGCGCTTTAGCAGACGGCTGATTCCGTTGGCTTTATGCAAACCTGGAATGATCAGGTCGATAAACCCAAAGCCGCTGGTGACGGGCTTCATTATACCGTCAAGGGCAGAATGAAGGTGATCGATCACTAATGGGATTTGTTGATCCGGTAAATTCAGCGAGAACTTGAACAGCACATCATCGATGTCCTGATAATCCTTCACGGGTTTCAGGCGATGGTAGTGTTTTGACATCAATGCGACAAAGGACTCGGGGGCATTTTCGCTAACGTAGGCGCTTTGCAGGCCACAAGCCACAAAGTTGAGATGCGTATCTTTGAGCAGTTCGCCAATGACAATGCGGGATTCGTGGCGGGTCAGCTCACCGTGAAACAGCTGTTTGCCATGTTCAAAGACTAACGCCCCGTTCTCGGCAACAAAAGAGATCTCATCTTTGAGTTCCGGGAAAAAGGAGATCAGTTGGTAATACTGATTGCCGCTGGCCACGACAAATTCAATATCCCGTTTTTTTAGTTCCTGATACTGCGCCATAAAACGTGCATGATCGTATTTTTTGGCGTCGTCGAGAAAAGTTCCGTCCATATCGGTGACGATAACTTTGATGGTCATACTTGCTCCTGGCTCATAACTGCGACCAGAAACATTTTAATAACAATGTGAGCTAAAGCACAAATTTATTTCATTCGAAAGAAGAATACCCGGCAAGCGAAATGCCGCCGGGTAAGGGGGATTACAGCATATGTTCAGTACGTGCGATGATATCGTCCTGCGCATCTGGAGACAGCGCGGTGAAGAAGGCCGAATAACCTGCTACACGGACCACCAGGTCACGATACTGATCCGGGTGCTTTTTGGCTTCCAGCAGCGTTTCACGGGAGACAATGTTGTACTGAATATGCCAGCCTTTGTGCTCTTCAAAGAAGGTACGCAGCAGGATCATCAGCTTTTGCTTATCGGATTCATTCTCCAGCGTGGCCGGGTTCAGCTTCTGGTTTAACAACACGCCGCCGAGGATTGAACCGGTCGGCAGTTTACCCACCGAGCCAATTACCGCTGTTGGGCCGAGATGGTCCGTTCCGGAAGCCGGGCTTGCGCCTTCTGCCAGTGGAGTATGCGCCTTACGACCATCCGGTGTGGCCATCGTTGCCGCGCCAAACGGTACGTTTGCGGAGATAGACGAGGTACCCGCGTAGTAATTGCCGCCAACCGGGCCACGTCCGTAACGCGGATTATGATACTGTTTCAACTCATTGATATAGGTCTGATAAGCGCGGGCCAGCAGCGTATCAACGCTATCGTCATCGTTGCCGTATTTCGGTGCGCCGTTGATCAGCCGCTGGCGTAATTGTTCGTGGCTCAGACCGTCAAAATCGGCGGCCAGCGCGGCGGCCAGTTTCTGCTGACCGATAGCGCCTTGTTCAAAGACCAGTTTCTTCACCGCAGCCAGGCTATTGCCGAGGTTGGCAATACCCACCTGCAAACCCGATACCCAGTCGTATTTCGCGCCGCCTTGCTTAATGCTTTTCGCGCGTTCAATACAGTCATCTACCAGCGCAGAGCACAGAATATCGTGTACGTTCTCTTCCAGCATGGTGTCGACAACATACTCAATTTCGATAGATTTACGCGTGTAGTAGCGAATCTGCGCATCCCAGGCATCCATCACTTCGTCGAAATTGTTGAAGTTACCAGCTGAGAGCGCTTTTTCCTGTGGCAGAAATACTTTACCGCTGGTGGCATCGCGACCACCTTCCAGCGCTGCCAGCATCACGCGGGCAAAGTTAATAAAGCTCATACCGGTACAGCGGTAGCCCCATTTGCCGCCAACGGCGGTTTCGATGCAACCAATGGCCGCATAGTCATAGGCGTCCTGCGGTTCAATGCCAAGCTTAATGAATTCAGGTATGACGATTTCGTCGTTATTAAAGGCAGGCATCCCGAAGCCGCAGCGGATCACCTGTACACAGGCATCCAGGAAATCATTACTCATCCCTGCATGATAACGCACGCTCAGGTTTGGCTGAGTAGAACGCAAGCGACCGCAGGATTCCAGAATAGCGTAGGAGAGCGGATTGACGGCATCCATTGCCTGACCGTTAACCAGGTTTTGGCCACCAATGGTCACGTTCTGATACAGCGGGCTACCCGCCGAGGCTTTCGAATGGGAGCCGGAGCGGATTTTGTTCACTTCCAACAGTTTCAGCCAGCAGCTGTGCAGCAGCTCAATGGCGTGCTCACGATCGAGGCTCTGGTTCAGTTCTACGTCACGACGGTAGAACGGATAGAGGTACTGATCCATGCGACCAAACGACACTGAGTGACCATTTGATTCAATTTGCAGGATCAACTGGATGAAATAGCACAACTGTAGCGCTTGCCAGAACGTTTTTGGCGGCTCATGGGCGATAACATCGCAGTTGTCCGCCATGGTCAGCAGTTCATCACGACGACTGGCGCGAGTTTCCGTGGCCGCCATTTTACGTGCCAGCGCGGCAAAGCGCTCAATGTGCAGACTGACGGCCTCCAGCACGATATCAATCGCTTTCAGAAACTGATCGCCATGAAGGTCTTCCAGACATGTCAGATTGATGCGGGAACGACGTTCATCAACTTTGTGGCGCAGGCCGTCGAGACCTTTTTCCAGCAGCAGCGGGAAGTTTACCGCCAGGTGTGCGTCACCGGAGGTCATGTTACCTTCAGCTTTGATAATGCCGGTTTCCAGCAGCCCTTTCTGCTCGTCAGTAAACATCCCGTAGCAGCGATCCTGCACGGTCTGACCACGCCACCATGGACACACCTCGTGCAACACGCGTTTGTTCTCTTCGCTTACCGCAAAGCCCGCGCCCGGCCTGTCGGCAAGGTCATCGATCTCTTTTTCAATCCACGACACGGTGTATTCCGGGAAGATTGGCGCGGCACGCACTTCGCTTGCCTGGTTACCAATGATCAGTTCGTCATGCTTGATCCAGATGGTGCGTTCCGCCAGATGATGGGCCAGCGCCAGCGCGCGGCGAACCGGAATAGGTTTATCCAGATGCTGTTGGTACATCTCGGTATAGTGCTGGGCGCGCTCGGTACAAACCGGCGGCTTCACGATGTGGATCAGGGCCGTTTTATGCGCTTTGATACGGTCGCTGAGTGTGTCCAGTTTCAGAGTGGTCATGGCGATTATCCTCGTAGGGTCGCGGTTAAACCTTTCAGGCTGGCGTACTGCTGGGCAAATTCGAGCAGCGCAGGCGCATCAAGCGGTTTATCCGGTGCGTTGTAGGGTTGACTGAGTAAGTGGTATTTGTTGATGCCCAGCGTGTGGTAGGGCAAAAAATGGATCTCATCGACGTGAAGCTCGTCGGCAGCAAAATCGGTAATGGCCTGAATAGCGGCTTCGTCAGCGTTGAACCCCTGAATCAGGGGGACGCGGATAACCATTTTTTTACCGGCGGCGGCCAGTTTTTTCAGATTTTCCAGTACGCGAGAGGCGCTGCCATCGGTCCACTGTTTAAACGGCGCGTCGGCGACATGTTTTAAATCGGCCAGGAACAGGTCGACGTCAGGTAATGACGGTTCAATATACTTCCACGGGACATGCAGACAGGTTTCAACCGCTGTATGAATACCTGCATCGTGGCTGGCTTTGAGCAGCGCTGCCGCCAGTTCTGGCAGCATAAAGGGTTCACCGCCAGACAGGGTGAGACCCCCGCCGCTGCGATCGTAAAACGGTTTATCACGCACTACGGTCGCCATGATGTCGTCCACGCTTTTTTCCTCTCCGCAGACGGTCAGCGCCTGGGTTGGACAGCAGTGGGTCAGCGCCGTGAGCGCATCATCGGTCAGTTTTTCGCGATGAATCAGCAATCCACTCAGCGCGCGTTCAATCACCTTCGGTGCGGCCTGAGCACAGAGATCGCAACCGTCGAGGCACAAACGCGCGTCATAGAGCAGATCCTGCGTGCGGGCGCGGCTTTCCGGATTCTGGCACCACCGACAGCCCAGAGAGCATCCCTTAAGGAACACTACAGTACGGATACCGGGACCATCATGTGTGGAATAGCGCTGGATATTGAAAATCATAAGCGGCCTCTCATCTTTCGTATAAAGATTAAATTACTTTCGAATGAAAGTTATATTGACGTACGTCAACTAACCGTGAGGTTTCGCCGTGCTACCTTTTATTCATGCTAATTATTCGTTTGAGGAAAGGTTATGGAACTCTATTTAGATACGTCTGACGTTGACGCGGTAAAAGCTCTGGCGCGGGTTTTTCCGCTGGCAGGGGTGACCACTAACCCAAGCATTGTGGCGGCAGGTAAGCAGACGCTGGACGTGTTACTGCCGCAACTGCAGGAAGCGATGGGAGGGCAAGGACGCCTGTTTGCTCAGGTAATGGCGACCACCGCCGAAGGCATGGTCAGCGATGCGCGTAAGCTGCGGGCAATCATTGCGGATATCGTGGTCAAAGTGCCGGTCACGGCAGAAGGTCTGACGGCCATTAAATTGCTGAAAGAAGAAGGGATCCCGACGTTGGGTACCGCGGTATACGGCGCTGCTCAAGGGCTATTAGCTGCGCTTGCGGGGGCCGAATACGTTGCGCCATACGTTAACCGTGTGGATGCGCAGGGGGGGGACGGCATTCAGACGGTGACCGATCTGCAGACCTTACTGAAAATGCATGCCCCGCACGCCAAAGTACTGGCCGCCAGTTTTAAAACGCCGCGTCAGGCGCTGGATTGCCTGCTGGCAGGTTGCGAGTCCATCACGCTGCCGCTGGATGTCGCTCAGCAGATGATTAGCTCTCCGGCCGTTGATGCTGCCGTAGCGAAGTTCGAGCACGACTGGCAGAGCGCATTTGGACGCACTTCTCTGTAAGTCTGTTTTGCCGGATGGCGGCTGACACCTTATCCGGCCTACACAATGCGCTGTTGTAGGCCTGATTGGAGGCGTTAGCATCGCTCTCTGGCAATAGTGTGGTGCCGACGATTTCTCTGCTAACTCCCGCAGACCTCACAGGTGGGATTGCGCATCAGCTTCATTTCGCGAAACTGGCAGGTCATGGCGTCGTACATGACGATTTTTCCTGAAGCCGGTTTACCGTAGTTAGCCAGCAGCTTAATGGCTTCCATCGCCTGTAACGAGCCGATCACGCCGATCAGCGGGGCCATCACTCCGGCCTCTACGCAGGTCAGGACGTTTTCACCGAACAGACGGCTCAGGCAACGGTAGCAGGGCTCTCCTTCCTGGTAGGTAAATACGGTAATTTGTCCTTCCATGCGAATTGCCGCACCGGAAACCAGCGGAATCCTGGCGGCGAAGCATCCGGCATTCAACTGATTGCGGATGCTGACATTATCCGTACAGTCCAGCACCAAATCGTGTTCGGTAATAAGCGTGTGAATCTCGCTCTCGTCCAGCAGCGCATTCACCGGCGTAATGGCGATATAAGGGTTAATCCGCGCCAGTGCGTCGCGGGCGGATAGCACTTTTGGCTGTCCAACGGTCGCATCGCTGTGCAGCGTCTGGCGCTGGAGGTTCGACACGGAGACCGTGTCAAAGTCGAGCAAGGTTAAATGCCCGACGCCAGCGCCTGCAAGGTACTGAGTTGCTGCGCATCCCAGTCCCCCCACACCAACGACCAGTACCCGCGCCTCCTTGAGCGCTTCCTGACCTTCGAAATCGAAGCCGCGCAGAATGATTTGCCGGTTATAGCGCATCATCTCCTGGTCGCTGAGTTCTGCCATTACAGGCCTCCAAACAGTGCGTTAAACGGCTCGACCTCAACCCATTCGCCGGCTTCGACGTTACCGCGATCGCGCTCCAGCACGATAAAACAGTTACCCTGGCTAAAAGAGCTAAAAATATGCGAGCCCTGGTGCCCGGTCGTGGTGACTTCCAGTTCGCCTTCAGCGGTACGCTGCAATACGCCGCGCTGAAAATCCAGACGGCCAGGTGTTTTCTTCAGGCGTGAGGCGGTGCGCACGCGCTGGCGAGGCGGCAGTCCACAGGCGGTGTTGCCGCTGAGTTTCGCCAGGAGCGGTTGTACCAGTTGATAAAAGGTGAGGGCCGCAGACACTGGATTACCCGGCAGACCGCAAAACCAGCTGTTGCTCAGTTTGCCAAACGCGAACGGTTTGCCCGGTTTGATAGCCAGCTTCCAGAAGGCAATTTCTCCCAGCTCTTCCAGAATAGTTTTAGTGTAATCCGCTTCGCCTACTGAAACGCCGCCGGAGCTGATGACGACATCGGCCTGGCTGTCGGCTTCAACAAACGCGGCACGTAGCGCGTTGGGATCGTCGCGAATAATCCCCAGGTTGATCACTTCGCAGCCCAACTGTTGCAGCATCAGGTGAACGGTCAGACGGTTAGTGTCATAAATCTGCCCGTCTCCCAGCGGCTGACCTGGTAACTGCAGTTCATCACCGGTGGAGAACAGCGCCACGCGGACTTTGCGTACAACGGGAGCATCGGCAACACCGAGCGAAGCCAGAACGGGAAGCTCGGCGGTTGTCAGGCGAGTCCCGGCGGGAAACACCACCGCGCCGTTTGCAATATCTTCACCGCGCAGACGAATATTTTGCCCGCGGCGGACTTCGGCGGTAAAACGCACCCCGTCCTCAGTTTGTTCCGTTTGCTCCTGCATCACCACCGCTTCACAACCAGCAGGCACCGGGGCGCCGGTCATAATACGGATGCAGGTTCCCGCAGGCCACTCGCCATGGAAAGGCTGACCGGCAAAGGCTTTACCCGCCACCGCAAGCGGCTGATCAGATTGTAAATCGGCTAATCGTACCGCATAGCCATCCATTGCTGAGTTATCGAATCCCGGTACATCAATGGGGGAGACAACGTCGGTGGCCAGAATGCGGCCAAAGCATTGAACCAGCGGCAGCGTTTCGACGGCGGTGAGCGGGGTAATACGCGAAAGCATCTGAGAGAGAGCCGTTTCAAGCGGCATCAGTCCGGCGGTAAATTCCATGAGAAGACTCCTGCGGGGCAAAATCGAATCTGCTCATTATGTCAGAAAATGGACGCGGGCAGTATGCTACCTCAGGCTTAGAATCAGATCTGGTAAAGGTTTTGTGCCAGGGATAGCGCTGCAGGAAGAATGCAGTATAGACTCAATATTTCCGCTCTTTTTTCCCTGGGGGCTAAATGGCCAATATTATTCCAGACGCAATTCGACGACAGGTGGAGGCCGCCAGTGCGTGCATCCGCCAGATTTTCGCGGGGAAACTCATTGCCCTTCATTTGTATGGCTCTGCGGTTGAAGGCGGCTTAAAACCCCAAAGCGACATTGATTTATTGGTCACCCTGCGTGAACCCATAAATGCCCGACAAAGAAAAAAACTGATGCAGGATTTGCTGACCATTTCAGCGCCTCCCGGCACCTCCGGGCCATATCGTGCGCTGGAAGTGACCGTGGTTCTGCACTCGCAGATCGTGCCGTGGCGATTCCCACCGGCGAGAGAAATGCAGTTTGGCGAATGGTTGCGTGATGATATTCGTGCTGGCGTGTTTGAACCGGCAATGGTGGATGCTGATCTTTCTATTCTGCTGACCCAGGCCCGGCGCGCCAGCGTACCGCTGTTCGGTGAACCGGCTGAGACGTTATTTAACGTCATTCCGTTTAGCGATGTATTGCAAACATTTCGGCATATCCTTGAGATGTGGCAGAAACCGGCTGATTTAGAGGGGGACGAGCGTAATATCATTCTTGCTCTGGCACGTATCTGGTATAGCGTGGTTACGGGTAATATTGTCGCTAAAGATGAGGCCGCATCCTGGCTTCTGCCGCAATTACCCGCTGAGCATGCTGATTTGCTGCAAGCGGCGCGTGCGGAATATCTGGGGTTAACCAAACATAACTGGGCAGCGTGTATGCCGTCTGTAGAACGCTTTGTGTTTTATGCAAAAAAACAGATTACCGATCGGCTTGAATAATTTAGCACCAATGTCGAGAGATCTCCTTTCCGTTAAACACATCTGAATGACCTGATGAGACGGGGTGTGAGGTGCGGGCCTTTACCTTTACATGACGTCTGCATCTTTCTATATTCAAAAATCGAATCAATAAGTCACCGAAATTCTGATATTTATAACCCCCCGGTACCCGCCACCTAATGGACGAATAAAATGGGTAAAGCAGTCATTGCAATTCACGGCGGCGCAGGGGCTATCACCCGCGCGTTACTGAGCCAGGAGCAAGAATTGCGTTATATACAAGCGCTGTCGGATATCGTTGAAACCGGCCAACGGATGCTTGAAGACGGTCGTAGCGCACTGGATGTGGTCACCGAAGCCGTGCGTTTGTTGGAAGAGTGTCCGTTGTTTAATGCCGGAATTGGCGCGGTGTATACCCGTGATGAAACCCATGAACTGGACGCCTGTGTGATGGACGGTAATACGCTAAACGCGGGAGCCGTCGCCGGGGTTAGCCATCTGCGCAATCCAATTCTCGCGGCTCGCCTGGTGATGGAGCACAGCCCCCACGTCATGATGATAGGTGAAGGGGCTGAAAACTTTGCCATTGCGCAGGGTATGGAGCGCGTTTCGGCGGATATTTTCTCGACGCCAGAACGCTACGCTCAACTGCTGGCAGCGCAATCGGCGGGTGAAACGGTGCTGGATCATAGCGCGACCCCGCTGGATGAAAACAACAAAATGGGTACTGTGGGTGCGGTCGCGCTGGATATGTTTGGCAATCTGGCGGCGGCAACATCGACCGGCGGGATGACCAACAAATTACCGGGGCGGGTAGGTGACAGTCCGCTGGTCGGCGCTGGCTGCTATGCCAATAACGCAAGTGTGGCCGTTTCCTGCACCGGAACCGGTGAAGTCTTTATTCGTGCGCTGGCGGCCTATGACATTGCGGCGTTGATGGACTATGGCGGCCTGAGTTTATCGGAGGCGTGCGAACGCGTAGTAATGGAAAAATTACCGGCGCTCGGCGGTAGCGGCGGTTTAATTGCCGTCGATCACGAGGGCAACGTCGCCTTGCCCTTTAACAGCGAAGGCATGTACCGTGCCTGGGGATATGCAGGCGATACGCCAACCACCGGTATTTATCGGGAAAAAGGAGATACCGTTGCCACACAGTGATGAGCTTGACGCCAGCGACGTGCTGGCAGTCAGCAACCTGAACATTGCCTTTGAGCAGGAGCAGCAGCGCATCAGTGCGGTGCGTAATCTGTCATTTCGCCTGAAGCGTGGTGAAACGCTGGCGATAGTGGGCGAATCCGGTTCAGGAAAGTCGGTAACAGCCTTGTCGCTGATGCGTTTGATTGAACAGTCAGGCGGCGAGGTGAGCTGCGATGAAATGCTCCTTCGACGCCGTAACCGACAGGTTATTGAGCTGGGTGAACAGAGCGCGTCGCGGATGCGTCACGTGCGTGGCGCGGATATCGCCATGATCTTCCAGGAGCCCATGACATCGCTTAATCCGGTATTTACCGTGGGTGAGCAGATTGCTGAGTCAATCCGTTTGCATCAGGGGGCCAGCCACGAAGAGGCGATGGTGGAAGCGAAACGGATGCTCGACCAGGTGCGTATCCCCGAGGCGAAGGCTATTTTATCGCGCTATCCGCACCAGCTTTCTGGCGGCATGCGCCAGCGGGTAATGATCGCCATGGCGCTATCGTGTCGCCCTGCGGTTTTAATTGCCGATGAGCCGACCACCGCGCTGGATGTCACTATTCAGGCACAGATCCTGCAACTGATAAAAGTGTTGCAGCAGGATATGTCGATGGGAGTGATCTTTATTACCCACGATATGGGCGTCGTGGCGGATATTGCCGATCGCGTGCTGGTGATGTATCAGGGCGAGGCGGTAGAAACCGGCAGCGTTGAGCAGATTTTTCGCGCTCCCCAGCATCCTTACACCAAAGCGCTGCTGGCAGCCGTGCCGCAGCTTGGGGCGATGACCGGACAAGCGTACCCGCGCCGGTTTCCACTCATTTCGTTACACGATCCCAGCCATGTAGAACCACAGACTGAACAGGATACCGTGGTTGAAGGCGAGCCTATTTTGCAGGTACGTAATCTGGTGACGCGTTTTCCGCTGCGCAGCGGCATTCTTAATCGGGTGACCCGCGAGGTGCATGCGGTGGAAAACGTCAGCTTTGACCTGTGGCCTGGAGAGACGCTCTCGCTGGTGGGGGAGTCAGGCTGCGGGAAATCCACCACCGGTCGGGCGCTGCTACGTCTGGTCGAGTCTCAACGCGGGGAGATTGTTTTCAACGGACAGCGTATCGATACCCTGGCCGCCAGTAAGCTACAGCCGCTGCGTCGGGATATTCAATTTATCTTCCAGGACCCCTATGCTTCGCTCGATCCGCGTCAGACCGTGGGATATTCCATTTTAGAACCGCTGCGGGTGCATGGGCTACTGCAAGGCGATGCGGCGGCAAAACGGGTTGCATGGCTGCTGGAACGCGTAGGATTGCTCCCTGAGCATGCCTGGCGCTATCCGCATGAGTTTTCCGGTGGTCAGCGTCAGCGTATCTGTATTGCCCGGGCGCTGGCGCTCAATCCCAAGGTGATTATTGCCGATGAGTCAGTCTCGGCGCTGGATGTCTCAATTCGCGGGCAAATTATCAACCTGTTGCTCGACCTCCAACGAGAAATGGGGATTGCGTACCTGTTTATTTCCCACGATATGGCGGTGGTGGAGCGGATCAGTCATCGGGTGGCGGTGATGTACCTTGGGCAAATCGTCGAGATCGGCACCCGACGCGCGGTGTTTGAAAATCCGCAGCATCCGTACACCCGCAAACTGATGGCGGCAGTCCCGGTCGCCGATCCCTCACATCACCGGCCCCAGCGCGTGCTGTTGTCGGATGATATCCCCAGTAATATCCGCAAACGCGGTGAAGAGATTTCCCCCGTTTCACTCCAGCAAGTTGGCCCGGGGCATTATGTTGCGCGTGGGCAACCAGAAAATGCGCTTTCGCGTTTATAACAGGCAGGCAGGGTTTAAGGAGAATAACATGACAAAAATTGTTGCTCGAAAATGGCTGGTTGCTGTGGGAGTGGCCTCTGCGCTGGCCGCCACACCTGGCTGGGCTGCCAAAGATGTAGTAGTGGCGGTAGGATCCAATTTCACCACCCTCGATCCCTACGACGCAAACGACACGTTGTCGCAGGCGGTAGCGAAGTCGTTTTACCAGGGGCTGTTTGGCCTTGATAAAGAGATGAAGCTGAAAAATGTGCTGGCGGAGAGTTATACGGTTTCTGATGATGGCCTGACTTATACCCTTAAGCTGCGACAGGGTGTGAAGTTTCAGGACGGCACCGACTTCAACGCCGATGCGGTTAAAGCTAACCTCGACCGGGCCAGCACCCCGGAAAACCATCTGAAACGCTACAACCTGTATAAGAATATCGATAAAACCGAGGTCGTCGATCCGTCGACGGTGAAGATAACGCTGAAGCAGCCGTTCTCTGCATTTATCAATATTCTGGCGCACCCGGCTACGGCGATGATCTCTCCCGCCGCGCTGGAGAAATACGGCAAGGAGATCGGTTTCCATCCCGTGGGGACCGGGCCGTATCAGCTTGAGACCTGGAATCAGACGGATTTTGTAAAGGTTAAGAAGTTCGCGGGTTACTGGCAGCAAGGGCTGCCAAAGCTGGATACGATTACCTGGCGTCCGGTGACCGACAACAACACGCGTGCGGCAATGCTGCAGACCGGGGAAGCGCAGTTTGCCTTCCCGATCCCTTACGAACAGGCGGCGCTACTGGCGAAGAATAAAAACCTGGAACTGGTGGCCAGTCCGTCTATTATGCAGCGTTACATCAGCATGAACGTCACGCAAAAACCGTTCGATAACCCGAAGGTGCGTGAAGCGCTGAATTATGCCATCAACCGTCAGGCGCTGGTGAAAGTGGCGTTTGCCGGTTACGCGACGCCAGCAACCGGCGTTCTCCCTCCGTCGATCGCCTATGCGCAAAGCTATACGCCATGGCCATACGACCCGGCAAAAGCGCGCGAACTGCTGAAAGAAGCGGGTTATCCGAACGGTTTTACCACCACGCTATGGTCTTCTCATAACCATAGTACCGCGCAGAAAGTGCTGCAATTTACCCAGCAGCAACTGGCGCAGGTGGGCGTTAAGGCTCAGGTGACGGCGATGGATGCCGGTCAGCGCGCGGCGCAAGTCGAAGGTAAAGCGCAGAAAGAGAGCGGGGTACGCATGTTCTACACCGGCTGGTCTGCCTCTACGGGTGAAGCAGACTGGGCGCTGTCACCGCTGTTTGCATCTCAAAACTGGCCGCCAACGCTGTTTAATACGGCGTTCTACAGCAATAAGCAGGTGGACAGTGATTTAGCGGCAGCGTTGCAAACCAACGATCCGGCCCAGAAAGCGAAGCTGTACAAGGATGCGCAGGATATTATCTGGAAAGAGTCGCCGTGGATCCCACTGGTAGTGGAACAACTGATTTCGGCACACAACACCAGATTGACCGGGTTCTGGATCATGCCGGATACCGGATTTAGCTTTGATGATGCGGATTTAAAATAAGCTATTCATCCGGCCCCGCCACGCAGGGGCCGGCGAAGGGAGTGTGATGCTTAACTATGTTTTCAAGCGCCTGCTGGGGTTGATTCCAACTCTGTTGATTGTAGCGGTGCTGGTATTTTTATTTGTTCACCTGCTACCCGGCGATCCGGCCCGGCTGATTGCCGGACCGGAGGCTGATGCTGAGGTGATCGAACTGGTGCGTCAGCAGTTGGGTCTGGACCAGCCGCTGCATATTCAGTTCTGGCATTACATTACTAACGTGTTGCAAGGCGATTTTGGAACCTCAATGGTTTCTCGTCGCCCGGTCTCCGAAGAGATAGCCAGTCGTTTTATGCCATCGCTATGGCTGACCATTGCCAGCATGGCGTGGGCGGTGTTATTCGGCATGACGGCAGGGATTATTGCTGCTGTATGGCGCAATCGTTGGCCGGACAGATTGAGTATGACGCTCGCCGTCACCGGGATCTCTTTCCCGGCGTTTGCGCTCGGCATGCTGCTCATGCAGATATTCTCCGTTGAGCTTGGCTGGTTGCCCACCGTTGGCGCTGATACCTGGCGGCACTATATCCTCCCGTCTATTACCCTGGGTGCGGCGGTGGCTGCGGTGTTAGCCCGGTTTACCCGCGCTTCGTTTGTCGATGTGCTCAGTGAAGACTATATGCGTACCGCGCGGGCCAAAGGGGTGAGTGAAACCTGGGTGGTGTTAAAACATGGTTTGCGCAATGCGATGATCCCGGTGGTCACCATGATGGGGCTACAGTTTGGCTTTTTGCTTGGCGGCTCGATTGTGGTTGAGAAGGTGTTTAACTGGCCAGGGCTTGGGCGGCTGTTGGTGGACTCAGTCGAAATGCGCGACTACCCGGTGATTCAGGCCGAGGTGCTGTTGTTTTCTCTGGAGTTTATTCTTATTAACTTAGTGGTGGATGTGCTCTATGCCGCCATTAATCCGGCTATCAGGTACAAGTAAGGATGCGATTTTTTAACTGGCGCCGACAGGCGATTTTAAATGCGATGCCCCTTGTTAAGCCTGAGCAGATACGCACGCCGTGGCATGAATTCTGGCGTCGTTTCCATCGCCAGCGCATGGCGATGTTAGCGGGGTTATTTGTCGTGCTGCTAATAATGGTGGCGATTTTTGCTCGCTGGTTAACGCCATTTGATGCCGAGAATTACTTCGATTATGACCGTCTGAATGACGGACCATCGATGCTGCACTGGTTCGGCGTTGACTCGCTGGGGCGGGATATTTTTAGCCGCGTGCTGGTGGGGGCGCAAATCTCGCTGGCGGCGGGGGTCTTTGCCGTATTTATTGGCGCAGCGATTGGCACCGTGCTGGGTCTGCTGGCGGGATACTACGAAGGCTGGTGGGATCGACTGATTATGCGTATCTGCGATGTGCTGTTCGCCTTTCCGGGTATTTTGCTGGCGATAGCCGTGGTCGCTGTGCTGGGCAGCGGCATTGCAAACGTGATTATTGCCGTGGCCATTTTCTCCATTCCGGCCTTCGCGCGGCTGGTGCGCGCAAATACGCTGGTGCTAAAGCAGCAGACCTTTATTGAATCCGCGCGCAGTATTGGCGCCAGCGATGCGACCATCATCTTCAACCATATCTTGCCGGGTACGGTTTCATCGATCGTGGTCTTTTTTACCATGCGAATTGGCACGTCGATTATCTCTGCCGCGAGCCTGTCATTTCTGGGATTGGGTGCGCAGCCGCCGACCCCGGAGTGGGGGGCAATGCTCAATGAAGCCCGCGCTGATATGGTGATCGCGCCGCACGTGGCGATTTTCCCGGCGGTGGCAATATTCCTGACGGTGCTGGCGTTTAACTTACTCGGAGATGGTCTGCGCGACGCGCTGGACCCGAAAATTAAAGGATAAATCACAGGGCCGGATAAGAGGTAACGCTTATCCGGCCTACAGTTGGGTTGCGCTTATTTAAACGCGGGTGCCCCACAGATCGTATTCATCAGCGTTTTCGACCTTCACGCGGATGATATCGCCAGGTTTCACCTTGGTTTCGCCATTCAGGTATACCGCGCCGTCGATTTCCGGGGCGTCAGCCATGCTGCGTCCAATCGCGCCTTCTTCGTCAACTTCATCAACGATAACCAGAATTTCGCGGCCCACTTTTTCCTGCAAACGTTCAGCGGAGATTTGCTGTTGCAATTGCATAAAGCGGTTCCAGCGTTCCTCTTTCACCTCTTCCGGGATTTGGTCCGGCAGGTCATTGGCGCCAGCGCCTTCTACCGGGCTGTATTTAAAGCAGCCCACGCGGTCCAGACGCGCTTCCTTCAGGAAGTCGAGCAGCATCTGGAAGTCTTCTTCCGTTTCACCTGGGAAACCGACAATGAAGGTTGAGCGCAGCGTCAGTTCAGGGCAGATTTCACGCCACTGCTTGATGCGTGCCAGTTGTCTGTCCACGGAGCCTGGGCGTTTCATCAGCTTAAGAATACGCGGGCTGGCATGCTGCAGCGGGATGTCCAGATACGGCAGGATTTTCCCTTCCGCCATCAGTGGGATCACGTCATCAACGTGCGGATAGGGATAGACGTAATGCAGACGAGTCCAGATCCCCAGTTTTGATAACTGCTCGCACAGATCAACCATGCTGGTTTTGACCGGCTCGCCGTTATGGAAACCGGTGCGATGCTTCACATCCACGCCGTACGCGGAAGTATCCTGAGAAATAACCAGTATCTCTTTCACGCCCGCATCCACCAGACGTTTGGCTTCGCTGAGGACATCGCCAATCGGACGGCTCACCAGATCGCCACGCATTGACGGAATAATGCAGAACGTGCAGCGGTGGTTGCAGCCTTCAGAAATTTTCAGATAGGCATAATGACGCGGAGTGAGCTTGACGCCCTGTTCAGGAACCAGGCTCAGGAACGGGTTGTGCTTTGGTTTGGGCACATAGTGGTGAACGTGCTCCAGAACCTGTTCGTAGCTATGCGGCCCGGTGATTTCCAGCACCTTCGGGTGGACTTCACGGATCTGATCGACTTTCGCGCCCAGACAGCCGGTGACGATCACCTTGCCGTTTTCGTTCAGCGCTTCGCCGATTGCTTCCAGCGACTCCTGAACCGCGCTGTCGATAAAGCCACAGGTGTTAACGATAACCATATCCGCGTCGTCGTAGCTTGGCACAACATCATAGCCTTCGGTACGAAGTTCGGTCAGGATGCGTTCAGAATCGACGAGGTTTTTCGGGCAGCCGAGGGAGACAAAGCCGATTTTCGGCTGGTGGGTTACATTGCTCATAGCGTAAAAATTGTTCAGTTATTGGAATATTCAGGGCACGGATTCTACAGAGTTCTGAATAAAAATTGTATCGCAATCTCATACCATCAGTCGCCACGCCCGGCGTGGAATTAAAGATTATTTGTAAATTGTGTTAATTTTCGGTGATGGATTGATCCTGGACACGACTTTGTTCAAAAAATGACCATACTATTAAGTTGCACCATAGTTGGAAAGAGGAGGAACAAAGTATGGTTGTTGACAGACTGAGAACCGATCTTCTCAACAAATTGATAAACGCCCGTGTCGAACTTGCCGCTTATCTGCTGTTGAGAAAAGCGAAAGGCTACATGTCAGTCAGCGAGAGCGATCGTCTGCGTGATAATTTTTTTGCACTGAATCGCGAATTGCACGAGCAATCACAGCCTCACGGTATGCATCTTGATCAGGAAGAGTGGAATGCCCTTCATCGTGCTGAAGGGGCGTTAGCCGCCGCCGCTGTTTGTCTTATGAGTGGACATCACGATTGTCCAACTTTTATCGCCGTTAACGCAGAGAAACTGGAAAACTGCCTGACAACGCTGACGCTAAGTATCCAGTGTTTGCAATCTTATCCAACGCTGGAACACGTCTGAATCAGGGGGAGGGCGCTCCCCCTTTTCGTTAAGATTATGTAAATGTGGCGGGATAATTCCCCTTGCTGGCTACGCTTTATGCAGAGCCATTAAGGAGGTGTTATGCGTCGACTCTTTCTCTGTGCTGTCCCACTCGCGCTATTTTCCTCTTATGCCGTCGCGGTAGAGGTGGAAGTGCTGCAAACGAAACTCGATCATCCGTGGTCGCTGGCGTTTTTACCCGACAATCGCGGTATGCTCATTACGCTTAAAGGCGGCCAGCTTCGACTTTGGCAGTCAGGGAAGGGGCTTTCCGACCCGCTGACCGGCGTACCCAAAGTCTGGGCGAATGGTCAGGGGGGATTGCTTGATGTGGCATTAGCACCGGATTTTAAACAATCCCGCCGGGTGTGGCTTAGCTTTGCTGAAGCTGACGGTGAAGGTAACGCCGGGACAGCGGTTGGTTACGGACGACTGAGCGACGATCTCAAACATCTGCAAGGGTTCCAGACCATTTTTCGCCAACAGCCGAAGCTCTCCAGCGGAAACCATTTTGGCGGACGTATGGTTTTTGATGGCAACGGTTATCTGCTTATTGGCCTTGGTGAAAACAATCAACGTTCTACCGCACAGGATCTGGATAAGCTGCAGGGCAAGGTCGTACGACTGACCGATGAGGGAAAAATTCCGCCGGATAATCCGTTTGTGAAGAGGGCAGGAGCGCGGGCAGAGATTTGGTCATATGGTATCCGCAACCCGCAGGGGATGGCGATGAATCCCTGGAGCGATACGCTGTGGCTCAATGAGCATGGTCCACGCGGGGGCGATGAAATCAATATCCCGGAGAAAGGGAAAAACTACGGCTGGCCGCTTGCGACCTGGGGCGTTAACTACAGTGGTCTTAAAATTCCCGAAGCAAAAGGCCCAATTGTTGCTGGAACAGAGCAACCCATCTTTTACTGGGAAAAGTCACCGGCGGTCAGCGGAATGGCTTTTTATAATAGCGATACCTTCCCACAGTGGCGGCAGAAGTTATTCATTGGCGCGTTGAAAGATAAAGAAGTGATCGTGCTGAGCGTCAAAGGGAATGCCGTCACCGAAGAGGGTCGTCTGTTGCAGGAAAGGGGACAGCGGATCCGTGATGTGCGCGTCGGACCAGACGGGTACTTATATGTACTAACCGACGAGTCCGACGGGGAATTACTGAAAGTGAGTCCCTGATTTAGTTAGCTGACCGGGATCATTACGACTTTTTGAAACGCCGGACGTTCGGTCAGTTGTTGATACCAGTGTTCCAGATGTGGGCGCGGGGTCCAGCTCAGACCAACGTTGAACAGGTTATAGATGAACGGCGCAACGGCGATATCGGCAGTGCCAAATTCAGCCCCGGAGAACCATGGCTGGTCCGCCAGCGCGTTATCCAGAATGGCAAACAGGTTATCGCACACCTGACTACCCGCCTCGATTGCCGCCATGTCGCGTTTCTCGGCAGGGGTTCTGACCAGGCCAAACAAGATAACCCGATGCGCAGGACTTAGCGTCTGGTTTGCCCAGTCCATCCATTTTTCACCGACGGCGCGCGCGGCCGGGGCGTCAATCCACAAACGCTTTTGTCCGTACTGAGCTGCCAGATAGCGGACAATGGTATTGGATTCCCACAGAACAACGTCCGTTTCATCATCGCGTAGCAGCGGGACCAGTCCGTTCGGGTTGAGTGCCAGATAGTCGGCATCGCGGTTACCGCCATGCTGTCCGCCCGCCAGAATTTGGTTATACGGCAGTTCCAGTTCCTCGAGCGTCCACAATACTTTTTTTACGTTGGTCGAGTTATTGCGACCCCACAGTGTAATCATAGTAACCCCGCAAATTAATTGAGCAGCTTTATGGCTGCAGATGCCATCTGACTAGCCCACATGGTGGGGTAAACCTAATATTTACGCAACAAAGTCTAAAAAAATCGAGCCAGGAGCAGCGCAGCGCGGTGTTATTGCATAAACTTTAAAAACTTTACCAACTTACGGTTTCTTTAAGCTCGTTAGTGCGTTATTACTCACCGCACTTATTTTACACGTCATCCATCAGACCTTTTCTGCATGGGTTGGCCAGGGTTGCCTGGCTGGTTTTGTGTAAACACGGTGTGGTATGACGTGGTTTTTTGGAATGGATACTCGGGTGGCATTTATGACGCAATACTTCTCTTCACTTCGCAGCTTTGCTGCAGGTTCTGCACTCTTAATCCTTTTGGCGCCGAGCGTACAGGCGGCGGAGCAACCAACGGCCCCACCGAGTGTCGACGCGCGCGCGTGGATCCTAATGGATTACGCCAGCGGTAAGGTTCTGGCGGAAGGTAATGCTGATGAGAAACTGGATCCTGCCAGTCTGACCAAGATCATGACCAGCTATGTGGTCGGTCAGGCTCTGAAGGCCGGGAAAATTAACCTCAACGACATGGTCACCGTGGGCAAAGACGCCTGGGCGACCGGTAATCCGGCCCTGCGCGGTTCGTCGGTTATGTTCCTCAAACCTGGCGATCAGGTTGCAGTGTCCGATCTGAACAAAGGCGTTATCATCCAGTCTGGTAACGATGCCTGTATCGCACTGGCTGATTACGTTGCTGGCAGCCAGGAATCCTTCATTGGTCTGATGAACGGCTACGCGAAAAAACTGGGGCTGACCAATACCACTTTCCAGACCGTGCATGGCCTGGATGCGGCAGGACAGTTCAGTACCGCACGTGATATGGCCCTGCTCGGGAAAGCGCTAATCCACGATGTACCGGAAGAGTACGCTATCCACAAAGAGAAAGAATTTACCTTTAATAAAATCCGCCAGCCGAACCGCAACCGTTTGTTGTGGAGCACCAACCTGAACGTGGACGGTATGAAAACCGGTACTACGGCCGGGGCGGGATACAACCTGGTCGCTTCTGCGACCCAGGGGGATATGCGCCTGATCTCCGTGGTGTTGGGGGCGAAAACCGACCGCATTCGTTTTAATGAGTCAGAAAAGTTGCTGACCTGGGGCTTCCGCTTCTTTGAAACCGTTACGCCGATTAAACCGGATGCCACTTTCGTGACGCAGCGCGTCTGGTTTGGCGATAAGAGTGAGGTTAATTTGGGCGCCGGAGAAGCGGGCTCGGTGACTATCCCGCGTGGTCAGCTCAAAAACCTGAAGGCCAGCTTTACCCTGACCGAACCACAGTTAACCGCGCCGCTGAAGAAAGGCCAGGTTGTGGGGACTATCGACTTCCAGTTGAACGGGAAATCCATCGAGCAGCGTCCACTGATGGTGATGGAGGCCGTGGAAGAGGGGGGATTCTTTAGTCGCATGTGGGACTTTGTGATGATGAAATTCCACCAGTGGTTTGGCGGCTGGTTCTCTTAAGCTTAGCGTTTGCCGGATGACGCTATCGCCATCCGGCAGTATCGCTTAATACATCAGTTTGATACGTTGCGCTTTCGCGTGCTCAACAAACGCCTCGTCAGGACGGCTATCGCTGACGATGGTATTAAAGCGTTTTACTTCACCCATCCGCGCAGGACGCACCTTACCAAATTTGCTGTGATCGACCACCAGCACGTGATGCTGCGCCATCGACATCGCCCAGTGTTTCACCGGTAGCTCTTCCAGGTTAAAACAGGTCGCGCCTTTCTCAATATGAACGCCAGCTGCGGAATAAAAAGCGATATCCGGGCACAGGTTGTTCAGCGTTTCCTGGAAATCAAGCGGTTTGAAAATTGCGTTGCTGGCATGGAATTCGCCACCACACAGAATGACGCGGCACTGCGGTTTTTCCTGCAGCACCAGAAACGTATTCAGCGAGTAGCAGATTGCGGTGAAAGGCAATTCATTGTCGATAGCCTCAATGATCCACGGCGTGGTGGTACCACAGTCGAAAAAGATAGTCTGATGTGCCTGCACGAGGCTTGCCGCCATCTGGGCGGCACGGCGCTTTTCATCAACCAGTCGGGATTTTTGATCGCTGATTAAATAGTGATTGGCGCTGCGGGGTTCCAGAACAATATAGCCCCCGAGCAAGACGACGGGAGCATCGTGATTATTCAGGTCGCGACGAATGGTCATCTCAGATACGCCCAGCAGCGTCGCGGCTTCTTTGAGGTGTAATTTATCGCTGCGTTTCAGCGCCTGCAGTAATTGACCAATACGCTCGTCGCGTCGAGTTTCCATAGTTCCCCTGGAGAGTAGAATAAGTGCTCAGTATCGCGCTTAATACTACTCTTTTTACCGTGGGTTAGTCACGCACCCAGCCTTTACGGATGGGCAGAGCGAAGCAGGCGCGATAGCCATTTTGCAAGCCGAGGTACAGGGGCGTGCCAAACCGCTGCCAGATCATCTGGGCGCTCAGGCAGCCAATCAGCCCGGCGAGTAATCCTCCCAGCATATCCAGCGGCCAGTGTACGCCAAGGTAGACCCGCGACCAGGCAATCGCCACAGCAACGACCATCAGCAGAGCGCCCGTCCACAGGCGATGCCAGAACAAGAAAGCCAGTGCAAAGGTAAAGATAACCGTACCGTGATCGCTCGGGAAAGAGTCATCCGCCGCATGATGCAGGAAGTTGTAACCGATGTGGTTAACAAACGGACGATCGTGAGGGAACAGATGCCCCATCAGCCATGAAATCGTCAGACCGACGATCAGCGCAATCGCCATTTTTATAACTAACTGGCGCTGGAGAGTAACCTGGGCTCGCGGCCCCCAAAGCCAAAGCACAACGGCTAACAGCGGTACGATGTTAATCAGGTCTTTGGCAATAAAAATGGCAAGCGATATCATCCATTGCGCAGAGTCCGGCGTGGCATTGATGAGATAAAAAAGTGAGTTGTTCAGATTTTCCAGCATAACGTCCAGACTCAGTGTAATCGTTAAAAAGGCCCAAGAGGGGAGAGCATAAAATTGCTTTCACGGGATAAAAAGCGGTCTTGTCTTATTTGTCTGTTAAATGACTATTTTTCAGACAATTAATGAGACTTATTGAACATGATAGCGGTCTCAACTTAAATTAACCTTAACGCAAAATGTTCCTGAGCAAATGAGTGTAAAAATGTGCGCAATTTGCTTTCAAATCACATAATTCACTATCACCAGTACGGCGCATTTATTACACTTTGCGCGATTTTTCTATAGTTAAGAGACTGCATGCAGAACCGTTTATCTTCAGGCGCCCGTTTGGGGCGTCAGGCATTACTTTTCCCTCTCTGTCTGGTGCTTTACGAATTCTCTACTTATATCGGCAACGATATGATCCAGCCCGGAATGTTGGCGGTGGTGGAGCAATATAATGCCGGATTAGATTGGGTGCCCACATCCATGACCGCCTATCTGGCTGGCGGCATGTTTTTGCAGTGGTTATTAGGACCGCTGTCGGATCGAATTGGACGTCGCCCGGTGATGTTAACCGGCGTGCTCTGGTTCATTGTGACCTGCCTTGCAACCCTGCTTGCGCAGAATATTGAGCAATTTACCTTCCTGCGTTTTTTACAAGGGATAAGCCTGTGCTTTATTGGCGCGGTGGGTTACGCCGCAATTCAGGAATCCTTTGAAGAAGCGGTGTGCATAAAAATTACCGCGCTGATGGCAAACGTAGCGTTGATTGCGCCCCTGCTGGGGCCGTTGGTCGGTGCAGCCTGGGTACATGTTCTGCCGTGGGAAGGGATGTTTATCCTGTTTGCCGCCCTGGCCGCCATCTCTTTTTTTGGTCTGCAACGCGCGATGCCGGAGACGGCAACCCGGCTTGGTGAAAAGCTGTCGATTAAAGAGCTGGGCAAAGATTATAAGCTGGTGCTGAGGAACGTGCGCTTTGTTGCAGGCGCGCTGGCATTGGGTTTTGTCAGCCTGCCGTTACTGGCGTGGATTGCGCAGTCCCCGATTATTATCATCAGCGGTGAACATCTCAGCAGCTACGAATATGGCCTGTTGCAGGTGCCGATTTTTGGCGCGTTGATTGCCGGTAACCTGGTACTGGCGCGCCTGACCTCGCGAAAAACCGTACGTTCGCTGATTATCATGGGCGGCTGGCCAATCGCCGTCGGGCTGGTGATTGCCGCTGCGGCCACGGTGGTGTCATCCCATGCGTATCTATGGATGACAGCGGGTTTAAGCATCTATGCGTTTGGTATTGGCGTGGCGAATGCGGGACTGGTACGTCTGACGCTGTTTGCCAGTGAAATGAGTAAGGGCACGGTTTCTGCCGCCATGGGTATGTTGCAGATGCTGATTTTTACCGTCGGTATTGAGCTGAGTAAACACGCTTATCTGCTCGGAGGAAACGGCTTGTTCAGCCTGTTCAATCTGGCAAGCGGCGTACTGTGGGTGATTCTGATGGTTATCTTCCTGAAAGATAAACGGGTAGGGGATTCACGGGAAGGTTAAAGCCCGGTTGCCCGGGCCAGGCAAAAACTTAGTGGTGATCGTCAATCTGGTGTTCGATGATCATTCCTTCACCGACGCTTGCAACATGTCGCGCATAAGGATGTGCGCGATAGACTGGGGCCGGGGCAGGCGCCGGAGCAACATACACCGTTTGTGGCGCGGTGGTGACGCTGACCGCCTGCGGAACGCTGACGGAAGAGGGCACTACCACCACCTTATAACCGCTTGGTACATCAACGGTAACGCTTTGCGCAAATGTTGTCCCCGCAAAACCCAGCAACAATGTCGCTATCAGTACACTTTTCTTCATAATCCGCTCGTCTGAATATTCACTGGAGGTAATAATCCAGCGGGTTAATTTGAGGCGGATTATGAATAGATCATGCCATCATTTTGTTGCCGTCTGTGCTGAGGCGTTATTGCGTAAACGGTGCTTCATTCTTTAACACGCGGTCGATAATATCCAGCACGCCCTCTTCGTTGTTCGACCCTGCGCGATATTTTGCCGCCTGGATAACCGGCTCATGGGCGTTCGCCATTGCAAAACTAAATCCTGCCTGACGCAGCATCTCAATATCATTGCCGCCATCGCCAAACACAACAACCTCATCGTCGGTAATATTCCAGCGTTGTTGCAGCAGACGCAGACCGTTTGCCTTATGCACTCCGGGTATAATTAAATCGATGCTGCCGTAGCCGGTATGTACCGGCACCATAATGTCGCCAATCGCCTCATGGAGGTCAGCCTGCACCTGGGGGATACGATCGTCTGAAATATTTAGCCCGAACTTGAAGAAAATGTCGTTGAGGTTGTCAAAATTATCCACAAATTCAAGACGATGATAATACATGGCGGAGACAGTCTTATGCTCATCGCTGTACCGCTTCAGGGTATAGGCGCTATTTTTACCGCAGGCGATAATGTCGATGTCCGTACGGGTCAGCAGATGTTCCACGATGGCCTGGAAATCGTCTTTTGCCAGCTCACCGTTAAAGACATCTTCCCCTTCACTGACCACCCATCCGCCGTTTTCGGCGACAAATGAGATTTCACTGGCCAGTTCAGGGAAAAAGGAGATGAGCTGGTAATATTGGTTGCCGCTGGCGACCACAAAGCGGATCCCTTGTTCTTTCATCTGGCGGTATTGCGCCATAAAGCGCTCACGATTATAGGTTTTTTGGTCGCTTAAAAATGTGCCGTCCATGTCGACTGCAATCAGTTTGATACGCATTAGCTGTTCTCCATCACAGTGGTGTTTTTGAGATCCGGTTTTGCCACCGCTTTCGCGACGATGGCGGCGACAAGCACCAGCGCCAGCACCACCAGCATAGCGCTACGCAGGCCGTAGTGTTCACCCAGGTAGCCCAGCAGCGGTGGTCCAACCAGGAATGCCAGATAGCCGGTAGTGGCGACAACGCTGACGCGGGTTGGCGCATCGGGGCCGGTGTCGCTGGCAGCCGAAATGGTCAGTGGGAAGCCCAGTGATGCGCCGAGTCCCCACAGAATAACGGAAACACCCGCCACCCAAGTGCTGTCGACAAAAATAATCAGGCTAATCCCAAGAGCACCCATTAGCGCACTGGCGCGTACTACCGCGACGCGGCTGTAGCGGTCGATGAACCAGCCGCCAGTAAATCGTCCAACGGTCATACCCAGCGTAAATCCGGCATAAATCAGCGAGCCTGATGTCGGGCTAAATCCATGTCCGTCCACCATCAGCAGCGGAAGCCAGTCGTTGGCGGAACCTTCAGCAAATGCCATTGCGAGCACCACGACGCCAATCAGCAATAACTGAATATCGCGATAAAAAGGCAGTCCTTTTTCGCCGGAGTGAGACCCGTCAGCGGCATTTTTACCCGTGCCGTCAGGAATGGCTTTGATGGCGATGAAGATAGGGGTGATAGCCACCATCGCCGCCAGCAAGATATGCGCGGTCGCCGGTACGCTGAAGGCGGTAAGCATCATCCCGACTCCGGCACCCGCCAGCGTTCCCAGGCTGTAAAAACCGTGCATCATCGGCAGTACGGTTTTATTCATTTCGCGCTCAACAGCCGCACCTTCGACGTTGATGGCAACTTCTGCTGCGCCAAAGCTAGCGCCGAACACGCCCAGACCAAATGCGAAAAGCCATGCGGAATGCAGCCAGAGCGCCACGCTGAGGATTGCCATTCCGAGGACTGCGCAAGACATGGTGGTGCGGATCACTTTACGCGTGCCAAATCGTTTCACCAGCCAGGCCGAACAAAGAATGCCACTCATCGAACCAATTGAGAGTCCAAACAGCACCGCGCCCATTTCGGCGGTTGAGATGGAGAGGATATCTCTGATGGCAGGGGTACGCGTTGCCCAGGAGGCCATTAATAATCCTGGTAAAAAGAAGAACGTGAACAGTGCCCAGGTGCGACGTCTTAAGGCTTTGCGTGATGAGATGCCAGTCATGAATTCGAGCCGAAGAAAAGAGGAAAGAAGACAACCTTAGCAAGGTTGTGTACATTTGTACACAAATGCAAGAAGAGGTAATGCAGTGCGACGTGCGAACGATCCGCAGCGGCGGGAAAAAATAGTTCAGGCGACTCTGGATGCGGTAATAGCCCATGGTATTCATGCGGTTACACATCGGAAGATTGCGACAATTGCTCAGGTGCCCTTGGGTTCTATGACCTATTACTTTTCGGGAATTGATGAGCTTTTAATGGAGGCGTTTGAGCGTTTTACTGACAGGATGATGCTGCAGTATCAGGCTTTTTTTGCCGACGTTGCGGATGCGTCGCAGGCTTGCCATGCGATTACCGATATGATTTACAGCTCCCAGGTCACGACACCCGATAACATGGAACTCATGTATCAGCTGTATGCCTTCGCCAGCCGTAAACCGGCACTAAAAACGGTGATGCAAAACTGGATGTTACGCAGCCAACAAACGCTGGAGCAGTGGTTTGCTCCGGTTACGGCGCGGGCGCTGGATGCGTTTATTGAAGGGATGACGCTGCATTTTGTCACGGACAAAAAACCACTGCGGCGAGAAGATATCTTGCTGATGGTGGAGCGTATTGCGGGGTTGCCCGCGACGGTCAGCTGTGCGTAGCGCCGCCGGTTATATTCACCACCGTTGCGGTGATTGCTCCGGCATGGTCTGAAGCCAGAAAGGTCATTACCTCAGCGATTTGTGCAAGCGTAGGTAGGCGCCCAAGCATGGTACTTTGCGCCGCACCAGCTAACCATTGTGCGACGGTAATACCCATTGACTGCGCTTTAGCAGTAAAAATTTCCCCGGTATAGGAACCGGCCTGAACGGCATCCACAATCGCATGCGAGCGCACGCCGACGACCCGAATATTCGCCGGCCCCAGTTCGCTGGCAAGCGCTTTAATAAAGGCCTCTGTTCCCGCACAGCCAACGATGTGTCCCAGATGTCCAGGCATCGCCATCGGGGCCGCGGGCGCAACAACGGTGAGAATGACGCCAGCACGATTGCCGCCCATGTGTGGTGTTACGGCTTTTGCGATATTGAACTGCGCCGAGAGGAAAGGGGTGATACCGCTCATAAACTCAGAAAGGGATAATGCCTCGATGCGTTTGCCCTGTTCATGCATAAAGCCGGTTGCGTTAACCACCACATCTATTCCACCGGTTTGCTGCGCAAGGTGAGTAACTTGTTTTGAGGTACCGTATTCGTCGAGGACATCGGTGACAAAGGTTTCGACGGCACCGCCCGCGGTTCGAATGCTACTGGCCGCCCAATCCAGCTTTTCCTGACTGCGCGCGCCCAGATACACATGAGCGCCTTCACGCGCCATAGCATGCGCAACTGCACTGCCTATAGCGCCGCTGCCACCGAAAATTACCGCGACTTTGCCTGCGAGTAACATAGCAACCACCTATTACCTTTAGCTCTGACTAAAAGTATGCGTCATAACCGGCATGCTGCAAATGTGAGAGAGTTTCGGGGGAGGGAGTCAGCGAACGCAAAATTCAGGCAACAAAAAACCCATCAACCTTGAACCAAAACGGCGGGGTTGATGGGCTCCACAAATTGGGGACATCAAAGAAAAGCAGTGGCAATAGTTATGACTGACGTCTTGAAGAAAAGTTCTGCTTACCTGCAAAAAATTTTCGTTTAAGAGTAAATTTCAGCGCTAACCAAGCCCAGGCCAGACAATGACGATGAGTGTCCCCGCTAATGTCAGCAGTACGTTGGCAATTGCGTAGGTCCCGGCATAGCCTAATGCGGGGATGTTGCTGCGTGCCGTATCGCTGATGATTTCCATTGCCGGAGCGCAGGTACGCGCGCCCATCATGGCGCCAAAAAGCAGGGCGCGGTTCATGCGCAATACGTAAGCACCGAATAAGAAACAGATGACAACCGGCACCAGGCTGACAACCAGGCCGGCAATCAGCATTTGACCACCCACGGCGCCAAGGCCATTGCCAATGCCGCTGCCCGCGCTTAAACCGACGCCTGCCATAAATACCATCAGGCCAAACTCTTTGACCATGTTCAGCGCCCCCTGTGGGATATAGCCAAACGTTGGATGGTTGGCACGCAGGAAGCCCAACATTATCCCGGCGAATAGCAGTCCAGCCGCGTTCCCGATGCCGAAGCTGAAATTACTGAACTGGAAGGTGATCATCCCGATCATCAGACCGATGATAAAGAAGGCGCAGAAGGCCAGCAGATCGGTCACCTGACTGTGAATGGAAATGAAGCCGATACGATCGGCAATGGTTTTGACGCGGCGAGCATCCCCACTGACCTGCAGCACGTCGCCTTTATTAAGCACGACGTTATCATCGATAGGCATTTCAATCTGGCTACGGATCACGCGGTTGAGAAAACAGCCGTGATCGGTCAGTTTCAACTGGGCCAGGCGGCGGCCAACGGCATTGTGGTTTTTCACCACAATCTCTTCAGTGACGATGCGCATATCGAGCAGATCGCGATCGAACACCTCTTTACCATTACGGAAGCTGGGATCGAGGCGGGCATGTGCATCAGGATAACCCACCAGGGCTATCTCATCGCCCATTTGCAGTACCGCGTCGCCATCCGGGTTGGCCAGGATGCCGTTGCGACGGATGCGTTCAATGTAACAACCGGTCTGGCGATAGATACCCAGCTCGCGCAGATTTTTGCCATCGGCCCATGCCACCAGTTCCGGGCCAACGCGATAGGCACGAATTACCGGCAGATAAACCTTACGGTTGGCATCAGTGTCCAGACCTCGTTCACGTGCGATTTGTTGGGCGCTGGTTTGCAGATCCTGATGCTGAAGTTTCGGCAGGTAGCGCGCGCCAACAATCAGACTGACCAAACCAATCAAATAGGTGAGCGCATAACCGAGACTCAGGTTATCGAGGGCGGTTGAAAGCGATGTCCCCGACATTCCGGAATGGCGCAAGGTGTCACCCGCGCCGACCAGCACCGGCGTTGAGGTCATCGAGCCGGCCAGCATACCTGCCGTCAGGCCGATGTCCCAGCCAAATAGCTTACCCAGCCCCAGGGCGATCAGCATGGCGCTGCCGACCATCACCAGAGCAAGCATTAGATAATTTTTCCCATCGCGAAAAAAAATCGAAAAAAAGTTGGGACCGGCTTCGACGCCGACACAAAAAATAAACAGCATAAAGCCGAGATTTAATGCATCGGTGTTAATACTAAAGTGCTGTTGACCTAATAATAGGGACACCACTAAAACGCCAATGGAATTACCGAGTTGGACTGAACCCAGACGTAATTTACCCAGACACAGGCCCAGTGCCAGGACCACAAATAATAACAGGATGTAATTCCCATTTAACAAATCTGCGACGTTTATATTCACGGAGACTAACTTCTTGTTTACTAGTAAGCTATTGAAAGAAATGGCAATTTACGCTAATGTTTTTGCCAGAAATTAAGGGGCGACAGCTTCGTACACAGCCCCAAATAATGCAGCATAACAATATATGCGGTTAGTTTAATCTCATTACGTATCAACGGCTATAAGAATCGTGTGAGTGTGTTTTTGGCATGGAATGCCTGGTTACTTTATCTGACTGGACGCCTGCGGGCGAAAAGAGTGTTCGATAGAGAATGTGTCAGGAGGAACAATTGAAACATAAGCAAAGTTGGGCGGGTGCGGTCTGCTGCTTTGTGCTCTTTATTGTGGTGTGTCTTTCATTAACGCTGAACGTGAAAGGGGCATTCAGAGCGGCAGGGCATCCTGAGGTCGGATTGTTGTTTTTTATCCTGCCTGGTGCTGCAGCAAGCTTTTTCTCCCATCGTCGGGAGGTGCTCAAACCCCTTCTTGGTGCCATGTTGGCGGCGCCGTGCTGTCTGTTACTGATGCGGTTCGTTTTTATGCCGACGCGTTCATTGTGGCAAGAGCTGGCGTGGTTGTTTAGTGCGGTGTTTTGGTGCGCGCTTGGCGCATTGTGTTTTTTGTTTATCAGCAACTTGTTCAATCAGCATCATCGACGGAAAAAGAACTGAAGACGCCCTCCAGCGGAGGGCGTAGAAACGGCGATCAGGCGAACAGATTCATGTTCTCTTTTGCCCACGCTTCAAAATCCGTGCAGCCGCCGATGTGTTTTTGATCAACAAAAATCTGCGGAACGGTTTCAACTGGCTTACCTACCGTCTTTTCCAGATCGGCTTTCGTAATACCTTCGGCATGGATATCAATGTAGCGGAAGTTAAAATCGTCATGCTCATTGCTTAATTTTTCTGCTAATTCTTTTGCGCGCACGCAATACGGGCACCCTGGACGACCAAAAATAACGGCAAACATCTCTCTCTCCTCGAACTTATCAGGCCGGATGGCAATACTTGTTATGATGCCGCGATTTGTGACAGATGAAAAGCAGGTTCAGCCTGTTGCTTTGATATCCTCAAGCTATAACTGTTAAACACGACAAGCCGGAACGTTTTATAATGAAAGCCATTTCGCCGGGAGGCCGCTTATGCGCGCAATTGGTGCATTACCCAAAAGCGTATTGATGCTGGAAATAATCGGGATGGTTTTGTTATCGCTGGCGCTGCTATCGCTTAACGATTACCTCACTTTACCCGCACCGCTTGGCAGTCCGTTAGCCTGCGTGGTGATGATATTTCTGGGTGTGCTGCTGATGCTTCCCGCCGCGGTGGTATTAACGTGGCGTATTGCTCAACTGGTTGCGCCGCAGCTGATGTCACGAACCCCCGGTGATTCTTCACGTTCAGACAGAGAAAAAAGAGATGACGCCAACCATTGATTTACTTCGTAGCCACCGTTCCATTCGCCATTTCACCGATGATGCCATTTCGGATGCGCAGCGGGAGGCGATTATTGCCGCCGCTCAGGGGACCTCAAGCTCCAGTTTTTTACAATGCACAACCATCGTTCGCATAACGGATAACGCCCTGCGTGAATCACTGGCTACTTTATCCGGCGGACAAAAACATGTGGCGCAGGCTGCCGAGTTCTGGGTGTTTTGCGCTGACTTTAATCGCCATTTGCAGATTTGCCCTGACGCGCAACTCGGGCTGGCGGAACAGCTGCTACTGGGCGTTGTTGATACCGCGATGATGGCGCAAAATGCGCTGACGGCGGCAGAGTCTTTGGGGCTTGGCGGCGTGTTTATTGGCGGTCTGCGAAATAATATTGAGCCGGTCACTGAACTGCTGAAGCTTCCGCAACATGTTCTGCCGTTGTTTGGGCTATGCCTCGGCTGGCCTGCTGATAACCCGGATATCAAGCCGCGACTGCCAGCGTCGCTTGTGGTGCACGAAAATCAGTATCAGCCACTCAACAAAGACGTTTTGTCGCAATATGATGAGCAGCTCGCGCAGTACTATCTGACCCGCGGGAGCAATACGCGCCGTGACACCTGGAGCGACCATATTCGCCGTACCATCATTAAAGAAAGTCGTCCCTTTATCCTGGAATATTTGCATAAACAGGGATGGGCTACGCGCTAAAGATTTTAACGCAGTGTATGATACGCCAGCTTTTACCAGGTCATTCAGAGAGGTGCAGGGTGAAAATTGCCATTTTGTCCCGGGACGGAACGCTCTATTCTTGTAAGCGCCTGCGTGAAGCGGCGATGCAGCGTGGTCACCTGGTTGAAATTATCGATCCCCTTTCTTGCTATATGAACATCAGCCCGGCGGCGTCCTCTATTCATTACAAGGGCCGCCAGCTTCCTCATTTCGATGCAGTGATCCCAAGGATTGGTTCAGCGATTACCTTTTACGGTACTGCGGCGTTGCGCCAGTTTGAGATGCTGGGTAGCTATCCGCTGAATGAGTCGGTAGCGATTACGCGTGCGCGCGATAAGCTGCGTTCGCTGCAGTTGCTGGCGCGTCAGGGAATCGATTTACCCATCACCGGGATTGCTCACTCTCCGGACGATACCAGCGACATGATTGACATGGTTGGCGGCGCGCCGCTGGTGGTAAAACTGGTTGAAGGTACGCAGGGGATCGGCGTGGTACTGGCGGAAACGCGGCAGGCCGCAGAAAGCGTGGTGGATGCCTTTCGTGGGTTGAATGCCCATATACTGGTTCAGGAATATATCAAAGAAGCGAAAGGGCGAGATATTCGCTGTTTCGTGGTCGGTGACGAGGTGGTGGCCGCCATTGAGCGCCGGGCCAAAGAAGGTGATTTTCGTTCTAATCTCCATCGCGGTGGGGTTGCCACTATTGCGAATATCACGCCGCGGGAAAGGGAAATTGCGCTCAAAGCCGCTCAGACAATGGGTCTGGACGTTGCTGGCGTTGATATTCTGCGTGCTGAACGTGGGCCGCTGGTCATGGAGGTCAACGCTTCTCCTGGCCTGGAAGGGGTGGAGAAAACTACCGGAATAGACATTGCCGGCAAGATGATCCAGTGGATTGAGCGTCACGCTACGCCTGAATTTTGCCTTAAAATCGGCGGCTAAGCACAATATCGATTGCGATCGTAGTATGACACGCTCTTTTTGCGTAAGCTGTGCCGGTATTTTTTTCATCAATAGAGGTCGCACATTATTATGACATCACTGGTCGTTCCCACTCTGGATACGTTGCGTCAATGGCTCGACGACCTGGGCATGAGTTTTTTTGAATGCGATACCTGTCAGGCGCTGCATTTGCCGCACATGCAGAATTTTGACGGCATCTTTGATGCAAAAGTTGATTTGGTCGATAACGTCATTCTGTTTTCCGCGATGGCAGAAGTCAGACCTTCTGCACTACTGCCGCTGGCCGCTGATCTGTCTGCGATTAACGCCAGTTCACTGACGGTGAAAGCCTTTCTGGATATGCAGGATGATAATCTGCCAAAGCTGGTGGTCTGCCAGTCTTTATCCGTTATCCCGGGCGTGACGTTTGAGCAGTTCGAATATTTTGTTCGCCAGAGTGAAGAGCAAATATCGATGGTGATCCTCGAGGCCGGTGCGCATCAGCTGTTATTTAACGCTGAAGAAGATGCGCAAAACAGCAACGCCGAAGTTCATTTCCTCCATTAATTCTTCCTGAATCTGGACATATATTGCGCAGCCGCTGCCAAAGCGGTTGCGTATTGCCTGTTTTTATTCTGCATTTAACCGTTCATTAAAGAATTATTCACCTTCATTCAGCGACTTCCGCTGTATGTCATAGACAATTCATGCATAAAAAATTGATAAAAGACGTTTTTTAATCTGGGCTATATCCACAAATCCTGGCTAAAGTTATTCTTGCGAAGCTTATCAACGTCATCATTCAAACAGCCCCTTGTGGCCTGACCTGTGGCCACAATGCATATTGAATGCATGGGCGGATAACAGCGCGCAATAGCGGCGTGAGGAGAGGCCTCTCTTTTCATGGGTGCCGCTTGAAAGAATATGCACGTTTCTTGCATATCATTAGAGTGTGACATTTTTGTTCGTTTGTTAACGAACTTTCAGAAGGAAAGAGATTATGACCGCCTTAAATAAACGATGGTTACCAGGCCTGGTTGCGGGTGCTCTGATGGCCATCTCTGCTGGCACGCTCGCTGCTGAACAAAAAACGCTGCATATTTATAACTGGTCTGATTATATTGCCCCAGATACGGTGGCTAATTTTGAAAAAGAGACCGGAATTAAAGTTATTTATGACGTATTTGATTCCAATGAAGTGCTGGAAGGTAAGCTCATGGCTGGCAGTACCGGCTTTGACCTTGTCGTTCCATCCGCCAGTTTCCTTGAGCGTCAACTGACCGCGGGCGTCTTCCAACCGCTGGATAAGAGCAAATTGCCTGGCTGGAAAAAACTCGATCCTGAATTGCTGAAGCTGGTGGGTAAACACGATCCGGACAACAAGTTTGCGATGCCGTATATGTGGGCAACAACCGGTATTGGCTATAACGTGGATAAAGTGAAAGCGGTACTGGGGCCGGATGCGCCGGTTAATAGCTGGGATCTGATCCTCAAGCCAGAAAATCTGGAAAAACTCAAAAGCTGCGGCGTCTCTTTCCTCGACGCGCCCGAAGAAGTGTTTGCCACCGTGCTGAATTATTTGGGTAAAGATCCAAACAGTACCAAAGCGGATGATTACACCGGACCGGCAACCGATCTGCTGTTGAAACTGCGCCCGAATATTCGCTACTTCCACTCCTCGCAGTACATTAACGACCTGGCAAACGGTGATACCTGCGTGGCGATTGGCTGGGCCGGGGATGTATGGCAGGCGGCAAACCGGGCGAAAGAAGCGAAAAATGGCGTCAATATTTCCTTCTCAATTCCTAAGGAAGGTGCGATGGCCTTCTTTGATGTGTTCGCGATGCCAGCCGATGCGAAAAACAAAGACGAAGCCTATCAGTTCCTCAACTACCTGCTGCGCCCTGATGTAATTGCGCATATTTCTGACCACGTGTTCTATGCCAATGCCAACAAAGAAGCGACAGCACTGGTCAGCCAGGACGTTCGCGACAACCCGGGCATTTACCCGCCTGCCGATGTCCGCGCCAAGCTGTTCACGCTGAAAGTACAGGATCCGAAGATCGACCGTGTACGTACTCGCGCCTGGACGAAGGTAAAAAGCGGGAAATAACCCGATGTACGGGACGTGACCCGGCAGGATTTACGCCTGCCGGGCAGTGTTGATCCCGGACACATATAACCCGGCAATACGCACCACTGTGGTGCGTTATTTGCACCGTTTCTTTGTTTTATGCCGGAGAGCGCCTAATTGAATGATGCAACCCCACGCCCACAAGCGAAAATCCGCAAGGCGCTGACCCCGCTGCTTGAAATTCGCAACCTGACCAAGTCCTTTGACGGTCAGCACGCCGTTGATGACGTCAATCTTACTATCTACAAAGGCGAAATATTTGCTCTGCTCGGTGCGTCCGGCTGCGGTAAATCGACCCTGTTGCGGATGCTGGCGGGATTTGAACAGCCAACAACCGGGCAAATTATGCTTGATGGCGTCGATTTAGCGCATGTCCCGCCTTATCTGCGTCCGATTAATATGATGTTTCAGTCCTATGCACTGTTTCCGCACATGACGGTAGAGCAGAATATTGCCTTTGGCCTCAAGCAGGACAAGCTGCCGAAGACTGAAATCGCCAGCCGGGTGAGTGAGATGCTGGGACTCGTGCATATGCAGGAGTTCGCCAAACGTAAGCCGCATCAGCTTTCTGGCGGTCAGCGTCAGCGCGTGGCGTTGGCGCGTAGCCTGGCGAAACGCCCGAAGCTGCTGCTGCTGGATGAGCCGATGGGGGCGCTGGATAAAAAGCTCCGTGACCGCATGCAACTGGAAGTGGTGGATATCCTTGAACGTGTCGGCGTGACCTGCGTTATGGTGACGCACGATCAGGAAGAAGCCATGACGATGGCGGGCCGCATTGCGATCATGAACCGTGGAAAATTTGTCCAGATCGGCGAGCCTGAAGAGATCTACGAGCATCCGACTACGCGTTACAGTGCAGAATTTATCGGTTCGGTTAACGTCTTTGAGGGGCTGCTGAAAGAACGTCAGGAAGATGGTCTGGTTATTGAGTCTCCAGGACTGGTACATCCGCTGAAAGTGGACGCAGACGCTTCCGTTGTCGATAACGTCCCGGTGTATGTTGCGCTGCGCCCGGAAAAAATCATGCTCTGCGAAGCCCCTCCGCCAGAGGGATATAACTTCGCGGTAGGCGAAGTGGTGCATATTGCCTATCTGGGGGATTTGTCGGTGTACCACGTACGTTTGAAAAGCGGCCAGATGCTGAGCGCTCAGCTACAAAATGAACATCGTTATCGCAAGGGATTACCCACCTGGGGTGACGAAGTCCGTTTATGTTGGGATGCGGACAGCTGTGTGGTGTTGACGGTTTAAGGAGCGAAGATGAGTACACTTGAACCTCCGGCGCGCGTGGATAACGTGGGGCGTTTCACGTTGTTTATGTCGCGGCTGCAAATGAAGCACGGGCGCAAGCTGGTCATCGCGCTGCCGTATGTGTGGCTGATGCTCCTGTTTCTGCTGCCGTTTCTGATCGTCTTCAAAATCAGTTTGGCTGAAATGGCGCGGGCTATTCCGCCGTATACCGACCTCATTTCATGGGCTGACGATCAGTTATCCATCACCCTCAATTTAGGCAATTTCCTGCAACTGACGGACGATCCGCTCTATTTTGATGCGTATCTGCAATCTTTGCAGGTAGCGGGGATTTCGACTGTCTGTTGCCTGCTATTGGGATATCCGCTGGCATGGGCGGTCGCGCACAGCAAACCCTCGACACGCAATATTCTGTTGCTGCTGGTGATCCTGCCGTCCTGGACGTCATTTTTGATTCGCGTATACGCCTGGATGGGGATCCTGAAAAATAACGGTGTCCTGAACAACGTTCTGATGTGGCTGGGCGTTATCGACCAACCGTTGACGATTCTGCACACCAATCTGGCGGTCTATATCGGTATTGTTTACGCCTATTTGCCCTTTATGGTGCTGCCGATTTATACCGCGCTGACGCGTATTGATTACTCGCTGGTGGAAGCTGCACTGGATTTAGGCGCCCGACCGTTGAAAACCTTCTTTAGCGTGATCGTGCCGTTGACCAAGGGCGGGATTATTGCCGGGTCAATGCTGGTGTTTATCCCGGCGGTTGGGGAGTTTGTGATCCCGGAACTGCTGGGCGGCCCGGACAGCATCATGATTGGGCGTGTGCTTTGGCAGGAGTTTTTCAATAACCGTGACTGGCCGGTGGCTTCTGCCGTCGCCATTATTATGCTGCTGTTACTGATTGTGCCGATCATGTGGTTCCATAAATATCAGCAAAAAAGCGTGGGGGAACACGGATGAATAACTTACCGGTCGTTCGCTCACCGTGGCGTATTTTTATCCTGGTACTGGGTTTTACCTTCCTGTACGCGCCGATGCTGATGTTGGTTATCTACTCGTTTAACAGCTCAAAGCTGGTGACGGTCTGGGCGGGGTGGTCAACGCGTTGGTATGGTGAGCTTTTCCACGATAGCGCGATGATAAGCGCCGTCAGCATGAGCTTAACGATTGCCGCCTGCGCTGCGACGATGGCGGCAATTCTCGGTACCATCGCCGCCGTGGTGATGGTGCGCTTTGGTCGTTTTCGTGGATCAAATGGTTTCGCCTTTATGATCACCGCACCGCTGGTGATGCCGGATGTCATTACCGGTTTGTCGCTGCTGCTGCTGTTTGTGGCTTTGGCGCACGCCATCGGCTGGCCAGCGGATCGCGGTATGTTGACCATCTGGCTGGCGCACGTCACATTCTGTACAGCGTACGTGGCGGTAGTGATTTCCTCGCGTTTACGCGAACTGGATCACTCCATTGAGGAAGCGGCGATGGATCTTGGCGCCACGCCGCTGAAGGTCTTTTTCGTCATCACGCTGCCGATGATTATGCCGGCGGTGATCTCAGGGTGGTTACTGGCCTTTACGCTGTCGCTCGATGACCTGGTCATTGCCAGTTTTGTCTCTGGTCCTGGCGCCACAACGTTACCCATGCTGGTGTTCTCCAGCGTACGTATGGGGGTCAATCCGGAGATCAACGCGCTGGCGACGTTGATACTTGGCGTGGTAGGAATTATCGGATTTATCGCGTGGTATCTGATGGCGCGAACAGAAAAACAACGGATTCGCGATATCCAACGTGCAAGACGCGGCTGAAAAAACTAAAATCTGCCAACCTGTCTATACGGCGCAGCTGCGGTGGCTGCGCCGTTTTCATGGAAGACGACGCGTTGGGATTTTTTAAGAAATCATCCACATCACATGCCCGTTTAAACGTCCCTACTTTAGTGCAGGTGGCGGCGCTGGCTATTATCATGATCCGCTGTCTCGATCTGTTGATGATTTTTAATACGCTCGGGTTTCGCGGAACCAGCGAGTTTATTCATCGCAGCGTCCAGACCTGGAATTTGACGCTGGTATTTCTGGGTAGCCTGGTGCTGCTGTTTATCGAAATTTACTGCGCATTTTCGCTGGTTAAAGGTCGGAACTGGGCACGCTGGGTCTATCTACTGACCCAGATTATCGCCAGCGTCTATCTGTGGGCGGCCTCATTGGGCTATGGATATCCGGAACTGTTCAGTATTGCGGGAGAGTCCAGACGTGAAATCCTGCATACGCTGGTAATGCAAAAATTACCGGATATGCTGGTGTTGCTACTGCTGTTTGTTCCTGCGTCCAGCAGGCGGTTCTTCCGCTTGCAATAACGTGTATAATCTTCGCCCCCTGTTAATTTTTAGGTTTTTGTATGCAGTGCGCACTTTATGACGCCGAACGCTGCCGCTCTTGTCAGTGGATAACGCAGCCTGTCGCCGATCAACTCTTCGCCAAAACAGCCGATCTGCAGAATCTGCTGGCCGCTTATCCGGTCGGAGAATGGTGCGCGCCGGTCAGCGGCCCGGAGAGCGCTTTTCGTAATAAAGCCAAAATGGTGGTCAGCGGCAGCGTGGAAAAACCGCTGCTGGGGATGTTGCATCGTGACGGTACGCCGGAGGATTTGTGCGAGTGTCCGCTCTATCCTGAGTCTTTTGCGCCGGTGTTTGCCGCACTAAAACCGTTTATCGCCCGTGCGGGGTTGACGCCCTATAACGTGGCGCGCAAACGCGGGGAGCTGAAATATCTGCTGTTAACGGAAAGCCGGTTTGATGGCGGTATGATGCTGCGTTTTGTTCTGCGCTCCGATGCGAAACTGGCACAACTGCGTACGGCGCTGCCATGGTTACAGGCCCAGCTTCCGCAGTTAAAAGTGATCACCGCCAATATTCAACCTGTGCATATGGCGATTATGGAAGGGGAGAGCGAAATCTACCTGACGGAACAACAGGCGCTGGCTGAACGCTTTAACGATGTGCCATTGTGGATACGCCCACAGAGCTTCTTCCAGACCAACCCCGTGGTGGCTGGGCATTTATATGCCACGGCGCGCGACTGGGTGCGTCAGCTTCCGGTTAATCACATGTGGGATCTGTTTTGCGGCGTCGGGGGTTTTGGTTTGCACTGCGCCACGCCGCAGATGAAACTGACGGGTATTGAAATTGCGCTAGAGGCCATTACCTGTGCGAAACAGTCGGCGCAGGAGCTTGGGTTGCAGAATCTGCATTTTCAGGCGCTGGATTCAACCCAGTTTGCTACCGCGCAGGGAGAAGTGCCGGACCTGGTGCTGGTGAATCCGCCTCGTCGGGGGATTGGGAAGCCTCTGTGCGATTTTCTTTCCCGCATGGCGCCGCGTTTTATCGTTTACTCCAGCTGTAATGCACAAACCATGGCAAAGGATATCCGCGAGTTGCCTGGGTATCGCATTGAACGCGTCCAACTTTTCGATATGTTCCCACATACCGCGCATTACGAAGTGTTAACTCTGCTCAGCCGACAATAACCGACATGCCTGATGGCGCTACGCTTATCAGGCAAATGCAACATGCGAAAAAAAAAAGCCCGTACTTGCGTACGAGCTCTTTCTCAAATATGGCGGTGAGGGGGGGATTCGAACCCCCGATACGTTGCCGTATACACACTTTCCAGGCGTGCTCCTTCAGCCACTCGGACACCTCACCATATTGTATTGCTGCCTGACCGCTTGGGGGGCAACGGGGCGCTACTATAGGGAGTTGCGCTAAAACGGTCAAGCAGAATTTACGTGTTAACTCTCGTTTGGTTACGCAATGTACATATTCCTCCGCCCGGACAGGCGCGGAGAATATGATTAGCGCTGCGAGTCCAGTTTTTCGCCGTTGGTCATGACTTCCTGGGCCTTGCTATAGCTCTCGATCAGCAACTGATAAGCCGGGAAGATTTTGGTATACACTTCCGCCCATTCAGCGGCGTCTTCACGGTTCCATGTCCCCTGAATTTCAGAAGCGACGGCGGCGGTATCCATCGGTATCACGCCAGCCTGAACAACACGTGCCAGGGTGATTTCCTGCGCCATTTTGCTGTAAGTACCGGAAGCGTCGATCACTGCGAAGACCTTGTAGCCCTCTGCAACCGCGCTGATGGCCGGGAAAGCCATGCACACGCTGGTGATCGTACCGGCGATAATCAGCGTCTTACGACCCGTTGCTTTGACCGCTTTCACGAAGTCTTCGTTATCCCAGGCGTTGATTTCGCCTTTACGTGCTACGTATTGAGCATGTGGCGCATTGGCATGGATCTCTGGGATCAACGGGCCGTTAGGCCCCTGCGGTACCGATGCCGTGGTAATTACCGGCATCTTCGCCAGGGTTGCGATTTTAGCCAGCGCGGCGGCACGCGCACGCAGTTCCGGCATTGGCATATCGCCGACGGTCTGGAACAGCCCACTCTGATGATCGATAAGCAGCATGACGGAATCATTCACATCGATGACCGGACGTGAACCATTAAAGTTTGCAGGACTGGACATATTCTTCTCCTTCGATTCAGATTTGGCCAAAGCGGCCGGAGTTAAAATCGCGGACGGCTTCAGCGATTTCTTGTTTCGTATTCATCACAAACGGACCGTAACCTACAATCGGCTCATTCAACGGTTCGCCAGACAGCAGCAGCACGCTGGCGTCGCTGGTGGCTTCAATGTGTAGCGTTTTTCCCTGCTGGCTTAGCACTACCAGTTGTGCTTCGCTGGCAGGCGTGGTGCCGTTTACGGTGATATTCCCTTTTAATACCACCAGAGCGGTGCTCCACCCTTCAGACTGGGACAACGTCAGCGGATGATTACGTTGCAGGCGCATATCCCAGACGTTCAGCGGTGAAAAGGTGTGTGCCGGGCCTTTCGTATCCTGATAGCTGCCCGCAATCACGCGAACGCTGCCTGCATCATCGGGCAAGGCGACGGTGGGAATAACATCGCTGCTGATGCCCTGATAACCCGGTACGGCCATTTTGTCTTTTGCCGGCAGATTGACCCACAGTTGCACCATTTCCAGTTCACCGCCCTGACGGGTAAATTCCGGGGAGTGGAACTCTTCGTGTAATATTCCTGCACCAGCGGTCATCCACTGCACATCGCCAGGGCCGATAATGCCGCCGCGACCGGTTGAATCACGGTGTTCAACTTCGCCGCTGTAAACGATAGTCACCGTCTCAAAACCGCGGTGAGGGTGTTCACCTACGCCGCGTTTTTCGTTACCCGGCGTGAACGTATGCGGACCCGCGTAATCAAGCAGCAGGAACGGGCTTAATTGCTCAGCATGAGACTGGTAAGAGAACATCGAGCGAACCGGAAATCCATCGCCAACCCAGTGTGGGCGAGGTGCGGTGTAGACGCCTGTTACTTGTTTCATATGTGTCTCCTCAGTGGCGTTGTTTTGATGTGAATAAGCTTATATTCATGACAGCGAGCTGGGTAGTAGCTAAAATAGCTCTCACTGTCTCAAAAATAGGACAATGAAATGACAAGGCCGGATCTCAATGATTTTGCATGGTTTGTGCATGTTGTAGAGGAAGGGGGATTCGCGGCGGCGGGTCGGGCGCTTGATGAACCTAAATCAAAACTGAGCCGACGAATAGCGCAACTCGAAGAGAGACTAGGGGTACGACTGATTCAGCGAACCACCCGGCAATTTAACGTGACTGAAGTCGGGCAAACCTTTTACGAACACTGTAAGGCGATGCTGGTAGAGGCGCAGGCGGCGCAGGATGCCATTGCCGCGTTACAGGTTGAACCGCGTGGCGTTGTGAAGCTGACTTGTCCTGTCACATTGCTGCATGTGCATATCGGGCCAATGCTTGCCCGTTTTATGGCACGTTATCCTGACGTATCAGTACAACTGGAGGCCACTAACCGTCGTGTTGACGTCGTTGGAGAAGGTCTGGATGTGGCGATTCGCGTCAGACCTCGGCCATTTGAGGATAGCGACCTGGTGATGCGCGTCCTGGCGGACAGAGGACATCGCTTGTATGCCAGCCCGCAGTTAATTGAGCAGATGGGGGCGCTACACTCTCCGGCAGAGCTGACCCGTTGGCCAGGTTTGAGTCTGGCCTCTGGTAAACATGTGCATCGTTGGGAGTTATTCGGCCCGCAGGGCGCCCGGGCGGAGGTGCATTTCACGCCGCGTATGATCACCACCGATATGCTGGCGTTACGCGAAGCCGCAGTCGCCGGCGTAGGTGTTGTTCAACTTCCACAGTTGATGGTAAAAGATCAATTAGCTGCGGGTGAGTTGGTGGCGTTGCTCGACGGTTGGGAACCTAAGCGAGAAATTATCCACGCAGTCTTTCCATCACGCAGGGGATTATTACCGTCAGTGCGCGCATTAGTGGATTTCTTAACGGAAGAATATGCGCGGATGATTGAGGATTAAATACCAGGCTTTAGCCCACAAAAAAGGCCGGTTAAACCGACCTTTTATTATCTGGACGCCATTCGGGCGTTAAAAACAATCAGCGACTACGGAAGACAATGCGGCCTTTGCTCAGGTCGTACGGGGTCAGCTCAACAGTCACTTTGTCGCCCGTCAGGATGCGGATATAGTTTTTACGCATTTTACCGGAGATGTGTGCAGTAACCACGTGACCGTTTTCTAACTCTACGCGGAACATGGTATTAGGTAACGTATCGAGAACGGTACCCTGCATTTCAATATTGTCTTCTTTGGCCATCTAATCCTCTGGGGTATCACTACCGTAATTTGAACCGGCAAGATAATGCCGAAGTTCTTTTAATAAGTAAAGATTTGTGCGTTTAAAACACAGCAAATCGGGTTTGGCGCATTACTCTATCCACACACGGCAAAGCCGCACTTAAAGCGCAACGTGTAAGGGAACGAGGAGATAAACGATAGGCGTTGCCTGACGCGAACTGTTCCTTAACGGCGGCGGGGTAATGGGCTAAACCAACTCTGCGCGACAATTATAACACCCCGACAAAAAATGTGCCGAAAACATTCACTCCTGAGGTGAAAATAACGTCCTGGGAATCCAGAAATGGCTCGGTAGCCGCTGCTGGCGCAGTCTGCTCAGGTGCTCAAGGTACTCCCGACGCGGTGTTTCGACGGCGCCCAGCGAGGCTGTGTGGCTATTTAATACCTGGCAGTCGATTAATTTTCCGCCCTGACGGATAAATTCAGCGCAAAAAACAAGCAGTGCGGTTTTCGACGCATTTTCCTGACGGCTGAACATCGATTCGCCACAAAACAGCGTACCTTGCGCCACGCCATACATACCGCCCACTAATTCATTTTGTCGCCACACCTCAATTGAGTGGGCATGCCCCAGTTCGTGCAGCCGATGGTAAGCATCCACTACATCATGCGTTATCCAGGTGCCTTCTTCCCGGTCATTCGCGCAGCCTTCAATCACCTGACCAAACGCGTAATTGAGCGTCACGCGATAAGGCGAAATTTTATGAAAGCGTTTCATGCTGCGGCTGAGGTGAAATTTCTCGGGCCAAAGAATGGCGCGCGGATCGGGCGACCACCAAAGGATAGGGTCGCCAGGTGAAAACCATGGGAAAATACCGCGCTGATAGGCCATCAGCAGGCGGGCAGGGCTGAGATCGCCGCCAAGCGCCAACAAACCGTTAGGCTCGCGTAAAGCGCCTTCCGGTGACGGGAAGGCTATGGAATGGCGGGACAGTTGCACCAGGCGCATGACAGCGAAACTCCACTACGCGAGTTTGATCGTTCAATAATAGCTTACAGACGTTGCTTAAACTGGTAATAACGCCCCTGCCTGGCTAACAGATCTGCGTGATTACCTTGCTCAATAATTTGTCCGTTGTCCATTACTATTATTTGATCAAAACGTGACAGCCCACGCAGACGATGTGTAACCATTAATACGGTTTTGTTGCGCATGACATCGCTAATTAATTCAAGCATTTGACTTTCCGTTGTGGCATCCAACCCTTCGGTGGGTTCATCCAGCAGCATCAGCGGAGCATCGTGCAATAAGGCGCGGGCGATAGCCAGACGACGGAGCTCGCCGCCAGAAAGCTGACGACCGCCTTCGCCCAGCCATGCGTTGAGTCCATCATCCTCAAGCAGTTTGTCCAGACCGACGCGGCGCAACATCGCGGCTAATGCGTCATCGCCGGTGTGCGGTGCCGCCAGTAACAGGTTATCGCGAAGCGTAGCGCTGAACAGATGCACGCGCTGTGGCACGACGCTGATACTCTGGCGCAGCGTGGCTTCACTAAGGGTCGCAATCGGCTGTTCGTTAATCAGGATCTCGCCACTCTGCGGATCCCATGCGCGGGTTAGCAATTGCAATAACGTTGACTTACCACAGCCGGTGCGACCGAGAATCGCAATGTGTTCACCGGGGTTGGCTTGCAGGGAAAGTGTATCGAGTGCCTTTTGCGCCTGTCCTGGATAGCTGAATGATACATCGCGTAGCGTAAGGGTTACCTGCTCTGAAACCGAGGAACCCGCATCCGGGAAGGTCACTTCTGGCTGCTGTTCGGTCAGTTCGGTGATGCGCAGCGCAGAGGCAATAACCTGGCCGAGATGCTGAAATGCGCCGGTGACAGGCGCTAACGCTTCGAACGCGGCTAGTGCACAGAAGACAAACAGCGCGATCAGTGCGCCTGGCTGGGTGTTACCGCCCACGCCGCCTGAGGCCATCCATAGCATCATAATCACTGCCAGCGCGCCGACTAACAGCATGACCGCCTGCGACAACGCTGTTAATTCAGACTGGCGTCTCTGGGCTTCGTGCCATTGCAGCTCGGTGGCTTCCATTTGAGCGCGGTAGCGTTCACTGGCGCCAAAAATGGTCAATTCAGCCTGGCCCTGTAGCCAGGAGGTTAACTGCTGACGATATTGCCCACGCAGATGCGTCAGACTTTGTCCGGTGCTTTTGCCTGCCTGATAAAAGAGTGGGGGCAGAATAAATAAGGTCAGCAGCATAATACCGCCGAGGGTGATAGCCAGCGTGAAATCGAGAACGCTTAGCCCCAGCGTGACCACCATGATGACGACAAAAGCCCCCACCAGCGGGGAGATCACGCGCAAGTACAGATGATCGAGCGTGTCGACATCAGCCACCACGCGGTTAAGTAATTCACCCTGTCCATAACGGGACAGGCCCGCAGGAGAGAGCGGCAGTAGTTTGCTGAAGGTATAAATACGCAAATGCTGCAGCACACGGAACGTTGCGTCATGGCTGACCAGTCGTTCGAAATAACGCCCCGCGGTGCGGGTGATCGCTGCGCCGCGTACGCCTGCGGCAGGGAGCATATAGTTAAAGCTGTAAATTCCGGTAACGCCAACCACTGCAGAAGCCGACAGGAACCACCCTGAAAGCGTCAGCAAACCAATACTTGCCAGCAGCGTGACGATCGCCAGAACGATCCCCAGCGTTAACATCCATTTGTGACGTTTATACAGCGTCAGATAAGGTAGCAAAGCGCGCATTTAGATGTCCTCCTGACGATGAGCCAGTAATGTCGCAAAAGCCCCGTTGGCTGAGCTAAGTTCGGTCCAGGTACCTTGTTCAACGATCTGTCCATCCTGCATCACCCAGATAGCGTTCCAGTCGGCAAGATCTTCCAACTGGTGCGTCACCATCAGCGTGGTCTGGCGGCGAGATGCCGCGTTCAACGCCTGCATCACGCGTTGTTCGCTGTGCGCATCAAGGCTGGCGGCGGGTTCGTCCAGCAGCAGTAACTGACAAGGATTGAGTAAGGCACGAGCAACGGCAACGCGCTGCGCTTGCCCGACGGAAAGTCGGGCCGCCTGATCGCCTACTGGCGTATCCACGCCCTGCGGCAGCAGCGGTAAAAACTCGCTGACCCATGCGCTGTCGAGTGCGGCTTGTAGCTGTTCTTCGCTGGCATCGGGGCGAGCCAGCAGAACGTTTTCGCGTAACGTGGCGGCAGGAAGCTGCGGATTTTGCCCGACCCATGACAGTTGTTTACGCCAGGAATCAGGTGACAGGTCGCGAAGTTCAAAGCCGTTAATCCGCAGCGATCCCCGATAAGAGAGGAAACCGGACAGGACATTAAGCAGCGAACTTTTACCGGAACCGCTGCGTCCAACCAGCACTGCGCGTTGACCGGCTGCCAGGGTAAAGTTGAGCGGGCCGGCCAGCACTTTACCTTCCGGCGAAGTGATAATCAGATCGTGTGCCTCAATTGAAACGGCGTCTTTCGTCGCCAGCTCAATGTCGCCACGCTCTGGATGAGCCAGCGGGGTTTCCATGAAGGTTTTCAGACTATCAGCTGCACCAACGGCTTGCGCTTTGGCGTGATAAAACGTGCCCAGATCGCGCAGCGGCTGGAAAAACTCCGGTGCCAGAATGAGCGCGAGGAAGCCTGCCGCCAGCGTGACGCCCGTCCCGTAGTGGCCGAAATCGAGCTCTCCGAGGTAGGAAAAACCGAAGTAAACCGCCACCAGCGCAATAGACAGAGAGGTAAAGAACTCAAGAACACCGGATGACAGGAACGCCAGGCGCAGGACTTCCATGGTGCGCTGGCGGAAATCTTGCGACGCAGCGCGTATGCTTTCCGTTTCGGCTTCACCGCGACCAAATATTCTTAGCGTTTCCATGCCCCGCAGACGATCGAGGAAATGACCGCTGAGGCGGGCAAGAGCCTGAAAATTGCGGCGGTTAGCATCGGCAGCGCCCATTCCGACCATTGCCATAAATAACGGGATCAGCGGGGCTGTTCCGAGCAGAATAAGGGCGGCTACCCAGTTTGACGGGAATACCGCCGCCACAATCAATAATGGGACGCATACGGCCAGCGCCATTTGCGGCAGATAACGTGCATAGTAATCATGCATATCGTCAATCTGCTCCAGGATCAGCGTGGCCCAGCTCCCGGCCGGTTTGCCCTGTATCCAGGCCGGACCTGCCTGTTGCAGACGGTCAAGCACCTGGCGGCGAATTTCAAAGCGAATATGTTGCCCTGCGTGAAACCCGACCCGTTCGCGTAACCAGACGACCCATGCCCGCAGGATGAAAATCAATACCAGCACGATGAACGGAAGCAGCAGCGCCTCTCGGGGAATATTGGCCATGATCATATGGTCCAGAATGCGGGCCATGAGCCAGGCCTGAGCGACGATTAACAGACCACTCACGAACCCCAACAGGCGTGAAATGTTCAGCCATCGTTGGGAAATTACACTTTGCTGTTTTAACCAGCGGGTCAGCTCTTTTTGACGGGTTTTATTCATTGCACGCTTAGCAGGTGAGTTATTGGAATTTTTGGGCAGGGCAATGTTACAACGAGGCAAAAATAAAGGCGACTTATAGTCGCCTTTTTTACTTTTGTTACTGATTTGTAAAACTTATTTGCAAGCGTCCGCCAGACCGTCGAGATAACGTTCTGCATCAAGCGCGGCCATACAGCCTGTGCCCGCAGAGGTGATCGCCTGGCGATAAATATGATCCATCACGTCACCGGCTGCGAAGACCCCCGGAATGCTGGTTTGTGTGGCATTACCGTGAATACCGGACTGAACTTTGATGTAGCCGTTTTCCAGTTCAAGCTGACCGTCGAAAATGGCAGTATTCGGGCTGTGACCGATAGCGACAAACAATCCGGCAACGTCAAGTGACTCCACATTGTCAGTGTTTTGCGTATCGCGCAGGCGCAGCCCGGTTACGCCCATTTGATCACCGGTTACTTCTTCCAGCGTGCGGTGGGTGTGCAGCACGATGTTGCCGTTTTCAACTTTATCCATTAAACGCTTGATGAGGATTTTCTCAGCGCGGAAGCTGTCGCGACGGTGAATCAAATGCACTTCAGATGCGATATTCGCCAGATACAGTGCTTCTTCAACCGCAGTGTTGCCACCGCCAATCACCGCAACTTTTTGATTACGGTAGAAGAAACCGTCGCAGGTTGCGCAGGCGGAAACGCCGCGGCCTTTGAATGCTTCTTCTGAAGGCAGGCCCAGGTAACGTGCTGAAGCGCCGGTAGCGATGATCAGTGCGTCACAGGTGTACTCTCCGCTATCGCCGGTCAGACGGAAAGGGCGTTTTTGCAGATCAACTTTGCTGATGTGATCAAAAATGATTTCTGTATCAAATTTGGTCGCATGTTCGTGCATACGCTCCATCAGCAGCGGGCCAGTGAGATCGTGCGGATCGCCAGGCCAGTTTTCCACTTCTGTAGTTGTGGTCAGTTGACCACCTTTTTCCATACCGGTAATCAGTACCGGTTGCAGGTTAGCGCGTGCAGCGTAGACCGCAGCGGTATATCCCGCAGGGCCTGAGCCCAGAATAAGAAGTTTACTGTGTTTGGTTACGCCCATGAGATCCCCATAGTTGTTGGCAGGCAATGAGCAGGATTGTAGGGAATTTACAGGCGTAAAAAAAGAGTATGGCGATTTTGTTAACAATTTGTGTAATAGCAGAAACCGATGAGCGGGGGAATAAGTCGTAATACTATAACGATTTCTACTAAAAATCGGTCAGTTATAAGGTGATAAAATGACGATTTTCCATCGCTGCGAATGAATAACTGGCATGTTGTACTAAAAATTGATGTTTTGCTTTGACAATCACCTGCTGTTTTGCGAAAACAGTCAAGGAAGAAAAAAAATGTGTCATGTATGTGCTGCATAATCATGCATGTAGTTACCATGTTTACCGTGTTAGCGAAATCTACGCATGGTGTGGACAGATGCCATTCGTGATGTCGATAGCCGCCGACAGGCAACGGTCTTCTCACCATAAGCCCAGGCATTACAAACCGAAAATCCCTCTGGGTTGCGGTTTATTTTGATGGGTAGCGACTCTGAACAGTGATGTTGGTAGAGTCAGGCAGGAGTAGGGAAGGAATACAGAGAGACAATAATAATGGTAGATAGTAAGAAGCGCCCTGGCAAAGATCTCGACCGTATCGATCGTAACATTCTTAATGAGCTGCAAAAGGATGGGCGTATTTCTAACGTCGAGCTTTCTAAACGTGTGGGACTTTCACCAACGCCCTGCCTTGAGCGTGTGCGTCGGTTGGAAAGACAGGGTTTTATTCAGGGCTATACAGCGCTGTTAAACCCGCATTATCTGGATGCATCACTTCTGGTTTTTGTTGAGATTACTCTGAATCGTGGCGCCCCGGATGTGTTTGAGCAATTTAACTCTGCAGTACAAAAACTTGAAGAAATTCAAGAGTGTCATTTGGTTTCCGGTGATTTCGACTATTTGTTGAAAACACGCGTACCGGATATGTCGGCGTACCGTAAGCTGTTGGGGGAAACCCTGCTGCGTCTGCCTGGCGTGAATGACACACGTACTTATGTCGTAATGGAAGAAGTCAAACAGAGCAATCGTCTGGTAATTAAGACGCGCTAACACGGAACAGGTGCAAAATCGACGCAGTTTGATTACACTCCTGTTAATCCATACAGCAACAGTGCCGGGGCAACCCGGTGCTGTTGTCCGTTTTAGCATCGGGCAGGAAAAGCCTGAAACCTGGAGAGCCGTTTTTGAGCCAGGAATACACTGAAGACAAAGACGTCACATTGACGAAGTTAAGCAGCGGGCGCCGACTCCTGGAAGCGCTACTGATCCTTATTGCCCTTTTTGCCGTCTGGTTGATGGCTGCCTTACTCAGCTTTAACCCTTCGGATCCCAGTTGGTCGCAAACCGCGTGGCACGAACCTATCCATAATCTGGGGGGAATACCCGGAGCATGGCTGGCAGACACACTGTTCTTTATTTTTGGCGTCATGGCCTACACCATTCCCGTCATCATTGTCGGCGGCTGCTGGTTTGCATGGCGACACCAGGCCAGCGACGAATACGTCGATTATTTTGCCGTTTCGCTGCGTATTATTGGCGTTTTGGCGCTGATCCTTACCTCCTGCGGGCTTGCCGCAATCAATGCCGATGACATCTGGTATTTCGCCTCTGGCGGCGTGATCGGCAGCCTGCTCAGCACCACGTTGCAACCATTACTGCACAGTAGCGGCGGTACGCTGACGCTATTGTGCATTTGGGCTGCGGGATTAACGCTATTTACCGGCTGGTCATGGGTGAGCATTGCGGAAAAACTGGGCGGCTGGTTACTCAATATCCTGACGTTTGCCAGCAACCGTACCCGTCGCGACGATACCTGGGTCGATGACGAAGAATATGAAGATGAAGATGAGTCTTTCGACACCGCTGATGGCAAACCTCATGAATCGCGTCGGGCGCGTATTCTGCGCGGTGCGTTAGCACGCCGTAAGCGTCTGGCGGAGAAATTTACCAACCCGCTTGGCCGTCATACTGATGCCGCGCTATTTTCCGGCAAACGCATGGATGATGAAGACGAAATTGAATACAGCGCTCGTGGCGTTGTTGCCGATCCTAACGATGTGCTGTTCTCCGGTAATCGTGCGACGCTGCCTGAATATGACGAACTTGACCCACTGCTGAATGGTCATTCGGTGACAGAGCCAGTTGCCGCCGCAGCTGCAGCGACAACGGCAGCTCAGGCCTGGAGCGCACCGGTTGATCCGCTGCTGCAAACATCACCAGTGACCAATACCGTTATGGAACAACCGGCCCCAGCCGTAGCCTGGCAAGCCGTGCCTGGTCCGCAAACCGGTGATGCGGTGATTGCGCCAGCGCCTGAGGGTTATCCTCAGCCAGCCCACTACGCGCAGCCACCGGTGCAGCAGCAGTATGAACCATGGCAGCAGCCGGTTGTGGAGGAGAGTCCGCAGCCGCAGGGATTTACCGCGGAGCACAACTGGCAGCCGGAACCTGCATATCAGCCGGATCCCGTGCAGCAGCCTGTTTATCAGCCGGAATCAACCTTTCAACAAAACGCCGCGTTCCAGCAGCCTGCGGTTGAACAACCGCCTGTAGTGGAACCTGAGCCGGTAGTTGAAGAGGTTAAACCGACTCGTCCGCCACTCTACTATTTTGAAGAAGTTGAAGAGAAACGTGCACGTGAGCGCGAGCAACTGGCCGCCTGGTATCAGCCGATTCCAGAGCCTGCTCAGGAGCCTGAACGTGTTAAGCCGTCTATGCCGACGGCAGCATCCATACCGCCCGTTGAGTCAGTTGCTGCCGTTGCGCCGCTGGCCGCCGGGATGAAAAACGCCGCTTTAGGGGCGAGTGCGGCTGCCGCAGCACCTGTCTTTAGTCTTGCGGGTAGCGGTGCACCGCGTCCACAGGTGAAAGAGGGGATTGGTCCGCAGTTACCGCGTCCGAATCGTGTGCGCGTACCTACTCGTCGGGAGCTGGCGTCGTATGGCATAAAACTGCCGTCACAACGTATGGCTGAAGAGAAGGCGCGCGAAGAGCATCTTGATACAGATGCGTACAGTGACGAAGAAATTGACGCAATGCAGCAAGATGAGCTGGCGCGTCAGTTCGCCCAATCGCAGCAGCACCGCTATGGCGACGAGTATCAGGATGATGCCAGTCAGACTGATGATGATTCAGCCGCAGAAGCGGAACTGGCTCGCCAGTTTGCCTCTTCCCAGCAGCAGCGCTATTCCGGTGAACAGCCTGCCGGGGCGAATCCGTTCTCGCTTGATGACTTTGAATTCTCGCCAATGAAAACGCTGGTGGATGATGGTCCACATGAGCCGCTATTTACTCCAGGCGTAATGCCGGAGCCTGCACCGCAGTACCAGCAGCCTGTCGCACCGCAGCAGCATTACCAGCAGCCAGCGCAGCCAGTCGCACCACAGCAGCATTATCAGCAGCCGGCGCAGCCTGTTACAGCGCCGCCGCAGGATAGCCTGATCCATCCGCTCCTGATGCGTAATGGCGACAGTCGTCCGGCGCATCGTCCAAGTACGCCGCTGCCATCGTTGGATCTGCTCACGCCGCCGCCGAGTGAGGTTGAGCCGATAGATACTTTCGCTCTGGAGCAAATGGCTCGTCTGGTGGAGGCTCGTCTGGCGGACTTCCGCATTAAAGCCGATGTGGTGAACTACTCACCTGGTCCGGTTATTACCCGCTTTGAGCTTAATCTTGCGCCTGGAGTTAAAGCGGCGCGTATTTCCAACCTGTCGCGAGATCTGGCGCGTTCATTGTCGACCGCAGCGGTACGCGTGGTCGAGGTAATTCCGGGCAAACCGTATGTCGGGCTGGAGTTACCCAACAAAAAACGTCAAACCGTTTATCTGCGCGAAGTGTTGGATAACGCCAAATTCCGTGATAACTCATCTCCGCTGACCGTGGTACTGGGTAAAGATATTGCGGGCGAACCCGTGGTTGCCGATCTGGCGAAAATGCCGCACCTGCTGGTGGCAGGGACAACCGGTTCCGGTAAGTCGGTTGGGGTGAACGCCATGATCCTCAGCATGTTGTACAAGGCGCAGCCGGAAGACGTTCGCTTTATCATGATTGACCCGAAAATGCTGGAACTGTCGGTTTATGAAGGCATTCCGCATTTGCTGACTGAAGTTGTGACCGACATGAAAGATGCCGCCAACGCCCTGCGCTGGAGCGTCAATGAAATGGAACGTCGCTACAAGCTGATGTCGGCGCTTGGCGTGCGTAACCTTGCTGGTTATAACGAAAAAATTGCTGAAGCCGCCCGTATGGGGCGTCCGATTCCGGACCCGTACTGGAAGCCGGGCGACAGTATGGATGTTCAGCATCCGGTGCTGGAAAAACTGCCGTATATCGTTGTGCTGGTGGATGAATTCGCCGACCTGATGATGACCGTGGGTAAAAAGGTGGAAGAACTGATTGCTCGTCTGGCGCAAAAAGCGCGTGCGGCGGGGATCCACCTGGTGCTGGCGACCCAGCGACCGTCGGTTGACGTTATCACTGGTCTGATTAAAGCGAACATCCCAACGCGTATCGCCTTTACTGTGTCCAGTAAAATTGACTCGCGTACCATCCTTGACCAGGGCGGCGCGGAATCGCTGTTGGGTATGGGTGACATGCTGTATTCCGCACCAAACTCAACGATCCCAGTGCGTGTACACGGCGCCTTTGTACGTGATGAAGAAGTTCACGCTGTGGTTCAGGACTGGAAAGCGCGCGGTCGTCCACAATACGTTGACGGCATTACGTCTGACAGCGAAAGCGAAGGCGGCGGTGGCGGCTTTGATGGTGGCGAAGAGTTGGATCCGCTGTTCGATCAGGCGGTAAACTTTGTTACCCAGAAACGCAAAGCCTCAATCTCCGGCGTCCAGCGTCAGTTCCGTATCGGTTACAACCGAGCGGCGCGCATCATCGAACAGATGGAAGCGCAGGGAATTGTCAGCGAGCAAGGGCATAATGGTAATCGTGAAGTGCTGGCTCCACCGCCCTTCGAATGATTGCAAAGTTAAGTAATTCAGTATTTTCTACTTTCCTCATGCTGATTTTTGGCCTGAAATGGATAGCAGAGGGATCTCCCCGTTGGGAGTGACGTATTTTGAGGAATAACAATGAAAAGAATCGCAATCACCTGTGCATTATTGTCGAGCTTTGTGGTGAGCAGCGTCTGGGCAGATGCTGCCAGCGACCTGAAAAGCCGCCTGGATAAAGTCAGTAGCTTCCATGCCAGCTTTACTCAGAAGGTCACGGACGGTAGCGGTGCGGCGGTGCAGGAAGGTCAGGGTGACTTATGGGTTAAACGTCCCAATCTGTTTAACTGGCATATGACGCAGCCTGACGAGAGCATCCTGGTTTCCGATGGTAAAACGCTGTGGTTCTTTAACCCGTTTGTTGAGCAGGCGACTGCGACATGGCTGAAAGACGCCACGGGCAACACGCCGTTCATGCTGATTGCGCGTAACCAGGCCAGCGACTGGCAGCAGTACAATATTAAGCAAAATGGCGATGATTTCGTGCTGACGCCAAAAACCAGCAGCGGTAACCTTAAGCAGTTTACTATCAATGTTGGGCGTGACGGGACGATCCACCAGTTCAGCGCCGTTGAACAAGACGATCAGCGCAGCAGCTATCAGCTGAAATCTCAGCAGAATGGTGCGATTGAACCCTCTAAATTCACCTTTACCCCGCCGCAAGGTGTAACGGTTGACGATCAACGTAAGTAGAGGCGTGTGAGTGAGCAATCTGTCGCTCGACTTTTCTGATAATACTTTTCAGCCGCTGGCCGCGCGTATGCGGCCAGAAAATTTAGCGCAGTATATCGGCCAGCAGCACCTGCTGGCTGCTGGCAAACCCTTGCCGCGCGCTATCGAGGCCGGGCATCTGCACTCCATGATTTTATGGGGACCGCCGGGGACCGGGAAAACGACGCTTGCCGAAGTTATTGCCCGTTACGCCAACGCCGATGTCGAACGAATTTCGGCAGTTACGTCTGGCGTTAAAGAAATTCGTGAAGCGATTGAGCGTGCGCGTCAGAACCGTAACGCGGGTCGACGCACGATCCTGTTCGTGGACGAAGTTCACCGTTTTAATAAAAGCCAACAGGATGCGTTTTTACCGCATATTGAAGACGGTACCATTACGTTTATTGGCGCCACCACTGAAAACCCCTCGTTTGAGCTCAACTCGGCGCTGTTGTCGCGTGCACGCGTTTATCTACTGAAATCGTTAACTTCCGACGACATTGAACAGGTGCTGGACCAGGCGATGTCAGACAAAGCGCGTGGTTATGGCGGCCAGGATATTGTTCTGCCGCCAGAAACGCGTCGGGCTATTGCCGAACTGGTTAATGGTGACGCGCGGCGGGCGCTGAATACGCTGGAAATGATGGCCGATATGGCCGAAGTTGATGATTCCGGCAAGCGCGTATTGAAACCAGAATTGCTCACCGAAATTGCCGGTGAACGTAGTGCGCGTTTCGATAATAAAGGCGATCGTTTTTACGATCTCATCTCCGCATTACACAAGTCGGTACGTGGAAGCGCCCCAGATGCGGCGCTTTATTGGTATGCGCGAATTATTACCGCTGGTGGCGATCCGCTGTACGTTGCCCGTCGCTGTCTGGCGATTGCCTCAGAAGATGTCGGCAATGCCGATCCCCGCGCCATGCAGGTTGCGATTTCCGCATGGGACTGTTTTACCCGCGTGGGACCCGCGGAAGGCGAACGCGCGATTGCTCAGGCGATTGTTTATCTGGCCTGTGCGCCGAAGAGTAATGCGGTTTACACCGCCTTCAAAGCCGCGCTGTCTGATGCCCGCGAACGTCCGGATTACGACGTGCCGGTTCACCTGCGCAATGCGCCGACTAAGCTGATGAAAGAGATGGGCTACGGTCAGGAGTATCGTTATGCCCATGATGAGCCTAATGCCTATGCCGCCGGAGAAGAGTACTTCCCGCAGGAAATGGCACAAACGCGCTATTATCGCCCCACAAACAGAGGTCTTGAAGGCAAGATTGGCGAAAAGCTCGCCTGGCTCGCCGGACAGGATCAAAATAGCCCTATAAAACGCTACCGTTAGTGTTATCGTTGCGGTAATGTTGTCTCTGTATCCCTGTGACCGCAGGCTGTGGTCACTTTCTCCTATTTTAATTCGATAAGCACAGGATAAGCATGCTCGATCCCAATCTGCTGCGTAATGAGCCAGACGCAGTCGCAGAAAAACTGGCAAGCCGGGGCTTTAAGCTGGATGTAGATAAGCTGCGCGCTCTTGAAGAGCGTCGTAAAGTTCTGCAGGTACAAACTGAAAACCTGCAGGCAGAGCGTAACTCGCGATCGAAATCCATCGGCCAGGCAAAAGCGCGCGGGGAAGATATCGAGTCTTTACGTCTGGAAGTGAACAAACTGGGCGAAGAGCTGGATGCCGCGAAAGCTGAACTTGATACCTTACAGGCCGAGATCCGCGACATTGCGCTGACTATTCCTAACCTGCCAGCGGACGATGTTCCGGTGGGTAAAGATGAAAATGACAACGTCGAAGTCAGCCGCTGGGGTACTCCGCGTGAGTTTGATTTCGAAGTGCGCGATCACGTTACCCTGGGTGAAATGCACACGGGTCTTGATTTCGCCGCTGCGGTTAAGCTGACCGGCTCTCGTTTCGTGGTCATGAAAGGGCAGATTGCGCGTATGCACCGTGCGCTGTCTCAGTTCATGCTGGATCTGCATACTGAACAGCATGGCTATAGCGAAAACTACGTCCCGTATCTGGTTAACCACGACACGCTGTACGGTACAGGCCAACTGCCGAAATTCGCTGGCGATCTGTTCCATACCCGTCCGCTGGATGAAGAAGCTGATAGCAGCAACTATGCGCTGATCCCAACGGCAGAAGTTCCGCTGACCAACCTGGTGCGCGACGAAATCATCGATGAAGATGCGCTGCCGATCAAAATGACTGCGCATACGCCGTGCTTCCGTTCTGAAGCAGGTTCTTACGGTCGTGACACGCGTGGTCTGATCCGTATGCACCAGTTCGATAAAGTTGAGATGGTGCAGATTGTTCGCCCGGAAGATTCGATGGACGCGCTGGAAGAGATGACCGGTCATGCCGAGAAGGTCCTGCAACTGCTGGGTCTGCCGTATCGCAAAATCATCCTGTGCACTGGCGACATGGGCTTCGGCGCATGCAAAACTTACGATCTGGAAGTGTGGATCCCGGCGCAGAATACCTATCGCGAAATCTCCTCTTGCTCCAACGTGTGGGATTTCCAGGCTCGTCGTATGCAGGCGCGTTGCCGCAGCAAATCCGACAAAAAGACCCGTTTAGTGCATACTCTGAACGGTTCCGGTCTGGCGGTTGGGCGTACGCTGGTTGCGGTAATGGAAAACTATCAGCAGGCTGATGGCCGCATTCAGGTTCCGGAAGTATTACGTCCGTACATGAATGGCCTGGAATTCATCGGCTAAGCTACCTTTCTCTGCTAAAAAAGCGCCTCAGGGCGCTTTTTTTATGCCCGTTTGACGTCGGACAATAACGACTACTCCTATAGGGGTAATACTGACTTCGAATGAAAGTCAGTATTTTTCTCTGTCTTTTAGCAAATTCAGTTTCTACCAGCCCGTATATCGATATTAACGTTATATAAAAAACTATACATCGAATATTTGTATTTTGTATTTTGTTTATTGTGAGCAGCAGAGTGAGCCACTATGAAAACTAAGATTCCCGATGCCGTGCTGGCAACTGAGGTTACTCGCCGCGGTTTGGTGAAAACGACGGCGATAGGCGGACTGGCGGTGGCCAGTAGCGCGTTTACCCTGCCATTTACCCGTATTGCAAATGCTGCAGAAGCCCTTAATCCGACGCCGATTAATGAGAAAGTGATCTGGAGCGCGTGTACGGTGAACTGCGGCAGCCGCTGCCCGCTGCGTATGCATGTGGTCGACGGTGAAATAAAGTATGTCGAAACCGACAACACCGGCGATGACAACTATGACGGTCTGCACCAGGTACGCGCCTGTCTGCGTGGTCGATCCATGCGTCGCCGAGTCTATAATCCCGATCGTCTGAAATACCCGATGAAACGCGTTGGTAAGCGTGGCGAAGGAAAATTTGAGCGCATCAGTTGGGATGAAGCCTACGACATCATTGCCAGCAATATGCAGCGTCTTATCAAAGACTACGGCAATGAGTCTATCTACCTGAACTACGGTACCGGTACGCTGGGTGGCACTATGACGCGCTCGTGGCCGCCGGGTAAAACGCTGGTGGCACGGTTGATGAACTGCTGCGGCGGCTATCTTAATCACTACGGTGACTACTCTTCAGCGCAAATCGCTGCTGGGTTGAACTATACCTACGGCGGCTGGGCTGACGGTAACAGCCCGTCCGATATTGAAAACAGCAAGCTGGTGGTTCTGTTCGGTAATAACCCTGGTGAAACCCGTATGAGCGGGGGTGGGGTAACCTATTACCTTGAACAGGCGCGACAGAAATCCAATGCCCGCATGATCATTATCGATCCCCGTTATACGGATACCGGTGCGGGGCGTGAAGATGAATGGATCCCGATCCGTCCTGGTACTGATGCGGCGCTGGTCAATGGTCTGGCGTATGTCCTGATCACCGAAAACATGGTTGACCAACCGTTCCTCGACAAATACTGCGTGGGTTACGACGAGAAAACCTTACCGGCCGACGCACCGAAGAACGGTCACTATAAGGCGTATATTCTTGGGCAGGGTAAGGATGGCATTGCCAAGACCCCGGAGTGGGCGGCGCAGATTACCGGTATTCCCGCTGAACGTATCGTCAAACTGGCGCGTGAAATAGGTAGCGCTAAACCGGCATACATCAGCCAGGGGTGGGGGCCGCAGCGTCATGCTAACGGTGAAATAGCGACCCGCGCCATTTCTATGCTCGCTATCCTGACCGGTAACGTTGGGATCAACGGCGGCAACAGCGGGGCGCGTGAGGGCTCATACAGTTTGCCGTTTGAGCGTATGCCAACGCTGGAAAACCCTGTTGAAACCAGCATCTCGATGTTCATGTGGACGGACGCGATTGAGCGAGGCCCGGAGATGACGGCCCTGCGTGACGGCGTACGCGGCAAAGACAAGCTCGATGTTCCTATTAAGATGATCTGGAACTATGCCGGTAACTGTCTGATTAACCAACACTCTGATATTAACCGCACGCATGAAATCCTCCAGGACGAGAAGAAGTGCGAGATGATCGTCGTCATCGACTGTCATATGACTTCCTCGGCGAAATACGCAGACATTTTGCTGCCGGACTGCACTGCCTCCGAACAGATGGATTTTGCGCTGGATGCCTCATGCGGGAACATGTCCTATGTGATTTTCACCGATCAGGCGATCAAACCACGCTTCGAATGCAAGACTATCTACCAGATGACCAGCGAGCTGGCGAAGCGCCTTGGCGTTGAGCAGCAGTTTACAGAAGGTCGTACTCAGGAAGAGTGGATGCGCCATCTGTATGAGCAGTCGCGCAAAGCGATTCCTGAACTGCCTACATTTGAAGAATTCCGCCAGCAAGGGATCTTTAAACAGCGCGATCCGCAAGGACATCATGTGGCGTACAAGGCATTCCGTGAGGATCCTAAAGCCAATCCGCTAACCACGCCGTCAGGTAAGATCGAAATTTATTCGCAGCAGCTTGCCGAGATCGCGGCAACCTGGGAACTGCCGGAAGGTGATGTAATTGATCCGCTACCGATTTATACCCCAGGCTTTGAAAGCTTAAACGATCCGCTGGTGGAGAAATTCCCTTTGCAGCTGACCGGCTTCCACTATAAGTCTCGCGTTCACTCGACTTATGGCAACGTCGATGTCCTGAAAGCATCCTGCCGCCAGGAAATGTGGATCAACCCGATGGATGCGCAGCGACGCGGTATTAACAACGGCGACAAGGTACGTATCTTTAACGATCGTGGTGAAGTGCATATCGAGGCGAAAGTGACGCCACGTATGATGCCCGGCGTGGTGGCATTGGGCGAAGGGGCCTGGTATGACCCGGATGCAAAACGCGTGGATCAGGGCGGTTGCATTAACGTCCTGACGACCCAGCGTCCGTCTCCTCTCGCAAAGGGGAATCCGTCACACACGAACCTTGTTCAGGTTGAAAAGGCGTAAGGAGTAACCGATGACAACCCAGTATGGATTTTTTATTGATTCCAGCCGTTGCACCGGTTGCAAAACCTGCGAACTGGCCTGCAAAGATTTCAAAAATTTAACCCCGGAAGTCAGCTTCCGCCGCATTTATGAATACGCAGGCGGCGACTGGCAGGCGGACAACGGCGTCTGGCATCAGAACGTCTTTGCTTATTACCTCTCCATTGCGTGTAACCACTGTGAAGATCCAGCCTGTACCAAGGTTTGTCCGAGCGGCGCGATGCACAAACGTGAAGATGGTTTTGTCGTTGTCGACGAAGATGTTTGCATTGGCTGCCGGTATTGCCACATGGCCTGTCCTTACGGCGCGCCGCAGTACAATGTTGAAAAAGGGCATATGACTAAATGTGATGGCTGCCATGAGCGCGTCGCTGAAGGTAAGAAACCCATCTGCGTGGAGTCCTGCCCACTGCGTGCGCTGGATTTTGGTCCGATTGAAGAGCTGCGCAAAAAACACGGTACTTTGGCTGCGGTAGCGCCACTGCCGGGCGCGCACTTTACCAAACCAAGTATTGTCATCAAACCTAACGCCAATAGCCGCCCGACCGGGGATACTACAGGTTATCTGGCCAATCCGAAGGAGGTGTAAGATGGGAAGTGGATGGCATGAATGGCCGCTGATGATCTTCACTGTCTTCGGACAGTGTGTAGTTGGTGGCTTTATCGTTCTGGCGCTGGCGTTGATGAAAGGGGACTTACGCCCTGAATCGCAGCAGCGCGTGATTGCCTGCATGTTCGGGCTGTGGGTATTAATGGGCATTGGCTTTATTGCTTCCATGCTCCACCTGGGCTCACCGATGCGCGCCTTTAACTCACTCAATCGTGTAGGGTCTTCTGCGTTGAGTAATGAAATTGCCAGCGGCTCAATCTTCTTTGCCGTTGGCGGCATCGGCTGGCTGCTGGCAACGCTGAAAAAAATGTCGCCCGTATTACGCAATCTGTGGTTAGTTGTTACCATGGTACTGGGCGTGGTTTTTGTCTGGATGATGGTGCGCGTGTATAACACCATCGATACCGTACCGACCTGGTACAGCATCTGGACGCCGCTGGGCTTCTTCCTGACGATGTTTATGGGCGGTCCGCTGCTGGGATATCTGTTGCTGAGAATTGCTGGCGTGGACGGTTGGGCGATGCGCCTGTTGCCGGCTATTTCAGTGCTTGCTCTGGTCGTGAGCGCCATCATGTCTGTAATGCAGGGGGCTGAACTGGCGACGATCCACAGTTCCATTCAACAGGCGTCTGCGCTGGTTCCGGATTACGGCTCGCTGATGGCGTGGCGGATTGTCGCTCTGGCATTAGCGCTGTGCTGCTGGATTGTACCGCAAGTGAAAGGCTACCAGCCTGCAGTTCCGCTGCTTTCCGTCGCGTTTATTCTGCTGTTAGTCGGCGAGTTGATTGGTCGTGGCGTGTTCTACGGGCTGCATATGACCGTCGGTATGGCGGTTGCCAGCTAAATGACAAACCGGGGCATAGCCCCGGTTTTTTTGTGCACAGAAAACCCCCAGCTAGGCTGGGGGTTCCGGAAAGCTTTCAGCTTTGGGCCAGTTATTAAAACCCCTTTTGATTTGTTAAAACACATTGCGGTCTGGCAACTGCAAATGTTTAACAAGA
>NZ_NAEW01000040.1 GCF_002075345.1 Citrobacter braakii
ATATCGAGATGCCCTACACGAAACTGCGCTCACTGAGCCAGAAGGTGAACCTTCGCGCCGGACAGTCGCTGATTCTGACCGGGTTCAGCCAGGACAACACGTCGGTGAAAAAGAGCGGCACGTTCACGCCTGGTAATTTCCTCTTCGGGGGAGGCCGGAGCGGGGAGCATGGCCGCAGCACGCTGGTGATTATTATCACGCCGGCACTGACGGGGAATAACGGTGACTGAGATGACGAACGTGACAGCAGACACCGTGGTCGTGGTGACAGCCGGACGGCGCCAGTGGGCGGCGGGGCTGCGCTGGGAGGCACTGAGTCGTACGCCAGCGCGTAAAGGCATACGTCAGCGCTCCGCGGTGAAAAAACGTACCACGACCGGGCGCGCACGGCGCGACGGCACTGTGCTGACCCTGACGGCCCGGCAGGGACGGCGGGGAGACCGGGTGATCGCGAGCGGTCACATGACTTCGCGTCGGCGGGGACCGGTGTATTCGCTGGCGGCGGCGTTCAGTCGGGTCAGCGGTGATAACGCTTACGGAGTATACCGGCTGAATGAGTCCCGGTACGTGTTTCTGGCCACGGTATGCGGTCTGCCGTCGGTGATGGCGGATGTGACCGGAACCGCAGAGGAAGCCGGGCAGGCCCTGCAACGGTTCCTGGCGTTTAACACCGCGCCGGAGGGGGACTGGACGGTCATCTCCCCGGCGAATGAACCGCTGCCATGGGACGCGCTGACAGCTTCTGCGGGAAAGCGTGTTCTGAAGGTTTCCCGCCTGAAACCGGTCCGCGCAGGCATCCCGCCTCTGCCAGTGGTGGCGGGACTGGCGCTGCTGGGGGCGGCGGCATTCTGGCTGTGGCCGGATGGGGAGGACGACCTGCCTCCCGTTCTGGCGGACGTCATTTCCGTTGCCCCCCCTCCGGAACCGGTGTACCTGCCGCATCCCTGGAAGGAGATGATGCCGGTACAGGCGTTTCTGGCGCACTGCCGGACATGGCGGAGAGCTGCCCCGGTTTATCTGGACAGCTGGAAACTGAGCCGTGGAGAGTGCAGCGCTGACGGTCTGCTGCTGGTTTACAACCGTCAGCCAGGCGGTACGGCGGCGGGTTTTTCACGCCGGGCGACGGTGGTGTTTCAGCACAGGCCGGTCATTAACCTGGTGGCGGGCGGTGGTGAGGGGACGGTACACCTGCCCTGGACACCGGCGCCGGGCATGGACGAGCCTGTACCGCCAGTTGCCATGCAACTGATGCGGGTGGTGTCCTGGTACCAGGCGCACCAGGCCACTCTGACGCTGACGGCGGTGAGCGAGGAGCCGGGCGTGCCAGGGGATGACGGTGCGCCACCGCCGCTACAGGACTGGCAGGAGTACACCTTCACCCTGAAGGACGACCGGCTGCCGGAGAGTCTGGCGGGTCCGGCGGACGGACGGGGAATACGGATAAGCAAAGTGGTTTTCACGCTCGGCGGAGACAGCCGGCTGACGTATGAGACGGAGGGGCATATTTATGCCGGTAAGAAGTAAGGCAGCCATGGCTGCAGCCAGATCTACAGTGGTACTGGTATTGCTGGTTCCGCTGTTGACGGGTGGCGTACGGGCGCAGGCGGCAGAAAACATTCCGTCGTCCGCGCTGGCGGAGACCGCCACTCCGGTCGCAGAAGAGACGGTGCAGCCGGAAAGCTCCGTTTCACAGACACAGGCATCAGTGACTGATGACATGCCGCCGGTTGCGCCGCCGGGCAGTATCACTCAGGGGATGCTGGAGGATGTTCAGCAGAAAAACCTGCTGCTGGCGGCAAAGGTTCAGACCGCGCAACTGCAGCGCCAGCTGGAAGAAGCGGGCAGCGACGCACAGGCTGTGATTAAAACCGTGCCGTCAGCAGCGGAGCTGGCTTCTTCCGCTCCGGGAGCAGGACAGCCGGATAACCTGATGGTGCCACGGGTGAAAGACGCGGTAGCAGCCCGGCCGCAGGTGTTGGAAATCAGCGGGAAGGGCAGCGCGTTGCGCGCCCTGCTGCAGATGCCCGACGGCTTACAGCCGGAGGTGTCCGTCGGCAGCCGGGTGGTTATCGGGAAAACCACGCTGACGGTCAGTCGTATCTCTTTGTCCGGCGTCACACTCAGCGACGGCTCAGAGCTGTCGTTCTGAGCTGATGGCCTTCTGAACCAGGAGAAACACGTTTTATGAGCAGGGGAAACTCACCACAGCACCAGAATGAGGACAGCGGGGTGCTGCTGTACCACAACCCGGAGACGCGGGAAACCGAGATTCTGGTGGATGAGCACCGCCGGGTTCAGCCTGACGTGCAGGCGGAAGTGATGCGGCTGATGAGTGAGCATGCCCGGGTCTCCTCGCGGTTCGTGTCCCGCTCGGTACTGCAGACCTGCCGCCAGTCGCAGGGCCGCCTGGCAGAGTCAGACGAACCGGGGCTGAGCCTGAAAGACCTGGCGGACATCAGCCAGCGCCAGGCGGAGGTGCTGGGGTATTTTCAGACGGCACAGCGTACCGGCAGTTCTGATATTCATGTGACCACCAGTCCCGGGCTGACCCGTATTGAAATGCGTATTCACGGTGACCTGGTGACGGTGGCCGAACTGGGGGAACAGGACGGGGAGGCGCTGGCTGCCACCATCATTCTGTCGATGTGCGACGTCACCGAAGTACAGTTCTTCCCGATGCGCAAGCAGGACGGACGCGTGGCGGCGAAGTTTCTGAAAAAGGTCGGGCTGTTTGGCGCCCGCTACAGCCACACGCCAACCGCGGACGGCCTGCACTTCGTCATGCGTACCATTAATGACGACGGCGACCGGGTGCCGTCCCTGGCACAGCTCGGTTTTCTGCCGGCACAGATAATCCTGATACAGCGCATTCTGCGCCTGCCGGAGGGGATGGTCATCCTGTCCGGCCCCACGGGGTCGGGAAAATCCACCACGCTGAGGAGCTTCAGCCGTATCTGGCTGGAGCGGACCGGGTTCCTTAAACGCCTGCTGACGGTGGAGGACCCGCCGGAGGGGCGTATTGCCGGTGCCATTCAGACGCCAATAATCTGCGACAAGGCGGATGAGGCGGAGGTCAGGCGCGCCTGGGAGCGGGCCATCTCCAGCGCGCTGCGACTTGACCCCGACGCGATTATGCCGGGCGAGCTGCGTGACCTGATATCGATACTGGCGGGTATCTTCGCTGCACAGACAGGGCACCTGGTGATGAGCACGCTGCACACCAACAGTGCGCTGTCCATTCCGGAGCGAATGATAACCATGGGGGTAGAAGCCGGACTGATTCTGGACGCGCAGCTGATGGTGGGTCTTATCAGCCAGCGGCTGGTGAAGACGCTGTGCCCGCACTGTAAGGTGCCGTGGGCGCAGAAAATCACCTCCCTGAACGACGAACAGCGAGCGTACCTGGAAAAATACTGTCACGAACCCGGGCTGTGCCGTCCGGAGGACCTGTACTTCCGCCATCCGGAAGGCTGTGAGCACTGCCGGAAGTCGGTGGTGCTGAACGGTCGTACGGTGGCGACGGTGGGACACGGTGTGACCGGGCGCAGCGTGGTGGCGGAGGTCATCCGCCCTGACGCCAGGCTGTTCCATCTGCTGAAAGCCGAAGGTAAGGAGGCCGCGCGACGTTACTGGATGGCGAACGGTGGTATCAGCCGGCGTACCCATCTGCTGCACAAGCTTGGCTCGGGCCTTGTCGATCCGCTGGAGGCGGATGAGACCATTCCGCTTGATGAGGACGATGTGCTGCTGGTACCGGAGGATAACGTTGTACAGACCGCATCAGGTGCCGGTACACGTTCTGACGGCAGCCCCGGTGCCGGCCTCAGCGAAGAGCTGAAGGAGCTGGTCAGCCTGGCTGTCTCATCAGGGATTGAGCAGAGTCTGGCGCGGGGGCTTCAGGAAGCGCTGAAGGTGGCGCTGACCGCCCTTCGCCAGAACACGGCGGCACAGCGCAGCAACAATACCGTTAACAATAACAACGGAGGCGGACATGGACAATGAGAACAGCGTACGCAGCGGAATGCTGCAGCGGCTGCGCTATGAGGCCGTCCGCCGGACGTTCTCCGGGGAGTACCGTATCCGGTTCTATGACGCGCTGCGCTTCCTGCTGGCCAATCAGATACCACTGAAACAGGCGCTGGAGCAGATAAGCGAGGCGTACACGAATTTCGGTCAGCGCTGGCATCCGTTTGCGGAGCTGGCGCAGGACTGCACGGACGCGCTCAGTGACAACAGTGAGGCGCACGGACTGGAGAGCACGCTGGCCCGCTGGGTGCCGGCAGAAGAGGCGGCGCTTATCAGTGCCGGAATGCAGAGCGGGAGCCTGCCCGACGCGCTGGCGCAGGCGGTGCGGCTGACAACCTGCCGTCGCCGCATTATGTCGGCGATCCTGAAGATGTCGGTGTATCCGGTGGGTCTGGTTGTGATGCTGGTTCTGACCGTGCTGGTCTTCAACCTCTCGCTGATACCGGAACTGGAGAAGATGTCGTCCCCGGATACCTGGGAAGGGGGGCTGAGTTTTCTGTACGCGCTGTCGGTGTATGCGAACAGAAATGGTTTCCTGACGGGAGGCATGATGGTGGTGGCTGCTGTGTGGGTGTTCTGGTCCCTGCCGCGCTGGACAAGGCCTGACGGGCTGCGGCGGGTCGCGGATGTGTTTGTCCCGTGGTCGGTATACCGGGATATCCAGGGGGCGGTGTTCCTGCTGAATATAGCTTCCCTGCTGGCGGCCCAGGTGCCGTTGCTGAATGCCCTGAATCTGCTGCAGCGCTTCGCCTCCCCGTGGCTGGCGGTGAGGCTGGAGGCGATTATTGACCGGGTGGAGGAGGGGGACCACTTTGGCTTGGCGCTGAGAAACTCGGGCTGTGACTTCCCGTCTCGGGAAGCGGCCAACTTTTTATCCCTGCTGACCCGGGGCGACGGCGCGCCGGATGTGATTGCCCGCTACGGCGAGCGCTGGCTGGAGCAGACGCTGGAGCGGGTGAACGTCCGGGCCAACCGGATACGCCTGCTGATGCTGATGGTTCTGGTGGGCGTCCTGCTGTTGCTGGTCTCCGCCGTGATGACCGTCTCTCAGATGGGCGGCAGTGATATGAGCGGGGCGGGCTGATGCCCGCCAAATTAACCGATTAACAGACAGTCAGGTAACAGACAACTGAGGAAAAACAGATGACAGAGAACGTGATTTCCCTGAACGGTACCGGTAACACTGCCAGTAGCGGTAAGCGGCCGGAGCCCGACCGTGGCTGGGCACTGATGGAGCAGGGTGTGGTGGGGGTGGTTATTCTCGGGGTGATAGTGGCGGTACTGGCCTACGCCTTCACGCTGTGGTTGCGCAAGGATGTGGCTTCGGAGGCCACTAATATCCAGACCATCATCACCAGTACCCAGGGGCTGCTGAAGGACACGGACGGGTACAACTTCACCTCGGCGGCGAAGATGACCGGGTCGCTGATCCAGCAGGGCGGGGTGTCAAAAAGCATGACCATCCGCGGTGACGCGCAGTCGGGAACGGCCACGCTGTGGAACACCTGGGGCGGGGCGGTGACTCTGGCGCCGCTGAACACTGCGGGGTTCAACAACGGTTTCACCCTGACCTATGAGAAGGTACCGCAGGCGGCCTGCACGCAGATAGCCACGCGCCTGAGCAAGTCGGGGGTGGTGGACGGCATCACCATCAACGCCACTGCGCACGCTGACGGGAAGGTGACGTCCGAACAGGCCGGCGCACAGTGCACGAAGGACAGCGGGCGTACCGGCACCAACAAACTGATATTCACGGTGAACAACTGATATTTGTCCCGGACAGACACGGTGCGGATGTTACGGGGGATGCGAACAGTGACGGCGGTGACTGTGATGCTGATGTTGTTGGCGTCATTTTCCGCGCGGGCATTCTGCTTTGAGGCGGCGGGGGCAAAATACGGTATCTCTCCCCGGCTACTGGAAGCGATAGCCCGGGGCGAGAGCCACCTTGACCCGCACGCCATCAATGTGAACCGGGATAAGAAAGGGCGGGTGAAGAGCAAGGATTACGGTCTGATGCAGATTAACTCCGCCCATATCCCGGAGCTGCAGGCGATGGGGGTGATCCGCAGCGCGGATGACCTGTACCGACCCTGTCTGAATGTACAGACCGGGGCCTGGTTGCTGGCAAAACACTTTCAGGTCTGTGGTATCACCTGGAACTGCCTGGGGTCGTATAACGCCGGGTTCCGGGCGGACCGAAATGAAACCCGTGAGCACTATGCGAACCGGATATGGCGGATTTATAACCGGCTGCCGGCGACGCCGACAAGCGCAGCGACAGCGACAAAAAACGCCGGCAAAGGAGGTCATTGAAGATGTTGTTGTGGATATGGATTCTGGCGCCATGGTTTTTTGCTCTTCTCTCCCTGGGGCTTGCCTGCGTGCTGACGGAGATACTGCGGCTGAGAACGGCCCGGAACAGGGGAAATGACCGGGACGACGTGAAGTTATTAACCGGGGGACTGGCGGATGAAATTGATTGTCTTTTCGGGATGTATAAACAGACGGTTTATGAGCCGATGGAAGCGCTGAATGATGGCGACATTCTGTGGGTGCGGTTTTATGCCCGGCAGCGTTACTTCTGCATTTATGAAGACAGTGCCTGTGGTGTGTCGCGGCTGCCCCCGGAGACACGGCGGGCAGTTATTCTGGCGTACACCATGGCCCGCAGCATACTGGATGGACTGGCGGCACACACAGTTCTGCTGGAAAAACACGAAGAGCTGTCACCGACCGGAACGGAGGGAGGTGCAGACAATATCCGCCTGCAGCGGCTGGCAGCAAATACACGCCAGTTGAAGGTGCTTCACGAAGTTATGTGTGCGGTGACAGAGCAGACGCTGGCACAACTCCGGCAAGGGGATGTCCGGTGAGAACCCTGATAGCCACGGCGTTTCCGGTGGAATACGCCCTGCCGGTGATGGTCGCCGCTGCCCTGGCAGCGCGCCAGGTACTGATTCCTGTCCGTCGTTTTCTGACCGGGCAGGGCTGCCGCGTGAATGCCCGGATGCGGTCGGCAGAAGCCACGGGAATATGGGCGATTGCGGTGGCCGCCATGCTGTTCTGCCTGGCGCCAGTGTCTCCTGCTGAGCGGATACACGCCCTGCTGATGTCAGGGTTTCTGCTGCAACTGGGTGTGTGTGACGCGGCAAGCGGCTGGCTGCCGCGGCGGATGACGGTGACGTTCCTGGTTGCCGGTC
>NZ_NAEW01000041.1 GCF_002075345.1 Citrobacter braakii
TATCAACTGTTTTCCTACAGGGCAATACGCTTTTGATTCAATAAACTTACCGCATGCGTTGTTGCCGTTTACCATCTCGAACGCAGTAATCTTGCCACTTGCCGTCCACACACCGGACTGGCATGAATGTCAGTTATGAATAGTTGAGTAAACGCCGAAAGTTGTTTACGGTCAGTTACCTGAACTTTCTGACCCAAGAGAACCAAAATGGCGCAGCCTGTCCGCATTAAAAAAATGTCCCTGTCCGCCGCGCTCACAAAATATTACGACACGGTATCAGTTCACAAACGAGGACATCAGCAGGAGTTCTGGCGTGTCAGCGTGATTAAACGTCACCCTGTTGCACAAAAGATGATGGATGAAGTGACGACCGTGGATATTGCGGCTTACCGGGATGACCGGCTGGCTCAGGTTAACCCCCGTACGGGTAAACCGATATCGGGAAATACTGTCCGTCTTGAGCTGGCCCTGTTGTCGGCGCTCTATAACCTGGCGAAGGTAGAGTGGGGCACCTGTCGGGCTAATCCGGTGGAAGCCGTACGTAAGCCAAAGCCCTCTCCCGGGCGTGACCGACGGCTCACCTCATCCGAAGAACGTCGGCTGTCACGGTATTTTCAGGCGCGTAATGCGGAACTGTACACCATCTTCCATCTGGCCCTGGAAACAAGCATGCGGCAGGGGGAAATGCTGGCGCTGCGGTGGGAGCATATCGACCTGCAGCACGGCGTGGCGCACCTGCCTGTCACCAAAAACGGCAGTCCCCGGGATGTTCCGCTGTCGCGCCGTGCCAGGAGTCTGCTGCAGCAACTGTCGGTACAGATTTCCGGTCCGGTGTTTCACTATAAGTCGTCAGGGTTTAAATCCGCCTGGCGGGCCGCCCTGCAGCGTCTGAAAATTGAAAATCTGCACTTCCATGACCTGCGCCATGAAGCCATCAGCCGCCTGTTTGAACTGGGGACGCTGAATGTCATGGAAGTGGCGGCGATATCGGGCCATAAATCCCTGAACATGCTGAAACGTTATACGCACTTGCGTGCTTACCAGCTGGTCAGCAAACTGGACGTGCGTCGCCGGCAGTCGCAGAAAATCGCGACATATTTTGTGCCGTACCCGGCTGAGATGGAAGATACGGCTGACGGGTTCCGGGTTCATCTGCATGATTTCGAAGGGCTGAGCGTCAGCGGGCATACCCGTGAAGCGGCGATGGATGCGGCGTCGGTCATGCTGCTACGCCGGCTTGCCACGGCAGCACAGCATGGAGAACGGGTTCCCCGTCCGGGAGACCTGCCGTTACATGCAGGCGTCATGATTAACCCGCTGGCGGGTGCTGCACCGGTGTTTGTTTAAGGTGCTGCTTTCAGTATTTTAATCTTTCAGTGTCCACGCGGTAGTGACGAGCCGGACGCCGCTTACCCGGCTGGCCTTGTCAGCCACGCGTTGTCCTTCCTCCGGGGGGACCAGACCCATCAGGAAAACCTCGCTGTTTTCTGTGGTGACCTTGATATCAGAGAGCCTGGTATCGCTACTGAGCAGCAGTTTCGCCCGGATATCCGATGCCAGCCTGGTGTCGCTTATTTTCTGCTCTGTGCTGATGGCGATGCCGGTACGGGTTTCGTTCCAGATATGCCTGACGCAGACAACGGACGATACGGCTTTTGTGGCAGCCTGCCGCACCGCCTCATCCGGGACTTCTCCGGGGAGCAGAATGTTACCCTGGTATACCGTGGCCGTCACGCGGGTCCGCTAACGTGCGGGTGACGGGAACCGAAAAATGGTGTCTGAGTTGATTGTATCGGATACGTAGTACGGCTGTGTACTGTTGAAAAAAAAAGCCAGCACGAATGGCTGGCTGATAACAATTTATCTGAAGCAATGTGAGCTATGTCGTATTTCCTCAACACTCAGGGAGCACCCCAAGGGTGTGCGCAAACAATAATCATTTCCGGTTATGGTGTAAAGCAGATCTCCGGTTAATGCGGCATTTATTCCACCGAAATTGCCAGAAAAGCCAGGGAGGCACTCAGGGTGGTCAGGAGAGCGGCGGGCATGATGTGCCCGGCATTCCATACCCGGAAAGCCAGGAATGCGGTGACGAGAACCGGAAAATACAGGCAGATCTTCCTGATGACTGATTCCATTGTTTGTTCCTGCTGCGTGAGTTCCTGTGATTTTGCATGCAGCAGGCTGTCTGCTTTTTCGCCTTTTGTGCGGTGCGGGTTGTGATTTTACGGCTGCGTTATAGTGGGTTTTCCGTCAGTCTGCGATTTTTTACTGCGGGAGACGAACCGTGATTTTTTTCCTGTTTCTGGTACTGGCGCTGATACTTTATTGCCCGTGTTTCATGTTGCAGTCTGTCATCGGACGCCAGAAAGGATTTGATGTGTCCACGTTCCGGCACCGGGGACGCCGGTGGCGGGTTATTCACCTGGCGGTACGTGAACGGGTGGGCAGAATGACCCGCTGCCGGGTGCGGTTTTACCACGATGCATTTCTCCGGGCGCTGGGTGAGGCGCTGCGGACCGGGGAGCCGGTACTCTTTCGCTCACACCTGATGCGTTCTGCGCAGGTCGCGCTGGCGTGTCAAACCCTAATATCTTGCGACAGGCGTTACCACGTTACCAGGGTGAACATTCCGCCGTATGAGCGCCGGTTGATGACGCTGCAGATACTGCTTCAGGAATGGAGATTTGTTCGTGTACCGGAACAGGGGGGGATGGTGGTGGTCAGTCCGCAACAGAATAACCCGGTATCCCGTGAGTGAATATATTCTTTCATTAAATTGTTTTTTCATGACACATAATTTATACAGCATTAATTGCATTACTGCGTGTCGGGGGAGTCCATCCGTGACGTGGGACTGTGCCTGAGGTACCGTCGGATTAGACTGTTAGGGTTATCGGAAAAGTCACGGAAAGTGTATCGGTAAATGATGACACTGCCCGTCTGCGGCTGGATGCACACCGACGCAGCATATTCAACGCATGACCTGATTCTACTTATCACCTCCGCTAAAAATTGGGGGATTACCGTTTGCCACCTTGTTTTTCACTTACAATTACATAACATTTCCTCTCTTAACAAAATCCTCTGTCACACAATCTTATAGGCTTAAAGATATCCCCATCCATTCTGCAGAAAAAACTTAGAGACATTACCTATTTATATCAAGTTTAAGTTATTGATAATACTTGATAATTAAAAACATAGATTTTTTGTAACTGCATGTGATAATGATAATGATTCCCATTTGGATGTAAAATTGGAAATCAATCATTATGCGCGTACAAAAGTTCCACTACTCCCTACTAACCCTTGCAATCATTGCTGCCGCTTCGCCTGCCGATGCAGCCACTCAACATGAAGACACGGTTGTTGTAACTGCATCAGGTTTCGAACAGCAGCAAATCAACGCACCAGCCAGTGTTACTGTCATAACAGCAGATGAGTTAAAGAAAAAACCTGTATCTGACCTTATTGATGCAGTGAAAGGTGTTGAAGGCGTCAGCATCGTTGGTGGAAATGCAAAACCGGATATCAGTATTCGTGGTTTAGGTGGAGATTATACTCTTATCCTGGTCGATGGACGCCGACAGAGTGGACGAGAGTCACGGCCAAATGGAAACGGTGGCTTTGAAGCAGGGTTTATTCCTCCAGTTGAAGCCATTGAACGCATAGAAGTCATCCGTGGCCCAATGTCCTCACTCTATGGTTCTGATGCTATGGGTGGCGTTATCAACATCATAACCAAGCCTTTCAGTAAGGAATGGCATGGTGCATTAGGTGCTGGAGGCATAATTCAGGAACACAACAAATTTGGTAATTCGACAACTGATGATTTTTACCTCTCAGGGCCTGTCATAAAAGATATTCTTGGCCTGCAACTGTATGGTGGACTGAACTACCGTAAAGAAGATGCTGTTTCAGAAGGCAAACCAAAGCGCGACAACAAAAATATTACCGCAACACTATCATTTACTCCTACAGAAAATCAGCAGTTTATTTTAGAGGCCGGGCGCAACAATCAGATCCAGACATTAACTCCTGGAGAATCAATTGATGCCTATACTATGCGTGGAAAACTGAAGCAACCAAACAGTAAAAAAGAAACCCACAATGAACGGAATCATTGGGTTCTGTCCTGGAATGCTCACGGTGATACCTTTCATCCCGAAATTAGTATCTATCAGGAAGATATCATCAGGAAAATAAAACAAGGGAAGCAGGATAAGAATAATAACTGGAATATGGCCTATGATGCTCGTAGACCTGAAATTACCAATACCATTGTGGATGCAAAAGTTACAACATTCTTACCAGATAATGTTCTTACCCTCGGTGGACAATTCCAGTATTCAAAACTCAGGGATGATTCTGCCACTGGCAAAAAAACGATTAAAAATCAATCAATAACGGCTCAACAAAAAGCACTTTTCGCTGAAAATGAGTATTCAGTAACAGATGATCTGTCTCTCACCGGAGGTCTGCGACTCGATAATCATGAGTTTTATGGAACTCACTGGAATCCAAGAGCTTATGCAGTCTATCATTTAACAGACACTGTTACTATAAAAGGAGGGATAGCCAGGGCATTCAGAGCGCCATCACTACGGGAAATCAGTCCGAACTTTGGAACCCTGACGCAGGGTGGTGCATCAATAATGTATGGAAATCGTGATCTTAAACCTGAAACCAGCGTCACAGAAGAACTTGCCATTATCTATGATGGTGATAATGGTTATACAGCAAGTGCCACTATATTCAGTACTGATTTTAAAAACAAACTGACTAACTATGACATAAATGTTAAAGATCCTGTTACAGGATTAAATACTTTCGTATATGATAACGTCGGGAAAGCAAATATAAGAGGTGTGGAACTTGCTGCAGCGGCTCCAATTACCGAGTCCTGGAAACTTACCACAAACTATACTTTTACAGACTCTCGTCGTATGAGTGATGATGAAAAACTGAATGGTAAATCCCTCAAAGGTTATCCTTTAGAAAGAACACCAAAACATGCTGCAAACGCTAAACTTGAATGGGAACTCAACCAGGATCTAACTTTGTATACCAGCGGTAACTATACAGGTAAGCAAATATGGGCCGCTCAGCGTAACGGGGCAAAACAACCTCGTATACGTAAAGGGCTGGCAACTATGGATGTTGGGATGAATTACCAGATACTGCCTAATGCTTTACTTAATTTCTCCGTCATGAATGTTACTGACAAGAAAAGTGAGGCAATAAATAAGGTCGACGGTAACTGGCAAGTCGATGAAGGCCGTCGCTATTGGGCAAATGTAAGATTAAGTTTCTAATCTAATTGATTAGAACGTTAATTATAGTTTAAGTCCGTATACTTTTGCGGGATTTTTTTGAAAATATTAAGATCCTATTGCGATAGGATCTTATAGTTAGCACTTCCGCGGTAGGACCAGTAGTTGGCGTATTTGCGGCATAAATTAATAGGGGTATAGATTATCTGCTCTCCATTGGTTCATACATCATGCCATTAACAATATCCTGGCACGGAACGAGCAGACCAGATGGCTGTGAGTTCATCAGTTGAACTGTCGGCGGGTTCCGGCAAAATATTCGCTGATTTCTTTTACTGGCTGCCGGGTATGGCTGTTTTCTCCTGTGATGATTCTGGAGTTAATTAAATGCTGGATATCACGAAATTCTGTTTCTAACATCCGGCGATCAGTCAACTTCAGCAGGCAGATTCCCCGCTCTGTAGTACAGACACGCAGCGTCGATCTCCTGAGGACAGTCCTCATCACTTTTATTTTCATTTTCCGGTTTTGATTTGCCTGCTGAATCCGGCAGGCAATTTCCGCATAGTCATGATAAACGCAAACCGACAGTCAGAGGACTTTTGTCATGACAACACTCACGGGCGTGCCGGTATTTGTGCCCGGCGATGAAGAGGCCCCCATTTCTTCATATCTGAGTACTCCGGCCCCGGAAGAGAACGCGGGTTCACCGGTGTCGGTGGATGACAGGGCCTCCGTGGCGGATACTCCGACTACCGCAGAAGAAACCTCCGCACAGCAGGCCTCGCACCGGCTGGGTGGCAAAGGAAGCCGGCGGGCTGACCCAGCGTCCTGTAAAAAAGTGCTGTCACGGGTATGGTCGATTTTTTCGGGGGTACTAATTCTGTGTCTGATATGTGCGGTGGCATTTCTGTGGCAGACGTTCAGGCAGCAGGAAATTCTGCTGACCTCGCTGGACACGGCGTTTCGCAGCGGTCGTGTGGACGCCCTGCCGCAGCGTGTTCAGGCGCTGGAGGAGAAACAGCATCAGTATCTGTCCCTGACGCAGGCGCAGGACTGGCGCGGGGAGGATGGTAAGGCCAGGGAGGCGCTGAAAGCGCAGGTGACGCAGCTGGTCAAAGACAGTGAACAGGTCCGGGCCGACGTGGCGGCGCTGGCAAAACAGCAGGATGCGCTGAAGCAACTGACTGACATGCTGTCGTCCCGGCTGAATGAGCAGGTCTCCCGTATTGATGCGCTGTCAGAATGGAAAGCGCAGCGGGAAGAAAAGTCAGCCGGTACAGCGACAAAACCGTCCCTGAAGGCCCGCCGTGAGCCGGCT
>NZ_NAEW01000042.1 GCF_002075345.1 Citrobacter braakii
GCCCCGGAGGAACAACGAGCACGCCCACAGCGTGCGAGAGGAAAAGGCGGCACCCCAGTGCTGTCTTTTCCGGTGTTCCGGCCCCCGTCAGAAGCAAGCCATAGCGAGCGGCTGACCACCCACAAAATCAGGCGCAGCTTGCTGCGGCGTCAGGTGCGTTCAGCACCGTGGATTTTTGTGGGTGGTCAGGCGTGAGCCTGACGGGGGCCGGGTGAATTTCTGTCGTGACCGGCGTCCAGCCGGGCTAAGACAGAAAGAGGGTAAAAGTTCCGGCGTCGATGGCGTCCAGCCAGCGTAAGCAGGGACTTTTACCCTGAATTCAGCCACGCCCCAGCGGGGATGAATTGCATTTCTCCGCAAGGAGAAAAAGTAACCTAAGATAGGTTAACATGAATGATACTAATAAAAATATAAATGATTAACCTATCTAATTACCCTTATAAGATAAGCAATACCATCAGTGCGTAAGTGCCACAACCTGACAGCGGATGATATTCCGCTTCCTCGCTCACTCAGTCGCTACGCTCCTGCCGTGAGACTGCGGCGAGCGGACGGAGCACTCACAACGAATGCAGGCACGTATCAGAAAGAGGAAACCGCTGTTATCTGATATAGGTTATTTGGTCTCACGAGCGCGCCGTAGGCGCGGAGGGACGGTTTTCCCTTTTTTTGCTGAAGAATCAAGGGGAAATGCACCAAAAGGGAAATAGTCACGAAAGGAGGGAAAACCGCTGTTATCTGATATAGGCTTATTTGGTGCACTCTCAAAGTAAGCCGCGTTTCTTTTTCTGATAGTACCAACGTCGACTGATCCCTAATTGCTCCCACGGTTTAAGCGTTCGGGCTGATGTCTCGCTCGCGCCACGCTTTGAAATCTTCCCTCCTTTGCTGCCTCGCTTGGCCTGAATCTCGGGGGTATGCGTGGCGGCCACGAACTCGGCAAAGCCTGACGCGGTAAACCGCGAATGTGTCCATTTCGCAATGCTGCGGCCAATGGCATGACACTCAGGCATCGACAGGGGAACCGGCAACTGGACGTTGTACAGTTCGACACGCTGGCAGCAGGCTGCCAGCCACTGGGCAAAATCAGGCCAGCCCTGACGGATAGCCCTGTAAGCCCATTTGCGGGTTTTTTCGAACAGGTGGCAGTTACGGCCCAGACCATAATCCGCGTCGTTCTGGGCGCGGCCTGCGGCCTCCAGATCGACATAATCCGCCAGCCATTCTAGGGTGTAGGGAATGGGTTGCCACTGTGTCACGCGCCAGCTTGTGCTGTTCGGGTTCTTACAGATCAACCCCGAATAGCCACAATCCGCGCCAAGTTTCGCACACAAGGCCCGCTCAACTGAGGCTGCATATTTCAGCGCCCTGACACTCCCGTCCGGGGCCGTGCGAATGGCTGTTTCCAGCGCATACAACAAATGCGCGTGCGCGTTCTCCGGGTTCATCACTACCAGATTGGGTGCTGGCGCACCCAAATCTGTCCAGTCGATAGCCGCGCCCTGCCGGTCTACGTCAAAAACCAGCCAGAATTGTGCATGTGGCTGGTTTTGCTGAATGTATCGCGCCAGCTTCGCCCGGGCGGTTTTCCCGATGCGCAGCCCTGCAATCAATTCATCCGTGAAATAAGGCTTTCTCGGCAGATTCTCATTAAAATAATCAAGCGCGTTCATATCCTGCCTTTCACCCAAAGAGTTCGCTGTGGGAACCGAGACGCGCCAGTTGCAGCGACTCACTGTCCGGCTTCCTGTAAATCAGCAACAGATCCGGCTTGAGATGACATTCCCTGTACCCTGACCAGTTGCCTGTTAAATCGTGGTCGCGTTGCCGTGGTTCCAGCGGTTCATCCCTGACCAGATCGTTGAGAACAGAAACAAGAACGGCATCCAGGTCGTTCCGATGTTTCCCTTTGGCTTCCCGCTTGTAATCCTTTTTAAACGCGCTGGTTCGCTCAATCGTCCTCATGCAGCTCCGCCATTAACGATGCCACGCTGTCGAATTTTTTCCCTTTCCCTGCCTCCAGTTCGTTAATTGCTTCACGGGTTACAGCACTGCCTCTGGGGGCTTTAACCTCAAAGGGCAGTCGGCGCTCATCGGCAATGTTAATCAGCAACAGACGGATAGCGTCCGACAGTGAAAGGCCCATCGTTGCAAGCGTTTCGGCTGCACGTTCTTTCGTTGCAACGTCAATACGGGCGCGAACTGTGGTTTCTGAAAGTCTCATTCTTTTAATCTCCGGCTAAACAATACAACCCCATTGTAGCCACAAAAGGACTTTCATTCAATACTATTTGCTTACGGATTGACTGGAAGTGGTGGAATTTGAGCTACCAAAAACATCACACCAAGTACCACCAGTACAACAATCGAAAGCGTCTGGCGCACCTTAAAAGACATCTTTTTGACAGACAAAAGCCAGAAACCCAAAACCAAAGCCAGAAGGCCATTTCCCCCCAGATGTTCGAGGATCAAATCCCTCAACCACAGGTTTCTGCTTGCAAATTCCTCAAATGCATATGCCAGTAAAATTACCGGCAATATATACACAAAAAGACGCCAGAGACCGCCAAGAACCCCCCTGAAACCATCAATAACAGGTGTGACATCTACAGTTTTCATTAAACCTCCAAATATTCGCCGTTCTCACACTGTCTTCATAAAGCATAACCGTTACAGATACCATCTGTAAGAACACAGGTTATAACCCGGACCGTTTTATACCCATAAAACGGCCTGTAAGCGATTTTGAGGCGTTTTTCTGGTTTTCGGGTAACTTACCACCACTGAAACCATGAAAAAGGCTCAGAAGCTTTTAGGGGCATTTTCCTCACGTCAGTAACTAACAGGGAATCCCTCACGGTTACGTGATAAATCACGTAACCGTGAGGGATTGGACAAGCGCAGCGCGTCAGCTACATCCAGACTGCATGAATTTGAAGCAGGCAAACAGACGTTCCCGGTCCAGTTCTGCCGTTTTTCGGGTCTCGCCGGTTTGTGGGTTCACAATCTCATCCACCGCCAGAATAGCCCGCTGAACCCGAACTAACGTTGGTCGATCCGGGCAGACATACCAGATTTCATCAATGCCGTTAGCCTTGCGGTTAAACAGATACCCGGACACCACTTCCTGATAGCGTTTACGGCTCTTGACTGTGCGCTCCACTTCAAAAGCCACCGTTTTACCATTCAGCTCCGCCAGCGCGTCCGGAATCTTCATCCCTTTCAGACTCAGCCGGTGCACATATCGCCAGCCAGCGGCTCCCCGTTCCACCATATCGAGGCGCAGTGACTGCACAGCCAGCCGGTGCGGTAGCTGTGCCGCCGACACGCGCGAGGGCTGAAACGGAATAACATCCGTCAGTGGCTCGTCCTCATCGAACGAGAACGCCACCCCGTGCGGCGTCAATCCCCATACGCTGACCTGACGGCCGTCAACTGGATACTTAGCCCGGACAAGCAGCCCTTTTGCCACCAGACTATCCAGGAAGCGGTAAACCGGCTGCACCGCCGCAATCCCCAGCAGACGGGCCACAATCTCCGCTGTCGAGCAGAGTTCATCCCGTAGCCAGCGCAGAACAAGCCGGGTTTTCTCCGCGTTCCGATCCTGCCGCTTCGCGTGGCTGACGTTGTAGTGTTCCAGTGACATCAGTACAGATCTCCAAAACCATCCCCGTCCGGGAGTTTCCGCTTCGCGTCAGCCTGATATTCAGCCAGCGGGTCCGATTTCGCCAGCACAGGAAACGACTGTAACGGAATTTCGCGGCGCTCAACCCGCAGCGGGCTGCTGAACGCCAGCCGCGCCACGCCCAGCCCGGTCATGACCGCGAACCCGTCAGGCAGGTGCTGCAGGGTGTTCACGTCAAACAGCGGCCGCGCCTCCTTCTGGATGAAGCTGTCGCCGCTGATGTGCTCCACGTTCCCCGCCTCCCGGCTGGCCCGGCGGCGCTCCACGTCCACCCGGATTTCCCCGGTCTGTCCGGCCGCCCACTGCGCGGACTCCTGGCTGGCCGCACGATAGAACCAGCGGATCGGCGTGTTATCCAGCACCGTGGTTTTCACAAAATCAGCGGGCAGATCCTGCCCGCACTGGCCGAAGTCGCCCAGCGACTGGTGAGCCAGCAGCAGGTTGCAGTCGCGGCTGCGCAGCGTCCCCAGCGCGTTGAGCACGTATTTCGAGAGCAGGTATTTGATTTCATCGAGCATCACGCTGACGTGCGGCCACGCGCGGAACTCGTCCCGCGCAATAATGATTTGCGCGCAGCGGGCAAACAGCATTTTCTGCACCCTGATCACCGCCTCATCGTCCATAGAACCGATGACGTACAGGCAGCCGCCGCCGTTGATAATTCCCGCCACATCAATACCGGAATCCGTCTGCAGGACGCTCAGGTCCGCGACGTTCTCCAGCTTGGTGATCAGCCCCTTCACGTCCTTTTTCAGCGCCTCCGGCAGCGCATACGCCGCCGCCAGTACCTGCTGAATGTTCGCGCCGTGCGGGAACTGCTCCGCGATAAGCTTCGCCGCTTTCTGCTCGCTGATGCGGTAGTGGTCGGCCACATCGCCGGTTTCCGCCAGGTTAAACCCGGCAACCAGCAGATTCTTCAGGGCGTACTGGTCGAGATCGCGGAACAGATTAAGCTGCGCCGGTTTCCCCGGCCGCAGATCCAGCAGGGTGAAGTCCGGGCAGTGCGCCCGGAAGACGTGCGGCGCCCATGCGTCCCCTTTGGGGTCGAAGTACACCACCGCGTCCCCGAAATCGCGTACACAGCGAATGAGCGCGTTGGTGGCCATCACGCTCTTGCCGCTCCCGGGCAGGCCGAGGATCTGAATGTTGGTCTTGCGCCAGGTATCACGCGGGACCAGCACCGGCAGGCCCTGCTCATCCTTACCCAGAAACACCGCCTGCTGCTTCCGGGCCTGCTCCGTGGAGAAATCCGCCAGCGCGTTGACCGGCACCGGCTCCCCGAAATGCAGGTGGCGTACGTCTGTCATCTCTCCGGTTCGCTGGCTGCTGCGCCGGCTCTCCTGATTCAGTTGCGCATTAACCTTCTGATCGGCAGCCGCAAAATGCCCTTCAAGCACGAAAAACGCCAGCAACTTTGCCAGAACAACCCCGACAACAAACCCACCAATACACCAAACAGCCCCGAACTGGTTATCTGGATACAGCAGGAAAAACCCCGCGCTGGTGTCTTTTCCCGGTCTGAGAAGCGATTCACCCCAGCTTTCGATCAACACCGCAAAAAACAGCACAACAAACAGGGCAAGGCCGCCCCATTCGATAAGCTTATTCAGCCAGTTCCAGAGGTGACGACGGGCTGTTATCACCCGTCCGGGCGAATCGAGCGAGGCCAGCACCGAAAATGGCGCAGAACGCTGATTATCGCGCCGGTATCGATCGTTGTACTCCCGCCGTTCCTTGAGACTTAACCCAACGTAGCGCATCCGCCCGGACCAGATATCGGTCAGTCCGGACACCACTCCGATAAACACAAACAGCACTGCAAGCTCAACGTGATCCCGGAACAGCCAGCTAACCCACGGAAAAATATCCGGAACCAGCCCGGGAACGACATTGTTCACAAGCGAATTAACATTCGGCAAAACGGGAAGTGACATAGAACCATTCTCCTTAAAGCGAGGGGTTTCCGGCGTGATGCGCAGCCCACTGCGCAAGCTGGTGACATGCCCCAAGGCATGGCGACAGCGTTCACGTCCCGGGGGAAAGCGTTCAGCGCTCACCCGGGAGGCAAGCCTCTTTCCGCCCCATGCGGAAAAGGCGCAGCCCCGGAGGAACAACGAGCACGCCCACAGCGTGCGAGAGGAAAAGGCGGCACCCCAGTGCTGTCTTTTCCGGTGTTCCGGCCCCCGTCAGAAGCAAGCCATAGCGAGCGGCTGACCACCCACAAAA
>NZ_NAEW01000043.1 GCF_002075345.1 Citrobacter braakii
AAACACCCAGGACAGGGTGAGCAGCGTGAGGATGCCGCTGATTTCGACAGCGGAGCTTATCAGCCTGCCAAAAGGACAGGCATTCGCTCTGCTGGAAGGCGGAAAACTGTGGAAAATCAGGATGCCGTTGCCGTCGGATGCGAACGATGTGGCGATGCCGCCGGGTATGGAGGCGATGGTCACCGCGATGCGCCAGGGGTACCGGACGGGTGAGTCCTGGTGGCCGTCGATAACCACCCTGCCGGACCCGGCCAACCCTGACCAGGAACCTCAGATACCGCTGTCCCCCGTTCCGGCAGGTACAATACACTCTCCGGAGTTACAGGGGCCTGAGGTCACAGGGGAAGCAGCGCAGGAACAGAAAGAGGATGATGTGTAATGGCGAAGGAAGAATCTCGTCCGCCGCAGAACACGTCTCCGCCGAAAAAGGCGGGCCTGCTGTGGCTGCTGTTGTGGCGTCTGCCGTGGCATATTGCCGGTATCCTGTTTGCTTCGCTGTTTCTGAGTTTGTTGGTGGAGTATGCGGGCCTGGTGTTCTGGTGGCCGGAGCAGGGGGCGCAGCATGCCAGAGCCATGATGGAGACGGAGCTGCGGTTTCTGTCGTCGGATTTCACCCGCAGCCTGGTGCTGTCACATCCGTCAGTGACGGTGATGTCGTGGGTGCGGGAAGGATACCAGTGGCTCGCGGAGAACATTATGCCATCCGGCGCCCTGAATAACGGCTGCAGCCACGGTAATCTGTTCACGCAGACGCTGACGGACAGCGGGACATGGCTTGCCGTACAGTTCAGGGGCTTTCTGGAAGCGACGCTGTATATCACAGTGGTGTTTTTGGTGCGGGTGAGCATCCTGCTGCTGTCACTGCCGCTGTTCGTGATGGCGGCGGCGGTGGCGATGGTGGAGGGGCTGAGCCTGCGTGACCTCAGGCGGTACGGGGCGGGGTATGAGTCGAGTTTTCTCTACCATCATGCGCGGGGGCTGATAAAGCCGTCGCTGGTGTATCCGTGTATGGCGTATCTGTCATGGCCTGCAGCGGCGTACCCGAATGCGTTTCTGCTGCCGTCGTCACTGTTGTTTGGCGTCGTCCTGACCGTACAGGCGTCCACCTTCAAGAAATATCTATAGAAAACATCCGCACCCCCAAAAGGCCTTTTCTGCTTTGCGTTGACAGTCACGAAGGAAGTCAGAAAACGAGACGACAGAAGGGTGATCACAGTCCGCTTAGTGCCTGGGCTGTGTGAAAACTGCTGATCACTTTTTGGTCTAAGTAGTGGCTTTATATGATCAACCATTCTTGATAAACCCATGGGGGTCACCTATTTTATTTAATAAAATTAAAAGCATACAATTAAATATTGCGGGTGCAGATATGACTCACCACATTAAAGGTCAAGGCAGACATCTGGTGACGTTGCCCCCTGAAGTGCTGGATGATTTTGTCACAGAAGACAGCCCTGCCAGGGCTATTGATGTTTTTGTTGATGAATTACAGCTTGATGCTCTTGGCTTCGAGCGCGTTAATGCAAAACAAACCGGGCGGTCAGGAGATCTTGCTCCCTGACTGAGGTAGTACTCAGATACTCCAAAACCGAGTTTTTACACAGCCTGTGCACAAAGCGGACATTCCGGCCTTTAAGATTCTTTCTGCCGTCAGTTAGCCCAGTCTTCCAGAACTAGGCCAGGTACACGCTCAAACTCTCGCACGTTGTTCGTCACCAGCACAGCGCCAGCGGCGATAGCATGCCCGGCAATCGCCGTGTCGTTCGGACCGATTGACGTCCCGGCTGCAGTCAGCGCGGCCTTAATCTCCGTGGTTGCATCCACCGCGTCGCGGTCCCAGGCGAGGATTGCATCGAGACGGGCGCAGAAAGCTTCGACAAGCAGGCCGTGGCGGGGAGATGCCTTTTTTCCGATTGCACCGAAACGCATTTCGGCATAGGTAATGGCCGAAACCACGATGCGGTGATTGCGTAGTACTGCCTGTTCAAGCCGTTTAATGACAGTTTCCGGCTGCTCACGCATGATGAACGAGCAAATGTTGGTGTCCAGCATATAGGTCTTGATCATAGGTCAAACCGTCCTTCATCGCTGACGATGTCCCCACGCTCGGCCATAAAGTCCGAATCGGCTTTTTCGAGCTGAGTAAACGAACCCCATGTTGGGCGAACGGGACGGAGGATAATGCTGTCACCTTCCCGGACGATCTCCAGTTCGCTCACTCCCTCAAAATCCAGGTCTCGGGGCAGACGGATAGCGCGATTATTGCCGTTTTTGAATATCGATACGGTTCTCATAATATTTCTCCTGATAGGTTAGCTTTAAAGCATATGCCAAGTATATGCAGATGTGGGGCATATGTACAGATGTGGTATCTTCTGATTGATGAAATCTGCACATGTGAGACATACAAATATGTTCTCCACACCTCAACTAATCTTTACTTCACCTAAAATCTGAATAGGCAGTGTCGGATACCATCCAGTCAACAGCTTTAAAGCAAATCGGCGCAAGCTGGCAATGCTCCAGCGCCAGTTAAGCCGCAAAGTTAAATTCAGTGCCAACTGGCAGAAACAGAAACGAAAAATCCAGCGTCATCTCTCTCACATTGCCAATATCCGGCGCGACTACCTTCACAAAGTCACCAGTGAAATCAGCAAAATCCACGCGATGATCGTCATTGAGGACTTGAAGGTCAGTAACATGTCGAAATCGGCAAAAGGTACGTCAGAGCAGCACGGACGAAACGTTACGTCACCGACTCCGGGTTATCCAGCTTAAGCACTGGCGCACGGGAACGACTGTCTATAGTCGCCTCCGCAGTCTCGGGGCTACCCATGAGCTGGCCGCACTTATGGCGGGAGGCGCGGGACACTGGTGGAGACACAGCGAAGCTGGGTTGAACCGTATACTCACAGTCGACTACTTTGATGCTTTGGGCTTTCCTCGACTCGCATGACCTCAACTTCTCGAACCGCCCGGTGCGGACCCGCATGCCGGGTGGTGTGGCAGGGGCGCAGCTAACTGCTGCCCCCTATGCCGATCAAGTCTGCGGTAACCTGCCACAGGGCCGAGTGGCAGAATATTCTGAAACAATCCGGCACCGCTTGTCTTCCGTGTTATTTTAATTCCTTACTTTTAATTTTCTTTACTTTCCGCAAGTGGTGGCAGGGGGGGATTGTGGCATCAGGTGACAACGCGCTTTTTTCCATGGTGTACAGAATGCTGCAGGCTAAGCAGGTGCATGTGCTGTATACCGCAGAAAAAGCGGAAAAACTGTATTCCGGCATGTCTGATGTGGCGAATGAGAATGAGGCGATTGCCGATGGGGTCACAGGGCTGGTCAATCAGATGTATTCCCTGCGGGGCAGGCTGAACAACAAGCTTGGTACCCTGACGCCCCGGGAGAGGCGATACGGAAATAAAGTGATTGCCCTGCTGAACGGATTGATTGACGAGAATGAAAAAATACAGGGAAAGCTGACCGTGTCTGCAAACACGATACGATGCACGGCGTACAGTCTGCAGGTAACGGTTCTCAAAGCCATTCATTACCAGTGGCGGGAGAGGGTGTACATGTCGGTTCTGGAGGGGAAGGACACGTTTCCTGCGGAAGATGAGAATCAATGTGCCCTGGGACGCTGGTATCAGGGCGAAGGTCGGAAAAGCTTTGGCTCCCTGCCGGCGTTTGTCCGTCTCGGGGAGGCGCACAGGAAACTCCATCAGGCACTTGCCGCCCTGGTACAGGAATCCCACAGTGAGATACGCACACAGGAACGGATACTGACAAAACTGGATGTGCTGGATTCGGTCAGCCAGGCTGTCATCACCGCTCTGGATGAACTGGATAACAGTGTCATCAGACAGGGCGTGACTGACATACCGGTATCCCGTTTTCCGCCGTCACGGTGACCCGCCGTTTAACCATTGTGTCACATTATGGCATTCAGGATGAATGTTAAGAGTCTGCGAAGAGTGCACTTCGCAGACGTCCGGGAGCGATGTGAAAGGACGGGTTCTGGTCTGGCTGCTGATGCTGTCCTGCCTTTGTGGCGGGCTGGCGTTGTATTATGTGGTGTACCAGCAGGTCAGGCATGATCTCTTCCTTTCCTGCAACTCCAGTTCCTTCCCGTGATTATTCCACAATAATCCCCGTGCTTTTTTTCAAAATCCGAAAAACAGTTTACTGCTGATTTTCATCGGTGTTTCCGACAACCTGTGCGCGAACCTTTTTATTCAGGAGCGCACAGGATATGTCCCGTCGTTACTTCCACATTCCAGCCATCCTGCTGTCGCTGGCGGTACCCGCAGCCTTTGCATCCGAAAAGGATGAACTGGCCCTGGTGATGCGCCAGCTTGACCAGCTTCAGGCCTCCCTTGATCGCGCGCAGACCCTCAGCGCACAGGCGTCAGGCGACGGTCGTTTTTATTTTGATTATACCCGCGCCACCGCGGATATCCGGGTGATGAAGCAGGGTATTTCACAGTATCTCGACCCGTCCCGCGCCCAGCCCCGGCTACCGGAAGGTGATGCGGTCAGCGGGCAGTACCGCCGGGAGCGCCCGTGAACAGCGCCCAGCGTACGGCCTTTATCGCCGGCTCCGGTGGTCTGGAGCCTGCAGTCATCAAACATCTGGTGGTGGCACTTTTCTTCGCGCTGCTTTTTCTGCTCGCGGCCTGGATGATACGGACCGTCTACGTCGGCTGGTCTAACCAGGACGTGAAGGCGGGGGCGGCCGGCATGTTTGTGGTGCGCCTGATAATCCTGCTTGAACTGGCAATACTCTTTTACAGCTATTAATGACCGTCCGGTGGCGGTCAGTCACCGGCGATTTAATACAAGGACTGACAATGATGACACTGATTACCCGTCTGCGTGGCGTGGCCACGTTCTGCACAGGCCTTTTCTGGTCTCTGGCGGCCCGTGCGGATTTGCCCAAAATCACCGGTGGCGCAAACTCCGCCGACGTGATGGAGGATGTCAAAAGTATGAGCCGCAACGGGGTGGCTTACGGGGCGCTGGTTATCTGCGCCGCCGCCTTCATTGTGGTGGTCATCTCCTGCGTCGGTACCTATCACAAGATTGGTGACGGCAAGGCCAGCTGGTTTGACTTTGGCGTCCGTGTGGTGGTGGGTGCCATTATGATTGTGCTGGTCATCTACTTCCTCAACAAGGCCGTGACGGTCATCTGAGCGGAGGGCACGAGTATGGCAGCGATTGATTTTATTCCCGACCGCCTGAACGTCCGCCCGGTGGTGTGGCGGGGATTTACCGTCGGGGAGCTGGGTGTGGCGGCGCTGTGCGGTAGCGGACTGGGGCTGGTCATGGCGGTGTTTGTGGTGCCGTTCGCGGGCTGGATTGCCTTTCCCATGCTGGCCATCCTGATGCCCCTGCCGGTGGCCTGGTTCAGCGGCGACTGGCTGACGCGTTACAAGCGTAACAAGCCGGATAACTACCTCT
>NZ_NAEW01000044.1 GCF_002075345.1 Citrobacter braakii
CACAGGGGCAACCGTTACCGGCCGGCAGCCCGGTGCCTGAAGGTTACCGGCAGGTGGCAGAAGAGTATGGCGTCCCGGCAGAAGCGCTGTATTCGGTGTCCCTGGCGGAGTCCTCGCGACGGCTGCCACAGGGGGAGCGCCCGTGGCCATGGACACTGAACGTGGCGGGAAAGGGATACCGGTACGCCAGCCGGGAGGAGGCATACCAGGCGCTGCTGGGTTTTATGCGCCATTACCCGCTCAGACGGATAGATGTGGGAATTGCCCAGGTGAATCTGGGGTGGAACGGCGGGTATTTTCGTAATTACCGTGAAGCGCTGGAGCCGTACACCAACCTGCGGGCTGCCGCACAAATCCTGCGTCACTGCTATGACCTGAATCCCGGCAGCTGGCTGCAGGCGGTGGGGTGTTACCACCATCCGGCGGGCGGAAAACCGGCCCGGACCTACCGGGCCATTGTACAGCGGAAACTGGCGACGATTACGCCGGCAGAGCCGCGCCCACGCAGTACGGCTTATTCATCCCTGCCGTCAGTGCCGGTGACAGCGGAAGAAACGGCGCTGCGGTGGGCGGAGCCTCAGATGCCGGGAGAACACTGAAATGAAAAGACACCTTCCACATTATGTTCATACCCTGCATGCCACAGTCCGCCACACCCTGGTGCCGGTTGCGCTTGTCGGGCTGCTGACCACCTCCGCGATGGCGGCGCTGACCGTGGTGGCGGACCTCGGCGGTGAGTCCACCGCCCCGTTGTTTGACGCCATCAACAATGAGGCGAATGAGTTCACGCCGCCGCGGTCGCTGTCTCCGCCATCACCCCCGCGGCCATCCGCGCCCGTCACGATAGATGAGATGCTGCCGGTGACCACGCCGGAGATGACGCCGGGCAGGGTGGAGGCGCGCAGTCTGGCGCTGGCGGGCATGACGCCGGTGTTTCTGGTCGGGGACGACACGCTGTCCCGGGACTGGCTGGCACAGAGGCGGGCTGACCTGCTGCGTATGAACGCCACGGGTCTGGTGGTGAACGTCACGGACAGAGCCGCCCTGCGGGAACTGCAGGCAGGAGTACCGGGCCTGACGCTGCTGCCGGCGTCCGCCAGTGATATCGCGCGCCGTCTTCAGCTCACGCACTACCCGGTGCTGATTACGGACCGCGGGCTGTCACAGTGAGGCGCTGATGCTGCCGGTTATATTGCTTCTTTTTCTGCTGTCAGCAGCAGTCGTTGTCGCCGGATGGTTCAGGCGGACACCCGCTGCCCGGGGCTGCCGCCACCGCCGTTACCGGCAGACGGCAGAGCGGATACTGACCCGGCTGCCACAGCTGGCCTCAGACGGTGCCCGGCTGAACTACCTGCGCAGAATCAACCCGTACGTGTTTGAGGAACTGCTGTTGCTGGCCCTGGATAATCAGGGGCTGAAGGTTATCCGTAACCCGTCATACAGCGGGGATGGCGGACTTGACGGCCAGGTATTTATTGCCGGTGAAAGGTGGCTTATTCAGGCCAAACGCTACAGCCGGAGCATTTCACCGCAGCACGTCCGGGATTTTGGTGAACTGCTTGCCCGTGAAAATTGTTGCGGTTTTTTTATCTATACCGGACGAACGGGGCGTAAAAGCCGTGACGGCCTGCAGATGTACCCGCAGGTGCGGCTCGTCAGCGGACAGCGGCTGCTGAACCTGCTGGCGGGGCGTGCGGACTGGTATCCGCATAAAACAAATGGAGAATACATGAATGTCCATGACCGTTGTTCCTTTTGATTACACGCTGCCCGCCCGGTACCGGGACAGGGTGACTCATTACCTTGAGCACCTGGTATTGGGTGACGACTGCGATGATGTTTTCTCCCCTGTACCGTATAACCTGCCCCCGGTGTTCAGTGCTGACCTGCTGAACGGACCCCGGCAGGCGGGGGGCGCCCTGCTGAAGGCACCGTTCATGCCGGTGATGGTGGAGGTGAGTACAGCGGTGAAAATGCTGCTGGATTCAGAACTCTTCTTTCTGATTTTTGGGCCTGAGGTGCTTTACGGCTCAGCCGGTCTTTCCCCGGGGCAGCAGGAAAAACATCGTATCCTGCTGAAACTGCGCTTCCCGGGAGAGGATGATGAGTCGACAGTGGAGCACACCCCGGAGGGCATGGCAACGGCCAGTTTTAACCGGCATCTCACGGACTGGTGCGCCTTTCAGAACGCGGTGATGCAGAAAAAGGCCGGCAATCTGGCCCGCGGGCGGCTGCTGTCTCAGGTGCTGAAATGGCAGCAGCAACGGCGTGATTTTCCGGAGACGGCCTGGGCCGCCATGATGCTGCAGATGCTGCCGCCGGATGAGAGAGTACCGGAGCAGGTGCTTTCCCGGGTGATCCCCGAACTGATGCGGCTTTTTCGTGACGGCCTTAAGCGGGTGACTGAAGGTGAAATGTCGCTGTTCCGGGGATGCAGTCTGAAAACCCTCCATGAATATCCGCTGCTGCGGACGCTGACAGACGGCGTCCTGACTGATGATGTCGGGACGCTGATGCAGTACCGCTCAGCGTGGCTGAACGCCGCGTCGACATGGCTGCGCGACATGATGTCGACAGTCCACACGCCGGCGCCTTCTGCTGAAACCGACCGCACCGAACTGCTGGCGCTGGCATTTGATGATTTCCATGCGCTGGTACACGCCACGGCGTATGAACATGCCGTCAGTACGCTGGAAGACGATGGCAGTGACCTGCTGTCAGTTCCCCTGAGCGCTGAAGACGCGGTGCGTCAGGGGAAGGTTATCAGAATGAAAAATGCCGGAGCCCCGCAGATGACACTGCCGGAGCACAATCCGGCGGTACCTCAGGGGCTGGTGCTCCCCTGCCCGGAGATGGAGTGCATGCATTTTGTCATGAAGGATAACCATCACACCTTTCTGTTATCGCTGGAGAATATTCTGCTTTGCCTGCGTGAGGCAGAAAAACAGGGTGAGGTTCCGCAGATTGATGAGGCGTGGTGGGAGACGCTGTCGTGGCGTTACCCCGATATTCTGTCGGTGGACAGCAGGGAGACTGACCCTTTGTAATCCGGGTGTGGTGGATGTTCCGGTTGATATATTTCTGAACAGACGGAGGCCTGCAGCATGGTCAAAGACGAAGTGATAAAAGATGATGCACAACAGAAAGGGTTGTCTGATGTGATGAGTGGTGGCGGGGAATATTCATCTGGTCCGGAGGATTACGCCGGTACTGATGTTGATGAAAGCGAATGGCCGTCGGTCACGCAGGCCATAGCCCTTATCCGGGACATTCAGGCAGAAGCAGACCGCCGGGTTGGCGACGCTCTTGAGATGGCGCGGGATGCAGAGGGCAGGCTCAGGAATGCCCGGGGATGCGCTGAGCGCCGCAGACGGACCATTGAGCGCCTGCGGGCAGACCTGGCGGGACGGGAAAATAATCAGGCGGCACCTGTCGTTGGGGTGATAAATTACTTTGACAGCTCAGTGCTGGATTTTTACCGGGATGGTGACGGTGAACCGCGATGGGCGAAGGACATTCCGGATGTCCGGCCCGTACACGACCGGGAGAACTCCCCCTTTGTGACCCGGATACTGCGGGAGGAGGGGATGTCCGTCTGCCTGGACCGGGTGACGGGGCATGATGAGTTGCGCTATCAGGGGATGAACTGGCGCGAACTGTCGGAACAAACCCGGACCAGGAACACCGCCCGGTCGCCGGAGGGCGTCGTCTGCGTGTCGGAAGACGGCGTGTACTGGACGGTCACGCACGGTCTGTCCACCGTGTGCCGGGCGCGCTTTCAGTATGACCGGGAATGTCGCCTGCCGGTACTGCAGGGCGTCAGCCTCACCACACTGACGGTGGATACGGTGATGGAGGAAGCCTGTGCGGAGCTGGCAGGTTTGCTGAATAACCCGTCATTTTCGGTCTTCGGGTCAGTCATCGCCGGACGGGAGAGAACAGACAGCATACAGGATGGCCCGGGCTGGAGGTGCATCCTGTGCCAGCCTCAGTTGAGCATTCAGCTTTATGGCGACACCACCGGGCGACTGCCGGAGAAGGTGACCTGCCAACATGTGCGTGACGTTTACCGGCTGCTGTCTGCGCTGCACGACGCCGACAGGGACATCCGTGCCGCACGTAAGACCGTGTCATCACGTTCCTGGTGGTCCGCTCTGACCGGGAGGACACCGGAATGAGCGACCGCTATGTGATGGAGGCGCTGCTGCGCCCTGCCGTGGAGCTTAATACCGCCGTGGCGGCAGGCTGCGCGGCATTCGTCTGCGTCAGCGCGCCGTGGGCTGTGGCGCTGGCGCCGTCGGTCAGCTATGTGACCGCGGGAGGATTTGCGGCACTGGCTGTGGTACGAACCCGCCAGGGACTGAAGATACTGCGCTACCGCCGCAACCTGAAGCGTCTTCCCCGCTATGTGATGACCAGCCGTCAGGTGCCGGTCAGCCGCTACCGCCTTTTTCTGGGGAAAGGATTTGCCTGGGAGCAGAAACATCTCCAGCGCCTGCTGGAGACCCGCCGGCCTGAAGTGCAGGCGTTTCTGCTGCCCTCCCTGCCATACCGTCTGGCCCGGCGAACGGAACGCTGGTCAGAGTACCGCCTGCCCTGGCTGAGCCGGATACTGCGTACCGACACCCCGCTCAACCCCGTGCGTCCGCTGCCGCCGGCAGGCGGCAACCCGGCGATACACGGCGTGGAGCCGGATGAGGACACGGTCAGTATGGACCTGGGGGAGCGGGTGGGGCATATGCTGGTTCTGGGAACCACCCGGGTGGGCAAAACCCGGCTGGCAGAGCTGCTGATAACCCAGGATATCCGGCGCGGGAATACCGTGGTGGTGATTGACCCGAAAGGTGATGCTGACCTGCTGAAAAGGGTGTGGGCGGAAGCTCACCGGACAGGGCGGCAGAACGAACTGTACGTGTTCCACCTGGGCTGGCCTGACATCAGCGCCCGTTACAACGGTATCGGGCGTTTTGGCCGGACGTCTGAGGTGCCGGGCCGCCTGGCAAATCAGCTCAGCGGGGAAGGCAACAGCGCGGCGTTTCGCGAATTTGCCTGGCGGGTGGTGAATATTATTGCTCAGGCGCTGGTTGCCCTGGGAGAACGGCCGGATTATAACCTGGTCCGCCGTTACGTCATGAACATCACGGGGCTCCATGAGCGCTATGTGGAATGGTACCTGAGGGAGCATGCCCCGCACCTGCTGGCGGTGGTTGACCAGCAGGTGGCGCTGTTAAGCCAGGTGAACCAGAACAAAGGGGTAGCGGATTACGTCCTGCGCCGGGCGGCCATCACGCAGGTGCTGGAGAGTCCGGAAGGCCAGGCCCTGGAAGATACGGTCCTTGAGAGTCTGAGTAACGCGGTCCGCTACGACCAGAAGTATTTCGATAAAATAGTGGCTTCCCTTTTAC
>NZ_NAEW01000045.1 GCF_002075345.1 Citrobacter braakii
AAACACCCAGGACAGGGTGAGCAGCGTGAGGATGCCGCTGATTTCGACAGCGGAGCTTATCAGCCTGCCAAAAGGACAGGCATTCGCTCTGCTGGAAGGCGGAAAACTGTGGAAAATCAGGATGCCGCTGCCGTCGGATGCGAACGATGTGGCGATGCCGCCGGGTATGGAGGCGATGGTCACCGCGATGCGCCAGGGGTACCGGACGGGAGAGTCCTGGTGGCCGTCGATAACCACCCTGCCGGACCCGGCCGGTGAGCCGGTCAGCCCTGACCCGGAAGCACAGATACCGCTGACAACCTGCACACCCGTTCCGGCAGACGCAATGCATCTTCCGGAGTTGCAGGCGTCTGAGGCCACAGGAGAATCAGCGCAGGAGCAGAAAGAGGATGATGCGTAATGGCGAAGGAAGAATCCCGTCCGCCGCAGAACACGTCCCCGCCGAAAAAGCCGGGCCTGCTGTGGCTGCTGTTGTGGCGTCTGCCGTGGCATATTGCCGGTATCCTGTTTGCTTCGCTGTTTCTGAGCCTGCTGGTTGAGTACGCGGGCCTGGTGTTCTGGTGGCCGGAGCAGGGGGCGCAGCATGCCAGAGTCATGATGGAGACGGAACTGCGGTTTCTGTCGGCGGATTTTACCCGCAGCCTGGTGCTGTCACAGCCGTCAGTGACGGTGATGTCGTGGGTACGGGAGGGATACCGGTGGTTCGCGGAGAACATTATGCCATCCGGTACCCTGAAAAACGGCAGCCACGGTAATCTGTTCACGCAGACGGTGGCGGACAGCGGGACATGGCTTGCCGTACAGTTCAGAGTCTTCCTGGAAGCGACACTGTATATCACGGTGGTATTTGTGGTGCGGGTGAGCATTCTGCTGCTGTCGCTGCCGCTGTTCGTGATGGCGGCGGCGGTGGCGATGGTGGAGGGGCTGAGCCTGCGTGACCTCAGGCGGTACGGGGCGGGGTATGAGTCGAGCTTTCTCTACCATCATGCACGGGGGCTGATAAAGCCATCCCTGGTGTATCCGTGTATGGCGTACCTGTCATGGCCTGCAGTGGCGTACCCGAATGCGTTTCTGCTGCCGTCGGCACTGCTGTTTGGCATTGTCCTGACGGTACAGGCGTCGACCTTCAAGAAATATCTATAGAAAACGGACACATACAGAAAGGAAGTGTTTGCAGCCCGCGCAGCAAACCAGTAGAGTACTCACGGGTGCCTTCGACCTCTGGTCTGAAGGTGTTCCCGAAGACCAGAAGTGGAAGAGCCCCGAGTTAACGTTTTATGTTCAACCCGAGGCTCTGACCTTCCAACCTTGACAAGTGAAAGGTTAGCGCCTCTCCGTACAGGAGTAAAGCGCTGATGTCGCAAAAATCGTTAATCACGGTCGCGGTCTGTACCGCGATGGTCCTCATCATCTGGATGTTACGCGGCTCATTATGCGAGTTTCATCTGACGTTATGGGGGGCGGAATTTGCGGCAAGCCTGCAGCACTGTAACCGGTGATGCAGGAAACCGCGGTGGGGAGGTGACTCCCCGCCATTCCGGTTGCTGAGGTGGTGGTCGTCAGGCACCCTTTGCAGGTATGAACGAAGTCAAAAAATGAAGCCCGTAGAGTCGGTGATACTGCGGGTTTCATTTTTGTTATCTTTCACTGCTGTCCTTCCTGAAGAAACAACCTTCCTGAAAAATGATAATGATTCTCATTATGCATCTGGTTATGTTATACAGTTCCAACATAGCAAAGGCTATGTTTATTGCTGCAACGCTCAGTTTCTTAACTTACTGTGTACGGAGACCTCTGATGAGAAAAACGAAGTTAATGTTATTTGGTATTATCCTGGCGGCGTTCACCTCGGGTGCCGCGTATGCGGCGGAGAAGTTCAAGGTCATCACCACCTTTACCATCATTGCCGATATGGCGAAAAATGTGGCGGGGGATGCGGCTGAAGTCAGTTCGATAACCAAACCTGATGCCGAAATCCACGAATATCAGCCAACACCGGGTGATATCAAGCGTGCCCAGGGCGCACAGTTGATACTGTCCAATGGTATGCATCTGGAAACATGGTTTAAGCGATTTTATGAGAACATGAAAAATGTGCCTGAGGTGACGGTCACAACAGGGATTGTTCCTATGGGGATAACCGAAGGTCCGTATAATGGCAAACCTAATCCTCACGCCTGGATGTCTCCGGATAACGGGCTGATTTATGTTGATAACATCCGTGATGCGCTGGTGAAATACGATCCGACGAATGCGGATACTTACAGGCACAATGCTGAGGTTTACAAACAGCAAATCACCGCCACTCTTGAACCGCTGCGTGAGCAGGTGGCAAAAGTACCGGAAGAGCAGCGCTGGCTGGTCAGCAGTGAAGGGGCATTCTCTTATCTCGCCCGGGATTTAGGGCTTAAAGAGCTCTACCTGTGGCCGATTAACTCAGACCAGGAAGGAACGCCTCAGCAGGTCCGCAAGGTGGTTGAACAGGTGAAGAAGTATCACATTCCGGCGGTTTTCAGTGAAAGCACGGTATCTGACAAACCGGCCCGGCAGGTGGCGCGTGAAACCGGCTCACACTATGGCGGTGTGCTGTATGTTGACTCCCTGAGTTCGGAGAACGGACCTGTACCAACGTACATTGATTTACTGAAGGTCACCACAGGAACCGTGGTGAAAGGACTGCAGGACGGGATGGCGAAAGAGTAACAGGGTAACCTTGCAGCCATCACCGGTCAGGTGAATCTGGTACAAAAGCCTGTGGCGTCAGAAAAGCTGCAGGCTTTTTATTAAGCAGAGAGTATATTCTGTAGCCCGTTTTTTTACAGATATCGTACTGGTAAAAAATAACGGATAATTATTACTTTTAATTAATTGCATCGATCTTATCGATCGATGCAATTTTATTTATTTGTACGCCAGCCTCTCTGTAATCTTTATCTCTTTTTAAATTTTTGATTACGCAGTTTTGTCTGGCCGGCTTATTTGGGTAGCCTGAAAAACGGGAGAGTGTCATGTCTGTCATTAATGACAAAGAAATTTTTTCATATATATACCGTACCCTGCAGAGCAAACTGGTTCATGTACAGTACACAGCAGAGAAAGCCACCCGGTTACGAAGAAAAATGTCCGGGGTCGCGTCTGATAATCAGCAGATGGCCGAAGGAATGTCTGAATTTATTAACAGAATATATTCCTTACGGGGACGGATAAAAACAAAGAGCAGTTCACTGACGGCGCGTGAAAAAAGGTATGGAAAACTGGTGGTTAATCTTCTTGATGACCTTATGACGTATACGACGGATCTGCAGGACTCTGTGTCCCGTTCGGCAGGACTGATGGACATGTCTGCCAGCAGTCTGCAACTGACTGTGCTCAAGGCAGTACACTATCAATGGCGTGAGCGGGTATATATGTCGGTACTGAACAAAACCAACACTATTCCTGCAGAGGATGAACATCATTGCCTGCTGGGTCGCTGGTATGATGGCGAGGGACGGGAAAAATTTGGTACTCTGTCTGCTTACATCAGGCTCGGTGAAGTGCATCGTAAATTGCATCAGGCCGCGGCGGAACTGGCGAAAGAAGATATGACGCACCCCGGGCAGGAACGTATTCTGAATAAGCTGGAAGCTTTTGAAACCGTAAGTCTGGCGGTGATTGCTGCGCTGGATGAACTGGATGACAGCATTATCAGGCAGGGCATGACTGACAAAACTTCGTCTGACGTGGCTGTATCCCGTTTTCCGCCGTCACGGTGACCCGCCGTTTAAACACTATGTTACATTATGGCATTCAGGATGAATGTTAAGTGTCTGCGAAGAGTGAACTTCGCAGACGTCCGGGAGCGATGTGAAAGGACGAATACTGGTCTGGCTGCTGATGCTGGCTTCCCTCTGCGGTGGGCTGGCGCTGCACTATATGGTGTACAGGGAGATCCGGCAGGAATTCTCCCATTTTTACCCTGATGATTAATCCCCCGTTGTTTCTTAATTCTTCGTCGTTTTTTTTCAAAATCTGAAAAACAGTTTACTGCTGATTTTCATCGTCGTTTCCGACACCCTGTGCGCGAACCTTTTTATTCAGGAGCGCACAGGATATGTCCCGTCGTTACTTCCTCATTCCGGCCACCCTGCTGGCGCTGTCGCTGGCGGCTCCTTCAGCTTTTGCATCCGAGAAGGATGAACTGGCCCTGGTGATGCGCCAGCTTGACCAGCTTCAGGCCTCCCTTGACCGCGCCCGGTCCCTCAGCGTTCAGGATTCAGGGGAGGGGCGTTTTTATTTTGATTATACCCGTGCCACCGGGGATATCCGGGCGATGAAGCAGGGCATTTCACAGTACCTCGACCCGTCCCGCGCCCAGCCCAGGCTGCCGGACGGTGACGCGGTCAGCGGCCAGTACCGCCGGGAGCGTCCGTGAACAGTGTGCAACGTACGGCCTTTATTGCCGGCTCCGGCGGGCTCAACCCGGCAGACGTCAAACATCTGGTGGTGGCGCTTTTCTTCGCGCTGCTGTTTCTGCTCGCGGCCTGGATGATACGGACCGTCTATGTCGGCTGGTCGAATCAGGACGTGAAGGCGGGGGCGGCCGGCATGTTTGTTGTGCGCCTGATTATTCTGCTTGAGCTGGCAATACTCTTTTACAGCTATTAATGACCGTCCGGTGGCGGTCAGTCACCGGCGATTTAACAGAAGGAACAATAATGACACTGATTACCCGTCTGCGTGGCGTGGCCACGCTCTGCACCGGCCTCTTCTGGTCCCTGGCCGTCCGGGCGGAATTGCCCAAAGTGACCGGCGGTACAAACGGCACCAATGTGATGGAGGACGTCAAAAATATGAGTCGCGACGGGGTGAACTACGGGGCGCTGGTTATCTGCGCCCTCGCTTTCATCGTGGTGGTCATCTCCTGCGTCAGCACCTATCACAAGATTGGGGACGGCAAGGCCAGCTGGTTTGACTTCGGGGCCAGGGTCATTGTCGGTGCCATTATGGTGGTGGTTGCCATCTACTTCCTCAACAAGGCCGTCACGGTCATCTGAGCGGAGGGCATGTGTATGGCAGCCATTGATTTTATTCCTGACCGGCTGAATGTCCGCCCGGTGGTGTGGCGGGGCTTCACCGTCGGGGAACTGGGTGTGGCGGCGCTGTGCGGTAGCGGACTGGGGCTGGTGACGGCGGTATTTGTGGTGCCGTTCGCGGGCTGGATTGCCTTTCCCATGCTGGCCATCCTGATGCCCCTGCCGGTGGCCTGGTTCAGCGGCGACTGGCTGACGCGTTACAAGCGTAACAAGCCGGATAACTACCTCT
>NZ_NAEW01000046.1 GCF_002075345.1 Citrobacter braakii
CGGGGGAGATGAATGGTGAGGCTTAGATATCCTGCGGCGGAGGTGGCGGAAACGGGGGCGTACGGGCTGCTGTTTGACAGCCTGCCGCAGTCGGCGCCGGTGACGGGACATGCGCAGGCGGTGCTGCAGCAGCAACTGGTCAATCATCTGAGAGCCAGACTGTCCGGGCCGGTGAACATTATCTGCCACCCACACCGTATTGGCCACCGTGGCAGCGTGGCGATGACGCTGGAGGGTGAGACGGGGCGGGTTGACCTGCTCATCACGGTGAACGGCCGGACGCTGTTTCCGGAAGAAGAGGACTACAACGCGCCGCGCTGGTACATCGATGTGGTGGATATGGTTGACGCCGTGTACCTGATGCTGACCCTGAGCGGCTGTCTGGAGGCATAAGAAAAACAGCACGGATTCAGATAATAGATAATGGTGCCATTGTGTTACTGTCACTCATAATAGTGATCAGTTCAGGCTACACATTCAGATTATCGTTGATATCAACATACTGAATGCAACAATCACCAGAAGACCGCCGAATATATGTGATACGATGCTGCCGGGTAGATGCTGTATTCCCCGGCGTCCTGCCAGTAAACCGGCACAGACAGCAACGAGGAACACTCCGGCAGTTGTATTGAACACAAACACACCATTATGCCAGGCCGCCAGAACACCACTTCCTCCCGTCAGTGAAATTACACATAAAGAAGTGGCAGTAACCGATGTCATAGACAAACGGGTTAAACGCTTCAGAGCCGGAACAATAATAAAACCGCCTCCGACACCCAGTAATCCGGTAGCAAATCCCGACAATACACCAACCAGTGCAACTGCCAGCACGGAATACCAGTGCCATATCAACCGCCCTGTTTCTGCGGATTGTTCGCATAACACCTTTCGATTACTGTTTTTTTCCGGGAAAAGGAAACGGTAAGCGACGAACAGCATACAGAACGCGAATATGATAACCAGAAGCACATGGGAAACATGCGCGGCCACCCATACACCGGGCCATGTAAAAGGCATACCACTGACAGCCATTAACAGCGCTGCACGATAACGGGTTTCCTTTCTCTTTAAGCCCAGGCATGCACCGATCACCGCTGCGGCGCTCACGGCAACCAGTGCCAGAGGAGAGGCTCTCGTGACAGGTAAATCAAGGGCAAACATCAGTGCAGGTACGGCAAGAATGCCGCCTCCTGCGCCGGTCAGCCCCATCAGTATGCCAATAATCAATCCGGTCAGCCAGACCATTTCCGTTTCCCGTTATTCAGAAAAATAAATCATGATTAAACATACATTGCCTGAAAATTCAGAACGTGTCGGTTTTTGAAAACTATCATAATCAGCTACCTGCAATCATTAACATCTGCAATAAAATGGATAAGGTTGTTACGTTTTGTCTTTGACACAGGGGAACTGCGGGCGATATTAAAGTGTTATGGCATGTAATTTCCCCCTGACAGGATGGATGGTAATGCATCAGATTGAATGGCTTTTATTGCTGGTTTTGGGCTTTCTGCCCACACTGGGGCTGGCAGAAACGACCCCTCTGCCGGCGCCACTGGCTGCCCTTGAAAAACAAGGGCTTGAACTTAAGGGCGAATTCAACCTGAAGCCTGATTTTAAGGGCTATGTGATGGAGTATGATGGCCAGGGAACCACCGTTTTTCTCTCATCAGATAAAAAGCACGCTTTTGTTGGAAACCTCGTGGACAGTGACGGGAATAATCTCAGTACGCCATGGATTGAAAAATATGTCTATGCTCCCATGGCCCGGGATATGTGGCAGAAACTGGAGAAAAGCCGCTGGATTCAGGATGGTAAAGACAACGCAGCACAAAAAGTTTATGTATTCTTTGATCCGTACTGTCCTTATTGCACCGAGTTCTGGCAGAAAGCACGTCCCTGGGTTGATGCCGGTAAAGTTCAGTTGAGACTTATCCCTGTAGCTATGCTGCGGCCAGACAGTAATCTGAAAGCTGCGGCTATCATGATGTCAAAAGATCCCGTTAAAACGCTTCATGACTATGAGAGTTCGCACTGGAAAACCCGGCTGGATAAGCCTGACCCTGTTCCCGCTGATATTACAGCCGCCTTGCAGGCCAATCTGTTGTTAATGGAAAAGCTGGGCAGTAATGCCACACCCGCAATCTACTATTTGTCTCCGGAGGGGCGTCTGCAGCAGCAACTGGGGCTTCCTCCGGATGATGACACGATGAACACAATAATGGGCGGTAAGCCTTAATCCTTAATTGTTACGTAACCCGGGAGTTAATCATGAAGCTCATTTTTCATGTACCAGAGATTTCGCGCAGTATCCCCTGTATGAATAATGTGAGAAATTATCTCAAACAGGTCACCAGACCACAGGAAGAATCAGTCCAGGTTATTTTTAACTCTGATGCTGTCACGAGCCTGGTCCGGGGAGAGGAAGGTGCTGAGTGCTGGCGTGGTTTATGTGAGCAATACGCCTGTATTCAGCTTTCTGTCTGTAGTCATTCGCTACGGGGATACTCTCTTTCTCCTGAACAGTTGATTGATACCATAGGAGTTATCCCGGCGGCGGTTGTGACTCTGGCTGAGCTTCAGCAGCATGGATGGATATATATTCGTCCCTAATACGGGATGAGATACCTTTTTTCATCAGTGTCACAATCTTAAGCCAGAAATGAACCGGATTTTACTGTTCCTGTTATTTTCTGTGCTGATATTCCCGCTATCAGCAGTCGCTGTTGATACTGAAATTTCCCTGCAGTGTGAAGGTCGGGGTACAGTATTTGTGGTGTTTGCCGGATATGGTCTGGTTACCGAATCATGGTCTCCATCCTCTTTCGAAACAGGAACACGGGGAAAAGATGAACATCTGCCTTCAGGCAGGTCAGTAGCTGTATGGCACTTCAGTAATGGAGACCGGCTTTTTCAGGTTAAAGATACGACAGTCTGGTTTGCTATATACAGGGACGATCACCCGGGAACACTACACCAGTGTGTGCTTCTGGAACATAGGGTACTGGAGCCTGAGAATTTACCCCGGGTTCCTTACCGGTGAAAAAAAGTATGAAATCTGTACCCTATCCCGGAGACGTTTCCGGTGAGATGACAGGTATAGTTCTTTCAATGTTGTCCAGAATACGTTTACAGCGGTCAGCATAAACGGTTTTCCACAAATTTTATATACCTTCACGTAGTAGTGACTTAATGTTATTATAACCATTGGTTATCAATTAAGACTGCACCAGACAGTTTCTTTGACGCATGAAAATTAGCCCGCGCTCCGTGCGGGCGTTTTTCAGTCCAGTGACGCCTCAGGCACCGTTCCCCATTGAGGCAATTTCTTTATCAATCAGATAGAGTCCTTCGCCGGTGTCACCCGCCAGTGCCAGCTTGTCGAGGATGGATTTAAACAGTTTTTCCTCTTCATGCTGCTCGGCGACATACCACTGCAGGAAGTTGAAGGTGGGGTAGTCCTGCGTACTCATGGCCACATGCACCAGTTCATTAATTTTCTGTGTGATGAACTGTTCGTGCTCATATGTTTTTTTAAATAACGCGGCCAGCGAATCAAATTCAGCCACAGGTGCCTCCACCGCTCTGATATGAGGCATACAGCCGGTGTCAGTCAGATAGGCAAAGAGACGCTGCATATGCTCCATCTCTTCCTGTGCATGGCGGCGCAGGAAATCCGCCGCGCCTTCAAAGCTGTGGTAACAGCACCAGGCGCTCATCTGCTGGTAGAGCAGGGAAGAAAAGAGCTCCATATTCAGCTGGTCGTTAAGCTTTTCCGTCATTTCTTTCTTCAGCATTTTACTTTCCTCTTCAGGGTAAGAACGGGTTATGTGAACAACCGTAAAATCTACCGGGCAATAACACTATTATTTTTATGGTTAACGGTGTCACCATTTGTTAACGCTGGCACCCCGGGTTCTGCTTTTTCCGGTATCTGCGCGGTGGCTGTCCGGCATGGAGTCGGGAGGCTCAGTGCAGGTATGGTGTATGATTTTCAGGAGAAGAAAGAGACTCCTGCGCTTCGCCGTTAATAAACTGTATCCTGTGCCCGCAGGGCAGGCGGGACTCAAAGTACTCAATGTCCTGCGTGGTCATCAGAGAGTGGGTTGCCACGGCAAGCAGAAGCAGCTTTTCCTGTAGATTTTCTGAGTACGTGTCAAGAAGGCAGTGGAGGTCGTTCAGCGCCTCCATACTGATGTTCATTTCACAGTATGTTGTTTCGCTGTCGTCGTTGTTATTGTCTGGCATGTTTGTCTCCGGTTGTGTGCAACCGCAATCCACCGGGGCGACAGAGTAATGCTGACGGATATTCCCCGTGATTATCGTGGACTCTGACTTTTGCACAGGCAGAACGGAGAATTCCAGTTTTTTATCGTTCTGTCGCATACGGGTTAACTGGTTCAGAAAACAGTCACTTTAAATTATCAGAATCGGATTTTGATTTCCCCGCTGAATTTTTTATCGCGTCCCCACACAATGCCCGGATGTATAACGCACATCCGGAGGTCCCGTGTCCCGTAATCTCATTATTTCACCTCTGCTACTGAGCGTACTGCTGCTGTCGCTGCCGTCCCGGGCGGTGATGGTGGTGTCGACTATGCCCAGCCGCCCGCAGGTGTGACCGGCGATACCCGTGTGTCTGGCTCAATGAGCCGGAACAATTACAGCAGTCGCTGTTTGGCTCCCTAGCGCCAGATCCCAAAGAAGCTGAACGCCAGGCACTGGCGGTGATTCATTGTAAGCGTATGCCGAGAACCGTATTGACGAAGAGAGTTATTCCGCAGGTAGTGTGATGCGCCCCAGTAGCAGCTCGCTGACCTGGTTTATCGGCCAGTCAGCGATAAAATCAAGAACATGGTGAAGATAGCGCTTCGGTTCAACACCGTTCAGTTTGCACGTCCCGATCAGGCTGTACTGTCACTAACGGTGCGAAAGTGATCCATATCCGACGCCTGAAATCAGATCCAGGGGTTAATCTGCTCTCCTGATTCGGGAGAGCTTATGGTCACTTTTGAGACAGTTATGGAAATTAAAATCCTGCA
>NZ_NAEW01000047.1 GCF_002075345.1 Citrobacter braakii
GCCTGCCCCACAACATCACCGTAATCCTTCGCCGTCAGGTGGTCGATATCCTCCACCTCTGTGTCTACCCGGAACGAGGCCATCTGCACGCCATTCCTGTAGTACACATTCGCCACAAACTGCACCGGCGTGAACACACCGTCCGCCACTTTATCCACCCAGGACACGATGTAATCCGGATCAAACTCCATCACATCAATGGCCCCGATATCCTGTGGCATGACGCCCACCCGGATGGTCCCGTACTCTCCCTTATATTCCCGGAGCTGCCAGGGTTCGAAGTTACAGTTCTCCACAAACCGGCTCAGTTGCCGGAAACAGTGCTCTGTCGTCTCCCGCAACTGGCGTCCCAGCCAGGCCTCAAACCGCTGCCAGTATTTTTCCGTGGCATTAAAGGTCTTCTGCGGTATTCGCTGGTTTTCTGGTAAATCCGTCTGGCCGGTCAGGCGAAGATACTCCTCCTCGCTGCACTGCTGTAGCGGCCGGATATCACCGTTCAGCAACTGGTCAGCCTGCCCGCTGCTGTGGGGGTGAACCCGCGGCAGCATCTCTGTAGTATTTCGCTCACGGGCCAGCGTATCCAGTCCGGTTATCCACAGCGTCAGTACCTGCCGGCAGCGTGTCACCGTGGCCTCGTCACTTTCCAGTGAACCCAGCATGGCTTCCATCACCGTCAGCATCTTCTCACGCTCAAACAGCATATACGTGTTAACGTGGTCGGACGCGACGCCCCTGAACTGCCAGGTGAAATCTTCATCCTCCAGCTCAATACCTGTCGCAGCCTGCATCTGCTGCTGTATATACCAGTCATAAATCATCGGGAAACTCCTCCTGTTCAGGAATAAAAAAAGAGGAGACTCCCGCAGGGGAAGGCTCCCCTGGTCGGGTTTACTGCTGATTCAGTGCCTGCGTACCGGTGCGGTTCACCGGCTGTCAGGCCGCCAGTTTCAGTACCGGTCTGCGCGGCACGCTCTGAACCAGCGATGTGCGCTCACGGCGTATCCAGTCAAGCGCCTCAGTGACAGGCTCCCGCCAGTCACTGACGTGCAGATGGTCAGTATCAATAACGTCAGCGTTCCGTCTGAAGACACATACCTCCGCGTCATTGCGGTAAATCACCCTGGCCTCCATACGCACGGGTGTCAGTCTGCCGGCCATAACCTCCTCCAGGTAATCCGCCACAGAAGCATCGTCATACTCCATAATATGTCCGCAGTCGCTCATATCCCGCGGCTGCATATGCAGCTCCAGCCGGCCAAACGGCAGCGTAAAGCACCGCAGTTGTCTGGGCTCCGTATTCAGATTCCGGTACAGTCTGCTCAGCTGCAGCAGGCAGTAGTCACACGCTGCCGCAAGCCGGGCGGATATCCGGGTCACGAAACGGTCCCAGTACGGCAGGGTCGCCTCCAGCGTCTGCCGGCTCATCTGCTCACCGGACATCAGATGTCCCTGCGCGGTCAGGCGCAGAAACGCCTCATCCGGCAGGGACAACAGCGCCTGAGGGTCACCGGGTAATAACCGGTCCACCCGTCCGCTGAACTCCGATACCGTCCGGGGCAGAATGGCCATGTCGTTCATCGACTGCGCCAGCGCGTCCAGGCCCCGTATCCACAGCGTCAGAATCTGCTCAGCATGACGGCACTTCTCCCGCTGCTGCGGGTTCTGTTCCGTCACCTCATCGAGCAAAAACTGCATCACCGCCAGCAGGCGGTCACGGTGCAGCACCATGTCAGTGTTAACGTAATCGGTGTCCCGGTCGTCCACGCGGAAGAAGATTTCCTCCGCCTGAACGTCCAGTCCCAGAAACGTCATAAACTGCCGCTGGATATAAATACTTTCCGGCATGTTCAGTACTCCTCCTGGTTAAGGACAGGAGTTCCCCGCAGGGGGAAACCCCTGTCGGGTGAGTGAAAAATAACGTTACCCTGCGCTGTCACGCCGCATGCTGTCTGCTTTCGCGTTCAGTCTGCTCCCGGTGCAGCTTCAGGTCCCACAGGCCCAGCCGGTATGCCGGCGTGGCCATCTCCCGCGTAATCGCCATCGTCAGACTGTTACCGATGGAGACCACCGCCGGAATATGCATCAGCGTGAGCTGGATGTAACACAGCATCGCCGCCAGCGGGTCGATATCCGTACAGTAAGCAAGCATCTGCTTCTGCGGGTTATAACCTGCTTCCAGCATGGCTTCCGCTGTCGCCACAATCATACCTCCCGCGCCACAGGCCGGGTCGCAGACCGTAATATATTCTCTGCTACCGTCCTCCAGTTCCGGCAGCCTGTCCGCCATGTTCATTCTGGCCATCATGTAGCTCACTCTGTAGGGCGTGAAATACTGTCCCAGATACTGATTTCCCAGCTCCAGCGTCATCAGTAACTGACCCAGAAAATCCGTCGGACTGAATTCCAGCCCGTCAGTAACGGCAGCCAGCAGACCGGACATCCGGACCGCGTCTTCTTTCGAATAGCGTTTAACCCGGCGCAGGTAGTCCGCCTCAACCGTGGGGTCACGGTGGATGGCGTTATACAACGCAGCCGCCGCCATGTGCGCAAAATCACTGAACACCTGCCAGCGGTTTTCATGCGGAGCAATACTGTTAAACAGACTGACAAACTCCTGTATATGCGGGTTTGTCTTCCCCCGGCGGGCAGCCCAGGGCAGCGCCACCACATTGTCATCCGGTTCGTCCGGACCGTCATCGTTGGCTGCTCCGTCCCCCTCTTCTGCCACCGGTGGTGGCAGTAAAGGCAGTGCGGCCGTTGACGACCTGCTGGTTGTTTCTGCATCACTGTTTTCCCCGTACTGGCGAAGGCAGTACAGCAGCTCAGGCCGGGTTTCAGCCAGCGCCAGCAGTTCACTGTCCGGACTGAGTTCTTCCGTAAACAGCGCCCGCTGAGCCAGGTCAGTCCGTTCCCACCGGTATATTCTGGCCAGCGCGTTGACCGCCATCAGCGGCGTGATGCCGCTGTCGATATGCCGTTGCGCCAGCACCGGGCTGGTCAGCAAAGTCTCTTCCGGCGCCAGGCCGTAATGATGCGAGAGAAGGAACGCGGCCATCTTCAGCCAGGTGTCCACCTCACCCATTACAGGTCCTCGTGCCAGGAGCCATTCTGCCGCCCTGCGTGCATCATCCGCGGCGCGGAACAGCAACCAGGGGTCAGGCAGCAGGACACTGCTGACCGGAAGTCCGTCATGCCGGGGCTCCCGGTTGTCCGGCAGCCCCAGACGGGCGGCAAGGAACGCCGCCCCAATATCCATGACCAGTGCTTCATACACACTGTCGGTACGTTCGTCGACCGTCAGTCCGTACCGGTTCAGCCGTTGCGGGTGACCGGCTGCCTGTACCAGAAGGCGAAGCATCTCATTCCCGTCTGTCATGCTGCTTTCTGTACCATATGAACTGCCGTCATACTGCGCCGGCGGCAGCTCAATCCGGTCATGGAGCGGCCGGTACAGCGGTTCAGTACCTTCACGGAACACCACCGGTACCCCGCTGGCGGTCACCAGCGGCGAAATGACGTCATGGTTCGCCGCCGGTTGTGGAGGTAAGGGCCAGTCCGGCTGCAGTTCGTCGGGAAGTCCTTCACACTGCGCCAGGTTAATCACCTTCATCAGGGACAGCTCCGGCCGGTAACGGACCAGCGTCACGGGCTTCTGTCCCGGCATCACCGTCCCGCCCGTCAGGCGGAGGTCATCACCGGTGAGCCACCGGTGACAGTTAAGCGAATACCGCTGCATCGCCTGCCATAACAGCAGGACGTTAATCCCCGTGAACGGTTGCCCGGTCAGGGCATGTTCAGGAACAGCCGCCGGATGCCCCTGCCAGGGCAGACCCGCGGTATCATGGTTATTCAGAAGTCGTCCGGTAATAAACCGGGCGATATCATCAGGGGTGTGTTTCTGCATCGCGCTCTCCTTATGGTAATAAAAAAGGGAGAGCGCCCCCGCAGGGAAGACTCTCCCTGCGGGAACTGAACGGCAGTTAACCGTCAGTCGTTATGTTCAGTTCAGCAGTCTGCCGGCAAATACCGCCAGTCTTCCCGGCAGCGCCAGCAGCTCGCGCCCTGCCTGCAGCGCTTGTTCCGGATGGAAATACCCGTACAGCACCACACTTGTCACCACGCCGGTCACGGCCATCGCGGCCAGCAACCGGTTACGTACCCGGCGGAAATACGCCTCCTTCTGCTGTACCTGCAGATGCAGGTACAGCCCCAGGGTCTGCAGCTCAGCAAAACGGGCAAACTCTTCCCGGCGCATGACTTCACAGGCAATGTCGTAACGCTCCAGCTCTGCCGGGTGGTTACGGGCAAGAAAGCTCCGGTAACCGCCGTTACGCATGGTGTGATAGTGGCTATCAAACTGCTCCTGCAGCCAGCGGTTAAACTCGCTGCGGGTACGCTGAAACACTTCCGGCTCGCTCACCTGTTTCGTTACCGGTACAGGGACAACAGAAGCCACAGTCTTTGTTTCAGGGCTTGTGATACTCATTCAGAACTCCTTGCTGTAAAAAAGTGGCGGAGTTCCCCTGCGGGTTTCCCCGCCAGGGTGAGTGAAAAAAGTTAAGGATTAACGCGCCATCGATACCGTTATCCGGTCCGGTTCGCGCGTCACCTGCAGG
>NZ_NAEW01000048.1 GCF_002075345.1 Citrobacter braakii
CAGAATTTGCCTGGCGGCTGTAGCGCGGTGGTCCCACCTGACCCCATGCCGAACTCAGAAGTGAAACGCCGTAGCGCCGATGGTAGTGTGGGGTCTCCCCATGCGAGAGTAGGGAACTGCCAGGCATCAAATAAGTGAAGAAGCCCATCCTGCCGGATGGGCTTTTTTGCGTCTGCAGGGAGTGAGAACTGCCGGATGCGGCGTGCCGCCTTATCCGGCCAGCGTCTGTTATTACCGGATACAGCGCCTGTAAACCTTATTCTGCCTGTGATTGCAGCCTCATCGGTTGCAAAGCAACATCCTAAGCTTCCATAACACAAGCCATCCCGCTGCATATACGGTAAACTAAGCGCGATTTTGCATCAGGAAAGCGTCTATGAATCACTCCCTTAAAGCCTGGAACACCTTCGGTATCGATCAACAAGCTAATGTGCTTGTCTGTGCTGAAAATGCGCAACAACTACTAAATGCCTGGCAATCAGCCAATGCATCACATCATCCAGTGCTAATCCTGGGCGAAGGGAGTAACGTCCTGTTTCTTGATGCCTTCCATGGAACGGTGATCGTCAACCGTATCAAGGGAATAGCGATTACAGAACAACCTGATGCGTGGCATTTGCACGTAGGCGCGGGTGAAAACTGGCATCATCTGGTAGAGCATACGCTGCAGCAAAGCATGCCCGGGCTGGAAAATCTGGCGCTGATCCCCGGCTGCGTGGGTTCATCGCCAATCCAGAATATTGGTGCCTATGGCGTAGAACTGCGGCGCGTCTGCGAATACGTGGACTGCGTAGAGCTTTCGACCGGCAAACATCTGCGCGTCAGCGCCGCAGAATGCCGATTTGGTTACCGTGACAGTATCTTCAAACATGAGTATCAGGATCGTTTTGCGATTGTAGCTGTTGGTCTGCGCTTACCTAAACAGTGGCAACCCGTTCTCACATACGGTGACCTGACGCGTCTTGATCCTGCCACGGTAACGCCTCGGCAGGTTTTTGATTCTGTTTGCCATATGCGCACCACAAAACTGCCCGATCCAAAAGTAAACGGGAATGCGGGGAGTTTCTTTAAAAACCCGGTTGTCACCGCGGACATTGCGCAGGAGCTCCTGGTGAAATTCCCGACTGCACCTCATTACCCGCAGGCTGATGGCTCTGTGAAACTGGCTGCTGGCTGGCTTATCGATCAATGTCAGCTAAAAGGCATGCGCATTGGTGGCGCAGCGGTACATCAGCAGCAGGCACTGGTGCTGATCAATGCAGGCCATGCTACGAGTCAGGATGTGGTGCAACTGGCGCATCACGTACGCCAAAAAGTCGGTGAGAAATTCAATGTCTGGCTTGAACCGGAAGTCCGGTTTATTGGCCCACTGGGTGAAGTGAATGCCGTGGAGATCGTTGCATGAAGGATAATACCGTCCCCCTGACGCTTATTTCATTATTAGCCGATGGCGAATTTCACTCTGGTGAGCAACTCGGTGAAAAGCTGGGAATGAGCCGTGCGGCAATCAATAAACATGTCCAGACGCTACGTGACTGGGGTGTTGATGTATTTACTGTCCCTGGTAAAGGATACAGCTTACCTGAACCTATCCAGCTATTAGATTCATCACTTATTTATTCTCAGCTGGATGGCGGGAATATAACGGTCCTGCCGGTTATCGACTCAACCAATCAGTACCTTATGGATCGAATTGGTCAACTGGAGTCAGGGGATGCCTGCGTCGCTGAGTATCAGCAGGCCGGTCGTGGTCGTCGTGGACGTAAATGGTTCTCTCCCTTTGGCGCCAATCTGTACCTTTCAATGTTCTGGCGACTGGAACAAGGACCGGCAGCCGCGATTGGCCTGAGCCTGGTGATTGGTATTGTCATGGCTGAGGTTTTACGCGATCTGGGCGCGGATAAAGTACGTGTTAAATGGCCGAACGACCTCTATTTGCTCGACCGTAAACTGGCAGGGATCCTGGTTGAACTCACCGGAAAAACGGGCGATGCCGCACAGATTGTTATTGGGGCGGGTATAAACATGTCTATGCGTCGGGTTGAGGAGAATGTGGTTAATCAAGGCTGGATTAATCTGCAGGAAGCGGGTATTACCATTGACCGCAATACTCTGGCTGCCCGGCTGATCCGAGAGCTGCGCGCTGCCCTGGTACTGTTTGAGCATGAGGGCCTGGCGCCGTATTTGTCCCGCTGGAGGGCGCTGGATAACTTTATCGACCGTCCCGTTAAACTCATTATTGGTGATAAAGAAATATTTGGCGTATCTCGTGGAATAGATGCGCAAGGTGCATTACTACTCGAACAAAATGGCGTGATAAAAGCCTGGATGGGTGGGGAAATATCGCTTAGAAGCGCTGAATAATAAGAAGGGGAGCTATGGCTCCCCTTTATTTTTTATTTTCGTAATCTGACTTGCTCAACGGCATGATTGGCGCTTTTCGTCATGATTAAGCTGGCTCGCTCACGCGTTGGTAAAATATTCTGTTTTAAATTCAACCAGTTGATTTCTTTCCATAGCGATGTAGCCGTGTTGATTGCCTCGTCTTCCGACAATTTCGCATAGTTATGGAAATAAGAGTCTGGGTTGGTAAATGCCCCTTCGCGGAATTTCAGGAAGCGGTTGATATACCACGTCTGGAGTAATTCTTCTGGCGCATCAACATAAATAGAAAAGTCGACAAAGTCAGAAACAAATACATGATGTGGATCGTGAGGATAGTCCATCCCGCTTTGTAATACATTGAGCCCTTCGAGGATTAATATGTCGGGCTGGGCAACGGTTTTGTCGCCATCAGGGATCACATCATAGATCAGATGAGAATAGACCGGTGCTGTAACGTTGGGGACGCCAGACTTTAAATCGGAAACGAATTTAACCAGACGGTGCATATCATAGGACTGAGGAAAGCCTTTCTTCTTCATGAGCCCACGATCTTTCAACACCTGGTTAGGATGAAGAAAACCGTCAGTAGTGATCAGCTCAACCTTACGATGCTCGGGCCAGCGACTCAGCAACGCTTGCAACACACGTGCAGTCGTACTTTTGCCGACGGCGACGCTGCCAGCAATGCTAATAATATAAGGAATACGCTCGCCGTTGGTGCCTAAAAATTGCTCCAGCACAGCCTGACGCCGCAGGTTCGAACTGATGTAAAAATTTAGCAAACGCGATAATGGCAAATAAATCTCAGCAACTTCTTCCAGCGATAAGTCTTCGTTAATGCCTTTCAGACGAGCAATCTCTTCCTCGGTCAGAGTCATCGGCACGGAATCACGAAGCGCAGCCCACTGGTTGCGATCAAACTGTAGGTAAGGCGACGTTAACGCTTGCTCTTTTATACTCATACGCATGGTCTGGCTGTCATTGCTATATCAGGTCTGCGGTAAAAAACGAAATCATCCCCGGTACGCAATGGCACGCACATTTCAGTTAATTTGGACAATGGGCAGGAGGGTAACACCAGATGGGAGGGAATAATAAGAAAAAATCGTCCCCTGAAACGCAATGTGACGGCTATTCCAGATGTATAAAGATGCACTTTCTCTCTATTGATAACGGCATGCTGGAGCAAAATGCCTTCTGGGAGCGCGGCTGACGTTGGAAATTTGTTCAATTCGAAGAAGAAATAGATTATTTATCGGTCGTATAGCGCAAAATGTGAGCGATAGAACATTTTATGCAATTTTTTAGTTGCATGAGTGCGCATGTCTCCATAAAATGCGCGCTACTTGATGCCGACTTAGCTCAGTAGGTAGAGCAACTGACTTGTAATCAGTAGGTCACCAGTTCGATTCCGGTAGTCGGCACCATCAAGTCCGGTGGGGTTCCCGAGCGGCCAAAGGGAGCAGACTGTAAATCTGCCGTCACAGACTTCGAAGGTTCGAATCCTTCCCCCACCACCACTTTCTGGCAGCGTTATCGCCGCCTGAGTTGGTTAAAAAATTAATCAGCTCGAATAAAAAAGAGAGAAATCTCTTTTTTATTACAGAAAGAACTGGGTAGCCGAGTTTCAGGATGCGGGCATCGTATAATGGCTATTACCTCAGCCTTCCAAGCTGATGATGCGGGTTCGATTCCCGCTGCCCGCTCCAGACGTGCTGATATGGCTCAGTTGGTAGAGCGCACCCTTGGTAAGGGTGAGGTCCCCAGTTCGACTCTGGGTATCAGCACCACTTCACTTCTCCTTCCCGTTTCTCTCTGTTTACTTTTAAAAGCATTCAACAGCTCAGGCATATGGCCTGGTTGATGTGGTGATATCACCGATTTATCCGTGTCTTAGAGGGACAATCGATGTCTAAAGAAAAATTTGAACGTACAAAACCGCACGTTAACGTCGGTACTATCGGCCACGTTGACCATGGTAAAACAACGCTGACCGCTGCAATCACTACCGTACTGGCTAAAACCTACGGCGGTGCTGCTCGTGCATTCGACCAGATCGATAACGCGCCGGAAGAAAAAGCTCGTGGTATCACCATCAACACTTCTCACGTTGAATATGACACCCCGACTCGCC
>NZ_NAEW01000049.1 GCF_002075345.1 Citrobacter braakii
CGTCAGATACCTGGAAAGACAAACAGACAGGTGAGCAGAAAGAACGCACCGAATGGCACCGTGTGGTGATTTACGGCAAACTGGCAGAAATTGCCGGTGAGTATCTGCGTAAAGGCTCCCAGGTGTATATTGAGGGCGAACTGCGCACCCGGAAATGGACTGACCAGAGTGGTCAGGAACGTTATACTACAGAGGTGGTGGTGTCCTTGCAGGGCTCCATGCAGATGCTGGGCAGTCGTGGCAACGGTAGTAATGGTCAGCAGCAGGGAAGCCAGGGGCAACCCCAGCAACCAGCAGGCCGAAGCTACAGTGGAACGCCGCCAAAACAGCATCCGGCGAATGAGCCGCCGATGGATTTTGACGATGACATACCTTTTTGAGTGAGTTCCCATATAAATCAATGTGTTATATGGCGATTGTATTCAGGGAGGTTATCTGTGAATGTCTGGCCTGCTCCGGCAGGCCGATATTCATAAGGGGAGCTAAACCATGACAGAACGTTATGATACTGATTTTTACGGCTGGACCCAGGAGCAGGCAGATTTGATCCGTGCCGGTCGGACGGAAGACCTGGATTTGAAAAACCTGCTTGAGGAGATTGAGGCGATGGGGCGAAGTGAACGCAGGGAGCTGGAATCCCGTCTCCAGGTGCTCTTTATGCATCTGCTAAAATGGCAGTACCAGTCAGAACGCCAGGGTCGTAGCTGGCAACTGACAATAGAAGAGCAACGCCGCAAGGCTCTCAGGATACTTCAGGAAAATCCAAGTCTGAAGTCCCGTCTGACTGAAATCATCAAAGATGCTTATGGCGATGCTGTGATTGCAGCGGAACGTGAAACGAATATCCGTCGTTCTGTTTTCCCGGAAACTTGTCCGTGGACGTTTGAACAGGCGGTTGACGCCAGTTTCTGGCCGCAGTAATGCAGAAGAATCTCTGTATTGTAGCGAGTGTAATAACCTGAAAACGCCGACATCGATGTTGGCGTTTTTTTACAAATCACAGACAGTTATCTGTTGAATTCACTCCCCGGGCATTGTCAGTGGAGTGAAACACTTTTTAACATGCGGGGGAATAATGACCAGTAACAGTAAACGCGGGCATGACCCGCTGTTCAAGCTGTTTCTGCGGGAGCCTGTGACGGCAAGGGATTTCCTTGAGGCGCACCTGCCTGAAGACATCCGTTCGCTGGTTCACCTGGATACGCTGAGGCTGGAGCCGGGAAGTTATGTCGATGAAGAGTTAAAGGAGCTGCACTCTGACATTCTGTATTCGGTAAAAATGGCGCAGGACGCGCACTGCCTGCTCTACTGTGTCGTGGAACATTTATGCGGTGCACCGCATAAATGGTCTTATGCAAAGAAAATGATTATGTGAAGTGCAAAAATCAAACGCTAATACTGACAGGCTGTAACCAGATTGAAATCGTAAAGTTAATTAGCCTGTAGGTTAATCTTATCTTGTGATTAATTAGCCTATGAGTTAATATTTATTCAGGAGGGAGGCCGTATGTTTAGCGTTGTTTATCACCCAAATGCCAGGGAAGAAGCTACTGCATTACCTATTAAAATTCGGGTTAAGTTTGACCGTCTCATTGGCAAACTGGAGCATGATGCCCGGTTGTTGCGGGAGCCGGATACGAAGCCCCTTGGCGATGGACTTTTTGAGATCCGCACGATGGGTACGGATATAGCCAGAGGCATCTGGGTATACCATAAAGGCAATACCATCATCATGCTTCGGGTTTTCATAAAAAAGTCACAGAAAACGCCAGCGAAAGAAATCGATCTCGCCAAAAGTCGGTTAGCGGAGGTACTCAATGAAATTAGTAAGCCATAAAGAACTGCATAATGAATGGATACAGGACGATGAATATCGTGCAGCATGGCAGGAAGAAGAACGCAAGGAGAGGCTTAGAGAGCTACTTGCAGAATGGCGCAAGCATGACAACCTGACGAAGGCTCAGGTTGCTGAGCGCATGGGGGTAAAGCCGCCGGTTATTTCCCGCCTGGAAAATAACATTACCAAAGCCAGCATCGATACATTAACTCGTTACGCTCACGCCTGCGGCATAAAAAACCCCGTTATAACCCTGTACTGACAGACCAACCCTTTTGGGACTGGTCTTTTGACGCAGATCAGTCCTGTCAATGTTTCAGGGTCATAATATTATGCGAATTAATAAAACAACCGATGTGGCGAAGAAACTAAATTTCTATCTATGAACTTCACATAATCATTTTCTTTGCATAAGAGCATCAGAGTACCGAAGATGAGATGATGGCCTGGCGTATGATGAAATACACCATCAGGGCGATGGATGATCACCTGAAAAAGGGGTACAAAACACTGCCGGTGGTGGTGCCGCGGCTCTTTTACCATGGTGACGTTCGGCCTTACCCGTACAGTATGGACTGGCTGGACTGCTTTGAACAGTCGGAACTTGCCAGACGGGTACTCAGTAAACCGTGGCCGCTGATTGACGTCAGCGTGCTGGATGACGATGATATCAAAACGCACCGTCGGATGGCGCTGATTGACGATGGCGTCAGCCCGGAAGTGGTGATGAAGACCATGGGACTGAGCCGCGAGGAGCTGGAACAGCCCCGCCATTAACATTACGGGTTATCATGCCCGTCGGAGTAAAACTTCATGTACGCCTGAACGCCTGCAGCAATGCGGGCTTTTTTTTTGTAAATCTGAAAAAACAGTTCTTTATTGAGCGTTAACGCAAATCCCCGCAGGATGCCCGCAATGATGGCCATCTGTCGGGATTTACCATGTTTACGCTAAACACATACCCCTTTTTCTGCTCCGGACTGCTGCTGGTTCTGGCCGGCTGTGCGCAGTCGCCGGTAGCGTCGTCTGCCCGTGACGCGGCATTCAGCCACAGCCTGAAACTGGCCGCGCCGGCGGATATCTGGCAGCGCTCACCGGAGGTGACCCGCGAAGGGCGCTACACGCTGGTCAGCGTGAAAAGTGCCGATGCCCAGCGCGAGCCCCTGAACCAGCTGATTGATATCACCATGCCGGTGTCGCTGGTCAGCAGCGTGGGGGACGGGTTTCGTTACCTGCTGTTCCAGTCCGGCTATTCCCTGTGCGGCCGTTATGGCGCGGATTTTGCGGAGCTGCTGAACCGCCCGTTACCGGCAGTCCAGCGCCGTCTGGGACCCGTGCGCCTGAGTGAGGCGCTGCAGGTGGTGGCGGGGCCGGCCTGGCGTATGACCGTGGATGAAGTGAACCGCGAGGTCTGCTTTGTGCTGCGGGAGGCTTATCTGGCGCAGGCAAAGACGCGTCCGGGGAGTTCTCCGGTTACAACCACACCTGCGGTGGCGTCTGCCGTACCGGCTTCTGCGGCGGGGACGTCTTCTGTCGGCACCCGGCCGGGTCAGAGTGAGACGCTTCCCCTGCCGGCAGTACCGGTACTGACAACTTCTTCCCCGGGGCAGGGGGTTACGGTAAAAAACACGACGGCTTCGCCTTCTGTTTCTGCTGCGGGCACAACGCCGGCAGCGACGTCCACAGGTGGTGTGGTTTCGCCGTCTCAGGTAAAAGCAAAAAATACAGTATCAGCACCGACAGCAAAATCCCCGTCCGGGGCGGCTTCTGCTGTCTCCGGGACTGCCCTGACCGGGCGTAATCCGTTCAGCGGCAGGGACCCTGCCGGGAAAACCACCGTGACCGCGGCTGTAGCCTCATCCTCTCACCCGGCTTCTCCGACGGCATCCGCAACCTCGTCATTAACCCCCTCTTCCGCTCCGGCATCATCTGCGCCTGCTCCGGCCCCGAAGCTGACCGGTACCCCGGTCACGGCCCTGCCGTCGGGCGCGGAGTGGAAAGCCGCCGCCGGTACCACGCTGAAGGAGTCCCTGACCGCGTGGGCGGAGAAGGCCGACTGCCCGAACGGCGGGAACTGGGTGGTTATCTGGCAGACCCCGGTGGATTACCGCATTGAGGCACCGCTGACATTCCGCGGCAGTTTTGAATCGGCGCTGGATCAGGTGTTTGACCTGTACCGCCCGGCTGAAAAACGCCTCTATGCCGAAGCTCACCGGGCGCAGTGCTTGGTGTCGGTGACAGGGCGTCCGGCGGACCGCTGATATGGGAATGATGATTGTGGCGCTGGGACTGGTGTTCATGCTCATCACCGGGCACGTGGTGGAAAGCCAGAGAATGCAGACACAGGCGCGGACACAGACGGCCACGGTCAGAGTGCCGGCGCAGCAGATGCTGGGGCTGGCGGCGGCCATCAACGACTGGCGCCATGACCATCCGCTGCGTGACGGGGACGTGCCGCTGTCCGCGCTGGCGCTGGTGAGTCCCCCTGATGGTCGTATTCACCACCGTATTGTCAGCGACCGCCTGTGGGTGTGGCGGGCAGACACGCCGGGGCTGGTGAGTTCGCTGCGCACGCTGTCGGACGGC
>NZ_NAEW01000004.1 GCF_002075345.1 Citrobacter braakii
ACACTGATACCCCACTGGATTATCAGGCTTCGCTTAGTACCATCAATAATTATGGGCAGAGTTGCATACCCGTTAGATCCAAGTCTTCCACTGCCAACCCCTGCTTTTGCTATTTCTCCCAGACCAAGGTATGTGAGAATGTCAGCGATAGTGCTTTTCCCGATAATATCCCGGCCGACAGAAGTTAAATCAGTCTGTGATGCTGTATCAGTTCCAGTGAAATACGGGAGTTTATTTGCACCGGTTGCGAGCCCAGCCAATGCCGTCAGCGTGGCGTCAAGCGCCTGGAAATCCTTCCCAAAAGCGGTCCCCATTTTGGAGATAAACCCGTTCAGGTCACCATCATCAAGCACGTCCAGCCCGCTTTTGTTAGCGGTGTACTGCGCCAACGCTGCCGCTATAAAGCTGGCCTGTCGAATGGCTTTGTTTACCTGCGCTGATTTTGCTGGCCCGCTAATAAAGCCGGACAAAAGCGCCGGTAGTGCTTCCCAGTCAGCCTGAGACATCACGTTAGCATTCGCTGCTGTCGCGAACGGTTTAAAGTTGTTTGTTGCCATTAGAGTATTGTCCCCCATGCTCCAACATCGAACCCGCCGATGTATTCGTTATCCATATCAAACCCAAAGAATTTAGAGCCCTCGGATGGTGCTTCTACCGAAGGCGTTTCAACATCACCGGCCCATACGCCAGCTGCTTTAACAGTGAGATAGCCCTGTTTAATAGCGGCAATCAGTTCGAGTGACACATCAGAAATATCAGTCTCGGGGAATACCCAGACCGATATCGTCATGTCCTGGTTGTCGACGATCTGCATCTTCAGGCCAGAGCCTGCGGTAGCAGCGTCAAGGATGGGAGGCAGAGAGTCGTTCCGACCATCCCATTTGTTGATAGCGATTTTCGCTTTCAGAATGATGCGGTACGTCTCATCACTCAGCGTCGTATAGCCAGAATCAGGATCATATGGCCCTTGCCAGATGCCCTGATCATATCCAAGCCCGTCAGTGTCCCAGCTGAAATAAACGCCGCTAATTGGCTGGCTTACTATGCGACTGCGTCCGATCCACAGACCGAGAATATCGAGCTGGACGCCGACAGCGGTATCAATATCGAAAGCGCTCACCAGTCCCCTGGTGGCCGCAGTGATATCAATCAGTGGCCGTGTACTCAGATCAACGTGATCAAAGAACCTAGGCTTAGTGGCGTGATAGTTGGTGATTAAGTCCGTGTACTTGCTCATGACGTCACCGTTAGAACAATATTTTCAGGCTTACAGGATGCTGACTCGTTGTATGCAATGTTGATATTTGCCGCCGCTACAGTTCCGGCTGATTTGCCAATTAGCAGTTCCTGAATGTCGTAATAACGAGCACTGCCACCACTGACCACGCCCAGGTTTGCCGGAGAGTAAATGCGACTCAGCAGAACCGAATCACCGATCGTCAGCCCATTGATGTAATCCGCTACTGCCTGTTGAATCTGCACACCGATTTGCGACGTGTAACCGGCAAAGGCTTTCAACGTGATATGTCCGTAAATCGGGACATCAGTCGACCGCGAAAAACTGATCACATGAGGATTGCCGTAAGTGTCCGGTACCGTGACAGAGGTCGTCCCGTAAGTCGCAGTTCCCTGCCCCTTATTCCCCCGGATTGTCTGGGCAATTTCTGTCACATCGCCACCGTCAACAATCGCGGAAATAGAGTGCGGGGGCAGCCCGTTACTATCAGTTGCACCAGTATCGTTCTCGTAGAGCTTGTGACGTGTCACACCAGCGACGTTGGCGATCGCTCCGTCGACGCCTTCAAACGGTGTGATGGACGGCAGCGCGACGCTCTGCCCCTGCCTGATGCGCAGCTCTGCGTCGGTTTCTGCCGGTGCGCCTACAGTGGCCGCTGCTGGGTTTGTTACCGATGTCCAGCCGCGAGTCGGCGAATTGATGGTCGTGATGGTCCCCGTCAGCGCGGCTACCGCTCCACTGTTTGAACAGGTTGCAGTTACCGTCACCATACCGTCGACACCAATCACCACCGAGGCAGGAAGACGCCAGATCACGTTATTGGTGTCTTTCACGGTACCGTTCGTAATGGTTGCCCCTGCGGTACCGGTGAGCAGAAGATCCACGGTGGAGTTCGTCGCCCCTTTACGCGCGATACCGTTAATTTTCACGTTACTGGTCAGCCCTGCGCCGTAACCCGTAGCAGGTGAGAAACAGTTGTAAACGGAAATGGCCGTGTTATTGGCATCGTGAATAGCCAGCGCCACCAGCGCCACCATCTGGCCGTCTTTGCTGTCCGGCTCCAGATAAGCGTCACTGCCATAAATCTGCTGGAAATAGCTCGTCAGGGTATCGAGTATCGTCTGGTAATCAGGCGCACTGATCCCCTCAGCGGTTACCGTTGCCGATAAGCCGAGTGTGTCCAAATTGAGGGCCATTTATGCCTCGCTGGTTACTGTCGTTGTTCCGTAGAGAGTGTCGATTTCAGCGAAGAACTGGACGCGGCGCGTCGTAGTGTTCACTGTCGTATTGAAAGAAAGGATGGATTTAACGCCCCGCGTTTCGAGGATGCGCTTACGGATCGCCAGGTTGTAGGTTTCCGGTTTTTGCTTACCGAGTACGGACTGAATCCACGGTGTCCCCTCTGTGGTGTCGAGGAACCATTGTCCGTACCATAATTCGAATCGCGTTTTCACGGCCTGCGCCACTGCCTCCGGAGAGTTAATCAGCCAGGTATCATCGCCGCTGCCAAAGGTGTAATCACCGTCGGCGTCTTCACGCCTGTATCGCATCAGTTCACCCCGTCTGTGTTGCTGGTGCCGTGCTGTACACCACCGTGAGTGTGTTTATCGTCGATAGATTTACCGTTTGCTTTGACGGTACCGATAAACTCGACCGCGCCAGTAATTTTGGATGCGACGCCTGAGACAACAGAGCCCACCATGCCGCCCATCCATGACAGGAGCCCGTGAATAGTGACTTTCTCCGAGAAGTCAGCCAGCGGGGTAACCACCTCCACGCCCCCCGGCGCCACAATTTTAATTTTCTGCGTATCCGGATTAAGATCGATGTACGTACTTCCATCAACACTTCGAAGCTGCGCCGACGTGGTGCTGACATTCTTAATTTTGTTGGGCTGAGATATTTGACCCACTGAGCAGGTGGCGTCGGACAGGTCATGTATGCGGTCGTCGACAGGTTCCTGCACTCCGCCGTTTTGCCAGAAGAAATCAATACAGCGGTCCTGAAACTTAAGTTCGCACTCATCGCCGGGGCTCACCGGCAACGTTAAAGTAACTCCCCCGGCCGTTGGGAATACCACGGGAACATCCACCAGCAGCGGGTAAGGTTTTGTCACCCGGTTACCATCGTTATCGATTTCAACGTAACGGATAGCAGGCTGCACAACCGCCGTCACCGCGTCAGGGTCGAACGACTGAATAATGCCAGGCAAAGCGACGCGGATTTGGTTCTTTGTGGTCTCTCGCTCAGATTTGAATGTTTCGGCAAGGTCGCCGCTGCGGGTCTGATCAGAAACTGCCATTTGATTGGCTCCAGAAAGCAAAAAACCCGCCGGGTGGCGGGTTTGATTTATGAGGAATTGCAGCTTAAGCGGTTAACGAATCGTCGCCAACCTTCAAAAGTTGATTAACGATTGTATCTACTTCTTCTGCATCCTGAATCGCGCTTATCGCTGTAATTCGATTAACCTTTCGTTCAAGCTTGTAATCAGAATTAACACGTTGGGCATGCGTCATTTTCAGTTTAACGCCGATTTTTTTTACTGCGTTAACATCAACGTCGTTCAGTGCTGCTGCCTCACCGCTACAAAAGACGGTATAGACTCGCATGTGAACTCCACCTTTTAATTTTTCACCATCTTCTGTAGCATTCGGTACAAGATTATTGGTGATCCTTAAGGCGGAATGGTACATGCCATAATATGCTCGGCTAATAGCGTTTCTTGTCCACATTTCACCGTTTAGAGTCAGGGAATGCTTCGCCAGTTCAAGGAAACAAGTATGCTCAACCGACATTAAAGTTCCCCCGCCTCAAAACATCCGACACATTCAGAATCCGCAAGACCAGCAATAATAATCTCATCAGCCAAGGCATTATTCATCTGCGAAAGAAGCGTTGGATCGTCTGTTTTGACTTCAACGAACAGCGTATCAAGTTCTGACATTACGTAAAAAGCATGAGCACCAGCAAGACGAACACGGTACTTTTCTGCAACATTCATCATGAGCTGCCCAATAGTTTTGAGATCTTGAGCATGATCTTTGTGGGTATGCAGATAATTGAGTGTGTCATACCATTTGCCCATATCTTCAGGGCGCGGTATTTCCATTGCAGTTAGCATCGGCATCACCTTTTCTAGCAAATCGATATCAGCCCAGTATGCAGAAATTGTAGCAACTTCAGCCAATATCGTTGGGTTAAGTGAGTTGGCCGCATTCTGAATCATCGCGTACTGGCGAGCGTGCAAACCCAAGTTACGCAGCGCTATCGTATAGTTACAGAAAGAAACTGGATCGTTAGGCACAATTCTCAAACCCTGCTCACAGAGTGAACATCCCTCTTCTATTTCACCAAGAACAAGCTTAGCTAAGCCCTCAATTGATAGCCCCTGATAACGTTCAGGGATTTTCTTCGCTTCACGAATGATTCGATGGACTTCAAACTCACTCAGAAGGTTTTCACCCTTAGTTAATGAAGGAGTCAGAAGATCTAACAGTTCTCCTGATTTTGGCTGCGCTAAGCTCATGTTTTAGTTATTCCTGGCTTTTATGGGGGAGCATATCGATGGCAATTCACCATCAAAAAGTTAGAGCAGTGTAATCGCTAGTCTCAAAAAACGACAGTTTTTAGAGCACGTTTTGTTGTTTTTCAGATGAGACAGCTTTCAGGCTACCTTCACCCATCAACCTTTTTACACGGGAAAGATCCGATGATTTTCGGCGCGTCCATGCTGTTCTGCAGTAGCTGAACGTTCAGGAAAGCTTTTCCGTTACGCTTCACAAACTCAAAGCCGTAATTGTTGCCATCGCGGGAAGGCATCAGGCCCATGTCCATTTTCATGTTTGAGTAGTCACCATCTTTTCCCAGAAATTTGATTTTCTGAGATGTGACAGTTTCACCGTTAATAACAGTCATTCCGTCACCGGTCATTGTGTAATTACCGCACTGAATTGCAGCCATCGCCGGAGCAGTAACCATTATTGCGAACGCCAAACAGAACCGTTTCATTAAAGCCCTCTTTCCCTCGCTGATGAGGAAACAAGATCCGCCGCGCCACGCGCTTCGCACATCATATCCATGTACCACGCCTGGCCCCTTGTATCGCCAGTGTACATAATCCCGCGCACAATATAAACGCCATCCGTTGCGATGCTGGCAGGTTGCGCCGTGGTGCCGCTGAGCGTGATATTACCGTCCGTGTTCTGGTCGGTGATCTGCCCACCAGCCATCGCGATATCGTTGTTCGACAGTGCGGTGCGGTACACGGAAGCCTGATCCAGTTGAATAAGCCCGTTAACCCGGATATTCGGGTTAATCAGCGCACGGACGTTTACGCCGTTGCCGATAGTCTGCTGCGGCATGCCGATAAGCCCGGTGGCGCTGTTGAGCACAATAGCGTCGTGAACATACTCGTTATTCGCCACTATCTGGCGTTGACCGTCCACGAACTGCCATGTTGCGCCACATTGTCCGGCCACGTTATCCATAAGATGCCGTGTCATGCCGAACAACACCCGGCCCCGGGGGAATACGGTAGCAGGCATTTCAGGCGTCAGGCCTTCGGTCGCGCCTTTTGCCTCGAAGTCTTTCATCAGCGCGCGGTTCACGTCTGCGACCGTGTAACCGGCAGCCAGCGTCTGCGATGTTATGCTGGTGGCAAAAGCCAGATCCGTATCGGCTGCCTGAATCAGTACGTAGGAATCAATAGGACTGTCTTTACCGGTGACCGAGTAGCGAATTTCACCGCTGAAAATCAGTCCGTAGTTGCGGCCATCACTCTGGCCCACATCCGCCGCGTCGACTTCCCGTACCTTTCCAACATCGCTTGCCGATACCTCTGGCGCAATACCGTCGTAACCAGCAATCAGCCGCACCTTAGAAAACTCCTGTCCGGTGATGCGATTGACCGTATCAGCTGACAGGTTATAGATTTTGAACGTTCCCACGCGTGACGCGCTGCTGATGTTGAACCAGTCGATCGTAAAGGTCACTTTAAAATCACTGAGCTCAATACCCTGCCCGTTCTCGTCCACGAGCTGCAGCTCGAAATGTCTCATCCAGTTCTGTGACATGCTTACTCCGTTGATACCAGTAAATGACTGCGGCCGCCCAGGTCGGTTTTCGTTGGATAATTCTGTGTGCTGTCATCGCAGACCACCACCAGCTTAAAACCAAGCCCCATATAGGCGTACTGCGCCAGCAGGTCAGCACCCGTGACGAGAGGAATACCGGAGATTACCGACTCCCCTCTGTCGTTCTGCAGATCCATAATCCAGTACAGATCGCGCCAGGTGATGTTAATCCGCCAGGTAGAGCCAGCCAGGATGATGCTGAATTGTTGATTATCCGCTGTCAGCGGGATTTCCTGAATTGCCATTAGCCGAGCCCCAGTAAAGACACCGCGTTACTCGATATGCTTTGCAGCAGTGAGGTATTTGGCGGCTTAGTAGTTTTGGTGCCAGTATTGAGTACCGCCGACGTGCTGGCGCCGTCCTTCATGTTGGTTTTATCCGCAACGGTGATTTGCTGCGTCTGCGAGATAAGAACCTCCCTCAGGGTGAGGACAGCGGAAAGGACGTTTTCGGTTGTCTTGTCTGTCGTCACTTCCAGCGCGCGGATCAGCATGTTGCTGTACAGCCGTTTGCCGGTCACCACATCGAAAGGAATACGGCTAGCCTGCAGGTCGAGTATCTCCTGATACGTTTGCTGCGGGCTGAGTCCGAGTAAGCTGGTTGCTGTAAGGTTACTGGCAAAATCCAGCAACGAACCGCCACCAGCGAAACCGACCTCCATTACCACTTCAGACGGCTTTTTATAGGCATGGTCTGCGATGGCCGCCCCAACCTCGACCGGGTGCTCTGTTATCTCCAGCGTGTCGCTGTGCTTCTCAGAAACAACCACGCTGGGGACAATCACTCCTATTTTCCGGCTCTGCTGCTGAAAGAGCGTAGAGAGAATATCCATTAGCCCACCTTCGTTTGATTGCCGCGCATAACCTGGGCATTCGCTGACTGCTGCCGGCGCTCGACCTCAGTACCGACAGAACGCGGATCACCTCCACCGTAGATGTGATAAGTGTTCTTCTGGCTAACCTGAGCACCGCCAATTCCTGCGACGGCAGCCTTCCCGATTAATTCCCTCGAATAGATGTTTCGCCCATTTTCATGATGAATAATGCTGCTCATTAATGCAGACATGGTTTGTGGATCTTTCATATTCAGGGCAACGCGAGGATCTACCCCCAGCCGCTGAGAAACAGCCTGAATATAGGCAGCGGTATTGTTGTTATCTGATGCGGGAGCCCATGTAGAGATAATTTTCTCCACACTGTTAATTCCTCGTCCGGCATATAACATCAACTGACGCGAAAGCGCCCGTAAACCGTCAAAGGAGGTTTCGAATCTGGCAAACCGCCCGCCAGGGCTTTCAAGTGAAGCTCCCGCCTGACCTGCAAAATTCAGATTTCCGGGATTATTATTCCGTTCACCACGTTTAACGGCCTGTGCATGTTGTTCTGGTCCATCATCGCCAAACCAGCCGCGCACCGTTCGGCCCACGCTGCGAGGATCGAAGCCCCAGTGCTCTTTAATCCAGTCGGCGGTACCGTTGGCGCTGTCGGTCACCATTGGCATTGCTGACGGCTTATCACTTCCCTGATTAAGCAACTGTTTGCCGATGCTGGCGGCATCAGCCCAGCGACCATCTTTGATGGCATTAAGCAGGTCGGCGATCATGTTCAACATCTTGCTGAACTCGCCCATCTGATCGATGAAGTTGCTGAAATCCCACTTCAGGGACCATGATTTCGGGTCGATATTGAGTAGCTTTGCCAGCGCTTTAGCCAGGTCGTTAACGGTCGCTTTCAGGTCACGAACCATCTTCAGCGCGGCGTCGACCTCCGGTTTCCACTTCTCCCAGTCAATCAGGCTCTGACCGCCTTCCTTCCAGGTCTTGTAATCCTCCCACAGGAGAGCAATACCCGCAGCCAGCGCGGTAATCAGGCCAATCGGTGACATCCAGAACGTACTGTTCAGGATGCGTAGCGCTATCGTCAGTGCGCCGAACAGCGAGATCAGCTCCCGCGTCTGCTTGTCCAGCGATTGCCACCAGGTGATAAGGTCTGATGTACCTTCGATAAGCCGGAAGAACAGCCGCCCGATAATATCCCCGAGCGCCAGAATGCCTTTTATGGCTTTCGTCAGCGTTTGCTCAATGCGCGGGAAGTTATCCAGGATGTGACGGCGCAGGGTGTCCAGCGACCCCGCCAGACCACCAGCAAGGTTAGAGCCTATTTTGTCGCGGGCCATGCCCGCCATCGCGCCGAACTCGCGCAGGGAGGTCATGAATTTGTTGGAGCTTCTGGCCGCCTCGTCAGCATTGAAGCCGACAGCCTTCGCCATCGCGCTGTATTGTCCGGAGAAACCACCCACACCACGGCGCATCGCCATGAGGGTATTTTCATCAATACCCAGCATCTGCGCATACTGGTTAGCCCGGTAATACGGCATGCTGCTGAGCTTCTGACCGACACCCGTAAAAATGGCGGCCATATCGCGCATGTTCCCGCTGGCGTCTCTCGTCTGTACGCCCAGACGGTTCAGAAAACCTTCAGCACCGGGATTGTTACGTACAAACCGTGAGAGGCTTTCCAGTGAGCCGCGTGCCGCGTCCACGCTGCCGCCCATTTGAGAAACTGCGTAACCAATCGACTGAATTCCCTGAACGGTCGCACCAGTACGTTGTGACGCCCAGTAGAGGTTATCCAGACCGGAGGCAATTTTCGCCGTGTAGGCCACCACCGAAAGCGCGGCCCCCTCAACGGCCAGCCCCATTTTGATGGCGTTTGCGGTCGTACCAGCAAGGACTGAATCAAATTTAGCCGCGCCTGCCTCGTCGATATCGAAGCCGAGCGAGACGAGGAAATCTTTAATAGTCTCAGCGTTCATTATCCTCTCTCCATTTCTCAATACGGCGCTGGTTGTCAGCCTTAACGGCCAGATGGTCATTCATCAGCGCGATATCGCACAGATCGACTGATCCATCCTTCAGCGCGTAATAAGGGATTAACCCGGCATCAACCGGGTCAAGGAGATAAGACAGCCCGTCAGGCAGGCTGTTGAGGGTTAGCCCTGAGGCTGGTCCGGCGTCGCGCTGGTAGGGTTCACGGGCAAAAAATTTCCCAGCGAATCGGCGACCACCCGCGCCACCAGCTGGAGCATGGTCAACAGGTCGATATCGTCGAACATCAACTGCCCGCTGTTAAATACTGGCGTCCATCCGTCCATATGCTTACGTGAAACCACAGACAGACACGGATGAATAATCGCGTTGGTATCTTCTTCGCTCAGGGAAGACAGTACATCAGCGATGCGCGGTAGCAGGGTTTCAAACACCGGCTTAAGCGCATCAAACTTAGCGCTGTCGATTTTGCCATCAGCAGGCAGAAGGGCGCGAATGCTCCCGAAATCTGCCATCATGCCCGCCAGTACCGGCAGCAGCTTACGGGTCACTTTCAGCTGGTCAAAGACACTGAGTTTTGCCACGCGGTAATCGTGGCCTTTGATTGAACATTCCATCTGTTAAAATTCTCCGAGTACCTGGTCGATTTTGCCGCAGTCAAATACCCAGGGCATCGTATTACCGGCTTTAGCGTTGGCGTTATCCGGCTGTTTCTGGAACGCCACGCTGCGCGCTGTGATGATGTCTCCGCTCACCTTGTTTCGGATCACAATGACGTTGTTCCCCCAGGTACCTGAAGACTGACTCTGCGCGTTGTACGCCAGCGACAGCTTTTTGTTAGTCGGAGAGGTCTTCAACAGATTGACGGTTACCGTGCCGCTTTTGTCTGCGTGCAGGCTGTGCATCACTTCGCCGTCAGCACCAATTGTCATGGTGTTTTTAGGACCACCCATCGCAACGGTGATCCCTTCCTCTGAACTGGCAGAACCGTAGCCCAGATCAATCTCTCCGGTCGGGCCAGAGAGGGACGCCGTAACGGCCATAAAAGAATAAGTAGCCATTCATGTTCTCCTTAGCGAACGACGTTGATCTGCACATCAGCGAAATGAACCGCCCCCGCCAGCTTACAGGCAACCTGAATAACCGGTGCCTTACGTGCTTCACGGTCTGCCTGCGCCTGCTCGGAAATCGGCTGCGCGTAGACGTAATAGCCTTTTGTCAGCGTGTCGCCGGAATCCAGCTGCCCAATCGGGCCACCGTTCCATACGCCAGCAGCCACCAGCCCGTTCGTGACGGACTGATCCATCGACTGTTCAACATTGGAAAGCAGGCGCGTAACGCCAGCATCGGTCTGTGGGACTTTGGTTGTGCTGGTATAGAGCAGGTTATACAGGTTGGTCTGAACGTAGTTCTGCAGCCAGTCGAGCCCGTGGCGTTCGTCGAAGAAATCACCGCTGGACATGACGCCCTGCTGTAGGATTGCCGTATCGTTCTGGTAGTACACAAACACGTTGCAGTTCTTGGCATCCAGCGCCGCCGCCTGATTGGTGGTCAGGGTTTCATAGGTGATCCCCGGCTCCTGCTTGAATTTCAGGGTGATGGTGGTGTTGCTGCCGTTGAAATTCACCGTGAACGCGCGACCAAATGCAGACAGTGCGGCGTACTTGCTGCTGGTGGAATACTGCACAAACGTACGACTGTATTTTGCCGCCTTCAGCTTAGAAGCCAGATCGGTAGTGGAGGTCGCGTTTACCGTCTCTGGCTCTGCTGTGGTAATTGCCAGAATTCGGCTGAGACTGGAGGCCTCGATCGCGGCGGCCACGCTCAGCCAGTCGGCATCGTCGATATCTTCATCGTCAGCCACGGCCAGACCGTACCAGTTCGTGTAATTCAGAACGGCGTTCACCGCCTGCAGCAACGTTTCCGCCGAACCACTTTCAGCCGATACCAGCGTTTTAGCCCAGCGACCGACATACACCTGCTGAGGTTTCGGTGACTGCGAGAAATACACCGTAGCAGCTTCATATTCCGGGCTATCAACGCCGAAATCAGTTCCGATATCTTCCGGGGATGAGTAGAGGCGAATACGCTCAGAAACCGGGATAACCGTTGAACTCCCGAGAATGAGCAGTGAACCAAAGTTTCGACCAGTAGCCGCACGCGGCCCAATGATCACGTCGACATTAACGACGTTAGATACAGGTAATCCCTGCGGCATAATTTAGTCTCCGAAAAATGAGACGGGCGCATCTTGCAGCGTCCGGACGTTGTAGGTACGAATGTTTTTGCGGGACAGCGTGATGGTGAGGTCATAGCGCCTCACCCACTGGTTGTTAATGAGCTCTGGCAGGTTGTAAATAGTCCCGGCCTCCACCAGCGAAAGCCCCGAGCGGTTCAGCTCGGCGTTGTTCTGCTCGACGAATATCCCCGCGCGGAAAGTTGATGCAGTACTGGCCCCCTGAGGACCATAGAAGCAGCAAATCACTGTGACCTGCTCCCATATCCATTGCTCGGACTGTTCTTCCGATACCTGAACATCGGACTGGCTTAACGGCTGCGGAACGGTAGTGATACCGAAACCGCACCACGTCACCCCGTTGTTGGGGAGCTGCGGCTGCGGGTCGGTCCATCGGGGAAAAACCAGAGAGGCCGGCAGGCCAGAAACACCACGAATCCACCGGCTAAGTTCTCGCTCCAGCGCCTCGTCATACTGTGGGCTATCCCCGACAGGCGTCAGATACCCGCGCACAGTGCTGTCGTTACTCAACTGGCGTCCCTCCGTTAAAATCCACCAGCTCACAATGTGCCTGGACGAATCCGGCGCCGTAACTGGTGTACGGGTCGACGAACGTCACGCGATAGTCGCGTCCGTTATAGGTCACGATATCGGCATCAAGTCGCGGGGTGCTGTCTGTACCGGGCTGGCCCTGAGTTAATCTGAACTGCGTCACGATGAGGATCGCACCGCTGATGTTCTGGCCTGCCTCCATTCGCCTGGCTTCCAGAGAACGGTCAACCGTCACCACGCCAGAGAATGGGATATCCTGAGCTGTGTTTTTCGCGAAATTGTCCTCATCCACCGTCTGAACCTGCCGGTGACACACCAGACTGGTGTCCATGAAGTCGGGATCGAGAAGAACATCGCTCACATCGAGAAGAGGCATTATTTTTTCCTCACGACGTAGTTAATTGAGCGCAACAGGTAACCGTGGGCATAAAGCGGCTTGTCGCCGGGAATGCCCTCGGCCCGTCTGCGTTCCAAGGTTTTCTCAGAAAGAGGGTGCAGTCGGTCACCAGCACCGATAACAGCTTTTGCAGCATCACGGGCAATCTGTCCGGCGCTCTCCAGTTCACGCATTGCGGCTTCAGTCTGTCCCTCCAGCGCGGCGGTTGCCGCTGCTTTGAGGTGCGCAGTTGTTCGGGGTTTTGAGTCCTCGATCCCCATATCCAGAAAAGGACGCGGGGGAAGCGTGACTGTCGTACCGTCGATTTCCACTGTTGCGCCCGTTGAGTGGAGGTAGCCCAGTTCCGCGTTATTAATCGGTGAGCCATCCTCACGCCCTGCCTTATCCTCAGGTATTCCCACCAGCACATCCATTCCGGATAACTGTCTGAGGGATTCCAGAACAGACACGGCATTATCAGCACGAACAGTTAACCCGCTTTTCATAGCAGTTGCCTGCCACCAGCGCCGAACGCAGACCACCACCAGTAGAACTCGCGCCCGTAGGCGGTGCTATTCCAGAAACCGGCATCCGGATTGATTACCCCGGACACGTCATAGCTCACTGAAACCTTATCTACTGATTTAGAGGACACGACACCTGCCGCGCCGTTGCTGTTCACTCCACCTGCGGCAGCGGCGGCCAGCGTACGGCCGCGCAGCTCCGTATAGTGAGCGGTGAATAGTTCGGCCAGGTAGACGAACTGATCGCCCTGTACGTCCTGATTCAGGAGTGAATCAGCCTGCCCCAGATAGAAATTCACTGAGGGGTCAGGGTAGCGGGTGGTATCGGCGAACTCGGGAAAGTCGGTGCGGAACTGCTCGTTAGTTGGAAGCCTGCTGTTTTTTGGCATTTTTCGCGTCCCCACCGGTGGTATCGGCTTTGTCCGTGGCATCAGCATTACCGGCAGATGCCGCCTGAGCGGCCGCCAGTTGCGCTTTCAGATCCGTAATTTCATTACCCTGATCGGTGATGGTCTTTTCATGCGCCGCCAGTTGCGCTTTTAGGGTGTTATTTTCTTCTGCCAGGAGAACAAGGCTCGCGGTCAGGTCTTCAGTGCTCTGCTCGTTCGCCAGGTCGGACTCATCAATCGGGCGCGCATAGGCTTTAAAGGCCCAGTGGTCTTTGACTTCTTTCGGGAAAGATGAACTGTCGTGGATGCCCTGAGACAACTCGAATTTAGAACCGTCAGCAAAGCTGAGAGTAGCGCCACCGGAAACAACGTATTTCATGTTTATGCTCCACAAAAAAGGCGGGTTTCCCCGCCTGTTTCAGGTTAAGACGCCGGAACGTCCAGGTAAGAGATCGTATTGGAATACGGGGTTTCCACTTGGCCCAGCTTGCCGTAGTAAGTGGTCAACTGCTGCAGGCCGCGATACTCCAGCGGAGTGTTCAGCAGAGGAACCATCGGGAAGCGAACGTATTTTTCGTCCTGGGTGTAAGCAACGATACGATGCCCGCCACCAGCGCCACGCTTGGAGGCCCACTTCATGGAGACGATTTCCAGTGGTGTCCCATTTTCCTGGAACGCGATGGTGTTAATCTTCACGTATTCCAGTACAGAGATATTCCCCGCAGAGGAAACCTTTTTGCTCGCCAGCAAGCCGAACAACTCCGGCGCCAGACCGATTTTCGCCGGGCAGACCGCATAACCAGAACGAACCCAGCCATCAGACAGCACAAGGTTGATATCCTGAACAATGACATCAGGATCGGTGGTGGCGGTCCACGCTGCAGCTGCAGCAACCGGGGTAACATCCGGCAGGTTCAGCAGGCCACGAACGCCCAGTTCGGTATCACCGATGTAAACCTGTTCGTCGGTATCCATTGCCCACTTCAGCTTCATGCCTTCGTATTTCTGGACATCAACAGGACGGCCCAGTTTTTGCGCGGAGGCCAGCTCCAGCACCGTCCATCCGATTTCCTGTCCCCAAGGGGTAAGGTTGTTACGGGTCGGCTGAATATCGAGTTCAATACCAGGAACGGCGGTGGATTTCTTACCAATCCAGTTTTTACCGTTAGGGTTAGGACCACCAACGCCGACGAAATCGGTGTTCGTGAAAGATGACACTTCATCAGCGATAGAAATATCACTACGCAGTGGCATGTCGCGGGACCACTTAACGGAGGTCAGCGGCATGTTCAGCGTCTGATCCATGCGCTCCAGCTCTCCGACGAGAAACGCGCCGGTGGAGTCGATGGTCGCTCTGTCAACTGTAAACATTAATTATTCCCTCAGATGTTATAAGCGATTTCAATACGGCCGTCGGCTTCACCCGGCCCCATGACCTCTGCATTTGTCAGCTGAGGTGTATTTGATGCGGTGGAGTCCGGAGACAAAACAAAAGAGCCAACCGGGCTTTGAGTGGTGCCACCAGCCACGCGAACGTATACCGGATCGCCTTTCTTCGCGGTCGTCGCGTTGCCTGCAGTAGCAGTTACGCAGATGTAACCGCGTTTAAGGTTGTCGCCCACCTGATTAGCAGTCACGCCGATGTAAGCCAGATCAAGCGCAGAGGTGATCGGGAACGGACGGACAAGAATCCCTTTCACTTTGCCGATAGTGTCGCCGGACTCCAGGGGAACGAATTTATTGTTCACGTATTTACCTACCAATCCGTAGGACGCGAACTGCTTCGAATGGTCCAGGGTGACCGGCTCAATGGTGAGATCACGAGGACGGGTAACGCCCCCGGCAATGCCCAGAGGCATCCGCGTTAAATATGCAGTACCTGCCATGATGATTTACCTTATTTATTTTTTGCCCAGAAATCGGCGTTGAGCTTGTTCAGTTCTGCCGGGGAAAGGTGCTTTGTGCTGGTTGCTCGGTCGGTGGTGTGAGTACCACTATTTAGCGGTGAAAGGTGGTTCTTCGCCTTATGCAGCGCTACAGCGGCAGTAAACACCGCGTCGACCGTAGCCTTTGGCGCTTTGTAGAAATCATCCACTCCGAACGATTTCAGGCTGTCACCAGTGCGCATTGCGTGATTCAGCACCTGGCGTTTCAGGCTCTTATCGCCAGCAGGCTGGAAGCCAGGACAGATAATTTCTGCATCGGCGATCAGATTGCGCTTAAAGGCTGCGTCACCCGTCACTTTGCGGTTTTCTTCTTCGTCTTCGTCGGTGGTCATGTTGCCCGGGTCTGGATCGCCATCGGTGGTTTTACCCTCCAGCTTTTCCAGACGAACCAGCAATGCTTTCGCCCAGGCTGGAATTTCTTCACCGCCTGTTTTCTCTTTATTCGGATCGCCTTCGTCCGTAGTGGAGCGATTCGCCTCAGGAAGTGCGGTAGACTGCGCTGGAGCATTCATGTTGATAGTTACACCGGGGATTGAAGCCATGCCATCAGACGGCATATCCGGCGCTTCATCGATGAGTTTTGCCAGTGCATCCTCATCTTTCGTCTTAATGGCCTGAGCCAGTTTTTTAAGCCATGACATTACAGGCTTCTCCTTTGTTGTTGATGGGATGGAATCCCCGATTGCACAGCGGCCACCAGCACGCCCCCGGTCAATACCGACAGCGAGGTGGTTACCTGTGATTTGGTATTGCTTGCCCTTGCCGGGTGCCAGTTGCTTGTACTGCGCGTCATAGCCGCAACTGACATCGGTCAGGCCAGAATTCACCGCGTCGATTGCTTCCTGCCGTTTAATCAGCACGTCAGCAATGAGCAGATCCGATTTATCGCCGGTGCCGCGTCGGACGTTCTGAATGTGTCCGTGCGCCAGCTCAGCAAAGTTAGATGGGTTAATGAATACGATGTTGCCCAGACTATCCTCTGGATGCCCCAGCGTGACGGCTACGCCCTCAAAGCTCGCCATCGTTTCCGGGGAAAACACCTCATCTTCCGTTCGCCAGACCGTCACTGTGCCGCTGGCGTCAGGCTCGAGGTCGATTTCTTCGGGTAAGTAGACCTGCGTTCCTGTACGCGCGATCGGTACGTCTTTACACAGCAGTGAGCCGTCCGCCTGCAGATAACGCGTTTCTCCCAGGCGTGTAGTGAAGAAATATTTCATGGGTTACCTGCTCGATTACGGGCAACAAAAAGGCCGCTCAGTGGCGACCTTGTGAGATGGGAAAAATGTTCAAAATAACGGGCTATTTAACATAAGAGTTCTTACCCGCACCGACGAAAATGGACTCGATTAAAATGTCCTCTTAAAGCCGTAAAAGTAGCGATTAACTGGGCTGAAAATCGGTCTTTCCGAATACAACATTTTCACAACATTTCGCGGGTATTGCAGTTCGCATGAAATGAATGCTCAAAGCCGTATTTTTCATTTTCTTGGTGCAGGAATCTGTACTTCAGGCCAGCATTTGCAGTTCGGCAAACATCCTGCGTGTCCGGTCATACCGTCCAGCGTCGGCGGGTTATCCCAGCGTACAAATTTATCTTTCATCTTGCGGTGAGAATCGCGCGTTCCGGCCCCCTCAATTCGCCACCAGTAGCCCTCTGAGCCAACCGAAAGAGCTCTGGCCTGCGTTAGTGCGCCGGTAGCTCGTCCAATCTCTGTACGGGCAATCAGCTGCGCCCTGCTGGCGGCCACGTCACCGGAGGCCATGATCATCTCGTAGAGCTGATCCGGACGTTCACCAGCGATAACCGCCTGCATTGCGCGCTGTTGTATGTCCATCACGCGATCGGCTGCTTCCAGCGGCAGGGACTTCATCAGCTGAATCTGGCGGTAAACTATATCCTGCGCCACCTGCCCGACGGGGGTATTACCCACCACATCGCGCAGGCCAGCGCCGATTTCCTCTGATACCGATTTCCACTGATTCCATTCCTCCTGCTCGACCTGGGCAAACATCCTTCGCCCGACCTGCTCTGCCCAGTCGCTGATTACCTCGGAATAGTCCACCAGCGTTTTCGAAATGCTGTCAGCGCTGGCCTGTGAACCATCGTAGGTACCATCGACGATCTGCCCTATCTGGTTTGCTATCGCCAACAGGCTTTTTCGATACTGGATCTCCGAACGGCGGCGGAGGGATGGTTTCAGGTTCATCCTCCTCCCACTGGGCCTTCGCATCTTCTATGTCCTCGTCAGTGATAGAACCACCGATGCCAATCACATCAGAAATGTTCCTGAGGTCGTTAAGCGCTGCTGCAGGTGGCATCCCAAGGTCACGAACGGCGGTACCAAGTGCAGTAACCACATTGTTCGCCATCGTTGCACGGTCCACGTCTGACATCTCCCAGAGCTTGTTAAACTCGAAAGTAAAATCGTCAGGCAGTGGTTCACCGAACAGGGAGCGCCAGGAGATATCGAGCAGCCAGCGGATATGTCGGCGTAAGCGTCTCTCCTGCAGCGAGTTAACCCGGCTGTAGTAGTTTTCCAGATCGCCGTCGCCGGTGTTAAAACCTGCAGGTGACTGCCCGAACAGACGAACGAGAGGAATTCCCGTCGCGCCGGAAACCTGCTCAGCAAAGCGCAGAAGGACATCCGCGATACCCGCGAACGTGTAACTGTGCGTTTCGAACTTGTCCGCAGCATCCATGATGGTCATACCTTCGATGGTCTGAAACTGTCGGATCATGTCCATGTGCTTCATCAGCGCTTTTTCGAGGTCGCCGCCAGCTGCAAGAATTTTACGAAGTTCAGCAATGCTGTATGTCCGCAGATGGGCTTTGTGGATCAACTGTGTGGTGCCGACCGTCGCGGTATCAAATGCCTCGATACGCTCGAAAATACGCTCCACAACAGACATCCCCCAGCCGTTTTCCGTCTGGGCCTGCTGGAAAGGAAGCGTATCGCCCTCCATGCGGATAACGCGGCTATGGTGGATCTTCCAGGGGGGAATCCCCTGCTGGTTCGTGATTACCTTGTAATATTTCGGTTTCCCAAAATCGGGACCGTAGTCGGTAACGAGATCGTAATAACTCGGGTTAACCATCCAGCGGTCAAGGCTCATCACGCCCTTAAACTGCCCCTCTTTGATGCGATCCAGTTTCAACGGGGTGGACATATCCTGCCCTTCAAGCAGGACCACCAGCACCGCGCCACCGTACAATCGTGACCATTTGAGGTTATCGTTAAGACCATCCCATATAGCGAGCTCATCCCAGAAGGTTTCGAGCTTACCCTTTTGTCCGGGTTTCAGCTTTGAGCTGATGTTAATCCCCTTGCGGGTCATATCATCGGCCATCGCGTCCACACCGGCACCAACGAGGAACGATGAACGATACGCAAACTCCAGCATCACCCTGTTACGGCTGATGTACCCGGGCATATACATTCCGCCCGTCTGTATGTTTCTGGTGTCGCTGCCAAGTTTGGCCGTGAAATTGTTGTACCCGTCAGCTGTCGCAACGGGCTTTTGTGCGCCGTTCTGGCGTTTCTTACGGGACATGTCACGCTCCGGCCAGTTTGGCCCAGTTATCAAGAGAGGAATCCATCGGCGCGTAGTTAATCATTACGGCGTCTGCGAGGTTCGGTGATTTAGTGCCTTCCGGCTGTTTATCCACGAGGATTTTACCAACGGCGTTTTTCGACCACGTAGGCTGTGAAAGCTCCATCAGCAGGCGGTCAATATTTTCTATCTCGCTGCTTATCGAAATGATTTCATCGGGGTTGTAGTCCATCCCGTTCAGCGCACGGAAGGTGTTACGAAACAGCTTGCGGAGATGCCACCAGCTCTGTGCTTTCGCGTTCGCGAAGAAGTCTTTATTCAGGCGCGCTGGTTTACCGTTATCACCAGGTACGGCTTCGTCTTCCGGATCGAATACACTACCGCTACCACGGAAAGGCGTAGCTGTGATTGTTCCCCGGCCTTCAGCCTGCCTGAGCTCGTTTATCACGCGAGCATCGCCACGCGCACCGGCCCCCAGACCGTCCTCATCGAAACGGAACTCATCCAGACCGTAATCGTCACAGTACCCAAACGATTTAACGACAGAGGCGTAGATGTCGCTGCCAATGCCAGACCATTCGTGAACGTTCTGCAGAAGGAAGCCATAGCGGCAAGAAAAACCGTTTTTGTCTTTCCCTTCGTCTGCAATATCCATGGCGCCGAGGCGCTGGCCGCTGGGTTGAATACCCAGTTTGATATGTGCGTCGACGGCAGCCTGCACCCATTCAGAAGGAATGAGAATCCCCTCTGTAGATGCGCTGTAGTTCAGGTCCAGCTCCTGAGCAACGATAATCGGATCATCAATTTTCAGACATTCGTTGCGGTACCACTCATCATCTTTACGCGGGTCGCTGCGCCAGTGGAACGTAAACACCGGGATATTCCCGCTGTGGCGCTTACGGGCAAACGGGTTATTCATGCCCTTGACGGATGAGAGGTCAATACGGCAGCGGGTTGTCTGAGAAAGCGCAGCATCGATGATTAATGGCCGTTTCAGGAATGCCGACTCATCCACGAAATAAAGCGTGGTACGGTCACCACGGCCAATGTTATCGCCTGCCTCTCCCTTAATGACCGCGCCCGTTTCCGGAAACTCAACGCGCATGTAAGGAGCATGTTTTTTGTCATTCCATGAACCGCGAAATTCTACCGGCAGCAGCTCGACAAACTTACGTGCTTTCCAGAACAGTGCTTTCGGGTCGCCGGTACTGTCGACATATTCCTCTTTACGGGAACCGAACCCGATCACCATTTCTTTATTGAACAGGCAAAGCGAACAGGCCAGACCGATAGAGGTCCAGCTAAGCCCCATTTCGCGGCTTTTTTCTGTCAGTCCATGCTCAAGATTGGCGCGCCTGTCCATGATCCAATGAATCCATTCCTCCTGGCGGGGGAACAGCAAAAACGGGATGGTGGCAGGCAGACCATAATCGAGGTTACGCGGGTCCGTCGTCATGCCCCAGTCGATGATGAACTGGGCCGGGTTAGTACGGTAAAACTCACGGAGCGCCGGAAGCATTTCAGGCGCTTTCCTGATCCGCTCCAGCCTCTCCATTCTCCACTCAAACACGGCGGTATAGTCCGGTTTGCGGAAGTCAAAGGGGAACGGGATCGGCACAGAAAAATTCCTCAAAAACGCCCCGATTTAACATAATGGTCGTTACCCGCACTGGCGCAACAGCACCCATCACGCAAACGGCGTGAAGCCTCTGTTTTGAACAGAAAAGTGGTCAAATCAGGATGAATAAAACGTGCATAAAACGGGTCAAAAAGTGCATAGCGTTTTTTTAGTTCGAAACGCCTGTTTTTGCATTTTTCAGCCCATGTATTTTTTGTAGATATCTGCCGCTTCCTGCGGGGTCAGGTTCGCCGCTTCGGCTTTGGCTGCCTCGTCCATATTGGTGAACGATTCGAAAATTTTCGGTGCTCCCAGCTCCATAAGCAGAGTGGGCGGAACCTTAATCCCCTCAGCCTCAAGTAGCTGCGCCGCCTGCAGCGCGGAGTATTTACCGTCGACCTTGTGTTTCATCACTTCACGAAGAACATCACGCTGACGGTCTTCTTCCCCATAAACGCTACGACCGAGGCCAAGGGCTTTGGCAAACACCGCAACATCATTGTGTGTTGGCAAGACATCCTCGACCGTTGTTTTCAGGCCATCGGGGGATTTAGTGACAGTCTTCCGCTTACGAACGTCCAGGTTTTTACCTGCAACATTGTTAATCCTTTCCATCAGAACTTCGCGAGCCTCGGTAAAGGCGCGGTTAAAGTCGGCATGTTCCTTACGCCAATTGCGGATAGTCGCCTCGTCAATTTCCAGCCGCTGGGCAACCATGCGGTTTGAGATCTTGTTACGGGCTAAGGCCATGTCAAGAACGATACCGACGTAGGCCTTCTTAAAGCTATTTTTTCGGGCCATACGCTTACCTGAAATCGGGTGCTGTTTATATTTTGTTCAAAATCATTTTTCCGCATTTTGCGTGCGGAATAATTCTGAGAAAAAATCCACTCCGGGGCTGCAAGCCTGCTGGGTTTGAGTGCGGAATTAAAATGTCGAAAAAATGCGGAGTTATCTATTTTTCGCCAAAACTGCGATTTAATGCCCGGAGGCCGCGCAGAATGGGGAGATAGTGGATCGCCCTAATATTTCCACTATGTGGATAACTCAGTCTAAATCCATCTCCACCACTTCCCCGAACAGGTGGCCGTAAACGTCCATCGTAGTTTTGATGTTCGAATGCCCAATGAGGCGAGAAACCTTCAGAATATCGACGCCTTTATTTGCCAGGCGAGATACAGCAAAGTGACGAAGATGATGGAATCGCTTAATGCCATAGTCGTTCAGGGTTCTGACGAGAACCCCCTGAGTGCCATAGCTGGTAGCGAGGCATGCGCCGGTAAACTGATTACAGATAAGAGGCTCAGAGGAACCAAGCTTACTTTTATCCAGCAACGTGAAAAGCTCACGCGGCATCCGTACCCGGCGCTCCACACCTCTTTTCAGCCCCTCATGTATCACACCGTCAACTACATGCCCCCGGATGTCGATCCATTCGGCTGACACGTCGTTATAAGTAACCGCCAGAGCCTCACCGATACGAAGGCCACAAATCCCGAGCCAGCACGCGATGCGCTCACGAACTGGTGCGTTATTCAGTAGCTCTCTGACCGATGATGATGGCGGTATGGTGATGGGTCGACGCTTTCGGCGCGCGGGACGGTCAACAGGGTTAAAAGTGATGAGCCGCTTTTCCACCAGCAGGAAGAAAGCCGAACGAATCCAGCGATGGCAGCCAGGGCGAACCGAATCAACGATATCCCGATGGCTGATATGAAGAATATTTTTTTCCAGTATCGGCCCGTCTACTGCGAGAAGATCGTGACGGCATTTCGTATATGACGACAGCCGTATGATATTTTTTTCCAGCTTGCCGGCCTGATACCCCAGATAAAACAGAATTAACTTTCGGAAAGTCCAAGAATGGTCTATTCCGGTCCAGCTGGCAGTTCGACAATCCAGCTCGATATTCTGTTTTTGCCAGAAAAGATGTGCGGCATCATCAATATTCTTAAAAATGCGGCGGCGCCCATGACCGGATTTTTCATCCTTCCAGTGGACGTAATATTTTGATTGTCCATTGGCATCAGTGGATTCTTTTATCGAAGCCATACTGAACAATCCTCACTCAAAAAACATTACAAAAGCCACTCAGTGAATGCCTTTTGCAATGCACGTAAAAAAGGCCGCGAAAGCGACCTTTTGAATTTATTAATCAGTGTTGCCAACAGTGTAAATAATGGTGCTACGAATAGCTCCCTCATCATCACGCCATTGGGATTCTGATACTTTCAGCAGAACCCATCCCTGAGCGAGCAGCCTGTTGACTTTCGCGCTATCCTCGATCTGATTGACTTCTTTTACTTTAGTGATATCAAATTGTTGGTCGGACATGAAACCTCCTTGCTGAGTGAGGCTTCATGATAAACGAATGAAGATAGAAATACTTCACTGTACTTTTCTATCAATAACCCCATAAAGGGATACGTATTCATTTATCCGTATCGGGGGATAGTGTTATTGTCGGTCCTGCTCGATTTGACGGATGCCCGCCAGCTGGTTATTCGCTTTTTCGATAGCGGCCAGCAGCGGCTTGATCCAGAGAACAGCCTGGCAATACGTCAGCGAGCTGGTGGTAATGGTGCCATCACCGGCTGCGTCAGCGTTCCCGGAATCGGTGTGCATTGCGCTGGCACGTAAATCGTTCGCGTAGCTGAACAGCCCACCAGCGACATCAGCAGGAACAGGCAGATCGCAGGTTTTTTCACGGTGGAGGATCTCCCGGTATTCGATAACAGTTTTATCGGATCTGGCATCAATAAGTGAGTTAAGTCGGCTGGCGTTTTCGGCTACCTGGTTAAACCGGTTGAAGTTGAAAGCCTGTGCAGCGATGATCTCTCCCTGCAGGTTGTTGTCGCTGCGCAGAACGTCATTATCACTCTTCAGCGTAGCGACGTCAGATCGGCTATTTGCCAGCAGAACACACAGCACGGCAACAACGATAACTATCGCCATCAGTGTCAGCGGCTTCCAGTATCTTTCAAGAATGCCCATCATGACAGGAACACATCACGCTCAGCCTTGCGGCGATTCGTGAGCCCCGGCATAACCTTCCCGCCTGCCTTGTTCCATCGTAGGAACTCATCAGCAGCCCCTTTGATATCGCCAGCATTAAGCTTTTTAAGGAGAGTTGAAGTTGAAAGAGCGCGCGAGCCAACGTTGTAAGCGAACGATACCAGCGCATCAAACTGGCCTTGCGTCAGTTTCACCCTAACTAACTTCAGCACGTCGTTTTCATAACTCACCAGCCCTATTTTTAGCAGACGATCAGCAGTGGCCTGGTCAATCGTCATTCCCGGCCTTACGGGCTTGCCGTCTACCGGATGAGTCCAGCCATAGCCAATCGTCCACGGCGCACCACCTGTCCCTGGGTCTGGATAGGCAGTCAATCGACAACCTTCGAATTTTTTTATCAGTGCAATGCCTTCAGGACTGGTTTGCATCGTTAACCCCCACCTTTTTGGCTGCGAATTTTTTAATCAGATTGCCGATCGAATCGGTGCCGATGTATCCAATAAAGACGCTGGCTATGTAAGCGAGGTTGCTGCTAAGTCCGATAAAGTCCAGAAGGTCGCGAACGAACCAGGCAATCATCGCACACATCAGTGCGTCAATTAGCGTTTTTGTTACCGCACCGCCGTTATAGCGACCGCGCAGGTACGCCATGATGAAAGCCAGCATTGCGCCAATACCCTGCTCCTTGGCGGCAAGTAGCGCAGCGATGAAATCTTGTTTATATGGCATTTTCATAGGCCTCACCTCCGATAGTTCGGATGGCGCTGTGTGTGATGGAATGGGAAATTTAATTCAGAGGAAATAGTCGATGTAAGGAGTTCACATCAAATCGCGTAAAGCCTCATTGAGGTCGATACGCCGAAAACACTTAAGCGCTGTCTGGCGGCTACTGTTGATGATATTAACCTTACCGGTCAGTGCCCTGGCGGTATTGGCAAACTCCCCGCGCCATCGCGTAACACTCTCTGCTGTTGGGTTATCCAGCCCGACGTGATCACCATGCCAGTGACTGCCACCGGTAATGGAGCAGTCAAAACCTAAAAGAATGATGTTTTTCGCACCCTGGCTGGCCGCAAACAGAATAGAGCGCTGTCCGGAGTTGAAAGCCCACCTAGTATCTGTATCAAACAGATTTAGCCCATAGCGTTTATGAGCCCGGTAATTGCAGGTCCAGCAAGAAACGGAGGACGGCAGAACGTCGATATTTGCATCCCACCAGCGAAGATCACCCGCGTAAACGTATTCACAATTAGGTACGGCTCGCCAAGTGGAGTTAACAGCAATAACCGGCAACCCCGATCCTGAGATCAGTTCGCAATCTGATTTATTGAGAGACGGGCCGGATGCACAAATGATGAATGTATTCATTCGTGTTGACCTGGTTCGGGAGTAATTGGTTACGGTTGCCGATGCTTATCTTCGGCTTGTCTCTGAGGACTGCAATTAACCGTAACGGAGAGAGCACTAAACCTACTGTGACGGGTTATCGTCACTCTTTCCCCCGAAGGGTGGCCCTCGACGCAAAACGCCCATAAGCCCAATGCTCTTTCCTGTTACGAAAAAAGCCCGCTTAAGCGAGCTTTTAGAATACATTCCCTATGGTTAGTCCCATAGTTTTACTGATTCATCTGCTTTCGTTTTTTTGCCAAGAGGCTCATTTTCAATCTTTAAAACAATTGACTGTTTTACCATCTCACTGAAAGCATTTAAATCATCAGAGCTATCAATAGTTACAGAGACGTTATTATTCTGATTGTCTGCCAACAGGACATAGACTAATTTACCATCCATTACATGCACGTTAATTCGCGTAGCCATTGGCCGAGGTATCGGAGGTTCATCATCAATCACTGTATACAATTCAAAGGTCGCGCCATTGACTTTATCGATGGTGAGCTCATCAAATGAATTGGCCCAATGACCGTTGCCATCTAATACATATACATAAGGATGATGTGTATAGCCCTCTGTTTGGAACGACTCAGCGGGTAATTCCAATGAATTAATATAAACTTCTATAAAGTTATTTATAGATGTACGTATTAATTCATTATACTGATGCCTGTTATCTTTTAGCTCTGCCCTTTTATTTTTAAAATCTTTAAACGTAATCATACTATTTCTCTTTTCAAATTTCCTCGATAACAGTATGCCACGATAAATCGTCACGAAAAGGTTGGCAGCTTTATTATGTGCAGTGCAACCAACAAAAAACCCGCTCGAAGGCGGGTTTGATTTCGTGCAGGCGCAATAACCTACGATTTGAAGCATACACGACAACTTCGGACAAAATCAAGCTTAAAGTATCTAATATGCTAAATTTTGTTCACATCATCACAAAAACTCGTTGCATCCTGAAACGCTGAATCTGCTTTTTGTTCTTCCCTGTGGCAGACATCAACAAGCACCTCCAGAAACGGTTTCCAGTTGCGAGTCCATGTTCTGACGTGTAGCTCCGGAACACGCTTCAGTATTGTTTTATAGGCTGCAGTAGACGGCACCCCAGAAAATCCATTTCCGCTGCAGCGCTCGCAGGTTTTAAACACCGGCGCGCCACGCTCGCCTGTGGCTTTGCGGTCGAGCACCTCACCTTTGCCGCCGCAACGGCATCGGGCCAGCAGCTCCCCCTTACCGTTACATGCCGCGCATCTACGCTTGACCAGTTCGTGCTTGATTTTCGGCGGTACGATTTCCATTCCGTCAGAGTTGAAGACTCCAGGATGTTTGATCACATCCTCATACTGAGAGGTTAATCCGCTGCCGCTGCAGCTGTGGCACGTCACGCTGGTTTCCGCTGAACGGGAGTATTCGGCAAAGGCGAATTGTGCGAGCACCAGCATACACCAGCCAAACTCGCCTGCAGCTGCTTTACGTACATTCCTGGGCGCCGACTCCATCGCATGACGCGCCAACGCCTGAACTGCGAGCTGCTCGTCGCTTTTGCTGATCCCAGTCTTACCAAAGAAGGCAGCCAGACCAAACCGCGCGCGGCTGCTGGTGGTACCAATGGCCGCCATAACATCAGTGCTGGTGATACGATCCGGAGAGGTTCCTTTCACGTCGTCGCTGATATGCATTCCCTGAGGGCTGAAGTGTTTTAGCGATGCCTCAAGCTTCATTGTTCGCACTCCCCAACCAGATTAAGAATGACCGCAGCGCCGTTGTCTTCCATGTATTCGCCCTTTCCACTTGCCAGAAACCAGCTGCAAACCTCTACAGCTTCAGCACGTGTCACAGGTTTGATGGTCGCCAGCAATTTTTCCAGGTATCGCTCACGGTCGTACACAGATTCATGGTGCTCGGAATAACCAAATTCGTAACCGAGTTCCTGACCTGAAGTGTGGCGAACGCTGTAGAGCCAGTCCCAGTAAACAAACTCACGAACAACATCTGACAGTGTATGAGGCTCTGGCAGAACGTCACGATAGCCATCAACATATGCGCGACGCTGATCATCAATTTCATTCATACGACTGCCGTCAATGCTTCCATCTCTTTTTTCGTCTACTGTCCATCCCCACTGGTAATCATCAGTAAATTTTGGGGAAGACCTGATCACTCGCTCGGCCTCTACGTCCTCCATCGCTGCTTCATAGCTGCCGAACGTAGCGCGCACATCAGCAGCTTTCTTGATGTTTTCCCGTGCATTCTGAATAGCACGCACCGGGTTATCCATGCCGATGGTACCGAAAGCTACCTGGAAAGGATCGCCGCCATTCGCCAGAAGATAACGGGAATACCGTTCCTCGGCCTCTTTTGGAGAGATTTTAATTTTCTTCAGCGCGGCTTCTGCTGCGTCCAGATGTGCCGGTTCATTCAGGCGGATAACCTCCAGTACCCACAGATAGGCATCAGTCTGTTTATGCCCGGTGATTCTCCGTTGCTCAGGTAGAGGTTTGATGTTTGCCAGGGCTGAGCTGTGCGCTGCCGTCGGGATGGTGAATAGTGCTTTATGTTCGTTGTTATCTGTACGCATTACGCAGCCGCCTTTTTCTTTTGGAAAACCAGCTCACGAACCTGATCGCCGTTCATGAGCATATTGTTGAAATCATCGTGATCGGGCCAGTACACGCTCACTCGCTGTAGGTCATTCTTTGCCAGCAGATTGGCATGAGCGCATTCATAGGCCGCAGCCAACCCGGTAGCGCTGTTCTCGTCACGGTCAGCAAAAATAATGAGGTGCTTAACGCCAGCCGGAACGCGGAATTTCTTCATGAAGTTGGCCGTCATGGTTGCCCAGGTATTTACGTTATAAATCTGGTGCGCAGACAGAGCCGTTTCGATGCCTTCGGCGATACCAAGTGTGCTGGCCACCGGGAACATCCTGATCGCCACTGAACGGGCGTGATCAAGATAGTTATCTTCCTGCAGGGATTTTTGTCGCTTTGCACTGGTGCCGATATCTGCCTTTTTTGCGCCATCGAGTAATGTCTGGTGCAGATAGCACAGTTCTCCTTTATCGTCGGTGGCGAGGGAATAAAGCGACTGATACACCCTCCCTGCATGGCGCTGCTTATCGTTGAAGCGGATCGCTTCAAGCGGCAGACTGAAAATGCCGCGCGCGTTGAGATACGCAGCACCAGAAGTGCCACGCAACGGCTGCAGCTTCGCGAACTTATTCAGAACCTTTGTACGCAGGCTGGTAGCACTGCTGCTGACCGGGATTTTTACACGCTGAAAATCATTACCGATCAGGTGGTCTATTTCCCTGCAAACCTCATTAAATGGCTTCCCCTGTGTCAGTGTGACAAGCTTCATACCGTCACCGCTGCCGCAGGTACAAATCCACGTCCCCCGACCGTCGCGGTCGTCAATACGTAGCTTGCCGCGCGCTCCACATACCGGACATTCGCCTTTAAAGTGGTTTTTACCAGTGATCGGCGGAAGGCCGAAGTGCTCAAAGATGGTAGGCCAATGCCCAATTGCTGCTTCTGCCGTCTTCATGCTCGTTTTCCTAACTGCTGTTTGATATCGCTAATCACTTTCTGTGCTTGCCGAATGGAGGATGGCGCAGGTGCACCAGATGCCGCCTGCATACGTTTGGCCTTCTCCTGACCTTTCGCATAAGCGATCAATTTGTGCCGGATGAAATTCGAAACAGTCGGTGTGATCTCCATCGGGAAATCGCTCAGCCCGTTAGGCCACTCGTCAAAACGATCGCGAAAAGTGTTTGCGCACCAGCCATCACTAACGGGCTTTTTCCCCTGCGATACGCGCTGGCGCTGATAGAATTTGATCTGACTCCACCAGGCCTGTTTCTCTGCCTTCGTGGGCTGATGCTGGTCTTTACCCAGCTTTTTGAGTTTGCGTCCGGTGTCAGTATCGACGTCCTCACCGCCCAACGGCTTATGTCCGCATTTCGGGCATACGTACACACCAGCGGGTTTCATGTAGTGGCATTGAGAACATTCATGGGGGAGTTTTTCGGCCCGTTCCTCAGCTGCGCGGCGCGCGCTTTCCTCCATGCCGTCAGACTTCCCTGGAAGATCGTCATACTCGATAGAATCCGGATAACCAAGGCGGTGCACGGTACCGCTGTGATCGAATATGAGGCAGGACTCTTTACCCGGTGCGGTGCGCAGGCCACGCCCGAGCGCCTGCAGCCAGCGAATTTCGCTTTTTGTTGGTCTGGCGTAGATGATGCAGCGAACGTCACTATCGAAGCCGGCCACCAGAACGCCCACACTAACGATGATTTTCGTTGCGCCGGTTTCAAAGCGGTGAATGATGGTCTGGCGCTCATCCACTGGAGTGTCGGCGGTCATGACCTCAGCGTTAACACCCGCCTGGTTAAACTGGATTGTCAGGAAATTGGCGTGGGCTACGTTGACGCAGAAAGCGATGGTAGGCAGATCCCGGCCATTCTCCAGCCAGTTCTGTACGATGTCGCCCACCAGCGTAGAGCCACACATAATTTCAGCCAGCTGCGTTTCGTTGTAATCGTTGCCGTATTCAAGCGAAGACTTGGTTTTTACGCCTTTCAGATCCGGCTTTGTTGGTGCGTAAAATTCGTATTTACTCAGATCGCCACGCTGGATTAACTCGCCAATGGTGGTCGGCTTAATCAGTCGGTCATAGTATTTGCCTAGGAACGGAGAGAACGGCGTACCCGACAGGCCAATCACCTTTACGCCTTTGCCGCGCAGCCGCTCGATATCCTTCAGGATGCGTTTTTTACGCAGGTGTGCTTCGTCGATAATCAGCAGATCAATATTTTCAGGAAAAACACGACGAATAAGCGTGTCGGCGCTGGCAATCTGAATTTTACGGGCTGGATCGTAGTTCGGGTGATCCGCCCAGATATAACCGATTTCATCCCCCGGTAACCCGTACTCCACAAAGCGATTGGCCGTTTGACCAATCAGGATGGTGTACGGTGCACAAAACAGAACGCGCATACCACGGCTGACGAACCCGGCAACGATGAAAGCGGCAAGACCAGTTTTACCGCTACCAGTTGGTGAGTACACCATGAAGGTGTCGTTTTCCTTCCAGTCTCGGCGCAACATGTTTAGCGCTCGTTCCTGTGCAAAATTCGGCGTGATCGTCAGCTCCATTGTGCTGCCCCCGTGCTGATGAGATAATAATTTTGTGATGTGGTTTTCATGGATTCCCCCTCACATGGCTGGTGGCCTCCCCAAAGGCTGCCAGCCTCCCTTCTGATTCAGCTCCTCTGAAAAATCACTCTTCCAGGAAGAACCCTTTTCGTTTCTCAGCGCCTGAACGCCTTGTACTATCTTGCTGATACGGGCGTTTTTTTAATTGCGCCCTTAAGACTGGGATCTACTTAACCAATGGATCTCTCCTGTTGGAAAAGACCCTATTCCTACCCCTGCACCCAATCCCCCCTTACCCCCCTTTCCCTCTTCCCCATAAAAACGTACTACTTCCCTAGTACACATGAGGAGTTGGGTCAGTTGGTTGCCAACCTGAACAGGCACCTTTAAGCCTGCTTCTGTTCGGGTACCTTTAAACCCGAAACAATCAGGAGCGCTGTCGCGTTCCAGCCAGGGGAGGTTCGGCGGTATACCCCTGTAAAGCTCTGCCCTGATTTCTCACAAACAGGCGAAGCCTTGTGTTTGCTTCATGCCTTGCCCGGTTCTCCTTGCGGTACGAAACGGGTTCAGCCTCGAACGTCTCCTGATACACAGCTGCATAACGCTGGAGCGCCTTTTGTCGTGCAGTGGGTGTCAGGCTGAATAACTGCTGCTTAATCCACTCGGCATCCGCTTGTGAGTAGGTTTCCGGCAGTATTGAGTTATCGAAGTTGCTCTCCGGTATGTTCATCGGAAAAAACCTCATCCAGACTGGTTTCATATCCGAGCTGCTTAAAAGCGCTCACGATTCGTTTACCCACCTCAATGTCAGGGATTCGACGACCAGTTTCGTAATGGCTAACTGCCCCCTGAGAACTGGCAATCAATGTGGCCAATTCTCCCTGCGTAACCTTTGCTTTCAGCCTTAGGCTCTTGATTCCGCTCATTCGGATAGTTCCTATCTAAATAATACATAACGTACTATACACACTTCAAACAATAATACAAAATGGAACTTGTTCAAAAAATACGGATTGTAATAATCATGAACATGAAACAGAGATGGCAGGACCTGGCTAAATCCAGGATGAAAGAAGTCGGAATGACTCAAGAACAACTAGCTGAAGCTCTAGGAATAACCCAGGGTGGGCTAGGTCATTGGTTGAACGGTAGACGCGAACCCAACCTGGAGGTCATAGCAAAGATTTTTAACATACTTAAAATGCCAGGTTTCGTGGTGAATGCTGATGGAACGGTCAGTGACTCCAGAGCCGATCACAATGTGACATTCATCGGAATTAACGAGTCGAAAGGAAGCTACCCTGTAATTAGCTGGGTAAGTGCAGGGGATTGGATGGAAGCTGTAGAGCCATATCATAAGCGGGCTATAGACCGTTGGTACGATACAACTGTGGAATGTTCAGAGGATTCATTTTGGTTGGACGTGCGAGGTGATTCAATGACATCACCAGTCGGCCTAAGCATTCCGGAAGGTATGGTTATACTGGTCGATCCTCAAGTGGAGCCTATCAACGGGAAATTAGTTGTAGCAAAGCTTGATGGAGACAACGAAGCCACTTTCAAAAAACTGGTTATCGATGCTGGCCAACGATTCCTCAAGCCGTTGAACCCTCAATATCCGATCATTCCCATAAACGGTAATTGCCGTATTATCGGCGTCGTGGTCGATGCAAAAATAACCAACCTGCCATAGTGCACAAGCCGCGAAAGCGGCTTTTTTATTCCCTCCGTCACGAATCAAACAAAAAAAACCTTAACAAACATAGAGATAAAAATTAATACATCAGATTAATCCGTTTTGTATTGACGATAATTAATACGTTATGTATTGTTTAATCATCAACAAGCAAACGGAGCAAGAAGATGAGCACTCAACAATTGGTGTCTGAAAATGGTCCCATCCACAAGCTAGCTATGGATATTGATCGCGTGGTAAACGTGCTTGAATATGCCGAATCTGATCCAGATACTGGCTATAAGCCAGCAGCCCTCATTCAAATTTGCATTAACCAATTAAAGAAAAATCTTTCAGTTATAAATCACGAAATCGGGCATGACTGGCCGGAGAACAAACAATGATGACTGATACTGTAGTTCTCAATAAAGATGAAACAAGTTCGATGCTCATGAGTTGGGCTCACGATATAACTTGTTGTTCATCTTCATTATGGCTACTTCTTGAAAGAATGACCTCTGAGGAAGAAATAAGAGAACACGCGTTAATTACTTTGGTTGTAAAAACACTAGAAGAAGTAAACGAACAAATAAATAACTTCGAAATTAAACAACTATAAACACCAACAATTAATAAAACACCTTAAATGGTGTGACCAAACTCACCTTGAGGAAATGAAATGCAAACTTCACTTTCTTTTAACAAGCCAATTAACGCGCCTCAAATGTTATTTGGCTCTGACAATATTAATGATTTTGGAAACAGAGTTAAGAGCTGCAGGATGGAAGGTGATTCAATGCAGCAGACTATCGAACCCTGTGAGGTAGTGGCTTTTGTTGATTGTGGAGGCCGCGTTCTTACACCCGGTATATATGTTTTTACTTGCGATGTTTTCGGCCGTAGTTGCCTGTTCATTAAGCGAATAGAGCCATTGCCGAACGGCGCATTAAAGATTATTTCTGACAATCTCCATTACCAAACTTTCACGCTTAATGCTGGTGAGCAAAAAGACATGCGTATCCACGGAAGGGTCGTCGCTTCTTTGGCTGTGAGGCACTTCATATGACTTTCATTATAGATAAATCGGCATATAGAACAGCATGCCTTTATGCGTCCTGCGGTTACGAGGTAATCGCGCGGCTTTACCTAAAAAAAGCATATGGGAGATAGAAAATGTGGAACCCAAAGACGGCTGGGATAGATGAAATTCTTTTAGAGGCAGAGAACCTCAACACCATTCTGGAAATAGTAATAAGCAATAACGAGTTAAACACAAATCAAAAGAATTCTTTGCTAGGTATGGCTCTTAATGCTTCGGCGAATTTATTGTACTGGTGTGAAGCGGAGGAAAAGCGACGTGGATAACTTAATCAATACGTATCGCCACAGAATTCTTAAATCTGCGTTATTACGCCATCAGCGAAAAACAGGAAGCACCTGCATCATCTTTAATATGCCTAAGGGTGGAATTAACACTATCGAATTAACAGAGATACTAATTGACGGCCTGTTGAGGCGATTCGAAAAAATGATCCTCAGTGAGTACGGAAATATTGAAGGTGTAAAAGCCATCCGAGGAATTTACAGCAACGCCGTAGATGTGAATGGCAGCGGTGAATTCCTGACAGAAAGCGGAAAGGCATTAATCGACGAGCTCATTTCTGAGCTGGTTGAGTTTGCCAAGAAAAAATCAGTCACAGCGGAGACAAGCCATGAGTGATCAGACACCAATTATCACGCACGAACCAGTAAATATCGTGCTGACGATCGAGAACGGAAAGGTTATCCACGCGCGCCCAGTTCAGAACGGCGAGGTTACAGCATCACTAGAGACATTTTTATGGATGGCAGAACAAGCCGGTTACACGGTAACCCCACCAGCAGGAGGCAATGACAATGACCCTGACAGCGATACGAATTCCTGAGTGGGTACACCTGCAGGCGGTCCATGTACTCCGCCAGTTCAGAGCCAGGCGGATTCATCCCTGCCGTATGCACGGCTCCGGGAACCTAAGCCTGCGGGTTAATCGCCGCTGGCGGCTGCTGTCCCGAGACGGCGGCCAGAACTGGGAAGTGATGAGCCATGAACGATACAGCAAACGGAAGGACAGAAAATGAAAATCCAATACCAGGACTATGGCGCCGTAGCGAACATCGTTATCACCAGTACGGTGTTTGAGTTCCGTAAACATAACCGGGTGGTCGATGCCACGCTTCTTTGTACGCCCAGCATCATTGCAGCCCGCAGTGGCGTGTTCTTCATGAAATCAGTTTTGTCCGGTAAATCTCGCGACATGCTGCGTGCTTACAGAACAGTATTTCGGGAGGCGACACGATGAAATCTTTCCTCCTGTCTATGCTGTTTGGCCTGTTATTGGTGGCCGTCGTGTTCGGCGCGCTGATTGAGTACAAATTTTTAATGAACTTCTAATGGTGTTCGGGATGGCAAAAGATTTATTCGATGTGGCTAGAGTTCCAGCAGATCGTGTTGCAGCCAGGGTTATCGGTAAGGGCATTGATTGGCAGCCAAACAAAAAACGCGAGCAGGGTGATAGCGAAACACCACTCCCTACTCTTGAAATATGTCAAATGGATCGAGCGCAGCGGGAACAATTTTATTTATTCCGAGGGAGGGTTTTCGGGCGAATGACCGTAATTGGGATCGCCGCTATCAAACAAGGAGACAGTATGCGCTACGTGGTTCGTTGCGCCTGCGGTACGTACACATATCGGAGAGCAAAGGCGATTAAAAATCCGAAGAACAACATGGATTGCTGTGATTACTGTAGACATCTGCTGCATTTGAAAAGGGATGAAATCCATCGCCGAACAGGTAAAAACCTCAAATGGGAGGATTTGCCGTGAGTAAACACCAAGACATTATTAATCGCTGGACCCGTTTAGCATCGGAGGCCAAAGAGCTGGGACTCACCACCATACCGATCGACCCAGAAAACATGTTGATGGTACTGGGAGAACTTCCAGCCAGTTCGGCTGAAAAGTCAGCCGATTATCAGAATGACTATCAGGCAGCGATCGACATCTTGCGCGACAGAGCTGCTCGCGAACTCAATGGTGGTTTTCGAGCACATCACAACGCCCTGATTTATGCAGCTAATGAACTGGAAAATGCCCAGGCTTTCGGGCAGGAGGTCAGCCATGAGTCTTGACTGTGTACCCCTTTCTACATACTGCAGGGACGCAGGGGAAACGGTAGAAGCCGTTAACAAACGGATACAAAGGGGGTTATGGAAGGAGGGTGTACATGTATTAAAAGTCGATGGCGTTAAAGAACGCTGGATTGACTTAACGGAGGTTTCAAAGTGGGCAAGAAAGAACAAGGATCATTATCTCTCCCAAGAGGAGTAACCATCCGCCAGCATAAAACTGGCGATACTCTGGTTATCACTTTCACATACAAAGGGGTTCTGTGCCGGGAGCCCCTCTCCAAAATGGAAGCGAACGCGCGCGGTGTGAAGTACGCCGAGCGCCTGCTCGGGGAGATACAAAACCAGATCGTCAGCGGCACCTTTGAATATGCTAAATATTTCCCTAACTCAAAAAAGTTGGAACTGTTCGGGGTAGTGAAGAAGACCAAAAATATAAAGTCTTACCTGGACGAGTACCTGAAAATCTGCCAGAACCGCAACCTGTCTCCGTCGACCATCAACGGTTATGAAAAATGCCTGTCGGCGCTGTCAGCTCTGCATAAACTCCACGTCTCAGAACTGACACCAGCTGTCCTTAAAAACTGGATAGCCAGCCGGAAAACGAAGCTGAAAACGACCAGGAATAACCTCTCGTTTCTGCGCAGCGCCATCGATGAAGCGGTGACGGATGGCTTGCTGACTATTAACCCGGTAACCCTTGTCAGCGCCAGCCGGTACCATGTGATCGACAGCAGCCCGAGCGCCGACGATTACGAGGTTGACCCGTTCACGCCAGCGGAGACCCTCGCCATTTACCAGAGCTGCAGGTACCCGGAATGGGAAAACCTGTTCCGCTTTGCTTTCAATACCGGTCTGCGGAGCTCCGAACTGTGCGCGCTGCGCTGGCCTGATCTCGACACCATCGCGAACACAGCCCACGTTCAGGCGGCCAGTGTCGTAGGGGTACTTAAAGGCACCAAGACAAAAGCCGGTACCCGTAAGGTGGAGCTGAACAGTGAGGCGCTGACGGCCCTGCAGGCGCAGAAGCAATACACCTTTATGAAAAGCGAGTTCATATTCAGCGATCCGAAAACGGGAGAACCCTGGGCGAACGCCGACGCTATCCGTAAAAAAGCATGGGTGCCGACCCTTAAAAAAGCTGGCGTGCGCTATCGTAACCCGTACCAGACGCGGCACACATTCGCCACCAAGCATATTAGCCAGGGCGTTAACCTCTTCTGGCTTGCCGGACAGATGGGCCACAAAGGGCCGGAAATGATATTCCGCAACTACGGTAAATACCTGGCTGAATATGACGGTAAAACCGCGATTTCAGCCGCGCTGTAGCGGGGGAAATATTTCAAAATGTTGGACAGAATCAGGACGTTAGACAGACCTCAATATGCACGTAAAATGCACTTGATGCCTGTTACAGTGACAGAATTGTTTATTTTCAATGAGTTAAATGCCTTTCGGACGCGAGTTCAACTCCCGCCAGCCCACCAAAATTCTCCATCGGTGATTACCAGAGTCATCCGATGAAGTCCTAAGAGCCCGCACGGCGCAAGCCCTGCGGGCTTTTTTGTGCCCTCAATTTGTCCCGCGAAGTCTGATGCCAACTAATTAAATCCGATCCTTTTAGGCACCTTGTTAGGCACCTAATAAAGCATTATTGTTTTTGAGGTGCCTAAAACTATGGAAACCCGACAACGTGGCTCAAATGAAAATACGAACAGATTGCTCAGACAATATTTTCCAAAAGGAACTGACTTATCGGTTCAGAGCCAGCAAAGACTTAACAGTGTTGCCAGACAACTCAACGAGAGGCTGAGAAAAACGCTAGACTTGAATCACCCGCAGAGCGGTTCAATAAGTGTGTTGCGTCCATCGGTTGAACTCACAGCCAGAAGCGGAAGTTGGAGTGCAAGAGACTCTCTAAAAGTTGATGGTTCGTTTTGCAGGGAGACTTACATATACTTAATATATCCATGCTTAATAACGACAATTAATTATTATTTAACCTAACACTGAATGCGGCTTTTTGACCCACCACAAAATTACCATATTGATCGCTCACAGCTGCACAAAATGGATAAATACCGTCATCAGCACTTACAGTTTTTTCCTAAAGCCAGCGCTTCGTTCGTGTGCCATGCTTAATCACGCTAATAACTTATAACGCTAAGCGAGGATATTATGAAAAAGACAATTATCGCATTATCTGCAATTCTGCTGGCTTCTCCCGTTATTGCCGCGACGACACACGCAACTGATAATGATGTAGCTGCCGCACACGAAAATGCTAATACCGCAAAAGAAAAACTGCATCAGGCGCAGAATCAGGGCGAAGAGCAACAGTTAAAAGCAAAACATGCTGCTGAAGGTAAACAAGATGACCTGAGCAGTAAAGTGAGTGAAAGCTCACAAAAAGCCTGGAATACAACCAAAGAAGGTACTGAAAAAGGTTGGAATGCAACAAAAGAAGGTACCGAGAAAGGCTGGAATAAGACCAAAGAAGGTGCTGCCTCCGTTGAGAAAAAAGTCAGCGAGTAATCTTCCAGCCATTCAATAAAAAAAAGCCGCTTTCGCGGTTTTTTTTATAAGTAATGAGCCGTAATCCAGGATTGCCTACCCGCCTGGCTAAACCAGGGCACGGTAACGCATTGGACCTGACTCCACGTGTGGCGACAGTAAATCGCTTTCCCTGTCGCCACACACTTTCGCCCTATCCAGCGACCAGATAAAATACAGCCTGTTATTACCATAAGCTACAATAATATTAATTTTAGATAATCAACGGCACGTTTGCTGACAATAATGAGCAAAGGGTTACTATAGGCCTGTCTTTTTTTTAGCAGGAAAGTAAAATGAAAAAAACAAAAGGGTTGATAATTGTTGCCCTTGCTTTCACCCTGGCGTCATGTGCTTCAATTCCTGAGAATATCAAAGGTAATAATCAACCAGATATACAAAAAAACTTTATCTCCGTGCATAACCAACCGGGATTATATACCGGTCAGCAGGCCCGCTTTGGGGGTAAAGTCATCAATGTGATTAACACCAAAACGGATACATTACTGGAAATCGCCGTTCTGCCACTGAACAACTATGCTAAACCGCAAATAGACGCGAGCTATCAGGGGCGTATTCTTGCCCAGCAGAAAGGTTTTCTCGATCCGGTAAACTACAGAAACCATTTCGTTACTATTTTGGGGACAATTCAAGGAGATGAACCAGGATTCATCAACAAAATCCCGTACAACTTTGTTAAAGTTGATTTACAAGGTATTCAGGTTTGGCATTTAACGGAGTCAGTCAACACCACCTATAATATGTGGGATTACGGCTATGGCGCGTTCTGGCCTGAACCCATGTGGGGAGCCCCCTATTACGCTAATACAGTAACTCAGGTAACTCCGGAGCTAGTGAAATAATCTCTGTAGTAAGATGGCGCGAATATATTCCGGAGTTGGGTACTGACAAACGCCCACCACATCACCCCGCGTTGACCTTATTTCGCCATCCTGCTTTATGAGATCCTTCGCTTAGCACGCATTCTTCCTGTTACATATAATTTTACCCGCTAACACTTGAGCGAAAAAATGGGCTTTAGCCATCTCATGCCTGAGCATCTTTTGTTATTTACCGATAACTCTCCCACCCTGCCTGTAATAAAAGAACATTGGTGTTTACGATTTATTCAGGGATTACTATGAACAGAAAATGCTTACTGTTGATACCATTATTTTTTAGTAGCGTCATCATCACCGCCTGCGATAATAAACCTGCAGTAAAAACCGCCGCGATGGAGCCCGAGGTCGGCGTTGTTACCTTAGCGCCCTCTTCAGTGAATATTAAAAGTGAACTTCCAGGTCGCGCGGTTTCATTCGAGATCGCCGAAATCCGCCCTCAGGTTGGTGGGATCATCATAAAACGCAACTTTATTGAAGGTGATAAAGTCAGCAAAGGAGAGTCACTGTATCAAATAGATCCTGCCCCGCTGCAGGCACGACTGGATTCAGCCAAAGGCGCGCTGGCAAAGGCACTGGCGACGGCCAATAATGTGCGTCTGACATTAAATCGGCAGTCAGCGTTAATAAAATCCAATTACGTCAGCCGCCAGGACTACGACACGACACGCTCACAGCTTAATGAAGCAGAAGCCAATGTCGCCGTCGCCAAAGCGGATCTTGAGCAGGCCACCATCAACCTTCGTTACGCTAATGTCACCTCACCGATTGATGGCATCAGCGGTAAATCCTCCGTAACCGTGGGTGCCCTGGTCACCGCAAATCAGGAAAACGCGCTGGTCACCGTTCAGCGGCTGGATCCGATTTATGTTGATTTAACACAGTCAGTACAAGATTTCTTACGCCTGAAAGAAGAGAAAGCCAACGGCAAAATTGCCCAGCAACAAGGCAAAATTCCTGTTGAGCTGATGCTGGAAAACGGCAAACCCTATCGCCATACCGGTACGCTTGAGTTTTCCGATCCCGCCGTCGATGAGACCACCGGATCGGTGACTTTGCGCGCCGTGTTCCCCAATCCTGAAGGTGAAATTTTACCCGGCATGTATGTCACGGCGTTGCTGGACGAAGGCAGCCAGCAGAACGTTTTGATGGTCCCCCAACAAGGGATTACGCATAACGAACAAGGAAAAGCCACCGCACTGATCCTTGACCAGCAAAACGTGGTGCAACTGCGCGAAATAAACGCCGTGAAGGCTGTTGGCAATCAATGGCTGGTGACCGCAGGATTACGCCCCGGCGATCGGGTCATTGTGTCCGGATTACAAAGAATTCGTCCGGGAATCAAAGCCCGGGTCCTCCCTTCAAAACTGACCACTCCTGACGCGGGAACTGAACAGTAATATTTCAGGTATTAAGGACACTTTCTTCATGGCCAACTTTTTTATTGAGCGCCCGGTTTTCGCCTGGGTGCTCGCCATTATCATGATGTTTACGGGCGGTATCGCGATAATGAACCTGCCGATCGCCCAATATCCACAAATCGCTCCCCCAACCATTACCATCAGCGCTGCCTACCCAGGGGCAGACGCAAAGACCGTTGAAGACTCCGTGACTCAGGTGATTGAACAGAATATGAATGGTCTTGATGGCCTGATGTATATGTCATCCACCAGCGATGCGGCAGGTAATGCGTCGATTATCCTGACTTTCAAAACGGGCACGTCACCCGATATTGCGCAGGTTCAGGTACAGAATAAACTGCAGCTGGCGATGCCTTCTTTACCGCAGGAAGTACAGCAGCAAGGGATCAGTGTTGATAAATCCAGCAGCAATATTTTGATGGTCGCCGGCTTTATCTCTGATAATAACAGCCTGAGCCAATATGATATTGCCGACTATGTGGCTTCAAACATCAAAGACCCAATAAGCCGCACTGCCGGGGTGGGGAGCGTACAGTTATTCGGTTCGCAATACGCCATGCGTATCTGGCTGGATCCGCAAAAGCTCGACAAGTATAACCTCACACCTCAGGACGTCATTACCCAGCTCAAAGTTCAGAACAACCAGATATCAGGCGGGCAGTTGGGAGGCATGCCTCAGTCAGCCGATCAGCAGCTAAATGCGTCGATAATCGTCCAGACGCGCCTGCAAACTACCGATGAATTTGGCAAGATCTTCCTAAAAGTTCAGCAAGATGGTTCCCAGGTTCTGCTGCGCGATGTCGCGCGAATTGAGCTGGGTGCGGAAAATTATGCAACGGTTGCACGTTACAACGGCAAACCCGCCGCCGGGATTGCAATTAAACTTGCCGCTGGCGCGAATGCCCTGGAAACATCCCAGGCAGTCAAACAAGAGCTGAACAGATTATCGGCCTGGTTTCCGGCCAGCATGAAAACCGTTTATCCCTATGACACCACTCCGTTTATCGAGATTTCGATTCAGGGGGTTTTTCATACTTTGATCGAGGCAATCATTCTGGTATTCCTCGTCATGTATCTGTTTTTGCAAAGTTTCCGCGCAACGCTTATTCCCACAATCGCCGTTCCGGTAGTGATCCTTGGCACCTTTGCGATACTCGACATCGCGGGTTTTTCGATTAATACGCTCACGATGTTTGGCATGGTGCTGGCGATAGGGTTGTTAGTCGATGATGCCATCGTGGTGGTTGAGAACGTAGAACGCATTATTGCCGAAGAACACTTGTCACCAAAAGCGGCGACCCACAAAGCGATGGGCCAGTTGCAGAGAGCGCTGGTCGGTATTGCCGTTGTGTTATCCGCCGTATTTATGCCGATGGCATTTATGAGCGGAGCAACCGGTGAAATTTTCCGTCAGTTTTCTATCACTTTAATCTCCTCCATGCTGCTGTCGGTGTTTGTGGCGATGAGCCTGACGCCAGCACTCTGCGCCATGCTGTTGAAATCCCACGAGGGAGAAAAAGCAAACACACATTTTCTGTTTACCCGTTTCAATCACTTCATGGAGAAATGTACTCAGCACTACACGGACAGCACCCGTAAACTGCTACGTTGCACAGGCCGTTATATGGTCGTGTACTTAGTGATTGGCGCGGGCATGATTGTGCTGTTTCTACGTACCCCGACCTCCTTTTTGCCTGAAGAAGACCAGGGGGTATTCATGACCACCGCGCAATTGCCTTCGGGCTCAACGATGGTGAACACCAGCAAAGTGCTCGGGGAAATAACGGATTACTACCTGACGAAAGAACAGAAAAATGTCGCTTCGGTTTTCACCGTAGGCGGATTTGGTTTTAGCGGCCAGGGGCAAAACAACGGTCTGGCGTTTATCAGCCTGAAACCGTGGTCAGAACGCGTTGGTGAAGAAAACTCAGTTACCGCCATTATTCGACGGGCGATGATGGCCTTAAGCACCATCAATAATGCCGTCGTTTATCCGTTTAATTTACCCGCTGTTGCAGAACTGGGAACGGCTTCAGGTTTTGACATGGAGCTGCTGGATAACGGTAACCTTGGGCATGAAAAAATGATGCAGGCCCGAAACGAGCTTCTGGCGCTGGCCAACCAGTCGTCCGGTGAGGTCGACGGGGTGCGCCCGAATGGTCTGGAAGATACACCGATGTTCCGCATTCATGTCAACGCCACGAAGGCAGAAGCCATGGGCGTTGCATTATCGGATATCAATCAGACCATCTCCACGGCGTTCGGTAGTCGCTATGTCAATGATTTCCTGAATCAGGGACGCGTTAAAAAAGTGTATGTCCAGGCCGATACGCCGTTCCGTATGTTGCCGGATAATATTAATCACTGGTACGTACGTAATGCCTCCGGCGCTATGACGCCGCTTTCGGCCTACTCATCCACCGAATGGACCTACGGTTCTCCCCGCCTTGAACGCTACAACGGTCAGCCTGCAATGGAAATTCTGGGCCAGCCGGTCGAAGGGAAAAGCAGCGGCGATGCGATGAAATTTATGGCATCGCTGATAAATAAACTGCCTGCGGGCGTCGGCTATGCCTGGACCGGTCTGTCTTATCAGGAGGCGCTGTCCACAAACCAGGCACCAATGCTGTACGGCATTTCGCTGATCGTCGTGTTTCTGGCACTGGCGGCACTGTATGAAAGCTGGTCGATACCGTTCTCGGTAATGCTGGTTGTGCCAATCGGGGTGGTCGGCGCTTTGCTGGCGACCGACTTGCGCGGCCTGAGCAATGATGTTTACTTCCAGGTAGGCCTGCTCACCACCATGGGGCTCTCGGCTAAAAACGCCATTCTGATCGTCGAGTTCGCCGTCGAGATCATGCAAAAGGAAGGAAAAACGCCGCTTGAAGCCGCAGTAGAGGCCGCGCAAATGCGCTTACGCCCTATTTTGATGACGTCACTGGCCTTTATCTTAGGGGTTATCCCTCTGGCAATAAGCAACGGCGCGGGCTCTGGTGCGCAAAATGCCGTCGGTACGGGTGTTATTGGTGGGATGCTGGCCGCGACAGTGCTGGCGATCTACTTTGTTCCGCTGTTCTTTGTTCTCGTAGAAAACATGCTGGCGCGATTCAAAACACGGCGCTGATACCCTGCCCTCGTACGTGATTATCCCTGGGATAAGTTTATTAAATCCCAGGGATTCTCAATGCTCTCTCAGAGAAAGGGTTCCGTTCACCTTAAGTTCTTCATTTCATTACAGCGACGATACTGTGACTACGTTAAGAGTGGCATTCTCCACCACACTTGAGTCCCTCTGCTCTGCGGGTAATCAATACCCGGTGGCGCTTCGCTTATCAGGTCTACGGTTGTTAGCGGGCCCTGTTATCCAGCGAATTTCTCGTGGATAGCAGGGTAAACATTACGTGGATTTTTTCTTGTAGGGTAACAACTAAGGTAGGTACAGAGGTTGTCAATTCTGACTCATGCCAGGCTATCAAAACGGGTAATCAATAGTGCAGACCGGAACCCTTCAGATTTACGGCCAGCTCGCCCAATTTAGTATCAGGGTGTCGATGACACATTTTAATCATCTTGGGTACAGCGACAGTTTCCACCTCATGCAGGGGAACATAATCATCGCCTTTAAAATCCGAATTTTTATTAACAATCACAAAGGCAATTGCTGTCATGTATTGCCGACTCATATCAACGAATTCTTTACAGGTCATATCTTGTGGCGCCGCTTCCGTTGCCTGTGTAGCAAAAGCACGGCTCATCGGCGCCATAACAGAGGCCATAAGAATAGCTGTAGAGACAATCAATTTAATATTCACAATGCGCTCCAGAAGTAGCATTAATTTTTATCGGCGAGTTTTTCAGTTTGTACCAACGACGCATTTCTGCGCAGACTGATAAAAGCCAAAGAGCTAAAAATCATCTCAACGCCTATAAAGATGGAGGTAAACACATAAGAACGGTCGGGATCCATATTCAGCCATACGGCTGCAATAAGCAGGTCAAAAATACCGATAAAAATATTCCATCCATAGCCCGGACTGCGGAACATTTTGACGCCGGAAGCAACACGAAAAATCCCGCCAAGAATAAACAGGCAGCAAAAAACCATTGCCAATGAATTCATACCTATCACAGGATTTTCGAGGAAACAGTATCCCAGCAGCAACCATGCGATAGCAAAAAAGGCATAGGTAAATTTGGCTTTCAACTGCTTTTTACCCGAGGAAAACAGGCTGTAAATAGAATAGAAGCCGCACACCAGGAACATAAAACCTGTTGCATAGCTCAAGTAAACACCTGCAGCGATTGGATAGATTAAGCAGCAGATGCCACAAACCAACAACAGCACGGCCATGATTGTGGCGTGTCTTTTATAATGAAATAGTGTTTTTTCATTAAATGCTTTCAGGCTACGCTGATTAAAAACAAACATACATCCTCCGTTACATAGAAACGCAATGTAACCTACTAATAAAAGAGTAATATTCACTTAATACATATCACTTACAATGGGATGATAAGACTTTCACTCCGAATTCGTATATAAGAATAAAGGAATGTCATTATCCGTATAATCCTACACGCGTCAGACGTCTGACACCTGTAAGATTAAACGCTCATTATTCTATCCTGGCTCTGATTCCACTCTTCGAAGTTATTTAATATGCTTATTTCGTTTGGTGAGATATACCAAATTTATTCAGGAGAAAGTAATGAAAAAGATTATTCTTGCAGGTCTGCTTGCAACCATGATGGGCTCAGCCCCGGTACTGGCTGCTACCACTACCACGCCGGCACAAACTGCTACCGCCAATGTACAAAAAGAAGCTGCCGATATTATGCAGGTCGCAGTACAAGGTGCAAACGCGATGCGTGATATTCAGCTTGCCCGTCTGGCCCTGTTTCATGGACAGCCTGACAGTGCTAAAAAATTAACCGATGACGCCGCTTCCCTGCTTGCAGGTGACAGCCACGACTGGGCGAAATTTGTAAAAGCTGCGCCTAAAGCCAAGATGATTGACGATCAGTACGTGATTATTAACGCTACGATTGCGCTGTCAGAAGACTATATTGCCACCCCAGCTAAAGAATCTGCTATCAATACAGCGAATGGCAAAATGGCTAAAGGCGACTGGAAAGGTGCTGTGGATACCTTGCAACTGGCGGGTATCAGCGTGCTTCAGACCCAATACCTGATGCCCCTGAATCAGACGCGTAAAGCCGTTGCCAGCGCTCAAAAACTGCTGTCTTCAGGTAAATACTATGAAGCAAACCTTGTGTTAAAGGGTGCTGAAGAAGGCATTGTGATCGATAGCGAGATGCTGGGCGCAGGCCAGTAATACTCAGCACTACGTAGTGTTGAACCAGGACTTTCTCTCCTGATCGGGTTGCTACGGCAACCCGATCAGGGGGGTTAATGGCTAATCAGACTGTTAATCTCAATCTCAATTTCCCGCATGACGGCAACAATCTTCTGTAATGCTTCCTGGCGTACTGCCAGAGGAAGATCGTCATGTCGCATCGATTCAAAAGGTTCGCATAGCGTCTGAAGAGCAGTAATGCCCAGAATTTGCGCCGAACCATGCAACCGGTGAAGGGCTCGCAAAAACAGCTGGGGTTCGTCTTGCTCAACGGCTTTCTCGGCCGCCTGTAAATCGCTAAACGTTGCCTCGCGGAATGTTTCGAGTATCTCGTTCATTAATGCGCGATCGCCGCCGGTATTTTCCGTCAAGACATTGAATTTCAAATGCCGGATTGCACAAGGAGACGAATAACCGGTTTCGATTTTGCTTAATTCATGCGTCAGTGTCTGAATCGACACAGGCTTAAACAGACACAAATTCATGCCGTTTTGCAGACACCTGTCGCGTGACTGTGGGAGCGCGCTGGCCGTCAGTCCCCATATTTGTAAATGAGGCTGCTGACGACGTAACGAAGCCGCAAGATCAAACCCGTCCTTCTTCGGCATATTCACATCGGTTATCAACAGGTCGTATGATTTTTTAGCCAGTTTGGCTTCGGCTTCCTCACCATCACACGCTTCATCCACGCTGTAACCAATGGCGTTCAACTGTCGCTTAAGCAGCAGGCGATTGGTCGGGTTGTCATCTGCTATCAAAATAGACAGACACGGCAGCGGCAACAGCGCCCCCGGCGTGTTGCTATCCGGTACAATTGACTGGCGAGCTGTCTCAACCGGCAGCGTTATGGTAAACGTGGTTCCTTGCGCCGGGACGCTCATCAACTCCAGCGTACCGCCCATCAGCGTCACCAGTTCTTTGCAGATAAATAATCCCAGACCAGACCCCGTTTGTTGACGCCCACAGCGCCCCTGAGCGTAGCGACGAAACAGCCCGGCCTGCTCCTCTTCGCTAATCCCGCAACCGGTATCGCTAATGGCGATGGTCAGGGTACCGTGATTCTCCCCGTCAGGTGTTAAACGGGCCGTCACATGAATGCTACCCTGCTCGGTAAACTTCAGCGCATTGCCCACCAGGTTGGTGAGAATTTGCCGCAAAGCTTGTTGATCGACAAACACCCGCTCGTTTGCCGGCAACTGGCTTACGCAAGCAAGCGTAACGCCTTTCTGTCTGGCTAAGGCATCAAAAGAGTGACACTGCAATTCAATGAGCTGCGAGAGATCCGTCCATTGAGGAACAACCTGATATTTACCAGACTCAATCTTATCAACATCCAGAATCTTACCGATCAGCCCAAGCAGTGACTGGGCTGTCGCTGCGGTAAGAGCAATCGCCTCTTTTCGTTGTGCCGGGCTGAGTTCTGAGCTCGACAGTAATTCCAGAAAGCCCACAATCGAGCTGACAGGGGTACGTAATTCATGGCTCATGCTCGCAAGAAAGCGACTTTTGGCCTTGGTTGCTTCAATCGCTTTATTTTTTTCGGTTTCCAGTTCTTGAGACAATGCCTCTTTGAGATGAAGCTGCTCTTCCAACTGCCTCTGTGATTGTTTTCTTTTATTTACCTCACGGGAGAGTGAGATCCCCCAGATCAGGCTAATTGCTATCAGCAACAGCGCAAACACCACCAGTTGATAGAACTGTTTGCTATACCGACTCCAGAGATCGACCTGCGTATTAGAAATTTTCGACCACTTCTCCGTCATCTGCAAAATCTCACGCGGCGGTATCGCCTGCAGCGCTTTATCCATGACGGACTTCAACATGGGCTCGTGGGGAGAAACCGCAAAGCTCACCGACGCGCCAGGCATATCTGGTAGCCTAAAAAAGTGCATGTTTTTCTGGTAGTCATGATCGACCATGAACCTTGCCGACAATTCGGTAGCAATTGCCGCGTCAACCTTGCCATCCCTGAGCATAGTCATCGCGACGCTGCCAGTATCAGCATCCACCCAGGTGGCCTGCGGGTAGCGTTGTTTCAGGTCACTTTCCAAAACATGTCCGGCGGGCAACGCAATACGGATCGGTGTATTCAGTAACGAGTCGGCCGTTTCATCGCGGGAAGTGATAATCACAAACGCCACATTCATCAGCGGATCGCTAAAGGTCGAATTGTGCTGATTTTGATTTGTCAGGGTAATAGTGGGATACATATCCCATCGTTCGCCGCTTATTTGTTTGGTCTGTTCACTTTTGGTGTTGGCCAAAACCGGCTCAAAATCAATCCCCGTTTGCAGATGAATAATATTCAGCAAATCGCCAAGAATTCCACGTAACTCACCGCTGCGATCGACAAGCGTGTAAGGCGGATAATCTGGATTGATAAGAATGCGAATAGTATGTTTCTTCTTCAGCCACGCTTTTTCCTGATCGGTAAAAGGAATAGGCGCATTCAGAAAAGCAAGGTTACCGCGGTTCAGCCAGTTCTGCATGACCTGCATATGAATTTCATTACTGATTGACGTAATGAAACCATCAAGAATATTTCTTAATACTGGCTGGTCGCCCTTCACCACAAAATAATTATATTGCTCTTGTTTATCAAAGTAGTGCGTAATAACCAGTGATTGCGAAAAATATCGGGAGACACAATGACTGCTGGTGATATTGTTCCCAATATAATATTGGTTATCACCGTTCACTACCGATGCCATGGCCTGATACTCGTCGTCGTAAAATGAGACTTTAGCTTCAGGAAAAGCATCCTGGATAACATCAAGAAAAGGACAATCTCGCACACACGCGACGCTAACCGGATGCTCCGAGGTCAGCGGCAGCATGGTGTTTTTTAGCGAGGTCACAAGCGTCGGCCACGTAGTCAGTAATGCCGAAGTGCGCAATAAATGGCCGCCAACATCTTGTCGCCGGGACAGCTGAGTTATCAATGTATCTACATCGTTACTGGTAAGTGCGGTCAGCGCTTCTTGCTCATTATCATACTGCTTTATAACAATTTTTATATTGAGATTCTTTTGCATTAGCGCAAGATAATCCGCGTTGACGCCCCGATAATATTCACCGCTATTTTGATAAACAATGGGGGAGACTTCCGGTAACCAGGTGCCAACAACCAAGGTTTTTTTATGCGCTAACCAGTTTGTTTCTTCCCTGTTCAAGCCGATATGTTGTACTGAGGTATTATAGTTACTTTTTAGCTCAACTTGCCGGGCTGAGCTTACCCCCGTAGAAAACCCGATGGTAAATATGACCATCAAAAAAATAAACAAGCGTTCCAGCATTACTCTATCCTATTTTATTTCTTTGCGCATAATCATAAATTTCCATTAATGACGAGCAATCTAATTTCTCCATCAAACGGCTTTTATAGGTGCTTACCGTTTTATTACTGATGTTCATTTTGCTGGCAATAGTGCTGTAATCCATACCGTTAAGAATATAACGCAACACTCTCATTTCCTGGGTCGACAACGTATCAAGCTTATCCTGTTCGCTGACAGATGAGCCAGTAAAATGCTCAAGGGAAAAGGGAAAATAGCTATACCCATTTTTTGCAGCTTCGATTGCGGCAAGAATATTATTCATACCCTCTTTTTTACTCACAAATCCGTTGGCACCGTATTCGGCGCTACGTTTGCCGTAAAAAAATTCATTTTTGGCTGAAATGATAATGATTACACCAGCATAGTGCCGCTTTCGCAGTTGCTCCAGCACTTCGATGCCGCTGATGCCCGGAATATCCACATCAATAATCAGTAGCTCCGGCTTAGTTTTCTCAACGGTTTGGACCACATGCTCTCCGCTGTCGAGCTCGGTGGTTACGGTAATACCATTAGTATCGAGTAAGTTGCGGATGGCTATGCGAGCTAATGGGTGATCATCAACGATTATCGCGTTCATTGCGTATAAGAATCCAGATAAATAAAGAGAGGCGATGGCTATCGAGCAGGCGAGCCTTAAGCATTATAATTTATAAAAATAAGGCGTTATCAGGTAAATCCTAACACATTCACACGTATATTTATTAGTTTTTTATAAAAACGAAGAATAAGGCATAAATGCAACACTGTATTTTACAAATTTTAAACCTTGAGCCTATCTAAATATCAAACCATTAACACAACCAAAAGGAATATTCCTACATGTGTAGGATAAATCCCTCATTTATTATGATTCATTCTTAATGCCCGGGGTCATATAACCAGGGGGAGTTTTCATCACAACGGCAAAGGTGTATATGCAGAATAGCTATCTAAGAATCATTTTTATACCAGGTCAAATCTGGAGAAAAAGATAATAAACCTGCTGATTTGATAGTAAAACGCCCTGTGGCTCAGGAAACAACAGAGCCACAGGAGTCAGTCATGAATCAGGCTTTACTGGGCAACGCCCCAATAGCATGGGAGCTTTTCACGGTCAGCGTAACGACGGCAGAACACAACAGCGCGGCAATCATAAAGATAAAGGCGCTGTTATAACTTCCACCACTGCTTTGAATCAGCCAGCCGATGATAGGTGCAGAAACGACTCCCGCCATCTGACCGCCAAAGTTAACGATCCCGGATGCCCGCCCCATGATGTTGCTGGGAATGGTGTCCATCAGAATGCCCCAAAATGTCGCCATGGCGAAGAACATGAACAGGGCTGAAATACACTGATAAACCACCGCCATATCTGCACTGCTCACGCTGAAGGTCAGGTACAGGAAACCCGCGGCAATAACGGAGGTCACGACATACAACGTTTTACGCTGGGGTTTAAATTTATCTGAGCAATAGCCGCCTAACAACGTTCCGCCTGCGCCAAACAGGAAGGGAATGGCCGCCATAACGCCGGTTTTTGCCAGAGAAAACTCACGAACGGTGATCAGGTAGCTTGGCAGCCAGGTTGAAAAGCCCCAGAAGGTGATATCAAACAAAAACCAGATACTTGCCATTTGCCAGAGCACCGGCATTTTGAGGACGTCTTTAAACGCGATGCCGCTGGTGTTTTGCAGGCTTCCCTGCTCGTCAGCAGCCAGTTCCGCCAGATCCTGCTGCGTAATTGCGGGGTGATCTTTCGGATTGTCACGGGTAAATAAGTAAATCCCCGCCGCGATAAACAGACCCGGAATACCTAGCACGATAAAGACCATGTGCCAGCCAAAGGCCCCGATTATACTTGCGGCTACCACTACCGCCAGCGCCGGGCCTAAGGTGTTTACCGTTGACTGAATCGCCGTGGCGCGGCCACGTTCTTTCGACGGGAAATAGGTTGATATCATCTTCCAGGAAGCCGACGGGAAACAACCTTCACCAACACCAAAGAAGAAGCGAACGGCCAGCATTAGCGGCAGCGTCAACACGGCGCCGGTTAAGCTGGTGAAAACAGACCACCAGGCAATACCGATGGCCATGATTTTGCGCGAACCAAACTTATCCGCCAGTAAACCGCCGGGAATTTGAAACGCGGCATAACCAATAAAAAAGGCGCTAATAATTAACCCTTGTTGGGTCGTATCCAGATTTAAATCTTTGCCGATATAAGGGAGCGAAACGCTCATCACCATTCTGTCGAGAAAAGAGAGCAGCCACGCCAGCCAGATCAATGTCAGGACGGTATACCTTGCTTTCCAGGTCTTTGGTTTACCTGAAGGTAAAGACGTTTGTAGGTTCATTGTGATGTCCTTAGGGTGTAGTGATCTACCGCGGCCATAAATGGTCGCGATAAATCAATGCGTGTTTAGCGTTATTTATTAATATTGTTTTCTAATAACCGTACCGCTACAGGCATAACTTTCAGTGCCATTGATTAAGGCAATGCGCCCATTAACCATGACAATTTCAATCCCTTCCGGATATTGATTGGGTTCAACAAAAGTGCCCTTATCGGCAATGGTGTTAGGATCGAACATCACAATATCCGCCGCATAACCCACTTTCAGCAGCCCACGATCCTGCAGGCCTAATACCTCAGCGGGTTTGCCAGTCATCTTACGGATTGCCGCTTCCCAGCTCAGACATCCCTCTTCACGCACATATTTACCGAGCACACGAGGGAATGCGCCAAACACGCGCGGATGCGGTTTGCCAGCCCCCATTAAACCGTCGGTACAGACGTTTTGCTCAGGACGGCAAAGGAACTTAATCACATGCTCTTCAGTACCGTAAAAGTCGACCATCCCAACGGCGTTTTCTTCTTCAAACAGCAGATCGAAGGTGGCGTTGTACGGATCTTTTCCGCGTAGCTCGCCCAACTGAACGAGGTTCAGACCGACGGCATCCTGGTTTTTTGTCGTTTTCACGCTGGTGACAAAAATCTGGTCCAGCCCGGCAAAATCGATAAAGTTATCCCAGCCAGGAATGCCCTGCTGAATATCGTCGATCATTTTGGCGCGCAGTTCAGGCGAGGCCAGCCGCTCAAGTAATTTGTCAGTGCCACCGGAGTGGACCCACGGCGGCAGGATCACGCCGAGCATCGTGCTGCCCGCCACATACGGATACTGGTCGAAAGAGATACGAATCCCCTCTTCCTGCGCCTGTTCCAACATGCCCAGCATCTGGTCAATCAGCCCCCAGTTTTTCTTACCGCAAACCTTCATGTGTGAAATATGCAGCCAGACACCGGTGGCGGTGGCGATATCAATCAGTTCCTGCGTTGAGTTGATAATATCGTCTGCTTCACTGCGCTGATGCACCACAAAGATCCCGTCATATTTCGCCGTCACTTTGCACAGTTCAATCATTTCGGCGGTATCGCCAAAGGCGCAAGGCATGTAGATGAGCCCAGTGGAAAGACCAAACGCCCCCGCTTGTAACTCCCGCTCAAGGATTTCGCACATCTTCGCCACATCCTCACGAGTAGAGGGGCGCCCATCCAGGCCCATGGCTTCCATGCGTACGTTGCCATGCGGAACTAAATACGCGAGGTTTGTCGCCGGATGACGCGATGCCAGCAGATTGAGGTAGCCGTCTGTGTTTTTATATTTCCAGTCTATTTTGTCGGTATCGCCATCCAGTCCGGCGATATTTTTACGCCAGGCCGGAATATATTCTTCAGGCAACGGCGCCAGGGCGACACCATCCTGCCCTAACAGCTCGGTGGTAATACCCTGACGAATTTTTGCCGACAGCGCGGGGTTAATAATGGCCGACAGGTCAGAGTGCGTATGGGTATCAATAAAACCAGGACAAATAATTTTTCCCGTTGCGTCAATAACCTGCTCATTAACGCCAACGTCAATTTGTCCGATTGCGACAATGCGTCCTTCGTCAACCATCACATCGGCAATTCTGCCTTTGCTGCCCGTCCCATCGATTACATTTCCGTTTTTGAAAATGGTTTTCATCGTTATTCTCCATAGCGGTGTCGCTTCACGACACCACTTGTAAGGTAAGAGGTTGTTATCTTTCTTTTTATTGGCGATAGAGTGTCTGAATGATGCTGTAATAGCCGCTGGCCGAGCCGGTTAACTGATCAATCTCGATATATTCATCGATGGTGTGGGCCAGGTTTTCACGTGAAGGTCCGAAGCCGATAGTTTTAATTCCCGCTTCGCCCGCATAGTGGCTGCCGTTGGTGCAAAATGAGTACTGTGTGATGGTTGGATTAAACCCGGCCTCGCGAACGCCAGCCAGAGCGGCCTGCACGAATTCGTCAGACTCGTCATACACCCAGCCCGGGAAGAAGCGCTCGCCCTCAATCGTGGCACCGGTATAGCAAGACTCCTGACCTACCGCGTAGGAGACACGGGCCTTAAACTGCGGATCCTGTGCGGTAAGTTCCGCAAGCGCATTTTCCAGTGGGGCAATAACACTTTCTTTGGTTTCACCCACCAGCAAACGACGATCGTAGGTTGCGCGACAATAATCCGGCACTACCGAAGCTCCCGGGTATGGCGAAGATTTAATGTCGGTAAGCTCCAGAATGCCAGGCCCCAGTACCGGGTGCGTGGGCGGAGTGATTGTGCGAATTTTGTCGATCAATTGCGCCATTTTGTACACCGCGTTAATGCCTGCCTGCGGGTTGGCGGAATGCGCGGGTTTACCAAACGTTTCGACCACAATTTCAGCGCGGCCACGCTGACCAATTTTCAGGTTTAACTCGGAAGCTTCACCGATGATCACGTAGTCCGGCTTATAGCGCTCGCTGACCAGCCGGGCAGCAATACCTTCAAAGCACTCCTCATGCACGATGCAGGCAACGTAGATTTTGCCGGCAAAATTACGCTGATTGTCCTGGCCGAAAAAACCCACGGCGGAAATCATCGCCGCCACGGCACCTTTCATATCGGTTGTACCGCGACCATAAATTTTGCCATCGTCGATATCGCCGCCGTACGGGTTGCGGCTCCACTTCTCTTCGTTGACCGGCACGGTATCGATATGTCCATCGAGAACCAGCGTTTTCCCCGGCTGATTGCCTACAATGCCGCCCACAATGTTGCCGTACTTATCAACGTGGATGTCATCGAACTGGTAATGCTGCATCATTTTTTTTATGGCATTAACCACTTCCCCTTCCTGACCGGAATAACTTTTTTGTTGGATCAGCGCCTGACAGTTTTTAATAACTTCATCAATACGTTTTGCAGATAACATGGGTTTCTCCGTTATTTCTCTCAATCAGGAAATGTGTTATTTGATGCCCGGGTACTGACCGCCCCAGACAATATCCAGATATTGTTGTGGGTCGGTGTCGCCTTCGGTACTGACCAACAGCACGCGGGAATGCGCATCCAGCCCCAGTTGTTCACGCGTTTGCGCCAGTTCAGGTGAGGTCATCAGCAGCGCCAGCAGACCGGAAGTGACCGCGCCGGACTCACCAGATACGATCTGCGGATCGCCCGCCAACGGATTACCCAGCATGCGCATGCCCAGCGCTGCGACTTCATCAGGGCAGGAGGCAAATGCGTTGGCATAATCACGTAGCAGTTTCCAGCCGATGCTGTTCGCCTCACCGCAGGCGAGACCAGCCATCACGGTTTGCAAATCGCCGCCCACCGCAATTGCATCCCCCTCTTTAGAACGGGCAGAGCGGTAAAGACAATCGGCAATTAACGCTTCAGCGACGATCACTTTCGGGCGGTGTGCACCCCAGGCTGCCGTCACCATTCCCTGCACCATTCCGGCAAACGAGCCAACGCCTGCCTGAACAAAAATATGCGTCGGCGCAACCTGATGCAGTTGGTCTATCGCCTCCAGCATCAGCGTGCCGTAGCCCTGCATAATCCACTGCGGGATTTTTTCATACCCTTCCCAGGCGGTATCCTGCACCACAATCCAGCCATGCTTTTGTGCTTGTTCCGCGGTCATGCGAACCGCATCGTCATAGTTCATATCGACGATTTCAGCGGTAGCGCCTTCATTACGGATGGAGGTCAAACGCTGCTGCGAAGAGCCCTTCGGCATATAAACCACGGCGTTTTGCTTCAGCTGGCGCGCCATCCACGCCACACCGCGACCGTGGTTGCCATCGGTGGTGGTGGCAAACGTGACGGTTTGGAGATCGCGGCGTACCTCTTCGCTGGTCATCACGTTAAACGGCAGTTCACTGATATCCTTGCCGATTAATTCCGCGATATGGCACGCCATCGCATAGGAGCCGCCTAACGCTTTGAAGGCTTTCAGGCCAAAACGCTGAGACTCATCCTTGAGATAGATATTTTTAACACCCAGCTTTTGTGCAAGAGCCGGCAGCGTATATAACGGCGTCGGCGCATAACCCGGAATAGACCGATGAAAATTCAACGCTTTTACCAGCTCCTGGCGACTAAACGGTGCCAGCGGCGCGTTTGGATGTTCAGTAAACGGTGTCTGGTTGATAAAAAATGATAAGTTTTCCTGCATCATAAAACCTCATTGTTCTGGTATTTCACTCCCTGTAATAGACGTATACAGAGATATTTACGCTATCGGTATTGCCAATAGAGCAAAATGCTTACCAGTTTTTTATTAATCGAGTAAAACCTTATAAATATTTTAACAAAGTCTTTATTTTCAAATAATTAAAAAGAAACCGAGATGGGCGCTGAAAAATACCACAGCGTTAGTTTATCGCCTCGCTTGATAAATTCTCACAATTGATAAATAGTGTGATCGCGGAAGATAAAATAAAAAAAACATCCAAAAACAGAGCGGTAGATTGATTCTTCGCAAATCATTTTTGCATTGCTTCGCATATTTATCATCTCCCTTGAGAAATGCCACTCACTGCCGGAGAAGTACCATGATTTCAGTACTCAGCAATATCCAGGATGATATCTGCAATTATGCCGACGCTATTTCTGGCATAACCGGAACGGATGTTGAAATCATCGATGAATCCTTAATGCGCATCGCTGGCACCGGTAAATACCGACATATGCTCAATGAAAACGTGGCAAAAAATGGCTACATCTACCACCACGTTTTGCAGGTCCGAGAAACGGTTCTTATCAAAAACCCCGGCGAACATCCGCTGTGTCAGTTATGTGAAAAACACCACTACTGTTCTGAAATGCTGGATTTGAACGCACCAATTTTTCTCAACAATCGTGTGATTGGCGTGATCGGAATTATTTGCTCAACCCAGGCGCAGCGTGACGCGTTATTGAGCCAGATTGATAAATTTGTCACTTTTATTGAGCAAATCGCGGTGATGATCTCCAGTAAGGTCTTTGAATGTCTGGAGCGTTTACGCGCGCAGGAAACCCTCGGCGCATTTCGGCGTCTGATCGATGCCATGGACCGCGGCGTTGTAGCAATTGATGGCAATGGTCTTATCTGGCATGCCAATCATTCAGCCGATCGCATTCTCAACCGCGAAGTTCAGGGATTACCGCTGACCATTGAAACAACCGGGGACAGTTTGTATGGCGATGAAGAAGCATGGCTGACGCTTGAAGGCCAGAAACACCATGTACTGTGCAAACAAATTTCGCTCTCCTCGCTGGATAACGATCGCTTAACGATGGTCATCTTTCGTGATGCGCACGACTACCTGAGTAACCTTACTCCATCCCCTTATGAGTCTGACACGCAGGTGCGGCTGATTGGCCACTCTTCCTCAATGGAGCAGCTCAGAAGCACCATTAGCAAAATTGCCAACAGCTACGCCAGCGTGCTCATCACCGGGGAAAGCGGCTCGGGTAAAGAGGTCGTGGCATTTGCCATTCACCAAAACAGCCCCCGTAAAGCCGCCCCTTTCGTGACAATCAACTGCGCGGCAATCCCCGAGCAACTACTGGAAAGCGAACTGTTTGGCTATGTACGCGGTGCATTTAGCGGTGCAGATCCCAAAGGACGAATGGGGAAATTTGAACTGGCCAACGGCGGCAGCCTGTTTCTGGATGAGATCGGCGATATGCCGCTGCACCTGCAGGCCAAGCTGCTCAGGGTGTTGCAGGAAAAAGCGATCACCCGCGTGGGTTCTAATAACATCATTAATATTGATGTGCGCATTATTGCCGCGACCAACAAAAATATTAGCGCGATGGTGGAGAATAATCAGTTTCGCGAAGACCTTTTCTATCGCCTGAATGTCGTCCCTCTGGTGCTTCCTTCCCTGCGTGAACGCAGGGCTGATATCGCCGTCCTCGCACAATACTTTGCCGATGAGTTTTCGGTCAGTTACCAACGTGCACCGCAAAAACTGCCCGATGACGTTATTAATCGCCTTTATGCCTGGCACTGGCCGGGGAACATTCGTGAATTACGCAACGTCATCGAATACATTTTTGTGATGCGCGGAGAAGCCGCCGGGATCAACGCCAGCCATCTGCCCCCTTATTTACTCTCCCCGGCTGACAGCAGGAAAACCACGATGACCGCACAACCCCGACAGCTGGCGATCCAAGGAAAACAAGCGGAAAGGGACGCCATCGAAAATGCCATTCAGCGATTTGGTTCAAGCGTGGAGGGCAAAAAACAGGCTGCATCAGAACTGGGAGTCAGTATTGCCACGCTCTATCGAAAAATAAAACTGTATGGTTTGTGAGCCCCACTTTTTTAACAATTAAGCCCGCGTAGCGCGGGCTTGTGGTGTGTATAACAGAGCAAATTAAGTACAGGGATACTTAATCAAACACACCATTGATAACCGCGGTGACAATTGCCGTGCTCAGTGCAATCAACACCAGATTGTCGCCAACAACCTGCCATTCATAACCTGGGTAATACGGCAGTTGATTCAGCATCGAGGATGGGACACTTTTCTTAGCGATCCCCGGAGGAAGTGGTTTTCCTCGCGCCAGATTTTTGGCGATGCCCGGAGGCAGTGACTTATATCCCGTCAAACCATATCTGACGGCATACTGCCTGGCCATGTTATAGCTAATATCACTATCAACATGGTCCGGCTTGCCATAATTTTTACGCTGTTCCGATTGCGAGTTGTTTTTTGGGCCTGGGTTTCCTTTCTGGCTATGACTGCTATTACCCTTATTCCCACTATTACCATGGTTGCCGCTATTACCATTTCCGTTGCCATTACCGGGGTTAGCCGAAACGGGGATAGCGCACATCGACATCGCGGCAACGGCAACTAAAGCCGTTGCTAAAGTACGGAGCCTGGACATGATGATTCCTTAAGATATGGATACATACAAAATGTATGGTATTGCGTGAATATTGGCTATCGCTATGAATCCGATTTATTGGCAGAAAAACGCTGTCGCTTTGCAAAGTGAGCAGCTTTGATTGACCGTTTTTAAAATTAAAAACCGCCATTCCCGTTAACTCAGATCGGCAAGCGACAGGCACAGGATCTGAGTTTTTGGGAATAACTTCGCGAAAATGGAGAGAAAACGGCGTTTTTTTTCGGTTAAGCTATGTTCATGCTTTGGCGCTACCCATGGTCAGATTCACTATTCAGGAACCCACCCATAATGGCAAAAAGTACCCCGCAGCTGCCGCTCGACCCACATATGTGTCGCAGCTATGAAAAAAAGTCGCGAAGTCCGCTGGCGCTCTACTCAGAGTATCAGCGGATGGACGTCGAGCTGCGGGCTCCGCTGGCCATGACCTACAGCCACTGGCACGGTCAGGTTGAAGTGAATGTGCCGTTTGATGGCGATGTGGAGTACCTTTTCAATGACGAAGTGGTGAAAAGCAAACAGGGCTTTATCACGCTGTTCTGGGCCTGCACACCCCATCAGCTGACGGATGCCGGGCACTGTAAACAGATGGCCATCTTCAACTTACCGATGCATCTGTTTTTGTCCTGGCCGCTGGACAGGGAACTGATTAACCACGTGACGCATGGGATGGTGATTACGTCGCTTGCCTCGCAGCAGTTGAGCGCTTTTGAAGTGCAGCGTTGGCAGATTGAACTCAACAGCGACAATGAGCAAATTCGTCAATTAGCCATTGATGAGATTGCCCTGATGCTCAAGCGATTTAGCCTCGCTGGCTGGCGGCCAGTGCTGGGTAACAAAACATCGCGCACCCAGAAAAACAGTATTTCACGGCATTCACAGTTTTACGTCAGCCAGATGCTGGAGTTTATTGCCGCAAACTGCGACAAACAGCTTACGGTCGATGCAATTGCCGAACACGTTAAGCTCAACCCAAATTATGCGATGGGCATTTTTCATCGCGTGATGCAACTAACCATGAAACAGTATATTACCGCAATGCGCATCAACCATGTGCGGGCTTTGCTCAGCGATACGGATAAAACAATTCTGGATATCGCTACAATTGCAGGTTTCCGATCCAGCAGCCGTTTTTATAGCTCATTTCATAAATACGTCGGCATGCCGCCGCAGCAGTATCGCAAACTGAGCCAACAGCGCCGAAATCATTCACCTTATGCCGAGGGGTAATTTATTCGTCAAACTCACTCTTACCTTACAACCAAAATATAAGCATCAGAATAGCAGGTCAAAATAGATAATCTGCAGCAGTTAATAAAATAGGGTTCAGACATGAACTCTGGCAACTATGTTACTCAGTTATGGGTGACCTGTAGCAGGTATTTATTTGACGTGTTCAACCATTAACGATTGGGATGTAATTATGGAATTAAATAGCTGCACCGCCAACAACAGAAAGCCATTGTCTTTCTTTTGGTCAGTTTTACCCATGATAGTCATGCTGGGTGGCATTAGCATCGGATATTTTATCTTCAATATTCGAGCTGAACCCATGATCCTCGTGGGAACCGCAACCGCCTCGTTTATCGCCATCGCTCACGGCTACACATGGGATGACATTCTACAATCTATTTGCAATAAAATATCTGAAGCGCTTCCTGTCATATTAATCGTCGCCAGTATCGGTTTCTTAATTGGCGCATGGATGGTGTCAGGCACTATTCCAATGATGATTTATTATGGTCTGAAGTGGATTAACCCGCAGTATTTCTATATTTCAGCATTTATGCTGGGAGCGCTGATCTCAGTCTGTACCGGCACCTCCTGGGGATCCATCGGAACCGTCGGGATCGCCATGATTGGCGTAGCGATTGGTCTGAATGTTTCGCTGCCCATTGCTGCTGGCGCTATTGTCTCCGGCTGCTGGTTTGGTGATAAGCTTTCTCCGGTTTCTGACTCAACCAACATGGCGGCGCTGGCTGCCGGTGTAAACCTGTACTCGCATATCGGCCATCTGCTGTGGACCACCGGCCCGGGATTTATTATTTGCTGCGTCGTATACAGCTATATGGGCATGGGCATTGATGCCTCATCCAGCGCGCCTGCCAATATCACCAACTTGATGAACGCTATCGGCCAGATTTATCACTTTAACATTCTTCTACTGTTGCCACCGATCATCGTTTTGTATGGCTCACTGTCAAAAAGACCGCCAATCCCGATGCTCTTTTTATCCACAATAGTCTCGATGATTCTGGCATTAGCCTTTCAGCAATTTACCGCATCATCGGTTGGCGAATCCGTGGTTAGCGGTTTTAAGCTCGCGATGCTCACCGGAGATAACCTGCCAACACTGTCATCAGATGTTTCCCGCTTACTGGAACGAGGCGGCGCCATTTCAATGTTTAGCAGCTTCGTCACCGTCTTCAGCGCCTTCAGCTTTGCCGGCGCAATGAGTGCGACAGGCTCTTTGCACACCGTCATAAACGCGCTCACGAAAGGCGTTAAATCCACATTCCGCCTGGTGGCCACCACGATTGTGACGACGTTCACCATCTGTGCCTGTACGGCAAATGGAACCTTGCCACTGCTGCTGTGCGGCGATGCCTTTAAAGAAGAATATAAAAAACGAGGGCTTGCGACAAAGAACCTCTCGCGTACTACCGAAGATGCCGGAACCGTTGTCGAACCGATTATCCCCTGGTCTGCCTCAGGCGTTTATTGCGCCACGATGCTGGGCGTGGCGACGCTTGATTATTTGCCATGGGCAATCCTCTGCTACAGCGGCATCATCTTTGCCCTGCTGTGGGCGGCCACCGGTATTGGTATTGCTAAATATGAACCAAATGAAGCTACAGAGCATATGGTTGAGCAAAAATCATAGGCTAATAAATAGCTAAATATTGGCTACCACCAGGGTAAATTTAATATATCAATTAGATATACAGAAATATTCTTCACTGTTGCGTTGCTTAAACTATTTTTCAGAGACTGTCCAGGAGTCAGCAATGTCTTTGTTTGATGATATTGTCATAAGGGATGTTAATTGCCGTAAATACGGTCAATTACAACAGATGTACGGCACCACCGATGTATTACCGCTGTGGATTGCAGATATGGATTTTGTGACGCCAGAGCCAATCATGAGCACACTGCGTTCAGTGGTATCGCAGCCAGTACAAGGCTACAACCTGGATTATCCGCAATGGAAAGAGTCCGTTATTCATTGGTATGCACAACAGTATGATGTCGACATAAAGCCACACTGGTTGCATTTTATTCCCGGCGTCATAAAAACTATTGTGCTCTCTCTGATGGTGTTTACCCGACCAGGTGATAATATTTTAACCTGTACGCCAATATATGACCCCTACCCTAATCTGGTAAATACCAGCGGCAGGAATTTGATTCAAACGCGCCTCATTGAGAAAGATGGTCATTACGAATTTGACTGGCATGATTTCAGCGAAAAACTCAAGCAGTGCAAAATGTTTCTTTTCCCTTCGCCGCATAATCCGGGCGGTATGGTGTGGTCGCGGGAAACGCTGGAAAAAGTAAGTCACTATTGTCAGCAAGCTGGCGTCATTATTCTCTCAGATGAAGTGCATAGTGATTTAACCCTGCCAGGCAAGCGCCATCTGCCGTTTTTTACTTTAGACGAAGCGACAGGGAGTCAGTCAATCGTGCTGACCTCAATCAGTAAAACCTTCAATACGGCGGCGATCCAGGGCGGAATTGCCATTATTAAAAATGATGAATTACGCCATCAGTTCTATGGTTTCCTGGATAACTGCTACCTGGCCGAGACACATTCATTACAGCAGGCGGCCATTTACAGCGCCTTTACCCATTGTGGCGACTGGCACCAAAAATTATTAGCCTACCTGGCCGACAATGTGGCGTTTGTTAAAAGTGAAATTGAAAAGCACTGTCCCTTAATCTCCATTGTGTATGGCGGCGCATCGTATCTTCTGTTCCTGAACGCGGAAAAAATGAATCTTAGCGATGAACAGCTAAGCGCATTTTTTGTGCAGGAAGCAAAACTGGGTCTGTCACCAGGCGCACAATATGGCCCCGGCGGAGAGGGTCACATGAGACTCAACGTTGGGTGCCCGCGCTCGGTACTGGTAGAAGCGATGAACCGACTGAAAGCGGCGTACCAAAAACGACAGAACGCGTAGCGCGCATCACACTCTTTGCCCCGCCACGGTGGGGCAAAACTATACAAAGATGTTGCAGAACTGCTATAAAGTTTTTCCGTTCTGTCGGCTGGTGTTAAACTGGAAAGTGTGATCTTCATCATAACCTGCTTAAACAGAGAAAAGAGACACTGCTATGCAACATATCATTGAGGGCTTCCTCAACTTCCAAAAAGAGATTTTCCCTCAACGTAAGGAACTCTTTCGCAGCCTGGCATCCAGCCAGAATCCCAAAGCGCTTTTCATCTCCTGTTCCGATAGCCGCCTGGTGCCAGAACTCGTTACTCAGCAAGAGCCCGGACAGCTTTTCGTTATCCGCAACGCCGGTAATATCGTTCCGTCTTTTGGACCGGAACCCGGTGGCGTATCTGCTACGATTGAATACGCGGTTGTCGCACTTGGTGTGACGGATATCGTCATCTGCGGACACTCCAACTGCGGCGCGATGAAAGCCATTGCTGATAGCCAGCCTCTGGATCCGATGCCCGCTGTGGCTCACTGGTTGCACTATGCCGATGCCGCGAAAGCCGTGGTTGAGAAGAAAACCTGGGATAACCCAATCGCTAAAGTTAACGCCATGGTGGAAGAAAACGTTATCGCACAGCTCAATAATATTAAAACGCATCCTTGCGTCGCGGTTGGGCTGCGAAATAATGCGCTTCGTCTGCACGGCTGGGTATATGACATCGAAAGCGGTGAAATCCGTACCCTTGATAAAAACAGCAAAACCTATGTTTCCCTTGCAGATAACCCGCAGGTGCATTTCGAGTAAATTTTCCCCTGGAGCAAGGATGCTCTGGAGAGCTTTTACCTACTTTTGTGCTATAGACAAAAAACGCACTTGCAGCTAGTTTTTTAAATAGCCGTTGATGTTTTGCTTTTGCATTGGCCTTAGCTCATCCATTCAGTATTGCAACAGATTGCATGTATTTAGAGTTAAAACAGCTGTTCACCTGAGTGTTTTATCAAAATTATCTAGCAGCGATATCAATTCTGATAATGGTGCAGGCGATAAAAAGGAGCTGACGCAAATGCTAGCGAAATTAAAACGAATAATAAATATGTTATTCTATCATGAATCATGGGATATCATGATTATTAAGGATCATGGTACACACCAATTCCCAGATAACACACTGGATATATTAAATAAATCCGCTGCACAGCAGTTAAAAAAGGAATATACGTTTCAAGCCGATCCTTTTCTTATTGAAAAAGATGATAAACTGTATGTTTTTTATGAAGCTTTTAGCTTTCGCAACTCGAAAGGCACGCTCCGATGCCGTATTCTTGATCGTGAACTGGTTGAAATTGATGACGTGAAACTTGAAGGTTTTGACGACCTGATGTGTCATTTGTCATTTCCGTTCCTGATCAATATTAACGATCAGCTCTTCATGATTCCTGAATCATCAGAAAGAAAAGAAGTGATACTGTTTCAGTCAGTAGAGTTTCCTACACGCTGGAAGAAAATTAAAGTTCTAATCTCTGACACCGAAGTGACAGATAACATTTTTCTTTCAATGAATGAGACCTGCTATCTTATATCGACCACCATGGATAATAAAATAATTATTCATTCGGCAGAGCATCTTCACGGACAGTGGCAGAGAATTACTCCTGCATTGAAGGTGAGCAATCATCATCATCGGGGAGCGGGTGCGCCTTATCTTGTCGATAACAAAATGTATTTCTTAACCCAGGAATGCACACCTGAAACATATGGAAAATCTATCTACATCAAAGAATTAGTCACACTGAATGACGCTACTTTTGATGAGAATCTGATCGAACAAATCAATTCGTCGATCAACCACAGTGACGGCGTTCACACGCTAAATTTCTCAAGTAACTATATTGCCTATGATACAAAAATAAACAAGTTCAGTTTTTTATCTATACTTAGAAAAATATCTTACAAGTGTATGGTGAGTTACCGAAATTATTACCTTGCCAGGCGTCACCAATAGCGTTTTCTATGATAGTGACGTGAATCAATGCCCATTTTCATCGCATTTTCTGGAGTCCATATGGCTATTCTTGTCACTGGTGGTGCAGGTTATATTGGTTCACATACTGTTTTAACGCTACTGGAAAGAGGCGATGATGTCGTTGTCATCGATAATCTGGCAAACGCCAGCCGAATCTCGCTGGACAGGGTCGCGGAACTCACAGGAAGGGAACCCATTGTCTATATCGCTGATGTTCTCGACAGGCAGGCATTAAAAAACATTTTCGCCAACCATAACATCACCGATGTCATTCATTTTGCGGGCCTCAAATCGGTTTCCGAGTCGATAAAAGAACCCCTTGCTTACTACGAAAACAACGTCACTGGAACGCTGGTTTTACTGGATGAGATGCTGGCCGCAGGCGTTAATCGATTCATTTTTAGCTCATCAGCTACGGTATACGGTAATCCGGAAAGCGTGCCGCTGAGCGAGCAATCGCGTACGGGGGGAACCACCAATCCGTACGGTACCTCTAAATTAATGGTCGAACAGATTCTGGCCGATTTCTCCCGCGCGCAGCCCGATTTCCGCATTACCTGCCTGCGCTATTTCAACCCGGTAGGCGCCCATCCATCGGGTCGGATTGGTGAGGATCCCAACGGTATCCCCAATAACCTGGTGCCGTACATCTCCCAGGTTGCGATTGGTAAGCTGAAAACCGTGTCGGTGTACGGTAATGACTATCCAACCCCCGACGGCACCGGCGTTCGTGATTATATCCACGTCATGGATTTGGCGACCGGCCATTTAGCCGCGCTGGATAGCCAGAATAAAGGCGCTGCCTATAAGGTGATTAATCTCGGTACCGGGGTCGGTTATTCTGTGATTAATCTGATTGAGGCGTTTGAAAAAGCGGCGCAGAAAAAAATAAGCTATCAGTTTGTCGACAGAAGGCCCGGCGACATTGCCGAATGTTGGTCTGACCCGTCACTGGCATACAAAGAGTTAGGTTGGAAGGCCATCTACAACCTTGATGAAATGATGCGTGACACCTGGAACTGGCAAAAAAACAACCCGAATGGTTATAACATCTGATGTACCCGGCAACGAGCCTTAGCCTCAGGCTCGTTGCCATGACGGGTTAGCGTGCCGTTATCGTTGATACGCGATACCAGCCGCTGCTCTGCTTTCCTTCGTTGGCAAAGTTAATTCTTGCCGCCCCGGATTTATCCAGCATCGAAACCTCAATGGCGTATTGCCCTTTCGCCAGTCGGCCCGGCATGGGCAATGCGTAGCTAACCTGATAAACGCCCGGGAGCCAACGTCGTATATCATCCGCCGCATTCCCCTGCGCCACCACCTTATTGGCGCTATCCACCACACGAAATGCCAGCGTGTAGGGCAGATAAATCGGTGCGATACCTTCGTTATACCAGGTACTGTTCAACCTCAACGTTTGTCCGCCGTCCCACACAGACTCATGGCTCAGAGACGCTAAGCGAAACCGATAGCCCAGTTTGGTCAGCGCATCATCAACAATCGGTCGATAATCGCTGGGTATCGCTCTCGATTTCAGGTTGATCGTGCTGGCGTGCTGCTTGACCGCCCAGTCAAAAATGCCCTGCACTTCGGCACGCGTATAGTGGAAGGTGTTCTTCCAGTCCTGCATATATGAACAGATTTCCAGACTGACCGGCGCACGTTTCCAGGCATCGTTAAACCCCGAATAGCTCTGCTGTGCTGCCAGTAATCGCTGCGGGTAATCATCGGCCATATGGCTCCAGGAGTCCGAAAATACGCGCAGGTCACCCCAGCAATCCGCCCGCCATCCAGCCCCTCGCGCCACCGCATTCGCCAGGCTTTGCCCACCGCTCATCAACATTATTTTCGGCGTCGAAGGGAAGGCAGAAAAGTGCATTGCGACGTAGGGGTCTAACTGCGCGGTGGTGTACTGCTCCAACAGTGGTTTCAGATCAGGGAAATTGCTGTTATGCCATTCCCCCCAGGCCCCCACCATGCCGATATCCACAAAAGCGAGATTCTCATTACCGTCGTAGCGTTTTCCGAATGCGTTCAGCAGACGCTGGCTGTACTCAATAAACAGCGGGTCGCTTAAATCCGGAATAAATGTTTTATTATCGGGCGTCCAGCTGCCTTTCACGCCTTTTTTAATCAGCCAATCGGGAATTTTGGTGCCATCCCCCGGATCGGCAAGCACCATAAACCGCAGCCCGACATTCATCGCGGGACGATGCGCTACCGCGTATTTGAAGGCATCATCCACCAGCGCAAAATTATACTGACCTTCAACAGGCTCCAGCTCTCGCCAGTAAAATCGCTCGTATTCAAATCCGGTATTGGGATAATCCGCCAGACCCAGCGTTTCACCGTACCCCTGATGAAAACTTGCCACGCCAATCCCCGGATTGGTTAGCGGGCCCGTTAATGCTTTGGGGGTTACGGTCGTTAATGCGGACATAACCGCCAACGGAAAGGACATCAACAACAGCGCAGAAACCCATTTACACTTCATCGCAGTGACGCCCTCCACAGGTTTGTTTACGCTAGCGGTTTTTCAGACTTAACCACCAGTCCCATATACCCACATGAAAATTTTGGAACACATCAATACCTAATGCTGATTTGATCATATACAGCGTCAGCAATACGCAGCAGGTAACGAACAACACGGCTATCAGCAGCAAAAAAGTGAGCAATATTCTCGACAGGGTCGATTCCTGACGATGCTGCCGACGCAAATCTCTGCCAAACAAAAAAACCAGATAATAGCGTTTACTGAAAAAGGGAAAGCTTCGGCGAATATCGATCTGATGCCGCGAAGTCAGAGTCGAGGCCAGGATCGCTTTTTCCACCCCTTCTTTTTGTTCAGGAGTCAACCCTTGCGCAATCGGCTCGTCAAGGTGAGCATAAAATCGTTCGATGACGGGAGGACGATTTTGAGGACTGGTCAAAATTAACCTATATCTTTATCAATTGAGTGATAGACGTTAATCGTCTTTTTGGCGATTTCATGCCAGTTATAGTTTTGCAAATATACACGATAGTCCACGCTATTGGTTGCCGCCCACTCGGTTAGTTTTTCGGCCAGGCTGGTCACATCCCCCACCTTAAAATAGGCCTCGGACGGCAGTTGAACTTCGAGGTTAGCCGGAATATCACTGACGACGGCAGGAAGAGAAAATGACATTGCTTCCAGCAGCGCAATGGGCAATCCTTCATGGTATGAAGGCATCACAAACAGCTGTGCCTGGGAAAACACCGCCTGAAGCTCATCACCACGCAAGAACCCCGTCATCACAACGCCAGGCGTGTCCGCGGCAAGCTTTTTGAGGCGAATGCTGTATTCGGTCGGATGATCCGCATCGCCAATTAACACTAACGGCATAGTTAAACCGCTGCGCTGATAGGCGGCGATGGCATCATGCATCCCTTTTTCTTCCACAAATCGCCCAACCACCACGAGGTAGTTTTTCGGCTGCAGCCCAAAGCGGGAGAGCGTATTGTCGATGGTCAGCACAGATAACGACCGCGGCTCGTTGACGCCATTGTGAATTAAATGCGCATCATAGCGAGCGTGTTTTTTCTGGATCAGTTGATTAATAACCTCAGAAATCACAATCACTTCGTTGGCATATCTCACTGCCCAACGCTCACCCAGCAGCAATATTTTTTTGGCAACGAATCCCCATTTTTGACGATCGTAATCAGGTCCATGGTGGGTGAAAACCACCTTCTTCCCTAACATGCGTAATAATGGGATCACAAGCCCAGGTCCGATAGCATGGACATGCACAATATCTGAATGGTCGATACTTGTCCTAAATGCCGCTAAAACGGAATGGACAATCGCTTCCAGCGAGCGCTTTTTTGGTGCCCACAGCGCGTAGGTTTCAACTTTCTTATATAACGATCGTTTGTAATTTACATACGGCGAGCGTGCAATCACGCAAATATCAACGTCCAACTGCTGCTTAATGGCAGGATATAGATTCTGACAGTGTGTCTCCACCCCGCCCAATACATCGGGAATACCACGCGTACCAAAAACCGTTATTTTTTTACTCATACTATGGCCTGCTCAGCAGTTCTTTATAGAGCGCCAGTAGAGTATCCATATGTTTACTCAGCGCATATTTTTCACTCAATCGCGCACGACCCTGTAAGCCCATGACCCGCGCCTTCTCTGGCGAGTCGGCCAGTGCATCCAGCGCATTTGCTAACTCCTGCGCATTGCCAGGTTCGAATAAAATCCCTTCGATTCCGTCACGAATTTGTTCCGGGATACCGCCGATGCGCGATCCGATCACCGGCTTGCCTAAGGACATCGCCTCTAATATCGCCATCGAACAGTTTTCATAGCATTCTGAAGGAAGGATCACTGCCCGTGCATGCTTAATAAGGTTATCGAGAGCTTCCCCTTGTTGCACATAACCTAAAAACTCAACGTCCGGGTATTGGGCGACTAATTCATCGTGCAGTGGACCGTGCCCCACAATTTTCAGCGGCGCTTTGTTCTGCATTTTCTCATGCGCCGCCAATAACGTTGCCACGCCCTTTTCACGGCTCAGGCGACCGAAGTACAGCATATAGCCCGCATCGCTTACCTCACCCAGAGGACGGCTGTCATCAACGCCATTGACGATGACATCAATGCGCGAATTCGGCAGCGTACGCAACAATACACCGCGTAAAAAGACGCTCGGCGAAACGATCACATCCAGCGCCTGGTAATTTTGCGCAATATACTGCCAGGTCGCCTCTAAAGAGAGCAGGAGGCTTTTTGAAGCAGAGCCTTCCTGGCAACGATACCTGAAGGCATTGAAAACCGTCCCGGTAATACAGGAATCACACACTTTACCGTCGCGCAGCATGGAATAGGCAGGACAGACGATTTTATAGTCATGCGCGGTCAACACCGTTTTGCAGCCAAAATTGCGGGCCACTTTAATCAACGCCGGCGTTAACTGATGGTAAATGTTATGGAAGTGGACGATATCCGGACGCTCTTTTTGTAGTAGCGCCAGCATCTTTTTGCAGGCCTGCGAATTATGAATAAAGTTAACCGCCGTTTTGAGCCCGCCCAGCAGATTGCGCTCCTGGTGGTAGTCCACATTGCTGACGAAATAATCCGCATAGTCCGAAGGGAAATTGTTCTCATGCTGCATCGAGAAATCAATAACCTGTACTCCGGCCTGTTTCAGCATCTCGCGCTCTTGAAAATAAACGGTTTCCGCGCCGCCTTTAATGAAAAAAAACTTATTCACTAATAAAACTTTCATTGCGCCAGCCTTAGTTATTCATGAATGATTTTACTGTCAGGCGGAGTCAACGGATCGCGTACTGGTTTAGTCAACCCTTTAACAAGTCCCGCAGAAAGCACGGCCAGGTTCATTACGCTCTGCAATCCGTTCAATAACGATCGATTCTGCACGGTTTTCAAGATAATAAAGGCAAGCAAGGGTAGAAATGCAATATCGAAAAGTTCGAGATTGAAGGTCACCGCCGCAATAAACAAGGCAATCAGATAAACAGAAAAAATCGCCTCGTTCTTAACCATTTTTAACGCTTTGCCGAAATAAGGTTTTCCCCACGCACAACGTAAAAGCTCGCCCGGTGCCTGATAGTATCCACTTTTCCAGCGGTGCTTCAGCATCTGAAAGGTCGGCATGGTATGCGAAGTATGGATAAAATACGGAATATTCAGACGGCGTAGTTTATAACCCGCATCGAGCAAACGCAGGCCAAGTTCAGCTTCTTCATAAGCGTGCAAATTACGGTTGGTGAGATAACCAATTTTCTCAATCGCAGAGCGGCGATATAACCCACCACCGCCTAAATGGTCGCTATCTCCAAGCGGATAGATTTTACTAATACGCTGCTTACGCGATTTAAATTCATAGTTAACGGCATCGTCCATTTCAACGGTTCCCGCGACACCTGCATATTCCGGCTCAGCCTGCAAAAAAGCGACAGCCTGATCCACAAAGCCCCCTTCCAGCTCCATGTCGCCGTCCATCAGCAACAGATATTCCCCTTCACTATACAGATAACCTAACTGATGCCCGACGCCGCAGCAGCGATCGCCTGGGTCAGTTAAAGAGACCACGGTCACCCCTTTATCGATCGCAAGCTGTTGGGTGTTATCCGTTGACAGGCTATCTGCCACTATAATTTTATGTGGATAATCAACAAGCTGCCTGCGGATACTGTCTATCGTTTTCTCAATACATTCAGATTCATTGAGTGTTTTAATACTCACTGAAATAAACGGTTTTTGGTCCATACAATTACCCTACACAGCGAAGGACGGTTCGACGAATCACTAAACTTGATCCTAGTGATAAATAGAACAGGAATTGTAACATCGGTGTAATCATCAGTATCTGGCTGTAAGGTAAGCTAATTAAGCAACTGATAGCAAAAGCGTTAAACGCCGGTGCAAAGCTCAGCAACTGAAGATCCTGCTGGTCCAGTTGTTCAAGCGTCAGTAATGGCTTTGGCTGACAAACTTTCAGGATATAAATGAATAAGCTAATAAAAAGTAACGTGCCGATCACCCCGACTTCCCACAGCAGCATACTCAGGGAAGTCGAGTCGAGAATTAAGTTATAAATGATATTCAAAAAGCCCGGCGATACCGTACTCCCGCTGTTTGTGGCGTTGAGCCCATAACCAAATAACGTTCCTGAAAGCCCCCACAGATCGTTATTTTTCAACCAGAACAGGAACGTCGTAAAGCGCCCTAACTCCCCGGTAGACATGATGTAGTTCGGGTCAAAGATATAGCTTAAGGAGTCGATGAAAATGCTTAACGAGCTTTTCGACGGATCGCCGCCAAACGCGGAAGAATAATAGTACGCGAGGATCACTATCGACAGGCTAATAAGCAGCAGCATGCCCGCCACAATAACCAACAGCGTCTTCAGATTAACCTTACTGACGTCTTTGACGTAGCTCGGTGAGATCCACACCCACGCGAGGAACAGAGGTGACAGCAGAATGACGAACTTCACTTCACCAATAATACATAGCCCGATCCCAAGAACAATGTGCAACGCCATGGACTTGAACGTGGTCAACCCGTGCTTATACTCAGAGACTTTTAACAACATAATCAACAGGCAAAACAGGCCCATCGCAGCAGTGTTACCGCCCCCCATGGGGTCACCGCCAAACGTGCCAACCACAGAGTCCCATTTCTCATCTTCGCCACGCACCGCAACGCGCTGGGGAACGACCAGTAAAACCTGATAAATCATTACCGGGATTTGCGCGTAAAACACCCAGTACAGATAGCGCGTTGCACGGTAAATCTGCGACTCCCGGCAAAATCCCAGCAGCAAACAGATCATCACCAGTGACAATGCGATTTCATTTTTAAATGCCACAATCGCGACGGTGATCCCGCCCTGAATCAGCGTCGATGTTCCGGCCAGTATCAGGAACGAAAAATACAACGCCAGGACAATCGTCTCCTGCGCATCCAGCTGCAGCGAGCCATCACGCGTCTGCATCACCAATAATCCCACCATCAACAGGGTCAGGAAAAAGGGGATCCACAGCACCGACTGCATGCCGGTAAAGTATTGCACCAGGCCACACAGGATCAGCGTGATAAAGCTAAAAACCTGTAAATAGTATCCGGTATTCAGCGTCATAGTATCACCGGCTTGTCTTTCAGAAGATTGGCTCGCTTATTCATTTTCAGATAAATGAAGGCGTAGCGAATAAATGTCAGTGAAGAAAACAGGATAACCGACGTGGCATAATCTTTATGAAAATAGGGAATGACGACAAATGCGAATAACACAATCGCCAGCTGTTCCAGTTGGATACGCAGAAAATAGCGGTGGGAACCAAAAATAAGCTCAATCACCGTCAGAGGGCTTATCGCCAGCGCCGGGAATAAATAGGGCAACATGTAGCGCGACGTTTCAATGGAGTTAATCCAGTCTTCACTAAAGCCCAAACGCATCACTATTGGATAGAAAATAAACACCCCGAGAGTACAGATAACCCCCAGAACCAACAGTAGCATCCGCACCCTGGTATATTCATGATAATTAAAGGTATTATTTCTGAAGTCGATAGACCACTTGGAAAAAATAGTATTGCGCACTGCGTTGCCGATAATCACCACCGGCGCCAGGCAAAAGCGGCTAACTACGGAAAAATAACCTGCCGTCAGCGCCGAGAACCAAAAGTTAATCAACATAATCGGCAAATTACTGCTGGCCATCGCCAGCACTTCCGCACTCCCGACTTTGGTAATGTGATGGATATTTTGTTTGAAAAAATGCCAGTTACTGGCAGGTCGCAAATGTCTGGCCGCCACGGAACGAATATCAAACGAATGCAAAATACAGCTTATGGTCAGCACCATCGTCGCGCAGGCCCATGACCAATAAAACAGTTGCACCTGATGCGTAACCAGAACCGAAAGTAATACCACCACAGAGACAGAGATGCGCTGGAAAATCAGAAAACGAAAATTGGCCGTGCGCAGCGACAGGTTTTCCGAGATTAAAACCCACGCCGTCGCCAGCGTCAGCAAATAGAGGAACAGGATGTTCTGGTGAAACAGCCACGCTGTCAGTACGGCGTACGGTAAGGCAATGATCGTGCTTTGGATCAGGCAAAATACGACGTTCTGTACCAGTTCGTCGTCGTGCTGTTTTGGAATTAAAAGCTGCGATGCAAAGGTACACACCTGCGCGCCCACCACGGCGATGCTGTAATTGAGCGCATAAAGCCCCACCTCAGCCATATCGTACTTGTGCGAAATCAACCAGATAGACAGCGCACCAATCAACTGCGAGATGACTGATGAACCGGCTATCGTGGAAGCGCTCTTCAGTAGACTCATACCCGGCCTGGCGTCGTCATCAGTTGATCGGTACTGAAGTTAAGTGAACGCAGACCCTCCTGGGTTTCAAGATCTTTTTCTTCAACCGCATTGAGCACCGCGCCAATCACCACGCCGTTATTTTCCTCAATCTTATCCAGTGCGCTGGCGATGTGTCCCGCCGACCCCATCCCGGCTTTCACTATGAAAACAACCCCATCGACGGCACGTTTGATCAGTTGAACATCCTGGCTCTGATTCACAGCAGCAACATCAATAATGATGCGCTGATAATGCGATTTCAGTTCGCGCATTAAGGGTTCAACGTGCTCCGACGACAACATCAGTAAAGAAGAGATGGTGCTCTTGCCGTGCGCAATAAAGTCGAGATTATCACTGAGCGTAATCCGCGCCTGTTTAAGCTCAGTCTCCCCGCGCAACAGTTCCGCCAGACCTGCGGATGTTGCCGACGCCAGTTCAGAAGAGAGCCCATCAGTATTAAAGAAATCCGCATCAATAAGCAGAGTTTTCTGATCGAAACTAAAGGAGTTCGCCAACAAACTCGCCAGCAGAGAACGTCCTTCACCGTGCTCCGTTGACGCCACGATGAGCGTCTGTAATGACCGGTTATCGAGCATAATCCGGGTACGGATACCGTGCACAATATCGGCATTCAGCGGGTTCTTCAGGATCATGTCCCGCACTTGCGCACGCCCTGAGGTTCCACTAAAACGACGGATTTCGCCCAGCGGGGTAACGTTGAGGCGCTTTTTCATGCGACTCAGGCTAGCGATTGAGTTATCCATCGCCGCTTTGACAATGAAATACATGATGCTGAACACAACCACCAGCATGACCACCATCACCAACAGCAGTGATTTATTCGGCTTCGCCGGTTTTAATGCAGGAACTGCGGGATCGTATAACACCGCATCGGCATTCACGCCGGACAGCGACAACTCCTGAGTACGCTGATAGAGCGATTTGTACAGATCTTCCATTTTATCTAACGCCAGTTTTTGGCTGTTCCAGGCATCCCGTTTTGACGCCATTTTCTGGAAGATCGCTTTCTGCTCAGCCAATTGTTGCTGGTAGTTCTTTTCATCCGCAAGCGCCGCCAGATATTGCTGGCGTAAACCCACTTTCAGTTCACCCAACACCCGTCCCGTTTGGCTTTGGATCGACTGCACATCAGCTTCTGCTTTTAAAATGGCCGGGTTTTTTGGCCCATAGACTTTGCGCAATTCAGACAACGTACGCTGCGCCTGAATTAACGCAATGCGTAAATCCTGAATCTGGGCGTGGTTAGAGACCGAAGGTAGCGAGATAACACTCTCAGCGGACTTCCCTCCCCCGTTCACCTCGTTATAGACAGATTCCGCGGCAACACGACGCTGAGTCGCATCGGCCAGGCGATTGGTCACGATACTTAACTGCTCGGTTTCAAAACCATCAATACCGCGAAAGGTCAGCAGCCCGGCATTTTTCAGATAACTCTCCATATCTTCTTTTTGCTTCGCTATCGACTTCTGAATCTCTTCCATTTTTTCATAATTCAGTTCGCGGGCTTTCTCTACTTTCTGACGCTTTTGCTCCAGCGTATAGTTGATGAAAGCCTGAGCGACGCCGTTGGCGATATTAGCCGCAACCTGGGGCGAAGTCGATTCATAGGTAATAGAGGCGAGGTTCGTTGTCCGAATACCGATGACATTCAGGTTTTTCGACAACGTTTTCAGCGCCAGCTCCATTCTTAGTTGCCGACTTTCACTGCTATCAGCGCCCTGAGCATCGGCTTTTTCCCCGGTAAATGCCGGATTTTCATCCAGCTTCATATCGCGAACGGCTTGCTCGAGCACAATTCGTGAATGCATCAACGCATATTGCGTTTCGTAGTAACCACTGCGCGTTGAATCGAAACCATCAACCTGTGGGAACGGAGAAACGTTATCGGCCTGCGCCTTAATCAGCACAGTCGCCGTTGATACATACTTTGAGGACATCATGCTGATTAACGGATAAGCCACGACCCCGGCAACGATACCGGCCAGCGCGATTTTCCAGGCGTTCTTTTTCAGCGCTTTGGCAAAGCGGGAGAATTCAACAGTGCTTTCTCGTTTTTTGCCGTTTTCCACTATTGATAGTTTCATCGTCAGAAGAACCCCATGCCAATAATCACGACATCCCCAGGATGAACAGAGTGCGTTAAATCAACATTCTCAAGCAGCTGATTGCTACCTGACAGGCGAATGTTGATATCTTGACGGTCAGCACGATCTGTAAATCCCCCCGCCTGCGCAATAGATTTCTCGACGGTAAGTCCTGGCTCATAAGCGAATCCATTCGGACTTTTCACCTCGCCAGAAACATAGTATTTACGGAACTCGGCAATACTCACCGTCACCATCGGAGTAGTAAAATAATCTCCGGTCAGGCGTTGAGTTAATTCGTTAGTCACCTGTTCAGCAGTTTTATCTTTTAATATAAGAGCACCAACAAACGGGAAATTAATCTCCCCACTCTTATCCAAAATAAACCGCATCGTCATATCGGGTTGACCATGAACAGCGATATTGACAGTATCCCCTGCCCCAAGTCGGTAATCCTGCTGAACAGTAGCAGGATCGTCCATTAATCTCGGGCTGGACGTCGTGCATCCGACCATCAGGATACTGAATAGCAAAACCGCGCACAGTTCTATTATTTTCATTTTAGATCTGAACCTTAGCTTTAAGCATAATCATAGAATTATCATAACCCAACGTTCTGATGACTTCCTGATTGTCGTTGGGACCGATATAAAACGAATCAGTATCCTTATTCGAATTCAACGTATCTATTTGATATTTAATCTCAAAATTGACAGACGGCGTGTAGTCATAGCTCATGGTTACGCTAAATACCCCATCTTTATCATGCCGATCTTTATTCTGTTTTTTATAGTCTTCTGAAGTGTATGAGTAATCCAGCAAGGTAGAAAAACGGTTGCCTAACCAGAAGTGCTGGTAAGAAAGACCATACTGGGTGACTAAAATATATCCCCCAACTTCCGATGGGTCTTTAATGCTTTGCGCTGAGTGCACCGTGAAAACAGACTGCTGTAACGGCTTCCACTCCCCTTTTATATCCCAGTTTAGACCATTAAAATCATGCGAGTTTGCGTTGTTTTTAAATGTCTTGTACAACCATGAAATATTCATGTCGACATTGGTTTTTCCCGTCAACTGCGACTTCAGGCCATACAGCAAATAATACTCATTAGTGTCTTTTTCTGAGTTGTTATCATAGTGACGCTGGTTAGTAATAAAGCTATAGCGAAAACGCGTTCTGGATGTGTATTGGTCAAAAATTTCTGCCACCAGGCTATTTTCGTGCCATTCCTGTTCCTGAATATAATTGTAGAAATCTTCACTACTCTCCTGGGCGTCGGACGTATTGCCGAACGTCAGTTTTTTGTATAACAACGCCAGTTCCGCTTTCCCGCGCCCATCCGGCGCGCCATAGCTATAGCGCAATTCACTGTTAATAAAATTCGTCGTCAGCGGAGATTTAATCCCATACTGCTCGAATTGACCCGGTAGAAACCCCTCAGTGATCCCTCGACCGCGGGATTCGTGCCCAAGCGTATCCTCCAGATTGAGTGTTAAGCCGTGCTTGAGCCCATAGCGCCAGGCACCGTTAAAACGGAAAAAATGATCGTTATAGTTATCAGCGGAATCGCTTGAGTAGTTACGATAATCACCGGAGTACATCAGTAAATACTTATCCTGACCGCGCTCTCCGATCATACTCAAAACGGGCGCTGCGCTCTGAAACGAGGAACCGATAGCATCTCTGCTATGTGGCTGATAAGACACGTTATCATTATAACCATAGTCCACAGCGACCTTGCCCTGGAAGTCGATCCCCGCAAAGCCAATGTGTGATTTCGGTGTTAAATCAGCCCATACGGGCTGCGATATCACGATTCCGGTAATAACGAGTAATTTAGTATGCATTCTTACCGATAAATCCTTTAAAAATAGTTTTAATAATAATTTTTATATCCAGCCATAAAGACCAGTTTTGAATGTACTCAATATCGTACTGAACCCTTTTTTCCATCTTATAAAGCGCATCGATTTCCCCGCGGAAACCGTTGATTTGCGCAAGCCCGGTGATCCCAGGCTTAACTTTATGGCGGATCATGTAATTTTCGACCTGTTTACGGTACTGCTCATTATGCGTAACCGCATGAGGTCTGGGACCGACAATCGACATACTTCCCTGCAATACATTGATAAATTGCGGTAGTTCATCCAGTGAGGTGCGGCGTAAGAAACTACCGAATTTGGTTACCCGCGGATCGTTTTTAGTGGCCTGAATAACCGTATCGGCGTTCTCCATAACGCGCATCGAGCGAAACTTCCAGACCTTAATTTTTTGCCCGCTAAGACCATACCGATCTTGTTTGAAAAAGACTGGCCCGCGGGAAGTAAGTTTGATTCCAATGGCAATGGCCAACATTAGCGAAGAAATCATCACCATAATAATGCTGCCAAGCACCAAATCTTCCGCCCGCTTGATAAACGAACCCGCCCCTTCAAACGGCGAACTAAAAATTCCAATAGTTTGCAGGTTGTGAATGGAGCGTAGCTTGGACATGTTGTTACTGTAGGTATAGAAGTCAGGAACAATATACGTATCTACGGTAGTGTCTGACATCATCGCCAAAAAATGACGAATGCGCTGTAAAGCTACCATCGGTAAAGCGATGTAGATTTCGTCTATATTTCCCTGCCGGGCTTCCTCAACCAGATTGATCACCGGCCCACGAAAGGGGCTTTTAACCTTATCGACGATATCGCCACAGCGGGATAAGGCGCGCTCATCATAAAAAGCCAGATCCAATGTGATATTAGCGTATTCATCCATTAACGCGTTTTCTGCAGCCAGACCATTGTCGGTCAGACCAATAATCGCCACGCGCATACTCTTTTTCGTTGAATATTTAAAAATGAAAAAGCGAATGTAATAAAGAAAAGGTAATGGGATGAAGTACCAGTAAATAATCGCTGAATAAAAGGGGGAAGGCAGTTTGTCTAAGTAGCCGAGAGACTCGGGTTCAGCCACCGTCATGCTGACCAGTTCGTTAAAAAAAATCGCCAGCAGCGTACAAAAAACCAACCGTTTTTGATTACGTAAACCGATCGTCTTAATCTTTTGTTGATACATTTTAATGTATTCAGCAAACAGTAAGAAAAAGACTGAGAAGAGAATACTCAGAATGGCAATGGTGTTAAATGGCGCCAGACCTAACAGATGGGCGCTAAAAATTAACGTCGCATTGATTACAATGAAATCGACCAGCTTTAAAAAGACTGGATATCCGTGGCTGCTAATCTTTAGCGATTTTTTAAGCATATCTCAGCCCATTATTTATTGATTTTTAATTGTTTTTTTCCTCATTTATGTTGCTAATTATATCACAAGTCTTAAAAACGCAATGGCACACAGTCATTAAATGTAAAAAACAATGTAATACAATGTGATGGGTTTCGCACCATACAAATGCAACCCAATGATTTAGATGATTATTTATTGGTAATATTTTTTAATTTCATCCTTAAAAAACATGATTAATTGCAACATAAACATCATTGACAGTTCACAATTCATAAGCTACCACGGGTAGAATCACATGATGATCGCCTGACAACGCGTTAACCTTACAAAAAGCAATACTTTGTCCAAACCTCGTTGCGCTATGGTCAGTGATGAGAGTCCTGGAGAGCGACAAGAAGAAATCAATAAGTCTATTTATAATTCCCACCATAAAAATAACTTAGTAACACATTTACAAAGCAATGATTAGCAACCTTATTATAAATAAGGTATTTTACGAAGAGTCTGCGATTGCTTTCATTTTCACGCTCAAAATTCAAAAAAAAACGAATAGTAAAAAAATTTAGTTTAAATAATTGTAGCAACTCCGATGAGTAGAAGTGGCAAGCATGGCTTAAATTAAAACGATAGCCAATCATTGAGAAAATGCGTGTTACATATTACTAATGTCAACATTCTGCATGAACACACCTTTAACATCAGAATTTTCAGCGCTTACCAACACATCGATTTAAAATAAAGAGAAGAGAATAAATGACAGCATTAAAATTTTGTTAAAAGCAGCGTAAATCGCCCCAACGAATTATTGATAACAATGTATACACTTTTGTTAAGATATATATAAAAACACCTTCCAAAGCCATTCAATCATGCCAAAAAATTTTGTTTACTTATTTTTCGCAAATAAATAATATCCGCGCCGGATTACTTGTTGAGCAATTTACGCACGTTAATCATTTCTTTCAAATGAAGTCCTACATCATTTTTTGACGTTGATGAACTCCAGCTGAATCTGTGCCTCTGACAAGTACTTTTCTGGGTAAATAATAAATTTAACGGAGTTATGATGATGAAAACTGCACTTACCAGCAGTGTACTGGTCGCTTTGTTTGCCGCTAATGCTGGCGCAGCAGCGAATTACGTTACCACTGCCGCAACAGGTTCTAAAGCCACCGCGACGGTCCATTTTACCGGTGAAATTGTTGCCAGTACCTGCGTGGTGAGCACAGCAAACCAGCCAGGTAAAACAGTGGCATTGCCACAAGTTACCAACCAGCTATTTAGCGGCGCGGGCTCTAGCACCGGTGATACTCCGTTTACGTTGCAATTTAGCGGCTGTAGTGGGGTAACTGGAGGAAGCGGCTATGTGGTGGTCTTTACTGGTAAAACCCCTGGCAGTAACACAGCACTTCTGGAAGCGAAACGTGGCTCGGCTTCTGCCACCGATGTTGGCATCGAAGTGGATCAAGCGGGTCATGCCCTCGATTTCGCTTCCGGTAGTAATGAGGTGAGCTTAACAGCAGATCAAAATGGCGATGCACAAATCGATCTGGTCGCCAAATATCAGCAAATTGGCGGAACGCTGCCTGCGGCAGGCACGATCACTGCGGATATGAATTACACCGTCATTTATAAATAACGGACGTTGATTGCTATGGATGGCACTCTTCCCTGAACCTGGAAAGTGCACCTGATGAATAAAATATTCTTTTACCTGTTGCTGTGTGTGGTTAGCACCGCTCACAGCGCAATTAATTTAGGTCAAACACGCGTTATTTATAATGAGAACGATAAAGCGGCGATGTTTGACGTCAACAATAATACAGACAAGCCATATATGGTACAGACGTGGCTGGATAATGGTAATCCGGATGAGACACCAGCCAATCTGCCAATGTTAATTACGCCCCCGATCCTGAAACTTGATGGCCATAAATCAGCCGTGTTGCGAGCTATTTATCAGGGCAATGGCTTTCCTGAGGATGTTGAATCTGTAGTGTGGATTAATGTGCAGGAAATCCCCACCATCGAGAATGAAGAAAATACCTTACAGCTGGCGCAGCGTATTCGCATCAAACTATTTTATCGCCCTGTTGGGCTGAATATGACGCTACCTGAAGCCGTTGAGAAATTACAGTGGCAGTGCCACGGTCATACTCTGCGGGCAGTCAATGCGACGCCGTTACATATCTCCCTGACGCAATTACATATTAACGGCCAAAACATCGATGCCGACATGGTTAATCCGCATGGCGAACGCACGTTTGCGTTGTCACAGCAAAAAGTCAGCCATATCGGTTTTAGCTGGGTAGATGATTACGGCGGCACTAACGCGGTTAATAACGTCCCGGTATCTTGCAATTAAGTTAGGGTTGCACATGATGAAAAAAAATAAGCAGCCGCAACGGTACACCCTCTTTACGCTGTCAACGCTGGCCGTGTGCATACCTGCATACGCCAGCAGCACGCCGCAGTTTAATACCCGTTTTGTACATGGTACGCAAAATATTACCTCCGTAGTGCAAATAGCCCGTAATGACGGACTTAGCGAAGGCACGTTTGAATACGATATATATCTAGACCATAGCTTCGTCGAAACGCGCAATGTTGACTTTAAAAGACGTCAACCACAAGGCAAGCCGCAACCTTGCCTGAGCGCGGACGATCTGCGCAAATACGGGATTAAAATCCCTGAAGGTAACGCCGATACCTGCGTGGAGCTCACGGCTCTGATCGCAAACAGTCGCCTGACGGCAGATGCAAACTACCAGCGCATTGATATTTCAGTACCAGAAGCGTTTCTGCTTTCGACTGCGCATGACGCCGTGCCTGAATCGGCCTATGACGATGGGATTAATGCCGCTTTTGTCGGCTACAACGCCAATACGACGCACCTGATTGAACAGGGTCAGGATCATGACTCTGTTTTTGCCAGTTTTGCCAACGGTATAAACCTGGCGGGATGGCATTTTCGCAACCAGTCTACTTTCAACTATGCCAGCGGTTCAGGCCGTCAATGGCAGGCGGTTTCCACGTGGGTGGAACGTAATATTATTGCGCTGCGTAGCCGCTTGCGCTTCGGGCAAACCTATACGGACGACGATGTGTTTGACAGCATCCAGTTTACCGGGGCACAGCTCACCAGCGATGAAAACATGTTGCCTGATAGCCAACGCGATTTTGCGCCAGTCGTTCGCGGCGTCGCCAATAGCAATGCCACAATAGAAATCCGTCAAAATGGCTATCTGATTTACAGTAAAAACGTCGCGCCGGGCGCATTTGACATTGATGATATCAACCCCAGCAACCAAAGCGGCGACCTGAACGTCAGCGTTATTGAAGCCGATGGCAGTCGGCGTAATTTCACTGTGCCTTATTCGGCGGTACCGAACATGCTGCGTGCAGGTAACAACCGCTTTCAGTTTACGGCAGGGGAATACCGCGACGGTTACAGCGGCGGCTGGCGGCCCCGCTTTGTTCAAGGCACATTGAGTTATGGTCTCAGCTTTGGCTCCACGTTGTACGGTGGTTTCCTGACCGCAGAAAGCTATAATGCGATTGCCACCGGGATCGCTCAGGATCTGCACCAGTTCGGCGCGATCTCTTTCGATATCACTACCGCCAGAGCGCAGCTCGCCAGTGGAGATGCGTCCACAGGACAAAGTTATCGTTTCTTATACTCCAAATCGCTGAACCAGTACGGTACGGATTTCCGTCTGGTAGGCTACCGCTACAATACCTCCGGTTATTACAGCTTTAGCGACACCATTAACGAGCATAACAGCTGGTCCTCGGGCTATTACGACATCGCCTATGACGACCCGAATCAACAGCTGCGTTTTCCTGGCGAAGAGCACAACAAAAAGCATTACTACACCACTAACTACAATAATCGCCGCCAACGTTTTGAGGTCTCTGTTAACCAGCGTTTGTGGGATAACGCCTCTCTTTACGTCAGCGCCAGCCAGCAAAACTACTGGCACAACGGGAGTCACGACCGCACGATACAGCTGGGTTACAACGATACACTGGGGAAAATCAACTGGAGCGTTTATGTACAGGATACCCGTAACCAGTACGACTACCAGGACCGCAGTATCAACCTGACGCTTTCCATTCCATTCGATTTCATGGATAGCCGCGGCTTTGTCTCCACCAACATCATGCATAGCCAGCAGAATGGCGACAGCTACTCCACCAGCTACAGCAATACAGCATTTGACGATCGTCTGAGCTGGGGCGTTCAGGGCAGTACCACCGATCGACAGGATTCCTCTGCCGGGGTTAACGCCGCCTGGCAAGGCGATAAGATGAATGTTCAGGGGGGCTACAGCGCAGGACGCAACTACCAGAATATGAATATGGGCATCAGCGGCGGGGCAATGCTGCACGCAGGCGGCGTGACGCTCATGCACGCTCCTGGCGACACCATGGTGTTGGTCGAGGCCAAAAATGCCAACGGTGTCCATATCCAGCAACAAAATGGCGTGGCAATTGACGGTAACGGCTATGCGGTCCTTACCGCCGCAGACGCATGGCATTACAACGTGGTGAGTCTGAATACCGCTGATATTGGTGCCGGGCTGGATATTCCGCAGGCACAGAAAAAAATTGTTCCAACAGAGAAAGCCATCGGCAAAGTGGTGTTTGAAACCTTCAGCGGCCGCAACTATCTGGTCAATGCCGTCATGCCCGGCAATATTGCCCCCCCGGTCGGCGCGAACGTACGAGATACCAAAGGTCGTAGCCACGGTCTGGTCGGTATGCATGGCGCACTGTATGCCAGCGGTGTGGAAGACAATTCTCGCCTGGAAGTGCGCTGGGGCTCCCATGCAAATGAACACTGCTTTATTCAAATGCCGGATAACCATAACCAGCCGGTGAAGAAAATCGGATATACACAAATTACCGCCCAGTGCGTCGGCTCGTAAGGTGCAATCAATGAATCCGTTAAAAATAGTTAAACTTGTGGTGCTGCTTTGTTTGCCGATATTCAGTAGTGCAAGCTATGCGGTTACCTGTACAGCAAACAGCGTCTCCGTACACGTTGATCCCATTAAAATCAGCCACAGTACCACCGCTGGGGACACCGTTTGGGTGTCCAATCCACAAACCGTTAGCGTCACTTGCCGCGACACAGACTATATGCCCCACGGCGAAGCCGCCAGAATCTACATCGACCCTGATCATGAGTTTGCGCATTTTCTGCAGGGAACCAATATGAAACTGGTGGTGAGCATTGATGGTCGCCCCTACGATCAAAGCGCCCAGGCCGTCACCACCCAATATCAGGCAACGTTGCCCCGAGCAGGTTCAGACAACTACTGCAGGAGTAATAACCACAGCCATACCAGTGACTGCCAGGCGCGCCCACAAACATTTTCTTTCACCTTTAACCTCAGTCTGGTCGCTACCGGAAAACTCCCGGATCCTTTGCCTGCGCTGGCCGGTCGCACCATCAACAAAGTTTTCGTCGTCGACGGTATTGGCAGCATTAACGCCTGCGGTTCGCATTGCTCCACCAGCAATCCGGCAAAAAACTTTGGCCCCGCGCTTAATGGCCTGAATAACATCAGTTATATCAACTGCGAACCGATCGTCTCTATCAGCTCTGACAAAGGAACGGATACCGTCGAGTTTGGCAGGATCAGCATTACCGAAGCAAAAGTGGGAAAAGATAACAGCCACAGTAAACAGTTTGCCGTTATTGCCGCAGAAGCCGCCGGGAAGCATGAATGTCGCGGCATCAACTACGCGGTAACGTTTACCGGCACCACGAGCAACAGCGGCGCAGTTTTTACCGGTCAGGGTACGCCAGATATCGGCGTTACGCTCCAGGATGCTGCACACCCCGGCTCCGGGGACATTATCAGCGGCAACCGTATCGATTTTGCCAGCAGCGCGTTTACCAACCAGAGCGACAGCCGACGCAAAGAGTTCATGGCAACCCTGTTCTGGCTGAAAAATCCTCCCCAACCCGGCACATTTAGTATCCCTGTCAATGCGACGGTGACCTTTAAATAACAGGCGCAGGACGATGCTGATCGTCCTGAGCGTCTCGCACCAGGCATAAAAACCGCAGTCGTACGCTTAACCCGCCTAATGTTTCACTCCGTGATAGCTGAGGGTGCGAGCGGTGCAGACGAGCAATGTCGTTGACCAGCGCCAGGCCTATCCCGGCGCCAGGGACATTACCGACGTTATCAAGGCGATGAAACGGTAGCAGCGCCTGGTGCACCATCTGCTCATCGATACCCGGCCCGCTATCTTCAACCACCAGCACCACCGCCTCTCCTTTTCGCAGCAGACGGGCGGTTACCACACCATGCGGCGGCGTGTATTTTAGTGCGTTATCCAGCAGATTCCCGCACAGTTCGCCAAGCAGGACTTCATCGCCCTCAATCCACACCGCATCCTGTTCCCCTTCATAGCCCAGATCGATCCCTTTACTGCGCGCCTGCGCCAGTCGCGTGAAACAACTGCTTTGCACCACCTCATACAAATTAACCGGCGAGAAGTGCCTTTCTCCTTGCTCTTTGCGCTTCACAGCCGACAACTGTAACAGCCTTTCCGTCAGTTGAATGGTGTTGTCCAGCGTGGAGCTCATGGCTTGCAGACTCTCATACCATTGCTGCGGCTGCTGGCTGGCGAGGGCCACCGCCGCCTGAGTTTTTAGCACCGCCAGCGGCGTTTTAAGCTGATGAGAAGCATCCGCGCTGAAGCGTTCCTGGCGAGAGATCAGGCCGCGAAGTCTGTCCAGATAACGGTTGAATGCCACAATCAACAGACGGGTTTCCGACCACGGCAGCAGCTCCGGCAGCGGCGTCAGCAGCCCAGGCTCGCGACGCACCATCAGCGATGACAGCTGGCGCATCGGGCGTAACACCCGACGCAGCAGCCAGCCGACCAGCACCAGCGTGAGCAGCACCAGCAGCCCTTGCGAAACCCACGAGGAAAACAGCAGCTGTCGCGCCAGGTAACGTCGCGATTGCAGCGTTTCGGCGACATAAATCTCGGCCATGCCGATAATGCCGCCCTCGTTGACGGGCTGCAGCAGACGCGCCACGCGAATTGCCTCCCCGCGATATTCAGTGTGATAAAACCACGCCAGCGCCGGATAAAGCCGCGTACGCGATGTCGCAGGCGGCATCGCAGGTAAATCGTCATAACCTGAGATAACCTTCCCCGCCGGATCGACCACCTTGTAATACAACCTGTCGTTCATATTCAGCTCAAAGCTGTCCAGCACCACCCACGGCACATTCACTTCCAGCTGTTTGTTGTGCACCACCAGTCGCTCGGAGACGGTTCTGGCAGACGAGAGCAGCGTCCGGTCATACGCCTGCGTCGCCGCCTGTAGCGCGCTGACATAGCTGTTAAATGCCGACAGCCCCCACAACAACATGAGCGGCAAACCCAGAAACATCAGCAGTTGCAGGTACAACGATTGGGGTTTAACCCACTTCATCGCTACGCTCCAGCACATAGCCCAGCCCGCGTAGCGTGGCGATGCGCACATCGCTTCCCTGTAGCTTTTTACGCAGACGATGGATGTACAATTCAATGCTTTCGGGGCTGACCTCATCGTTTAGACTGAAGACCTGTTCAAACAACTGCTGACGCGAAACCGGTCGCAATCGACGGTACATCAGCACCGTCAGCAATGCCTGTTCGCGCGGCGTGAGCGCCAGCGGCTGCCCCTGCAACAGAAAATAGCCCTCATCGTGAAACGCCAGTTCGCCCAGTTGCTGTATGCCCTGCACCTGCCCCGCGCTGCGGCGTAGCAAAGCCCTCAGCCGGGCATCCAGCTCCTCGATTTCAAACGGTTTTGCCAGATAATCATCGGCCCCGACGTTCAATCCTTTCACCCGATCGGCCACCGCGCTGCGCGCCGTCAACAGCAGCACAGGAAGCGTCTGCCCGCGTTTGCGCAGGCGCTGCACGACGTCAAGACCATCCAGTCCCGGCATATTGATGTCCAGCACCGCCAGCGCGTACGTTTCGCTATGTAAAAGATGGTCGGCCGCCAGGCCATCAAAAACGCAGTCGACGGCAAAACCGTTTTGCACCAGCGCTTTCTCCAGCCAGTGAGCTAACTCACGGTTATCTTCCGCTAATAAGAGACGCATATCACATCCTGTAAAGTTTCTGCCGCATTGAAAGGGAATTGAAAGGTTAATGTTTTAACAATCACGCAACCGAACTGCTACACATCGGCTCACATAATCACAAAAATCTTCTTCCGTACCCGAAAATCCGGTTTTCCGGCGTGAGGATAAACAATGAAAAAACAGTTACTTCGTACCCTTACTGCAAGCATTTTACTGATGAGTACCTCTGTTCTGGCGGAACAAGCGCCATCGCGCACGGAATGTATCGCCCCTGCTAAACCTGGCGGTGGTTTCGATCTCACCTGTAAGTTGATTCAAGTGAGCATGATGGAAACCGGCGCTATCGAAAAACCAATGCGCGTAACCTACATGCCCGGTGGCGTTGGCGCCGTGGCCTATAACGCGATCGTCGCGCAACGTCCGGCTGAAGCGGGTACCGTAGTGGCATTCTCCGGCGGCTCGCTGCTGAACCTGTCACAAGGGAAGTTTGGTCGCTACGGCGTTGATGATGTCCGCTGGCTGGCAAGTGTCGGCACTGACTACGGCATGATTGCCGTACGCCAGGACTCACCATGGAAAACGCTGAAAGATCTGCTGACGGCTATGGAGAAAGATCCTAACAGCGTGGTCATTGGCGCAGGCGCCTCTATCGGTAGCCAGGACTGGATGAAGTCGGCGCTGCTGGCGCAAAAAGCCAACGTCGATCCACACAAGATGCGCTATGTGGCCTTTGAGGGCGGCGGCGAACCGGTCACCGCGCTGATGGGGAATCACGTCCAGGTGGTTTCCGGCGATCTCAGCGAGATGGTGCCTTATCTTAGCGGCGACAAAATCCGCGTGCTCGCCGTGTTCTCTGATGAACGTCTGCCAGGCCAGTTAGCTAACGTACCAACCGCCAAAGAGCAGGGTTACGACCTCGTGTGGCCCATCATTCGTGGCTTCTACGTTGGACCAAAAGTCAGCGACGCCGAGTATCAGTGGTGGGTTGATGCCTTTAATAAACTCCAGCAGACCGATGAGTTTAAAAAGCAGCGCGATCTGCGCGGCCTGTTTGAATTCAACATGAGCGGTAAGCAGCTCGACGAATACGTGAAAAAGCAGGTCACGGATTACCGTGAGCAGGCGAAAGCCTTCGGTCTGGCGAAATAAGCGCAGAGGCAAAGATGATGAGCGATCGTATTTTTGCAGGTATCTGGCTGTTGCTCTGCATAGCCGGGCTGTTCGTGGCCTGGCAAATCACCAGCGAATACAGCTATGAGCCGGTTGGGCCGCGTCCCTTTCCGCTTGGCATTATCAGCCTGATGCTGGTATGCGCCGTGGCGCTGCTGTTGCGCCATCCCGACACCATCAGTTGGCCCCGCCGCCACGTGCTGCAAAAGCTGCTGACAATGGTGATTGTTCTGTTGATGTACGCCTGGGGTTTCGAATGGCTCGGTTTTCCCATCGCCACCGCCATTCTCACCGTGGTAATTGGCATGCTGTTCGGCGCAACGATTCCGGCTGCGGGGATTTCCGGCGCGGTACTCGGCATTCTGCTGTGGTATGCCTTTGACCGACTGCTTGACGTCACCTTACCACTCGGCGCCTGGCTGGGTTAACGGAGAAACGATGGATACCTGGATTTATCTTTCTCAGGGTTTCGCGGTGGCCATGACGCCGGAAAACCTGGTCATCGCCCTGATTGGCTGTTTTGTCGGTACCATTGTCGGGCTGTTGCCTGGTCTTGGACCCATTAACGGCGTGGCGATCCTCCTGCCTCTGGCCTTCGCTTTGCATCTGCCTGCAGAATCTGCGCTGATCCTGCTGGCTACGGTCTACATAGGTTGTGAATACGGCGGACGTATCTCCTCCATCCTGCTGAATGTTCCCGGCGATGCGGCGGCGATTATGACCGCGCTGGATGGCTACCCGATGGCGCAGCAAGGCCGCGGCGGCGTTGCGCTCTCTATCTCGGCGGTCAGCTCTTTCATTGGTTCGCTTATCGCTATCGGCGGCATCATTCTGTTTGCCCCGGCGTTAGCCCAATGGTCGCTGGCCTTCGGTCCGGCAGAATACTTTGCCTTAATGGTTTTCGCCATTGCCTGCCTTGGCAGCATGATGGCGCAAAACCCGCTGAAATCATTTCTGGCAGCGCTTATCGGTCTCGGCCTTGCGACCGTCGGCGTTGACGCCAATACCGGGGTTTATCGCTTTACCTTTGACAGCGTTCATCTCTCCGACGGTGTGCAGTTTATCGTGGTAGTGATTGGGCTGTTCTCAGTCTCTGAAATACTGTTAATGCTGGAACATACCAGCAGTGGCCAGACGCTGGTGCGTAAAACGGGCCGCATGTTATTTAACGCCAAAGAAGGTGCGCAGTGCGTTGGCGCAACCCTGCGTTCATCGGTGATTGGCTTTTTCGTCGGCGTCCTGCCTGGCGCGGGCGCAACCATTGCCAGCGCTATCACCTATATGACCGAGAAAAAGCTCAGCGGTAATAGCGACAGCTTCGGCAAAGGGGATATACGCGGCGTGGCGGCCCCCGAAGCCGCCAACAACGCCTCGGCCTGTGGCTCCTTTATCCCGATGCTGACGCTCGGCGTACCGGGCTCCGGCACCACGGCGGTGATGATGGGCGCGCTGACGCTGTACAATATCACCCCGGGTCCGGCCATGTTCACCGAACAGCCGGACATCGTCTGGGGGCTGATTGCGGCGCTGCTGATTGCTAACGTGATGCTGCTGGTGATGAACATCCCGTTGATCGGCCTGTTTACCCGTATGCTGACCATCCCCTTGTGGTTTTTGGTACCGGCTATCGCGGCAGTCTCCGCGGTGGGCGTGTATGCCGTCCACAGCACCACTTTCGATCTGGTGCTGATGGTTGCCCTCGGCGTGCTGGGCTACATATTGCGCAAAATGCACTTCCCGATGTCGCCGTTGATTTTAGGCTTCGTTCTCGGGGAAATGCTGGAGCAGAACCTGCGTCGGGCGCTGTCTATCAGTAACGGTAATATGGATATTCTGTGGGCCAGCGGCGTGGCGAAAGTGCTGCTGGTGATGGCGGTACTGGTTATCGTGGTCCCGCCAGTGCTACGCCTGATTCGTAAACGTAACAGCAAACCACAGGTGGATATCAGCTAATAATATGCCGGATAACGGCGCTGACGCGTCTTATCCGGCATTTTCATCTTAATTCCTGAACGGCACTGAGTACGTGCTCAACAAACCGCGTCAGCTTAGGCAGCGGACGCAAATCTTGTCGCCACAGTAGATGAATCGGCCGCGGCTGCGGCGTAAACTTTTCCAGTATCCGAACCAGTTTCCCGGTAGCCAACTCTTGCGCCAGCAGCACCTCCGGTTGCAATAACAGTCCGGCCCCCGCTACCGCCGCCATACGCAGGCCATGACCATCGTTACAGCGCAGGATCGCATCGCGCTTCCATCTGACTTCGCCCGTCACGCCAGGCAGTATCCATTCGTTGCGAGCCGTCCACACGGTATGGGACAGGCACAGATGATCCACCAGATCCGCAGGCGTAAGGGGCGTGCCATGACGGGCAAGATAATCCTTTGATGCACAGATCGCCATACGGTAAGGGCACAGGTATTTCGCCACCACATCAGTCTGATGGATATCGCCAATACGGATCGCCAGGTCGACGCCTTCATTCACCAGATCAACCATCCGGTTGGTCAGATCCAGCTCAATGCGCACTTCCGGCCATGCCTGTAAAAACGCAGCGGCCAGCGGCGAGATAACGCAAGCGCCAAAAGAAGTAGGCGCGCTAATGCGCAGCGTCCCCGCAGGGGCCAGCCGCAGACGCTCTACCGAACGCTCGGCTATCGACACCTGCTCCAGCACGCGGCGGGCTTCTTCAAAATAGACACGCCCGGCATCGGTCAGGCTCTGGCGGCGAGTATTGCGCTCCAGCAGACGCGTGCCAAGCTGTGCTTCCAGTTGGGTGATATATTTTCCCACCATCACCGCAGACATCTCGAGTCTAGTTGCCGCGGAGGTAAAGCTTCCGCTCTCCACCACGGCGATAAACGTTTCCATGCCGCGCAGCTTATCCATATTACAAACTCCTGGTTAGTAATCATCTAACTTATAGCCAGTTTATCCGATTTCATTTTCATTAAAGAATAGCGGCTCACACTATTCTGGAGGTGGTTATGAAAATCGTCATTATTGGTGCCAGCGGTACAGTGGGGCGCGCAGTCACAGAAACGTTAAGCCGTAAACATGAGGTGATCCGCGTAGGTCGCACGCAGGGAGATTACCAGGTCGATATCACCTCGCAGGAGAGTGTCGAGGCATTGTTTGAAAAAGTCGGTCGGGTAGATGCGATCGTTTCCGCCACCGGCAACCTGTTCTTTGGCCCGCTGTCGACAATGACCGACGAGGACTTTAATCAGGGATTACAGGATAAGCTGTTAGGCCAGATACGTCTGGCATTAACCGGGCAACATTTCCTCAATGATGGCGGCTCGATTACGCTAATTAGCGGCATTATCGCCCATGAACCCATCGCACAAGGGGCGAATGCGGCAACGATCAATGCCGGGCTGGAAGGATTTGTGCGCGCTGCTGCCTGTGAGCTAGGTCGTGGTCAGCGCATAAACCTGATAAGCCCAACCGTACTCAGTGAATCCGCCGAAGCATACGATGGTTTCTTCCCAGGCTTTGAAAGCGTCCCCGCCGCTACCGTTGCCAACGCCTATCGCCGCAGCGTGGAAGGCATCCAAACCGGACGTATTTATAAAGTCGGTTACTGACTTTGCTGCTGCCGTTGAGTTACCCTCAGCGGCAGCATAATTAACTCTTTGTTTTAAAATAATATTACCTGCCCTTCCTTCTCATCCCCGCACTTAACCTCACTTTTTATAATGTTAAATAATTGTTGTTTTTGATCACAAATAATAAACAAACAAGCCCATTCTGTGCGCGTTTTTCAAAAATGTAGATATTTTTAATTTATGGCTACGAAACGAGCTGCGCCATATCTCCCTGACAATCTACTGAGAGGAACGATTTGATGAACGCACTGACTGCCGTAAAACCGAACGCTGATGATCCAGCCCAGCACTACAGCGGTTTCACGTTGAAACCATCAGCCCAGTCGCCTCGCCTGCTGGAGCTGACTTTTTCCGCTGAGACCACTGAGCAATTTCTGAAAGCCGTAGCGCAGTGGCCGGTGCAGGCACTGGAATACAAATCCTTCCTGCGCTTCAAAGTGGGCAAGATCCTCGACGACCTGTGCGGTAATCAGTTGCAGCCTTTGCTGCTGAAAACGTTGCTCGATCGTGCCGAAGGCGCACTGCTGATCAACGCTGTTGGCGTAGATGATGTGGCACAGGCTGAAGAGATGGTCAAGCTGGCGACGGCGGTAGCGCATCTTATCGGGCGCTCCAATTTTGATGCGATGAGCGGTCAATACTATGCCCGTTTTGTGGTGAAAAACGTTGATAACTCAGACAGCTATCTGCGCCAGCCGCACCGTGTAATGGAGCTGCATAACGACGGAACCTACCTCGAAGAAATCACCGACTATGTGCTGATGATGAAGATTGACGAGCAGAACATGACCGGCGGTAACTCGCTGCTGCTGCACCTCGACGACTGGGAACATCTGGATCAGTACTTTACCCACCCGCTGGCGCGTCGCGCCATGCGCTTTGCCGCACCGCCAAGCAAAAACGTCAGTCAGGAAGTGTTCCATCCGGTGTTTGACGTTGACCAGCAGGGCCGCCCGGTGATGCGCTACATCGACCAGTTCGTCCAGCCTAAAGATTATGAAGAAGGCGTCTGGCTGAGCGATTTGTCCGATGCGTTGGAAACCAGCAAGGCCATTATTTCCGTTCCGGTTTCAGTCGGTAAATTCCTGTTAATCAACAACCTGTTCTGGTTGCACGGTCGCGATCGCTTTACCTCGCATCCTGACCTGCGCCGCGAACTGATGCGCCAGCGTGGTTATTTCGCTTACGCGACAAACCACTACCAGACCCATCAGTAAGCGCGAAGGAATAAAGCGGATGTATGATTTTGTGATTATTGGCGGCGGCATTATCGGCATGTCGACCGCCATGCAGCTGATTGATGTCTATCCGGACGCCAGAATCGCGCTGCTGGAAAAAGAGTCCGGCCCGGCCTGTCACCAGACGGGCCACAACAGCGGCGTAATTCATGCCGGGGTCTATTACACCCCCGGCAGCCTGAAGGCGCAGTTTTGCCTGGCCGGAAATCGCGCCACAAAAGCCTTTTGCGACCAAAACGGCATCCGCTACGACGTCTGCGGAAAAATGCTGGTTGCCACCTCCGAACTGGAAATGGAGCGCATGCGCGCGCTGTGGGATCGCACCGCCGCTAACGACCTTGAGCGCGAATGGCTGAATGCGCAGGAGCTTCGCGAGCGTGAACCCAACATCACCGGGCTGGGCGGTATTTTTGTTCCGTCGAGCGGGATCGTCAGCTACCGCGAAGTCACCGCCGCGATGGCGAAAATATTTCAGGCCAAAGGCGGTGAGATTATCTACAACGCTGAGGTCAGCGCGCTAAAAGAGCACGCTGCGGGCGTTGTCGTACATACCCGTCAGGGTCAGGAATTTGAGGGAGCGACGCTGATTAGCTGCTCTGGCCTGATGGCGGACCGACTAGTGAAAATGCTCGGCGTTGAACCCGGCTTTATCATCTGTCCGTTCCGTGGCGAATATTTCCGTCTGGCGTCAGAACATAACCAGATAGTCAACCATCTGATCTACCCCATCCCCGACCCGGCGATGCCGTTTCTCGGCGTTCATCTGACCCGGATGATTGACGGCAGCGTCACCGTGGGCCCCAACGCGGTACTGGCATTTAAACGTGAAGGCTACCGTAAACGCGACTTCTCGCTCAGCGATACGCTGGAGATCCTCAGCTCTTCCGGCATTCGTCGCGTGCTGCAAAACAACCTGCGCTCAGGACTTGGCGAAATGAAGAATTCGCTGTGCAAAAGCGGTTATCTGCGGCTGGTACAAAAGTACTGCCCGAGTCTGACGCTCAAGGATCTGCAGCCCTGGCCTGCAGGCGTGCGGGCACAGGCTGTATCACCGGACGGCAAGCTAATCGACGATTTCCTGTTTGTCACCACGCCACGCTCAATTCACACCTGTAACGCGCCTTCTCCGGCAGCAACGTCGGCGATCCCTATCGGCGCGCATATTGTCAGCAAAGTTCATGCGCTGCTGGAGAACCAGAGTAATCCCGGACGCACGCTGCGTGCGGCACGTAGCGTGGAAACATTACACGCCGCATTCACCCGTTAAAACGATTTAGACAGGACGCAATTATGCAACTTAACGATCCAACCTTATTTCGCCAGCAGGCACTGATCGACGGCAACTGGCGTGACGCCAACAGCGGCGAGACCATCGCGGTGACCAACCCCGCCAACGGTCAGCAATTAGGTAGCGTACCGAAAATGGGGGCGGATGAAACCCGCGAAGCGATTAACGCCGCTAACCGCGCTCTGCCCGCCTGGCGTGCGCTGACCGCCAAAGAGCGGGCCAACATCCTGCGCCGCTGGTTCAACCTGATGATTGAGCATCAGGACGATCTCGCCCGTCTGATGACCCTGGAACAGGGTAAACCGCTGGCAGAAGCCAAAGGTGAAATCACCTATGCCGCTTCCTTTATTGAGTGGTTTGCCGAAGAGGGCAAACGTATCTATGGCGATACGATCCCCGGCCACCAGGCCGACAAACGCCTAATCGTCATCAAACAGCCGATCGGCGTTACCGCCGCGATTACGCCGTGGAACTTCCCCGCGGCGATGATTACCCGCAAAGCCGGTCCGGCGCTGGCGGCTGGTTGCACAATGGTGCTTAAACCGGCCAGCCAGACTCCCTACTCCGCACTGGCGCTGGCAGAGCTTGCCAATCGCGCCGGGATCCCGGCAGGCGTTTTCAGCGTGGTGACCGGTTCAGCGAGCGCGGTCGGCAACGAGCTAACTGGCAACCCGCTGGTACGCAAGCTGTCATTTACCGGCTCAACCGAAATTGGCCGTCAGTTAATGCAGCAGTGCGCCAAAGACATCAAAAAAGTGTCGCTGGAGCTGGGCGGCAATGCGCCGTTTATCGTCTTTGACGATGCCGATCTTGATAAAGCCGTGGAAGGCGCACTGGCATCGAAGTTCCGTAACGCTGGCCAAACCTGTGTCTGCGCCAACCGCCTGTACGTGCAGGACGGCGTGTATGACCGTTTTGCCGAAAAACTCCAGCAGGCAGTGAGCAAACTGCACCTCGGCGATGGTCTGCAACCTGACGTCACCACCGGACCGCTGATCGACGAGAAAGCGGTAGCCAAAGTGCAGGAACACATCGCCGATGCTCTGGATAAAGGCGCGCGCATTATCGCGGGTGGCAAACCTCACGCACTCGGCGGCAACTTCTTCCAGCCCACCATTTTGGTGGATGTGCCTGACAACGCGAAGGTCGCCAAAGAAGAGACGTTCGGCCCGCTGGCTCCGCTGTTCCGTTAAGGACGAGGCTGACGTCATCGCTCAGGCCAATGACACCGAGTTTGGTCTGGCCGCCTATTTCTACGCCCGTGATTTGAGCCGCGTCTTTCGCGTTGGCGAAGCGCTGGAATACGGCATTGTCGGGATTAACACCGGCATTATCTCCAACGAAGTCGCCCCGTTTGGGGGAATTAAAGCCTCCGGTCTTGGCCGTGAAGGATCGAAATACGGCATCGAAGACTACTTAGAAATCAAATATATGTGCATCGGCCTTTAATAAAATAAATACTGGAGAACACCTGATGAGCACCAACAAAGAACTTATGCAACGTCGCAGCAACGCCGTTCCCCGTGGCGTAGGACAAATCCACCCTATTTTTGCCGAGCGTGCAGAAAACTGTCGAGTCTGGGACGTTGAAGGCCGTGAATTCCTCGATTTTGCTGGCGGTATTGCGGTGCTGAACACCGGCCACCTGCACCCGCAGATCGTCTCTGCGGTAGAAGCACAGTTGAAAAAGCTGTCCCATACCTGTTTCCAGGTGCTGGCCTATGAGCCGTACCTGGAGCTGTGCGAAATCATGAATAAGAAAGTGCCGGGCGATTTCGCCAAAAAAACCCTGCTGGTGACAACCGGCTCGGAAGCGGTGGAAAACGCGGTGAAAATCGCCCGCGCTGCCACCAAACGAACCGGCACTATCGCCTTCAGCGGCGCTTACCACGGTCGAACCCACTACACCCTGTCGCTGACCGGGAAAGTAAACCCGTACTCTGCCGGAATGGGACTGATGCCGGGCCACGTGTACCGTGCGCTTTATCCTTGCCCGCTGCATGGCATCAGTGAAGACGATGCTATCGCCAGCATTCACCGTATCTTCAAAAATGATGCCGCTCCGGAAGATGTTGCCGCCATCGTGATTGAGCCCGTCCAGGGCGAAGGTGGTTTTTACGCCGCCTCTCCTGCTTTTATGCAACGTCTGCGCGCCATTTGTGACGAGCACGGCATCATGCTGATTGCCGATGAAGTACAGAGCGGCGCGGGCCGTACCGGTACGCTGTTCGCTATGGAGCAGATGGGCGTTGCGCCCGATCTCACCACCTTCGCCAAATCTATCGCCGGTGGCTTCCCGCTGGCGGGAGTGACCGGGCGCGCCGAAGTCATGGACGCAATCCCACCGGGCGGTCTGGGCGGTACCTATGCCGGTAACCCGATTGCCTGTGCCGCCGCACTGGCGGTACTGAATATTTTCGAACAGGAAAATCTGCTGCAAAAAGCCAACGAGCTGGGGCAAACCCTGCGCGAAGGCCTGCTGGCTATCGCGGAAAGCCACCGCGAGATTGGCGATGTACGCGGGCTGGGAGCGATGATCGCAATAGAACTGTTTGAAGACGGCGATCACACGAAACCAGACGCCAAACTGACCGCGGAAATCGTCGCGCGTGCGCGCGATAAAGGGCTGATCCTGCTCTCCTGCGGACCTTACTACAACGTACTGCGCATTCTTGTCCCACTGACCATTGAAGATGCCCAAATCCGCCAGGGGCTGGACATTATCGCTCAGTGTTTTGCCGAAGCGAAGCAGGGTTAACACCGCATTCGACCAATAAAAAACGCAATCCTCAGGCCGGATAAGGCGGAGCCGCCATCCGGCAGACAGGGTCAATAACAATAATACGCGTGCCCCGGCGCGGGAATGCCGGGGTGCTCTCCCAAGTGAAATACTTTCGAGAGGTTTAAAAGATGGGGCAAGTGTCACAATCACATGATTTAGGGGGCGGGCTGAAATCACGCCACGTCACCATGCTGTCTATTGCCGGGGTTATCGGCGCAAGTTTGTTTGTGGGTTCAAGCGTGGCGATTGCAGAAGCCGGTCCCGCAGTATTACTGGCCTATCTGTTCGCCGGATTGCTGGTGGTGATGATTATGCGCATGCTGGCCGAAATGGCCGTTGCCACCCCGGATACCGGTTCCTTTTCCACCTACGCCGATAAGGCCATTGGCCCGTGGGCGGGTTATACCATCGGCTGGCTGTACTGGTGGTTCTGGGTGTTGGTTATCCCGCTGGAAGCGAATATTGCCGCCATCATTCTGCACTCCTGGGTTCCAGGCATTCCTATCTGGCTGTTTTCTCTGGTTATCACGTTGGCATTAACCGGCAGTAATTTGCTGAGCGTCAAAAATTACGGTGAGTTCGAGTTCTGGCTGGCGCTGTGCAAAGTGATTGCCATACTGGCGTTTATCACTCTCGGCGCGGTGGCGATTAGCGGTTTCTATCCCTATGCCGAGGTCAGCGGAGTTTCGCGCCTGTGGGATCAGGGCGGCTTCATGCCCAACGGTTTTGGCGCGGTGATCAGCGCGATGCTAATCACCATGTTCTCCTTTATGGGCGCAGAGATTGTTACCATCGCCGCCGCCGAGTCCGACACCCCGGATAAGCACATCGTCCGCGCCACCAACTCGGTTATCTGGCGTATCTCTATCTTCTATCTGTGCTCTATTTTCGTGGTCGTCGCGCTGATTCCGTGGAACATGCCGGGACTGAAAGAGGTGGGCTCTTACCGCTCGGTGCTGGAGTTACTGCATATCCCACACGCGAAGCTGATCATGGACTGTGTCATATTGCTGTCGGTAACCAGTTGTCTGAACTCCGCGCTGTATACGTCCTCGCGTATGCTTTACTCCCTGAGCCGTCGTGGCGATGCTCCCGCCTTTATGGGTAAAACGAACCGGAGTAAAACGCCTTATGTGGCGGTGTTGCTGTCTACGGGTGCCGCGTTCCTCACCGTGGTGGTCAACTATTATGCCCCGGCCAAGGTGTTCAAATTCCTGATCGACAGCTCCGGCGCCATCGCCCTGCTGGTTTATCTGGTGATTGCAATTTCCCAACTGCGGATGCGCAAAATCCTGCTGGCGCGAGGCGGTGAAATTAAACTGAAAATGTGGCTCTATCCGTGGCTTACCTGGCTGGTAATCGCCTTTATTATCTTTGTGCTGGTGGTGATGCTCTTTCGCCCGGCTCAACAACTGGAAGTTATCTCTACCGGGTTGTTAGCCATAGGAATTATTTGCACCGTGCCTATTATGTCACGCTGGAAAAAACTGCTATCGTGGCAAAAAGCACCGTTGCAAAATACGCATTAAACCTTTTCCCGGCGCAGGCCGGGAAAACCGTTCAGGAGTAAGACCATGACCGCCATTCCCCAACCGACGGCCATTGATGGATACCGCTGGCTGAAAAACGACATCATCCGCGGTGTGTATCAGCCTGATGAAAAACTGCGTATGAGCCTGCTGACCTCACGCTATGAGCTTGGCGTGGGACCGCTACGCGAAGCGCTTTCGCAGTTGGTTGCCGAGCGGCTGGTCACGGTGGTCAATCAGAAAGGGTATCGTGTCGCCCCAATGTCCGAACAGGAGTTGCTCGATATTTTCGATGCCCGCGCCAATATGGAAGCCATGCTGGTCGCGCTGGCCATTGAACGCGGCGGCGACGCCTGGGAAGCTGAAATTCTGGCGCGGGCGCATATGCTCGGCAAGCTTGAAGCCGTTGACGCCAGTGAACAGATACTCGACGAGTGGGATCAGCGCCATCAGGCTTTTCACTCGGCAATTGTCGCTGGCTGCGGTTCACAGTATCTGCTGCAAATGCGCGAACGGCTATTCGATTTGGCGGCGCGCTACCGGTTTATCTGGCTGCGAAAGACGGTGCTGTCGGTGGAGATGTTGGAAGATAAACACGATCAGCACCAAACGCTGACCGAAGCAATTCTGGCACGCGATGCTGCACGTGCCAGCGAATTAATGCGCCAGCACCTGCTGACGCCCATTCCGATTATTCAACAAGCGATGTCCGGCAAATTGCTGACGCAATAAGCCTGAACTTTCTTATTGTTCTGGAATACGCAAAACCTGCCCTGGATAAATTTTATCCGGGCTTTTCAGCATCGGTTTATTCGCTTCAAATATCTGGTTATACAGGTTGGCGTTACCGTATACCTGTTTGGCAATAGCGCTCAGGGTATCTCCTGATTTTACGGTATAAAACTGGCTTTCACTCGCCGGCGCAGAAGTTTTTACCTGATCGTCGACGCTGGCAATACCAGAGATATTACCAATCGCAATCAGGATTTTTTCTTTCGCTTCCTGACTTAATCCATCGCCAGAAACGGTGGCTTTACCTTCGTTAATTTGGACGTTCACTTTATCCGCATCCGGGATGCCCGTTTTGTTCAGGTGTTCCTGTACCTTTTTTGCCAGATCGGCAGTGTCATGGTTGCCAGTAACCGCATCCCACAGTTTTTCACCCGCATCTTTTACAAAATTAAAGAGTCCCATATCCACCTCGGTAGTTAACAATCAACACCAGGAAGTGTAGCAGAGGAGAAAGAAGCGCAAAGAAAACGGCGCCAGAGCGCCGTAGTAGAAAAGTAATTAGTTACGCGTTTGTATCCAGAAGGCGTGGATCAGACCCGGGATGTAGCCCAGCAGCGTCAGAACAATATTGAGGATAAATGCCCAGCCGAACCCCTTCCCCAGCAGCACGCCAAGCGGGGGCAGAATAATAGTAAAAACGATTCTCCAGAAACCCATACACACTCCATACAAGCAAAAAGTTACTCATTGTTTAAAAAGAGATTTTATCTCTAAGCATAGTCAGTGTACCTAACTCTGCCAGCCTTCCCTTGCTGTTTTACCCTCCTTTACGCTCTTTACGCTGGCGTACGTTGACTGTTTATTTTAGAATAAGCTTAATTTAGAACATGCTTAAATACATATGACTGAACTTGAACAACTCCAGGCCAGCGCTGAGCAGGCTGCTGCCTTGCTAAAAGCGATGAGTAACCCGAAAAGGTTGCTGATTTTGTGCATGCTCTGCGGCTCACCCGGTACCAGCGCGGGCGAATTAGCCCGTGTTACCGGCCTGAGTCCTTCCGCCACTTCGCAGCATCTGGCGCGTATGCGTGAAGAGGGCCTGATAGACAGCCAACGCGATGCCCAGCGCATCCTGTACTCCATCAAAAATGCGGCCGTGAATTCACTGATCGCCACATTAAAAACACTGTATTGCCCATAAGGAGCCATCATGACCATTGGGACGATTTCCCCACGCGAGGCGCAGACGCTGGTCGCACAAGGCGCAAAACTGATTGATATCCGCGATGCTGACGAGTATCTGTACGAGCATATTCCGGAGGCGCATCTGGCGCCATTACCTACGCTAGAGCAGGGATCGCTGCCTGCAAATTTACGCGCCGGGCAGGTGATTTTTCACTGCCAGTCAGGCAAACGTACACAAAACGCGGCGACAAAACTGAACGCTATTGCCGCGCCTGCGCAGGTCTGGTTGTTGGAAGGTGGCATTGACGGCTGGAAAGCCGCAGGTTTTCCGGTGGCAAAAGATCGTTCACAACCGTTACCGCTGATGCGCCAGGTGCAGATAGCCGCAGGCAGCCTTGCCTTACTCGGCGTCATTCTGGGCTACACCGTTAGCAGCGCCTTCTTCCTGCTGAGCGGTTTTGTGGGCGCCGGGCTAATACTCGCTGGCGTGACCGGCTTTTGCGGCATGGCGCGATTGCTGGATATCATGCCCTGGAACCGACGTACTCATTAAGCGGTAATCATTGAAACTGCGCTGTACCCGCTGATTGACGTGATCTATGGTGAGTTCTGCGATAAATAAAGGAGAGCAATATGTTTAAACCTGGCGATCTGGTTCAACCACGCATGGGTGGACCTAAACTGAAAGTTGTCGAAGTCAATGGCGATCACATTGTGGCGGTACACGCCAGTAATGAAAGCGGCGAAAAATTCACGCTAAAAGCAGCTGACGTGACGCGATATACCGAAGAGGGTGATTTTGGCGTTTGCTGAAAATAAGCGGTGAGGTCGCCCTCACCGCATTAATAATCAGATCAAAAAGTCATCAAGAGATTTACCGGCAGCCAGTGCCTGGGCAATTGGCTTCGGTGTGCGACCCTGTCCGGTCCATGTTTTTGTTTCACCATTGAGATCGGTAAAACGATATTTCGCCGGGCGCGGCTGACGTTTTTTAACTGAACCTGCCGTCGCAGGCGTCATGCTCAGTAGCTCTTCCGGATTGATCCCGTCTGCCTGCATCAGCGCCAGCAAAGTATTAATTTTTTCCTGCTGTTCTGCACGTTGGCGCTGTAGTTGTTCTTCTTCATCGCGGCGTTCTTTGGTCACTACCCTGAATTTTTCAAGCATATCTTCCAGCACATCAACGGAAAATTCACGAGCCATTGCACGCAGCGAGCGGATATTATTTAAGTTTTTTAACATTGAACTCATATTAACAAAACCTCTTTAACGTAAAACATAAAAACGGTATTACCCTAAATATTGTATGCAACTGCTTATTATATTTCCAGTCTAATTTATTCGCATATTACTAATCAAAAAAGCTAATTCGTGTATTTATAGCATCCATTTTGACATCGCCTATGCGATATATTCTATTCCTCTGCTAGTCGCTATAAATATACCTGCAAGGAGTCTCAGGGTATCAGTCGAGAAACAGGCCACAACATCGCGCGGAGCCGGTGCGTATACATATTGCACATTAGTCAACATTGAGAAAAGGAGCGCAAAAAATTCAGAAAAACAAATTTCCATAACCCATTGATCTAAAATGCCTTTAATTAAATCAGCAACGAAAATACCAAAACGAACAAAAAACAAACCATTGCAGAGCATTTTATCGACAAAAAGGCAATAAATAAAAATTTTAAGCTAGTTGCTAGTTATTATCCAGGCAGATATCCTATTCAAACGCGAAAGCAGCAAGACAAATCACTAGCAAGAAGGTATTCAAAACCTTTTTTTCCCTTTTTACAAGGAGCATTAACATGTTCTCTCCGCAGTCACGCTTGCGTCATGCAGTAGCAGACACGTTCGCGATGGTTGTTTATTGTTCTGTCGTGAACATGTTGATCGAAATATTCCTTTCAGGAATGAGCTTCGAACAGTCTCTGTACTCCAGACTGGTGGCTATCCCCGTCAACATCCTGATCGCGTGGCCATACGGCATGTATCGCGATTTGTTTATGCGCGCGGCGCGTAAAGCCACGCAAGCAGGATGGGGGAAAAACCTGGCGGACGTGCTGGCTTATGTCACCTTCCAGTCACCAGTGTATGTGATTATTCTATTGACGGTTGGCGCAGACTGGCACCAGATTACGGCTGCAGTAAGTTCGAACATCGTGGTATCAATGCTGATGGGCGCGGTCTATGGCTACTTTCTTGATTATTGCCGCCGCCTGTTTAAGGTCAGCAGCTATCACCAGGCTAAAGCCTGACAGATCTCTTCGCGACTGGCCCTGCCAGTCGCATTATTAGTTTGAACTAACGTCGCCAAACAACCCACTCAGATAACGCTCAAGCGCAATTCGCGAACTGAAGCCGTGCGGAATACCATAATGTTCGTGAGTCTCTCCGGCTAAATATAGCGGGAATTGCTGGTAGTGATCGCAGGTTTTAATATCCGTCGCAGGTTCCGCCAGCGAAGAGCTGCGCTCTTTTAGCGTGGGATGGATAACTAATGCGGTACGTCCCATACGTGCTTCACGGTTAACGTACACATAATTTTCGCCACGACGATAGCCGTACGTTTTTTGCGTCACTACATCGACGGTAAAGCCCACTTTTTCAAGTACGCGCGCCACCTCATCAGGTCGTAAATACATATATTTTCCTCGTTATCTTTTTTACTGCGGGCTTACCTTACCTGATTCAGCATTAGCAACGCTTTCAGAAAAGTCCATAAACGAGTGGCGATGGTGGGAGGAATATCTTAAGAACCGCGCAGAATTATGTCAGCGACATCCGCAGTTGATACGCCGCCTGCTGCGCCATTTCCACCGAGCTGATGTTGGTAAACGACAGCAATATTCCCCCCTTTCCTGCTGAAGTTATTCGCCAGCGGCTTAACGCCTGAACCGCCAGCCCGGCCTGATTCGCTTTGCGCACTAGCGCAACATCATCTCCGTCGACAGTTATCACCAGCTGAATCCCTCCTTCCTGAGGAATGACGTTAAACCCTTGTTCGCTCAACGCGTTTTCCATCCATTGACGTCGCAGGGCATAATTCTGGCGCATACGTTTTAAGTGCCGCCAGAAGTGGCCATCTTGCATAAAATCCGCCAGCGTTTGCTGCCATAAAACCGGAACGCTACAGGCCGTTAGCGCCGCCTGCTGACGAAAATGTTCGACCTGAGTCAGGGGTACCACCAGCCATGCCGTGCGCAAAGCCGGAAACATCGATTTGCTGAACGTTCCGGCATAAATCACCCGCTGGGGCGCATCCAGACTTTTTAGCGGCGGCAACGGTTTGCCGTGGTAGCGAAATTCACTGTCGTAATCATCTTCAATGATCCACGCCTGCGCCCGAGTCGCCCATTCAAGCAGTTGGTGGCGACGGTCTAATGACAGGGCGACGCCCAGCGGACTTTGGTGTGCGGGTGTGAGCAGCACAAAACGCGCCTGCGGGTAGTCACGGATCCCAGCGCAGACATCCAGGCCATCGGCATCAACCGACACCGGCATCAGCTCAATGCGCTCCTGAGCCACCACGGGGTGAATCAACGGAAAGCCAGGATCTTCGACCCACATCCCCTCACCGGGTTGAGACAGAGCGCGCAGGATTAACGTCATTGATGCCGCGTAGCCTGAAGTAATAAAAATCTGCTCCGGCTGGCACTCAATACTGCGTGAGACGCGCAGGTAATCGACAATCGCCTGACGTAAAACCCGTTCGCCGCAAACATCGCCCACGGCCAGGTCAAAACGCGTTTGGGTGCGTAAACGCCGCCCCATCACCCGCGCCCAGACGTCCCGCGGGAAGAGATCGAGTGCGGGTAATCCCATCTGAAAAGGCTGCGGCCTGGGGTTTTCTCCGGCGAAGATGGCGGGAGACACAGGTGCGTTTTCCGGTCGCAGTTGCTCACTGACAAATGTTCCTGCCTGCCCGCGCCGCGTGAGCCAGCCCTGCGCCACCAGATCTGCATAGGCATTTTCCACCGTCGAACGTGATACCCCCAGCTCCTGGGCCCAGGTCCGACTGGAGGGCAATCTTGTGCCTGGCTTTAGTTCACCTTTCTCAATGGCGTTTTTTAACTGACGGGCGATTTGCTGATAGCGTGGCATTTATGGTCTGCTTTTTTGGCAACAATATGGCTCTCTATAGCAGTCCATTATAGTGCTACATTGCGGGTCATCCAAACGAGGAGAAATACCATGACAATGTTACGCCAGCCCTATTATGAACTCAGTCCTGAAATCTATAACGCTTTGGTTCAGGCCAGCAAAGCGCTGGAAAACTGCGCGCTGGAACCTACGCTGACGGAACTGATTTACCTGCGAGTCTCGCAAATCAACGGCTGCGCCTTTTGCCTGGAAATGCACAGTAAGGCGCTGCGCAAATCCGGTGTTGCACAGGCCAAACTGGACGCGCTGGCAGGCTGGCGGGTGAGTCATCACTTCAGCGAGCAGGAGCGTGCGGCACTGGCGTGGGCCGAATCCGTCACCCATATAGCCAACACCCATGCCGAAGGTGACGTTTATTTGCCGCTGCTCGACCATTTTAGCGCGAAAGAGATTAGCGATTTGACGTTTGCTATTAGCCTGATGAACTGCTTTAACCGTCTGGCGGTAGGGATGCGCATGTGATTCTGCGCTGCCGGATGGCGACATAAGCGCCATCCGGCAACCTGCCATAGTTTCTATCACTTCCTCCGTCACGCTCATCACCCAGGCCCTCATCAATCTAAAATTACCATATCTTGTATGGTTGAATCTTTTTAAAACTACATCTAGTATCTCCTCTATCAAGACACACACAACCTGACGCCCTCTATCGCGTCATTCTTTTACTTTTAGATGGAAATACGAATCATGCGCATTGTTATTTACACTCGTAACAACTGTGTTCAGTGCCACGCCACTAAGCGGGCGATGGAAAGCCGCGGGTTTGACTTTGAGATGGTAAACGTCGATTTACACCCCGATATGGCTGATCGCCTGCGCGATCAAGGCTTTCGTCAGTTACCGGTCGTGGTCGCAGGGGAAACCAGTTGGTCAGGATTTCGCCCGGACATGATCAACCGTCTGCGCCCGGCTCCTCAAGTGGCCAGCGCATGAGTCAGCTCGTCTACTTTTCCAGCAGCTCCGAAAATACGCACCGCTTCATGCAGCGTCTGAGGCTGCCTGCCATCCGCATTCCGCTTAACGAACGCGAGCGGATCCGGGTAGACGAACCTTACATTTTAATCGTGCCCTCCTACGGTGGCGGCGGTACAGCTGGCGCGGTCCCGAGACAGGTGATCCGCTTTTTAAACGATACGCACAACCGGGCGTTAATCCGTGGAGTGATCGCCTCCGGCAATCGCAATTTCGGGGATGCCTACGGTCGCGCGGGTGATGTCATCTCACAAAAATGCGGCGTGCCGTGGCTCTATCGCTTTGAGCTGATGGGCACCCAAAGCGATATCGACAACGTGCAAAAAGGAGTGAGCGAATTTTGGCAACGACAACCGCAGAACGTGTAGAACAGCAGACGCTGGATTATCACGCCCTTAACGCCATGCTGAATCTGTACGATAAGGCCGGGCGCATTCAGTTCGACAAAGACCATCAGGCGGTGGAGGCATTCTTTACCGCCCACGTCCGCCCCAACTCGGTGGCGTTTGCCAGCCAGCAGGCGCGTCTGGACACGTTGGTGGATGAAGGCTATTACGATGCCAGCGTGTTAGCCCGCTATGATCGCGCGTTTGTGCTGAAGCTATTCGCCCACGCCCACGCCAGCGGATTCCGTTTCCAGACGTTCCTCGGCGCATGGAAGTTCTACACCAGCTATACGCTGAAAACGTTCGACGGGAAGCGCTATCTCGAAGACTTTGAGGATCGCGTAACGATGGTGGCGCTCACGCTGGCGCAGGGCGATGAAGCGCTCGCTCTGCAACTGACCGATGAAATGCTCTCCGGGCGTTTTCAACCCGCCACGCCAACCTTTTTAAACTGCGGTAAACAGCAACGCGGCGAGCTGGTTTCCTGCTTCCTGTTACGCATTGAAGACAACATGGAGTCAATTGGACGGGCGGTCAACTCGGCGCTGCAACTCTCCAAACGCGGCGGCGGCGTGGCATTTTTGCTCTCTAACCTGCGTGAGGCAGGTGCCCCCATTAAGCGCATTGAGAACCAGTCCTCTGGGGTGATCCCGGTAATGAAAATGCTGGAGGATGCGTTTTCTTATGCGAATCAATTAGGGGCGCGTCAGGGTGCAGGCGCGGTGTATCTGCACGCGCATCATCCGGATATTTTGCGTTTTCTCGATACCAAACGTGAAAACGCCGACGAGAAAATCCGTATCAAAACGCTCTCGCTTGGTGTGGTGATCCCGGATGTCACCTTCCAGTTAGCCAAAGAAAATGCCCAAATGGCGCTGTTTTCACCGTATGACGTGGAACGAATTTACGGCAAACCATTCGGTGATATCGCCGTAACTGAACGGTATGACGAACTGGTTGCCGACAAACGAGTGCGCAAAAAATACATTAACGCCCGCGATTTCTTCCAGCGACTGGCCGAGATCCAGTTCGAGTCCGGCTACCCTTACATCATGTTTGAAGACACGGTGAATCGCGCCAATCCGATTGCCGGTCGTATCAATATGAGCAACCTGTGCTCGGAGATTTTGCAGGTTAACAGCGCTTCCACCTACGATGAAAACCTCAATTACGCGCAAACAGGGCACGATATCTCCTGCAACCTCGGCTCGTTGAATATTGCTCATACCATGGATTCGCCAGACTTTGGGCGCACCGTGGAAACGGCGGTTCGCGGTTTAACGGCCGTTTCGGACATGAGCCATATCCGCAGCGTACCCTCAATTGAGGCCGGGAACAGCGCATCGCACGCTATCGGTCTTGGGCAGATGAACCTGCACGGGTATCTGGCACGGGAAGGTATCGCCTACGGCTCACCTGAAGGGCTGGATTTCACCAATCTCTATTTCTACACCATCACCTGGCATGCGCTGAATACGTCGATGAAGCTCGCCCGGGAACGCGGCAAAACCTTTGCCGGATTCAGACAGTCCCGCTACGCCAGCGGTGAGTATTTTAACCAGTATCTACAGGGCGACTGGCAGCCAAAAACCGCCAAGGTTCGCACACTGTTTGCCGCCAGCGGCATTACGCTGCCAACGCGTGAAATGTGGTCGCAGCTGCGTGAAGATGTCATGCGCTACGGCATTTATAACCAGAATTTACAAGCGGTTCCGCCAACGGGTTCTATCTCCTACATCAACCATGCGACATCAAGCATTCACCCGATCGTGTCAAAAGTGGAGATTCGCAAAGAGGGCAAAACCGGGCGCGTTTACTACCCTGCCCCGTTTATGACCAATGAGAATCTGGCCTTGTATCAGGATGCCTACGAGATTGGTCCACAAAAAATCATTGATACCTACGCTGAAGCAACGCGGCATGTCGATCAGGGGCTTTCACTGACGCTCTTTTTCCCCGATACCGCCACCACTCGCGATATCAACAAAGCGCAAATTTACGCCTGGCGTAAAGGCATCAAATCGCAGTATTACATCCGACTACGCCAGTTGGCGCTGGAAGGAACCGAAATCGAAGGTTGCGTGTCATGCGCGCTGTAAGGAGGACAACATGACATTATCCCGCGTAAGTGCCATCAACTGGAACAAGATTGAGGATGATAAAGATCTCGAGGTTTGGAATCGCCTGACCAGTAACTTCTGGCTACCGGAAAAGGTCCCGCTCTCCAACGATATCCCGGCCTGGCAAACGTTGAACGCCGCCGAACAGCAGCTGACTATCCGCGTTTTTACCGGGCTGACGCTGCTCGACACCATTCAGAACATAGCCGGTGCGCCAGCATTGATGGCCGATTCGTTAACGCCGCATGAAGAGGCGGTGCTATCGAATATCAGCTTTATGGAAGCGGTGCACGCCCGTTCGTACAGCTCAATTTTCTCCACTCTTTGCCAGACCAAAGACGTGGATGCGGCTTACGCGTGGAGTGAAGAAAATACCCCACTCCAGCGCAAGGCGCAGATCGTTTTGACACATTACGCCAGCGACGAACCGTTGAAGAAAAAAATTGCCAGCGTGTTTCTGGAATCCTTCCTGTTCTATTCCGGCTTCTGGTTGCCAATGTATTTCTCCAGCCGCGGAAAACTGACCAATACCGCCGATCTCATTCGTCTGATCATTCGTGATGAAGCAGTTCACGGGTATTACATTGGTTATAAATATCAAAAAGGTCTGGAGCACATTTCTGAATCAGCACGCGAGGAGTTAAAGAATTTTGCCCTCGACCTGCTGATGGAATTGTATGATAACGAAGCGCGTTATACGGAAGAATTGTATGCAGAAACCGGCTGGGTGGATGACGTCAAAGCCTTCCTTTGCTACAACGCCAATAAGGCATTAATGAATTTGGGGTATGAGGCATTATTCCCGCCAGAAATGGCGGAGGTTAACCCGGCAATCCTTGCTGCGCTGTCGCCCAACGCTGACGAAAACCACGATTTCTTCTCGGGTTCCGGTTCATCATACGTGATGGGAAAAGCTGTCGAAACCGAAGACGACGACTGGAATTTCTAGCGCTCATTTCCGCGGAAAATACCGTACATTTTTCGCGGAAATATTCTAACAGGATCACACTTTTGTCGTGCAAATATAATTGTGTGATCTACACTCAATATCAGCCGCATTATTCGCCTGCATTTCAGCAATTCAGGCGACTTTTCATTGCCATTTACAAAAAATATTACCCCATTCACATTCGCGCTCAGCCCTTATATCACGGGAAGTCCCGCCACATGGCCTTCGGCAATATTCGTGCCACAAACAAATTCAGGGTTGTCTCAGATTCTCAGTATGTTAGGGTAGAAAAAGGTCACTATTTCCATCAGGTAATATATCGATATAAACAAATAACAGGAATCATTCTATTGCATGGCAATTAAATTAGAAGTTAAAAATCTCTATAAGATATTTGGAGAGCATCCGCAGAGAGCCTTCAAATATATTGAAAAAGGACTTTCAAAAGAGCAGATTCTGGATAAAACAGGGCTATCGCTTGGCGTTAAGAACGCCAGTCTGGCCATTGAAGAAGGCGAGATATTTGTCATCATGGGATTATCCGGTTCGGGTAAATCCACAATGGTACGCCTTCTCAATCGCCTGATTGAACCCACCCGCGGGCAAGTATTGATTGACGGCGTAGACATCGCCCGGATATCCGATGCTGAGCTTCGCGAGGTGCGCAGAAAAAAGATTGCGATGGTTTTCCAGTCCTTTGCCCTGATGCCGCACATGACGGTCCTGGACAATACGGCATTCGGCATGGAATTAGCCGGTGTTGGCGCGGATGAACGTCGTGAAAAAGCGTTAGATGCGCTACGCCAGGTTGGTCTGGAGAATTATGCTCACGGATACCCGGATGAACTTTCCGGAGGGATGCGCCAGCGTGTGGGCCTCGCCCGTGCATTAGCCATTAACCCTGACATCTTATTAATGGATGAGGCCTTTTCTGCCCTCGATCCGTTAATTCGTACCGAGATGCAGGATGAACTGGTAAAACTACAGGCGAAACATCAACGTACCGTGGTCTTTATTTCCCACGATCTCGACGAAGCTATGCGTATTGGCGACAGAATTGCCATTATGCAAAACGGTGAAGTGGTCCAGGTCGGCACGCCAGATGAAATCCTGAATAATCCGGCCAATGATTATGTACGCACCTTCTTCCGCGGCGTTGATATTAGCCAGGTCTTTAGTGCCAAGGATATTTCACGTCGTAGCCCTGAAGGTTTAATTCGTAAAACGCCCGGGGTCGGTCCACGTTCAGCGCTGCAATTATTGCAGGACAAAGATCGCGAATATGGTTACGTGATCGAGCGCGGCAATAAATTCGTCGGCGTTGTCTCTATCGACTCTTTAAAAACAGCATTAAGTCAGGCGCAAGGTATTGAAGCGGCATTGATCGATGAGCCGCTAGCCGTGGATGCACAAACTCCTCTCAGCGAGTTGCTTTCTCATGTCGGCCAGGCCCCGTGCGCGGTGCCGGTTGTTGATGAGGAACAGCAGTATGTGGGCATCATTTCAAAACGCATGCTGTTACAGGCTTTAGATCGTGAGGGGGCAAACAATGGCTGATCAAACCAATCCGTGGGATACCACACCAGCGGCCGACAGTGCCGCACAGACCACCGATGCCTGGAGTACGCCATCAGGCGCGCCAGCTGACGGCGGTAGCGCAGACTGGCTGACCAGCGCACCCGCGCCGGCGCCAGAGCATTTCAATATTATGGATCCGTTCCATAAAACGCTAATCCCGCTGGATAGCTGGGTCACAGAAGGGATCGACTGGGTCGTTACCCATTTCCGTCCGGTCTTCCAGGGCATTCGAGTCCCGGTGGATTATATTCTCAACGGCTTCCAGCAGCTTCTGTTGGGTATGCCAGCCCCGGTGGCGATTATCCTGTTCGCTCTGATTGCCTGGCAGATTTCCGGCGTTGGAATGGGCGTTGCTACGCTGATTTCATTGATTGCAATCGGGGCCATCGGCGCGTGGTCGCAGGCCATGATCACCCTGGCGCTGGTACTAACCGCGCTGCTGTTCTGCGTGGTGATCGGTCTACCGATGGGGATCTGGTTGGCGCGCAGTCCACGGGCGGCAAAAATTGTTCGTCCGCTGCTGGACGCCATGCAAACCACACCGGCGTTCGTCTATCTGGTGCCGATCGTCATGCTGTTTGGTATTGGTAACGTCCCGGGCGTGGTGGTGACGATTATCTTCGCCCTGCCGCCAATCGTGCGTCTGACCATTCTGGGTATTAACCAGGTGCCAGCCGACTTGATTGAAGCCTCGCGCTCATTTGGCGCCAGCCCGCGTCAGATGCTGTTTAAAGTGCAGCTCCCGCTGGCGATGCCTACCATTATGGCCGGGGTCAACCAGACGCTGATGCTGGCGCTCTCAATGGTCGTCATCGCGTCGATGATCGCCGTCGGCGGACTGGGTCAGATGGTTCTGCGCGGAATCGGTCGTCTGGATATGGGGCTTGCCACCGTCGGCGGGGTTGGGATCGTGATCCTCGCCATCATTCTCGACCGCCTGACGCAGGCTGTCGGTCGCGACGCCCGTAGCCGTGGCAACCGTCGCTGGTACACCACCGGTCCCGTAGGGCTTATCACTCGCCCATTCACGAAGTAATTCACCCGTTGCCCGGTGGCGTATTGCTTACCGGGCCTATACGTCCCTCCAATAATTAAGGAACAACGATGCGACAGAACGTCATTATTGCCACAGCGTTTGCCACCCTTGTCTCCACCAGCACTTTCGCTGCCGATCTGCCAGGCAAAGGCATCACTGTACAGCCAATCCAGAGCACTATCTCTGAAGAATCCTTCCAGACGCAACTGGTCGCCCGTGCGCTGGAGAAACTGGGTTATACCGTTAACAAAACAAGCGAAGTTGACTACAACGTCGGCTATACCTCCATTGCCTCTGGCGATGCAACTTTTACCGCTGTGAACTGGCAGCCGCTGCATGATGATATGTATGCCGCAGCGGGCGGAGACAAAAAGTTCTATCGCGAGGGGGTATTCGTTACGGGTGCCGCGCAAGGTTATCTGATCGATAAAAAAACCGCTGAGCAGTATAAAATCACCAATATTGCCCAGTTAAAAGATCCGAAGATCGCCAAAATCTTTGACACCAACGGCGACGGAAAAGCAGACATGATGGGCTGCTCGCCGGGCTGGGGCTGCGAAGCGGTGATCAACCACCAGAACAAAGCCTTCGATCTGGAAAAAACCGTCGAGGTCAGCCACGGTAACTATGCGGCGATGATGGCTGACACTATTACCCGCTTTAAAGAAGGCAAACCCATTCTTTACTACACCTGGACACCGTACTGGGTGAGCGACGTTATGAAACCGGGTAAAGATGTGGTCTGGCTGCAGGTGCCGTTCTCTTCCCTGCCAGGCGAGCAGAAAGACATTGATACCAAGCTGCCAAACGGCGCCAACTACGGCTTCCCGGTGAACACTATGCATATCGTCGCCAACAAAGCCTGGGCGGAGAAAAACCCGGCTGCGGCGAAACTGTTTGCCGTCATGAAGCTGCCGCTGGCGGATATCAACGCGCAGAACGCGATGATGCACGACGGGAAAGCATCTGAAGCCGACGTTCAGGGTCACGTTGACGGCTGGATCAAAGCCCACCAGCAACAGTTTGATGGCTGGGTGAAAGAAGCGCTGGCTGCGCAGAAATAACCCCCTCGTAGGTCTGATAAGCGTAGCGCCATCACACCAATGCCGGATGGTGGCGCGATGCGCCTTATCCGGCCTACACGCCCTCCTCCCAACCGCACAATCCATCACCCAACAAATCAGCAACATTTAATCACTTACGTTATGATTGTTTTCTGCAACCCATTTTTCAGTTGAAAACCATGACGAAAACCACTCAGGGACTTAGCCCTTCGCTGATCCTGTTAATGTCTATCGCCACCGGCCTCGCCGTCGCCAGTAACTATTACGCGCAGCCGCTGCTCGACACCATCGCACGTAACTTTTCGCTATCGGCCAGCACCGCTGGCTTTATCGTCACCGCGGCCCAGCTAGGCTATGCCGCCGGCCTGCTGTTTTTAGTACCGCTTGGCGATATGTTTGAACGTCGGATGCTGATCGTCTCCATGACGCTGTTAGCAGCAGGCGGCATGCTTATTACCGCCAGCAGCCAGTCGCTGGGCATGCTGATCCTCGGCACCGCCCTGACCGGGTTGTTCTCGGTAGTGGCACAGATTCTGGTTCCGCTGGCGGCGACGCTTGCCACGCCGGATAAGCGCGGTAAAGTTGTCGGCACCATTATGAGCGGCCTGCTGCTGGGTATCCTGCTGGCGCGCACCGTGGCGGGATTACTGGCCAATCTTGGCGGCTGGCGCACCGTATTTTGGGTCGCATCGATATTAATGGCACTGATGGCGATTGCGCTGTGGCGCGGTCTGCCGAAGATGAAATCAGATACTCATCTCAACTATCCGCAACTGTTAAGCTCCGTATTCAGCCTGTTTATCCATGATAAATTGCTGCGTACCCGCGCGATGTTGGGCTGCCTGACCTTTGCCAATTTCAGTATTCTCTGGACCTCTATGGCGTTTTTGCTCGCCGCGCCGCCGTTTAACTACTCCGAAGGAACGATCGGGCTGTTTGGCCTGGCAGGGGCCGCAGGGGCGTTAGGCGCGCGTCCGGCAGGTGGTTTTGCCGATAAGGGAAAATCACATCTCACCACGACCACAGGTCTGTTATTACTGCTGCTCTCCTGGTGGGCTATCTGGTTAGGGCATAGTTCCGTGCCAATGCTGATTATCGGTATCCTGGTCCTGGACCTCACCGTTCAGGGTGTGCATATCACCAACCAGACGGTTATCTATCGCATTCATCCGGACGCGCGTAATCGCCTGACCGCCGGATACATGACCAGCTATTTTATTGGCGGGGCGGCAGGTTCGCTGATTTCGGCCTCCGCCTGGCAGCATGCCGGTTGGGCTGGCGTTTGTCTGGCCGGTACGACCGTTGCCCTACTCAACCTGTTGGTCTGGTGGCGAGGATATCACCGTCAGGAAGCCGTAAATTAAGCATATAGCGTATGTTTACCGCTGATTGGGCTCCGCAGGGTGTTAAGGAGCCCATCAGTCTGCTAAGGTTATAACTCATTGAACCAAGTTATATTAATTTCGGTAATGAAACCTATAACCCTATGGAAAGCCCGATATCCCAGTCTGAACCCAGTTCTGCGACGCTAACTGAAGGATTCAAAGACAGCCTGCCAATAGTCATCAGCTATATTCCGGTCGCTTTTGCATTTGGTCTCAATGCCACTCGCCTTGGCTTTACTCCGGTTGAAAGCGTGTTTTTCTCCTGCATTATCTATGCGGGAGCCAGCCAGTTTGTCATCACCACAATGCTCGCCGCAGGCAGTTCTTTGTGGGTCGCCGCACTGACCGTCATGGCCATGGATGTACGCCATGTTTTGTACGGACCTTCCCTGCGTAGCCGAATCGCCCAGCGACTGAGCAAACCCAAAAGCGCGCTGTGGGCCTTTGGCCTCACCGATGAAGTCTTTGCCGCCGCCACGGCGAAGCTGGTACGGGATAACCGGCGCTGGAGTGAAAACTGGATGATCGGCATTGCGCTATGCTCCTGGGCCTCCTGGGTGTTTGGCACGGTGATCGGCGCGTTTTCCGGCAGTGGTTTACTCAAGGATTACCCGGCAGTTGAAGCGGCGTTGGGCTTCATGCTCCCGGCGCTGTTCATGAGCTTCCTGCTCGCCTCTTTCCAGCGTCAACAAGCACTCTGCGTGACTGCAGCACTGGCCGGCGCGCTGGCTGGCGTCATGCTGTTTTCCATTCCTGCCGCCATCCTTGCAGGCATTGTCTGCGGATGTCTGACGGCTCTTATCCAGTCATTTTGGCAGGGAGGTCCCGATGAGCTATGAGGTCTTGCTGCTTGGCCTGCTGGTCGGCTGCGTTAACTACTGTTTTCGTTATTTGCCGCTCCGTCTTGGAGTGGGGAATGTTCGCCCGACGAAGCGCGGCGCGACGGGCATATTACTCGACACCATTGGCATTGCATCAATTTGCGCCCTGTTGGTGGTGTCTACCGCGCCAGAAGTGATGCACGACTCTCGTCGGTTCGTGCCTACGCTGGTGGGGTTTGTCATACTGGGCGCAAGCTTCTATAAGACCCGCAGCATCATCATTCCAACCTTACTGAGTGCTCTGGGCTATGGATTAGCCTGGAAAATGCTGATTGTCTTATAGATAAAAACAATCATTTTAAATAAATAATACATTTACTTTATTTGTCACTGTCGTTACTATATCGGCTGAAATTAATGAGGTTATACCCAAATGGATAGTTCGTTTACGCCCATTGAACAAATGCTAAAATTTCGCGCCAGCCGCTACGAAGAGTTCCCTTATCAGGAAGTGCTTCTGACTCGTCTATGCATGCACATGCAGGGCAAGCTGCTGGAAAACCGCAATAAGATGCTGAAAGCTCAAGGGATTAACGAGACATTGTTTATGGCGTTGATTACGCTGGAGTCTCAGGAAAACCACAGTATTCAGCCTTCTGAACTGAGTTGCGCGCTTGGCTCGTCACGCACTAACGCAACCCGCATTGCGGATGAGTTAGAAAAACGTGGCTGGATCGAACGTCGCGAAAGCGATAACGATCGCCGCTGTCTGCATCTGCAATTGACCGAGAAAGGCCACGCATTTTTGCAAGAGGTGTTACCGCCTCAGCATAACTGCCTGCATCAGCTTTGGTCATCTCTCAGCACCACCGAAAAAGATCAGCTTGAGCAAATTACCCGTAAACTTCTGACCCGTCTTGACCAGATGGAACAGGATGGCGCGGTATTAGAAGCGTTGCGCTAACGCGCCGACTCGCTCAGAAATCCAGATTTATAAATGAAAAAACCGACAGGCCAGCACGCATACTGCTGGCCTGTCTGATAAACAGGTCGGCTCAGCCGATGTGAAAAAAAAAGAAGATCGTGGAGAACAACATGAGCGTAAATGCGGAGACTCAAACCCCGCAGCAACCGGTCAAGAAGAATGGCAAACGTAAAAGTATGCTGCTCCTTCTGACCTTGCTCTTTATTATTATTGCCGTGGCATATGGGATTTATTGGTTTTTAGTACTGCGTCATGTCGAAGAGACAGACGATGCGTACGTGGCAGGGAACCAGGTTCAAATCATGGCGCAGGTATCAGGCAGCGTGACGAAAGTCTGGGCTGATAACACTGACTTTGTAAAACAAGGCGATGTGCTGGTCACCCTCGACCAGACGGACGCAAAGCAGGCATTTGAAAAAGCCAAAACTGCGCTGGCTTCCAGCGTGCGTCAGACGCACCAGTTGATGATCAACAGCAAGCAGTTACAGGCAAGCATTGAAGTGCAGAGAACCGCGCTGGCGCAGGCACAAAGCGACTTTAATCGCCGTGTCCCGCTGGGCAACGCCAACCTGATTGGCCGCGAAGAGCTGCAACATGCGCGTGATGCCGTCGCCAGCGCTCAGGCTCAGCTTGATGTGGCTATCCAACAATATAATGCCAACCAGGCGATGATTCTCGGCAGTAAGCTGGAAGACCAGCCCGCCGTGCAACAGGCGGCCACTGAAGTGCGCAATGCCTGGCTGGCGCTGGAACGAACCAGAATCGTCAGCCCAATGACTGGCTATGTTTCCCGTCGTTCCGTGCAGCCGGGGGCGCAAATTAGCCCGACCACGCCGCTGATGGCGGTCGTTCCAGCCACTAACCTGTGGGTGGATGCCAACTTCAAAGAAACACAGCTCGCGCACATGCGTATCGGTCAACCGGCGACCGTGATCAGCGATATTTACGGCGATGACGTGAAATATACCGGTAAGGTTGTCGGGCTGGATATGGGTACAGGCAGCGCCTTTTCCCTGCTGCCAGCACAAAACGCAACGGGTAACTGGATCAAAGTCGTCCAGCGTCTGCCGGTGCGTATTGAACTGGATGCACAGCAGCTGGCGCAGCATCCGCTGCGTATCGGTTTATCTACGCTGGTTACGGTAGATACCTCAAATCGTGACGGACAAATTCTGGCAAGCCAGGTTCGCACCACGCCGGTATCAGAAAGTAATGCACGGGAAATCAACCTTGCTCCGGTCAATAAGATGATCGAAGAGATCGTGCAGGCCAACGCGGGCTAATTCAAAGGTGCGTGTGATGCAACAGCAAAAACCGCTGGAAGGCGCGCAGCTCGTCATTATGACGATCGCGCTGTCCCTGGCGACATTCATGCAGGTGCTGGACTCCACCATTGCTAACGTGGCGATCCCCACTATCGCCGGGAACCTCGGCTCTTCACTGAGCCAGGGAACCTGGGTGATCACCTCATTCGGGGTGGCGAACGCTATCTCGATTCCGATCACCGGCTGGCTGGCAAAGCGCTTTGGCGAAGTAAGGTTATTCATGTGGTCAACTATCGCCTTCGTCATTGCGTCATGGGCATGCGGGATGTCCACCAGCCTGAACATGCTGATTTTCTTCCGCGTAATCCAGGGGATTGTCGCCGGTCCATTAATTCCACTGTCACAAAGCTTGTTGCTGAATAACTATCCTCCCGCCAAGCGTTCCATCGCCCTGGCGCTATGGTCGATGACGGTGATTGTTGCCCCGATATGTGGCCCTATTCTTGGGGGCTATATCAGCGACAACTATCACTGGGGCTGGATATTTTTCATCAACGTGCCAATCGGTGCTGCGGTGGTATTGATGACCCTGCAAACCCTGCGCGGTCGGGAAACCAAAACCGAGCAGCGGCGCATCGATGCCATTGGTCTGGCCCTGCTGGTCATTGGTATCGGCAGCTTGCAGATCATGCTCGACCGCGGCAAAGAGCTGGACTGGTTCGCCTCTCAGGAGATTATCATCCTGACGGTGGTCGCCGTTGTCGCCATCAGCTTCCTGATCGTCTGGGAGCTTACCGACGAGCACCCCATTGTCGACCTCTCGCTGTTTAAGTCGCGCAACTTTACCATCGGCTGTCTGTGTATCAGTCTGGCCTATATGCTCTACTTCGGCGCAATCGTCCTGCTGCCGCAGCTGTTGCAGGAGGTATACGGCTATACGGCAACCTGGGCCGGTCTGGCGTCAGCGCCGGTTGGGGTGATTCCGGTGATCTTATCGCCGATTATCGGCCGCTTCGCGCACAAGCTTGATATGCGTCGGTTAGTCACGTTCAGTTTTATAATGTACGCCGTCTGTTTCTACTGGCGTGCGTGGACGTTCGAACCGGGTATGGACTTTGGCGCATCGGCCTGGCCACAGTTTATTCAGGGGTTCGCGGTAGCCTGCTTCTTTATGCCGCTGACGACTATCACGCTGTCCGGCTTACCGCCTGAGCGTCTGGCCGCGGCATCAAGTTTGTCGAACTTTACGCGAACGCTGGCCGGCTCTATTGGCACATCAATTACGACGACGATGTGGACTAACCGCGAGTCACTTCACCATGCGCAGTTAACGGAATCCGTTAATCCTTACAATCCAAATGCGCAGGCAATGTACGATAAGCTGCAGGATTTAGGGATGACGCATCAGCAAGCGTCAGGCTGGATAGCCCAGCAGATCACCAATCAGGGGCTGATTATTTCCGCCAACGAAATCTTCTGGATGTCGGCGGGGATCTTCCTGGTCTTGCTTGGCCTGGTGTGGTTTGCCAAGCCACCCTTCGGTGCGGGCGGCGGCGGCGGTGGCGCGCACTAAGTATCTGATAAAAGGGATCTGCGGATCCCTTTTTTATTGCCCCGTAAACCACCTCCCAGGGAGATGGTTTACGGGGCAATAAAAAACCCCGGTTATAAGCCGAGGTTAATTTAAATACTGGAACAACTAATCAGTATGACTAAATATGCAGTTCCTGCAGTTTCTCTTTCGGCAGCGCCAGCTCTTCATTGCTGTTAACGCGTACATCATGCTCCAGAATATGACGTGCGATATCCTGTGCTTCGCTAAGAGAGTGCATCTGATACGTGCCACACTGGTAAACGTTCAGCTCCGGGATCTGGTTTTGATCCTGCACTTTCAGCACGTCCGCCATCGCCGCTTTCCACGCGTCGGCAACACGCTGCTCGTCTGGCGTACCAATCAGGCTCATGTAAAAGCCAGTGCGGCATCCCATCGGAGAGATATCGATAATCTCCACGCCGTTGCCGTTGAGATGGTTACGCATAAAACCTGCAAACAGGTGTTCCAGCGTGTGGATACCTTTCTCAGGCATCACTTCTTTGTTCGGAATGCAGAAACGCAGATCAAACACGGTGATTGCGTCGCCATGCGGGGTGTTCATCGTTTTTGCAACCCGGACCGCGGGAGCTTCCATCCGGGTGTGATCGACAGTAAAACTATCTAACAACGGCATTTAGCCACCTCCGATAAATTTTTTGAAAATAATCTGAACTCTTTGTTCCGGGGCGAGTCTGAGTATATGAAAGACGCGCATTTGTTATCATCATCCCTGTTTTCAGAGATGAAATTTTGGCCACTCCCGAGTGGCCTTTTTCTTTTGTATCAAGCGTGCTTTTCCAGCCACACGCTAAACGGCTCAGTATCAGCCGCTTCGATCTCCTGCTGACGACGCTTTGAAGCCTCGGTTTCAGCAATAAATTCCGCTTCCTGCAATATTTCTAACGGCTCTTCACGCAGCAGATTTCGGTAAGCCTCACCCAGCGCTTTACCCGTGCCGCCAATGCCTTCATCAATCATAGACCGTAGGATGCGGGCAGAGAAAGTCAGTTCTGGGTTGTCAAAACAGGCAACCAGTTCATCACAGACCTTTTGATACTCCTCTCCCCCATCGATGCTGTCCAGCGTTTGTGCCACGCGTTTCAGATCGCGGAACAGATCTTTCCCTACCTTAGGCAACGGGAACTGGGCTGTTTCACAGCCAATACCTAACGTCAGCCCAGGCTTACGACCTTCGAGAATCACCCGATTCCAGTTTTTACGCGTACACAGCAATTCATCACTGCTCATTTCCGGGGCATCGGCCAGCGCACACCAGACCATAAACAGATCGAGGAAACGCACCTGCTGCTCGTCCACGCCGATCGGTGAGAACGGGTTGATATCCAGTGAGCGAACTTCGATGTACTCAATACCGCCACGCAGAAGCGCGTCAGAAGGCGTTTCGCCACGACGAGTGACGCGTTTCGGGCGAATAGGCGCATACAGCTCATTTTCAATCTGCAGAACGTTGCTGTTGATTTGCAGACGCTTACCGTCCTTCTCCAGACCAATCGCCGCGTACTCCTCGGAAGGGGTTTTAATCGCGCGCTTTAATCCTGCCACATACTCATGCAAATCGTTAAACGTAATTCCGAGATTGCTTTGCGACTTATTGGTATAGCCCAAATCACTCAGGCGCAGCGACGTCGCATACGGCAGGTAATACATCCCACAGTCGGTTTTTTCAAACGGCAGGGTTGTCGGTTTTCCTTGCAGGAAAGAGGAACAAATGGCCGGAGAGGCGCCAAACAGATACGGGATCACCCAACCAAAACGGTAGTAGTTGCGGATCAGACGGAAGTAACCCGCGGAGATCTTCTCTTTAGCATCTTCGCCGTCCGTTACGCCACATTTCGCCTGCCAGAAAGCCATCGGCAATGAGAAATTGTAGTGTACGCCGGAGATAGTCTGCATCAGCGCGCCGTAACGGTTTTTGAGGCCTTCACGGTACAGCGTTTTCAGACGACCAGTATTCGACGTACCGTACTGTGCCAGTTCGATATCCTGACCTTCTGCAATATAGCAAGGCATGCTCAGCGGCCACATACGCTCGTCGCCCAGGTTCCTGGCGGTATACCGATGCAGGTCGCGCATGAACGTGAGCATTTTCTCAATGTCGTCGCCTGGAGGCGTAATAAACTCCAGCAGTGCTTCGGCAAAGTCAGTGGTTATCCATTTATGTGTTAGCGCTGAGCCTAACACCTCAGGATGGCCTGTCGTTGCTAATGACCCATCTGCATTAACGCGCAGCGTTTCGCGCTCCAGCCCACGTTGAATCCCCTTTAACGCCTGAGGATGGTTTTCCAGCCAGGCCAGCGCCTGTGATACGTCCGGGATCAAATTGACCTCCCGCCTGTCAAAATCGTTTTAATTAGCATAATGGTATTGGTTACCCTGAAGGCTATCTCACAACACAATTAGTGCCACCACATAATGCCTTGCGTCGTTACCGCTGCGACAACTACATAGCGCAGCGCCTTGCCAAGGCATAAGAAAAAAAGTACTGGCCCCCACGAGATGCGCATCCATCCAGCTAACAGGCACAGTAAATCACCCACAACCGGCATCCAGCTTAATAATAGTGTGACAGCGCCATAGCGCCGCAGCCAGCCAGTGGCTTTTTCTTGCCAGCGCGATGTTTTACGCAATGGAAAGAAACGCCCAAGGATAACGTTAGTTAACCCTCCAAGGCTATTACCCATTGTTGCTGTTAAGACTAAGACCCAGGGATGACTTACCCCAGAGACCAGCAAAGCAACTAAAACAACTTCAGAATTGCCGGGTAATAGCGTAGCGCTGAGAAAACTGCTGGCAAACAGTGACAGGAGCGATAGTCCATCACTCACAATAACCGGACATCCACCGCGTCCATTCCTGCGGCACGCGCCGCCTGCAGTCCAAAATCGGCATCTTCAAATACGACACAGCGCGCCGGAGCAACACCCATACGTTCGGCACAGAGCAAAAACGTATCAGGAGCAGGTTTATGGTGTTGTACGTGATCGGCTGCGACTACAGCATCAAAATAGCGACGCAGCCCAAGGTGTGCGAGAAGAGCTTCCGCAATCGCGCTTTCACTCCCCGTACCTACCGACATAGGACGACGACCATGCCAGGCTTTCACGACGTCAACCAATGGCAAAGGCTGGACGCTATCCAGCAGCATACTTCTCACCTTGTCGGTTTTTTCACGCGCCAATGCATGAGGGTCAAGATCGGCATGATTCAATTCAATTACCGACTGGGCAATACGCCACGTTGGGGAGCCATTGAGGGCGACCATGGCTTGTTCATCAAAATGTAATCCATAATGCCCCAATACCTCATGCCACGCCTTACGGTGCGTTGGCTCGGTATCCAGGATGGTGCCATCCATATCAAAAATCAAACCCGCATAACGTTCGTACATCGTCTTCTCACAAGCCGAATGACCAGACGTTATTTTATCGTAATTGATTGATTTTGTCGCTGACAGCGAATTAAGGGGGTTCCGGGAGTATGTGGAAATGATTCAAAGGAGAGAAGATGGTGCATCCGGGAGGATTACTCGACTGCGCCTCGCCCTGGGGCCGTTGCTGAAGCAACGTTATCATCCCTGGTGCTCACGATTATCTCGCAGACCATGAAACAACAGTGTTGCTGTTATCTCGGAGAAGATGGTGCATCCGGGAGGATTCGAACCTCCGACCGCTCGGTTCGTAGCCGAGTACTCTATCCAGCTGAGCTACGGATGCATCAGGGAAACTTGCTTTACTGCAGACTTGATGTCGCTGCTAAAGCGCTATCAAGTAAGATGGTGCATCCGGGAGGATTACTCGGCTGCGCCTCGCCCTGCGGGCCGTTGCTGAAGCAACGTTATCCTCCCTGGTGCTCGCGATTATCTCGCAGACCATGAAACAACAGTGTTGCTGTTATCTCGGAGAAGATGGTGCATCCGGGAGGATTCGAACCTCCGACCGCTCGGTTCGTAGCCGAGTACTCTATCCAGCTGAGCTACGGATGCATCGGGAAACTTGCTTTACTGCCGATATTGATATCGTAATGAGCGATATCAAGTAAGAGATGGTGCATCCGGGAGGATTACTCGGCTGCGCCTCGCCCTGTGGGCCGTTGCTGAAGCAACGTTATCCTCCCTGGTGCTCGCGATTATCTCGCAGACCATGAAACAACAGTTTTGCTGTTATCTCGGAGAAGATGGTGCATCCGGGAGGATTCGAACCTCCGACCGCTCGGTTCGTAGCCGAGTACTCTATCCAGCTGAGCTACGGATGCATCAGGGAAACTTACTTACTGCAGATTTGATATCACTGCTAAAGTGATATCGAATTTCTGTAACAACGCTAATGCGCTATTGCAGAGAAGATGGTGCATCCGGGAGGATTCGAACCTCCGACCGCTCGGTTCGTAGCCGAGTACTCTATCCAGCTGAGCTACGGATGCAAATGGCGGTGAGGCGGGGATTCGAACCCCGGATGCAGCTTTTGACCGCATACTCCCTTAGCAGGGGAGCGCCTTCAGCCTCTCGGCCACCTCACCAACACGCCTCTTGCGAGTGCTTCGAAGAACTTGTTTCTGCTCATCGTCGCTGCGTGGCGCACATATTACTTTCTGGGACTTATAAGTCAAACAATTTTTCCAGCGCTTTTATCGTTTGCACATTTCACGCGCAATTAGTCTGCAAAAACGGCAAAAAGAGTGTTTTATCAACAGATAAATTGGCAATTTCCTGAGGCAATGAACAAACGGAAAAATCGCAGGGAAAGGCAATACGCGGATGGGAATCGAAAAAATGAGGAAGACGAAGAAGAAAAGAGAAGAAAAGGGATAATTCAATCAGGTTGCGCCTCACCAGAAAGGTGAGACGCGAAAACCTTAGTAACTGGACTGCTGGGATTTTTCAGCCTGGATACGCTGGTAGATCTCTTCACGATGGACAGAAACTTCTTTCGGGGCGTTTACGCCAATGCGCACCTGGTTGCCCTTCACCCCTAAAACTGTCACGGTGACCTCATCGCCTATCATGAGGGTCTCACCAACTCGACGAGTCAGAATCAGCATTCTTTGCTCCTTGAAAGATTAAAAGAGTCGGGTCTCTCTGTATCCCGGCATTATCCATCATATAACGCCAAAAAGTAAGCGATGACAAACACCTAAGTGTAAGCAGTCACGGCATCACATTCTGTTAAACCTAAGTTTAGCCGATATACACAACTTCAACCTGACTTTATCGTTGTCGATAGCGTTGATACAAACGCTGCGGATTGAAGTCCGCAGCGTCGACTTACGCTTATAATTATTACAGTTTTGCGCTGACCCAGCCTTTCACACTGGCTAACGCTGCTGGCAGAGCCGCAGCATCCGTACCACCGGCTTGCGCCATGTCCGGACGACCACCACCCTTACCGCCTACCTGCTGAGCGACCATTCCAACCAGTTCCCCTGCTTTCACGCGATCTGTCACGTCCTTAGACACACCCGCAATCAGAGAAACCTTACCTTCCACTACCGTTGCCAGAACGATAACGGTAGACCCCAGTTGATTTTTCAGATCATCAACCATGGTACGCAACATTTTCGGCTCAACGTCCGCGAGTTCGCTGACCAGCAGCTTCACGCCATTGATATCAACCGCTTTGCTGGAGAGATTTGCACTCTCCTGCGCCGCAGCCTGTTCCTTCAATTGCTGCAATTCTTTTTCGAGTTGACGCGTACGCTCCAGCACGGAACGAACTTTGTCACCAATATTCTGGCTATCGCCTTTCAGCAGCTGCGCAATATCGCTTAAGCGATCGCTCTCAGCATGCACGGTTTGGATAGCGCCTTCACCGGTCACAGCTTCGATACGACGAACGCCCGCCGCAGTGCCTGACTCAGACACAATACGGAACAGACCGATATCACCCGTACGGCTGGCATGAGTACCACCACACAGTTCGGTAGAGAAATCACCCATGCTCAGAACACGCACGTGGTCGTCATATTTCTCGCCAAACAGCGCCATTGCGCCTTTGGCTTTCGCCGCTTCGAGATCCATGATGTTCGTTTCAATCGGCAGATTGCGACGAATTTGCGCATTCACCAGATCTTCAACGGCACGGATTTCAGCAGGCTTCATAGCTTCAGTATGAGAGAAGTCGAAGCGCAGCACTTTATCGTTAACCAACGAGCCTTTCTGTGCCACATGCGTGCCCAGTACCTGGCGCAGCGCCGCGTGCATCAGGTGCGTTGCGGAGTGGTTCAAGCGAATGCGCGCACGACGAGCTTCATCAACATCAGCCTGTACTGCATCGCCAATTTTCAGAGAACCCGCAGACAGCTTACCGATGTGACCAATCGCCTGGCCATATTTCTGCGTGTCGCTCACGGCAAACGCGAAGCCTGCGCCTTTCAGTTCACCCTTATCGCCAACCTGACCACCAGATTCCGCATAGAACGGAGTCTGATCCAGTACGACAACTGCGTCCTGACCTGCGTTAATTGCGTCTACCGCTTTACCATCAACAAACAGCGCGGTCACTTTGCCGTTAAGTTCCAGGTGTTCGTAGCCTTTAAATTCAGAGGCGCCATCAACACGAATCATCGCATTGTAGTCTGCGCCAAAGCCGCTGGCTTCACGTGCGCGACGGCGCTGTTCTTCCATTGCAGCTTCAAAGCCCGCTTCGTCAACCTTAATGTTGCGCTCGCGGCAAACGTCCGCCGTCAGGTCAACCGGGAAACCGTAGGTGTCATACAGACGGAATGCGGTTTCGCCATCCAGTGTATCGCCGGACAGTTTTGCCAGTTCTTCATCCAGCAGCGCCAGACCACGCTCCAGTGTACGCGCAAACTGCTCTTCTTCGGTTTTCAGAACATGCTCAACCATAGCCTGCTGACGCTTCAGTTCTTCACCTGCGGAGCCCATGACGTCCACCAGCGGACCAACCAGCTTGTAGAAGAAGGTATCCTTCGCGCCCAGCATGTTGCCATGACGCACCGCGCGACGAATGATACGACGCAGCACATAACCACGGTTTTCATTCGACGGGACAACGCCATCGGCAATCAGGAATGCACAGGAACGGATATGGTCAGCGATAACGCGCAGCGACTTGTTGCTCAGATCGGTCGCGCCGGTGACTTTCGCCACGGACTCAATCAGTGAACGGAACAGGTCGATTTCATAGTTGGAATTAACGTGTTGCAGCACGGCCGCAATACGCTCAAGGCCCATACCGGTATCCACGGACGGCTTCGGCAGCGGTTCCATGGTACCGTCAGCCTGACGGTTGAACTGCATGAAGACGATGTTCCAGATCTCAATGTAGCGATCGCCATCTTCTTCTGCGCTTCCCGGAGGGCCACCCCAAATGTGGTCGCCATGGTCGTAGAAAATTTCGGTGCACGGACCGCAAGGGCCGGTATCACCCATCTGCCAGAAGTTGTCGGAAGCATAAGCCGCGCCTTTGTTATCACCGATACGGATGATACGTTCGCGCGGAATGCCGACTTCTTTTTCCCAGATTTCATAGGCTTCATCGTCAGTTTCATAGACGGTGACCCACAGACGCTCTTTTGGCAGGGCAAACCAGTTTTCACCGGTCAGCAGTTCCCATGCGTATTGAATAGCATCATGTTTGAAATAATCGCCGAAGCTGAAGTTGCCCAGCATTTCGAAGAAAGTATGGTGACGTGCAGTGTAACCGACGTTTTCCAGGTCGTTGTGCTTACCGCCCGCCCGCACGCAACGTTGCGAGGTGGTTGCGCGGGAATAATTACGCTTGTCGAGGCCAAGGAACACATCCTTGAACTGGTTCATCCCGGCGTTGGTAAACAACAAAGTAGGGTCATTGTTCGGTACCAGGGAGCTGCTGGCAACTACCTGATGTCCTTTACTATGGAAAAAATCGAGAAACGCCTGACGGATCTCAGCGGTGCTCTTGCTCATAATTATCCTGAAGAAATCAAGCTAACGAAATGTCATTACCAGCATCGGCACGTAAACTGCGCCTCTGGCAATCGAAAAGTGGGAATAAGATAAGTTTTCTTTACTGGGAAGTAAAATCCCGTATGCGCTCAATCGTCAAAATTTCGCCATATTGCCTGAATATCTTCCATCAGATAGCCACGGTAGAGCAAAAAGCGCTGGACCTTTACCTTATCTGAAAAATCTACAGGTAAAGGTTCTCCGTATTTACGAATGGCCTGTGCGCGCGCAAGTGCTGCCCAGTCAATTTCGCACTCGCGCATGGCTCGTTCAACGGCTTCACGCGAAATCCCTTTTTGGTTTAATTCCTGACGCACGCGCGCGGGTCCATAACCTTTACGGCTACGGCTGGAGATAAACTGCTGAACGAAGCGGTCATCATCCAGATAACGACTTTCAATACACCAGGCGATAACCTTGTCGTAATCCTCCGGCGTTGCATCAATGTCTTCCGGTCCATTTTTTCCCATCACCGGAGCGGCCAGCTTACGCCGCAGTTCCTGCTCGCTGTGATCGCGCATCGCCAGTATACGTACAGCGCGGTCAAGAAGTCGGGAATAAGCGGAGCGGCGGGAAGTTGCTTCTGTCATAGTGAGCCTTCAGAAATGGAAAAGGGCTGCATGGTATGCAGCCCTTCTATGTGCGATAACGTCAGATTATCAGAAATCTTCGTTCGTTTCTTTTACATCTTCACCGCTGTCATCAACAGAGAAGTCTGGTTTTGAATCCGGGTTATTGAGCAGTAACTCGCGTACTTTCTTCTCAATTTCCTTCGCAGTTGCCGGGTTTTCCTTCAGCCAGTTAGTGGCATTCGCTTTACCCTGACCAATTTTCTCACCGTTGTAGCTGTACCATGCACCGGCTTTTTCAATCAGCTTCTCTTTCACGCCCAAATCGACCAGTTCGCCGTAGAAGTTGATACCTTCACCGTAAAGAATCTGGAATTCAGCCTGTTTGAACGGCGCTGCAATTTTGTTTTTCACGACCTTAACACGGGTTTCGCTACCAACCACGTTGTCGCCTTCTTTCACCGCGCCAATACGACGGATATCCAGGCGAACAGAAGCATAGAATTTCAGGGCGTTACCACCGGTGGTGGTTTCCGGGTTACCGAACATAACGCCAATCTTCATACGGATCTGGTTGATGAAAATCAGTAGCGTGTTGGACTGCTTCAGGTTACCGGCCAGCTTACGCATGGCCTGGCTCATCATACGTGCCGCAAGGCCCATGTGAGAGTCACCAATCTCGCCTTCGATTTCTGCCTTCGGCGTCAATGCGGCAACGGAGTCGACAACGATAACGTCAACCGCACCGGAGCGCGCCAGCGCATCACAGATTTCCAGCGCTTGTTCACCGGTATCCGGCTGAGAGCACAGCAGGTTGTCGATATCAACGCCAAGCTTGCGCGCATAGACGGGATCCAGCGCGTGTTCAGCATCGATGAACGCACAGGTTTTACCTTCGCGCTGTGCGGCAGCAATAACCTGCAGGGTCAGCGTCGTTTTACCGGAAGATTCAGGCCCGTAGATTTCAACGATACGGCCCATTGGCAAACCGCCCGCGCCCAATGCGATATCCAGAGAAAGCGAACCAGTGGAGATGGTTTCCACATCCATGGAACGGTCTTCACCCAGGCGCATGATGGAGCCTTTACCGAATTGCTTTTCGATCTGACCCAGCGCTGCCGCCAACGCTTTCTGTTTGTTTTCGTCGATAGCCATTAATTACTCCTGTCATGCCGCTTTCGGGTTAAACCGCGAAACGTGATAGATAATGTTCTGTTGGGGCAATTATACTGTATGCTCATACAGTATCAAGTATTTTGTAGAAATTGTTGCCACAGGGTTTGTAACGCGTAGGCGGTCGCCTGTCGACGTACCGCATCGCGATCGCCGCTGAAGCATTCCCGGCGAGTAATCCCCTCGCCGCTCGCGCTGGCAAAAGCGAACCATACCGTCCCCACGGGCTTTTCTTCACTGCCGCCATCTGGCCCCGCAATACCGCTAATCGAAACAGCGAAATGCGCGTGGGCCGCTTTTAGCGCGCCAATCGCCATCTCCACCACCACAGGTTCGCTCACCGCCCCATGCTGGACCAGCGTCTCTTCGCGCACGCCAATCATCTGCGCTTTGGCTTCATTGCTGTAGGTCACAAACCCGCGCTCAAACCAGGCGGAGCTGCCGGCAATATCCGTAATTGCTTTGGCTACCCAGCCGCCGGTGCAGGATTCCGCCGTCGTCACGGTTGCCCCGCGCGCTTTCAACGCCAGGCCAACCTGCTCGCTTAACTGCATCAGTTCACTGTCGGTCATTTCAGCCTCTGTCAGTTAAAAAAATATGCCGGACAAGATAGCACTTTCATAACCAAGATGGGGATGAGGAGACAATTTTACGAGGGGCATTCAGAAAATAGATAAACCGCATTCAAAAGAGTACCGGATAACGCACCAGGATAGCGTATTCGGTCTACAAGGAATTGCCCCTGTAGACCGATAACAAATGATTACTGCACGCGCGCCAGCGCGACCGCCTGACCCAATTGCCACACGGCCATGGCATAGTGGGTACTGTGGTTATAGCGGGTGATGGTGTAGAAGTTCGGCAGTCCATACCAATACTGATAACCGGTACCGATATCCAGTCGCAGCAGGCTGGCCTGCTGATGATTCCCCAATGACTGCTGCGGCGTCAGGCCCGCGGCGGCAAGTTGAGAAATGCTGTACTGGGTTTTAAAGCCGTTCGCCAGCCCAGGCGCCTGGCCATTCGCCGGAACCGCAACCATATCGCCTTTCACCCAACCGTGGCCTTTGAAATAGTTCGCCACGCTACCGATAGCATCAACCGGATCCCACAGGTTAATGTGACCATCGCCATTGAAATCAACGGCATATTGTTTATAGGAAGATGGCATAAATTGGCCGTAGCCCATCGCCCCTGCGAAAGAACCTTTCAAATCGAGCGGATCGTCGCTTTCATCTCGCGCCATTAGCAGGAAGGTTTCCAGTTCACCAGAGAAATATTCCGCGCGACGAGGATAGTTAAACGACAACGTCGCCAGCGCATCCAGAATCCGCGTTTTACCCATCACGCGGCCCCAGCGAGTCTCTACGCCAATAATGCCAACGATAATTTCCGGCGGTACGCCGTAGACCTGCCATGCACGGTTCAGCGCATCTTCATATTGGTTCCAGAAGGCCACACCGTTTTGTACGTTATCCGGAGTGATGAACTGTTTACGATACCGCAGCCATGCACCGTTAGGTCCGGCTGGCGGTTGAGTCGTCGGCGCCTGGCGGTCCATCAAACGCAATACCGAGTCCAGACGCTTGGCCTGCGACAGGATCTCCTGCAACTGCTGGCGGTCAAAGCCGTGCTTATTCACCATTTTCTCGATGAACTGCTGCGCGTTCGGATTATTGGCAAAATCGCCGCCCGTTTGCATGACATTGTGCTGTGGCTCAAGCAGGAAGCCGCCGGATGGCGTACCCGTAGTCGTTTGAGTCTCTGAAGGTTTAGGTTTGCTGCTACAAGCAGCAAGCAATACGAAAAGGGGAAGTAACGCTACATAACGACGCTTGAACATGAGACATCCATTAAACAAATTCAGCCTGGGAGAAGTATGGTAAAGCATCCTCCGCCACACAAGGAAGCAGTAGTCGCTCTCCTTCACAGAATTTCCCCCCTCTTGCACTCCTGACCGGCACATTTGCGCGTTCTCACGCACAATCTTTCAAATTAAAATATTTACCTTTCATTTTGCGATCAAAATAACACTTTTAAATCTTTCGATCTGATTAAAATTAGTTACCGTTTGGCAAGATAACTAAAACCCCTACAGGAGAGAATAATGATCGACACCATCACACTCGGTGCTGAGTGGTTTATCGGATTGTTCCAGAAAGGCGGAGAGGTGTTTACCGGCATGGTGACCGGTATTCTGCCTCTGCTGATCAGTCTGCTGGTCATCATGAATGCGCTGATTAACTTTATCGGTCAGCAACGTATTGAACGTTTTGCCCAGCGCTGCGCCGGAAACCCGCTGTCCCGCTATCTACTGCTGCCGTGCATCGGCACATTTGTGTTTTGTAATCCTATGACGCTGAGCCTGGGCCGCTTTATGCCGGAAAAGTTCAAGCCCAGCTACTACGCAGCCGCCTCTTACAGCTGCCATTCAATGAACGGCTTATTTCCCCACATCAACCCCGGTGAGCTGTTCGTCTATCTGGGGATCGCCAGCGGACTGACCACGCTGGGTCTTCCGCTCGGCCCGCTGGCGGTGAGCTATTTGCTGGTCGGCCTGGTGACCAACTTCTTCCGCGGCTGGGTGACCGATTTCACCACCACCATCTTTGAGAAAAAAATGGGCATTCAACTTGAGCAGAAAGTACATCTGGCGGGAGCAGCATCATGACGCGTATTCGTATTGAAAAAGGCACCGGCGGCTGGGGCGGCCCGCTTGAACTGGATGCCGAGCCAGGCAAGAAAATTGTCTATATCACCGCCGGGACTCGCCCCGCAATTGTCGACAGGATAGCCAGCCTGACAGGTTGGCAGGCCGTTGATGGCTTCAAAGAAGGCGAGCCGCCAGAGAACGAAATTGGCGTGGCGATCATCGACTGCGGCGGCACGCTGCGCTGCGGGATCTATCCAAAACGCCGTATACCAACAGTGAATATTCACGCGACGGGTAAATCAGGTCCGCTGGCCCAATATATTATCGAAGATATCTATGTCTCTAGCGTGAAAGAAGAAAACATTACCGTCGTCGGTGAAGCATCCGCTGCGCCAACGCCAGCAAACAGCACGATGGGTCGCGAGTACGACACCAGCAAGAAAATTACCGAACAAAGCGACGGTCTGCTGGCAAAAGTCGGCATGGGAATGGGTTCAGCCGTTGCGGTTCTGTTTCAGGCTGGGCGAGACACTATCGATACCGTCCTGAAAACCATTCTGCCGTTTATGGCGTTCGTCTCGGCGCTGATCGGCATCATTATGGCGTCTGGCCTGGGGGACTGGATTGCCCATGGACTCGCACCGCTGGCCAGCCATCCGCTGGGGCTGGTAACCCTGGCGCTGATCTGCTCTTTCCCGCTGCTGTCCCCTTTCCTCGGCCCTGGTGCGGTCATCGCCCAGGTTATCGGCGTCCTGATCGGCGTACAGATTGGTTTGGGGAACATTCCTCCGCATCTGGCGCTACCTGCCTTGTTCGCCATTAACGCTCAGGCGGCATGCGACTTTATTCCAGTCGGATTGTCGCTAGCCGAAGCGCGCCAGGACACGGTCCGCGTCGGTGTGCCATCCGTACTGGTGAGTCGTTTTCTGACCGGCGCACCGACCGTTCTCATCGCCTGGTTTGTTTCCGGCTTTATTTACCAATAAGAGGCACTCAAAAATGACCGTGATTTATGAAACCACCATCACCCGCATCGGCCAGAGCGCCCCGGATGCACTCTGCGACCAGATGCTAATTACCTTTCGTGAAGGCGCGCCTGCGGATATCGAAGAATTTTGCTTCATCCATTGCCATGGGGAGCTGAACGGCTCTTTGCAGGCTGGGATCCAATTTGAGCTAGGCCAGCATCACTACCCGGTCACAGCCGTTGGCAGCGTGGCGGAACAAAACTTACGTGAACTGGGGCATATCACTCTGCGTTTTGACGGACTGAGTGAAGCGGAATTTCCCGGCACCGTACACGTTGCGGGCCCCGTACCGGACGGTATCGCACCGGGCTGTATTTTGAAGTTTATTGCTTAAGATTTAAGGAGATAAAGATGAATCAGGTTGCCGTTGTCATTGGTGGAGGCCAGACCCTGGGGGCATTCCTTTGCCGTGGGCTTGCGACAGAAGGGTACCGCGTCGCGGTGGTGGATATCCAAAGCGATAAAGCCGCCAACGTCGCGCAGGAAATTAACGCCGAGTTTGGCGAAGGCACCGCCTACGGTTTTGGCGCTGATGCCACCAGCGAACAGAGTGTGCTGGCGCTGTCGCGCGGAGTGGATGAAATATTTGGCCGCGTCGATCTGCTGGTTTACAGCGCGGGTATCGCAAAAGCCGCGTTTATCAGCGACTTTCAGCTTGGGGATTTCGACCGCTCGCTGCAGGTGAATCTGGTCGGCTACTTCCTCTGCGCACGTGAATTTTCACGCCTGATGATCCGCGATGGCGTCCAGGGACGCATTATCCAGATCAACTCCAAATCAGGGAAAGTGGGCAGTAAACACAACTCAGGCTATAGCGCGGCAAAATTTGGCGGCGTAGGTTTAACCCAGTCGCTGGCGCTGGATCTGGCAGAGTACGGGATCACCGTGCATTCACTGATGCTCGGCAATCTGCTGAAATCACCGATGTTCCAGTCATTATTACCGCAATATGCGACCAAGCTTGGCCTTAAGCCAGACGAAGTCGAGCAGTACTACATTGATAAGGTTCCACTTAAGCGCGGCTGCGATTATCAGGACGTGCTGAACATGCTGCTGTTTTACGCCAGCCCGAAAGCCTCTTACTGCACCGGTCAGTCCATTAACGTGACCGGTGGTCAGGTGATGTTCTAAGAAACATGATTGCCCGGTGGCGCTGCGCTTACCGGGCCTACACACATCTGTGTCGGATAAGGCACAGCCGCCATCCGGCAAAATCAAAGGAGCACATTATGGTTTCCGCACTGATTACCGTCGCCGCTATCGCCTGGTGCCTGCAACTGGCGCTCGGTGGCTGGCAAATATCCCGCTTTAACCGGGCGTTTGATCAACTCTGCCAGCGGGGTCGGGTTGGCGTAGGTCGTTCCGGTGGACGGTTTAAACCCCGCGTGGTGGTCGCCATCGCGCTGGATGAACAGCAGCGGGTTACCGATTCGTTATTTATGAAAGGTCTTACTGTATTTGCCAGGCCCGGTAAAATTGCCACGATAATGGGCAAACATCTTGATGATTTACAGCCTGATGTGATCTTTCCCCATGATCCGTTAGCGCAGAATGCACTATCATTGGCGCTTAAACTGAAACATGGATAATTTCGTTGTGAATGCTAATAGCTTGCGAAATTATCATTTTGCAACCTATTAAGTCAGGGTAATCACGCCTATGAAACCTCGTCAGCGACAGGCGGCCATACTGGAGCACCTGCAAAAGCAGGGAAAATGCTCGGTTGAAGAACTGGCCCACTACTTTGACACAACCGGCACGACCATTCGCAAAGACCTGGTCATTCTGGAGAATGCCGGAACCGTCATTCGTACCTATGGCGGCGTGGTATTAAATAAAGACGAATCCGACCCGCCAATCGATCACAAAACGCTAATCAATACGCATAAAAAAGAGCAGATTGCCGAAGCCGCCGTCCGTTTTATTCACGATGGCGACTCGATTATTCTGGATGCGGGCAGCACCGTATTGCAGATGGTGCCGATGCTCACCCGCTTTAGCAACATCACCGTCATGACCAACAGTCTGCACATTGTTAACGCCCTTTCAGAGCTGGACAACGAGCAAACTATCCTGATGCCCGGCGGGACCTTTCGCAAAAAATCTGCGTCATTTCACGGTCAGTTGGCAGAAAACGCCTTTGAGCAGTTCAGCTTTGATAAACTCTTCATGGGTACCGACGGCATTGACCTCAATGCCGGCGTGACCACCTTTAATGAGGTGTTTAGCGTCAGTAAAGCGATGTGCAATGCCGCTCGCGAAGTGATTCTGATGGCTGACTCGTCAAAATTTGGGCGTAAAAGCCCCAATGTTGTGTGCAGTCTGGAAAGCGTCGACAAGCTGATTACCGATGCGGGTATCGACCCTGCGTTTCGTCAGGCGCTGGAAGCAAAAGGGATTGAAGTGATCATAACCGGAGAAACCAATGAGTGATGCATTACTGAACGCGGGCCGTCAGACGTTAATGCTGGAGCTACAGGAAGCCAGCCGACTGCCTGAACGACTGGGCGATGATTTTGTCCGCGCCGCCAATACTATCATCCACTGCGAAGGCAAAGTGATTGTCTCCGGGATTGGCAAATCAGGCCATATTGGCAAAAAAATAGCCGCGACCCTCGCCAGTACCGGCACACCCGCCTTTTTTGTGCATCCGGCTGAAGCGCTGCACGGCGACTTAGGGATGATTGAAAGCCGTGATGTCATGCTGTTTATTTCCTACTCCGGCGGCGCAAAAGAACTGGATCTCATCATTCCGCGCCTGGAAGACAAATCCGTCGCTCTGCTGGCAATGACCGGAAAACCGACCTCACCGCTGGGTTTGGCAGCCAAAGCCGTGCTGGATATTTCCGTTGAGCGCGAAGCCTGTCCGATGCGCCTGGCACCGACTTCCAGCACCGTGAACACTCTGATGATGGGCGACGCGTTGGCAATCGCCGTGATGCAGGCTCGCGGCTTTAACGAAGAAGATTTTGCCCGCTCGCATCCGGCGGGTGCGCTGGGCGCTCGTCTGCTAAATAAAGTGCATCATCTGATGCGCCGTGACGATGCCATTCCGCAGGTGACGCTCACCACCAGCGTCATGGACGCGATGCTGGAACTAAGCCGTACGGGTCTTGGCCTGGTGGCAGTCTGCGACGACGAGTCGCTGGTGAAAGGCGTCTTTACCGACGGCGACCTGCGCCGCTGGCTGGTTGGCGGCGGAGCGCTCACCACTCAGGTTAGCGAAGCAATGACCCATAATGGCATTACGCTGCAGGCGCAGAGCCGCGCCATTGACGCCAAAGAGATCCTGATGAAGCGCAAAATCACTGCCGCACCGGTGGTAGATGAAAACGGTAAACTCACCGGTGCTATCAACCTGCAGGATTTCTATCAGGCAGGTATTCTCTAATCCTTCAGCCCCAGACGTTTCGCCAGCCGGTGCAGGTTGGCGACGTCTGTTTCCAGCGCCCGCGCACTTGCCGCCCAACTGTGATTATTTTGCGCCAACGCCCGGCGGATCATCTCCCGCTGGAATGACTCCGTTGCCTCACGCAGGTTGCGATGCTGCGGGATCTCCGCAACAACCTCCGCCTGGGGAGCCGGGGTTTCATCCTGCAGGGCAAAATGCTGCGCCTCAAGCACCACTTCATCCCCTGCCCTGGTGGCCCTTGCCAGAACAACCGCCCGGTGAATGGCATGTTCCAGCTCACGCACGTTCCCGGGCCAGCCATAATTCAACAGATGGCTACGCGCGCCGGGACTTAACACCACGCGGGAAAGTCCCAGCCGCAGCCGACATTGTTCGCAAAAATAACCGGCCAGCAGTACCACATCTTCGCCGCGTTCACGAAGGGGCGGGACGGAAAGGGGAAAGACGCTCAGACGGTGGAACAAATCCGCACGGAAATTCCCGGCCAGCACCTCTTCCCGTAAATCACGGTTCGTTGCCGCCAGCACCCGAACATCCACGCGCAGGCTGCGATCGTCACCCACACGCTGAATATCGCCGTACTGCAACACACGTAGCAACTTAGCCTGTAACGCCAGCGAGAGTTCGCCAATCTCATCGAGAAACAGCGTCCCATTGTCAGCCATTTCAAACTTACCGCTACGATTGCTGATAGCCCCGGTAAAGGCGCCTTTTACGTGACCAAACAGCTCACTTTCCGCTACGGTTTCCGGCAACGCCGCGCAGTTCAGATACACCAGCGGATTCACCGCGCGCGGCGAACCTTCATGGATAGCCTTAGCTACCAGCTCCTTCCCGGTCCCCGTTTCGCCGCTAATCAGTACGTTGAGATCGGATCCCGCCACAATCTCAATCTCTTTTTTCAACTGCAGCATATTGGGCGACAGGCCAATCATTTGGGTTTCAGTCACCTGCTCGAAGGCCGTCGACGAGCCCGGCAACATATTCTGGCTTTCCAGTTGTTCAATCAGCAGCGCATTGCTCAGCGCGCCCGCCGCCAGCGCGGCAATCAGCCTAAGTTCTTCATCGCTGAAAACATCGAATTGATCGGGCTCCATGCCATCCAGCGTTAACGCGCCAATCAGATTTTGACCGGCGAACAGCGGTAAGCCAATGCAGGCGTGTACCTTCAGGCTCTCCTGGCCCGGAATCAGCCCATCGTAAGGGTCTGGCAAATCGCTGTCGGCAGGGAAACGAACCACGTCCCCGGCGCGGGCAATCGCCTCTAGACGAGGATGCCCTTCCAGGGTAAAGCGCCTGCCGAGAACGTCCTGCGCCAGCCCATCGATCGCCAGCGGAATAAACTGTCGCGACTCATAGCGCAGCAATGCCGACGCGTCGCACTCCAGCACCTGACGCAAGGTGGTTATCAGGCGTTGAAAACGGTCCTGATGTCCAATACCGCTTTGTAATTCAATGGCGATACCCGCCAGCACGTCTACGGAAAAACTCATGACGACCTCATTGTCATTTTGACAATTCATATTGTCATATTGACAATAAAATGAATAGTCATTTTGACTACCACCTTATAGGCATTAAAAAACAAACCCTTTAAAATCAACAAATAAAAAGTTGGCACGCAACCTGCAATAAGCAAAACATCTTTTTTAGAAAAACGCTGAATTAATTACTGAGGTTGCTATGTCTATTCTGGTTAAAAATAACATTCATTGGGTTGGCCAACGTGACTGGGAAGTTCGTGATTTCCACGGGACTGAATATAAAACGCTGCGCGGTAGCAGCTACAACAGCTATCTCATCCGTGAAGAAAAAAATGTCCTGATCGATACAGTAGACCACAAGTTTAGCCGTGAATTCGTGCAGAACCTGCGCAGTGAAATTGACCTGGCAGATATCGACTACATCATCATTAACCACGCGGAAGAGGACCATGCCGGTGCGCTGACTGAGCTGATGTCCTGCATCCCTGACACGCCAATTTACTGCACAGCCAACGCTATTGACTCTATCAACGGGCACCACCACCACCCGGAGTGGAACTTCAACGTGGTGAAAACCGGCGACTCGCTGGACATTGGCAACGGTAAGCAGCTGATCTTCGTTGAAACGCCGATGCTGCACTGGCCTGACAGCATGATGACCTACATGACCGGCGATGCGGTGCTGTTCAGTAACGATGCCTTCGGCCAGCACTACTGTGATGAACGTCTGTTTAACGACGAAGTTGACCAGACCGAACTGTTCGAACAGTGCCAGCGTTACTACGCCAACATCCTGACGCCGTTCAGCCGTCTGGTGACACCGAAAATCACTGAGATTCTCGGCTTCAACCTGCCGGTGGATATGATTGCCACTTCCCACGGCGTGGTATGGCGCGACAACCCGACACAAATCGTTGAAATGTATCTGAAATGGGCGGCTGACTATCAGGAAGACCGTATCACCATTTTCTACGACACCATGTCCAACAACACCCGCATGATGGCGGACGCCATTGCCCAGGGCATTAACGAAGTTGACCCCAACGTGGCGGTGAAAATCTTTAACGTCGCCCGTAGCGACAAAAACGAAGTCCTGACTAACGTCTTCCGCTCTAAAGGCGTGCTGGTTGGTACTTCAACGATGAATAACGTAATGATGCCAAAAATCGCTGGTCTGGTAGAAGAGATGACCGGCCTGCGTTTTCGTAACAAACGCGCCAGCGCCTTTGGTTCACACGGCTGGAGCGGCGGTGCGGTAGACCGTTTGTCCACACGCTTGCAGGATGCCGGTTTCGAGATGTCGCTGAGTCTGAAAGCGAAATGGCGTCCGGATCTGGACGCGCTGGAACTGTGTCGCCAGCATGGCCGTGAAATCGCACGTCAGTGGGCGCTTGCTCCGCTGCCGGAAACAATCGTCAAAACGGCAACCAAAGAGGAAGAGTGCGCCTGTGCCGCTGCGGCTGCCGCTGATCTTGGTCCAAGCATGCAGTGCAGCGTATGCCAGTGGATTTACGACCCGGCAAAAGGTGAACCGCTGCAGGATGTCGCGCCGGGAACACCGTGGAGCGACGTGCCGGATAACTTCCTGTGCCCGGAATGTTCATTAGGTAAAGACGTCTTTGACGTACTGGCAACGGAGGCAAAATGAGCCGCGGAATTGTCATTATTGGTTCGGGCTTCGCCGCCCGCCAGTTAGTCAAAAATATCCGTAAGCAGGATGCAAATGTCCCGCTGACCCTGATTGCTGCAGACAGTATGGATGAGTACAACAAGCCCGATCTCAGCCATGTTATCAGTCAGTCGCAACGTGCAGACGACCTCACCCGCCAGTCGGCGGGGGAGTTTGCCGAACAGTTTAATTTGCGCCTGTTCCCGCACACCTGGGTAACCGACATCGATGCCGATGATCACGTAGTGAAAAGCCAGGAGCAACAGTGGCCATACGACAAACTGGTGCTGGCGACGGGAGCGTCGGCGTTCGTACCGCCGATTACCGGACGTGAGTTAATGCTCACATTGAACAGCCAACAAGAGTATCGCGCCTGTGAAACACAACTGCGTGACGCCCAACGGGTGCTGATTGTCGGCGGCGGCTTGATTGGCAGCGAACTGGCGATGGATTTTTGTCGTGCTGGTAAAGCGGTGACGCTTATCGACAACGCCGCCAGCATTCTGGCTTCGCTGATGCCGCCAGAAGTAAGCAGTCGCTTACAGCATCGTCTGACCGATATGGGCGTACACCTGCTGCTGAAGTCGCAGATTCAGGGGCTGGAGAAAACGGAGTCGGGGATTCGCGCCACGCTCGATCGTAGCCGCAGCGTAGAAGTCGATGCGGTGATCGCCGCAACGGGCCTGCGCCCTGAAACCGCGCTGGCGCGTCGCGCCGGGTTGAACATCAATCGTGGCGTCTGCGTCGACAGCTACCTGCAAACCAGTCACCCGGACATTTATGCTCTCGGCGACTGTGCGGAAATTAACGGTCAGGTACTCCCGTTCCTGCAACCGATTCAGCTGAGCGCCATGTATCTGGCGAAAAACCTGCTCGGCGGCAATGCACCATTGAAGTTGCCTGCCATGCTGGTAAAAGTCAAAACGCCGGAATTACCCTTGCATCTGGCTGGGGATACCCAGCGCCGCGATCTGAACTGGCATATTGCCGCCGAAGCGCAAGGGATGGTGGCCAGAGGGATGAACGACGCAGGCCAGCTATGTGCCTTTGTCGTCAGCGAAGACCGCATGAAAGAGGCCTTTGCGCTGCTGAAAACGCTGCCCGTGTAAGTACAGGATACCGTTGCTTGATTTATTAACCTCACGCACATGGATGTGCGTTGCCACTTGTCGGTATGCCCCGACCTGTAGTTCTTGCCCCGCCAGTCCCGGGGCTTTTTTTATTTTTGCGCCAACGCCCGCGCCGCGGCAATCACGCCCTGCCCCAACGACAACCCGCCGTCGCCCGCCGGTAAACGCTGCGGGAACAGTAAGGTAAAATCATGCAGATAAAACGCCAGCCGGGCTGACAATAAGCGGTTATGCATCACACCTCCGCTGAATACCAGCGTCTTAATCCCCCGCTCTTCGGCCTGCAAACGCATCAGGGTAGCAAACCCACGCGCCAGCGCGTCGTGAAACGCCCACGCTCTTTCGGCAGGTTTGGCCTGCCAGGTCAGCCATTGCTGCCAAAAAACCGCTAAGTCCAGCTGATTGCCATCAAGCGGCACCGTGACAGGGTGCTCAACGCCAGCACATTGCGATGCCATCGCCTCCAGCGCGCAGGCCGCCTCACCTTCATAACTCAGCGATTCCGGCGCACATTGAAGCGCGGCGGCAACGGCATCAAACAGCCGTCCGCACGATGACGCCAGCGGTGCGTTAATCCCCCGCTCAATGGCGCGCGCCAGCACGTTCCAGTTTTGATGTTGCAGCACCGATGTTTCCGGGTAGCGCTGCCAGTAAGGAACAAAGCGCAGGCACTGCGCGAGCAAATTGCGCCACGGCTGTTTTGCCGCCAGATCGCCCCCCGCCAGCGCTACAGCCGGTAAGCCGCCAAGGTGTTCGCATTCACGATAGTTGACCCGCAAACACTCCCCCCCCCACAGCGCGCCGTTTTCCCCCATGCCGATACCGTCTAACGTCAGAGCAATCACGTCGCCACCATCGAGCGACCAGCCGTGCTCGGCCAGACACGCAGCGGCATGCGCATGGTGATGCAGCACCGTTTCGGTTGGCAGATTCATTTCGCTGGCCCACTGGCTGGAAACATAACCAGGGTGTGCATCATGCACGATACGCTGCGGCGTAAAGTCATAAATGTTCTGGATAAGGCGCAGCGCATCACGCCACTGCTGCTGAATGCCGTCATCGCTGAGATCGCCCAAATGCTGGCTGATAACCGCCTGTTCACCACGCACCAGGCAGAAGGTATTTTTCAGATCTGCGCCCAGGCAAAGCATCGGCGGCACGTCGTGAAATCCTGGCGGCAGCGCTACCGCATCCGGCACGTAACCCCGTGAACGACGCAGCATCTCGCCACTGTCGCGTACCACAGAGTCATCCATCCGCTGCACAATTTCGCGGTTATGCAGCAGGAAACCATCGGCAATTTCGTGTAAATCTTCCAGCGCCTGGGCGTTGGTAATAGCGGGCGGTCTGCCGCTGAGATTGCCGGAGGTCATTACCAACGGACAATTCATCTCTTGTAAGAGCAAATGCTGCAACGGATTCGCTGGCAGCATGACACCCACTTCCGTTAACCCTGGCGCAATGCCCTCGCTCAATGCTGCGACATAGCGTTTCTGCACCAACACGATCGGCGCGGCTGGGGTTGTCAGCAAACGACGAGCGGGTGCAGGCAGTCCGTCATCACCGGGCAGCATCACTGCCAGAGGTTTTGCCGGACGGTGTTTGCGCAGCCTGAGCAGCGCTACGGCGTCATCATTTCGTGCATCGCACACCAGATGAAACCCACCAATCCCTTTAACGGCCACAATACCGCCTGCTTTCAGGCGCGATACTACCGCCTGCAACGCCTCTTCTTTCTCCGCCCGCTCACCCGCGCTAAACCATTCGAGGTGGGGACCGCATGCCGGACAGGCAACGGGCTGGGCATGGAAGCGACGGTCGTATGGATCACGATACTCTTTATCGCATTGCGCACAGAGTGGGAATGACGCCATCACGGTAAACGGGCGATCGTAGGGCATGGCGCGGATAATCGTAAAGCGCGGGCCACAGTGGGTGCAGTTGATAAAGGGATAACGATAGCGGCGTTCGCCGGGGGTGTTCATTTCAACCAGACATTCTGGACAGGTCGCGGCATCCGGAACGATTTGCGTATTCATCGTGCCGCCAGCACTTTGCCGAATCGAGAAATCGGCAGGCGGCTGCGTCCAGGCGAACGCTTCGCTCTCAACGCTGTCAATGCGCGCCAGCGGCGGGCAGTGTTGATGCAATTGCGCAATAAACTCTGCCGGATCTTCCTGTATACGCACAACCACACCGTCACCGTCGTTACACACATCGCCATGTAGCTGTAACCGCTGCGCCAGTTGCCAGACGTAGGGGCGAAATCCGACGCCCTGTACCTTACCGCGAATACGCAGCTGTACGCCGGAGTGGTTGTTTATTGTCATGATGAATTCCCGCGGTATTGTATCCCTGAAATGTCCGTTTGCCGGATGGCGGCTTCGCCTTATCCGGCACGTATTTTACGCGGATTTTCAGATATCAGAACAGCAAAGATGCAGTGGAATCCAGCGCCGCGCGACGGCGTTTTTCAGCGCTCAGTTGCTCAAGCTTATTGCGATCCACATAAATCAGCGCGTGAGTCGGGCAGACTTCCATACAGGCAGGGCCGGCCTCACGATGGTGGCACAGGTCGCACTTATTGGCTTCGGCTTTTTCTGCCCGGACGTTCAGACCTGCCCCGCTATTACGAACAACCGGACGCACGACCACTTCCATTGCGCCATAAGGGCAAGCCACAACGCAGGTTTTACACCCAATGCAGCGCTCCTGCATCACGTGGACAAAGCCTTTATCACGGCTGATTGCACCGTTCGGACAGACGTTAGCGCACGGCGCGTCTTCACACTGGCGGCACAGCGTCGCCGTGGAGACATTAACGCCTTTGATGACGTGAATGCGGGGTAAAAAGGTTTCAGGGGTCAGCGATGCGCAGTCCTGGTTATCCTGATGGGATACCACGCAGGCCACTTCACAGGTACGGCAACCAATGCATTTATTGGCGTCTGCAATGATGAAACGGTTCATCAATTTCTCCAGCAATGACAGATTATCTGCCGAAGCATTCATAAATCGTGCCAGAATTTAATTAACTGTTATTAAAGGTTTTTTATTTTGATGAATGCAGAGAAGCCGTGTCATCGTCACTAGTGACGATGACAAATGACAGCCGTCAGCGCAAAACGAGCGGCGCAACAGAGTCGCGTTGAATGAGTTCACCGGTGAAGGTTTTTGGCGGCGTAAACGCCCCGTCATCCAGCATAAAGATCAGGCGGCCTATCGTTTCCTGGATCATTTCCGTTACCGGGATTTTGACGCTGGAAAGCGCCGGAATAGTGTATGGCGCGATAGCGATATCATCGAAGCCAATCACCGACACCTGAGCAGGGACGCGCACGCTATGCGCGTGCAACTGCTTTATCGCACCGATCGCCATATCATCATTGCTGGCCACCAGCGCGGTAAAATTGACCTTATGCGAAAGCAAAGTATCGACTCCCGCTGCGCCGCAGGCTGGCGTCCATTTCCCTTTAACAATCAAATCATTATTAAGCGGAATGCCATGATGTGCCAGCGCGTCTTTATAGCCTGAAAGTCGCTCCACGCCGGTAGGCGAATCCATCGAGCCAGTAATAAAACCAATCTCTTTGTGCCCGGCGGCAATGAGCTGAGTAACGGCGTTAAAACTGGTTTGCTTTTGATCGCACCACACGCAGTGGCTGGTATTTTTTCGCAGCCGCCGATTAAGCACCATAATCGGCTGGGCGTGGGCGTCGATGATATCGTCTATCTCATCCACGCTAAGAAAACGCGGATAGATCATAATCGCGTCACAGCGCAGGTCGAGCAGGTACTGGATCGCCTGACGCTCTTCCTCTGCGCTGTGCTTACCGTCAGCCAGCAACAACTGGCGTCCCTTATCTTCCGCCATCCGCGCGGTATGAAACAGCAGTTCGCTGAAATAGACGCCGTGATAAAGGGTATTAGTTACCACCAGACCCAGCGTCTGCGTAGTTTTCGCTGCCAGACTGCGTGCCAGCAAGTTAGGGCGGTAACCACTCTCTTCAATGGCCTGAAACACGCGGTCTTTGGTTTCCTGGCTGACATAACCATTCCCGGAAAGCACCCGGGAAACCGTCGCTTTTGACACCCCGGCACGCTTCGCTACCTCCAGCATCGTGGTCATATTACTCATCCCTTTTCTCTCAATGTGACGCAGTGTACTGCACCGTTTCGCCGCTGTCCTTGCTGCTAAATTGCAAACGCTGACATCTGGTGATCGGAGTCACAATTATAAAAAATGATCAAAATTAAAACTTGCCCATTATGTGTAATTTAAACATGATTTTGTGGAACCGGTTTCCTATCTGCGTTTCATCAACCCAGAAAAGCGACCAACGTGAACGGATAAAACATAACGTACTCTACTGATAAAACAGGATTAAATCCGATGTCCAAAAATTATGCAGCGCTGGCGCGCTCGGTTGTGACGGCTCTGGGAGGCGTGGACAACATCACAGCAGTGACCCACTGTATGACCCGTTTGCGTTTCGTTATCAAAGATGACTCGCAGGTCGACAGCACGACGCTGAAGACGCACCCTGGCGTGCTCGGCGTGGTGCGCAGCGATAACCAGTGCCAGGTGATCATCGGCAACACCGTTTCGCAGGCGTATCGCGAGGTAGTCAGCCTGTTACCTGCCAATATGCAACCTGCAGAGCCGCAAACCAAACCTCGGCTGACGCTGAAGCGGATTGGCGCGGGGATCCTCGACGCGCTGATCGGCACAATGTCCCCGTTGATCCCGGCTATTATCGGCGGATCAATGCTCAAGCTGCTGGCAATGATCCTCGAAATGACCGGCGTGCTGGTGAAAGGATCGTCCACGCTCACTATTCTGACCGTAATCGGCGACGGCGCCTTCTTCTTCCTGCCACTGATGGTTGCTGCCTCAGCAGCCATAAAATTCAAAACCAACATGTCGCTGGCAATCGCCATCGCAGGCGTACTGGTGCATCCCAGCTTCATCGAACTGATGGCGAAGGCCGCGCAGGGTGAGCACGTTGAGTTTGCCCTGATCCCGGTGACAGCGGTGAAATACACCTACACGGTGATCCCGGCGCTGGTCATGACCTGGTGTCTGTCCTACATCGAACGCTGGGTCGATCGCATCACTCCGGCGGTAACCAAAAACTTCCTTAAACCGATGCTAATCGTGCTGATCGCCGCCCCACTCGCCATCGTCATCATTGGCCCGATCGGTATCTGGATCGGTAGTGCAATTTCAGCGCTGGTTTATACCATTCACGGCTATCTCGGCTGGCTGTCGGTGGCCATTATGGGCGCATTGTGGCCGCTGCTGGTGATGACCGGTATGCACCGCGTCTTCACGCCAACCATTATTCAGACCATTGCCGAAACCGGAAAAGAAGGCATGGTGATGCCGTCGGAAATCGGTGCCAATTTGTCGCTGGGCGGTTCATCGCTGGCAGTGGCATGGAAAACCAAAAACCCGGAACTGCGTCAGACGGCGTTAGCGGCAGCCGCCTCGGCCATCATGGCAGGCATTTCCGAACCCGCGCTGTATGGCGTGGCGATCCGCCTGAAACGCCCACTGATTGCGAGTCTTATCAGCGGCTTTATCTGCGGTGCCGTTGCCGGAATGGCCGGACTGGCGAGCCACTCCATGGCGGCTCCAGGCTTGTTCACCAGCGTACAGTTTTTCGATCCAGCCAATCCGATGACCATCGTTTGGGTGTTTGGCGTGATGGCACTGGCGGTCGTGCTTTCCTTTGTATTAACACTGCTCCTCGGCTTTGAAGATATTCCTGTCGAAGATGCAGCCGCGCAGGCCAGAAAAAACCAGGCCGCGCAACCAGGCAATATCAATAGAGCCAGCATTTGACTGGTATGAACTGAGGTTAACTATGTCTGTTTTTCCGCAAGGATTTTTATGGGGCGGCGCACTGGCCGCCAACCAGTCTGAAGGGGCATACCGGGAAGGCGGCAAAGGGCTGACCACCGTCGATATGATCCCCCACGGCACAAACCGCATGGCCGTCAAACTGGGTCAGGAAAAACGCTTTACGCTGCGGGATGGCGAATTTTATCCCAGCCATCAGGCAATCGACTTTTATCATCGCTATAAAGAAGATATCGCGCTGATGGCGGAAATGGGGTTTACGGTTTTTCGTACTTCCATTGCCTGGAGCCGTCTCTACCCCAACGGCGACGAGCTGACGCCTAATGAAGAGGGTATCGCGTTTTACCGGGCCGTGTTTGCCGAGTGTAAAAAATACGGTATTGAGCCGTTAGTTACGCTGTGTCACTTTGATGTGCCGATGCATCTGGTCAGCGAGTATGGCTCCTGGCGTAACCGCAAAATGGTAGAGTTCTTTACCCGCTACGCCCGTACCTGCTTCGAGGCCTTTGACGGTCTGGTGAAGTACTGGCTAACGTTCAACGAAATCAACATTATGCTGCACAGCCCTTTTTCTGGCGCCGGACTGGTGTTTGAAGAAGGTGAAAATCAGGATCAGGTGAAATATCAGTCCGCCCACCACGAACTGATTGCCAGCGCCCTGGCAACTAAAATTGCCCATGAAATTAATCCGCAAAACCAGGTCGGCTGTATGCTGGCGGGCGGTAATTTTTATCCTTATTCCTGTAAACCGGAAGATGTGTGGACCGCGCTGGAAAAAGACCGCGAAAACCTGTTCTTTATTGATGTGCAGGCGCGCGGGGCTTACCCCGCTTACTCTGCCCGTGTGTTTCGCGAAAAAGGCGTGGTGATAGAAAAAGCGGCGGAAGATGACGATATCCTGAAAAACACCGTCGATTTCGTCTCGTTTAGCTATTACGCATCGCGCTGCGCCTCCGCTGAAATGAATACTGGCAATACCAGCGCCGCTAACGTGGTGAAGTCGCTGCGTAATCCGTACATTGCCGCCAGCGAATGGGGCTGGGGCATCGACCCACTCGGTCTGCGCATCACCATGAATATGATGTATGACCGCTACCAGAAGCCGTTGTTTCTGGTGGAAAACGGGCTGGGGGCGAAAGATGAGATCGATGCTAACGGCGAAATCAATGACGACTATCGCATTAGCTATTTACGCGAGCACATTCGCGCCATGGCAGATGCTATTGAAGATGGCGTGCCGCTGCTGGGCTACACCACCTGGGGCTGTATCGATCTGGTTTCAGCCTCAACCGGTGAGATGAGCAAACGCTACGGTTTTGTGTATGTGGACCGCGATGACGTGGGCAACGGCACGTTAGCGCGTAAACGCAAAAAATCGTTCTGGTGGTATAAGAAAGTGATTGCGAGCAACGGGACCGATCTGGAATAACAATGTTGCCGGGTGACACTGCCATCCGGCAACACGTATTATTCAGAATATATATACCCGCTGTCTGTTATCATTTTTATTGTACAACTTTAGGATTTTGCAGCAGCGGCAAAGGCGCTTCGCCCAACGCGTGGACCTGACCAATAATTGTCGCGCTCCGGCCAATCTGTAATGACTCAACATTCGTACTATTATGGGAGCCAAACTGGAACTGAATCACGTTGTTCGTTTTATTATTTTCGTCTTTCAGGCTGACAAGATAAGAATAAGCATTGGAAATACCATTAACCTTACGAATATCAATGACCACGCCCCGCAGCTTCACCCATTCACCAAGATAGTCCTTATTGGCTTTAACAGGATTTAAGGTATAGGGCGCGACAAAATCAGCGACGGACAAGGTTGGCATTGACGCAGCTGATGACTCCCCCGGTTGAAATAATCGGTCTCCCGCAGAGAAGAACGCGTCAGCCGCCGTCTCGCACCCGCTAAGAAGAGAGGAAATAATAATTAAATTTACCAAACGAATACCTGAACGCATAAATAACTCCTGTATATTAATTTCCCATATATTCAAACTCTAAATAATTCGAGTATATAACCTCCCTGAACAACGCCGAAATATAATATAACTCCCGTATTAGTAAAAGAAGAGAATATTCCCCCCCAACTATTATCAACTTCTCATCTTTTTCATTATTTGCATTCTATTTTCTGGATCTGCCTTCCAGTTTCGGGTTTGCCCTCCCGCCTTTTTACTGGCATTTTATTCAGTAGTTTTCCATCTCTTTATTTGTAACAAGGGAGTGTTTATGTCTGGTAAAAATGGCAATGCCGAAGCGGTTATCAACAAGCCATTACGTCATTTTAAAGTCAGCTATGTCAGAGTACGGCATGAAGATCGCAAAACCGGTTTTACACGACGTATAAGCCGCCATGCTTCACTCACGATGAACGGAGACTGGCTGGAACAGGCGGGGTTCCCAACGGGCACGTCAGTAAAAGTATCGGTTACGCAGGGGAAATTAATTATTGAACAAGCAGGTGAATAGTCTGTTTCGAGGGTGTCGACGTTATCCGGATGGTGGTAATGCGACACACCATCCGGTATTCAGTGCCCTCAGGCTCAGGCTTCCGGTGCCTCTAATTCAGCGAACCCACCGTGTCCTTCCCACCCGGCTAATCGCTGATAGACGGTATCTACCGCATCTTTGATCGGCTGTGTCATCGGGTAGTAAAAACCGACAATATCCGGCTGAATGCCAAGGAAAATCACCTCGCCAACGTCGTCTTTCAGCTGATCGACCAGGTAGTTCAGCGGCATGTTGTGGGTGGTCATCATGAACATCTCGGCAATATCATCAGGATCGATAATGCGGATTTCACCAGGATTTAGCCCCATATCGGTGGCATCCACAATCAACAGACGCTGCGGGCGCAACTCGCGGATGGCGACGATGTCGTTTTCCGGCGCGCTACCGCCGTCGATGACAACCCATTGTCCTTGAGGATTTGCAGCACACATTTCGGCCAACAGCGGCCCCGCGCCGTCATCGCCCATCATGCTGTTACCCACACATAATAAAACGTCAGTCACGATGTCTCCTCACCATCAGATAGATGGCGCTTTCCTGGTGGATATCGTGAAGCATGCTAAGCATCAGCTTGCTCCACTCCTGCTGCTGCGGGGTCTGCACGGCACGCGCATCATCGAACGCGCGCGCCAGCATTTGCACATGGTTGAAATCGATGACGATCTCGCCGTACTTCGGCACGCCTTCCATTTTCCGGCGGGCTTCACTGCCTTCGGCAAGCGTGGCAATCCACGCCAGATATTCATCCCACGGACAGGTTAACGCCGCTTCCAGGCAATCGATGATCCCAAGGTGGTGACCAATCGCCAGGCTGTAATAGACAACCTGCTGCGCCTCAGCGGGCGTTGCATCGTTCTCATCAATAAACTTACGGCTCAGTTGACTGAACACCACCGTTTCACTCATCGGATACGCGCCTCTTCGACAACATGATTAAGATGCGTGACGATCTCGGTCAGACGCGGATCGTTTTCCGCTTCCAGCCAGCGCGCCACCTGATGCTCGCCCTGCCCTAACTGCGTCATATAGTCATCAGCAATCTGGCGACCGTAACGGTAGCCCGCCAGACGGCGTGCTTCACGATCCACCTTCACGCGCAGCGGCTGAACCATGTTCGGATGCAGAATTTCAGCCGGCTGTTCGTCCAGTTCACCTGGCGCACGCGCGTGAATTTTTTGTTCCAGCAGACCCAGCGCCATTGCAAAACCGTACAGCGTAGCCGCAGGCGTTGGCGGACAGCCAGGAATATACACATCCACCGGTACGATTTTATCCGTGCCGCCCCATACGCAGTATAAGTCGTGGAAGATACCGCCGCTGTTACCGCAGGCACCGTAAGAGATACAAATTTTCGGATCTGGCGCAGACTGCCAGGCGCGCAGCGCCGGAGAGCGCATGGCACGCGTTACCGCGCCGGTAAACAGCAGGATATCCGCATGGCGCGGTGATGGTACAACTTTGATACCAAAACGTTCGGCATCAAACAGCGGAGAAAGCGTAGCGAAGATTTCGATTTCACAGCCGTTGCAGCCGCCGCAGTCCACACGGTAAACGTACGCTGAACGCTTGATGCTTTTAAGCAGCGACGCTTTCATGCTGGCAATGGATTCATCCACCGTCATCGGTACCGGAATACCGTTGGCGTCACGTGGGCCTAATAAATTGCTCATCAGCTGGCCTCTTTCATATGGCGAGTCAGTTCAATACGGTCAGACGGCACCAGGCATTTCTGGCGCTTACAATCCGGGCAGGTCTCAAAGCTTTCACGGTGGTTTTCCGCACGGCTGTCGCCGTTGTGCTTAAGCAGCGCAATGGCGTAATCGATCTCTTTTTGTACCGCAAACGGGCGGTTACATTCGCGACAATTACACAGCGCAAAGCGGGACTGCTGCAGGAAATCCTCTTTCTTCCACACCGCCAGTTCATACTCCTGCGACAGCTTGATTGCCGCCGTCGGGCAGACTTCTTCGCAGCGGGCGCAGAAGATGCAACGACCGAGATTGAACTGCCACGCCAGCTCATGGGTGACCAGATCGGTTTCTACCGTCAGTGCATTCGACGGGCACGCATTCACACAGGCCGCACAGCCAATGCACTGCTGCGGATTGTGTTCCGGTTTGCCACGGAAGTTTTTATCGACCGCAATCGGCTCCAGCGGATACGACGATGTCGGCGCCCCGGTTTTGATGACTTTTTTGATAAAGGTAAACATGGCGATTCCTTATTTCAGCGGCGAGTTTTTACGCTCGATGCTGTAGCGCTCAAGTTCTTTGTACGGCACGACTTTGCTCTTCTTCTTACGCACATCGACCACGGTCATACGGTCGGTACAGGAGTAGCAAGGATCGAGGCTACCGATAATCAGCGGGGCATCGGAAACGGTGTTGCCACGCAGCATGTAGCGCAGCGTCGGCCAGTTGGCGTAAGTCGCCGCGCGACAGCGCCAGCGATACAGTTTCTGGTTGTCGCCAGTCATACTCCAGTGAATGTCATCCCCGCGCGGCGCTTCAGCAAAGCCCAGCGCAAAGCGGTGTGGAATGTAGGTGAAACCTTCCACAGCCAGCGGGCCGCCTGGCAGGTTGTCCAGACCAAAGTCGATCATATTCAGTGCGGTGTAGACTTCATTGATACGGACTTTCAGACGAGAAATAACGTCGCAACCCTGCTCACTGTGAACTTCCATCGGCAGCAGGCCATAGCCCACAAACGGGTGATCGGCGCGGGTGTCACGCGCATGGCCGCTGGCGCGTACCATCGGGCCGACGTTACTGAAGTCACGGGCAATCTCCGGATCCAGACGGCCAATACCTACGGTACGCTGTTCCATGTTCGGCGTGCTGAGCAGCATATCGACCAGTTCCTGCACGTCACGACGCATCTGCTGCGCCAGTTGACGGGTCTGGATCATATCCTCTTTCAGCAGATCACGACGAATACCGCCGATCAGGTTCAGACCGTAAGTTTTACGTGCCCCGGTGAGGATCTCCGCCATCTTCATGGAGGTTTCACGCACGCGGAAGAACTGCATAAAGCCGGAGTCAAAACCGGTAAAGTGACAGGCCAGGCCGAGGTTCAGCAGGTGCGAGTGCAGGCGTTCAACTTCCAGCAGAATGGCGCGGATCATCTGCGCACGTTCCGGCACGACGATGCCCATCGCGTTCTCGACGGAGGTGGTATAGGCGGTGCTGTGCGCAAAGCCGCAAATGCCGCACACGCGGTCGGACAAGAAGGTCACTTCGTTGTAACCCATGCGGGTTTCCGCCAGCTTCTCCATGCCGCGGTGGACATAGAACAGACGGTAGTCGGCGTCGATGATGTTTTCGCCGTCAACAAACAGACGGAAGTGACCGGGTTCATCAGAGGTGACGTGCAATGGGCCAATCGGCACCACGTTGTTTTTCTTGTCGCCCAGTTCGTTGATGAACTCGTAGGTTTCAGCATCGGTAGTCGGCGCGGGGCGCTGGCGATAATCCATGCTGTCTTTACGCAGCGGGTAGAGTTCGTCCGGCCAGTCATCCGGCAGTACCAGACGACGCTCATCGGGCAAACCAACCGGGATCAAACCGTACATATCGCGCACTTCGCGCTCGCCCCAGACCGCAGCAGGCACGCGCGGCGTGACGGACGGGAACTCCAGCTTATTGGCATCGACTTCAACGCGCACGGTAATCCAGCACTTGGTACCCTGCTCCATCGACAGCACGTAGTACACGGCATAATGACCGCACAGCTGACGTTCGTCGTTACCAAACAGCACGGACAACCAGCCACCCTGTTTGTAGTACAGGAACTCCACCACTTCCGGCAGGTAGTTCACCTTGACGGTGATCGTCAGCTGATCTTTGGTCTGCCAGGCTTCATCCAGCACGACGCCCGGGAAGGCCTGGTGCAGCGCCGCGAGATATTGTTGACCTAATTTTTCTTCAGACATGCTCAAACTCTCTTAAATCACGCCACCAGCAAGGAGACGAACGCTAAAAACGCAAACCCAAAACCGGCCCAGGTCACGCGTGAAGTGGCGCAAAAACGCAGACGCGCCATGCTGTTTTCGAACAGGGCGATGACCAGCACGCCGAGAACCAGTTTGATGACGGCAATCACCAGCGCCAGCAGCAGCCCACCCGAGGTGAAGGTTTCCATCTCTCCCCACGGCAGGAACACGCCAACGAACATTTGCAGAACGACCAGTTGCTTAAGGCTAATGCCCCATTTCAGCACCGCAAAACCGCTGCCGCTGTATTCGGTCAATGGACCTTCCTGCAGCTCCTGCTCTGCCTCTGCCAGATCGAACGGCAGTTTGCCCATTTCGATAAAGGTGGCGAAAGCACAGGCGCACAGCGCCAGAATCAACGGAATGCTGCGTGCAGTAGGCCAGTGATAAATGGTATCGGCGATATTGCTGATATGCGTTGAGCCAGCAACCTGCGCCGCAACCCACAGACCCAGCAGCAGGATAGGTTCAACCAGCACGCCGAGCATCGCTTCGCGGCTGGCGCCAATAGCGGTAAACGGGCTACCGGTATCCAGGCCCGCGATAGAGAAGAAGAAGCGGGCGATGGCGAACAGGTAAATTAAGGTGATCAGATCGCCCAGTTGCGGCAGTGGTGAGCCAACGGTCACTACCGGCAACGCGGTGGCGATAGTCAGCATCACACCCACCATCACAAACGGCGTCAGGCGGAAAACCCAACTGGAATCCGCAGGCGCAATGCTCTGACGGCCCAGCAGTTTGATGATGTCGCGGTATTCCTGCAAAACGCCCGGACCGCGGCGATTGTGCAAACGCGCACGTGCCACGCGGGTAATACCGGACAGCAGCGGCGCAACGGCAAACAGCACCAGCGCCTGAATTAACGGATATAAAACACTCATTCTCAGGCTCCTCGTGAAACCACAATCACCACCAGTACCGCCAGCTCAATCAGCGCCAGGCGACGGAACAGCACCGGTGCAGCCGCATTCTGCCAGCCCGGAACCAGTGATACCGGATTCAGCCATTTGCGCAGTTTGAGTACCGGCGCAAAGGCTTCTTTCACCGGCATGGCAAAACCGTGTGCGGTAATGACCATTGACTGCTCGTGATCGTAACCACACACCCATGCCGCACCGCGTGAACGCGATGGCAGACGGTTGCCTTTGAAAATCGCCATGATGATGAACGGCAGCAGCGGACATGCGATCAGCAGCAGCGTGATCATTGGCTGAGAAACGGTGGTGTTCGCGGTTTCCAGCGGCAGCGGAACGGCAGCGGAGATCATCGGCAGCAGCCACGGCGCAGCAACGCCCCCAATCACGCAGCAGATAGCCAACGCGACTACGCTAACGCCCATCAGGATTGGCGCGCAGCAGGCATTTTCAGCTTCCTTCGTGCGCGGTGCACCAAGGAACGTAACCCCATAGACTTTCGCCATACACATCACCGCCAGCGCGCCGGTAATCGCCAGTCCTACCGCCAGCAACGGTCCTAACAGACGACCGACAAACGCGCCGCTGTTGCCAAGCTTAAAGAAGGACTGGTAGATAACCCACTCACCGGCAAAACCGTTCAGCGGCGGCAGTGCGGCCATCGCCATCAGGCCAACCAGCATCGCCAGAGAGATAACCGGCATACGTTTACCGATACCGCCCAGTTTTTCGATATCACGATGACCGGTACGGAACCAGATGCTGCCTGCGCCCAGGAACAGAACGCTTTTGAACAGGCTGTGGTTTACCAGGTGGTACAGACCGCCGGTCAAACCCAGCGCAATCAGTGCAGGTTGATTCAGGGAAATTCCGGTTACGCCTGCGCCCAGACCCAGCAGAATAATGCCGATGTTTTCCAGCGTGTGATATGCCAGCAGACGCTGAATGTTGTGTTCCATCAGCGCATACAGACCGCCGACAAACGCGGTGATCATTCCCAGCACCAGCAGCGTAATGCCCCACCACAGCGGCGCATTACCGCCCAGCAGCGACAGGGAGAGAATACCCAGCAGCCCCACTTTCATGACGACGGTAGAGAACAGCGCCGCCGCCGGTGCGCTGGCGTTGGCGTGTGCCTGTGGCACCCATCCGTGCAGCGGAATAATCCCGGCCAGCAGGCCAAAACCCGCCACGCCCAGCAGCCAGATATCAGACCCGAGCGGCAGCTCCTGAGTGCGCAGGTCAAGCAGGCGCAGCTCCAGGGTGCCGTAGCGTTGCCACATCAGGTAGCAGGCAATAGCCAGCAGTAGCGTGCCGACGCGGCCCAGCGCAAACCACAGTTTGCCCTCTTTGCTGCAGCCGGTGAGGAACACGGCACACAGCGCCATGATTTCCGCCATCACCACCAGCGTTCCGAGGTTGCTGGCAACCACCGCACATACCGCTGCGGCCATCAGCAGATTCACCAGCAGCCCGTTGGCTTTTACCTGCGGATGACGATGCCAGTCAATGTTGAACAGGCTGACAAACAGGCCGCACAGGCCCAGCGTAATCAGCCAGATAGCGTTCAACGGGGTAATTTGCACACTGTGACCAATAAACGGCATCACACCGCTTAAAGCCAGGGCATTAGTCAGTACGGTGAAACCCGCAGCCGCTGTACACAGGCTGCCAACCGCACCGCCAACCCCGGCAATCCAGCCGCTCAGCGGTTTGTGAAATGAAAACAGAAATGCCAGAACCGCAGCCGCCGTAAACCAGGCTACGCCGCTGTTAATCAGTGAAATTGCGCTCATTTTGCATCCCCACTCTGAGCCTGCTGAAACAAGGTGAGATCGCCGAAGTCGGTATTGAAAGTCAGCTCACGCTTACGTTTGCTGGCGCGGGCAATATCCACGTTACTCACCAGGTGCAGGGCTTTGGTCGGGCACATGCGTACGCAGGCCGGACCAAGCTCGTCAAAACTGCACAGATCGCATTTCACCGCGATGGCACGAATACCCGGAACCCAGTCCAGCAACGTGCTCACGCGGGCAGGCGCTGGCGGAGCCGGAGGCGCTTTTGGCGTATTGGCGTTTGCCGGGATATGCAGCGGACGGCTACCGGAAAACTCAATCGCGCCAAACGGACAGGCGATCCCGCACAGTTTGCAGCTTACACACAGGCTTTCATTCAGCTGCACGGCACCATCAACGCGATTAATCGCATTAACCGGACAAACGGTGGCGCAAGGCGCATCTTCGCAATGATGGCAAAGCTGCGGGGCGGATTCTTTTTCATTTAACATCACTTTCAGGCGCGGCATTGACTGCAGGCCATGCTGGCGATGTGTCTCTGAGCAGGCGGCTTCACAGGTGTGGCAGCCGATGCAAAGAGTGGAGTCAGCAATTACAAAACGATTCACCAGGCATTCCTCAGGTGATAGTCATTTTTGACGAAAACATGTCTGGAAAATGTCATTTCGACATTTTTCGACATGCCCATTCCCTAAACGTCGTGACGCAGTATGAAAGTGCATCATGACAAAAGTGGGCACACCCAAGGCTTAAGCCGGGCTATGTCCCTCAATCAGCTGGCTTAAATTCACCGGCATATTGTTTTCAACCGCGGTATAGAGACTGTCGTAGACGGTGGCGATTTTTTCGAGATAGTGCTCCAGCACCTGCTCGCGATCGCGGTTGCTGATACGCTCATCAACCTTACCGTCGATGGTCAACTCAGCCTGTGCAATCAGTTGCTTATCATCACCGTCTTTCGTTTCAACGTAGTACTCGATGGTGTGGCTGTTAAAGCCGTCCGCCAGCGTGACGTAGATAGTGAAGTGTTCAAAAAGGACGAAGCAAAGATCCTTGTCCGGTGCGCAGCTCATTGCATGATGCAAACGCGCTTTTGACAGGGTGATCCCCTGAACCAGCGAGTTGCAGTAAATACGCCACTGGTCCTGTAGGCGACGATGCCGTTCAGCGATGTAATCGGCTTTTTCGCTTATTTCCCAAATAGTCATGTCAGGTTACCCGTTTAGCAGAGATGAACAGCTTTAAGCACATTTCATGCCAAAATTAAAAACTTTAATTTTCATATAGATAAAAAATCAAAGAGCGGTGACGACATGTCATTTCGTCATCGTCGTCATTGTCACGATAGAAAAAATTCAAGCTGGCATGTTTATTGCTTTTAATACGGCAACTTCATAGGAGGCGGTATGCACGAAATAACCCTCTGCCAACGGGCACTGGAATTGATTGAACAACAGGCCACGCAATACGGTGCTCAACGAGTAACTGGGGTCTGGCTCAAAATTGGCGCATTTTCTTGCGTAGAAACCAGCGCTCTCGCCTTTTGTTTTGATCTGGTATGCCGCGGGACCCTTGCAGAAGGTTGTAAACTCCACCTCGAAGAACAAGAAGCCGAATGTTGGTGCGAATCTTGTCAGCAATACGTCACCTTACTGACGCAACGCGTGCGCAGATGTCCGCAATGCAACAGCGATATGCTGAGAATTGTGGCCGATGACGGCTTACAGATTCGACGTATTGAAATAGATGAAACTCCAGCGCCGGATGCCTACGCCTAAGCGTCATCATCCGGCAACTGAAGTATCGCAAGTAATAAGATCAGGAGTGAGCGATGTGTACGACATGTGGTTGCGCTGAAGGCAACCTTTATATAGAGGGTGATGAGCATAATCCCCACTCGGCGTTTCGCAGCGCGCCATTTGCCCCAGCGGCTCGTCCGGCGCTGAATATTACCGGGGTGAAGACCTCCAGTTTCACACCGAGCCAGACCGAAGAAGGCGATTTGCATTACGGTCACGGTGAAGCAGGCACCCACGCGCCAGGCATGAGTCAGCGCCGGATGCTGGAAGTGGAAATTGACGTGCTGGATAAAAACAACCGTCTGGCCGAGCGCAACCGCGCACGCTTTGCTGCCCGTCAACATCTGGTATTAAACCTTGTCTCAAGCCCAGGCTCCGGTAAAACCACGCTGCTGACCGAAACGCTGATGAAGCTCAAAGACAGCGTGCCTTGCGCCGTCATTGAAGGCGACCAGCAGACGGTTAACGATGCCGCCCGTATTCGCGCCACAGGTACGCCCGCCATCCAGGTCAACACCGGTAAAGGTTGCCACCTTGACGCACAAATGATTGCTGACGCCGCGCCACGTTTGCCGCTTGAAGACAACGGCATCCTGTTCATTGAAAACGTCGGGAACCTGGTTTGCCCGGCCAGCTTCGACCTCGGCGAACGCCATAAAGTAGCGGTGCTTTCCGTCACCGAAGGCGAAGACAAGCCGCTGAAATACCCGCATATGTTTGCCGCCGCGTCGCTGATGCTGCTCAACAAAGTAGACCTACTGCCGTACCTCAATTTTGACGTAGAAAAGTGCATCGCCAGCGCCCGGGAAGTGAACCCGGAAATTGAGATTATCCTGATTTCCGCCACCAGTGGCGAAGGCATGGACCAATGGCTCTCCTGGCTGGAGACGCAGCGATGTGCATAGGTGTTCCGGGTCAAATCCGCACCATTGATGGCAACCAGGCCAAAGTCGACGTTTGCGGTATTCAGCGCGACGTCGACCTGACGCTGGTCGGAAGCTGCGATGAACACGGTCAACCCCGCCTGGGTCAGTGGGTACTGGTCCACGTCGGCTTTGCCATGAGCATCATTAATGAAGCTGAAGCGCACGACACGCTCGATGCGCTACAAAACATGTTTGACGTTGAGCCGGATGTCGGCGCGTTGTTGTATGGCGAGGAAAAATAATGCGTTTTGTTGACGAATACCGCGCACCAGAACAGGTGATGCAGTTGATAGAGCACCTGTGTGAACGTGCCGCACACCTCCCCTACACTGCTGAACGCCCGCTGCGCATCATGGAAGTGTGTGGTGGTCATACCCACGCTATCTTTAAGTTCGGTCTCGACCAATTGTTGCCCGACAACGTCGAGTTTATACATGGCCCGGGCTGCCCGGTTTGCGTTCTGCCGATGGGCAGAATCGACAGCTGTGTGGAAATCGCCAGCCATCCGGAAGTGATTTTTTGCACCTTTGGCGATGCGATGCGCGTTCCGGGTAAACAAGGTTCTTTGCTACAAGCCAAAGCGCGCGGCGCGGATATCCGCATCGTCTATTCACCGATGGATGCGCTGAAGCTGGCGCAGGAAAACCCAACGCGTAAGGTTGTGTTCTTTGGCCTGGGTTTTGAAACCACAATGCCAACCACCGCCATCACCCTTCAGCAGGCAAAACAGCGTGACGTGCAGAACTTTTACTTTTTCTGCCAGCACATCACGCTTATCCCTACGCTGCGCAGCCTGCTGGAACAGCCGGACAATGGCATCGACGCCTTCTTAGCGCCGGGCCATGTCAGCATGGTGATTGGCACCGATGCCTATAATTTCATTGCTTCAGATTTCCATCGTCCGTTGGTGGTCGCCGGTTTCGAACCGCTCGATCTGCTGCAGGGCGTGGTGATGTTGATTGAACAGAAGATTGCCGCGCATAGCCAGGTTGAAAACCAGTATCGCCGCGTGGTGCCGGACGCCGGTAACCTGTTAGCGCAACAGGCCATCGCCGAAGTGTTCTGCGTCAATGGCGATAGCGAATGGCGCGGTCTGGGCGTCATTGAGTCCTCTGGCGTTCACCTGACGCCAGACTATCAGCGCTTTGATGCCGAAGCGTATTTCCAGCCAGCGCCGCAGCAGGTGTATGACGATCCGCGCGCACGTTGCGGCGAGGTATTGACCGGCAGATGCAAACCGCATCAGTGCCCGCTATTTGGCAAAACCTGTAACCCGGAGACCGCGTTTGGCGCCCTGATGGTCTCCTCAGAAGGCGCATGTGCCGCCTGGTATCAGTATCGTCAGCAGGAGTGTGAAGCATGAACAGCGTACAACTCGCCCACGGTAGCGGCGGTCAGGCTATGCAGCAGTTGATCAACAGTCTGTTTATGGAGGCTTTTGCTAATCCGTGGCTGGCGGAACAAGAAGATCAGGCCCGTCTGGATCTGGCGCAACTGGTCGCAGAAGGCGATCGTCTGGCGTTTTCAACCGACAGCTACGTTATCGATCCGTTGTTCTTCCCGGGTGGCAATATCGGCAAGCTGGCCATCTGCGGTACGGCTAACGACGTGGCGGTCAGCGGCGCGATCCCTCGCTACCTCTCCTGCGGTTTTATCCTCGAAGAGGGTTTGCCGATGGAGACGTTGAAAACCGTCGTCAACAGTATGGCGGCGACCGCGCGTGAAGCAGGCATCGCCATCGTGACCGGCGATACCAAAGTCGTGCAGCGCGGCGCTGCAGACAAGCTGTTCATCAACACGGCCGGAATGGGGGCGATCCCCGCCAACATTCACTGGGGCGCACAGACCCTCGGCCCAGGCGATGTGCTGCTGGTCAGCGGTACGCTTGGCGATCACGGCGCAACTATCCTTAACCTGCGCGAACAGCTGGGTCTTGATGGCGAACTGGTCAGCGACTGCGCGGTATTGACACCGCTTATCCAGACGCTGCGTGATATTCCCGGCGTGAAGGCGCTGCGTGACGCGACCCGTGGCGGCGTAAATGCGGTAACGCATGAATTTGCCGCCTCATGCGGGTTTGGTATTGAGCTGTCTGAAGCGGCCCTGCCCGTGAAGCCCGCGGTGCGTGGCGTTTGCGAACTGCTGGGTCTGGATGCGCTTAACTTTGCTAACGAAGGCAAGCTGGTGATTGCCGTTGAGCCTCAGGCTGCTGAAACGGTGCTTGCCGCGCTGCGCGCACATCCGTTAGGACGCGATGCCGCAATGATTGGTGAAGTGGTAGAACGCAAAGGTGTGCGTCTTGCCGGACTCTACGGCGTGAAACGCACTCTCGATTTACCACACGCCGAACCATTACCTCGTATATGCTAACAGCCGGTTGGCAGCAAGCTGTAGGCCGGGTAAGACGCATTTGCGTCGACATCCGGCCTTAACGCTGCATTATCACCTGATGGCGTTTTGCCGATCGGGTCTACGGTTCGTGTAGCTGGACCAGTCCGGCAATAATTTACGACTTATACCTATAATTCATTTACCGTTTTCGCACCGTTCTGCGGTGCTTTTCCTGGAAAAGCAATATGTCGTATACACCGATGAGTGACCTCGGACAGCAAGGCCTGTTCGATATTACTCGTACATTATTACAGCAGCCCGACCTGCCGTCTCTCAGCGAGGCGCTTTCGCAACTGGTCAAGCGTTCAGCGCTGGCCGACTGCGCGGCTATTGTCTTATGGCAGGCACAAACGCAGCGTGCGCGTTATTTTGCGACGCGTGAAAATGGTAACCCCATCGATTATGAAGACGAAACGGTGCTGGCGCATGGCCCGGTACGCCGTATTTTGTCTCGCCCCGATGCGCTGCACTGCAACTATCACGAGTTTAACGAAACCTGGCCACAGCTGGCCTCTGGCGGGCTGTATTCTAAATTTGGTCACTACTGCCTGCTGCCGCTGGCGGCAGATGGACGAATCTTTGGCGGTTGCGAATTTATCCGTAACGAAGACCAACCGTGGAGTGAAAAAGAGTACAACCGGCTGCAGACCTTCACCCAAATAGTCGGCGTCGTTGCTGAACAAATTCAAAGCCGGGTCAGCAACAATGTCGATTACGATCTCCTGTGCCGTGAGCGTGATAACTTTCGCATCCTGGTCGCCATCACCAATGCTGTGCTCTCCCGCCTGGATATTGATGAGCTGGTCAGCGAAGTCGCCAAAGAGATCCATCACTACTTCGACATTGATGCCATCAGCATCGTGTTACGCAGCGATCGCAAAAACAAGCTCAGCATTTATTCCACTCACTATCTGGATGAACATCATCCGGCACACGAACAAAGTGAAGTGGACGAAGCCGGCACGCTCTCTGAACGGGTCTTCAAAAGTAAAGAGATGCTGCTGATTAACCTGAGCGAACGCGATACCCTGGCCCCTTACGAAAGAATGTTGTTCGAAACCTGGGGCAACCAGCTACAGACTCTGTGCCTGCTGCCGCTGATGTCCGGCAATAATATGCTCGGCGTACTTAAGCTGGCGCAATGTGAAGAGAAAGTATTCACCACCGCCAATCTCAAACTGCTGCGCCAAATCGCAGAACGCGTGGCGATCGCCGTGGATAACGCCCTCGCCTACCAGGAGATCCACCGCCTGAAGGAGCGGCTGGTCGATGAAAACCTGGCGCTGACTGAACAACTCAACAACGTGGAGAGTGAGTTCGGAGAAATCATTGGCCGCAGCGAAGCGATGTACAGCGTACTCAAACAGGTCGAAATGGTGGCGCAAAGCGACAGCACTGTCCTGATTCTTGGTGAAACCGGGACGGGTAAGGAGCTGATTGCACGAGCAATTCACAACCTGAGCGGACGTAACGCCCGTCGGATGGTGAAAATGAACTGCGCGGCAATGCCTGCCGGATTGCTGGAAAGCGATCTGTTTGGCCATGAGCGTGGCGCATTTACCGGGGCCAGCACGCAGCGGATTGGACGCTTTGAACTGGCGGACAAAAGTTCGTTATTTCTCGATGAAGTTGGCGACATGCCGCTGGAGCTTCAGCCCAAGCTGCTGCGCGTTCTGCAGGAGCAGGAGTTTGAACGTCTGGGCAGCAATAAACTGATCCAGACCGACGTTCGCTTGATCGCTGCCACTAACCGCGATCTGAAAAAGATGGTCGCCGATCGCGAGTTTCGTAACGATCTCTACTATCGACTGAACGTCTTCCCGATCCATCTGCCGCCGCTGCGCGAGCGCCCGGAAGATATTCCGCTGCTGGTGAAAGCCTTCACCTTCAAAATTGCCCGCCGGATGGGGCGCAATATCGACAGCATTCCCGCCGAAGCCCTGCGTACGCTGAGCAGCATGGAATGGCCGGGTAACGTGCGCGAGCTGGAAAACGTCGTAGAACGCGCGGTTCTGCTCACCCGGGGCAACGTGCTGCAACTGTCCCTGCCGGATGTAATCGCTATGGCGCCGTCTACGCCGCCGGTGGCGACCGAAGTCGCGCAGGATGGCGAAGATGAATACCAGCTGATAATGCGCGTTCTGAAAGAAACCAATGGCGTTGTCGCCGGTCCTAAAGGCGCGGCACAAAGACTGGGGTTGAAACGCACAACGTTACTCTCGCGCATGAAGCGCCTGGGCATTGATAAGGACGCACTGGTTTAACGGATTATTGCCCGATAGCGCTACGCTTATCGGGCCTACGCCACTGGTGCGTTTGTCTTTGTTGGCCGGATAAGGCGCAGCCGCCACCCGGCATAGAATAGCTAAATCACTTCTTCCGCTGGTATTTCTCGGGTAACTCCGGCACCGGACGTTTGTCATCAATCAGATGACGCACGGTCAGGATCGGATGACGCCAGAGCATTCTGGGTCCAGCCCAACGCATAATTTGCTTCATCTCTTCGCGTTTAGCGGGCTGGTAACAGTGCACCGGACACTGTTTGCAGGCCGGTTTTTCCTCACCAAATACGCACTTATCCAGGCGCTTTTGCGCATAGGCAAACAACGCATCGTAATGCCCCGGTTCATCTGAAGCCTGCGGACACTGGCTCTCATACAGCGAGATCATTCTCTGGATCGTCATTTTCTCACGTGCAATACGTTTGCCGGACATGATGCCTCCATAATTAAGTTGCATAAATAATACACCTTAACTAAGCGCAGGACTATTACCTGGCGGTGATACATTCCTTAGCACCCTACGCAAATAAGAATTATTTTCATTTGTTTATGCCATGTGCTATATAACATAGCAAAGGCTATATTCGATGATAAATTAACCACTTTGTTGTGAGGGATACTATGCCGCATCTGCCCCATCTGAAGTCATTTCTCCTTGCCAGCGTGTTAACGGCGCTTACGCTGTCACCTGCCTGGGCGAAAGAAAAGTTCAAAGTGATAACCACCTTTACGGTGATTGCCGATATGGCAAGCAATGTGGCAGGTGACGCGGCGGACGTCAGTTCCATCACCAAACCCGGGGCAGAAATTCACGAATATCAACCCACACCGGGGGATATTAAACGGGCACAAGGCGCACAGCTTATTCTCTCCAACGGCCTTAACCTTGAACTATGGTTTGCCCGCTTCTATCAAAATTTGTCCGGCGTACCGGAGGTCATGGTCTCAAACGGCGTGCAGCCAATGGGTATCAGCGAAGGGCCGTACAACGGCAAACCGAATCCGCATGCCTGGATGTCAGCGGAGAACGCGCTTATCTACGTGGATAACATTCGCGATGCGCTGATGAAATACGATCCCGACCATGCCGCAACCTACCAGAAAAATGCGGAGAATTATAAAGCGAAAATCCAGCAGACTCTGGCGCCACTGCATGCAGAACTGGCGAAGCTCCCTGCTGATAAACGCTGGCTGGTCACCAGCGAAGGCGCATTCTCTTACCTCGCGCGTGATAACGGCCTGAAAGAGCTGTATCTGTGGCCGATCAATGCCGATCAGCAAGGCACGCCCAAGCAGGTACGCAAAGTGATCGATGCGATCAGAAAACATCAAATCCCTACCGTATTTAGCGAAAGCACCGTGTCCGACAAACCTGCGCGTCAGGTCGCCCGCGAGTCTGGCGCGTATTACGGCGGCGTGCTGTATGTCGATTCGCTCAGCGCTGCCGATGGTCCGGTACCGACCTATCTGGATTTACTGCGCGTGACGACAGAAACCATCGTCAGCGGCATCAACGACGGGTTAAGGAGCCAAAAATGAGTCAATCTGCGATTACCGTGAATCAGGTTACGGTGACGTATCGCAACGGCCACACCGCGCTGCGGGATGCCACTTTTCAGGTTCCGGGCGGCTCAATTGCCGCTCTGGTCGGCGTAAACGGTTCGGGAAAATCAACGCTTTTTAAAGCGCTGATGGGTTTTGTCCGGTTGGCGAAAGGGGAAATATCTATTCTGCAACAACCGGTTAATAAGGCGCTCAAACAGAATCTTATCGCCTATGTCCCCCAGTCAGAAGAGGTGGACTGGTCGTTTCCGGTACTGGTGGAAGATGTAGTGATGATGGGCCGCTTTGGCCATATGGGGTGGCTGCGTCGACCAAAACAAATCGACCACGACTGCGTGGATGCGGCGCTGGCGCGGGTAGATATGCTGGACTATCGCCATCGCCAGATAGGTGAACTGTCCGGCGGGCAGAAAAAACGCGTTTTTCTGGCAAGAGCCATCGCACAGGACGGGCAGGTTATTTTACTGGATGAACCCTTCACCGGCGTGGATGTGAAAACCGAGGCCCGGATCATCGATCTGCTGCGTGAACTGCGTGATGAAGGCCGGACCATGCTGGTCTCTACCCATAATCTGGGATCCGTCACCGAATTTTGCGATTACACGGTGATGATTAAGGGCACGGTGCTGGCAAGTGGGCCAACCGAAACCACCTTTACCCACGAGAATCTCGAGCTGGCATTCAGCGGCGTTCTGCGTCACGTCGCGCTGAGCGGAGGTGAACAACACGTGATTACCGATGATGAACGTCCGTTTATTTCGCGACGCGCGGCAAGCGAGGGGGAGTAATCATGAACTGGCTGACGGAGCCGTTTGGCTACCAGTACATGCTCAACGCCATGTGGGTTTCGGCGATGGTCGGCGGCCTGTGCGCATTTCTCTCCTGCTATCTGATGCTCAAAGGCTGGTCGCTGATTGGCGATGCGCTGTCGCACTCGATCGTTCCAGGCGTAGCCGGAGCCTATATGTTAGGGCTTCCCTTCGCGCTGGGCGCATTTCTTTCCGGTGGACTGGCGGCGGGCAGCATGCTGTTTCTCAATCAGCGTTCACGCCTGAAGGAAGATGCCATTATCGGGCTGATTTTTTCGTCCTTTTTCGGTATCGGGCTGTTTATGGTGTCGCTTAATCCGATGTCGGTGAACATTCAGACCATTATTCTGGGTAACATCCTGGCGATTGCGCCGGAAGATATCCTGCAACTGGCGATCATCGGCGTGATTTCGCTGACCATTCTGTTTTTGAAGTGGAAAGATCTGATGGTGGTCTTTTTTGATGAAAACCACGCGCGGTCTATCGGTCTGAATCCGGGTCGGCTGAAACTGTTGTTTTTTACGTTGCTCTCCGTTTCCACGATCGCCGCACTGCAAACCGTCGGCGCCTTTCTGGTGATTTGCCTGGTGGTTACGCCCGGTGCGACGGCCTGGCTGCTGACCGATCGTTTTCCTCGCCTGCTCACCATCGCCGTGGCGCTCGGCAGCCTGACCAGCTTTTTCGGCGCCTGGCTAAGCTACTGGCTGGACGGGGCAACCGGCGGAATTATCGTCGTTCTGCAAACGCTGCTGTTCCTGCTGGCATTTGTCTTCGCACCAAAACACGGTCTGCTGGCAAATCGCCGCCGCGCCCGTCTGGTGAACAAGGAGCAAGTATGATCTTAACAACGCTGCTGGAACCTTTTCAGTTTAGCTTTATGGTTAATGCGCTGGTCATCTCTACCATCGTCGCAGTGCCTTGCGCGCTGCTGTCGGTATTTTTAGTACTCAAAGGCTGGGCGTTGATGGGCGATGCCATGAGTCATGCGGTTTTCCCAGGGATTGTCCTGGCGTGGATTGCGGGCATCCCGCTGGCAATTGGCGCGTTTATCGCCGGTCTGTTCTGCGCGGTGGCGACCGGATACCTCGACGATAACAGCCGCATCAAACGCGACACCATCATGGGTATTATTTTCTCCGGGATGTTTGGTGCGGGTCTGGTGCTGTACGTCTCTATCCAGTCAGAAGTCCATCTCGATCATATTCTGTTCGGCGACATGCTGGGCGTATCGTTAAGCGATATCATGCAAACCGCGGTTATTACTCTGGGGATCGCGCTTATCATCGGACTTAAATGGAAAGATTTGCTGCTGCATGCGTTCGACCCACATCAGGCAAAGGCCAGTGGGCTTAACACCGCACTGCTGCATTACGGCCTATTGTGCATGATCGCCCTGACGATTGTCGCCACGCTAAAATCGGTAGGGATTATTTTGTCAATTTCATTACTGATTGCACCTGGCGCCATCGCGATTTTAATGACGCGGAAATTTTCCCACGCCTTATGGCTGGCGGTGGCGATGTCGGTCATTACCTCATTTATGGGCGTGTACCTGTCATTTTTCATCGACAGCGCGCCGGCTCCCACCATCGTCGTACTATTTTCCCTGCTGTTTGTGATTACCTTTATTTATGCAACCCTGCGAGATCGGCGTTTAGAGAATCAGCTTCAGCTGCAGGATCCGTAAATTATTGGTCAGCTAATGTTCTTGATATTAATATAGCCTCCGCCAGGAGGTTATATTATCGGCAGATTACAGCATCGTGATAATACGTTTAAATAAACGGATTATAGATTACTCTAACGTGAACAACGGTTTTGGCTTGCCAATGTGGTATCCCTGTAACCACCCGACATTCATGTGTTCCAGGTGCATCTGGATTTCGGCACTTTCAACAAACTCGGCGACAACCTGCATACCTTTCATTGCCGCAACCCGGCAGAAAGATTCGATGATATAGCGACTAACCTCACATTTTATAATCCCACGAACGAAAGACCCATCAATCTTCAAAATATCTGCTTCAATGTTCATCAGGCGTTCATAGCTTGCAAACCCGGCACCGAAGTCATCAATCGCGATTCGGCATCCCAATTGACGTAGTAAGCGTAGTGTATCTGCCGTGTGTTCTTTATCTGACAGGGTATCAGCCTCGGTTATCTCAAAAATAATCCGTTGCGGTATCACCACATATTCCTGCAACAACGCAGTTATCTTTGCAACGATACCTGAACGACATAGCGTCACTGGCGCCAGGTTAATGGAAAAACAACTCAGCGGATGGTAGCGCATGTACTTCAGGGTGTTCTCAATAACCCAAAGATCGATATCGGGTGCTAACCCTGTGTCGCGTGCAACCGACAGAAAATGGTCAGGGGAAAGAAATTCCCCGTGCTCATTGAGCATGCGGATCAATATCTCATGATAGGATTCATCACCACGAGTACTGACGATAGGCTGGGCCAGCAGGACAAAGGTATTGTGATCCAACGCGTTTTGCAGTGCAGCGCGAACATCCGTTGTATCGGTAGTAGGGTTGCCAAACAGTCGGCTATGCTGTGCCTCAAGGTTTTCCGGCCTGCCGTTGGTCATTGGCGATATGACTTTTGTTATTATTGGAGGGAACATCATATTCATATCAAATTAATAAATAAATACTAATTTATAGATAAAAATGGACATTCCGCGTAGCTGGCATCAGCGGTGAAGAAAAAGACAAAAACCAACATACTGATAATTAACAAAAATCACAAACCCAGTTTTTTCATTATCATTCCAGCTGAGTGCAAAAAAAACACGTCAGATGCTTTTAATGTTAACTTTAACATACAAAAAAAGAGAGTTTCCCTCGCTTCATAATTATTTTTCCGTCACTCACTAACTCCTGCAATACTTTGTGGATAGCACTGCGTGAGATATGATTTCGAGCGAGAATGAATGTATACACAGATGTGTTTTCACGCATCTCAGGCTCCATCGACCAAATATATTTCAGGTGTTCAATAATCAATTCACGGATAGTGCGATGCGATTGCAATTTTTCTCGTTGAAAATAGCGTTGCAGATGTAGCGTTAAAATATCAAATGCATGTTTCCAAAGATTCTTTGCAGTGAACAAAAGTTCGGCATTGGGTGCACTCATTGCCCACATTTCACAATCGGTATCACAACGTAAATAGTGTCCGGCAACTTCCGTACGCATTTGTGGCAAGCCGAGGATGGCCGGTGCAGATATACTTACCATCACTAAATCATTTTCCACACGATGAACAGAGACGGCCCCTTTCTCCAGAAACAAGATATTTCCATCACTCTTCAGATCAATACGCTGGCGTTTTTTGCGTAAGGACAGCCAGGCATTATCTGACTTTTTCATTTCATCACCAACAAGCACTACAGCATTTTCAATATCTTTCTGGAACATGGGACTCTCTACCGCAAATTATGGCTTTGTCAAAACGAGGGTGGAATTTTACTCAACACGAAAAATAAATGTCAGCTCACCAACAAGCTGACATTTATTCCCATCTACATCTACCACCGGCATTCCCTGGTGCCGTTGACGCGTTCAGACTCATGCTGTTTTCGCGTGGTGGCGCCAGGCAGTATATGACGCTGTCCATAAAGAATTAATGGCAATCATCTTTGTCGTTGTTATTTCATCTTTCTGTTCTTTGCAATGTAGCCAAAAAGATACAATGCATTGATTTACATATAGTTTATTTTCATTAAAAAGTTATCCTTGTTGTTATATTATGATAAGAAATTGAAACACTTCGCGGTTCTCGCTGCAGAGTCGGGTCCATACTGGTGGTCTTTATGGGCTAAGTGGTATCATGACTCGCCAACCGCCTGGCGCACCAGCAAGAGTAGAAACATCATGTCTGAGACTGGCAATGTCAGTTATCTGATTGAAAAAATAATAATATTTACGCCAGCTACACAATCTCTGGCGCGGATAGATCAACCCAATCAGCGGATAAAACTCAAACACTCGGCGTCATTATGTCTTTTATTACTTATTCAACATCGCGGGCAAGTGGTTTCCCAAAACGAACTACTGGAATTCGGCTGGGGTAAAAATCACCGCCAGGTGAGCTTCAACGCCTTTTATCAAAGCATTCTCTCTTTGCGCAAAAGTTTGCTGCAGCTGGAACTGGAGCAACCGCTTATCACCACGATCCCCCGCAAAGGGCTGATCATCCAGGAAGAGTTCAATATTCAGGTGATTGAAACTCCGGAGGAGAGCGTATCTTTTACAGCAGAACCTTTAGTGCCGGATGTCGCCATAGAAGAACTGTCAGATGACACAGCGCGCCAACCTTTGATAACCACTGCTGAAATGGTCATACTTGCCATTACCCTGATAATTTGTGTGCTTATAATGTATCCGTGGCAAACCAGTGATAACTATTTCTCCGGCTATATCACCGCAGACAAAGCCCCCACTGACTGTCAGTATTATTTTAATAATGATGCCAGTAATTTCTCCCGACATACGGCATTTATCAACAAAAATCCTGGGCTGTGTCAGAGCCATAAATTTATCTATATCACCACCTACCCTGAATCCAAGAAATTATCCGTGCTTGTATGTCGCTCACCGATGAAAAACAGGCAGGAAAACGCCTGTCAGTCGGTTTATTACCCACGGTATGATAGCTAATGAATTTTTATTCCCGAACGCCCCGCATCCAGACAGGTATTATCCTGTTGCTTTGTTTTGCTGCGCTAATTGTTACCGCCGTCTACCGGTACAGTAAAAACAATGGTCAGTTACATAATCTGACCTGTCGGTCTGCCATCGAGATTGTACGCAATACAAGCTCATTCCGAGGGATCATTGATATCAAAACCGGCGGCAGCAAAGGTATTGTGAATATTGATGGCATTATCAAAGATGCCGAAAATAATGAGCAGACCGTGCAACGCATGGTACTTTTTACACAATCCAGCTACGGCTCAAGCCCGGTTTGGATTTCGCAGAAAATCCAAATCTCCAATCGCGAAACAGCACCCGCCAGTCTCATTCAGGAACTCCTCCCCGACTTCTTCCTGACCAACACCAGCGTATCCAACGTCGATTTTTTTGCGCTGAATAGAGAGACGTATTTGATTACCAAAGAGGGGATCCCCTATCTGTACTGCCAGAATTATGCGTTGCCGGAAAATGAATAATCAATAAGCGAAGATTAAATAAGAGCAAAAACGATTTGAAAGAGTCACTTGATACGGACTTCGCGAACCACACGCCAGTGATGCCTTGGTGTGTTAATGCTGATTAATAAAGATTATTTTCTCTCATAATATAAAAACCCTATTCTAACCTACACTACCATAACTCACTGATTATGCGAACATTGTTACCCTGCTCGTCCAGCGTTATAACTTTCTGGTTTTCCAATAATCTCTTCCCCTCATCAATGCAGGATGTCAGCGACGAAGGACGGGCTGACCTGTGAAAAAAACGTATATGCTCGACACCTGTATCTGAGCGTTCATCCTGCACGGGCAGCTGTAATTCGTACTGAAGCGCCTGGAGCAGGCGGTGTTGGCCAGAGATCGGACGTGGTCTCGGCTATCAACTGGGCCGAACGACACGGCGATTGCCGGCATGCTATCGCCGCCGGCGTGTGCTGGTGACCATTAATGTGAGGGAGTTTGAGCGGGTGCCGGGGCTCACGCTGGAAGACTGGGCAAAATAAGCCGTAGTCTCCTGGAGTATCCTCTGAGCATACCCGGTATGGTTTTTGAGCATGTCGGGTATGCTGTCTTTATCGCTACCTGTCCTTATTCACGCAAAGCGCAAACGGCGACTGCAGATTTTCAATCAACCAGCCATTTAACAACGGATTGATCCTGATCTGACGGACTGTGCCTTCCGGAACATAAAAGAAGCTGTGTTTGAATATTTCATCACTGGCGGTGTCCTGTGATTTTTTGACATAGTGCATATTGCTCACTGAAATCTCGCCTGGTCTGTTCACCTCGTAGCCGAAATGAATTGTCCTGGAAACCGTTTCGGGGCCACCTTCAGAATTGATATATCCGGACAACACAACCTGACCAGAGAATTGTTTATCGAGGCGAAAGACGAGGTTCAGTGTTGCAGTAAAATCAGGGTTAAGATGGTTATAACGAATGATCGTGCTGCAGTCGATGTCCATGCCATTCTGTCGCTTAAGCATGTACATATAGAACCCGATGGACGATGCCATGACCAGTAGCAGACTGACAGCTGCACAGAGGCGACTTATCTTAATTGCTTTCATAGCCATTCCAGTAGTTATTAAGGCAGGATATATACTGCTTGTCTTTCGTTGTACATCTGCTGATAAATACCCGGCCTTTACTGCCATAAATATAAGCGTCTGACGCCTGATAAAGAAATACAGCCCCGTCCAGGCAGTCAATATTATTCTGCCGGGCCAGGGTGACAAAAACGTCCTTCTTTTTTTCGAGGAATGAAGCGGAGTTTTTCTGAATGGTGTACACCTGGCAGTTCTGATAGTTAAACAGAAAATGGGTCTGTATATCTTTCAGGGTCGATGTGGTTGTTGTAGGGATCTGACTGCCCGCAATAAAAATGACGGCGCTGGCGACAAACAAAGCTAAAAGCAGAATATTAAAGGTAAGTCTGTGTTTTAACGAAAATGCAGAAAACTGTCGGTTTATTCCAGGTCCGGCGCTGTCTGTTACTGCAGTCGACTCATGCACCGGGAGGGTATCAGTCATCACCACGACATCGATATCCTGATTAAACATAAAACCGATTCGTGGCACAGTGGTAATACATTCTGCCTGAATCCCGGTGCTGACAAAGTGCTTCCTGATTTCGGAAATATATTTATTAAGGGTGTGGTTTGACGAACGCAGGCCGTGTAAATCCCAGACATTATCCAGCAGCTCATCCCGGTTAATCACCTGCCCCTGTCTTTCCAGCAGATAGGTTAAAAGTCTGTTCATGGTTGCTGTCAGAATAATGACAGAATCTTCATCCGAGACCGGCCAGATTGTGCCATCATCTGAACGATACCTGGCCAGAGAACTGATTAAATAATCCAAATGAACACTCCAATATCCTGAACGTAAGGCGATAAAAACGCTTGTTCCACCTCATTATCACTACGTCTGACTTTTGCAAAGCATACCATACGCAGCCAGGATTCCTTAATTACTAGGTTAATTGATTGTAAATCACTTATATTTTAGCATTTTAATCCGCAAAATAACTTAACGCCGATACATGTACTGACCTACCACTCTTCTCAGTTAAGATTGTTCGCAGAATGAGCGGGTTCTTATCATCTAATAGTCATCAGCATTACTGCCATTCACCATCCGGGATATGAAGAGTTCCCAGGTTAACGGATCCACCATGGTTCAGGAGCAACTCCATGATAAGCACCAACATGCTCAGGAAGGCAGAACGTTTCTTCAGTAAGGCCGGAACACGGATAAGAGAGTCGATCCTGTCAGCAGAACTGGCTGGAGCTGAGTTTGTGCCTTATGTGCAACCGGTTTACAGGGCTTACAAGGTTGCAGGCGGAGAAGTGTTATTGAGGATCCGAAAAGATGGAGTCCTTCACTTTCCGGAGAAATACATCTCTGCAATGGAGTCATGCGAGGTGATTAATGATGTGACATGCTCTTTGCTGTCTGATGTTAAAACCTTTTTCAACGGCTATGAAGGAGCCCTTCCCGATGACTTCTATCTTTCCTTCAATATCTGTGCGAGACAACTGAATTCCCCGGACGTTATTGAAGCAGTGACCGATTTTAATAAAACATTTGCAGGACGCATTGCTGTATTACTTGAAATTGTCGAACGTGGCACGATGCATCTCGATGACTTTGCGCTTGACGCAATGCAACAACTTACCGATGCAGGTGTGCGATTTGCGATTGATGACTTCGGAAACGGAAGTTCGTGTCTTAAATATATTGAGCATTCAGGTTTTTCTACAATTAAGATGGATAAATGCCTTACAGTGGTCAGCAACGGTACATTAATTTATTCCGCGGTAATTGATTCAATCGTAACCCTCTCTGAACGACTGCAAATCCAGCTTGTGGCAGAGGGAGTGGAAAATAAAGAACAATTATCTCTTTTGAAAGATAAAGGTGTGAATGTTTTTCAGGGTTATCTTTTTTCAAAACCCGTCAGCATGCACGAGTTCTGCAAACATATTTAACACCCTTATCCCTGTAAACAGACCGGACATGACTGACTGAGTGGAAAATAAAAATCACGCCCTCAGCTGCAGGGTAATTTAAATACATTTACAGTCGCAAAACATTTAATCCGGAACTGCTTATGGGTCTGAGTTAAAAACGGCTCACAGCCCGTCACGGAAAATATTACAGATATAAACCAGTGCAATTGACTGACCCCTTATCGACTGCACATGAACACCAGGGATATATAAGATATGTCAGCTAACTTTGCAACACCTCCTGAATTTCCGACCTGTGCCGGACCGGAAGGTATTCTGTTTGACTTTAATTACGGCGCGCGTGTTTACCTTCCGGAAGGGAAATGGCATGCCATTTTAATGGATGATGATTCCGGCAATATCCTTTTCAGCTGTGATTCTGACGGCGGGTGGGTCGCCAGTACCAAAAAATATTACATCCGTTTCCGCATTCAGGTATTCCACCAGGGAGAAGCGCATCCGATCCTGGATGAAACACTGGACATGAAGGATAAGCCGGTCGTCATCTTTTTCCCGACCGGAACACTGGGCGATATGCTTGGCTGGTTCCATTACGCCGAGCGATTTCGTCAGCTGCACAGGTGCCAGCTTGAATGCGTCATGGGGCAGGAAATCATTGACCTGCTCAGCGCACAATATCCGGAGATAACCTTCTCCACAAAAGAATCCCACCGGACAATCAATCCCTACGCGTCCTGGTACGTCGGTCTTTTCTTCAAGGCTGACACACTTCATCAGCCCGTTGATTTCAGGAAAGTCGGCTTTCACCGCAATGCCGGTTACATCCTCGGGGTTGACCCGCGGGAGTGCCCGCCTCGCCTGAAGCTTGATGCAGAACGAAAAATTGCGGAGCCCTACGTCTGCATCGCCGCGCAGTCAACCAACCAGGCTAAATACTGGAACAACGGTCACGGCTGGGCAGAGGTGGTAGCCCACCTTAAATCACTGGGATACCGGGTGCTGTGCATTGACCGCCAGGCCCATCACGGTCAGGGCTTCGTCTGGAACCACATCCCCTATGGTGCCGAAGACTTCACGGGCGACATTCCGCTTCAGGAGCGGGTGGACCTGTTAAGGCATGCGAGTTTCTTTATCGGTCTGGCCAGCGGGCTGTCATGGCTTGCCTGGGCAACTGACATACCTGTGGTGTTGATCAGCGGATTCAGCCTTCCGAATAGCGAATTTTACACCCCCTGGCGGGTGTTCAGCAGTCATGGCTGTAACGGCTGCTGGGATGACACGTCGGTTGATTTTGACCACCAGGATTTTTTGTGGTGCCCGCATCACAGGGATACCCCAAGACAGTATGAGTGCACGCGGCTGATAACCGGACGACAGGTTACAGGGATGGTGGACCGTCTGCATGCAGGATTAGTTGATAATTAAGGAGCGTTACTATGAACAAGATATATACCACCGTCTGGTGCGAGTCGCGCCAGCAGTGGGTGGTCACCTCTGAACTGGCATCCGGCTCTGGTCGCCCGAAACTGGCACCAAAGAAAAGCGGCCTGGCACTGCTGCTGGGGGCAATGCTGCTGCCCTCAGCGCCGGTCATGGCCGTGGATTATGTGGACGTGACGCTAACGGGTGAACAGACTATTTCTTCAGGAGATACGGCCACCTCTACTACTATCAACGGTGGCAGTCAGTACATCTACAATGGGGGCTCAGCCACTGAGACCGTCATCAACTATGGGGGCATGCAGGACGTCTACGTTGGGGGCTCGGCCACTGAGACCACCATCAACAACGGTGGCGACCAGTACATCTTAGGTGGCACAGCCACTGACACTTCCATCAACAATGGTGGCAAGCAGGAGATCGTTAGCGGCGGCACAGCCACTGACACCACTATTAGCGGTGGCAGTCAGAATGTCTACAATAGGGGCACAGCCACTGACACCACCATTAACGGTGGTAGTCAAAGCGTCTTCAGTGGCGGCTCTGTCACTGCCACCACCATTAACAGCGGTGGTTATCAGTATGTCAACAGTGGTGGCACAGCCATTGGGACCACCATCAACACAGATGGCGAGCAGCGAGTCTCCAGCGGTGGTGCTGCCACTGAGACCGTCATCAACTATGGGGGCATACAGGACGTCAATGGTGGCACAGCCACTGAGACCACCATTAACCATAATGGTCAGCAGTATGTCAACAGTGGTGGCACAGCCATTGATACCACCATTAACAGAGGTTTCCAATGGGTCTCCCATGACAGCACGGCCACTGGCACCACAATCAACGGTGGCTGGCAGGACGTCAGCAATAGGGGCACAGCCACTGACACCACCATCAACAGTGGAGAGCAGTACATCCACATTGGGGGCACAGCCAATGAGACCACCATTAACGGCAGTGGTGAACAGGCCATTTATGGTGGCACAGCCACTGACACCACCATCAATAGCGGTGGTGCCCAAGGCATTTTCAGTGGGGGCTCGGCCACAGACACCACCATTAACAGCGGGGGCGGACAGTACATATCCGTATCCGGTGGCGGGACAGCCACAAACACCACTATCAACGGTGGCGAACAGTACGTCTCCAGTGGCGGCACAGCCAATGAGACCGCTATCAACAGCGATGGCAGGCAGTACATCCGCGGCGGTGGCACTGCAACTGGCACCACTATCAACGGTGGTGGCCGACAGAACGTCTCCAGTGACGGTACGGCTACTGGCACTACCATTAATAGCGGGGGCATGCAGTTCGTCTACAGTGGCGGCACAGCCATTGACACCACTATCAATAGCGGTCAGTCGTGGCTGCAGACGGGGGCACTGGCTGACGGCGAAACCAAAGTGAACGCCGGTGGTGAACTGCTGATGGACGCTGGCTCTGTCGCAACGGACGTGCGCATCACGGGGGGCACCCTCTCTGTCGCCGACCTTACCAATACCACCGCCAGTTATACCCCGGCTCAGGTCGATAAGCTCACCATGAACGGCGGTAACGTCAACTTCCTGCGCAACAGCAAAGGTGAATTCGCGAAACTGACTATTACGGAACTGAACGGAACCGGAAACTTCCTTTTCAATACCTCGCTGGCCGACCGCAAAGCCAACTTTGTCACCATCGAGCAGGGTTCAGGCCAGTTTGGCATTGCCGTTAATGACTCCGGTAAAGAAATCTCAGACCACACCGACCTCACAGTGAACCTCATCCATGAGAAGGGTGGTGACATTGATTTTGAAATGGTCACGGCTAACGGGCGAAGCACCAGCATGGTTGACGGCGGGACCTACATGTACACCCTGTTCAGCGAGCAGAATAAAGACGGTCTCAACGGCGGTAACGTCTGGTACCTGGGCGCGATGACGGAAGAACCTGGCGGTGGTGAGAATCCGGGTGGCGGTGAAAACCCTGGCGGCGGCGAGAACCCTGGCGGCGGTGAGAACCCTGGCGGCGGCGAGAACCCTGGCGGCGGTGAAAACCCTGGCGGTGGTGAAAACCCGGGCGGCGGCGAGAATCCTGGCGGTGGTGAAAACCCGGGCGGTAGCGAGAATCCGGACGGCGGTGACAACGGCAATACCGGCGGTAGCGGAAGCGGCGACAAGAAGCCGATGACCACCCCGGCAACGGACGCCATCCTGGCCATGTCGAATGCCGGCCTGAATGTCATCCACTCCGAGCTGGAAGGCCTGCGCATGTACCGGACAAATCTGGATAAAACCGGACCGGAAAGTAACGTGTGGGGTCACTACCTTGGCAGCAAAAACCATACGGATACCAGCAACGGCGCGGCGTATCAGCTTAATCAGAACGGCATTGAAATCGGTGCCGACACGCGGACGGATTTTGCGCGCGGCAGCCTCGTCACGGGGGCATTCATGTCTTACAGCGACAACACTGTTAAGCATGCCCGCGGTGGAAAAAGCAAAATCGACAGCTACGGTATCGGCCTGTATGCAACATGGTTTGATGCCAGCAGCTTCTACGCTGACGGTGTGGTGAAAGGTAACCGCCTGAACAACAAACTGAGAGCCGTGATGACCAACGGCGGCAGAACCGGCGGTGACTGGACGCAGTATGGTCTCAGCACAGCCGTTGAAGGTGGCTATCAGTTTGATGTGAGGGACGACCTGAGCCTCACGCCTTATGCCCGCCTGGCGTTTGTTCAGATGAGCAGTGAGGACGTAAAGCTGAGCAACGGCATGAAGGGTAACACCGGCACGCCGCGCTCGGTAACGGGTGAGGCCGGCGCGAAGCTGACCGGCAAGTTCAGCCTCGGTGCGACAGAATTTAAACCTTACCTGTCAGCGGCGATCGTGCAGGAGTATGCAGACTCAAATGAAGTCACCATCAATGCGCGCAACCGCTTTGACAACAACGTCAAAGGCACGTCAGGCAAGTACGGTCTGGGTGCATCGGTCAGTGTCGGCAAGGACGTAACGCTGTACGGCGAGGCTAATTATCGTCAGGGCAGCCATACGGAGACGCCGGTTCAGGGTGTGGCCGGTATCCGTATCGGATTCTGATGTTATCTCAGGGGCCTCAGGGCCCTTATTCATTGCGCTATGAAATATCCGGATATGTTTATGTCTCACATGATTTTGACAAAAGATGTTTATTTAAAGAAAGCGTTGTCTGTCATCCTTGAACAGGTGTCTCCCGCCAGGAAGCTCTGCATTGTTGATATTGAATCGTACAGAAGCCTGGGCGCGATTTTCAGACTGCTAAAAAGAAAGAAACTGACTGATAAGCACGGGTTAATCTTCATCGGTGGCAAAGATGTCAGTTCAAGGGTTCTTGAGCCGCTTGTGACGATATACAGAAAATCGTGCTTTATGGACTTTCGAAAACAACTCAATGACGGCAGGACGCATTCACCTCAATATGCGTTAAATCATATTACATGCTGCAGGGATCTCAGCTTGCTTTCAGGCCAGGAAAAAAAGACACTTTTTGCCCTGCGTGATACTGACGACACCTTGGCGATTGCCAGGAACATTCATCTGTCGCCAAAAACTGTTTATACCTATACCAGCAAGATCAGGCAAAAGTTTAACCTCAGTTCGATACTGCAGGTCAGACAATTTATTTTCTCGGAGTTTGTCCTTGATGCTGAAACCGGAGAAGGGCTTTTCCCCTGAACCTCCGAGATTTTTAATATCAACAGACCATTAAAGACTGCAGGCAGAAAATGATGGTTTCAGGGGGTATTTGATAATGGACTGGATGAAATGACAACCACCAACTGGTCTTTTCGAACATTGTTACTTATAGCAGGGGGAAGCACAGGAACGGGTACATTTAACCGCATTGTTGATGCCACGATCAGTTGCCCGTGTTCAGTATTTGAGGGTGGGCTGTTTTAGCTGACATTAGCTAAAATCCCGACTGGAAAGACGAAGAGATAATAATCAACAGGAGTGTACAGGATAAACTGGCACGTTCTCTTGCCGCTGAAACAACTGATGCTATCCCATTTATTCCGTACATGCTGCAGGATCTCTGGGCACCTGGTATCAATCCTGAAATTGTCCTGGCACTACTTTAAAGGTATTGAACATGTTCATAACCCGATTGATTGCCCTGCCCGGGAGTCAACTTTAGCCCAGAACCGACACGGCAATTGTATCTAACACGTTTATTTTATTAAGTTTTTGATAACAATTAGTTAATTAATTTATTCATTCGCCTATTCCGCTGTTCTGCAAAAACGTCATTTGCAGCTTTTGTCCATCATCTAACCAGTAATTACTTTCTTAACGCTAGCCTCTTCATCCCCTCGCTCATGATATAAATTTATAAAAATCATTAAAAATAGCGTTTTAATCTTAAAAAAATAATTTAATCGATATTTACATTTACCAAATATGTAAACAATGGTCTTATATTCCAACCTTACAGCGTGACGCGAAATGTTGTTCTGCAACCGAATGCGCCACTCCAGAGAAGGTGAAATGAATCATCAACATCTGTTCAGATGCCAGGGATGATGTAGCGCGAACCAGGGAGCAGGGAAAAAGTTTCACGCTACTGACAAAAGTAAATTTGATTATGAAAATGGGATATACACAAATGTTTAACAAAACATTCATCGTAGCGGCATTGATGGTTTCCGGCTCTGCATTTGCAGCTGAATCAACCGGCGTAGCGGGTGGCACTATTACCTTTAACGGTTCAGTGTCCGATACCACCTGTAACGTGGTGACCAATAACGGTTCAGACTTCACGGTAAACCTTTCCCCTATTGCTGTGGGTGATATGGGCACCACCGCCGGTGTTGTTAAAACCAACGCCAAAGACTTCACCATGAATCTGAAAAACTGCTCTGCGGCATCGGACGAAGCTAAAACGCTTAAAATCACTTTCAGCAGCAGCAACCTGTCGGATGACGCTAAATACCTGAAAAACTACAGCGACAATGGCGCCGAGGGTGTGGGTATTGCGCTAACCAAAGACGGTAACACTGCCGTACCGTTTGATACCGCTTTCGATACTGGTCTGAGTTCCGCTAACGCTGCCACCGAAGATGGCGTCACACTGACCATGTATGCCAACTACTACAACTACGGTGGCGCGGCCGTAACAACCGGTAAAGTAGTTACTGACGCAACTTATTCCTTCAGCTACGACTAACTCATTCAGCCGGGGTCTCCCCGGCTCTCCTCTACGACATTATGAAAACTCTGATATTTTTTCTTGCGGCTACGTTCATTTCCATGAATGCCAGCGCAAGCGTTGTGATCAACGAAACGCGTGTTATTTATCCGGCCAGCGCCAAATTTGTGTCGGTGCAACTGGTAAACGACAGCGAACAAACCCATCTGGTCCAGTCATGGATTGACGAGGGCGATGCTTCCGCCGCGCCGGAGAAAGTCAAAGTGCCGTTTTCTCTGCTGCCTCCGGTCGTAAAAATGAGCGGACACGCCGGACAGGCTCTGAAAATCTCGGCGATGAACACTCAGTCGCTGCCAAAAGACCGCGAAAGTGTGTTCTGGCTTAACGTTCTGGATGTCCCTCCCGTCCCTGAAGGCAGTGGTGATAGCTACCTGCAGGTGGCCATTCGCAACCGCATAAAACTGTTCTATCGTCCGGATGTACTGAGCGATCTCGACAGCAGCGTAGCGGAGAAAATTACCGTTTCAACTTCTGGCGGTCACACCTGCCTGAAGAATAATTCGCCATATTACATGACCATCCCTCAGGTCGTGACCTGGCAGGGGGGCGAGCTAAAGCAAAGCCGAAAAGATAATTTACTGGCTGAGACTGCGTTTATTCCGCCGTTTGGCTGCGCGCTGGTGTCCAGCAAAATTCAGTCCGGTGGGCAATATCGCCTTACCTGGCTTGATGATTATGGCGCAAAGAGATTCAGCACTATCCACTGATATCCCAGATAAATGACTCCAGGTTCAATTCTGATGAAAAACAGTTCTCTGTTTCGTATAAGTTTGCTAGTTCACTCTGTCAGCCTCGCGATATTTTCATACGGCGCGTTGGCAGAGGATTTTAATAGCAGCCTGCTGGTAGGTAATTCAGCAGATATGGACTGGAGTAATTCTCGGCTGGTTATGACGCCGGGGGCTTATGATTTGGATGTTTTTGTGAATAACGTCTGGCGCGGGAAATTTAATATTTCCGTCGCTAATGATGACAAGGGTACTCTGCTTATTAATAAAGACGACGTATCTCTACTGGATATTCAGGGGCTGGATGACATCGTAAATAAAAGCACCGCTGAAAAGCTCGACGTTAATACCCTGCTACACGGAGGGAAAAGCGCCCTGATACCCGGCACACTGCGTCTGGATTTAGAAGTACCTCAGGCTTTCGTAAAAGAATATAGCCGTAACTGGGTGTCACCGCAAAAATGGGATCAGGGAATTAATGGCCTGTATACCAATTACAATTTCAACTATTACAATTTTCACGGTCTGCAGAATGGCTATAGTGACAGCGATAATCTGTATTTATCGCTGAACAGCGGACTAAACCTGTATGGCTGGCATTTTCTCGATAGCTCATCGTGGATGCGCTACAGCGCAATGAACAAAGGTAGCTGGATAAATACCACGCGTTTTGTTGAAAAACCAATTGCGGCAATCGATTCGGTACTGCGCATTGGTCGAAGCTATACGACGTCTGATTATTTTGACACGGTCCGTTTTCGTGGGGTGACACTGAATAAAAGTCGTCAGATGTTACCGGACAGCGAAAACGTTTATATGCCGGTGATCGAAGGTGTTGCAACCAGTTCAGCGGTGGTCAGTATCTCCCAGGATGGTCATATCATCCACCAGACCAATGTCCCGCCAGGTCCCTTTGCCATCCGCGATCTGATGCCTACCGGCTCACGCAGCGATTTATCCGTCGAGGTAAAAAACACTGGCGGCAACATTGAGCGCTTCATTGTGCCATTCTCCTCGATCCCGGATATGCAGCGCCCCGGCAGCAGCGACTATCAGATTAACGTCGGGGCGGTGGACATGCGCAACGTCGACGATAGCAGCCATTTTACCCAGGTGAGCTATTCACGTGGGGTGAATAACTACCTCACTGCGTCAGCGGGCGGGATCTGGAGCCAGGATTATCAGTCTCTGCTTCTGGGAGGAGCGGTTTCCGTCCCCTACGCTGGGTCACTCTCGGCTTCCGTGGAGGAGTCGCAGTATCGTCTGCCTGGCGAGAGCCGTCGCCACGGAGAAAAATACGCGCTGTCCTGGAGTAAATACTTCCCGACCCGCACCAATATTTCGCTGGCTTCGTATTATTACCGTACTCAGGATTACGCTTCTTTTAGCGATTATATCCTGACCAAATCCAATATTAAGGATTATGGCGGAACGGGCACCTCAACGATCAACAGCAAACAAGCCTTTAGCGCCAATATTAATCAGCCGCTGGGGGAACAATTTGGAAGACTGTCGCTTTCAGCCTACTGGCGCGATTACTGGCGCGGTCAGAAAAGTAGCCGTCAGTACAACCTGACCTGGAGCAATGCCAGTCACGGCGTCAACTACTCGGTTTCGCTGCGCCGCTCGGAGGTTACGCAGTCCTATTACGACTATGAAACCAATTATGAAGGCGACCTGGTGAGCGCGTTGCGTTCACGCGGTAAGACGGAAAACAACCTCTATTTTTCTGTCACGATACCGATGTCGATATTCGGCAGCGGCGGCAGCCTGTCTTCTCATGCCAGCGTGCAGAACGGCAAATATTCCTCTTCTGATGTCAGCATGAGCGGGAATATGCATGATGTTGACTACAGCCTGATGCTGAGCCACGACAGTGACAACGATTCGCGGGCAGCCGATCTCTACACCAACTGGAAAAATGACTATACCAGCATGAACAGCGGCGCGACGCTGGCCCGTGAATATCGCCAGCTAAGCCTGGGTGCCAGCGGCAATCTGCTGGCATGGAAAGGTGGGCTGCTGGCGTCTCCTCATAACGGACGTAATTTTGTCATTATTGAAGCGCCAGGAGTGGTGAACGCGGTCGTTAACGGCGATACCTCCGCACACACCAACAGCAAAGGTATCGCCCTCATCACCAGCGCGACACCGTACCGACAGAATAATTTCCATCTGGAGCAGGATGGAACCCAAAAAAGCGACGTCGACCTTGAAGGTAATTTACTCAATGTGGCGCCGTACGAAGGCAGTATCAGCTGGCTGAAGTACAAAACTGACACGCGCAGACTCTTCACTTTTGATGTGCAAACCGCTGAAGGGGGTCAGTTGCCGTTTGGCGCGGTTGTCAGCGGTGCCGGGAATGAAGAGGTCGGCTATGTCGCACAGGGGAGTCAGATTTTTATTAAGTCAGAGACGCTTCCCGCCAGCCTGAAAGTGAATATCAGCAAAGGCAAGACTAAAAAATTCTGCACTATTTCCCAGCCTGCAGAGCATGCTGAAAATATTTGTCGCTAACTCAGTTTACTCAGCTAACAGAATCAATCATGAAAAAATTATTTTATCTTATGGTTACGGCCATAATACTGACCGCAATCCCAATATTATCTGCACAAGCACAGTCGCAGGCTCAGTCTCGCGGTGTAACAGGCGATACCTGCCGTAATTCCGGCATACTTTTTTCCAGCGTCGCAGAATCGGATAAGTCGCTAAATCTTTCATCGGCTTTCGTGAATTCAAACGTCGTTGAATATTCCTATACCACCAGTTGGTCGGGTAGTATGACCTGTACTTACGGAAATATCGGGATCGGTGGTCTGGCGCAAGACCACTTATATTATTTTACCGGTTTCAACGGTTCTCCTGTTTATTTGAATTTCAACAGTGCGGATGGTGAAAGTAGCTACTGGATAAAATTAACGTCCACCATTAGTGGCGATACCAAAGTGACTGTCAGCGGTATCGTGGGCATTCACTCTCTGTCATATCAGACACAATATACGCTGCGGGCGGAATTAATGTCGGCTCCACCTGTGGGAATGGAAAGCTATACCAAAACCACAACCAGCGGCGCACTGTCGGTCATCCCTGCGGTGATGAGCGGTACCGGAAGCGGCTCCAGCTCACCGTTCCTTTCCAGCAAAACATATGCTTATCGCGCCTGGTCCAATATGATGTCTGAAACCGCACGCAAAAGCTGGAATACCGATTATTTTATTGCTTATGAGAAGCTAACGATTCAGTTTGAGCCAAAAGAAACAACCTGCAATATGACGCGAGACATGAGCGTGAAATTACCCCCCGCTCCGTTTAGCGTCCTGAAAAAAAATGGAAAGGCAGATGGTGCCGATTTCACCATCCCGCTGAAATGCGGCAACCTGGCCGGAATTAAAACGTCTACCCGCAATGTTAAGGCCTGGTTATCCAGCAATGATTTAGTCAGTTCGGATACCAGCTACCAGATAATGGTCAACGATGAAACCACAGCGGGAGGGGTAGGTATTGCCATTCGTAGCCGGATGTTTATGGGTGACTATGATGAGGTGCAAATATCCAGTAGCAATAATATGGAACATGCCTCGCAAATATTAGATATCGCTAAAGATGATGATATAAGCAATACGCAATACATTTATCTTCATGCTTATTACAAAGTTTATAACGCCTCAGCATTATCAACCGGTAGCGTGGTGGCGACTGCGCAGATAATGTTTGGCTACGATTAACCCCCCTATTTTACTGTGGCCCAGACGGGCTACAGGAAGTTTTTAATTTAATTCTCATAAAGGATTTTATGAAAATATCTGTTCAAACCGTACTTGATCTTCTGCACAGCATTATGCACCCGCTTTCTCCTGAACTGGTGCATCATTTGCAACGCACGGGTCTCATTTGCTGGTATCTCGGAAATCGAGCCGGTTTTGACAGTGCAACCATCAATAACGCCTGGCTTGCGGGTATGTTGCACAATATCGGGGCGCTGAGCAAAGTGCATCCCTTCAGTGGCCCCCATGGTAAAGCCTTTATTGAAGAGCATGGACGACTTGGCGCCTCAATGATGTCCGGCGTACGTTTTTTACAGCCAGTGACCGCAATTCTTGAAACGCGCCACGCGGATGCCTTGGGTTACACGCAGAATACAATGCTAAATACCTGGCATCTGGTGCATCTGGCCGATGAGTTTGAGCTGTGGCTGCGCGGGATTGAAGGTGACTATGTGGCCCAACGGAATAATATTGTTTCCGGTTTTCTGGCCAGTAGCCCACTATGGCCATCGTGCCTGGTCGAGGCGCTACAGGATGCCAGCCATGAGGATGGTTTCTGGTTTCGCCTGAGTTCGCCCTCATTACAACAGGTGCTGCGCGTTATCAGCCCGCTCAATGATGTGGTGCTGGATCACCATGATTTTCTGGAGGTCTGCCTGCTGATTTCGAATATCGTCGATAAATACAGCAGCTTTACGCAGACTCACAGTACCAGCGTGGCTCACGTGGCGGCGAAGCTTGCGGAGCTGTACGGCTGCGATCGCTACACCCAGGATAAAATCCGCATCGCGGGGTACCTGCACGATATTGGCAAGCTGGGTATTCCACTGGAAATCCTCGAGAAGCAGGGAAAGCTGGAGCCGGACGAGTATGCGCAAATGAAGCGCCACAGCTATAAGACGCTGGAGATGCTACACCCTATTGAAGAGCTGGGTGAAATCGTACACTGGGCGGCAAGACATCATGAACGCCTCGACGGCAGCGGCTACCCTTTTCGTCTGGGTGCGGCTGCGCTGGATATCCCTTCGCGTATTATTGCTGTGGCTGATGTTTTCACCGCGATGATCGAGAACCGCCCCTATCGTCAGGGGATGTCCAGCGAAAAAGCATTGATTATTCTGGAGGAAGAGGCGTCAAATTTTCGTCTGGATCGGGACATTGTCGATCTGCTAAGCCATAATATTGCAGTGCTCAGACCTTTGGTTGCGATGTACTAAGCCAGGCATAACCCGAAATCGCAGCCGCGCAGAATGCATATTCTATAAATTTACCGAAAGAAAACGCGAATGAAATATTTGATAGCCAATAGAGTCATTTACGATAGCGAGAGCGGGGAACTTGTGGTCAAGGAACCCGGAAACGAGCAAAGTAAAAGGCTAACAAATACCGCTAACCGTATTCTTTCGTTGCTGATTGCGTCGCCAGGCCGGGTACTTGAACGTGATTATCTTCTGGATAAAGTCTGGGAGGAAGCGGGCCATCCGGGTTCCAGTTCATCGCTGAGCCAGTACATTAGTATCCTCAGAAAAACATTAACGTCCTTAATATTCATTGAGGAAATTATTGTAGCCGTACCCAAGGTGGGCTTTTACTTCTCACCGGAAATCGCCGTCGAACTGCAGAATGATGAGGAAAGGGTGAGTACCACACCTCTTCCGGTATCCCTGCGTAAGGCGGCAACGAAGGATAAAAAAAATCTCTGGCTGATCGCGGCTATCGCGTTTTTGCTGCTGGCCAATCTGTGGATACTCAGCCAGAAACAGGAATCACCGCGTTTTGCAGCGGAATACAGCATTGGTGAAATCGGGAGCTGCAAATTTACTGCCTATGAAGATTTATCGGAGGAAGTTGACCCTCAGGTCATGAATATTATCCGTCAGCTACAGCCTGAACTTGAGCAAAAGTGTGCCCGGAAACCCGCGCAGATTATGGTTTATTTTCAACCCAGCGTTCTTTACGGTAGCCATGGTCGGTTTTTCTACTCTTATTGTCCAACAGATAAGGCAACAGCAAAAATTGTCTATTGTGAGAACCATTACGCTTTTAACTGGAAATTAAAATGAAGCTGATGACAACCTTAGTGCTGGCAGCGGTCGCGTTGATTTGTCTGTTAACATGGCAACTAAACCTGCGATCGGGTGTTTATTTTGACGAACGCTGCTTTGCTAATGCCACCTATGTTGACGCTTCGGATAACGCTCTCTTATTCAAAGGGAATATCACGTTTGAATTTAACAAGAACGAAACGGGCGTATTTAATCTTTCGGGCAATATTGACTATCAGGGGCGTCAATATCGATTGTCGCGTTATATAACATTTACCTATCATAACGTCAGCGGCAACCAGTATCGCATGAATACGACAACAAAAGATATCATGGCTCACGATAATGTGCCGGAAGACATTACCCTGCTGACAACAAAAATATTTGGGATGGAAGGGGAATACGTTATCTCCTTAGACAAAAAAGACAATAACTATATTACGATTGCAAATACCTTATCACCCTTAATGAACTGTGTGATTCAATAACAGGGATAGTGTTATACATTCACTATGAAAAGAAATAATTGTGTCAATTGTGAAGAGTGCGGTTTTGCAGAACTGTGCTCTGCCTATCTTTTCAGGCAGAAAGATCCATTGTTTATCCGCAATCTGGAGACAAAAAAGAAGATTGCCAGAGGTGAATATATTTATCGTCGGGGAGAGAAAATAGACGAGCTGTATGCCCTACGTAGCGGGGCCGCTAAGGTTTACGATGCGCGCGGGCAACTGATGGGGATCGTTTTGCCAGGACAGGTGATGGGCGTGGAGGAGCTGCACATCGGGTACAGTCAGCAGGATATTCAAGCCGCAACGGAAATAGAAGTTTGCGTACTGAGAAGCGATCATTTCTACGAAATGAGCCAGCTGATGCCAGGGTTTACAGATTTTATTGTCAGGATCCTGTCACGTTCGGCGCAGGAAAAACAGCAATTTATTTCAGTATTGACCAAAAGTGATACCTTGCAGAAGGTTCAATATTTCCTGCAACTGTTGTCTCGCACTTATAAAGAGTATGGCTTTGAGCATCTCAACCTTGAGTTACCGATCAGTAAGAAAGAACTGGCCCAGGTTCTGGGCATTTCGATATCCACCTTGTCGCGTGCCCTGGATAGCCTGAAGGATCAGGGAATTATTTCCGTGCTAAATAAAAAAGAGATAACGCTAATGATGTCAGACAAAAAATAGCGTCTGAATGAGGATGTTCTTGTCATTTCTTAGTTTCATCTCAAAAAAAACAGTAAATCATTTATTGTCCAGTGTATCCCTTTGAGGAAAGCACCGGACTCATTTTTCTTAAAAACAAAGAGTTAAGGTTTTGCCCAATGTCGTTTGTCGTATTCTCTGATGATATTTTTTTTACCCGGTCTGCGGGAGGGCTGATGCCAATAGATAGCCTGCGCGAAGATAACTTATGTATTATTGATATTGAATCTTTCTTCAGCTTGCATGATATTAAACATCGTGTTTGTAATGAACTGACCGACGGCTATTCTATCATTTTTGTAAAAGGCCGAGGGATGTTATCAAAGGTGCTCTCATCACTGGAGGGTATCTCCAGAACCGCCTCTGTAACTGAGTTTATCCGGTATATTAATGAAGGCCGAAGATATACTGTCTATCATATACTCACCATAATTGATTATTTGCGGGAGCTACGTAACCTTACCCATACCGAGATTTCCGTAGCCTGTGCGTTACGCCGACAAATAAATATTAATGCCACATCCCAACTTCTGCACTGCTCAACGAAAGCAGTGTATCAGCGGGTATCAGCCTTGGCTCAGAAAATGAACCTCAGATACGGTACCCAAATCCAGTATTTCTTGTACCGCGAATATACCATTGAGGAACTCCAGCAGATAAATTGCATGAAACATCGTCCTGATACCGGTGTATTCCAGAATAATGGACCGACCCCACATCTGTAAGCAGATTCGCTCCTCACGACGAGGCCTGTCTAATGGCCTCCTTACTGAGGTATCGCCCCGGTTGTCGTAAAGGTTGAATCACCACGGATTTAACAGACACCTCAGAGTCATTTATGGACTTATCTTTGTCGCCAGGCTTCATCATTTCTACCGCTTTAAACGAAAGTAGCTTTCCCTCTTGTTTTCCTGCCATAAAGACTCCGTTATCATGCACCTTATGCAGTCATGAACATCAAGGTAGGTTACTCTGTATATGCCCATATTTTACCCAGGTATAGGTTGGCAAGGCACACTTTAACCCACCTTTAAATGTAGGATTTCATGATATTCGATGAGACAACGTGAAACTTAATGATAACCACAAAAATCACTAACTCATTAAAAATTAAGAAAATGGACATCATAAACCGATGAGTACAATAGAAAACTTAGACTCCCACACCCCCATGATGCAGCAGTATCTCAAGCTGAAGGCTCAGCACCCGGAAATACTGCTGTTTTACCGCATGGGCGACTTTTACGAACTGTTTTATGACGATGCGAAACGCGCGTCTCAACTGCTTGATATCTCCCTGACCAAACGCGGCGCATCTGCGGGCGAGCCAATCCCGATGGCAGGCATTCCTCATCATGCGGTAGAAAACTACCTCGCCAAGCTGGTCAATCAGGGTGAGTCCGTTGCTATTTGTGAACAGATTGGCGATCCGGCGACCAGCAAAGGCCCGGTTGAGCGCAAAGTGGTACGTATTGTCACACCAGGCACCATCAGTGATGAAGCGTTGTTGCAGGAACGCCAGGACAACCTGCTGGCCGCCATCTGGCAAGACAGTAAAGGGTACGGCTACGCTACGCTGGATATCAGCTCCGGGCGTTTTCGTGTCAGTGAACCCGCTGACCGCGAAACCATGGCCGCGGAATTGCAGCGCACCAACCCCGCTGAATTGCTGTATGCCGAGGATTTTGCCGAAACCTCACTGATAGAAGGACGTCGCGGCCTGCGCCGTCGTCCGCTGTGGGAATTTGAAATTGATACCGCCCGTCAGCAGTTAAATCTGCAGTTCGGCACGCGGGATCTGATTGGCTTTGGCGTGGAAAACGCCCCACGCGGATTATGCGCTGCCGGCTGTCTGCTGCAATACGTAAAAGATACCCAACGCACCTCGCTGCCGCATATTCGTTCCATCACCATGGAGCGTCAGCAGGACAGCATCATTATGGACGCCGCCACACGCCGCAATCTGGAAATCACCCAGAACCTGGCGGGCGGGGTGGAAAACACGCTGGCTTCAGTACTCGACTGCACCGTGACGCCGATGGGTAGCCGTATGCTCAAGCGCTGGCTGCATATGCCGGTCCGCGACACCAAAATCCTCACCGAGCGCCAACAGACCATCGGCGCGCTGCAGGATACCACCAGCGAATTACAACCCGTGCTGCGTCAGGTAGGCGATCTGGAACGTATTCTGGCGCGTCTGGCCCTGCGTACTGCGCGCCCGCGCGATCTGGCCCGTATGCGTCATGCCTTCCAGCAATTACCCGCACTGCGCGCGCAACTGGAAAACGTAGATAGCGCCCCCGTGCAGATGCTGCGCGAGAAAATGGGTGAGTTTACTGAACTGCGTGAACTGTTGGAACGTGCCGTCGTGGAAGCTCCGCCGGTGCTCGTACGTGACGGCGGCGTCATTGCCCCAGGCTACAATGAAGAGCTTGATGAGTGGCGAGCGCTGGCTGATGGCGCCACGGACTACCTCGACAGACTGGAAATCCGCGAACGCGAACGCACCGGTCTGGACACGCTGAAAGTAGGATTTAACGCCGTGCACGGCTACTACATTCAGATCAGCCGTGGGCAAAGTCATCTGGCGCCAATTAACTACGTACGCCGCCAGACATTGAAAAACGCCGAACGCTACATTATTCCGGAACTGAAAGAGTACGAAGACAAAGTTCTGACCTCAAAAGGCAAAGCGCTGGCGCTGGAAAAACAGCTGTATGACGAACTGTTCGACATGCTGCTGCCACACCTGGCTGATTTGCAACAGAGCGCCAGCGCGCTGGCGGAGTTGGACGTGCTGGTCAACCTCGCGGAGCGTGCTTATACCCTGAATTACACCTGTCCGATCTTCACCGATAAACCCGGCATTCGTATTACCGAGGGACGTCATCCGGTGGTTGAACAGGTGCTGACCGAGCCGTTTATCGCCAACCCGCTTAACCTCTCGCCTCAGCGACGAATGCTGATCATCACCGGCCCAAACATGGGGGGTAAAAGTACCTATATGCGCCAGACTGCGTTGATTGCGCTACTGGCCTATATCGGCAGCTACGTTCCGGCACAGAAAGTCGAGATCGGGCCTATCGATCGTATCTTTACCCGCGTGGGCGCGGCGGATGATCTGGCATCAGGTCGTTCCACCTTCATGGTAGAAATGACCGAAACCGCCAACATTCTGCATAACGCCACTGAGAACAGTCTGGTGCTGATGGATGAGATTGGACGCGGTACCTCCACCTACGACGGCCTGTCGCTGGCATGGGCATGCGCAGAAAATCTGGCAAATAAAATCAAAGCATTAACTTTATTTGCGACCCACTACTTCGAACTGACGCAGTTACCGGAGAAGATGGAGGGCGTCGCTAATGTGCATCTGGATGCGTTAGAGCACGGCGATACCATCGCCTTCATGCACAGCGTGCAGGATGGCGCGGCGAGCAAGAGCTATGGTCTGGCAGTCGCTGCCCTGGCTGGCGTACCGAAAGAGGTGATCAAGCGTGCGCGGCAAAAACTGCGCGAACTGGAAAGCATCGCGCCAAATGTTGCCGCAACCCAGGTCGACGGTACGCAGATGTCGCTGCTGTCAGTACCGGAAGAAACGTCACCCGCCGTTGATGCGCTGGAAAATCTCGACCCGGATTCACTAACGCCTCGCCAGGCGCTGGAGTGGATCTACCGGTTGAAAAGTCTGGTGTAGTAAAAAGAACCCGATAGCGGTAGCCCTAAAGAAAAAGGCCAGTCCCAATGAGACTGGCCTTTCTTGATAGAACTTGTGCTTACTCGCGGAAAAGCGCTTCGATATTCAGTCCCTGAGTCTGCAGAATTTCACGCAGACGACGCAGACCTTCAACCTGAATCTGGCGAACACGTTCACGAGTGAGACCAATTTCACGGCCCACATCTTCCAGTGTCGCAGCTTCGTACCCCAGCAGACCAAAACGACGTGCCAGCACTTCACGCTGCTTGGCGTTCAGTTCGAACAGCCATTTGACGATGCTCTGCTTCATATCATCGTCTTGCGTGGTGTCTTCCGGACCGTTTTCCTTTTCATCGGCCAGAATATCCAGCAACGCTTTTTCGGAATCGCCACCCAGCGGGGTGTCTACCGAGGTAATACGCTCGTTGAGTCGGAGCATACGGCTGACGTCATCAACCGGTTTATCCAGTTGTTCAGCAATCTCTTCTGCACTCGGTTCGTGGTCCAGTTTATGCGACAACTCACGCGCGGTACGCAGATAGACGTTCAGCTCTTTTACAATGTGAATCGGCAGTCGGATCGTACGGGTTTGGTTCATAATCGCCCGTTCGATCGTCTGGCGGATCCACCAGGTTGCGTATGTTGAGAAGCGGAACCCACGTTCCGGGTCAAACTTCTCGACGGCACGGATAAGCCCTAAATTGCCCTCTTCAATCAGGTCCAGCAAAGCCAGACCACGATTGCCATAACGACGAGCAATTTTCACCACCAGACGCAGGTTACTTTCAATCATGCGACGGCGAGATGCGACATCTCCACGCAGTGCGCGACGCGCAAAATAAACTTCTTCTTCGGCTGTTAACAGTGGTGAATAACCAATCTCACCAAGGTAAAGCTGAGTCGCGTCCAACACACGCTGTGTGGCCCCCTGCGATAACAGCTCTTCTTCAGCCAGGTCGTTATCACTGGGTTCCTCTTCACTCAAGGCTTTTTCATCAAAAGCCTCTACTCCGTTCTCATCAAATTCCGCATCTTCATTTAAATCATGAACTTTCAGCGTATTCTGACTCATAAAGGTGGCTCCTACCCGTGATCCCTAACGGAACTAGCACGTGAAAGCCTGGTTCCGCCTAATTATCGCTGCGGTAAATAGCGCAGCGGGTTTACGGATTTCCCCTTGTAACGAATTTCAAAATGCAAGCGTGTTGAACTGGTTCCGGTGCTACCCATGGTAGCTATTTTCTGCCCCGCCTTGATTTCTTGTTGTTCCCGGACCAGCATTGTATCGTTATGGGCGTAGGCGCTCAGGTAATCATCGTTATGTTTGATGATAATAAGATTACCGTAACCACGCAGCGCATTACCGGCATAGACGACGCGTCCATCTGCGGTCGCGACAATAGCCTGTCCTTTGCTGCCTGCAATGTCGATCCCTTTATTGCCACCTTCGGTAGCTGCAAAGTTTTCGATCACTTTGCCGTCAGTCGGCCAGCGCCATGTAGAGATTGGCGAGCTAGTCGACGTTGAGCTTGCAGTTGATTCGGTTGTGCTAACTGCTGGAGCCGTTACAGGCGCTGTGACCACAGTCCCAGCAGGCTTGTTGTTCGGCAACATTTTGTTAGCACTTTTTTCACCTGAATCCTCAGAATACGTAATTGTTGGTTTCGAAGCAACAGCAACGGTGGAATTTTGTGCAGGGTTGGTCACAACTCCTTGCTGTGCTGCATCCGCCTGGGTGATGGCATTGCCACCGGTAATCGGTGCGCCAGACGCGTTGCCCACTTGCAGAGTTTGACCGACATTCAGGCCATACGGGGCCGGAACGTTATTGCGTTGTGCGAGGTCACGGAAATCGTTCCCGGTGATCCAGGCAATATAGAAAAGGGTATCGCCTTTCTTAACAGTATAGGTACTGCCGCCCGTGTAGCTACCTTTCGGAATATTCCCATACTTACGATTGTATACAATACGACCGTTTTCCATCTGCACAGGCTGTTGAGCAACAGGCTGGATTTGCGTTGGCTGTGTGGTTGGTTGCTGCACCGACTGGATCTGTGGCGTCTGCTGTACTGTCGACGTCGAGCCCATTTTGGGTGGAGGCGTAATCAGCATGCCAGAACTGGTGTTCGTTGATGCACTACCGTTAACCGAGCTGACCGGCGCTGGTGGATTCGAGGTGTTTGAACAACCTGCCAACCATAGTGAAACCAGTGACAATGCCGCAATGCGGCGAACGGTAAATTTGTGGCTTCCCGCGCTCATTTATCCCCCAGGAAAATTGGTTAAAACCAGTGACGTAATCACCGTGCAAGGCACCGTCACAATACGCTTACTCTTTCGAGAATAACCAGGAAAACTCCAGGTATTCAGCAGCGCTATCTACGCAAGCTCCCCTTTCACTAAGGGAACGAAACGTACGGCCTCCACGGTATCGATAATAAATTCGCCTCCCCGACGACGCACCCGCTTCAGAAACTGGTGCTCATCGCCCACGGGTAAGACGAGAATGCCGCCCTCATCCAGTTGCATCATCAATGCGGTTGGGATCTCGGGCGGCGCTGCCGTTACAATGATAGCGTCAAACGGAGCTCGCGCCTGCCAGCCTTGCCATCCATCACCATGACGGGTCGAAACATTATGTAAATCAAGCTGCTTCAGGCGGCGACGCGCCTGCCATTGCAAACCTTTAATGCGCTCAACGGAGCACACATGATGCACCAGGTGCGCCAGAATCGCCGTCTGGTAGCCAGAGCCAGTACCAATTTCCAGCACCCGAGACTGCGGCGTTAGCTCAAGCAGTTCGGTCATTCGCGCAACCATATAAGGCTGCGAAATTGTCTGCCCCTGACCAATCGGCAGGGCAATATTGTCCCAGGCCTTATGTTCAAACGCCTCATCAATGAATTTTTCACGCGGCACGGCGGCGAGCGCATCGAGGACAAGCTCATCTCTGATGCCCTGCGCACGTAATTGTTCAAGAAGAGTGTGTACGCGTCTGCTTACCATTGCGTGTCGACTCCCACGCTGTCTAACCAGTCAGAAACCACTTCATGCGCGCCGTATGCGGTTAAATCGACATGCAGCGGCGTGATAGAAACATAGCCTTCATCGACGGCGGCAAAATCCGTATCCGGCCCGGCGTCGCACTTTTCGCCCGGTGGCCCGATCCAGTACAGCGTATTACCGCGTGGGTCCTGCTGTGGAATAACCTGATCCGCCGGATGGCGACTGCCGCAGCGCGTGACGCGAATACCTTTAATCTGATCCAGCGGTAAATCCGGCACGTTGATATTCAAAATGCGACCGGTGCGCAGCGGTTCACGACTCAGCGCCCGTAAGATACGACAGGTTACTGCGGCAGCAGTATCGTAGTGTTTATGGCCATCGAGTGAAACAGCCAGCGCCGGGAACCCCAGATGACGACCTTCCATTGCCGCCGCAACGGTACCGGAATAGATAACATCATCACCCAGATTAGGACCCGCATTAATACCAGAAACGACAATGTCCGGACGCGGACGCATTAATGCGTTCACACCCAGATAGACGCAGTCGGTGGGCGTACCCATTTGTACGGCGATATCGCCGTTATCATAGGTAAAGGTGCGAAGTGAGGATTCCAGCGTCAGCGAGTTAGACGCGCCACTGCGGTTACGATCCGGGGCAACCACCTGTACGTCAGCAAACTCACGCAGCGCTTTCGCCAGCGTTTGTATACCGGGTGCGTGGACCCCATCATCGTTACTCAGCAATATACGCATAATCACCCATTGTGTTAATAAGTTCCCTTACAACACTGGTGGCGAAGCTACCTGCCGGTAGCCAGAAGCGTAACTCGACGGTTACGTCATCCCACCAGTTCCAGCTTAATTGTTGTGGATACAGCAACATAGCGCGACGCGACGCGTCGACTTTCTCGCGCAATAACAGAGACTGCAGCGCGGTTTCATCAGCAACAGCGGCTTTTTCAAACGCCAGTGCGTCGCGCTGAGTTCCCCACTCACCGCTGCCCGGTAATGCCGCTGTGATCATCAATTCTTTCTCATCGACGCGACGCTGTAATTCAGTGTGTTCTTCCTGTGTGGCGACAAACCAGCTTCCGCGTCCGGATAATTGTAGCGCATCGCCGTCAACAACTTGATTAAAGTCTGTTTTTTTCAAGCGTTCACTGACTATCTGATTAAACAACGCGCTACGGGCCGCCGACAACCAAAAACTGCGTTTATTGCGATCGCGCACCGGCGCATCGCTTTGTGCCCAGCGCAGCGCCCCTTGCAGGTTGCTACCGCCAATACCAAAACGCTGAGCGCCAAAATAGTTCGGTACGCCGCGTTCGCTAATCGCCTGCAAACGCGCTTCAACGTCATTTCGCTCGCTCACTTCACGCAACACCAGCGTAAATTCGTTGCCTTTCAGCGCCCCTAAACGCAGCTTACGCTTGTGGCGCGCGTACTCCAGAACTTTACAGCCTTCGAGCTCAAATTTGCTTAGATCAGGCATTGCATTGCCCGGTACACGCGCGCACAGCCACTGTTCCGTGACCGCATGCTTATCTTTCTGCCCAGCAAAGCTCACTTCACGGGCGTGAATTTTCAGGAATTTCGCCAGCGCGTCAGCCACAAAACGGGTGTTACAACCGTTTTTCAGGATGCGCACCAAAACATGCTCGCCTTCGCCATCCGGTTCGAAGCCTAAATCTTCGACGACAACAAAGTCTTCCGGATTCGCTTTCAGGACGCCATGGCCCAGTGGTTTGCCATGGAGATACGTCAGATCGTCAAACACAGTCATTTCGGTGCCTTAATGAGTAACGCCACTGCTTCACAGGCAATCCCTTCCTCACGCCCGGTAAAACCGAGTTTTTCCGTGGTGGTCGCTTTCACGTTAACATCATCCATATGGCAGCCGAGATCTTCGGCAATAAACACGCGCATTTGCGGAATGTGCGGCAGCATCTTCGGTGCCTGAGCAATAATTGTCACATCCACATTACCAAGCGTATAGCCTTTGGCCTGAATACGCCGCCAGGCTTCTCGCAATAATTCACGACTATCGGCACCTTTAAAGGTCGGGTCGGTGTCAGGGAAGAGTTTACCGATATCCCCCAGCGCAGCCGCGCCCAGCAGAGCATCGGTTAGCGCGTGTAACGCCACATCGCCATCAGAATGCGCCAGCAATCCTTTTTCATACGGGATGCGCACACCACCAATGATAATTGGGCCTTCTCCGCCAAAAGCGTGTACGTCGAAACCGTGTCCAATTCGCATTATGTCTTCTCCTGGTGGGTAGTCCGGGTCAGATAAAATTCGGCCAACGCCAAATCCTCTGGACGCGTTACTTTAATATTATCAGCCCGTCCTTCAACGAGCTGAGGATGTAAGCCGCAATATTCCAGCGCCGAGGCCTCATCCGTAATGGTTGCGCCTTCGAGGAGCGCACGGGTCAGGCAGTCGTGCAACAGCTCGCGAGGGAAAAACTGCGGCGTCAACGCGTGCCATAAATCGGTGCGATCGACCGTATGGGCAATGTCTGTTCGGCCCGGCTCCGCGCGCTTCATCGTGTCGCGTACTGGTGCCGCCAGGATCCCGCCGGTGCGGCTGGTCTCACTGATTGCCAGCAAACGGGCTAAATCATCCTGGTGCAGACACGGACGCGCGGCGTCATGCACCAGTACCCAACTGGCCTCACCTGCGGCTTGCAAACCGGCAAGGACAGAATCGGCACGCTCGTTGCCGCCATCCACTACGGTAATTTGGGGATGCGCGGCGAGTGGAAGTTGGGCAAAGCGGCTGTCGCCTGGGCTGATAGCGATAACGACTCGCGTCACCCGGGGATGAGCCAGCAGCGCATCAACCGAGTGTTCAAGAATGGTTTTATTGCCAATAGAGAGGTACTGCTTAGGACACTCTGTTTGCATTCGGCGGCCAAACCCGGCAGCCGGCACCACGGCGCAAACGTCCAATAAAGTGGCTGCCATGTTAAATCCCTGGACGGTTTATCGATTGTTTTGCCCTGCAGTCTGAGCGCGTTTAGACGCGTCAGGCACCAGACGATAAAAAGTTTCGCCCGGCTTAGTCATGCTGAGTTCGTTGCGCGCGCGCTCCTCAATAGCCTCTTGTCCGCCATTGAGATCGTCAATTTCGGCAAAGAGCTGATCGTTACGTGCTTTAAGTTTCGCGTTCGTAGCTTGCTGCGCAGCAACATCATCGTTGACGCGACTATAGTCATGTATGCCGTTCTTACCGAACCACAGCGAATACTGCAGCCAGACCAATAAAGCCAGCAACAGCAGCGTTAGTTTACCCATCCTGCCCCCTGAAAAACGGCATTAACATCCCATAACTTCCGCAGACAACTTTACATCAACGGTCGGGAATGCCGCGACAACGCGGGCAAATGTACCACATTTGCCCGTTGTTACGTATACCCCGTGTAAGGAGAACATAATCTCATTGTTGGTTACGGTTTGAATTATGACCAGAGAGTGAACAACATCAGCGATTGTTAAAAAAAGGCGTTTGCCTAACCCAACAACCACAGAAATAGCGCGCCAAACATCGCCCCAACCACCAGTAGGGTGCAGGTAATGCTCAGCAGCAACAGCCCCTTCAATAGGGAGTGCAGCGCAATACCCGCGACAATCGCCACGGGCAGCAATGCGAGGAAAAAGGGCCAGGTATAAATGAAGAAAAAGAGTGTGTTAGGGCCATAAATCAGAAACGGAATCCCCAGCGCCAACAGCCACGCGATAAAACCGACCACAGCACCCGGTAGTGACCAGGTGGTTTCATCGTCGGCGGCGAAGGTATCTGACTCTGTAATAGTAATGTTATGGCTGTTACGCATATCTAATCCTGTGACCGTGACTGACCGGGCATACAAGCTCGGGTGTCTCAGGATCTGATAATATCTTCCTGCCTCAGCAGGTCTAATAATTGGGGTACCAAATTTGTTACCAATTGTTCACCATCAAGATGAATCTCTGGCGATTCAGGCGCTTCGTATACCGAATCAATTCCGGTGAAATTGCGCAACTCACCCGCCCGCGCTTTTTTATACAGCCCTTTTGGATCGCGTAATTCGCACGTTGCCAGCGGCGTGTCGACAAAAACCTCAATAAAACGCCCTTCGCCAACGCGTTCACGGACCATTTTGCGTTCGGCGCGATGTGGAGAGATAAAGGCGGTCAACACCACAAGGCCCGCGTCCACCATCAGGTTAGCCACCTCGCCAACCCGACGAATATTCTCCTTACGATCGGCATCGCTAAACCCAAGATCGCTGCACAGGCCGTGGCGCACGTTATCGCCATCCAACAAATAGGTACTCACTCCCAGCTTGTGCAACGCCTCTTCCAGCGCCCCTGCTACCGTGGATTTACCGGAACCAGACAGCCCGGTAAACCACAGCACAACACCACGATGACCGTGGCGTTGTTCCCGCTGTTGCGGTGTAACAGGATGGGCATGCCAGACGACGTTTTCGTCATGCAGCGCCATTATTTTCCTCCCAGCAGATCGCGCGCGCCCCAGTGCGGGAAATGGCGACGCACCAACGCATTAAGCTCCAGCTCAAACGCGCTGAACTGAGAAGCCGCGGTGTGCTCCTGGACGATTGGCTCACGTACCAGCCCCGCGCCAACGGTAACGTTGGTCAGGCGGTCAATGATAATCAGCCCGCCCGTAACCGGGTTCTGCTGATAGGTATCCAGCACCAGCGGCTCATCAAAGGTCAGATTAACCAGACCGATGCCGTTTAGCGGCAACGCTTCAACATCACGTTGGGTCAGGTTATTAATATCAATCTGGTACTGCACGTTATCAACGCGTGCGCGGGTCTTCTTACCGGCGACTTTGATGTCGTAGCTCTGCCCAGGCGACAACGGTTGTTCCGCCATCCACACCACATCAACGGCAGCGCTTTGTACCGCAGGTAACGCTTCACCGGCATCAAGTAGCAAGTCGCCCCGGCTGATATCGATCTCGTCTTTCAATACCAGGGTGATCGCTTCACCCGCATGCGCTTCCTGTAAATCGCCATCAAAGGTTACGATTCGCGCCACGCTCGACTCAACGCCGGATGGCAGCACTTTGACACGTTGCCCTACCTTCACACTACCGGAGGCCAGCGTCCCGGCATAACCACGAAAATCCAGATTCGGTCGGTTCACATATTGCACCGGGAAGCGCATCGGCTGAGTATCAACTATGCGTTGAATCTCAACGGTTTCCAGCACTTCCAGTAGCGTCGGACCGCTGTACCACGACATGCTGGCACTTTGTGAAGCCACGTTGTCGCCTTCCAGCGCAGAGAGCGGCACAAACCGGATATCCAGGTTGCCCGGCAACTGTTCAGCAAAAGTAAGATAGTCTTCGCGAATGCGGTTAAATGTCTCTTCGCTAAAGTTCACCAGATCCATTTTGTTGATCGCCACCACCAGGTGTTTGATCCCAAGTAGCGTGGAGATAAAGCTGTGACGACGGGTCTGATCCAGCACGCCTTTACGCGCATCGATCAGCAGGATCGCCAGATCGCAGGTCGACGCACCGGTCGCCATGTTGCGAGTGTACTGCTCATGGCCGGGAGTATCCGCAATAATAAATTTACGCTTCTCGGTAGAGAAATAACGGTAAGCCACGTCGATGGTGATGCCCTGCTCGCGCTCGGCTTGCAAGCCGTCAACCAATAACGCCAGATCGAGCTTTTCGCCCTGAGTACCGTGACGTTTACTGTCGTTGTGCAGCGATGAAAGCTGGTCTTCATAAATCTGACGCGTGTCGTGCAGCAGGCGACCAATCAGGGTGCTTTTCCCGTCATCCACGCTACCGCAGGTTAAAAAACGCAGCAGGCTTTTGTGTTGCTGGGCGACCATCCAGGCTTCAACGCCGCCTTCATTAGCAATTTGTTGTGCAAGTGTCGTGTTCATGGCGGCTCCTTAGAAATACCCCTGACGTTTCTTCAGCTCCATGGAGCCCGCCTGGTCGCGGTCAATCACGCGGCCCTGACGTTCACTGGTGGTTGAGACCAGCATCTCTTCGATGATTTCAGGCAGCGTCTGCGCATTCGACTCCACCGCGCCTGTTAACGGCCAGCAGCCGAGCGTACGGAAACGCACCATGCGTTTTTTAATCACTTCCCCCGGTTGCAGATCGATTCTGTCGTCATCAATCATCATCAGCATGCCGTCGCGTTCCAGCACCGGACGCTCCGCCGCCAGGTACAGCGGCACGATGTCGATATTTTCCAGCCAGATGTACTGCCAGATATCCTGTTCAGTCCAGTTGGAGAGCGGGAATACGCGAATGCTTTCGCCTTTGTTAATCTGTCCGTTGTAGTTATGCCACAGTTCCGGACGCTGATTTTTAGGGTCCCAGCGATGAAAACGATCGCGGAAAGAATAAATGCGCTCCTTGGCACGCGATTTCTCTTCGTCACGACGAGCGCCACCGAACGCGGCGTCGAAACCGTATTTGTTCAACGCCTGCTTCAACCCTTCGGTTTTCATAATATCGGTATGCTTGGCGCTACCGTGAACAAACGGGTTGATGCCCATCGCCACCCCTTCCGGGTTTTTATGCACCAGCAGTTCACAACCGTAGGCTTTCGCCGTGCGGTCACGAAACTCGTACATCTCGCTGAATTTCCAGCCGGTATCAACGTGCAGCAGAGGGAACGGCAACGTGCCAGGATAAAACGCTTTGCGCGCCAGATGCAGCATTACGCTGGAATCTTTGCCGATGGAATACATCATCACCGGATTCGAAAACTCGGCGGCCACCTCACGAATAATATGGATGCTTTCCGCTTCCAGTTGCCGCAGGTGGGTAAGTCGTTTTTGATCCATAACCGTTCCTATGTAATGCCGTTATTTTGCTAACGATGCTCAGATAACCTGACTATAGGGAGGGCAAGAGGACGAATGAAATTACGAATTGGAATGAGTAGTTCCTCAAAGGAATAACGATCCGGAAAAGCAAATATCAAAAAGTGCTTAAGCTACCGAATTTAGGGCATTTAGGAGCAAATGAAATTGTTTTACCTCGATCACGGTTTCATACTAGCGGCTAAAAATTTCTGCTTGGTATTTAAGGACTCATTATGTTTTCCGCAACGCGCCCCCTTCTTGCAATCCTGGCGCTCGGCGCGTGCTTTATCCTTCCCGCACAGGCAACATCTTCCAAACCTGGAGATATCGCAAATACCCAGGCTCGATATATCGCAACGTTTTTCCCAGGCCGCGTAACGGGCTCTCCGGCAGAAATGTTGTCTGCTGATTATATTCGTCAGCAATTTCAGCAGATGGGCTACAGCAGTGATATTCGAACGTTTAATAGCCGTTATGTTTATACCGCCAAAAATAACCGTAAAAACTGGCATAACGTCACGGGGAGTACCGTTATTGCCGCACATGAGGGTAAAGCGCCACAGCAGATTATTATCATGGCGCACCTCGACACCTACGCCGCACAGAGCGACGCCGATTCCGATGCCAATCTGGGTGGATTGACCCTGCAAGGTATTGATGACAACGCCGCAGGACTTGGCGTGATGCTGGAACTGGCGGAAAAACTCAAAGACGTGCCGACGCAGTACGGCATTCGATTTATCGCCACCAGCGGCGAGGAAGAAGGCAAACTGGGCGCGGAGAACATCCTGAAGCGAATGAGCGCCGCCGAGAAGAAAAATACGCTGCTGGTTATCAACCTCGATAACCTGATCGTCGGCGATAAGCTCTATTTCAATAGCGGTAAGAAAACCCCGGAAGCGGTGCGAAAATTGACGCGTGACCGGGCGCTGGCCATCGCGCACAGCCGCGGTATCGTAGCCAGCACCAATCCGGGACTGAACAAAAACTATCCGAAAGGTACTGGATGTTGTAACGATGCAGAGGTCTTCGACAACGCGGGCATTGCCGTGCTCTCCGTTGAAGCAACCAACTGGAGTCTGGGCAAGAAAGATGGCTATCAACAGCGCGCCAAAAGCGCCTCGTTCCCGGCAGGCAACAGCTGGCACGATGTGCGACTGGATAACCAGCAGCATATCGATAAAGCCTTACCGGGCAGGATAGAGCACCGTAGCCGCGACGTGGTACGCATTATGCTCCCGCTGGTGAAAGAACTGGCAAAGGCGGGAAAATCCTGAAGAAGAGGCCCGGTAATATGTAAACATTACCGGGCTTTTATCTTTTACCCTTCATGTAATCCGCACTCGCGCTTCAATCCGAAGAACCGCGTCTCTTCTTCCGCCATACCCGGCTCCCATTTGCGGGTGGTATGGGTATCACCAACTGACAGATAGCCCTGATCCCACAGTGGATGGTATTTCAGGCCGTGCTTTTGCAGATACTGGTAAACGGTACGGTTGTCCCAGTCGATGATCGGCAGCACTTTAAACACGCCGCGCTGGATAGCCAGCACCGGCAAATGCGCCCGACTGCCCGACTGTTCGCGGCGCAGACCGGCAAACCAGGTTTGCGCATTGAGTTCTTTAAGCGCGCGGTTCATCGGCTCGACTTTGTTGATCTCATTGTATTTCTCAATGCCTTCAACGCCCTGCTCCCACAGTTTGCCGTAGCGCGCTTCCTGCCAGGCCGCGCTCTCCTTCGCCCGGTAGACTTGCAGATTAAGCTTGAGCTTGTCCGTTAACTCATCAATAAACTGGTAGGTTTCCGGGAACAAATAGCCGGTATCGGTGAGGATCACCGGGATATCCGGGTGAACCTGATTCACCAGGTGCAGGCTTACTGCCGCCTGGATACCAAAGCTCGATGAGAGCACGTATTCGCCTGGCAGATTCTCCAGCGCCCACGCCACACGATCCTCTGCGCTCAATTTTTCCAGTTGGTCGTTGGTTTGTACCAACGCCATAACGCGTTCAACTTTCGGCAGCGCGTTCAACGCGTTGAGATCGAGTTTGGACATAAATACCTCGCTGTTTACCTTGCCTGATGGCGCTGCGCTTATCAGGCCTACGCGTAGCGCCATCGGGTAATCGGATGTTATTCCCAGAAATCCCGGGCGGGATCGAGCACCGGGCGAATGATGCCCGCACGCACCGTAAAATCACCGAAGCCTTCACCCGCTTCGCGCTCTTTCGCCCAGCGCCCAACCAGTTCGTCAACGGAGTCGAGAATTTCCGATTCCGTAATATTTTCGCGATACATACGCGGAATGCGCGTGCCCATGCGGTTACCGCCAAGGTGTACGTTGTAGCGCCCCGGGGCTTTACCCACCAGGCCCAGTTCCGCCAGCATCGCGCGGCCGCAGCCGTTCGGGCAGCCTGTAACGCGCATCACGATATGCTCGTCAGGAATGCCGTGTTTTTCGAGAATAGCTTCCACTTTATCAGTGAACGATGGCAGGAAACGTTCGGCCTCCGCCATCGCCAGCGGACAGGTCGGGAACGACACGCAGGCCATCGAGTTTTCACGCTGCGGCTTCACCGCATTCATCAATCCGTGATCGCGCGCCAGCTTCTCGATCTTCGCTTTTTGGCTTTCCGGCACACCAGCAATGATCAGGTTCTGGTTGGCGGTGATGCGGAAATCCCCTTTGTGGATCTTCGCGATCTCCAGCAGGCCGGTTTTCAGCGGACGGCCCGGATAATCCAGGATACGGCCGTTTTCAATAAACAGCGTCAGGTGCCAGTTATTGTCGATCCCTTTTACCCATCCAATACGATCGCCGCGACCGGTGAACTCGTACGGGCGGATCGGCTCAAATTTAATACCCGCACGACGCTCCACTTCCTTTTTGAACGTGTCGATACCAACGCGTTCAAGCGTGTATTTAGTTTTGGCGTTTTTACGATCGGTACGGTTACCCCAGTCGCGCTGCGTTGTCACCACAGCTTCTGCTACCGCCAGGGTGTGCTCCAGCGGCAGATAGCCGAACTCGCTCGCGGTGCGGGCGTAGGTTTTCTTATTGCCGTGCTCAATCGACAAACCACCGCCGACCAGCAGGTTAAAGCCCACCAGCTTGCCGTTTTCGGCAATCGCCACGAAGTTCATATCGTTGGCGTGCAGATCGATGTCGTTCTGCGGTGGGATTACGACCGTGGTTTTAAACTTACGCGGCAGATAGGTTTGACCGAGGATCGGCTCTTCGTCGGTGGTCGCTACCTTCTCCTGATCCAGCCAAATTTCTGCATAGGCGCGAGTACGCGGCAGCAGATGTTCGGAGATCTTCTTCGCCCATTCATAGGCTTGGGCGTGCAGCTCAGACTCGTACGGGTTAGAAGTACACAGAACGTTACGGTTCATGTCGTTGGCGGTCGCCAGCGCGTCCAGCCCGACCGAATGCAGCATCTGGTGTACCGGCTTAACGTTCTTCTTCAGAATGCCGTGAAACTGGAAGGTCTGACGGTTGGTCAGACGAATGCTGCCATAAATCGTGTTGTCATGGGCGAACGTGTCGATCGCCTGCCACTGTTTGGTGGTGATCACCCCACCCGGCAGACGGCAGCGCAGCAGCATCGCGTGACGCGGTTCCAGCTTTTGCTCGGCTCGTTCGGCGCGGATATCGCGGTCATCCTGCTGGTACATACCGTGAAAACGGATCAGCAGGAAGTTATCGCCTTTGAAGCCGCCGGTCAGGCCGTCGTTTAAATCTTCGGCAATAGTTCCGCGCAGATAGTTGCTTTCCAGCTTCATACGCTCAGCGTCGGACAGCTTGCCTTCGACCACCAATGGTCCTGGGTATTTTTCGCTCATTAGTAGACATCTCGCTGATAACGGCGCTCAATGCGCAGCTCACTTAAAAATTCATCCGCCGCTTCGATATCCATAGCACCGAATTCGGCAATCACTTCCAACAAAGCCTGCTCAACGTCTTTCGCCATGCGATTGGCGTCGCCGCAGACATAAATGTGGGCACCGTCGTTTATCCAGCGCCACAGTTCCGCACCTTGTTGGCGCAGTTTATCTTGTACGTATATTTTTTCTTTCTGGTCACGGGACCAGGCGAGATCGATGCGGCTCAGTACGCCCTCTTTGACGTAACGCTGCCATTCCACCTGGTACAGGAAATCTTCGGTAAAGTGTGGGTTGCCAAAAAACAGCCAGTTTTTGCCTTCGGCTCCGTCAGCCGCACGCTGCTGCATGAATGCACGGAACGGCGCAATCCCCGTGCCCGGTCCAATCATAATCACCGGTGTCTGCGGGTTAGCCGGCAGGCGGAAGTTATCGTTGTGTTCGATGAACACGCGCACTTCACCCTCTTCTTCCACGCGATCGGCGAGGAAACTGGACGCGCCACCAGCACGGGCACGACCTTCAATGTCATAACGCACCACGCCCACGGTGACGTGCACTTCGCTTTCCACTTCCGCCTGGGAAGAGGCAATAGAATACAAACGCGGCGTCAGCGGGCGCAGAAGATCAACCAACGTTTGGGCGTCCAGTTGCGCTGGGGAGAAGCGCACCATATCGACGATTGGCGTGGTTGCGGCGTAATGCTGCAATTGCGCTTTGTCGCCCACCAGCGGCAGCAGAGAGTCGCTACGGGTTAAAGTGGCATAGTTCTCGACGATATTGCCGGTGTTAACCGTCAGCTCGAAATGCCACTGCAGCGCTTCGGTGAGCGACAGGGTTTTGCCGTCAACCGTGACCGGTTCATCTCCTTTCAGCCACAGCAATTCAACCAGCTCTTTGACCAGCTCAGGATCGTTCTGATACCAGACTCCTAAGGCATCGCCCGGCTGGTAGCGCAGGCCGGAATCGCCGAGATCGATTTCAATATGGCGTACATCTTTTTCCGAGTCGCGACCGGTGATTTTCTGATTCACCGCAAGCGACGCCGTCAGCGGCGCTTCTTTGGTGTACGGACTGGTGTGTACTTCGTTTACCGCACCGCTCGCAGCAACTTGCACAGACGATGCCGCAGGGGCACGCGCTTTCAGGACATCAACCAGACGGGCACGCCATTCGGCTGCCGCGCCCTGGTATTCGACGTCGGCATCCACGCGGTCAAGCAAGCGTTCACCGCCCAGCTCGGCCAGTTTTGCATCGAAGTCTTTTCCTGACTGACAGAAAAACTCGTAAGAAGTGTCACCAAGACCAAACACGGCAAAAGCGGTGTTATCGAGCTTCGGCGCTTTTTTCGAGAACAGGAATTTATGCAACGCTACGGCTTCTTCCGCCGGTTCACCTTCCCCTTGCGTCGACGCCACTACGATCAGCAATTTCTCATTGGCGATTTGTTTGAATTTATAGTCGCCAGCATTGATGAGAGTGACGTTGAGCTTTGCAGCGATCAGATCATCGCGCAGGGCTTCCGCCAAACGACGCGCATTACCGGTTTGCGAGGCGGAGATAAGCGTAATGCCAGGCATTTCAGCAGCAGGCGCAGGAGTCGCCGCATTGCTGCCTGGCTGCTGATTCAGCACGCCCCAAAAATAGCCAGAAACCCACGCAAGCTGTGCGGGAGTGAAATCGGTCGTGGCCGCCTGAAGGCGTGCCAGTTGCTCCGGGTTTAGCGGTAGCAGAGCGGAAGGTGGGGCCTGTGTCGTCATGCGTTGTCATGTTCCAGTAAGCAAAGCGGATTTCAGCAATAAAACCCAAACTGAAGATAAGGTTAGCGGCGGGGATAGTAACAATTAAAGAAGGGATAGAAATAACAAATAACCAAATGAACTAACCTGTTTTAGTTATAGTTATTAACAGCAAAACAGATTGGATAACTATATGATATATCAATAATTATTAAATACTGCCATCATGAATAGGTCGTTCTGATACTCAGCGCCCTTTTAACTAATGATAAAATTCGCTCTTTACGGTACCCTACGGCGGTTTTTCGCATTCTTGAGAGTAAAAAATGTCCACCACCTTGTTTAAAGATTTCACCTTCGAAGCCGCTCACCGCCTGCCGCATGTACCGGAAGGGCATAAGTGTGGCCGCCTGCATGGTCACTCATTTATGGTGCGTCTTGAAATTACCGGTGAAGTCGATCCGCATACCGGTTGGATCATGGATTTTTCTGAGTTAAAAGCCGCGTTTAAGCCAACTTACAACAGACTCGATCACTACTATCTGAACGATATTCCTGGCTTAGAAAACCCAACCAGTGAAGTTCTGGCCAAATGGATTTGGGATCAGGTTAAACCGGTTGTCCCTCTGCTGAGTGCCGTAATGGTGAAAGAGACCTGCACAGCAGGCTGCGTGTATCGCGGGGAATGATTGTATCGTCTGTGGCGACGGTCAATTTTCCTTAACTAACACTCTGTTAGGGTTATGTGCTCTGGATATCTGGAGCACAACATGTCTGACGATTTCGATATTATTATTATCGGTGCAGGGATAGCGGGCACCGCTTGTGCTTTACGCTGCGTGCGAGCAGGACTGTCAGTTTTGCTTATTGAACGCGGCGAGCTTCCCGGCAGTAAAAACCTTTCCGGCGGGCGTCTGTATACTCACGCGCTCGGTGAACTTCTTCCCCACTTCCAACATTCAGCCCCACTTGAACGCCGAATTACCCAGGAAAATCTCTCGCTGTTGACTCGCGATGGCGCAACGACGTACTCCAGCCTGCAACCGGAGGGAGACTCATGGAGCCTGCTGCGCGCCCGCTTCGACCCGTGGTTTGTCGCCCAGGCCGAGGCCGAAGGCGTACAGTTTATCAGCGGTGTGACGGTCGAGGCGCTCCATATCGAAGAGGGCAGAGTCTGCGGCGTTATTGCCGATAACGAGACGCTGTACGCCCGTTATGTGGTACTGGCGGAAGGAGCAAACAGCGTGCTGGCAGAGCGTTATGGATTCCTGCCGCGTCCCTCGACAGCCGCAATGGCATTAGGCATTAAAGAGACTTTGGCGCTGGATAAATCGTTACTTGAGGAACGTTTCCGCTTATCCAATGACGAAGGCGCGGCAATGCTGTTTAGTGGCAATATTTGTGGCGAGCTTCCCGGCGGCGCGTTTCTCTATACCAATCAAGATACGCTCTCTCTGGGCGTGGTTTGTCCGCTCTCCTCTTTGGCACAGAGCGATGTCCCGGCGGCTGAACTGCTGGAGCGGCTCAAGACGCATCCGGCGTTACATCCGCTCCTCAGGGGCAGTGAAACGCTGGAATATGGCGCACATCTGGTACCAGAAGGCGGCCTGCACAGCCTGCCCGTACAGTACGCCGGAGACGGCTGGCTGCTGGTGGGTGATGCGCTGCGCAGTTGTGTGAATACTGGTTTCTCCGTTCGCGGCATGGATATGGCGCTCATTGGTGCTCAGGCTGCGGCGCAAACATTGATTAACGCCTGCCGGAAACGCGAGCCGCAAAATCTGTTTCCGGCTTATCACCACGACATCCAGCACAGCCTGCTGTGGGACGTTCTGCAACGTTACCGGGATGTTCCGGCGTTGCTCCAGCGCCCCGGATGGTATCGCCAATGGCCCATGTTGATGGAGGCTATTTCCCGTGAAATCTGGCATCAGGGCGACCGCCCGGTAGCCCCGCTGCGCCAGATTGTCTGGCGTCAGTTTCGTCGTCACGGCCTGCGTCATCTGGCAGGCGATATCATCAGGAGCTTACGATGTCTGTAGCCCGTAACGTCTGGCGTCCCGCCGACATTTCACATATCGTTCCTGCGACCGTTGTTGACAGCAAAACGGCAGAACGGTTGATCGCATCCTGCCCCGCCGGACTGTTTTCTCTTACGGCGGAAGGTGAGCTACGGGTCAACTTTCGCGGCTGCCTGGAGTGTGGCACCTGTCGACTGCTGTGTGATGAAAAAACGCTGCAACAGTGGCGCTACCCCGCGTCCGGCTTTGGCATCACTTACCGATTTGGATAATTTAATAGGATAATTTATGCCCCTGTTACACCTGCTCCGCCAGAATCCGGTCATTGCCGCGGTGAAAGACAACGCCAGTCTGCAATTAGCCATCGATTCCGAATGCCAGTTCATCTCTGTTTTGTACGGCAATATCTGCACCATCAGCCATATCGTGAAGAAGATTAAAACTGCCGGTAAATACGCATTTATCCACGTTGATCTGCTGGAGGGCGCGTCTAATAAAGAGGTGGTGATCCAGTTTCTGAAGCTGGTCACCGAGGCCGACGGCATCATCAGTACCAAAGCGTCGATGCTGAAAGCGGCGCGGGCAGAGGGCTTTTTCTGTATTCATCGCCTGTTTATCGTCGACTCCATCTCCTTTCACAACATTGATAAGCAGGTCGCACAGTCAAACCCGGACTGTATTGAGATACTACCGGGATGCATGCCGAAAGTGCTGGGATGGGTGACGGAAAAAATACGCCAGCCGTTGATTGCCGGTGGTCTGGTTTGCGATGAAGAGGACGCCCGCAATGCGATGAAAGCCGGTGTGGCGGCGCTTTCAACTACCAACACCGACGTCTGGACGTTAGCGAAAAAGCTGCATTAACCCGAGCCGCCGGATAGCGGTGTAAACACCTGATCCGGCCTCCCCCTGGATTAATTTTCTGCGATGGCTGCCAACGCCTCCAGCACCGGCAGCCAGTCATCCACAATGCCGACATCCGCCTGTGAAAAGACCGGCGCTCTGGCGTCACTGTTTATCGCCACCACAAACCTGCTCTGACGAACCCCAGCCATTAGCGCCGCCGCGCCGGACGCTCCCGCCACAATGCAGACATCCGGCGCAAGCAGATGTCCCGATATCCCTATCACGCGCTCAGCATCAAAGCCGCCATTCATCACCCGTGCACGGCTGTATCCCACTTCGGCACCAAACTCCTTACCAAGAGCGGTAATTTTTTCGGCATCGGCGTCACTTCTTCCCTGCCCTACCACCAGCACACGCCCGGCCTGCAACAAAGGATGAGCTGTAACACGGTCGATGCTTTCTACGCTATCCAGCCAGCCCGGAGGTGTGGTAGGGGCAATCCGGCGCTCCACCATCGCTGGCAACACATTGCCCGACGCGCTCGTTTCCGGTTGTCGCGCCAGTGAAAGGCACAAGGGACGCGCGGTGATTTGTAGCCGGGCAGTCAGCGCATTCCCCCAGTGGGATTTCGTCACCAGCCCCTGTTGCGCATCCAGCGTCTGCACCTGGCAAACGCTGCCGCCATGCAGACGCCAGGCCAGCCGCGTCGCAAGCTCATCCCCCAGCGCACCCGCCGGAAAAATCAGGATGTCGGCTGGCGTCAGCAACCACTGCGCCGCCAGCGCGTCCAGCACCTGCTCCGCCACGTCCGGCATCGGGTCGAGCGTCCAGCGTTCCAGTTCTGCTGCATTAAGCGCGTTTTCTGCAATCCAGCCTGCCAGTGCAGCGCATTCACCCGATTCCGTAATCACAACGATCTTCATGGCTGCATCCTCTGGCGCAAATAATCATTCCACAATATCCGCGCTTTTTCCTGCGCCGTCGCGCCGTCGATAAGCGTGGCGCTGCGCCGCTGCGCCGGTCGCGCCAGCTTCTGACATTGCACGTTCGGAGTTTCATCACTGGACGCAGGCTGACGTAAAATTGCCGCTTTTGCCGCCGCCAGACGCTGACGCATTCCGGGGACGGGAAGCGCAACTTCACCACATTGCCTGACGGCAATTACAGCCGGAAGCCGCACCCGGCAGCGGCGCAACCCGGTCGCCGTTCGTTGCTCGACAACAACAAAAGGCGGCGTCAGCGTAAAACGCTCCACCTGGGTAAAGCAGGGCCAGGCCAACATTTCAGCCATCAGAAATGGCGTTTGCCCGTTCTGCCCTTCGCTACTCTGACAGCCGGTGATAATCAAATCCGCACTGTGATGACGCTGCCAGTCAGTTATTTGCCGGGCAATGAATTCCGGCGCAAAGCGCAGATCCGCCGTCGTTTCCAGCAACACCGGCTTATCAAAACCCAGCGCGGCAAAATAGCGCAACCAATGAATAGCACGCTCATCGCTAATGCTTAGCGCGGTTAACGTCATATCACAACCTTCACGACGTTGCGCCAGCAGTAATGCCGCAGCCGCCTGCTCATCGGCACCAGGAGAACAGCGCAGCAGCGCGGTGTCCGGGCCACGGGTATCTTCCGTCGCCGCCAGCCAGTCTTTTTCCGCCAACATGCCGGAGTCTGGTTCGGCCTTAAACGCGAACAGAATGTTCATGTGCTCCTCCCTGTCTTTTCTCCACGCTTCCGGCCGCCACCAGCGGCAATGCCTTCGTTTCCGGTGCCCATAGCCAGGTCACCACAAATCCAATGAGGAGCACGCCAGCCAGCAGCAGCAGCGTGACCTGCATCCCCCATTGCGCCAGCGTCCAGGGCAGCAGGCCGGTGCTGATTGCTGCGCCCAATCTGCTCATCGACGTCGCAAAACCCACGCCCAGCGAACGGATATCCGTCGGGAAGCTTTCAGCAGGCAGGATCCCTACCAGATTACTGACCGCAGAAATTGTGGTGCTGAACAGGACAAAAAGCAGCAGCGTCAACGAGCTACCAGATGGCAGAAAAGCCATCACCACCAGCGTGGCAGCCAACAGAAAAAAACTCCCAAGCAGAAACCGGCGGTGCGCCAGCAGATGTGTTAATACCAGCCCCAGCAGTGCGCCAACGATTAACAACGCATTCAGCAGCAGGCTGGCGGTGAGCGCATCCTCCAGGCCGAGGGTCCCGGCAATGGTAGGCAGCCAGGTGTAGATAACAAACCAGGGGATCACCAGACAAACAAAAAACACGCTGTTAAACGCGGTTCGCCGCCAGTAGAGAGGGGAAAAGAGCGTTTTGATGTGCTTTCCGGAGGCCGCAGAAACCTCGTCGCCGAGCAATACGTGCGGCCCAAGATAGCGGTGAACAATAGCGTGGGCTTCCGCGAAACGCCCCTGGCGCAGCAGCCAGCGAGGCGATTCCGGCGTCCCCCAGCGAAGCAGGGTAATCAATAGTGCGGGCAGCGCCGCCGACGCCAGCAGCCAGCGCCAGGCATCCGGGCTTTCGGTAATAAAATAGTGCCCCGCCAGGCTTGCCAGCACATAGCCGATGGTCCATACCACGCTAAAAGCCCCCAGCAACACTCCCCGATGTCGTCGTGGAGAAAATTCGGCCAACAGAGTGTGCCCTACGGAATAATCGCCTCCCAGCCCAATCCCAATCAGAATACGTAACACAATGAGCTGCTCTGGCGAAGTGGCGAAAAGCTGTAAAAAAGAGGCGATAGTGATCAGCACAAAGCTGAAAGTGAAGATCTTCTGTCGACCAATGTGGTCTGAAATCCAGCCCAACACCAGACTACCGAGAAACAACCCGAGCAGCGCCGAGCCGCCAATCATCCCGGTCATAAACGGCGTGAGCTGCATGGCAGGTGTTAACTGAATAATGGCATAGCCGACAACGCCAAGAACATAGCCGTCGGTAAGGTGAGCACCAAAGGTCAAGGCGGCAATACGACAGTGAAAACCGTTAAGCGGTAAATCGTCCATTCGCACCGGTGAAGTGTTCATTTCTACCCCTGTCCGGTAAAATTGTGGCTTCCCGGTCAGGAAGCCAGCTGATGTTTATTTCTCAATCGGGTAGATCGTTCCCGTGTTCATAATGCCGTTTGGATCAAACTGACGTTTCAGACCTTCCAGCAGCGGCCACGCGCTGCCATGTTCCAGCTTGCTCCAGTGAACACGATGCTTGCCGATGCCGTGGTGATGCACCATTGAGCCGCCAAGACGGATCGTCTCTTCGCAAATAATCTTGTTAAGCGGGTTGTGGTACTTATCAATCTCCTCTTCCGGCTTGCAGTCCACCACGTTGTAGTCATACACAAAGTACATGTTGGTACCGTTGATATAACTATGGGAAGAGTGACCGCCCAGCATGGTGATGTCATCCGCGTGTGGGAATTCAGTGCGGATACGATGGATCACGTTTTCGTAAATTTGATGGATGCAGCTCCAGCTGCCGGAAACTTCCGTCGTAAAGCCCATATTGCCGGTTTTCAGGATCTGTACGCGTTCAGCAGCCACTTTTTCCGGGCCCCAGTTCAGATGGTTAAACCAGCTCTCAATCAGCTTGCTGTCCACACGCTTACACTGTGGATAACGCGCGACGATCTCCGCAATGCCCTCGCCAGTGGCTTGCGCCATTCGCGGATTGCCCTCAGCCATGAAGATCAGCACGCATTTCCCGTCAGCAAAATGAGTGAAGTGCTGGGTGCCATCCTCGGCGTCATACAGGCGTGCAATCGAAGGACGGTAGCCTTCCACCATCACTTCACGCAGGATATCGAAACCGATTTTCATATCGTCCAGAATGTAGCCGTAAAAAAGGTTATTTTCCGGCGTGAACTTGAAGATTTTCACCGTCACTTCAGTGATATAGCACAGCGCGCCTTCGTTCCCAATGATGATGTGGCGAATGTCCGGCCCGGCAGCCCGGCGTGGCACGTTCTTGATGCGGGTTACCGTGCCGTCCGGCAACACCGCCTCCAGCCCCACGACCATATCTTCAATGGCACCGTAAAGAGTGGAGAACTGCCCGATGCTGCGGGTTGCAACCAGGCCGCCCATCTGCGCCAGCGGCTTAGACTGCGGCGAATGCCCGGTGGTATATCCTTTTTCGCGCAATGCATTTTCCAGAATCTCAAGCGGAACGCCGCATTGAGCGGTCGCCTGCATATTTTCAATATCAATGCTCAGGATCTGGTTCATCCCTGCCCCGTCCAGCACCACGGAGTCTTTAACCACCGTTTCCAGCCCCCCTTCCGTCGCGGATGCGCCGGTACGCGGAACTCCATTGATTTTATGGTGGTTCATAAACGCCAGAACGCGGGAAACCTGGTCTGTCGAACCGAGTTTTACCACTGCCGCCGGAATGGGTAGTGTATAAATACCGTGAATGTCGGCATATTTACGAAAGCGGTCAATACTGTTTTTCTTTAATACCGTTTCATCGGTAATTACGCGTTCGGACCCAACAATTTCTTTTAACTGGTCAACAATCGCTTCGCGAGATAAAGGCATAGCTATTCCTTCCTGATAATTAGCAGAACAATTAATAATACAGAAACTATAGGTAGATATTAGCGAACTAAATAACCGCCATCGACGACCAGTAAATGACCGTTAACATAATTAGAAGCCTGACTAGCAAGGAATATCGCAGCCCCCATTAAATCCTGGGTATCGCCCCAACGATTAGCCGGGATATGATCCAATACGCGCTGATTTGTTTCCGGATTGCTGCGCGTAGCCAGCGTAATATCCGTTGCATAATATCCCGGTGCGATACCGTTAACCTGAATATTATATTGCCCCAATTCATCGCAATACGCCTTGGTAAAACCGGCAAGCGCATGTTTGGTTGCTGAATAAGCCGGAGACCACTGTCCGCCAAGATAAGAGAACAAAGAACAGATATTTATAATTTTACCGCTGTTTTGCGGAATCATAATTTTTGCCGCTTCGTAGCTCAGTTCAAACGCTGCCGTTAGGTTGACGTCAATCATCGGATCCCAGTCCGCACGACCAAAGTCCAATACCTTATTCAGCTTACAAATTCCGGCGTTGTTCACCAGAATATCAACGGTGCCAAAACGCTCGCAGCAGGCGGCAATAATCTTCTGCGGGGCACCTTTCTCGGTGATATCCACCTGCATGAATTCAACTTCAACACCCTGTTTCTCAATGATTTCCTTCGTTTCACCATTATCTTTTACAAAACTTGGGATAAACAGATTCGCCCCGGCTTTCGCCAACGCCATCGCAAAAGCCTGACCCAGACCGCTGTTGCCACCCGTTACGATCGCCGTTTTCCCTTTCAGGGAGAAAAAATTCATTGAGAATGCATTGAGAGATTCGATTGACATAGCTGGCTCCAAATTCCTTTAGGCAAAAAAAAAGAAAGGCAACTTCCCCCGCCAGGGGGAAGTCACCTTTCTCATTATCTCTGGTAACTGGAATGAATTTTTAGCATAACGAGAAAATATCTAACGTGATCAAAATCACAGATGTTTTGTTCATTTTGTATTGATGACTAAAAACAAGAAGCGTGATTATTCTCACACTATAACCCACACTTCCATGTTATTTCTAAGCGCAATTACTAGAGACCTGAGAAAAGTAATCCACCTGAAAGGGCGGTTTACTTTTCTCTTTTTTTTGTCTGCATAAAATGAGAGCCCGATATGCAACAATCCTCATATCACCGTTGGATAACACTCGCCATTATTAGTTTCAGCGGTGGCGTTAGTTTTGATTTAGCCTATTTACGTTATATCTATCAAATTCCCATGGCAAAATTCATGGGATTTAGCAATACCGAAATTGGATTAATAATGAGTACCTTTGGCGTTGCCGCTATTATTCTGTATGCGCCCAGCGGCGTTATTGCCGATAAATTCTCCCATCGCAAAATGATCACCTCAGCCATGATAATTACCGGCTTGCTCGGTCTGCTGATGATGACCTATCCACCGCTGTGGGTCATGCTCTGTATTCAGGTCGCCTTTGCCATCACGACAATCCTGATGCTGTGGTCGGTATCAATTAAAGCCGCCTCGCTGCTGGGGGATCACAGTGAACAAGGGAAAATCATGGGCTGGATGGAAGGCCTGCGCGGCGTCGGCGTCATGTCGCTGGCGGTATTTACCATGTGGGTCTTTTCTCGCTTCGCACCGGATGACAGCAACAGCCTGAAGGCCGTGATCCTGATTTATAGCGTGGTTTACATCCTGTTGGGAATTTTGTGCTGGTTCTTCGTGAACGATGGCAACAGCCGCAGCCACGGTGCGAAAGAAGATAAGCAGGCGTTTCAGCTCAAAGATATCATCGCCGTGCTGCGTATCAGCACCACCTGGTATTGCAGCATGGTTATTTTTGGCGTCTTTACGATCTACGCCATTCTCAGCTACTCCACCAACTATCTGACTGAAATGTACGGCATGTCGCTGGTCGCGGCGAGCTACATGGGGATCGTCATCAACAAGATCTTCCGGGCTATCTGTGGGCCGCTGGGCGGTATCATCACCACCTACAGCAAAATTAAGTCGCCAACGCGCGTGGTGCAACTGCTTTCAATTGTCGGCGCCGCTGCGCTGATTGCCCTGCTGGTGACGAACTCAAATCCGCAGTCCGTGGTTATGGGGATCGGCCTGATTCTGCTGCTGGGCTTCACCTGCTACGCCTCGCGCGGGCTTTACTGGGCCTGTCCCGGCGAGGCCAGAACCCCTTCTTACATCATGGGAACCACAGTAGGGATCTGCTCGGTGATCGGTTTTCTGCCCGACGTGTTCGTCTATCCGATTGTCGGCCACTGGCAGGATACGCTCCCGGCGGCACAAGCCTATCGCAATATGTGGCTGATGGGGCTGGCGGCGCTGTGCATGGTCATCCTCTTCACGTTCTTATTGTTTCGCAAAATTCGCACCAATAACGCCGCACCGGAAAAGATGACATCACTGGCCGCGGAAACCTCCGGCGAGTGAAGATGGAAAATTAAAGGAGAATGACAATGTCAAAGAAATACATCATTGGAATTGATGGTGGAAGTCAGAGTACCAAGGTTGTGATGTACGATCTGGAAGGGAACGTGGTGTGTGAAGGAAAAGGGCTCCTGCAACCCATGTTTACCCCTGACGCCGATACGGCGGAACATCCCGATGACGATTTATGGACGTCGTTGTGTTTTGCCGCCAGGGATTTAATGAGCCAGTTCGCAGGAGACAAAAAAGACATTGTCGGGATTGGTCTGGGCTCCATTCGCTGCTGTCGCGCATTGCTCAAGGCCGACGGCACGCCCGCTGCCCCATTGATTAGCTGGCAGGACGCGCGCGTCACCCGCCCCTATGAGCACGCCAATCCTGATGTGGCTTACGTCACCTCATTTTCGGGTTATTTGTCACATCGCTTAACCGGTGAATTTAAAGACAATATCGCCAACTACTTTGGTCAGTGGCCGGTGGATTACAAAACCTGGTCATGGAGCGACGACGCTGAGGTGGTGAAGAAATTCAATATCCCGCGCAGGATGCTGTTTGAGGTACAGATGCCGGGAACCGTGCTCGGACACCTGACCGACGCTGCGGCGAAGGCAACAAGCTTCCCCGCCGGATTACCGGTTGTTTGCACCACCTGCGATAAACCGGTAGAAGCCCTGGGCGCAGGATTGCTGGACGACGAAACGGCGGTTATCTCATTAGGCACCTATATCGCCCTGATGATGAACGGCAAAGCCCTGCCCAAAGATCCGGTCGCTTACTGGCCGATTATGTCTTCAATTCCGCAAACCCTGCTCTACGAAGGCTATGGCATTCGTAAAGGGATGTGGACGGTCAGCTGGCTGCGGGATATGTTGGGGGAATCGCTGATCCAGGATGCGAAAGCGCAGGATCTGTCGCCGGAAGATTTGCTGAATAAGAAAGCGGCCAGCGTACCGCCAGGCTGTAATGGCCTGATGACCGTCCTGGACTGGCTGACCAATCCCTGGGAACCGTTCAAACGTGGGATCATGATTGGCTTTGACTCCAGCATGGACTACGCATGGATTTACCGCTCTATTCTGGAAAGCGTTGCGCTGACGCTGAAAAACAATTACGACAATATGTGTAATGAAATGAATCACTTCGCTAAACAAGTGATCATTACGGGCGGTGGTTCAAACAGCGATCTATTCATGCAAATTTTTGCCGACGTGTTCAATCTTCCAGCAAGACGGAATGCCATTAACGGTTGCGCCAGCCTGGGCGCGGCCATTAACACGGCGGTAGGGCTTGGTCTCTATCCGAACTATGAGACCGCGATAGAAAAAATGGTTCGGGTGAAAGATGTATTCACACCAATAGAAAGCAACGCCAGACGCTATGACGCGCTGAACAAAGGGATTTTCCGCGATTTAACCCAGCACACCGATGTGATCCTGAAAAAGTCGTATGAAGTGTTGCATGGCGGCCTGGATAACGTTAATTCGATTCAGAGCTGGTCTAACGCATAAGGTTGTCCGGCCTGCATGTAGCACTCAATGCAGGCCGATAACCCCATTATCATCAGGCAATATTCAGATATTTATGGGTCTGCATCGACAGACGCCAGTTACGCGCAATACAGGTATCAATACACAAACGCGTGGCATCTTCTTTCTGGCTGATTGGCTGTAAGGCGATGATACGCGGTTTGTCGTCGCTCAACGTAGCCAGCAGTTCATCCAGCGCTTCAATATCGCGAACGCGACCAACCGGATGTTTGATTTCATTCGCACGCTCCAACGCCTGCGACAGCACATCATAACCGCCGCGCATATTCACCTTCGGCGATACGGTCACCCAGGTATTCGGCGTACAGCGCACTTCGTGGGTACCGCTGGTTTCAATCTGGCAGCTAAAGCCGTTCTTTTCCAGCAGGTCTGTCAGCGGCATCAGGTCATGAATGCAGGGCTCGCCACCGGTTATCACCACGTGACGGGCGGTATAGCCCTGACGCACAATGACCGCCAGCAGATCCTCGCTGCTCGCCGCGCCCCATTTATCGCTCTCTTTGGTCTTAGCCAGGATGCTGTACAGGGAGACTTCCCGATCCTCAAGCTTATCCCAGGTGTGTTTGGTATCGCACCAGGCACAGCCAACCGGGCATCCCTGTAAACGAATAAAAATGGCGGGGACGCCGGTAAAGTAACCCTCACCTTGCAGGGTCTGGAACATCTCGTTAATCGGGTACTGCATAGTCATCTCTGTGAGGGGGATAAAGCATAAGTATCGCAGATTTCGGTCATCAGGTCATGTACGGGAGCCGCCGCGCCTCTGTGGCTTCAGGTGCTGTCGCCAGCGGTGATGATTTAATATTTTGAAGGTATGTTATTTATCGCTCTGAGCAGGCCTTTTTCAGTCTCGATATAATTTCCGGTCTTCAGCTGAGCCAGTATCTTCATGATGCTGCTGCGCGACAGAAAGGTACGGCTTAAAATATAAGAAACAATGCTGACATTATTTCTCACCTCTTCTGTTTCATCCATCAGTTCATAGAGCTGATAGCATATAATCTCATAAGAAGATAATGCCGAGATCTTCGTGCAGTGATCGAACATTCTTGTCGCACTATAAATTAATAGCGCGGCTACGCCTTTCCACAGGTTACTCCTGTCGATAATCCGGTTGGCATCGTCAATAGAAAGAACGCTAATATCAGAAGTCTCATTCGTTCTAATATAGAAATAATCATGCTCCAGCAACTGCGTACTTAAGCCAAATATGTAGGGAGCTGATTCTGAGTTTAAGGCAATACCGTCGGCATGGCGATAAAGCGTAATGTTACCTTGATGAAGTAAAAAACATTTATGCTGCCCATCCACTCTAAATTTAAGTGACTGCTTATTGGCGATCGTCAGCTTATTGGCAAAAGGTGTAAGAATGCTTATCAGTTGATTGATATCAGCCAGAGGCTTTTTGTGTCTGATGCTGTAACTTATTGAGGTGGCTCTTTTTTTATTATTCACAAATAAATCCCTCCATAGGCTTATGAACATCCCCCTAACGCACTCCCCTCACATAAACGATAATTATGATAATTGTTTTAGATTTTTAAAAGTTATTTATGGGTGTAAAATTACACCCATAAATAACTTGCATAAATATCCATAATACTATTATGGGTACTGAATTCATTCTTCTTAAAAATCATCCAGTTTGATATTACAGCCATTTTAGTAAAAGGAAATAAGTAATAAAACCATAAATTATTTATCAGAATTATTTTGTTATATAAACAAAATTAAATATTACTTTGAAGATATTGATTTAAAAAGAAATAAGATTAAGATCTATCGGATAATTCTGAGTCAAATTTTAAGTGAGCGTCAATCAACATGAGGAGTATGTTATGGATACCGAACATCCGGATCGCAGTCTGAACCTCTCCGCTACCGCCGAACTGCTGGAAAGCCTGGCTCCTCTGGCGACTTTTGCTATGTATCCTCCCAACACCCGGTTATATCTTTATAATAATGGCGTTGCGTACTGCTATCTGGTACGAAGCGGCGTGTGCAACGTCTATCATCAGACGAGTGAAATTCTGCTGGGCACGCTGTATGTGCCAGGGATCATGGGTCTCAGTGGAACACTTTACGCCGAGGCGGGGATGTTTATTCAGACCCACAGTACCTCTGAGATCGCCGTTACCCGTACCGATAAGGTCAACCAGTTCGTCACCGAACACAATCTCTGGAGGCTGCTGGCCTGCCATAGCCTCAGAGTCACCTCACGACTGTATACGATAAATACCAGGCTCATGGCCACCTGTGCCTATGAAATTGTCCGCGTTCAGTTACAGGAGTTGATGAGTGAACCAGCGGAATACAGACATGATGTTTCTGCCGCGCAGTATATCCAGCAGAAAACCAGCCTTTCACGTAGCAGCATTATGAAAATCCTCGCCCAGCTTAAAAAGGGGGGCTATATCAGCATTGAAAACGGCATCCTTTTGACAATCGAGCATCTTCCGTTAAAGTACTAACCTATTGTATCAACGAAGAAAAATAACGTACTCATCTTCGATGAAATGTTTACCCTTATAATATTTTCTGGTTTTGTTAACTGGCAGTCGCTATTTTCCCAAGACTTACCCCCCCCTCTGGCATAACCCTTTTATCGCGGAAAACACACAGGGTGTAAAATTACACCCAAAAAAGTGTTGCCGGATATTTTGAAATGTACAAGAATAATCTCATACAAATTATAACGTTTGACAAACCCGTTTTAAATATAAAAGCAGGGAAATGTCATTCTTATTAATATTATCATTAGAGATCTGTGAGCCTGGAAACGGGACGATATTCTATTGATAAATTTCAAAAAGCTGCCGTTTGCCTGGCAATACATTAATACTAATAAATTGAATATACTCAAGGAATAGATCATGAAAAGCAAATTACTGCCACTGGGAGTGCTGATTTCGTCTCTGGCTGGAGTTTCAGCGATGGCAGCTGACGGAGAGGTGAATTTTAACGGCGAGATTATTGATGCTGCCTGTAAAGTCACCAATAGTCCGGCCAGTCCGCTGACGGTGACATTAGGTCAGGTCAGTAAGAGCGCCTTTACCAACGCAGGCTCTACTGCTGCACCGACCAAATTCACGTTGCAGCTCACGGATTGCCCGGTAAGCGCAACCAAGGCGGCCGTGAAGTTTGACGGCTCCCCGGTAGCAGGGAGTCCTGGCGTGCTGGCCCTGACCGCAGAAACTGGCGTGGCAGGCGGCGTGGGGATTCAATTATACGACGATGCCAATACCGCGATTCCGCTGTATAACGCATCCAAACAATACCCTCTGACGTCAGGTACCGGCGTGGTGAATAATCTGGATTTTATTGCGCGCTATATCGCCACATCGACAACAGTTACCGCAGGCAAGGCTAATTCAATGGCAAGTTTCACCATTGTTTATAATTAATAGCCCGTCATACCTGCATAACGAAATTGTTATTCGGACCGATGGATTATTGTCGGTCCGTCCTCACTCTTTTAATGAATGACTAATGATGAAACTTATTCCTCTCACCTTGCTGACTGCAATAATAATAACCTCAGGTTTAGCCCAGGCTGGCCTGATTGTGGGTGGCACCCGCTTAATTTACGATGGGAGTAAGAAAGAGTCTTCAATTAATGTGAGCAACCCGGACCAGGCACCTTATCTGGTGCAAAGCTGGGTCGAACCCGAAATTAATCGCGCAGAGAAAACGCCGTTTGTGATCACCCCGCCGTTATTTCGTCTGGACGGCGGGCAGGAAAATGTCTTGCGCGTCGTGCGGGCGGGCGGGAATCTACCGCAGGATAGGGAATCGCTGTACTGGCTGAATATTAAGAGTATCCCCTCGATAGAAAAAGATCAGGGTAAAAACCTGCTGCAGATCGCGGTCAAGACGCGCATCAAACTGATCTATCGCCCTGAAGGTTTAACAGGCTCCGCGGAAGTGTTAACCCATAAACTTTCCTGGCAGCGCCGCGGCAACCGGCTGGAGGTGAGTAACCCGACCTCATTTTATATGAATTTTCAGAGCGTTACCGTTGCAGGTAAAGAGCTGGAAGATGCCCGGTATATTGCGCCGCAGAGTAGCGCCATTTTTGAATTACCCAGCGGTGCGGGTAATAGCGTGAGCTGGAAAATTATTAATGATTACGGCGGAATCGGCGAGCTTCATCGGGCTTCATTCTGATAAATAACAGCACAGGAATCCGGCGTAAATTATTTACCCTTCAGGGAAGGACTATACAGATGGGGAGCCCAAAAAACCTGCGCAAATATCCACAAACCAATAATATCCGCAGGCTGATTTATCTTTTTTCGACACCCTTTTTACTATTAAATTTAACGACTTTTGCCTCACACGCCAGGGAATATTTTAATCCGCTGATGCTGGAAATTGACAACCCGCATCAGGAAAAGACCGATCTTAGCGTATTTGAAGAGGAAAACGGCCAGGCACCGGGCATTTACCGGGTCGATATCTCTGTCAACAACCAGTTTCAGGAAACCCGGGAAGTGGAGTTCAGCATGCAGCCCGGCCCGGACGGGAAAGCGCTTCTGTCGCCATGCCTGAGCGTGAGCCAGCTTAGCGCGATGGGAGTCAAAACCGACCTGTTCCCGGATCTGGGCGATGCCGCCGCGCCGTGTGCCAGGCTGGACGCGATCCCCCAGGCTCGCGCAGAGTTTCGCTTTAGCGCGCAGCAACTGCTGTTGAGCATTCCGCAGGCCGCCATTGTGATGAATCCACGCGATTACGTTCCTGAAACGCAGTGGGATGATGGGATCACCGCCCTGCTGCTTAATTACAGCGTGAACGGCGCCAGTACCCGGGCGCGGGATCGTAGCGGCACGGACAGTACGACCCAGTACGCCAACCTGCGTCCCGGCATGAATATCGGTCCCTGGCGGCTGCGTAATTACACAACTTTTCAGCGGGATAATAACGGTCGCGACAGCTGGGACACCGTCTATACCTATTTGTCCCGTGATATTCGCGTCCTGAAGAGCCAGCTGGTGCTGGGAGACAGTGCCTCCCCGTCCGATATTTTCGACAGCGTTCCTTTTCGCGGCGCGCAGCTGGCGTCCGACGAGGAGATGATCCCCGACAGCATGAAGGGCTATGCACCGGCGATCAAAGGCATTGCACGAACCAACGCGCAGGTGATTATCCGGCAGAACGGGTATGTTATTTATCAGAGCTATGTGGCACCGGGCGCATTTGAAATCAACGACATGTACGCCACCGGCGGCAGCGGGGATCTCTATGTGACGATTAAAGAAGATAACGGCAGCGAGCAGAATCTCGTCGTACCGTTTGCCTCACTGCCGGTGCTCCAGCGTGAACAGCGGCTGAAATATTCATTGACCAGCGGCCAGTATCGTTCGTATGACCGCAGCGTGGAAAAGACGCCGTTTAGCCAGGCGACGCTGATCTACGGCCTGCCCCGGGGTTTTACCCTCTATGGCGGCGGCCAGTTCTCGGATCACTATCAGTCGCTGGCGCTGGGCGTCGGTAAAAATCTGGGGGAAATTGGCGCGCTTTCGCTGGATGTCACCCAGGGCTGGTCGAAGATACAGAACCAGCCGAAGGAGAAAGGCCAGTCATGGCGGATCCGCTACAGCAAAAATATTGTCGAAACCGGGACTAACTTCGCCATTGCCGGTTATCGCTACTCGACCGATGGCTATTACACGCTGGCAGAAGTCATGGATACCTGGCGCGGCGGGAACACCCCGACGTTTTTCGAGCGCAGGCGTAACCGTACTGAACTGTCGCTGAGCCAGAATTTGTGGGAAAGAGCGGGCTCGCTGTCGCTTAGCCTGATAAACGAAGACTACTGGAACAGCGGCCGGACCCTGCGGTCGATGAGCGCCGGTTACAACAATAGCTGGAACGGCATCAGTTACGGGTTTAATTACAGCTATAACATTAACTCGACGTCGCGCAGCGGGGGCTCCGGCAAAGAAAAGGTCTATGAGCGCGACCAGGTGTTCTCACTGAATATCAGCATTCCACTGAATCGCTGGTTGAGTAATACCCACGCGTCGTGGAACGTCAGTAGCAGCCAGAAAGGGAGCACCAATCACACCGTGGGTCTCAATGGTACGACGCTTGAGGGCAATAACCTGAGCTGGAGCATCCAGCAGAGTTACGGCAGCCAGGGAACGGGCAACGGCGGCAATCTGAACGCCGACTATCGCGGAACTTATGCTGAAGTCACTGCGGGATATGCTTACGACAAAAACAGCCAACGGCTGAACTACGGGCTACAGGGCGGGATAGTCGCGCACGCCAGCGGCGTCACCTTCGGCCAACCGCTGGGTGAAACCATGGCGCTGGTTCAGGCACCGGGAGCCTCCGGGGTTGGCGTGAGCAATCAGAGCGGGGTGAAAACCGACTGGCGCGGCTATGCCATCGTGCCTTATACCTCGCCCTACCGTAAAAACCAGGTGCAGCTGAATACGCTGACGCTGCCCGATAACGTAGAGCTGATGCAGACCACCCGCAACGTGGTGCCGACGCGGGGAGCCGTGGTGCAGGCCAGCTTTAACGCCAGCGTGGGGCAGCGCGTGATGATGACGCTATTGCTGCAAGGTGGAATGCCGGTGCCATTTGGCGCGACGGTCAGCGATACCGCGCAGAAAAGCGCCCAGGCGTTTATCGTTGGCGATGGCGGACAGGTGTATCTGACCGGTCTGGCCGACAGCGGCGAACTAAGAGTGAAATGGGGGAAAGGCGCAGAGCAGCAGTGTCAGGTGAACTATTCCCTGGATAAAGCGCCGCCGGAAAATAGCGATATTCAGATCATTAGCGAGCGATGTCATTAAGTAAATAACTTAGCCGTTCAAAAAAATAATTTTTTATCTGATACCTGTTGCGTATTGAGGTATACCAATGAACAAAATGAAATTTCAGAAAATTATCTGGAGCGCTGCTTTTCTAATATGCAGCTCATTTTCTGCGCTTGCCGCCTGCAATATCGAACAACAAAAGGGGGGTATGGCATGGGATAATTTTCAGACGAAAGACAACGTGACCGCGGGAAGCGCTAACGCCACCGCGACACTCAATATTACTTATCAGTAGACGGCTCCGCCATCTGAGTTATAAAAAGGAGGGGACTAAATGAATATTCATAAAAGATTCATTCATCTGGCGCTGGCGGGGCTATATCTGGGAGCGGCAATAAATATTGCCGAAGCAGAACCGGTCAATATTAATATTACCGGCAAAGTCGTCGCCTCACCTTGTACCGTTGACACCACCCAATCACAGCTCAATGTTAATTTGGGTGATAATATTCAGGCCACCGCCCTGGCACAGCCTGGTAACGTCACAACATTCAAAATCTTTTATTTAATCTTAAAAGATTGTCCTTTTGGCACAACATCGGTAACGGCTGCCTTTTCCGGAACGCCAGCAGCAAACAGCCCCGGGGATTATGCCAATACCGGGACGGCAACCAATGTTAACGTACAGCTTAAAGAGAGTCTGGGTTCCGGTAACGGTAAGTTTTTAGGTCCGGGAACCACATTAAAGCGTAATGTTGCAACCGACCGCACTGTCTCCTTCCCGATAGGCGCACGCGCCATTGCTGCAGCGGCAGACGTCATGCCCGGCACGATAGTGAGCGTTTCACAAGTCACCTTCACCTATCAGTAAACCTGACTTCTCTGCTTAACGGGTGTTTATCATGCAGCAACAAATGAAATATGTTCTCCCGGCGCTTTGTCTGGCGTGCCCTGCATATGCTGCGGAGATCAATATCGGTGGTCATGTTGTGGCTTCTCCCTGCGTGGTCGATATCGCCTCGCAAAACCAGAGCGTTAATTTCGGCCAACTCCGCTTAAATGAAATGCGCGCCGACGGAAATGCGTCCGCGTGGAAATCCTTCGAGGTGAGGCTTTTCAAATGCCCGGCAGGAACGACATCGGTGGACGTGACGTTCAACGGACAGCCGGCCGTAGAAGATCCCACGCTGTATGCCAGTACGGGGACCGCCGCCAACGCCGCCGTGCAAATGGCCCAGGACACAAACAAGGCGCAGGTGCAGGGAAACGGCAGCAGCATGAACGTCCTGGTTGACGCTCAGCGCAAGGCGACCTTTTTACTGGCTGGTCGGGTGATTGTCTCTGACACTACCCTCCCCGGTACGTTTAATTCCCTGGTACAAATGAATTTTACTTACCGATAAACAAAACCACCCTGCTTAGAGCCAGGCTCTGAATGGGTTGCTGAGAATAGTCACCTGAAATAGCGGCGAGGGTATGCGTTATGTTACAGATACAGAAGAATCATATATTCGTCCTGGTACTTGGGTTAACCGGTGCGTTTACTGCCTCTGTTGAAGCGGCCAGCTGTGTAAATTCCGGCGGGTATTATACGTTCTCAGGAGCGTTAAATTATCAACGTGACGACGCCACCATGAATGTTTTCAGTAATAAATTTGGATCTATTGGCAGCGAAGTATGGGGGCTGGGTTGCTTCGGGGATCCTGACGCCGACAGAGATGTGTACTTGCGTTTACAGGTTAATTCAGCCCCCGTTGCAGGTTATACCGATGTCTATCCCACGAATGTTGACGGAATTGGCGTTCGTTATAATTTTGCCCTGAATACAGGCTCATTGTCTTTTTGCCCGGTGCAATTTGACGATCATATTTCAAACTCAACCCGGACTTATACCTGCCATATACTTAAAAAGGACACGCAGGGTTTATCCATGGGTGCATCATTGCAATTTGTGAAAACCAGGCCCAATGTCTCCTCAGGAGCAATAACGACAATACCGTCTGTAACCTCAAGCTATTCGTTAAATAATCAAAGCGGACAGTGGGATTTAAATCCCATCTGGTCAGGTGCGGGGTCAGTGGTGGTGACGGTCCAGGCATGCGCAATAAATAACGCGAGTATCGCTGTCCCCCTGGATCCGGTATTAGCGGATAGTTTTAGCGGTGCAGGATCCACCAAAGGCGATCGGACTTTCACAATAGACCTTAACTGTGATGCGGGCACCCGGATTAACGCATCGTTAAGCGGGACGCAAAGTACTGAAACCGCCAATGACAGTATCCTGGCATTATCAGGAGCTGGGATGTCAGGGGTTGCGAGCGGAATCGGGATCCAGCTGCTTTATGGGGGCGCGCCCCTGAAGCTGAATAACAACATCGTGCTGAAAACCTCAGCAGGCGGGCAGGAATTCCCTCCGGGAGCCTTCACCGCACGCTATTTTCAGACGAAAGACAACGTGACCGCAGGCAGCGCTAACGCCACTGCGACGCTCAATATTACTTATCAGTAGGCGACTCGGCCATCAGAATTATACAAGGAGAGGCATAAAATGAATATTCAAAAAAGATTCATTCATCTGGCGCTGGCGGGGCTGTATCTGGGAGCGACAATCCATATTGCCGGGGCCGAACCGGTCAATATTAATATTACCGGGAAAGTTATTGCGTCCCCGTGTGTCGTAGCCAGTGGCAGCAATATCAATGTTAATTTGGGAGACATCCCGGCTGCAGATATTGCAGCGGCAGGTACAACCTCTACCCCGGTAAATTTTACCATTAACCTTGCCAGTTGCCCGGTGGGAACCACCAGCGTGGTCGTGACATTTACCGGAACGGAAGATCCCGACTTTCCGGTACGCTATAAAAATACCGGAACGGCGAACGTTGCGATAGAACTGATCCAGGTCAGCACCGGTTACCTGAAAGGAAATAATACGAATATTACTCAATCAGTCCTGGCCGATCGTACCGTTACATACAATTTACGTGCCCGGGCCTATTCCAAAGGCAATGTGATGCCGGGGACGATCGCTGGTATCGTTCAGGCCAACTTTACTTACAATTAAGTTACTATTTTGCAATTCACAATGACTTATCAGTAAACCGAACTATTTCTGTGTAAAGGATATTTATCATGGTGCAACAAATGAATTATTCTATCCTGGCGCTTTGTCCCCTGTATCCAGCGATCTTTTTACTGACTGGTATCTGCCCCCTTCCCAATACGTTTAATTCTTTGGTGCAAATGAATTTGAATTACTAAAAAAACCACCCTAATTATTATTAATAAATGCCTCTACTGGCTCTGGTATATTTAATATGAAAATACTCATACAGGACCCTTACGAATTTTATCGCGAAGGATTGAAACATTTTTTTATAGAGATATTCCTTGGAAGAACCGCCAATAAAATTGACTTTTTAACATCCTACTCCCAACAAAACTTTGATAAGGCAGATATCGTCGTTATTTCTCTGGCTCCGGGAGAGCATCTCATGTGTTTTCCTGAACTACAGAACAGGACAACAGGCATTATTATTGGCTTAACTGATGAGGTGATTGACTCCCCTTCCGATCTGCCCTTTTGCATTGCCCGGATCATTTTTATTCACCGACAGGACTCACTGTCGATAGTCAAAAAGAAAGTATTAACCGCCTGGCGGGAATCAAGAAAAAAGCAAAGACAGCCTGGGAAAACATTATGTCTTCATTGTCCACATAAAGTCCTGACCAGGCAGCAAAGGCGTATTATGTCCTTTATCTATCAGGGGATAACGACATCTGAGATTGCCAGCAACATGTCAATCTCAGAGAAAACGCTCTATGTGCATAAATACATCATCCGAAAAAAGTTTAATCTGCGAAAGAATCATGCGCTATTTTGCTTCCTTCAGAAACTTGCCGGTAAAAACAGCCAGCAGATTTATCTGCATCAAATTCCGCTGAACGCATAAAAAAACCCGCCGCAGCGGGTTTTTACGTTAAGAGTTAAAGAACAGGATTACGCCTGACCTTTGATCTCTTTACGACCGTTGTACGGTGCTTGTTCACCCAGAGCTTCTTCGATACGAATCAGCTGGTTGTACTTAGCAACGCGGTCAGAACGGCTCATAGAACCGGTTTTGATCTGGCCTGCAGCGGTACCAACAGCCAGGTCAGCGATGGTAGCGTCTTCAGTTTCGCCAGAACGGTGAGAGATGACAGCGGTGTAGCCAGCGTCTTTCGCCATTTTGATCGCAGCCAGAGTTTCGGTCAGAGAACCGATCTGGTTGAATTTGATCAGGATGGAGTTAACGATGCCTTTTTCGATGCCTTCTTTCAGGATCTTGGTGTTGGTTACGAACAGATCGTCACCAACCAGCTGGATTTTGTCGCCCAGAACTTTAGTCTGGTATGCGAAACCGTCCCAGTCAGACTCGTCCAGACCATCTTCGATGGACACGATCGGGTACTGTTTGGTCAGTTCTTCCAGGAAGTGGGTGAATTCTTCGGAGGTGAATGCTTTGTTGCCTTCGCCAGCCAGAACGTATTTACCGTCTTTGTAGAATTCAGAAGCTGCACAGTCCATCGCCAGGGTGATGTCTTTGCCCAGCTCGTAGCCAGCTGCTTTAACCGCTTCAGCGATTACAGCCAGAGCTTCAGCGTTGGAACCCAGGTTCGGCGCGTAGCCGCCTTCGTCACCCACTGCAGTGTTCATACCTTTAGCTTTCAGAACTTTAGCCAGGTTGTGGAACACTTCAGAACCCATACGTACGGCTTCTTTCAGGGTTTTAGCGCCAACCGGCTGAATCATGAACTCCTGGATGTCAACGTTGTTGTCAGCGTGCTCACCACCGTTGATGATGTTCATCATCGGAACCGGCATGGAGTATTTGCCCGGAGTACCGTTCAGTTCAGCGATGTGTGCATACAGCGGCAGGCCTTTAGCAGCAGCTGCTGCTTTGGCGTTCGCCAGGGACACAGCCAGGATGGCGTTTGCACCGAAGTTGGATTTGTTTTCAGTACCGTCCAGATCGATCATGATCTTGTCGATGCCAGCCTGATCTTTAGCATCTTTACCCAGCAGAGCCTGAGCAATTGGGCCGTTAACAGCTGCAACAGCTTTCAGTACGCCTTTACCCATGAAACGGGATTTGTCGCCGTCGCGCAGTTCCAGTGCTTCGCGGGAACCAGTAGAAGCACCTGACGGAGCTGCTGCCATACCAACGAAACCACCTTCCAGGTGTACTTCGGCTTCAACAGTCGGGTTACCACGGGAGTCGATGATTTCACGACCGATGATTTTAACGATTTTGGACATTAGATTTTCCTCAGTACAAGTTAAACTAAAACTCCAGACAAACAATGCACCCGGATGGGTGCATTGCCGTTCTAACTTTTTTACTTCTTACTTCGCCTGACGCTTCTGATGTTCACTGGCGGCTTTCACAAAGCCGGCAAACAGCGGGTGCCCATCACGTGGCGTGGAAGTAAATTCCGGGTGGAACTGACAGGCCACGAACCACGGATGATTCGGTACCTCAATGATCTCGACCAACTGATCATCACCGGAACGGCCTGCAATACGCAGACCCGCAGCTTCAATCTGTTTCAACAGCATATTGTTGACTTCGTAACGGTGGCGATGGCGTTCAACAATTGTCGGCGCGCCGTACAGCTGACGAACCAGGCTATCGTCGCTCAACTGACACTGCTGGGCGCCAAGGCGCATTGTGCCGCCCAGATCGCTCTTCTCGGTACGGACTTCAACGTTGCCGTCTTCATCGCGCCATTCGGTAATCAGGGCCACCACCGGGTACTTACAGTCTGGCACAAATTCCGTGGAGTTGGCGTTATCCATACCCACTACGTTACGTGCAAACTCAATCAACGCAACCTGCATACCCAGGCAAATACCCAGATAAGGAACATTGTTTTCACGCGCAAAGCGCGCTGTCGCGATCTTACCTTCAACACCACGGTAGCCGAAGCCGCCAGGGATCAGGATTGCATCAAGACCTTTCAGGATCTCAACGCCGCGCGTTTCGACATCTTGCGAATCGATCAGCTTAATGTTGACGGTGACACGATTCTTCAGACCACCGTGCTTCAATGCTTCGATAACTGACTTATAGGCATCCGGCAGTTCAATATACTTGCCGACCATACCGATAGTCACTTCGCCTGCCGGATTCGCTTCTTCGTAGATAACCTGTTCCCATTCTGACAGATTAGCTTCCGGACAGTTCAAGCTGAATCGTTTACAAATATAATCGTCAAGGCCCTGGGATTTCAACAGGCCTGGAATTTTATAGATGGAATCGACATCTTTCATTGAAATAACGGCTTTTTCTGGCACGTTACAGAACAATGCAATTTTTGCACGTTCGTTGGCCGGAACCGCGCGATCGGAACGACAGATCAGAATGTCAGGCTGGATACCGATAGACAGCAACTCTTTTACCGAGTGCTGAGTCGGTTTAGTTTTGACTTCACCGGCAGCGGCCAGGTAAGGAACCAGAGTCAGGTGCATGAACAGCGCGTGTTCACGACCAATATCTACCGCTAATTGGCGAATCGCTTCCAGGAATGGCAGGGATTCGATATCACCGACCGTACCGCCGATTTCAACCAGAACGACGTCATGACCTTCACCACCGGCAAGGACACGCTCTTTAATGGCGTTGGTGATGTGCGGGATAACCTGTACGGTTGCACCCAGATAGTCGCCACGGCGCTCTTTGCGCAGGACATCGGAGTAAATTCGACCGGTAGTGAAGTTATTGCGGCGAGTCATTTTGGTACGAATGAAACGCTCATAGTGACCCAGGTCCAGGTCGGTTTCAGCGCCGTCTTCAGTAACGAACACTTCCCCGTGTTGGATTGGACTCATAGTACCTGGATCGACGTTGATGTACGGATCCAGTTTCATCATGGTCACGTTGAGGCCACGAGCCTCAAGAATGGCTGCCAGGGAGGCTGCGGCAATGCCTTTACCCAGAGAGGATACGACCCCGCCGGTCACAAAAATATAGTTCGTTGTCATGCTGGACCTGAGAAGTTAGGGTGAAACGATGGAATTACCAAGACGGGAAAGTAGTATACCCGAACATGACGAGCGCCACAAACTTTCATTATTCCTCCTCTTCACCAGGCTCACATAAACATCGGGAGTGAGAAAATAGCCCCTTTGGGGTAAATGTTTTTGACGTAAATCAAGCGCTTGTTATTTAAAAAATCACACAAATCGCCCTTGACCGGCGAAATCCCTTAGAGATCAATTTCCTGCCGTTTTACCTGTTGCCAGACTTCTTCCATAGTTTCCAGATCAACACCAGTCATTTCCAGACCCCGGGCCGCTACAATTCGCTCAACCTCACGAAAACGGCGCTCAAATTTCTCGTTCGCTTTTTGCAATGCGGTCTCTGCTTTAGTGCCTAAATGCCGAGCCATATTGACCGTAGCAAACAGCAGGTCGCCCATTTCCTCCTCCAGTTTAGCCTGGTCGACAACAGCCTGCTTCGCCTCAAACATGACTTCATCGATCTCTTCGTAAACCTTGTCGACAACCGGTCCTAATGTTTTCCAGTCGAAGCCAACATTAGAGCAGCGTTTCTGGATTTTTTGGGCGCGCATTAACGCCGGTAAACTACGGGGAATATCGTCGAGTGCGGAATGCTGCGCCTTCTGGGCGCGTTCTTCGCTTTTGATTTGCTCCCAGCGGGTCAATACCTCAGTGCTGTTACTGGCAGAAACATCAGCAAAAACATGTGGGTGGCGACGCTCAAGCTTATCGCTGATGGCGGCGCAAATATCATTGAAATCGAAACGTCCTTCTTCCTGCGCCATCTGGGCGTAAAACACCACCTGGAACAGCAAGTCACCCAGCTCTCCACGCAGGTCGTCGAAGTCTTCCCGCGCAATTGCGTCCAGCACTTCATAGGTTTCTTCGAGGGTGTAAGGGGCAATAGTGGCGAATGTCTGCTCTTTGTCCCAGGGACAACCGTTTTCCGGGTCGCGCAGGCGCTGCATAATACCGAGCAGTCGGTCGATTTGATTCATTGGAATATCCTGAAATTTCAATACGCGAGGCCAGCTAAGACGACAGCCGATATCCGGCAACATGGCAATGCCTGATGGCAACGCTAACGCGCCTCACCAGGCATGCAAACTTATCTGGCCTATAAAATAATTAATTACCGTGCAGACGACGTGCGTCGATCACATCCGGCACCTGGTTCAGCTTGCCAAGCACGCGCCCGAGCACCTGCAGGTTATAGATTTCGATGGTCATATCGATGGTAGCCAGTTGCTGTTTGGTATCACTCCGGCTGGCAACCCCCAGCACGTTCACCTTTTCGTTGGCAAGAATCGTGGTGATATCACGTAATAAGCCGCTGCGATCGTTGGCCTGGACGCGAACCACCAGCGAATATCCTGCCGAGTAGCTTTCACCCCAAACCGCATCAACAATACGTTCCGGCGCATGGGAGCGCAGCTCGGTCAACTGTTCGCAATCCGCCCGGTGCACGGAAATACCGCGGCCCTGAGTGATAAACCCGACAATTTCATCGCCTGGAATCGGCTGGCAGCAGCGCGCGATGTGGTGCATCAGGTTACCCACCCCTTCCACCACCACGCGACCGTCGTCTTTACGGCGACTCTGCGGCGCCTGCGTTTTCTGCTGAAGCTGTTTCAGCGCGGCGGCATCCTGTTCGGCTGCGCTTGGCTTATTAAACTGCGCCTGCAGGAAGTTCACCATCTGGTTGAGGCGAATGTCCCCCCCACCAATCGCCGCCAGCAGCTCATCCAGCTCATTGAAGCTGTAGCGCGGCAGCAGGTGCTTTTCCGCTTCTTTCAGGCTAATGCCTAAATGCGCCAGCTCATCGTCGAGGATCTGGCGGCCAGCAAGGATGTTTTTGTCGCGGTCCTGTTTACGGAACCAGGCGTGGATCTTCGAACGCCCCCGACTGGTGGTGACATAGCCGAGGTTAGGGTTCAACCAGTCGCGGCTTGGGTTGGGCTGTTTCTGGGTGATAATTTCAATTTGATCGCCCATCTGCAGCTGGTAGGTAAACGGTACGATGCGCCCGCCAATTTTCGCGCCAATGCAACGATGCCCCACATCACTGTGAATATGATAAGCAAAATCGAGCGGTGTGGAGCCCGCAGGTAAGTCCACAACGTCGCCTTTTGGCGTAAAGACGTACACTCGGTCATCAAAGACCTGGCTACGGACTTCATCCAGCATTTCGCCAGAGTCCGCCATCTCTTCCTGCCAGGCGATCAGCTTACGCAGCCATGCAATACGATCTTCATGACCAGAACGCGCTACGCCTGAAGCGGTGCCCTCTTTGTACTTCCAGTGTGCCGCAACGCCCAGTTCGGCATCTTCGTGCATCTGTTTCGTACGGATCTGAATTTCAATGGTTTTCCCGCCCGGTCCCAGCACAACCGTATGAATTGACTGATAGCCGTTGGGTTTCGGGTTAGCGACATAGTCATCGAACTCATCCGGCAGATGGCGATAGTGAGTATGCACTATCCCGAGCGCGGCATAGCAGTCCTGTAAACGCTCCGCCACGATACGCACCGCGCGCACGTCGAAAAGTTCATCGAAGGCCAGCTGCTTTTTCTGCATTTTGCGCCAGATGCTGTAGATGTGTTTCGGACGTCCGTACACTTCGGCTTTGACGCCTTCCGTTTTCATCTCTGAGCGCAAATGACCGACGAACTCATCAATGTAATGCTCGCGATCGATGCGACGTTCGTGCAGCAGCTTGGCAATACGTTTGTATTCAGCCGGGTGCAGGTAACGGAAGCAGTAATCTTCCAGTTCCCATTTTAATTGCCCGATACCCAAACGGTTGGCCAGCGGCGCATAGATATTGGTGCACTCTTTTGCCGCCAGAACGCGTTCATCTTCTGGAGCGTCCTTCACTTCACGCAGATGTGCAATTCGTTCGGCCAGCTTGATGACCACACAGCGGAAATCGTCCACCATAGCCAGCAGCATGCGGCGAACGTTATCGACCTGTTCGGAAGAGACTGAATCGGTATGAGTGGCCTTAAGCTGGCGTATTGCCGCCATATCCCGCACGCCGTGGATAAGATGAACAATGGATTTGCCCACGCTCTCGCGCAGGATGTCTTCACTGACCACGTTGGCATCTGCCAGAGGGAACAGCATTGCTGCGCGCAGCGTGTCGATATCCATGCTCAACATGGAGAGTATTTCAACCATCTCCACGCCACGCCATAACAGCAGATCCGCATCCGGATGCCCCTGTGTCTGCTGCTGGCAGTACGCCCAGGTTTCGGCTAAGCGTTCACACGACTGCTGGCTGGAGATCCCCAGACTCGCGATCCATTTCTTTGGATCAAACTCACCAGCTTTATTTATATGTGCACTTCTTACCGCAACCATTGTCCTCTCCTTAAGGGGCCTGGCCTGTCGAAGTCGACAAGCCATACCCATTGTCTTTCACGCTGCATTACCACCCGAAATCCAATGGGTACAAAATTTATTACATACGCTCAAACAGGACCATTGATTCCAGGTGTCCAGTGTGCGGGAACATATCAAGCATCGCCAGTCGCCGTATGGCATATCCCGCGTTGAGCAAAGCGTCGCTGTCACGAGCCAGCGTTGCCGGGTTACAGGATACATAAACAACGCGTATAGGTTCTAATTTTATAATATGTTGCATCACACCTGCAGCCCCCGCACGCGCAGGATCGAGCAATACTTTGTCGAATCCGTTTTTCGCCCACGGCTGCCGGGTAACATCTTCCTCAAGGTTTTCATGAAAGAATGTCACATTGTGTAATCCGTTATTCAGCGCGTTTTCCCGGCCTTTTTCCACCAGCGCCGGTACCCCTTCCACCCCCACCACGTTTGCAGCCCGGGTTGCCAACGGCAGGGTAAAATTACCCATTCCACAGAACAGATCGAGTACGCGATCTTCAGGTTGCACATCAAGCCATTCGAGCGCACGGGCCACCATTTGTTGGTTTACCCCTTCATTGACCTGAATAAAATCACGCGGGCTGAAGGTTAACCGTAGTCCATTTGAGTCATACCAGGGCGACTCTTCTGATATTGATTCCAGTATCTCGCTTTGCGGGGCCAGAAACAAAGACAGCCCCTGAGAATGCGAAAAGCATTCCAGTTTTTCTTTATCCTGAACACTTAATGGCGCCGTGTGGCGCAAAATCATCAGGGTTCCGCTCCCCGCCTGCACCAGCTCGACATGACCAAGATGGCGTAACCCTTGCAGACTTTCCAGACACGCCCGGATGTGGGGCAAGAGCGCTTCAAGCTGGGGCACCAAAATAGGGCATTGTTTAACATCGATAATGTCGCTGGATGCGGATTTGCGAAACCCCATCTGCAATTTTTGTTCTTTTGGCCGATAGTTCAGGCTCAACCTGGCGCGACGACGATAGCCCCACGGGGTATCAGCTATAACATCCGACACTTCACATTTCATTAAACGCGACAACGCCGCGCTTTTGCTACGCTGCTGCAACGAGATGCTGGCATGCTGCTGCTGGCAGCCGCCGCACACGCCAAAATGCGGGCAACGTGGCACTTCACGCTGCGGACTGTCGTTTAAACGTCGTTTTACTTGCGCGCGGGCGAACTGTTTTTTATCTTCGGTAATCACCACCTCGGCGCTTTCCTGAGGTAGCAATTCCGGTATAAACAACGCCTTTCCGTTATGGCGAGCAACGCCCTGGCCGAAAGGATCAAGGTCATTGACGGTAACGGTTATGATCTGACGCGTCGTCACGCGTCGTTTTGCAGAGTAGAATTGCGCCATCGACGAGATATATCTCTATTTAACAGTGTGACCCTAATTGTCCCATAACGGAACTCCATGACCAACTACAGCCTGCGCGCACGCATGATGATTCTGATCCTGGCCCCGACCGTCCTGATTGGTTTGCTGCTCAGTATCTTTTTTGTTGTGCATCGCTATAACGACTTGCAGCGTCAACTGGAAGATGCTGGCGCCAGCATCATTGAGCCACTCGCGGTCTCCAGCGAATATGGCATGAATCTGCAAAACAGAGAATCCATCGGCCAACTTATCAGCGTGCTGCATCGTCGCCATTCCGATATCGTGCGGGCAATTTCTGTCTATGACGAGAATAACCGGCTGTTTGTCACATCCAATTTTCATCTCGATCCGTCTGAAATGCAGCTGGCAACCGGTTCACCATTTCCCCGTAAGCTGAGCGTCACCCGGCTCGGGGATATCATGATCCTACGAACGCCAATTATATCGGAAAGCTATTCGCCGGATGAATCTGCCGTCAGCGACGCCAAAAATACGGAAAATATGCTGGGGTATGTGGCGCTTGAGCTGGACCTCAAGTCAGTACGATTGCAGCAGTATAAAGAGATCTTTATCTCCAGCGTAATGATGCTGTTTTGTATCGGTATTGCGTTAATTTTTGGCTGGCGTCTGATGCGCGACGTGACTGGCCCGATTCGCAATATGGTAAATACCGTTGACCGAATACGTAGAGGACAGCTCGACAGCCGCGTCGAAGGTTTCATGTTGGGCGAGCTGGATATGCTCAAAAATGGCATCAACTCGATGGCGATGTCACTTGCGGCCTACCATGAAGAGATGCAGCACAACATCGACCAGGCCACCTCTGACCTGCGCGAAACGTTGGAGCAGATGGAAATCCAGAACGTCGAACTGGATCTGGCGAAGAAACGCGCCCAGGAAGCGGCGCGTATTAAGTCTGAGTTTCTGGCTAACATGTCGCATGAGCTGCGTACGCCGCTGAATGGCGTGATTGGCTTCACCCGCCTGACGCTTAAAACCGAGCTCAACACGACGCAGCGCGATCACCTGAATACGATTGAACGCTCGGCCAACAATCTGTTGGCCATCATCAATGATGTGCTCGACTTCTCCAAACTTGAGGCGGGCAAACTGATTCTGGAAAGCATCCCATTCCCGCTGCGTAGCACGCTGGATGACGTCGTCACGCTGTTAGCGCACTCATCCCATGATAAAGGGCTTGAGCTGACGCTAAATATTAAGAATGACGTGCCGGACAACGTCATCGGGGACCCGCTGCGCTTACAGCAGGTAATCACTAATCTGGTTGGCAATGCCATCAAATTTACCGAAGGCGGTAATATCGACATTCTGGTCGAGAAACGCGCCCTCAGTAACACGAAAGTGCAAATTGAAGTGCAAATCCGCGATACCGGAATTGGCATCCCTGAGCGCGATCAGTCACGCCTGTTCCAGGCCTTCCGCCAGGCCGATGCCAGTATTTCCCGCCGCCACGGCGGGACCGGACTGGGCCTGGTCATTACGCAAAAGCTGGTCAATGAAATGGGCGGGGATATCTCCTTCCACAGCCAGCCGAACCGGGGCTCCACGTTCTGGTTCCATATCAGCCTCGATCTCAACCCTAACGTTCTCGTGGATCGCTCAACCACGCACTGTCTGGCCGGAAAGCGGCTGGCCTACGTTGAACCTAACGCCACAGCCGCGCAATGCACGTTAGATATCTTGAGTGAAACGCCGCTGGAGGTGATTTACAGCCCTTCATTCTCCGGGCTGCCGAAGGATCACTACGATATTCTGCTGCTTGGCATACCGGTCACTTTACGCGAACCGCTCACAATGCAGCATGAGCGGCTGGCAAGCGCAGCGGCGATGACCGACTTTTTGTTACTGGCTCTGCCTTGCCATGCGCAGATTAACGCCGAGAAATTAAAGCAGGGCGGCGCGGCGGCGTGCCTGTTGAAACCTCTAACCTCAACCCGCTTACTGCCAGCGTTGACAGAGTATTGTCAACTGAACCACAGCGCGGCTCCGCTACTGTTAGACGAGAGCAAAATTGCGATGACCGTCATGGCGGTGGACGACAACCCGGCGAACCTCAAGCTGATTGGCGCACTGCTGGAAGATAAAGTGCAGCACGTCGTGCTCTGCGACAGCGGACATCAGGCAGTGGATCGCGCCAAACAGATGCAGTTTGATCTCATCCTGATGGATATTCAGATGCCAGACATGGACGGTATTCGCGCCTGCGAACTGATCCACCAGCTTCCTCATCAACAACAGACGCCGGTCATTGCGGTCACCGCGCATGCCATGGCTGGGCAAAAAGAGAAGCTGCTCAGCGCCGGGATGAACGATTACCTGGCGAAGCCTATCGAAGAAGATAAGCTGCATAATCTGCTGTTACGCTACAAACCCGGCGCGAGCTCATCGCTGAGGGCGCTCGCTGTTGAACCAGTCGTCAATCCGAATACCACACTCGACTGGCAACTGGCGTTAAGGCAAGCCGCCGGTAAAAACGATCTGGCGCGGGATATGCTGCAAATGCTGCTCGATTTTCTGCCCGAAGTGCGTAACAAAATTGAAGAACAGCTGGTAGGTGAAAACCCTGAAGGACTGGTGGATATGATCCATAAACTGCATGGCAGTTGCGGTTATAGCGGCGTTCCCCGCATGAAAAACCTGTGTCAGCTGATTGAGCAGCAATTACGTAGCGGGAGCAAAGAAGAAGACCTGGAGCCTGAGTTTTTAGAGCTTCTGGATGAAATGGATAACGTTGCGCGCGAAGCGAAGAAGTTGTTAGGGTAAAGATCTGATTGCCGGATGACGACGCTCACGCGTCTTATCCGGCCACATCATTCAACGTAATTGCTGACCCGCTTTCAGGGTCGCGGCCACGTTTCGCGCCGTCATTCGCACGTTCTCACTCGCGTTCTTCAGCGCCTCATCCAGTGTGCAAATGGTATAGATAACGCTAAAAACCGCATCCAGCCCATGCTCATGTACAACACCGACATCAGCTGTCAGGCTGCCAGCAATGCCGATAACCGGTTTGTTGTAACGCTTTGCCACCTTCGCCACGCCAACCGGAACCTTACCGTGAATGGTCTGGCTGTCGATACGTCCTTCACCCGTGACCACTAAATCCGCATCCGCAACGCAGTCGTCGAGGTGTAACGCATCCGTCACGACCTCAATACCGCAGCGTAACTGCGCACCGCAAAACGCATACAGTGCCGCCCCCATACCACCAGCCGCGCCACCACCCGCCAGTTCCAGCACGTTGACGTCCAGATCGCGGGCAATGAGTTGCGCATAATGCGTGAGCGCCCGATCAAGACGAAGAATCATCTCCGGCGTCGCCCCCTTTTGCGGACCGAAGACCGCAGAGGCCCCCTCTTCACCGGTCAACGGATTAGTCACATCGCAGGCCACTTCAATACGGCACGCGGCAAGACGCGGGTCTAGCTGAGAAATATCAATCCGGGCGAGTGATTCAAGGCCAGTCCCGCCATGAGCAATATCGTTATTTTGCGCATCCAGTAATTTTGCTCCCAGCGCTTGCACCATCCCGGCACCGCCATCATTGGTGGCGCTGCCGCCAATGCCGATAATGATATGTTCAACGCCCGCGTCCAGCGCATGACGGATTAGCTCCCCGGTACCCCAGGAGGTCGTTTTCAGCGGATCGCGTAAACCTGCGGGAACCTGCTCCAGTCCGCTGGCGGCCGCCATTTCGATAAACGCCGAACGCTCATCCCCGGATAAACCATAAAATGCCTGAATCGTTTTACCCAGAGGGCCGGTAACATCAACATGCACAAGGTGGCCTTGCGTTGCGGCAACCATCGCTTCGACCGTTCCCTCACCGCCATCCGCGACCGGGATCTTCACGTAATTCGCCTCAGGCCAGATCTCACGAAATCCCAGCTCAATAGCCGTTGCCACTTCAAGCGCACTCAAACTTTCCTTATAGGAATCCGGTGCGATTACTATTTTCATAAAGCATCCTTACGCATGTTGACTGTGTTAAGCATACACCAGGAGAAAAACCGCCCCTTTGTGGGAGCGGTCCCAGTTCGCTTAGCGTACCATGCACGGACGCTTATTATCAAACGTCCAGTTCGGGATCAGATACTGCATTCCCATGGCATCATCGCGCGCTCCCAGTCCATGTTGCTGATACAGCTCGTGAGCTTTCATAACCTGATCCATATCCAGCTCCACGCCCAGACCCGGCTTCGCCGGTACCTGCACCATGCCACCTTTGATTTCAAACGGCTCTTTGGTCAGGCGTTGATTGCCTTCCTGCCAGATCCAGTGGGTATCGATAGCGGTAATTTTGCCCGGCGCCGCCGCCGCAACATGAGTAAACATCGCCAGCGAAATATCAAAGTGGTTGTTAGAGTGCGAGCCCCAGGTCAGCCCAAACTCATGACACATCTGCGCAACGCGGACAGAACCCTGCATAGTCCAGAAGTGCGGATCCGCCAGCGGGATATCCACGGACTGCAACGACAGCGTATGTCCCATCTGACGCCAGTCGGTGGCGATCATGTTGGTGGCGGTCGGCAAACCGGTAGCACGACGGAATTCCGCCATGACTTCACGGCCTGAGAACCCCTGCTCGGCACCGCACGGATCTTCCGCATAAGCCAGCGATCCTTTCAGGTACTTACCAATTTTAATCGCTTCATTCAGCGACCACGCGCCATTGGGATCGAGCGTGACACGTGCCTGTGGAAAGCGTTTCGCCAGCGCCACAATAGATTCCGCTTCTTCTTCCCCGGCCAACACCCCGCCTTTCAGTTTGAAATCGTTGAAACCATATTTCTCATATGCGGCTTCCGCCAGGCGCACCACTGCATCCGGGGTCATCGCCTCTTCATGACGCAGGCGATACCAGTCGCATTTCTCATCCGGCTGGCTCTGATACGGCAGCGGCGTCGCGTTACGGTTACCGACGAAGAACAGGTAACCCAGCATTTCAACTTCGCTACGCTGCTGACCGTCGCCCAGCAGAGATGCGACGTTAACGCCCAGATGCTGACCCAGCAGATCCAACATGGCCGCTTCGATCCCGGTAACCACATGAATAGTGGTACGTAAATCGAAGGTCTGCAAACCACGGCCACCGGCATCACGATCGGCAAAGGTATTGCGGACCGCATTCAGTACGTTTTTGTATTCACCTAACGTTTTGCCCACCACCAGCGGAATGGCATCTTCCAGGGTCTGACGAATTTTTTCGCCGCCGGGAATCTCACCCACGCCGGTATGACCGGAGTTATCTTTGATAATCACAATATTACGCGTGAAGAACGGGGCATGTGCGCCGCTCAGATTCATCAGCATGCTGTCATGGCCCGCAACCGGGATCACCTGCATCGCGGTTACGACTGGGGTAGTAAATTGTGCGCTCATAATTAAGTCCTTATTCAAAATTAGTGGCGGCCGAAAACGGGACGTTTACGGTCAAAAGTCCATCCAGGGATCAGATACTGCATCGGGCCTGCGTCATTACGCGCGCCGCCGGGCAGCGCCTTATAGGCTTCATGCGCTTTCTGTACCTGATCCCAGTCCAGTTCCACACCCAGGCCGGGCGCGTCGGGTACCGCAATTTTTCCGTGTTTAATCTCCAGCGGATTTTTGGTCAGGCGGCAATCGCCCTCCTGCCAGATCCAGTGGGTGTCGATCGCCGTTGGGTTGCCCGGCGCAGCGGCACCGACGTGGGTGAACATCGCCAGGGAAATATCAAAATGATTGTTAGAGTGGCAGCCCCAGGTCAGTCCCCAGTCATCGCATAGCTGTGCCACACGCACCGCGCCGGAAAGGGTCCAGAAGTGCGGATCGGCCAGTGGAATATCTACCGAGTTGAGCATCACCGCATGGCCCATCTCACGCCAGTTGGTGGCTATCATATTCGTTGCTACCGGCAGACCGGTTGCACGGCGGAACTCGGCCATCACTTCGCGGCCAGAAAAGCCCTGTTCTGCGCCGCACGGATCTTCGGCGTAGGTCAGAACATCGTTCAGCCCTTTACACAAGGAGATAGCTTCATCCAGCAGCCAGGCACCGTTAGGATCGACCGTAATACGCGCATCCGGGAAGCATTGTTTCAACGCGCGAGCGGTGTCGATTTCCTGCTCGCCAGGCAGCACACCGCCTTTGAGTTTGAAATCTTTAAAGCCGTAGCGATCCTGCGAAGCCTGAGCCAGACGCACCACCGCCTCACTGTTCATCGCCTGCTGGTGACGCAGGTGATACCACTCATGGTTGCCCGGCGTGCTATCCAGATACGGCAGATCGGTTTTGCTGCGATCTCCCACGTAGAACAGATAGCCGAGCACGGTGACCGCATCGCGCTGCTTGCCTGGCCCTAACAGTTCGCAGACCGGCACGTTCAGCGCCTTGCCCAGCAGGTCGAGCAGTGCGGCTTCCAGCGCGGCCACCGCATTAACCCGCAGTTCAAAGGTCCAGGCACCTTTGCCAAAGGTGTCAAAATCAGCGGCCTGGTTGCCTTTATGCACCTGCTGAACCACCTTATTCAGGCGCGCGACTTCCTGGCCCAACACTTGTGGAATCGCGTCCACAAGCGTCTGATAAATCACTTCGCCGCCCGGTGCTTCACCGACGCCAGTATTTCCGGCGTTATCGGTGAGCACGACGATATTGCGGGTAAAGTATGCGTTATGCGCCCCGCCAATATTGAGCAGCATGCTGTCATGACCGGCCACCGGGATGACCTTCATATCGGTAATAATGGGACTCGATTGTGTTGTCATCATCATTGCCCTGCGACAGGTTTCAGTTCGATACGTTTAATATCACCCACCAGCACCAGATAGCTCACTACAGCAATCAGCGCATGCACCCCGACGTAAATCAACGCACCGTTAAACGAGCCAGTGGTACCTACGATGTAGCCGATAGCAATTGGCGTAACGATACCGGAGATGTTGCCAAACATATTGAACAGACCGCCGCTCAAACCGCTGATCTCTTTTGGCGCAGTATCGGCCATCACCGCCCATCCCAACGCACCGATACCTTTGCCGAAGAAGGCCAGCGCCATAAAGCCGATGATCATCCACTCTACGTTGACGTAGTTACAGAACACCATCACCATCGACAACAGCATACCCAGTACGATTGGCGTTTTACGGGCGATATTCAGCGAACCGGTACGGCGCATCAGCCAGTCGGAAATAATGCCGCCGAGCACGCCGCCTGCAAATCCGCAAATGGCCGGGACCGAGGCAACAAAACCAGCTTTCAAAATCGACATACCGCGTGCCTGTACCAGATAAACCGGGAACCAGGTGATAAAGAAATAGGTCAGCGCGTTTATGCAGTATTGGCCGATATAAATACCGATCATCATCCGTGAGCCCAGCAGTTGCTTGATCTGCCCCCACTTCACGCTGAACGGCACTTTGGCTTTGGCTGCCGCCTGATCCATATTGATCAGCGCTCCGCCTTCGGCAATGTAGTCCAGCTCTTTTTGGTTTACGCCCGGATGCTGGTTCGGTTCATGAATCACCTTCAGCCAGATAAAGCTGATAACAATCCCGAGACCGCCCATAAAGAAGAACACATGCGACCAGCCCACTTCGTGGGTCAACCAGCCCATGATTGGCGCGAAGATCACGGTGGCAAAGTACTGCGCCGAGTTAAAAATAGCGACCGCCGTGCCCCTTTCCTGCGCCGGGAACCACGCCGCCACAATACGACTGTTGCCGGGGAAGGATGGCGCTTCGGCTAACCCCACGAGGAAGCGCAGGGTAAACAGCGCAACGATAATGCCGAAGCCGCTGAAGATATCGACGAAGCCCTGCAGCAGGGTAAACATGGACCAGATAAAAATGGACCAGAAGTAAACACGTTTTGAACCGAAGCGGTCGAGCAGCCAGCCGCCGGGGATCTGACCGATAACATAGGCCCATGAAAAAGCGGAGAATACATACCCCATCCCTACCGCATCCAGACCAATATCTTTGGCCATCTCCGAGCCGGCGATGGATAAGGTGGCGCGATCGCCGTAGTTGAAGGATGTGACGATAAACAGCATCACCACTATCCAGTAGCGAGCGTTAGTGCGTTTTTCCGCGCTGCTCGCCGCCTGACTTAATGAACTCATTGTTGCACTCCTGAATCTTGGCTTTCGCCAGTTCATTCTGTACAGCACCTGTAGGGTGATCAGAATGAGAGGTTAGTGTGTGGCAGTTTTGGTACAGCTCAGGGCCGTTTTATTCTGACTCGCTGCCTTTTCGGGAACTGACGGGAAAAGTATATGAAGGAGTGCCTCTTACCCTCACCGTGCAAAAACACAACATTGCGGGAGGTGAATGAGGTTGTTTATGGCATAAGCCTAAGGGAATGGAAGATGCTTCACGAAATTGGCGTTTGGTGGGCGATTTGTTGCCGTGTGGCGGCAACATCTAACCAGCGGTGCCCGTCTGGGTTTAAGGCGCTACTACTTATGACGACTAACAGTTTAGGAAGCTGATCTCTTAGATTGCGCACCAACTCCTAACGTGACTCAATTGTTTTTTAGTGGGGTTATTACCTGCCGCTAATTATGGTGAGATTGTTGATCAGGAATATGGGACATTGAAATAAAAATAAAAATAAAAATAAAAATAAAAATAAAAATAAAAATAAAAATAAAAATAAAAATAAAAATAAAAATAAAAAAGGGACTCTAGTTTATTGGAGTCCCTATTAACATTAGATTTTTCAGAAAAAATAATAAAGGATCACCAAAAAAGCCAGAACAATAAACTCAACAAACCAGAACGCCGCTTCAACTTTAAACCCGGTGGTTAATTCTTTGAGTAAGGAACGAATAAAATGATATGCTTCAATACTCATATCATTATTAAAAACCCTGTTATAGGGAAAAATCAGACTAGACATAATGAAATCTATTTTTGCAAAGTAGATACCGGGAGTACCAATTAAGCTTGCTGTTCTCGCCAAACTTGCAGTGATAGGAAGACGACCAAACTCCTCCTCGTATAATATTACTATTTTTTTATACTTCTCATCATTTATCACATAAGAAATAAGTATTAAAATCAAAGTTATAATAACCAGCATTATGCCAAGGCTCATATTAATGACATCTAGATTATCTGTTAAAAATCTTTTCATATATTAGAATGCCTGCTGCTTCATTAAATGAATCTGGGTCATACAGTTTAAGTTCTGGATTATCAATATCGTCATTCACTAATCCACCAAACCTATCACCTAGTTTCTCACCCATTTTTTCCAAAAATTTACCTCCTGCAATACTTGAAGCAATGCCACTTACCAAACATACACTTGCGCCAATACCTCCTGCTTCTGATGTAATCAATCCCAGAACCCATGTACACGCGGCTCTCCCCATAATTCCCCCGGCAGCTCCGCCAGCAAAACTTGCAGTTTGTTTGAAGCCGAATTTGCTGTACTCCGTTATCGCTGCTTTTCTACATTCGCTTTCACGTCCTTTTGCGCAAGCTTCATAAACGTTAGTTGTATAACTCGCAAAATCAAGACCAACACCTACATAGCCTGTTGTTCTCATTATTTTTATCAGTTTGGCTGACTTTTCTATGTAGCTTGCATATCCCTCAATATCCTTTACTCCTGTTTGATCCCACTTATGCATAATCGATTTGGTTGATAAACCTAATGCCTGCTTTATATCTTCATATTGTTTTAAATTTAGCCGTTCTTTTGAGAATTTATTCAAAATACCGTCTAATTTTTTAAATAGTCGTTCTCGTTGACCAAAAAACTCCTCTCCAGAAATACGACCAGAATTACTACTATATGTTTTCTTATAAAGCGCCTGTATTTCATTGAGTGTTTTATTTATTTCTTCATAATACCCCCCACCGGTATCTTTTATGTAACCTAAGATATCCCCGCTTTGTCCTAAAGCATCGCTGTATAATTGTGAAGAAAAAATATCTACGGAAGCTCTGTTTTCGTGTAACACACGGGCTTCTGGCAGTGTTAATGGCGCAAGCGCGTTATCAATTCGATCACGCGCTTTTTGCAATGTTTCAATCTGTTGCTGATCTTGCTTTTCAGGATCAACGACAAGCAGAATTGAACCCGGTTGTTTTTTTATATCTGGATTGAGCTTGTGATATAACTCACGTGTACCATCCGGAGGATTAATAAAAAACCTGGATTCGAAAGATGACGGTGTGGCATCATAGGGCAGTACACAAAATCCTGCATCTACAGGTTCGCGAGACGGTTTATCCTCTTCAACCGGACATGAATGCCTTGGTACTACGGTAAGAGGTTTTAGTGTGGGTTCAAGATAACCTGGTGCACCATACTCAATCTTTTGAGTGGGTCTGGGTTTTCTTTCCAGTCCCCTGTCGAGGGTTTCCTGATAAGCTCTCCTTACTCTCTCTGCGAAGATACTGTCGAATACATCAGGCATAAATGGTTCATAAACTAACTCCCCGTCCTGATCAAAATAAAAAGGATTTCTGTCCCAGGACCAATGCTCATCATAATCTATCGCTATTATCCAGCCCACGCTTAATTTGTGTTGTATCTCATCATAAATGCGATTACATCTACCAATAGGGGGCCTTTCATACGCACCAGAAGAATATCGGTTTACATTCCATTTTCTCTGTGGCAGGCCAAATATAGTTGAGCGCTGATTTTTATCATCATCAAGTTCATAATATATCCTTGCTAACCTAATACCTTCTTTAGGTGAAATTATTTTTTCAAAGTCTTCTAATCTGGCGCTTTGGCTAAAATCCCGTGAATTATACAAAGTAAACAAATTGCATCTCCTTAGCTTAATAATTTCCAATTATTATCATTCCATCTCATTTATTCACCTCATTAATTCATTCACAAAATCCAGATTTTGGGCCTGTTTTTATTAAAGCATGATAACCGGGTTATTTGTTTGTGCTTTTGATCTCATAAATAATAAAAAACCCGAATTTAATTTTTATAAATTCGGGTTACAAATAAAATTATGCGATTGTATTTATAATACAGATAAATTAAAGCAAATCTCCCTTAGTGATAATCAGATTGTTCTCTCCATGTCCATCATTTGTCACAGGCCCGTGCAAACAAAGCGCTGCCGGGCGCAAGGTTATTTAAGCAAGGTTCCCCAGTTTTCTACCCAGGGATTGGATTCGCTTTCCGGTTCAGGATGCTCGCTGGCGTCAATCAGCAGCATTTCCCCTACACGTTGGGCGCTTTGTTCCTGCAACAGTGCATCGAACTGCTTGCCGCCATTGCAGAAATTAACATAGCTACTGTCACCCAGCGCAATTACCCCGTAATGCAGATTTGGCTGGAAACCGAGATTATCTTTGATCCCCTGAAACAGCGGCACGATGCTATCCGGCAGATCGCCCTGTCCGGTCGTTGAGGTCACCACCAGCACATATTTTTCCTGATATGCCTGCCAGTCGCTGAGCTCGGGATCTTCGAACACCGTGGCTTTATGACCCTGCGCCGTCAAAATAGCTTCGGCCTCTTCGGCAACCAGCAACGCGTTTCCGTACATCGTGCCGACAAAAATTCCAATTTCCGCCATAACCGTAATCTCCTGGGACTTAAGAATCTATCTGCTCATCCTGACCTGACAGCCCGTTGAACTCAACCCTTTCATTCTCAGGGAGAAGTCCACGCCAGCCAAACTGTGATAGCGCCTGCATCCAGACATCATCCAGCCCGGCGCGAATAACCAGCGGTTCGCCGGTGAAAGGATGAGTCAGCGCAAGCTGGCTGGCATGAAGCATCAAACGCTGACAGCCAAAGTGCTCAGCGGCGCTGCGGTTTTGCCGCAAATCACCGTGCTTACTGTCGCCGATAATTGGATGACGTAAGTGCGCCAGATGGCGTCTGAGCTGGTGTTTTCGACCGGTTTTAGGATCCAGTTCCACCAATCCGTAACGGGTCGTCGGATAACGCCCGGTCGCTACCGGCATCTCAACCGTCGCCAAACCGCGATAATGGGTGACGGCAGGCTGCGGGCCTTTATCATCACGGGCAAACTTATCAGCGATCTTATCCAGTTCTTCGACCAGCGGGTAATCCAGCACGGCATCATCCATCAGCCAGCCACGCACAATCGCATGATAGCGTTTCTGAATTTGATGATGTTCAAATTGCTGGGACAGCAACCGCCCGGCTTCGCTGGACAGTCCCATCAGCAGTACTCCGGAAGTCGGTCTGTCGAGTCGGTGGGCGGTAAAAACGTGCTGACCAATCTGGTCGCGTACCGTTTGCATCACAACCACTTTCTCATCCCGGTCGAGCCAACTGCGGTGAACCAACCAGCCCGAAGGTTTGTTAACTGCGACCAGCCATTCGTCCTGATACAGAATCTCCAGCATCAGGCGTTATCACTTGTAAACAGAGCATCCAATTCCTGCAATGCCGTCAGCAGAATTTCGCGTTGCGGGTGATCGGCTGCCAACGCCATTTCGTAATACGGTGCGACGGCAAAAGCCTGCGGAAGCGGCTGAGCGTTATCAATCAGCGTATGCATGCGGGGAATCAATACCCATTGCAGCCACTCAACCGGCTCCATGGTATCCATACAAAAAGGCTGCGTGCTGGTAAACAGATGCTCTGCAGGCTCATCCAACCGCCAGTGATTATGTTCACGCAGTAGCGCTTCAAGCGCGTGTAACTGCTGGCGCACACGGTCATGAGTCGTCATGAAATTAACCTCAATGATGAAAAATCTGGCGCGAAGAATAGCACTAGTGAAGGGAAAGAAAAAAAGGGAGCACTGTAAAAACAGTGCTCCCGGTTCGTTTCGCAGCGTTCCAGCTACTTTTAGTGCTCCCTGCTCATCCGTGACAACTTTTCCTATGGTCTTGCGACCTTGTTCATCCTGAACTTTTGCATCCTGCTCACACCACCCCGATGTGAAAACTTCATCCTGAAGTGTCCTGGCCATCCTGACCCGCCGAACATCCTGACCGGCTCTCATTCTCCATCCTGGAGGTGTCCCTTAACGCATCCAGCGCTTTCCGCTTTGCTTCATCCTGAAGCCTGTCCTTGTAACACCGTCCTGGTGTGTCCTGCCGAAGAGCCATCATCCTGATGTTCTCTTCGTTGTGCGACTCCTTGTCGACAGATATAGAATCGCCTGTTTCGCCTTGTCTTACAAGATGCTTACAGACACTCCCTTAAGATTATTTTCGTATGAAAGTTGACAATAAAACATTAACCTTATGAATAATAAGGAATAATTATTTTATCCGTTCATTAAGTCTTTACTTATCACCTGGCAATGTCCTACAGGGTTTGTAAGAGATCTCTCACAAGGTTCAGGGCAATCTGGATTACAGAACTGGCTTAAGCTGAGTGAGAAATTCCGCAAGTGAGTCCGTCAGCACCGTTCGTTTACGGGTTCCCAGCGTTTCTTTGCACACTTCACCGGAGAGATTGCACACCGAAATAACGTCAAGCTCATTGTCCTGGGTGGCAATAAAAAGCGTAGGCGACAGCTTGAGGCGCTTTTGCGTAACCAGGTGACCAATCAGGTTTTCCTGAACGCGCCTGAAGTCGTCTTCGCTCCAGGTTTGCAGCAGCGTTAGTTTTTCATCCGCAAACTGCGCGTGCATGTCCCCGGCAAACTGGGTGGTGTAAAAAGCGTGAACGGCTGGTTGTATCACGATATCAAAGGCGCGTTCAACCGCATTGAGGTTTTTTTCGCCGACAAAAGGCTGAGGTTGCCAGAATACCGCATCGTCTGTGGAAGAAATGATGCACGGAGAAGGTACGCCATACAGCTCTTCGCTGAGGGGCCAACTGTTGTTTTTTTCGTACCATGCGTCGCAATAACGTGTCGTAAAGGCTGTCAACGCCTGCGCTGTCAATTCGTCCACTGATTTCTCTCTTCACAAAAGCCAGGATACACTTGTCGCATAGTGTATCTGGTTTATGACGGTGAAACATGTCCTCTTATGAAAATCATCAGGCGCTTGACGGCCTGACTCTCGGTAAATCAACAGATTACCGTGACAATTACGATGCCAGCCTGCTGCAGGGCGTTCCACGCAGCCTGAACCGCGACCCGCTGGATTTACAGGCCGATAATCTGCCTTTTCACGGTGCCGATATCTGGACGCTATATGAACTGTCATGGCTGAATGCCAACGGTTTACCGCAGGTAGCGGTCGGTCATGTAGAACTGGATTACACCAGCGTAAATCTGATCGAATCGAAAAGCTTTAAGCTTTACCTGAACAGTTTTAACCAGACGCGTTTTGATTCCTGGGATGCGGTACGCCAGACGCTGGAAAACGATCTGCGCGCTTGTGCTCAGGGTGATGTCAGCGTAGCGCTGTACCGTCTTGACGAACTGGAAGGACAACCGATAGCCCACTTTAACGGCACCTGTATCGACAATCAGGATATCGTCATCGATAACTACCAGTTCAGCACAGAGTATCTGGAAAATGCCGTTGGCGGTGAAAAAGCGGTGGAAGAGACGCTGGTCAGCCATCTGCTGAAGTCTAACTGCTTGATCACCCACCAGCCGGACTGGGGCTCCATACAGATTCAGTATCGCGGACGAAAAATCGATCGCGAGAAGCTGCTGCGTTATCTGGTCTCCTTCCGTCACCATAATGAGTTTCACGAGCAGTGCGTGGAACGCATTTTCAATGACATTCTGCGCTTCTGCCAGCCGGAGAAACTGAGCGTTTACGCACGCTACACGCGACGTGGCGGCCTGGACATTAACCCATGGCGCACCAACACCGATTTCACTCCGGCAACGGGGCGTCTGGTACGTCAGTAATCTTTTTTCTCAATTTTGCGTGCCGGATTCCGCGCGCAAGGTTGTGAAAGGTCATAAGCCAGGGCTATTGTAATCAACAGGGAATGACGTGTTGCGTCCCATAAGGAGTTTACTTGATTACACATATTAGCCCGCTTGGCTCAATGGACATGTTGTCGCAGCTGGAAGTCGATATGCTTAAACGCACGGCCAGCAGCGACCTGTATCAACTGTTTCGTAACTGTTCGCTTGCCGTTCTGAACTCCGGCAGTTTGACCGACAACAGCAAAGAGCTGCTGTCACGCTTTGAAAGTTTCGACATTAACGTGCTGCGCCGCGAACGGGGCGTAAAGCTGGAACTGATCAACCCGCCTGAAGATGCGTTTGTTGATGGACGCATTATTCGCGCACTGCAGGCCAACCTGTTTGCTGTGCTGCGCGACATTCTGTTCGTCAATGGCCAGATCCATAACGCCGGTCGCTTTCAGCATCTGGATCTTGAAAGCTCGGTGCATATTACCAACCTGGTATTCTCGATCCTGCGCAATGCCCGGGCGCTACACGTGGGTGAAGCGCCGAACATGGTCGTCTGCTGGGGGGGTCACTCAATCAACGAAAATGAGTACCTGTACGCCCGTCGCGTTGGTACCCAATTGGGCCTGCGCGAACTGAACATCTGTACCGGCTGTGGTCCGGGGGCGATGGAAGCGCCAATGAAAGGCGCTGCGGTCGGTCACGCCCAGCAACGATACAAAGACAGCCGCTTTATCGGTATGACCGAACCGTCAATCATTGCCGCTGAGCCGCCTAACCCGCTGGTTAACGAACTGATAATCATGCCGGACATTGAAAAACGTCTGGAAGCGTTCGTGCGTATCGCCCACGGTATAATCATCTTCCCAGGCGGCGTAGGGACAGCAGAAGAGCTGCTGTATCTGCTGGGGATCCTGATGAACCCAGCCAACAAAGATCAGGTTTTACCGCTGATCCTGACTGGACCAAAAGAGAGCGCCGATTACTTCCGCGTGCTGGACGAATTTATCGTGCACACACTGGGGGAAGATGCGCGTCGCCACTATCGCATTATCATAGACGATGCAGCAGAAGTGGCTCGTCTGATGAAAAAAGCGATGCCGCTGGTGAAAGAGAACCGCCGTGACACCGGTGATGCCTACAGCTTTAACTGGTCGATTCGTATCGCGCCTGATTTGCAGATGCCGTTCGAGCCGTCCCATGAAAACATGGCTAACCTGAAGCTGTACCCGGATCAACCCGTGGAAGTACTGGCGGCAGACCTGCGCCGTGCGTTCTCGGGGATTGTAGCCGGTAACGTGAAGGAAGTCGGGATCCGCGCCATCGAAGAGTTTGGCCCGTACAAAATCCACGGTGACCGCGAAATGATGCGCCGCATGGATGATCTCCTGCAGGGCTTTGTTGCACAGCATCGTATGAAGTTACCAGGCTCCGCGTATATCCCTTGCTACGAGATTTGCGCCTAACCTCCAACAGCCGCCAGCAGACGCTATCGCGGTGACAGTTTTGTCCATATCAAAGCCGGGTTTGGCGCATCAGCCTCCCGGCTTTTTTTAGTGATACCAGTCACATAGCTCAGACGATCATATAAATACCGATGATGTTTCATTAAAAATAGCGCGCTACGCAAACGATTACCTTTAAAACCCAACCGTGATTTATCTTAGGAAATTATTATTAGTCGCCAAAATCCTCTAAAAACAACAGTTTTTACAGCGTAACGCTCGTATCTTCGCGCCTTCGCTTTCATGATATATGTCGTTAATGTTAGCCTTCGCGCCCGTAAATTCGCTTTGACTATTTTTTAACAGATTAATGGTCCAAATTTATCCACATAAAAGGTGGATTATTGCATTTGGGATCGCGATCACTGATACATTCATTACTAAAATGTATCTTTCCGCCCGCAAATTATTACGGCGAAAAATTATATAAAAAATCGCTCAACGAATTTCGATTTACAGTCGGGTATTTTCTCATTGGATTGATCCCAAACCCGACTTTTTAAGCTTCCTCCAGGAGAAATAGATGGAAAACACTCAAACCAGCACTATCGTTACGGGCCAGACCCGCAGCGCATGGCGCAAGACAGACACCATGTGGATGCTGGGCCTTTACGGCACGGCGATTGGCGCGGGTGTATTGTTCCTGCCGATTAACGCAGGCGTAGGCGGTATGATTCCGCTGATCATCATGGCGATCCTCGCTTTCCCAATGACCTTCTTTGCACACCGCGGCCTGACTCGCTTCGTGCTGTCCGGTAAAAATCCGGGTGAAGACATTACTGAAGTAGTAGAAGAACACTTTGGTGTAGGCGCAGGTAAACTGATTACCCTGCTCTACTTCTTCGCTATCTACCCAATTCTGTTGGTCTACAGCGTAGCAATCACCAACACCGTCGAAAGCTTCCTGACCCACCAGTTGGCAATTACGCCGCCGCCGCGCGCAATCCTGTCTCTGATCCTGATTGTCGGCATGATGACCATCGTGCGTTTCGGTGAGCAGATGATCGTGAAGGCGATGAGCATCCTGGTATTCCCGTTTGTTGCCGCCCTGATGCTGCTGGCGCTGTACCTGATCCCTCAGTGGAGCGGTGCAGTTCTGGAAACCCTGTCCTTTGACTCTGCAGCAACCACCGGCAACGGACTGCTGTTGACCCTGTGGCTGGCAATTCCGGTAATGGTGTTCTCCTTCAACCACTCACCAATCATCTCCTCCTTCGCCGTGGCGAAGCGTGAAGAATACGGTGATGAAGCTGAGAAGAAATGCTCTAAGATTCTGGCATTCGCTCACATCATGATGGTGCTGACCGTTATGTTCTTCGTCTTCAGCTGCGTATTTAGCCTGACCCCAGCGGATCTGGCTGCAGCGAAAGAGCAGAACATATCTATCCTGTCTTACCTGGCAAACCACTTTAACGCGCCGATCATTGCCTGGATGGCACCGATTATCGCGATTATCGCTATCACCAAATCCTTCCTCGGCCACTACCTGGGCGCACGTGAAGGTTTCAACGGTATGGTGATTAAGTCTCTGCGCGGCAAAGGCAAAACCATCGAAATCAACAAACTGAACAAAATCACTGCGCTGTTCATGCTGGTAACCACCTGGATTGTGGCGACGCTGAACCCAAGTATCCTCGGTATGATTGAAACCCTGGGTGGCCCAATCATCGCGATGATTCTGTTCCTGATGCCGATGTATGCAATTCAGAAAGTACCGGCAATGCGTAAATACAGCGGCCATATCAGCAACGTCTTCGTTGTGATTATGGGCCTGATCGCTATCTCCGCTATTTTCTACTCTCTGTTCAGTTAATTCCCCTGCGCCGCTCCTCGGGGCGGCGCACCTCGATACACAATGGACGCCTCATGATTAGCGTATTCGATATTTTCAAAATCGGCATTGGCCCTTCCAGCTCCCACACTGTTGGCCCGATGAAAGCAGGCAAACAATTCACGGATGACCTGATTGCACGCGGAATTCTCACTGACGTAACCCGCGTAGTGGTTGATGTCTATGGCTCCTTGTCTCTGACGGGGAAAGGTCACCATACCGACATCGCGATTATTATGGGCCTGGCGGGTAATCTGCCGGATACCGTAGACATTGATGCCATCCCGGCCTTTATCCAGGATGTGAATACTCATGGACGTTTGCTGCTGGCGGACGGTCAACATGAGGTCGAGTTCCCGGTCGACAAGTGCATGAATTTCCATGCGGACAATCTGTCTCTGCACGAAAACGGGATGCGTATTACCGCACTGGCGGGCGAAAAAGCTATTTACAGCCAGACTTACTATTCCATTGGCGGTGGGTTCATCGTTGATGAAGAACATTTTGGTTTACCGAACAACTCTCCGGTAAACGTGCCGTATCCGTATAAATCTGCGGCTGATTTGCAACGTCATTGCCAGGAAACCGGCCTGTCACTTTCCGGTCTGATGATGCAAAACGAACTGGCGCTGCACAGCAAAGAAGAGCTGGAACAACACTTCGCCAACGTCTGGGACGTCATGCGCAGCGGGATTGAGCGCGGCATCACCACCGAAGGTGTATTGCCGGGCAAACTGCGCGTTCCACGTCGCGCGGCGGCGCTGCGTCGTATGCTGGTCAGCAGCGACAAAACCACCACTGATCCGATGGCGGTTGTTGACTGGATCAACATGTTCGCGCTGGCCGTGAACGAAGAAAACGCTGCTGGTGGACGCGTGGTTACGGCGCCAACTAATGGCGCATGCGGGATTGTTCCTGCCGTGCTGGCGTACTACGACAAGTTTATCCGCGAAGTGAACGCTAACTCGCTGGCACGCTACATGCTGGTCGCGAGCGCCATTGGTTCACTGTACAAGATGAACGCCTCCATCTCTGGCGCCGAAGTGGGCTGTCAGGGTGAAGTCGGCGTTGCCTGCTCCATGGCTGCGGCCGGTCTGGCTGAACTGCTGGGCGGTAGCCCAATGCAGGTGTGCATCGCGGCGGAAATCGGTATGGAACATAACCTGGGTCTGACCTGCGATCCGGTTGCCGGCCAGGTGCAGGTACCGTGCATTGAGCGTAACGCCATTGCTTCGGTTAAAGCAGTGAACGCCGCACGTATGGCGCTGCGCCGTACCAGCGAACCGCGCGTGTGCCTTGATAAAGTCATCGAGACCATGTACGAAACCGGTAAAGACATGAACGCCAAATACCGTGAAACATCTCGCGGCGGTCTGGCGATGAAGATTGTCACCTGCGATTAAGTCCCACCACGTTTCAGGATCTGTAGGCCGGATGAGGCGCTCGCCGCCATCCGGTCTACGGATAACGCTATTTCGCAACACTCGCCTCCCCTCGCCGTGAATGTTACCCTACAAACTTATTTGTTAGGGAGAACACCGTGGCCGTCCACCTGCTCATTGTCGATGCACTGAACCTTATCCGCCGCATTCACGCCGTACAGGGCTCACCCTGCGTAGAGACGTGCCAGCACGCGCTCGATCAGTTGATTGTGCACAGTCAGCCTACGCACGCCGTGGCGGTATTCGATGATGAAGCGCGCAACAGCGGCTGGCGTCACCAACGGTTGCCTGACTACAAAGCCGGTCGCCCCCCGATGCCTGATGAATTGCACCAGGAAATGCCCGCCTTACGCGCCGCTTTTGAACAGCGCGGCGTCTGCTGTTGGGTCTCCAGCGGGAATGAAGCCGATGATTTAGCCGCAACCCTGGCGGTTAAAGTGAGCCAGGCGGGACATCAGGCTACCATCGTCTCAACCGATAAAGGCTATTGTCAGTTGCTCTCCCCGACGCTGCGTATTCGTGACTACTTCCAGAAGCGCTGGCTGGATGCACCGTTTATTGAGAAAGAGTTTGGCGTGCTGCCGCAGCAGTTGCCTGATTACTGGGGACTGGCCGGGATCAGCAGTTCGAAAGTACCGGGGGTTGCAGGTATTGGTCCCAAAAGCGCCACGCAGCTGCTCGTACAGTTTCAACATCTGGAAGGCATTTACGCGCATCTTGATGAAGTACCGGACAAGTGGCGCAAGAAACTAGAGATGCACCAGGAGATGGCGTTTCTGTGTCGCGATATCGCACGGCTGCAAACGGACTTACATATCGACGGAAACCTGCAGCAATTACGGTTGGTGCGATAGGTCTGTTGCCGAATGGCGCTGTGCTTATCTGGCCTACACGTCGAACACCCCGGTAGGCCGGATAAGGCTTTCACGCCGTCACGCTGAAAAATTACCAGGCAGTGTGGTACAGCTCAACGATATCCCCAAGATTCGCTTCACGGGGATTTCCCCCGGTACAAACATCGTCAAATGCCGCCTGCGCCAGCGCAGGAATATCCTCTTTACGTACGCCAACATCGCGTAAATGCAGTGGGATCCCTACATCGCGGTTAAGGGCGAAGACGGCATCCACTGCCGCTTTACGTGCCTCTGCCAGCGTCAGTTCTTCAACCTTAACTCCCATCACCCGGGCGATATCGCGGAATTTTTCCCCGGTGAATTCGGCGTTATAGCGCATCACGTGCGGCAGCAAAATGGCATTTGCTACGCCGTGCGGCGTGTTATAAAACGCGCCTAACGGGTGTGCCATTCCATGCACTAATCCCAGACCAACGTTGGAAAAGCCCATCCCGGCCACGTACTGGCCCAGCGCCATCGCTTCCCCGGCCTGGGTATCGCCCGCAACGGAACCACGTAATGCCCCGGCTATCATTTCAATGGCTTTAATGTGCAGCGCATCGGTAAGCGCCCATGCTGCCCGCGTAATGTACCCCTCAATAGCATGGGTCAGGGCATCCACTCCGGTGGCGGCTTTTAGCGCCGCTGGCATGCCGTCCATCATGTCAGCATCGATGAACGCTACCTGTGGGATGTCATGGGGGTCGACACAAACAAACTTACGCCGATTTTCTTCGTCAGTGATCACGTAGTTAATGGTCACTTCCGCTGCCGTTCCCGCGGTGGTTGGGATAGCCATAACCGGCACGCTCGGGCTGTGCGTTGGCGATAACCCTTCAAGGCTGCGTACATCCGCAAACTCAGGGTTATTATTGATAATGCCAATCGCTTTACAGGTATCCTGAGGGGAGCCTCCGCCGATGGCGATCAGATAGTCTGCGCCGCTTTGCTGAAAGACACCCAACCCTTCCTGCACCACCGCAATGGTTGGGTTAGGAATAACGCCTGAATAGATTTCCCATGCCAGACCTGCAGCATCCATTCGGGAAGTCACCTTATCGACAACGCCGCACTGCACCAGATTTTTATCAGTCACAATCAACGCCTTGCGATAACCACGACGGATGACTTCATCGGTTAATGCACCAACAGCTCCCCGGCCAAACCATGCCGTTTCGTTCAGAATCATTCTGTTCGCCATCGTATTTCTCCTTTTCGCTATGCGAAATTACTCTTCAATGCGTAATCCGTAAGATTTGAATTTCTCCAGCACAATGGCGATCTCCTCGTCATCCAGCACCGGCACCGGGTCAACAATCGCCAGCGTGCTCAGATAAAGGCGGGCCAGAACTTCCACTTCATGCGCCAACCACAGTGCTTTTTCCAAATTCGCTTCACAAGCAATCAACCCATGGTGCTGTAAAAGCGTTGCCTTACGGTTTTTCAGGGCGACGCTCACATGCTCTGACAGCTCTCGTGTACCAAACGTCGCATAAGGCGCACACGGAATAGAGTTCCCCCCAGCCGCCGCAATCATGTAGTGAATTGCCGGGATAGGGCGATTAAGAATAGAAACGGCCGTGCAATGTACGGCATGGTTATGGACAACCGCATTGGCATCCGGACGTGTCTGGTATGCCGCCAGGTGAAAACGCCATTCACTGGAGGGTAATTGTCCTTTATCATATTTCCCGTCGTTATCTACATACACGATCATATTTTCAGTAAGTCTTTCGTAAGGAATACCGCTGGGCGTGATCAGCATCCCATTTTCATAACGCGCACTCACATTTCCCGCCGTCCCCTGATTCAATCCAAGGCTGGTCATTTCAAGGCAGGTTTCAATGATTTCTCGTGACAAACGCATTCTTTCCATAATGATTCTCCGGGTACAGTTTCCCCTCGTCTTTATTGCGAAAAATGCAGCCGCAGAGTAAGACGGGTCAGGTTTCAGATACAGGCAGCCACTGAACGTATATATTCAGGTTCAGTAGGCCGATTTATTTATAGCGGCGTATTAAGGTTGTCTTACGCGCTTAATAAGTTTCATCTCAACTTTTACAGTTTCTTTAATTGGCTGGTCATCAATAGCACTCATCATCATATCGAACGCTTTTTCCGCCCAAACATTTTCATCCTGCTGCATTGACCAGACATTATTGGCGAGGAATCCCAGCATCGGGTGTTCATCAAATGTCCCAATATTAATTTCAGGTGGAATTGTGCCAAAACGATTACGAATAGCGTTAATGGCCCCCTCCAGTACGGGTAATGATGAGGCAATAAATGCCTGTGGGCAGCCCTGTTCGCCGATCAACTCATCCATCAGTCGATAACCCCCCTCGGGCGTGTTGTCCGGCCCTTCGCGCACCCAATCGCTATGCAAAATACCATTATTGTTCAATGCATTAAGATAACCTTGCAAACGGTCGCCGATGCTGGGTAATCCGGTATCTCCCACCAAAAACCAGATCGGCGACTTTCCAGCGTCAAACAAACTTTGCGTCAATTTTTCGCCGCCCAAAATGTTATGGCTTTCTACCAGAGCGTTATCGGTATACTTAAAATCACGGTCAAGTAACACCATCGGTTTTCTGACCTGACGTAAATGGTGCTGCTGATTCTCTAATGTTGAGGGAACAATAAAAAGGCCATCGACATTGCGAGCTATTAACGCTTTGGTCAGTTTATTTTCGTAATCAACATCGTCATAGGTACAGCTAATCGTTAGCTGATAACCGGAACGACGACAGCGTTGCTCAAGTTTTTCTGCGAGTGTGGCAAAAAACACGTTGGAAATATTGGGCACAATCAATCCCAACGTATCCGTTTTATTCAATTTCAGGCTGCGTGCTGAATGGTTAATGACGTAACCATAGCGCTCGACATATTCATTAATACGCGTTTGGGTTTTGACACTGATTCGATATTGCTCTGCTTTCCCGTTCAGCACCAGTCGTACGGTCGTAACCGATAAATTCAGATCGCTGGCTATCTGTTCTACTGTTTTAGCCATTTATATGCCCCAGTTCACATCCAAAAACGTCAATCTACAATCATAAAAGTATTTTAAACTTTTGTCTTACTGCATAAGTTGGTTAATCGCCTGCTGCTGATCCCACATCATCAGATAAGCCTGATATTTGCGGTCATAGAAGTTCCGCCGTGCCGGGTTAGCCTTAATCACCTCGCCAGATCGAACCATCGCCTGGCATGCAGATGGAATATTTTCCCACGCGCCGCAGGCAACCGCGCCAGTGATGGCCGCACCTAACGTCACCGCATCCTCTTCCTGCATCAGATGAATATCGCATCCGGTGGCATCGGCATATTCTCGCAACCATAGTGGGTTATGCGTTGCGCCGCCGCACAGCGTCAGTCGGGAAATGGTGTGACCGTTTTCGCGCATCACTTCCATAATATGCCGCGTACCGCAGGCGATCGCCTGTAATGTCGCCAGGTACAGACGAGCAACCTGCATCTCGCCTCGCTCAAGAGTCAAACCGCAAACACTCCCCCGGGCATCGGGTCGCGCGCGCGGTGAACGATTACCGTGATGATCGGCCAGCACATGCAAATAACGACCAGGCTCTGGCTCCAGCGCCTCAAGTGCGGCAACCCATTCATTAACTAAAACGATGGGATGGCAACCCCGCGCCTCAGCCTTGTGAAATAGCGCCGCGCTGGCTCCTGACTCCTGAAGCGTCCAGTCGACTAACGCCCCAGCAGCACTTTGCCCCCCTTCTGTCAGCCAGTAGCCTGGCAGCATGGCTGACCAGTACGGCCCCCATACACCTGGTGTATGAATTTCCTGCTCGCTGCACAGCATATGGCAATTTGACGTTCCGCTGATCAACGCCAACGTCCCCTCAGGCTCAACACCGGCAAGCGCTACTCCGCCCGCATGGGCATCAATCATTCCGCTGGCGACGACCACTGCAGTCGTCAGCCCCAGCGCCTGGGCCGCATCGGCGCTAAGCGTTCCAACGGCAGCGCCTGGCGGCAGGATCCGCGACGGGATTTTTCCCAACAAATCCGTTAGCTCAACAGCGTCAAGCAGGGAGTGGCTAAAGCGTTGTTCATGTGCCAGATAGTTCCATTTACAGGTCAGCGTGCACAGACCAGCAACATCACAGGCGGTAGCTTTAGAGACCAGAAAGTCCGCCAGATCGTAGAAGCGATGCGCACTCTGCCAGGTGGCTGGAAAATGGTTTTTCAACCACAGTACTTTAGGAAGCTCCATTTCGACGCTGACTTCACCGCCAACGTAGCGCAAAGCCGGATCCTGCGTGGCGTTTATACGTTGCGTCTCCTGCGCCGCACGATGATCCATCCACATGATGATGTTATGGTCTGATGGTTCGCCTGGTGAAACCGCCAGGCCCCGCCCCAGTTCATCCAGTGCCACCAATGAACAGGTGGCATCAAATCCCAATGCGCGGATCTCCTCAATGCGAACCCCGGATGACGACACCGCCTCCTTCACTGCATGGCAAACCTGCTGCCAGATTTCTGCAGATGACTGCTCAACCCGCTCAGGACCGGGTCGAAACTGCGAGATGGCGTGTGTCGCAAAAGCCAGCCGTTTGCCACTGGCATCAAAGACACCAGCCCTGACGCTGGCGGAACCGACATCCACACCGAGGAAATATCCACTGCCCATAGTAACTCCCTGACGCTGGCGAATGATGGGGCGAACACATCGCCCCAACGGTGTTATTTTTTACCGAATGGGTGTAACAGCTTGTCAATTTCCGGGGTGTCAATGTTCTTCGCATTAACGAATTTAACCGGAATATCAATTTCTTTCGGTACAGACTGACCCGATACCGCTGCATTTAGTGTCTTGATACCCTGGTAGCCAATCTGATAAGCGTCCTGCACGACAAAACCCTGAATGACCCCAGACTTCAGGAAAGCAATGATTGCCTCGGTGCTATCAAAACCAATCACTTTCACTTTGCCTTTCAGGTTTTGACTATCAATGGCGTTTGCTACGCCCAGCGTTGAGCCTTCATTGGTGCCATAAATCCCTGCAATATCAGGGTTGGCCTGGATCATATCGATGGTTTTATCCATCGCTTTTTGCGGATCGCCATCGCTGTACTGGACCGGCAGCACCTGGATTTCCGGGTATTTCTCCTTCATGCGGGCAATAAACCCTTCCGAACGCTCAATCGCTGAGGAGGTCCCCGCTACGTGCGCAATAATGCCCACTTTACCTTTGCTGCCCACTTCCGCTGCCAGTGCATCCGCCGCTTCAGCACCGGCTTTACGGTTATTCGTGGCGACAAAGCTCACCGGGATATCGGAATTCACGCCGGAGTCAAACGTCACAACTTTAATGCCGCGTGAATTTGCGGTCTCAACTAATGGCGCCAGCGCATTGGCATCTAACGCTGCCAGCAATAGCCCATTGGGTTTTTGCGCCATCGCGTTTTCAACTAGCTGAATCTGCTCGGCAATCTGAGTTTCATCCGCCGGGCCAACATAGCTGGTTTTATCACCCGACTCTTTTGCTGCTGCTTCCGTCCCCATTTTTACGGTTTGCCAGAATTCATGCTGGAAACCTTTACTGACCACCGGAAGGTTCATATCTTTAGCCAATACGCTGGATGTCATACAGGCCAGCAGGGATAACGCATAGACAAAATTCCTGGTTCTCATTGTTTTACTCCGTTCTGAGTGAGTCACCCTAAACGTCAGGGTTATGATGCCCCGTGACTTCCGGGAGCGTAAATCAACGAATTTTTTTGCGTAATGTATCGAGATAAACCGCAGCAATGACCACCACGCCCATGGCCACCATTTGCCAGAACTGGGAAACCCCCATCAGGTTCAGACCGTTTTTCAACACGCTCATAATGAATGCGCCGATGATAGTCCCGCCGATGGTGCCAATTCCTCCCATCAGGCTCGTACCGCCAATAACAACCGCCGCGATGGCTTCCAGTTCATAACCCACACCAACCGTTGGCTGACCAGAGTTCAGACGTGAGGCCAGAATAACGCCGGCGATCCCGGTCAGCAGACCACAAAAGGCGTAGACGAAAATTTTGACGCGTTGAACTTTAATACCGGAAAGATGTGCGGCCACCTCATTGCTACCCACAGCGTAAACATAGCGACCAATCACCGTTTTCTTCAGGATGTAGGCGGCGATTAGCGCCACCACCACCAGGTAAAAAACGGGATAAGGCAACACATCGAACAAACGTCCCTGGGCCAGCATTTTGAAGGTGGGGTAATCAGCGAAATAAATCGCACGACCATCTGTCATCACCATATTGATGCCTCTGACAGACATCATCAGGCCCAGCGTGGCGATAAAAGGCGGGATAGTCATTTTGGTGACCAGCAGACCATTGATATAGCCGCATAATCCACCGGCCAGCACCCCGGCCAGAATACATACGGGCAGAGGCAATCCCAGCGTGGCGCTGATGCCTACCGCAACACCCGAAAAGGCCACCACCGAGCCAAGAGAAAGGTCGATTCCTGACGTGATAATGACGAAGGTAACGCCAATCGCCATAATGCCAATCACTGAAGTTTGCAGAGCGATTGTCATGATGTTTTCAGTGTTAAAGAAAAATGGCGAACCAAAGCTAAAAAATATTACTAAAATAATCAGACTCAAAAGCGGCGCAAGGCGCATTAAAAGTTCTTTGTTAATTTTTATTTTCTTATTATTGCTGTCTGAAGAGGTTACAGAGATAGTCATAAATTAGTCCTCTAACGTCGCATATTGCATGATTTTTTCTTGTGTGGCGTCATCAGAAGCTAACTCCCCGGTAATACGTCCATTACGCATCACTAAAATGCGATCGCACATACCCAGCACTTCCGGTAATTCAGAGGAGATCATGATAATTGACTTCCCTTTTGCCACCAGTCGATTCATTAATTCATAAATCTCAAGTTTGGCACCCACATCAATACCGCGAGTGGGTTCATCAAAGATGAGAATATCGGTGTCTTTACACACCCATCTGGCAATAATAATTTTCTGCTGATTACCACCACTTAAATTCAGAGCAGCCTGTTCTAAATGTGGTGTTTTAATGCGTAGGGCTTTCACCTGTTCTTCGCTGGTTTTCTGACAACGTTTGCTGTCCACGTTGCCATAACGATCGGAATACTCAGGATAATTGCCCAACATAATATTGCGCTCAACGGACAGTCCTAATGCCAGCCCCTCTTTTTTCCTGTCCTCGGTTAAATAGCTGATACCCTGTTTGATAGCATCAGGAATATCTTTAATTACCGTCACGTTACCGTTCAGCTTGAGGGTTCCGCCATCAATGGGATCCGCACCAAAAATTGCCCGCGCCAGCTCAGTACGTCCTGCCCCCATCAGACCGGCGAAGCCCAAAATTTCGCCCTGATACAGAGTGAAATCAATATTGTTCAATACGCCATTGCGCGTCAGACCGCTTACTTCCAACACCGGCTTGCGTTGAGCCAAAGGTTCGCGGCGAGGATAGATATTGCCAAGATCGCGCCCAACCATCATGGCAATCAGATCGCTAATTTTAACCGCATCATAATCCACAGTGGCAATAAACTGACCATCCCGCATCACCGTCGCGCGATCGGCGATCAGCGCCAGTTCCTCTAATCTGTGCGAGATATAAACAATGCCCGTTCCCTGTTCTTTCAGCAAACGAGTTACCTGAAATAAGCTGTCAATTTCCGTTTCAGTCAGCGCTGCCGTCGGTTCATCCATAATAAGAATCTTGGCATTCACCGATATCGCTTTAGCAATCTCAACCATTTGTTGTTGCGCGACGGTCAGATCGGCCACCAGCGTTTCTGGAGAGATATTCAGGTTTAATTTTTGCAAAATATCGATAGCTGCCTGTCGCTGTTGTTTTTCATCCAGACGCCAGCGATTATTTTTGCAAAACTCCCTGCCAATAAATATATTATCTTCCACCGTGAGTTCAGGGAAAAGGTTAAACTCCTGGTGAATGATGGTGATACCTGCGCTTTGTGCACTCAACGGGTTCGCAAAAGTAACAGGTTGTCCCTCAAAAATAATATCCCCTTCATCAGGCTGATAAACACCGGATAAAATCTTCATCAACGTAGACTTTCCTGCGCCATTCTCACCCAGCAGCACATGAACCTCTCCTTTGCGTAAAGCAAAATCCACATTACTCAACGCTAATACGCCGGGAAAACGTTTCGTAATATGACTCATCTGTAAAAATGTTTCAGACATTGCTGCTTTCCTCAATATACAGAAACTGCAATCAGTGAATCAGGCGCAAAACGTTGCCAGGAAGCCATCGTCACCGTTAATGCGAATACTACCTATAAGTTCATATGCGTTTTATCAATTATGCTAACTCGAGTTAGCGAAGTGCCTTTTAAAGCTATTTTAGCTACTCAAAATAGCCAAATCATTTGGTTTAAAACTGTGACGCTGAACAGACAATTTATTACAACCAATTAATTTAAAAAGGATTTATTGAAAATACCCGTCCTGGTTTATTTGACGCAGATCGAATTTTAACCACTTCTCGTGAAGCCTCTCACAGTTCCACAACAAAAAAGTTGTGCAAAAAACTCTCTAATACCTAAGCTAACTCGAGTTAGCAAAAATGGGTTATTCAGCCAACTGCGACGGTGGTGTTCAACATCCGCTTTTGCAGCACGGCATAAAGTGAGATGAGGAACCTCGAATGAACAAAAATAGCTTACCGAAAATTGGAATTCGTCCGGTGATTGATGGGCGCCGTATGGGTGTTCGTGAATCGCTCGAAGAGCAAACCATGAATATGGCAAAAGCCACTGCTGCGCTGATCACAGAGAAACTTCGTCACGCCTGTGGTGCACAAATTGAATGTGTGATTGCCGACACTTGCATTGCCGGGATGGCTGAATCTGCCGCCTGTGAAGAAAAATTCAGCAGCCTGAACGTAGGCGTGACGATTACTGTTACCCCATGCTGGTGCTACGGTAGCGAAACCATCGACATGGATCCGATGCGCCCGAAAGCTATCTGGGGCTTTAACGGAACAGAACGTCCCGGCGCAGTTTATCTGGCCGCAGCATTGGCTGCGCATAATCAAAAAGGACTTCCCGCCTTCTCTATTTACGGCCATGACGTACAGGATGCCGGTGACACCACGATCCCTGCCGATGTTGAAGAAAAATTGCTGCGCTTTGCCCGAGCGGGCCTGGCGGTTGCCAGTATGAAAGGCAAAAGCTACCTGTCCGTAGGCGGTGTTTCAATGGGCATTGCCGGCTCGATTGTCGATCATAACTTCTTTGAATCCTGGCTGGGAATGAAGGTTCAACCCGTTGATATGACCGAACTGCGTCGTCGCATCGACCAAAAAATCTATGACGAAGCTGAGCTGGAAATGGCGCTGGCGTGGGCGGATAAAAACTTCCGCTACGGTGAAGATCAGAACGCACAGCAATATAAGCGTAACGCAGAGCAGAGCCGTGCGGTGCTGAAAGAGAGCCTGCTGATGGCCATGTGCATTCGCGACATGATGCAGGGTAACCAAAAACTGGCAGACAAAGGTCGGGTTGAAGAGTCACTGGGGTACAACGCGATTGCCGCAGGCTTCCAGGGCCAGCGTCACTGGACCGATCAATACCCGAATGGCGATACCGCCGAAGCACTGCTCAACAGCTCCTTTGACTGGAACGGCATTCGCGAACCGTTCGTTGTCGCCACCGAAAACGACAGCCTGAACGGCGTGGCGATGCTGTTTGGTCATCAACTCACCGGCACAGCGCAGGTCTTTGCCGATGTGCGCACCTACTGGTCGCCAGAGGCGGTTGAACGCGTCACAGGTAAACCGCTAACCGGCCTTGCTGAGCACGGTATTATTCACCTGATTAACTCCGGCTCGGCAGCGCTGGATGGCTCCTGCAAACAGCGCGACGGCGAAGGGAAACCGACCATGAAGCCGCACTGGGAAATCTCACAGAAAGAGGCGGATGATTGCCTGGCTGCTACCGAATGGTGTCCGGCTATTCACGAATACTTCCGCGGCGGCGGCTATTCTTCTCGCTTCCTGACCGAGGGCGGCGTGCCGTTCACCATGACCCGCATCAACATCATCAAAGGCCTGGGCCCGGTGCTGCAAATCGCGGAAGGCTGGAGCGTGGAATTGCCGAAAGAGATGCACGACCAGCTTGATGCGCGCACCAACTCCACCTGGCCAACCACCTGGTTCGCTCCGCGCTTAACCGGTAAAGGCCCGTTCAGCGATGTCTATTCCGTCATGGCTAACTGGGGCGCAAACCACGGCGTACTGACGATTGGTCACGTGGGCGCGGACTTTATTACGCTCGCCGCCATGTTGCGTATCCCGGTTTGTATGCACAACGTGGAAGACGAAAAAATTTACCGCCCTTCAGCCTGGGCAGCCCATGGTATGGATATGGAAGGCCAGGATTATCGCGCCTGCCAGAACTACGGCCCGCTGTATAAGCGTTAATGCGACTCTGGCCCGGTGGCGCAAGCTTACCGGGCCTGCGCAGTGAATTTTGTAGGCCGGGTAAGCGCTGCGCCATCCGGCTACGTTTGGGGAGCGATTATGAAACAAGACGTTATCCTGGTTCTCGACTGTGGCGCGACCAACGTGCGGGCTATCGCCGTTGACCGACAGGGAAAGATTGTCGCCCGCGCAGCGACCCCGAACGCCAGTGACATCGCAACAGAAAACAGTACCTGGCATCAATGGTCGCTGGAGGCCATTCTGCAACGCTTCGCCGATTGCTGTCAGCGCCTCTGCACGCAACTGGCCGCCTGCCATGTCCGCGGGATCGCCGTCACCACTTTTGGCGTAGACGGCGCGCTGGTTGATAAGAACGGCAAGCAGCTGTATCCGGTGATTAGCTGGAAATGCCCACGCACCGCAGCGGTGATGGAGAATATTCACCGCTACATATCACCGCAGCAATTGCAGGAAATTTCCGGCGTCGGCGCATTTAGCTTCAACACGCTGTATAAACTGGTGTGGCTGAAAGAAAACCATCCGCAATTTCTGGAACAGGCGCACGCCTGGTTGTTTATCTCGTCGCTTATCAACCACCGTTTAACCGGCGAGTTCACTACAGATATCACCATGGCGGGCACCAGTCAGCTGCTGGACATCCGGCAGCGCGATTTTAGTCATGACATTTTGCATGCTACGGGCATACCGCGCCGTCTGTTCCCGCGCCTGGTTGAAGCAGGCGAAAAGATTGGGGCTTTGCAACCGGAGGCTGCCAGCCTGCTCGGGCTTACGGCGGGAATTCCGGTCATCTCTGCCGGCCACGACACGCAGTTTGCGCTATTTGGCGCTGGAGCCCAGCCAGATGAACCGGTGCTCTCTTCCGGCACATGGGAAATTCTGATGGTGCGCAGTGCGCAGGTGGATACCTCCCAGCTCAGCCAATATGCGGGTTCCACTTGTGAGCTGGATAGCCAGGCTGGACTGAATAACCCCGGCATGCAGTGGCTGGCTTCCGGTGTACTTGAGTGGGTGCGTAAGCTGTTGTGGACTGCCGACACCCCCTGGCAGACGTTGATTGACGAAGCCAGGGCCATCCCGGCAGGCGCCGAAGGCGTGAAGATGCACTGCGACCTGCTGGCCTGTCAGAATGCGGGCTGGCAAGGGGTTACGCTCAATACCACCCGTGGGCACTTTTATCGCGCCGCGCTGGAAGGACTGACAGAACAGCTGCAGCGAAACCTCCATACGCTGGAAAAAATCGGTCATTTCCAGGCCACAGAACTGCTATTGGTTGGTGGGGGAAGCCGCAACGCGTTGTGGAATCAGATCAAAGCGAATGTGCTCGGGATACCTGTCAAAGTGCTGGATGACGCCGAAACCACCGTGGCAGGTGCCGCAATGTTTGCGTGGTCGGGCATTGGGGAATTTGCCTCACCGGAACAGGCACGCGGGCAGGTACGCTACCAGTACCGTTACTTTTATCCGCAAACCGAATCCGAACTAACAGGAGTTGAGTAATATGCTCAAAACAATATCTCCCTTAATTTCGCCCGACCTGCTGAAGGTGCTGGCTGAGATGGGCCACGGCGATGAGATTATATTTTCCGATGCCCACTTCCCGGCCCACAGCATGGGACCGCAGGTTATCCGCACCGACGGTCTATTGGTCAGCGACCTGCTACAGGCGATTATTCCGCTCTTTGAACTGGACAGCTATGCCCCACCGCTGGTGATGATGGCGGCTGTTGAAGGCGATGCCCTCGATCCTGACGTCGAGGCCCGCTATCGTCAGGCGCTTTCACTGCAAACCCCCTGCCCGGACATCACGCGTATTGACCGCTATGCCTTCTATGAACGCGCGCAACAGGCGTTTGCGATCGTTATCACAGGAGAGCGGGCAAAGTACGGGAATATTCTATTAAAAAAAGGAGTAACCCCGTAATCTCTGGTCTGAATGCCCGTCAGCTACGGGCATTCATCATAAAATGAGGATCAGAACATGAAAGCGGCGCGCCAGCAGGCGATCGTAGATCTGCTTACCAACCACAAAAATCTGACAACCGAAACCCTTGCTTTGCAACTTAAGGTCAGCAAAGAGACCATCCGCCGCGATCTCAGCGAGCTACAAGCCCAGGGAAAAGTGCTGCGCAATCACGGACGGGCCAAAGTGATTCATCGGCAAAATCAGGACAGCGGCGACCCGTTTCATATGCGACTCAAAAGCCACTATGCCCACAAAGCGAATATTGCCCGCGAAGCGCTGGCATGGATCGAAGAAGGTATGGTGATAGCCCTGGACGCCAGCTCAACGTGCTGGTACCTGGCGCGACAGTTACCGGACATCAACATTCACGTCTTTACCAACAGCCAGCCCATTTGCCAGGAATTGGCTAAACGCGAACACCTTCAGCTCATCAGCTCCGGCGGTCGCCTTGAGCGTAAATACGGTTGCTATGTTAACCCCTCGCTCATCTCGCAGCTCAAACCACTCGAGATCGATCTGTTTATTTTTTCCTGCGTAGGGATCGACAGCGACGGCGCACTCTGGGACTCTAACGCGACCAATGCCGACTTCAAGTCCATTCTGCTTAAGCGCGCAGCGCAGTCATTATTGCTGATCGATAAAAGTAAATTTAATCGTTCGGGAGAGGCCCGGATTGGGCATCTGGATGATGTGACGCATATTATTTCAGATACGCCGCTGATTGAAACAATGCAGGCCGGATAAGGCATTTACGCCTTCATCCGGCCTGCAATTTTACCTTATCGCTCGTCGCGACGGCCACCAACAGCAGCCCACAGGCGACGGACGTGCACGGTGACTTCTTCACGGTCATGATACAGCTGACGCGCCTGAATCTGGGCATTTACGCCATGCTCGTCAAGCTGTGCCTGAATATAAGCCAGGTTTTGCGACACCTCTTCGTAGCGTTTTTTCATCGGCAGCTTGAGGTTGAAGATAGTCTCACGACACCAGCCGTTGACCAGCCACTGCGCCATCAGGGCGGCAACCTTCGCGGGCTTTTCCACCATGTCGCAAACCATCCACGAAATGTTATTGCGATTTGGCCGGTACTTAAATCCGTCTTCGCGCAGCCAGGTAACTTGTCCGGTATCCATCAGACTTTGCGCCATCGGACCATTATCCACGGAGTAAACCCACATGTTGCGTTTAACCAGTTGATAGGTCCAACCGCCCGGGCATGCCCCTAAATCCACCGCATACATTCCGTTAGCCAGACGTTCATCCCACTCATCGGCAGGAATGAACACGTGCAGCGCTTCTTCCAGCTTCAGTGTTGAACGGCTCGGCGCATCGGCCGGGAACTTCAGACGCGGAATGCCCATGTAGAACGGGGAGTTATTGTCAGGCCAGGAATAGCCGGTATAGCAACAGCCTGGTGCGATAAAGAACACATGAACCACCGGACGTTTTGGCGTTTCATATTTTGCCAGCACGCCCGCTTCCCGCAGCGCCGCGCGCAGTGGTACGGTAAATTTACGGCAAAATTTAACCAACTCTTTGCTTTCATTGGTATCAGCAACTTCAACGCGCAGATCGCCGCCTTTCTCTACCACGCCCTGCAACATGCCGACAATCGGCGTAATGCGGTCTTCCGGCGGTAAATATTGCAGCAGTTCGCCCACCACAAACATTTGACGGGCAAAAATCAGCGAGCTAAACGGCAACTCTTTCACTAACTTTTCGGCATCGTCCTGCTGATAGCATTCGAAGATGACGTAACCCGCATTGTCTTTCACGCGGGCAAAACCGAAGATTTCCCGGCGTCCTGCTTTATCCGTAATTTCTGCGGCGCACTCTTTTTCAAAACCTGGGCGACACAACAATACAACCTTATTCATGGCTAACGCCCTTACGTTTCAATCGAATAGCGCCCACTAACATCAGCGCCCAGCCCACAAGGAAGCTGAAACCGCCGACGGGGGTAACAAACGCCCACAGGCGTAAATGCGAGAGCGCGAGGCAATACAGGCTGCCGCTAAACAGCACCGTTCCTAATGCCAAAAACACGCTACTCCAGTAAAACCAAATGCTAATGCGCCGCTGCATGGCGACGGCCAGGCCAAATATAGCCAGCGTATGGAACGCCTGATACTCGAGGCCTGTCTGGATCCACCCCATCTCAACGACACCGAGGGTTTTACTCAGAACATGTGCCCCAAAGGCGCCCAACGCCACAAAGATAAAGCCACTTACGGCGGCAAAAATCAGCATAAAACGGCTGGTCATGTGAATACCCTACGTAAATTATTGTTCATAACGAAAGCGGAATTTTTCTTGTTCCGTGGCCGCTTTCGCCAGAATCCACTGACGGAAGGCGGCTATTTTACCCAGTTCTGCCTGACTGTCATGACAAACCAGATAAAATGCGTTTTTGCTGACCAGAACATCATTAAACGGACAGACCAGACGTCCGGCTTCTATTTCGGATTGCGCCATGACGTTATTAGCCAACGCAATTCCCTGTCCATGGATAGCAGCCTGGAGCACCATGGCGCTATGGCTGAAGATGGGTCCCTGCTGTACGTTGATATGATTCAGGCCAAGCTGGCGCGTATAGGCTTGCCAGTCACGGCGTGACGCATCGTGCAATAATGTGTGTTTCGCCAGATCTTCGGGCGTCTTTAGCGGTTTATCACCGGTGAGTAATAGCGGCGAGCAGACCGGCAATAAATATTCTGCGTACAATTTTTCAACGCGCAGACCCGGCCAATTGCCACGTCCGTAGAAAATCGCCACATCAACATCGTCAGCCAGTTTGTCTTCCTGACGGTCCACCGCCTGGATCCTGACATCGATTCCCGGATAAGCTGAGTTAAAGCTAGAGAGTCTGGGAACCATCCATTGGATTGCAAAACTGGGCAATAAACTCACAGTGAGCGCACCTTTTGCACTGCGTGCCTGAAGTTTACGCGTCGCGTCGGTTAATTGCGAAAAAATCTCTTTGATGTCGAGAAAGTAGCTTTGGCCTTCTTCCGTTAACAGCAAAGATCGATTGCGTCGACGAAACAGCTTCAGCCCCAGGAAATCCTCAAGTGACTTGATTTGATGACTTACTGCGGCCTGCGTCACAAAAAGCTCTTCTGCTGCGCGAGTAAAGCTCAAATGACGCGCTGCAGCATCAAAAACACGCAACGCATTTAGGGGTGGTAATCGTTTTGACATGACTTTTAGGCTTTGATGTTAAATGAATTTAACAATTAACCAACAGGTTGTAACCTATTAGTTTTTTTTATCTGAGCCATTATAAATTGTCCGTTGAGGTTCTACCAGCAAATACCTATAGTGGCGGCACTTCCTGAAGCCGGAACGAAAAGTTTTATCGGAATGCGTGTTCTGGTGGGCTTTTGGCTTACGGTTGTGATGTTGTGTTGTTGTGTTTGCAATTGGTCTGCGATTCAGACCATGGTAGCAAAGCTACCCTTTTTCACTTCCTGTACATTTACCCTGTCTGTCCATAGTGATTAATGTAGCACCGCCAAATTGCGGTGCTTTTTTTTGTCCGACTCTTTGTCGATGGACGACCGGTTAGTTATCCAGTTCTACCATCTCTTTCACATCGGTACGGTTAATCTGCTGTTTGTTGCCGTTAGCGTCTTTATACGAAATCATCCCCGTTTCATTGTCGGTCTGTGGCTTACCATCAGATACGATTGATCGACCATCATTGGTGTGCATCACGTAATTCGAACCAGAACAGGCGCTCAGGGCAAAAGTCAGCATACAAGCAGAGATAATTGCGGCAGTCTTTTTCATCTTTTTCTCCTTAAAGCGATTTATGCTATTAAAAACACACTCCGTAACAGGCTAAATTGCTCGCCTAACGGTATATAGCATAAGACACTGCGTGGACTTTGCCAGGATATCCAGAGTATTCCGATGGTTAGCACACCCCTTGTATCAGCGCCCTTTTTGCGCCACGATCGGTTTACTGAACTGAGGAATACCATGAACGCTTTTAACCCCGCGCAGTTTCGCGCGCAATTTCCCGCACTCAACGATGCTGGCGTCTATCTCGACAGCGCTGCTACCGCACTGAAGCCGCAGGCAGTGATTGAGGCCACCCATCAGTTTTATAGCCTGAGCGCCGGGAACGTCCATCGCAGCCAGTTTGCCGAAGCACAGCGCCTGACCGCACGCTATGAAGCCGCGCGGGAAAAAGTCGCAAGCCTGATTAATGCGCCGGATGACAAAACAATCGTCTGGACCCGCGGTACGACGGAAGCGATCAACATGGTTGCCCAAAGCTATGCGCGACCGCGCTTACAACCGGGTGATGAGATTATCGTTAGCGCAGCAGAGCATCATGCCAACCTCGTGCCCTGGCTGATGGTGGCGGAGCAAACGGGGGCGAAGGTCGTCAGGCTGCCGCTTAACGACCATTTATTGCCAGACGTTGAAAGCCTCGCGCAACTCATCACTCCACGCAGCCGCATTCTGGCGCTTGGGCAGATGTCGAACGTTACCGGCGGTTGCCCGGATTTAGCCCGCGCCATTACGCTCGCCCATGCGGCTGGAATGGTGGTGATGGTGGATGGTGCCCAGGGGATTGTCCATTTCCCCGCCGACGTACAGCAATTAGACATTGATTTCTATGCGTTCTCGGGCCACAAGCTGTATGGCCCCACCGGCATTGGCGTGCTGTACGGTAAACCGGAACTGCTGGATGCCATGTCTCCCTGGCTCGGTGGGGGTAAAATGATTAGCGAAGTCAGTTTTGACGGTTTCACCACCCAGGCTGCTCCATGGAAGCTGGAGGCCGGTACGCCTAACGTTGCTGGCGTTATCGGACTAAGCGCGGCGCTCGAATGGCTGGCGGACGTTGACGTGGTGCAGGCCGAAAACTGGAGCCGGGGTCTGGCGACGTTGGCAGAAGATGCACTGGCGAAACGCCCCGGCTTTCGCTCCTTCCGCTGCCAGGACTCCAGTCTGTTAGCCTTTGATTTCGCAGGCGTTCATCACAGCGACATGGTGACACTGCTGGCCGAATATGGCATTGCGCTGCGTGCAGGACAACACTGTGCGCAACCGCTGCTGGCAGAACTGGGCGTATCCGGGACGCTACGCGCCTCATTTGCACCTTATAATACGCAAAGTGATGTAGATGCGTTGGTCGCAGCCGTTGACCGCGCGCTGGAAATATTGGTGGATTAATGACAAGCCCTCTGTTCGCCGGACACCCGTTTGGCACAACCGTAACGGAAGAGACGTTACGCAATACCTTTACCCCGCTCACCCAGTGGGAAGATAAATATCGCCAGCTGATTCTGCTGGGTAAGCAGTTGCCAGCGCTTCCTGATTCGCTAAAGGCACAGGCCAAAGAGATCGCGGGCTGCGAAAACCGCGTTTGGCTGGGGCATACCCTTCATGAGAATGGTACTTTGCATTTCTTCGGCGACAGCGAAGGTCGCATTGTACGCGGGCTGTTGGCGGTATTACTCACGGCGGTTGAAGGTAAAACCGCAGCCGAGTTAGTGGCGCATTCGCCTATGGCATTATTTGACGAGCTAGGTTTACGCGCGCAGCTCAGCGCCTCGCGTACCCAGGGGCTGCATGCTCTTAACGAGGCGATTCTTGAGGCTGCCCGACAGGTTTGATGGTTGCCGGATGGCGACGCGAACGCGTCTTATCCGGCACAACACACTCAACTCTGGCGCGCCGCTTTCGCCATCATCTTCTTCAGCGCGTGTGAGACGGCAACAAAGCCAAAGGTGGCGGTCACCATAGTGGCCGCGCCAAAACCGGATGCGCAATCCATGCGCTTCGGCCCTTCCGCCGTCGCCTTCATCGCACATACCGAGCCATCTGCCTGCGGGTAAACCAGCGCTTCGGTCGAGAACACACAGTCCACGCCCAGCTTGCCTTTGCTGTTTTTCACCACGCCAAAATCGCTTTTCAGCCGCTCGCGTAGCTTGGCTGCCAGCGGATCCTGGATAGTTTTTGCCAAATCAACGACCTGTATCTGCGTCGGGTCGATCTGCCCTCCCGCACCACCGGTGGTCACCAGCGGAATTTTGTTACGCCGACACCAGGCGATCAGTGCCGCTTTTGGGCGCACGCTGTCAATCGCATCAATGACATACGAATAACCCGCACTCATATACTCAGCAACATTATCCGGCGTGACAAAATCATCGACCACGTTCACCCGGCACTCCGGGTTAATCTGGCGGATACGTTCAGCCATCACTTCAGCTTTTGCCAGGCCGACGTTATCGCGCAGAGCATGGATCTGGCGGTTAGTATTGGTGACGCACACATCATCCATATCGATGAGCGTGATGGCGCCAATACCGGTACGCGCCAGCGCTTCCGCCGCCCACGACCCTACCCCGCCAATCCCGACCACGCAAACGTGCGATTGGGCAAACAACTGCAGCGCATTTTCGCCATACAGACGCGCCGTACCGCCAAAACGCTGGCGCCAGGCATCACTGATAACCACAGACATAACACCTCAAATTAATTAATATCGAGCGCCATCCGGCTATTAACCGCTGAACACGTTACCCGTACCCGGCGCTGTTTTCAGTACCCAGACGCGACCGTAGTGATTATACCACCCCGCACGGTGTCCGGCGTCAGCACCAATGCCCTGATAGATATCGAAGTGTTGTCCTTTAATAGCGCCACCCACATCTAACGCCACCATCAGGCGCAGTTCGTACTGGCCGGTAAACTTGCCGTTATTGTCCAGTAACGGGACTTCCGCCAGCAATGTTGTGCCCGCCGGAATGATACTGCGGTCAGAAGCCACAGACGCGCGGCCAATCAACGGTACCGCGCTGGCCCCTTTGACCGGTGCAAAAGATTGCGGTTTAAAGAAGACAAACGATGGGTTCTGCTCCAACAGCTCACGCACTTCGGCTTCGCTGTGCGTTTCACCCCAATGGCGAATAGCCTGCATCGACATATCTTCTTTTTTCACTTCGCCACGGTCGATAAGCACTTTACCGATGCTGCGATAGGCGTGGCCGTTTTTCCCGGAATAGCTAAAGAAGTTAAGCGGACTGCCATCGCCAAAATCGATGTAACCACTGCCCTGCACATCCATAATGAAGTTATCCATCAGGGAGTTGCTGTACGCCAGAATGTAGTTGTCGCTCAGCGCACCCGCGTAAATCTCGGCACGGCTTGGTAAGCGCCCACGTTTTGGCGGCATGCGATAGATAGGATACTGAAACTCGCCCTGGCGCGTATGGCGCGCCTGAATAACCGGCGTGTAATAACCGGTAAACTGGACGTTACCGTAGTTGTCCGCCCCTTCCATTTGCCAGGCATCAATACCAAACTGGCGCATACTGCGCGTATCACCGCCCGCACGTAACCACTGCTGGATAGCGTTGTAAACGTTGCTCTGGTTGCCGTACAAACGTGGCGAAGCGCTGCGAATTTGATTAACCTGCTCGGCGAAATCACCGGCATTGATTGGTGCGCCAACCGCATCAGGCTGGTTCACCAGTGAGAAAGGCTGGGTAAATTTCCCGTCTTTATACTGCTGCCCACGATCGGTGGGTTTTGAGGAACACGCGGCGAGCATCGCGACGACTGCTCCCGCAAGAAGATATTTTGCCCAACGTCCTTTCATTGTTCTCGTCTTATGTTGCCTGAATGCGAGACGAAGATAACAAACCCCCGAACCTAATGAAATGCGTATACATACCCGAACGCAAATTTTGAGCAAAAAACAATCCAGAATGCGTTGTTTTTGTTCATTTTCACCTTAAAAACGTGATCAAGGTGAAAAAAGGGTTGCATGAAAATGCGAGCAGAGTATAGTGCGCATCCACGGACGCGGGGTGGAGCAGCTTGGTAGCTCGTCGGGCTCATAACCCGAAGGTCGTCAGTTCAAATCTGGCCCCCGCAACCAATTAAAATTTGATGAAATAAAAGCAGTACGGTGACGCGGGGTGGAGCAGCCTGGTAGCTCGTCGGGCTCATAACCCGAAGGTCGTCGGTTCAAATCCGGCCCCCGCAACCAATCAAATTTGATAAAATATAAAGCAGTACGGTGACGCGGGGTGGAGCAGCCTGGTAGCTCGTCGGGCTCATAACCCGAAGGTCGTCGGTTCAAATCCGGCCCCCGCAACCAACATTATAAACACCCTAAAGGGTGTTTTTTTGTATCTGCAGTCTATAAAAAAAGCGCTTTTCAGCGCTTTTTTGTTATCCCCTTCTCGCCAGCGTCGCACCATCGGCAAAGTAGGCTTTGATCCCCGCCAGAATCGACTCTGCAACTTCCTGCTGGAAGGTCGCAGTTTTGAGCTTACGCTCTTCCTCAACGTTACTGATAAATGCGGTTTCCACCAGAATAGACGGAATATCCGGCGCTTTAAGTACCGCAAACCCGGCTTGTTCAACCTGGTTCTTATGCAGATTGTTAACTTTACCGAGCTTATTCAATACCGCTTTACCAAACTTCAGGCTATCGGCGATGGTCAGCGATTGCACCATGTCGAACATGGTATGGTCGACGTAGCGATCGCCGCTCTTGCTGACGCCGCCAATCAAATCCGAGGCGTTCTGAGTTTGCGCCAGATATTTCGCGGCGGTGCTGGTCGCCCCTTTAGTCGAGAGCGCAAATACCGACGAACCTCTGGGCTGTCGACTGGTAAATGCATCGGCGTGAATAGAGACAAACAGGTCTGCACGCTGCTTCTGCGCTTTCGCCACGCGGACTTTAAGCGGAATGAAGATATCTTCATTTCGCGTCATAAAGACCTTCATGTTGCCCTCTTTCTCTATGAGGGCTTGCAGGCGTCGGGCAATCTGCAGCACCACATCTTTCTCACGCGTCTTGTATTTCCCCACCGCACCGGAGTCCTCTCCGCCATGTCCTGGGTCGAGCATAATGACAATGGGACGATCGCGCCCCGCTTTACCCGGCTGCGGGCCACTTTGCGCAGGCGGCACCTGTTTGTCCAGATCGCCCTTGTTGTATTCTTCCAGCAACGCCAGCAGCGGATCCTGAACATCCTGGGCATTCGCGGGATAGAGATCCATCACCAGACGTTCTTTAAAGCCGGCCACCGGAGCCAGCGCAAAAAGTTGCGGCTTCACATTCTGTTTCAGCTCGAACACCATCCGCACGGTCTGTGGGTCAAACTGCCCGACGCGCGCCGATTTAATATACGGATCGTCAGGACGGATCTGCGCACCCATGCCCTTGAGCACCGAGTTCAAATTAACGCCTTCAATATCCACAACCACACGCTCAGGATTACTCAGGGCAAACTGTTTGTATTTCAGCAGACGGTTAGATTCTACCGTGACGCGGGTGTAGCTGGACGCTGGCCAGACACGTACGGCAACGACCTGACTCATGGCAGCCAGACCAACCTGGCTGACGCTCAAAAGCCACATAGCACCCGCACCTTTCAGTAAACGGCGGCGACTGATTGCTGAATTGGATCCCGACATGCTTCTCCCGAGCAAAAAGAAATCTTTATTGAGGTAATACGTAAAACGTCTGAATTGACCGGAAACTTTAGCGAATGACGCATAATCTGTCATCTATAAAAGGGTAAACATTCTTTTTATATTCACGGCATTACTGAGAAAAATCTTCGGCATGGGTAAAAATTACGCTTGCGCACAGCGCCAAAACAGAATAAAAATACACAAATTACGAATAATCATGCAATGAGGGTGTACCGTGGTGAAGGAGCGTAGAACCGAACTGGTACAGGGATTCCGCCATTCTGTTCCCTATATCAATACCCATCGGGGAAAGACGTTTGTCATTATGCTGGGCGGCGAAGCCATCGAGCATGAAAACTTTTCCAGTATCGTCAATGACATTGGCCTTCTTCATAGCCTCGGCATCCGCCTTGTCGTGGTCTATGGCGCACGACCGCAGATTGATGCCAATCTTGCGGCACATCATCATGAACCGGTGTACCACAAGAATACGCGCGTTACCGACGCTAAAACCCTGGAGCTGGTCAAACAGGCGGCAGGGTTACTTCAGCTTGATATTACCGCCCGCCTGTCAATGAGCCTGAATAATACGCCATTGCAGGGGGCGCACATCAATGTGGTCAGCGGTAATTTTATTATCTCCCAGCCGCTGGGCGTTGATGACGGCGTGGATTACTGCCATAGCGGACGTATTCGTCGTATTGATGAAGATGCCATTCACCGGCAGTTAGACAGTGGCGCGATTGTGCTGATGGGTCCGGTCGCCGTTTCCGTCACCGGTGAGAGCTTTAACCTGACTTCAGAAGAGGTCGCCACGCAGTTGGCTATCAAACTGAAGGCAGAGAAAATGATCGGCTTTTGCTCCTCTCAGGGCGTCACCAACGATGATGGCGATATTATTTCCGAGCTGTTTCCTAACGAAGCCCAGGCGCGCGTTGAGTTGCAGGAAGAGAAAGGCGATTACAGCTCCGGCACAGTGCGCTTCCTGCGTGGGGCAGTGAAAGCCTGTCGCAGTGGGGTACGGCGCTGCCATCTGATCAGCTATCAGGAAGATGGCGCATTGCTGCAGGAACTGTTCTCCCGTGACGGGATCGGTACGCAGATCGTAATGGAAAGCGCCGAGCAGATCCGCCGCGCTACCATTAACGATATCGGCGGGATTCTGGAGCTGATCCGTCCGCTGGAGCAACAAGGCATTCTGGTACGTCGCTCCCGCGAACAACTGGAAATGGAGATCGACAAATTCACGATTATTCAGCGCGATAACCTGACCATCGCCTGCGCCGCTCTGTACCCTTTCCCGGAGGAGAGAATTGGCGAAATGGCGTGCGTGGCGGTGCATCCGGACTACCGTAGCTCATCGCGCGGGGAAGTATTGCTGGAGCGGATCGCCGCGCAGGCCCGGCAAATGGGACTGAGCAAACTGTTCGTGCTGACCACGCGCAGCATTCACTGGTTCCAGGAACGTGGTTTCACGCCGGTGGATATCGACCTGCTGCCGGAAAGCAAGAAAGAGATGTACAACTATCAGCGGCGGTCAAAGGTGCTGATGGCGGATTTGGGGTAGTAGTCGTTGCCGGATGCGGTATAAATGCCTTATCCGGCAACGAATTTTATTGATTAAACAACGCCGCCAATCCGCTGCGACGTTCGGTGCGGGTGGCAATGGCGTTACTTAATATCCGCTCATCGGCATACAGTGACAGACGCCGGCGCGCGCGGGTGACGGCGGTATAGACCAGCTCGCGGGTAACCACAGGTGAATGCTGGCTCGGTAAAATCAACGCCGCATGGTCAAACTCAGATCCCTGTGATTTGTGCACGGTCATCGCCCAGGTGGTTTCATGTTCAGGTAAGCGACTGGGCTGGACTGATTTGATAGAACCGTCCGGCAGCGCAAACCACACCCTCAGGCCCTGTCCACGATCGAGGGCAATGCCGATATCACCGTTAAATAATCCCAGCGAACTGTCATTGCGCGCGATCATCACCGGCCTTCCCTCATACCAGCGGCTATGCGTTGAACGATGAATTTTACGTTTTTGCGCCATCACCTGCTCAAGGCGTTCATTCAAACCACCCACGCCAAACGGGCCTTCACGCAGGGCACACAACAGCTGATACTCATTGAAGGCCTGAATGACGGCATCCGGCTCAGCGCCCTCGCGCAGTAAATCCAGATAGTGCCCATAACCCGCCAGCGCCTCATCCAACATCGCGGCGTAATCTTCGCTGCTATGTAGCGTGCGTTTTTCGATGTCGCTAAACCCCTGCTGGAAGACCGTTTTGAGCGCGGCTTTGTCACCACGATTAATCGCAGCAGCCAACTGACCGATTCCGGAATCGCTACCGAAACGGTAACTCTTTTGCAGCAGACACAAACTGTCGCGCAAAGCGGCGGCCTGAGTTCCCGGACCTGCCGGAATAGCGCTTCCGGTCAGACGACTGAGCTGGCGGGCGCGTTCCGGGGTAAACCCGTCACCGACGAAAGCACAGATATCCCCCAGCACCGCCCCCGCTTCGACGGAAGCGAGCTGGTCACGATCGCCAAGAAAAATCACCCGCCCGTGCGGCGGCAGCGCATCGATAAGGCGCGACATCATCGGCAAATCAATCATCGAGGCTTCATCCACCACCAGCACATCCAGATGCAGCGGGTTTCCCGCATGATGGCGCAGGCGCTGACTGCCTGGCTGAGCGCCTAATAATCGATGCAACGTACTGGCGTCATCGGGAATGCGTTTCTTTTGCTCTTCGGTTAACGGCAGTTCTCGTAGCGCTGCGCCCAGCGAGGCAGTCAGGCGCGCTGCCGCCTTTCCAGTAGGAGCCGCCAGACGAATACGGCAGCGTTCTCCCTCCGCCATCTGAATCAACGCCGCCAGAAGCCTCGCAACTGTTGTCGTTTTTCCGGTCCCCGGCCCGCCGGAGATCACCGATATACGACGGGTCAACGCCACCGCAGCGGCCACTTTTTGCCAGTTAACACCTTCCGCTGGTGGAAACAACGCCGCCAGCGTGTGGGTAAGCCGTTGTTCATCCACCTCAATGGCGTGGTTAACTTCACTGAAAAAGCGAGCCACCGCCCGTTCGTTATGCCACATCCGGTTCAGATACAAGCGATCGCCGTGCAGCACCAGCGGCGTGGGTTGCTCACCACGGCTTACCGCCCCGGAGGCCAGCAGACATTCCGTCCAGTCTTCTGGCTCCCCTACTTCAGCGAGCCAGGCGCTTAAAAGGGGATGGGCGTCCTCGCTCAGGGATAACCGCGAAAGTGGTAAGCAGACGTGCCCTTCTCCTGCTTCACGACTGAGCAACGCCGCCGCCAGCGCAACGGCAGGGTTATCATTTCCGGCAACCGCCAGCGCAAACTGAGCATCCAGAGGCCGGAGCTGTTTTTGCTCCACAGCCTCCAGTAATCGTTTCTGGATTGTCATGACATCTCCTCCAGTGGCGCACCGACAAACATCTCGTCCATCAAGGCGATTAACTCCCCGTCAGGTCGGGTCGCGTAAATTCCCTGTTGCGGATTTTCACTGTCAATGCCACGCAAGAAGAGATAGATAACACCGCCAAAATGGCGTTCATAATCATAATCAGCAATGCGATGGCGCAAGTAGCGATGCAGCGCCAGGGTATAAAGTTGATACTGCAGGTCGTAGCGATGCGCCTGCATGGCAGAGGCCATCGCCTGCTGCGTATACGCTGAGCTGTCTTCCCCAAGCCAGTTCGATTTGTAATCGAGAAGGTAATAACGCCCCTGGTGGCGGAAAACCAGGTCAATAAATCCTTTCAGCATGCCGCGTACCTGCATAAATTCCAACGCAGGGCACCCCGCGGAGAGCGGATCGTATTGGCGAATTAACGCATCAAGTTGGCTGGCCATCAGCGGCTGCGAAATCGGCAGGTAAAACTCCATCTCCACCTGTTTTTCACCCGCGGAAAGATGGCTCAAACTTACGCCCGTCTCGTTGAGAGGCGCCTGCAAAATGGCATCCAGCCATTCGGTCAAAACCGGCGTCCAGTGCGCGTCATAACCGCCCAACGCCAGTTTTTCCTCGACCCAACTCGGATCTACCGGTTGAGTAAAGTCGAGATCTTCAAACAGGCTATGCAAGAATGTACCTGGCGAAGCGCCGCGCGGGAACTGATGCGGTGTAAGCCCTGACTCTTCAATAACCTCACCAACGCCTGCGGCATCAATATCCAGTCGCGGGATCAGATCCTGCGCGATTCCATGCCCACGCTGTTGCAGACCGGAATAACTGGTCACGCGCCAGCTATCGCCGGGCGTACGCTGCAGTATTTTCGCACTCAGTTCGCAGCTAACAGCCTGCGCAACTTGCCAGCGTTCACCGTCAGGCTGCGCAGGCGTCTGGCAGGCAATATCGTCGCTACACAGTGCTTCAATCGCACTACGCAGACCCGCGGCATCCATCGGCTCACCTTTTTGCAACAGGCGACCAAGGGCGCTGTGATGTACATCGGTATCCCCTTTTTTATCGCCCCGACGTCGCACCAACGGCGCAACGCCAAGGCTGCAGTGCCATACCGAACGGGTTAGCGCGACATAGAGCAAACGCAGGTCTTCCGCCAGACGCTCCGCTTCAGCCAGCTCAACGCTCTCCTCGGCATCGCTGAGATCCAGCACGGCTTCAAAAGAGCTGCGATCGTGGTAGAAAGCCTGATCCTGGACGCGGAAATTCGTGATAAACGGCAGCCAGACCAGCGGATACTCCAGCCCTTTAGATTTATGGATAGTGACGATTTTGACCAGATGCTTGTCGCTTTCCAGCCTGAGCTGCTGGCTGGACGCGTTGCTGTCGGGTTCAAGAATATGCTGGGACAGCCAGCGCACCAGCGCATGCTCGCTTTCCAGCTGCGAGCCTGCTTCCTGTAACAGTTCGCTGATATGTAAAATATCGGTCAGGCGGCGTTCGCCCCCCGCCGTCGCCAGCAGGTTTTCCGCAATCTGGCGGGTTGTCATCAGCGCGCGCAGCATCGGCATCACGCCGCGTTTATGCCAGATCTGACGATAGCCATCAAACTCTTCGACCACCGCATCCCAGGCATTTTCGTCGTTATTTAAGGCTTCAAGATCCTGCGCATTCAGCCCCATCATTGAGGTCGCCAGCGCGCTACGCAGCGTGTTCTCACGCTCCGGCGTCATCACCGCCTGCAGCACCCACAGTAACTCCCGCGCTTCCAGCGTTTCAAATACGCTGTCACGGTTGGAAAGGTAGACGGAGGGAATTGCCAGCTGCGTCAGCGCATCACGGACCAGTGCCGCCTCCTGGCGGCTACGAACCAGTACGCTGATGTCCGACGCGCGTACCGGACTGGATGTTTTACCACTGACCAGTTGCGCAGCGCCAGACTGCCCGGCCTTAAGCCAGTCGCGAATTTGCGTGGCGCACACCTGGGCCATGTAGTTCTGATAATCGCCTACGCCGCAGCTTTCCCCTTCCATCAGCCACATGCTCATGGCTGGCTGTGTCTCACCGTGTAAAACAAACCGAAACGACTGGTTTTTTTCTGCAAATTTTACCGGGCTAAAGGGGATTTCGCGGAACATAAAGGCGTCATCCATCTGGCTGAAAAGCGTATTTACGCTATTGACCATGCCGGGGGCCGAACGCCAGTTGGTATCGAGCGTATAGTGTGCGCTGACCTCGCTGCGCGCCTTCATATAGGTGAAGATATCCGCGCCGCGAAACGCGTAAATCGCCTGTTTTGGGTCGCCAATCAGCAGCAGTGCGGTATCCGGCTGATGCTGCCAGATCCGGCGAAAAATACGGTACTGCTGCGGATCGGTATCCTGAAATTCATCGATCATCGCGACCGGAAAACGGGTACGGATAGCCGTCGCCAGCGCATCGCCGCTTTCACTGCGCAACGCCCCATCCAGACGGCTGAGCATATCGTCAAAGCCTAGCTCACCGCGGCGTCGTTTCTCCTCGGCAACCGCTGAACGGATCTCCGCCAGCGCCCGGGTGATCACCAGATCGCGGAGAGTTAACGGTTCGCTAAGCAGTTCATCAATAGCGACAAACAGCGGGTGCTGAGGGGTTATTCCGCCCGCTTTAGTGCGCTCTTCCAGAAAACGCTGTGAGAATTTCTCCAGCGCGTCAGGAAGCTGATAACTTTGGGTTTCTTCTTGCGCCCATGCGCTGATCTTTTCGATCCACTTACCCTGGTTACCACGGTTAAATTTACGCCGGTCGATCCCGGAGGCTTCCAGCAGGCCATCCAGCTCATCAACGGAATCACGCCATTGCTGCTTGATCTGGTTAATGCGCGCGAGAATTTGTTCGTGTCGGGAAGCCAGCGTTTCGTCATCAGACGGCGGAGCCTTGATGACCGGCGCTTCCCCCTGCAGATAGCGATCGATGTCTCTCAGCAGAGCCTGCGGTCCTTTCCACGTTTCAAAAATCACCTGCGCAATGTCGCGGGGTAGTGGATAGCAGTGTCGACGCCAGAAGTCCGCACAGGCCTGATAGCGCAGCAGCGATTCATCTTCTATCAGTTGCTGTTCGAACAGCATGCCTGATTCAAAGGCGTTGAGACTGAGCATACGCTGACAAAAGCCGTGGATGGTAAACACCGCCGCTTCATCCATCTGTCTTTCAGCCAATAGCAGCCACTGAGCGGCCTGTTTTTTATCGGCGATTTCATCTAACAAACGGGCATATAGCGGGTTGTCGGTCTTTTCACGCAGGCAGGCAATTCGCAGTTCATGAATGTTGCTACGAATTCGTCCGCGCAACTCTTCGGTGGCCGCCTCGGTGAAGGTGACCACGAGCAGTTCTTCAACGGTCAGAGGACGAGGAAAGGCGGCAGAGCCGCCCAGTCCAAGCAGTAAACGTAAATACAGGGCGGCGATGGTAAAGGTTTTACCGGTGCCCGCAGAGGCTTCAATCAGGCGCTCGCCCGTCAGGGGCAAGCGCAGTGGATCAAGGGACTCAGCGGCATCATTCATTCTTATCACTCATCAGGGGTAAGGTTTGCTGCAACGCGCTGACGGTCTGCCACACTTTCCAGCCTTCCGGGTGCACATATTCTGCTTTCCCGTTCTGACTGCCGGAAACCTGTGACAGTATCGCCATGCCTTGCGGCTCAACCACCGCCTGATGGAAGAAGTCGGCAAGTTTTTGCGGCGTCAGCAGTTTAATCTGAGCCACTATTTTATCACGTGAATCGAAGCGCATATTGCCGCGATCAAAATCTTTGCTTAACTGTGAGGCTTCTTCCCCCAGCGTTTGCGGCGCCTGCAGCATTTGCGCAATAATCGCCTGCTGAATTTGCGCAAACTCTTCAGGTTTCATCGCCCGCAGCTTCGCTTCCGCCGTCGGGAAAAACGCTTTATAACGCTCCCAAAGATAAGACGGCTGCTTATCATTGCTTTGCAGCAGGAACCCCATTCCCCACTGACGGCCGATACTCATCGGGAAAGCAAATACAGCGTAGCCTAACTGCTCTTCAGTACGCAGTTGATTGTAGAACCACGGCTGAACAATCTGCCCTAACATGGCGCTGTAGGCTGAACTGGCGTATTCATCGTATCCGGTTGGCACAAATACCGCCGCCAGCGCGGAGTCCGTGCTACTGCCTGCTTTTTCAAAGATGACGGACTGCTTCTTGTCCACAACCACATCTTTATTGCGACACCACTGTGACCCGTTAGCGCCAAGCTGTTGTTGGATATCCCGCGCCATGGTCGTCGCCTGAGCGGCGCTCATATTACCAATTACCAGGAATTCAGGCCGCGCACCGGTTTTTAAGGCGTCGCGGTACGTCATCACCTCTTTCAGGGTGATGGAAGGCAGTAGCTTACGGCGCTCATCGCGTGAGAAGTACGGCACCTGAGAAAGCATTTGCACTGGCATAATTGCCTGATCGTAGGCTTTACCCTTCTCTGCAGAATCCATCATCTGGGCATACCAGGATTTCGCCTGTTCCAGCTGTTCATCCGTTGAGGTGTAGCTGAAATAGCCGCTCAGCAGAGCCTGAAAAAGCTGCGGCAGACGTTGGGTGTAGCCGTTGGCGTTAAGCATTAACCCATTGTTAGCGTTGGTAGAGAAACCAATTCCACCTACCGACGCCTGGTTGCTTAACTGATCGAGCGCAATCCCCGCCAGGTAATCGTTAAGTGCGAATAATACCTGGTTGCGAGCGCTGTCCATGGCCTTCGGGTTACGCAGGATCACGCTGACGTCAGCCTTCGGCTCACTGGCAAAATACTGGCTCGGCGCATACACCACGCGTAGATCCGGCTCATCAACGATCAGTTCCGGGTGAGCGTATTTTTTATCCGTTTTAATCAGCGTGAAATCATCCGGAATGTAGGGGTTCAACTCCGGTAACGACAGCGCAATGCCCTGCGCTTTTTGCTGCCAGTCGGCAAAGGTTTTGTCGCTGATTTTATCCACCTGGTAAGGCGCATCGACAAAATAAGCGGTTTTATTATGCGGTTCTTTCGCACTGATATACCAGATACGCGCATTCTGTGGCGTCATCATTGCCAGGCGTTGCTCAACGGCTTTCACATCGTACTGGTCGGCAATATTCACCGCATCTAGCGTATGTTCGACAGGAACGCGGATCATGGTATCAGCCAGCCATTCCACGTAGTCCATATCACGGGTGATGGAGGGATAACGGAAATCGAGATCCAGTACGTGCGCCAGTTCGTCAAAATAGCGTTTATCGACGCCTTTATCGCGTAACAGATTGAGATAACTGAATATTGCCGCAACAACTTCATCGCGGTTCGCCAGCCCTTTGTCGGTTAATGTCGCGGAAATGGCTAACACGCCGCTGTTCCCATTGACCACCGGATCGGAATCCGCACGAATACCTTCAACCAGCCCCTGCTTTTGCAGCCAGTCAGACAACGTGCCAGGGCTACGATTACCAATCAGATAGGTCACCAGCTCATCGGTTTTACTGCGGAACTGCGCGCTGTTGTTATCGATACGAAACTCGACGCGCAGTACTTTACGCGGCATTGCCGGAACATAGTGGATGATGACGCCCTTTTGCGCGTCGGTGACTACCGGTACGGTAATTTCAGGCTTTGCGATATTTCTGTTCGGTACGCGTCCAAAGGTGTCAGCAGCTATCCGCGCCAGCTCTGGCAGGGGCTTATTGCTATAAATCACCGCCTTCATCAGGTTCGCGGAGTAGTACTTTTCATGAAATTTTTGTAATGCCTGCACCACCGGGTTTCCCGGTTTATCGCTTAATGTCTCGAGATTTCCGCCGGAGAAACGCGAGCCAGGGTGCGCCGGGTTGATGGTCTCAGCACTCACCTGCGCCATACGCATCCCGTCTCGGGTGCGCGCCAGCGTCAGCTCGGAGTTAACCGCGTTACGCTCACGATCGGCATATTTTTTATCCAGCAACGGATCGGCAATAGCGTCCGCCAGGCGATCCACCGCCCCCACCAACGCGTCGTTTTCGACTTCAAGATAGAAGGCCGTACGGTAAGGCGCAGTGCTGGCATTGTGGCTGCCGCCGTGCATTTTCAGGAATTCAGCCAGACTGTCCGGCTGTGGGTATTTTTTCGAGCCCATCAGACACATGTGTTCGAGATAATGCGCCAGCCCCTGATGCTCGTCAGGATCTTCCAGCGAGCCCACGGGAACCACCAGTGCAGAAAGGGATTTCACGGCCTGAGGATCGGATACCAGCAACACGACCATGCCGTTATCAAGGCGCACGGCCTGATACTGGCGGGTGTCTTTATCGCTTTTACGGATGGTTTCAGCTAAAGGCTGCCAACCGGTATCTGCCTGACTTACGGGAACCCAAAGGGCGACGAACAACAGTAATGCGCTGAACCAGGTGCTGCGGGGCATTCACAAACCTCATCATTAACGTATTCACCTGTTCACAGCAAAGCACGCATAAATACGTGGTCTGAACAGGGCAAGACTATGTGCTGAACGAGCCAGCATCCTCTCTTTGTAAGAATCAGTCCGTGACAGAATGCGCATCATAGTGGAAGCCATCGAACTGCGCAATTTTTATACAATCATCATGACTGATTAAAGCGAAAAATCGGTAACAGGTAGCGCTGAGACTGTAAAACAATGGTCTCCAGCGTAGCCGCATCCAGCTGACGCCAAAGACGCTGATACCAGATATCATCACTTTCACCCCGTACCATCATGTTGCCTTCATAGGCCTGCAGAAACTTACTGCGCGCTTTTTGCAACGTTGCATCGTCATCTAACATGGCATCATTTGCGGCGTCATAACAGGTTTTTATCCAGCCGCCGCCGCTTTCGGGCAATACCAGCAATGGTGACGACATGCCTTCCCGATACCCGTCAATGAGCTGCGACAGGTACAGCAGCGCCTGCTCTGCATCCAGTGGCGGAAAACGCCATTCCCCGTCTTTACGCAGGAACAACCGGCTCTCTCCCGTACCGCCACTGGCACAATAGACAAGATGTTCCAGCCAAAGTTGCACACCCTGCGCAATGCTTATCAAAGATGGGCGCCAGCGCAACAAACCGTCCTCTTGCACCTGTGGCAGCCAACCGGTGATTTGCACGCCGTTACAGTTAAGATCGATTTCCATACTCTGGCAGGGCTGACGACAGGCGATAATGCGTTCAGCCAGCGACTGCATCTCCTGACGCTGCGTATCCCACAGAATTTCGCCAAATGGCCCATAGGGAAGCGTGCCCGCCGCACGAAAACGGCGAAACAGTTGTTCAGCATCCTTCTCTTCAACCAGCGTGTTAAGCAATTGCTGATTAAGCTGATAGCGGGTTAATCCTTCAAGAGTGAACGGTTCCGTTTCCGGGATCTCACTTTCTTCAGAGCGGAAGTTGACCCTCAGACGCATCTGGAAAAAAGCCCTTACCGGATGAGCCCAAAATCGCTGCAGCGTTTCCAGCGTCAGCGTTTCAGGCATCTCAAAGGGAAGCGTCTGGACAAAATCCGTGTGCGCTTTTCCTGACAGGCTCGCCGCAGGCAGCCATTCCCGGGCATAGCTTTGCTGTTCGCCCGGCAGATAGTTTTGTGCATCAAAGGGCATACGGGTATGCAAACGGGTAATGTGTGCTTTTACCCGCGCTTCGCTTTGATCGCAGGTCAATGATTCATCGCCCGGCAGATAGTGGCTTTGCCCGATATAGTCCATCAGTTCCTGCACCAGTACCGACGGGAAGCGCTCGCTGTTGTCCTGAATGGAGCGGCCAATGTAGCTGATGTAGAGCGTTTGCTGTGCTGAAATCAATGCTTCAAGAAACAGGTAGCGGTCATCATCGCGACGGCTGCGATCGCCCCTCATCGGTTTTTGACTCATCAAATCAAAGCCCAACGGCGCAAGCTGACGCGGATAAACGCCATCGTTCATACCCAGCAGGCACACCACCTTGAAAGGAATAGAGCGCATCGGCATCAGCGTACAAATGTTAACTGGCCCCGCCAGGAAGCGCTGGCTAATGCGCTCCTGGTCAAGACGCTGAGCCAGCTCATCTCGCAATAGAGAAAGCGGTATGGCATCACCATACTCAGCCCCCAGACCTTCAGTGATAATGGCCTGCCACTGCTGTTCAATCAGCGTCATCGCCGCTTCGGTATCTGCATCCGGCAGGAAGAAATCATTAAGCATGTCCCGACAAACGGGCAGCCACTCTTCCAGCGGCCGTTCCTGCGCTAACCCTCTACGCCAGAGATTGAGCTGCATCAGCAACGAGGCCAGATGCCCTACCAACTCGGCAATCAAACCGTTGGACTCATCGTATGGCAATACCGATTGCCACTCGCCCTGCGCGCTTTCCATCGCGTAGCCGAGCAGCATGCGCGTTAAACCAAATTGCCAGGTATGCTGACCTGTAGGCGGAAGTTCCAGTTCACGCACGTTATCGTCGTCAATTCCCCAGCGAATCCCGGATTCATTGACCCATAAACGAAGATAGCGCAGCCCTTCTTCATTGATATTGAAACGCGCCGCCAGCACGGGCACATCCAGTAATGCCAGCACATCCTCTGAGACAAAACGGCTATCCGGCAGCGACAACAGGCTAATAAAGGCCTGTAAGACGGGATGAGACTGGCGCGCCCGACGGTCGGAAATCGCATATGGTAAGTAACGCTCAGCTGGCGCGCTGCCAAAGACCGACTGAATAAATGGGCTGTAGCTGTCGATATCCGCCACCATCACAATAATATCGCGCGGCGTCAGCGTGGGATCCGCTTCCAGCATTGCCAGCAGGCGGTCATGAAGAATTTCTACCTCGCGCTGTGGGCTATGACAAACATGGAAAGTCACGCTGGTGTCGTTCAGTTCAAGCCGTCGTTTATTGTCGCTACGCGAATACTCTTCCAGCGTAACGCCCGCCACGGCATGACTTTCAAGTTCCAGAATATCCGATTGAATATTATGCAAAAGATTGTCAGGCGTTATATCGACAAACGCATCCAGCTCCTGACTATTTTCCAGTTCTGAAAGCAAATAAATGTAATCGCGCCCCAGTTTGCCCCACGAGGCCAGCATCGGGTTGCCCACATCCTGTTCACCATCGCTGTTAAACAATCCTTCGGCTTTCTGACTATCGCGAAACAGCGGCAGATGGCGTTCTTCAAAGCTGTGCCGACGCTGACGCGCCATCAGCTTCGCCAGCCAAGCGGGATCTTTTATATCTCCCCAGTAGTAGCGACAAGGGTTGGTAAACAGCAGATGAATATCAATGTGCTTGCCCAGCGCCTGCAATGCCTGCAAATAAACCGGCGGCAGCGCTGAAATGCCGCAAATAAAGACGCGAGAAGGCAGCCCCTGCGGGCACTCGGACGCACTTTCCAGAGTCTGAATAAATCGTTGGTATAAATTGGCGCGATGCCAGCGCGGTTGGCCCAATTCCTCGGTGTGTTCCACCAGCGCTTTCCACAACGGCGCCTGCCAGGCCTGAGACTCGCCGAGTCCCTCAACCAGTCGCCCAGCTTCCCACAGGGTCAACCACTCAGGGCGATAGACTAAATACTGGTCAAAGAGGTCAGCCGCGCGCGAGGAAAGCTGAAACAGCTTACGTTTATCGGTGTCGTCCGTCAGATAGTGGCGCAGCAATGCGAAGTCATCGCCATCCAGCAATTGCGGCAACAGCGTCATCAACTTCCAGCTCATGCTCTGTTTGCTGAACGCGCTCTCTTTCGGGATATCCGGCAGCACGCGCACAAACATATCCCAGATAAAACTCGCGGGCAGCGGAAAATCGATGTTGGCGGCAATACTAAACTTCTGTGCAAGGGTCATTTGTAGCCACTGCGCCATACCGGTACTTTGAACCAGGATCATCTCAGGTTCAAAGGGGTCGTCCAGCCGCTCGCGCTCAACGATAAATTCCATTAACGCTTCCAGCACATCCAGACGATTGGAGTGGTAGACCCTTAACATAGCGACTCCTGACTACTGACGATTCGGGCAATGCAGACGCGTCATCTGACCCTGCCTGCCCAAGGGTGAAGAAATTTTAACGTTGATGCTGACACATCCCGCGCTCGTTGTCTGCATTCGGTTAACCTGCCAGTTCAAAGGCGATGAAAACTGATACAGCTGGGTTTGCTGCCAGGCGTGACGCCAGAGTTGCTGATACTGGTTTCTGATGATAAAGCTGTTCATCAGCGCCCGCTGGTATCCTGACAGCGCGGTCACAATCATGATCATCAGCACCATTGCCAGCATCACTTCCGGCAGGCTAAAGCCACGCTGTCTGTTCAGGGGATCTGACATAGCGCCTGCTCCTTTAGCGGACAAAAATCGCTCCAGCCATGCACCGAATATTCGATATTGTCATCAATAATCGCCCCCTGCCGCCATAACGATACCCCTTCATAATGGACTATTAGCAGCACGAAATTATTAGTAAGCAGTCGCAGGCAAACCGCGGCATCCTGCGTGGTATAACGCCGACACTGTACGGCGAGTTGTAAGCGCCAGGGCTGCATACGCCCCCATTCCATCGCGGATTGCACCACCGCCTGGCGCTGCAGAGCCTGACTTTGCGTGACCACTCGCGAAGCAAAACGGGACTCCTGCCTGCTAACGCCTTGCAGCAGAAGGCTACCGAGCACCAATAGCAACAAGACCATCGCTAAAGATGAAACGCCCCGCTCACGGTTCACAGGTTGAATCCTGTCACGCTGTAGACTGCTTCAATAACCTTTTGTGGTTCGGCATTGTTCACTCCGCGCAAACGCAGCGTAAGGAGCGGGGAATATCCGCTGATATTCAGACGTTCGACCTGAAATGCCTCAATCTGTATCGTGGCTGGATCGGTCATTTTCTCCCACCCTTTTCCATTGCAGTCCGTTACTCCCCGCAGGGTCTCCAGTACCTTGTCCTGTAAACGAAATCCAATCGTATCGGCCTCTTTCGCGGGACTGCTCTCCCAAATGCCGTTGCTATTGGCATCCCAGCGCGCAATGACACAGTCGCCCTTAGCCGATATCTCCAGCCCTTCTCCGACACAGTTTCCGCGGCAGTACCCTGCCCGCTGAAGATGCTTCGCCACGGTGTATACCCGCTGCCATATTTCATCTTCAAGCGCTAACTGTCGCGTGTTGCGCAGGATCTCTCGCTGCAGCGCGGGTAAAAATCGCGCTGAGCTAAGCAATAAAACGCTGCTAATCGCCATAGCAATCAGCACCTCCAGGAGTGAAAAGCCCCGTTCATTTACTGACATAACCTGGCCTCATCTTTCTCGCAAAGCCTGATTCGCCCCCAGCCTGACACCACCACGCGCCATTCCCCTGTCGTATTTTTCAGGCGAATATGTCCAGCCCATGCCGTATTGCGCAGACCAAAAAAGGCCAGTGAAGGCGTTATCTCTGCCATTTCGACATCGTCCCAGGGCGGTGTAAAAACCAAGGGCGAAACGGGTAGACACGTGGTTTGCACAGCAGCAGAGCTGACAAAACACCAGGATGTGCCATCCCGAATCACGCTGATGACGTGATCGCGGTTACGCCAGTTAGCATCTTCACGCAGTTGCAGCAGGTAATCTCGCACCTGAATGGCGGTTTGCCATAGCCGCTGTTGCTGTTGCCAGCGCTGCCAACCATACAGCCCCGAGGCGCCAAGCGCCGCGACGATCAGCATCGCAATCAGGGTTTCGATAAGCGTGTAGCCGTGTTGTTTTTTCATGTCGCCAGTATGGCGTGAGGAAAATGAATAACGAGCGGGAAATTCGGTTTCTACGGCGAGCTACGAGGAATATTTGTCGCGTTGCAGGTCGTTGCAATATTTCAGGAACCCACGCCGAAGAACGCGATTTGAGACAAAAAAAACCGACGCACACGGGCGTCGGTTGTGACAGCATGAAGCCGATTAGATAGCCACTGGCGCTTTAATACCAGGATGCGGATCGTAGCCTTCAATTTCGAAATCTTCGAAGCGATAGTCAAAGATAGATTCAGGCTTACGTTTGATGACCAGCTTCGGCAGCGCGCGCGGTTCGCGGCTAAGCTGCAGATGCGTTTGATCCATATGATTGCTGTACAGGTGCGTGTCGCCGCCGGTCCAGACAAAATCACCCACTTCCAGATCGCACTGCTGCGCCATCATGTGTACCAGCAAGGCGTAGCTGGCAATGTTAAACGGCAAACCGAGGAACACATCGCACGAACGCTGATACAGCTGGCAGGAGAGCTTGCCATCCGCCACGTAAAACTGGAAGAACGCGTGGCACGGCGCCAGCGCCATTTTATCCAGCTCACCGACGTTCCATGCAGAAACGATAATTCGGCGAGAGTCCGGGTCATTTTTGAGCTGGTTTAACACCGTGGTGATCTGATCAATATGGCGACCGTCTGGCGTAGGCCACGCACGCCACTGTTTGCCATAAACCGGGCCCAGATTACCGTTTTCATCCGCCCATTCGTCCCAGATTGAGACGTTGTTTTCATGCAGGTAGGCAACGTTGGTGTCGCCCTGCAAAAACCACAGCAGTTCATGAATGATCGAGCGTAAATGGCAGCGTTTAGTCGTAACCAGCGGGAACCCTTCCTGCAGATTAAAACGCATCTGATGACCAAAAATGGAAAGCGTTCCGGTTCCGGTACGGTCGTTTTTCTGTGTGCCTTCATCCAGCACTTTTTGCATCAGTTCTAAATACTGTTTCATGGTTCCTCAGGAAACGTGTTGCTGTGGGCTGCGGCGGTACGCCCAAACCATCATAATAATGCCTGCGACAATCATCGGGATTGAGAGGATCTGTCCCATGCTGATGTACTGTACCCAGGTGCCGGTAAACTGCGCATCCGGCTGGCGGAAGAATTCAACGATAATACGAAACGCGCCATAACCAATCAGGAACAGACCGGATACCGAGCCCATCGGGCGCGGTTTACGAATGTACAGATTAAGAATGATAAACAGCACAACGCCTTCCAGCGCCATCTCATAAAGCTGTGAGGCGTGGCGCGGCAGCGAGCCGTAGGTATCAAAAATAGACTGCCATTGCGGGTTAGTTTGCAGCAGTAAAATATCTTCGGTACGGGAGCCCGGGAACAGCATGGCGTACTTGAAGTTCGGATCAACGCGTCCCCACAGCTCACCGTTGATAAAGTTGCCCAGACGCCCTGCCCCCAGACCAAACGGAATCAGCGGGGCAATGAAATCAGAAACCTGGAAGAACGAACGCTTGGTGCGTTTGGCGAAGATAATCATCACCAGGATCACACCAATCAGCCCACCGTGGAAGGACATCCCGCCGTCCCAAACGCGGAACAGATACAGCGGATTATCGAGGAATAACGGGAAGTTATAGAACAGTACGTAACCAATTCGTCCTCCGAGGAAAACCCCGAGGAAGCCCGCATACAGTAGATTTTCTACTTCATTTTTGGTCCAGCCACTGCCCGGACGATTAGCACGGCGCGTCGCCAGCCACATCGCAAAAATAAACCCCACCAAATACATTAAGCCGTACCAGTGAAGCGCGACGGGTCCGATTGAGAAAATGACCGGATCGAAATCCGGAAAATGCAGATAGCTACTGGTCATCTGTCACCACAAGTTCTTGTTATTTCGCTGAAGTCAGACAGCAATTGATAAGCGCGCCTGCATAATGCAGGCGCTCCAAAGGTGCGAATGATAGCACATGGGGATCGCAGCGGATGCCGATTACAGTTAAAAGATATGTATACCTACTGTTACCAGCCCTCGATTCACAATCCCCCGCGAATCAGTCCCCCCATGCCACGGCGTTCCATAAAAGCCGCCACCTGATGGCGTACTTCTGTCGCCATCTGCGCTTCCAGGCTGCGTTGCGCCAGCGTTTGCGCCTCATCAAAATCGATATGGCGCAGCAGATATTTAACGCGAGCCACGGAACGACCGTTCATCGACAAATGGCGAAAACCCAAGCCGATCAGAATGGCCACGCACATCGGGTCGCCCGCCATTTCACCGCACAATCGCAAATCGATACCGCTTCTTTCGGCTTCCTGCGCAATCATCGCCAGCACACGTAACATGCCCGGATGCAGGCTGTCATAAATGCTGGCTACCCGTGTATTGTTACGATCGACAGCCAGAATGTACTGGGTGAGATCGTTGGTTCCGACCGAGATAAAGTCTATCCGGTTTATCAGATGCGGCAGCATAAACACCATCGACGGAACTTCCAGCATGATGCCAATGCGCGGTTTTGGGATCGCGTAGCCGATCATCTCTTCCACTTCGCGTCCGGCGCGTTCAATCAAACGTCGCGCTTCGTCCACTTCATCAATGCTGGTGACCATCGGCAGCAAAATGCTCAGGTTGCCGGTTGCCGCGTTGGCACGCAGCATGGCCCGAACCTGGATCAAAAAGATCTCCGGCTGATCGAGCGTTATGCGGATCCCACGCCAGCCAAGGCACGGGTTCTCTTCACTGATCGGCATGTAGGGCAGTTGTTTATCGGCGCCGACATCCAGCGTACGCAGAGTCACCGGCTTGTCGTTAAACATTTGCAGCATGCCCTGATACTGCGCAACCTGTTCTTCTTCTGAAGGAAAACCGCTTTGCAGCATGAACGGGATTTCGGTGCGATACAGGCCAATGCCGTCGATCCGGCTCCCCAGCTTCTCTTCATGCTCCGGGCTGAGGCCCGCATTGAGCATCACCTTCACGCGCTCGCCGCTTTTCAACTGTGCTGGCTGGTTGACGTCGTCTTCCGCCAGGCGGCTCAGCTCAATTTCTTCACTGATAAGACGCTGGTATTCCTGGATCAATACCGGTTCTGGATCGACCAGCAGTTCACCGCGATAACCGTCCACTACCAGCGTACGGCGGTGTAACACCGATGGCTGGATATCGGCCCCCATGACGGTAGGGATACCCAGCGCACGAACCATAATAGCCGCATGAGAGTTGGCCGCGCCGTCCCGAACAACCACACCGACTAAGCGGTCCTGAGGAAGTTCCGCCAGCGTGGTGGCGGAAAGCTCATCCGCCACCAGCACAAAACGTTCCGGCCAGGTATTCGGCCCCTGGATCGAGTCGTCAAGATGGAACAGTAGACGCTGGCCCAGCGCGCGTAAATCTCCGGCCCGCTCCTTGAGGTAGTTATCACTCAGCGCGGCAAACTGTTCGGCAAACTTTTCAATGATCGTTTTAACGGCCCACTCGGCCACCGAACCATTATCCACTTCCGCAAACAGCTCACGGCGCAGACGAGTATCGGAAAGCAAGTGTGAATAGAGATCAAAAATCGCCGCCGTTTCTTTCTGCGCCCCGGCGGTAAAGCGTTTGCTGTAGCGGCGGAATTCATTCGCCGCCTCTTCCAGCGCACCGGTGAGCCGCTCGCGCTCAAGCACCGGATCCAGCGTTGAAGCCTGATAGACCTGCTCCATCAGCGGCAGCGTCGCATCCTGCCAGCCTTCGGCTATTGCCACACCAGGGGCGGCGGGCAATGCGCGGATGCGCGTTTGCCGGTATTGGCCGAACAGCGCGTTAAGCTGCGACTGCGAAAGAATCGCCGCCATTTGCGTGGCGAGCGTGACGAGGAAAGACTCTTCACTTTCATCGTACTGCCGCAATTCGCGCTGCTGGACCACCAGCACACCTAACAGCTGACGGCGCTGAATAATCGGTACGCCTAAGAACGCACGAAAGCGCTCTTCTTTTACTGAAGGGATGTATTTAAAGCTGGGATGTTTTTGCGCATCGGCGAGGTTGATAGGTTCCGCCAGCCTGCCAACCAGGCCAACGATACCTTCATCAAACGCGAGTGCGACAGTACGACCACGCGGTTTCTTCAGTCCCCGGGTCGCCATGAGGTAATAACAACGTCGATCGTGATCGGCCAAGTAAACCGAACAGACCTCTGTATCCATCGCAAGACAGATGTCGGTAACCAGAATATTCAGCGCTTCATTCAGACGCGGAGCACTGGCCACCTTTTCGACTATTTCGCGCAGGCGGGTGAGCATAATTTGCGTAGCTTAACCTCTTTTACGTCTGTACGCAGGTGCGCTTTGCGGCTTAGGAGTGCTCTCCTGAAGCGCCATGACAACACTTGCGAATTCTTTCATCACCCTGCGATAGACATCGCGTTTAAATGACACCACCTGTCGAACCGGATACCAGTAACTCACCCAGCGCCAGCCGTCGAACTCAGGTGTACTGCTGGTTTGCATATTGATTTCAGCATCGCTGCTGACCAATTGCAGAAGAAACCATTTTTGTTTCTGGCCGATACAAACCGGCTTCGTGTCCCAACGCACCAAACGTTTCGGTAACTTGTAACGCAACCAGTTACGAGTAGAAGCAAGGATCCGTACATCTTTACGACTGAGACCCACTTCTTCAAAGAGTTCCCGGTACATCGCCTGCTCTGCTGTCTCTCCTGCATTTATCCCACCTTGCGGGAATTGCCAGGAGTGCTGACCAAATCGCCGGGCCCACATGACCTGCCCCTGGCGGTTACAAATTACTATCCCTACATTCGGGCGGTAGCCATCGTCATCAATCACCGGACTACCTCAATATAAACCTTATATACAAACGATTGTTTCACACTCCAGAGAGTCGGTAAACCACTCTGTTAAGGGCGCGATACTCTAATAACAATTGAATAACTCACAGCTAAGGGCGGAGTTATAAACAGAAGAAGGGCAAGCAAGGCGATTTTATTCACCTTTTCTGTGGATATAGTTGTGAAGAAGTACGGAATTACTATGGGAAAACCCAGAACAGTCCGAATAAGACATTCGTCACATATCAAAAATAGTCTTCTATATTCATAAAGTTAAAACCGTTCAGCGCAAATAAACCCATAGAAATGTGACGTATATCACGCACACGATCTTCAGGCTGATGAAAGATCGACCAGCGTTGGTTTTATCCACAGATTATGCCAATAAGTTAGGCACAATTTGTGTGAAAATTCGATTTTCGTCGCACGTCAAGGCTGTAAATTGAAACAGTAGTGGGGGTTTTTCACAGTTATCCCATCTTTCTGTGGATAACATGGTGTAAGATCCTGTTCATTGTCAGTGACCAGAATTGGAAAACCCGCTTCGCTGTTGCGCAACTCTGCGTATGTGAATCTAAAAACCAATATAAATCATAGAATTGAATAAAGCATGTGGAAAAAGATAAACTCTGTCCACACGGTATAAAATCTTTGCTCATTTTTTCACCTAAGGGTTAACCCGATGTCAGAACTCCATCCGCTGCTTTCTCCCCCTGAATCTGAAGCCCAGTTGTTGAGCCAGGCACAGCTGCTTTCGGGCTACGCGCTGGGAGAGTTGGCAGCAATGGCGGGACTCGTCGCCCCCAAGGATCTCAAGCGCGATAAAGGCTGGATTGGCGTGCTACTGGAAATCTGGCTCGGCGCCAGTGCGGGCAGCAAACCGGAGCAGGATTTTGCGGCGCTGGGCGTGGAGCTGAAAACAATCCCAGTGGATAGCCTTGGCAGACCGCTGGAAACCACCTTTGTGTGCGTGGCACCGTTAACCGGCAATACCGGCGTTACCTGGGAAACCAGCCATGTGCGGCACAAACTTAAACGCGTTCTGTGGATCCCGGTAGAAGGCGAACGCAGCATCCCGCTGGCAGAGCGCCGCGTCGGCTCTCCCCTGCTGTGGAGCCCGAATGAAGAAGAAGACCGGCAATTGCGTCTGGACTGGGAAGAGTTGATGGATATGATTGTGTTAGGCCACGTCGAACGCATCACTGCCCGCCATGGGGAAGTGCTACAGCTGCGTCCTAAAGCCGCCAACGCCCGAACGCTTACCGAGGCCATTGGCGCCCATGGCGAACCCATCCTGACCCTACCTCGCGGTTTTTACTTGAAAAAGAACTTCACGCGCGCATTGCTTGAGCGACATTTCTTGTTCCAGGCGCAATAGGCACCGTCCGGTCTTTCACCCGCCGCGTTACGGGCCTATAATTACCGCTTCTTTTTTTTGGCAGGACTTTGTTTGATGTTATTTGCATGGATAACCGATCCTAACGCCTGGCTTGCGCTCGGTACGCTGACGCTGCTGGAGATCGTTCTTGGGATCGACAATATTATTTTCCTCTCTCTGGTTGTAGCCAAACTCCCGACAGCGCAACGCAATCATGCCCGACGTATTGGGCTTGCGGCGGCGATGATCATGCGTCTGGCACTGCTCGCCTCTATTGCCTGGGTAACGCGTCTGACAAACCCGCTATTCGAAGTGTTTGGCGAGGCAATATCAGCGCGCGACCTGATCCTTCTACTCGGGGGATTGTTCCTGATCTGGAAAGCCAGTAAGGAGATCCACGAATCCATTGAAGGTGAGGAAGAGGGGCTGAAAACCCGCGTTTCCTCTTTTCTGGGCGCGATTGTGCAGATCATGTTGTTAGACATAATCTTCAGCCTGGATTCCGTGATTACTGCGGTAGGCTTGTCCGATCATCTGTTTATCATGATGGCGGCAGTGGTGATTGCCGTGGGTGTGATGATGTTTGCTGCACGCCCGATTGGCGATTTTGTCGATCGCCATCCTTCGGTAAAAATGCTGGCGCTCTCGTTCCTGATTCTGGTCGGTTTCACGCTAATTCTGGAAAGTTTCGACGTCCACGTTCCGAAAGGATATATCTATTTCGCCATGTTCTTCTCTATTGCGGTAGAGACCTTGAACCTGTGGCGTAATAAAAAAAATCCGCTCTGATGAAATCCATCGCTCCCCGCACGGGGAGCGAATGCGCGCCACACCTACCTCTTCTCACAGTTTAAGATTTTACTGGTTTCGCCATGCACAACTTCGCGTTATTACTAAACTATTGTCAGATGCAGGCCATGTGAGGATAAGCAGATGAAAAAATGGGCAGTTTTGATTTCCGCCGTAGGACTGGCTTTTGCCGTTTCCGGATGCAGCAGTGATTATGTAATGGCGACAAAAGATGGTCGAATGATCCTGACCGATGGAAAACCAGAAATTGACGATGATACCGGTCTGGTGAGCTATCACGACCAGCAAGGCAATGCGATGCAGATTAATCGCGATGATGTGTCTCAAATCATTGAACGCTGATGGTTGAGGTCAGCAGCGCGCTGGCCTTAACAATTTTACTTCCCTTTTTCTCTTCCCTCAGCCATTTTTATAATCCTTATGTCGTGATTATAAAAAGGAAACGGCTATGCAATATCACCGTATACCACACAGCTCGCTTGAAGTCAGTACACTGGGGCTGGGCACAATGACGTTTGGTGAACAAAACAGCGAAGCCGACGCACATGCACAGCTCGATTATGCCGTAGAACAAGGCATAAATTTGATCGACGTTGCCGAGATGTATCCGGTACCGCCGCGTCCTGAAACCCAGGGTCTCACCGAAACCTACGTAGGTAACTGGCTCGCCAAACACGGCAGCCGTGAAAAGCTAATCGTTGCTTCTAAGGTGAGTGGACCTTCACGTAACAACGACAGCGGTATTCGACCGAATCAGGCGCTGGACCGTAAAAATATCCGTGAAGCGCTGCACGACAGCCTGAAAAGACTGCAAACCGATTACCTGGATCTGTATCAGGTTCACTGGCCGCAGCGCCCGACCAACTGCTTTGGTAAGTTAGGCTACAGCTGGACGGACTCTGCGCCAGTCGTTTCGCTGCTGGATACGCTGGACGCGCTGGCAGAGTTTCAGCGCGCGGGGAAAATTCGCTACATCGGCGTGTCCAATGAAACCGCGTTTGGCGTGATGCGCTACCTGCACCTGGCGGACAAACACGATCTGCCGCGCATCGCCACCATCCAGAACCCCTACAGCCTGCTGAATCGCAGCTATGAGGTTGGACTGGCGGAAGTGAGCCAGTATGAAGGCGTTGAACTGCTGGCCTACTCTTGCCTTGGCTTCGGTACATTAACCGGTAAATACCTGAACGGCGCGAAGCCAGCCGGTGCACGCAATACGCTGTTTAGCCGTTTCACACGTTACAGCGGCGAGCAAACGCAAAAAGCCGTTGCGGCCTATGTGGATATCGCGAAACGCCATAATCTGGATCCTGCGCAAATGGCGTTGGCATTCGTGCGTCGTCAGCCGTTTGTCGCCAGCACCCTGCTGGGAGCCACGACGATGGAGCAGCTAAAAACCAACGTTGAAAGCCTGCATCTGGAGTTGAGCGAAGAAGTACTGGCAGAGATTGAAGCGGTGCATCAGGTGTATACCTATCCTGCACCGTGACGGTTAGTGCCTGATGGCGCTACGCTTATCAGACCTACAAATTGCTGCGTTCTGTAGGCCAGATAAGGCGACGCTGCCATCCGGCACATTCATTGTTCATTCATCGCGTACCAGGCTGGCGGCGCTGCCAAATCCACAGCGCCGCAATCGCCAGCGCAAACAGCGCGCCGAATCCAATACCAATCGCTACCGCCGGGATCCCCACCAGCACTGCCAGTGAGTAAATCCCGAGCATCAGCAGCATCGCGCTGTTTTCGCCCAGGTTTTGCACCGCGATCGCATTACCCGCACCAACGCTTTTCTTGCCCCGCTCCTGCAGCAACGCATTCAGCGGTACCACAAAGAAGCCACCTGACACGCCGATAAGCATCAGCAACGCGTAAGCCGGAAGCAGCGCATGCTGAAGTGAGAAAATCAGCACCACGACGCCAATCAGGATCCCCGCTGGCATACAGCGCGACACAGTTTCCAGCGTCACCAGCTTCGCTGCCGCCCCCGCGCCTACGACAATCCCAATCGCTACCATGGCATTGAGGTAGGTCGGTGTAGCGTTATCGGTGATGCCGAGCGCCACCGGAACCCACAGCACCAGCAGAAAACGCAGCGTGACGCCCGCGCCCCAAAATAGGCTGGTTCCGACCAACGAAAAACGTGTTTCACCGTTGCGCCACAGCGAAGAAGCGGCGCAGAAGAAACTGCGCGTCATTTTCCCCAGATGCCAGGATTGGCCAGGACGAGCCGCGGCCAGTTTCGGGATGTACAGGTTAGCCACCACGGCGCCAGCATAGGCCAGCGCACAGGCAGAAAGTGCGGCAATCACATGCCAGTCGGCCAGAACGCCGCCGGCGACAGAACCGAGCAAAATCGCGGCGATGGTGGAGGCTTCCATCAGACCGTTGGCTTTCACCAGTTTGTCACCGGTGGTCAATTCACCGAGAATGCCATACTTGGCCGGTGAGTACGCGGCCGCACCAATCCCCACCAGCGTATACCCGAGAAACGGATTAATGCCGAAGCAAATACTCGCCGCGCCCAGCAGTTTCAGGGCGTTCGCGAACATCATCACTCTGCCTTTGGCAAAGCTATCCGCCACCTGTCCAACAAATGGCGCAAACAGGATGTAAGCGCCCACAAACACCATTTGCAGGATTGGCTGGCTCCAGTCCGGATAAAATTGTTCCTTCAGCAGCGCCAGCGTAGCGAACAGCAGTGCGTTATCGCCAAACGCCGACAGAAACTGCGCGGCGATGACGGACATCATCCCTTTGGACCAGATTGAAGTGTTAGTGTGCGCTGACTCAATCATGTTGTTTTTCCGGCTCATCGACCCAGCTTTTCAGCGTAACAAAATCCGGCTTACCGCTGCCGAGTAATGGGAGTTGCTTCAGGTGGCGAATATCACGCGGCACGGCAAGTTCAGGCACGCCATGCGCTCGCGCATACTGCTGTAGTTTTTCACGCGTGAGTTCGCTGTCGGTAGTGAACAGCACCAGGGCCTCACCTTTGCTGGCATCGCTCTTGATCGCCGTGGCGTGCATTTTGTCTGCAGATACCGCCAATGCCAGTTGCTCAACCATTTCCAGCGAGACCATCTCTCCGGCAATTTTAGCAAAACGCTTGGCGCGCCCCTGGATCTGTACAAAGCCGTTTTCATCAAAGCGGACGATGTCTCCGGTGTCATACCAGCCGCGCTCAATCTCACCCTGCGCATTTTCTGCCGTCGGCACTTCCAGCACGCCAGGTTTTTCGACGCGCAAATAGCCGCTCATAATATTCGGGCCTTTCAGTTGTAAACGCCCACCGTCCTCAATACCCGGAACAGCCAGCAGTCGGGCATCCATGCCAGGCAAGATGCGCCCTACCGTTCCTGATTTTGCCGCCATCGGCACATTGATCGACACAACCGGCGCACATTCCGTCACGCCATAGCCTTCAAGGACACGCAGGCCAAATTTCTCCTGCCATAGCTGCTTTGTGCTGTCTTGCAGTTTTTCTGCGCCTGCCACCACATAGCGCAGGCGGTGGAAATCGTACGGATGCGCGAAACGCGCATAGTTACCGAGGAACGTTGAAGTACCAAACAACACGGTGCAGTTCCGGTCGTATACCAGCTCCGGCACAATGCGGTAATGAAGCGGGCTGGGATAAAGAAACACTTCCGCACCGGTCAGTAGCGGCGTGAATAATCCCACCGTCAGGCCAAAGGAGTGGAACAGCGGCAGTGCCGACATAAAGCGGTCATCGGCGGTGAAATCGGCAATTGTTTTAATCTGCTCAACGTTCGCCAGAATACTCTTGTGGCTGTGGACCACGCCTTTCGGATGGCCTTCCGAACCAGACGTAAAGAGGATCACCGCAGCCTCTTCCGGCTGCTGTTTCACCTGCGCCAGATGCGGTGCCAGCAGATGTGAGAAAATCCACAGCTTATCGCTCAACGTCACATCGGCTTTTAAATCTTCCAGATAAACCCAGCGTACCTGGGTGAGCTGTTCCGGTAGATGCCAGAGTTTGCCTTTATCGAGAAACTGTCGGGAAGTGAAGATCGTTTTGATTTCAGACGCAGTAATGGCGCTGGTTAACCCTTTCACGCCCGCCGTGTAGTTCATCATGGCCGGAATGCGTCGACGCGCAATGGCTCCAAAAATGACCGCCGCGCTGATCCCCGCATTTGGCAGCATCAGGCCGATTTTTTCACCTTCGGCGCTGTATTTTTCCAGAATACGGGCCACAAAGAGCGTCTTAGTCAGCAGCTTGCGGTAGCTGTCTGGCGTAAAGTTAACATCTTCAATGCAGTTTTTGCCCGCGCCAAAACGGTATTTTGCCGCCAGCAGCGACTCGTATAGCGTTTCACGCGGGCGTACCGCCATGCGTGCTTCCATCATAATTTGATGCAGCATTTCACCGGCGATTTTGCGGCGATCGCGCGCTCGCGGGGCTTCCGGCATTGGCATTTGAGTCGGCGGTAGAATGTGCAGTTGGATACGCGGGAAGAATCGCTGTTTAACCAGACCTTTCAGGCGGCTGAAGTGGGAAAGCTCTGCCCCCTCAATGCGGACAGGAACGACCGTCGCTCCCGACTTCGCGGCGACAAACCCGGCACCGTCATATATTTTCATCAACGAACCGGTGGTCGAAATGCGTCCTTCGGGAAAAATCACCACCGGACGGCCCTGCTCGACCAGACGGACCAGATGCTTAATCGACATCGGTTTGGTTGGGTCTAACGGCACGAAGTCAATCAGCGGGGTTAGCCAGCGCATATACCATTGCTGGCTGATCGAGGTGTAAACGGCGAAGACGGGACGAATCGGTAAAAATAGCGCCAGTAGGATGCCGTCTATAAATGAGACATGGTTGGGAGTGATTAGAACGCGTTCTCCCTGTAGCGCGCTGACATTGCCCGTGACGCGAACGCGGAAAAGCACGCGAAACAGATTACGAAAAAAGCCAAATAGCATCTCAACTCCCTGTGCCATTAATTATAGAAACATTAATGGTGGGAGAGTATACGAGTTGGGGAATGGGCGCGACAGGTAAACAGGTAAATACAGTCCGAAAAAAAACCTGCGCATCCGCGCAGGTCGGTGCAAGAGACAGGTACGAAGTGCGTACCGAATAATCTCACCAATCAATACCTCTGGGATCTTGATTGTGGTCGTCAGCAGCCAGATACGCCAGTACGAAAACGCAAAGGAATGAACCCAAATGCAACGAGTTGTGTAAATTATCGGTTACTGTTACAGATAGGCTGAAGGCAAAAAAAACCTGCGCATCTGCGCAGGCTGGTGTAATTCTAGTGATCAACCCGAAAGTTGATTTCACCTATCAATACCTCTGGGATCCCAACTTTAGCAATCCGCTCAGTTCTCCCACCAGCGAACAATCGCAACAGCACATCGCAAAGTGTAAGCAAAAATTAGCATTTTCTATTTTCTGTCTTACTTCGCTCGCGCGCGCTCACATTTGCGAGGTCCTGACGGGCAATCTGCTTGAACAGCCAGCCATTTTCCGTAACACTGACGGAATGTAAGCGTTTACCCACAACAGGTACTATCATGGCGACCATAAAGGATGTAGCCCGACTAGCTGGTGTATCAGTCGCCACCGTTTCTCGAGTGATCAATGATTCCCCCAAAGCCAGCGAAGCATCGCGTCTGGCCGTAACGAGTGCAATGGAATCACTCAGCTACCACCCCAATGCGAACGCGCGTGCACTGGCGCAACAATCCACTGAAACCATCGGTCTGGTCGTTGGTGATGTGTCCGATCCATTCTTTGGGGCAATGGTTAAAGCTGTCGAGCAGGTGGCCTATAACACCGGGAATTTTTTGCTGATTGGCAACGGCTACCATAATGAACAGAAGGAACGTCAGGCGATTGAACAGCTCATTCGCCACCGCTGCGCGGCCCTTGTTGTCCATGCCAAAATCATCCCGGATGCGGATTTGGCTTCATTAATGAAGCAAATCCCCGGCATGGTATTGATTAACCGAATTCTGCCGGGATTCGAACAACGCTGCGTTGCCCTCGATGACCGTTTCGGCGCGTGGCTCGCTACCCGACACCTTATTCAACAGGGCCATACGCGCATTGGCTACCTGTGTTCCAATCACAGTATTTCTGATGCGGAAGATCGTCTGCAAGGCTATTACGACGCGCTGGCGGAGAGCAATATACCGGTGAGCGATCGACTGGTGACGTTCGGCGAACCGGATGAAAGCGGCGGTGAACAGGCCATGACTGAGTTACTTGGTCGTGGCAAAAACTTCACTGCGGTAGCCTGCTACAACGACTCAATGGCGGCTGGCGCCATGGGCGTATTGAATGATAACGGCATTGATGTGCCGGGAGAAATCTCGCTGATTGGCTTTGATGATGTGCTGATTTCCCGCTATGTGCGCCCACGTCTGACCACGGTACGCTATCCCATCGTGACGATGGCAACCCAGGCCGCTGAACTGGCGCTCGCGTTGGCGGAGAAGCGACCCGCACCTGAAATTACCCACGTCTTTAACCCAACTCTGGTGCGTCGCCATTCCGTTTCGGCGCTGACAGAGCCGGGGAACTCATCGTCAAACGATTAACCAGGATTGCGTCATGACTACGATGTTGGACGTTTCACGACACGCAGGCGTCTCAAAAGCGACCGTTTCGCGCGTACTAAATGGAACGGGTCAGGTAAAAGAGAGCACGCGCCAGAAAGTGTTCAAGGCCATGCAGGCACTCGATTATCGGCCCAACTTTTTAGCGCGCTCTTTGGCGAATCGCACCAGCAACAGCATTGGCCTGGTGGTTTCCACATTTGATGGATTCTACTTTGGCCGCCTGCTGCAACAGGCCTCGCGCCAGACGGAGTCTCACGGCAAGCAGTTGATCGTCACCGATGGTCACGACACGCCGGAGCGTGAGCAGGAAGCCGTGCAAATGCTGGCCGACAGGCAGTGCGACGCCATTATTCTCTATACCCGCTATATGAGTGAAAAGGCGATTATGTCGCTGATGAACAGCATTGCGATGCCCTTGCTGGTCATCAACCGTGATGTCAGTCAGGCCCGCGATCGCGCGATTTTCTTTGAGCAGGAAGACGCGGCGTATCAGGCGGTCAATTACCTGATCTCGCAGGGGCACAGCGATATTGCTTGTATCACCGTGCCAGGCCATACGCCAACCGGTAAATCCCGCCTGATGGGGTATCGTAAGGCTCTGGAAAAAAACGGTATTCCCTGGGATCCTGATAAGGTTAAATACGGCGACTCCACGATGACGCGAGGCTATGAAGCCTGTCGAGAACTGCTGGAGGAAGGGGTGAAATTCAGCGCCCTGTTCGCCTGTAACGATGACATGGCATTAGGTGCATCAAAAGCGTTACATCAGGCCGGACTGAGGATCCCGACGGACGTCTCGCTGTTTGGTTTTGATGATGCGCCCAGCGCCAAATGGCTGGAACCGGGGTTATCTACCGTTTATCTGCCGATTGATACCATGATAACCACGGCAATCGACCAGGCTATACGTCTGGCCAACGGTGAGAGCGTGGAGCCGATCCCTCCGTTTACCGGCAAACTGGTATTACGTGACTCAGTAACGCTCGGACCGTACTTTAAGTAATATGAAAAAGAGCCGGATGGCGACGCAAGCACCTTATCCGGCCAGCTTTACTCAGATTAATTCCAGCGCTAACAGCTCATCAATGGTCTGGCGACGACGAATCAGTCGTGCCACGCCGTTATCAAACAAGACCTCCGGCAGCAGCGGGCGGCTATTGTAGTTTGACGACATTGACGCTCCGTACGCCCCGGTATCATGCAAAACCAGATAATCACCCGGCACCACCGCAGGCAACAGACGGGTTTCCACATTTCCGCCTTCCTGCTGGGTAAACACGTCGCCTGATTCGCACAACGGTCCGGCCACCACGGTCTCCCGTTGAGGAGTTTGTTCCAGAGAACGACCATCTCCCGCCAGCGCGGAGATATGGTGATAGCTACCGTACATGGCCGGGCGCATCAGATCGTTGAAGCCCGCATCGATCAGCACAAAGTGACGGCTGCCCATCTCTTTTACGCTGCGCACCTGCGCCACTAACACACCAGCTTCCGCGACCAGGAAACGCCCTGGTTCGATCTCCAGTTTGACGGCATGACCCAGATGACGCGCAATACTATCGCGCGCGGCGTTCCACAATCCAAAATAGTGATCGGTGTCGATCGCCTCCTCACCTTCGCGATACGGGATTGATAAACCGCCGCCTGCGGAGATCGCCTCCAGATCCTGACCAAATTCCACCACCTGACGCACCATCGCGCCGCACACCTGCTCCAGATGCGCGTAGTCCACGCCAGAGCCGATATGCATATGAATACCCACCAATTTCAGCTTATAGCGCTGAATTACCTCCAGCGCCGCCGGAAGATCGCTGTACCAGATGCCGTGCTTGCTGTTCTCTCCCCCGGTATTGGTTTTCTGACTGTGTCCATGCCCAAAGCCAGGGTTTACGCGGAGCCAGACGCGATGGCCCGGCGAGAGCTGGCCCAGTTGTTCCAGCATATCGACCGACCCGGCATTTACCGGAATGCTCAATTCATGCACCCGGGCGAGCGTCGCTTCATCAATCATATCGGCGGTAAAGACAATCTCATCTTTGCCAGGTACAAAACCTGCCGCCAGCGCGCGTTCAATTTCGCCAAGCGAGACGGAATCGACCTTCACGCCCTGCTCGCGCATCAGGCGCAAAATATGAATATTCGAACATGCCTTCTGGGCAAAACGCACCACGTCAAACTGACTCAGTTTGGCAATCTGCGCGCGAATAATCTGCGCATCATAGACCCACACCGGGCAGCCGAATTCGGCAGGCAGGCGCAACAGGTTGTCGGCGGTCAGGTCAGTGTCTGTGTTGTTGAGTGGGCGTGGCATGGTGTGCTCCGGTATTGGCTTTTTTATGATTACGCCACAGCCCAAAAAGAATAAAAAATATCGTTTTATCGTGAGTCTATGCAAAAATGATATGGATTAGCTCATTCGAGGATTGCCTATGCCCGCGGTTAACCTGCGCCACATTGAAATTTTTCACGCCATCATGACCGCTGGTAATCTGACGGAAGCCGCGCGCATGCTACATACCTCGCAGCCCACCGTCAGTCGGGAACTGGCCCGATTCGAAAAAGTCCTGGGATTAACGCTGTTTGAACGCACGCGTGGCCGACTGCATCCAACCGTGCAAGGCTTACGTCTGTTTGAAGAGGTACAACGTTCGTGGTACGGCCTGGACAGAATTGTGAGCGCCGCCGAAAGCCTGCGCGAATTTCGTCAAGGTGAATTGTCGATTGTTTGCCTGCCGGTATTTTCGCAGTCCTTTTTACCACCGCTGCTGCAGCCATTTCTCGCGCGCTATCCGCAGGTCAACATTCAGATCGTGCCGCAGGAGTCACCACTGTTGGAAGAGTGGCTGTCGGCGCAGCGCCACGATCTGGGGTTAACGGAAACGCTGCATACGCCAGCCGGAACGAAACGCACCGAATTGCTGGCGCTGGATGAAGTGTGTGTACTGCCGCAGGGGCATCCGCTGACCGAGAAAGCGGTATTAACGCCGCAGGATTTTCAGGGAGAGAACTATATCAGCCTGTCGCGGACCGACAGTTACCGTCAGCTATTGGACACCCTGTTTAACGAACATCAGGTGAAGCGCCGCATGGTGATTGAAACCCACAGCGCCGCTTCAATTTGTGCAATGGTGCGGGCGGGCGTGGGGATCTCGGTGGTAAACCCACTGACCGCGCTGGATTATGCCAGCAGCGGAGTGGTTATCCGCCGCTTCAGTATTTCGGTACCCTTTACGGTCAGCCTGATCCACCCACTTCATCGCCCTGCCTCGGCGCTGGTCGATGCTTTTACGGCGCATCTGCAAGCCCATCTCCCGAGACTTATCGATCCGCTGGAGGCTATTTTGTATCCACAGACGAAAGCATAAACGCCACCGCATCTTGCGCATGGATTGCCGCGGTGTCGAAAACCGGTAATGGACTTAACTCGGCTGGAACCAGCAGACCAATCTCGGTACAGCCAAAGATAACCCCTTGAGCGCCCTGTTTAGCCAACTGCTCAATTACGCTCAGGTAGTAGTCGCGGGAAGCGTTGCTGAACTCACCGAGGCACAGCTCGTCGAAAATAATCTGGTTTATTTTCTGACGATCATCAGCCTCAGGAATAAGCGTGCTAATACCAAATTCAGTCTGTAGACGTCCGCGGTAAAAATCCTGCTCCATGGTGTAGCGCGTACCCAGTAGCGCCACGTTGCTCATCTGCTGTTTTTGTATGGCCCGACCCGTCGCATCGGCAATATGCAGGAACGGCACGTCACAGGCGGTTTCAATCGCCTCAGCAACTTTGTGCATGGTGTTGGTACACAGCACAATCCCTTCTGCTCCAGCTTGCTGAAGCCCTGCGGCGGCCTGCGCGAGGATCTCCCCTGCCCGCTGCCAGTCACCGCCAGACTGACAGGCTTCAATCTCGTGAAAATCTACGCTGTGCAACAGAATCTGTGCCGAGTGCAGGCCACCCAGACGCTGTTTTACCCCTTCATTAATGAGTCGATAATAAGGAATGGTGGATTCCCAGCTCATACCGCCCAACAGACCGATCGTTTTCATCATTTCCCCTGATTTGTTGTTATCTCTCCAGTGAACCAAAGATGTGATCAACTTTCCACATCTGTTGGCGTGCATTTCTTTTTTTAATTTTCTGATATAGGTTTAATGAAACATTGTTTTAATTACAGGAAGGCCGAATGTTTATTTTTCATAAAGAGACCACCCTTGAAGATCTGGGCAATGGCGTTACCCGACGCATTCTTGCTCACGACGGTAAAATGATGGCGGTTGAGGTGAACTTCGAGCAAGGCGCGATTGGTCCGATGCACAATCATCCGCATGAGCAGCTGACTTACGTTTTGTCTGGGGAGTTTGAATTTACCATCGGCGAAGAAAAGCATGTCGTTAGGGCAGGCGATACCCTATATAAACAACCCAACATTATGCATGGCTGCGTCTGTTTAAAACCGGGAACGCTACTCGATACCTTTACGCCCATGCGCGAAGATTTTCTGCCTGCGTAATTTTATCTGTTCGTAATCTGCCTGGCGGCATAATGTTGTTCCAGAGGGAATGAATATGTCGCCTCCGGTGTATTGCTACATTCACCTTATGTTTAACCGACAAAACCTGCCAAAGGGCAGGGTTTGTCGGTTCTGGAAAGCGGGTTAACGTGCCAGCCAGCCGCCGTCTACCGCAACGGTATAGCCGTTGATATAGTCAGATGCGCTGGATGCCAGGAACACAATCGGCCCCATCAGGTCACTCGGCAGACCCCAACGACCCGCCGGGATACGATCGAGAATTTCTGCGCTACGCTGCTCATCAGCGCGCAGCTGTTGAGTGTTGTTCGTCGCCATGTAACCCGGCGCAATTGCGTTGACGTTGATGTTATGTTTGGCCCACTCGTTCGCCATCAGGCGGGTGACGCCCATTACACCGCTTTTAGACGCGGTGTAAGACGGCACGCGGATCCCGCCCTGGAAAGAAAGCATAGAGGCGATGTTGATAATTTTGCCGCCGTTACCCTGAGCGATAAAGTGCTTCGCCGCGGCCTGAGACATAAAGAACACGCTCTTAATGTTCAGGTTCATCACGTCGTCCCAGTCTTTTTCACTGAAGTCGATCGCATCGTCACGACGGATAAGACCTGCGTTGTTGACCAGAATATCGATATGACCGAATTCTGCCACTGCGCGCTCCAGCAGCGCCGGAATGCCGTCAATTTGACGCAGGTCGGCGGTCAGACTTAAAAAACGGCGCCCCAGCGCGGTCACGCGTTCGATAGTTTCCGTCGGTTCAACGATGTTGATCCCCACGATATCGCAGCCCGCTTCAGCCAAACCCAACGCCATACCCTGACCCAGGCCAGTGTCACAACCGGTCACAACGGCGACCTTACCTTCAAGAGAGAATGCATTCAAAATCATTGTAAATCCTTAATTTTTTATAATGCCCGCCGCAGCAGGCACGGCTATCGCCCGCAACTAGCGCAGATCTTTGACCGCTACATGGTCCATATCATCAAAGACCTGGTTTTCGCCGACCATGCCCCAAATGAACGTATAAGCTTTTGTGCCAACGCCGGAGTGAATTGACCAGCTCGGCGAAATCACCGCCTGCTCGTTGTGCATCACAATATGACGCGTTTCCTGAGGCTGCCCCATCATGTGGAAGACGCAGGTATCTTCTTCCATATTGAAATAGAAATAGACTTCCATACGACGTTCATGGGTATGACACGGCATGGTGTTCCACAGGTTACCCGGCGCCAGTTCGGTCAGACCCATGCTCAACTGGCAGGTTTCCAGCACATCCGGCACAAAATATTTGTTGATGGTACGACGGTTACTGGTGAGGTCATCGCCCAGCGTCACTGGCGCAACGTCTGCTGGCGTGACTTTTTTGGTTGGATAAGTCGTGTGGGCCGGCGCGCAGTTGTAGTAAAACTTCGCCGGTTTCGCCGTATCGATACTGGCGAATACCACTGCTTTGGCCCCTTTCCCGACGTACAGCGCGTCACGATGACCAATTTCATAGCACTGGCCGTCAACGGTAATCGTGCCCGGGCCACCGATGTTAATCACACCCAGCTCACGACGCTCGAGGAAGTAGGTTACGCCCAGCTGTTTGCCGACTTCGCCACCCACAGAGACGGTTTTGGCTACTGGCATAATGCCGCCAACAATGATGCGGTCAATGTGGCTGTAGACCATGGTGTATTCATCTGCGACAAACACTTCTTCGACCAAAAACTCATTACGCAGCTCCTGAGTGTCCAGGGTTTTCGCATGCGCACTATGGATGCTTTGTCTTACGTCCACATTTACCTCCAGTGATAAATTGACCGTGAATGCTTAAACGAATAGCAAAACGCTGTTCCGTTTTATCTTATGCGCTCATGATATCCCTCCCGGAATGGGTTTTCAATTACAAATAAAACAACGTTTCACTTTTTCTGCATCTTATTATCAAAAGTGTAATTGCGATCACGCTAGCGCATATAAATCGCGGGAACGGTTTCAATAAAATTATTTAAAACAATTAGATAGATAAAAATAAACAAGAGTAGTTCATGAGGGGTAGGGATAAGACATTGAAAATACAGCCAGCCTCACACGCCGTTCACACACCTTTTCTAACAAAGTGCGCTGTTAATCACATGAAATGAAACACCGTTTTGATACGTTAACAGAGTTTAGAGTGTATGTTTCTGTAACTGGCCTTGCCCTCCTGTTGGAGGGCTTTTTTATAGATGCAGGGGATATACAGCGGGAAAGGCGTTTAAGCAGAGAAAACTACGGGTGGTTAATCTCGTTCGATAGCGAGCGCCACGCCCTGACCACCGCCGATACATAACGTTGCCAGGCCCTTGTGCGCCCGACGCTTCACCATTTCATGCACCAGTGAAACCAGAATACGGCAGCCAGATGCGCCAATCGGATGACCGAGCGCAATGGCTCCGCCGTTCACATTCACCCGCCGTTCATCCCACTCCAGCATTTTTCCAACGGACAATGCCTGTGCGGCAAAGGCTTCGTTGGCCTCGATAAGATCAACATCAGCCAGTTGCCAGCCCACACGCTCAAGGCAACGGCGCGTCGCGTACACCGGCGCAATTCCCATGAGCGCGGGATCAACCCCGACGCTGGCAAAGGCACGAATGCGAGCCAGCACCGGCAAATTCAGCTCCAGGGCCTTGGCCTCGCTCATCATCATCACCGCAGCGGCGCCATCATTGATGGATGACGCGTTGCCCGCGGTTACTGAGCCGAGCCTGTCGAAGGTCGGATCCAGACGCGCCAGCCCTTCTGCGCTGGCATCGGTGCGCGGCTGTTCGTCGGTATCCACCACGAACGATTGCCCATTACGCTGCGTTACCACCGGCACGATTTCATCTTTAAAGCGCCCGGCGTCAATTGCCATCCGCGCCTTGTGCTGCGAATGCAGTGCGTAGGCATCCTGCAGTTCACGGCTGATGCCATATTCCCGCGCCAGATTTTCCGCGGTAACGCCCATATGGTAATCGTTGAAAGCGTCCCACAGGCCGTCATGCACCAGGCTGTCGACCAGTTGACTGTTGCCCAACTGTGCGCCGGTACGGCTATCAGTAAGGACATGCGGCGCACGGCTCATATTCTCTTGTCCGCCCGCAATCACAATGTCGGCTTCGCCGCACTGGATAGCCTGGGTCGCCAGATGCAGCGCTTTCAGACCCGAGCCGCAGACATCGTTAATGGTGATGGCGGAGACGGTATTGGGTAGCCCACCATTGATGGCGGACTGACGCGCCGGGTTTTGCCCGGCACCTGCGGTAAGCACCTGTCCGAGGATCACTTCATCCACAGCGTGAACGTCCACGCCCGTGCGCTCCAGTAACGCCCTGACTACCATGCTACCTAATTCAACGGCAGAGTGGCGCGCCAGCGTCCCCTGGAAGCAGCCGATCGGTGTCCGTAACGCCCCGACTATCACAACCTCTTTCATCACCACCTCAGCGCAAAATAACACCGCAATAGTAGATGATTGTTAAAAAGAGTTATCAAGGTTGTTTAAAAACGGTGATTTTTATCACAAAGGAAATTCGTATCATTTATTGGTCATCTGAACGCCACTCTGCTGTAAATGGTCGCGCAGCCAACTTCCCGCCACGCCAGGCGGTGATTTCTTATTCCACAGCAGATCGATAGAAATAGCCTTTGGCCAGCCGGGCAGCATCAATTGGACCAGCGGTTTTTCTGCCGCAAACTCCTCCACCAGCGCACAAGGGAGCGCGCACCAGCCGAACCCCTGCACCGCCATACTCAGCAGCAACAAATAGTTAGGCGCCGACCAGACGGGGCCGCGCGCCACGTTAGTGCCGCTCTCCAGATAGGTATTCAGCCGCAGCTCTCGCCAGGTATGTAGCTGTTCCCACTGCAGTTTTTCTTGAGTCGCCAGTGGATGCGATGCCGCAACGTATAATCCCATCCAGGTTTGCATCGGCAGACGCGTGACGCCCATGTCGGTCGGGTAATCCTCCCGCGCTTCGATCAACCCAACCTGAGCACGTCCTTTTTGCAGCAGATCGATAACGTCTTCATCTTCGCCAATCAGACATTCAAACTCGGTATGGGGAAACTTGTGGTCAAACTGCACCATCAATTCTTCCAGCACATCCGGATGCAGCGTGTCAGACAAAACGAAGGTCAGACGCGCTTCCGTTTCACCCGACAGCGAAATCGCTGCCTCATCAAGACGTTCGCTGGCCGTCAAAATTGCCTGCACATAGCCCAGCACCCGCTTACCTTCTTCGGTTAGCGTCGGCTGACGTGATGAGCGGTCAAACAGCGCAAAACCGAGATCGGCTTCCAGATGCGCAATGGCCGTGCTGATGGTGGACTGACTTTTACGCAGCCGCCGGGCCGCAGCAGAAAATGAGCCGCAGGAAACGGTCTCCACAAATGCCGTTAACGCTTCAGGGGAGTAACGCATGAACTATCTACTTTATCGATGGATACTATCTTTTAGATATCACATAAAACGATAAAATTGCCACCATTCCGTTATCCGGGCATCAAAGAAGGTTTTAGATTATGCAACACGATACAGTCCAACGCCGCTCGTTACTGGAGCGAATTTTTCATGCCGTCTGCTTTGAAGGCATTGCCACCGCGATCCTCGCACCAACCACCGCATGGTTGATGCAGCGCTCGGTGCTGGAAATGGGCGGACTGACCATCCTTCTCGCCACCACGGCGATGATCTGGAATATCATTTATAACGCCCTGTTTGACCGACTGTGGCCGTCGCACCTGGTAAAACGTACGGCTAAAGTGCGGGCATTCCACGCCTTAGGCTTCGAGAGCGGTTTTATTGTCATCGGGGTGAGCATCGTGGCGTATGTGCTGAACGTCAGCCTGCTCCAGGCATTCACACTGGAAATAGGTTTCTTCCTGTTCTTCCTGCCATACACCATGTTCTATAACTGGGCTTATGACACTTTACGCGAGCGCGTTATGAAGCGTCGCCAGCAGCGCGTTACTGCCTGATAATTCAAACAATAGCCGGAATCTTCTCGGTTCCGGCTTTTGATCCATTCACTCGCCCGCTTGTTGACACCTCCCCCAGCCCCTGCCATTTGTGGTAAATTGCGCTTCTTTTTGTTTATTTTATAGTTGATACGTTCAAATAATGTCGAAATTTTGGTCAAAAGAAGAGACTCTCTGGAGCTTCGCACTATATGGGACTGCCGTCGGCGCAGGAACCCTCTTCCTCCCCATACAGCTGGGTTCTGCAGGCGCGGTGGTACTGTTTATCACCGCACTCGTCGCCTGGCCTTTAACCTACTGGCCGCACAAGGCGCTGTGCCAGTTTATCCTGTCCTCAAAAACCTCGGCAGGTGAAGGGATCACTGGTGCAGTTACGCACTACTACGGCAAAAAGATAGGCAGCCTGATCACGACCCTCTATTTTATTGCCTTCTTTGTGGTGGTGCTGATCTACGCCGTGGCGATAACCAATTCACTCACTGAACAACTGGCAAAACATATCGCCATCGATCTGCGTGTTCGCATGCTGGTCAGTCTTGGCGTGGTGCTGGTGCTGAACTTGATTTTTCTGATGGGCCGACAAGCAACCATTCGGGTAATGGGTTTTCTGGTGTTCCCGCTCATCGCGTACTTTTTGTTCCTTTCGCTCTACCTGACCGGAAGCTGGCAGCCAACGCTACTCACCGGCCAGATGTCTTTCGATCAGCACACGCTTCATCAGGTTTGGATATCTATTCCCGTGATGGTTTTCGCTTTTAGCCATACGCCAATTATCTCGACGTTCGCCATCGACCGACGTGAGAAATATGGCGAGCAGGCCATGGGTAAATGCAAAAAAATCATGAAGGTAGCCTACGTCATCATCTGCCTGAGCGTGCTGTTTTTCGTCTTCAGCTGTTTGCTTTCGATTCCGACAAACTATATCGAGGACGCGAAAAATGAAGGCGTGACCATTCTGTCAGCGCTATCGATGATGCCAAACGCACCAGCATGGCTGTCGATTTCTGGGATCATTGTCGCCGTCGTGGCGATGTCAAAATCGTTCCTCGGCACCTACTTTGGCGTGATTGAAGGGGCAACCGAGGTGGTAAAAACATCGTTGCATCAGGTGGGAGTGAAGAAAAGCCGGGCCTTTAACCGCGCCCTGTCCATTATGCTGGTTTCGACCATTACGTTTATCATTTGCTGCATTAACCCTAATGCAATTTCAATGATTTACGCGATTAGCGGGCCGCTGATTGCCATGATTCTGTTTATCATGCCGACATTATCTACCTATCTGATCCCGGCGCTAAAGCCGTACCGTTCAGTGGGAAATCTGATCACCCTGATTGTCGGTCTGCTGTGCGTATCTGTGATGTTTTTTGGCTAGAACGTGTTTTTAACGGCTCATTCATCAGTATGTGGATGAGCCGTTAAACTGACTTATTTGATGTACGAATCGAGTACCTTCAAAACCACATCCAAATCTTCTTCGCGCTTAATTTCATCGCCCTGATGCACAATGTGCTCGGTCAGATGACCTTTAATCACCTCGCGCATTAACCCGTTTACCGCACCGCGGATCGCCGCTATTTGCTGCAATACCGCCGCGCATTCATGCGGTTCATCCAGCATGGTTTTCAACGCCGCTACCTGCCCCTGAATCTTACTGGTTCGGGCTTTCAGCTTTTGTTTGTCGCGGATCGTATGTGACATAGCAATACCTTTTCAACGTCTGGCTGGAGCGACAATACCATCGTCATTCTACTGGGGGGTAGTATTTAATACTGGGGGGGAGTAGAATCTGGCAAAATTAAACAACTAAGAATCATTCTCATGGGTGAGTTTTCTACGCTTCTTCAGCAAGGCAACGCCTGGTTTTTCATTCCCAGCGCGATTCTATTAGGAGTGTTACACGGTCTGGAACCGGGGCATTCCAAGACGATGATGGCGGCCTTTATTATTGCCATTAAGGGGACCATCAAACAGGCGGTGATGCTGGGGCTGGCGGCAACGCTGTCGCATACCGCAGTGGTATGGCTGATTGCGCTCGGCGGGATGTATATCAGCAAAGCGTTTACTGCCCAGGCCGTTGAGCCGTGGCTGCAGTTTGTCTCGGCGATTATTATTCTCGGGACCGCATTCTGGATGTTCTGGCGAACCTGGCAGGGAGAACAGAACTGGCTGACCCAGACGCATCATGACCACGATCATGAGCATCACCATGATCATGATGACCATCACCACCATCATAACCACGGTGAAGCTCACCACCATCATCACGAACATGACCACGATCATAACCATGCTGCGTTAGCAGGGCTGAGCGAGGGTTCGAAAGAGTATCAGGACGCGCACGAGCGGGCACATGCTACCGATATTCAGCGCCGCTTTGCAGGCAAAGAGGTCACCAACGGCCAAATATTATTGTTTGGTCTGACCGGCGGGTTGATCCCCTGCCCTGCCGCCATTACGGTACTGCTGATTTGCATCCAGCTCAAAGCCTTCACGCTGGGTGCCACCATGGTGCTGTGCTTCAGCCTCGGGCTGGCGCTAACGCTGGTAACGGTGGGCGTGGGAGCGGCAATCAGCGTGCAGCAGGCGGCCAAACGCTGGAGCGGATTTAACACACTGGCACGCAAAGCGCCCTATTTTTCCAGCGCGCTTATCGCGATGGTCGGCTTATATATGGGGATTCACGGCTATATGGGGATCGTCGGTTAACGAACAGAGAGCGCAGCAGCGATTGCCGCTGCGCATCAAACCAGGCTAGCTTGCGACGTTCCCCCACACCAGTTGGCCTTTATGGAAGGTCGCGGTGCGTGGGGAGATTCGCGCGACCGCTTCCGCTGAGCAGGAGGCATCCACCAGTACAAAGCTGGCTTCATCCTGCGCCTTCGGCCAGACGCGCTCACCTTTATCGTTAAGCGGCAGCACATCGCCGGTGGCGAGGAACAGCGCTCGCGACAGGTTGAGTTCATTGGGACGAATATAGAGCTGCGCGTACAGATTCGCCTTCTCCAGCATGTCTCCAAGCCCGTACGGCGACCAATGGTCAATCACACTGTCGGTCCCGGTAATCACTTCCACACCTTTGTCACGCAGCTGCTTGAGCGGCATATGCAAGGTTCCGATCGGCACCGTCGAGGCAATGGTAATCTGCTGCGCCGCCATGCGGCTCGCCAGCGCATCCACCTGCTGTTCGTTCAGCGTCGCCAGCGCAAATGCGTGGCTGATGGTCAGTTTGCCCTTCAACTGCGGCGTTTTCTCCACCGTTTCCACCATGTAATTCACCGCCGCAACGCCTGCCGGGCTGGTTTCATGCAGATGGATATCCACGCCTTTATCGTAATCCAGCGCAATCTGGAACATGGTGTCGAGGGATTTTTCCATCGCCCCGTCCACACTGGTTGGGTCCAGACCGCCGACGTAATGCGCCCCCGCCTGCATTGCTTCACGCATCAACGGTTCAGACTTCGATAACAGCAGGCCATGCTGCGGAAACGCCACGATTTCACAGGCAAAACCCGGCTGGCGACGCGCCAGCACCGCCTGCAGATTTTCCAGGTTTTTCAGCCCGGAAACCGGTTCGATATTGCAGTGGCTGCGGGCGATCGAGGTGCCTTTTGATTGCAGCAGATCGATGAGCTTTTCCGCGCGCTCCTGCGTGTAAGGCTGGAGTTCAGGCAGCAGCTTTTGCTCAAGGCGGATCATATCCTGAATGGTGGTGCCAGCCGGGCGATTCAGCGAACGCCAGGGACCGCCGTAAAAGGTTTTATCCAGATGGATGTGCATGTCGCGCATGGCGGGCAGCATCAGCTTTCCACCCGCATCGTAGTGCGGCAGCGTCGCATCCGGATGCTGCTTATTCTCACGCAGTGCAACAATTTTCCCGTCCTGAATTTCAACGGTTTGCAGCGCGGTATGGGTATGCACCACCACCGAGTTTTCGTAATCAAACCCCGCTTCCAGCAGGACGTTATCCAGGTAATAGTGCTTATCGTTAATCGTCATTGTGCTCTTCGCCCCGCAGGTGTTCCCGACAGGATTAGCAGCATACGCGACCGGAGCCACTGCGCCAAACAGCGCGGCAGCGGTGACCATTTTTCCGCTCTGACTTAAAAATTCACGGCGGCTGTTACTTTCCTTCATTCACATTTCCTCTCAGGAATGGACAATATGAGTGCCCGTTTCGCCGCGCAGTGCGGCCGGCAGGCATTCCGGCGTGGTGATGATCACTCGCTTACCGCCACGCGCCAGGAACGCCAGACTGGCAACGATTTTGGGTAACATGCTCCCCGGCGGGAAATGTCCCTCCTGCATGTAACGGGTCATCGTTGCGACATCCACCTTATCCAGCGCCTGCTGGTTGGGTTTGCCAAAATGAATACAGACCTGTTCGACGCCGGTGGTGATCACCAGAATGTCAGCGCGGATCTCCTGCGCCAGCAGAGCCGTGGAGAGATCTTTATCAATCACCGCATCCACGCTCTGATAATCCCCCTGATCGCTACGCACCACCGGGATCCCACCGCCACCCGCGCCAATCACCACAAAGCCTTGCTGGGTCAGCGTTTTGATCGCCTCCGCCTCGACAATACGCTTCGGTTCCGGAGAGGCGACGACCCGGCGGTAGCCGCGTCCCGAATCTTCAACAAAGCGCCAGCCCGGATTGACCCGCTGCAGTTCATCGCGCTGCGCTTCGCTAAAGAACGCGCCGATAGGCTTGGTCGGGTTAGCGAAGCCCGGATCGTTTTTGTCGACCTCCACCTGCGTGACCACCGTAACCGCCTTCTGATCACCGCGCCGCGCCATGCGGTTGTTCAGCGCCTGTTGGATCAGATAGCCGATCCCGCCCTGCGTATCGGCGACGCAGTTTGCCAGCGGGGTGAGCGGCAACCCTTCACGCTCATGCGCGATTTCCGCACGCCGTAGATCCAGCCCCACCTGCGGCCCGTTTCCGTGCGTCAGCACAATGTTGTAGTCCGATGCCAACATCTCCAGCACCGTGTCCGCCACCGCTTTCACCGCTTCAGCCTGGTGCTCAATCGACTGGCTGGCGTTATCTTTGATAATGCTGTTGCCGCCAATGGCAACGACCACAAGTTCTTTCATAGTGTTATCTTCCGCTTACAGGCGATTCAGGTCGTTTTCGTCGGTTCCTGCTCAGGCGCAGTCACCGCTTCACGGCTATCAAGAACATGCTTGAGGACAAACATGCCGCTCATCATCAGGTAGGCCACAACAAACATCATCGAACTGCCTTCTGCAAAGCCAACCGCCGGAGAGTGGATCACACCAAACAGCGATAACAGCGCGCCAAAAGCTGCGGCAATCGCCCCACGCAGCGGCTTATTCATAATGGCGAAGATAGCGACGCAGCCCCACAGCATACTGGCCAGCGGCGCGCCGCTTCCCAGATGCACCAGCCCATCGTAATAGACACCTTTGCTGTGCAGCAGGTCGCTACCCAGTTTCCCCGCGGATGTTCCGGCGGCGCCCATCACGCTGTTGACGATGGTCAACGCCCAGTTAGCGATCCACGGGAACAAGCAGATAAAGATAACGGGAACCTCGACTTTGGGCGTCTCTCGCACCACCTGGTTGGCGGTCACCACGCCGATAAATACCAGAATCGGCACTATCGCAGTCATCGGAATAATCGCGAGCATAAACGCCCCCAGCCCAAACAGCGGTACCAGGAACATGGTGATGCCTGAAGCGAGGGTATAACCGATGCTGGCCCCCATCGCTTTCCAGCCCGCATGCCCAACATATACGGTCACCGGGAATGGGTTGCCCAGCATGCAGCCGAGCATGGAGGCAAAACCGTTCGCCATCATGACTTTACGGGTGTTGTACTCATCACCCGCCGCATGCGCACTTTCAATGTTCTCAAGGTCAAAAATGTAGTTCGCCAGACCCAGAGGAACCGCAGAAGCCAGGTACGGCAGCGCGTGCGGCAAACCCTGCAGGAAGCTGTCGACATGGATTTCCGGCGGATTGAAGCCAAAGGAAGACATCGAAGATTTAATGGCTTCCGGGCTTTGCAAACCGGAGATCCACGCCAACGCTGTACCGGCAATCAGCAGCAGCAAACCGGTGGGGATGCGGGCAAAAATCGGCTTCTTACCGAACCAGTTAATGAAGATCAACAACAAGACGATGAAAGAGACGGTCGGCGCTTCAAATGCCTGCAGCATCGGGTTCATCGCCAGCAGCAACAGTCCCAGACCGGACAGACAAGAAAGTAATACTGTACGCGGGATCATCTTGCGGATGGTCTCGCCCAGGAAGGAGCCGCCGACCAGGATCAACGCTTCTACAAAGCACCACACCAGGGCTATCTGGATAGCAAAGTTGGCATCTTTGGTTTGCTGATATACCGGCATTAGCACCAGGAAGGTCACGGTAAAAATTGACGGTGCGCTCGGCCCGGACGGCAGCGCTGTCACGTCTTTACGCCCGGTGTGCTTTGCCATCTGCAGGCCAAACCAGGCGTAGCAGACGCTGGCCACCAGCACCGCCAGACCAAAGGCAGGCGCAATGCGACCATAGACAATTTCGGTAGGGATCCCGACGACAAAAATGAGCAGCCCCATCATTGTCAGCAGGTTAGTCAGGTTGTTGGTCATCAGCCCAAAGTAAGCAGCCCAGTCACCACGTTTCCATTCTAGTTTTATGCTGTTCATGGAATATCCTTAACAGGTTAAGCATCGTTTGCGATCCCGGGGATCGCCCAGCCCTGCAGGTAAGCAACGTTTTTCGCTTCGCTACTGTGGGGCTAACAGCGTTAGCCCCGATTGTTGTTATTGGCAGTAGCGGTCGCGCCAGTTGAGGATCGCCTTTTCAAAACAGGCGAACGGCGGATGGACTATTCCGGCGCCGATCATGCCGATCCCCGCATCTTTGTGCGCAATTGCGGTGTTAATCACCGGCAGAATGCCGGTGCTACCCACGCGCGTAATGTCGATAGCGGTCGGTACGCCCATAAAACCAAGTAACGGAATGGTAACGTTGGGGTTTTCGCCGAGAGTGATTTCACGCATCTGGCGAGAGAAATCGACCGCCTCTTCAACCGTACCGCCCACCAGCGCCACGATGGCCGGTGCCGTTGCCATGGCAAAACCGCCGATGCCGTAGGTTTCGGTAATTGCGCTATCACCGATATCACGTCCGGAATCTTCGGGCTTATAGCCCGCAAACATCGGGCCAATCACCTGCTGCGCCGGACCGGTAAACCACTGACCCGATAAGCCGCTGATGCGCAGACCGAATTCAACGCCGTTACGTGCCATCGTCGTAACTACGGTGCTGTATTCGATCCCGTGTGCGGCGTCCATTGCGGCTTTACACATCGCCATCCAGGTCGGTCCGGAGAAGTAATCGCTGCTGAGGACGAACTCGAATACCTCACGCTGCTGCTCAACCGGATAGCCGGTCTGAATAATCCACGGCGTCAGTGCCTGTATCAGTAGCGCCGTCCCGGCGTTATTGCGGTTATGACACTCATCGCCCATGTGCAGCGCCTGCGCCAGCATCAGGCGCAGATCGATTTCGCCCGCCAGCTTCATGGCGTCGCGCAGCATCGGTCCCATCACATCGCGCATCCAGTTCAGGCGATCGATAACGCTCTGATCGTTCGCGCCCATGCGCAGGATCTTCGCCATCTGCTCGCTCATATTGGTGTATGCGCGGTTGCCGTAGGTTTTGTTCTCGACGATGTGCATAAACATCGACGCCGACGTTACACCCGCCATCGAACCGACACAGTCATGCTCGTGGCACGGTGAGAAGATGATTTCACCCGAGGCGGCCAGGTCGGCGGCTTCATCCAGATCTTTCGCCAGCCCTTCAAACACCAAAGCCCCGGTGACCGCGCCCTTCATTGCGCCGCACATTTTTTCCCAGCAGATGGGCGGTCCGGCGTGCAGGATGGTGTTGCGGGTCATGCCCGGCACGACGTTGATCGCCTGGTCATAGCCAATCAGCACCGGATGCGACTGGATAATGCGTTCCAGCGCCTGCTGGTTAGCGGCAGCGATTTTGTCAGCCAGCGGCGAATCGGCAATTTCGTCCAGTGCGGCCACGACCTGCATGTTGCCCTGGCCCGGCGGCGTCCAGTCGAGCTGGGTCACGGGAACATTCTGCTTTTTCAGGTCATCGCTGAACATCGCGATGCCGACGTTAATCACGTTCAGCGGCTGGTTAAACAGTGTCTGGCTCATCAGGCTTCCTCCCCTTTACAGATAAATTCACGCGCCAGCAATCCGGTATTGGTGCTACTGCTCGCCCAGATCACGCCTGCATCGGTCAGCATCTGGCACTGTTTTTCCAGCGACGGCGTATCGAGATCGGTTCCCAGCACGTAGCCGAGGATCTCAAGCGGACGCCCCTCTGCGGCGGCGATCGCTTTGGCTTCGACGATCGCCTCGATCATCACGCCAACCGGATCTTCATGTGATCCATATCCAAGAACGAAGTCCATAACGATCACGCCGACTTCAGGATCGCGTGCTTCCTGCAACAGACGACTAATGCGGTTGGTTGGATCGATCATCGGATGCGGTTTACCGTTGGTAAAATCGTCATCTCCGAAATCAAGGAAGGTATGTCCCACGCTGCGGTTGAGATCTGTCAGGCGAAAAGCCGGATCCGGATGAATGTTGCTGTAAACTTCTGCATGTTTTTCCATGGCAGCAAACATCGCCTCATCGCACAGCGTGCCGCCACAGAACAAGCCGCGAATGTACTTTTGCTGCGGGGTCAGGCGGGCGCGGACCTCTTCAATCAACGGCCAGTTGAGCGGATGCAGATCGAGGCTCTCTTTTTTCACGCCAGTCAGCAGTACCGCTTTCAACGCCGCCTCTTTAGTGCCGCGTGCAAACAGCAGACCGTTTTCATCCGCAGGCGCGGCTTCACGTCCGAGGAAACACACTACGACGGGCTTATGGCAGGCGCGCGCACGTTCCAGCACTTTGCGCGCCACTGTTGGCGCAGGAGGTTTGGAGATAAGCGCGATGATCTCGGTTTGCGGATCGGCCTCCAACATGCCAATCGCGTCAAGCATCATCAGGCCGCCAATCTTTTCGCTCAGATCGCGTCCACCGGTGCCAATCAGTTGGGAAATCCCGCCGCCAAACTCGTGAATGCGTACGCTCAGCTCCTGGCTACCGGTACCGGAGGCACCAACAATTCCGATGTTGCCGCGACGCACCGCATTGCCAAAACACAGCGCCGCGCCGTTAATAATGGCGGTTCCGCAATCGGGCCCCATCATCAGCAGCCCTTTTTCATGCGCCAGCTGCTTGAGCGCCAGTTCGTCTTCAAGAGAGACGTTGTCAGAAAACAGCATCACGTTGAGGTTATTTTGCAGCGCCTGACGCGCTTCACGCGCGGCAAACAGACCATTGACCGAGATCACCGCCAGGTTGCTGTCAGGAACATGCTTCTTCGCACTGGCAAGCGTGGCATAGCGCGCTTCATGCTGCCCCCCCTGCTCTTTATGCGTAAACAAGTCTTCAATCGCCACCAGCGTCTGATTGTTCGCCGCCTCGCTGGCACCTTTAATGACAATCATCAGGTCGCCACTTTTCGCCTCTTCAAGTTCAGGCGTGAGCAGACCGAGATTCTTCAGTACGCCCTTATTCATTTCTGTCGCCATAGCCACGAACGCCTGCTCAACGCCATCGAGCTTATTTGCGCGTGTGGAGATAGACATCAGTGAGACAGAATCAAAATACGTGTTCTTTTTAACAACTATCCTGATCGACATAATTCCCTCCGGACCTGTGGCTCAGGGCGCAGGCATCCGCCATGCCATACAGCATGTCGCAGCCAGAACTTGAGCCGATATTTTTAATGTCAGTAATATATTGCGTAGAAACGGGTTGTTGCTCTGTAATAATATGGTTCAGCAGCCGTCCGACGCTTTCCCGATAACGTTGATGAAAGGCTTCCTCTAGCGTTATTTTGCTGAGTAGCGTGGTATTATTTCCGGCACGTTGTAAGGCTGCTAAAAAATCATCACGATATTTCCCCAGCGGATGTCCAGGAATAAATAAAATAGTGCTTAAACCCACTAAATAGTCATCAGATGAGGGCGTCAGACCAATCCCCAGACCAATTAAATGGCTGACCGCTGTAGAGATATTTTCTCCTGTATGCAACGCCGCCAGTAATGTTTGCCGGCGACTCAGTAATTGACGGGTGATTTCCAGATAAAACGGGTTATCACCCTGGTACAGAAATAATGTGTCAGCGCTTCTTAGCTGTTGGCGGATAACCTCTTCCCAGCGCAGCCAGCGGATTGCAGCAAGGCTTATTGCATCAAGCCTCCACTGTGGTATGCGCCACGGCAGACAACCGGAAGTTTCTATCCATTTATCGTTGCCAACGGCTATCCCCGATTCGGTAAAACTGACTCTCTCACCGGGGTGAAACAGCTCTTCACAATGCGTCAGCGCCAGCCGACAGCTGTTAGGCGCGTTATCACAACCTTCACTCAGTAACGTCAGCAACCGCTGCTGTTCAGGTACCAACAGGTTTACCGCGCGGGAAAAAACCTGTTCAACCCGTCCCGTTCCCCGGAAAGCCAGAAACGCGCCGTCTGCGGTTAGCGCCCGTACACATCGCCGTGATGGCGTAGCGATAGTAGCGCTCCTCTGTCAGGCTCCGGCCGCAATCAGCAGCTCGGCAATTTCGTGGTATCCTTTCTCCCGCGCCAGCTCCAGCGGGGTTTTACCGTATTTATCCGTCATGTGCGGGTTTGCGCCATGGTCGAGCAGCAGCTTGACGATTTCCTGCTGTTTCGCGCCGCCGTCATTAAGCACGATGGCTTCCAGTAACGGCGTCCAGCCGACAAAGTTGGTATGATTAACATTGATATCGGTACGCAGCAGCAGTTCGCGCACGATCTCTACATGACCTTTTTCGCTGGCTGGCGTAATACCGACGCCGCCAAAACGGCTCAGGCAATTAAGATCGGGGTTGGCCGGTAATACGGTACGCAGCAGCGTTAAATCGTTAGTCAGACAGCTAATCAGGAATGGATTAAAACAGGTTTGATCCTGTTTATTAATATCGGCACCGGCAGCAATCAATAAAGAAACACAGTCATAATGTTTATTCAGGCTGGCAATAATTATGGCAGTGCGCCCCTGGCGGTTAGTGGCATTAATATCCACATTTTTTGCCAGGCAGGATTTTAATCCATCGGCATCACCCTGCTCTGCCGCCAGCAGAAATTCAGTAATGAGTTCTTTCTCTGACATAATCGCTCTCCTGCAGTTTTTTAGACTTTTTAAATATCCGATAAGCTGAGAATAGCAACAGAGTGCAGAGAATAATATCCGCTTAAATTTCATTCATCGTAAGCGTGTCGATTATTGAATCAAATTTAACAATGAGAACAAAACGTGCTGTAGTGCAATCTTTTCCTTATGACAGAGCCGCTTTTAGCCATTAATCAGTTGTCAGGAAAATCAGGCGTGATGCTACACGGATAGCGGCCTGCAATTAATATACAGAAGTGTGATTGCCTTCAAATCAATTGTAAAACTAGTGTTAAATTCTGTTCAAAACTGATTGCTCTGCATAAGGATTACAAATACATTCAACAATCATCGCGTCGCGGATGTGCGTTTGTCGCCGGAGGGGAGGAAGATGAATTCAATTTTTACCGAGGAAAACCTGCTGGCATTTACGATGGCAGCCCGCTACAGCAGCTTCAGCAAGGCGGCTGAGGAACTTGGCTTAACCACATCAGCAATTAGTTACACCATTAAGCGCATGGAGCTGGGGCTCGACGTGGTGCTGTTTACCCGCAGTACCCGCAGCATTGAGCTGACTGAGTCCGGACGCTATCTGTTTCGCAAGGCGACCGACCTGCTCAACGATTTCCACGCCATCAAGCGCAGTATTGATACCATTGCTCAGGGCATTGAAGCCCGGGTACGCATCTGTATTAATCAACTGTTGTATACCCCTCAACATACGGCACGACTGCTGCAGGTACTCAAGAAACAGTTTCCAACCTGCCAGATAACCGTCACCACCGAGGTGTATAACGGCGTCTGGGATTCGATCATTAACAACCTCGCCAACATCGCTATCGGCGCGCCGGATACGTTACTGGACGGCGGGGGGATTGATTACACCGAGATCGGCGCGATCCGTTGGTCGTTTGCGATTGCCCCGGATCATCCGCTGGCTTTTATGCCTGAACCGATTTCTGAGAGCCAGCTGCGCCTGTACCCGAACATCATGGTGGAAGACACCGCCCACACCATCAACAAGAAGGTCGGCTGGCTGTTACACGGACAGGAGTCGATTCTGGTTCCTGATTTTAATACCAAATGCCAGTGCCAGATCCTGGGTGAGGGCATCGGTTTTCTGCCGGACTATATGGTGCGCGAGGCGATGGAAAAGTCGTTGCTGGTCACGCGGCAGATCCACAACCCGCGTCAGGATTCACGGATGCTGCTGGCGACCCAGCATTCGGCCACCGGTCGTGTAACCCAATGGATTAAAAAAGAGTTTGGCCCACAAGGGGTGTTGACGGGAATTTATCAGGATTTGCTGCATCGGGAGTGATGCGCCGGACGGCGGTCATGCCTTCCGGCGTACGTAAGATTATCAGGCGCGAATATCGTCATACTCGCGGGTTTTATCAAACTCATGTTTGGCAAACGGGCACAGCGGAATAACTTTGCGGTTTTCGGCGCGCATTTTCTCCACCACCTTCGCCACCAGCAGTTTACCGACCCCCTGGCCTTTCAGGCTGGGGTCGACATCGGTATGTTCAATTATGCTCAGATGCTCACCCGTCGGCACGAAGACAATCTCGGCAACCTGATTGCCTTCGGCATCGTTAACATAAAATTTGTTGTGGCCTGCAAGAATTTCCATGGTCCCCTCACTCATTTCTGGCGATATTTCAGCGCACCGCTCGGACAGGTATCAATCACTTTAATGACCGTCGCGACATCCACTTCATCCGGAATGATCCACGGTTTACGCTTCAGGTTAAAAAGCGCTGCGCTTCCCCGCACGCAGTTGCCCGAATGTTGACATATCGCCGTATTGAAGTAGACGTCAATCTTCTCACCGGTATAGGCCCGGTAACCGGCATCCAGTAGTTCCTTATCCACGACATTGCCTCGCATTTTTTTATTGTCTGGGTCTAATCATAGACCTCTGCGAGGCTGAAGGAAGCAACCGAAAGTAGAAATATCACTCAGGCCTTTTCTGCAACAACGGCTGCGGCTCTGGCGGCAAATACTCCAGCATCGCAGGCGTCGGCGGCGGTAGACGGTTATCGGCGATGTCCCTGTCCACATCGATATGACTGATTTCACCACTTTCATGATGGTGAACCGTCAGCACCCGCGCTTTGTTCAGCTCTGTCACCAGTTCCCGGGTAATACGTAAACTTTCCGCCAGCTCATGATCTTCCAGTCCGGGCCTGCGACTGCGACGTTCCACCCGAAAACGAAACTGGTTGTACTTCGCCCAACCAATCAGCACCAGTCCGTTGACCAGCGCGACAAGGATGTAAAACGTGACCGTATCCAGCGTGGTGAAAAAGGGTCGCACACCTATATAAGGTGAGTGTGCCAGAGCGGTGATCAGACCTTTATAAATCAAATATAAAAAACCAACCCAGGCAAAAAGCGTTAACAGCACGTCAATAATGCGCGGCAGCAAACGCTGCTCCGTAAAGATCAGCGGCTGGCTCATGATTCGATCCTCCCAATTCCACGATCGGGACTCACCCAACGCGCCCTGCCGCGTTTGCGTTTGAGCATTACTTTCGGGAAAGCGACCAGCGTGGTGAACAGGCTTAACATCCAGTACACCACCGGGAACCAGATAATCCAGAACAACGACGCGCCAATGCCTTTTTCATAGCGCCGCTCAATCATCAGACTCACCGCAAACTGCAGCAAGCACACCACGCCGAGGATTAGCCCAGTAAATGCCGGCGGGAACAGATGTTGTACATACAGCGAGTCCGGCATCGGGATCATCAGCCCTAACAGGAACAGCACGATACTGATCGCATAGGCAAACGCCCAGGTGGTAGAAAAACAGAACTCAAAAAACAGCGGCCACATACGGCGATATTCCCATGACCACAGGCGGCGCATGTTCACGATAAACACCTCCGCACCGCCTTGCGCCCAGCGCAGTCGTTGTTTCCATAACCCTCTTAACGTTTCAGGCATCAGGATCCAGCACAGTGCGCGCGGCTCAAAGAATATCGACCAGTGGCGCAATTGCAGCTTCCAACTGATATCGATGTCTTCGGTGATCATGTCCGGGCTCCAGTAACCGACCTCGGCCAGCGCGCGACGACGAAACGCAGCAACCACGCCGGAAACGGTAAAGATCTGCCCATAAACTCGCTGAGTGCGCTTAATCAAGCCGATAATGGAAGAAAACTCCCCGACCTGCACCCGACCGATTAAGGTGGAGCGGGTTCGAATACGTGGGTTCCCGGTCACCGCACCGACGCGCGGGAACTGGATCAGCGGCGCCACAATATAGGCAACGGCATCACGGTCCAGTAACGCATCGCCATCAATACACACCAGGTAATCACTGCGCGCCGCTGCTGCCCCGGTCTTGAGCGCCAGCGCTTTGCCCTGGTTTTCAGCCAGATGAATCACCCGCAGACTGGGGTATTCCACCGCCAGTTGTTCCAGCACGTCGTGGGTGTCATCCGTTGAACCATCGTTGATGGCAATCACTTCAATATTTTTATATCGCTGCGCCAGCGCGGCCTCAATGGTTTCGCGCGCATTGATCCCTTCGTTAAAACAGGGGATCAGAATGGAAACCAGCGGATTCCCCTCCAGCGTCGGTGGCGGTGTGTCATCTCCCCATTTCCAGTGACGCTCACGGTAGAACCAGAAATAGACCCCGCCGCTTATCCACAAAGCAGACATAAACAAGGGCCAGAAGAAGACGAAGTTCAACATCACTTCACCTGTAAAGATGACCGCCACGCCAAACGGCAGGCTGAACATCAGGCAAAGTATCAGGAAAGCAATTATGCGATCGGTCATTTTTGCGGGTACCAGTATGAGGAGAACGTCGAGCGAATCTCTGACATCTCAGGTTTGTCGCTGATGAAATCATCCGGGTAATAGCCGTAGTTACCTGCACCGCTTAATTTCAGCTGGCGCATCCATTCGGCTATTTGTTTTCCGCTGATTTCAGCCTCGTCCCCGGATTTACGCCAGTCTCGTGCCTGTAGTTCAAACACGGTTTTGTCCAGCGCGCCGGGCGTTTGTGCAACGGCATTCACTAATCTGTCGAGCCAGGCGTTGGCATCATTAGCCGGGATCTGCTCCATGAAAGGCATCGCCATCGGTGCCGTCCAGTCATAGGTATTGAGGAAATCATTCAGGTTCTGCGCAAACCAGGCTTCACTCTCCGGCTCCAGTACCGGCATGGCGTAAATATTGCGCGCCGTCTGCACCTGCGGACCGCGAATATTACGCACCGCCTGGGTCAGTTGTTTGGTGAAGTCGATCAGCACCTTACTTTTCAGTCGCGTCCAGCGCTCGAACGCCTGTGGATTGCTACGGATTTGCTCAATGCTTCCGGGAAGCCCTGCGGCGCGGTAGGCAGCCAACGCCTCCGGTGACGCGTCTTCAAAGTCCGTCAGGAAAGCATCGTCATGGAACAAAATCCCTTTGAAGCTGGCGTGTTTGGCCAGGTCTTCATAGATTTCAGTGATGCTCTGACGCGCTTCGCTGCTCCAGGGGGACAGACGGACATAGTTCTCGCGGTTGATCGCTGTACGTCCCGTTTTCGGATCCCAGGCGGTTACGCGTGGGATGGAAGCGTCGAGATCGAAAGCCAGAACCGGCATCCAGGCATACACCGTCACCCCTGCCCGCGTTTGTAACTGCCAGGAGATATAGTTAAAGAGGTCGGCACGCATCGGCAGCCAGCGGTTAGGGAAATAGAGCTCGCGAATATTTCCGTCGCCCTGCGGATCGGCGTAGGCCTGCAGGAAGACATGAGAAATACGCATGTCATAAACGCGCTGGATAAGCTTGTCGATGTTTCGCTTCTGCTGAGCAGGGTCCTTGTCATACACGTAATCCAGATCGACATGCATCACGCGCATCGTCTGCGGTTCACGTACCTGAGCGACCTGGCTGGCAAAGCGCTTAAGAGAGGGGTTATCAGAGATTAGCACGCGCGGGATGTCATCAAGAAACGCGGCATTCGCCAACCCTTCGTTGAGCGTGAAGGCCATCTTATAGCCATGCTCTTTAGCCAGGTTTAACGTTGTGCCATTGGCCGCACCGTACGGCCAGACCCACGCGCGCGGTGATTTCCCGGTCACCGATTTGATCTTGTTGGTGATGAGAGAGATATCCGCGTTTATACGGCGCGTGTACTGTTCATCCGTTTCGTAAGTGCCGGTTTTCTTATCATACAGGCGGTTCGCCACCGCCGGTTCTTTACTTCCCTGCGGGTTGGCTTGTGCACCGAAATGCGAATTCCAGGTGTGCGCACCGACTTCCACCAACGGTGATTTGCCCATCTCTTCGACCATTTTCCAGGTGGCGAATTTATCTCGCACCGTCATTAAGCCGCCAAAATCGACTTTTTTGTTGGCGGGAGCATCAACCCAACTCCCCACCGGCGCCCAAAGCGCAGGCCAGTTGTAGGCTTTCAGCAGCGGCCAGACGCGGGTATAAAAACTGCTATATCCGTCATCAAAGGTGAGTAAGACCGCTTTTTCTGGCAACACGATTTTACCGTCATGGGCGTCCAGGATTTGCTGCACGCTGATCGGGTTATAGCCATTATCACGCAGCCAGGCCATTTGGTCGCTCAACGCGCTGGTGCGCACAGAAAGATAGCGCTGGTCGGCGGCACCATCCTCGACATCGTGGTAGCCGAGCACCAGGAAGCTATTTTTCGGCCACGGATGATCCGCCGTCAGCGGCGTTCTCTCTGCGGGAGGAACGTAGCGAGGCGTTGTATTGTGCGCGCTACTGCACGCGGTAATCATCAACCAGCCAGCGATTAATGCGCTAAGCCACAGGCATCTTTTCAGCATGAACAATCCTTAAAACCTGACATTTAAATCGAAAGCGAGGGAGATATTCCGCTCACGTTTACCGTCGTAGGGGCGTTTATCCCAAATCAGCATCACCCCGCCATCTACGACGTTGTTCCATTTGAGCCGTTGTCCGTATCCCACCTGAACGATGGCACCAGCGTCCTGGCCTTGCTGCCAATAGCCACCTACGCCAGCCAGACCTTGCTGCGTCCACACGGTGTCATAATGGCGGTAAAGAACCTGCTCCGCGCTCAGACCCGGTACCACGGAAAAATCACTCTTCGGGTTGTAATACGGCACATTCTCTTTGGTGTTGGTGCTCCCGCCGATGCCCGGGGTAAAGTCCAGGGTGAAGCGCGGCGTTGTCCACATGCGCTCTTTTCCGCTGAGTCCGTATTCGATGCGATCGTTACCATCTGAGAAATGTGATGCGGCAAACGACAGTTGATATTCACGTCGTTCGTTTTGATACCAGCGAACAAACATATCGCCGCCGTTGGCATACACGCCGCTACGCAGCGCGCGCAGTGGCGTATTACGCGACAAGCGCTCGGCCGAACCGCCTACGCGCCAGTTGTCATTGAAGTCATGCCAGCCGGAAAGACGACCGCCAATTTTCTGACCATCGCCATAATTTCGGCCAGAGACTTCCATTTCTGCCCAGTAGTCGCGGGAAGTCCATTCCGCCCCCGCAGCCAGATCGCGGCTGATGCCTTTACCTTCCTCAAATTCGCCAGTAGCAAAGTTGAATCCAGTAAACAATCGCCAGTTGTCGTTAATTGGCGGACTGTAAATGGCAGTATTGATGTTGAAGTCATTCTTACCGCTGACCGGGCTATCGGACGAGATCCCTTGTGTGCCGCTAATGCGCACTTCCGACATTTTGTGGACATCACGAATACGCGCGAGGCGCAGCGTCGCTTCATCATCCGGGCTACGAGCGATGACATCATCCGTCAGTTCATCGGCCTGCCTCCATTCCTGGAGATCCAACGCAACATAAGCCTGCTGACGTTCCAGTTCCAGGTTACTTGGCTCAATCACTTCCGCCAGCTTCAGCTCTTTCTCCGCCGCATGCGGCAAGCCACGTGCTTCAAGAACGGAGGCATAAGATATGCGCAGCCCCTGGTTACCTGAACCTGTTCGCGCCAGATGCTCTGCGAGCTTTTCAGCCTCAGGTAGTTCATTGGCAGCAATATAATATTGCGTCAGCATCGACTGTCCGAGCAGCCAGTTATCGTTAGGCTGCGGCGTTGGCGAACCATAGATGCGTCGCAGGTACGGACTCTCTTTGATTAGGTTTTCGGCCTGTTTTTTAGCGGCATCAAAGTTTTCATTATCGATATGCGCGTAGAACAGATCCTGTTGATCCTCAGGACCAAGCGGCGTAACGGGAATCGGTCCATTCGGGTAGTAGATGCTCATCAGCATCGCTTCGGTTTTTTCTGGCTGGCGTTCGCTTAACCATGCCGATGCTACCCAGCGTTTTGCGTAGTTTGGCACTTCGCCGCTCGCAGAAAGCGATTCGTATTCCTTAATCACTTCAGACGTTCGCTTACGAACCAGCAAAGCGCCCATGCGGTCAATTCTCGCCCGACGGACATCATTCTGCGCGGATGGCTCATCCTTCCAGGCAGCCAGCAACTGGTCATAGCGGGCCAGCGCTTTATCCGCCACGATAAACCGCTCTTCTTCATTACGTGCGGACGTATAGGAGGAACGTACCATTTCGGCGGCCGCATCAAGCTCAAGGCGGCGCTTCACAGGATCTGCCGTAGGCACTACCTCCGCCATATTTAAGGCGGGCCCGGAAACACGGTTTGCTGACAGAGCAGACAGCAGCGTAGATTTTGCATTTTTGTTGCCAGGATCAACGTCATCCGCCTGGCTGGCAACCAACAGCGCGTCCCAGTTTTTTCCCTGAGAATGATATACGTAGGCAAGTAGTGCATCGGAGTCAGCACCCGGATGTGCCTGTGCCAATTTATTCGCTTCAGTAAGGGCTTGCTGATTGTAGCGAGCATCTGCCAACGTCATTATCCAGCCGGTGCGTACGTCAACGTTGTCAGGCTCTTCCTGTAAAACGCTTTCCCATACCGCCAATGAATCATTCCAGTTTTTCTGGTTACGGTACGCACGTGCAGCGGCGACTTTGCCGCGTGCAGGCACATCCATCTGCCCACGATAGCGCCGCCAGATTTCAATAGTGGCTTTATCGTTGTTATCAACCCAACTGGAAACTTGCAGCCAGTCGGCAACCTGATTTGGCGTTAGCGCGCTTTGCTTTCCCTGATCCTCTAGATAACGCAATAACGGTGCACTATTACCACCCCGCGCTTCAATAACCAAAGCGTCATAATCTGATGTCGCTGCAGAGATTTGCATAGGGAAAAGAACGCTTGCCGTAAATAAACAGCTTAAAGACTTAAAACGTTTAATGAAGTTGGCATGTCGACGCATACTTAACATATCTGCCCTTATAACTTACATCAGAGTAAAAATAAGCGTTTTCAATATATTACAGTCGGTTACTAACGATACCCGACCATGTAAGATGCACTGCCGCTTATTTTGCAATAGGGTTATGAAGCAATTAACTCTTTCGTCTTATTGACTACCCGCGCCTCGCCCTCTAATCGTGGGAAAGCAGGCGTAAACTCGAAAATTTTATCACTCAGCGTAGTTCGTGGCTATGCGATACGAAAACTCTTAGACAAAAAAGTATTTTAGACTAAATAATCCTAATACTCTTGGGATTGAATTCTGGATTTAGATTAAGTTTGCATGACGAAACCTTGTGACGATGATAACTATTGCTGGTTGGCATAGCTACACCGCGCAACTGTTTGCATGGTAACTATTGTGTGCGGATAGAGAAAGTTCTGATAATAATGCCCCTGATAACAACAAAGATAACAATGTAAATAATATAACCTAATTTTAAGTTTCGAACAGGGTCGATAAAATGAAATTAAAGGTACAGTCATAAGCAGAACTAAGTACAGTAAAAACTCAATAAAATCAAATGACTTCTTAACCTATCATTGAAATCTACCAAAATTGGTATTTTGGTATCCGCCATAATACGTGCGCGAAGAATTGTGCATTGCTCGACTCGCTAAAATATTTACCACTCTTGCGTATTATTGACAGTATCAACCACACTCACTTTACCCTTACAATTTGAAAGCTTATTTACATTGAAAATAATTTATATACCCTAAATAATTCGAGTTACATGAAGGCGGCAAGTGAGTAAATCCCCAGGAGCATAGCGAACTATGTGACTGAGGCGAGCTAGCGTAGCCAACGCACATGCAGCTTAAAGAATGACGGGTATAGACGCATAATTTTTTGCACTTACCTTCTCTCCAGCCTTTGAGGTAATTTGGACAAAGATGCCAATGGGAGCTGGTCAATGAAAATCGTTAACGCTGAAAAAAAACACATCCCCGCCATACGTGATATCTACGCCCATCATGTTATTCACGGTACCGGCAGCTTTGAAACTGACCCGCCGGATACCCGCGAGATGCAGGATCGTCTGGAAAAAATCCGCAGTCTGGGACTGCCGTGGGTTGTCGCATTGCAAGAAGATAAGGTCATCGGGTATTGCTATCTCACCCGCTACCGCGAGCGTTATGCCTATCGCTATACCCTCGAAGATTCGATTTATATTGACCCGACGGCACAGCGTCAGGGGGTGGGAAAAGCGTTGCTACGCCATGTAATTGAGTGGGCTGAAACGCAGGGTTATCGGCAGTTGATCGCTATCGTCGGCGACAGCAATAATCAGGGATCGCTGAAAGTCCATCAGCAGGCCGGATTTACGAAAATAGGCACGCTGACGAACATTGGATTCAAGCATGGGCTCTGGCTTGATACGGTATTAATGCAACGCAGCCTGGGTACAGGTAACAGTACGCTACCAGCGGATTTCGATGCCGCTATTTAACATCGCTAAGGGATGACTTCAGGATACTGTCTTCTGGTAGCCCTCAGACAAACAGAACCACAATCAGGTATAACGTAGCTATTATATAATTCTCCGTTTTTCAGCTCGTTAGAACGAAAAAAGCACCCGAACGTTAATGAACGGATGCTTTCTAAATCGAATAACTCAGTTTTACTTAGCGGGCGGCCCCGCCTGGTGCGCCAAAGGCATCACGGGGCAAACGTCTTTTCAGCCCGAAGATGTTTCATCCCTGCGCGTGATATTTCGCCAAATCCCCCCCGACAGTCTCAGATTTTCAGGCCCGCTATTCAGGATTTGGGTTACACATTTCAGGTAATTGTCTTTCCAGCGCTCAATAAAAGAAGACTGGCTTTCGAACCTCTGCGGATCGACCATTTTCTCCAAAACAAAATGGATGCGCCCGTCTCGCCACACCGGAACACCAAATACGGTGGGTAAGTGCATTTTCCAGGCAAGTCGAGAGCAAAAGGTGGAGTAGGTAATCTGCTGGCCGAAAAAGTCGATAGTCGGCGCGCTCAAATTCAGCGCGCCGTCGATCGCCACAACAAGCGACTGCCCACTATGCAAGGTCTGTATGCAGGCTCTGACCACGTCCGCTTCGCTTTTGTCACTAACCGAAATCAACCGCTCACCGTAGCCCCCTTTGAGCACGCCAGGCGTGGAAGCCACCCATTTGCTGTTCATTTCCAGCAAGGAGAGGATCATCGGCCCGGCATACATTGCGCCCATATGAGCCGATACAACAATGCAACCACGCTTATCGAGCTGCAGCCGTTGGAAAAACTGCTCGACATGCGATATATCGGCCAACCGATACATCGGTTCGTCGGCCTGCTCTCCACGGCATTCAAGCCAGTCGAGGAGATAATTATCGGCAAGATACCCCCACTTCGCCCGGCGTTCCCATTCATCGCGCTCGATACCGGACTGTCTGCCGGCAACTTCCCATGCCCAGTCAAGGCGCTCAGGCGGTAGATTAACGGCAGATATTTGCCCATCAAGCGCCAGCAGCCCCTCTTCGAATGACTGAGGCAGATGGCTTGCTCTGGCCTGAATATAGTGCTCAAAGACGCTTTCCGCTTCGCTTGTTTTCCCCGCCTGTAACAACGCCGCCGCGGCATAACGGTTCCATTTACTGGTCGCCCCTTTTTCCCTTGCCAGTTGTACAAACTCATCGCTGGCAGCAGCGTATTGCCCAACCTGGCGCAGTGCTCGGGCATACATGGCTCTGACATAAGGAAGATCAGGATGAGTCGCGAGCGACTGCTGCAGTAACGGAATGGCTTTCTCATTCTGACCCGTTCTGATTAAGGCATCGGCATACAGGGTCACGATCCGTAAATTATCAGGATTAAAATCCAGGGCATGACGCCAATGCTCAGCGGCCTGAAGCTTCGCTTCCCGGCTGCGGCCGGATTGATAGTGGGCAAGCCCCAGGCTACGACGCAGCGCCGCACCATCCAACCCACGGGCTAATACGGACTCCCCAGTCTGAATGGCTTCCTGATATTTACCGACAGCGCACAGCGTATCAACCGCCAGCCCCGCCGACTCCTGGCTTTCTAACACGAAGAAAGGGAGCAATGCGCGGGCCAGGTCATGATCTTCTGGTAGGCGGCTTTTATTTAAGAAACGGAGGCAGGTCTCAATCATATCTCCCCGCGGGGGAACTTCCTGCGCCTGTGTTCTGGCCAACGAGATTGCCTGTAACTCTTTATCCACCAGCGTCAGGCTGCGCAGATGGAGGGCAAAAATTTTGCTATTGCCCGAAAAAGCGAGCCATGCCCGCTCGGCTAAGTCAGCAACAGTCGCATATTGTTTACTCTTAAGCAGCACGCTTGCGACCAGCAGGACATCCTCCGGCTGGCACACATTCACCGCCAGCAGTTTGTTAACCACCTGTAGTACAGCGTCCCGATGATGTGATGCCAGCGGCGAAATAATCCAGCGTCGCAATAAATCACGGCTATTCTTTGCTGTCAGCACACGGTCGGACAACAAAGTCAGCGCGGCATCTGTTTCATCTTTACGCAAACACGCGATAGCGAAGAGAAGAATGTTTTGCTCATTTCCAGCACTATCTCGCACTTTTTCGGGATGCTGCCCGAAATAGTGACATAGCCCCTCCCAATCCTCTTGTTTGAGCAGGGTGGTTGGCGATTTTTTTTTACATGTAGAGTGCAAGCTCATCGTATTTCCTTACTCCGCCTTATTCACGCATCCGCCTGATAGTTATCAGGAGAGAAGTCACCAGGTACGCGATGCCCAGCAACACGAAGAACAGTAACCACTTTGTTCCATCGGCATAGCGAGTGGTGTCAGACACCACCATCGGTTGAGAAATGATCAGCAAATACCGTCTCTCACGTAACGCTTGAAGCTTCCCTTGCTGTAAGGTCTGCAAGGCAGATTCCCAGCGTGTTTTGGCGATCTCACTCTGCAGGCGAAGATCTTCAAACAGGGACAGACTTTCTGAAGAACCTTGCGACCCTAACTTATTTGACAGGCGGTTACGTTGTTCGCCGATCTGCTTTTCCAGGACCTTGATTTTGGCCGACAGGCGAGGAATAAGGGGGTTCTGATCCAAACCATTAGCCATTAATTGCGCGTATTCCGCTTTCGCCTCCGCCAACTGCGTTTCAAAGCCAGCAATTAATTGATAAATCGCGGTCACGGTTTCCTGCGGTTCAATATCTTTTTGTATATGCTGTATTTTTAGCAATTCAAGCCGAGCGGCCCCCAGATTCTCCTGGGCCGATTTAACATCGTTTTCAAGCCATAAAATCCGTTCCTGCTGCATCCGCGCTGAAACGGTATTAACGTGCTGTTCAGCAAAAGCCAGAATGCGCTGGGCAAAAAACTCAGCCTGTTTCGCACTCCGCGCCTTGACGTTTAAACGCAGCATGCCCTGTTGAATATCGACAGCAACCGAGACTTTCGATAAATAGTAACGATAAGGATCATCATTAATACCCAGCGGCGCGTGGTAGCGGGAAAATAATGCGATATCGTCTTGCGCGAAATAAGATAAAAAACCGAGCTCTTTTTCCATCCGCTCCATCATTTCTTTCGAAAGTATAAACTCGCGAACCTGAAAGCCCTCCGACATCTCATTGCCTGCACCAAAGAAAGCTGTTCCAGAAAAATTATCCTGGCTGGCATCAGTTTGCACAATAAAGGTGGCATCCGCGCTATAAAAACGCGAAGTTAATAACCACGACATAAGCATAATAACCAGCAGCGGCAAAGCAATATAAAGAAAGAGCCGACGTAGCGATTGTTTGGCTTGCTGAACACGTCGCTCTTTAATAACCAATGACGCTCTACGGACAGAATCAGCATCCGTCGCGGACCACCCGGCGTCTGGGCGATGATGACTTTTCGCATCGGCCGTTTTTTCCGTCTGGCGAAGGGAGCGTTCATCCTCTTTTTGTTGTAGTCGCGAGGCTCGGCTTTCTTCTGCTACCTTCGCCCTTTCCTCTTTCCATTTTTTAATACGTTCTGAATTTTCCACACTCTATCCGTATATTTTCTAATTATATATCAAAGGAATAATCATCAGTTTGAATCGTCGCCTGATTTGACTGATATTGTTCAAAAAGCGCAGATGCCTGTGCTAAATCTTCACACATCGTAATTTTTCCATGCAGCAGTACGCCAAACGCATGACAGTGTTCTTTAATAAGCCGAGGGTTGCGCGTTAGCACAATCAACCCTTTCTGTTGCAGCTCATAAGCTAGTGCCGCCTGCATACGCAACTGTGTGGCATTATCCCCGGTGTACAGCTTGTCATCAGCAATATAAAGGCGACAGGGAAGCAGTAAATTAATGGCAAATGCCAGATGCGCTTTCATCGTGACAGAATATTCACTCACCCTGTCGGTATAGCGCTGTTCAAGCTGGGTCAATTGATAGCAGAAATGTGAAAACTCATCGCCATCCAGGCCATAAAGACTGGCCATCATGCGCGCATTCTCTTCGCCGGTTAACCCCGGCAGAACAAAAGCATTTGCCCCCAGTGGGAGCGCATCACCCCGTAGCCCAATAAAATCCCCTTCATCAGGAGCATCTATACCGCACAGCAATCGGGTTAGCGTCGTTTTGCCTGAACCAGGGGCCGCCAGAATACCGATATGCTCATGGTAATCCATGATAAAATCTGTTTTATCAAGGACCACCCGCGGGCCCTTATCAGACTCAAAATAGCGTGTACAACCTAATAAACCGAACACGAACGCGTCTCTCCTGAAGCTAAAGTCAGTGATTTTCAGTGTCACAAATCAGGTGAAAAATGATGCCCGCGAGGAATAACGTTGCGGAAAATGCCAGAGGGTAAAGAGGTTCAAGGTACAAGGAGTTATACCCCTCAAACATTCCTTCTCTGACTATCTCATTAGCATGAAGTAGAGGGTTCCAGCTGAATATGCTTAATAATGAATAGGGCAATTCATTCGCCGTATAAAAGACAGCTGAAATCAAAAACATCGGTCTTAGCACTACAGGAACGGCTTTGTAGACCAGCGGAAACCGTTCAGACAGTGCGTCACAAAAGTAACCAAACGATAATCCCAGAAGCCATGCGATAACCATCCCTTCAAAAATCAGGATCGGTTTCTGGGCTTCCCAACGGGAGAAGATAAGAAAGTTAATTAATGAAACAATAATATAAATGATAACCGCATTAACAAATTCGACTGCGGCAAGAGCAAAAATCACATGTCTTTTCTTAACCTGCGAGACAACCGCCAACGATGTAAAGAATGAACGGGTGCGCATGGTTGCGGTAATGGTATAACGAAATAACAGATACGGTAATATACCTGCAATAACAAAGCTGATATCGTCAGTGAATATTGGCACGGTGCGATTTAAATATTGAAAAGAAATAACGGTAATGGTTATCCATACCAATGGTACGGCCAGCACCATCATATAGTTTAGCAAATTACCGTTATAGCGTGTTTTGATATCGCGTGACATTAACAAAATGATTAACTCACAGACGGTAATGAGTTTCATAAAATAATAAGTATTATTTTTCAAAATATTCATATGGCGCGTTAGAAAGAATTAGAGCCGCGGATCAAAAAGCTATCGAATGCGGCTTTCACCTTAGCGAAATCAGTCAAGGAGGCGTTCGAGATATAGATAACATCGCCGTCTTCCACCCGCATGGCCTGTGCTAAAAACACCGAGTCAGGTTGGCTCATATCGACATGATAGATATTCAGCTTACGCATCTGCTGTTTCGCTTGCTCCGCTTCGTCATGCTTGTACAGAAAAACCGCCTGCGGATCGGCAAGATTGTCGTTTAATCCTTTTGCCAGCGCCAAAGCATCCACTACGCTGGAATGACGCTGAACCAGAGCATGTTTTCCCTGAACACCCGCCGCGCCGAGCACATTAACATACTCGGTCACTTGACGCAGAGTGATACGGTCATCCGGCTGTAAGACAATATCCAACCCGGGATACTGATAAATATCTGACAGTCGCGCATTGAAATAATGCTGCTGGCGCGTCACGTGAACTTCCATCATCTCTGCGCTGGTATTTTCTACTGCCGCCGCCGTTGCCAAAAAATGACTAAGACGATTCATACTCTGTTCGAGAGGGTAACGACCTGTTTTCCCGCTGCCCTCGACCGTCACCATGGCTCCGGTGCGGGCGGTAAGCGTCACCAGCACCTGAGGATTCAGGACAACGCGCGAAAGTCGCTTTCTGATCTCTTCAGCCAGTTGTGTCACATCCAGCCCGGTAACCGGGATTATCCCGGCATAAGGCACCTGAACGATATTACCGTCAGTCACAAGAATATTTTCAAAATCCGCCCGGTCGCCGCTCGCGTTATTGGATAAATACCCCGCTCCCCCCGAGGATAAAATAGTGATATGCAGCACATCGCCTTTAGCCAAAGATGTCCAGTGCCAGTTATTTTCGGCAAAGACCGGATCGACAATAGTTTTCGGCACAGTATCGGCATCACTCAGTTTTAATGTCGGCGTGACTTCGACCAGATGATAATGAGGATCGTCCTGATTAATCAGGCTGGATTTAAATACCGCCCTGGGAATAGTGCATCCCGAAAGCAGAGAAAACGTCGTTAATAATATAATAATTTTTTTCATAACTTATTTTATAAATGAAATAGCTGAAAAAATGCTGCCCATTAATTAACGAGGCTGAGAGGCAATGGTTTGTACAAACGTTCCCACCATATGTTCCACGGTGAAGCGTTCTTGTAAAAATGACTGCGTCTGTTGGCAAATACCGGTTCTGCTGCGCCATAAATTGACCAACTGTTCTGCATAGCGGCAAGCCTGGTCAAGATTGACCGTCTGTGCATCATCAAGAATGAAACCCGAAACACCCTCAATAAAGCATTCTGCCGATCCACCTGCAGGGGTTGAAATCACCGGCACCCCGACCATTTGTGCTTCAATGAGCACATTGGGTAGCCCTTCATAACGCGAAAACAAAATGAATACGTCCATTTTTTGCAGCCAATACCCCACGTCACGCGAGACGCCAACGAATAGTATTCTCTCCAGAATCCCCAACTGTTCGGCGCGTTTCTGCGCTTCAGCGCGCAAATCACCATCGCCTACCAGCACAAAGCGTGTGGCGGGGTGGTGCTGTAAATAGCGTGCTGCAAAATCAATCCATGCAAAAGGGTTCTTATCGCCTACAAAGCGGAAAACGCCACCAATAGTCGTGTCCGCATCCTGTGTTTTTTGCGTAAACTGCTGCCAGATTTTATGTGGCACCTCAGAAGAGGGTTCGGTAGATGGCGGTAAGACGCCGTTATATACAACCTGGAAGTGCTTCGCCTCCAACTTTAGCCAGTCGGCATAATGGCGGGTCACACAATGGTTGTTACTCATAAAATCAACGCCAGGCACGACCGCCAGCGCCTGGTAGAGAGGCTCATATTCCGGCTTGAACAGACGCTTTCTCACCACCGGCGGTAAGCCACGTAATCCCAGCTGAATTCTGGGCACGCCAGCAATCAGCGCTGCAAGCGCAATCATCAGACAAGCGCCATCCTGCCAAACGGAGAGATAATCCAGCTTGCGCTCGCATAAGTGGGGGACCAGATGCTTGATACCGTAGTTACACACCGGCGGCAGATGAGAGAGCAATAAGCGCAACTCCGGAGATTCTATTGTCGTATCGTCAAAGAAGTTTCCGGTAATCTTCGCGATTTCAAGCACCTCGACCTGTTCTTCCAGCACTTCTTTCAGGAAAAAGTCTTGCCTGAGTTCCGGTGCCAGGGAGCGAATAATGAGCTCTACCGGCTCTTCTACTTTCAGGCCGCCAATTTTCCCCTGTTGCCGATATTTTCTGGCGATCTCAATAGCCAGCCTGGAAATCTGACGCTCTGCACCGCCGCTACCTAGCGAGCCTGTACAGAGCGCAAGGCGACCAAAAGATCCGACGGGAAGCTGCCGCGGCTGACGATTTCGATAGAACAAGATGGCATGCTTCATTGCAATAATACGGGTGTTGGTCCCCACAGGGATCGCTTCCCCTTCAAGGCGTTCAAGCAAATCGCAGATCTTATTTATTTTGCCTAAATAATTGTTATATTTTTTCTGCACGCCGGTGCTAACCTTTTTAAGAATTAGCTGCGCATCTTTGGCTAGCCCCGTATTATATAAACGACGCGCATACTCATAACGTGCTTCGTCATTGTTTTGTGCAATCAGCGTTTCGTAGAGAGCGTATGCACGCGCCGTTTCATTGAAATCATGAAGAAATTCTGCTTTTTTTAGCATCGCTAATGAAGTTAAAGCCTCAGCCGGTAATTCGCTGTCAATTAACGCAACAGCTTGCGCAAGCTTCTTCTCTTGTTTCAATGTTAAAAGCGTTTTCCCTAGCGCAGCTAACTTTTCTTCCTGCATAATCATTACGACTTCCCTGATGTATTTTTTTGTAATGCGGTTATGCAGGTCGAGATCTGCCTTGTCACCGGCTCCGTTGGTCCATTCACTTTCTCCAGTCGCTGCCAATACTGCAAAGCCTGGGTGTAGTCGCGTAAATGCATTGCGTTTAATGCGGCATATTTCAAGGCATAGGCATTTTCACTATCAAAAACGAGTAATTTTTTCGCATAATCTAGATGTTCATAAGACGCGATAGTGCTACCGCCATCCTTCAGTGACTCATTAAATAATCTGATAATTTGCTTATATTCACGCATCAGGCGAGAAACATCAGGATCAATTCGTTTCAGGCTAATCAATACAGACAATGCTTCATCCAGACGCCCTTCAGTTTTCTTCTGGCGTACATATTTAAGGGCTCTGGTTGCAACATTGCGACACTCTTTCTCAAACAGCTCGTTCATCGAGGCATTCTGGAATGATGGAGAAATGCTCATGACGTTAGCAATCAAATCAATGAGGAACGGAATGTCGTTAATATGACGTATACTGCGTAACATAATCGACTGCAGGCTGGTAATATTCGAATTACGAATCAAGGTCATATGGGCCAACGTGCACGCGTCTTTCCAGGCACCAAGATTCACCAGCGTTCTTGCACAATATACGGTGCTAACGGGATCGAACTCCAGAAGCGGCCACACTATTTTCGCCCCTGCCAGGATATTTTCATAATCCTCACGCTCATACATTTCTCTTAATTTCTCGCGCCATGCCATTTTAACTTCATTATTAAAACGAGAAATACGTGCATGGGGATAAACCATAAATGCAGAGTAGCTGTAGACCAGCGAAGTACTCAGTGAGACAAAATCATCAACCGAATGTAGCGACAGCGCGGTATTGTTCCATGCCTCAAAAACGTCGTGGAGTTTATCTTTATACGAGGTGCTAAGCGCCTGATGATAGCTCATATTCTTGATGCAGAAAGCCGTGCGGATAACGAGACCGGTATCATGAATCGTCGACAATACCGTCAGCGCAAATTCTGACTCATGGCGGAGTAGCTGCTCGAGTGCATGCATGAAAATCAATTCATCACTGAATTTGATTGCCAAAGATAACGCTGTTTCCATAAACGCATCATTTAGGCGCTGCGATTGAATGCCGGCATGGAAAGCTTCGGAAAATGCGTTGCCATCATTGAAATATTGCGTGCTGCTCAGGAAATTAACCCATCCGCTTTGGGTTTCAGGATTCAATAACAGTACACGTTTCCAGTATTGATATGACTTATTAAACAGCTGTAAAGCATCGGCTGAGCCGGCGGCAACGGTAAGGACTTCTTCATCTTCAATTTCATTGGAAAGCATCATCTCGGCCGTCGATAAGGCTTCCCGCCAACGCGCTAATCCATGTAGAGACCTCAGCCGACAACGTAATGTACTGTCTGTCGTACCGATAATTTTCTCAACATCACTAATATCCTGATAAGCCTGTTCATAATAACCTAAACGGCTGAAGATTACGGACCGAAGTTGGATTAGAACAGGCTCTTGCTGCTGATTTCTTAATGCGGCAAAAAGTTGCTGTGATGCAGTAATAATGTCGCCATCGGCAAGCAGCTTAGTGATCGATAGGGTAATCTCACGTATTTGGTCCTGTTTCTCTTGTCGCCCCTCATCAAGATGATGATTAGTCTTATTGATCACTCCCTTAAAAATAGCCGCAACGATCGCGTCACCAAACATGTCGGTATAATGAGTAAGATCGTCGCCATTTTTTTCCAGGGCTCTTTTCTGTCCCCACTTTTCCATCAAATTTGTCGGATTAACGCAGGGAATATCCATCCTGGTGGCGATGGTCTCGACATTTTTAATCAATCGACTGCGGGACTGAATGACGGTTCCAGCACGAGTCACGGCATCAACATGGGTCATAAACATAACGCGATCGCGACCAAGCAGCTGAACGATTTCCATCATGTCCTGTTCGATAGCATGCTCATCCATCTGCTCAACATTGATATTGCTTAATAAGGCACGATCGTCTTCCGACATTCCGGCAAAACAGGGATCGTCTTTGAGATAGGCCAGCAGTTTGTGTTGATTTCCTTGCGTGGCCAGCGACCAGTACACACGCGCCCGCTCTGTTTGGCTAAAAAACTCATAGAAATGACGAGTTAAATAATTTATTTGTAAGCAGAACCCATAGGCCATAATCTTCTTCTGACTTGAAATCTCAACGATATAGAAATCAGAACGACTATGAACGTCGGTGTTTGAATAATTTACGGCAGGTCTAAAAATAAAAGGCCGGACCTTTTCAGGAATATCTATCAAGCCTAAAATAAAACGAACCTGCTGTAATGCCTCGCTGCTCGTATGCGTAAAACCATATATCCTTTTAAAATTAGCCTTGAAATTAAAATAAGGCTGAGCTCGTTTTACCGGACTCACAATACGGCAACTACCAATGGCTGTAAGCGTAAACATCCCTGACGATTTCATTAAATTCATCCACGTGAAAGGAAAGTGAGTAGTTTTACTCAGGAATACAAAGCAGTCTTTTTATCGATATACCATTTTAGAGTCTGCTTAAGTCCTTCTTTGATATCAAACTCAGGCTCATATGAAAGAAATGTTTTTATTCTGGTAATATCTGCCTGACTATGCTTAACGTCACCGTCACGAAAATCTTTATAAATTGGTTCAGCACTAATTTGTTCGTCCCGCCATAAATTCAACCCATCGCGGATGAGATAATAAAGCTCATTTAGCGAAGTTCTGTCTCCAACAGCCACATTATAGACTTTATTTTTTGAGGTTAAATCATTAGTCGTTGCTGATAATAAATTGGCCTGAATCACATTTTCTATATAGCAAAAATCGCGGCTTGTTGAACCATCGCCATTGATATAAATTGGTTCATCTTTAAGAAGCGATAGTATCCAGCGAGGAATGACTGCAGAGTATGCTCCGTTAGGGTTTTGGCGGCGGCCAAATACATTAAAGTAGCGCAGGCCAATAGTGTTAAAATCATAGCTGCGAGCAAACACCTCGGCGTACAATTCATTGACGTATTTTGTAACCGCATACGGGCTTAATGGCCGGCCGATCCGGTCCTCAATTTTAGGTAAATCGGGATGGTCACCATAAGTACTACTGCTTGCGGCATAGGTGAAACCAGATACATGTGCATCTCTCGCCGCCGTCAACATATTTAAAAAACCATCAATGTTAGCGCTATTTGTCGTGATAGGATCCTGCAAGGAACGTGGTACGCTTCCCAGAGCGGCCTGATGTAAAACGTAATCGACATTCTCACAAACAGCCTGACAATCGGCAAACGACCGGATATCCCCATGAACAAAGGTAAACCGCGACCATTGTTCTTCACTGACAGCGGCACGCACATCCTCTAAATTATGTTGATAGCCAGTTGAAAAGTTATCCAACCCAATTACTGTTTGATTTAAATAGAGTAGTTCTTCTAATAATCCGGAGCCGATAAAACCTGCTACGCCAGTAATAAGCCAACGTTTTGGTTCAAGAACGAGTTGTATTTTTAATTCATCATAGGCTGTCATGATTATAACCTCACATCTGACTGCTCAGGCGAAAGGATATACTTCAAATCATAAAGCACATGTTTATCTTTTCCAAAGCCACGAATATCAGTACTCCCCATCTTCTTAAACTGCTCATGGCCAACGGCAACAATAATGGCATCATAAGAAGCAGCCTTGATTTCCGATACAGGTATAATCCCATATTCCTCTTCGACTTCCTCAGCATCCACCCAAGGGTCAAAAATATCAACATTACAGCTGTAATTGCCCAACTCTTTTACAACATCGATAATGCGGGTATTCCTGATATCCGGGCAGTTTTCTTTAAAGGTGAACCCCAGAATCAGAACGTTAGAACCCTCAACATTAATTCCTTTTTTGATCATGGCTTTGATCAACTGTCCCGAAACATAGTTACCCATATTATCGTTCAGTCGACGACCCGCGAGGATAATTTCCGGATAGTAACCGATGCCCTGAGATTTATGAGTGAGATAATAGGGATCGACGCCAATGCAGTGACCACCAACCAGTCCCGGACGGAATGGCAGGAAGTTCCATTTACTTCCCGCTGCTCGCAGCACGGCTTCAGTGTCAATCTCTAATCGGTTAAAGATAATCGCCAATTCATTTACCAGCGCGATATTGAGATCGCGTTGGGTATTTTCAATCACCTTTGCCGCTTCCGCGATCTTAATGCTTTCCGTTTTGTACGTTCCTGCCGTGATGATCTGTCGATAGATCTCATCAACCAGACAGGCCGTTTCTGCAGTTGAACCTGAGGTAATTTTCTTGATAGTTGTCAGACGATATTTTTTATCGCCGGGATTGATGCGCTCTGGGCTATATCCGACAAAGAAGTCTTTGTTAAATGTCATCGCTGACATACGCTCAAGGATCGGCACGCATTCTTCTTCAGTACACCCTGGATATACCGTAGATTCATACACCACGATATCCCCCGGCCTCAGTACTTTGCCAACAGTTTCACTTGCCATAATCAAAGGGGTGAGATCTGGTTGCTTATAATCGTTGATCGGCGTCGGGACGGTAATGATGTAAAAATTGCATTCTCTGATTTCATCAATTGATGAGGTAAACGTCAGATGGCGAGCATCACGTAGCTCTTCTTCTGTGGTTTCGAGATTGACATCGATCCCTTCTTTTAGCTCGAGTATACGTTTATGATTAACATCAAAACCAACCACCTGACGAATTTTCCCAAATTCAGCAGCCAATGGTAAGCCAACATACCCGAGTCCAATAATGGCAATTTTTACATCATCTTTGCTGATCATTACTGATAAGTCCCTTATTTAATAATTATTAACTTTATATAAATCCCAGATGTTTTCTGGAACGCTACCGCCCCTGACGTTCTTAGTCAGCGTATCTATTCTTATCGAAATCACGACAGTTTCTAGTCTAAGCAAGGCTAGAAATTTTATATTTCCTAATTTTAGTTAAATGGAAGTCGTATGCAGTATCCGTTCTAAAACAACAATTAAAGATCGGATCTTTAATTGTAATTCTTAATGAGAAAACGCATAGCATTTTATTCTGGCAATAGAAGATATCGAGGGTCTCGCACGCCAAATTTAAGGGCGATCTCTTTTCTCCAACGATACAATGTTGACGGCGAGTTCATAAATCTATCCTGAAGCTCCTCCATACCGCTTTCGGTTAAGAAGTACTTCATCTTCATGATATCTTTGTTGCTAATCTTAAAGTTACATTCCCTTCGCCCTGCCGTTATCTTGTCACCATTTCGTCGATATAGGCTTATTTTCTTAATCATCTCCGACACAGATGTTGAGGTATCGAAAACAGCAATAACATTTTTGATATTATCCAGCCAAAAAAGAGCCAAAGGCATCAACCGTGAGCTGGAAATGATGATTATGATTTTATTGATATTTTTATTCCGTGAGAAAAAAACCAAGGTGCTACGTAAGCTATATTGATTAAGATTCACGAATAAATAATTTCTTTCGTTTGTAATCAGTGACATTTCATCAATAACACTAGCGACACCACCCCCAAAATAAATATCATTAGGTGGCCAGAAATGTTGATACTTCATGAAGCCTCCATAACCTCAAAAAACTCTATTTCATCCATGGAAAGGTAAGTGTGTACTTTTAAGCACACCGACCCTCTAAAAAATACCTAACAATCGAGTAATTGATTTTATTAATATTGCTAAATACATGAGATGAACTTTTACACAACAAGGATGTGATATCAACCCCTCGCCATTCATAGCTAAAAGCTATCAATCACTCATTCTTAGATTTGAATTACTAATGGATACCGGCATTTCAATACGATTATTGGTTGTATTATTAGCACCACCTGTGAAACCGCACTTTCATCTTTTATTCAAAATGAGAAAATTCTCAAAACACAATGAAACATTTTCTTACAAATTACCAGCATACATACTGGGGTTAAAGGTAGCCTGACTGAATTGTCACCCATATATCTACCTTTAAATTCGTAGCTATACCGTGTGAGATTTTAATCAGTACAACTGAAGTCTATCTAACTATATTTGCTATATTTTTCAACAACAATGCCAGAATATACACAAGGCTAACGAGCCCCCCGGCATAGCAAGCATTCAAAATGGTACAAAGTACTAAACTAACTCGTATATTTTTGTGTATCTACATAATTTCGTGACCGGATAATGAGAACAAAACTAGTCACCTTAAGAAATTATTACTAATGATAAAACTACTGAAGATATTTTTAACAAAATAGATGTCCACCATGTTTATCCAGGTAAGATCCTACCAAGTCTAAACCATTTAAAACCTGTTACTACCGATTAGAGAAAATTGACCTACAAAAAGAATACATTACTTATTTATGAAGAATGACCAATCTTATATCGTGTTCAAAAAAGATAACTATTGAATTATAATCTAACAATTAACTACGTGACCTATATTAGCGTTGATATATTTTCAGACAGACAATCAAACATACTCCTTAAAATTTCTTAAATAAATTCAATTGATTGATAGTTGATTTTTTGTACCACGGGAGAAATGCGATATTTAAGACACCAGTATCGCGAATTGAAAGGATTAACCAGCATATACAAAGCTCTACTATCCGAGAGCGTCAAAGATTTCTCTTTGGCCCCTGTGGATAGTTAGTTTCATATGAGGTATCTGAGGTATCTCCCGCCAGGGGAGCCTATCGTCTCCCACAATCGCTTTAGCCTGCATAGTCGTGCATTGAGTCCGTATGACCGTTAAACAAAGAAACACATTGAGATTACGAAGAATAATTGAATCAGGAGAGTCTGTGAGAAGTAAGTCGTGGAGCGGGCGAAGGGAATCGAAGTATCGAAGACAATCGGTCACTAACCATTTGATTCTTAAGCACCAAGGAATCCCTTGGGTTACATAGTAGGTTACAGTTTACTTGGTGATGTGTCTACGTGTTCTATTCCTCATTTATGCCAATGGCGCTTCACAGTGCGAACAGAGATGCCCAGATGATCGGCAGCCTGAGCCTGAGAAAGTCCCATAGCCTTACACTGTTGAACGCTCTCGGTTGTCTCAGTGGCTTCAGGTCGCCCCAGCTTAACGCCCTCCGCTTTCAGGCGATCAAGGGATTCCTGAGTACGCTCCCTGATTCTGTTCTTCTCAAATTCAGCAAAGACGGAGAACATTCCTAACATCATTTTGCCTTCAGGCTTGCTGAGATCAGGGACAGGTAAATCGAGGCTAATAACTTTCACGCCCATAGACCCTAAGCGTTCTACGGTAGATAACACATCGATAGCATCACGACCTAAGCGGTCAATCTTAAGAACAATCAGTTCATCCCCCGCTTCCAGTTTGTCCACCAGCTTACTGAACTCCTTACGGCTTGCTGTAGGAATCCCCCCTGAAATGGTCTCGCTAACTACACGACTGGTTGATACATCGTAGCCACGCAGACGGATAGCACTGAGTTGGTTCTCTGTCGTCTGTTCGCTGGTGGATACACGGCAATATATAAACTGTCTGGTCATGATGAACTCTTTAGGTGACATTTAAAGTGGGGACATCATAGTAATGGTGACAATTAATATCAACCACTACTTTATGACACCATAGAATGACCCTTAGCCTTAGTGACATCTAACGGATGTTTGTTGGCACCAAAAGGAATAGGCAGGCTTAATATCAGGAAATAAAGGTAGCCATGGAGACCACCTTAGGGCATACGGGGAATTCAGGAAGAGAGCGACTTTCATGGTATCCACACAGAAATTTTTGACAATTTTTCATAAGCGTCAACTGTCATCACAATACTCACTGCATGTTAGATTTGCTCATCATCAACATATTTTCTATGGAAATTAAATCAGTTGAATGTGAAAATCGCTTACGAAGAAGCGCGCTCGCCACTGTATTTACCTGAAGCAATAAACAATGACGATAAGCCAGTACGTGGGACGGGCTAAGGATTAGGCTTCTGTATCTGATTGATGTTAAGGAAAATTCTAACTTTGGTACGCATAACTATACAGGGAATACTTTATGCCTCTCCGCTTCAGACAAACCTTTACTCTTTTCCCCGGCGTTCGCCTCAACATTGGTAAGCGAGGAATAAGCGCGAGCATCGGTGTACCGGGTGCAACTGTCAATATTGGTCAAAGAGGAATCAGAGCGACAGTAGGATTACCTGGTTCTGGTTTGTCATATACAACACCGACCTTACCATACGAAGACAAGCACTCAGCTACCAATCTACTGAATCCGTCTTCTTCAGAGCCTCATTTTGATTTACCAGAGGCAGTGCCAAGCAACATTCCATCAAACGCTAAGATTTATATGCCCCAAGCTGGGATGAATGAAATTTCCAGCGCCTCGGTTGAAGTTCTGACAAGTACATCGCTTTTACCGCTGCGGGATTTGATCGCCAAAGCCCGAGAACAAAAGGCAGAGGTAAAAGCCGATTTACAAGAAGCACTCGCTGAAGAATCAAAACAAAAGAGCGAATTGGTTCGACGTAAATCAAGTCTCTTCCGCTGGTTTTACAAGCGCCGAATTGCAGAACTTGAAACTGAACTTCCTCAAACCCAAGCAGAAATTTCTCGCCTGGTATCTTGGGAGGACAACACTAAAATTGCTATCACCTTCGAAAGCAGTGATGCCTCACAGCGGGCTTATGCCTCAATGGTCCGTACATTCGACGCATTAAGATCGAGCATAAAAAAATGGGATATTACTGCGGATAAGGCTACAGACCAGTTTGCCGAAAGGACGTTAGCCACGAGGTCTGTTAATCGCCACCCTGTTACTTTCGATTTCAGTTCAACTGACCTCATTCAGTTTACAGGGCGTGCATTGCGGTTTGAAAACGTCAATGGTGACGACATCTTGCTTTATCCGGGTGTTGCTGTCATACCACGCCCCGATGGGGCATTCGCATTAATTGACTTACGGGAATTACAAATTACTGCAGAACATCGAGGATTCCATGAGGAAGATGGTGTTCCAAGTGATTGCAGGGTCGCTGGACATACATGGGCTAAAACGAATAAGAATGGCTCACCAGACCGTAGATTTAAAGACAACTATCAAATCCCCATATGTATTTATGGGAATATTACTTTTCAGTCTCAAACTGGAGTGACTGAAGAATACATGGTGTCGAATGCCGATGCAGCCGTAGCCTTCGCAGAAGCAGTCAAACGCTATCAGGTTTCGCTCACTGAGTCAGAGGCTTTGGTATGAGTTTAACTCTTACATTTTCCATTAACCTATTTGCGGAAGTGCCTTAAGAACAATAATAACCCGACTATCTAACATTTGGTCTGGGACAATTCGATTCTTCTGGTCACGCTTACCACAAGCGCTATTGATTATAAACTCACCATCATAGCGCTCACTCATATAGCTTTGGATTGCACCATCACGGCGCTGATATACACGTTCAAACCCTACAGACTCAATGATACCATTAGCACGGAGGGTGATATAAAGTTGTTCACGAGTCAGGCCAACAGCTTTGGCTACCTGAACAAAAGTCATTGCTTGAATAGACATAATTGATTCTCCTTCTATGAAAGTGTCTTTTCATCTGCTCCGAAAGGGCAAAGGCCAACCAGTCAGCGGATTTATGACCTCGCCAACAGACAAATAGACACGTTAATAAAGACTGGATTAAGATGATTTAAGTGATGCTTTCGGGCATCGATTGGGAGTCGTTAATCATAATCTCTCAAAAGCATGAGTCACCGACAACAGTAGGGATACTAATAAGATTAATAATGAATATCTTTATGAATTAATTACTTGTGTAAGTATAGTCGTATCCGATACCTGAGCGTATATCGACAATTCAATAGTGACATGGCTGTCCGGGGCATCGCTGCCATCCCTCATATCTGGCTGACTAAGCTCAGACGGGGAATCACTGAGTACCTTTTGGTCTGGCACTAACCTTTCTATTGATTAACATGGGTACCACCCCATGCTGTCACCAGATAGACCATTTCGATCACCCCTTCGGGCACTGGCAAAGATATACGCTGCAAGCCTCAGTATCCTTAAGGCCGGGCTCGGATGCCCTAAGGGAAAGCACTAAGCTCTCCCTATAGTGTCGGGTATTAAAATCGTACTAAGCCCAATGGTGATGACAATTGTTTCACTTATTGAGACTGGATTCGATTTCACATAGTTCCCTATAGTGTCCAGTATCAAAATCACCCTATTCCCGATAGTGATGACAATTAATACATCTCCCTATAGTGATTGGTATCAATTATTTTTAAACTCACTGACTATTTTTTACTATTGATACATTGATAAGTCACAGAATCAATACCTTCAATCGAACCGCCATTTTCCATGTATGAACCATCATCCAATGCTCTTGCAGTATCAAACTCCCATCCCTGACATATCACACTCGCTCTTGCCTGAGAGTCCTCTCCAAATTTCGGACTCCACCATATCGGAGTGGAAGAAGTATAATGATAGGCCATAGTTACCGTGCCTTCTGACTTATTCGCATCAGCGGTATACATTGAAGGATTCATATTGCACCCAGATAAAGCAAACACAGACGCTGTAATAAAAGCAATTTTGATATTCATTTCATCACCATTAACATTTAATTAAATAGAACTTTTTTTAGTATATTTTCCAAAGTCTCGACTTCGACATCCTTCGCGTATCTGTCATAGGTTATTGACCCTGAGCTATGACCAAGGACTGCCTGAGCGTATGCCAGTTCAACGCCTTTCTGCTTTAACTGAGTGGCAACTGTATGTCTAAACGAGTGGAACGCTAATCCCTCACGGTCAGCGATTACCTTGGGTAGCAGTGTTCTGTTAAACCACTTGCTGACTTGTTCACCGTAACCATTCTTCATCAAGCGAAGACCATCAAAGACCATCGCTGAATCGCCACCAGAAGCGCCCCTACGATCTTCTACGAGGCTCATGAAGTCAGCCAATACAAATCCATAGGCACCATCAACAAGCGGCACAGAACGCTCGCTGTGTGGGTTCTTGATGGACTTGCCATCCAGACCAGATTCATTGATATGGATATAGACCGCTCCGTTCTCAGTGGTCTTGATATCGCTCGCCTGTAGCTGTGCCACCTCATTAAGCCGAGCACCAGTGATAGCAGCAATAACAGGCACAAAGTAGTGGTAGGGTTTGCCCGATGGTTTCTCAGCGTACGTCTTTGCGGCATCAATAAGCTGACCTACCTGAGTCGCTGAAAACGCCCTACGAGCGTCTGACGCTTTACGTGAAGGAGTCTTGAGTTCAAGCCCTTCGGTGAGATTCCTCTCAAGGAGACCATTACGGACAGCCCATTTGAAGACAGCAGACATCTTGACCAAGTATTTATTATTGATGGTCACGACATCCATACAATCAGACTTATCAAGGCGAGCCAGCAGGTCAGACAATGTGGCATCTTTGAAACGTTGCTTACGATTCTTTGGGATTTGCTGGAGAACATCACGGACAGCGATCATATCTGCTCGTGTGGCATTGGTGAGGTCATTCAGGCCAAGGTGATTGAAGATTTCAATGAGGGTTGAATGAGATGCCCTATTCTCAGATAGGGTTGCTGGCTTCCAGTTCTGTATGTTCTCTCTTTCGTATTGCTCAATGAGATCACTAAGGATTATAGGATTGCTGGTGGATGACAATACAGATTGACGGTCACACACAGTCAAATGCGAATCATTATCAATATAGTCAAGTAGCGGCCTATTGTTCCCTTCAATCCTCGCTATACATGCCTTGAGGACCCCCATTGCTTCCTCAATGTAGCGGTGCTGGTCGATGGTCAAAGGTTCGCTGGCTACAGCATCAGACAGGTGTTGACCAAGTTCGGCGTACTGGTCTTTATACAAATCTCTCATATCAGTCTGGAACAGGTCTGAACGTCCCATAGACAGTTCCCACTCAGCGATGTCCCTGAGGTGTTCCCTCATATCCTCGTAGGTCATATCAGGGTTATCAGCATGGATGACCTTGAGTGCCGCTTTGATTTGCCGTGAGTGTGACATAGCCGTTCTTCGGTCTCGAGTATGCAAGGATAGTGAGATCATTTTATGACGGTTTTTCAACCGGAAATAATAGATACCGTTTCGCTGGTAAAGATAAACATTTGTCGAGTGAATAGTATTGCTTTGAATCATGCTTGTAAGCCCATAAGGGTTACACAGTAGGTTACAGTCAGCTACTGTAAGGAGGCGTTACGCCGTGTCCTCAAGGGATTCAATGAGATAGGTACTGAAAGAATGGTCGTGGAGCGGGCGAAGGGAATCGAACCCTCGTATAGAGCTTGGGAAGCTCTCGTTCTACCATTGAACTACGCCCGCATTGGAGTGCGTAAGGGATTATAAACCTTACGCTCTTCTTGGCAAGGGACTAACTGACTGATTGGCGATTAATTCACCGTCAGCATTTTGGCTTACTGCCCTGCGGTGGCAAATAACGCAGCGGATCGATAGCCGTCGCCCGATAGCGGATCTGGAAATGCAGCCGCACCGTGGTCGCATCTGAGCTGCCCATCGTCGCGATCTTCTGCCCGGCTTTCACGTTTTGACCGTTGTTCACCAACATGGTGTCATTATGCGCATACGCAGTGATGTAGTCCTCACTGTGCTTAATCATAATGAGATTACCGTAACCCCGCAGCTGATTACCGACATAAACCACCTTCCCGGCTCCGGCGGCATAAATCGGCGTACCACGCGCAGCTGAGATATCAATGCCTTTATTGCCGCCGTCCGCGGTTGAATAAGGCAGAATCACTTTACCGCTGGCAGGCCACTGCCAGCAGCGCTGCCCTACCGGAGGCCAGGAGGATTGCGGTACGGACGAAGATGGTCTGACCGCCGCCGTTTTGGTTGAGGATTTCGTCGTTGTTTTGCCAGAGCCTGAACTGGTTTTCGCGCCGCCGCTGACCTTCAGCTTTTGCCCCACTTCAATGGTATAGGGCGGTGAAATATTATTCAGGCGTGCAAGCTCTTTTACGCTGGTCCCGGTGGCGCGCGAAATACGGTATAGCGTATCTCCCCGCTTCACGGTATACACGGAGCCGGAATAACTTCCTGTATCAGACGACTTGCTCCCGGAACAGCCTGCTAACAGCAGACCGACACACAGCAGCATCGCGATACTCAGGCCATTTTTCTTCAGGCGTCCTGCACTCAAAACAATACCTCGCAACATTTTCAGACGCTTTATCATAGCAGCCAGAAACCGGATGCCAAATCATATCGCGCAACGAAGCGTCGACTCTGGCATTTCACACCCTCTGTTAATCATTCTGACTTAATAGAGCATATAATGTGAATGCTTAAGATTGATGGTGGACGCTATGCGACAGGAACATGTCATTTTATTGAATGAGCAGGGCCAGCCCTGTGGAACACTGGAAAAGTATGCGGCGCATACCGCCACAACCCCCCTGCACTCTGCTTTCTCATGCTGGATATTTAACGAGCAGGGTCAACTGCTGGTCACCCGCCGTTCGCTGCACAAAAAAGCCTGGCCAGGCGTCTGGACCAACTCTGTCTGCGGTCACCCGCAATTGGGTGAAAGCACCGAAGCCGCTATTATCCGCCGGGCTTGCTTCGAGCTGGGTGCAGATATCGACTCGCTCAGCCCCGTGTATGCTGATTTTCGTTATTGCGCCACGGATCCGAGTGGAATAGTGGAAAACGAAGTATGCCCGGTTTATGCCGCACATATCGTCAGTGAGCTACAGCTAAACCCAGATGAAGTGATGGATTCCCAGTGGAGCAATCTTGAGGATGTATTGAGCGGGATTGACGCGACGCCGTGGGCTTTTAGCCCGTGGATGGTAATGCAGGTTTCTGACGTTAAGGCGCGAGAGTTACTGCGTAAGGTTGCCAACGGGAATTGATTGCCTGACGGGGCTACGCTTATCAGGCCTACATAACGCATCGTAGGCCTGATAAGGCATCAGCCGCCATCCGGCATTTCACATATTATTTAACCGGGCGCATTGCCGGGAACAGGATTACGTCGCGGATAGTATGGCTGTTTGTGAACAGCATAACCATACGGTCGATACCAATGCCCAGGCCCGCAGTCGGCGGCAGACCGTGTTCCAGAGCGGTAACATAGTCTTCGTCGTAGAACATCGCTTCGTCGTCACCTGCATCTTTGGCGTTAACCTGATCCTGGAAACGCTGCGCCTGATCTTCTGCATCGTTCAGCTCGCTGAAGCCGTTACCGATTTCACGTCCGCCAATGAAGAATTCGAAGCGATCGGTGATTTCCGGATTTTCATCATTACGACGCGCCAGCGGAGAAACTTCTGCCGGGTACTCGGTAATGAAGGTCGGTTGAATCAGGTGCGCTTCTGCAACTTCTTCAAAGATTTCGGTCACGATACGGCCCAGACCCCAGCTCTTCTCAACTTTGATACCGATAGATTCCGCAATCGCTTTTGCAGAATCGAAGTTATCCAGATCGGCCATGTTGGTTTCCGGACGGTATTTCTGAATCGCTTCGCGCATCGTCAGTTTTTCGAACGGCTTACCAAAGTCAAAGACTTCTTCGCCGTAAGGCACTTCAGTCGTTCCCAGAACATTCTGCGCCAGCGTACGGAACAGCGATTCGGTCAGTTCGATCAGATCTTTGTAGTCCGCATAAGCCATGTAGAGTTCCATCATGGTGAACTCTGGATTATGGCGAACAGAGATGCCTTCGTTACGGAAGTTACGGTTAATTTCGAATACGCGTTCGAAACCGCCAACCACCAGGCGCTTGAGGTACAGTTCCGGCGCGATACGCAGGTACATGTCCAGATCCAGCGCGTTATGATGGGTGATAAACGGACGCGCTGCCGCCCCGCCAGGGATCACCTGCATCATCGGGGTTTCTACTTCCATAAAGCCACGACCAACCATGAACTGGCGGATACCAGCCATAATCTGTGAACGCACTTTAAAGGTATTACGGGATTCATCGTTAGAGATGAGGTCCAGGTAGCGTTGACGATAGCGCGCTTCCTGATCCTGCAGACCGTGGAATTTATCCGGCAATGGGCGCAACGCTTTCGTCAGCAGACGCAGCTCGGTGCAGTGGATAGACAGCTCACCGGTCTTGGTCTTGAACAACTTACCTTTCGCGCCGAGGATATCGCCCAGATCCCATTTTTTGAACTGCTCGTTGTAGACGCCTTCCGGCAGATCGTCGCGAGCAACGTACAGCTGAATACGGCCGCCAACATCCTGCAGCGTAACGAATGATGCTTTACCCATAATACGGCGGGTCATCATACGGCCAGCAACGGATACCTCAATGTTCAGCGCTTCCAGCTCTTCGTTTTCTTTCGCGTCGAAGTCAGCATGCAGTTGGTCTGAGGTATGATCGCGACGGAAATCGTTCGGGAAGGGGATCCCCTGCTCGCGCAGGCTCGCCAGCTTCTCACGGCGCGTTTTCAGTTCATTGTTAAGGTCGGCTACCGCGTCAGCGCCCTGTACGTGTTGTTCAGACATGTTGGTTCCTCATAACCCTGCTTTCAAACTTGCTTCGATAAATTGATCCAGGCTGCCATCCAGCACCGCCTGCGTGTTGCGGGTTTCAACCCCGGTACGCAGATCTTTGATGCGGGAGTCATCAAGGACATAAGAACGAATCTGGCTACCCCAGCCGATATCTGATTTAGTATCTTCCATCGCCTGTTTCTCGGCATTCTTCTTCTGCATTTCCAGTTCATAAAGCTTCGCTTTCATCTGCTTCATGGCCTGGTCTTTGTTCTTGTGCTGGGAACGGTCGTTCTGACACTGCGTCACAATCCCGGTCGGGATGTGGGTGATACGCACCGCAGATTCGGTACGGTTAACGTGCTGACCGCCCGCACCAGAAGCGCGGTAAACGTCAATACGCAGGTCCGCCGGGTTGATATCGATATCAATATCATCGTCAACTTCCGGGTAGACAAACGCAGAGCTGAACGACGTATGGCGACGACCGCCGGAGTCGAATGGGCTTTTACGCACCAGGCGATGTACACCGGTTTCGGTACGCAACCAACCGTAAGCATATTCGCCAGCAATTCTGATGGTCACGGATTTAATACCCGCCACTTCACCTTCAGATTCTTCAATAATTTCAGTCTTAAAGCCGCGCGCTTCAGCCCAACGCAGGTACATACGCATCAGCATGCTTGCCCAGTCCTGTGCTTCCGTACCGCCTGAGCCAGCCTGAATATCGAGATAGCAATCTGCGCTATCATATTCACCGGAGAACATACGACGGAATTCCAGCTGGGCCAGCTTATCTTCCAGCGTATCAAGTTCTGCTACGGCTTCGTTAAAGGTTTCTTCGTCGTCGGCTTCTACAGCCAGTTCCAGCAGGCCGGAGACATCTTCCAGGCCCTGGCTCATCTGATCAAGCGTATCAACGATGGCCTCAAGGGAGGAACGCTCTTTACCCAGCGCCTGCGCGCGTTCGGGTTCGTTCCATACGTCCGGCTGTTCCAGCTCGGCGTTTACTTCTTCCAGACGCTCTTTCTTGGCATCATAGTCAAAGATACCCCCTAAGAACGTTAGAGCGCTCCGTGAGGTCCTGAATGCGGTTATTTACCGGATTAATTTCAAACATTGTCTGATTTCTTTTATTGGACTAGTCAAAATGCGGTTATAAGAGCGGGATTGTAACTAATCCACACCCTTTTTTATAGCGAATATACACATCATCCTTCAAGCTGCCTCTTTGTTGGCTGCGCGATTTCGCCCCAGTCACGTACTACTCATACGCTCATGGAGACTCATCCACTTGCCGCCTCAATGCAGCTTGAATGATTTTGTGTAAAGTGACGCTAAAGTGGCCAGATATTATCGATTATAATCTGCAGGCTGCGGTTGCCGCGAAACTCATTAATATCCAGTTTGTAGGCAAGCTGAACTTCGCGAACACCGTTATCCGGCCAGCAGGTGGTATCAACGTTAAACGCAATACCGTCCAGCAACGGTCCACCACCGACGGGCTCCACCATCACCTTCAGATGACGCTCACCGACCAGACGCTGCTGGAGCAGACGGAAATGCCCGTCAAACAGCGGTTCCGGGAACATTTGTCCCCACGGTCCGGCATCACGCAGCATTTGCGCGACCTCCATGGTCATCTCCGCCGCGCTCAGAGCACCGTCTGACACCACTTCGCCCTGCAGTAAGGCGGGGTCCAGCCACTCGGTTACCAGTTCGCCGAAACGCTGCTGGAAACGCTCAAACTGCGCCTCTTCCAGCGACAAACCCGCCGCCATAGCGTGACCGCCAAACTTGAGGATCATACCTGGATGAAGAGTGTCCAGCCGCTCCAGCGCATCGCGCATGTGCAGCCCCTGAATCGAGCGCCCGGAGCCTTTCAGCGTACCGTCACCGGCCGGGGCAAACGCAATTACCGGACGGTGAAAGCGCTCTTTAATACGCGATGCCAGAATCCCCACCACTCCTTGATGCCACTCGGGATGGTACATCGCCAGACCGCCCGGTAGCGTATCGCTACTGCGCTCCAGCTTTTCACACAGAGTCAGCGCTTCCGCCTGCATACCCTGCTCGATCTCTTTGCGCGTCTGGTTGAGTGCGTCCAGCTCATTGGCCAGCACGCGTGCTTCACCAATGTTGTCGCACAGCAACAGCGCCACGCCAACGGACATATCGTCCAGACGCCCCGCTGCATTCAGCCGTGGTCCGAGGGCAAAACCTAAATCACTGGCAGCCAATTTGAGTGGGTCGCGATTGGAAATCTCCAGCAGCGCTTTTATACCAGGGCGGCACTTTCCGGCACGAATACGGCTTAAGCCTTGCCACGTCAGAATGCGGTTATTGGCATCCAGCGGGACCACGTCGGCCACCGTGCCAAGCGCAACCAGATCGAGCAAATCCGCCAGGTTCGGCGGCGCAATTCCTCGTTCATCAAACCAGCCTTTGTCACGCAGGAAGGTGCGCAGCGCCAGCATCAGATAGAAGGCCACGCCAACGCCAGCCAGCGATTTAGACGGGAATTCACAATCGTGCAGGTTAGGATTGATGATCGCTTCAGCGCCCGGCAGCGTGTCCCCTGGCAGATGGTGATCGGTCACAACGACCGGGATCCCCAGCGTTCTGGCATGTTCAACACCCGCGTGGGACGAGATGCCGTTGTCGACGGTGACAATCAGTTGAGCGCCACGGGCATGGGCCTGATCAACGACTTCCGGGCTTAAGCCATAACCATCTTCAAAACGATTAGGCACCAGGTAGTCCACGTTACTGCAGCCCAACGCGCGCATCGCCAGAATGCTGAGCGCGGTGCTGGTCGCGCCATCGGCGTCAAAATCGCCGACCACGATGATTCGGGTTCCTTCGCGAAAAGCGTTATAGAGGATTTCAACCGCTTTTTCGACACCGTTCAAATGCTGCCACGGCAGCATGCCTTTCACACTACGCTCAAGCTCCTGCGCGCTGCGCACGCCACGGCTGGCGTATAAACGGCGCAGCAATGGCGGCAAGTCGGCAGGTAGCTCGGCGGTCTCGTCGGCTTCACGCCGACGAAGTTGTATCTGTTGTTTCACGCGAATTATTTACCGCTGGTTTGTTTTGCATGTGCGTCGAGGAATTCTTTCATCTCTTTCGGGCCCTGATAGCCAGGCACTACATAGCCATTGCTCAGCACAATCGCCGGCGTACCGCTGACGCCGAACTGTACGCCCAGCGCGTAGTGGTTAGCGATGTCCACATTACAGGTCGCTGGCTTCACATCTTTGCCAGCCATGGCGTCGTCAAAGGCTTTGTTTTTGTCCTTCGCACACCAGATAGATTTCATATCCTGCTCGGCCTGGCTTTCCAGTCCCTGACGAGGGAAGGCCAGATAGCGTACGGTAATCCCTAACGCATTGTAGTCTTTCATCTCTTCATGCAGCTTGTGGCAGTAGCCACAGGTGATGTCGGTGAAAACGGTAATGACGTGTTTTTCCTGCGGCGCTTTGTAGACGATCATCTCGTTTTCCAGCGCGTTCAAATGCTTCATCAGCAGTTGGTTGGTGACGTTTACCGGGCTTGCACCGCTCACGTCATACATCGGTCCCTGAATAATATGTTTACCGTCTTCGGTAACGTACAACACGCCGCTATTGGTCAGTACAGTTTTCATGCCCGCAACCGGAGCAGACTGAATCTCGGTACTCTTAACACCCAGCTTCGCTAATGACTGGCGAATCGCCGCATCGTCTGCATGTACCATGCCGGAAAACGCCGTCGCCAGCAGGGTGAACATCATAAAACGTTTTTTCATAACCTATCCTTTCCTGTCAGCACTCACGCTCGCGGGTGATGCTGTTGATGTAGTTGCCGCAAGCGCTCCGTTGCGACATGAGTATAAATCTGCGTTGTCGAGAGGTCGCTATGCCCCAGTAGCATCTGCACCACGCGCAGATCAGCGCCATGGTTGAGCAGATGTGTGGCAAACGCATGCCGCAGAACGTGCGGGGACAGCTTTTCGCTGTCGATTCCAGCCAACACAGCATAGTGTTTGATACGATGCCAGAAGGTTTGACGAGTCATCTGTTGCGCCCGCTGGCTGGGAAACAGCACATCTATTGATACACCGTTGAGCAACCACGGACGCCCATGCTCCAGGTACGTTTCCAGCCAGTACACCGCCTCCTCACCTAACGGGACAAGGCGCTCTTTATTACCTTTACCGATCACCCGAACCACGCCCTGACGCAGGCTGACGTCACTCATCGTCAGCCCCACCAGTTCAGACACGCGCAGGCCTGTGGCATACAATACTTCCAGCATAGCTTTGTCGCGAAGTTCCAGCGGTTGTTCTATCAGCGGCGCCTGCAGAAGTCGTTCGACCTGTGCTTCGCTGAGATCTTTGGGCAGACGCTGCGGAAGTTTAGGTGATGCAAGCGAGGCGCTGGGGTCATCTTCGCGATATTTTTCACGGTACAGATGCTGAAAAAAACGCCGCATTGCACTGAGCAAGCGTGCGGAACTGGTGGCTTTATATCCCCCATCCATCCGCTCAGCCAACAATGCTTGCAGGTCATCACTCTGCGCGGTCGCAAGCGAGGCGCCGCGGTGATGTAGCCATTCAACAAGCATGGTCAGATCGCGACGATACGCACTTAGCGTGTTTTCCGCCAGATTTCGTTCCAGCCACAGGGCATCAAGAAACTGCTCGATGCGCGCCAGATCCTGTTCCACTCGCGCCCCTTATTTCACTCTCATTTTTGATGCATTATGCCTCATTGTGCCGAGAATTCGGCGATTCTGTTACACTACCCGCAACGCTACAGCAGAATTGAGATGTTTACGTCATGAACATGGGTCTTTTTTACGGTTCCAGCACCTGCTATACCGAAATGGCAGCAGAAAAAATCCGCGATATCCTGGGTCCCGAACTGGTGACACTGCACAACCTCAAAGATGATTCCCCGACCTTAATGGAGCAGTATGACGTGCTCATTTTAGGCATCCCAACCTGGGATTTCGGTGAAATCCAAGAGGACTGGGAAGCGGTCTGGGAGCAACTGGACGACCTCAACCTGGAAGGCAAAATTGTTGCGCTTTACGGTATGGGCGATCAGTTGGGATACGGTGAATGGTTCCTGGATGCGCTGGGTATGCTGCACGATAAACTGGTCACCAAAGGCGTAAAATTTGTTGGTTACTGGCCAACCGAAGGGTATGAATTTACCAGCGATAAGCCCGTCATTGCCGATGGACAGCTGTTTGTTGGCCTGGCACTGGATGAAACAAACCAGTACGATCTCAGCGATGAACGCATTCAGGCCTGGTGCGAGCAAATCCTTGGTGAAATGGCCGAACACTGGTCCTGATAACCATTTTGCCGGATGTAGGCGTAAACGCCATATCCGGCCTACATGCCGCACCGAACCGTAGACCTTAACGCTGCACGCCATCAGGCATTCATCAGCATTATCCCTGCCTCGCCTGTTGCAGTATTAACCGCCGCAAATCCCGCCACTCCGCGTCATCCATACTGTCTGCCGCCAGCCACAAATGCTGACGTTTTCCGGCATCGGAACGTAAACGCAGCATCATGCCTGTTTTGACCATCCAGGGTGCGCTAGCAATAGTCCACTCTTGCCCTTGCCAGCGCAGACGACCGTCCATCAACAGCCGAATCTCGCCCTGACAGGCATTGATTCGGCGCTGGCTACGGACGCTATCGAACACCACCAGAGAGAGCAGAACCAGCCATAATGGGGTGTAGCTCAATGGCCAGGGCATCAATAAAATAAATACCGCGACCAGCCCATGAATGAGCAACGAAAGCCATTGCGCGCGCCATGAAACGCGTAAATCAGATTGCCACTGGACCACGTTCCCGATTCCGTGTCTGGATAAGTCGCACCATCTGCTCTAGCTGAGCATCAGCCGGTTTCCCATGATTCATCAACCAGTTAAATAAGTCTGGATCATCACATTCTAGCAGACGGATAAAGATACGTTTTTCTTCATCACTTAAGCTGTCATATTCATGTTCGAAAAACGGCATGATCGAGATGTCCAGCTCACGCATACCGCGACGGCATGCCCAATGAATACGTGCTTTGTTGTTAATATCCATGTTCTTCTTCCTGTCTCGCGAAAACGAAGTATCCCGCTATTGTAACGTGTTTTTCCCTCATATTTACGGGAATATCAGCAAACGGAAGCGTGCTCGCTAAATAAAACCACATTAAGTCAAAGGATTCAGCATTTTTGGATGTCTCCTCGCAAAGCTTAATATATGGCACAAATAGCCTGTTTAAACCGCTTGCAATGGGCCATAGCTCTTTTACCATTAGTCATTATCACTGCGTTAAGCAAATCAGGACATTAATTATGGCTTTTATATCTTTTCCTCCTCGCCAGCCTTTCGCGTCAACGCGCTTGCCTCTGACGCTAATGACGCTCGATGAATGGGCGCTCGCCACCATCACCGGTGTCGACAGTGAGAAGTATATTCAGGGTCAGGTCACAGCGGATGTCAGCCAGATGACCGAGCATCAGCACGTGTTGGCAGCACATTGTGACGCCAAAGGTAAAATGTGGAGCAACCTGCGTCTGTTCCGCCAGGGTGACGGTTTTGCATGGATTGAGCGCCGTAGTCTGCGCGATGCGCAGCTCACCGAACTGAAAAAATATGCGGTCTTCTCGAAAGTGGCGATTGCCCCGGACGACGAGCGCGTACTGCTGGGCGTCGCGGGATTCCAGGCGCGCGCAGCGCTGGCCAATATCTTTAGCGAATTACCAAACAGCGATAAGCAGGTCATTACTGAAGGTTCTTCCACCATATTGTGGTTCGAACATCCCGCTGAGCGTTTCCTGCTGCTCGTTGATATTGCAACGGCGGAAACCCTGGTAGAGAAGCTGCGCGGTGAAGCGGAGTTAAATAACAGCCAACAGTGGCTGGCGCTGGATATCGAAGCAGGTATTCCGGTGATTGATACTGCCAACAGCGCACAGTTTATTCCGCAAGCCACCAATCTGCAGGCTCTGGGCGGGATCAGCTTTAAAAAAGGCTGCTATACCGGTCAGGAAATGGTTGCTCGCGCAAAATTCCGCGGAGCCAACAAACGTGCCATGTGGACGCTGGCAGGTGCGGCCAGTCGGGTACCGGCGGCAGGTGAAGACCTGGAGCTGAAAATGGGTGAGAACTGGCGTCGTACCGGCACCGTACTCGCCGCAGTGCAACTGGCGGATGGACAGGTACTGGTGCAGGTTGTGATGAATAACGACATGGAAGCCGACAGCGTGTTCCGCGTTCGTGACGACGCGAAAACGCTGCATATCGTACCGCTGCCGTATTCGCTGGAAGAGTAAATCGTCGGGTGGTGACTTTATCTTACCGGGTCGCGCGTTTTAAAGACCCGGTAAGCACAGCACCGCTGGGTAATGATAATTACGCCTGCCCCACGTACAGGTAGATCGCCAGGAAATGGCAAACGCTGCCACCCAGCACAAAGCCGTGCCAGATCGCGTGGTTGTATGGAATGCGCTTACAGACGTAGAAAATAACGCCCAGCGAATACACCACACCACCAACTGCCAGCAACGTCACACCACCCACCGCCAGCTTAACCGCCAGTTGATACACCACAATCAGCGATAGCCAGCCCATCGCCAGGTAGGTTACCAGCGACAGAACCTTAAACCGGTGCGCAATGGTCAATTTGAATAAAATACCGAGCAGCGCCAGGCTCCAGATAACAATCATCAGTCCACGTGCCAGCGGCGAATCCAGCCCCACCAGCAGAAATGGCGTGTAGGTCCCGGCAATCAGCAGATAAATCGCGCAGTGGTCGAACTTTTTCAGCCAGACTTTCGCTCTTTGATGGGGGATCGCGTGATATAAAGTTGAGGCAAGGAACAGCAGGATCATGCTGCCGCCATACAGGCTATAGCTGGTTATCGCCATGGCGCTGGCGTTGGTATCCACTGCCTGAACCAGCAACAATACCAGTCCGACAATCCCAAACACCAGCCCGATACCGTGACTGATGCTATTGGCTATTTCCTCTGCCAGCGAATATCCCTGCGCAATTAATGGCTTCTGAACCATATTTTACTCCCGAGAAACGAACACTATCGTGATTGCTCCTCTAGCGTAACTGAGAATGGTTCCAGTGAACACATGTTAGCTAAAATATTTGCCAACTAAATAATAATCAATAAAAATCATGACATTATATTTTAATATTCAGCTAACAGGCGTACCGTTAAAATCAAAGACATTTAAAATCAATCACATAAAATTGTGTTTGATCCGGGTAAATCTCGGCAATCACGTGTTTAAGTTCTTCTAGCGTCATGTTTTCCTGGCGAGCATGTTTCTCCGTCAGCGTATCCAGCGTGACGGTTGAGGTGCCAACAACCTCAATCGTGCAGAAGTACCCCTCATCTTCGAAGCGCCCAACCCGTAGAATGTCACCGGCTTTGAAGTGTGATTCGGACTCGTCACGAATCGTAATGGTTTTGCGTCCGGCCAGAATGTCATCCTGGAAACGCTGAAAAAAAGTGATGTCATTTGGCTGCATGTTATTATTCCCTGTAGATGAAGTCTGATGAGTGAGTTTTGCCATTGTGAGTATGTTCTCCCACGCTGCCATCGCCAGTCTCAACAATCTTGAGATGCTGGTCTACAACTATGTCATCAAAAACCGTGACAAAGTCATGTACATGACCATTCGCGAACTGGCTGATGCCGTGGGCGTTTCCACCACCACCGTACTGCGCTTTTGCCGCAAGCTTAAGTGTGAAGGTTACTCAGAATTTCGCGTACGCTTCAAATTATATTTAGAGCAGAATGAACCGCAACAGGCTAATTTCGGTGCCAGCGAAATTATCAGCTTCTTTAAAGGCGTCAATAACGACGAGTTCGACAAACTACTCGATCAGGCTGTTGATATTATATTATCTTCCGAGCGTATTATATTCGTCGGGGCGGGAACATCCGGAGCCCTGGCAAAATATGGCGCACGTTTTTTCTCAAACGTCGGAAAATTCAGTAACCACATCGATGACCCTTATTTCCCGGTAACTAATGATATGGCCAGAAACGCGCTGGCGATCGTGCTTTCCGTTTCTGGAGAAACCGAAGAGATCCTACGCTTTGCCAGCCAGTTCAGTCTGCATAACTGTAAGGTTCTGTCGGTCACCAGCCATGAACATTCGCGCCTCGCGAAACTTGCCGACTTTAATCTCTCCTGGCATGTTCCACAGACACGCATTGCCGGGGTATACGATATAACCACGCAGATCCCCGTTATTTATATTCTGGAATCACTCGGTCGCAAGCTGGCGAAAAGAATAGCGTAAAAAAACAATCTGTTTTTTTGATGTAACAAATCACATTAACGCTATTTTGTTATATCGTGACATTTATCTTTCCTTTGTTAGACTCAAAATCAGATTGTATTAATTTGAGACTGAGCGCAGATGAAAAAACTTACCTTACCAAACGATTTTTTATGGGGCGGCGCGGTTGCGGCGCATCAGGTTGAAGGCGGCTGGAATAAAGGTGGCAAAGGGCCCAGCATTTGCGACGTACTGACCGGGGGGGCACACGGCGTTCCGCGAGAAATCACTCAGGACGTCGTGCCAGGTAAGTACTACCCCAACCACGAAGCCGTCGATTTTTACGGTCATTACAAAGAAGACATTAAGCTGTTTGCCGAGATGGGCTTCAAATGCTTCCGTACGTCAATTGCCTGGACCCGTATCTTCCCCAAAGGGGACGAAACCCAACCAAACGAAGAAGGGCTAAAATTCTACGACGACATGTTTGATGAACTGCTGAAGTACAATATCGAACCGGTCATCACTCTTTCCCACTTCGAAATGCCTCTACACCTGGTTCAACAGTACGGTAGCTGGACCAATCGTAAAGTCGTCGATTTCTTTGTCCGTTTTGCTGAAGTGGTCTTTGAGCGCTACAAGCACAAGGTCAAATACTGGATGACCTTCAACGAAATCAACAACCAGCGTAACTGGCGTGCACCGCTGTTTGGCTATTGCTGCTCCGGCGTGGTGTATACCGAGCATGAAAACCCGGAAGAGACTATGTACCAGGTGCTGCACCACCAGTTTGTGGCCAGCGCTCTGGCGGTGAAAGCCGCACGTCGCATCAACCCTGAAATGAAAGTCGGCTGCATGCTGGCAATGGTCCCGCTATACCCGTACTCCTGTAAGCCTGAAGATGTGATGTTCGCGCAGGAATCGATGCGTGAACGCTATGTATTCACCGACGTTCAACTGCGCGGCTACTATCCATCTTATGTACTGAACGAGTGGGAGCGCCGCGAATTCAATATTCGAATGGAAGCTGGCGATGAACAAATCCTGCGTGAAGGTACCTGCGACTATCTCGGATTTAGCTACTACATGACCAACGCGGTAAAAGCGGAAGGTGGTAGCGGCGATGCAATTTCCGGTTTTGAGGGCAGCGTGCCGAACCCGCACGTCAAAGCATCCGACTGGGGCTGGCAGATTGATCCGGTCGGCCTGCGTTACGCCTTATGCGAACTGTACGAGCGTTATCAGAAGCCGTTGTTTATCGTTGAAAATGGATTTGGCGCTTACGACAAAGTGGAAGAAGACGGCAGCATCCACGACGACTACCGCATCGACTATCTGCGCGCCCACGTCGAAGAGATGATAAAAGCGGTAACGTATGACGGCGTAGATCTGATGGGCTACACGCCGTGGGGCTGCATCGACTGCGTCTCGTTCACCACCGGCCAGTACAGCAAACGCTACGGTTTTATCTACGTGAACAAACACGACGACGGCACCGGCGATATGTCGCGTTCGCGTAAGAAAAGTTTTGAGTGGTATAAAGCGGTGATTGCCAGCAACGGCGAGAATCTGTAATTTTTTGCCGGATGGCGCTGCGCTTATCCGGTTTACGGGAACTGAACCTGTAGACCAGAGCAGACATTTACGCCGCCATCCGGCAAGCAACGCATTACTTCCCGCCGGCCAGCTCCAAAAAACTGCCCGTGACGTAAGACGCCTTCTCACTCAGCAGCCAGGTTATCGCCTGCGCGACCTCTTCCGGCTGTCCGCCGCGCTGCATAGGCAACATGGATTTCACGCGATCCACCCTTCCCGGCTCACCGCCTGACGCATGCATTTCCGTGTAGATAAGACCGGGTCGCACGCAGTTCACGCGTATCCCCTGCGCCGCAACCTCCAACGCGAGGCCGGTGGTAAGCGTGTCCACCGCACCTTTTGAGGCTGCATAATCAACGTATTCGAACGGGGCGCCAAGCCGTGACGCCGCCGAAGAGACATTCACAATCGCCCCGCCCTGACCGCCGTGCTTAAACGACATACGCTTTACCGCTTCCCGACAACACAGAAAATAGCCGGTAACATTAGTCGCCAGGACGCGATTAATACGCTCAGCGGTTAGGCTTTCCACCGTGCTCTGTTCAAACAAAATCCCGGCATTGTTCACCAGAGCAGTCAGCGGCTCACCCTCGCGGTCAATGGACTCAAACATCGCCCCGACCTGGCTTTCATCGCTGATATCTGCCCGCAGAGCAAACGCCTTTCCTCCCGCAGCGGCGATATTGTTCACCACCTCCGTTGCCGCACGAATATTGTGATGAAAGTTAACGGCGACCGTGTAACCCTCTAGCGCTAACTGCAGCGCGGTTGCCCGGCCAATACCGCGACTGCCCCCCGTAACCAGTGCTATAGCCATCACTATTCTCCCCAAAAATAAAGGCGCCGAAGCGCCTTTAAAAGATAGCTGAATCAGTCGATTACTGATAATCGCTCAGCGGCACGCAGGAGCAGAACAGGTTACGGTCACCGTAAACGTCATCAAGGCGTTTCACGGTCGGCCAGTATTTGTTCGCTACGCCCGCCGGGAAGACGGCGATTTCGCGGCTGTAACCGTGATTCCACTCTGCGACCAGCTCATTTTGCGTGTGCGGGGAGTTAACCAGCGGGTTATCTGTAAGCGACCATTCACCGGCTTTCACGCGATCGATCTCTGCGCGGATTGCCAGCATCGCATTGATAAAGCGATCCAGTTCCACTTTGCTTTCCGATTCAGTCGGTTCCACCATCAGCGTACCCGCTACCGGGAACGACATGGTCGGCGCATGGAAACCGTAATCGATCAGACGCTTGGCAATATCCAGTTCGCTGATGCCGGTCTCTTCTTTCAGTGGGCGAATGTCGAGAATACATTCATGTGCCACGCGACCATCGCGACCGGTATACAGCACCGGATAGGCATCTTTCAGACGGCTGGCAATATAGTTAGCGTTAAGGATCGCCACCTGGCTTGCCTGCTTCAGACCTTCTGCGCCCATCATACGGATGTACATCCAGCTGATCGGCAGAATGGATGCGCTACCGAACGGTGCCGCAGAAACCGCGCCCTGACGGGTGAGCATCCCTTCAATCTGTACTACGCTATGACCCGGCACGAACGGCGCCAGATGCGATTTAACACCGATTGGTCCCATACCTGGGCCGCCGCCGCCGTGCGGAATGCAGAATGTTTTATGCAGGTTAAGGTGTGAGACATCGGCACCGATAAAGCCCGGTGTGGTGATCCCAACCTGAGCATTCATGTTCGCGCCATCAAGATAAACCTGGCCGCCAAACTGGTGCACAACGTCGCACACTTCACGGATCGTTTCTTCATACACGCCATGAGTAGAGGGATAGGTCACCATGATACAGGAGAGGTTTTCACCCGCCTGCGCCGCTTTTTCACGCAGATCGCCAAGATCGATGTTGCCGTTTTTATCACAGGCGACAACCACTACCTGCATACCCGCCATCTGTGCGGAGGCCGGGTTGGTACCGTGGGCAGAGGCCGGGATTAGACAGATATCGCGATGGCCTTCGTTACGGCTTTCGTGATAATGGCGAATCGCCAGCAGACCCGCATACTCGCCCTGCGCGCCGGAGTTCGGCTGCATGCAGACTGCGTCATAACCGGTCAGTTTTACCAGCCATTCGGAAAGCTGGCCGATCATCTGGTGATAACCTTCTGCCTGCTCTGGCGGGCAGAACGGATGCAGTTCAGCGAATTCCGGCCAAGTGATAGGGATCATCTCGGCGGCAGCGTTCAGCTTCATGGTGCAAGATCCCAGCGGGATCATTGCCTGGTTCAGGGCCAGATCTTTGCGCTCCAGCGAGTGCATGTAACGCATCATCTCGGTTTCGCTGTGATAGCGATTAAACACCGGATGGCTGAGGAGCGCATCATCACGCAGCATACTGTCCTGAATGGAACGGCTGTCGAGCGCCACGTCTTTGTCCAGCGTTTCGATGTTAAGACCGTGGCTGTCTCCCAGCAGAACATTGAACAACTGCACCACGTTTTCACGGGTGGTGGTTTCATCGAGCGTAATACCTACCGCGTTATGGATATCGCTACGCAGGTTGATTTCTGCCGCTTCAGCACGCGCCAGTACCGCAGCCTTATCGGCCACTTCAACACACAAAGTGTCAAAGTAGTGCGCATGACGCAGCTTCAATCCTTTCTGTTGCAGACCGGCTGCCAGAATATCGGTCAAACGATGGATACGATTAGCGATACGTTTCAGGCCAACCGGGCCATGATAAACGGCATACAGGCTGGCGATGTTGGCCAGCAGAACCTGCGAGGTACAAATGTTGGAGTTCGCTTTCTCGCGGCGGATATGCTGTTCGCGAGTCTGCATCGCCATGCGCAGGGCGGTATTACCCGCTGCATCTTTGGAGACGCCGATAATACGGCCTGGCATGGAGCGTTTGAATTCGTCTTTAGCGGCAAAGAATGCCGCGTGCGGGCCGCCGTAGCCCATCGGTACGCCGAAGCGTTGCGCAGAGCCGAAAACGATATCCGCGCCTTGTTTGCCCGGTGCAGTCAGCAGTACCAGCGCCATAAAGTCGGCAGCGACGCTGACCACTATTTTACGGGATTTCAGCTCAGTCATCAGGGCGCTGTAGTCGTGCACTTCACCGGTGGTGCCAACCTGCTGCAACAGCACGCCGAACACATCCTGATGATCCAATGCTTTTGCCGCGTCATCAACAATGACGTCAAAACCAAAAGTTTGCGCACGAGTACGCACTACGTCCAGCGTTTGCGGATGAACATCAGCCGCCACAAAGAAACGGTTGGCGTTTTTCAGTTTGCTGACGCGTTTGGCCATCGCCATGGCTTCAGCTGCAGCAGTAGCTTCATCCAGAAGAGAAGCGGAAGCCATGTCCAGGCCGGTCAGATCCAGCGTCACCTGCTGGAAGTTCAGCAGTGCTTCCAGACGGCCCTGGGAGACTTCCGGTTGATACGGGGTGTAGGCGGTGTACCAACCCGGGTTTTCCAGCATGTTACGCAGGATAACCGGTGGCAGCTGCACGGCGGTGTAGCCCATGCCAATGTAGGACGTGAAGCGCTTGTTACGCCCGGCGATGGCTTTTAATTCAGCCAGCGCAGCGTATTCGGTCGCCGCCTCGCCCACCTGTGGCGGGGTTGCGAGCTGAATGTCTTTCGGCACAATCTGGCCGATCAGCGCGTTTAACGACTCGGCGCCAACCGCATTCAGCATCTCTTGCTGCTGCGCGGCGTCCGGTCCGATGTGGCGTTCAATGAAAGCGCCGCTATTTTCAAGCTGGCTTAACGTCTGTGTCATGGGCGATGGTTCCTGAAACGTGCAGTGAATCGTAGGTGTCTCTACTTACCTGAATACGCAAAAAATTCGCGTTGCAGGAAGGCGGCGACGCAGCACATCCCCAGGAGCTTACATCAGTAAGTAACTGAGGTGTGCAAGAAAGCCAACACACCTGCAACGTGAAGAATGAAGCGTATTTATTCGTCTTCTAACAAAGCTTCATATGCAGTCGCATCCAGCAGCGATTCAATTTCGCTTTCATCGCTGGCTTTGATTTTGAAGATCCAGCCCCCTGCATACGGCTCGCTGTTGACCAGTTCCGGGGAGTCGCTGAGCGCGTCGTTAACCGCAACAATCTCACCGCCTACTGGCGCATAAATATCGGATGCCGCTTTTACGGATTCCGCAACGGCGCAGTCATCGCCCGCGCTGACGGTTGCGCCAACTTCGGGCAGGTCAACGAAAACCATGTCACCTAACAGCTCCTGAGCATGTTCGGTGATCCCAACGGTGTAAGAGCCGTCAGCTTCTTTGCGCAGCCATTCGTGTTCTTTGCTGTATTTCAGTTCTGCAGGTACGTTGCTCATCAATCAATCTCCAAAAAAGGATGAATTACGCGACGGCTTTGCCGTTACGCACAAAAACAGGTTTAGTCACTTTTACCGGCATTTCGCGGTTACGGATCTGTACGATCGCATTCTCACCAATACCCGCAGGGACACGCGCCAGCGCGATGCTGTAACCCAGGGTTGGGGAGAATGTCCCGCTGGTGATAATGCCTTCCTGCTGATTGCCGGAAGCATCAGTGAAACGCACCGGCAGTTCATTACGCAGTACGCCTTTCTCGGTCATCACCAGTCCAACCAACTGTTCGTGGCCTTTTTCACGCTGCATTTCCAGCGCTTCCCGACCGATAAAGTAGCGGTCAGTCGGTTCCCACGCGATGGTCCAGCCCATGTTGGCCGCCAGCGGAGAAATGGCTTCGTCCATCTCCTGACCGTACAGGTTCATGCCGGCTTCCAGACGCAGCGTGTCGCGCGCGCCAAGACCGCAAGGTTTGACACCTGCTTGTACCAGCGCACGCCAGAAGTCTGCCGCCTTTTCACTCGGCATAGCAATTTCATAGCCTGCTTCGCCGGTATAACCGGTGGTTGCGATAAACAAATCACCCGCCTGAACGCCGAAGAACGGCTTCATGCCTTCTACCGCCTGACGCTGCTCGTCAGTAAACAATGTGGCTGCTTTTTCCTGCGCGTTTGGACCCTGCACCGCAATCAGCGACAGATCGTCTCGAACGGTGATGTCGATGGCGTAAGGTTCAGCGTGTTGGGTAATCCAGGAGAGGTCTTTTTCGCGGGTGGCGGAGTTTACAACGAGGCGGAAGAAATCTTCAGTGAAGTAGTAGACAATCAGGTCATCTATCACGCCGCCCGAAGCGTTGAGCATACCGGAGTAGAGGGCTTTACCCGTCTTCGTTAGCTTCGCGACGTCGTTTGCCAGCAGATAACGCAAGAACTCCCGGGTGCGGCTACCGCGCAGGTCGACGATGGTCATATGTGACACATCAAACATTCCGGCATCGGTGCGAACAGCATGGTGTTCATCAAGCTGAGAACCGTAATGCAGTGGCATCATCCAGCCATGGAAATCTACCATGCGCGCGCCACATAGCGTGTGTTGTTCGTACAAAGGAGTCTGTTGAGCCATCTTTTCCTCGTTGAATAAGCGGGGCTACCAACTCTTTCGCGGTGAAATTTTCGCCACGAAACCCAGCACCGCAGCCGCTCCAGGGGCCACGACGCAAACGTTCTCTTTGTCCTGAACTTACCACCGAAACAGACGCTAAACCATAAGGCAAAATTAACCATCACATTAGCTTATGGCCAAAAACAGCAAAATCACCGACAGAACAAAAGTCCATCCATACGGCAAATAATCAGAATAAAAAATAAATACAAGCTGGAATTAACAGCACCAACCAACATTAAATGTGGAAAAATTGTCAAAAATGGCGTTATGAAAAAAACGTAATATTAAAAAAACTAATGCGAAAAAAGGCGTGGAATTAGATTATTTCAAATGAGAGAAGCACCCCGACGCGCAGGCCGGGAGTGGAAAGTGTGACGGGTCTCAAACTCTTAAGATTGTCCTTACGGACGCTAGCGTAACCACTCAGGAAGATCGTTCAGTCCCATCGCCTGGCGGATGAGCTGTGGTTTTACGCCTGGCAGGGTATCGGCCAGTTTCAGACCAATATCACGCAGCAGTTTTTTCGCCGGATTCTCGCCTGCAAACAGTTCACGAAAGCCCTGCATACCGGCCAGCATCATCGCTGCGCTGTGCTTACGGCTGCGCTCGTAGCGGCGCAAATAGAGATACTGACCAATATCTTTGCCCTGACGCTGGAGCCGCTTCAGCTCATCGATCAGCTCCGCCGCATCCATAAATCCAAGGTTAACCCCCTGACCCGCCAGCGGGTGGATGGTATGCGCCGCATCCCCCACCAGCGCCAGACGATGAGCAGCGAACTGACGGGCATAGCGTCCCGTCAGCGGAAACGCCTGACGCTCGCTTTCAAGGCTGCACAGCCCCAGGCGATTATCAAAAGCGATATTCAGCGCCTGATTAAACTCGTCAACGCTTGCCTGCTGCATGCGTTCTGCTTCTTGCGGCGAAAGCGACCAGACGATAGAGCACAGGTGCGGGTCACTGAGCGGCAGGAACGCCAGGATCCCCTCACCGTGAAACGCCTGCCGCGCAACCGCGCCGTGAGCTTCCTGCGTACGGATAGTCGCCACCAGCGCATGATGACGGTAATCCCAGAAAGTGAGCGGAATATCCGCTTTGTTGCGCAGCCAGGAGTTAGCGCCATCGGCGCCGACCACCAGGCGAGCTGTCAGCATTGCGCCATCTTTCAGGGACAGAAATGCCTCATTCTCACCCCAGGCTACCTGCTGTAACTCAGCGGGCGCCATCAGCGTAATATCCGCTGAACGCTGCGCTTTTTGCCAGAGTGCGTAATGGATCTCTGAGTTTTCAACGATGTGGCCTAAATGGCTGTAACCCATGCTCTGGTCATCAAACGCAATACGCCCAAAGCTGTCTTTGTCCCAGACTTCCATGCCGTGGTAGCAACAAGCGCGACGGGCAACAATGTCGGACCAGACGCCCAGTCGGCTAAGCAGTTTTTCACTGGCGGCATTAATGGCCGATACGCGAAGCTGAGGAGGTGCATCCGCCGCCAAAGGCTGCGGAACATGTTGTTCTAACACTGCAACGCGCAACCCGCTGCCCTGCAAGCCGCAGGCAACCGCCAGTCCCACCATGCCGCCACCAACAATTGCTACATCAACACTTTGCACTGTTTGCTCCTGAAAATAGGACAATCAAAAACCGTAGGCCGGATAAGGCAAAGCCGCCATCCGGCATTACTTCCGCGACATTGCCTGATGGCGCTGCGCTAATCAGGCCTGCTTTTTTAATTCGGCCTACAGGTTATATCTATCGCGCAACCCAACCGAGGGTCCGCTCCGCCAGCGCATCGCGCGCAGGCGTGAATAATTCCATCGCCATCAGCCCGACATTACGCCCAACGACCAGTGGGGCCCAGCGATTGGCAAACAAATACACCAAATTGTTGGTCACACCAATCGTCGTTTCGCGATCGCGTTCGCGGCGCTGCTGATAGCGTGCCAGCACCGCATAATCACCGATATCTTCCGCGCAGTTTTGCGCTTGCGTCAACGTCTCAGCCAGGCTCATCACGTCGCGCAGACCAAGGTTGAAACCTTGTCCGGCAATGGGATGCAGCGTCTGTGCTGCGTTCCCCACCAGCACAGTACGATGGGTAATGGCTTTTTGCGCCGAGGTTAATGAAAGCGGATAGGCGTTGCGTTTACCGGCCTGGGTAATACGCCCCAACCGCCAGCCAAACGCAGTTTGCAGTTCGCGGCAAAATTGTTCGTCGGACCAGGCCATAATCTCATCACGCCGCTCCAGCGGATGGCACCACACCAGCGAGCAGCGACCATCAGACATCGGTAGCATTGCCAGCGGACCATATTGTGTGAAACGTTCAAACGCTCGCCCGTCATGCGCAACGGAGGTCGTGACGTTGGCAATCACCGCCAGTTGTTCATAGGGTTGTTGCTGCCAGTCAACGCCGCAGGCGGTAGCCAGCGCGGAGCGCGTGCCATCGGCGGCCACCAACAGGCGACCATTAATCATCTCGCCATTTTCCAGCGTAACCTCAACGCGTTCCTGCGTGCGTGACACGCTGGCTACACGGTCGGGGCAGTGCAGCGTGATGCCCGGCGCTTTACGCAGCAGCGCAAACAAACGCAGCCCGACATCGTGCAGTTCTACCACCTGGCCCAGCGCCGGAATACGGTATTCCTGCGCATCCAGCGTCACAAATCCGGCATGGCCGCGATCGCTGACGTGAACCGTTTTGATCGCCGTTGCGCAATCGGCAATCGCCTGCCATACGCCAATTCGCGCCAGCTGTTGGCAGGTCCCTGCCGCCAGCGCGATCGCCCGGGCGTCAAACCCTGGATGGCGGTCAGTTTCAGGTTCGCTCGCTTCTATCAGGTGAACAGGCAGAGTCCCGTGGCTGAGCTGAGAAATGGCCAGCGCCAGCGTCGCACCGACCATACCGCCACCAACGATAATCACGCTCATTGCAGTCGCGCCGCAGCCATTAAGGCTTCAATGTCATCCGCTTTCTTCACCACGCTGGCGGTCAGGTTCTCATTGCCGTCCTCGGTGATGAGGATGTCATCTTCAATACGAATGCCGATACCACGATAAGCAGGCGGCACATCGGCGTCCGGCGCGATATACAGCCCCGGTTCGACGGTGAGCACCATTCCTGGCTCGAGAGTACGTGAGCGGTCCTGACCATAAACGCCAACATCGTGCACATCCAGTCCCAGCCAATGGCTAAGACCATGCATAAAGAATGGGCGATGCGCATTTTCGGTAATCAGTTGGTCGATCTCGCCGTGCAAAATGCCAAGCTTCACCAGACCCGTAATCATGATGCGCACCACTTCGCCGGTGACTTCCTGGATGGACGTCCCCGGGCGATACAGGCGCAGACTGGTCTCTAATGACTCCAGTACGATGTCGTAGATTTCACGCTGAGCAGGGGAAAATTTGCCGTTTACCGGGAAGGTACGCGTAATGTCGCCCGCATAACCTTTGTATTCACACCCGGCGTCAATTAACACCAGATCGCCATCGCGCATTTCACTTTCATTTTCGGTGTAATGGAGAATACAGCCGTTTTCGCCGCTGCCGACAATCGTGTTATAGGATGGGTAACGCGCGCCATGGCGAGTAAACTCGTGGTGAATCTCCCCTTCCAACTGGTATTCAAACATTCCCGGACGGCATTTTTCCATCGCGCGCGTATGCGCCAGCGCACTGATCTCTCCGGCACGACGCATGACCGCAATTTCTTCTGGTGATTTGAACAGGCGCATTTCATGGACCATTGGACGCCAGTCGATGCTCGCGGCGGGTGCGTGCAGATTTTGTCTGGAGCCTTTACGCAGTTTATCCAACGCCGTACACACTATCTCATCTGCCCAGGCATATTCGCCCTGCGCGTGGTACACCGCGTCCAGGCCATTGAGCAACAGGTGCAGTTGTTGGTTGATTTCACTGAAGGCCAGCGCCCGGTCAACGCCGAGTTTTGCCGGTGCGGCATCCTGGCCCAGACGGCGGCCAAACCAGATCTCCGCCGTCAGATCGCGAACCCGATTAAACAAAACGCTGTGGTTATGAGTGTCATCACTTTTAATCAGCACCAGCACGGCTTCCGGTTCGTTAAAACCGGTGAAGTACCAGAAATCACTGCTTTGGCGGTACGGGTATTCACTGTCCGCGCTGCGCGTCGCTTCAGGCGCGGCAAAAATCAGCGCGGCGCTGCCGGGCTGCATTTGTGCCAGTAAAGCCTGGCGACGACGCTGGAATTCTTGCTGAGATATCTCGCTCATCACACTCTCCTTTGCGTTTCGTTCTTAGTGCAGAGTCGGTTTACGGACTTCCGGCGCGGTCGGCTGCTGACGCGTAAACGTGTCATGACACAGCAAGGCGGCTACGCGCACGTATTCGATAATCTCTTCGAGCGACATTTCCAACTCTTCCTGATCTTCGTCTTCGTCATATCCCAACTGAGCGATATTGCGCAGGTCGTCAATCGCTTCACCGGTTTCACCGGTCACTTTGTCGAGCTTTGGCTGCGTAACGCCAAGGCCCAGCAAAAAGTGGTTTACCCATCCCGCCAGCGCATCGGCACGATCAAACACGCTAACGTCGTCGCCTTCAGGCAGATAAAGCTGAAAAAGGAAGCCGTCGTCCTCGAGGGCATCGCTGGTGGCAGAGTGCATTTTCATCAGTGCCTGAGCCAGCTCGTGACCGAAGGCCAAACCTTCGTTCGTCAGGTCGTGCAGCAGCGGCTGCCATGAGCTGTCGTTGTTGCCGCCGCAAATCATCCCGCTGATCAAGCCGTGCATTTCGGCCGGGGTTAATCCAGCCCCTTGTTGGTTCAAAAACTGGCTAACGTCGTTGTAGCCAGGCATTTCGTTCTGTATAGACATAAGCATTCGTCATCAAAGGGAGGAATATTCATGGTATGCTACCACTTTGGGCCCTGGTGGACCAGAAAAGGGCTTGTATCTTGATACCAGGGTAGCTATAGTGTCGCCCCTTCGCGGACCCAAGGTCTGGAGACGAAGGCAGCGCAGTCAATCAGCAGGAAGGTGGCATGTCTGCACAACCCGTCGATATCCAAATATTTGGCCGTTCACTGCGAGTGAATTGCCCGCCTGAACAAAGGGATGCGTTGAATCAGGCTGCGGACGATCTCAATCAGCGATTGCAAGATCTGAAAGTTCGCACTAGAGTCACAAATACTGAGCAGTTGGTTTTCATCGCCGCGTTGAACATCAGCTATGAATTAACTCAGGAAAAAGCGAAGACGCGTGAGTACGCGGCGAGCATGGAACAACGTATTCGGATGCTACAACAGACCATCGAACAGGCGTTGCTTGATCAGGGTCGCATAACCGAAAAAACTGGCCAAAACTTTGAATAACACTTTTCGGTTTACTGTGGTAGAGTGACCGTGAAGACAAAATTTCTCTGAGATGTTTGCAAGCGGGCCAGTCCCCTGAGCCGATATTTCATACCACAAGAATGTGGCGCTCCATGGTTGGTGAGCATGCTCGGCCCGTCCGAGAAGCCTTAAAACTGTGACGACGCATTCACCTTGAACCAAGGGTTCAAGGGTTACAGCCTGCGGCGGCATCTCGGAGATTCCCTTCTACCTGGCAACAGCCATGACACTACTTTCTGAACTCCCTTTATCCCGGCAAGAAATTCGTCAACTGATTCGACAGCGTCGTCGCGCGCTGACCTCTGAACAGCAACGACAATACGGTCAGCAAGCCGCGACCCGAATGCTCAGTTTTCCCCCTGTTGTACTCGCGCATACTGTGGCGGTATTTCTCTCGTTCGATGGCGAACTCGATACCCAGCCGCTGATAGATCAACTGTGGCGAGCGGGCAAGCGCGTTTACCTTCCGGTTCTTCATCCCTTCAGTCCCGGTAATTTACTGTTCCTGCACTATCATCCGCGCAGCGACCTGGTGACCAATCGCTTAAAGATCCAGGAACCACGGCTTGATGTACGCGACGTATTGCCGCTGTCAAAGCTGGACGTACTGATTACGCCGTTAGTGGCATTTGATGAGGACGGGCAACGCCTGGGCATGGGCGGCGGATTTTATGACCGCACGCTACAAAACTGGCAACAGCATAAGATCCAACCCGTGGGCTACGCGCATGACTGCCAGTTAGTAGAAAAATTGCCGGTTGAAGAGTGGGATATCCCGCTGCCAGCGGTGGTGACGCCGTCCAAAATCTGGGAGTGGTAGCCGTTTTTTGCCGATTGACAGCGTCGTTTTTTTGACCTAAATTCCTCGGTGAAGGGTGAGGGAGGCGAACCTCCCTCCTGCGTACTCTCTGTTAATATGCTGGCCAAGCGATGATTAACAGGATCAGCAGCATGATGACGTATCTCATCATCGTCCCTTTCCTTTTTAGAGCCCCTGCTTCGGTAGGGGCTTTCCCGTTTCAGCGCTATGCTGCGCCCCTATCGTAAATTCCTTTTATTGCTGTACAACACGCAATGCTGCCTTTAGTTGCCAACTGCGGCAAAGCTCGAAAACAGAATGTATGCGTTACAGAAAGAGATTTTGAGGCAGGGAAATCAGAGGAAAGATGGGCAGGTCAACCGCCTGCCCATGTAGAGGAAATCAGTACAGCAGACGAGCGCGAATGGTTCCCGGAAGGGCTTTCATCGCCAGCAGCGCTTTCTCCGCCACTTCTTCATCCGCTTCAATATCGATAACCACATAACCTACCTGCGCGGAAGTTTGCAGATACTGCGCGGCAATGTTGACGCCCTGCTCGGCAAAAATCTGGTTCAGTGCCGTCAGTACGCCCGGACGGTTTTCGTGAATGTGCATCAGACGACGACCACCGTGCAGCGGCAGCGAAACTTCCGGGAAGTTTACCGCAGACAGCGTAGACCCGTTGTCGGAATACTTGGTCAGTTTCCCAGCTACTTCCAGACCGATGTTTTCCTGCGCTTCCAGCGTTGAACCACCAATGTGCGGCGTCAGGATCACGTTATCGAAATCACACAGCGGCGAAGTGAAAGGATCGCTGTTAGTTGCCGGTTCGGTTGGGAATACGTCGATTGCAGCCCCCGCCAGATGTTTAGTCGCTAACGCGTCGCACAACGCAGGAATATCAACAACCGTACCGCGTGCGGCGTTAATCAGCAGCGCACCCGGTTTCATCAGCGAAATCTCACGCGCGCCCATCAGGTTTTTGGTGGAGGCATTTTCCGGCACGTGCAGACTCACCACGTCGCTCATATTGAGCAGGTCGGAAAGATGCTGTACCTGCGTGGCATTGCCAAGCGGGAGTTTATTTTCAATATCATAGAAAAAGACATGCATCCCGAGCGATTCCGCCAGAATGCCCAACTGAGTACCAATGTGGCCGTAGCCGATGATCCCCAGTTTTTTACCACGCGCTTCAAAAGAGCCGGTAGCCAGTTTATTCCACACGCCGCGGTGCGCTTTGGCGTTCGCTTCGGGTACGCCACGTAGCAGTAGCAGCAGTTCGCCAATCACCAGCTCAGCAACGGAACGTGTGTTAGAGAATGGTGCGTTAAACACAGGGATCCCGCGCTTTGCCGCTGCACTTAGATCAACCTGGTTGGTGCCAATGCAGAAGCAGCCAATCGCGACCAGTTTCTCTGCGGCGTCAATCACATCTTCAGTCAGATGGGTACGGGATCGCAGGCCAATGAAGTGGGCATCACGGATGGACTCTTTCAGTTGTTCAGTGTCCAGAGCACCTTTGTGAAACTCGATGTTGGTATAACCTGCTGCACGAAGGCTTTCGAGTGCTTTTTGGTGCACGCCTTCAACCAGCAGAAATTTAATCTTATCTTTCTCCAGTGATACCTTTGCCATTTCCCCGACCCTGTCTTTTTTTGTTCAAACTGATGTGTTGTGTGTGGGATTTTCATCCGTCTCTTCAACATATCAAAAAATAATATTGCGGCAATATGAACGTTTGCGTCGCCGTGCTGAAGAAATGTCATTCAACGGGAAATGTCAGAGGAAAATACTGGCGATAACTTTTTCTTTGGAGAGATCGGCAGGACAATATTATAAACGTGACACAAGTCACCAAATTTGCCCTGCCAAAATTTTTTTAACGGGAGAAGACGCTCCCGTCAGATCATTTTACGATAGTTTTCACGCCGTCAGGCGTACCGATCAGCGCGACATCCGCGCCACGGTTGGCAAACAGGCCGACGGTTACCACACCTGGAATCGCATTGATGGCATTTTCCAGCGCGATGGCGTCGAGGATCTCCAGACCGTGCACATCGAGGATCACGTTGCCGTTGTCCGTCACGACGCCCTGACGGTATTCAGGACGACCGCCCAGCTTCACCAACTGGCGAGCCACAGCGCTGCGCGCCATTGGGATCACTTCGACCGGCAGCGGGAAGTTGCCGAGAATATCGACTTCTTTAGACGCATCCGCGATGCAAATAAATTTCTTCGCCACGGAAGCAATGATTTTTTCACGGGTCAACGCTGCGCCGCCGCCCTTGATCATCTGCATGTGACCGTTGATTTCATCCGCGCCGTCAACGTATACGCCGAGGCTATCCACTTCGTTAAGATCGAACACGTGGATGCCAAGGCTTTTGAGTTTTTCAGTCGATGCGTCCGAACTGGATACCGCACCTTCAATCTGACCTTTCATTGTGCCCAGCGCATCAATAAAGTGTGCGGCTGTTGAACCTGTACCTACGCCCACAATGGTGCCGGGCTGTACATACTGAAGTGCCGCCCATCCTACTGCTTTTTTCAGTTCATCCTGCGTCATGATCGTTTCGCCTGTGGTGTGAATATGGTGGGAAAATTCACGCGCATTATAGAACATTGTGCAGAAAAATGTCCCCACACCCGCTCGCAAGCGGCGGATTTCGTCTTTACCCAATCAAAAATTGTGTCATAGTGCAGAACAAGCAAAAATTTCAGGAGTGCGTCAAAGCAATGAAACGTCCGGACTACAGAACACTACAAGCACTGGATGCGGTTATTCGTGAACGAGGATTTGAGCGCGCGGCGCAAAAGCTGTGCATCACGCAATCCGCGGTTTCACAGCGCATAAAACAGCTTGAGAATATGTTCGGACAACCGCTGCTGGTGCGCACCGTACCGCCGCGCCCAACGGAACAGGGACAGAAACTACTGGCGCTTCTGCGCCAGGTTGAACTGCTGGAAGATGAGTGGCTGGGCGATGAACAAACCGGCTCGACGCCGCTTCTGCTTTCGCTGGCGGTGAACGCCGACAGTCTGGCGACCTGGTTACTTCCGGCACTGGCCCCGGTACTGGCTAATTCACCGATTCGACTGAACCTGCAGGTTGAAGATGAAACCCGAACCCAGGAACGTCTGCGTCGGGGTGAAGTAGTCGGCGCGGTGAGTATTCAACATCAGGCGCTGCCAAGCTGTCTGGTGGATAAACTGGGCGCGCTGGACTACCTGTTTGTTGGCTCTAAACCTTTCGCCGAGCGTTATTTCCCAAACGGCGTCACCCGTTCCGCCCTGCTGAAAGCCCCGGCGGTCGCGTTTGACCATCTTGATGATATGCACCAGGCGTTCTTGCAACAAAACTTCGACCTGCCGCCGGGCAGCGTACCGTGCCATATCGTTAACTCGTCTGAAGCCTTCGTCCAGTTAGCCCGTCAGGGAACAACCTGCTGCATGATCCCACACTTACAGATTGAGAAAGAGCTGGAAAGCGGTGAGCTTATCGACTTAACGCCAGGCCTGTTCCAGCGTCGGATGCTGTACTGGCACCGTTTTGCACCAGAAAGCCGCATGATGCGCAACGTCACCGACGCGCTGCTGGCCTATGGCCACAACGTACTGCGTCAGGATTAATTCCTCGAACAGAGGCCGGATAGCGGCGTAACGCTTTATCCGGCCTACAAGCCTTTCCCCTCATTTCATGCTATTCCCGCCACGTCTTTGAAATACATCACAAAATAAAACACGCCACACGGCAAAAAACGACGTCCTGTTGGCTATTTTTTGCTGGCGACAAGCCAAATGAAAAAGCACACCGTATTCGCAAAGATTCAACTTATTGCGTAATACGGAGCAAAAAATGGCAAACGTGCAGGAGTGGCAAACACTCGCCAATAAAGAACTCAGTCGACGGGAAAAAACCGTTGAGTCGCTGGAAAGACAGACGGCGGAAGGGATTGCCATCAAGCCGCTGTACACTGAAGCGGATCTCGATAATCTGGAAGTCACGGGCACCCTGCCCGGCCTGCCGCCTTACGTGCGTGGCCCGCGCGCCACTATGTACACCGCGCAGCCGTGGACGATTCGCCAATACGCCGGTTTCTCTACCGCCAAAGAGTCCAACGCCTTTTACCGCCGTAACCTCGCCGCAGGGCAAAAAGGGCTTTCCGTTGCCTTTGACCTTGCCACTCATCGTGGCTATGACTCAGACAACCCGCGCGTAGCGGGCGACGTCGGCAAAGCCGGCGTGGCGATCGATACCGTCGAAGATATGAAGGTGCTGTTCGACCAGATCCCGCTGGATAAGATGTCGGTATCGATGACCATGAACGGCGCGGTGCTGCCGGTACTGGCGTTTTATATCGTCGCGGCGCAGGAGCAAGGCGTGACGCCGGAACAGCTCACCGGGACCATTCAGAACGATATTCTGAAAGAGTACTTGTGCCGCAACACCTACATTTATCCGCCAAAACCCTCCATGCGCATTATCGCCGACATCATCGCCTGGTGCTCAGGCAACATGCCGCGCTTTAACACCATCAGCATCAGCGGCTATCACATGGGTGAAGCCGGGGCAAACTGCGTACAGCAGGTGGCGTTTACGCTGGCAGACGGTATTGAATACATCAAGGCCGCGCTTTCCGCCGGACTGAAAATTGATGACTTCGCCCCGCGCCTGTCATTCTTCTTCGGCATCGGCATGGATCTGTTTATGAACGTCGCCATGCTGCGCGCTGCACGGTATCTGTGGAGCGAAGCGGTCAGCAGTTTTGGCGCGACCAACCCGAAATCTCTCGCTCTGCGTACCCACTGCCAGACCTCAGGCTGGAGCCTGACCGAGCAGGACCCGTACAACAACGTGGTACGAACCACCATTGAGGCGCTCGGCGCTACGCTTGGCGGCACTCAGTCTCTGCATACCAACGCTTTTGATGAAGCGCTCGGTCTGCCCACCGATTTCTCAGCCCGTATTGCGCGTAATACGCAGATCATCATTCAGGAAGAATCAGAGATCTGCCGCACCGTCGATCCGCTGGCCGGATCGTATTACGTCGAATCACTCACCGATCAAATCGTGAAGCAGGCGCGCACGATCATCAAGCAGATTGATGAGGCAGGCGGCATGGCGAAGGCGATTGAAGCCGGGCTTCCTAAACGGATGATCGAAGAAGCGTCCGCGCGCGAACAGTCGCTGATCGACCAGGGTAAGCGCGTTATCGTCGGGGTGAACAAATACAAGCTGGATAAAGAAGACGACACGTCGGTGCTGGAGATCGACAACGTGAAGGTGCGCAACGAGCAGATTGCCTCACTGCAGCATATCCGCGCCACCCGCGACAATGATGCGGTTAAAGCCGCGCTATCCGCGCTGACCCACGCCGCGCAACAGAATGAAAATCTGCTGGCAGCCGCCGTCAACGCCGCCCGCGTTCGCGCCACGCTCGGCGAAATCTCCGATGCGCTCGAGGCCGCCTTTGACCGTTATCTGGTTCCCAGCCAGTGTGTTACCGGGGTGATTGCGCAAAGCTATCACCAGTCCAACAAATCCGCCGATGAGTTCGATGCCATTGTTGCGCAAACCGAACAGTTCCTCGCAGAAAATGGCCGCCGCCCGCGTATTCTGATCGCCAAGATGGGTCAGGACGGCCACGATCGCGGCGCAAAAGTGATCGCCAGCGCCTACTCCGATCTCGGCTTTGATGTCGATCTCAGCCCGATGTTCTCCACACCGGAGGAAATTGCCCGTCTGGCGGTAGAAAACGATGTGCATGTCGTTGGCGCATCATCGCTGGCGGCGGGTCATAAGACATTGATCCCGGAGCTGGTCACCGCGCTCAAAGGCTGGGGACGCGAAGACATTTGCGTCGTCGCCGGTGGGGTTATTCCGCCACAGGATTACGCTTTCCTGCACGAGCATGGCGTGGCAGCCATTTATGGCCCAGGCACGCCAATGCTCGACAGCGTCCGCGATGTGTTAACCCGTATCAGTCAGCATCATGATTAACGCCGCCACGCTTGAGGATACCGTCCGCCGCTTGCGACTCGGTGAACGGGCTACGCTCGCCCAGGCGATGACGCTGGTCGAAAGCAATCACCCGCGCCACCAGCCGCTGAGTACGCAATTGCTGGACGCGATTATGCCGTTCACCGGTAACGCCCTGCGTCTGGGGATCACCGGCACGCCGGGCGCGGGTAAAAGCACATTTCTGGAAGCATTCGGCATGCTGTTAATTCGCCGCGGGTTACGGGTAGCGGTGATCGCCGTCGATCCCAGCAGCCCGGTTAGCGGCGGCAGCATTCTTGGTGATAAAACCCGCATGACGGAACTGGCTCGCGCAGAATCTGCGTTTATACGTCCGGTTCCTTCCAGCGGTCATTTAGGCGGCGCCAGCCAGCGCGCCCGCGAATTAATGCTGCTGTGCGAGGCCGCGGGCTTCAACGTGGTGATTGTGGAAACCGTCGGCGTTGGACAGTCAGAAACCGAAGTCGCAGGCATGGTGGATTGCTTTCTCTCACTGCAAATCGCCGGCGGTGGCGACGATTTGCAGGGCATCAAAAAAGGCCTGATGGAGATGGCGGATCTGGTCGTCATCAACAAGGACGACGGTGATAACCGTACCAGCGTTGCCATCGCCCGCCATATGTACGAATCCGCCCTGCATATTCTGCGCCGCAAATATGACGAGTGGCAGCCGCAGGTTCTGACCTGTAGCGCCCTGGAAAAACGCGGCATTGAGGAGGTTTGGCAGGCGATAACCGACTTTAAAACGTGCCTTACCGCCAGCGGTCGACTGGAAAAAGTCCGCCAGCAGCAGGCGGTGGAATGGCTACACAAGCAGGCTGAAGAAGAAGCCCTGCATCTGCTGTTTGCCCGGGCTGATTTCGACCAGTATTTCCAGCAGACGCTGCTGGCCGTCAAAAACAATGATCTTTCGCCGCGCACCGGCCTGCGGCACATCAGCGAATTTATCCAGCATCATTACTTTCAATAAAGAGAACATTATGTCTTATCAATACGTCAACGTGGTCATCATCCAGAAAGTCGCGGTCATTGAGTTCAATTACGCCCGCAAGCTCAATGCCCTGAGCAAAGTGTTTATTGACGATCTGATGCAGGCGCTGAACGACCTCAATCGTCCGGACATTCGCTGCATCATTCTGCGCGCCCCGAGCGGGGCCAAAGTGTTCTCTGCCGGGCATGATATTCATGAACTCCCCACCGGACGTCGCGATCCGCTCTCTTATGACGATCCGCTGCGTCAGATAACTCGTATGATCCAAAAATATCCGAAGCCGGTGATCTCCATGGTTGAAGGCAGCGTCTGGGGCGGCGCGTTTGAGATGATCATGAGTTCCGATCTGATCATCGCAGCCAGTACGTCTACCTTCTCCATGACCCCGGTCAACCTCGGCGTGCCCTATAACCTGGTGGGCATCCACAACCTGACCCGCGACGCTGGTTTTCACATCGTTAAGGAGCTGATTTTTACCGCCTCGCCCATCACCGCTCAACGCGCCATGGCGGTCGGGATCCTCAACCATGTCGTTCCAACCGAGGAACTGGAAGATTTCACCCTGCAAATGGCGCATCACATCTCGGAAAAAGCGCCGCTGGCAATCGCCGTCATCAAAGAAGAACTGCGCGTGTTGGGCGAAGCACACACCATGAACTCTGACGAATTCGAGCGCATTCAGGGCATGCGCCGCGCGGTGTATGACAGCGAGGATTATCAGGAAGGGATGAACGCGTTTATGGAAAAACGTAAACCTAATTTTGTTGGCCATTAATCACGTCCGACGAAGGAGACGGCCATGAAACGGATGAGCGCCGAACAGGCGGCAGAAATTATCCAGCACGATGATATGGTGGCGTTCAGCGGCTTTACCCCCGCGGGTTCGCCAAAAGCGTTACCCACCGCAATTGCCCAACGCGCCTGCGAACGGCATCAGGACGGGCAGCCTTTTCAGATCCGCCTGCTGACCGGGGCGTCAATTGGCGCCGCCGCTGATGATGCACTATCCGCGGCGGATGCCGTTTCCTGGCGTGCGCCTTATCAAACCTCATCTGGCCTGCGCGAGAAAATTAACCAGGGCCAGGTGAGGTTTGTCGATCTCCATTTGAGCGAAGTCGCGCAGATGGTTAATTACGGCTTTTTTGGCGATATCGATGTTGCCGTCATTGAAGCTTCCGCCATTGCGCCGGATGGCCGGATTTGGCTTTCCAGCGGTATTGGCAATGCACCCACCTGGCTGCTGCGGGCGAAAAAGGTGATTATCGAGTTGAATCATTACCATAATCCACGCGTGGCTGAGTTTGCCGACATCGTAATACCCGGCGCACCGCCGCGGCGTAACAGCGTGCCCATATTTCATACCATGGATCGCGTGGGCAGTCAGTGCGTGCAGATAGACCCCAGGAAAGTGGTCGCGGTGGTGGATACCGAGCTGCCCGATGCCGGGAATGTGTCGGATAAAACCAATCCGGTCAGCCAACAAATTGCCGATAACGTAGTCACTTTTCTACTGGCAGAAATGGCGCACAAACGCATTCCAGCAGAGTTTCTGCCCTTACAAAGCGGCGTGGGCAATATCAATAACGCGGTAATGGCGAGACTGGGAGAGAATCCGGATATCCCGCCCTTTATGATGTATTCAGAGGTGTTACAGGAATCGGTGGTGCATCTGCTGGAAACGGGCAAGATCACCGGTGCCAGCGCCTCCAGCCTGACCATCTCAGCCCCGTCACTACAGAAGATTTACGACAACATGGACTTCTTCGCCAGCCGAATTGTGCTGCGCCCGCAGGAGATCTCCAATAACCCGGAAATCATCCGCCGGCTGGGGGTCATTGCACTCAACGTTGGGCTAGAGTTTGATATCTACGGCCATGCCAATTCCACGCACGTTGCGGGCGTGAACCTGATGAACGGGATCGGCGGCAGCGGGGATTTCGAGCGCAACGCCTACCTGTCTATCTTTATGGCGCCGTCGATTGCCAAAGGCGGGAAAATCTCAACCATCGTGCCGATGTGCAGCCATGTCGACCACAGCGAACATAGCGTTAAAGTGATCGTGACCGAACAAGGGATTGCCGATCTGCGTGGGTTATCTCCGATGCAGCGGGCGCACACGATTATCGATAACTGTGCGCATCCCCTTTACCGGGACTACCTGCACCGCTATCTGGAAAAAGCGCCCGGCGGGCATATCCATCACGATCTCAGCCATGCGTTCGATCTGCATCGCAACCTTCTCGAGACAGGATCGATGCTCGGTTAACTTGCCGTACCGTCACGATCTTCAGCAATATGCTGGAGCATGGTGCCGGTATAGCGATGATTTTTCAGAGAATAGAGAAACTCCTGCATATACATGGGGCTGCCGGGCGCGTCGAAATACTTTAGCGTCGACGGATTCACCAGCCGCCAGGCAAAATGAGGGATCACCGTCAAAAACTGCCCGCGCTCCACCGCGCTAATCTTGGCCATAAAGCTGTACGGACGGTAGATAATCGTCGGATTGATCCCGCAGGGCCGCATATAAGCATCCAGCATTGCCTCAAAGTTGGCGCGATTCTGGAAGCGCATTTGCAGCCAGGGTAGCTCGCGCAGCAGATCCTGCGGCTGTTTCTCTTCGTAGCGCCGGGAAACGAGAAACCCCAGACGTAGCGGAGGCAGTTCGCTGATCGCCAGATTTTCCAACTCCTGTACGCGGGGAGAAACGTGCTGTGGCGAGATAATGAAATCCAGTTTGCGGTCGAACAGATTATCAATCACCCCATTCTCACTGAATTCAACGGCCTGGGCCGTCACGCCGTCATATTTATCGCCAAGGCTAATCAACTGGTCAAAAATAATCGTTGGATAAGTATTATCGATACCGATGACGATTTCCCGCGAGCGACAAGAGGCGTTATGGATTTCATTATCAATGGCAGAGAGGCGCTGATAGACGGGAAACAGCTTCTGATACAGCTCCTGTCCGGCTTTATTCAGGCTGATGTTGTTATCTTTACGGGTAAACAGCGTATAGCCGATTTGATCTTCCAGTGCAGCAATGCTTTTACCGAAAGGCGATGCGGTCATATGTATTTTTTCTGCCGCTCTGGCGATGTTATTGGTTTGCGCCAGCAGAATGAAATTACGCATCTTTTTCGAGATAAAAATATCCATAGCGTCCCCTTAAAAATCGCTATGGCCTATCCTCATTACCACGAAAAAAAAGACTGAATGTGAGGTCTCATTTTTACAGTTGCTCACAGAAAAAACCGGCTGGAATGTTTTGTCGGCCTGATGAGACGCGTAAGCATCGCCATCAGGCTAAAAACTTGCCGGATGGCGACTTACGCCTATATCAAGACTACTTATTGGTTACTGTAGGCTCTATCTGGAAGACGACATCAACCTGATCGTCAAACTGAATAACCGGCTGTTCGTAGGTTTCCTGAGCGGAGGTTGCAGGCGCTGCATCTGCTTTCATCATCCGTACCATCGGGCTCGGTTGATAATTGGAAACGTGGTAACGCACACTGTAAACGGGACCCAGTTTGCTATTAAAGCCCGCGGCCAGCTGTTCAGCCTGATGAACCGCATCATCAATCGCCGCTTTACGCGCTTTGTCTTTGTAAGCATCCGGCTGGGCAACGCCCAGCGATACCGAACGAATCTCATTCAGACCGGCCTTCAGCGCGCCATCAAGCAGAGCGTTGAGTTTGTCCAACTGACGCAGCGTGACTTCAACGGTGCGCACTGCACGATAACCTTTGAGGATGCTTTTGCCGTTCTGGTAGTCGTAGTCCGGCTGCGTACGCAAGTTTGCAGCGCTAATGTCTTTCTTCGCTATCTGGTTCTGTTCAAGGAAAGACAGATATTGCGCCACGCGCTCATCGGCCTGCTTCTTCGCGGAAGCCGCATCCTTTGCAGCAACGTTCACTTCAATCGCCAGGGTGGCGATGTCTGGTGTTGCATCTACGCTTGCCGTTCCGGAAGTCACGATGTGCGGTCCATTTGGCAACTCATTTGCCTGTACCGATAGTGCGCTGAATCCGACTAATGCCGCCAGGGCCATTATTTTGAACTTCACGGTCGTTCCTCCATGTTTCATTAATTACCCCAAAACTCAGGGCATATGCAGGCAAGCTTAGCCGATCTCGCTGCGTTGTCCATCAGACAACACTTAGTTGAACAGCGCTTGAACGTGCGCAACACCTTCTTTTGCCAGCTGAAAAGCGATAAACCACATCACTAATCCTACCAGCGTATTGATGATGCGCTGTGCTTTCGCAGTTCGCAGACGCGGTGCCAGCCAGGCCGCCAGCAATGCCAGACCGAAGAACCACAGGAACGAAGCGCTGACGGTTCCCAGTGCAAACCAGCGTTTAGGCTCAACGTCCAGTTGTCCCCCCAGACTCCCGAGCACCACAAAGGTATCCAGGTAAACATGTGGGTTGAGCCATGTCACCGCCAGCATAGTGGCGATGATTTTCCAGCGCCCCTGCTTCATCACCTCGGCGCTGGCCAGTTCCAGATTACTGCTCATCGCCGTTTTTAGCGCACCGAATCCGTACCAGAGTAAAAATGCGACCCCGCCCCAGGTGACCAGCGCCATCAGCCATGGCGACTGCATCAGCAAGGCGCTACCGCCGAAGATACCCGCGCAAATCAGCACTAAATCGCTGATGGCGCAGAGTAAAGCAATCATGATGTGATACTGACGACGGATCCCCTGATTCATCACGAAGGCATTTTGTGGACCAAGCGGAAGTATCATGGCTGCACCAAGCGCAAGCCCTTGAAAATAGTAGGATAACATGTAAAACATCTCACATAATTGTCTTGTGGGCAGACTATACTGCGCGGGATTCATTAGAGGAAATGGATAATATTAATCAGTAATTAGCATTATTAATAATACCGTGCACACTCCCCTCCATATTCAGTCTCTGACAATAGCGATTGTGCGTTACCCGGGGTATGCTGAAAGATAAATCTGTCTATACCAAAGGAATGGGTATGAAGCATAACGCGAACATTTTTCTCTTCTGTGCCTCGCTGATAGTTACCAGTTTGTGGCCCACTGTCGCCAGCGCAGACAGAACGCTGCGCTATACCGATCACGAGCCATATGGCAACATGCGTACCCGGCTCATAAAAGAGACTTTTTTTCGTGCGATCGAACAAGAGTCGCTTGGACGTTTGAAAATCGACGCTCACTGGAACGGCGAGCTGTCCACCAGCTATGACGCCTTAAAAACGATCGGCCAGGGCAGCGTGGCGGATATGGGGATCGTGGTCCCTGAGTACACGCCCGAACAACTGCCGCGACACCAGATTTTTAAGAGCTTCCCCCTCGGACCGGGCCGTGGTGAAGCGCAGGTTAACGCCTTTCAGCGGATTTTCCGCGAGTATCGCCAGTTTGGTCGCGAGCTGGAAAACAACAATCTGGTGAATCTTCAGTTTTTCCTCGGCTATCCGGTTGGATTTTTTACTACCAGGCCGAACGTCGATTTGGCACAGCTGAATGCAAGCCAATGGCGGACCGCCAGCTTTTGGCATCAATCATTTTTACGCAACGCGGGCGGCGTGCCGGTCAGCATGCCATGGAATGAAAAAATTACCGATGCGCTTCAGACCGGACAGCTTGACGGCCTGATGGTTAACCTCGACAGCGGAGATGATATCCATGCCCAGCGGGCGGCCCCCTATATTCAGCTCTCCCCTTCGCTCTGGCTCGGACACGTTTATCTTCTGGTGATTAATAAAGACGTCTGGGATAGCCTGGACGTGAAAGATCGCGCAGCCATCAATCGGGCCGCCGCCATGACGCAAAAACGTATTGGCGCAGTGCAGGACGCAAGCCTGACCGCAATGGCGAAAAAGATGGCAAAAGAGGGTGCACACGTTCATTACCTGAGCAACAGCGAGCTGAATGCGTGGCAAGCCGCTACCGGTTATCAGCACGTTCAGGCCGAATGGATTGCCCAACAGGAAAGTAAAGGAATAAACGATGTTGGCGAGCTGATGCAGGGTGTCAGCGCAATTCTTAACAAGACGAGATAAATCAACGCCCGCCTCTCTCTGGCGGGCGTTTTTAGCTGAAGTTACTCGGTCGCGTTTTCTTTCACGCGTTTAAAGTTCACATCCATCTGCGGGTACGGGAAGCTGATACCGTTGGCGTCAAACTCGCGCTTAATACGCTCCAGTACATCCCAGTAGACGCTTTGCAGATCGCTGCTGTTGCTCCAGACGCGTACGACGAAATTAATCGAGGAAGCGCCCAGCTCATTCAGGCGTACCGTCATTTCACGGTCTTTTAGGATGCGATCTTCAGACTGGATGATATCAGTGAGGATTTTTTTCACCTGATCGATATCGGAGTCGTAGGCCACGCCGATAATAAATTCGTTACGACGGACCGGCTCGCGAGAGAAGTTAATGATGTTCCCGGCAATGATTTTACCGTTTGGGATCACCACAATCTTACCGTCTACGGTACGCATAGTTGTGGAGAAAATCTGCACGTTAAGCACGGTTCCCGCAACGCCGCCAAGGTCTACATATTCACCCGCGCGGAACGGACGGAACATCACCAGAAGCACGCCTGCGGCGAGGTTGGACAGCGACCCTTGCAGTGCCAGACCGACAGCTAAACCTGCAGCACCGAGAACGGCGATCACGGAGGCAGTTTGCACCCCAACGCGACCCAGCGCGGCAATCAGCGTGAAAGCGATAATACCGTAGCGCACCAGTGCAGAAAGAAAGTCGGCAACGGTGGCATCAATTTTACGCGCCAGCATCAGGCGATTAACGGTGTTTGATACGATACGCGCCACGATCATACCGATAATGACAATCGCGATGGCCGCAACGATGTTGACGGCATAGCTCAACAGTAGCTCCTGATTGCGGACCAGCCAGGTGCCCGCACCGTTTATGCTGTCGACAACATTCAAATCTTCCATTCAATATTCCTTTTTTGCTTACCCAAACGGGAGAAATAAAGCCGCCCTAACGGGACTGGCAACCTGACAAGGGTAAACAATAAACTCAGATTTTGCCAAACAGATCACAGAATTCTCTGTCAGCAGCACATTGAAATGGCAATAAAAAAGGCCCGCATTTGCGGGCCTCATGTCACGTTGGACGGCGTAAATTACAGAACGTCAACCGCGTTCAGTTCTTTGAAAGCCTGTTCCAGACGGGTGATCATAGTTGCCTGACCAGCACGCAGCCATACGCGCGGATCGTAGTATTTCTTGTTCGGCTGATCTTCGCCTTTCGGGTTGCCCAACTGACCCTGCAGGTAAGCTTCGTTTGCTTTGTAGTAGTTCAGAACGCCTTCCCAGGTAGCCCATTGGGTATCGGTATCGATGTTCATTTTCACTACGCCGTAGCTTACGGAGTCTTTGATTTCCTGAGCAGTAGAACCGGAACCACCGTGGAAGACGAAGTTCAGGCTGTTATGCGGCAGGTTATGTTTCTTAGAAACATAGTCCTGAGAGTCGCGCAGGATGGTCGGGGTCAGAACTACGTTACCCGGCTTGTAAACGCCGTGTACGTTACCGAAGGACGCTGCGATGGTGAAACGCGGGCTGATTTTGCTCAGCTCGGTGTATGCGTAGTCAACGTCTTCCGGTTGGGTGTACAGTGCAGAAGCGTCCATGTGGCTGTTGTCCACGCCGTCTTCTTCACCACCGGTGCAACCCAGTTCGATTTCCAGAGTCATGCCCATTTTGGACATGCGCGCCAGGTATTTGGAGCAGATTTCGATGTTCTCTTCCAGAGACTCTTCAGACAGGTCGATCATGTGAGAAGAGAACAGCGGTTTGCCCGTTGCTGCGAAGTGTTTTTCACCCGCGTCCAGCAGACCGTCGATCCACGGCAGCAGTTTCTTCGCGCAGTGGTCAGTGTGCAGGATAACCGGAACACCATAGTGTTCAGCCATCTGGTGAACGTGATGCGCACCAGAGATAGCACCCAGGATTGCAGCGCCCTGAGGAACGTCAGACTTCACGCCTTTACCCGCGATGAAAGAAGCACCACCGTTGGAGAACTGGACGATGACCGGCGCTTTAACTTTTGCAGCGGTTTCCAGAACGGCGTTGATGGAGTCGGTACCAACGCAGTTAACAGCTGGCAGAGCAAAGTTGTTTTCTTTAGCTACCTGGAAAACTTTCTGTACGTCATCACCAGTGATTACGCCTGGTTTTACGAAATCAAAAATTTTAGACATGTTGCGAGTCCTGTATCTTCGGCCTTGGAAAGGGGGCGCGCTCGACAGCGCGCTAATAATTGGGCAGGTTTCCCTGCCCATCAATGTCTTACTTTTTAGCACGCTCTTCGAGCATGGCTACTGCTGGCAGTACTTTGCCTTCCACGAATTCGAGGAATGCGCCGCCGCCAGTAGAGATGTAGGAGATTTTGTCAGCAATGCCGAACAGGTCGATTGCTGCCAGGGTGTCACCGCCGCCTGCGATAGAGAATGCTTCGCTGTCTGCGATAGCATTAGCAACGATTTCAGTACCTTTGCGGAAGTTCGGGAATTCGAACACGCCAACCGGGCCGTTCCACAGAATGGTTTTCGCATTCTTCAGAATGTCAGCCAGCTGCTGTGCAGAAGCGTCGCCGATATCCAGGATCTGCTCGTCTTCTTTTACATCGCTAACGGATTTAAGCGTAGCCGGTGCAGTTTCAGAGAATTCTGTCGCTACGCGAACGTCAGTCGGGACCGGGATATCGCAAGTCGTCAACAGACGCTTAGCTTCATCAACCAGGTCAGCTTCGTACAGGGATTTGCCGACGTTGTGGCCTTGAGCAGCAACGAAGGTGTTCGCGATACCACCACCAACGATCAGCTGGTCAGCGATTTTTGACAGAGAGTCCAGAACGGTCAGTTTGGTAGAAACTTTAGAACCACCAACGATAGCCACCATCGGACGAGCAGGTTCTTTCAGCGCTTTACCCAGCGCATCCAGCTCAGCAGCCAGCAGCGGACCAGCGCAAGCTACGTCGGCGAATTTACCGATACCGTGGGTAGAAGCCTGCGCACGGTGAGCGGTACCGAAAGCGTCCATTACGAATACGTCGCACAGCGCAGCGTATTTTTTGGACAGCGCTTCGTCATCTTTCTTCTCGCCCTTGTTGAAGCGAACGTTTTCCAGAACAACCAGTTCACCGGCAGCGACTTCAACGCCGTCCAGGTAATCTTTTACCAGGCGAACCGGAGCAGACAGTTTGTCTTTCAGGTAGTTAACAACCGGCAGCAGAGAGAATTCTTCGTTGTACTCGCCTTCGGTAGGACGACCCAGGTGGGAAGTTACCATCACTTTAGCACCCTGTTTCAGGGCCAGTTCGATGGTCGGCAGGGAAGCACGGATACGCGCATCGCTGGTTACTTTCCCTTCTTTAACTGGTACGTTCAGGTCCGCACGGATAAAAACGCGTTTACCAGCCAGATCCAGATCGGTCATCTTAATTACAGACATGGTGAATCCTCTCGTTGATTCATAAAGTTTTGTCGACGCTCAAGCGTCGAGCCTGAAACCAATAGCAGCCATCGCTAACGTTGTGTCGAGCATACGGTTAGCAAAGCCCCATTCATTATCACACCAGACCAGCGTTTTGATCAGGTGAGCGCCACTCACGCGCGTTTGCGTACCATCAACGATGGCGCTGTGCGGGTCGTGGTTAAAATCTACAGAGACCAACGGTAATTCCGTATAGTCAACTATACCATGAAATGCACCTTGTGCTGCTTTTTGCAGCAACTGGTTGACTTCACTGGCTTTTACTGGTTTTTTCACCGTCACGCTTAAGTCGATCGCCGTCACATTTATGGTCGGTACACGCACCGCAATCGCTTCAAAACGATCGTTAAACTGCGGGAAAATTCGCGTGATGCCCGCCGCCAGTTTGGTATCAACCGGAATAATAGACTGGCTGGCCGCTCGCGTGCGACGCAGGTCAGGATGATAGGCATCAATAACCTGCTGATCGTGCATCGCTGAGTGGATCGTGGTGACGGTACCAGACTCAATGCCGTAAGCATCATCCAGCAATTTTATGACGGGTATTATGCAATTCGTGGTGCAGGAGGCGTTGGAAACGATCCGGTGTTCAGCGCGCAGCTGATCCTGATTAACGCCATACACAACGGTTGCGTCGATGTCGTGACTACCAGGATGTGAAAAGAGCACTTTTTTTGCACCAGCGGCAATATGCGCCTCGCCGTGTTCGCGGTTGCCGAAGACCCCCGTACAATCCAGCACAACGTCGACACTTAGTTCGCGCCAGGGAAGCGCATCGAGCGTTCGCTCATGCAGAATGCGGATCGCGTCATCGCCAACGATGAGCTGGTCACGTTCCTGACGAACATCCCAGGCAAAACGTCCATGGCTGGTGTCATATTTCAACAAATGCGCCATGCCTGCAGCATCCGCCAGTTCGTTGATTGCCACCACGGTGATTTCCGCCCGACGCCCGGATTCATACAAAGCACGAACCACGTTGCGTCCGATGCGACCGAAACCATTAATCGCTACGCGTACGGTCATAGGTCTCCTGCAAGGATTTCTCAGAAACGATGTGGCAGACAGAGTAATGCAGCAAATCGCTCAGGGAAACCTTACCTGTCGCAAACTGCGACTAATTGGTTAATTGTCGAACATTTAATCGACTGAAACGCTTCAGCTAGAATAAGCGAAACGCGGAATAAAAGGAATGATTGTCCAGCCAAAGAAAACAGTTATCTGACGTACATCACATTTTTCCCGCTGAGACCGGGGGAAATTATTCCAGTAAGCCGTAATAATCATTACGGCTTAACAGGAATAATTGGCCTTCACGCAATCCGATATTCACCAGATTCCAGCATCTCCAGCGTCAGGTCACCAGGCAGACTCGCTTCCAGTACCCGACGAACATTCGGTCCGTCGGTACGCTCATAAAACGCCTCAGCGTCAGCTTGTGATAGTCCGCCCGCCAGTTTACGGCCTACCAGTCGTGTACGGAGCGCGTTTGCAGGTGCACGAATAAACAGCGAGTAATCACAAAACTCAGCTAACGCCCGCCACCTTTCATCATCGCGTAATAACCAGTTTCCTTCCACAATCACAATCGGCGCGGTCACTGTTATGGCCGCTTCTACCGGATCGTGTTTTTGCCGGTCGTACTGAGGCCAGGTGCCCTCCCCTTCCCTTATCAAACGTAGATTCTGTGCAAGCTTATCCACATCAAAGGTTTCCGGCGCACCTTTGTATGCTCGCAGGTTATGAGCATCCAGCCAGGTGTTGTAGTGATGGAAGCCATCCATCGGCAGCGTCTGGATCTCCGGCAGGCCAGGATCCTGACGGGAGAGATATTCCCAGAAGGTGGTCAGCGTCGATTTACCCGTACCAGGCGGTGCGCTGAGAAAAACGATTGTTCGTCGCTGCGGGTGAGTGGCGTGTATTTTTGCCAGCTGTTGTAATAACGGTTTGTGGACGTTCTCTATCTCATCATCACGGTAATGTGCTTCAACCTGTAGCCCATTCACCGTTAGTTTGATTTTCACGGCGTTAATTCCTTTAAAATCGCCGTCACTGCCAGCGTCATTGCCGTCTTGACCATTGCGCTAAAGCGCACTTCGGACCACGCAGCAAAGTCGGCAAATTTCATCGACTCCAGCGCACCGTAGAGCGTTGCGTTACGGGTGATACTGTTCACGTTGCTGACAAAATCCCAGGTAATGTCATCGGCAAAACCGGGGATATTATCCTGCTCGTTCAGGTACTGATAAAACTGAGAGAAATGGGTGATGTCGGCATAAAGCCATTTATCCATTTTTCCCAACGCATAAATCAGACGTAACGCAACGTCGATATCGTCAAGCGGTCCACTTTGGGCGAGTAACGGCTTCACTGCATATTCCACGATCTCTTCATCGTTATTAACGAACAGCGACGGTAGAAAGCGCTTAATGCCCTGGAGCAAAATGTTATGTGCCGTCGTCATAAACGAGAGTAAATTATTTTGAGCATCCAGTTGCTCAAGCACATCGTCTTCTGTCAGCGTCGTCATTCGTTTCTCGATAAATCACCATGAATGCAGAGAGTCTATTATATTACACGTTCGATCCGCGCCGCCGATCAGTAAAGTTTGCGTGCGCACACCATTCGCAACCTGTTGGATCCCTTTCACAAGATCGCCGCCCGTGACCCCTGTCGCGCTGAAGAGGATCTTATTTCCCCCTACCAGTTCGTCCAGCGCGTAGATCCGGTTGATCGCAACGCCCATTTCCGCGCAGCGCTGATGTTCCTGTGCCGCAATCAGACGATTATCTGCGTTATTTCCTTTCGCTTCGCAAAAATCAATCAGTTCAGCCTGCATATCGCCCCCCAGCGCTTTAACCGCACAAGCTGAAATAACCCCTTCAGGCGCGCCGCCAATGGTATACATCAGATCATAAGGATTCTCCTGCATACAGGCCAGCACGCTGGCGGCCACGTCGCCGTCGGACAGAGCAAAGACCTTGACGCCAAGCCGTGTCGCCTCGGCAATCGCTGGTTGAAGGCGCGGCTTATCCAGCGTCACCATCCGCAGTCGCTCCAGCGGTTTACCCAACGCCTCTGCCACATTACGCAGATTATCTGCCAACGGCAGCGCCAGATTAATCGCCCCTTTCGCAAACCGATTAACAACCAGTTTTTTCATGTACATATCAGGAGCGTGTAACAAACTGCCGCGAGGGGCAAACGCCATGACGGCCAGCGCATTGCTTTGCCCCATAGCCACCATTCGGGTTCCTTCAATAGGATCAACGGCGATATCTACCTCAGGTCCGGTGCCGGTTCCCACTTCCTCACCAATCCACAGCATCGGGGCTTGATCAATCTCCCCTTCGCCAATAACGATGCGTCCGCGAATGGCAATACTGTTCAATGCTTCCCGCATTGCCGTCACAGCCAGACCATCAATCTTGTTTTTATCGCCGCACCCGGTTTGCGGCCAGGCTGCCAGTGCAGCCTGCTCCGTGATACGAAATAGCGGCCATGCCAGCGACATCATATCGCCGCCTCCCCGATATCAACGCCAAAGTGTGCCAAAAGGTATTTTTCTGCCTTTTCATTCCAGATACCGTGCGTCTCCTCCACCAGTAGCGCCAGTTCTTTGAATAATGGGTCAGTTTTCCCTTTCTCGGCAAAATCAGCAATGGCGGTTAGTGGCATGATAACGCCGTTATATATCAGCTTCTTACCGCCGGGGATCGCCGGTAAATTCAAAACAGTTTCCGGAACTGCATCAAGGCCGCCAATGTGCGTCACCATAAACGACGGTTGCAGTTGGCCAGTTGCACTGAGCGCAATGGCCTCTTTCATATCATCCGTTGAACCACCGGATGTCCCGACAACGTGAGTGCTGTTGTAGTGCACGTTATAAAAATTAAACGGCACTTTGAAGTTACTGTCCGTAGGACCGGCAAAAAAATTCAGGCAACCATCTTCCGCGAGTAAATCATCAGCCATCTCAACAACTGCAGGCACTGCCGCATACACAAAAACATCATCAAAACCTGCGTCATGAGTTAACGCTCGCAGCATCGCTGTCGGAGAATCCATGCCAGTAGTATTCACATAGATGAGCTCAATCCCCTTTTCTGCCGCCAGCTCAACGGGCAACAGTTTTTTAGCCTGAGCCAGTCGTGCTTCGTCAATGTCGACCACCACCACGCGCGACGGCTGAATATTCCCGTTAATGGCATAATCTATTGCACCAATACCCATCGGCCCGGCGCAGGCCAGAAGCGCAATGTTCCCCCCTGGCTTAATCCCCATGCGATGCTCATAAACGTAAGGCGTGGTGTGAAAATTCGCGTTATACGCGCCAATAATACAGCACATCGGTTCTGCCAATGAGGCGGCGGCAAAATAAGAGCCGTGGTAAGGCAAAACGCATCCCAGGTTAATCGCCACTTCCGGGATAATCATATATGTCGCATTGCCGCCAAAATATTCATAGCTGTATCCCGCTGAATATCCACTTGGCAATCCCATCGCGGGTTGCAACACAAAACGCTGACCTTTCTTATATTTATCCGTCAGGTTTTTTCCCACCTCAACAATAATACCTGCACATTCATGTCCGGTAATCACCGGATGGTTTTCCAGATCGTCCGGTACGCGTTTATGATCGCTCCCCAATGCTGCTGCTTTCCAGGTGGACAAACAAACGCTATCGGATATTACGCTTACTAACAATTCATTATCTGTAATTGCAGGCAGTTCAAACTCGCGGATACGAATATCCTGCTTGCCATATATGGCAGCAACTTTCGTTTTCATATTCACTCCAAAAATAGAAGAAGGCTAGTTCGCAGTAATGCGTTTAAATAAATCATCCAACAATGGGTCACCAATATAGTTCTTAATCAGCACTAATGGCTTTTCACTTACACGTTTAACACGACCTTCAAGACTGGCATGGGTGACAATAATATCGGCATCTTGCGGAACGTTTTCGATAGCATAATGCGTCACAGTAATATTCAATCCCGCTTTCTCCAGACGCTTACGAAACGTGGTTGCCCCCATAGCACTGGAACCCATTCCTGCATCACAGACAAAAGCGACGCGTTTAATGTTTTTATAAGAGAATTTCCCTTCCTGCTTCATCGCTTTGACGGTTCTGGCTGATTCAGCAAAGTCATCTTCACTTTCTGTTTCAACGTTCTTTTCCATTTTCAGGATGACAGAGGTAATAACAAAAGTAACAACGGTTCCCGCGGTAACTCCTGCAATGGTCGCGAGGAAAGAACCTTTCGGCGTTAATGCCAGATAGGCGAATATGGATCCTGGGCTTGGCCCCGCAACTAACCCACCGTCCAGCAGGTGGAATACCCACGTCCCGGTCATTCCCCCGGCAATCATCGCGATCAGGGTCAGAGGCTTCATCAGCACATACGGGAAATACAGTTCATGAATACCACCGAGGAAGTGGATAATCATGGCGCCTGGCGCAGACTTTTTACTCATCCCTTTGCCAAAGATAGCAAAGCCGAGTAACAAACCTAATCCCGGCCCTGGGTTAGATGCCACCATGAAGAAAATCGATTTTCCCGTTTCAGAAGCTTGCTGCATCCCCAGCGGATAATACACCCCCTGATCGATGGCATTGTTCAGAAAGAGGATTTTTGCCGGCTCATTGATTACGGATAGCAACGGCAGATAGCCCGCATGAACCAACGCTTCAATACACTCCTTCACGAAATTATTGGCAATGAGAACCGCCGGGCCGATAACTTCAAACCCCAGCAAGCATAAGAGCATTCCCGCAATACCAAGAGAGAAATTATTGATAACCATCTCGAAGCCTGCAGGAATGCGTTTTTCCAGCAGACGGTCGATATGCTTAATCACCCAACCGCCAAGCGGCCCCATTACCATCGCGCCAAGGAACATCGGGATATCCGCGCCCACAATAACGCCAATAGAACCAATGCCCCCCATTACCGCACCGCGTTTCCCGCCAACCAGATGTCCCCCTGTGGAGCCAATCATGACGGGCAGTAAATAGGTAATCATCGGACCGACAATTTTGGCGAAATGCTCATTCGGCATCCAACCAGTAGGAATAAATAATGCGGTAATAAAACCCCAGGCAATAAATGCGCCGATGTTAGGAATGACCATTGCAGTCAAAAACCCACCAAAAGCCTGGACTTTGGCACGAGCAGACTTGTTTTCCATAATAATATCCTGAAAGGAAACCGTTAATTATGCTTGAGCGATAATATCCGCCAATTGTTTTTCTGATTTAGCCGCTAACAAAGCGGTTAGTGCTTCCTCTTCACATAATAATTCGCTTAAGGCCTGAATAGCGCCAATGTGTGAATCAGCATTAGCCGCCGACAATCCGATTAATAATCTGATACCTTCATCATCTTCGGCAAATTTCACTTCCTGTTTGAGAAGCGTTAATGACATACCGGTTTTTAACGCGCCACACTCCGGTCGAGCGTGCGGCATGGCGACACCGGGTGCTAAAATATAATAAGGACCATTGTTAATCGTTGAGTCTTTAATGGCCTGAATATAATCTGAATTGACATAATGGTTGGCAAGTAAGGATGACATAGAAAAGTCAATTGCCTCCTGCCAGTTCTTTGCTGAATTTTTTATTGAGATAGATGATTCGGGAAAGTAATCAATCAGCCGCATACATTTTCCTTATTTTATTTTTAGGGTACGAGTTAGCGTTAAAAATAAAATACGCGCACGGCGAAATGAAATCAATCGAGGAGAAAACTACATACAGCGCAGAATGTTTTTTGGTGATGCCTTTAAAAACAATGAATTGAGAAAAGAAATATAAAAGTCAACAGAAATAATGTGATTCAAGTTGCAAATATAAAACATCGCTAAATATCATATTTGTGATGCAAATCTACATTTTCGGGTTGCACACGACCAAATAAATTTAATTACTTTAAAAAAACGGGCCGCATAAGCGACCCGTTTTCACCTGTAATCAAAATTACAGCAGTTCTTTTGCTTTCGCGACAACGTTGTCGACAGTGAAGCCAAACTCTTCAAACAGCAGCTCAGCCGGTGCAGACTCACCAAAGGTAGTCATACCAACGATAGCGCCGTTCAGGCCCACGTATTTGAACCAGTAGTCTGCGATACCCGCTTCCACTGCAACACGTGCGGAAACAGCTTTCGGCAGTACGGACTCGCGATAAGCGGCATCCTGTTTGTCGAACGCGTCGGTAGACGGCATGGAAACCACGCGCGCTTTAACGCCTTCAGCGGTCAGTTTGTCCCAGGCAGCCACAGCCAGCTCAACTTCAGAACCGGTAGCGATGAAGATCAGTTCCGGCTGACCGGCGCAATCTTTCAGCACGTAACCACCGCGCGCGATGTTCGCCAGCTGCTCTTCGGTACGTTCCTGCTGTGCCAGGTTCTGGCGGGAGAGGATCAGCGCGGTCGGACCGTCCTGACGCTCTACACCGTATTTCCATGCAACGGCAGATTCAACCTGGTCACACGGACGCCAGGTGCTCATGTTCGGGGTCACACGCAGCGAAGCTACCTGCTCTACCGGCTGGTGAGTCGGGCCATCTTCGCCCAGACCGATGGAGTCGTGGGTATAGACCATCACCTGACGCTGTTTCATCAGCGCAGCCATACGCACCGCGTTACGGGCATATTCCACAAACATCAGGAAGGTGGAGGTGTACGGTAGGAAACCACCGTGCAGAGAGATACCGTTAGCGATAGCGGTCATACCGAATTCACGTACACCGTAATGGATGTAGTTACCGGCAGTATCTTCGTTGATAGCTTTAGAACCAGACCACAGAGTCAGGTTACTTGGTGCCAGGTCAGCGGAGCCACCGAGGAATTCAGGCAGCAGAGGACCAAACGCTTCAATCGCGTTCTGAGACGCTTTACGGCTGGCGATTTTCGCCGGGTTAGCCTGCAGCTTAGCGATGAACTCGTTCGCTTTTGCGTCGAAGTCAGACGGCATTTCACCTTTCATACGACGGGTGAATTCAGCGGCTTCCTGCGGGAAGGCTTTCGCATAAGCAGCGAACTTCTCGTTCCATGCAGCTTCTTTTGCCTGGCCTGCTTCTTTCGCATCCCACTGCGCGTAGATTTCAGACGGAATTTCAAACGGCGCGTATTTCCAGCCCAGCTGTTCGCGGGTCAGTGCGATTTCTGCATCACCCAGCGGCGCACCGTGAGAGTCGTGGGTACCAGCTTTATTCGGGGAACCGAAACCGATGATGGTTTTGCACATCAGCAGGGACGGTTTGTCGGTCACAGCGCGAGCTTCTTCAACTGCGCGCTTAATCGCGTCAGCATCGTGACCATCAACGCCACGAACCACGTGCCAGCCGTAGGCTTCGAAACGCTTAGCGGTGTCATCGGTGAACCAGCCTTCAACGTGGCCATCGATAGAGATGCCGTTGTCATCGTAGAACGCTACCAGTTTACCCAGCTTCAGCGTACCGGCCAGGGAACATACCTCGTGAGAGATACCTTCCATCATGCAGCCGTCGCCCATGAAAGCATAGGTGAAGTGGTCAACGATGTCGTGACCAGGACGGTTAAACTGCGCCGCCAGCGTTTTTTCGGCGATAGCCATACCCACAGCATTCGCAATGCCCTGACCCAGAGGACCGGTAGTGGTTTCAACACCCGCGGTGTAACCCACTTCCGGATGACCCGGCGTTTTGGAATGCAGCTGACGGAAGTTCTGCAGCTCAGACATCGGCAGATCGTAGCCGGTGAGGTGCAGCAGGCTGTAAATCAGCATGGAGCCGTGGCCGTTGGACAGCACGAAGCGGTCACGGTCAGCCCAGGACGGGTTAGTCGGGTTGTGGTTCAGGAAATCACGCCACAGGACTTCGGCAATGTCAGCCATACCCATCGGGGCACCCGGGTGACCGGATTTGGCTTTCTGTACTGCGTCCATGCTCAGCGCACGAATAGCATTGGCAAGCTCTTTACGTGAGGACATTTTGACTCCAGATCGGATAATGAAGGCTGAGCCCTTAACGACTTGACGACAGCGCGTTTTGGGCTACGCCGGAAAAAAGTGCCAACAATGTAACCCAAGCCGCGTGTCATGTACATGGAGCATCCTTTTACCGCTTCAGAAATCTCTGGATTATGCGCGCAAGTTGCGCAATCTTCTCGCCCGCTGAATGTTCTTTTCTTTATACTAAGGCCGAGCGTCGGTTTACCTGCAAACGACGCATTTTTTAGAAAAATCCTGACTTTGTGCGGAAGAGAAAAAATGAAAATTCGCGCTTTACTGCTTGCTACGAGCATGGCGGCGGCATTGACCGGCTGCCAGAACATGGACTCAAACGGACTGCTTTCTTCTGGCGCAGAGGCTTTTCAGGCCTATAGTCTGAGCGATACTCAGGTAAAAGCGCTGAGCGATCAGGCCTGTAAAGATATGGACAGCAAGGCTACTATCGCCCCTGCCAGCAGCGAGTACACAACGCGTCTTGGCAAAATCGCCGCCGCGCTTGGCGACAACATTAACGGCCAGCCGGTGAACTACAAAGTCTATATGGCGAAAGATGTGAATGCCTTTGCCATGGCGAACGGTTGTATCCGCGTGTACAGCGGCCTGATGGACATGATGACCGATAACGAAGTCGAAGCGGTGATCGGCCACGAAATGGGCCACGTCGCGCTGGGTCACGTGAAAAAAGGCATGCAGGTCGCGCTGGGCACTAACGCCGTACGTGCAGCAGCGGCTTCCGCTGGCGGCATTGTCGGCAGCCTGTCACAGTCGCAATTGGGCGATCTTGGCGAGAAACTGGTGAACTCGCAGTTCTCCCAGCGTCAGGAATCCGAAGCAGATGATTACTCGTATGATTTGTTGCGCAAACGTGGGATCAATCCGGCAGGACTGGCCACCAGCTTTGAGAAACTGGCTAAACTGGAAGCAGGACGCCAAAGCTCAATGTTTGACGATCACCCGGCATCTGCAGAACGTGCGCAACACATTCGCGATCGCATGAGCGCAGACGGGATAAAATAATCCTCGAACAGTGCCGGATGGTGGCGTGAACGCCTTATCCGGCCTACAAATTCAGCAATAATGTAGGCCGGACTAGCGTCAGCGACATCCGGCAAAATAGTCCAAAACCCGTTATTCGCCTTTCTTCGCCGCCTGGATATACAGCATTTCCAGTGCCAGCGTAGCCGCCGCCAGCGCGGTGATCTCTGACTGATCGTAGGCCGGAGCTACTTCCACCACATCCATCCCGACGATATTCAGATCTTTCAGACCACGTACCAGCTTGATCGCGCGATCGGAAGTCAGACCGCCGATCACGGGCGTACCGGTTCCTGGAGCAAACGCCGGATCGAGGCAGTCGATATCAAAGGTCAGATACACCGGCATATCACCAACAATCTGCTTAACCTGGGCGATGATGTCATCTACGCCGCGATCGTTCACCTGGCAAGCATCCAGCACGGTAAAGCCGTTATCTTTGTCGAACTCGGTACGAATACCGATCTGCACAGAGTGATTCGGATCGATCAGACCTTCGTTCGGCGCAGTGTAGAACATGGTACCGTGGTCGAATTCACAGCCGTTAGCGTAGGTGTCGGTGTGGGCATCAAAGTGCACCAGCGCCATTTTACCAAAGTGTTTAGCGTGCGCGCGCAGGAGCGGCAGCGTGACGAAGTGGTCACCGCCGAAAGAGAGCATGCGCTTACCAGCAGAAAGCAACTTCTCAGCATGCGCCTGCAGTTTTTCACTCATTTCACGGGCATCACCGAACGCATAAACCAGATCGCCGCAGTCCACCACGTTCAGGCGCTCGCGCATATCGAAGTCCCACGGGAAGCGATTGTGTTCCCACGCCAGGTTAGTGGAAACCTGACGGATCGCAGCCGGACCATGACGACCGCCCGCGCGGCCAGACGTTGCCATATCAAACGGTACGCCGGTGATCACCCAATCGGCGTCGCTGTCGTACGGCATGAAGTTCATCGGCAGACGCAAAAAACCAAAGGCGTTAGAAACCAGGGAGTTGTCGTATTGATGACCTAAGGTGCTCATGTACTGACCTCTTTTAAAATCGGTGAAAAAAAATCCCCTCCGCGTCGTTAAGCCCGACGAGGAAGGGATTGATTTACGTGACTACTTGTATAGGCGAATTATCGCCGTTAATTTGCTCAGGTTCAAGCGAACCCCAACAGCATTACTCGTCTTCGAGATAGGTATATCCGTACAGACCTGCCTCAAACTCTTCGAGGAACTGCTGCTGCAACTCGGTATCCAGATCGGTGTTTTTCACCTGGTCACGGAACTGCGTTAGCAGGGTGTTCGGATCCAACTGCACGTATTGCAGCATATCCGCCACGGTATCCCCTTCGTCAGACAGCTCAACTTCCACGCTGCCGTCAGGGAAGACGAACACATCAACCGCTTCAGTATCACCGAACAGGTTGTGCATGTTGCCAAGGATCTCCTGGTACGCACCCACCATAAAGAAGCCCAGCATCGGCGGGTTCTCCGGGTCGTATTCCGGCATCGGCATGGTGGTCGCAATGCCGTCACCATCAACATAGTGGTCGATAGCGCCATCAGAGTCACAGGTGATATCCAGCAGCACCGCACGGCGCTCAGGAGCCTTGTTCAGCCCTTCCAGCGGCATCACCGGGAACAGCTGATCGATCCCCCACGCATCCGGCATCGACTGGAACAGCGAGAAGTTGACGTAAATCTTATCCGCCATACGCTCCTGCAACTCGTCGATAATCGGACGGTGCGCGCGGTTGCTCGGGTCGAGTTGTTTTTGCACATCGTGACACATGTTCAGATAGAGCTGTTCTGCCCACGCGCGTTCCTGCAGGCTAAAGGTGCCTGAAGAATACCCAACGTGAATATCGTGCAGATCCATCTGGCTGTCGTGCAGCCATTCACGCAGCGAACGACGGGTTCCCGGCTCATGCATCTCTTGCCAGGTTTCCCACATGCTTTGCAGGGCACGCGGCGCATCGTCAGCCGGAGGCGTTGCTTCGGTATGCTCGCTACGCTCAACGCCGATAATGTTAGACACCAGCACGGTATGATGCGCGGTAACAGCGCGACCGGATTCGGTAATTACCGTCGGGTGCGGCAGACCGTGCTCTTCACAGGCGTCGCCAATGGCCCAGATGATGTTGTTCGCGTATTCGTTCAGGCCGTAGTTTACGGAGCAGTCAGACTGCGAACGGGTACCTTCGTAGTCCACGCCCAGGCCACCGCCCACGTCGAAGCACTGGATATTTACGCCAAGCTTGTGCAGCTCAACGTAGAAACGCGCCGACTCACGTACGCCGGTGGCAATATCACGAATGTTCGCCATCTGTGAGCCGAGGTGGAAGTGCAGCAACTGAATACTGTCCAGACGACCGCGCTCGCGCAGCATTTCTACCAGTTGCAGCACCTGGTTTGCCGCCAGGCCGAATTTCGATTTCTCTCCGCCGGAGGACTGCCATTTGCCGGACCCTTGCGACGCCAGACGCGCACGCACGCCCAGACGCGGAACAACATTCAGTCGTTCAGCTTCATCCAGCACGATAGCGATTTCAGACATCTTCTCGATGACCAGATAGATCTTATGGCCCATCTTTTCGCCAATTAGCGCCAGGCGGATGTATTCGCGGTCTTTATAGCCGTTACACACGATCACGCTGCGGGTCATTCCGGCATGAGCCAGAACGGCCATCAGTTCAGCTTTAGAACCGGCTTCCAGCCCCAGCGGTTCGCCGGAGTGGATCAGCGATTCAATCACGCGACGGTGCTGGTTAACCTTGATCGGGTAAACGAGGAAATAGTCACCGTTGTAGCCGTAAGACTCACGGGCGCGCTTAAACGCGGCGTTAATCGAACGCAGACGGTGTTGCAGGATCTGCGGGAAGCAGAACAATGCAGGCAAACGCTGGCCCTGCGCTTCACGGGCTTTCACCAACTCAGCAAGGTCAACGCGCGCTTCTGGTACGTCGGGATCCGGGCACACGCTGATGTGGCCCAGTTCATTGACGTCATAGTAGTTATTACCCCACCAGGCAATATTGTAAGTACGCAGCATCTTGCTGGCTTCCTGGGAACTCATTGCAACCTCCTGCATGGAGCGTAGTACACCGTGTTCGCCTGCTGACGAAGGCGAACCCAAAGAAATGTCGTCAGACATAGCGAACCTCAAATTTTATTAACAAGTGTAAAACAGTTGACTACTATCGCAATCCGAAGACGCGATAACAACCCAAATACAGGCAGAATTTCCAGCAGATAGTGCTGACGCTCCGACTGTGCGACCGGTTTCTTTTTCATATCAATGTAAACACGTAACCGAACTTAATGCTGACGGTTCGGCGAAACCACGAGAAAACTCTTGTTTACCAAGAGCGCCCTTGTTCAGTTCTTAGTGACCGTTGCCGGCCCTGGAGTCCTGAGAAGCGCCGAGATGGGTATAACATCGGCAGGTATGCAAGATGCAGATTGCGGGGGACATATGTACACCAGAACGGTGCGACAGATTCAGCAGAATACAACGGTTCATTATCTCGTATCACCTCCACGGTTGCTCCTGACGGAACGAACCCACAAGCCAAAGCTAAAGTTTTAACCCGGCTGGAAGTGGCAACACGATGAAAACGTCGTGTGCTTTTTTGTCTATCCTCAATAAATCGAGTTGCGGGAAGGCGGCAACGCAGTGAATCCCCGGGCGCTTACAGGAGTAAGTGACTGGGCGAGTATTGCCAACGCACATGCAACTTGAAGTATGACGGATATGAGCCGCGCGCCGCGTTTTATACCGACAACAGTACGAAAAAGCAAAAGATAAATACGCGCATTGCCAGCACCGTCAGGAAAAATTTCCAGTTACATTTTCAGTACAATGCGAGCTCAATCAAAAAAAGCTGGAAATCAGGCGCAGAACCGCCTTAAAATAGCCGTCCAGATGTTAATCCATCTATACCGATTAACACTCAGACTGCCAGTGTCCGTCATCTGCAGACTCATGGTAGAATCTTCTACACATGGCTATTCCACTCGACAGTTTGAGCTAACTACATTCTCCTTAGGTGAAATTAAATATGGCAAAACACCTTTTTACGTCCGAGTCCGTATCAGAAGGGCATCCTGACAAAATCGCTGACCAAATCTCTGATGCCGTGCTGGATGCAATCCTGGAGCAGGATCCGAAAGCACGCGTTGCCTGCGAAACCTACGTCAAAACCGGTATGGTTTTAGTTGGCGGTGAGATCACCACCAGCGCATGGGTTGATATCGAAGAGATCACCCGTAACACGGTTCGCGAAATTGGCTATGTGCATTCCGACATGGGCTTTGATGCCAACTCTTGTGCGGTACTGAGCGCGATTGGTAAACAGTCTCCGGACATCAACCAGGGTGTTGACCGTGCGGATCCGCTGGAACAGGGCGCAGGCGACCAGGGTCTGATGTTTGGTTATGCAACCAACGAAACCGACGTGCTGATGCCAGCCCCGATTACCTATGCTCACCGTCTGGTGCAGCGTCAGGCTGAAGTGCGTAAAAACGGCACCTTATCCTGGCTGCGCCCGGATGCAAAAAGCCAGGTAACCTTCCAGTATGACGACGGTAAAATCGTCGGTATCGATGCGGTTGTTCTGTCGACTCAGCACTCTGAAGATATCGATCAGAAATCGCTGCAAGAAGCCGTTATGGAAGAGATCATCAAACCGGTACTGCCGACTGAATGGCTGACAGCTTCAACCAAGTTCTTCATCAACCCAACTGGTCGTTTCGTTATCGGCGGTCCAATGGGTGACTGCGGTCTGACGGGTCGTAAAATCATCGTTGATACCTACGGCGGCATGGCCCGTCACGGCGGCGGCGCATTCTCTGGTAAGGATCCGTCTAAAGTTGACCGTTCCGCAGCTTATGCAGCCCGCTACGTAGCGAAAAACATCGTTGCCGCTGGCCTGGCTGACCGTTGTGAGATTCAGGTTTCCTACGCAATCGGCGTGGCTGAACCGACCTCTATCATGGTGGAAACGTTCGGTACTGAAAAAGTGCCTTCAGAACAGCTGACCCTGCTGGTGCGTGAGTTCTTCGACCTGCGCCCGTATGGCCTGATTCAGATGCTGGATCTGCTGCACCCGATTTACAAAGAAACCGCCGCTTACGGTCACTTTGGTCGCGAACATTTCCCATGGGAAAAAACCGACAAAGCCGCCCTGCTGCGTGAAGCTGCCGGTCTGAAGTAATTCCCCGACGGCTCAACGCTTATGAAGACCAGCCTCGCGCTGGTCTTTTTTTATGTCATTTGCTCTCCCATCCCCCATCGCTATAACCACGCTAATTTCATTTGCTTCAATAACAAATGAAAGCGATTACATAGCACGGTATTTCTATCCACCTTGAATTCACATCTCTTCGTCACCAGCATTGCATCACTGTTACATCATATTTCAGCATTGTCTTAAAATCAGCCAATCAACTTTATTCTATAATAATAAATAATGTTAACTTTCAACCCATTAAACAATAATCCACATGAATGCCAGTGTAACCGATTACACTAATGTGATGTGATTCGCATTTTTTTACCCCGTACTCACCTACCCTTAACATCAACAAAACTAGCTACCCAACGGAGGGCATCATGCCTGACAATAAAAAAACGGGGCATTCCAACAAAGCCATGACATTTTTTGTCTGCTTCCTGGCAGCCCTGGCTGGATTACTTTTTGGCCTGGATATCGGTGTTATTGCCGGTGCTTTACCATTCATCACCGACGAGTTCCAAATTACCCCACACACTCAGGAATGGGTGGTGAGTTCCATGATGTTTGGTGCGGCAGTGGGCGCCGTCGGCAGCGGTTGGCTCTCCTTCAAGCTGGGGCGTAAAAAAAGCCTGATGATCGGCGCAATCCTGTTTGTTGCCGGTTCGCTGTTCTCCGCCGCAGCGCCAAACGTTGAAGTGCTGCTGGTTTCGCGCGTGCTGCTCGGCCTGGCAGTCGGCGTTGCGTCTTATACCGCACCGTTGTACTTGTCCGAAATCGCCCCGGAAAAAATTCGCGGCAGCATGATTTCTATGTATCAGTTAATGATCACCATCGGTATTTTAGGTGCGTATCTTTCCGATACGGCATTTAGCTACAGCGGCGCATGGCGCTGGATGCTGGGCGTGATCATCATCCCTGCCCTGTTACTGCTGGTTGGCGTCATCTTCCTGCCGGACAGCCCGCGTTGGTTTGCGGCTAAACGTCGTTTTGTCGATGCCGAACGCGTTCTGTTGCGTCTGCGTGACACCAGCGCTGAAGCCAAACGCGAGCTGGATGAAATTCGTGAAAGCCTGCAAGTGAAGCAGAGCGGCTGGGCGCTGTTTAAAGAAAACAGCAACTTCCGCCGCGCGGTATTCCTTGGCGTTCTGTTACAGGTGATGCAGCAGTTCACCGGGATGAACGTCATTATGTATTACGCGCCAAAAATCTTTGAGCTGGCGGGTTACACCAACACCACCGAACAGATGTGGGGGACCGTTATTGTCGGTCTGACCAACGTGCTGGCAACCTTTATCGCCATTGGCCTGGTTGACCGCTGGGGCCGAAAACCTACGCTAATCCTCGGCTTTATCGTCATGGCCGTCGGTATGGGCGTGCTGGGTACAATGATGCACGTGGGTATTCACTCGCCAGCCGCACAATACTTCGCTGTCCTGATGCTGCTAATGTTTATCGTTGGCTTTGCGATGAGCGCCGGTCCGCTGATTTGGGTACTGTGCTCTGAAATCCAGCCGCTGAAAGGTCGCGATTTCGGCATCACCTGCTCTACCGCAACTAACTGGATTGCCAACATGATTGTCGGCGCAACCTTCCTGACGATGCTGAACTCGCTGGGCAGCGCCAACACCTTCTGGGTCTACGGTGGCCTGAACGTACTGTTCATCTTCCTGACCCTGTGGCTGATCCCTGAAACTAAAAACGTCTCTCTGGAACACATTGAACGTAACCTGATGAAAGGTCGTAAACTGCGCGAAATTGGCGCACACGACTAATCTCGTTAGGCTTCCTCCCCCGTGGGAGGGAGCCTTCCTCTTGCAGTCCCTTCCCTGTCGCACTATCCTCTGGCGTTATGAAAACCTCCCGTCTCCCGATCGCCATCCAGCAAGCCGTTATGCGCAGCCTGCGGGAAAAACTCGCTCAGGCCAATCTCAAGCTCGAACGCCAATACCCGGAACCAAAGCTGGTTTACCAACAGCGCGGAACCGCCGCGGGTACCGCGTGGCTACAAACCTACGAAATTCGTCTTAATCCAGTTTTGCTGATGGAGAATGTTGACGCGTTCGTTAACGAAGTGGTGCCCCATGAACTGGCGCATCTACTGGTGTGGAAACACTTTGGCCGCGTACCGCCGCACGGGAAAGAGTGGAAATGGATGATGGAGAGCGTGCTGGGCGTACCGGCCCGGCGCACGCATCAGTTTGAGCTGCAATCCGTGCAGCGTAAGACCTTTACATACCGCTGTAAGTGTCAGGAACACCAACTGACCGTCCGCCGCCATAACCGCGTTGTACGCGGCGAAGCCACCTACCGCTGCGTCCACTGCGGTGAACCGTTGGTTGCAGAATAATCTTCAGAATTATCAGGAACTTTTCTGATCTAACTGATTGCATACAGGAATGACTTTCGCTACGTTGCGGGCTCGTTTTGACACGGAGTTCGTGATGTACCGTAATCTTTCTTTTGCTGCGGCCCTGTTAGCCGCTGCGTTTTCAGGCTCGGTTTTAGCCGAAGGCATCAACAGTTTTTCTCAGGCAAAAGCAGCGGGCGTTAAAGTTAACGCCGATGCGCCAGGCGATTTCTATTGCGGATGTAAAATTAACTGGCAAGGAAAAAAAGGGGTCGTTGACCTCGAATCCTGCGGCTATAAAGTGCGAAAAAATGAAAACCGCGCCAGTCGAATTGAATGGGAACACGTGGTCCCCGCCTGGCAATTTGGTCATCAGCGCCAGTGCTGGCAGGACGGAGGGCGTAAAAACTGCGCTAAAGATCCGGTCTATCGCAAAATGGAAAGCGATATGCATAACCTGCAGCCCGCGGTGGGGGAGGTCAATGGCGATCGCGCAAACTTTATGTACAGCCAGTGGAACGGTGGTGAAGGCCAATATGGACAATGCACCATGAAGGTTGACTTCAAAGAGAAAGTTGCCGAGCCGCCAGCCCGCGCCCGTGGCGCCATCGCGCGTACCTATTTTTACATGCGCGACCAATACAACCTGACGCTCTCCCGCCAGCAAACTCAGCTTTTTAATGCCTGGAATAAGCAGTATCCGGTCACCGATTGGGAGTGTGAGCGCGACGAACGCATTGCGAAGGTACAGGGGAACCATAACCCCTATGTGCAACGCGCTTGCCAGGCGCAAAAGAGCTAACCTACACTAGCAGCAATATTTTTTAACCATGCCCTGGCCTTTTGCAGCCCAGGGCCATGACGCGGATGTTTAACTATGCGCATTCCTCGCATTTATCACCCTGAGCCACTCACTTCCGGCAGCCAAATTTCACTGTGTGAAGATGCAGCCAACCATATCGGCCGCGTACTGCGTATGGGGCCAGGCCAGGCGCTACAGCTGTTTGATGGCAGCAATCAGGTATTCTACGCCGAAATCACCCACGCCAGTAAGAAAAGCGTGGACGTGAAGGTGCTTAACGCTGAACTCGACGATCGAGAATCGCCGCTGCACATCCACCTGGGCCAGGTGATGTCGCGGGGTGAAAAAATGGAATTTACTATCCAAAAATCGATTGAACTGGGTGTAAGCCTCATTACGCCACTTTTTTCTGAGCGCTGCGGCGTTAAACTGGACAGCGAACGCCTGAACAAGAAGCTCCAGCAGTGGCAGAAAATCGCCATTGCCGCCTGCGAACAGTGCGGTCGTAATCGGGTGCCTGAAATTCGCCCGGCGATGGATCTGGAAGCGTGGTGCGCCGAACAGGATGAAGGTCTGAAACTGAACCTGCATCCCCGCGCCAGCGCCAGCATCAATACGCTGCCGCTCCCGGTGGAACGCATCCGCTTGCTGATTGGCCCCGAAGGTGGGCTGTCGGCAGATGAAATTGCCATGACCGCACGGTATCAGTTTACTGATATTCTGTTAGGACCTCGCGTTCTGCGTACTGAGACAACTGCGCTCACCGCCATCACCGCGCTACAGGTGCGTTTTGGCGATCTGGGCTAACGGAGAAGAACAATGATCAAGCTCGGCATCGTGATGGATCCCATCGCAAGCATCAACATCAAGAAAGATTCCAGCTTCGCTATGCTGCTGGAAGCGCAACGTCGCGGTTACGAAATTCATTATATGGAAATGGCCGATCTCTATCTGATCAACGGTGAAGCCCGCGCCCGTACGCGTACCCTGAGCGTAGAGCAGAACTACGACAAATGGTATGAGTTCAAAAGCGAGCAGGATCTCCCGCTGGCAGATCTGGACGTCATTCTGATGCGTAAGGATCCGCCGTTTGATACCGAGTTCATCTACGCAACCTATATTCTGGAACGTGCAGAGGAGAAAGGGACGCTAATCGTTAACAAACCGCAGAGCCTGCGCGATTGTAACGAGAAGCTGTTCACCGCATGGTTTGCCGACCTGACGCCGGAAACGCTGGTCACGCGTAACAAAGCGCAGCTGAAAGCCTTCTGGCAAAAACACAGCGACATCATTCTCAAACCGCTGGACGGCATGGGCGGCGCATCTATTTTCCGCGTCAAGGAAGGCGATCCGAACCTTGGCGTTATTGCCGAAACACTGACCGAGCACGGTACCCGTTATTGCATGGCGCAGAACTATCTGCCGGCAATTAAAGACGGCGATAAACGCGTGCTGGTGGTCGATGGCGAACCCGTTCCGTACTGCCTGGCGCGTATTCCACAAGGCGGCGAAACCCGTGGCAACCTGGCAGCCGGCGGTCGTGGCGAGCCGCGTCCATTAACCGACAGCGACTGGGAAATTGCACGTCGCATTGGGCCAACGCTGAAAGCAAAAGGTTTGATTTTTGTCGGTCTGGATATTATTGGCGACCGTCTGACGGAAATTAACGTCACCAGCCCAACCTGTATTCGTGAAATTGAAGCGGAGTTCCCGGTTTCGATTACCGGTATGCTGATGGACGCCATCGAGGCACGTTTGCAGAAATAAATAAGTTGCCGGATGGCGATGCCTTCGCGTCTTATCCGGCCTACATTCGCACCCCGTAGGCTGGATAAGGCAAAGCCGCCATCCGGCAAAGCTATCTTCAGAGGGTGACATCTTCGCGCTTTGCCCACATACTGGGCTCTGTTGCTTTTTTGAACCAGGAAACAGAACCTCTGACAATGAATTTACAGCATCACTTTCTAATTGCCATGCCTGCTCTCCAGGATCCGATTTTCCGCCGTTCCGTGGTGTATATCTGTGAACACAATGAGAACGGAGCAATGGGGATTATCGTCAATAAGCCTCTGGAAAACTTACAAATTGAAGGGATTCTGGAAAAGCTGAAGATTACTCCAGAAGCACGCGATCCTGCCATTCGTCTGGACAAACCGGTGATGCTCGGCGGCCCGCTGGCGGAAGACCGTGGATTTATTCTACACACCCCGCCGTCACGCTTTGCCTCCAGTATTCGCATTTCAGATAACACTATCATCACCACCTCCCGCGATGTACTTGAAACCCTGGGTACACAGGAGCAACCATCTGAAGTGCTGGTTGCGCTGGGCTATTCATCATGGGAAAAAGGTCAACTGGAACAAGAGCTACTGGATAACGCCTGGCTCACTGCTCCCGCAGACCTCAACATCTTATTTAAAACGCCGATTGCCGACCGCTGGCGCGATGCGGCGAAGCTTATCGGGATTGATATTCAGACCATGCCTGGCGTGGCGGGACACGCCTGATGAGCGGAACATTACTCTCTTTTGATTTTGGTACGAAAAGTATCGGCGTCGCGGTTGGTCAACGCATTACCGGTACGGCGAGACCCTTGCCCGCCATCAAAGCACAGGACGGCACGCCAGACTGGAGTTTGATTGAACGCCTGCTAAAAGAGTGGCAGCCGGACGAAATCATTGTCGGCCTGCCGCTCAACATGGATGGCACTGAACAACCCCTTACTGCGCGCGCACGCAAATTCGCTAACCGCATTCACGGTCGCTTTGGCGTAACCGTAACGCTGCACGATGAACGTTTGAGCACCGTCGAAGCCCGCTCAGGCCTGTTTGAGCAAGGCGGATACCGGGCGTTGAATAAAGGCAAAGTAGATTCCGCTTCTGCCGTTATTATCCTTGAAAGCTATTTCGAGCAGGGCTACTAAAGTCGCCCCTGCGCCTGGCGCTGCTGCTGACTTTGTGCAAACGTCTGCATACCTGTCTGCTGCCCGGTTTGAATCACACCGGGTAGCTGATGCGTTTTCCCTTCGCGGATCAAATTGCCCACGGCGGGCGTGTTGACGAGCAGTTCGAATAGCGCCACGCGTCCTCCCTGCTTATCTTCCTCCAACTTTTGCGAAAGTACCGCCCGCAGGCTGTCTGCCAGCTGGTTACGCACCGGATCTTTCACCTGAGCGGGAAAGGTGTCCACCAGCCGCGCGATGGCCTGCGCCGCCCCTCGCGTATGTAAGGTTGCCAACACCAGATGCCCGGTCTCCGCTGCCGTTAAGGCCAAACGAATAGTTTCCACGTCGCGCAGCTCGCCCAGCAAAATGACGTCGGGATCTTCGCGTAACGCGCCGCGCAAACCGGCAGCAAAAGAAGCGCAGTGTACGCCCACCTCCCGCTGTTGAATAAGACAACGCTGGCTGGTGTAGCGATATTCAATCGGATCTTCCAGCGTTAGAATATGCCCCGCAATATGTTGATTAAGGTACTCCACCATCGCCGCCAGGGTGGTTGATTTACCGCTGCCGGTGGCTCCAGTGACCAGAACTAATCCATTTTCACCGTGCAGCAGTTCAGGTATGGCCTCCGGGGTCTGAAGATCGTCTAAACGAGGACATTCAAGCGGTAGCAATCTTAGCGCCAGCGAGGTTCCCTGTTGATGAGCAAATGCGCTGGCGCGTAGACGCCGGGAGTCCGCCAGCGTAAGGGCAAAATCAATCTGCCCCTGTTCCCGCCACTGTACCTGTTGTTGCTCACTGAGCCAGCACATCAGCAGATTCTCCACGTCAGGGGGAGTAAATGGTGCTATTTCGACTTTTCCACCTATGCGCCAGCGCGCAGGCCATGCATTGCACAGGTGTAGATCCGACACGTTATGCTTTACACTAAGGGCCACTATTTCTTCCATATTCATATGAACATCCTCGGAAAATGAACGATATCGCGCATAACCTGGCACATGTCCGGGACAAAATCTCAGCCGCCGCGACGCGTTGCGGGCGGTCTTCAGAAGAAGTTATGTTGCTTGCAGTCAGCAAAACCAAACCTGCGAGCGCCATCGAAGAAGCCATGACCGCAGGGCAGCGTGCCTTCGGTGAAAACTATGTCCAGGAAGGGGTGGATAAGATCCGCTACTTTCAGGAAAAAGGCGTTAACGATCTGCAGTGGCACTTTATCGGTCCGCTGCAGTCGAACAAAAGTCGTCTGGTCGCTGAACATTTTGACTGGTGCCATACGATTGATCGTCTGCGTATCGCTGCCCGTCTGAGCGAACAGCGCCCGGCGGAACTGCCGCCGCTCAATGTGTTGATTCAGATTAATATCAGCGATGAGAACAGTAAGTCAGGTATTCCGCTTGCAGAGCTTGACGCACTGGCCGCTGAGGTCGCCGCGCTGCCACGCATTACCCTGCGTGGTCTGATGGCGATTCCGGCGCCAGAGTCAGATTATGTAAGGCAGTTTGAAGTTGCACAGCAAATGGCGGTAGCATTTGCCGGGTTGAAAACACGTTACCCAAGTATCGACACGCTCTCACTGGGGATGTCTGATGATATGGATGCCGCCATTGCGGCGGGTAGCACGATGGTGCGCATCGGCACTGCCATTTTTGGTGCTCGTGATTACACTAAAAAATAAGGAAAACTAAGGAACACCATGAATACGTTGACCTTCCTGCTCTCAACGGTAATTGAGCTGTATACCATGGCGCTGCTGCTGCGCGTGTGGATGCAATGGTCTCGCTGCGATTTCTACAACCCGTTCTCGCAGTTTATTGTGAAAATCACTCAGCCCATTATTGGGCCGTTACGCCGTATCATTCCCCCGATGGGGCCAATTGACAGCGCATCGGCGTTAGTTGCGCTCGTTCTGAGCTTTATCAAGGCCATCGTGCTGTTTAAGGTGGTTACGTTCCAGCCGATCATCTGGATCGCCGCCGTGCTGATTGTCCTGAAGACTATCGGACTGCTGATTTTCTGGGTTCTGCTGGTGATGGCGATTATGAGCTGGGTCAGCCAGGGCCGCAGCCCTGTGGAGTACGTGCTGATTCAACTGGCGGATCCGCTGCTGCGTCCTATTCGTCGCTTACTTCCAGGCATGGGCGGGATCGATTTCTCGCCAATGATCCTGGTTCTGCTGCTGTATGTCATTAATATGGGCATCGCAGAAGTATTACAGGCGACAGGTAACATGCTGCTGCCGGGGCTGTGGATGGCGCTATGAGTGCCGTTACACCCTGCGATGACGGTCTGGTTTTACGGCTCTACATTCAGCCTAAAGCCAGCCGTGACAGTATTGTAGGTTTACATGGCGACGAGCTAAAAGTCGCCATTACCGCCCCACCGGTTGATGGGCAAGCCAATAGCCATCTGGTGAAGTTTCTCGGCAAACAGTTCCGCGTGGCAAAAAGCCAGGTCGTCATTGAGAAGGGCGAGCTTGGTCGTCACAAACAGGTTAAAATCATTCATCCGCAACAGATCCCGCCCGAAATTGCGGCGCTAACTGATTAGGTATCCCATGCAAAAAGTTGTCCTCGCGACCGGCAACGCCGGTAAAGTGCGTGAACTCGCCTCTCTTCTGAGTGATTTCGGTCTTGATGTTGTCGCTCAAACGGATCTGGGTGTTGATTCTGCAGAAGAGACCGGGCTGACGTTTATTGAGAACGCCATTCTGAAGGCACGTCATGCCGCGCAAATTACCGGTTTACCCGCCATTGCTGATGACTCCGGTCTGGCGGTAAATGCCCTTGGCGGCGCGCCGGGCATCTATTCAGCCCGCTATTCCGGCGAAGATGCAACCGATCAGCAGAACCTGGAAAAACTGCTCCACACCCTGCAGGATGTTCCTGATGACAAGCGCCAGGCACAATTCCACTGCGTGCTGGTGTATATGCGCCATGCAGACGATCCAACACCTGTGGTTTGCCACGGACGCTGGCCGGGCGTTATTGCCCGTGAACCTGCCGGAAACGGTGGTTTTGGCTACGACCCAATCTTCTTTGTGCCCTCTGAAGGGAAAACCGCCGCCGAACTGACCCGCGAAGAAAAGAGTGCGATTTCTCACCGCGGACAAGCACTGAAGCTGCTGCTGGATGCCCTGCGTAATGGTTAAGCTTCCGCCGTTAAGTCTTTACATACACATCCCGTGGTGCGTGCAGAAATGCCCGTACTGCGACTTCAACTCGCATGCGCTTAAAGGCGAAGTCCCTCATGACGACTATGTGCAGCATCTGCTGAGCGATCTGGATTCTGAGGTGGCCCATGCCCAGGGCCGCGAGGTAAAGACGATTTTTATCGGTGGTGGTACGCCGAGCCTGCTTTCTGGCCCGGCAATGCAAACGCTGCTCGACGGCGTGCGCGCACGGCTGAATCTCGCCGCAGATGCAGAAATCACGATGGAGGCGAATCCCGGTACGGTGGAAGCCGATCGCTTTGTGGACTATCAACGTGCTGGCGTAAACCGTATCTCCATTGGTGTACAGAGCTTTAGCTCCGCCAAACTCGAACGTCTGGGACGTATTCACGGACCGGAAGAAGCCAAACGTGCAGCGCACTTGGCGAGCGGTCTGGGACTACGCAGCTTTAACCTCGACCTGATGCACGGTTTACCGGATCAGACGCTGGAAGAGGCGCTGAGCGATTTACAGCAGGCCATCGCGCTCAACCCGCCGCATCTTTCCTGGTATCAGTTGACCATCGAGCCGAATACGCTGTTCGGGTCCCGACCACCGGTATTACCGGACGACGACGCGCTGTGGGATATTTTTGAGCAAGGCCACCAGTTGCTGACCGCCGCGGGGTATCAGCAGTACGAAACCTCTGCCTACGCCAGACCGGGTTATCAGTGTCAGCACAACCTAAATTACTGGCGTTTTGGCGACTACTTAGGCATTGGTTGCGGCGCGCACGGCAAAGTCACTTTCCCAGACGGTCGCATCCTGCGCACTACCAAAACGCGACATCCGCGCGGATACATGCAAGGACGTTATCTGGAAAGCCAGCGAGATGTCGCCGAGGCCGATAAGCCGTTTGAGTTCTTTATGAACCGTTTCCGGCTGCTGGAAGCCGCGCCTCGCGCGGAGTTCACGCAATATACCGGGCTTACCGAAGACGTTATTCGTCGACAGATCGATGAGGCCATTGCCCAGGGCTATCTGAGTGAATGCGATGAATACTGGCAGATTACCCAACACGGTAAGCTATTTTTGAATTCTCTGCTGGAGCTGTTTCTGGCGGAGTAATCTCTGTGCGCCTGTCGGCGCATTTTCTTCTACAAATTCCTCTAAATATTGTACTCGGAAAAACCGAGTACAATGCACGTCATTTATTGACAATAACCATATTAATTATTTTATTCATTTTAAATAGCCTCTTCACCAACATAAATATATTGAACACAGCGCACAAAATAAGATCAAACTGCTGCCATGCAAAAGGTATGTGATCTATATAGTGGATAGATGTCTGACAACTATATTAATTTATCATACAGAAAAAGGTGAACCATCATCAGATGTCAACCAATTACTGTACCTTAAAGCACGGAGCTTACTTATGAAAATCAAAACCTTTTCCCGCTCGCTAGTCTGTGCGTCCTTGTTGGCGCTACTTAGCACTGGCGCAAATGCTGCCGAAAAAGTGACTCTCAAACTGGCACACAACCTTGAACGTAGCCATGTGGTTCACCAGGCTTTCGAAGAAATGGCCAAAGAGGTAAAACAACTCTCCGACGGTAAAATGATTGTACGTATATATCCCAGTAGCCAAATGGGTAATGCCAGAGAAACGATGGAGTTGTTACAAAATGGCGCGTTGGATATGACAAAAGGTTCTGCCAGTGATTTAGAGTCATTTGATAATATTTATGCCATTTATAATTTACCTTTCTTATTTAAAGATCAAAACCATTTCAATAACGTTGTATTTGGTGAGGTAGGTAAAGACATTATGGAATCCACAAAAGAAAAGGGATTCTTTGCGTTATCTGCTTACGTTGCCGGCACGCGTAGTTTTTATGCCAAAAAACCTATTACCAAACCAGAGGATCTGAAAGGTCTGAAAGTCCGCGTTCAACCCAGCCCAACAACCATTAAAATGGTTGAACTGATGGGCGGATCGCCGACCCCTATTTCCTTCGGTGAGGTTTATACCGCTATGCAACAAGGTGTAGTGGATGGCGCAGAGAATAACGTTCCATCGTGGGTGCAAACACGTCATATCGAAATAGCTAAAGTCTTCTCCGAAGATGAGCACGCCTCTATTCCAGATTTTCTCGTTATCTCAACCAAAACATGGAATAAGCTGACCCCGGAGCAACAACAGATCCTTCGTCAAGCGGCTAAAAATTCCGAGGCTTATCAACAAAAGTTGTGGGATAAAATCGATGCTGATACCCGCGCTCAAGCAAAAGCTATGGGTGGCGAGATTATCAAAGTTGATAAAACCCCTTTCCGCGCCGCTGTTCAACCGCTGTTTGATGACTTCAAAAAAGACCCAAAACATGCAGCTCTGCTGGCGAAGTTTGAAGACGCAGTACAATAACCCTTTGGGCCATTGATTGGCCCTGTTTCACCAGGAAACTCACCATGATATTTAACCGCCTTAAGCTTGCGGTAGACCGCGTCATTGCCGCATTTTCGGTCATCGTAATGATTGCGCTGGTAGTGTGCGTAGTCTGGCAAGTTTTTAGCCGCTACGTGCTCAATCAGCCCAGCACCTTAACTGACGAACTGGCACGCTTCTTAATGATCTGGGTCGGATTATTAGGTGCAGCCTATACCGTAGGCGCCCAGCGCCACCTGTCTATCGATCTACTGTACATGTCGATTAATAAACGTAAACAGGCGTTATTGAGCTTATTCATTAATCTGCTGATTTTTGGCTTTGCAGGTTCAGTCATCGTTACCGGCGGTATCAAGCTGATTAATAAAACGCTGGCAACGGTGCAAGTTTCCGCGGCCATGCAAATTCCAATGGGTTACGTGTATATCATCCTGCCGCTCAGCGGCGCAGTCATGATGTTCTATGCCCTGTGGTTTATTCACCAAAATATTCAGCAACTGAAACAATCTTCGCAGGGAGTAATTTGATGGAAGGCTATATCGCACTAACCCTGTTTGGCTGCTTCTTTGTCCTGGTGTTCATTGGCGTACCTATTTCGTTCTCCATCGGTATCGCCACTGTAGCCTCAATGCTGCTGATGTTTCCTTGGGATGTTGCCGTTATCACTGTCTCTCAACGTCTGGCAAACGGATTAGATAATTTTGCCCTATTGGCGATCCCGTTTTTCATTTTCGCAGGTACGCTGATGAACAGCGGTGGGATCGCCATCCGACTAATTAACCTGGCGCAGGTGATGGTTGGGCGAGTTCCCGGCTCACTTGGTCATGTCAACGTGCTGGCAAACATGATGTTTGGTTCAATATCCGGCTCTGCCGTTGCCGCAGCTGCAGCCGTTGGCGGTACGCTTAATCCTATTCAGACAAAGCAAGGATACGACCCAACCTTCTCGACAGCCGTTAACGTTTCCTCCTGTATTACCGGGCTGTTAATTCCACCATCAAATGTGTTAATTGTGTTTTCTCTTACTGCTGGCGGTGTTTCAGTTGCTTCATTGTTTATGGCGGGTTATTTACCAGGGATCCTGATGGGGCTTTCGATCATGGTGGTATGCGCCATTATCGCCAAACGCCGTGGTTATCCCCTGTCGGAAAGGCCAACCTGCGCACAGGCAGTAAAAGCACTTCTGGATGCGCTACCGAGTCTGTTACTGGTCATCATTGTGATGGGGGGTATTTTAGGTGGGATCTTTACCGCAACAGAAGCCTCAGCGATTGCGGTCGTCTACACCTTCATTCTCTCGGTGCTGATTTACCGGGAAGTAAAATGGCGTGATTTACCAAAGCTGATCCTGGAATCAGTCGTGATGACCTCTATCGTACTGTTACTGATCGGCTTCTCTGTCGGCATGTCCTGGGCAATGACCAATGCCGATATTCCCTACATGATCAGTGACACATTAATGGGTATTTCCGATAATCCACTGATCATCCTACTGTTAATCAATATTGTACTACTGGTTGTTGGGATCTTTATGGATATGACACCGGCAGTCCTGATCTTTACCCCCATTTTCTTGCCAATCGCTCAAGAGTTAGGTATGGATCCGGTACATTTCGGCATCATGATGGTCGCCAACCTGTGCATTGGTCTGCTGACACCGCCGGTAGGAAGTGCATTGTTTGTAGGCTGTTCGATTTCTGGCGTGAAGATCCAGCAATTGATCAAACCCCTGCTGCCGTTTTACGCCGCATTGCTGGTCGCACTCATGATGATCGTATACATTCCACAGATCTCTCTGTTTATTCCACAGATGCTGGGGTTGATGTAAATACGAAGAGTAACTGCTTCTGGAGAATGCCCCAACGCTACGGTAGGGGCATTTTTTATGCCATTAATACTGATTAAACATTTCCTGGATCTGCTTAGGATTCTTGGTTTGGGTCAGAGCCAGTTGCAGCAGAACACGCGCTTTTTGCGGGTTCAGAGAGCCTGAAGCCACAAATCCGTATTTCGCATCATCAACTTCAGCATCCTGGGTGGTGGCGCCCGTTGGTACACGGGATGAACGCACCACAACGGTACCTTTATGCGCGGCAGTTGCTAGCGTATCGAAAATGGTTTTATACAGATTACCGTTACCTACACCCGCACTGACGATCCCGGCGTAACCCGCGTCTACCAATGCTTTAGCTGGCAGATCGGAGGCGTTAGCGTAGTTGTAAACAATCCCAACTTTCGGCAGCTCGGTCAGCTTAGATACATCGAACGGCGTGGATGTGGTGTGTTTTCGCGCAGGCGTACGCTGGTAGTCGATTTTACCGTTATGGATATAACCCAGCGGACCATAGTTAACGGATTTGAAAGTAGCGACATCCGTAGTGTTAGTTTTGGTCACGTCGCGACCATCCATAACGGTGTCGTTCATGACCACCAGCACACCACGGTTGGCAGAGGCTTTGTCTGCGGCGGTTACCACGGCGTTATACAGGTTGAACGGGCCATCAGCGCTCATACCCGTAGACGGACGCATTGCGCCGACCAGCACCACCGGCTTGTTGCACTTGACGGTGAGATCGAGGAAATAGGCGGTTTCTTCCATGGTATCCGTACCATGTGTTACCACGAAGCCGTCAGTTTTATCACACTCGGTATTAATCTTTTTCGCCAGCGTTAGCCAGACTTCGTCATTCATATCCTGGGAGCCGATGTTTACCACCTGCTCGCCTTTCACAACGGCGATATCTTTCAACTGAGGTACGGCATCAACCAAATTTTCTACGCCGACTTTGCCTGCCGTGTAGTTAGATTTTGTTGCGGAGTCACCACCGCCGGCAATCGTCCCGCCGGTAGCTAAAATAGTGATGTTTGGCAGTGCAAGCGCCGCGCCGCTGAAACCCATAACCAGTGCGGCAAGTGCCGTTCTCTTGAAAAACTCCATGTTATTTCTCCAGTTACTTGAATTTGCAGCATTATGTCTATCTTACAGATGAATAATGTGACGCCATCCAATTAACCAGATTTATATCTCCATCAAATTGTTATTCTTAGAGATGGATATCAAAAAAACAGAAAAATACAAAATAAAACGGCACAGAATGTTTCTGTGCCGTTAAAAAGAGGTGAAGATTATTTCAGATTGCTAACCAGCGTCTTACGATCGTTTTCCAGCGTCACGACGCGGGCGCAGACATCTTTGCCAAACTGCTGGAAGTCTTGTTCCTGATTCTTCCATTCGTTCTGAATTGAGGTTTGCAAACCTCCGAGGCTTCCGAGCACGCCCTGCAGCGGATTACCACCGCCTTTGAGCACGGCTTTCGCCCCCATCTCATTGATGCTGTCCTGCAAAATACCGCCCATCGCCTGATTGACCAGCTGTTGTCCATCCGCGCGGACCTGATCAATCGCCTTATAATGGAAGGTCAGGCCGTCAGTGCGATGCTCAATAATGCGGTTCATCTGCTCTTTCAATTGCGCATCCAGCTTAGTTAAGCGGCCACGCATGTTGCTGCTTTCGCCGACCTCTTTGGCGATGATTTTATCCAGCGCCACGCGACCTTTCTCCACGCGCGCTCTGGCACCTTCATCAATCCACGGCAGGCTGCTACGCAACGCCGCCTGATAATCTTTGGCCTGTTCACGCTGCGCGGCGTTCAGGTTGTACTGTTTACCGTTAAAGGTGACATCACCGGCCTGGGTTATGACCAGGTTGCCGTTCTCACCCTTCACCTGTACCGTTTGTGGACTCAAAATCACATCGTCACGCGGGGTGACGCTGCACTGATAATCAGCATGTGCGGCCATCGCCGTGAACGTTAGGACTGCCGCCAGCAGCGTTTTGCGCATCATATCTTTCCCTCAATACAAATTGGGCCGGCATTTGCCGACCCTTTGCTACTTAGTCCCACCAAATATCGAAAAGTTCGCTGGTGCGCACTTCTTCGAGTTTGCGCTCTTCCAGCCACTTACGCACGATAGCCTGATGTTCTTCGGTGCATTTGCCGATTTCCTGCAGACAGATCAGACCTTCCCAGGCCAGATAGCCGCTGCCGTCAAAGGCCAGCTTGTTCGGTTCGATAACTTCATTGATAAAATCATCAACGATTTGATCGACCTGCTCTCCAGATGTACCTTCCGGGAAACGCCATGCAACCGAAAATCCTACTTCCTGGAATTCGTCGATGTGCATTTTTTTACGCAGACGACGGCTACGGTTCTTTGCCATTATTTCATCCTCTCGAACATTAAGTCCCATACGCCGTGGCCAAGACGATGACCACGTTGTTCAAATTTGGTTACCGGGCGCGATTCCGGGCGCGGTACATAATCGTTACTCTCTGACTGGTTTTTATACCCTTCAATCGAGGACATCACTTCAAGCATGTGCTCCGCATAGGCTTCCCAGTCGGTTGCCATGTGGAACACGCCGCCCAGCTTCAGCTTGCTTAAGATATGCTCAGCAAACGGTACCTGAACGATACGGCGTTTATTATGACGTGCTTTATGCCACGGGTCAGGGAAAAACAGCTGAACCATAGATAAAGAATTGTCAGGAATCATTTTATGCAGGACTTCGACGGCATCATGGCACATGACACGCAGGTTCTCGACGCCCTCTTCATGAGCTGAAGCCAGACACGCGCCAACGCCCGGTGAGTGAACCTCAATGCCGAGGAAATTTTGCTCCGGACGCGCTTTCGCCATCGCCACCAGCGAAGCCCCCATACCAAAACCAATTTCAAGCGTGACTGGCGCATCGCGACCAAACAGCGCAGCGAAATCCACAGGTTCTTCGCTGAACTCAACGCCCATCACCGGCCAGTAGTTTTCCAGCGCGTGTTCCTGCCCTTTCGTCAGTCGCCCCTGGCGACGAACAAAACTACGAATCCGGCGCAGAGGGCGGCCGTTTTCATCAAATTCCGGTGAAATGACGTCGTTCTTCATAAAAGTTTAGTCTGCTGTGTTTGAGTTCTGAAACGGGCATTATCCAAAGTTAGTTGCCGGATGCAAGTAAAGGAAGAAAGTGAGCAGCGGAAAGTTCCGGTTTACACCCCGTTGCCGCTGTGCTGCAATCTTGCCCCCGGCAATAATGAAACGGTAATCATGCAAGCGTCTCAATTCTCGGCTCAGGTTTTGAGCTGGTACGACAAATACGGGCGGAAAACGCTGCCCTGGCAAATTGATAAGACGCCTTACAAAGTATGGCTCTCTGAGGTGATGCTGCAACAAACTCAGGTTGCGACCGTTATCCCCTACTTTGAGCGCTTTATGGCGCGCTTCCCAACGGTAACGGATTTAGCCCATGCGCCGCTGGATGAAGTCCTGCATTTATGGACCGGGCTGGGCTATTACGCCCGAGCGCGTAATCTGCATAAAGCCGCGCAACAGGTTGTGACGCTGCACGGCGGCTCATTCCCGCAAACCTTTGATGAAGTGGCCGCCCTGCCAGGCGTGGGACGTTCAACTGCAGGCGCGATCCTTTCGCTCTCCCTGGGTCAGCATTTTCCGATTCTTGACGGTAACGTCAAACGAGTGCTGGCTCGCTGTTATGCTGTAAGCGGCTGGCCGGGTAAAAAAGAGGTCGAAAAGAAACTGTGGGAATTGAGCGAGCAGGTTACGCCAGCCCATGGGGTGGAGCGGTTTAATCAGGCGATGATGGATTTAGGCGCCATGGTCTGTACGCGCTCAAAACCCAAATGTTCCCTGTGTCCGTTGGAAAATGGCTGTGTGGCGAGCGCCAATGCAAGCTGGGCGCTGTACCCGGGTAAAAAGCCCAAACAGACATTACCAGAACGGACGGGCTATTTTTTACTGATGCAGCATGAAAACGAGGTGTTGCTCGCGCAGCGACCACCCAGCGGCTTATGGGGTGGCTTATACTGTTTTCCGCAGTTTGATGATGAGGATGGGCTACGCGACTGGCTGGCGCAACGGCAAATTAACGCAGATAATCTGACCCAACTTAATGCGTTTCGCCATACCTTTAGCCATTTCCACTTAGATATTGTGCCTATGTGGCTTCCCGTGTCCTCATTCACCTCATGCATGGATGAAGGCAACGCGCTCTGGTATAACTTAGCGCAACCGCCGTCGGTCGGACTGGCGGCCCCCGTGGAGCGTTTGTTACAGCAATTACGTGCCGGCACACAGGTTTAACGTACCGGTCGATAAAGAGGATTTTTTATGAGCAGAACGATTTTTTGCACTTTCCTGCAACGCGAAGCAGAAGGACAGGATTTTCAGCTGTACCCGGGCGATCTGGGAAAACGCATCTATAACGAGATTTCTAAAGAAGCATGGGCGCAATGGCAGCATAAACAAACCATGCTGATTAACGAGAAGAAACTCAATATGATGAACGTTGAACACCGTAAGTTACTGGAACAGGAGATGATTAACTTCCTGTTTGAAGGTAAGGATGTGCATATTGAAGGCTATACGCCTGAAGAAAAAAAATAAGCATCGCTTGCTGGCAATCTCGTAGGCCGGATAGGGTGCTTGCACCGCCATCCGGCAAAACGATACAACAACAAACACAACACGCACTCCCGGAATGATGAAAAAATTTCTCGCGCTTGCCGTTATCGCGCCGTTGCTCATCTCCTGTTCCAGTTCGACCAAAAAAGGCGATTCCTATAACGAAGCCTGGGTCAAGGATACCAACGGTTTTGATATTCTGATGGGGCAATTTGCCCATAACATTGAGAATCTGTGGGGATTTAAGGAAGTGCTGATTGCGGGTCCGAAGGACTACGTAAAGTATACCGATCAGTATCAAACCCGCAGCCATATCAATTTTGATGACGGTACGATAACCGTCGAGACCATTGCCGGGACAGATCCCGCCGGACATCTGCGTCGAGCGATTATCAAGACGTTGCTGATGGGTGATGATCCGGGTTCTATCGACCTCTATTCCGATGTCGACGACATTAAGATTTCCAAAGAGCCGTTCCTGTACGGGCAGGTAGTCGATAATACCGGCCAGCCTATTCGTTGGGAGGGACGTGCAACCAACTTTGCCAACTACCTGCTACAAACGCGACTGAAAAAGCGCAGCAATGGCTTGCGTATCATCTATAGCGTGACGATCAATCTGGTCCCGAACCACCTTGATAAGCGCGCGCATAAATACGTCGGCATGGTACGTCAGGCTTCACGTAAGTATGGCGTCGACGAGTCACTGATTCTGGCCATCATGCAAACCGAATCCTCGTTTAACCCGTATGCGGTCAGCCATGCCGATGCGCTGGGACTCATGCAGGTGGTACAACACAGCGCCGGAAAAGATGTGTTCCGTTCGCAGGGGCGCTCAGGCACGCCAAGCCGTAGCTTCTTGTTTGACCCGGCCAGCAACATTGATACCGGTACTGCCTATCTGGCAATGCTGAATAATGTCTATTTGGGCGGCATTGATAATCCGACCTCGCGTCGCTATGCGGTGATCACCGCGTATAACGGCGGTGCGGGCAGCGTGCTGCGCGTGTTCTCGAACGATAAAATTCAGGCCGCAAACATCATTAACAGCATGTCCCCTGGGGACGTTTATCAAACGCTGACCACCCGACACCCATCTGCTGAATCACGCCGATATCTTTACAAGGTCAATTCCGCACAAAAATCATATCGTCGCCGCTAATGTATCCCTCTCTTGCCCCCTAAAACGGGGGCCTGAAGGGGGAAAAACGTTAACTCCATCACTCTTTTGCTTTGCAATCCGAAATTGTTTGCAAATATTTGTCACAGGTAACAAAAAAAGAGTGCCTCTCGTTGATAGAATCACATCATATAGCCACGGCAAATGTGCCTTTTAAAACATTCATCCGCATTACGGTGTGAGGAAATTAACATGAATCTTAAGCTGCAGCTGAAAGTTCTCTCGTTTCTGCAGTTCTGCTTATGGGGTAGTTGGCTCACTACCCTCGGCTCCTATATGTTTGTCACCCTTAAATTTGATGGTGCATCCATTGGCGCGGTGTACAGCTCGCTGGGGATCGCCGCCGTGTTTATGCCTACGCTGTTAGGGATCGTGGCTGACAAATGGATCAGTGCGAAATGGGTGTACACCATTTGTCACCTGGTCGGCGCAGCAACGCTGTTCGCCGCAGCCGAAGTCACCACGCCAGGTGCTATGTTCTTTGTGATCTTGCTTAACTCACTGGCCTATATGCCAACGTTGGGGTTAATCAACACCATCTCTTACTATCGCCTGCAATCAGCCGGGATGGATATTGTTACAGACTTCCCGCCAATCCGTATCTGGGGCACCATCGGCTTTATTCTGGCGATGTGGGCGGTAAGCTTCTCCGGCTTTGAACTGAGCCATATGCAGCTGTATATCGGCGCGACGCTGTCCGTCGTATTGGCGCTGTTTACCCTGACGCTGCCGCATATCCCGGTCGCCAATCAGCAGAAAAACCAGAGCTGGTCTTCCATGTTGGGCCTGGATGCCTTCGCGCTGTTTAAAAACAAGCGTATGGCGATTTTCTTCATCTTCTCTATGATGCTGGGCGCAGAGCTGCAAATTACCAATATGTTCGGTAATACCTTCCTGCACAGCTTCGATAACAATCCGCTGTTCTCCGGCAGCTTCATCGTTGAACACGCGTCGGTGATGATGTCGATTTCGCAGATCTCCGAGACGCTGTTTATCCTGACCATCCCGTTCTTCTTAAGCCGTTACGGTATTAAGAACGTGATGCTTATCAGTATTGTGGCGTGGATGCTGCGCTTTGGCCTGTTTGCCTACGGCGATCCAACACCGTTTGGTACCGTGCTGCTGGTTCTGTCGATGATTGTTTACGGCTGCGCCTTCGACTTCTTCAACATCTCTGGCTCCGTGTTTGTAGAGAAAGAAGTTCGCCCTGAAATCCGCGCCAGCGCACAAGGCATGTTCCTGATGATGACCAACGGATTCGGTTGTATTCTGGGCGGTCTGGTGAGCGGTAAAGTAGTTGAACACTATACGCTGAACGGTATTACCGATTGGCAGACCGTGTGGCTGATCTTCGCAGGTTACTCGCTGGTTCTGGCTTTTGCCTTCGTTGCGCTGTTTAAATACAAACACGTACGCGTTCCGGCAGGCGCCCAGACTATCGCGCACTAATCTTTATTGATTAAATAGGGTCACCTGATGGTGGCCCTATTTGGTCAGATGACGCTTACTTCAGAACATATCCATACAGACGTTTAATACCGTCTGCATCCGTTTCACCGTAAACCCCTTGCAGCTCCGGCGAGAAGCCCGGCAGCAGGTTTATGCCCTCTTCCAATGCCAGGAAGTAACGTTGCACCGCCCCGCCCCATACTTCGCCCGGTACCACGCACAGTACGCCCGGAGGATAAGGCAGCGCGCCTTCTGCCGCAATGCGACCAGCGGCATCACAAATACGCACCAGTTCAACATCACCGCGGATAAAGGCGCTGTTAGCATCCTGTGGGTTCATCGCCACGGTAGGTAAACTCTCCTGACGGAACATCGCTTTTTGCAGATCTTTCACATCAAAGCTGACGTACAGTGAGTGCATCTCCTGACACAGTTCACGCAGCGTGTAATCCCGGTAACGTACCGGATACTTGTTGAAGATGGTGGGCAGCACGTTTGCCAGCGGCGTATCGTCTTCAATATGTTGTTCAAACTGCGCCAGCATCGCGACCAGTTGCGCCAGTTTCTCAGCGCTTTCTGCCGGGGTCAGCAGGAACAGAATCGAGTTAAGGTCGCATTTCTCCGGCACGATACCGTTTTCACGCAGATAATGCGCCAAAATCGTCGCCGGAATACCAAACTCAGTATATTGCCCAGTTTGCGCATCAATGCCCGGAGTGGTTAACAGCAGTTTGCAGGGATCGACAAAATACTGGTCGCGTGCATATCCAGAAAAACCATGCCATTTAGCACCAGGTTCAAAGCTAAAGAAGCGACGCTCGCTGGCAATCACCTGTGTCGGATAGCTTTCCCACGGTTTGCCATCTACTACCGGAGGAATAAACGGTTGAAGCAGCTTACAGCGGGTAATAATCGCTTTGCGGGCCTCGATCCCCAGCGTCACACATTCCGCCCATAGCCGACGGCCGCTCTCGCCTTCATGGATTTTGGCGTTAACGTCCAGCGCCGCAAACAGCGGGTAAAACGGGCTGGTGGAAGCATGCAGCATAAACGCATTGTTCAGACGCTTATGCGGGCAGAAGCGCGCCTGGCCGCGAATATGGTTATCCTTTTTATGGATCTGCGAGGTTTGCGAGAATCCGGCCTGCTGTTTGTGTACCGACTGAGTGACAAAAATCCCCGGATCGTTAGCATTGAGCTCCAGCAGCAGCGGTGAACCATCGGCCATCATCGGAATAAATTGCTCGTAACCGACCCATGCGGAATCAAACAGGATGTAATCGCACAGGTGACCGATCTTGTCGATCACCTGCCGGGCGTTGTAGATCGTACCGTCATAGGTACCCAACTGAATGATCGCCAGACGGAACGGGCGCGGTTGATCAGCCTTTTGCGGCGCAACTTCTCGAAGTTGCTGGCGCAGATACTCCTCATCAAAGCAGTGCTCATCAATGCCGCCAATAAAGCCAAACGGATTACGCGCCGCTTCCAGATAAACCGGCGTAGCACCCGCCTGGATCAGCGCCCCGTGGTGGTTCGATTTATGATTATTGCGGTCAAACAGCACCAGATCGCCGCGCGTCAGCAGCGCATTGGTGACCACTTTATTGGCCGCAGAGGTCCCATTCAGCACAAAGTAGGTTTTATCCGCGTGGAAAACTTTCGCGGCAAATTTCTGCGCATGTTTCGCTGATCCTTCATGAATCAACAGATCGCCAAGCTTAACGTCAGCATTGCACATATCCGCGCGAAACAGATTCTCACCAAAGAACTCATAGAAATGTCGGCCCGCAGGATGCTTCTTAAAAAACTCACCGTGTTGGTGTCCCGGGCAGGCAAACGTGCTGTTCCCCATTTCGACATACTGGGTAAGCGTGTCATAGAACGGCGGCAGCAGCTCTTCCTCATACTGACAGGCAGCAGATTCCAGCTCCAGCCAGTCCTGAGCCTGACCGCGAATTACCGCATTAACGCCCGCAGGCACATCAACATCAGACTCTGCGAACAGAAACACAGGTAGATGAAAACCGGTGCGTTTCAGCAAAGCCAGGATCCCACTGCGGCTGTCCGCAACGGTAATGACGACTGCCGCAACGTCAGTAAAATCAGTACTGTCCAGCGACACCACCTGACGATGGCTGGACAGACGAGAAACCAGTTCACTACTGGCGGCAATTTTCATTGATTTCATAAGCGCAATAACCCGTTTCGGGAAAATCAAAAGTCCCGGACAACGCCGCATGGCTTTGCCCACGAAATGACAGGTCAAACTGGTTACCAGCCCCGACCGCCAGACATCAGTAAAAGCAGATAGCCTCTGATTTTACTGTTATCCTGCAGTGAGCGTGCGCTGCCCTCACCGCATGGTGGGAGCGTAAAGATAAGTCGCGGGAAGGGGCAAACGTCGCGCAAAAAGGCGATGTTGAAGGCGATGTAGGGGGAGTAATATCATCCCAGGCAGCCCCATTCAGACAGGAGAAAATTCGCGCAATCATGGCACCTTTCAATTACAGGCGCAAGATAAAATCTTGCGCGAAAACCTTACAGATCAGCAAGCATTTCGTCTGAAAGTTGCGGCATAATAATGCAATCTGAAACATAATTTCACCCAGCTAATTGCCTTTAGTATCAAGACGATGATGGGTATGCAGGAGCAAATGTGGTAATCGGACCCTTTATTAATGCCAGCGCCATTTTATTTGGTGGCATTCTCGGCGCGCTGCTCAGCCAGCATATACCAGAACGCATTCGGGTCTCCATGACCTCTATTTTCGGGCTGGCCTCGTTAGGGATTGGTATCTTGCTGGTTATCAAATGCGCCAACCTACCGGTGATGGTTCTGGCAACGCTCGTCGGCGCATTAATTGGCGAGTTCTGTCATCTGGAAAAAGGGATCAATGCTGCGGTAGCCAAAGCGCAGCAGGTTTTCACCCGCTCGGACGCCAACGTAACGCACGAATCCTTTATTCAAAGCTATGTGGCTATCATTGTGCTGTTTTGCGCCAGCGGTACCGGGATCTTCGGTGCGATACATGAAGGGATGACCGGCGACCCGAATATTTTAATCGCCAAGTCATTTTTGGATTTCTTCACGGCCATCATTTTTGCCTGTTCATTAGGAATCGCGGTATCCGCCATTTGCATGCCGATGCTGGCAATCCAGTTAACGCTTGCCACCTGTGCAGCACTGATTTTACCCCTGACGACGCCAGCTATGATGGCCGATTTCAGCGCCGTAGGCGGTCTATTGCTGCTAGCAACCGGTTTGCGTATTTGCGGCATTAAGATGTTTGCGGTTGTGAATATGCTTCCTGCCCTGCTGCTGGCAATGCCGCTTTCCGCCGCCTGGACGGCATTTTTTGCCTGAGAATGCGTGCATTAGCAGCAATGTGGTGATAGATTGTGCAGTCTGCATTGATTTGAAGAAATTTCGTTGACGAAGCGAAGCGAATCGGGTTTAATGCGCCTCGTTGCCCGGATAGCTCAGTCGGTAGAGCAGGGGATTGAAAATCCCCGTGTCGGCAGTTCGATCCTGTCTCCGGGCACCATCTCTTATCAAAGTACGTCGGTCAGGGCTTGAGATCCCTCACGGGCGTCAGATGGAACCCGGAATTGTAATCGGTGTAGCCTGTTCAGATATAACATCGATATGGATTTCAGGTTTCTCAAGTGAGGGAACCTGTTAGCGCAGGTTCCCTCTTCTCGATCGTCAAACATCGTTACAGATGGTAAATCTTTTGTCAACCATCCTCATCACAGTGATCAATAACCTTGTGTTTTTTCAGCACCGCAAACTGTTTCTCCAGTACCCTCCTTTCAGCATCAAGATCCCGTTCAACATATTCCAGCGTCGATTTCATGCTCGAATGCCCCAGCACATTCCGTGTTATATACAGGTTCTGCTCCGGGAGCTTCATCATCTCCGTCGCCAGCGTATGTCTGAACCGGTGTGATGTCATCGTAAAACCACATTCCCGCGATAAACGCCGGAAAAAGGAACGGACCGGGGGCGATCCCATATCTTCCGTGATATTTTCATCCTTACCCGTGAATACCGGAATATTAAACAGCAGATCATTTTTCTTCAGTCCCCTCTCAGCGGCTTTTTGCAGAATAAGCGCCAGACGGGGTTTCAGATAACTGACAACAGACAGAAAATGTTCCTGATGATTTTTACTACCTTTATTCCCCAGTCTGATAATATTCTCATCCAGAAATATGTCCCCGACCCGTAAATGTAAAAGCTGGTTCTGCCGCATTCCCGTATAATAAAGTGTGTCCATCATTGTCAGCCAGAACCAGGCCGGAAATAACGCATTCCGGGAAGCCAGGATCCCCAGACGACGTTCTTCCTCCTCATGAGCCTCCATCACCCGGTAGGCATGTGAGATCTGGGCCTGCCGCATTGTCTTCTTTTTCTTTTTACCGGCCTTTACCTTTGTTTCAGCAAAAGGGTTTTCATCAATTTCAAACAGTCTCCTCTTGATGGCATAATTAAATAACGCATTCATATGCGACGCTTTATTATTCCATGTTGTTTCCTGCCTCTTCTCCACTTTCAGCACCCGTCTGCGCCATAATAATGCATGCCTGCGGGTTACGTCCTCAGGAAAAACAAAAGGGCCAAGATGTTCAGCAAAGCAGGAACTGACTTTGCGATAACTCCATTCTGAAGCTGTGCGTAATTCCTTTTCCAGAATGTATTCTTCAACAAACTCAGTCCAGGTGATCTTTTCTTTCATATATATCCTGCATCAACGATTGATACCATATTTCATACGAAGCATTCTCGCTCAGGAATATTATTTCTGAATGCAGATGATCAGACACAAGCGCAAAAATGTTTCATAAAATGTAAAAGTGACGTATTTTATTACAATTTTAATTATCCCGTTGTAATTACTGCATTCCTCTGGAAAATCTCAGAAACATACTGTCTTCAGGATATTGTTCTCTGGGATAAATCAGCGACAACTGGATCAGGTATCCGGAGAATTTTTTATATCCGCCTCTTCCATCCGGTTTTTCATACAGGCTACACTGCCAGCAGCGCTGGTTATTAACACTTTTATGTACACCGAGACGTTCGAAGGCAGCCTGTATCTGTTCCCGGGTTTTCCCCTCCACGCAGGGCGCTGATTTAATGAACTGGTAAAAAATTGCAGGAACGCTGATAAAAACAAACCCGCAGATAATATGAACAGCGGAACCTGGAGTGTTCACTGATATTTCACCGTTCATCAGACCTTCGCGGAGCCACTGCCAGAACAGTCTGCCACTGTTGTCTTCCGGTTTCGGCAGATTATCCGGCTGACCAGAACTTACTGTTTCCATTAGTGCTTCGCCATGTTCAGTCCCCCCTTCAACGGACTCCCTGTTCAGGGATACATTCCCCGGAACCGTGCCAGTTTCCTCCTGTGTATTCGTAGTACTGAACCCCATCAGCGCCATCACGTTACCAATGGTCTGATCTGCTGGTTCTTCCGGCACGGATGCTGGTTGCGGAACTGCTGGTACGACAGTATTTCCGGCTCCGGCAACTGTGGCCCCGTCAAGGGCTGACCCCAGCACCATGCCGGTATCCGGCTCTGCAACAACAATCTGCTGCTGTTCCGTTGCCGGTACCAGTGCTCCCGGCTGTACGACTGACACGACCGGCCCCGGTGCCACGGGAGCAGAAACAACCGGCTCAGGTGCCCTCCGGGCTTCTGCCACCGGCTCACCCGCCAGTTCAGCCGCCTCGCTGATTATTTTTGACACCACACATCCGGGTCTGTCCTCCCCCCTGATAATACGCAACAGCGTGTCCAGCGCCGCCGGTGTCCTGCCCAGCCAGACAACCACGTCCTCCGGCAGCAGCCGCATCCCCAGCAATACCGCCAGCGCCTGCAACCTCTCTTCCCTGTCCTTACAAAAACGCAGCCGATAAGGCTGTGACGGCACAACCAGCCCCGGGAACCAGAGGGTCCCGTCGGCCAGTTCCCCTTCCAGCAAACCAAACACCGTCAGCGACCGGCACAGCGCAGCATAAAAAATCACCGCGTTCCAGGTTGCCGCCTGCGCTGACTGCTCCTCCGCCCCGGCCCCCTGCGGCAGCATATATCCCCGGGATAAACGCAGCGCGTAAGCCACCGTCGTCAGCGTGAAATCCACCAGGCCGCCCACCACCGCATGATGTTCCTTCTCCGTGACCGGCAACAATTGCATCAGATTCACGCAGTGGCGCAGCGGCTGCATGTAATACTGCTCTGTCCCTTCCTTTGTCATCAGGCTGTTATCGCGTATCTGTTTCAGCAGCCCCTGACGGTTTTCCGTGTCAAGTATCTCCTCTGCCGTCAGCGGCCGCAGATATCCGCGTGCTTCCGGCGTCCGCTCCTTTCCCTTACCGGTGGTACTGAACCCGAAAAGCTTACGCCACATCCTTTTCCTCCCCGTTTTCACTGACGTCATCACCGGTATCAGTATCACTGTCGTCCCCGGCACTCTGGCCGGACAGAATGTCTTCTGCCGGGGGCTGCGCCAGTACCTCCTGTATCACCGGGTCAGGAACCAGCGTCCGTCTGGCGCGCGTGGCGGCGACATACAACAGGTTGAGTTCATCGTCCCGTTTATCCGCCGGCATCTCCGGGTCCAGGATATCGGCAAAGTCGTCATACAGTTTCACCGTGTCCCATTCCAGCCCCTTGCTGCGGTGCGCCGTACACACCGTCACATCCGCTTCACGCTCGTCCTCCACCCGCTGCTGCCACAGCGTTTTCAGCCTGTCCGGCAGCGGGAAAAACTGGTCGAGAATATTCATCGACTGCTTCATTTCCGGGTCTCCCGTTTCTTCCGCCACTTCACAGTACTCCGCGTAGTCCCGGTAATTCTGCGTCAGGGTGTCCTTCTTCATCCGTTCCGGTAAGTCCACCGAGAGCCAGTACAGGTCCACCAGGTCATCCACCCTGTAGCTTTCCATTCCTCCCACCCAGTACACTTTCTTTCCGGCCAGCGAGTAATGCAGCGCCGTACCGATGACGCCACACACCGTCCGGTGCAGCACGGCACGATGTCCGCATGCCCGGGGGAGCGTTTCCAGAACCCGGTCAGGCCCGCCTTTCCCCGTCACCTTACGTGTCTCACCTTTCAGTGCCAGCAGCCGGTTGGCCACGTTTGCCACCTCCGTGCCAAAGCGGAAACTGTGTGTCAGCCACAGACGATCGGCATCACCAAGTGCCGGGGCGTTCATCGCGTTATCCGCGCCACGAAAACGATAAATCTGCTGATGTGGGTCACCGACCAGTACCACCCTGCAGGACTGGTTCAGAACAATGGCGCTGGTCACAGGGTTGGCGTCCTGGGCTTCGTCAAACAGAATGGTGGAATAACGGGATGACAGGTTCGGTCGGCTGAGCTGGTAAAGCTTGAGGTAGGTGTCATGCGTGACGGGGAAATCGCCCCGGCGGGCAGTCATCATCAGCCAGACTTTTTGTGCGGCTGCCAGCGTCTGTGCCAGCTCCGCCCCGGACAGCTCCTCTTCATCCGGCGTGTGCATCGCCATGATTTGTTCATCCGCGCTGCTCATAAAATGGTTCAGCGTGAACAGCACATTACCGGCCAGACGCCAGTTTTTGCTGTTCAGGGCACGGGCAATGTCGGTTACCTTCAGGTTGCCGGCAATCCGCGTGGTGAAATGTTTTCCCGTCACGGCAAACGCCAGCTGATGTGATGTCCTGCAGGTCACATTGTACGGGAACTTCTGCTGTGCCTCATCGCGTATGGCGCGGTTGTAGGCCACATACAGCATCCGTTCATCAGAGTTCTGCTCTGCAAAACGCCGCAGGGTGGTGGTCTTGCCTGTGCCGGCAAAGGCACCAACAACCAGGCGCGTTCCCTGCCAGTCAATGACGGCAGACTGTTCGGGTGTATCAGAATAAGTCATATCCGGGTCTCCACAGAAAGAGTAACCCGCCCATGGTGGAAACAATGCGTAACCGACGCCAGCCTAAAATCAGTACCCGGAAATGAAAATTAACCTTCCGGAAAACGGTCTGCGGAAGACAAACAGCACTGATACCCGTCGGCAACGGTGCGAAATCATGATCGGCAACGATGCGCGCACGCAACCATTTACCCGTCAGATAAAGCCTGCTTTACAGACATAATAACCATGCAGATTCATTCCGGCTCTGCAATGCCGGAATCTCCGCGGAAACTGCCGTGTAAAAAAACAAAAAAATATCAAATCGTCATGATAAACAAAAAACAATAATGTTATTTCAGAGCCACCATTACTTTAAAATTATTTGCTTTAAATCAGGAAATACTCTTGCCCTGTCAAAAACCCGGTGCAATATTATTATCATCGGGGAATAAAAGAGACGAAAGAAACAGAGCACATATATATTCCCACACCTCCGATAAAACAGCCAACAGAAACCAGAAGAGGTATCCACGATGAAAAAGTTAACCATACTGTTTTATTGCGCGCCTGTACTTTTATTTTCACACCTCACCTGTGCCATGACGCCGGATAATACTTCTGCAGTTATCCGAAAAAACGCACAGAATGCCACGCCTCACCCGTCCATATCTGTTGCGAAAAACGAGCCGCATATTATGACACCGGACAATAACAACCGAATTATCATTCCTGTCGGTAAGACACTGATAATGCCGGAAAATGATACCAGAAACATTATCACACAGGTGGTGAATTACAACGGTATTCAGGAATCACACAGAATAGCAAAAGTCAGCGACACGTTCATTCTGGAATGAATCCGGGAACCACCACTCTTTATACCGATAAAAAAGAAAGCATCAGAAAACATTAATCGAAAATCAAATAAAGAAATACTTCTGACGATTATTGCATCACCGGATACAAAAGTTTTGCCACGTATTTACTCGTGAATATTTTCCGGTGTTAATTTTTATTTCACGCGGCAGGAAAGGAGTTACCCGAATGAATACAGAACAAAGTCTGTATGAAATGAATTATACCTGGCTGAGTCTGGCGCAGAAAATGCTGCTGAAAGACAAAAGTATTGCCATGTTCAGGCTGGGACTGAGTGCCCCGGTAGCCGATCTCATCAGCAGCATGACAGAAACACAACTGCACCAGTTGTCCCTGCACCCACATTTTATCTTCACCCTGCGCATCAGGAATCCTGCCGCGCTGGAGGGGCTGTTGCAGGATTCCCGGATTGACCACCTCAGCCCCATGCATGCGGCCATCCTGTGCCTGTCTGATACCGGAGGTGGTCATGGCATCTGAAAGTCTGCTGCAGGAACTGCAGGATACGCAACTGGCCGTGGAGCTGATTTCTCTCGGCGCCCGGATGCAGTTACTGGAACACACCGTCAGACTCAGCCGGGGAAAAATGACCCGGCTGTACCGGGAGCTGACGGGCGTTTCACCCCCTAAAGGCATGCTCCCCTTTTCAGCCGACTGGTTTATTGTCTGGGAGCATAACGTTCACTCATCCCTGTTCTGTAATATATTTGACTGCATAAAATCGCAGTCGCCTGATGAGTCACCGGTCAAAATACTTATCCGGGCTTATCGTGCATATTTAAGATATGCCGGTAACTCAGAGACACTGTCCCTCACCCGGGCGTGGATACTGAGGCGGTTTGTTGATTCGGGGATGCTGGATTATACCCCCTGTTCTAAATGTGGCGGTAAGTTTATAACTCATGCGGGAGAGCCTGCACACGGTTACCAGTGTGTTATGTGTCACCCGCCATCACGGGCAGTAAAAAGAGCCACCGTGAAATAAACGGATACGCCACGAACATGACGCTCATTTCTCCGTCTGGCGCAGTCACAGCGCTGCGCCAACGGAAGAAAACCTTTTTATGCCGTCAGTTTTTGCCAGGACAGGAACTTAATTTCTGACGGCCATTTGAAAAGAATAAATAACCAAAAAAAACTCATTTTCAGGATTAATTAAAATAATTTCATATTTTTACAGAACCATTATAATCCGATGCAACTTTCTGTCGTCTTATATTTTCAGAGGAAACACCTCATGGGCGCTTTAAAAAACTTTCCGATCCGCGTCACCATAATGAACATCATGGTTATCATGTTACTGCTGGTCATCGCTGACAGCCTGATGCTCTTCACCGCTGAAGGCGTGACCGGATGGCGCCATATTACCGCAGCCATCATTATCGCCCTTTCCGCGGTCGTGTTGTTCCTGACAAATATCTATCTTGTCCGCTGTCTGATGGTACCGCTGGCCGAGCTGAAACGACACCTGTTGTCCATGGCTGACGGTAATCTGAATAACCGTATCACCCTGTTCGGCAATAACTGCGTCGGTCAGCTTTATCCCCTGGTGTCCACCCTGCAGAAAAACAATGCGGAAATTGTCAGCTCCATCCGTTCATGCACCAGTGACCTGCACAGCCAGATGCGTACGCTCTCTGATGAAAACGGCGCGCTTGCCGCCCGCACTGAACAGGGGGCCGCTGCCGTAGTGGAAACCGCCGCCAGCATGGAGCAGCTCAGTGCCACCGTGGGACTCAACGCCGACAATGCCGTGGTCGCCAGCGAAATGGCCCGCGAAGCCTCTGCATCTGCACAGGATTCCTGTAAAATGGTCGCCCGGGTGAAAAACACCATGGCAGAGACGGAGGCCGCTTCCGTTAAAATTAATGATATCACCGCCATCATTAATTCCATCGCGTTCCAGACCAACATCCTCGCGCTTAACGCTTCGGTGGAAGCCGCCCGGGCCGGAGAGCAGGGACGTGGATTTGCCGTGGTGGCCAGCGAAGTCAGGAACCTGGCCCAGCGCTGTGCGGAGTCCGCAAAAGATATCGCCGCGCTCATTACCTCTGCCACCACCCTGATACAGGAAGGGGTGACTCTGGCGGAAAATGCTGAAGCATCAATGAGCGCAATGAATGACTCCATCGGTAACGTCTCACGCGTTATCGGTGAAATTGCCATCAGTTCTGAAGAACAGAACAGGGGTATCCAGCAGGCCCGTATGGCCGTGAATGAAGTCGACCGGATAACCCAGCAGAATCATCAGATGGCAGAACAGTCCACCTCACTGGTGAGCGCCCTTCAGCAACTGACTGAACAGTTAAATCAGGACGTTGATTTATTCAGACTGCCTGATAACGCCGTGTTGCACTGATACTTCCGGCAGGGGAGCGGGCAGCCGCTCTCCCGCCAGACGCTATGGCTAAAAAGTCAGCGACTGACCCGCACAGGTACCGCGCTGTCATCTCCCGCGACTTCTGACGCTCCCGGCCGTTATCCGTTCAGTGAAATAAATATTCCTGGCGGCAAAATGCGTACCATCCAGCAGCCAGATATCCTGCGTCCCCGGCTCAGCGGTCAGCCTGTCAAGACAGGTACGGCGGGCGTCAATGAGCTCCATCTGAACGCCTGTTTTTGTACGCTCCCCTGTCTCAAATTCAACAAATCTCACCCGGTGGTACCGCGCCCCTGTTTTCCGGTTGGCAGCATACAAAATGTAACCAACAGTACTGTCCGGCAGCCCCGTCAGTCTGCTGATTTCCCGGATGGAAATATCTCCCTGTGACGCGTACAGTTCGCGAACCTTTTCCATCTGTTCGACAGTGTATCCCCGAACCCGAAGACTCAGTTTAAGCCTGACTGCCATGTTGCGTACCGCTGTAATATTTGCACCCAGAGCGTCAGCAATTTCCCGGGTATTCAGTTTCCCGGCGTTCTCACGCAGGTAATTAATCCGTTCTTCCGTCCAGGAAAAGGCCATTGGTGTTTCTCCTCAAATAAACATAATGATAATTAATGAATCATGATTAACACCTGCTGGCGGTAATATTCAACCGGGTGCATGGAATTAAATAAAGTAACAACACGTTAAATAATTATTTATTGATTGCTCACTCCATTTTGATTAAACAGAAGCTAAACAAAATAACAATCATGACACCGTCAGGACCGAATTTTAATTTTTTACGGAACTTTTAAGCTACTATCACTGACGGATGTCACCACAAATAATAACAGGCATCCCTTATGCAGAATCAGTCTTCTTTTTTCGTAATAAAAGAGCGAATTCATATCACTCATTATTATAAATGAAAGCATGTGAGTTTTCTTTTTACTTATTCAGGAAAGGACACTATGGAAAACACACCGCAGAATCACGTATCAGGACAGGCCTGTTACAGGAAAAAAACCAGCCAGAGCAACCATGAGCCTTTCGTTATTCCGGCTTCCCTGCATCAGTACACTGATGAGCCTCTTTATATTCTGGTTGCCCTGTGGGCTCAGCAGCAGAACGACTGGGTCAGCCGTGCAGAAATTTCAGAAGCTTTCGGTATCACCGACCGGCGGGCCTCATTCCAGGTTTCCTATATCTCCCGGAAGAACAGACGCATAACCTGCGAGACACGTGCTGTCCGCGATGAAGGCTCCTCGTGCCCCCATCATGAAATCAGGGTGACTGGCGTGGTACTGACCCGGGACACGGAAAAAGCTGTGTCAGTTGCACCAAAAAAAAGACCGCTGAAACGCAGTCATGTTGGCAATGTCTCACCGGAACTGCGCAGCCTGTTTCACTCTCTGATGGGTTCGCGAAGCGTCTGCGGGGAATGAGTGTTTCAGGGATATAAAAAAACAATTGATAATGATTATCATTTCGGTATAGTGATAACGACTGGCTCCCGGCAGTGAGCCAGTATGACTCTCCATTAATAATGTCAGATGATAACGTATGTTATCCCTCATGTGGCTCCGGTAACGGGGCCGCATGTCGTTATGGCTCCGTCACTTTACGGGTGAAGCTTTTTCCCGGCATCTGCCCCCGAACGCAGACTGTATATCTCATCAATCTGCAGCACAACCGCACACAACGGCTGCTGCATACCATTATTCTTCGCGAAATCCAGCGCATTCAGATAGGGTTCTCCATCTTCATAAATAACCGGTGTACAAATAAAGCGATATCCGTCCCGGTTCTCACGGTCAATCACCGCAACCGCCATTTTTGAGCCTGCCCGGATATTTTTCAGCGTCCGTCCTCCCGTGTTCTCGTTGTAAATCAGTGCCGTGTCACTGTACACACGCAGTGACCGCTTTGGCCCGATATCCGGCATACCATCTTCCCCGGTGGTGGCCTGAACGGGTAACTGTACCGCCAGCATAGCTTTCATTTTTTCATCAAGCTTCATAGTTTCCTCTTCCTGTTTTCAGCCTGCTATATGCCACTATTTCTTCCGGTCTTATTCCCCCGGGGAATAAGACCGGAGAATACGATGCATCTCATCCTTCAGATGTAATTTTTCCCGCTTCATTTTCATCAGCCGGATACTGTCAGGGGCCGGGCGGGCCTCTTCTCTGGATACTTCGTGATCCAGCTCATTATGTCGCTGAAACAGCACCGAAAAATGGGCGTCCTCATTCTTCAGCCGCGAAATCAGTTCTCTGTACTCCGGAAACATGTCAATCCTCCTGTCATCTGTCGCTCATGTTGTTTCAATACTGCGACATGCAGCCCCGGCCTGTGAAGGCCTTATTTTTGATTTTTCCTGATATTAATTAAGCATGGAAAAGCACGGGTCCATTTGCCACTATGCCAGTTTTAGTTTTATCTGGAAAAACAGGACAGTGGAAAAAAGTTATTTTCAGATTGATCCAAAGATCAAGAATCTGGTTGCCTGCATGAACACCTGCGGCATGAAGACTTACGCCTCCTGTCAGGGACATGGTTTCCCTGTTCGTAAACTTCTCCCCTACGTGGCATTCATGGCGCCTCTGCCTCTGGCACAGCGTCTGGCCAGACTGGTCAGGGAAGATGCCGAATCTTTATCACCCCGACTTTGCTGGGGCTGGGAAGTCACTGCCTGCTTTAACAGCCAGTTCCGGCTGTGCTGGCGTCTCGCCCCGGAGAGTCCCCGCCTTTACAGATACCGTTACTGGCGTAAAACACTGGATAAAGACTTTCAACAACTTTGTCTGTTAATCAAATACTCTGCCAAGTAAACTGAAAGGATCCAAGATATTGACCATAAATTTTATTTTCATGCCGAAAAGTCTCTGTCATATCATATTATCGGGATCATTAACCGCCACAGTCCGGTGCAAAATGGCACCATTACTGGTCCCGGACCAGAATTATAAGATGACGCCACCTGGCACCTCACTCCCGACGAATTTAACTGGCTTATCGCCGGGGTCGACTGGCAGCAGGTTGGATGTCTAAGTTACCAGCACTGGCTTAAAGTCTAAATACGGCGATCAGTTTACGCTTACCACCCAATAGAACAATAATGAAAATAATAAAAACGATTCATATAAAAGTTTGTATTAATACTACAATGGAAATTAATTAAATTTTGGTGCGGGAAAGCAGTTTCCACCAAGCTTCAATCGTTGGTTTTTTCACTAGCATGATAAAATCGATATCATCATGAATACACCTCCATCTCGCAGCAAGGTTCACCATTTGAATTGAATCCAGACCATAATCTATTAGATTTTCATCATCCAGAGGTTCATCAGGTGCGTCCAATAATTGCATAATTAGTGTCCGAAGGGCCTCTTTGGTGTCAGGGAATAACGCAGATAATAACTCTCTTGTCATCACCACACGTCCGGAGCGACCTGCTACATATTTCAATGCCATCAGATGTTCTTCTCGACTGAAATCTGCGAGAGCATCTGCTACCATAAATGGTTTAATATCACGCATAAAAGCATCAGTCGCAGTAGTCATGCAACCAATATGGGCATAAACACCAGTTATGACCAGTTGATTTCGTCCAGTGTCCTTTAGCATCTTTTCTAGCGGAGAACGGTGAAATGCACTATAACGCCATTTCACCAAAACTGTATCACTAACATCAGGTACTAGTTTATCCACTATTTTTTGCTGTCCGGGATAACTCGTCAGACCAGGTCCCCACATATCATTAAGTAAGGCGCGATCTTCTTCAGGCTGCTCTTCAGGTTGTGCTGTGTAATAAACCGGAATACCATGTTCATAACAGTACCGACGCAGGGAAGCAATATTAGCGATAACCTGTTCTATCATTGGACAATTCTCACCCCAAAAACGAACAAAATAATCCTGCATGTCATGTATCAAAAGAGCTGCTCTTTCAGGTTGAAAAAACCAATCCACTTTATTGACAGGGACATCCTGGACATTCGGCAGCATATAAGGCTGTAGTTTAGGTATTGCCATTTAATTATCTCCTGCAGATATTAATTAATAAAAAATTGAATATTTACTTTCAAAAACGCTAAATCTAAATTTACATCTCAACGTAACCAAATTAATTCTTAATCAACACATAAGCCCCCTGAGAAGTACAAAACGTAAGGAGTATTTTACCCGTGATAGGTTCCTAGACACCCGTTCGGGCACCCGACTCAATAGTCGATCGTTGATTTATTCACGCACCCAGTTTTCCCACCCCACTATATCAGTTTAGAGGTTACAAACTTGTATCTTTATCTTTACAGAATCGATAAAACCAGCCCCCGCGCTGACGCAGTTCCACAGGCGACCCCGTTTCGGTTAGCTTGCCGTCCTCAAGTACCCAAACGCTGTCTGCCACACAAGCCATAGCAGGGTCATGAGTGATTATTATTCGAGTGCCTGGATAGTTTCTTATCAACTCGATCACTCGATTAGCATTGTGGCGATCCAGGCTGGCGGTAGGTTCATCCAGCAACAACAGGGAAGGAGTGTGGAGTAGAAGACGAGCTAAACACAGACGCTGTTTTTGACCACCTGAAAAACGGTCACCTCCCGTACCAACCTCTTCCTCAAGAATATCTGGGGATAAACCCAGTGCAGTCAACAATGACCCAAGCTGCTCATGATCGATATCCTCTCTCCCCTGAGTCAGATTCCAGCTTACACTTCCACGTAGCAGACGATTAGCCTGAAACAGGACTCCTTGCGTCTTTGCCAGTTGCTGTATCGACAGACTGCGAATATCACATCCTCCGTATTCTATTCTCCCGACAAGGGGATCCTGCATTCGGGATATTAGTTGTATCAGGCTGCTCTTTCCGGCACCTGAAGGACCTACAATTACCAGCATTTGTCCTGCGGCGCAAAAGGCATCTAATCCTTCCAGCCCCCTGTCACTATTCTGTGCATACAGAGTAACGCCATGAATTCTGATACTATTATCTTGCGGAGTTGGTCCATCCAATGCGACAAAGGGAATTTCTTCAGCAGAGAGTACCTGCTCTACCTGTCTGAAAGCGTGCCTTAGCTGCCGCAAAGCCTGATCAAGATGAGAAAGTTGCAGTAAAGGTTCAAACAGACGAAGCAGTAATATAATAAGAGCCATCCAATGGGGAATATCCAATTGCTGGGTCATAACGGCATTCGCACCAAAGAGTATCGTTAAAAACAGCAACAGCTGTAGCGCAATGACGAAAGCCAGATGCCAGGGCAGGCTCCGACGCAACAGGAGCTGATGAGAACGATGATGTTCATCAAGTTGTTGCATTAACGCACTTGATGCACCGGACTGGTTGTCGCTGCTACGCAGTAGCGCCTGATGACGGGCGAAGTGTGCCATGGTTATATAGATATCCGAGGCTGCGGCCGCCAGCCGCAGTTCCTGCTTGTGCAGGTGTTTAGCTGAAATGCGCAGCAGCAAAGCAATCAATATAACAACACACAATAACAGTAGTGCCAGTCCGGGATACCAGATACCCACCCCGGCAATGATAGTCAGCGGAGTTATGCAGGCACTGACCAAAGGTGCCAACAAATGGGCAGGGGCTGACATCACCTGACCGATCGGTCCGGACAGAAGTCCGTCAGCCTGCTTATGCGGTGATACTGCTCGTGGCAGATGGACAATTAGCGCTTTTACCAACATATTAACTACAGCACCACCAGCAGAAAAACCGCGAGTTACAGCCATATACTGTACGAGGAGTGCTATCATAGTGGCAATTATCAGCATTAATAGCTCGTGTTCTGGAGTCTGCAATCGGGATACCAGAAAGGCCAGAAGCAGAGCACAGATACCCTCCATGACAGCAGAAAGTATCATCAAAACAAGCGCAGGCGTCAGCAGACGCAAAAGGTTACGCTTCATGGTCGTTCTCCCTGGTCTCCGCAAGAGCTGTTGTCAATGCAGGATGATCAGCTAACGATGTCGGCGTACCGATAGCCAAAATACGTCCTTCGTCAAGAAGAATGATCCTGTCAGCTCGCTGACACAATTGCGCATCATGCGTAACGACCAGCCGGGTAGCCGGACACTGCGCCAACATTGTGATGATACGTTCACGATTCGCGGGATCTTGCCCAGAGGTCGGTTCATCAGCCAGCAAAACGGGACGCCGTGCCAGCAGGGATCTTGCGATGGCAAGGCGCTGCTCTTCCCCCCCAGAAAGCCGGGGGGCGGCATCCAACTGCCCATCAAGCCGTTCTGACAGCCCCAATGCCGCCAGCATTTGCCACAACTCTTCATCGCTGGTGTTATTAGCAAACAGTGTCAGGTTATCACGAATCGATACGGACAGCATTTTACAGTCCTGTGGCACGCTACCAACCAGTGTATTGAATGCTGAAAGTGAAAACTGCTCACTGGGGATACCATTAAACAGTATCTGTCCACTATCGTATTCCATATAGCGGGCAATAAGATTCAGCAACGTACTTTTACCACTCCCGGAAGACCCGACTATAACCCACCATTCTCCCGCTTTTATGCTTACATCAATGCCCTGCAAAATCCGGCGTTCATCCTGACAGAAACCAAGATTTATCAGCTGTACATCAATTGCCTCGGGTAAAGGGGAAGGTAGATAGTGTGCTCCCCATCTTATTTCGGGGTAAGCCAGCAAGGTTCTGATTCGTCCAGCAGCCATTTTTGCAGCACGTAACGCATCACCGCCATGTCCCATAGCCATAACAGGTTGCGTCAGGTGGCGTAACAGAAAAATGAAGAGTATCAATTCGCTCAACCGAAGCTCCGGTACCAATATGCGGACACCCAGTAACAGCCAGCCTGTCATAAACGCTGAACTGAGTAACAACTGAGTTCCGGCCCCCATGCTGCCTATACGCCCGAGCCAACAATGAAAAGCCGTCATAAAATCCTTCAGCCTCTTTCGGGTTCTGGCTTCAATGCCTCGCTCCGGGAACTGACGAGCCAGGAAGGGATAAGCCACCAGTTGTTGATAATCATCGTTCAACTTTCTTAATGACTGATCCCGATGTTCAAACAGATAGCGGAATCGAGGTGAGCTGATAAAATGGAACAGTAGTGCCGTAAATAACAGCGGAATGAGCAGGAATAACAGCAAGGAAAACTTAACAGTTGCAAGAATAATCAGTGCACAGGTGGGTAATACCAAAACTTGAACCAGATCGGCAGGTGCGTGCGCGACGAGTTGATGCAATGCCTGAATATCCTGCGACAGTGCACGGGTAACCCCACTTTCTCCCTGCCGTACAAACCAGTTAAGTGGAAGTTGGGTGAGTTTAACCGACAGCCGTTGACGAAGATGATGGCTCAGGTGGGCATCAAGTAAATGGGTAAGGTGCAGCGCCAACGTTTGTGAGACTAACCACAGCCCCAAAGCTCCCGCAACAGCTGTGAGCCAGAATAGCCATGTTGAAGGTACCGCGTCGACCATACAGGCAATGGCGAGCCAAGGAACCAGTGAACTAATACCGCTGAATACCTGCAGCCCCAGCGCGGAATAGAGCATGATGCGAAATGGGTTCGTTAGTACCCGTAAATCATCCAACATATCTCCCTCCACTTCTGAATTATCGACTATAACGAAAATGAGGTACGACCTCATCAATAACGACTTTTGGAAACTGAACTTTTTCTTTCGATAGAGTCATGGTGACGTTTGGTCAGACCATCAATCAGGATTTGTGGTATCCCTCTTGAACAGAGCTCTATTCTGGTATTAACACCATAGACCTGAGCAAGATTCTGCGGCGTAATAACCTCCTCGGGTCCCCCATCAGCAACAAGATCACCTTGATGAAGCATTAATATATGATCACCATGTCTCAGTGAGACATTAATGTCATGGATAACGATAACGGTAACGATATCTCGCTTCAGGGTTTCGGCTTTGATTAAATCCATTACATGGAACTGGTAATTAAGATCCAGTGCGCTGAGTGGTTCATCCAGTAATAATAAAGAGGGGTGACGAATAAGCGATTGAGCTAATCCAACCATCTGTTTCTGCCCACCAGAAAGTTCATCAAGCAAGGTCAAAGCCAGATGGGCAATACCCAATTGTTCCAGCAAAGCCATTACTTCCGATTTGTTGACGGTACTGTCATGCTGACCCGCAGAGCGTTGGGCTACCAGTATTGATTCCAGTACACTAAGATGCACTCCTGCAGGTAAGGATTGCGGAAGATAAACAATTCGCCCTGCTCGTTGAGCGAAGGAGAGTGAAAGCAGGTCATCATTACCGTGCCAGATCTTACCGGTCGCCACATTTAATCCGGCCATCGCTCTAAGCAAAGTGGATTTGCCACTACCGTTAGGCCCCAGTAAAACAGTGAGCTTTCCTGCAGGAAGTGCAGAAACTGATAAATCGCGAATTATCGGCCGCTTACCGTAACCAGTTGAAAGATTGTCAATACGAACATCCTTACCCATTAAAGATATCTCCGGTTACGAAAAATAATACTTAAAAAGAAAGGGATTCCGACTAAAGATGTGACAATTCCCACTGGAATGATGACACCTGGGATAATATTTTTTGATACCACAGAAGCTATCGATAACATTAGCGCTCCCAGTAACGCACTGGCGGATAAATAGAACCGATGATCCTCACCGAACAGCATGCGGGCTATATGTGGTGCGACTAAACCGATAAATCCTACTGGGCCAATAAAAGCTACAACAAGAGAAGAAATAATACTGATACGTAATAAAGTCATCAATCTCAGACTACGAACATCAATTCCAAAACTAATAGCTCTATCTTCACCTAATCTCAGAGCCGTCAATTTCCATGAATCCTTGATGGATAAGGGTAATAAAATAATCACTGCGATCAGCAGAATTCCTAGTTTATCCCATGAAGCTCTCCCAAGATTCCCCATCGTCCAGAATATAAGTCCCTGAAGAGTATCCTGTGTAGCGATGAACTGCATTACAGATACCAGCGCGTTAAATGTAAAGACAAGAGAGATGCCAAACAGAACGACCCCCGATGTTGAGACTTTCATCCATCGGGAAACTGTATCCAATAATAGCGTGGCGAGAAGGGCAAAAATAAAGGCATTGAGTGAGATTATCCATTGTGAAGAAACGCCCGGAAGGGTAATGCCAGAGACTATTGCAAGGGAGGCACCAAATGCAGCGGCAGATGAGACTCCTAGAGTAAACGGACTGGCTAATGGATTATTCAGTATGGTTTGCATTTCAGCACCGGCAACACCCAGGGATAATCCAACCACCACAGCCATCAGCGCATATGGTAAGCGAATATCCCAGACGATAACGCGGGATGCGACATCCACGCTCTGGGGAGAAATAAGTGTATTCCATAGAGATGATAACGTCAGACCGGAAGGTCCGAGAGTAAAGTCCAGTAACAGCGTACAACTGATTGCAGCGAACAAAATTCCGAGATACAACAGACGTAAACGCAAAATGGCTCGATATCGGTTCATCATATGGATACGGTTTTTCTCATAACACTCTGTTTGTAATTCACAGCTCTCTTTCATCACTCAGTTTCCTGTCGGACCAGCGCATAAATCGAATGAGTAGTTGTATTCAGGTCAAGGTTTCACGGGAAGTGTTGTCCAGAATGTTCCTTCGAGTGGAACGGATAACCACCGGCTAGTTACGATGTGTAATGTTTCTTCGGGATCCAGGTCTTCGAACAGGTTGGGATGCAACATTTTTGCCATAGCCTCAACACCGATAAGATAGAGTGGACTATCGAAAAAGAAGAGCCAAACACCACCGACATGTCCCTTTTTTACGGCAGGCAGATTAGCTAGTTCCGGAGTTGACAATATGTGCTGTAGGCTGTCAGAGGCCTGTGAAGATGAGATACCAGTACCAATCTGTAGACCATCACGACTCACCGTTGAACCACCGCCAGCGAGATAAAAATCAGGATTACTCGCGATTATAAATTCCGGATTGAGTTTACCTGCTGGCGCGGTAATTTTATCAGCACCGATGTTGTAGCCCCCCGCAGCCGCAATAAAATCGTTCAAGCTGCCTGAACCGGAGGTCACACAACAGTCCCCTCTTCCGGGATTGATATGAAAAAATACTCTGGGAAGAGTATCCACTCCAGCCAGCCTCTGCTTTAGGATATCTGCACGTTGTTGCCAGAAAGCAATGATCTGTTCTGCCTGATTATCCCTGCCGAGTACCTTTCCGAGTAACCTCAGGCTTGGCACAGTATTGCTTAACGGCTTGCGGAAAAAATCAACAAATATGTAGGGTATATGTGCGGCATCCAGTGCTTCAAGACCTTGTGGCATAGGACCATACAGCGTAAAAATGACTAGGTCGGGCTTGGCGGCAATCGCCGCCTCCATAGAGAAGGTTCCTGTATTCATGGTTCCCAGTACTGGAATTTTACGCGCGGAGGGCCAGGTGGAAATAATTGCCTCCCATGTGGCAGGTGAGTAGCGCTGCAGATCATCCCCCCAACCAACAATATTGCTGATAGGATCTTTTTCCAGCATAGCCAGCGTAATAATGTGCCGACTCTCACTAAGAATAATCCGTTTGGCCGGTTCGGGGAGTGTGACTTTACGCTGTAACATATCAGTAACAGTAATTGTCGCTCCAATACTGGGGACGGCACATAACAGACCGAATAAAGTCAGTAGTGTAAGGGAAAAACACATTTTGAATTTTTTCATTATTGTTTCCTTAAATTACCAGTGCCATGAAAGAGTTGCAGCCAGTGAACGATCAAAACCATTACTACATGAGCTGCGTCTGGTGCTGGATGAACAACTGACCCAGTAATGCTTATTGAATAGGTTATTGGCATTGAGCCCGATATTCAGGCCCGTCATGTGATTACTTAACTCGCCGAGATCGTAATGTAACGCCGCATCGACCAACGCGTAGTCCGGAACTTTTACATCGTTAGCCGTATCCGCCCACGTTGAGCCAACATAGCGTATGCCTGCGCCCACGCTTAAAGAGGCAAATGGTCCACTTGGAATGGTGTAATTTGTCCATAGCGAAGCCATGTGTTCCGGCATGTTCGTCGGAGTTTTTCCTTTTGCTCCAGGTATGGTCGTTTTGGTTGTCTCCAGGTCATTCCAGGTGTAGCTGGCTACCAGGTTCCAGTCTCTTGTGAGATTGGCAGTGGCTGATGTTTCAATACCTTTGGACGTGATCTGGCCTGTCTGGATGGTGTTTAGCCTTTGATTGGGATCCTGAGTGTCCACGTTATCCTGCTTTAGATCGAACCATGCCAGCGTGAACATTGCATTCATTTCCTGAGGCTGATACTTAACCCCAACCTCCCATTGTTTCCCTGTTGTGGGCTTATAGGCCTGGCCATAGAAATCCGTACCGAGCTTTGGAGCAAATGAGGTGGTATAGCTGACGTATGGGGCAACACCAATGTCGGTTACCCAGCTCATTCCGGCACGTCCGGTAAAATGGTGATCATCTTGTGAGGTGTTGTTATCCTTAAGGCGATTTTTGGTCGTGACCTTTGCCCAGTCTTGTCGCGCAGAGAGATCAAGATTTAGACGTTCAAAAAACGACAGAGAGTTGGAAAGATAGACACCTGTTTCACTGGCATTTTGTAAGGTATTACTTACCGGTTTCGTTGCTGAGAAATGATTTTCGAACTTCGGATGATAGATATCAATGCTGCCAGCGGGGCTTGTATTGAGATAGTAGTCTTCGCTGGTATGACGAAAAGAGACACCAGCTACGCTTGAACCGTGAACAGAGCCTACGTCCCATTGTGTTTCGATATTATTATCCGTGGCAAAAATCTTGCCTTTAATCTCAAATTGATAGGCATCCAGGGTAAGCGTGCGCAGATCTTGCGCCAATCCCCTTCCATCTCGTGATTGCGTAAACAGGCGCGCATCAGTATAACGACTGGCGGAATGAACACTCCAGCTATCGTTAATTATGTGGTCCAGTTCATAACCCAGATTCATCTGTTTCATATGGTTATTAAGGCCGGGGCCAGCCAGATTACTGTTGCGATTAATCTGACCATTAGGATTGTTATTCAGGGTTCCCTGTATTGGCAATTGGGATTTAGGCGTTCCAAACTCATTACGGTTTACAGAGGCCAGTACTGTAAGAGCCGTACTGGTGTCAGGACGCCAGGTAAACGAGGGGGCCAGATAAAGGGTATTGTCTGGTACATGTTTAAACTGAGTATTGCTGTCACGGGCTACACCTACGACCCGATACAGTAAGCTTTTATCATCGTTGACAGGTCCTGATGTATCAAACTGCCATTGTTTTCTGCCATAGCTTCCCCCCTGGAAGCCCACCTCGTGCCTGGTATCAAGAGTAGGGTGTTTACTGACGGCATTGATGATGCCTCCAGGGGAACCTGCCCCATACAAAAAGCCGTTCGGTCCACGAAGGACATCAATTTTCTCCAGACCATATGGTTCGTAACGAACGTAGGATTGCTGAGTGACAGAACGCAGGCCGTCCTGCAAAATTCCGTTAAGCGTGGCATTAAATCCGCGAATGCTGAAGTAGTCAAAGCGGGAAGCTATTGCCGCATTTGAGGCAAAAACCCCAGGAGTATACTGTAATGCCTGGGTGATACTCTGTACGTTGCGATCATCCAGTTCATTGCGAGTAATTACCGAAACAGATTGTGGGGTTTCCAGAATAGAATCATTTGTTCGGCTGGCAGTATTACTGGAGTGAGCAACATAACTCTTTTTCGATGCTGTATTATCGCTGGCAATAACTGTAAGTGTTTCTTCTGCCATCACACTATTTGCATGAATAATAAATGCAAGACAGGTAAATGGTGCTCTCCAGCGGAGACCATTCTCGTTTTTATTTCTCATTACAGTTTTTCTCATAGCAAAGCCTATATATTTGTCAATTTGAAAAGAGATATAAGTAAGATGCTGAATGAATAATCAGCAATATTTTCGTAACCAGGGAATAAGTTTTTCTTACCCGAACAGATAGCAATAACGGAATACTTATCAGTATCGGGCTTAAAAATCTCAGCAAACAGGTCATATATTCAGACACTGTTGGCACAGGATGATAATTCGTTGATTACGAAATCAAATCTTTCAATTTTCTATGTTCCTACTATCTATTCATAAATAGCTCCTTATGGCATATCAAAAGATATTCCGGTGTGTTTTTGAATCATTAATTTCACGACTTTCGGCCAGTGATTAACGAGATAGAAGTGATCACCAGGCCAATGGAATAATTGAAAACGGGCACAGGTAAAACGAGCCCAACCCAGCGCCTCGTCCTTAGTCACTTCGCTGTCGCTCTCACCATGCAGCACCGTGAGAGGCGAGATCAGGGTACATGTTGACGTCGGTTGCCAGCGTTCAATTAGCGCATAGTCATGACGTAGCTGTTTTAGCACGATTTCGCGCATTTCCGAGAAATCAAACAGTGTTAAGGACGTCGCAGAGAAGCGAGCTACTTCATTAATGAGTTGTTGGTCTGAGGCCAGATGAAAGTCCGTGGGGTTCCAGATATCAGGTGGCGTTAACCCAGACACAAATATTTGCTGAACCGGGTCCCCTCGCTGTTGTAACGCTATCGCCAACTCCCAGGCCAGAATGGCTCCCATGCTATGTCCAAATAGGACACGTGGAAGCCTGGATGAGTGGGGGAGCAGCCTTAGCAGATCTGCAATGAGTGCCCTGATATCAAACACAGGTTTTGCATCCAGACGCTCCTCCCGCAGGGGAAGTTGAAGCGCCCGCAGTGAAAAACCTTCCGGTAGCACATCTGCCCAGCGTTGAAAATAGCTTGCGCTACCGCCTGCATGAGGAAAACACAAGATTTCGCAGTGTGGAGTTGAACATCGGTTCAGATAAGGAAATAAGTCGTTGCTCATCAGATCGCTCCCTCTTCATTTGAAAACAGCGACGGAAGTTCTATCCAGCAACCTGTGACCAGGTTCTGCTGTATAAAATCGATAGTTCCCTCAGGAGAGAGAACATCTGCGGCGAAATGCAAACCCTTGGGGATAGTGTTTAACAGAATTTGCTGTGCCGCATAGGCTGTTACAGCTGCCGTTAGGCTGGAGCCACTGCTACAAGTAATGAGCCATGCACAGTGATGCTCATGTCCATCACTGTTACCTTGAGCTTCAACAGCCAACACGTGTTGCGCAGATTGACCGGCAAAGGCATTAATACTCAGAGCGACCAGATCATTAGCCGCATCAACATGACGATGTTCCTTTTTGGTTAGCCATTGACGCAGTTCATCAGAAGAGAACAGGTTGTACCAGCTAAGGTTGTGGATTTTCTCAGAATGACTAAGACGCAGCCATTCACTGGTCATAAAAGGTATAGCGGCAACCTCATGACGCATCATTGGTAGTTGTATCGCAGAAAGAGGCTTACATGGTCGTAACTTTCCTTGATATAGCATCACACCGGGAACGCCATAATCGCTATCAAGACTGGCAATGAAATCGACGGCTCCACCATAAGAGAACGGTTCACCGTTGAACGAGTAGCCAGTGGCGTTATCCATCATTTTAAAGTGTTGTCTGGCAATACGTAACATCAGGCCAGATAGACCAGGCAACATCCCCGCTGACAGAACACACCGTTGTGCAGCGTCGGCTTTATCTTTGAGGCAAAAATAGAGATGATCATCTCCTCCCGGGTCGAGGTAATCGCTACCAACATCGAAAGCCACACGGGCAACCCGATCGGCGATGACACTTCCTGGCGCGGCGCAATTAATTATCAGTGCGCTTTCCAGGCAAAAATGTCGTAAATCTGAACAATCAAAAACATCAACAGGAAGGTACTCGACCCCAGGGTGACGAACAGCAGGAAGCCGGCGGCTACCCACTCGCAGTTGCACCTTATTTGCTAACAGAGAGATAACCTGTTCTCCAACCGCACCACTAGCCCCAATCACAGCCACTCTAGGTAAGTTATTCACGTACCATACCTCTCATTGGTATCAGGCCAAGGGCGTCCAGGATGTGCATACAATTTGCCCCATCCATACAGCTAAAATGGTCGCCAGGAACATCATACAGTTTCAAGGGGTCGACACAGTGGCGCTGCCAGAATGATGTCATTTCACTGTTCATACCTGGCAGAACTTGCATTTCTCCTAGTTGTCGCACAAATGTGACCGGATACGAGCTGGTTTGTAAACGATGCTCATGAACAGCCAGCAGGCTGTGACGAATCAAACGAAGCTGTTCCTTAAAACGGGAAGGATGGTTCAGCTCGCTGGTCGCAAAGTGTGAATGTCTGCGAATAGCTTCAAGTCGAGATTCAGGATCCATCTTTGCAAGCTGCTGAATTGCTAGGGATGTTGCATCTCTGCCATTTGTAGTAAAACGTGCCAGTGAGCCTTGTGGAACCATACCGGGTGTTTCTTCACGAATACGGTTAATCAACTGCTGAAACGCAATTTCATCCTGAGGGTAACCCAGTTGGATGGGATTGGCCTGCATCACACGGGCAAATATGTATTCAACCAGCAGGTCATCTTCGATACGAAACGGTACGGGATAACTACTGATAATACTGAGCTGACTAACTTCCTGTCCGGCATTCCGCAGTCGGGAGGCAATCTCCCAAGCCAGCATGCCTCCCAGGCAGTAACCGATGATATGGAGCGGTGCAGTTTCATTGCGCATGGCTAACAGTTCAACTGCTCTTTCAGCCAGCATTGTAATCGCGCTCTCCGGCGGTTGAGCCAGAAAACTTTCGGATGTATTCAGCGCCAGCCCCAGTACTCGCATGGAGGTCGGTATTTTTTCCAGCATCGGGCGGTAAGGAGCTAAAGTGCCACTGCCATCGTGTATCAGTAACAAGGCAGGAGCGCTGTCGGTGCCGGGCTGAATCTCATGCAGGGCATAATCGAAATCCTGCTGATGGTTAAAACGCAAGGCCAATGTTGCCAAGCTTTTCTCATTTAGCATGGCACGAAGCAGTGTATCCCAATCCCATCCAGCGGCCTGTGGCAAGCTTGCTCGCAGACGGCTGACAACCTGAGCAACCAATAAGGAGTCACCTCCCAACGCAAAGAAGTTATCATGACGCCCTATGTTGTCGACTTTCAGAACCGACTGCCAGATAGCCGCGATATCCTTTTCCAGGGCATTTGCCGGTGGTTCAGTGATGACTGGGTTTGCAGTTCGCTGATGGGGAATAAGTCCGGTAAGAATCTGTCGGTCAATCTTACCATTGGCTGTAAGCGGAAATCTGTCAAGAATATGGATAGCATCTGGGTGCATCCAGCCTGGTAGCCATTGGCGAAGGTGCTTTTGCAAATCCTGCTGATGCAGCCTGGCATACTGAGTTTTAAAGCGGGCCGCAAAGACGTGCTGTCCCAGACATTCCAACTCTAACTCGTTATGCGGAGCGATTACCACTTCGTCGGCTCCCGCCTGTTGCAAGTAATTTTTCCAACCCTGGATGTCAATAAAGGTACTTTCAAGTGTGCGACGACAATCTTCAAATCCACTAAGTCCGTCCTTAAACTCCATCGAAGACATGATCTGATAGCTGTTGCTTGTGGCCTCGATAAATACCAACCAACCACCAGGGGACAAAATTTCTTTCAGGCTGGCAATCACTTTTTCGGCATGGCGTGAGTTATGTAATACATTTGCACACAAAATAACATCCCGTGAACCAGGCTCTATTCCTTGTTCAAGACAGGGTTTATTAATGTCATACAGGCCATAACGTACCCATGGATAGTCACTAAAGCGTTTTTCAGCTTCGTTAAGGAAGTAATGTGAAAGGTCACTGAATAGATAATCCACGGAAAATTCGGCAAGAGAAGGAATGAGATCCAGACTGGTACCGCCTACGCCAGCTCCAACCTCCAACAGATGTAGTGTTTCTCCTTTTTTTTCACGGGCAATCTGACATATGACCGAGCATACGAGGTTATTCATTATCCTGCTGACCAGATTGTCACGATAGGCGGCTTCAGCGACGTGAGTCTGGCCTTCAGGGAACAGTAGATCAAGAGGATCAACATCATTACGCATAAGTGCAGGCAGAACTCGATGACAACTGTGCATATAATTGAGAACCGACGCCCCCCAGTTAACTTCAGCTTCAAGGCGGTGAAGCTCCTGCCAGCGCTGTTCAACCTCTTCAGCATTAACCGGGCGCACGGGAATAAAGTGTGTCTCATCTGTCTGGCGCAGGAAACCTTGTTCGCACAACGCACGCAGCCAACGACTGATAAGACGTTCATGCCGTGAAGCAACGGCACCACTTGAGACCATCACGGCAAGTGAAATCGGTGTTTCACCACTGCTGAAGACGGGAAGAGTCAGCAACGCTTGAGCCATTGCCAGCAGAGAGACATCCTCAATACCTTGGGCGATTTTCATCACCCCTGGACGATTCATTGTATCTGCAAGGTCTGTCGCTCGTTGCTGCAATACAGTTGCAACTTGCGAAATGGGTTGAAGCTTGCGCCTCGGAGCAGCAGTAACAAAGGCGACAAGACGCTGCGTCGATTTTCCTCTGTCGACAACGATCGCGCTGGCCGTAGCCACATCCTGATGGCGTATGAGGGTTCTCTCAACCTCCGCAAGTTCAACACGATGTCCACGAATTTTTAGCTGATTGTCTTCACGTCCTAAAAACTGCAGGGTGCCATCAATAAGAGAGCAAGCTAAATCACCGGTACGGTAGAGTCGTTCACCGTTTTGGGGATGAGTGATAAAGCGTTGTGTCGTTTTCTCTTCATCCCGGAAATAACCGATCGCTAATCCTTTTCCTCCAATATATAGCTCACCCGCTACACCGTCTGGTTGTTCGTTTAACTCCCCATCCAGAACATATAGACGCTGATTGGCCAGAGGTCGTCCATACGGGATGCTGCTCCACTCTGGCTTTATGTCATTTATAGGGTAAATCACTGACCAGATGGAGACTTCGGTGGCTCCCCCCAGACTATACATCTGTGCTTCGGGCAGATAGTTTCGTGCTCGTGCGGGAAGATCGACGGGGATCCAGTCCCCGGAAAGAAGGACAGCCCGAAGGTATGGGCAAGGCAGTACTCCTTCATTTTGTAAATAATCGACTAGTATTGTGAACTGAGCAGGCACCGAGTTCCAAAGCGTGATTTTCTGATCAGCAACCATCTTAGCCAACTGTGAGGGGTTACTACGGTGATGAGACGCAGGCAGAATCAGAGCCGCTCCGCTACTGAGAATACCAAAAATATCGTAAACTGCGAGGTCAAAGCTCAGGTTAGCAAGCCCTAACAGACGATCGGTGAGAGCGGGTTTAATCCACTGATTCACAGCTTCAATTGTATTCCGGGCCGCCGCATGAGCAATCATTACGCCCTTGGGTTCACCCGTCGATCCAGAGGTAAATATGATATAAGCAAGTGAGTCACTGGTGACATCGGGCCATGAGGCAGGGAGATGGATATCATTCACATCATCAACATAAATCACCGGCGGCAATAATATTGTTCCATTGTTTACAGAAAAATTTTCCCGGCAGGCGAGTATAGCTGCGGGCTGCGCCAGTTTAAGCAACCACTGCTGCCGCTTCAGTGGCAGTGATAAGTCCAAAGGAATCCATACCGCACCTGCACGCATTGTCGCCAGTACGGCGACAATCTGCTCTATGCATTTCTCAATAGCAATGACAATCCTATCTCCCTGCTTTACTCCTTGTGCTAGCATACACGCCGCGAGATGTTCTGCTTCATCGACCAGTTGTCGATAGTTAACCTGTCGATGGGGATCTGTAACCGCCAGAGCATCTGGTGTACGTTCCGCCTGCTGCCAGACAGGAGCGTGAATAAGCCCCTCGGGAAGAACACATTCAGATGCGTTAAATGTTTTGTGGCGCAGGATCTGAGTTTCAGGCAAAGGTATGGTTATTGGCCTGAACCAAGCATTTTCATCCTGACACAGAGTAAGAATAGTGTTTCGGAATGCGTCAAACATTTCGACACAGGTATGGTGTTCCATCGTGCCTTCACGAATATCCCAGTTTATATTTAACCCGCTTTCACCTGGTGCAATCTGACAGTCAAGGGCAACCTGTGGCGTTTGGGTAATACCGTAAGCTTGACTTGCTCCTTTCATTAAATGCGTACAGCAGTCGGAACCATCGCTGATAGCGCTGGTAAAAGCGACCGGGTACAATGCTGTTTCGCGTCCGCGGCGACGTACCAACTCCCGCAAAAGATCAATACCAGTAAAAAGGCTGTGATCAAGGTCACACCATAGCCTGTCCTGCACTACTTTTACCTGCTCAACAATGTTCAATTGAGATACTAGATTGATTTCCAGTAGCTCAACGGCACTGAAGTCCCCTATCACCTGATCTACTGAATTATGTAAAGGTAGGCGTTGCATCATGGTCAGACTCAAACCAAAGTGATTACCTGCCCCCCAGCGTTGAAGCGTTAATGCATACAAGGTAACAAAGAGTGCATTTACGCCAATTTCATTTAACGCAGCCCATTTATTCAACTGAGCAAACTGCTCAGGAGAGAGAACAAAATTTTCACGATAAAAGTGTTTACTAACTACACCGGAGAAGGAAGGTAACACTGGAGCTGTCGGAAAATCGTCAATACGCTTTAGCCAATAATCCTGTGCTAACTTATAGGCTGGAGTATTGCGTAGTCGCAAACTGTTGAGAACGTAATCCCGAAACTGAATTTCTGGTTCGGGTATTAGCTGGCCATAATAAGCATCGCTTAATTGCGTCAACAGTAACCGTGCACTTTGGAAGTCACAAACCAGTAGATTAAAAGAGATATGTAAAATATCGACATCATGGAGTTTTGTAACAAAAAGGGTAATTAGAGGCCAGCAATCAGGCTGTCCCTGATATATACTCAGCACCGTACGTCGCTGTTGCAAGAACTGCTTCTGTGCCTCTTCGGACAAGCTGCCGATATCCGTACATTCAATACTCACTGGAGGGACAGTGGATAACGTCTGCTGAGTACCGTTATCATAGACGATAGTGCGAAGCATATCGTGGCGTGCAATCAATAAGTTCCATGCTCTCTCCAGACGGAGTTGATCGAGCTTGTTAAAGCGAAACTCCAGATAACCGTGGCAGTCAACATCGCCCAAGGTAAACGCCTTATTACGGCCTAGCAGGTAGGCAGACTGTATACCTGTCAGAGGATATGGTGTAAAACGATTGGCCGGGTCGCTAATCCATTTGGGCGTTGCTAATGCCAGTAGTAATTCGCTTTTATGCAATTTCAGTAAAGACAGCCTCTCAGATGTCATGGTACTGGCTGGAGCCCGATAACGTAGTGAATCACCTTCAACCCACAATGTAATACCAGCTTCTTTAAACTGTTGAATTAATAGTGATACGTTCATATCGTTCCCTCTTCGCCAGTAATTAACGTTGGGTAGGTTGTTATAATAAAAGTGGTGAGTGAAGCTAACGTGGAATTGTTAAGAAATTGACGCAGCGTTAATGATAAAGTGAAAGTCTGATTAATACGGTTAATCAACCGCATGGCCTGAAGGCTGTTTCCTCCCAGCAGGAAAAATGATGTCGAGGGATCGATGGAAGTTGAATCTAATATTTCCAGCCATATCTGATGTAGTTGGGCCTGCAAAGGGGAAACCGCTGCAACTGTGGTATTAACAGATATAGGATCCCATGGCGTAGTTGCTATTTCCTCAACTAATTTACGGCGATCGACTTTACCATTGACAGTCAGCGGTAAGACATTTCGGTGATGAATACGTTTCGGAAGCATATATGCAGGCAGTACCTCTGTCAGACTGTTGCGTAACTGTGTCGTATTAATCTTTTCACTCGACGTTATGACTGCTTCAAGGTGAGCGTCAATAAGCAGGCAATAAGCGGTAAGCACTCCAGGCAAACGTTGAAGGGCAACCTCTATTTCGGCTAATTCAATACGATTTCCATCAACTTTTACCTGATTGTCCTGACGTCCGAGAAACTGCATCAAGCCATCGGGTTGGTAAAAACCACGATCACCCGTTCTATACCAACGCTCCCCTTCATAGTAAATAAAGTGTTTTGCTGTTTTTTCTTCATCATGAATATATCCCTGCGCCAGGCCAGCCCCACCAATCCAGAGTTCACCGGGTACCCAGTCTGGTACATCAAGACAGTGTTCATCCATGATGCGAAAACACTGATTAGGAAGTGGAAAACCGTAGGGCACTGGCATATCGGTCTCGAATGAGGGAAGAATTTCAAACGCATTTGACCAGATAGAAGCCTCCGTCGCGCCCCCCATAGCAATTACGCGTACTGGCTGAGTCAGCCGCTGACGTAACCGTTTTGCTAAATCCGGAGCTACCAAATCTCCAGAGACCCACACCATTCGCAGATTGGGCAATATAGTCTGCCCTTCTTCTACTATGCTAAGAAGTAACATTTCCAGTAGTGCAGGTACTGAATTCCACAGAGACGCACGGTTACTGGCAGCCAGCGTTAACCATGAATCAGGATCTCGTCGCTGATCCTCACTGGGTATTATTAGGGCTCCTCCAACCGACAAAAGGCCGAAGATATCGTAGACTGACAGATCAAATTCAAGTCCGGAAAGCGCCAGCACCCGGTCTTCTGCCCCTATAGCAAATCGGCGATTTAATGTATCAATGGTATTCCACGCAGATTTGTGTGTTACGGCAACCCCTTTAGGTTCGCCAGTGGATCCCGAAGTGTAAATGATATAGGCAAGCTCTTCATCGCTGCCTGAATAGGGTTTTGTTGGCATTTGAACCGCGATACCCTGCGGTTGTTTATTCAAGTTTAAAACTGGAATGGTATCCGGCCAATTCTCCTCTTCGGAGACAATCACGCATCTGACTTTTGCCTGGTTACAAATAGCACTACGTCGAGAAAGCGGATGTGCAACGGCAAGCGGTAACCAGCAAGCCCCGGTAACCAGTACACCTAATACGGACGCAATCTGTTCGACTCCTTTCGGTAAGTTAATAGCAACAATATCCTGCGGCATCACGCCTATCTGTTGAAGTGTACTGGCAATCGCCAGAGCACGCTGAGCCAAGGAACCATAGCTGATATGTCTATCCGCCATGATAATGGCGGTCATCTCTGGCTGTCGTCGAGCCAGTTTAAAGAAACTAGACTCCAATCGCTGACGGGAGACGGCAAGATAGGAAGTAGTACGCGTTCGAATGGCACGCATATGAGCTGGAATTATAAATTCAGAGAGATTTTCCCACGGCTGGGTAATTAAATGATGTAATCGAGAGAGCCAGGCATAAAACATGGTTTCCACAAGCCCCTCGGGAAATAGTGCATCAACGCTGTCCCAATTTAACAACAGGCCCTCACGGGTAGGATAACTCTGGTGATCGATCCAGACTTGCGGGGTTTGAGAAATCATCCAGTGAAGTTTACCAAATACTTGTTCTGTCTCCAGGGAGATGAACGGCTGCCCTAGGTTGAGAGCAAAAACGACGGGCGCAGCAGGTGGCATGGCGGTATTCTGCCGAGCCAGATCCCGTAAAACATCAATACCTGAATACTCAGCATGTTCAATATCGCGGTGTAATTGCTGTTGGATCTGCTGTAGACGTTGAATAAAGGGTCTGGGCTGGCGGAAGTCGGCCTCTAACAGCAGTAGCGAAGTGAAGTCGGCCACCATGTCTGCAACGCCGGGCAAGAGTTCCTTGCGATTAAACAGAGGAATATTAACCAGAAAATGTTTGGTTTCGCTCCAACGAGCCAGTACTTCACAGTAGAGAGTGAGAAGGACTACAGCAAACGTTACTCCATATTGCTTTGCCTTATTTTCTAATACGGAGAGCTGATCTCGTTTAAGCAGATAATCACGTCGGGTAAATTTCGGTGCACAAAGTCGCTCAGGTTGTTGTGCCAGGGGCAGTGAAGGAGCGCTGGGGAGCGTTGTCAATCTCGATTGCCAATAGTTTTTCCCATGTTGCCAATCTGCGTTACTTAGACGTTGCTGATACAATAGATATTGGAGAAAGTTTACCGGCAGTGGTGCAAGTGTCTCTTGACGATATAAGCGCGCCAGATCGTTCAGCAGAATACTCACGCTAAGGACATCGGCCACTAATAGATCTATATTGATATGCAGACGGCTGTGCTTATTAGGCAGACGGAATAGCGTAATCTTCAATGGCCATCCGTTTATAATATCTGCACGATAATGAGAAAATTGCTGGCGATAGCGATCCAGATATTCTTCAACCTGCACTTCGAACTGCTTCCGCAGATCAATAATGTTTACTGGGAAGGGATCAAGGTCTTCGGCTATGTATTGCTCTCCTTGTTGGGTAAATCGAGCACGTAACATTGCATGACGTTCAACCAACTGCTGACAGGCTAGTTCAAGTTGTTGAGGTGATACATCGTCTCCCTGTAACTCAAGATACACTTGACAGCTATTCCCCCCCAAAGGCTGGTCATCCTGACGACCTACCCAATATGCTTGCTGTACGGGCGTCAGTACCACGGGTTGTAATGGCTGGAGTATACAGAGAGGCAGGGTATTATCCTGCGTTCTTGTTATTTCGGTATCAATGACATGAAGCCAATTGTTTAAAGTTGGTTGAGCACTCAGGCTTTCGAAACTGCAGTCAACGCCCTGCTTTCGTAACAGATTTACAGTACGCATCAGACCAATAGAGTCAACGCCCTGAGTAAGGAGTGAAGTATTCCGATCAATCTGATGAGGTAAGAGGCCGGTTAACTCACTGATATGTTTCAGCAGTTGTGAAATTGCCTGATGCATTTATTTTTGTCCCATGTCAAGGAGATAACTTTGTTTTAGTCTGGCCCGCAGTCCTTTCTTGCTTATTTTTCCTACCCCAGTCATTGTAAATGTTTCGGGAAAGTTGAAACGGTCAGGAATTTTGAAACTGGCGATTCCTTGGTCAATAAGGAACTGTCTCAGATCTACGTCTGAAGGTGGAGAATCGCTGAGAATAAATGCACAGATTCGTTCTCCTAAATAAGCGTCATCAATACCAACGACTGCAGCATCGCGGATTTTAGGATGTCGAAGTAATATATCTTCCAGCTCACCGCAGTCTATTTTTTCGCCGCCACGGTTAATCTGATCTTTATCTCGTCCTTCCGCAATAATATATCCTTCAGGTGTAACACGAACGATATCACCAGTACGATAAAAACCATCCTCATCAAATGAATAATAATTTATTTCGGGGGAACCATAATAACCACGAATAGTATATGGTCCGCGAGTCAATAAATAACCTGATGAACCAGGTTGAACAACTTTACCATTTTCGTCTACAACCTTTATTTCGTCCGCTACTGTCATGGGTTTACCCTGCGTATATAATATAAGTTCAGTGCTGTCACCCAGTTGCGTGAAGCAATTTAGGCCTTCAGCCATTCCAAATACCTGTTGCAGAGAACATCCTAATAGAGGTGTGACACGCCTGGCTGCTTCATAACTTATCTTTGCCCCGCCGACCTGAAGTACTTTAAGCGATTCTAACTGAGGGGGATCAATTTCCGCTGCGTCAAGCCATACCATAGCCAGTGGGGGAACTAATGCTGTTACCGTAACTTTTTGTTGTTTTATCAAGTTGAAACAGTGTTCTGGGTAGTTTTTGTCACTTATGACCAAGCGCCCCCCGCTAAATAACGTACCAAGAATACCAGGACTAACAAGGGTAAAATTGTGTCCCATTGGTAACACGGCTAAGTACACTGTCTTTGGTCCAAAATCACAGACTGCAACTGCAGAAAGGATGTTACATAGGTAGTCTCTGTGTCTACGAGGAATGAGTTTCGGGATTCCTGTTGTGCCGCCAGATAATTGGAAGCAAACCAGATCGTCAGGATGATGCACAGGAAAATAATCTGATGATGTTTTATGCGCCTGTAGCGTATCAAAAACTGACTCCCCCTCTGGGATTCGCAAACATTGCAGTGCAGGTATCGAGGCCATCAAATGGCTGGCGCTATCATCCAGAGAATCCCCCAAGATCGAACTTTGATAGATCCAAGCTTTCGCTTTTGTAGCGTTGGCGAAGGCTTCAATTTCATGTCTGCGATGGGCTGGTAAGGCAAGAACAGGCACAATACCGGCTATAAACAACGCAAAGAGTGTCTCGACATAGTTCGATGAATTTGGTAAATGGAGAATAACTACATCACCCTTCACTATATTTAAATCGTTAAATCGCTGCGCTATTTTACAGGCGCGAAAATATAATTGCTGATAAGTAATATATTTTGATTCATAACAAATGGCTATTTTATCGCCATAAATACTACATACTTGTTTGATGCGTTGTTCAAAGGTTTCATCACTCCATAATCCCTGGCGCAAATACTCATTACGGAACGTTTCTGGCCATTCAGGTAATGCAAATAGTTCTGTATGTGAAGAATTCAGTTGCATAATTTCACCTATCAAGAGTATATAACCCTGTATTTATTATGGAGTCGACACTTAATAAATTTATCTCACTGGCTGGTTATTAATTGCAATTAGTAATTCTTTAGCTGAAAGAACTTATTCTTTAGAAATATCTCTTTTATGTCACCGCAACATAGGTGGTGGCGAAGGAACATCCAGTTAGATGCACTTCTTTAAAATTGCCACCATATTATGGCTTCAACTGGATATAAAACCTGTCACGTATCATGGCGAACATGACGTTATAGCCCAATTCATTAGAGCAATAAACCACAAACATTAAATTATCAATATTTTACTCTGTAAAAATAGTAAATTTAGATATTAGCTCTTTGGCGTTTTGAGAAGGCTGACACAAAGAAAGCGTGTTTGAAGGTTGGAGATTTTTTTATCGAGTAGAGACCGACCATTGACACCCTCAAACTGAAATATTTTGTGAGGGGAATGAAACGTGAACAAGCACGAAACGGAGAAGCGCCGGATGTGGTGCAAACTGCGTCTGGCGGCGGGCACAGATACGCATGAGATAGTTAGCGGCGACCTGATATTGAACAACATTACGAATACACAGGCGTGGCTGGGATTCATGAGCCAGACGTACCGGCGGATAAGGAGGTACTGGCAGACCCAGCCTGTGATGTTTGCTATTGAGACGACGGCCTGAATAAGAAGAAATTTAAGCAAGTTAGCCAGTCGCTTAGAGAGGCAGTTTACTAGCTGTTGGCGATATACCCTGAACTGAATCAGGTGGTGGCATACCAACGGCTGACGGGCAACAACAAGTCATGGAAAAATGTGAAATCACCTGTATGAGACGACAATAACTCAGTCCGGCGCATTGACGCACGGCAAAACTAGTTGACGTCTAATACACCTGCTTTCAGTGGAGGAAACTGTGATGTTGCGGGCAAGGAATGTGTGTGAAAGAAGGCTAACGATTCAGAATTATGATGCGCTGATGGGCTTGTTAATGGCGTTAGTGAAAGTGTTAAATATTAGGACGTTATTGGTTTGCCGCACAGCGTGCGCATTGTCTGAGAGGTATGGGGCCAGCTTAGCTGCTCCTCAAAATTTATTTATTCAAAAAAGTCAGTATTGACATATTTTTACAACTCCCCTAAATTGTTAATGATAATCAATATCATTAACAGGTTCTAAAGAAATCGCTTAAACAGAACATGGAGGTTAGTGGAATGCTCATGGAGAAGCAGAAAATCGTGCTTGAAGGTGAAATTTCGCTCATAAGTGGTTCGATTTTTTGCCCGGTTCGTCCGGTCTGGCAGGATGAGTCTCTCTCCCACGGTCTAAAAGTTATCATCATTGAAAAGGGAGAGCTCCTGTGTCGTTTCCCTGGACAGAAAGAACAACATATCAAGGGACCTGCACTCTGCGCAGTGTGGAATCAGGATAGTGCTGAGGCTAGTCAGTGCTTTATTCCCGGAACAAGTTTACATTACACCTCTATTATTCTTTCTACCAATATGCTTCTTAAACATCCTTGTGCAGATGTTACTGACAAACTAAGCGCTGGGATGCATCTCGCTCTTTCTGCAACTCCCAGAATGCAGGTTCAGACGGTTCCTAAAGTGTTTAGTGACTTACAGGCGCAGCTTTTTACCAGTCCACTGCAGGGGATTTCCCGGCAACTTTATTTAACCGGAAAGGCTCTTGAGATTGTAGCCTACACCCTTGATAGTATGACTCTAACAAAGGGAAAAGGGGAAAGTTCAATGCCCCGCCTTATAACTGCGGAAATTGCCCGTCTGCATGATGTGAAAGTTTTGTTGGCCGAGCGCCTTAACGCACCTCCATCCATTCATGAGCTAAGTGTCATGGTGAGTATGAATACACGTAAACTGACGGTCGGTTTCCGGCAGCTTTTTGGCCAGAGTATCCATGAATATTTGCATACGCTTCGACTGGAAACTGCCTGGCGTATGCTGTCGACAGGGGAATATAATGTCTCTTATGTGGCCTATCATATAGGTTACACGCCAGCTCACTTATCTGTGGCATTTCGTAAAAAGTACGGATATTCTCCAAAGGTATTACGCTATAAATGATGATTCATAAATCTGATCTTCCACAACAATGTGATTATATAATTTTTCTGTTTTAGTGATTCCTGTCTTGGTTGTCTCTCTTTTCTTTCACTAACAAAAGCCTTGTTTCTGGGGGCGTCAACTGTAACCTTACCAAGCCCCTCGTAACCGTTTTATTGAATTAATGCCCCAGTGTATCGTTTTGTTAACAGTGCTGTTTGGTTCCTTAAAGGACCATCGAGGTGATTGGCCCCTATATTTCCATACAATTTTTATCACTTAACCCATTACTGGTTCGTCGCTGTTACCAACGGTGCAAAACTGGGTCTTCCGCAACTTGGGGGGAGATTTTCATGCCAGAGGACTCATTACCCGTCGCCTCAGTAGCTCGAACCCGGCCCGACCATACATCTGACGTTTCAACTGACGTTTCAACATCTTCAGGCGATTTACATGTCCCTCAACAACACCATTACTCCAGCTAGGGGTGATGGCTTCACATATTGCCGCCGTATCGGTTTCCATCCCTGTACGTATTCTGGCAAAGATGAACGGTGATTCCCGAACGGTGATTCCCGAGAATGACCGGTCACGCCAGGCCAGAATACGCCCCCTGCGGCTACACGCTGAAGTTCTGTTGAACCACTTTCGCTGACTCGGGTGAACCACCTGTTTAGCTGTGGTTTATTTTTGGTTTTCAGGATCTGGTAGAACTCGAGTGCCAGTTGCTGTGCTATTTTCAGTTGTGGCTCTTTTTCACACATCAGACTAATAAAACTGGAAGCGTAATTTTCTTCACCTCTGATGATTCGCCAGGGCATCGCCAGGGCATCAGCCAGCGACTCGCTCGGGAAGCGGAAGGGAGGCGGGCGATGGCAGTAACCAGCGGGAGCCAGCCTTTACGCCATCTGGCAACGGTGTCCCTGACGATGGTTTCACTGCCTGTAAACCCCTTCGCCACCATTTCTCGCCATATCTGACTGGCATTGTGGTTTCCGCTTTCGCGCTGTTCTTCAAGCCAGCCCTTCCATGGATCCAGAAGTCCCCGTTTTGGTGGACGGGTTGACATTTCGGGGAATGTCCCGGATTGTACCCATCGACTTATCGTCACCCGGGATAATCCGGTGATGCGGGATATTTCCCTGAACCCGCATCCTTTATTATGCAGGGCCATAACTTCGTCCACCGTTGATGTCGTTTTTTGCGGGTCTGCTGTTTCAGCCGTTCCGGGCGACGGATTGATGATAGTGTCTCTACTAGCGTTTGACTCTGTTGATTTTTTTGGCGACAGTTCACTGGCAACAAGACGTATCAAAGGCATATATCTGTACATCATCCGTTCGGGCGCATCACCAATATTTTTCAGCAGATGCCAGCGGTCTGCCACCTGCCTTGCCTGAGGTGCGCCTTCCCTGGCAGCCATAGCATAGATGCCACCGCGATCCCGTGATACTACCTGTATCTCAGGATATTTTCTGAACCAGGATGCCAGTGTGAGAACCTCGTACATGGTCTCTTAAGTATCAGCTAAGTTACTAGTTAATGGGGCAAGGGAATGAGGTTATTGTTCAGGCAATGAGCGTTATAACCCTTCCGTTTGAGAAGGAGTAATACCCCGTAATTTTTAATCCCTTAACTCGGTTGGGAGTGAGAGTTTTAGTCAGTTCTATGGTAATCTTCTGATTTAAAGAATCTATTTTACAAACTTTGGCAGCGTCAAAATTAAAGAATCGGCCAACTTCGGGATAAAGTGCTTTAAACAAACTTTCTTTGGCTGAAAAGATGACTAACAGTGCGGTCGAGTAATCTATATCGCTAGTAGCAAGCAAGTTTAATTCATCAGTACATGCAAATATGTGCACTGTCTCTTGCATGGTATCTTGAGACAAAACCTCAATGTCGATGCCGGGGATAAGATTCGACACGCTCGGAGAAACCACTGCCACAGCATATTCATGAGTATGTGACAAACTTCCACACCATCCAGAAGGCCATACCGGAGATCCATCTGGCGATATGGTTGGTATTCTGTCACAACCGCCCATCAGTAACACTCTTTGCGCAGCATAACGTGCAGCGAGATATTCTGCCCTTCGTTTTACAACAGCCATGTTTAGCTTATGGGGGAATGGAATACCAAATTCTTCAAAGAGTCTGTCCTGATAATGATGAACGGAGAACGTTACAAGGCAATAACGCAAGGAGGGAAAATGACTAATCCATCCCAGATCGAGATGGCGAATAAAAGGTGGGTGCGAATCAGTAGTTATTGAAGTAAACATATCAGCGAGTACCAAAAAATCTGACTGGGGTCCGTCAGATTTTTATCATTTAGTAACGTTATGCAACCGGATGCAGTAAATGTACGACTGGCCGATCAACTGCAACGGGTTCGTCAAACTGTACACATACATACTCAACCGCATGTTCTGTTCCACAACATCACAGTAGTCATTTTCAGTCAGTTGGCTGATATCCTCCCCCCGTATCTTCCCCGGACCGATGCCATCCACAAAAAATACCCTCTCATATTTGTACTTTTATTAGTGGCCATGAGCCAGATATTAATGAAGAACAGGCAAAAGGCTGGGAAGTATGGAGCGAAACTGGATTTACTCTTGATATTTTTTCTGGGGGACATTTTTATTTCAATCAATGCCCCCAAATTTTTATCAAAAAATTAATTACACATCTGAGACAAATCATGCAAAAAACTATTTGACAGGCCGAAGCAACCACAAACAGCCTGCAGCAGCCAGTATACTGGTTGCACCAGCAATAATAAACAATAAATTCAGGGCATCACTCCATGCCTGACGAGCTTGAACAAGTAATATGGGATGTCCGTTAAGCATATTCATCTGTCCCCGGGCAAGAGATTGTAAAAGAAATTCTGGATCCACAACTCCCTGCAATCTTAGTACTTCTGGTGGTAATTCATAAGACAAATATTGAGTCAATAAAAAACCAAAAATCGCGACACCTGTAGAAGTTCCTAAAGGGAAAAATGTATTTGCAGTACCAGATGCCATCCCAGCCTGTTTAACAGGAACGACACTTACTGCCAAATCCATAAGATGAGGCATTATCATTCCCGTGCCAATTCCCATCAATATCATCAGTGGTAAAATAGATATCCAGTCACTATCAGGTTTTATATTGCTACAAACAAAAAGCCCAGATGATACAATAAACATACCGCCTGCAAGTAATACCCGCGGCTGTATATGTTTCCCTGACACCCCACTAAATATCGCTGCAACAACCATAATAATTGACTGAATGAAGAAAATAGAGCCAATCTGCAATGGAGAATACCCTAACATCCCACTTAACCAAAAAATGATGAAGGGCATAAGACCAAAACTAAAAACACGACCAGCAAAACTTAATAATATTGCGCCGAGAAAAGCCTGTATACGAAACAGCTTAAGATTTAATAAAGCACCGTCCCCCCGTCTCCACTCATTAAGTATAAATAGTACAGATGTTATGCAGCCAACAATAAAAGTAATATATACAATCGCATGCCTGCTCCCAACAGAAGGGAAAGTAATAACCGAATAATTAAGACAAAAGAGTGCGACCGTTATCAGAGATGCTCCCATTAAATCCAGTGGATGCCGGGGAACATCAGGAGGGTATTCGGTCACCTTTTTAAAAGTAAAAATAATAATAAGTACACCTATCGGTACATTTATAGCAAATAACCACGACCAACTGGCAAACTGGATTAACACCCCTCCAATTAAAGGACCTACCGCAGCGGAAAAAGCACTTCCAGCAGCAAACAGCCCCATGGAAAAAGTCCGTACTCCTGGTGGTTCGCCTTCACAGGCACCTGCGATCAGTGCCGGTGCAGTCCCAAAAACCATAGCCCCTCCAATTCCCTGGATTATCCTGGCAATTATTAGAATATCTGCATGAACAGAAAGAGCACAGGCAAGCGATGACACTGTAAAAACCACCATTCCAACGATAAAAATTCGTCTTCTGCCTAACCGATCAGATAATGATCCTGATAGTAACAAAAAAGCAGCAAAGCTAAGCGTATAACCATTTATAACCCATTGCAGATGAGCCAAATCAGTTTGAAGCCTTTGCCCCATACTTGGTAACGCTACATTAACCACTGTAATATCAAGGGTCATGACAGCTGCACTCAAAGCCGCAACAAATGTAGTCCAGTTACGATTAGTTTTCCGATCACTCTGCACCATCAGGTCACCATTACTATCCCATCACCTCATTAATTAAAACAAGAATGATATTGATTATCTTTATCATTTAGTTACGATATTGTTATACATAATATTCTGTTGTCAGGCAAGCATCACAGGTTTGATATTCTTGAAGATAATCATAGTTCCAGCCCACATATTGACTGGGACTGAGAATTTACAGTAAACATTAACGTCAGTTCAGACCTTGTTATTGGCTTGTTCCAGTAAACGCTTACCAATACCGGTACAATTACTTGCGTGTAATAGATTTCTCCGACAATAGCCGATGCTTTTCCTCATTCTGTCGGCCAGATGCGGAAAATGTGATTACCGTCACTACCAAGCCATCCAGCATTAAATACATCAGCCCTGCATAAAAAAACTGGCGGGATACCCGCCAGTTTTTATTTTTATACCAGATTATGCGGCCAGACGCGGTAACTGCGCGACGGGCCGGTCGACTGCAGCAGGTTCGTCAAACTGCTCACGCACCCACTCAACCGCCTGCCCCACAACATCACCGTAATCCTTCGCCGTCAGGTGGTCGATATCCTCCACCTCTGTGTCTACCCGGAACGAGGCCATCTGCACGCCATTCCTGTAGTACACATTCGCCACAAACTGCACCG
>NZ_NAEW01000050.1 GCF_002075345.1 Citrobacter braakii
TTGAGATGGTAATGCCGGGCGACAACATCAAAATGGTTGTTACCCTGATCCACCCAATCGCGATGGACGACGGTCTGCGTTTCGCAATCCGTGAAGGCGGCCGTACTGTTGGTGCGGGCGTTGTTGCCAAAGTAATGAGCTAATTGCCGAATAACATTTGACGCAATGCGCAATAAAAGGGCATCATTTGATGCCCTTTTTGCACGCTTTCACACCAGAACCTGGCTCATCAGTGATTTTATTTGTCATAATCATTGCTGAGACAGGCTCTGAAGAGGGCGTTTAGTCCGAAACGCACCAGAGCATTTCGGTTTGGATCGCCTCGCTTACGCGGGGTGAAAATGTTTGTAGAATACTTCTGACAGGTTGGTTTATGAGTGCGAATACCGAAGCTCAAGGAAGCGGGCGCGGCCTGGAAGCGATGAAGTGGGTTGTTGTCGCTGTATTGCTGCTTGTAGCTATCGTTGGCAACTACCTCTATCGTGACATGATGCTGCCGCTGCGTGCGCTGGCCGTAGTGATTCTGATTGCCGCAGCGGGTGGTGTCGCGCTGTTGACAACAAAAGGTAAAGCGACCGTTGCTTTTGCCCGTGAAGCGAGAACCGAAGTCCGTAAGGTCATTTGGCCAACTCGCCAGGAAACATTGCACACCACATTAATTGTGGCTGCGGTTACCGCAGTAATGTCACTGATCCTGTGGGGACTGGATGGTATTCTGGTTCGCCTGGTATCCTTTATCACTGGCCTGAGGTTCTAAGATGTCTGAAGCCCCTAAAAAGCGCTGGTACGTCGTTCAGGCGTTTTCCGGTTTTGAAGGCCGCGTAGCTACATCGCTGCGCGAATATATCAAGTTACAAAATATGGAAGAGCTGTTTGGCGAAGTCATGGTGCCGACCGAAGAAGTGGTTGAAATCCGTGGCGGCCAGCGTCGCAAGAGCGAACGTAAATTCTTCCCGGGCTATGTATTGGTCCAGATGGTGATGAATGACGCAAGCTGGCACCTGGTGCGCAGCGTGCCGCGTGTGATGGGCTTTATCGGCGGTACTTCTGACCGTCCGGCGCCGATCAGCGACAAAGAAGTTGATGCGATCATGAACCGTCTGCAGCAGGTTGGCGACAAGCCGCGTCCGAAAACGATGTTTGAGCCAGGTGAAATGGTTCGCGTTAGCGACGGTCCGTTCGCTGACTTTAACGGCGTGGTTGAAGAAGTGGACTACGAGAAGTCTCGTCTGAAAGTTTCCGTATCTATCTTCGGTCGTGCGACTCCGGTTGAACTGGACTTCGCTCAGGTTGAAAAAGCCTAACACCCCGATCAAAAAAGCGACGATTTAATCGTTGCACAAGGCGCGAGATTGGAATACAATTTCGCGCCTTTTGTTTTTATGGATCCTATCCGTAAAACGAATTTAATCACGGGGAGCCTCCTTGAGGCGTTATAACCCAACTAGAGGAATTTAGAATGGCTAAGAAAGTCCAAGCCTATGTCAAGCTGCAGGTTGCAGCTGGTATGGCTAACCCGAGTCCGCCGGTAGGTCCTGCACTGGGTCAACAAGGCGTGAACATCATGGAATTCTGCAAAGCGTTCAACGCTAAAACTGATTCCATGGAAAAAGGTCTGCCAATCCCGGTTGTTATCACCGTTTACGCTGACCGTTCTTTCACTTTCGTTACCAAAACGCCTCCGGCAGCAGTTCTGCTGAAGAAAGCGGCTGGTATCAAGTCTGGTTCCGGCAAGCCGAACAAAGACAAAGTGGGTAAAATTTCCCGCGCTCAGCTGCAGGAAATCGCGCAGACCAAAGCTGCCGACATGACTGGTTCCGACATTGAAGCGATGACTCGCTCCATTGAAGGTACTGCACGTTCCATGGGCCTGGTAGTGGAGGACTAAGAAATGGCTAAACTGACCAAGCGCATGTCCGTGATCCGTGACAAAGTTGATGCTACTAAGCAGTATGACATCAACGAAGCTATCGCTCTGCTGAAAGAGCTGGCCACTGCTAAATTCGTAGAAAGCGTGGACGTTGCTGTTAACCTCGGCATCGATGCTCGTAAATCTGACCAGAACGTACGTGGTGCAACTGTACTGCCGCACGGTACTGGCCGTTCCGTTCGCGTAGCCGTATTTACCCAGGGTGCAAACGCTGAAGCTGCTAAAGCTGCAGGCGCTGAGCTGGTAGGTATGGAAGATCTGGCTGAACAGATCAAGAAAGGCGAAATGAACTTTGACGTTGTTATTGCTTCCCCGGATGCAATGCGCGTTGTTGGCCAACTGGGTCAGGTTCTGGGTCCGCGCGGCCTGATGCCAAACCCGAAAGTTGGTACTGTAACTCCTAACGTTGCTGAAGCTGTTAAGAATGCTAAAGCTGGTCAGGTTCGTTACCGTAACGACAAAAACGGCATCATTCACACCACCATCGGTAAAGTGGATTTTGACGCTGACAAACTGAAAGAAAACCTGGAAGCTCTGTTGGTTGCGCTGAAAAAAGCAAAACCGACTCAGGCAAAAGGCGTGTACATCAAGAAAGTTAGCATCTCCACCACCATGGGTGCTGGCGTTGCCGTTGATCAGTCCGGTCTGACTGCGACTGTGGCGAACTAATATTCGCCTTTACGTGGGCGGTGATTTTGTCTACAATCTTACCCCCACGTATTCTGCTAATTGCAGACGTATATCTGAGATATTCAGGCTGTGGCAAGGCAGTCAACGCCACTACAGATTGAATAGCGACAGATAGAAAAGATTTGTTCGTTGGAGCCTGGCCTAATCCAGGCCTCCGTCGAAGACCGCAGGTGTTTCGTAAGAAACTTAATGCCCTGCGTAGACGGTGACAGAACGCTAAGATTATTTCTGATACTCTGGCTTGTTTCTGCTCACCGTATTTAGACGCTCTCTCCGTTGGGGGGAGTGAAGTGAGTTCCGGAACATGAGTTCCGGCAAACATCCAGGAGCAAAGCTAATGGCTTTAAATCTTCAAGACAAACAAGCGATTGTTGCTGAAGTCAGCGAAGTAGCCAAAGGCGCGCTGTCTGCAGTAGTTGCGGATTCCCGTGGCGTAACTGTAGATAAAATGACTGAACTGCGTAAAGCAGGTCGTGAAGCTGGCGTATACATGCGTGTTGTTCGTAACACCCTGCTGCGCCGCGTCGTTGAAGGTACTCAGTTCGAGTGCCTGAAAGACACGTTTGTTGGTCCGACCCTGATTGCATACTCTATGGAACACCCGGGCGCTGCTGCTCGTCTGTTCAAAGAGTTCGCGAAAGCGAATGCAAAATTTGAGGTCAAAGCCGCAGCCTTTGAAGGTGAGTTGATTACGGCATCGAATATCGATCGCCTGGCAACTCTGCCGACCTACGAAGAAGCAATTGCACGCCTGATGGCAACCATGAAAGAAGCTTCGGCTGGCAAACTGGTTCGTACTCTGGCTGCTGTACGCGATGCGAAAGAAGCTGCTTAATCGCAGTTATCTTTGTAAAGCATCTGCTTACGTATAAACTTATTCTGATTTTCAGGAACAATTTAAATGTCTATCACTAAAGATCAAATCATTGAAGCAGTATCCGCTATGTCCGTAATGGACGTTGTAGAACTGATTTCTGCAATGGAAGAAAAATTCGGTGTTTCTGCTGCTGCTGCTGTAGCTGCTGCTGCTGCTGTAGCTGTAGCTGCTGGCCCGGCTGAAGCTGCTGAAGAAAAAACTGAATTCGACGTAATTCTGAAAGCTGCTGGCGCTAACAAAGTTGCTGTTATCAAAGCAGTACGTGGCGCAACTGGCCTGGGTCTGAAAGAAGCTAAAGACCTGGTAGAATCTGCACCGGCTGCGCTGAAAGAAGGCGTGAGCAAAGACGACGCAGAAGCACTGAAAAAATCTCTGGAAGAAGCTGGCGCTGAAGTTGAAGTTAAATAAGCCAACTTTTCTGGTTGCAGCCTAAGAAATTAGGCTGATGGCTGGTGACTTTTTAGTCACCAGCCTTTTTGTGCACAGAAAACCCCCAGCTAGGCTGGGGGTTCCGGAAAGCTTTCAGCTTTGGGCCAGTTATTAAAACCCCTTTTGATTTGTTAAAACACATTGCGGTCTGGCAACTGCAAATGTTTAACAAGA
>NZ_NAEW01000051.1 GCF_002075345.1 Citrobacter braakii
AACTGGTTGAACCGGAACTGACGCTGGCACTGGAACTTGTCCGTGTATTGAGGAAGGCAAACCGGAAGGTTCGCGTCTGCGTCAGGTAGAACGTCACCGCGCCCTGCTCTGTACGCCAGGAAAGTCCGGTGCGGGCAGCCACGCTGTCCAGCAGTCCCGCCAGCGGTCCCTGCCAGCGCAGGCCGTTCAGCGTGACGGGCGCCGCAGCCTGCTGCTGACCACCGCCCGCCCCACCCAGCAGGTCCAGAGGAATGCGTCCGTTATCATCCGGCACCGGCAGCGCGCCGCTGATGCGCCGGGTTGCGCCGGCGGACGCCATACTGTGTCCGCCCGCCATCACCTCCGGAGCCAGAATGACCCGCACGCCGCAGATACGGGTGATGCGCTCGCTGATTTCCGGCAGCGTCAGGCCGTCACGGCTGCTGATGGTGATGTTGCATGCCGGCAGCCCGGCCTTCTGCGGCGACGGCGCGGCCTGTGCGATGGGCTTCAGGTTCACCCAGGGTTTGTCCGTCCAGACCAGCGGGGCATGATGACGCTTCTGGCTGTCAATATGCTGCTGCGCAATATCCGCGTCCGCCCGGATGGTCCGGGACATGTTGTCCATTTCGCGGAAGGTGCATCCGGTCACGGCAACAGACAGTGCCGTCACGATAATGACCGTCAGCGCGCGTATTCTGTTTTTCTTCATTGTGATTTCTGCTTCCTGATTCAGTTGAGGTACACCACATCCCCGTTGTTCACGCCCGGCGGTAACGCCAGGCCGGTATCCGTGCCCGACAGCCACACCAGGCGTCCGCCGCTGACCGTGCCGACCAGCGCGGAGCCGTCCGACAGCATCCGCAGCGAACTCACCAGCCCCGGCGTGTCTGCCCGCCACACCCACAGGCGGTCGCTGACAATACGGTGGTGAATACGACCATCTGGGGGACTCACCAGCGCCAGCGCGGACAGCGGCACTTCCCCGTCACGCAGCGGATGGTCATGGCGCCAGTCGTTGATGGCCGCCGCCAGCCCCAGCATCTGCTGCGCCGGCACTCTGGCCGTGGCCGTCTGCGTCCGCGCCTGCGTCTGCATTCTCTGGCTTTCCACCACGTGTCCCGTGATGAGCATAAACACCATCCCCAGCGCCACAATCATCAGTCCCATATCAGCGGTCCGCCGGGCGCCCTGTCACCGACACCAGGCACTGCGCCCGGTGCGCTTCGGCATAGAGGCGTTTTTCAGCCGGGCGGTACAGGTCAAACACCTGATCCAGCGCCGATTCAAAACTGCCGCGGAATGTCAGCGGTGCCTCAATGAGGTAATCCACCGGGGTCTGCCAGATAACCACCCAGTTCCCGCCGTTCGGACAGATGGCCCTCTCCGCCCACGCGGTCAGGGACTCCTTCAGCGTGGTACCGGCGGCGGCTTTCCATTCAGGACCGGACGGCAGCGCCTTCACCGGGGTACCGGTGAGCTTCGGAGCCGGAGCAGGAACAGATAATGCCGGAGCGGAAGAGGGGGTTAATGAAGAGGAAGCTGATGCCGCAGGAGAAGCCGGGTGAGAGGATGAGGCTACAACCGCGGTCACGGTGGTTTTCCCGGTCAGGTCGCTGCCGCTGAACGGGTTACGCCCGGACGTGACAGCCCCGGAGGCAGCAGAAGTCGCCCCTGACGGGGAAGCCGCTGTCGGTGCTGATACTGTATTTTTTGCTTTCACCTGAGACGGCGAAACCACACCACCTGTGGACGTCGCTGCCGGAGTCGTGACCGCAGCGGAAACAGAAGGCGAAGCCGCCGTGTTTTTTACCGTAACCCCCTGCCCCGGGGAAGACGTTGTCAGTACCGGTACTGCCGGCAGGGGAAGCGTCTCACTCCGGCCCGGCCGGGTGCCGACAGAAGACGTTCCCCCCGCAGAAGCCGGTACGGCAGACGCCACCGCAGGTGTGGTGGTAACCGGAGAAGTACCCGGACGCGTCTTCGTCTGCGCCAGATAAGCCTCCCGCAGCACAAAGCAGACCTCGCGGTTCACTTCATCCACGGTCATACGCCAGGCCGGTCCCGCCACCACCTGCAGCGCTTCGCTCAGGCGCACGGGTCCCAGACGGCGCTGGACTGCCGGTAACGGGCGGTTCAGCAGCTCCGCAAAATCCGCGCCATAACGGCCGCACAGGGAATAGCCGGACTGGAACAGCAGGTAACGAAACCCGTCCCCCACGCTGCTGACCAGCGACACCGGCATGGTGATATCAATCAGCTGGTTCAGGGGCTCGCGCTGGGCATCGGCACTTTTTACACTGACCAGCGTGTAGCGCCCCTCCCGGGTCACCTCCGGTGAGCGCTGCCAGATATCCGCCGGCGCGGCCGGTTTCAGGCTGTGGCTGAATGCCGCGTCACGGACAGACGACGCTGCCGGCGACTGCGCACACCCGGCCAGAACCAGCAGCAGTCCGGGGCAGAAAAAGGTGTATGTGTTTAACGTAAACATGGTAAATCCCGACAGATGGCCATCATTGCGGCCATCCTGCGGGGATTTGCGTTAACGCTCAATAAAGAACTGTTTTTGCAAATTTACAAAAAAACGCCCGCATTGATGCAGGCGTTCCGGCGTACATAAAGTTTTACTCCGACGGGCATGATAACCCGTAATGTTAATGGCGGGGCTGTTCCAGCTCCTCACGGCTCAGTCCCATGGTCTTCATCACCACTTCCGGGCTGACACCATTGTCAATCAGCGCACGGGCGGCATTCAGTAACGTCCGGCGTTCACGCTCCAGGCTGGCCTGACGCTCCTGCTCAATGCCCTGCTGGATACCCTTCTGGACACCGTTTTCTTCCAGTTGCTGTGCTATTGTACCCATGAGTTCCTCGTATTCGGGGATAGCTCCCGACAGTTGGTTAATATATGGCCTGATATCCTCGCCCGTCATACCATTCAGTATAGTATAACGCAGAACGGCTTCCACCTGCTCACGGCTGTTCAGTCCCGTCTGAATCAGCTGAACCAGTCGCCCCAGCAGTTCCCTGCCATCCCGCAGACGGATATCACGCTGCACCATCTCCAGCAGCGCCATCCGACGGTGCGTTTTGATATCATCGTCATCCAGCACGCTGACGTCAATCAGCGGCCACGGTTTACTGAGTACCCGTCTGGCAAGTTCCGACTGTTCAAAGCAGTCCAGCCAGTCCATACTGTACGGGTAAGGCCGAACGTCACCATGGTAAAAGAGCAACGGCACCACCACCGGCAGTGTTTTGTACCCCTTTTTCAGGTGATCATCCATCGCCCTGATGGTGTATTTCATCATGCGCCAGGCCATCATCTCATCTTCTGTACTCTGATGTTCCACGATACAGTAGAGCAGGCAGTGCGCGTCCTGCGCCATTTTTACCGAATACAGAATGTCAGAGTGCAGTTCCTTTAACTCTTCATCGACATAACTTCCCGACTCCAGCCTCAGCGTATCCAGGTGAACCAGCGAACGGATGTCTTCAGGCAGGTGCGCCTCAAGGAAATCCCTTGCCGTCACGGGTTCCCGCAGAAACAGCTTGAACAGCGGGTCGTGCCCGCGTTTACTGTTACTGGTCATTTCATTTCCCCGTATGTTAAAAAAAGTGCCTCCCCGGAGGAAGGCACGATACCCGACACCTGCAGTACAGCAGGCATGAAAGCAGTCTTTTCACACCATCAGAAATCAACATAACAACATAATTTAAAACAAAAAAAGACCACTCAGAACGGTATATCATCGTCAAAATCCATCGGCGGCTCATTCGCCGGATGCTGTTTTGGCGGCGTGCCGCTGTAGCTACGACCAGCCGGTTGCTGGGGTTGCCCCTGGCTTCCCTGTTGCTGACCATTGCCACCGTTGCCACGACTGCCCAGCATCTGCATGGAGCCCTGCATGGACACCACCACCTCTGTAGTATAACGTTCCTGACCATTCTGGTCAGTCCATTTCCGGGTGCGCAGTTCGCCCTCAATGTACACCTGGGAGCCTTTACGCAGATACTCACCGGCAATTTCTGCCAGTTTGCCGTAAATCACCACACGGTGCCATTCGGTGCGTTCTTTCTGCTCACCTGTCTGTTTGTCTTTCCAGGTATCTGACG
>NZ_NAEW01000052.1 GCF_002075345.1 Citrobacter braakii
ATGCGGACGTCATTCTCTTCCTTTATCGCGATGAGGTCTACAACGAGAACACCCTGGAGCGTGGTGTGGCTGAGCTCATCCTGGGCAAGCAGCGTCAGGGGCCGCTGGGTACCGTTAAAGCCCGATACGAGGGCGAGTACACCCGTTTTTCAGAATACCACCTCGGATACGAAGGACAGACAGTATGAGCCTGAAAAAACAGAGAAATAACGTCGTAAGCCCGGTTCCTGTGGTGTTCCCTGCCGGACATACCTGCGGGATGAGGGAGTACATCGTCAGCATCGGTACTGCCAGATACCAGACTTCCCGTGGTGAGTGGGAACGCCGGACAGACACGCCGGGCCGGGGACACAGCCAGGGCTACCTGAGGCGGGTCAGCGGCCAGCGGCTTCTGCGTCTGCTGAATCAGGCCGTGCGGGATTACCAGGAAAAGCAGGAGGGTGAACACCATGATACCTGACAGAACAGGTTACAGCCGGGGGCAACTGACGCCGGAAATTGAACGTAAATCCCGTGAGCTGCTCGGGCAGCCTTACGGGAACCCGCAGTTTACAAAATTGACTGGCTCAACCCCTGCGAACGCTGCCAGTGCCACCGTGCAATTGAAGTTACAAGCCGCTCGTTATCTGGTCGATACCTCTGCGCTGGTGATGCCGTTAAATGCCCCGGATGCGGTAATCAGGGCGAAATTGATACAGATGGTGACTGCGCGTGGGTTGAATGGGATACGGGACGGGAGGAGTAAAGATGGCTGATTTTAGCGCAACAAAACATAACGCATCCCTTGAGGAGTGGAGCGAGGCGCTGGAGTGCATGGTGGAGCTGAACGGTAAATCGTTCGATATAACTGAAATGGAGATCGAATCTGCTTATGGGGCGTGCAGACGTGTGGATGACTTTTTCTACGAAGAATGGGGGGAGGACTAAGCCGATGACCACTATTACCAGAGGGTGGCTGGACAAAGTCATCTCAGATATCGGGACTATTCGCGACGACATACCATCTGGTCTGGACGATGACGAGAGCAATACCCTGGCTGCGTTAAAGATGGCGCTGGCATCGATGGACGCTGAGCCTGTTTATCCGTGTGAATTTTGTCATTACGACACGGACGGTCTGCAGTGGCACTGGGAAGATGTTAACACTGATTTTTTTTATGAACAGTGGAACCCTGAGCGTTGCGGTAAACGTCGTGTACTTTACACCGCCCCGCCAGCGCCGGTTGTGTCTTTGACTGATGAACAGATCGATGCGCTTCTGAGTCTCGCTAACCTGCTTCAGGGCAGGGTGCCTGCTGCCGGGGAGGTGTCCCGTGGCTAAAACTAACCTGCTTGACCTGGGAACCGCCCTGCTGCAAGGGGCCCGTGAGCCGCAGTCAGCGACGGCGCCGGCCATCATGCCAACCAGCGAGATGCCGCTGATACTGACGCTGGATGAGGTTGCCCCGAACCCGGACAACCCGAGAACCACCCGTAACCCGAAGTATGATGAGATAAAGGATTCCATTCGCACCCGCGGGCTTGACACGGTGCCGAAAGTCACGAAAAACCCCGATATTCCGGGCTCGCCGTATATCTTCAGTGACGGCGGTAACACCCGCTATGCCGTTCTGCGGGAACTGTACGCCGAAACCGGTGACGAGCGCTTTTACCGTTTCCATGTGCTGTTCAAACCCTGGCCGGGGAGACTGAAATGTCTCGTTGGCCATCTGGCTGAGAATGATGTCCGCGGCGACCTGACGTTTATTGACAAGGCGCTGGGGATACGCAAAGCCCGTGCCATTCATGAGGAGACGCTGGGGCGGACGGTGACGCTGCGCGAACTGTCGGTACTATTGAGCAATGAAGGATATCCGATAGACAACTCAACGATTAGTCGGATGGAACATACGGTGGAGTATCTGTATCCGTATATACCGGAACTGCTGGCATCCGGGCTGGGGAGGCCACAGGTTATTACATTGCTCAATATGAGGTCGGGTGCACTTGATACCTGGCAAAAATACAGTGTCAGCACGGAACCGTTGAACTGTTTTGATGATGTTTTCGGTCAGACGTGTGAGCAGTTTGACGATCCGGAACTGTATTCGATTGAGATGTTCCGCGATGAGCTGATTGGTAACCTGATTAAGGCACTGCCCCATCCGTCACTGAACTATGACCGCTGGTTAATTGAGCTGGATCCAAAGGCGCAGAACCAGCGGGCGCTGTTTGGCGAGCCGGAGACGGTTGCTGAGCATCTGATTCTGGCAGACCAGAATGCCTGGCAGGCCAGTGAATCCGGGGCTCAGACAGTTGTTCAATCACCCGAACCGGTTACAGGAAGTGATACACCCCCGGTATTTGCAGGGAGCCGGGATCCCACAGCAGTTGTGCCGTCACCTGTGGTGTCGGGGGAATTCATGCCTTCTGGTGTGGAGGACGACGATACGGATGATATGTCATTTTCTTCTGTATATGCGCAGGGCGATGCCGGGGCTGCGGTGACAGCCGGTGTGGGCGTTACCGCATTCTCACAGGCGTCCGGCTCCGCTGTTACCGTTGCATCTGCTGTCGGTGCCGGCGGTGATGTTATTTCCGGCAGTAATATCTTCCCGCTCCGGGGTGACGATAACACCGCTGGAATGCCCGCTGCCCCTCTCCTTTCTGCCATTCCAACATCATCTGTCGCGTTTGCGGATACCGGGCTTGAGCCGGTCAGTGATATCTGGGCGATACCGGCGCTGCAGGATGATACCGAGCACCTTCAGGATATGGCGTACCGGCTGGTCTTTGAGATAGCGGAAGCGATGGGGTGTACGGACAGTGTCCGGGAAGATAACCGCCCGGGTTCAGCCGGTTTTGCGGTTTCTCCCCACGGGAATGAATTCGTTCTCTTTCTGGCGGGGCTGTCAGGTGAACTGCCCAATAAGCAGTTCAACATGTTCCTGTTCTGCCTGAACTTCTTTGGTTCGCAGTCACCTGCAGATACTCCCGTTTTTGACGACATTCACGTGGTGAAGACCATGAGGCTTATTCGTGTGATACGCCGTCTGCGCGAGCTGCAGCGCCTTCAGACTGTCACTGGTGACGAAGGGAGGACGCTGCAGTGAGTGTGGATACCGATGATGAAATGGCACAGCGGGAGGCCATGCTGCACACCGACCTGCAGATAGCGGCAATTCGCCATGCGCTGAGAACAGGAGCCACGGTGTCCCGTCTGCACTGCGCGGAATGCGGGGATGAAATTCCGGAGAAACGGCGGGCGTCAATGCCGGGCGTCAGGCTGTTCGCTGACTGCCAGGCGTGGCATGAGGAGCGTGGGTCATGAGCGGAACAGGGGCAGACCACGCCCT
>NZ_NAEW01000053.1 GCF_002075345.1 Citrobacter braakii
ATGCGGACGTCATTCTCTTCCTTTATCGCGATGAGGTCTACAACGAGAACACCCTGGAGCGTGGTGTGGCTGAGCTCATCCTGGGCAAGCAGCGTCAGGGGCCGCTGGGTACCGTTAAAGCCCGATATGAGGGCGAGTACACCCGTTTTTCAGAATACCACCTCGGATACGGAGGGCCGACAGCATGAGCCTGAAAAAACGAAGGCATGCAGGGATACCTGAGGTGGGTCACCGGTCAGCGGCTTCTGCGTCTGCTGAATCAGGCCGTGTGGGATAACCGGGAAAAACAGGAGGGGGAACACCATGATGCTTAACAGAACAGGTTACAGCCGGGGACAACTGACGCCGGAAATTGAACGTAAATCCCGTGAGCTGCTGGGGTATGCCATTTCACAGCAGGAACTGCGGCTGATGCCATACGTCCACGACTGCGCCATGAATGACGGTTACATCAACCAGCAGCGGGTCAGTGCCCCGGAACGTGAAATCCTTCGTCAGTGGGAGGCTCGGGGATTTGGCGGGTTCGGACCGCATCTCAGTATCGAAAAATTCTTCTGGAATGCCATAAATGAAATTCTGTGGCTCGGCTATGTCATGCCCGTCTGCGGCGCGCTTCTTTATATAGAGGAGTCTTCACAATGAACAGACTGACAAAAGCGGCAATCCATTATGCCATGTTCAGTTCCCTTGAGGGTTATGTGTCTGCTGTCGTGGACTCTGTCGAATTTGAATCAGGCATAAAACTGAATGATGAAGAACAACAGCAGCAGGTTTACCGGCTGATTGAAAAAGTGATCACCAGTGCGACCTGCAAAGGCGGTACAGCATGACAGACAAACAGGCGCTGCGTGAAGTGGCAGAGTGCATTGATCGCAAAGAATGGAAGGTTCTCGATAATGGCGATGATAAATATCAGGTTATCACCTCCTGCGAACACTGCCAGTGCCACCACGCAATTGAAGTTACAAGTCGCTCGTTATCTGGTCGATACCTCTACGCTGGTGATGTTGTTAAATGCCCCGGTTGCGGTAATCAGGGTGTAATCGATGCAGATGCTGACGGCGCGTGGGTTGAATGGGATATGGAGCGGAAGAATTAAATATGGCTGATTTTAGAGCAACAAAACGTAACGCATCCTTTAAGGAGTGGGGCGAGGCGCTGGAGTGCATGGTGGAGCTGAACGGTAAATCTTTCGATATAACTGGCGCTAACAACGGGGAGGTGTCCCGTGGCTAAAACTAACCTGCTTGACCTGAGCACAGCCCTGCTGCAGGGTGCCCGTGAACCACAGTCGGTGTCGTCGCCAGCCATCATGCCTACAAGCGAGATGCCGCTGATACTGACGCTGGATGAGGTTGCCCCGAACCCGGACAACCCGAGAACCACCCGTAACCCGAAGTATGATGAGATAAAGGATTCCATTCGCACCCGGGGGCTTGACACGGTGCCGAAAGTCACGAAAAACCCCGATATTCCGGGGGCACCGTATATCTTCAGTGATGGTGGTAACACCCGTTATGAAATTCTGCGCGAGCTGTACGCTGAAACCGGTGACGAGCGTTTTTACCGTTTCCATGTGCTGTTCAAACCCTGGCCGGGGAGACTGAAATGTCTTGTGGGCCATCTGGCCGAGAATGATGTCCGCGGCGACCTGACGTTTATTGACAAGGCGCTGGGAATACGCAAAGCCCGTGCCATTCATGAGGAAACCCTGGGGCGGACAGTGACGCTGCGTGAGCTGTCAGAACTGCTGCGTCTGGAAGGGTATCCGATACATTATTCCCTGATTAGCCGGATGGAACATACGGTGGAGTATTTGTCCCCGTATATACCGGAACTGCTGGCTTCCGGGCTGGGAAACCACCAGATAACACAGATACTGGCGTTGAGAACCGGAGTTGAGAAAGTCTGGAAGCAATATGGCAGGGAGACGCTGGATAATCTGACGTCTGTTTTCGGGGACGTGTGCCGGCAGTTTGACGATCCGGAACTGTATTCGATTGAGATGTTCCGCGATGAGCTGATTGGCAGCCTGATTAAGGCTTTGCCCCATCCGTCCCTGAACTATGACCGCTGGATAATTGAGCTGGATCCAAAGACGCAGAACCAGCGGGTGTTGTTTGGCGAGCCGGAGCCGATTGCAGAGCATCTGATTCTGGCTGACCAGCAGGCCTGGCAGAAAGAGAATGAGCAGAATGAGGCCGTCGCCCGGACAGACACTCAGACCCCGGAATCGGGGGCGGGCGGTGACGCAGACCCGATTTCTGCCGACTACAGGGATGGTACGACAGTTGTTTCGTCTCCAGTGGCTGCAGTCGGCAGGGGGGAAATCCAGCCTGATATTTTGGGTGGTCCGGATGCGCTGTCGGGGGAATTCATGCCTCCGGATCCGGAAGACGATGCGGATGATATGTCATTTTCTTCTGTATATGCGCAGGGCGATGTCAGAGCGTCGGTGACCTCTGGTGCCGGTGTGACCGCATTTTCACAGGCGGCCGGCTCCGCTGTTACCATCGCATCTGCTATCGGTGCCGGCGGTGATGTTATTTCCGGCAGTAGTATCTTCCCGTTCCGGGGTGACGATAACACCGTTGGAATGCCCGCTGCCCCTCTCCTTTCTGCCATTCCAACATCATCTGTCGCGTTTGCGGATACCGGGCTTGAGCCGGTCAGTGATATCTGGGCGATACCGGCGCTGCAGGATGATACCGAGCACCTTCAGGATATGGCGTACCGGCTGGTCTTTGAGATAGCGGAAGCGATGGGGTGCGCGGACAGTGTCCGGGAAGATAACCGCCCGGGTTCAGCCGGTTTTGTGGTTTCTCCCCACGGGAATGAATTCGCTCTCTTCCTGGCGGGGCTCTCAGGTGAACTGCCCAATAAGCAGTTCAACATGAACCTGTTCTGCCTGAACTTTTTTGGTTCGCAGTCACCTGCAGATACTCCCGTTTTTGACGACATTCACGTGGTGAAGATCCTGAGGCTTATTCGTGTGATACGTCGTCTGCGCGAGCTACAGCGTCTTCAGGCAACCACCGGTGATGAGGGGAGGACACTGCAGTGAGTGTGGATACCGATGATGAAATGGCGCAGCGGGAGGCCATGCTGCACACCGACCTGCAGATAGCGGCAATTCGCCATGCGCTGAGGGCCGGTATCGCGGCATCCCGTCTGCACTGTGCGGAATGCGGGGATGAAATTCCGGAGAAACGGCGGGCGTCAATGCCGGGCGTCAGGCTGTTCGCTGACTGCCAGGCGTGGCATGAGGAGCGTGGGTCATGAGCGGAACAGGGGCAGACCACGCCCT
>NZ_NAEW01000054.1 GCF_002075345.1 Citrobacter braakii
CCGGAAACCGGACTGCAATAACGTACGTTCTTTTACACAGGAACAGATTAAAAAAACGTACGTATGCGCCGGGGATGAAAATGCGCCACCTGGTGGTTCCGTTACCGTTCCTGCCGAAAGCGTCCCGCCAGGATTTGTGTGGCCGGAAGGACTGCAGCAACTGCTGCCGGCGGGTGAGCAGGCGATGCTGGCGACGCAACTGCAGCATCTGCGTCAGCGCAGCCCTGAACTGGCGGATGGCGTGATGACAACAGTGATAACCGGCGTCCGTGAAGGGAGGGTCAACAACCCGGTGGGTTACCTGCTGACGCTTCTGCGCCAGGCGCGGGAAGGGAAGTTCCGTCTGCCGGAAGGGGCGGTGAAATCAGGGGCTGTAACGTCACCACCGACGTCAGTGCCAGTGGCTGCCACCCGTCCGGGCCATACCGGGGCTCAGCATGGCCGTGATGAACATGCTGCGGAAGAAGAATTTGTTCCTGCGCCGAAGGAGCTTGTTGCCGCGAAACTGGCGGAAGCCCGCGCCATGCTGCAGATTAACCGACGCTGAGTGAAGTATGGCGTTTTGTGTGGATGGTAGTATTTTGATTAAAAAATGAGCTATGCTGCCACTGGCAGCACGGTATAAAAAATGACCAGTTAATTATGCTGACGGACGTTGAGTGAGGCAAAGTGTGGCGTTCTGTATGGACGGGAGTGTGCTGATTAAAAAATGAGCTATGCTGCCACTGGCAGCGCGGTATAAAAAATAGCCAGTTAATTATGCTGACGGACGTTGAGTGAGGCAAAGTGTGGCGTTCTGTATGGACGGGAGTGTGCTGATTAAAAAATGAGCTATGCTGCCACTGGCAGCGCGGTATAAAAAATGACCAGTTAATTATACTGACGGACGTTGAGTGAAGCAAAGTGTGGCGTTCTGTATGGACGGGAGTGCGCTGATTAAAAAATGAGCTATATTGCCACTGGCGAAGCGGTATAAAAATGACCGCTTTATTTCACAAGTGGGCAAAGAAAACAACAATTGCAACTCACAGATCATTGCAATGTGAAAATGTGAAATCTGGAAAAAGAGTTTCGTGTTGTCTGTTGATTATCACTCTCCGAATATAGCGGAACGTTTATTTACATTAATCCATGGTGAGGACCAGGTAATGAGTGATGAACAGACCACCCCGGAACCGGGAAAGGCCGGTGCGCTGCGTTCAGCAATGAATGTCTCGCTGAACACACATTACGCAATACGTTTATGGGAAGGGCGTTATCCGGAATACAGAACCCAAAAAGGAGGGCGTAAAAAGGAAAACGCCCGTCATCGCAGCCTTATTTTCAGCATGCCCGGGTTCATCCAGAAAGCCGGACGGATTAACCAGGATTCCGCAAATGATAACCCCTGGGCTGATGCCAAAATGCTGGAGCTGGAAAATCTGATTAATACTGCGATTGAAAAAATGCAGGAAGAGCTTGACGGGCTGAAAAAAGTGATGTCAATGATACCAGCCCAGGTGACCATTTCAGATATTACCAGCGTTTCACCTCTTAATATCGGGGTCTTCAGCAGGACGCCGGTAGGGTATCGCTGTGTCTGGCTGCTGGTAGGGTTTGACCAGCTGGCCATGCAGGCATTTCAGGCGGCGCATTATGGCTGCATTTCCAGACGGGAACTGAGCAGTTGTCTTGGCCGGGGAGGGTATCTGGTCCGGCAAATCTATGGTGCTGCCCAGAAGTACCGTTATTTACCCGTAACCCGTGAAGATATTGCGGTGAACAATGATAAGGCCAGGGAAGCGATAAAGCTTTTCGGGAATGTTGACCCTGATATTTTATTCGGGAAGAAGCGTTCCTCATGGTCTCCACCGGTTAACAGGCGCAGCATTGATGCGTTGAAAAGAATGAGCGAAGAGGGTTTGGAAGGGCCTGTTATCACTGCCGGAACGGCGGGGAAACCGGTACGGGATGGCACTGAACAAATATCGGATAGTGACAGTTCTTCAGGATCAGATGATGTACCGGTACTGTCGCAGACGCAGGCAGAAGAAGCCATCGCACAGGATGACGGGAAGGGCGAGCTGACGGATGAGGTTGACATTGATACTGACATTGATATCGATGATTTGTCTGTGCTGCTGCCCCCTGCTGATGCTGTACCGGAGTAAGTCACGGTATGCGTCTTTTTCTGTGTGAGAAGCCTTCCCAGGCACGGGATATTGCGAAGTTCATTGGTGCCGGCCAGCGCGGGGAAGGCTTTCTGTCGGGAGCCGGTGTCATCGTCACCTGGGCCCGGGGGCACCTGCTTGAACAGGCTGAACCCGGGGCCTACGGTGAGCAGTACGGTAACCCCTGGCGAATGGAGGTGCTTCCGCTGATACCGCCGCAGTGGAAGCTGGAGGTGAAAAAAGAGGCCCGTGCCCAGTTTACGGTGATTAACCGTCTTCTTAAACAAGTGGATGAGGTGGTGATAGCCACCGACGCCGACCGGGAAGGCGAGGTGATTGCGCGGGAGCTGCTGGAGTACTGCCGTTTTCAGGGTCGGGTATACCGGTTGTGGCTGTCCGCGCTGGATGATGCCAGTATTCGTGCCGCACTGGCAGACATATGGCCGTCTGAGAAAACGGAAGCACTTTACCGCGCCGGGGTTGGTCGTGGCCGGGCGGACTGGGTTACCGGGATGAATCTGACGCGTCTTTACACCCTGAAGGCCAGGGAAGCGGGCATCAGCGGGGTCATGTCCGTTGGCCGGGTGCAGACGCCGACACTGGCCATTGTGGTCCGGCGCGACCTTGATATTGAGAATTTTATCCCGAAGCCTTATTCCGACGTTATTGCCACGCTGGTATCTGACAATATTGCCTTTCCGGCAAAATGGGTGGCGGCGGCACAGTACTGTGATGAAGAGGGCCGCTGTGTTCAGCCGGGGATAGCCGCGCAGGTGGTGCAGTTATGCCTTCAGACAGCGTCAGCGACGGTGATTGAGTGCCAGACGAAACGGCAGAAGAAGTCCGCGCCCCTGGCGTTTAGTCTGGGCTCCCTGCAGCAGGCCTGCGCAGAAAAATTTGGCATGCCGGCACAGACGGTGCTGGACATTGCCCAGAGTCTGTATGAAACCCACAAACTTACCACCTATCCGCGAACGGACTGTGGTTATCTGCCGGTATCGATGCGGAACGAGATTCGCGAGGTGCTGGCTGCCCTGATGCAGA
>NZ_NAEW01000055.1 GCF_002075345.1 Citrobacter braakii
ATGCCTGGCAGTTCCCTACTCTCGCATGGGGAGACCCCACACTACCATCGGCGCTACGGCGTTTCACTTCTGAGTTCGGCATGGGGTCAGGTGGGACCACCGCGCTACAGCCGCCAGGCAAATTCTGTTTATCAACACACTTTTCGCATGTCGATGTCATCTGTAATCAAGCTGAATTTCGATGTCTCTTTCGCCAAAACATCTTCGGCGTTGTAAGGTTAAGCCTCACGGTTCATTAGTATCGGTTAGCTCAACGTATCGCTACGCTTACACACCCGACCTATCAACGTCGTCGTCTTCAACGTTCCTTCAGGACCCTTAAAGGGTCAGGGAGAACTCATCTCGGGGCAAGTTTCGTGCTTAGATGCTTTCAGCACTTATCTCTTCCGCATTTAGCTACCGGGCAATGCCATTGGCATGACAACCCGAACACCAGTGATGCGTCCACTCCGGTCCTCTCGTACTAGGAGCAGCCCCCCTCAATTCTCCAGCGCCCACGGCAGATAGGGACCGAACTGTCTCACGACGTTCTAAACCCAGCTCGCGTACCACTTTAAATGGCGAACAGCCATACCCTTGGGACCTACTTCAGCCCCAGGATGTGATGAGCCGACATCGAGGTGCCAAACACCGCCGTCGATATGAACTCTTGGGCGGTATCAGCCTGTTATCCCCGGAGTACCTTTTATCCGTTGAGCGATGGCCCTTCCATTCAGAACCACCGGATCACTAAGACCTGCTTTCGCACCTGCTCGAGCCGTCACTCTCGCAGTCAAGCTAGCTTATGCCTTTGCACTAACCTCCTGATGTCCGACCAGGATTAGCTAACCTTCGTGCTCCTCCGTTACTCTTTAGGAGGAGACCGCCCCAGTCAAACTACCCACCAGACACTGTCCGCAACCCGGATCACGGGTCTACGTTAGAACACCAGCCATTAAAGGGTGGTATTTCAAGGTTGGCTCCATGCAGACTGGCGTCCACACTTCAAAGCCTCCCACCTATCCTACACATCAAGGACCAGTGTTCAGTGTCAAGCTATAGTAAAGGTTCACGGGGTCTTTCCGTCTTGCCGCGGGTACACTGCATCTTCACAGCGAGTTCAATTTCACTGAGTCTCGGGTGGAGACAGCCTGGCCATCATTACGCCATTCGTGCAGGTCGGAACTTACCCGACAAGGAATTTCGCTACCTTAGGACCGTTATAGTTACGGCCGCCGTTTACCGGGGCTTCGATCAAGAGCTTCTCCTTACGGATAACCCCATCAATTAACCTTCCGGCACCGGGCAGGCGTCACACCGTATACGTCCACTTTCGTGTTTGCACAGTGCTGTGTTTTTAATAAACAGTTGCAGCCAGCTGGTATCTTCGACTGATTTCAGCTCCATGAGTAAATCACTTCACCTACATATCAGCGTGCCTTCTCCCGAAGTTACGGCACCATTTTGCCTAGTTCCTTCACCCGAGTTCTCTCAAGCGCCTTGGTATTCTCTACCTGACCACCTGTGTCGGTTTGGGGTACGATTTCGTGTTACCTGATGCTTAGAGGCTTTTCCTGGAAGCAGGGCATTTGTTACTTCAGCACCGTAGTGCCTCGTCATCACACCTCAGCGTTAACAAGACTCCGGATTTACCTGGAATCTCCGCCTACATGCTTAAACCGGGACAACCGTCGCCCGGCTAACATAGCCTTCTCCGTCCCCCCCTCGCAGTAACACCAAGTACAGGAATATTAACCTGTTTCCCATCGACTACGCCTTTCGGCCTCGCCTTAGGGGTCGACTCACCCTGCCCCGATTAACGTTGGACAGGAACCCTTGGTCTTCCGGCGTGCGGGTTTTTCACCCGCATTATCGTTACTTATGTCAGCATTCGCACTTCTGATACCTCCAGCATGCCTCACAGCACACCTTCAACGGCTTACAGAACGCTCCCCTACCCAACAACACATAGTGTCGCTGCCGCAGCTTCGGTGCATGGTTTAGCCCCGTTACATCTTCCGCGCAGGCCGACTCGACCAGTGAGCTATTACGCTTTCTTTAAATGATGGCTGCTTCTAAGCCAACATCCTGGCTGTCTGTGCCTTCCCACATCGTTTCCCACTTAACCATGACTTTGGGACCTTAGCTGGCGGTCTGGGTTGTTTCCCTCTTCACGACGGACGTTAGCACCCGCCGTGTGTCTCCCGTGATAACATTCTTCGGTATTCGCAGTTTGCATCGGGTTGGTAAGTCGGGATGACCCCCTAGCCGAAACAGTGCTCTACCCCCGAAGATGAGTTCACGAGGCGCTACCTAAATAGCTTTCGGGGAGAACCAGCTATCTCCCGGTTTGATTGGCCTTTCACCCCCAGCCACAAGTCATCCGCTAATTTTTCAACATTAGTCGGTTCGGTCCTCCAGTTAGTGTTACCCAACCTTCAACCTGCCCATGGCTAGATCACCGGGTTTCGGGTCTATACCCTGCAACTTAACGCCCAGTTAAGACTCGGTTTCCCTTCGGCTCCCCTATTCGGTTAACCTTGCTACAGAATATAAGTCGCTGACCCATTATACAAAAGGTACGCAGTCACCCCATAAAGAGGCTCCCACTGCTTGTACGTACACGGTTTCAGGTTCTTTTTCACTCCCCTCGCCGGGGTTCTTTTCGCCTTTCCCTCACGGTACTGGTTCACTATCGGTCAGTCAGGAGTATTTAGCCTTGGAGGATGGTCCCCCCATATTCAGACAGGATACCACGTGTCCCGCCCTACTCTTCGAGTTCACAACACATGCACTTTTGTGTACGGGACTATCACCCTGTACCGTCGGACTTTCCAGACCGTTCCACTACCACACATGCTGATTCAGACTCTGGGCTGCTCCCCGTTCGCTCGCCGCTACTGGGGGAATCTCGGTTGATTTCTTTTCCTCGGGGTACTTAGATGTTTCAGTTCCCCCGGTTCGCTTCATTACGCTATGTATTCACGCAATGATAGTGTGACGAATCACACTGGGTTTCCCCATTCGGAAATCGCCGGTTATAACGGTTCATATCACCTTACCGACGCTTATCGCAGATTAGCACGTCCTTCATCGCCTCTGACTGCCAGGGCATCCACCGTGTACGCTTAGTCGCTTAACCTCACAACCCGAAGATGTTTCGTAAAACA
>NZ_NAEW01000056.1 GCF_002075345.1 Citrobacter braakii
CCGGAAACCGGACTGCAATAACGTACGTTCTTTTACACAGGAACAGATTAAAAAAACGTACGTATGCGCCGGGGATGAAAATGCGCCACCTGGTGGTTCCGTTACCGTTCCTGCCGAAAGCGTCCCGTCAGGATTTGTGTGGCCGGAAGGACTGCAGCAACTGCTGCCGGCGGGTGAGCAGGCGATGCTGGCGACGCAACTGCAGCATCTGCGTCAGCGCAGCCCTGAACTGGCGGATGGCGTGATGACGACAGTGATAACCGGTGTTCGTGAGGGGAGGGTTAACAACCCAGTGGGTTACCTGCTGACACTGCTGCGCCAGGCGCGGGAAGGGAAGTTCCGTCTGCCGGAAGGGGCGGTGAAATCAGGGTTTATAACGTCATCACCACTGATGTCAACGCCAGTCGTGGCGACCCGTCCCGGCCATGCCGGGGCTCTGAATGTCAGTGATGAGCATGCAGTGGAAGAGGTGTTTGTTCCTGCGCCGAAGGAGCTTGTTGCCGCGAAACTGGCAGAGGCCCGTGCCATGCTGCAGGCGAATCGCCGCTAAATGAAACTGAATACTACAGGAGACATTGACAGAAACATATTGTTTAAAAAATGAGCTTGTTGAGCGGCTCAACAAGTACAAAAAATAACCAACAGGTGGCGCGAAGTATTCCTTCAGGTACGAATGAATGTGAATTGTTCAAAAAGCGACCTTGTTGAGTGGTTCGGAATTGTTCTGATGCCATTACTCGTTAGAGCTGTTTTGTTGTTTATTTTTTTGAAACTTTTTTGTTGCATTCGGATAATGAATTGTATGTTGAGCCCCGAGTGATTTTTCAGCAACCATTCAGGTTCTCTCTTTATTACAGGACAGAACGGTTATGAATGAGAATGAAAATGCCGGTAAAAACGTATCTCCTGCATCCCCTGATACAGAGTCGGAGCGTGATAATGAAAACAACCGGTTACACAGTGGGGCATTGCGCTCATCACTGACCATAGAGCTCCATACCCGACACGCCATTCAGCTGTGGCAGGGACGTGAAGGTTATGAAAAACGCAAAGGCGAGAAAGGGGGCAGGAAAAAGGGCAGAAAGTGGCGCATTATCGGTATGCCGTTCTTTCTTCATCTCGTCACTGTCATGAGCGACGCCACCCGCAGGGACGATCCTTTTGCAGATGAACGGATGCTGAAGCTGGAAACGCTGTTTGCCGAAGGGGATGCGCTGGTTGGCTCCATGATCAGGGAACTTGATAGTGTACTGCACGATCTGCCCCGTCGGATATCCCTGTCTTCGGTAGGTTCTGTGTCGCCCGTGAATATCGGTGTGTTCAGTAGTACACCTGTCGGATACCGCTGTGTGTGGTTACTGGTTGGTTTCGACCAACTGGCCATGCTGGCGAGCCAGGCGTGGCACTATGGTCTGATTTCCCATACCCAAAGAGAAAAATATCTGAACGGTGCCAGTGCCGCGGTCAGACGTGTGTTTGGCATTGCTCTGGGGTACAGAAGAACGGGGGTCACCCGTATGGATGTGCTGAAAAACACGCCACTGGCGCAGGAGGCAGAACGGGTAATGGGGCCCGTCAGTGAGGATGTTTTGTGGGGCCGGAAACGTTCTTCCTGGTCTCCGCCGCTTGGTCGTGCCCGTATAGAGGCGATGAGTAAAGGTTCCGGGGATGAAATAAAGGCGAAAGAAGCTGCTATCACTGGCGGAACGGGTGATAACCCTGTACGGGGTAACACTGAACAGGTATCAGATTGTGAGGGTTCATCTGAATTGCGGGATGCACCGGTACTGTCGCAGACGCAGGCGGAAGAAGCCATCGCACAGGATGACAGGAGGGGCGAGCTGGCGGATGAGGTTGACATTGATACTGACATTGATATTGATGGTTTGTCTGTGCTGCTGCCCCCTGCTGATGCTGAACCGGAGTAAGTCACGGTATGCGTCTTTTTCTATGTGAGAAGCCCTCCCAGGCACGGGATATTGCGAAGTTCATTGGTGCCACTCAGCGCGGTGAGGGCTTTCTGTCGGGAACCGGTGTCATTGTCACCTGGGCCAGGGGACACCTGCTTGAGCAGGCTGAACCCGGGGCCTACGGTGAGCAGTACGGTAACCCCTGGCGAATGGAGGTGCTTCCGCTGATACCGCAGCAGTGGAAACTGGAGGTGAAAAAAGAGGCCCGAGCCCAGTTTGCGGTGATTAAACGTCTTCTTAAACAAGTGGATGAGGTGGTGATAGCTACCGACGCCGACCGGGAAGGCGAGGTGATTGCGCGGGAGTTGCTGGAATACTGCCGTTTTCAGGGACGGGTATACCGGCTATGGCTGTCCGCGCTGGATGATGCCAGTATTCGTGCCGCACTGGCAGACATATGGCCGTCTGAGAAAACGGAAGCGCTTTACCGCGCCGGTGTTGGTCGGGGCCGGGCGGACTGGGTTACCGGGATGAATCTGACGCGTCTTTACACCCTGAAGGCCAGGGAGGCAGGCATCAGCGGGGTCATGTCCGTTGGTCGGGTGCAGACGCCGACACTGGCCATTGTGGTCCGGCGCGACCTTGATATTGAGAATTTTATCCCGAAGCCTTATTCCGACGTTATTGTCACGCTGGTTTCTGACAATATTGCTTTTCCTGCAAAATGGGTGGCGGCGGCACAGTACTGTGATGAAGAGGGCCGCTGTGTTCAGCCGGGGATAGCCGCGCAGGTGGTGCAGTTATGCCTTCAGACAGCGTCAGCGACGGTGATTGAGTGTCAGACGAAACGACAGAAAAAGTCCTCTCCCCTGGCGTTCAGCCTGGGCTCCCTGCAGCAGGCCTGCGCAGAAAAATTTGGCATGCCGGCACAGACTGTGCTGGACATTGCCCAGAGTCTGTATGAAACCCACAAACTTACCACCTATCCGCGAACGGACTGTGGTTATCTGCCGGTATCGATGCGGAACGAGATTCGCGAGGTGCTGGCTGCCCTGATGCAGA
>NZ_NAEW01000057.1 GCF_002075345.1 Citrobacter braakii
CACAGGGGCAACCGTTACCGGCCGGCAGCCCGGTGCCTGAAGGTTACCGGCAGGTGGCAGAAGAGTATGGCGTCCCGGCAGAAGCGCTGTATTCGGTGTCCCTGGCGGAGTCCTCGCGACGGCTGCCGCAGGGGGAGCGCCCGTGGCCATGGACACTGAACGTGGCGGGAAAGGGATACCGGTACGCCACCCGGGAGGAGGCATACCAGGGGCTGCTGGGTTTTATGCGCCGTTATCCGCTGAAGCGGATTGATGTGGGAATTGCCCAGGTGAACCTGGGGTGGAACGGCGGGTATTTTCGTAATTACCGTGAAGCGCTGGAGCCGTACACCAATCTTCGCGCCGCCGCACAAATCCTGCGCCACTGCTATGACCTGAATCCCGGCAGCTGGCTGCAGGCGGTGGGGTGTTACCACCATCCGGCGGGCGGAAAACCGGCCCGGACCTACCGGGCCATTGTACAGCGGAAGCTGGCGACGATTACGCCGGCGGAACCACATCCACGCAGTACGGCTTATTCATCCCTGTCATCAGCCCCGGTGATACCGGCAGAAATGGCGCTGCGGTGGGCGGAGCCTCAGATGCCGGGAGAGCACTGATATGAAAAGACACCTTCCACATTATGTTCATACCCTGCATGCCACAGTCCGCCACACCCTGGTGCCGGTTGCGCTTGTCGGGCTGCTGACCACCTCCGCGATGGCGGCACTGACCGTGGTGGCGGACCTCGGCGGTGAGTCCACCGCCCCGCTGTTTGACGCCATCAACAATGAGGCGAATGAGTTCACGCCGCCGCGGTCGCTGTCTCCGCCATCACCCCCGCGGTCGTCCGCGCCTGTCACGGTGGATGAGATGCTGCCGGTGACCACGCCGGAGATGACGCCGGGCAGGGTGGAGGTACGCAGTCTGGCGCTTGCGGGCATGGCACCGGTGTTTCTGGTCGGAGACGACGCGCTGTCCCGGGACTGGCTGGCACAGAGGCGGGCTGACCTGCTGCGTATGAACGCCACGGGTCTGGTGGTGAACGTCACGGACAGTGCCGCCCTGCGGGAGCTGCAGGCAGGGGCCCCGGGCCTGACGCTGCTGCCGGCATCCGCCAGTGATATTGCGCGCCGTCTTCAGCTCACTCACTACCCGGTGCTGATTACGGACCGCGGACTGTCACAGTGAGGCGCTGATGCTGCCGGTCATATTGCTTCTTTTTCTGCTACTGGCGGTTGTCGTTGTCGCCAGGTTCTGCCGGACACCAGCCGCCCGGACCAGCCGCCCGGACCCGCCGCCGTTACCGGCAGACGTCAGAGCGGGCACTGACCTGGTTGGCACCGCTGGCCTCATCCGTACCACACGTAAGATCGCGTCCTCACGCTCCTTGTGGTTCGGACTGACCGGGAGGACAACAGAATGAGCGACCGCTATGTGATGGAGGCGCTGTTGCGTCCTGCCGTGGAGCTCAATACCGCCGTGGCGGCAGGCTGCGCGGCATTCATCTGCATCAGCGCGCCGTGGGCTGTGGCGCTGGCACCGTCGGTCAGCTATGTGACTGCGGCAGGATTTGCGGCACTGGCTGTCGTACGAACCCGCCAGGGACTGAAGATACTGCGCTACCGCCGCAACCTCAAACGGCTTCCCCGCTATGTGATGACCAGCTGCCAGGTACCGGTCAGCCGCTACCGCCTTTTTCTGGGGAAAGGATTTGCCTGGGAGCAGAAGCATCTCCAGCGTCTGCTGGAGACCCGTCGGCCTGAAGTGCAGGCATTTCTGCAGCCCTCCCTGCCATACCGTCTGGCCCGACGAACGGAACGCTGGTCAGAGTACCGCCTGCCCTGGCTGAGCCGGATACTGCGTACCGACACCCCGTTCAATCCCGTGCGTCCGCTGCCGCCGGCTGGCGGAAATCCGGCAATACACGGCGTGGAGCCGGATGAGGAAACGGTCAGCATGGACCTGGGCGAGCGGGTCGGCCATATGCTGGTTCTGGGAACCACCCGCGTGGGCAAAACCCGGCTGGCAGAGCTGCTGATAACCCAGGATATCCGGCGCGGTAATACCGTGGTGGTGATTGACCCGAAAGGCGATGCTGACCTGCTGAGAAGGGTGTGGGCGGAAGCTCACCGGACCGGGCGGCAGAACGAACTGTACGTGTTCCACCTGGGCTGGACTGAAATCAGCGCCCGTTACAACGGTATCGGTCGTTTTGGACGGACCTCCGAAGTTCCCGGACGTCTGGCAAACCAGCTCAGTGGGGAAGGCAACAGCGCGGCGTTTCGCGAGTTTGCCTGGCGGGTGGTGAACATTATCGCCCAGGCGCTGGTTGCGCTGGGGGAGAGGCCGGATTATAACCGGGTCCGCCGTTACGTCATGAACATCACAGGGCTCCATGAGCGCTATGTGGAATGGTACCTGAGGGAGCATGCTCCACACCTGCTGGCGGTGGTTGACCAGCAGGTGGCGCTGTTAAGCCAGGTGAACCAGAACAAAGGGGTAGCGGATTACGTCCTGCGCCGCGCGGCCATCACGCAGGTGCTGGAGAGTCCGGAAGGCCAGGCCCTGGAAGATACGGTCCTTGAGAGTCTGAGTAACGCGGTCCGCTACGACCAGAAGTATTTCGATAAAATAGTGGCTTCCCTTTTAC
>NZ_NAEW01000058.1 GCF_002075345.1 Citrobacter braakii
TGAATACACCACTGACCGTAAGTCGTTACCGGCGGCGGAAACAATTCACCATCTGGCCTGTGAACTGTTCCCGCAGTGGAAAGCGCTGTTTGATGATGTTCTTCGCCGAAGACCCGGCATGAATGGTACTGCCGATGCAGTTGCCGGTACTGATGCTGTGACAGACGTCCCCGCAGTTCAGGAAGCTGTCTGTGTCGGATGTGGCTGTATTGATAATAACGCCTGTGTGAATGAATTCCGTGAGCCCTGCCACTGGCTGAAGGTGAATTATGAAACCGGGCTGGGCGTGTGTTCGTCATGCGAATCTTTCCTGAGTCATCCGCTGACCGATGATGCTGAGTGAGGTATCACGCCATGCAGAACAACATGATTAATCAGTCAAAAGCATCATCACATTTATCAGTGGCGGTTTTTTATCAGCCATTCTCCCGGACAACAAAGACTGTACGCAAGTTCCCGGCTGGTTCCGGGAAATGCCGCTGTACATTTATCGAAAAAAGTCTGGCAACGCTCAGTATCTTCAGAAGACAGCGCGCCTGCTTTCCGGTCTTCGTAGTATTTCGCAACCTGGCTGGTTGTTCCGGATTTGTCGGACCCCTGCTGCATGCGGTTATCCTGAGAATTTTCATCAGTAATCATATTTTGTTCCTTGTGTTGATGAACGTGATGTTGCTGACGGAACGTACTGACCGGTGTCTGCAAACATTGTGGTTGGAAAATGTACTGTCAGTGAACGGGATGGTACGTACTGCAGTGGCGGGTCCGGCACCTTTTTCGTCATTTTTTGCCGTTTTTTACATTGTCCGGAATGTGTGAGGTGGAAAATGCGAATTCTTTATCGTGCAGTCTGCTCCTGCGCTGCCTCCCGGCACCGGGGTTTTGATGAAAAACGGGTGTTTTTTGAGGCTGACCATAATGATGATGCCGGCGCGTGTCTGGTCGCGTTGCTGGCTGATATCTGGGGTGTGCCTGAATCCACGGTGATTTACCACAACCTGCTGTCGGAGTACGAATACCACCGGAAGCTGGATGAGCAGGCCGGAACCCCGGTCCGCCACGCTCCTGAAACGGGGAGCCTGCGGGATGACATGCGGCTCTTTGAGGTCATGTGGACGTATGACCATGAGCGGCGTGATAGCGTGTCATATCTGCCGTTGTCTGACATGCCGCTGTTTCTGGTGTCTCCGCGTATGCACCGGCGTCTGCTGGATGCATTCCTTGCCTGTCCACGTGAAGTAGCGGCGGAGGTGGTGAATGGCTGACGTCAAAAGAACGAAGCCGCATCGTGATGTGCCATACCATCAGGGCGCGGAGACCAGCGTGCTCGGCGGGCTGATGCTGGACAATGACCGCTGGGATGAGGTGGCTCCTCTCCTGATACCGACCGATTTTTATCTTTCCGTCAACCAGGTTATTTACCGTGAGATAGAGCGTCTGGTCAGCGCGGGGTATCCCATTGACCTGATTACACTCTCGGAGTCCCTGGAGCGGCGGGGACTGCTGGAGCGGTGCGGGGGTTTTGCTTATCTGGCAGAAATGTCCAAAAACACGCCCAGTGCCGCCAATATCGTGGCCTACGCTGAAATTGTCAGGGAGTGCAGCCGGGCACGCCAGCTGATGAAGCTGGGAAGTTCCCTTTACCAGCAGGCTGCCCTGCTTCAGCCATCCGATGGTAGGGGCATATCCACCCTGAAGCAGGTTACGGACTCACTGGTTGAGCAGGGCGAGAAAGAATTGTTTAACCTGGCGCAGCAGAATGTACTGCAGGCCTGTCTGAGTATCACCACGCAGGCATCGGATGTGATGACCTGGCTGGAGTCGGTGGCGGGCGGGGCTGGCGTGACGGGGGTTCCCACGGGATTTGCGGAGCTGGATGCAAAAACCTGCGGCTGGCAGGACGGTAATCTGATACTGATTGGCGCCCGTCCGTCCATGGGTAAAACCGCCCTGGCGGTCAGGCATGCGCTGGCGGCGCTGTACGGATGTCCTGTGGACAGAACGGTCCAGTTCTACAGTATGGAGATGCCCGCAGCACAGCTGATGCTTCGCCTGATGTCCATCCTGGCGAGGGTTCCGCTGACCCGTCTGCGCAGCGGCAATCTGACCAGTCATGACCTTGAACTGGTGTGTGGCGCGGTGGGAATGCTGTCGCAGTGGGAAAACCGCTTCCTTATCGATGACACCAGTTATCAGACCCCGGCCACGCTGCGGACTTCCGTCCGGC
>NZ_NAEW01000059.1 GCF_002075345.1 Citrobacter braakii
CGGAAAGTGTGTCACCGCCAGGGAGAGGTCAGTTAAAATGACGGTTTCAGAATGAGTTTTCCGCGTACTGCTTCTGCGGAGTCTGGTCCTGAACCGGAGGAGTCGAGGTCGGTTTTTCTGCCTTGTAGACAATCTCTTTATCAATCTTTATCCAGTCCACCCGGATAAGACGCGTTTTGAGACTGACACGGTTTTCGCCGGCATGCTCACCTTTTGACAGGGTGAAGATGTCCGGTTTAACACCGCTGAGCACAAAACTGACCATCACTTTTTTGTCTTCATCGCACGCTTTCTGGCAACGGTTGATCAGACTCGTTGCGTCCTTGCCTGCAACAGTGACATCAAAGCGGGTATAGTCTGCATTATCTGTCGGTCCCGTCAGGGCGTTCAGCGTACAGCAGGTAAACTTACTGTTACCGTTGACCACCTGGCGTACGTTACTGATGTAGCCCAGGCCGCTAATGTTAAGGTTGAAGTAGTTCACTTCTTTAACTTCTTTTTTGTCAGTATTTCCGGACATGATGTTCTCTCCAGGGATAAAAAAGGTATGGTTGAGAAAACATGCATCCCTGTCGGGGAGTGTTTTCCCGCAGGGAGCCTGTGGCATCGTCACAGGCCGTCAATAGTCATAAAACAACCCCCACTGTATTCTGCAGAACACAGTACCCGTTTCCAGAGGTTAAACGGGTGTACCGTCCGAAGACGCTGCCTTCCAGGCCACGGCAGCATTTGCAATGGAGCACCCGAAGGCGTCAGTTCCAGCTCCGCTGACTTTTGCATGTGACCACCCGAAGGCTCCTCTTTCAGGTCAACAAGTACAGTTTCCTGTACCGGAGGTATTTGCAATTGTCTCAGGGACAACGATTTAGCCTGTTCATTTTTAAAACACAGCAGCGGGAAGTCAAGAAAGGTGAGCGCGGAAAATAAGGAACCGAAAAAACAAAAAAACGGGGTATGCAGCAGGGAATACAGGAGAGGATATCAGGAGGCAATAACTACGGATATTTCGACGTTAATGGCAGCTCCCGGAGGGGAGCCGCCATTACTTTCACAGAGTGCACCATGCTCTACTGTCATTAAAACCCACCGTGAAGGTAAAACCCCGACGCAATATTTCACACGGTTTTTACGCCTTGTAAGTCCATCCCGTTCAGAAGATGACTTACCGGACTGCCGCAGACACCATACCAAAATGCAAAAATGACGCTGCCCTGTAGCCGTGGGGTGCCGGTATCTTCAGTACCGCAGTCATCCTGCCAGAGCCGGTGATAAAAAACAACCGGTTATCGCAGCTTCAGTTTCAGGCTTTTCGGCATTTTTAACGAGCCGCCGCCAGTACCACTTCCCGCAATACCCCGGCACGCCGGATAGTTGACACAGCCGAAAAATACACCATTCTTTCCCTGACGCTGCACCGTTCGTCCCCCGCATTCCGGGCAGGGTGGACCGGGAGTAGCCTGCATCGCCAGTGGCTGCGATTTCCCCTGACTGACCAGCTGCGACACCCAGGCATTCTGTTTCGCCATAAAATCATCAAGACTCACCCGGCCTGCCGCCACCTCATCCAGCAGTTGCTCCCACAACGCCGTCAGCCCCGGGCTGGTCAGTGCCGCCGGCAGGGTATTCACCAGGTCACGCCCTGTCGTGGTCGAACGCAGCACTTTTTTATCCCTTACCATAAATCCACGTTTTATCAGGGTGTCGATTATCCCCGCCCGGGTCGCCTCAGTTCCTATCCCCGCATTTTCTTTCAGCACCTTCTTCAGCGCAGAATCCGTGACGAACGATGCCGCGTTCGTCATCGCCGCAATCAACGTACCGTCGTTGTACGGTACCGGTGGTTTTGTCTGCAGGCGCTTTTCCTCCGCCCCCTGAACCGGACAAATCTGCCCGCTCTGAAGGGGCGGCAGCAGGGAGGCATCTGCGTTATCACTGCTCACGTCGCCATCAGCCAGTGTCTGTACTGACTGTGGCGACGGGTCGGAAAACAGCGCTTTCCATCCCGCCACCACGGTAACATTGCCGGTCGTCCGGAACAG
>NZ_NAEW01000005.1 GCF_002075345.1 Citrobacter braakii
TTAGGCCTGCCGCCAGCGTTCAATCTGAGCCATGATCAAACTCTTCAATTTAAGTTTGATGCTCGTGAATTAAACTTCGTAATGAATTACGTGTTCACTCAGAGACTTGGTATTCATTTTTCGTCTTGCGACGTTAAGAATCCGTATCTTCGAGTGCCCACACAGATTGTCTGATAAATTGTTAAAGAGCAGTGCCGCTTCGCTTTTTCTCAGCGGCGCGGGGTGTGCATATTACGCCATCCCGCTACAGAGTCAAGCGTTTATTTTCGCTTTTCTCCGCTGACCCGGCGGTTTGTAATCCGTTGTTCCGTGTCAGTGGAGGCGCATTATAGGGAGTTATTTCAGGCTGACAAGGGGAAATTTAAAATAACTTTCCGAGTGCGTGTTTTTTCAGCAAAACCACCATTAACATGCCATAAAATAAGCAAATTGCCGTTTTTGCAGCCGCAATAACACTTCCAGGTGGCATACTAATGAATAGGAAATAAAGTAAGGAAAACCATTCATGCCGTTAAATGCCCAACAGCTAGCCGCACAGAAAAACCTGTCCTACGTTCTGGCCGAAAAGCTGGCTCAGCGAATATTAAAAGGTGAATACGCACCGGGCGCTATATTGCCTGGCGAAATAGAGCTGGGCGATCAGTTTGGCGTAAGTCGTACCGCGGTAAGAGAAGCGGTAAAGACGTTAACGGCAAAAGGTATGGTATTACCGCGCCCGCGTATTGGTACACGCGTCATGCCGCAGGCAAACTGGAACTTCCTCGACCAGGAGCTGCTCACCTGGTGGATGACAGAAGATAATTTCTCTCAGGTCATTAAACATTTTCTGGTGATGCGTATCAGCCTGGAGCCTCAGGCGTGTTTACTGGCGGCGACTATAGGTACGGCAGAACAGAAAGCGCATCTCAACACGCTAATGGAAGAAATGGTCGAGCTGAAAAGAAACTTCAGACGCGAGCGTTGGATTGAGGTTGATATCGCCTGGCATGAACACATCTATGAAATGAGTGCGAACCCGTTCCTTATCTCCTTCGCGTCACTCTTCCATTCCGTTTACCAGACCTACTTTACCTCTATTACCTATAACGACGTGGTCAAGCTGGATTTACACCAGGCCATTGTCGACGCAATAGATGAGAGCGATGGCGATCGCGCCTTCGCTGCCTGTCAGGCATTGCTGATAGCACCGAACGTGCTACCGGATAAATAATATGTCAGAAAAGAAATCACGCAGTATGGCCGGGCTACCGTGGATAGCAGCCATGGCCTTTTTTATGCAGGCACTAGACGCCACGATCCTCAATACCGCCTTACCCGCAATAGCACACAGCCTTAACCGCTCTCCGCTCGCCATGCAGTCGGCCATTATCAGCTACACCCTGACGGTCGCGATGCTGATCCCGGTGAGTGGATGGCTGGCAGACAGGTTTGGTACCCGGCGCGTCTTTATGATAGCTGTGAGCCTGTTTACGCTGGGTTCGCTGGCCTGTGCGCTGTCCAGCTCCCTAAGCGAACTGGTGATTTTCCGCGTCATTCAGGGCATCGGTGGCGCCATGATGATGCCCGTTGCCCGTCTGGCATTATTACGTGCTTACCCCCGCAGCGAACTGCTTCCCGTGCTTAACTTCGTAACCATGCCTGGACTTGTGGGGCCGATTTTAGGTCCAGTATTGGGCGGTGTACTGGTCACGTGGGCCAGTTGGCACTGGATCTTCCTGATTAATATTCCAATTGGGGTTGCCGGTATCTTCTATGCCCGCAAATATATGCCGAACTTCACCACGCCGCGCCGCGGTTTTGATATGACCGGTTTCTTTCTGTTTGGTTTGAGCCTGGTGTTGTTTTCCAGCGGGGTAGAGCTGTTCGGTGAGAAGCTTGTCGAGACCTGGATAGCACTCAGCATTATTCTTGCCAGTATTCTGTTACTGCTCGCCTACATTCGCCACGCGCGTCGTCACCCAACGCCGCTAATATCGCTTCCTATATTTAAGACCCGAACTTTTTCCGTCGGGATCGCCGGAAACCTTGCCACTCGTCTGGGTACAGGGTGCGTGCCCTTCTTAATGCCGCTGATGTTGCAGGTAGGCTTTGGATACCCGGCGCTGATAGCCGGTTGCATGATGGCGCCAACGGCGCTGGGATCAATACTGGCGAAATCAATGGTGACGCAGGTGCTGCGCCGGCTCGGCTACAGAACCACACTGGTGGGTGTTACGGTTTTTATCGGCCTGATGATTGCGCAGTTCGCATTGCAATCTCCCGCCATGCCGGTCTGGATGTTGATCCTGCCGTTGTTCATTTTGGGTATGGCGATGTCCACCCAGTTTACCTCCATGAATACCATCACTCTGGCGGACCTGACCGATGAAAACGCCAGCAGCGGCAACAGTGTGCTGGCCGTTACTCAGCAGTTATCAATCAGTTTAGGGGTCGCCATCAGCGCTGCCGTTCTGCGTATCTATGAAGGTATGGAAGGAACCAATACGGTCGAGCAGTTCCACTACACCTTTATGACGATGGGCGCTATCACGGTAGTGTCTGCGCTGATGTTCATGCTGCTAAAAGCAAAAGATGGACGTAATCTGATTAAAGAGCGACATAATCCTAAACCGACCCCCGCTCCATCAAAACAGGAGTAAGTTGCAGGCGCTGTTGCTGTAATGCGGGCTGCGCCATCCGGTGGATTAATACATCGATGGCCAGTTCGCCCAGTTCATCTTTTGGTTGATGGATGGTCGTCAGCGGCGGCGTCATATAGCGCGCCAGCTCGATATCATCATAACCCACCACCGCCATATCCTGCGGAATGCGCAATCCCGATTGGTACAGAGCCTGATACGCGCCAACCGCCATGGCATCATTGCCGGTAAAAACGGCCTGCGGTCGCTGTTTATGCGACAGCAACGTTTGCATAGCTTCAAAGCCGCCGCCGAACTCAAAGTCACCGGTAATCTCGTAACCTTCCGGGACCGGCAACCCCGCCCGCTTCATTGCCGCCCGATATCCTTCCAGACGTAAACGCGCTGGAGTTTTATCCAGCGGCCCGGTGATGCAGGCAATGCGCGTAAAACCTTTTTCGATAAGATGTTGAGTGGCTAAATCCCCGCCCAACAGGGAGTTATCCTGGATCAGATCGCTTTCACCATCAAAAGGCGACCAGTCCATCATGACGGTCGGTATAGAAGGATAGCGTTGCATGATCTCCCTGGAAGGTTGATGTGTTTCCGTGCAGAGCAGCAGCAAGCCATCCACCCGTTTTTGCATTAACGTTTCCAGATTACGGTTCATGCGCTGTTCATCACCTTCAGTGTTGCACAGCACCAGGCTGTAGCCGCGTTCAAAACAACTACGTTCAACGCCGCGCACCAGCTCGGAATAAAAGGGGTTGGTACTGGCAGTGATTAACATGCCAATAGTGTGGGTCTGGTTTAACTTGAGACTACGCGCCAGCGCTGAGGGCGCGTAGTTAAGCTCTTTAATCGCCGCTTCAACTTTGTCAGTGACAGACTCACTGACAAAGCGATCTTTATTAATGACGTGAGAAACCGTCGACGTGGAAACCCCCGCCAGGCGGGCGACGTCCTTCATTGTAGCCAAGCGTTACCTCTGTTGACTTAAAAACGCTTCTATTTCTTCGCGCCATGGAACGGAAGGCTGTGCGCCCTTACGGGTGACCGCAATCGCCGCAGCGGCATGTGCAAATCGGATAGCTTCAGGCAGCGGAGTCTCTTCCAGTAACGCTGTAATTAACGCGCCGTTAAAGGTATCCCCAGCGGCGATGGTATCAACGGCGTCCACTTTAAACCCAGGCACACGCTGACCTTCACCATTTACGCTGGCCCACACCCCGCGACTGCCTAAGGTAATCAGTACAGTATGGATCCCCTTCGCGTGCAATGCCTGCGCAGCTTTGGCCGCGTCTTCATCGTTTTCAACCCGGATTCCCGTGAGCTTTTCAGCCTCGGTTTCATTCGGGGTAATAATATCCACCAGCGCCAGCAGTTCGTCAGAAAGTTCACGTGCCGGGGCCGGGTTAAGGGCTACCGTGGTTTTATTTTGATGTGCAATCTTTGCCGCAGCCAGTACGCTTTCGATCGGCGACTCTAACTGCATCAGTAAGGCAGACGCCTGGGCAATACGCTCATGCTGAGCTTCCACCAGCGCAGGCGAAAGTGCCGCGTTCGCACCAGCATGAATGCCGATGACGTTCTCACCTTCACCATTCACAAAAATCAACGCCACACCGGTCGATTCCCCCGAAATTACGCTAATCGGCGCAATATCGATATTATCTTTGGCTAACTGTTTACGAACACTTTCGCCAATATCATCATCACCCGTACAGGCAATAAATGCGATATTCGCGCCACTACGCCCCGCAGCAACAGCCTGATTCGCGCCTTTACCACCAAATGCAACCTGATAATGGTTACCGGTTACGGTTTCACCAGGTGTCGGGAAAGAGTTAAGGTTGAGGATGTGATCGGCATTGATACTGCCAAGAACAACGAGGTTGCCTGCGGTTTTCATATTTGGTGTTCCAAGTCAAAGTGCGCCACCGGATTAGGGTGGCGCGTGCCCTGCTTTTCTTTTTACGCTTTCATCCCCAAAACCCGATACGGGGATGGCGTCTTTATGTCTCCATCAGGCCGCGAGCGACCTGAATCGGTATTACTGCTTGATGACCAGCTTCAGGTCAACCGGATATTTAGCCTGAACCTTCTCGCCTTTCAGGACTTTATCCGCAGTCTCAACGCCTTTCGCGCCGATCTGATCCGGCAACTGAGCAATGGTCGCAGCCAGTTTGCCATCATTTACTGCTTTTTCGCCATCTGGAGTACCGTCAAATCCAACCACCATCACATCAGATTTACCCGCGGTCTGCAGTGCGCGCAGCGCACCCAACGCCATTTCATCGTTCTGGGCAAATACGGCCTGCACGTCAGGATGCGCGGTCAGCAGGTTCTGCATGACGTTCAGACCTTTGGTGCGGTCGAAGTCGGCCGGCTGGCTGGCCAGTACGTTAAATTTGTGTGCCGCAACAGCCTGCTGGAAACCTTCGCCACGCTCACGCGCCGCTGAAGTACCGGCAATACCCTGCAGTTCGATAACTTTCGCGCCTTCACCCGCTTTCTTCGCGATATAATCGCCCGCAATCTTACCGCCCAGCACGTTATCAGATGCAATATGGCTTACTACTTCGCCTTTGGACGCAACGCGGTCAAGGGTGATAACCGGAATTTTCGCCTGGTTAGCCATCTTCACAGCGTTACCAACAGCATCGGAGTCCGTCGGGTTAATCAGCAGAATTTTAGTTCCACGAACCGTTAAATCCTGAACGTTAGCCAGCTCTTTCGCCGGGTTGTTCTGTGAGTCCAGAATCACCAGGTTGTAGCCCAGCTTATCGGCCTCTTTTTGCGCCCCATCCTTCAAAGAAACAAAGAACGGGTTGTTGAGGGTGGAGACCACCAGCGCAATGGTATCTTTCGCCATCGCATTCGCGCTCACGGTGGCGCTCAGCGCAACAGCAGAAATCAGGGTAGCCAGTTTTTTCATGTTCATATTTAAGATGTCCTGTAATCGTTGTTACTGCTTTTTGTTGTCTACCAGTACCGCCAGCAAAATCACCACCGCTTTGACGATCATCTGGTAATAGGAGGATACACCTAACAAATTCAAACCATTATTGAGGAAGCCAAGAATCAATGCGCCGATCAGCGTCCCAACAATACGTCCTTTACCGCCCGCCAGGCTGGTACCACCTAACACCACCGCGGCGATAGCATCCAGCTCATAGCCAGTACCTGCCGTCGGTTGCGCAGAGGAGAGGCGCGCTACTTCAATGATGCCCGCCAGCGATGCCAGCAGACCACACAAGGAGTAAACGATAATTTTGATTTTACTTACGCTGATACCGGACAGGCGCGTTGCCGCTTCGTTACCGCCCAGCGCATAGATATAACGACCCAGACGAGTGTGGTGCAGCATGTACCACGCCGCGAGGAAGACAATCCCCATAATCCACACAGGCGTAGGGACGCCTAACGGACGACCAATACCAAACCAGCCAAACAGATCGGCATTGTCAGTAAACCCGGTATTAACCGGACTGCCGTTGGTGTATACCATGGTCACACCACGCAGCAGCAGCATCATCACCAGGGTCGCGATAAACGCCTGTACCCGGCCTTTCGCGACAATCACCCCGGTTACCGCGCCAATAGCAGCACCGAGCGCCAGGGCCGCAGCGACAGCCACCAGCGCATTGACTTCAATCCCTACAATGGAAGCCGCAACCGCACCGGTAAGCGCCAGCAAAGAACCGACAGACAGATCGATCCCCGACGTCAGGATAACCAGCGTCATGCCAACGGCCATGATGGCGTTCACCGACGTTTGCTGGAGGATGTTGAACAGGTTATTAACGGTAAAAAAGTTAGGGCTCATGGTGGAAACAATCGCGATCAGCACTAACAGAGCGATGAGCGACTTTTGCTCCAGAAGCCATGCTTTAGTGAAATAACGGCGACCAGAAACAGCCTGGGTAGTCATCTTTTTTACTCCTGATTCACGCGATTAAGCTTGCCCACAGCGGCAGCCATTAATACTTCCTGAGTGGCCTGCTCGCGAGTGAACTCACCGCCGAGATGCCCTTCATGCATAACGATAATTCGATCGCTCATGCCCAATACTTCTGGCATCTCAGAGGAGACCAGAATGATGCTCAGCCCATCGGCCTTAAACTGGTTGATAAGCTGATAGATTTCTTTCTTAGCCCCAACGTCAACGCCGCGCGTTGGTTCATCGAGGATCAGGACTTTTGGTCGGGTCATCAGACCGCGCGCAATCGCCACTTTCTGCTGATTACCGCCAGAAAGCAGGCCGATAGCCTGTTCCATCGATGGCGTTTTAACATTGAACAGACGAATAAAATCACCTACCGCCTGCTGCTCGTCTTTATGTTTAAGGCTTCCACCAGCGCTACTGAAATAACGCAGCGCGGTTAGTGACATGTTCTCTTTCACCGACATGCCCAGCACTAAACCATCGCGTTTACGGTCTTCAGAAATATAGACGATGCCGTTAGCCAACCCATCCTGCGGCGAACGGGTGACCACTTCATGGCCATCAAGCGTGACGTAACCGCTGGTGCGCGGCAATGCGCCGTACAACACTTTCATCAGCTCGGTACGTCCGGCACCCATCAGCCCCGATACGCCAAGGATCTCGCCTTTACGTAGCGTGAATGAAACATCGTTTACGCCAGGGCCGCACAGGTTATCGACCTTCAGGCGAATATCACCCGGCGCTTTTTCCAGGCGCGGGTATTGATCTTCCAGCTTACGTCCCACCATCATTTCAATCAGCGAGTCTTCGGTCAGCGAGGCGACTTCACGCTCGGCAATAAACTGCCCGTCGCGAAAAACGGTCACGTCGTCACAAATCTCGAAGATCTCTTTCATGCGGTGAGAAATATAGACAATGCCGCGTCCCTGGGATTTCAGTTCGCGAATGACGCGGAACAGGGATTCGGTTTCGGTATCGGTGAGCGCATCCGTCGGTTCATCCATAATGATGACCTTCGATTCAAAGCTCAGCACTTTGGCAATTTCAACCATCTGCTGATCGCCAATCGACAGTTCACCGACCAGTCTGTCGCTTTTAAAGCGCAGATTCAGTTTGGCAAGCAGCAGATCGGCTTCGGCGTACATCTTCTTCCAGTCAATTTTGCCAAAGCGATTAACGAACTCACGGCCAAGAAAAATGTTCTCGGCGATAGTGAGTTGCGGGATCAAATTCAGCTCCTGGTGGATGATACCGATTCCGGCTTCCTGGGAGGATTTAGGGCCGTTAAAGGTGGTCTCTTTTCCCAACCACAATAAAGAACCGGCATCACGGGTATAGATCCCGGTCAGCACTTTCATCATGGTGGATTTGCCCGCGCCGTTTTCGCCCACCAGCGCCATTACGCGGCCTGGGTAGACATTCAGCGCGGCGCCGGATAGCGCTTTTACGCCCGGGAACGCTTTATCGATCCCTTTGAGTTGCAGTAATGCGTTCATGATGGCCTCAGAACGTGACGCCAGCACAGAGAATGATATTCGCATACGGAGAACACTCTCCGCTGCGAATTACCGCCTGACTGTCTGCGGTTTGTTTTTTGAATTGTTCATGCGTGGTGTAACGAATTTCTATGGTGTTTCCCTGGTGTTGTTGCAGTTGCTCAATGTGGCTGAGCAACGTTTCGTGGAGTTGCGGATTATGTTGTTTAATTTCCGTCGCGAGAATGGCCGCCTCGACCTGCATTTCACGTGTCACCACATCCAGTACCTGCATAAAAGAAGGTACGCCCTGGGTTAATGCCATATCGATACGCGTTGTGCTATTCGGGATGGGTAAACCTGCATCACACACCACCAGCGTATCGGTATGCCCCAGACGGGAGATCACCGATGAAATTTCAGAGTTGAGTACCGTGCCTTTCTTCATTTTCTTTCCCCACTAGCGAAACGTTTCGCTGAAGATAAGTGTAGAGCGAAGAGTGGAGATAAAACCACCGCGAAGTTACGAAAATGTGATCGCCATCGAAACGTTTCGCAAGGATTATCATTCGATGAAATGAAAACTGGGAGGGACAAAACAAAACGCCCCCTTTCGCGATGAAAGAGGGCGTCGATAAGATTAAATCTCGACCTGAGTACCGAGCTCAATAACCCGGTTAGGTGGGATTTCAAACTGGTCCGGGGCGCGCAGCGCATTGCGTTGTAATAGCAGATACAGCTTGCCGCGCAGACGCAGATACCATGGTCGTTTGCCAACAATCAACGACTCGTGCGACATGAAGAACGAGGTTTCCATCATCCGACAGCTTAAGCCTTCCAGACCGCAGCGATGGAACACTTCTTCAACGTTCGGCGTTTCGCGCCAACCGTAGCTGGCCACCACGCGCCAGAAGGTGGGCGATAACTGCTCAATCTGCACCCTACGCACATTGTGAACATATGGCGCATCTTCCGTGCGCAGCGTCAGCAGAATAACGCGTTCATGCAGAACCTTGTTATGTTTGAGGTTATGCAGTAGCGCAAACGGGATGACGTTCAATGCACGAGACATGTACACCGCCGTTCCCGGCACGCGTACCGGTGGTGATTTCTCCAGAGAGGCAATCATCGCCTCCAGAGAGTTGCCGTGCTCATGCATGCGACGCAGCAGACGGAAACGCTCGCTTTTCCAGGTAGTCATGATGGTGAACATCACCAGACCCAGCGTCAGAGGCAGCCAACCACCGGAAATCAGTTTATCGAGGTTCGCGGAGAACAGCGGAACATCGACGCACAAGAACGCCACCAGGATCAGGAAGACGAAGTATTTATTCCAGTGCCAGTTTTTGCGCGCCACGGTGGTCGACAGAATTGAGGTCAGCACCATCGTCCCCGTCACCGCAATCCCGTACGCCGCAGCCAGATTACTGGAGTGTTCAAAGCTCACAATCACAATCACCACTGCAAAATAGAGCATCCAGTTAACGAAAGGAATGTAGATCTGGCCCGACTCCATTTCCGAGGTATGGATGATACGCATCGGCGATAAATACCCCAGACGCACGGCCTGACGCGTCAGTGAGAAGACACCGGAGATAACCGCCTGTGAAGCGATAACCGTTGCCAGCGCGGCGAGGATCAGGAGCGGTATCAACGCCCAGTCCGGCGCCAGCAGGAAGAACGGGTTTTTAATCGCTTCAGGATGCTTTAACAGCAACGCCCCCTGACCAAAATAGTTCAGTACCAGCGAAGGCAATACCACGGAGAACCATGCCAGGCGAATCGGCAACTTACCGAAGTGGCCCATATCCGCATACAGCGCTTCAACACCGGTAATCGACAACACCACCGCACCCAGCGCAATAAAGGACAACGTTTTGAATTCGAGGAAGAAATGCACCGCCCAATACGGATTGAGCGCCTGCAGCACTTCCGGATTGCCAATAATACTACGCACGCCTAACACTGCCAGCGTCAGGAACCACAACAGCATAATCGGCGCAAACAGCTTACCGACCATGCCGGTACCGTGTTTTTGAATCAAAAACAGCAGGGTCAGTACGATTATCGAGAGCGGAACAATCCAGGTATCCAGTTGCGGGGCAATGATCTCCAGACCTTCAATCGCCGACATCACCGAGATAGCAGGCGTTATCACCACTTCTCCATAGAAGAAGCTGCCGCCAATCAACCCCATAATCACCAACATGGAGGTTGTTCGTGCTGAAGTATTACGCCCGGCCAATGACATCAGCGTCAGGATCCCGCCTTCTCCGGCGTTATCCGCGCGCATGACAAACGTCAGGTATTTAATGGAGACAACAAAGATCAGCAGCCAGAAAATCAGCGAGAGAAAGCCAAATACGGCGTCACGTTCAACGCCAAAACCAAACTGGCCGGACAAACATTCACGAAGCGTATAAAGTGGGCTGGTACCAATATCACCGTAGACAACCCCAATGGCCGCAAGGGTAATCGCAGACAATGATTGTTTATTATCAGTGCTCATAGACTCGTCTTTCGTTTATACACATCATCTTTCAAGCCACCTCCGCGTGGGCTGCATTCGTTATTCCCCCCATCCCAGAAGAAAACTCCATTGCCGCCTTGGTGCAGCTTGATTGATTTGGTGTATATATAAGAAATGTGTGCGTCGTCCCTTGGCCCACAAAAAGGCGCACAGTATGCACGATTAATCGCAAAATCGTACCCCTAAATGAGACCAGATTAATCTGGCTCAAAGAAAAATAAGCGCACCTTCAGTCTATTACTGCACTGGTGTGAAGCATCTATACTCGCTGTTTATGCAGTACATTTGGCGAAAGGACGCCACTTCATTATGGCTCACCCACATTTATTAGCGGAAAGAATTTCCCGTCTGAGCAATGCGCTGGAAAAGGGACTTTATGAACGTAGCCACGCCATTCGTCTGTGTCTGCTGGCTGCACTTAGCGGCGAGAGCGTTTTCTTATTAGGTCCTCCCGGGATCGCGAAAAGCTTAATTGCCCGCAGACTGAAATTTGCCTTTCAAAATGCTCGCGCCTTCGAATATCTGATGACGCGCTTCTCTACGCCGGAAGAGGTTTTCGGCCCGCTGTCCATTCAGGCGTTAAAAGACGAAGGTCGCTATGAACGCTTAACGGCAGGCTATCTGCCTGAAGCTGAAATCGTCTTTCTCGATGAAATCTGGAAGGCGGGACCGGCGATTCTTAACACCCTGCTGACCGCCATCAACGAACGCCATTTCCGCAACGGCGCGCATGAAGAGAAAATCCCGATGCGCCTGCTGGTGGCAGCCTCCAACGAACTGCCTGAAGCAGACAGCAGCCTGGAAGCGCTGTACGACCGTATGCTTATTCGTCTGTGGCTGGATAAAGTCCAGGACAAGGCCAACTTCCGCTCGATGCTGTTAAGTCAGCAGGATGAAAGCGACAATCCGGTCCCGGCATCGTTACAGGTAACGGATGAAGAGTATTACCAGTGGCAAAAGGACATTGGCGCCATCACGCTTCCCGATCGCGTGTTTGAGCTTATTTTCATGCTGCGCCAGCAGCTGGACACGCTACCGAATGCCCCCTACGTGTCCGATCGTCGCTGGAAAAAAGCCATTCGCTTGCTCCAGGCCAGCGCCTTCTTTAGCGGACGTGATGAGGTAGTTCCCATCGACCTGATCCTGCTGAAAGACTGCCTGTGGTACGACGCACAAAGTCTGAATCTGATGCAGCAGCAGCTGGAAATATTGATGACCGGACACGCATGGCAACAACAAGCCATGCTGACCCGTCTGGGCAGTATTGTGCAGCGCCGCATTCAGCTCCAGCAGCAGCAAAGCGATAAAACAGCATTCACCGTGATCCGTCAGGGCGGCATGTTCAGCCGTCGTCCTCATTATGATTTACCGCCGGAGGCCACGTCATCCGTCGTGACATTACTACTGCAAAAGCCCTTAAAGCTGCATGATATGGAAGTAATCCATATTGCTTTCGAACGTAGCGCGCTGGAACTGTGGTTAACCAAAGGCGGTGAGATCCGAGGAAAATTAAACGGCATCGGTTTTGCCCAGACGCTGAACATGGAAGTGGATAGCGCGCAGCACCTGGTTGTACGCGACGTCAGCTTACAAGGCTCTCGTCTGGCATTGCCCGGTACATCACAAGAGAGTATGCCTGCTGAAATAAAACAGGAGCTTGAAGCGCTCGATAACGAGTGGCATCAGCAGCACAGCGCATTTAGCGAGCAGCAAAAATGTCTGTTTATTCATAGCGACTGGTTAGGCCGCATTGAGGCCAGCCTGCAGGATGTCGGGGCGCAAATCCGCCAGGCGCAACAATGCTGACCCTTGATACGCTCAACATCATGCTGGCAGTCAGTGAAGAAGCGATGATCGAAGAGATGATCGTCGCCCTGCTGGCTTCTCCAAAGATGGTGGTATTTTTTAACAAATTCCCTCGCCTTAAAAAAGCGATCACTGACGATATTCCCCGCTGGCGTGAATCTTTGCGTAGCCGCCTCAAAGATACCCATGTACCGCCGGAGTTAGCGGAAGAGGTTATATGCTATCAACAAAGCCAGCTCCTCTCTCATGCGCAGTTTATCGTCCAGCTACCGCAAATATTGTCGCTATTACACCACCTCCATTCGCCATGGGCCGGACAAGCGCAGCAGTTGGTCAATGACAACAGCGCGTTTACGCCTGCCCTACATACGCTTTTTCTCCAGCGCTGGCGCCTGAGCCTGGTGGTGCAAACCACAACGCTGAATCAGCAACTGCTGGAAGAAGAGCGCGAGCATTTGCTCAGTGAAGTACAGGAACGGATGACCCTTAGCGGGCAACTGGAACCCGTACTGGCAGAAAATGACAACGCCGCAGGCCGGTTGTGGGATATGAGCGCAGGTCAAATCAAGCGCGGTGATTATCAGTTGATGGTGAAATATGGCGAATTCCTGACGCAACAACCTGAACTCCAGCGTCTGGCTGAGCAGTTAGGCCGTTCCAGAGAAGCGAAATCCGTACCGCGTAAAGATGCGCCAATGGAAACCTTCCGTACCCTCGTGCGCGAACCGGCAACCGTCCCGGAGCAAGTAGATGGCATCCAGCAAAGCGACGATATCCTGCGCCTTCTGCCGCCGGAACTGGCCACGCTGGGCATTACCGAACTGGAATACGAGTTCTACCGACGACTGGTGGAAAAGCAGTTGTTGACCTATCGCCTGCACGGCGAAGCATGGCGTGAGAAAGTCACGGAACGCCCCGTGGTGCATCAGGATTTTGACGAGCAACCGCGCGGACCTTTTATCGTCTGCGTTGATACTTCGGGATCGATGGGCGGCTTTAATGAGCAGTGTGCGAAAGCCTTTTGCCTGGCGCTAATGCGCGTCGCCCTTGCCGATAACCGACGCTGTTTCATCATGCTGTTTTCAACAGAAGTAGTGCGCTATGAGCTATCCGGCCCGGAGGGCATCGAACAGGCGACCCGTTTTTTAAGTCAGCGCTTTCGCGGCGGTACCGATATTGCCAGCTGTTTTCGCGCCATTACTGAGCGCATGCAGGGTCGGGAATGGTTTGATGCTGATGCGGTGGTGATCTCAGATTTTATCGCTCAGCGATTGCCCGATGAGGTTGTCAGCAAAGTGGGGGAATTACAGCGGGTGCACCAGCACCGTTTTCACGCGGTGGCGATGTCAGCACATGGTAAACCCGGCATCATGCGCATTTTCGATCATATCTGGCGCTTTGATACCGGGATGCGAAGCCGCCTGCTCAGACGCTGGCGGCGTTAATTCTTATAACAGAGAGGCGACGCTTTCACGTACCTGTGCCGGCCATACGCCACACTGAACCTGACCAATGTGTGGTAATTGCAGCAACAGCATGGTCAGACGCGACTGCCCAATTCCTCCACCAATCGTCTGTGGCATTTCACCGCGCAGCAGCGCCTGGTGCCATTCCAGACTCAGACGATCTTCATCTCCGGTCAGAGACAGCTGATGTTTCAGAGCGTCAGCATCCACACGGATCCCCATAGAAGACAGCTCAAACGCATCTTCCAGTACCGGGTTCCAGACCAGAATATCACCGTTCAGACCGGCGTGACCCAGCTCGGACGCTGAACTCCAGTCATCATAATCCGGCGCACGTACATCATGACGGTGACCGTCGCTGAGCTTGCCGCCGATCCCCACCAGGAATACCGCGCCCAGCTCTTTAGCGATCGCACGTTCACGACCTTTTGCGTCAAGACCCGGATAACGAGATAACAGTTCCTGGCTATGAACAAAGTGGATCTGCTCTGGCAGGAACGGTGCCAGACCAAACTCTTTGCTCACCGCAGCTTCGGTAGCCTTAATTCCCGCCCAGATAGCCTCTACCGTGCTTTTCAGAGTGGAGAATTGACGCTCGCCGTCGCCCATCACGCGCTCCCAGTCCCACTGGTCAACATACACAGAGTGCAGCGGGGAAAGGCGATCTTCATCAGGACGCAGGGCCTTCATATGCGTGTACAGCCCTTCGCCTGCGCTAAAGTCGTGTTGTCCTAATGTTTGACGCTTCCACTTCGCCAGTGAATGAACCACTTCGAATTGAGCGTCTGGCAATGCTTTAACCTTCACCTGCACCGCTTTTTCACAGCCCGACAAGTTATCTTGCGTGCCATCTCCTACGCGGCTGAGGATCGGAGCCTGAACTTCGATCAGACCTAAACGCTCTTCCAGCTGACGAGAAAAATGAGATTTTACGAAGCTAATTTGACGTTGTTTGGCAATGTAAGCGGTTTTCATTATGTGTACTCCTGTGTCCTGTTGCCTATGATTAAGCAACAGAATGTAGGTAATATTCAATAATCAACAAACAAAAAGCCGTCTTCGATTTTGATTCGTTAAAATTAACGTCTAAAATAGAGGGAATCATTAATCTACATAAGAAAAACCTATGGAAAATTATCAGATCGACAATCTGGACCGCGGCATTCTTGACGCCCTGATGGAAAATGCCCGAACGGCCTATGCCGAATTGGCCAAACAGTTCGGCGTTAGCCCGGGGACAATTCACGTTCGCGTAGAGAAGATGAAGCAGGCCGGGATTATTACCGGCGCACGGATTGATGTTAGTCCCAAACAGTTGGGCTATGACGTCGGCTGCTTTATCGGCATCATCCTGAAAAGTGCGAAAGACTATCCGTCAGCGTTGGCCAGACTGGAAAGCCTCGATGAGGTGACCGAAGCGTATTACACCACCGGGCACTACAGCATCTTTATAAAGGTGATGTGCAAGTCGATCGACGCGTTACAGCAGGTACTTATCAACAAGATCCAAACAATTGACGAAATTCAGTCCACGGAGACCCTGATCGTCCTGCAAAACCCGATCATGCGTACCATCAAGCCATGATCGCTTTTTTTAATCCCCTATTTTTCCACAGGTAGATCCCAGCTCGCTCACAGCGTACAATACGCCCTCTTTATAAAGGTGGGCGATCATGGCAGAAATCACTCTTATCAGCGGCAGCACGCTTGGCAGTGCGGAATATGTAGCAGAGCATCTGGCTGAAAAACTGGACGACGCGGGTTTTTCCAGCGAAATACTGCATGGGCCAATGCTTGAAGAGGTCCCGACTAATGGGATCTGGCTGATTATTAGCTCCACGCACGGTGCGGGAGACATTCCTGACAACCTGCAGCCTTTATATGATGCCTTATGCGAGCAAAAACCGGACCTTTCACAAGTGCATTTTGGTGCAATCGGGATCGGCAGTCGTGAGTATGACACCTTTTGCGGCGCAATCAACAAGCTGGAAGCCGAACTGAAAGCCTGCGGGGCAAAACAGATCGGCGAAACGCTCAGGATCAACGTACTGGAACATGAAATTCCGGAAGATCCGGCTGAAATTTGGCTGGGATCCTGGCATCCACTGCTCAGAGATTTGTAAAGATCGTACTTTTTTATGTGGATAACTCTGGTTAAAAGCTTGGATCAACCGGTAGTTATCCCAAGAACAACCGTTGTTCAGTTTTTGAGTTGTGTATAACCCTTCATTCTGCTCCCAGCTTATACGGGCCAGGATCACCGATCATTCACAGCTAATGATCCTCAACAACCTGTTGATCTTATTCAAAGGATCGCCCTTATCCACAGAAAGTTGCGATCCTAATAAGAGATCACAATAAAACAGATCTCTAAATAAAAAGATCTTCTTTTTAATACCCAGGATCCCAGGGCTTTCTCGATCGACTAAAGTTGAGTAGAATCCACGGCCCGGGCTTCAATCCACTTTCACACCGCGTTATGCGAGGCAATTACCATGTTTTATCAGGATCCTTTTGACGTCATCATCATTGGCGGGGGTCATGCAGGCACCGAGGCCGCAATGGCCGCGGCGCGAATGGGTCAACAGACTCTGCTTTTGACACACAATATCGACACACTGGGACAGATGAGTTGCAACCCGGCGATCGGCGGTATTGGGAAGGGACACCTGGTAAAAGAAGTGGATGCGCTTGGTGGGTTGATGGCAAAAGCGATCGACCATGCAGGTATCCAGTTTAGGATACTAAACGCCAGCAAAGGGCCAGCCGTTCGTGCTACCCGAGCTCAGGCCGACCGTGTGCTCTATCGCCAGGCTGTACGCACCGCACTCGAGAATCAACCCAATCTGATGATCTTCCAACAGGCGGTTGAAGATCTGATTGTTGAAAACGATCGTGTTGTGGGTGCAGTGACCCAAATGGGACTGAAGTTCCGTGCCAAAGCGGTTGTATTAACCGTAGGGACTTTTCTTGACGGCAAAATTCATATTGGTCTGGACAACTACAGCGGCGGCCGTGCTGGCGATCCGCCGTCTATCCCGCTGTCACGCCGTCTGCGTGAACTGCCGTTACGCGTCAGCCGCCTGAAAACCGGTACGCCGCCGCGTATCGATGCACGCACTATTGATTTCAGCGTGCTCGGCCAGCAAAACAGCGATAACCCGATGCCGGTCTTCTCATTCCTGGGCGATGCTTCTCAACATCCGCGTCAGATGCCGTGTTACATCACGCATACCAATGAGAGAACCCATGACGTGATCCGCAATAACCTCGATCGTAGCCCGATGTACGCAGGCGTGATCGAAGGTATCGGTCCGCGCTACTGCCCGTCGATCGAAGACAAAGTGATGCGCTTTGCCGATCGTAATCAGCATCAGATCTTCCTCGAACCGGAAGGACTCACGTCTAACGAAATTTATCCGAATGGTATCTCCACCAGCTTGCCGTTCGATGTGCAGATGCAAATTGTCCGCTCCATGCAGGGTATGGAAAATGCCAGAATCGTCCGTCCTGGCTACGCGATTGAGTATGATTTCTTCGATCCGCGCGACCTGAAACCCACTCTGGAAAGTAAATTCATCCAGGGTCTGTTCTTTGCGGGCCAGATTAACGGTACTACCGGTTACGAAGAAGCTGCCGCGCAAGGGATGTTGGCGGGTCTGAACGCCGCACGCTTGTCTGCTGAGAAAGACGGCTGGGCACCGCGTCGCGATCAGGCTTATCTTGGTGTACTGGTGGACGATCTGTGTACGCTTGGCACCAAAGAACCGTACCGTATGTTCACCTCACGCGCAGAATACCGTTTGATGCTGCGCGAAGATAACGCCGACCTGCGTCTGACCGAAATTGGTCGTGAACTGGGTCTGGTGGACGACGAGCGCTGGGCTCGTTTCAACGAGAAGCTGGAGCGTATCGAACAGGAACGTCAGCGTCTCAAATCAACCTGGGTAAATCCGTTAGCGGAATCTGCAGCAGAAGTTAATGCTCACCTGGCTACGCCTTTGTCACGTGAAGCCAGCGGTGAAGATCTCCTGCGTCGCCCGGATATGACCTATGCTCAGTTGACCTCTTTATCTGCGTTTGCACCAGCGCTTGACGATGCTCAGGCCGCGGAACAGGTTGAGATTCAGGTGAAATACGAAGGGTATATCGCCCGTCAGCAGGAAGAAATCGAAAGACAACAGCGTAATGAGAACACCCTGTTGCCTGCAACGCTGGATTATCGTCAGGTCTCAGGCTTGTCGAATGAAGTTATCGCTAAGCTGAACGATCACAAACCGGTATCGATCGGTCAGGCATCGCGTATTTCTGGCGTAACGCCTGCCGCCATTTCCATTCTGCTGGTATGGCTGAAGAAACAAGGTATGCTGCGCCGCAGCGCTTGATAACACTATTTTGGCGGCGGGCGCTTCGCCTGCCCGCCCTACCAATTTGTAGTCCCGATAAGCTATAGCGCATCGGGAAATTGATTATGAACAGGTAACGACCGTGCTCAACAAACTCTCTCGTCTGCTGGCTGATGCTGGTATTTCTCTTACCGATCACCAGAAAAATCAGCTGATTGCGTATGTCGATATGCTGCACAAATGGAACAAAGCGTACAACTTGACGTCGGTACGGGATCCCAACGAAATGCTGGTGCGCCATATTCTGGACAGTATTGTCGTCGCGCCGTATCTGAAGGGGGAGCTTTTTATCGACGTGGGTACGGGACCGGGCCTGCCGGGTATTCCTCTCTCTATCGTGCGCCCAGAAGCGCATTTCACACTGCTGGATAGTCTGGGAAAACGCGTCCGTTTCTTGCGTCAGGTGCAGCATGAGCTTGCGCTTACTAACATCACTCCTGTGCAAAGTCGCGTTGAAGAATTCCCTTCAGAGCCGCCGTTCGATGGGGTCATTAGCCGTGCGTTCGCGTCACTTACTGATATGGTGAGTTGGTGCCATCATTTGCCTGGCCTGGATGGGCGTTTTTATGCGCTAAAAGGGCAGTTGCCAGAAGACGAAATTGCTTCGTTGCCTGCAGAATTCAGCGTCGAGTCGGTCGAAAAATTACGCGTTCCGCAACTGGATGGTGAACGTCATCTGGTGGTTATTAAGCCAAACAAAATTTAATTTTTATCAAAAAAAATAGAAAAAAAACGGCTATTCAGGTGTTAAAAGTCATAGGGAATAGTGTGGTTAAATGTCGTTACAATTCACTAGCGCCTTACGGTTTTGCATCATAACTATAACGTACCGTTTTTTGTTAAAAGCGAAACAAGTCAGCTGTGAAAATATCAGTCTGCTAAAAATAGAACGTAAGAACCACCCGTTGTGTTAATTTTTTATTATAAATGTCAATGCGTGGTTTTTTTGTTGTTAGCTGTTGTTTTTGAAATAGTGGCTATTTTTACGCTTAAATATCAAAAAGATGAAAAGGCATCATTTGCCACGTAAATAAATTATGCGAAGGTGAATATGTTCAATATGTGATCTGGTGCACGCTTTGCCGCCAGTATTTACGCGGCATTTGCAGTTTTGCATGATCGTTCACAGTTTGCTTAAAAGTGATAAATGTGGGGTAGCGAAAAATATTTAAACATTTATTCACTTTTTAGCTACTTATTGTTTGAAATCACGAAGGCGCACCGTATAATTTGACCGCTTTTTGATGCTTGACTCTAAGCCATAAAGAACGTTTTATACGACACGCGGCATACCTCGAAGGGAGCAGGAGTAAAAACGTGATGTCTATGTCGCTCTTGAGTCGAAACGTTGCTCGTAAGCTTTTGCTCACACAGTTTCTGGCGGTAATAGCAAGTGGATTGCTGTTTAGCCTCAAAGACCCTTTCTGGGGCATCTCCGCATTGTGCGGTGGATTGGCAGTGTTACTGCCTAATGTGTTGTTTATGATATTTGCCTGGCGTCACCAGGCGCATACACCAGCTAAAGGCCGAGTAGCCTGGACGTTCGCCTTCGGCGAAGCCTTCAAGGTGTTAGCTATGCTGGTTTTGCTGGTGGTGGCGTTGGCTGTTTTGAAAGCGGTATTCATGCCGCTGATCGTTACGTGGGTTTTGGTGCTGGTGGTTCAGATACTGGCGCCGGCTGTAATTAACAACAAAGGGTAAAGGCATCATGGCTTCAGAAAATATGACGCCGCAGGATTACATAGGACACCATCTGAATAACCTTCAGTTGGACCTACGTACATTCTCGCTGGTGGATCCGCACAACCCCCCAGCCACCTTCTGGACGCTCAATATTGACTCCATTTTCTTCTCGGTGGTTCTGGGTCTGTTGTTCCTGCTTATGTTCCGTAGCGTAGCTAAAAAGGCGACCAGCGGCGTACCAGGTAAATTTCAGACCGCGATTGAGCTGGTAATCGGCTTTGTGCATGGTAGCGTGAAAGACATGTACCATGGCAAAAGCAAGCTGATTGCTCCGCTGGCCCTGACGATTTTCGTCTGGGTATTCCTGATGAACTTGATGGATTTGCTGCCTATCGACCTGCTTCCGTACATCGGTGAGCATATCTTTGGCCTGCCGGCTCTGCGTGTAGTTCCGTCTGCTGACGTGAACATCACCCTGTCGATGGCGCTGGGCGTATTTATCCTCATTCTGTTCTACAGCATCAAAATGAAAGGCATCGGCGGCTTCGCGAAAGAGTTGACGCTGCAGCCGTTCAATCACTGGGCGTTCATCCCTGTCAACTTAATCCTTGAAGGGGTAAGCCTGCTGTCCAAACCAATTTCTCTTGGTCTGCGACTGTTCGGCAACATGTATGCCGGTGAGCTGATTTTCATTCTGATTGCTGGTCTGTTGCCGTGGTGGTCACAGTGGATCCTGAATGTGCCATGGGCCATTTTCCACATACTGATTATCACGCTGCAAGCCTTCATATTTATGGTTCTGACGATTGTCTATCTGTCGATGGCATCTGAAGAGCATTAATTTACCAACACTACTACGTTTTAACTGAAACAAACTGGAGACTGTCATGGAAAACCTGAATATGGATCTGCTGTACATTGCTGCCGCTGTGATGATGGGTCTGGCGGCAATCGGTGCTGCGATCGGTATCGGCATCCTCGGGGGTAAATTCCTGGAAGGCGCAGCGCGTCAACCGGATCTGATTCCTCTGCTGCGTACTCAGTTCTTTATCGTTATGGGTCTGGTGGATGCAATCCCAATGATCGCTGTAGGTCTGGGTCTGTACGTGATGTTTGCTGTCGCGTAGTAAGCGTTGCTTGAATTAAGAGCAATATCAGAACGTTAACTAGATAGAGGCATTGTGCTGTGAATCTTAACGCAACAATCCTCGGCCAGGCCATCGCGTTTGTCCTGTTCGTTCTGTTCTGCATGAAGTACGTATGGCCGCCTTTAATGGCTGCCATCGAAAAACGTCAAAAAGAAATTGCTGACGGCCTTGCTTCTGCAGAACGAGCACATAAGGATCTTGACCTTGCAAAGGCCAGCGCGACCGACCAGCTGAAAAAAGCGAAAGCGGAAGCTCAGGTAATCATCGAGCAGGCGAACAAACGCCGTGCTCAGATCCTGGACGAAGCTAAAACTGAAGCAGAGCAGGAACGTACTAAAATCGTGGCACAGGCGCAGGCGGAAATTGACGCCGAGCGTAAACGTGCTCGCGAAGAGCTGCGTAAGCAAGTTGCTATCCTGGCTGTTGCTGGCGCCGAGAAGATCATCGAACGTTCCGTGGATGAAGCTGCTAATAGCGACATCGTGGACAAACTTGTCGCTGAACTGTAAGGAGGGAGGGGCTGATGTCTGAATTTATTACGGTAGCTCGCCCCTACGCCAAAGCAGCTTTTGACTTTGCCGTTGAGCACCAAAGCGTTGACCGTTGGCAGGATATGCTGACGTTTGCCGCTGAGGTGACGAAAAACGAACAAATGGCAGAGCTTCTCTCTGGCGCGCTGGCGCCGGAAACGCTCGCTGAGTCGTTTATCGCCGTGTGCGGTGAGCAGCTGGACGAAAGCGGCCAAAACCTGATTAGGGTAATGGCTGAAAATAACCGTCTGAATGCGCTCCCGGATGTTCTTAAGCAGTTTATTCATCTGCGTGCAGCCAGTGAGGCTATCTCTGAGGTAGAAGTCACTTCTGCCAATGCACTGAGTGATGAACAGCTTACGAAGATTAGTGCAGCGATGGAAAAACGTCTGTCACGCAAAGTTAAGCTGAATTGCAAAATCGATAAGTCTGTAATGGCAGGCGTAATCATCCGAGCGGGTGATATGGTCATTGATGGCAGCGTACGCGGCCGTCTTGAGCGCCTTGCAGACGTCTTGCAGTCTTAAGGGGACTGGAGCATGCAACTGAATTCCACCGAAATCAGCGAACTGATCAAGCAGCGCATTGCTCAGTTCAATGTTGTGAGCGAAGCTCACAACGAAGGTACTATTGTTTCTGTAAGTGACGGTGTTATCCGCATTCACGGCCTGGCCGATTGTATGCAGGGTGAGATGATTTCCCTGCCGGGTAACCGTTACGCTATCGCATTGAACCTGGAGCGCGACTCCGTAGGTGCCGTTGTGATGGGTCCATACGCTGACCTCGCCGAAGGCATGAAGGTTAAGTGTACGGGTCGTATTCTGGAAGTTCCGGTTGGCCGTGGCCTGCTGGGTCGTGTGGTGAACACTCTGGGTTCCCCAATTGACGGTAAAGGTCCGGTTGATAACGATGGCTTCTCGCCAATCGAAGTTATCGCACCAGGCGTAATCGAACGTCAGTCCGTCGACCAGCCAGTACAGACAGGTTATAAATCTGTTGATGCCATGATCCCAATCGGTCGTGGCCAGCGTGAGCTGATCATCGGTGACCGTCAGACAGGTAAAACCGCGATGGCAATCGACGCCATCATCAACCAGCGTGATTCCGGTATCAAATGTGTGTACGTGGCTATCGGCCAGAAAGCGTCCACCATTTCTAACGTGGTTCGTAAACTGGAAGAACACGGCGCACTGTCCAACACCATCGTTGTTGTGGCGACCGCGTCTGAATCTGCTGCTCTGCAATACCTGGCGCCATATGCCGGTTGCGCAATGGGCGAATACTTCCGTGACCGCGGTGAAGACGCGCTGATCGTTTACGATGACCTGTCTAAACAGGCTGTTGCTTACCGTCAGGTTTCCCTGCTGCTCCGTCGTCCACCAGGACGTGAAGCATTCCCGGGCGACGTATTTTACCTCCACTCCCGTCTGCTGGAGCGCGCATCCCGCGTAAACGCGGAATACGTTGAGAAGTTCACCAATGGTGAAGTTAAAGGTAAAACCGGCTCCCTGACCGCTCTGCCGATTATCGAAACCCAGGCAGGTGACGTTTCTGCGTTCGTTCCGACCAACGTAATTTCCATTACAGATGGTCAGATCTTCCTGGAAACCAACCTGTTCAACTCCGGTATTCGTCCGGCAGTTAACCCGGGTATCTCCGTATCTCGTGTAGGTGGCGCAGCGCAGACCAAGATCATTAAGAAACTGTCCGGTGGTATTCGTACCGCACTGGCGCAGTATCGTGAACTGGCAGCGTTTTCTCAGTTCGCTTCCGACCTGGATGAAGCTACTCGTAAGCAGCTGAGCCACGGTCAGAAAGTAACTGAACTGCTGAAGCAGAAACAGTACGCCCCAATGTCTGTAGCACAGCAGGGTGTGGTGCTGTTTGCGGCTGAACGCGGTTACCTCGAAGATGTGGAACTGGCGAAAATCGGTAGCTTTGAAGCCGCTCTGCTGGCTTACGTTGACCGTGACCACGCTCCGCTGATGCAAGAGATCAACCAGTCCGGTGGCTATAACGATGAAATCGAAGGCAAGCTGAAAGCTATCCTCGATTCCTTCAAGGCAACCCAGTCCTGGTAACGTCTGGCGGTCTGCTTTAGGGCGGACCGCAAGGCATTGAGGAGAAGCTCATGGCCGGCGCAAAAGAGATACGTAGTAAGATCGCAAGCGTCCAGAACACGCAGAAGATCACTAAAGCGATGGAGATGGTCGCCGCTTCCAAAATGCGTAAATCGCAGGATCGCATGGCGGCCAGCCGTCCTTATGCAGAGACCATGCGCAAAGTGATTGGTCACCTTGCGAATGGTAATCTGGAATATAAGCACCCTTACCTGGAAGAACGCGACGTTAAGCGCGTGGGCTACCTGGTGGTGTCGACCGACCGTGGTCTGTGCGGTGGCTTGAACATTAACCTGTTCAAAAAGCTGCTGGCGGATATGAAAGCATGGTCCGATAAAGGCGTTCAGTGCGATATCGCAATGATCGGCTCTAAGGGCGTGTCTTTCTTTAACTCCGTTGGCGGTAATGTGATTGCTCAGGTAACCGGTATGGGGGATAACCCTTCCCTGTCCGAACTGATCGGTCCGGTTAAAGTGATGCTGCAGGCCTACGATGAAGGTCGTCTGGACAGACTGTACGTTGTCAGCAACAAATTTATTAACACCATGTCTCAGACGCCAACCATCACCCAACTGCTGCCTCTGCCGGCATCAGATGATGATGAATTGAAGCGTAAATCCTGGGATTACCTGTATGAGCCAGACCCGAAAGCGCTGCTGGATACCCTGCTGCGTCGTTATGTCGAGTCTCAGGTTTATCAGGGCGTGGTAGAAAACCTGGCCAGCGAGCAGGCCGCACGTATGGTGGCGATGAAAGCCGCGACCGACAATGGCGGCAGCCTGATTAAAGAGCTGCAGTTGGTATACAACAAAGCTCGTCAGGCCAGCATTACTCAGGAACTCACCGAAATCGTCGGTGGTGCATCCGCGGTATAACCAGGTTAATTCGTAGAGGATTCAAGATGGCTACTGGAAAAATTGTCCAGGTAATCGGCGCCGTGGTTGACGTCGAATTCCCTCAGGATGCCGTACCGCGCGTGTACGATGCTCTTGAGGTTATGAATGGTAAAGAGAGCCTGGTGCTGGAAGTTCAGCAGCAGCTCGGCGGCGGTATCGTACGTACCATCGCCATGGGTTCTTCCGACGGTCTGCGTCGTGGTCTGGAAGTCAAAGATCTCGAGCACCCGATCGAAGTCCCGGTAGGTAAAGCAACTCTGGGTCGTATCATGAACGTCCTGGGTCACCCGATCGACATGAAAGGCGATATCGGTGAAGAAGAGCGTTGGGCTATCCACCGCGCGGCACCTTCCTATGAAGAGCTGTCCAGCTCTCAGGAACTGCTGGAAACCGGCATCAAAGTTATCGACCTGATGTGTCCGTTCGCTAAGGGCGGTAAAGTTGGTCTGTTCGGTGGTGCGGGTGTAGGTAAAACCGTAAACATGATGGAGCTGATCCGTAACATCGCGATCGAACACTCCGGTTACTCCGTGTTTGCGGGCGTGGGTGAACGTACTCGTGAGGGTAACGACTTCTACCACGAAATGACTGACTCCAACGTTCTGGACAAAGTATCCCTGGTATATGGCCAGATGAACGAGCCGCCGGGAAACCGTCTGCGCGTTGCTCTGACCGGTCTGACCATGGCAGAGAAGTTCCGTGACGAAGGTCGTGACGTTCTGCTGTTCGTTGATAACATCTATCGTTACACCCTGGCCGGTACAGAAGTATCCGCTCTGCTGGGTCGTATGCCATCAGCGGTAGGCTACCAGCCGACCCTGGCGGAAGAGATGGGTGTTCTTCAGGAACGTATCACCTCTACCAAAACCGGTTCTATCACCTCCGTTCAGGCGGTATACGTACCTGCGGATGACTTGACTGACCCATCCCCAGCAACCACCTTTGCTCACTTAGATGCAACCGTGGTACTGAGCCGTCAGATCGCATCTCTGGGTATCTACCCGGCAGTTGACCCGCTGGACTCCACCAGCCGTCAGCTGGATCCGCTGGTTGTTGGTCAGGAACACTACGACACCGCGCGTGGCGTACAGTCTCTGCTGCAGCGTTATCAGGAACTGAAAGACATCATCGCCATCTTGGGTATGGATGAACTGTCTGAAGAAGACAAACTGGTGGTAGCACGCGCACGTAAAATTCAGCGCTTCCTGTCCCAGCCGTTCTTCGTTGCGGAAGTATTCACCGGTTCTCCGGGTAAATACGTATCCCTTAAAGACACCATCCGTGGCTTTAAAGGCATCATGGAAGGCGAATACGACCACCTGCCAGAGCAGGCGTTCTACATGGTTGGTTCTATCGACGAAGCCGTGGAAAAAGCCAAAAAACTTTAACGCCTTAATCGGAGGGTGATATGGCAATGACTTACCACCTGGACGTCGTCAGCGCAGAGCAGCAAATGTTCTCTGGTCTGGTCGAAAAAATCCAGGTAACGGGTAGTGAAGGTGAACTGGGTATTTTCCCGGGTCACGCACCGCTGCTCACCGCCATTAAGCCTGGTATGATCCGCATCGTTAAACAGTTCGGTCATGAAGAGTTTATCTATCTGTCCGGCGGCATTCTCGAAGTGCAGCCTGGCAGCGTGACCGTTCTGGCTGATACCGCGATTCGCGGACAGGATCTCGATGAAGCGAGAGCCCTGGAAGCGAAGCGTAAGGCTGAAGAGCACATCAAGAGCTCTCATGGTGACGTGGATTACGCTCAGGCATCTGCGGAACTGGCCAAAGCGATCGCGAAACTGCGCGTTATCGAGTTGACCAAAAAAGCGATGTAACACCGGCTTGAAAAGCACAAAAGCCAGTCTGGTTGCCAGGCTGGCTTTTTTTATGGTTTTGTTTCAGTGAAAGTGGAACTAAAAAGCTGTTTTATTATTTTGTGATTTGTGTCACAAAAATATTGATCGGTTAAAAGATGAGGCGTAGACTCTTTTTTGTGTGATGTGTGTCACATAATTAACTCAGATAAAAACAGGATACCAACATGAAACTGATTAATAAAATCATCGCCCTTTTCAGCAGCATGGAAGTTTAGTCTTCCCGACCTGCTCTGTGGCGCGATGCTTCATACGGTTATCAGCCCGCGCCAGCTGTTATTAAATTCCCCTCCTCCGCTTTATCGTTTGTCCTCTTCCCTTTTAAAACTCTATTTTCCCTGTCTGTTTTTTCTGCTTCTCGCTGAATCACATTAATAAAATTGTACTTTTCTTTTGTAGCTCTTTATTCATGCAGTAAAAAAATAGCAAAAACATTAACCTAGGCTTTAATAAGAGCAGCCTCCTGGTTTTTGGGAGACAAAAGACGCCGAAATAGACGAAAATAGAGAGTTATCAGAGGGGAAATTTCCCCGATTGAACGTTTTATCTTCGGTCCATTTCACGATGAAAAAAATGTAGTATTTTCAATGTGAAACGGTATAAATTCGTTCTCAAATTACAGTCAGGACGTGTATGTTGAATAATGCTATGAGCGTCGTGATCCTTGCCGCAGGCAAAGGCACGCGTATGTATTCCGATCTCCCTAAAGTGCTGCATACCCTCGCAGGAAAGCCGATGGTTCAGCATGTCATTGATGCTGCTAATGAATTAGGTGCAACTCACGTACATCTGGTCTACGGGCACGGTGGTGATTTGCTTAAGCAGACGCTGAAAGATGGCAATCTAAACTGGATTCTGCAGGCAGAGCAGTTGGGGACCGGCCATGCAATGCAGCAGGCAGCGCCATTCTTTGGTGATGACGAAGACATTTTAATGCTTTATGGCGATGTGCCGCTGATCTCTACCGATACCTTACGTAGCCTGCGTGATGCTAAACCGCAGGGCGGCATCGGCCTGTTAACGGTAAAACTGGATGATCCATCCGGCTATGGGCGTATTACGCGTGAGAACGGTAACGTCACTGGTATCGTCGAGCATAAAGATGCAACTGACGAGCAGCGCCAAATCCAGGAAATCAACACCGGTATTCTGATTGCCAATGGCGCTGATATGAAGCGCTGGCTGTCCAAACTCACCAATAATAATGCGCAGGGTGAATACTACATCACCGATATCATTGCGATGGCGTATCAGGAAGGACGCGAAATTGCTGCGGTACATCCGGCACGTATTAGCGAAACGGAAGGGGTGAATAACCGTCTTCAGTTATCCCGTCTGGAGCGTGTTTATCAGTCTGAGCAAGCAGAGAAACTGTTGTTGGCGGGCGTGATGCTGCGCGATCCTGCACGTTTTGATCTTCGCGGTACGCTTATTCACGGGCGCGATGTTGAAATTGATACTAACGTTATCATTGAAGGTAACGTAACCGTTGGGGATCGCGTCAAGATTGGTGCTGGCTGTATCATCAAAAACAGCGTGATTGGTGAAGGTTGTGAGCTTAGCCCATACAGTGTGGTGGAAGATGCCCATCTGGAAGCCGCTTGCACCATCGGCCCATTCGCGCGTCTGCGCCCGGGTGCTGAGCTGCAGGAAGGCGCGCACGTGGGTAACTTCGTCGAAATGAAAAAAGCGCGTCTGGGTAAAGGTTCTAAAGCTGGTCATCTGACCTATCTGGGCGATGCGGAAATTGGCGATAATGTGAATATCGGCGCGGGTACGATTACCTGCAACTACGATGGTGCCAATAAGTTTAAAACCATTATTGGTGATGATGTGTTTGTGGGTTCTGATACTCAGTTGGTGGCGCCAGTCACCGTGGGTAAAGGTGCGACGATTGCCGCCGGAACCACCGTAACGCGTAATGTCGCCGATAACGAACTGGTATTAAGCCGTGTACCTCAGGTCCATAAACAGGGCTGGCAGCGTCCGGTGAAGAAGAAGTAAGTGATTTTTGCCGGATGGCGGCCTACGTGCGGTGACGTTCTGTAGGCCTGATAAGCGTAAGCGCCATCAGGCAGACAAGAGATGAGGGGATAACATAATCCTCCGCTCAACAAGCAGTACCATAAAAATAACCCCACTCTCTACAAGGCTCGGGGCGCCCGGAAAGGGCAAATACAGGTCAGCGACAACGACAGGCAAATGCCTAAATTCGGAATCAAAAAATATGTGTGGAATTGTTGGCGCTATCGCGCAGCGTGATGTAGCTGAAATCCTTCTCGAAGGTTTACGTCGTCTGGAATATCGTGGTTATGACTCTGCTGGTCTGGCCGTTGTCGATGCTGAAGGCAACATGACCCGTCTGCGTCGTCTGGGTAAAGTGCAGATGCTGACTGCTGCTGCGGAAGAACATCCGCTGCATGGTGGTACAGGTATCGCTCATACCCGTTGGGCGACACACGGTGAACCTTCAGAAGCGAACGCGCATCCCCATGTTTCTGAACACATTGTTGTGGTGCATAACGGCATCATTGAAAACCATGAACCTCTGCGTGAACTACTGAAAACCCGTGGTTACACCTTTGTTTCTGAAACCGACACCGAAGTGATTGCTCACCTGGTGCATTGGGAACTGGAACAGGGTGGTACGCTGCGTGAAGCTGTACTGCGTACTATTCCACAGTTGCGCGGTGCCTATGGCACGGTGATCATGGATACCCGTAACCCAGAAACGCTGCTGGCGGCCCGTTCAGGTAGCCCGCTGGTGATTGGTCTGGGGATGGGGGAAAACTTTATCGCTTCCGATCAGCTGGCGCTGCTGCCGGTAACCCGTCGCTTTATCTTCCTGGAAGAAGGTGACATCGCAGAAGTGACCCGTCGTTCTGTCTCTATTTTTGACAAGTCTGGCGCACAAGTGAAGCGTCAGGATATCGAATCGAATCTGCAGTATGACGCGGGCGAAAAAGGTATTTATCGCCACTACATGCAGAAAGAGATCTACGAACAGCCGAACGCAATTAAAAATACGCTGACCGGGCGCATTAGTCACGGTGAAGTGGATTTAAGCGAGCTGGGTTCACGTGCCAACGAGTTGCTGTCTCAGGTTGAGCATATCCAGATTATCGCCTGCGGTACGTCCTACAACTCCGGTATGGTGTCCCGCTACTGGTTTGAATCGCTGGCTGGTATTCCTTGCGATGTCGAAATCGCTTCCGAGTTCCGCTATCGCAAATCCGCCGTGCGTCGTAACAGTCTGATGATTACCCTTTCCCAGTCCGGTGAAACGGCGGATACCCTGGCGGGTCTGCGCTTATCTAAAGAGCTGGGCTATCTGGGCTCGCTGGCTATTTGTAACGTACCGGGATCTTCTCTGGTGCGCGAATCCGACCTGGCGATGATGACCAATGCCGGTACCGAAATCGGTGTGGCCTCGACGAAAGCATTTACTACCCAACTGACCGTTCTGCTGATGCTGGTGGCGAAACTGTCTCGTCTGAAAGGCCTGGATGCGTCTATCGAGCAGGAGATCGTTCATGGTCTGCAGGCGCTGCCGAGCCGTATTGAGCAGATGCTGTCTCAGGACAAACGCATTGCCGCTCTGGCGGAAGGTTTCTCAGACAAACACCATGCGCTGTTCCTGGGCCGTGGCGATCAGTACCCGATTGCGCTGGAAGGCGCGCTGAAGCTGAAAGAGATCTCTTATATTCACGCTGAAGCATATGCTGCAGGCGAACTGAAACACGGTCCGCTGGCGCTGATTGATGCCGATATGCCGGTTATCGTAGTTGCACCGAACAACGAACTGTTGGAAAAACTGAAATCCAACATTGAAGAAGTTCGCGCTCGTGGCGGTCAGTTGTACGTCTTTGCGGACCAGGATGCTGGCTTTACCAGCAGCGAAAACATGCACATCATTGAGATGCCGCATGTGGAAGAGGTGATTGCACCGATCTTCTACACCGTTCCGCTGCAGTTGCTGGCGTATCACGTGGCGCTGATTAAAGGCACCGACGTGGACCAGCCGCGTAACCTGGCAAAGTCGGTTACCGTAGAGTAATCCGCACTTAACTGAACTGAAAATGCCCTGCTGCAAGCGGGGCATTTTTTTAGCTTGTTCTGTTTTTAATCAATTATCCCGCCTGTTTTATGTGACAAACCGTCATCTTCAACTACTGTTTTCAGTGTCATAAAAAGAAAATTTCAGCGAAATGTTATTGTCATGATGGTAATTAACATACTGTTTTAAATGTATTTTTAGATAAAAAACTTCCCGAGTTTTTCATTGTCATAAAACTGTCATATTTCGTACATTTAACTGTCACCTGTTTGTCCTATTTTGCTCACAGTAGCAACTCAAACAACGATTTACGAAAACCGTGCAGGAGACATTATGAAAGTTATGCGTACCACTGTCGCAACTGTTGTCGCCGCGACCTTATCCATGAGCGCGTTTTCTGCGTTTGCAGCAGCGAGCCTGACAGGTGCAGGTGCAACCTTCCCTGCGCCAGTGTATGCCAAATGGGCAGATACCTATCAGAAAGAGACCGGTAGCAAAGTAAACTACCAGGGTATCGGCTCCTCCGGTGGTGTAAAACAAATTACGGCCAATACCGTTGATTTCGGCGCCTCTGACGCACCGTTGTCTGACGAGAAACTGGCGCAAGAAGGCCTGTTCCAGTTCCCGACTGTTATCGGTGGTGTGGTGCTGGCGGTGAACATCCCTGGCCTGAAATCCGGCGAACTGGTGCTGGACGGTAAAACGCTGGGCGACATCTACCTCGGTAAAATTAAGAAGTGGGATGATGAAGCCATCACCAAACTGAACCCGGGTCTGAAGCTGCCTTCTCAGAATATCGCCGTTGTGCGTCGTGCTGACGGTTCCGGTACTTCCTTCGTTTTCACCAGCTACCTGGCGAAAGTGAACGAAGAGTGGAAATCTAAAATTGGTTCCGGCTCTACCGTTAACTGGCCGACCGGTCTGGGCGGTAAAGGTAACGACGGTATCGCTGCGTTCGTACAGCGTCTGCCGGGTTCTATCGGCTACGTTGAGTACGCTTACGCTAAGCAGAACAACCTGGCGTACACCAAGCTGGTCTCTGCTGATGGCAAACCGGTAAGTCCGACCGAAGAAAACTTTGCCAACGCTGCAAAAGGCGCTGACTGGAGCAAAACCTTCGCTCAGGATCTGACTAACCAGAAAGGTGACGATGCGTGGCCGATCACTTCCACCACCTTCATCCTGGTGCATAAAGAGCAGAAGAAACCTGAGCAGGGCGCTGAAGTGCTGAAGTTCTTCGATTGGGCGTACAAAAATGGCGGCAAACAGGCTAATGACCTGGATTACGCCAGCCTGCCGGACAGCGTGGTTGAGCAGATTCGTGCTGCATGGAAGACCAACGTGAAGGACAGCAACGGTAAAGCGCTGTACTAAATACCCGTCATACTTCGAGCCGCAGTTGTGTTGGCTGTGCTTGTTCACCCCAGTCACATAGTGAATCTATGTGACTGGGTATTCACAAGCTTGCCGCCTTGCTGCAACTCGAATTATTTAGGGTATGGCATTACGTTAGCCGGGAAGCACGATAAAATGCGTGCTTCCTGGCCCAAACTTAAAGAGTGATTTATGGCTGCAACCAAGCCTGCTTTGAACCCACCGGGTAAAAAAGGTGACATGATATTCAGCGCGCTGGTAAAACTGGCTGCGCTGATTGTGCTATTGATGTTGGGTGGCATTATTGTCTCTCTGGTTATCTCCTCCTGGCCAAGCATTCAGAAATTTGGCTTCTCCTTTCTGTGGACTAAAGAATGGGATGCGCCAAACGATATCTACGGTGCATTAGTACCGATTTACGGTACGCTGGTCACCTCGCTTATCGCACTGCTGATCGCCGTTCCGGTGAGTTTTGGCATAGCCTTATTCCTGACTGAACTTGCTCCTGGCTGGCTGCGTCGCCCGCTGGGTATCGCTATTGAATTGCTGGCGGCAATTCCGAGTATCGTGTACGGCATGTGGGGCCTGTTTATCTTTGCCCCGCTGTTTGCGACTTACTTCCAGGAGCCGGTCGGGAACATCCTTTCCAACATTCCGTTTGTTGGCGCGCTGTTTGCGGGTCCGGCATTTGGTATCGGTATTCTGGCCGCTGGCGTGATCCTCGCCATCATGATCATCCCGTACATTGCGGCGGTTATGCGCGATGTGTTCGAACAAACGCCGGTGCTGATGAAAGAGTCAGCCTACGGCATCGGTTGTACTACCTGGGAAGTTATCTGGCGCATCGTCCTGCCGTTCACCAAAAACGGTGTGATCGGCGGCGTGATGCTCGGTCTGGGCCGCGCGCTGGGTGAAACCATGGCGGTGACGTTCATCATCGGTAACACCTACCAGCTCGATAGTGCCTCGCTGTACATGCCGGGCAACAGTATTACTTCTGCGCTGGCGAATGAATTTGCCGAAGCGGAATCAGGACTGCACGTTGCCGCGTTGATGGAACTGGGCCTGATTCTGTTTGTGATTACCTTCATCGTGCTGGCGGCGTCTAAGTTCATGATCATGCGCCTTGCGAAGAACGAGGGGGCACGCTAATGGCTACGCTTGAAATGCAAAACACCGCTGCGCTTGCGGAATCCCGCCGTAAAATGCAGGCGCGTCGTCGTCTGAAGAACCGCATCGCGCTGACGCTCTCTATGGCGACCATGGCATTCGGTCTGTTCTGGCTTATCTGGATCCTGATGTCCACGATCACCCGCGGTATTGACGGTATGTCACTGGCGCTGTTCACCGAAATGACACCTCCGCCGAATACGGCTGGTGGTGGTCTGGCGAATGCCCTGGCCGGTAGCGGACTGTTAATTCTGTGGGCGACCGTGTTTGGTACACCGCTTGGTATTATGGCGGGCATCTACCTGGCAGAGTACGGACGTAAGTCCTGGCTGGCTGAGGTGATCCGCTTTATCAACGACATCCTGCTTTCTGCGCCATCAATCGTGGTCGGTCTGTTCGTTTACACCATCGTGGTAGCAAAAATGGAGCACTTCTCCGGCTGGGCGGGCGTTATCGCGCTGGCGCTGCTGCAGGTGCCCATTGTTATTCGTACCACGGAGAACATGCTCAAACTGGTACCGGATAGCCTGCGTGAAGCCGCCTATGCGCTGGGTACGCCGAAATGGAAGATGATTTCTGCAATCACCCTGAAGGCGTCTGTCTCAGGCATCATTACAGGCGTTTTACTGGCTATTGCACGTATCGCAGGTGAAACGGCTCCGCTGCTGTTTACGTCGCTCTCCAATCAGTTCTGGAGCACCGACATGATGCAGCCTATCGCCAACCTGCCGGTCACTATCTTTAAGTTTGCAATGAGCCCGTTTGCTGAGTGGCAGCAACTGGCCTGGGCCGGGGTACTGATTATTACCCTGTGCGTACTGCTGCTGAACATTCTGGCGCGCGTCATTTTCGCGAAGAAGAAACACGGTTAAGACGAAGTGCCGGATGGCGGCGTAAACGCCTTATCCGGCCTACGATTGAAGACATTTGTAGGCCTGAAAGCTGCGCGCCATCAGGCATGATGAGGAAAAGATTGAAATGAGTATGGTTGATACTGCCCCGGGTAAGATTCAGGTTCGTGATTTGAACTTCTACTATGGCAAGTTCCATGCCCTGAAGAACATCAACCTGGATATTGCCAAAAACCAGGTAACGGCGTTTATCGGGCCGTCAGGCTGTGGTAAATCGACGTTGCTGCGTACGTTCAATAAAATGTTTGAACTGTACCCGGAACAGCGTGCGGAAGGCGAAATCCTGCTGGATGGCGACAATATTCTCACCAACACTCAGGATATCGCTCTGCTGCGTGCCAAAGTGGGCATGGTATTCCAGAAGCCGACGCCGTTCCCGATGTCCATCTACGACAACATCGCTTTTGGCGTGCGTCTGTTTGAGAAACTCTCTCGTGCGGATATGGACGAGCGTGTGCAGTGGGCATTGACCAAGGCCGCACTGTGGAACGAAACCAAAGATAAATTACACCAGAGCGGGTACTCTCTCTCCGGTGGTCAGCAGCAGCGTCTGTGTATTGCGCGTGGGATCGCCATTCGCCCGGAAGTGCTTCTGCTTGATGAGCCGTGCTCAGCGCTCGACCCTATTTCTACCGGGCGTATCGAAGAGCTGATCACTGAGCTGAAAGAGGATTACACCGTCGTTATCGTTACCCACAACATGCAGCAGGCTGCGCGTTGTTCCGATCACACGGCATTTATGTACCTGGGCGAGTTGATTGAGTTCAGTAACACGGACGATCTGTTCACCAAGCCCGCGAAGAAACAAACTGAAGACTACATCACCGGTCGTTACGGCTGATTCAGGAGCTTGTTGTGGATAATCTTAACCTTAATAAACATATTTCCGGCCAGTTCAATGCAGAGCTGGAAAGCATCCGTACCCAGGTGATGACCATGGGCGGCATGGTCGAGCAGCAGCTTTCTGATGCGATTACCGCCATGCACAATCAGGACAGTGAGCTGGCGAAGCGCGTCATTGAAGGCGATAAGAACGTCAATATGATGGAAGTGGCGATCGACGAGGCCTGCGTGCGTATCATTGCCAAGCGTCAGCCGACCGCCAGTGACTTGCGTCTGGTGATGGCGATTATCAAAACGATCGCTGAGCTGGAACGTATTGGCGACGTTGCGGATAAAATTTGCCGCACCGCGCTGGAGAAATTTTCTCAACAGCATCAGCCGCTGCTGGTAAGCCTGGAATCACTGGGTCGCCACACCGTACAAATGCTGCATGACGTGCTGGATGCGTTTGCGCGTATGGATCTTGACGAAGCGGTACGTATTTATCGCGAAGATAAGAAAGTCGACCAGGAGTATGAAGGTATCGTGCGTCAGCTGATGACCTACATGATGGAAGATCCGCGTACCATTCCAAGCGTGCTGACCGCGCTGTTCTGCGCGCGCTCCATCGAGCGTATCGGTGACCGTTGCCAGAATATCTGCGAATACATCTTCTACTTCGTGAAGGGACAAGACTTCCGTCACGTGGGCGGTGATGAGCTGGATAAGCTGCTGGCGGGCAAAGATCCGAAAGAGTGATGTTTGTGGCGGGTGGCGCTAACGCTTACCCGCTCTACGAGACATGCAGGCCGGATCAGCGTTAGCGCCATCCGGCCTTTCAGTTATCGCGTAATATTCCAACCCCGCGCCTTCCATAACGCTGGCAACTGCGCCAGATCGGTAAACGTCGTCACTTTTGGATGATCGATTGGTTTGTTATGCGGATCGGCGCAGAAGTAAAACACTTCCATCCCTGCAGCAATCCCCGCCTGGGCACCTGCGCTGGAGTCATCAACCAGAATGCAGTTCTCAACGTTAACATCCATCGCTTTCGCCGCATGGAACATCAGGGCCGGATCGGGTTTCCAGCGTTGAATATCGTAGCCGCTGAACAGCAAATCAGGGAAATGGTGCAACATACCCAGCTTACCCAGCGAGTGCTGCATTTTGCTGACCGGACCGTTAGATACCACGCTCATAGGGACGGTCATGCTGTCCAGCAGCGCATTAGCACCGGCAATCACCTCCAGTTCCGTATCGAACAGACGTGCGACCTCTGCGCGGTAAACCGGTTCTAATTCGGCTTTTGCCAGTTCGACACCGTGCTCTTCGTTGATAATGTCGATGATCTCGTACAGCTTTACCCCCTTGAAGCGTTTAAAAGTTTCTTCAAGATCGAGCGTAATGCCGAACGCCTGGAACATGCTGACATACGCGCGAGAACAAATCACTTCACTGTCGACAAGGGTACCGTCACAGTCAAAAAATACGGCTTCTATCTGGGACATGTCATTTCCGTTTTAACAAGTTTAACGTTTTCGTAATGCATTATTGGGCGACGCAATCGTTGCCGTATAAGCAAAATCAATGAAAAAAGTTGCTCATAACCCAACCCTATTGTCGCATTTTGGTATAGGATAGCGACGAATTTTCCCTCCTTGTTCGGAAATTGATAATGAGTCAACAACACACAACCCAGGCTTCTGGCCAGGGGATGCTGGAACGCGTGTTCAAACTGCGCGAACATGGCACGACGGCACGGACCGAAGTGATCGCCGGTTTAACCACCTTCCTGACGATGGTGTATATCGTTTTTGTTAACCCGCAAATTCTTGGCGTGGCTGGCATGGATACCAGCGCCGTCTTTGTGACTACCTGCCTGATTGCTGCATTTGGTAGCATCCTGATGGGCCTGTTTGCCAACCTGCCGGTCGCACTTGCGCCTGCTATGGGTCTGAATGCGTTCTTCGCCTTCGTGGTCGTTGGCGCGATGGGCCTGTCATGGCAGATCGGTATGGGCGCAATCTTCTGGGGCGCGGTAGGTCTGCTGCTACTGACGATTTTCCGCGTACGTTACTGGATGATTGCCAACATCCCGGTTAGCTTGCGCGTGGGGATCACCAGCGGTATTGGTCTGTTCATCGGCATGATGGGGCTGAAAAACGCTGGTGTTATCGTCGCCAACCAAGACACCCTGGTGTCTATTGGCAACCTGACGTCCCACAGCGTACTGCTCGGTATTCTGGGCTTCTTTATCATCGCGATTCTGGCTTCACGTAACATCCATGCGGCGGTACTGATCTCTATCATTGTGACCACGCTGCTGGGTTGGATGCTGGGCGATGTCCATTACAACGGGATCGTCTCCGCGCCGCCGAGCGTAATGTCCGTTATCGGGCATGTTGATCTGGCTGGTTCGTTTAACATTGGTCTTGCGGGCGTAATTTTCTCGTTCATGCTGGTCAACCTGTTCGACTCCTCCGGTACGCTGATTGGCGTCACGGATAAAGCCGGTCTGGCGGATGCGAAGGGTAAGTTTCCGCGCATGAAGCAGGCGCTGTATGTGGATAGCGTGTCATCGGTTGCTGGTGCGTTTATCGGTACTTCTTCCGTTACCGCGTATATCGAGTCTTCTTCCGGGGTTTCTGTCGGTGGACGCACTGGCCTGACCGCGGTAGTTGTCGGCCTGCTATTCCTGCTGGTTATCTTCCTGTCGCCGCTGGCGGGAATGGTACCGGGATATGCGGCCGCTGGTGCGCTGATTTACGTTGGCGTCCTGATGACATCAAGCCTGTCGCGCGTGAGGTGGGATGACCTGACTGAAGCCGTTCCGGCGTTTATTACCGCCGTGATGATGCCGTTTAGCTTCTCGATTACCGAAGGTATCGCGCTGGGCTTTATTTCCTACTGTGTGATGAAAATCGGTACCGGACGTTTCCGCGATCTCAGCCCATGCGTCATCGTTGTCGCACTGCTGTTTGTGTTGAAGATTGTGTTTATCGACGCGCATTAATTGCCGCTGAGACGGTGCTGCGCGAGGCGTGTAGACCTGATAAGCGCAGCGCCATCAGGCAAATTTGATAACCGGATACGGCCCGCCAGGCATTGCAGCCAGCGGGCTTTTTCTTTTAGGCTTTCACACGCTGGATGTAGTCGCCAAATGCGGTCAGCTGGCCGGTTAGATGGTCCAGCGTACTTTGGTCGATCACTTCACCTGTCTGCGGGTCCACTTTGTTCTGAATCACGCCGCCCATAAATTCCGGCTTATTCATTACCATGGCGTCGAGGAACACCAGGATCTGACGCAGATGGTACTGGCAGCGCGCGCCGCCAATGGCGCCCATGGAGCTGGTCTGGATCAGCACCGGCTTACCCGATAATGGCTGATCCGGCAGGCGGGACAGCCAGTCGATGGCGTTCTTCAGTCCGCCAGGCACGGAATAGTTATATTCCGGTGTCACGATGACGACACCGTCAGCCTTCCTGATTTGCTCTGCCAGCGCTTCTACGCTTGCCGGAAAACCTTCTTCCTGCTGGAGGTCGGCATCGTACAGTGGGATATCACCAATTGATGGCAACGCGTTGACTTCCATTCCTGCTGGAGCAATCTTGGGCAGCGTACGGGCAACCATTCCATTAAACGAACCTTTGCGCAGACTTCCCAGTAACGTAACAACATTCAATGTTTCTGACATGGTGACTCCTGTTTCATCATAAAGGTTAAATCAAAGCGTATGGCTCTTCGCTGCGCATAATTGAGAGAACCGGATCAGACGACCCGTAGGCTCATTGGCGCGGGTCTGGATATCAGGCAAACTTTTCCAGTCCTGTTTACCATCAAACTCCCAAACCTTGAGTTTTTCAATGGTTGGCGTAACCGCAACCGACCACACCAGAACATCTTCCGCATCGCAAATGGCTTCAACCTGCGCAACATGGGCACATTTCAGACGTCCTGCGCCGGGTAAAAGCTGGAGTTCGTGCGGATCATCATTGCTTACATCGCCGGTGAGTTTGAGTACGCTCTGGCGCAACGTAATGAGCTGCGCGCGTGCTTCGTTGGGGTCGTTTTGGTTATTGATCCACAGATTTTCGTTGCTGGAGAAGCGCCATGTTTCCGTTGAATGCGGATGGTGAAAGCTGCGGGTAGCTCGCTGCAGTTCCATATCCAGCCCGCACGTTCCTTCAGTTGTTAGCGCAACGCCAACGATATTCCCGGCATAAGAAATCGAAAATCCCGGCAGGTTCTTATCGCGAAAAACGGGCTTACCTTTGGCCTGAGTAACAATCTCGGGCAGCGTACTGGTGCCGTAAAGCATAAACATTAGTTCAGCGAGTAAACTTCGGGAAGCCAGGAAACGTGTTCGGCGATGAGCGGGGAGATCTCTTGCTTCGATATGACATGGAGAAGGGAGGCGAGCTGAAACCAGGTGTCCCTCCGTAAGAATCCCTCTGGCAAAATGTGTCGCCATTTTTCGCTCCGTGATTAATGGTCCGTGATAATTACCAGAGTAACATTTACGCGGCATCCAGGCAGGCTTTGCTGCCCAAAAAGTAAGCTGAAATAGAATACATTACGCGATATTTACATTTCTGTTGCCAGAATAGTCGATTTAGCAACAAAGTGGCGGTGCAACGTCAGGACATATCGCGATAAAGCGCCTTGATGGTGTCTTTCAACCAGACGATCTTAGGATTATGACTGTTACGTTTGTGCCAAAGAAGGGTGAACGGTACGCGCATTTTTTCCAGCTGCGCGGCATCAAAAGGCATAGGACGCGCCACGAGCGGAAGCTGGTGGAGTTGGTTATAACGCTGGCAATAAACCGGAGCTGTGGCTATTAGCGCGTGATCCGGCTGGGCGGCCATAAACAGCGACTGCTCAAAACCGGGCAGACATAACGCAATATTGCGCGTACGCCCCATCTCTTGCAGGACTTCATCCAGTGCCCAGGTATCACTTTGCTCCCAGCTAATGCTGATGTGCGGATAGCGTAGAAATGTGTCCAGATTCCACTCTTCCTGCAATGCCGGATGATCTTCACGTAGCCAGACACAGGGGAGATCGGAAAACAGCACTTCATGGTCGATCGACAACGGCAGCAAACTCAACAGTTCACGCGAACGCGGATGGCTTTCCCGGCCAGTAAAGCCGATATCCACTTCGCCGCGAATAATTGCATCCAGCGAATCATAGTCCCAGTTGCGTATTTTGATCGTCGCCTGGGGATAACGCTGATAGATCTGTCGGGAGAGCGCGTTAAACATGATCATCACCAGCGGCGTTTCGGCCACCAGATCAAACTTCAGCCCGCGCGGCGCTTCATGGTGCGGCTTATCCAGCAACTGGTTGCCCATCTGCATCCACTCTGCCAGGTTCTGTTCCATGCTGACCATCAGCGGTGTTGGCGTTAGCCCCAGCGGGGTGTTTACAAACAGTGGATCGTCAAACCAGGCCCGCAGTTTCGACAGCGACTTGCTGACCGCCGACGGCGTGACGTTCATCCGTTTGGCAGTTTTGGTAACACTGCGTTCCTGCATCAACAGCTGCAGGCAGAGCAATAAATTAAGATCGAGACTGCTGAGGGATTTCTTCATGAGTTGGCGTGGACCGGCTAGGGGCAACAGTGATAATCAGCATGATACTCACTATGCTACAGCCAATCAGAATCCCGATCAGCATATTCAGCGCATCAAGACCGAGCACCGCAGCCAGCCATATCCACAGAGAGGAACCGCAAACCTGCGCAATACCTAACGCCGAGCTGGCAACGCCCGCACGCAGCGAGAAAGGTCCCAGCGCCTGGCTCATCGCGACACCGAAGCCGACCGAGAACCCGGCACAGATTAAGGTCAGCCCAAACAGCGTCACCATGTGCGTACTGGCAAGGGTTAACACCACACCAGCAGACAGAAACAGCACTTGTGAGGTCAGCATCAGAACACGAGGTTTAAACACGCTCAGGGCGAATGGCGTAGAGAACGAGACCGCCATACTGATGCCTGCGGTCATGGCCATCGTGGTGGCGTACTCTCCACGGTCAAAGCCCATCACTTCCATCAACAGCACCGGCGAAGTATTCACGAAGGTCAGGATCACCGACACGCTGAGAGTGGTGATGGCCAGACGGCTTAAGAAAAAACGGTTCACCAGGGATTCAGATAGGTGGTTCTTCTCTGCAGATGCCGGGAGCGTCGCTGGGCGCGATTCTCGCAGGATAAACACTGACAGCAGGCAAACGGCCACCCCCATACCGATCATCGTGTAGAACAGGCTCTGCCACGGATATTTGAGCATAATCAGATGCCCCATCACCGGCGCCAGTACCGGCACGATACAGGTGATACCGTTCAACAGCGACAGTACCTTCGCCCGGCGGCGATCGTCGAGCGTATCGCGCAGGATGGCGAAAGCCACCACATAGCAGCAGCCTGCGCCGACGCCCTGAATAAAGCGGCCTGTGAGAAACGGCGTACCGCTTTCGGCGAATGAACACAGCGCAGAGGCGAAAATAAAGATGAGGGCGCCGACAATAGCGACGGGTTTGCGTCCTGACTGGTCGGCAATTTTCCCGGCAAACAGCATCGCCGTCGCCATTCCCGCCAGATAAACCGAAAACGCGATATGCAGTTGCGCCTCGCTGGCCTGTAAATCGGCAGCAATACGGGGCAGCCCCACCAGATACATATCAATACCCGCGGGATAGAGTAACACCAGGGCGAAACTGCAGATTAGAAAGCGTGTCATAGCGACCTCATGAGGAATGTGGCGCTAAGCATACGGGCAGAGAGTCAACTGCACGAGTTGCCATTTGGACAACAGTGATTTCCATATGGGAAATTACTTGTAGCCGGATAGCCGCTTTGCTTTATCCGACTTACGGGTACTGTAGGCCCGGTAGGCATCGCACCACCGGGCAACACAACGTTACTTGCCAATACAGAAGCTGGAGAAAATCCTTCCCAGCAGATCGTCGGAGGTAAATTCCCCGGTGATCTCACTGAGGTTCTGCTGCGCCAGACGTAGTTCCTCTGCCAGCAATTCTCCGGCCCATGCTCCGAGCAGTTGGGCTTTACCCTGCTCGAGATGCTCCGCCGCTTCTGCCAGCGCCTGCAGGTGACGACGGCGCGCCAGGAAGCCGCCTTCCATATTGGTTTCAAAGCCCATGCTCTGTTTGAGATGGTTACGCAGCACGTCAACGCCTTCACCGGTACGCGCGGATAGGCGAACCAGTGAGTGGCCATTTACTTCGCTAAGGCCCAGCGTCTCACCGGTAATATCCGCTTTGTTACGCACCACGGTAATCGGCAGTTTGGCTGGCAGGCGGGCAATAAAGTCTGGCCAGATGTCAGCCGGGTCCACGGCGTCGGTGGTGGTGCCATCAACCATAAACAGAACGCGGTCGGCCTGTTCAATTTCCTGCCACGCGCGTTCGATACCAATGCGTTCAACTTCATCGCTGGCATCGCGCAGACCGGCAGTGTCGATGATGTGCAGCGGCATACCGTCGATATGAATATGCTCACGCAGTACGTCGCGAGTCGTACCCGCAATGTCGGTCACAATGGCCGCCTCACGACCTGCCAGCGCGTTCAGTAGGCTTGATTTCCCGGCATTTGGGCGACCGGCAATGACCACCTTCATCCCTTCGCGCAGCAGGCTGCCCTGACGCGCTTCGGCACGAACAGCATCGAGATCGCTGATAACGTTGTTGAGCTGCGCTTCAATCTTGCCATCAGACAGGAAGTCGATTTCTTCATCCGGAAAGTCGATCGCCGCTTCCACGTAGATGCGCAGGTGAGTGAGCGCTTCCACAAGATGATTTACCCGTGCAGAAAATGCGCCCTGCAACGAGTTCAGCGCCGAGCGAGCGGCTTGCTCTGAACTGGCATCGATCAGGTCGGCAATTGCCTCTGCCTGGGCCAGATCAAGCTTATCATTGAGAAACGCACGCTCGGAGAATTCACCCGGTCTGGCAATGCGCAGCCCGGGAATGATCAGAATACGTTTAAGCAGCAGATCGAGAATCACCGGACCGCCGTGGCCCTGAAGCTCTAAAACATCTTCACCGGTAAAGGAGTTCGGACCGGGGAACCACAGGGCAATTCCCTGATCCAGCGTGCTGCCATCCGCGTCTTTAAACGGCAGATAGTCGGCATAGCGCGGTTTTGGTAGTTTCCCCAGTACGGTTTCTGCAACCTCGCGCGCCTTCAGGCCGGAGATGCGCAGGATACCCACGCCACCACGTCCCGGAGGGGTGGCCTGAGCGACGATGGTGTCGTTATGGTTCATGATAGCTCTCTTGTAAATGTAAAAAAGGCGGTCTAACGACCGCCTTCTCTGGCATTAACTTTACCGTGAATACTCGAAATAATTCAAGTTGCAGGAAGGCGGCAAGCAAATGCAGCCAACGCCCCTGCGACTAATATCAGGAGTTTTTCTTCTCGCGGCTATGCAGGCCACGTTTCTCCAGACCACGGTAAATCAGCTGCTGCTGAATAATGGTTACCAGGTTGCTGACGATATAGTACAGCACCAGACCTGACGGGAACCACAGGAAGAACACGGTGAAGATGACCGGCATAAAGGTCATGATCTTCTGCTGCATCGGGTCGGTCACGGTGGTCGGAGACATCTTCTGAATGAAGAACATCGTCACGCCCATCAGGATCGGCAGGATGTAGTACGGGTCCTGTGCAGACAGGTCATGGATCCACAGAGCGAACGGCGCATGACGCAGTTCAATGGAGCCCATCAGCATGTAGTACAACGCCAGGAAGATTGGCATCTGGATGATCAGCGGGAAGCAGCCGCCCAGCGGGTTAACCTTCTCAGCTTTGTACAGGGCCATCATTTCCTGGCTCTGACGCTGTTTGTCATCGCCCAGACGCTCACGCATAGCCTGAATCTTCGGCTGCAGCATACGCATCTTCGCCATGGAGGTGTACTGCGCTTTGGTCAGCGGGTACATGATGCCACGAACGATAAAGGTGATAACGATGATGGAGAAGCCCCAGTTACCCAGGAAGCTATGGATCCACTTCAGCAGTTTGAACAGCGGCTGAGAGATGAACCACAACCAGCCGTAATCCACGGTCAGATCCAGGTGCGGTGCAACTGCCGCCATTTTATCCTGAATTTCCGGGCCGACCCACAGGGTGCTGGTCATCGCGCCAGTCTGGCCAGGCTGAACCAGTACCGGCTGTGATTTATAGCCGATAGCGGCAATGCCGTTACCCAGGTTAGCGGTATAGAAGTTGTTGGTGCCGTCGTTACGCGGAACCCATGCCGTTGCGAAATACTGTTGCAGCATTGCGACCCAGCCGTCTTTAGCATTGACGTTCAGGTTTTCGTTTTCAGCAATGGTGTCGAATTTGTATTTCTCATACTTTTCATCCGGCGTGGAGTACGCCGCGCCACGGAAGGTGTGCAGCGCAAAGTTGCTGCTACCAGTGTCGCGATGAGATGGCAGATTGATGGATTGCTTCAGCTGACCAAAGGTGGAGACTTCCAGCGGTTTTTCGCCGGCGTTCTGCACGCTGTAGTTAACGTTGACAGCATATTCACCGCGCTTGAGTACAAACGTTTTAGTGAATGTGTTACCCGCTGCGTCAGTATAGGTCATCGGGATCTGCAGTTCGTTCTGACCGTCAGCCAGTACAAACGCGTCTTTTTCGACGTTGTACAGCGGACGCGGGCCGTTAGCCGGGTTATCCGGGCCGTCACGACCTGTCAGGCCACTCTGTGCCTGGTAGATGAACTGTGGCGTGGTTTCCAGTAACTGGAACGGTTCGGTAGAACCGAGTTCTTTCGGGTAAGCTGGCAGTGAAGCCTGTTCCACATCACCACCACGGGTGTTGATGGTCAGATCAAGCACGTCAGTTTTAACCGTAATCAGTTTCCCCTGGCCACTGGCCGGTACGCCCTGGTCTGCGGCGCTACCCGCTGCGGTGGTCGTTGTCTGCGTGGTCTGTTGGGCCTGAGGTTGCGGGTTTTTATCCTGCTCCCAGGCTTGCCAGATCATGAAAGACACGAACAGCAAAGCGATGACTAAAAGATTGCGTTGCGAATCCATCGTTAGTGTTCTCTGGTATCAAATGGTCCGGGCGGGACGGGATCGTCACCACCAGGGTGTAAAGGGTGGCATTTTAATACGCGTTTCACCGTCAACCAACTGCCTTTTATCACTCCAAACCTGCGCAATGCCTCAATTCCGTAGCTCGAGCAGGTTGGAGTGAAACGGCAATGCGGCCCAAGCAGCGGACTGATCAGGCGTTGATAGACCCGAATAAGGGCTATCAGGACCCGCGAGCCAGGCGACAATGGCGACGCCATAATTTTTCCAACGCTTCCGAGAGAGCACGGTTATCGAGGTCAGCAACCCCTTTTTTCGCCACCACCACGAAATCCATTGCTGGAAGTTCGTGCTGACGTAAACGAAAGCTTTCACGTGTCAGACGTTTAATCCGATTGCGTTCATGCGCGCGTTTAACGTTTTTCTTGGCGACGGTAAGACCGATACGGGGATGCCCCAGCGAATTCAGGCGGCCGAGGATGGTGATTTGCGGCGTGCCAGCCCGTTGTGGCTGCTGGAAGACGAATGTGAAATGAGTGGGAGTTAACAAACGTAACTCCCTGGGAAATGCGAGCTTAACCACTCAGGGGCTAGCTTTTATTACTTAGAAACGGTCAGACGAGAACGGCCTTTAGCACGACGACGTGCCAGAACCTGACGACCATTTTTATTAGCCATACGAGCACGGAAGCCGTGAGAACGGTTGCGCTTCAGTACAGACGGTTGAAAAGTGCGTTTCATGGCGATTTCTACCTAAACTTGAATAAATTCACTGACTTTTGCGTATACCCGAACGAATTTCGAACGACTTACGCCACAGTGTGGGTGATTAAAGAGGCCGGATTGTAATAATTGTACACTCCGGAGTCAATTCTCTTTCCTTATTTCCCGCTTTTTTCCGCATGGTTTCGCGTATAAAACAGGCAGCGTTGACGCCGTAAGGCGACCGTTACTCGCTGGGGGTAAGAATTATACGGGCTGGCGGATAAAGCGCAAGGATCGCTCGGGATCTTTATTAGATCGTTTAAGCAGTAAAGCATCTTTACTCATTAATTTTTTCAATATGCGCGCTAAAACCTGCAGCACTTCTCCAGGATCGTTTACACTTAGCCGATTCTGGATCATCCTGTGGATAAATCGGGAAGAATCTGTGAGAAACAGAAGATCTCTTTCTCAGTTTACGCTATGATCCGCGGTCCTGATCGTTTCAATGGATCCTGATCGGGTAAAAATTGCAGATAGCAATTCGCACGTCACCCTTTGCATAGGGTCTTGTCGATGTGCGTCAACAATCATGAATGTTTCAGCCTTTGTCATTTATCGACTTTTGTTCGAGTGGAGTCCGCCGTGTCACTTTCGCTTTGGCAGCAGTGTCTTGCCCGATTGCAGGATGAGTTACCAGCCACAGAGTTCAGTATGTGGATACGCCCGTTGCAGGCGGAACTGAGCGATAACACGCTGGCTTTGTATGCGCCAAACCGTTTCGTGCTTGATTGGGTAAGGGATAAATACCTTAATAATATTAATGGATTACTCAATAACTTCTGTGGAGCGGATGCCCCGCAGCTGCGCTTTGAAGTCGGTACTAAACCCGTCACGCAAACGCTGAAAACGCCGGTGAACAACGTTGTTGCGCCCGCTTACGTGGCTCAGCAAGTGCAACCGCAACGTGCCGCTCCGGCGGCGCGCTCAGGCTGGGATAACGTCCCGGCACCGGCAGAACCTACCTATCGTTCTAACGTCAACGTCAAACATACGTTTGATAACTTCGTTGAAGGTAAATCTAACCAACTGGCGCGCGCGGCGGCACGTCAGGTGGCGGACAATCCTGGTGGCGCCTACAATCCGTTATTTCTTTATGGCGGTACGGGTCTGGGTAAAACCCACCTGCTGCACGCTGTCGGTAACGGTATTATGGCGCGTAAGCCAAACGCGAAAGTGGTGTATATGCACTCCGAACGTTTTGTGCAGGACATGGTTAAGGCCCTGCAAAACAACGCGATCGAAGAGTTTAAACGCTACTACCGTTCCGTGGATGCGCTGCTGATTGACGATATCCAATTCTTCGCGAATAAAGAACGATCGCAGGAAGAGTTTTTCCACACCTTTAACGCCCTGCTGGAAGGCAATCAGCAGATCATCCTGACTTCGGATCGCTATCCGAAAGAGATCAACGGCGTTGAAGATCGTCTGAAATCCCGCTTCGGCTGGGGACTGACTGTTGCGATCGAGCCGCCTGAGCTGGAAACGCGCGTCGCGATCCTGATGAAAAAAGCCGACGAAAACGACATTCGTCTGCCGGGTGAAGTGGCGTTCTTTATTGCCAAGCGTCTACGCTCTAACGTACGTGAGCTGGAAGGCGCACTGAACCGCGTGATCGCCAACGCTAATTTTACCGGCCGGGCGATTACCATCGATTTCGTGCGCGAAGCGTTGCGCGATCTGCTGGCTTTGCAGGAAAAGCTGGTCACCATCGACAATATTCAGAAGACGGTGGCGGAGTATTACAAAATCAAAATTGCGGATCTGCTTTCTAAGCGTCGATCTCGCTCGGTAGCTCGTCCGCGCCAGATGGCGATGGCGCTGGCAAAAGAGCTCACTAACCACAGTCTGCCGGAAATTGGCGACGCGTTTGGTGGGCGTGACCATACTACCGTGCTTCATGCCTGTCGCAAGATTGAGCAGTTGCGTGAAGAAAGCCATGATATTAAAGAAGATTTCTCCAATTTAATCAGAACATTATCTTCGTGACGCTATGAAATTTACCGTTGAACGTGAACATTTATTAAAACCGCTTCAGCAGGTCAGCGGCCCGCTGGGTGGACGTCCTACACTGCCTATTCTCGGAAATCTGCTGCTGCAGGTTGCTGACGGTGCGCTTTCTCTGACCGGTACCGATCTCGAAATGGAGATGGTGGCGCGCGTGGCGCTGATCCAGCCTCATGAACCTGGTGCGACCACCGTTCCGGCGCGTAAATTCTTCGATATTTGCCGTGGGTTGCCGGAAGGCGCGGAAATTGCCGTTCAACTGGAAGGCGATCGCATGTTGGTGCGGTCTGGCCGCAGCCGTTTCTCCCTGTCTACGCTGCCTGCCGCCGACTTCCCGAATCTGGACGACTGGCAGAGCGAAGTCGAATTCACTTTGCCGCAGGCCACGATGAAGCGCCTGATTGAAGCCACGCAGTTTTCGATGGCGCATCAGGACGTGCGTTACTACTTAAACGGCATGCTGTTTGAAACCGAAGGGGAAGAGCTGCGTACCGTGGCGACCGACGGTCACCGCCTGGCGGTCTGTTCAATGCCTGTCGGTCAGCAGTTACCCAGCCATTCGGTGATCGTTCCGCGTAAAGGCGTAATTGAACTGATGCGTATGCTCGACGGCGGCGACAACCCGCTGCGCGTGCAGATTGGCAGCAACAACATTCGTGCGCACGTGGGTGACTTCATCTTTACCTCCAAGCTGGTTGATGGCCGTTTCCCGGATTATCGCCGCGTATTGCCGAAGAATCCGGACAAACATCTGGAAGCCGGTTGCGATATCCTCAAACAGGCATTTGCTCGTGCGGCGATCCTCTCTAACGAGAAATTCCGCGGCGTGCGTCTGTATGTCAGTGAAAACCAGCTGAAAATCACCGCCAACAACCCGGAGCAGGAAGAAGCGGAAGAAATTCTGGATGTCTCCTATCCTGGCACTGAACTGGAAATCGGTTTTAACGTTAGCTACGTACTGGACGTACTGAACGCGCTGAAGTGCGAGAACGTTCGTATTCTGCTGACCGATTCCGTATCGAGCGTACAGATTGAAGATGCTGCCAGCCAGAGCGCGGCTTATGTTGTTATGCCAATGAGACTGTAATGTCGCTCACCCGTCTGTTGATCCGCGACTTTCGCAATATCGAAAGCGCGGATCTCGCTTTATCCCCTGGCTTTAACTTCCTGGTTGGCGCGAACGGCAGCGGCAAAACCAGCGTGCTGGAAGCCATCTATACGCTCGGCCACGGTCGGGCGTTTCGCAGTTTGCAGATTGGCCGCGTAATTCGCCACGAGCAGGAGTCGTTTGTTTTACACGGGCGTTTGCAGGGGGAAGAGCGTGAGACATCGATTGGCCTGACGAAAGACAAACTGGGCGACAGCAAAGTGCGCATTGACGGCACTGACGGGCACAAGGTCGCGGAACTGGCGCACCTGATGCCGATGCAGCTGATCACGCCAGAGGGGTTTACTTTACTCAATGGCGGCCCCAAATACAGAAGAGCATTCCTTGACTGGGGATGCTTTCACAATGAAGCCGGATTTTTCACCGCCTGGAGCAATCTGAAGCGACTGCTCAAGCAGCGCAACGCAGCCCTGCGCCAGGTGAGTCGTTATGAGCAACTGCGTCCGTGGGATAAAGAACTGATCCCGCTGGCGGAACAAATCAGCACCTGGCGCGCGGAGTACAGCGCCGGTATCGCGCAGGATATGGCGGATACCTGTCAGCAGTTTCTACCCGAGTTTTCTCTCTCCTTCTCATTCCAGCGCGGCTGGGAGAAAGAGACCGATTATGCCGAAGTGCTGGAACGCAGTTTTGAACGCGATCGCATGTTGACTTACACCGCGCACGGTCCGCACAAAGCGGATTTTCGCATTCGCGCTGACGGTGCGCCGGTGGAAGACACGTTGTCGCGTGGGCAGCTAAAGCTGCTGATGTGCGCCTTACGTCTGGCGCAAGGGGAGTTCCTCACCCGCGAAAGTGGGCGGCGGTGTCTCTACCTGATAGATGATTTTGCCTCTGAACTTGATGATGCCCGTCGTGGGCTGTTAGCCAGCCGCTTAAAAGCGACGCAATCTCAGGTCTTTGTCAGCGCAATCAGCGCTGAACACGTTCTGGACATGTCGGACAAAAATTCGAAGATGTTCACCGTGGAAAAGGGTAAAATAACGGATTAACCCAAGTTTAAATGAGCGAGAAACGTTGATGTCGAATTCTTATGACTCCTCCAGTATCAAAGTCCTGAAAGGACTGGATGCGGTGCGTAAGCGCCCGGGTATGTATATCGGCGACACGGATGACGGCACCGGTCTGCACCACATGGTATTCGAGGTGGTAGATAACGCTATCGACGAAGCGCTCGCGGGTCACTGTAAAGATATCGTTGTAACGATTCACGCTGACAACTCCGTGTCCGTTACCGATGATGGCCGTGGTATCCCAACCGGTATTCACCCGGAAGAGGGCGTTTCGGCGGCGGAAGTTATCATGACCGTTCTGCACGCAGGCGGTAAATTCGATGATAACTCCTATAAAGTTTCCGGTGGTCTGCACGGCGTAGGTGTGTCCGTAGTAAACGCCCTGTCACAGAAACTGGAGCTGGTGATTCGTCGTGAAGGCAAAGTGCATCAGCAAACTTACGTGCACGGTGTGCCGCAGGCGCCGCTGGCGGTAACCGGCGAAACAGAAGCGACGGGTACTCAGGTACGTTTCTGGCCAAGCCACGAAACCTTTACCAATGTCGTTGAGTTTGAATATGAGATTCTGGCTAAGCGTCTGCGCGAGCTGTCGTTCCTGAACTCCGGCGTCTCCATTCGTCTGCGCGACAAGCGCGACGGTAAAGAAGACCATTTCCACTACGAAGGCGGCATTAAGGCGTTTGTTGAATACCTCAACAAAAACAAAACGCCGATCCACCCGAATATCTTCTACTTCTCCACCGAAAAAGACGGTATTGGCGTTGAAGTTGCGCTGCAGTGGAACGATGGTTTCCAGGAAAACATCTACTGCTTCACCAACAACATTCCGCAGCGTGACGGCGGTACTCACCTGGCAGGCTTCCGTGCGGCGATGACCCGTACCCTGAACGCCTACATGGATAAAGAAGGCTACAGCAAAAAAGCTAAAGTCAGCGCCACTGGTGACGATGCCCGTGAAGGCCTGATTGCCGTTGTTTCCGTGAAAGTACCGGATCCGAAGTTCTCCTCACAGACCAAAGACAAGCTGGTCTCCTCTGAGGTGAAATCGGCGGTAGAACAGCAGATGAACGAACTGCTGAGCGAATACCTGCTGGAAAACCCGTCTGACGCGAAAATCGTCGTTGGCAAAATTATTGATGCTGCACGTGCCCGTGAAGCGGCACGTCGCGCGCGTGAAATGACCCGTCGTAAAGGCGCGCTGGACTTAGCGGGTCTGCCGGGCAAGCTGGCGGACTGTCAGGAACGCGACCCGGCGCTGTCCGAACTGTACCTTGTGGAAGGGGACTCCGCGGGCGGTTCTGCGAAGCAGGGCCGTAACCGTAAAAACCAGGCGATTCTGCCGCTGAAGGGTAAAATCCTCAACGTCGAGAAAGCGCGCTTTGATAAAATGCTCTCTTCTCAGGAAGTGGCAACGCTGATCACCGCGCTCGGCTGTGGCATCGGTCGTGACGAGTACAACCCGGACAAACTGCGTTATCACAGCATCATCATCATGACCGATGCGGACGTCGACGGCTCGCATATTCGTACGCTGCTGTTGACCTTCTTCTATCGTCAGATGCCGGAAATCGTGGAACGCGGCCACGTTTACATTGCACAGCCACCGCTGTACAAAGTGAAAAAAGGTAAGCAGGAACAGTACATTAAAGATGACGAAGCGATGGATCAGTACCAAATTTCTATCGCTCTGGATGGCGCAACGCTACACACTAATGCCAGCGCACCTGCTCTTTCAGGTGAGTCGTTAGAAAAACTGGTTTCTGAATACAACGCGACGCAGAAAATGATTGGCCGTATGGAACGTCGTTTCCCGAAAGCGCTGCTGAAAGAACTGGTTTATCAACCGACGCTGCCGGAAGCTGATTTGGCGAACGAGCAGACCGTTACCCGCTGGGTTAATTCGTTGATTACCGAGCTGAACGAAAAAGAACAGCACGGCAGCCTGTGGAAGTTTGATATCCACCACAACGCAGAGCAGAACCTGTTTGAGCCGATTGTGCGCGTCCGTACTCACGGTGTGGATACCGACTATATTCTGGATCACGAGTTTGTGACCGGTGGCGAATACCGTCGTATTTGTACGCTCGGTGAGAAGCTGCGCGGGCTGATCGAAGACGATGCGTTTATCGAACGTGGCGAGCGCCGCCAGCCGGTTGCCAGCTTTGAGCAGGCGCTGGAATGGCTGCAGAAAGAGTCACGTCGCGGCCTCGCTATCCAGCGTTATAAAGGTCTGGGCGAGATGAACCCGGATCAGCTGTGGGAAACCACCATGGATCCGGAAAGCCGTCGTATGCTGCGCGTTACCGTGAAGGATGCGATTGCCGCCGACCAGCTCTTCACTACGCTGATGGGCGATGCCGTTGAACCGCGTCGCGCGTTTATCGAAGAAAACGCCCTGAAAGCGGCGAACATCGATATCTAACTTGCACCCAGGTCTACAACCGTCCTGCAAAAGGGGAATCTCGATTCCCCTTTCTATCCCCCTTTTCGTAGCTGTTTTTTGAGCGGAATCGCGTTAGCATGAGGACGGACTCATTTAATCCGGGGAACTCATGGCTATCAAACTTATTGCTATCGACATGGATGGCACACTTCTGCTGCCCGATCACACCATTTCACCCGCGGTCAAAACGGCGATTGCCGCAGCGCGCGCGCGTGGCGTAAATGTGGTGCTGACCACGGGGCGCCCGTATGCCGGCGTCCACAGCTATCTGAAAGAATTGCATATGGAAGAACCCGGTGACTACTGCATTACCTACAATGGCGCGCTAGTGCAGAAAGCAGGGGATGGCAGTACTGTCGCGCAAACCGCGTTGAGCTATGATGATTATCGTTATCTGGAGCAGCTCTCCCGGGACGTTGGCTCGCATTTCCACGCACTCGATCGCAACACGCTGTATACCGCGAACCGTGATATCAGCTACTACACGGTACATGAATCGTTTGTTGCGACGATTCCGCTGGTGTTCTGTGAAGCCGAGAAAATGGATCCCGCAACCCAGTTCCTGAAAGTGATGATGATTGACGAGCCGGAGATCCTCGATAAAGCTATCTCACGCATACCTGCGGAAGTAAAAGAGAAGTACACCGTGCTGAAAAGTGCGCCGTATTTCCTCGAAATCCTCGATAAACGCGTCAATAAAGGGACTGGCGTGAAATCGCTGGCCGATGCGTTGGGTATAAAAGCCGAAGAGGTGATGGCGATTGGCGATCAGGAAAACGACATCGCGATGATTGAATACGCAGGCGTGGGCGTTGCCATGGACAACGCTATTGGATCAGTCAAAGAAATCGCCAACTTTGTGACGAAATCTAACCTTGAAGATGGCGTCGCGTATGCCATTGAGAAGTTTGCGCTGAAATAAGATGTTATGGGCAAATGCCTTGGCGCATTTGCCCTGTTTCAGCAATTAGTTGTGATACTGAGTGGTCACCTTGAGGAATATGCGCCACGCCGCTGCGCATTATCCATTTACGGGAAAACGCCGACGTCAGGGCCCGACTTTTCAGGATCTTGCCAAACAGTTTGAGACGTAACTTGCGGGTGGCTTTGCGGTAAGCGTGATTCATATCTGGTGCATCCCGCAACAATACAGATTTGAGCGCCTCCGCGCTGTCCAGCGCATAGCTAATCCCCTCCAGTGAGCTGGCGCTGATAAAACCGGCCGCTTCGCCAATCAAAAATGCGTTGTCCTTGCCACAGACGAAGTCTTTCCAGCGTGAAGGAAACAGCACCGTACATTTTTCACTTTTCACCGGTTTGCCGAACTGAAATTGGAACGCTTCCATCTTCGCTTTCAGCGCGTCAAAGCGCGCCTGGCCGTCCTTCATCGGGTAGGCACCGCCAAAGATAAAATAGCCATCTTTGCTGATACTCCAGGAATAACAGTCGGTTGCGTCGTTATCAAAAATGCAGGAATAGAACGGGACGGGATGCTTTTCCGCAAACCATTGTTGAATAGCAACATATTTACGGATCTGGTGCCTGGGATAGAGATGACGGCGTACCAATGAGTTCGCGCCGTCGGCTCCCACCAGATAACGCGCGGTGATCTGCTGCTCCCAACCGTCGGCGCGGAAGATGACATGCCATTTATCGCCCTCGCGCCAGATTTTCCGACACAGGCTGTCGTGGTACACCTGTACATCATCAGGAATGAGAGATTTAAGCCATAAATCAAAAGCATGGCGGTTGATATTAATGTAGCTACGCTGGTAGTTACGCGTCAAAGAGGCTGCAACATCAACCGTTTTAACGCTAAATATTTGTGGGTTAGCGATGACATCAACGGGTAAGGTTATCCCGTCGCGGATAAACGAACGCTGGGCATCCGGGGCCAACAGACCGCCGCAGGGTTTGGTGAAACCTTCGTTGCCGCACTGGTGTTTTTTATCCAACGCGATCACGCGCATTTTTCCACTCAACTGCCGTGCCAGCGCTGCGCCTGCCGGGCCTAACCCGATAATGGCTACGTCAAAATGTTCCATCTTTCTGTCCGCAAAAATGAAGATGGCGATACGCTAAAGCCTGAAAGTGAAGTGCTTGTGAAGTATGATTGCTGAAATCGTCTTGTATCAGGGCATTCCATGAAGCAAATCACCTTTACGCCGCGTAATCATCAGCTTACCAATATCAATACCTGGACACCGGACAGCCAGTGGCTGGTTTTTGATGTGCGCCCTTCCGGTGCCTCCTTTACCGGCGACACAATTGAGCGCGTCAATATTCATACTGGCGAGCTGGAGGTGATTTATCGGGCCATGCAGGGATCGCACGTTGGCGTGGTGACCGTTCATCCAAAGTTGGAAAAATATGTGTTTATTCATGGGCCTGAAAATCCTGATGAAACATGGCATTACGACTTCCATCATCGGCGTGGGGTGATAGCTACGCAGGCAAAAGTGGAGAATCTGGATGCGATGGATATTACCGCCCCATATACGCCGGGCGCGCTGCGTGGCGGTAGTCATGTGCATGTATTTAGCCCGAGCGGCGAGTTTGTCAGTTTCACCTATAACGACCATGTGCTGCATGAGCGCTCACCGGCGCTGGATCTACGCAATGTCGGTGTGGCTGCGCCCTATGGTCCGGTGACGGTCTCCGCGCAGCATCCCCGTGAGTACAGCGGGAGCCATTGGTGCGTGCTGGTAACCCAGACGACACCCACGCCTAAACCGGGTAGCGATAAGATTAACCGCGCCTATGAAGAGGGCTGGGTAGGGGAAAACAGACTGGCGTTTATCGGTGATACGTTATCAGTCACGGGCGAGAAAGTGCCGGAGTTATTTATTGTTGATTTACCTCAGGATGAAAGCGGCTGGAAACAGCCGGGCGACGCTCCGCTGGAGGGCACTGAGGCGACAATGCCTGCGCCGCCATTCGGTATTAATCAACGCCGCCTGACGTTTACTCATGCGCGCGCCTTTCCCGGTCTGGTAAATCAGCCGCGCCATTGGGTGCGCAGTAATCCAAAGGCATCTGAGATTGCATTTTTAATGCGTGATGACGTCGGCATTGTGCAACTGTGGCTGATTTCCCCACAAGGAGGAGAACCGCGTCAGCTTACCCGCTGCGCCACGGATATTCAGTCAGCATTCAACTGGCATCCGTCAGGGAAATGGCTGGGGTTTGTACTGGATAACAAAATTGCTTGTTGTGATGCTCAGACGGGAGAGGTTGATTTTCTAACGGACCGTCACGGCAACCCACCATCGGGCGATGCGATCATCTTCTCTCCTGATGGTCGACAGGTTGCGTGGATGGAAGACGTCGAGGGTTTCCGCCAGTTGTGGGTAACAGAGACTGGGCGTTAGCTTAAGGAGCAGGCATTTCAGCCGGAGGGATAACGGCGTTCGCGGCCTGCGTTCTCTCCTCGCTTTTTTCTACACGGGATCTCACCGAGTTATCTTTGCGAAAGAGATCCCACGGAAGTAATACTGTATCCAGTACTGCGGTAAACGGCATATCCAGAATCGCCAGTGACTTGGTTCCCCAGTTTGTATCACTTTCGCTAATCATTGTGGCGCTGGCGCGCGTGCCAGGATACGTCCCTTCTTTGCCTCCGGTATGCGACATAATGCTGGAACAGCCGCTCACAAACGCCATCCCGCTGCACATTGTCAGTGTTACCAACATTTTTTTTATCATCATTTTTTTCATCTGTATTTATTGTGTTTGCATGGTGAGTTAAAGCGATCCGTTGCGAAAATAACATCACCATTTCGTCACACTGTGGCGGCTATCGCGATTTAACGATAACAACTGCTCCCACCAGTGTATGCAATAGACAACAAACTGCAAAAAAAGTCAGATGAATACGCTTGAAAAGTTTGTATTAAGACCCATTTTTAGAGTGTAGACAAATGAAGGGCATGCCTGATGGGTGTCCTGGCTACCTGACCTGTCCATGATGGAAGGTCTATTATTCTCGCTGATTTCAGGAGCTATTGATTATGCGTAACTTTGATTTATCCCCACTGTACCGTTCTGCTATTGGTTTTGATCGCCTGTTTAACCTGCTGGAAAACAATCAGGGCCAGAGCAATGGCGGCTACCCTCCGTATAACGTTGAGCTGGTAGACGAAAACCATTACCGAATTGCGATTGCCGTTGCTGGTTTTGCTGAAAGCGAACTGGAAATTACTGCCCAGGACAATCTGCTGGTGGTGAAAGGTGCCCATGCGGACGATCAAAAAGAACGTACTTACCTGTATCAGGGGATTGCCGAGCGCAACTTCGAACGTAAGTTCCAGTTAGCGGAGAACATTCATGTTCGCGGCGCGAACCTGGTGAATGGTCTGCTGTATATCGATCTCGAACGCGTGATTCCCGAGGCGAATAAGCCGCGCCGCATCGAAATCAACTAATTCTGTGGGCCGCTTCAGGCGGCCCTGCTAAGCAATCGGCTTGCCGTCAGGGAGCCAAAAGGTACTTACTCGCTTCTTAGAAGGAGATTATTATGCGTAACTACGATTTATCCCCACTGCTGCGTCAATGGATCGGTTTTGACAAACTGGCCAATGCCTTGCAAAACACGGGCGAAAGCCAGAGCTTCCCGCCTTATAACATCGAAAAGAGCGATGATAACCACTACCGCATTACCCTTGCGTTAGCCGGTTTCCGCCAGGAAGATCTGGATATTCAACTGGAAGGCACACGCCTGACCGTGAAAGGTACGCCGCAGCAGCCGGAAAAAGAGACCAAATGGTTGCATCAGGGGCTGGTCACTCAGCCGTTCAGCCTGAGCTTTACGCTGGCTGAAAATATGGAAGTCTCCGGCGCAAGCTTCACTAACGGCTTGCTGCATATCGATTTGACCCGGAATGAACCTGAAACCATCGCTCCACAACGTATCGCCATCAGCGAACGTCCCGCATTAGACAGTTAAATAGCTCCATGCCTTTGCCCCGCCAGAAATGACGGGGCTTTTTTGTGCGTCAGCCCACATGAAACTATTATCTGGGAGGGCAGGATGCCGGAAGCGCTGCCATTGCCAGAAAAAAGCATTCAGCAATTTCAAATCGACGTGAAGAAAAACAGTAAAGAACGCCCTTCTCAAGCGCTCCTGGGCGCTTTGTAGCATGATAATGTGCGCCACTCTGCATTCATGCCTGAACGGTTCAGTCATAATCCTCGTTAAATAAAATGTTATTCACAGGGAACAGGAAAATGAGTGATATAGCATTGACGGTCAGCGTTCTGGCAATGGTGGCAGTTGTCGGATTATGGATCGGCAACATAAAAATACGTGGTGTTGGTTTTGGCATCGGAGGCGTGCTGTTCGGCGGTATTATTGTCGGGCATTTTGTCGATCAGGCAGGGATGACCCTGAGCGGCGACATGCTGCATTTTATTCAGGAATTTGGCCTGATTCTTTTCGTCTACACCATCGGTATTCAGGTGGGGCCGGGCTTTTTTGCGTCACTGCGCGTTTCGGGCCTGCGGCTGAATCTGTTTGCCGTGCTGATTGTTATCATGGGTGGCCTGGTCACCGCGATCCTGCATAAGATTTTTGCCATTCCCCTTCCCGTGGTGCTGGGCATTTTTTCCGGTGCGGTCACCAATACTCCGGCGTTAGGCGCGGGGCAGCAGATTCTGCGCGATCTGGGTACTCCTGTTGATGTGGTGGATCAGATGGGGATGAGCTATGCCATGGCTTATCCTTTTGGTATCTGCGGTATTTTGCTCACTATGTGGCTGATGCGCCTAATTTTTCGCGTTAACGTCGATGCCGAAGCCCATCAGCATGAATCCACGCTGACCAACGGACACGCGCTGATTCAGACGATGAATATCCGTGTGGAAAACCCGAACCTCAACAATATGGCGATTCAGGATGTCCCAATCCTGAACAGCGACAAAATCATCTGCTCACGTTTGAAACGTGAAGAAACATTGATGGTGCCGTCGCCGGGGACGATTATTCAGATGGGTGACCTGCTACACCTGGTTGGTCAGCCTGCTGATCTGCACAACGCGCAGGTAGTGATTGGGCAGGAGGTGGACACATCGCTGTCGACGCGAGGTACCGATTTACGCGTTGAGCGCGTGGTGGTGACCAACGAACAGGTGCTGGGGAAACGAATCCGCGACCTGCATTTCAAAGAACGTTACGACGTGGTTATCTCCCGTCTGAACCGTGCGGGGGTTGAGCTGGTAGCCAGCAGCGACGCCAGCCTGCAGTTTGGCGACATCCTCAATCTGGTCGGCCGACCTTCCTCGATTGATACTGTTGCCAATGTGGTGGGTAACGCCCAACAAAAACTGCAGCAGGTGCAGATGCTGCCGGTATTTATCGGGATCGGGCTGGGTGTTCTGCTGGGTTCAATCCCGCTATTCATTCCGGGGTTCCCGGTGGCGCTAAAACTGGGGCTGGCCGGTGGGCCGCTGATTATGGCGTTGATCCTGGGGCGTATTGGCAGCATTGGTAAGCTGTATTGGTTTATGCCCCCCAGCGCTAACCTGGCGCTGCGAGAGTTGGGTATCGTGCTGTTTCTCGCAGTGGTTGGTCTGAAGTCAGGCGGTGATTTTGTTCATACCCTGACGCAGGGAGATGGCCTGAGCTGGGTGGGCTACGGTATTTTCATCACCGCGATTCCGCTGATTACCGTGGGGCTGCTGGCGAGGATTTTCGTCAAAATGAACTACCTGACGCTGTGCGGCATGCTGGCTGGCTCAATGACCGATCCGCCTGCACTGGCATTTGCTAACAACCTGCATGCCACCAGCGGGGCAGCGGCGCTTTCGTATGCGACCGTTTATCCGCTAGTGATGTTCCTGCGAATTATCACGCCGCAACTGCTGGCGGTGATTTTTTGGGGGATGGGTTAGTCAGGCTGAGTCTGGGTGGACGCGCCGTAAGTGGTAGTCCACCTGGTACTCGCTGGCGTTTCTGAACATCACCGAATAATTCAAAAACTCCCCGCTATCGCTGTAGGACAGTGAGGTAATCCGCAGCAATGGCGTCTGTTCAGGTACGTTCATCTGCGCGGAAAGCTGCTTATCGGCAAGAACGGGAGTCAGACTTTCATAGTTGCCGCTGATAGTTATTCCGCACTCTTTCTCGATGTAATCGAATTTTGACCCTTCCAGATGCGCCAGCGATAAATTACGGAATAATTTTACCGGCATGTAGCTGTCTTCAAGCATCAGCGGCTTGCCGTCCACATAGCGAACGCGACGTGAGAAGTAGATGCGTTCATTAATCTGGATACGCAGTTGGCTGGCAATTGCTGGTGGTGCGGGCATCACTTCAAATACCAGTACTTCACTGGTGACCTCTTTCCCTTGTCGCTTCAGTACTTCCGCCAGTCCGGTCAGGTTTGTGGTTTCATGATGGACATCTTTGCGCGCCACATAAGTTCCACTCCCATGACGGCGTACGACCAATCCCCAGCCAATCAACATATCAATTGCTTTACGGATCGTCATTCGTGAAACCGCGAACTCTTGGGCAAGCTTTTTTTCACCAGGCAACGGGCTACCGATGTTGTAATCAGAAGAATTCAGGCGAATTCGTAGTCGTTCCGCAATTGATTTGTAGATCACTACCAGACCTCTTTTTTCTTTTAATTACTGCACCATAAACCTTTTGATGTCTAACTTTTACGTAAAAAGTAGACCTCATTGCCGAAATTAAAACCATGAAAGCGATCACGAATCGCAGCGGCATGCCATGTCTGAAGGATCGCAACTTTCTATTCTCGTATCAGGCCAGCAATCACTACAAAAAAGGCCTCTCCCCTACTGGTTGTTATATGAGGATGTGAAAATGCTCAGTCAAATACAACGCTTTGGCGGCGCGATGTTCACCCCGGTGCTGCTGTTTCCCTTTGCCGGTATCGTCGTCGGTATCGCTATTATGCTGCGCAACCCGCTGTTTGTGGGTGAAGCGCTTACCGATCCCAACAGTTTGTTCGCACAAATCGTTCATATCATCGAAGAAGGTGGCTGGACGGTATTTCGCAATATGCCGCTGATTTTCGCCGTTGGTCTGCCGATCGGTCTGGCGAAACAGGCTCAGGGGCGCGCTTGTCTGGCGGTACTGGTCAGCTTTCTTACGTGGAATTACTTCATCAATGCCATGGGCATGACCTGGGGAGATTTCTTCGGCGTGGATTTTAGCGCAGACCCGACGGCAGGTAGCGGCTTAACGATGATGGCCGGGATTAAAACACTAGATACCAGCATCATCGGCGCCATTGTCATTTCCGGTATTGTTACTGCCTTGCATAACCGTTATTTCGACAAACCCTTGCCAGTATTTCTCGGTATTTTTCAGGGAACATCGTTTGTGGTGATCATTGCCTTCCTGGTGATGATTCCCTGTGCCTGGCTGACGCTGCTGGGTTGGCCAAAGGTGCAGATGGGGATTGAATCTCTGCAAGCTTTTCTGCGTTCTGCGTTCTGCGGGTGCGCTGGGGGTATGGGTTTATACCTTCCTTGAGCGTATTTTGATTCCGACCGGGCTGCATCACTTCGTCTATGGTCCATTTATCTTCGGCCCTGCGGCGGTGGAAGGCGGCATCCAGGTCTACTGGGCGCAGCACTTGCAGGAATTCAGCCAAAGCACAGAGTCGCTGAAAACGCTGTTCCCGGAAGGGGGTTTTGCTCTGCACGGCAATTCGAAAATCTTTGGTTCATTAGGTATTGCTCTGGCGCTTTACTTCACTGCCTCTCCGGAAAACCGGGTGAAGGTGGCGGGATTATTGATCCCCGCTACGCTAACGGCTGTGTTGGTTGGGATTACCGAACCGCTGGAGTTCACCTTCCTGTTTATCTCACCCTTGCTGTTTGCTGTACACGCCGTGCTGGCGGCCTCCATGGCGACGGTAATGTATCTCTGCGGCGTGGTAGGCAATATGGGTGGCGGCCTGCTTGACCAGTTCTTACCGCAAAACTGGATCCCAATGTTCCACAACCATGCCGGAATGATGTTCACCCAGATAGCGATTGGCCTGGCCTTTACCACGATCTATTTCACCATCTTCCGCGCGCTGATCCTGCGCTTCAACCTGAAAACGCCGGGCCGGGAAGACAGCGAAATCAAACTCTACACCAAAGCTGACTATAAAGCCGCGCGTGGGCAAACCACCGCCGCTACGCCAGACACCAAACTGGGACAGGCGGCCGGTTTTCTGCAAGCGTTAGGCGGCGCAGGCAATATCGAAAGTATTAATAACTGCGCCACTCGCCTGCGGATTGCGCTTCACGACATGGCGAAAACGCAAAGCGATGACGTCTTCAAAGCGCTGGGTGCACACGGTGTTGTGCGTCGCGGCAATGGTATTCAGGTCATTGTTGGTTTACACGTCCCTCAGGTACGCGACCAGCTCGAAACGCTAATGAAATCTACTTTATCAAACGAACAGATCCCCATGACGGAGGCAGTATCATGAAAAAATTCTCAGTGGTTATCGCAGGTGGTGGTAGTACCTTTACGCCGGGCATCGTGCTGATGTTGCTGGCAAATCAGGACCGTTTCCCGCTTCGTGCGCTGAAATTTTATGACAACGATGGCGCGCGTCAGGAGGTGATTGCCGAGGCGTGTAAAATCATCCTCAAAGAGCAGGCGCCGGAGATAGAGTTTAGTTACACCACCGATCCCAAAACTGCGTTTACCGATGTTGATTTTGTGATGGCACATATCCGCGTGGGTAAATACCCAATGCGTGAACAAGACGAGAAAATCCCATTACGTCACGGGGTGTTAGGCCAGGAAACCTGTGGGCCGGGCGGGATTGCCTACGGCATGCGATCTATTGGCGGTGTGCTGGAACTGGTGGATTATATGGAAAAATATTCACCAAACGCCTGGATGCTTAACTACTCTAACCCGGCGGCAATTGTGGCTGAAGCCACGCGTAGACTGCGTCCAAATGCGAAAATCCTCAATATTTGCGATATGCCCATCGGTATTGAAGGACGGATGGCGCAGATCGTCGGCCTTAAAGATCGTAAACAGATGCGCGTGCGCTACTACGGGCTGAACCACTTTGGCTGGTGGACATCAATTGAAGATCTCCAGGGTAACGATTTGATGCCGAAGCTGCGTGAATACGTGGCGAAGCATGGTTATGTGCCGCCATCGAACGACCCGCATACGGAGGCGAGCTGGAACGATACCTTCGCTAAGGCGAAGGATGTGCAGGCGCTGGATCCGGACACCATGCCAAATACCTACCTGAAATACTATCTGTTCCCGGATTACGTGGTCCAGCACTCCAATCCGCAGCGTACCCGTGCCAACGAGGTTATGGATCACCGCGAAAAACAGGTGTTCGGTTCCTGCCGGGCCATTATTGAGGCGGGCCATTCTGCGGCCGGTGAACTGGAGATTGACGAACATGCTTCCTACATTGTCGATCTGGCGGCGGCCATCGCCTTTAACACTCAGGAGCGGATGCTGCTGATTGTGCCAAATAATGGTGCGATTCATAACTTTGATGATGAAGCGATGGTCGAGATCCCATGCCTGGTGGGGCATAACGGCCCGGAGCCGCTGACGGTGGGGGATATCCCGCAGTTCCAGAAAGGGTTGATGAGCCAGCAGGTGGCGGTTGAGAAGTTGGTGGTCGATGCCTGGGAGCACCGCTCTTACCAGCGTTTGTGGCAGGCTATCACCCTGTCGAAAACCGTGCCGAGTGCGTCTGTAGCTAAAGCGATTCTGGATGATTTGATCGACGCTAACAAAGAGTACTGGCCGGAACTGCGCTAACCCAGTTGACCGGCATCCTCTGGGTGCCGGTCCGCATGTTTCAATACCGCCGACGGCGCATAGCCAAATTTGTGTTTAAACGCCTTGCTGAAATGAAACGAGTCAAAGAAGTTAAGTATATCAGCGACCTGCCCGACCGTATTTCCCTCCTGCTTTAACAGCGATAACGCCAGTTCCAGCCGCGCATCCAGATAGTATTCTTTCGGTGTTTTTCCGGTATAGCGTAAAAAAAGACGACGTAGCCAGGCTTCGCTACAGGGGATAGTGGCTGCCATATCCGCCACGCTCCACCGTTTTTGTAGACTGGCATGTAGAGTGGCAATCAGTTTTTCAATCTGTATTCGCTGTGGGTCTTTTTTACCTTCGGCGTAAATAAGACAAATCCATTGATAAATTATTTTTGTGAGAAAGGCGACTGCCAGATTATTTTTTATTGAATCTGGGGATGTAATTAATCGCGAAACTTCGGTCAGCTCATGATTATAAATATCACCATTATAAATAATGCTTTGTTGTCGTAGCGGAATATCCATTACGCTGGTTGGTGTGAATTCCATCCAGTATTGTTCCCATACCAACCCTTCACAGTGATAAGACTGTATATCGGTTGGTTTTAAAAAGATTATACAGTTTCCGGTAAGCGTGATTTGTTCACCGCCTTTAAGAAGGATTTTTCCACAGCCCTGGACGGTGTAGACCGCAACCCATGAATTAGCAATCAGCGGTTTTTTCTTATCACGTGGCCAAATAACCCGATAATGTTCGTCGGCATAGGTGTGCCACAGCGAGATCAATGAAATCCCGCTGGAGATCACACTTTCATGAATCAACAGGGGAATATTGTACGTAGTTTCGTTTTTTACATGCGAACTTTGCATCTTTCCATTCATTTTAATTTCCCACCGGAGAATTATGCCCACAACCTGAACTTAACAGAAAAAATCTGTTCAGGGATATGACGTTTTTATTTTAAGAAATCTGACTGCCTGACCCGGCGCACATTACCTTGCATTCCCCCTACAGCTGCCGGGACATAATGAAAAATAAGGGCTATGAGATGAATACGCTACAAATTCTGAGCTTTGTGGGCTTTACGCTGCTGGTGGCGCTAATCACCTGGTGGAAGGTACGTAAAACGGATACCGGATCGCAACAAGGGTATTTTCTTGCCGGGCGTTCATTGAAAGCGCCGGTGATTGCCGCGTCATTGATGTTAACTAACCTTTCAACCGAACAGTTGGTTGGTCTGTCTGGTCAGGCTTACAAAAGCGGAATGTCGGTTATGGGTTGGGAAGTCACCTCTGCGGTGACGCTTATCTTTCTGGCGCTGATTTTTCTACCTCGCTATCTGCAACGTGGTATCGCTACGATCCCAGATTTTCTGGAAGAGCGTTACGATAAAACCACGCGAATCATTATCGACTTTTGCTTTCTTATTGCCACTGGCGTCTGCTTCCTGCCGATTGTGCTTTATTCAGGGGCGCTGGCGCTGAATAGCCTTTTTCACATCGGTGAATCGCTGAATATTTCTCAGGGTACAGCAATCTGGTTACTGGTTATTTTGCTGGGCCTTGCCGGGATTATTTATGCGGTGATCGGCGGTTTACGTGCGATGGCGGTGGCCGATTCTATCAATGGTATAGGGCTGGTGATTGGTGGATTGATGGTCCCCGTGTTCGGCCTGATTGCGATGGGAAAAGGCAGTTTTTTACAAGGTGTTGAGCAACTGACCACCGTACATGCGGAGAAATTAAACTCAATTGGTGGAGCGAACGATCCGCTGCCGATAGGTGCAGCCTTTACCGGTTTGATTCTGGTGAATACCTTCTACTGGTGTACTAATCAGGGCATCGTACAACGTACGCTGGCTTCCAAAAGCCTCGCCGAAGGGCAGAAAGGAGCATTGCTCACAGCGGTATTGAAAATGCTCGATCCACTGGTGCTGGTATTACCAGGTTTAATTGCTTTTCATCTATACCAGGATCTGCCAAAGGCGGATATGGCATATCCGACACTGGTAAATAACGTGCTTCCTGTCCCTTTGGTGGGGTTTTTCGGTGCCGTTTTATTCGGCGCGGTAATCAGTACATTCAATGGATTTTTAAACAGCGCCAGTACCTTATTTAGCATGGGAATATATCGGCGGATTATTAATCAACACGCCCAACCGGAACAGCTGGTTCGGGTTGGGCGTAAGTTCGGATTCTTTATCGCGGTAATTTCCGTGCTGGTAGCACCGTGGATCGCTAATGCACCGGAAGGACTCTACAGCTGGATGAAACAGCTCAACGGTATTTATAACGTGCCGTTGGTGACCATCATCATCATGGGATTCTTTTTCCCGCGCATTCCTGCGCTGGCAGCGAAAGTCGCTATGGGACTCGGTATCGTCAGCTACATCACCATTAATTATCTGGTGAAGTTCGACTTTCACTTCCTTTACGTACTGGCCTGTACCTTCTGCATCAACGTGGTGGTGATGCTGGTTATCGGCATTATCAAGCCGCGTGCGACGCCGTTTAAATTCCATGATGCTTTTGCGGTAGACATGAAGCCGTGGAAAAACGCCAAACTTGCCTCTGTCGGTATCCTGACCGCGATGCTCGGCGTCTATGCTGGACTGGCGCAGTTTGGAGGGTACAACACCCAATGGCTGACGATTCTCTGCTACTCAATTACGGCGGCAGTGATGATGTATTTAATTTACAGCACCTGGCAGACGCGTCGTTTGGCCACTGCACTTTCTGTCTCTGACGCTAAGGATAAAGCATGACCCGCCCTAATTTCCTGTTCATTATGACTGATACTCAGGCGACCAATATGGTCGGCTGTTATAGTGGTAAGTCGCTGAATACCAATAACATTGATAGCCTGGCGGCGGAAGGTATTCGCTTCAATTCTGCTTATACCTGCTCACCGGTGTGCACTCCGGCCCGCGCTGGGCTGTTTACCGGGATTTATGCCAACCAGTCCGGCCCGTGGACCAATAACGTCGCGCCGGGGAAAAATATCTCCACCATGGGACGCTATTTTAAGGATGCGGGCTATCACACCTGCTACATCGGCAAGTGGCATCTCGACGGGCACGATTACTTTGGTACCGGCGAGTGCCCGCCCGAATGGGATGCTGACTACTGGTATGACGGGGCAAATTACCTCGCGGAACTGACGGACAAAGAGATCGGTTTGTGGCGTAACGGTCTGAACAGCGTGGAGGATTTGCTGGCTAACAATATCAATGAAACCTTTACCTGGGCGCACCGCATCAGTAACCGGGCGATTGATTTCCTCCGCCACCCTGCACGTGATGAAGAACCCTTCCTGATGGTAGTTTCCTACGACGAGCCGCATCACCCGTTTACCTGTCCCGTGGAGTATCTGCAGAAATATCAGGATTTTTATTATGACCTGGGGATGAAGGCGCACGACTCTTTGAGTAACAAACCTGAACATCATCGTCTTTGGTCTGAAGCGATGCCTTCGCCGGTAGGTGATGATGGGCGCTATCACCATCCGCTCTATTTTGCCTGCAACGACTTTGTCGATGACCAGATTGGCCGGGTTATTAATACCTTAACGCCCATGCAGCGGGACAACACCTGGGTCATTTACACCTCCGATCATGGCGAGATGATGGGGGCGCATAAGCTCATCAGTAAGGGGGCAGCGATGTATGACGACATCACGCGAATTCCGCTGATTATGCGCTCGCCTCAGGGAGAATCCATGCAGGTAGACACGCCGGTCAGCCATATCGATCTGCTGCCGACGATGATGGCGCTGGCGGGTATTGAGAAGCCACAAATCCTGCCGGGTGAAAACATCCTTACCGTTGAAAAACCACGCGGTGTGATGGTGGAGTTCAATCGTTATGAGATTGAACATGACAGTTTTGGCGGATTTATACCGGTACGTTGCTGGGTGACGGATGACTGGAAGCTGGTGCTGAACCTGTTTACCAGTGATGAGCTTTACGACAGACGAAACGATCCCGATGAGCTACACAACCAGATAGATTCGCCGCAATTAGCCGATGTTCGCTGCCAGATGCACGACGCGCTGCTGGACTATATGGATAAAATCCGCGATCCATTCCGCACCTATCATTGGAGTTTGCGTCCCTGGCGTCCTGACGCCGTACCGCGCTGGATGGGTGCTTTTCGCCCGCGCCCGCAAGACGGCTATTCTCCGGTGGTACGCGATTACGACACCGGTTTACCAACCCAGGGCGTAAAAGTGGAGGAGAAAAAGCAGAAGTTCTGACTACAATGCCAATTGGCGCAGATACTCATATTTGCACTTACCTGTCGGCCGGATAAGGCATTAGCCGCCATCCGGCAATGACAGCCAGAGGAGTTTGAATGAAAATTTCCCGCCTTGGAGAAGCCCCGGATTACCGCTTCTCACTGGCAAATGAGCGTACCTTTCTGGCGTGGATCCGTACCGCGCTGGGGTTTCTGGCGGCGGGGGTTGGTCTCGACCAACTGGCTCCGGATTTTGCCACGCCGGTAATTCGTGAGCTTTTGGCGCTGTTGCTGTGCCTGTTTGCCGGTGGTCTGGCGATTTATGGCTACCTGCGCTGGCTGCGTAATGAGAGGGCGATGCGCCTGAAAGAGGATTTGCCCTATACCCATAGCCTGTTAATCATCAGTCTGATTTTGTTTATTGTCGCGGTGATTGTCATGGGACTGGTGCTGTATGCCGGATAGCCGTAAGTCGCGACGTATCGCCGATCCGGGGTTACAACCGGAGCGAACATCGCTGGCCTGGTTTCGTACGCTTCTGGGTTATGGCGCGCTAATGGCGTTGGCGCTGAAGCACAACTGGCATCAGGCGGGCTTCCTGTTTTGGGTTTCAATTGTGGTGCTGGCGATGGTGGCGATCGTTCTGTGGCGCTATACCCGCAGCCGTAATCTGATGGATGTTACGCATAGCGATTTTTCTGAATCTCGCGCGGTGCGTGACAAATTTATGATCTCCCTCGCGGTGTTATCCCTCGCAATACTGTTTGCTGTAACGCATGTCCGCCAACTTATTGCGTTTATCGGGAATTTAGCATGACAGGATGTCAGGTCATGGCCAAACCAGCCAGCTCTCGTTGTAACCTGGATTGTCGTTACTGTTTTTACATCGATAAACCCACTCAACCCGAAATGGATGACGCCACCTTAGAGACGTTTATTCGTCAGCATATCACCGCACAGCCGGGGGCTGACGTGATGTTCGCCTGGCAGGGCGGAGAGCCAACCCTCTGTGGCATCGACTTTTTCCGCCGCGTAGTGACGTTGCAAAAACAGTACGGGGAAGGGAAGAAAATCCATAACGCGTTCCAGACCAACGGGATTTTGCTCAACGACGAATGGTGTCAGTTTTTGCGCGATAACGGCTGGCTGGTGGGGATTTCGTTGGATGGCCCCGCCGAGTTGCACGATGCTTATCGTGTTAACCGCAGCGGAAAACCGACTCACCATAAGGTGGTGGACGCCATTGCCAGGCTCCGTAAGCATCAGGTGGAGTTCAATCTGCTGGTAGTGGTTAATTCTCTGAACAGCCAGCGACCAGGGCAGATGTATCGCTACCTACGCCAGCTTGGCACACCTTTTTTGCAGTTCATTCCGCTGGTTGAAAATGATGAAGACGGCGAGCTTACCGCCGAATCCGTCCCGCCTCAGGCGTGGGGAACCTTCCTGAATTCCGTCTTTGATATCTGGGTCAGAGAAGATATTGGCCGCGTATTCGTCCAGTTATTTGATTCAACTCTGGGCGTATGGTGCGGACACCCGGCGCAGATGTGTTCGCTAAGCTCCACCTGCGGACATGCTTTTGCTCTGGAAGCGAATGGCGATTTGTATCAGTGCGATCACTATGTTCACCCTGATTTTCGCCTGGGTAATATTCATCGCACGTCGTTGAGTGAGCTCAACGCCAGCCCGAGGGCAGCGGCGTTTGGTCAGTCCAAGAGAACCACGCTGAGCGCGGAATGCCAGGCGTGTTCGCTATTACGCTTTTGCCATGGTGATTGCCCAAAGCATCGCGACAGCAGTGGAAAGAGTGCGATTTGCGGCGGATACAGCGCTTTCTTCAATCATACCGCGCCGCATATGCGCGTGATGCGTGACCTTCTGAAGCAACATCGCTCACCGATGGAACTGATGGCGATGCTGCGTTAAGTTCAGCGGCGTTTAACGTCCTTTGGTCAGATACTGCGCCATTTCGGCTTCCGGCACCATGCCGCCGCCGGTCGCCCACACCAGGTGGGTGGCGTTATTGAGCTGCTCTGCGCTGAAGCCGTGCATTTGCTGATAGTCAGCAGAAGCGCAAACGTGCTGCGGACCGGCCATCCCGGCCAGCGCCGACGGCTCAAGGCGAATGCCTTCTTCCAGCGCCAGCCAGCCCAGCATGTCGTACATAGTCTGATCGTCCAGGGTGTACAGACCGTCGAGCAGACGTTCCATTGCCCGGCCAACAAAGCCGGACGCGCGGCCCACCGCCAGCCCATCAGCCGCTGTCAGGTTATCGATACCAATGTCCTGCACAGAAATCCTATCGTGCAGCCCGGTATAAATCCCCAGCAGCATGCACGGTGAATGGGTCGGTTCTGCGAAGAAGCAGTGCACGTTATCGCCGAATGCCAGCTTCAGGCCAAACGCCACCCCGCCAGGCCCACCGCCGACGCCGCACGGCAGGTAAACAAACAGCGGATGGTCGGCATCCACCACGCGCCCCTGCTGCGCGAACTGCGCCTTCAGACGCTCGCCGGCGACCGCATAACCTAAAAACAACGTGCGGGAATTTTCATCATCGATAAAGAAACAGTTCGGATCGGATTGTGCCGCCTTACGGCCCTGCTCAACCGCCACGCCATAATCTTCTTCATACTCCACGACCGTCACGCCGTGGCTGCGCAGTTTGGCTTTTTTCCATGCGCGAGCGTCGGCAGACATATGAACCGTCACCTTAAAGCCGATACGGGCGCTCATAATGCCGATCGACATCCCAAGGTTGCCAGTGGAGCCTACGGCGATGCTGTACTGACTGAAGAACTGTTTAAACTCAGGCGAAAGCAGAATGCTGTAATCGTCTTGTGTGGTCAGCAGACCGGCTTCCAGCGCCAGTTTTTCCGCGTGGGTTAGCACTTCATAAATACCGCCACGCGCTTTAATTGAGCCGGAAATCGGTAGATGGCTGTCTTTCTTCAGCAGAATTTCGCCGTTGATGTGCTGCCCATACTCTTTTTCCAGCCGCTTTTGCATCGTTGGGATTGCGGCCAGTTCAGATTCGATAATGCCGCCGGTGGCTGCGGTTTCCGGGAATGCCTGCGCCAGATACGGCGCGAAGCGCGTCAGACGAGCGTGGGCATCCTGAACATCGTGCTCTGTCAGGCCAACATACGGTAAACCTTCCGCAAGAGAGGTAGTGCCAGGGTTAAACCAGGTCGTCTCCTTGAGAGCGACCAGATCTTCCACTAAAGGATGCTGGGCGATAAGTGTTTGAATGTTTTCCATAGTCAGTCTCTTTGCGCTTAGATAATAAAGGAAAGCAGGAATGTGCAAACCAGTGCAATAACGGACGCGATAAATGTCGCGGTCGTATAATATTTGAACGTCTCATTTAGGGTGGCGCCGCAATATTGCTTCACCAGCCAGAAGAGGGAATCGGTGACGATCGTGCAGCCAATCGCGCCAGAACCGATGGCAATGGCGATGATCTCCGGGCTAACGTTGGGGTAGAGCGGCAGCATCGGGGCCACGATTGCCGTCGCGCCCATCATCGCCACCGTGGCAGAGCCCACCGCAGCATGCAGGATTAACGCCACCAGCCAAGCCAGCAGAATCGGGTGCATATGCATGTTCGAGAGGATCAGCGCGAGAGTATCCGCCAGTCCGCTGCTCTTGAGGATAGCGTTGAATGCGCCGCCTGCGCCGATAATCAGCAAAATGTTAGCAATGGAGCCAAAACCGTTTTCGGTGTGGGTCAGCAGCGCCCCCATGCCAATGTGCTGACGCAGGCCGAGAATGTAATAGGCCACGAAAACGGCAATAAACATCGCGGTGATCGGGTTACCAATAAACTCCAACAGCGTATAAACCGTGCTGCCTTTCGCCATGTTCAGCTCAGCGACGGTTTTTACCAGCATCAGGCCAATCGGCAGCAGTACGGTAAACAGCGTAGCGCCCAGCGATGGCAGCGTACTTTCGTCGCGCACCTTGAGGTCGGAAAACTCAGCCGGAACCGGTTTAAACGGCAGACGGTTACCGAGGAATTTCAGATACAGCGGACCGCCGATCAGCGAGGCCATTAAGCCCACCAGTAAGCCGTAGACAATCACGGTGCCAATGTCCGCGCCCAGCTTGTTCGCCACGAACAGGGCGGCTGGATGCGGCGGCACGACGCAGTGTACCGCCATCAGCGCTGTACATAACGGAATCGCCAGCTTCAGTAGCGAGGTATTGGTTTTTTTGGCAATTGAAAAGGCCAGAGGAATCAACAGCACTACGCCGACTTCAACAAACAGTGTGATCCCGCAAATCAGCCCGACCAGTACCATAATGACGTCAGCGGAAAGCCAGCGACAGCGCTGTAGCGTCAGGCCGATACGTTCGGCCGCGCCGGACACTTCCATCATTTTGCCAAGAATGGTCCCAAGGCCGATAACCGCGGCGAGGAAGCCCAGCGTACCGCCGATGCCACTCTCAATGGCATTGACCATATCCAGCGGCCCCATACCCATCATCGTACCCACGAAGAAGCTGGCTAACAGCAGCGCCAGAAACGGGTGGAATTTGAACTTCACGATGGTCAAAACGATTAACACGATGCTTATCAGCAGCGTGCTCACAACCCAGATTTGAGAGTGCATAACTCACCTTGCCCTGTGATTAATATAGGGTTATTGGACAAAAATAAGGCATAGTCTGACAAACGATATAAATCCCCTTTCACATGAGCCAGATTGCATCAAGTAGGTGATTTACGTCTAATTACGCTTTGTTTATGCGATATGGTTCACCTTGATTCATCTTTGTGCTGATTTTTGCAGCGAACTTTTTTACACTCCGGCGAATGAATCAGGAGGACAGGAGGTGAACATGGATCCCTTACGCGAGGTCAGAAATCGGCTGCTCAACGGCTGGCAGTTGTCAAAGCTGTATACCTTTGAAGTGGCGGCCCGACATCAGTCGTTTGCGCTGGCGGCAGATGAGCTGTCATTAAGCCCCAGCGCTGTCAGCCATCGCATTAATCAGCTGGAAGATGAGCTGGGTATTCAGCTGTTTGTTCGTTCGCATCGTAAAGTGGAACTCACCCACGAGGGCAAGCGCGTGTTCTGGGCGCTGAAATCATCGCTGGATACGCTGAATCAGGAAATCCTTGATATTAAAAATCAGGAGTTGTCCGGGACCCTCACCGTCTACTCACGGCCTTCTATCGCTCAGTGCTGGCTGGTTCCGGCGCTCGGCGACTTTACCCGTCGCTATCCGTCGATTTCGCTGACCATGCTGACCGGGAACGACAACGTCAATCTGCAGCGTGCCGGGGTCGATCTGGCCATCTATTTTGACGACGCGCCCTCCGCGCAGCTCACGCACCACTTCCTGATGGATGAAGAGATCCTGCCGGTATGCAGCCCGGACTACGCTCGCCGCCATGACCTTACCGGTTCGCTGGTGAATTTACCGCACTGTACGTTGCTGCATGACAGACAGGCGTGGAGTAACGACTCCGGGACCGATGAATGGCACAGTTGGGCGCAGCATTTTTCGGTGAATCTGCCGACATCGTCGGGAATTGGTTTCGATCGTTCTGATTTGGCGGTGATTGCGGCGATGAATCATATCGGCGTGGCGATGGGCCGAAAGCGGCTGGTGCAAAAACGCCTCGACAGCGGAGAGCTGGTTGCGCCTTTTGGCGATATGGCACTGAAATGCCATCAGCACTACTACATCACTACCCTTCCTGGCAGACAGTGGCCGAAAATCGAGGCGTTTATTCGCTGGCTTCAGGAACAGGTTAAATAAGCGGGCCGCGAATATTTTTTACGCTTTCTCGCTACACGCAAAGTGAAAAAGCATGCTAAATACGTGATATCACTCCTGATGATTTGCGTAAGGACGACCGTGTTAAAGCCGATAGTTTTCCTTTTACTGTTAGCCAGCGCCACCGTGTGTGCCGCGCAACCTGTGCTGACCGCGGCGCAGTATGCGCAGCAGCTTGGCGTTGGGATGGACGTAGACTGGGCGCGCACCGATCGGGGTATTCGTGAATTCGATCCGCTGGTGGTGCGGGATTACAAGGCGAAAGGGTTAACCCACGTGCGCATTCGCGTAGCGGGAGAGCCTACGGAGGCGCGGCTTATACATCTGCGCAAGCTGGTGGAAGCCTGCGAGCAGTATGGCGTGATCCCGATAATTGCCTATCAGGCTGACGAATATAAAAAAGATCCCAGTACCGGTAACGAAAAAGAGGTGGTTAACTGGTGGGTGGCGGTGGCGCATTACTTTGGTCAAAGCTCGCCGTTGCTGGGTTTCGACCTGATATACGAACCCTCTGATAAGCTCAACCATAATCAGGTATCGCTCAATCGGGTGTATGACAAAACCATTCGTACTGTCCATGCCATCGACCCGCAGCGGATGATTTTTATCGCGCCGCGACTACGCGCCGCGCCGGAAGATTTGCCTGACCTGAAACTGCCGCCGCAAAGTCAGAATACCGTGCTGGCTCAATGGCATATTTTTCCGTGGGGGCCGCTGAAAAATAACGGTAAATATCCGTGGACCTCAGGCACAGCGGCAGAAAAGGCCGCTATTCGCGCTCGTATCAATACCGCCATTCATTGGCAGCAGAAAACGGGTCATGTCAGTTGGGTGGGAGGGTGGTCGCCAGGAGAAACCATCAGGAACGCGCCTTCTGCCTCGCAAATGGCGTTTGCCCGCTTTATGGCGTGCGAACTGAAAAAAGCGAAAATTCCCTATGCTATCAATGCGGATACGCAGTTTTATGATGGCGAGGAAGGCGCCTGGCGTCCGGCGCTGGAGCCGTTACTGACGACGATGATCGCGCCTGAATGCGAAAAGCCCGGCGATAAGCCGGGCCATCATACGCTTAAACCGCCTGCCCCTGATGCGACACGCGTGACGCCAGCGGAAGCCAGCAAACAAAAATCAACAGTCCCATAAGGGTCATCAGCAGGCCCAAACTGGCTTGCCCGGTCTGCGGCAGCATTGCAGAGAACCACGCCAGCACTCCGGAACCAATATTCTGTAATCCCCCAACCAGCGCACCGGCAGTGCCTGCCAGGAATGGGAAAGGCTCCATTGCGCCACTGGTTGCCAGCGGAAACAGCATCCCGGCACCGAAGAAAAATAGTGCGGCGGGAACCAGCAGCGTCCAGACGTTCATCACGTCAAACAGGCCCGGGATCCACATCATTAAACCGGCTACCAGACAGCAGATAACCGACTGCCACATCAGCGTCGAGAAACGCTTATTCGGGCGACCGGCGAACCAGGCGCCGAAAAATGCCGCCGGGATGGGCAGAATAAACAGGATACTGACCACCATGCTGCTTAAACCGAGCCTTGCGCCCAACAATACCCCGGAGCAGGCCTCGAAGACCGCAACGCCCGCCAGGCCGCCGATCAGCATCAGCACGTAACAGGTGAAAGAACTGTTACCAAACAGCGTTTTATAGCTGGCGATAAGGCGTGGACGCGGTGCGCCCGCAGGACGCGTTTCCGGCATCCAGCGCGCCATGCTAAACGTGACGCCCGCGCACAGAACCAGCAGGAAAATGTAACAGGCGCGCCAGTTCCACAGGGTATCCAGCATGCCGCCAATCAGCGGGGCCAGCAGCGGACTCACCAGAATCCCCATGTTTAACAAACTATTCGCGTGGCGCAGCTGCGTGCCTTCGTACAGATCGCGCGGTAAGGTTCGCGCCATTACACCGCCGACGCCTGTGCCCATGCCCTGGATTGCACTGGCGATAATCAGTACCGTCAGGCTGTGAGTGGTAATCGCGACCAGCGTGGCCAGCATAAAAATAGACATTCCGGCGAGGATCACCGGACGGCGGCCAACGCGATCGGAAAGTGGGCCGTAAAACAGTTGTGACAGGCCGTAGGTCAGCAGGTAGGCGGCCATTACGCTTTGCACCGCTCCTTCGCGAACGTTCAGTTCACGCGCCATATCAGCAATCGCGGGGATATAAATGGTTTGCGCCATCTGACCTACCGCCACCAGTAATACCAACATCAACAACAAATTGACGCTTCTATGCCTTTTCATTTCGCTGATTACTTTTAAAAAAGAGAAAAAATAAGAATAAGGTGCTGTACTTTCCCATAAATGCGCGTGGAATCTACCACAACAGAAAAAGAAGGCCAGATAGTGGGCTGGAATGTTTACGCGATGAACGGCAGGAAATGTAAACAAAAAGCGGCAACAAATGTTGCCGGATTGCATCGGCTTTACGGCGCGATCATGACAAGCGAAGTAAGACAGCGCCTACGGCAATACCGGCGGCCGCGACAAGGCGTATTCCGGCAACCTTTTCTTTCAGCAGCAGCCAGGCGAGCAGAGCGCCAAACAGAATGGAGGTTTCACGCAGCGCTGCGACCACCGCCAACGGAGCCTGGGTCATGGCCCACAGCGCCAGACCGTAAGAACCCATCGTGCCAATCCCGCCCAGAATACCTTTCTTCCACTGCTGTACCAGATAGCGTGACGCTTCCCGGCGCCGGGCGATCATCGCCCAGCCCAGCAGACAGGAACCGTTCAGAAAGAAGGTCCACAGCGTATAACCGAGCGCGGTTTCTGATAAGCGTACGCCGGTGCCATCAACCAGCGTGTAGCCGGCGATAAAGCAGGCGTTAATGAGCGCCAGTACGATCCCGCGTTGTGAGCTGCTGCGTCCGTTAAATGCCATGCCGAGAATGGCCAGACAGATCGTAGCAATCCCCACCCAGGCAAACACAGACAGGCTATCGCCAAGGAACAAGACGCTGATAATCGCAACCAGCAGCGGTGCTGTCCCACGCATCAGAGGATAGGTCTGACTCATATCCGAAACCTGATAGGTTTTGGCGACCAGGACCGTATACACCACTTGCAACGCGGTTGAGATGGCCAAAAACGGCAGGCTGGCGGTGGAAGGCTGAGGCGCGAAGGGTAAGCAGATCAGTGCCATAATCGCCGCGGAGCCGCTGACGCCAATCGCCGAGTACAGTTTATCGTTTCCAGCTTTAACAATGGCATTCCAACTGGCGTGCAGCAGTGCGGCGAACAGCAAAATGCAGAAAACAGAAAGCGTCATGGTGGCGTTCTTCCCTGAGAATGTCATAAAAACGTAACATATTGGCGCGAGACAAGCACCAGGGAGAAGGTGAAAGGGGAGCGGAGTGTTACCCGCTCCCCTTAGGTGCGACTTGAATCCGAATTACTTAACGTATTTCAGAACGGCATCAAGTAGTTGCAGTGCTGCAACAATGAGTTTGAGGATAAGAATAGCGATATCCACGAGGCTCATACGCTCTCCTTTTGGTACAAGGAGCACGGTGCTGACGTACCTCGCCGCTGCCTGTTGCCAGCACCTTTGTTGACATAACACAGTGTGCTCACACGGGGGTTAAGGCGCTGACGGCACCACCCGTTTCAGCCAGGACTTTGATGCGCCGGTTTACGATGCGGCCCCCGCATAACACATTGCGTACCGAGACATTATAGATATACACTGTATAAATTAACAGTATTTTGTGGACATTGTGCCATTCATGTTCCATACTCAAAACCATCAAAATTCGTGCCGAAATTGCGTGTTCTTCGCAGAACGCGTATACTTTTTCCGTTGACATAACACAGTGTGTTCGGCGGCTACCAACCGCACAGCGCTGAAAAAAACCTCGCTCCGGCGGGGTTTTTTGTTTTCCGACTCTGCACAGCGAAATGTGATCGTTGACGCATTTTTATGCAGATGAAAATTTTTCCATTGTCACGCTGAAAAACCTGTGTTTGTATAAATCCAGTTAATCAACAAACAGACAGGTCCCTAATGAACCCTTCCATGCTGACTGCGACCCTACTAAAAACTGCGCCATCTCGCGCAGCGGTCGTCGTGCGTGTGGTGGTGGTCGTCGGCAATGCGCCGTAGGGTCCGGATCAACACACGATTCCAAAACCCCGCCGGCGCAAACCGGGCGGGGTTTTTCGTTTAAGAGACCTGCCCGAAGCAAAGGCCCAGAATAAAAGGACTGGAGCATGGCAAGTTCGGGCATAACATCCAAGCGTACGCGTTTTACGGGCGCAGAATTCATCGTTCATTTCATGGAACGCCAGGGGATTCAGGTGGTCACCGGTATTCCTGGCGGATCGATTCTTCCCGTCTATGACGCCTTGAGCCAAAGCACGCAAATCCGTCATATCCTGGCGCGCCACGAGCAGGGCGCGGGGTTTATCGCGCAGGGGATGGCGAGAACCGATGGTAAACCCGCCGTCTGTATGGCCTGCAGCGGACCGGGCGCGACCAACCTGGTGACCGCCATTGCCGACGCGCGGCTGGATTCTATCCCGCTGGTGTGTATCACCGGGCAGGTTCCGGCCTCAATGATCGGGACTGACGCCTTCCAGGAAGTCGATACCTACGGCATCTCTATCCCCATCACCAAGCACAACTATCTGGTCCGCCATATCAGTGAATTACCGCAGGTCATGAGCGATGCGTTCCGCATTGCGCAGTCCGGCCGTCCGGGCCCGGTGTGGATAGACATTCCTAAGGATATTCAAACCGCCGTTTTTGAGATTGAAGAGATGCCGGAGCCCGCGCAGAAAATGGCGGCACCGGCGTTCAGCCAGGACAGCATTCGCGATGCCGCAGCCATGATTAACGCCGCACAGCGTCCGGTGCTGTATCTCGGCGGCGGCGTGATTAACGCGCCTGAGCGGGTTCGTGAACTGGCAGAAAAAGCCATGCTGCCCACCACCATGACCTTAATGGCGCTCGGTATGTTGCCGAAAGCGCATCCGCTGTCGTTAGGCATGTTAGGTATGCACGGCGCGCGCAGCACTAACTTTATTCTGCAAGAAGCGGACTTATTGATTGTTCTGGGCGCACGTTTTGATGACCGGGCTATTGGTAAAACCGAGCAGTTCTGTCCGAACGCCAAAATCATCCATGTGGATATCGACCGCGCGGAGCTGGGTAAAATCAAACAGCCACATGTGGCGATTCAGGCGGATGTCGATGAGGTTTTGGCGCAACTGATCCCATTAATTGACGCGCAGCCGCGAGAGTTGTGGCATCAAATGGTGGCCGATTTACAACGCGAATTCCCCTGCAGCATTCCGCAGGAAAGCGACCCGCTCAGCCACTATGGGCTGATCAACGCCGTAGCGGCCTGCGTGGATGACAATGCCATTATCACCACCGACGTAGGTCAGCATCAGATGTGGGCCGCACAGGCTTACCCGCTGAACCGTCCGCGTCAGTGGCTGACCTCCGGCGGTCTGGGAACCATGGGCTTTGGCCTGCCGGCGGCAATTGGCGCAGCGCTGGTCAACCCGGACAAAAAGGTGCTGTGCTTCTCCGGCGACGGTAGCCTGATGATGAATATTCAGGAAATGGCGACGGCCAGCGAAAATCAGCTGGATATTAAAATCATCCTGATGAATAACGAAGCGTTGGGTCTGGTGTATCAGCAGCAGAGTTTGTTCTATAAGCAGGGCGTTTTTGCAGCGACATATCCGGGGATGATTAACTTTATGCAGATAGCCGCCGGGTTTGGCCTCGAAACCTGCGATTTGAATAACGAAGCGGATCCACAGGCAGCGTTGCAGGAGATTATTAATCGCCCTGGACCTGCGCTGATCCACGTGCGCATCGATGCCGAAGAAAAAGTGTACCCGATGGTGCCGCCGGGTGCGGCAAACACAGAAATGGTGGGGGAATAAGCCATGCAACAGCAGACTCATGACAACGTAATCCTGGAACTCACCGTACGCAACCATCCGGGCGTAATGACCCACGTCTGCGGGCTGTTTGCCCGCCGCGCGTTCAACGTGGAAGGCATTCTCTGTCTACCGATTCAGGACAGCGACAAGAGCCGCATCTGGCTACTGGTCAATGACGATCAGCGTCTTGAGCAGATGATAAGCCAGATCGACAAGCTGGAAGATGTGGTGAAAGTGGCCCGCAACCAGTCCGACCCGTCGATGTTTAACAAAATCACGGTTTTCTTTGAGTGAGTTAGTCGCCGTCTGAATCCGGGGTGATGACTTTGACAGAGCCGTTCCGGCAGTGGGTTGCGTAATCTGCCGGCAACGGGCGATCGCTTATCAGTACGTCAAAAGTGGAAAGCGGGCCAATGCTGGCGGGAGCAACCTCATCAAACAGGGCGTGGCGCGTCAGCAGAATTTTGCGCAATCCGCGTTCCATCGCTTTGCGTTTGGTGGCCAGATCGTCCGGATTGAACCAGCTAACGCCGAAATGCTCATGGACTCCGCTGGCAGAGATAAACACTTTTCGTGGGTTGAGCGCATCCAGCGGAGAGGGATTGCTGGTGTCGTAAAAGGCATCACTTTTCGCCCGATAGGTGCCCCCGCAAAGAATCACCGTGGCGTTGGGTTTTTCATTTAGCGCCACGAATACCCGGTGTGAGTAGCAAATTCCGGTAAAGGTAATATCGTCCGGGATCATGCTGACGACTAATGGCATTTCCGCACCATTATCAAAAAAGACCAGATCGTTTTCACTGACCAGTCCCGCGGCCAGAATGGCAACCGGTAAATCGTCGCGATGATACTGCTTTTGCACGGGGAGCGGAGCGTTAACGAGGGTGGCGGGCTTGTTCACCATCACGATGTAACCACCGAGTAGCGTAAGCGGCAATGGTTCGTCATCCTGGCTGAGATCCCGACGGATGGTCATCACGGAAACCTCCAGCATGCGCGCCGCCTCTTTCAGATGGATTCTGTCGGTCTTCTTCAACAATTCCATCAGACGTCGAATACGTTCTTTTTGCTTGGTTTCCATGCACACTCTCCACGAATCATGTTTTCATGTTCCTTCAGTAACATTTATGTGTTTCTGGGAACATGATATTGCTGCATTACTATACGTCTGACCATTGGGAAATAAAAGCGTGTTTTTACACGTTTTATTGATTATAAGCAGCGAGTTTTCAGTCAATTGTAAGCAAGTTAATCATTTTGAGTGTGATAGAGATGCAACATTTAGCATAATAAATAAACAATAAAATGATCCTCCAATCGCGATCCTAGTCACAAATGATACGAAAGTAACATGATAATGTTATTTTAATATCATTGTTGTGTGATTGTTTCTGAGAGGTAGTAAAATGGATATCGCGGTTATTGGCTCCAACATGGTGGATCTCATCACCTACATCAACCAGATGCCCAAAGAAGGGGAAACGCTGGAAGCACCCGCCTTTAAAATTGGTTGTGGCGGTAAAGGGGCAAATCAGGCCGTTGCGGCTGCTAAGCTCAATTCCAAAGTGCTGATGCTGACGAAAGTCGGTGATGATATTTTTGCGGATAACACCATTCGTAATCTCGAATCCTGGGGGATTAATACGACCTATGTCGAAAAGGTACCCTGCACCAGCAGCGGCGTTGCACCGATCTTTGTTAATGCAAACTCCAGCAACAGCATTCTGATTATTAAAGGCGCCAACAAGTTTCTCTCCCCGGAAGATATCGATCGCGCAGCGGAAGATCTGAAAAAGTGTCAACTTATTGTCCTGCAGCTGGAAGTACAGTTGGAAACGGTTTATCACGCGATTGAATTCGGTAAAAAACACGGTATTGAAGTGTTATTAAATCCCGCCCCTGCATTACGGGAATTAGATATGTCTTATGCCTGTAAATGCGATTTCTTCGTGCCAAATGAAACCGAGCTCGAAATATTAACCGGTATGCCGGTGGATACCTATGACCATATTCGCGCCGCGGCACGTTCTTTGGTCGATAAAGGTCTGAACAATATTATCGTCACCATGGGGGAGAAAGGTGCTCTGTGGATGACGCGTGACCAGGAAGTCCATGTCCCGGCGTTTAAAGTGAACGCTGTCGATACCAGTGGCGCAGGTGACGCTTTCATCGGTTGTTTTGCCCACTATTACGTTCAAAGCGGTGATGTCGAAGCCGCCATGAAAAAAGCCGCTCTCTTCGCTGCATTCAGCGTTACCGGGAAAGGCACTCAATCATCTTATCCAAGCATCGAACAATTTAATGAGTTTCTTACCTTAAACGAATAATACTCCTGCATTGTAAAAGGTAGCACTATGAACGATAAAAACATCATTCAGATGCCCGACGGCTATCTGAATAAGACGCCTCTGTTCCAGTTTATTTTGTTATCCTGTTTATTCCCTTTATGGGGATGCGCAGCCGCATTAAATGATATTCTGATTACGCAATTCAAAAGCGTATTTTCACTCAGCAACTTTGCTTCGGCATTAGTTCAGAGTGCCTTTTATGGCGGTTATTTTTTAATTGCGATTCCGGCATCTTTGGTGATTAAAAAGACCAGTTATAAAATCGCCATCTTAATGGGACTGACCCTTTATATTGTTGGCTGTACGCTCTTTTTCCCGGCATCGCACATGGCCACCTACACCATGTTCCTCGCGGCAATTTTTGCGATTGCGATTGGCCTGAGCTTCCTGGAAACTGCAGCCAACACCTACAGCTCCATGATTGGCCCAAAAGCGTATGCCACCCTGCGCCTGAACATCAGCCAGACCTTTTACCCCATTGGTGCAGCCGCCGGTATTCTGCTGGGTAAATATCTGGTCTTCTCTGAAGGCGAGAGTCTGGAAAAACAGATGGCTGGGATGAACGCGGAGCAGATCCACAACTTTAAAGTGTTGATGTTGGAAAATACCCTTGAGCCTTACAAGTACATGATTATGGTGCTGGTTGTGGTGATGGTGTTGTTCCTGCTGACCCGCTTCCCGACCTGTAAAGTCGCGCAAACGGCGAGTCATAAACGTCCGTCAGCGATGGATACGCTGCGTTATCTGGCCAGCAATGCCCGTTTCCGCCGTGGGATTGTGGCGCAGTTCCTGTACGTGGGGATGCAGGTCGCGGTGTGGTCATTTACCATCCGTCTGGCGCTGGAATTGGGTGATATCAACGAGCGCGACGCCTCAACCTTCATGGTCTATAGCTTTGCCTGCTTCTTTATCGGCAAGTTTATCGCCAACATCTTGATGACACGCTTCAATCCGGAAAAAGTGCTGATCCTCTACTCCATCATTGGCGCACTGTTTCTGGTCTATGTTGCGCTGGCGCCAAGCTTCAGCGCCGTGTACGTTGCCGTACTGGTGAGCGTCCTGTTTGGACCCTGCTGGGCGACAATCTATGCCGGTACGCTAGATACCGTGGATAACGAACATACTGAAATGGCGGGAGCAGTCATTGTCATGGCGATTGTTGGTGCAGCGGTGGTTCCGGCAATTCAGGGCTATGTGGCCGATATGTTCCACTCGCTACAACTCTCGTTCCTGGTCTCCATGTTGTGCTTCGTGTACGTCGGTATCTACTTCTGGCGTGAAAGCAAAGTGCGCAATAACCTGGCTGAAGCGACTGTTTCCTGAGGAGAGCGATCATGACAACACGTATCACGCTGTGGCGGGAACTCTTTGCAGAGCATCCGCGAATCTTACTGAAGAATAGCGACTTCACGGTTACCGCATTTCGTTACGCCAGCGGTGTGGAAGGGCTGAAGGTAGAAAACAGTCGTGGACATCTGGTTATTCTGCCCTGGATGGGGCAGATGATCTGGGATGCTCAGTTTGACGGGCATGAACTGACCATGCGCAACATGTTCAGTCAGCCAAAACCGGCTGCGGAAGTGGTAGCGACTTACGGCTGCTTTGCTTTCCACTCGGGTATATTGGCTAATGGCTGCCCTTCGCCGGAAGATTCTCACCCGTTGCATGGCGAAATGGCCTGTGCCGCGATGGATGAGGCCTGGCTGGAGCTGGAGGGAGAGAATTTGCGCGTGAGCGGACGCTACGAGTATGTGATGGGGTTCGGTCATCATTATCAGGCGCATCCTGCGGTGGTTATGCGCAAAGCGAGTGCGCTGTTTGATATTCAGATGGCGGTCACCAACCTCGCCTCAGTGGCAATGCCTTTACAGTATATGTGCCATATGAACTATGCCTACGTACCGGAAGCGACCTTCAGCCAGAATATCCCGGATGAAGCCATGAAGTTGCGTGAGTCGGTACCCGCGCATGTTAAGCCTACCGAGCAGTGGCTGGCGTTTAATCAGCGGATCATCCAGGGCGAGACCTCGCTGGGGCGCCTCAACGAGCCCGATTTTTACGATCCGGAAATCGTTTTCTTCGCTGACCAACTGGACCGATACACGGATAAGCCTGAATTTCGCATGATCGCACCTGATGGCACCACGTTCGTGACGCGTTTCTCCAGCGCGGAGCTGAATTATGTCACCCGTTGGATCCTCTATAACGGCGATCAACAGGTGGCAGCCTTCGCCCTACCTGCGACCTGTCGCCCTGAAGGCTTCCTGGCGGCGCAGCGAAAAGGCACGTTGATTCAGCTAGAACCGCAGCACACCCGCACATTTACCGTCACAACTGGCATCGCCTGATCGCTCAAGGCTTAAACAGCAGCGCGTCGGAACACAAAATCCTTCAAGCTGCATAAGGCGGCAAGTCTGCTCACCTCAGAAGCTTACTCAAGTCAGTGACTCGGGTGAGCAGACCAAGCCAACGCAGAGGCTGCTTGAAGGATAAAGTGTATATCGTTAAGGTAAGCACGTTTTTTATCCCCCAGGACAGAACCCATGATCACCGTTGCCCTTATTGACGACCACACTATCGTCCGCTCCGGCTTTGCCCAGTTGCTGGGGCTGGAACCTGATTTGCAGGTTGTGGCTGAGTTCGGCTCAGGCAGTGAGGCGCTGGTGGGATTACCGGGACGTGGCGTGCAGGTATGTATCTGTGATATCTCGATGCCTGATATCTCCGGTCTTGAACTGTTAAGCCAGTTGCCAAAAGGGATGGCGATTATCATGCTCTCCGTCCACGACAGCCCCGCGCTGGTGGAGCAGGCGCTCAACGCGGGCGCGCGTGGTTTCCTTTCTAAACGCTGTAGTCCTGATGAGCTGATCGCGGCGGTGCATACCGTGGCGACCGGCGGCTGCTATTTGACGCCGGATATCGCCGTCAAACTGGCGGCTGGTCGTCAGGATCCGCTGACCAAACGCGAACGTCAGGTGGCGGAGAAACTGGCGCAAGGCATGGCGGTAAAAGAGATTGCCGCCGAACTGGGCCTGTCGCCGAAAACGGTGCACGTGCATCGCGCTAACCTGATGGAAAAACTGGGCGTTAGCAACGATGTCGAACTGGCCCGCCGGATGTTTGACGGCTGGCAATGAACACGCTCTGTTCCCGGTTAATCACCGTTGTTGCCTGCTTCTTTATCTTCTCTGCCGCGTGGTTCTGCTTGTGGAGTATCAGCCTGCACCTGGTTGAGCGCCCGGAGCTGGCGGTACTGCTGTTTCCGTTTGGCCTGCGTCTGGGGCTGATGCTGCAATGTCCACGCGGCTACTGGCCGGTGCTGCTGGGTGCGGAATGGCTGCTTCTTTTCTGGCTGGCGCAGGAAGTGGCGCTGGCTCACTTGCCACTTTTGATGATCGGGAGCTTCCTCACGTTACTCCCGGTGATGCTGATTTCGCGCTACCGCCATCAGCGCGACTGGCGCACGCTGCTGTTGCAGGGCGCGGCGCTGACGGCGGCGGCGTTGCTGCAATCGCTGCCCTGGCTTGGGCAAGGCGAAGAGGCGTGGAATGCCCTACTGCTGACGCTCACCGGTGGATTAACGCTGGCTCCGATCTGTCTGGTTTTCTGGCACTATCTTACCAGCACCACCTGGTTGCCGCTGGGTCCGGCGGTGGTGTCTCAGCCGGTGAACTGGCGCGGGCGGCATCTGGTCTGGTATCTGCTGCTGTTTAGCGTCAGCCTGTGGTTGCAGCTTGGCCTGCCCGATGAACTGTCGCGCTTCACGCCGTTTTGCCTCGCGCTGCCGATCATTGCGCTCGCCTGGCACTACGGCTGGCAGGGGGCACTGATTGCCACGTTAATGAACGCCATTGCGCTGATTGCCAGCCAGACCTGGCACGATCATCCCGTCGACCTGTTGCTCTCCCTGCTGGTGCAAAGCCTGACCGGGCTGCTGCTCGGCGCGGGGATCCAGCGTCTGCGCGAGCTTAACCAGTCGCTGCAAAACGAATTAGCGCGCAACCACCGTCTGGCTGAACGCCTGCTGGAGACCGAAGAGAGCGTGCGCCGGGATGTGGCGCGCGAACTGCACGATGATATCGGTCAGACCATCACCGCCATTCGCACCCAGGCGGGCATTGTCCAGCGGCTGGCACCGGAAAACGCAGGGGTGAAGCGCAGCGGGGCGCATATCGAACAACTTTCTCTTGGCGTGTACGATTCGGTGCGTCGTCTGTTGGGTCGTCTGCGTCCGCGCCAGTTGGATGATCTCACGCTGGAACAAGCGATCCGCTCATTGATGCGTGAAATGGAGCTGGAAAGCCGTGGCATTGTCAGCCACCTTGACTGGCGAATTGACGAATCTGCACTCAGCGAAAGTCAGCGGGTGACGCTGTTTCGCGTCTGTCAGGAAGGGCTGAACAACATCGTTAAGCACGCCAACGCCAGCGCGGTGACGCTTCAGGGCTGGCAGCAGGATGAACGGCTGATGCTGGTGATTGAGGACGACGGCAGCGGCCTGCCGCCGGGGTCGAATCAGCAGGGATTTGGCCTCACCGGGATGCGTGAACGTATTACCGCCCTCGGGGGATCGCTCTCGATTTCCTGTACGCACGGCACGCGGGTCAGCGTGTCGTTACCCCAGCGTTATGTGTAAGGAGCGGTCATGTTTTCGTTTTTAAAATCCCCAGTCAGCGCGCCGCTCATCACCGATAAGCGTGAAGTGGATGCCCTCTACCGCTACTGGCGGCGGCATATTCTGACCACTATCTGGCTCGGCTACGCGCTGTTCTATTTCACACGCAAGAGCTTCAACGCCGCCGTACCGGATATCCTCACCAGCGGCGTGCTGACCCGCAGCGACATTGGTCTGTTGGCGACGCTGTTTTACATCACCTACGGCCTGTCGAAGTTTGTTTCCGGTATCGTCAGTGACCGTTCCAACGCCCGTTATTTTATGGGGTTTGGGCTTATCGCCACCGGCGTGGTGAACATTCTGTTTGGCTTCTCCACCTCGCTCTGGGCTTTTGCGGTGCTCTGGGCGCTGAACGCCTTTTTCCAGGGCTGGGGATCGCCGGTCTGCGCGCGTTTATTGACCGCGTGGTATTCGCGTACCGAACGCGGAGGCTGGTGGGCGCTGTGGAATACTGCGCACAATGTTGGCGGGGCGCTGATCCCTATCGTGATGGCGGCGACGGCGCTGCACTACGGCTGGCGTGCCGGGATGATGATCGCTGGGCTGTTGGCGATTGTGGTGGGGATTTTTCTCTGCTGGCGGCTGCGCGACAGGCCGCAGGCGATTGGTCTGCCGCCGATTGGCGACTGGCGCCATGATGAGCTGGAAATCGCCCAGCAGCAGGAAGGCGCAGGGCTGAGCCGTAAAGAGATCCTCACCCGCTATGTATTGCTGAATCCCTATATCTGGCTGCTGTCGCTGTGTTACGTGCTGGTGTACGTCGTCCGCGCTGCCATCAACGACTGGGGCAATCTGTATATGTCGGAGACGCTCGGCGTGGATCTGGTGACCGCCAATACCGCTGTGACCATGTTCGAATTGGGCGGATTCATCGGCGCGCTGGTCGCAGGCTGGGGCTCGGACAAACTGTTTAACGGCAACCGCGGTCCAATGAACCTGATTTTCGCTGCCGGAATTTTGCTCTCCGTGGGCTCGTTGTGGCTGATGCCGTTCGCCAGTTACGTGATGCAGGCGGCGTGCTTCTTCACCACCGGATTCTTCGTCTTCGGCCCGCAAATGCTGATCGGCATGGCGGCGGCGGAGTGCTCGCACAAAGAGGCAGCGGGCGCGGCAACCGGATTTGTCGGGCTGTTTGCCTATCTGGGGGCATCGCTTTCCGGCTGGCCGCTGGCGAAGGTGATGGAGGTCTGGCACTGGACCGGATTCTTTGTGGTGATCGCCATTGCGGCGGGGATTTCCGCGCTGCTGCTGCTGCCGTTTTTGAACGCCCAGGCTCCACGCGAACTCAACGAAGCGTGATGCACCTCACCTTTTTGCCCCGAGTAGGGTAAAACTAAGAAATTTTCCCGGTTTCACCTGGACGCTGTCTCAGGCGCGTCTCCCGGCTGATTTTTACAATGCCTGCCATTCGCAGGTATAAAAATTAGCTCGGGAGTGTCAAATGCTGGCCTTTCTAAACCAGGTACGCAAGCCGACCCTGGATCTGCCGCTCGATGTGCGGCGCAAAATGTGGTTCAAACCGTTCATGCAGTCCTATCTGGTAGTCTTTATTGGCTACCTGACCATGTATCTGATCCGCAAAAACTTCAACATCGCGCAGAACGACATGATCTCCACCTACGGGCTGAGCATGACGCAGCTGGGAATGATTGGCCTGGGCTTCTCCATCACCTACGGCGTGGGTAAAACGCTGGTTTCCTACTATGCCGACGGCAAAAATACCAAGCAGTTCCTGCCGTTTATGCTGATCCTCTCCGCCATCTGTATGCTCGGCTTCAGCGCCAGCATGGGGGCGGGTTCAACCAGCCTGTTCCTGATGATCGCCTTCTACGCGCTGAGCGGTTTTTTCCAGAGTACCGGTGGCTCGTGTAGCTATTCCACCATCACCAAATGGACGCCGCGTCGCAAGCGGGGTTCTTACCTCGGTATGTGGAATATCTCCCATAACCTCGGTGGTGCGGGTGCAGCTGGCGTGGCGCTGTTTGGCGCCAACTATCTGTTCGACGGTCACGTCATTGGTATGTTTATCTTCCCGTCGATTATCGCCCTGATTGTCGGCTTTATCGGCCTGCGCTACGGCAGCGACTCCCCGGAGTCTTATGGCCTCGGTAAAGCTGAAGAGCTGTTCGGCGAGGAGATAAGCGAAGAGGACAAAGAGACTGAAGAAAATGAGATGACCAAATGGCAGATCTTTGTTGAGTACGTGCTGAAAAACAAAGTGATCTGGCTGCTGTGCTTCTCCAACATTTTCCTGTACGTGGTGCGCATCGGTATCGACCAGTGGTCCACTGTCTACGCTTTCCAGGAGCTGAAGCTCTCCAAAGAGGTGGCGATTCAGGGCTTTACCCTGTTTGAAGTGGGCGCGTTGGTCGGCACGTTACTGTGGGGTTGGCTCTCTGACCTGGCTAACGGTCGTCGTGCGCTGGTAGCCTGCGTGGCGCTGGCGTTGATTATCGCGACCCTGGGCGTTTATCAGCACGCCAGCAACCAGTATGTCTATCTGGCTTCGCTGTTTGCGCTGGGCTTCCTGGTGTTTGGTCCTCAGCTGTTAATCGGCGTTGCAGCCGTCGGATTCGTACCGAAAAAAGCGATCGGCGCAGCCGATGGGATTAAAGGCACCTTCGCATATCTGATTGGTGACAGCTTCGCCAAGCTGGGTCTGGGGATGATTGCCGACGGCACGCCGATTTTCGGTCTGACCGGCTGGGCGGGCACGTTCGCCGCGCTGGATACCGCCGCCATCGGTTGTATCTGCCTGATGGCCATCGTGGCCGTGTTTGAAGAACGTAAAATTCGCCGCGAGAAAAAAATTCAACAATTGAAAGTCGCTTAAGTTAAGTGTGCATTGGTAACTTTTGCCCGCCTGGATGGCGGGCTTTTTTATGTCGCGGAACCATCCTGAATCGTGTTGATACGTTCAGTCGTCGACAGAGAGGAATTTGCCGTTATGATGGGCATCCTGTCTGGTAATGGATGTGCGCATGATTTGGATAATGCTGGCCACATTGGTCGTTGTTTTTGTAGTGGGTTTTCGGGTGTTGACGTCCGGATCTCGACGGGCAATTCGCCGTCTGAGCGAGCGACTGAATATTGATGTTGTGCCGGTAGAGTCGATGATCGATCAGATGGGAAAAGTACAGGGTGAGGCTTTTTTACAGTACCTCCACCGCCCAGATGAATCGCATCTGCAAAATGCTGCCCAGGTGTTGTTGATCTGGCAAATCGTTATTGTCGACGGCAGTGAGTCGAATCTGCTGCAATGGCACCGTTGGCTGCAAAAAGCCCGATTGGCCACGCCGATTACTGACGCACAGGTGCGTCTGGCGCTCGGTTTTCTGCGCGAGATAGAGCCGGATATGCAGGAGTTTAATGCGTTTCAGATGCGCTATAACGCCTTTTTCCAGCCCGAAGATGGCGTGCACTGGCTGCACTGACAGTCATGCCTGTTGGCGTTACGTGACTCAGGCCGACAAAGGGACCCTGCCGCTGGTCGAATAAGACGCGTCGACATTCAGCGGTAAAGTTGCCAAAACGTTAAATGCGTCACAAATTTAGTGTTACACTGCGTAACTTTTCTGCAATAACCCCACGCAGGTAACAAAATGAGTGAAGCTGTTGAACAAAAATCCCGCGCTGAGGCAAATGCCCGACCGAACTGGTCGGCGGTATTCGCCGTGGCGTTCTGCGTTGCCTGCCTGATAACCGTTGAGTTTCTGCCCGTTAGCCTGTTAACGCCGATGGCGCAGGATCTGGGGATTTCTGAAGGTGTTGCCGGACAATCGGTGACTGTGACGGCATTTGTTGCCATGTTCGCCAGCCTGTTTGTGACGCAAATTATCCAGGCGACCGATCGTCGCTACGTGGTGATCGTGTTTTCGGTGCTGCTGACGCTCTCTTGCCTGCTGGTTTCCTTTGCCAACTCTTTTTCACTGCTGCTCATTGGCCGCGCCTGCCTCGGTCTGGCGCTTGGCGGATTCTGGGCGATGTCAGCGTCGCTGACCATGCGTCTGGTTCCCGCCCGTACGGTACCGAAAGCGCTGTCGGTGATTTTTGGTGCGGTCTCTGTCGCGCTGGTGATTGCCGCGCCGCTGGGGAGTTTTTTGGGCGGTATTATCGGCTGGCGCAACGTGTTTAATGCGGCGGCGGTAATGGGCGTGCTGTGCACGATTTGGGTGGTGAGAGCGCTGCCGTCGTTGCCAGGTGAACCTTCGCATCAGAAACAAAATATGTTCAGCCTGCTGCAGCGCCCGGGGGTGATGGCCGGGATGATTGCCATCTTTATGTCCTTTGCCGGACAGTTCGCCTTCTTTACCTATATTCGCCCGATCTATATGAATCTGGCAGGCTTTGAAGTTGATGGCCTGACGTTGGTGCTGCTGAGTTTTGGTATCGCCAGCTTTGTCGGGACATCGCTCTCCTCGGTAGTTCTGAAGCGCTCGGTCAAACTGGCCTTAGCCGGTGCGCCGCTGGTGCTGGCGCTTAGCGCGCTGGTCCTGATCCTGTGGGGTAGCGACAAAGTTGTGGCGGCAGGTATTGCGATTATCTGGGGCCTGGCGTTTGCGTTGGTTCCGGTCGGCTGGTCGACGTGGATCACCCGATCGCTTGCCGATCAGGCAGAAAAAGCCGGATCCGTCCAGGTCGCCGTGATCCAGCTTGCCAATACCTGCGGGGCAGCGGTGGGAGGCTATGCGCTCGATAACCTCGGACTGCTTTCGCCCCTGATGCTTTCCGGCAGCCTGATGCTGCTGACGGCGCTTCTGGTCACGATGAAGGTCAGAATACAGTGAGATTGTTGCCTGATGGCGCGCAGCTTTCAGGCAACACCGCTATCTGACGACTGAATCAATCAAAACCCTTGTTTTCGGCGGTATGGGCAAACCATTCGCCGCTTTTCTTCACCGTACGTTTTTGCGTATCTACATCTAACTGGACAAAACCGTAGCGGTTTTTATATCCGTTGAGCCAGGACCAGTTATCAATAAAGGTCCACATATGGTAGCCAAGACAATTACACCCTTCGCTAATGCCTTTATGTAGCCATTTAAGATGCGCGGAAACAAATTCAATACGGTAGCTGTCGTTGATTTGGTCCTGCTGAATAAAACGTTGCTCATTTTCGACTCCCATGCCGTTTTCAGAAATAAAACAGCGCGGGTTGCCGTAGTTATCACGCAGATTAGTAATAATATCGTAAATACCTGGCTCGTAAATTTCCCAGCCACGGTAAGGGTTCATTTTACGCCCCGGCATTTCGTAATAATCAAACAGCCACTCCGGCATAAACGGCGCGTCAGGATTGACGGCAGTATCACGACATTTCACGCGGCGCGGCTGATAATAATTAATACCGAGCAGGTCGATTTTGCCATCGGCGATGAGCTGACTGTCGCCTGGCTGACATGCTGGGAGTTGATCGTACTCTTTTAGCAGCTCTATCAGATCCGCCGGATATTCACCTTTTAGCACCGGGTCAAGGAAGCTGCGGTTAAACAGCAGATCCGCATGGTGCGCAGCTTTTACATCCGCCGGGTGTTGTGAGCGCGGATAAGAGGGCGTTAAATTCAGGATCACACCGATTTCACCGTCATAACTTCCGGCGTGGTACGCGCTCACCGCCGTGGAATGCGCCAGTACGGTGTGATACGCCACGGTGGCCGCGCGTTTGAAATCCACCACATTAGGGTAATGGAAGTCATACAGATAGCCGCCTTCTACCGGGACAATCGGTTCGTTAAAGGTGAACCAGTGCTTCACCCGATTGCCGAACAAGGTAAAACAGGTTTGTGCGTAGCGACCAAACGCCTCAACCACATCACGGTTTTCCCAGCCACCTTTCTCCTGCATCACCATCGGCATATCGAAGTGGAACAGGGTGATAAATGGCGTAATGCCTTGCGCCAGCAGCTCATCGATGACGTTGTTATAGAAATCAACTGCCTGCGGGTTGACGTCGCCAGTACCGTCCGGGATCAGTCGTGACCAACTGATCGAAGTGCGGAAGCTGTTGTGCTTCAGCTGTTTGAGCAGTGCGATGTCCTGTTTCCAGTGCTGATAAAAGGTCGAGGTGTTCGCCGGGCCAACCCCCTGATGGAAACGCCCAGGCTGGCGGTCGAACCACACGTCCCATGTCGTCTGGCTTTTGCCGCCGTTCAGACTATCCCCTTCGGTTTGCAGCGCCGAGCAGGCACTGCCCCACCAAAAGTTTTCGGGAAAACGGTATCGCATTATCTTGCTCCTTGATGTGTTTCATTTCCCTACACAATAGGCGATTTTGCAAAACAGAAACCGGTTACAGCACTCGTTTTTCAATGCGATAGTTACAAATCCGGGCATTCAACTTTGCCCAGCGCTTCCCAGTAGTTGTTCTGATTGTTTCTTTGTATTGCCAGAATGGCTTCGCGGATGTGTTGCTGATTACGGGTATCAGCCATAATCGTTTTTTCCCACACCTCATCCGATGGCGACCCCTGCGGGGTACAAATCTTGCGTAAATCCTTCAATACGGTGTTTTTTTCATGAACGGACTGTAGAGAGCCATAAGCCGAATCGGCCTGCGCCAAACCCGGCAGCATGAAAAGAATGGCAATAAGCGGTAAAACGGCTTGTTTCATGATAATAATCCTTGTTGTCGATGCGCATCATCTCAAGAGTAAGTGTAGACGGCATGCGCCTCACTCATCAGCCTGTGTTAATTTCTAAAAAGAAAATCAGCCAGAAGTTTTAGTTTTTCAGGAGGATAGGATGCAAATACAGATTACAGATACCATTACTGAAGACGATCAAAATGCTCTGCTTGTTGGACTGCGCGCCTACAATCGCCAGTTCCTGAGGACCACCAATTTTGGCGACCTGGCGGTGTACTGGCGCGATGAGCACAATGAAATACTGGGCGGGCTGATCGGTAAAATCAAAGGCGAATGGCTGTGTATTGATTTCCTGTGGATGCATGACTCGCTGCGTAAAGGCGGTTACGGCACAAAGTTGATGCAGGCCGCTGAACAGACGGCGCGTGAGAGAGGATGCCTGCATGCGCTGGTGGACACGATGAGTTTCCAGGCGCTGCCGTTTTATCAGAAAAACGGCTATCAGTTGCAAATGACCCTCGATAACTTTCCAGAAACCGGTTCCGCGCGCCATTATTTGTCGAAAACGTTTTGATGACCGGAAGGACTGCAAAAGGGATGACTTGAAGGCAAACAGGAAGAAGCGTTGCGGATAGCCCAAGCCATGCTTGAAAAGGGGATTGATCGTGAACTGGTGCTAATTATTACTGGGCTTTCCTTTGATGACCTAACGGCACATTCCGACTCATTTTCCTTTTCGCATTATGCTTTTTTCTTCTTGCTGATGCTTTTTCGTTTTTTAAACCGCAGCGGCCTTCCCGCTATAGTCATTTCATTACTCATCAGGCGGTTATTGCAAAAGGATAAAACGTGAAACTGAAAATACCTTATTTCGGGGCTGGGGCGGCGTTATTACTGGCGGGATTATTGCTGGCAGGATGCGATCAGCAGAACAATGATGCAAAGCATATTAAAGTGGGCGTGATTAACGGCGCAGAGCAGGATGTGGCGGAAGTCGCGAAGAAAGTCGCTAAAGAAAAATATGGCCTGGAGGTGGAATTGGTGGGGTTTAGCGGTTCTCTGCTGCCCAACGATGCCACTAATCATGGTGAGCTGGATGCCAACGTCTTCCAGCATCGTCCGTTCCTTGAACAAGATAATAAAGCGCACGGCTATAAGCTAGTAGCGGTGGGCAATACCTTTGTGTTCCCGATGGCGGGTTATTCGAAGAAAATCAAAACCGTTGCTGAACTAAAAGACGGTGCGACGATTGCGATACCTAACGATCCGACCAACCTTGGGCGGGCGCTGTTGCTGCTACAAAAAGAGAAGTTAATCACTCTGAAAGCGGATACCGGCCTGCTGCCAACGGCGCTGGATATTACGGATAATCCGCGACATTTGAAAATTATGGAACTGGAAGGGGCGCAGCTACCGCGCGTGCTGGACGATCAAAAAGTGGATGTGGCGATTATCAGTACCACCTACATCCAGCAAACCGGGCTTTCTCCGGTACATGACAGCGTATTTATCGAAGACAAAAATTCACCGTACGTGAACATTCTGGTGGCGCGAGAAGACAATAAAGATGCCGAGAATGTGAAAGAATTCCTGCAATCTTATCAGTCACCGGAAGTGGCGAAGGCGGCAGAAACTATCTTTAACGGCGGCGCAGTTCCGGGCTGGTAATCATCACCCGTTGCCGCGCCGGTTGGGGTTAAACCGCTCTGGCGCGGCGACGTGAGTCCATTGAGATAAGCACGACCGATGAGAGGATCAAAAGCGTACCCAGCCAGTCTGGCAGGGTAAAGGTGATGCCTAACAGCAGCAGGGACAGCAACGCACTGCTCAACGGTTCCGCGCAGCTTAAAATGCTCGCTTTCGGTCCGCCAATCATCTGCGCGCCTTTCAGGTACAGGCTAAACGTGAGCGACGTGCCGATGACCACCAGATAGAAAAACGCCAGAATTAAACTGCCATTCACCACGAAATGAGTTCCCTGCCCGGCATAGAACGGCAGTAGGATCATTCCACCGATTAACATACTCCAGCCGACGACCGGCAACGTGCCGTAGCGCGCGATGAGCGTTGAGGGGTAGGTGGTATAGAACGCGGCGGCAAACGCCGAGGCTATTCCCCAAAACAGCGCGGCAGCTGAGATAGACAACGACGTCGGGTTACCGTGGGTGACCAGTAAGAAGGTGCCGATGAGCGAGGTGAAGATCGCCGTCATCACTAAAATCCCCGGCCGCGCTTTGCGCACCACGGAGAACCACGCCACGATAATGGTCGGTGACAAAAATTGCAGCACCGTCGCGGTGGCGGCGTTGGATTTTTCGATGGTCAGCAGGAAGGTTAGCTGTACGGTGAGTGCCCCGACCACGGAAAAAATCAGCAGGCTGATGGCGTCCTTGCGGTTTTTGATAATGGAGAACACGTTGTCGCCGTGCACGAAAGAGAGCATCAGCAGAATGAGCCCCGCGAAAATCAGGCGCGTCATGGTCAGAAACTGCGACGACATCTGGCTTTGTTCCATGATGTACTGCGCGCAAACGCCTGAACTTCCCCATAATACGGCGGCAATCAGGACGTTCATCATCCCTCTTCTGGTGGAACTCATCTTTCCCTCTGCATGTTGTTTTGTTTTATTTGTGTGCAGGCATCATAGCAGAGATAGCGAAGCGAGTGAGACATGACGGGCACAGCCCCCCACACCGCAGGGGGCTTCGGCAGTCATCTTACGGCGTAATCGGCGTCAGATAATCCAGTCGTAGCGGTTCGGCCAGCAGCTCGTTCATTTGCAGAATAAACGTCTGGAAATGGGGCAGGGCGATATGCTCGTCCAGACCGGCCTGACCGCGCCAGGATTCACGAACGTAGAAGACATCCGGTGTGTCGCGCAACTGGAACAGGGCATACTCAATATTGCCCGGCTCCTGGCGCGTGGGCAGCAGCAGAGCCTGCAGCGCCTGTTTCAGTGCGTCGATTTTCCCCGGTCTGGCTTTCAGTACCGCAATAATTGAAATCACTTCTGAATCAGACATGTTAAAACCCCTCCAGCACAATCTTGCCGACTGAACGACCGGTTTCAATTTGCGCGTGCGCTTTTTGCAGATTCGCCGCGTTGATTGCGCCAAAATGCTCGCCCAGCGTGGTGCGAATGGTGTTGTCATCGATCAACTGTGCCACGCGGGTTAATAGCTGATGCTGCGCAATGATGTCGTGGGTGGTAAACATCGAACGGGTAAACATAAATTCCCAGTGCAGCGAAATGCTTTTGGCCTTCAGTGGACGTGCATCGAGGGTTTGCGGATCGTCAATCAGCGCCAGTTTGCCCTGCGGCGCCAGGGCGGCAATAATTTGCGGGTAGTGCTGCTCGGTATTGTTCAGGCTGGCAACGTGCGTCACCTCTTTAATGCCTATCCGAGCCAGCTCTTCCATCAGCGGCTTGCTGTGGTCAATCACATGATGAGCGCCTGCTTCACGTACCCATTTCTGGCTCTGTGGACGTGAAGCGGTACCGATGACAGTCATTTTGGTCAGCTTACTGGCCAGTTGCGTCAGGATAGAACCGACACCGCCAGCAGCGCCAACAATCAATAACACATCATTTTCATTGCCATTTTCCTCAACGCCCAGGCGGTCGAACAGCATTTCCCAGGCGGTGATGGCGGTCAGCGGCAGTGCCGCAGCAGAAGCGTTGTCCAGCGATTGCGGCTTCAGCGCGGTAATACGTTCATCGACCAGCTGAAATTCACTGTTACTGCCAGCGCGACCCAGCGCACCGGCATACCAGACTTCATCGCCAGGAGCGAACAGAGTGACTGCTTCACCCACGGACTTCACTACGCCAACGGCGTCCCAACCCAGCACGCGGGGCACATCAGCGTTAAAACCTTCGCGGACCTTGGTATCAACGGGGTTGACGGAAATGGCCTTCACTTCAACCAGCAGATCGTGCCCGGAGGCGACGGGCATGGGCAGGTCAATCTCTTGTAAAAATTCAATATTACTGCCGTCGGTTGCGGCGCGGGTAATAGCGATGGCTTTCATAATCTCTCCGGTTAATAAACCTTCTATCTGTTGAATAATTCGATGGTAAACCGGTAGCAGAACGGGAAAAATAGCCCTTCGGCGACAGGACTTATACTCGGGGAGTGAAAATGTTCCGGCTTGAAGATCTCACGTTGTTTGTCCGCGTCGCGGCGCTGAATAGTTTTAGCGATGCCGCACGCGAAGTCGGCGTTCAGCCTGCTCAGGTCAGTTCTGCTATTAAGCGCCTGGAGTCTACGCTGGCTATCCGCTTGTTCGCCCGCTCCACGCGCAGTCTGCGCCTGACGCCGGAAGGTGAGGTCTGGCTACCCTATGCCCGCCAGATGCTGGACGTGATGCATGCCGGACTGCAAAAAATTCAGACCCCGGAAGATGAAGTTTCAGGCACGCTGCAAATCGCCGTACCTTCCGATCTCGGTCGGAACCTACTGCTGCCGGTCTTTCAGTCGTTTCGACGCCGCTATCCCGCGCTGCGCCTGCGGATTTTTTTCTCCGACCAGGTGACGGATGTCTTTAAAGACCCCGTCGATGTGGCGTTTCGCTATGGCAACACCGAAGACGCATCTTACATTGCGCTGCCTGTCGCACCGGGTAACCGACGCGTGCTGGTGGCATCACCGGAATGGGTTGTGCAAAACGGCGCGCCGCAAACTCCGGATGATTTAACACAGCTCAACGCCATGACCTTCGTTTTACGCGGACGCCTGCACGATCGCTGGACGTTTACGCATAACGGCGAGGTTAGCAGTGTGCAGGTTAACGGCACCATTATGAGCGATGATGCTGAAGTAATCCGACGGCTGGCGATTGTCGGAGAAGGCATCGCGTACAAGTCGTGGCTGGATGTCAGCGAGGATGTGCGTGATGGACGATTGCAGCTACTGATGCCTGATTACCTGGGCGAGAAAGCCCCGCTGAATATGATTTGCCCACATCGTAAGCAGCTTTCAACGGCTGTCCGTCTGCTGCATGACGCCGTGAAGGCGCGGTGTGACACGTTGGGCATTTCCCCGTGAGGTGTTCAATCGCAGGAATATTATTCGATAGTCATACGCATAAATAATAGCTAATCTCTGTTGCTGGCATTAATCTGATCGGAACGCCGATCAGTTAGTGATAATTGTTTCATTGAGTATAGTTTCTTCGATAAATATTATTTCTTAAACTAATGCAGTGTTTATAATATTTATGTTAAGAATTTTTTGGTCGATGATTTAATGACTTGTATATTTATTAAAAGATATTTGACGAGATACCTTCCGCTACGATATAAAACATAATAGCCCCGATACATGCCTATTTCTTTGCCTGATTGTTAAACGCATTGATGCTTTTTGTTATTACGTTATTTATTGGGGTAGGAGAGGGCCATTGAAGTCAAAGACTATAAATGATGTATTGTATTATATAGAAGATAATTTTGTTTCAGGCATTGGTATTGATGACATTTCACAGTTTTCCGGATACAGCCGCAGGCATATACAGAATATTTTAAAACAGCGAATAAATATGCCTGTGGGGCTTTATATTCGTAGACGACGGATAACCAAAGCAGCAAGCTTGTTACGCCTTAATCATATGGATATTATCGATATCTCAGTGCGGGTGGGATTCGATTCTCAGCAATCTTTCTGTCGTGAATTCAAAAAACTAACCGGTTATACCCCCACAGAATACCGTAAAAATCCCAGTTGGGATCTTTCGCCGTTAATGTCGTTTGTACTGCGCAGTGATATTGTTGTCGGCGAATTGCAACTACGTACCTTACCTGCTGATACCGTGCATGGATTTCAGTACAATTATGACACACCAATCCCGCCTGCCAGTGACTCACATCTGCATCGATTAAATCTAATATTTGAGCAACTTACTAGTTCAAAACAAAATGTGTGGGCATTAACTGATTTCTCGTCTAATCCAAACTCAATGATGCGGTTGAAAGTTAAAAGCATCATTGGTAATAAAAGTCATCATTCGCCCAATGCCTATAATCGTTATGAGTGTCCTTCGGGAACGTATGCCTGTTTTTCATTCAGATTCAAGAAAGAGGACTATCCACTCTATTCAAGATATATTTATTTTAAGATGTTGCCGGAGAGTAAATTAAAAAGAAAGGCAGGCTATGATATTGAAATATTCCATTATAACCAAGAGGATCTTAAAAATAAAATAATCACCTGTGAACATTACATTCCGATAGATGTGTAATGTAAAAAAGCTCCACTTGCGTGGAGCAAAGACCTCGCAGTACGCCTAAATTAGGATTAATTATTGGTACTCAGCATTGAAATACAAAACTGAACGTACAATGCCGGGACTGACATTGTTAGCTGTTTGATAATACTGAGCATAAAACGGGATGGAATGATTACCTTTATCTTGAGGCGCTAAATTGATATATGAAGGTGTATTGAATTTAACAGGCTGTTGTTGTTGATCTAACACCTGAATGCCGATGCCAGCAGCGCCTTTGGGGTGGATATTCTTTAGTACACCGATAATACTGCGGTGACCATTCTCTGTGTCGCTCCAGCTTAGAATAACCCGGGAAGGCGTCGTAAAATCACTTTTACAGAGAAGGTCGATAGTAAATGGTTTTCTTCCCGCAGTGCTTCCATAGCCTCTGAATTGCTCAAGTGCTATATCGGGCAGTTTGACGTTGATCGAGCGGTTGCCTTTGATTGCACATGACCGGTTGAGCATCGTGATATATTTTGCCGGCACAATGATATCCACCACGGGCAACGATTGAGCCTCACTTCTGATTTGCAGGTTGATGGAACCCGCAGCGGCTCCTGCCGCAAGCTGATCATCCAGTTTGATCAGCTCAATCTTTATTTTGCTGTTCCTGAATTCATCTGCCGTCGCTCTGAAAGTTGATGGCCACTGGATCGTTTGTCCGGTTGAGGTTTCCAGGGTGACTTTAATGCCAATCCCACTCACATTGCTGCGTATAATACCGGGTTGTTTCATTGCGGACCGATCGCCAATAATCTGTGCGGAAAAAGGGTGGTTGTCAGTACAGCCTGACGCCTGAATATTCTGTAGCGAAAGCGTGCGCGTCTGAATAACTCCCCCTGACTGGATTGATTGCTTATCGTTAACGATTTCCGGCGACAAAATAAACTTTTGTGTGGTCAGGGTACATGCAGCACTGGCTGTCTGATGAATGCCCAAGGCACAGCCCAGAATTAAAGCGGTACGTATTACCGACATGTGGCCTCCTGGTTTTTTAACACGATCGTGCATTTCCCTGTTTCCAGTGAAACGAACACTTCTGGTGAGGTGGTTTCATCAATATAAAGCGCACCGCCTTGTCCGACGTAGCCGACATGATTATTGGCATTGTCGCGGATGATGGCACCGAATGGCATTCTCTGCTGACCCTGCAGGCGGGGATAAATAATGTTCTGTTTTCTGAGCGTCGTTTCAAAGGTGACTGGAATGACATTACCTTCGTAAGGCGCAACCTTGGCCTGAGTTTTGGTAAAGTTCAGACCTTCAGTTGAACCTTTTGGATCGATAGTAACGTCATTCACGCGCCACGGACGAAGCCAGGGCAGAATGGCGTAGCCATTTTTATCGAAGCGGGTTCCAGGTACGCCTTCAAGATGAGCGCCATGCGCATCAGGCGCATAGACCAGCGCGACGGTATCTGAGCGCTCTGGCGAGAAGGTTATTCCCCCCGCGTGCCCAACCAGCATGCCACTCATTCCACCGCTTACCTGGTGCCATGAGTTACTCTGACTCCACGTCCCGTTCAGCGAGGTATAAGGCGTACGCACCATGCCGTTTGCTCCCCATTCCACACTACCGCCGCGGAGATAGCCGGTATTGACCCCCCAAACGATATTGTTTTCCTCATCAGTCGAGGTCGTGAAGCCGAGGCGTGTATTGCTGGCTTTGCCGTTATTGCTGTAGCTATCAGAGGAGATCTGCGTAAAACCGGCGTTATCCCGGGGCAGGAAATAGCTGAATGAGAGCATGATTTGGTCATCTTTGATGACCGAACCCTGTTGATCCTCATTCCAGAAACGCTGGGCGGATATACTCCAGGTCAGGTTGCCCCAGGCATTGGTGTATCCCACGGCATACTGGCGATAATTATCCTGCTGATCCCAGAACTTCTTAAGAGAGCCGGATAAATAGAATGATCCCCAGGTATCGGATAACGGCTGATTAATACTGGCGCTAAACGACTGCTTCTCGCGTGACGAGAAATATTGGCTGACGAATGCCTGTGCATCCAGGGCATCCAGCGCATCGCGTTGACCGTAAAAGTGATGTGAACTGTATTTTGCTTCCAGCCAGAGCGCGGTTGCCGACCAGGGTAGGGTGCTATTCCATGTCAGACGATACAGCTGTCCTTGTTGACGATTGTCCTCAAGCTTCAGGCGCGATTGGGTGATATCAAGGGCGAATGCGCCGAGTTGGGTGTTCAGACCGCTACCGATGAGGGCTGACTGATAGCGCTCGAATCCAGAGGCCCCGGTATACAACGTTAAATAGTTGTTCAGGCCATACTGCCAGTAGGCCTGGGCTAAAAACGGATCTTCATCATAATTATCTTCATCGACGGTGCCGAGAGTGATGCCATAGCGCGAAATGCCGGGTTTTAGTAGCTGTGGTACCGAAGAGTATGGAACGGTAAAGCGGCGGATACGCCCGTCTGATTCCTGAATCGTGACCAGCAACTCGCCGCCAGTATTCGCGGGCAACACGGAATCAATCGAGAATGGCCCAGCCGGAACCGAGGACTGATGAATGGTTTGACCATCCTGGGTAACGGTAATACGGGCGTTGGTCTCAGCTACGCCGCGAATAATCGGCGCCCAGTTCAGCGTGCTATCCGGGCGCATTAAATCCTCAGAAGCCAATCCCACTCCGAGAATAGCCATACTGTCGAACATCTGGCTGTCAGTATAGAACTTGCCAGCGCTTAACATGGATTTCCAACGAGTGATGGGCCGTTTTAGCGTCGTGCGATTATTGGCGTAATGGCTACCTATTTTGCTGTCCCAATTTTGGCTACCAAAATGTTCAATTAGCCACCCTCCAGCAGAGCTTCGTATATCCATCCCCACCCAGGCGCTGTCCGTACTTGAACGATCGTTACCACGTTGCTGGCTGCTGTAGTAATCGGCGTTATAGCTGAAATTAATCGCCGGTACTCCTGGTTGCCAGAGTTCAGGTTGGACATAATTGTTTTCGATATTATCAACATAAGCCTGCGGGATGGTGATGCGCAGCTCAAGCTGGCTGGTGTTGAGTCTCTCCGTTGCTTTCCCGCTGGTGTCCCAATCGGCAATGCTGCCGCAGCGTGAAGGGTGAGCTGCCAGCGTTTGATTCATTTTTTCTGGGTTAATGCCCACGCCTTTGAGAAATGCTTCTGAATAACAGCTAACTAAATCGCCGTGATTATCTTTTTTGAATAATAGTTCACGACGTCCACGCCAGTTATCATTAATATAAATATCTACGATATATGTCCCGGGCAATAAGCCTGCGGCATTAAAGGACTGCAAATCGTTAAGTGAAGCATTGCCCATTAAGATGGCGTTATCGAACTCGTAGCGAGTGCTGTCTTCTGCGTGAGCTCCAACGGAAAATAATGAACCATGAAAAATAATGAAACAGGGTATGGTGAGGATCCTTTTACATAAACCCATTACTAATTCCTTTTATCCCTTTTTATTAATTAATGGTTGTTTTGTGTTCCACAATTCCGCCGTAATCGCTGATTGCTTGTAAAACAACCGATTCACCCTGGCTGACTTGTTGTTTTGCATTGATAGTCGTTCTGCTTTTCGGGGCGACCATGACCCCTTCGTTTATGAGTCCATGGCCTGATGACGTCACAATATCCGCAACCGTGATGAAGAAGGGGGTGGGGTTTACCAGCGTTATGTCACGTTGGTTAGCAATAATTTTTATCTTATTTTCCGCGTTTTGACGGTCACCTAACCCACTGGGTCGCCAGAAAAATTTAAAGCGTGAGCGAATGGCTAAATTGAGCACAGCTGAATTGTCCGTGACGCTATTCTTATCCACGGAAGGAATATCCAGTATGTTAAGCCACCACATAGACTCACGGTCGGTGGCGACAATATTTTTATCAACGGCTTTTTTTATTCTGAGTGATTGCCCATTGCCTGCGTCAACACGGGCAATGGGTGGAGAAATAATAAATGGAGTGGAAATTTCTTCCGGTAACTTTTCTGGATTTCCCTCATCCAACCATACCTGGGCCAACGATGGATAGTTTCCCGTATTCGTCATTTGTATCGTGATCTCTGCGGAATCTTCAGAGTAAATAAATCGGGTGCCATTGACAATGATATTATTTGCATGTGCGGTAGAGAGAGCAAATAGAGCTAATAAATAAATGAAAATTTTCATGAAGCCTCTATTAAAATAAATGCTATAGCGCAAGGCAGCTATAGCATTGTGTATTTAGAGATAAGTAATGCTATAGTTTGCCTGAGCGCTTACCGGTCCCGGTTGAACATATGATGAACCACTATTTTCACGTGGTATAATGTAACCCACGCTGAATTTATAAGTTAAAGTCGGGCTATCATTGCCATGTAGGAGATAATCTTTCTCAGGTTCAAATCGGTCATTCTTATTACTCAGGTTAATATTTTTTTCACGATTATCCTTAAGGACTAGCGCTACGTTTTGGGCTCCACCCCTTGTCGTATTTTTGAGATATCCATCGTGAGTTAGAGGGGAATTAACATTCCAGGCTAATTTGGGAACTATTTTTTCATTAATATAACAACCCTTCACTTTAATACTGAATTGCTGGAGTTGCGTTGCATGTAATTTGCTAACTAATGTATTGAGAACTGGGTTTAATTTTACCTGTTTATCTTTATCACCGGCTTCAATTATGCACGAATTGGAATAGACATGACCGGAAAAATTAACAACGCCTTTTTGATCCATGTTGGGGCCATGTCCAACATCTGCCATAGCGGAAGGAATTGCGATGGCACAGCTAATTAAACTTATAATGGATAGTTTACTCATAATGCGCTCCTCATTTAGAGATAGATCGTCCCTATTATCAGTAACATTGTCTGGGCTCCTTTTTTCTTGCGCCCTGTAAGGCTGTCGCCCGCTATCAATTATGTTAGATAAATTATTGTTGTACATCGTAGATTGGACGTATTTCACTCATCCTATAATATTAATAATGATCATTAACTATGAGTATTAATGAATTATTATTATCTATAAGCAGATTGTGAGTAAGATAGTCCTTTACTCAAAGGTCAAATAAAAATACTTGGAATACAATATGTTATGTTTGTATTGTGATAATTCTTTAAGTGCTATAAAGAAAAATCGAATCCTGCGCTCGGAAAAAGCGAATGATCGAATTGCACAATTAGCTAAATTCTTATAATTCAATCAGATTATCTTTAATCTTAAGTAGTGACTTGTTATTGGCTTGGCATGCAATAACGATAAGGAATATTGTCAATCATCATTTGAATGAAGGCTACATATGCTTAACATGGACAGTAAGATAATACTCATTAGCAACCAATCAATACAGACGCAACTCTTGCTGGATTATCTCAATAAGCAAAACGATATCTTGGTTGATTTTGTTAACATTAGCAGACCAGACATGTCATTTATCGTTGAGGGAAGTATCATCCTCTATGATATACAGGCATCAAGCCGTAAATTAAAAAATGTCTGGTCAAAATTACTCAATGACAGCGCATATAGTTTGCGCGTTTATATTATTAACTGCCTGCGGTCGCTCCCACTCTATGAGAGCATGCTATGGCCAAATTTTGAGTCGATCGTACCAAATAATTGCTCTACAGAATATTTGTTAGAACTCCTTAAAGAGGGGCTAAAAACCTCCCGTCCACCACGCTCACTGTCACCGCTGCCAGAGTATGTAAACCTCACGCCATCAGATAATAACTACGGCATTTTAACCGAAAGAGAATATGAAATTTTAACTGAGTTGTCGAAAGGTGCGTCTAATGTAGAAATTGCTAACGCATTTTTTATTAGTGAAAATACAGTGAGAACGCATATTTATAATATCTTTAAAAAGATATCTGTGAATAACCGAACACAGGCAGCTTGCTGGGCCAACTTGCATCTAAGAAGTCTGGCTCTCGATCAACTGCCGCGGAAGGAAATGTAAACCGTACTACTGGCGCAAAGTTTTGAAGCTTACTTTGCGCCAGCATGTCATCGTGTCGTTACTCAGTCTTTTTTCGCAGCGTTTGCAAAGAAGATATCAGACTGAATGTCTTTAGTGCGGATGGTAAAGAGCTGATTAGTCAGATCTTCCGTCAGCTTCTCGGCATCGGCCATGATGCGCAAGTTGAAGTCATTCAGCATCTTATCTGCGGCAGGTTTATCGGTTTTCGCCATCTTCAGATATTTTGCTTCGACCTCTTTTTGCTCCTTCGCCACTTTATCTTCCCATGCTTTGTAGGCTTTTTTGACGATTGGCGCGAGCTTCGGATAATCGGTCATCGTCAGCGTCTGTAACTTACGGTATTTCCAGTAAATGGACTGATCGTCCGCTTTATCGGTACCCATCGTATAGTTTGCCGGATACGCTTTCAGGCCGCTGTAGTACGGAACAAACGCGGTGAGGTCGGCCATACCCAGACCAATGTAGGTCGTTTCACCAATCTCTTTTGGCAACCACGGACGGACCTGCATCACGTGTGCTTCATAGGTGCGGAAGACGCTAACCGGACGCCATGGCTCTTTGCCATTCAGACCGTTGGTGTACGGGTCATGGCTGGTGCCTTCGTAATGGTTACGCAGCACGGCCTTCACATCATCCAGCGTCATCTTCTTCTCTGGTGTCATGAACACCGGGAATTCGCGCCCTTTGGCCATATCCTGATTTACGGAAGGATTGAACTCTTTCTGGATGGTCCATACGCGAGGATCGTTATACGTGCGGTCACGCTCATCATCACGGGTATAGGCTTTGGAGAAGTTGAATTTGCCATCTTTTGCCGGTTCGTACAGACCTTTTTCGGTCGCAAATTGAATCAGGTTTTTTGACGCCATCATGTCCGGGTTTTTAGGGTCGTAATCCTGTAAGCGGCCCTGATTACCGGTGGCAAAATACTGGTTATTCGGCAGGCGCTGCGCCATCCACTGGTGACCGCTGCCGGTTTCCAGGTACCAGATTTCGTTATCGTCGACGACGGCCACGCCAAAACCTTCCCCAGCGCCGACGGTCTCAACGATATGACCCAGTAGCGCCACGGCTTCACGCGCGGTTTTGCTCTGGGACAACAGAATATCCGGGATATCATCTTCGGTGATCCCTTTATCCTCGACATAGGGGTCGGCAGCCAGCGCTTTTGCTGAGGCAAAAATAGATTCTGTACCGCTCACGCCAACGCCCAATTCGTTAAATCCGGTCGCGCCGTGCAGTTGGGTTTTCCAGTTTGGAACGGTGGTATAACGCAGAGAGTTTTTGGGTAGCGGCCAGGTAAAGTCATTCGCGCCATTATGTGCTTTGGTGCTGTATACCCCGGTCTGATTCTGCTTGGCCGGATGAATGACAAAATGCTGCGCTTTCAGGGCATCACTGTCAGCGCTACGGGCTACCAGCATGGAGCCGTCCGCTGATGCTTCATTACCGACCAATAGGGTCGTACAAGCAAAACCTGATGAAACAACGGCCAAATTTATAGAAAGTGCAATCAGGCACTTTTTAAAAGTAAACATTACGTATCCCTCATATGTACGCCAAAAATACACCGGAAACACACCGTTTCCTGAAATGAGATAACGCCTGAACGCTCAGACATTGCTCGCGAGAGAGATAAACGCCCCTGTCCACGTCTTCTCCAAATATCCATCCGTAGGTTGAAGTCTTCTGGGCAAAATAAAACGCCCATTTCGCTTAATTATTACGCAATGGATATCGTGGTATTCAGGATGTTTCCTGATTCGGGATGAAGAATAGCAATGGGATATGAGTGGATTCAGTGACCCATGTCGCGTAAGTCGATGATGGCAAATATGAATTCTATTGAAGGGGGCGTGCTTTTTGTATCCGGATATGACGTTACCTTTTGCGGCAATACAGCGAGGGGACATTTGAGCTGGCAAAAATCCATGCGCCCTTATACTCCTCCATAACCAGGCTCAGGTTTCGCCCGCTTTGACGGTAAAATCCGGGTAATGTGTTGTTAATATCAGCTTCATCGGCGCTATCAGCGAAGGTTTTGACCACCTGCATTGCCTGTAGCACTCGGGCTTCGTGCTGCCGGGTATAACTGAAATAGATGTTCCTGCTAATGTCTGAGGTATTACGTCCGTACAGTTTTCCGGTAATGGTCGCTAGCCCTGCATCTTTGTACATCCGAAATGAAACCGTACCTGCAAAGCGGTTGCTGCCAATATTCCATTCGACATTTCCAACGCAATTTAGCTGCTTTTCGGCATAGCGTGAATGCCATAGCCATCCGCCTGAGCCGAGCAATGTCGCCACGCCGATTACGATTAAAATAAGGTGGTGTATTTTTTTCATTGCCCGCGCATCCAGTAATAATGGGTAGTACAAAACGCGTACGCATCTACCCGTGCATCTTTATCACAAACAAATGCTACGATCCTCTCCGCTTTACGGTAGCCGGAAAGGAAAACATGCTTGTTGTTTTCACAGAGAGAAGGGTGCAGTTGCATCAGATTGAAATAATTTTCCTGATCGTGATCATTCAGTGAGTAATAAATTTTACAGTTTTGCCGAGATGGGACCTGCATAGAAACAGAAATGAATTTACTAAACGGCATAACAGGACGTGTCTGATACCACACCAGCCAGATAAACAAGGTGGCAATAACGATGCCAGCGCTAAATATAATATTCCACCAGGGGACCCGCGTCGTTTGTTGTGCCGCGGGAGGAATTATCTTTGGGGGCGCGTATTCCTCTATTAGCGGTTGCTGGAAAACTTCACTCTGAGGATGCGTTATCGCCTCTACCTGCGTATTTCCATTTAATCTGAGTCCGCGTCGTGAAATAGTTTTCACCGTATCACGTGGCAGACCCACATCCGCCAGCGCGTTACGTAGCGTCAGAATAGCCTGGTAAAATGTGTTGGTTGTGGTCACATTATTTCTCTCACCCCAACCCACTTTTATCAATGTGTTCTGCGAAACAATGTCACTTGCGTGAGTAATTAAATAGAGAAAGCAAAGCGAAGCTGGGAGCTGAAGTTGTATTGCGCGCCCGGTCTGACGATTGACCAGACTTTTGCTGTCAGGATTAAATTCGACCAACTGATTGATAAGGTACAATTGCCCAGCCCTCAGTAACTATAACGTATCACCGCGTGTGCCTACACATACCTTAAATTTTACATCCAAATCGTGAATATGCCTCACTCTTTGTACGTGATCGAAGATAAGAATTCCGCTTAAGGATTAAAAATACTTTAAATACAATGTGTTACATGTGTAAATTCTTAGGTGAGTATTAACTAATGTTAAATAATGAGAATTCATTACAGTTTTATCTGAATTCTCATTATATTTATCAACAGCACTTCAAGGGGGATTGAGTTATCAGGATTGTGTAATTAATAAGAGCCCCTTTCATTGGTTAATTTTTAGCAAATAGTGCTTTTTTAATTTTTATTCTGGGATTTGGATTTATGCATAAAATTCCTAATACCCAGACTGTTATTCTGAGATAAAGCAGAAAAAAGCTTAGCGCAATCGCATTACTTATAGCCTATACATAATAACATATCAGGAGTTTATTACATTTTTTAGGTGTCACTGTTATTAACTGACAAGGAATGTCACACGTGTTGGATTGACACATTTATTTACCAATGAAATATTTATGGAAAAATAACAGGAGTCATTTTTGATGAAGAGGTCACCATCACAGAGTGTTCGTTGCATAAGCTGTGAATTATCCTGTCAATTATTTCCGGATACTGTGGTACGCGCCAACTACTGTCACCGAGCCACTTTTGCGATCTGGCCAGAGGGAAATAGTTTTCTGCAAAAAGGAATTATTGAAAAACTTCTCCTTAATAATCAAAATCATTTGTCGCGTGGGTTTATTTTTGTGGACTTTTCCTTCCCAAACCTGCGCCTGTTCGCCGACCCGCAATGGGTTGACCGGCTGGCCTACAGCGGTATGTATATTGTGTTGATAGCGGATAGGAATCTCGCGCCGTTAGCCAACTACTGGCTGTCGAAAAGCAATAAAATACAAGGGATTATATATTCCGATGATGATGATGAAGTTCAGCATCAGAAAATTCGCCGATTATTTACCGGCCACCTTGCGAACAGTAAACGCGGACGCACACTCAACTATACAGAAATGATATTACTGAAGCGATTTGTGTCAGGAAAAAGTATTCAGCAAATTACCAAAATAGATAATATAGATATTAAGAAAATATATGTCTACAAGCTCAGGCTTGAAGATAAATTAGGCCATAGCATTCATCAAATACTGTCGAATATTTTATAACGTATTTTTGATTTTTACTATTTTCACATCTTTGCGATGTGGTGGACGCCCTACGCCCGAAAGCAGGAGGCTATTATGAGAAAACCTAAGCATTACTCACGCATTGCGATAGCGGTATCAACCGCGTTAACGTCAATGGTATTTTCAACCCACGCGGCTTGGATTGATATTGATAGTCTTCCTGCCAGTGGAATGGTGAGCAGTCTTTCGCCGGAGTTGCAGGCTTTATTTCCTGCACAGACGAATGACAGTTTCAAAAAAAACAGCGAAACGCCGAATTATGTTTATCAGTGGAGTGCCGGTACCATTCCCGTTTATGGTCATGGATTAACGCTGAATGGGCCAGGAGGAGAAGCCTTCGAACACACCATTACCGTTATTCAGAACAGCGCGACGGGTAGCCCGGGCGTTATTTTCGGTGACGACCTTACGATTCGCACACAGTCAAAGAATGCCGCTAATAATGGTAAAGATGTTGACGGTATCCGCACGCACGGGGCTAATACGCCGGATAATCCAGTCTTTATTATCACCGGGGATCGCACCAGTATTTATGTGGACGGCCAGGATGGTGATGGTATTAACGCCGGATACAACGCCATCGGTCAGGGTGGGATAGGCTCAGCAAACATCTACGTCGGCGACGATCTGTATATTCAAACCACCGGTAACCAGGGACGTGGCATCACCGCCAACGCGTTTAGAGACGCAACGCTTGCCAAAAATACGATTATTGTCGGCGATCGTGCCCACATTGTGACTACCGGTAACAGCTCAGAGGGAATCCGCTCCGGACAGAGCGGGTCCTCAATCCGCCTTGGCAATGACGCCACCATCGAGACATCGGGCACTTCCTCAATAGGGGTCTACGCCGCCTCATCTTCCAAAACGGAACTGGGCAATAACGCCACTATTTCGGTGAGCGGAGCCAGCGCCCATGCGGTCTATTCCTATAATGCGACGGTGAATCTGGGTGATAATGCGACGATTCGTGTTAACAGCATCGATAAAGTTTACTCATTCAGCAAGGCCCCACGCGGCCTGTATGCGATTTCACGCGGCACGGTAAATCTCGGTGGCGGCGCTACTATTGCTATGGCGGGCAATCACAGCAATGAAAGCTATGCCATCAGTACAGAAACGGGCGGCATCGTCGACGGTTCTGCTGGCGGGCGTTTCCTTATCGACGGCGATCTTCACGCAGCCGGTGCTATTGCCGCAAACAACACCCAGCCGCAGCAAAACAGTACCATCAAACTCAATATGACCGACAACTCGTTGTGGAGTGGGGCGTCATACGTCACCAGCGCCACTGCCGGGACGGGGGTTATCTCGCTGCAAATGAGCGATGCGACCTGGAACATGACTAACAGCTCAACGCTCACCGACCTGACGCTGAACGGCGGGTCAGTGGTGAACTTTGGGCATGCTGACGGCGAACCGTGGCAGACGCTTACTATCAATGAAGATTTTACCGGCAACGGCGGAAAACTCGTTTTCAATACCGTCCTGAATGACGATGCCTCTGAAACCGACAAGCTGAAAGTGCTCGGCAACACCGCGGGTAACGCATTTGTGGCAGTGAACAATATTGGCGGAACCGGGGCGCAAACCATTGAAGGTATTGAGATCATCGAAGTGGCCGGTAATTCTGACGGTACTTTTGAGAAAGCGGGCCGTATTGTTGCCGGTGCGTACGACTATAACGTGGTGCAAAAGGGCAGCAACTGGTATCTGACCAGCTTTATTCCTGCTCCGCCGGATCCGGAAGAGCCGGACCCCGTCGATCCGGACCCGGTTGACCCTATTGACCCAGATCCCGTTGACCCGGACCCGGTTGACCCTATTGACCCAGGTCCTGTTGACCCGGACCCGGTCGATCCTGTCGACCCGATTATCCCTGAGCCGGAAGAACCTGTTGCGCCCCCTGTCACTGAGCAGCAGTACCGCCCGGAAGCAGGCAGTTATCTGGCGAACAACTACGCTGCTAACACGCTGTTCATGACCCGACTCCACGATCGTCTGGGGGAAACGCAGTACGTCGATATGCTGACGGGCGAGAAAAAAGTCACCAGTCTGTGGATGCGTAACGTCGGGGCACATACCCGCTTCAAAGACGGTAGCGGACAGTTGAAAACCCAAAGCAACAGCTATGTCCTGCAGTTAGGCGGTGACCTGGCGCAGTGGAGCAGCGACGGCCTCGACCGCTGGCACCTCGGCGCGATGGCTGGTTATGCCAACAGCCAGAACCGTACGCAGTCCAGTCTGACCGGCTACCATTCACGTGGTCAGGTCACCGGTTACAGCGTGGGACTGTACGGCACCTGGTATGCCAATGACGCTGACAAGACCGGCACTTATGTAGACACCTGGATGCTGTACAACTGGTTTGATAACAAGGTGATGGGTCAGGAGCAGGCGACGGAGAAATATAAATCCAGCGGGATCACCGCTTCTGTTGAAGCCGGTTACAGCTTCAAACTGGGTGAAAACGAGCGCAACAGCTATTGGCTGCAACCGAAAGCTCAGGTGGTGTGGATGGACGTGCAGGCCGACAGCCACCGCGAAGCGAACGGCACCCGCGTGAAGGACAACACCGATGGCAACCTGATGACCCGTCTGGGGGTAAAAGCCTTTATCAACGGTCACAACGCCATCGACGACGGTAAATCTCGTGAGTTCCAGCCGTTTGTTGAAGCCAACTGGATCCACAACACGCAGACGACTCGCGTGAAGATGGATGATGTGAGCAACGACATGCGTGGCACCAAGAACATTGGCGAGCTGAAAGTCGGTGTTGAAGGTCAAATCACTCCGCGCCTCAACGTGTGGAGCAACGTGGCCCAACAGGTTGGTGACAAAGGCTACAGCGATACCCGCGGTATGCTGGGCGTGAAATATAACTTCTGACGTAACTGCAGGTGACAAAAAGCCGCTGATTAACCGATCGGCGGCTTTATTTTTTGTGGGGGGGAGGTCGGATAAGCGTTAGCGCCATCCGGCATCTGGTAAATCTGTAATTAACGCTTACAGGCTCAGTCGTACTTCACTGGAGAGTAGCCAGTGTGCTCTCAATTCTGTTCAGCTTCTGATTTGCCTCTTTCAGCTCATCCTGCAGGCGTTGCTCCTGCTCGCCATAGACCATCAGGACGATACAGCCATTCATCACTTTTACGGTAATCTGTTGGCCGGTATCAAACCCCGCTTCGCGTAGCCACTTGCCAGAAAGAATAATTTTGGGTGTGGATTTGTCGAAAATATTCGGGCGATATCCCACAATTACCGAACGCTCGGTTCCGGTTTGGTCGGTGTCTGGGGTAGAATGCGAATCAGCCATAATCAACTCCTTGATAGTTGGTGAGGTTAGACGCTCCGGTTGTGTTCCCGCACAACGAGGCGTTGCTAGTGTAGAAGGCTTTTAGGTGGCCTCCTATATGATTAAGATAGTTGGATAGGTGGCCCTATGTCAATCATATCGCGCGAAAAAAAACCAAAAGGCGGCGGGCAATCTCCGCAGTTTAAGATGCGTATTGATCCGGCATTGAAGGAACAGTTGGATGCTGTGGCGGCAGAAGAAGGGGTAAGTCTCGCCAGTTGGTTGAAAGAACTGGCGAGGGAGGCCTTACTAAAAAAGGGAATAGAACCTAAAGGATAATTGTTCTCTAAACTTTCTGAATTGCAAATGCCCTTGGACCTTTATCCATCATTCTTAATTCGAAAGATACTTTATCCCCTGGAGTAAGATATTTATCCTCATGAGTTATTTCACCATAAAAGAAAAACACATCTTTTCCTTTTTCACGAGTAATAAATCCATAGCCTTTAAAGGAGTCAAAGGTTTTAACAATTCCATAAGCCTTATTTTTAATATCACTCATAACCACATACTCCTTTTTGATGGTAGAGATTGACAGTGTTTGCGAATACGACTACGCCAAATCTTGCTAAGAGACTTATTATTTCTGGCTAATATACCTAACTTTCCTATCACCTTATTGATGGTTTCAACTTGGCCAATAGTAAAAGCTACTTTATTGTTAAATTTAAGAATTGCCTTGCACTCACGAATTATTTTATCTTTTTCTTTGTCATCATAAAGAGGAAGAATCATACTCATCCTTTCTCGAAGACTCACATGATTAGATTGTTCTAAGCGTGATAATTTTGCAACCAATCCAGATGTTTTGTTCCAGAATGTGTGGTATTCAAGAGAGTATTTATCATCTTTAAATTTATTTTCACAAATTTTAACTAGTAATCTAATATATCTTCTATCATGACGAGTTGTTTTAGGTTTTGAATGACCAACCCATAATCCAGTTATTTTGAAACTATTTTTTGCATTTTTTTGACACTCAACTTTAGTTTTTTTATTATTATGTTTAAGTTTGTACTTTCTAAACATTGCAACCACATCTTTAATCGATGAGGAAATTTTTTCTTCAGATAAAAATTTATTTGAGCTGAGAGTTACGTCATCAAGTAGTCTTGTATAACAAATCCCTGTACTTCTAAATTTTGAGACTAAACTATATTCAGTATTAAAGAAAATTAAATTAGCCAAATATGAAGATGTACAAGCACCTTGAGGAACTTTGTTTTTGAAGGTTGTTAATTTTGTTAATATTTCAGAAACTTCATCAGGGAAGATAAAAAAATTTTTATATACATTAAATACATAATCTGATTTTATGTTGTCATAAAAGGACTTTATATCTATACTTATAATTATGTTAGGATCGCGTTCACAATGAATTTTTGCATTCTCAACATAGTCTCTTTTGTTTGAAGGATCTTTTATGCCTCCCTGAAGATAAACGGGATATTGCACCTTCTCAAAAATTCTATGATTTATTCTTTTCTGTAATTTTTTTAGGTCGTGTTTGGGTTCATACACAGTCCGATCTTTGCCCTTTACGTTAATTAAGAACTCTGTATAAGAATCATCCACTTTGTTTGCTAAATTAAGCAGCATTTTTTCATGGATACCTAACGTTTTTGCAAGAATAGCTATTGAAGATATTGGGCGGAAAGGGTAATAAGGCTTGTCCATAGCAATACCGATTGTAGAGGAGACGTAAAAAAGGTTAGGAGTTAATCAGAGTCACTATCCACGCAGTGAATCGCGAGAGATAATACGTAACTTTGACAAGCTTCCACCAATCCACTGACGTAGTCTTGGGGCTGCTTTTTTTGTTTTGGTCGACTTGCATATCAACTTCAGGACTATCTATTTTCTCTGAAATTGAGCTCTTCGTTTTTTTGAATGTCACTTGCATGTTTAAAGAGATACTAAACATAGTTGATTTCTCGATTTTAGACGCAAAATTACGCCGCCAGACCGAGATAACTTATATGAAGGTAATATTGTCGACCTGACAACTCCTAACCTTATACGCCAGACAACTGTCGGCTATATTTTGCATAGATTATGATGCAATCTTCCGAACGCACATAAACTTTCAATATATCCGCATGACCGGTCATGATCCCAAAGGGATCGCCTTTCGGCATCGATACCTTCTCTAAAGTGACATTTTAAAGAGCAGCAACAGGCGAAGTTCACCCGAATGTTGCAGATTTATTCTATACTTAAATTCTCTCTATTGGCAATAGCTGAATATAGGGATTGTGGGGGGTGGCATATCTGTCATGTAGCCTCCGTTGTTACCTGACTAATAACGCTACAATCAACGTAGTATGCCAGAGAACAACACAGGATAAAGAAAGCTAAAAAGAGATGTGATTTAAGAAGATCTTACTTGAGGAACTTTGGCGGAAGATCACAGGAGTCGAACCTGCCCGGGAACGCTGGCGTCCCCAACTGGATTTGAAGTCCAGCCACCTCACCGGAGATGACGATCTTCCGCGCCTCGATTGCTACATGGAGGCGGGGCGCATTATAGCTACTTCCAAAGGTTTCCACACCCCCTCACTCACTTTTTTAACTTCCGTTTCTCTATACCATGACCAGTTTCAAATAAATCCCCGCAAAATCCATTACTTACACTTAGACACATTTTTAGACGCTACGCTGATCACAGAAAACAAGAATCGTAATTTGATAACGAGATATCGGAATACCCGCGCTCACAGGGATGGTTTACAAGAACTGTAACCGGTATCAGGGCGTGTGAAAGTGCTAACAAGGATGCGTAATGAAAAGTGAAATTCTGTCTGTTAAAGAGAAGATTGGCTACGGAATGGGCGATGCGGCTAGCCACATTATCTTCGATAACGTCATGTTATATATGATGTTCTTCTATACCGATATTTTTGGTATCCCAGCCGGATTTGTCGGCACCATGTTCTTACTGGCCCGCGCGCTGGATGCCATCTCAGACCCTTGTATGGGGTTGCTGGCTGACCGTACCCGTTCGCGCTGGGGGAAATTCCGACCATGGGTGCTGTTTGGCGCACTTCCGTTTGGTCTGGTTTGCGTGCTGGCCTATAGCACGCCGGATCTCAGCCTGAACGGCAAAATGATTTATGCCGCAATCACCTACACGCTGCTGACCCTGCTTTATACCGTGGTCAATATTCCCTACTGCGCGCTGGGCGGCGTGATCACTAATGACCCAACGCAGCGTATCTCCCTGCAATCATGGCGCTTTGTGCTGGCGACGGCGGGCGGCATGCTCTCCACCGTGCTGATGATGCCGCTGGTGAATCTGATTGGTGGCGAGGATAAAGCGTTCGGCTTTCAAGGTGGGATTGCGGTGCTCTCCGTGGTGGCGTTCCTGATGCTGGCGTTCTGCTTCTTCACTACCAAAGAACGCGTGGAAGCGCCGCCGAGCACCACCTCTATGCGTGAAGACCTGCGCGACATCTGGCAAAACGACCAATGGCGCATCGTCGGCCTGCTGACCATCCTCAATATTCTGGCCGTCTGCGTTCGTGGCGGCGCGATGATGTATTACGTCACCTGGATTTTGGGTAAGCCGGAGGTGTTTGTCGCCTTTCTCACCGCCTATTGCGTCGGCAACCTGATCGGCTCTGCGCTGGCAAAACCGCTGACCGACTGGAAATGCAAAGTCAGCGTCTTCTGGTGGACCAACGCTGCGCTGGCGGTGGCGAGCCTGGCGATGTTCTTTGTGCCGATGCACGCCAGCATCACCATGTTTATCTTTATTTTTGTCATTGGTGTACTGCACCAGCTCGTTACGCCAATCCAGTGGGTAATGATGTCCGACACCGTTGATTACGGCGAATGGTGCAACGGTAAACGCCTGACGGGGATCAGCTTTGCGGGCACGTTGTTCGTGCTCAAGCTGGGTCTGGCGCTCGGCGGGGCGCTGATCGGCTGGATGCTGGCGGGCGGTGGCTACGACGCCGCCGCGAAAACCCAGAACAGCGCCACCATTAGCATCATCATCGCCCTGTTCACCATTGTCCCGGCGATTTGTTACCTGCTGAGTGCCGTGATTGCCAAACGCTTCTATACCCTGAAAACGCCGTATCTGACGGAAATTATGAGTCAGTTGGCTCAGGGCGCGCGCCGCAACCAGCAGGATTTCACGACGAAAGAATTACAGAACTAAGGAACTGACGATGAAAATTAGCGATGGTAACTGGCTGACCCAACCTGGCCTGAATTTAATACACCCAATTCAGGTGTTCGACGTTGAACAGCAGGGTAATGAGATGATTGTCTACGTTGCGCCGCGCGACGTGCGTGAACGTACCTGGCAACTGGATACCCCACTCTTCACGTTACGCTTTTTCTCGCCGCAGGAAGGGGTGGTGGGGGTACGTATGGAGCACTTCCAGGGCGCGCTGGATACCGGCCCACATTACCCGTTGAATGTGTTGCAGGACGTCAATGTTGAGATGCGAAACACCGCTGAATTTGCCGAACTGAAGAGCGGCAATCTGAGCGTTCGGGTGACCAAAGGCGAGTTCTGGTCGCTGGAGTTCCTGCGTAATGGTGAACGTATTACCGGCAGTCAGCTAAAGAATAGCGGTTACGTGCAGGATACCCACAGCGGGCGTAATTATATGTTTGAGCGTCTGGATTTGGGCGTGGGGGAAACGGTGTACGGGCTGGGCGAGCGTTTTACCGCGTTGGTACGTAACGGCCAGACGGTGGAAACCTGGAACCGCGATGGGGGCACCAGTACCGAGCAGTCTTACAAGAACATCCCGTTTTATCTCACCAACCGCGGCTACGGCGTGCTGGTGAACCATCCGCAGTGCGTGTCGTTTGAAATCGGCTCTGAGAAAGTGTCGAAAGTGCAGTTCAGCGTTGAAAGCGAGTATCTGGAATATTTCGTCATCGACGGCCCAACGCCGAAGGCGGTGCTGGATCGCTATACCCGCTTTACCGGCCGTCCGGCGTTGCCGCCAGCCTGGTCGTTCGGTCTGTGGCTGACCACGTCATTCACCACCAATTACGACGAAGCGACGGTGAACAGCTTTATCGACGGCATGGCCGAGCGCAATCTGCCGCTGCACGTCTTTCACTTCGACTGTTTCTGGATGAAGGCCTTCCAGTGGTGCGACTTTGAGTGGGACCCGGTGACCTTCCCGGATCCGGAAGGTATGATCCGCCGCCTGAAAGAGAAAGGGCTGAAGGTGTGCGTATGGATAAACCCCTACATCGGTCAGAAATCCCCGCTGTTCAATGAACTGAAAGCGAAAGGGTATCTGCTCAAGCGGCCGGACGGTTCCCTGTGGCAATGGGATAAATGGCAGCCGGGCCTGGCGATTTATGACTTCACTAATCCACAAGCCTGCGAGTGGTATGCCAACAAGCTGAAAGGTCTGGTGGATATCGGCGTAGACTGCTTCAAAACCGACTTTGGTGAACGCATTCCTACTGACGTTCAGTGGTTTGACGGTGCCTATCCGCAGAAGATGCACAACCATTATGCGTACATCTACAACGAACTGGTGTGGAACGTGCTGAAAGAAACCGTCGGTGAAGAAGAGGCTGTCCTGTTTGCTCGTTCAGCTTCGGTGGGCGCGCAGAAGTTTCCGGTGCACTGGGGCGGTGACTGCTACGCCAACTATGAATCGATGGCGGAAAGCCTGCGCGGTGGCTTGTCTATTGGCCTGTCCGGCTTTGGCTTTTGGAGCCACGATATCGGCGGCTTTGAGAATACCGCTCCGGCGCACGTCTACAAGCGCTGGTGTGCGTTTGGGCTGCTCTCCAGCCACAGCCGCCTGCATGGCAGTAAATCCTACCGTGTGCCATGGGCGTACGATGACGAATCCTGCGATGTGGTGCGCTACTTCACCGAACAGAAATGCCGCATGATGCCGTACCTGTATCGCGAAGCAGCGCGTGCTAATGCGCAAGGCACCCCGATGATGCGCGCGATGATGCTGGAGTTCCCGGACGATCCGGCGTGTGATTATCTCGACCGCCAGTACATGCTGGGCGATAGCGTGATGGTCGCGCCGGTGTTTAGCGAGGCGGGCGATGTGCAGTTCTATCTGCCGGAAGGACGCTGGACGCATCTGTGGCGTAATGATGAGGTGTCTGGTAGCCGCTGGCATAAGCAGCAGCATGACTTCCTGAGTCTGCCGGTTTATGTGCGTGACAATACCCTGCTGGCGTTGGGTAGCAATAACCAGAAGCCGGACTACGCCTGGCACGAAGGGACAGCGTTCCAACTGTTCCATCTGCAGGAGGGCCGGGAAGCACTCTGTGAAGTTCCGGCTGCTGACGGCTCGGTTATCTTCACGCTGAAGGCGACGCGTGTAGGTAATACCATCACTGTGAAAGGGAATGGTGAGGCACGTAACTGGACGTTGTGTCTGCGTAATATTCCACAGGTTAGCGGTGTGAAGGGCGGTTCATCTGCGGGCAGCGAGTGGGGAACGGTTGTCACGCCGGATGAAGATGTGCTGACGATAGCCCTGTAAGCGAATCTGAACGTGGTGCCGGATGCGTCTTATCCGGCCCACGCCGCGAGCAGCGTTCCAGAACTGAAAATCAAAAACATCCCGACTTAAATTTTTACCTCACCATATTTGCGAGCGCTATCACTCTAATTCCCGCGAAAAATGTGATCTGCGCCGTAAATATCTCACTATTTCCTCTTTTTGTCTTATTTCTGTCCGGAATACAGGACACGATTTAGTATTGTTGGCGCATCGTAGTCCTCTTATATTTATCATCACGGATTACACGTGGAGCATAAACGCTTCTTTATAACCTAAATAATTCGAGTTGCAGGAAGGCGGCGACGCAGCGAATCCCCTGAGCGTACATAAGTACGTGACAGGGGTGAGCGAGGAAAGCCAACGCACATGCAGCTTGAAGTATGACGGGTATAGATATTTAATCTGGTATGTAATAAGGGTAAATAATGCAAATGATTACCTCGCGACAAAACAGATTATTAAGGTTTCTTCTGTCCCGGAAGGAATATGTTACGCTGCTAAAAATTGCCGAGTATTTATCTGTTTCAGAGAAAACCGTCCAGCGCGATCTGCGGTTACTGGAACAATGGTTATCGGAATGGAAAATATCCATCGATAAACGTGCCGGTGCGGGCGTGATATTAAGTGCCGATAACATTACTGACCTTTTATATCTGGATCAGTTATTAGGGTCGGAGGGTGATGATGCTGACGGCATGATGAATAATTCACGGCGGGTTAAGATAGCCTCGCAATTATTAAGTGAAACGCCGCATGAAACATCGATCAATAAATTATCCGAACGTTATTTTATTAGTAGTGCATCGATTGTTAACGATCTGAAAGTGATTGAATCGTGGATTACCCCGCTGGGTCTGTCGCTGATTCGCAGCCAGAGCGGCACACACATTGAAGGCAGCGAGAGCGGGGTGCGCCAGGCGATGGCGTCGCTGATTAACGGTGTGATTAACCATAATGAGCCTGGAAGCGTGATTTATTCACGACTTGATCCGGGCAGTTATAGAGCGTTAGTGCATTACTTTGGCGAAGAAGACGTTTTATTTGTCCAGACGCTGTTGCAGGAAATGGAGAACGATCTGTGCTGGTCGCTGGGCGAGCCTTATTACGTCAATATCTTTACTCATATTCTGATCATGATGTACCGCATTACGCGGGGCAATGCGCTGCCGAGAAAAGAAGAAAGCATCACGTCATGTGATGAGAACATTTTTTCCATTGCCAGTCGCATGATTCAGCATATCGAAAAACGCATTGCCCACCCGCTGCCGGAAGACGAAGTCTGGTTTATTTATCAATATATTATCTCCTCCGGTATGGTGATTGAAGAGCATAACGATGTGAGCGTAATTGGCCATATGCACTCCAGCGACGAAGCACGCTTGATTACCCATCGGCTGATTGCCACCTTCGCCGAAATGGTTGACTGCGATCTTAGCCAGGACACTGCGCTGTATGACGGATTGCTGATTCATATTAAGCCGCTGATTAACCGCCTGAACTACCAGATCCGCATTCGTAATCCGCTGCTGGAGGACATTAAAGGCGAGTTGCAGGACGTCTGGCGTTTGACACAGTGCGCGGTGAATCGGGTGTTTAGCGGCTGGGGCGAACGGGCCGTGTCGGATGATGAGGTGGGATATTTAACCGTGCATTTTCAGGCCGCGATGGAGCGTCAGATAGCGCGTAAACGTGTGCTGCTGGTCTGCTCAACCGGTATCGGCACCTCTCACTTACTCAAAAGCCGCATTCTGCGCGCCTTTCCGGACTGGACCATCGTCGGAGTGGTGTCGGCAGGCAGCTTGCCCTCCGTCCTGACGGACGATATTGAACTGGTGGTATCGACGATCAATTTACCTGCCGTTGCCATGCCGGTCGTGTATGTCACCGCCTTCTTCAATGATGCGGATATTAAGCGGGTAACAGAAACGGTTATTACGGAAAAATTACATCGGGCGACGTCGCTGGTCGTTGAAAATTAATGTCTGAACTCCATGAGGTATGATTTATGGACATCACGAAAATACTCAATACAAATCGCGTTATTTTGGATATGAAGGCCACAAACAAAACGGAGGTTATTGAGGAACTGACGGATATTCTGCAAAAAGATGGGGCAATTAGCTGCCGGGAAACGTTTATTCAGGATGTCTGGCAGCGTGAATCAGAAGGCTCGACCGGATTCGAAAATCATATTGCGATTCCGCACGGGAAATCCTCGGCGGTGGTCAATACCACGCTGGCGATTGGGCGTACCCGCCAGGATATTCCCTGGGAAACCCTGGACGGCAGCAACGTGCGCTGCATCATTCTGTTTGCCGTACGCCTTGAAGATCAAAACACTACCCATATTCGTCTGCTTTCGCAGGTTGCTGGCGCGTTGGCGGATGACGACATTATTGAACAACTGTTAGTCGAAAGCAGTCCACAGAAAATTATTGAGCTTTTTAGCCAATATGCTGAATCCAATGTCTGCTAAATAAAACGTGGAGCATATTATGAATATTGTTTGTGTTGCCGCCTGTACGGCGGGTATTGCGCACACCTATATTGCCCGTGAGAAGTTAATTAAAGGTGCTAAAGCGCTTGGTCATAATATAAGAGTAGAAACCCAGGGGACTATCGGCACGGAAAACGAACTGCTGACAGAGGACATTTCTGCTGCTGATGTCGTGATTCTCGCTGTGGATGTAAAAATAAAAGGGGAGGAACGATTTTTAAATAAACGTATTGTGCGAGTAAAAACTGAAATCGTCATAAAATCGCCCATTCAGTTTCTTGAAAAGGTCGAAAAATCATTAGTTAATACTAACCAGTAGCGATCCCCATTCTGGAGGGATTTCACATGAGTGAAAATAAAATTCCGCTATCTCAGGAAATAAAAAGACATTTATTAACGGGGATTTCGTGGATGATCCCGTTAATTGTTGCCGCCGGGATCTGTATTGCTCTCGGGCAAATACTTGGCGGCACTAACGTGGGTGAAAAAACAGGAACCATACCCTGGATGCTCAACCAGATTGGCGGTTGGGGGATGGGGTTAATCGTACCGCTGATTAGTGCGGCGATTGCGTACTCCATTGCTGACCGCCCCGGATTCGCACCGGGTCTGATTGTCGGCTTTGTCTGCGGTGAAATTCATACCGGTTTTATCGGCGGGATGCTGGGCGGTTTTCTGGTCGGTTATACCGTCCTGCTGCTCAAGCGCTATATCCGTTTGCCGCAGTCGATGCAGGGGTTGATGCCCATCATGGTGCTGCCGGTACTGAGTACCGTCATTGGCGGCCTGTTGATGATGACGCTCATTGGCAAACCGATAGCCTGGCTGCAGGACGCGTTGATTCATCTGCTGGAGTCCATGCAGGGCGGGTCACGCTTTTTAATGGGGGCCATCCTTGGCGCAATGGCGACATTCGACTTTGGCGGACCGGTGAATAAAACCATGTCGCTATTTGCTGACGGCATGTTGGTCAGCGGCGTGTACGGTCCGGAAGCGGTGAAGTTTGTCGGTTCGATAATCCCTCCGTTCGGCATTACGCTCTCCTTTTTGCTGACGCGTCACAAGTACACCCGTGCGGAGCGCGAGGCGCTGAAAGCGGCATTCCCGATGGGGATCTGCATGATTACCGAAGGGGTCATTCCCATTGCGGCGCGCGACCTGCTGCGCGTGGTGGGGTCCTGCGTGGTGGCCTCGGCGATAGCGGGCGGTCTGATTATGGTGTGGGGCGTCGAAAGCCCGGTACCGCACGGCGGTATGTTCGTGGTCCCGCTCTTTACGCATCCGCTACTGTTTTGCCTGGCGCTGGGGATCGGCACGGTGATTTGCGGCGTCATGCTGTCGTTGTGGAAGAAACCGGTGACCGAACGTGACGAAGAGTTTGATGAACTTAGCGATCAAAAGCTGAAAGACGAAGAGATCACCTTCACCCTGGAATAACCGGAGGCCGTATGTTTGCCGATATGAAAAGCATGGTGACGAAAGCCTGGCGCGAGCAGTACGCGCTGCTGGCCATCAACTGTATGAACCTGGAAAGCGCCCGTGCGGCGGTGCGGGTGGCTGAGAAACACCGTGCGCCCATCATTCTGAATCTGTATCAGGGGCATCTGGGCCATTTTCCTGCACCGATAGCGGTGGCGGTCGTCAAAACGCTGGCAGAGGAAGCGTCGGTACCGGTCGCGCTGGCGCTGGATCATGGAAAGGACCCAGTGCGCATTCGCCAGGCTTTTCGCGCCGGATTCAGCGGGTTAATGATCGACGCCTCCGCTTTTGCGCTGGAGGAGAACATTCGCCAGACCCGGGCGGTGGTTGAGCTCGCGACCAGCGTTTCTCTGTGCGTGGAAGGTGAGCTGGGGCATCTGGCCGACGCCCCGCGCTATGATCACGCAGCTAACGCTGATTTGATGACCCAGGCCGCCGATGTGGAGCCCTTTATCCAACAGACCGGTATCGATTTACTGGCGGTCTCGGTCGGCACGGCACATGGCATGTACGCGCCCGGTGTCATACCCGCCATTGATTTCCAGCGACTGGAGGAAATTGCCCGTTTATCAACGGTGCCGCTGGCGCTGCATGGCGGCAGCGGGACGCCGTTTGACCAGCTACAGCGCTGCCCGACGTTTGGCGTCGCCAAGATAAACGTTGGTGCGGCGGTTTTCGAAGCCGGAAAGGCTGCTCTGCTGCATACCCTGTGTCGCGACACATCCGGTGAACTCGTTGATGCCCTGGCCCTGATGGAGCAGGCCTGCGAGGAAGCCATTATTCCGTACCTGCAGGCCAGCGGCGCTATCGACAAAGCCTGATTCATTTTCTGTAACGCCTTCTATGCCTCTGCGACGACGCACTGGCAGGGCTTTCTACACCCTGAAACTGGAGAATTAACATGTTAGTTTCGATGAAAGAATTACTGCAACCTACCCGTCAGCACGGTTTTGCCATCGGCGCATTCAACGTGGCGGACAGCTGCTTTGTACGTGCAGTAGTGGAAGAAGCGGAAGCAACCAATACCCCGGCGATTATCTCCATTCACCCCAGCGAACATGATTTTGTAGGCGATGCGTTTTTTAGCTACGTCCGTGATATCACTCTGCGCAGCCCGGTTCCCTTTACTCTGCATCTGGACCACGGCGCTTCGGTCGAGCATGTCCTGCGGGCGATTCAGTGTGGGTTTACCTCGGTGATGATTGATGGCTCGTTGTTGCCGTATGAAGAGAACGTGGCGCTGACCCGCGAAGTGGTCAAGCTGGCGCATGCGGTAGGCGTTTCGGTGGAAGGGGAACTGGGTACGATTGGTCAAACCGGGACGTCAGTGGAAGGTGGCGTATCGAAGGTCACTTATACCGATCCTGATCAGGCACAGGATTTTATCGCCCGTACCGGCGCGGACACGCTGGCGGTGGCGATTGGAACTGCACACGGCATCTACCCGAAAGGGATGCAGCCAGAGCTGCAAATGCACATCCTGCGCGAGATTGCCGGGCGAGTGGACATTCCGCTGGTGCTGCACGGAGGTTCCGCGAACCCGGATGCGGAAATTGCCGAATCCGTTACGCTGGGCGTTGGCAAAATCAACATTTCCAGCGATATGAAATACGCTTACTTCCAGAAAGTCCGCGAAATCCTGGCGAAAGAAACCTGGTGGGACCCGAACGTTATTTACCCGGAAGCCATTAGCGCCGCGCGAGATGTGATCCGTCACAAAATGAAACTGTTCGGCTCAACCGGCAAAGCGTCACTTTACTAACCGCATACAGGCGGGGTGACCCGCCTTTTTCGCAACAAGGAAAAGTGGAATGAAGCGTTCACACATTAATTATGCCGTCGATAAAGCGCATGCCATCGCCGAGACTTTTCGGGTTTGCCTGCCTGACTTTGCGTATTTTACGGCTGATGCCTGGCGGCAACAGGATCACACTCTGTGGCGTGAAGTGCTCGATCTCCAACTGGGCTGGGATATAACCGACTTTGGGCGCGGAGATTTTGCGCAAACGGGGCTGACGTTACTGACGTTGCGCAATGGTCAGTTAGGGTCAGCCAGCTACCCCAAACCGTACGCCGAAAAGATGCTGCAGATTCAGCAGGATCAGCAGACGCCATGGCATTTTCATCGCCATAAAATGGAAGATATCGTTAACCGCGGCGGCGGTGATTTATGTATGCAGTTGGCGTGGGCTACGCCTGATGACGGGTATGATGCCCGGCGCATTGTTGAGGTTAGCGTCGATGGTCAGCGGCGTTCCGTTGACGCTGGCGAGACGCTGGTATTGAAACCGGGGCAGGGGGTATGCCTGCCGCCGCGGTTGTATCATCGCTTTTGGGCGGAGAAAGCGTTCGTGCTGGGCTGGGAGATCTCGATGGTCAATGACGACCTGCATGACAATCACTTCCTTGAGCCAGGCGGTCGCTTCCCGGCGATAGAAGAGGACGAGCCGGTGAAGTGGCTGTTGTGCAGTGAATATGCGCGCTTACAGCGATAAACGGCGACCCGGTCGGCAAATCGCCGCCGGGCCGTCAGATTTTACTGCGCAGCGGGTGGGGCGGTAACTTCACTACCGGATACCACGCCCGCCTGCATGGTTTGCGTTACCTGCTGTTTCTCCACGTTCACCGCATGCAACTGGCCGCTGACCGTTGGCTTGAGTGGCGCATCGGCTTGAATATTGCCGCTGGCGGTAAGCTGGATGTTACCGTCACCGGAAAGCGGCAGTGCGGGCCATCCCCACTGCTGCAGAATCGTCATTGGCACGCCGCGCCCGTTCAGGCTGACCTGAGTTTGACGCTGAGGCAACTGTGAAATACTGGCAGTGGCCTCCAGCAACCCTTTTTCCGTATAGGCGCTTAGTTCGCTGATATTGATGGTGCTGCTGTTCGCCGTCAGCGCCAGCGAAGGACGACGCACGTCGGTGCGGTTAAAGGTGCCGGCAGCGGCGTTGAGGTTAGCGCTCCCGCTCCAGATCCCCCACTGATTGTTCTGCACCAGCCCGAGGTTAGCACCGTAGCCGTCCAGCGCGGTGAGCTGCCATGGGAAGCTCGGGTCGATATCAATCACCAGATTACGGCTGGCGCTGAATTTCTTCAGCGTCAGGCTGGCTAGCCAGGCTGGTAGAGGTTTCATCCACAGCTGTTTCCAGTTTTCCGGCAGCGTGTACTCCAGACCGGCAATGGCGGCATCATCGAGGACCAGCGCTTTGTTGTTGCGCTGCCAGTTTCCGGATGTTCTGACCATTCCCCCTTCCCAGCGGGTGGTGAACTGACGCAGCGCTATGCCCTGCGGCGAGAACTCGGCGTTCATAATCGGATCGAAAAAGTGCAGAGAGCCGTAGATAAACTCGCTGGCGTTCATCGACAGTTTTCCTTCCTGAGTTTGCCAGTCGTCCTTGCTGAAGGTCATGTTGCGCAAGCTCAGATCGAGATCCGTCACCGCCCAGTCAGGGCCTTGCAGACGGGCATCTGTTACTTCCAGACGACCAATTTGCAGGGAAGGAATAGTGCTTAACGGAGCAAAAAACTCGGCCAGAGATTTGTCGCTTTGCAGCCGAATATCGTTCAGGCGCAGATTCTCTACTACCCAACTACCGTCGGCATTGCGTTGCGCCACGCCGGTTAATGCGCCACGCGCCACGTCTGCGCCAATATTGCTCAGCGTCACACGGTCGTGGTCAATACTGCCTTCAATCAATACGTTGGTCGTCGGGACGTCGTTCAGCGTCAACGAACTGGCGCTGAGCTGAATTTGCGCTTTACTCCCGAGAATTTTACCCGCCTCAGGACTCCAGGGAATGACTCCGCCGTTAACGCGCTGCGCGCTCAGGGTCCACTCGCTACCGGGACTGTTAAGCGCCATATCTTGCAATTGCAGGCGATCGGCCTGGAACGGCAGCGGCGCAGTTTGCTGGGAAAGATTCAGCGTGCCGTTTTGCAAAAGAATGGTGTCTACGTGCAGCGGGTCGGTGATTTGGCGGCTGCTCAGTCCAATATCGACCGTTTTGGCGACCAGCGTTGCGGGCTGACCATCCCGGCCAAAGGTGACGTTTTCCAGCAGAATATGGGAAGGAGAAGAAAACCGGTGATCGATGGCATCAAATGCCAGATGGTAGCTGCTGTTCTGCGAAACCCAGGCGCTGACGTGCTCTGCGCCCCAGCGGGTTTGCAGTAGAAAATATAAGCCGAGGATCGCCACTGCAAGGGCGATCAGCACGTAAAGAAGCAGCTTTCCAATAAATTTCATGGTCTTCCATCCCGCGAAGTGCACATAGTCAAGTTATGCACGATTTAGGCGCAATGCTCAAGGCGGGAATGGTGAAAGAGCGTTACAGCGGCGTTGATTCAGAATCAACGCCGCATTTTGCTTATTGCTTCTCTGGTGGGAACACCAGATTCAGAACGATAGCAGTAATACCGCCTGCGGCAATGCCGGAAGAGAGCAGGTTTTTCACCCAGTCCGGAGCGAACTGCAGGATCAGCGGCTGCTGGGAAACGCCGAGGCCGACGGCCAGCGACAGCGCGATAATCAGAATTGCGCGGCGGTTCAGCGGTTCGCGGGATACGATACGCACGCCGGATGCCGCGATAGTACCGAACATCACCAGCGTTGCGCCGCCGAGTACCGGCTCAGGAATATGCTGTACAAAACCGCTGACCGCCGGGAACAGGCCCAACGCGATCAGCATCAGCGCAACCACAAAACCAACGTAGCGGCTGGCAACACCTGTTAACTGAATAACCCCGTTGTTTTGTCCAAAGCAGGAGTTCGGGAAGGTGTTGAATACGGCTGAAACAAACGAGTTCAGACCGTTCGCCAGTACGCCGCCTTTCAGGCGTTTCATGTACAGCGGACCAGAAACGGGCTGCTCGGAGACATCGGAGGTGGCCGTAATATCACCGATGGTTTCCAGCGAGGTAATCATAAACACTAGCATCAGCGGCAGCAGTAAGCTCCAGTCGATACCCAGGCCATAATACAACGGCGTTGGCACCATCAGCAGGTCCTGACTTACCGGCGCGGTATTTTGCGGCAGCATATCCATAAACCACGCCAACAGGTAACCTGCCGCCATCGCAATCACCAGTGACGCAACGCGCAGGTACGGGTTGCGCTGGCGGTTAAGCAGGATAATCAGCGCCAGCACGACGCCAGCCAGCAGTAAATTCTTTGGTGCGCCAAAGGTGTTGTCGCTCATTGCCGCATAGCCGCCGCCAATCGACGTCAGACCTACCTGAATCAGTGACAGGCCGATAATCATCACCACCACGCCTGAGACCAGCGGGGTAATGATACGACGCGCCAGATGCAGTACGCGTGAGATAACCATCTCAGTGCAGCTTGCCAGCATCAGTGTACCGAACAGCGCCGCCATCATGGTTGGGACATCTGCACCACCGGTTTTTAGCGCTGTACCGCCCATAATCAGTGGCGCAACAAAGTTAAAGCTGGTGCCCTGAATGGATAATAGCCCTGAGCCGACCGGCCCCCAGGCTTTGATCTGAATGATAGAAGCCACGCCGGAAGCGAACAGCGACATACTGATAATGTGTTGAGTATCCTGAGCCGGTAAACCGAGCGCCTGGCAAATTAACAGCGCTGGGGTGATTACCGCGACGAACATGGCCAGCAGGTGCTGACAGGCGGCAAACAGGGTCTGGGCTAGTGGGGGGCGGTCTTCAAGACGGTAAATCAGTTCACTGTTGTGAGTCTGCGCAACCGGTTGCGCATTTGTTGACTCTACGGCGTTAACGGACATCAGAGGCAATCCCATGGTGGAAAAGCGGTGATTTTATCTGACCATGGCGGAAATGCAAACGTTTGCTACCAGGTGTTCTTAATATTTAAAACGGATAAACAAACATTTTTATATAACTTTTCATGATTTTCTGCTTAAAATCCACACCGAAAACTCAATAAGAGCTAAAAATCGGTCTGGAATGCATCGTGCGTGATTGTGCTAAACGCACTAATGGAGTTGTAAATGTTTTATCTCGATACGTTATCAACGCTGGTTGCGGCAACCCTTGTGTTGCTGCTGGGACGTAAGCTCGTCCAGTCTGTTTCCTTCCTGAAAAAATACACCATTCCCGAACCTGTAGCTGGCGGATTGCTGGTAGCGATTGCGCTGCTGGTACTGAAAAAAAGCATGGGTTGGGAAGTGAACTTCGATATGACCCTGCGCGATCCGCTGATGCTGGCATTCTTCGCCACTATCGGCCTGAACGCCAATATCGCCAGCCTGCGCGCGGGTGGCCGCGTGGTGGGTATCTTTCTGATTGTGGTTGTTGGCCTGCTGCTGATGCAAAACGCCATCGGTATTGGTATGGCGACTCTGCTGGGTCTGGATCCGCTGATGGGTCTGATCGCCGGTTCGATAACCCTCTCTGGTGGGCATGGAACCGGGGCAGCATGGAGCAAACTGTTTATTGAGCGCTATGGTTTCGCTAATGCGACGGAAGTGGCGATGGCTTGCGCAACGTTTGGCCTGGTGCTGGGCGGATTGATTGGCGGCCCGGTGGCCCGCTATCTGGTCAAACACTCTACCACGCCAGACGGCATGCCGGACGATCAGGCTGTGCCTACCGCATTTGAAAAGCCGGATGTCGGACGCATAATCACTTCGCTGGTGCTGATTGAAACCATTGCGCTGATCGCCATCTGTCTGACGGTGGGTAAAATCGTTGCACAAATGTTGGTCGGAACGGTGCTGGAACTGCCGACTTTCGTCTGCGTGCTGTTTGTTGGGGTGATCCTCAGTAACGGCCTGGCGTTAATGGGTTTTTATCGGGTGTTCGAGCGCGCGGTTTCGGTGTTGGGTAACGTTAGCCTGTCGCTGTTCCTGGCGATGGCGCTAATGAGTCTGAAGCTGTGGGAGTTGGCTTCTCTGGCCCTGCCGATGCTGGCAATCCTGGTTGTGCAGACCATTTTCATGGCGCTGTACGCGATATTCGTCACCTGGCGCATGATGGGTAAGAACTACGATGCCGCCGTGCTGGCAGCCGGACACTGCGGTTTTGGCCTCGGTGCGACACCCACGGCGATTGCCAACATGCAGGCAATTACAGAACGTTTTGGACCATCCCATATGGCGTTTCTGGTGGTGCCGATGGTGGGGGCGTTCTTTATCGATATCGTCAATGCGCTGGTGATTAAGCTGTATCTGCTGCTGCCGATTTTTGCGCAATAATGTCTGTGCGGCGGAGTCACATCCGCCGCCGCTATGAATCTACTATGCGTTGGAGTAGCGCTCGGTTTCCGGCATCCAGCGTTCAATCAGCGCCACAGCCTGTTGCGGGTAACGTTCGTGAATATGACGGGCAATGCGCTGAACTTCCGGGATAATCGCCTGATCGCGCAGCAAATCTGCGACTTTGAATTCTGCCGTTCCGGTCTGGCGCGTACCCAACAGCTCGCCGGGACCGCGGATCTCTAAATCTTTTTGCGCGATCACGAATCCGTCGTTGCTGTCGCGCAGAACCTGTAGGCGTTTTTGCGCGGTTTTTGACAGCGGCGATTTGTAGAGCAGGACGCAGTGGGAGGCCACCGCGCCACGACCTACGCGACCACGTAGCTGGTGCAACTGCGCCAGGCCCAAGCGCTCCGGGTTTTCAATAATCATCAGGCTGGCGTTAGGTACGTCTACGCCCACTTCAATCACCGTGGTGGCAACCAGCAGCTGCAGTTTGCCCTGCTTAAAGGCCGCCATTACCGACTGCTTCTCTGCGGGTTTCATACGGCCGTGTACCAGGCCAATATTCAGCTCTGGTAGCACCAGTTTAAGCTCTTCCCACGTGGCTTCAGCGGCCTGAGCTTCTAACAAATCAGACTCCTCAATCAGAGTACAGACCCAGTACGCCTGGCGCCCTTCATGGGTACAAGCGTTGCGCACGCGGTCAATAATATCGCTGCGGCGGGTATCCGGAATCGCCACCGTGGTGACCGGCGTACGCCCCGGAGGGAGTTCGTCAATGACCGACGTGTCGAGATCGGCATAGGCGGTCATCGCCAGCGTGCGCGGGATTGGGGTGGCGGTCATGATTAGCTGGTGTGGATGGAAACCCTGCTGCTGGCCTTTCTCCCACAGCGCCAGGCGCTGATGTACGCCAAAACGGTGCTGTTCGTCGATGATAACCAGCGCCAGTCCGTTGAACTGCACCTGTTCCTGGAAAATTGCGTGCGTGCCGACAATCATCTGCACCTCACCGCTGGCGATAGCTTCCTGCTGTGCCAGGCGCGCTTTGCCTTTCTGTTTACCTGCCAGCCAGCCAACTTCAATACCCAGTGGCGCGAACCAGTTGCGGAAGTTATTGGCGTGCTGTTCAGCCAATAGTTCGGTGGGGGCCATCAGCGCAACTTGCTTACCATGTGCGATGGCACGTAGGGCGGCCAGCGCCGCAACCAGCGTTTTACCTGAGCCGACATCGCCCTGTACCAGACGCATCATGGGGACATCCAGTGCCATATCGCGTTCGATCTCAGCGGTAACGCGGGCCTGGGCGCCGGTGGGTTTAAACGGCAAAGCCGCCAGCAGCTTATCTTTCAGCGCGTTGTTTGCGATCAGCGGCTGGGCGTGGAAACGTTGCGCCCCGGCGCGTAGTGCCAGCATGCTGAGGTTATGCGCCAGCAATTCTTCCAGAATCAGACGTCGCTGTGCTGGATGCTGACCGGTTTCCAGATCGCTCAACTGCAGTGACGGCGGTGGACGGTGCAATGTGCGCAGAGCTTCCGGCAGGCTCATCATACCTTGCAACAACTCTGGCGGCAGCAGTTCGGCAATGGCGCAGGTATCGAGCAGGTCCAGAGCTTGATCGGTCAGTTTGCGCAGCGTGGCCTGCTTCACGCCTTCGGTGGTTGGATACACCGGCGTGAGCGTTTCCTGCAATTCCGGCGTGCTGAGATCGCCCTGCACGCGATACTCCGGGTGGATCATTTCTGCGCCGTATTTTCCGCGTTTGGCTTCGCCATAGGCCAGCACCCGGCGACCGGTGGCGAGACTGTTTTTCATTGCGGCGCTAAAGTTGAAAAAGCGCATGGTGAGAATGCCGGAGCCATCACTGATCTGACAGGTCATCATCCGGCGTCCGCCGAAGGTGATATTGCAGTTCAGCACTTCGCCTTCTACGGTGGCGTAAACGCCCGGCAGCAGTTCGCCAATCGGGTACAGGTGCGTGCGGTCTTCGTAACGCAGAGGGAGGTGGAGCAGAAGGTCCTGCACGGTGTGCAGGCCAATTTTCGCCAGTTTACTGCTTTGCGCTGCGCCAACGCCGGTCAGAGAATTGAGTGGGATGGCATCCAGTAAACGGCCTTTCATCGCGTTTATCTCGCAGATTGCATAGTGGCCCACCACGTTGCATCGGCTTCAATTTCGCCCTGCGTGTTTACGTGGGGGTAGGGAAGACCTTTGCGCTTAGCGACATTCGCCAGCACCGGATAACCGCCTTCAAACAGCAAACGCTGCTGCTCATCTTGCGCAAGCATGCTGTTTTCTCGTTGGTACATGCCGGCGTTTTGCCGCTGGCGCTGTGCTTCGTACAGAATCAGCGCGGAGGCGACCGAAACGTTCAGCGACTGCACCATGCCAGTCATGGGAATGATGATGTCCTGATCCGCCAGATCCAACGCTTCCTGAGTGATGCCGGTTTTCTCCTGGCCCATCAGGATGCAGGTGGGGCGCGTGTAATCAATCTCGCGAAAATCCACGGCTTTATCTGACAGATGTGTTGCCAGAACCTGCATACCCTGGCTTTTTAAATGTGTGACCGCATCGCCAATAGTGCGGTGAGTCTTCACCTGTACCCAACTGTTGCTGCCTGCGGCAGAAGAGGCCATGGTGCGCATACGGCTACCAGGCCAGACGGCGTGGACTTCATGCACGCCGACCGCGTCTGCAGTACGAATGATTGCAGAAACGTTATGAGGTTTGTGGACCTGCTCCATGCAGACGGTCAGATCGGGCTGACGACGTGCGAGCATCTCGCAAATACGTGCATAACGTTGAGTATTCATAAAACGTGTTCTAGTTACGGTTACGGGTGACTTTTATCACGTCCGGCATGACGCGGATTTTGCGCATGATATTCGCCAGGTGCACGCGATCGCGAGCGGTCAGGCGAATAAAGGCGCTATAGACGCGGCCATCTTTCTCTTCCGTATTCAGACTTTGAATGTTGGAGGTGGTCGTGTTGATTGCCGCCGTCAGGTTTGCCAGAGCACCCTGGTGGTTAAACATATCCACCTTAATCTCGGTGATGAACTCCTGCTCTGTCTCTTTATCCCATTCCACCGCCATAAACTTCTCTGGCTCTTTTTGATAGCCACGAATGTTACGGCAGGATTCATGGTGAATCACCAGACCTTTACCCGGGCTGACGTGGGCAATGATTGGATCGCCAGGAATCGGACGACAGCATTTCGCGAAGGTGATCAGCACGCCATCTGCGCCTTTGATCGGCAGATGACCGTGACCAGATTGCGCTGGCACGTTTGCCGTTGCTTCGCCCTGCTGGAGGTTTTTCGCTACCACCACGCTCATGGCGTTACCCAGACCGATTTCCGCGAGCAGATCGTCAAGCGTGGCGAGCTTCATGCGCTCAAGCTCACGCTGGATGCTCTCTGGCGGGATCTCAGCCAGTTTACGGCTACCGCCTAAGGCATGGTTGAGCAGTCGACGACCCAGACTGACGGAATCATCGCGCTTGAGGTTTTTCAGCAGTTGGCGAATTTTGGCGCGCGCTTTCGAACTGACTACGAAGTTGAGCCACGCTGCATTCGGACGGGCGCCCGGAGCGGTAATAATCTCAACGGTCTGGCCGCTAAAGAGCGGCTGCGAAAGCGGGTAAGGTTGTCTGTCGACGCGTGCGCCGACGCAGGCGTGACCGATATCGGTATGCACGGCGTAGGCGAAGTCGACAGGCGTTGCACCGGCAGGCAGTTCGACAATGCGCCCTTCCGGTGTGAAAACATAAATCTCATCCGGGAAGAGATCAGATTTGACGCTTTCAATAAATTCAAACGAGCTACCGGCGCTCTGCTGCAGTTCCAGCAGGCTTTGCATCCAGCGTTGAGCGCGGATTTGTGCGGTGGTGCTGCTTTCGCCGCCGTGCTCTTTGTAAGCCCAGTGCGCTGCTACACCCATTTCTGCCATCTGGTCCATGTCTTCGGTACGAATCTGTACTTCAACCGGGACGCCGTGAGGGCCGATCATTGAGGTGTGCAAAGACTGATATCCGTTCGCTTTCGGAATGGCGATATAGTCTTTCACGCGACCAGGACGAGGTTTGTACAGGCTGTGCATCTGGCCGAGTACGCGATAACAGGTATCGGAATCATGAACGATAACGCGAAAAGCGTAGATATCCATGATGGAGTGAAAACGCTGCTCTTTGAGCACCATTTTGCAGTAAATAGAGTACAGGTGCTTCTCGCGGCCACTTACGCGACACGGAATACCTGCCTCTTGCAAACGCCCTTCGATTTCCGAGAGGATTTTTTGGATCATCTCTTTGCGGTTGCCACGAGCGGCTTTAACCACTTCTTTAATCACGCGATAGCGGTTCGGGTACAGCGCTTCAAAACCCAGCTCTTCCAGCTCGGTTTTAATGTGATGAATACCTAAACGGTGTGCCAGCGGACTATAGATTTCGAGGGTTTCACGGGCGATGCGGCGACGCTTGTCCGGGCGTAATGAGCCCAGCGTGCGCATGTTGTGGGTACGGTCAGCGAGTTTGATGAGAATGACGCGGATATCCTGCACCATCGCCATAATCATCTTGCGAAAGTTTTCAGCTTGCGCCTCTTTCTTGTCGCGAAACTTAAGCTTATCAAGTTTCGACACCCCTTCTACCAGTTCAGCAACGCTTTTACCAAAAAGCTGTTCCATGTCCTGGTAGGTGGCAGGGGTATCTTCAATCACGTCATGCAGCAGCGCAGCCATCAGCGTTTCATAGTCGAGTTTCATCTCGGCCAGAATGCAGGCTACCGCTACCGGGTGCGTGATATAGGGTTCACCGCTTGAACGTGTCTGGCCCTCGTGAGCGTCACGTGCAACGAGATACGCCTGCCGAAGACGCTTAATCTGGTCTTCCGGCAGGTAGTTTTGAATCAGTTGATTCAGGCTTTCAAACAGATACAAGGGCGACCCGCTTTGTGATTAACGACGACCTTCAGCAATAGCGGTAACGGCTTGTAATTCAGCGGCTTCCTGCTCTTGCTGTTCCTGGCGTTCACGCACGTCGAGGATCTGGTTGTTGATCAGACCTTCTTCGATTTCGCGCAGCGCGATAACGGTAGTTTTATCGTTTTCTTCCGGTACGAGCGGATCCTTTCCGCCTACCTGCATCTGACGAGCGCGACGCGCGGCGACCAGTACCAGGTCAAAACGGTTACCAATTTTCTCTACAGCGTCCTGAACAGTTACGCGTGCCATACTTAAAATGCTCCACAGGTGAAGAAATGACTGGGCATGATACTGAATGTGGGTTCAGTCTGCCAACAGTTTGCTGATTAAAGCGTCATGACGCTGCTTTTGGCGGCTCATGCGCAGACGTTCGGCGCGAATGATAGTTTTCAAATCGCCCAGGGCGGTATCGAAATCATCATTCACAATAAGATAATCATATTCGGCGTAATGGCTCATTTCTGCAACAGCTTGCGCCATACGTTTTGCGATCACGTCTTCGCTATCCTGACCGCGGCCACGAAGACGGCGATCCAGCTCAATCTTAGATGGCGGCAAAATAAAAATACTGCGCGCATGCGGCATTTTTTGACGAATCTGCTGCGCACCTTGCCAGTCGATATCTAAAAAGACGTCTACGCCGGATGCTAATACTTGCTCAATGGTCTCACGCGAGGTGCCGTAGTAATTACCGAAAACCTCAGCGTGTTCCAGGAACGCGTCTCTGCCAATCATGGTTCTGAATTCGTCATGGTTCACAAAAAAATAGTGTTCACCGTGCACTTCCCCCGGGCGCGGTGCGCGCGTGGTGTGCGAAACAGAAACCTGGGTGTCATACAACGGTTGGGTCTTTAATAAAGCCTGAATCAGGCTGGATTTACCCGCGCCACTGGGGGCAGAAACAATATAAAGCGTGCCTTGAGCCATGAGTATCTTAATGTATGTGATTGTCGAAAGAGAGCCTACATACGGGCTTATTATACACGTAGCCGCTATGTGACGTAGCCCTTGTCACACTTTTTGCGCATGTTTATTGCGTTTTGCGTACCAGTTTCCTGTTTTATCCGCGATTTGCAGCAATTCGTGCAAATGTCAGGAACGTTGCGCGCAGGATGAGTTTTTGCCGCTCTGTTTCCATTTCAATTCGCGTTATATCTGCCGGGAAACGTACTGTTCAGCGGAGATAGCATGGGATTATGGAAATGCATAGGGCTGGTTTTGCTAATGTGGTATCTACCCTCATGGGCGGTATGCCCCGTCTGGTCGCCTGCCAGGGCACAAGAGGAAATTTCACGACTACAGCAGCAGATAACACAGTGGAATGACAGTTACTGGAAACAAGGGGAAAGTGTCGTAGACGACGCCGTTTATGACCAGCTCAATGCGCAGCTCATCCAGTGGCAGCGCTGTTTTGGCGATGAAGCCCCATCAGATCTATCTGCGCCCCCAATAAGTGGAACCGTCTCGCACACAGTTCCCCACACGGGAGTTCGAAAACTTGCCGATAAGCAAGCGCTACAACAATGGATGCATGCTCGTAGCGATCTCTGGGTGCAGCCGAAGGTGGATGGCGTGGCGGTCACGCTGGTTTATCGCAATGGCAATCTGATACGGGCGATTAGCCGTGGTAACGGTCTGAAAGGCGAAGACTGGACGCAAAAGGTTCTTCAGATCCCTTCCGTTCCACGTACTACCAGCGGGCTGCTTTCTAACAGTACGTTGCAGGGGGAGATATTTTTGCAGCAACAAGGGCATATTCAGCAGCAGAGAGGGGGAATGAACGCCCGCTCAAAGGTTGCTGGAATGATGATGCGCCAGAGCAACCCGGAAATGTTACGCTCGCTGGCTATTTTTATCTGGGCCTGGCCTGATGGTCCAGTTGCCATGTCGGAAAGACTTGAGCAACTCACTGCTGCCGGGTTCAGTTTCACGCAACGATATACTCAGGCCGTGAAGAGTGTGGATGACGTCGAGCAGGCGCGCGCCAGGTGGTGGACTTCAGCGTTACCTTTTGTGACGGATGGTGTGGTGGTGCGAACGGGAAAAGAACCGCGGGCGCAATACTGGCTACCCGGACAGGGAGACTGGCTGGCAGCGTGGAAATATCCTCCCGTGGCCAGGGTATCTGAGGTGACAGGTATTCAGTTTTCCGTTGGCAAAAGCGGAAAAATTGCGGTGGTTGCATTGCTGGTCCCCGTCATGCTGGATGATAAGCGGGTGCAGCGCGTCAATATTGGCTCAGTACGGCGCTGGAATGAATGGGATATTGCGCCTGGCGATCAGATTCTGATAAGTCTGGCCGGACAGGGGATTCCCCGTATAGATGAGGTGGTCTGGCGCAGCACCCAGCGTAACAAGCCAGCACCACCTGAGGGGCGCTTCAATTCACTAACTTGTTTTTATGCCACAGCGGAGTGTCAGGAACAGTTTGTTGCCAGGCTCGTCTGGCTGGGGGCCAAAGATGTGTTAGGGCTGGAGGGTATGGGCGAGGCGGGATGGCGGGAGCTACATCAGACGTATCGCTTTGAACATATCTTTTCCTGGCTTGGATTAACGCAGGAGCAGCTACAGTCCACATTTGGCGTGAACAAAGGGGGGAAGCTGTGGCATCAGTTCAATCTGTCACGCCATCTTCCATTTACGCGCTGGGTGATTGCCACGGGAATACCGTTAACACAGGCAACGTTGAATGCCAGTCGGGATGGATCGTGGCAGCAGTTACGGGAACGCAGTGAACAAAGCTGGCGGCAACTTCCTTTCATGGGGGAGCGACGGGCACGACAGGTTATTCAGTGGCTGGAGGATAAAGAGATCACAGCGCTGAGCAACTGGTTAGCTGCTCAGCGGATCACGGGCTTTATGCCTTAATGGCCTTCATGGCGATAGTAAAATACCGGCAGCCCCAACTTCAGGCGCAGCGCCAGCAGTCGGGCGGTAAAGCCAAAGAGCAGGGTAGAGATCACCACCACATCGTGGCTGGAGACATAATGTTGTAGCACGATATACAGCACAGCAGCGGCAAATGAAACGCCGGCATACAGTTCTTTCTGGAATACTAACGGGATGCGTTTGCAGAACATGTCACGTAATACACCACCAAAGACCCCGGTAGTGACCGCAGCGACCACGGCAATAATCGGTCCATGACCCATATCCAGTGCCACCTGGGCACCAATAATAGAAAAGACCACCAGGCCCAGCGCATCCAGGACGAGGAATATTTTACGCAGATAGGGCATGACGGGGGCAATAATGGTGGTGAGTACCGCAGCGGTCGCCACGATAATTACGTATTCAGGGTGCTTTACCCAGCCGAGCGGATAATGGCCGAGAAGAATGTCGCGTACCGAGCCTCCGCCAATGGCCGTCGCGGTGGCAATGATAATGACGCCAAATGTATCCATACGACGACGCCCAGCCGCAAGCGCACCGGTCATGGCTTCGGCAGTAATACCAATTAAATATAAAACGTGTAACAGCATGTATTCCCCCTGATTTGCTGGGGCTAAGGTTAACGATTTGTGCGCATTGTCACGATTGAGATTTTCTAAGGTGAAGCGATTTTAATAACTACAGCTAATGTGATTTTGCTGTAAATGCGTTATGGCATGCGCTTTACTTTATGAATGGTGACAATAAATGATGAGAAAATATAATTCGAACTGGATGGGTCACAACCGAAGTGTTGGGAAAAACACGTAGCCCCGCCGTTTATGGGGGGGCTACGTGGAATGGAGTTTACTCGATATTCTGAATTTGCTCGCGCATTTGCTCGATCAATACCTTCAGTTCAATTGCGGAATTAGTCACCTCGGCATTGATAGACTTGGATGCAAGAGTGTTCGACTCACGGTTGAATTCCTGCATCATGAAGTCCAGACGGCGGCCAACAGCCTCTTTTTTCTTCAGAATGTTGTAGGTTTCTTTGACGTGGGCTTCCAGACGATCTAACTCTTCTGCTACATCGATGCGCTGCGCCATCAGCACCAGTTCTTGCTCAAGGCGGTTATTCTCCAGTTGCACCTGGGCGTCTTCCAGTTTGGCTACCAGACGCTCACGCTGCCATTGCAGAATTTCCGGCATATGTGCACGCACTTTAGCGACTTCAGTGCTGACGCCTTCCAGACGCTGCTCGATCAGCGCTTTCAGCGCCTGACCTTCGGTTTCTCGCGCGATGATGAAGTCATCCAGCGTACCGTCAAGCGCGGCGAGGATTTCGGCGGCAATGGCGTCCAGATCTTGCTCCTGGGCAGCCATTACGCCTGGCCAGCGCAGGATATCAACTGGGTTAATTTCACCTTCATCACTCTGCATTTTGACCCAGTTAGCAGCGCTAACGAGCTGTTTAGCGAGCTTTTCATTTAGAATCAGCTCGCCCTGGGCGCTGGCATCAGGCTCAAAACGCAGCGTACACTCGACTTTACCGCGCGTCAGACGCGTGCGAATACGTTCGCGAACAACGGGTTCAAGACTACGGAACTGTTCCGGCAGGCGAAAATAAGTTTCCAGATAACGCTGGTTTACCGAGCGCATTTCCCAGGTAGCGCTACCCCATTCACCCTTGATTTCACGCCGGGCGTAGGCGGTCATGCTGCGGATCATAGACGTTCCTGTTTTTAAAGATGAGATGGGAGGATTATAGCCATCCACGTCTTGTCAGGATAGGAATAACAGTCGGAAGTCCGTATAATGCGCAGCCACATTCGTTTCAAGCCGGAGATTTTATCATGCGTCCAGCAGGTCGTAGTGCCAACCAGGTGCGTCCCGTCACCCTGACCCGTAATTATACAAAACACGCTGAAGGCTCCGTGCTGGTCGAATTTGGTGATACCAAAGTGCTGTGTACTGCCTCTATTGATGAAGGCGTACCGCGTTTTCTGAAAGGTCAGGGCCAGGGCTGGATCACCGCAGAATATGGCATGCTGCCACGCGCCACGCACACCCGTAACGCCCGTGAAGCGGCGAAAGGTAAGCAGGGCGGTCGTACCATGGAAATCCAGCGTCTGATCGCTCGTGCGCTGCGCGCCGCCGTTGATCTGAAGACGCTCGGTGAATTCACTATTACGCTGGACTGCGATGTTATTCAGGCAGATGGCGGTACGCGCACTGCATCAATTACCGGCGCATGTGTGGCGTTGGCTGATGCGCTGAACAAGCTGGTTGCGAGCGGTAAACTGAAAACTAACCCGATGAAAGGGATGGTCGCCGCGGTTTCCGTGGGCATTGTGAACGGTGAAGCGCTCTGTGACCTCGAATACGTTGAGGACTCTGCCGCAGAAACCGACATGAACGTGGTGATGACTGAAGACGGACGCATTATAGAGGTGCAGGGTACGGCAGAAGGCGAGCCGTTCAGCCATGAAGAACTTCTCACCCTACTGGCGTTAGCCCGAGGGGGAATCGAATCCATTGTAACGACGCAGAAGGCGGCGTTAGAAAATTGATTTTAAAGGCGACTGATGAGTCGCCTTTTTTTTGTCTGTAATAAAGTGAGATGAGGAGCGAATCCATGAAACCGTATCAGCGCCAGTTTATTGAGTTTGCGCTTAGCAAGCAGGTACTAAAGTTTGGCGAGTTTACGCTGAAATCCGGGCGTAAAAGCCCCTATTTCTTCAATGCCGGGCTGTTTAATACCGGGCGCTGCCTGGCACTGTTAGGCCGTTTTTATGCCGAAGCGCTGATGGATTCCGGTATTGAGTACGATTTGCTGTTTGGTCCGGCCTACAAAGGTATCCCGATTGCGACCACCACGGCTGTTGCACTGGCGGAACACCACGATAAAGATTTGCCGTACTGCTTTAACCGTAAAGAGGCGAAGACCCACGGTGAAGGCGGTAATCTGGTAGGTAGCGCACTTGAGGGGCGTGTAATGCTGGTGGATGATGTTATCACTGCAGGTACGGCTATTCGTGAGTCGATGGAAATTATTCAGGCTAACGGCGCTACGCTGGCGGGGGTACTGATTTCTCTCGATCGTCAGGAACGCGGTCGCGGCGAGATTTCAGCGATTCAGGAAGTGGAACGCGATTATGGCTGCAAGGTGATTTCTATCATTACCCTGAAAGATCTGATTGCGTATCTGGAAGAAAAACCAGAAATGGCAGAACACCTGGCCGCAGTACGGGCGTATCGCGAAGCGTACGGCGTATAAGAACTGCCGGATGGCGCTGCGCTTATCCAGCCTACGCACCGCAGGGTTCGTAGGCAAAATAGGCGAGGTCGCCATCCAACAACGGTGTTACTGCAATTGAGCGGCAACCAACGGCCAGCGGATGTCGAAATCATCCGTTGGGCGGTATTTAAATTCGCTACGTACAAACCGGGACAGCATACCTTCGCAGAAAGCCAGTAGCTGGCTGGCCAGCAGCGTTTCATCCACGGTGTAGCCTTCACCTTCACGCATTCTTTTTTCTCGCAGAACCTGGCGTAACTGCGCCTCAATTCGCTCAAAAAGCTGGTTAATACGGCCTTGCAGACGGTCTTGCTCGAACATCAACGCGTGTCCGGTCAGAATTCGCGTCAGGCCAGGATTACGTTCACCGAACCCTAAAATCAGCAGTACGATCAGACGCAATCGCGCGTTAGTGTCCTTTTCATCTTTCAAAATCAGATTGATACGGGTAATCAGACTATCTTCGATAAACTCAATCAGGCTATCGAACATGCGGGTCTTGCTGGGAAAATGGCGATACAAGGCCGCTTCGGAAACGCCCACAGAGGCCGCCAGTTTAGCTGTCGTGATGCGTTGGCTACCATCGCTGGACTCAAGCATCAGTGCCAGAGACTGAAGTATTTCTTCGCGACGATTCCTTTTCGCAGTTTGCTTTTCTACCATGTTACAAAATACCCCTGAAAATAAGCTCTTGCCAGGCAGGCATCCACACAGCGACCGCAAACGGGTGTTTGCGGTGTGTTATTGCGTTATTACGCTGTGAGATACTTTTCTGCGGGTTACTTGCGCCCGGAATGGCCGAAGCCACCTTCGCCACGATCGGTGGCTTCAAACTCTTCCACCAAATTAAATTCAGCCTGGACGACCGGTACAAATACCATCTGCGCGATACGTTCGCCCGGTTCAATAGTAAAGTTGTCCTGACCACGGTTCCAGATTGAAACCATCAGCTGGCCCTGGTAGTCGGAATCAATCAAACCGACCAGATTGCCCAGTACGATCCCGTGCTTATGGCCCAGCCCGGAGCGCGGGAGCATCACCGCCGCAAGAGAAGGATCGGCAATGTGGATAGCTAACCCGGTTGGCACCAGCGTTGTTGCGCCAGGCGCCAGTTCTACGGCGTCATCAAGACAGGCACGCAGGTCAAGTCCGGCAGAACCAGAAGTGGCGTACGTCGGGAGCGGAAATTGTTGCCCTACGCGCGGGTCCAGAATCTTAACGTCGATTTTTTTCATCATAACGGGTCACGATCTCGTCGAGTAATAATTGGCCCAGGAGTTCTTTGCGCTCAAGCGGTAAGACTTTATCTCCATCCTGCCAAAAAAGGTGTAATGCGTTGCTGTCGCTGTTAAATCCTTGAGTGGACAGCGAAACGTCGTTCGCACAGATCACATCAAGGTTTTTGCGGATGCGTTTTTGCCGGGCATATTCTTCCACATTATTTGTTTCGGCGGCAAACCCAACGACAAAAGGACGATTAGCATCCAGTGCGGCAACACCAGCGATGATGTCTGGGTTTTTGACCATTTTTACTGTTAATTCATCACCCTGCGTTGCCTGTTTTTTGATTTTTTCACTGGCGACAGTTTCAGCGCGATAATCAGCGACTGCGGCGCAGCCGATAAAAATATGCTGTTGTTGCACCGCAGATTGCACGGCGGCTTCCATTTCCAGTGCGGTCATCACATCAATGCGCTGGACAAAAGGCGGTGTAGGTAACGAAACCGGACCTGATACCAGCGTGACGTTTGCCCCGCGTTTTGCGGCAGCGGCCGCGATAGCAAATCCCATTTTCCCGGAGCTGTGGTTGGAAATATAACGCACGGGATCAAGCGGTTCACGCGTCGGGCCTGCTGTAATCATGATGTTGAGATGTTGCAGATCTTTGACAGGTGAAAAATGTTCTGCCGCCATATCCACAATTGTTAACGGATCCAGCATACGTCCAGGACCGACATCACCACATGCCTGACTACCGCTGTCAGGGCCCCAAATGAGCAAACCGCGCGAGGCAAGAATGCCCAGATTGTGTTGGGTTGCGGCAGCGCGGTACATCTGCTGGTTCATCGCCGGCAGCACGGCAACAGGCGCTGGCGTTGCCAGACAGATCGTAGACACCAGATCGTTGGCCATACCTGCGGCAACGCGGGCAATCAGGTCTGCCGTCGCAGGGGCCAGTATAACCAAATCGGCCCATTTCCCCAGCTCAATGTGGCCCATCGCGGCTTCGGCTGCGGGGTCAAGCAGGCTGTCGGATACGGGATAGCCCGAAACCGCCTGTAAGCTCAGAGGAGTAATAAACGCTTTTGCTGCTTCGGTCATCGCCACGCGGACGTCTGCGCCGCGTTCCCGTAAACGACGCACCAGCTCAGGGGTTTTGTACGCAGCAATCCCGCCACTGACGCCAAGTACGATTTTTTTACCGGCCAGGCTCATCATGATCTTTCCTGTTGGGTTTCACCAGAAGGCGGATATTTTATCACAATCCGCAATGTGTCGTGCTTTTGCCCGCGCTCCAGTTTGCGAGGCTCTACGAAGAAGTGAAAACAGAGCGTCGATTCGCCGCTGGCGTTATGCCACTATGCGGACGCGAAAGGAGGGGAAAAGCATGGAAAATACAGGACGTATAATGCCTCGGGAAAAGCTGTTGGCGCAGGGGGCCAGTTCGCTGACCGACGTAGAGCTACTGGCTCTTTTTCTACGCACCGGGATACTGGGTAAAGATGTGCTTACGCTGGCGAAAGAGATGCTTCAGCATTTTGATTCGTTGTATGGCCTGTTGTCTGCTGATTACATGGATTTCAGCTATGTTCAGGGCATCGGTATCGCGAAGTACGCACAGTTGAAGGGAATAGTGGAGCTGGCAAGGCGCTACTACAACGTACAGGTGATAGAGGAGCGTGCGATACTTAGCCCGGAAATGGCGCGTGAATTTCTGCAAAGCCAGCTTTCGCAAGAGGAACGCGAGATCTTCTATGTGATCTTTATGGATTCTCAACATCGCGTGATTAAACACCGTAAACTTTTTTCCGGAACGCTAAGCCACGTTGAAGTGCATCCGCGAGAAATTGTCCGCGAAGCGATAAAAATGAATGCTTCTGCGGTGATCCTTGCACATAATCACCCTTCGGGGTGTGCAGAGCCGAGCAAAGCAGATAAACTCATCACCGAGCGTGTTGTGAAATGCTGTCAGTTCATGGATATCCGGGTGCTTGATCATCTGGTCATTGGGCGCGGAGAGTACGTTTCTTTTGCGGAACGCGGTTGGATTTAACGCACTTTACGCGATCCATCGGGATCTTTGTCTGTTCGGGACTTGAGCACATCGCTGACTCAGCGTATACTACGCCACCTTTGAGAATCTCGGGTTTGGCATTTGGGCCTGGCAATCGAGAGTTCGCAAATACGCAAAATCATTCTTGTTGCGTCCAATGACGAGGCAACGATGAAAGATTTAGTGTATTGAACTGCGATAACCGGGCTGAGAAGCCTGACGAGGCGCCAATACCCCATACGAAGCTCGAGCTAATTTGATTTTTGGAGAATAGACATGTCCCGAGTCTGCCAAGTTACTGGCAAGCGTCCGGTGACCGGTAACAACCGTTCCCACGCACTGAACGCGACTAAACGCCGTTTCCTGCCTAACCTGCACTCTCACCGTTTTTGGGTTGAGAGCGAGAAGCGTTTTGTCACCCTGCGTGTATCTGCTAAAGGTATGCGTGTTATTGATAAGAAAGGCATCGAAACAGTTCTGTCTGAACTGCGTGCCCGTGGCGAAAAGTACTAAGTACTAAGAGGAAATAAATCATGGCTAAAGGTATTCGTGAGAAAATCAAGCTGGTTTCTTCTGCTGGTACTGGTCACTTCTATACCACCACGAAGAACAAACGTACTAAGCCGGAAAAACTGGAGCTGAAAAAGTTCGATCCAGTTGTTCGTCAGCACGTTTTATACAAAGAAGCGAAAATCAAATAATTTCCGCTTTGATGTAAAGAAAAACCCTGCCTCGGCGGGGTTTTTTGTTTTCTGGCCGTCCCCATATTAATGAGACCTGATACACAGCCGGAGATACTATGCCTGAATTACCTGAAGTCGAAACCAGCCGCCGCGGTATTGAGCCGCATCTGGTGGGGGCAACGATTATGCACGCGACTGTGCGTAACGGTCGTTTGCGTTGGCCAGTATCAGAGGAAATCTATCGTCTGAGTGATAAACCTGTCCTGAGCGTACAGCGGCGCGCGAAATACCTGCTGCTGGAGCTATCAGATGGCTGGGTAATCATTCACCTGGGGATGTCGGGTAGTTTGCGTATCCTTTCTGAAGAGCTTCCGGCAGAAAAACATGACCACGTCGACTTAGTGATGAGTAACGGCAAAGTCCTGCGCTATACCGATCCGCGTCGTTTTGGCGCCTGGCTGTGGACTAAAGAGCTGGATGGGCATAATGTCCTCGCCCATCTTGGCCCTGAGCCGCTGAGCGACGATTTCAATGCTGGTTATCTGCAGCAGAAATGTGCGAAGAAGAAAACTGCGATTAAACCCTGGCTGATGGATAACAAGCTGGTCGTGGGGGTGGGAAACATCTATGCCAGCGAGTCGCTGTTTGCGGCTGGTATCCATCCTGACCGTCTGGCGTCATCTTTGTCGCAGGATGAGTGCGAACTGCTGGTGCGCGTTATCAAGGCGGTTTTGCTGCGTTCTATCGAGCAGGGCGGGACCACGCTGAAGGACTTTCTGCAAAGTGACGGTAAGCCGGGCTATTTTGCCCAGGAGCTGCAGGTCTATGGGAGAGAAGGTGAACCCTGTCGCGTATGCGGCGCGCCAATCATTGCGACAAAACACGCTCAGCGCACAACGTTTTATTGCCGTCGCTGTCAGAAATAACACCATTATTGGCCGGACGTAGAGTATGCCTCATCCGGCCAGACGGATTACTTCAGTTTACTCAATAATGCCTGATGAACGTTTTCCGGCAGAAAGTGCGCTACGTCACCCTGGTGGCGGGCAACTTCTTTTACCAGTGACGATGAGATAAATGACCACTCTTTAGACGGCATCAGAAAGACGCTTTCCAGTTGTGGCATCAGATGACGGTTCATATGGGCCAGCTGCATTTCATACTCAAAATCGGCTACCGCACGCAGGCCACGGATCAGAATGTTAGCCTGATTATCGCGGGCAAAGTTTGCCATCAGATCGCTGAATCCCAGAACCTCCACATTACCGAGATGCGCCGTTGCCTGTTGTGCCAGCTCAACGCGCTCTTCCAGAGTAAACATCGGTTTTTTACTGGGACTTGCGGCAATCGCCAGGATTACGTGATCGAACATGCTTGTCGCTCGTGTCACGATATCGAGGTGGCCGTTAGTAATGGGATCAAAGGTTCCTGGATAAATCGCCCGTTTTTGCATGACTTGCCTCAATGCGTTTTGGGTGGCAGATAAGGTTCCAGCAGCTGCAGCAGACGCTGAAGCGCGCCCTGATTTTGATACAGAACTTCAACTGCGTGACGGCCATAAAAATTACGATAATCTGCATCGGTCAGTAAAGAAGAGACCTCTTTCACCAGCGTAGTTGCGTCGGTGACGGTGATCAATCCGCTTGCCTGTTCGAGGCGGGCGCAAATATCTTTAAAATTAAAAGTATGTGGCCCCATCAGTACTGGAATGGCGTGAGCCGCGGCTTCCAGTGGGTTGTGTCCACCGCGTTCAACCAGCGAACCGCCAACAAACGCAAGGTCAGCAATGCCATACAGCAACATCAACTCGCCCATTGTGTCGCCGATTACGACCTGGGTTCCTGATGACGGAACTTCGCCCGAAGAACGTGTCGTATAGCTTAGCCCAGCCTGGCGTACGAGGTTAATGGCATCCGGGAACCGTTCAGGATGTCTGGGTACCAGAATCAGTAAAAGATTAGGGAACTGGTTTAATAACGCCTGATGGGCGGCAATGATAATGCTTTCTTCGCCGTCGTGCGTGCTGGTTGCAATCCATACCGGGCGGTGAGGTGCCCATTGACGGCGCAATGTAATCGCTTTTGCGGCCAGCTGCGGCGTGACGGAAATATCAAACTTCAGGCTACCGGTAACGGTGACCTGATTGTTTCTGGCACCAAGCGTGATAAAACGAGCGCCATCTTCTTCGTTCTGGGCGGCAATCAACGTAATTCGGCGCAGTAGCCTGCCAACAAATTTACCTAATTTAGCGTAGCCAGCAGCTGAGCGAGCGGAAAGACGTGCATTGGCAATGACCAGCGGAATATGGCGCTTATGCAGTGCCGCGATCAGATTCGGCCACAGCTCGGTTTCCATAATTAACACCAGCTTGGGGTCAACTTTATTCAGGAAACGATTTAGGGCATCCGGTAAATCGTATGGCAGATAAATATGCTGAACGTCAGGGCCAAAAGCGGATTGTACGCGCTCGGAACCGGTTGGCGTCATGGTGGTGACCGTGATCGGCAAGTCGGGGTAACGATGCCGCAGAGCGCGGACTAATGGGATAGCTGCCAGCGTTTCGCCCACGGAAACCGAATGAAGCATGATGCCGCCTGGTTTTAGCGGACGGCGGTAAAAGCCGTAGCGTTCACCCCAGCGTTTACGGTAGGCCGGAGCCTTACGTCCGCGCACCCAAAGCCGTACCCAGATCAAAGGCTGAATAAGGTAGAAAAGGGCGGTGTAAAGCAATTCGAGCATAATGGTAGCTGACTTATGAATGTGCTGGGGATTCTATGTATTTAGCTGTGGCTTTACCATCATTTTTATCCAGGTTGTCTCAAAACGATGGAATTCGTGAGGCATTGTTTTAACCGGTAGCTATTTCAAAAATGTCTATTGGTACATTTACATGACTTAACGTCTTGTGCGGCGTGAGTTTTCTCGTGAATTGCTTCATTTTATATCTTAATGTTTTTAATAGGTTATTTTAAATTTTGTTCAAAAAATATTCATTTCGGAATGCGTGATAATAAATGATATACTACTGCGCAATTTCAGGTAGCTAGCAGGCAGAAACCTTTCGAAAACATGGGAAGTAATCTTTGGTCGGTTCATGCAAGGATTACATGACTCTGATGTCGCAGATCGGGTATGTCTGGCGACGCGATGCGGATATTAATGCATGAATATTGCTTTTTGTTTGTACAAATATTTTCCCTATGGCGGGTTACAGCGTGATTTCTTGCGGGTAGCGCTTACGGTTGCTGCTCGTGGTCATCATGTCCAGGTGTTTACCCAGTCATGGCAGGGCGAGCGTCCGGAAGGACTGGAAATTATACTCGTCCCCGTCACATCCAGAACGAATCATGGGAAAAATGAGCAATATTATCAGTGGGTTCAGGCTTATTTAAGTCAGCATCCCGTCGATCGTGTCGTCGGGTTTAACAAAATGCCTGGGTTGGATGTGTATTACGCAGCCGACGTTTGCTACGCGGAGAAAGTTGCCCGTGAGAAAGGTTTTTTCTACAAGTTGACGCGTCGGTACCGGCATTACGCTGCATTTGAAAAAGCCGCATTTCAGCAAGGTGCTGGCACCATGCTGTTGATGTTAACCGATAAACAAATTGGTGACTTCAAACATCATTACCAAACTGAGAGCCAGCGTTTTCGTATTCTGCCACCAGGCATCTACCCTGACAGAAAGTATAGTCAGCAACCTGAAAACAGCAGGCAGATTGTCAGAGAAAAAAACGGTATTGGTTTCGATCAGTTCCTGCTCCTGCAGGTGGGTTCTGATTTCAAACGTAAAGGCGTGCCAAGAACATTACAGGCATTGGCTTCGCTACCTGAGGTTATACGTCACCGTACGCGATTGATGGTTGTTGGTCAGGATAAGGCCGATCGTTACCGTTCTCTGGCTTGTCAATTGGGTATCGAAGAACAAGTACAGTTCTTCTCGGGGCGAGATGATGTCGCTGAATTGATGTCTGCTGCTGATTTATTGCTTCACCCTGCTGTTCAGGAAGCTGCTGGTATTGTCTTGTTGGAGGCTGTAGTCGCCGGGCTGCCAGTATTAACTACAGAAGTATGCGGCTATGCGGGTTATATTAATGCCGCCCGATGCGGAATCGTGATTCCTGAACCTTTTGAGCAGGTAAATCTGAATACAGCACTTTTCGATGCGCTGCAAAATAATGAGCAGAGAAGTCGTTGGGCCGAGAATGCTCGGCATTTTGCTGATACAGAAGATCTCTACAGCCTGGCGGATAAGGCTGCTGATATCATTTTAGGCCTTGATAATGATTGAGTTAAAAGAACCATTTGCCACGCAATGGCAAGGAAAAGACCCGTTTACGGAAGTTACAAAGCTGGATGGGGAAGTTTTTCGCGCGCTGGAAACACGGCGTACCCTGCGTTTTGAGATGATGGGTAAGGGTTATTTTCTTAAATATCATCATGGAACCACACTTAAAGAAGTGGTGAAAAACCTTATTTCTTTACGTATGCCAGTACTGGGTGCAGATCGGGAGTGGCTGGCAATTCATCGCTTACAAGAACTCAATGTTGACACAATGACTGGTGTTGCATTTGGGCAGAAAGGACTGAATCCGTTAGCGCGAACCTCATTTATCATCACTGAAGATCTCTCTCCTGCCATCAGTCTTGAAGATTTTTGTGCAAGGTGGGGAGTTGAGCGTCCTGATTTTGTATTAAAACGGACCATTATTACCCGCGTGGCTGAAATGGTGGGTAAAATGCATCGGGGCGGAGTAAATCATCGGGATTGCTATATTTGCCATTTCCTACTCCAACAGCCAATGCCGGCAGATGTTGCGGATATCAAACTCTCTGTGATTGATTTGCATCGTGCACAAATACGTCAGCATGTACCGCGACGCTGGCGGGATAAGGATTTGATCGGACTCTATTTCTCTTCACTGGAGATCGGTTTGACGTCCAGAGATATCTACCGTTTTTTACGTGTCTATTTTTCGATGCCACTGCGCGAAATCTTTCGTCAGGAAGTCCGGTTGTTTGAACAGGCTGTCACAAAAGCGCAAAAAATAAGACAAAGAACAATAAGAAAAGCGCTATAAATACCATATGAAGTTTGAGGCTATTTTATTATGAACATTGATTTCCAGAAGCTAATCATTCAAAAACACGTTATCGACAGCTCTGCGCATGAGAAGACTAAAAAACTAAGTGTTGCGTATGGTGTCGATCGTAATTTTTTATTTGGATCCGGCATTTCTATGACCTCAGTATTAGTGAATAATCCTGATATTGATATTCACTTTTATATAGCAACAGACTATATAGATGATGATTATCTGGAGAGCGTAAAACGCCTGACACAAATGTACAGTACGACGGTGACTGTTCTTGTGTTCGATAATGCGGCATTTCGTGAGTTGCCGAGTACGAAAGCATGGACTTATGCAATGTATTATCGTTATTTCGCATTTGAATATTTAAGTACCGAGTTAAGTTCTGTACTGTATCTTGATGCTGATGTCATTTGCAAAGGTTCTCTACGCGAACTTACCGAGGTTAATTTCTGTGGGGAATATGCTGCTGTTATCAATGATATTGATGAAGTGCGTATTAAGTCCGGTAACAGGCTTGGTATTCCTGAGCTGAGTAACGGTTATTTTAATTCTGGTGTGGTATTTGCGAATCTTGGAGTTTGGCGTGAACAGCAGTTGTTGACGAAGGCATTTTCTATCTTAGATAAACGCCAAAAGGAACTTCTGTATTTTGATCAGGATGTTCTAAATATATTATTTGTCGGTAATGTGATTTTCCTGAGACGGGATTTTAACTGCATTTATGGCGTGGATCAGGAACTAAAAAATAAAAACGATAAAATTTACCAGGATTATATTACAGATGATACTGTTTTAATACATTATGTCGGTGTCACTAAGCCATGGCATACTTGGGCAAAATATCCGGTGGCTAAATTCTTCATCGACGCATATAAAAAATCTGCATGGGCAGGAAAGTCTTTATTAAATGCAAACACTGCAAAATTGTATAAGCGTAAATCCCGGCATGAGAGAGTGCAGCGTAAATATATCCGCTCGGTGCTTAGTCATGTTATGTATATAAAGAACAAACTACATAATGCACGGTCTCATTAGTTAATAGAAGTGCAAATAATTTCCAGATAGCATATTAAAAAGGTGTAGTACATGAATTTTGATTGTAATCAGTCTATTAAAGACATCATTGAGGTTTTTGGGGCTCCAGAGACTCAAACCCCACAACTCAATATTGCATGGGGGGTTGATCAAAACTTTATGTTTGGAGCGGCAGTTTCGATGTCGTCCGTTTTACTACATAACAAAGATATCAGCATACATTTTCATCTTTTTACTGATTATCTTGATTCAGATTACCGCAAAAGATTAGAAAAACTAGCAAAGCAGTTTTCGACCAATATAACTGTATATGTGATGGATGCAGAAGGATTAAAGATCCTTCCGTGTGGGAATGCATGGTCACATGCGACCTACTTCAGATTTATCGCGTTTGAGTATCTTAGCGAAAATATTGATAATCTTCTCTATATTGACGCTGATGTTGTATGTAAAGGGTCACTTGTTGAGTTAACACAAATCACCCTGGAACATCATGTTGCAGCGGTTATTCAGGATGTTGAATATAGTCGGGTGTATGCCGCGCAGAGGCTTAATACTCCGGAATTTAACGAACAATACTTCAATGCTGGTGTTATATATGCAAATTTAAAGGAATGGAAAAAACAAAAGTTCTTTACTAAAGCATTTTCGATCCTCTTGGATAAGACCAGGAAATTCGCTTTTCTGGATCAGGATGTCTTAAATATAATGTTTTTTGGTAAGACAATTTTTTTACCAAGAATTTATGATGCAATTTACGGAATTAAACAAGAACTTAAAAGTAAGGACACATCAAGTTATAAAGAATATATAACTGATGATACGATCCTTATCCATTATATTGGCGTAACTAAACCCTGGAATTCATGGGCAAATTACCCTTCAGCACAGTTTTTTGTTGATGCCTGGAAAGCTTCACCTTGGACGGATGTTCCATTGCTGCCAGCTAGAACGCCAAAACAGTATAAAAAGAAATCACGTCATGAAAGATTACAAGGGAAGTATTTCAACTCGATAATTAGCTATATTGGTTATTTGCGGGAAAAGTTAAAGAGTAAGTAAAAAAACTCCCGTAAGGGAGTTTTTTTTAACGTAATTTAGCCTTAAGGTATTTCATATACCATTTGAGAGAAGCGTAGTAATTTCCCTTTTTGGCTTCCTGGCGCGAGTAAACCCGGTAATCAGTAGGCCTCATACGCGGAGCATAAGAGCGCATTTCAGCGTCTCGCCATGGTGTGAAGTGATGGTAGAAAAGAAAAAGTTGCTGTGAAAGCCCAGTATGTTCTTTATACCAAGGTTTTCTTCCACCAGTGAAATGAATGATGCGAGGCAAGATATCTTTTTGATAAAAAAAGGTGTCTTTTTGCTGATCTGTGAACCAGTTAAATAAGAAATTCCATCGTTTATCAATAAACTTAACGTTGCCGTCAATTGCGATATTCAGAGCATCTTGGTCAAAATAAGGCAAGGATTTACCTTGTTCAAATAACACTGTATTTGCTTTATTTTCAATATCAAACTTGATCCAATTTTCAATGTTAATATATAAAAAGCCAGCATTAAAATAATGATCAGTACTAAGGCCCAAGCGTTTAGCATTTTTTGTATCATGAATATCGAGGGAGTCGTGGCTGACTGCGCAAATGACGTTGCTGATATCAATGCTGTTAATATCATTGAGCTTATCAAAACATAGTGTATCAGCATCTAAATAGATAAAATGCTCTATTTTATCTTTTAGTAAGCGCGGTACGGCCAGACGCATATAGGTAGAGCGGTTCAGGTGTTTGATTGCAAAGTCATTATTATACTTTTCAATCTCTTCTTTATCGATATTGATAACCTGAATTTTATCACTGGTTGAACGTAGTTTATTGATTTCTTCGTCAGTAACATCATAGACAAAGACGAAAAATGACAGGTCTTGCTCTGGGTTGTTCATTATGACCGACATAATGGACACTGCTACATATTCCAGATAATTGGCATCTGTACAGTAAGCAATATTAATAACGTTATTTTTGCTGTCCATTTATGCTTTCTCATTACCTTTAACATTGTCACTATCATGAAGTACCGTATCGATAGCGTCAATCACGACCTGTTCCGGAATCCAAGTTAGATATTTTTTTGACCGATCGAGTTCATCTCGCGAAGGCATCGGATGGTACTCGCCAGCCCAAATCAATACGGCTTTATCAGACCACGGCTTCCATTGTCGGTAATTGGTGGCGCCAAACAGGCATACCTGCGGTGTCCTTAGCGCTGCGGCCATATGCATAGGTGCAGAATCGACACCAATGTACAAAACAGCATGGTCAATCAACGCGGCTAGTTGCAGAAAGGTCGTTTTACCTGCCAGCGTCAGGTCAGGAGACGATTGACACAGTGCAGCAATACGCTGGACCTGTTGCTGCTCACTCAATGCAGGCCCACAGGTAAGATAAACATGTAAACCACGCTGATGCAGATGGTCTATAACATGAGCGAATTTCTCATCATCCCAGCATTTAAACTCTTGTCTGGCAGTGGGTTGAATAACGACATATTTTTGCGCAGGCAGTGTAGGCAACAGAGATACCAGATGTTGATAATCCTCCTGAAGATAACTCAGTGACATCTCTTTCTTGAGTTCTGCTTCGCTAAACCCAATGCCTTTTAGAATAGATAGGTTTTGTTCAACAATATGCGTCCCAACGGATGGCGTTACTCGCGTAAAAAGTCGGTTCCACTGCTCTTTATCGCGCTTAAAGGCAATTGAAGGAAGGCGTAAAGAGGCGATAAGTGCTCCAATTGGCCATTGTTCTGTGAGGTTAATAATCAAGTCATAGTGATTTTTCTTCAGTTGTTGACGCACTGAAAGATAATTTTTTACTGTTGCCAACAGGCCTTGTTTTTTCTCAATGAGATAAAAATTATTGATATCTTTATGGGCGGCCAGAATTGCTTTGGTATCTTTATAGAGGAGCAGATCGATCTTAGCCTGTGGATAACGAGCCCGAATGCTGGCAATGACGGGCGTGATTAACAGAACATCCCCATAAAACTTGAGCTTGCAAATAAGCACATGGTCAATTTTTTCAAACATGTTAAATTCCTTTTCGAAAAAATAAGCTCTTGCAAGCAGATAATACCTTATATCTCATTTCTGAAATGGAGCGGTCAATATGGGGATATTTCATCTTAAGAATTATTTTTTTATTAACAATTTTTGTGTCACAGGATGCAAGCGCATTATGAATATCATTCAGCATACTTTCACTATAACGATAATAACCTTTTTTCTTGCGTAATAGTTTGCGTCCTTCCAGAAAACAGTTGATGATCATTAGTGTGGCAACAGTACGTTTTGCGTTATTTTTATTTATATAATTATACATTTTCCGCATAGCAAAAAAGATACTATCCGCATCGCTATCAATAATATTCTCGGTAATGCTCTTATCATTTAACCGGTAAAAATATAGTTTATTCTCAATCTTTAATATTTTATGGCATTTAAAGTATTGGAAAGGGCAGAAAATCATGTCTTCATACCGACGATGTTCTTCGAATCGATCGTTACCAATCACGTTACGATGGAAGATTTTTGTCATGAGATGCCATTGTCCTGCCCGGAATATTGGAAGTAGAGGGGTATAATCATCATCCGATAATATAATTTCGTGCTGATTAATATCATTTTTTATACCAGATGAATTCTGATACAGATTGTTCATATCTCTGGTTAGATTAAATTCGAGAATATCATATTTTTCGTCTCTCAATTTAGGAAGAAGGATAGTGAAATAATCTGTGCAGACAATATCGTCACTGTCAATAAACCCAATATATTTCCCTGTCGCATGGGTAAGGCCAACGTTACGAGTGATTGCAACGCCTTGATTTTTTTGGCTAATATACTTAACGTTGTGGCATTTCTGCTCACGATAAAATGCCTTGATACGTTCTTCAGTTAAATCTGTTGAGCCATCATTAACAATTATTATCTCCACATCATCAGTGATGCTCTGATGGATCGACGCCAACGTCGCCGTGATGAGTTCAGCATTATTGTATGTAGGTATAATAATGCTCAGTAAATAACCTGAAGCGCTATTCATAGCATGATTCTCTCGTTGGATTCGAGCTCAGCACTGCTGCAATACATAACGCCAGCATGCTGCTCAAGGCTTCACCCTTGGCATACAATAATAAATCACTCAAGCCATAGATAGCGATAGCGCCTGAGATGACGAACAATAGAGGACTACGTTGCCAGTAAGCTCTTAAAAACATAGCGGTATAGAGCAAGAGTAGCACAATAACCCCGGAGATGCCCTTTAGCGAAAAGGTATCAATAATTTCGTTATGCAAATGTACGTTAATGAACTTAAGCGTCCCTTGTAGGGAAGTATCCTGGACGGCAAGTCGCTGAATTTCCGCCCCTCGTTGTTCAAGTGACTGCCCCCAGTGATGACCTTTCCCTGCTTCAATTCCTGCCCGTTGCATCGCAAGTCGCGCACCAATAGAGGTATTGCTGTTGTTTTGATTATAAGAGTGCAGATCGATCAGGAAGTTCTGGTAGCGACTTTCAATGACTGGTTTTAAGGGGATCGCAGCAATCCCGACCAGTATTACAAAACCCAGTAGCGCCCTTAACAGTATGTTGTGGTTGTGGCGGTAGTGGATGAAAAATAGTCCGATACTCAGGAGCGGATATACCAAAATCGCAGCCCGAGTTTGTGTGGTGATGATGACCGCCAGTGAGATCAAAAAATGTAACAAGTACAGTGAAACCGTATGTCTCAGGCGCAGATTAATGATCGCTTGCGAGGCTAATAATGCAATTAGTGTCAGAGAGTAAGCCGTGCCGGTTTGATGTTCAAAACCAAGAGCAACGCGGTACCTTAAAGGGTTTTGTGCTCCACTAAGTTGATAACCCGCGAAAAGATACAAACCGATTGCCGTAAGAATCACCCAGATACTGGTCAAGCGGATTTTATTAGTACTTGGTGCTTGTGATGTTAGTATGGTCATCACCAGCGCGGCAAAAATCATCACTTTGCCACCGTTCTGGTATGAACGGTAGGCGCCGGTAAAAGCTGAACCCGGTTGTTTAAATATTTCTACCCATATAATCTGGAGTAACCCGAAGAGCAGCAACATAAAAGGCAAAACCAGGTTTTGTTTGTTACTGCACACATGCTTTATGTTTTTTCCTATAAGCGGCAGAGACAGAGCTGTGGAGAAAATAAATACCTTCAGCGCTTCATCTGGATTGACCAGCACCATCGCAAGGGTTGCCAGGATCCCGGCATAAAATAAGAAGTATATAAAATCGAATGGATTGTTTTTTATACTACAAATAAAGCGAGAAAACATGTGTTGGCGAAGCATGGTTCATCTCTTAAAGTTAAAGCAAATTATTATCAACCAGCGATACGTTGACTAAGCTAGCGTCCAGATCCTGCAATTTTCCTGAATGGCTCAGCTGTGTGTATTGATTCTTCCCATACCCACCAATCAATCCTGGGTCCGTTGGACCGTACAACGTAATATTAGGGCGATCCAGCGCAGCGGTTAAATGACTCAGGCCTGTATCAACCGACACCACAAATTTTGCCCCCGCCAGTACGCGAGCGACCTCTCCCAAAGTCATCCGTGGAAGAACATCAACATAAGAAAAACCATTTGCCAGCCTACGGGCTCGTGCTTCTTCATGAGGAGCACCCCATGGCAGTTTAATACGTATGCCAGCGTTATTTAACAAGCCAATTAGCTCCCGCCAGTTGGCTTCTGGCCAGTGCTTATCATCACGCGTTGTGGCATGCAGAAATACGGCATACTGGCCCGCATCAGCATTACGTTCTTTCAGAAAATGCTGAGCGATAGCGTAATCACCCTGCGACTGGGGCCTGGAATATCCCAGACTTTTGGCGAACAATTCACGCGTACGTTCTACCGCGTGCTGCTGTTTGGCAATGTGATGTTTGTGATTATAAAACAGGCTCGCCAATGGTTCGCGCGCCGTGCTCCAGTCCATACCATGCTTGATGCCACGTGCCAGACGCGTAACCAACGCCGCGCTTTTAACCAGACCCTGCGCATCAATTATCGCGTCATACTGATGTAAACGCACCGCATCGCGAAAGGCTTTACGCTCGGCTTTAATCGGCGCTGAAAACCAGGCTTTACGCCAGCGGCGGATCGCCACTGGAATAACCCGGTCAACGGCTGCATGCCAGGATGGGATCTGCGCGAAGCCTTCTTCCACTACCCAATCAAATTGAATATCCGGCATGACCTGCTGCGCATCGGTTAATGCCGGTAACGTATGCAGTACATCGCCCATAGACGATGTTTTAACGATCAGTACCCGCATCCGTCAGGCTTCCTCTTGTAACAACAGGTCGTTAAGTTCTTCCAGCACGCGCTGGGGTGTGATGTCAATCAGGCTCTGATGATAGCCTTCTGCTGCATCGCCCTTGCGTACTTTGTGATAACCCGTAATAAAGCGAATCACGCGCGCCTTGTGTGAAAGCGGCGGAGTAAAATCCGGGCTGCTGGGGCCATATAACGCTACCAGAGGTCGATTCAACGCTGCGGCAACGTGCATTAATCCAGAGTCGTTGGTGACCACCGCTTTGCAGGCGGCGAGCAGAATGACGGCCTGCTCCAGCTGTGTTTCGCCCGCCAGATTACGGCACCAGGCCTGCTGATCAACGCTCAGCGTCGCCAGGATCTCATTTCCGGCGTCATGGTCTTTTGCAGAGCCAAAAAGCACAATCTGATGGCCTTCATCGATCAGTTGCTTCGCCAGGTCTGCGTAGTGGTAATGTGGCCAGCGTTTCGCTGGACCAAATTCCGCACCAGGGCAAAAGCCGATGATGGGGCGTTCGGCAGAAAGGGAAAACTGGCGACAGGTCAGGGACTTTTCACCTTCGCTTACCTGCAACTGCGGCCATAGCAGAGGCTGCGGTAAATCTTTAGCTGACAGCATTACGCCTTTATCATAGGCCAGGGCTACATAGCGTTCGACCATCAGCGGCCAGGCATCTTTATCCAGCACGCGCGCATCGTTTAGCAGGCCGTAGCGCATTTCACCACGCCATCCGGTACGATGGGGAATGCCAGCAAAAAACGGTACCAGCGCGGATTTAAACGAGTTAGGCAGCACATAGGCGCGGTCATAGCGTTTTTCACGCAGGCTATGACCGAGTTTACGCCGCTCGCCGATCTCCAGCGCGCCGTGTCCCAGCGGCATGGCGATAGCTTCGTTAACTTCAGGCATGCGCGACAATAACGGACGGCACCATGCAGGTGCCATCACGTCGATTATCGCCTGGGGATAGCGCGCCTTAAGCGTGCGATAGAGACTTTGCGACATCATCATGTCGCCCACCCAGGACGGGCCTACCACCAAAATTTTCATACTTACGCGTCGCGGTTCAGCCAGGCCATATATTCCGTTACACCTTCAGCAACGGTTTTAAACGGCTTGTCATAGCCCGCAGCACGCAGATTAGTCAGATCGGCCTGGGTAAACGCCTGATAGCGACCTTTCAGTTTTTCCGGGAATGGGATGTACTCAATGCTGCCTTTTTTGTGGTACGCAAGCGTTGCATCGGCAACGGCCTGGAAAGATTCCGCACGACCGGTACCAAGGTTAAAGATGCCGGAAACCCCGTTTTCCAGGAACCACAGGTTCACCGCAGCCACATCGCCTACGTAAACGAAATCACGCTTGAAGTTTTCACTGCCTTCGAACAGTTTTGGTGTTTCGCCATTGTTGAGCTGGGTGTTGAGGTGGAAAGCGACGCTCGCCATACTGCCTTTATGGCCTTCACGCGGTCCGTAGACGTTGAAATAGCGGAAGCCAACAATCTGAGAATTGGCTTCTGGCAGGATCTGACGAACGTACTCGTCGAACAGGAATTTTGAGTAGCCGTAAACGTTCAGCGGTTTCTCATATTCACGGGATTCGATGAAATCAGAAGTGCGGCCGCCGTAGGTGGCGGCAGAGGACGCATACAGGAACGGAATTTCACGCTCCAGGCAGTAGTGCAACAGCTCTTTGGAGTATTGATAGTTGTTATCCATCATATACTTGCCGTCCCACTCGGTAGTGGAGGAGCATGCGCCTTCGTGGAAAATCGCTTCGATATCGCCGAAATCTTCTCCGGCCATAATCTGGATCAGGAAGTCTTCCTTGTCCATGTAGTCAGCAATATTCAGATCCACCAGGTTAACAAACTTGGTGCCATCTTTAAGGTTGTCCACCACCAGGATGTCGGTGATGCCTTTATCATTCAATGACTTGACGATGTTGCTGCCGATAAAGCCCGCGCCGCCGGTAACGATGATCATAAATGTAACCTTCGAATTTTGGAGTCAGAGACAATCTCAGACACGAATACTTTCTATCATATCACTACATGGCTCTGGCTTCAGCCATTCACCGATAAGCCGTACGGGTACACGTGATTTATGCTTCATTTTGAAGAAGTGATGATGCGTCATCTCGTATCAGCGTATAGCTTTGGGTAATATGTGCTGAAATTTGCCCAGTCTGGAGAATTGAAATGCGTGGGGATTTTTACAAACAGTTAACGAACGATCTCGAAACCGCACGTGCGGAAGGATTGTTTAAAGAAGAGCGCATTATTACGTCTGCCCAGCAGGCGGATATCACCGTGGCGGACGGAAGCCACGTTATTAACTTTTGTGCGAACAACTATCTGGGGCTGGCTAACCACCCGGAACTGATTGCAGCTGCAAAAGCAGGTATGGATTCTCACGGATTTGGTATGGCTTCGGTCCGCTTTATTTGCGGTACCCAGGACAGCCATAAGCAACTGGAGCAAAAACTGGCGGCATTCCTCGGTATGGAAGATGCCATCCTTTACTCTTCCTGCTTTGACGCCAACGGCGGCCTGTTTGAAACGCTACTGGGCGCAGAAGATGCGATTATCTCAGATGCGCTCAACCACGCTTCTATCATTGACGGTGTTCGCTTGTGTAAAGCAAAGCGTTTCCGTTACGCCAACAACGACATGGTCGAACTGGAAGCGCGTTTGAAAGAAGCGCGTGAAGCGGGAGCCCGTCATATCCTGATCGCCACCGATGGCGTGTTCTCTATGGATGGTGTGATTGCTAACCTGAAAGGCGTTTGTGACCTGGCGGATAAATACGACGCGCTGGTCATGGTTGATGATTCCCATGCTGTCGGCTTTGTCGGCGAAAATGGTCGTGGCTCACATGAATACTGTGACGTGATGGGGCGTGTGGACATCATCACTGGTACGCTGGGTAAAGCGCTCGGCGGCGCATCTGGCGGTTATACCGCAGCGCGCAAAGAGGTTGTTGAGTGGCTGCGTCAGCGTTCCCGTCCGTATCTGTTCTCCAACTCATTGGCTCCTGCAATTGTTTCTGCCTCCATTAAAGTGCTGGAGATGGTCGAAGCAGGCAGCGAGCTGCGCGATCGCCTGTGGGCGAACGCACGTCAGTTCCGCGAGCAAATGTCTGCCGCAGGCTTTACGTTAGCGGGAGCGGATCACGCAATTATCCCGGTCATGTTGGGGGATGCGGTAGTGGCGCAAGAGTTCGCCCGCGAGCTGCAAAAAGAGGGGATTTACGTTACTGGATTCTTCTATCCGGTGGTTCCAAAAGGTCAGGCGCGTATTCGTACCCAGATGTCTGCGGCGCATACCCCTGAGCAGATTACGCGTGCTGTTGAGGCGTTCACACGCATTGGTAAACAACTGGGCGTTATTGCCTGAGGATGTGAAATGAAAGCGTTATCCAAACTGAAAGCGGAAGAGGGCATTTGGATGACCGACGTTCCTGAACCGGAAGTCGGCCATAACGATTTGCTGATTAAAATCCGTAAAACAGCCATCTGCGGGACTGACGTTCACATTTATAACTGGGATGAATGGTCGCAAAAAACCATCCCGGTACCGATGGTCGTTGGACATGAATATGTCGGCGAAGTTGTTGGCATCGGCCAGGAAGTTAAAGGCTTTAAAATCGGCGATCGCGTTTCAGGCGAAGGTCATATCACCTGCGGGCATTGCCGTAACTGCCGCGGTGGACGTACTCACCTGTGCCGCAATACGACCGGTGTTGGCGTAAACCGTCCTGGCTGCTTTGCAGAGTACCTGGTGATCCCGGCATTTAACGCGTTTAAAATTCCGGACAACATCTCTGACGACCTGGCGTCTATCTTCGATCCGTTCGGTAATGCGGTGCATACGGCGCTGTCGTTCGATCTGGTTGGGGAAGATGTGCTGGTTTCCGGCGCGGGTCCAATCGGTATTATGGCGGCAGCGGTTGCCAGGCACGTTGGCGCACGCCACGTGGTGATTACCGATGTTAATGAGTATCGCCTTGAACTGGCGCGTAAAATGGGCATCACTCGCGCGGTCAACGTGTCGAAAGAGAGTCTGACCGACGTGATGGCTGAACTGGGCATGACCGAAGGGTTTGATGTCGGTCTGGAGATGTCCGGCGCGCCGCCAGCGTTTCGCACCATGCTGGACACCATGAACCACGGTGGCCGTATTGCTATGCTGGGTATTCCACCATCAGACATGTCCATCGACTGGACTAAAGTTATCTTTAAAGGATTGTTTATTAAAGGTATCTACGGTCGTGAGATGTTTGAGACTTGGTACAAGATGGCCGCATTGATTCAGTCTGGTCTGGATTTGTCACCGATCATCACCCATCGATTCTCCATAGATGAATTCCAGCAGGGCTTTGACGCGATGCGCTCGGGCCAGTCAGGGAAAGTGATCCTGAGCTGGGATTAACCCTATCCAATCAGTAGATTCTGCGTATGTCCCTGGGTGTTGATTATCATTACCATCCGGGGCTTTTTTATGCTTGCACGCTCGCTCCTGCCTGGCGCATTTTCTGCTAAAGAATTAATAATTTTTTCTGAAAATCTACCGCTTAATATGCTAAAAAGTGCCGATAACTCTATTGTTTGGCTGGATTTGATATGACCTATATCCCTGGTCTCCTGAGCGTCATTATGCCACTTTACAACACGGGTGAACCGTTCATTGCGTGTATGGATGCGCTGATTGCGCAAACCTGGAAGAACCTGGAGATCATCATTGTTAATGATGGTTCTACGGATAACTCAGCGGACCTTGCTCAGTCTTATGCGGATCGTTACCCGCACGTTCACCTGTTGCACCAGCCCAATGGAGGGGTATCCGCGGCGCGCAATACCGGTATGGAAGTTGCCAGGGGGGAGTACATCGCGTACGTAGACGGCGATGATATTGCCTATCCGAAAATGTATGAGACGCTGATGACTATGGCGCTGAAGGATAATCTGGATGTTGCGCAGTGCAACGCTGATTGGTGTATTGCGGAGACAGGCCACACCTGGGCATCCATTCCTACCAATCGAATTAGTTCTACCGGCGTGATGACCGGGCCAGACTGGTTACGCAAAGCGTTAGCCAGTCGCCGTTGGCGGCACGTTGTCTGGATGGGCGTTTACCGCCATCAGACCATCCGCGACGCAGGACTGACCTTCCTGTCCGGTCTGCACCACCAGGATATTATCTGGACGACAGAGTTTATGTTTAATGCGAAACGCGCGCGTTATACGGAAGTGCCGTTGTATAAATACTTCCTGCACGGCGCGTCCGTCAGCCGCCTGCCACGCACCGGGCTGAAAAATCTCGCCTATCAACGCCACTACATTAAAATTACCCGTCTGCTGGATAAGATGAATCACGACTATGCTGGACGCATTCCAATTTATCCGGAGTTCAAACAGCAGGTGATTTACGAAGCGCTACGCGTTTGTCATTGCATACGTAAAGAGCCGGACGAGAAAATCCGCCAACGGATGATTGCTGAAGTATTCGTATCGGGTATGTTTAAGCGCATGGTGAGCAATATCTGCAGCGTTAAGCTGGGTTATCAGGTGCTATTGTGGGCCATACGCTTTAGTCAGTGGCGCGATAAATCACTGACGCCGCGCCGCCTGGCCCATTTAACGCTGGATATTAAAGAGTAATTATTGCCAGCCCTGCCATTGCAGGCGCATGTACTGCACCAGCGTGCTTTGGGTGATGCTTTCACCGAGCACGCTGAAGAAGCGGCTGGCGTAAACTGGCTCTAACGGCTGCTTCGGTTTGCATAATCTCACCCCGCGGAAAGGATTACGTGGCGCATCAGGTTTACCATTCTTCGGCGGTGTAAGGTTTGGTCTGGAGGTGTCTACCTGTGGTTCATTGAGCAGGCTGCTTGGGCGAACCAGCGTAATGTCCGCAGGCAGGTTATAAAGCATCTGCTGCAGGACGCGAACCGTCGAAGGGTGAGGATGCCCAATGGCAATTGCTGAACCGTTGCGGCGCGCAAGCTCAACGGCACGATTAAACTGACGGCGAATATCGGCTTCGTTTTGCGTGTCATCCAGGAAGACTTTGCGTTTGATAACCTTCACGCCGGTTCCTGATGCTGCGCGCATTGCCTGACTGTTGCCGATGGTCATACTGTCCAGGAAGTAGAGATCGTAGCGTTCCAGCGCCTGCATCACCTTCTGCATGCCGAACAGGCTGGAGGTCATCGCGCTGCCCATATGGTTGTTCAGCCCGACCGCATTCGGTACTTTGCTTACCGCGTCGCGAATAATCCGCTCAATCTCTTCGCTGCTCATTTCCGGGCGCAAAGTATCTTTCTCTAACGGCTGTTTGCTCAGCGGCGCCATCGGCAGATGGATTAAAACTTCATGCCCGCTGTTATGCGCTTTAATCGCCATTTCACGCGCGTGTGGGGCATTAGGCAGAACGGCAACGGAGAGGGTGGAAGGCATCGCCAGAACCTGATTTTCGGTGTGTGGACGATAGCCGAAATCATCAATAACGATGGCAAGTTTGCCAGCAAAAACAGGTGTTGCGAAGGCCAGCACGCTGGCGAGAGAGAATAATAGACGACGAAATTGAGGCAAAACTTATCTTCCCAACCACGGCTGTGGATTGACCGCCTGACCCTGGCGACGAATTTCGAAATAGAGTGCCGGCCTGCCCTGTCCGCCGCTGCTACCCACAAGTGCAATAGGCTGCCCGGCGCGAACCTGCGTACCGACGCTGACCAGCGCGCTCTGGTTATAACCGTAAAGGCTCATATCGCCTTTACCGTGCTCAACGACGACCACCAGACCGTAGCCCTGCAACCAGTCCGCCAGAATGACGCGGCCATCGGCAATGGCTTTAACTTCGGTGCCTTCGGATGCGCCAATAACCATCCCCTTCCAACGTAGCTCACCTTGCAACTGTTCGCCATAACGATGTAGCGTTGGGCCACGAACGGGCCAGAATGCCTGGCCGCGTGGGGAACCTAAACCGCCGGTACGGGACATCAGTGATTTTTCGCTTTCGGTTGGCTTGTAGGTTGAGCCTTTCCGTGACGCATCCTTTTGTTTGTCGCGTACGGCCTGCGCCTCGCGTGCTTCACGTTCCGCACGTGCTTTGGCTGCGGCTTCGGCGCGAGCAATGCTGTTGCGCAGGCGTGATTCGTTGGCGCGCATTTCGCCCAGTTGCTGCTGGCCCTGCTGAATCGATGACTCCAGACCCGAGAGCGTCTTCTTGCGTTCATTACGCGCCTGCTCCAGCTTAGCCTGCTGAGCGCGCTGTTCGTACAGCAACGTCTGCTGTTCGCTCTGCTTATCTTCCAGCTCGGCTTTTTGCGAGTCGACTTCTTCGCGGGTTTGTTTCAACTGCGCGATGGTTTCCTGCCGCGCCTGGTTCAGATAGCCGAAATAGGCCTGCAGGCGTTGCCCGCGCTGGCTCTCTTCCCCGCTCAGAATGAGCTGAATACCGGTGTGTTCGCCCTGGCGAAACGCTGCGTCAAGTTGGGCTGCCAGGCTACGCTCTTGCGCAGCCCGCTGTTTTTCCAGCTTCGCGAGGGCGGCATTCATTTCAGTGATTTGCGCATTCAGCTGCGCCAGCGAGTTTTGCGTTTCGCGTAGTTGCCTGGCGGCAACGGCGATGGCCTGTTCCTGAGCTTTAAGTTGAGCGAGGAGAGTGGAGCGTTGTTGTTGTTGTTGGCGTACCGCGCGTTCTTTTGCCGCGATATCAGCCTGAATAGATTTGAGCTGATCGCGCTCGTCCGCGTGGGCGGAAAAGGCGCACAGCAATACGCCAGCGCTAAGCGCGCTGGCGTAGAACAAGGGCCTGACTGAAAGCTTTTGCAGTTTCACGGCCCAAGTGATGGTATTAATCGCCTTTCCCCTCATGGGGAGGGATTATTCCACGATGAACAGCGGCTTACCAGTCATCTCTTGCGGGATTTCCATACCCATCAGCGTCAGCATCGTCGGGGCGATATCAGAAAGTTTGCCGCCTTCAACTGCTTTGACGTTTTTACCACCGACATAAATCAGCGGAACGGGCAGGTTGGTGTGTGCTGTATGTGCCTGACCGGTGGACGGATCGCGCATTTGCTCTGCGTTACCGTGGTCCGCGGTGATCAGCAGTTGGCCGCCAACGGATTCAACCGCTTTAGTCACCTGCTCAACGCAGTGATCCAGCGCTTCAACCGCTTTAACCGCAGCTTCCATCACCCCGGTGTGACCAACCATGTCGCCGTTCGGGTAGTTACAAATGATGGTGTCGTATTTTCCGCTCTGAATCGCAGCAACCAGCTTCTCGGTCAGCTCAGCAGAGCTCATTTCCGGCTGCAGATCGTAGGTCGCGACTTTCGGCGAATTGATCAGGATGCGATCTTCGCCTTTGAACGGCTCTTCTACGCCACCGTTAAAGAAGAAGGTCACGTGGGCATATTTTTCAGTTTCGGAAATACGCAGCTGCGTTTTGTCATTCTTCGCCATCCACTCGCCAAGGGTGTTGGCCAGAGACGCTGGTGGGTAAGCAACAGCCGTTTTGATGTCGGCTGCGTATTCGGTCAGCATCACAAAGTTGAGGTTAACGACTTTCTTACGGGCGAAGCCGTCGAAGTCAGTGTTAACAAACGCACGGGTGATTTCACGCGCACGGTCAGCACGGAAGTTCATGAAAATCAGCGTATCGCCGTCTTCCATGGCGGCTTCAGCCTGGCCTTCAGCACGGATCACGGTCGCTTTCACGAATTCGTCGTTTTCGTCGCGGGCATAAGCAGCCTGCAGGCCTTCAACAGCCGTAGCGAACTGGAACTCGCCTTTTGCCAGCGTCATCAGGTCATAAGCCTGTTCAACGCGATCCCAACGGTTGTCGCGGTCCATGGCGTAGTAACGACCGATGATGGACGCTACACGGCCTTTGCCCAGCGCGGCAAATTTCTCTTCGAATTTCTGCAGCGAATGTTCAGCGCTGCGCGGCGGGGTATCACGGCCATCAAGGAAAGCGTGCAGATAGATTTTCTCAGCACCGCGTTCAGCTGCCATTTCGACCATCGCCATGATGTGATCTTCGTGACTGTGAACGCCGCCAGCAGAGAGCAGGCCCATGATGTGAACCGCTTTGCCGCTATTTTTTGCCTGGTCGACCGCATCGGTCAGCACTGGGTTAGCGAAGAAAGTCCGTTCTTTAATTTCAACATCCAGACGGGTCAGGTCCTGATACACGATGCGGCCCGCGCCCAGGTTGACGTGACCCACTTCGGAGTTGCCCATCTGGCGATCGGGCAGGCCGACTTCCAGGCCAGAGGCATCAATCAGGGTATGCGGACGTTTTGCCCACAGAGCATCCATTACCGGGGTTTTGGCATTAAAGATGGCGTTATCCTGGCTGTCTTCACGATAGCCATAGCCATCCAGAATCACCAGTACCATAGGTTTTTTAGAAACCGACATTGCGACAACCTCACACTCAATAGACAAAAATAATTGCGTAATTTTACTACAGCTGAATCGATAAAATAGCCCCAGAAGATCAAATAATCGACCAGAGCGTGTCGCAGAGGGCGCGGATTTACGTTTTTTTTTCCGTAGCGCCCCGCAAAAATGCAATCCAATGCACGCTCTGGCTGTATTTGCGCCAACGCGCAGGTATACTCCTTTCCTGGTTTTTTAATCACTAAGTCGGGAGTTGTTACCCCCCATGCAAGAAATTATGCAATTTGTTAGTCGCCACCCTGTATTGAGTATCGCCTGGATTGCGTTACTGGCGGCTGTATTATTTACCACGTTTAAGAGCCTGACTTCGAAAGTGAAGGTAATTACGCGCGGAGAAGCCACTCGTCTTATCAACAAAGAAGATGCGGTGATTGTGGATTTACGTCAGCGCGACGACTTCCGCAAAGGTCATATCGCGGGCTCCACTAACCTGCTGCCGAGCGAAATCAAAGCCAACAATTTTGGCGAGCTGGAAAAACACAAAAACAAACCTGTTATTGTGGTTGATGGCTCTGGTATGCAGTGCCAGGATTCAGCAACTGCGCTGATTAAAGCCGGTTTTGAGCAGGTATCTGTACTGAAAGACGGCGTAGCGGGCTGGAGTGGCGAGAATCTGCCACTGGTTCGCGGCAAGTAATTTACCCGTCTTCTTTCATGCCGCAGGGTAAAAGAACACTGGAGATAAGTCATGGCCAATATTGAGATCTATACCAAAGCGACCTGCCCGTTTTGCCATCGCGCAAAGGCGCTGTTGAACAGCAAGGGTGTGAGTTTCCAGGAACTTCCGATTGACGGCGATGCCGTGAAGCGTGAAGAGATGATCAAGCGCAGTGGCCGTACAACGGTTCCGCAGATTTTTATTGATGCACAGCACATTGGTGGTTGTGACGACTTGTATGCGTTGGATGCACGTGGTGGACTGGATCCACTGCTGCGTTAAGGCGTACCGAAGTATTTAAAGGACAACACTAAAGGGTTTTCTCAACATGTCAGAACAAAATAACACTGAAATGGCTTTCCAGATCCAACGTATTTATACCAAGGATGTGTCTTTCGAAGCGCCAAATGCACCACATGTTTTCCAGAAAGATTGGCAGCCAGAGGTTAAACTGGATCTTGATACCGCATCTACCCAACTGGCAGATGATGTGTATGAAGTAGTGCTGCGTGTCACCGTAACGGCTTCTCTGGGTGAAGAAACTGCGTTCCTGTGTGAAGTTCAGCAGGGCGGTATTTTCTCCATCAGTGGTATTGAAGGGACTCAGATGGCGCATTGCCTTGGTGCATACTGCCCGAACATTCTGTTCCCGTATGCCCGCGAATGCATCACCAGCCTGGTTTCCCGCGGTACATTCCCGCAACTGAACCTTGCGCCGGTCAACTTTGATGCGCTGTTCATGAACTATTTACAGCAGCAGGCTGGCGAAGGTACTGAAGAACATCAGGATGCCTGATGAACCAAAGTAATGCTTCAATGACTGTGATTGGTGCCGGCTCGTACGGCACCGCTCTTGCCATCACCCTGGCAAGAAATGGCCATCAGGTTGTCCTGTGGGGCCATGATCCGAAACATATCGCGACCCTCGAGCACGATCGCTGCAACGTCGCGTTCCTCCCTGATGTGCCTTTTCCCGAAACGCTGCGCCTGGAAAGTGATTTAGCCACTGCGCTGGCCGCCAGTCGTAATATTCTGGTGGTGGTGCCGAGCCACGTCTTTGGCGAAGTGCTGCGCAACATCAAACCGCTGATGCGTCCTGACGCGCGTCTGGTCTGGGCGACAAAGGGTCTGGAAGCGGAAACGGGACGCCTGCTGCAGGACGTCGCGCGTGAAGCGCTGGGGAATTCTATTCCACTGGCAGTTATCTCCGGTCCGACGTTCGCCAAAGAGCTAGCGGCGGGCATGCCGACGGCGATTTCTCTGGCCTCGACGGACGACACCTTTGCTGACGATCTCCAGCAGTTGCTGCACTGCGGCAAGAGCTTCCGCGTTTACAGCAATCCGGATTTCATTGGCGTGCAGCTTGGCGGCGCGGTGAAAAACGTCATTGCGATTGGCGCGGGGATGTCTGACGGCATCGGTTTCGGCGCGAATGCGCGAACCGCATTGATCACCCGTGGACTGACCGAAATGTCTCGTCTTGGCGCGGCGCTGGGTGCCGATCCTGCCACCTTTATGGGTATGGCGGGTTTAGGCGATCTGGTGCTGACCTGTACCGACAACCAGTCGCGTAACCGTCGTTTTGGCATGATGCTCGGCCAGGGGATGGACGTGCAGGGGGCGCAGGACAAGATTGGTCAGGTGGTTGAAGGCTACCGCAATACGAAAGAAGTTCGTGAATTGGCGCACCGTTTTGGTGTTGAGATGCCAATAACCGAGGAAATTTATCAAGTATTGTATTGCGGAAAAAACGCGCGCGAGGCAGCATTGACGTTATTAGGCCGTGCACGCAGGGACGAGCTGAGTCGCCACTAGCTGTAAGGAACTGTTGAATATAACGACCCGACCCGCGAAGAACGGGTCGGTCGTTTTGCTATCTTCTGGAGTACGCAATGCCGTGTGAAGAACTGGATATCGTCTGGAAAAACATTAAAGCGGAAGCCCGGGCACTGGCGGAATGTGAGCCAATGCTGGCCAGTTTTTATCACGCAACGCTGCTCAAGCATGAAAACCTCGGTAGTGCGCTGAGCTATATGCTGGCGAATAAACTCGCTTCTCCGATCATGCCCGCCATTGCCATTCGCGAAGTCGTGGAAGAGGCCTACGCGGCCGATCCTGAAATGATTGCCTCAGCGGCCTGTGATATTCAGGCGGTACGCACGCGTGATCCGGCTGTCGATAAATATTCCACCCCACTTCTGTATCTGAAGGGCTTTCATGCGCTTCAGGCCTACCGTATCGGTCACTGGCTGTGGCATCAGGGGCGTCAGGCGCTGGCAATCTTCCTGCAAAATCAGGTGTCCGTTAGCTTCCAGGTAGACATTCACCCGGCGGCAAAAATTGGCCGTGGGATTATGCTCGATCACGCCACTGGTATTGTGGTCGGTGAAACTGCCGTGATTGAAAACGACGTCTCTATTTTGCAATCCGTCACGCTGGGCGGGACCGGTAAAGCCGGCGGTGACCGTCATCCGAAAATTCGTGAAGGCGTGATGATTGGCGCGGGAGCAAAAATTCTCGGCAACATTGAAGTCGGGCGCGGCGCGAAGATTGGCGCAGGTTCCGTCGTTTTACAGCCGGTACCCCCGCATACCACTGCAGCAGGCGTTCCGGCACGCATCGTCGGCAAGCCTGACAGCGATAAGCCGTCCATGGATATGGATCAGCATTTCAACGGGATACATCATACTTTTGAGTATGGAGATGGTATCTGATTTCGAGCTATCTTACCTGGCAGATTGAACCTGAGCTGTGCTCGTCATCCTCACGTATTGCGTGTACGCTCCGGTGACTGTGCGCAGTCCGTGTTCAATCTGTCTGCGCCGATAACGCTCGAAATGAATTTCATCAAATTAATGTAGGTCGGATCAGGCCCTAGACGCCATCCAACAATCATCAGCTACGCAGTACCGCGCCCGGATACCCTAGCTGGCGCCAGGCCTCATACACCACCACCGACACCGCATTTGACAGGTTCATGCTGCGACTGTCTGGCATCATTGGAATACGAATTTTTTGTTCGGCCGGCAACGCGTCAAGGATGCTGGCTGGCAGACCGCGTGTTTCCGGACCAAACATCAGATAATCCCCGTCCTGATAGCATACCGCGCTATGCGCTGGCGTACCTTTGGTGGTCAGAGCAAACAGGCGCTGCGGATGTTCTGCGGCGACGAAGGCGGCGTAATCAGAGTGGCGCAGAACGGCGGTAAATTCATGGTAATCCAGCCCCGCGCGACGCAGGCGCTTGTCGTCCCAGGTAAAGCCCATTGGCTCTATAATATGCAGACGAAAGCCGGTGTTGGCGCAAAGACGGATAATATTGCCGGTATTTGGCGGGATTTCTGGTTCGAATAAAACGATGTTAAGCATACTGCCCCCTTGATAACGGGGGGCAGAATAGCAGAAAGAGCGGGTACTATGCGACGGTCAGCGTCTGCGGTTTATAGCGTTGCAGCTTGTAAATTGTCGCGGCAGCAGCGACCAGGGCCGGAAGGCTGAGGAACATTAAGATACTGTCTGCCTGCCATTGCAGGGAAAGCAACTGGGCGCTCATCATCGTTCCGGCTACGCCGCCGAAGCGGCCCACGCCCTGCATCCAGGCAATGCCCGTCGCACGGCAGTGGGTTGGATAAAACGTGGCGGCCAGCGTCTGCAGCCCGGACTGCGCGCCGTTCATGGTAATCCCCATCAGGAAGATCAGTGCGCCGAACAAGATGATGTGGTTATGTTCAAACCCGAGAGCGAGGGCAAACAGCATCGTCAGAATGAAGCCGAGTGAGACCACTTTATGGGCTTCCCAGCGGTCCATTAACCAACCGGCCAGCAGGATCCCCGCCGTACCGCCAAAGGTAAACAGAGATGTCAGCCAGGCGGATTCGGCCAGCGGATAGCCCATTCCCAGCATCAGCGTTGGCATCCAGCTCAGCAGCACGTAATAGATAACCAGCCCCATAAAGTAGGTCATCCAGAGCATCAGCGTACCCGGCAGCCAGGGCATACTAAATAACTGTGCCACGCTGCTTTTTTTGACCGTGATACGGTCTTCATCCAGATAAAACTGGGTAACCTGTTCCAGACTTCCCGACATAAAGCGTTGAGCAATGCGTTTAATCTGTGCAACCCCTTTACCGCGGTGAACCAGATACTTAACCGACTCCGGCAGGAACAGCACCAACAGTACGGTGAGGACCAGTGGGGCGATTGCACCAGCAAGCAGAACACTGTGCCAGCCGTAGTTGGGGATCAGCCAGGAGGAGATCACGCCGCCGCCCGCAGCCCCTAACGGAAAGCCACAGTACATGGTGTTAATCGCCATTGAACGACAGCGTTTCGGGGCGAATTCTGACACCAGGGTGATGGCATTGGGCATTGCCGCGCCAAGCCCAAGCCCGGTGAGAAAGCGCCAAAACGTGAGCATATTCAGCGTCTGGGCATAGGCGGTTCCCAGACTGGCGAGGCCAAAGAACAGACAGGAAAAGACCAGGACGCGCTTACGACCCATACGATCGGAAATCGGTCCGGCCAGCAGGGCACCAAATGAGAGGCCCAATAGCGCGGCGCTTAACACCGGTCCGAGATCTTGTTTCTTGATACCCCAGTCGGCTGAGAGCGTGGGGGCAATATAGCCCATCGCCGCCGTATCGAAGCCGTCAATGGCTAAAACCAGAAAACCCAGGACAATAATGACCCAGTGGAAGCGCGAAAAAGCACTGTCATCTATCGCCTGCTGGATATTCACTTTTCCGGAATAAGCCATGTCACCCTCGCCCGTTATGATGGTTGTTATATGTATAAAATGCTGTTGTATTAGCTTGTCTATACATTTGGCAGGTGGATAAAAAGTTGTCAAATATATTGGTTGTAAATGTTAACTAGTCGTTATTTTTGGATAAAAAATGGTCGGGCTGAAAACAGACCGACCATTCAGAAAATGGGGTTTTACGGGGATGTTGTTACGCTGCGCTACCCTGGACCAGAGGTGCCAGCGCGGCAGGCAGGCTCTTACCCAGTTCCTGTACCAGCGAATCACGGCTGATTTCGCTAATCGACTTCGCACCGGTCAGGGTCATCGCCACCTTCATCTCTTTCTCGATCAGGTTCAGCAGATTCGCCACACCGGCCTGGCCGTGGGTCGCTAGCGCGTACAGATAAGCACGCCCCAGCAGCACGCTATCCGCGCCCAGCGCTATCATGCGTACAACGTCCAGACCATTGCGGATCCCGCTATCAGCCAGAATGGTAATATCGCCTTTCACCGCATCGGCAATGGCGGGCAGCGCACGAGCTGAAGACAGCACGCCATCTAACTGACGGCCACCGTGGTTAGAGACAACGATACCATCCGCGCCAAAGCGTACGGCGTCGCGGGCATCTTCAGGGTCGAGGATCCCTTTGATCACCATCGGACCATCCCAGAATTCGCGGATCCACTCGAGGTCTTTCCAGGAAATCGACGGATCGAAGTTATTCGCCAGCCAGCCGATGTAATCTTCAAGGCCGGTGGGTTTGCCAAGATAAGTCGAAATATTGCCTAAATCATGCGGGCGACCGTTCAGACCAACGTCCCATGCCCACTGTGGATGAGTGACTGCTTGCCAGTAGCGGCGCAGTGCCGCATTTGGACCGCTCATACCGGAATGGGCATCACGGTAGCGTGCGCCAGGCGTTGGCATATCGACGGTAAAGACCAGCGTGGAGCAACCCGCCGCTTTGGCGCGCTCCAGTGCGTTACGCATAAAACCGCGATCGCGCAGCACATACAGCTGGAACCACATCGGACGCTTGATGGTCGGGGCGACTTCTTCAATCGGACATACGGACACTGTGGAAAGCGTAAACGGAATGCCTTTGGCATCAGCGGCGGCGGCGGCCTGAACCTCGCCCCGGCGTGCGTACATGCCGCACAAGCCGACAGGCGCGAGGGCTACCGGCATGGAGAGTGTTTCGTTGAACAGCTTGGTTTCCAGGCTCAGGTCGGACATATTCTTCAGTACGCGCTGGCGCAGCGCCACCTCTGACAGGTCTGCCACGTTACGGCGCAAGGTGTGCTCGGCATACGCCCCGCCGTCAATATAGTGGAACAAGAAGGGGGGCAGGATGCGCTGGGCTGCGGCGCGATAGTCGCTGGCTGCTGAAATAATCATGTGTTGTTCTCCCTGCTATTCTCACCAGGATCACCGGGCAGGCGAGTAATACGCGCCTGCCGGGCCTGATCTTCGTCAAATCGTTTAATTGTGGTGTGGACAAAACTGAGGTGCGCCATCATGGCCTTACGCGCCCCGTCGGCATCCCCGGCAACAATGGCGTCCAGCACGGCCTGATGCTGCGCCGTCAGTTGAGAAAATACGGGCGGTACCAGGTACATACGTTGGCGGCTCTGTTTTACCGAAGACTGCAGGACGTCGAAGAAACCGCGCATGGTCTGCAACAGCACCACGTTGTGCGAGGCTTCCGCAATGGCGAGATGAAAGCGAACGTCAGCCTGCGAGGCGAGATCCGGATCTTCGCTTTGCGTGGCCTCGAAACAGAGCCTGATTTTCTCTTTATCCGCGGCGGTGGCCCGCATGGCTGCGTGCCAGGCGGTACTGGCTTCGATGGCGTGGCGGGCCTCCAGAATATCGAAACTGTAATCAGGATCGTCCGCCAGTAGGGTTTTCAGCGGCTGAACGATGTTTTGTTCAGACCAGGCCTCATGCTGCCAGCGGATAAACGTCCCGCCGCCACGACGGCTAATCAGTACGCCTTCACTGACCAGTTTTGCTAACGCCTCGCGCAGCGAGTTACGCGATACGCCGAGCTGTACGGCCAGTTGACGCTCAGCGGGCAACTTCATGCCCGCCTCCAGCTGTTGTTCTTCAATCAGCGCCCGCACACGAGATGCGACTTCGTCTGACAGGCGTCTGGGCATCACTATCATGGAATCATCCAGGTTAAGACATAGGCCTGCAGCGTGGTAATCACACCCACCATGCAGGTGAAAATCAGGCTGTGTTTCACGGTAAAGCGGAACAGGTCAGACTCTTTCCCCACTAATCCCACTGCCGCACAGGCGATAGCGATAGATTGCGGCGAGATCATCTTGCCGGTCACGCCGCCGGTGGTATTTGCCGCCACCATCAGCACATCCGAAACGCCGATTTGCTGAGCAGCCGTAGCCTGCAGGGCGGCAAACAGTGCGTTTGATGAGGTGTCGGACCCGGTCAGAAATACCCCCAGCCAGCCGAGGAACGGTGAGAAGAAGGTAAACGCGCTGCCGGTGTGTGCCAGGGCCAACGCCAGGGTTGATGAAAGCCCGGAGTAGTTTGAGATAAACGCGAATGCCAGCACCATTCCGATGGAGTAAATAGGTAATGCCAGATCTTTCAGCGTGCTGCCAAAAGTCTGCAGCGCTGCGGACGGCTTCATCTTCAACCAGACGATAGACAGCAGGGCGGCAAACAAAATCGCGGTACCGGTTGCGGAGAACCAGTCAAATTTATACACCGCCGCGTAGGCTGTGGCTTCGTGTACAACCGGCGGCATACGGGCAACCAGCTTATCGAGGTACGGAACCGGAATATTGACCACCCAGTGGTACATCGCGCCGCCTGGCGCAAACAGCGCTTTAAACGGCGGTACGCTCCACAGCGTGACGGTGGCCGTCAGGAACAGGAACGGAGACCAGGCGCGGACCACCTGTCCAGCGGTATAGTGGGTGCGAGCCAGCGTCTGATCGACCTGTGAAGCGCCCATATCGCCAAAGCGGAAGATGCGTACCGGCTGCCAGCGTTTCAGGAACAGCGTCAGGCAGACCAGCGAAACCAGAGACGAGATAATGTCCGGTAGTTCCGGCCCGATAAAGTTAGAGCTGAGGTACTGCGCGATAGCAAACGAGCCGCCAGCGACCATCACCGCAGGCCAGGTCTCTTTTACGCCGCGCCAGCCATCCATAATCGCCATAATCCAGAACAACACGATAATGGTCAGGAACGGTAACTGACGGCCCACCATCTGACCAATCTCGAAGCTATCCAGCCCGGTAACCTGACCGGCAACCAGAATCGGAATGCCCATTGCGCCAAAAGCGACCGGAGCGGTGTTTACGATCAGGCACAAACCTGCCGCGTACAGAGGGTTAAAACCCAGACCAACCAGCAGTGCGGCGGTAATCGCTACCGGAGCGCCAAATCCTGCCGCCCCTTCGAGGAATGCGCCAAAGGAGAAACCGACAATCAGCATTTGCAGACGTTGGTCCGGGGTAATCGAGAGTATTGAGGAGCGGATGATGTCGAACTGCCCGGTTTTCACCGAGATTTTATAGACGAATACCGCGGCGATAATGATCCAGGCAATTGGCCACAAACCATAGAAGAAGCCGTACACCACGGAAGCTAGAGCGTGATCGACTGGCATTTTGTAAAACAGCAGGGCGACCGTCAGAGCGATCACCACCGTCCATGACGCCGCAACATAGCCTTTCAGCTTGAGCTTAATCAGGGCGAAGAAAAAGAACAGGATAGGGAGCGATGCGATCAGACTGGAAAGCCAGATGTTACCGGCCGGGTCGTAGTTCTGTTGCCAGAGATTCATTGCAGGTCTCCTGGGGGCCGCCGACATAATGGAATGAGTCTGTGCTCATCTCCTGGTCACATTATGTGTAAAAGTGGCCCTGCCAATATTGTTGTGTAGGGGTAATGACAATGAATGGTTAATCAAATGTTATTTATTGGCAACGGTATTGTACTCACATTTTAATGAAATGTGAGGTGCTGGTAGGATCTGGCTAAAATTGGTAGGGCCAATTGCGGGTGAGGACAACAAAGAGAAGTGAAAAGGCAATGGCATGATGCCATTGCCTTTGATGTCGGGGGTATTGTTACTTCATTACCACTGGAAGCCAGCACCAATGGCTGCAGAGTAATCGCCCTGGCTGTTACTGGTTCCTTGCAATTTATAAACCCAGCCCCCGCTTTCACTCACCATAGACACGCCGAGTGCGACGGCACTTTCACCATTAAACGTACCCCCAGCAATCGAGGTCATGTTGGCTCCCGGTGCGTAAGCTTGTGGAAGACCGGCCATGGCCATTGCTGAGGCAATACCGCCGCTCATCTTGTTTTCTACTCCTTTGATTTTACTGTTCATTTCACCCATTTTTTGATCGGTATAGGTGTTTGCTTCTTCTACGCTGCGTTTCAATTGCGCATAGTTCACCGCATCCGTATCGTTCACCGCCGCTGAAACATTGCCGATCCGAGTGGTACCGCCACTCCCGTCTCCCAGGTTGAGCACACTGTAGTTAACCGAGCCATCGGTATTGGTTTCATAACGAACGGAACCTGCTTCTGAGGCTTTCAGTTGCGCCACATTAACCGCGTCAGTGTTGTTCACCCCTGCGGCAACATTGGTAATACGACGTTGTTGAGTAGAAGAGCCGACAGACACCGTATTAGCTTCATCTGCGACGGAATTTGTGCCTAGCGCCACGCTGTTTTCAGCAGCCGCAATAGATCCGGAACCCATCGCGACGCTGTCTGCACCCTGGGCATTTGCATCGGCACCTGTTGAACTGGTCTTGAAGTACTTGGTGCTCCCCGTAGTGACAATATCGCCGACAGAGTTTTCGATATTGGTGACGCGAGTATCAAGGTTGCTAACCTGGGTATTCAGGTTATTGATGCTTTCGGTATTTGCGGCAACACGGCTGTCAGTGACTTTCAATTGACCAACGTTTACGGCATCGGTGTCTGCGCTTCCTGCTGCAACATTGGTGATCTGCCGCTGGCCATCGCCACTGCCTACAGAAACTTCGCCCACTGACGTTTGTGGCGTATCCATGTTGTAAGCGGTATAGCTGCTTTGTGCGCCGACGGTGGTTTGTGAATTGCTGCCGAGCGCGATGCTGTTGGCGTGATTTACCTGTGCGTTTGAACCAATGGCAATGCCGTTGAAGGCAGATTGATCCACGACTGCGCCATAGCCAATACCGACTCCCGAATCGCCATTGACGATGGTTTTCGCGCCGACGGCTATCGCGTTTTCACCCACCGCCAGGGAATCTTCCTCATCCGAGTTAGCGTGGAAATATTGTGTCGACGTCGTGGAAACGGCGGCGATAGCATTTTGTAACTGACGAACTGTTACCGCATCTTGCGCTTCAGAGCCGTCCGCAACGTTGGTAATTTGACGATAGCTTTCTCCATCCGTCCCCAATGACAACGCGCCCAGCAACTCTCTGTCTGTTGTATCGTAACCAATGACGACGCCATCGCTTGTTACGCTCGTTGCTTGTATGCCGGTTGTAATAGCGCGGTTAGAGCTGGAGCCACTGCCCAAGGCGATGCTGCCCTCAATGCTGCTGCTGCTGTTTTCTCCAAGCGCCAGACTCGAAGCACCGGATGCGACGGCGTTGTAACCCACTGCTGTTGCGCCCTCACCCGTTGCGTATGCATCCTGGCCTTCAAGCCCGTTATCGTTCGTGCGGATGTATTTCACGCCGGTACCATTTTCCGTGATATAGGTTTCGCTGGTATCACCGGTTATTTGGTTAATAGATTCATTATACTGAGAAATCAGCATGTTAGTTTCATGGAGCTGAGAGCCATTAACGGCGTCAGTACTGTCACTGGCGATTTCACCTGCTGCTACATTGGTTATCTTATTGGTACCGCTGGTACCGTGGCTGGCGCTGAACGCACCCTCTTCGTCATCCCAGCTCAGTGCATCGGTACCAAGGTTGGTGATGGACGTATTGATATCCGCAATAGCAGAGGTGTTTTGATCTACTTTCTGGTTGGTTTCATACAACTGTGAGCCGTTTACCGCGTCTGTACTGTCCTCAGAAAGCTCCCCGGTGGCGACATTGGTTATTTTACTGGTACTTCCACCGTGGTTTGCGCTAAAAGCCCCGATGTCTTCGTCCCATAACAGAGCATTATCAGTGAGGCCGGTAATGGACGTATTAATGTCGGTGACAGAAGTATTCAGGTTCTCAATTGCGGTGCTGTTCTGAGATATGTTGGTGGTATTGGCGGCGATATCGGTCGTGTTCTGATCCACTTTTTCATTGGTTTCGAACAGCTGCGAACCGTTAACCGCGTCGGTGCTGCTCTCAGAAAGCTCCCCGGCGGCGACATTGGTGATTTTGTTTGCCGTACTACTTCCGTGGCTGGCGGAGAACGAATTGGTTGCCTCATCCCAGCTCAGTGCATCGGTACCAAGATTGGTGATCGTCGTATTAATATCTGCAATATCTGATGTGTTTTGATCTACCTTCTGGTTGGTTTCATACAACTGTGAGCCGTTCACCGCGTCTGTACTGTCCTCAGAAAGTTCCCCGGCGGCGACATTAATGATTTTGCTGGCGCTTCCCGCGTGGTTAGCGCTGAATGCTCCAGAGTCAGCATCCCACAGCAGGGCATCATCGGTTAGCGTGGTAACTGAGTTGCTCAGGTTATTGATATTGGTGGTGTTGGTGGCGATATCAGTGGTGTTCTGAGACACATTTTCGTTGGTGGCAAACAACTGGGAGCCGTTAACTGCATCGGTGCTGTCTGCGGCCAGAGTGCCTGCCGCCAGATTGGTGATCTTGCTGGCGCTTCCCGCGTGGTTAGCGCTGAATGCACCAGAGTTAGCATCCCACAGCAAGGCATCATTGGTGAGCGTGGTAACAGAGTCGCTCAGGTTATTGATATTGGTGGTGTTGGTGGCGATATCAGTGGTGTTCTGATTGATGCTGGTCGTATTAGCGGCGATATCGGTTGTGTTCTGGTTAATGCTGTCGGTATTGGCGGTAATATCGGCAGTGTTCTGGTTGATGCTGTCGGTATTGGTGGCGATATCAGTAGTGTTCTGATCCACTTTCTCATTTGTATCAAACAACTGGGAGCCGTTAACGGCATCGGTGCTGTCTGCGGCCAGGGTGCCTGCCGCCAGATTGGTGATCTTGCTGGTGCTTCCCGCGTGGTTAGCGCTAAAGGCACTGGTGCTGTCATTCCACAACAGCGCGTCTTCGGTTAATCCTGCGACAGAGGCACCTGTGTTAATGATAGAAGTGTTAAGTGCACTTAATGCACTGCCTACGTTATTGTAGATGCCTGTGCCTACCTCGTAGAGGGGAGCATTCACTGTACCATCAGAATTAACGGAAGCCCCTCCGCCGAGTCGGTTGGCGACGGATTGACTTAAAGAATGAATTTGCGCACCTGTGACGGCATCAGTACTGCTGGAATTGATGTCGCCTTTAGCAACATAGGTGATCTGCCGTTGAGTGGTGCTGTTACCCACGGCGACGGAATTGTCTTCCAGGGCGGTAGAGCCTGTGCCAAGGGCAACTGAGCTGGTGCCTATCGCTTTTGCGCCATTACCAAATGCAGTGCTGTCGTCACCGCTCGCAGTGGATTGATTACCTAATGCAACGGATGTTGCTCCGCTCGCAGTGGATTGATTACCTAATGCAACCGATTTTGCACCGCTCGAATTGGCATAAACACCCATTGCCATCGAATAATCTCCACCGGCTGAGGAAGAGGCTCCCATTGCAATGGCCCGGTCACCGGCAGAAACCGATTTTACGCCAAGCGCTAGCGAAGAGTCGCCGGAGGATTGGCTGTATGAACCAATGGCGGTACTCCATTTCCCCATCGCATCGGCCTTATAACCCATCGCGGCGCTTGCGCCATCTTCGCTGGTGTAAGTATTGGCTGTGGCATTGGTACCAATTGCAACCCACCCTGTTCCCGTTGTACCTGATACGGTAACACCGCTTCCGGTATCGTTCCCCGCGTTGGCCAGCGCATCCGCTGAGACCATAATACTGCCAAGACCGATGAGTGCGGAAACAGCCAGCTTTTTGCGACCGCTTTTTTTGCCGTGGCTTTTTGCGGTTTCGCTGGTGACAATAAATGTTCCCGTAGCGGCATTCCAGATGACTTTAAATATTTTGTTCATGGATAAGTGCTTTCCTTTTATAAAATAGTTGTATCAATGGCTATTATTTTTTTGATTTCTTTTTTGTATCTTTAATAGGTTGTATGCTGTCAAAAATAACATTTTTCATGTTAATGCCTATTTTTAGATACTTAAGATTATTGGGCGATACGCCTTTTAATGTCAGCGTGACGTTTGTCCATGCTCCCGGTAAGAGTTCTATTGTCGAATCCATTTGCGTGTTGAGCAGGAGTTGTTTCCAGCGAGGCAGATCTTTTGCCTCGGAAGGTTTTTTCGTACCCCATGTCATATTAAACGCCAGGTTTGATACGGGAATGCTGAGTAAGTTAACCAAATCAAGATGAATAACACTCCCATCATCTATTGGCTCAATAGATATAATACGCCCGGCTAAGCCGATACTGCCGTTGTTAATAATAAAATAGTGCGTTTGTGATGGGTCCAGTTCTGTGTAGTCGAATAGCCGTTGTTTGCGTTCAATGCGTCCAACGACTTCGGCGACCTTTTGTGTCGCGTTAATAATCGTAGTTTGTTGTTTTTCTAATAAATTTATCTTTTCTTCTTGTTCTTTTTGTTGTTTTTTTAGTTCTTCGACAAGGTGTTTATCTGCAAAGTAATCACAACCCGATAACAAGAATGTGAATCCCAAAACAAGCAGCGGAACAAATTTTCCATTATTGTTCATATAAAATATCCTTATTTATAATTTATATGGTGTAAATAGTTGTCTGTTATTTATACAGCTAACTCACCATTCTGCGGGCATTGCCAATAACCCATTAACGTATGGTTATAATGAAAATATTCATTGCTTATATGAAATTTTGAAAATACCCAATATTATTTATTAATTACCCATAGCAATGCCTTATAAAAATATAATCATAATATTTATATATAGGGGCATTGTTTTATAGATGATAATGTTATTTAATTTTGTGGGTCAATTATATTCTGCGGGTCATGAAAAAAGAGGATGGAAAAATTCATTGTATAAATACAAACAGACATGATGGTGGGATTTTTTTTCTGAAAAGCAGAGATTGCCGTTAAAAATGAACTTGTATATAAGCGGTGTAAATATTTACAAGAAAAAATTCGGAATATAGCCCGATGCTCTCAAGCCACCCGCCGTTCGACGGGTGTCTTGAGAGCCTGTGATGCGGGAGTGCTTAGAACTCGCTCTTCGCGAAGCCCGTCATCTCTTTCAGGCCCATTTCACGGCCAAGCTCGGTCATCGGGTGAACGACGATCAGGCCGCGCACGCTCTTCTTCAGCTTGCCCATGTCGGCCTGTTCTTTTTTGGTGATAGCACGACGGAAAGGAAGTTTCGCCAGCTTTTGCGCTTCTTTGCTCAGCTTCTGGCCGTGGACGTCACGCAGACGCGCAATCTCGGTTTCCAGCGTTTCTTTCTCTTGCTCCAGCTCGGCATATTTGTCGGCGGCTTCAACCAGGGACAGGTCTGCCTGCTGGTGGCGGATAGCGTCCAGACGATCGCTCAGGCGTTTAATTTCGTTTTTTTCGACTTCTTTCATAGGATAGCTTCTGATAAAAATAGGATGAATATCCTATAGTATGCGCGCAGAGCGGGATTATTCACAACTAATCGAAGATAAATAATCAAATGTTGCAAGTATTATTCAGCTAATGAAAATACTAATATTTTGATTAATATGGAATTTTAAGTGATAAGGTCGGCCGTGGTGCTTTTTATTGACGGGTTCATAGTGAAGCACGTTTTCCTCAATATAATCGCCCAACCGATCCTAAACTTAAATGAGCAACCGCGCAGGCTGAGCGCGGTTAATACATGGAGGAGGGAAGATTATGGCGAAAATAGGTGAGAACGTTTCGGCCCTTATTGATAAGACGGTCGATTTTATGGCTTCAAGCCAGGCTTTTCGCGAATATCTGAATAAAACACCACCGCGCAACGTTGTCCCTACTGAAATACCGCAGGAGAATGCGCAGCTGTATCTGCAACGTCTGGCGTATTATCGGCAGCTGTATCGACCGCAGCAGGAAGAGAAGTAAGCCTGCAGGGTCTTATTTTTGAAAGGCTTTTTTTAAGCTGATTTTAGAAATCAGCTCGGTCAGGGAAAGTACCATCGTGGAGCGTACCATCTGCTGGTAGCGCTGAATCTGCATTGCGTGCAAACCTGAGTCTGAGGTATCAAACTGCGGTGGCGGCGGGAGTGCCGTCACGCAGTGGAGTTCGCCAAACGGGCCAAGAATTTCGTCGTCGGTGAACGCGTATTCATTACCGTCATGGTTTAACTCTTCCCGCAGCGCCATCAGAAGCTCCGCATCTTCATACTCCGGCCGGCTGAGTACGCCCAGACCGTAAATTAGCTTCAGACGAACGGAAAGATCGCCCAGCGGACCGTCGCCGTCGAGTAGGGGTTCTACGGCATATTTTACCGCATAGTCGTCTTTGCGAAATACCTGAAGCACAAGGATATCCACCGCTTCGGTGAGCAGTTCTACGGCGGTGATGAGGAAGCTGCGTACGGTTTTGCCAGCATTCAGACGCTCAAGCACACGATTTTCAAAGGCCTGCGTTTGTTCCATTATTGCCTGCATATCTGACAATCTGTCATTTGGGCGCAGGCTGACCTGCGCCACATTCTCTATCATTTGGTTGCGTTATATGCGTTAACCGCCTCCGCCACCACATCACTGTTGGCATCCAGACCGGAAACCTGTGCCAGCGCGGCCTGTGGACCTTTTTCGTCAATCAGCGCGGCCAGTTCCTGGGCCTGCGGATCTTCTTCACTGCGATAGTGCATCGCTGCAGCAATACCGGTGACCAGATTCGCGTGCGGCAGGCCATACTCCAGCGTGCCCAGCAGCGGTTTAATCAGACGATCGCCCGCGCTCAGTTTACGCAGCGGCTGACGACCCACGCGCTCAACGTCATCTTTCAGATACGGGTTTTCAAAGCGACCGAGGATTTTCTGAATGTATGCCGCATGTTTTGCTGCATCAAAGCCATAGCGTTTGATCAGTACCGCGCCGCTCTCTTCCATCGCACCTTTTACCACTGCACGGATTTTCTCGTCGAGAATCGCGTCACGGATGGTCTGATGACCGGTCAATTTTCCGAGGTACGCGGTTATAGCATGCCCGGTGTTCAGCGTGAAGAGTTTACGTTCGACAAATGCCATCAGGTTATCAGTTAATTCCATTCCCGGGATGTCAGGCAGTTCGCCTTTGAACTGTGTTTTGTCGACAATCCACTCACTGAAGGTTTCGACGGTGACTTCCAGCGGATCGTTGGTCGCAGAAGCCGAAGGGGGAACAATGCGGTCCACGGCGGAATCGACGAAGCCAACATGTTCTTCAACCCAGGATTTGTCTTCATCTGCCAGCGCGTTCATAACGTGGCCTTTCAACTGGGTGGTTCCGCGCACCATGTTTTCACAGGCGATAATATTCAGCGGAGTGGCGATGCCCTGCGCCTTGCGTTTAACCAGCCCTTTGGCGATGGCCGGAGCGATACGCTCAAGCACGACCGGGCCGACGGCGGTAGTGACTAAATCTACCTGGGCAATCAGGTCGACAACATCATCGCCGATGCTGCTCACGGCGTTGACGCCGGAAACGGTATCAACCTGCTCGTTTTCACCCACCACATGAACCTGATAGCTATGACGGGCATTCAGGGCATCGAGCACGACCTGGTTTACATCCGCGAACGTCAGTTGTATCCCCGCGTCCGCCAGCAGTTTGCCGATAAAGCCACGACCGATATTACCTGCGCCAAAATGTAATGCTTTCATAGTATTAACCTTCATTAATGTTTTTACCCAAGAGGGCTGGGGTGAGGCGTTTCCCTCAACCTAACCCTCTCCACAAGGGAGAGGATATCGCCTTCATATTTCGAACTGCAGATGCGTTGGCTCTCCTCGCTCACCCCAGTCACGTACTTATGTACGCTCCTGGGGATTCGCTGCGTTGCCGCCTTTCTGCAGCTCGAACTATTTTGGAGATACTTAATGGTTAAGCTTTTTTACCAGCCAGCAGTTCCAGAACTTCATCCACGCTGGTGGTATGGGCCAGACGTTCGATCACGGATTCGTCATCCAGAGCGTTGGTCAGGCTGGTGATCACCTGGATATGTTCATTGTTACGTGCGGCGATACCAATGACCAGGCGGGCAATATCGTCTTCTTCTTCACCGAAGCGCACGCCTTCCGGGTACTGGCAGAACACCACGCCGGTTTTCAGTACGCGGTCTTTGGCTTCAACCGTACCGTGCGGCACTGCGATGGACTCACCGAGGTAAGTCGGGGTTAGTTTTTCGCGGTCCAGCATCGCCTCGACGTATTCTGGCTCAACGTAGCCGCCTTTCACCAGTTGCTCACCGGCAAAGCGAATCGCTTCTTCTTTGTTAGTGGCTTTACGGCCGAGGAAGATATTCTCCGCACCCAGTTTGAACAGGTGGGTATCACCCTCTTCAAAGCTGTCTTTCAAGTGATCGCGGACTTTCTCTTCGTTCACGTTGTGGCGCTGTGCTGCAACCAGACGTTCGGTCAGGCTGGCGTACAGGCCGCTGTCGAGGAAGTTGGTCAGCGAAATGTGCTGCGCCTGAGGCACCTGGCGCATCGCACGTTCGGTCAGGTCACGGTGAGTAATGACCAGATCGACATCCGGCGGCAGATTGTTAATCGCGCTGTTGGTGACGGAAATCTGAGACAGACCGGCATCCTGCACTTTCTTGCGCAGTACGCCCGCCCCCATGGCGCTGGAGCCCATACCCGCATCGCAGGCAACGATGATTTTACGCACATGGCTCAGGTCGTTAGTCACGTCGCCAGCCGCCAGCGGAGATGCACCTTTGGATTCCGCTTTCATGTCGTGCATACGACGAGTAGCGGCATCAATGTCATCATCTTCTTTCACTTTGCTGGTTTTCAGCAGAATGGCTGAGACGACAAAGGAGACAGCCATTGCGGCACAGATAGCAGCGATGTTCGCGAAGTAAGCACCCTTCGGCGTCATTGCCAGTACGGCCAGGATAGAACCCGGAGAAGCCGGAGAAACCAGGCCGCCGTTCAGGATAGTCAGGGTAAATACGCCAGTCATACCGCCGAGGATAACGGCCAGGATCAGACGCGGGTTCATCAGCACGTACGGGAAGTAAATTTCGTGGATACCACCCAGGAAGTGGATGATAGCCGCGCCGCCTGCAGACTGCTTAGCGCTGCCGCGACCGAAGAACATGTATGCCAGCAGAACGCCCATACCCGGACCCGGGTTAGCTTCAATCAGGAAGAAGATGGATTTGCCCATCTCGTGGGACTGCTGAATACCCAGCGGTGAGAAAATACCGTGGTTGATGGCGTTGTTGAGGAACAGGATTTTCGCCGGTTCAACGAAGATAGACGCCAGCGGCAGCATGTCATGGACAACCATGAAGTTAACGCCTGCCGCCAGGATTTTGGACAGTGCTTCAACCAATGGGCCAATGCCAAGGAATGCCAGAATGGCGAGGATCATCCCGATGATGCCTGCGGAGAAGTTATTCACCAGCATCTCAAAACCGGACTTGATCTTACCGTCTACCCAGTTGTCGAAATGTTTGATAGCCCAGCCGCCCAGCGGACCTGCGATCATCGCGCCGAGGAACATTGGCATATCGGCACCGACGATAACGCCCATGGTGGTGATAGCACCCACCACGCCGCCACGCTCGCCGCCAACCAGCTTACCACCGGTATAACCGATCAGCAGCGGCAGCAGATAGGTGATCATTGGGCCGACAAGCTTCGCCAGCGTTTCGTTCGGCAACCACCCTGTCGGAATGAATAATGCGGTGATAATACCCCACGCGATAAACGCGCCGATATTTGGCATCACCATGTTACTGAGGAATCGACCAAAGCTTTGCACTTTGATCTTAATATCGGATGACATAAAAACACCCCTTCTTATGTTTGCTGTCGCGCAGGCTAAAAGCCCGAGGTTTGTTAATGTAGCGGCAGGAGGTAGCCGGACCCTGTAGATACTGCGAAATCTGGCACTGAATCGTTCAACTGTCCAGTCGACGACTTTTTATGTGACGTTTGTCACGTAAATATAGGGTGTATGGCGTTAGTTAATGTGATTTTCATCACAAAATATCGGTACAAAAAAACATCACAGGTCAAGAATTGGCTAAAAATGGGCGTTAAGTGTGAAGTTGTTCACGTTTTTGTTTTGGCTGTTTGTTGGGTATTTGTGATCTACTTCGCAATAAATATTTGTCTGGATTTCTCCTGGTGTGATCTGGAGCGGATTCTGTTTCATCACCTATTTCTTGCAACTACCCCGCAAGCCATCAACCTGAAAATTTATACCCTGGTGGTATGGCGGAAATGGCTAACTGCAATTATGTTCAAATTACCAGCCATGACTCCTTTCGGCTGCCTGCAATCGAAAGCTCTGATTAGCGTGAATACGAGGCGGGTATGTTTCTAAACTATTTCGCGTTAGGTGTGCTGATCTTCGTTTTTCTGGTTCTGTTTTACGGAATCATCGCCATCCATGATATTCCCTATAACATGGCTAAGAAGCGCAACCATCCCCATGCCGATGCCATCCATACGGCGGGTTGGGTGAGTTTATTTACGCTGCATGTTATTTGGCCCTTCCTGTGGATCTGGGCCACGCTCTATCAGCCAGAACGAGGCTGGGGAATGCAGTCACACATCACGCCGTCCGGGAAGGAACCTGACCCTGAAATTGCCGCGCTGGCCGCGCGCATCACCCAGTTGGAAAATAGACTGGATGGGGAGAAAAAAAACGATAACTCCACCTTTCCGGAGATTTGATCATGGACTTGTTGATTGTCCTGACCTATGTGGCATTCGCCTGGGCCATTTTTAAAATATTCCGTATTCCGGTAAATCAATGGACGCTTGCTACCGCCGCATTAGGTGGGGTGTTTATTGTGGCGGGACTGATTTTATTAATGAACTATAACCACCCGTATACCTTTACGGCGCAAAAGGCGGTTATTTCAATTCCTGTTACCCCACAGGTCACCGGAATTGTTAGTGAAGTGACAGATAAAAATAATCAGCTGATTAAAAAAGGCGAGGTGTTATTTAAACTCGATCCCGTTCGTTATCAGGCGCGGGTTGACAGGCTGCAGGCCGACCTGGTGACCGCTACGCACAACATCGACAATATGAAAGCGCAGCTGTCTGAAGCCGTAGCCAATACCACCCGCGTTTCCGCTGAACGAGATCGCCTGTATAAAGATTATCAACGCTATTTGAAGGGTAGTCAGGCGAAGGTTAATCCATTCTCTGAAAGCGACATCGACAATGCCCGGCAAAACTACCTGGCGCAGGATGCGCTGGTCAAAGGCTCCGTTGCTGAACAGACGCAGATTCAGAGCCAGTTAGACAGTATGGTCAATGGAGAGCAATCTCAGGTTGCGTCTCTGCGCGCCCAGCTCGCTGAAGCCAAATACAATCTTGAGCAGACTATCGTACGTGCGCCCAGCAACGGTTATGTAACACAGGTGCTTATCCGGCCCGGGACCTATGCCGCCGCGCTGCCTCTGCGCCCGGTGATGGTATTTATTCCGGAACAAAAACGGCAAATCGTGGCGCAATTCCGCCAGAATTCGTTGCTGCGCCTTAAACCGGGTGATGAAGCGGAAGTGGTCTTCAACGCGCTGCCAGGCCAGGTATTCTCCGGCAAGCTTACCAGCATTCTGCCGGTTGTTCCGGGCGGTTCTTATCAGGCGCAGGGAGCATTACAGTCCTTAACGGTGGTGCCGGGTACCGATGGCGTGCTGGCCACGATTGAGCTGGCTCCCAATGCCGATGTGGATGCGCTGCCGGACGGTATCTATGCCCAGGTGGCGGTCTATTCCGACCATTTCGCTCACGTTTCAGTGATGCGAAAAGTGCTGCTGCGCATGACCAGTTGGATGCATTACCTTTATTTGGATCATTGAGACCGTCATCACCTGCCATTTGCACTGACCTGAGCCATACTGATATTTTTGTTGGCAAAAAGGACCCGGCATGAAACTCATTGGCAGCTATACCAGCCCTTTTGTGCGTAAAATTTCTATTCTGTTACTGGAAAAGGGCATCACCTTCGAATTTGTGAATGAACTCCCCTATAACGCAGATAACGGCGTGGCACGCTATAACCCGTTAGGAAAAGTGCCCGCGTTGGTTACCGATGAGGGCGAGTACTGGTTTGACTCTCCGATCATCGCGGAATACATAGAACTGCTGGATATTGCGCCAGCGATGCTGCCGCGTGAACCACTGGCGGCGCTGAAGGTACGCCAGTTGGAAGCGCTGGCCGATGGCATTATGGATGCCGGTTTAGTCTCGGTACGCGAACAAGCTCGCCCCGTCGCACAGCAGTCAGAAACCGAACTGTTACGCCAGCGAGAGAAGATTACCCGTAGTCTGGATATGCTGGAAGGTTATCTGGCGGAGGGTACGCTGAAAACGGATACGGTTAACCTGGCAACCATTGCGATTGCCTGTGCCGTCGGTTATCTCAATTTCCGTCGGGTTGCGCCCGGCTGGTGTGTTGATCGCCCGCGTCTGGTCAAACTGGTGGAAACGCTCTTTCAACGCGAAAGTTTTGCCCGTACGGAACCGCCAAAGGCTTGATACACATTATACTCGCCTGAGCAAAGTCACGGTACAATCCTTGCTATATCGATATCCCTCTCCACGGTGGAGAGGGCCACCAACAGCCAGGCCCTTTCATGACAACCGACATGCGTTCACTCTACAGCCAGCTTCCTGCGATCGATCGTTTATTGCGCGATAGCGCCTTCCCAGCTTTACGTGAGTCTCACGGTCATACCCGGGTGGTTGACCTGCTGCGTCACATGCTCGACGAAGCCAGAGAAGCTATTCGCGACACGCACGCGCTCCCGGCATGGTGTGAGGACTGGGCGCAAGAGGCCTGCGCCCGGCTGGAACGAGAATCGCAAAGTGCGCTGCGTCCGGTAATTAACCTTACCGGAACGGTGCTGCATACCAATCTTGGTCGCGCATCGCAGGCCGAAGAAGCGATCGAGGCTGTGGTGCAGGCGATGCGCACGCCAGTGACGCTGGAATACAGCCTGGATGATGCCGGGCGTGGACATCGGGATCGGGCCCTGGCGGATTTACTCTGCCGTCTGACGGGGGCGGAAGACGCCTGTATCGTCAATAACAACGCGGCCGCGGTTTTGCTGATGCTGGCGGCCACAGCTAACGGCAAAGAGGTGGTCGTTTCACGCGGAGAACTGGTAGAAATTGGCGGCGCGTTTCGTATTCCGGACGTGATGTGTCAGGCCGGATGTATTCTGCGCGAAGTGGGTACCACCAACCGGACCCACACGAAAGATTATCGTCAGGCGGTAAATGAAAATACCGGTCTGCTGATGAAAGTACATACCAGTAATTACAGCATCGAAGGCTTTACGAAGTCGGTGGATGAGGCAGAGCTGGCCACTATTGGCAAGGAGCTGGATATTCCGGTAGTGGCGGATCTCGGCAGCGGCTCGCTGGTCGATCTCAGCCAGTATGGATTACCGCAGGAGCCGATGCCGCAACAGCTGATTGCCGCTGGCGTCAGCCTGGTGAGCTTCTCTGGCGATAAATTACTGGGAGGGCCGCAGGCAGGGATTATTGTCGGTAAAAAAGAGATGATCGCGCGCTTACAGAGCCATCCGCTGAAACGTGCATTACGGGCTGATAAAATGACGCTGGCTGCGCTGGAAGCGACGCTGCGGCTCTACCTGCACCCGGAAGCGCTGGCAGCGAAGTTGCCGACGTTACGCCAGCTCACCCGCTCGCAGGAGGCTGTCCACGCGCAGGCACAACAATTACAGGCACGGCTTGCTGATCATTACGGCGACGAATTCGCCCTGAACGTTATGCCTTGTTTATCGCAGATAGGCAGCGGTTCGCTGCCTGTTGATAGGCTGCCCAGCGCGGCATTAACCTTTACGCCACATGACGGGCGCGGTAGCCGCCTCGAAGCACTGGCCGCCCGTTGGCGTGCGCTGCCCGTGCCGATCATTGGGCGAATTTATGATGGTCGCTTATGGCTGGATCTGCGCTGCCTTGAGGACGAGACCCGGTTTATGGAGATGATGCTGAAATGATTATTGCAACCGCCGGACACGTTGACCACGGAAAAACAACGTTATTACAGGCGATTACCGGCGTGAATGCCGACCGTTTGCCGGAAGAAAAAAAGCGCGGCATGACCATCGATCTCGGTTATGCCTACTGGCCGCAGCCGGACGGAAGGATTCTGGGATTTATCGATGTTCCCGGACACGAAAAGTTTTTGTCCAACATGCTGGCGGGTGTCGGCGGGATCGACCATGCGCTGCTGGTGGTGGCGTGTGATGACGGCGTGATGGCGCAAACACGTGAGCATTTGCAAATTCTGCAACTGACGGGCAATCCGCAGATCACCGTGGCGCTCACGAAAGCCGATCGCGTGGATGACGATCGCATCAACGCGGTACGTACTGAGGTGCATACTGCGCTTGAGAACTATGGATTCGCCGATGCGGTTCTGTTCGTGACGGCTGCCAGTGAAGGTCGTGGAATCGAAGAACTGCGCGATCATTTACAGCAATTAACGTCGCGCGAGCATGCCCGCGATTGTAGCTTTCGCCTGGCGATTGACCGTGCCTTTACGGTCAAAGGCGCGGGTCTGGTGGTGACCGGGACGGCGCTTAGCGGTGAGGTGACTGTTGGTGACACGCTGTGGCTCACGGGCGTCAACAAACCGATGCGCGTACGTAGCTTGCATGCGCAAAATCAGGCCACCGATCGCGCGCAGGCGGGGCAACGTATTGCGCTGAATATTGCCGGTGATGCACAAAAAGAAGAGCTTAACCGCGGCGACTGGCTGCTGTCCGATGCACCGCCAGAGGCGTTTACCCGCGTGATTGTCTCTTTAGAGCATGCCGCGCCGCTGATGCAGTGGCAACCGCTGCATATTCACCACGCGGCCAGCCACGTCACCGGGAGAATCTCGCTGCTTGAAGGGACGCTGGCGGAACTGGTGTTTGATACACCGCTCTGGCTCGCCGATAACGACCGTCTGGTGCTACGCGATATTTCGGCCCGCACGACGCTGGCTGGCGCGCGCGTGGTAACGCTCAATCCGCCGCGTCGCGGGAAGCGTAAGCCGGAATATTTGCAGTGGCTAGCAGCGCTGGAGAAGGTACAGAGTGACGGCGAAGCTCTGGCGCTACATCTGACGCGCGGGGCGGTGAATATTCCTGACTTCGCCTGGGCGCGTCAGCTCAACGGCAACGGTATGCGTCCGTTGATTGAGCTGCATGGCTTTATTCAGGCGGGATACAGTCTGTTGAATGCTGCCGTTGCAGCGCGCTGGCAGCGGAAAGTCCTTGATACGCTGGCGACGTACCACGAGCAGCACCGTGATGAACCAGGACCTGGGCGAGAACGCCTGCGCCGTATGGCTTTGCCGATGGAAGACGAAGCGTTGGTCCTGCTGCTGATTGAAAAGATGCGTGAGAGCGGCGCCATCCATAGCCATCATGGCTGGCTGCATTTGCCGGATCATAAGGCCGGTTTCAGCGAAGAGCAGCAGGTTATCTGGCAAAAAGCAGAACCGCTTTTTGGCGATGAGCCGTGGTGGGTGCGTGATTTGGCAAAACAGACGGGCACAGATGAGCAGATGATGCGTGTGGCGTTACGACAAGCAGCGCAGCAAGGCATCATCACCGCGATCGTCAAAGATCGCTATTACCGTAATGATCGGATTGTGGCCTTTGCCAATATGATCCGCGAACTGGATCAGGAGAAAGGATCGACCTGTGCTGCCGATTTCCGCGACAGGCTTAACGTTGGACGCAAATTGGCTATCCAGATTCTGGAATATTTTGACCGCATTGGTTTTACGCGTCGCCGGGGAAATGATCATTTATTACGCGATGCTTTGCTGTTTCCCGAAAAGTAATGAAACAATTAATTCAGGAATTAAATGAATTAATACAAAATAGATATTGATTGAAATAAGCACATTAGATTATGAACCTAATGTGCTTTTTAATTGTGGGTGTTATTAAAATAACAACCACGATCATATTTTGTTGGATATTTCACTCGTATGCTTCCTGACTCTTTAGAGTAATTAAGGATCGTACAATGGCTGCTTCAACATTTTTTATTCCTTCCGTGAATGTAATCGGCGCTGATTCATTAAAAGACGCAATGAATACAATGGCGGAATATGGTTTTCGTCGTACGCTGATTGTCACGGATGCCATGCTGACAAAATTAGGTATGGCTGGCGAGATTCAAAAAGCATTACAGGAACGTGATATTTTCAGCGTAATTTTCGACGGTACGCATCCTAATCCCACGACCAGTAACGTCGCTGCTGGCCTGCATATACTGAAAGAAAACGAATGTGATAGCGTTATTTCCCTCGGCGGCGGTTCTCCGCACGATTGTGCGAAGGGCATTGCGCTGGTGGCGGCTAACGGCGGCGATATTCGCGATTACGAAGGTGTGGACCGTTCTGCAAAACCACAGCTGCCGATGATCGCCATTAACACCACCGCGGGCACGGCATCTGAAATGACCCGTTTCTGCATCATTACCGATGAAGTACGCCACATTAAAATGGCGATTGTGGATAAGCATGTTACGCCGCTGCTGTCCGTTAATGACTCCTCGCTGATGGTCGGCATGCCGAAGTCCCTGACAGCGGCAACCGGTATGGATGCGCTGACCCACGCCATTGAAGCCTACGTGTCTATTGCTGCAACGCCGATTACCGATGCGTGCGCGTTGAAAGCGGTCACCATGATTGCGGAAAACCTGCCGGTCGCCGTTGCAGATGGCAGCAATGCTCAGGCGCGCGAAGCCATGGCTTACGCGCAGTTCCTCGCGGGCATGGCTTTTAACAACGCTTCTCTTGGTTATGTGCACGCAATGGCGCACCAGTTGGGTGGCTTCTACGATCTGCCGCACGGTGTATGTAACGCAGTGCTGCTGCCGCATGTGCAGGTCTTCAATAGCAAAGTGGCTGCCGCTCGCCTGCGTGATTGCGCTGCGGCAATGGGCGTGGACGTTGCTGGCTTGAGCACAGAGCAAGGGGCGGAAGCCTGCATCGCGGCGATCCGCGAACTGGCGCAGAAAGTGAATATCCCGGCCGGTCTGCGTGAGTTGAACGTGAAGGAAGAGGATATTGCCGTACTGGCGACCAATGCTCTGAAAGATGCCTGCGGTTTCACTAACCCGATTCAGGCGACTCATGAAGAAATCATGGCGATTTATCGCGCTGCTATGTAATTCGTGATACCTGTCGTAAAGCAGTAAATGGCTGGCGAATAATTCGCCAGCCCCGTCTACCCTTGTAGTACCCCTACAGCAAGGAGACGGTCATGACCAATAACCCCCCTTCAACGCGTATTTATCCCGGCGAGTATGGTTACCCTCTGAAGTTAAAAGCCCGATACGATAACTTTATCGGCGGTGACTGGGTTGCCCCGGTGGGCGGCGAGTATTACCAAAACCTGACGCCGGTAACCGGGCAATTACTGTGCGAAGTGGCCTCTTCCGGCAAAAAGGATATCGATCTGGCACTGGATGCCGCGCACAAAGTAAAAGACAAGTGGGCGCAGACATCCGTGCAGGACAGGGCGGCGATACTGTTCAAAATCGCCGATCGTATGGAGCAAAACCTGGAACTGCTGGCGACGGCAGAAACCTGGGATAACGGTAAGCCCATCCGCGAAACCAGCGCGGCAGATGTTCCGCTGGCGATTGACCATTTCCGCTATTTCGCTTCCTGTATTCGTGCGCAGGAAGGGGGAATAAGCGAGGTTGATAGCGAGACCGTGGCTTATCACTTCCATGAACCTCTTGGCGTGGTAGGGCAAATTATCCCGTGGAACTTCCCGCTGCTGATGGCCAGCTGGAAGATGGCGCCCGCGCTGGCGGCGGGTAACTGCGTCGTGCTTAAACCCGCGCGCCTCACGCCGCTGTCCGTGCTGTTGCTGATGGAAGTCATCGGCGATCTGCTCCCACCAGGCGTGGTGAACGTGGTAAACGGTGCGGGTGGGGAAATCGGTGAGTATCTGGCGACGTCTAAGCGCATTGCGAAAGTGGCGTTTACCGGCTCAACGGAAGTTGGGCAGCAGATCATGCAATACGCCACGCAGAACATTATTCCCGTCACGCTGGAGCTGGGTGGGAAATCGCCCAATATCTTCTTCGCTGATGTGATGGATGAAGAAGATGCGTTTTTTGACAAAGCGCTGGAAGGTTTCGCGCTGTTTGCCTTCAATCAGGGTGAAGTGTGTACCTGTCCGAGCCGTGCGTTAGTACAGGAATCTATTTACGAACGTTTTATGGAAAGAGCTATTCGCCGGGTGGAGAGTATTCGCAGCGGCAACCCGTTAGACAGCGTGACGCAAATGGGTGCGCAGGTCTCGCATGGTCAACTGGAAACCATTTTGAATTACATCGATATTGGTAAGAAAGAAGGGGCTGATGTTCTCACCGGCGGGCGGCGCAAGCAACTGGATGGCGACTTAAAAGAAGGTTATTACCTCGAACCAACCATTCTGTTTGGCAAGAACAACATGCGGGTTTTCCAGGAAGAGATCTTCGGGCCCGTGCTGGCCGTCACGACCTTTAAAACCATGGAAGAGGCGCTGGAAATCGCCAATGACACCCAATATGGGCTTGGCGCTGGTGTCTGGAGCCGTAACGGAAATCTGGCGTACAAGATGGGCCGTGGGATTCAGGCGGGGCGTGTTTGGACCAACTGTTACCATGCTTACCCGGCCCATGCGGCATTCGGTGGCTATAAGCAGTCAGGCATCGGGCGCGAGACGCATAAGATGATGCTCGAGCATTATCAGCAAACCAAATGTCTGCTGGTGAGCTACTCAGATAAACCGCTGGGACTATTTTAATTTCTCATCACTTATTGCCCGGTTTTGCGCCGGGCATATCTTTATTCTGTAGTTATATATAAACCCATATATCGTTATATAAATAAGACGATTGCATCCAATCTGGTCATTCCACTACTATTATCAACTCTATTGTGTAAATCAAATTGCAGCCGAATTTTCAATTTAAATCCCTGAGGCAAATATGTTCCTTAATTATTTTGCATTAGGAGTGCTTATTTTTGTATTCCTGGTCATTTTTTACGGGATTATTATTCTGCATGATATTCCCTATCTCATTGCAAAGAAACGTAACCATCCTCATGCTGACGCAATACATGTCGCGGGCTGGGTGAGTTTGTTTACCTTACATGTCATGTGGCCCTTTTTATGGATCTGGGCAACGCTTTATCGCCCGGAACGCGGGTGGGGTATGCAAAGCGCGGATTCTTCCCTGATCCAGTTGCAGGCCAGGGTTGCCGATCTGGAAAAGAAACTGGGTGAGGCGAAGACCTCTCCGGCGGAGTAATATCGATGGATTTATTGATCGTTCTGACCTATGTGGCGTGCGCATGGTCAATATTTAAGATTTTTAAAATTCCTGCCAATAAATGGACAGTACCCACTGCAGCATTGGGCGGTATATTCATTGTTTGCGGGCTTATATTACTGATGAATTATAACCATCCGTATACATTTAAGGCGCAAAAGGCAGTAATTTCTATTCCCGTAGTACCGCAGGTCACGGGGGTCGTGACGGAAGTGACGGATAAGAAGAATACGCTGATCAAAAAAGGTGAGGTACTGTTTAAACTTAATCCGGGACGTTATCAGGCACGAGTTGATCGCCTGAAAGCTGATATTGTCACCGCACAACATAAAGAGCAGGTGCTGGTGGCGCAGTTAGACGAAATGCAAGCCAACACGCAGCGGGCAAAGGCTACGCGTGACAAGCTAGCTAAAGATTACCAGCGCTATGCGCAGGGGAGTCAGGCAAAGGTCAATCCTTTTTCTGAACGCGATATCGATGCGGCGCGGCAAAACTATCTGGCGCAGGAAGCAGCGGTGAAATCCTCCGTTGCGGAACAACAGCAAATCCAGAGTCAGTTAGACAGCCTGGTGCAGGGTGAGAATTCGCAAATTGCCAGCCTGAAAGCGCAGTTAGCCGAAGCGGAGTTCAACCTGGACCAGACAGTGGTTCGCGCGCCCAGCGATGGTTACGTTACGCAGGTGCTGATGCGACCGGGAACCTATGCCGCCGCGCTGCCTATGCGTCCGGTGATGGTGTTTATCCCGGATCAAAAACGGCAAATTATCGCTCAGTTCCGGCAAAACTCGTTGCTGCGATTGGAGCCAGGCGATGAAGCTGAAGTGGTGTTTAACGCCCTGCCGGGTAAGGTTTTCAGCGGCAAACTGGCTGCCATCAGTCCGGCCGTACCGGGGGGAACATACCAGTCGAATGGGGCGCTGCAATCCTTAAATTCTACGCCCGGATCGGAAGGGGTGATCGCCACGATTGAGCTGAATGATAATGTGGATGTGAACGCTCTGCCTGATGGGATTTATGCGCAGGTCGCGGTTTATTCTGATCACTTCACCCATGTGTCAGTGATGCGTAAGGTTCTGCTGCGTATGACCAGTTGGGTGCATTATCTGTATCTCGATCACTAGGCGCAGGCTATTTTGCTTACCATTTTGAACCTGGTACCCTAATTTCGCTTACTCAGGCTGCTGTTCCAGCGCCTGAGTAAGTTGCTGGCGGATCTCTGCCAACATCTCATCAAGAATAAACTGTACCCGCCATGGCTGATATTCACGTTTGCGGAAAATCACCACCAAATCCAGCCACCATTCATGTTGTTCTGAGAAACATGGAACCAGCGACCCGGATTCAACATCTTTTTGCACACTCGCATTTGGCGCAAAAACAATGCCCAGATGGTTACGTGCCAGCGCCAGTGCAGACTGTGTATTGTCGCAGACATAATTTCCGGTTACCCGATAATCGTGCATCTCCTTGCCTCCGGCAGAAGTGAAACGCCAGATATTAGCCTCATCTATCATCATGGAATCAATCAGGATACAGGAATGTTCTTCCAGTTCATCAGGGCTACTAATAGGATGTGCTTTGATATACTCAGGGCTGGCAAAAGCCGTCACCGCATATTTGGTAATGAAACTGGCAACCAGAGATTCATCTTTAGGATGGGCATAGGTGATTAAAATATCACAATCTTCAGGGAAGTCGACACCTTCAAAAAATGCCTTTCGTTCCAGGTTACATGTTTTAAGTGAGAGGCTAATTCCACCGATATCCTGAATTTTTGCGATCACATGTTGCGATAAATAAGCAATTATGCCCGTCGGAGCATATACGGTTACCCGGCCACGTTTTTCGTGCTTATAATCAGCAATGAAATTATTGAGCTGATCGTTTCTGTCCAACATGTCATTGATGTAAGGAAGCAGCGCTGTACCAAACGGTGTGAGGGTGAGCTGTCGAGTGGTGCGATCAAATACCTTTAGTCCAACTTTGGATTCAAAATCAGCAAGATACTTACTAACGTTGGCTTGTGCGATGCCGAGAACCGTAGCGGCATGACTGATGTTTTCACTGGCAGCAATTACCGAAATAATCTTCAGTTCCCGGTGTTTGAGTTGTAATTTGTTCATCGCCAAACCCAATATATATATGTTTGTATATATTACTATATAAATATGAATCTTGCACCGATGAAATTGTAAGCATTATTATGCACGCGTTTTGTATCTTATTTTAAAATGGAATGTGGGCATGTTAATTAAACGCAATATTGTGGCGCTATTCACCTTTTCATTTATGGCGAGCGCAACTGCCGCAGAATTTTCTATTGGCGGCGGTGCTGTATATAACGAATCTCCTTATCGTGGATATAATGATAACGTTCACGCAGTACCGCTTGTCAGTTATGAAAGTGAATCATTTTATTTTAGGCAAACAACGTTAGGTTATATTCTTTCAAAAAATGAAAGTAATGAATTTAGCATTACTGCCTCGTATATGCCGCTTGAGTTTGATCCGGGTGATAACGACGATCAAGCGATGAAGCAACTGAACAAGCGTGACGCAACCGCGATGGCGGGTGCTGCATGGTATCACCATGAGAAATGGGGCAGCGTGAAAGTCTCCGCAGCAGCGGATGTGCTGGACAACAGCAACGGTTGGGTTGGGGAAATGTCTCTGTTTCGCCAAATGCCGATGGGCAAGCTGACGCTGACGCCGGCGATTGGCGTGCTCTACTATGACGAAAACTTCAACGAATATTACTACGGCATCTCTGGCAATGAATCCCGCCGTAGTGGGTTATCAAGTTACTCCCCTGGCGATAGCTGGACACCGTATGTTGGCCTTTCCGCTAAATACGCATTGACCAGCAATCTGACGCTGCTGGCCAGCGCCAACTATAGTGCGCTGCCAGATGATATTAAAAATAGCCCGATGGTTGACCGTGATGACAGCTTTACCTTTATGTCCGGTCTGACCTGGCGTTTCTGATTCTCACCCGTTTGTCCTCAGGGAGGAGGGCAATCTTTTCAATGTGATAGACCGGATAAGACCCGAAGCATCGTCATCCGGCCATTTCCAATGAGCTGGGCTTTACCGTTCGCGATTAGGCGGATCGCCATAGTTGTTCAGGCACCTGACAATATTTAACCGTTTCCCCTGTCCGATCAAGGCGTCAGGGGCAACCTCTCTGGCACTCTGTGGTTTTCACGCAGACGGAGGGAGCAATGAACGAGTTTATTATGGCGGATGCGGCAAAATGTATTGGGTGTCGTACCTGCGAAGTTGCTTGCGTCGTCGCGCACCAGCAAAACCAGGACTGCGCGTCGGTCTCTTCCACTGCGTTTACCCCGCGCATCCGCGTGATCAAAGACGACGCCTTTACGACGGCAGTCGCCTGCCATCAATGCGAGGACGCTCCCTGTGCAAATGTCTGCCCGACGCACGCAATTCGTCGTGAACATGGGCATATGTTCGTTGAACAGGCGCGTTGTATAGGTTGTAAAAGTTGTATGCTGGCCTGCCCGTTTGGGGCAATGAATGTCGTCGCCCGCTCGTCACGGGTGCAGGCGATAAAATGCGATTTATGCTGGCACCGTGATGCGGGACCCGCGTGTGTCGAAGCCTGCCCGACCAGCGCGTTGCAGTGTATAGATGCCGTCAGTATTCAGCGCCAGCGTCTGTGTTCACTACCACAGTAATGTGAGTCCCGACCTGTGGTTAGGTCGGGACTTGCGTTAGCCTTCCTGCCAGGCGCGTTCGATCTCTTCAGCCAGAATCTTCACTCCAGCTTCGATTTTCTCCGGTTCTGGCACGTAGTTCATCCGCATGCACTGATGCGTATGCGGCCAGGGTTTATCCAGACCAGGGAAGAAGTAGTCACCGGGAACCATCAGTACGCCACGCGCTTTCAGACGCTGATACAACAGTTCGGTACTGATAGGCAAATCTTTGAACCATAACCACAGGAAAATCGCGCCCTCCGGTTTATGAATAAGGCAGCGATCTTCAGATAAATAGCGGCGAATGATCGCAATCGTCTCCTGAACGCGCTGATAATAAAACGGCTTAATCACCGTCTCGGACAGACGCAGAAGGTCGTTGCGCTTAATCATTTCGCACATGATTGCAGGACCCATTCCGCCAGGCGCGAGGCTGATAATGCCGTTCATGTTGGTGATGGCGGTGATGATTTTTTCATTCGCGATAATGATGCCGCAGCGGGAGCCTGGTAGACCCAGCTTGGAAAGGCTCATGCACAGCACAATGTTGGGATTCCACAGCGGGCGCGCTTCGCTAAAGATGATGCCGGGGAACGGTACGCCATAGGCGTTATCAATCACCAGCGGGATCCCATGCTGGTTGGCCAGCCGGTCCAGCTTCATCAGCTCTTCATCGGTGATCACGTTGCCTGTCGGGTTTGTCGGACGTGACACGCAGATCATGCCCGTCTCTTCACCGATGTGCAGGTGTTCAAAATCAACGTGATACTTAAACTGACCTTCTGGTAACAGTTCGATGTTTGGACGCGCGGAGACAAAAAGATCCTCTTCCAGCCCGGAATCAGCATAGCCAATGTATTCCGGAGCTAACGGGAACAACACTTTTTGCGTTGTTCCGTCGGCGCGGCGTCCGGCGAACAGATTGAATAAGTAGAAAAATGCGCTCTGACTGCCATTTGTCAGTGCAATATTTTGTGGCTCGATATCCCAACCCTGCTTCTCACGTAGCAGTTTCGCCAGCTCAGTCAGCAGCTCGGTTTTACCTTGTGGACCATCGTAATTGCAAAGCGCATCAGTGGCTTTGCCGTTTTCCAGCATATCTGCCAGCAGAGATTGAAAGTAATTTTGCATCTCTGGAATTTGCGCCGGATTGCCGCCACCGAGCATGATGGCGCCTGGGGTGCGTAAACCGTCGTTAAGGTCCTCCATCAGGCGTGTGATGCCTGAATGGCGGGTAAATTTGTCGCCAAAAAGTGAGAATGTCATAGCAGGTGGTCTGTCGAACTGAGTAATAAAGTGGCTAACCATAGCGCTACCCTTGGCAGGGTGCAAATCAGGGGTATCAGGCCGGATTGAGATTTTGTGCTAATGATTTTTATTTGGCTGGTTTTTAATGTTGAGTAAGGCTTCCCGCTGCGTGCACAGCGAGAAGCCTGCCGGGATCAGGGCTGACCGGCCCACACCACCATCACCTTATCGTCGCCATGCTCACGAATAAATCCGTATCCCTGCGTCAGCGGAAGCGTGATTTGTTTACCGGCACCAATGGCGGGATGTCTGGCCCTGAACTGACTGATTCGCTGCCAGTGTGCGACGCTGGCGGCAGATTTCCCGGTCACATCCTGCCAGTTCATCTCTGAGCGCGTACCCTGTAATGGGTCTGAGCCGGTTGGGCCAAAGGGGCGGGCCGACTCGTCGCCATAAAAGAGTTGAACCGCGCCAGGTGCCAGCAGCAATAGCTCGGCGGCGTTGTCTCCACCTTCGCGGAACAGACGTGTATCGTGCGAGGAGAGATAGCTCAGGACGTTGAAGTCCTGCAATTTATCCGCCATCTGCTGCCAGGTGGGGTCCATATTTGCCAGACAATCAACGGCCTTTGCCGCCTGCTCCTGGTAGTCGAAATTGATCATCGCATCGAAGCCGTGACGGTAATAGTCGCTTTGCATCACACCGTGACCCCAGGCCTCGCCGGTCATCCAGAAGGGGTTATCATCCAGCGCTTTTTCCGGATTGGCTTTCTTCCATTCGACCAGCGCCGCGCTGGCTTGTGTTTTTAGCTGCTGCCAGGCGGGAAGCTCGACGTGTTTAGCGGTGTCGACCCGAAAGCCGTCAATCCCATAATCACGCACCCACTGACTGAGCCAGTGCGTCAGATAATCCCGGGGCGTGTAACCGGCGATGGCTTTGGCGTGCGTATCCGGCTTGTGCTGATAAAAGTTTGGCAGCCCGGAAGGCGTGGTGGATTCGGTTTTCAGATCGGGCAGGAAAGCCAGCGACATCGTCAGGTCGTCAAAGCCAGGATTGTCGTAATCGCCAATATCGGTGCGGATCCAGTTTTTTCCCCACCATTTTTCCCAGCCAGCTTTATCGCTAAAGTTGATGTAATCATTGAAACTGTGCCAGCTTTGCCCGGCGGATGGCTGCCAGTCCGTCCAGCGTTCCCCGAGCGTTTTTTTCAGCTCATCGCCCGATAGGTACAGTGCCCCAAACTGATACTCCTGCATATCCGCCAGCGTGGCGTAGCCGGTATGGTTCATCACCACATCAAACAAGACACGGATGCCGCGCTGGTGTGCGCCATCAACCAGCGCACGCAGGTCCGCTTCGTTTCCCATATTGGCGTCAAGCGTGGTCCAGTCTTGGGTGTAGTAGCCGTGGTAAGCGTAGTGGGGGAAGTCCCCTTTGGCGCCACCGCCGACCCAGCCGTGGATTTGCTCAAACGGCGCGCTGATCCACAGGGCGTTGACGCCTAACTGTTGCAGGTAGTCGAGTTTGCTGGCTAGCCCGCGCAAATCGCCACCGTGGAACGTGCCAATTTCTTGCATGCCGTCGTTGCGACGCCCATAGCTGTGGTCGTTACTCGGATCGCCATTCACAAAGCGGTCCGTCAGGACGAAATACACCGTGGCGTTATGCCAGTCGAAAGCGGCGGGGGCATCGGTTTCCGCCCGTTCCAGTAGCAACAGCCCGTTACTGGTTGCGGCGGGCTGTAGGGTAATCGACCCGTTTTTTACCGTTGCCGTTTGCTGGCTGTAGAAATCACGCACCACGGCACCTTCCGGGAAGGTCTGGCTCACGTCCAGCGTTAATGGTGAACCGTCCCATTTCGGGCATTGGCGAATCTGGGTGGTGACGGTGTCCTTAGCACTTTTTACCAACAGCATCAGCGTCGGCGTACCGGAGCGGGTATCGATTTCCAGCGTGTAATCGCCGTCTTTGAATAAACGCCACTGTGGCGGCGTGCCTTCACAAGGTTTTAGCGACAGCATCTGGTTGAGTTTTATCGCATCAGCAGGCTGCCAGCACTGTTGGTCAAAATTCAGGGTTAAAGGACGGGTACCCTTCGTCAACGCTGCATGGCTGACGAATTTACCCGTACCTTCCGCTTCGAAGGTGGGAAGTCCTTGAGACGTCCATGATGAGGCGATGGCAATGCCGGGCATTAGCGCCAGCGCAACGGCGGCAAGTTTCATAGTGCTGTCCTTGATGCTGCGATTTTCGCCAGTTTGCCAGTGAAATCAGGCCGGAAACTCCTCCTTTGAGTTGATTCCGCCAGGAGGAGAAGTGAGGGTGAGCGATCGCGCGCAAAAAATGAACTTATTTTGCGATAACCTCCACATTTTCTTCGAATTAATGGCACCCAGAACTGTTAATACGTGACATAGTTTCAGAATTGGACTATTCCTGAGGGTGCTCTTGACGGCTATTTTTGATATGATTTGAGATTCATCTCTCATTTTTGTGAAAAATATAAGGTGTTGGAATGTATAAATCCGACCAGGAGACCTAATGATATTGACTCCCATTCGACGATATGGGGCAATGATTCTTATGTTACTCACCGTTGCATTTTCGGGTGAGGTGCTGGCAAAGACACACACGGCGACAACGAGTCACAAGCCCCAGATAACCAAGGCAAGTAATAAACAGGTTAGCAGTAAACAAGAGTATTCTCGCAATAGTGCAAAGAGTAGTTCACTTCCTGATTTGCGAAAATACCCTTCCGGAACACCAAGGAAAAAAGCGTTTCTCCGGACAGTTATGCCTTATATTACCAGTCAAAATGCTGCCATTACGGCGGACCGTAACTGGCTGATTTCAAAACAGTACCAGAATCGCTGGTCACCGACTGAGCGTACGCGTATGAAAGACATCGCGAAGCGCTACAAGGTGAACTGGTCTGGTAACACGCGTAAAATTCCGTGGAATACGCTGCTTGAGCGTGTAGACATTATCCCGACCAGTATGGTGGCAACCATGGCTGCGGCAGAAAGCGGCTGGGGTACGTCGAAGCTGGCGCGGAGCAACAACAACCTGTTTGGCATGAAATGTGGCAAGGGTCGTTGTAACAATGCACCGGGTAAGGTGAAAGGCTACTCACAGTTTGAATCAGTGAAAGAGTCGGTGAATGCTTACGTCATTAATTTGAATACGCATCCGGCCTACTCTTCCTTCCGTAAGTCACGTGCGCAGTTGCGTAAAGCCGATCAGGAAGTCACCGCCACCGCGATGATCCATAAGCTGAAGGGTTATTCCACTAAGGGACAGAGTTATAACAACTATCTGTTCGCAATGTATCAGGACAACCAGCGTTTAATCGCCGCGCATATGTAATTTCGAGTGCCGGATGGCGACTTCGCCCTCCGGCTATCATCCTTATAGCAACACTTCACTGTTCACATCGCGATACTCTTTTGGCGTCGTGTCGTACTCTTTCTTGAATACCGAATAGAAATACTGCAGAGATGGGTAGCCGCACATCTGTGAAATTTCGTTGATTGAAAGCGTGGTAGAAATCAACAGACTGCGCGCCTTTTCCAGCTTTTCGGCATGAATCACGGCGTGAATGGTCTCTCCGACCTCTTCTTTAAAGCGCTTCTCCAGATTCGAACGTGAAATCCCTACTGAGTCCAACACTTGATCAACCTTGATACCTTTGCAGGCATGGTTGCGAATGTAATGCATCGCCTGAATAACGGCAGGATCGGTAAGTGAACGATAATCTGTAGACTGACGCGCAACAACGCGTACAGGAGGAACCAGAATGCGCTGTAAGGGTATCTCTTCGTGAGCCAGCAGGCGGTGGAGTAGTTTGGCTGCCTGATACCCCATTTGTCTGGCCCCCTGAGCGACGGAGGACAAGGCGACTCGTGACAGGTAACGGGTCAGCTCTTCGTTATCGATACCAATGACGCACAGTTTTTCCGGTACCGGAATATGCAGATGTTCACAGGCCTGCAGAACGTGCCGCGCACGTGCGTCGGTGACGGCGATAATCCCGGTTTGCGGCGGCAGAGTTTGCAGCCAGTCCGCCAGCCTATTTTGCGCGTGCTGCCAGTTCTCCGGCGCGGTTTCCAGCCCCTGATAGACGACGCCGCGGTACTTCTCTTTGGCAACCAACTGGCAAAACGCATATTCACGTTCTGCGGCCCAGCGTTTACCGCTTGAAGCCGGAAGACCATAAAATGCAAACCGGTTAATCCCTTTCTCTTTCAGATGCAGGAAGGCGCTTTCTACCAGCGCGTGGTTGTCGGTGGCAATGTAATGTACTGGTGGATAATCTTGCTGCAGATGGTAGGAACCCCCAACGCCAATGATCGGAACATCCACATCGACAAGTAATTGCGCAATATCATCATCGTCATAATCGGCAATAACGCCGTCGCCTAACCACTCTTTAATGTTATCAATGCGAGCACGAAAATCTTCTTCTATGAAGATATCCCACTCCGATTGCGACGCTTGCAGATACTCGCCAACCCCTTCAACCACCTGACGGTCGTAGGCTTTATTGGCATTAAATAACAACGTAATACGATGACGTTTATAAAACATGGTTCTTTTCCTGCTGAATCATGTAGATAAGACAATGCCGGTTGCATTAACCGGCATTGAGATACACCCACTTCTTAAATTCAGGAACGACGTTTGGTTGCTGAGTCCATCCATACCGCCAACAACAATATCGCCCCTTTCACTATGTATTGCCAGAAGGTGGGGACGTCCATCATACTCATTCCATTATCGAGAGAAGCCATAATGAATGCGCCCATGACGGCGCCGGCAACACTCCCGACCCCTCCCGCCAGGCTGGTTCCCCCGATGACACATGCGGCAATGGCATCCAGTTCTGCAATGTTCCCTGCGGAAGGGGAACCTGCGCCAAGCCGGGAGCTAAGAATGAGCCCGGCAATGGCGACCATCAAACCATTAATAGCGAAGACGGCAAGTTTGGTGCGTTCAACGTTGATACCTGAAAGGCGGGCGGCTTCCAGGTTCCCGCCAATGGCGTAAATTCTCCGACCGAATGCAGTGCGCGTGGCCATAAACATCCCGCCGAGCAGCAGCAGCGTCAGCAGCAGGACGGGCGTTGGAACACCACGATAATCGTTTAATAGCCAGATTGCCCCTAAGACGACAATGGCTGTGAATGCCTGGCGACCCACAGCCGACGTTGATGCGGGAGTGGCAAGGCCTAACGCCTGGCGACGCATACGGCCTCGCCATTGCCAGCCAACAAACGCCATTAAGCCGAGAGCACCGATGACAAAGCCTGTGCCATCAGACAAGTAGCTCTGACCAATCTGAGACATTGCTGCGCTGGTGGGGGATACGGTGGTGCCGTTGGTGATGCCAATCAGAATACCGCGGAAAGCCAGCATTCCCGCAAGGGTGACGATAAACGACGGAACCTTGCGGTAAGCAACCCACCATCCATTCCATGCCCCGAGGAGCAATCCCAGAGTCAAGGTTACGATCACCGTCAGCGGTAAAGGCCAGCCTAGCCAAACATCACAGATCGCCGCTACGCCGCCCAATAATCCCATCATGGAACCGACAGAGAGATCGATTTCAGCGGAAATGATCACAAACACCATACCCACGGCAAGAATACCGGTAATCGCAGTCTGTCGAAGCAGGTTCGAGACATTACGTGCGCTCAGGTATGCGCCATCAGTGGTCCACGTGAAAAACAGCATAATCACGATAATCGCCGCAATCATGACGAAGACTTGCAAGTTAAGCGATTTTATTGCTGGGAAACCACCTGTGATAGAGGGAGAAAGTTTCGCTTCAGACGGATTGTTTTTCGACATGATGTTCGCTCCTTAATGCGGCTTCCATCACCTGCTCCTGAGTCAGGTTATGATTTACCAGGTTAGCTTTCAGTTTTCCTTCATGCATCACAAGGATGCGATCGCTTAGTCCGAGCACTTCAGGTAATTCAGAGGAGATGACAATCACGGCAATGCCTTCCTGGACGAGGTGGTTGATGAGTTTGTAGATTTCATATTTGGCGCCGATATCAATACCCCTGGTGGGTTCATCAAGAATGAGAATCCGGGGATTTAACAGGAGGCAACGTGCGAGAATCGCTTTTTGCTGATTCCCTCCGCTCAGACGCCCGATCGCAAGGTCGGGGGACGATGTTTTTACTTTGAGCTGTTGAAGCGATTCCAGAATGCATTTTTGTTCAGCGGCATCATCAAGATGGCTCATGCCCCCGGTAAATTTATCGAGTGCAGCCAGCGTGATATTTTTCCCCACAGCCATCACCGGAACAATGCCATCTTTTTTTCTGTCTTCAGGCACCATGGCGATGCCATGAGCAATAGCTTGCTGGCAGTTATGGATATGCACCTGAGTGCCTTCAATAAAAATCTTTCCCTCCCAACGACCAGACCAGACGCCAAACAGACACTGTACGGCTTCGGTACGTCCTGCACCGACGAGTCCGGCAATGCCGAGAATTTCGCCCTGCTTGAGTGAGAAAGAAATGTCGTTGACGCGTTTTATATGGCGATTGACGGGATGCCAGGCTGTCAGATTCTCAACCCGTAAAATCTCTTCTCCCGTGGTATGAGGCTCGCTGGGGTAAAGTGCGGTGAGCTCACGACCAACCATCATGGTGATAATATCGTCTTCAGTCATGTTGGTCGCATCGCGTGTGCCGATGTGTTTACCGTCGCGAATAACGCAAATGGTATTCGAGATGGCCTTAACTTCATTCAGTTTGTGTGAAATATAAATGCAGGCGATATCATGCTGTTGTAGGTCACGTATAATATTCAGCAGTATTGCAGTTTCCTGCTCGGTGAGGGAGGCCGTTGGTTCATCCAGAATAAGTAAGCGGACCTGCTTATTCAGCGCTTTTGCAATTTCTACCAGCTGTTGTTGCCCTAATCCTAAATCGCCCACGCGCGTATCTGGCGAAATAGACAAACTGACCTGATCGAGTAATTTTTGACAGCGTAACGTCATCATCTCGTAATCAAGAACGCCGTTACGGGTCATTTCGTTACCGAGGAAAATATTTTCCAGTATTGTTAACTCTTTCACCAGGGCTAATTCCTGGTGGATGATCGCAATACCCTTACGTTCGGTATCACGAATATGGCTGGCACGGATGGCTTCGCCAGCAAAAATGATCTCGCCTTCGTAGGTTCCATGCGGGTAAATTCCGCACAGAACTTTCATTAGCGTCGATTTACCCGAACCATTTTCACCGCATAATGAAATGATTTCGCCAGCATTGATCCTAAGGCTAACGTTATCAACCGCCTTCACTACGCCGAATGTCTTGGTAATGTTTTTCATTTCAAGAAGATATGGCATAACTGCTCCACATAAGCCAATAAGAGAACCCTGCGTGGACATTCACGTATATCCGTGGCGAATTTGACACCACGTTTTATTGCCCTCTGATTTGCAGAGGGCACATGGCTTACAGATCGCTTTTCTTGTGGAATCCGTCTTTAATGACGGTCTCGTTAATATTGTCTTTGTTAACATCAATAGGTGTGAGTAGTCGGGAAGGGACATCTTTCAGGCCATTATTCAGCGAAGTATCTGCTTTAGGCTGTTGATCATTTCCCAGTTCGACGGCGATTTCCGCAGCGGTATTTGCGAGCAATGTAATAGGTTTATAAACCGTCATGGTTTGAGTCCCGGCGACAATGCGCTTGATGCCTGCAAGGTCTGCATCTTGTCCGGAAATAGCGACTTTTCCTGATAATCCTTGCGCACTCAGCGCCTGAATCGCACCGCCAGCTGTGGCGTCATTTGAGGCAACTACTGCGTCAATTTTGTTATTGTTGGCGGTTAGCGCATTTTCCATAATCTTCAACGCATTCTCCGGTAACCAGCCGTCAACCCATTGATCGCCCACCACCTTAATTTTTCCGCTGTCGATATACGGTTTTAATACTTTCATTTGTCCAGCGCGGAACAGCTTCGCGTTGTTATCAACGGGTGAGCCACTCATCAGGAAATAATTCCCTTCGGGGACAATATTGACTAATGATTGAGCCTGTAATTCACCTACTTTTTCATTATCGAAAGAGATATAAAAATCGATGTCAGCATCATTGATCATGCGATCGTAAGCCAGCACCTTGATCCCTTCTTGTTTTGCTTCTTTGATAACATTGCTTAATACCTGGCCGTTGTAAGGGATTATCACAAGGACATCCACGCCCCGGTTTATCATGTTTTCAATCTGCGACATTTGGGTTTCTTCATTACCATTCGCCGATTGTACAAATACTTTCGCACCAAGCGATTCAGCTTTATTGACGAAAATATCGCGATCTTTCTGCCAGCGTTCCAGGCGGAGATCATCAATCGCCATACCGATTTTTACTTCTTTGGCATGACCTGCGACACTGGTGAGTAAAAGGGATGTGCAAACAGCAAGTAAAATGTTCTTCATCTTCATAATCGTGATGCCTTTTGTAGGGGAGAAACAGCAGTAAAAGTAACAATCACAGCATAAGACGTAGCAGAGTTTTAACAGGTAACGGCGGGAAGGCAATTATAGATTTTTATCTTCCAATTACGTTTTTTGGTTTATTTCTTGATTTATGACCGGGATCGTATTTTAAATGATTCGTTACCTGGGTTGCATTTAAGTTTGATAAGTAACAATTTTTAAATTGTTCAGATTTTATTTTGAGAAGTAGCGCACACTTGTGAATTATCTCAATGGCAGTATGAAATAACATAATTGAGCAATAGGTGGGGAGTGCCCAATATTACGACATTATCCATCACCCGCCGCATTACCTGATTATGGAGTTCATTATGCCAGCCTATTTTGACCAGCTTGAGCGCGTTCGTTATGAAGGCACCAAATCAACTAATCCATTAGCATTTCGCCACTACAACTCTGATGAGTTAGTGTTAGGCAAGCGTATGGAAGATCACCTGCGATTTGCTGCCTGCTACTGGCACACTTTCTGCTGGAATGGTGCAGATATGTTTGGTGTTGGTGCATTTAATCGCCCGTGGCAGCAGCCCGGTGAAGCGCTGGAATTAGCGAAGCGCAAGGCGGACGTGGCGTTCGAGTTTTTCCACAAACTGAACGTGCCCTACTACTGCTTCCATGACGTGGATGTCTCGCCGGAAGGTGCGTCGCTGAAAGAGTACAAAAACAATTTTGCGCAGATGGTTGATGTACTGGCGGCAAAACAGGAGCAGAGCGGCGTGAAGCTGCTGTGGGGAACGGCAAACTGCTTCACCAACCCACGTTACGGCGCGGGCGCGGCCACGAACCCGGATCCAGAAGTGTTCAGCTGGGCCGCCACTCAGGTGGTTACGGCTATGGATGCCACGCATAAATTAGGCGGTGAAAACTACGTTCTGTGGGGCGGTCGTGAAGGCTATGAAACGCTGCTGAATACCGATCTGCGTCAGGAACGTGAGCAAATTGGTCGCTTCATGCAACTGGTCGTGGAACACAAACACAAAACCGGTTTCCAGGGCACTTTGCTTATCGAGCCGAAGCCGCAGGAACCGACCAAGCACCAGTACGATTACGATGCGGCGACCGTATACGGATTCCTCAAGCAGTTCGGTCTGGAAAAAGAGATCAAACTGAATATCGAAGCCAACCACGCCACGCTGGCGGGTCACTCGTTCCATCACGAAATCGCCACCGCTATCGCGCTGGGTCTGTTTGGCTCTGTCGATGCCAACCGTGGGGACGCGCAACTGGGCTGGGATACTGACCAGTTCCCGAACAGCGTAGAAGAGAATGCGTTGGTGATGTACGAAATCCTGAAAGCCGGCGGCTTCACCACCGGTGGCCTGAACTTCGATGCCAAGGTTCGTCGTCAGAGTACCGATAAATACGATCTGTTCTATGGTCATATTGGTGCGATGGATACCATGGCGCTATCGCTGAAAATTGCGGCGCGTATGATTGAAGACGGTGGTCTGGATCAGCGCGTGGCTAAACGTTATGCCGGTTGGAATGGTGAGCTGGGCCAGCAAATTCTGAAAGGGCAGATGACGCTGACGGAAATTGCGCAGTACGCTGAACAACACAACCTGGCGCCAGTGCACCAGAGCGGTCATCAGGAATTGCTGGAAAATCTGGTGAACCATTATTTGTTCGACAAATAACGGGTCTCTGAGCATGTCCGTAAGCCCGGTCAGCTCGCGCGACCGGGCCTTTCTTTAAGGAACGATGCCCTATGTATATCGGGATAGATCTTGGCACATCAGGCGTAAAGGCCATTCTGCTCAACGAGCAGGGCGATGTGGTCGCTTCGCAAACAGAGAAACTCACCGTCTCGCGCCCGCACCCGTTATGGTCAGAACAAGACCCAGAGCAGTGGTGGCTGGCAACGGATCGCGCTGTGAAAGCCCTGGGTCGGCAGCATTCACTTCGCGAGGTGAAAGCGTTGGGGATTGCCGGACAGATGCACGGCGCGACGCTACTGGATGAACAACAGAAGGTATTGCGCCCGGCTATCCTGTGGAACGATGGTCGCTGCGCCGAAGAATGCGTCATGCTGGAGAGCATGGTTCCGCAGTCTCGTGCCATCACCGGCAACCTGATGATGCCTGGCTTTACCGCGCCAAAGCTGCTGTGGGTACAGCGCCACGAACCGGAGATTTTTAGCCGGGTTGATAAAGTCCTGCTGCCGAAAGATTACCTGCGCCTGCGTATGACCGGCGATTTCGCCAGCGATATGTCTGATGCGGCTGGTACCCTGTGGCTGGATGTTGCGAAGCGTGACTGGAGTGATGTCATGCTGGAAGCCTGTAAGCTGACTCGTGCGCATATGCCTGCGCTCTATGAAGGCAGTGAGATTACCGGAACATTGTTGCCAGCAGTCGCCAGGGCCTGGGGAATGCAGGAGGTTGCGGTGGTCGCCGGAGGCGGGGATAACGCAGCGGGGGCGGTTGGCGTGGGCATGATGAATGCCGGTCAGGCGATGCTATCGCTGGGTACTTCCGGGGTCTATTTTGCGGTCAGCGACGGCTTTCTCAGCAAACCGGAAAGCGCGGTCCATAGCTTTTGCCATGCATTGCCTGAACGATGGCACCTGATGTCCGTGATGTTAAGTGCGGCATCCTGCCTGGACTGGGCGGCAAAATTAACCGGACTGGCGAGTGTTCCTGCGTTGATTGCCGCAGCGCAACAGGCGGATGAACACGCTGAGCCGGTCTGGTTTTTACCCTATCTGTCCGGTGAACGTACGCCGCACAACAACCCGCAGGCAAAGGGCGTATTTTTCGGTCTGACGCATCAGCATGGTCCGGCGGAGCTGGCACAGGCGGTGTTGGAAGGCGTTGGTTTTGCATTGGCTGAGGGTATGGACGTGGTACACGCCTGCGGCGTGCAGCCCTCCAGCATTACGCTGATTGGCGGCGGGGCGCGCAGCGAATACTGGCGTCAGATGCTGTCTGACATCAGCGGATTGCAGTTGGATTACCGTACCGGCGGCGATGTTGGTCCTGCTCTCGGTGCGGCGCGTCTGGCGCAGATTGCCATTAATCCGCAGCAGCCATTATCAGACCTTCTACCTCAGCTTACGCTGGAGCAGGCGCATTATCCTGATGCCGAGCGCCATGCCCTTTACCAACAGCGTCGGGAAACCTTCCGCCGAATCTATCAGCAATTACACCCGCTGATGTCCTGACCCTAAATCCCCTCTGGTAAACAGAGGGGATTTATCAAATATATATTTCAATTTAATTAATAACTAGCGCGCATGAATTTATTCTGAAAGTCCGGCGTAGTGGCCTTTTCTGTGTTGTCTTTAGTGGGTTATTCATATTGTATCCATGATGGATAAGGAGGTCCCAATGAAGACGACAAGGCTGTTGCCATGGATATTATTCTTCTCTGGTGCATTGATTTACGTTATTGGCTTATGGCGGGCATGCCCGTTATTGAGTAGCAAAGGTTTTTTTTTCGCTGTGCTGATGACGGGAATGTTTGTGACGTACGTTTATCAGCGTGCAGAAAATCTCAATCAGAACGATGAACACTTCGCCTCTGTATGTCAGATGGTGGCGCTCATCACGGTAGGGGTGCTGTTGGTGGGCGTATTGAATGTCCCATTATCACCCCTCGAAAAGGGGCTGTTCCCGCTGGCATTCATCGTATGTTTACTGGGGCAAGTTTTACTCATGCGTTCAGCAGAATATTTATCTAAAGGACCGGAACTCTAAATGGAAAACAGGATATCAACTTATTCACCGGCATTTAGTATTGTGTCATGGGTCGCGCTTCTCGGCGGCATTGTGGTTTATCTGCTGGGGTTGTGGAATGCCGATATGCAGTTGAACGAAAAGGGGTATTACTTTGCTGTTTTGGTGCTTGGTTTGTTTTCTGCTGCGTCGTATCAAAAGACGGTACGGGATAAATATGAGGGGATCCCGACTACGCCGATTTACTACATAACCTGTCTTGCCGCGTTTATTATTGCGGTTGCATTGTTGGTTATCGGTTTGTGGAATGCCACGCTGCTGCTAAACGAGAAAGGGTTTTACGGCCTGGCCTTCTTTTTGAGCCTGTTTGGTACCGTTGCGGTGCAGAAAAATATCCGTGATAGTGGCTTTGAGCATCCAAAAGAAACGCTGGCAGTCGCAGACGATTTTACGGAGTGATCGTATGCCCTCGATGGTTACCGATCGAGGGCTTTTATTGTTAGCTCACCAGTCTGCGCGTATCGATGCGCTGTAACAATACAGACAACAGTAAACTTCCCGCCAGCGTGGCGCTAAAAATCCACAGCATATCCAGCGGCGGCCAGTTTTTGAGTTCTACACCGTTGGTGCGTAGCGCGTGAATGATCAGCGCATGAAAGCCATAAATGCCCAGGGAGTGGCGGGAAATAAGGCCCAGTACCGGCAGAGTGCGCGTACTGAGCGTATTTTTGACCAGCGTCAGGAGGGAGGTAGCACAAATAAACACCGCCGGGCCGCAATAGAGATACCAGGTATCGGCAAAATTGCCTCGCCAACGCAGTTCATGCAACGTGCCTCGAGAAATAATAAACACTGCGGTGATAAACAACGCCGCACAGAGCCAGGTAAGCGCGCGCTTGTGCGTATCCATCATACCAATCGCTCGGCCTAGCATACCGTACACGATGTAGTAGAACGTGTCGCCACTGATGTACAGGTTGATGGGAAGCCACTCAAAACCGCCAATTTTTTGTGAGACGGTATTGGGATTGGCAATCACCCCAATCACCACCATAAGTGCCAGCAGCATCTTGCCGCTGATATTTTTTACCTGTATCAGCGGGGAAACCAGGTAGATTACGGCGATCGCGAAGAAAAACCACAGGTGATAGAACACCGGCTTTTGCAGCAGGTTTTTCAGCGACAGCTCAGCGTTGATCGAGGTAAACAGCAGGATGTAGGCCAGCGCCACGCTGCTGTAAAACAGGATGCAGAGCGCAATGCGCATGAAATGGCGCGATTTGGCGCTGCGCTCGCCAAAAAACAGATAGCCGGAAATCATAAAGAACAACGGGACGCTGACGCGAGAGGCTGAATTGAGCACATTGGCCAGATCCCAATTCAATGGGCTGACGCTTTGCGCATTGGTGATGTACCAGGTCGTGGTGTGGATCATCACAACCATGAGACAGGCTATCCCGCGCAGGTTATCAATCCAGAATATTTTGGGCTGCATCAGTTCCTCTGTATCCATTAAAAAAAGTCTGACCGAAAATTTGCGAGCGTAGCTCACTGGAAAAATCCGAGTTCTTACGCTAAAGCTTGAGATGGTCTGATGAGATTCTCAAAATAGCATCCGTTTCCAGACACTTAATAATAAGACTGACCAGCAAACCAGGCGGTAATAAAATGATGATGAAGTATTTCTTTTCCGCGATCGTTACCCTTTTACTGGTTGCGTGCGCCGACACCCAGCCGCCTGCACCCGCGCAGAAGGCGCAAAAGATCAAAGTCAGTGCAACACGTTCGCTGGATATGGAGTCACTATGTAAAAATGAGGCGGCACAAATCTACAACACTGGAGTGCAGAAAATTGATATCTCCGGTCTGGAACAATTTCAGGGCAGCTATGAGATGCGTGGTTCTACCTTCCGTAAAGAGAGTTTTGTCTGCTCTTTTGATGCAGACGGGCAGTTTTTACACCTTTCCATGCGCTAAGTTCCCCCTTTTTCCCGTTTCGTACTGTATATCTTGCAGCCAGCGGGTATACTGACCGCTTCCTTTAAATCCACACGTATCCAGCACGAAATAATATGCAAAAGTTTGATACCAGGACCTTCCAGGGCTTGATCCTGACCTTACAGGATTACTGGGCTCGCCAGGGCTGCACCATCGTTCAACCATTGGACATGGAAGTCGGCGCGGGGACATCTCACCCAATGACCTGCCTGCGGGCGCTGGGGCCGGAACCGATGGCGACTGCTTATGTGCAGCCTTCTCGTCGTCCGACCGACGGCCGCTATGGCGAAAACCCGAACCGCTTACAGCACTACTATCAGTTCCAGGTAGTGATTAAGCCGTCTCCGGACAACATTCAGGAGCTGTACCTGGGTTCTCTGAAAGAGCTGGGTATGGACCCGACCATTCACGATATCCGTTTCGTAGAAGATAACTGGGAAAACCCAACGCTAGGTGCCTGGGGTCTGGGTTGGGAAGTGTGGCTGAACGGCATGGAAGTCACGCAGTTCACCTACTTCCAGCAGGTTGGTGGTCTGGAATGTAAACCAGTGACCGGGGAAATTACCTACGGTCTGGAACGTCTGGCCATGTACATTCAGGGCGTAGACAGCGTTTACGACCTGGTCTGGAGCGACGGCCCGCTGGGTAAAACCACTTACGGCGACGTGTTCCATCAGAACGAAGTGGAGCAATCCACCTACAACTTCGAATACGCCGACGTGGACTTCCTGTTCACCTGCTTCGAGCAGTACGAGAAAGAAGCGCAGCAGCTGCTGGCGCTGGAAAATCCGCTGCCGCTGCCTGCGTATGAACGTATTCTGAAAGCCGCCCATAGCTTCAACCTGCTGGATGCGCGTAAAGCCATCTCCGTCACCGAGCGTCAGCGCTATATCCTGCGTATTCGCACCCTGACCAAAGCAGTGGCAGAAGCTTACTACGCTTCCCGTGAAGCCCTTGGCTTCCCGATGTGCAACAAAGACAAATAAGAGGCGGCCATGTCTGAGAAAACTTTTCTGGTGGAAATCGGCACTGAAGAGCTGCCACCAAAAGCACTGCGCAGCCTGGCTGAGTCCTTTGCTGCGAACTTTACCGCGGAGCTGGATAATGCTGGCATCGCGCACGGCAACGTGGAGTGGTTCGCCGCGCCGCGTCGTCTGGCGTTGAAAGTCGCTGCCCTGGCTGAAGCACAACCCGACCGTGAAGTAGAAAAACGCGGCCCGGCCATTGCCCAGGCGTTTGACGCCGAAGGTAAACCGAGCAAAGCGGCCGAAGGTTGGGCGCGTGGCTGTGGCATCACGGTTGATCAGGCTGAGCGTCTGACCACCGACAAAGGCGAGTGGCTGCTGTATCGCGCGCATGTGAAAGGCGAAAGCGCTGAAGCGTTGCTGCCGAATATGATCGCCACCTCACTGGCGAAGCTGCCGATCCCGAAACTGATGCGCTGGGGCGCGTCTGACGTTCACTTCGTGCGTCCGGTTCACACCGTGACGCTGCTGCTGGGCGATAAAGTTATTCCGGCAACTATTCTGGGTATTCAGTCCGATCGCGTGATCCGCGGGCATCGCTTTATGGGCGAGCCGGAGTTCACCATCGATAATGCCGATCAGTACCCAGAAATTCTGCGTGAGCGCGGCAAAGTGATTGCGGATTACGCTGAGCGTAAAGCCAAAATCAAAACCGATGCCGAAGACGCGGCGCGTAAAATTGGCGGCAACGCCGATCTGAGTGAAAGCCTGCTGGAAGAAGTCACCTCGCTGGTGGAATGGCCGGTCGTGCTGACCGCGAAGTTCGAAGAGAAATTCCTCGCTGTTCCGTCCGAAGCGCTGGTTCACACCATGAAAGGTGACCAGAAGTACTTCCCGGTATACGCGAACGACGGCAAATTGCTGCCGAACTTTATCTTCGTTGCCAACATCGAATCCAAAGACCCGCAGCAAATCATCTCCGGTAACGAGAAGGTGGTTCGTCCGCGTCTGGCGGATGCCGAGTTCTTCTTCAATACAGACCGTAAAAAACGTCTGGAAGACCATCTGCCGCGTCTGCAAACCGTGCTGTTCCAACAGCAACTGGGTACGCTGCGCGACAAGACTGACCGTATCCAGGCGCTGGCGGGCTGGATTGCTGGTCAGATTGGCGCTGACGTTAACCACGCAACGCGTGCTGGCCTGCTGTCCAAGTGCGACCTGATGACCAACATGGTCTTCGAGTTCACCGATACCCAGGGCGTGATGGGCATGCACTACGCGCGTCACGATGGTGAAGCGGAAGATGTCGCTGTGGCGCTGAACGAGCAGTATCAGCCGCGTTTTGCCGGTGATGACCTGCCGTCTAACCCGGTTGCCTGTGCCGTGGCGATTGCCGATAAGATGGACACACTGGCGGGTATCTTCGGTATCGGTCAGCATCCGAAAGGCGACAAAGACCCGTTTGCGCTGCGTCGTGCCGCGCTGGGCGTACTGCGTATCATCGTTGAGAAGAACCTGAATCTGGATCTACAAACGTTGACCGAAGAAGCGGTTCGTCTGTATGGCGACAAGCTGACTAACGCCAACGTGGTGGATGATGTGATCGACTTTATGCTCGGTCGCTTCCGCGCCTGGTATCAGGACGAAGGTTACACCGTCGATACTATTCAGGCAGTACTGGCGCGTCGTCCGACTCGTCCGGCTGATTTCGACGCACGTATGAAGGCGGTTTCGCACTTCCGTACGCTGGACGCCGCGTCCGCGCTGGCTGCAGCGAACAAGCGTGTATCGAACATCCTGGCGAAGTCTGAAGAGACGCTGAATGACCGTGTAAATTCGGCAACGCTGAAAGAGCCGGAAGAAATTGCGCTGGCGCTGCAGGTTGTGGTGCTGCGCGATAAGCTGGAGCCTGTCTTTGCAGCTGGTCGTTACCAGGAAGCGCTGGTTGAGTTGGCGGAACTGCGTGAACCGGTTGATGCGTTCTTCGAGAAAGTGATGGTCAACGTGGAAGATAAAGATCTGCGTATTAACCGTCTGTCTATGCTCGCAAAACTGCGCGAACTGTTCCTGCGCGTAGCGGATATTTCTCTGCTGCAGTAACGTTCCTGAGCTGACTTAGAAAAAGCCGGATAAGCATTGTGCCATCCGGCTTTTTTGTATGTTGTTAGCGCAGCTGTAATTTTGTCAGACAGGTCTGGCTGTCTTCCATCGTCTTGATGGGATACTCCGCCGTTTTACCGTTGTAACTTACCGCGATTGTGCCTGCCATATTGCGCGGTAACCATACCCCGACGAAGCCATTTCGACCGCTCTTCATCACTTTTTGTACCACCACCTCACCCTTGTTATCCGTCACTTTGACATTGAATGCCTTCTCCGGCATTTCGCCCTGGCAGCCAGAAAGGCTGTGGTTGAAGCAAGGATGTGTTTGCCATTCATAGGGGGCAAATGACAGATAGAACTTGTCACCGAGCGGTAGGGTATAAATCTGATCGCCCGAAGAGAGCTTCAGTTCGGTACTGGTGATAGATGCTGAGTACGGCAGCGGGCGGTTCTGCGGCGACTGGTCAATGGTCTCGACGATTTGCTCGACGGATTTACCGCTGAGCCCGTGTTCCGCCAGAAAAGCAGCTTCCGGAGTTGCTGCGAACGCGCTACCGGTTGTGAGCAAACCTAAAACCAGCAGCAGTGAGGATTTCGACATAGCTTCAATTCCTTGTGAATGTTGTGGAATACAGACTGGCTCACTATAAAGCTTGCCCTTAGGGAAAGGTCAAAGGGAGGACGGGTAAAGTAATGCAAAGAAGCGTTTGGGCGGGGAGTCTTGCGAAGTACAGATAAAAAAAATCCCCGCCGTTTGGCAGGGATTCAGAATTTTGAGCTTTTTAAGCTTACAGGCTGGTTACGTTGCCAGCTGCCGGGCCTTTAGCGCCGCTTTCGATGGTGAAGGAAACTTTCTGACCTTCGTCCAGAGATTTGTAGCCATCGTTCTGGATAGCAGAGAAGTGTACGAACACGTCTTTAGAGCCATCGTCAGGAGTGATGAAGCCGAAACCTTTGTCAGCGTTGAACCATTTTACGATACCAGTCATTTTACCGGACATAGTGTATTACCTTTTAAAAAATAAGTGTGCCTTTCGGCGATATGGCGTGCTTTACAGATTTTTTAACAGTAAAGGAAATGCTCACTACGAAGGGTATCAACGATAACTCTTGAAGGGACTTGCCTTACTAACTGCTGTAATGGTCTGTACGTCAAACCGTTGAGGGCATTAACTCATTTTACGCATGTGGATGCAACTACTATTTTCTTTTTTGTGGATAACCCCCTTAAGGGAACGGCCCTTTTACAGGACCGTTCATAAGTAAAATTGAAAAATAGTTCAATCCATCAGTTGCTTACTTAATCTTGGGTCTGCCTGAATCAGGCGCATTAACTTCAATTCGGTATTGGAAGGCTTTACGCGTTTAGACTCCCATTCATGAATCGTCGCGACCGTCACGCCCATCACCCGGGCAAAATCATCTGTTTTTAAACCTGTCCCTCGTCGTAGCTGTTCAAATTCGGTGAAAGGGTTGGTTTTTTGCGTCAGAGTAACCGTCTGCGATACATCTTTAAAAACAATCTGCTCCAGACTGCTCAGCAGTTCAAACATAGGATCTTTGTATTCCATTGAGAACTCCTACAAATCACACAGCGGGATCGTGAATTTCATCGAAGCTCATTAAGAGTAGTCGGAAAAAATGAAGCCGGATTTTAGGTTTGTGTGATGGATTCGTTTCAGCGGATCGGGGTCGACAATCTTTTGCAGGCTAACGAACTGATAAAGGTCGGGATCTGCGAACGATCGATCCCAATTGTAAAGATGACTAAAATATGACGTCGTGTGGTAAATGGCGCATTGTTTAGCAAAACGATGGGTGGCGGGAGCGGTTATTTTCCCCCACAAGATTACGCGGAAAGGGTATCTTGCGGGGCTGACCTGGACTATCCTTGTCAACGTCAGGCACGCGGGTGTCGTTGTGCGCATTTTTGGGTGAAAGGAGTATTAAAATGGCGACAGGTAAGTCCTGCTCTCGCTGGTTTGCGCCTGTTTTGGCGCTCTTAATGGTAGTTGGCCTGAGTGGGTGTTTTGATAAAGAAGGCGATCAACGCAAAGCGTTTATCGATTTTCTGCAGAATACTGCAATGCGTAGCGGAGAGCGTTTACCAACGCTGACCGCCGATCAGAAAAAACAGTTTGGCCCGTTTGTGTCCGATTACGCGATTCTGTATGGCTATTCGCAGCAGGTTAATCAGGCAATGGACTCCGGTCTGCGCCCGGTGGTTGATAGCGTAAATGCGATTCGTGTTCCTCAGGATTATGTGACTCAGCGTGAACCGCTGCGTCAGGCAAATGGTGCGTTGGGCGTATTAGGGCAACAGTTGCAGAATGCGAAACTGCAGGCAGATGCTGCGCATGGCGCGCTGAAGCAGGGCGAGGATCTGAAGCCGGTCTTTGACCAGGTCTACAATAAAGTCGTCACTGTACCTTCAGAGGCGCTACAGCCGCTGATCCCTGCCGCGCAAATCTTCACGCAGCAGTTAGTACAGGTTGGTGATTTTGTGGCACAGCAGGATACGCAGGTGAGCTTTGTCGCTAACGGTATCCAGTTCCCAACTTCACAGCAGGCAAGTCAGTACAACACGCTGATTGGCCCGTTGGCCTCTCAGCATCAGGCATTTAATCAGGCCTGGACTGCTGCGGTGAATGCCGCTCAGTAATGAAGGCGCTGTAATACATAAAAGGCCGGGTAAGCGTAAGCGCTACCCGGCCTTTTGTTTATGGCGCGACCTGCGGGTTCACGCAATTCTTCTCAACGCGTCCTTGCAGCGCATCGATTAAGTTATCCACCGCACAGGCCGCCATGTTATAGCGCGTTTCATGCGTCGCTGAACCTATGTGCGGTACGGCTACCACGTTTGGCAGCGCCAATAACGGTGAGTCTGCCGGTAATGGCTCCTGCTCAAACACATCCAGGCCTGCGGCATGAATTTCCCCGCTTTGCAGGGCGGCAATCAGCGCTTTTTCATCGACCACTGGCCCACGCCCGGCGTTAATGAAAATGGCGGAGGACTTCATTTTGGCAAACTGTTCGGTACTAAACAGATGATGCGTTTCTGCGGTTAACGGCAGGATAAGGCAGACAAAATCGGACTCCTGCAACAGCGTATCGAGGTCGCAGTAACGCGCGTTGAAGCGTTCTTCCGCCTCCTGGTGATGACGGCGCGCGTTATAAAGAATCGGCATGCTAAAACCAAAATGCGCGCGTTGCGCCAGCGCCAGACCAATACGGCCCATGCCGACAATCCCCAGCGTTTTGTGGTGTACATCCGTACCAAACCAGTCCGGCCCGATACTTTTGGTCCATTCGCCAATTTTCACCCGTTCAGCAACTTCTACTACGCGGCGAGCTGTGCTTAACACCAGCGCCATTACCGTATCGGCGACAGTTTCCGTCAGCACGGTTGGCGTGTGCATCAACAGCACCTTGCGCGCGTTGAGGGCATCGACGTCGAAGTTGTCATAGCCTACGGAAATCGTGGATGTCGCACGTAGCCTGGGCATTCTCTCCAGTAGGGCGGTATTGACGGCTTCACTAGAACCCAGCAGACCTTCCGCGTTGGCAAAAGCCTCGGCGTGCTGTGCGACCGTTTCCGGGCGCAGGTTAGGCACATGAGTCACAGTAAAATGCTCTTCCAGGCGATGCAGTAAATCGTCAGGTAACGCTTTATAGAGAATAATGGACGGCTTCATGCGAATCTCCGTAAGTTAAAATTTAAGCGTGGCGTGCGCCAATAGGTAATTGCTGATTATTAGCAGGCTTAACAATTAAAGTTAGCCATACTGAGACAAAAAGCGCTACCCCCATAAAAATGTACGAGGCGGATGGGCTGCCGGTTGCGCCATTGAGGTAGCCGACAAACCATGAACCAAAGAATGAGCCTAGCGCGCCCATGCTGTTAATCAGCGCCATTGCACCCCCGGCGACGTTGCGCGGCAGCATTTCCGGGATGATGGCGAAGAAGGGGCCATATGGGGCGTACATTGCCGCACCCGCAATAACTAACAGCGTGTAAGAAATCCAGAAGTGGTCTGCACCCACGGCCCAGGAGCCGATAAAAGCGAAAGCGGCTATCAATAACAGCGGCCAGACAAACAGTTTACGGTTTTGCAGCTTATCGGAGGCCCAGGAGACGAGGATCATCGCTGCCGTCGCCGCCAGATAAGGTACGGATGACAGCCAGCCAACCTCTACCATGCCCAGATTTGCGCCGCCGTTGCGGATAATCGACGGTAGCCACAGGACAAAACCATAGACGCCAATACTCCAGGCGAAATACTGCATGCACAGCAGGATGACGTTACGTGAGCGGAAGGCCTCGCTATAGTTACGCACGGCTTTGATGCCTTGCTGCTCTTTTTCCAGTTGCGCCTGAAGGGCGGCTTTTTCAGATTCTGACAGCCAGCCGACCTGAGACGGTTTGTCTTTTACCAATACCCACCAGCAGAACGCCCAGATGATGGCCGGGAAGCCCTCGATGATAAACATTTCCCGCCAGCCCAGCGCCTGAATCAGATAACCGGAAACCACAGACATCCACAGGACGGTAACCGGGTTACCGAGGATCAGGAAAGTGTTAGCGCGCGAGCGCTCGGATTTCGTAAACCAGTTGCTGATATAAATCAGCATTGCGGGCATCACCGCGGCTTCAACGACGCCAAGAATAAAGCGGATGGCGGCAAGCATTGGAATATTGCTGACCATACCGGTTAACGACGCGCATGCGCCCCAGAGGATCAGACAGACAAAAATCAGTTTTCGTACGCTGCGCCGTTCTGCGTAAATCGCGCCTGGGATCTGAAAGAAGAAATAGCCGAGGAAAAACAGAGCGCCCAGCAGGGAAGAGATCCCTTTGGTAATGCCGAGGTCCTCGTTGATACCGGCGGCGGAGGCGAAGCTGAAGTTCGCACGGTCAAGGTACGCCAGGCTATACGTGATAAACACGATTGGCATAATGTACCACCAGCGTTTTGCTGCATTAGTTGAGCTATTCATAGACTGCCCTCTGGTTATGCTGATACGCCGCCTCTGTATGTAGGGTACAGAGACAGAGTTGGCCGGGAGTTTATTCCCCTAATTGTTCACGTGTGGGTAATCCTTCGCTGTCGCCCTGAACCTGAATGGCCAGTGCGCCGATTTTATTGCCGCGGGTCACCGCCTGATGCAGCGAACGGCCTTCCAGCAGGGCGCTGATAACGCCTACGGCAAAGCCATCGCCTGCGCCGACCGTATCGACCACGTTGTCGACTTTTACCGGTGCAACGCAACCTTGTTCACCGCTGGCTGTTTTGTACCAGGCACCATCAGCCCCGGTTTTGATGATCACGGCCTTCACCCCGTGGCGCAGATAAAAGTCGGCGATGGCTTCAGGCGTCTGTTGGCCGGTTAAAATCATCCCCTCTTTTAATCCAGGTAAAACCCAGTCAGCCTGGAATGCCAGCCGGTTCAGTTTTTCCACCATTTCGGCTTCGCTTTTCCACAGTACCGGACGCAAATTTGGGTCGAACGAGATGGTCTTCCCCTGGGCTTTCAGCGTGCGGGCGGTGTGCGCCAGTAGTTCATAGGAACTGGCAGAAAGCGCCGCCGCCACGCCGCTCAGGTGCAAGTGGCGCGCGCTGGCGAAATAGTCCTCGTGATAATCCTCAACGCTGAGGTGGCTGGCGGCGGACCCTTTGCGGAAATACTCCACAATGGGATCGGTTCCATTTTCGACCTTAGATTTAAGCTGAAAGCCGGTAGCGTAACGCCCGTCCTGGGTAACTCCCTGCGCATCTATCCCTTCTTTTTCCAGCGACTTAACGATAAAACGACCAAAACTGTCGTTGCCTACGCGGCTCACCCAGCCGACCTTCAGGCCCAGACGAGCAAGACCGGTCGCCACGTTGAGTTCAGCGCCTGCAACGCGCTTGATAAACTGCTCTACATCCGTCAGTTCGCCGGTTTGCGTGGCGACAAACATCGCCATCGCTTCACCAATAGTGACCGCATCCAGTGAATTTTTCATGTGTTACTCCTCGCGTAACAGCTCGACGTAGTGGCGGGTAACCGCCGTCAAATCCTGCCCTTCCAGGGGGAACTCAATACCGCGCGGAACATCGTTGGGCAGCGTTTTTAACAGCGCCAGCCAGCGTGAATCTGCTTCATCAGGCGGTACGGCACGGTAGCTATCGCGATGCGTAACTGCGGCTTTGACATGGATATATCCGACGGTTGGCGCCAGGTTCTGCGCGGCCTGTTCCGGGGAGTCGCCAACCCACAGCCAGTTGCCCATATCGAAAGTCAGAGATATCGGCAGGTTTTGCGTCTGACAGGCTTCATTAAAGCGTTGCATCGGCTGCAGGCGTCCGCAGGCGGTCTGATCGTTTTCCACAACCAGCTCCATGCCGCTGTTGTCCAGCCATTCACGTAAATCGTCGAACTGTTCGGTATGGGAAAAATGACCGAGAGAGACTTTTAACCACAGCGCCTGTAGGGCCTGCGCTTCTTCGAGGAGCTGCGGAAGTCGGGGATTCAGGTTCCCATCCTCAAGGAATAACGGTTCAGGCGCTGAATAACAGGCCAGCAGGCCGAAGAGTTCGATTGCAGAGGCCATTGTGGACAGCGTTTTCAGCTCGGCGTCGGTTAATAACTCGCGGCGGATTTCGACGCCGTCAGCACCGGCTTCGGCAATGATGGGCAACATTGCCGTTTGCCCGCCTGCGGCCCGCACCTGGTCGTAGCCGTAGGCGGCGGTAACCACCATAATTTTTCTTTTCATGGAAACTCCAGACTAGCATTCTTGTTATAACGCTAGATGGAACCGGTTCCAAAGAAAAGCTCATGATGTCGAATTTATGATCACCATCACGAAGGAAATTTAACGGGCGGTTGAGCCGCGCACGATCAGCTCGCCGGAGAATACCTGTTCCTGAATGGCAGCAGAGCCGCCATCAATTCGGCGTACAACCTGCTCAACGGCGGTGTAGCCAATCTGCCATGTGGGTTGTTTCAACGTGGTGATACCGACGCCCGCCAGCTCCGCCCATTCCAGTTCGTCAAAACCGAGCAGGCCGATATCGCTGCCCCAGTTAAGGCCAATGCGCTTCAGGGCGCGGGCAACCTGCAGCGTGAGAGCGCCGTTGGCAGAGATAACGGCTTTGCGCATCCCCCGATGCTGCTGGTGAAACTGGCGCAGCGTGTCATCCAGTTGCGTATTGTCCGTTAGCGGGACTTCGGCATTTTGCGCGATAACGCCGGGGTACTGTGCGAGCGTGGCGCGAAAAGCGCTCAGGCGTTCGCGGCGGGTATTCACCATGCCCAGCGGTTCGCTGAGGAACAGGATGGCTTCAAAACCTTGCTCGACCAGATGTTCAGTGGCAACCGTTGCCGCCTGGGTGTTATCCAGCCCGACCATATCACAGGCAAAATCGGGGATTTTACGGTCAATCAGTACCATCGGTAGCGCAGACTGTTGCAGGCGGTTCAGCCCCTCTTCGCGCATTCCAACGGCGTTGACCACAATCCCTTCGACCTGGTAGCTGCGCAGCAGGTCGAGATAATGCAGCTCCTGATCCACTTCGTTGTTGGTGTTACACACCAGCGGGGTAAAGCCCTTATCGCGACAGGCGGCTTCAATCCCGCTTAACACGTTGACGGAGTAGGGATTAGTAATATCGGCGATGATCAGACCAATCAGACGGGTACGACCGTGTTTCAGGCCTCTTGCCATCAGGCTGGGACGGTAGTCGAGATCGGCAATGGCTTGTTCAATGCGGGCCAGTAGCGCGTCGGAAAGCAGGTGCTTTTCACCGTTGAGGTAGCGTGAAATGCTGGTCTTGCCGGTTTTTGCGGCTTTCGCCACATCGCTGATGGTTGCCCGTGTTGATTTGCTCATCGCTGATTTCCCTAAATTTGGTGACAACACCTTAACGCGAAAATCAACGATGGCAAGTGCTTCATGCCGGATAAGACGCTGCCATTATCCGGCACAAAACGTTACTGGAGCGGGCTTAAGGTGATCTCTACGCGGCGGTTTTGTGCTTTACCTTCCGCCGTGCTGTTACTGGCGATCGGGTTTGCCGGGCCCATACCCTGAGTGCGGATACGGTTAGCGGCGACGCCTTGAGTGATTAAGGCGCTGGCCACGGAGTCCGCGCGCTGTTGCGACAGGCGCATATTCAGATCCTGACTGCCGGTGCTGTCGGTGAAGCCGAGCACGTTGACGGCGGTTTTATTGTACTCTTTCAGTACCATTGCCACGCCTGTCAGGGTGTTGGCACCCGCAGGTTTCAGGTTGCTGCTGTTGCTGTCGAAGGTGACGTTATTTGGCATATTCAGGATGATGTTATCGCCACTGCGCGTCACGCTGACGCCCGTTCCCTGCATTTTGTCGCGCAGTTTTGCTTCCTGCACGTCCATGTAATAGCCGACACCGCCGCCAACGGCCGCGCCAGCCGCCGCACCAATCAGCGCGCCTTTGCCGCGATCTTTCTTCGAAGAAGAGAGTGCGCCAATACCCGCGCCGACCAGAGAGCCAATACCCGCGCCAATGCCGGATTTACCCGCTTCGCGTTCGCCGGTGTAAGGGTTTGTTGTGCAGCCAGAAACCGCCAGGGCGCCGCTCACGATGGCAGCAATAACAAAAACACGTTTCTTCATCTTAATTCCTTAATGACTTTTTCTTCTTTGCCACAGCGACCGTGGCGGTTGATTATGACGTGTGAACATGAAGAAAATTCCAGGGAAGACTCTGAAATTTGTAAGTAACATTGAACGGCATAATAAATAAGCCGTCACATCGCATTCAGGAGCGCCATCTTGGCTAATTCACCCGCACATTACTCGGTGTTAACCGCCGCCCACTGGGGACCTATTCTCGTCGAAACCGATGGCGAGACGGTTTTCTCCTCTCGCGGCGCGCTGCCCACCGCCCATCCCAACTCTTTGCAAACCGTGGTGCGCGACCAGGTACACAGTAAAACGCGGGTACGTTTTCCCATGGTGCGTAAAGGCTTTCTCGCCTCGCCGGATAATCCGCAGGGAGTGCGCGGGCAGGATGAATTTGTTCGTGTCAGTTGGGACGACGCGCTGAATCTTATCCATACGCAGCATAAACGCATCCGTGACAGCTACGGGCCGGCCTCGATTTTTGCCGGTTCCTACGGCTGGCGTTCCAACGGCGTGTTACACAAAGCCGCAACCCTGCTACAGCGTTATATGGCGCTGGCGGGCGGTTATACCGGGCATCTGGGGGATTACTCGACAGGCGCTGCGCAGGCCATCATGCCGTACGTGGTGGGCGGTAACGAAGTTTACCAGCAGCAGACCAGTTGGCCGGTGGTGCTGGAGAACAGCGAAGTGGTGGTGTTATGGAGCGCCAATCCGCTGAATACCCTGAAAATTGCCTGGAACGCCTCCGACGAGCAGGGCCTCGCTTACTTTGAGGCACTGCGTGGCAGCGGGAAGCGGTTGATCTGTATCGATCCGATGCGATCGGAAAGCGTCGATTTCTTTGGCGAGAAGATGGAATGGATCGCTCCGCATATGGGGACCGACGTGGCGCTGATGCTGGGTATCGCGCATACGCTGGTGGAAAACGGCTGGCACGACGCGGACTTTCTCGCCCGGTGTACGACCGGATATGACCGTTTTGCCGACTATCTGCTGGGCAAATCTGACGATGTTGCAAAAACGGCAGAATGGGCCGCTGAAATTTGTGGTGTTCCGGCGGCGAAAATACGTGAACTTGCGGCGATATTTCACCAAAACACCACCATGCTGATGGCGGGGTGGGGTATGCAACGCCAGCAGTATGGCGAGCAGAAACACTGGATGATTGTCACGCTGGCCGCCATGCTCGGGCAAATCGGGACGCCTGGCGGCGGCTTTGGGCTGTCGTACCATTTTGCCAACGGCGGCAACCCAACGCGCCGTGCTGCGGTGCTGGCTTCAATGCAGGGCAGCGTTAAAAACGGTACCGACGCGGTAGATAAAATCCCGGTGGCGCGAATTGTTGAAGCGCTGGAGAACCCCGGTGGTTTTTATCAGCACAACGGTATGGACCGCCATTTCCCGGACATCCGTATGCTGTGGTGGGCGGGCGGCGCCAACTTCACCCATCATCAGGACACCAACCGTCTGATTCGCGCCTGGCAAAAACCGGAGCTGGTGGTTATCTCGGAGTGTTTCTGGACAGCCGCAGCGAAGCATGCCGATATCGTGCTGCCGGCGACGACGTCTTTTGAGCGTAATGATTTGACCATGACCGGCGATTACAGCAACCAGCATCTGGTGCCGATGAAGCAGGTTGTATCGCCGCAGGCTGAAGCGCGAAATGATTTTGATGTCTTTGCCGAGCTGAGTGAACGCTGGGAGAAGGGCGGATATGAGCGATTTACCGAAGGCAAAAGCGAGCTGGAATGGCTGGAGACTTTTTACAACATTGCCGGGCAGCGTGGGGCTAGCCAGCAGGTGACATTGCCGCCATTCACCGAGTTTTGGCAGCGGAATGCGCTGATCGAAATGCCGGAAAACGCCGCCAGCGCGGAGTTTATCCGTTTCGCGGATTTTCGCCGCAACCCACAGGCGCATCCGCTGAAAACGGACAGCGGTAAAATTGAAATCTACTCCGCGAGGATTGCCGGTTACGGTTACGCGGACTGTGCGGGGCATCCGATGTGGCTGGAGCCGGATGAGTGGTTCGGTAACGCCGAGCCGGGCCAGTTACAGCTGCTTTCCGCCCATCCGGCGCACCGTTTGCACAGTCAGCTAAATTACAGCGCGTTGCGCGAACAGTATGCGGTAGCGGATCGTGAGCCCGTCACGATTCATCCGCAGGATGCCAAAGCGCGCGGTATTGCGGATGGCGACACGGTCAGAGTGTGGAACCAGCGTGGGCACGTTCTGGCGGGAGCGGTCGTGACGACGGGAATTAAACCCGGTGTCATCTGTATTCATGAGGGCGCCTGGCCTGATTTGGATCTTGCCGCCAACGGTATTTGTAAAAATGGCGCCGTCAACGTGCTGACCAAAGATCTCCCCAGCTCGAAGCTGGGGAATGGCTGTGCGGGCAACACTGCGCTGGCGTGGCTCGAAAAATACAGCGGACCAACGTTGACGCTTACGGCGTTTGATCCGCCTGCCAGCCCATAATCCACGTGGGATGGTGAGTCTCTTCCTGCCATGCGCCATCTTCAATGCGAAAACCCAGCGCATGGTAGAAGTTCACCGCTGATTGATTCTTCTGGTAGACCTCGAGGCTGAGTAACGAAAAGCGCTGCTGTACATGCTGCACCAGCGCTTTGCCGATCCCGCTTCTGATGGCGGCAGGCGCGACGAACAGCGCGCCGAGAAAGCGGTCGTCAATGACGCTGGCAAAGCCTTTGAGCACCCCTTCTTCTTCCCATACCCAGGTTTGTGCGGCTGGCAGGTAAACATCCCGCACGATGGATTCACTTTCGCGCCAGTAGCGTTCTTCGATAAACGGATGGGCATGGATCGTGCTTTCCATCCACAGCGCCAGAATCGACGGTAGATCGTCAGCCTTTGATTCACGAATCATGTTGTTCTCCCGGGTAACAGATACAGGTGGTGACATGGTCGTTGACCAGGCCGCATGCCTGCATAAAGGAGTAACAAATGGTGGTGCCGACAAACTTAAATCCACGTTTTTTTAACGCTTTAGACAGTGCATCTGACGCAGGTGTAGAGGTGGGAATATCGCTCAGGTTGGCGGCGCGGGTCACTTGCGGTTGGTTATCAACAAATGACCAGACGAACTCGCTAAACGATTCTCCGTTTTGCGCCATGGTCAGAAAGGCGCGAGCGTTGCCGATAATGGCCTGAATTTTTCCTCGATGGCGAATAATGCCGGCATCCAGTACCAGTCTTTCCACATCCTCTTCGGTCATGGCCGCCACTTTTTCCGGGTCAAAATGGTGGAAGGCGTGGCGATAATTTTCCCGTTTCTTTAGCACGGTGATCCACGATAAACCGGCCTGTTGGCCTTCCAGACAGATCATTTCGAACAGCTTGTTGCCATCTGTTTCGGGGACGCCCCATTCCTTGTCGTGGTAGGCAATGTAAAGTGGGTCCTGGCTGACCCATCCGCAACGCTGCATATTCTTCCTCGCTGTTTTTACTGGCGTAAAAATTTCATTCGGCCCGCCTTGACGCGCCAGCTAAAAAGACAATATTTAATACAGGGCCTGATGGGCCCGATATCCTTCACACAATGACAATAATATCGCCGAATTCGGCTCTTTTCTGGAGTCGCGTTGATGATTATAAGAAACAGTAGTGGTCGCCAAAGGTTAACTCTGGCGAGCGTCGTAGTTTGTGCGCTGTTCATCAATACAGCATATGGCTGGCAACAAGAATATATCGTTGATGCGATGTCAGGGCATACGGCTGAACGTTATACATGGGACAGCGATCACCAACCACGTTATAACGACATTCTGGAAGAACGTATTCGCTCCACTCAAAACGTGGCGGGTCCCGTGGTGAATCTGGCGGATGAAACGCCTATGGATGCGACCAGCGGCATGAGTATGGGCTGGAACTTTCCGCTTTCAAGGCAGGTGATGACCGGTCCGGTGGCCGCGCTGCATTATGACGGTTCGACCACGTCTACTTACAACGAATTTGGCGATAGCGTGACGTCGGTAACGCAGAACGATCCGCTGTGGCATGCCAGCGTCAGCACGTTAGGCTGGCGAGTCAATTCTCAGTTCGGTGATGTGCGACCATGGGCGCAAATCAGCTATAACCAGCAGTTTGGCGAGAATATCTGGAAAGCGCAGTCGGGCCTCAGTCGCATGACGGCGGCGGGTCAAGACGGTAACTGGCTGGATGTTACCGTTGGCGCAGATATGCTGTTGAACCGGCACATGGCGGCTTACGCGGCGCTTTCGCAGGCGGAAAATAGCACCAATAACAGCGACTATATGTACACCATGGGAGTGAGTGCCAAATTTTAACGCAAACAATCATCATATAAACATCTCCGTTACATATTGAGAACAGCAATCACACGCCCCTCAGCGATAGCGTGTACTAACTCTTACGATAAAATCCAGTAACCCGACTTTTTGTCTCGTCATTCATTCCGCATTCCAGGCATTTCATTCCGTCCTGGTGGCATTTCATGCCGTTTTCTCCTGGCCATAAAAGCGCTTCGGTATGGTTGTTGGCAGAGAATTTCCCATTTTGCTTATGCAGGAAGACTGCCATGAAAACTTCTGATTATCAGCGCACTCGCTGGCTAACACTGATCGGCACGATTATTACCCAATTTGCTTTAGGTTCTGTTTATACCTGGAGCCTGTTTAATGGCGCGCTCTCTTCTAAGCTCGATGCGCCGGTAAGTCAGGTGGCATTTTCCTTTGGCCTGCTGAGCCTCGGGCTGGCGATTTCCTCTTCCGTTGCCGGCAAGCTGCAGGAACGTTTTGGCGTGAAACGCGTCACCATGGCCTCCGGTATTTTACTCGGCGTCGGTTTCTTCTTAACCGCCCATTCCAACAGCCTGATTATGCTGTGGCTGAGCGCCGGTGTGCTGGTTGGTCTGGCGGATGGTGCAGGTTACCTGTTAACGCTTTCCAACTGCGTAAAATGGTTCCCTGAGCGTAAAGGGCTGATTTCCGCCTTTGCCATCGGTTCTTATGGCCTTGGCAGCCTCGGTTTTAAATTTATCGACAGCCAACTGCTGAGCACCGTGGGCCTGGAAAAAACCTTCATGATTTGGGGCGCAATCGTACTGGTGATGATCGTCTTTGGCTCCACGCTGATGAAAGATGCGCCGAATCAGGAAGTGAAAGCGAAGAATGGCGTAGTTGAGAACGACTACACCCTGGCGCAGTCCATGCGCAAACCGCAGTACTGGATGCTGGCAGTCATGTTCCTGACGGCGTGTATGAGCGGTCTGTACGTCATTGGCGTGGCGAAAGATATCGCACAAAGCCTGGCGCATATGGATGTGGCGACGGCGGCGAATGCGGTTACCGTCATTTCTATCGCGAACCTGTCGGGTCGTCTGGTGCTGGGGATTCTGTCCGATAAAATCTCTCGTATTCGCGTGATCACCATTGGTCAGGTTGTTTCTCTGGTCGGTATGGCTGCACTGTTGTTCGCGCCGCTGAATGACGTAACCTTCTTTATGGCAATTGCCTGTGTCGCATTTAACTTTGGCGGTACCATCACCGTATTCCCGTCACTGGTCAGCGAGTTCTTCGGTCTGAATAACCTGGCTAAAAACTACGGTGTTATTTACCTGGGCTTCGGTATCGGTAGCATTTGCGGTTCCATTATCGCCTCGCTGTTTGGCGGGTTCTATGTGACCTTCTGCGTCATCTTTGCGCTGTTAATCATTTCGCTGGCGCTTTCTACCACTATTCGTCAGCCACAACGTAGCGTCTATACCGAGGCGCACGCCTAAATCTATTAGTAGTATGATTAATACCTGGCGCATATATTTACAAAAATTTATGCGCCATTTTCATTCTCTATAAGCACTTTTGCTCCCTCCTGTGGTCTACTTACCCGCGCCCGTAGACATTTCACCTCTGCTGTTGTCGCATTTTTCCTCTGTCAGGTCTGATTGATCGCTGCTCAGGGTTTTTTATCCCGATTTCCAGGGTTTGTTTGCATGAGATACATTAAGTCGATGACGCAGCAGAAACTCAGTTTCTTGCTGGCAATCTATATCGGTTTGTTTATGAACTGTGCTGTATTTTTCCGTCGTTTTAGCGGATATGCGCACGATTTTACCGTCTGGAAAGGACTTTCCGCGGTTGTTGAATTGGCCGGCACTGTGCTGGTGACCTTCTTTTTACTACGACTTCTCTCTTTGTTTGGCCGCCGCGCCTGGCGTGTCCTGGCAACCTGTTTGGTGCTGTGTTCTGCCGGCGCCAGTTATTATATGACCTTCCTGAACGTGGTAATTGGTTACGGTATTATCGCCTCCGTAATGACCACGGATATTGATTTATCGAAAGAAGTCGTCGGCTGGCATTTCATCGTGTGGCTGGTTTCGGTCAGTATTATTCCCTTGGTGCTGATTTGGAGTAACCGCTGCCGCTACACGTTGATGAGACAAATTCGTACACCGGGCATGAGGTGGCGTAGCGTAGCGGTGGTTTTGTTAGCTGGCCTGATGGTATGGGTACCAATTCGCCTGCTGAGCATGCAACAGAGAAGCGTGGAGCGAGAAACTGGTATCGATTTACCCAGCTATGGCGGGGTTGTGGCGAACTCTTATTTGCCGTCAAACTGGCTCTCTGCGCTGGGTTTGTACGCCTGGGCACAGGTGGATGAATCCTCAGACAACAAATCGCTGATGAACCCGGCGAAGAAATTTACCTATGTTGAGCCCAAGAACCTCGACGACACCTATGTGGTCTTTATTATCGGCGAAACCACCCGCTGGGACCATATGGGGATTTTTGGCTATGAGCGAAATACCACGCCAAGGCTCGCCCAGGAGAAAAACCTGGCCGCGTTCCGTGGATATTCCTGTGACACAGCGACCAAGCTTTCGCTGCGCTGTATGTTTGTGCGTGAAGGTGGGGCGGAAGAAAACCCGCAGCGTACCCTGAAAGAACAAAACGTCTTTTCCGTGCTCGGTCAGTTAGGGTTCAAGACAGACCTCTACGCGATGCAAAGCGAGATGTGGTTCTACAGCAATACCATGGCGGAGAACATCGCTTACCGAGAGCAGATTGGCGCAGAGCCGCGTAACCGTGGCAAGAACGTTGACGATATGCTGTTGATTACCGAAATGCAGCAGTCTCTGCAACCGACTGATGATGATGGCAAACGTCTGATTATTCTGCATACCAAAGGTTCGCATTTTAACTACACGCAGCGCTACACCCGCGAATATGCGCAGTGGAAGCCGGAGTGTGTCAATGTGGATAGCGGTTGCTCGAAAGCCGAGATGATTAACTCTTTTGATAACTCGGTAACCTATGTAGATCACTTTATTACCAAAGTGTTTGATCAACTGCGGGATAAGAAAGCGATAGTGTTCTACGCCGCCGATCACGGTGAGTCGATTAACGAGCGTGAGCACCTGCACGGTACGCCGCGTAAAATGGCTCCGCCAGAGCAGTTCCGCGTTCCAATGCTGGTGTGGATGTCAGACAAATATCTGGAAGACCCAGACCATGCGAAGGCGTTTGCACACCTGAAGCAAGAAGCGGATATGAAGGTGCCGCGTCGTCATGTGGAACTGTACGACACTATTTTGGGTTGCCTCGGTTATACCTCGCCAAATGGCGGTATTAACGAGAATAATAACTGGTGCCGTATCCCGGACGCGAAGAAGGTTACGGCTCAGTAATTGGGCTGCTGACTTTCTCGCCGATCAAATGGCATTTTGATACTAAGGGATTGACGGGGGCGCGGCTGAGCAGTAAGATGCGCCCCGCATTCGGTGATTGGCGCAGCCTGGTAGCGCACTTCGTTCGGGACGAAGGGGTCGGAGGTTCGAATCCTCTATCACCGACCAAATTCAAAACCCTGCTCAACGAGCAGGGTTTTTTGCATTAGTGGCGAGTAATCCTCTCTCTCCGACCAAAATTGACCTTCCTTTTATCTGCAAAAATTGTGCACCACTTCCCACTGACTGTTAACGATTCTGTGACATATTCCATTGCCTTTTTTTATATTTGCTTGAAACTTTTTTTGCGCTACTTATGGCTGAACCTGGCATTTTCCGCTGTGCGCTTTAGCGTTCATGGCATTAATCGCTCAGATATGCAGCATTAATTTAGAAAGTTTTAATAATTTGCATAAATGTTAATCACCAAATGTTGCGAAATATGAAGATGTTTATTCTGGCATAGTGCGCGTAGCACAAATTTCCCTGCTGAAAATGTCCTTCTGCACTTTTTTTAATCTTTGTTTGCGAATTCTCACCGTTGGTGTAAATCACGGTTACCTGTATTGACGTTTTCACATTCTGTTGACAGATTGTAGGGCATGAGGGGCATTTCATGGAGAATCCGCACTGCAACTCAGTCGCTTATGTGAACGGAATCCCTATCCTCTTAACGCCGACCCGGCCGGGTAAAAAACAAAAAAGGCCAGGCGGTGCAAACCCACTGCAAAGGGTAAAACAACAAACATCACATTTGGAGCAGAAGAATGAGTATTTCCTTGAAGAAGTCAGGGATGCTGAAGCTTGGTCTGAGCCTGGTGGCTATGACCTGCGCCGCAAGCGTACAGGCTAAAACTCTGGTTTATTGTTCAGAAGGATCTCCTGAAGGCTTTAACCCACAGCTTTTCACCTCTGGCACGACCTATGATGCCAGCTCCGTACCGATCTATAACCGCCTGGTCGAGTTCAAAACCGGTACAACTGAAGTGATCCCGGGCCTTGCTGAGAAGTGGGAAATCAGCGAAGACGGTAAAACCTATACCTTCCACCTGCGCCAGGGCGTGAAGTGGCAGGACAACAAAGATTTCAAACCGACGCGCGATTTAAACGCCGATGACGTGGTGTTCTCTTTCGATCGTCAGAAAAATGCCCAGAACCCGTACCACAAAGTCTCTGGCGGTAGCTATGAATACTTCGAAGGGATGGGTCTGCCAGATCTGATCTCCGAAGTGAAAAAAGTGGACGATAAAACCGTTCAGTTCGTGCTGACTCGCCCGGAGGCGCCTTTCCTGGCTGACCTGGCGATGGACTTCGCTTCTATTCTTTCCAAAGAATATGCAGACAACATGCTGAAAGCCGGTTCCCCGGAGAAAGTGGATCTGAACCCAATTGGGACCGGTCCGTTCCAGCTGCAGCAGTACCAGAAAGACTCCCGTATTCTGTATAAAGCATTCGAAGGTTACTGGGGTACCAAGCCACAGATTGACCGTCTGGTCTTCTCCATTACGCCTGACGCTTCCGTGCGTTACGCCAAACTGCAGAAGAACGAGTGCCAGGTGATGCCGTACCCGAACCCGGCAGATATCGCGCGCATGAAGCAGGATAAAAACATTAACCTGATGGAGCAGGCCGGTCTGAACGTTGGCTACCTCTCTTTCAACACCGAGAAGAAACCGTTTGATGACGTGAAAGTCCGTCAGGCGCTGACCTACGCGGTGAACAAAGAAGCCATCATTAAAGCGGTATATCAGGGCGCTGGCGTTGCCGCGAAAAACCTGATCCCACCGACCATGTGGGGCTATAACGACGACGTTAAAGACTACACCTACGATCCTGAAAAGGCTAAAGCGCTGCTGAAGGAAGCGGGTCAGGATAAAGGCTTTACCGTTGAGCTGTGGGCCATGCCGGTACAGCGTCCTTACAACCCGAACGCCCGCCGTATGGCGGAAATGGTTCAGGCTGACTGGGCGAAAATTGGCGTTCAGGCCAAGATAGTGACCTACGAGTGGGGCGAATATCTGAAACGCGCCAAAGCGGGTGAGCATCAGGCGGTGATGATGGGTTGGACCGGTGACAACGGGGATCCGGACAACTTCTTCGCCACCCTGTTCAGCTGTGCGGCAGCGAAAGACGGTTCCAACTACTCTCGCTGGTGCTACAAGCCGTTTGAAGATCTGATCCAGCCGGCGCGTGCGACCGACGATCACAACAAACGTATTGAACTGTACAAGCAAGCTCAGGTTGTTATGCACGATCAGGCCCCGGCTCTGATTGTTGCTCACTCCACCGTGTATGAACCAGTGCGTAAAGAAGTGAAAGGCTATGTGGTTGATCCATTAGGCAAACATCACTTCGAAAACGTCTCTGTCGAATAATTAAAAGCAAGCCAGGCAGCGCTACGGACCGTTAAGTCGGGTCACCGTAGCGCCACCTGACAGTAATGCTTTATCTCCCTCTCGCTGGAGGGGGAGATAAGATTTGTGAGCAATACAGATTCACGGTTCCAGGCCGTGCGTCATTAGAGAGAATCCGGGTTATGTTGCAGTTCATTCTCCGACGTTTGGGACTCGTCATCCCCACGTTTATCGGTATCACTCTTCTCACCTTTGCTTTCGTTCATATGATCCCCGGCGATCCGGTAATGATCATGGCGGGTGAGCGTGGAATTTCCCCTGAGCGTCATGCTCAACTGTTGGCTGAACTCGGTCTGGATAAACCGATGTGGCAGCAGTACCTCCATTACATCTGGGGGGTTATGCATGGTGATTTAGGTATCTCGCTGAAAAGCCGATTACCGGTGTGGGAAGAGTTCGTTCCTCGCTTTAAAGCAACGCTGGAACTTGGCGTCTGCGCGATGATTTTCGCCGTTGCGGTGGGTATTCCGGTGGGTGTACTTGCTGCCGTTAAGCGCGGCTCAATTTTCGACCACACTGCCGTTGGCCTGGCGCTGACCGGTTACTCCATGCCGATTTTCTGGTGGGGCATGATGCTGATCATGCTGGTTTCCGTGCAGTGGAACCTGACGCCGGTTTCCGGTCGGGTGAGCGACATGGTGTTCCTTGATGATTCCAATCCCCTGACCGGTTTTATGCTGATTGACACCGCCATTTGGGGTGAAGAGGGCAACTTTATCGATGCGCTGGCGCATATGATCCTGCCGGCAATGGTGCTTGGTACCATTCCTCTGGCGGTAATTGTGCGTATGACTCGTTCATCGATGCTGGAAGTACTGGGTGAAGATTACATTCGTACCGCACGCGCCAAAGGCCTGACCCGTATGCGCGTCATCATCATTCACGCTCTGCGTAACGCGATGCTGCCCGTTGTGACCGTTATCGGCCTGCAGGTCGGTACGTTATTGGCTGGGGCGATCCTGACCGAGACTATTTTCTCGTGGCCGGGACTGGGACGCTGGTTGATCGATGCGCTACAACGCCGTGATTATCCAGTGGTACAGGGCGGGGTACTGCTGGTCGCGACGATGATTATCCTCGTCAACCTGCTGGTAGACCTGCTGTACGGCGTGGTGAACCCGCGTATTCGGCATAGGAAGTAAGGGGCCATCATGTCACAGGTTACTGAAGATAAAGTTATTGCTGCACCGGTGCCCATGACCCCGCTGCAGGAGTTCTGGCACTATTTTAAACGCAACAAAGGTGCGGTTGTTGGGTTGGTGTACGTTGTAGTGATGATCCTGATTGCGGTCTTTGCCAACGTCCTCGCGCCGTACAACCCGGCAGAGCAGTTCCGCGATACGCTGCTGGCTCCTCCTGCGTGGCAGGAAGGCGGTACCATGGCGCATCTGTTTGGTACTGATGATGTGGGCCGCGATGTGCTGTCCCGCCTGATGTACGGTGCGCGTTTGTCTCTGTTGGTCGGCTGTCTGGTGGTGGTGCTCTCCCTGCTGATGGGCGTGATTCTCGGGCTGATTGCCGGTTACTTTGGTGGGATTGTCGATAACGTCATCATGCGTGTGGTCGATATCATGCTGGCACTGCCGAGCCTGTTACTGGCGCTGGTGCTGGTGGCGGTATTTGGGCCCTCGATTGGCAATGCCGCGCTGGCGCTGACGTTCGTGGCATTGCCGCACTATGTGCGTCTGACGCGCGCCGCCGTCCTGGTGGAGGTTAACCGCGACTACGTTACCGCATCCCGCGTGGCCGGAGCCGGTGCGATGCGCCAGATGTTCGTCAATATTCTTCCTAACTGTCTTGCGCCGCTGATTGTTCAGGCGTCGCTTGGCTTCTCTAACGCCATTCTCGATATGGCTGCCCTCGGCTTCCTGGGGATGGGCGCACAGCCGCCTACGCCGGAATGGGGCACCATGCTCTCTGACGTGTTGCAATTTGCCCAAAGCGCCTGGTGGGTCGTGACCTTCCCGGGGCTGGCAATCCTGCTGACGGTGCTGGCATTTAACCTGATGGGTGACGGTCTGCGTGACGCGCTCGATCCCAAACTGAAGCAGTAAGAGGTTCGAGATGGCGTTATTAAATGTAGATAAATTATCGGTGCACTTCGGCGATGTGGGGTCCGAATTCCGTGCCGTAGACCGCATTAGTTACAGCGTGAACCAGGGTGAAGTGGTTGGCATTGTAGGGGAGTCCGGCTCTGGTAAGTCCGTCAGCTCGCTGGCGATCATGGGATTGATTGACTACCCAGGCCGCGTTATGGCCGAAAATCTGGAGTTTAATGGCCGTGACCTGAAGCGCATCTCTGAGAAAGAGCGTCGCCAGTTAGTGGGCGCGGAAGTGGCGATGATCTTCCAGGACCCGATGACCAGCCTTAACCCGTGCTACACCGTCGGCTACCAGATTATGGAAGCCATTAAGGTGCACCAGGGCGGCAACAAAAAAACGCGTATTCAGCGGGCGATTGACCTGCTGACGCTGGTGGGGATCCCCGATCCGGCCTCGCGTCTGGATGTCTATCCGCACCAGTTGTCCGGTGGGATGAGCCAGCGCGTGATGATCGCGATGGCGATTGCCTGTCGTCCAAAGCTGTTGATTGCCGACGAACCGACAACGGCGCTGGATGTGACCATTCAGGCGCAGATCATCGAGCTACTGCTGGAATTGCAGCAAAAAGAGAACATGGCGCTGGTCTTAATCACGCACGACCTGGCGCTGGTGGCCGAAGCGGCGCACAAGATCATTGTGATGTACGCCGGGCAGGTAGTGGAAGCCGGGGCCGCGCAGGATATTTTCCGCGCGCCGCGTCATCCGTATACCCAGGCGTTGCTGCGCGCGTTGCCGGAGTTCGCTCAGGATAAAGCGCGTCTGGCTTCGTTGCCGGGCGTGGTGCCTGGTAAATATGACCGTCCGACCGGTTGTTTACTGAACCCGCGCTGCCCCTATGCGACTGGCAAATGCCGCGCTGAAGAACCTGAACTGAACCTGCTGGAAGGCGGTCGTCAGTCGAAATGCCATTACCCACTTGATGATGCCGGGAGGCCTGGGCTATGAGTACGCAAAAGGCCGCTTTGCCACAGCCGCTGTTGCAGGCAATTGACCTGAAAAAACACTACCCGGTGAAGAAGGGGATGTTCGCCCCGGAACGCCTGGTGAAAGCGCTGGACGGTGTCTCCTTTACCCTGGAACGCGGCAAAACGCTGGCGGTGGTGGGCGAGTCGGGCTGTGGGAAATCCACCCTTGGTCGCCTGCTGACGATGATTGAAGTCCCGACCGGCGGCGAGCTGTATTACCAGGGGCAGGATCTGCTTAAGCACGACCCGCAGGCGCAGAAGCTGCGCCGGCAGAAAATCCAGATTGTGTTCCAGAACCCTTACGGTTCCCTGAACCCGCGCAAGAAAGTAGGGCAGATTCTGGAAGAGCCGCTGCTGATCAACTCCACGCTAAGTAAAGAGGAGCGTCGTGAAAAAGCGCTGGCGATGATGGCGAAAGTGGGGCTGAAAACCGAGCACTACGACCGCTATCCGCACATGTTCTCCGGCGGTCAGCGTCAGCGTATTGCCATCGCTCGCGGGCTGATGCTTGATCCAGACGTGGTGATTGCCGACGAACCGGTCTCGGCGCTGGACGTTTCTGTTCGTGCGCAGGTGCTGAACCTGATGATGGACTTGCAGCAGGAACTGGGGCTGTCATACGTCTTTATCTCGCATGACCTGTCGGTGGTAGAGCACATTGCCGATGAGGTGATGGTGATGTATTTAGGCCGCTGTGTGGAAAAAGGAACGAAGGATCAGATCTTCAATAATCCGCGTCATCCGTATACGCAGGCGCTGCTCTCCGCGACGCCACGCCTGAACCCGGACGATCGCCGCGAGCGTATCAAGCTGACCGGTGAGCTGCCAAGTCCGCTGAATCCACCGCCGGGCTGTGCGTTCAATGCCCGCTGCCGTCGGCGTTTTGGTCCGTGTACCCAGCTTCAGCCGCAGCTGAAGGATTACGGTGGACAACTCGTGGCCTGTTTCGCTGTTGACCAGGATGAAAATCCACAGCAATAAACGTGGGTTATGACCTGATAACCGGAGCCTTGTGCTCCGGTTTTTTTATATTTTGTTTTTACGTCCACAATGTGAGTCCTCTGGCAGAACATTATTCCACAGCGTCTAAAATGTAGTCAGATTTCCTCTCGTCACAGAAATATCTATTTCGCAGTTGCTAACTGTCAGGAGCAAATGTGGTCACGATACGCTGGGATATTAAAACAATTGATCGTCTGTCGATGGTTGAGGATGTCCTGAAGGAATTTTCCTGCTGCGATATCAATATCATCTCCATGAAAGTCACACCTGGACGGATCCTGATTAAATCCTGGTGCCGCCAGTTACAGGATATTTCCTGCGTGCAATCCTGTTTAGGCCGGCGCGCCGATATTATTAACGTCGCTTACCTGTGTGAAGAGATAAGCGAACTGTCAACGCCTGAGCCGGAACGCCCGCGCTATTTCTCTGACATTATTTGTAGCAGCCAGAGCATGCACTCGCTTATCGAAAAGGCGATAAAAATTGCCGACAGCAAATATACCGTTTTGATCCGCGGCGATACGGGTACTGGCAAAGAACTGCTTGCCCGGGCTATCCATAATTCCGGGCAGCGACGTTTTTATCCGTTTATTCCGGTCAACTGCTCTGCGCTACCTGAGTCGTTGATGGAGAGTGAATTCTTTGGCTATGAGAGAGGGGCTTTTAGCGGTGCAGATTGTAAAGGCAAAAAAGGGCTGTTTGAAATGGCCGATAAAGGCACCCTTTTTCTCGATGAATTTGGTGAAATGTCGCTGAGCTTACAGGCTAAATTACTGCGCGTACTTCAGGATGGTGGGATCCGTCGCGTTGGCGGGGCGCAAATTATTCCGGTCAATGTGCGCATTATTGTGGCAACCAACGCCAATCTGGAAGAGATGGTGGAACAACGTCTGCTGCGCGCCGATCTCTATTACCGCATCAATGTACTTTCACTGACCATTCCGCCCCTGCGGGAGCGCCCGCAGGATATCAGCCTATTGATTCGCCACTTTGTGCAGAAATACGCGAAGGAATTCCAGCGACGGATCATTCTGGATAAGGCCTGCTTTGATGCCCTGCATCATCACACCTGGCCGGGAAACGTTCGCGAACTGGAAAATACCATCATTCGCCTGATGCTGATGGCGGAATCCGATGTCATTACGCGGGAAGAATTAGGGATGGTGAATTTGCCTGCTGTTGAGCTGACGCCGACAGAGCGTCCTTTTAAAGAACAGGTTTTGTGTGCTGAACGCCAGCTTATTGAACAGATGGTGGAAGAGAATGTGTCGTCGCGGCATATCGCTAAAGCGCTGGGGGTGTCACATACCACGGTACTGAATAAAATTCGCAGCTATCAACTGGAGAGTGTGAGTTAAGCGCCGTCAGTGACTGACGGCGCTGTAAACGGATTAGTCAATCAGCTTCAATAATGGCGACAGGCACAGCAGGATCCCGTACAACAGGATTAGCCAGGTTTTCAGCCCGCGTAGTTTTTCCAGTTGCGTTACTTTATAGATCAGGAAAAACGGAATAATACAGGACACAATCCCGTAAAGTGGGCTGCCCAACTGGAAGAACACCAGTACCGATACACGAAATGACACCCAGATCACCAGGGTGATAACAATAAAGGTGCAAATACCCAGCGTAAGCACCAGGGGATTAATTTTCTCCACATCAATAACGCGGCTCAGAACATTAAGAATAATACCCTTAATCGCCTCGTGGAACCCCAGATAAATACCAAAGAATGCGGTTAATACGGCGAAGATATTTAGCACCGTTGAGGTGATATGAATAATTTGCCCAGGAATGACTTGCGCTGCCAGCGCCAGTGCGGAAATATTTTGTTCGAAGGCCGAAACGGCCTCTTCATGACTAATAGAAAAGGTAAAAGAGAATGAGAAAAACAGAATGACCGCAATCAGCGTAATGTAACTGATGCGATGTGTGCGTATTGCCATGCGGGTGGCCAGAACCCGGTCCGCTACCCGCTTGCGGTAGGCGATGTTCATTGGGTTCAACACCTGAATAAACACCGCCGAGAAGAAGCAGAACGGGATGGTCAGCAGCACGTCGCGAAAAAAGACCGATGCTTCAGGGAATGCGCTGATATTAGAGAAGTTCCAGTGCGGAACCATCGCAAAACCAAACACGATGATGATCCCCACTTTGACTACCACCATCGGGCCGGAGATTTTAAACAGCAGCTTTTCTCCCCCGGAAGCAATGGCCACCAGCACGGCAAAAATGGCCACTTTATAGATTATCGATTGTGAAAGATCGGCATCGGTTAAGCCGAAGGTTTTGATATATGAGGCACTGTCAAAAACCACGGATAAGGAATAGATAAATATGCCGTGAATAATCATCAAAAAATAGATGACGCCAAGAAATACGCCCCAGTTTTTTCCCAGGTAATGACTGATAATATCGGTATAGTCATTACAAGTTTCACTTTCTGATAATGTTTTTAAATAAATATCCTGCACAATATAGGTTGCTGGATAGGCAATAATAAAGGCGACGATAAATACCCAAATGCCTGTTAAGCCTATTTGTACCGGCATCAGTACCGTTCCAGCACCAATTGCCATACCGATACACAGTAATACCCAGCCAAAGTCGTATTTCGTAAACGGTATTTTCTTTGAGAATGGTACGGTGGTTGCTGTATTGTTGCTTAGTTGTAATGTGTCGTCCTGCATAGAACCCCCTGCCCAAAATACGCGCACTCCCCGAAACAGGATTGCGCGTATTACCAGACTGTTGTGCCTTGATTCTCAACAACCTGAACCGATCGGCGTCGGTTCAGGTCATAATGGTCAGAATGTTGCCTTTCTGATGGCGTGTTCAAGGTCGTTAATAATATCTTCTGGATCTTCAAGACCTACAGAAAGACGGATAAGCCCGTCGGTAATACCTGCTTTAAGCCGTTCCTCTGGCGCAACGGGCGAATGTGTCATAGACGCTGGGTGCTGAATGAGGGTTTCGGTATCACCGAGACTGACCGCGAGGAGGCACAATTCTACAGAATTGATCATCCGTCTGCCAGCCTCGAGGCCGCCAGCGATTTCGAAGCTGATAATTCCTCCTGGCAGGCTCATCTGTCGCTGGCCCAGCTCATACTGCGGGTGTGAAGACAAGCCCGGATAATAAACGCGGGTAATGGATGGATGCCCCTCGAGGAAGCGGGCGATTTTCAATGCGTTTTCACAGTGGCGTTCCATACGTATACCCAGTGTTTTAACGCCGCGTAGCGTCAGCCACGCGTTGAAAGGGCTCATGCAGCCGCCGGTGATATCTTTCAGACCAACAAACCGCGCCTGGTCAATAAACTCCTGCTTACCAACAATGATGCCGCCAATCACGTCTCCGTGACCGTTGATATATTTAGTGACGCTGTGCACCACAATATCCGCGCCTAGCTGTAAAGGCTGCTGGCAGTACGGTGACATAAAGGTGTTATCCACCACCAGCAATGCGCCTTGTTGATGGGCGATACCGGCTACCGTTTCAATGTCGACCAGCGACAGCGTCGGGTTAGCGGGTGTTTCGATATACACTACTTTGGTTTCCGGGCGCATGGCGGCGCGGATTTCTTCAGGCTTTGCCGCATCGACGAAGCTGACGTTAATCCCAAACTTCGGCATGCTGTGCGACAAAAACGCGTGGGTGCAGCCGTAAATCGCGCTGGCGGAAACGATATGGTCGCCCTGCTGGCACAACGTCAGCAGCGTGGTGGTGATGGCAGAAATACCGGATGCGGTTGCCAGCCCGGCTTCACCTCTTTCCAGTACCGCCAGCTTTTTCTCCAGCGCATCGGTGGTGGGGTTACCCAAACGGGTGTAAATGTACCCGGACTCCTCGAGCGCAAAGCGGGCGGCACCTTGTTCGGCGCTGTCAAAAACAAACGTTGAAGTCTGGAAAATAGGCGTACTGAGCGCGCCAGTAGAAGGGTCGGGTTGTTGCCCCGCGTGAACGATCTGGGTGTTGAATCCGTAAGTACGACAGTCAGACATGATATCTCCTTTGATTCGGAACAGAACAGCTCACAGTCAAATAGCAATCGCTGTGCCAGAAAATGAAGGTATAGATATCAATGAGATATGTCTTTTTCTGTATTGAAGAGCGGCAGGAATGTTGCCAACTGGCAAGAATCTTTCCAGCGTAATGGTGAGAAAACAGGTGAAATGCGAGGCGCTACGCAGAGCCGTATATTGCGCAGTGATATGGCAAGTAGGCTACCGTAGAATCAGCGGCAAGCCGGGAATTCCCGGTGAGGCGCAATGTTGCGGGGGCTTGATCCCCGGCGGCATAGGTTGCTGGAAAGAGAAAACCCCCGCACGTTGTTAGGTATAAACCAGGCAACAAGACGGGGGCTAACTTGACTCCAGACAAGTTAAGAATAGCCGCGAACAGTTGCCATTGCAACACAGGCGGCTATATGACGCTCGCACAGTTAGGCGTGGCCTTCTGGCACGATTTAGCGGCTCCGATCATCGCTGGCATTATTGCCAGCCTGATTGTGAGCTGGCTGCGTAACGGGAAGTAATGCACCTTGCGGGCGTCTGTCTGCCGTGATGGCAACATGCGCCCGAACCAGGCCGCAGGGGGGAACCTTGCGGCCTTTTTCGGCTTAAATGCTGATAAATCTCGTCGCCAGGTGCCTATCCTGTCGGGATAATGCATGCTGGGAAGTTTTCAGATACCGCCTCTCTTAATACCGCTACGATCGGGTATACTCTGACGGCAGTTTCGTCTATCCGTGGAGAGTCAGTTTGCGTGTCAGTCGCTCGTTAACAATTAAGCAGATGGCAATGGTTGCGGCCGTTGTCATGGTGTTTGTGTTTATTTTTTGCACCGTTTTGTTGTTCCATCTGGTCCAGCAGAATCGCTACAACACGGCTACGCAACTGGAAAGTATCGCTCGCTCCGTCCGTGAACCTCTGTCGGGCACGATCCTGAAAGGGGATATTCCCGAAGCAGAAGCTATTTTAAGAAGTATTCGACCAGCAGGCGTGGTCAGCCGCGCCGATGTGGTGCTTCCCAATCAGTTTCAGGCGCTGCGGATGAGCTTTATTCCTGAACGCCCGGTTCCGGTTACGGTGACTCGCCTGTTTGAACTTCCGGTACAAATTTCGCTGCCGGTCTATTCTCTTGAGCGTTCAGCGAATCCGCAACCGCTGGCGTATCTGGTGCTACAGGCGGATTCGTACCGTATGTACAAGTTCGTGATGAGTACGCTCTCAACGTTAGTGACCATTTACTTACTTCTCTCGTTAATACTCACGGTAGCCATCTCATGGTGTATTAACAGATTGATTTTGCATCCATTACGTAAAATAGCGCGTGAGCTGAACGACATTCCCCAGCAGGATCTGATTGGCTATCAGCTGGCATTGCCGCGTCTGCATCAGGACGACGAGATTGGCCTGCTGGTGCGTAGCTACAACCTCAATCAGCAACTGATTCAGCGCCGCAGTGAAGAGCAAAGCGACCATTCAATGCGATTCCCGGTTTCTGAGCTGCCCAACAAGTCGTTTCTGATGGCGCTGCTGGAGCAGGTTGTGAATCGTCAGCAGACTACGGCGCTGATGATTGTCACCTGCGAAACCCTACGTGATACCGCGGGTGTGTTATCCGAGACCCAGCGGGAAATCCTGCTGCTTACGCTGGTTGAAAAGCTGAAGTCAGTATTGGCCCCCAGAATGGTGCTTACCCAGGTGAGCGGCTATGACTTTGCCATCATCGCACATGGTGTGAAAGAACCCTGGCATGCTATTACGCTAGGTCAGCAAGTGCTCACTATCGTTAACGAGCGATTACCGATTCAGGGTATTCAACTCCGTCCTACCTGCAACATTGGGGTGGCGATGTTTAATGGCGATTTGACCGCAGAACAGCTTTACCACCGCGCACTCTCAGCTGTGTTAACGTCGCGTCACAAGGGTAAAAACCGGATTCAGTTCTTTGACCCGTTGCAGATGGAAGAGGCGCAACAGCGTTTGACGGAAGAGAACGATATTCTTACCGCGCTGGATAACCATCAGTTTGCGCTCTGGATGCAGCCGCAGGTGGAGATGTCCAGCGGTAAGGTATTGAGCGCAGAAGCATTATTGCGAATGCAGCAGCCAGACGGAAGCTGGGAGCTGCCAGAAGGGTTAATCGACAGGATTGAGTCCTGTGGCCTGATGGTGACGGTCGGTTACTGGGTGCTGGAGGAGACATGTCGCCAGCTGTCAGCCTGGCAGGAACGCGGCCTGATGCTGCCGCTCTCGGTGAACCTGTCTGCGCTACAGCTGATGCATCCGAGTATGGTGTCGGATCTGCTGGAATTGCTAAACCGCTATCGCATCAAGCCTGGGACGTTGATTCTGGAAGTGACCGAAAGCCGGCACATTGATGATCCTAATGCCGCTGTGGCTATTTTACGCCCGCTGCGCAACGCGGGCGTGCGTATCGCGCTGGACGATTTTGGTATGGGGTATGCGGGCCTGCGGCAGCTGCAGCACATGAAGTCGCTCCCGGTGGATGTACTCAAAATCGATAAGATGTTTGTCGATGGCGTCCCTGAAGATTGCAGCATGATCTCCGCCATCATTCAGTTGGCGCATAGCCTCAATTTGCAGATGATCGCTGAGGGCGTCGAAACCGAAGCGCAACGCGAATGGTTATCACAAGCGGGGGTAGAAGTGGCACAAGGGTTCCTGTTTGCCCGGCCGGTTCCGGCGAATATCTTCGAAGAACGTTATCTGACGCCGAAAAACGCTGATTACAAAAGTTAAAAAAGGTCTCGCTTGTGCGAGCCAGCTCAAAATTTTTAACATTTCTGTATCAATTATGATCCAGGCGCATTTCTGTCATGTTGTGTGGGTGTTACTTTAAGGCCGCAGGTTAAACAAAACCTTACAAGACCTGTGGTTTTTACTTTAAGGACACCCTATGAAAACCTCTATATTCAAAAGCCTTTACTTTCAGGTCCTGACAGCAATTGCCATAGGTATCCTCCTTGGCCATTACTACCCTGAATTAGGCGCCCAAATGAAGCCACTTGGTGATGCTTTCGTGAAGCTCATCAAAATGGTCATCGCACCTGTCATCTTCTGTACTGTCGTCACCGGCATTGCAGGCATGGAAAGTATGAAAGCCGTAGGCCGCACCGGTGCGGTTGCACTGCTTTATTTTGAAATTGTCAGTACGATTGCGCTGATCATCGGCCTTATCATCGTCAACGTGGTGCAACCCGGTGCCGGTATGAACGTCGATCCGGCGACGCTGGATGCCAAAGCGGTTGCGATTTACGCCGAACAGGCAAAAGACCAGGGGATCGTAGGCTTCCTGATGGATATTATCCCGGGTAGCGTCATTGGCGCGTTCGCCAGTGGCAACATCCTGCAGGTATTGCTGTTTGCGGTTATGTTTGGTTTTGCGCTGCATCGTTTAGGTAGCAAAGGCCAGATGATTTTCAACGTGATTGAAAGCTTCTCGCAGGTTATTTTTGGCATCATCAACATGATCATGCGCTTGGCGCCGATCGGTGCTTTCGGTGCCATGGCCTTTACCATCGGTAAATATGGCGTCGGGACGCTGGTGCAGTTGGGTCAGTTGATCATCTGTTTCTACATCACCTGTATTCTGTTTGTGGTTGTGGTGTTGGGTTCGATTGCGCGTGCAACCGGCTTCAGCATTTTCAAATTCATCCGCTATATCCGTGAAGAACTGCTGATCGTTCTGGGCACCTCTTCTTCCGAGTCCGCGCTGCCGCGTATGCTCGATAAGATGGAAAAACTGGGCTGTCGCAAGTCGGTTGTCGGGTTGGTTATACCCACGGGCTACTCGTTTAACCTTGATGGGACATCAATCTATCTGACGATGGCGGCGGTATTTATCGCTCAGGCCACCAACAGTCATATGGATATCTTCCATCAGATAACCCTGCTGGTGGTGCTCCTGCTCTCTTCAAAAGGTGCTGCGGGTGTGACCGGGAGTGGCTTTATTGTTCTGGCCGCGACTATCTCCGCTGTGGGCCATTTACCGGTTGCTGGTCTGGCGCTGATTCTCGGTATTGACCGCTTTATGTCTGAAGCCCGTGCGCTGACTAACCTGGTCGGTAACGGTGTGGCAACTGTTGTAGTAGCGAAATGGGTGAAAGAACTGGACCATAAAAAGCTGGATGATGTGCTGAATAATCGTGCGCCGGATGGCAAAACGCACGAAATATCCTCTTAATCTCTCCACTTATGCCCGTAGTCCCTTCCAGGACTGCGGGCGTTTGCGCATAATTAACCCCTGTGCCTGAAACCGCCGATTCGGCGGCGTCGGGATTTTTTCACTTCCTCCGTGACATTTTTATGTTCTTGCGGTCTAACACGAAGTGTTTTTAACGTCATATTCAGAGAGCCCTCTCGCGGGCTGTCTTTTTATTTCCAGGATAGTTGATCAGGGGTTCACATGCAGGGCACAAAAATTCGACTTTTAGCGGGCGGCTTGCTGATGATGGCCACTGCCGGCTATGTGCAGGCAGATGCGCTCCAGCCTGACCCGGCGTGGCAACAGGGCACGCTGGCAAATGGTTTACAGTGGCAAGTCTTAGCCACTCCCCAGCGCCCCAGCGACCGTATTGAGGTTCGCCTGCTGGTCAATACCGGTTCACTCACCGAAAGTACACAACAGAGTGGTTTCAGCCATGCGATCCCGCGTATCGCGCTGACGCAAAGCGGTGGCCTCGATGCTACGCAAGCCCGTTCTCTGTGGCAGCAGGGGTTCGATCCCAGTCGTCCCATGCCGCCCGTTATCGTTTCCTATGATTCCACGCTGTATAACCTCAGTCTGCCTAACAGCCGCAACGATCTGCTGAAAGAGTCACTTTCTTATCTGGCGAATATTTCCGGTAATCTGAGCATCACCCCTGAATCGGTCAATCATGCGCTGAGTAGCGAAGATATGGTTGCAACCTGGCCGTCAGATACCAAAGAGGGATGGTGGCGCTATCGTCTGAAGGGATCGACGCTGCTGGGTCACGATCCTGCCGATCCGCTGAAAACGCCTGTTGATGCGACGAAAATCCAGTCCTTCTACCAGAAATGGTATACCCCGGATGCGATGACGCTGATTATCGTCGGTAACGTAGATGCGCGCAGCGTGGCTGATCAAATCAATAAAACCTTCGGCGAATTAAAAGGTAAACGCGAAACGCCTGCGCCCGTACCCACGCTCTCTCCGCTGCGTGCAGAGGCCGTAAGCATAATGACCGATGCGGTACGTCAGGATCGCCTGTCTATTATGTGGGATACGCCGTGGCAGCCGATCCGTGAATCTGCCGCGCTGTTACGTTACTGGCGCGCTGATTTAGCCCGTGAAGCGTTGTTCTGGCACATTCAGCAGGAGCTCACCAAAAACAATGCCAAAGACATTGGCCTTGGCTTTGACTGTCGGGTGCTGTTCCTGCGCGCGCAATGTGCCATTAACGTTGAATCACCGAACGGTAAGCTGAACGCGAACCTCAGCACGGTTGCGCGTGAGCTGGCCAAAGTGCGCGATAAGGGGCTGCCGGAAGAAGAGTTTAATGCGCTGGTGGCGCAAAAGAATCTGGAACTGCAGAAGCTGTTTGCCACCTATGGTCGCACCGATACCGATATTTTGATCAGCCAGCGTTTGCGCTCGCTGCAAAACCAGGTCGTGGATATTGCGCCTGAACAGTATCAGCGTTTACGTCAGAGCTTCCTGAACAACCTGAGTGTTGAGATGCTGAATCAGGACCTGCGTCAGCAACTGTCACAAGATATGGCGTTAATTCTGTTGCAGCCGAAGGGTGAACCTGAATTCAATATGAAGGATCTGCAGGCGACGTGGGATAGCATTATGGCGCCGGTTACCGCCGCGGCAACGTCGGTAGAAACGGATGAATCACATTCTGAAGTGACGGACATCCCGCCGGTGCAATAAGGGAATCGTGATCTGCAGGCCGGACGCGACGTTAACGTCTAATCCGGCCTGCCAGAACGCCAGATTATTGCGGCATGGCGTCGCGAGGAATAATCGCCCCACGATGCTGAATAACGGTGCTTGCCGTCAGGTGCCCACGTTTTGCGGCATCAGCGGCATCGCCACCGGTCAGACGTACCGCCAGATACCCGGCGCTGAAGGAGTCTCCCGCAGCGGTCGTATCGATAACCTTCTCTTTCGGCAGTTTTACGGCCGGAACGTCGATGAGTTCTTCGCCTGCGATGGAAACCAGGCAAGAGTCTGCACCGCGTTTCACAACCACTTCCTGTACGCCAGCCGCGTGAGTATGGGCAATCACCTCGGCAACCGGTTTTTCACCCCACAGCGCGTCTTCATCATCCAGCGTCAGGAACGCGATATCGGTGCATTCCAGCATCTGCTGATACACCTGCTGGGTCTCTTCTTTACTGCTCCACAGACGTGGGCGGTAGTTATTGTCAAAAATGACCTTTCCACCGTTGGCACGGCATTCTTGCAGCAGCGACAGCAGCTTGTCACGACTTGCCGGGCTTAAAATAGCCAGGCTGATTCCGCTCAGATACAGATAGTCAAATGTCGCCAGTTCTTCGCAAATAGCGGCGGACTGTTCGCTCTCAAGCCAGAATTTTGCGGCGGCTTCATTACGCCAGTAATAGAAGGTGCGCTCGCCGGTGCTATCGGTTTCAATGTAATAGAGGCCCGGCAGGCGGTTTTCCATGCGTTGGGTTAATGAGGTATCCACATTTTCGCTCTGCCAGGATTCCAGCATTTGTTGGCTAAAACTGTCGGTACCCAGCGCAGTCACATAGTGTACGGAAAGTGCCGCAGCATCGACCTGACGGGCGATATAAACGGATGTATTCAACGTGTCGCCACCGAATCCGCGCTGAACGTCAGCGCCTTTCTGTGACAGCTCAATCATGCATTCGCCAATCACGGCAATCTTTCTGGACATAGTCGTAACCTGCTCTGAAAAAAATTAGCGTTAGTGTGCGCTGTGGGTGTTAAGTGGTCAACTATATTAAAACATCGTTCCATTATTTTTTTGAGCCAGCACGTGTTCTGTGTCGTTTTTTGCCGCTTAGTTTCTATTTTGCGTAGGGCTGAACGTAAAGTTCTTCGCCTGAGCGCCGATAACCTTTGACGAGTCCGGTCAGTCACACTCTTATTTACAGGACATCTCAGATGATAAAGCAGGTTACCCAGCAGCTAATTACGCTCGATGCGAGTATTGAAAACTTGCAGGAGAGACGCTATTGGCTGCAGTGCGAGCGTGCTTACACCTACCAGCCGATTTATCAGACCAACGGACGGCTGATGGCCGTTGAACTGCTGACCGTCGTGAGCCATCCTGAAAACCCCTCCCAACGTATCGCGCCGGACCGCTATTTCGCCGAAGTGGCCGTACGACATCGTGTAGATGTGGTGAAAGAGCAGCTTGTACAGCTTGAACAAAAAGGGGCGTTTTTCAAAGCCAACGATCTGCTGGCATCCGTGAATGTCGACGGGCCAACGCTGATTGCAATGCGCCAGGATCCCGAAATCCTGAAAATCATCGAATGTCTGCCGTGGCTGCGCTTTGAACTGGTGGAGCATATCCGCTTGCCGAAGGGATCGTCGTTCGCCTCAATGTGCGAGTTTGGCCCGCTCTGGCTGGATGATTTTGGTACCGGAATGGCAAACTTCTCGGCTCTGAGTGAAGTGAGTTACGACTATATCAAAGTGGCGCGGGATCTATTTGTCATGCTGCGCCAGACGCCGGAGGGCCGCAATCTCTTTACGCTGCTGTTACAGCTGATGAACCGCTATTGCCGCGGTGTGATTGTCGAAGGCGTTGAAACGCTGGAAGAGTGGCGTGATGTGCAAAACTCACCGGCTTTCGCTGCGCAAGGCTATTTTCTCTCTCGTCCAGTGCCTCTGGATACCCTTGAAGACGTAATTCTGTCGCTTTGATAAGGATGTAGAGCGCCTCCTTTCCTCTGCTGGACTATCTTTAGGACAGGCAAGGAAGAAAGTAAGGAGGTTAAACATGACGAGAACAGGCAAAATAACCACTTCAGTAATAGGGGTTTTCTTGTTGTTGATCGTCGTACTCATCATCGTGATTGCGACATTTGACTGGAACCGGCTCAAACCGACCATCAACCAGAAAGTCTCTACAGAACTCAACCGGCCCTTCGCCATACGGGGTGACCTGGGCGTGGTTTGGGAACGCCAAAAACAGGAAACCGGCTGGCGTAGCTGGGTTCCGTGGCCGCATGTTCATGCTGAGGATATCATCCTCGGCAACCCGCCGGACATTCCTGACGTCACCATGGTGCATCTCCCGCGCGTTGAAGCCACGCTCGCCCCACTGGCATTGCTGACAAAAACCGTCTGGCTCCCGTGGATCAAGCTGGTCAAACCCGATGCACGGCTTATCCGCCTGTCGGAGAAAAACAATAACTGGACCTTTAACCTGGCAGGGGATGAAAACCGCGATCCCAAAGCGCCGCCATCAGCCTGGTCTTTCCGGCTGGATAACATTCTGTTCGACCAAGGGCGCATCGCCATTAACGATAAGGTGACGAAGTCAGAGATTGAGATCCTGGTCGATCCGCTGGGTAAGCCGTTGCCCTTTAGCGAAGTGACTGGCGCAAAAAGTAAAGAGAGCAACGCCCACATTGAGGACTACGTGTTTGGTCTGAAAGCGCAAGGCCGATATAACGGGGAACCGCTAAGTGGTAGCGGGAAAATAGGCGGAATGCTGGCGCTGCGCGGTGAAGGAACTCCTTTCCCGATTCAGGCTGATTTCCGTTCGGGTAATACGCGTGTGGCGTTTATGGGTACGATAAACGATCCGATGAATATGGGCGGGGCGGATCTGCGGCTTAAATTCTCGGGAGATTCGCTAGGGGATTTGTACGATTTGACCGGCGTGCTGCTCCCGGATACGCCGCCGTTTGAAACCGACGGACATCTGATCGCGAAAATTGACCCGGAAAAATCCTCTGTTTTTGATTACCGCGATTTTAATGGCCGAATTGGCGACAGCGATATTCACGGAACGCTAGCCTATACCACCGGCAAGCCGCGCCCAATGCTGAAAGGGGATGTTGAGTCACGCCAACTGAGGTTGGCTGATTTGGGGCCGCTGATCGGTGTGGATTCAGGCAAAGGGGCGGAGCGGGCCAAACAATCTGAACAGCGCAAAGGTGAGAAGAGCGTCCAGCCCGCGGATAAGGTCTTGCCGTATGACCGTTTTGAAACCGACAAATGGAACGTGATGGACGCTGACGTACGTTTCAAAGGACGGCGTATTGAGCACGGCAGCAGTCTGCCGATCAGCGATCTCTCCACCCATATCATCCTGAAAAATGCCGACCTTCGCCTGCAGCCGCTGAAATTTGGCCTCGCGGGAGGCAGCATTGTCTCCAGCATCCATCTGGAAGGGGATAAAAAGCCGATGCGGGGGCAGGCGGACATCCAGGCTCGCCGCCTGAAGTTAAAAGCGCTGATGCCGGATGTGGAGCTGATGCAGAAAACGCTCGGTGAAATGAACGGTGACGCCAGGTTTAGCGGGAGCGGAAACTCGGTAGCGGCGCTGCTTGGTAACAGCAATGGCAACCTGAAGCTGCTGATGAACGACGGTTTGATCAGCCGGAATCTGATGGAAATTGTTGGCTTGAATCTGGGCAACTATCTTGTTGGACAGATATTTGGTGATGACGAGGTGCGGGTGAACTGCGCGGCGGCGAATCTGGATATTGTTAACGGCGTAGCCCGCCCGCAGATTTTTGCCTTCGACACGGAAAACGCGGTCATTAATGTCACTGGTACGGCGAGTTTTGCGTCGGAGCAACTGGATTTAACCATCGATCCGGAGAGCAAAGGCATTCGTATTATTACCCTACGTTCGCCGCTGTATGTTCGCGGCACCTTTAAGAATCCGCAGGCCGGTGTGAAGGCCGGGCCGCTGATTGCGCGCGGTGCGGTTGCTGCCGCGCTGGCAACGTTAGTGACGCCCGCGGCGGCCTTGCTGGCGCTGATTTCACCTTCTGAAGGAGACGCTAATCAATGCCGGACCATTTTGTCGCAAATGAAGAAGTGATTTTTGCCGTTGTCGGATGGCGCTAACGCTTCGCTTCTGCGGCCTACATTTCATGCTCAACGTAGGCCGCAGACGGTGGTTACAGCCAAAAAATCACAATGACTGATGGCGGGTTTCGTGGGTTAACAGCAGCGCAATCAGCGTTAACGCCGCCATTGATGCCAGATACGTACCGACCGCCGCCAGGCCGTAATTCGCCTGCAGCCATGCGGCAATGTAAGGGGCAACGGAAGCACCAAGAATCGACGAAACGTTGTACGAGAACGACGCCCCCGTGTAGCGCACTTCGGTCGGGAACAGCTCCGGCAGTAGCGCGCCCATCGGACCAAATGTCAAACCCATCAGGCTCAAACCAAGCAACAGGAAGGCGAACACCAGCACCGGATTGCCAGAGCCGAGCAGCGGTTTAAAGGCAAACAGCGCAAACAGAATAATAAGCGTGGTGATGATGAGCATGCTCTTGCGACGACCAAACGCATCGGCCAGCAGGCCCGCCACCGGCACCATGACGCCAAAGCCAATAACCGCCATCATCAGCATCCACAACACTTCATTACGCGGCAGGCCAAGCCCTACAGGCGCCGCGGCGGTGCTGAACGTCATGGAATAGACGGTCATGATATAGAACAGCGTATAGGTCGCCAGCATGATGAACGTGCCGAGGATCGTCACGCGGACATGTTTTGTCAGCAGGGTACCCAGCGGGATTTTCACCTGTTTTTTCGCCGCAGCCACTTTGGCAAAGACCGGGGATTCATGCAGCGAAACGCGAACGTACAGACCGATAATCACCAGCACCGCAGAGAAGATGAACGGTACGCGCCAGCCCCAGCTCATAAACTGCTCGTCGGTCAGCAGCCAGGAGAGCAGCAGGAAAGTGCCGTTGGCGAAGAAGAAGCCGATAGGTGCGCCCAACTGCGGGAATGATCCGTACAGCGCGCGTTTACGCGGCGGTGCGTTTTCCGTCGCCAGTAACGCCGCGCCGCCCCATTCACCGCCCAGTCCTAAACCCTGACCAAAACGCGCCAGCGCCAGCAGCAGCGGGGCGAAAATACCGATAGTTTCATAGCCCGGCAGCAGGCCAATGACAACCGTCGAGATCCCCATAGTGAGCAGTGAGGCAACCAGCGTGACTTTACGCCCTACGCGATCGCCAAAATGCCCGAACACAGCAGAACCGATAGGCCGTGCCACAAAGGCGATAGCAAAGGTGGCGAGGGACTGCAGCGTTGCCGCGGTCGGATCCCCCTGCGGGAAGAAGATATGGGGGAACACGATCACCGCGGCGGTGGCGTAGATATAGAAGTCGAAGAACTCAATGGCAGTGCCAATGAGTGAGGCGACGACGACTTTATTGCGCGAGTTGACCGGGGTGTGTTCCTGTTCGTTGTCGAGCGTTGTGGCTGTTGCTTGCATAATATTTTCTTATTTTTGGTCGAACGAAAGGTCATATTACGCACAGCAAAAGAGACATTTCAATCTGTAACAAACCTTGCGATTGGTCAAAAACAGAGCAAAAAGGGGATAATTTTTAGGCTGGAGATTTCACTTCCATGAAATGCTTCACATAATTTAAAACTTGGATGATAAAACTGGTTTTTGGTTAAACAAAAGTTACGGGCTGGATTTTAATTCTGATAATGCGCAGAATTTCGACGTAAGCATTGGGTTGGCCGGATAAGCGCAGCGTTATCCGGCAGTTAACAAAGATTAGCGGTGGGTTTTCCCCGGCATACGCGGGTCGTCTTTGTACTCCGCTGTGGCAATCCAGGCAGCGCAAAACAGAGTCAGACGCGCGAAGAAGTAGAAGAACGCCATCAGTCCAAGTACGGAACCAAACGCCGCGCCTGACGGCGATTGCACCAGTGATGGCAGCGTGTACGTCATGATCATTTTGATGACTTCAAACCCCAGTGCCGCGATAAACGTGCCGCGAATGAGCGCTTTTTTGCGCGGTCGGTGACGCGGTAGCCGCCAGAAAATCCAGAAGAACAGCAAGTAGTTGGCGAAAATAGAGATGGTCAGGCCGATTAGCCGCCAGGCGGGCTTCAGCCATTCGATGCCGTCGAGATACAGCGCAGAGATAATCATCTGCTGGGCGGAACCGGCGATGGAGGTAATGGACAGCGTAACAATCAGCGCAATCAGTAAGCCAATCAATGAGACAAAATCACGCAGATATTTGACCCAAATTTTTTCCTGATCCTGTGGGGTCCGCTCCCAGACATCCCGCGACTGGGCACGAATAGCTTCGCGCAGGTTTCCCATCCAGTTAATTCCGGAATAGAGCGCGATGGCAAGACCCACCAGACCGACGGTGGTGCGTTGTTGAACGGCGGTATTGATGGTGTTTTTCAGCGTGGAGGCGAGCGTCGGATCGCTGACGTTGAGCAGGATTTTGCTGAAGATATCCTGCAACAGCGTAGGGTGCGAAGCGAGAATAAAACCCGCGGCGGCAAACGACACCATCAGGATAGGGATCATCGACAGAAACGAGAAGTAGGTAATGGCGGCGCCAAACTGATTTCCCATACGATCGTTAAATCTCTCCGCGGCGCGAATCAGATGGGCAATCATGGGCTGGCGTTGAATTTTATCGGCGAAGGTCAGGGCGGTTTTCAGCGCCTGGTTGGTCTTACCGTTGGTTTCTGTATTGTTACGCTCCAGGGTCTCAATTTTTGGGATTGGTGCGTGCTCAAGTTCCTGAATGGGGCGTTTAATCTCTTTTTCCTGCGTCATCAGGGCAGTAATCCTTGTTCTGTTCATTCTCAGGACAGTATAGCTTGTCAGTCCACATAGTCTTTCATCACGCCGGTCAGCCATTCCATAAACAGATGTACGCGGCGGGAGAGGTTACGGCGATGCGGATAGAGCAATGAAACCGGTAATGGTTCGGCGCGATATTGCGGCAATACTTCAATCAGCGTACCGGCGCGCAGGGCATCACGCACGCCCACGCGCGGTACCTGAATAATGCCCAGACCGGCAAGACATGCCGCATGATACGTTTCGGTACTGTTCACCGTCAGCATGCCGCCGGTTTTAACCCATTTAGCACCGTTGTCTGTCGCCACTTCAAAGCCTTGCGCACGTGTTCCCAAATTGACTGAGTAGTGCACCACCGCATGCGAGGCTAAATCCTCCAGGCTTTCCGGATAACCAAATCGGGCGAGGTATTGCGGGCTGGCGCAGTTAATCTGCGTGAGTTTTCCCAGCGGGCGCGCAATCAGCCCTGAATCTTTCAGCGTTCCCACGCGTACCACACAGTCGAAGCCTTCGCGGATCAAGTCCACCAGGCGGTCGCTGCTGCTAAGTTCGAGCTCAAGCCCCGGATACTGATGCAAGAAGGCCGGTAAGCGGGGCATCACCAGATTTCTCGCCACACCAACCGGCATATCGATGCGCAGCTTGCCGCTGATGCTGGCCGGGTCGTGATGGAATAGCCCATCCAGTTCATCGAGATTGCTCAACAAATCTTTCGCTCGTTCGTAATAGATCATGCCGTCTTGCGTCAGCTGAACGCGGCGGGTTGTGCGGTGCAACAACTGTGTGCCCAGGTGATTTTCCAGGGCCTGGATTTGACGCGATACGCTACCTTTAGGAAGTCCGAGGGTGTCTGCCGCGCGCGAAAAGCTCTCCAGTTCTGCGACGCGGATGAACAACTGCATTGCGTGAATTTTATCCATTCTCATGCCCTATTGTTGTTCTAAATGAAACAGTAATGCGCAGTTAGCGGTATTTATTGTTTTTCTACCACCTAATAAGCTTTGTCTCAATCTTCACAACACCTGAAATGAGGTTTCTTATGACGCAACGTATCGCATTGGTGACCGGCGGCGGCCGTGGACTCGGTAAAAACGCGGCGCTAAAGCTGGCGAGTAAAGGCATTGGTGTCATCCTGACGTGGAACAGCAATGAAAAAGAAGCGCAGCAAGTTGTGGATGAAATTCGCCAATCTGGCGGTAAAGCTGCAGCATTATCGTTGAACGTCGGAAATATTTCCACTTTCCCTCAGTTTGTCAAACAGGTGCAGGAAACCCTACAAACGCACTGGCAAAGCGACACCTTTGATTATTTATTGAACAATGCCGGAGTTGGCATTAACGCACCGTATCCGGCGTTCACTGAAGCGCAATTTGACCAGCTTTTGGACATCCATTTTAAAGGACCTTTTTTCCTGACACAGAACCTGCTGGCGCTGATCAACAACGGCGGACGCATTCTTAATGTCTCGACCGGATTGTCGCGCTTTGCGCTACCGGGTTACAGCGCTTACGCTGCCATGAAAGGGGCGATGGAGGTGTTAACCCGTTATCAGGCGAAAGAGTTGGGAGAGCGCGGCATTACGGCGAATATTATTGCGCCTGGGGCAATCGAGACGGATTTTAGCGGCGGAAACGTGCGGGATAATGCGCAATTGAATGCCTACATTGCATCGCAGACGGCGCTGGGGCGTGTTGGGTTACCGGATGATATTGGCGACGCCATTGCTGCGTTGCTCAGCGATGAGCTGGCCTGGATGACGGCACAGCGTATCGAAGTCTCTGGCGGGATGTTCCTGTAATCGACCGCCTCTTACTTAGCCTTTTGAGCAATCGAAAACCGGCGCGCCATCAGAAGTCAAAATATAACTGGTGGCGTTAGCCGGTATTATTTGGAATCTGATACTGCGATCAGCGGTGCTGAAAGAGAGGGGGGATAAACGTTCTGAAGAGTTCATTCTTCTTCGGGAGTGGATTTGTTGTATCAGAAACCATGATCACCTCCCCATTCTCATGCCCGAATGATCATTTAATGCGATATTTTGTTTTGTAACATATTTGTCTGTTATCGTGAGTTCCTTATTTTTAGCTAAGAATATAAACTTTCTATTATTAATATTAGCAATCCAGGGTTGAACATCAAATATTAAGGATTTTCTGAATATTTGACTCCGATTTTGATCCTTTGTGTGATTCTTTGGTTTCAGCTGTAACTATTTATAACGTCTGCTTCTTTCTTCTCCGTCTATCGGTAAAATGGCCTCCGCCAAATGGTGACTTCATATTTTGCCCCTCGGATAATACCCTTCCGCGTGTTAAGGCTAATATCTTATTCAGACGGAGATAAATAATGCAGTTAATAATGTTTGACAGGCAGTCAATATTTATTCATGGAATGAATGTAATTTTGCAAGAGCGTATTCCAGGAGTGAATGTTCAGGGTGTCAGTCAGGCAGATGATCTTTGGCGGACGCTGGAAGACAATCCTGATGCACTAGTAATGCTGGATGGAGATTTTGACGCTGAATTCTGCCGTAGCTTACTGCAACAGATAGCAGAGCGCTTTGCGAAGGTAAAAGTGCTGGTAACCGCAACGGACTGCCGTAAAAAATGGCTACAGGAAGTCACGCAATTAAACGTGCTGGCCATTATTCCGCGCGATTCTGATGCGGAAACCTTCACGCTGGCACTCAATAGCGTCGCGATAGGTATGATGTTTATCCCCAGAGATTGCATCACAGCGACCGAATGTGGCGGGCAAAATATCAGATTGCTCAGCGCGCGTCAGCGGGAGATTCTGACGATGCTGGCCGCCGGAGAATCTAATAAACAAATTGGTCGATTATTAAATATCAGCACAGGAACGGTAAAAGCCCATCTTGAATCGCTGTATCAGCGCCTGGAGGTAAAAAACCGTACGCAGGCGGCAATGATGCTAAACGACACCCTATAATGGGAAAATATTTCACAGTCAGACTGTTTCTGGCTGTGAAATAGCCCCCGGCCAGAATTCAGCAGTGCAAAACCGGCTAATCCCCACGCTGAGCATCCATGCAATTAACGCTTCCTGTTGAAACCGATCTTGTATTTGCGGCATTTCCTTATGGATGAATGCCTCGCAGATATTTATATCCGCGAGCAGCAATGTTTCGGCCTGCATCAGCATAATTGGGGCATCAAAGGATTCATCTGCGGTGATTTCGTGCCCGTAGCCAATGACCCAGATCCCCTTTTTGTCCTGATACTTTTCCAGCGACAGGCCCTGCCATTGCTTAATAAATGCGATACAGGCGGGCGTGAACTGCGTCGAATGTAGCGGCATAATAATCTCTGTACAAAGAGACCTATTTTAAGAAACACACCCCGTTACGCCAGCTGCCATCCAGCCAGTTTTTACAGCAAAACGCCTGATGGCTTGGGCGGCTGATATTCATGTTTTAGCAGGCCGAAAATCCAGTCATCATGCCAGGTTTGATGTAGCCAGTAGCTTTCTCGCAGCGTGCCTTCGAGAATGAACCCGACCTTTTCCAGTAGACGCCGTGAGGCATCGTTTCCTGCGGTGACGCAGGCCGTCAGTCGGCGTAGTCCTCCGGCGGTAAACGCATAATCGCAAACGGCATGCAGGGATTCAGCGCCATAACCTTTGCCCTGCGCCTCGGGAGTGAGCAGAAAGCCGACCTCGGCACATTCATTTTTATCCTGAATATATCCGGTTACCCCAAGCGGTACGCCCGATGCCTTATCGCACAGGATCAGGCACAGCCAGTGTGGACTGCCGGGAGACCATTCAGGCAAGCGGGAGTCAAAGACTGTCCGTATCTCCTCTTGGGTACGCGAGTCATCGACAAAGCGCATCACATCTGCGTTCTGCTGTAACGTTAAGAAAAACACCCAGTCGTCATGTGTGAGTGGGCGGCAGATCAAACGCGAGGTTTTCAGTACAGGCACAGGCTTATCTCCAGAATAATTTTCAATGATTGTGCGGAAGTCACTGTAAAACATATTTATTTGCTATATGAATGTGTTTTAGTCTGTGGTGGCACAGCGCTGCATTTAAAAAAGATAACTACACACCATTGTGAGGCCGCACTTTTTGGGTCCTTTTAGGGAAGATAATGACCAATAGCGCATTACAGGCGACATGTACACCCTTCGAACATTGTTTGGGGATAATCCGGCAGGCCTCGGTAGAAATTTTACTGATGCTTGGCGTGCGCGTCGCAGAGGGTAAAGATCCACGCTGGTTTCTCGAGCAGCTTGACCAGGCGCGATTGAATCTGGGAGGTTGGGGTGTTGTCGCCAGGCGGTTGCAGATGAATGACGCGCAATTGAGTCAGTTCACGTTGCGGCTACGCCATCTTCAGCAGAGCGTGCCGCAATATGAAAATGGCCAGGACGTCAGTGAAAACCAGCTGATTTCTGCGCTGCGCTTTGTCGCTTCTCTGGAACAGTTGCGCCAGCAACAGCCCCTCCTGAAGTATCCAACCGAGATTGAACGTGCAGAGCCGGATGCGCAGATGCGGGCGCAGCGTCAGCTTCGCGCAATAGAATTAACCCTCAAATCGCTGATTGCGCGGGTATGGCCGGATCAACATCCGCTCAACAGCTTCCTGAAACAGCACTTTGGCGGTGAACGTCTGCGTCGCTGGTTGAAGCTGGGGGAAAGTCGGGATGCGCTGGACGGCATGATGTTTAGCGAACTGGCGCTGATGGTTGTCGATAAGAAGTTATTCGTTCGGCATTTTAGCGAGATTTTTAACGATACCTCGGTGCTCATGTCGTTTGTTGAGCCACGTATCACGCTGAGGATGTTCCTGGATGACTGCCGCCTGGCCCGTAACTGCGTTATCGCGCAGCAGCCGCTAACCTCAGTACAACTGCTGTTGCTGGATTGCCAGTACCGACAGATTACTCACCCTGTGCAGCGGGCATTTGGAGAACGGCGTACGCGCATTAATCCTGCGTCGTATCTGGAGTCCGATGAGGCGATGGTTCGCCAGTTTTGGGAAAGCGCAAAGCAAAAAGACGAGCAGGCGGGGGGCGATAAACAGGAAATCGCAGACAGTATCGATCCGCCGGAGAAGCGGGCCAGGCGCACGGCGGAAGAACGTGAACAGCTGATTTCCGGCATGTTGTGGGTAGCGGTCGGCGTGATGGTGCTGGTGATTTCGCTGGGCGCGTTCTGGTTATTCACTTCGCCAGCGCCACAAGCGTCTTCCGGGCTATCCGTTGAAATCGTGCAGGAGGAGCCACGGCGTGATGCCCCTGGTGCGCGGGAGTCGGTGACCCGAATGGGCATCACCTGGGATGCCTTTAACATGCGCGCGGCTATCGAGCGCAACGACACCCGTGTGACGTCACTTTTCCTACAGGGCGGGATGGACTGGAAGCTGGCGTGGACGGAGCAGGCATTCTCGGCAGGCAATACCGAGGTGTTGAGGCTGCTGCTGCGTTACCCTTCGCAGATGAGTGAGAGTAAGCCATGTCGGCAGTTTATGACCACGGTCAGCCATGCGATGGCGAATGGGGCGTCACTCACATCGCTGCATAAAAGCTATCTGCAAAGTTTTTGCTCGGTGCCGGCGGTTGTCGCGCGTCAGCAGTATAACCTTGAACAGGCCGAGCTACGCGTTCGCGCGCAGCCAAGCCCAGAGAACAAGAAATGGCAAAAAATTCACGCCGAACTGTACGATGCGATTAACTGACGGTCTGATAATTCAGACTGTCAGCTGCTAGGGTTCGCCATACAGACCGATGAGTCGGCGCACCACGCCATTGGTCCAGCCAAAGCCGTCCTGTAACGGATATTCTCCGCCGCCGCCTTCGCGCGGCGCGGCGTCGGCGATGTGGTATTTTTCGATAAGCTTGTGGTGTTCCTGATAAAAGAGATTCACCGTTTTCAACCAGTTACGGGCGATTTCATCCCCGAGATGGTCGTCGCCGTAAAGTTTGAAACCCTGGATCGCCATCCACTGCAGCGGCGCCCAGCCGTTGGGTTTATCCCATTGCTCACCCGTTTCATGCTCTGTGGCTAAAATCCCTCCGGGGGTTAGCAGGCGACTGCGGACCGCATTGGCAAGTCGGTCGGCTTGTTCATGCGTTGCCATGCCGACATACAGCGGCACAATACTGGCGGCAGAGAACAGGGCCATTTGTTCGCGCCGCCAGTCGTAATCGCGATAGCAGCCGTTTTCATCGTCCCAGAGATAGCGATTCACCGCATCGCGGCGGTCATTGGCTTTCTGGCGAAACTGCGCTTCAGTGTCTTTGTCGCCTTTCAGTGCGGAAATATTGGCGATAGTGCTCTCCAGCTTGTAGAGGAACGCGTTCAGATCAATAGGGATGAACTGAGTGGTGCGTATGCTGGCAAGACGGCCTGCATCGCGTAGCCAGCGCGAGGAGTAATCCCAGCCGGAGGCCGCGCCCGCGCGCAAATCCCGATACACTTCATTGGGTGGGCGACCCGAATGCTTGGCGGTCTCGACGTCTTCAAGCCACGACTCATCGCGCGGCGTATCACGATCGTCCCAATAGCGGTTGAGCAGGGAGCCGTCCGACATTCTGATCACGTGACGGTAGGCTTGGTTGAGTACCAGGGAATCTGCGCCATCCATCCAGAACGCGTACTCCATTTTTAGATGATCAAGGTAACGACGCGCGCCGCGTACGCCATCCTCTTCAAACAGTTCGACCATCAGCGCAAAGACCGGCGGCTGCGAGCGACTCAGGTAGTAAGTACGGTTACCGTTCGGGATATGACCATAGTTTTCAATCATCCAGGCAAAGTTGTCCGCCATACATTTCAGCAGATCTTCGCGACCGCTCTCCGCCAGACCCAGCATGGTGAAGTAGGAATCCCAGTAGTAGGTTTCACTAAAACGTCCGCCGGGCACAATATATGACTGCGGTAACGCCAGCAGCGAGGACCAGGGAATGTGGTCCTGTGGTTCGCGCGTCAGCACCGGCCACAGTTGATCGATATGCTCTTTCAGCGAATTTTCCGGGTCAGAAACATATTCACTGGAGGGCGTTTCCGGGAGCCAGAAGTGGTTCTCGACGAAGCGTCGCAGATCAAAATCGCGGTGGCGTTTAACCTTGCGATAGCGGATCAAAATATCCAGCGGATCCATTTTCGGTGCACAGTCGGGGAAGGTTTTGCTATCGGCAAACAGTTTCGACGACTGAACGTGTTCGAACAGCTCGAGGTAACGATCGGCGGGAGTTAACGCATCTGAGGCGGGTAACCCTTCAATCATCTCTGGTTCAGGCTCCGCCTCAATCATTTCATCCAGCTTTAACTCGCACGGATCCATTTCATAAAGCAGATCGATGTCGATCGTCATTTCTTCAGAAGGGGCGTGGGGTAGTTTCTGGTTGAGCATAATGCGAAAGACCTCCGATGGACGTTGAAAGATTAAGGCTATTGCCCGCTCGTCAATTAAGCGTAGACATTCGCTTCGGTATCTGGTGAGTAAAGCGTGCGGTCGATCACATTTTAGTGCTGCGCAATATCCAAAAAATAAATCTATCCCAATGAAAATAATGAATAATTCCGAATTCTGCGCAACCTGAAGATATTCCATTTTCAGAACATTCGATTGCAACGAGGTGTGAACACAACCTGGTAACGTTTAACTCTATAATAGGCACAGGCTATTCTATCGATAGTTCTCCTCCATGTAATTGCTTGATACTTATCAAAATAGTAATCCCCTCATTTCCTATGATGGTCAGGTCTGACAAAGACTGTCTATTAATTATTCTAATTTTCTGGGTCACAATAACTCACAACGGTGAGGGTAAAATAATGAAAATCATTACCCGTCTTACCGTGATTGCCATAGCTGGCGTCGCGATTTGTTATTTTGGATTATCCGGTTATGTGTGGTATCACGATAATCAACGGAGTAAACAGGCTGATGTTCAGGCCTCTACGCTGGAAGAAAATAATAAAGTACTAGGGTTCTTACGTGAAAAAGGATGCGATTATTGTCACACTCCTTCGGCTGAATTACCTTTCTATTCTTCTTTTCCCGTCGCTAAGCAGTTGATGAATTACGATATTCAACTGGGATACAAATCATTCAATCTGGAGGCCGTTCGTGCGGCGCTGGTCGCGGATAAACCCGTTTCGCAAAGCGATCTGAATAAAATTGAGTGGGTGATGCAGTACGAGACCATGCCGCCGACGCGTTATACCGCACTGCACTGGGCTGGCAAGGTAAGCGATACGGAGCGAGCAGAGATCCTGGGCTGGATTGCGAAACAGCGTGAGCAGTACTACGCCAGTAACGATACTGCCACGCAGCATCGTAATGAACCTGTACAGCCGATACCGGAAAGCATCCCGACCGATGCCCGCAAAGTAGCGCTTGGTTTTACGCTTTACCATGACCCGCGTATTTCCGGCGACAGCACGATTTCTTGCGCGCACTGTCACGCCCTGAATGCGGGCGGCGTGGATGGCCGGAAAACGTCAATCGGTGTCGGCGGCGCGGTTGGCCCTATCAATGCGCCAACGGTATTTAACTCGGTCTTTAACGTTGAGCAATTCTGGGATGGCCGTGCGCCAACACTGCAGGCGCAGGCCGGTGGCCCACCGTTGAACCCTATCGAAATGGCGTCTAAATCCTGGGATGAAATTATCCAGAAACTGGACAAGGATCCGCAACTTAAGCAAGAGTTCATTGCCGTTTATCCGCAGGGATTCAGTGGGGATAATATTACCGATGCGATTGCTGAGTTTGAGAAAACGCTGATTACGCCAAATTCGCCGTTTGATAAATGGCTGCGTGGTGATGAAGCGGCCTTAACCGCTCAGCAAAAACATGGCTATCAGTTGTTTAAAGATAATAAGTGCGCGACCTGTCATGGCGGTATTATTTTAGGCGGACGTTCATTTGAGCCATTGGGTCTGAAAAAGGACTTTAATTTCGGCGAGGTCACTGCTGCAGATATTGGCCGCATGAACGTCACCAATGAATTACGTGACAAGCTGCGTCAGAAAGTCCCTGGATTGCGTAACGTTGCGCTGACTGCACCCTATTTCCATCGCGGTGATGTGCCTACGCTCGACGGTGCGGTAAAACTGATGCTGCGTTATCAGGTGGGTAAAGAACTGCCGCAGGAAGATATCGACGATATCGTAGCATTCCTCGAAAGCCTTAATGGGGTATATACACCGTATATGCAGGGTAAATAAGAGAAAACCGGATGGCAAAGTGCCATCCGGTTTTTTATTGATTAACGCATGGTCACGAACTCTTCAGATGCCGTTGGGTGAATGGCAACGGTGTTATCAAAGTCTTTCTTGGTTGCGCCCATTTTCAGAGCGACCGCGAAGCCTTGCAGCATTTCATCCATCCCAAAACCAATGCCGTGAATACCGACAATCTTCTCTTCCGGACCGACGCAAACCAGCTTCATGCGGCACGGCTGACGGTGAGTGGTGACAGCGGTATACATCGCGGTAAACGATGATTTATACACTTTCACCTGATCATCGCCGTGCTGTTCGCGAGCCTGCTGCTCGGTCAGGCCCACGGTACCAATAGGCGGATGGCTGAAGACCACGGTCGGGATGTTGCTGTAGTCCAGATGCTCGTCCGGCTTGTTGTTAAACAGACGCTCGGACAGACGACGGCCCGCGGCAACGGCAACCGGCGTCAGCTCAACGGCCCCGGTGTTATCGCCGACGGCATAAATACCCGGCACGCTGGTGTTCTGGAATTTATCAACGACGATGTACCCTTTTTCGTTGGTTTTCACGCCAGTAACCGCCAGGTTGAAGTTGTCGGTGGCAGGTTCACGACCGATCGCCCAAATCAGGCAATCTACCGTTTCGCTACGACCATCTTCCAGTTGCAGGGTCAGGCTACCATCAGCGTTTTTAACGACCGCTTTTGGAATCGCGTGAGTATGCAGAGTCGGGCCTTCGGCGTTCATCACCTCAACCAGCGTGTCGACGATCATTGGGTCGAAGCTGCGCAGCGGCGCGTGTTTACGCACGAACAGATGCGTTTGTGCGCCCAGACCGTTAATTACGCCCGCCAGTTCAACGGCGATGTAGCCTGCGCCAACAACGGCCACGCGTTTTGGCAGCGCGGGCAGCTCAAAGAAACCGTCGGAGTCGATACCGTATTCCACACCCGGAATGCTCGGATGGCTCGGGCGACCACCGGTAGCAATCAAAATATGATCGGCAGTAATGGTTTCACCGTTCACTTCAATGGTTTTGGCATCCACAAAGCGGGCAAAGCCTTTAATCACATCGACATTATTTTTGCCCAGCACGTTGTCGTACGAGGTATGAATGCGATCAATATAAGCGGTACGCGTGGCGATCAGTTTATCCCAATCGAACTTATTGATGGTGGTGTCGAAACCGTAATCCGGCCCGTACATGTGGATTGCTTCGCGGACCTGTGCGGCATGCCACATCACTTTTTTCGGTACGCAGCCAACGTTAACGCAGGTGCCGCCTAGCTCTTTGGCTTCAATCAGCGCGCATTTCTGGCCGTACATTGCTGCACGGTTAATGGAGGCAATACCGCCGCTGCCGCCGCCAATAGCGATGTAATCATAGTGCTTGGTCATGACCGCTCCTTCATGTTCATTGTAGGGCGGAGAAGCGTTACGCCATCCGCCAAAATATTCGCGATTGTATACCTGAAATTAAAAGGTTCCACCGATGACTGCGATTACTCCGGCACGATCCAGCTTACCGACGTATGACCGGTTCCTGCCGGAACCAGTTTGCTGTGCAACCACGGCAGGACACTGTTCATCTGCTGCTCCAGCTTCCACGGCGGGTTTATTACAATCATACCGGACGCCGTCATGCCGCGCTGATCGCTGTCCGGACGCACCGCCAGCTCAATTTGCAGAATTTTGCGGATACCGGTGTCTTCCAGGTCGTGGATCATGCGTTTGATTTGCTGGCGCAGAACTACCGGATACCACAGCGCATAGGTGCCGGTTGCGAAACGCTTATAGCCTTCGTTAATACCGGTCACCACCGCCTGGTAGTCGCTTTTGATTTCGTAGGGGGGATCGATAAGGATCAGCCCGCGACGGGAAACCGGCGGTAATTTTGCTTTTAGCTGCTGATAACCATCGGCTTTGGCCACGCGTGCGCGCTCATCTTTCTGGAATTCGCCGCGCAGCAAAGGAAAGTCGCTCGGGTGCAGTTCCGTTAATTGCAGGCTATCCTGTTCTCGCAGCAACTGGCGAGCAATTAATGGAGAGCCGGGGTAGTAGCGCAGTTGGCCGCTACGGTTGAAGTGCTTCACCACGCCAATGTAGGGTTCCAGTTCGGCAGGCAAATCGTCCTGCTGCCAGATACGGGCGATCCCTTCCAGATATTCACCGGTACGTTCGGCATGCTCACTGCTCAGCTGATAACGGCCTGCGCCAGCATGGGTATCCAGATAGAGAAACGGTTTTTCTTTCTCTTTAAGCGATTCGATGATCAGGCTCTGGACGGTGTGTTTAAGGACGTCGGCGTGGTTGCCAGCGTGATAACTGTGGCGATAACTCAGCATGGGTAAACGTGTTCCAGGTTATAAACGTAGGCCCGAAAACAGCGCAATATCGGGCGAAAATAAAGCGTATCACCACAGTATACAGAAAAGTCGTCACTGCCGCGAAAGCGCAACGCCTGGCATTGAAATCCTCTACACTTAACCCCATTGTACAAATTAATATGCACAGCGCCGGATACGCGCTTCATTCACTCTTTTCAACAGGACCGCGCTAATGACCAATCCATTGCTGACCCCCTTCGAACTGCCGCCATTTTCTAAAATTCAGCCTGAGCACGTCGTGCCTGCCGTGACTAAGGCGCTGAACGATTGCCGCGAAAACGTTGAGCGAGTGGTTGCGCAGGGCGCGCCGTACACCTGGGAAAATCTTTGCCAGCCTTTGGCGGAAGTTGACGATGTGCTGGGGCGTATTTTCTCTCCGGTTAGCCACCTGAACTCGGTGAAAAACAGCCCGGAATTGCGCGAAGCCTACGAACAAACGCTGCCGCTGCTGTCTGAATACAGCACTTGGGTTGGACAACATGAAGGTCTGTACAAAGCGTACCGCGACCTGCGTGACGGCGATCATTACGCCACCCTGAACACCGCACAGAAAAAAGCGGTCGATAACGCGCTGCGCGATTTCGAGCTTTCTGGTATTGGTCTGCCGAAGGAAAAACAGCTGCGCTATGGTGAGATTGCCACCCGCCTGTCTGAGCTGGGCAATCTCTACAGCAATAATGTCCTCGATGCCACGATGGGCTGGACTAAGCTGGTGACTGATGAAGCGGAACTCTCCGGCATGCCGGAAAGCGGGCTGACGGCTGCAAAAGCCCAGGCTGATGCTAAACAGCAGGAAGGCTACCTGTTAACGCTGGATATCCCAAGCTACCTGCCGGTGATGACCTACTGTGATAACCAGGGGCTGCGTGAGGAGATGTATCGCGCTTACTCCACTCGCGCGTCTGACCAGGGGCCAAACGCTGGTAAATGGGACAACAGCCCGATAATGGAAGAGATCCTCGCGCTGCGCCACGAGCTGGCACAGCTGCTGGGCTTTGAAAGCTACGCTTTTAAATCTCTGTCCACCAAAATGGCGGAAAACCCGCAGCAGGTACTCGACTTCCTGACGGACCTGGCGAAACGTGCCCGTCCTCAGGGCGAGAAAGAGTTGGCTCAACTGCGCGCCTTCGCGAAAGCAGAATTTGGTGTCGATGAACTGCAGCCGTGGGATATCGCTTACTACAGCGAGAAACAAAAACAGCACCTCTATAGCATCAGCGACGAGCAGCTGCGTCCATACTTCCCGGAAAACAAAGCCGTTAACGGCCTGTTTGAAGTGGTTAAACGTATTTACGGCATTACCGCTAAAGAGCGCACCGATGTTGACGTCTGGCACCCGGAAGTACGTTTCTTCGAACTGTATGACGAAAACAACGAACTGCGCGGCAGTTTCTATCTTGACCTGTATGCCCGTGAACATAAACGTGGCGGGGCGTGGATGGACGACTGCGTCGGCCAGATGCGTAAAGCCGACGGTACGCTGCAAAAGCCTGTTGCCTACCTGACCTGTAACTTTAACCGCCCGGTGAACGGTAAACCCGCGCTGTTTACCCACGATGAAGTGATCACCCTGTTCCACGAGTTCGGCCACGGTCTGCACCATATGCTGACCCGTATCGAAACCGCCGGTGTTTCAGGTATCAACGGCGTGCCGTGGGATGCGGTCGAACTGCCGAGCCAGTTTATGGAAAACTGGTGCTGGGAGCCCGAAGCGCTGGCATTTATCTCTGGTCACTTTGAGACCGGTGAGCCGCTGCCCAAGGAGTTGCTGGATAAAATGCTGGCGGCGAAAAATTACCAGGCGGCGCTGTTTATTCTGCGTCAACTGGAATTTGGCCTGTTTGATTTCCGTCTGCACGCGGAGTTTAACCCACAGCAAGGGGCGAAAATCCTCGAAACGCTGGCGGAAATTAAAAAGCAGGTCGCCGTGGTGCCGGGCCCAACGTGGGGCCGCTTCCCGCATGCCTTCAGCCACATTTTTGCTGGTGGCTATGCGGCGGGTTACTACAGCTACCTGTGGGCTGACGTGCTGGCGGCGGATGCATTCTCTCGCTTTGAAGATGAAGGGATTTTCAACCGTCAAACCGGACAATCGTTCCTCGATAACATTCTCACCCGTGGTGGTTCTGAAGAGCCGATGGAACTGTTCAAGCGCTTCCGTGGCCGTGAGCCGCAACTGGATGCAATGCTGGAGCATTACGGGATTAAAGGCTGATTATTCACGTGAAAATCTGCTTAGTAGATGAAACAGGCGCCGGAGACGGCGCCTTATCTGTTCTTGCCGCCCGCTGGAATCTTACGCACGATGAAGATAACCTGATGGCGCTGGTGATGACACCGGAACATCTGGAACTGCGCAAACGTGATGAGCCCAAACTCGGCGGTATCTTCGTGGATTTCGTTGGCGGTGCGATGGCCCATCGGCGCAAATTTGGCGGTGGTCGCGGCGAAGCGGTGGCGAAGGCGGTTGGCATTAAAGGCGATTACCTGCCGGATGTGGTTGATGCGACTGCAGGGCTGGGGCGCGATGCGTTTGTGCTGGCCTCAGTAGGCTGCCGTGTGCGAATGCTGGAACGTAACCCGGTCGTGGCGGCGCTGTTGGATGATGGCCTGGCGCGAGGGTATGCTGACCCGGAAATCGGTCCGTGGCTGCAGGAACGTTTACAACTGATCCACGCCTCAAGCCTGACGGCGTTAACCGATATCACCCCGCGTCCGCAGGTGGTGTACCTCGACCCGATGTTCCCGCATAAGCAGAAAAGCGCGCTGGTGAAAAAAGAGATGCGCGTGTTTCAGTCGTTGGTGGGGCCGGACCTGGATGCGGATGGGCTGCTGGAGCCTGCGCGTCAGCTAGCCACTAAACGTGTGGTAGTGAAGCGCCCGGATTACGCACCGCCGCTGGCGGATGTCGCCACGCCGAACGCGGTAGTCACGAAAGGGCATCGGTTTGATATTTACGCGGGGACCGCGTAGTTTGTAGGCCGGATAAGGCGTTAGCCGCTATCCGGCATTACTGCTTAAACAAACGGTGCGTATGGGTCAGCCATCTCAAATGCGACGGCTCTTTCCGCTTTCGGCGGGTAAATCAGTTCACTGACAATCGATACTTTCAGTTTCTTCGCTTCTGCGCGAGTGAGTTTGACCTGCTGATCCCATCCTTCGGTATACACCGCGCCCCACGCGCCGAGATCCAGACAGGTGACGTACATCTCCTGACGGTACGGTGAAGGTTCTACACCTAGCAGGCTTGCAGCGGCGTTATTACCGGCAAATTTACCCAATAAAATAGCGTGCTGGCAGGTCATTAACGCATGGTTGCCTTTGTCATCGGTGGCGGCGTAGGCCACATCGCCAGTGGCGTAGATATCATCATGACCCACGACCTGCAGATTGGCATTCACATGCAGGCGGCCCTGTCGATCGCGCGGGGCGTTAATCTGTGCTGTCAGGCTATTGGCCTGCACGCCGACGGTCCAGATAACTGTTTGAGAGGCAATAACCTGCCCATCTTTCAGCGTTACGCCGCCGGCATCCACGCTTTCTACTTCTGCATTTACCAACCATTCGATGCCCAGTTCAGCGGAGGCTTCGATTATCACGTCGCGTAATTCCTGGCTCCAGCGCCCGGCAGGCTGAGCACCGCGTTCAACTACGACCACTCTGGTCTTAGCATCGGCACCCAGAATCTCACGCAGACGACCAGGCAATTCCTGCGCCATCTCAATCCCGGTAAAGCCGCCGCCACAGATCACCACCGTATTGCGAGCCTCACTTTCCGGCTGTAATGCCAGGTCTGTAATGTGCTGCTCCAGTGCGGTGGCGCTCTCGAGCTGGTCGAGGTCAAACGCATGCTCGGCTGCACCGACAACGGCGTCGCGGTTAACGTGGCTCCCGCTGGCGAGTACCAGGCGGTCGTAGCGGCGCAGATGAATTTCACCGTTGGCATCTTTCCAGCTCACCTCTTTAGAGTCCGGGATGATCTGCTCGACGTGACCTTGCAGGAAGTTGACGCCGGTAACGTCAAACAAGGGTTGCAGCGGGGCGACCAGGGTTTGTACGGCGCGTTCATAAAAGCGTGGGCGGACACGCAGCTCTGGCTGTGGTGCAATTACTGTAATATCAATGGCCTGCTGATGTTTATCCGCCAGTCGTGCGGCGCTTAATGCTGCCCACATACCGGCAAAGCCGGCGCCCACGATCAGAATTCGTTTACGCATTGGGGGGTTCTCTCTGGTGACTACGAATAATTTACTCGGATTTTATTTGTCGGAGTTAAGAATTGCAATGCGATCAGGATCCTTTTTGTCCTGATGTCGTAGGGTGTTTGATTATCTATTTGATAAATATATGATTAAGGTTTTTATATAAATATGGGTTGTGCTGCTGTCTGGAATGAATGAGACGAAAAAGCTACAATTAACTCAGATTCATTTTGGCTGAGATAAGAGAATGGCATTTTACAGTTCCGGGGTTGAGTACGGCATTCATAGCCTGATGTGTATGGTCGACAGCAAGGGCGACGCGCGGGATATGAGCGTGCGGGAAATTGCCGAGCTGCAAAGCGTGCCGTACGACTACCTGGCGAAAATTTTCACCCGTTTGTCGAAAGCGGGCCTGGTGCGCAGCATTGAGGGAAAGGGCGGCGGTTTCCAGTTGGCTAAACCTGCTGAACACATTACGGTGCTGGACGTGGTGAATGCCATTGATGGCGATAAGCGCATCTTTGAGTGTCGTGAGATTCGCCAACGGCTGGCGGTATTTGAGGAGCATCCGCCGGAGTGGGCCTGTGAAGGCATTTGTGGTGTGCGCTCGGTAATGGATATGGCTCAGCAGCGAATGGAAGAAGCGCTCGGTCAGCATACGATTCTGGATTTGGCGCGCAAAATGTACCGCAAAGCGCCGGACACTTTTGTGGTCGAAGTTCAGGAGTGGATTAACGCTCGCAAAGGGTAGCGATTGAAAATGCCCGGTGCTCATCCTCGGTTAGAAGCGTTTTCCACTGGCGTGATAAAACTGAAGTCTTAATCAACGCAATATCGTTCATGGTCATGTCCATGCATGATGACCTGTTTGTATAAACTACGCTCTTACAATGCAGGACTTAAAAGGCAAAAAAAACCGCGATGTGACTCGCGGTTAATGATAAAAAAGCTTATTTACTGCTATCTGGCGTATTAATCATTCGGTTCAGCCAAGGCACCATAATCGCCATCACCACCGTGACAGCCAGGGTGACCAGGCCTATCTTACTGAAGACGTTGGTGTAGATAGGCAGCGTTTGCAGCGGGTCGGTGATGTTCTCCGGTACGGCAGTGAACGTGGCGACATACCCGCCCATCAGGAAGGCGGCGGCTTGCGTCAGGAACCACATCCCGAGAATAAAGCCCATCAGGTGCTGCGGCACGAGAGCGGCGACCATCGCCAGTCCCAGGGCACTAATCAGCAGTTCACCCAGGCTCTGGAACAGATATACCAGCACGATAAACCACGGCGACGTCAGCCCTTGCGCATCCGCAAACCACATCCCGGCAGCGGCTGCCGTCAGGAAGCCCAACGAGCACAGGAACATACCGAGCGTAAATTTCATCGGCATAGTCAGGTCTTTGCCTTTGTTTCCCAGACGGGTATAGATCGCGGCCAGTACCGGACTTGCCAGCACCACCCAGAACGGGTTCAGCGCCTGGAAGCTCACTGGGTTAATGGCGAAACCGAGAATTTCATGGTGCACGTTATTGATAGCAAAGAAGTTCAGCGATGTCGGCATCTGCGCGTACAGCACGTAGAACACAACCGCTTCCAGCATCAGGATGAAGGCCACGAACATCTTGTTGCGCCCGGTTTTATCCAGTTTGAATGCCTGACGGAAGAAGATGATAGTCACGGCAATCGACAGGACGATCAGCACCAGGTTGGCAATCTGCACGTTGTGCATCAGCCAGGCGCAGATAAATACCATCACTACCGTACCGGCCAGCACGTACAGTAGGTTACGGAAATTCAGCGGTTTATGGTCTGGCTCAGAACCGATATTTTTTACCATCCCACGGCAGGCAAAGTAGACCAGCAGCGCGACGATAAGCCCGGCCCCGCACAGGTTGTAGGTCACCGCGTAGCCAAACTTATCGGCAATCACCGGCGCCAGCGACAGCGACAGCAACGAACCGATGTTAATCGACATATAAAACAGGGTGAAAGCACCGTCCAGACGGGCGTCTTTTGGTGGATAGCATTTTGACAACAGGCTTGCCGGGTTGGCTTTAAACAGCCCGTTACCGACGGCAATGGTACCCAAAGCAATAAAGATCAGATCGGGCTTGAGCAGCGACATCCCGGTCATGAAGTAGCCGATTGCCAGCACAATGGCACCGAGAACCAGCGTGCGCTTGGTGCCTAACAGGTGGTCGCCGACGTAGCCGCCGATCGAGATCAGGCCGTAGACCAGCGCAGCAAAGGCACCAAAGGTGACAAATGCCTGTTCCTGTGAAAATCCTAGCTGCTTAACAAAGAATACCGCCAGGATGCCCTGAACGCCGTAATAGCCAAATCGTTCCCATAATTCTACAAAGAAGATCATGAAGAACGGACGAGGTTGCTGCAGCAAGCCCGTAGGTGCAGTTTTATTCATATTCCATCGCCTTTCAAAGCCATCCCGAAAAGTATGAACGCGTATGCTTAAACGCGCCGAAAAAGTCTTATTTTGTTATAGACTGCGGCTATTGGCCGCGAGAGTAGAGTATTATAGAGATGGTTTTCGATCCAATTAGTTGATCACACTAATTATGATTTGTTTGTTGGATTGATGTACTAATTGTGTCCGAATGATAAAAACAAAAACGCCCGCACAGGCGGGCGTTTACAGGCTTAACTACTTGCAGCAGGCCGGGCTATTTCCCGGCGGCAAGCATTTTATGCTTCTTCGTCGTCACGCAGCGGAACAATCAACATGTCGACGTGGACGGTGTTGATCAGTTGGCGCGCGGAGGACATCAGTTTGCTCCAGAAATCCTGGTGGTGACCACAAACGACCAGATCCATGTCGTATTTTTTGATGGCATCAACCAGAACCTGACCCAGGTCGCCGCTACCACTCAGGGTTTCGGTGATAGGGTAGCCTGCATTGGTGGACAGCTCGGTTAACGCGTGGTGGGTTTCTTCAGAAATGCGTTTCTGCATGTCGCCCAGATTCACGTCGATAAGGCCGGTGTACAGGTCGGAATAGTTTACGTCAACGTGGATAAGGGAAACTTTAGCATTGTAAGGCCGCGCCATAGAGACCGCTTTTTCAACCAGAACTTTGCTTTCCGGAGAAAGATCAACCGCGATAAGAATGTGTTTATAAGCCATAGTGTTACTCCTTCCATAAGTTGTCGATGACTAGCCTGCTGGCGTTTCTCTGCCGCCGCGTCATCCGCGTCCTGCGAACCTTGTGCGCGGGGCTAGCCCAGTCGTAAAAACGTACCATATAAGGACTATCCTTACATTATAGCGACCAGAATAATCCGTCAATCCGCCTTGCTTGCCAAGCAGTTAAACAAATTTTTTAGATAATTGCATTGATAGCGATTAACCTTCTGGCAAAAAAATTAACTAATCTCCTACACTATCTAGAGGGGCGTTCGAATGCGTGATACTAATACGAACGGTTTCTTCAGTACTCTTCACTGAATGGTTTGGCAGGGTATCGGGGAGCGGTAGTCCCGGAAAGGAGTTCCGTGGGCGGGTCGCCGGGGAGGGGGTATGATAAGCACCATTGCATTGTTCTGGGCTTTATGTGTCGTTTGCATTGTTAATATGGCGCGCTATTTTTCTTCGCTACGCGCACTGCTAGTGGTACTTCGTGGTTGCGATCCATTGCTTTACCAGTATGTTGATGGAGGGGGCTTTTTTACCTCGCATGGGCAACCGAACAAGCAGATGCGTCTGGTGTGGTATATCTACGCTCAGCGTTACCGCGATCATCATGATGATGAATTTATTCGCCGCTGTGAGCGGGTTCGCGGTCAGTTCATTCTCACCAGCGCGCTATGCGGCCTGGTGCTAATCAGCATGGTTGCGCTGATTATCTGGCACTGATTCCAACGACAGATACAAAAAAAGCGGGCCAGTTTCCTGACCCGCTTTTTTACCGCGCATTCGCTTAGATAAGCTTCAGGGAGAGCCAGTACAGCCCGCCGGAAAGAAGAATTGCTGCTGGCAGGGTGAAGACCCAGGCCATCAGAATGCTGGTCACCGTTTTACGCTGCAAACCGCCGCCATCAACAACCATCGTTCCCGCAACGGAAGAGGAGAGAACGTGTGTGGTGGAAACGGGCATACCGGTGTAGCTGGCAAGACCGATAGAGACTGCGGCGGTCATCTGCGCCGACATCCCCTGGGCATAGGTCATGCCTTTCTTACCGATTTTCTCACCGATAGTGGTTGCCACGCGACGCCAGCCAATCATCGTACCAATACCCAGCGCCAGTGCGACGGCCATAATGATCCAGATAGGCGCGTACTCAATGGTGCTCAGCATGTCAGATTTCAGTTTCTTCAGCAGACGCTGATCGTCAGCGCTTACGCCAGGCAGCTTAACCACTTTATCGGTGGTATCAGAGATGCACAGCATAATACGGCGCAACTGACCACGCTGTTCGACGCTTAACTTGTCGTAGGTTTCCAGATTCGCCAGCATACCTTTCGCACGTTCCAGCGCGTTGATGGTATTCGCCGGGTGGCAATGGAACTCGGTCGGCGTCGCTGGTGCCGCGTCCGTCGGGGACGGAATCAGCTGGTCTACGCCTGTGGCCTGTTTAAGCAGGTCAGGGCGCTGCTGGAAGAAGACTTCGACGTTATTGATTGCATCGCGGGTACGGGTAATTTCGTAACCGGAAGCATTCATATTCACCACGAAACCTGCTGGCGCTACGCCAATCAGCACTAGCATCACCAGACCAATGCCTTTCTGACCATCGTTCGCGCCGTGGGAGAACGCCACGCCGATAGCGGAGAGGATCAGTGCAATACGCGTCCAGAACGGCGGCTTTTTCTTTCCGTCTTTCTTTTCACGTTCTGCCGGCGTCAGGTGGATACGGGCACGTTTTTTCGTACCGCTCCAGTAGCGACGCAGAATGAAAATAAGACCACCTGCAACCACCAGACCGACAATAGGTGAGATGATAAGCGAGGCAAAAATACCGATAACTTTCGGGATGTTAAGTGCATCCACCACCGAGGAGCCGTTCATCAGCGCATTGGTTAAACCAATACCGATAATGGCGCCAATCAGCGTGTGGGAGCTGGATGCAGGCAGACCAAAGTACCAGGTACCCAGGTTCCAGATAATTGCCGCCAGCAACATGGAGAACACCATGGCGAGGCCATGTGACGATCCCATATTAAGCAGCAGATCCGTTGGTAACATATGCACGATGGCATACGCCACGCTGAGACCACCCAGCAAAACACCAAAGAAGTTGAACACCGCAGCCATGACCACCGCCAATTGCGAACGCATTGCACGGGTATAGATCACAGTTGCGACAGCATTGGCTGTATCATGGAAGCCATTAATTGCTTCGTAGAACAGCACGAAAGCCAGAGCAAGCAATAGTAAAAGCCCGGTATGTAAATCCAGGCCAGCAAACAAATGTAGCATAGGACGTTACGCCATTTTGAGGACATGAACGCGGCGCATTATCAGTGACTTTGGCGGCGCGGGCAAAGTGAAATATAGAGTTTTTTTGATTTGTCTCCTGCTTTGTTTTACACCACTAAAGAATTATCCTATATATTTCAGATAAATACCCTTTATCGGTAGTTTGGTGCTGGTGCGACCACTGAGGAATCTTTACAATTCACTCCCGCTTTTTAGAGAGGATCGCAACGTGGAAAGGTTTGATACCGTTATTATAGGCGCTGGCGCAGCGGGTATGTTTTGTGCCGCGCAGGCAGGACAAGCAGGTAGTCGCGTACTGCTAATTGATAATGGTAAAAAGCCCGGGCGCAAGATTCTCATGTCTGGCGGGGGCCGCTGCAACTTTACCAACCTTTATGTCGAGCCGGCTGCGTATTTGAGCCAAAACCCGCATTTTTGCAAATCGGCGCTGGCGCGTTATACACAGTGGGATTTTATCGATCTGGTGGGTAAGCACGGTATTGCCTGGCATGAAAAAACGCTAGGTCAGCTTTTCTGCGATGATTCCGCCCAGCAAATTGTCGATATGCTGGTGGATGAGTGTGAAAAAGGTAACGTAACTATGCGGTTACGTAGCGAAATCCTGAGCGTTGAGCGAGATGGTGACGATTTTATCCTGGAATTGAATGGGATGAGTGTCGGCACGAAAAAGCTGGTTATTGCCTCCGGTGGTCTCTCTATGCCGGGTCTGGGCGCGACGCCGTTTGGTTATAAAATTGCGGAACAGTTCGGCCTGAACGTTTTGCCTACGCGCGCAGGTCTGGTGCCTTTCACCTTACATAAGCCGCTACTGGAGCAGCTTCAGGTGCTCTCTGGCGTATCCGTTTCTTCCGTTATCACCGCCGAGGACGACACCGCATTTCGTGAAAACCTGCTCTTTACGCACCGCGGGCTTTCTGGTCCGGCCGTGCTGCAGATTTCCAGTTTTTGGCAGCCAGGTGAATTTGTCAGCATTAATTTGTTGCCGGATGTTGACCTCGCAAGCTTCCTCGATGACCAACGTAGCGCACACCCTAATCAAAGCTTAAAGAACACCCTGGCAATGCAGTTGCCAAAGCGTCTGGTGGAATGTTTACAGCAGTTAGGGCAAATCCCGGATGTCTCGCTGAAGCAGCTTAATGTGCGCGATCAGCAAACGCTGGTTGAGACGCTGACCGAGTGGCGGGTGCAGCCGAACGGTACGGAAGGGTATCGTACCGCTGAAGTCACGTTGGGCGGCGTCGATACCAACGAGCTGTCATCGCGCACGATGGAAGCGCGCAAAGTGCCGGGACTCTACTTTATCGGCGAAGTCATGGACGTCACCGGCTGGCTGGGCGGCTATAACTTCCAGTGGGCGTGGTCGAGCGCCTGGGCATGCGCGCAGGATTTGGTCTCTGGTGATTAAAATTGTTTACCTCTGATACAAGGAACTGACTCAGGCATGCGTTTCTTAACTCCGGGAATGATATGATAAATCAGTTAAAAATCGTACACAGAAGGGAACGGAATGCACATGGTTATTCCTGAGGTAAAACAGGAGCGGCTCTATCAAAAGATAGCCAATCTCATCATTAAGCTCATCAACGATAGTATTTTTCCACCGGGAAGCTTCTTGCCTCCTGAACGTGAACTGGCGAAGCAACTTGGCGTGAGTCGGGCATCGCTCAGAGAAGCATTGATTGTGCTTGAGATCTCAGGATGGATCACCATCCAATCCGGTAATGGCGTAATTGTTGCTGATAAAAAGCATTCTGCCAGCGATTATACAGTTGAAGAAATACTCTACTCGCGTGAGTTGGTTGACAGCCATTGCGCGCGTCTCGCTGCAGAAGCAGGCAAAGATGAGCTTATTAGCCAGCTTGAACTACTGCACCTCAGCATGGAAAAAGCCATTAGTGAAAATAATGTTCATGGCTTTTACTCTCTCGATAAGCAATTCCATTTAACGGTATCTGAAGCCAGTCAGAACCGCGTCTTGCTCGATATGTCGCGTATGTTGTGGGAGCAACGTGTCAACATCCCGTATGCCGGACTGGATGAACGCTCCGGCAATCGGGATGTGTTAACCAGCATGAATAAGCAACATAAAGCAATTGTGGATGCAATTCGCCAGGCTGATGCTGACGGTGCTTATCAAAAATCGCTGGAACATCTGGCTTATGTCAGGCAGATCGTGGGTCTTTAAAAAAAGCGTTAATGACTCAGACCAGCTACCGCTGCACGTGCGCCTATGCTGTGCAATTGCTGACAGGCAGCGGTTACATGCTCAATAAAGTCGGTGTTATCGCGTAGATCCTGCCCAAAAATGGTGTCGATTGCCAGTAGTGCCCGGACACGCTCCCCTGATGATTTATATTTTTGATAAATAGCCCGAAACTGTGCCGCCATAGGGTCGACCACTTCGAATGAATCGCCTTTTTCATCTATACCACTGACGTAGCGCATCCAGCCTGCAACTCCCAAAGCCAGGTGACGGTAATTGTCTCCTTGTGCAAGATGTAGCCGAATGGGATCCAGCAAACGCTGAGGTAATTTCTGGCTGCCGTCCATTGCGATTTGCCAGGTTCGGTGCTTCAGTGATGGATTAGTAAAGCGTGCGATCAGCAATTCCGCATAACCCGCAAGGTCTGTACCTTCAGGCATTGACAGCGTCGGGCTTTGTTCATCAAGCATCAACGCCAGCGCAGCATCGCGATATGCCGGGTTAGTCATTGTATCGGCAATGGTTTCATAACCGCCAAGATAGCCAAGATATGCGAGGAAAGAGTGACTGCCGTTAAGCATGCGCAGCTTCATCATTTCAAACGGCACCACATCTTGCACAAACTGTGCGCCAACCCGATCCCAGTCCGGACGACCATTAACAAAGTCATCTTCGATAACCCACTGGCGGAACGGCTCGCAGGCAATGGCACAGGGATCGTAAACGCCAAGCTGCCCGGCGATGTGCGCTAAGGTCTCATCCGTTGCTGCCGGAACAATGCGATCCACCATCGTACAAGGAAACGTTACATGTGCCGCTATCCATTCGGCCAGTCGCGGGTCGCGTGTTGTTGCCAGCCCCAGGACAGCGGCTTTCGCGACATGACCGTTTTCTCGTACGTTGTCGCAAGACAATACGGTAAAGGCCTTTAATCCCTGTTCGCGACGCAATGCCAGAGCTTCGACAATATAGCCAATCGCCGATTTTGGTGACTGTGGATTTGCAACGTCATGCTGGATAAACGGGTGATTCAGATCCAGCACGCCGCTGGCGGGGTCAGTACAATAACCTTTCTCGGTAATTGTCAGTGAAACAATGGCAGTTTCTGGGCGCGCCATTGCGCGGATAATTGCATTACTGCCGTCAAATTCTGGATGCAGCGCTTCGTTCATCGAGCCAATGATTTTAAGTTCTGTACTTTGTGCTCCACGCTCGGCAACAGTGTAAAGCAGATCCTGCGCCCGCAGGTTTTGAATCAGTGTTGCATCGTTTCCGGGCATCAGGTTGACCTCACAGATACCCCAGTCGCTGTCGCTGCTTTCCAGCAGATGATGGGTATAAAGCGCCTGATGGGCGCGGTGAAAGGCCCCGCAGCCAAGATGTACTATGCGTGAAACCAGGCGTGAGCGATCCCAACGCGGGCGTGGGGTGGAAATCTGAGCGCTGGCGAGATTTTGTTCCATGACAACCTCCTGTCATTGATGATCTTCTTTGATGATGCGCTATCAAAGACCGGTCCTGACTGAATGTAAAAACCGCATGGTGGGGACACCATGCGGTAACAATATTACTGACTGAAGAAGGCACGTCGGATAGCCAGCTCAACACCACGTACTTCAGCCAGACCTTTCAGACGGCCAATAGCGGAATAACCTGGGTTGGTTTTCTTTTTCAGATCATCAAGCATCTGATGGCCATGGTCTGGTCGCATGGGGATCAATACGGCGTTACCTTCATCTTTACGCCGCTGTTCTTCTTCGACTATCGCTTTCACCACGTTGTACATATCGACATCGCCGGAAAGATGCGCCGCTTCATGGAAAGTCTTGGGATTATCTTCTCGTTGCGTAGAACGTAGATGCGTAAAGTAAATCCGCGGACCGAACTGTTTAATCATATCAACCAGATCGTTGTCTGCACGCACGCCATAAGAGCCAGTACACATTGTGAAGCCATTCGCCATATTGTTGACGGTTTCCACCATCCACTGCATATCTTCAACGGTGGAGACAATACGCGGCAGACCAAGAATTGGGCGTGGTGGATCGTCCGGGTGAACGGCCATACGTACGCCAACCTCTTCTGCAACCGGGATGATAGCCCGCAGGAAAAAGGCAAAGTGCTCGCGCAGGGCCGCTTTGTCTATATTTTTATAAGTCGCCAGGTGGTTACGGAATTGGTCCAGCGTATAACCTTCTTCAGCACCAGGCAGACCTGCAATAATATTTCGTGTCAGTCGCGCTTTGTCCTCTTCGCTCATGGTGGCGAAGCGCTTACTCGCCTGAGCTACCTCTTCCGTGGTGTAATCCGCCTCAGCCCCTGGACGTTTGAGAATATGCAACTCAAAGGCGGCAAACTCAATTTGGTCAAAGCGCAGGGCTTTTGAGCCATCGGGCAACTCATATTCCAGGTCTGTTCGGGTCCAGTCCAGAACCGGCATGAAGTTGTAGCACACGGTATAGATGCCGCACTGGGCAAGATTACGCAGCGTCTGCTGATAATTTCTAATCCATAAATCGTACTGCCCTGTGTGGGTCTTGATGTCTTCATGAATCGGCACGCTTTCCACAACCGACCAGACCAGACCAGCTTTCTCTACGATCTCTTTGCGCTTAAGAATTTCTTCTACGGACCAGACTTCACCGTTAGGAATATGATGAAGCGCTGTCACTATGCCGGTGGCTCCGGCTTGACGAACATCGGATAACGACACGGGATCGTTCGGGCCATACCAACGCCAGGTTTGTTCCATTGTTTTATCTCCTGCGAAAATTAATGAAAGGTCGCATTGATCTTCAGATAGCGTTCCGGATATTGATCGAGTTCTTTCACGGCGGCAGGAACCTCATCAATACTCACCACTTTGCTAACAACATCTGCAGGATTGATGTTTAGCGTTGCCAGCATCTGTAGTGCTTCTTCAAACTCACCTGCGCTGGTCCGGGATCCGCGAATATCCAGTTCCTTAAACGTGATCAGGTTGGTGGGTAATGATGTTTCCTGTTTTGGCCAGCCAGTGAAGGCAATACGACCAGCAAAAGAGGCCATATCCAGCGTTTCGCGAATCGCGCTGTTGGCGCCAGAGGCTTCTACCACGACCTGGGCCATCGTTCCCTGCGTAATGTCTTTGATCGCGTCAACAACCTGTGTATTTGACGGATTGATAACGTACGGGACGCCCAGTGATTTGGCATACTGGAGTCTCTCTTCCACGATATCGATCAGAATAGGCGTCGCGCCATAGCGTAATGCGCTCAGTGCCGCCATCAGACCTATCGCACCCGCGCCTATGATGGCGATGTGCTCCCCTGCGGTGAGTTTGGCCCGATGTAGCGCATGCAGCGCAATGGTCAGCGGTTCCGCCAGCGGTGCCATCTCGGAGGCAACGTCATCAGGGATTTTGTGAATCAAATGCGCGGGGTGAGCAACTACCTCCTGCATTGCGCCATCAATATGCACGCCAATTACTTTTAGATTTTCACAACAATTTGTTCTGCCTACCGAGCAGGGGTAACAGTGACCACAATAGATATAAGGGTCGACAATTACACGATCTCCTTCTTTAATATTGGCCGGCATACCATTGCCTTCTTGAATTACAATACCAGTAATTTCGTGTCCAATAATACGTGGGTAGGTTACTAACGGGTTAGTCCCACGAAATGCACCAATATCAGAACCACAGATTCCGGCTGCATCGACTTTTATTAGAACTTCGTTATCTTTCTTTTCAGGGTAATCAACCCAGCGGGTTTCAATTTCACCCGGTTTATTGATGTAAACAGCTTTGATTTTCATTTTCTTTTAATCCTTTATTTTTGACAAATACGAATACCAGGCAGCTGGAAACAATCGCAATAGCACCAGCCAGATAGAATGCGTAATCATATTTACCGCTGAACTGAACGATGAATCCGGTGACCAGTGGGCCAATAATCCCGGAGATATTCGCAAGCCCATGCATGGCCCCACCAACGCTACCAACTTTATCTTTATGCACCACATCCTGAATAACCGCCCAATAAATTGGCCCGGTCAGATAAAGCAGGAACAACGAGACTGACATAAGACCAACGGCGCTGCCGATGGTGGTTACCGTGCCTGAAACGCCAACGCAAATCGCCGCCCCAGCCAGACACACGCCGAGAATAAGGCGTCGAGAAAGCAGGGCATTTCCTGTAACGCGATAGATAAAATCAGAGCATACGCCACCCAACACCATGCCGATTGCGCCAATCACCCATGGGATCACGGTTGCAATACTAATTTCTTTAATATCAAGATGTAATGAGTGATTCAGGTAGCTTGGAAACCAGGTCAGGAAGAAAAAGAGTATGTAGTTATAGCTAAAGAAGGCCAGCGTCGTTGCCCACACCATTGGCTGTTTCATGTAGTAGCCAAGAGAAGGCATAGCTTTACCGTCATCCGCTAAAATAATATCGTCATGGTTTTCAAAATCGACACGCTCTTCCGGGGCAAGTTGTTTACTTTTGGAGGGTTTATCACTGGCAATGAAGTACCAGAGAATAACCCAGGCTAAACCAAACAGAAAAATAATCCCGAAAGCCGGACGCCAGCCTAATGAAAGTGCCAGCAGGCCAACTACTGGACCAGAAATTGCACCACCTAACGGCGAACCTGCGCTAAAAATACCAATCGCAGTGGCAGATTCTTTGCGAGAAATCCAGTTATTGATGATTTTATTTCCAGCCGCACTGACCGGTCCTTCGGCCATGCCGAATAATACGCGCACGGCCAGCATGGTCCATAAGCCGGTAACTAAACTGGTCATCCCACAAAATACTGACCAAAGTAATGCGGCGACCAGAAATACAGTTTTGGGGCCAAACTTGTCGCTGGCCCAGCCACCGATAAAGTTAAAAAGTGCGTAGCCAACAAAAAATGCGCTGAAAATCATACCCATTTCAGCGGCATTGAATCCTAATTCCTTTTCAATGAGTGGAGCGGTAATCGACAATGCTGAACGATCCATATAGTTAAGCATGTAAACTATAAATAGAAGAAAAACGATAAGCCATCCCATTGTTTTTCTTTTCATGATATATCCTCTTATTGTGGTCTAGCGGCCTGACCACAATATTTAAAACCTATTTTAAGATCACTACCATTTTGATGTGAATGTGATCAACATAACGAAAAATTAACTTGGTAAATAATGATAAGAGAAGAGTTTTAATCGTAATTAAATGAATTTAAATGATTTTATTTGTATTCTGCTAATTTGAGGTAAAACTAATCGTACCTTCATCGTCTATTAATTGCGGGCTTTGCATTAATGATGGGTCGAGAAATCTACGTATGTTCAACCTACGTCTGGCGTTCGCGCAGATAGAACGTCCTGCCACAGTAAAGATACATGCTGGCATGAGCGGCAAATGCCGCCGTGAAGCTTTTTCTATGTAATGGGTTGTTAACAATTGTGCTACATATCACAAAATTAAAGCCAGTCTAAAAAGTCGCTTTGACACGCTTTCCGTTACCTTCTAGAGTGGAAAAATACAGATTTTAGATAAGAGACTATCTGTGAAATTAAGATGGTCTCTTATTGCATTTTTTTAGCTAATGGCGACCTTCTTCCGAATATTATGAAGGGGAAAGCCATGTCCGCATGCTCATTCTCAAATCCGATAAAAATCCGTGGCGTTGATGATGTTATTAATTGCATCGACTCTCACAGAAAAATAAATGGCAGAGCCGGTGTTATTTGGTGGTTAGCGCTAGGTGGCCTATTTCTTGACGCTTTTTCAAATTCAGCTCTCAGCGCTGGATTAAATCCAATGACCCGTAATTTAAATTTGAGCGCGACCGAAGTTGCGTTGCTGACCTCATTTTCATCGTGGGTTGCCATATTATTTAACCCCATTGGCGGCTGGATCGCCGATCGCTGGGGTCGAGTTCCGCCGCTGATTATTGCCAAAATAATGGCGGTGATTGGTGCGTTGCTGGTGATGTCGTCCTCCAGTTTCAGCACCATTATCATAGGTCGCTTCTTTGTTGGCGTTTCTTACGGGATGGATTTTGCCGTGGCCATGGCGATGCTGGCGGAGTTCACCCCAGTGAAACTAAAAAGCCGTTTAAACACCTGGCAAGGGGTCTGGTATGTCGCAGTTTGTTTAAATCTGGTATTGGCGTTGATGTTTTATTCCTGGGATGTTGGGGATGCTATCTGGCGTTATTCTATTGCTGTGACGGCGTTATGCGGACTGATTGTCCTCTTTTTCCAGTTTCGTTATTTAGTTGAAAGTCCGGTATGGCTGGCGAGAAAGTCACGTCTTCCTGAAGCCGTGGCTGCTATGAATAAAATATACGGTGTATACGGTGATGATTTTATTCTGGCACCAAAAGCAGAGCAAAAACCTGTCATTGGGCAAGCGGAAAAAGGTGTGAAAAATGTACTTTTAATATTTCGTGGCGTTTATTTACCGCGCACGATTCTGGCTTCTACGGTTCAGATTTGCCAGTCAATACAATATTTTGGTGTCGGCTGGTATTTGCCGGTTATTAGCGCCGCGATGTTCGGTAAAAACTTTGTATATGCAACCATTTGTTCATTATTTTTTAACATTTTTGGTATCGTAGGGGGCTTCCTGTCGCCCGTAATAGGTCGCAGCCTGGGCCTGCGCCGTTCGTCGGCGATCGGTTTCGCCGTGGCTTTTCTCGTACTGCTCACGTTGGGATTGTTCAGCGACAGTATGCCGCTGTGGGCCTCTTTGCTGGTCCCCGCGCTGTTTATTCTTTGCCACTCTGGCGGGCCTGGCGCAAACGGGAAAAGCCTTTCATCACTCTCTTTTCGCAGTGAACTGCGGGCGGGTGCCAACGGTGTGGTGGGGGCGCTTGGCGCAATCGGTGCAGCGCTTGGGTTGTTTATTTTTCCCGTTTTCCGCGATTTGTACGGCCTGCAAACGACTTTTCTGATCATGTCCGCCGTTCCGCTATTTGCGAGCATCGTCTGTTTTGCGATCCCGTGGGATCCCACTCGCACTACCATCCAGCCGGATAACGAGCCTGGCGCCCCTCAGTTCGCACCATCACATTCGCCTTATCCAGAGTCGATGGCCCCGGAGTCAAACAGGAGCACTAAATGATTGAGTATGAAGATGTCATTCTGGCGATAGACGAAGGGACATCCGGTACGCGCGCAGCAGTGGTGGCGCGAAATAGCCAAGTCTACTGCCTTGAATACCAGCCGCTTCAGGTCAGCAGCCAGCGTCATGGCGTCGTCGAACAAGATGCTGATGAAATATTACAAGCCACCATTGCGGTATGTCGCACAGCGATTGCCAACGCGCAGCGTAGCAAGATGCGCATTGTGGCGCTGGCAATTGCTACGCAACGTTCAACGGCGGTGCTCTGGGATGTAGGCACTGGCAAGGCGCTGGTACCAGCGATGGTTTGGCAGGATGCACGTTTTACGGATGAACTGGCGCAACTTGCCCCTGAATGGGATGAAAAGCTGCTACCGCTTATTGGTCGGCCGGTTGGGATACGCTCTCCTTACCTTTGGGCGTCATACCATATCGCCAATACACCGGCAGTGAACAAAGCGTACCGGGCTGGAACGCTGGTGTTTGGCACCGTTGACAGCTGGTTGCTCTGGCATCTGGCGCAAGAAAAAAAATGTGTCACAACCCCCACTAATGCCACCTCTGCCGGGGCGTATTGCCTCAACGAACATCAGTATCACCTGCCTTGGCTGCAGACTTTGAATTTCCCGACGTCATTGCTGCCTGAATTACATGATGATGCCGATGACTTTGGCACCACGCGTGAAGATATCCTCGGTATTAGCGTCCCGATCCGGGCCTGTGCCGGAGATCAGTTTGCGGGGGCTATCGGGCTTGGCTGCACTGAACGCGGGCAGGCTTTTTGTATGCATGGGACCGGCAGCTTCGTCGATTTAATGATGGGGCCGACGGTGCCGACACTGAAAAAGAGCTGTGAAAGCACGCTCACGATGACGGCGCGCCGCCAAAAAGGACGTTCACACTTCTCTGTAGAAACATTCGTTCCGACTACTGGTTCGGCCCTGAACTGGGTGTGCGAAAAGCTGCGCTGGTTTGACTCACCCGAACAAATTAGCGAACTGGCCGCGCAGGCCACTGATTCTGGCGGCGTGAGTTTTATTCCTGCATTGACGGGACTGCGTGTACCTCATTTGCAACCACAGGCCCGCGCTTCCCTTAACGGTATTTCAATCTCGACCACGCGCCCGCAGGTGGCTTACGCCATTCTGGAAGGTATTGCGCATTCAGTCGCAGCCTGTATTCGCGCGAATGAAGCGGCAACCGGTATTCCCACACAAGAACTGATGGTCGGGGGCGGGTTGTCCAATAGCGATACGTTATTGCAAATTCAGGCTGATATTAGCGGGATCCCCGTTCGGCGGATGACAGAAACAGCACGGGCTAGCTTACGCGGTGCGGCGTTTCTGGCAGGAGCCGATGGGCTGCTGTGGAACTCGTTGCCCGAGGCCTGCGCCACGCTGAAAACAGCGCGTCTGTTTGAACCCAAAATCAATCATGTCCTTCGCGAACAAAAAATAAACCGCTGGGAGATGCGTATTGCGCTCGAAATGGATACCGCCAGCAGCCTCACTTCAGCCAATCAGGAGCATACCCACTCATGAAGTTTTTCCCTTCGCGAAAGCCCAACAAAACACGCAGTGAAATGTACGGCGCAGAGCCGCTGCGTCTGCAGCGACCTGAGCAACTGGACCGACTGGAAAGCGAAACCTACGACATTCTGATTGTAGGCGGCGGCGTGACGGGTGCTTATGCGGCGCTGGATGCCAGCCTGCGTGGCTATCGGGTCGCGCTGATTGAGAAAAGTGATTTCGCCTCGGGGACATCATCCAAGTCATCAAAAATGGTGCACGGCGGTCTGCGTTATATCGAGCAGGGGAACCTGGGGCTGGTGCGCCACTCTTTGCTAGAGCGCCAGCGCATGCGCCGGAATGCTCGTCATCTGGTGCAGCGGCTTCCCTTTTTATTTCCTGTTCTCGATAAGAATGGCGTGTTCGATAAGCGCATGTCTTCGGCATTTGAAAGTCTGCTCTGGACCTACGATCTCGCAGGTGGATGGCGGGAAGGAATCCTTCACCAAAAATTGACTCCAGCGGAAGTACTGTCGCACTGCCCAACGCTGAAAGAAGAGCAACTCTCCGGCGGTTTTATGTATTTCGATGCCCGCGTTGATGATGCCAGATTGACGCTGGCCCTGGTGCGCACGGCAGCGTTTCATGGGGCGACGGTGACGAACCATGCCGAAGTCATTGAAATCACACGTGACCTGCACGGCAAAGTCAATGGGGCCATTGTGTATGCCGATACCCGAGAAATTCGGGTCAAAGCGCGGGTTGTCATTATGGCGACGGGCGTCTGGCTGCGTGACTGGAATGGACTGAAAAAAGGGGAAGCGTCCCCACTGAATATTCGTCCGGCGAAGGGGGTTCACGTCGCGATCCCATGGATGAAAATTCGCAATGATTGCACGGTGACCATCCCGGTTGCCGGACGCAGTCGGCGCGCGACCATTACGCGCTGGGGCAACGTTTCCTATCTGGGCACTACGGATGAAGACTATCAGGGCGATCTGAATGATGTTCACTGTAATCGCTCTGAGCTGGACTTTCTGCTGGAAGGGGCAAACTCGGCGCTGAAAACGGATCTGCGCCCGGAAGATGTAGTGGGAAGTATCGCCGGTTGCCGTCCTCTGGTGGGGATGGCGGGTGGAAAGACCGTTGAGATGAAGCGTAACCATGAGATTCGGGTTTCAGCGGACGGGCTGATAACCATCGTCGGCGGTAAGCTAACGACATCACGTCATATGGCGGAAGAAACCATCGACGCAGCCAGCAAAATACTGGGCCGTAAAAAGGCCTGCTCAACGAAAACTGCATATTTGCTGGGCGCAGCTGGCTATGACCCGCAGGCCATTCTGGCCTCTGGTGGTCTATCTGCGCATCTGGGCGAACGCTATGGCACCGAAGCCCATTTTGTCAGTGACATTATTCAGACCGCACCTTCGCTGATGAAACCTATTGTCGCAGGGCTTCCCTATACCGAAGCGGAAGTAGTGTATGCCGTGCGCCATGAGCTCGCCAGCACCGTTGACGATGTGCTGTCGCGCCGAATTCGTGCACGGCTGATGGCACGCGACGCCTCAGCCGCTGCCGCTGAACGCGTTGGGGAGATTCTACAACAAGAACTCCAATTACATCCTGACCACGTGGCTAAACAGGTCGCCAGCTATCAGGTCGCAATTAAACATGAAAAATCAATGCTTATGGGGACATCCGAATGATCAGTAAAGAAGCGATTAAACGTGGTTACAACCGTGGAAATTATACTGTTGGCGCACATACTCGCCCCGCATGGGCAACGGATATCACCAGCAGCGGTGGCGCGAAAGGAATGCAGGTTGATCCCGTTGCGATAAGCGAAGCGACGTTTGACCGGCTGCGGGTCATTGCCGATGAAGTGCTGATGTCGGAGTCCGATGTGATTACCTGGACCCGCGACTGGTGGGCCGGTTCGATGATTGCGGAAACCCAGGGCGTACCCGCCACCTCAAAAGGGGTGATTGTGCGAGTTTCCACCGTAGAACAAATTCAGGACGTGATGCGTCTTGCCAGTGAATCCGCTATTCCAGTCACGGTTTCTGCCGGGCGCAGTAACGTTACCGGAGCCGCATTGCCGCTACGTGGCGGGATCGTGCTCGACGTTTGCGAACTCAACAAATTCATTGACTTTGATCCACAAAGCCAGATTGTTGAGGTAGAAGCCGGCATGTTTGGCGATGTTTTCGAACAAATCATCCAAAAAGAGCACGGTATGACTATGGGCCACTGGCCGTCATCGTTTGGTATCAGTACCGTGGGCGGTTGGGTAGCCTGTCGTGGTGCGGGACAGCTTTCTACCCGCTACGGCAAAATTGAAGATATGGTTTTTGGAATGGATGTGGTGCTTGCAGATGGGCGCTTAATCACCGTTGGCGGTTATGCACGCAGTGCTATCGGGCCGGATTTACAGCAAATGTTTATTGGTTCGGAAGGCACGCTGGGCGTGATTGTGCGCGTGCGTTTGAAGCTTCATCGCCTGCCAGATTATGGCCGTGCCATCGCCTGGGGTTTTTCCAGTTTTGCCAGTGGGCTGGAGGCATGTCGCGAAATCTTACAACATGGTGCCAATCCGGCGGCACTTCGTTTGTACGATAACCTGGAAAGCGGGGTACAGTTTGGTTTGCCAGAGACCAATGCCCTGCTGATTGCGGACGAGGGAGAGCCAGAGATGGTAGACGCGGTGCTGGCTATCAGTAAGCGTGTTTGTCAGCGTAGTGGAAAGGAACTTGACGGTGAGGCGATTTTTGAGCGCTGGCTGGATACCCGGTATCTGACGGGGAAAAGCGCCGAAGGCTTTAAGAAAAGCCCCGGTCTGGTGGCGGACACGCTGGAAATGGTGGGGCGCTGGCGCGATCTCAGCGCGGTATATGATGACGTAGTGGCTGCGATTAACGCCGTGCCGGGGACGCTGGCCGGTTCAGCGCACCAGTCCCACGCCTATGTCGACGGCGCATGCCTTTACTTCTCGCTGCGTGGCGATGTGGCTGTTGAGCAACGTGGGGCGTGGTATCGTGCGGCATGGGACGCGGCAAATGCGGTGCTGATTAAACACAATACCTCCCTTAGCCATCACCATGGCGTCGGTCTGCTTCGTTCCCCCTATATGCAGGCTTCTTTAGGTGAATCGCTTTCGGTTCTGGCGGATATTAAAAAAGCGCTGGATCCGCAGAATATCCTTAACCCGGGAAAACTGGGTTTAAGCGCGGAGCTCCAATCACATCAGGCAGGTCAATCATGATAAAAAACCTTGGCGTGCTTCTGGCACGCCATCCCATCATCATGGCGATTTACGGCATTGAGCAACTGAAAACCGCGCTGTCCAGCAAAGCTGAAGTCTGCATTATTGCCAATATCGATCTGATCAAGCTCCAGCCGGTGATCGAACTGCTGTCGAAGGCGGGAAAGTACGTCATCGTGAATATCGACAGCTGTAACGGACTGTCTCAGGATAAAGGCGGCATCGATTATGTGGCTGAAACAGGGGCGATGGGGTTGCTCTCCACACGTTTGCAAACTGTACAGCGTGCGAAAAAATGCGGGCTGGTCACCATGCAGAAAATCTTCGTCACCGACCGTTCCACCTGGCTACGCAGCCTGAAAGCGGTGGAGCAAAGCGAACCTGATTATGTGCAACTGATGCCCGCGCAGATGCTGCCGTTGCTCTCGCAGGCCGATCGTAATGTGTTGCCACCGATTGTTGCGTCCGGGTTTGTCTGCAATGAGGAACATGCTCAGACGGCCCTGTTGCACGGCGCGATAGCCGTCTCAAGCAGCGACAGTGCGTTATGGGATGTGACTCTTCTACGTTAAACCACCGGGAGCCAAAAATGGAAAACACGCAGTTGTTTGTTGTTGCGCATTATTTTGCCCAACCGGCGATGGGCGACAAGGTCAACGATGCGCTTAGAATGCTGGCGGAGGCGACACGTAAAGAACCTGAAAATATCACCTATGAGTTTTTCCGTTCCACGGAAGACGGCAATCGTTTTGTGATTGTTGAGACTTATCGTTGTGCGGAAGGTCTTGAACTTCACCGACAAACGGAACATTTTCAACGCATTGGCGTTGGGATAATCACCCCGCTGCTGGAGCGTAAAGAGGTGAAAAGCTTTCACATTCCTCCCGATGAACCACATAGGTAAAAGCTGTCTTTCTTACCACAAGGAATACATCAATGAACCATGTTATGAAAGATTTTACGTTTACGACGGTAGCGGAAATCATCGTCGAATGGGCGGGAGCGGCGCGATTAGGAGAGATCCTTTCGCCGCGGTTTAGCGCGCGTCGCGTATTGCTGGTAACCGACTCCGGACTGGTCAAAGCAGGGGTTTTACCGCCCATACTCCATAGCCTGCAAGACGCAGGGTTTAAGGTGACGGTTTATGATCGGGTGCAACCCGATCCGCATGAACGCCTCGTTCGCGAAGCCCTACAGGTAGCGCGTGACGGCAACTGCGACATGGTTATTGGCCTGGGCGGTGGCTCCTCGCTGGATGTCGCGAAGTTGGTGGCCGTATTAATCAACTCAGAACAAGACCTGCAGGAACTTTACGGGATTGGCAAGGTTATCGGTCAACGCTTGCCGCTGGTAAATATTCCCACCACGGCAGGTACGGGGTCTGAAGTTACCAATATTTCCATTTTAACGACTAATGATGACAGCAAAATGGGCATTGTCTCCCCGCAGCTGTATGGCGATTTGGTGCTACTGGATGCGCAACTGACGCTGGGGTTACCGACGGTACACACCGCTGCTGCCGGGATAGATGCGATGGTGCATGCGATAGAAGCCTATACCAGCAAACATAAAAAGAACCCGCTCTCGGATGCATTAGCACGAGAGGCGTTACGTTTAATCAGTTGCCATCTGGTGGCCGCATGTCGTGACGGGAACAACCGTGAAGCGCGAGAAAATGTTCTGCTGGGCGCGATGCTGGCAGGCCAGGCTTTCGCCAATTCCCCGGTGGCAGCAGTGCATGCGTTGGCTTATCCCCTGGGCGCCCGGCACCATATTCCACATGGATTGTCGAATGCACTGATGTTGGTTCCGGTGCTGCAGTTTAACGCGTCAGCAGCGGCTCCACTTTATGGCGAACTGGCTGCCGTCATCGGGGCGCAGGTGACCGGCAACGTTGAAAACGATGCCCAGTCGTTTATTGCCGCGATAGTGAATATTATTGCGGCAACCGGCGCGCCAAACAGACTGCGTGACGTAGATGTTCCTGAAACGGGCCTGACGTTGTTGGCCCACGATGCTATGCAGCAGACTCGTTTGCTGGATAACAATCCCGTGACGCTTACTGAAGGCGATGCGTTGTGGCTTTACCAGCAGGCCTTTTAAGCACAATAGGTGTCCGGTGAATGGATTGCTGGGCACAATTTCTGGCAATCACATATCAACTACAACCGAATAGACATATTGAATCCAGGTGTTAGTATTCAATAGATAGCAGTTATGAGTATGCGTGTTTCATTTCCGGCCAGGAACGCTGATGATGACAACATTACTACCCGATTTCACAGCATTTTCGTCATTCACTTCCTGCGCGGCGCAGGTTGCCTTAACGCCTGTCCGCTCTCTGGCCATGGTTTCTTATTCCTTCTCATCCCGGATGGAATCTCCCGCTGAATAGCTATTCAGTGGGCTTTGTGACACGCATCGTTTGATAACAGGGATTACGGCGGGTCGAATATGGATAAGTTTAAGCGTCATGTGATGTGGTGGGGGGCGGGCATCCTGGTCGTGGTGGCTGCGATAGCATGGTGGATGCTCCGTCCTGCCGGAATACCGGAGGGGTTCGCAGCCAGCAACGGTAGAATTGAAGCCACCGAAGTGGATATTGCTACCAAGATTGCCGGGCGAATTGACACGATCCTTGTGTCGGAAGGGCAGTTCGTTCGTCAGGGCGAGGTGTTGGCGAAAATGGATACTCGCGTGCTGCAGGAGCAGCGGCTGGAAGCGATCGCGCAAATCAAAGAGGCCGAAAGCGCGGTGGCGGCGGCGCGAGCGCTGCTGGAACAGCGGCAAAGTGAAATGCGCGCCGCGCAGTCGGTAGTAAAACAGCGCGAGGCGGAGCTGCAGTCGGTTTCTAAACGCCACGTGCGTTCCCGTTCGCTATCCCAGCGTGGGGCCGTGTCTGAGCAACAACTGGATGACGATCGGGCCGCGGCAGAAAGCGCACGTGCGGCGCTGGAATCCGCAAAGGCGCAGGTCTCAGCGGCAAAAGCCGCAATTGAAGCCGCTCGCACCAGCATCATTCAGGCGCAAACCCGCGTAGAAGCCGCGCAGGCCACCGAACGTCGTATTGCGGCTGATATTGATGACAGTGAGCTGAAAGCCCCGCGCGATGGTCGCGTGCAGTACCGCGTTGCTGAGCCGGGTGAGGTGCTTTCTGCGGGCGGGCGCGTCCTGAATATGGTCGATCTCAGCGATGTCTACATGACGTTCTTCTTGCCTACCGAACAGGCTGGCTTACTGAAGATTGGCGGCGAAGCGCGCCTGGTGCTGGATGCCGCACCGGATCTGCGTGTTCCGGCGACCATCAGCTTTGTGGCAAGCGTTGCGCAGTTCACACCGAAAACGGTCGAAACCAGCGATGAGCGGCTGAAGCTGATGTTCCGCGTTAAAGCGCGTATCCCGCCAGAGCTATTGCAGCAGCATCTCGAGTACGTGAAAACCGGTCTGCCGGGCATGGCGTGGGTGCGTGTCGATGAAAATCGAGCCTGGCCTGACGACCTGATGGTGAGGTTGCCGCAATGACGCATCTGGCGCTGGTTCCCGTTCCTCCCGTGGCGCACCTTGACGGCGTGAGTCAGCATTACGGGAAAACGGTAGCGCTGAACAATATCACGCTGGATATCCCCGCCCGCTGTATGGTGGGGCTGATTGGCCCGGATGGCGTCGGAAAATCAAGCCTGCTGTCGCTCATCTCCGGCGCGCGAGTCATTGAACACGGTAACGTGATGGTGCTGGGCGGCGATATGCGCGACCCGAAACATCGCCGGGATGTCTGCCCGCGCATTGCCTGGATGCCGCAGGGGTTGGGGAAAAACCTGTACCACACGCTGTCGGTGTATGAGAACGTCGATTTCTTTGCCCGGCTGTTTGGCCATGACAAAGCGGAGCGCGAAGCGCGGATTACCGAGCTGCTGAACAGCACCGGACTGGCGCCGTTTCGCGATCGTCCGGCCGGGAAACTCTCGGGTGGGATGAAGCAAAAGCTGGGGCTGTGCTGCGCGTTGATCCATGACCCAGAACTGTTAATTCTCGATGAACCTACCACCGGGGTCGACCCGCTGTCCCGCGCCCAGTTCTGGGATCTGATTAACAGCATTCGCCAACGGCAGACCAACATGAGCGTGCTGGTTGCGACCGCCTACATGGAAGAAGCTGAGCGCTTTGACTGGCTGGTGGCGATGAACGCTGGGGAGGTGCTGGCCACCGGGGGCGCGCAGCAGCTACGCGAAAAAACCAACTCCGACACGCTGGAGCAGGCGTTTATCGCGCTGTTACCCGAAGCCCAGCGCCAGGCGCATAAGCCAGTGGTGATCCCGCCGTATCACGCTGAGCAGGAAGAGATTGCCATCGAGGCGAAAGATCTGACCATGCGCTTCGGCAAGTTCGTGGCCGTTGACCACGTTAACTTTCGTATTCCGCGCGGGGAAATCTTCGGTTTTCTCGGCTCCAACGGCTGCGGTAAATCCACCACCATGAAAATGCTCACCGGGCTGCTACCCGCAAGTGAAGGTGAGGCGTGGCTGTTTGGGCAAGCGGTTGACCCGAAGAATATCGATACCCGTCGCCGGGTAGGCTATATGTCGCAGGCGTTTTCGCTCTACAGCGAGCTGACCGTACGGCAAAACCTCGAGCTACACGCGCGGTTGTTCCATATCCCCGAAGCAGAAATCCCGGGGCGGGTACAAGAAATGAGTGAGCGCTTTTCGCTGACCGATGTCGAAGACGCGTTGCCTGGCGCGCTGCCGTTGGGGATCCGTCAACGCCTGTCGCTGGCGGTGGCGGTGATCCATCGCCCGGAGATGCTCATTCTCGATGAACCAACCTCCGGGGTCGATCCGGTGGCGAGAGACATGTTCTGGCAACTGATGGTCGATCTGTCGCGTCAGGATAAAGTGACCATTTTTATCTCCACCCATTTTATGAACGAAGCGGAGCGCTGCGACCGCATGTCGCTGATGCACGCCGGAAAAGTCCTGGCCAGCGGTACGCCGCAGGAGCTGGTGAAACAGCGTGGTGCCGCCAGTCTGGAAGAGGCGTTTATCTCCTGGTTACAGGAAGCGGCAGGTCCGGCGCCGGAGGCTCAGTTACCGCCAGCCAATGTCCCGGCAGTGCATGAAAACAGTCAGCCGCCGCGCCAGGGATTTAGCCTGCGGCGCTTGTTCAGCTACAGCCGCCGCGAAGCGCTGGAGCTGCGACGTGACCCGGTACGTTCAACGCTGGCGCTGATGGGCACGGTGATCCTGATGCTGATCATGGGCTACGGCATCAGCATGGATGTGGAAAACCTGCGTTTTTCGGTGCTCGATCGTGACCAGACAGTCAGCAGCCAGGCGTGGACGCTGAATCTGGCGGGATCGCGCTATTTTATCGAGCAGCCGCCGCTCACCAGTTATGACGAGCTGGACAAACGGATGCGCTCGGGCGAAGTCGCGGTAGCCATAGAGATCCCGCCAAATTTTGGCCGCGATATCGCGCGTGGAACGCCGGTGAAGATTGGCGTCTGGGTCGATGGCGCAATGCCGAGCCGTGCGGAAACGGTCAGAGGCTACGTGCAGGCGATGCACCAGACCTGGCTGCAGGATGTGATGGCGCGTCAGCCAAATACCAGCGGGCAAAACGGATTGATGACCATTGAAACTCGCTATCGTTACAACCCGGATGTGAAAAGCCTGCCAGCGATTGTTCCGGCGGTGATCCCGCTGCTATTGATGATGATCCCCTCCATGCTCAGCGCTCTGAGCGTGGTGCGTGAGAAAGAGCTGGGGTCGATTATCAACCTGTACGTGACGCCCACTACCCGCAGCGAGTTTTTACTCGGCAAACAGTTGCCTTACATCGTGCTGGGCATGCTGAACTTCCTGCTGCTGTGCGCGCTGTCGGTGTTTGTATTCGGCGTCCCGCATAAGGGGAGTTTTGTGACCCTGACGCTGGCCGCGCTGCTGTACGTCACCATTGCCACCGGGCTGGGATTGTTAATCTCCACGTTTATGAAAAGTCAGATCGCCGCCATTTTTGGTACGGCGATTATTACGCTGATCCCGGCGACGCAGTTTTCCGGGATGATCGACCCGGTCGCCTCGCTGGAAGGGCCGGGACGGTGGATTGGCGAAATTTACCCGACCAGCCATTTTCTGACCATCGCGCGCGGGACGTTCTCTAAAGCGCTGGATCTGACCGATCTCTGGCCGCTGTTTATTCCGCTGGCGGTAGCCATTCCAGTGGTCATTGGTCTGAGCGTATTGCTGCTGAAAAAACAGGAGGGGTGATGCGCCGATTACGGAATATTTATAACCTCGGCATCAAAGAGTTACGCAGCCTGCTGGGTGACAAAGCGATGCTGACGCTGATCGTCTTCGCCTTCACGGTCTCGGTTTACTCTTCTGCGACCGTTCTGCCAGGGTCGCTGCACCTGGCGCCGATTGCCATTGCCGATATGGACCAGTCGCAGTTGTCGAATCGCATTGTGAACAGTTTTTATCGTCCGTGGTTTTTACCACCGGAGATGATTACCGCCGATGAGATGGATGCCGGGCTGGATGCCGGGCGCTATACCTTCGCTGTGAACATTCCGCCTGATTTTCAGCGCGATGTACTGGCTGGGCGGCAGCCGGATATTCAGGTTAACGTCGATGCCACGCGAATGAGCCAGGCCTTTACCGGCAACAGCTATATCCAGAATATCATCAGTGGCGAGGTGAACAGCTTTGTGTCGCGTTACCGCGATAACAGCGAGCTGCCAGTGGCGCTGGAAATGCGTATGCGCTTTAACCCTAATCTGGAACCCGCCCGCTTTGGCGCGGTGATGGCGATTATCAACAACATCACCATGCTGGCGATTGTGCTTACCGGGTCGGCGCTGATTCGCGAGCGTGAACATGGGACCATTGAGCACCTGCTGGTGATGCCGGTGACGCCATTTGAAATCATGATGGCAAAAATCTGGTCGATGGGGCTGGTGGTGCTGGTGGTTTCCGGTCTGTCGTTGATGCTGATGGTAAAAGGTGTGCTTGGCGTACCGATTGAAGGCTCGATACCGCTGTTTATGCTGGGAGTGGCGCTGAGCCTGTTCGCCACCACGTCAATCGGCATTTTTATGGGCACGCTGGCGCGCTCCATGCCACAACTGGGGCTGCTGATGATTCTGGTACTGCTGCCGTTACAGATGCTCTCCGGCGGCTCTACACCGCGTGAAAGCATGCCGCAGGCGGTGCAGGATATTATGCTGACGATGCCGACTACCCATTTTGTTAGCCTTGCGCAGGCGATTCTTTACCGCGGCGCAGGATTTAATATTGTCTGGCCGCAGTTCCTGACGCTGCTGGCGATTGGCAGTACGTTCTTCGTGATAGCGCTGCTGCGTTTCAGAAAGACGATTGGCACGATGGCGTAAATATTATTGCCGGAAGGCGGCTGCGCCTTACCTGGCCTACAAACGGGAATGAATGTAGGCCGGGCAACAAAACAAGCAATTACTCTTCTTTCGGCAGGCACTGCAGATGACCGTGGCGCACGCCGCGCTGGGAAATCACGTCATCGGCAAAATGCTGCACATCGCCCATGTCACCTTTTAGCACAGCGATTTCCAGACAGTCGTCATGGTTGATGTGCACGTGCAGCGTGGCGACTGATAAATCGTGGTGGTGATGTTGGGTGGAAACAATACGGCTCGCCAGGTCACGCTTCTCATGCTCATAAACATACGAGAGCACTGCGAATCCCTGAGTGCCGTGCTCCTGGGTGGTTTCCTGCGCCAGTGCGCCGCGCAGAATATCGCGGATCGCTTCGGAACGGTTGTTATAGCCACGGCGCTGGCTCAGGCTGTCGAGCGTTTCCAGTAAATCGTCATCGAGGGTAATGGTGACTCGTTGCATCTGCAATTAACCTTTCATGTGGCGCGTGGGCGCACAGGGAGTAAGGGGAATAGCGTATTTTGTAACACACGTCCGGCATCCGGGGAAAAGGTTAATGCTCTCGCAATAAACGCAGCAGGGTTCTTACCTGTTCATCCAGCGGCGCGAGCGTGTCTTTGACGATCAGATGCAGCGGGGTGGCACGGCGAGCGCCATGGCTTAACGGCAGCGGTCGTAATAACCCCTGCTCAAGCTGCTGCTGAATTCGCTCCTCAGGCAACCAGCCGTAACCGACCTGATACATCACCGCCTCAATCGCGGCATCAATGGTCGAGAAGGTCCAGGCATCGCGCACCGCTTGCTGCGGGTTGTCGCGATCGGCAATGCGAATCAGCGGCCACGCGCGTAACGCGTCTTCATCCAGCGGCGCATCCAGCATGCAGAGCGGGTGATCGCGGTGGGCAACGGCCACGAAGTCAATATTCATCAGCCATTCGCCGCGTCCGGTGATATCCTGGCGTCGGGTCAGGACCATCACGTCCGCATCGGCATGCGCCGCCAGTCGATCGTCAGCATTCTCCAGCACTTCGGTCAAACGTACCTGCGTCTGCGGCCACGCCTGCTGAAACTGCTTGAGGATCGCGAACAGGCGTTTGCGTGGGAAGATGCTATCTACCATGAAATCCAGCCGCGTTCGCGTGCCGTTTTGCAACGTTGCTGCCCGGGTTTCCACCCATAAAAAGGCCTTCAGTAACGGTTTGACCTGGCCCAACAGTAGCTCTCCCGCAGGGGTTAATACCGCCCTGCGACCTTCCGGCGTCAGCAGCGTCACGCCAAGCCGCTCCTGCAGTAGCGCCAGATTGTAGCTCACCGAAGACTGGCTACGGTTGGTCTCTTCCGCAGCTTTAGCAAAGCTGCCCAGCTCCACGACTTTCTCCAGTAAGGCCCATTGCTCCAGCGTTGTCTTGTGCATAACTCATCTAAAAATTGAATGAATATGATGTAAACATAGCGTTATTCATCCAATTTTTGAAGCGTTAAGATCCTCGCATCAAGTAAGAGGAGAACGAATATGAGCACTTTTGATAAACATGATTTGAGTGGCTTTGTCGGCAAACATCTGGTCTATACCTACGATAATGGCTGGAATTACGAGATCTACGTGAAAAACGACACCACTCTGGATTACCGTATTCACAGCGGCATTGTGGGGAATCGTTGGGTGAAGGATCAGCGGGCGTACATTGTGCGGGTTGGCGAGAGTGTTTATAAAATTTCATGGACCGAACCGACCGGGACCGACGTCAGCCTGATCGTAAATCTGGGCGACAAACTCTTTCACGGCACCATCTTTTTCCCACGCTGGGTGATTAACAATCCGCAAAAAACGGTCTGTTTCCAGAATGACCATATTCCGCTGATGATGTCATATCGCGATGCGGGTCCGGCATATCCAACTGAGGTGATTGACGAGTTTGCGACCATCACCTTCGTGCGTGACTGTGGGGCGAATAATGACAGCGTTATTGCCTGTGCGGCCAATGAATTGCCGGAAAATTTCCCGGAAAATTTACGCTAAGTCTTCCAGACGCTGCACGGCGTCGGCGGTCAGGGTAAACGGCGTGGGGGTACACACCGCCAGGCTCAGGGTATCGAGCTGGCACTGGCTGACTGAGAGTGAGGAGGTTAGCGCGGTGCTGTCGACGCTGACAATTTGCCAGGCGCTGCCGCCACGCTGTTTCACGATAGCTTCTTTACGCGTCCAGATGCGCCAGAACGCCGCCAGCTGTTGCTCCGGGCGTTCGGCCTCAACTTCGGCATGTTCCCTGAGACTGAACACCGTATTTGCCAGCGTCTGCCAGTTATCGCGCGGGCGAACGACTTCAATATCACAGCCGACTTCCCCTTCGTCGCTGAGCAGCAGGGCAATATCATCACCGCTGTGGCTGAGATTGAACCACAGCGGTGTGTCAGCGGAAAAGGCCGGTTTTCCTTGCTCGCTGTAGACGATGTCCGGTAATGGCGAAAGAGTATGGGAAAGCAGCACGCGACCTGCCAGCCAGCGCGCACGATGAGCGCCTTGCGGGGCCTGCTCACGCAAGGCGGCAGGCAGTGTGCCAGCGCTTAAAACAGAAACTTTCCCAAGAACGATCCGGTACATATCAGGGCTAACCTTTAGTAATAATGGGGTTGTTTACCATTCTATACATGCTGTTTGCAAGTTTATCCAGGTAATCGGGTTTTGGGCCTGCCGGGTCCCAGCAAAATTGCCAGTTTGCTACCGCCTGTGGTGGTTTCCATCCAGATTTTACACACGCTGGTTAACGGCACGGAGAGCAGCATACCTACCGGACCAAGCAGCCATCCCCACACCAACAGAGAGAGAAAGACGATTAGCGTCGATAATCCCAGCCGGTGCCCCATCATGCGGGGCTCGAGGATGTTGCCAATTACCATATGCACCACCAGAAACAGCGCCCCAACCAGCACACATTCGTAAACGCCGTTGAACAGCAGTGCCTGGATCATGGGTGGAACGGCGGAAATGACCGAGCCAATGTTGGGCACGTAGTTTAGCAGGAATGCCAGCACACCCCACATCAGAGCAAACTGAATACCCATTAGCGCCAGCCCCAGCCAGACGATGGCTCCGGTCCATAAGCTGAGCAACGTTTTCAGCGCCAGATAGTGAGAAACACCTTTCAGTGCCCGATGCAGCCCCGCAATATGGATTTGTGGGTTGTTCAGCGCAAAGCGCAGCTTATAGGGGACATGACGCACCTCAAACAACATAAAGACCACCGTCATCACCAGCAGAACGACGCTGGCCATGGCACCGGAAAGACTTGTCATCAGCGTGGTTGTGAAGGTCATCAGCTTGTCGGAGTCCATACGTTGCAGCATGCGCTCCGGGGACATATGCAGATTCAGAAAAGGCACCATCTCTTGCAGATACAGAACCTTGCGCGTCAGCTCCTTGTTGTATTTTGGCAGCATGGCCATGAATTCAGTGATGGACGATGCCAGAACGCCGATTAACGCCGTAAGAACGATCAGCATCACCACCACGACTAACGTTATCGCGACTGGCCGACGTACACCCCGGCGAATAAACCAGGTGACCAGCGGATTCAATACAATGGCAAAAAAAAGGGCCAGCAGAAGCTGTACGATGATATCCGCCGCGGCATGAATACCCGCGAGGATCACCACCAGAGCGGCCAGTTTGAGCAGAATGTGCAAACCCGTTTTATCGGGCTGGGCGGTTGTCATGTCGTCTTCCTGTTTGCGTTTTTGCATTAAGTGTAGCGGCTGGCTTGCGACTGATATTCCTAAACTGACTACTGATTTCTGCCCGGCAACATGGTAGAAATGAAACACTGTTGTGAAAACGTGGTGATCCTCCATGCCCGAACCCGTCGCTGAACCGACGCTTAGCGGTTTACGCCTTAATCTGCGTATTGTCTCTGTGGTGATGTTTAACTTCGCCAGCTACCTGACCATTGGTCTGCCGCTCGCTGTATTGCCAGGCTATGTCCATGATGTGATGGGATTTAGCGCTTTTTGGGCAGGGCTGGTCATCAGCCTGCAATATTTCGCTACGCTGCTGAGCCGTCCACATGCAGGTCGCTATGCCGACCTGCTGGGGCCAAAGAAGATTGTGGTATTCGGACTGTGTGGCTGTTTTTTAAGTGGTCTGGGCTACTTCCTGGCGGGCTTCACGAATGGCTGGCCGCTGGCCAGCCTGCTGCTGTTATGTCTGGGGCGCGTGATTCTAGGGATCGGGCAAAGCTTTGCCGGGACTGGCTCTACGCTGTGGGGGGTTGGGGTCGTTGGTTCAATGCACATCGGACGGGTGATTTCGTGGAACGGCATCGTGACCTATGGCGCGATGGCGATAGGCGCTCCGCTGGGCGTTCTGTTTTATGCCTGGGGTGGCTTACAGGGATTGGCGCTGACCGTGATGGGCGTGGCGCTGTTGGCAATACTGCTGGCGCTCCCTCGTCCGGCGGTGAAGGCCAGCAAAGGCAAACCGTTACCGTTTCGCGCGGTGCTTGGGCGTGTCTGGTTGTACGGCATGGCGCTGGCCCTGGCCTCAGCCGGATTTGGCGTGATCGCCACTTTCATTACCCTGTTTTATGATGCCAAAGGCTGGGACGGAGCCGCTTTCGCGCTGACGCTTTTTAGCTGCACGTTTGTGGGGACCCGCTTGTTGTTCCCAAATGGTATCAACCGTTTAGGTGGACTAAATGTGGCGATGATCTGCTTTAGCGTCGAGATTATTGGGCTGCTGCTGGTCGGGATGGCTTCAATGCCGTGGATGGCGAAAAGCGGCGTCCTGCTGGCCGGTGCAGGGTTCTCGCTGGTGTTCCCGGCGCTGGGCGTGGTGGCGGTAAAAGCCGTCCCGCAGCAAAATCAGGGCGCTGCGCTGGCGACGTATACGGTGTTTATGGATTTATCACTGGGAGTTACGGGGCCGCTGGCCGGGCTGGTCATGACGTGGGCGGGCGTGCCGGTTATCTATCTGGCGGCGGCAGGGCTGGTGGCGGTGGCGTTATTGCTGACCTGGCGATTAAAAAAACGGCCTCAGGTGGTGTCACCGGAGGCCGAGTCATCGTCTTAACCGTTACTGGATAACCAGCGTGTTAATGATGTTTTCTGCGGTAGTCTGCGCTTTTTGCTGATCGTCAGCAGGCAGCGTGATTTGCAGAGTCAGCAGTTGGTTATCGACTTTACCCAACACCACGGAAGAGTAAGCGGTCTGGCCTTTGGCCGAGATGATGCTGTCTAACTGCTGCAGCGTGTGGCCTTTCAGCTCAATAGATTTATTGGTGACGACCTGCAACTGCGGGTCGCGGCTACGCTGCTGATCTTCCAGGCGTTTTGCCAGAACAGCCAGGTCTTCGTTGGTATTGTCGCCAACAATCACAATCACCGCTTTCTGGCCGGTTGCGTCAGAATAAACGTGCATATTGTTCGCCTGGGTGCCCAGTTTGCCGCTCTGATCGGTCATATCCGCTGGCAGGGAAAAACTGAGTTTACCGTCCAACAGGCTGACCGGTTGTCCGGTGGCGCTACTTTCTGCGGCAGCACCCTCTGCTGGCGCTTTTGTATCGCTATTATCACAGGCCGCAAGCCCCATAACCAGCAGGCCAATACCGACATATTTAACCAGATTGCGCATTGACTTCTTCCTTTCGATAAACGGCCATAACGGCTCATTCGTCCATCTTATCACAACTCGGAAAATGAACCTTTAACTCGTCTGCAATGCAGAGATTTCGGATTTATCTGCCAGCCTTTTCAGTAACATATTCAGCAGCACGCCGTACATCGGCAGGAAGAAAATAATGCTGATCAGCACTTTGAAGCAGTAGTCGACCAGCGCGATTTCCATCCAGTGCTCGGCCATAAAGGCATCTGGGCTGCGCCAGAAAGCGATAAAGAAGAAGGCTAACGTATCGCTGATGTTGCCAAACAGCGTGGAGGCCGTTGGTGCCAGCCACCAGCGACGATTCTGACGCAGGCGGTTAAAGACATGCACATCCAGAATTTGACCCAGCGCGTAAGCCATAAAGCTGGCGGCGGCGATACGGGCGACAAACAGATTAAAGTGCAGCAGTGCGCCGAATCCCTGCCACGATCCCATATAGAACAGTGATGAAACGACATAGGAGATCAGCAGCGCGGGGATCATTACCGCAAAGATGATACGTCGTGCCAACGGTGCGCCAAAAATACGCACGGTCAGATCGGTCGCGAGGAAAATAAACGGAAAGCTGAAAGCGCCCCATGTGGTATGGAAACCAAAAATGGAGATCGGTAGCTGCACCAGATAGTTGCTGGAGGTGATCACCAGCAGATGAAATAGCGATAGCCAAAACAACGCTTTTACGCGTTGAGATTGTGTAAACGGAGTCATATTGTGACCTTTTTGTTGGATGGGGTGAGGGAACCCAATAAAAAACCGTCGCATGATACTGCTTTAAGAGCACATTGCAATGGTTGTTTTTCACGCAATCGTTAACCTGATTGGCTTACGCCACAACAGAGCGTAAAATAACGCCGTTTTTGAATGAACGAGACTACGATGAGCGATCTGTTTACCTCTCCCGACCATACTCTTGATGCCCAGGGGCTGCGCTGCCCGGAACCCGTAATGATGGTGCGTAAAACCGTGCGCGGCATGCAGGCGGGTGAAACGCTGCTGATTGTCGCCGACGATCCGGCGACAACCCGTGACATTCCCGGCTTCTGTACCTTTATGGAGCATGAGCTGGTAGCAAAAGAGACCGACTCTCTGCCGTACCGCTATCTGGTGCGCAAAGGCCAGTAATCTCAGCCGGATGGCGCTAATGCAACTCCCGTCCGGCACAGACGCATTATCCTTTACGTAGTAACCGCAGCGCGTTAGCGGTCACCAGTACCGTCGCCCCCGTATCTGCCAGCACCGCCAGCCACAGTCCGGTTATCCCGAGCAGCGTGGTGACGAGGAAAATCCCCTTCAGGCCTAGCGCAATCGCAATGTTCTGGCGAATATTGGCGTGGGTGGCGCGGGCTAACTGAATCATTTGCACCAGACCACGCAGGCGGTTGTGGGTCAGGGCGGCATCGGCGGTTTCCAGGGCGACATCGGTCCCGCTTCCCATCGCAATGCCAATGGTGGCTGCTTTCATTGCCGGAGCGTCGTTGATGCCGTCGCCGACCATCGCCAGCGGCGACTGTTGGTTAAGATGAGTAACGGCCTGTACTTTATCTTCCGGTAATAGACCCGCTTTGAATTCGAGACCCAATTCACTGGCAATAGCTGCCGCCGCTCGCGGGTTATCACCCGTCAGGATCACCCCTTTCACGCCAATCTGATTAAGCTCGCTGATGGCGCTACGGGCGTCGTCGCGCAGCGTGTCCTGTAGGGCCAGCACGCCGAGAACGGCATCGTTACGCAGCACCAGTACCACCGTTTGACCCGCGCTTTCCAGCTCGCTTATCTGCCCGGCAAAAGCATCGGCAGGCTGCTTACCGGCGGCGCAAATCAGCACGCGTTCGCCGTTGACCAGTGCTTCAATGCCAGAGCCAACCAGCGCCCGCTGATCTTTTGCGACAGGGATAGTCAGTTCGCGCGTTTGGGCTTCCCGAACAATCGCCTGCGCCAGCGGGTGCGTCGCGCCTTGCTCTACTGCTGCCGCCAGCGCCAGCAGTTCTGCCTCGCCAATACCGCTTGCCGGGTGAATCGCCGTGACGCGCGGTTTACCGATGGTCAGGGTGCCGGTTTTATCAAACGCGACCTGCGTTACCCTACCCAACTGCTCCAGCGCGGCCCCGCCTTTGATTAACGCGCCACGACGCGCCGCGGCGGCAAGGCCAGAGGTAATGGCTGCGGGTGTGGAAATCACCAGCGCACATGGGCAGCCAATCAGCAGCAGCGTCAGCCCTTTATAAATCCACTCCTGCCAGGATGCGGCAAACAGCAGCGGTGGTACAAGGGTGACCAACAACGCAACCGCCATAATGGCTGGGGTGTAAATCCGGCTGAAACGGTCAATAAAGCGCTCAATGGGGGCGCGGCGTTCTTCCGCTTCTTCAATCAATTTCAGAATACGGTCAATGGCGCTGGCACCCGGTTCGGAGAGTACTTCCAGCGTTACCAGACGGTCCACGCTGGTGGCGCCCGCCGGGACTTTCTCGCCCGTGGCGCGCTCAACCGGTATCGATTCGCCGGTCAGGGCGCTTTCATCAAAGCTGGCAAATCCGGAGACCAGCTTGCCATCGGCAGGTAAACGCCCACCCGCGGCAACCTCGATAACATCGCCTGGCTGGAGAGTATTGATAGCAACCTCTTCGCGCTCGCCGTTACGCAGGCGCGTGGCGGTTTCCGGCTTGAGCGCCATCAGTGCGCTGACCCCTTTACGGGCGCGGCTGGCGGCCCATCCTTCCAGGCGTTCGCCAATTAAAAACAGCAGCAGGACCATGGCGGCTTCGGCCGTCGCGCCGATAAACAGTGCGCCAATGGCGGCCACGCTCATCAACGTTTCAATGGCAAAGTAGCTGCCGGTTTTCATCAGACGCAGGGCCTGACGGGCAATCGGATACAAACCTACCAGTGTGGTGGCGACAAATGCTATCTGGCCAAAGGGGTGATTGAACTGCTCCAGCCCCCAGCTAATCGCCATCATGATAATCAGCGAAATCAGCGGCAGGTTCTCTTTAAACCGCGACTCGGGGGCGGCGTCTGGCGCTTGCTCATCGCGCAGGGTATAGCCTGCCTTTTGCACTGCGCTTTCAACTTGCAGGCGGATATCGGAACCCGCGTCGACTACCAGTTTTTCGGTGGCGAACAGAACCTGGACCTGGTTGACGCCGTTGACCTGGCGGACCGCATTCTCCACTTTTCGGGCGCAGGCTGCACAGTCCATGCCTGCCACTTTCCAGGAGTAGCGGGTACCCATTACGGTACCGGATACGGGTGGTGGGGTGGAGCAACTTCCTTCGCAGCAGCAGTCGTCAGCCTTTTGTGGCGCAGGCGCTAGCTTGAAAGAAGAAAATTGTGGGGCTTTTTTGCCACTGGAATCGGGTGTCGACATGGCATCCTCCGGTTGATAATCATTTCATATTAACCGGAGGATACACTCTGGAGTCGACTCCAGAGTCAAGCGGTTTAAAGATACAACGAACGAACAATCAGGAAATGTCCGGCGAAGTAGCAGGCGGCAGCAATTGCGTTATCGGCGCGGAAGCGGCGACGGTAATGGCTACCCAGCCAGACAATGTTGCCGATGAACAGGAGTGATGCGCCCATAAAGGCCGACAGCGCCGGAGCGGTCGGGCGGAAGAACCACAGCTCACCAGCCATCCAGACCATCATCAGCGTGATACCAATAAAGGTACAGATAGCGATGCGTAGCTCTTCCAGTCGCGTCCAGATCACGGCAATCAGCAACGCCCCCAGCACCACCAGCACCAACGGCAAAGGCCAGAAGAACGACAGCGTCATTTGGCTGGCGAAGTAAATGGTATACAGCAGATGCGACAGGAAGAATGCCCCCACGGCATACAAAAGGCGTTGGCGCGGTAACAGCGTCAGCGCATCGCCCAGCAGCGAGGCAAGCAGGCCAGCCAGCACCAGATAGCTGACAGCATTAAACATTGGCGCCTGCCAGGCCAGCAGCGCTAGCAGGAGTAAGGTTAGGGGTTTAAAGACCCAGCGTTGCCAGGCGGGCCCACGATAGGAAGCATCCACGAACAACCATGCGGAAAGGCAGACAGCGATAAACGACCAAAGCATCTTAGTTCCTTGAATTCGTTATTTTTTCGTAAGCGGTGTGCTCACGGCTCTACTGTTCAGTGTAGAGGTCGACACTGCCAGATGACAACACCATAACAGGCAATGTATGCTTATTTCCGCATTTTCTGATGGGTTAATAATATGAGCAAACCACCACTTTTCTTCATTGTTATCATTGTATTAATCGTTGTTGCTGCGTCGTTTCGCTTCGTTCAGCAGCGGCGTGAAAAAGCCGATAATGATACTGCGCCGTTAGTGCAAAACCAGGTGGTGGTGAGTAACAAACGGGAAAAACCGCTTAACGATCGGCGATCCCGCCAGCAGGAAGTGAGCCCGGCAGGGACCAGCATGCGCTATGAAGTCAGTTTTAAGCCACAAAGTGGTGGCTTCGAGCAGACGTTTCGTCTGGATGCCCAGCAGTACCATGCGTTAACGGTCGGGGATAAGGGAACGCTGAGTTACAAAGGTTCGCGTTTTGTTGATTTTACAGTGAACGCTAAGGTTTCATCTGACTGATGCCGGATGGCGGCTTACGCTTTGTCCGGCCTGGAGATTTTGTCGCCCCGGCCTGCTAAGCGCCGCCGGGCGAAAAGATCACAGTTACTTTTTCAACTGATCTTTAATCTTCTTCTGCCAAACCAGTAACTCAAAGACGCCGAACAGAAAAATACGGATTTTCTCTCCGCGGGTCATCTGCGGGCCATCTTTAGGCATGGTGCTTTTTAACAGCGCCAGTTGCATGCCGTGCATCAGCACCATAAAAATCAGTGCGACGTTAACGAAGATGTTAAGCGGGCGTGGAAAGGGTTGGAAAATATTGAGTAGTAAAAATGCCCAGACGCACAACATCAGCAGGCGTCCCAGGTTAATCAGCATCGTGTTCTCCTCGTGCTTCACGTTGGTAAAGGCGATAGGCGACCTGTCCGGCGACTTTTTCACGGTACAGCGACCAGTTCACCGGAACCGGCGGCAAACCGTTTTCTACTTCGCTTTCAACGTAAATATACGCTTCATTTGCCAGCCAGCCATGAGTTTCCAGAAGAGTTAATGTTTCTTCCAGTAATCCTTTGCGAAACGGCGGGTCAACAAACACCACGTTATGCGGCGTACCCGTCTGGGCCAAAAATGTCAGGGTATTGGTGTTGACGACCCGGGCATGGGGAGCTTTCAGCGTGGCGAGATTGTTTTGTAGCTGCTGTGATACCGCGCGATCCATTTCCAGAAGCGTCGCATTTGCCGCATAGCGAGAGAGGGCTTCCAGCCCCAGCGCGCCGCTGCCGGCGAAGCAGTCCAGGCAGTGAGCATCGACCATTACCGGGGCCAGCCAGTTAAATAAGGTTTCGCGTACACGGTCGGTGGTTGGGCGCAGACCGGGACTATCCGGAACCGGGAGTTTACGGCCACGCCATTGACCGCCAATAATGCGGATCTGGCCGCTACCAGAGTGATTCGGTTTTTTCATTTCAATTATTGCTCAATCCGCTGCTGACGTGTCATTCCAGGCGGTGATGTGAGTTAAGTTAACCCGTCGCCTTTCAAGTTACCTCTTCGTTGACTGCACTTACTCACCCGAATCACTTACTAAAAGTAAGCTCATCGGGATTCGTGCGCTTGCCGCCTTGACGTAACTCGAAATTCATTGGGTATAAGTGATAGACTATTTCATCATTTTTTTAGCTGCTATGTACATAGCGTTGACGCTGTGCCATGAAGCAACAGCGGGGGAGTGTAGTCGCAAATGGCGAAAGAGAAAAAACGTGGCTTTTTTTCCTGGCTGGGCTTTGGTCAAAAAGAGCAGGCACCGGAAAACGAGACAGAATTAAAAAACGAAGAACAACAACCGGTTGCTGAAGAAACTACCGTCGTTGACGAACCGCCGCGCGCCGAGGAAACCCGTAGCGAGGCGGAAACGGAAGCTTTTGCAGCTGAAGTTGTTGAAGTGACTGAACAGGTTGCGGAAATCGAAAAACTGCAGCCGGAAGCAGAACCTGTTGCCGAACAATCGCAGCCGGAGATTGAGCGGGTTGCTGAACCTGCAGCAGAACCCGTTGTGGAAACGCCAGCAGCGACGGTTATCGAACGCGAAGAATTGCCGCTGCCGGAAGAGGTGAAAACCGAAGAGGTTTCTGCCGAAGAGTGGCAGGCCGAAGCGGAAACCGTGGAAATCGTTGAGGCGGTTGAAGAAGAAGCCGAAAACGAACCGCACCTGACTGATGAAGAGCTGGAAGCGCAGGCGCTGGCTGCTGAGGCAACTGAAGAAGCCGTGATGGTGGTGCCGGTAGAAGAACCTGCCGTAGAAGCACCGACAGAAGAAGAGGGAGTCCAGGAGCAGGAAAAACCAACGAAAGAAGGTTTCTTTGCGCGTCTGAAACGCAGCCTCCTGAAAACAAAAGAAAACCTTGGTTCCGGATTTATCAGTCTGTTCCGTGGTAAAAAGATCGACGATGATCTGTTTGAAGAGCTGGAAGAACAACTGCTGATCGCCGACGTGGGCGTAGAAACGACCCGCAAGATTATTGCGAATCTGACGGAAGGTGCCAGCCGTAAGCAGCTCAAAGACGCGGAAGCGCTGTACGGCCTGCTGAAAGAAGAGATGGGCGAGATTCTGGCGAAGGTGGAAGAACCGCTGAATGTTGATGGCAAGACGCCGTTTGTTATCTTAATGGTTGGCGTCAACGGCGTGGGTAAAACCACCACTATCGGAAAGCTGGCGCGTCAGTTTGAGCAGCAGGGTAAATCGGTGATGCTGGCGGCGGGCGATACCTTCCGTGCGGCGGCGGTAGAGCAGCTGCAGGTCTGGGGTCAGCGTAACAACATCCCGGTGATTGCTCAGCATACCGGCGCGGATTCCGCGTCCGTCATCTTTGATGCTATCCAGGCGGCGAAGGCGCGTAATGTAGATGTGCTGATCGCTGATACCGCAGGGCGTTTGCAGAACAAATCGCACCTGATGGAAGAATTGAAAAAAATCGTTCGCGTCATGAAGAAGCTCGACGAAGATGCGCCGCATGAAGTTATGCTGACTATCGACGCCAGCACCGGGCAGAATGCGATAAGCCAGGCCAAACTGTTCCATGAAGCCGTGGGCTTAACCGGTATCACCCTGACTAAGCTGGACGGTACAGCGAAGGGCGGGGTCATCTTCTCGGTTGCCGATCAGTTTGGCATCCCTATCCGCTATATCGGTGTGGGCGAACGTATCGAGGATTTACGTCCGTTTAAAGCGGACGATTTTATAGAGGCACTTTTTGCCCGAGAGGATTAACAATGATTCGCTTTGAACATGTCAGCAAGGCCTATCTCGGTGGGAGACAAGCGCTGCAGGGAGTTACCTTCCATATGCAGCCTGGCGAGATGGCATTTCTGACCGGCCACTCCGGCGCGGGGAAAAGTACCCTGCTGAAGCTGATTTGTGGAATTGAACGGCCCAGCGCCGGGAAAATCTACTTCAGCGGACATGACATCAGCCGTTTGAAAAACCGTGAAGTGCCGTTTCTGCGTCGTCAGATTGGCATGATTTTTCAGGATCACCACCTGTTGATGGACAGAACCGTGTTTGACAACGTGGCAATCCCGCTGATCATCGCGGGTGCCAGCGGGGACGATATTCGTCGTCGCGTGTCAGCGGCGCTGGATAAGGTCGGACTGTTGGACAAAGCGAAAAACTTCCCTATTCAGCTCTCCGGCGGTGAACAACAGCGCGTGGGCATCGCCCGTGCGGTAGTGAACAAACCTGCGGTATTGCTGGCGGATGAACCTACGGGGAACCTGGATGACGCGTTGTCGGAAGGGATCCTTCGCCTGTTTGAAGAGTTTAACCGCGTCGGGGTCACGGTATTAATGGCCACGCACGATATTGGCCTGATCTCCCGTCGCTCCTATCGCCAAATGGTTCTGAGCGATGGACATCTGCATGGAGGCCTGGCCCATGAATAGACGTGACGCTATTAATCAAATCAAACAGTTCGGTGGCCGACTGGATCGCTTCCGTAAATCGGGCGGCGCGCCGGGAGATGGCGGTCGTAACGCGCCAAAGCGGGCGAAAGCCGCGCCAAAGCCGAACTCGCGTAAAACCAATGTCTTTAACGAGCAGGTACGCTACGCGTTCCAGGGCGCGTTACAGGACCTGAAAAGCAAGCCGCTGGCGACGTTCCTGACGGTGATGGTTATTGCCATCTCCCTGACGCTGCCAAGCGTATGCTACATGGTTTATAAGAACGTCGACCATGCGGCAAGCCAGTATTATCCTTCTCCGCAGATCACCGTTTACCTGCAAAAAACGCTGGATGATGATGCAGCGGCGCGGGTGGTTGGTCAGTTGCAGGCCGAGCAGGGCGTGGAGAAAGTGAATTACCTTTCCCGCGATGACGCGCTGGGCGAATTCCGTAACTGGTCCGGCTTTGGCGGCGCGCTGGATATGCTGGAAGAGAACCCGCTACCGGCCGTGGCGGTAGTTATCCCGAAACTGGACTTCCAGGGCACGGAGTCGCTGAACACGCTGCGCGACCGTATCGCACAAATCAACGGTATTGATGAAGTGCGCATGGATGACAGCTGGTTTGCCCGTCTGGCGGCGCTGACGGGCCTTGTCGGACGCGTCTCCGCGATGATTGGCGTGCTGATGGTAGCGGCGGTCTTCCTCGTCATCGGTAACAGTGTGCGCCTGAGTATTTTTGCGCGTCGCGATACCATTAACGTGCAGAAACTGATTGGCGCGACGGATGGGTTTATCCTGCGTCCGTTCCTCTACGGCGGTGCGCTGCTCGGTTTTTCCGGCGCATTTCTTTCACTGATTTTGTCAGAAATTTTGGTGATGCGCCTGTCGTCAGCGGTTACTGAGGTGGCGCAGGTTTTTGGAACTAAGTTTGATATCAACGGCTTATCATTCGATGAATGCCTGTTATTACTGCTGGTGTGCTCGATGATTGGCTGGGTGGCAGCCTGGCTTGCCACGGTTCAACATTTACGCCACTTTACCCCCGATTAAAAAATCTCTGGTATAATCTTTCCCTGCACTGAGTAGTTCGCTCTGCAGGGAAAGAGTCCCTGTTATCTCTTCCCAGCGTATTCATTGTGATGTCACATTTTGTGCGTAATCTATACACATTACGACATGGAACTTGTGGATAAAATCACTGTCTGATAAAAGATTGAATGATATTCTCGTTGCTCATAAGCTCTGGCATGGTTGTTGCTATTGGTTTTAGCCAACGCGTCAGATGAAAAGATTGAGAGGATTTGAATGACCAAAGAAATGCAAAATTTAGCTTTAGCCCCTGTTGGTAACCTGGAATCTTACATCCGGGCTGCGAACGCGTGGCCGATGTTGTCGGCTGACGAGGAGCGGCTACTTGCTGAAAAGCTGCATTACCAGGGCGATCTGGAAGCAGCTAAAACGCTGATCCTGTCTCACCTGCGCTTTGTTGTTCATGTTGCTCGTAATTATGCGGGCTATGGCCTGCCGCAGGCGGATCTGATTCAGGAAGGCAATATCGGCCTGATGAAAGCCGTGCGCCGTTTCAACCCGGAAGTGGGTGTGCGCCTGGTTTCTTTCGCCGTGCACTGGATCAAAGCTGAGATCCACGAATACGTTCTGCGTAACTGGCGTATCGTAAAAGTCGCGACCACCAAAGCGCAGCGTAAGCTGTTCTTTAACCTGCGTAAAACCAAGCAGCGTCTGGGCTGGTTCAATCAGGATGAAGTTGAAATGGTTGCTCGTGAGCTGGGTGTTTCCAGCAAAGACGTGCGCGAAATGGAATCCCGTATGGCGGCGCAGGACATGACGTTTGACATGTCTTCAGACGACGAGTCTGACAGCCAGCCGATGGCACCGGTTCTGTATCTGCAGGATAAATCATCTAACTTTGCCGACGGCATTGAAGAAGATAACTGGGAAGATCAGGCCGCGAACAAACTGACCCACGCAATGGAGGGTCTGGACGAGCGTAGCCAGGACATCATTCGCGCCCGTTGGCTGGACGAAGACAACAAGTCGACGTTGCAGGAACTGGCCGATCGCTACGGCGTCTCTGCTGAACGTGTTCGTCAGCTTGAAAAGAACGCCATGAAAAAACTGCGTGCGGCGATCGAAGCGTAATCTTCCGCCGACCTGGAAATGCTGATAAACCCTGGATGAAAATCCGGGGTTTTTTGTTTTTATCTCTCCCTCTCCTCTGACGTTTATGCTATTTGTCATCAGGTTGTTATCTGCATGTCAAATTTAGCTATTCCAAAATAATAAAAATCGGGTATGTTTTAGCAGAGTATGCTGCTAAAGCACGGGTGGCTATCCAATAATCGAAATAAAGTGCTGAACAACAACATCACAACACACGTAATAACCACAATAATGGGGATTGTCAGGATGAATATGAAGGGTAAAGCGTTATTGGCAGGATGTATCGCCCTGTCTTTGAGCAATATGGCGTTTGCTAAGGATATTAAAGTTGCCGTCGTCGGGGCGATGTCTGGCCCGGTAGCACAATATGGCGATCAGGAATTTACCGGCGCAGAGCAGGCAATTGCGGATATCAACGCCAAGGGCGGCGTGAAAGGTGACAAACTGGTCATGGTGAAATATGACGATGCCTGTGACCCGAAACAAGCGGTAGCGGTTGCGAACAAAGTGGTCAACGACGGGATTAAATACGTAATCGGTCACCTGTGCTCTTCTTCCACTCAGCCTGCTTCAGACATCTATGAAGACGAAGGCATTCTAATGATCACCCCAGCGGCAACGGCGCCGGAGCTGACCGCGCGCGGCTATAGCCTGGTGATGCGTACCACTGGTCTGGATTCCGATCAGGGCCCAACGGCCGCCAAATATATCGTTGAAAAAGTGAAGCCGCAGCGCATCGCGATTATTCATGATAAGCAGCAGTACGGTGAAGGTCTGGCCCGCGCGGTGCAGGATGGCCTGAAAAAGGGTAACGCCAACGTGGTGTTCTTTGACGGGATCACCGCCGGGGAAAAAGATTTCTCTACGCTGGTAGCGCGTTTGAAGAAAGAGAATATCGATTTCGTTTACTACGGCGGTTACCACCCGGAAATGGGGCAAATCCTGCGCCAGGCACGCGCCGCGGGTCTGAAAACCCAGTTTATGGGGCCAGAAGGTGTAGCGAACGTGTCGCTGTCTAACATCGCCGGTGAATCTGCAGAAGGCTTACTGGTAACGAAACCGAAGAACTACGACCAGGTTCCAGCGAACAAACCCATCGTAGATGCTATCAAAGCTAAGAAACAGGATCCGAGCGGTGCATTCGTATGGACCACCTACGCCGCGCTGCAATCTTTGCAGGCCGGTCTGAACCAGTCTGACGATCCCGCTGAAATTGCCAAATACCTGAAAGCAAACTCAGTGGAAACCGTGATGGGGCCGCTGTCCTGGGATGCTAAGGGCGACCTGAAAGGCTTCGAATTCGGCGTGTTTGACTGGCATGCTAACGGGACGGCGACCGACGCCAAGTGATTTTCCCGGCGCCTTTCGTGCCGCAGGTGTGTTGGCTGCGTTATTCAACCCCGGTCACTTACTTATGTAAGCTCCGGGGATTTTATAACTTGCCGCCTGCCTGCAACACAAAATTCTTGGGAAAATACTCGTAATACAATTGGTTGGGGGCGGTTTTCTACCGTTTCTCCCAGCCATTCTCCTGGGCCGTAAATCCTAACACCTGCATAAATGCGGCCATCACGCTGCGGTCTTCAACGCCGACGTCGGCCATCCACCACGAACTCACGTCAGGGTTTTCCCGGATCACTTCTTCGATCAAATACTGCCCGACGCCGCGACGGCGAGTGATATCGCGCACGCGCAATGAATCCAGTGCGCCTTGTGTGCCGCTCAGGGTTACCCGCACGGCACCTAACAGACGCTCGTTAAAGCGTGCGGCGTAGATCCGGTGCGTTTCATCTACGCTTAATGATGAGGCGGAATATTCCGGCCAGATTTTGCCCAGATCAATCAGGTCCTGGTCGCTAAAGTTATCTAAACGAACGATGGTCAGCTTCATTAACAGCATGTCCAAATCACAAAAGATGGAATCAGTGTACCGAAATAATTCGCCCGGATGCTTTCTCTTTTTAATGCGATTAACCAGGTTAATAGTTTTGTAACAACGACAATGACAGATTGAAACAGTAGAGATTGAAAAACAGGCAGGATAATACCCTGGAATGCAGCATTTTATTCCGCTCTTTGTGCCGTTATTTTATGCTGACAAATGCACTTTTTTTTGTTTATCTATAGTGAAAAGCAGAATATTATCTTTTCTTAATCGACTGAAAAATAGAGATTTTAGCCGTAATTTGCTTAAAAAACTGCGCTAAACCATTAACGAGACTGGTAAAAATAGTACAGTTCAAAAAAAGCACAGTCTGCTTTTTAACCACATAAATACAAAATATATACATCATCACGAATGGGGATTCAGGAAAATGAAACGGAATGCGAAAACAATCATCGCAGGGGTGATAGCACTGGCAATGTCACACGCGGCCATGGCGGAGGATATCAAGGTCGCTGTTGTCGGGGCGATGTCAGGTCCGGTCGCGCAGTGGGGTGATATGGAATTTAATGGCGCACGTCAGGCCATTAAAGATATCAATGCCAAAGGCGGGGTCAAAGGCGACAAACTGGTTGCCGTCGAATATGACGACGCCTGCGATCCGAAACAGGCCGTTGCGGTAGCGAACAAAATCGTCAATGACGGCATTCAGTACGTTATTGGTCATCTGTGCTCATCTTCCACGCAGCCCGCATCAGATATCTATGAAGACGAAGGCATTCTGATGATTTCCCCGGGCGCGACCAACCCGGAACTGACCCAGCGCGGTTACGCACACATTATGCGTACAGCGGGCCTGGACTCCTCTCAGGGGCCGACCGCCGCGAAATACATTCTGGAGAAGGTGAAGCCGCAACGCATCGCCATCATTCACGATAAACAGCAATACGGTGAAGGCCTGGCGCGTTCAGTGCAGGAGAGCCTGAAAGCGGGCAAAGCCAATATCGTCTTCTTTGACGGGATCACTGCCGGGGAAAAAGATTTTTCTGCGCTGATCGCCCGCCTGAAAAAAGAAAATATCGATTTTGTTTATTACGGCGGCTACTACCCGGAAATGGGACAAATGCTGCGCCAGGCTCGCTCCGTCGGGCTGAATACCCAGTTTATGGGACCTGAGGGTGTGGGCAATGCGTCGCTGTCTAACATTGCCGGTGATGCCGCTGAAGGCATGCTGGTGACCATGCCAAAACGCTATGACCAGGATCCGGCGAATAAAGCTATCGTCGATGCGCTCAAAGCTGACAAGAAAGATCCAACCGGACCGTACGTGTGGATCACTTATGCAGCCGTCCAGTCATTGGCGACAGCAATGGATCGCAGCGGTAGCAAAGAGCCGTTGGAGCTGGTGAAAGATCTGAAAGCACACGGGGCTGACACCGTGATTGGGCCGCTGAAATGGGACGAAAAAGGCGATTTGAAGGGATTTGAGTTTGGTGTCTTCCAGTGGCACGCGGACGGATCATCGACCGTCGCGAAGTAATAGCTGAAGACGAGTTATCCCACCGCCCGTGCAAAACGGGCGGGTTAAGAAAGGTTACCTTATGTCCGAGCAGTTCCTCTATTTCTTGCAGCAGATGTTTAACGGCGTCACGCTGGGAAGCACCTACGCGCTGATCGCTATCGGTTACACGATGGTGTACGGCATTATCGGCATGATCAACTTCGCCCATGGCGAGGTGTATATGATCGGCAGCTATATCTCCTTTATGATCATCGCTGCGCTAATGATGATGGGTATTGATTCCAGCTGGCTACTGGTCGCGGCGGGCTTTGTCGGCGCGATTGTGATTGCCAGCGCCTACGGCTGGAGCATTGAACGCGTAGCGTATCGGCCCGTGCGCAGCTCTAAGCGCCTGATCGCGCTGATTTCCGCTATCGGGATGTCCATCTTCCTGCAAAACTACGTCAGCCTGACGGAAGGTTCGCGCGATGTGGCGCTGCCCAGCCTGTTTAACGGCCAGTGGACCGTCGGCAGTAGCGAAAACTTCTCTGCTTCCATCACCACCATGCAGTTGGTTATCTGGATTGTAACCTTCCTGGCGATGCTGGCGCTGACGCTGTTTATCCGTTACTCCCGTATGGGCCGTGCCTGCCGTGCCTGCGCGGAAGACCTGAAAATGGCCAGCCTGCTCGGCATAAATACCGATCGCGTGATTGCACTGACCTTTGTGATTGGCGCGGCAATGGCGGCGGTAGCGGGCGTACTGCTCGGCCAGTTCTACGGCGTAATTAACCCCTATATCGGCTTTATGGCCGGGATGAAAGCCTTTACCGCGGCGGTACTGGGCGGCATCGGCAGCATTCCTGGGGCGATGATCGGCGGTCTGATTCTGGGTGTCGCGGAAGCGCTCTCCTCTGCTTATCTGAGTACCGAATACAAAGACGTGGTTTCATTCGCGCTGCTGATTCTGGTGCTGCTGGTGATGCCGACCGGTATTCTGGGTCGCCCGGAGGTAGAGAAAGTATGAAACCGATGCATTTTGCAATGGCGCTGCTCTCTGCCGCTATGTTCTTCATCCTGGCGGGCGTCTTTATGGGCGTCCAGTTGGAGCTTGACGGCACCAAACTGGTGGTGGATAGCGCCGCGGATATCCGCTGGCAGTGGGTGTTTATCGGCACTGGCGTGGTTTTTCTCTTCCAACTGTTGCGTCCAGCTTTCCAGAAGGGCCTGAAGAGCGTCTCTGGACCGAAGTTTATTCTGCCGGCGATTGATGGCTCCACCGTTAAACAGAAGCTGTTCCTGGTCGCGCTGCTGGTGATTGCCGTGGCGTGGCCGTTTATGGTGTCGCGCGGTACGGTTGATATTGCCACGTTGACGATGATTTATATCATCCTCGGCCTCGGCTTAAACGTGGTGGTGGGGCTTTCCGGTCTGCTGGTGCTGGGCTACGGCGGCTTCTATGCCATCGGTGCTTACACCTTCGCGCTGCTGAACCACTATTACGGACTCGGCTTCTGGACCTGTCTGCCGCTGGCGGGGCTGGTTTCCGCTGCTGCGGGCTTTATGCTCGGCTTCCCGGTACTGCGCCTGCGCGGTGACTATCTGGCGATTGTGACTTTAGGCTTCGGCGAAATCGTCCGTATCCTGCTGCTCAACAACACCGAAGTGACCGGTGGCCCGAACGGTATCAGCCAGATCCCGAAACCGACCTTTTTCGGTCTGGAGTTCAGCCGTACTGCCCGTGAAGGTGGCTGGGATACCTTCAGCAACTTCTTTAACGTGAAGTACGATCCCTCTGACCGCGTTATTTTCCTCTATCTGGTGGCGCTGCTGCTGGTGGTCTTCTCGCTGTTTGTCATCAACCGTCTGCTGCGTATGCCGTTGGGTCGTGCGTGGGAAGCGCTGCGCGAAGATGAAATAGCCTGTCGCTCGTTGGGCTTAAACCCTACGCGCATCAAGCTGACCGCCTTTACCATCAGCGCCGCGTTCGCCGGTTTTGCCGGTACGTTGTTTGCCGCGCGTCAGGGTTTTGTCAGCCCGGAATCCTTCACCTTTGCCGAGTCGGCCTTTGTGCTGGCGATTGTGGTACTGGGCGGGATGGGCTCACAGTTTGCAGTGATCCTCGCGGCCATCCTGCTGGTGGTGTCACGCGAGCTGATGCGTGATTTCAATGAATACAGCATGTTAATGCTGGGTGGTTTAATGGTACTGATGATGATCTGGCGTCCGCAGGGCTTGTTGCCGATGACCCGTCCGCAGTTGAAGCTGAAAAACGGGGAAGCAAAAGGAGAGCAGGCATGAGTCAGCCATTATTATCCGTCAACGGCCTGATGATGCGCTTCGGCGGTCTGCTGGCGGTAAACAACGTTGAACTGGAGCTGAGACCACAGGAGATCGTCTCGTTAATCGGGCCAAACGGTGCGGGAAAAACCACGGTCTTTAACTGCCTGACCGGTTTTTATAAGCCGACGGGTGGGACGATTAAGCTGCGCGACCAGCATCTGGAAGGGCTGCCGGGTCAGCAAATTGCGCGGATGGGTGTGGTGCGTACTTTCCAGCACGTGCGTCTGTTTCGCGAGATGACGGTGATTGAAAACCTGCTGGTGGCGCAACATCAGCAGCTGAAAACCGGCGTCTTCTCCGGCCTGTTGAAAACCCCGTCGTTCCGTCGCGCGCAGAGTGAAGCGTTGGATCGCGCCGCCACCTGGCTGGAGCGTATTGGTTTGCTGGAGCACGCCAACCGTCAGGCCAGTAACCTGGCCTACGGCGACCAGCGCCGTCTGGAGATTGCACGTTGCATGGTGACCCAGCCGGAAATCCTGATGCTCGACGAACCCGCCGCAGGCCTCAACCCGAAAGAGACCAAAGAGCTGGACGAGCTGATTGCTGAACTGCGTAACCATCACAACACCACCATTTTGTTGATTGAGCACGACATGAAGCTGGTGATGGGTATTTCCGACCGTATTTACGTGGTGAATCAGGGCACGCCGCTGGCGAACGGGACGCCGGAACAGATTCGTAACAACCCGGATGTGATCCGCGCCTATTTAGGTGAAGCATAATGGTGGTGACGCATAATATGGAAAAAGTCATGTTGTCCTTTGACAAAGTCAGCGCCCACTACGGCAAGATACAGGCGCTGCACGACGTCAGCTTGTATATCAATCAAGGTGAAATCGTGACGCTTATCGGCGCCAACGGCGCGGGAAAAACCACGCTGCTTGGTACGCTGTGCGGCGATCCGCGAGCGACAAGTGGGCGAATTGTCTTTGATGGTAAAGACATTACCGACTGGCAGACGGCGAAAATCATGCGCGAAGCGGTAGCGATTGTTCCGGAAGGGCGTCGCGTGTTTTCCCGCATGACGGTGGAAGAGAACCTGGCGATGGGCGGCTTCTTTGCCGAAAAGGACCAGTTTCAGGAACGCATCAAGTGGGTGTATGACCTGTTTCCCCGCCTGCATGAACGTCGAATTCAGCGTGCGGGCACGATGTCCGGCGGTGAACAGCAGATGCTGGCGATAGGCCGTGCGCTGATGAGTCAGCCGCGGCTGCTGCTGCTTGATGAGCCGTCGCTGGGTCTGGCGCCGATTATCATCCAGCAGATCTTCAACACCATCGAACAACTGCGCGAGCAGGGGATGACAATCTTCCTCGTCGAACAGAACGCTAACCAGGCGCTGAAGCTCGCCGATCGCGGCTACGTGCTGGAAAACGGTCATGTGGTGTTGGAAGACACTGGTGATGCGTTACTGGCTAACGAAGCAGTGCGCAGCGCGTATCTGGGCGGTTAACATTCTCTGAATGGACAAGGGGGCCTGATATGGCCCCTTTTTATTGCTCTATGTTATTATTGAGAATAGTTATCAATAATAAAAGTGAACATGGAGAAAGGATGATACGTTCCGGTATCTGCATGATGATTGGCGGTTTGTTTTGGACGCTTTCATCAAATACCCTGGCCTTAACACCGCCAGCGTTCGACCCGCGCGACCCTTCAATCTGGGAAGAGAAACCGGACAACTCGTTAGCGCAGTCCAGCTCGCCCTGTGAAGTGTTCACCTCCTCTGTCTGCCCGGGCTGGGAAGATGAGAAATCGGATATTCAGCGCGAACGTGAGCGGCGGGAACAGCAGCGTTTACAGAATGAATATGAACGACGCTGGCGTAAAGATTAATGTTCTTTGCTGGCTGCAACAGATAACGTCATCCTGGCCGGGTAAGACATAGCGCTACCCGGCTTTGTTGTGCACCACCCCGCATTTTCCTGTCACTACGCTTTCACCGCCTTGCCATCTGTTTGTCGCCTTACTATCTTTTTTTTGTAATAAAAAAGTTATTTTTCTGTCATTCGAGCATGTCATGTTACCCCCGCGAGCATAAAACGCGTGATATCGCGCATCCGGCACAACAAGAGAGATAACCGATGATATCGTTACGACATACAGCTTTAGGACTGGCACTTAGCCTGGCGTTTGCAGGTCAGGCTCTGGCCGTCACCACTATCCCGTTCTGGCACTCAATGGAAGGTGAACTGGGTAAAGAAGTTGATTCACTGGCGCAACGTTTTAATGCCGCCAATCCCGACTACAAAATTGTTCCGCAGTACAAAGGCAACTACGAGCAGAGCCTGAGCGCAGGTATTGCGGCTTTCCGTACCGGAAACGCACCTGCGCTACTGCAGGTTTATGAAGTGGGCACGGCAACGATGATGGCCTCGAAAGCCATTAAACCGGTCTATGAAGTATTCAAAGAGGCTGGTATTAACTTCGATGAGTCTCAGTTCGTGCCGACGGTTTCCGGTTATTACACCGACTCTAAAAGCGGACACTTACTCTCCCAGCCGTTTAACAGCTCCACGCCGGTGCTGTACTACAACAAAGATGCCTTCAAAAAAGCCGGTTTAGACCCTGAGCAGCCGCCAAAAACCTGGCAGGATCTGGCGGAATACACCGCGAAGCTGAAAGCAGCAGGCATGAAGTGCGGCTACGCCAGCGGCTGGCAGGGATGGATTCAGATTGAAAACTTCAGCGCCTGGAATGGTCTGCCGGTGGCCACCAAAAACAACGGCTTTGACGGTACTGACGCGGTGCTGGAATTCAATAAACCGGAACAGGTGAAACATATCGCCCTGCTGGAAGAGTTGAACAAAAAAGGGGATTTCAGCTACTTCGGGCGTAAAGACGAGTCTACCGAGAAGTTCTATAACGGGGATTGTGCCATTACCACTGCCTCTTCCGGTTCTCTGGCTGACATCCGCCACTACGCCAAATTCAACTATGGCGTCGGCATGATGCCGTACGATGCCTATGTGAAGGGCGCGCCGCAGAACGCGATTATCGGGGGAGCCAGCCTGTGGGTGATGCAGGGTAAAGACAAAGCAACCTACGAAGGCGTGGCGCAGTTCCTCAACTTCCTGGCGAAGCCTGAAATTGCTGCCGAATGGCACCAGAAGACCGGCTACCTACCCATTACAACCGCCGCGTACGACTTGACCCGCGAGCAGGGCTTCTATGATAAGAACCCTGGGGCTGATATCGCCACCCGCCAGATGCTGAACAAGCCACCGTTGCCGTTCACCAAAGGGCTGCGTCTGGGCAACATGCCGCAGATCCGCACCATCGTAGATGAAGAACTGGAAAGCGTCTGGACCGGGAAGAAAACCCCGCAGCAGGCGCTGGATGCTGCCGTTGAGCGTGGCAATCAGTTACTGCGCCGCTTTGAGCAATCGACTAAATCGTAATGTGAAATGCCGGGTGGCGGCTGCGACTTACCCGGCCTACAAATGCGTGTAGTTTGTAGGCCGGATACGGTGTTTGCACCGCAATCTGGCACCTTCCAGGAAAAGAACCTACATGTCTTCATCCCGTCCGGTGTTCCGCTCGCGCTGGCTTCCCTATTTGCTGGTGGCCCCGCAGCTGGTTATCACCGTTATTTTCTTTATCTGGCCCGCCGGTGAAGCGCTGTGGTACTCACTACAATCCGTTGATCCGTTTGGTCTTTCTAGCCAGTTTGTCGGACTGGAAAACTTTATCGCGCTGTTTCATGACCCGTACTACCTTGATTCATTCTGGACCACCATAAAGTTCAGTACGCTAGTCACGGTAAGCGGTTTGCTGGTGTCGTTATTTTTTGCGGCGCTGGTGAATTACGTGGTGCGCGGCAGCCGTTTTTACCAGACGCTGATGCTGTTGCCTTACGCCGTCGCGCCCGCCGTCGCCGCCGTATTGTGGATCTTCCTGTTTAATCCAGGACGCGGGTTGATTACCCATTTTCTCGGTGAGTTTGGCTATGACTGGAACCATGCGCAAAACAGCGGTCAGGCGATGTTTCTGGTGGTGTTTGCGTCGGTCTGGAAGCAGATTAGTTACAACTTCCTATTCTTCTTTGCCGCACTACAGTCTATTCCGCGGTCGCTGATTGAAGCCGCCGCGATTGATGGTGCGGGACCGGTTCGCCGCTTCTTTAAGCTGGCGCTGCCGCTGATTGCACCGGTCAGCTTCTTTCTGCTGGTGGTGAATCTGGTTTATGCCTTCTTTGATACCTTTCCGGTGATCGATGCCGCTACGGCGGGTGGGCCGGTACAGGCGACCACTACGTTGATTTATAAGATCTATCGCGAAGGCTTTGTCGGGCTGGATCTCTCCGCCTCGGCCGCCCAATCGGTAGTGCTGATGTTCCTGGTCATTATTTTGACGGTGGTGCAGTTCCGCTATGTGGAAAGTAAGGTGCGTTACCAATGATTGAGAATCGTCGTGGGCTAACAATATTCAGCCATGCCATGTTGATTATGGGGATCATGGTGATCCTGTTTCCGCTGTACGTCGCGTTTGTTGCGGCGACGCTGGATAACAAAGCAGTCTTTGAAACGCCGATGACGCTGGTTCCCGGCACACAACTGCTGGAAAACATGAAATACATCTGGGTCAACGGCGTGGGCGTTAACAGCGCGCCGTTCTGGCTGATGATGCTCAACAGTTTCATCATGGCGTTCAGTATTACAGTAGGGAAAATCACCGTCTCTATGCTCTCCGCATTCGCCATCGTCTGGTTCCGCTTTCCACTGCGTAACCTGTTCTTCTGGATGATTTTTATCACGCTGATGCTGCCGGTCGAGGTGCGTATTTTCCCGACGGTGGAAGTGATCGCCAACCTGAAAATGCTCGACAGCTATGCGGGTCTGACGCTGCCGTTAATGGCATCGGCGACTGCGACGTTCCTGTTCCGGCAGTTTTTTATGACCCTGCCGGATGAACTGGTTGAGGCGGCGCGTATTGACGGTGCGTCACCGATGCGTTTTTTCCGCGATATTGTACTACCGCTGTCAAAAACCAATCTGGCGGCGCTGTTTGTGATCACCTTTATCTACGGCTGGAACCAGTATCTGTGGCCGTTGTTAATTATTACCGATGTCAATTTGGGCACTGCGGTGGCAGGTATCAAAGGCATGATTGCTACTGGTGAAGGCACCACGCAGTGGAATCAGGTAATGGCAGCCATGCTGCTGACGCTCATCCCTCCGGTAATCATCGTGTTAGCCATGCAGCGTGCCTTCGTACGTGGCCTGGTCGATAGTGAGAAATAAAAATGGCTGGTTTAAAACTACAGGCAGTAACCAAAAGCTGGGACGGCAAAACCCAGGTGATTAAACCGCTGACGCTGGATGTCGCGGACGGAGAATTTATCGTGATGGTTGGCCCATCCGGCTGCGGTAAGTCAACGCTGCTACGGATGGTGGCCGGGCTTGAACGGGTGAGCGGCGGCGATATCTGGATTGATAATAAACGCGTCACCGAAATGGAGCCTAAGGATCGCGGCATTGCGATGGTCTTTCAGAACTACGCGCTCTACCCACATATGAGCGTGGAAGAAAATATGGCCTGGGGGCTGAAAATCCGCGGGATGGGCAAGGAGCATATTGCCGAACGGGTGAAAGAGGCGGCGCGAATTCTCGAGCTGGGTGAACTGCTCAAGCGTCGTCCGCGCGAGCTTTCTGGCGGTCAGCGCCAGCGTGTGGCGATGGGGCGGGCGATTGTCCGTGACCCAGCGGTATTCCTGTTTGATGAGCCGCTGTCTAACCTCGATGCCAAGCTGCGCGTACAGATGCGTCTGGAGTTACAACATCTGCATCGCCGACTGAAAACCACCTCACTGTATGTGACGCACGATCAGGTTGAAGCGATGACCCTCGCCCAGCGGGTGATGGTGATGAACAAAGGCATTGCCGAGCAGATCGGCACGCCGGTTGAGGTATATGAAAAGCCTGCCAGCCGCTTTGTGGCGAGTTTTATCGGCAGCCCGGCGATGAATCTGCTGGACGGGCGCATCAGCGCCTCGGGCACCCATTTTGAGCTGGATGACGGCATGACGTTGCCCCTCGGCAGAAGCGCGAGGGAGTCTGGTGGGCGCAACATGACGTTGGGTATCCGCCCGGAGCATATTGCGCTAAGCTCGCAGGCCGAAGGCGGCGTGCCGTTGGTCGTCGACACGCTGGAAATGCTGGGAGCGGATAACCTGGCACACGGACGTTGGGGTGAGCAAAAGCTGGTGGTGCGACTGGCGCATCAGCATCGCCCGACGGCAGGCAGCACGCTGTGGCTGCATCTGCCAGAAAATCATCTGCATCTTTTTGATGGCGAAACAGGACAACGCGTATGAGTAACTGGCCTTACCCCCATATCGTCGCCCATCGCGGCGGCGGTAAGCTGGCACCGGAAAACACCCTGGCGGCGATCGACATGGGGGCGCGATACGGGCATACCATGATTGAGTTTGACGCTAAATTGTCGAAAGACGGTGAGATCTTCTTGCTGCATGACGACAACCTGGAACGCACCAGCAATGGTTGGGGTGTGGCAGGCGAGCTGAACTGGCAGGATTTATTGCGCGTGGACGCCGGCGGCTGGTTTAGCGGTGAGTTTAAAGGCGAACCGCTACCGCTGCTCTCGCAAGTGGCCGAGCGCTGCCGTCAGCACGGTATGATGGCGAATATTGAAATTAAACCTACCACCGGCACCGGAACGTTAACCGGCAAAGCCGTAGCGCTGGCCGCTCGGGAACTGTGGGCGGGAATGACACCACCGCTGTTGTCATCCTTTGAAATTGACGCGCTTGAAGCGGCGCAGCAGGCGGCGCCTGAACTGCCGAGAGGCTTACTGCTTGATGAGTGGCGCGAGGACTGGCGTGAGCTGACAACGCGGCTGGGTTGCGTCTCTATTCATTTTAATCACAAGCTGCTGGATGAAGCGCGCGTGGATGCGCTGCGCGACGCAGGACTACGTATTCTGGTGTATACCGTCAACCGACCCCAGCGCGCGGCGGAGCTACTACGCTGGGGAGTGGACTGCATCTGTACCGATGCCATTGATATGATTGGTCCGGATTTCCAGCCCTGTTAAGGCCCAATTGTTTTTAACGGAACGTTAGGCTGCGGCGTGCTGGAGGGCTTCAGCATGTCGCCGTTCTTTTTCTCCGACAGCATATGTTGCTTATTCAGCGAGCTGTCCGGGTTACGGGTTCCACTTAACATCCCACCGTTGCTGTTGGGCAGCATTTGCTGCTGGCTGGAATTAAACTCGCCAGGCTGAGACTGAAGGACGCGCTGGGAGTTGGAATTGATTTGGTTTTCCATATGCTGTTGTTGCATACGCGTCTGTGTTTGCAACTGCTGATTGAGCATCCCTTTCTGCTGAATCTGCTGCGATTGCATTTGGGTTTGCATACGCTGCTGGCTCGGGATCTGATAACCGGGTTGATTCGGGTTATTCATGGTGTTGATGGGCTGTGCAAAGCCTGCAAACGGCAACAGCATGGCTAAAAGTAAGAGTCGTTTCATCGCTTTTCTCCTCTCGGGGATCTCTTAAGTTTACTCCTTTCTCGCCGTTACGATGATTATTTCAGAGTTATGCACCAGGCTTAGTGGGGGCTGACCCCCATACATCTGGAGAATAACGATGATAAAACCGACGTTTTTACGCCGGGTAGCCATTGCTGCTCTGCTCTCAGGAAGTTGTTTTAGCGTTGCGGCCGCTCCGGCTGCACCGCCGCCGGTATCATACGGTGTTGAGGAGGATGTGTTCCATCCCGTGCGTGCGCAGCAGGGGATGGTGGCCTCCGTGGATGCGCTTGCCACTCAGGTGGGGGTGGATATTCTTAAACAGGGTGGGAATGCCGTCGATGCCGCCGTGGCCGTTGGCTACGCGCTGGCGGTGACGCATCCCCAGGCGGGCAATCTGGGCGGTGGCGGTTTTATGCTGCTGCGTACCAAAGACGGTAACACCACAGCGATTGATTTTCGCGAAATGGCCCCTGCTGGCGCGACCCGCGACATGTTCCTTGATGAGCAGGGCAACGCCGATGCGAAAAAGTCGCTGACCTCGCATCTGGCATCCGGTACGCCGGGTACCGTCGCGGGTTTCTCGCTGGCGCTGGAGAAATACGGCACGATGCCGCTGAACAAAGTGGTACGTCCGGCGATGAAGCTAGCGGAAGAGGGCTTTGTGGTTAATGACGCACTGGCCGACGATCTGAAAACCTATGGCAGTGAAGTGCTCCCTAATCACGAGAACAGCAAAGCCATTTTCTGGAAAGACGGTGAGCCGCTGAAAAAAGGCGATAAGCTGGTGCAAAAGAACCTGGCGAAAAGCCTGGAAATGATTGCCGAAAGCGGCCCTGATGCGTTTTATAAAGGCGCTATTGCCGATCAGATCGCCGGGGAAATGCAGAAGAACGGCGGGCTGATGACCAAAGAGGACTTAGCCAGCTATAAAGCCGTGGAGCGTACGCCGATTAGCGGTGACTATCGCGGGTATCAGGTCTTCTCCATGCCGCCGCCGTCCTCTGGCGGTATTCACATCGTGCAGATCCTCAATATTCTTGAAAACTTTGATATGAAGAAATACGGGTTTGGCAGCGCCGACGCCATGCAGGTCATGGCTGAAGCGGAGAAGTATGCCTACGCTGACCGCTCGGAGTATCTGGGCGATCCCGATTTTGTGAAAGTGCCATGGCAGGCACTGACCAACAAAGCCTATGCTAAAACGCTTGCCGATCAGATTGATATCAACAAGGCTAAGCCTTCCAGCCAGATTAAACCTGGCAAGCTCGCCCCGTATGAAAGCAATCAGACCACTCACTTCTCGGTGGTGGATAAAGACGGCAATGCCGTGGCGGTGACCTATACCCTGAATACCACCTTCGGGACCGGTATTGTGGCGGGTAACACTGGCATTCTGCTCAATAATGAAATGGACGACTTCTCTGCCAAGCCGGGCGTACCGAACGTATACGGTCTGGTAGGCGGCGATGCCAACGCGGTCGGACCGAAGAAGCGTCCGCTGTCATCTATGTCGCCGACTATCGTGGTAAAAGATGGGAAAACCTGGCTGGTTACCGGCAGCCCAGGCGGGAGTCGAATTATCACTACTGTGCTGCAAATGGTGGTCAACAGCATTGATTTCGGGATGAACGTCGCCGAAGCGACCAACGCACCACGCTTCCATCATCAGTGGTTGCCGGACGAGCTTCGTATTGAGAAGGGCTTCAGCCCGGATACAATCAAACTGCTGGAGCAAAAAGGACAGAAAGTAGCGCTGAAAGAAGCGATGGGCAGCACGCAGAGCATTATGGTTGGACCGGATGGCGCACTGTATGGCGCGTCCGACCCGCGTTCCGTGGATGATTTAACGGCGGGTTACTGAGGATAATGGCCCTCTTCGCTGGAAGAGGGCCGGTTTGGAAGGCCCAATGGCAGTTATTATAATTCATTGTCTCCAGGTAACCTTACCTTCGTGTTGTTTTGCTCTCTTCATAGCCTTGTAAATATTTCTCCAGCGGCCAGGCAGTGCCTAAACCAACGATTTCACCGCTATCTTTTATCGATGATGAATGGCGCATATCGCTGCAGCGATTCAGACCAGCGGAATATTTGGCTGCTTTTATCCTGCAGGTTTACGCGCTCTAAATCATAAAACTCGTGCGTTTTTGCCGAACGCATTTTGAGGATATATTTACTTTCGCTGATGTCGTGCTGTCTTGTACCGTCTTTATTCCACTCTCCGGCGATGTCCGTATATTGATAAACAAGGTCGGAATACACGTTGATTATCCTGTTGTCTTTGATCGCATAGAGCTCCAGCACTTCATAAAATGCGCCGCCGCCGGAATACGCCTCAGAGTATCCACCGCGCACCCCAAACGCCAGCGTATCGGGTGCGATCCGGTACGGTGCCAGATCCAGTTTTGTATAATAGGCCAACGGTCTGACGGACTCATCATCGCTCTCTTTTTCGGCGGTTTTATTCCACTCAGAGAGTTGGTTTAATGGCTTTTCCGAGCGTGCAATCGGCGTTAGCTGTTGGTTCTGCCAGGAAAAAACGCCGAGATATAATTTATTGGCGCGCCCGTTGCTGTAGTTTTCCGGACAGTTGTTATCCGCGTATTTCTTTGCCTGCCCGGCGTCGGCCGGATTGTCGGCGAAACAGGCGACACCGATATATTTGCCGTCTTTGCCCCAGGCTTTGGCACCCGTGAGGATCAGGTTGTCAGGATCTTCATTCGGCGTAACCCAGGCAATCCACGCGTTCTCAGATAATCCCTGTGGAAGCTCGCCAAATCCTTTGGCAGGGGTTGCTCCCGCCATTTGCTCAGCAAAAATCTGTTTACCTTCCGGGTGTTGAATAGCGCTGGGCACGGAATCGAGATTTTGTACGGTAGTGGCGAAAGCAGGGGAGAGTGCTGCCAGCAACACCAGGGGAAGGTACTTTTTCACTCTTGCGTCCTTTCAATAAGAAGGGCGATAAGACTCGCCCTTAATTTTATTTCATACGCGCCATAAAGTAGGCATCAACGTATTCACCGTTGCGCAGGCCGTATTTCTTACCTGTGCCTTCGATTTCAAAGCCGTATTTCTTATACACCGCCACGGCCGGCTCATTATCAACAAATACCGTTAGCTCAATACGCTCGACGCGCAGCCAGTTGTCGCACATGTCGATCATCGTGCGAATCAACGCGCTGGCAACGCCGCGATTGTGCCACCGTGCATCCACGCAGATACCAAAATCAGCCACGTGGCTGCGACGCGGGCGTTGCGCGACCTCAATACAGAGATGCCCCACGACGATATCGTCAATACAGGCAACCAGTTGTTTGACCCCGGCTTGCTCGGTTAGCCTCGCTTGCCACATCTCGAGGGAAGGATGAGGAACCTGTAGCGTGTTGTGGTACACCTCCGGCTGGGCGTGGATCTGACGAATTGCGTCGTAATCTTTCGGTTCAGCGTGGCGTATCACTATCTCACTCATTCCTTATCTCCAGCAGGGTTAATTGTGTATTTACACTCGCTGAGAAAGAAAATTCCGTCAACTGCATTTTTTTGCAAAAAGAAGTAGACAAGTGCGAATGAGAATGATTATTATTGCTCTGCGTTCAGGGGAACCCCTACGGAGAACCTGAAAGCACGACATTGCTCACATTGCTTCCAGTATTACTTTAGCCAGCTTTTGCTGGCTTTTTTTTTGAGGTTTTGTGTCTGCCTGGCTTACTTGCCATTTCGTCCTCGGGAAGTGCTCGTGCTCCTCACGTACATTTAGTACGCTCCGGGCCCTGCGCGCTTGCCGTGAACAAACTGCCTGCGACGCCGACGGCCGATCCTGTCGCCCTGTGGTGCAGTTCAAGCGCCATCCGGCAAAGAATCCAACATTCAGTCTCCAGCCGCTTTGCGCTATGGTGTAGACAATCACCTTCGAAAGGATCGTCTCATGACCTTACACTGCGCATTTATTGGTTTTGGTAAAAGCACCACTCGCTACCATTTGCCGTACGTCCTCAATCGCAAAAATAGCTGGCATGTCGCGCACATTTTTCGCCGCCACGCCAAGCCGGAAGAGCAGGCGCCACAATATTCACATATTCACTTCACCAGTGACCTTGACGAGATCTTAAACGATCCGCAGGTGAAGCTGGTGATCGTCTGTACCCATGCTGACAGCCATTTTGAATACGCCAAACGCGCGCTGGAAGCGGGTAAAAACGTGTTGGTTGAGAAACCCTTCACGCCGACGCTTGCGCAAGCAAAAGCACTGTTCGAACTGGCGCAAAGCAAAGGGCTGACCGTTACGCCATATCAGAACCGTCGTTTTGATTCCTGCTTCCTCACCGCTAAAAAAGCGATTGAGAGCGGCAAGCTCGGCGAAATTGTTGAGGTTGAAAGCCATTTCGATTACTACCGCCCCGAGGCGGAAACCAAGCCGGGACTGCCGCAGGACGGCGCATTCTATGGTCTGGGCGTACACACCATGGATCAGATTATCTCGCTGTTCGGTCGTCCCGATTGCGTGGCCTATGACATCCGCAGCCTGCGCAACAAAGCGAACCCGGATGATACCTTTGAAGCACAGCTGTTCTACGGCTCCCTGAAAGCCATTGTTAAAACCAGTCACTTGGTGAAAATCGACTATCCGAAGTTTATCGTTCACGGTACCAAAGGCTCGTTTGTGAAGTACGGCATCGACCAGCAGGAAACCAGCCTGAAGGCCAATATCATGCCAGGTGAGCCAGGTTTCGCTGCTGACGATTCCATTGGGATGCTGGAGTACGTCAACGATGACGGCTTGACGGTAAAAGAAGAGGTGCAGCCGGAAGTGGGGGACTATGGTCGCGTCTATGATGCGCTTTACCAGACGCTGACAGCCGGTACGCCTAATTATGTCAAGGAATCTGAAGTTCTTACCAATCTGGAACTCCTCGAACGCGCCTTTGAACAGGCTTCTCCGGCGACGATAACTCTCGCCAAATAGCCTGCGCAGACTCCTCTGGGCTTGTTCATTTTTTTTGAACAGAGGAGTCAATTTTCACCCTCTATGATCCCCGGCGGATTGAGTCCACACTTACTCCATCGAAAACATCTGGGGGTGAACACAATGATCTACTTACGCAAAGCTAATGACCGTGGCCACGCTAATCATGGCTGGCTCGATTCCTGGCATACCTTCTCTTTTGCCAACTACTATGATCCAAATTTTATGGGGTTCTCGGCACTGCGCGTGATTAACGATGACGTGATCGACGCAGGTCAGGGCTTTGGTACTCATCCCCATAAAGACATGGAAATCCTGACTTACGTGCTGGAAGGCGCGGTGGAACATCAGGACAGCATGGGGAACAAAGAGCAGGTTCCGGCCGGTGAGTTCCAGATAATGAGCGCCGGGACGGGGATCCGTCACTCGGAGTACAACCCGAGCAATACTGAGAAGCTGCATCTGTATCAGATTTGGATCATGCCGCAGGAAAACGGTATTACCCCACGCTATGAGCAGCGCCGTTTTGATGCCGCTCAGGGTAAACAACTGGTGCTGTCGCCGGATGCCCGTGATGGCTCGCTGAAAGTGTACCAGGATATGGAACTGTACCGTTGGGCACTGATCAAAGATGAGCAGTCGGTGCATCAGATTGCCGCTGAACGCCGCGTCTGGATCCAGGTAGTAAAAGGTAACGTGACAATTAACGGGACCAAAGCGACCACCAGTGATGGTCTGGCAATCTGGGATGAGCAGGCCATTTCTATTCATGCCGACAGCGACAGCGAAGTGTTGTTGTTTGATCTGCCGCCAGTATAAAAATACACGGCATCCTTCAAGCTGCATCTGTGTTGGCTTTCCTCGCTCACCCCGGTCGCGTACTTAATGTACGCTCCCGGGGATTTACTGCGTCGCCGCCTTGATGCAACTCGAATGATTTTGTGTATTTCTCACAATAAAAAACTCCTTTTTTTCTCTGCGAAGGTTCACGCACGTCCGTGGTAAACTGGGGGAATCTATCCCTTTTTAACGCTTCAGGACGATGAAAAAGAAAAGACCCGTACTTCAGGATGTAGCCGACCGCGTGGGCGTGACCAAAATGACGGTCAGCCGCTTTTTGCGTAACCCGGAGCAGGTCTCCGTGGCGCTGCGGGGCAAAATTGCCGCTGCACTTGATGAGCTGGGTTATATTCCCAATCGCGCTCCTGATATCCTTTCTAACGCCACCAGCCGCGCTATCGGCGTGCTGTTACCGTCTCTCACCAACCAGGTTTTTGCTGAAGTGCTTCGCGGCATTGAGGCTGTCACTGACGCTCATGGTTATCAAACCATGCTGGCGCACTACGGCTATAAGCCTGAGATGGAACAAGAGCGTCTGGAATCGATGCTGTCGTGGAATATTGATGGCCTGATCCTCACCGAACGTAGCCATACGCCCCGTACGCTGAAAATGATTGAGGTTGCCGGTATCCCGGTGGTTGAGCTGATGGACAGCCAGTCCCCATGCCTTGATATTGCCGTGGGCTTCGACAACTTCGAAGCCGCGCGTCAGATGACAGCCGCTATCATCGCCCGCGGGCACCGTCATGTTGCCTATCTTGGCGCACGCCTTGATGAACGTACTATCATCAAACAGAGAGGCTACGAGCAGGCAATGCGCGATGCCGACCTGGTGCCGTACAGCGTGATGGTGGAACAGTCCTCTTCCTACTCCTCCGGTATTGAACTTATCCGTCAGGCGCGGCGTGAATACCCGCAGCTTGATGGTGTCTTTTGTACCAACGATGACCTGGCGGTAGGGGCGGCCTTCGAATGCCAGCGTTTAGGGCTGAAAATCCCTGATGACATGGCGATTGCCGGATTCCACGGTCACGACATCGGGCAGGTGATGGAGCCGCGTCTGGCGAGCGTGCTCACGCCGCGTGAACGCATGGGCAGCATTGGCGCAGAACGTCTGCTGGCGCGCATCCGCGGTGAAGCCGTCACACCTAAAATGTTAGATTTAGGTTTCACCTTGTCACCGGGCGGATCTATTTAAGCCAACAAGTTTGAAGTAGCTCACACTTATACACTTCGAGCACGAATGGATATTGCTTCTCTATTTATCCGGCTGGACAATGTTACCGATAACAGTTACCCGTAACAATTTCCTGATTCTTGTACCAGTGGGGGCAACGCTTTGAGCACGACTAATCATGATCACCACGTTTACGTTCTGATGGGCGTATCGGGCAGCGGTAAATCTGCTGTCGCCAGCGAAGTGGCGCATCAACTGCAGGCCGCGTTTCTTGATGGCGATTTTCTCCATCCGCGCAGCAACATCATGAAAATGGCTTCTGGTGAGCCACTCAACGATGACGACCGCAAACCGTGGTTACAGGCGTTGAATGACGCCGCCTTTGCGATGCAGCGTACCAACAAGGTTTCGCTGATCGTCTGTTCCGCCCTGAAAAAAGTCTACCGCGACCAGCTACGCGACGGTAACCCGAACCTCTCTTTCATCTATCTGAAAGGGGATTTTGACGTTATCGAAAGCCGCCTGAAAGCGCGTAAAGGCCACTTCTTCAAAACGCAGATGCTGGTGACCCAGTTTGAAGCGCTGGAAGAACCGGGTGCGAATGAAAACGATGTACTGGTGGTCGATATCGATCAACCACTGGACGGTGTGGTCGCCAGCACCATTGAGGTTATTAACCAGGGCAGTAAGTAGTGAGTACATTAACGCTTGTTTTAACAGCAGTAGGGTCTGTTTTATTACTGCTGTTTTTAGTGATGAAGGCGCGTATGCACGCCTTCGTTGCTTTGATGGTGGTATCCATTGGTGCAGGTCTCTTTTCCGGTATGCCGCTCGATAAAATCGCGGCGACCATGGAAAAAGGGATGGGAGGCACGCTCGGTTTCCTGGCGATTGTTGTGGCGCTGGGGGCGATGTTCGGCAAGATTTTGCATGAGACCGGAGCTGTCGATCAGATTGCCGTCAAAATGCTGAAATCCTTCGGTCACAGCCGCGCACATTATGCGATTGGCCTGGCCGGTCTGATTTGCGCGCTGCCGCTGTTCTTTGAGGTGGCGATTGTGCTGCTGATTAGCGTGGCATTCTCAATGGCGCGCCATACGGGGACGAACCTGGTTAAGCTTGTGATCCCGCTGTTTGCGGGCGTAGCGGCTGCTGCGGCATTCCTGCTGCCTGGGCCTGCGCCGATGCTGCTGGCCTCTCAGATGCACGCCGACTTTGGCTGGATGATCCTGATTGGCCTGTGTGCCGCGATTCCGGGCATGATTATCGCCGGGCCGCTGTGGGGGAATTTCATCAGCCGTTACGTCGAGCTGCACGTACCGGAAGATATTTCCGAGCCGCATCTGGGCGAAGGCAAAATGCCGTCCTTTGGCTTCAGCTTATCGCTTATCCTGCTGCCGCTGGTGCTGGTGGGACTGAAAACTATCGCCGCACGCTTTGTTCCGGTTGGTTCTACAACCTATGAATGGTTCGAGTTTATCGGTCACCCGTTTACCGCGATTCTGGTTGCCTGTCTGGTGGCGATTTACGGTCTGGCGGTGCGCCAGGGCATGCCAAAAGACCGCGTGATGGAGATCTGTGGTCATGCGCTGCAGCCGGCGGGGATTATTCTGCTGGTGATTGGTGCGGGCGGTGTGTTCAAACAGGTTCTGGTTGATTCTGGCGTCGGTCCGGCGCTGGGCGAAGCGTTAACCGGTATGGGCTTGCCGATTGCCATCACCTGCTTCGTGCTGGCGGCGGCGGTGCGTATCATTCAGGGTTCCGCGACTGTGGCCTGCTTAACGGCGGTCGGTCTGGTGATGCCGGTGATTGAGCAGTTGAACTACTCCGGTGCCCAGATGGCGGCACTGTCTATCTGTATCGCGGGCGGCTCTATCGTGGTCAGCCACGTTAACGACGCCGGTTTCTGGTTGTTCGGTAAATTTACCGGTGCGACCGAAGCGCAAACGCTGAAGACCTGGACGATGATGGAAACCATCCTCGGCACGGTCGGTGCGATTGTCGGTATGATTGCCTTTCAGCTGTTGAGCTGATGGTATTGCCCGGTGGCGCTTGCGCTTACCGGGCCTGGAAACGAGCACACATCCACACCGTAGGCCGGGTAAGCGCAAGCGCTACCCGGCTTTTTTATAGCACGACCAGCCCTTCTTCTGTTTTCAGCCAGCGCGGCGCTTTTAGCGTATCGGCGAAATAGCCCACCAGATCCTGCAGTAAGTCACCCGTCACTCGTTCCATCTCGTCAGACAGCGTTTTACTCATCAGCAGGTGCGTTAATAACTGACAGTAGCGCCCCATTTGGTCTGGTTCCGGCTCGAAAAGGGGAAAACGGGTCGGGAATGTTTCTACCGTCAGACTGGCCTGTAGATGCTGCGGTACAGGCTCTGTTAAAGTCGGTTGCAATAACGCGAGACAGGCCGACAGACGTGCACAAATCGCCAGTTTTTCAACCGGGTCATGGCATTCAACCAGCCCTTCGACAAAACGCTCGCAGTTATCCGCCAGTTCGGTGAAATCCGTGGCATGGCTAAAGGGCAGGGTAAATAAAGAGTGTGAAAAGAGAGGGGTAGTCGCCATAGGGCAGCCTCCAATGAGTCAAATTTTACCGCCACCTAAGGGACCAACCTTTTGGTGGCGGGCTGAACGGAGTTGGTCCTACCGGCCTCATTGGATACCGGCGCGTCTTACGACGCCACCGTCCAGCCCACCATTGAGGTGTAGCTGGTCGCACGACAAAAGTGAATTTTATCGCGAATGAGGTAATCAGGGGACCAATCCTGGCACCTGATTTTGCAGGTGCAGCGAGAAGATAATGCCAATCCGCGATGCTGACAAGAGGGCATTCCGGAAGGCACCTCGCAGAAATGAAAATACGTTTTTTCAGCGAGTTAAAAGCGTAAGGAATACCTGAAATTACAGCGGTGCCGGAGAGCCTGGATTGTTAAGGGGGCTGCGTAGCCCCCTTAACACGTTCACTGGTGACGAGATCTCAGAGAAGTAATGAGCATAACGTGAACGGAACTGTTCTCCGGGTAACATGCTATCTGAGCCAAAAAGGAGAGATTACCCCTTCATCCACATCCTTACGCCGTCGAGGAACATCTGGGTAGCCATCATCACCAGAATCAGCCCCATCAGGCGCTCCAGTGCGTTCACCCCTTTCTCGCCCAGCAGACGCAAAAACAGCGACGACTGCAGCAAAATCACAAAAGTACCACCCCAGGCGATCAGCAGAGCAATCACCAGATGCCCCATCTGGTTCGGATACTGATGTGATAACAGCATTAATGAAGCCAGGATTGTCGGACCGGCTACCAGCGGGATCGCCAGTGGCACGATAAACGGCTCTTCGCCTGCCGGAAGCCCGGTGCTATTCCCGGTGGCGCTGGGGAAAATCATCTTAATGGCGATCAGGAACAAAATGATGCCCCCGGAGATCGAAACGGTTTCCGCGCGCAGGTTAAGAAATGCCAGTATTTTCTCGCCAGCAAACAGGAATATCAGCATCACCAACAGCGCAATAAACAGCTCGCGAATCATAATCGCGCGGCGGCGTTTTGGTTCGGTATGTTTCAATACGGACATGAAAATGGGCAGATTTCCGAGCGGGTCCATAATAAGGATCAATAAAACTGCCGCTGAAATAATTTCATTCATAACTCAAATTCCCTTACTATTACCACGGACTTTCTGCTTGCTTGCGCAGCGAGATAAGTCGCATTACTGATGGCTTCGCTATCATTGATTAATTTCACTTGCGACTTTGGCTGCTTTTTGTATGGTGAAGGATAGGCCAGTAGGATACTGGTTAGCATACACAGCACACATCTCTGCAGGAAAAAAATGCTATGAAAAATGTTGGTTTTATCGGCTGGCGCGGTATGGTCGGCTCTGTTCTCATGCAACGCATGGTTGAGGAGCGTGACTTCGACGCCATTCGCCCTGTTTTCTTTTCTACTTCCCAGCTCGGGCAGGCGGCACCGACATTCGGTGGAACCGCGACCGGCACGCTTCAGGACGCTTTTGATCTGGATGCGCTGAAGGCGCTCGATATCATCGTGACCTGTCAGGGCGGCGATTATACCAACGAAATCTATCCAAAGCTTCGTGAAAGCGGTTGGCAGGGTTACTGGATTGACGCGGCCTCTTCGCTGCGTATGAAAGACGATGCCATCATCATTCTCGATCCGGTTAACCAGGATGTCATCACTGACGGCCTGAACAAAGGTATTAAGACCTTTGTCGGCGGTAACTGTACCGTTAGCCTGATGCTGATGTCCCTCGGTGGCCTGTTTGCCAATGACCTGGTTGACTGGGTTTCCGTGGCGACCTATCAGGCGGCCTCCGGCGGCGGCGCGCGCCATATGCGCGAACTGCTGTCCCAGATGGGTCATCTGTATGGCCATGTGGCCGATGAACTGGCAACCCCTTCCTCTGCTATTCTCGATATCGAACGTAAAGTGACGACCCTGTCCCGCAGCGGTGAACTGCCGGTTGACAACTTTGGCGTACCGTTGGCCGGTAGCCTGATTCCGTGGATCGACAAACAACTTGATAACGGTCAGAGCCGCGAAGAGTGGAAGGGACAGGCTGAAACCAACAAAATTCTTAACACCTCTTCCGTGATCCCGGTTGATGGTCTGTGCGTGCGCGTAGGTGCGCTGCGCTGCCACAGCCAGGCGTTCACCATTAAACTGAAAAAAGATGTGTCTATTCCGACCGTGGAAGAACTGCTGGCAGCGCACAATCCGTGGGCCAAAGTCGTGCCAAACGATCGGGATATCACCATGCGTGAGTTAACCCCTGCGGCCGTTACCGGCACGCTGACCACGCCAGTAGGCCGTCTGCGTAAGCTGAATATGGGACCGGAGTTCCTGTCAGCCTTTACCGTGGGCGACCAGTTGCTGTGGGGTGCTGCGGAGCCATTGCGCCGTATGCTGCGTCAGTTGGCGTAATGTGGGACGGCCTGATGACGCCACGTTTATCAGGCCTACAAACGACGCGAACCACCTGGCCGGATCAGTCAATACGGCTTTCCGGCAGAGTGATTGCGTGTTTTAACAATGGGTGCTGAGTCACCCATTTTTTTGCGTAATACAGGAGTAAGCGCAGATGTTTCATTTTTTACCAGGAGTAAGATAAAGCATTGGCTATTCTTTAAGGGTGACTTAGTACCGGAGGTATTAAGTTGTTGCCTGAAGGTGGGACGACGCAGAGAGGATGCACAATTGTGCTGCGCCGTTCAGGTCAAAAAAAGTGTCACTACCTGATGTCGAAGATCAGTTGGAAGGCGTGACACCATAAAACAGGATGACAACCATGTCCGTTCGTATCGATAGAGACGTGATTAATGCGCTAATTGCAGGCCATTTTGCGGATCCTTTTTCCGTACTCGGTATGCACCAAACTGACGCTGGACTTGAAGTCCGCGCCCTATTACCTGACGCCACCGAAGTGTGGGTGATCGAACCCAAAACCGGACGCAAAGTCGGCAAGCTGGACTGCCTCGACTCTCGCGGTTTTTTCTGTGCTGTACTTCCCCGCCGTAAAAATTTCTTTCGCTATCAGTTAGCTGTTGTCTGGCATGGACAGGAGAATCTGATTGATGACCCTTATCGTTTTGGCCCGCTGATCCAGGATATGGATGCCTGGCTGCTATCTGAAGGTACGCACTTGCGACCTTACGAAACGCTGGGCGCGCATGCGGATACCATGGATGGCGTAACCGGTACGCGCTTCTCCGTCTGGGCGCCTAACGCTCAACGCGTGTCAGTGGTTGGGCAGTTCAACTACTGGGATGGCCGTCGCCACCCGATGCGCCTGCGTAAAGAAAGCGGTATCTGGGAGCTATTTATCCCCGGCGCGCAGCATGGTCAACTGTATAAATACGAGATGATCGATGCGAACGGTAAGCTGCGAATCAAAGCGGACCCTTACGCCTTCGAAGCGCAAATGCGCCCGGAAACCGCGTCGCTTATCTGCGGTCTGCCGGAAAAAGTGGTGCAAAGCGAGGAGCGAAAAAAAGCCAACCAGTTTGATGCGCCGATCTCTATCTATGAAGTGCACCTGGGCTCATGGCGTCGTCATACCGATAACAACTTCTGGCTGAGCTACCGCGAACTGGCGGATCAGCTGGTGCCTTACGTCAAGTGGATGGGCTTTACCCATCTCGAACTGTTGCCGATTAATGAGCATCCGTTCGACGGTAGCTGGGGCTACCAACCTACCGGTATGTATGCGCCGACCCGTCGTTTCGGGACGCGTGATGATTTCCGCTATTTTGTGAATGCCGCGCATCAGGCCGGACTGAACGTCATTCTCGACTGGGTGCCGGGCCATTTCCCGTCGGACGACTTTGGTCTGGCAGAGTTTGATGGCACCAATCTGTATGAGCATAGCGACCCGCGCGAAGGGTATCACCAGGACTGGAACACGCTGATCTACAACTACGGTCGCCGTGAAGTCAGTAACTATCTGGTGGGCAATGCCCTGTACTGGATTGAACGTTTTGGTATCGATGCGCTGCGCGTAGATGCCGTGGCGTCGATGATTTATCGCGACTACAGCCGTAAAGAAGGGGAGTGGGTCCCGAACGAATTTGGCGGTCGTGAAAACCTCGAAGCCATTGAGTTTTTACGCAATACCAACCGTATTCTTGGCGAGCAGGTGCCGGGGGCCGTGAGCATGGCGGAAGAGTCCACCGACTTTGCCGGCGTTTCAAGGCCACAGGATATGGGCGGTTTAGGGTTCTGGTATAAGTGGAACCTCGGCTGGATGCACGACACGCTGGACTACATGAAGTTGGATCCGGTTCATCGTCAGTTCCATCACGATAAGCTGACCTTCGGCATGCTGTACAACTACACCGAAAACTTTGTCCTGCCGCTGTCGCACGATGAAGTGGTACACGGTAAAAAATCAATTCTCGATCGCATGCCGGGAGACGCATGGCAGAAGTTTGCCAACCTGCGCGCCTACTACGGCTGGATGTGGGCCTTCCCGGGCAAGAAACTGCTGTTTATGGGCAACGAGTTTGCTCAGGGGCGTGAGTGGAACCATGACGCCAGCCTCGACTGGCATCTGCTGGAAGGCGGCGATAACTGGCACCACGGCGTACAGCGTTTGGTGCGCGATCTGAACCTTACTTATCGTCATCACAAAGCGCTGCACGAGCTTGATTTTGACGCCTATGGCTTCGAGTGGCTGGTGGTGGATGACAAAGAACGTTCGGTGCTGGCTTTCGTTCGTCGTGACAAAGTCGGTAATGAAATCATCGTTATCAGCAACTTTACGCCAGTACCTCGCCACGGCTATCGCTTCGGTATCAATCAGCCGGGCAAATGGCGCGAAATCCTCAATACCGACTCGATGCATTATCACGGTAGCAATACCGGTAACGGCGGCGCGGTACACAGCGATGAAATCGCCAGTCATGGTCGTCAGCACTCACTGAGTCTGACGTTGCCACCGCTGGCAACGATCTGGCTGGTGCGGGAGGGATAATGACGCAACTGGCAACCGGCAACGCCACCCCCCATGGTGCAACGTATGACGGCCATGGCGTCAATTTCACCCTCTTTTCGGCCCACGCTGAACGCGTTGAATTATGCGTATTCGATGAGCAAGGCTGCGAACTCCGCTACGACCTGCCGGGGCGTAGCGGCGATGTCTGGCACGGCTATCTGGCCAACGCCCGTCCCGGTCTACGCTATGGCTATCGCGTCCATGGCCCATGGCAAACGCAGCAGGGCCACCGGTTTAATCCGGCGAAACTGCTGCTTGACCCTTGCGCGCGTCGGGTGGATGGCGAGTTAAAAGATAACCCACTGCTGCACGGTGGGCTGAATGAACCGGATCATCATGATAATGCCGCCATCGCGCTGAAGGGCGTGGTGGTGTCCGACCATTATGACTGGGAGGATGATGCCCCGCCGCGCACGCCGTGGGGCAATACCGTAATTTACGAAGCGCATGTCAAAGGGCTGACGTATTTGCATCCTGACCTGCCGGAAGAGATTCGCGGGACTTACAAAGCGCTGGGTCATCCGGTGATGCTCGACTATTTCAAGCGCCTCGGCATTACCGCGCTGGAGCTGTTACCGGTGGCGCATTTCGCCAGCGAACCGCGGCTTCAGCGGCTGGGCCTGTCAAACTACTGGGGCTACAACCCGGTGGCGATGTACGCGCTGCATCCGGCCTATGCCAGCTCGCCGGAGAGTGCGCTTGATGAGTTTCGCGACGCGGTAAAAGCGCTGCACAAAGCGGGTATTGAGGTCATTCTCGACATCGTTTTAAACCACAGCGCCGAGCTGGATCTCGAAGGACCTGTCTTCTCGCTGCGCGGAATTGATAACCGTAGCTATTATTGGATCAGAGATGATGGCGATTACTACAACTGGACCGGTTGTGGGAACACCATCAATCTGAGCCATCCTGGCGTTGTGGAATACGCATGCGAGTGCCTGCGCTACTGGGTTGAAACCTGCCATGTGGATGGTTTTCGTTTTGATTTGGCTTCCGTCATGGGGCGTACGCCTGAGTTTCGTCAGGATGCTCCGCTGTTTACCGCGATCCAAAACTGTCCGCTGCTCTCACGCGCCAAGCTGATTGCGGAACCGTGGGATATTGGTGAAGGCGGGTATCAGGTGGGGAATTTCCCCCCGCCGTTTGCCGAGTGGAATGACCATTTCCGCGATGCGACGCGACGTTTTTGGCTCCAGCGTAATCTTTCGTTGGGCGAGTTTGCCGGACGTTTTGCCGCATCCAGCGACGTGTTTAAACGCCCGGGCCGCAATCCCAGCGCCACGGTCAATCTGGTGACCGCGCATGACGGTTTTACGCTACGCGACTGCGTTTGCTTCACAAATAAGCACAATGAAGCGAATGGTGAGGAAAATCGCGACGGCACTAGCAATAACTACAGTGACAATCATGGTAAAGAAGGATTAGGCGGCTCGCTGGACCTGATTGAGCGGCGGCGCGACAGCATTCATGCGCTGTTAACCACGCTGTTGCTCTCCCAGGGGACGCCGATGCTGCTGGCGGGTGATGAGCATGGTCATAGCCAGCACGGTAATAATAACGCTTACTGCCAGGATAACGCCTTAACCTGGCTGGACTGGCAGCAGGCAAACAGTGGGCTAACCACATTTACCGCCGCGTTGATTCATCTGCGCCGGCAAATACCTGCATTAACAGGCGATTGCTGGTGGGAAGAGGGCGATGGCAATGTTCGTTGGCTGAATAAGTACGCACAACCCTTAAGTGCGGATGAGTGGCATAACGGCCCGAGGCAGATGCAAATCCTGCTTTCAGATCGTTTCCTGATTGCAATAAACGCCACGCTTGAGGTGACAGATATCGTTTTACCTGAAGGGGAATGGCACGCCATTCCCCCATTTGCCGGAGAGGATAATCCGGTGCTTACGGCGGTCTGGCAGGGACCTGCGCACGGACTGTGTGTGTTCCAGAGAAGATAAAAAGGAGTTAGTCATGGTAAGTTTAGAGAAGAACGATCGTGTAATGTTGGCGCGCCAGCTGCCATTAAAATCTGTTGCCCTGATCCTGGCCGGTGGCCGCGGTACTCGCCTGAAAGATTTAACCAATAAGCGTGCCAAGCCTGCCGTGCACTTTGGCGGTAAGTTCCGCATTATCGATTTTGCCTTATCCAACTGTCTTAATTCCGGGATCCGCCGTATCGGCGTGATCACTCAGTACCAGTCACACACGCTGGTGCAGCATATTCAGCGCGGCTGGTCGTTCTTTAGTGAAGAGATGAACGAGTTCGTCGATCTGCTGCCTGCCCAGCAGAGGATGCAGGGTGAAAACTGGTATCGCGGTACGGCGGATGCGGTGACCCAAAACCTGGACATCATTCGACGCTATAAAGCGGAATATGTGGTGATCCTCGCGGGCGATCATATTTATAAGCAGGACTACTCACGCATGCTGATCGACCACGTTGAGAAAGGCGCGCGTTGCACGGTGGCCTGTATGCCAGTGCCTATTGAAGAGGCCAGCGCGTTTGGCGTAATGGACGTGGACGACACCGATAAAATTATCGAATTCGTTGAAAAACCTGCCAACCCGCCAGCGATGCCTAATGATCCGACTAAATCGCTTGCCAGTATGGGGATCTACATCTTCGACGCCGATTATCTGTATGAACTGCTGGCGGAAGATGACCTCGATGAAAAATCCAGTCACGATTTTGGCAAAGACATCATCCCGAAAATCACCGAAGCTGGCATGGCATATGCTCATCCATTCCCATTGTCCTGCGTACAGTCTGACCCGGAATCCGAGCCGTACTGGCGCGATGTGGGAACGCTGGAAGCCTACTGGAAAGCAAACCTCGATCTGGCTTCGGTGACGCCTGAACTGGATATGTACGACCAGGACTGGCCAATCCGTACACATATGGAATCACTGCCGCCGGCGAAATTTGTTCAGGACCGTTCCGGTAGCCATGGAATGACGCTGAACTCGCTGGTTTCCGGCGGCTGTATTATTTCTGGTTCGGTAGTAGTGCAGTCCGTTCTGTTCCCGCGAGTGCGGGTGAATTCATTCTGTAACATTGATTCGGCAGTGTTGTTACCTGAAGTGTGGGTGGGACGTTCGTGCCGCTTACGTCGTTGCATTATCGACCGCGCCTGCGTTATTCCTGAAGGCATGGTGATTGGTGAAAACGCGGAAGAAGATGCTCGTCGTTTCTACCGTTCAGAGGAAGGTATTGTACTGGTCACGCGTGAAATGCTGCGCAAACTGCAGATCAAACAGGAGCGATAATGCAGGTTTTACACGTTTGTTCAGAGATGTTCCCTTTGTTAAAAACCGGGGGACTGGCGGATGTTATTGGGGCGTTACCCGCAGCGCAAATCGCGGACGGTGTGGATGCCCGCGTGCTGCTCCCGGCGTTTCCTGATATCCGTCGCGGCATTCCCGATGCGCAGGTAGTGACGCGTCGCGATACCTTCGCCGGACGTATTACGCTGTTGTTCGGGCATTTCAACGGTGTGGGCATTTACCTGATTGACGCGCCGCATCTCTATGACCGTCCCGGTAGCCCGTATCACGACACTAACCTGTTTGCATATACCGATAACGTGCTGCGTTTTGCGCTGCTGGGTTGGGTCGGCAGTGAAATGGCCTGTGGCTTTGACCCATTCTGGCGCCCGGATGTGGTGCATGCGCACGACTGGCATGCCGGTCTGGCCCCGGCGTATCTGGCGGCGCGCGGCCATCCGGCGAAATCGGTGTTCACCGTGCACAACCTGGCGTATCAAGGCATGTTTTATGCAAAGCATATGGATGACATCCAATTGCCATGGTCGTTCTTTAACGTGCACGGACTGGAGTTTAACGGGCAGATTTCTTTCCTGAAGGCCGGGTTGTACTACGCCGACCACATTACGGCGGTCAGTCCGACCTACGCGCGGGAAATTACCGAGCCGCAGTTTGCCTACGGCATGGAAGGTCTGTTGCAGCAGCGTCATCGTGAAGGACGTCTTTCCGGTGTGCTGAACGGCGTTGATGAAAAAATCTGGAGCCCGGAAACCGATCTGCTGCTGGCGTCGCGGTATACGCGTGAAACGCTGGAAGAGAAGGCGGAGAACAAACGCCAGCTACAGATCGCGATGGGACTTAAGGTTAACGACAAAGTGCCGTTATTTGCCGTAGTCAGCCGCCTGACCAGTCAGAAAGGGCTGGATCTGGTGCTGGAAGCGCTACCGGGGTTGTTAGAGCAGGGTGGACAGCTGGCATTGCTTGGTGCGGGCGATCCGGTTTTACAGGAAGGTTTCCTCGCCGCGGCGGCGGAACATCCTGGACAGGTGGGCGTACAGATTGGCTATCACGAAGCCTTCTCGCACCGCATCATGGGTGGGGCCGACGTTATATTGGTCCCCAGCCGTTTTGAGCCGTGTGGCTTAACGCAGTTGTATGGACTGAAGTACGGCACGCTGCCGCTGGTGCGGCGCACCGGTGGGCTGGCTGATACGGTCTCTGACAGTTCGCTGGAAAACCTGGCGGATGGTATCGCCAGTGGGTTTGTATTTGAAGATAGTAATGCCTGGTCGCTGCTACGCGCGATTCGGCGTGCTTTCGTATTGTGGTCCCGGCCTTCGCTGTGGCGGTTTGTACAACGTCAGGCCATGACCATGGATTTTAGCTGGCAAGTCGCGGCGAAGTCATACCGTGAGCTTTACTATCGTTTGAAATAGATATCCAGGAATCACCTATATGAATGCTCCATTTACTTATGCATCGCCCACACTCAGCGTAGAGGCACTTAAGCATTCTATCGCCTACAAGCTGATGTTCACGATTGGTAAAGACCCGGTCATTGCCAATAAACATGAGTGGCTGAACGCCACGTTGTTCGCGGTGCGCGATCGTCTCGTGGAGCGCTGGCTGCGTTCTAACCGTGCGCAATTATCCCAGGAAACTCGACAGGTTTATTATCTGTCAATGGAGTTTCTGATTGGCCGCACACTTTCCAATGCACTGTTATCGTTGGGTATTTATGACGATGTCAAAAATGCGCTGGAAGGTATGGGGTTGGATCTTGAAGATCTGATCGATGAAGAAAACGACCCTGGTCTTGGCAACGGTGGCCTCGGGCGCCTGGCGGCCTGCTTCCTGGACTCACTGGCTACGTTGGGTCTGCCGGGACGCGGCTACGGTATTCGTTATGACTACGGCATGTTCAAACAGAACATTGTTGATGGCCGACAGAAAGAGTCACCGGACTACTGGCTGGAATACGGTAACCCGTGGGAATTCAAACGCCACAATACGCGCTACAAAGTGCGCTTTGGCGGGCGTATTCAGCAGGAAGGCAAGAAAACGCGCTGGATAGAAACTGAAGAGATCCTCGCGGTAGCCTACGACCAAATTATTCCCGGTTATGACACAGACGCCACCAATACGCTGCGCTTGTGGAATGCCCAGGCCAGTAGCGAAATCAACCTCGGTAAATTTAACCAGGGCGACTACTTTGCGGCGGTGGAAGATAAAAACCACTCCGAGAACGTCTCCCGCGTGCTGTATCCGGATGACTCCACCTATTCCGGACGCGAGCTGCGTTTGCGCCAGGAGTATTTCCTGGTCTCCTCCACGGTGCAGGACATCCTGAACCGTCATTATCAGCTGCACAAAACCTACGACAACCTGGCAGATAAGATCGCCATTCACCTCAACGACACCCATCCGGTACTGTCGATTCCTGAGCTGATGCGTCTACTGATCGATGAGCACAAATTCAGTTGGGATAATGCGTTTGAGGTCTGCTGCCAGGTCTTCTCGTATACCAACCACACCTTGATGAGCGAAGCGCTGGAGACCTGGCCTGTCGATATGCTGGGCAAAATTCTGCCGCGCCATCTGCAAATCATCTTTGAGATTAACGACTACTTCCTGAAGACGTTGCAGGAACAGTATCCGAACGATACCAGTCTGCTGGGACGGACGTCGATTATCGATGAATCCAATGGCCGCCGGGTGCGTATGGCATGGCTCGCAGTGGTGGTGAGCCACAAGGTTAACGGCGTTTCTGAGCTGCACTCCAACCTGATGGTGCAGTCGCTGTTTGCTGACTTTGCGAAGATTTTCCCGACTCGCTTCTGTAACGTCACCAACGGCGTGACGCCGCGCCGCTGGCTGGCGCTGGCTAACCCATCGCTCTCTGAGGTGCTGGATGAGAACATTGGCCGCACCTGGCGAACCGATCTCAGCCAGCTAAGCGAGCTTGAACAGCACTGCGATTACCCGCTAGTAAATCAGGCGGTGCGCCGTGCGAAGCTGGAGAATAAAAAGCGTCTGGCAACGCTCATTGCCCAGCAGCTTAACGTGGTGGTGAACCCGAAATCGTTGTTTGATGTGCAGATCAAGCGTATTCACGAGTACAAACGCCAGTTGATGAACGTGCTGCATGTGATCACCCGCTACAACCGCATTAAGGCCGATCCTGACGCCGAGTGGGTGCCGCGTGTGAATATCTTCGCCGGTAAAGCGGCTTCGGCCTATTACATGGCGAAGCACATCATTCACCTGATCAACGACGTCGCGAAAGTGATCAACAACGATCCGCAAATTGGTGACAAGCTGAAAGTGGTGTTTATTCCTAACTACAGCGTCAGCCTGGCGCAGGTGATTATTCCTGCTGCCGACCTGTCTGAGCAGATTTCGCTGGCCGGGACCGAAGCCTCTGGTACCAGTAATATGAAGTTTGCCCTCAACGGCGCGCTGACTATTGGGACGCTGGACGGTGCCAACGTCGAGATGCTGGAGCATGTGGGCGCAGAAAATATCTTTATCTTTGGTAATACGGCGGAAGAGGTCGAAGCCTTACGCAGCCAGGGCTACAAGCCGCGTGAGTATTACGAGAAAGACGAAGAGCTGCACCAGGTGCTGACGCAGATCGGCAGCGGTGTATTCAGCCCTGAGGAGCCGGGGCGCTATCGTGACCTGGTTGACTCGCTGATCAACTTTGGCGACCACTATCAGGTTCTGGCGGATTATCGCAGCTACGTTGACTGCCAGGATAAGGTTGACGAACTGTATCGCCACCCGGAAGAGTGGACCACCAAGTCGATGATTAATATCGCCAACATGGGCTACTTCTCGTCGGACAGGACGATCAAAGAGTACGCCGAAAACATCTGGCATATCGACTCGGTGCGGTTGTAACAAGGGCAGGACGATCTGTAGGCCGGATGGATAAGGCGTTAGCCGCCATCCGGCAAAAGGCCCGGTAGCGCTGACGCTTACCGGGCCTACAGTTTTATATCGAGTGTCTTAAGACGCCAGCGACAGCTGCTGTTTCTCAATGTACTCCGCCAGCCACTGGGTCATGCGCGACTGCTGTTCAGCGTTCAGCCACATACCTTCTTTCGTGCGACGCCACAGCGCATCTTCCGCACGGCGCACCCATTCGTGATCGACCAGATATTTCAGCTCGGCCTCATAGAACTCATGGCCGAAGTCTTCACCTAACTCGGCAAGCGAGGTGGCTTTCCCGATAATCCATTCGGTGTTACTGCCGTAGGTGCGCGAATAATGGCGCGCCAGCGACTCGGTCAGGAACGGGTAGCGACGGCGCAGTTTGGCCGCGTAATCTTCACGATCGCCGCCGATGTCACCGCCTGGCAGAATGCACTCTTTTGTCCACGCCGGACCGATTCCCTGATAGTACGACGCCAGTTTTTCCATCGCGTGTTCGGCCAGCTTACGATAGGTCGTTAGCTTACCACCAAAGACCGACAGCAGCGGCGCTTTGCCGTTTTCGTCGTGGATATCCAGCGTGTAATCACGGGTGATAGCCTGCGGCGAGTCGGACTCGTCATCGCACAGCGGACGTACGCCCGAGTAGGTCCAGACGATATCGTCACGGCCCAGTTGTTTCTTAAAGTGCGCGTTGTAGACCTTCAGCAGGTAATTGATTTCACTCTCATCAATTTTTACCGCTTTCGGATCGCCTTTGTATTCGACGTCAGTCGTCCCGATGATCGAGAATTCGTCCATCCATGGGATGACAAACACAATACGTTTATCTTCGTTTTGCAGTATATAAGCTTGCTTCTGGGTATGGACGCGCGGCACTACGATGTGACTGCCTTTAATCAGACGAATACCGTACGGCGATGGCAGATGCATGCCGTCGTCGAAGAACTCTTTCACCCATGGGCCGGTGGCATTGACCAGACCACGCGCCTGCCAGGTGTGCTTTTTACCGGTATCGATATCTTCAGCTTCAACAATCCACAAACCGTTTTCACGGCGAGCGGAGGTAGCGCGAGTGCGGGTTAACACCTCTCCGCCTTTGCGTACGACCATTTGGGCGTTTGCCAAAACCAGCCGCGCATCGTCTACCCAGCAGTCAGAATATTCGAAACCGCGCACAATCTCAGGTTTCATTACGGAATCTGCGCCAAAACGCAAGCCGGTCGAACTCGGCAAACTGGTGCGTTTGCCCAGATGATCGTACATAAACAGACCAATACGGATCATCCACGCTGGACGCAGGTGCGGGCGATGGGGCAGACGAAAGCGCATCGGGAAGGCGATATGCGGTGCCATTTTCAACAACACCTCACGTTCGGCCAGCGCTTCGCTCACCAGGCGAAATTCGTAGTGTTCCAGGTAGCGCAGGCCACCGTGGATGAGTTTGGAGCTAGCGGAGGAGGTGGCGCAGGCTAAATCCTGCGCTTCCAGCATCAGCACGGATAAACCGCGTCCAGCGGCATCTGCCGCGATACCGGCACCGTTGATGCCTCCACCTATCACAATCAGATCTTTGGTTTCCATGCTGGCCTCTCGCACTTTCGTTATGGCTCATTAATGTTCGTTATCGAGCATAGTAGCAAAGAATCGCGCCATTGGTAACATCGGATAAACAATTTACAGTGATACATATAACATTATGGCGTTTAACTGCCGTCGGGACGTACACTAAGAAGTAACATGTCTGAAAAGCGTCACCTGCAATATAAAGAAGAGAGAGCAATGGATCAGTTTGAATGTATTAATGTCGAAGAAGCGCATCAGAAGCTGCACCAGGGGACCGCGGTGTTAGTGGATATCCGCGACCCGCAAAGCTATGCGATGGGTCACGCCCCGCAGGCGTTTCATCTGACGAACGACACGCTGGGGTCATTTATGCGCGAGCATGATTTCGACACCGCCGTGTTAGTAATGTGTTATCACGGCAACAGCAGTAAAGGCGCGGCGCAATATCTTCTTCAGCAGGGCTATGACGCGGTTTACAGTGTTGACGGCGGCTTCGACGCCTGGCATCGACATTTTCCGGCAGAAGTGGCATACGGTTCGTAAGACTATACCCAAATAATTCGAGTTGCATCGCGACGGCGACGCAGCAAATCTCCGGGCGCGTACGAACAGTATCTGACCGGAGTGAGTGAGGAAAGCCAACAAAGATGCAGCTCGAAGTAAGAAGGGTATATATACTGTCCTCTTTTGTGTGGAATAAGCGACAGCAACCATGTTGATGATTACCTCTTTTGCTAACCCCCGCGTGGCGCAGGCATTTGTTGATTATATGGCGACACAGGGCGTTATCCTGACGATTCAACAACATCAGCAAACGGATGTCTGGCTGGCGGATGAGGCCCAGGCTGAGCGCGTGCATGCTGAGCTGGCGCGGTTTCTGGAGAATCCAGGCGATCCGCGTTACCTCGCGGCAAGCTGGCAGTCGGGTCATACCGACAGCGGTCTGCGCTATCAGCGTTATCCGTTCCTGGCAACTTTGCGCGAACGCGCAGGCCCGGTGACCTGGGTGGTGATGGCCGCGTGTGTGCTGGTGTTTATCGCGATGAACACGCTGGGCGACCAGACCGTGATGCTCTGGCTGGCATGGCCGTTTGACCCTTCGCTGAAATTTGAATTCTGGCGTTATTTTACCCACGCTTTTATGCACTTCTCGCTGATGCATATTCTGTTCAACCTGCTGTGGTGGTGGTATCTCGGCGGTGCGGTAGAAAAGCGTCTGGGCAGCGGAAAACTGATTGTAATTACCGTGATCAGCGCCCTGCTAAGCGGCTACGTTCAGCAGAAATTTAGCGGCCCGTGGTTTGGTGGGCTGTCTGGCGTGGTATATGCGCTGATGGGTTATGTGTGGTTGCGTGGCGAGCGCGATCCACAAAGTGGTATTTTCCTGCAGCGTGGTTTGATTATCTTTGCTTTGATCTGGATTGTTGCCGGCTGGTTTGATGTGTTCGGCATGTCGATGGCGAACGGCGCACATATCGCCGGGCTGGCCGTGGGTCTGGCAATGGCGTTTGCCGATACTATGAATGTACGAAAACGAACGTAATTTCAGGGAACAATAATGAAGCAAACACAACGACATGACGCGATCATCGAGCTGGTAAAGAAACAGGGATACGTCAGTACCGAGGAGCTGGTGGAGCATTTCTCCGTCAGCCCGCAGACGATTCGCCGCGATCTTAACGATCTGGCCGATCAGAACATGATTTTGCGCCATCACGGTGGCGCGGCGCTGCCCTCCAGCTCGGTCAACACCCCGTGGCATGACCGTAAAGCGACACAGACGGCGGAAAAAGAGCGCATTGCCCGCAAAGTTGCCACGCAGATCCCGAACGGTTCTACGTTGTTCATTGATATCGGCACTACGCCGGAAGCGGTGGCTCACGCGCTGCTCAATCACAGCAATTTACGCATTGTGACCAACAACCTCAATGTGGCGAATACGCTGATGGCGAAAGAGGATTTCCGCATCATACTCGCCGGTGGCGAACTGCGTAGCCGCGACGGCGGTATTATGGGCGAAGCGACCCTCGACTTTATTTCTCAGTTCCGCCTGGACTTCGGCATCTTAGGGATTAGCGGTATCGATAGCGATGGCTCCCTGCTGGAGTTTGATTATCACGAAGTTCGCACCAAGCGCGCGATTATTGAGAATTCACGGCATGTGATGCTGGTGGTGGATCACTCGAAGTTTGGGCGTAACGCGATGGTGAATATGGGCAGTATCAGCATGGTGGATGCGGTGTATACCGACACGCTGCCGCCAGCTGGCGTGATGCAGGTTATTGCGGACCATCATATTCAGTTAGAGCTGTGCTAAGTTAATTCCAGGCCTGATAAGCGTAGCGTATCAGGCATTAACTAAACCCCATACCCCATCATTTTCAGCAGTTTCTGCGCATGTTGCACTGCATCCTGGCGGTGTGCGACGCCGAGCTTTTGATACAAATTGCGGATGTGCGTCTTGATGGTCGTTGCCGCGACGGCCAATTCTCCGGCGATCTGCTCGTTGCTGTAGCCCGAATAAATCAGCCCCAGAACCTGCCATTCGCGCTGGGTCAGCGGGCTGGTCCGGATAAGCTCCGGTACTTCCGGGTGAGTAAGCAGACGCTCAACGAACCCTTCATCGAAGTGGGCGAATTTATGGCGGTGATGCTGGTTAATCTCACGCAAAATACGCTGGGCGCGGTGCTGATCGAGTTCCGGTAAGGTATTGAGCTGAATCAGCTGACGCAGTTGCTGCGCCATGGCCTCACCTTCAATGACAAAGTGACTGATAAATCCGGTGCGGTTCGCCAGCTGCAGCGCGTCGAGTAACACGCGCTGTGCGTCATTTTTGCGTCCTGCCTGCCAGTAGAGCTGATTAAGCAGCAGCAGGTTACGGTTCAGATCGCTCATCAGGCGCAGATTGCGCGCATTTTCATTCAACTCTTCCAGCACAATCTCAGCCGGTTCAAACTCGCCCAGCAGGATCTGCGCGCGGGCGATGTTGCGCCACTGGCTTTGCAGAAAGTGGTTATTGGCGAATTCCGGTTTCGGCGTGTGGCGCAGCCAGTTGGCGGCCGAATTTTTGTCGCCCACCATTTGCCAGTAAATCACCCGTACCTTATCGGCGTTCGAGATCCAGTCAGTGTGATAGTGACCGTTACCCAGCAGGTTTTCCAGGCGGTTGAGCAGGCTACGCGCATTATCCAGATCCCCCCGGGCCAGCGAACATTGAATCAGCAGCGCCAGGCACTGTAGCTGTTGCTGCGGCTGGAATGTGGAAAGCAGTTCAATACCCGCGCGGGCAGACGCTTCCGATTCGTCCAGGCGCGCCCATGCCCACAGCAGCTGCGCGCGAATACGCACCAGGAACTCGTGCATCGGCAACTGTTCCAGATGCTGCTCTTTGATCAACTGAAACGCTTTTTCCTGAGTCTCCCAGGCGGCCTGTAAAAAGCCCTGGGCAAACAAAATTTCACTTTGCTGAATTAAACTCCACAGCGCGTAATGCCAGACGTCATGGTGGCGCGCCATTTGCTCGGTTTGCTGCATCAACGCCAGAGAACGCGTGAGATCGCCCTTACAGTGCAGGACTTCACCGTGTACCGAGGTGGCGACGATACGGCTATAGAACCAGGCGATGGGTAACTCATCCAGCGCCAGCTTTGCCAGGCGCTCGGCTTCGTCAGGATTGCCGTCGTTAATCGCGACCTGCGCACGCAGGGCGTTAAATTCGGCGTGCAGCGTCGGTTCCATGTCGCCTTTCATTTCCTGCTCAGCGCGTGCCAGCAGGGTATTAACCTCGCCGTAGCGGTGCTGGCTTTGCATCAGCCAGGCTTGCAGCAGAACCAGACGCGGATTTTCCAGCAGACTTTCCCACGGCAGAGCTTTCAGCGACTCTTCCAGTAATGTCAGTTCGCTGTGGTTAAACAGTCCCCACGCATGGTTAAGCAGGATATCGCGTAGCATATGGGCGTCGCCTGCCGCCAGCGCGTGGTGGATAGCTTCGCTGGGGAAACCTTGCGCCATCCAGCTTTCAGCGGCGGCGCGGTGTATTTCGGGCAGTTCGCTTGCCAGTTCCCACTGACAGCGCTGGCGTAAAAAGCTGCCAAACAGCGGGTGATAGCTGAACCACTCACCGACGTCATCCATCCGCTGCAAGAATAATCCCTGGCGTTCAATCTCCTCCAGCCGCATCTGGCCGTTTTCTTCCCCGGTGACCCGGACGATCAGTGCGTCGTTCATTGAGCGCAGAATGGCGCTTTTCAGCAGGAAATGACGGGTGCCGAGGTCGACGCTGTCCAGCACTTCATCAACCAGATAATCGGACAGATGGCTGGCGTTGATCCCGGCGAGGCTGCGTGCGGACTGATGCGCAGAATGGTTGTTCTGGCGGGCGGAGAGGGCAATCAGCTGTAACGCCGTGGCCCAGCCAGCAACGTCATCGCACATCCGGCTGCTTTCTGCCGCTTCGATAGGCGAGGACAAACGTCTATCGAAAAATTGTTTGGCTTCCTGGTGGTTAAACGCCAGCTGTTGGCTGCCTATCTCCAGCAACTGATCGCGTACTCGCAGGTTGGCAATACCCAACTGCGGCAGGTTGCGCGACAGCACGACCAGCGTGAGGTTCTCAGGCTGATGACGCAGGAAGAAACGCATCGCTTCGTGAATTGCCGGATTGGAGATGAGATGATAATCATCCACTACCAGGTAGAGCGGGCGGTGCCACTCGGCCAGTTCAATAAATAGCTGTGCAAACAGTGACGTCAGGCTGGCGTATTGGCGCTTTTGCACCATCGCTTCGCTGGTGGTGCAGTGTCCACCGGTTGCCTGTTGGATAGCGGCGATCAGATAGCTGGCAAAGCGCTCTTGTTGATTATCGCCTTCATCCAGAGAGTACCAGCCTAAGTCGTTCTTCCCCGCTGCCCATTGTGAAACCAACGTTGTTTTTCCATAACCAGCAGGACTTGTTATCAGGGCAAGCCTGAAATTGTTCGCGCCGGAAAGTTTAGCCAACAGGCGCTCACGAACCACCGTATGGTCGAGTCGAACCGGACGACTTAATTTAGACGGAATCAACATAAGTTAGTCACTTCACTGTGTGAAAATGGGGAAAAATGATTTTTTTTGCGCTTCGTAATTAATAGATATAAGGTCGGCCAGATTAGTGTTTTATGCAAGCTAAGCGGACTTTTTGTGTGTCTGATTTTGCACTATGTCACAAATCTAAACATCTATTACATTAATTGCTTTAAAGAGTCACAACAGGCGTGGCGACTGGATCCGTCGGTATTTTGGCTGAGCCGAAAAATACCTCCCTTTTTATAAGGTTACTCAGTTGCTTAATGTAAAGAGCCGAATTTTGTGGCCGACTTAAAAGTTTTATGTGAATTATCTTATCCACCTTGGATATTTCAGGTTAGAAACTATTTCTCTGTTTACAGATTGTTTCCCATCGTCACCCCTCTATTTGATATTGTCGATTTATCTCTTGTTATTAATGCGTCGTCCGTTGGGCATTACAGGGGCGTTATGCCGGACTTACGCGAATTTACGGGCGATAACACCCTCTTTAAGTGGCAGCGATCACACTTTTATGCTCATCCCCGCTCCTCCTCCCTGCCTAATCCATGCCAGGATGAGGAAGGTCAACAACGAGCCTGGCAAACTAGCGATAACGTTGTTTTATTACCTAAGGATCTGGAACCCCTATGTCACAGCCTACTTTCAACAAAGATCAATTTCAGGCTGCCCTGACGCGTCAGTGGCAGCGCTTCGGTTTACTGTCGGCTCAAGAAATGACGTCGCGCCAGTGGTGGCAGGCAGTGAGTGGGGCGTTGGCTGAGTTACTCAGCGCCCAGCCTGCGGCGAAGCCGGCAAAAAATCAGCGCCATGTTAACTACATCTCGATGGAGTTTTTGATTGGCCGTCTGACTGGCAACAACTTACTCAATCTCGGCTGGTATCAGGCGGTGAGCGATGAGCTGAAAGCGCATGACGTCAACCTGACCGACCTGCTGGAAGAAGAGATCGACCCGGCGCTGGGTAACGGTGGATTGGGACGCCTGGCGGCCTGCTTCCTTGATTCGATGGCGACAGTCGGTCAATCGGCGACGGGCTATGGTCTCAACTACCAGTACGGCCTGTTCCGTCAGTCATTTGCCGATGGACAGCAGATGGAAGCCCCGGATGACTGGCATCGCGGCAGCTATCCGTGGTTCCGTCACAACGAGGCACTGGATGTGCAAGTAGGGATTGGCGGCAAGGTCACCAAAGAAGGGCACTGGGAGCCGGGGTTTGTTATCACCGGCCAGGCCTGGGATCTACCGGTTCTCGGCTACCGTAACGGCGTGGCGCAACCGCTGCGTCTGTGGCAGGCCAGTCACGCGCATCCGTTTAACCTGACCAAATTTAATGACGGCGATTTCCTGCGCGCAGAGCAGCAGGGCATCGACGCTGAAAAACTCACCAAAGTGCTGTACCCGAACGACAACCACACCGCGGGTAAAAAGCTGCGCCTGATGCAGCAATACTTCCAGTGCGCTTGCTCCGTAGCTGACATTCTGCGCCGCCATCATCTGGCAGGGCGTAAACTGCATGAGCTGGCTGATTTTGAGGTGATTCAGCTCAACGATACTCACCCGACCATCGCCATCCCTGAGCTACTGCGTGTACTGATTGATGAGCACCAGATGAGCTGGGACGATGCGTGGGCTATTACCAGTAAGACCTTTGCTTATACCAACCACACTTTGATGCCAGAGGCGCTGGAGTGCTGGGACGAGAAGCTGGTGAAAGCACTACTGCCGCGCCATATGCAAATCATCAAAGAGATTAACGACCGCTTTAAGACGCTGGTCGATAAAACCTGGCCGGGTGACGCTGACGTTTGGGCGAAGCTGGCGGTGGTGCACAACAAACAGGTGCGTATGGCCAACATGTGCGTGGTCAGCGGCTTTGCGGTTAACGGCGTGGCGGCGCTGCACTCCGATTTGGTAGTGAAGGATCTGTTCCCGGAATATCATCAGCTCTGGCCGAACAAATTCCATAACGTCACTAACGGGATTACTCCGCGTCGCTGGATTAAGCAGTGCAACCCGGCACTTGCCGCGCTGCTGGATAAATCGCTGAAAAAAGAGTGGGCCAACGACCTCGATCAGTTGATTAACCTGGAAAAATACGCCGACGACGCGAAGTTTCGTCAGCAGTATCGTGACATCAAGCTGGCGAACAAAGTGCGTCTGGTGAAGTTTATTAAAGCGCGTACCGGTATTGAGATAACGACTAACGCTCTCTTTGATATTCAGATTAAACGCCTGCATGAGTACAAGCGTCAGCACCTCAACTTGCTGCATATTCTGGCGTTATACAAAGAAATCCGTGAGAACCCGCAGGCCGATCGCGTGCCGCGCGTATTCCTGTTTGGCGCGAAAGCCGCTCCGGGTTACTACCTGGCGAAAAATATCATCTTCGCCATTAACAAGGTTGCAGAAACCATCAATAACGACCCGCAAGTGGGCGACAAGCTGAAGGTCGTATTCCTGCCGGATTATTGTGTCTCGGCGGCGGAAATGTTGATCCCAGCGGCGGATATCTCTGAGCAAATCTCCACCGCAGGGAAAGAGGCTTCCGGCACCGGTAACATGAAGCTGGCGCTGAACGGTGCGTTAACCGTCGGTACGCTGGATGGCGCAAACGTCGAAATCGCCGAGAAGGTAGGTGACGAGAATATCTTTATCTTTGGTCATACCGTGGAAGAGGTGAAGGCGCTCAAGGCCAAAGGTTACGACCCGGTGAAATGGCGTAAGAAAGATAAAGTGCTTGATGCTGTTCTGAAAGAGCTGGAAAGCGGGAAATACAGCGACGGTGATAAACATGCTTTCGACCAGATGCTGCACAGTATTGGCAAGCAGGGCGGTGACCCGTATCTGGTAATGGCGGACTTCGCGGCCTACGTTGAAGCCCAGAAGCAGGTTGACGTGTTGTATCGTGACCAGGAAGCCTGGACCCGGGCGGCGATTCTGAATACCGCGCGTTGCGGCATGTTCAGTTCGGATCGCTCCATCCGCGATTATCAGACTCGTATCTGGCAGGCGAAACGTTAAGGAATCGCGATGGAAAGCAAACGTCTGGATAATGCCGCGTTGGCGGCGGGGATCAGCCCCAATTACATTAATGCCCACGGTAAACCGCAGTCTATTGGCGTCGAAACCAAGCGGCGTTTGCTTGACGCTATGCATCGCTCCACCGCCACCGCTCAGGTGGCGGTGACCCCGGTGCCGAATGTCATGGTTTATACCGCTGGTAAGAAAATGCCGCTGGCAGTTGAGGGACGCGGAGAGTTTACCTGGCTGCTGACCACCGAAGAGGGCGTGCAGCACAAAGGGCATGCCGTCGGCGGTAAATCGTTCAACCTTCCGGCGAAGCTGCCGGAAGGGTATCACACGCTTACCCTCACCCAGGGGGAGTTGCGTACCCATTGCCGCATCATCGTCGCGCCGAAACGCTGCTATGAGCCGCAGGCTCTGTTAGCCGGGCAGAAGCTGTGGGGCGCATGCGTTCAGCTCTATACCCTGCGTTCAGAAAAAAACTGGGGGATTGGCGACTTTGGCGATCTCCGTGCCATGCTGGTGGAGGTGGCGCAACGCGGCGGCGCGTTTATCGGCCTGAATCCGATTCACGCGCTGTATCCGGCGAACCCGGAGAGTGCCAGTCCGTACAGCCCGTCGTCACGCCGCTGGCTGAACGTTATTTATATAGATGTGAACGCAGTAGACGATTTTCGCCTGAGTAAAGAGGCGCAGGCCTGGTGGCAGAAACCCGCGACTCAGCAAGCTCTGCAACGCGCGCGTGATACCGAGTGGGTTGATTATTCTGCCGTTACCGCATTGAAGATGACAGCGCTGCGTATGGCATGGAAAAGCTTCTCTGCACGTGACGATGAGCAGATGGCGGCATTTCGCCAGTTTGTGACTCAGGAAGGGGATAGCCTGTACTGGCAGGCGGCCTTTGACGCGCTGCATGCGCATCAGGTGAAAGAGGACGCACTGCGCTGGGGCTGGCCGGTGTGGCCGCAAGCTTTCCAGTCGGTGGATTCGCCAGAGGTAAAACGCTTTTGCGAAGAGTATCGTGATGAAGTGGATTTCTACCTGTGGTTGCAGTGGCTGGCGTATACCCAGTTTGCTGATTGCTGGAAAACCAGCCAGGGCTTTGCGATGCCGATTGGATTATATCGCGATCTGGCTGTCGGCGTAGCCGAAGGCGGGGCGGAAACCTGGTGCGACCGCGAGTTGTATTGCCTGAAAGCCTCGGTTGGCGCACCGCCGGATATTCTCGGTCCGCTCGGGCAAAACTGGGGATTGCCGCCGATGGATCCGCATATCATCACGGCACGCGCTTACGAACCGTTTATCGAACTGCTGCGTGCCAATATGCAGAACTGCGGTGCGTTGCGTATCGACCATGTTATGTCGATGCTGCGTCTGTGGTGGATCCCTTACGGTGAAACTGCCGATCACGGCGCCTACGTGCATTATCCGGTCGACGATCTGCTTTCAATTCTGGCGCTGGAAAGTAAACGTCATCACTGCATGGTAATTGGTGAAGATCTGGGGACTGTGCCGGTAGAGATCGTCAGCAAGCTGCGTGACAGCGGCGTGTACTCCTACAAAGTGCTTTATTTTGAGAATGACCATGAGAAAAATTTCCGCGCGCCGAAAGCGTACCCGGAACAATCAATGGCAGTCGCGGCGACGCATGACCTTCCTACGCTTAAAGGTTATTGGGATAGCGGCGATCTGACGCTGGGTAAGGCGCTGGGTCTGTACCCGGATGAAGTCGTGCTGCGTGGGTTGTATCAGGACAGAGAACTGGCGAAACAGGGGCTGCTGGACGCGCTGCACAAATACGGGTGCCTGCCAAAACGTGCTGGTCACAAGGCGTCACTGATGTCGATGACGCCGATTCTTAATCGCGGCATGCAACGCTACATCGCTGACAGCAACAGTGCGCTGTTGGGCCTGCAACCGGAAGACTGGCTGGATATGGCTGAGCCGGTCAATATTCCCGGGACCAGCGATCAGTACAAAAACTGGCGGCGTAAGCTCACCGCCACGCTGGAGCAGATGTTTGCCGATGACGGTGTGAACAAGCTGATTAAGGATTTGGATAAGCGCCGAAAAGCGGCCGCGAAGAAGAAGTAATAAAGCCGGGGATTTCCCCGGCTTTTTTAGGGTGATAGCAGTTAGGCCGGGTAAGCGAAGCGCCACCCGGCACAGTTTTATCAGACCACCATACCCAGCAGCAGACACCCTACAAGACCGCAGACGGAGATAATGGTTTCCAGCATTGACCATGACTTGATGGTTTCACCGATGGTCAAGTTGAAGTACTCCTTGAACAGCCAGAAGCCCGGATCGTTCACGTGGGAGAAAATGACGGAGCCGGAACCAACCGCAATAACCATTAGCTCAGGGCTTACGCCGGTCGTTGCAATCAGCGGTGCCACAATCCCACCAGCGGTGATCGCCGCTACGGTTGCGGAGCCCAGTGCGATACGCAGTACCGCAGCGATAGACCATGCCATCAGCAGCGGAGAAACGTTTGAACCGTGCATCATTGACGCGATGTACTTGTCCACGCCGCTATCCACCAGGACCTGTTTGAAGGCACCGCCACCACCAATGATCAACAGCATCATCGCGATGATTTTGATGGAGGACACCAGCGTGTCGTTGATCTGATCCATCGAACGTCCACGGTTCAGACCAAAAGTGAACATTGCAATCAGCACCGCGATAAGCGTTGCCATAACCGGGTCACCCAGGAATTCTGCCACCGTCAGGAAAGCGTGGCCTTTTGGCAGAATCATCTCCGCCACGGCGCGCATTGCCATCAGGATAACCGGTACCAGGGAGGTCCAGACGCTGACGCCAAAGCCAGGCATCTCTTCTTCGGTAAACGTTTTCGCGCTGTACAGACCTTCCGGGATTGGCTTATCGATGCCTTTCAGGAAGCGAGCGTACACCGGACCGGCGAGAATAACGGTCGGGATTGCCAGAATCGTACCAAACAGCAGGGTTTTACCCATATCTGCATGGAAAATGGTGGCAATAGCGGTCGGACCTGGGTGCGGCGGCAGGAAGCCGTGAGTTACGGACAGCGCAGCAGCCATCGGCACGCCAACATACAGCAGCGGGATGTTGGCAGCAGCGGCGATGGTGAACACCAGCGGCAGCATCAGCACGAAGCCGACTTCGTAGAACAGGGCAAAACCGACGGTGAAGCCGGTTAATACCACCGCCCACTGAATATGTTTTTTGCCGAATTTAGCAATCAGGGTGGTTGCGATGCGTTGTGCGCCGCCGCAGTCCGCCAGCATTTTGCCCAGCATGGCGCCAAAACCCATAATCAGGGCGAGGCTGCCAAGGGTTCCGCCGACGCCGGCTTTAATCGAACCGATGACTTTATCCAGTGGCATCCCTTGCATCAATCCGACAGCAAGCGCCACCAGGACGAGAGCGATGAAGCCGTTCATTTTGAAACGGATCATCAGGAGGAGTAACAAGATTACACCGATAGCAACGATGACTAATGGCATGATTTACCTGGCCTTTACTTTGTTATGGGTAACGTCAGTGTTTAGATGACAAATTCCGATTGTCCCGACCGGGAACAGAGCATTCTCAGCACCAATGCTGGTTGCCTTCAAAACTAATCAGTTTAGCTGGCTGTTATGTGTGTGTTAGGTGCTGATGCGAATGATACGGGTAACATGCGGCGCTTGAAAATCACCTGGGCAGGCAAAATTTAAATTATGAGAGGCTGGTCAAATTATGAAGGGGATTGTTGCAGGAAATATGCGGAGAAATGCAAGGTTGTAGGCCGGATAAAGCGATTACGCTGCCATCCGGCATCAATGCCCGATGGCGGCGCGGATGCGTCTTAACGGGCCTACGGAAACTCGACAGGTTGAGGCGTTAGTAGTAAGAGTGCTCGCCGCGCTGGTGTTCGGTTAAATCGCGAACGCCTTTCAGTTCAGGGAATTCAGCCAGCAGCTGCTTCTCGATACCTTCTTTCAGCGTTACATCTACCATTGAACAGCCGTTACATCCGCCGCCAAACTGCAGAATAGCGTAGCCTTCATCGGTGATTTCCATCAGAGAGACGCGACCACCGTGACCTGCCAGCTGTGGGTTGATCTGCGATTGCAACATGTACTCCACGCGTTCCATCAGCGGCGCATCATCGGCAACTTTACGCATTTTGGCGTTTGGTGCTTTCAGGGTCAGTTGGGAGCCTAACTGGTCGGTAACGAAATCGATTTCTGCATCTTCCAGATACGGTGCGCTCAGTTCATCAACATATGCGGTCAGCAGGTCAAATTTAATGGCGGTGTCGGTTGCTTCCACGGCGTCCGGCGGACAATAAGAAACGCCGCATTCAGCGTTAGGCGTGCCGGGATTAATCACAAATACGCGGATTTGTGTCCCTTCTTCCTGATTTGCCAGCAGTTTGGCAAAGTGCGCTTGTGCAGCATCGGAAATATGGATCATAGTAATGGCCTAATAGTTGACTATTTTACTTGGTTATAATACGCCCATCATCGAGGCTCTACAAGGTTCGACACAGGCACCATACCTGGACAGTCGCCGCGCCGTTGCGTAAAAGCAGCTGCGCGATTTCCGCGACGGTACTTCCGGTAGTGACGACATCATCCACAATGACCATATGGAGTCCCTGCACTGGCAATTCAAGGCGAAAGGCGTTTTTCAGGTTACGTTTACGTAATCGGGCGCTGAGATGGTGCTGTGTGGCGGTTGCCCGAACCCGCGTGATGGCCCGGCTGTCCCAGTCGCAGTCTAGCCAGCGAGCCAGGGGACGACACAGTAAGTCGCTCTGATTAAACCCTCTGCGCCAGTGCCGGCGCTGCCAGAGCGGGACGCTGACGAGCCTGTCCGGCAGAGGAAGACCGCTGACGCGCCGGGCCTGTAATACCTCCAGCAACAGCAAGCGTGAAAGGGCGGGGGCCATTTCGCCACGTCGGGAAAACTTGAGCTGGTGGATAAGCCCGCTCAACGGCAGAGCATAGTCGCTGACGGTAACCAGTCGCTGCCACGGCGGTGGTTTTTGCAGACAGCGCCCGCAGGGAACGACGGTATGTGCGGCAGGGAGTCCACATTGAGGGCACCGGCTGACGTGCTGATGCGTTGCCCGTGTGCAGACTGAACAGATCCCCCAATGCCCTAACGTCAGGGGCATTCGGCATAGCCAGCACAATCCCGGTACTGTTAGCATAGAAGCATCCTTTCAGGCTAAAAGAGAACAATAACTGATGAATGACATCTGGTGGCAGACCCAGGGTTCGGGAAATTGCCATCTTGTGCTGCTGCACGGATGGGGACTGAATGCGCAAGTGTGGCATTGCATAAGCGAGGAACTGAGTTCGCATTTCACGCTGCATCTTGTCGACTTACCGGGATTTGGTCGCAGCCAGGGGTTCGGCGCAATGTCGCTGGAAGAGATGGCTGAGCGGGTAGTAAAACAGGCACCGGAGAAAGCCATCTGGCTCGGCTGGAGTCTGGGCGGGCTGGTCGCAAGCCAGGTGGCGTTAACCCATCCTGAACGTGTTCAGGCGCTGGTGACCGTGGCGTCTTCCCCTTGCTTTAGCGCGCGTGACGAGTGGCCGGGTATCAAGCCAGAAGTGCTGGCAGGTTTCCAGCAGCAGTTGAGCGAAGATTTCCAGCGTACGGTGGAACGTTTTCTGGCGTTGCAGACGATGGGCACGGACACCGCGCGTCAGGATGCGCGGGCACTGAAGAAAACAGTGCTGGCGTTACCCATGCCGAATGTCGAGGTGCTCAATGGCGGACTGGAGATCCTGAAAACGGTCGATCTGCGTGAGCCTCTGTGCGCTGTGGACATGCCTTTTCTGCGGTTGTACGGCTATCTCGATGGACTGGTTCCGCGCAAAGTGGTCCCAATGCTCGATGCCCTGTGGCCGCATAGCGAGTCGTTGATATTTGCTAAAGCGGCGCATGCACCGTTTATCTCGCATCCTGCGGAGTTCTGTGCAGCGCTGGTGGCGTTAAAAAAACGCCTATAAATCTGTTGTGTTGCCCGGTAGAGCCACGCTTACCGGGCTTGAGATTAATGGCTACGCGTAGCCAGATCCTCAGCGGTCAGTCCGGTAATTCTGAAGATGGTCAGCGGATCGATACCATCAGCCTGCAGGGTTGATGCAATACGTAAAGCTTCCTCTCGTTTACCTTGTTGCAAGCCCGTTTGTAACCCCTCTTGTAACCCTTTCATATGGCCTTCCTGAAGACCATTAAGATGCCCTTCTTGTCGTAATCTTTCGGCGATAGTCATCAACTTTTCCTTATGTTGGGGTAAACGTTCGGCGACCTCATGAAGAAACTCGGTAAAATGTGTGGTGTCCCCGACCTGCATTAGATAATTAAACAAGGCTTTCAACTGGCTGTCATTAGCGTGTCCTTTAATAATCAGGATGGCCAGTTTTTCTACCAGCCCCATCAAATCGCGTTTACGAATATGTTTTTGGATGAGTTCCAATAGCGCCATCCGGCGATGCTGCATGATCTCGTTATCGGGAACCACGGTGATATCGATCAGTGGAAACGCTGAGGTATAAAGTTGTCTGGCGGCCTTTGGGTCGTCAAATTCGTCCAGCCAGCAGAGTGAGTAGGGGTATGGGCTTGCCGCGCCATGATAAAAAAGCATGGGTATCACCAGCGGGAGTTTCTTGTGACCTGCAGCCAAATGACGATGCATGACCGCAATGGCATAACGCATCAGCCGAAATGCCATATGGGCATCGGCGGTGCTCTGATGCTCAATGATGGTGTAAATATAGCCATCGCCTTCGCGGGTTTTTAATGACCACAGCACATCGGAATAGTACGCGCGCAAATCGTCCTCAATAAAGCTGCCCGATTCCAGTTGTAGCGTTTTCAGATCGCACAGTTTTTGCAAAGAGGCTGGAAGATGGAGCCGAATAAAGTCGCGTGCGGTAGCAGGGTGGTTTAAGAACGTTTTAAAAATCGCGTCATGCGGCGTAGCAGTCGTGTCAGTATTCATGGCGATCCGTCACCTGAGAAACAAGATGACGAGACTCTACTTCCCTGGTCGCCAGTAATCATCCACGAGTTGATAACGATGCGCGCCAGGCTGGAGGATAGATCTGCTTTGCTGAAACAGAGACATCTTTGTGGAATCCATTACGCAAAAAGCCGGATATCAGCATAAACGCTTTATCGGCCAGGACGTTTGCAGTCATTTTTAGACCGGAAGCGTAGCGCCATCCGGCATCGAACTAGCGCAAAGCCCACCACTCGCGCAGGCAGGCTTTACCTTCCGGACAACTCTTGCAGCTTCCGGAAAGACACCCGTCGGCATCTTCCTGAATCCGCACCGCTTTGCCCATCTTTTCTAACTGATTCAGCATGGCGTCAATCATGGGCTGCGGGGTGTGCAGCGTGTGGCTAATCTGAATTGCCTCCATGCGTCCCCGCAAAGCCAATAAATCACGAACCTGAATAAGCGATGCCATTGTCGATAACCTTAGTGGCAGTCGCCAGTGGTGCTGGAACAGCAGGAGCTTGCCGTCCTGTTGGTCGCCAGCAGTGCGAGATCCACGCGACTGCGAGCTCGACGCAGCAGGCCCAGCAACACAATGTTAAACAGGATGACAGCTAAAATGCACACCAGGCTGTAGGTCGGGTGCTCTTTGTAGCTGACCGCCTGATAAAACAGCGTCGACAGAGAGTAGGCGATGTTCAGGCCCCACAGAATCGAGAAGCTCATCCAGCCACGGCTGGATTCACGTGCAATAGCGCCCATTACCGAAATACACGGCACATACAGCAGCACGAAAATCAGGTAGCTGTAAGCGGCGGCAGCGCTGCCAAATTTTTCGCCCATCACGCCCATTGCACCCGTAGCCATTTCACCGTCGCCCTTGCTGGCTTCAATAGGGTTAGCCAGTACGCTCAGGCTGAAGGTGTCTTTCAGGCTTTGCCAGGTCTCATCTACCGCGCCGAGCAGCTCGTCACCGAGGTGGAAATCTGCCGGGTTGAACTCTTCTTCCTGAATGTTTTCTGCGGTATAGAGCGTGTTCAGCGTACCGACAACCACTTCTTTCGCCATCGCGCCGGTGAACAGACCTACGGTTGCCTGCCAGTTATCTTCATGAACGCCAATCGGCTTGAAGACCGGCGTGATTACGCGGCTGACGGAGGCCAGAGCAGAGTCGTTGATGTTGTCGACGATTTTTCCGCTCAGCGAGAAACTGTTAAACGCGCTGAGGAAAATGCTGACGATGATGATGACTTTACCCGCACGCAGAACGAAGCCTTTCAGGCGTTGCCAGGTCTGAATAATCAGACTCTTAATGTGCGGCACGTGGTACACCGGCAGCTCCATCACGAACGGCGTTGCTTCGCCACGCATGATGGTGTGTTTGAGCATCAGACCGGTCAATACCGCCATAACGATACCCAGTACGTACAGTGAGAAGACCGCCAGCGCACCGTTCTGACCAAAGAACGCTGCGGCAAAGACGGCGAAAATCGCCAGGCGAGCGCCACAGGACATAAACGGCGCCATCATGATGGTCATCAGACGTTCACGCGGGGCGTCCAGCGTACGTGCGCCCATCACTGACGGTACGTTACAGCCAAAGCCGACGATCAGCGGGACAAACGATTTGCCCGGCAGTCCCAGCGCCTGCATCAGACGGTCCATTACAAACGCGGCGCGCGCCATGTAACCGGAGTCTTCCAGGAAGGAGAGGAACAGGTACATCATGCCGATTTGCGGTACCAGTGGCAGCACGGTGTTTATCCCGCCGCCAAGACCTTGCGCCAAAAAGATAGTGAGCCAGTCCGGGAAGTGCAGCGTGTAGCCAATCCACTGAATACCATGGATAAAGAGCGCTACGGAGCCGACGTCAAACAACGGTTGCAGCGCGCCGCCAATGTTGATGGCGAGCAGGAACATCAGGTACATCACGAACAGGAAAATCGGCAGCCCGAGGAAGCGGTTGAGGACGATTTTATCTACTGCGGTGGTGAAGCGGCTTGGCTCTGCCGTCAGGGTGTTGCTGACGGTATCGCAGATAGCGGCAATGCACTGATAGCGCGCATCGGCGATATGCAGTGCCGGATCGTCCATTGTCTCGCTCAGACGTGCAATGGCGGCATCAAGGTTTTGCGCGGCATCCCCCGCGTAGGCCCGGCTGTAGATATCGCCTTCCAGCATCTGCAGGCCCAGCCAGCGGCGCTGTTTTAACGGCATATCTTTGGCCATCGCATCGGCGAGGGAATCCGCTTCCTGCAGCAGCGGTTGGGCATAATGAACCAGCTCGACGGTGTCGTTTTCTTTGTAGCGATCGATCGCCAGTTTCAGCGCTTCAATGCCGCGGGCGCGGGTGGATACCAGCGGAACCACCGGGCAGCCAAGGCGAGCGGAGAGGGCATCGATATCAATACGGATTTGCTGCTTCTCGGCAATATCCAGCATATTCAACGCGACGATGCAGGGGATGCCCAGCTCAAGCAGTTGCAACGTCAGGTAGAGGTTGCGTTCAAGGTTTGAAGCATCGACCACGTTGATCAAGAGATCCGCGTCGCCGCTTAAAATATAGTGACAGGCGATCTGCTCATCGAGAGAGGTCTGAGATGAGATTGTCGTCAGAGAATAGGTGCCGGGTAAATCAACCAGCGTGACCTGGTGGTCCGTCGTTGCGAAATGACCTTCTTTACGCTCAACGGTAACGCCAGCCCAGTTGCCTACACGCTGGCGTGCGCCGGTAAGCTGGTTGAATAAAGTAGTCTTGCCGGAATTAGGATTGCCAATTAAACCAATGGTTAGTTTTTTCATTTTTATAGACTCACTGTATTAACAGGAAACCGCTTCCACTTCTAATAACGCCAGATCTTTCTTACGCAATACCAGACTTACGCGACGCGTTTCGATATGGATAGGATCGCCGAGTGGGGCGACGCGTACCACGTTGAAAGAGGAGCCGGGTAGCATGCCAAGTGACAACAGTTTCTGACGATAAGCCGGGCTGATTTCACGGGCAAAACCGGTAATTTTCCACGCACTGTCAGGAGTGAATTGCATAGGGACCTACTTATATCTCGCTAACTGGATGATTACCTCATGGGGCGGCAAGGCGGCATGAGGCCAGATGATTAGCCAACGTAAGGAAAGAGTAAATAATCAACAGATCAATGATAATGAGAATGGTTTCTATCATCAATAGAATAAATGTGACGGAATGTACAATTGGATAATAATTTGCGCCAATTTTGATATTCCTCAATATTTATTCTGGTTGGGAACGAATGATTCGCGGAAATAATTAGTGAGGATCTTAATGTTTAATTAAGGTTTCATCTGTTAATGAAGTGATAAATATATGGCGGTAGAAAGCGGGAAAGAGACTAAATATGCCGGATGGCGACGCTCACGCGTGTTATCCGGCTTACAAATTAATTGCGACAAGTTAGCCGGATAAGGAGGTTACCCCCCCATCCGGCACAAAAGTTACACTAGCGTTTTTTACCCATTGCCGCCGCCAGCGCATCCATCATGGCGCTGTTACCCGCAGGCTGTGCGTCACGACCACGAGGTTTCGCGGCTTTTGGTGCCGGGCGATTGCTTTGAGTGCGATCGTTATTCCCGCCGCCGCGACGCGCATTGGTTTCACCCGGCTGCTCGTCCAGACGCATGGTCAGTGCGATACGCTTACGTTGCAGGTCAACTTCCAGCACTTTCACCTTTACAATGTCGCCCGCTTTCACCACGGTGTGTGGATCTTCGACGAACTTATTCGACAATGAAGAGATATGCACCAGACCATCCTGATGAACGCCAATATCAACAAACGCGCCGAAGTTCGTGACGTTAGTGACTGCCCCTTCCAGAATCATTCCCGGCAGCAGATCGTTCATGGTTTCTACGCCATCAGCAAACTGCGCGGTTTTAAATTCAGGACGCGGGTCGCGGCCCGGTTTTTCCAGCTCTTTGATGATGTCAGTGACGGTCGGCACCCCGAAGCGTTCGTCGGTAAAATCGGCTGCTTTCAGATTGCGTAGTTCGTTGCTGTTGCCCATCAGGTCACGCAGCGATTGCTCGGTTGCGGCCAGAATGCGTTCCACAATCGGATAAGCTTCCGGGTGAACGGTAGATGCATCCAGTGGGTTATCGCCATGGTTGATACGCAGGAAGCCCGCGCATTGTTCAAAGGCTTTTGGCCCCAGGCGGCTAACTTTTAGCAGTTGCTGACGGTTCTGAAACTGACCGTTCTCATCGCGCCAGGCGACGATGTTTTGCGCCATCATGCGCGTCAGGCCAGCAACGCGGGTCAGCAGCGGCACGGAAGCGGTATTCAGATCGACGCCGACGGCATTCACGCAGTCTTCCACCACCGCATCCAGCTTGCGCGCCAGCTGCGTCTGGCTTACATCGTGCTGATACTGGCCCACGCCGATAGATTTCGGATCGATTTTCACCAGCTCCGCCAACGGATCCTGCAAACGACGGGCGATAGACACCGCGCCACGCAGTGAAACGTCGAGATCCGGGAACTCCAGCGCCGCCAGCTCGGAAGCAGAGTAAACCGATGCCCCGGCTTCGCTGACAATCACTTTCTGCGCGGTCACTTTCGGGAATTGTTTCTGCACGTCGAGGAAGAAACGCTCGGTTTCGCGCGACGCCGTGCCGTTACCAATCGCGACCAGCTCAACGTTGTATTTTTCACACAACGCCGCCACGGCAACGGCGGCTTTGGCTGCCTGGCCGGTATGCGGATAAATAGTGTCGGTCGCGACCAGCTTGCCGGTACCGTCAACCACCGCCACTTTTACACCGGTACGCAGACCCGGATCGAGACCCATTGTGGCGCGCAGCCCGGCCGGGGCGGCCATCAGCAGGTCATGCAGGTTACGGGCAAAGACGTTGATCGCTTCATCTTCCGCACGTTCACGCACGGTACCCATCAGCTCAGTTTCAAGGTGCATCAGCACTTTGATGCGCCACGTCCAGCTAACAACGCCTTTACGCCAGCTGTCAGCGGGGGCGTTGTTCAGGCGCAGTCCCAGGTGATCCTGGATAATCTGCTCGCCGTGGCTCTCTTTTGGCGGCTCATCGAATTGCGGATCGGCATTTAGTGAAAGCTGCAACACGCCTTCGTTACGACCACGGAACATGGCCAGCGCACGGTGGGATGGAACGGTAGAAATAGGTTCGTGGTGATCGAAGTAATCGCGGAACTTAGCGCCTTCCTCTTCTTTGCCACTAACCACGGCGGCAACCAGATGGGCGTTTTTCCACAAATAATCACGCACTTTTGCCAGCAGCGCAGCGTCTTCGGCGAAGCGCTCCATCAGAATGTAGCGTGCGCCATCGAGGGCAGCTTTGGTATCGGCCACGCCGTTTTCGGCGTTGAGATATTTTGCGGCTTCGGTTTCCGGGTCATGGGACGGTTCGTTCCACAGCAGATCTGCCAGCGGCTCCAGTCCGGCCTCAATGGCTATCTGCCCACGGGTGCGGCGCTTAGGTTTGTACGGCAGATAGAGATCTTCGAGTTCGGTCTTACTTAACGTGCCGTTGATCGCGTTCGCCAAATCGTCGGTCAGTTTGCCTTGCTCGCCGATAGATTTCAGGATTGCCTGACGGCGGTCTTCCAGTTCACGCAGATATCCCAGACGGGTCTCCAGATTACGCAGTTGCGTATCGTCCAGACCGCCGGTGATTTCCTTACGATAACGTGCGATAAACGGCACGGTGTTCCCTTCGTCAAGCAGGCGAACGGCAGCTTCTACCTGTTCAGCACGAGCCTGAATTTCACCTGCGATAATGCGGCAGAAAGAATCATTCATCATGGATAGCTTCGTCTATAGGATAAAAAATCAGGGGATAGTTATACGGATTGACTGGCAAAAATGCCAGTCATCTACCGGGGCTTCGGATTGTTCCGGTCTCACTTAACGTATTCAATTTCGTTCACGTACCAGCTGGCTTCACCACCAGGGGTGTTGACTATCGCGAGATCGCCGACCTCTTTTTTCAGCAGCGCCCGCGCCATCGGTGAGTCGATAGAAATGTAATCTTTACGACCGAAGATCTCATCGTAGCCGACAATACGGAATTTACGGATGTCGCCATCGTCATTTTCAATCTCGACCCACGCGCCAAAGAAGACTTTGCCCTCTTGCTGCGGGGAGTAATCGACGATTTTCAAATTCTCCATACACTTGGTCAAATAACGGACACGGCGGTCGATCTCACGCAGACGCTTTTTATTATACTGGTAGTCGGCATTTTCGCTGCGGTCACCCAGACTTGCGGCCCAGGTAACCTTTTTGGTGACTTCTGGGCGCTCTTCACGCCAGAGGTAATTCAGCTCTTGTTTGAGTTTTTCATACCCTTCGCGGGTTATCAGGGGCGTTTTCATCTTATTGTTTTACCTTCGACTCTGTGATGATGCGCACAATTAGTATTACGCGAGCATATCAACAGAATAAATAATGTATTGCGAGAAACATTGTATACTTAAGCTGCTGTTTAATATGCTTTGTAACAATTTAGCCTGGAATTCATACCAGAATTCGCTGGTGACTCACGTTAGCTTTCTTAAGAATATACACTTAATTGTTGCGAACCTTTGGGAGTAATAACAATGCAAGAGAACTATAAGATTCTGGTGGTCGATGACGACATGCGCTTGCGTGCGCTTCTGGAGCGTTATCTGACCGAGCAGGGCTTCCAGGTTCGAAGCGTCGCTAACGCTGAGCAGATGGATCGTCTGCTGACCCGTGAGTCCTTTCACCTGATGGTGCTGGATTTAATGCTGCCGGGAGAAGATGGCCTGTCTATTTGCCGTCGCCTGCGCAGTCAAAGCAACCCGATGCCGATCATTATGGTCACGGCGAAGGGTGAAGAAGTCGATCGTATCGTTGGGCTGGAAATCGGCGCTGACGATTACATTCCGAAACCGTTTAACCCGCGAGAACTGCTGGCGCGTATTCGCGCTGTACTGCGTCGTCAGGCGAACGAACTGCCGGGCGCGCCTTCTCAGGAAGAAGCGGTCATTGCTTTTGGTAAGTTTAAACTGAACCTCGGTACGCGTGAAATGTTCCGTGAAGATGAGCCAATGCCGCTCACCAGCGGGGAATTTGCGGTACTGAAAGCGCTGGTAAGCCACCCGCGCGAGCCGCTGTCCCGCGACAAGCTGATGAACCTGGCCCGTGGTCGTGAATATTCAGCGATGGAGCGGTCTATCGACGTCCAGATTTCTCGCCTGCGTCGTATGGTGGAAGAGGACCCGGCGCATCCGCGCTACATTCAGACCGTGTGGGGTCTCGGCTACGTCTTTGTTCCGGACGGTTCTAAAGCATGAGGCGAATGCGCTTCTCGCCACGAAGTTCGTTTGCCCGCACGTTATTGCTCATCGTCACCTTGCTGTTTGCCAGCCTGGTGACGACTTACCTGGTAGTGCTGAACTTCGCGATACTGCCGAGCCTCCAGCAGTTTAATAAGGTCCTGGCCTACGAAGTTCGTATGCTGATGACCGATAAACTGCAGCTGGAGGACGGTACGCAACTGGTGGTGCCGCCCGCATTCCGCCGGGAAATTTATCGTGAGCTGGGTATTTCCCTCTATTCCAACGAGGCCGCTGAAGAAGCTGGACTGCGTTGGGCGCAACACTATGAATTCTTAAGCCATCAGATGGCGCAGCAGCTGGGCGGTCCGACGGAAGTCCGCGTTGAGGTGAACAAAAGCTCGCCGGTCGTATGGCTGAAAACCTGGCTGTCGCCCAATATCTGGGTACGCGTGCCGCTGACGGAGATCCATCAGGGCGATTTCTCACCGCTGTTCCGCTACACGCTGGCGATTATGCTGTTGGCTATCGGTGGCGCGTGGCTGTTTATCCGTATCCAGAACCGACCGCTGGTGGATCTTGAACATGCAGCGCTGCAGGTGGGGAAAGGTATCATTCCGCCGCCGCTGCGTGAGTATGGCGCTTCAGAGGTGCGCTCTGTTACCCGTGCCTTTAACCATATGGCCGCGGGTGTGAAGCAACTGGCCGATGACCGTACGCTGTTAATGGCGGGCGTGAGCCACGATTTACGTACTCCGCTGACGCGTATTCGTCTGGCGACCGAAATGATGGGCGAAGAGGATGGTTATCTCGCGGAGTCCATCAATAAGGACATCGAAGAGTGTAATGCCATTATCGAGCAGTTTATCGATTATCTGCGTACCGGTCAGGAGATGCCGATGGAGATGGCGGATCTGAACTCGGTGTTAGGCGAAGTGGTCGCAGCGGAAAGCGGCTATGAACGTGAAATCGAAACTGCGCTGCTGCCGGGTAGCATTCAGGTGAAAATGCACCCGCTGTCGATCAAGCGTGCGGTTGCCAATATGGTGGTTAACGCCGCCCGTTACGGCAACGGCTGGATTAAGGTCAGCAGCGGTACGGAGACGCATCGCGCCTGGTTCCAGGTAGAAGATGATGGTCCGGGCATCAAGCCGGAGCAGCGTAAACACCTGTTCCAGCCGTTTGTCCGCGGCGACAGCGCGCGTAGTACCAGCGGCACGGGCCTGGGTCTGGCGATTGTGCAGCGTATTATCGATAACCATAACGGTATGCTGGAAATTGGCACCAGTGAACGAGGAGGGTTGTCGATCCGCGCCTGGCTTCCGGTTCCCTTCACTCGCGCGCAGGGCATCACGAAAGACGCATAAGAAAGGGAGGCGAAATGCCTCCCTTTTTGTTGCTGTAGGCCGGATAAGGCGAAACCGCCATCCGGCACTCTTCGTTACAGCTTCGGTCCGGCGCTAACCAGCGCTTCACCCGCAGGGGTATCGGTGTATTTCTCGAAGTTCTCGATAAACAGTTTCGCCAGCGCGTTGGCTTTTTCCTGCCACTGCTCCGGAGAAGCATAGGTATTACGCGGATCGAGAATGCGAGTATCTACGCCCGGCAGCTCGGTTGGGATAGCCAGGTCAAACATCGGCAGACGGAACGTTTCTGCGTCATCCAGCGAACCGTTCAGGATAGCGTCGATAATCGCGCGGGTATCTTTGATAGAGATACGCTTGCCGGTACCGTTCCAGCCGGTGTTAACCAGATATGCCTGCGCACCTGCCGCCTGCATACGTTTCACCAGTACTTCTGCGTACTGCGTTGGGTGCAGTGACAGGAATGCTGCGCCAAAGCAGGCTGAGAAGGTTGGGGTCGGTTCGGTGACGCCACGTTCGGTACCGGCCAGTTTGGCGGTGAAGCCAGACAGGAAGTGGTACTGGGTTTGGTCTGCCGTCAGACGAGAGACCGGCGGCAGCACGCCAAACGCGTCGGCGGTCAGGAAGATCACTTTGGTGGCGTGACCTGCTTTTGACACCGGCTTAACGATGTTATCGATGTGATAAATCGGGTAGGACACGCGGGTGTTTTCGGTTTTGGAACCGTCGTCGAAGTCGATGGAACCATCTGCGCGCACGGTGACGTTTTCCAGCAGCGCGTCACGACGGATTGCGTTGTAGATTTCCGGCTCGGCATCTTTAGACAGTTTGATGGTCTTCGCGTAGCAACCGCCTTCAAAGTTAAATACGCCGTCGTCATCCCAGCCGTGTTCGTCATCGCCAATCAGGCGGCGTTTCGGATCGGTGGACAGCGTTGTTTTACCCGTACCGGACAGGCCAAAGAAGACTGCCACATCACCTTTTTCCCCGACGTTTGCCGAGCAGTGCATGGAGGCAATGCCTTTCAGCGGCAGCAGGTAGTTCATTACGGAGAACATACCTTTCTTCATTTCGCCGCCGTACCAGGTACCACCAATCAACTGGATACGCTCAGTCAGATTGAAAGCCACGAAGTTTTCGGAGTTCAGACCCTGCTCTTTCCACTGCGGGTTAGTGCATTTAGCGCCGTTCATCACGATGAAATCAGGTTTGAAATCAACCAGCTCTTCGTCGCTTGGGCGGATGAACATGTTTTTAACAAAATGCGCCTGCCAGGCTACTTCGGTAATGAAGCGTACGGAAAGGCGGGTATCGGCGTTAGCGCCGCAGAATGCATCAATGATAAACAGACGCTTGCCGGAAAGCTGCTGGGTGACTAATCCTTTCAGATGCTGCCAGGTTTCCGGGGAGAGCGGTTTGTTGTCGTTCTTACCTTTACCTTTGTCGGACCACCAGAGCGTGTCGCGCGTGGTGTCGTCACGGACAATATACTTATCCTTTGGCGAACGTCCGGTAAAGATACCGGTATCAACGGCAACGGCGCCCAGGTTTGTTAACACGCCACGCTCATAACCTTCCAGGTTTGGATCAAGTTCCTCCTGGAAAAGCGTGTCGTAGTCTGGATTGTAAACGATATCCTGAACGTCATTGATACCATAAGCCTTGAGATCTTGCGGGGTTAAACTGTTGTTCACACGCATTTCACTGCTCCTTAGCCAATATGTATTACCTGGAATAGTAAGGTTTTTTAGGGATTGCTAACCGCGACAAGGCTCATAGATTTACGCATCCGGGAAAATCACGGATAACCGAATGCGCTGCGACTCCTGTCACAAAGAGGCGGATATTATGGCAGGAAACCCTTTTTTGTTGTGGAAAATGTTCTTAAAACGTTAATAGAGAGTGTTTTTGGCGGGAAACTTGTGAGTGTAATCGCATTCACGTAAGAAAATAACGTAACTCATACATAAACAATATCGATTCACTTCCCGTCGCAGTGGTCCGGGATCGGCCTATCAATGCTCAAAATTGTGAAGTTGATGCAATAATTACCTTTTCTCTTCATTCTGGGTGACGACATGGATAGTGTTGAACTTTCACGTACTACTCGCTGGGGCATGATATCTATCGGCCTGTTACAGGGGATATTGTGCTACCTGCTGATGACATATCTGGTGCCGCATAATGACGGCTGGCTGTTCTATGGCATGCCCGCGACAATTGCTCTCTCTTCGGCGCTTTTACTCACCGTTGTCTCTTTCAAACAACGTGCGCTGTGGTACTGGATGGCGCTGATCTTTGTTGTCGTGCTGGCGATGAGCGTCTGGCTAAAGTGGCAAGTCGAGGGCAGCGATAAGTGGCGGCAAAATGATATTTTTATGTTGTACGGCTGGCGTTTACTGCTGATGGCGATGCTGGCATTGCCATGGATTCAGTACTCGCTCCACGCATCCCGCCAGCAGGCCCGCTATGCGCAGTTTTATGCTAGTTTGTGGCTTAATGCGCTGACGTTACTGATTGTCTTTGTCGCCAACGGTCTGTTCTGGATGGTGCTCCTGCTATGGAGCGAGATGTTTAAGCTCGTTGGTATTACCTTCTTCGACACGCTTTTCTTTGATACCGACTGGTTTGGCTACGTGGCCTTTGGCCTGGTTACCGCACTGGCGGTGGTACTGACCCGCACGCAGTCGCGTCTGGTTGCGGCGGTCCAAAAGTTACTGACTTTGATCGCCACCGGTCTGTTACCTCTGGTCGCGCTGCTGGCGCTGATGTTTGTGCTGACCTTGCCCTTCACCGGCCTGGAGGCTATCTCGCAGCGGGTGTCTGCGGCCGGGTTGATGTCAACGCTGGCGCTGCTCCTGCTGCTGTTGATGGCTATCGTTCGCGAGCCGCAGAAAGAGGCGCTTCCCTATCCAGCCGCGTTACGCTACCTGATCAAATGCGCCCTGGTTGTCGCGCCCATCTATATGCTGATTGCCGGTTGGTCACTGTGGGTGCGAATTCAACAGTACGGTTGGACGCCCGAGCGCTTATATGGCGTGCTGGTGGTCTGCGTGCTGCTGCTCTGGTCGTTTGGCTATCTGGCGAGTATTTTACGCCGTGGGCGCAATCCGCTTGAGCTTCAGGGGAAGGTGATTCTTTGCGTGTCGTTGCTGGCGTTGGGGCTGTTGATTTTGCTGTCGTCGCCGGTTATTGATGCCTGGCGCATCAGCGTCAACAGCCATATGGGGCTGTATCACAGCGGCAAAATTAAGCCGGATCAGGTCAGCCTGTATATGTTGGGTAATAGCGGAAAACCGGGACGTGCGGCGTTGGAGGCATTACAAAAAGATGCGGCGTTTAACCAAGACAGTAAGCGCCGGCGCGACTTAAATTCTCTGCTGCAAGGACGTCGCGATCCCATTCAGAACCTGACTGCCACTCAACTAGCGCCGAAAGTGATGATCGCTCCAGGTAGCAGGCAACCCGATGAGACCTTCTGGGCGTTTGTCAAAGGGCAGAGCTACCGCATTACATCCTGCGTTGAGCAGGATGCTTGCGTCCTGGTCGATCAGGACCTCAATGCGGATGGTAAGCCTGAGCAGGTGCTGTATGCTTTTGGCGATGGTGAGAGTCTGGTCTTTGCCAGGAAAGAGGATAAATGGGAACTCATCGCATCAGGTCAGCTACCTGCAGGATTCAATAAGGATAAACTGCTGCAGGCGGTGGCGAATCATCAACTGAATTCAGCCCCCAGAGTTTGGCGTGATATCACCATTGGTGGCACCCGATTGCCGATGAATTATTACAACGAGTGAGCGTGTTGCGGATAGCGTTTTGATGGATGGCGGTGCGAACGCCTATCCGGTCGACGATAGTGGGCCGGATAGGCGGTGGTGATTAATGTACCTGCGGGTCCGCCGGGGAAGCGTTGCTGCGGATCTCAGCAATGTCCATGGCGTTAAACAGATAGTGGCTCCCGCAGTAATCGCAGTGCATATCGATCTCGCCTTCTTCCGCCAGAATGCTGTCCACTTCTTCGTCCGGCAGCGTTTTCAGTGCGCCAGCGCAGCGTTCGCGTGAACAGGTGCATTTGAACTCAACGTCCTGCGGATCGTAGAGAGTAACCTCTTCTTCGTGGTACAAGCGCCACAGCACTTCGTTGGCCGGGAGCGTTAACAGCTCTTCAGTTTTGATGGTTTCGGTCAGGGCTGTCAGGTGATCGAAATCATCTGCCTGCGCGTTTTGCGCCGGCATTACCTGCAGAAGCATCCCGCCAGCAGCGGGTTTGCCATCGACGTCGCCAGTACGGATAAACAGACGTGTCGGCAGCTGTTCAGAACGCATGAAGTAATCTTCCAGACAGGCGGCCAGCGTGTCGCCTTCCAGACCAACCACGCCCTGATAGCGCTCGCCTTCTTCTGGGGTAATGGTAATCACCAGGTAGCCGTTGCCTACCAGCGTTTTGAGATCAGCGCCTTCAGGGATATCGCCCTGCATACGGGCCACGCCGCGCATCTGCTGATTGTTGTTGCCGTTAATGACGGCCAGGCTCAGCGGACCATCGCCCTGCAGCTGTACGGTGATATCACCGGCAAACTTCAGCGTGGCGGTGAGCAGGCTGGTGGCGACCAGCAGTTCAGCCAGCACGTTCTTGACCGGCTGCGGGTAAGTATGATTTTCGAGGATCTGTTGCAGGGTTTCCGAAACGGTCACCAGCTCGCCGCGCACGGCAAAGTTTTCAAACAGATAACGATGTAATTGGTCATGTTGCGGCATAATCATCTCTCTTGCAGGTGACAGTCACTCGCTGTCGCCATGTTTAAATCGTAACAGGTCGCGGCGCTCTTTCTTGTCCGGTCGCCTGTCCGGGTGCGGCATGGTTAACGCGTTAAGTTTACGCGCCAGCGCCACTTTTTCGCGTTTTTCTACGCTTTCCGCGGTTTCTTCATACAGCGTAACGGCTTCCGTGGCCGGGCGACGCTGCTCGGTAATAGCCTTGATAATGACCGTTCGCTCGTCATTTCCCTGGCGCAGGGTGAGGGTGGCGTTCAGCTCGACAATCTTGCTCGGTTTGCTGCGCTGGCCGTTGTAATGCACCTTACCGCCTTCAACCATTTCGCGGGCTAGCGCACGCGTTTTGTAAAAGCGTGCAGCCCACAGCCATTTATCCAGCCTGACTTCAGCAGAGGGCTTTTCTTTCATGGCGTCTCCTTCACATCAGTGAGGGGATCAGTCGGCGGTAGTCATTCAGTGACGGATGGCGTGCGTACTGTTTTTCCGCGATGCCTGAGTCGGGATTGGTCACGCCGAGGCAGTAACGAATACCGTACAGAGCAGCGGCGTCGAGAATGGGTTCGCTGTCGTCAATAAACAGCGTCTTCTCTGCACTCATTCCCGTTTCTTCAGCCACAGCGTGCCATAACCGCTGATCCTCTTTGGGATAACCAAATGTGTGGGTGGAAAGTAATAAATCAAGGTGTGAGGCCAGACCGGTATGCTCCAGCTTCACCGCCAGGTTATGGGGATGCGCGTTGGTGAGCAAAATACGGCGCTTGCCGCTGGCTTTTAAGGCATCAAGAAACGGTACGGTATCTTCACGCAAAACGGCGCGCGGTCCCTGTTCCGTTGTCATGGCGCAAATATCAAGATCCAGGCATTCGCTCCAGTAATCCAGGCAGTACCAGTTTAGCGTATGCTGCACGGCATGATACTGCTGACGAATATAGTCCTGGGCTTCCTGGGGAGAGATACCCTGTTTCGCGCCATAGGTTTCCGGCACCAGTTTTTGCCAGAAATAGTTATCGAATGCCAGGTCGAGCAGCGTGCCGTCCATATCTAACAACACGGTATCGACATCCTGCCAGGCAATATTGATCTGCATGGAAACTCCCCAGAAGAAAACATGATGCGCGACAGGGTAGCATATCCTGTCGCGCGAGCGTGTTATCGAATCAGGCTTTCCGGGTTGTCAATCAGCGTTGGATTCAGGCAACTTTCGTAGTAGCTCTGAATTTCCGTGATGCGGGAGCGGTGACGCTGGTAGCGTCTGAAAGCCTGTATGCTGTTGTAGACAGCGCATCCGAGCATGGAGAGCATCAGCAGCGTCGTGCCAAGGTAGCGCCATAATCCTGAACGATCCGGGATACGGTGCAGGCCAATGTGCTGGGTGCCATTGGCGTCGGTCGAAATATTGGTGACGATCCCCTCCGCGCGAAACGGCGTCTGCATCAGCATCTGCGCCAGGCGCTGGAAGGCGTTCCACTGTTCCTGTGGGGGATAGTCATATAGCGAGGTTGTCGGCCACGGCTGATCGACCAGATCGCTGCCTTCGTCGCTGATAATCAGGAAACCGCCAGGGGCTGGGCTATTCAGCGTCTGGGCCGCTCGCGCAGTCTCGCGTGAAATAAACGGCGCCGTAGAGGTATTCACCAGATTATCCAACGACTCCGCGCTTACCGGACGCAGCAGCACGTTCACACCATCCAGTTTGCCTGCGTTCGCCCGTTTCACCAGCGCTGTCCAGTCTTTACTGTTACCAAGGTTAACCAGTGCATTTTTTAAACGTACACATTCATCTTTGGCCGCGCACAGATCGGCCGTTTTCAGGACAATCTCGCCAAAATCGTCCAGTAACACCATTCCGGATTTTTGAATTGCCGAGCGTAACGATGCGCTGACGCGAGAGTCATCATCCGCTTTGGGGTGCAGTTGGCGGTTCACCGCCTGCGTGAGCGCGGTGGCTTTATTCACCAGATCGGACTCAGGCAGCGGTAATGCGCGCGCGTCATTCCAGATAATTTGCGTGCAATCGAAAGGCATAAACGGCGCGGAAGGCTGCGCATTCCAGCTCCCCTGGGTATGAATGTTACACATACCCGTACCGCTCAGATGCAGCGTGTCACCCACGCGAACGCCCGCGTTTTCAAGCTGTTTAACGCTGGTGGCTTCGATAGTTTGTGCGCCCTTCATCCAGGAAAGCGTAAGCTTTATCGGCATATCCAGCGGGATCCAAAACAGCAGCATCAGCAGCACCAGCAACGAGCCGCCCGCGATGACGGCGTTGCGCAGCCAGTGCTGTAACGGGAAGTTTTTGACTTCGTCATGCAGCGATAAAAAACGTCCCTGGCGAACAACGTGGCGATCGAGATAAATATCAATATCCGTTTGCTGGCCAAGATCTTGTGCGATGTAAGGTTGCCAGTGCGGTGGATAAATCAGATCAATAATACCTAGCGAGATATTATTAATTTGCTCCTGGTCGTTTTCGCCAAACAGCCCCCAGCGACGCGGCGTACCGCGCAGACAATGAATTTCCCGCAGGGCGGTTTTAGACGGTGGGGCAAACAGCCCCCACAGACCCGCAGCCAGTAGCAGCACCGCGCCACCAACTGTCCACGGAACAAACGTATCCGGGATTATCAAACAGAAAAAGAACAGCAGGAACGATGTGGCAATCAGTAACGCCTCGCGCAATCCCGATGGGCGGCTAAGCGCATATTCTTCATGGGTTTCCTGGCGAATATTCAGCAGTTCAATCTGCTCGCTTTCTTCACCGCGAATGGACGCCTGGGTAGAGGCGGTGTGCTGTAACGCATAGCCACGCGCTTCCTGCATATATTCCTGCAGCGTATGGCCGTTCAGGGAGATAACCAGCGGTATCGTATTGGTGTGGATTAGCTCAACGCTGTTTTCGTCATTGATGTATTGTTCCCAGAAAGGGGGAAGATGTACCTCAACGGAATCAAGATAGTAACGCCATTTGTTAGGATCGTCGGTAGTAATGCCGTAACGTGTAATCGCGTGCGTAAGTACGATGACGCTATTACTTTGGGCATTCAGCGTTAATGACACCGGCGCGGAGCTGGCGCCCGTTGGACCAGGTACCTGCTGAATTTGACTAAGGCTTTCGAGATAGTTTTCGACTGCACTGCGCTCTTCAGGCGTGAGTTTACGCTTCGAGGCGTCTGAGAAGACGTTGCTCAAGGGTAAATTTTTCCGTCTGGATTTCGTTCTGAGTAGCCATCCTGCAAGCAATGAGCAGGCCAGCAAAGCAGCTAAAAAAATCAGAATGGTGCTCATGCTTTCCCCATCTTACTTAGTCTGTCAGGCGTGGTCAGTCGCACCCTGTTCAATATTCGTGATTCTGTGGTTGGCTATCGGCAAGTGTGGAGTCGAACTTGAGCATCTTTAAGTACAGCCCAGTAAATGCGAATCATAGCAAAATCACTAAAAATGGAATATCAGCAAATTCCTGGAGTTATTTCAACCTATTGACTTTTAATTTGAAATAGGGATTAACTTTTAGTACGTTACATAAATGTAAATAAACGGCAATTCACATTGCCGAAACCGTGCGGTATATCGCACAATAACCCCAGATTTCACAGCAAAGATCCTCACAATGAGCAAATCATTACAGAAACCCACGATTTTGAAAGTGGAAACCGTCGCCCAATCCCGGCTGTTTAAAGTCGAAAGCGTGGACCTTGAGTTCAGCAATGGCGTACGCCGCGTTTATGAACGTATGCGCCCGTCCACGCGTGAAGCGGTAATGATTGTGCCGATTGTGGACGACCACCTGATCCTCATCCGCGAATACGCGGTCGGGACCGAATCTTACGAACTGGGTTTTTCCAAGGGGTTAATCGATCCTGGCGAAAGCGTGTACGAAGCGGCGAATCGGGAGCTGAAAGAAGAGGTGGGATTTGGCGCAAAAGATCTGACGTTTTTAAAGAAACTCAGCATGGCGCCGTCCTATTTCTCCAGCAAAATGAACATCGTGGTGGCGGAGGACTTATATCCTGAATCGCTGGAAGGTGATGAGCCTGAACCATTACCGCAGGTGCGCTGGCCGCTGGCGCATTTGATGGATCTGCTGGAAGATCCTGATTTTCATGAAGCGCGTAATGTGAGTGCGCTGTTCCTCGTGCGCGAATGGCTGAAAGGACAAGGACGGCTTTAATTTCTCTTCACGAATAATAAAAAAGGCGCCGAAGCGCCTTTTTTTGATCGGTCAGGAATCAGAACAGTTCGTGCGTCTCACCATTATCGATAATGGTCGTCCCCACCTCATGCACCGCCTGTTGCGTCGGCTGAGTGCCTTCAATGAAGTATTCTGCGCGGCTGTTGCCACCGCTTGCCAGTTGACCGGTGCTGCGATCGATATTGACCGTCACGATACCCGGCGGCGGCGTCAGCGGCTGCTCAGGCACGCCTTCCAGCACGGACTTCATATAGGCATCCCAGGCAGGCTGTGCGCTCTTTGCGCCGCCTTCGTAGCCGGAGATCTGGTCTTTGATCGCCCCAGAAGCCGTCGTGTGTCCGAGATTGCGGCGATGATCATCAAACCCGATCCATACCGACGTCACCACGCCTGGCCCGTAGCCAGAGAACCATGCATCTTTAGAGCTGTTGGTGGTCCCGGTTTTCCCGCCGATATCATGGCGCTGTAAATCGCGACCTGCACGCCAACCGGTTCCCATCCAGCCCGGCTCACCAAAGATATTGGTGTTCAGGGCGCTTTTAATCAGGAAGGCCAGCGGCGTGTTGATCACATGTGGAGCGTACTCCTGCGTGCCGCTTTGCGCGACCAGCGCCTGGTTTGCCTGCTCAAGCTGAGGCATAGGCACGGCGGCATTCTGCTGTTCCTGCGAGACGGCGACATCTTCGACGTTACTGTTTTCCAGCACGTTAGATTTCTGGGTATCACCATAAATCACCGGAATATCGCATTCCGGACAGGCAATTTTCGGCTTCGCCTCGAAGATAACGCCGCCCATATCGCTTTCGATTTTACTGATGAAATACGGATCGACCAGGAAGCCGCCGTTCGACATCACTGCATAACCGCGCGCCACCTGCAACGGCGTGAATGAGGCAGAACCCAGCGCCAGCGACTCGGTGTGCACAATGTTCTGTGCCGGGAAGCCGAAACGTTGCAGATACTCTGCCGCGTAATCCACGCCCATCGCGCGCATGGCGCGTACCATCACCACGTTTTTCGACTGACCCAGCCCCTGACGTAAGCGGATAGGACCGGCGTATTGCGGCGGTGAGTTCTTCGGCTGCCAGTCGGAACCCGCGCCGGCATCCCAGCGGGAGATCGGCACGTCGTTGAGCATGCTCGCCAGCGTCAGACCTTTATCCATCGCGGCGGTATACAGGAATGGTTTGATGTTGGAACCCACCTGACGTAACGCCTGGGTTGCACGGTTAAACTTGCTCTGGTTGAAGTCAAAACCACCGACCAGCGCCAGCACCGCGCCGTTTTGCGGATTGATGGAGACCAGTGCGGAGTTGACGTCCGGTACTTGCGCCAGCCACCAGGAATCGCCAACCTGGCGTACCCAGATTTGCTGCCCGGTTTGCACCACATCAGTCACTTTGCGCGGCGTCGGGCCTTGCTGGGTATCCGAGCGGTAAGGACGCGCCCAGCGCATGCCATCCATCCGTAATGACACTGACGTACCATCCGCCAGCGCGGCAATGGCTTCCTGCGGAGTGGCGCTGGTAACAACCGCCGGTAGCAGGGGACCATAAGTCGGTAGCGCTTTCAGCGTATCGGTGATTTTCTTGCTGTCCCAACTGCTTTCGCCCACTTTCCACAGCACGTTCGACGGGCCGCGGTAACCATGGCGCATGTCGTAATCCATCACGTTGTTACGTACTGCCTGCTGAGCCGCCTGCTGTACTTTGCGCGTAATGGTGGTGGTGATGCGATACCCGTCCTCATAGGCTTTCTCGCCATAACGGTTATACATCTCCTGGCGCACCATCTCAGAGAGATACGGCGCGGAGAAGGCGATTTCCGGCGCGTGGTAGTTGGCGTCAATGGCTTCTCCGCGCGCCTGATCGTACTGGGCCTGCGTGATGTAGTTTTCGCTCAACATACGCGACAGTACGACGTTACGTCGCGCGGTTGCCCTTTCCATCGAATAGAGGGGGTTGAAGGTTGACGGCGCTTTTGGCAGACCGGCAATCACCGCAATTTCACTTAAGCTGAGCTGATCAACTGTCTTACCGAAATAGACCTGCGCGGCAGCACCTACGCCATAAGCGCGATACCCCAGGTAAATCTTGTTCAGATACAGTTCGAGGATCTCATCTTTACTCAGCAGTTGTTCAATGCGGATCGCCAGGAACACTTCTTTGATCTTACGCATCAGCGTACGTTCCGGGCTCAGGAAGAAGTTTCTCGCCAACTGTTGGGTAATGGTGCTGGCCCCTTGCGATGCATGGCCGGAGAACAGCGCGACGCTGGCAGCACGGAATATCCCCACCGGGTCTACCCCGTGGTGCTCATAAAAACGACTGTCTTCGGTAGCGATAAAGGCTTTAACCATTACCGGCGGCATCTGATCCAGGGTGACCGGGATTCGACGTTTCTCGCCATATTGCGCGATCAGCTCGCCATCAGCGCTGTAAACCTGCATCGGGATCTGTAAACGCACATCTTTGAGCGTCGCGACGTCAGGTAATTGCGGCTCAATATAGCGGTAGAGGCCATAAATCGAGCCTGCTCCCAGCAGGATGCAACATACTGCAAGGATTAATAAATACTTTACGAACTTCACTGGAGATTTCCCATTTAGTGGCATTTGGGCAGTTTATAAACAAACGCGCGGTAGTATAAAGGCAAGCCAGACGCATTGATATACCCGTTAAAGCAACGGGTGATAAGGAGATCATCAGCAATGGCTTTCAATATTTGGAAAATTGGTCTGCATATTCAGCAACATGAAGCGCTGGCTGTCGCCGTAGTTCACGACGCATCCGGTTGGTTTCTCCAGCGCTGGTGGCGTATACCGCTGACGCCTCAGGTTATCGTCGATGGCCACATTCGCGAGCCTGAACAGCTTGTCGCAGCGCTACTGCCGTGGAGCCGGGAACTTCCTCGCCGACACCATATTCATCTCTCTTTTCCTGCCAACAGGACGTTACAAAAAAAGTACCCTCGTCCGGAAATGATGCTGCGCGAGCCGGAGCAAGCCGCATGGTTATCCGGCTCGATGGCGCGTGAACTGGATATGGCGCCGGATGCGCTGCATTTTGATTATAGCGAAGACACGTTAAGCCCGGCGTTTAACGTCACTGCCGCGCAAAGCAAAGAGATTTCAGCGCTTCTGACGCTTATCCAAACGTTGAAGGTGCAGGTTACGGCGATTACGCCGGATGCCAGCGCGTTACAGCGATTTATACCTTACCTGCCAGAACGTCATCAGTGTCTGGTATGGCATGATGATACCCAGTGGCTATGGGCGACCCGTTCGGCATGGGGGCGTAAATCAACGGGCGATATTGGCTGTATCGACGAGCTTGCCGCGACATTATCGCTTTCCACGACAGCCATTGCGCTATGCGATCCCAGCGGCTTCGATCCTTTAAGCGTGGTGTCTGTACGCCAGCCGCCAATTCCAACGCAAAGCCATCGCTTCACCATTGCACTGGGACTCGCTATGGGAGGCACATGTTGATGATAGCGACCATCAATCTTCTGCCCTGGCGCCAGACGCGACGTCGCGCCTGCCTACGCTTCTGGAGTGTTTTATTTGGCGCTTCGCTACTGCTTAGTAGCGGCGTGTTGTTGCGCTATTACAGCGTTTTGAGCGTAGAAAACCAGGTCGAATTGTTGTTAGCGGATGCCGAAAAGACGCGGGCCGAGGCTTTAATGGCGCTAAAGCCGCGTGTGCAGCTGCGCCAGCAACGATGGCAACAGGTTCAAGCGCGGAACAAACAGCGGGAGCAGACCCGAAGCTGGCAGCGGGTTTTGCAAGGGCTGGCGGAATTACTGCCAGAGCGGGCGTGGTTAACAAAAATAACCTGGCAGCAGGAGACACTGGAACTGACGGGAAACACGCTGAGCTTTGCCGCGCTGAAGGCGCTGGAAGCGCAATTACGCCAGCTGCCGCTGTTTAAATTGGGTAGCCCTGGCGAAACGCAGCAGGATGCGCAGGGACGCTGGCAATTCCACTATCGACTGATGCGGAGCGGTGCGCATGAAAACGCTTTGTGATAGCTGGTTAGCACAGTCGCCGCGCTTTCGGCTCATCTGCGGCGGTGGCTGGATGCTGGGACTGCTCATCGTCGTCATGTTATGCCTCAGCTCCACCGCGCAGAAACGGGTTATGCAACAAGAGGCGCTAAATCAGCAACGAGCGGCCATTCAGGCACAATGGCGAAATTTATATCTGCTGGCGGCATCGCCAGAAGAGCTTGAAGAGACGCTGATTCCGTTCTCCCCACTGCTGTTTCAGACTCCTCTTGCACATCTTATCCACTGGCAACCCTCCGCACAGGGAGGAGAAATGACGCTGAAGCCAGGCTGGGATGCCATCCCGCCGATGTTTGACCAATTAGCGGAGCAAGGGATGAACGTCAGCCGGTTTTCTCTTTACGCAGAAGGTGCGGAGCTGCTGTTAACACTACAACTGGAGCGCCTGAATGATGGTTGAACGCTGGCTGTTGGCGTGCGTAAGCGTACTGATACTCACCGGTATGCGTAATCCCTTCCTGCCGCCGGAGGACCGCTGCCAAATTGCTGAGCTGTCGGCATGGCGCTATCAGGGAATATTGAGCCAGGGCGCGCGACCCATTGGCATTGTTCAGGATAGCCAGAAAAAATGGCAGCGGGTTGAGCGAAATGATGTCCTGAAAAACGGTTGGACGGTTACGCAGATAACGGCCCAGAGCGTAACCCTCGACACAGGGAAAAACTGCGAGCCGTCGCAGTGGCAGTGGCAACGACAAGGAGCGATAAATGAAGCGATGGATGGCATGGATAGTACTCGTACTGGTGGTCGGGATTCAGAGCGTACTGGCGGCGAAATCACAAAACGTGACGCTGGTGGTCGATGATGTGCCGGTTGTGCAGGTATTGCAGGCGCTGGCCGAACAGGAAAAGAAAAACCTGGTAGTTTCACCGGATGTCAGCGGTGTGCTGTCACTGCATTTGACGGATGTGCCCTGGAAGCAGGCATTGCAAACGGTGGTGAAAAGCGCCGGGCTGGTATTACGCCAGGAAGGCAACATTCTGCATGTGCATTCTGTTCAATGGCAGAGTGAAAATGCGGCTCGTCAGGACAATGAGCAGGCACGGCTTCAGGCCAGCCTGCCGTTGGAACATCGCAGTATCATTTTGCAATATGCTGATGCCTCCGAGCTGGCAAAAGCCGGAGAAAAGCTGCTCAGCGCCAAAGGAAGTATGACGGTGGATAAACGCACCAACCGCTTACTGCTGCGTGATAATAGCGTTGCGCTTAACGCACTGGAAACGTGGGTGGCGCAAATGGATCTGCCGGTTGCACAAGTCGAACTGGCGGCGCATATCGTGACGATTAATGAAAAAAGCTTGCGTGAGCTGGGGGTGAAGTGGTCGCTGGCTGACGCACAGCAATCGGGGGCTGTGGGGAACGTCACAACGCTTGCCAGCGATCTTTCTGTATCCACAGCCACATCCCGTGTGGGATTTAACATTGGCCGTATTAACGGTCGTTTACTCGAGCTGGAGCTGTCTGCGCTGGAGCAAAAACAGCAGTTGGACATCATCGCCAGTCCACGCTTACTGGCTTCTCACCTGCAACCTGCCAGTATTAAGCAGGGTAGTGAGATCCCTTATCAGGTCTCCAGCGGTGAAAGCGGCGCGACATCCGTCGAGTTCAAGGAAGCTGTATTAGGGATGGAAGTCACGCCCACCGTATTGCAGAAAGGACGAATCAGACTGAAACTGCATATCAGCCAGAATGTTCCCGGGCAGGTGCTACAGCAGGCGGATGGCGAAGTTCTGGCTATTGATAAGCAGGAGATTGAAACTCAGGTCGAGGTAAAAAGCGGCGAGACGATTGCGCTGGGCGGGATTTTTTCACATAAGAATAAATCCGCAGCCGACAGCGTGCCGCTGTTGGGCGACATCCCCTGGCTTGGCTCTCTCTTTCGTCATGATGGTAAAGAAGACGAACGGCGTGAATTAGTGGTTTTTATTACGCCCAGACTGGTTTCAACGCAATAACTTATGCATGAAAAGCCGTTGTTTTTGCACTGAACACGTTTCAGAGATTTGACGTGCGGGTGTATTTAGCATACAAGGAGTACCGATTTGAGTGTCGGTACTTTTCTTTACTTATGCGGCAGTAAATACGCTTTGCCTTTCTGGTGGTGTGTCATAGGCTTATTTGGTGTCATTTGGCTGTGCGATACGTCGCCAGGTCTGATGTTTGCAGGGTAGCATGCCTGCCACGACCAGAAATGCGTAAGGTTTGGTGATTTATTCAGTTGCCAAACCCGCTTGAGTATTGAGATAATTTTCAGTCTGACTCTCGCAATATCTTATGAGGTTTCAGTTCATGTCCTGCTGCGCTGAGTGTCTGCGAAGCGGGTTTACCATTAACGAATAGTCTTAGTAGTACCGAAAAAATGGCAGAGAAACGCAATATCTTTCTGGTTGGGCCTATGGGTGCCGGAAAAAGCACTATTGGGCGCCAGTTAGCTCAACAACTCAATATGGAATTTTACGATTCTGATCAAGAGATTGAGAAACGAACCGGAGCTGATGTGGGCTGGGTCTTCGATGTAGAAGGTGAAGACGGCTTCCGTGATCGCGAAGAAAAAGTCATCAACGAGTTGACGGAAAAACAGGGTATTGTGCTGGCAACTGGCGGTGGCTCTGTTAAATCACGTGAAACACGTAACCGTCTTTCCGCGCGTGGCGTCGTGGTCTATCTTGAAACGACAATTGAAAAACAACTTGCGCGAACTCAACGTGACAAGAAACGCCCGCTGCTGCAGGTAGAATCGCCGCCTCGTGAAGTTCTGGAAGCGTTGGCTGACGAACGCAATCCTCTGTACGAAGAGATTGCTGACGTGACCATTCGCACCGACGATCAGAGCGCAAAAGTCGTAGCAAACCAGATTATTCATATGTTGGAAAGCAACTAATTCTGGCTGAATACACACTCGTCTGCGGGTACAAGTAACTAAGGTGGATGTCGCGTAATGGAGAGGATTACAGTCACTCTCGGGGAACGTAGTTACCCTATCACCATCGCGGCTGGTTTGTTTAATGAGCCAGCTTCATTCTTACCGCTGAAATCGGGCGATCAGGTTATGTTGGTGACCAACGAAACCCTGGCTCCCCTTTATCTCGATAAGGTTCGCGGCGTACTTGAACAGGCGGGTGTTAACGTTGATAGCGTTATCCTTCCCGATGGCGAGCAGTATAAAAGCCTGACGGTTCTGGATACGGTTTTCACTGCGTTACTGCAAAAACCGCACGGTCGTGATACCACGTTAGTCGCACTTGGCGGCGGCGTGATAGGCGATCTGACCGGTTTTGCGGCAGCCAGCTATCAGCGTGGTGTTCGTTTTATTCAAGTCCCGACAACCCTGTTGTCGCAGGTCGACTCCTCCGTTGGCGGCAAAACCGCCGTAAACCATCCCCTCGGTAAAAACATGATTGGCGCGTTTTACCAACCGGCGTCCGTGGTGGTGGATCTCGATTGTCTGAAAACGCTTCCTGCGCGTGAGCTGGCATCGGGGCTGGCGGAAGTGATCAAATACGGCATCATCCTTGACGGTGAATTTTTCAGTTGGCTGGAAGAAAATCTGGATGCGTTATTGCGTCTGGATGGTCCGGCGATGGCGTACTGTATTCGTCGTTGTTGTGAGCTGAAAGCAGAAGTTGTCGCAGCGGACGAGCGTGAAATGGGCTTACGTGCTTTACTGAATCTGGGACACACGTTTGGCCATGCGATCGAAGCTGAAATGGGTTATGGCAATTGGTTACATGGTGAAGCCGTTGCAGCAGGTATGGTAATGGCTGCTCGTACGTCAGAACGCCTTGGACAGTTTACCTCCGCTGATACGCAGCGCATCATTACGCTGCTGCAGCGAGCGGGCTTGCCGGTCAATGGACCGCGTGAAATGTCCAGCGAGGCTTATCTGCCGCACATGCTGCGAGATAAAAAAGTGTTAGCGGGAGAGATTCGTTTAGTGCTTCCGCTGGCATTAGGGAAGAGTGAAGTGCGCGGCGGAGTGTCGCACGAGGTGGTTCTTAACGCTATTGCTGATTGCCAGCCGGCGTAACAACAAGAAAGGTCTGGCTTGCGTTGCGAAACGTAGGTCTTTTAGCTTCAGGTTATGTGCAAAGTCGTAAGCATTAACCTTTGAGTGGGGTGTTAAATGGATGAATTCAAACCAGAAGACGAGCTGAAACCCGATCCCAGCGATCGTCGTACTGGTCGTTCTCGTCAATCGTCTGAACGTGATAATGAGCCGCAAATCAATTTTGATGATGTTGATCTGGATGCTGACGATCGCCGTCCTGCGCGCGCACGTAAAGAGCGTGAAGAAGAACGGGACATTGAAGAAGAGTATGAGTCTGATGACGATGACGTGGATGAAGAGCGTGTAGAACGCCGTCCGCGCAAGCGTAAGAAACCCGCCAGCAAGCCTGCCTCTCGTCAGTATATGATGATGGGGGTCGGTGTCCTGGTGCTGTTGCTGCTGATCATCGGTATCGGTTCTGCGCTGAAAGCCCCCTCATCATCTCCCAGTGAGCAGGCTGGATCTGGCGAGAAGAGCATTGATCTTTCTGGCAACAACGCGACGGATCAGGCGAGCACGACTACGCCTGCAACAGGCGCTGAGCAGACCGCTGGCAATACCCAGCAGGATGTTTCCCTACCGCCGATTTCCTCTACCCCAACTCAAGGTCAGACACCTGCGGCAACTGAAGGCCAGCAGCGTGTTGAAGTGCAGGGCGATCTGAACAACGCTCTGACGCAACCGCAAGGCCAGGAGCAGGTTAACAATGTAGTGGTTAACTCTACGCTGCCGACCGAACCTGCGACCGTTGCGCCAGTTCGTAATGGTAATGCTGTGCGCCAGACTGCGAAAACGGAAACGACTGAACGCCCTGCTGCGACACACCAGGAACGTAAACAGGCCGTTATTGAGCCGAAGAGCAAACCGCAAACTACGGTGAAAGCGACGCAGACAGAGCCGAAACCTGTTGCTCAGGCAAAACCAACTGCAACTGCGCCGACGACCACAACCAAGGCACCTGTGGTTACCGCTACGCCGAAGGCGACCGTTGAGCCGAAAGCTACCGCGACTACAACGCCTGCGCCAACTGCGACGGCAACAACGTCAACACCTGTTGCTGGTGGAGCGAAAAGTGCAGGAAATGTCGGAGCGTTAAAATCTGCGCCGTCCAGCCATTACACGCTGCAACTCAGCAGTTCTTCTAACTACGACAACCTTAACGGTTGGGCGAAGAAAGAAAACCTGAAGAACTACGTGGTGTATCAGACGACGCGTAACGGTCAACCGTGGTATGTTCTGGTAACAGGCGTGTATGCGTCTAAAGAAGATGCGAAACGTGCAGTGTCTACGCTACCCGCCGATATTCAGGCGAAAAATCCGTGGGCAAAACCGCTGCACCAGGTTCAGGCCGATTTGAAGTAAGATAGGATATGTTCTGCAATGGTTTGCTGTTTCGCCCAATTGCGGGACAAAGACTAAAGCGCAGGATGCTGTCGGAGCTTTCTCCACAGCCGGAGAAGGTGTAATTAGTTAGTCAGCATGAAAAAAAATCGCGCTTTTTTGAAATGGGCAGGGGGAAAATACCCCCTGCTTGATGATATCAAACGGCATTTACCTCAGGGTGAATGCCTGATTGAACCTTTCGTGGGTGCCGGGTCGGTGTTTCTCAACACCGACTTTTCTCGTTATATTCTTGCCGATATCAACAGCGACCTCATCAGTCTCTATAACATCGTGAAGACACGTACCGATGAGTATGTGCAGGCTTCGCGTGAGCTGTTTATGCCTGAAACTAATCAGGCTGAGGTGTACTATCGGTTCAGAGAAGAATTTAATGCCAGTCAGGATCCGTTCCGCCGTGCAGTGCTGTTCTTGTATCTGAACCGCTTTGGTTACAACGGATTGTGCCGTTATAACCTGCGCGGCGAGTTTAATGTACCGTTTGGTCGTTATAAAAAACCTTACTTCCCGGAAGCCGAGTTGTACCATTTTGCTGAAAAAGCGCAGAATGCGGAGTTCCATTGTCTCTCCTATGAAGAGTGCATGGACCGTGCGGATAGCAACTCTGTGGTCTATTGTGACCCGCCTTATGCACCGCTTTCGGCGACGGCAAATTTCACCGCGTATCATACCAACAGCTTTAGCCCAAAAGAGCAGGCACATCTGGCCGAGATGGCAGAAAAGCTGGTCAGTAAGCAGATCCCGGTGTTAATTTCGAACCATGACACGCCCGATACCCGCGAATGGTACCGATCGGCGAAACATTTTCAGGTCAAAGTGCGGCGCAGCATTAGCAGCAATGGCGGCACGCGTAAAAAGGTGAACGAACTGCTGGCACTGTATAAACCAGGAGTTGTAACGCCTGCGAAGAAATAATTCTCAAGGAGAAGCGGATGAAACAGTATTTGATCGCCCCCTCAATTCTGTCGGCTGATTTTGCCCGCCTGGGTGAGGACACCGCGAGAGCGCTGACTGCCGGTGCCGATGTCGTACACTTCGATGTCATGGACAATCACTACGTACCGAACCTGACCATCGGCCCGATGGTACTGAAATCGCTGCGTAAATATGGCATTACTGCCCCGATTGACGTTCATCTGATGGTGAAACCGGTCGATCGTATTGTCCCGGACTTCGCCGCCGCCGGCGCGAGCATCATTACCTTTCACCCGGAAGCCTCCGAGCACGTCGATCGCACTTTACAGCTGATCAAAGAGCATGGCTGTAAAGCGGGCCTGGTGTTTAACCCGGCAACACCGCTGAGCTATCTGGACTACGTCATGGATAAGCTCGATGTGATCCTGCTGATGTCCGTTAACCCAGGTTTTGGCGGGCAGTCCTTTATCCCACAAACGCTGGATAAGCTGCGCGAAGTGCGTCGTCGTATTGATGAATCTGGCTACGATATCCGCCTCGAAGTGGACGGCGGCGTCAAGGTGAACAACATTGGTGAAATCGCGGCGGCGGGTGCAGATATGTTTGTCGCAGGCTCTGCTATTTTCGACCAACCAGACTACAAAAAAGTCATTGATGAAATGCGCAATGAACTGGCGAAGGTAAGTCATGGATAAGTTTCAGGATATTCGGGGCGTTGCATTTGACCTCGACGGTACGCTGGTCGACAGCGCGCCGGGATTAACCGCAGCGGTGGATATGGCGCTGTATGCGCTGGAACTGCCGATTGCCGGTGAAGAACGCGTTATCACCTGGATTGGCAACGGTGCAGATGTACTGATGGAGCGCGCGTTGGCGTGGTCGCGTCAGGAGCGCGCCACACTACGTAAGACAATGGGTAAACCGCCCGTTGATGATGATATCCCTGCCGAAGAACAGGTGCGTATTTTGCGTAAGCTGTTCGACAGATACTACGGCGATGTCGCAGAAGAGGGGACATTCCTGTTCCCTGATGTTGCCGACACGCTGGGCGCGATGCATGCGAAAGGATTGCCGCTGGGTCTGGTGACCAACAAACCGACCCCGTTTGTCGCGCCATTGCTTGAGGCGTTAGATATCGCCAAATACTTTAGCGTGGTCATCGGTGGTGACGACGTGCAGAATAAAAAACCGCATCCGGATCCGCTACTGCTGGTAGCAAGCAAGCTTGGCATCAAGCCGGAGCAATTGCTCTTCGTAGGGGATTCACGTAATGATATTCAGGCGGCAAAAGCTGCTGGCTGTCCGTCCGTTGGCCTGACTTATGGCTACAACTACGGCGAGTCGATCGCGCTGAGCCAACCCGACGTTATTTACGACCGTATTAATGAACTACTGCCCGTTCTCGGGCTTCCGCATAGCGAAAATCAGGAATCAAAAAATGACTAAGCCCATCGTTTTTAGTGGCGCACAGCCCTCAGGTGAATTGACCATTGGCAACTATATGGGTGCGCTGCGTCAGTGGGTGAGCATGCAGGATGACTACCATTGCATCTACTGCATCGTTGACCAACATGCCATCACCGTTCGTCAGGATGCTCAGCAGTTGCGTAAAGCAACGCTCGATACGCTGGCGCTGTATCTGGCATGCGGTATCGATCCTGAAAAAAGCACCATTTTCGTCCAGTCTCATGTACCGGAACACGCACAGTTAGGTTGGGCGCTGAACTGCTACACCTATTTCGGCGAGCTGAGCCGTATGACCCAGTTCAAAGACAAATCCGCACGCTATGCGGAGAACATCAACGCCGGTCTGTTTGATTATCCGGTGCTGATGGCGGCAGACATCCTGTTGTATCAGACCAACCAGGTACCGGTTGGCGAAGATCAGAAACAGCATCTGGAACTAAGCCGCGATATCGCCCAGCGCTTCAACGCCCTGTATGGCGACATCTTCAAAGTGCCTGAGCCGTTCATTCCTAAATCCGGTGCGCGCGTGATGTCGCTACTGGAGCCGACGAAGAAAATGTCCAAGTCGGATGACAACCGCAACAACGTGATCGGCCTGCTGGAAGATCCGAAATCCGTGGTTAAGAAAATCAAACGTGCGATGACCGACTCCGAAGAGCCGCCTGTTGTACGCTACGACGTGCAGAATAAAGCGGGTGTTTCCAACCTGCTGGATATCCTCTCTGCCGTTACCGGCCAGAGCATTCCGGAGCTGGAACAACACTTTGAAGGCAAGATGTATGGTCATCTGAAAGGTGAAGTCGCAGAGGCCGTTTCCGGCATGCTGACCGAGCTTCAGGAGCGTTATCACCGTTTCCGTAACGATGAAGCTTTCCTGCAGCAGGTGATGAAAGATGGCGCTGAAAAAGCCAGCGCACGCGCGTCTGTTACGCTGAAAGCGGTTTACGAAGCGATTGGTTTTGTCGCCAAGCCGTAATGCGCTCTGCGTTGCTGAAGAAACCGGGTTCTACCCGGTTTTTTTTCGCCTGTTCGCTGGTGAATCTCAAAAAATATGAAGCGCCTCACCGTTTGCATATTTCCTTATATCAATCAATTTAATGAAGATATAAATATTCAATTTACTGAGAATATAAAATGCGTCGGATATTTATCAAGAGAGAGGAGGGACTGACAACCCTGGCCCGCTACTTGCTCGGCGAGAAGTGCGGTAACGTGTGAATGAGCATTTAACCTATAAATATAAAAACCGGGGATTTCCCGGTTTTTTTGTATTTGCGCAATCGCTTCTGTTACAGATCTGCAGCCGGGCCACAGCCACCAATAATTTTAGAAATAGAAATTGCCGGATGCAGGAAGTAATCGTAGGTGCAGTTATCTTTTTTGTTATCGACATGACCAGTACACGCGGTCAGCGTAGCCAGAACACCAGCAACGATAGTGATTTTTGCAAATTTCAGCATGTTAAAATCCTTGTAAGATATCTATTTTTAAATGGATGAAATCCATTTCTCGGCGGTTAAGATATCAACTAAAATAAACTTAAAGTAGTCCGGATTAGGACATAACAAGTTTTATATAAAATATGCTTTCAATAAATTTAAATGTTTTAAAAATACATTTAATTAATGATTGACGGTCGGGCTACTGAGGCGAGTATATAGCGTGTATCGGTTTTTGATTTATTTCTATCGGAAGATAAATAAATGCCCTGAATATGAACTGTCCAACTTTATGGGGGCAGTCCAACATCAGGGCATTTTTCAGCGTTAAATTAATGGTTCGAGAACCAGTTCAGCTTATCGCGTAGTCCAACCACGCGGCCGACGATAATCAGCGCCGGGCTTTCAACCTGCTGCGCCAGTTCGCCGAGTTGCGAAAGCACCCCGTTAACAACGCGTTGCTTCACGGAGGTACCGTTTTCTACCAGCGCGACAGACATATCGGGTTGCATGCCAAATTCGATCAGTTTTTCCTGGATAGTCGCCGCCTGATTGAGGCCCATGTAGAACACCAGCGTCTGTTTCTCTGCCGCCAGGTTTTCCCAGTCCAGCTCGCCGCCGGTTTTCAGGTGCCCGGTGACCAGACGTACACTCTGGGCGTAATCACGATGGGTCAGTGGAATGCCGGAATAGGCGGAACAACCGGATGCTGCGGTAATACCTGGCACAACGGAGAATGGAATACCGGCATGGCACAGGGTTTCCAGCTCTTCGCCACCACGGCCAAAGATGAACGGGTCGCCACCTTTCAGGCGCACGACGCGTTTGCCCTGTTGCGCTTCACGCAGCAGGATCTGGTTAATTTCTTCCTGCGGTACACAGTGGTAGCCCGCGCGTTTACCGACGAACACCCGGTCGGCATCGCGGCGTACAAGGTTCATGATGTCGTCGGATACCAGACGGTCATAAACCACGACATCCGCTTGCTGGATCTGCTGTAGACCTTTCAGCGTCAGCAGCCCGGCATCGCCAGGACCGGCGCCAACCAGCACTACTTCGCCTCGATGGTCCAACGGTTCACTGAGCAACTGCTCGGTGGTTTCCTCGACGGCTTTCTGGTCACTGTTCGCCAGCGACTGCGCCAGGCGGTCATTCACGAACAATTTTTCCCAGAAGCGGCGACGTTCACCCATGCTGGCAAACTGTTCTTTCACTCGGGCGCGTAACTTGCCTGCATATTGCGCGACCTGGCCCAGATGCTGAGGCAGCACAGATTCAAGTCTTTCACGTAGCAGACGGGCAAGCACCGGCGATGTACCGCCGGAGGAGACCGCCACCATCAGCGGCGAGCGGTCGATAATGGAGGGCATGATAAAACTGGCTGCTTTTGGCGCATCGACCACGTTGCAGAAAATACGACGTGATTCTGCGGCGGTGCTGACGCTTTGGTTGACGGCATCGTCATCGGTGGCGGCAATAGCCAGCCAGCAGGTGTCGAGCAGGGACTCGTCGAACGGTCCCTCAACCAGCGTCAGCATGCCTTCATCTGCCCATACGGTGAACTGCGGAATAAACGCCAGCGCATTAACCGTTATACGGGCGCCCGCTTCCAGCAGTAACCGCGCTTTGCGTTCTGCGACATCACCACCGCCGACGATCAAGCAGTCGCGGTCACGTAGTTGACAAAATATAGGCAAATGATCCACGACATTACCCCTTAATTATTGGCAGTAGCCTCTGGCTGGTTGATTTTTGCCGGAACAGGACGCTCCGATTTTGGCGTAGCATACCAATAACCCAATCCCATGAATACGACACCGGACAAAGTATTACCGAGTGTCACCCACAACAGGTTATGACCAATTCCTGACAGGGTATAGGCTTCGCTGTGGTGACCGAACCAGGAGAGGGCAAACAGCGTCATGTTGGCAACCGAGTGCTCGTAACCGGAAGCGATAAACGCCAGCAGACACCACCAGATAGCGAGGAATTTTGCTGCGCCCTCGGTACGAATTGCCATCCAGATTGCCAGACAAACCAACCAGTTACACAGTGCGCCTTTAAAGAACAGCACCGTTGCTGGCGCGGTGGTTTTCGCCAACGCCACCGAATGGACGATGCTGGTATCGACCGGCAGCAGGCTACCGCCGCCCCAACTGTAAAGCAGAGCGACAAACACGGATCCGACCAGGTTACCCAGCCAGGTTTTTGGCAGGATTGCCCACATCTGACCGTGACTGATGGTGCCCGCTTTAACGCCAAGCGTCAGGAACATCGTGTGTCCGGTGAACAGTTCAGAACCGGCGATAATAACCAGCGTTAAGGCAATACCAAAGGTTGCACCCATTACCAGAGGACGAACGGACGGGTCGAGCAGATTACCGAGGGTGAAAATAAGAATGATGCCGAGACCGACGTAGGCCCCCGCCATTGCCGAACTGACCCAGAATCCGAGCGGGTTATTAGCCGAGAGGCGTGCGATGCGCGCAGCGTTAGCCGCACACTTATTAATAGTGTCTGTGAACATGTGTTGATTATCCTTGAAGTACAAACAATAAAAAGAAATCGTAACCGTAGGCCGGATAGCGCTACGCTTATCAGGCCTACAAATAAAAGACCTACAAATACGTCAAAAAAGGGGAGGCGTTGCGCCTCCCAAAAAGTTATTAACCGCGCAGTTGCACCGTGCCGTCTTTCACTCGGGCTTCGTAATGTTTCACGGAGAACTGTTCGTCTTCCATGCACAGACCATCGCTTAAGCGAAAGCGCTGTTTTTTCAGCGGGCTGGCGACCCACAATTCGCCCTGATGTTCAGCAATCAGCCCACGAGAAAGCACGCTGGACTCGAAGAACGGGTCGATGTTGCTGATCGCAAACACCTGGTCGCTGTGATACGGGCGGAAAATCGCAACTTGCTCGCTACCTAACAGGGCGCAGACGCCTGTTGCAGGCAGAATGTCATCGATTTTGCAGATGTTTTTCCACTGGCTCATGCGTTTTCCTCCACCAGAGTCACCGGGATACGCTCATAGGGCGTGGCCGGACGATGTTGTTCACGTTCAGGAAAAACCTGGACATTCGGATCGCGTTGATCGCTGTTGATAAAGTGTTTGAAGCGAACCTGTGCGGATGGGGTGTTAACCGTCTCTGTCCACTCGCAGACCACCGCTTCACGCAGACGGGCCATCTCTTCTTCCAGGTGCTGGTTCAGCCCCAGTTTGTCGTCGATGATGACCGATTTCAGATATTCGATACCGCCTTCCAGGTTGTCTAACCATGGTGCGGTTCGGGTCAGTTTGTCGGCGGTACGGATGTAGAACATCATGAAACGATCAAGGTATTTGAGCAGCGTTTCGCGGTCGATATCCGCTGCCAGCAGGTCTGCATGACGAGGTTTCATCCCGCCGTTACCGCAAACGTACAAGTTCCAGCCTTTCTCAGTGGCGATGATACCCACGTCTTTGCCTTGAGCTTCCGCACATTCACGGGTACAGCCGGAGACGCCGAATTTCATTTTGTGCGGGGTACGAATGCCTTTGTAGCGGTTTTCCAGCTCCACGCCGAATCCGACGCTATCGCCGACGCCATAACGGCACCAGGTACTGCCTACGCAGGTTTTCGCCATACGCAGGGCTTTAGCGTATGCGTGACCGGTTTCAAAGCCCGCTTCAATCAGCTGACGCCAGATTTCCGGCAGGTCATCTTTTTGCGCGCCGAACAGGCCGATACGCTGAGAACCGGTGATTTTGGTATACAGGTTAAATTCACGCGCGATACGGCCCACGGCCACCAGGCCTTCAGGAGTAATTTCTCCGCCCGCGGAGCGCGGGATCACGGAGTAGGTACCGTCTTTCTGGATGTTCGCCAGGAAGTTGTCGTTAGTGTCCTGCAGCGGCGTGTGCTGTGGTTTGAGGATGTACTCATTCCAGCAGGAGGCCAGCAGGGAACCTACGGTTGGTTTACACACTTCACAGCCGTAGCCTTTCCCGTGTTTTGCCAGCAGCTCTTCGAAGGTTTTAATTCCTTCTACACGGATCAGATGGAACAGTTCCTGACGCGAGTACGGGAAGTGTTCACACAGGTTGTTGTTAACTTCGATCCCCTGTTTCGCCAGTTCAGCGTTCAGGACCTGCGTTACCAACGGGATACACCCGCCGCAGCCGGTACCAGCTTTGGTTTCAGCTTTCAGCGCCGCAACGGTGTGGCAGCCTTTGTTGATAGCGGCGATCAGCATGCCTTTGGTGACGTCGAAGCAGGAGCAAATCTGCGCGCTGTCCGGCAGTTTATCGACACCGATAGACGGCTTACCGCTGCCCGCGTGAGCTGGCAGAATCAGTGAGTCTGGGTTTTCCGGCAGTTCGATGGCGTTCAGTACCAGCTGCAGCAGGTTGCCGTAATCGCTGGTGTCACCGACTAAAACCGCCCCGAGCAGGGTTTTGTTATCTTCGCTAACGATGAGGCGTTTGTAGACTTCTTTGCTTTCGTCGAGATAGACGTAGCTACGGGCGCCCGGCGTGCGCGCATGCGCGTCGCCAATCCCGCCGACGTCAACACCGAGCAGCTTCAGCTTGGCGCTCAGATCCGCGCCTTCAAAGGCGTTTTCGGTTTCGAGAATATGGTCAACGGCAACCTGCGCCATTTTGTAGCCTGGAGCGACCAGACCATACACGCGGTTGTTCCAGCTGGCGCATTCGCCGATGGCATAAATGTCCGGATCAGAAGTCTGGCAGGTATCGTTAATCACAATACCACCGCGCGGCGCAACGTCGAGGCCGCATTGGGTGGCCAGTTTGTCGCGTGGGCGAATACCGGTAGAAAAGACGATGAAATCGACTTCCAGTTCGCTACCGTCGGCAAAACGCATGGTTTTGCGCGCTTCGGTGCCTTCCTGGACGATCTCTTTAGTGTTTTTGCTGGTGTGGACACGCACGCCCATGCTTTCAATTTTGCGACGTAACTGCTCGCCACCCATGTGATCCAGCTGTTCGGCCATCAGCATCGGGGCAAATTCAATCACGTGGGTTTCAACGCCGAGGCTTTTCAGCGCACCGGCGGCTTCCAGACCCAGGAGGCCACCGCCGACGACGGCACCGCGTTTGCTACGGCGCGCGCAAGATTCAATGGCGTTGAGGTCTTCGATGGTGCGGTAAACGAAGCAGTCTTGGGTTTCCGAACCTTTAATCGGTGGGATCCACGGATAAGAGCCTGTCGCCATGATCAGCTTATCGTAATAGACCGTACGACCCGCGCTGGAGTGGATCACCTTCTCCTGGCGGTTGATGGTGATTGCGCGCTCGCCCACTAACACCTTAACGCCATGCTTCTCGTAGAATCCTTCACGCACCAGAGAAAGTTCTTCGGCGGTGTGGTGGGAGAAGTAGGACGACAGGTGGACACGGTCGTACGCTTTGCGGGGTTCTTCACAGAAGACGGTAATATCAAAATTGGCAGCGTCGGATTTATCAAGAAGATCCTCAATAAAGCGATGGCCGACCATACCATTACCGATAATAGCGAGTCTGACTTTGCTCATTTTTGCCTCGATTTCTTTTCTATTACTGCCTACCTTAACGATTCAGCAACCCCGCTTATTGATGCAAATCAAATTCGCCTTTATATACTCCTTAAGAGGTATATAGCTGATTTAACTGCATTTTTATAAGTTACGGAATTAACAGGCTTTTCGTATTTGTATAAATAGCGTACAAATTAAGGGGTTTTTGTAAGAATTGGCCTACAGCATCAGAGAAAGAAGAGGGCGCGGGAATAGGCCGGAGGGCGTCTGCGCCTTATCCGGCCTACAAACAGCTTGTCTTGTAGGCCGGATAAGATGCGTTAGCATCGCCATCCGGCACTCAGATTAATGTGTTGCGGGTGCGTTATGCTGGCGATGACGCGTGACGAACCCAAGAATAAAGCACATCACGAATACGACCGCATACAAGCCGTTAGCCGTCTGCAATGCCGCCAGCGGACCGCTGTGCGCCACGATAGGGCCAGTGACCACGAAGGTGAGCATAGTACCGATGGTGCCACAGGTCAGAACGAAGTTAACCAGTTTAGGTGATGCGACCTTCGTCTGCAGGGAGCCGAGGGTAATGATGGTGGTATAAATCGCGCTGGAGAAGAAGCCCAACGTCAGAATGAACCACGGCATATGCTCCGGCGTACCGGTGATAAACAGATACATCAGGACGGTAGCCACACCCGCCAGTACGGTCAGGATGCGCTGCAAATCGAAGAAACGCAGGATAAAGCTAAATGCCCACATGCCAACCATGTAAGACATCCAGAAGTCGCTGACCAGTTTACCTGCGTCGTTCAGGCTCATGCCCAGACTTTTGGCGTATTCCGGCACCCAGGAGATAAAGCCCAACTGACCGAGGATGTAGCACAGCGCGGCGATCGCCAGGAACAGCACGCTAATGCCCCATTTTTCTTTTACCACTGGCGCGTCCGGTTGCTGCGCGTGTTTACCCAGCGCCGGGAATTCGCAGCCGAAGGTCAGCAGGAAAATGGCGACGTATACCAGGCCGATGCAGGCATAAACCCAATACCATTCGATGCTGCGCGCTAACAGGAATGCTGCCACCATCGGGAAAATCATGCCGGCCATGCTGAAGAAGGAGTCAGTAAACAGCAGGCGGGAACCGCGCTGGCGACCTTCGTACATCTGAGTCACCAGGAACGTACCAATCGACATGGTGATACCGCTCACCAGACCCAGTACAAACATGGCGGCTGAGAACAAGGCCAGGCTATGGCTGAGCATCAGTCCGGCGACCGCCAGAACCATCAGGATAAAGCCAAAGCGCAACTGGGTTTTCAGTGGCACAATTTCCATCAGCCATGCATTCAGAAAAATAGAGATCAGAATGCCGGCATTCAGAAAGGTGAAGGTGTTACTCATACTGGAAACGGGCAAATGGAAGTAATCTGCGATGTTTCCCATCACCATCCCGGTGACAATTACCAACGCGCCTGTCAGGGCGTAGGAGAGAAAGCTAATCCATGTGAGCTTGATGCGATTGCTGTTAGTCATGACTGGCCTGTATAGAAGTGTTAGGCGCATTGACTGCGCCGTGAGCGGGCAGATTTTAGGCGCTTTAGTGATGCATTTAAATGTTTATTGGTAATTACTTGCTACGTTACATTTTTTTATGTGATCTAGATCGCATTGAATCTTGAGGCTATAAGGTTACATTTGTTTCAAGTACGTAAAATTAAGTAAAGGGATGGCCTTGTTCTTGAAGGCTCTTTAGAATCAATTCACTTGCTTCATTTCTGCTCTTGTTAAGGAATTCTCATGCTCAAATCGACTCTGGCGGCTGTTGCAGCTGTTCTCGCTCTTTCTGCTCTTTCTCCCGCAGCACTGGCAGCAAAAGGTGACCCGCATGTCCTGCTGACAACCTCTGCCGGTAACATTGAGCTGGAGCTGAACAGTCAGAAAGCCCCGGTTTCAGTGCAAAACTTTGTCGATTATGTCAACAGCGGTTTCTATAACAACACCACGTTCCACCGCGTGATCCCTGGCTTCATGGTGCAGGGCGGCGGTTTTACCGAGCAGATGCAGCAGAAGAAACCTAACCCGCCAATCAAGAATGAAGCTGATAACGGACTGCGTAATACCCGCGGCACGATTGCCATGGCGCGTACAGCAGATAAAGACAGCGCGACCAGCCAGTTCTTTATCAACATTGCAGACAATGCGTTCCTCGATCACGGCCAGCGCGACTTTGGGTATGCGGTCTTCGGTAAAGTTGTGAAAGGTATGGATGTCGCGGATAAGATCTCTCAGGTGCAGACCCATGATGTTGGTCCTTACCAGAATGTCCCGTCAAAACCGATTGTTATCCTGTCTGCCAAAGTCCTGCCGTAAACGTCTTTTGCGCGGGCAGTTCTTGTCCGCGTTCTTCCCCTTCTCTGCGTAACCTGAAATTGCCGCTTATACTTGTGGCAAGTGTCGGCTCATTCAGGGAGGTCACGTGAAAAAACTCACCGATAAACAAAAGTCCAGACTCTGGGAACAACGGCGAAATGCCAATTTCCAGGCCAGTCGGCGGTTGGAAGGGGTAGATATTCCACGGGTAACTCTGAGCACGGAAGACGCCCTGGCGCGTCTTGAAGAGTTGAGGGGGCACTATGAGCGATAAATTCGGTGATGGACGCGATCCCTATTTGTATCCGGGCCTGAATGTCATGCGTAACCGTCTGGGGATTCATCAGGCGCAGCGCCTGGCGCAGGCGGCGTATGAACTGACGGCGCTGCGTGCGGCCACTATCGAATTAGGCCCGCTTAAACGGGGCTTGCCGCATCTGTGCGCCATTCATCGCCAACTGTATCGGGATATTTTTGACTGGGCGGGACATCTGCGAGAAGTGGATATTTACCAGGGCGATACCCGCTTTTGTCATTTCGCTTATATCGAGAAAGAGGGCAATGCGCTGATGCAGGACCTGGAAGACGAGTCCTGGTTGGTGGGGTTACCGGAAGATAAGTTTGTGGATCGTCTTGCGCACTATTATTGCGAAATCAACATGCTGCATCCGTTTCGTATTGGCAGCGGTCTGGCGCAGCGAATTTTCTTCGAACAGTTAGCGATTCATGCTGGGTATATGTTGAGCTGGGATGACATTCCGGTTGAGGAGTGGAACCTGGCTAATCAGAGTGGGGCGATGGGTGACCTGTCTGCGCTTCGGGCGATATTTCGTAAAGTGGTAAGCGAAGCCCCGGAAACTGAGTAGAATAGCGCGGTTCTTATGTACCGGAGCCGCCATGATCCTGCTTATCGATAACTATGATTCTTTTACCTGGAACCTGTACCAATACTTCTGCGAACTGGGCGCTGATGTCCTTGTCAGGCGCAACGACGAACTGACGCTGGCGCAAATCGACGCGCTAAGCCCACAAAAAATCGTAATATCCCCAGGCCCCTGCACGCCGGATGACGCTGGTATCTCATTGGATGTTATTCGTCATTTCGCGGGCAAGACGCCCCTGCTGGGTGTTTGTCTGGGACATCAGGCTATGGCGCAGGCCTTTGGCGCGACAGTGGTTCGGGCAGCTCAAGTGATGCACGGTAAAACCTCGCCAATTACGCATAACGGGCAGGGTGTTTTTCAGGGGCTCGCCAACCCATTAACGGTGACGCGCTACCATTCTCTGGTGGTTGCCCCCGCGACGCTTCCTGACTGCTTTGAGGTGACGGCCTGGAGTGAAACGCAGGAGATTATGGGCATTCGTCACCGCGAGTGGGATATGGAAGGTGTGCAGTTTCACCCGGAGAGTATTCTCAGCGAACAGGGGCATCAACTGCTGGCTAATTTCCTCAATCGGTGATTTGTGGTTGCTATTCAGTGATTTTTTATTCATATTTTGTGATTATAATTTCACTAACATTTCTGCTTAACAGGGTGGCAATGACATGGCAACTGAACAAACTGCAATTACGCGCGCGACATTCGATGAAGTGATTCTGCCGATTTATGCACCGGCTGAGTTTATCCCGGTAAAAGGGAAAGGGAGTCGAGTCTGGGATCAACAGGGCAAAGAGTATGTTGATTTCGCGGGCGGCATTGCAGTTACTGCACTAGGGCATTGCCATCCGGCCCTGGTGGAGGCGTTAAAAACCCAGGGTGAAACCCTGTGGCATACCAGCAACGTTTTCACCAACGAACCGGCGTTGCGCCTGGGCCGTAAAATCATTGATGCGACCTTCGCCGAGCGCGTGCTGTTCATGAATTCGGGTACCGAAGCTAACGAAACCGCCTTTAAGCTGGCGCGCCACTATGCCTGCGTGCGCCATAGCCCGTTCAAAACCAAAATCATTGCCTTCCATAATGCGTTTCACGGTCGTTCGCTGTTTACCGTGTCCGTCGGCGGGCAGCCGAAATACTCTGACGGCTTTGGACCAAAACCAGCAGATATCATCCATGTACCGTTTAACGATCTGCATGCGGTCAAAGCGGTGATGGACGATCACACCTGTGCAGTGGTGGTTGAGCCTATTCAGGGGGAGGGTGGCGTCACTGCGGCAACGCCGGAATTCCTGCAAGGTTTGCGTGAACTTTGCGACCAACACCAGGCGCTATTGGTATTGGATGAAGTGCAGAGCGGGATGGGCCGTACCGGCGATCTGTTTGCCTATATGCACTACGGCGTGACGCCGGATATCCTCACCAGCGCGAAGGCTCTCGGCGGCGGCTTCCCGGTGAGCGCGGTGCTGACCACCCAAGAGATTGCCTCCGCATTTCACGTGGGTTCGCACGGTTCCACTTATGGTGGCAATCCGCTGGCCTGCGCAGTTGCGGGGGCCGCGTTTGATATCATCAACACGCCGGAAGTGTTGGAAGGTATTCAGGCTAAACGTCAGGCGTTTGTCCAACATTTGCACAAAATTGATCAACAGTTCGACATTTTCAGCGATATTCGCGGGATGGGGCTGCTGATTGGCGCCGAGCTGAAGCCGCAGTTTAAAGGCCGGGCGCGCGATTTCCTGTATGCCGCCGCGCACGAAGGGGTGATGGTACTCAACGCCGGACCGGACGTGATGCGTTTCGCGCCGTCGCTGGTAGTTGAGCAGGCGGATATCGATGAAGGGATGCAGCGTTTCGCACAAGCGGTAGCGAAAGTCGTTGCCTGATTACCTGTTGCCGGATAAGCACAGCGCATCCGGCAGTCGATCTTAACCTTTCATGTCCCGCAGACGGCGGCTCAGCCAGATTCCGTGGTGCGGTCGCTGACGCCATGCTACCGACGAAATGGTGTGCATGGTGTTCAGATGCCCCAGTATCCGTTGCAGATGCTGCTCAAGGGTGCTTAACGGACCGTGGGACAGCATCTCTGGCGCTTCGAGAATATTCACATCGCCTGAGCTTCCCGGTCCGTCATATTCCAGCCGCTGCTGACAGCGCTGGAGCGCAATTTCACAGGATTCCAGATACCGCTGCGCTAAATCCGGCGTCAGCATTGTATGTTCCCTTGCCAGTGTGGTCATCGCGTTGATGTGCTCGACGATGAACTGGCTATGCGTGACCCACAGTTTCATGTCCGCCAGGTAGTGCGAGTTGAATCCTGGCTCCTGCATCGCCTGGTTCAGTGAGTTGAACAACGTGTTATGCGCCTGATTGACCCGCATGCGTTGATACGCCAGCGGCGTGGCCTGCGGATCGTTACTGAGGATCAGGCGAATGGCCTCCTGATCGGCTTCTAACGCATCATGGGCGTTCTTACGCAGCAGGCCGCTCTGCCACTGCGGCCACAGCCAGAGTGTACCGCCAAAGGCGATTAAGCAGCCAATAACCGTATCGACAAACCGCGGCACGATAAACTGCTCTCCGTTCAGCGTCAGCAGTTGCAGGGTGTATACCGCCGTGACCGTAAAGCCGACGGTAGCCCAGCCGTAGTTTTTGCGCATGATCAGATAGCTACCCAGGGTAATCAGCAGCATGCCTGCCAGCGTGTAACCTTCCTGAATATGAAAGTGCAGGGTGACCCCGGCAATGACCAGTCCAACGAGCGTTCCTGCTGAACGGTGTAAAATACGTACCCGGGTTGCTCCGTAGCCATTTTGCGTGACGAACAGGATCGTCATCAAAATCCAGTAAGGCTTTGGCAGGTGTAAAGCGCTGCCCATCAGGCTGGCGATACTCAGCATGACACTGATGCGTCCAGCATTACGCAGCGCTGGCGATTTCAACGACAGATAGTTTTTCAGGGCCGGGATCAGCGGCAACCGACGCTGCTTGTCCGCCATTAAATCTCGGGCGTACAGCGGTCGCTGGGTGCGTAGCACGCGGGCAATACGGCTGAAGTGCCAGTAGCAAAATTGTCCCACCGGATTGTCCGGGTGCTGGTTGGCGATTTTCTCCAGCGTGCCAATCTGCTTGTCCATCGAGAAACGGGTCGGCAAGCGGTGATACAAAATATCATCGGCCAGTACCCGGAGGCGTTCGGCGACGGTGCGCGCATTCCAGCGAATCACCTGTTCGGCGTGGCTACGTTCGACCAGCTTTTGCACCTCTTCCGGCTGGTGGAGGCTGACGGAAATATGCTCCTGCAAGTCCAGTGCCTCCTGAAAGGCACGCAGCAGGCGCTTGTAATCGTTGTTGCGATGCGCCGACAGCATATGCATTTGCTGGTAGCACTGGGTAATCAGATCCACCGCTTTCTGCTGGCGAACCAGCAGGGGAGGTAGCGCTTTTTCCGGATCGGCATGCTGGGTCAGCAGGCTGTACTTGGCCTCACAGTAATCGGCTAATTCACGGTACAACAAGCTGAGCGATTCACGGAGCGGCTGCTCGCGCCACATCCAGAACCAGAACCAGTTGAACAGGCCGTACCATAACGTGCCCAGCGCATAGATCAGCAACGGTTCCCAGACGGGCATGTTCCCGACCAGGCTTAGCGTGAAAATCGCGGCGATAAGTGAGGCCGGTAACAGTCGGGCATGCAGAGGGCTTAGCTCGGCGGTTACGCCAAGAATCAGCGTCAGTCCGGTGAGGATAAGCGGCAGCGGTATGGCCTGTGCCAGCAGCAACTGCATGATCAGACTGCAACCGGCAAACAAAGACGCGCCAATAGCTAAACGTTTGAAAAAGCGCTTGTGCGGGGTATCAAGGCCGGCAATGTTGCAACAGGCAGGGACCAGGGAGAAGAGGAGTCCCAGATGAAGCTGACCGATGATCAGACCAACAGCCACAGGTAAACATAGCACCAGCGTCTGCCGTAGTGCGTAGTTGATCTCTGGATGGTATATCAGTCTTCGCCACATCGGTGTAAACAAAAGTGGCGCATCACTGAGTAACGCGCCACTTCGATGGGGTTAACGGGTGCCGTAGACGACGATGGTCTTACCGTGTGCGGAGATCAGGTTCTGATCTTCCAGCATCTTCAGAATACGACCAACGGTCTCACGGGAGCAGCCAACGATCTGGCCGATTTCCTGACGGGTGATTTTAATCTGCATGCCGTCCGGGTGGGTCATCGCATCAGGCTGTTTCGCCAGATTCAGCAGAGTCTGCGCGATACGACCCGTTACGTCGAGGAAGGCAAGGTTGCCGACTTTTTCAGACGTGACCTGCAGGCGACGAGCCATCTGTGAAGACAGGCGCATCAGAATATCCGGGTTGACCTGGATTAATTGGCGAAATTTTTTGTATGAAATTTCAGCGACTTCACATGCGGTTTTGGCACGTACCCAGGCGCTACGTTCCTGACCTTCTTCGAAGAGGCCTAATTCACCAATAAAATCGCCCTGATTCAGATAAGAAAGGATCATTTCTTTCCCTTCTTCATCTTTGATCAGCACTGCCACTGAGCCTTTAACGATGTAATACAACGTTTCCGCTTTTTCACCCTGGTGAATCAGCGTGCTCTTCGATGGGTACTTATGAATATGGCAATGAGACAAGAACCATTCGAGAGTCGGGTCTGTTTGCGGTTTGCCAAGCACCATGCGCGGTTATCCTCTGTTATAAGCTGTCTCCAGAGCCAGAAAACGACGCTGCCTCTGGGTTTGCAAAAATATGCTTCCCGCTACCTGGGAAAGGGGCTGTCAAAAATTAACTGCAGCCTGTAATGTGATGTCCTCTGCATACATGCAGTACGTCAATGTATTACTGTAGCATCCTGACTGTTTTAGCATAGCTTTCGCCGTGTGTCTCCTGGTGTCTCGCTTCAGCATGACGCAGGTCGCCTTCCGTTGCGAGAATTGTTATGTACGCGTAATCTGTCAGGAAAATTGAAACATTGGAGTTACGAAATATGCAAGCGCGTGTAAAGTGGGTTGAGGGGTTAACCTTCCTCGGTGAGTCCGCCTCTGGTCACCAAATTTTGATGGACGGTAACTCCGGTGATAAAGCGCCGAGCCCGATGGAAATGGTATTAATGGCTGCGGGCGGTTGCAGCGCAATTGATGTGGTTTCGATCCTGCAAAAAGGTCGTCAGGATGTGACCAACTGCGAAGTGAAACTGACCTCAGAGCGTCGTGATGAAGCGCCGCGCCTGTTTACCCACATTAACCTGCATTTCATCGTAACGGGTAACGATCTGAAAGATGCGTCCGTTTCGCGCGCAGTCGATCTCTCTGCGGAAAAATATTGCTCTGTGGCGCTGATGCTGGAAAAGGCGGTGAACATTACCCACTCCTATGAAGTGGTTGCTGCTTCGTGATGTCATGCCTGATGGCGTTTCACTTATCAGGCCTACAGGATATAAACGCGTAGGCCGGATAAGGCATCAGCCGCCATCCGGCAAAATAACACCCTACTCTATCTTTTTGCCTTCCATCAGTCGCTGGACCAGCGGCAGCATAATCAATTCCATCGCCAGACCCATTTTCCCGCCCGGAACAACCAACGTATTGATATGGGAAATGAATGATCCCTGCAGCATGGCCAGTAGCCACGGGAAGTCGATCCCTTCCAGGTTCCGAAAATGAATCACGACAAAGCTTTCATCCAGTGATGGAATACTTTTGGCGGCAAAGGGGTTGGAGGTATCGACGGTCGGTACGCGCTGGAAGTTAATATGCGTACGGGAAAACTGCGGCGTAATGTAATTGATGTAATCGTCCATTGAGCGCACCACCGAGTCCATCACCGCTTCGCGCGAGTGTCCCCGCTCGCTGGTATCGCGGGTCAGCTTCTGAATCCATTCCAGGTTCACGATCGGCACTACGCCAACCAGCAGATCGACATGCCGGGCCACGTTTTGCTGTGGGGTTACGACGCCGCCGTGCAGTCCTTCATAGAACAGGACATCCGTCGGTTCAGGCAGCGGCTGCCAGGGCGTAAATGTACCCGGAACCTGATTCCACGGTACGGCCTCATCGTAGGTGTGCAGATATTTTCGCGACTGACCTTTGCCCGTCTGGCCGTATTCGATGAAGGTTTGCTCCAGCAGACCGAAGTCATTAGCTTCGGGGCCGAAATAGCTGATATGCCGCCCGGCATCGCGCGCTTTGCGAATCGCCATGTCCATTTCCGGACGGGTATAACGATGAAAACTGTCACCTTCCACCTCGGCGGCGCGCAAATTTAACTGCGCGAAAATTTTACGAAACGCGAGGCTGGTGGTGGTGGTCCCCGCGCCGCTGGACCCTGTTACCGCAATCACCGGATGTTTGGCAGACATAACAACTCCATGAATAGGTTGAATTTTTATTATAGTCGGCCGTCGGCTACGGATTACTCGTGAATCTGCTTCCTCGGCATAATGTTGACCGTTTCATGCAGTTCGGACCATACCAGCACGGCTTCACCAGATTGTAGTTGGCGTTTGACGTCGGCGACTTTTTGTTCGAGCGAGCGTTCATGTTCACCATAATCGGTGCCTTCGCGCAAGACAAAGCTTTCAATCAGATTGTCCAGCGCGTCCGGGGAGATATCTTGCCAGGGGATGATCATGATGATGCCTCCAGATACGTTGTCAGCCAGTCCGGGATTCTGGATTCCAGCCACATCTCAGGACGGCGCACCGTGCCGCCAATGAATCCGACGTGGCCGCCGTGTTCCGTCAGTTGATACTCTACCTGTGAGGGCAGATTTTCCGGTTTAGGGATCACGTGATGATCCATAAACGGATCGTCTTTGGCATGGATAATCAGCGTGGGTTTGGCGATCTGGTTGAGCAACGGCATAGCGCTACACTGACGGTAATAGTCTATAGCATCGGCGAAACCATGGATTTTAGCGGTGATCAAATCGTCAAAATCGCGAATGCGACGCAGAGATTTCAACTGGCCCAGACTCACCGGCAGCGAGCCTGGATATGCCTCTAGCTTGCGCGAGGCATTGGCTTTCAACAGGTTTAGCAGGTAGCGCTGATAGACCCGGGAGAATCCCTTGTCCATATGGTAACTACAGGCTTCCAGCACGAAAGGCGCGGAAACGATAACCGCGGCATCAATTGGAATCTCAGTACCTTCTTTTGCCAGCAGGCAGGCCAGCATGTTTCCACCGAGCGAATAGCCTACCGCCGCGGTCGGCACGCGACCGAACTCACGAGCCAGCCAGTGTAAAAACCAGGTGCCATCTTCTGTCTCACCGGAGTGATAAATACGGTTCAGACGATTGGGTTCGCCGCTGCAGCCGCGAAAATGCATCACAACGCCCAGCCAGCCGCGCTTTTGCGCTGCTTCAATCAGGCCATGTGCGTACGGGCTGTTCAGACTGCCTTCCAGACCGTGAAAAACCACCAGGCGCGGTTTGTGTTTCGCCTGTTGCGGATCTTCACTCCATGCCAGATCGACAAAATCACCGTCGGGCAATTCCAGACGCTGCCAGTGGGCGTCGAATTTCACCTTGCGGCGAATTAAACGCGGTAGCATCGTCTGCAGATGGCGGTTACTGATACCGCGCATCGGACGGAATTCTCGAGAATCGTCGGTAGGTGGAGTTATTTCTGTGGACGTGATTTCAACCATAACACCAGAGCAATTAATAATCGGAAAGAATAACTATACCGCGCACAGCGCGTGCGGGTTAGCCAATATGTGATTTTGTCGCGAGTCAGTCAGCAGGCAATCATCGGCTATAGTGCCGGATGGCGGCTTCGCCTTATCCGGCACTCATGATTACTCGGCCAGCATCTGCTCAAGCTGTTCCTGAGCCTCCAGCCAGGCCATCTCGCACTCTTCCAGTCCGGATTTCGCACTGGCCTGCTGCTGCAAGCATGCTGTGAGTTCGGCTTTGCGGCTTTGGTCGTACAGTTCGCTATCGCCGAGTTTTTCTTCCGCCTGCGCCAGCTGTGCGTGCAGTTTCTCCATCTCTTTTTCCAGGCGGGAAATCTCTTTACGTAGCGGTTGCGTCAGGGTGCGTAGTTCAGCTTCGCGACGCTTCTGGTCTTTACGTGCCTGGGCGCTGTTAACGCTCTCTTTTACCGGTTCGTCGCTCTGGTTTTCCTGTTTTTGCACATCGCTCAGCCACTGCTGATAATCCTCAAGATCGCCATCAAACGGCTCGACTTTCTTGTCGTGCACCAGATAGAGGTCATCGGTAGTAGAGCGAATCAGGTGACGGTCGTGCGAGACCACAACCAGTGCGCCTTCGAAATCGATCAGCGCTTCGGTCAGCGCCTGACGCATATCCAAATCCAGGTGGTTGGTCGGTTCATCAAGCAGCAGCAGGTTCGGGCGCTGCCAGACGATCAATGCCAGCACCAGACGTGCTTTTTCTCCACCGGAGAAGCGGCGAGTCTCTTCGCTGACTTTATCGCCCTGGAAGCCGAATCCGCCGAGGTAGTCTCGCAGTTTCTGCTCCAGCTCCTGCGGCGCCATGCGTGCCAGGTGCTGTATAGGTGATTCATCGGCGCGTAAAAACTCCAGCTGGTGCTGTGCGAAGTAACCCAGCTTGATGCCTTTTGCCAGGCCAATCTCGCCGCTGATGGGAGCCAGTTCGCCGGCCAGCAGCTTAATCAGCGTAGATTTACCCGCGCCGTTGCGTCCGAGCAGGCCGATGCGAGACCCCGGCACCAGATTCAGTTTGATCGAATCGAGAATGACGCGGTCGCCGTAGCCGGCGCTGACCTTTTCCATCTTTAACAGCGGGTTCGGCAGGCTTTCCGGCTCGCGGAAGCTGAAGTGGAACGGGTTGTCCACGTGCGCAGGGGCAATCAGCTCCATGCGTTCCAGCATTTTGATACGGCTCTGCGCCTGCTTTGCTTTGGTGGCTTTGGCGCGGAAACGATCGATATAGCTTTGCAGATGCGCCACGCGCTCCTGCTGGCTTTCGTACATTGCCTGTTGCTGTGCGAGGCGGGTCGCACGCTGGATTTCAAACGCGCTGTAGTTGCCGGTGTACTCGAACATCGTTTGCTGTTCGATATGAATAATTTTATCCACCACCGGGTCGAGGAAGTCGCGGTCGTGGGAGATCAAAATCAGCGTGCCCTGATAGCTTTTCAGCCATCTTTCCAGCCAGATCACCGCGTCGAGATCGAGGTGGTTGGTCGGTTCATCGAGCAGCAGCAGGTCTGAACGGCAAATCAGCGCCTGAGCCAGGTTGAGACGCATACGCCAGCCACCGGAAAAATCGCTGACGGGACGTTCAAGCTGTTCGTTGGAGAAGCCGAGGCCATGCAGCAGGCTGGCGGCGCGTGAGCGCACAGTCCAGGCGTCGATGGCATCCAGCTTGCCATGGACGGTGGCAATGGCGTGTCCATCGTTACGTTCGTTGGCATCGTTCAACTGTGCTTCCAGTTGACGATACTCGCGGTCGCCGTCAATCACATACTCCAACGCCGGCTGTGGCAACGCAGGCGTTTCCTGATTAACCCACGCGAGCTGCCAGTTTCCCGGATAGGTAAATCCTCCGGCGTCGGCGCTGAGTTCATTTTTCAGCAATGCCAGCAGAGTAGATTTACCGCAGCCATTTTTACCTACCAGGCCAACTTTCTGCCCTGGATTAATGGTGGCCGTGGCATTTTCCAGCAAGACGCGCACGCCGCGACGAATTTGTAACGATGAGAAAACAATCATAAGGCGCCGTATGTTCAGACTATGTTAATTTATCATTATGATAATGTAATGTGTGGGCCATTTGCCGCACCGAGGCGCAATGGTAGCCCAAAACGTCGAAAATAGACAAAAGACAAAACCGGGAGGGGGATGATGTTCCAGCCAGCGAAAGTCTTGCTGCTGTATGCCCATCCGGAATCTCAGGACTCGGTCGCGAACCGGGTGCTGCTTAAACCGGCCATGCAGCTCAGCAATGTTACCGTGCACGACCTGTACGCGCACTATCCTGACTTTTTTATCGACATTCCGCATGAGCAGGCGCTGCTGCGCGAGCATGATGTGATTGTTTTTCAGCATCCGCTCTACACCTATAGCTGCCCGGCGTTGTTAAAGGAGTGGCTTGACCGTGTACTGAGCCGAGGATTTGCCAGCGGCCCCGGGGGGAATCAACTGGCGGGAAAGTACTGGCGGAGCGTTATCACTACCGGCGAGCCGGAAAGCGCCTACCGCTATGACGCGCTAAACCGTTATCCAATGAGCGATGTACTGCGCCCTTTTGAGCTAACGGCCGGTATGTGCCGCATGCACTGGATGAGCCCTATCATTGTCTACTGGGCCAGACGGCAAACGAAGCAGGAGCTGGACAGCCATGCGAAAGCGTATGGTGACTGGCTGGCGAATCCGATCCCTGTGGGAGGCCGCTGATGGAAGGTTCTGATTTATTGACAGCCGGCGTGTTGTTCCTCTTCGCGGCGGTGGCTGCAGTTCCGCTGGCCTCAAAGCTGGGTATCGGTCCGGTGCTGGGTTACTTGCTGGCGGGGATTGCTATCGGCCCATGGGGATTAGGGTTCATCAGCGATGTGGATGAAATCTTACACTTTTCCGAACTGGGCGTAGTTTTTCTGATGTTCATCATTGGGCTGGAACTTAATCCAGCCAAACTGTGGCAATTGCGGCGTTCAATTTTTGGCGTCGGCGCCGCGCAGGTGATGCTAAGCGCGGTCGTGCTGGCAGGGCTACTGATGCTTACAGCGTTCTCCTGGCAGGCAGCAGTGGTTGGCGGCATTGGTCTGGCGATGTCATCGACTGCTATGGCGCTACAGTTGATGCGCGAAAAGGGCATGAATCGCAGTGAATCCGGACAGCTGGGCTTTTCGGTGTTGCTGTTTCAGGATCTGGCGGTGATCCCCGCGTTGGCGCTGGTTCCGCTGCTGGCGGGGTCTGCTGACGAACATTTTGACTGGATCAAAGTGGGGATGAAGGTGCTGGCCTTTGCCGGCATGCTGATTGGTGGGCGCTATTTGCTGCGTCCGGTTTTCCGCTTTATTGCGGATTCTGGCGTGCGGGAAGTGTTCACCGCCGCCACGCTGCTGTTAGTGCTGGGTTCTGCTTTATTTATGGATGCGCTGGGTCTGTCGATGGCGCTGGGGACCTTTATCGCGGGCGTTCTGCTGGCGGAAAGCGAATACCGACATGAGCTGGAAACGGCAATCGATCCGTTTAAAGGCCTGTTGCTTGGCCTGTTTTTTATCTCCGTAGGTATGTCGCTTAACCTTGGCGTGCTCTATACCCATATTTTGTGGGTGGCGGCGAGCGTGATGGTGCTGGTGGTCGTAAAAATGCTGGTGCTGTATGTACTGGCGCGTCTTAACGGCATGAGAAGCTCAGAACGGATGCAGTTTGCCGGGGTTTTAAGCCAGGGCGGTGAATTCGCTTTCGTGCTGTTTTCAACGGCCTCTTCCCAACGGCTGTTTCAGGGTGACCAAATGGCGCTGTTGTTGGTGACCGTCACGCTGTCGATGATGACCACGCCGCTGGTGATGAAGTTGATTGATAAATGGCTCTCCCGCCAGTTTAACGGCACGGATGAAGAAGATGAAAAACCCTGGGTGGAAGATGATAAACCGCAGGTGATTGTGGTGGGTTTTGGGCGCTTTGGTCAGGTTATTGGTCGTCTGTTGATGGCCAATAAAATGCGTATTACCGTCCTGGAAAGAGATATCAGCGCAGTGAATTTAATGCGCAAATATGGCTATAAGGTCTATTACGGTGATGCCACGCAGGTGGATCTGTTGCGTTCCGCGGGTGCAGAAGCCGCACAGTCTATTGTTATTACCTGTAATGAACCTGAAGACACTATGAAGCTGGTGGCGCTGTGCCAACAGTATTTTCCGCATTTGCATATTCTTGCGCGTGCGCGCGGACGTGTAGAGGCGCATGAGTTATTACAGGCTGGTGTGACGCAGTTTTCCCGCGAAACATTTTCCAGTGCGCTGGAGTTGGGGCGAAAAACGCTGGTTACGCTAGGGATGCATCCGCACCAGGCTCAGCGCGCTCAGCTGCATTTTCGGCGGCTGGATATGCGCATGTTGCGGGAACTGATCCCCATGCACACGGATACGGTACAAATCTCCCGAGCCAGGGAAGCCCGGCGCGAGCTTGAGGAGATTTTCCAACGAGAGATGCAGCAAGAGCGACGTCAACTGGATGGCTGGGATGAATTTGAGTAGAGGTAACCATGGCAATTCGTAAACGTTTTATCGCAGGCGCAAAATGTCCGTCCTGCCAGGCGCAGGATACGCTGGCGATGTGGCGCGAAAATAATATCGATATTGTTGAGTGTGTTAAGTGCGGTTATCAGATGCGGGAAGCGGATAAAGAGGCGCGCGAGCACGTTCGCAAAGAAGAGCAAGTGATCGGGATTTTTCATCCGGACTAGCGATATGGCGCAGCTTTTTTTAAGCTAGAGGGTACACGGGTGCAGAATTCCGCTACAATCTGCGCCACTATTCTTTCCATGCTCAGGAGATATCATGAAAGTAGCAAAGGACCTGGTGGTCAGCCTGGCCTATCAGGTACGTACAGAAGACGGTGTGTTGGTTGATGAGTCTCCGGTGAGTGCACCGCTGGACTACCTGCATGGTCACGGTTCCCTGATTTCTGGCCTGGAAACAGCGCTGGACGGTCATGAAGTTGGCGACAAATTCGATGTTGCTGTTGGCGCAAACGACGCATACGGTCAATACGACGAAAACCTGGTGCAGCGCGTTCCTAAAGACGTCTTCATGGGCGTTGATGAACTGCAGGTTGGCATGCGTTTCCTGGCTGAAACTGACCAGGGTCCAGTACCAGTAGAAATTACCGAAGTAGAAGACGACCACGTTGTGGTTGACGGTAACCACATGCTGGCTGGCCAGAATCTGAAATTCAACGTAGAAGTTGTCGCTATCCGCGAAGCGACCGAAGAAGAGCTGGCTCACGGCCACGTTCACGGTGCGCACGGTCACGACCACGATCATGACCACGGTCATGACGGTTGCTGCGGTGGTCACGGTCACGACCATGGTCACGAGCACGGTGGCGAAGGCTGCTGCGGCGGTGGCGGTAAAGGTAACGGCGGCGGTTGCGGTTGCCACTAATCAGTATATGGCATAAAAAAAAGCGGGAATATCCCGCTTTTTTTATGTCTCAATAATGTGGCGGCGGGGTCTCTTCAGACTGCGACGCGATGTGGGACGGCTGCGTTGCCTTGAGCTTCTCCGTCAATAAACGCAGATGGTCGCGGAGTTTTGCCATTTCCAGTTCATGCGCGGTCACCGTCACGTTGAGCTCTTCAATGGTTATCTCCTGAAATGCCAGGCGACTTTCCAGTTCAGCCAGGCGAGTTTCCATTGTTGTATCCTGCATGATTCACCTCTTTCTTTTTTCTCCGGCAGATCGCGGACTGCGGCGAATTCTACTTAACTTTGCCTGTTTGCACAGCACTCAATCTTCGGTCACGAAACTAATTTAAACAAAAAGAGTCTGAAAAGTGGTGATAATAGGGCGTGCCCGTATGTTGATTTGTTCTGCAACGCTTTATAGTACATTTTTATGTTAGCTAACCTTGGGGTGAGATGCCCCGGCCCTGGAGATATGGATGAAATCACTGTTTAAAGTAACGCTGCTGGCGACCACAATGGCTGTTGCTCTGCATGCCCCGATCACCTTCGCTGCTGACGCTGCGAAACCAGCCGCTACTGCTGACAGCAAAGCAGCATTCAAGAATGACGACCAAAAAGCCGCTTACGCGCTGGGCGCGTCCCTGGGTCGTTATATGGAAAACTCTCTGAAAGAGCAGGAAAAACTGGGCATCAAACTGGATAAAGATCAGCTGATCGCTGGCGTTCAGGATGCGTTTGCAGACAAGAGCAAACTGTCTGACCAGGAAATCGAACAAACTCTGCAGGCGTTTGAAGCACGCGTGAAGAGCTCCGCTCAGGCGAAAATGGAAAAAGACGCGGCTGACAATGAAGCCAAAGGTAAAGTTTACCGCGAGAAATTTGCTAAAGAGAAGGGCGTTAAAACCTCTTCTACTGGCCTGGTCTATAAAGTAGAGAAAGAAGGTACCGGCGCTGCACCGAAAGATAGCGATACCGTGGTAGTCAACTACAAAGGTACGCTGATTGATGGTAAAGAGTTTGATAACTCTTATACCCGCGGTGAGCCGCTCTCTTTCCGTCTTGACGGTGTTATCCCTGGCTGGACCGAAGGCCTGAAAAACATCAAGAAAGGCGGCAAAATCCAGCTGGTTATCCCGCCGGATCTGGCTTACGGCAAAACCGGCGTACCGGGCATTCCGGCTAACTCTACGCTGGTCTTTGATGTTGAACTGTTAGACATCAAACCGGCACCGAAAGCCGATGCGCAGCCAGATGCTGCACCGGCAGCTAAAGCTGCGGACAGCAGCAAAAAGTAAGTAACCAGATACCGCCGCCCACAGGGCGGCGGTTTTTTATTATCGACAGGATATAATTAATACTGGAAAGCGCCTTGTGCGCTGTATTACTTTAGATGCCCCTATAATAGTGATGAGCCTGCCCTGACAACATAACGACAGGCTCCTGAAAAGGAGTGCTTTTTTTCATGTCCAGGTCGCTTTTAACCAACGAAACCAGTGAGCTAGATTTACTGGATCAACGTCCTTTCGATCAAACCGATTTCGATATCCTCAAATCCTACGAAGCGGTTGTGGACGGGTTGGCGATGCTCATTGGTTCCCATTGTGAAATCGTATTGCACTCTTTGCAGGATTTGAAATGCTCGGCCATCCGCATTGCTAACGGTGAACACACGGGCCGCAAAATTGGCTCGCCGATTACTGACCTTGCGTTGCGTATGCTGCATGATATGACGGGTGCGGATAGCAGCGTGTCGAAGTGTTACTTCACACGTGCGAAAAGCGGTGTCTTGATGAAGTCGGTGACGATTGCCATTCGCAACCGTGAGCATCGCGTGATTGGTCTGCTGTGCATCAACATGAACCTTGATGTTCCATTCTCGCAGATAATGAATACCTTTATCCCACCGGAAACCCCGGAAGTGGGTTCTGCCGTTAACTTCGCTTCTTCGGTGGAAGACCTGGTTACCCAAACGTTGGAATTCACGATTGAAGAAGTGAATGCCGATCGTAATGTTTCCAACAATGCCAAGAATCGCCAGATTGTCCTGAATCTGTATGAGAAAGGTATCTTCGATATTAAAGATGCCATTAACCAGGTCGCCGATCGGCTGAACATCTCCAAGCACACGGTTTACCTCTATATTCGTCAGTTCAAAAGCGGCGATTTCCAGGGGCAAGACAAGTAATGCGTTTTGCCATTATGGTGACGGGGCCAGCTTATGGCACGCAGCAGGCGAGCAGCGCGTTGCAATTTGCTCATGCGTTACTCAAAGAAGGGCATGAGCTCTGCAGCGTCTTTTTCTATCGTGAAGGTGTGTATAACGCCAACTTCCTGACTTCACCTGCCAGTGATGAATATGATCTGGTGCGGGCCTGGCAACAGCTGAACCAGCAGCATGGCGTGACGCTGAATATCTGCGTAGCTGCGGCGTTGCGTCGCGGCGTCGTTGATGAAACAGAAGCGAAGCGACTGGGACTGGCAGGGGCTAATTTACAATCAGGTTTTAACCTCAGCGGGCTGGGTTCGCTGGCTGAGGCATCCCTGACCTGCGATCGCGTGGTGCAGTTTTAATGAAACGTGTTGCTTTTGTCTTTTCTACCGTGCCGCATGGCAGTTCGTCTGGCCGCGAAGGGTTAGATGCCTTACTGGCGACATCGGCATTAACGGAAGACCTCGGCGTATTCTTTATCGGCGATGGCGTTTTTCAAATCCTCCAGGGACAACAACCGGATGTCGTGCTGGCTCGCGACTATATCGCAACCTTCAAGCTGTTAGGGTTGTACGATATCGATCAATGTTGGCTTTGTGCCGCCTCATTACGCGAGCGGGGCCTCCAGCAGGGGGTTAATTTTGTGGTCGATGCGACAGCGTTAGAACCGGAAGATTTACGCCGTGAGCTAGGCAACTATGACGTCATTTTAAGGTTTTGAGATACTCATGCTGCACACATTACATCGTTCCGCGTGGCTTACCGATTTCTCCTCTCTTCTTCGCCTGATTGATAAAGACGATGAACTTTTATTGCTTCAGGATGGCGTGACCGCGGCAATAGAAGGAAGCCGTTTCCTTGAAAGTCTGCAAAATGCCTCCATTAAGGTCTATGTACTGGAAGAAGACATTAAAGCTCGCGGCTTAGGTGGTCAAATTTCAGACAGTGTCGTCAGGGTTAGCTATACTGACTTCGTCAGACTTACGGTGAAGCATCCCAGCCAGATGTCCTGGTAATTGTGGGATCGTTGTATATTTCTTGACACCTTTTCGACACCGACCTAAAATTCTGCGTCCTCATATTGTATGAGGTCGTTTTATTACGTGTTTACGAAGCGAAAGCTACAACCAGGAGCTATTTAATGGCAACAGTTAACCAGCTGGTACGCAAACCACGCGCACGCAAAGTTGCAAAGAGCAACGTGCCTGCACTGGAAGCATGCCCGCAGAAACGTGGCGTATGTACTCGTGTATATACTACCACTCCTAAAAAACCAAACTCCGCACTGCGTAAAGTATGCCGTGTGCGTTTGACTAACGGTTTTGAAGTGACTTCCTACATCGGTGGTGAAGGTCACAACCTGCAGGAGCACTCCGTGATCCTGATCCGTGGCGGTCGTGTAAAAGACCTCCCGGGTGTTCGTTACCACACCGTTCGCGGTGCGCTTGACTGCTCCGGCGTTAAAGACCGTAAGCAATCACGCTCCAAGTATGGCGTGAAACGTCCTAAGGCTTAATGGTTCTCCGTTAAGTAAGGCCAAACGTTTTATATTAATGTCAAACTAAACTCGTAGAGTTTTGGACAATCCTGAATTAACAACGGAGTATTCCCATGCCACGTCGTCGCGTCATTGGTCAGCGTAAAATTCTGCCGGATCCTAAGTTCGGATCAGAGCTGCTGGCTAAATTTGTAAATATCCTGATGGTAGATGGTAAAAAATCTACTGCAGAAACCATCGTATACAGCGCGCTGGAGACCCTGGCTCAGCGTTCTGGTAAAGATGGCCTGGAAGCTTTTGAAGTAGCCCTTGAAAACGTGCGTCCGACTGTCGAAGTTAAGTCTCGCCGCGTTGGTGGTTCTACTTATCAGGTTCCAGTTGAAGTCCGTCCGGTTCGCCGTAATGCCCTGGCAATGCGTTGGATCGTTGAAGCTGCTCGTAAACGCGGTGATAAATCCATGGCTCTGCGCCTGGCGAACGAACTTTCTGATGCTGCAGAAAACAAAGGTACTGCAGTTAAGAAACGTGAAGACGTTCACCGTATGGCAGAAGCCAACAAGGCGTTCGCACACTACCGTTGGTAATCCCTTCGGAGTTTTAGTCACCAGGCGGGCGCTTCTAGTAAGCAGCCCGCTTTGGGCTACTTAAATTGAACGCCTAAAAGATAAACGAGGAATCAAATGGCTCGTACAACACCCATCGCGCGCTACCGTAACATCGGTATCAGTGCGCACATCGACGCCGGTAAAACCACTACTACCGAACGTATTCTGTTCTACACCGGTGTAAACCATAAAATCGGTGAAGTTCATGACGGCGCAGCCACCATGGACTGGATGGAACAGGAGCAGGAGCGTGGTATTACTATCACCTCCGCAGCGACTACTGCATTCTGGTCTGGTATGGCTAAGCAGTATGAACCGCATCGCGTAAACATCATCGACACCCCGGGGCACGTTGACTTCACTATCGAAGTAGAACGTTCCATGCGTGTGCTTGATGGTGCAGTAATGGTTTACTGCGCAGTTGGTGGTGTTCAGCCTCAGTCTGAAACCGTATGGCGTCAGGCAAACAAATATAAAGTTCCACGCATTGCGTTCGTTAACAAAATGGACCGTATGGGTGCGAACTTCCTGAAAGTTGTTGGTCAGATCAAAACCCGTCTGGGCGCGAACCCTGTTCCGCTGCAGTTGGCGATTGGCGCTGAAGAAGCGTTCACCGGTGTTGTTGACCTGGTGAAAATGAAAGCCATCAACTGGAACGAAGAAGATGCAGGCGTAACCTTCACTTATGAAGATATCCCGGCTGACATGCAGGAACTGGCTGAAGAATGGCACCAGAACCTGATCGAGTCCGCTGCGGAAGCTTCAGAAGAGCTGATGGAGAAATACCTGGGTGGTGAAGAACTGACTGAAGAAGAGATCAAAAAAGCTCTGCGTCAGCGCGTTCTGAACAACGAAATCATCCTGGTAACCTGTGGTTCTGCGTTCAAGAACAAAGGTGTTCAGGCGATGCTGGATGCGGTAATTGATTACCTGCCATCCCCAGTCGACGTACCTGCGATCAACGGTATTCTGGACGACGGTAAAGATACTCCGGCTGAGCGTCATGCTAGCGATGAAGAGCCGTTTGCTGCTCTGGCATTCAAAATCGCTACCGACCCGTTCGTGGGTAACCTGACCTTCTTCCGCGTGTACTCTGGTGTGGTTAACTCCGGTGACACCATCCTGAACTCAGTGAAAACTGCACGCGAGCGTTTTGGCCGTATCGTACAGATGCACGCTAACAAACGTGAAGAGATCAAAGAAGTTCGCGCGGGCGATATCGCTGCTGCTATCGGTCTGAAAGACGTGACCACTGGTGACACTCTGTGTGACCCGGATCACCCGATCATTCTGGAGCGTATGGAATTCCCTGAGCCGGTAATCTCCATCGCGGTAGAACCGAAAACCAAAGCTGACCAGGAAAAAATGGGTCTGGCTCTGGGCCGTCTGGCTAAAGAAGACCCGTCATTCCGCGTTTGGACTGACGAAGAATCTAACCAGACCATTATCGCCGGTATGGGTGAGCTGCACCTCGACATCATCGTTGACCGTATGAAGCGTGAATTCAACGTTGAAGCGAACGTCGGTAAACCTCAGGTTGCTTACCGTGAAGCGATTCGCGCGAAAGTTACCGATATCGAAGGTAAACACGCTAAGCAGTCTGGTGGTCGCGGTCAGTACGGTCATGTTGTTATCGACATGTACCCGCTGGAGCCGGGTTCAAACCCGAAAGGCTACGAGTTCATCAACGACATCAAAGGTGGTGTAATTCCTGGCGAATACATCCCGGCCGTTGATAAAGGCATCCAGGAACAGCTGAAATCTGGCCCGCTGGCTGGTTACCCGGTTGTTGATCTGGGCGTGCGTCTGCACTTCGGTTCTTACCATGACGTTGACTCCTCTGAGCTGGCGTTTAAACTGGCCGCTTCTATCGCCTTCAAAGATGGCTTTAAGAAAGCGAAACCAGTTCTGCTTGAGCCTATCATGAAGGTTGAAGTAGAGACTCCGGAAGAGAACACCGGTGACGTAATCGGTGACTTGAGCCGCCGTCGTGGTATGCTTCGTGGTCAGGAATCCAACGTCACTGGCGTTGTTATCCATGCTGAAGTTCCGCTGTCTGAAATGTTCGGATATGCAACCCAGCTGCGTTCTCTGACCAAAGGCCGTGCTTCTTACTCCATGGAGTTCCTGAAGTACGACGATGCGCCGAACAACGTTGCTCAGGCCGTTATTGAAGCCCGTGGTAAATAAGCCACAGGATTAAAACCTAAGTCCCGTGCTCTCTCCCCAGGGGAGAGCACTATAGTAAGGAATATAGCCGTGTCTAAAGAAAAATTTGAACGTACAAAACCGCACGTTAACGTCGGCACCATCGGCCACGTTGACCACGGTAAAACTACCCTGACCGCTGCAATCACCACCGTACTGGCTAAAACCTACGGCGGTGCTGCTCGTGCATTCGACCAGATCGATAACGCGCCGGAAGAAAAAGCTCGTGGTATCACCATCAACACTTCTCACGTTGAATATGACACCCCGACTCGCC
>NZ_NAEW01000060.1 GCF_002075345.1 Citrobacter braakii
CGGAAAGTGTGTCACCGCCAGGGAGAGGTCAGTTAAAATGACGGTTTCAGAATGAGTTTTCCGCGTACTGCTTCTGCGGAGTCTGGTCCTGAACCGGAGGAGTCGAGGTCGGTTTTTCTGCCTTGTAAACAATCTCTTTGTCAATCTTTATCCAGTCCACCCGGATAAGACGCGTTTTGAGACTGACGCGGTTTTCGCCGGCATGCTCACCTTTTGACAGGGTGAAGATGTCCGGTTTGATTCCGCTGAGCACAAAACTGATCATCACTTTTTTGTCTTCGTCACAGGCTTTCTGGCAACGGTTGATCAGACTCGTTGCGTCCTTGCCTGCAACAGTGACATCAAAGCGGGTATAGTCTGCATTATCTGTCGGCCCCGTCAGGGCGTTCAGCGTACAGCAGGTAAACTTACTGTTACCGTTGACCACCTGGCGTACGTTACTGATGTAGCCCAGGCCGCTGATGTTAAGGTTGAAGTAGTTCACTTCTTTTTTGTCAGTATTTCCGGACATGATGTTCTCTCCAGGGATAAAAAAGGTATGGTTGAGAAAACATTCATCCCTGTCGGGATATGTTTTCCCGCAGGGAAATCAGTACATTCAGCGCACTGATCGTCTTGGTTTAAGATATCTTAATCGCAGCAGATCTCACCGCGACAGCCGTTTCCAAAGATTAAAGGGCTGTACCGTCCGAAGACGCCACCTCTCAGGCTACAGTGGCATTGGTGTGCGGTTACCCGAAGGCGTCTCTCTCAAACCGCAGAAACATTGGTGTGCAGTCACCCGAAGGCGTCTCTCTCAGACTGCTGAAACATTGGTGTGTGATCACCCGAAGGCGTTCCTCTCAGATCACCGGAACATTGGTGGTCACTCTGTGAGTGACAGATTGCCAGTTCATTTTTACAGGGATAAAAAAACAGTCAATCCGTTAATTGTTTTTGCGAATCAACAAAAAAATGGCCCCCGTAAACGGAGGCCATTTCTGATGGAATTGCTGCACCACAGCATGATGTAAGAATCTAATCTCCGGGGTAAAACCTGATTACCCGGCGCAGTTTTCACGGAGTGCTTGCGCGTTAAGGACCGATCCTCGAGTAAAGATCGCCCTTCAGACTGAAATTCCGGCTGGCATGCGGTCATCCGGAACAGGCCGCAGTCACGGGGTGCTGCTCTTATCAAAGCCCGATAAGGCTACCAGAACCCGGTCTGGAAAAACAAGTTGTTATCGCAGCGTCAGTTTCAAACCTTTTGGCATTTTCAACTCAGGTCCGCCAGTACCACTTCCCGCAATACCCCGGCACGCCGGATAGTTGACACAGCCGAAAAATACGCCATTCTTTCCCTGCCGTTGCACCGTTCGCCCCCCGCACTCCGGACAGGGTGGACCGGGCGGGGCCTGCATCGCCAGTGGTTGCGCTTTTCCCTGACTGACCAGTTGCGACACCCAGGCATTCTGTTTCGCCATGAAATCATCAAGACTCACCCGGCCTGCGGCCACCTCATCCAGCAGTTGCTCCCACAGCGCCGTCAGCCCCGGGCTGGTCAGTGCCGCCGGCAGGGCATTCACCAGGTCTCGCCCTGTCGGGGTCGAACGCAGCACTTTTTTGTCCCTTACCATAAATCCGCGTTTTATCAGGGTGTCGATTATCCCCGCCCGGGTCGCCTCAGTTCCTATCCCCGCGTTTTCTTTCAGCACCTTCTTCAGCGCAGCATCAGTGACAAACGACGCCGCGTTCGTCATCGCCGCAATCAGCGTACCGTCGTTGTACGGTACCGGTGGTTTTGTCTGCAGGCGCTTTTCCTCCGCCCCCTGAACCGGACAAATCTGCCCGCTCTGAAGGGGCGGCAGCCGGGAGGCATCTGCGTTATCACTGCTCACGTCGCCATCAGCCAGTGTCTGTACTGACTGTGGCGACGGGTCGGAAAACAGCGCTTTCCATCCCGCCACCACGGTAACATTGCCGGTCGTCCGGAACAG
>NZ_NAEW01000061.1 GCF_002075345.1 Citrobacter braakii
TTTGTGGTGCCGTTCGCGGGCTGGATTGCCTTTCCCATGCTGGCCATCCTGATGCCCCTGCCGGTGGCCTGGTTCAGCGGCGACTGGCTGACGCGTTACAAGCGTAACAAGCCGGATAACTACCTCTGGCAGCACGTCACGCTGCAGCTTGCCCGGGCGACCGGCAGCACGGAAGGCAGCTGTCGTTACGGCGGGTACCGTTTCTTTACGGACTGCCCCTGCCGGGAAATCCGGCGCACCGGGAGACGTCGCTGATGAGCCGCTTTCGTAACGCGCTGTCCGAGCGCGACAGCCATATTCTGACACTTCGCATTGCCTGTGGGGTATTGGGCATTCTCGCGGCGTTCTCGATGGCTGGCTGGATGCTGGCCCCCCGCGACCTGACCGTGCATGTGCCACCGGACCTGCGTTCCGGCAGTACGCAGAAGTGGTGGGAGGTACCTGACCCTACCGTCTACAGCTTCGGTTTTTACATCTTCCAGCAGCTCAACGCCTGGCCGAAGAATGGTGACGCGGACTATCCGGCGCGGATTGCGCAGATGAGTCCGTACCTGACGCCGGGCTGCCAGGATTTTCTCAACAAGGATGTGAAGCTGCGCCGCGCGCACGATGAACTGCGTGACCGGGTACGCATGGTGTATGAAATTCCGATGCAGGGCTACAACAGCAACAGCGTGCGGGAAACCAGCCGCGACAGTTGGGTGGTAAACCTGGACCTGGTGGCGGATGAATACTATCACGCGGTGCTGGTCAAGCGTGCCCTGACCCGCTATCCGCTGCGGGTGGTGAAGTGGGAGGGCGACCCGGAGCGTAACCCGTTCGGACTGGCGCTGGACTGTTATGCCGGCACCCCGCAGCGACTGCAGGTGTCGGGACTGAGCGAGATGGACAACACCGGGAGGCGCGAATGAAACACGGCCGCAGTTTTGTCATGTTGTTGCTGACGGCCACGCTGTACAGCCCGTTCAGCCACGCGGTGGAGCTGATGAAGTGGGAGCGTATCCCGCTGCAGGTACCGCTGACGGTGGGCCAGGAGCGGATAGTGTTCGTGGACAAAAACGTGAAGGTGGGATTTCCGGCGTCGCTGGAAGGAAAGCTTCGTATCCAGAGCAGCGGCGGGGCGGTATACCTCGATGCCCGCGCGGCTTTCCCGGCGACCCGTCTGGTGCTGAAGGACGTGGAAAGCGGGGAGATGGTGCTGATTGACGTCAGCGCCACCGACGGCAAAACGGTCCGGGAGCCGGTACAGATTGTGTACCACGGGACAGTGGAGAGCACCACCCGGGCCGGACAACCTGACGGGAACAATGCTGTTGCTTCAGACACCGGGCGCGGCAGTGGCAGACGTGAACCGGCGACAACTCCGGTCTCCCGTCCGCCCCCGAAACTGAACGGTCCGCTGCCGGTGGTGCTGACCCGCTATGCGGCCCAGACGCTGTATGCCCCGCTGCGTACGGTGGAAGCCCTGCCCGGTGTTCATCCCCTCCCGCTTCGCCTGCCGTCGCATATCACCACGCTGTACCCGTCTGAGCCCGTTGATATCCGCCCGCTGGCCGCCTGGGGGCGGGGAGAGTACAGCGTGGTGGCACTGAAGGTGCGTAACACCGGCAGCGGAAAGGTGGTGACGGACCCGCGGGCGCTTACCGGACGGTTTGTGGCGGCGACGTTCCAGCACCGCTGGCTGGGACCGGCCGGGCAGCCGGAAGACACCACCACGCTTTACCTGGTGATACAGGGGCGGCCGGAGGTGGCGTTTATTGCTGAACCCGCAGTAACGACACCTGCGACAAAAGGGAAGGGAGGTAAGCGCTGATGGCCACCCTGAAATCCAACGCCCTGGTGAAGGTGTTGATCCCGGCAGTCGTTCTGGCCGCGGCGGCCGTTGGCATGCGCGCCTGTACGTCCGGTACCCCGGAGAAGACAACGACACAGCAGGTTCCCCTGCCGCAGCTGACCCCTGAGCAGTTGCGGGA
>NZ_NAEW01000062.1 GCF_002075345.1 Citrobacter braakii
TGTCAACGACGGGTAAAAAGTGATCCACTTACATCTCCACCGACGGTCTAATATTGATCCACCGTTTTACTCAGGATTAGCTTCCGCTATAACCCCAGCCTTTCGTTTCTGTTTCAGTCGATAGCTCTCTCCTTTTATTTGAACAACGTGTGAGTGGTGTAAGATCCGGTCCAGCATCGCGGATGTTAGCGCCGCATCACCGGCGAACGTCTGATCCCACTGCCCGAACGGCAGGTTGGAGGTCAGGATCATCGCGCTCTTTTCATAACGTTTGGCGATGACCTGGAAGAACAGCTTTGCCTCTTCCTGACTGAACGGTAGATAGCCTATTTCATCGATGATGAGCAGCTTCGGCGCCATTACGCCACGGTGAAGTGTTGTTTTATAGCGCCCCTGGCGTTGCGCGGTGGACAACTGAAGTAACAGATCCGCCGCCGTTGTGAAGCGCACCTTGATACCCGCACGTACCGCTTCATAGCCCATTGCTATTGCCAGATGCGTTTTTCCCACCCCGGATGGCCCCAGCAACACGATGTTCTCGTTGCGCTCTATGAAGCTCAGTGAACGCAGCGACTGGATTTGCTTCTGCGGGGCTCCTGTGGCGAAGGTGAAGTCATACTCCTCGAACGTTTTCACCGCCGGGAAAGCCGCCATCCGGGTATACATCGCCTGTTTACGCTGATGGCGGGCCAGTTTCTCCTCATGAAGCAGATGCTCCAGGAAGTCCATATAGCTCCATTCCTGATCCACAGCCTGTTGCGACAGCGCCGGCGCTGCGCTGATAAGACTGTCCAGTTGCAGTTGTTCGGCGAGAACCATTAACCGTTGATGTTGAAGTTCAACCATTATGCGGCTCCTCTGCAGAACGTGTCATAGATGGACAGCGGATGATGCAGTGGCTGCCTGTCGAAGGTCACCAGGCTTTCGTCTACCTGTACGTGATATTGTTTTTTCTCTGGCGGCAGAGTCAGCATGGACTGCTGTTCTTCGATCCAACGATCGCAGGGACGGGTCTGGATAGTTTCATGCTTCCGCTGGTTAGCGATATCGTGCAGCCAGCGCAGGCCGTAGCGGTTGGCTGTTTCAACATCGACGGTTATCCCCAACGGACGCAGGCGAGTCATTAGTGGGATGTAGAAGCTGTTGCGGGTGTACTGCACCATCCGCTCCACTTTGCCTTTAGTCTGTGCCCTGAAGGGGCGACACAGCCGCGGAGAGAAGCCCATCTCTTTGCCGAACTGCCAGAGGGATGGATGGAACCGGTGCTGACCGGTCTGGTAAGCATCACGCTGCAGCACTACTGTTTTCATATTGTCGTACAGGACTTCACGCGGTACGCCACCGAAGAAGCTGAACGCATTACGGTGACAGGCTTCCAGCGTGTCATAGCGCATGTTATCAGTGAACTCGATGTACAGCATTCGACTGTATCCCAGAACGGCAACGAACACATGAAGCGGTGATTTACCGTTACGCATAGTGCCCCAGTCAACCTGCATCTGCCGTCCAGGCTCAGTTTCAAAGCGAACAACAGGCTCCTGCTCCTGAGGGGTGGCGAGTGAACGTATGAACTCTCTCAGGATGGTCATGCCACCACGATAGCCCTGCTCCATGATCTCGCGGGCGATAACCGTCGCCGGGATTTTATAAGGGTGAGCATCAGCGATTCGCTGGCGAACATAGTCCCGGTATTCATCCAGAAGTGAAGCGACGGCAGGACGTGGCGTGTATTTCGGCGGCTCAGACTGCGCCCGCAAATAACGCTTTACGGTGTTACGGGAGATACCCAGTTCCCTGGCGATCGCCCGACTGCTCATACCCTGCTTGTGCAGGATTTTAATTTCCATAACTGTCTCAAAAGTGACCATAAGCTCTCCCGAATCAGGAGAGCAGATTAACCCCTGGATCTGATTTCAGGCGTCGGATATGGATCACTTTCGCACCGTTAGTGACA
>NZ_NAEW01000063.1 GCF_002075345.1 Citrobacter braakii
TGAATACACCACTGACCGTAAGTCGTTACCGGCGGCGGAAACAATTCACCATCTGGCCTGTGAACTGTTCCCGCAGTGGAAAGCGCTGTTTGATGATGTTCTTCGCCGAAGACCCGGCATGAATGGTGCTGCGGGTGCAGTTGCCGGCACTGATGCGGCGTCAGCAGAGTCCGGCGTTCAGGAAGCCGTCTGTGTCGGATGTGGCTGTACTGACAATAACGCCTGCGTGAACGAATTCCGTGAGCCCTGCCACTGGCTGAAGGTGAATTATGAAACCGGGCGGGGCGTGTGTTCGTCATGTGAATCTTTCCGGAATCATCCGCTGACTGATGATGCTGAGTGAGGGGGAGACGATGATGAAAAACTTCCCTCTGATTCATATCGTCAGAGTCGCATATTCAGTGGACAAAACCGTACTCTGTACGGTTTACACTCACACCAGTCACTTTAGCGGCCCCCCGTTGTTGATGTTTACGTTCAGGTTCATCCCGTCATTTTTTGCCGTTTTTTACACAGTCCAGAATGTGTGAGGTGGAAAATGCGAATTCTTTATCGTGCAGTATGCTCCTGCGCTGCCTCCCTGCAACGGGGGTTTGATGAAAAACGGATGTTTTTTGAGGCTGACCTTAACGACGATGCCGGCGCGATCCTGGTCGCGTTGCTGGTTGATATCTGGGGTGTGCCTGAATCCACGGTGATTTACCACAACCTGCTGTCGGAGTACGAATACCACCGAAAGCTTGATGAGCAGGCCGGAACCCCGGTTCGCCACTCCCCTGAAACAGGCAGTCTGCGGGATCATATGCGGCTCTTTGAGGTCATGTGGACGTATGACCATGAGCGGCGTGATAGCGTGTCATATCTGCCGTTGTCTGACATGCCGCTGTTTCTGGTATCTCCGCGTATGTACCGGCGTCTGCTGGAAGCGTTCCTTGCCTGTCCGCGTGAAGTAGCGGCGGAGGTGGTGAATGGCTGACGTCAAAACAACGAATCAGCATCGTGATGTGCCATACCATCAGGGAGCTGAGACCAGCGTGCTCGGCGGGCTGATGCTGGACAATGACCGCTGGGATGAGGTGGCTCCTCTCCTGATACCGACCGATTTTTATCTTTACGTCAACCAGCTGATATACCGTGAGATAGAGCGTCTGGTCAGCGCGGGGTATCCCATTGACCTGATTACACTCTCGGAATCACTGGAGCGGCGGGGACTGCTGGAGCGTTGTGGGGGTTTTGCTTATCTGGCAGAAATGTCCAAAAACACGCCCAGTGCCGCCAATATCGTGGCATACGCTGAAATCGTCAGGGAGTGTAGCCGGGCCCGGCAACTGATGAAACTGGGGAGCTCCCTTTACCAGCAGGCTGCCCTGCTGCAGCCGTCCAATGGTAAGGGCATATCCACCCTGAAGCAGGTTACGGACTCACTGATTGAGCAGGGCGAGAAGGAACTATTTAACCTGGCGCAGCAGAATGTACCGCAGACCTGTCTGAGTATCACCACGCAGGCATCGGATGTGATGACCTGGCTGGAGTCGGTGGCAGGTGGGGCTGGAGTGACGGGTGTTCCTACGGGATTTGCGGAGCTGGATGCAAAAACCTGCGGCTGGCAGGACGGTAACCTGATACTGATTGGCGCCCGTCCGTCCATGGGTAAAACCGCCCTGGCGGTCGGGCATGCGCTGGCGGCGCTGTACGGATGTCCTGTGGACAGAACGGTCCAGTTCTACAGTATGGAGATGCCCGCGGCACAACTGATGCTTCGCCTGATGTCCATCCTGGCGAGGGTTCCGCTGACCCGTCTGCGTAGCGGGAATCTGACCAGTCATGACCTTGAACTGGTGTGTGGCGCGGTGGGAATGCTGTCGCAGTGGGAAAACCGCTTCCTTATCGATGACACCAGTTATCAGACCCCGGCCACGCTGCGGACTTCCGTCCGGC
>NZ_NAEW01000065.1 GCF_002075345.1 Citrobacter braakii
TTGGTCTGGGAGAAATAGCAAAAGCAGGGGTTGGCAGTGGAAGACTTGGATCTAACGGGTATGCAACTCTGCCCATAATTATTGATGGTACTAAGCGAAGCCTGATAATCCAGTGGGGTATCAGTGTCACTACATCAATGACACTCCCTACGACATCTTCAACCGTTAATTATACAGATGTTACGCTTCCTACTTCACTCCCCGGTGGTATCGGTCAGGCTGTTGCTGGTTACAATAATAGTACTGATACTTTTATGGCAGTGGCCTCAGCAGAAATAATAAGCCCAACAACTCTACGATTAAAAAGCCTGAATTTTAATCTTAATAATAGTTCGCTTGTTGTTTCAGGTGGCGTTTCAACTTCGATCCGATGGTTAGTTATAGGGGTGGCATGATGAGGTTTTCTGTTAACACACAAGCATTTTACGCAAGCGAAATCCACTATGGCGATTCACTGCCATCTGATGCAGTAGAAATTGACGATGAGCAATATCAGCATTATTACGAGGCAGTTAATAACGAATGTCGTATTTATTTCAGCGATGGAGTCTTTGTTATCTCATCACAAAAACCAGATGATTATCATTCCTGGGATGAAAACAACAACGAATGGATAATGACAGACGAGGACATTGAGAGGGAAAAAATATACGTTTTACAGACCGCTACTGCTGAAAAACAGAGGCGAATTAGTCAGGCTAACGACTACATCAACGGTAAGCAGTGGCCCGGTAAGGCGGCAATTGGTCGGCTGAAAGGCGATGAGTTGTCTCAGTACAACTTGTGGCTAGACTACCTCGAAGCACTGGAGACAGTGGACACCTCCAGTGCGCCTGATATCACCTGGCCTGTTCCCCCGGAGGTGTAGGCCATACGGGTTTTGCTGTATCAACGCGCATCAGCAAGACCCGGTATTTTTTCCATTCGGACAAAGCGGCGGTTTCTTCTTCCGTCGCGATTCCTGCATCAACAGCGTCCTGACGCCAGTCAATCTCTGAGTCTGCCAATACGCGTAAATTAGCTTTTTTTAATTCAGCCTCAGCAACAATCTCTTCCTGCGTTGGTAGCGGAATATCCACCCATGCCGGCATACCATTATCGCCTGTTCCGCGTATTTTTCCCACAGGTGGTGATGCAGAGAATTCAGTAAATACAGATTCACCAACTTCAATATATTCAATCGGCCATGAATCGGAAGCTTCATAAACTTCCCGCATTGAAAGCGGGTAAAAATTACCATTAGAAAATGCGTACATAATTATCTTAACCTCCAATCGCAATCCACAGAGCGGTGTAGTTGCTGGTTCCCCATGTACTCACATCACATCCATTTTTGTCACCTTCCGTAAAAACTGGAGTCGCCGGATTAACGGTGAAGCCGCTACCGACTGGTGATGCAGCAAGAACAAAGCGTTTATTTGGAAATGGGATCGGATATGTAATGCGTGAACCTGTAGTACCGCTGATTGATACCCGTCCCCACTGCACAATCACACCACTTGGCAACAGAAAATATCCGGCGTTTTCAAGAGATCTGCCAAAGGAACTCATATCAGGTATCTGATTTGCACCTGTGCCAATATCTCTTTTTGCCGCTTCTCCCAATTGAA
>NZ_NAEW01000066.1 GCF_002075345.1 Citrobacter braakii
GTCGCTGATTTCCCCGCCCCGGTCGGCCCGAACAGCAGCAGGTGCGCGCTGTTTTTACGGTCCTTCAGCGGGTCAAAGTGCAGCGGCCCGCCGCCACGGTTGAAAAATGTGATACCGGGCTTACCCGTCCCCGTTGAACGCCCGTACACCGGCGCCAGACCGGCAAAGTGTTGTACAAACGTCAGCCAGGTGTACCACCGGTGCCGGTCCAGCTCCGGATTAAAGCACATCGGCAGGGCGCGCAGATACGTGTTCAGCGGCGAGAGGTCATATTCCGGATTCAGCGGTTTCAGTCCGGCGTTCATCAGGGTGGTACTGATCGACAGATGGTGATGGTCCAGCGTCTTCATGTCCGGCGCCTTCAGCAGGAAAGTCAGCGCCCCGCGGTACAGCTTGTGTTTCTCTTTCAGCCAGCTTAGTGCCGCCTCCACCTGGTCGCGGGTACGCTCAGACTCCACGTTATCCCCGAGCGCGCGCTTACCCAGCCGGGCGAACTCCTCTTCCAGCTCCTTCTGCGGCTGTACCAGCAACGTCAGACAGGCCACCGTGCCCGGCGGCATCATGTCCATCAGCGCGTTAATACGCTCACCACGTACACACTCCGCCGTCAGGTGTCCCGGTCCGGGCGGCTCCGTCAGGTTTTCCACCGCCACCGCCCGGTGCAGCACATCATCAAACCACCATATGCCCTTCTTCGCGTCACTGCGCGGACGGGTGAAAAACAGCGATTCGCTGAAATCCGTGTCCACCGGCAGCGTATCCTGCCGGCTGTCACGCCAGGTGGCCGTCCGGTACAGCGTCTGCCGGTCAATCCACGACGGGGCCGGATTAAACAGCCGCAGCAGCCAGGCATGGATTTGCTCCCCGTTCTGCCGGCGGCACACCACCCCGGCCTGGCTCAGCGCCGCCGACAGCCGGTCGCAGGTCTGGCGGAGCTGGACCACCGGCGGGTACGTTTCCCGCTGCCGCGGGTTCACGTAGCGGTACACCACCATCCGTATCTGCCGTATCTGCCCGCGCCAGCTGACGCCGGTCACCACCTCATCCTGAAATAACCCTTCCGGGCGACTGATGACCTGCAGGTGACGTTCTGTCTCCGCAAGCCAGGCATCCGTGAACGCGCTGCCCTGCGCGGCCGGGCTGACATAGCCCCTGATGTGGTCCATCTCCGCCGTCAGGTCCGTTTCATCCTGGCAGAAGAACTGTACCACCCACTGGTGACTGCTGCGCTCTTCCGGCCCGTTCTGCAGCGCCACTTCCGCGATGTCACGGATTTCTTCCAGGCGCTCTGCTGAACGGCCGTCCGTCTGCGCCGGGGTCAGGCTGAACACCGCCCCGACAGACACCCCGTCATCAAGCAGCAGGCACTCATCCTCCGGCAGGTATTCCACCCAGGGCAGAAAATCAATAAACGACGGGCCGTGCGCATAGATTTTCGCCTCGTCGCGGCGGGTCAGTCTGCCCTCCCGCTTCAGCGGCTCACGCCCTGACGGATGGGGTATCCGGGGTACAGATTTATTGCGTTTACCGGAAAAAAGACTGAACATCTACAGCGCCTCCGT
>NZ_NAEW01000067.1 GCF_002075345.1 Citrobacter braakii
TGCCACCGGAGCCGTTATCCAGACTAATATTCCCCATATCCGCTTTCGTATTGAATTTAACCGGCGTTCCTGCCTCATCCAAAACCAATAGCCTGAAACCATTGTATTCTCCTTTTGTATTTTGAAGCGTTACGGAACTGTCTGCGTCAGCAAGCATCAGCCCGTTGGTCCTGAACTCTATAGCCAGCGGAGCAACGAACGGGGTCAGTGTTCCTATGTTCTGTTGTGCTGTCACCGTAAAAGGGATTTCCCGGGGTACCATGGTCTCCTTATATTCCGTGTAAAAACGCCCCATTCTGAGCACAGAAGGTGAAATTATCACTCTGCCTGAGTTGTCAGGAATAAACCGGATATTAAAGGCAGACATGGTTAAAGATTTGAATGGAACACTCGGTGCTCCCCATCCTGTTGGGTCATAGGGAAGAATATTAATCGTATTTCCCGGGATATTTATGTTGAAAAAGTTTTTTGTAAACACCTGGTCAATAAAAATACGAAACGTAAGCGTCCCACTCAGATTGTATGTTTTATTTTGATCCATCCATTGCCCAAACACCTTGGAACTGGACCAGCCACTAAACCCTGCCTGTATCTCTCTCCATGTAAATGTAACAGGGGCACTGCTCCCTTCCTGCACAGTGATATCTGCAGCCAGCCCATTACTCTTTAATGTATTTACGAAATTTTCCAGATTATACAGATTAAGTGTTGCCCGATAATCGGGTCCATATGATTTGAATGAAGTATGACAGGTATAACTGACTGGTACGGTAACAGAAGCCAGTTCATCTCCGGAACTATAATTCCCTCCTTTAATGTTAATGTTCTGAAGGGCAACATTTCCACTGGCGTCGCAGTATGACCAGTCGAGTGCTGCCCGCGCAGAATTACAGGCAGTAAAGAAAAGAAACACACCTGACAGTATCAGTGATTTCATATTGAATAATCGTCCTGTCATGATGTCCCCCCCCCGTCCTTAAACGCGCAGTTCAGGGCATCACAGGCGTAGCGGTTCATCTGCAGTCCACCGTAATCATCGACATACCCCACCCACAGCGTCCGGGTTTCTGCCGGCAGAACAGCCTTTAAAGGCAGGCTCCCCAGGGGCGGCACCATCACGCCCTCGCGGAAACCGCTGAGCCTGTGGCTGCGGTCTGCTCCCAGCCACGCCACAGTGATGTAGTACGGCGTCGGGTTTCTGAGGGTCAGATGTCCCGCATTCCGCTCAGCAGTCAGTTTTCTTTCCGGCTGGTCACTGCTGCTTCTGATAATGGCTTTCGGACGGTAAAACAGTTTCAACTGGCTCTGCATGGCCAGTTGCAGGACGTTGTCGTCTTCTGACTTCGGGGGAACGCCCCGCACGTTAAACCAGAACAGCGTTTCCCTGTCCTGAGGGAGCTTGTCTGTCAGCCCGCGAACCTGGGTGATACGGACCTGGGATTTCTGTCCGGCATCAATACGCTGCAGCGG
>NZ_NAEW01000068.1 GCF_002075345.1 Citrobacter braakii
TGGACTGACCCCATAAAGTTGGACAGTTCATATTAAGCGGCTTTCAGGGCCTGGGTTCGGTATTCTACCGGACTCAGGCCTTTTAATTTCAGGCTGATCCGCTCGTTGTTATAATAATGGATATAGTCCTCTATCGCCTTCCTCAGTTCATTCAGATCGCTGAACCTGTTCAGGTAAAAACACTCCGATTTCAGTGTGCCGAAGAAGTTCTCCATCACTGCGTTATCCAGGCAGTTTCCCTTGCGTGACATACTTTGTGTCATTCCATGGGCCTTTAACTTTGCCTGATAGCCTGCCATTCGATATTGCCAGCCCTGATCCGTGTGCAGCAATGGTGCATCCTCCGGTCCGAGCACTGAGAACGCATCGTGCAGCATCGTATTAACCATCTCCATCACCGGCCTTTCTGACAGGCTGTAGGAGATAATCTCCCGGTTAAACAGATCGAGAACTGGCGACAGGTAAAGCTTTTTACCCTGTACCGAGAACTCTGTAACATCCGTCACCCATTTTTCGTTGGCCTTCGTTGCACCAAAGTTCCGGCTCAGGATATTGGGCGCAGCTTTGCCCACTTCCCCTTTCCAGGAACGATATTTCTTCACCCTTATCACAGAGCGGAGCGACAGCTCTGTCATCAGCCGCTGCACTGTTTTATGGTTTACCAACACTCCCTGTTTTCTCAGTGAGAGCGTGATCCTGCGGTAGCCATAACGCCCTTTGTGATAGTGGTAAATCTCTCTGATTTTGTCTTTCAGTCCGGCATGCCTGTCCACTCGCTTCAGGGCATTCATATTGTGATACCACGTACTGCGGGACATGCCCGCTGCACGCAGAAGATCACCGAGTGCATGCTTCAGCCTTAGCTCACTGATTATCCGGGCTTTCTGCCGTTTTTCTCGCTTTGAACTAAGGCCTTCAGCTTTTTTAGATAGGCATTCTCTGCGCGAAGGTAACGGAGTTCCGCTCGCAGTTCTTCGGGAGATAACTTTTCCAGTTCTGCATCGGTAAGTGGAGGTGTTTTTTGAGGTTTTGTCATGTCCTTACTCCGGCCTGGTTTTATGTTCAGAAGTCCTTCTTCACCAGTGTCTTTGTAAACCTTCACCCAGTGCCGGACAACAGATTCATTTGAGATATTAAACCGTGCGGCAGCCTCGCGCATGGTAAGTTCTTCACTCAGAGCCTTCAGGACAACCGTCAGTCGAAACTCAGGAGAGTGGCGGTCATTTTTCCATGTAATACCATCAATACCGTGGAGTTGCCAGGCTCTTACCCAGCGTCGCACTGATGTTTCTTCAACACCAAAACGTTCAGCGGTACGACGAGCGCCATCGTGTCCGGCAAGATAATGATTAACGACAGCTAATCTGGTTTCGAGAGAATATTTTGGCTTTGCCATAAAAAACTGCACCTTACTCAGTTGGGTGTCCAACTTTTGGGGTGCAGTCCA
>NZ_NAEW01000069.1 GCF_002075345.1 Citrobacter braakii
AGGAAAATAAGATGAGCACTTCCCACCATATGTTGAACCAGAGCGGGGAGTAACAGAAGTGAAGTGTGGCTCCCCTCAGATTTACGGCATCATAGTGCCCAGGAAAGATGCATTCCGCATCCAGAGACTGGAGGAGCCACAGATGAATTATATACCGGTGGGATTAGATATCGCAAAACACGTTATTCAGTTGCATATGGTTGATTTTCATACAGGTGAGATGGTTGATAAGCAGATAAAGCGGGATACATTGCTGACATTTTTTGCTAACCGGGAACCCTGTCTGATTGGCATGGAAGCTTGTGGAGGCTCACAGCACTGGGCTCGTGAACTGGAAAAACTGGGTCACAAGGTGCGTCTGATGCCAGGTCGGTTCGTCAAGGCGTTCGTTATGGGTAACAAGAATGACGTGATGGACGCACGAGCCATCTGGCTGGCTGTTCAGCAACCGGGTAAGTCAGTAGCGGTAAAAACGGAAGAACAACAGGCTGTGCTGGCGATGCACAAGATTCGCCACCAGATGGTGAAGTACCGGACGGCTCAGATAAACGGGTTACATGGACTATTGCTGGAGTTTGGTGAAACGGTCAGGAAGGGACGTTCAGCGCTGGAAAAGGCGATGCCATTAGTGTTGGCCCGCCTGGAAAAACGCCTGCCTGCTGCACTGGTGGAAATGTTGCGGGAGCAATGGGAGCGATTATCCCGCTTTGATGAGCAGATTGAAGACATAGAGAAGCGTTTAAAAGCCTGGGCTCAACAGGATAAATCCTGCCAGAAGTTACTGAAAATACCGGGTATTGGGGTGCTCATTGCCACAGCAGCAGTCGCCACGATGGGAGACAGTAAAGCGTTCCGTAATGGCAGAGAGCTGGCTGCTTATATTGGTCTGGTGCCAAAACAAACAGGAACCGGTGGGCGAGTGAAGCTGCTGGGTATCAGTAAGAGGGGTGATAAGTACCTGAGAACACTACTTATCCATGGTGCCCGTAGTGCCATTTTACTTGCCAGTGCCCCTGGGCCGTGGGCTGAGAAGATAAAGGAACGTCGGCCAACGAATGTTGCCGTTGTTGCAATGGCAAATAAGCTGGCGCGTACAATATGGGCAGTGATCGCACATGACCGCGAGTGGAACAAAGATTATGTCAGCGTCAGGCCTTACTGAAGTTGTCGCTGACGGATGCTAACCCTTAACAAAAGGATGAAAACGGAAAGGTTGCGTGGGTAACGGAAATGATAACGAAGACAGGTCAGACCGGTCTCTGCTAAACCTGAATTATATTATGAGCTTAAAGCTCGTAAGGAAAATAAGGTGCGGATACGCGGATCTTATCGAGGCCCGCAGCGCAGGCTGCAATAAGGTCGAATATAAAACTGCAACTGATCTCATTCGTTTTTTGTATTCCGGTACTTCGCAAACGGGAAGTGCTCATATAA
>NZ_NAEW01000006.1 GCF_002075345.1 Citrobacter braakii
TTAGGCCTGCCGCCAGCGTTCAATCTGAGCCATGATCAAACTCTTCAATTTAAGTTTGATGCTCGTGAATTAAACTTCGTAATGAATTACGTGTTCACTCAGAGACTTGGTATTCATTTTTCGTCTTGCGACGTTAAGAATCCGTATCTTCGAGTGCCCACACAGATTGTCTGATAAATTGTTAAAGAGCAGTTGCGACGCGCTTTAGCGCTCTGTCGCGAGGTGGCGTATATTACGCTTTCCTCTTTCAGAGTCAACCCTCATTTTCAGGTTTTTCTCTTCAACCGAACCGGCTGTTTGTGTGAAGTGATTCACATCCGCCGTGTCGATGGAGGCGCATTATAGGGAGTCGACTCAGGAAGACAAGCGGAAAAATGCATTTTTGTTTCAACCGCTCACCTTTTATCCATTGCGCTTACTTTTGCTGCTTTTTTATCGCCATTGGCAGGTCTGCCAGACTGTTTATGACCAAATCTGCCGCATTTTCTGCTTCCGGCGTAACAGGTTTGCCCGTGCGCACCAGAACCTTCGTTCCAACATTCGCCGCTGCCGCTGCCTGCATATCTTCTATCTTGTCGCCTACCATATAGGAAGCGGCCATATCGATATGCAGGAAGTCTCGGGCGGAGATCAACATTCCAGGATGCGGTTTACGACAGTCGCAGACCTGACGATACTCTTCTACTGTGCCCTGCGGATGATGCGGGCAATAGTAGATACCATCCAAATCAACGTCGCGATCGGCCAGCGACCAGTCCATCCATTCGGTCAACGTTTCAAACTGTGCCTCAGTAAATTTGCCACGAGCGATACCAGACTGGTTTGTCACGATAATGAGCGCGTAACCCATATTTTTAAGTTCACGCATGGCATCAATAACGCCGTCGATAAACTCGAACTCGTCAATCTCATGTACGTAACCGTGGTCCACATTAATGGTGCCGTCGCGGTCGAGAAAAATTGCGGGTACAGATTTTGCCACCTTTTATAGCTCCTGAATAAGGCATGTGGCTCTAGTATCGCATGTTTCGGCGGGCAAGAAAGTGCTCATCGTGCAAAGCTAGATTGATTTAGACGTCTGGATGCCTTAACATCCATCTTGTTGACGGCTTCGACCGTCCCAGACAGACGAAAATGCCACGGCTAACTTAATTACGATAATAAATAACCAATGATTAAACTTTCGAATATCACCAAAGTGTTCCAGCAGGGGACTCGCACCATTCAGGCGCTAAATAAAGTCAGCCTGCACGTTCCTGCCGGGCAGATTTATGGCGTCATTGGTGCCTCCGGTGCCGGTAAAAGTACGCTCATTCGCTGCGTTAACTTACTTGAACGCCCAACCGAGGGCAGTGTTCAGGTTGGCGGTCAGGAGCTGACGACGCTTTCTGAATCCGAGCTGACTAAAGCTCGCCGTCAAATCGGCATGATTTTCCAGCACTTTAACCTGCTTTCTTCCCGTACCGTGTTTGGCAACGTCGCGCTGCCGCTGGAACTGGATAACACGCCAAAGGAAGAGATCAAACGCCGTGTAACAGAACTGCTGGATTTAGTCGGCCTTGGCGACAAGCACGACAGCTACCCGGCCAACCTTTCCGGCGGACAAAAACAGCGAGTGGCGATTGCGCGTGCGCTGGCCAGCAATCCAAAAGTGTTGCTGTGTGATGAAGCCACCAGCGCACTTGATCCGGCAACAACCCGCTCGATTCTGGAATTATTGAAAGACATTAACCGTCGTTTGGGACTCACCATTCTGCTGATCACCCATGAGATGGACGTTGTAAAACGCATTTGTGACTGCGTGGCGGTCATCAGTAATGGTGAGCTGATTGAGCAGGACACCGTCAGCGAAGTGTTCTCCCACCCGAAAACGCCGCTGGCACAGAAATTTATCCAGTCCACGCTACACCTGGATATCCCGGAAGATTATCTGGAACGTTTAAAAGCAAAGCCAGAAGCCGACAGCGTGCCAATGCTGCGCATGGAATTCACCGGTCATTCGGTTGATGCGCCATTACTTTCGGAGACGGCCCGTCGTTTTAACGTGAATAACAACATTATTAGCGCGCAGATGGATTACGCCGGCGGCGTGAAGTTCGGCATCATGCTGACTGAAATGCACGGCACACAGGAAGATACACAAGCAGCCATTAACTGGTTGCAGGAACACCATGTAAAAGTAGAGGTACTGGGTTATGTCTGAGCCGATGATGTGGCTACTGGTTCGCGGCGTATGGGAAACGCTGGCAATGACCTTTGTGTCCGGTTTTTTTGGTTTTGTGATTGGCCTGCCGGTTGGCGTGTTGCTGTACGTAACGCGGCCGGGGCAAATCATTGAGAACGCGAAGCTCTACCGCACGCTCTCTGCACTGGTGAATATTTTCCGTTCCATCCCGTTCATTATCTTGCTGGTGTGGATGATTCCGTTCACCCGCATGATCGTTGGCACCTCTATTGGGCTGCAGGCCGCTATCGTCCCGCTGACCGTTGGCGCCGCGCCGTTTATCGCCCGTATGGTGGAAAACGCGCTGCTCGAAATCCCGACCGGGCTGATTGAGGCCTCCCGGGCAATGGGCGCCACGCCGCTGCAAATTGTACGTAAGGTATTACTACCAGAAGCACTGCCTGGACTGGTCAATGCGGCCACCATCACCCTTATCACGCTGGTGGGTTATTCCGCGATGGGCGGTGCCGTCGGTGCCGGTGGTCTTGGCCAGATTGGTTATCAGTACGGTTATATTGGCTACAACGCTACCGTCATGAATACAGTGCTGGTATTGCTCGTCATTCTGGTTTATTTAATTCAGTTATCCGGTGATCGCATCGTCCGGGCTGTCACGCACAAATAACGTTGCACACAACACTAAAAACTCATTAAGAAAAGGAAATAAGCATGGCGTTCAAATTCAAAACCTTTGCGGCAGTTGGGGCCCTGATCGGTTCTCTGGCACTTGTGGGTTGCGGTCAGGATGAAAAAGATCCTAACCACATCAAAGTGGGCGTTATTGTTGGCGCAGAGCAGCAGGTCGCAGAAGTCGCGCAGAAAGTGGCTAAAGAAAAATACGGTCTGGACGTTGAGCTGGTCACGTTTAACGATTACGTCCTGCCTAACGAAGCGCTGAGCAAAGGCGATATCGATGCTAACGCCTTCCAGCACAAACCGTACCTGGATCAACAGATCAAAGATCGCGGCTACAAACTGGTTGCCGCAGGTAATACTTTTGTTTACCCGATTGCGGGCTACTCTAAAAAAATCAAGTCACTGGATGAGTTGCAGGAAGGCTCTCAGGTCGCGATTCCAAACGATCCGACTAACCTTGGCCGCTCCCTGCTGCTGCTGCAAAAAGTGGGCTTAATCAAACTGAAAGACGGTGTTGGTCTGCTGCCGACCGCGCTGGACGTGATTGAAAACCCGAAAAACCTGAAGCTGGTTGAACTGGAAGCGCCGCAGCTGCCGCGTTCCCTGGACGATGCGCAAATCGCACTGGCGGTCATCAACACGACCTACGCCAGCCAGATCGGCCTGACCCCGGCTAAAGACGGTATCTTTGTTGAAGATAAAGATTCTCCGTACGTAAACCTGATCGTGACTCGTGAAGACAATAAAGATGCTGAGAATGTGAAGAAATTCGTTCAGGCATACCAGTCTGACGAAGTGTACGAAGCAGCAAACAAAGTCTTCAACGGCGGTGCTGTTAAGGGCTGGTAATTTTAGGCTGTTTCCAGAATCTGTAATATCATCAGGACGGGCGCTTGCCCGTCTTGTCATTTATGCAAGCACCTGATTCAATATCTGACGTTTAGATCATTCATTGAGGAAATATTATGCGTGCTTTACCGATCTGTTTAGTAGCACTCATGCTGAGCGGCTGTTCTATGTTAAGCAGATCCCCTGTTGAACCCGTTCAAAGCACCGCTACCCCGCCTAAAGCGGAGCCGGAAAAACCCAAAGCACCGCGCGCGGCGCCGGTAAGAATCATTACTAACGCTGAAGATTTAGTTGGCAAACCGTTCCGCGATCTCGGCGAAGTCAGCGGCGAATCCTGCCAGGCATCCAACCAGGATTCTCCGCCGAGCATTCCAACCGCACGCAAACGCATGCAGATTAACGCATCTAAAATGAAAGCAAATGCGGTATTGCTGCACAGTTGCGAAGTAACCAGCGGAACGCCGGGTTGCTATCGCCAGGCGGTTTGCATCGGTTCTGCACTGAACATTTCGGCGAAATGAGCCATTTTCAGTTCGAGCAAATAGGCGTTATCCGCTCACCTTATAAAGAAAAGTTCGCCGTTCCACGCCAGCCTGGTCTGGTGAAAAGTGCCAGCGGTGAACTGCATTTGCTCGCACCTTATAACCAGGCCGATGCCGTTCGCGGCCTGGAAGCCTTCAGCCATTTGTGGGTGATTTTTGTTTTTCACCAGACAATGGAAGGTGGATGGCGTCCAACCGTGCGCCCTCCCCGTCTTGGCGGCAATGCCAGAATGGGCGTCTTTGCCACGCGTTCAACGTTTCGTCCGAACCCTGTTGGCATGTCGTTGGTTGAGCTGCGGGGCATCCGTTGCCATAAAGAGCACGTAATCCTTGAGCTCGGCGGGCTGGATCTTGTTGATGGCACGCCGGTAGTGGATATAAAACCGTATCTGCCGTTTGCCGAATCGCTGCCTGATGCTCGCGCCAGCTATGCTCAGGACGCGCCGCAGGCCAGTGTAGACGTGACGTTCAGTGAAGAGCTCGCTGAGCAACTACCAAAGCTCGAACAGCGTTACCCGCATCTTCGTCAGTTTATTGCCGAAGTGCTGGCGCAGGATCCGCGTCCTGCCTACCGTAAAAACGAGGAAGAAGGCAAAACCTATGCCGTCTGGTTGCTGGACTTTAACGTCCGCTGGCGCGTGACGCCGTCAGGATTTGAGGTCTTTGCTCTGGAAGCCCGCTAATTTGCATCGCGTACTCTTTTGACATCCCCTTCTCGCTGGTAAACTAAACCACTTTTGTTTTGTGCCAGGCTCATTTTGAGCCTGTTCGATCGTTCAACTGGAACCGTAACAACATGCGTACTAGCCAATATCTGCTCTCCACTCTGAAGGAGACACCTGCCGACGCCGAGGTCATCAGCCACCAGCTGATGCTGCGCGCCGGGATGATCCGCAAGCTGGCCTCCGGGTTATATACCTGGCTGCCGACCGGCGTGCGCGTCCTGAAAAAAGTCGAAAACATCGTGCGTGAAGAGATGAACAACGCCGGTGCGATCGAGGTGTTGATGCCGGTCGTTCAGCCTTCTGAACTGTGGGAAGAGAGCGGCCGTTGGGAACAATACGGCCCGGAACTGCTGCGTATTGCTGACCGTGGCGATCGTTCGTTCGTACTCGGCCCAACGCATGAAGAAGTGATCACCGACCTGATCCGTAATGAGCTGAGCTCTTACAAACAGCTGCCGCTGAACTTCTATCAGATCCAGACCAAATTCCGTGACGAAGTGCGTCCGCGCTTCGGCGTGATGCGTTCCCGCGAATTCCTGATGAAAGATGCCTACTCTTTCCACACTTCTCAGGAATCTCTGCAGGAAACCTACGACGCGATGTACGCTGCGTACAGCAAAATCTTCAGCCGTATGGGGCTGGATTTCCGTGCGGTACAAGCGGATACCGGTTCTATCGGCGGCAGCGCCTCTCACGAATTCCAGGTGCTGGCGCAGAGCGGTGAAGACGATGTGATCTTCTCTGACTCTTCCGACTATGCGGCAAACATCGAGTTTGCCGAAGCTGTTGCACCGAAAGAACCGCGCGCCGCTGCAACACAGGAAATGACGCTGGTTGATACACCGAACGCTAAAACCATCGCCGAGCTGGTTGAACAATTCAACCTGCCTATCGAGAAAACCGTGAAAACCCTGCTGGTGAAAGCGATTGAAGGCAGCAGCTACCCGCTGGTTGCGCTGCTGGTTCGTGGCGATCACGAGCTGAACGAAGTCAAGGCGGAAAAACTGCCGCAGGTTGCCAGCCCGCTGACCTTCGCCACCGAAGAAGAAATTCGTGCGCTGGTTAAAGCAGGTCCAGGATCTCTGGGTCCGGTGAACATGCCGATTCCGGTGGTTATCGACCGTACCGTTGCGGTAATGAGCGATTTTGCTGCCGGTGCCAACATCGACGGTAAACACTATTTCGGTATCAACTGGGATCGTGACGTGGCCACCCCGGAAGTGGCTGACATTCGTAACGTGGTCGCCGGCGATCCAAGCCCGGATGGCAAAGGTACGCTGATGATCAAACGCGGTATCGAAGTGGGCCATATCTTCCAGTTGGGTACCAAGTACTCTGAAGCGATGAAAGCCGCCGTTCAGGGAGAAGATGGTCGTAACCAGACGCTGACCATGGGCTGCTACGGTATCGGGGTCACTCGCGTTGTGGCTGCCGCGATTGAACAGAACTACGACGATCGCGGCATTGTATGGCCAGACGCCATTGCCCCGTTCCAGGTTGCTATTCTGCCGATGAACATGCACAAATCCTACCGTGTGCAGGAGCTGGCTGAGAAGCTGTACGCGGAGCTGCGCGCGCAGGGTATTGAAGTGCTGATGGACGATCGTAAAGAGCGTCCAGGCGTGATGTTTGCTGATATGGAGCTCATCGGTATTCCGCATACCATCGTGCTGGGCGACCGTAACCTCGACAACGACGATATCGAATACAAATACCGTCGTAACGGCGAGAAAGAGCTGATTAAAACCGGCGACATCGTCGACTACCTGGTCAAAGCTATTAAAGGCTAATACCAGCACAAGGCCCTGAGGATCAGGGCCTTTTTTACATGGATTGTATAAAATGGCTAAACCAACGGCGTATTACTGCCTGCTCCTCCCCTTCGGTCTTCTGCTTTCAGCCTGCACGATTGACGTCAGTCAGCAAAATTCATCAGCAACGGCTGTTGATGCCCAGGCAAAGAAATGGGAGGTAAAACTCCAGCATCAAAGTTCATTTACCGATCAAGCGCTGCATGAAATTACGGATACCGACCTCAGGCCGGGCGACCTGCTGTTCTCCTCCAGTCTTGGGGTGACCTCATTTGGTATTCGCGCGTTCAGCACCTCTTCTGTCAGCCATGTCGCCGTTTACCTTGGCGATAATGAAGTTGCCGAAGCGACCGGGGCGGGAGTACAAATCATTTCGCTTAAAAAGGCTGAAAATCACAGCGATAAGCTTTTTGCTCTGCGGGTCCCCAACCTCACACCGCAGCAGGCCGAAGAAATCAAAACATTCGCTTATAAAATCAAAGATAGCGGCTATAACTACCGCGGCATCGTCGAATTTATTCCGTTTATGGTGACCCGGCAAATATGTTCATTGAATCCTTTCTCAGAGGATTTTCGCCAGCAATGCGTCAGCGGGTTGGCAAAAGCACAGTTGAACAATACCAGTGAAGGAGAAAAGAAGGCGTGGTTTTGCTCCGAATTTGTAACCGATGCGTTTGCCACAGCCGGGCATCCGCTAACAATGGCGCAGCCGGGTTGGATTAGCCCTTCCGACCTGATGCATATGCGCGAAGGTGACATTTCCGCGTTTAAGTCTGAAACGCAGCTACAGTATATCGGCCACCTGAAGTTAGGGATTTATATCAAAACCAGCCGTTTTGTTGGATTGATCCGATAAGAAAAAACTGTCCGGGCGATCGCCGGACAGTTTTTATAAGCTGCAGATTAATCATCGCAACTCTGGCCAGGGATAAACTTAATTTCTTTATCCGCTCTTAAGGTTTTCACTGGCGTGCCTGTATCAGGATTTTCTTCCATCGTGAAGTGCCCTTCCACAGTAAGCAGAACTGCCTTATCCGTTGCACCACGCGCAGTCAGATAATCTCGCTCCAGTTGTGCATTGTTCGCGACAGAGACTCTTTTACCCGTCGCACAATCAGTGAAGGTTGCCGCGTCAGCCATATAGAAGTACATGCCCCGCATCGGCATTGGCGTCACCGGTAAGCTGGCGGAAACTGGCTCAAGCGTGTAGTTGAACTGTGACTCAATCGGGTTACCTTCACGATCGAGCATCTCCAGCGCTTCACCTTTTGCCCGGTAGTACGACTTCTCACCTTTGCTGTCAGTCAGCACCAGCTTATCGGCAGTGCGCGCCCATGTACCATAAGAAGCAAAGGAGGACGGTTCATCTCGCACGCCCTGATAGCGTTCATTCATCACCCATGTGCCGTCTTTTTCCAGGAACAGAGAGGTTTCAATTCCTTCGCAGTCCGCGCAAGGCAAAATGCCACGCCAGCTTTGCTGCATCGGTTTTAATTCTGCCGCCCGCGTCGGCTGTAGTACATCGACTTCAGTACGGTTGTTACAGCCGATCAAGGAAAAAAGCGTGCATGCAGCGACCACGGACAATATTGCTGTTTTCACTATGAATTCCTTATAATTTTTTATTCCCGCTCGTCAGTCTTGCGTTCGACGAACTCTCCCACGCAGTGCTTTCACTATGGATTTTTGCGCCTTCGATGACAACCTGCGCTCTTTCGAGGCGCGCGTAGGACGTGTTGCCTGTCGGCTTTTTTGCACCGCGGTTAATTCTTTTATCACCGCCACCAGTCGGGAGATTGCCGCTTCCCGATTTAGCTCCTGGCTACGGTATTCCTGCGCCTTTATGATAATAACGCCATCGCTGCTAATCAGATGATGGCTGGCGGCCAGCAGACGTTCCTTGTAATACTCTGGCAGGCCTGAGGCCCGAATGTCAAAGCGCAAATGGATAGCCGTGGAGGTCTTGTTAACGTGCTGACCGCCCGCGCCCTGTGCCCGAATCGCCGTGATTTCCAGCTCACTGTCAGGGATAGAGACGTTTCGGGAGATAACAATCATGAACGCGGCTGCCACGCGGTCAGATGAATTTCCAGATTGTTCTGAGAATCAGACAGCCAGATAGCGCCATCCTGGATAGTTGCCTGCAGCGCCATTGTACGACCAGCAAAATCACTCAGTTGCGCCAGCTGTTCATCATCCAGATACCACACGGTGAGATTTTTAAACTGCGCACACTTGTTCTGGTTTTGCTGCCACCAGATCTGGGCCGCACGGCTGTTGTAAGTAAACAGAGCAACCTCACCAGACTGGGTACAGGCTTTTTTAATACGACGCTCATCCGGCAGACCCAGTTCAATCCAGAGATCGATGCCCAGATGGTCGTTACGCAGCCATGCTTCAGGCTCGTCTTCAGCACTCAGGCCACGCGTGAACTGCAGCCGTTCATCGGCATATTTAATCCAGGCCAGCAGGCGCAGCATCATGCGCTCCTGGGTTTCAGAGGGATGACGCGCCAGCGTCAAGGCCGCGTCAAGGAACTGGTTGCGGTCGAGATCCGCTACGTTGACGACGGCTTTATAAATTGTCGCTTTAAGCGCCATGAGAGAACTCCTTTCGAATCAGGCGCTCATTGTAGCGAAAACCGCGGCAAAAGGCTGCTAACAGCTCCTCAATCAAGGCGCTGATATTGCTTGAATGAGTATGGTATAGTCACCTTGCTAAACAGAGTTTATCTTCGTAGGCTTAGACTTGCATCCACGGTTAAGTCAGAGTGCTGACAGGAGGGCATGTGGAAAAATATTGTGAGTTAATACGCAAGCGGTACGCGGAAATCGCCAGCGGAGACTTAGGGTATATCCCGGATGCGCTGGGTTGCGTATTGAAGGTGCTTAATGAAGTGGCGGCAGATAGCGCCCTTCCAGAGTCGGTCAGGGAAAAAGCGGCCTATGCTGCCGCCAACTTACTGGTGAGCGATTATGTCAATGAATGAAACGTATCAACCCATCAATTGTGATGATTACGACAATCTTGAACTCGCCTGCCAGAACCATTTGTTACTGACGCTGGCGCTAAAAGATGGCGAAGTTTTGCAGGCGAAAGCGAATGACCTGGTTTCACGCAAAAACGTGGAGTATCTGGTCGCAGATGTCGCAGGTGAAATCCGGGAGCTTCGTCTCGATAAAATTGCCAGCTTCAGCCACCCGCAAATCGGTACCGTGGTTGTCAGCGAATCTTAGCTTTTCTTGCGCCTTATCAGGCCTAAATGACCAGGCCTGATAATCGCACCGCCATCAGGCATGCCAAATCAGACTCATACCTTCTTCATCTACCGCCGCACCCTCACGCGTCACAAAAACACCCGCAGCCGCTATCAACGTTTCACCGTAAAACAACAACGGCGTGGTATCTCGTCGCCAGGGCGGGATCCCCTGCTCCTGCCAGATTTTCTTTAATTTACGTCCACCGTTACGCCCGACAATATGCAATACGCCTGGCGCTTTAAAACGAATACTGATCGCTTCACCTGCTTGCGGCATGCGCAATTCGCCAGCCGAGATTAGCTGCACCGAGCCTAACCCGGTAGGCAGCGTCAACGGCGTTTCCCGGCATGACCACGGGATGACGGTTTCGCTTTGCCCGTCGACCGATTTAACCCACCATAGCTGTGACTGATAGCGACGGACCTCATATTCTCCCAGACGAAAACAGGGGGAAGCATCTTCTCGCGCCAACGCCACTTCCTGCCAGATACGTTCCAGCCCGTCCCGGGAAGGCATCGGTGCATTTACCCCCGCCAGCCAGCGACGCAGCAGAGCGGCACGCCGCACGCCACTCATCATCATTAACGGTGCCAGTAATAGTGTGCCTTGGGCAGTCACGCAGTCGGCTAAATCATTGGCCAGCAGTTCATCCAGTAAACTCTCCTGCTCTGCGCACAGCGCGGCGCTGCGGGCTGCGGCTTGCGCGAAGTGCGGCCATCGTTGTTGGAGCAAAGGGTTAACGCGCAATCTGAGAAAATTGCGATCGTAGGCATCATCCTGATTACTTTCATCTTCGATCCAGCATAATTCATGCTGTCGCGCCCATGCTTCAAGCGCCTCTCGCGTTTGCGCCAGCAGCGGTCGAATCAGTTGGGTTCCGGCAAATGGTGAGCTTTCGCCCATGGCGGAGAGCCCGGCAGGACCACTGCCGCGTTTAAGCGCCAGTAGAAAGGTTTCACACTGGTCGTCGAGATGCTGGGCGGTCATCAGCACTTCACCCGGTAGTAAGATCTGCGCAAATGCCTGATAGCGCGCGCGTCGCGCCTGAGCTTCGATGCCCAAACCATCATCCTCAAGATGGACCCGTTCAACCACCAGCGGCACCTGCCACTGTGCGCATACCGACTCACAGTGTTGCACCCAACTGTCTGCCTGCGGGCTTAATCCGTGATGAATATGGATTGCGCGCAAGGCAACCTCAGGATTTTGCGCTCGCCACAGTACCAGCTGATGCAGCAGCACGGTGGAGTCCAGCCCGCCGCTAAAGGCGACCAGAATCGATTGAAAATTCAGCAGTGAAGTGTTCAGCGTGAGTGTCGTCATGATGGTTACTTACAAGGGCATTGCCCGGCACATTGCCAGGCTAATGCCACAATGATAAGACTTACAGCTCGTACAGTTCGAGCGGTAATCCGTCCGGATCGTTAAAAAACGTAAAGCGTTTGCCGGTAAACGGATCGATACGCACGGATTCGCACTTCACGTGGTGAGCTTCCAGATGCGCGATCGCTTTTTCCACGTCATCTACGCTGAACGCCAGATGGCGTAAACCGCAGGCTTCCGGTCGACTCGGACGGCAAGGCGGAAATGGAAAAGAAAAAAGCTCAATCACATACTGACCGTTCAATGCCAGATCCCCCTTCCACGAGTCACGTTCTTCCCGGTAGGCTTCGCTGATTAGCGTAAAGCCCAGCACATCACAGTAAAATGCCTTACTCGCCGCGTAGTCCGTCGCAATAATGGCAATATGGTGAACCTGTTTTAATCCCAGCATAGCGTCATCGCCTCTTTCGTTTTTCTGCCAGCACGTTACTCGTGCGTAATGGGTTCACGCAAGTCGTCATGCCATTTTTAGGACTCGCACGCGATACACGCCATCTTCACCCAGTTTAGCGCCATGGATATCGGTTTCAAATCCAGGATAGTGATGGCCCACTGAACACAACATCAGCAGAAAATCGAGTACAGCCCGACTTTTGGCCGTGATCATTTCCCCGGGCATCAAGAGCGGCACACCGGGAGGATAAGGCAGAATCATATTGGCAGAAATGCGCCCCACCAGTTGGTCGAGCGCCACCGTTTCGACCTCACCTTTGATCTGCCGCTGCCAGGCCTGGTGCGGGGTCATTTTCATTTCCGGTAAGGTATCAAATGCCCGCAGCATCAGCCCGGAGAGATCGTGCTGGCGGATCAGCTTATGGATCCCCTGCGCCAGATCCTGAATACGCATATTACGATAGAAATCGGGATCCTCGGCATACAGATCCGGCAGCATATTTTTCACGCGTAAATTCAGATCGTACGAGCGTTTAAATTCCGTCAGGCCGCGCAGTAGCCCCATCGCCCGGGTTTTATCAATGCCAATACTGAACAGGAACAAGAGATTATACGGTCCCGTTTTCTCGACAACGACGCCGCGCTCATCAAGGAATTTCGCCACCAGCGCCGCAGGGATCCCCTCTTCACTCATATTTCCCTGTTCATCCATTCCCGGCGTAAGAATGGTGACCTTCACCGGGTCGAGGAACATATGGTCGGCGTCAGCATCAACAAATCCGTGCCAGTCTTCACCAGGCGCTACCGGCCAGCACTCCGCTTCATCGACTCTTTCCGGCTGCCAGATATCAAAGAACCAGCCATCCGACTCTTCGCGTAGCCGCTGCACTTCTTTACGGAAATGCAGCGCCCGCTCCACCGAACGATTGATTAACCGCTTGCCTGAATTGCCACGCAGCATTGCCGCCGCCGTTTCTATCGACGCGACAATCGGGTAGCTCGGAGAAGTGGAAGTGTGCATCATAAAGGCTTCGTTGAACGTCTCTTCGTCGTAGTCGCCCTTAATGTGGATCAGTGAAGCCTGTGATAGTGCCGCCAGCATCTTGTGGGTTGACTGGGTTTCAAAAATCACTTTCCCCGGCACCCGTTCGCCGCTCATCCCGCTTTTCCCCTGATAGATCGGGTGAAAATGGGTATACGGCACCCAAGCAGAATCAAAATGAATGGAGGGCACATCCAGGGTTTGCTTGATCCAGTTGGTGTTATACAACAGGCCGTCATAGGTGGAATTGGTGATCACCGCGTGTACCGGCCATAGCGCCTGAGGGGTCTCTTCTACCTTGCGTTCAATGCTTGCGCGGGTGAATTCCCGACGAGGTATACCGCCGAGGATCCCCAGCGCATTGCGCGTAGGCTTCAGCCAGATTGGCACCACATCGCTCATCATTAGCAAATGCGCCAGCGACTTATGACAGTTGCGATCAATCAGTAGCGTACTGCCTGAAGGCGCGGCATACATGCCGACAATCTTGTTCGACGTCGAGGTGCCGTTGGTGACCATATAGCTCTGCTCGGCACCAAAGGTGCGCGCGATATACTCCTCCGCTTCCAGATGCGGGCCGGTATGATCCAGCAGCGATCCGAGTTCAGTCACGGAAATAGACACGTCGGCCTTCAGCGTATTGCCGCCAAAGAAATCATAGAACAGGCAGCCTACCGGGCTTTTCTGATACGCCGTTCCCGCCATATGTCCGGGTGTGCAGAAGGTGTACTTTCCTTCCTTCACATAGGTAAACAGCGCCTTGGTGAAAGGAGGCGTGATGTTATCGAGGTATTCGCTGGTGTACTGACGGATGCGGGTTGCAATATCTTCAGACTGGCCCAGCGCATACTCAAAAAACCACAGTGCCATGCGCAGGTCGTGCGCGCTGACATCCATCGTCGAATGAGTATTAATAAAGGCGTAGAGCGGGAGGTACTCGTTGAGCTGGTTGATGTCACTGCACAGATCCAGGCTGTATTCATCCCAGTCAAAAATGACACCGCAAATTCGTGGGTTATGTTCGATAAACTTAAGCAGGTCGACGCTATTCTGCGGCCAGATAATCTGAAACCCCTGCTGTTGCAGCGCACGCTCAAGTTCCTTGATGGGCTCATCTTTATAAAAGACGCCATGCGGTCCCATGATGGCAATGATATTCATGCGTTCCTCCTGGAAAAACCTTAGTTAATCATAGCCTGGTGAAACCACAGGTAAAAAAAAGGGCCACAGCGTTGTGGCCCTTTTCAGAATTAATGCAGTTTACGCGTAACCGTAGCTCATCAGACGCTGGTAACGACGGTTTTTCAAATCATCTTTGCTTAACACGTCGAGATCGGCGAGATCGGCCAGCAGCTGTGCTTTCAGGGACGCAGCCATCACTTCCGGGTTGCGGTGCGCGCCGCCCAGCGGTTCCGGGATGATAGAGTCGATAAGCTTCAGCTCTTTCAGACGCGGCGCGATAATCCCCATTGCTTCTGCGGCCAGCGGCGCTTTGTCGGCGCTTTTCCACAGAATGGAGGCACAGCCTTCCGGGGAGATAACGGAATAGGTGCTGTATTGCAGCATATTCACTTTATCGCCTACGCCGATCGCCAGCGCGCCACCGGAACCACCTTCACCAATAACGGTGCAGATTACCGGTACGCTCAGACGCGACATTTCACGCAGGTTGCGCGCAATCGCTTCAGACTGACCACGTTCTTCCGCACCCACGCCCGGATAAGCCCCTGGGGTGTCGATGAAGGTAATGATCGGCATATTGAAACGCTCGGCCATTTCCATCAGACGCAGCGCTTTGCGATAGCCTTCCGGTGCCGGCATGCCGAAATTACGACGAATTTTTTCTTTGGTCTCACGGCCTTTCTGATGACCAATGATCATCACCGGACGACCATCCAGACGCGCGATGCCGCCGACAATAGCTTTATCATCCGCATAGGCACGATCGCCCGCCAGCTCATCAAATTCATCAAATGCCAGGCGGACATAATCCAGGGTGTACGGACGCTGTGGATGGCGCGCCAACTGGGCTACCTGCCATGCGCCAAGATCGGCGAAGATTTTACGCGTCAGCTCTACGCTTTTTTCACGCAGACGATGCACTTCTTCATCGATGTTAATATCCAGTTTCTCATCCTGACGGCTAACCGCAGTCAGAGAATCGATTTTTGCTTCCAGCTCTGCAATCGGCTGTTCAAAATCAAGGAAATTCAGACTCATAGTATTCCTGTATTAGTCAAACTCCAGTTCCACCTGCTCCGAACCAATAAGGCCACGGAGATCGTTTAGCAAACGATCGCTCGGAGAGACACGCCACGTTGCGCCAAAACGCAATCGCGCACGTGCATCCGCCCTCTGATAGTAGAGATGTACTGGAATTGTCCCCGAGCGGTGGGGTTCCAGAGACTGACGGAGTCGGTTTAAAAGCTGGTCATCAATTTGCCTGTCCGTCAGCGAGATAGCAAGCCCGCGAGCATATTTTTCCCGGGCTTCGTCAATATCCATGACTTCACGGGCCATCATTTTAAGCCCGCCGCTGAAGTCATCAAAGCTGACCTGTCCGCTGACGATAAGTATGCGGTCTTTTTCCAGCAATTGCTGGTATTTATCCAGGGCGTCGGTAAACAACATAACTTCCAGACGCCCGGAACGGTCATCCAGGGTACAGATGCCGATACGATTGCCGCGCTTGGTGACCATTACCCGCGCAGCAATGACGAGCCCCGCAGCCGTGGTGACTTTACCACGTTCTGTCGGATGCATGTCTTTCAGCCTGTGGCCTCCAACATAGCGCTCAATTTCTTTTAAATACTGGTTGATGGGGTGTCCCGTCAGGTAAAGCCCTAACGTTTCACGTTCCCCTTCTAATACCACCTGCTCCGGCCACGGTGTACAGTTAGCATAAGACTGTTCAATTTGTTCCGGCTCTTCAGCCAGCACGCCAAACATGTCCGCCTGACCCGTTGCCTCGGCTTTCGCATGCTGATCGGCGGCTTTTAGCGCATCGTTGAGCGAATTCATCAGCGCCGCACGATGCGGGCCAAGGCGGTCAAACGCCCCGGACATGATTAACTTTTCCAGCACCCGGCGGTTGAGTTTTTTGATGTCCGTGCGCGCACAGAGATCAAACAGCTCGCGGAAGTAACCGCCTTCGTTGCGCGCCTCAATAATAGCTTCAATTGGCCCTTCACCCACGCCTTTTATCGCGCCGATGCCATAGACAATTTCGCCATCATCATTCACGTGAAAATGATAAAGCCCGGAGTTGATATCCGGCGGCAGGATTTTGAGCCCCATACGCCAGCATTCATCCACCAGCCCGACCACTTTCTCGGTGTTATCCATATCGGCGGTCATTACCGCCGCCATAAACTCGGCGGGGTAATGCGCCTTCAGCCATAGCGTCTGGTAAGAGACCAGCGCATAGGCAGCGGAGTGCGATTTGTTAAATCCGTAACCGGCGAATTTCTCCACCAGGTCAAAGATTTTCATCGCCAGTTCGCCGTCGACGCCGCGCTTTTTCGCCCCTTCTTCAAAGGTGCCGCGCTGCTTAGCCATCTCTTCCGGCTTTTTCTTACCCATCGCACGACGCAACATGTCCGCACCGCCAAGGGTATATCCGGACAGCTCCTGGGCAATCTGCATAACCTGTTCCTGATACAGGATAATGCCGTAGGTCGGCTCCAGTACCGGTTTCAGACACTCATGCTGCCATTGTACGTCCGGGTAGGAAATCTCTTCGCGACCATGCTTACGGTCGATAAAGTTATCTACCATCCCCGACTGTAGCGGACCTGGACGGAACAGGGCCACCAGGGCGATCATATCTTCGAAGCAGTCAGGCTGCAGACGTTTGATAAGATCTTTCATGCCGCGGGATTCTAGCTGGAAGACCGCCGTGGTCTCCGAGCGTTGCAGCATGTCGAAGCTTTTCTTGTCATCCAGCGGGATAGCGGCGATATCCAGCGGCGGCTCGCCGTTCTTTTCACGGCGCGCGTTAATCATTTCCAGCGCCCAGTTGATGATGGTGAGCGTACGCAGGCCGAGGAAGTCGAACTTCACAAGGCCGGCATATTCCACGTCGTTCTTATCAAACTGAGTAACCGGGTGCAGCCCCTGTTCATCGCAGTACAGCGGCGCAAAATCGGTAATTTTGGTCGGCGCGATAACTACACCGCCGGCGTGTTTACCGGCGTTACGCGTGACGCCTTCCAGCTTACGCGCCATATCGATCAGCGCTTTAACCTCTTCATCTGCCTCATAGATTTCCGGCAGTTGGGGTTCGGCTTCAAAGGCTTTTGCCAGCGTCATGCCCGGATCGGGTGGCACCAGTTTCGAAATACGGTCAACGAAGCCGTACGGGTGTCCCAGAACGCGCCCCACGTCGCGGATAACCGCTTTGGCCGCCATCGTACCGAAGGTAATAATCTGCGAAACCGCATCACGACCGTACATTTCCGCCACATGTTCAATTACCCGGTCGCGTTTCTCCATACAGAAGTCAACGTCGAAGTCGGGCATTGAGACACGTTCCGGGTTCAGGAATCGTTCGAACAGCAGGTCAAATTCCAGCGGATCCAGGTCGGTAATTTTCAGCGCATAGGCGACAAGCGAGCCGGCACCGGAACCACGTCCAGGACCTACCGGTACGCCGTTATCTTTCGACCACTGGATAAATTCCATAACGATCAGGAAGTAGCCAGGAAATCCCATCTGGTTGATAACTTTAAGTTCAACTTCCAGACGTTCGTCATAAGGCGGGCGCTTCTGCGCGCGAACTTCAGGGTCCGGGAACAAAAACGCCAGACGCTCTTCCAGACCTTCGCGCGATTTCGCCACGAGGAAATCCTCGGTGGTCATATCACCGGTCGGGAATTGTGGCAGGAAATACTCACCCAGACGTACCGTCACGTTACAGCGCTTAGCTATCTCAACGGTGTTTTGCAGCGCTTCCGGAATATCGGAAAACAGCTCGCACATCTCATCTTCGCTACGCATGTACTGCTGCGGCGAATAATTACGCGGGCGTTTCGGGTCGTCAAGGGTGAACCCGTCATGGATTGCCACGCGGATTTCATGCGCGTCAAAATCACCGGTTTCAAGGAAACGAACATCGTTGGTCGCCACCACCGGAAGACCACGCCTTTCCGCCAGTTCTACCGCTGCATGCAGATAATTTTCTTCATCTTGCCTACCGGTACGGATAAGCTCGAGGAAGTAGCAATTTGGAAAATGTTCTTCGTAAAACGCTACGCACTCATCAACCAGTGCGCTATTACCGCGCAGCAGGCTGCGCCCGACGTCGCCCATGCGGCCGCCGGAGAGCAAAATCAAACCTTCTTTTAACTCGGCCAGCCAATCCCGGTCGATGACCGGCCCTTCTGCGCCATAACCACGCTGATAGGCTTTCGATATCAACAACGTCAGATTCTGATAGCCGGTATTGTTTGCGGCCAGCACGGTGAGCTGCGTGAGTTCATCGCCCAGCAGTTCGCTACGGACATGAAAATCTGCGCCAACTATCGGCTTGATACCCGCACCGTGACCCGCTCCGTAAAACTTCACCAGACCACACAGGTTGGTAAAATCGGTGATCGCCAGCGCAGGCATGCCTAACGCGGCCGCCTTTTTCACCAGCGGCCCGGTTTTCGCCAGCCCATCGATCATGGAGTAGTCGCTGTGCACCCGCAGGTGGACGAAACGAGGTTCAGACATCTTCAGATTCCTTCGACACAAGAATCAGGACGTGAGTCCCAGTGCGCGTTTGACGGGGCCAAAACTACGGCGATGGTGCTCTGTTGCGCCATGCATTGCCAACTTTTCCAGATGAAAAGCGGTTGGATAGCCTTTGTGCTGTGCAAAGCCATACTGCGGGAACACCGTATCCAGGGCCGCCATTTCAGCATCACGAGTGACTTTTGCCAGTATCGACGCCGCGCTAATCTCCGCCACACGGCTATCACCTTTTACCACCGCCAGCGATGGCACCGGTAATGCCGGGCAACGATTGCCGTCGATCAGTACGTATTCCGGCGCTATATGCAGACCCGCAACCGCACGCTGCATGGCCAGCATAGTGGCATGTAAAATATTCAACTCGTCGATTTCATGTGGTTCCGCACGCCCCAGGCTCCAGCTTAACGCTTTTTCTTTAATCTCATCGAATAGCGCCAGGCGACGTTTTTCCGACAGTTTTTTTGAGTCGTTAAGACCGATAATAGGGCGAGCCGGATCCAGAATGACGGCGGCAGTGACGACCGCGCCGACTAAAGGACCACGTCCAACTTCATCTACACCCGCCACTAAATGCGTATGCGGATATACAAATTCAATCATTGCGCTAACTCCAGGACCGCATCCGCCGCCTGCTCATCAGCGTTGCAACGGATCTGCTGATGCAGTTCACGGAATGTGTCGTGCATTGCATGGCTGGTTTTGCCATTCGCCAGCAACGGCAACAGCGCTTGCGACAGCGCCTGCGGTTCGCACTCTTCCTGCAACAGCTCTTTAACCAGTTCTCTTCCCGCCAGTAGGTTAGGTAGCGAAACGTAATCGGTCTTCACCAGACGCTTTGCCAGCCAAAAGGTGAAAGGTTTCATACGATAGCCAACCACCATCGGGCATTTTGCCAGCATACATTCCAGCGCAGCGGTGCCTGAAGCCAGCAGTGCGGCATCGCTGGCAACCATCGCTTCACGTCCCATCCCATTAAGCAGATGTACGGAAAGCTCCGGTGCAACTTCAGCTTTAATGCGCTCAAACTGCTCGCGACGTTTGGCATTCACCAACGGCACTACCACTTCGAGATCTGGATAATGCTGGCGTAACAACTGCGCCGTTTTCAGAAAATCGGCGCTGAGCATCTCCACTTCTGCGCCACGGCTTCCTGGCAATAGCGCCAGGCAGTGAGCGTCATGGGGAATACCCAGAACATCGCGAGCCGCGTTTTTATCCGGGTCCAACGGCATGGCATCTGCCATGGTATGACCGATAAAGCGGCACGGGACGTTAAATTTGTCATAAAACGCTTTTTCGAAAGGCAGAAAGGCCAGCACCATATTGGTGGATCTGCCTATTTTGAAAACGCGTTTCTGTCGCCAGGCCCACACAGAGGGGCTGACGTAATGAATGGTTTTAATGCCCTGCTTTTTCAAATTCCCTTCGAGGGTAATATTGAAATCAGGCGCATCAATACCGACGAAAACATCCGGCTTTAAGTCGGTAAATCGGCGAGTGAGATCGGCGCGTATTTGCAGTAAACGGCGCAGGCGTCCGAGCACTTCAACAATGCCCATTACCGCCAGCTCTTCCATTTCGTACCAGGCTTCACAGCCTTCGGCCTGCATCAGCGGACCCGCCACGCCAACAAAACGCGCATTGGGAACGCGAGCCTTGAGTGCACGGATTAACCCTGCACCAAGAATATCGCCGGAGGTTTCTCCGGCGACGAGGGCAATCGTTAAAGGACGCTGCTCAGTCATTAACGAATCAGACCACGCGTTGAGCGCTCAAAGAAGTCGCTGAAAGCCTGAACTTCAGGGTACTGTTTCGCCAGTTCCGCGATTTCCGGTTTCACCTCTTCCAGCGTTTTACCACTACGGTACAACGCTTTGTAGGCATTACGAATCGCGGTAATCGCTTCGCGGGTGAACCCACGACGCTTCAGACCTTCGATATTGACGCCAAATGGCGTTGCGTGGTTGCCCTGGGCGATAACGTATGGAGGCACGTCCTGAGCAACGCCAGAACAGCCGCCAACCATCACATGCGCGCCGATGATGCAGAACTGATGCACCGCAGTCATGCCGCCGATGATAACAAAATCATCCAGCGATACATGCCCGGCAAGCGTGGCGTTATTCGCCAGAATACAGCGGTTGCCTACCGTACAATCATGCGCGACGTGCGCATTAATCATCAGTAAGTTATCGCTGCCCACCTTCGTCACTCCACCGCCCTGCACTGTGCCACGATGAATGGTGACGCTTTCGCGGATGCGGTTGCGATCGCCAATTTCCACGCGGGTCGGTTCGCCAGCATATTTCAGATCCTGGTTAACTTCACCGATGGAGGCAAACTGATAGATCTCGTTATCGCGACCAATTTTTGTATGGCCATTCACGACAACGTGAGACTTCAGTACGGTACCCTCACCAATTTCAACATGGGGTCCAACAATACAAAATGGGCCAATGTGAGCGTTAGCGCCAATGCTGGCGCCTTCTTCCACAATGGCAGTTGGGTGAATAAAGGCGGATTTATCAATCACGTATCAGGCCTCCCGGCTACGGGCACACATCATCGTTGCTTCGCACACAACTTTACCTTCGACCAGCGCAACCCCTTTAAAACGGGTCAGGCCGCGGCGCGTTTTCTCGAAAGTCACTTCCATGATCATCTGATCGCCTGGCACGACAGGACGCTTAAAGCGCGCTTCGTCAATACCCGCAAAATAGTACAGTTCACCTGGTTCCAGTTTCCCTACGCTTTTAAACGCGAGGATACCAGTGGCCTGCGCCATTGCTTCCAGAATCAGTACGCCTGGGAAAATAGGTTTACCCGGGAAGTGGCCCTGGAAGAAAGGCTCGTTAACAGATACATTTTTCACTGCGCGCAGAAAGCGACCTTCTTCAAAATCCAGCACGCGGTCAACCAGCAGAAACGGAAAACGGTGCGGCAGAAGTTCTAAAATCTCTTCAATATGCAGAGTATGAGTGTTAGTAGTCAAAATACTCTTCCTGTCAAAATATACTAAAAGGCAATAATAACACGGCCTGTCGCAATCGTATGAATGGGACAGGCCGAAAAGTCAGACATGCAAAAACGGTGCTTTAGTCTTGTTGATTAACCTTGCGCTCAATCGCTTTGAGACGCTTGCTCATATCATCAATATTCATCACCAGTGCAGCTGTTTTACGCCATACCTTATTGGGCTGTAGCGGAATGCCTGAGGAATAGACGCCAGGTTCGGTGATAGGACGCATCACCATACCCATGCCAGTAACCGTGACTTTATCGCATATTTCCATATGCCCATTGATCACGCTGGCGCCGCCAATCATGCAGTAACGGCCAATCTTCAGGCTACCCGCCATAATGACGCCACCGGCTACCGCCGTATTGTCGCCAATCACAACGTTATGCGCAATCTGGCACTGGTTATCAATGATAACACCATTACCGATCACAGTATCGTCCAGCGCACCACGGTCAATGGTGGTACAAGCGCCGATCTCGACGCGATCGCCGATAATCACGCGACCAAGCTGCGGGATCTTCACCCAGTTACCGCGATCGTTCGCGTAACCAAATCCATCAGATCCGACGACAGTGCTGGACTGGATCAGGCAATTCTCACCGATCTGAATGTCGTGGTAAATCGTCACATTCGCCCACAAGCGTGAACCTGCGCCGATTTTAGTATTTTTTCCGACGAAGCAGCCTGCGCCGATAACGACGTTATCGCCCAGTTCTACGCCAGACTCAATGACCGCATTTGCGCCCACAGAAACATTATTACCCAGCTTCGCTGTCGCATCGATCACTGCACTCGGGGCAATGTTTTGTGCGGGCTGCGGCGTGGTATCTAAGATTTGCGCCATACGTGCATAGGTCAGGTAGGGATTCTTCACTACCAACGCCGCACTCTTAGCAAAAGGAAGATCGTCCTGCGTCATCACAACGGCAGAGGCCTGGCATACGCCTAAGTGTTCACGGTACTTAGGATTTACCATGAACGTGATATTGCCAGTTTGCGCAGATTGCATGGACGCTACGCCGGTGATGACGATATCGCCATCACCGTGTAATTCTGCATCCAACTGCTCTGCTAAATCAGCCAGTCGAATTGAAGGCATTACTTATTTAACCTGTTTCAGTACGTCAGCGGTGATGTCTTTTACATCGCTGCTGTTGTATGCAACGGTGTTTGCGTCAACAACCAGATCGATACTCTGACTGTTAGCAACAGATTTCACAGCTGTCTGGATACGAGTAACCAGTTTGCCACGTTCTTCGTTGGAACGACGCGCACGATCCTGCTCAAAAGCCTGAGCTTTCTGAGAGAAAGTCTGACGCTGAGCCATGACGTCTTTTTCCAGCTTGGTACGATCGCTACCCGCTTTCATGGATTGCAGACGCTGCATTTTAGATTGCAGATCAGATTCCATACGCTGCAGTTCGCTGGCACGGCCTTTGAACTCGTTTTCCAGCGTAGCAGAAACGCCCGTCTTCTGTGCAACCTGTTGGAACAAGCTACCCATGTTGACGATTGCAATTTTGTCAGCAGCCTGTGCGGACGTTGCCATCGCTAAACCGAGACCTGCAGCTAATAACCACTTTTTCACAATTAACTCCTTACCATCCCATTTGCACCCGAAGGTACAGTTCTTTGCGTGGCCAGGCGATCCCATGCAAGATCGCCTAAAGTCATCGCTACACTACCACTACATTCCTTTGCGAAGAACAATTACCAGGTTTTACCAATGTTAAACTGGAACTGTTCCGCTTTGTCTCCATCGTACTTCTTGAACGGCTGGGCGTAGGAGAAAACCAACGGCCCCAATGGGGACATCCATTGTAAAGCGATACCCGCTGACATACGGATATTGTTCGGATCGCTGTAGTCCGGATAACCAGAGTACTTAGCTGAATCCCAGTTCGTATCCCAAACGGTACCCATATCCCAGAAGAACGAGGTACGGACCGAGTTGGCATACTTGTCGCTGATAAACGGCGTCGGGGTAATGAATTCCAGGCTGGCGACAGCCATGGCGTTACCGCCCACCGCATCATCCGATTTACACGGTGAAGTATTGGTGGCGTCACATTCGTTATCGTAATCGCTATCGTTGTTATAACGATTAGCCGGTAAATAGACAGCCTTTGGACCGATGGTGTTGGACTGGAAACCACGCACGGTGCTGGAACCACCGGCATAGAAGTTCTCGTAGAACGGCATCTCTTTGCTGCCGATGCCGTCACCATAGCCCCACTTAGTGCGACCCAGAACAACCCATTTGTGATCGTCATCGATCGGCACATAGGTCGCGGTATCCAACGTCGCTTTGTAGTATTCGTTGTCAGAACCCGGAATGGTTACTTTACCGTTCAGGTTGACACGCGTACCTTCCGTTGGGAAGTACCCACGGTCCAGCTTGTTATATGTCCACCCATAGTTGAAGGTGAAATCGTCTGATTTAAAGCTATCAGCGTCAGGATCCTTACCCATTGAAACCAGATAACGTTGCATTGCAACCTGTGGATCCATGTTAGACAAGGAGTTATGCACATAACCCACACCCGCACGCAAGGTGTTGTATTCGTTGATCGGGAAGCCGAGCGTTGCGTCAGTACCATAACTTTTGTTGGTATAGTCGGACAGGTCTGCATCATCCGCTTTAAAGTCATTGTAGAAAACGCGACCACCAAGGCTCACCCCATCAACGGTGAAATATGGGTTGGTGACAGACAACTCAGTATAGGTCTGATAGTCGTTTTTGGTGCCGTTGATCCCGACTGAATAACCGGTACCTAACCAGTTATCTTGCTGAACGCCAGCCTGGAAGCTCACGCCGCTTTCAGTACCGTAACCAACGCCGAAGTTAAAGCTACCGGTGTTACGCTCTTTAACCTTATAGACCACATCAACCTGATCCGGGCTACCCGGTACACGCTGAGTATCTGTATCGACGGTTTCAAAGTAACCCAGACGGTTCAGACGCTCTTTACCCTGATCGACCAGATCGCTACCCAACCAGGCACCTTCCATCTGGCGCATTTCGCGACGCAGAACGGAATCTTTAGAGGTGTCGTTACCTTCAAAACGAATCTTACGCACGTAGAAACGGTTACCTGCATCCACGTTTACGCGTAATTTAACGGTTTTGTCGGCGTCGTTGATTTCAGGTTGCGACTGTACGCGCGGATAGGCATAGCCATAGCGACCCAGAAGCTTCTTGATATCATCTTCCATTTTGGTCACTTTGGTGCCGTTATAGAGTTCGCCTGGCTCGATTTTGGTCAGGGTCTCAATTTCGGCGGAGTGCCCAGCCAGGTTACCGCTCACCTGTACCCCTGAAAGCTTGTATTGATCGCCTTCAGTGATGTTAACGGTAATGTAGATACCTTTTTTATCCGGCGTCAGGCTAACCTGGGTGGAATCGATATTGAAGCGAGCATAACCGCGATCCAGATAGTAGCTGCGCAAGGTTTCAAGATCGCCCGCCAGTTTCTGTTTCTGGTATTTACGATCGCCCACCACGTTCCACCACGGCACTTCATCACGCAGTTGGAAGTGAGAGATCAGTTCGTCGGTCGAGAAAGCATGGTTGCCGACGATATTGATCTGTTGGATCTTCGCCGAAACGCCTTCCTGGAAGACCAGCTTGAGGTCAACGCGGTTACGCGGCAACGGCGTTACCACCGCTTTCACACTGGCGCTGTACTTACCGACGCTATAGTAGAAATCTTCCAGCCCTTTTTCGATATCGGCTAGCGTGGTGCGATCCAGAGACTCGCCAACACGCACACCAGAAGCCTCGAGGTTTTGCTTGAGCATGTCATCTTTCACCGATTTGTTACCGGAGAAAGTGATGCTGGCAATCGTCGGACGTTCTTTTACCTGAACCAGAAGGGTATCACCATCGCGCAGGACGCGGACATCCTCAAAGTTACCGGTGGCGAACAGAGCACGAATGGTATTACTGATGTCTTCATCATTAACCGTGTCGCCTGTGCGCACCGGCATACTGAGGAGAGCCGCACCAACGGCGACTCGCTGTAGGCCTTCGAAATGAATGTCCTTCACTACGAACCCTTCAGCACCGTATACGGTGGCGCTGCTAAACAGCAGCGACGCTATGAGCAACTTTTTCATCGCCATCGTTATTATGCGTTCTTCCTAACACTCTCTTACAACCGAGAGAAATCATTGAAAAGTGCAAGCCCCATTAACAACACCAGCAAGATAGAGCCAATGCGATAACTAAAGTCTTGAACCCGCTCGGATACCGGACCGCCCTTCAGCTTTTCAATCGCCAGGAACAGCAGATGCCCCCCGTCAAGAACGGGCAACGGAAACAGGTTGATTATCCCTAAGTTCACGCTGATAAGCGCAAGGAACATCAGGTAATAAATAACCCCGAACTCCGCTGACATCCCAGCCCCCTGGGCGATAGAAATAGGCCCACTGAGGTTGTTCAGTTTTACATCACCGGTAATCAATTTTCCCAGCATACTGACCGTCAGCTTCATCAACTGCCACGTTTTATCCGAGGCTTCGAGGATGGCGCTGAATGGCCCATACTGGCGTACAGTCTTATACTCATCAGGCAGAGGAATAACTTTAGGCACCACGCCCGCAAAACCCTCTGCCTTCCCGTTAACCTGTTTTGAATCTGGGGTTAACGTTAAAGACAAGGAACTTCCTTGTCTTTCAATATCTAGCGCTAACGGCTTATCCGGATTATCGCGCACCAGCGTCACGAACGTCATCCATTGCGTCAGCGGCTGACCATTGACTTTAACGATCCTGTCGCCAGCTTGCAAACCCGCCTTACTTGCAGCGGAGTTTACCTGCACTTCTGACAGCACCGATTCAATCTGCGGACCGCGCGGGCGAATCCCTAAACTGGAAACAGGATCCTCTTTGTCTGGCTCAAATGCCCAATGGCGTAAATCCAGCGTTTTGTCCTGCCGCTGGTTGCTGCCAAACTGCGCCACGCTGAGAGTCGTATGTTCATCGCCAATTTTTGATACCAGTTGTAATCGCACGGCATCCCAATCAGGGGTTTCGATACCATCAACCGCTTTTAGTTCCGTACCCGGCTGAATTTGCGCCTGTGCGGCAATCGAGTTGGGTGTTATTTCACCAACAACCGGACGAACGCCAGGGACACCGATGATAAACACCAGCCAATACGCGAAAATAGCAAAAAGGAAGTTGGCAATCGGACCTGCGGCGATGATGGCTGCGCGTTGTCCAACCGTTTTATTGTTGAAAGCGTAATGGCGCAGCTCCGGTGCGACCGGTTCAGCGCGCTCATCCAGCATCTTGACGTAACCGCCGAGGGGAATCAGGGCGATGACGTATTCCGTACCTGATTTATCGGTACGCCGCCAAAGCGCTTTTCCAAAGCCAATGGAAAAGCGTTCGACGCGGACTCCGCAGCGCCGTGCAACCCAGAAATGACCAAATTCATGCACGGTGATAAGCACACCAAGTGCAACGATGAATGCAGCCAGATTCCAGAGAATACTCAGCATAAGACCATCCGTTAGAGCGTCCTGAATACCAGTAACAACAGGCAGGCAAAGACCGGTACCGCAGCCGTCAGGCTATCAATACGATCTAAAATACCGCCGTGTCCTGGTATTAAGTGACCACTGTCCTTAATACCTGCTTCACGCTTAAACATACTCTCGGTCAGGTCACCCAGCACGGAGGCCAGGGCTGCAACGATAGAGCAAATAAGCAAGGTGACAGGCGCAACCTCAAGATTCGCCCACATGCCATAACCCCATGAGATCACGGCCGCAGTGGCGAGTCCACCAATAAAACCCTGCCAGGTTTTACCAGGAGAAACCTTCGGCGCCAGCTTATGTTTGCCAAACAACTTACCAAACATATAGGCACCCGAGTCCGCTCCCCAGACGAGGATCATGACATACAGCAGCCATAGCGCGCCACTATAATGATTCTCATCATAGTGCCATGCACGTAGCGCCAGCATTCCCCAAAAGAAAGGGACTATGGTTAACACGCCGAAAATTATGCGTAATGTTTTGGAATTACGCCAGACCGACGCAGAGCCGGGATAAAACAGCACCAGTAACAGCGCCACGACCCACCAGCCCAGCGACGCCCACAGCGATACTTCAACCAGCGGCTGATGAATATTGCGATGGTATTCCGGCAACAAAAATAGCATCAGTGCCAGCAATAGCCCGCACAAAACAGCCAGCCAGACTCGCTGCGTACGCGTGGTAAAACCGCTTAACTGTCCCCATTCCCAGGCGGCCAGCATACAGACGGCCAGCGTAACAATGGCGAACCCCACCGGCGGCAGCAAAAACAGCGCCGCGATGACAACGGGTATTAAAACAAAAGCAGAAATCAGGCGATACTTCAGCAAAAGCGACCCCCATCAGGCTTTTTCATCACCGGGCTCGGTGCCGCCGAAACGACGCTCACGATTAGCAAAGGCATGCAGCGCACCTTCAAAGTCTTGTTCATCGAAATCGGGCCAGAGAACATCCGTAAAATAAAGTTCGGCATAGGCAATTTGCCACAACAGAAAATTACTAATTCGATGCTCTCCCCCAGTCCTTATCACTAAATCCACAGGAGCCAGTTCATGCATACAAATTTGCTGCCCCAGCATCTCTTCATCGATTTGCTCTGGACGCAGCAGACCATTCTGCACCTGTTGTGCCAGTTGTCTGACTCCCTGGACTATATCCCACCGTCCACCGTAATTCGCTGCAATATTTAGCGTCAACCCGGTATTCTGGGCGGTAATCGCTTCTGATTTGCGAATCCGTTCTTGCAAACGTGAGTTAAATCGACTGATATCCCCGATAATACGCAGACGTACGTTATGGCGATGCAGGTTTTTCACTTCGCTATCAAGCGCCCACACAAACAGCTCCATTAACGCGCTCACTTCCTGCGCAGGTCGGTTCCAGTTCTCACTGCTAAAGGCATACAGCGTTAACGCATCAATACCGTTATTGGCAGCAAAAGAGACAGCCCGGCGGACGGACTTTGCTCCGGCCTTATGTCCAAAGGCGCGAATCTTCCCTTGCTTTTTCGCCCAGCGGCCATTGCCATCCATGATAATTGCTACATGGCGACAACCATGTGCTGGCAAATTTTCGCTTAATGGTTTAGTTGCAGACAACATAACGCGTTTTTAGTCCCTGAAAGGATTATACGGTACTCAGGAATACTGAAGCCTTTTGCGCTTCATCCTTCAGGCTGCTCCTTCGTCGGCTGTGATCTTCGCCCAAGTCACATACTCTTTGTATGCTCCAGGGGACTCATCCACTTGCCACCTTGATGCAACCTGAATGATTTTGTGCATCCACAAAAAAGCCGTGTCAAACCACGGCTTACCCGACCGAAAAAAAACAAATACCCGCGATCGAGTGGCGCAGACTATATCACTGAAGCCCAACGCTAACAAATAGCGCGATTCTCCGAGGAGGGATTATCATCAGCTTGAGCGTCGCATCACTTCTTTTCTGGCGACTTCCCGCGCGATAGCATCAACCTTCAGCACGTCATCAACGCTCTGTGGCTCCTGCAAATCCATCTTATCCAGTACGGATAAATTCAGGTCAGCAATATCGGTAAATCGGATCTGCTGCGCCAGGAATGCGGCAACGGTAATTTCATTCGCTGCGTTCAAAGCGGTCGTCGCCGCCTGCCCTTGCTCAAACGCGTCCATCGCCAGTTTCAGGCATGGATAACGCTGGTAATCAGGTGCGGAAAACGTCAACGCACTGAGCTTGCAAAAGTCGACAGGCTTAACGCCGGACGTCACTCGTTCTGGCCATGCCATCGTATGAGCAATAGGCGTACGCATATCAGGTTCCCCCAACTGCGCCAGAACGCTACCATCCTGATAACGCACCATCGAATGAATAACCGACTGCGGGTGAATCAGCACTTCCATCTGGCTTGCATTGGCATTAAATAACCAACGCGCTTCAATGTATTCCAGACCTTTATTCATCATGGTGGCTGAATCGACAGAGATTTTTCGTCCCATCGACCAATTCGGATGACGACATGCCTGATCGGGGGTCATAGAAACCAGATCGCGCAATGGCGTTTCACGGAAAGGGCCACCAGACCCGGTAAGCAAAACTGATATGACACCATTTTGCTCAAGGTCAGCGTATCCCAGATTGTGTTGGATAGGTTGCGGTAAACTCTGAAAAATCGCGTTATGTTCGCTATCTACCGGCAAAAGCTGTGCTTTGTGGCGTTGCACGTCGTCCATAAACAGACGCCCGCAGGTCACCAGAGACTCTTTATTCGCCAGCAAAATGCTTTTGCCCGCGCGGATTGCCGCCAGCGTCGGTAGCAAGCCCGCCGCGCCGACAATCGCCGCCATAACCTGATCAACATCATCCAGCGCAGCCATATCACAGGCAGCCTGCTGCCCGCTCATAACCTCAGTACGACTACCCTGCTCCAGCAGAGCTGCTTTTACCAACGCAGCGCTTTTTTCATCGTCCATTACCGCATAGCGAGGAGAAAATTCCAGACATTGCTCAACCATACGGACGACATTTTTACCCGCCACCAACGCAGCAACACGAAATTTTTCCGGGTTATGGCGTACTACATCCAGCGTACTGCAACCAATGGAACCGGTTGATCCCAGGATGGTTAATTGCTTCATCAGACATCCAGAAGAATTTTACTCGTCATACTTCAAGTTGCATGTACGTTGGCTCTCTTCGTTCACCCCTGTCACGCACGGGTGTGCGCTCCCGGGGATGCCCTACGTCGCCGCCTTCCTGCAACTCGAATATTTAGAGTATATAGACAGAAAAAAAGCAAAACGCCGCCATCCAGCCTTCTCAGGCTTTCTAAGCGGCGTTTTTAGCGTACAGGCGAATCAGAACTGCATCAGTTCCGTTTCTTTCTCTGCCAGCGCCGCATCAACTTTCTTGATAGCTGCGTCAGTCAGTTTCTGTACGTCGTCCTGAGAACGGCGATCGTCATCTTCGCTGATCTCTTTTTCTTTCAACAACGCTTTCACTTTGTCGTTGGCATCGCGGCGTACGTTACGTACGGCAACGCGCGCGCCTTCAGCTTCGCCACGCACGATCTTGGTCAGATCTTTACGACGTTCTTCAGTCAGCGGCGGCAGCGGAACGCGGATGTCGGAACCCGCAGAACTTGGATTCAGACCGAGGTCGGAAGCCATAATTGCTTTCTCAACGGCTGGCCCCATAGAACGGTCGAACACGTTGATTTTCAGGGTACGGGAATCTTCAACCGTTACGCTTGCCAGCTGGCGCAGCGGGGTCGGTGTGCCGTAATATTCCACGACAATACCATCCAGCAGGCTAGGAGAAGCACGGCCCGTGCGAATTTTGCTGATTTGGTTTTTGAACGCTTCGACGCATTTGTCCATGCGTACTTCAGCATCTTTTCTGATATCGTTGATCACGTTACGAATCCTTGAAAGCTTGTTTCAGTCAGACCATACCCACCACGCAAGATGTGACAAGTATAGTCTTGATTAATTTTGAGGGACGTATCCCGCGACATTAAAGCGGAATATTACCTGCATTTAGCCGCAACGGGAATTATTCCGTGATTAACGTGCCTTCTTTTTCACCCATAACAACACGGCGCAGCGCACCCGGTTTGTTCATGTTAAAGACACGAATCGGTAATTTGTGGTCACGAGCCAGTGTAAACGCCGCAAGATCCATCACTTTCAGCTCTTTATCCAGTACTTCAGCATAGGTCAACTGTTCGTACATAGTCGCCGTTGGATCTTTAGCCGGGTCAGCAGTAAATACGCCATCGACTTTGGTGGCTTTCAGTACCACATCCGCTTCAATTTCAATACCACGCAGGCAAGCCGCAGAGTCGGTAGTGAAGAACGGATTGCCAGTACCCGCAGACAAAATAACAACGCGGTTGTTACGCAGCAGGCTGATTGCTTCCGCCCAGCTGTAGTTATCACACACGCCATTCAGAGGAATTGCGGACATCAAGCGAGCGTTCACATAGGCGCGGTGAAGCGCATCGCGCATCGCCAGACCGTTCATGACGGTGGCTAACATGCCCATGTGGTCGCCCACAACGCGGTTCATCCCTGCTTTCGCCAGACCAGCGCCACGGAACAGGTTACCACCACCAATCACTACGCCAACCTGGATACCCAGCTCAACCAGCTCTTTGATTTCCTGAGCCATACGGTCAAGGATGCTTGCATCAATACCGAAGCCTTCTGAACCTTGCAGAGCTTCGCCACTTAACTTAAGCAGAATACGTTTGTAGACGGGTTTTGCATTGGTAGCCATGTTTCTTTCCTGAGACTGTCAACGAATGAGATGAATTAATACCGGCGACATTGTATGTCGCTTTTCAGCATGACCACTATAGCGGTTCGCTGAATTTACAAGCCAGACACAAAAAGAAGCCGCCCTCAGGCGGCTCCTTTAAAAATTAAGACTGCTTGGACATCGCAGCAACTTCTGCTGCAAAGTCAGTCTCAACTTTCTCGATACCTTCACCCACTTCAAAGCGGATGAAGCCTGTTACATCAGCGTTGTGCTCTTTCAGCAGCTGACCAACAGATTTGCTCGGATCCATAACGAAAGGCTGACCAGTCAGAGAAACTTCACCGGTGAATTTCTTCATGCGGCCTTCAACCATTTTCTCTGCGATTTCTTTCGGCTTACCAGACTGCATCGCGATGTCCAGCTGAACCTGGTATTCTTTCTCTACCACTTCAGCAGAAACGTCTTCCGGCTTAACGAATTCTGGTTTGCTTGCAGCAACGTGCATTGCCAGCTGTTTAACCAGCTCTTCGTCAGCGCCAGTTGCAGCAACCAGAACACCGATACGAGCACCGTGCTGGTAGTTACCCAGAACTTCGCCTTCCAGGGAAGCAACACGACGGATGTTGATGTTCTCACCGATTTTAGCAACCAGAGCAACACGTTCTTCTTCGAACTGCGCTTTCAGAACTTCAACGTCAGTGATTTTGCCAGCAACGGCAGCGTCCAGTACTTTGTCAGCAAATGCCTGGAAACCAGCATCTTTAGCAACGAAGTCAGTCTGGCAGTTAACTTCCAGAATGAAAGCGATGTTGCCGTCGATTTTGGTTTTGATTACGCCGTCAGCAGCAACGTTGCCTGCTTTTTTCGCCGCTTTGATTGCGCCGGACTTACGCATGTTTTCGATTGCCAGCTCGATGTCGCCATTAGCTTCAGTCAGTGCTTTTTTGCAATCCATCATGCCTGCGCCAGTACGCTCACGCAGCTCTTTTACCAGGGATGCGGTAATTTCAGCCATTCTAAAATCCTCGGAAGATTTGATCTGCCCGGCATGAAACCGCACAGATTTAAAAGTGAAAAAGGGGCCTAAAGGGCCCCTAACCAAACGTGATACTACCTGGTTTATAAAGGGGCTCGAACGAGCGTGCCTTATTATTCAGCTTCTACGAAGCTTTCTTCCGCCTGGGAAGCCAGATCCTGAGAACGGCCTTCACGAACGGTAGTAGCTACAGCGCCCAGGTACAGGGTCACAGCACGGATTGCGTCGTCGTTACCCGGGATAACGAAGTCAACACCGTCCGGATCAGAGTTGGTATCAACAATAGCAAATACTGGGATACCCAGGTTGTTTGCTTCTTTGATAGCAATGTGCTCGTGGTCAGCATCGATTACGAACAGAGCGTCCGGCAGACCGCCCATGTCTTTGATACCGCCCAGGCTGTTTTCCAGTTTCTCAAGCTCACGAGTACGCATCAGCGCTTCTTTCTTGGTCAGCTTTTCGAAAGTACCGTCCTGAGACTGAGTTTCCAGATCTTTCAGACGTTTGATGGACTGACGAACGGTTTTCCAGTTAGTCAGCATGCCGCCCAACCAGCGATGGTTCACGAAGAACTGGTCGCAGTTGTTAGCAGCTTCTTTCACCGCTTCGCTTGCAGCGCGTTTAGTACCAACGAAAAGGATTTTACCTTTACGAGCAGAGATCTTGTTCAGTTCAGCCAGAGCTTCGTTGAACATCGGTACAGTTTTCTCAAGGTTGATGATGTGAACTTTGTTACGCGCACCGAAGATGAACGGCTTCATTTTCGGGTTCCAGTAACGGGTCTGGTGACCGAAGTGAACACCAGCCTTGAGCATGTCGCGCATGGAAACAGTTGCCATGATTAAAACCTCTATATATAAAAGTTGGGGTTAAGCCTCCACGCATCCCATATTACCGACCCCAAAGGGCACCCCGGAATATGTGCCGATACGTGTGTGTTGTTACACAAAGTGAGATTTGTCGCTCCCGTCCATCGTGTGTAGTCTTCAAATGGATCGGAAGTCCGGCGCGCTTTATACCACAAATACGCTACCGACACCAATAATTGTTGGCGGTGCGTGCTGAATGAACGATGAATTTCGTGTTACAGGGAGGCAGCCAATTTTTTGCATCTCCGGGCGCTTACATGCAGTGAGCGACTGGAGTGAAAAATTTCAGCCAACACACCTGTGGCACGAAAGGCGAAGTTCAGAATGATTCTCAATTTGGCAGCATGTATGCCGGACTGATACCATTGGCACCACTTAAACAATTATTGCCGATATCATCGGCACTGATGGACAGAATTCATGGCTATCTCAATCAAGACCCCTGAAGAAATCGAAAAAATGCGCGTCGCTGGCCGTCTGGCCGCCGATGTACTGGAAATGATCGAACCGTTTGTTAAGCCAGGCGTCAGCACCGGCGAACTGGATCGCATCTGTAATGACTACATCGTGAATGAGCAGCAGGCCATTTCCGCCTGCCTGGGCTATCACGGTTATCCGAAGTCCGTGTGCATCTCTATTAATGAAGTGGTGTGCCATGGGATCCCGGACGACGCCAAGCTCCTGAAAGACGGCGATATCGTCAACATCGACGTAACCGTGATTAAAGACGAGTTCCACGGTGATACCTCGAAAATGTTCATCGTCGGCAAACCAACCATTCTGGGCGAGCGTTTGTGCCGCGTCACGCAGGAAAGCCTGTATCTGGCGCTGCGGATGGTAAAACCGGGTATTCGCCTGCGCACGCTGGGCGCTGCGATTCAGAAATACGCGGAAGGCGAAGGCTTCTCTGTGGTTCGTGAATATTGCGGTCACGGCATCGGTCGCGGCTTCCATGAAGAGCCGCAGGTTCTGCACTACGATGCAGACGACGGCGGTGTGGTACTGCAGCCGGGCATGACCTTCACCGTAGAACCCATGCTGAATGCCGGTGATTACCGCATCCGCACCATGAAAGACGGGTGGACGGTGAAAACCAAAGATCGGAGCTTGTCTGCTCAGTACGAGCATACTATTGTGGTGACGGAAAAAGGCTGTGAAATTCTGACATTACGCAAGGATGACACCATCCCGGCGATTATCACACACGACGAATAATGTTTTGCCTGATGGCGATGCACCCGCATCTTATCAGGCCTACAAATTGTACTACTTCGTAGGCCGGGTAAGGCGTTCACGCCGTCATCCGGCTTTTTTAATGGGTGGCGCATAATGAATACTCTTCCTGAACAACACGCAAATACTGCCCTCCCCACCCTGCCAGGCCAACCGCAGAACCCCGGAACCTGGCCGCAGCACGATCTCAACTGCCCCGGCATTAAAGCGCATATCGACACTTTCCAGCACTGGTTAGGTGACGCGTTTGACAGCGGGATTTCCGCAGAGCAGCTGATTGAGGCCCGCACCGAGTTTATTGACCAGTTACTGCAACGTCTGTGGATTGAAGCCGGTTTCGGTCAAATTGCCGACCTGGCGCTGGTTGCCGTTGGCGGTTACGGGCGCGGCGAACTGCATCCGCTTTCCGATATTGACCTGCTGATCCTGAGTCGTAAAAAGCTACCAGACGCGCAGGCCGAAAAAGTTGGCGAACTGTTAACGCTGCTATGGGACGTGAGGCTCGAGGTTGGGCACAGCGTGCGCACGCTGGAAGAGTGTCTGCTGGAAGGATTGTCAGATTTAACCGTCGCCACCAACCTGATTGAAACACGCCTGCTGATTGGTGATGTGGCGCTGTTTCTTGAGCTACAAAAGCATATTTTTAGCGAAGGTTTCTGGCCATCCGATAAGTTTTACGCAGCCAAAGTTGAAGAGCAGAATCAGCGCCACCAGCGCTATCACGGCACCAGCTACAACCTGGAGCCGGATATCAAAAGTAGCCCCGGCGGCCTGCGCGATATTCATACCCTGCAATGGGTGGCCCGCCGCCATTTTGGCGCCACCTCACTGGATGAAATGGTCGGTTTCGGCTTTTTGACGCAGGCAGAACGTGCCGAGCTGAATGAATGTTTGCATATCCTGTGGCGCATTCGCTTTGCCCTGCATCTGGTCGTTAGTCGTTACGACAACCGTCTGCTGTTTGATCGTCAGCTCAGCGTGGCGCAACGCCTGAACTACGGCGGTGAAGGCAACGAGCCTATCGAGCGGATGATGAAAGACTATTTCCGCGTCACACGACGGGTCAGCGAACTGAACCACATGCTGTTGCAACTGTTCGACGAGGCGATCCTCGCCCTGCCCGCCGATGAAAAACCACGTCCGATTGATGACGACTTTCAACTGCGCGGCACGTTGATTGATCTGCGCGACGACGACCTGTTTATTCGCAAACCCGAGGCGATATTGCGGATGTTTTACATCATGGTGCGTAATAGCGCGATCAGTGGAATTTACTCCACTACGCTGCGCCATTTGCGTCATGCCCGCCGTCATTTAACGCAGCCACTGTGCTACATCCCGGAAGCGCGTTCGCTGTTTCTCAGTATGTTGCGCCATCCGGGCGCGGTGAGTCGCGGCCTGCTGCCTATGCATCGCCACAGCGTGTTGTGGGCCTATATGCCGCAATGGTCGCATATTGTCGGCCAAATGCAGTTTGACCTGTTTCATGCCTATACGGTGGATGAACACACCATTCGCGTAATGCTCAAGCTGGAAAGTTTTGCTAACGAAGAGACCCGTCAGCGCCATCCGCTGTGTGTGGATCTGTGGCCGCGTCTACGACAGCCGGAGCTGATTTTGATTGCCGCGCTGTTCCACGATATCGCCAAAGGTCGCGGCGGCGATCACTCGGTTCTCGGCGCCCAGGATGTGCTCAAATTCGCCGAACTGCACGGTCTGAACTCCCGCGAAACGCAACTGATCGTGTGGCTAGTGCGCCAGCATTTGCTGATGTCGGTTACCGCTCAGCGCCGCGATATTCAGGATCCCGAAGTCATTAAGCAATTCGCCGAAGAGGTGCAAACGGAACATCGTCTGCGCTTTTTGGTGTGCCTGACCGTCGCAGATATTTGCGCCACCAACGAAACGCTGTGGAATAGCTGGAAGCAAAGCTTGCTGCGCGAGCTGTACTTCGCGACGGAGAAACAGTTACGGCGCGGGATGCAAAACACGCCGGATATGCGTGAGCGCGTACGCCATCATCAGCTTCAGGCGCTGGCGCTACTGCGCATGGACAACATTGATGAAGAAGCGCTACACCATATCTGGTCGCGCTGTCGCGCCAACTATTTCGTTCGTCACAGCCCAAATCAGTTGGCCTGGCATGCACGTCATCTGCTGCAACACGATCTCAGCAAGCCGCTGATCCTGCTCAGCCCGCAGGCCACGCGAGGCGGGACGGAAATTTTCATCTGGAGCCCTGACCGCCCTTACCTGTTTGCTGCCGTCTGCGCCGAACTGGACAGGCGCAACCTTAGCGTCCACGATGCGCAGATTTTCACCACCCGCGATGGGATGGCGATGGATACGTTCATTGTGCTGGAACCAGACGGTAGCCCGCTGTCGTCAGACCGACACGAAGCGATCCGTTTTGGGCTTGAACAGGCGATCACCCAGCGTAGCTGGCAGCCGCCGCAACCGCGTCGCCAGCCGGCAAAATTACGTCACTTTACCGTCGATACCGAGGTCACTTTTCTGCCGACCCATACCGACCGAAAATCATTTCTTGAGCTTATCGCTCTCGACCAGCCAGGACTGCTGGCGCGGGTCGGGCAGATTTTTGCCGATCTGGGAATTTCGCTGCATGGCGCCCGAATTACAACTATTGGCGAGCGAGTAGAAGATTTATTCATAATCGCCACCGCCGACCGGCGCGCCCTTAATAATGAGCTGCAGCAGGAAGTGCATCAACGGTTGACAGAGGCCCTCAATCCAAACGATAAAGGGTAATGTTTTTATTTATTATGGAAAGAGTTTAACAATGCAGCAGTTACAGAACGTTATTGAGTCCGCTTTCGAGCGCCGTGCCGACATTACTCCGGCAAATGTAGATACCGTAACCCGCGAAGCGGTGAATCAGGTTATTTCTTTACTGGATTCCGGTGCACTGCGCGTCGCAGAAAAGATTGAGGGTCAGTGGGTCACGCATCAGTGGCTGAAAAAGGCGGTCCTGCTCTCTTTCCGTATTAACGATAATCAGGTTATCGAAGGTGCGGAAAGCCGTTACTTCGATAAAGTGCCGATGAAATTCGCCAACTACGACGAAGCGCGCTTCCAGAAAGAAGGTTTCCGCGTGGTTCCGCCTGCGGCAGTGCGTCAGGGCGCGTTTATCGCCCGTAACACCGTGCTGATGCCGTCTTACGTGAACATCGGCGCTTATGTTGATGAAGGTACGATGGTTGATACCTGGGCGACCGTGGGTTCCTGTGCGCAAATCGGTAAGAACGTACACCTGTCCGGTGGCGTTGGTATTGGTGGCGTACTGGAACCGTTGCAGGCTAACCCGACCATCATCGAAGACAACTGCTTCATCGGCGCGCGCTCTGAAGTGGTTGAAGGCGTGATCGTCGAAGAAGGCTCTGTCATTTCCATGGGTGTGTATATCGGCCAGAGCACCCGTATTTACGATCGCGAAACCGGCGAAGTGCATTACGGCCGCGTTCCGGCGGGCTCCGTGGTCGTCTCCGGCAACCTGCCGTCGAAAGATGGCAAATACAGCCTGTACTGCGCGGTGATTGTGAAGAAAGTCGATGCCAAAACGCGTGGCAAAGTGGGAATCAACGAACTGTTACGCACCATCGACTAACAGCGATTTGAAAAAGCGGGCTTAGCCCGCTTTTTTTACATCTGCGAGTGGCATAAACAAGGCTTTTCGTTAATTATTCAATGGTTATAGTGAGCTTAAGGGTACCGCTATGTATGACAATCTGAAAAGTCTGGGCATTACTAATCCTGAAGAGATCGATCGTTACAGCCTGCGGCAAGAAGCCAACAACGATATCCTGAAAATCTATTTCCAGAAGGATAAAGGCGAGTTTTTTGCCAAGAGCGTGAAGTTCAAATATCCCCGTCAGCGTAAAACGGTTGTCGCCGATGGCGTCGGTCAGGGTTACAAAGAAGTGCAGGAGATCAGTCCCAACCTGCGCTACGTGATCGACGAACTGGATCAGATCTGCCAGCGAGATCGCAGCGAAGTCGATCTTAAACGCAAGATCCTCGATGATTTACGTCATCTGGAAAGCGTCGTGACCAACAAGATCAGCGAGATTGAAGCCGATCTGGAAAAACTAACGCGCAAATAAGTAGATTGTTGCCTGATAGCGCTACGCTTATCAGGCAATTAATCAATGCTGCTCATCCAGCTGCAACGCCACATACAGCAGCAGTCGATCGTCAAAATTCCCCAGATCCAGCCCGGTCAGCTCTGAAATACGGTTCAGGCGATACTCCAGCGTATTGCGGTGAATAAACAATGCTTTTGAGGTCGCCAGCGGCTGAACGTTATGTCGAAACCATGCCGATAATGTTCGACGCAGCAAACCGTTGTTATCCATCGCTTTCAGCCTTACCAGCGGGCGCGCCAGCTCATTGGCCTGCCAGCCGCCGCGCAGGCTGTCCAGCAGCACCGGCAGCATCAAGTCCTGATAGAAATAGCTCCGGCTTTCCGGCATCCGCTGCTTGCCGACCATCATGGTGGTGCGCGCCGTACGATACGAACGGGCAATGCTGCCGGGCCCGGTAAAATAGTTGCCCAGCGACACGCGAAAACGCAGTTGTCCATTCTCTTTCATGCGGGCAATCAGTTGCTCAACGCGCTTGCGATGATCTTCAGCGTCCCAGCGGCCAAACTGATTGAGCGCTGGTTTCAGCACCACCATCTCGGTCAGAGAAACAATCGCAATCAGATTATTACGTTCGGGCGTAGTCAACGCGTTCTGCAATTGCTGTAGCTCCGCCATCGCACTATCAACGCCAAGCTGACCGCTGTCGACCTCCACTACCGCCACCACGCGCGGCTGGTTCAAATCAATGCCCAATCGCTGTGCCCATTCCATCAGCGCTGGGGTATTCTCTTCAGCCTGAATCAGGTTCATCACCAGCTCTTCACGCAGACGGCTATCCTGCGCTAACAGATGCATCAGACGCGACTGTTCCAGCATCATTTCGGCGGTCATGCACACCAGTTCGCCATACTTGCGCAGATGTTCCGGCTCGCCAGTAAGACCGATAACGCCAACGATTTCGCCTTCCAGACGCAGCGGCAGGTTTATCCCCTGACGCACACCGTGTAAATGCCGGGCTACCGCATCGTCAATATCGACCACCCGACCTTGTGAAAGCACCAGCAGCGCGCCTTCGTGCAATTCACCAATTCGTTCGCGATCGCCGCTGCCAATGATCCGCCCGCGGGCATCCATTACGTTGATATTGGTATCAATGATGCGCATGGTTCGCGCTACAATATCCTGCGCCATTTTGGTATCAAGATGCCAGCCAGCCATAAACCCCTCCTGTGAGCAGAGCTCAAGCATAGGGAAGATAATAAGCGGCGGCATTGTGCAACTGCACAAAGCGAGAGGGAGAAGTATGGAGTTGTGGGAAGTATCACAAAAAGAAACCCCTTCCTGTGCAGGAAGGGGTTGAGAGAGATTACTGCATCAACAGATAGATAGAGCTGTCACCACGCTGAATGTTCAGCGCCAGTACAGCCGGTTTGCTGTCGAGGATTTTGCGCAGTTCGGCGATATTTTTCACCGGCTGCTGGTTCGCACCGATAATCACATCCCCTTTCTTCAGGCCAATCCGTGCAGCCGGAGAATTCGCTTTCACCTCGCTGACCACGACCCCTTTGTCCTGGCCTTTGTTGCTCATATCAGCCCCTTCAATGCCTTTGAAGATAGAGCTGGAATCAACCTGAGTCTGGCTGCTCTGCTGCAGTTCCAGATTCACAGTGACCGGCTTACCGTCACGCAACAGGCCAAGGTTAATTTTGCTGCCTACCGGCATCGTACCCACCTGCGCACGCAGGGCGGCGAAGCTGCTGATCGGTTTACCGTTCAGGGAGGTAATCACATCCCCGGCTTTAATACCTGCTTTCGCTGCGGAAGAGTTCGGCATCACCTGGCTGACAAATGCGCCACGCTGAGCATCAACTTTCATCGCTTTCGCCAGCTCAGAGCTCAGCTCGGTACCCATAATACCCAGCTCACCGCGTTTAACCTGACCAAACTCAACCATCTGTGACGTCAGGTTTTTCACCATGTTGCTCGGGATTGCAAAGCCGATACCGATGTTACCGCCGTCCGGCGCAAGGATCGCGGTGTTAATACCGATCAGCTCACCGTTCAGGTTAACCAGTGCGCCACCGGAGTTACCCCGGTTGATCGCGGCATCCGTCTGAATAAAGTTTTCGTAGTTTTCCGCGTTCAGGCCGCTACGGCCCAGCGCAGAAACAATACCGGAGGTCACGGTCTCACCGAGGCCAAACGGGTTACCAATTGCTACGGTGTAATCACCCACACGCAGCGCGTCGGAATCTGCCAGCTTAATCGCCGTCAGGTTTTTCGGATCCTGAATTTGGATCAGCGCGATATCGGAGCGCGGATCTTTACCCACAATCTTCGCATCAAATTTACGGCCATCGCTCAACTGAACCTTAATCACCGTGGCGTTATCTACCACGTGGTTGTTGGTCACGACATACCCTTTCGCGGCATCAATAATTACGCCGGAACCCAGCGCCATAAATTTCTGCTGCTGGCCGCCGCCGTTGTCAGCGCCCGGTGCGCCGCCCTGGCAGAACGGTGAACTCTGGAACGGTGAACCGTCCTGGCAGAATGGTGAATTATCACCGAAGAACTGCTGGAAATTACGCGGCATACGCGGCGTATTTACCGTCGTGCTCCCCTCGACGTTAATGCTTACCACCGATGGCATCACTTTTTCGAGCATCGGGGCCAGGCTTGGCATCTGTTGGGCGGTCATTGCTGAAGACGACGTCTCAGCCGCTGTGGCAGACAGGGGGGACAACGCCAAACCTAAACTCAGAGCCAGTGCACTCATTGCTAATGTGGTTTTTTTCATGTGTTTCGTTCTCGATTAACAGGTAACGCAAAATTGCTGTATACGTCAGAGTCGTTTTATAGCGCTAAGTTCCAGAATTGAGTTTAAGGAAAAAGTAAAATTTTATTGGCCGTCTTTACAAATGAGTATTTATTGTTCTACGGCCATCAAGCGACGATATTCATCCCAGGCATACAGATCGGTCATCCCGCTGATATAATCCTGAATCAGCCGGCAGCGATAATAATATTCCATTACCGAAAACTCAGCGCAACCCGTTGATATTTTACTAACCGCCTCGACATAAGCAAGACGATGGCGAGTAGACAACTTCTGAAATAATCGTGATTCGATAGGAAAACGTTTAACTCTTTCATTGTCGACCAGCTCAGTAAAATCTGACTGGGACATTTTTAATAAAGGCTGATAGATCTCCAGCAACCCGCTGATCACCCGATACCCCTGCAATTCCAACTGCTCAACGTCCGGATGACTAAATACGTGTTTTACCGCCACATTTTTATAGACCCCCAGCAACTGACTAAAGCTACTGGCATCTTCTAACAGCGCGTGATTAAAGCTGCCGTCAAAAACCTGCGGTAAATTATCAATAAACCGCTGGGCTGCATACGGCACCAGTTTATTCAGCGTATTGACGCGTAAATACATAAAGAACTGATCTTCCGTGCTCCGGCTTAATGTATTTGAACGTGATTTCTCCCAGGCATTCTCAACAACCTGGCTAAACAGGGAACCTTTTTCGTGATGCCCCCACGCCTCATGCAGATGGTGATAAAGTTGTTCGACACTAAAGATTCTTTTCTCAACGGCATCTTCCAGGTCGGCCACGCAATAAGAGATATCATCGGCAGCTTCCATTATCCAGGTTAACGGAAAGCGACTGTAGGGCGCTAATGATAATTCTTTACGTAACCGTTCAATATACGGTTCTTCAGAAAGGTAATAGCCCGGTTTCTTCATTAAATAGTCATGCGTCGTAGGCGTACTTCCGCGCCACCACGCCGGACGGGTATATTTTAAAATACCACCAACCTGAGCCCAGGTAAGATTCATACGCATCAAAGTATGCACCAGACGAATCCCTTGGGCATTACCTTCAAAATGGCACAGGTCCTGGCGCACCTTACGGCGAATATCATTCAGCGACTCTTCGCCTTCGCGCAAACGTAACGCCGCCACCAGGCAGCGGTCATCGCTGAGGGGCTGACTTTCCGCGTCGGCGGGATACAGCCGCTGGCGGAACCAGTCATTAATCGCCGCTTCACCAAAATGACCAAACGGCGGATTGCCAATGTCATGCATCAGGCACGACATTTCGACAATACTCTCAAACGGTCCCGTCAGTTCATCCAGACCATACTGCTCCAGCAGTTTTAGTTCTTTCAGTCGGCTGAGGATCTCTTTAGCGATATAGCGCCCAACTTGCTGAACTTCCATCGAGTGCGTCAGGCGCGTGCGCACCGCCGCGTTACGTTCCAGCGGAAAGACCTGGGTTTTTTGTTGCAGTCGGCGAATAGCCGGAGAATTGATAATACGTCCACGATCGCTTTCGAAAATACGCAGGATCTCATGCTCCGTCTTCACGCCCTGCGGCGAACGGTAACGACGATGCCAGTTTATTTTTTTTCGGAAATCGATCTGTACCATATCCTCTCCCGCCTGAGAAATGCGCTACCCCTTAAGCGCATGATAGACTATGCCCTCAAATCTGGCTTATCGCGAGTAAATCTATGAAAATCGGCATCATTGGTGCAATGGAAGAAGAAGTTACGCTACTGCGTGACAAAATCGAAAACCGTCAGACCCTCTCTCTCGGCGGTTGTGAAATTTACACCGGCCAACTGAACGGTACAGAGGTTGCGCTACTGAAATCAGGTATCGGTAAAGTGGCGGCGGCGCTGGGCGCTACGCTGCTGCTTGAACGCTGCAAGCCGGATGCCATCATTAACACCGGTTCCGCGGGCGGCCTGGCCTCTACGCTGAAAGTCGGCGATATTGTGGTTTCTGACGAAGCGCGCTATCACGATGCCGACGTTACCGCCTTTGGCTATGAATTTGGTCAGTTACCGGGCTGCCCGGCTGGTTTTAAAGCCGATCCTGCGCTAATTGCTGCAGCAGAATCCTGCATTGCGCAACTCAATCTGAACGCCGTTCGCGGACTAATCGTCAGCGGCGATGCCTTCATTAATGGCTCCGTGGGCCTGGCTAAAATTAAGCATAACTTCCCGCAGGCCATTGCCGTTGAAATGGAAGCGACCGCGATTGCGCACGTTTGCCATAACTTCAATGTGCCGTTTGTCGTGGTTCGCGCCATCTCTGACGTCGCCGATCAGCAGTCCCATCTCAGCTTTGACGAGTTCCTGGTTGTTGCCGCGAAACAGTCAAGTCTGATGGTTGAAACGCTGGTACAGAAACTGGCGCATGGCTAAATTACTCTCCAGGGCGCTGGTCGCCCTGCTATTCACTCTTCCGGCGTTCCTGTACGCCGCACCGCGTGTTGTGACGCTTTCTCCAGCCAATACCGAACTCGCCTTTGCCGCCGGCATTACACCCGTAGGCGTCAGTAGCTACTCAAACTACCCGCCAGCGGCCAAAAATATCGAGGAGGTTTCCACCTGGCAAGGTATGAACCTTGAACGCATTGTGGCGCTTAAACCGGATTTAGTCGTCGCCTGGCGCGGGGGAAATGCTGAGCGGCAGGTGAATCAACTGACCGCCCTGGGAATTAAGGTCATCTGGGTGGACGCCGTTACCATCGAGCAGGTCGCCGATGCGCTCCGCCAGCTGGCAGCGTGGAGCCCAAAACCTGAGCAGGCCAAACAGGCGGCGCAAACCATGCTTGATGACTATGCTTTACTAAAATCTCGGTATGCCAACAAACCGAAAAAACGCGTGTTTCTCCAGTTTGGCGCAAATCCTCTGTTTACCAGTGGAAAAGGCTCCATTCAGCACGAAGTTCTTGAGGTATGCGGTGGAGAAAACATCTTTGCCGGCAGTCGGGTTCCCTGGCCACAGGTTAGCCGTGAGCAGGTCCTGGCACGAGCGCCCCAGGCTATTGTTGCAACCGGAGGGCCAGGCGAAACTCTGAAAATTGAACAATACTGGGGAAACCAGCTAAAAATACCCATTATTACACTTAATAGTGACTGGTTCGAACGCGCGAGCCCGCGTATTATCCTCGCCGCAAAACAACTCTGTAATGCGCTTTCACAGATAAATTAGCGCCTGCCCCCACCAGGTCTGTTGTGAGGATTTAAAAATGCTCGTCTATTGGCTGGATATTGTCGGTACCGCGGTATTTGCTATCTCTGGCGTCTTACTGGCCGGAAAATTGCGAATGGACCCGTTTGGCGTCCTGGTCCTCGGGGTGGTTACCGCCGTTGGCGGCGGAACGATCCGCGATATGGCGCTGGATCATGGGCCGGTATTTTGGGTTAAGGATCCCACCGATCTGGTGGTGGCAATGATCACCAGCATGCTGACAATCCTGCTGGTACGTCAGCCACGACGTTTACCGAAGTGGATCCTTCCGGTGCTGGATGCCGTTGGCCTGGCGGTGTTCGTGGGGATTGGCGTCAATAAAGCATTTCTCGCAGGGACGGGTCCCCTGGTGGCGATCTGTATGGGGGTGATTACCGGCGTCGGCGGCGGGATCATTCGCGACGTGTTAGCTCGTGAAGTCCCGATGATTCTGCGCACCGAAATCTACGCCACGGCATGTATTATCGGCGGGATCGTGCATGCGACAGCGTTTTATACCTTTAATGTATCGCTGGAAAACGCCAGTATGATGGGGATGATCGTCACCCTGCTGATTAGGCTTGCCGCCATTCGCTGGCATTTGAAATTGCCGACGTTTGCACTGGATGATAACGGGCGTTGATGTGATGATGCAGAACATGTAGGCCGGATAAGGCGTTTACGCCGCCAACCGGCACATTGCCCGGTGGCGCTACGCTTACCGGGCCTACACCATCAGACCATCGGTATTACAGGCAGCAATCAGATGCTGAAAGAAGAACCACACCCGCAGGTGCTTTTCGCATTGGGGTTAGTCACAACGAAGCGGGAACCTTCCAGACCTTCGGTATAGTCAACCGCGCCGCCCACCAGATATTGCAGGCTCATCGGATCAACCACCAGACCCACACCTTGTTTCTCAATGGTCATATCACCATCGTTCACCTGATCATCAAAGGTGAAACCGTACTGGAAACCGCTGCAACCACCGCCGGTGATATACACGCGTAATTTCAGATTCGGGTTATCTTCGTCAGCGATCAGGCTTTTTACTTTATTGGCTGCTGCTTCAGTAAATTGCAGTGGCAGCGCTACGTCATCACTCATATTTTGCTCCAAACGACATTGGCAATTGGGCAAATTATAACCCAATGGTTAAGGCCATTATCTAATACCCTGGTATTTCGTTCAAGTATTCTCGCCAGCGGCGGTACTCTGGCTTTTTGCCGCCTGCTCCGCTTCCTGTTTTGCCAGCGTGCGGGCAAGGATAGTCGAGTATAGCGGCTTTCCACCCATAAATTGGGCTAATAGTGTTGCGCCAAGACAGGTAATAATCATTGGCAAAATGAGCTGATAGTTATCGGTCATCTCCAGCACCAGTACAATACCGGTTAGCGGTGCACGTACCGAAGCCGCCAGCAAAGCTCCCATTCCGGCAATGGCAAAGGTTCCGGCCTCCAGATGATACTGTGGAAAAGAGGCCGCCGCGGCCATACCGAACGCAGTGCCAAGTAATGTGCCCAACGCCAGCATCGGGGCAAAAATCCCACCGGGCGCGCCGGACGAGAAGCACAACAGCGTGGTGATCACCCGGGTAATAAATATAAACAGCAGTAAACCGACGCTAAAATTACCCGCCGCGGCGATAGGAATCAGGTTAAACCCGCCGCCTGCCGCTTCCGGTTTAATTAATCCCAGGATCCCACACAGGCCACCAATCGCGCCGCCCATCAGCACCCATTTTTTAATTTCACCGCCGTGGAAGCGCTGGAACATATCCTGGGTACGCAACACCATGGTGTTGAACAACGGCCCGACACAGCCAAAAATAAGCCCCAGCACAAGATACAGCCACAGCGTATTTACCGGCGCATTAGACAGCTTCCCGACTTCAATAATCGGTGCTTCACCGTTGAACACACGAAACACGATGCTCGACATAATAACGCCGGTAAACACGGCTTTGATCGAGACGAGGTTATAGCGAAACTGCGGGCGCATCTCTTCAATAATGAACAGGATCCCCGCCAGAGGCGCATTAAACGCCGCCGACAAACCCGCAGCCGCACCGGTGGCCAGCAGGGTATGTCGCGCTTCAGCGCTGCGCATGCGGAAAATATCCAGCACCATGCGCCCAATGTTCCCGCCTATCTGTACGGTCGGCCCTTCTCGCCCGAGCACCATACCGGCTCCCAGCGTGCCCATGCCGCCAATAAATTTCACCGGCAGAACGCGCCACCAGCGCACAGGTCGTAGCTCTTCCAGCGCGCCTTCAATCTCAGGGATCCCCGAGCCTCCCGCTTCCGGCGCAAATTTACGAACCAGAAAATAGCCGACCATCGCCAGCAATGCAGAGAGAATAAACGCCAGCGGCCACAGCAGAATGGCATGGTCCGCAACCTGGGCCAGGGCGCCAATGCGCTGATTTTGCACCCAGGTCACCGCTTTCTCAAATGCCACGCCAACAAGCCCCGTCACGGTACCGACAACGGCGGCCATCAACAGGATCGCCAACGGCGTTTTGTCGCGTTCCAGGAGTCGACGGATTTGATCCCTGCGGCGTAAACGCACAATTTGTTGTGCTTCAAAAGAGGGAGAGTCAGTCTTCATCAGATGATCATTAATTGGTAATACAAATACGGAATCGGCATTCTACTCGCACATTTCACGAAAATCCCCTGCAAATCGCATTGTTTCAATTGCGTAAAACTTTCATAACCTTCTCTGAATAACTAGAATAGCGGGCATTTACTTTTTCTACGAACCAGGACCCCATCCATGAGTAAGTCTGAAAATCTCTACAGCGCAGCACGCGAACTTATCCCTGGCGGCGTTAACTCCCCCGTTCGCGCCTTTACTGGCGTGGGTGGTACTCCGCTGTTTATCGAAAAAGCGGACGGCGCGTATCTGTACGATGTCGATGGTAAAGCCTATGTCGATTACGTCGGTTCCTGGGGACCGATGGTACTGGGCCATAACCACCCGGCAATTCGCAATGCGGTGATTGAAGCCGCAGAGCGCGGTTTAAGCTTCGGCGCGCCGACCGAGATGGAAGTGAAAATGGCGGAGCTGGTCACTGAACTTGTGCCGACCATGGATATGGTGCGTATGGTGAACTCCGGTACGGAAGCGACGATGAGCGCAATCCGTCTGGCGCGCGGTTTCACCGGTCGCGATAAGATCATCAAATTTGAAGGCTGCTATCACGGTCATGCCGACTGCCTGCTGGTTAAAGCTGGTTCCGGCGCGTTAACGCTGGGTCAGCCAAACTCCCCGGGCGTTCCAGCCGATTTTGCGAAACACACCCTGACCTGCACCTACAACGATCTCTCTTCAGTTCGTGCGGCATTTGAACAGTATCCGCAGGAGATCGCCTGCATTATCGTTGAGCCGGTCGCAGGCAACATGAACTGCATCCCGCCGCTGCCAGAATTCCTGCCGGGCCTGCGTGCCCTGTGTGATGAGTTTGGCGCACTGTTGATCATCGATGAAGTCATGACCGGTTTCCGCGTGGCGCTAGCCGGTGCGCAGGATTATTACGGCGTCGTTCCGGATCTGACCTGCCTTGGCAAAATCATCGGTGGCGGGATGCCCGTTGGCGCATTCGGCGGTCGCCGTGATGTGATGGACGCGCTGGCGCCGACCGGTCCGGTTTATCAGGCGGGTACGCTTTCAGGTAACCCGATTGCGATGGCAGCAGGTTTTGCTTGTCTGAACGAAGTGGCCCAGCCGGGTATTCATGAAACGCTAAATGAACTGACGACGCGTCTGGCGGAAGGTCTGCTGGAAGCCGCCGAAGAGACGAATATTCCGCTGGTGGTTAACCATGTGGGCGGGATGTTCGGGATTTTCTTCACCGATGCAGAAACCGTGACCTGCTATCAGGATGTGATGGCATGCGACGTTGAACGCTTCAAGCGTTTCTTCCACATGATGCTGGATGAAGGGATTTACCTGGCGCCGTCCGCCTTCGAAGCGGGCTTTATGTCCGTCGCGCACAGTGAAGACGATATCAATAACACCATCGACGCCGCGCGCCGGGTGTTTGCGAAATTGTAAAAGATAACGCCCAGAAATAACGTAGGCCGGGTAAGGCGAAGCCGCCACCCGGCTTTTTTATTGCCGAATGGCGACGCAGCCTAAATGGAAGGGTTAAACCTCAGCGACTCTGCTTACGTAGCAGATAGATAAAGTACGGCGCGCCAATAAACGTCGACAGTAATCCTGCCGGGATCTGGTACGGAAACAGCACCATCCTGCCGCACCAGTCAGCAAAGACCAGCAGCACACCTCCCGCCAGCGCCGAAATCAGCATATGCGGCATCGCGCGACGAAAACCCATCATTCGGGCAATATGCGGAGCCATCAGCCCGACAAAACTCAACGGTCCAATGGTCATGGTTGCTGTCGCCGTTAGCCCCGCAGCCAACAGCAGTAACCCCACGCGTGACGGCGTGATCGCCATACCCACCGCACGCGCCGTATCGCCGCCGAGCGGTAAAATCGTCAGCCAACGACGGCACAGCGGCGTCAGCGCCAGCAGGATAACCATCACAATCCCGGTGCGCAGTACCTGTTCGCCCGTCGCGTTATAAGTTGAGCCGGAGATCCAGGTCAGCACGCCCGCCATACGCGGATCGCCGCTGGCCTGCAGCATCATCAACAACATAGTAAACGCCGTACTGAGCGCCATCCCTGCCAGCAGCATACGGTGCGGCGAAAAACCACCGCGCCCGGCGGCAATCATAATGATAAGCAAGGTGACCGCAGCCCCGAGGCTCCCTGCGGGCAGCAGCCAGCCAAAGGCATTTCCGGGGACCAGAAACAGCATTAACACCACGCCAAATGCCGCGCCGGAGCTAATGCCCAGAACTTCCGGGCTAGCCATTGGGTTTCCGGTCAGACGCTGAATAATACAGCCCGCTACCGCCAGCATAACCCCGGCAATCAACGCCGCCAGAATACGTGGCCAGCGCCAGGGCATCAGTTCATCCAGCATCGCGCCGCTGGCCCATGTCCAGCCGTGCGCATCGCGGCCAAACGACAGCGCCACCACCAGAGCCAGCAGCAAAACCACCCCGCCCGCCAGCGCAAACATCAGTACATTCTGACGCTCCGCGGCGATACGGTTGCTGGCATTCATATCCGGTGCGCTCATACTTCTAAGGCGCGGCAACAACCACAGCAGCAATGGCGCGCCAATCAGCGCCGTCACCGAACCGGTGGAGACTTCCATCCATACGCGGGTCAGCCACAGAATGATTTGGTCAGAGAGCCAGAGGATCAACGCACCAATCAGCGGGGCCAGCATCAGACGCGCCAACAGACGCCGCGCGCCGAGCATTTTCGCCAGCAGCGGTGCAAAGAGGCCAATAAAGCCGATAATCCCAACCGCGTTAACCAGCAAAGCGCTGATGACAATCGCCAGCGATAAGGCCGCCAGGCGCGCCAGCGACAACGCCAGACCTAGGTTACGCGCCACGCCATCATCCAGTCCCATCAGCGTCATTGGACGCAACAGCAGCAGAGTCAGCATCACGCCGCCCAGCAGCTGTGGCCACAGTCGCTGTACGCCGCTCCAGTCGGTTTGGGTTAGCGTGCCGCTGCTCCATAAAAACATGCTTTGCAGTTGATCGTGATGGAAGATAACCATCAACTGGTTAATCGCCCCGCAGTACAGGCTGACCACCAGTCCGGCAAGGATTAACGTCACCGGAGAAAGACGTTTGCCCCAGGCGACGCCAAACACCAGCGCCCCAACGACACAAGCACCTGCCAGCGCAGCAAATTGCGTGGTGAGCGCACCGGGAATAGCCCACAGCGTCGTGACGGTAATGCCCAACTGCGCACCGGTCGCAACGCCTAGCGTGGTTGGCTCCGCCAGTGGGTTACGCAGCACCTGCTGAAACAATACGCCGACCAGTCCCAGCCCGGCACCGACCAACAGCGAAATCGCCAGCCTCGGCAGCAGGCTGTAGTGGAAAACCATCTGTTTAATGGCATCGATATCCGGTGACCAGATAGCCTGTTGCCACTGGTTGCGCGGTAGCGCAACGGAGAAGTTAACCCATGTGAGCCAACAGGCGGCAACAAACAGAACCGTCAGCAGGAGAATGGGGAACAGCGCGATACGTTTACTCACGCTTTGCCTCCCAGCGCATTATCCAGAATGCGGGCAAAATGCATGGCTGATAGCGTTGCGCCATAGAACCAGACGGCCGGTACGCGCTGAAAACGTCCGCTGCGAACAAAGGGCATCGCCTGCCACAACGGCGTAGACATCAGTGCAGCCATCTCTTTATCGTTGCCGTGATCAAAGCACAATACATCGACATCCTGAAAAGCAGCCAGACGGTCAATACTCACGGCAGTGCTGCCCCAAAAGTTTGTCTCTCCCTGCCAGGCGTTGGAGATCCCATATTCGTCCAGCACGTCCTGAAACAGGCTGTTTGGGCCAAACACCAGCATATGCCGCGAATCAAGCAGAGAGGTGAGAAGCACAGGGCGCGCACCGCGTTGAATGAAGCGCGGCTTCAGGCTGGCAATAAAACGATCATACTCAGTCAGATGGCGTTCAGCAGAGTCCTGCAGATTGAACAATTGCGCCATTTCCTGCAGCGATTGTCGCGCAACGACCAGCGGTTTTTTACCGTCGCTGAAGTTAAATCCCCGACCAGGTGCAATACGTGCCAGCTTTTCAGGGGAAGGACCATAGCCTGCCGACCAGAGCAGAAACGAGGGTTTCATTTCGGTCAGCAGTTCAAGATTGGGTTCCGTGCGTAGCCCGACATCAATCACCGAGTCCGGTAGAGGTGGCTCACTGACCCACAGCTTGTAGTTAGGGATATCCGCAATGCCATACGGCGTAATACCCAGCGCCAGCAACAGCTCTACCGGCAGCCATTCCAGCGCCACAATACGCTGCGGATCAATCGCCGCGGCGGACGCCGTATTCATCCGCCACAGCAGCGGCGAGAGCGCCATCGCCGTAAGCAGACGCCGACGGGTAATATGATGTAATTCAATCATTAATAGACAAAACTCACGGGTGCGGCACCGGCCGGATGCGGCAAAATGCCCATCGGGATACCGTAAATCTGTTCCAGAGTTTCACTGCGCATCAGTTCAGCAGGCGTTCCTTGCGCAATCATTTCACCACCGCGCAGCGCAACTAAGTAATCGCAGTAGCGGGCCGCCATGTTGATATCATGCAGCACCGCAATCACCGTTAGCCCACGCTGCTGGCTTAAGCGATGCACCAGCGCCAGCACGTCAACCTGATGAGCGATATCCAGCGCGGAAGTCGGCTCATCAAGCAGCAGACAGCGGCTGTCCTGCGCCACCAGCATGGCAATCCACGCACGCTGGCGTTCTCCGCCGGACAGGCTATCCACCAGGCGATGCGCCAACGGTTTTAAGCCGACCAACGAAATAGCTTCTTCTACTTTCTCTCTGTCGGCAACGCCAAAACGTCCCAGCGCCCCGTGCCACGGATAGCGGCCAATCGCCACCAGTTCACGCACCGTCATCCCTTCGGCCTGCGGCAACTGCTGCGGCAGATAGGCGACCTTGCGGGCAAACGCTTTACTGCCCCAGTTCTCCAGCGGCTGTTCGTCGAGCAGGATTTCACCTTCCGACGGCGGCTGATGACGTCCCAGCATTTTCAATAACGTCGATTTTCCGGACCCGTTGTGACCGATAAGGCCGGTCACTTTCCCCACCGGAAAAGTTAATGAGAGAGGATGCAAAAGCGTGCGGCCAGGCACACGAAAGGAGACATTACGCAACGCGAAAGTGGTGTCGGGATGGGATCTGTTTTCCTGCATAGCAGCCAACTTGTAAAACGGGCACGCAAAGCGTGCCCAAAAAGAAATTAGAAACGGAAGGTTGCGGTTGCAACGACCTGACGTTCTGCGCCCCAGAAGCAGCCATAGGTATTGAAGCAGCTGGCGACGTACTCACGGTCAAACAGGTTGTTCACATGCAGCGCCACGTTGGAACCCGCCATGCCGACGCGCGCCAGATCGTAACGTACTAACGCATCCACCAGCGTATAGCTTCCCACTTTGAAGGAGTTTGCCGGATCGCCATAGCTGGAGCCAGTATAACGAACCCCCGTACCCAACGTCAGCCCGGAAAGCGCGCCGTCATAAAGGGTGTAATCTCCCCACAGTGATGCCATATGTTTTGGCACCTGAGCAGGCGTGTTACCTTTGTAGTTGGTGTCAGTGGTGTATTCCGCATCGGTATAGGTATAAGAACCGACCACGTTAACGCTGGCTGAGAGCGCCGCTTTCGCTTCAATTTCCACACCACGTGAGCGAATTTCACCGCCTTCAACTGACCAGAATGATCCGTTCGGGTCGGCCATCAGGTTGTTGGTTTTGGTCAACTGGTAAACAGCACCGGTGATCACGATCGGACGATCGCTCGGCACATACTTCACGCCCGCTTCGTACTGCTTACCTTTAGATGGAGTAAAGATATTACCGCTTTCCCCGACCTGAGAACTAGGTTCAAACGATTCGCTGTAGCTGAAATACGGAGTCACACCGTTGTCGAACAGGTAGTTAACACCGCCACGCCAGGTGAACTGTCTGTCATCACGGGAATCCAGCACGCCAGAAACGCGGTTCAGTGAGTCCTGCTTAGCCCAGTCGTAACGACCGCCCAGAGTGACCAGCACCTTATCCCACTGCATCTGATCCTGAGCGTACAGGCCCGTTTGTTCCTGTTTATTCAGAACTCGGTAGGCAGCGCCCGGTCCAGTATGTGCCCCAAAATCAAAGTCGCTGCGATCAAGGTTATAAATATCTGAAGGCGCTACCGAACCAGCCCAACCAAACCAGGAGTTGATATCGTTACGCATCCGCATATAGTCAACGCCGGTCAGCAATGTGTGATCCACGGAACCGGTAGCGAATTTGCTCTGCAACTGGGTATCAACAGCGAAGTTCTGCAATTTCTCATTATCGTCAACATACTGACGAGTCAGCGTGTGAGCCCACTCGGACTGAGGAACGCTGGCGCAAGGACTGTTAGCCGGATCCTTTGTATAGAGCGGATCAGAGCACATACCGTAGCCATACACGCTGTTCTGCGAAACCTTGTTTTGCGCGTAACGCAGGTTCTGACGCACGGTAAAGGTGTCGTTAAATTCGTGGTCGAAGCTGTAGCCCACCATCTTCTCGTTACGAGAGTAGGTATTGTTGTTCGCACCTTCGTTGAAATCGGTAGGCAGACGCTTGCCGTTCGGCAGCTCAGTCACCGTCCCCTCTTTCGGCAACCAGCCGTAATAGCCAGTTTCCGGCTCGTTCTGGAAGTAGGAGAGGAAGGTAAAGTTCGTTTTATCATCCGGACGCCATGTGAACGATGGCGCGATGGCGTAGCGTTGTTCTTCCGCGCCCTGCTGCTGCGCATTCGCGGAACGCGCCAGGCCGGTCAGGCGGTATGAGTACACACCATCGTCATCCAGCGCATCGCTGAAGTCAAAACCGGTCTGGAACAGGCTGTCAGTGCCCATCTTGAACTGAATTTCTTTTAACGGCTCTGTGGTCGGGCGTTTGCTGACCATGTTCAACAAGCCACCAGGGTTACTCTTTCCGTAAAGAACGGAAACCGGACCGCGCATCACTTCAGCGCGTTCCAGCATATACGGGTCGATTACCGCATCGTTGTAGAAGTTACCCTGCATCTTCAGGCCATTCAGATAGTTATTCTGACTTTGGCCGTCGGCGGCAAATCCGCGAATAATCAGGTAGTCATAGGTGTTAGACGCGCCGCGGGTGCCTACGGCTACGCCTGGCGTGTAGCTGAGCGCCTCTTTAACTGATTTCGGCTGATGCAACGCCATCTCTTCGGCGGTGACCACTGAAATAGACTGAGGAACTTTTTGAATCGGGGTGTCAGTTTTGGTCGCCGTAGCAGACTGTCGTGCGGCGATGGTTGCCGCTGGCCCCCATGCGCTTTCTTGTGCGGCAGGAGCAGCAGTTACGGTGATGGTTTCTTCTTTCGGGTCAACCGCCGCCTGTGCATAGACAGACATGCCGCTAACCGCTGTGGCTACCACTACTGCGATTTTACGCAGCGATGAACTTGGCTGAGCAGTTTTAAGACGCGCCATTGGTATTTCTCTGATGAAAGTGAATGATAACGTAAACGAGAATTATTATTATAACGGCAGCATAATATTCGAAACTCTGGCGAGATAGCAAGCAATACGCGTCCCTACTAAAACTGAGGGGTTAAGAAATAACCAGATGAAAAGAAAGGGTTAATAAATTAGGCTGGAATGTTATTCGGCCCTGAGAATGGACCAAAGAAGAAAAACCCGCCGAAGCGGGTTTTGAGCAATATCAGTTACTGCCGAACATATCCTTTATCCAGCCAGCGACACCGTCGCTATCTTTCTTTTCCTGCTGCGCCGGTTGTTGCTGCTGCTGTTGAGGCTGCTGCTGCGGCGTTGACTGATCGAACGGATTCCCGGTCGGCTGTTGCATCATTTCACCCTGCTGACACAGCGAATCAGGATCGGTAGTCCATACCGGAAGCGTACGCATCCCCCCGCTACAAACGAAGTTACCGTCGTAGTCCACGCCCATATCCACCACATCTTCCGGCGGCGTCAGCACCAGCGGTGTTGGCGTCTGGTTAGCAAGATAACGCTGATAAATCGACATCGCACCGCTGGCACCGTACAGCTTGGTTGGCTGGTTGTTATCACGGCCCACCCAGGTGATGGTTACCTGGCTGCCGTCGATCCCGGCAAACCAGGTATCCACGTTGTTGTTAGTGGTCCCGGTTTTCCCTGCCAGATGAAGCCCAGGATATTTCGCGCCAAGCTGGCGGCCCGTACCACGCTGAACCACCTGTTGCATGGTCCACAGCGTCATATACGCCGCCTGCGCCGGAACGGCACGCTCGGCCTGCGGGAAGCTCTGATACAGCACCGTACCATCTTCGGCAATCACCGAACGCAGCGCCGACAACGGCGCGCGGTTCCCGCCGCTGGCGATAGTCTGGAACGCCTGTGCCACTTCGATCGGCGTCAGGTTCAACGCCCCCAGCAGCATGGCCGGAACCGGGTTAAGCTGATCTTTCGGCGCGCCCAGCTTCAGCCAGGTATCGGTGACGGCAGGCAGGCCCAGCGCCATCCCCAGATTTACCGTTGGCACGTTCATTGAGCGCGTTAACGCATCCACCAGCATCACTTTTCCACTTTCGCTATAGCGACGGTCATCGTTCTGCGGCGACCACACCTGGCCGTTAGGCTGACGCAGCGCAATCGGGGCATCGGCAATCCAGGTATTCAGACGATACAGCTTCGGCTGGCTGAGCGCTGTCAGATAGGTCGCTGGTTTAGCCAAAGAACCAATCGAACGACGTGCCTGCATCGCACGGTTATAACCAGCGAACTGCGGTTCTGCCCCCCCGACCATGGCACGCACTTCGCCGCTGAAGCGGTCGACCACCACAATCGCGGTTTCCAGATCGCTCAGCTTACGTTGTTTCTTCAGCACCGGAATACCTTCCACCGCCGCTTTTTCTGCAGCATCCTGCGCCACGGAATCAAAGGTGGTGAAAATCTTCACGCCGGAGAGGTCTTTAACTTTATCGCCCAGCTTAGCCTGTAGCTCCTGGCGCACCATCTGCATAAAGGCGGGCTGCGGTGAGATCACCCCACCACGCGGCTGTACGCCTAACGGACGCGCGCTCAGCATGTCATACAGATCCTGGTCGATAATCTGCTGCTGTTGTAGTAAACGCAGCACCAGGTTACGACGCTCCAGTGCCAGCTTCGGGTTACGCCACGGGTTATAGATTGACGCTCCTTTAACCATCCCTACCAGCAGCGCCTGCTGGTCGAGGCTCAGCTCTTCCACCGGACGGCCAAAGTAGTAGAGGCTCGCCAGCGGGAAGCCGCGGATCTCATTGTCACCGCTTTGACCGAGATAGACTTCGTTCATGTACAGCTCAAGAATGCGGTCTTTGCTGTAACGCGCATCCATGATCAGCGCCATATAGGCTTCGTTGGCCTTACGCCAGTAGGAACGTTCGCTGGACAGGAACAGGTTTTTCACCAATTGCTGGGTCAGCGTACTGGCCCCTTGTACCGTGCGCCCCGCCGTCAGGTTCGCCAGCACCGCGCGGCCAATGGAATAGAGGCTGATACCGTCATGCTCATAGAAGTGACGATCTTCGGTCGCCAGCAGCGTGTCCACCAGCAGATCCGGGAATCCACTGCGCGGGACAAACAGGCGCTGCTCACCGTTAGGCGAAGAAAGCATGGTAATCAGCCGCGGATCGAGACGGAAGAAACCGAACTGGCGGTTGTTATCCATATTCTCGATGGTATCCAGATGGTCGCCATCAAAGGTCAGACGCGCGCGCACCTGTCCTTCTTTACTGTCCGGAAAATCAAACGGACGACGGATCATCTCGATGCTTTTCGCCTGCACGGTGAATTCGCCAGGGCGCGTCATCTTCGTCACCTGACGATACTGCGTAGCCTCCAGCAGTTTCACCATCTCGTTCTTGCCGATCGGCATTTCTGGCTCAAGGTTAACCATACGGCCATATACTGCCGCAGGAAGCTGCCAGACTTTACCATCTATACGGCTGCGGATTTTTTGGTCCAGATAAACGCCGTAAATGGCGATCAGCACCAAAAAAACAATCGACAGTTTTACCAGCAGCCAGAACCAGCCGCGTTTACCACGAGGCTTACGCCCTTTGCCTTTACCCTTACGCGGCATCGGTTCTTCATCCTCATAGTCATCATCATCATAATCGTCGTCATACTCTTCATCTCTGAGTTGACGACGGCTCACCTTTTGTTTCACCGGACGCGAGGGTTTCCCTTTACGTCCAATTGGCTCGCGGTCATTCCCCGCCATGCTTTTTCTCCGCAACATTCAGGCGCAAGGGCCCGATTCTCTGTTCTTCCGTCAGTTAACAGAAGAAGAAATCTCTCAATTTACTGCCGTGTTTATACCGGATGACGGCTTCGCTTTATCCGGCCTACAGTTTCATTACGAATACTTCTTTGTTCGCCGCGTTGGCGCGGTATTCGCCGGATCGTCCGGCCAGACATGTTTGGGATAGCGCCCTTTCATCTCTTTTTGCACCTCACGGTACGATCCCTGCCAGAACGCGCTCAAATCGCTCGTTACCTGCAACGGTCGTTGGGCCGGAGACAGCAGTTCCAGCACCAGCGGCACGCGCCCCTCGGCGATGGTTGGGGTCTTCGCTTCACCAAACATTTCCTGCATCCGAACCGCCAATACCGGAGGGTTATCCTCATGATAGCGAATGGCAATCCGGCTTCCCGTCGGCACAGTGTAATGCGCTGGCAGTTCACTATCCAGACGTTGCAGCATTGACCAATCCAGCAAACCGCGCAACGCCTGACCCACATTTAGCGCTTTTAACGCGCGTAGCGAATGCACACCGCTCATGTGCGGCAGCAGCCAGCTCTCCAGCGTCGCCAGCAGAGAATCCTCATCTACCGCGGGCCAGTTATACTCTGACAACCAGTTTGCCGCACATTGCAGACGCAGGCGAAACTGCTCGGCTTCCGGCGTCCAGTTGAGCACACTTAGCCCTTTATCGCGAATGCCGTTCAACATCGCCAGGTGCAACTCCTCTTCCGAGGGTTTGGCCAGCGCCTGTACTTTTACCGTTAGCTGGCCAATGCGCGACCGACGCAATGCTTTTAACGTTCCCTGAGTTTCATCCCATTCGATGGTGTCAGATTGTTGTAGCAGTTCAGGGCATGCCTGTATCAGCACCTCGATATCCAGCGGCAGAGCCAGCAGAATACGCGCATCCGGCGAAGCGCTGCCCTGCAGTAACAGCGGCGCAATCAGCCATTCATGGCGTCCGGAGGCGTCATCGGCATCCAGCATTGCCCCCATGCCATTCGCCAGTTGATAGCGCCCTTCCTGCCCGCGCCGACGCGCGATCCGATCGGCAAACGCCTGCGCCAGTAATGAGGGGAGCAGCGCGCTCTCCGGCTGTCCGCTGCGAACGTTAAGCCGTTTCAGTAATTGTTGACTGCGCTGCTGCCAGGCGGGCTGATTTCGTGAAAACGCTACAGCCAGATCGGTACTGCCACCGCGCGGCGGCTCTTCCAGAATCGCAGCCAGTTTTGCCGCCGTTGCCGCTTCATTGTCATTGTTGGCGCTAACCAGCATAGCCGCTAAACGGGGGTCGTTACCCAACGTCGCCATTTTCTGCCCAATGGCGCTGAGCCTGTCACCCTCAAGCGCCCCCAGCATCTGCAGCAGCCGCTTTGCCGCCTGCAGGTTGATGGCGGGCGGGGTATCCAGCCAGTTCAGTTGCTCAGGGTCGGAACATCCCCATTGCAGTAACTCCATCAGCAGTCCGGACAGGTCGCTCTGTAAAATCTCCGGTTCTCCCTGCGCCGCCGCTCTTTCCGCCTGCTCTTTGGCAAGCAAATGTAGGCAGATACCGGGTTCCAGACGGCCCGCGCGTCCCGCTCGCTGGGTCATCGAGGCCTGGCTTATGCGTTGGGTAATCAGTCGCGTTAAACCGGTACGCGCATCATAGCGCGCCACGCGCTCCTGGGCGCAGTCCACCACCAGCCGGATGCCTTCGATCGTTAAGCTGGTTTCGGCAATATTGGTCGCCAGCACTACTTTGCGCTTGCCTTGCGGAGCGGGCAAAATCGCCTGACGCTGCTCGGCAAGCGTCAGCGCGCCGTACAGTGGGCACAACAACACATCGCTGCCCACACGCGTTGCCAGTTGCTCCTGCACGCGCTGGATTTCCCCTACACCCGGCAAAAACAGCAGCAGCGACCCGCTTTCATGGCGCAGGAGTTCTGCCGTCGCTATCGCTACCGCTTCAGCAAAACGCAGATGCGCCGCCAACGGCTGATATCGTCGCTCAACGGGAAATGCGCGGCCTTCAGAAACGATCGTCGGCGCATCGGGCAACATCTGCTGCAAACGCCCGTTGTCCAAAGTGGCGGACATGATCAACAGTTTCAGATCGTCACGCAGCCCTTGCTGCACATCCAGCAACAGCGCCAGCGCCAGGTCGGCCTGCAAACTCCGCTCGTGAAATTCGTCGAGGATGATCAGCCCAACGCCCGTCAGTTCGGGGTCGCGCTGGATCATGCGCGTCAGAACCCCCTCCGTCACCACCTCAAGGCGGGTCTGCGGCCCTACGCAGCTTTGCGCACGCATGCGATACCCCACGGTCTCGCCAGGCTTTTCATTCAGCAATTCCGCCAACCGCTGCGCCACATTGCGTGCTGCCAGACGCCGCGGCTCCAGCAAAATAATCCGTCCCTTGATACCGCGATGTTCAAGGAGTCGCAACGGCAGCCAGGTTGATTTCCCGGCACCGGTCGGCGCCGTCAGCAAAACCTGCGACGAGGCATCAAGGGCGGTAAGTAGTTCAGGCACTACGGCAGCAACGGGCAACGACGTCACAAATGACTCCAGAGGGTTAACATTCTTCGCGCTGCATTGTAGCATCGCGTTAATTCATAACCGAGTATCCATCATGTCTGAGCCAAAAAGGCTGTTCTTTGCGATTGAATTGCCTGGCGAGGTTCGGGAGCAGTTAATCCACTGGCGGGCCGCGCAGTTCCCCCCTGAAGCGGGTCGTCCCGTCGCCGCCGATAATCTGCATCTGACGCTCGCCTTTTTGGGCGACGTCAGCGCTGAGAAGCAGCATGCGTTAACGCAGCTTGCAGGGCGTATTCGCCAGCCGGGTTTTACGCTCAAACTCGACGATGCCGGGCAATGGCTGCGCTCGCGAGTCGTGTGGTTGGGAATGCGTCAGCCGCCGCGCGGGCTGCTGCAGTTGGCGAACATGTTGCGGGCACAAGCCGCACGCAGTGGGTGCCACCAGAGCCCGCAGCCGTTTCACCCGCATATCACGCTGCTGCGTGACGCCGGTCACGCGGTATCTATCCCTCCGCCAGGGTTTGGCTGGTCGTTTCCGGTAACAGAGTTTGGGCTTTATTCCTCCTCATTCATGCGAGGACGCACGCGTTACACGCAGTTGCAACGCTGGACGCTGACTGAATAATCAAAGGAACTGTTCATGCAATTTTCTCCACCTTTACAACCTGCAACGCTCATTCAGCGCTATAAGCGTTTTTTAGCGGATGTGATCACACCGGATGGCACAACGTTAACGCTACACTGCCCCAATACGGGAGCCATGACCGGCTGCGCAACGCCGGGAGATACAGTTTGGTATTCGACATCAGAAAATACTAAACGAAAATATCCACATACCTGGGAATTAACGCAAACCCAATCCGGTGCACTTATTTGTGTTAACACGCTGTGGGCCAATAGATTAACGAAAGAGGCTATTCAGCGTTCGTTAATTTCGGAAGTTTCAGACTACAGCACCTTGAAAAGTGAAGTAAAATACGGCGCAGAAGGGAGCCGCATCGACTTTTTGTTACAGGCGGATTCCCGACCTGACTGCTATATTGAAGTGAAATCAGTCACGTTGGCGGAAAAAGATCAGGGTTATTTTCCCGATGCCATCACTGAACGAGGTCAGAAACATCTTCGGGAATTGATGAGCGTAGCGGCCGAAGGCAAGCGCGCGGTGATATTTTTCGCGGTGTTGCATTCAGCCATTACACGGTTTTCACCCGCGCGCCATATCGATGCAAAATATGCGCAATTATTAGTTGAAGCACAGCTTAAGGGGGTAGAAATTCTGGTTTATAAAGCGGAACTTTCTGCCCATGGTATGACTCTTAAAGAGCCGTTGCCCATTACCTTGTAATGGTGTAAATATTCGGTTAATTAGTATTCTGGGCGCGTGGGCAAATACGCTTTTCCTCACAGGGTTGTCAAGTGTTACGTTTAGATAATTGCTATCCGGAAAAGCATCTGCTATTTATAGCGACCTGATTTTTCCCCCGAACATGGGGATCGATAGTGCGTGTTAAGGAGAAGCAACATGCAAGAAGGGCAAAACCGTAAAACATCGTCCCTGAGTATTCTCGCCATCGCTGGGGTGGAGCCGTACCAGGAGAAACCGGGCGAAGAGTATATGAACGAAGCCCAGCTGTCGCACTTCAGGCGTATTCTTGAGGCATGGCGTAATCAACTTAGGGATGAAGTTGATCGCACCGTATCTCATATGCAAGACGAAGCGGCTAACTTCCCTGATCCGGTGGACCGCGCCGCACAGGAAGAAGAATTCAGCCTTGAGCTGCGTAACCGTGATCGTGAGCGCAAACTGATCAAAAAGATCGAGAAGACGCTGAAGAAAGTAGAAGACGAAGATTTCGGCTACTGCGAATCATGCGGCGTAGAAATTGGTATTCGCCGTCTGGAAGCGCGTCCGACAGCCGATCTGTGCATCGACTGTAAAACGCTGGCAGAAATCCGCGAAAAACAAATGGCAGGTTAATTCCGGTCATTTTTACCACGTTTACTACAGGCGGGAGCTTCTCCCGCCTTATTATTTGTTAGCCCGCAAAATGAGCGATTCACATTATATTGGCCGCTTCGCCCCTTCCCCCTCTGGCGAACTCCATTTTGGTTCACTGATTGCCGCCCTCGGAAGTTACCTGCAGGCCCGTGCTCGTCGCGGAATCTGGCGGGTACGCATTGAAGATATTGACCCCCCTCGTGAAGTTCCCGGTGCTGCAGACACGATTCTGCGTCAGCTGGAACATTACGGACTGCACTGGGATGGCGATATTTTATGGCAATCCCAGCGTCATGACGCCTACCGCGAGGCGCTGGCCTGGCTGCATCAGCAGGATCTGAGCTATTACTGCACCTGTACGCGCGCGCGTATTCAAAGCGTCGGCGGTATTTACGACGGTCATTGCCGTGAGCTACGCCACGGGCCTGAACAGGCGGCGGTCCGCATTAAGCAACGCCATCCGGTGATGCAGTTTACGGACCAACTGCGCGGTGTGATTCAGGCTGATCCGCGGCTTGCAAAGGAAGATTTTATTATTCACCGTCGCGACGGGCTGTTTGCCTATAACCTCGCGGTGGTGGTAGACGACCACTTCCAGGGCGTGACGGAAATTGTGCGCGGTGCCGATCTTATCGAACCGACGGTACGGCAAATTTCGTTGTATCAACAGTTCGGCTGGCAAGCGCCGGACTATATTCATCTGCCGCTGGCGCTCAACGAACAAGGCGCTAAACTTTCAAAACAAAATCATGCACCTGCACTGCCGCAAGGCGATCCACGCCCGGTGATTGTTGCTGCGCTGCGCTTTCTCGGCCAGCACTCCGATATCCCGTGGCAGGAGATGCGCGTGGATCAGATTCTCACGTTTGCCATTGAAAACTGGAGTCTGACAGCGGTGCCAGAATCGGCGATCGTAAATCCGCCATTCTCAAATGCATCATGCTGAGCTATGATTAGCCGCTATTTTTACACAGCAACACTTGTTCTGATTGAAGTTTGACACTACCGAGGTGCACTATTTTTACCCGAGTCGCTAATTTTTGCCGCAAGGTGCTAAGCCGCGAGGAGCGCGAGGCCGAGCTCGCCGTTGCCCGTCCACATATGACGGTAATCCCGCGTGAGCAGCACTCTATCTCCCGCAAAGATATCAGTGAAAATGCCCTGAAGGTAATGTACAGGCTCAATAAGGCCGGATACGAGGCATGGCTGGTTGGCGGAGGCGTACGCGATCTTTTGCTGGGCAAAAAGCCGAAAGATTTTGATGTCACGACTAACGCCACGCCAGATCAGGTGCGAAAACTGTTTCGTAACTGTCGTCTGGTTGGTCGCCGTTTCCGTCTGGCCCATGTCATGTTTGGCCCGGAAATTATCGAAGTGGCAACTTTCCGTGGTCATCATGAAGGCAGCGAGTCCGATCGCACAACCTCACAGCGCGGACAAAACGGTATGCTGCTGCGCGACAACATCTTCGGCTCCATCGAAGAAGATGCCCAGCGTCGCGACTTCACGATTAACAGCCTGTATTACAGCGTGGCCGATTTCACCGTGCGTGATTACGTTGGTGGCATGCAGGATCTCGAAGAGGGCATCGTTCGCCTGATCGGTAATCCGGAAACGCGCTATCGCGAAGACCCTGTACGTATGCTGCGGGCCGTGCGCTTTGCCGCCAAGCTCGACATGCGTATCAGCCCGGAAACCGCTGAGCCAATCCCGCGTCTGGCAACACTGCTTAACGATATTCCCCCCGCACGCCTGTTTGAAGAAGCACTCAAACTGTTACAGGCGGGCTATGGGTATGAAACCTATAAAAAACTGCGTGAGTACAGCCTGTTCCAGCCGCTGTTCCCCACCATTACGCGCTATTTCACCGAAGACGGTGACAGCCCAATGGAACGCATCATCGCTCAGGTGCTGAAGAATACCGATAACCGCATCCACAATGATATGCGCGTTAATCCGGCGTTCTTGTTCGCCGCCATGTTCTGGTATCCGTTACTGGAAGCTGCGCAGAAAATTGCCCAGGAAAGCGGTCTGGCTTATTACGATGCCTTCGCACTGGCGATGAACGACGTACTGGATGAAGCCTGCCGCTCGCTGGCGATCCCGAAACGTCTGACCTCGCTGACCCGTGATATCTGGCAGTTGCAGCTACGCATGTCTCGTCGCCAGGGCAAACGCGCCTGGAAGCTGATGGAGCATCCGAAGTTCCGCGCCGCTTACGATCTGCTGGCCCTGCGTGCCGAAGTGGAAAACAACGCTGAACTGCAGCGTCTGGCGCAGTGGTGGGGAGAATTCCAGGTTTCAGCGCCGCCGGAACAAAAAGGCATGCTCAACGAACTCGACGAAGAACCAGAACGCCGTCGTCATCGTCGCCCGCGTAAACGCGCCCCGCGCCGTGAAGGTTCCGCGTGACCATCGCCTATATCGCTCTCGGCAGTAATCTGGCCTCTCCTCTGGAGCAGGTTAATGCTGCCGTAAAAGCGATTGGCGACATTCCCGACAGCCGTATCGTCGCTGTTTCCTCCTTTTACCGCACACCGCCATTAGGCCCACAGGATCAGCCAGATTACCTGAACGCTGCCGTGGCGCTGGAAACCACTCTCGCTCCCGAAGAATTGCTTAATCATACCCAACGCATTGAGCTGCAACAGGGACGCGTACGTAAAGCCGAACGCTGGGGGCCGCGCACTCTGGACCTCGATATTATGCTGTTTGGCGATGAAGTGATTAACACCGAACGTCTGACCGTGCCGCACTACGACATGAAAAACCGTGGTTTTATGCTGTGGCCGCTCGCTGAAATCGCACCTGAGCTTATCTTCCCGGAGGGTATCAGCCTGCATCAGCTCCTCACCCATCTTGGTGCCGCAAAACCTGCACACTGGTAAAGTATCCTCTCCCCTTCCGCGTTTACTACTTTAGTGCCAAACGGTTGCTTAAAACAATTGCCCCCCTGAATGTGACTGTTAGAATGCCGATAAATATGACTTTCATCATCAGGAAATGTTATGAAACCCACCACCATTTCACTGCTGCAGAAATGCAAGCAAGAGAAAAAACGCTTCGCAACCATTACCGCCTACGACTACAGCTTTGCTAAGTTATTTGCCGACGAAGGCATTAATGTGATGCTGGTTGGCGACTCGCTGGGCATGACGATTCAGGGGCATGACTCCACCCTACCGGTCACCGTTGAAGATATTGCTTACCACACTCGTGCCGTACGTCGTGGCGCTCCCAACTGTCTGCTGCTCTCCGACCTGCCATTTATGGCTTACGCCACGCCGGAACAAGCATTTGAAAACGCCGCGGTGGTGATGCGGGCGGGCGCTAATATGGTCAAAATTGAAGGCGGCGCCTGGCTGGTGGATACGGTAAAAATGCTCACCGAACGCGCCGTACCGGTTTGCGGTCATCTGGGATTAACACCGCAGTCGGTGAATATTTTCGGCGGCTATAAAATTCAGGGCCGCGGCGACGCCGGGCAGGTATTGCTGGATGACGCGCTGGCCTTAGAAGCCGCTGGCGCTCAGTTGCTGGTGCTGGAGTGCGTGCCGGTTGAGCTGGCGAAGCGCGTCACCGAAGCGCTGTCGATTCCGGTTATCGGAATCGGCGCTGGTAACGTCACCGATGGACAAATCCTCGTCATGCACGATGCCTTTGGTATTACCGGTGGCCACATCCCGAAATTTGCGAAGAATTTCCTCAATGAAGCAGGCGACATGCGCGCCGCAGTGCGGCAGTATATGGCTGAAGTGGAGTCCGGCGTTTATCCGGGCGAAGAACACAGTTTCCACTAATTTTTCAGGCCATATATCGGCCTGAAAAGCGTAGCGCCATCAGGCGGTTCGCTGCATGTTGCCGGATGGCGGCGTAAACGCCTTATCCGGCCTACGGTTCCTCAGGCAACTCAAGGAGTCTTGTCGTGTTAATCATTGAAACCCTGCCGCTGCTGCGCCAGCATATTCGTCGTCTGCGTCAGGAAGGCAAACGCGTCGCTCTGGTTCCCACCATGGGCAACCTGCACGACGGCCATATGAAGCTGGTCGATGAGGCAAAAGCGCGGGCTGATGTGGTGATCGTCAGCATTTTCGTCAACCCGATGCAGTTTGACCGACCGGACGATCTGGTGCGCTATCCACGCACGCTGCAGGAAGATTGTGAAAAGCTGAACAAGCGTAAAGTCGATTATGTTTTTGCGCCAGCCGTTGAGGAAATCTACCCGCAGGGGCTGGAAGGCCAGACGTTCGTTGAAGTTCCCGGTCTCTCCACCATGCTGGAAGGCGCCAGCCGTCCAGGCCATTTCCGTGGCGTTTCCACTATCGTCAGCAAGCTGTTTAACCTGATCCAGCCAGATATCGCCTGCTTTGGCGAGAAAGATTTCCAGCAGCTCGCGCTGATCCGCAAAATGGTGGCGGATCTGGGTTATGACATTGAGATCGTTGGCGTGCCGATTATTCGCGCCAAAGACGGTCTGGCGCTTAGCTCACGTAACGGCTATCTGACCGCAGAGCAGCGAAAAATTGCGCCGGGTCTGCACAAAGTGATGAACGGCATCGCTGAAAAGCTGCTTGCTGGCCATCGTGACCAGGAAGAGATTATTGCCATTGCCGAGCAGGAACTGAATGAAAAAGGCTTCCGTGCCGACGATATTCAGATTCGTGATGCCGACACGCTGCTGGAGCTGACGGAAACCAGTAAACGCGCGGTGATTCTGGCCGCCGCCTGGCTGGGTCAGGCACGTCTGATCGATAATCAAAGCGTTACATTAGCCCAGTAGACAGGGGTTAAAAATCAGGCAATACTGCCTGAGAATTTCTCAAAGCAGGCCAGTAGTGCCTGCTTAGCCAAGGTAAACGACAGGGTATAGAAGTTATGATTCGCACCATGCTGCAAGGCAAGCTCCACCGCGTAAAAGTCACGCAGGCGGACCTGCACTACGAAGGCTCCTGCGCCATCGACCAGGATTTCCTCGATGCCTCTGGTATTCTGGAAAACGAAGCTATTGATATCTGGAACGTGACCAACGGTAAACGTTTCTCAACCTATGCGATTGCGGCTGAACGCGGCTCCAGAATCATCTCGGTGAACGGCGCAGCGGCGCACTGTGCTGAAGTCGGCGACATTGTGATTATCGCCAGCTTCGTCACCATGTCTGATGAAGAAGCCCGCACCTGGCGTCCGAAAGTGGCCTACTTTGAAGGCGACAACGAAATGAAGCGCACCGCGAAAGCCATTCCGGTACAGGTTGCCTGACAGCCCTTACCCCTGCGGCTGATTACTTATCAGCCGCGACATCGTCTCCAGCGAATCCGTTCTTAAAATATAAAGTCTTTTCAATAAGAACGGATTATCCCCCGGTTTAACCTTCCCTCTCACCGTGGTGACCGCCATGTGGAATCCCGCGTCGCCTGCCGCTTTTACTGCCGTGGCGTTATAGCCACCAAACGGATACGAAAGATATAGAACGTGAGGGTTAAACTGAGACAACGCCCGACGCGAACGGGCAAAATCAAACAGAATATTGTGATAGCTGCGACTCAGCAGGATTGGCCGGTGATTCGCATCAACCCGATGTAAAAAATGGGTATGCGACTGGAAGTCGAACACGTCCCTGATCTCATTCAGTTCCGTGATGCTCATAAACTGCAGTGATTTCGGATCCCACTTCTGCGGGTGGCGCTTGATACGTGAGGAGATAATAAACGCCGTTGCCTTCATACCGTGCTGCTTCAGAATCGGGTAAGCATAACGACTCACCGACTTCAGACCATCATCAAAAGTCAGCACCACCGCCCGCGCCGGGAGATTCATATTGTTGCGAACATAGCCTTCCAGTTGGTACATCGTCAACGTGGTGTAGCCGCGGTCCTGTAGCCAGGCCATCTGGTTGCTGAAGGCGCGTACGGAGGTTGTCGTGGAGGTGTGGCGAAAACGGGTATTCTCTTCATCGCGCAGAATATGGTGATAGGTTAACACCGGGATACCGTTGTCTTCCTGCGCATCCAGAGCGCTGATATAGGCCAGTCTGCCGCCAATACGGATCTGGTACCAGGTTTGGTTGAGACGGTCTTTAAGCTTGCTGATAACCGGATAACGCAGATTATCCGCCAGCACGCCAAACGGGGCGCTACCAACATCCGGAGCGTTATAAACCGGCGTATCTTTCCAGGTGATCAGGCTTTGGTTGCTGAGGGGTTTATTGAGATCGCCCAGACCATCGTCGACTTTCTGCCGCCCCTGCACAGGCTCCAGATGCCCTTTATCAATAAACCCGGTACCAAAACCAAAGGTAAATTCGTAATAGTCTGCCGCAATTGGCTCAACGGCGAGGATCTGCCCGGCGCGAATATTTCCTACCGTCACCATCTTGTTGCCAATCTGCGCCCACACGGCGGCTGCTTCGGTGGTTTGCATGTAGCGAGCAGGCAAAGCCGCAGCTATGCGGCCAGAAAACAGGAGCAATAAAACAAGCAGAACGCGCATCACCATATGAGATAACCGAGGCGAGAAACCCCGGCTATTGTAGCAAAAGCGCCATCAATACCAATGATTAATACTCATACAAATCATGCTTCAACACGAAGGGGGGATTTTTCTGTTGTTGATGCCAGAGGCTAGAGACTTCGGGCCCGCCAAGCGCAACGATGCTATCACGAAACGCAGAACTGCTCATCGATTCCCGCGACGAAAGCATTCGCTCAAGCAATGGATAACTGATACCTGAAATCACTTCACACTGGGGATGTTTATGGCTCATTAACGAAGCCACGCGGTAAGGCGCGGCCCCGGCCATATCCGTCAGGAATATCACACCCTCGCCAGAGTCTGTAGCATGCAGGGCATGGCACATCATGCGGCTTAGCATATTCGAGCTAAGCCCACGCCAAAAACTCACCGCCTGGCATTGAACCAACGGGCCGTACTTTTTCTCCAGATGATGCAGCATATCCTGTGCCTTATCATCATGACAGGTAATTACCCAACCTAGCATTGCCTACCTCCTTAGCAGGCAAGTAGTTTATCAGGGTGATAAATCCGTAATGGTGATAAGCATCAAAAGTCTTCCTCTCCCGGGCAAGGAGAGGAAGAAAGACTTAGCTGCGCAGGCCGCGTCCGCGCTGAATCAGGTACCAGCACAGCAAATAAAACGCCGCGATAAACACCACCAGCACGCCAAAGGTCGTGACCAGCGGAACATCGTGGATCCCCAAGAAGCCGTAACGGAAACCGCTAATCATGTAGACAATCGGGTTCAGATGGGACAGTCCCTGCCAGAATGGCGGCAGCAGCGTTAACGAATAGAAAACGCCGCCCAGATAGGTCAGCGGAGTCAGCACGAAGGTTGGGATCAGGCTGATATCGTCAAAGGTTTTAGCGAAAACCGCGTTCAACAGACCGGCCAGCGAAAACAGCACCGCTGTTAACACCAGCGTAAGCGCCACAAAGACCCAGGAATGCACCTGGAACGGCACGAAGAACAGCGAAATCGCTGTTACCAGGATCCCTACGCACAGGCCACGCGCCACGCCGCCGCCAACAAAGCCGGCGATGATCACGTGCGTCGGTACCGGAGCGACCAGTAACTCTTCAATGTTGCGTTGAAACTTGGCGCTGAAGAATGACGATGCCACGTTGGCGTACGAGTTGGTAATTACCGCCATCATAATCAGCCCTGGCACGATAAACTGCATGTAGCTAAAACCATGCATTTCGCCGATACGCGAGCCGATCAGGTTACCAAAGATAATAAAATAGAGCGTCATAGTAATGACGGGAGGAACCAGAGTCTGGACCCAGATACGCATAAAGCGGTGGATCTCTTTCGCCCAGATGCTTTTCAGCGCAACCCAATAAAGCTGCATCATGCGCGATCTCCTTGTTTTTCATGCACCAGAGAAACAAACAGTTCTTCCAGTCGGTTCGCTTTGTTTCGCATACTCAATACCTGAATGCCCTGGGCGCTCAGCTGTGAGAACACGCTGTTGACCCCCTGTTCACGCAGTACTTCAACTTCCAGCGTGGAGGTATCCACCAGCCGGTATTGATAGCCCTCCAGTTTTGGCAGCGGGCTTTTCGGCGCCAGATCGAGAATAAAGGTCTCGGATTTCAGCTTAGAGAGCAGGCTCTTCATCGAGGTGTTTTCCACCAGCTCGCCATGCTGAATAATGCCGATGTTGCGACACAGCATTTCCGCTTCTTCGAGATAGTGAGTGGTCAGAATAATCGTGGTGCCTTTGTCGTTTAAATCCTTTAAAAAACCCCACATTGAACGACGCAGCTCAATATCGACCCCCGCCGTCGGTTCATCAAGGATGAGTAATTTAGGCTCGTGCATTAGTGCGCGGGCAATCATCAGACGACGTTTCATCCCGCCGGAGAGCATGCGCGCGCGCTCGTTACGTTTTTCCCATAAATCGAGCTGCTTTAAATATAGTTCGCTGCGTTTGACCGCCTCTTTATACTCAACGCCGTAATAACCCGCCTGGTTGACTACGATCTGCTGCACGGTTTCAAACGGGTTAAAGTTAAACTCCTGCGGTACCAGACCAAGCTGGCGTTTCGCATTAACGGTATCTTTTTCAAGATCGTATCCGAAGACGCTCACCCGCCCAGAGGTTTTATTCACCAGCGAGCTGATTATCCCGATGGTGGTGGACTTGCCTGCGCCATTCGGTCCCAAAAGCGCATAAAAATCCCCCGCTTCGACTTGCAAATCTATTCCGCGTAACGCCTGAACGCCACCGGGATAGGTTTTTTTAAGTTGTTGAAGTTCCAGAGCAATGGTCATGGTTTTTTACTTACCTTACATTCTAATGCTTGATATTTGGTTTTAATAAATCAGGAGTTAACCTATATTAGCGCAACGCAATTCAATTGGTTACAGCCTCCATGAAAGACATAGATACACTCATCAGCAACAACGCGCTATGGTCAAAGATGCTGGTAGAAGAGGATCCCGGATTTTTTGAAACGCTGACTCACGCACAAAATCCGCGCTTTTTATGGATTGGATGTTCCGACAGTCGCGTTCCCGCAGAACGTTTAACCGGTCTTGAGCCGGGTGAATTATTTGTTCACCGTAATGTTGCCAATCTGGTTATTCACACCGACCTGAACTGTCTCTCAGTAGTTCAGTATGCGGTGGATGTGCTGGAAGTGGAACATATTATTATTTGCGGCCACTATGGATGTGGTGGCGTACAGGCAGCTATTGAAAATAAAGAACAGGGGCTGATTGATAACTGGTTACTGCATATTCGCGATATCTGGTTTAAACACAGTTCACTGCTGGGCGAAATGCCGCAGGAGCGTCGCATTGACACCCTGTGCGAACTGAATGTAATGGAGCAGGTCTACAACTTGGGCCACTCAACCATCATGCGTTCAGCCTGGAAGCGCGGTCAGAAAGTTACCATTCACGGCTGGGCTTACGGTATTCATGATGGCCTGCTGCGCGATCTGGACGTCACCGCCACCAGTCGCGAGACGCTGGAGCAGCGCTATCGCCAGGGGCTGTCTAACCTCAGCCAGAAACATACCAATCACAAGCAGATACCAACAAGCGGCAGCGACGCTTAAGTCGCTTTTCGGCCTGCGGGGAAGTATCGTGCAGGCCGAATAAGCAAAGCGCCATCAGGCGCTCCCGACATTACTCGTCCAGCAGCACCACTTTGCCAACGTACGGCAGATGGCGATAACGCTGGGCATAGTCAATGCCATAGCCGACAACAAACTCATCTGGGATAGAGAATCCGATAAACTCAACCGGAACATCCACTTCGCGACGGGTAGGTTTGTCCAGCAGCGTACAAATAGCCAGGGATTTCGGCTCGCGCAGGCTCAGAATCTCACGCACTTTGGACAACGTGTTACCGGAGTCGATGATGTCTTCGACAATCAGCACGTCCTTGCCACGAATGTCTTCATCCAGGTCTTTCAGGATTTTAACATCGCGCGTGGTGGACATTCCGCTGCCATAGCTGGAAGCAGTCATGAAATCGACTTCGTGGGAGACATGCACTTCACGGCACAGGTCGGCCATAAACATAAATGAGCCGCGTAACAGACCAACCAGCACCATATCGCTGCCGCTGTCCTTGTAACGTTCGTTAATCTGACGTCCCAGTTCAGCAATACGCGCTTTGATCTCCGCTTCCGGGATCATGACTTCAACAGTATGTTTCATATCTCTAACCATATGATTTAAAAACAAATCACTCAATGCTAACTTTTAATAAGTCAGCATCTAAGCGCAAGGCACGCAGTATACCAGCAAAAGCATTCATACGCGGCATCTGTTGATAAAGTTCATAATGTGACGTTTATCACGCGTTTTAGCTCCTATAATTAACTGCTATTAAAGAAATAACACCTGTGATGGTATTTTTTATGGCAAATAACAACGTACGTTCTCAACGGCTTATCGTGACCCTGAGCGCCCTGTTTGCGGCACTTTGTGGACTATATCTCCTGATTGGTGGAGGCTGGCTGGTCGCCATCGGTGGCTCCTGGTATTACCCGATCGCGGGCCTTGCCATGCTCGGTGTGGCTCTCCTGCTGTGGCGCAGTAACCGATCCGCCCTTTGGCTGTATGCCGCCCTGCTTCTCGCCACCATGATTTGGGGCGTCTGGGAAGTCGGCTTTGATTTCTGGGCGCTGACGCCGCGTAGCGACATCCTGGTCTTCTTTGGTATCTGGCTTATCCTGCCTTTCGTCTGGCATCGCCTGATTATCCCTTCCAGTGGCGCAGTAGCGGCGCTGGTGGTGGCCCTGCTGATTAGCGGCGGTATCCTGACCTGGGCTGGCTTCAACGACCCACAAGAGGTTCACGGCACGCTGAGTGCAGATACCTCTCAGGCCGATGCAATCTCAGCGGTTGCCGACGAGGACTGGCCGGCTTACGGTCGCAATCAGGAGGGTCAACGCTACTCACCGTTAAAACAAATTAACGCTGACAACGTTCATCAGTTGAAAGAAGCCTGGGTATTTCGTACCGGGGATTTAAAACAACCCAACGATCCCGGCGAAATCACCAATGAAGTCACGCCAATAAAAGTGGGGGATACTCTTTATCTGTGTACCGCCCACCAGCGGCTGTTCGCCCTGGATGCGGCCAGCGGTAAAGAGAAGTGGCATTTCGATCCCCAACTCAATACCAATACCAGCTTCCAGCACGTAACCTGTCGCGGCGTTTCTTATCATGAAGCCAGACCGGATACGGCTTCTGCAGAAGTGATGGCCGACTGTCCGCGCCGCATCCTTTTGCCGGTCAATGATGGTCGACTGTTTGCCTTGAATGCCGAGACCGGCAAGCTGTGCGAAACCTTCGCCAATAAAGGTATTTTGAATCTGCAGACCAATATGCCGGATACCTCACCGGGCCTGTACGAACCAACGTCTCCCCCGATAATCACCGATAAAACCATCGTTATTGCCGGGTCGGTAACCGATAACTACTCAACCCGCGAAACATCCGGGGTGATACGTGGTTTTGACGTCAATAACGGCAAGCTTCTGTGGGCGTTTGATCCCGGTGCCAAGGATCCTAATTTCATCCCGTCAGATGAACATACCTTCACCTTTAACTCACCCAACTCCTGGGCGCCTGCGGCCTACGACGCGAAGCTGGATCTGGTGTATCTGCCCATGGGCGTTACCACGCCGGATATCTGGGGCGGTAACCGCACACCGGAACAGGAACGTTACGCCAGCGCCATTCTGGCGTTAAATGCCACGACCGGGAAATTGGCCTGGAGCTATCAGACCGTTCACCACGATCTGTGGGATATGGACTTACCGGCGCAGCCAACCCTGGCGGATATCAACGTCAATGGAGAGAAAATTCCGGTCATTTATGCCCCGGCAAAAACCGGTAATATCTTTGTGCTCGACCGCCGTAATGGTGAACTGGTGGTGCCTGCCCCGGAAAAACCGGTGCCGCAAGGTGCAGCCAAAGGTGATTATGTCAGCAAAACCCAGCCGTTCTCCGATCTCAGTTTCCGTCCGCAAAAAGATCTCAGTGGTGCGGATATGTGGGGCGCAACCATGTTTGACCAGTTGGTGTGCCGCGTAATGTTCCACCAGCTGCGCTATGAAGGCATTTTTACCCCGCCTTCAGAGCAAGGCACTCTGGTGTTCCCGGGTAACCTCGGCATGTTCGAATGGGGCGGTATTTCCGTTGATCCCAACCGTCAGGTAGCCATTGCCAACCCGATGGCGCTGCCGTTCGTTTCTAAGCTGATCCCACGCGGTCCCGGCAATCCGATGGAGCCGCCGAAAGATGCCAAAGGTACTGGCACGGAGTCCGGTATTCAGCCGCAGTACGGCGTACCGTTCGGCGTAACGCTCAATCCGTTCCTTTCACCATTTGGTCTGCCGTGTAAACAGCCAGCATGGGGCTACATTTCCGCCGTAGATCTGAAAACCAATCAAGTGGTGTGGAAAAAACGCATTGGTACGCCACAGGACAGCATGCCATTCCCAATGCCGGTTCCGGTGCCGTTCAATATGGGGATGCCGATGCTGGGTGGACCTATCTCCACCGCGGGTAACGTGCTGTTTATAGCCGCGACTGCCGATAACTATCTGCGCGCATACAACATGAGCAACGGTGAAAAACTGTGGCAGGGTCGGCTTCCGGCAGGCGGCCAGGCAACGCCGATGACGTATGAAGTTAACGGTAAGCAATATGTGGTGATATCCGCCGGGGGCCACGGCTCATTTGGCACCAAGATGGGCGATTATATTGTGGCATATGCGTTGCCGGACGACGCGAAGTAAAATGGACAACGCCCGCTAATCAGCGGGCGTTTTTTTATTCAAACTTCAGTGACAGTAACGACGCTTTTGCGGCTTCCTGATACTGAGCCACAAGATCTTTGGTCATATTGAAGGAGACCTGCACCGCTTTCTCGTTTTGCGAGGTAATCAGCAGCATATTGAGAATTTCAGTATCCGGCGCTTGAGAACGGAAAGTAATCAGCCACGCTTTATGTCCATCAACCGTGACAGGTTCCGCCTGCGGCTTGAAGTTGGTCAGCATCTTCAGTGTCGCATCCTTTGCCATATCCAACTGAGCGGCAGGCAACGCGTTGCGCCCGGCGGTAATACCTAGAGACGCTTTACCGCGTTCGTCACCGTAAATCACCTGTGGACGGTTTTCAGAAGGGTATTTGATTTTTGCCATTTCGTCCGGCATTGGCGTGAGCGTCTGCGGAATTTCGAGACTTAAATTCAGTTTTGAAATCTGTTGGCGTTCCATCTTCATCGCAGCCTGTGCCGAAACCGCCAGAAGCATAATAAAAGATGCCGTCAGTACTTTACGCAAAAGGGCCATGAATACCTCGTGATGAGTGATTAACCTCATCAGTATATGAATGCCTTTACTCGACGATAGAGTAATAATCCTTTTTTGAAATAAACATTTAGCGGATAGCGCCACCGCTATTCGCCGCTGTTTATACGGTAAAACCGAGCATCATCCCGGTGTCTTCATGCTCTAACAAATGGCAGTGCGCCATATAGGCATGTTCCTTTGGCGCGTCGTGGTCAAATTTCACCAGCACCTCGCTCACGCCGCCCTCTACCCGCACCGTATCTTTCCATCCCGCGCGGTGCGCAGCAGGCGCTTTGCCATTTTCAGACAGAATACGGAACTGCGTGCCGTGAATGTGGAACGGATGCAGCATCATGTCGCCCTGACCGGAAATCACCCAGCGTTCGTGTTGACCTTTCGCCGCGGCAAACATCGGTTTATTCATATCAAACGCCTGACCATTAATCCGGTTGGCATTATGGAAATCGAATGTTCCATGCTTCATGTTGCCCATGTCACCATGCTGCATATTCCCCATCTCACCGTGGTTCATATTGCCATGCTTCATGTTCCCGTGGCCCATATTGTCATTATTCATATGGCCCATCATCTTGCCATGATCCATACCCGCCATAGCCTGAGCGCCGTACTTCTTCATCAACATTTGCATGCCCATCATGTCGAGCATTGGGTCCATCGATAATTGCAGTTTGCGCACCGTCAGCCCCTCAAGCGATGGCAGCGCCGGCATGGATGTCAGCGTATCCGGCAACGTGCCGGAAGCGGTAATCAGCAGCGGCTGAACGCGCATCACCGGATGCGGCTTATCAAATGGCGCAATCGCCATGCCCATCTGACCCACAGGCAGAGTAACCAGATCAAACGCTTTACCGTCACTCACGTCCACCAGCACTTCAAAGCGTTCGCCCATCAGCATAGGAAGTTCGGTCACTTTTACTGGCTCCGCCAACAGTCCGCCGTCGCTGGCAATAACGTACAAAGGACGATTGTCGCTGGCCGCGATATTCAGTGAGCGTGCGTTACAACCATTTAGCAGACGCAGACGCAGCCAACCGCGCGGTGCGGCATGCTGAGGATAAATCACCCCATTGGTCAGCAGCGTATCGCCAAACCAACCGACGGCAGCGGTCATGATGTCCAGTTGATAGTCAACCTGACCATCAGCAGAGAACTGTTTATCCTGAATAATCACCGGCACATCATCAATACCCCACTGCTTAGGCAGCAGCAACTTGCGAATCTCTTCATCTTCAATCAGCACCAGTCCGGCCAGGCCCATCGCCACCTGATGACCGGTCTTCCCATGCTGATGCGGGTGGAACCAGCAGGTTGCCGCGCGCTGATCCGGTGTGAAGGTCACAGAACGTTTCCCACCCGCCGGAATAATACCTTGCGGGCCACCGTCGACTTCACCGGGGATTTCCAGCCCGTGCCAGTGCAACGTCGTCTCTTCGGCAAGCTGGTTATGGATATCCACCGTCACCGATTGCCCTTTACTCAGCTTGACCGCCGGCCCGAGCAAACTGCCGTTATATCCCCAGGTCGTGGCTGTTTTACCGGCAAAACTCGACTGTCCGGCTTGCACGATCAGCTGCATACGGTTAGAGGCATCTGCGGTTAACAGGTCTGGAATGGGTAATGCGGGACGGTCTGCAGCAAATACGCTCCGGCTCCACAGAGGTAACGCTGACGCGACGCCCAGCGCCACGGAGTACTTTAAAAAGTCACGACGTTGCATAATCACTTCCTTATATTCAGCAGCTTAAGCAGGCTATCTTTTAAGCATAAGCCTTCCCCTTACGGGAAGGTCAAGTAAACGGCTAATAATAAAGGTCGTCGCTTCGCTCGCAGTGTGCTAACGTTTAAATTCCGTGATGCAGTGGTAGAAGCAATGAAGACGTTTTTCAGAACCGTTTTGTTCGGCAGCCTGATGGCCGTATGCGCAAACAGCTACGCGCTTAGTGAGTCCGAAGCCGAAGATATGGCCGATTTAACGGCAGTTTTTGTTTTTCTGAAAAATGACTGTGGATACCAGAATTTGCCAAATGGGCAGATTCGTCGCGCACTGGTCTTTTTTGCCCAGCAAAACCAGTGGGACCTGAGCAATTACGACACCTTCAATATGAAAGCGTTGGGTGAAGACAGCTACCGCGACCTCAGCGGTATAGGCATCCCAACGGCCAAGAAATGCAAAGCGCTGGCACGTGACTCCCTGAGCCTGTTGGCTTACGTAAAATAATCTCCGGCACGACCACGGTTGATATTACCATTACTCTGGCTGAACCAGCGAGAGGGCAACGGATTGCGCTTTTAATTCAGCCTGCGCGTTTGGCGCTAAATTCACATCGGTAACAACATCGGTAAAGCGGCTGAGCGGCGCGACGTTAAATAACGAATGCGCACCGTACTTGCTGCTATCCGCCAGTAATACCTTGCGTTGAGCATTAGCAATAATTTCCTGCTTTAATCCCGCTTTGTCTTCCGTGGGCGTGGTTACGCCCTTTTCCATACTCCAGGTGTTACAGCTCATAAAAGCGATATCAGGATAGACGCTGCGCAACATTTTCCGGCCAAACTCACCAATACAGGACTGGCTACTGTCATCGATGCGCCCACCGACGATCGTCACCTCTATCTGGCGAAATTCTGACAAAAACAGGGCAATGTGTAGATCAACGGTAATGACGCGCAGCGGCAAATGCGTCAAACATTTTGCCAATTCCAGCATCGTGGTACCGGCGTCAAGCACCACGGCATCGCCCGCGCGCACCATTGAGGCGGCAAAACGCGCAATCGCCCGTTTCTCAGCACGCGAACGCAGTTGCTTTTCGTTCGTGGTCGGCTGCGCCGCTTCAAAGCGTCGTAACGCAACACCGCCGTGGCTACGGCTGATCACACCCTGTTCATCCAGCTTAATGAGATCGCGTCTGATCGTTGCTGGTGAAGCGTCAACCGCATCAACCAATTGTTCCACGGTAACCAGCGTATGATTTTTCAAATACGCCACTATCTTATCCAGACGGTGTTGCCCTTTCATAACAGTAAATTACGCCAGTTGCATTGCCAGTTTGATCGATACGGCCATGCTCTCAGATTTTGCTTTTCCCGTCCAGGCGATATCAAATGCCGTACCATGATCGGCAGAAGTACGAATGAACGGCAAACCTGCTGTGATATTTACGCCATCATAAAAACCGAGCAACTTCAGTGGGATATGTCCCTGGTCGTGGTACATCGCCACGACCATGTCATACTGGCCCTCATAAGCCTGTAAAAACACGGTATCCGGTGGGCACGGACCGTAAACATCCATCCCCTTCGCCTTCATATTTTCAATCGCAGGCCCGACAATACGGATTTCCTCATCGCCAAACAGGCCATTCTCACCGGCATGTGGGTTCACTCCCGCAACGGCAATACGCGGATGCGCAAAGCCTACGCGCTTCAGGAAGGTATCGGCAATGCCAATCACCGTTTCGACACGTTGCCCATTGAGCGTATCGAGGAATTTGCGCAGAGCGATATGCGTGGAAACATGGATGACTTTCAGTTTGTCAGTGTACAGCACCATTGCGTAATCACGACTTTCCGTCAGCGTTGCCAGCAGTTCCGTATGTCCGGGATAATTGTGTCCACCAAGATGCAATGCTTCTTTGTTCAACGGCGCGGTCGCAATCGCATGCACATCACCCTTCATTGCCAGTTCCGTCGCGCGTTTCACACAGCGATAGGCCAGATCGCCCGCCTGCGCCTGTACGGTTCCCGGAACAAGTTCATCGGGTTGTGCCAACGGTTCATCAATCACATGAATCGTATCTGGTGTAAATCGGGCATCGGCGACCTGTTCAATAGCGCGAAATGTCACCCCTTCGGCCAACCCCTGGGCCTGCAATCGATGCAGCGTTTTCAGGCACCCAACCACCACTAACGGCGCACCGTTAAGCTCATCCTCGCGTAGCGCTTTAACAATAATTTCCGGACCAATCCCCGCCGGATCTCCCATCGTAATCGCAATTGTTTTAGTTACCACGGTACATCTCCTCAATAAAATACAGCGCATCACAAAGGGTCGTGTCAGAACCGAATCCGCCCGCTTTGGTAATCACAGGCAAGTCATCAATCTCGCTATTCACAAACGTTCCACACGGAATACAGGGGGCAACCTCACTTTGAATGCGATACCCTTCGGCTCCCAACGCACTGGCGACCGCCGTGGCAATATCACCTCCGGTCAGGAACAAGCCGCCGATACGTGCCTGTTCAATAATGTGCAGCGTTATCATTCCGAGACGCTGGCTCAGCAGTTCTCCTAGCTGTTGTCGGCTCATTTCCACGTTACGACACAGCGCGTCGATCATATCCCGGTCTTCAGCACGCCGACTGGTGCGCAGGATCGTGTGGTGTTGTTGACTCAACAGCCCACAAGCCTGCTCAATAACGGAGGCCATTTCCTGCTCGAATTCTGACCCTGCCAGGCGTGCGGCATCAACGTCCACCACCTTTGCCCGGTCCTGACACAAGGCCTTTTCCACCTGACGTCGCGTTGCTTCGCTCATTGAGCCCGCCACAACCAACACCGGCAATTCCTGCTTTTCTTGCATAAACGTTCCGGCCGGTAGCGCATTGGCAAGCCCCGCCGCCCCGACCAGTAGTGGCATCTGTTTTTGCTCACAGACCGCCTGAGCAATCAACGCGAGATCTCGTTCCTCTTGCGCATCCACCACCACCATACATTCACCTGCTGTCGCGAATCCGCTCAGCAACGCACTCAAGCTTCCCCGACGCACATCCGCTAGCGACACCTCATGTACCGGGATATCGCTTTGTAACGCGAGCAGTTCAGCAATACGTGAAGAGAGAATTGGCGTTTTCGGATCGCTGGCGAATTCCGTCTCCAACAGCGGTACGCCATGAACCAGGCATAATCCATCCCGTGTGGTACGCCCGGCGGCAGGAATCGCCGCCGCAATAACGGCCTGCGTCCGACCAGCTGTGTGCATGGCAGCAGTAACTTCAGCCCCTACGTTGCCACGGAATGTCGAGTCGATTTTTTTGTACACCAGCGGTTTTATTGCTTCTTCACACCATGGCGCTAACGCCTGTTGTACAGCTGCTGCGGCCTGCATTGCAGGCATCGCCCGACTTTCCGTGTTGATGACCAGAACATCGACGCGACGAGAAGGCTTCTGTGCCGATGTAAGCATGACCTCAGTGCGTGCGCCTTTTTTCGCCAACTGTACGCCGGTATCGTTAGACCCCGTAAAATCATCGGCGATAACGATCATTTTCATGCTTTCTTCTCCTGCACCGCCTGACGCGCCTGTTTTTTCGCCACCCACGACGTAAGAATTGGCGTCAGAATAGCGGTGGTAATTACCGACGCAGCAATCAACGGCGCAGCCGCAGCGGCAACCTCTGCCAACGATGGATCGGCTTGTGCTATCGCCAGCGGCGTCGCGACGGCGTTCCCCGCTGTACTGGATGCAGCGGCGCCAGCAATACCACTTCCGCCTACCAGACGATCGGCACGAATGTTAAAGAAGCCGCCAACAAAGGTGGTCAGCACGCCAAGCAGAATGCCTGCCAGACCACCCTGCAGCAGCATTTCCAGATTAATGCCAGCCCCAAGTGCAAACGCAAAGAAAGGAATGAGCAACGGACCGCCTTTGGTCAGGAAGTCACGCATATTGGCATCGAGGTTACCGAGGATCATACCTACCGCCAACGGTACCAGAACTGCCACCAGCGCCATGACAGGAATGTTTGCCATACCCGCAGCACCCAGTGCAATCATGGTAAAGAAAGGTCCGTCATTCAAAGACAGAATAGAAATCGCACCGACATCACGTTCGTTGCCAAATTCCCCAACCAGCGCCGCATAAAGCCCGCCATTGGAGTTACTCATTGCCGCAATAATGGCGACACCGCTCAAGCCAAAGATGCCTTCTGCACCAAACAGGTGTTCAACCCCGAGACCAATCGCGATTGCGACCAGCAATTTCGTCAGCGTAATCGTACCGCCTTGTAACAAAGCCTGTGGTGCCGCCTTTACACTAATTCCCGCCCCCATGCAGAGCAGGAACGCGCCGATCAAAGGAGCCGCACCATTTTTAAATAAAGCTGTGGTGAATCCACCGATCTGCAACGCCTGCGGGGCAAAAGTGTTGATAATGGCACCGATAACCAACGGCACTACCATCATGCCGCCGGGTACGCGTTCTATTGCCTTCTTGATGTTCATGGTCTTCCCGCCTGTTGTTGTGTTGTGATTAAATAAAATCATAAAGATTATATTCAATCAAAAACAGATCGCAAACGCGGCAGATCACAGTTTTAAAATGATTAATAAAAATCAAATAATCATTTCAATGAAAAAAAAACCGGGTTCGTCTCACCCGGCTTCATTGATATCTGAAATATCTCAGGATTGTTGTACAAACTCGCGGTACGCCGCCACGACCTGAAGAAAGTCCTCTACGCCGCAAAGTGAAAAGCTCTCTTCGTCGTAGTAGCTCATCCCCTCTTCCATTTCATCTCCGGAGAATTCCAGCTGATTGGCGCGCACCATCACCTCTTCACCATCCAGCCAGAGCGTGTATTCATGCCCTGCTCGCTGCCAGGAGCGCTCACTGCCCTTCACCGCATGCGCCGCCTGTTCCACTTCATCAAGTAAGGCCAGGTTCTCTTTCACTTCTTCGTTAAACCAGTGCCCCACCACCTCGTGGCCCATGGACATACGCACTTTTACCACTCCGGTAATATCGCGCAGAAATTCGTAATCCATAATGTCTTCCTCTGCTCCTGGCAATGCGCCAATACCGCATTGCGCCTTGCTGTAATTATCGCAGCAGCGCGGCAGAAAAAAAGCGTAGCGGGTATAAGGAATAGAAATAAAAATGCCCGGAGAAGCAGACTTCTCCGGGCATTGATGCGTTTTTACACAAATCGCGTTAGCGTATTACACCGCGGTCTGGAAAATCACACCATCGGCTTTCTCAGTATACTGAGACAGCTGGTCGAAGTTCAGATAACGGTAAGTATCCACCGCCGTCTTATCAACCTGCGCCACATAGGTCTGATACTCTTCCGCCGTCGGCAGTTTGCCAATCAGCGCCGCAACCGCCGCCAGCTCCGCAGACGCCAGGTAGACGTTCGCCCCGGTACCTAAACGGTTCGGGAAGTTACGGGTAGAGGTCGAAACCACCGTTGCGCCGTCAGCCACACGCGCCTGGTTACCCATGCACAGCGAACAGCCAGGGATCTCAATACGCGCACCGCTCTTACCAAACACGCTGTAGTAGCCTTCTTCGGTCAGCTGCGCCGCATCCATACGGGTTGGCGGAGCCACCCACAGACGAGTCGGCAACTGGCCTTTGTGTGCATCCAGCAGTTTACCCGCCGCACGGAAGTGGCCGATGTTGGTCATGCAGGAGCCGATGAAGACTTCATCGATCTTCTCGCCCTGCACGTCAGACAGCAGACGCGCGTCGTCCGGATCGTTCGGTGCACACAGGATTGGCTCTTTGATATCCGCCAGATCGATGTCGATCACCGCCGCGTATTCTGCGTCAGCGTCGGCTTCCAGCAATTGCGGATCCGCCAGCCATTTTTCCATCCCCTGCACACGACGCTCCAGCGTACGGCGATCGCCGTAACCTTCAGCGATCATCCACTTCAGCAGAACGATGTTAGAGTTCAGATACTCAACGATCGGCTCTTTGTTCAGTTTGATGGTACAACCGGCAGCGGAACGTTCAGCGGAGGCATCGGTCAGTTCGAACGCCTGCTCCACTTTCAGATCCGGCAGACCTTCGATTTCGAGGATGCGGCCAGAGAAGATGTTTTTCTTACCTTTCTTCTCAACGGTCAGCAGACCCTGTTTGATCGCGTACAGCGGAATGGCGTGTACCAGATCGCGCAGGGTAATCCCCGGCTGCATTTTGCCTTTGAAACGCACCAGAACGGATTCCGGCATATCCAGCGGCATCACGCCGGTCGCAGCAGCAAACGCCACCAGGCCAGAACCCGCCGGGAAGGAGATGCCAATCGGGAAACGAGTATGGGAGTCACCGCCGGTGCCGACGGTATCCGGCAACAGCATGCGGTTCAGCCAAGAGTGGATTACGCCATCGCCCGGACGCAGCGACACGCCGCCACGGTTCATGATGAAGTCCGGCAGAGTGTGGTGCGTGGTCACGTCAACCGGCTTCGGATACGCGGCAGTGTGACAGAAGGACTGCATCACCAGGTCAGCAGAGAAGCCCAGGCACGCCAGGTCTTTCAGTTCATCACGGGTCATCGGGCCGGTGGTATCCTGAGAACCCACGGAGGTCATCTTCGGTTCGCAGTACGCGCCCGGACGGATACCTTTCACGCCGCAGGCGCGGCCCACCATTTTCTGCGCCAGAGAGAAGCCGCGGCTGCTTTCCGCCACGTCTTTCGCCTGACGGAATACGTCGCTGTGCGGCAGTCCCAGCGCTTCGCGCGCTTTGGTGGTCAGGCCACGACCGATGATCAGCGGAATACGGCCACCAGCGCGCACTTCGTCGATCAACACATCAGTTTTCAGCTCAAAGCTTGCCAGCAATTCGCCGGTTTCGTGGTTACGCACTTCTCCTTTGAACGGGTAAACGTCAATCACGTCGCCCATGTTCATGTTCGAAACGTCCACTTCGATTGGCAGTGCGCCCGCATCTTCCATGGTATTGAAGAAGATCGGTGCAATTTTGCCGCCGAGACACAGACCGCCGCCACGCTTGTTCGGTACATGAGGGATATCATCGCCCATGAACCACAGTACGGAGTTGGTTGCAGATTTACGCGAAGAGCCAGTACCAACAACGTCACCCACATAAGCCAGCGGGTAGCCTTTTTTCTGCAGTTCTTCAATCTGTTTGATCGGGCCTACCGCGCCCGGCTGGTCCGGTTCGATACCTTCACGGGCATTTTTCAGCATCGCCAGCGCGTGCAGAGGGATATCCGGGCGAGACCATGCGTCCGGTGCCGGAGAGAGGTCATCGGTGTTAGTTTCACCCGTCACTTTAAACACGGTAACGGTGATTTTTTCAGCCAGAGCTGGACGGTTCAGGAACCATTCGGCATCGGCCCAGGACTGCATTACCTGCTTCGCGTATTCGTTGCCCGCTTTGGCTTTTTCTTCTACATCGTAGAAGTTATCGAACATCAGCAGCGTTGAAGAGAGCGCTTTGGCGGCAATCGGCGCCAGTTTTGCGTCGTCAAGCGCGTCGATCAGCGGATGAATGTTGTAACCACCCTGCATGGTGCCCAGCAGTTCAATGGCTTTTTCTGGAGTCACCAGCGGGGAGGTGGTGTCGCCTTTCGCGACGGCAGCGAGAAAACCCGCTTTAACATAAGCGGCTTCATCTACGCCAGGAGGAACGCGGTTGATCAACAGGTCTAACAGGAATTCTTCTTCGCCCACAGGCGGGGTCTTCAGCAGCTCGACAAGTGCGGCCATTTGGGTTGCGTCTAACGGTTTTGGCACAATCCCCTGGGCAGCACGCTCAGCTACGTGCTTACGGTATTCTTCTAGCACGACGATATCTCCTCGCTCTCATTGTCATAATGCGGCGCTTTTGTAGATGGGCGATTCTCTTCACGCTCCTGTGAGACAGTAGTTAGTAGGGTAAATGCCCGGTACCGCGTAAGGCACAATAACAGGATTTTCATTAAGTGTTAATCCGTTTACAAAAAAGCAACATAAAAAATTGGCTGAATCGTTAAGAATGGTGTAGCGACAAGGCGGGGCGTAATTTAGGCTCCCTAAAAACGATGTAAAACGGTTAATTTTCAAGCGTGACATGCTGAATATTCCAGCGATTTTTCAGCCATCAGATATAATTGTGTAATAAATCTTCACACTCTTTTTCCGGACCTGCCGGGTGAATCCCCAATAAAAGTCAAAACTATCTAACACGGGTGAATAATACTCGCGGCAACAGAACGCCTCACGGCACAGCGCTCGTCTCGTTGGAGTCATTTTATGAAGTTGCCCTTTAAGCCACATCTGCTTGTCCTTCTGTGCAGTGCCGGGCTGTTTGCCGCCTCTGGCGTGATGTTCGTTAAAAGTCGCGCAACGGAGCCAGCAGCTCCAGCCCCCGTCGCACAGCAACCGTCCGCACCGGCTCCAGCTCCCGTAGCGGCCCCTGCCCCGGCCGATCAACCAGCGCCCACCGCAGCCCCTACGTACACATCGGCACAAATCGATCAGTGGGTTGCGCCTATCGCGCTCTATCCGGATTCACTGCTGTCGCAAATTTTGATGGCCTCAACCTACCCGGCCAACGTCATCCAGGCCGCGCAGTGGTCAAAAGACAATCCCAAAATGCAGGGTGATGCCGCCATTCAGGCCGTTGCTAGCCAACCCTGGGATCCCAGCGTGAAATCGCTGGTGGCGTTTCCACAGCTGATGTCGCTGATGGGTGAAAATCCGCCGTGGGTACAGAGCCTGGGCGATGCATTCCTTGCGCAGCCGAAAGAGGTTATGGATTCCGTTCAACGCCTGCGTGCGCTGGCGCAACAGACCGGAGCATTGCAATCAACACCGCAGCAGACCGTTACCACCGTGACCAAAGCAGCACCGGCTAAAACCGTCACCAGCGAGTCAACAACCACAACAGCCACGACCGCAGCTTCAGCAAGCCCAACGGTAATCAAAATTGAATCCGCCGACCCGCAGGTAGTTTACGTTCCCACCTATAACCCAAATACGGTTTACGGTACCTGGCCGAACACCGCCTATCCGCCAACCTATCTACCGCCAACGCCCGGCGAGCAGTTTGGCAACAGCTTCGTTAACGGTTTAGGCTTCAGCCTCGGCGTCGCCACAACTTATGCCATCTTCAGCAATATTGACTGGGATGACGACGATGACTGGGATCACCATCATAACGATGACTGGGATAACCATGGCGGCTATAACCGCAACGGTGATAACAACATCAATATCAACGTAGATAACTTCAATAAAATCAGTGGACAGCGTCTGACGGATGCCAACCGTACCTGGCAGCACAACCCGGCCTATCGCGAAGGGGTGCCGTACCCTAATAGCCAGCTCAATAACCGCTTCCACTCCACTAACACGGCTACTGGCCTAAGCTCAACCCAGCAAAGACCGGTCAACCGTGATAGCCAGCGTCAGGCAGCGTTGAGCCAGATGGAAAAATCAACGGGGAAAACCTTCCCCCAGACGGCGCGTACGGGAACGAAAGACGCCCAGCGTCAGGCATCCAGCCAACAACTAAAGCAAATTTCCCAGCGTAATAACTACCGTGGTTACGATACCAAACCGCAAACGGCAAAACGGACAAACGCTCAGCAACATGAACATCGCCAGGCCGCCACTCAGCGACAAGAGAAACGGGTCACGCAACCAGCGCAGCAACGCAACGTGCAGCAGCGCAATCTTCAACAACGGACCAGCCAACCGCGGGCCAATGCGCTGAGCGGCAACGACAGTCGCTCCGCCAGTTGGCAGGCGCAGCAGCAGCGAGGGGCTCAAAGCAGGCAGGTCGCCCGCAACCAGCCATCTCGCCAGCTATCCGGCGACCGTGCTGAACACCGTGAATTCCGTCATCGTTAAGGGAAGCGACATGAAAAATAAACTACTCAGTGGAATGGTGTTATTCATGGTTTCGACCACCGCGATGGCACAGCAATCCTTCAGCACACCAGACCAGGCGACCGATGCCCTGGCAACCGCGATAAGCGAGCAGAATGAAAGCGCGATGAACAACCTGCTCGGGGAAAACTGGCGCGAGTTTCTGCCACCGGAAGGCGTCGATCCTGATGCGGTTGATCGCTTCCTGCGCGACTGGAAGGTCCGCCATAATACCGTCATCGACGGCAATACCGCGCACCTGGTGGTCGGGGACAGCGACTGGCAACTGCCGATCCCGGTTGTTAAAAGCGCTTCCGGCTGGCAATTTGATATCAAGGAAGCGGCTGAAGAGATCCTGACCCGTGAGATTGGGCGCAACGAACTTGCGGCTATTGAAGCATTACACGCCTATGTAGATGCTCAGCAAAGCTACTTTGCGATGAACCAAAAATACGCGCAAAAGATTGTCAGTTCTGAAGGGAAAAAAGATGGTCTGTACTGGCCTGTTTCGCCCGGCGAAGCGCCAAGCCCGCTTGGCCCGGCCTTTAGTCCGCAGGAGCCTGGCACGGGCTATCACGGCTATCGTTTCCGTATCCTTCCCGATAAAACCAGCGGCTTTGCGATGGTTGCCTGGCCCGTCAGCTACGATCACACTGGTGTTATGAGTTTTATGATTAACGGTGATGATAAAGTCTACCAGGCCGATCTCGGCGTTGATTCACAACAGAAAGCCCAGGCGTTAACCGCATATCATCTGGATAAAAACTGGCAGCCCGTAGCGCCCTGAATGCCAGTCAAATAGTGAGTTGACCGGGGAAGCGAAGCCCCTCCGGCCAACTCACGAGAGATTACAGGATGTTAGCGACGGATTTCGCCAGCTGCGCTTCCAGAACCGGTTTCGCTTCCTCGAACTTCAGGTTCACTTTGTTGGCATTAGACACGACGCGGGTCTGGTATTTTGCGCGATCGCCCTGCGCGCTGCTGGTTTGCAGCTTGATACCGGACGTGCCCTGGCGCAGTGCGGCAACGTTATCCGTTGTCACTTTCGCTTTGCTGCGCTCAGAGATTTGCAGGTCAGTGACCATGGTGTAGTTCACGTCTTCTACCATGGCATCCGCGGCCATACCGATCAGCCCCGCCGCCAGGCCAACGCCCAGCGCCGCGCCGGAGGAGTTGCTGTTATAGGCAGTGATCCCCGCTCCCAACGCAGCACCCACCGCTGCCCCTTCATAGCCGGTCTTCAGGAAGCCCTGAGCTTCACGCAGATCCATTTTGTCCGCTTTCAGTACGTTCGCCTGTACCCAGTAGTAAGCGCTGTCTGGTGAACTGGTCACTTTATAGCCCTTCGCAGACAGGTCGTTTGCCAGCAGGGTTTGCAGGTTGCTCATGTCTTTATCAGAAGTGTTTTTTACCTGAATGTAGACGGTCTTCTCGCTGGAAGGCTCCAGCCAGATGGTTTCACTCATCTGCGTTTTCACTTCGAGATTACGTTTTTTAACGGCGGTGGTCATCGCGCCACAACCAGTCAGCGTCATTGTCGCGACAACCATGCCAACAACCGCGATTTTTTTTAAAGACATGTTATTTCCTTTTTTCGTGTAATAGAGAATCCAGAGCCTCTTAACCGCGCGGCCAGTAGCCACACAATGGCGAAAAAAGTATCGGCAGTTGCGCAATTTTTTTTAGTGGAAATATCAATAAGATGACTACCAGAACTGGTAGCTTTCAGGCAAAAAAAACGCCTCCGAAGAGGCGTTTTCACAAAAGCGGGAAGATTACTTTTTCTTCGCTTTCGGGTTTGGCAGGTCGGTGATGCTACCTTCGAACACTTCTGCCGCCAGGCCCACAGACTCGTGCAGAGTCGGGTGCGCGTGGATGGTCAGCGCGATGTCTTCAGCATCACAACCCATTTCGATCGCCAGACCGATTTCACCCAGCAGCTCGCCGCCGTTGGTACCGACAATCGCACCACCGATAACACGGTGAGATTCTTTGTCGAAAATCAGTTTAGTCATACCGTCTGCGCAGTCGGAAGCGATAGCACGACCAGAAGCAGCCCACGGGAAGGTGGCGGTCTCAAAGCTGATGCCTTTCTCTTTCGCTTCTTTCTCAGTCAGGCCAACCCATGCAACTTCTGGTTCAGTGTATGCGATGGATGGGATAACTTTCGGATCGAAGTAGTGTTTCTTACCGGCGATAACTTCAGCGGCAACGTGACCTTCGTGAACACCTTTGTGCGCCAGCATCGGCTGACCGACGATATCGCCGATAGCAAAGATGTGCGGCACGTTGGTACGCAGCTGTTTGTCAACGCGGATGAAGCCACGGTCATCAACTTCCACGCCAGCTTTGCCCGCGTCGAGGTTTTTGCCGTTCGGTACACGACCGATAGCCACCAGCACTGCATCGTAACGCTGAGCTTCAGCTGGCGCTTTTTTGCCTTCCATAGAAACGTAGATACCGTCTTCTTTCGCTTCAACGGCGGTTACTTTGGTTTCCAGCATCAGGTTGAATTTCTTGCTGATGCGTTTGGTAAAGACTTTAACCACGTCTTTATCGGCAGCCGGGATAACCTGGTCGAACATTTCAACCACGTCGATCTCTGAACCCAGCGCATGGTACACAGTACCCATTTCCAGACCGATGATACCGCCGCCCATTACCAGCAGGCGCTTAGGAACAGTCTTCAGTTCCAGTGCATCGGTGGAATCCCACACGCGCGGATCTTCATGCGGAATGAATGGCAGTTCGATCGGACGGGAACCCGCCGCGATGATCGCGTTGTCAAAGTTGATCACGGTTTTGCCGTTTTCACCTTCAACTTCCAGGGTGTTTGCCCCGGTAAATTTACCCAGACCGTTAACCACTTTCACTTTACGGCCTTTGGCCATACCCGCCAGACCGCCGGTCAGTTGAGTGATAACTTTTTCTTTCCAGGTACGAATCTTGTCGATATCGGTTTTCGGCTCGCCAAAAACGATACCGTGTTCAGCCAGCGCTTTGGCTTCTTCGATAACTTTTGCTACGTGCAGCAGCGCTTTAGAAGGGATACAGCCGACGTTCAGACAAACACCACCGAGGGTGCTGTAACGTTCTACGATGACGGTCTCCAGACCTAAATCTGCGCAACGGAAGGCAGCAGAGTAACCTGCAGGGCCTGCCCCAAGTACCACGACCTGAGTTTTGATTTCAGTGCTCATCATGACCTCTTAATTTATACCCGTCGTCCACCGGGTCGTTCTATCCGCCCGTATTTTACAAAATTGTTAACAATTTTGAAACAACAAACGGCAACCGATTTGTCTTTCGCACAATAACCTCACTGACTTCATGAGATTACCAGAAAAAAGCCGGCCGTCGGGCCGGCTTTTTCGCTTACATCACCAGGCGGCGAATGTCAGACAGCATGTTGTTGATGATGGTGATAAAGCGCGCACCATCAGCACCGTCGATTACGCGGTGGTCGAAGGAGAGCGAAATCGGCATCATCAGACGCGGCATAAACTCTTTACCGTTCCACACTGGCTCCATAGAGGACTTGGAGACACCGAGGATAGCCACTTCCGGCGCGTTCACAATCGGCGCGAAGTGGGTCGTACCCAGGCCACCGATGCTGGAGATGGTGAAGCAACCGCCCTGCATTTCGCCAGCGGTCAGCTTGCCATCACGCGCTTTCTTGGAGATGGTGGTCAGTTCACGAGACAGCTCGGTAATGCTCTTCTTGTTCACGTCTTTGAAGACCGGAACAACCAGACCATTCGGCGTATCTACCGCGACACCGATGTTGATGTATTTTTTCAGGGTCAGACGCTGACCGTCTTCAGACAGAGAGCTGTTGAAGCGCGGCATCTGTTCCAGAGCGGCGGCAACGGCTTTCATGATGAAGACCACTGGCGTGAATTTCACATCCAGTTTACGTTTTTCAGCTTCGGCGTTCTGCTGTTTACGGAACGCTTCCAGATCGGTGATATCGGTCTTGTCGAAGTGAGTAACGTGCGGGATCATCACCCAGTTACGGCTCAGGTTAGCACCAGAGATTTTCTGGATACGACCCAGTTCCACTTCTTCGATTTCACCAAACTTGCTGAAGTCCACTTTCGGCCAAGGCAGCATGCCCGGAATACCGCCGCCTGCTGCTGCCGGAGCAGCTTCAGCACGCTTGATAGCGTCTTTCACGTAAGCCTGAACGTCTTCACGCAGGATACGACCTTTACGGCCAGAACCTTTCACTTTCGCCAGGTTTACACCGAACTCGCGCGCCAGGCGACGAATCAGCGGCGTTGCATGAACGTAAGCGTCGTTCTCAGCGAACTCAGATTTACCTTCCGCTTTCGCGGCCGGAGCTGCAGCTGGTTTAGCAGCCTGAGCCGGTGCAGCTGCAGAGGCTGGAGCAGCCGCGGCAGCTGGAGCGGCAGCAGGTGCTGCGCCTTCAACTTCGAAGATCATAATCAGAGAACCGGTTTTGACTTTGTCGCCGGTGCTGATTTTGATTTCTTTCACGGTGCCCGCGAACGGTGCCGGAACTTCCATCGACGCTTTATCGCCTTCAACGGTAATCAGTGACTGCTCAGCGGCAATTTTATCGCCCACTTTAACCATCACTTCAGTGACTTCAACTTCGTCACCGCCGATATCCGGAACGTTAACCTCTTTCGAGCCAGAAGCTGCCGGAGCCGCCGCTGCTGCTGGAGCTGCCGCCTGAGCCGGTGCTGCAGCAGGCGCTGCGCCTGCAACTTCGAAGACCATAATCAGAGAACCGGTAGACACTTTATCGCCCGTGTTGATTTTGATCTCTTTAACGGTGCCCGCGAACGGCGCCGGAACTTCCATCGACGCTTTATCGCCTTCAACGGTGATCAGAGACTGTTCAGCCGCAACGGTGTCGCCCACTTTAACCATAACTTCGGTAACTTCGACTTCGTCACCGCCGATGTCCGGTACGTGTACTTCTTTCGCCGCTGCCGCAGCAGGTGCTGCTGCCGGAGCTGCTTCTTTCTTCTCTTCTGCCGGAGCAGGTGCAGCGGCTGCTGCACCATCGGCGGAATCGAAAATCATGATCAGTTTGCCGGTCTCAGTTTTGTCGCCAACAGAGACTTTGATCTCTTTAACGATACCTGCCTGAGGAGACGGAACTTCCATAGAGGCTTTGTCGCCTTCTACGGTGATCAGCGACTGTTCAGCTTCAACTTTGTCGCCCACTTTGACCAGGATCTCGGTGATTTCAACTTCATCAGCCCCGATGTCCGGTACATTGATTTCGATAGCCATTATTCTTTTACCTCTTACGCCAGACGCGGGTTAACTTTATCTGCATCGATGTTGAATTTGATGATTGCGTCAGCAACCACTTTCTTATCGATTTCGCCACGTTTAGCCAGTTCGCCCAGGGCCGCTACAACCACATAAGAAGCATCAACTTCGAAGTGGTGACGCAGGTTTTCACGGCTGTCAGAGCGACCGAAGCCGTCAGTACCCAGTACGCGATAATCATCAGCCGGTACATAAGTACGAACCTGTTCGGCAAACAGTTTCATATAGTCAGTAGATGCCACTGCCGGAGCGTCGTTCATCACCTGAGCGATGTACGGAACGCGCGGAGTTTCCATCGGGTGCAGCATGTTCCAGCGTTCACAATCCTGGCCATCACGCGCCAGTTCAGTGAAGGAGGTTACGCTGTAAACGTCAGAACCTACACCGTAGTCGTTCGCCAGGATCTGTGCTGCTTCACGCACGTGACGCAGGATAGAACCGGAGCCCAGCAGCTGAACTTTACCTTTCTTACCTTCGAGGGTTTCGAGTTTGTAGATACCTTTACGGATACCTTCCTCGGCACCTGCTGGCATTGCCGGCATGTGGTAGTTTTCGTTCAGCGTGGTGATGTAGTAATAAACGTTCTCTTGTTTCTCACCGTACATACGCTCCAGACCATCGTGCATGATGACCGCAACTTCGTACGCGTAAGACGGATCGTAAGAGATACAGTTCGGGATAGTCAGAGACTGAATATGGCTGTGACCATCTTCGTGCTGCAGACCTTCGCCGTTCAGCGTCGTACGACCAGAAGTTCCCCCTACCAGGAAGCCGCGAGCCTGTTGGTCGCCTGCCTGCCAGCACAGGTCACCGATACGCTGGAACCCGAACATGGAGTAGTAGATGTAGAACGGAATCATCGGCAGATCGTTGGTGCTGTAGGAGGTCGCAGCAGCCAGCCAGGATGCGCCAGCACCCAGTTCGTTGATGCCTTCCTGCAGGATCTGACCTTTCTCGTCTTCTTTATAGTAAGCAACCTGCTCACGGTCCTGCGGGGTGTACTGCTGGCCGTTCGGGCTGTAGATACCGATCTGACGGAACAGACCTTCCATACCGAAAGTACGCGCTTCGTCAGCGATGATCGGAACCAGACGATCTTTGATCGACTTGTTCTTCAGCATCACGTTCAGGGCACGAACGAAAGCGATAGTGGTGGAGATTTCTTTGTTCTGCTCTTCCAGCAGCGCACCGAAGTCTTCCAGAGCAGGCAGTTCCAGCTTCTCGGTGAAGTTCGGCTGACGAGCAGGCAGATAGCCGTGCAGTTTCTGACGCTGAGCGTGCAGATAAGTGTGCTCTTCAGAACCTTCCGGGAAGGTGATGTAAGACAGGTTTTCAACCTGCTCATCGGTCACAGGAACGTTGAAACGGTCGCGGATATAACGCACGCCGTCCATGTTCATTTTCTTCACCTGGTGAGCGATGTTTTTACCTTCGGCGGTGTCACCCATGCCGTAACCTTTGATGGTATGGGCCAGGATTACAGTTGCTTTGCCTTTGGTTTCCTGCGCTTTCTTCAGTGCAGCGTAGACTTTCTTCGGATCGTGACCACCACGGTTCAGAGCCCAAATCTGCTCGTCAGTCCAGTCAGCAACCAGGGCTGCGGTTTCCGGGTATTTACCGAAGAAGTGCTCACGTACGTATGCGCCATCTTTGGATTTAAAGGTCTGGTAGTCGCCGTCAACGGTTTCGTTCATCAGTTGGATCAGTTTACCGCTGGTATCTTTACGCAGCAGCTCATCCCAACGACCGCCCCACATGACTTTGATAACGTTCCAGCCAGCGCCCGCGAAGATGCCTTCCAGTTCGTTGACAATCTTGCCGTTACCGGTGACCGGACCGTCAAGACGCTGCAGGTTACAGTTGATAACAAAGACCAGGTTGTCCAGTTTCTCACGGGTCGCGATGGTGATAGCACCCTTAGATTCTGGCTCATCCATTTCGCCGTCGCCCAGGAAGGCGTAAACGGTTTGTTTAGAGGTATCTTTCAGGCCACGGTGTTCCAGATATTTCAGGAACTTAGCCTGGTAGATTGCACCGATTGGGCCCAGACCCATAGATACGGTCGGGAACTGCCAGAATTCCGGCATCAGTTTCGGGTGCGGGTAGGAAGACAGGCCTTTGCCATGTACTTCCTGACGGAAGTTGTTCATCTGCTCTTCAGTCAGACGACCTTCCAGGAATGCGCGAGCGTAGATGCCCGGAGAGATGTGGCCCTGGAAGTAAACCAGATCGCCGCCATCCTGCTCGTTGCGTGCACGGAAGAAGTGGTTGAAGCAAACATCATACACCGTTGCGGAGGACTGGAAGGATGCCATGTGGCCACCCAGCTCGAGGTCCTTTTTAGACGCGCGCAGTACGGTCATGATGGCGTTCCAGCGGATAGCAGAACGAATACGACGCTCCAGCTCCAGATTGCCCGGGTATTCCGGTTCATCTTCAACGGCAATAGTGTTTACATAATTGCTGGCCCCAGCACCTGCCGCTACTTTCACGCCGCCTTTGCGAGCTTCTGAAAGCAGTTGGTCGATCAGATACTGAGCACGCTCAACACCTTCTTCACGGATGACCGATTCGATCGCCTGTAGCCAGTCGCGAGTTTCGATCGGATCCACGTCATTTGGGAAACGTTCTGACATGGGGGTATTCCTTATCTATCTAATACGTTGAGTTATCTGGAACCTGTCCCATTACGTTCTCACCAGAGAGCGTAATAAGACAGGTTCTGCGTTTAGTTGCCGCGCCTTTCGATAGCGCTTGATTTACAACATCTTCTGGTTAACGTTCTGCCAGAAAAATCACTAATTCTTTCGTTGCTCCAGACGGCGTAAGGCGCGTTCACGACGGCTTTCCTCACGGCTCCTGTCCAGCAGAATCTCTTCGATAAACGCCAGGTGACGGTGAGACGCTTCACGCGCTTCTTCAGGCTTCCCGGCGATAATTGCTTCAAAGATGCGGGTACGGTGACTGCTCACCAGCGGCAGCATCTCGCGACGCGCATACAGCAATTCGAAGTTTTGCCGAACGTTCTGGGCCAGCATCGGCTCCATACACCTTAGCAAATGGAGCAGCACCACATTATGTGCCGCTTCGGTGACAGCAATTTGATACTGGAGTACCGCGTCAGATTCGCCGTCAAGATCGCCGGACTGTTGAGCAAGCTCGATCGCATGGTGGAGTTCACGGATACGCGTTTTGTCTTCATCCGTGCTGCGCAGTGCAGCGTAATAGGCTGCAATACCTTCCAGCGCATGGCGCGTCTCAAGCAGGTCAAACTGGGATTCAGGATGGTCGGAGAGCAGCTCTACCAGTGGGTCGCTAAAGCTCTGCCACAGGCTGCTCTGAACAAAAGTGCCACCGCCCTGACGACGAAGCAGTAACCCCTTCGCTTCAAGGCGTTGGATCGCCTCGCGTAAGGAGGGGCGGGAGACGTCGAACTGTTTTGCCAGCTCGCGTTCCGGTGGGAGTTTTTCTCCGGGGCGAAGTGTCCCCTCAAGAATTAAAAACTCCAGCTGCTGCTCAATCACATCGGAGAGTTTTGGTTGGCGGATTTTGCTGTAGGCCATGATTTCCTGTCTTAAGCCATTTGCCCGGAGTCAATTGGTCTTACCAATTTCATGTTCTTGACGCTAAAGTAACAAAGTATTCACCTTCTGTCCATACAGGTTTTGATTGAAATCAGTAAAGGGGGCATATTTTAACAACATTACAGAAATAACGTTTCAAACATGTAACTATGCACAAATGTTAAATTTACCCACCACGGGGTAGTTTTAACGGAATTGAAACGAAAAAATATCTTATCTGAACCGATTCACCTGATTATTTATCGACACATTAGCCACAATTAGTGAATAAAAATTCAAAATGGAAATTTTGTGGTAGATAAACTCGCATTTACAAATGGTTTCTTTTTATTCAACTCGTCATCTTGCCCGCATAAAGCAGGTGCATTCGCGCTCGCATATCATTATTCTGATCAAGACAAAAGCATTGAGGCAACATTTTATCTAAAGCATCTGTAAACAAATAAATACAACAAACGGAATTGCAAACTTACACACGCATTGCTGCGTAGTTCAAAAAATAAGTACTCGAAATATGAAGAGTAAAACCACACACGAGGTTTAATGATGGAAAGTCAACAGCATGGCGATCAGCTCAAGCGCGGTCTTAAGAACCGCCATATACAGCTAATCGCGCTGGGTGGCGCGATTGGTACCGGGTTATTTCTCGGTAGCGCATCCGTTATCCAGTCTGCAGGACCGGGTATTATTCTGGGTTACGCAATTGCCGGCTTTATCGCCTTTTTGATTATGCGTCAGTTAGGTGAAATGGTAGTTGAAGAACCGGTTGCAGGCTCCTTTAGCCACTTTGCTTATAAATACTGGGGCGGTTTTGCGGGCTTCTCTTCTGGCTGGAACTATTGGGTACTGTACGTCCTGGTTGCCATGGCTGAACTGACTGCCGTAGGTAAATACATCCAGTTCTGGTATCCGGATATCCCCACCTGGGTTTCTGCTGCAGCCTTCTTCGTGCTGATCAACGCCATCAACCTGACCAACGTGAAAGTGTTTGGGGAAATGGAGTTCTGGTTCGCCATTATTAAAGTCATTGCCGTGGTTGCGATGATTCTGTTCGGCGGCTGGTTGCTGTTTAGCGGCAACGGCGGCCCGCAGGCCAGCGTCAGTAACCTGTGGAGTCAGGGTGGCTTCCTGCCGCACGGCTTCACCGGTCTGGTGATGATGATGGCTATTATTATGTTCTCTTTCGGTGGGCTGGAGCTGGTCGGGATCACCGCAGCAGAAGCCGATAACCCGGAGCAAAGCATTCCCAAAGCAACCAACCAGGTTATCTACCGTATCCTGATTTTCTATGTAGGTTCGCTGGCTGTTCTGCTTTCCCTGATGCCGTGGACGCGCGTCACGGCTGATACCAGCCCGTTTGTCCTTATTTTCCACGAGCTGGGCGACACCTTTGTTGCCAATGCTCTGAACATCGTAGTGCTGACCGCTGCCCTTTCTGTCTATAACAGCTGCGTATACTGCAACAGCCGTATGCTGTTCGGTCTGGCACAACAGGGCAACGCGCCAAAAGCGCTGATGAACGTCGACAAACGCGGCGTACCGGTGAACACCATTCTGGTCTCCGCGCTGGTTACGGCTCTGTGTGTACTGATCAACTATCTGGCACCGGAATCCGCCTTTGGCCTGCTGATGGCGCTGGTGGTTTCCGCACTGGTGATCAACTGGGCAATGATTAGCCTGGCGCACATGAAGTTCCGCAAAGCCAAACAGCAGCAAGGCGTTACCACCCGTTTCCCGGCGCTGCTCTATCCGCTTGGTAACTGGGTATGTCTGATTTTCATGGCTGCAGTGCTGGTGATTATGCTGATGACGCCGGGCATGGCGATTTCGGTGTACTTAATCCCGGTATGGATTGCCATTCTTGGCATCGGCTATTTGTGCAAACAGAAAACCGCCAAAGTAGCTAAAGCGCATTAATTCTCCCTCCCCCACCTGCATCAGGTGGGGGTTGTTACCTGCCTCACACTTTCCCACTCACGACTGTTTCGTCCATATCACTGGCGTTATCCTGCAACGCAAAAACACCTCTGCCAGACAATAATTATCTCCATATCTTATTAATGGAGTGCAGTTGATGGAAACCAGTAAGCTCACGGTGAAAGAAAAGATCGGCTATGGAATGGGCGACGCCGGATGCAACATCATCTTTGGCGCCATCATGTTGTTTGTTAACTATTTTTACACAGATATTTTTGGTCTGGCACCGGCCCTGGTCGGCGTGTTACTGCTCTCAGTACGCGTTATAGATGCCGTTACCGACCCTATTATGGGCGCGATGGCCGACCGCACCCGCAGCAAATATGGTCGATTTCGTCCATGGCTTTTGTGGATGGCTTTCCCATACGCATTATTTAGCGTACTCATGTTTACCACCCCTGAGTGGACGTATAACAGCAAAGTAATCTATGCGTTCGTCACCTACTTCCTGCTCTCTATCACCTATACGGCGATCAACATCCCTTACTGCTCGCTCGGCAGCGTCATCACTAACGATCCAAAGGAACGTGTCGCCTGCCAGTCATATCGCTTTGTGTTGGTAGGAATTGCAACCCTGCTGCTCTCCCTCACCTTGCTGCCAATGGCGGACTGGTTTGGCGGGGAAGATAAAGCTAAAGGCTATCAGATGGCGATGGCAGTGCTGGCCTTCATCGGCATGTGTATGTTCCTGTTTTGCTTTGCAACCGTCCGTGAGCGCGTACGTCCTGCCGTCCCGACTAACGACGATTTAAAAGCCGACCTGAAAGACGTATGGAAGAACGATCAGTGGGTAAAAATCCTGCTGTTAACCCTGTGCAACGTCTGTCCGGGCTTTATTCGCATGGCTGCCACCATGTACTACGTAACCTGGGTTATGCAGCAAAGCACGCAGTTCGCAACGTTGTTTATCAGCCTTGGCGTTGTGGGCATGATGATCGGCAGCATGCTGGCGAAGGTGTTGACCGATCGCTGGTGCAAACTGAAAGTCTTCTTCTGGACCAATATCATCCTGGCGATTTTCTCCGGCGCGTTTTACTTCTTCGATCCTAAAGCCACCATGATGATTATGGTGCTTTACTTCCTGCTCAACATTCTGCATCAGATCCCATCCCCACTGCACTGGTCGCTGATGGCAGATGTCGATGACTACGGCGAGTGGAAAACCGGTAAACGTATCACCGGAATCAGCTTCTCCGGCAACCTGTTCTTCCTGAAACTGGGCCTGGCGATTGCCGGAGCGATGGTTGGTTTCCTGCTCTCCTGGTACGGCTACGACGCAGGGGCGAAAGCGCAAAGCGACTCCGCCATTAACGGTATTATGCTGCTGTTTACCATCATACCGGGTGTAGGCTACCTGATTACCGCAGGCGTAGTTCGTCTGCTGAAAGTTGACCGCGAGTTTATGCAACAAATCCAGACAGATTTAGAAAAGCGCCGCGCCAACTACCGTGAACTGAATGAGTACCACGATATAAAAACGACTGAAAACGTAAGGAAAGCCTAATGAATCAGTGGCCAAATCCCTTTATTGAACAGCGTGCCGACCCGTTTATTTTACGTGACGGTAGCCACTACTATTTCATTGCTTCAGTGCCCGAATACGATCGTCTGGAGATCCGCCGGGCGGACTCGCTGGAAGGGTTACGCACCGCCGTCCCGGTTGTCGTCTGGCGCAAACCAGAAAACGGCCCCATGAGCCAGCTGATCTGGGCGCCTGAGATCCATCATCTGGCAGGCAAGTGGTACATCTATTTTGCCGCCGCCCACACACAGGCGCTCGACAAGCTGGGGATGTTCCAGCACCGTATGTTTGCGCTCGAATGTGCAGACGCCGATCCGCTGACCGGCCAATGGACAGAGAAAGGGCAGATTAAAACGCAGTTTGATACCTTCGCGCTCGATGCCACCACCTTTAACCATCAGGGAAAACAGTGGTATCTGTGGGCGCAGAAATCCCCCGATATCGCCGGAAACTCCAATATCTATCTCGCCGAACTGGAAAATCCATGGACGATTAAAGGCGAGCCGGTAATGCTCAGTCATCCAGAGTATGACTGGGAATGCCGGGGTTTTTGGGTCAACGAAGGCCCGGCCGTCATGGTTCACGGCGATAAGCTGTTTATCAGCTATTCCGCCAGCGCCACCGATGAGAACTACTGTATGGGATTATTGTGGATTGATCTCAACGCCGATCCGCTCAACCCGCAGAACTGGCACAAATCGCCGCGCCCGGTCTTTACCACCAGCTACGAAAACCGCCAATACGGGCCGGGGCACAACAGCTTTACGCAAACGCCGGAAGGAGAAGATGTGCTGGTGTACCACGCGAGAAATTACACTGAAATCGAGGGCGATCCGCTGTACGACCCAAACCGCCATACTCGTCTGAAGCTGGTGCGCTGGAACGAAAACGGGATGCCAGATTTTGGCATCCCACCTGCTGATACGCTTTGAAAGATTGGCCCGCAAGCACAAAGCGACCGGGCCAATTTTTTTCCTCGACGGATAAGCGCAGCGCCATCCACCAATAATGGCTTAAATTAATGTTCCATAAATGGTCAGCACGGCAATGACCACCACCACCACAAACGAGGTCTTCTTCGCCATCGAAACCGCGGCTTTTGGCGTTGCGACTTTATCGGTATGTGGTTCACGCTCCAAAGAAAACTGCGCAAGGCGAGTAAGCACCTGATATTGCGAAGTATGCAGATCCGCCAGCGACGCAAACCAGGCAGGCAACGCCTTCTCGCCGTGCCCCAGCAGCGCATAGACGACACCCGCCAGGCGCACCGGGATCCAGTCCAGCACGTGCAGGATCGCATCGATACCTGATTGCAAACGCTGGTGTGGCGTCTGATAGCGCGCCAGCCAGGACTGCCAGGCACGTAGAAAGGCATAACCCACCAGCGTCACCGGTCCCCACGGGCCACCGACAATCAGCCAGAATAACGGCGCCAGATAAAAGCGAAAGTTGTTCCATAACAGCGCGTTCTGCAGTTCGCGCAAGAACTCACGCTCATCGCACTCAGGCGGAATCCCATGAATCAGGGTCAGCTCGCTGGCCATCGCTTCACGGGCGTGAGCGTCATCGCGAGCAGCCGCGTTCAGATAGGCATGATAATGAAGACGCGTCTTGCCAGCGCCGATGCACAGCAAACCAATTAAGATCCACGCCACCAGCAAAGGCACGTTAAACAACAGGCCTTGAAGTGCGCGCAGCAGCAGGAATGTCACCCCCATCGCAATAAGGGCCATGCCTACCGTACGCATCATCGAAAAATGCTTCACCCGGCGGAAAAAAGCTTCAACCCGGTGATCAAGCTGCCAGTGCTCACCCAGCTTAAACAGGCGTTCAACAATCAACACCAGTAATGTTGTAAACAGCGTCATGTCATCTCCTTGTGCGACGAGGGGGTGACCAGGGCGCGAAACCTTGCCCAGTCAAAAGAGGGCCCGGGATCGGTCTTACGCTCGGGCGCAATATTGCAATGTCCTGTCATGTTGTTGGCAATGGCCGGATAACGCGTAATCAGGGCATTCGTCACGGCTGCCAGTTGCTGATACTGCGCATCGGTATAGGCCAGCGTATCCGTCCCTTCCAGCTCAATACCAATTGAGAAATCATTACAGCGTTCGCGGCCTTGATAGTTCGACACGCCAGCATGCCAGGCGCGTTTATCAAAGGGGACATACTGCACGATTTCACCGTCACGGCGAATTAAACAATGTGCCGAAACGCGCAAATGGGCGATCCCGGCAAAATAAGGATGGGCATTGGGAGCAATCGTGCCCGTAAACAGCGCATCGATCCACGGGCCGCCAAACTCGCCAGGCGGCAGGCTGATATTATGCACCACCAGCAGAGAAGGGTTTTCGTCATCCGGGCGGCAATCGTAATGAGGAGAGGGAACGCGTCGCGCCTCTGCCAGCCAGCCCTCGTCTAACAACATGCAGAATCTCCTTATTGGTGGTGCTCATATCAGGTTCAGGGTAGCATGTTTCCACCTTATGATTCGTTAGCAATTTGGAGTTTTATCATGCCGCCTCGCCGCTATAACCCTGACTACCGACGTGACGCGCTGTTGGAACGCATAAATCTGGATATCCCTGCCGCTGTAGCTCAGGCGCTGCGTGAAGATTTAGGCGGAGAAGTTGATGCCAATAACGATATCACCGCACAGCTTTTACCCGCGGATATGCGCTCCCACGCCACCGTGATCACCCGCGAAGATGGCGTTTTTTGTGGAAAACGTTGGGTAGAAGAGGTCTTTATTCAACTGGCTGGCGATGATGTCAACATCACCTGGCATGTCGAAGATGGCGACAGCATTAAGACCAATCAGCCGCTATTTGAACTGGACGGCCCTTCCCGCGTGCTGCTAACTGGCGAACGTACCGCGCTTAATTTTGTACAGACGCTTTCGGGTGTGGCGAGCGAGGTGCGTAAATATGTCGACCTGCTGGCGGGAACAAAAACCCAACTGCTGGATACACGTAAAACTCTGCCGGGGCTACGTACCGCGCTGAAATACGCCGTATTATGCGGCGGCGGCGCAAATCATCGTCTGGGCCTTTCTGACGCTTTCCTGATTAAAGAAAACCACATTATTGCTTCAGGTTCGGTACGTCAGGCCGTTGAAAAAGCCTTCTGGCTGCACCCGGATGTGCCGGTTGAAGTCGAAGTAGAAAGCCTGGATGAACTGGACGACGCGCTGAAAGCAGGGGCCGACATCATCATGCTCGATAACTTCGAAACTGACCAAATGCGGGAAGCGGTAAAACGCACCAACGGCCAGGCGCGTCTGGAAGTGTCGGGTAACGTCACTCATGAAACTCTGCGCGAATTTGCCGAAACCGGCGTGGATTTCATCTCTGTTGGCGCGCTGACCAAGCATGTTCGCGCGCTCGATCTCTCTATGCGTTTTCGCTAATTACTGATGGTGTAGCCCGATAGTACTTTCACTTATCGGGCCCATCACGTCGGTTTTTTCTATCGGCCGGATAAAGCGTTTACGCCGCCAAACGGCTGTTTCTTGGAGCCTCTTCGCAAATACGGTGTCTGACTCTGTAATTTCATAAAAATCCTCGGAACCCGCCTTCCCGTTCTGTTTTTTGCCTCTCGCCGTGACCCCGAGCGTTTGCCAAAGTAGCGCCAGCTAACTCAAGGAGCGAACGATGGACAAGCAACGAGGCTTCACACTTATCGAACTCATGGTGGTCATTGGCATTATTGCCATCCTTAGCGCCATCGGTATTCCGGCTTATCAAAACTATCTGCGCAAAGCCGCGTTAACAGACATGCTGCAAACCTTTGTTCCCTATCGCACGGCGGTTGAGCTCTGTGCGCTGTAGCATGGCGGAACAACAACCTGTGATGCCGGAACGAATGGCATCCCTTCTCCAGCCACCACCCGTTATGTCTCAGCCATGAGCGTTGAAAAAGGGGTGGTCAGCCTCAGCGGACAAGAAAGCCTGAACGGGTTAAGCATCACCATGACGCCGGGTTGGGACAATGCCAACGGAATTACCGGCTGGAGTCGTAACTGCGTTATCCAGAATGACAGCGCATTGCAACAGGCCTGTGAAGACGTTTTCCGTTTCGATATCAATTAAGGAAAAGAGATGAATACCACCCAACTTACGGCGCTGTGCCAACGTCATCAGGGAATATTACTGGATGCAGACAATGAAGTGGTGCACATCGCCGTCGTGGACGCTCCATCCCACGAATTGCTGGACGCACTGCATTTTGCCACCACCCGACGTATCGACATCGTCTGCTGGACGCGTCAACAAATGGAAGGCCACACGCATACGCCACAGAAAATGCTCCCGGCAGTGGTCACGAAAAGCAGCGCCAGCGCAGCAGATTTGCTGAATCAGACGTTTCAATCCGCCCTGGTGCAACGGGCTTCTGATATTCATTTTGAGCCAGCGGAAAATCACTATCGAATCAGATTACGTGTGGATGGCGTACTGCATGCTTTACCGGACGTCACGACCGAGATGGGTATCGCCATCACTGCCAGACTAAAAGTTTTAGGCAGTCTGGATATTGCCGAGCACCGACTTGCGCAAGACGGCCAATTTACCGTTGAGATTTCAGGAGAGCCGGTCTCGTTTCGCATCGCCACTCTGCCCTGTCGTTTCGGCGAAAAAGTGGTGCTACGGCTACTGCATCAGGTCGATCAAGCGCTGGAAATCACCGCGCTGGGAATGCAGGACGCGCAGCTGGCAGCATTTTCACAAGCGTTGCAGCAGCCTCAGGGGCTGATTCTGGTCACCGGACCAACCGGAAGCGGTAAAACGGTCACGCTGTACAGTGCGCTGCAGACCCGAAACACTCCGGACGTTAACCTCTGTAGCGTGGAAGATCCAGTCGAGATCCCGATCGCAAGTCTTAACCAGACACAAATTCATCCACGTGCCGGTCTCACTTTTCAGGGAGTATTGCGCGCGCTGCTGCGTCAGGATCCCGACATTATCATGGTGGGTGAAATCCGTGATGGCGAAACGGCCGAAATAGCCCTTAAAGCCGCACAAACCGGTCATCTGGTTCTATCAACACTGCATACCAATTCCACTACAGAAACACTTATACGCTTGCAGCAAATGGGGGTTGCACGCTGGATGATCGCCTCCGCGCTGACGCTCGTTATTGCACAGCGGTTGGTGAGAAAATTGTGTCCCCATTGCCGACAATGTCTGGAAACGCCGATCATGCTCCCGGAAGCGATCTGGCCTATGCCACTGCCTCGTTGGCAGGCTCCGGGCTGCCAACATTGCTATCACGGATTTTATGGCCGTACGGCATTGTTTGAAGTTCTCCCCGTTACACCTGCATTGCGCCAGAGCATCGCCAACGGTACGTCCGTAGACGGAGTGGAATCGAATGCTCAGCAACTGGGGATGAGCACGCTTTTCGAAAATGGTTGCAAGGCCGTCGAACAAGGGTTAACAACATTTGAAGAGTTGGTACGCGTACTGGGCATGCCCCATGTCAGCTAAACTGCTTTGGCGCTGGCAAGGTATTAGCAACGAAGGTAATCCACTGGAAGGCGTACTTTGGGCCGATACCCGCCCCTCATTGATACTTGCTCTCGAGCAACGGCATATTACGCCGCTGCGCATTAATCGTATGCGTGTAAAAGCCTCACAATGGAGCCGTGAAAAAAGCGCTGAAACCATACATCAACTGGCGACGTTGCTGAAAGCAGGGCTAACACTCTCGGCAAGTTTAGCTTTGCTGGCTGAACAGCATCCCAGCAGCCAATGGCAAGCGCTACTGCGCACGCTGGCTCACGATATGGAACAGGGTATTTCTCTCTCCACCTCGCTATCTCAGTGGCAACACGTTTTTCCGCCTCTTTATCAGGCAATGATCCGTACCGGAGAGCTTACGGGTAAGCTGGACGACTGCTGCTTTGAACTCGCCCGCCAGCAGAAGAATCAACAGCAACTGGCGGATAAAGTTAAAAAAGCCCTACGCTATCCGATTTTCATCATCACGATGGCGGTGATGGTAGTATTCGCGATGCTGCAGTTTGTACTCCCTGAGTTTGCCGCCATTTACCAGACGTTTAACACCCCGCTACCAGTACTCACTCAGTGGATTATTGCCATCGCGCATTTTAGCAGCCAATGGGGATGGCTGGCGGGAGCATTCAGCCTGGTAGCGGGTGCGGCATATCACCTGATGAAGCAGAAGCCATACTGGCTCACTCTGCGCCAGAAATTGCTGCTCGGCTTCCCGGTCATAGGACCGATGGTGAGAGGGCAAAAACTCACGCAGATCTTCACTGTTCTGGCGTTAACGCAAAATGCAGGTATTCCTTTTCTGCAAGGTCTTGAGAGCGTCACTGAAACGCTGGCCAACCCTTTCTGGTCGCAACGCTTAGCGCAGGTACATCACGACATCAGCGCCGGAAAACCGGTCTGGTTAGCGCTAAAAAATTGCGGTGAATTCAGCCCATTGTGCATACAGTTGGTCAGAACAGGTGAGGCTTCCGGCTCGCTGGATACAATGCTGCGTAATCTCGCCCATCACCACGGCGAGAAAACATTGTCTCAGGCAGAGAATCTGGCTGCACTACTAGAGCCTGCGTTACTGGTCATTACGGGGCTGATAATCGGTACGCTGGTCGTTGCGATGTATTTGCCGATTTTTCATTTAGGAGATGCGATGAGCGGGGTGGGATAAATTCAAATGCCGGATGGCGCACAGCTTATCCGGCATGTCATAGTACTACCTGTTCTTACAGGCTATTGAAAACGCGGTTTTCTTGTTCCTGTACACGAATAAACGTTGTACGTTTGGTCAGTTCTTTCAGGCGAGATGCACCGACATAGGTACAGGCAGAACGCAGGCCGCCAAGGATATCGCGTGCAGTGTTATCAACCGGGCCACGCAGAGGCAACTTAACTGTTTTACCTTCCGCAGCGCGGTATTGTGCAACACCACCAACGTGACGCGTCATGGCTGATTCAGAGCTCATTCCGTAGAACAGCATGAATTTCTCACCGTTCTCTTCAACAATTTTGCCGCCGCTTTCTTCATGACCGGCCAACATACCGCCGAGCATAACGAAGTCCGCGCCACCGCCGAACGCTTTTGCCACGTCACCCGGCATTGTGCAGCCGCCGTCACTGACAATCATGCCGCCCAGACCGTGAGCTGCATCAGCACATTCAATAACCGCAGAAAGCTGTGGGTAGCCAACGCCGGTTTTTACACGTGTGGTACATACAGAACCCGGGCCAATGCCGACTTTAACAATGTCCGCGCCGGAAAGAACCAGCTCTTCACACATTTCCCCAGTAACCACATTGCCCGCACAAATTGTTTTTGTCGGCCATGCTTCACGCGCTTTCGACACAAACTGAACAAAATGCTCTGAGTAGCCATTTGCCACATCAATGCAGATAAAGTTCAGCGCCGGGTTGAGCGCCAGAATCTGTTTGGTTTTTTCGAAATCGGCATCAGAGGTGCCGGTTGAAACCATTACATGTTTGAGCACATCAGCAGAGCTCTCTGCGATGAAAGCAGCCCAGTCTTCAACAGAATAGTGTTTGTGTACCGCAGTCAGGATGTCGAAGGATGCCAGCGCCGTTGCCATGGCAAACGTCCCGACAGTGTCCATGTTCGCGGCAATAATCGGTACGCCGGACCAGGTCTGACCTGAGTGCTTAAAGGTAAATTGACGTTCCAGCTCAACATCGGAACGGCTTTTGAGAGTAGAACGCTTAGGGCGGATAAGAACGTCTTTGAAACCTAACTTCAGATCTTCTTCGATACGCATGTGCGGATTCCTGGGGTTAATGGCGAAAAATCGAAACTCACAACTCCAGTGACGCTATCATACGCACTAATCAATGCCGCGCAAGACTGCGAAATTCTCTTTTTTTACGCTACAATCCCATAAATTTACCTGGCGAATAGTAGGTTAATCCTGCAGCAGCCTCGCCGTCGCACGCTTAACTTTTAACTGTTTGATAATCAAACTTAAACTCCAGGATCTGCATCTATGAGGTATACGGTAGCCTTAACCGGCGGCATTGGCAGTGGTAAAAGTACCGTTGCAAATGCGTTCGCTGACCTCGGAATAAACGTCATTGATGCAGATATTATTGCGCGCCAGGTAGTTGAACCCGGTACCCCAGCCCTTAAGGCGATCGAAGAACATTTTGGTACCGAAGTTATAGCTACCGACGGATCGTTGCAGCGACGCATTTTACGCGAACGCATTTTTTCCAGTCCTGAGGAGAAAAGCTGGCTGAATGCCTTGCTCCATCCGCTTATTCAGCAGGAAACGCAGCGCCAGTTTCAGCAAGCAACCTCCCCTTATCTGTTGTGGGTTGTACCTTTGCTGGTGGAAAATTCGCTGTATAAAAAAGCCAACCGCGTACTCGTGGTGGATGTTACCCCCGAGACACAGCTCAGACGCACTATGCAGCGCGATGACGTCACGCGTGAGCATGTTGAACAAATTCTTGCTGCCCAGGCAACGCGCGAAGCGCGTCTGGCCGTGGCAGACGATGTTATTGATAATAATGGCGCACCGGAGGCCATCGCCTCGGATGTCGCCCGCCTGCACGCGCTCTATTTGCAATGCGCGTTGCAGTTTGTCTCACAGGAAAAACCGTAATGCACACCCAGGTCCTTTTTGAACACCCTCTCAATGAGAAGATGCGTACATGGCTGCGCATTGAGTTTTTAATCCAACAGCTCTCCGTTAATGTACCCATAGCGGACCATGCAGGCGCACTGCATTTTTTCCGCAACATCGGAGACTTACTGGATGTATTTGAACGCGGCGAAGTCCGTACCGAACTCCTCAAAGAGCTGGAAAGACAACAGCGTAAACTCCAGGCCTGGGTTGAAGTTCCCGGCGTCGATCAAAACAGGATCGACGCATTGCGCCAGCAGTTAAAAAGCGCGGGCAGCATTCTTATTTCGGCTCCGCGTATTGGACAGACGCTGCGCGAAGATCGTCTGATTGGCCTTGTACGTCAGCGTTTAAGCATTCCTGGCGGATGCTGCAGCTTCGATCTGCCGACCCTGCATATTTGGTTACATCTACCGCAGTCGCATCGCGACGCGCAGGTTGAAACCTGGCTTGCAAGTCTGAATCCGCTCAATCAGGCACTGTCGCTGGTGCTGGATTTAATTCGCAACTCTGCGCCATTCCGTAAGCAAACCAGCTTGAATGGTTTTTATCAGGACAACGGCGAAGATGCCGATCTGCTTCGCTTGCAGCTGCCGCTTGATTCGCAGCTTTATCCGCAAATTTCTGGTCATAAGAGCCGCTTTGCTATTCGCTTTATGCCGCTGGATAGCGAGAATGGCCAGGTGCCTGAGCGTCTCGATTTTGATCTGGCGTGCTGTTAAGGAGTCAACATGTCTGAACAAACCATCGTCAACTGCCCAACCTGCGGCAAACCCGTAGTGTGGGGTGAAGTCAGCCCGTTTCGCCCATTCTGCAGCAAGCGCTGCCAGTTAATCGATCTGGGTGAGTGGGCCGCAGAAGAGAAACGTATCCCAAGCTCTGGTGATCTGTCGGAAAACGACGACTGGAGTGAAGAGCAGAAGTAATTCAGCTAAAACGTAGGGCGGGCAAGCGTAGCGACCCCGCCCTAATTTGCCGGATGGTGGGGTTGCCTAATCCGGCCTACGAACACCTTTATCCAGCAATCAGCTTTTCAATTACCGGCGCATTCGCAGGCGGAAAATCTTCTGTATTCAGAGCATCTTGCGCAATCCACTGCGCCGGTTGCCCCTCTTTCCCCCACGGTTCGCCTTCCCAGCTTTCAACCAGCCAGAACCACAGAGTGATATGCCGGTCCGGAAACTGGTACTCCAGCTTTTCGAACAGTGAGCTTTGAGTCGGCGTAATGCCTACTTCTTCCTGTAACTCGCGAATCAGCGCCTGCTCCGGCGTTTCGCCCGCTTCAATTTTCCCGCCGGGGAACTCCAGCTTATTGGCCATGTGGGCATCAGCCGCACGCTGGGTTATAAAAATTTCATGGTGCTGGTTGCGAATAATCCCGACGGCGATCTGCAGTATTTTCATCTTTATCGTCCATAAAAAAGGCGCAGAATTCTGCGCCTTTTCAGTAAGTTATTTTCTTAACTCAGGCGGCCATGGCACTGTTTGTACTTTTTGCCGGAACCGCAAGGACACGGATCGTTACGGCCCACTTTACGATCGCCAGTTTGTGCTGCCAGCTCTTCTGCCGCGGCAGAATCGTCACCTTTATGGCTCAACTGCTGCATCTGCGCTAAACGTTCAGCGTCTTCACGACGTTGCTGCTCCATCGCTTCTACTTCTTCAGGCATACGCACCTGAACTTTGCTCAGGGTGCTGATCACTTCGTACTTCAGTGATTCCAGCATTGATGCAAACATAGAGAAGGATTCACGCTTGTATTCCTGCTTCGGATCTTTTTGCGCATAACCACGCAGGTGGATACCCTGACGCAGGTAGTCCATCGCCGCAAGGTGCTCTTTCCACAGAGAATCGAGAGTTTGCAGCATCACGCCTTTTTCGAAGTGACGCATCATCTCCGCGCCCACAACTTCTTCTTTACGCTGATAAACTTCGATGGCGTTTGCCAGAATACGTTCGCGCAGCGTTTCCTCATGCAGCTCAGGCTCTTTATCCAGCCACTCTGAAATAGGCATTTCCAGATCGAAGTCGTTTTTCAGACGTTCCTGCAGACCCGGGATATCCCACATTTCTTCCAGAGACTGCGGCGGAATATAGGCATCAATTGTCGCTTTGAAGACATCCTCACGGATGCTATTAATGGTTTCGCTAACGTCAGTTACGTCCAGCAGTTCGTTACGCTGGGTGTAGATTGCGCGACGCTGGTCATTGGCAACGTCATCATATTCCAGCAGTTGCTTACGAATATCGAAGTTGCGGCTTTCTACTTTACGCTGCGCGTTTGCAATCGCTTTAGTCACCCACGGGTGTTCAATTGCTTCACCAGGCTTCATGCCCAGTTTACGCATCATGCCGGACACGCGGTCAGAAGCAAAAATACGCATCAGCGCATCTTCCATCGACAGATAGAAACGAGAAGACCCCGCATCCCCCTGACGACCAGAACGACCACGCAGCTGGTTATCTATACGACGAGATTCGTGACGCTCGGTACCGATAATATGTAAACCACCTGCTGCTAACACCGCATCATGGCGAACCTGCCACTCGGCTTTGATCTGCGCGATTTGTTCTGGAGTCGGGTCCTCCAGCTCGGCAATTTCCGCCTGCCAGCTACCACCCAGCACGATATCGGTACCACGACCTGCCATGTTTGTCGCGATAGTCACTGCGGACGGATAACCCGCCTGGGCGACGATTGCGGCTTCGTTGGCGTGGAACTTGGCGTTCAGAACGTTGTGTTTGATACCCGCCTTGTTCAGCTCGTTAGAAACCACTTCCGATTTTTCAATAGAGATAGTACCAACCAGCACCGGCTGGCCATTTGCGGTACGCTCTTTAATATCTTCAATGATCGCCTGAATTTTTTCCGCTTCAGTCATGTACACCAGATCCGGTAAATCCTTACGGATCATCGGGCGGTTGGTCGGCACAACAACGGTATCCAGTTTGTAAATGGAGCTGAATTCAAAGGCTTCAGTATCTGCTGTACCGGTCATACCGGCCAGTTTTTCGTACAAACGGAAGTAGTTCTGGAAGGTAATAGATGCCAGCGTCTGGTTCTCGTTTTGGATATCTACGCCTTCTTTGGCTTCAACAGCCTGGTGCAGACCATCGGACCAGCGGCGACCCTGCATGGTACGACCGGTGTGTTCGTCGACGATGATAACTTCACCGTCTTTCACGATATAGTCAACGTCGCGAGTAAACAGCACGTGCGCGCGCAGTGCAGCAGTCACGTGGTGCATCAGCATAATGTTGCCCGGAGAGTACAGCGACTCGCCCTCATCCATAATGCCTTCGTTAACCAACAGCTCTTCAATCAGTACCAGACCACGTTCGGTCAGGTTGACCTGGCGCGCTTTCTCATCAACAGAGAAGTGGCCTTCCCCCTGGAACGTGTCGGAATCGTCCTTCTCCTGACGAATCAGGTGCGGGATGATTTTGTTCACTTTTTTATACATTTCCGAGCTGTCTTCAGCCGGACCGGAGATGATCAGCGGCGTACGCGCTTCATCGATCAGGATGGAGTCGACTTCATCGACCAGCGCATAGTGCAGTTTACGCTGAACGCGCTCTTCCGGGCTAAACGCCATGTTGTCGCGCAGGTAGTCAAAGCCGTATTCGTTGTTGGTACCGTAAGTAATATCGGCATTGTAGGCTTCACGCTTGGCTGGCGCAGGCAGGCCAGACATGTTGATACCCACGGTCATGCCGAGGAATTCAAACAGCGGGCGGTTATTTTCGGCGTCACGCTGAGCCAGGTAGTCGTTCACGGTAACCACGTGTACACCTTTCCCGCTTAAGGCGTTGAGGTAGGCTGGCAGCGTTGCGGTCAGGGTTTTACCTTCACCGGTACGCATTTCCGCGATGCAGCGATCGTTAAGCACCATACCACCCAGCAGCTGTACGTCGAAATGACGCATGCCGAACACACGCTTACTCGCTTCGCGGACCACCGCGAACGCTTCCGGGATCAGGCTTTCAACGCTGGCGCCTTTTTCCAGACGGGCGCGGAATTCAGCGGTCTTCGCTTTCAGTTCATCATCGGAGAGTTTTTCCATCTCCGGTTCCATTGCATTGATGACATTGACCACTTTACGCATACGACGCAGCGTACGCTCGTTACGGCTACCGAATACTTTTGTTAATAATTTGATTAGCATAATAAAATCTCAAACGCCCCGCGGTGCGGAGTCAAAAATTATAAGTTGGAAGGTTCTTTTTTAGCTGAGGCGTTGAGGGCCAGCACGGATACCCTGCAGCTGGCTGATCCAGACCGGAACGCTAAATGCGGCCTGAGAGGTAAAATGGGCATATGTCACGCGACTCACGGTCGCGGGCGGTCTGCCTTCTTGCGTCAGCATCGCGCTGAGCGTATTCAGTAACGCAAGATGGTGCGCCTGGATTGGCAACGGCTCTTCGGCAACAGGCAGCGCCTGAGGAGCCATGGCAAAAGAAAGATGGCGAATGACCGTACGAATGGCATGCTGATGCCAGTAGTCAACGGTAAAATTCGGGCGGCGATTGGTCGCCTCCAGCAAAGCAAGCTGGCTAAAGTTAACTTTGGCAGATTGATCGTGATTGCTGGCGGTCGCCTTCGCGGGAGTATTAGGTTCAGCAGCATTACCGAGCGCAGGCAGGCCAAAACTAGCCGCGACCATCCCCAACAGGAGATGCGGCCAGAAGTACCGTCTGCCTAACTGTCGCCAACGCGTCAGTATTCCACTCACGTTATTGCCACCTGATATACCCTGCGTTTGGGGTTACAAATGCAAAACCATTTTTTTGCGCATAAATATTACCATTAAAGCGTACGCTCCACAGCAGTAATGACAGCAAGTCGCGGGTAAATATGCTTAAGAAAGCAGCGATCGAACGGTGTTTTAATCTGTTGGTGGGGAAAAAGTCGCTTCAGATAAGGTGGTTTTGCAATCGAAAGATAAAAAACGACTGGCTCACCTGGCCGGAGAGAGTGCCAGATTTACCAGTCGAATTTATGCGACAGCGTATGTCGTTATGCCAGTACAGTCGAAGGTGCTTTGAACGCCAACGGCAGTTCTGCATCGTCCTGGAAGGTCACATATTCCCAGGCTTCCTGTTTTGCCAGGACTGCCTGCAATAGTTTGTTATTCAGTGCATGACCGGATTTATACGCGGTGAATGCACCAATAATGTTGTGACCACACATGAACAAGTCACCAATCGCGTCGAGCATTTTGTGACGAACGAATTCGTCTTCAAAACGCAGGCCGTCTTCGTTCAATACGCGATAATCGTCAACAACGATGGCACAATCGAAGCTGCCGCCCAGGCACAGGCCGCGGGACTGCAGATATTCGATATCACGCATGAAGCCGAAAGTACGCGCGCGGCTGATCTGGCGCATGAACGCATCCGCAGAGAAGTTCATCGCGTAGCGCTGCGTGCTGGAGTCGATCGCCGGATGGTTAAAGTCGATGGTGAAATCCAACGTAAAACCATTATACGGCTTAAACTCAGCCCACTTATCGCCATCTTCGACACGAACGGTCTCTTTGATGCGAACAAATTTTTTGGCGCTGCTCAGTTCTTCAATACCTGCATCAAGCAGCAGGTAAACGAACGGAGCGGCACTGCCATCCATAATCGGGATTTCCGGGGCGTTAACTTCAATAACGATGTTATCGATACCTAAGCCCGCCAGAGCAGCATTAAGGTGCTCTACAGTTGAAATCCGCACATCATGCTCATTGACCAGACACGTACAGAGCATGGTATCACGCACAGATTTGGCATCGGCCGGGAAATCTACCGGAGGATTCAAGTCGGTGCGACGATAGATGACCCCGGTGTTGGCCGGCGCAGGTCGTAATGTCAGGGTGACTTTTTTGCCGGTATGCAAACCGACGCCAGTCGCCTGAACGATACGTTTAAGAGTCCTTTGTTTGATCATCGTATAATCTCGCCAAATTACCTATCCAACCGAAGTGTACTATACATTCGGTGGGCCAGTTTAGCACAAAGAGCCACAATTCCCAAATTCCAGCTAATTCTTAATCAGCTTGCTTACGCAGGAATGCAGGGATATCCAGATAATCCGGCTCTTTCGTGGTTTGCGGCGTATTGTCGTTAACCACTTTCGCTACCGGTTTCTGCTCTTGCGTCAACGGCGCCATGCCGTGCTGCTGGTAACGATCCATTACCGGCTGCTGTACCTGTTTGTTGGTCACCAGAGTGATTTCAGGACGCTTGTCCATACCAATTCCAGTCGCAACAACGGTCACGCGCAGTTCGTCGTTCATATCCGGGTCCAGAGAGGTACCGATAACCACAGTCGCGTTATCCGATGCAAAGGCACGAATCGTGTTACCCACGGTTTCGAACTCATCCAGACGCAGGTCGAAGCCCGCAGTAATGTTAACCAGCACTCCGCGTGCGCCGGACAGATCGATATCTTCCAGCAGCGGAGAAGAGATAGCCATTTCAGCCGCTTCTTCTGCACGGTCTTCACCGCTCGCCACGCCAGAACCCATCATCGCGTAGCCCATTTCGGACATCACGGTGCGTACGTCTGCAAAGTCGACGTTCATCAGGCCCGGACGAGTAATCAGTTCAGCGATACCCTGGACTGCGCCTTTCAGCACGTCGTTCGCTGCGCCAAATGCATCCAGCAGGGAGATACCACGGCCCAGTACTTTCAGCAGCTTGTCGTTCGGGATAGTGATCAGAGAGTCCACGTGTTTGGACAGCTCGGTGATACCCTGCTCCGCGAATGCCATACGCTTCTTGCCTTCAAAGTTGAAAGGCTTAGTCACGACAGCAACGGTCAGGATACCTAAATCTTTTGCGACTTCAGCTACCACTGGCGCTGCACCGGTACCGGTACCGCCGCCCATGCCAGCTGCGATAAACACCATGTCTGCGCCGTCAAGCGCTGCGCGCAGAGCTTCGCGATCTTCGTCTGCCGCATTACGACCGACTTCCGGGTTTGCACCCGCGCCCAGACCTTTGGTGATGCCGCTACCAATCTGAATGGTCTGTCCAACCGCCGTTTTACGCAACGCCTGAGCGTCGGTATTCACCGCGAAGAATTCAACACCTTCGATGCGCTCACGCACCATGTGTTCAACGGCATTACCGCCGCCGCCACCGACGCCGATGACTTTAATCACCGCGTCGTTGGTTAGTTCCATAGGTTCAAACATAGTTTCTCTCTCCGTTTTACACTTCATCCTTCAAGCCGCCTCTTTGTTGGCTGCCTTCACTCACTCCCGTGACATAGTAAACTATGCTCCAGGAGATTCGCTCAGTTGCCGCCGCGATGCAACTTGAATGACTTTGTGTAGTGCCTGTCGCCTGAGACCGTTAATTTGCGTCGGTCTCTTTAAAAATTAAAACTCTTTACGTAACCAGCTATTCAGTCGCTTGATCCACGATCCGACCGAGGCAGTTACGCGCTTTTCTACTTCAGCCTCACCACTTAAATGGGATTCTTTCCCGTAGTGCAGCAGCCCTACCGCCGTTGAATAATACGGCTCCTGGGCATAATCCGTCAGACCGGTAATATTCAGCGGTGCGCCAATACGTACTTGTGTATGGAACACGCGCTGTGCGCAGGCCGCAAGACCTTCAATTTGCGCAGCACCGCCGGTTAACACAATCCCCGCCGCCAGATGATGTTTCACACCCTGCTGGCGAAGCTGTTCTTGTAATTGCAAAATTTCTTCGTTGACCAGGTTGAGCAGCTCGGTATAACGCGGCTCAATGACCTCTGCCAGAGTCTGACGTTGCAGGCTACGCGGCGGACGACCACCAACGCTTGGCACTTCAACGCTCTCGTCTTTACCCACGATGGAACCCAGTGCGCAGCCATGACGCACTTTGATGGCTTCAGCATCGCTCGGCGGCGTACCAAAGGCATACGCGATATCGCTGGTCACGACATTCCCTGCATAAGGGATAACTTTAGTGTGGCGCAACGCCCCGCCAGTATAAACGGCGATGTCCATTGTACCACCACCAATATCCACCACGCAGACACCCAGTTCACGTTCATCTTCCGTCAATACGGAATAACTGGCTGCCAACCCGGCAAAAATCAGTTGGTCAACTTTCAGACCACAACGTTCAACGGCTTTGACAATATTCTTCGCCATGTCGTTGTGGCAGGTAATAAGATGGACTTTTGCCTGCATACGCACACCGGAAAGACCGACCGGATTTTTGATACCTTCCTGGTAGTCGATGGCGTATTCCTGCGGGATGACGTGCAGAACACGATGTTCATCGCGAACGCGTACGGATTTTGCCGTATGTACCACGTTTTCCACATCTTCCTGCGTCACTTCCTCTTCGGAAATGGGCACCATACCAATTTCATTCTGACAGCTAATATGTTTACCGGAAAGCGCCAGATACACTGAAGAGATCTGGCAATCTGCCATCAGTTCAGCCTGGTCAATGGCGCGCTGTACGCACTTCACCACTGACTCAAGGTCATTCACCCCGCCTTTATCCATACCTCGCGATGGGCAACTGCCCACGCCAATGATATTGACCATACCGTCGGGCAGAACTTCCCCTACTAAAGCGGCTACCTTCGCGGTGCCAATCTCCAGTCCAACTACCAGTTTTCTGTCCGTCGCCTTGATCATTGTTGTTCTGCCTGTGCCTGATTCTGTTGCTGATTAGATTCCTCAGGAGGCAAGGGAACCCAGCCTACTGCCGCTCCTGAGTCATAACGCAAATCAACGTAGCTAATCCGTTTGCCATCGGTTTGCGCCTGCTGCTGTAAAACCGGGTAGAGTTCCACAAAGCGAGCCAAACGTTTTATCGTATCGCCCCTGCCCAGATTCAGCTTAATATCGTTATTCAGCGTCAACTGCCAGGAACGACGAGCGGTCATTGCCGCTTCCTTCAGGGTGAATCTGTCCTTAGCCAGCACCTGCCCCATATCGCGGAACCCTTGCAGCACTTCACTTGCGCTGCCTTCCGGTCCGTACAACATAGGTAATACCTGCTTATTGGCCCGACCGGTTGGGACACTGAAGGTATTTCCTTCGGCATCCACCATATGTTGGTCATTCCAACGCGCTATTGGCACATATTCAACCAGATGAATCTTCAATTCATCAGGCCATTGCTTTCTAACGCTCGCCTGTTTGATCCAGGGGAGGCGTTCAATCTGGCTCTGGATGATGTTCACATCCTGAGTCATAAATGTTCCCGGAGCGCCCAGCGCCAGGATGGACTGACGGATATCATCATTGCGTGTGTAATGCCGTTCACCGGTTAACACCAGTTTTGACAATGGCAGGCGCTGCGCATCTTCCATCCATCCCAACACTACCCAGCCGCTGACAAACACGGTGCACAGCACTGTCAGCAGGAACAGTATTCCTGCAAGACGCGTTCCATTATTGCGGCGTGAGGAGTTTACTTCGTCTTCATCACCGTTTCGCGTGTTCAGCGCAGCCTGCGACATATCAGTCCGCCAACTCCAGAATTCTTACCACCAACTGCGAGAAGCTCAGGCCCGCCTGACGCGCCGCCATCGGCACCAGACTGTGACTGGTCATACCCGGAGAGGTATTCGCTTCCAGCAGATAAAACTGGCCATCGCTGTCCAGCATGACGTCAATGCGACCCCAACCTTTACAGCCCAATGCAGTCCACGCTTTCAGGACTAATTCCTGTAAAAAGGCTTCTTGTTCGACTTCCAGACCAGCAGGGCAGAAATATTGTGTCTCATCAGAGAGATACTTCGCCTCATAATCATAGAAGGTTCCCGCGGGTTGGATACGTATTGACGGTAAAATTTCTTCGCCAAGTATCGCAACTGTAAATTCCGGGCCACTGAGCCATTTTTCAATCAGTACTTCTTCATCATGCTGAAAAGCCAATGCTAATGCACCCTGCAAAGCATTTTCTTCTTCAACTTTTGACATCCCTACGCTGGAACCTTCACGGCTTGGCTTTACAATCAGCGGCAAGCCTAACGCAGAAATTTTTGTAACTGCTTCATCGCTAAGACCTTTTTCGAACTCAGCGCGGGTCAGCGCAACCCATGGGGCGACGGGTAAACCTGCGCCCTGCCACAGCAGCTTGCTGCGCAGTTTGTCCATGGAAATCGCGGAAGCCATGACGCCGCTGCCGGTATACGGCAGGCCAATCAGCTCCAGCATGCCCTGCAATGTGCCATCTTCACCGCCACGACCGTGCAGCGCAATAAACACCTTCTGAAACCCCATAGATTTCAAAAGAGTGACATCGACCTCTTTGGGGTCAACCGGATGGGCATCTACACCACCTTCGCGTAATCCTGCCAGTACGGCCGCGCCTGAATTCAGCGATACTTCACGCTCAGCGGAGGTTCCCCCTAACAGGACCGCGATTTTATCAGCCATGTTGTTCTTCCTCCGGGTTTTGCGGCTTCAGTTTGATTTCAGCTAAGGAACGCGCGATTTTGCCGATATTTCCAGCGCCCTGCACCAAAATCAGATCGTTGCCGGTTAATACGGGTGCCAGCATTTCTGCCACCTGGGTCGGATCGGATACCAGAATCGGATCGATCTTACCGCGGCCACGAATCGTACGGCACAACGAACGGCTGTCGGCACCCGGAATCGCGGCTTCGCCCGCGGCATACACATCCAGCATCAACAGCGCATCGACCTGGGTCAGCACGTTAGCAAAGTCGTCGTACAGATCGCGTGTACGCGTAAACCGGTGCGGCTGGAACAGCATCACCAGGTTTTTGTCCGGCCAGCCCGCGCGTGCGGCTTTAATCGTGGCGTCCACTTCCGTTGGGTGGTGGCCATAGTCATCAACCAGCATCGCGGTCCCGGCTTTACCGTTCACCGGCTCAAGCGGGAATTCGCCGAGGAAGTCAAAACGACGTCCGGTACCCTGGAAACTTTCCAGCGCGCGCAGAATAGCGTCGTCTTCAATACCTTCTTCCGTCGCGACCGCCACTGCCGCCGCCGCGTTCAGTGCATTGTGACGACCCGGCGCGTTTAACGTAACACGTAAATCGGCCATCCCCTGACGCACCAGCGTGAAGTGTCCTTGTGGACCAATCTGCTGGTAATCTTCAACGCGCACATCGGCATCATCACTGAAACCATAGGTTGTGGTTTGACGGCCAACTCGCGGTAACAGTTCGCGGATAACCGGATCGTCAACGCACATCACCGCACGACCATAAAACGGCAAGTTGTGCAGGAAATTAATAAACGTCTGCTTTAAATTTTCGAAGTCGCCATGGTAGGTATCCATGTGGTCGGCTTCGATATTGGTGACGATCGCCACCATTGGCTGCAAATGCAGGAACGACGCGTCGCTCTCGTCTGCTTCGGCAATCAAATAACGGCTATGACCCAGGCGCGCATGCACGCCTGCGGCCTTCACCAGACCGCCGTTGACAAAAGTGGGATCCAGACCCGCTTCCGCGTAGATGCTGGAGACCATTGCCGTAGTCGTGGTTTTACCGTGCGTCCCGGCAATAGCGATACCGTGACGAAAACGCATTAACTCCGCCAGCATTTCAGCACGACGAATCACCGGAATACGTGCTTCATGCGCTGCAACAATTTCCGGGTTATCCGCAGAAATAGCGCTGGATACCACCACCACGCTCGCATCGCGCACGTTTTCCGGGCGATGGTTGAAGAAAATCGTGGCCCCCAGATTCGTCAACTGCTGCGTCACAGGATTCGGCGCTAAGTCAGAACCGCTGATCTGATAACCTTCATTGGCCAAAACTTCGGCAATACCGCCCATACCAGCACCACCGATGCCGACAAAGTGAATGTGCCGAACGCGACGCATTTCGGGCACGATGGAACGCAGTTTTGCCAGTTGTTGTGTATTCATTCTTTAGCCATTAACTTCTTAGTTCATGCGATGCAAAAGGCATCACCACAATTACGCCCGGGCAGCCCGGCTCACTTCATTTGCAACGCGCTCTGTGGCATCCGGTATGGATGCGGCGCGCGCACGTTCTGCCATGGTTAATAACGTTTCTCGCGACCACCCGGCAAGGGTGCTGGCGACGGCATCCACAGTAAACTGCGGCTGCTCCAGAATTTTGGCGGCGCCCGCTTTCTCCAGCGGCAGCGCATTCCAATACTGCTGTCTGTCTTTGTGCTGGAACGGCACAAACAGCGCAGGCAAACCTGCGGCGGCAATTTCGCTCACCGTCAGCGCGCCTGAGCGACAAACCACGACATCAGCCCACGCGTAGGCCGCTGCCATATCATCAATAAACTCAGTGACCTTGTGCTGCGGTTGTCCCGCGTCGGCATACGCCTGTTCAACGGTCTGCTGCGAGCCTTTGCCGCTCTGATGCCAGATAGTCACCGCGTCGCCAAGCTTTGCGGCAACCTGCGGCATCGTCTGGTTCAGTACGCGTGCGCCCTGAGATCCCCCGACGACCAACACACGAACCGGACCTTCACGCCCGGCCAGACGCACTTTTGGCAACGGCAGCGCCAGCACGTCAGTGCGCACTGGGTTGCCCACCACTTCCGCATTCGAGAAAGCGCCAGGAAAAGCCTGCATCACCGTAGTGGCAATCTTCGCCAGCCATTTGTTAGTTAATCCCGCAATGCCGTTCTGCTCATGCAGTACAACCGGAATACCTAATGACCAGGCCGCCAGACCGCCAGGGCCAGACACGTAGCCGCCCATACCCAGCACCACATCGGGTTTAAACTGCTTCATGATGGCGCGCGCCTGACGCCAGGCATTAAAAATACGCACAGGTGCGGCAAGCAGCGCATTGACGCCTTTACCACGCAAACCGGAGATACGAATAAAGTCAATTTCAATGCCGTGTTTCGGCACTAAGTCCGCTTCCATACGATCGGCGGTGCCCAGCCAACGAACCTGCCAGCCCTGGGCCATTAAATGGTGCGCGACCGCCAGCCCCGGGAACACATGCCCGCCGGTACCGCCTGCCATCACCATTAACCGCTTCGGTTGACCACTCATCGTGCACCTCGTGTAAACGCCTGGGCTTTTTCCAGACGCGTTTCATAATCAATACGTAACAAAAACATGATGGCCGTCGACATAATCAACAAACTTGAACCACCATAACTGATCAGCGGCAGCGTCAGACCTTTGGTTGGCAGCATACCCGCAGCCGCACCGACGTTTACCAGTGCCTGGAAGCTAAACCAGATCCCGATTGAGCAGGCTAAAAAGCCTGAAAAACGGTGGTCAATTTCCAACGCCTTACGGCCAATCGACATCGCGCGAAAAGCGACGAAGAATACCATTAAAAGTGCCAATACCACACCGATATAACCCAGCTCTTCCCCAATGATGGCGAAGATGAAGTCGGTATGCGCTTCTGGTAAATACTCCAGTTTTTGGACTGAATTACCTAAGCCCTGCCCCCAAACCTCACCGCGACCAAATGCCATCAGGGATTGCGTCAGCTGGTAGCCACTGCCGAACGGATCTTCCCATGGGTTCCAGAAAGAGGTTACGCGGCGAATACGATACGGTTCGGCAAGGATCAGCAGCACGACCGCTGAAATCCCCATGCCGATAATGGCAATGAACTGCCACAGTTTCGCTCCGGCGAGAAACAGCATCGCCAGGGTAGTGACAAACAGCACTACCACCGTACCAAGGTCAGGCTGTGCCAGCAGTAAAATAGCCAGCACCAGGATCACGCCCATCGGTTTTAAGAAACCGCGCAAGTTGTTACGCACTTCATCAACTTTACGCACCAGGTAGTTGGCGAGGTAACAGAACAGCGACAGCTTGGTAAATTCCGCAGGCTGAATACGCAGCGGCCCCAGCGCAATCCAGCGCGACGCCCCGTTAACGGAGCTACCCACCACCAGCACAATCAGCAGCATGATGATCGAGGCTATCAGCATCGTCGTACTGTACTTTTGCCAGAACTCCATCGGCAGACGCAGCGTCACCATCGCCAGGCAGAAGGCGAGGAAGATGTACAGTGCATCACGCTTAGCAAACAGGAAAGGATCGCCCGCCAGACGTTGTCCAACGGGCATCGATGCCGATGTCACCATCACAAAACCGATCGCTGCCAGACCAAAGGTCAACCACAGCAGCATGCGGTCATACATGATCAGGCTGTCCGCGTCTTTATCACGCGAAGCCATCACCCAGCCTTTAAGTGCCGCGAAGACCCACGCCAGGATACCCAGTCCCGGTAAGCGCGGCATTCTCAGACGAGGGAGAGATAAGCGCATCAACCCAACTCCTTCGCCAGGCGGGTAAAGACGTCACCACGTTGCTCAAAGTTCTTGAACTGGTCGAGGCTGGCGCAGGCGGGCGACAGCAGCACCATATCGCCCGACTTCACGCGCGGTGCGAGCAGACGCATTGCCTGCTCCATGGTTTCAGTTTGTTCCGTAACGTCAGGTCGCAGAGCGGCAAGCTGCGCGCCATCGCGACCAAAGCAGTACAGACGAATGTTGTCGCCGGTCAGGTATCGTTGCAGCGGCGTAAAGTCAGCGGATTTCCCGTCTCCCCCCAGCAACAGGTGCAACGTACCGTCAACGTGCAGGCCATTCAGCGCGGCTTCAGTGCTTCCGACGTTGGTGGCTTTAGAATCGTTAATCCAGCGCACGCCGTTGTGCTCAAGCACAGTCTGAAAACGGTGCGCCAGACCGGTAAACGTGGTGAGCGCTTTCAGGCTCGACGCCCGCGGCAGACCTGCGGCATCCGCCAGCGCCAGCGCAGCCAGGGCGTTGGTATAGTTATGCTGACCGGAAAGCGTCATCTCTTTCACGTTAAGAACTTTTTCACCCTTCACTCGCAGCCAGGTTTCGCCCTGCTGACGGTTCAGGTGATAGTCACCCATGTTGATGCCAAAGCTCACGCAACGCTCATCCGCCCCGCGAACCGGCATGGTCAGCGCATCATCAGCGTTGACCACACACACTTTCGCGTTTTCATAGACGCGCAGTTTGGCCGCACGATACTGCTGCAAGCCAAACGGATATCTGTCCATATGGTCTTCGGTGACGTTCAAAATGGTAGCGGCTACGGCTTGTAAGCTGGAGGTCGTTTCCAGTTGGAAGCTCGACAGTTCCAGAACATACAGCTCACGTTCGTCATCCAGCAGCATCAGCGCGGGCAGGCCAATATTACCGCCAACCCCCACGTTCACACCGGCCGCTTTCGCCATCTCACCTACCAGCGTAGTGACTGTGCTTTTCCCGTTGGAACCGGTGATCGCGACGATCGGTGCCTGTGCTTCGCGACAGAACAGCTCAATGTCGCCGACAATTTCAATTCCCGCATCGGCGGCGGCGCTCAACGAAGGATGCGCCAGGGCAATACCAGGGCTGGCGACAATAAGATCAGCGGCCAGCAGCCAGTCATCATTCAGACTGCCAACATGACGCTCAACCGCTTCCGGTAATTTGTCCAGGCCCGGCGGCGTCGCGCGGGTATCCATTACGCGCGGCGTCACGCCACGCGCCAGGAAGAAATCCACGCAGGACAGCCCGGTCAAACCCAGACCGATAATGACGACTTTTTTACCCTGGTAATCAGCCATGATTAACGTACCTTCAGCGTTGCCAGGCCAATCAGCACCAGCATCAGCGAAATAATCCAGAAGCGCACAATTACGCGCGGTTCCGGCCAACCTTTCAGTTCATAGTGATGGTGGATCGGCGCCATACGGAAGATGCGCTGTCCGCGCAGCTTAAAGGAGCCAACCTGCAAAATGACCGACAGTGTTTCTACGACGAATACACCGCCCATGATCACCAGCAGGAACTCCTGACGCAGCAGCACGGCAATAATGCCCAGCGCGCCGCCCAGCGCCAGCGATCCGACGTCGCCCATAAAGACCTGCGCCGGATAGGTGTTAAACCACAAGAAGCCTAACCCCGCACCGACAATTGCCGTACAGACGATCACTAATTCGCCGGCATGACGTAAATAGGGAATATGCAGATAGTTGGCGAAGTTCATGTTACCGGTCGCCCACGCTACCAACGCAAAACCTGCGGCCACAAAGACGGTCGGCATAATCGCCAGACCATCCAGACCATCGGTGAGGTTGACCGCGTTGCCAGTACCCACAATCACGAAGTACGCCAGCAGCACGTAGAACAGCCCCAACTGGGGCATCACGTCTTTAAAGAACGGCACCACCAGCTCAGTGGCCGGGGTATCTTTACCAGCCAGATACAGGGCAAAGGCCACGCCCAGCGCAATCACCGACATCCAGAAGTATTTCCAGCGCGCGATCAGGCCCTTGGTGTCTTTGCGTACCACTTTGCGGTAGTCATCGACAAAACCGATAATGCCGTAACCGACCAATACCACCAGCACGCACCATACGTACGGGTTCGACGGGTATGCCCACAGCAGTACGGAGATAACAATCGCGGTGAGGATCATAATCCCGCCCATGGTCGGCGTACCGCGTTTACTGAAGTGTGATTCCGGACCGTCGTTACGCACGACCTGTCCAAAGGACATTTTTTGCAAGCGGGCGATCATGCGCGGGCCCATCCACAAAGAGATGAACAGCGCGGTCAGCAGGCTGACGATGGCGCGAAACGTCAGATAGGAAAAGACGTTAAAGCCGGAATAATATTTGACCAAATGTTCGGCCAGCCAAACTAACATGTCCCATTCTCCTGTAATGCGCGTACTACCTCTTCCATGGCGGCACTACGTGAACCCTTCACTAAAATCGTCATAATCTGATGTTCTGCAATCAGCGCCTTAAGATGCGCGGTCAACGCGGTTTTATCCGCAAAATGCTCACCCGCACCGCTGGCATGGCTAATTGCCTGACTCAGTTTCCCTGTACTCAGCACACGGTCGATACCTGCAGCCTTCGCAGCGTCACCCACCTGCACGTGGCATGCTTCGCTTTCCGCGCCAAGCTCTGCCATATCGCCAACGACCAGCACGCGGTAGCCCGGCATTTCGGACAGCACGTTTACCGCTGCGGTCATTGACCCGACATTTGCGTTATAGGAGTCATCCAGCAGTAGCTGATTTTCTGCCAGTTGAATCGGGAACAGACGCCCCGGTACCGCTTGCAGCTCCTTCAGACCCGCTTTAATCGCTTCGTGCGTCGCGCCTACCGCCATAGAGAGCGCAGCCGCCGCCAGGGCGTTAGCAATGTTGTGACGACCCGGCAGCGGCAGCAGAACATCAATGCTTCCGGTTGGCGTTTGCAGAGAAAACTCTGTGCCGTGTGAAGTCACATGAACATTGGCCGCCGAAAAGTCGCTGTTGGCCGCATTCGGGGAGAAGCGCCAGACTTTGCGATCGCCGATAATGCTCTGCCAGTTCAGCCAGTCGTTATTGTCGGCATTCATAATGGCGATTCCGTTCGCTGGCAGGCCGGTAAAAATCTCACCTTTTGCCTTCGCAACACCCGCCAGTGAACCAAAGCCTTCCAGATGCGCGGCTGCCAGGTTGTTCACCAGCGCCGCTTCCGGACGCGTCAGGCCAACGGTCCAGGCGATTTCGCCCTGATGATTAGCGCCAAGCTCAATCACGGCATAGTCGTAATCGTTGTTTAAGCGCAACAGCGTCATCGGTACGCCGATGTCGTTATTCAGGTTGCCCGCGGTATATAAGGTGTTGCCACACTGACTCAGAATGGATGCGGTCATCTCTTTGACAGACGTTTTACCGGAAGAGCCGGTCAGCGCGACAACGCGCGCCGGAACCTGAGCGCGTACCCATGCCGCCAGTTCACCAAACGCCAGACGTGTATCTTTAACAATCAGCTGCGGCAGGTTGGTGTCCAACGGACGGCTGACCAGCAGCGCACCCGCCCCGCTCTCTTGCGCCTTGTCTGCGAAATCGTGGGCATCAAAGCGTTCGCCTTTCAGCGCGACAAACAGGCAGCCCGGCGTAACTTTACGCGTATCGGTTGTCACCGCATCAAGAGTCAGATCGGCTCCTTTCAGTTCGCCACGGAGGATCTCCGCCAGTTGGCTGAGCGTTACGCTAATCATGCGATTACTCCCAGCAGACGCGCTGCCGTGACGCGGTCAGAATAGTCGAGGCGCTGCGAGCCAACGATCTGGTAGTCTTCGTGACCTTTCCCGGCCACCAGCACCACATCGTTTTCTTTCGCCTGCATAATGGCGTTTGTCACAGCCTCTGCGCGACCTTCCATCACTTTCGCCTGTCCGGCATCCAGCATACCCGCCAGAATGTCGTTAATAATGGCGCGCGGCTCTTCGGTACGCGGGTTGTCATCGGTCACCACGACAACATCAGCAAACTGCTCGGCAATCGCGCCCATCAACGGACGTTTGCCTTTGTCGCGATCGCCGCCGCAACCAAAGACGCACCACAGTTTGCCAGTACAGTGCAGACGTGCCGCCTGCAGCGCTTTTTCCAGCGCATCTGGCGTATGGGCATAATCAACCACAACGGTGGTTTTACCCGGCGCGCTGAACACTTCCATGCGCCCACAAACTGGCTGTAATTGTGTCGCCGTTTTCAGTAAATCAGCTAACGGATATCCCAACGCCAGCAGCGTTGCCAGCGCCAACAGCAGATTGCTGACGTTAAACGCGCCCATCAGGCGACTTTCAATTTCGCCGTCACCCCATGAGGAGGTAAAACGAATTGTTGCCCCGCTGTCGTGATAATTCACGTCAATCGCCTTTAACCAACGACCATGACAGTTCGGGTTGATGTGATCTTCCATCGATACGGCAACCGCATCCGGAAGTTTGGCCAACCAGCGACGACCGACTTCATCATCCGCATTAACGATGGCCTGGCCGCAATGGTGCGTGGAATACAGCAGCCATTTCGCGGCTTCGTAATGTTCCATGTCGCCGTGGTAATCAAGATGGTCGCGGCTTAAGTTAGTAAATACTGATGCGGCAAACTTCAGCGCCGCCACGCGATGCTGAACCAGACCGTGTGAAGACACTTCCATTGCGCCAACCGTTGCGCCTTGTGCAACCAGCCCTGCCAGCACATGCTGGACATCTACGGCTGAACCGGTGGTATTTTCCGTCGGGATCACTTTGCCCAGCAGGCCATTGCCGACTGTTCCCATCACCGCGCTGGTTTCGCCAAGCAGTTGGCTCCACTGTGCCAGCAATTGGGTGGTGGTGGTTTTACCGTTGGTCCCGGTCACGCCGACCAGTCGCATTTTTTCAGAAGGCTCGTGGTAAAAGCGGCCCGCCAGTGCAGATAAACGTTCGTTAAGCTGACTGAGATAGATAACTGGAACGCCGTGCATTTCACGGATTTCACCGTCAGTAGCTTCATCTTTTGCTTCTGCAATAATGGCAGCCACACCTTGCGCTATCGCCTGCGGGATATACCGACGCCCGTCCGCCTGATGACCCAATACTGCGACAAAGAGATCGCCCGATGCAGCCATACGGCTGTCGAGCGTCATCTCCCGCAGTGCTCGCTCCGGTGCACCCGGCACCCATGGAGCAAGAAGGTCGCGCAAATTACGATCTGCCACCTGTTGCCTCGCCTTGATTATTCACAAATTCATTTTTATCGCCCGTTGTCAGCGCATCCGGCTCGATGTTCATGGTGCGCAGTACGCCGCCCATGATGGCACCAAAGACCGGCGCGGAAACGGCGCCACCGTAGTATTTACCCGCCTGCGGATCGTTGATAACAACAACCAGCGCGAAGCGCGGCTGACTCGCAGGCGCAACGCCTGCGGTATAAGCAATGTATTTGTTGATGTAGCGGCCATCCGGCCCTACTTTCTTCGCCGTACCGGTTTTAATGGCGATACGATAGCCTTTAATCGCCGCCTTCACGCCGCCGCCGCCGGGCAGCGCCACGCTTTCCATCATGTGCACCACGGTACGCACGGTTGATTCCGGGAAGATACGCTCGCCCGGAACAGGAGGGTCAACTTTGGTGATCGACAGTGGCCGATAAACGCCATAGCTGCCGATCGTTGCATAGACTCGCGCTAACTGTAACGGCGTTACCATTAGCCCGTAGCCGAAAGAGAAGGTGGCCCTCTCTATGTCAGACCACCGTTGTTTTTGAGGATATAAGCCACTGCGTTCTCCGACCAACCCCAAATTGGTCGCTTTTCCCAGCCCAAAACGTGAGTAAGTGTCTACTAACGCTGAGGACGGCATCGCTAACGCCAGCTTGGAAACACCGACGTTACTCGACTTCTGCAAAACCCCGGTGAGGGTCAATTCGCTATAACGCGCCACGTCTTTAATTTCGTGGCCATTAATTCGGTAAGGGATAGTGTTAAGTACGGTATTTTCGCGAACCACGCCACGCTGCAGCGCCGTCATCACCACCATCGGTTTGACAGTGGAACCCGGTTCAAACACGTCGGTAATCGTACGGTTACGCATCGCATCCTTCGGCGTACCGGTGAGATTGTTCGGGTTGTAGGACGGGCTGTTGGCCATCGCCAGCACTTCACCGGTGTTCACATCCACCAGTACCGCACTGCCTGACTCCGCCTTGTTAAACGCCACGGCGTTATTCAGTTCGCGGTAGACCAGCGCCTGTAAACGCTCATCGATACTTAGCGCAAGGTTATGCGCCGCCTGGCTGTCGGTTGAGGAAATATCCTCAATGACGCGGCCATAACGGTCTTTACGTACAATACGTTCGCCCGGTTGCCCGGTGAGCCATTTGTCGAAGCTCTTCTCAACGCCTTCAATCCCCTGGCTGTCGACGTTAGTAAAGCCGATAAGGTGAGCGGTCACTTCTCCGGAAGGATAGTAACGGCGGGATTCTTCGCGCAGGTGAATGCCTGGCAGCTTCAGTTTTTTGATGTAGTCAGCCATGTCAGGGTTTACCTGACGCGCCAGATAGATAAAGCGCCCTTTCGGGTTGGCGTTAATGCGGGAAGCCAGTTGATCGAGCGGGAGATTCAGCGCGGTCGACAGCGCTCTCCAGCGTTCACCAACGCTTACGCCGCCTGCGTCATGCACCTCTTTGGGGTCGGCCCAAATCGCCTTAACCGGAACGCTCACCGCCAGCGGACGACCTGAACGGTCGGTAATCATCCCGCGCGATGTGGACACTTCCTGTACGCGCAGAGAGCGCATATCGCCCTGACGCACCAGCATGTCCGGCGCGATGATTTGCAGCCAGGCAACGCGCCCCAGCAGAAAACCCAGTGCCAGCAAAATACAGCCGCACAGTAACGCAAAACGCCAACTGATAAAGTTGGCTTGTTCTTCCTGGCGTTTTGGCTTGTGCGTTTTTGCCGCTGCTTTCATGCGTCGCGTTTATCCTTATTTTTGTACTACGATATTTTCTTGTGAGGGATCAACATGCTGCATTTGCAGCTTTTCCGTTGCGATCCGTTCAACACGGCTATGGTCGCCGAGCGCGTTCTCCTCAAGGATCAAGTTGCGCCATTCGATATCCAACGCATCTCGCTCCAGAACCAGCTGCTCACGTTGCGCGGTTAGTAACCGCGTATGGTGTGCTGTTGTCACGACGGTAACCGCCGTCAAAATAATGCAAATGAACAGGCAGAGTGGCAGCTTCCCATACCGCAAAAGATCGTCACCGATCACGCCAGGCAAGGCATGGCGCTCGTTGCTTCCTATCGATCCTTTAACTTTGCTGAGGGCTTCTGTCACTCTGCTGATCATGCGTTCGTCCTCTCTGCAATACGCAGAACTGAACTACGGGCACGAGGATTTTCAGCTACCTCTTCTTCACCCGGCATCATCTTGCCTAGTGCTCTTAACTCACGGCCGCCCAGCTTTTTGATCTGCGCTTCGGTCATCGGTATTCCAGCCGGAACCTGAGGACCACGGCTTTGTTCGCGCATAAAGCGTTTCACAATGCGATCTTCAAGCGAATGGAAACTGATTACCGAAAGGCGACCACCTGGTGCCAGCACGCTGAGCGAGCTTTTTAGCGCCTGCTCTATCTCCTCCAGTTCACTGTTCACCCAAATGCGCACCGCCTGGAAGGTACGGGTCGCGGGATGTTTGAATTTGTCTTTCACCGGCATTGCCGCCGCAATCACTTCCGCCAGCTCTTTAGTGCGGGTCATCGGTTCGATGCGGTTGCGCTCTACGATGGCGCGAGCAATACGTTTGCCGAAGCGCTCTTCGCCAAAGGTTTTAATCACCCAGGCAATGTCTGCTTCATCGGCGGTTTGCAGCCATTCGGCCGCTGACTGACCGCGTGTTGGGTCCATACGCATATCTAACGGACCGTCACGCATAAATGAGAATCCGCGCTCAGCATCATCAAGCTGTGGAGAAGAAACCCCAAGATCGAGAAGAATCCCGTCGATCTTACCGGTAAGTCCGCGCTCGGCGACATAATCAGCCAGCGCAGAAAAAGGACCATGGACGATGGAAAAACGGGGATCGGTAATCGTCTTTGCAACGGCAATCGCCTGCGGATCGCGATCGATGGCCAGTAAACGCCCCTCTTCGCCAAGTTGCGAGAGGATCAGACGTGAGTGACCACCGCGACCAAATGTCCCGTCAATGTAGATGCCGTCTGGACGAATATTCAGGCCGTTTACGGCTTCATCCAGCAACACCGTTGTATGTTTATAATTTTCCATCATTTTATAGAGACAAATCCTGCAATCGTTCCGACAGCGCGCCGGTAACAGACTGCTCAGCGTCGATATCTTCCTTGACCTGTTGATACCAGGTCGTTTCATCCCACAGCTCAAACTTATTGAACTGCCCAACCAGCATCACTTCTTTCGTTAGCCCTGCGTGTTGCCGCAGAATGGGCGCTATCAATAATCGGCCAGCGCTATCCATCTGACATTCGCTAGCATGACCCAACAACAGGCGCTGTACGCGACGCTCAACTGGATTCATGCTCGACAGACGCGATAACTTCTGCTCGATAATTTCCCATTCAGGCAGGGGATACAGCAGCAGGCACGGGTGATGGATGTCAATGGTGCAAACCATTTGACCGGTAGCGCTCTCGAGCAGTTGATCCCGATAACGGGTAGGCACAGATAAGCGCCCTTTACTGTCGAGATTAACTAACGTTGCTCCCCGGAACATGCCAGCCTCACCCCCGATTACCACTTTATCCCACAAATTCCCACTTAAAGGAGTTTACGGAGCGGAGGAAAACCTTGTCAAGCAAGTCACGGCGCTTAGCGGAGCAAAAAACCCATTGTTTACGGCTAATATCAGCGTTGAACAAATTCCGTACAGCAAACGAAGCAAATTAACGTCATGAATATTTGTAAGAAAAAAATCCAACAACTCATGATTGTTTAAAACAACTGAATATCATCAAAAGAAAAATATAAAGTGTCAGTTTGCGACGCGAGCGGCATTTTAGGACAATATGCAGCGAGATAACAGTACCAGTTAATCAGTCTGTACGCCGCACAGGAGCGAGATCAGGCCGAGATTGTCGCAACACACCAGTAAAGTGTTTGTTAATTCGGCAAACCCCTACATGCTTGTAACAAAATAATACAACCGTAACGCATCGTTACGTCTCAATTACCCAAAAATGGATAGTTGCATTTTTAATTCGGCATAATAGAAGAATCAATTTCAGATAATTCTAAAGAATATTCTTAATTATAATGCGGTTATTTCCGAGAACGGGATAATTGATGATGTCAGAGGCTTATCCGCCGACATCATCAATTGAGGCAACTTAGTTACGGCTTAGAATACCGCGACGGTACAGATTACGCCGTATACGCGTTAAACCTGGTTTGGGTTTACGCGGCTCATCCAGGCTTGCCAACACAATCTCCAACACGCGTTCCGCGACATCTCGATGGCGCTGCGCCACCGCCAGAACCGGGCACTGCAGGAAGTCGAGCAGCTCGTGGTCGCCAAAAGTCGCAATCGCTAAATCAGACGGTAACTGCCCGTCGCGGCGCAGGGTCACATCCATCACCCCCTGCAACAGGGCAAACGACGTGGTAAACAGCGCCTGAGGCATTGGATGCGTTTCCAGCCATTTATCAAATAACTGCGCGGCCGCCTCCCGCTCATAGCTGTTGGCATAGAGAAAATGCACTTCACGCGGATCGTCCTTCCACGCGGTACGGAAACCCTGTTCGCGCAGGAAACTGACGGACAATTCAGGAAGCGCCCCCAGATAGAGCACGGTTTCAGCAGGGAATTTACGTAACTCCTCCGCCAGCATCTGCGCATCATCCTGGTCTGCGCCCACCACGCTGGTGAAATGTTCACGATCCAGCGCGCGATCCAGCGCCACAATCGGGAATGAACTGTTCGCCCAGCGCTGATAAAACGGATGTTCAGGCGGCAAGGAAGTCGAAACGATAATGGCATCAACCTGACGTTGTAAAAGATGCTCAATACAGCGCATTTCGTTATCCGGCTGATCTTCAGAGCAGGCAATCAGTAGTTGATACCCGCGCTGACGCGCCTGGCGCTCCAGATAGTTTGCGATCCGGGTATAGCTCGTGTTCTCGAGATCCGGGATCACCAGCCCGATAGAACGTGTGCGTCCAGCACGCAGCCCGGCCGCCACGGCATTCGGGTGGTAATTATGCTCACGCACCACCGCCATGACTTTTTCAACCGTTTTGTCGCTTACGCGGTATTGCTTTGCTTTGCCGTTAATAACGTAGCTTGCAGTCGTTCGCGAAACGCCGGCCAACCGAGCGATTTCATCCAGTTTCACAATTGCCCCTTGCGTAAAATGTACAAACCATAACCTTTGAGATGGCATGGGTTAAACTTCTTAACATCTAAGCGCAGAATAATGACTGCGGCAACCGCTTTTGTCTCTGGTTACTGCTGATTTCGCAAAAAAAAGCAACCAGTAGCCAATGCATCTCGCGTAGGTCAGGTAAGCGTTAGCGCATAATTTTATCGCCGCGGGAAAGCCCCACCACGCCGGAACGGGCAACTTCCACGATTTTGGCGACTTCCCGTAGCGTTGCCAGAAACGCATCCAGCTTATCGCTGGTGCCCGCCAGCTGTACGGTGTAGATCGACGGCGTAACATCGATGATTTGCCCACGGAATATCTCCGTGTTGCGTTTCACCTCTTCCCGGCCATAGCCGCTGGCCTGGATTTTCACCAGCATGATTTCTCGTTCAACGTGGGCGCCCTGCCCCAGTTCGCTGACGCGCAGAACATCCACCAGTTTGTGTAGCTGCTTTTCGATCTGCTCCAGGACTTTCTCATCCCCTACCGTTTGAATCGTCATCCGCGATAAGGTCGGGTCGTCAGTCGGCGCGACGGTCAGGCTTTCAATGTTGTATCCGCGCTGGGCGAAGAGGCCAATCACACGTGACAATGCACCCGACTCGTTTTCCAGCAATACTGATAATATCCGGCGCATAATCAGGTCCTCTCCGTTTTACTTAACCACATTTCGTCCATCCCGCCCCCACGAATCTGCATCGGGTAGACATGCTCACTGCCGTCGACGGTGACATCAACAAACACCAGGCGATGGTTACGCACATGTTCCAGCGCTTCGCCCAGCTTGCTCTCCAGTTCGCCTGGATGATTAATCTGGATACCGATATGCCCATAAGCTTCAGCAAGGCGCACAAAATCGGGTAGCGACTGCATGTAAGACTGGGAGTGACGCCCGGAGTAAATCATGTCCTGCCACTGTTTGACCATGCCGAGATAGCGGTTGTTAAGGTTGAGCACCAGTACCGGTAGCTCATATTGCAGCGCCGTCGACAGTTCCTGGATGTTCATCTGAATGCTGCCATCCCCGGTAACGCACACCACCGTTTCATCCGGCAGCGCCATTTTCACCCCTAACGCCGCGGGTAAACCGAATCCCATGGTGCCGAGGCCGCCTGAGTTAATCCAGCGGCGTGGTTTATCGAACGGATAGTAAAGTGCGGCAAACATTTGATGCTGGCCAACGTCAGAGGTCACGTATGCATCCCCTTTCGTCAGACGCCAGATGGTTTCAATCACCGCCTGCGGTTTAATACTTTCACTTTGCGTGTCGTATTTCAGGCACTGACGAGCGCGCCAGTGTTCGATCTGTTGCCACCAGTCACGGTTATCATCCAGCGGCTGCTGCGATTTCTCCTGCGGCAGCAGTTCAAGCATCTGATCCAGCACCAGGCGAGCATCGCCCACAATCGGAATATCCGCAGTGACGGTTTTTGAAATTGAGGTCGGATCGATGTCGATATGCAGCACGGTCGCATTCGGGCAATATTTTGCCAGGTTATTGGTCGTTCGATCGTCAAAACGAACGCCGACGGCAAAGATCACATCAGAATGATGCATGGTCATATTCGCTTCGTAAGTACCATGCATGCCCAACATTCCCAGCGCCTGGCGATGCGTGGCCGGAAACGCGCCTAACCCCATCAGCGAGGAGACAACCGGCAGATTAAGTGCTTCGGCAATTTGCCCCAGTTGTTCGTGACAGGCGGCATTCACCGCGCCACCACCAACATAGACAACCGGTTTCTTCGCCGCCACCAGCGTCTGCAAAGCACGTTTTATCTGTCCTTTGTGCCCGGTCGTTGTCGGGTTATACGAACGCATACTCACCGACTCCGGCCAGCTATAAGGCAGTTTTTTCGCCGGATTCAGAATATCTTTCGGCAAATCCACCACCACCGGCCCCGGACGACCGCTTGCCGCCAACCAGAAGGCTTTTTTCAGCACCTGCGGGATATCTTCCGTTTGTTTAACCAGAAAACTGTGTTTTACCACCGGGCGGGATATACCCACCATGTCGCACTCCTGGAAGGCATCGTAGCCAATCAGGGAGGTGGCGACCTGGCCAGAGAGGATCACCAACGGAATGGAATCCATATATGCTGTTGCAATCCCGGTGATCGCATTGGTTGCCCCTGGTCCGGAAGTGACCAAAACGACGCCCACTTCTCCCGTGGCACGCGCCAGGCCATCAGCCATATGTACCGCGGCTTGCTCATGACGGACTAACACATGATCAATACCGCCGACCGTATGCAATGCATCATAAATATCGAGGACGGCCCCCCCGGGATAACCGAATACCTGCTTCACACCCTGATCGATAAGCGATCGGACGACCATCTCGGCTCCAGACAACATCTCCATGGCTTGCCTCACTCTTATAATGAATTACGGTTTAACAACACATTAACCGCTGACGATGACGCATGGCAATTGACTCCGAAGGGGTGGCACTGGAGTAAATAAGAATAAAACGGAGGTAAGAATTGAATAAATGGAGAATTAAACCAGCATAAGCAATTGATATGATAAATAATCGCTTAAAAAGGGGGACTTACAGCAATTAGTCTATTTTTTTACACTTTCGGACATACGTAAAAAGTCGAGTTCAGCACAAAATTTTAGATATAAAGACAAAAGCAGAATAAACCAGATGTATTCCCCGATTTATTCTGCCAGCGGCTACTTCTTACAGACGGAGACCAACAGTTCTTCCATCCATTGATGTCCTTTATCGCGCCCCGCAGCCTCATGCCAGGAAAGATAACATGTGCGGCTATTCAATTTTAAAGGTAAAGGCAATATCTGCAGTTCTAAAGAATCGGCGAACTCTTCCGCCAACCAACGCGGCGCAATAGAGACCAGGTGCGTTTGCGACACAATATTAAGCACGCTGATTAATGCCATTCCCTGATAAGCCACGCAGGATTGTTTATCCGGTGTGTCATACCACGGCTGGCTGAATGAGGCGAAGCGATCAAGCGAAACCACGGCATGCTGTTCATGATAGAGATTGCTTTCCAGCAATGGGCCACTAATGCGCGGATGTTTTTTGCTTGCCACTAACACCATTTCGTCATTGAATAACGGAACACTGGTAAATTCCGGACGACGGAATTCTTCATAGCTAATAACAAACTCAGTTTCCTGATAACGTAATTGGTGCTCGGTATTTAGATTTAGTGAAGATTTAAAAACGACATTAATGTTCGGCGCGACTTGTTCAACTCGATTATAAATCAACGAAGTTAGAATATTATCCAATGGACTGCATACGCAAAGATTGAATACACGCTCGCTGCTGGTAGGTTCAAAGCCAGAACCAGGCAGTTCATTCTGCACTAATTGCAATGCCTGACGAACGGAGCCAAACAGGTGGAAGGCTCTTGCTGTCGGCTGGATTCCACGGCCATAACGAACAAAAAGCTCATCGTTAAACATGACTTTCAGGCGTGCGACCGCATTACTGACAGCGGGTTGCGACATCCCCAGCGTATGTGCAGCACGCGTAATATTTTGTTCCTGCATCACCGCATCAAAAACAGTTAATAAATTAAGATCAACCATGCGAAGCTGTGGCTTCCCCATCTCTATGAGATTAGATTTATCTATTATTTTTACTTCTGGCATATTTAACTCCACTGTCACTCTAAACTCCCTTTTCCCAGACGGAGTGCAGAAATAATCTCCGTTAATATGATTTACCATGCATATAAAATAAGAAAAAGGAAAAACATTAAAATTAGGAAAACATAAAGGCACAAATCTAAATGTACAAAAGAACACCACAAGCGTAGTGCGGCAGATGTCACTGCGCGATGATTCATATGTTTAAATTTCGAAAACAATATAACCATAAGCGTGGCGAATACACAATCATACGCACAGTGAATATGTATTTAAGTTTTAATTAAACATTTCTATTATTAACACATTAAAAGTTAACATTAATTTATCAATTATTGGGTAACACATTGGTTTCATCCATTCAAAATGAATATAAAAGCTGATAAATCATAAAGATATGAAATCCCAAATGAGGCGTTATCTTTAGTTCTTCGTTACCATAAATGCAAATAAATATGCTTAAATATGTCAAACCGTGAAAAATATGTTCAACGATCAGATGATTAATTTTATATACCCTGAGAAATTCAGCACAATTCGCTTAAGTTTATCAGAAACTTTCCCCCTTAACGGGAGCATTTGCAGGGAATGGGGTTGACATCAGTCTTCATATCCAGTACCACTAAAAGCATATCGCATTCGCCTGGAGCTTGATTGATGACTTACATTGCTCGTTTTATCGGTCTACTACTACTAAACGCATTCTCATTGCGCGGTAGACTGGTGGACGACATTTAGCATTAAGTCAGCTCCAGTTAAGACAAAAAACCCGCGCCGTTGCGCGGGTTTTTTTATGCTCGAAGCAAGGCGCCCTAAAGACCAAGGACCTAAACCATGAGCCAGCAAGTCATTATTTTCGATACCACCTTACGTGACGGTGAACAGGCGTTACAGGCGAGCCTGAGTGTGAAAGAAAAACTGCAGATTGCGCTGGCCCTCGAGCGTATGGGCGTTGACGTGATGGAGGTCGGTTTTCCGGTCTCTTCACCGGGTGACTTTGAGTCCGTACAAACCATCGCTCGTCAGGTGAAGAACAGCCGCGTTTGCGCCTTAGCCCGCTGCGTAGAAAAAGATATCGACGTTGCCGCAGAATCTCTGAAGGTCGCTGAGGCTTTCCGCATTCATACGTTCATCGCCACCTCGCCGATGCATATCGCGACGAAATTGCGCAGCACGTTGGATGAAGTGATCGAGCGAGCAGTCTACATGGTGAAGCGTGCGCGTAATTATACAGATGACGTGGAGTTCTCATGCGAGGATGCTGGCCGTACCCCTATTGCCGATCTGGCCCGCGTGGTCGAAGCCGCGATTAATGCGGGTGCCAAAACCATCAATATCCCCGATACCGTTGGCTACACCATGCCTTTCGAATTCGGAGCAATCATTTCTGGTCTGTATGAACGCGTACCGAATATCGATAAAGCCATCATCTCCGTGCACACCCATGATGATTTAGGTCTGGGCGTTGGCAACGCGTTGGCGGCCGTCCACGCCGGTGCTCGCCAGGTGGAAGGCGCGATGAACGGTATCGGCGAACGCGCCGGTAACTGCTCACTGGAAGAAGTGATCATGGCGATCAAAGTGCGCAAAGATATCCTGAACGTACAGACCCGCATTAATCACCAGGAAATCTGGCGTACCAGTCAGTTAGTCAGCCAAATCTGCAACATGCCTATTCCGGCCAACAAAGCCATTGTCGGTAGCGGCGCCTTTGCCCACTCCTCTGGCATCCATCAGGACGGCGTACTGAAAAATCGTGAAAACTACGAAATCATGACGCCTGAATCCATCGGTCTGAACCAGGTGCAGTTGAACCTGACTTCCCGTTCCGGACGCGCCGCAGTGAAACACCGTATGGACGAGATGGGATATAAAGAGAATGAATACAACCTGGACAACCTGTACGACGCATTCCTGAAGCTGGCGGATAAAAAAGGTCAGGTATTTGATTACGACCTGGAAGCGCTGGCCTTTATTAATAAACAGCAGGAAGAGCCGGAGCATTTCCGTCTGGATTACTTCAGCGTGCAGTCCGGCTCAAATGACATCGCCACCGCCTCCGTCAAGCTGGCCTGCGGTGAAGAAGTCAAAGCCGAAGCGGCGAACGGTAACGGTCCGGTCGATGCCATTTATCAGGCCATCAACCGTGTGACCGAGTACAACATCGAACTGGTGAAATACAGCCTGACCGCCAAAGGGCACGGTAAAGATGCGCTGGGCCAGGTGGATATCGTTGCTAATTATAACGGCCGCCGCTTCCACGGCGTCGGTCTGGCAACAGATATCGTCGAATCGTCCGCGAAAGCGATGGTTCATGTGCTGAACAACATTTGGCGCGCCGAAGAAGTCGAAAAAGAATTGCAACGCAAAGCTCAGAACAACGAGAACAACAAGGAAACCGTGTGATGTCGAAGAATTATCATATTGCTGTTTTGCCGGGCGACGGTATTGGCCCGGAAGTGATGGCGCAAGCCCTGAAGGTACTGGACGCAATCCGCAACCGTTTTAACATGCGCATTACCACCAGCCACTACGACGTGGGGGGGGCCGCTATCGATAACCATGGTCAGCCGCTGCCACCAGCGACGGTTGAAGGCTGTGAGCAAGCTGACGCCATTCTGTTTGGCTCCGTTGGCGGCCCGAAATGGGAAAATCTGCCACCCAATCAGCAGCCTGAACGCGGCGCGCTGCTGCCGTTGCGTAAACACTTCAAATTATTCAGCAATCTGCGCCCGGCTAAGCTGTACCAGGGTCTGGAAGCATTTTGCCCTCTGCGCGCAGATATTGCCGCGAACGGTTTCGACATCCTGTGCGTGCGCGAACTGACCGGCGGTATCTACTTCGGTCAGCCAAAAGGCCGCGAAGGCAGCGGACAACATGAAAAAGCCTTTGATACCGAGGTTTATCACCGTTTCGAGATCGAGCGTATCGCACGTATCGCGTTTGAATCTGCTCGCCAGCGTCGCCGCAAAGTCACGTCGATTGATAAAGCCAACGTACTGCAAACGTCTATTCTGTGGCGCCAAATCGTCAATGAAATTGCTAATGAATATCCGGATGTTGAGCTGGCGCATATGTACATCGACAACGCGACGATGCAGTTGATCAAAGATCCATCCCAGTTCGACGTGCTGCTGTGCTCCAACTTGTTTGGCGACATTCTGTCTGACGAATGCGCCATGATCACCGGATCAATGGGGATGTTACCGTCCGCCAGCCTGAATGAGCAGGGCTTTGGTCTGTACGAGCCCGCTGGCGGATCCGCTCCGGATATCGCCGGGAAAAACATTGCTAACCCTATCGCCCAAATCCTTTCGCTGGCGCTGCTGCTGCGCTACAGCCTGGACGCCAATGATGCGGCAACCGCAATTGAGAGCGCCATCAACCGCGCATTAGAAGAAGGCATTCGCACCGGTGACTTAGCCCGTGGCGCTGCCGCAGTCGGTACCGATGAAATGGGTGACATTATTGCCCGTTACGTCGCAGAAGGGGTGTAATCATGGCCAAAACGTTATACGAAAAATTGTTCGATGCGCACGTCGTCTACGAAGCGCAAAACGAAACCCCGCTGTTGTATATCGACAGACATCTGGTGCATGAAGTGACCTCTCCGCAGGCGTTTGATGGCCTGCGTGCGCATGGCCGTCAGGTGCGCCAGCCGGGTAAAACCTTTGCCACCATGGACCATAACGTCTCCACGCAGACCAAAGACATTAACGCTTCCGGCGAAATGGCCCGCATTCAGATGCAGGAATTAATCAAAAACTGCAATGAATTTGGCGTCGAACTGTACGACCTGAACCACCCGTATCAGGGGATCGTTCACGTGATGGGGCCTGAGCAAGGCGTAACGTTGCCGGGTATGACCATCGTTTGCGGCGACTCCCACACCGCCACACACGGCGCGTTTGGCGCGCTGGCCTTTGGTATTGGCACCTCTGAAGTTGAACACGTTCTGGCGACGCAGACCCTGAAACAGGGGCGTGCCAAAACCATGAAGATTGAAGTTAACGGCACAGCAGCACCTGGCATTACCGCCAAAGATATCGTGCTGGCGATTATCGGTAAAACCGGTAGTGCAGGCGGTACCGGACACGTCGTTGAATTTTGTGGCGAAGCCATCCGTGCGCTGAGCATGGAAGGTCGTATGACCCTGTGCAACATGGCCATTGAAATGGGCGCCAAAGCAGGTCTGGTCGCACCGGATGAAACCACCTTTAACTATGTGCAGGGTCGTTTACACGCACCGAAGGGTGAGGATTTTACCAACGCGGTTGCGTACTGGAAAACGCTGAAAACCGACGACAACGCGACGTTTGATACCGTCGTTACCCTGCAGGCAGAAGAGATCGCACCGCAGGTCACTTGGGGTACGAACCCGGGTCAGGTCATCTCGGTGAACGATAATATTCCCGACCCGGCGTCATTTTCCGATCCCGTTGAGCGCGCATCGGCTGAAAAAGCGCTGGCATATATGGGGCTGAAACCGGGTATTCCGTTAACAGAAGTGGCTATTGATAAAGTGTTTATCGGTTCCTGTACCAACTCGCGTATTGAAGATTTACGCGCTGCGGCCCAAATCGCCAAAGGGCGCAAAGTTGCGCCAGGCGTACAGGCGCTGGTTGTGCCGGGTTCTGGTCCGGTGAAAGCGCAGGCTGAAGCGGAAGGTCTGGACAAGATCTTCATCGAAGCCGGGTTTGAATGGCGTTTACCGGGCTGTTCCATGTGTCTGGCCATGAACAATGACCGCCTGAACCCAGGCGAGCGCTGTGCATCCACCAGCAACCGTAACTTTGAAGGCCGCCAGGGCCGCGGTGGTCGCACGCACTTAGTCAGCCCGGCCATGGCCGCCGCTGCCGCCGTTACCGGTCATTTTGCCGACATTCGCAGCATCAAATAAGGAAACTACCATGGCAGAGAAATTTACCCAACATACCGGCCTGGTTGTCCCACTGGATGCCGCCAACGTGGATACCGACGCGATTATTCCCAAACAGTTTTTGCAGAAGGTTACGCGCACCGGTTTTGGCGCTCATCTGTTTAACGACTGGCGTTTTCTAGATGAAAAAGGGCAACAGCCTAACCCAGAGTTCGTACTGAACTTCCCGGAATATAAAGGCGCGTCAATTCTGCTGGCGCGGGAAAACTTTGGCTGCGGCTCTTCCCGTGAACATGCGCCATGGGCGCTGACCGATTACGGCTTTAAAGTAGTGATCGCGCCAAGCTTCGCTGACATCTTCTACGGCAACAGCTTCAATAACCAACTGCTGCCGGTGACCTTGAGCGACGCGCAGGTAGATGAAATGTTCGCCCTGGTGAAAGCCAATCCGGGCATTAAATTTGAAGTGGATCTGGAAGCGCAGGTGGTGAAAGCGGGCAATAAGTCCTACAGCTTTAAAATCGACGACTTCCGCCGCCACTGCATGCTGAACGGTCTGGACAGCATCGGGCTGACGCTGCAGCATGAAGCAGCCATCACCGAGTACGAAGACAAGCAGCCAGCGTTTATGCGCTAGTCCTTGTGGTGCCGGATAAGGCGTAAGCTGCCATCCGGCACTACAAAAATCAAACGTCCTTTACCCGCCCGGTCATCACCAGCGTGACCACAGAAATCGCCGCAATCACCCAATAGACGGCAAAGTGACCGTAGCTTTGCGCAACAGCCCCCTGAATCACTCCCGCGAGAATGACCCCCGTTGAAATACTGTTGGTAAATAATGTGGTCGCTGACCCCGCACGCCCTGGCATAAGATCCTGAAACCACAGCATTCCTATCCCGGCGATGATACCGATAAATACTGCATTAAATAGTTGCAGCACCAGCAGCGCCGTGCGGCTGTGAAAGAAGATCAAACCAAGATAAAACAGTACGCCCGCCGCGACGGCCGCGATCATCATTCGCCGTTTGCCAAAGCGCTTCACATAGTAGCCCGCCAGGATCATCGCCGGAATTTCCAGCCCAGCCGCCGTCCCCATCAGGAGCCCGGCCAGCTTGTCCGGTAACCCCAGCTCAAGGCTTATCCACAGCGGCATATCGATGATGTACATGGTATTGCAGGTCCACATCAGCGTGGAGGCAATAAACAACATGCGCACATTTTTGTCCTGCCAACCGCCGGTCTGTTCCAGCGGTACGTCAACAGGTTGCTCCACCCGCGTGACTGACGGCAGTATCAGCGCAATCAGCACCAGGCTAATGGCGAAAATCCCTGCGGCAATGGAAAACATCGCCGTAAAGCCGTAATTCAGCGCCAGCATGAAGGCCAGCGGCGGTCCAATTACCCAGGCCAGCGAAAGCTGCGCACGCATCACCGAGCTAAACATCACCACTTCACGCGCGGAGTTATCAGCGTATTCCCGCGCCAGCGCAAACAGCTGCGGCATGGCGGTATTCGCCAGCGAGGCCAGCAGCACACCGCAGGTGATAAGCGTGAGATAGTGGCGATTAAACGCAAACAGCAGCGCGTTTCCGATTGCCATCAGGCAGCAGAACATGATCAGCTTGCGCCTGTCGCCCTGGCTGTCGGATCGTTTCGCGAGGGCAAGGCTGACAACGATCCCGACAATCGCATTGACGGTATAAAACAGCCCGACCCAAAACGGCTGCGCCCCGACTTCACGGCTCAGGAACAAGCTCAGCGTGGGTGCCTGCAATGCACCTGCTACGCCCATCATAAAAGCGACCAGCATAAATGCCGCGTAAACGCCGTTGAGGCGCCGTCCCATGGTCATAATCCAGAGCATTACAGTTCCTTTTAGCGCTGCAGAAACAAAAAAAGCCAGCAGTGATTATCTGCTGGCGCGGCGATTAACACCAATACTCAGTCACACATGATGTCTGCAATTCCCAATTCAGGAGTCAGGCTGTCACCTCCCACTGCATCAGTTCTTCGAGCATCTTTAAGCGCTGCGGTGCGCTCAGGCAAGCCAACCAGGACGATTTTTCCGTCGCGGTAAAGTATTTCAACCAGAACTGACGCATAGATGACCCCTTCGTTGTCTCATCGCTTCATCGGAATCTATTATTGGCTTAATATAGGGATAATAAAATTGCTGAGTTTTTCGCAGGAGTTCCCCTTTTATGTCTTCTGGTCGTCTGCAACAACAGTTCATCCGTCTGTGGCAATGCTGTGACGGCAAAACGCAAGACACGACGCTGAACGAGCTGGCGGAGCTGCTGAGTTGTTCGCGCCGCCATATGCGTACCCTGCTCAATACCATGCAAGAACGCGGCTGGTTAACGTGGGAAGCCGAAGTTGGGCGAGGTAAACGCTCGCGCCTGACTTTCCTCTATACCGGGCTGGCACTCCAGCAGCAGCGGGCAGAAGACCTGCTGGAACAGGATCGCATCGATCAACTGGTGCAGTTGGTCGGTGACAAAACGGCCGTACGACAGATGCTGGTTTCGCACCTGGGGCGCAGTTTTCGCCAGGGGCGGCACATCATGCGCGTTCTCTATTATCGTCCCATGCACAACCTGCTTCCCGGTACGGCGCTACGCCGTTCAGAAACTCATATCGCCCGGCAAATCTTCAGCGCCTTAATTCGGGTAAATGAGGAAAATGGGGAACTGGAAGCGGACATCGCCCATCACTGGCAGCAGATTTCACCGTTACACTGGCGATTCTTCCTGCGTCCGGGGATTCATTTTCATCATGGCCGCGAACTGGAAATGGAAGATGTCATCACCTCGCTGATGCGCATTAACGCCCTGCCGCTGTACTCGCACATCACGCAGATCGTTTCTCCCACGGCCTGGACGCTGGATATCCATCTCGCCCAACCCGACCGCTGGCTTCCCTGGCTATTGGGGCAAGTCCCCGCCATGATCCTGCCGCGAGAATGGGAGACGCTCAGCAACTTCTCCAGCCACCCAATTGGCACTGGTCCCTATTCGGTGATGCGCAATACCAATAACCAACTGAAAATTCATGCATTTGATGATTACTTTGGCTACCGGGCGCTGATCGACGAAGTTAACGTTTGGGTTTTACCCGATATCGGTGAAGAGCCTGGCGGTGGGTTGACGCTAAAAGGCCCCACGGAGGATGAAAAGGCGATCGAAAGCCGCCTCGAGGAAGGATGCTACTACCTGCTGTTTGATGCGCGCACCCACCGTGGCGCTAATCAGGAGGTTCGCGATTGGGTTAGCCGCGTTCTTTCGCCAACCCATCTCATCTGCCATGCCGACGAACAGTTCCAGCGACTGTGGTTTCCCGCCTACGGTTTGCTCCCCCGCTGGCACCATGCCAAACCCGGCCATGGTGAAAAACCCGCCGGACTGGAAACGCTGACGATCACCTACTATCGCGATCACATCGAACATCGGATTATCGCGCAGATCATGAAGACGTTGCTGGCAGAGCATCAGGTACAGTTAAATATTCAGGAGATCGACTACGATCAATGGCATGCGGGTGAAATCGTCAGTGATATCTGGCTCAACAGCGCCAACTTTACCCTACCGCTGGATTTCTCGCTGTTCGCCCATTTGTGCGAAGTCCCGTTACTGCAAAACTGTATCTCGCGGGACTGGGAAAACGATGCGGCCCGCTGGCGGACGGGCGAAATGAGCCTGGCGGCATGGTGCCAACAGCTGCTCGCCACAAAGGCCATTGTGCCATTAATCCACCACTGGCTGATCATTCAGGGGCAGCGCAGTATGCGCGGGTTACGCATGAATACCCTCGGCTGGTTTGATTTTAAATCAGCGTGGTTTGCACCACCGGATCCTTAGATCCGGCTCTTGATTGCCGCATAGCAACAAAATCATTACACTAACGCCGTTCTCAACGGGGTGCTAAATAAAAACATACACAAAATCATTCAGGCTGCATCAAGGCGGCAAGCGAGTGAGTCCCCAGGAGCATAGATAACTATGTGACTGGGGTGAGCGACAAATCTGCCGGGAGCAGATTTGAACGCTGCTTGCAGCGGCCCCGAAGGGGCGAGGCCCGGAGATGGGCCGAGTAACGCAGCCAACACAGAGGCAGCGTGAATGATGAAGTGTATGGGCTGAGAGATACCCGTCGAACCTGATCCGGATAATGCCGGCGAAGGGATTTGAGGCTGCAACTCAAGTCCTTTGCCACCCAACTTTATGAGGTGCAAAGTGTTTAAAAAATGTCTTCCGCTTTTACTGCTGTGCGCAGCGCCTGCTTTCGCCAAACCTGTACTGACCGTATATACCTACGACTCGTTCGCAGCTGACTGGGGCCCGGGCCCGACAATAAAAAAAGCCTTTGAAGCTGACTGCAACTGTGAACTGAAACTGGTCGCGCTGGAAGATGGCGTCTCGCTGCTTAACCGCCTGCGCATGGAAGGAAAAAACAGTAAAGCTGACGTCGTACTGGGCCTCGATAACAACCTTCTGGAAGCCGCCACCCAAACCAAACTGTTTGCCAAAAGCGGTGTAGCAAGTGAAGCCGTAAACGTGCCCGGCGGCTGGAAAAACGATACCTTCGTTCCGTTTGATTACGGCTATTTCGCCTTCGTTTATGATAAGAACAAGCTGAAGAATCCGCCCAAAAGCCTGAAAGAACTGGTAGAGAGCGATCAAAAATGGCGCGTCATTTATCAGGACCCGCGTACCAGCACGCCGGGGCTGGGCCTGCTGCTATGGATGCAGAAAGTCTATGGCGATAAGGCGCCGGAGGCCTGGCGCGCGCTTTCGGCAAAAACCGTCACGGTCACCAAGGGCTGGAGTGAAGCCTACGGCCTGTTCCTGAAAGGCGAAAGCGATCTGGTACTCAGCTACACCACCTCCCCGGCCTATCACATCATCGCCGAGAAAAAAGACAACTACGCCGCAGCCAACTTTAGCGAAGGCCACTATTTGCAAGTGGAAGTCGCCGCCCGTACTGCGGCCAGCAAACAGCCGGAACTGGCCGAGAAATTCCTCAAGTTTATGGTGTCTCCAGCCTTCCAGAATGCGATTCCGACCGGCAACTGGATGTATCCGGTAACCCCGGTCGCCCTGCCTTCTGGATTCGAGCAACTGAATAAGCCAGCCACCGCGCTGGAATTTACGCCGCAGCAGGTTGCGGCTCAACGCCAGGCATGGATTAGCGAATGGCAACGCGCCGTCAGCCGTTAATTTCCGGCTGGCTGGTTCCAGGGCTTACCGCCGCCACGCTGATGGTGGCCGTTGCCCTGGCCGCGTTTCTGGCGCTGTGGTTTAACGCCCCACGGGGGGAGTGGCTCTCACTGTGGCAAGACGACTACCTGTGGCACGTGGTGCGCTTTTCTTTCTGGCAGGCTTTTTTATCCGCAGTGTTGTCGGTCATCCCGGCGATTTTCCTTGCCAGAGCGCTCTATCGCCGCCGTTTTCCAGGACGACTGGCGCTGCTGCGCCTGTGCGCGATGACGTTAATCCTGCCAGTGCTGGTCGCGGTCTTCGGTATTCTTAGCGTGTACGGTCGTCAGGGCTGGCTGGCCTCGATCTGGCATACATTCGGGCTGGAATGGACGTTTTCGCCGTACGGTCTGCAGGGCATTCTGCTGGCGCACGTCTTTTTCAATCTGCCGATGGCCAGTCGTCTGCTGTTGCAGTCGCTGGAGAATATTCCCGGCGAACAGCGACAGTTAGCCGCTCAGTTGGGTCTGCGCGGCTGGCATTTCTTCCGCTTTGTTGAATGGCCGTGGCTGCGTCGGCAAATTCTTCCCGTCGCGGCGCTCATCTTTATGCTCTGTTTCGCCAGCTTCGCCACTGTTTTGTCACTGGGCGGTGGACCGCAGGCCACAACCATCGAGCTGGCGATTTATCAGGCGCTGAACTTTGATTACGATCCCGCCCGCGCCGCCATGCTGGCGTTGATCCAGATGGTTTGTTGTTTAGCGCTGGTGCTCTTCAGCCAACGTCTGAGCCGCGCCATCGCCCCCGGTACCACGCTGGTTCAGGGCTGGCGCGATCCCGACGATCATCTGCACAGCCGCCTGGCAGACGCACTGCTGATTATTCTGGCCCTGCTGCTACTGCTGCCGCCGCTGCTGGCGGTAATTGTCGATGGTATTAACCGCCATATGCTGGATGTTCTTAAGCAACCTGTACTGTGGCACGCACTGGGAACCTCGCTGCGCATTGCGCTGGCGGCAGGTGCGTTGTGCGTAGTTCTCACCATGATGCTGTTATGGAGCAGTCGTGAACTGCGTGCCCGACAGCAGGTGCTGGCGGGTCAGATGCTGGAACTTAGCGGCATGATGATCCTCGCCATGCCGGGCATCGTGCTGGCAACCGGCTTCTTTCTGCTGCTCAATAACACCATTGGACTCCCCGAATCAGCCGACGGCATTGTCATTTTTACCAATGCGCTGATGGCGATCCCTTACGCGCTGAAGGTGCTGGAAAACCCAATGCGGGACGTCACCACCCGCTACAGTATGTTGTGCCAGTCGTTGGGAATTGAGGGATGGTCGCGCCTGAAAGTGGTTGAACTGCGCGCCCTGAAGCGCCCGCTGGCGCAGGCGATGGCTTTTGCCTGCGTGCTGTCGATTGGCGATTTTGGCGTGGTTGCGCTATTCGGTAATGAGGATTTCCGCACCCTGCCGTTTTATTTATATCAGCAGATTGGCTCTTATCGCAGTCAGGATGGCGCAGTTACGGCGTTATTGCTGCTGATCCTGTGCTTTACGCTGTTTACTGTTATTGAGAAATTGCCGGGTCGAAATGTTAAAACTGATTGATATCACATGGCTTTATCACCATTTGCCGATGCGCTTTACGCTGTCGATCGCACGCGGTGAGCAGGTCGCGATCCTCGGGCCCAGCGGCGCCGGGAAAAGTACGCTGCTGAATCTGATCGCCGGCTTTCTCACGCCTGCCAGCGGTACCATGTTGATTGAAGGTGAAGATCACACCGCCACGCCTCCATCACGTCGCCCCGTTTCGATGCTGTTTCAGGAAAATAACCTGTTCAGCCACCTGAGCGTGCAGCAAAACATCGGCCTGGGCCTTAACCCGGGATTGAAGCTGAACGCATCGCAGCGGGAGAAAATGCATCACATCGCCCAGCAAATGGGGATTGACTCACTGCTGGAGCGCCTCCCCGGTGAGCTTTCCGGCGGTCAGCGACAGCGCGTAGCGCTGGCGCGTTGCCTGGTGCGGGAACAACCCATTTTGCTGCTTGATGAACCGTTCTCTGCGCTCGATCCCGCCCTGCGCCAGGAGATGTTAACGCTGGTTGCTGAAGTCTGTCGCGATAAACAGCTTACCTTACTGATGGTGTCCCACAGTGTAGAAGATGCGGCGCGAATTGCGTCCCGTTCGATTGTGGTCGCCGACGGGCGCATCGCCTGGCAGGGCAAAACGGATGAGTTATTAAGCGGTCAGGCCAGCGCCTCGACGCTCTTGGGCATCAAAGCCGAGTGATTGATTTCCCAGGCCGGATAAGCGTCAGCGCCATCCGGCAAAAGAATCGTCAGAAACCCACGACTTTACGCAGAATATCAATATACACCGGCATCAGCGGATGGCGCAGTAACGCCACCAGCGCGACCACGCCGATCCCAAGCGTCAACGGCGCCAGATACAGTAAACGGCTGCGGGGGAAATACGCGGTTAAGCGATCGACTGCCGCTTTGCCGCTACGCCACAGTCGCCAGCAAAACCAGCCCCCTACCCATAGCAACAGCGCCGTCGCCAGCAGCAACCATTTAAAATCCCCGCTCTGCATCTCAGAAGGAATATCAATTGCCGCCCCCGCCAGGATCCCCGGCAGGAAGTAGAACGGCGGCCACAGCACGCAGCCAATAATATTCGGGACGATAAATTTAGCGACAGGCAGATCCAGCATGCCCGCCACCATTGGCACCAGCGGACGCGTCGGTCCCACAAAACGCCCCACCAGAATGGTAAACATGCTGTGCTGATGCAGCGCGTGCTCGGTTTTATCCAGCAACGCCTTGTTCTTTTTCATGAACGACCAACGGTGCAGCGGCTTTTTAAAGCGCCAGCCCAACCAGAAAGAGATCCAGTCCCCCAACAGGCAACCAATGATGCCCGCAAGCCAGGCATGCCAGAAGTTCAGTTCGCCACTGCCAATCAGCGCCCCCAGCCCCGCCATCATCACGGTACCGGGCAGAATCAGACCAACCAGCGCCAGCGACTCCAGAAAGGCCACCAGCAGTACGGCGATCAGGGAGTACAGGGCGGACTGAAGAATAAAGTGTTCCAGCAATGCTTGCATAATGTGTCCGTCAGATTTACGAAGCAGGGATTTTGATAACCCGTCTCAACTTCGTCAAGCCATCAATTGTCTGAATAGATTGCGAGTTATGACAACTTTCAGGACACATCATTCACTTTTTATTCACATCCGGCGCGAAACTCGCTCGGACTGGCGCCGGTACATTTTTTGAAAACGCGAGAAAAATAGAGCTGATCGTCAAAGCCAACATTGCGCCCTACCGTAGCAATGGGCATACGAGTGGTACTCAGCAATAGCTTGGCCTGGCTGATACGCTGATCCTCGCGCCAGCTTAATACGCTGATACCCAACTGCTGACGGAACAGATGCGACAAACGGGAAGGCGACAGGCAGACGTGCTGTGCGACGCTGGCAATATCAAAATTACTGTCCGCCAGGTGATCGCTGATGTACTGGCAGGCGTCGCGCACGCGGTTGTCCATGGGGGGATGCAGCGATTCATTAATGGCTTCCATACGTCGGAGCAATAACTGCTCCAGTAAATTAATCGCCAGCAGTTCGGAATAGCGACCTTCTCCCTGCCCGGCGTTGATTATCTGCCCAAACAGTTCGTTAAAATGCGGCTGATGTGCTTCATCCGGGCGAAAGAATCCAGTCTGGGCAAAAATGGCCGGCCAGGTCAGCCACTCCTGCCAGTAGGCGCGTGGGCGAAAGTAAACCCACTGGTGATACCACTCGCTGGCATCAGGATGGCGTCCGTAGTGGTGAATTTCTCCGGGCGGAAACAGCAAAATATCGCCAGGCCGGCAGACAAATTGTTTGCCCTGATTATTGATAACCCCTTCGCCACGGATAGTGAGATTGAGGATATAGCCCTTCATACCCAGCGGCCTGTCGATAAAAAAATCCAGGTATCCGTTCGCCTCGATGGGGGTTAATCCGGCCACCAAATGCGCATTAAACGAATAGCCTGGCAGCAGGGGATCGTTTTGCGTTTCAGCCATAATTTCAATACTCCCTATGTTCTGCTAAGAAACAATTTGTCCATATTACGCCAGACATCATTGCCGTCGCCCCTGCGGGCCGCTGTGTTTGCGGTAATGGACCATCAACCCCGCTTGTGAAAAGCACTTTGTAAAAAATATGTACTGCGCCAACGTTAAAATCGGCTAACAAAAGTGTCTATAACTACGGCAGAAATGTCCACATTGATTATTTGCACGGCGTCACACTTTGTGATGCCACAGCATTTTAGTCCATAAGATTAGCGAATCCTGCCTGACGGTTTTTATCCCTACTAACTACTGTTTATCCATACCCGTATTTTTGGATGGAGTAAGACGATGGCGATTGCAATTGGCCTCGATTTTGGCAGTGATTCAGTACGCGCTTTGGCAGTGGAATGTGCCACCGGTGAAGAAATCGCCACCAGCGTAGAGTGGTACCCACGTTGGCAGGAAGGACAGTATTGCGATGGCCCAAACAACCAGTTTCGCCATCATCCACGCGACTACATTGAATCAATGGAAGCGGCGCTGAAAACCGTGCTGGCCGAACTGAGCGTTAAACAGCGTGCGGAAGTGGTCGGGATTGGCGTTGACAGCACCGGTTCAACCCCGGCCCCCATCGATGCCGACGGCAACGTACTGGCGTTGCGTCCGGAGTTCGCTGAAAACCCAAATGCAATGTTTATCCTGTGGAAAGATCACACCTCAGTAGAAGAAGCTGAAGAAATTACCCGTCTGTGCCACACACCGGGCAAGATCGATTACTCCCGCTATATCGGCGGTATTTATTCCAGCGAATGGTTCTGGGCCAAAATCCTGCATGTGACCCGTCAGGACCACGCGGTTGCCGAGGCCGCGGTTTCGTGGATTGAACTGTGCGACTGGGTTCCGGCCCTGCTCTCTAATACCGTACGTCCACAGGATATTCGTCGCGGTCGCTGCAGCGCCGGGCATAAATCACTGTGGCATGAAAGCTGGGGTGGTCTACCGCCAGCCAGTTTCTTTGACGAACTCGACCCCATCCTCAACCGCCATCTGCAATACCCGATGTTTACCGATACCTTCACAGCCGACCTGCCGGTTGGCACCCTGTGCGCCGAGTGGGCGCAGCGTCTGGGACTACCGGAAAGCGTGGTGATTGCAGGCGGCGCTTTTGACTGCCATATGGGCGCGGTCGGCGCGGGCGCACAGCCCAATACGCTGGTGAAAGTCATTGGCACGTCGACCTGCGACATTCTGATTGCTGACAAACACAGCGTCGGCGAGCGCGCGGTGAAAGGCATTTGCGGCCAGGTTGATGGCAGCGTGGTGCCGCATTTTATTGGCCTCGAGGCAGGCCAGTCCGCGTTCGGCGATATCTATGCCTGGTTTAGCCGTGTGCTGAGCTGGCCGCTGGAGCAGCTTGCCGCGCAACACCCGGAGCTGAAGACCCAGATTAAAGCCAGCCAAAAACAGCTGCTACCAGCGCTAACCGAAGCCTGGGCGAGAAATCCGTCGCTGGATCACCTGCCGGTGGTGCTCGACTGGTTCAACGGTCGCCGTACGCCCAATGCCAACCAGCGTTTGAAAGGAGTGATTACCGATCTGAATCTGGCAACCGACGCGCCAGCGCTGTTCGGCGGTCTGATTGCCGCCACCGCCTTTGGTGCACGCGCCATCATGGAATGCTTCACCGAACAAGGCATTGCGGTTAACAACGTAATGGCGCTAGGCGGCATCGCCCGTAAAAATCCGGTCATCATGCAGGCCTGCTGTGACGTGCTCAACCGTCCGCTACAGATTGTCGCTTCAGACCAGTGCTGCGCACTCGGTGCAGCTATCTTTGCCGCCGTTGCCGCGAAAGTACACACCGATATCCCAGCCGCTCAGCAACAGATGGCAAGCGCCGTGGAAAACACGCTGCAACCTCGACCAGAGCAGGCTCAACGTTTTGAACAGCTTTACCGCCGCTACCAGCAGTGGGCGGTTAGCGCTGAACAACAATACCTTCCGACTGCCGCTCCGGCGCAACAAACCCCGGTAGACCAGGCAACCCTGACACATTAAGGACACGACAATGACGATTTTTGATAACTATGAAGTGTGGTTTGTGATTGGTAGCCAGCATCTGTATGGCCCTGAAACCCTGCGTCAGGTAACCCAACATGCCGAGCACGTCGTTAACGCGCTGAATACTGAAGCTAAACTGCCCTGCAAACTGGTTTTAAAACCGCTGGGTACTTCACCTGACGAGATTACCGCTATTTGTCGTGACGCTAACTACGATGATCGCTGCGCAGGTCTGGTGGTCTGGCTGCACACTTTCTCTCCGGCCAAAATGTGGATTAACGGTCTGACTATCCTCAACAAGCCGCTGATGCAATTCCATACCCAGTTCAACGCCGCCCTGCCGTGGGACAGCATTGATATGGACTTTATGAACCTGAACCAGACCGCGCACGGCGGCCGTGAATTCGGCTTCATCGGCGCACGTATGCGTCAGCAGCACGCCGTGGTCACCGGTCACTGGCAGGACAAACAAGCGCACGAACGCATTGGCTCCTGGATGCGCCAGGCCGTGTCCAAACAGGATACCCGCCATCTGAAAGTCTGCCGTTTTGGCGACAACATGCGTGAAGTCGCGGTCACCGATGGCGATAAAGTCGCTGCGCAGATCAAATTCGGCTTCTCGGTAAATACCTGGGCCGTAGGCGATCTGGTGCAGGTAGTGAACTCCATTAGCGACGGCGAAATCAACGCGCTAATCGATGAGTATGAAAGCACCTACACCATGACGGCGGCAACGCAAGTCCACGGTGAGAAACGTCAAAACGTACTGGAAGCGGCCCGTATTGAACTGGGGATGAAGCGCTTCCTGGAACAGGGCGGATTCCACGCCTTTACCACGACATTTGAAGATTTACACGGCCTGAAACAGCTCCCGGGTCTGGCCGTACAGCGTCTGATGCAGCAAGGCTACGGCTTTGCGGGCGAAGGCGACTGGAAAACCGCCGCTCTGCTTCGCATCATGAAGGTGATGTCAACCGGTCTGCAGGGCGGCACCTCATTTATGGAGGATTACACCTACCACTTCGAGAAAGGCAACGATCTGGTGCTCGGCTCGCACATGCTGGAAGTGTGCCCGTCCATCGCGGTGGAAGATAAACCGATCCTCGATGTTCAGCATCTCGGCATTGGTGGTAAAGACGATCCCGCTCGTTTGATCTTCAACACCAAAACTGGCCCGGCAGTCGTTGCCAGCCTGATCGATCTTGGCGATCGCTATCGTCTGCTGGTTAACTGCATCGACACGGTTCAAACACCGCACTCCCTGCCGAAACTGCCGGTGGCTAACGCATTGTGGAAAGCCCAGCCTGATCTGCCGACCGCATCTGAAGCCTGGATCCTGGCCGGTGGCGCGCACCACACCGTCTTCAGCCACGCGCTGGATCTGAACGATATGCGCCAGTTCGCTGAAATGCACGATATCGAGATCGCCGTGATCGACAACGATACCCGCCTGCCGGCCTTTAAGGACGCGCTGCGCTGGAACGACGTCTATTACGGTTTTAAACGTTAATTATGTTGTTGCCGGATGGCTCTGCGCTTGCCCGCCATCCGGCACAGAGGAATCAACATGTTAGAAGATCTCAAACGTCAGGTGCTGGAAGCCAATCTGGCGTTGCCTAAGCACCACCTGGTTACCTTGACCTGGGGGAACGTGAGTGCCGTCGATCGCGAGCGCGGCGTGTTTGTGATAAAACCTTCCGGGGTCGATTACAGCGTTATGACCGCAGAAGATATGGTCGTAGTCAGTATCGCCACCGGTGAGGTTGTAGAAGGTGCGAAGAAACCCTCCTCTGATACCCCAACGCACCGTCTGCTGTATCAGGCATTCCCGACCATTGGCGGCATTGTTCATACCCATTCGCGTCATGCGACCATCTGGGCGCAGGCGGGCCAGTCGATTCCAGCCACGGGTACCACTCATGCGGACTATTTCTACGGATCGATTCCCTGCACACGGAAAATGACCGAGGAAGAAATCAACGGCGAATATGAGTGGGAAACCGGTAACGTGATCGTTGAAACCTTTGAGAAACAAGGCATTGACGCTTCGCAGATGCCTGGCGTGCTGGTGCACTCTCACGGTCCGTTTGCGTGGGGAAAAAACGCCGAAGATGCGGTACACAACGCCATCGTGCTGGAAGAAGTCGCCTACATGGGGATCTTCTGTCGCCAGCTCGCGCCGCAATTGCCGGATATGCAGCAAACCCTGTTAGATAAACACTACCTGCGTAAACACGGCGCAAAAGCCTACTACGGCCAGTGAAAACAATCTGAGCGCGCCCGAAATCTCGGTGGCGCGCTCTCTGGTTATTCCTTTATATATTCCGCAAACGCACTTCGATACACACAGTTATTAGCACAAACGTATTTAATCACGTTGTCATAATGTCCCTGCGCCTCTTCACCATCCAGTGAATGAAAGAAAATGTAATCTGTAATCGTTGACTGCCAGCGCTGTCCATTCAACAGATAATTAATCACCGTATCACGATGACCATTTATTCTGTCATGCCCTTGCCAGTGAAAGAAAGCATTCCCACGTTCAATAACCTCAGTACGCCAAATTTGACCTGACCACGTTCTATACTCAATATATTGACTTACTGATTTAATAGTAGGGTTAGATAACTGAGTATTAACAAATAAATAGTGATCATATCCTACCTGTAACGCCTGAGTATAAATATCCATAATAGGCCTCCATAACACTACGCACCCAAACTATTGATATAAAACACCCGAGCTATCAGATGAATAAAATTATATTCAGCGATAAAAATCAAATTATACAGAGAGATATTCCCGACGAAATCGAACCGAAAATCCGTTTTTATCCAGACAATAGCAAGCCATAAAAATATATTATATTCAATCTGGTAACCCGAGTGTTTGATTAAAATAGTTACACTAACCATGAATAAAAACAAATAAAAAAAATAACCATTTTTCCTGAACCGAGGGATGAGTAACAAAACCGTACGAGCACGATTCCGAAAATGACATAAAAATCCTGAAACGGACTTCCAATTTATGAAACAAATATAATTACAAAAGAATAATAGATACAAATAGCCATGACAGGCCAATAAAATAATTAAAGGAAGAGTTTTCAATTAAGGCATTCATTTATTAAATATCAAAGCCTATCCTGTAACACTTTTACTGCGGAGGGCATTTTACTGTTACTGTCACAATAACTTCCCGCAGCTCTCATTTTTAACTGTACAAAATAACAGTACAATCGTGTAAACCAGGCTATAATAATGCCTGGTTTTTTAATGGGTACGCAGCGTGGCGCAGGCAGGCTTTATTTTAACCCGGCACTGGCGGGACACCCCGCAGGGAACTGAGGTCACATTCTGGCTGGCTACGGACGACGGGCCGCTACAGGTCACGCTCGCGCCTCAGGAGTCGGTCGCGTTTATTCCTGTCAGTCAGGTTCCTCGCGTAGCGTCATTATTACGCAATGAAAACGGCTATCGTCTGACGCCGCTGCAATTGCAAGACTTCCACCGCCAGCCCGTTTCCGGCCTGTATTGCCGCTCACATCGCCAGCTCATGCGGCTGGAAAAGCTGCTGCGTGAAAACGCAATTACCGTCTACGAGGCCGACGTGCGTCCGCCGGAACGGTATCTGATGGAGCGTTTTATCACCTCACCTGTGTGGGTTGAAGGCGACAGACACAACGGTACGCTGGTCAATGCCCGATTGAAGCCAAACCCTGACTATCGACCGCCGCTGAAATGGGTCTCGCTGGATATCGAAACCACGCGCCACGGCGAACTCTACTGTATCGGCCTTGAAGGCTGTGGGCAGCGTATTGTCTACATGCTCGGTCCGGCAAACGGCGATGCCTCAGCGCTGGATTTTGAACTTGAATATGTCGCAAGCCGCCCGCAGTTACTGGAAAAGCTCAACGACTGGATTGCCCGTCACGATCCTGATGTGGTAATCGGCTGGAACGTCGTGCAATTCGATTTACGCGTCCTGCAAAAGCATGCTGAACGTTACCGCATTCCCCTGCGTTTTGGCCGTGACAATAGCGAGCTGGAGTGGCGCGAACATGGCTTCAAAAACGGCGTATTCTTCGCGCAGGCTAAAGGTCGCCTGATTATCGACGGCATTGAGGCGCTTAAATCCGCATTCTGGAATTTCTCATCCTTTTCGCTGGAAACGGTGTCACAGGAGCTGCTGGGCGAAGGGAAGTCGATAGATAATCCCTGGGACAGGATGGACGAAATAGATCGCCGGTTTGCCCAGGATAAGCCCGCACTCGCCACCTACAATCTCAAAGACTGTGAGCTGGTCACGCGTATTTTTCATAAAACCGAGATCATGCCATTTTTGCTGGAACGATCGACGGTAAACGGCCTGCCGGTCGACCGGCACGGCGGTTCCGTTGCCGCCTTCGGCCATCTCTACCTACCGCGAATGCACCGGGCGGGCTATGTGGCACCGAATCTGGGGGAGGTTCCCGCGCACGCCAGCCCCGGTGGCTACGTGATGGACTCGCGCCCGGGTTTGTACGACTCCGTGCTGGTGCTGGATTACAAAAGCCTGTACCCGTCAATTATTCGTACTTTTTTGATCGATCCAGTGGGACTTATCGAAGGGATGGCACAGCCGGATCGGGAACACAGTACCGAGGGGTTCCTTGACGCCTGGTTCTCACGCGAAAAGCACTGTCTGCCGGAAATTGTTACCCAGATCTGGCATGGGCGCGATGAAGCCAAACGCCGCGGCAATAAGCCGCTCTCACAGGCGCTGAAAATCATCATGAACGCGTTTTACGGCGTGCTTGGCACCACCGCCTGCCGCTTTTTCGACCCGAGGCTGGCTTCGTCTATCACCATGCGCGGTCACGCGATCATGCGTCAGACCAAAGCGCTGATTGAGGCTCAGGGTTACGACGTCATCTATGGCGACACCGACTCCACCTTTGTCTGGCTTAAAAAGGCGCACTCGGAAGACGATGCGGCCCGGATTGGTCGGGAGCTGGTAAGCTATGTCAACAACTGGTGGGCGCAATCGCTGAAGCAGCAAAACCTGACCAGCGCGCTGGAGCTGGAATTTGAAACCCACTTTTGTCGCTTTCTGATGCCGACGATTCGCGGTGCAGATACCGGCAGCAAAAAACGCTACGCCGGAATGATTCAGTCAGGTGCTGAGCAACGCATGGTCTTTAAAGGTCTGGAAACGGTACGAACCGACTGGACGCCGCTGGCCCAGCAGTTTCAGCAGGAGCTGTACCTGCGAATTTTTCGTAACGAGCCTTATCAAGAGTTTGTTCGCGAGACTATCGACCGTCTGATGGCGGGTGAACTGGATGAACACCTGGTGTACCGCAAACGCCTGCGCCGCCCGTTGAGCGAATACCAGCGGAATGTTCCGCCGCACGTTCGCGCCGCGCGGCTCGCCGATGAGCAGAACGTCAAACTGGGGCGTCCGCAGCAGTATCAGAATCGTGGCACGATTAAATATGTCTGGACGATAAATGGACCTGAACCTGTTGATTATCAGCTATCTGCACTTGATTACGAGCATTATCTGACCCGCCAGATCCAGCCGGTTGCCGAGGGAATTCTTCCCTTTATTGACGATAATTTTGCTACACTACTCACAGGACAACTGGGGTTATTTTGACGCGTGACGAAACCGCCGCCATCCAGTACCATAGCGCCCTTTCCATTCCTGGACCCATTTAACACCCCTACCACTGATTTATTAGCCTGGTAGCGGGGTCGTATGCTCTCAATAACGGGGACTAGCCCGGAAAATGACGAGTATTGCCTGCAATTAAAGATATAGAGCCGAACATATATGCCTTTTACACTTGGTCAACGCTGGATCAGCGATACAGAAAGCGAATTGGGACTTGGTACTGTTGTCGCCATGGATGCGCGAACCGTCACTTTACTTTTCTCATCGACGGGTGAAAACCGTCTGTATGCGCGCAGTGATTCCCCCGTGACCCGCGTGATGTTCAATCCTGGTGACACGATCACGAGCCATGAAGGCTGGCAACTGCATGTCGATGAAGTAAAAGAAGAAAACGGCCTGCTTGCCTATATCGGAACCCGCCTTGATACCGAAGAAACCGGTGTAACGCTGCGTGAAGTGCTGCTCGACAGCAAACTGGTTTTCAGTAAACCCCAGGATCGCCTGTTTGCCGGCCAGATTGACCGTATGGACCGCTTTGCGCTGCGCTATCGCGCACGTAAATTTCAGAGCGAACAGTACCGTATGCCGTGGAGTGGTTTGCGTGGTCAACGTACCAGCCTGATCCCCCACCAGCTCAACATTGCCCATGATGTCGGCCGTCGTCATGCCCCTCGCGTGTTGCTGGCAGACGAAGTGGGTTTAGGTAAAACCATTGAAGCAGGGATGATCCTGCATCAACAACTGCTGTCAGGCGCCGCGGAGCGCGTTCTGATCATCGTCCCGGAGACGTTACAGCACCAGTGGCTGGTCGAAATGCTGCGTCGTTTCAACCTGCGCTTTGCGCTGTTTGATGATGAGCGTTATGCAGAAGCGCAGCACGATGCCTACAACCCGTTTGAAACCGAACAGTTGGTTATCTGTTCGCTGGACTTTGCCCGTCGCAGTAAACAGCGTCTGGAGCACCTGTGTGATGCCGAATGGGATCTGCTGATTGTCGATGAAGCCCATCACCTGGTGTGGAGCGAAGACGCGCCCAGCCGTGAATATATGGCCGTTGAACAGCTGGCAGAGCGCGTACCAGGCATCCTGCTGCTGACCGCAACGCCGGAACAGCTGGGCCTGGAAAGCCACTTTGCGCGCCTGCGTCTACTGGATCCAAGCCGCTTCCACGATTTCGCCCAGTTTGTTGAAGAACAGAAAAATTACCGTCCGGTCGCCGATGCCGTCGCCATGTTACTGGCTGGCAACAAGCTGAGTAACAATGAGCTGAACATGTTAGGTGACATGATTGGCGAACAGGACATTGAGCCGTTATTGCAGGCGGCAAACAGCGACAGCGAAGACGCCCAGAGCGCGCGTCAGGAGCTGGTTTCGATGCTGATGGACCGCCACGGCACCAGCCGCGTGCTGTTCCGAAATACCCGTAACGGTGTGAAAGGCTTCCCGAAACGCGAGCTGCATACCATCAAATTGCCGTTGCCAACCCAATACCAGACGGCCATTAAAGTCTCCGGCATTATGGGCGCGCGTAAGAGCGCGGAAGACCGCGCGCGCGACATGCTCTACCCGGAGCAGATTTATCAGGAATTCGAAGGCGACACCGGCACCTGGTGGAACTTTGACCCGCGCGTGGAATGGCTGATGGGCTACCTGACCAGCCACCGCTCGCAAAAAGTTCTGGTCATCTGTGCGAAAGCCACCACTGCGCTTCAGCTGGAGCAGGTTCTGCGCGAGCGCGAAGGTATCCGCGCCGCCGTATTCCATGAAGGGATGTCGATCATTGAACGTGACCGCGCTGCGGCCTGGTTTAGCGAAGAAGATAGCGGCGCCCAGGTGATGCTGTGCTCTGAAATCGGCTCCGAAGGGCGTAACTTCCAGTTCGCCAGCCATCTGGTGATGTTTGATCTGCCGTTCAATCCGGACCTGCTGGAACAGCGTATTGGCCGTCTGGACCGTATTGGTCAGGTGCATGATATCCAGATCCACGTTCCATACCTGGAAAAAACCGCGCAATCCGTGCTGGTGCGTTGGTACCACGAAGGTCTGGATGCGTTCGAACACACTTGCCCGACCGGACGTACCATCTATGACACGGTATATAACAATCTGATCGGCTACCTGGCTGAGCCAGAAAACACCGATGGCTTTGACGATCTGATCAAAACCTGTCGCGAACAGCATGACGCGCTGAAAGCACAGCTGGAGCAAGGTCGCGATCGCCTGCTGGAGATCCACTCTAACGGCGGCGAAAAAGCGCTGGCGCTGGCTGAGAGTATTGAAGAACAGGACGACGATACCAGCCTGATCGCCTTCGCCATGAACCTGTTTGTTATCGTTGGTATTAATCAGGATGACCGTGGCGACAATTTGATCGTGCTGACACCGTCCGATCATATGCTGGTGCCGGATTTCCCAGGGCTGCCGGAAGATGGCTGTACCATTACGTTTGAGCGTGATGTTGCCCTGTCGCGTGAAGACGCGCAGTTTATTACCTGGGAGCATCCGCTGATCCGTAATGGTCTGGATCTGATCCTCTCCGGCGACACCGGAAGCAGCACCATTTCTTTGCTGAAAAACAAAGCATTACCAGTCGGTACTCTGCTGGTTGAACTGGTCTACGTCGTTGAAGCGCAAGCGCCAAAACAGCTGCAGTTAAACCGCTTCCTGCCGCCAACCCCGGTACGCATGCTGCTGGACAAAAACGGCAACAACCTTGCCGCGCAGGTTGAATTCGAAACCTTTAACCGTCAGCTCAGTGCCGTTAACCGCCACACCGGCAGTAAACTGGTCAACGCCGTACAGCAGGATGTGCATGCCATTCTGCAACTCGGTGAAGCGCAGGTAGAAAAATCGGCCCGCGCGCTGATCGACGCGGCGCGTAAAGAGGCGGACGAGAAGCTGACGGCTGAACTCTCCCGTCTGGAAGCGCTGCGTGCCGTTAACCCGAACATCCGTGATGACGAACTCAGCGCCATTGAAAGCAATCGTCAGCTGGTGATGGAAAGCCTGGATCAGGCGGGATGGCGTCTGGATGCCCTGCGCCTGATCGTCGTGACGCATCAGTAACGGAGCCAGACATGGGGATGGAAAACTATAATCCGCCGCAGGAACCCTGGCTGGTTATCCTGTATCAGGATGAGCACATTATGGTGGTCAACAAGCCGAGCGGCTTGTTGTCCGTGCCGGGTCGTCTGGATGAACACAAAGACAGCGTGATGACGCGTATTCAGCGCGATTATCCGCAGGCTGAATCCGTACATCGTCTGGATATGGCAACCAGCGGCGTGATTGTAGTGGCGCTAACTAAAGCGGCAGAGCGCGAGCTAAAGCGCCAGTTTCGCGAACGCGAGCCGAAGAAACAGTATGTCGCACGCGTCTGGGGACATCCCGCTCCGGCCGAGGGGCTGGTTGATTTACCGCTGATTTGCGACTGGCCGAATCGGCCAAAGCAGAAAGTGTGTTATGAGACCGGAAAATCGGCGCAGACCGAGTATGAAGTGGTGGAGTTTGCGGAAGATAACACCGCCCGGGTCGTGCTCAAACCCATTACCGGACGCTCCCACCAGTTACGTGTGCATATGCTGGCATTAGGGCATCCGATCCTGGGCGACCGCTTCTACGCCCCGCCACAGGCCCTGGCGTTAGCGCCGCGCCTGCTGCTGCACGCAGAGATGTTAACTATCACGCATCCCGAATACGGCAACAGTATGACGTTTAAAGTTCCGGCAGATTTTTAAACGCAGGTCCCATTTAGGCCGGTGGGCTTCGCTTGCCCGGCCTACAGTCATTAACGTAGGCCGGATAAGGCGCTAGCTGCCACCCGGCATAACGATTATTTAAAACCTTTCTGTTCTTTAATTAACTCGTAAGCTTTTTGAATTTCCTGCGCTTTTTGCTTCGCCATTTCCATCATTTCTGGCGGCAGGCCTTTCGCCACCAGTTTGTCCGGATGGTGCTCGCTCATCAGCTTACGGTATGCGCGCTTAATGGTGGTCGCATCATCGGTCGCTTTCACACCCAGCACATTGCAGGCGTCTTCCAGCGTCGGACCGCGTTGCGTCTGCTGCCAGCCACCGCCGCCGGACTGCTGCTGATATCCGCCGCCAAACTGGGCGCCGCCCTGCATCATGCGCAGAAACTGATCAAACTGGGTACGTGAGATCCCCAACTCTTCAGCAATCACATACAGCACTTCACGCTCGTTCGGATGCAACGACCCATCGGCAAAAGCCGCCTGGATCTGAATCTCCAGAAACATGCGGATCAGATCGAAGCGACCAAAACAGACGCTGCGAAACTGACGCATTTTTTCACGTAATGGGTAATTGTCCGATTTTCCCACCCGGAAGGCATGTTGCGCGGCGGTACGCGAGTCGCCGTGCAAATTCATTCGATCCATCAATTGACTGGCGATATGGATATCGGCTTCCGTGACGCGACCTTTGGATTTGGTCAGATGCCCCATCACCTCAAAAGTGGTGGCAAAAAACAGCGCCTGGCGTTCACGCTGGTTGGCAAACCACGCCATTTTGCGCATGCGGGCTTTGTCGAACATGTGGCCAACTAACAGGCCCAGAACCACACCCCAGAAGCCGCCGCCCATCATTAAGGCCACGGCGACACCAATTATCTTTCCCCAATACTGCATAGACTCCCCAAATCTTTCTGCTCTCAGCCAGGATATGTCCCACAATATAAGGTGCTTTTACCGATTTACGGCTGCGGTCAATTGTGGGACATCGCCTATAATTTGCATTATCATACCTGTCATTCTATGCCGTGCCTAACACCACAAACGCTATACCCGTAGGATTTCGAGTTGCAATAAGGCGGCAACGCAGTGACCAATTCGTCTGAAACGAAGATGCAGCTTGAAAGGTGGCGGGATAAAATGGGCAGGATTAATACTAGCGAAGTGAAGATGAGATAAGTTAGGCTGTGACCGTTTGTCACGCGCGACGCTACTGATGATGGAACAATAAATACAACGTATGAAAAAACGTATTCCCACTCTTCTGGCCACCATGATTGCCAGCGCCCTCTATAGCCATCAGGGTCTGGCAGCCGATCTCGCCTCACAGTGTATGCTGGGCGTGCCAAGCTATGACCGTCCTCTGGTACAGGGCGAGACCAATGAATTACCCGTCACCATCACTGCTGACAACGCGAAAGGGAATTACCCGGATGACGCGGTGTTTACTGGCAATGTGGACATCGCACAGGGTAACAGCCGCCTGCAGGCCGACGAAGTGCAGCTTCATCAGAAGCAGGCAGAAGGCCAGCCGGAGCCAGTTCGTACCGTCGATGCGCTTGGCAATGTCCATTATGATGACAATCAGGTTATTCTGAAGGGGCCGAAGGGCTGGTCTAATCTGAATACCAAAGATACCAACATCTGGGAAGGTGATTATCAGATGGTAGGCCGTCAGGGGCGCGGAAAAGCCGATCTGATGAAGCAGCGTGGGGAAAACCGCTATACCATTCTGGAAAACGGTAGCTTCACCTCTTGTCTGCCAGGTTCCAATACCTGGAGCGTCGTCGGTAGCGAAGTCATTCACGACCGTGAAGAACAGGTCGCAGAGATCTGGAACGCCCGTTTTAAACTGGGTCCGGTTCCGGTATTTTACAGTCCTTATTTACAGTTACCCGTCGGCGATAAGCGTCGCTCTGGTTTCCTGATCCCGAACGCAAAATACTCTACCAATAACTATTTTGAGTTCTATCTCCCGTATTATTGGAACATTGCGCCCAATATGGACGCCACCATCACGCCGCATTATATGCACCGTCGTGGCGGTATCATGTGGGAGAACGAATTCCGCTACCTCACCCAGGCGGGCGCAGGTCTGATGGAGTTCGACTACCTGAATTCCGATAAAGTGTACGAGGATGAACATCCGAAGGATGACAATTCCCGCCGCTGGCTGTTCTACTGGCAGCACGCCGGTGTAATGGATCAGGTGTGGCGTTTTAACGTCGACTACACCAAGGTCAGTGACTCCAGCTACTTTAACGACTTTGACAACAAGTACGGTTCCAGTACCGACGGCTACGCCACGCAAAAATTCAGCGTCGGCTATGCGGTACAAAACTTTGATGCGACAGTTTCGACCAAGCAGTTCCAGGTCTTTGACGATCAGAACAACAGTAGCTATTCCGCTCAGCCGCAGTTAGACGTCAACTACTACCAGAATGATGTGGGTCCGTTTGACACCCGTATCTATGGTCAGGCAGTCCATTTCGTTAATACCAACGACAACATGCCGGAAGCAACGCGTGTTCACCTCGAACCGACCATCAACCTGCCATTGTCGAATAACTGGGGAAGTATCAATACCGAAGCTAAGCTGCTGGCTACGCACTATCAGCAGACTAACCTGGATTGGTACAACAGCAACCCGCGTAACGTTAACAAGCTTGATGATTCAGCCAACCGCGTCATGCCGCAGTTTAAAGTTGACGGCAAGATGATCTTCGAGCGCGATATGAACATGTTAGCGCCGGGCTATACCCAAACGCTGGAGCCCCGTGCGCAGTACCTGTATGTACCGTATCGCGACCAAAGTCATATCTATAACTATGACTCGTCCCTGCTGCAATCTGACTACAGCGGCCTGTTCCGTGATCGTACCTATGGCGGTCTGGACCGCATCGCGTCTGCCAACCAGGTAACGACCGGGGTCACATCTCGCGTTTATGATGACGCTGCCGTTGAACGTTTTAATATTTCTGTGGGTCAAATCTACTATTTCACCGAGTCTCGCACCGGCGATGACCATATCGAATGGGAGAATGACGACAAAACAGGCTCATTGGTATGGGCAGGTGACACCTACTGGCGCATCTCCGATCGCTGGGGTTTACGCAGTGGGATCCAGTACGATACCCGTCTGGACAGCATCGCAACCAGCAACAGCAGCATCGAATATCGTCGCGACGAAAACCGTATGCTGCAGCTGAACTACCGTTATGCCAGCCCGGAGTATATTCAGGCTGCAGTGCCTTCCCGTGATGTGACTAAACCACAATATGAAAACGGGATTTCACAGGTGGGCGCGGTAGCAAGCTTCCCGATCGCCGATCGCTGGTCGATTGTCGGGGCTTACTACTTTGATACCAACGTGAACAAAGAAGCAGATTCCATGCTGGGCCTGCAGTACAACTCCTGCTGTTACGCCATTCGCTTCGGCTACGAACGTAAGCTGAACGGCTGGGATGACAAACAGCAGCACGCGATTTATGACAACACGATCGGCTTTAATATCGAACTACGCGGCCTGAGTTCCAACTACGGTCTCGGCACCAACCAAATGTTGCGTTCGAACATTTTACCGTATCAAAGCTCTTTATGATCTGATTGATTTACAACGTAATCCGCTTTGCGGTTAATTGAAATGGAAAAAGTATGAAGAACTGGAAAACGCTGCTTCTCGGTATCGCCATGATCGCGAATACCAGTTTCGCTGCCCCACAGGTAGTCGATAAAGTCGCAGCCGTCGTCAATAACGGCGTCGTTCTGGAAAGCGACGTCGATGGCTTAATGCAGTCAGTAAAACTTAATGCGGGTCAGGCTGGTCAACAATTACCGGACGACGCCACGCTGCGTCATCAGATCCTGGAACGTTTGATCATGGATCAAATCCTCCTGCAGATGGGTCAGAAGATGGGTGTTAAAATCTCTGACGAGCAACTGGATCAGGCAATTGCCAACATCGCCAAGCAAAACAACATGACGCTGGATCAGATGCGCAGCCGTCTGGCACAGGATGGCTTAAGCTATTCGACCTATCGTAGCCAGATCCGCAAAGAGATGACCATCTCTGAAGTGCGGAACAACGAAGTTCGCCGTCGCGTTACTATCCTGCCTCAGGAAGTGGATGCCCTGGCGCAGCAGGTCGGCAACCAAAACGATGCCAGCACCGAGCTGAACCTGAGCCACATTCTGATCCCATTACCGGAAAACCCAACTTCTGACCAGGTTAACGCGGCTGAAAGTCAGGCGCGCTCTGTTGTTGATGAAGCGCGTAACGGTAGCGATTTCGGCAAACTGGCTATCACCTATTCCGCTGACCAGCAGGCGCTGAAAGGCGGCCAGATGGGTTGGGGACGTATTCAGGAGCTGCCGGGCATCTTTGCCCAGGCGCTAAGCACCGCGAAAAAAGGCGATATCATCGGCCCAATTCGTTCTGGTGTCGGCTTCCACATCCTGAAAGTTAACGATATGCGTGGTCAAAGCCAGAGCATCTCCGTGACTGAAGTTCATGCCCGCCATATTCTGCTCAAGCCATCGCCGATCATGACCGATCAACAGGCGCGTCTGAAGCTGGAACAAATCGCAGCTGATATTAAGAGCGGTAAAACAACCTTCGCGGCAGCGGCTAAAGAATTTTCTCAGGATCCGGGTTCTGCCAACCAGGGCGGCGATCTGGGCTGGGCTGCAGCGGATATTTTCGATCCCGCTTTCCGCGATGCGCTGACCAAACTTCACAAAGGCCAGATGAGTACCCCGGTGCACTCCTCTTTCGGGTGGCATCTGATCGAGCTGCTGGACACGCGTAACGTTGATAAAACTGACGCGGCGCAGAAAGACAGAGCTTATCGTATGCTGATGAACCGTAAATTCTCGGAAGAAGCGGCAACCTGGATGCAGGAACAGCGCGCCAGCGCCTACGTTAAAGTTCTGAGCAACTAATGACTCGTATTCAACGCGTTGTGATCACTCCCGGCGAACCCGCCGGGATTGGCCCGGACCTGGTGGTTCAGCTCGCCCAACGTGAGTGGCCTGTAGAACTCGTTGTCTGTGCGGATGCCGCACTCCTCAGTGACCGGGCAGCAATGCTCGGTTTACCGCTTTCACTCCTCCCATACTCTCCAGATACCCCAGCCAGACCGCAATCAGCAGGTACGTTGACGCTGTTGCCGATTGCTCTGCGGGCGCCTGTTATCGCGGGTCAGTTGGCGGTAGAGAACGGACAATATGTGGTGGATACGCTGGCTCGCGCCTGCGATGGTTGTCTGCAAGGTGAGTTTGCGGCGCTGATTACCGGTCCGGTGCACAAGGGCGTAATCAATGACGCAGGCGTCCCGTTTACTGGACATACCGAGTTTTTTGAAGAGCGCTCACAGGCGAAGAAAGTCGTCATGATGCTGGCGACTGAAACGCTGCGCGTTGCCCTGGCAACCACTCATTTGCCGCTCAGAGCCGTTGCCGATGCCATTACGCCTGCTCTGCTTAAGGAAGTGATCGGTATTTTGCATCATGATTTGCGCACCAAGTTTGGCATTGCCGATCCGCATATTCTGGTGTGCGGTCTTAACCCGCATGCCGGTGAAGGTGGTCATATGGGAACGGAAGAGATAGACACCCTCATTCCGGTCCTTGATGAACTGCGTGCGCAGGGGATGAAATTAAACGGCCCGCTGCCCGCAGATACGCTGTTTCAGCCCAAATATCTCGACCACGCGGATGCCGTGCTGGCAATGTACCACGATCAGGGTCTCCCCGTGCTAAAATACCAGGGATTTGGTCGCGGTGTGAATATCACGCTGGGCCTGCCCTTTATTCGCACATCCGTCGATCACGGCACCGCGCTTGAACTTGCGGGTCGTGGGCAAGCAGATGTCGGCAGTTTTATTACGGCGCTTAATCTCGCCATCAAAATGATTGTTAATACCAATGAATAATCGAGTCCATCAGGGCCACTTAGCCCGTAAACGTTTCGGGCAAAACTTCCTCAACGATCAGTTTGTGATCGAAAGTATTGTCTCTGCTATCAACCCGCAGAAAGGTCAGGCTATGGTCGAAATCGGCCCGGGCCTGGCAGCGTTGACCGAACCTGTAGGCGAACGCCTGGACAAGCTCACGGTCATTGAGCTGGACCGCGATCTCGCCGCCCGCCTGCAAACACACCCGTTTTTAGGGCCGAAGCTGACTATTTATCAGCAAGATGCCATGACCATGAACTTCGGCGAACTCGCACAAACGATGGGTCAGCCGCTGCGCGTATTCGGCAACCTGCCGTACAACATCTCCACGCCGCTCATGTTCCATCTTTTTTCCTATACTGATGCCATCGCCGACATGCATTTCATGTTGCAAAAAGAGGTGGTCAACCGTCTGGTTGCAGGGCCAAACAGTAAAGCGTATGGTCGATTAAGCGTCATGGCGCAGTATTACTGCAATGTGATCCCGGTACTTGAAGTGCCGCCATCCGCATTTACGCCTGCGCCTAAAGTCGATTCCGCCGTGGTACGTCTGGTCCCTCACGCGACAATGCCGTACCCCGTTAAAGATGTTCGTGTGCTGAGCCGTATTACCACTGAAGCGTTTAATCAGCGTCGCAAAACGGTACGTAATAGTCTCGGCAACCTGTTTAGCGTTGAAGTACTAACAGAGCTGGGCGTTGATCCGGCGATGCGAGCGGAAAATATCTCTGTCGCGCAATACTGCCGGATGGCTAACTATCTGTCAGAAAACGCGCCATCGAAGGAGAGTTAAACATGATCAATTCGCCCCGAGTGTGCATTCAGGTACAAAGCGTCTACATTGAGGCGCAATCCTCACCTGATGATGAACGTTACGTTTTTGCTTATACCGTGACTATCCGCAATTTGGGGCGAGCGCCTGTGCAGCTGTTGGGGCGTTATTGGTTGATCACCAATGGTCATGGCCGTGAAACCGAAGTTCAGGGCGAAGGCGTGGTTGGCGTTCAGCCCCACATCGAACCTGGCGAAGAGTACCAGTACACCAGCGGTGCGGTGATTGAAACACCGCTGGGCACCATGCAGGGTCATTACGAAATGATCGATGAACAAGGGATCGCCTTTACTATCGACATTCCCGTGTTCCGACTCGCCGTTCCTACACTCATTCATTAAAACAATAGCTATGGCAACATACCTCATTGGCGACGTTCACGGTTGTTACGATGAACTGGTAGCCTTGCTGCACCAGGTTGACTTTAATCCAGAACAAGACACCTTATGGCTCACCGGCGATCTGGTCGCGCGTGGGCCAGGGTCGTTAGACGTTTTGCGCTACGTTAAATCGCTGGGCGACAGCGTACGGTTAGTCCTCGGTAATCACGATTTACACCTGTTGGCCGTGTTTGCTGGCATCAGCCGTAATAAACCGAAAGACCGGCTCACGCCGCTGCTTGAGGCACCGGATGCTGACACGCTGCTTAACTGGCTACGTCGCCAGCCGCTGTTGCAGGTTGATGAAGAGAAGAAACTGGTCATGGCGCATGCAGGGATTACCCCACAGTGGGATCTGCAGACGGCGAAGGACTGTGCTCGCGATGTTGAAGCCGTGCTGTCGAGCGACTCTTATCCATTCTTTCTTGATGCCATGTACGGCGACATGCCAAATAACTGGACCCCGGAGCTGACGGGGCTGGCGCGCCTGCGTTTTATTACCAACGCGTTTACCCGCATGCGTTACTGCTTCCCCAACGGTCAGTTGGACATGTACAGCAAAGAGTCGCCAGAAGATGCGCCTGCCCCGCTGAAGCCGTGGTTTGCCATTCCTGGACCTGTCAGTGAAGCCTATAGCATTGCATTCGGGCACTGGGCATCGCTGGAGGGCAAAGGCACGCCAGAAGGTATTTACGCGTTAGATACGGGGTGTTGCTGGGGCGGGGATCTCACCTGTCTGCGCTGGGAAGACAAACAGTACTTTGTACAGCCATCAAATCGCCATCTGAATCTGGATCCCGGCGAGGCCGTCAACGCCTGATAGTCGTCTGCCGGATGGCGGTGCTTACACCTGATCCGGCAGACGAATGTGCAATCTGTAGGCCTGATTAGCGCAACGCCATCAGGCATCCACATTAACGACGTTCCAAAATCTCGAAGCAGTAGCTGTGGGAGTTTTGCGCGTCAGCATCGTGGAATTCACTGAACACCGATTCCCAGTCATCCGGTTCGTAGTCCGGGAAATGCGTATCCCCTTCAACTTCCGCATCAATGTGTGTCAGATACAGTTTCTGCGCTTTCGGCAGGAATTGCTCATACACACGCCCACCGCCAATAACCATAATTTCAGGTTCATCGCCACAGGCCGCGATCGCTTCCTCAACAGACTTCACCCACTGCACGCGTTCGTCGGTGCCAGGCTTGCTGCTGATGACGATATTTTTACGCCCTGGCAACGGTCGCCCGATGGATTCCCACGTGTGGCGTCCCATGACAACCGGCTTGTTTAAGGTATTACGTTTAAACCAGGCGAGATCGGCAGGTAGGTTCCATGGCATGGCATTTTCCATACCGATGACGCGATCTACCGCTAACGCCGCAATCAGACTGATCATTGAATGTTTCCCGGATACAAAAAAATTGTCGCCACTATACGGAAAGCGCAATCTTTCGTCGACTGGCGGAAAGAGGATGAGCATGAAAATTTTCCGTTCTGCTGGCGAACCGACCTATTTAAGGTGGTACGCCAGCATTACAGTAGTTCAAAAACAGCCAATTAGCAGTAAAGTTTGCAGAACATCACATTTTTTACCCTATGCTGACGGTTTCACTTCCGGCTCATCGGCGACGTCGCCCGTATGCTTACCTTCATCCGTGCCTTGCCAGCCATGGCGTTGAATTAATGATAAGTGCTGACGATCTTCCGCAATAATTTCACTCAGCATTTCGCTGGTGCGTTTATATACCGCCGCGCGGGACGTTGCGTCATTTTCCCCTTTCACCATCTCCTCAACCATCAGCGTGTTGAAGCGGCGGAATACATCGGCCCGCTCACGCGCTTCATAGCGTCCAAGCCCAAGACCTTCCAGTGCCAAACGTCCGGTCTTCAGCGCGCCCTCAAAGGTTTCACGTTCCGGCATCTCCACGCCAGCCTGGCGCAGGCGGATGTAATGATCCACATCGCGCGCACGGGCAATAATTTGCAGATGCGGGAAATACTGTTTCACCATTTCGGTCAGTTGCAGGCTGGTTTGCGGATCGTCAATGGCGTTAATAATAACTTCAGCTTTAGCCGCCCCGGCAGACTCCAGCAGATCCATCCGCGTCGCATCGCCATAGAAAACCTTCATGCCGAATTTACGCAGCGTTTCGATATGGTCCGGGTCATGATCAAGAACCACCATTTTGACCCCGCTTGACAACAACAGACGACCGGTTATCTGACCAAATCGCCCAAACCCGGCGATGATCACCCGAGGTTGTTCCTCGTCGATTTCATCTGCTTCCCGCTCTTCACCGGTCGCCGATTTTTCCAGACGCGTCAGAATTACCAGTAAAATCGGCGTCGCCGCCATCGACAGCGCCACCGCCAGCGTCAGAGATTTCGCCCAATCAGGATCAAGCACGTTTGCCATTTGCGCCGCGCCAAACACCACGAAGGCAAACTCACTGCCCTGCCCTAATAACACGGCAAACCATCTGCGCTGCTTGTTCGGCACCTGTAAGGGTTTCGCTATCAGCCACAGCATGACGGTTTTGATAACCAGGAAACCGACCAACAGAATGATAATGCGCAAGGGATTATCAATCAGCGTACCAAAGTCGATAGACATCCCGACGCCGATGAAAAACAGTCCCAGCAGCAGCCCTTTAAATGGCTCGATATCGCTTTCCAGCGCGTGACGATACTCAGAGCTTGCCAGCAGCACGCCAGCCAGGAACGCCCCCATCGCCATCGACAGTCCAACCTCTTCCAACAGCAGACCGAAGCCAAAAACGAGGAACAGCGCAACGGCACTGAATACTTCCCGCAGGCCAGAGCGAGCGACAAAACGCAAGGCCGGACGCGTCACATAACGCCCCAGCAACACCACCAGCACCAGGGCGCTCGCCACTTTAAGGGCGGAGAGCGCAAACGCCCCAAGCGTTGTCGATGCGCCGCTCGCCGCAAGTAATGGGATCATCGCCACCAGAGGAATAGCGGCGATATCCTGGAACAACAGCACGGCAAACGCGCTGCGTCCCATTTGCGAAACCATCAGGTTTCGCTCATTCATCGCCTGCATAGCAATAGCCGTGGAGGAAAGCGCCAGCGTCATGCCGATCAGTTCCGCTACCTGCCAGCGAAGGCCGAGGAACATACAGAACAAACCAATCAGACCGCCGCATACCACCATCTGCAGCGCACCACCACCGAACACCGAGGCCCGCAGTTTCCACAAACGTTGCGGATCCAGCTCCAGACCGATGACAAACAGCATCAACACCACGCCAATCTCGGCAAAATGCAGGATTGATTCAGCGTCGGTCACCATCCTCAGACCCCATGGTCCAATAATGCACCCTGCGATGAGATACCCCAGCACTGATCCTAGCCCCAGTCGCACGGCAATGGGGACAATCAGCGCCGCCGATCCGAGATAAATCAGCGCCTGTATTAGCGTATGGTTATCCATGATGAACCTCCTGCCACTCCAACAGACGCTGTTTGTAATGACGCGCCTGCGCCTGCAGAGTTTCATCATCACAGATAAACGTACAGTGCATCGCAAACGGCGGCAGCCATTTGAGGCCACAGTAGAGCGCCGTTGCCTGTAAGGGCTGGGAAAGCACATCAAATCCGGGATGGGAGCCAATATCAAAGTGGTTTTCGCCGCCGCCGGTCGTCACTGCCCACAGCAGATGTTTACCGTGGAGCGCTGTCCCGCCGTGGCCATATGCCCAACCGTGTGAAAGGACCTTATCCATCCACAGCTTGAGTAAGGGAGGTGTGCTATACCATTGCATAGGATGCTGCCAGATAATCAAATCAGCGCGCGCCAGCGCATCCTGTTCAGCGGCAATATCGATATTGAAGTCGGGGTAGAGCTGGTAGAGCGAGCGGATCTCCACGCCCTCCAGCGTCCTTGCCTGTTCAAGCATCCGCTTATTCGCATGCGAGTGCTGCGGATAGGGATGCGCATAAATGATGAGGATCATGATTAGCCTGTTTCACTGCATTATTGTAATAACAGTGAGTTTAGTCAGTTAATCCGCAGGCTAACAGTCAATATTATTGAGTGGTTGAATGGAGAAAACTGAACTAGTTATCCAGTTCGCTCATATCTTTAACCTGATCGCGGTTAATTTGTTCCGTCTTACCCGTTTGCGCATTTTTGTACGACACCAGGCCTGTATCATCATCGACTTGCGGTTTGCCGTCGGTCACGATTGTTTTGCCATCGGTCGTTTTAACCGCCTGGTTCGAGGAGCAACCGGCTACGGTGAACAGTGCTGCTGCGGTAAAAATAGAGGTGATCAGAATATGTTTTTGCATGGTGTTCTCCCTGCTTTTCAGTCGTTTTCAGTGATATACCCGTTAACTGTAGGCTAACTGACTGAGTTGCAGGGAAAATACAGAACACTCCTAATAACCCGCCCTGGTCACGGGTTTACTGCGGATCGTCATTTGGCTGGTTTGCGCCAGCGTCAGACCTCGCGTTTCCGGGGCGAAAGCGATGGACACGAGCAGGCCGATCAGCGAAATGCCCGCCCCCATCAGCATGACATTACTGATCCCGTATTTGGTGATGAACACCGGCAGCGCCCAGGTTGAAACAATGGTGCCGATACGGCTTAAGGACATAATCACCCCGACGGCAGACGCACGAATATCGGTGGGAAACAGTTCGTTAGGGTATAGCCATTGCAGGTTTCCTGGTCCCCCAGAGAAAAATGCGTATACGGCAAACGCCAGCACCACCAGCCACGCGCCCATATCAGGGATTAACCCCAGCACGGCCAGCGCCAGCGTCATCATAATGAAGCTGCCAATTAACAGCGGTCGTCGGCCCGCGCTATTAAGCCAGAACATGGGAGGAATGCATCCCAACATAAAGCACAAGCTGATTACCACATTTCCCAACGCGGCGCTTTTCCCGGCACCAAGCCCCAGTAGCCCCACAATCTGCGGACCAAAGGTATAAATGGCAAACATCGGGATCACCTGACAAGTCCAGATAGCGGCGACAAACAGTACAAACGGGAAATGACGGCGATTAAATAGCTGAAGAAAGCGCGTCTCCTGCGGCGCTTCTTCGTCGAACACCACCGGTTCGCCGAACAGTTTGATCATCATCTCCTCACATTCTTTCACCCGACCTTTACGCAGCAGCCAGCGCGGCGATTCAGGAAGATCGAAACGCCCAATCAGGATCAAAATACAGGGGATCACCGCGCTGCCCAACATCCAGCGCCATCCGCCCTCAACATCATACAACCAGTAGCCGACCAGATCGGCACAGGTGGCGCCGACATACCACATAGCGGCGATAAAACCGATGGAGAAAGCGCGTTGGCGGGTATTGGAGAACTCAGTGATCATCGAGGTGGCGATCGGGTAGTCGGCACCAATCACAATACCGATCAGCACGCGCATTACCAACAGCTCAACGGGCGAGGAGACAAACATGGTTGCCGCCGATATCACGCCAATGGCGATAATATCGATAATGAACATTTTGCGCCGCCCGACCTTGTCGGAAATGTAGCCAAACAGCGACGTCCCCACAAACAGCCCCGCGAGCGTACCGGCGCCCAGCAGACCAATCCACTGCGCATCCAGTTTCAATGCTGGCGTGAGCTGTTCCAATGCCACGCCAATCATCACCAGCACATAACCATCCAGAAACGGCCCACCGCTTCCCCACAGCATTATCCGGCGGTGAATAGAGGTGAATTTGATGTCATCAAAGTTCCTGGGCTGCTGCATGGTTATGTCCTGTTTTATTTTAACTTAATGCCTGATGACGTTACGCTTATCAGGCCTACGCATTGTTCCTGTAGGCCGGATAAGGCGAAGCCGCCATCCGGCACCAGGTTTAGCCGTAGCGGAACTCCACGCCAAACGTCCCACGCGGGTATTCCCATTTTTCCAGCGCTGTATCCAGCCCGAGAATGCGGCACGTTCCGCATTCCAGGCATCCGGCATAATCAAAACGTACGCTACCGTCATCCTGCTTTTTATACAGGCCAGCCGGACAGGCCTTAATCAGCACCTCCAGCACCTGTTTATCAGGATCGGTTTTGAGAATGATATGCGGACTGTCTTCATCCACATTGAACTTATTGACGCCCAGTTTGACGTCCACGTTGACGGGAGATGTCATAATACGGTCACTCCTTTCAGGCCATCTTTCATCAGGTTGATGAAGCCCACTTTCTTCGCATGGCGTAGGATTTTTTTACGCATTGGCACCGGTGCCGAACCATCCACGGTGAACAGGTCGCGCGCAATACTGACCGCCATTTCCGGATAAGCGGTAAACATGCGTGGGTTATCAAGAAAAGCGGGTAGCTTTTGATACATGCGCATATCGCGCATCGGGCCTTCGTCCAGATGCTGACGGTATTCCTCCAGCGACTGCTTGCTAAAATCGTCGCGCTTCATTGCGGAAAGCACCGTTTTCGCCGCCGCTTCACCTGCGGATATGGCGAGATCCATACCGCGAATGGTAAAGCCGAGGTTCATACACATTCCAGCAGCGTCACCAGCAATCAATACGCCGTCCCCCACCAGTTCTGGCTGCATGTTGATACCGGCTTCCGGTACGACGTGCGCGGCATATTCCACCAGCTTGCCACCGGCGATCAGCGGGGCAACCGCCGGATGCTGTTTGAAATCTTCCAGCATTTGCGGAACCGATTTTTTCGCATCTTTCAGATGATGAAGGCCGCAGACCAGTCCCAGAGAAAGGGTCGTTTCATTCGTATAGAGAAAGCCACCGCCCATCAACCCATCGGTGGGCGATCCGGCAAACAGACAGGCAGCCCCTTCGTTCCCTTGTAACTGGAAACGATCTTCAATTACCGATTTCGGCAACTCGATCAGCTCTTTTACGCCGACGGCAACATGCGATGCCTCGACGCGCTTTGCCATACCCAACTTTTCAGCCAACAGAGAATTCACTCCGTCGGCAAGGATCACCACTTTGGCTTCCAGAATATCGCCATCGGCTTCCACGCCCACGACTGTGCCCTCGCGCTGCACAACGTTATCCACGCGGATACCGGTGATGAGCTGAGCGCCCGCCTCTTCGGCCTGCTCCATCAGCCAGGCGTCAAATTTACTGCGTAAGACAGAGTAAGAAACCTGCGACGATTTGGCGTCTTCGCCGTTGCAATAGTCGATGGTCATCGCCCCTTTGTCGGTCATAAAGGCGAGTTTTTCGTGGGTGATGATGCGTTCAATGGGGGCCTGCTCAGCAAAACCGGGAATGATATTCTCCAGGCTATGCGCATACATGCGCCCACCGGTGACATTCTTCGCGCCAGCAGAATTGCCGCGCTCGATAACCAGCACCTGTGCGCCCTCCCGAGCCAGCACCAGCGCCGCAACCGAACCCGCCAGACCTGCACCCACGATGATGGCATCAAAGATATCTTCGGACATACGTACTCCTGTCAGCGGCAGGACACCTTCGCATCCTGCCCGAAATGGTTTAACGCGCTAAAGCAGCCGTCAGCGCAGGCAGGATCTTCAGTGCATCGCCAACGATGCCAAAATCCGCATACTGGAAAATCGGCGCATTTTTATCTTTGTTGATGGCGAAAATCGTCTGCGCGCCGTTGGCGCCGACCATATGTTGGATCTGCCCGGAGATCCCCACGGCCAGATACAGTTCCGGCTTGAGCATCAGGTTGGAGATGCCGACGTAGCGTTCGTGCTCCATCCACTTCTCGTTTTCCGCCACCGGACGGGAGCACGCCAGCTCGGCACCAATCGTCTGGCACAGCGCCTCCGCCAGCGAGATATTTTCTTTGCTGCCGATCCCGCGTCCCACGCTGACCACCAGACGGGCTTTGTCGAGGTCGACGCTGTTGCTCTGACGTGCCTGAGTTGCCGTACGAGTAACGGCTACAGCCGGAGCCTGCCATGATACGGTGTGCACCTCGCTACTGCGGGCGGTATCCGGTTGCTGCGCGTCAAACGTTCCACTGCTTAGCGTTATCACGGCGAACGGTGAAGCGATTGTTTCTGCCCCCATCGCCAGGCCGCCGTAGACCATATGTTTTACCGCCGCTTTTCCGTCCTGCACGGCGACTGCACTGGCGTCATTTGAGACCGCTGCCGACAAGCGAAAACCCAGTTTTGCCGCTAACAGCTTGCCGCGACGCGTATTTGGCAGCAGCACCGCCCCGCCCTCGCTGTGCTGACGAATAGTTTCGGCCATCACATCAGCGTAGTCTTCGACCATACGGTCATCTGGTTTACCGCTGAGTAACCAGACATCATCTGCGCCTAAATGGCATGCCGTCGCGCAGTCCGCTTCACTCAGCACAAACGTGTTAACTTTTTCACCTAAAGCCTGCGCACCATTCATCAGTTCCGGCAGACGAGAAGGGGTATCGCTGAATACCCAGATACTGGAAAATTTGTTCATAACATCCCCTGATAATTAAATGATTTTGCGAAGATTCTCGACAAATGCGGCAATCTGTTCTTCACCGTCACCTTCAATTACAACGCGCTGACGCTCGCGCTGCTTCGGTGCAGCAACGTGTTGTTCGGAATATGCCTGCGCGCTGTTCAGGCCAATGTCTGCCGGCGACCAGACCTGAACCGTTTTTTTCGCCGCGCCAAGAATGGCTTTCATCGAAGGGATTTGTGGGGTATTGATGTCCGTTGAGACCGCGATCACCGCCGGAAGCGGAATGCTCAGAGTTTCGACTTCATCTTCCAGTTCACGCTCTACCGTCAAAGTGCTGTCAGTAAGAGAGAGGATTTTACTCACGCCGTTAATCGCCGGAATGTTCAGCGCTTCGCCCACCAGCAGACCAACCTGCTGAGCATAAAGATCGGAAGAACCGTCACCGCAAATAAGCAGATCGAAACCTGCTTTTTGCGCGGCGGCAGCCAGCGCGCTGGCAGTTTGTTGTGGCAGCGCCTGCTCAAATTGCTCGTCAATAACAACAATCAGTTCATCTGGGCCACGGGAAAGCACATCTTTTCGCCCTTTTGCATTGGTCAGCGCTTTGCCGCCGACGCTCATGGCCACAACCAGGGCCTCTCCTGACTGTTGTTTCAACTGACAAGCCGCTTCGATCGCATTCAGATCATACTGGCTTATTTTGCCATCCGCTTTGCTGAAATCGAGTGAACCATCAGCATTATTAATCGCAATATCCTGTTCATCAGGTACGCATTTGTAGCAAGTAATTATCTTCATTGCATCTCCAGAAATCATGAAGGAAACGTATTTATATCGGCAGTGTTAAATACAGATATCACGCTCTTTAATTCGGAAATAAAACCTTAATCACCAATATTGAAAATGTCACACATTGAAATTCGTAACTTTCAATAGTGTTATGCACCTCACCAATATTGAAAGAATCACGTCAAATATGAAAATTTTCAATATTGTCTGCGGGTTCAACAATATTGAACACCAGTCACTTAAAAAAGTTAAAAAACCACAGCCAACCAATTGATTATAAACAAAAAATATCAAATTTTTGAGCGAATTGCTCAGCATAAAAAAGTGTGACGAAGATAACAGAACCACCCGATATGAATACTCATTATGGGTTACTCACTGAGGCGCTCCCAGAGGTTAAAAAGTTATCAACAAATCATTAATAATAAATAAACAAACGATCATGCACGGGCACGCTAAATAAGTTTCGTTTTCACACTGGAATTCACTTATGAAAAATGAAAAGAGAAAATCGGGAATTGAACCGAAGGTTTTTTTTCCGCCATTAATAATAGTTGGGATACTTTGTTGGCTAACTGTAAGAGATCTCGATGCCGCTAACGTCGTTATTAATGCGGTATTCAGTTATGTCACCAATGTCTGGGGCTGGGCATTTGAATGGTATATGGTCGTCATGCTCTTCGGCTGGTTCTGGTTGGTCTTTGGCCCGTATGCCAAAAAGAAATTAGGCGACGAAAAACCAGAGTTTAGTACCGCCAGCTGGATTTTTATGATGTTCGCTTCCTGTACATCCGCCGCGGTGCTGTTCTGGGGTTCCATCGAGATCTACTACTACATCTCCACCCCGCCGTTTGCTCTCGCGCCTAACTCCACGGGCGCGAAAGAGCTGGGCCTGGCGTACAGCCTGTTCCACTGGGGACCATTGCCGTGGGCAACCTACAGTTTCCTTTCTGTGGCTTTCGCCTACTTCTTCTTTGTGCGCAAGATGGACGTCATCCGTCCCAGCTCCACGCTGGTACCGTTAGTGGGCGAGAAGCATGCGAAAGGGCTGTTCGGCACCATCGTCGATAACTTCTATCTGGTGGCGCTGATCTTCGCGATGGGTACCAGCCTCGGTCTGGCCACTCCGCTGGTAACCGAGTGCATGCAGTATCTGTTCGGTATTCCGCATACGCTGCAACTCGACGCAATCATCATTACCTGCTGGATCATATTGAACGCCATTTGCGTGGCCTGCGGCCTGCAAAAAGGGGTCAAGATCGCCAGCGACGTGCGTAGCTATCTGAGCTTCCTGATGCTGGGCTGGGTGTTTATCGTCAGCGGCGCCAGCTTCATCATGAACTACTTCACCGACTCCGTCGGCATGCTGTTGATGTATCTGCCGCGCATGCTGTTCTATACCGATGCCATCGGTAAAGGCGGCTTCCCACAGGGCTGGACCGTCTTCTACTGGGCGTGGTGGGTCATTTACGCCATCCAGATGAGTATCTTCCTGGCCCGTATTTCTCGTGGTCGTACCGTCCGTGAACTGTGCTTCGGGATGGTGCTGGGCCTGACCGCGTCGACCTGGATCCTGTGGACAGTCCTTGGCAGCAACACGCTGCTGCTGATGGATAAAAACGTTCTCAATATCCCGCAGCTGATTGAACAACACGGTGTGGCGCGCGCCATTATCGAAACCTGGGCTGCTTTACCGCTCAGCACCGCCACCATGTGGGGATTCTTCATCCTCTGCTTTATTGCCACGGTGACGCTGATTAACGCCTGCTCTTACACCCTGGCGATGTCCACCTGTCGTGAAGTCCGCGATGGTGAAGAACCGCCGCTGTTAGTACGTATCGGCTGGTCCGTTCTGGTCGGCATCATCGGTATCGTTCTGCTGGCGCTGGGTGGGCTGAAGCCGATTCAGACCGCGATTATCGCCGGAGGATGCCCGCTGTTCTTCGTCAACATCATGGTGACGCTGTCCTTTATTAAAGACGCCAAAGTGCACTGGAAAGACAAGTAATTCTAATTAACCCAATTGATCAAGAGGCTGAAAGATGGATTTCAACTTAAATGACGAGCAGGAGCTGTTTGTCGCCGGTATTCGTGAATTGATGGCCAGTGAGAACTGGGAAGCTTATTTTGCCGAGTGCGATCGTGACAGCGTCTACCCTGAGCGTTTTGTAAAAGCGCTGGCGGATATGGGCATTGATAGTCTGTTGATCCCGGAAGAACACGGTGGTCTGGAAGCGGGTTTTGTTACCGTCGCTGCCGTCTGGATGGAGCTGGGTCGTCTTGGTGCGCCAACTTACGTGTTGTACCAATTGCCGGGCGGTTTTAACACTTTTCTGCGTGAAGGTACCCAAGAGCAGATTGATAAAATCATGGCATTCCAGGGCACCGGTAAGCAGATGTGGAACTCAGCCATCACCGAACCGGGAGCGGGATCGGATGTTGGCAGCCTGAAAACCACTTATACACGTAAAAATGGTAAGGTTTATCTTAATGGCAGTAAGTGCTTTATCACCAGTAGCGCCTATACCCCGTACATCGTGGTTATGGCGAGAGATGGTGCATCGCCGGATAAACCTGTTTACACCGAGTGGTTCGTTGACATGAGCAAAGCGGGTATCAAGGTCAACAAGCTGGAGAAACTCGGTCTGCGCATGGATAGCTGCTGTGAAATCACCTTTGACGACGTTGAACTGGACGAGAAAGACATGTTCGGTCGGGAAGGTAATGGTTTCAACCGCGTGAAAGAAGAGTTCGATCATGAACGTTTCCTCGTCGCGCTGACCAACTACGGTACGGCAATGTGCGCTTTTGAAGACGCCGCGCGCTACGCCAATCAGCGCGTGCAGTTTGGCGAAACGATCGGCCGCTTCCAGCTGATTCAGGAGAAGTTCGCGCATATGGCGATCAAACTGAATTCCATGAAAAACATGCTGCTTGAAGCGGCATGGAAAGCGGATAACGGCACCATTACTTCGGGCGATGCGGCAATGTGCAAATACTTCTGCGCCAACGCTTCGTTTGAAGTGGTCGATACCGCCATGCAGGTGCTGGGGGGTGTAGGTATCGCGGGTAACCATCGCATCACGCGTTTCTGGCGCGATCTGCGCGTTGACCGTGTTTCTGGTGGCTCTGATGAAATGCAGATCCTGACGTTGGGTCGTGCGGTACTCAAGCAATACCGCTAATTCAGCACGATTCGTAGGCCGGATAAGGCGTTTACGCCGCCATCCGGCAACATGCCCGGTGGCGCTGCGCCTACCGGGCCTACAAAAAATGCCAGGAGCAAAATTATGAATCATTTACCAATGCCAACCTTTGGCCCACTTGCCGGGGTACGCGTGGTTTTTTCAGGGATCGAAATTGCCGGCCCGTTCGCCGGACAGATGTTCGCCGAATGGGGTGCTGAGGTTATCTGGATTGAAAACGTCGCATGGGCCGATACCATCCGCGTGCAACCTAACTATCCACAGCTCTCACGCCGCAACCTGCACGCCCTGTCGCTGAATATTTTCAAAGATGAAGGCCGGGAAGCGTTTCTGAAGCTCATGGAAACCACCGATATTTTCATTGAAGCCAGTAAAGGCCCGGCCTTTGCTCGCCGCGGCATTACCGATGACGTGCTGTGGGAACATAACCCAAAACTGGTTATCGCCCACCTTTCCGGCTTCGGCCAGTTTGGTACCGAGGAGTACACCAATCTTCCGGCATATAACACCATCGCACAGGCGTTCAGCGGCTATTTGATCCAAAACGGTGATGTTGATCAGCCGATGCCAGCCTTCCCGTACACCGCCGATTACTTCTCCGGGATGACCGCGACGACAGCAGCGCTGGCAGCCCTGCACAAAGTACGCGAAACGGGTAAGGGTGAAAGCATTGATATCGCCATGTACGAAGTGATGCTGCGTATGGGTCAGTACTTCATGATGGACTACTTCAACGGTGGCGAAATTTGTCCACGCATGACCAAAGGCAAAGACCCGTATTACGCTGGCTGCGGTCTCTATAAATGCGCCGATGGCTATATCGTCATGGAGCTGGTCGGCATCACGCAAATCAACGAGTGCTTCAAGGATATTGGCCTCGCCCACATTCTTGGCACACCGGAAGTCCCGGAAGGCACCCAGCTTATCCATCGCGTGGAATGCCCTTACGGCCCGCTCGTGGAAGAGAAACTGGACGCCTGGCTGGCAACGCACACCATCGCCGAAGTCCAGGCGCGCTTTGCTGAGCTGAATATCGCCTGCGCGAAGGTACTGACCATTCCTGAACTGGAAGGCAACCCGCAGTACGTTGCCCGTGAATCCATTACTCAGTGGCAAACGATGGACGGCCGCACCTGCAAAGGGCCGAACATCATGCCGAAATTTAAAAACAACCCGGGGAAAATCTGGCGTGGCATGCCGTCACACGGCATGGATACCGCCGCCATTCTGAAAAACATTGGTTATAGCGAAGCAGACATAAATGAGCTGGTCGGCAAAGGCCTGGCCAGAGTTGAGGAATAAACGCGACGCGCTGACCCGCTGGTTGGTTAGCGCTCACGCCTGATTTCAGTGGATAAAGCATTATGGATATCGTTGGCGGACAAAACTTACGTCAGATGTGGGACGACCTGGCCGGGGTGTACGGAGATAAAACGGCGTTAATTTTCGAATCCTGCGAAGGAATCGTTCGGCAGTATAGCTATGCCTCGCTCAATGAAGAGATAAACCGCACGGCGAACCTTTTCCATTCCTTAGGGATCCGCAAGGGCGACAAGGTCGCATTGCATCTGGATAACTGTCCGGAATTTATCTTTTGCTGGTTTGGACTGGCAAAAATTGGCGCCATTATGGTGCCGATTAATGCCCGCTTGCTGGGCGAAGAGAGCGCCTGGATCCTGCAAAACAGCCAGGTGAGCCTGCTGGTCACCAGTGCCGAGTTTTATCCTATGTACCGGCAGATACGGCTGGAAAATACCACTCCGCTAAATCATATCTGTCTGATTGGCGAGCAGCTTCCGGTTGACGACGGCGTGAGCCACTTTACCCAACTGCAAGCCCGCCAGTCGACTAATCTGTGCTATACGCCTGCGTTATCCACTGACGATACGGCGGAAATTCTGTTTACCTCAGGCACCACCTCGCGGCCTAAAGGGGTGGTGATTACCCACTACAACCTGCGCTTTGCGGGCTACTACACCTCCTGGCAAATCGCTCTGCGCGATGATGACGTCTATATGACGGTGATGCCCGCTTTTCATATCGACTGTCAGTGTACGGCTGCCATGGCTGCCTTCTCCGCAGGCAGCACCTTTGTGCTGGTGGAGAAGTACAGCGCCAGGGCGTTCTGGGATCAGGTGCGTAGATATCAGGCGACGGTCACCGAATGCATCCCGATGATGATCAGAACGCTGATGGTCCAACCCGCAGCCCCAACGGACAGACAGCATCACCTGCGCGAAGTGATGTTCTATCTCAATTTATCCGAACAGGAAAAAGATGCCTTTATCGAACGCTTTGGCGTCAGACTGCTGACCTCCTACGGTATGACCGAAACCATCGTGGGCATTATTGGCGATCGCCCCGGGGACAAACGGCGCTGGCCCTCTATTGGTCGCGTGGGTTTTAGCTATGAAGCCGAAATCCGTGACGATCACAACCGTCCCCTGCCCGCAGGAGAAATTGGCGAAATCTGCATTAAAGGCGTGCCGGGAAAAACAATCTTCAAAGAGTACTACGCGCAACCCGACGCTACTGCCAAAGCGCTGGAACCTGAAGGGTGGTTACATACCGGTGATTCGGGTTACCAGGATGCGGACGGTTTTTTTTATTTCGTCGACAGACGCTGCAACATGATTAAACGCGGTGGGGAAAATGTCTCCTGCGTCGAGCTGGAAAATATTATTTCTGCGCATCCGAAAATTCAGGACATTGTGGTTGTCGGTATTAAAGACTCGATCCGTGATGAAGCCATTAAAGCTTTTGTCGTCCTTAATGAGGGTGAAACATTAAGCGAAGCTGAGTTCTTCAGCTTCTGCGAAAACAATATGGCGAAATTCAAGGTTCCTTCTTTTATGGAGATAAGAACCGACCTGCCGCGCAATTGTTCAGGAAAAATAATCAAAAAAAATCTGAAATAACCCTTCCGGTCGGAATTCCTCCGGCCGGGAAATCTAATTATCTGGAGATGAACTATGATTGAATCATTACATCTGACCCGTAACGGCCCGATCCTGGAAATTACCCTTGACCGGCCTAAAGCCAATGCCATTGATGCTAAAACCAGCTTTGCAATGGGGGAAGCTTTTCTTAATTTTCGTGATGACCCGGAATTACGCGTAGCAATTATCACCGGCGGCGGAGAGAAATTCTTTTCTGCGGGCTGGGACTTAAAAGCGGCGGCCGAAGGTGAAGCGCCAGATGCCGATTTTGGCCCAGGCGGCTTCGCCGGTTTAACCGAAATTTTCGACCTCGATAAGCCGGTCATCGCCGCGGTAAACGGCTACGCGTTTGGCGGCGGTTTTGAGCTGGCGCTGGCGGCGGATTTTATCGTCTGTGCGGAAAATGCCAGCTTCGCGCTGCCGGAAGCAAAACTCGGGATCGTGCCTGACAGCGGCGGCGTACTGCGTTTACCTAAACTGCTGCCACCGGCAATCGTTAACGAAATGGTGATGACCGGCAGACGAATGAGCGCCGAAGAAGCACTGCGCTGGGGCATCGTCAACCGCGTTGTCAGCCAGAGCGAACTGATGGATAGCGCGCGCGAACTGGCGCAGCAGCTGGTAAATAGCGCCCCGCTGGCTATCGCCGCGCTGAAAGAGATTTACCGTGCAACCAGCGAAATGCCGGTGGAAGAAGGCTACCGGTACATCCGCAGTGGTGTGCTGAAGCACTATCCATCGGTGCTGCACTCGGAAGATGCGCTCGAAGGACCACAGGCATTTGCGGAAAAACGCGATCCGGTATGGAAAGGTCGTTAATGTGCCTATGCCGGATAAGGTATTTACGCCGCAATCCGGCAATAAAACCGAAATAAGACAATGAGCTATTACGCCTTTGAGGGCCTGATTCCGGTGGTACATCCGGATGCCTATGTCCATCCCAGCGCTGTGCTGATTGGCGATGTCATTGTGGGGACCGGGGTTTATATTGGTCCACACGCCTCATTGCGCGGTGACTATGGTCGCCTGATTCTGGAAGCCGGTTCTAACCTGCAGGATAGCTGCATCATGCACGGCTACTGCGACACCGACACTATCGTGCATGAGAATGGACATATCGGCCATGGCGCAATCCTGCACGGCTGCGTGGTGGGCAGAGATGCACTGATTGGCATGAACAGCGTGATTATGGACGGTGCGGTGATTGGCGAAGAGAGCATTGTCGCCGCCATGAGCTTTGTCAAAGCCGGATTTCAGGGAGAGGCAAGGCAGATGTTGGTTGGTTCACCGGTTCGCGTACTGCGTGAAGTCACGGACCAGGAGCTGGACTGGAAACGGCTGAACACCAAAGAGTATCAGGACCTTGCAATCCGCTGCCAAACAGGACTACACGAAACCTTGCCATTAACGCAGGTCGAAAAAAACCGGCCGCGCCTGAAAGGCACGACGGACGTAAAGCCAAAATCAGCACGGTAATTTATGCCGGAGAAGCGCTCACGCCGATCCGGCAAATCACCATTATCGACGCATGCTCTTGGAGAGCATCATCTGCCATTTCTGCTCACGGTTAAGCTCTGTTGGGGGAACCGCTGGCAGTCGCGGCGTTTTCGCCACACTCACCTTTTTTTCCTGCAAATTGTGATTCAAGCGTCTGTAGAGATGAGAATCAATACTGATGACTTTCACCAAACGCTGGCACTGGCAGCCGCGGCCTGCAATTTGATTAGGGATCATCTTAACTTCACAAACAATTTCTCCCACTTCCGACAGAATATAAGAGAGCGTATTAATTGCTTTGCAGTGTTCAATATCAAAATGGCGGGAAATTTCCTTTGCTGTGATCCAACGATCTTCAGCCATCATCCAGTCAGCAATTAACAAATAAAGCGGTCTTTCAACATATTTTTCACACATAAGCACACCATTTCACAAATTAAAAATCTGGCTACGGCCTGTCCAAATTAATAAAAACTAAGCCATATTAAAATTGTGGATATAATGGATAGTATGCGACTTGAATGTTGATTAGTGTGAGCAACATCGTGCTTATTACATTGAAAATGTGGTTATGAAAGCGCGGTTGGCCAGGAATGACCTTATGAGAGATAAAAAAAGGGTTTCTTTACAGAAACCCTTTCCCAATTATATTGCAGGCCCGGTTAGCGCAATTATCACCGGGCCTTTTTTTTATGACTTTTTGATCTGCGCGTGCATTTCCTGAACCGAGGTCACCTTCTCGGTAGCATCGGCATTCAGCGCCATCGCCGTTGCGAAACCACCGTTCAGGGTGGTGTCATAATGCACTTTGTACTGCAGTGCGCTGCGGCGAATCAGCTTGGAGTCTTCAATAGCCTGACGGCCTTCGGTAGTGTTGATGATGTAAGTGTACTCGCCATTCTTGATACGGTCCTGAATGTGCGGACGGCCTTCATGCACCTTGTTCACCAGACGTGGATTGATACCGGCTTCGCCCAGCACAATCGCGGTGCCGTGCGTCGCATCCAACTCGAAACCAAACTTCAGCAGCTTCGCCGCCAGATCAACCACGCGCTCTTTATCGCCTTCGCGAACGGAGAGCAGCGCACGACCCTGTTTTTTCATGGTGGAGCTGCTGCCGAGCTGTGCCTTGGCGAACGCTTCCGCGAAGGTACGGCCCACGCCCATCACCTCACCAGTAGAGCGCATTTCTGGCCCTAATAGCGGATCAACGCCCGGGAACTTGTTGAACGGCAGCACCACTTCTTTTACCGAGTAGTACGGCGGGATAACTTCTTTGGTGACGCCCTGCTGTGCCAGCGTTTTCCCGGCCATCACGCGCGCCGCGACTTTCGCCAGCGGTACGCCCGTTGCCTTGGAGACGAACGGAACGGTACGCGCCGCACGCGGGTTCACTTCAATCAGGTAAACTTCGTTATTCTTCACCGCAAACTGGACGTTCATCAGACCGCGAACCTGCAGTTCGAAGGCCAGTTTCTGCACCTGCTGGCGCATCACATCCTGAATTTCCTGGCTCAGGGTATACGCAGGCAGAGAACATGCGGAGTCACCGGAGTGCACGCCCGCCTGTTCGATGTGCTCCATGATGCCGCCAATCAGCACCATTTCGCCGTCGCAGATGGCGTCCACGTCCACTTCCACCGCGTCATCAAGGAAACGGTCCAGCAGTACCGGCGCATCGTTAGAAACGCTGACCGCGGTCTGGAAGTAGCGACGCAGGTCGGCTTCGTCGTAGACGATTTCCATCGCGCGGCCGCCGAGAACGTAGGACGGACGCACCACCAGCGGGTAGCCAATCTCTTTCGCCTTCTCAACCGCCATTTCAATGGCGGTCACGGTGGCGTTAGCCGGTTGTTTCAGCTTCAGACGGTCAACCGCCTGCTGGAAGCGTTCACGGTCTTCCGCACGGTCGATAGCATCCGGGCTGGTGCCGATAACCGGCACGCCTGCCGCTTCCAGCGCGCGCGCCAGCTTCAGCGGAGTCTGGCCGCCGTACTGCACGATAACGCCTTTCGGCTTCTCGATGCGCACGATTTCCAGCACGTCTTCCAGCGTTACCGGCTCGAAGTACAGACGGTCGGAGGTATCGTAGTCGGTAGAAACGGTTTCTGGGTTACAGTTGACCATGATGGTCTCGTAACCGTCTTCGCGCAGCGCCAGCGAGGCGTGTACGCAGCAGTAGTCGAATTCAATGCCCTGACCAATACGGTTTGGACCACCGCCCAGCACCATAATCTTGTCACGATCCTGAGTTGGATTCGCTTCGCACTCGTCTTCATAAGTGGAGTACATGTAAGCGGTGTCGGTGGCAAATTCTGCCGCGCAGGTATCCACGCGCTTGTAGACCGGGTGCAGGTTATATTGGTCACGCAGCTTGCGGATTTCCGCTTCGCGTACGCCGGCCAGCTTCGCCAGACGCGCATCGGCGAAACCTTTGCGCTTCAGTACGCGCAAGAAGTCAGCGTCGAGGCCGTTGATGCCAAGGTCTGTGACTTTTTCTTCCAGGCGCACCAGTTCTTCAATCTGCACCAGGAACCAGCGGTCGATGTTGGTCAGGTTGAACACGCCATCGACGGACAGGCCAGCACGGAAAGCATCGGCGATGTACCAGATACGCTCGGCGCCCGCGTCTTTCAGCTCGCGGCGGATTTTGGTCAGCGCTTCCGGGTCATCCAGACTTACTTTCGGGTCGAAGCCGGTCGCGCCCACTTCCAGACCGCGCAGCGCTTTTTGCAGAGACTCCTGCTGGGTGCGGCCAATCGCCATCACTTCACCGACAGATTTCATCTGGGTGGTCAGACGGTCGTTAGCGCCAACAAATTTCTCGAAGTTGAAGCGTGGAATTTTCGTCACAACGTAGTCGATGGACGGCTCAAACGAAGCCGGAGTCCGCCCGCCAGTGATGTCGTTCATCAGTTCGTCGAGGGTGTAACCTACCGCCAGCTTGGCTGCGACTTTAGCAATCGGGAAGCCGGTTGCTTTGGACGCCAGCGCCGAGGAGCGTGAGACGCGCGGGTTCATCTCGATAACAATCAGACGGCCGTTTTTCGGGTTTACCGCAAACTGGACGTTAGAACCACCGGTTTCAACGCCGATTTCACGCAGCACCGCCATCGAGGCGTTACGCATGATTTGATATTCTTTGTCGGTCAGCGTCTGGGCTGGCGCAACGGTGATGGAGTCACCGGTATGGATGCCCATCGCGTCGAAGTTTTCGATGGAGCAGACGATGATGCAGTTGTCGTTTTTATCACGTACCACTTCCATCTCGTACTCTTTCCAGCCAATCAGCGATTCATCAATCAGCAGTTCGTTAGTTGGGGAAAGATCCAGACCGCGTTCGCAAATTTCTTCAAACTCTTCGCGGTTGTAGGCGATACCGCCGCCGGTGCCACCCATGGTGAAGGACGGACGGATAATGCACGGGAAGCCGACGTCAGCGGCAACCGCCAGCGCTTCCTCCATGGTGTGAGCGATGCCTGAACGTGCGGTATCGAGACCGATTTTTTTCATCGCGATGTCGAAGCGACGACGGTCTTCCGCTTTATCAATGGCATCCGCCGTCGCGCCAATCATGGTCACGCCGAACTCAGCCAGTACGCCCTGACGTTCCAGCTCCAGCGCACAGTTCAGCGCCGTCTGACCGCCCATGGTTGGCAGCACCGCATCCGGGCGCTCTTTCTCAATGATTTTGCGTACCACTTCCCAGTGAATCGGCTCGATGTAGGTGGCATCGGCCATTTCCGGGTCGGTCATGATGGTCGCCGGGTTGGAGTTCACCAGAATAACGCGGTAACCCTCTTCACGCAGGGCTTTACACGCCTGCGCGCCGGAATAGTCAAACTCACACGCCTGACCGATAACGATCGGACCCGCGCCCAGAATCAGGATACTTTTTATGTCTGTACGTTTTGGCATGGCTCTTTTACTCCTGATTATTTCGCGGACTGACGGTATTGCTCAATTAACTCGATAAAGTGGTCGAACAGCGGCGCAGCGTCGTGTGGACCTGGGCTTGCTTCAGGGTGCCCCTGGAAGCTGAACGCCGGTTTGTCGGTACGATGAATCCCCTGCAGGGTGCCGTCGAACAGCGACTTGTGGGTCACGCGCAGGTTGGCAGGCATGGAGGCCTCATCGACCGCAAAACCGTGGTTCTGAGCGGTGATCATCACGGTGTTGTTATCAATATCTTTTACCGGATGGTTGCCGCCGTGGTGGCCAAACTTCATCTTAATGGTCTTCGCACCGCTTGCCAGCGCCAGCAGTTGATGGCCGAGGCAGATGCCAAATACCGGAATATCGGTTTCGAGGAATTTCTGAATCGCGGTAATCGCGTAGTCGCACGGCGCCGGATCGCCAGGACCGTTGGACAGGAAGATACCGTCCGGATTCATCTTCAGAACATCTTCAGCAGAGGTTTTCGCCGGCACAACCGTCAGGCGGCAGCCGCGATCCGCTAACATACGCAGAATGTTACGTTTAGCGCCGAAATCGTAGGCCACTACGTGGAACGGCAGTTCATCGGCAGATTTAGCTTCCGGCAGGTCACCGGCCAGCGTCCAACTACCTTGTGTCCAGCTATAAGGCTCCGCGGTGGTCACTTCTTTCGCCAGATCCATACCGTTCAGCCCCGGGAAGGCTTTCGCTTTTTCCAGCGCCAGCGCCGCATCCGGGTTATCACCCGCGATAATGCAGCCGTTCTGTGCGCCCTTTTCACGCAGCAAACGCGTCAGCTTACGGGTATCGATATCGGCAATTGCCACAATATTATGGCGTTTGAGGTAAGAAGAGAGGTCTTCGGTATCGCGGAAGTTGCTGGCAATCAGCGGCAGGTCGCGGATGACCAGGCCTTGCGCATGTACTTGAGAAGATTCTGCATCGGCTTCATTGGTGCCGACATTACCGATATGAGGATAAGTAAGAGTGACGATTTGGCGGGAATAGGAAGGATCAGTGAGGATTTCTTGATAACCGGTCATTGAAGTATTGAAAACGACTTCCCCAACCGCCGAACCTGTTGCCCCTATGGCCCGACCGTGAAACTGGGTTCCGTCTTCCAGAACCAATAGCGCTGACTTAATCAAAACACCCTCCAGAGAATATTCACTCACTTTATTTGCATATTAATTCATTAACACTTCATGAATCAATGCAAATTTGCTTACCTATGGATTTCTGGCAAACGGCGGCATTCTAGAGATAGCCCACGTAAAAGTCTACCCAAAAGGGCATTTTTTATTATTATTTTACGCCACTGGGATAAAACACACGATTTAACAGGCAAAAAGATCAGCTAACTTGGGGTAGAAAACGCTTGCGGAAGATAAAGAGTGTAAAAACAGGAAGCGCGATAGATAAAAGTGGACCGCTTGGTCAAAATTTACATTGAAATAACAAAATAACCATGCAAAACACCAACAAACAGGCCATTAAATAAAAAATCAAATTAAAAAACGAAAAATAAAAGGGCAATAAAATATTGCCCTATGTAATCAAATAGTTATGATTACAATAACCACATCACGAAGGGTAATAAAAGTTATAAACTGCGTAAATCAAGCACATCTTTCATATCAAAAAGACCGTTTGACTTTGATTTCAGCCAAATTGCCGATCGTACTGCGCCATTGGCAAAGGTCATGCGGCTGGAGGCTTTATGCGTGATCTCAATGCGCTCGCCAATATCGGCAAACATCGCGGTATGCTCACCAACGATATCTCCCGCCCGCACCGTGGCAAAACCGATCGTACCGGGTACGCGCTCACCGGTGTAACCTTCACGCGAATAGACGGCACACTCTTTTAAATCTTTATCCAGCGCCCCGGCAATCGCCTCCCCCATCGCCAGCGCAGTGCCTGACGGCGCATCCACTTTATGACGGTGATGGGCTTCAATAATCTCAATATCGGTGTAATCACCCATCACTTTCGCCGCCTTCTCCAGCAGCTTAAGCATGACGTTAACGCCAACGCTAAAGTTCGCGGCGAAAACGATAGCAATGTCCTGCGCAGCATCACGAATAGCCTGTTTGCCCGCGTCATCAAAACCGGTGGTGCCAATCACCATCCCTTTACCGTGCTGGCGGCAAAACGCCAGATGCGCCAGCGTGCCTTCCGGGCGAGTAAAATCGATGAAAACATCAAAATCATCTTTCACCGCCTCAAGACTACTTTGCACGGTAACGCCCGTTTTACCGGCTCCCGCTAATTCTCCGGCATCGCTTCCCAGCAAAGAAGAACCTTCGCGCTCCAGCGCCGCGCCGAGCTGTACGCCATCCATGCCAAGAGTGGCCTGAATCAACTGACGCCCCATGCGCCCTCCGGCTCCCGCGATGGCAACGCGGATTTGTGCATCATGCATAGCTATTCTCTTTTGTTAATTTTACGTAAATCGTTTTCAGATTAACCAGCACATCGCTGCGCCGCCAGCCGAAAACGTCGATAATTAGAATTTAATGATAAACAGGGAGAGATATCAGTAAAAGGCATGACGATCAGCGAAAACCACATGATTCTCTGACCACCAGCGCAGGTGGCAGAATAATGCGTTTCGGAGGTTCGTCATTTCCCTGAATGCGACTATAAAGTAGCTCCCCAGCCTTGCGACCTATCTCTTTTGCGGCCACCGACACGGTGGTGAGCGCAGGTTGTACCAGCGCCGCTTCGGTGATGTCATCGAACCCCACCAGCGCAAAATCGCGCCCTGGTTCACGCCCCATTTTACGTAATGCCTGCATAACCCCAAGCGCCACAATATCCTGATAACAAACGGCGGCAGTAATTTCCGGGAACCGCATAAGAAGCGACTCTGCCACTTTTGCGCCGTCAATCTGGCTGGCCTGCGTCGCCACTATCCATTGCGGATTCGGCGATATTCCCTGCTCCAGCAACGTGCTGGTGAATCCACCGATACGCTGTGCCCGGCTCCCGGAACTTGGGCTACCACCGATAAACGCAATATTCTTATGCCCCATTTTGACTAAATGGGTGGTGGCCATTTGCGTACCGAGAAAGTTGTCGGTTCCCACAAAATCAAAATCAGGGTCGCTAAGAGGGCGAACCACCATGATGGCGGGAATATTGCGCCTTTTCAGCGCCTCGAAGAAGGAGGTCGGTGTTTCACGCGCCGCGCAGAGCACCATGCCGCAGGCATTATTGCGCATCAACGAGTCGACAAATTTTTGCTGCCTTTCTCCTGACTCTTCACTGTTTGCCAGAAACAGAAGCAGGTCATGCCGCTCCATCTCATGGCTTAGCCCTGCAGTCATCTCACCGTAAAAAGGGTTAGTGATATCGTGTAACAACAATCCGACCTGATTACTGCTCCGGTTACGCAGGTTGGCGGCGGTTTGATTATAAACGTAGCCGGCATCGTCCAGCGCTTTGAGCACCCTGTCACGTGTGACCTGAGAAATGCGCCCCCGGTTACGCAACACCATTGAAACGGTTGCCGTGGAGACTCCCGCGCGTTCAGCAACCTGCGCCAGCGTGACTGTAGTCATGACCTCTCCTGTTTATTTCGAAGGTTAATCGAATAACCGAAATATTGCCTTTTTACGTGTGATTCACATCACGCTAACGTGCATTTCACCGCACTGGATTCTGATTATGGCGGGTTAATCGCGTTAACCACACTATGAAAATAAGGTTAATCGATTAATCTTAAATAAGCCAACACGGAGACAGAATATGCGTACAACCTATAATAAATTCCCTGAGGTTAACGTTCAGGGCTATGACAACCACGCCTGGCAGGGTTGGTCGTCAATTCATTCAGTGCTTAACACCAGGGTTTCTACCGCCGCCAAAACCGTATTGATCGTGGATTGCTATCCGGGCGTGCGGCTTGACGAGCTGGAGCAACAGCTTGTTACGACATTAGATACCGCACTGGTGCTAAATATTGAATCCGCCCGCCGCGATGAGCAGGCCCTGCATGATTTACTGGCGCGTAACCTTACCGACGATCGCGTATTCGGCGTTCTCTCCTGTCATCACCTGGATGAATTTTTTGATAGCGACAAACTCAGCCAACTCCGCCAACAGATTGATGCCGTTACCACAGGGCTGGTTGTCGTGTACGGCTCGGGCGCTGCGCTGGCACACCCTGGTGACGTACTGGTTTATGCCGATCTTCCGCGCTGGGAAATTCAACAGCGTATGCGTCATAACGGGCTGGGTAACTGGGGTGCAGAAAACCAGGATGAAGATATTCTTCGTCGTTACAAACGTGCTTTTTTCATTGAATGGCGGGTATTCGACAAACACAAAACGCCGTTACTCAAACGCGCCGATTATTTGCTCGATACCACGGTAGAAAATAGTCCCGCGATGGTCAGCGGCGACGCGTTACGCGCCGGTCTGCAACAAACCACCGAACAACCGTTTCGCGTTGCCCCTTTCTTTGACCCAGGCGTCTGGGGCGGGCAATGGATGAAACAACGCTTCGATCTCGATCCCTCAGCCCCCAATTACGCGTGGTGTTTTGATTGCGTGCCCGAGGAAAACAGCCTGTTACTGCGTTTTGGCAACGTGCGGATCGAGATCCCCTCTCAGGATCTGGTGCTGACCTGTCCCCGCCCCCTGCTGGGTGAAAAAGTTCACGCACGCTTTGGCGCGGAATTCCCCATCCGTTTTGACTTCCTCGACACTATTGGCGGCCAGAATTTGAGCTTTCAGGTTCATCCTCTCACGGAGTACATTCAACAGCAGTTTGGTATGCACTATACCCAGGATGAGAGCTATTACATTCTCGAAGCCGAGCCGGACGCCGTGGTGTATCTCGGGACCAAAACCGGGATCGCACCGCAGGATATGCTCGACGACCTCCGGGCTGCGGGTCGTGGCGAAAAAACCTTTGATGATGAACGATTCGTTAACCAGATCCCCGCACATAAACACGATCACTTCCTGATCCCCGCCGGAACCGTACACTGCTCGGGTGCAGGAACCATGGTGCTGGAGATCAGCGCAACGCCCTATATCTTCACCTTCAAGCTGTGGGATTGGGGCCGCTTAGGGTTAGACGGCTTACCGCGTCCGGTGCATCTGGATCACGGTCAGCAGGTTATTGACTGGCAGCGAGACACGCAATGGGTGCACGACAACCTCGTCAACCGTATTGAACCCCTGGCTGAAGGGGAGGGTTGGCGGGAAGAAAGAACCGGAATGCACGAACGCGAATTTATCGAAACGCGTCGCCATTGGTTTACGGCACCGGTCACTCACCATACCCATGGCGGCGTCAACGTCCTGAACCTGGTCGAAGGTGCGCAGGCCGTTGTTGAAAGCCCGAGCGGTGCGTTTCCCCCCTTTGTCGTCAACTATGCAGAGACCTTTATCATCCCTGCCGCCGTCGGAGAATATCGTATTTCGCCGTTTGGCAAAGGCGTCGGTCAACAGCTCGCCACGATTAAAGCCTGGGTTAGAGGATAAGCGCATGATTAACGTAATTGTTGCCACCCATGGTCCCCTGGCGGACGCGCTTCTCGCCAGCGGTCGTATGGTTTATGGAGAATTACCGCATGTTTACCCCGTCACGCTGAGTGAACAGGCAGGTATCGAAGGGTTTAAAGCGACGTTCTCTCAGGTTCTCACCAGTGCCGGAAAAGACGCTGACGGCGTACTGGTGCTGTGTGACATGCAAAGCGGTACGCCGTGGAATGTCGCCTGCCATCATGCTTTTTCTTCACAAACGGTTCCTCCCGTTGCCGTCGTAGCGGGGGTCAATTTCCCGATGCTGTTACAAAGCGAGGAGATTTGCCATTTAACGGATGTTCACGCCGCAGCCGTCGAGCTGTTGGCGCTGACGATACCCACGCTGATTAAAGCCGCCCCGGTTTTATCCGTTCAGTCCGACGATTTTTAAAGGAAAACACTATGAGTATTTCTTTTGTACGTATCGATGACCGCGTAATCCATGGGCAGCTCGTGACACGTTGGGCCAAAGAGCTGCCCTGTGATGGGATCGTCGCTATAGACGACGCCGTCGCGGCCGACCCTTTGCTCTCTTCGGTGATGAAAGGCGCCGTACAGGACACCAAAGTTTGGTTGTTTGATACGGCCACCGCGATTGAAAAATTGCCAAAAGTCATTGCCAGCGAGAAACGTTATTTCGTCATTGGCAAATCACCCGTCACGCTCAAACGCATTGAAGAAGCAGGTATCAGCCTGAAAAATGCCAACGGCAAGATTAATGTGGGTCCGATGAGCGCGCGTGCTGATACCACCACCATCGGCCCGAATCAGTCGGTCAACGGGGATGAAATTGCCGCCTTTGACTGGCTGACGCAACATGGGCACCTGGTTGAGTTTCGCCTGGTTCCTGATGCCAGTTGCTACAGCTGGCAGGACGCACGTCAGAAGCTGAAATAAGGAGCGCACGATGATTATCGAAGCTACGTTGATTGGCATACTTTGCTATCTCGGCGCCCTCAGCAGTCCCTGGCTTCTGGGGCTGACCGGCGGCTGGTATCTGATCACCCGCCCGCTGATTTCCGGAATGCTGGTCGGGATAATTCTTGGCGACATTAAAACCGGGATCATGATTGGCGTCGCGGTTCAGGCGGTGTATATCGCGATGGTAACGCCTGGCGGTTCGATGCCGGCCGATCTCAACTTTGTTGCTTACCCCGCAATCGCCCTAGGGATCCTTTCAGGAAAAGGCCCCGAGGTCGCGGTCGCGCTGGCGGCGACCATCGGTATCGCCGGAACCATTTTGTTTAACGCGATGATGGTACTGAACTCTTTCTGGAATCACCGGGCAGATGTGGCGCTGGAACGGGGCGACGAACGCGGTATTTACCTGAATAGCGCCATCTGGCCACAGGTGACAAACTTTGTCCTGCGTTTTGTACCGACTTTTATTGCGGTTTACTTCGGCGCGCAATACATCAGCGGTTTTATGGACAGCTTGCCGAAAATAGTTCTGTCAACGATGAACGTACTGGGCGGCATTTTACCCGCCGTCGGGATCGCGATTTTGCTGAAGCAGATCATCAAAAACTACACCATGCTGATCTACTTCCTCGTCGGTTTTGTCTGCATCGTATTTTTAAAACTCAACATGGTCGCGCTGGTGATCGTCGGTTCGCTGTTGGCGTTGATCCATTACAACTACAAACCGGAACCGCCGCAGGCCGCGAATGCAAAGTCGGTAGCCGATGATGAGGAGGATGAATTCTGATGGAAGAACGTACACTTACGCGTAAAGATCTTCGCCGCTGCTGGCGCGCATGGATGATGCACAACTTGTCATCGATGAGTTTTGAACGTCTGGAATCTTTTGGCTTTTGTCTGAGTATGCTTCCGGTGGCGAAAAAGCTCTATCCCGACGCAGCCCAACGTACTGAAATGCTGCGCCGTCATGCCTCATTCTATAATACGGAGCCCCAGATAGGCGCGATCGTAAACGGTATGGTGCTGGGGCTGGAGGAGAAAAAAGCGAACGGTGAGCCGATCGATGGGGAGACCATCAATACCCTGAAGGTTGGCCTGATGGGCCCTATTGCCGGGATCGGCGATTCAATGATCCCTGGCATGCTGATCCCTATCCTGCTCAGCATCGGCATGGCCCTGGCGGCCGGCGGTAACATTCTGGGGCCGCTGTTTTATACCGTTGCCTGGCTGGCCATCATCATTCCCGGCTCGTGGTTCTTGTTCCTGAAAGGCTACAAAATGGGTTCTGGCTCGGTGGAAATGCTGGTGAGCAGCAAGTCTGCCCGTCTGCGTGAAGCGTTATCGCTGCTGGGTGTGTTTGTCATGGGGGGCGTAGCGGCCAGCTACGTTAAACTTGGCACCGGACTGGAGTTTATTACCAAAGATGGGGTGAATATCCATGTTCAACAGATGCTGGACGGTATCTTCCCGCAGTTACTGCCGCTGATTGTGGTGCTTGGTACCTGGTATCTGATGGCCAAGCGCGGTGTATCACCAGTGAAAGCGATGATTTTACTGTTGATACTGGCCGCCCTCGGCGTCGCCACGGGCCTGTTTGCGGGATAACACACAGAAAACGGTACAACCGGGGCTATGCCCCGGTTTTTTTATGGATGAAAGTTTTGCCATAGCTCGGGGTGCTTGTCCGGGCGTGAGATAAATTGGAAACGCGCCGGGTCCTCGATGAATTGTTGATAAACAGGTGCGGAAGTAATCGAGAATTCCGTATATTGTCTGGGCGTAACGGCCTGCAGTCGTCCAGGGATGTAACGCGGATTATGCTGCCAGATAACGTTGTTGCCCTGCAGCAGCGGATACCATGCCAGTCCTTTATGCGCACGCACGGCGTCGTACTCAAAACCATATTCACGATCGCACCACGCGCCAAAGGTTAACGGTACATCCGGGTCTGCGGATATAGTCGCATGCCCCCAACCGGGTGGTACCAGCACTTTCTCACCGGGTCCGGCAATTACAGCAAAACAGCGGCCTGGGTCGTCCTCAACATATTCCTGCATATAAATGATCGCTTTTCCCTGCCAGATTTCATAAAGCTCCGGCGGAGACCAGCCGCTGTGCTGACTAATACGATGAATATGTCCCTGACTACGCACCGGCTCTTCTCCCAGCCGTCCCGCCGCATAGGTCACCACGCCAAACAACAGCATCCGCTTTTTCAACTCTTCGCGATCCTGCATTCGCGCCACATCCATTGCAATGGCATACACCTCTTGCGGCCCTTCACAGTGCGGATCGCGCAGCGAGGCGCGAATCTGGTCGAGTTGACGAATCTCCGGCATCGGCCCGGTAACCTCATCCCCATAGCTAAAACCAAGCGGGTGATGATGGACCGTCATATCCAGGCCGTAAGAATGCGCTAAGTCACCCATTCTGTACCTCCTTCGCCTGAACCGTCTTATTTTCCTCAAAGACCCTTATTCTGAAGCCGCTGGCAAGCGCTGCATAATCATGACCCGCAATCCCTGGCCATACGGCGAGCGCCGACAGAACCTCTTCCCCGGTGTTGATTAACCGATGCGCGGTAAAGCCGGGGATAATGTGGACAGATCCCGCGAATACTTTTTCCAGCCTCGCGTCGCCCTGCTCAGTTTGCAACAGCAGCAAACCGGTGCCACGCAGACCAAAATAGACTTCCCCCTGTTCGCGGCGCGCATGGAAATGCCCGCGAGTCATAAAATACTCACAGCCGACCCGGCCAGGGTAAAGATGGGTAACGCCGGTGTAGAGTTCACCTTCAGCGGGAGAGGTATCCAGCATCTCGACGTCATACACGACCTGCTCGCCAGCCAGCTGTTGACGGGCGTGTTCATCGGCAAAAACGTCTGGAAGATCCTCAATACGGGTGGATTTACGCAATAACAGGCCATCAGCTAAAGCGCCGCTTGCCCACGCCACCTGCGGTGGCTGGATAAAAGAAAGGTTCATATGTGTCTCCGGCCCGAGGAGAACAACAGGATCAGATTAGCAGATTAATCGATTAACCTGCTATCGCTATCTGCATATTGCGGGCCGGATCACAGCCTCAAGGTGCCAGCGTCAGTACCTCTGCCACCCACTGCTGGAACCCCTCAACGTCCAGCCCCAGCGCGACCAGGGCATTTGCCGGATGCCCTAAACGTCCTTCAATGTCCACCACCGTCGTACCCGAGGTATATTCACCCTGGGTTTCAACCGCCACGAAGCACGGCTGCAGGGTAAACAGTTCCGGGCGCACCAGCCAGGCAATAGCGCACAGGTCGTGCATTCGTAGCCCCGTATTCATACTGCCGCTACGGTAATGGCTAAACAGCGCGTGCAGCATTTTTCCCGTCTGGTTAAGCTGCGGCAACGTCGCCAGATAGTCAGGCGTGAGCATGGCCTGATTAGTGACATCCAGCCCACACATCACAATCTCCAGCCCGCTCTGGAAGACTTTTGCGGCGGCCTCGGGATCAATAGCAATATTAAACTCGGCGTTTGGCGTGAAGTTCCCGCGCCCGGCAGAACCGCCCATAATCACCAGACGGTGAATGTTGAATATGCATTCAGGATAATGAGTCAGCAGCAGCGCAATGTTGGTCAGGGGGCCAATTGCCACCAGCGTCACAGGCTGCGGGGCATGCATCAACGCATCGCGAATGGCCTGGAAGGCAGGTTTTGCCATCACCTGGCGGTCATGTTCGACAAATTCATACCCTTCCATACCTGATTCACCGTGTACGGAAGCGGCATCTCGTAGCGGTCTCACCAGCGGCATCGATGCCCCCTGCGCCAGTGGAATATCCGCATTCCAGAAGTGCAGCAGTTGCAATGCATTACGGGTGGTTTTTTCCACCGACACATTACCTGCTACCGTGGTCATCAGTTGCAGATCCAGCTCAGGGGCAAACAGCGCGGCGGCAATAGCGGCTGCATCATCAATGCCGGGATCGGTATCAAGAATGATCGGTAAGCGCATGGTTTCTCCATAAAAAAATGCCAGACGTTAAGTCTGGCATCTTCTCATAATCGTAACCGGAAAGACTTACTCTACTTCACGAACATCCACACGCAGCTCTTTCGGTACTTCGAAAACGATGTTTTCTTCACGCCCTGCCAGCGGAATAGCTTCCCCACCGCCAAGCTCCTGCAGGCGAGCAATCACGTTTTGAACCAGGATATCAGGCGCCGAGGCACCGGCCGTCACGCCCACGCACCTGGCTTCTTTCACCCACGCTTCCTGGATATCGGTCGCATCGTCAATCAGATACGCCGCTTTCCCCATTCGTTGGGCCAGTTCAGCCAGACGGTTGGAGTTAGAAGAGTTTTTCGAGCCGACCACCAGCACAACATCGGCCTGCTCTGCCAGCGCACGGACCGCTTCCTGGCGGTTGGTCGTGGCATAACAGATATCGTCTTTGCGCGGCCCGACAATTTTCGGGAAACGGCTTCGCAACGCGTCAATAACGTCAGAGGTGTCATCAACGGAGAGAGTAGTCTGCGTCATGAAGGACAATTTGCCTTCATTTTTTACATTCAGTTTCAGCACATCTTCAGGTGATTCGACCAGATACATTCCCCCCTGCGGGTTACTGTACTGGCCCATCGTGCCTTCAACTTCCGGATGCCCGGCGTGACCAATTAAAATTGACTCTTCACCGCGACGGCTAGCGCGGGCAACTTCCATATGCACTTTCGTTACCAGCGGGCAGGTCGCATCAAAAACCGTGAGGTCGCGGCCTTTGGCTTCGTTACGCACCGCCTGAGACACACCATGAGCGGAGAAAATCAGGATCGCGCCATCCGGTACTTCACTGATTTGCTCAATAAAAATAGCGCCGCGCTCGCGCAGGCTATCCACCACATAGCGGTTATGCACCACTTCATGACGGACATAAATCGGTGCGCCGTAAATAGCCAGCGCGTTTTCCACAATGCTGATAGCGCGGTCTACGCCAGCGCAAAAACCGCGCGGGTTGGCCAACAGGATCTGCATTTTACGCCTCCAGTGCCGGTTCGACTTCCAGCACTTCAATATCAAAATGAACGGTATGCCCGGCCAGCGGATGGTTGAAATCAACCGTGATCGAGTCACCATTGATTTCGCGGATCACACCAGGCATCTCGCTGCCGTCCATTGCGGTAAAGAGCATGATAGCGCCAATTTCTGGCTCGCCCGCGTCCATAAATTCCCGACGCGAGAAATACTGAATTAAGTCCGGGCTTGACACGCCGAAGGCGGCATCCGGCTCCAGAGCAAAAGTGGTTTTATCACCTTCTTTTAACCCCAGCAGGTGTTGTTCCAGTCCTTCAGACAGAGAACCGTCGCCCAGGCGAAACAGCGCAGGCTTGCCGTTATTGCGGGTTGACTCTGCGGTGGAGCCATCGTCGAGCTTAAGGGTGAAGTGCACCAGCACCGCACTGTTACTCTGTACTGATTTAGACATGCAGGTTGCTCTTTAAAATTGCTGCCGCCTGTTTGCCCGATAGCGCTACGCTTACCGGGCCCACAAGAATCGCAGTATATTGTAAGCCGGATTAGCATAGCGCCATCCGGCATTTTTTTATGCGGCTTTTTTCTCTTTCGACGGTAAGAAGCCTTCGAGGACAATCAATGCCGCACCGATACAGATCGCCGTATCGGCAAGATTGAATGTCGCGAAATGCCAGTCACCGACGTAAAAGTCAATCATATCAACCACGAAGCCGTGCCACAGGCGATCGAACAGGTTGCCCAGCGCACCGCCAATGATTAACGCATACGCGATGTTGTTTAGCTTCTGCGTCGCCTTCGAGCGATACATCATCACCATCAGGATAACGCAGATACCAATGGCGATACCGGCAAAGAACCAACGTTGCCAGCCACCGCTGTCGGCTAAGAAGCTAAACGCCGCACCATAGTTACGCGCGTAGTGCAGATTAAGCGACGGGAACAGCGACACCGTATCCCCCAGAGCAAAGTTCTGGAGGATCAGGTATTTGCTGCCTAAATCGATAATCAGCACGACTACCACCAGCCACAGCCAGCGTAGTCCTGTTGAACAGAGAGGCTTACTCATCAGGCAAACTTACGTTGTTCGCCATCACCGGCGATGTTGCTGACACAGCGTCCGCAGATATCTGCATGTTCCGCCACCTGGCCGACATCGGTAGTGTAATGCCAGCAGCGTGGACATTTCTCACCTTCGGCTTTGCTCAGTACGATTTTCAGACCTTTGAGCAGTTCGCTCTGCTGAGCATCAGCAGGAGCCGCTGCATAATCCGCAACCGTCGCACCGGAGGTCAGCAGAACAAAGCGCAACTCTTCGCCCAGCGCGGTCAGTTTCGCCGCCAGCTCTGGTTCAGCGTACAGAGTAACCGCCGCTTCCAGCGAACCACCGACTTTCTTATCCGCACGCGCCTGCTCGATGACCTTGTTCACTTCGCCGCGCACTTTCAGCAACTCGTCCCAGTAGGCGTCATTCATCGCTTCGGTTTCGCCTAAGCCAAACAGACCTTCGTACCATTCACCGGTAAAGACGTACTTCTCACGATCGCCCGGCAGGTAACCCCAGATTTCATCGGCGGTGAAGGACATGATCGGCGCCATCCAGCGTACCAGTGCTTCTGCAATATGGAACAGCGCAGTCTGGCAACTACGACGCGCCACGCTGTCCGCTTTCGCGGTGTACTGACGGTCTTTGATGATGTCGAGGTAGAACGAACCCATTTCTACAGAGCAGAAGCGCATCAGGCGCTGTACTACTTCGTGGAAGTCATAGGCTTCATAAGCTTTCAGGATCTCTTCCTGCGCCGCTTGTGCACAACCTACCGCCCAGCGATCCAGCACCACCATCTCTTCCGGTTTCACCATATCTTTTACCGGATCGAACCCGTTCAGATTCGCCAGCAGGAAGCGTGCGGTGTTACGGATACGACGATAGCTGTCGGCAGCACGTTTCAGGATTTCGTCAGAAACGGCCATTTCGCCGGTATAGTCGGTAGAAGCGACCCACAGACGCAGAATATCCGCGCCCAGTTTGTTCATTACGTCCTGCGGGCTTACGGTGTTACCGATAGACTTGGACATTTTGCGACCCTGACCATCAACGGTGAAACCGTGGGTCAGTACCTGACGGTATGGCGCTTTGCCCTTCATTGCAGTGGAGATCATCAGAGAAGACATGAACCAGCCGCGGTGCTGGTCAGAACCTTCCAGATACATATCTGCCGCATGGCCTGCAAACTCAGGACGCACGTCCACAACGGATGAGTGGGTTGAACCGGAGTCGAACCACACGTCCAGCGTATCCGGGACTTTGACATACTGGTCAGCTTCATCGCCGAGGATATCTTTCGGATCGAGATCCCACCACGCCTGGATGCCGTCAACTTCAACGCGTTTGGCCACTTCTTCCATCAATTCGATAGCACGCGGATGCAGCTCTTCGGTGTCTTTGTGAACAAACAGAGACATCGGCACACCCCACGTACGCTGACGGGAGATACACCAGTCAGGACGGTTGGCAACCATCGATTCAATACGTGCCTGACCCCAATCCGGGATCCATTGCACGCCTTTGATCTCTTTTAGCGACTGCGCACGCAGACCTTTCTGATCCATGCTGACGAACCACTGCGGAGTCGCACGGAAGATGATCGGCGATTTGTGGCGCCAGCAGCACGGGTAGCTGTGCTGCATCTTCTCAACGTGCAGCAGAGCGCCTTTATCGCTCAGAAGCGCAACGATTTTGTCGTTGGCTTTAAAGACGTTCACACCGTCCAGATCCGGATAGGTACCCGCCAGATATGCGCCGTCCGGGCCAACCGGGTTAGCGATTTCCAGACCGTATTTCTGGCTAATGACGTAGTCATCCGGACCGTGGCCGCCGGCGGTATGGACCGCACCAGTACCCGCATCCAGCGTAACGTGATCGCCAAGAATAGCCGGCACGTCAAAGCCCATAAACGGATGGGTAAAGCGCAGCAGTTCCAGCTCGGCGCCTTTTACGGTGCCCAGAATAGTGTATTCAGCCGCACCAATACGCTGCATGACGCTTTCAACCAGATCCTTCGCCAGAATCACAGCCTGCCCGTCAATCTGCACCAGCACATAGTCAAAGTCAGGCGCCAGAGAGATTGCGCGGTTCGCCGGTAACGTCCACGGGGTGGTAGTCCAGATAACCAGTGAGATCGGGCCATTGACGTCAGAAACGCCAAATTTCGCTTTTACCGCGTCCAGATCGGCGGCGTGGAACGCAACGTCGATGGACGGGGAGGTTTTGTCATAATACTCAACTTCCGCTTCCGCCAGCGCGGAACGGCAATCAACGCACCAGTGCACCGGCTTCGCACCTTTGTGCAGGTGACCGTTACCGATGATTTTACCCAGCGCACGAATGATGTTGGCTTCAGTTTTGAAGTCCATGGTCAGGTACGGATGCGACCAGTCGCCCAGCACGCCAAGACGGATAAAGTCTTTACGCTGACCGTCAACCTGCGTCGCTGCGTATTCACGGCATTTGGCGCGGAACTCAGCGGCGGTGAACTTCTCGCCCGGCTTGCCGTATTCCTGCTCTACTTTCAGCTCGATAGGCAGACCGTGGCAGTCCCAGCCCGGAACGTAAGGCGAGTCGAATCCCGTGAGTCCTTTGGACTTCACGATAATGTCTTTCAGAATCTTGTTAACCGAGTGACCAATATGAATGCTGCCATTCGCATAAGGAGGGCCATCATGCAGAATGAAGGTTTTTTTGCCTTTTTTGGCCGCACGAATGATGCCGTACAGGTCATCATCAGTCCAACGCGCCAGCATTCCCGGTTCACGCTTGGCGAGATCGCCGCGCATCGGGAACCCTGTTTCCGGCAAATTCAGGGTTGATTTATAGTCACTCATCAGATTCTCGGTTCCGTATTTAAAACTCGTATAGGCATTAAGCCGGTTTTGTTAGCCCAAAAAATGCACGGGCAGTCAACTCATCACGCGCAATCTGCGCTTTTAGTTCATCCAGCGAGGCAAATCGCTGTTCGCTGCGTATTTTTTTACGCAGTACTACATCTATATGGCGACCATACAGGTCCATTACAACGTCCAATAGATGCACTTCCAACTGTTGGCGTACGCCTGCTACCGTCGGGCGTGTGCCGATGTTGGCGACGCCGGGGAAAGGTTTGTCACCCAGCCCCATTACTTCAACCGCATAAACCCCTTTCACCGGAGAAACCTGGCGACGAAGCGGTAAGTTTGCCGTCGGAAAACCGATAGTGCGCCCTAACTCGTCACCGTGAACTACGCGTCCTGAGATAGTAAAAGGATGCCCAAGCAGGCTTTCGGCCAGTTGCAGGTTATCTTCCGCCAGCGCCTGACGTACCGCGGTGCTGCTGATGCGCACACCGCCTTCACAGAAAGTTTGGGTGCTGGTGATATCAAAACCATACTCAGCGCCCGCTTCCTGTAATAACAAGAAATCGCCCGCACGGCTAGCGCCAAAGCGGAAATCATCACCAACGGCAAGAAATTGTACACCAAGGCGCTTCACCAACAGATCGCTGATGAAGGTCTGCGCCGTTAATGCCGCGAAGCGCCTGTCAAAACGCACGCACAGCACGTAATCAACGCCGCACTCCGCCAGATAACGCAGTTTTTCCCGCAGACGGGTGAGGCGCGCAGGTGACTTGTCCGTCGCAAACAGCTCCAGCGGCTGCGGCTCGAAAATCATCACCATCACCGGTAAATTGCGTTTGCGCCCTTCTTCCCGTAAGCCTTGCAGCAACGCACGATGGCCACGGTGCACGCCGTCGAAATTACCAATAGTCAGCACACACCCATGCGGGGCCTGACTGAGATTATGTATGCCTCGTATCAGCTTCATGTCTGGCTCAAAACAGTGAAAATCGTGAAAGTATACCCTGTACCGCGTTCAACGTTAACCGGCGATTGTTTCTACGAAACAGAAAGAGGATGGTTTTCATCGTTATGAAACAAATTGACGCCCTTCACGGGCACACCAATGCAATTTTTCTCGTGGAAAGGCTGTATTCACGCCCCGCAAGCTGGTAGAATCCTGCGCCATCACTACGCAACGAGTGCTGCAATTTAAACGGCGCTTATTTGCACAAATCCATTGACAAAAGAAGGCTAAAAGGGCATATTCCTCGGCCTTTGAATTGTCCATATAGAACACATTTGGGAGTTGGACCTTGGCTAATATCAAATCAGCTAAGAAGCGCGCCGTTCAGTCTGAAAAGGCCCGCAAGCACAACGCTAGCCGTCGCTCTATGATGCGTACTTTCATCAAGAAAGTATACGCAGCTATCGAAGCTGGCGACAAAGCTACTGCACTGAAAGCATTTAACGAAATGCAACCGATCGTGGACCGTCAGGCTGCTAAAGGTCTGATCCACAAAAACAAAGCTGCACGTCATAAAGCAAACCTGACTGCACAGATCAACAAACTGGCTTAATCGCCTGCTTGTTGTTGCTTTGTGAAAAAACCCGCGTAAGCGGGTTTTTTTATGCCCGTCGTTTGCAGCCGGATTCGACAGCAACCTTCATTCACTGGGCATTGAGCTGATAGTCTCTGTCTGGCCGAAGGTGGATAACCGCACCAAGAGGTATCGGGAGATGCGTGAAAACGGCTGGCCACGGAACAGAATTCCGGTATTTATCCGCGAAGGTGGTCAGTACCGGAATTTATTAAAGCAGTAGAATCCTTCCGGCTGTAGGCAACCACCGCAGCCGGAAGCATTACGACAATCAGGCTGATTGCAGCTTAAATAATGCCGAGTAGTCCGCATTGCAAATACGCTGCACCGCTGGATGCTGGATCATTCTTTCTGCAAATATGGCGTGATACTCCTCCATCACATTCTCTACGCGTCCAATTTCAACAATTGAATCATCGGCATAGAAATTGTGGGAGTAAAGCGTAGGCGCAACAAAAATAGCGTTATGCGTTGCGCCGAACGCTTTCATCAGCGCGGCATCATCAAACTCGCCAAGGATTTCAACGTTCAGCCCTTGGGAGTTAATCCAGTTCAGCAGCTTACGCCCGAGCATCGAACGGCGTCCAGGGATCAGCAAGCGACGCTCTTCGAGGCAGGCCGGAAATGGTTTCTCAGGCAATGGCTGGGTGCACCAAAAGCTCACGCTGCATTCGCCAATCCGCACTGAGAACAACCCTTCCTGCTGCGTAGAGTCGATCGGACAGTCGGAGATAATCATATCCAGTTTATGCTGGCTGAGCTGATCAAGCAGCATCTCGTGCGTTGATTCAAAACAACGCAGATGGATTTGTTCATCTTCAACGACTGCGGCATTCAGCACGCTGCTGACCAGCTGTTTGGACAACGCATCCGCCACGCCGACATCGAACAGTAAATTCGACTCTTTGCGATAGTTCACGATATCCAGCATTTCCTGGCTTAACGTGAACATCTTATCCGCATAACGAAAAACCAATTCGCCTAATTCGCTGGGCTCCAGTCCACGCCCCTTCCGCTTGAACAACTTTCCCTGTAAGCGTTCCTCAAGCGCTTTAATCTGCCCGGTAATGGTCTGCGGTGTCAGATAAAGCGCCTCTGCTGCACCAACCACCGATCCTTCTTTATATACATGCCAAAAGTAGTACAGGTGGTTGTAGTTTATATGAGACATACACTCTCCCTGAAAATTGTCACGAAAGGGTTATCCCGTCAGGCTGCTGCGTTCAACCGGGTGCGTAACCAGCAGTAACCTATTACCGCCGACAGCAAAGAACCGATCAGGATCCCCAGTTTCGCCCAGTTAATCAGCTCAGGATCGACGGTCCCAAACGCCAGGCTGGCGATGAAAATCGACATCGTAAAGCCAATGCCGCACAGAATGCCGACCGCCATAATTTGCTGGAAATTCGTTCCCTCCGGCAATTGCGCCATCCTGAAGCGTAACGCCAGCCAGCAAAAGAGGCTGATACCCAGTGGTTTCCCGATTAACAGGCCAGCAATGATCCCCAGCGGTAACACCGAGGTCAGTCCATCAATGGTGACGCCCTGCAGTGAGACACCCGCGTTAGCGAAGGCAAACAACGGTAGGATCAGGTATGCCACCCACGGGTGCAGAACATGCTCCAGACGCTTCGCCGGTGAACGCCCGTGTTTTTCCTTCAACGGAATGAAGAAACCGACGATCACGCCCGCCAGAGTTGCATGCACGCCAGACTTCAGTACGGCCGTCCACAGCACTACGCCAACCAGAATATAAATACCGGTACGTCTTACACCGCACAGATTCAATGCTGCCAGGACAAGGATCGCGCACGCGGCAACGCCCAGCGATAACAGCGAGAGATCGCTGGTGTAGAACAACGCGATGATCACAATAGCGCCGAGGTCATCGATTATCGCCAGCGCCATCAGGAAGATTTTCAACGCCAGCGGGACACGGCTGCCCAACAGCGCCAGCACGCCTAATGCAAAAGCGATATCCGTTGCCGCCGGGATCGCCCAACCCTCACGGGTGATAGGGTCAGCATAGTTGAATGCCAGATACAGCAGCGCCGGGACAATCATGCCCCCGATAGCGGCAATGATCGGAAACGCCGCCTGGCGCAGACTGGCCAGCGAACCTTGCATTAACTCACGCTTCACTTCCAAACCGATCAACAGGAAGAACACCGCCATCAACGCGTCATTGATCCACAGCAGCATATTTTTGTTGATCTCAAGCGCGCCAACCCGCAGTTGAACGGGCGTTTCCAGAAAGGCGTGGTACCATCCACTGGTAACCCCGATATTTGCCATCAGCATAGCAACCACGGCAGCGATGATCAGAATGATGCCCCCCGAGGCGTCACTACTAAAAAAACGATGCAGATGTTTCACTTTTATTCTCTCTATTGGGTGAATACTTCGTAAATACTATCTTACACCTTCAGAAAGCTCGTTAAAATTAGATTATTCATGATGAATAGATCGGTTTTTACGAATAAAAAAGCCCGAACAGATGTCGGGCATAGAGCGCAAAACACTGAGACCTAATCAGGCATACAGTCCCATTTTATAAACGCGGAAACTGGTGATGTCATAGCGATAGCCTACGCCATTCACTTCCTCGTTTTTATAGTAACCAGAGGTCATTGTCGCCTCAAAAAGCACCGACTTGGTTACCGGTTCAATTTCTTGCAGAAGCAAATTCCCCAATGCTTCATTTCCTTCCTGCGGGTCAATAATGTCGCTATCCCCCGGCTGGCAAGAGATAGCTCGGCCATTTTCGTCAAATGTGCAATCGCCGAAATGCACAACGATGTTGCCATTCTGCAACACCTCTTTGGCGCTTACACAACTACTATAACCGCGAGCTCCCAACTCCTTACCGTATTCAAAAGGGCGCATTACCGTCATTGCGTTCAAATCAACGATAAAGTGTACAACCCGGCTGTAATTATCTGGTGGAAGCAGGCTTTTACTATCAACACGAGAGCGATAGTTACCATTGTCGAATACCATAAATTCGACCATTCCTGGTTCGTCATTAGCCACTTCAGTCACATTGTGTTGTCCCCACGACCAAAAATCACGGTTTGCCGCATCCACATCATCCTGATTGCTGAAGTCATAAAGAGGGACACCATCACTGTCGACCGGAGTCAGAAGGTAAGGCTTATACTCCTCGCTCCAATCTTCATGCGTGGACATAATAAACTGCAGCGATTCAGTCTCGAGGCTGATGCCAAAAACAGCGCTCTGATGACGCCCTGAAGCGATCAGCAAACTATTCGTTTCATTAACATAGCTTTGGTTGATATGCAGCCAGTCCTGAGCGGTCGGATCTTCACCAGGTGCCGTCCCCGTTGGTCTCGCTGTACGTGAGGTATCAAGAATAGCGGCCATGTCGTAATAGGCAATTTCCAGCCCGGTAGATAAATCCACAACTGAGACGCCATCTTCATTAGTCTTCAGTGAATCTGGTCTGCCCGAGGTATATTCGGAAGGCGCGACGATGGTATTACTGTCCCATTGCCAAATTGAGTGGTGGAATTGGTTATCCAGAATATAAAAAGTATACAGCCGTCCCATCATGTCGAACTCATACATCTCAAGGTAGGTGTTTTTAGCTTCTGATGTAGCCAAGAAATGACCGTTATCAATGCGCACCAAATTGAATGACGGGAAGTCCTGTGTCACGTACCAACGCACCACACCATCCTGATCCAGAGCATAGTTATAGCGGTCGAAATGCGTAATGAAATAGCAGCCCGGCGCAATCAGGTCGGCGTCAGTCACTGGTTGAGTCACATTGATAACAGGAAACCCTAACTGCACATCTGCAGAATCCGTTGCAGGTAAAGGTTGGGTTGCTATCGTATAAGTGGCGATAACGACTTCATCAACCAAAATAGCCAGTTGGTTATCGACATCTGCCACTAGGCCAAGTACAGGCAGCAGATTCGCCCCCACATTCAACGTAAAATCTTGCACGACTTGTATCGCGCTTTGCGCCAGATCCTGAATTTTCAGCGTTACAGTACGTTCTTCAGCACTCCAAACACCGGCATATGCACTTAAAGGCGCTGTACCATAAGGGTTTAGAACAATGACCGCATTTTCCAACGTATTCTCATCAGTGATCCGAGCCAGACAATCTTGATAAACAGCTGTATGACTGAGAACCATCTCATTATTGCTGTCAATCTCCTGATTAACAGCGGGACGAGGTGTAGGCAACTTAATATCGGGGGAAATAATCTTTTTCATTATGCGTGTCCAATGTATTCATTTCATCGTTCCACAGCGGAACAACAAAATAAATACACTGGGGATGTATCAATCAGGCAATCAAAAAGTATCAATTAATATCAATAAAAACATTCCGTTATCGCATTATATTTTTATTATATTCAAATTTTAAATAATTCAGTACGACCGTAACATTGGCAGGAGACAGGCGGCTAAGCTGAAAGAAAAACGGATGCGTATGCAAAAACTGAATAAATTTAGTGCTGCCCGTTAAGGTAGCGTAGCGTAGCATACTCGTTTTTTTATTTCCTGTGAGGTTACATACGGCTTTAGAGTAACCGCGTGTTGAGAAGGCTCGCCAGACATTATTACGTATTCCGCCACTAAGGAACACTCGATAAGGAAAGTCTTTATCCGGAGGTGAAACCCCCATTTCTCTTACAAATGATATATGACAACGACCTTGCCGCACAGATTGCAGATTAGCCATCATACATCCTCCTAATATAAAACACTCATGATCGATGTCGTGCTGAACATTGAGGGAGTGCTCATCCGTAAGCTCTTTGACCAGCTCAAAATGCCGGTACGCGGGAAGAACTGGTTTTACCAACATCCCGGGATCGTTTTTGTAAAGCGTGGCGGGACCATAGTCGATATCAAATAGGGTATTTCGCCTCATCGTCATGAGTTCTTTGCGTTGGACAAGATGCGCTAACGTCCCAGGCGGCAGACGTTCCTCGTATTCAGAAATGTACTGATATTCGTTTTCGACAGGCTGCGTGGAATAATTAGTTGTCACAGCGATAACCCTGCCACTGCTCTCTTCTGCCGTAACCAGAACATACAAACTGTTGTCGCCGCCATTAAATTTAACCCGAAAAGCGCACGTACTCATCGCCAGATCAAACGCAGGAAAAACGAACTCTCGTTCAGCCTCATTTACCTTGCGGGATAATTTTTGTAGCGCACGGTTTAGACCCGTGCTGTCTAATGAAAGTGTCGCTCTAATATCAGACAACGAAGCGCCTTCCTGGATAAGTCTGGCAAGGTTTTCCTGACGGATATCTGCCTTATGTTCTCTTGGGGAAACGAACGTTTTGTGGCACTCAAGGCAGTATAGTCGCGCCTCTCTTTGAGCGGAAAATCCATATTTTTTCAGTGATGAACTACCGCAGCCAGGACAAGCTTTAATCAATCCCTTCCAGGCCTGGTTTGCCGACTGACGGAAGAGATTGAGCGAGTACTCAGAAATGATGGGGAACAAAAATCCACATTCTCTACACAGAATCTCCTTCCCTTGGGTTAAATAATCCGGACTATTTAATATACCCATATTTTTACAAGTAGGTGTTTTACAGGCATCAACATTGATTCGAGAAAACATATTCACTCCCTGCGAATATTACTATCACACAAATATTGTTTTTATCTCTGCTGGCGAAATATTATTTTCATAGAGCGTTTTCATCGCCCCCATCGCTAGTGCAGTATGGGAAAAAAACAACTGATAACCAGCACATAAAAAGTTCTGATTCGATACTCCTGAGACTGAGGGGAGAAATCGGTGTTTAGGACATCCCCCATTGCAAGCAAACCGCCACTGACAGGAGTAACATTCTTGCGCCATGGTACGGCTTTTATCATTGCCGAATTGCCGATTTTGCTCACTATTGTTCATCGCACGCACCGTTGTATGCTGAATATTCCCTAGTTTGTACTGCGGATAGACAAAGTGATCGCAGTTATAAACATCACCATTCATTTCCATTGCGAATGCACTGCCGCACGTTGGAGAAAACACGCACACATGCGGAGGTAATCCGCACCAGGCAGCCAGCGTCTGCTCAAATATCTGTATGCCAATATTACCAATATCCTCACGGATCCAGATATCAAAAATAGCATTGAGAAAATGGCCGAATTCAAGTGAGTCAACGGACCACGGCATCATTTTCGTTTGTTTATCACAGGGTGCAGCCAACTCGGCATCGCTGTTGTCACTACGCCTCTCCACTAATGGAATAAACTGCATATACTGGCTACCAATGCTTTTCAGATATTGGTAAACCTGCAGTGGATGAGACATATTAGTGTGGTTAACCACCGTCAGCGTATTAAACTCAACGCCGTGACGTACCAGGCGTTTAATGGCCTGCTCCACTTTCTCATGTGTCGGTTTACCCGAACGAGTAACACGCCATTCATCATGTAGCGCGGCGTCACCGTCAACAGAAATCCCCACCAGAAAATCATTCTTCTTGAAAAACTCAGCCCATTCTTCGTCGATCAAAACGCCATTAGTCTGAAAGGTATTTACTATGGTTCTCCCCTCAGCGTAACGCTGCTGAAGTTCAATCGCCCGCTGGTAAAACGCGCGCCCCATCAGAGTCGGTTCTCCACCTTGCCATGCAAAAATGACGTCATCCACATCCTGTGCGGCAATGTGTTGCTTGATGAATAATTCAAGCATTTCATCTGACATTTTGAAATTTGCTTTTCTGTCTGGATAGAGCTTCTCTTTTTCCAGGTAAAAACAGTATTTGCAGTCCAGATTGCATACTGATCCTGTCGGCTTAACCATTACCTGACAACTTTTCCTTTGCATCACGGAGGTCCATAAATAAAAGAACCCGGCTCAGCATAAAAATACTGAGCCAGGCGGGCATAGCCCTAAGTGGCATACTCTATTTTTTTGTTGTTATCCGATTAACCCCAGGTTACTGGCGTCGGTTTTTCACCTCGGGCTTTCATTAAGGAATCGTTATCAATATCCTTTTTGTACTTCAGGAACTTACCGTACAGTTGTTTTTCGATATCAGGCTGCTTGCCAATCTGATTAAGGGTTTCAAAACGATCTTTTTTCAGGTTGTAGAGGTATTTAGGTTTATTTTCGCGATTGATGATCATTTTCCAGTCACCATCGCGAATAGCCCACTCATCCGTTGGATCATCCTGGAATGGCATATCAATACCAAAAATGAGTGGCTTCTGACGCGCTAATGTTTTCTGTTCCAGTAATGGCACCAGAGACTGCCCATCGTAGGTACGATCTGTTGGCAGTTTAAAATCCATCATATTTGCCAGCGTCGGCATCCAGTCGAGACCATAAACCGGCGTATCCGTTACCATCCCCTGCGGAATATGTTTACCATACTTGATGATTGCCGGAACACGGATGCCGCCTTCCCACAAATTGTCTTTACGACCGCGAAGCCCATCCGTTTCGCCCGCCAGGTTCAGTTCATACACTTTACGAGCCTCGCGTGTGACCGGTCCGTTATCGCTGGTAAAAATGACAATGGTGTTATCTTCTTCACCCATTGCCTTAATCTTATCCATTACTTTACCGACCTGCGCATCCATATAGCTGATATTGGCGTAATATTCTCCCGTGCCGCGCCACGGTTTATCAGCCCAATCTCCGTAGAACAGATCCGGATGCTGTTTCTGGTAGTCGCTCATGTTTTGTGAATACATATCGAGATACTTTTTCGGCGATGCCAGTGGGCTATGAACTTCTGTGAAGGCGACGTATAAGAAAAACGGCTTATCATCTTTCTTATTATCCAACCAGTTCACAACTTCAGAGCTTACTAATTCTCCACTGAAGGTCTCTGCTCTACCAATCGGCTTGCCATTACGCACAAAACCGGTTGGATGTACCATGCCATGACGCGGGCGCTCTGTTGCGGTATCTAAAGTTGAGTCCGTTACGAACCCGGCAGCATTCACCAGGGTGTAATCGAATCCCATATCGTTCGCTTGCGGCTGATCGGTGCGATCTCCTCCGGCATTCAGGTGTAATTTGCCCATTATCGCCGTGTCGTAGCCCTGCTCTTTCAGCAGATTGGCAATCGTCAATTCATTGCGTCCTAATGCGACGTCTTTCCCTTCAGGGATCCATGAGCGTATCCCGGTACGAAACGGCATACGCCCCGTTAATAAACCAGCACGAGAAGGAGAACACAGCGGCGCAGGTGCATAGTAGTCGGTAAATTTCACCCCTTCCTGCGCCAGCTTGTCGATATTAGGGGTTTTGACGATTTGATGGCCATAAGTCGCGAGATCGCCATAGCCTAAATCGTCAGCAAGAATGATGACTAAGTTAGGACGTTTATCCGTAGCAGCCTGCGCGGTTGACGATACGCTTCCGGCACATAAGGCCAGTCCGATCATACTGGCAACAACAGTTCTTTTCATTTCAACTCCTTTGAATTATCACATCACCAATTACGCAATAAACTTGCCAAAAGGCTTAATATTTTCGGTTGATTTCTGGCACTCACTATTACATCAGCATGCAATAAAGAGTGATTGAAAAAAAATAAAGAAACAAATACATTCGCAGACGCTATATTAATAATTAAAGTATCATTTTCATTTATATAAACTTACCAGAAAATTCTATTAAAAAACTGCACAATAACAAGTGACGAAGATCCCAAACACCTCCCTCACCCTCTCTATATCTCGTTAATGTCAGCATATGTTGTTTTCTCGGCACTAAGTTGCTAATAGCGAATAAGTCATACAAAAAGAATATCAAAAGCATCGATAAAAAATATTCGCGTTACTCCGGTAACACGCCTTATATTCAAAAAAACATAAAGTTAGCATAAAAAAAACAACACCTCCCGACACTTTCTCAAATTAATATTCGAACACTGGTATTTTTGCGACACCTATCACTCACAAACAAAACATCAACCAATAGACTTCCTTTTTTTCAAAAGCATTACACTTTATTATTTTCTTTACCTCACGGAGCTGAGCATGAACAAAAAATACATTAATAGTCTACTTGGTGCATGCCTTATCTTAGCCTGTTTTAATGGTCATTCAGCTGAACTAAAACGCGTATATGGGAAAATTAGTCTCGGGTATGGTGACTGGAATAAAGGTTTCGTAAACGTCGATCGTGGTGAAGTGTGGAAAGCGGTGGCTGATTTTGGCGCCGTTTTCGACAGAGGTGAATTTGCTTCATTTTACGAAATGAACGTTCTCAACCATCCAGTCGAAGGACGGAACCACGTTACTCAGTTTCTCGGACATTATCGTCCGATAGAAGGTTCTGATTTTACGTTGATGACCAAACTCTATATGTCGATGGAGAACACGTTTGGTGATGAATTGAATATGATGTATGGGGTCGGCTACCTTGGTCTGGTAGAAAAATCATGGTTCATTAAACCCTATGTGGCTATACACAATTTATCCAACGACTATACGTCAAAAAAATACGGTCAGGCTACTGGCCTTAACGGATATGTACTTGGTTGGGTTGCGGCATATAATTTTGAAATGTTTAACGAAAAATTTGCTGTTTCCAACTGGAATGAAATTGAAATGGATCGTAATGATGCCTATGCAGAGCAACAAGGTGGACATACTGGTCTGAATGGCGCAGTGACTTTCACATGGAAATTTATACCTAGCTGGACTGCATCGGTATCCTATCGTTACTTTAATAATAAATTAGGTTATAAAGATTATGGTGACCGTATGAATTATATGATTGGCTTCGAGTTCTGATTACTATCAAAATAAATAAAAAAGAAATAACCCAGTTTGAAACTCTGCATCCGATATATCAGATGCGGTGAGGTGTAATTGTCAATATATCGAATAAATGGAATATGAATATGAATGTGAAGAATAAATTCTCGCTGTCCCTCTTGTCTTTATGTATTGGTTTATCATCTGCTATAACCTTTACTGCAGATGCCAGAGACATTACCATTTACTACACAAATGATTTGCATGCTCACGTTACACCAGGGATTATTCCTTCTGTGTCGAAGACACGTGAGGTAGGAGGATTTGCTCCTATCTCTAAAATAGTTAAGGATGCCAAAGAAAAAGATAAAGATGTTTTTTTCTTTGATGCAGGTGACTATTTTACTGGCCCTTATATCAGCACCTTAACCAAAGGTGAAGCCATTATCGATATTTTGAATACCATGCCCTATGATGCCGTTTCGGTAGGAAATCATGAGTTTGACCATGGACATGAAAATCTAGTCACACAACTGAGTAAACTTAAATTTCCGGTACTGCTCAACAACGTGTTTTACAGCAATAGTGATAAACCATTAATTAAAACACCTTATACCATCGTCGAAAAAAATGGTTTGAAAATTGGTGTTATTGGGATGCACGGCGTTTCGGCATTTTATGAAGCAATTGCCGCAGGCGTCCGTGAAGGTGTTGACTGCCAGGATCCCGTACCGTATGTGAAGAAACAACTGGAAGAATTGAAAGGGAAAGTTGACCTGACAGTACTGCTCGCGCATGAAGGTGTACCGGGTCGTCAATCCAGCGGTGGTGATGAAGACGTTGCCCGTGCGCTGAAAGCTGACGTTGAAATGGCTAAAACGCTTGAAGGCTACGGGTTGAACGTACTGATCACCGGCCATGCCCATAAAGGTACTCCAGAACCCATTAAAGTCGGCGATACGTTGGTGGTTTCAACTAATGCCTACACGATTGAGTTAGGCAAGTTAGTCCTCGACTGGAACCCTGAAACCAAAAAAGTGGATAGCTACAATGGTAAGCTAATCACGATGTACGCAGATACCTATAAGCCTGATCCGCAAACACAGGCAAAAATCGATGAGTGGAACAATAAAGTTAAGAAAATTACCGACAGAGTCGTCGCCTACTCACCTGAAATTTTGACCCGTTCTTATGGTGAATCTGCTACTACAGGTAATTTAATTACTGATGCTTTGATGTATAAGGTACCTTACGCCGATGCCTCATTCTATAATGCTGGCGGTATTCGTTCCGAATTACCCAAAGGCAACATTACATATGGTGATGTATTGAGCATGTATCCATTCACCAATGATGTAATGAGTGTGGAGATCAGCGGTAAAGATCTCAGGTCAATTATGTCTCATGCCGCAGATTTGAAAAATGGGACGCTACACGCGTCAAAAACAGTACAGTTTAAATACGACAGCACAAAACCGTTGGGGCAGCGTATTGTTTCGTTTAGTATTAAAGGAAAACCGGTAGAAGACAGTCAATTTTATACTATTGCTCTGGATTCTTTTATCGGGAAAGGCGGTGGTGGATTTAGTTTCACCAATAGTAAAAATGTTAAATACATTAAGGGATTACAAACCGCTCAGGCAATAATCGATTACATGGAGCATGTGAAGAACATTGTTCCTGATCACACAATGCGTGTTGACGATATTAGCAAATGATTTTTTAGTAAGATCATTTAATACATAATGCGGCCACAATCATGGCCGCATTCATTTTTACTTATCAAAATAATGGCAGTTTATAAACTCTGAAAGCAGAAATATCATAACGATAATCATCACCATTTACTTCAGCATTTTTATAATAACCTGACGTTACCGTCGCCTCAAAAAGAAGCTGTTTCGTCTGCTTATTGATCTCTTGTAATACCAACATCCCCAGCGCCTGACTTCCATCTTGCGGATCCACAATATCACTGTATCCCGGTTGGGCAGATAGAGGACGACCATTTTCATCCATGGTGCTTGCACCAAAATGGATGACCAGATTACCATTGCTCAATAAATGCTTGGCACTTACGAAGCTGCTGTAGCCCCTGCTACCAACCTCGTCTTTCCCATATTCATACGAGCGTGTTACCGTCATCGTGTTTAGATCTATTCTAAACTGAACTACCCGGCTAAAGTTATCCTTTGGCAACAAGCTCCTGGCATCGTCTCGAGAACGATAATTTCCATTGTCAAAAACTAAAAACTCCAGAATACCGATCTCAGCATTTGGAATCTCTACGATATTATGCTGCCCCCATGTCCAGAAATTACTGTTCGCTAAATCAATTCCATCTTGAGTAGAAAAATCAAACAGCGGATTACCTGACTCATCGACTGGTGTCAGCAAGTATTCCTCAAAGTCGGAGGCCCAGTCTTCATGATCAGCCATAATAAAACGCAGTTGGCCCGAGTCGACATCAACACCGAAGATGGCACTTTGGTGACGCCCTGATGAAACCAGCACATTATTGGTTGTATTAATATAGCTCTGGTTGATATGCAGCCAGTCATCCATCGTAGCCGATTGACCCGGTGCACTTCCTGATGGACGTGGCGAACGAGAATAGTCCATCACTTTTAACATGTCATAATAAGCAACCTCAAGCCCTGAAGTGAGATCGATAATGGAAACACCATCTTTACCTGTTGAGTAATCATCTGGACGTCCATTAGTATATTCCGAGGGGGCAATAGCCAGATTGTTCTCTAATGGCAGAATGGAGTGATGAAACTCATTATCAAGGAGATAGACTGCATATACTCTGCCCATTACGTCAAATTCGTACATATCCAGGCAGTGATTAATTCCTTGTGACGTAGCCAGGAAATGCCCGCTGTCTGTTCGGACAAAGTTATAAGAAGGAATTGCCTGAGAGACATACCAACGAACGATGCCATTTTGATCAAAGGCAAGATTATAGCGATCAAAATATGTTGAAAAATAAAGGCCATCTGCAACTAATGAGGAATCGTCAACTGACTTTGTCACAGTGATGACAGGGAAGCCAAGACTGATATCAGCAGAATCCGATGGCGGCAATGCTGATGGGGTTACCGTGTATTGCCCAACAATCTGCGCACCTGAGATTAAGGTAACGACATTATCCTCCCCGGCAACCAGACCCGAAACTGGAATCAGGTTTGCACCGGTCTGCATGCTGTAGGTCCAGGATACAGCTACCGTTATCCCCTTGCTATCCTGCACATTAATTTTGATATCTTCATTCAATTTCCCCCAAATACCCAGATATAGGCTTAAAGGTGCCGTACTATAAGGATCTAACGTAACTATGGCATTATCATAATCATTAGTTTCCATCACTGCAGAGAGGAGTGTTTGATAGATTGCATTATGCGAAAGCACCGTTGCGTTATCAACATCAATTTTCTGGTTAACTGGCATACGAGGTTCTGGTTGACTAATTTGTAATTTATTAATTTGCATATCTCTATCCTTTCACAAAAAGTTTTCATTTCCAATCGGCTATATAATCCCGATAGCTGGTAAGATAAACAGAACCGTAGTATTCGTACAAATAACTAGTAATAAAATAATCTAAAAAAACATCTTTATGAAGAAACAAAAAATTTATGTGACTATAAAACCATCTATTAATATGCTATGCCATATATCCCCAAATAAAAGTCTATAAATTGCCATTCAGCCTATGTCAAAAAACTCAATAATGCCTCCCTACCCCCCTAATGGCCAATTAAATAAATAACTCCTATTTAATTTAAAATTAATACAAACTAAAAATATCATAACTTATGTGACACGTATCGTTTTTACATGCAACAGGTATGCATATGTATTGAATAACAGAAAATTTGTATTTAATATTTCTGAACACATTAAACTAACCATGGTATATAAATGACCATTTACATTATTAAAAATAGTTGTATGTATGATAACGCCAGCCATGAATTAAAAAGTAAAGATGGGAAGCGAACTATAAAACTTACTCATATGCGTTCTAAATGTTTAAATTTCATCCTAACTCATGCGCAAGAACTGGTGATAAGGAAAAATCATATTGCGGAAGCATTATGGGAGGACAGGAGTACATTTATAAGTGATGCTAATCTGACTCAACTACTCTATCTGGTCAGAAAAGACCTGAGAATTTTTGGCATTGACAATTTGTTCATTACAATTCCACGTCAAGGAGTACAGATTAATGAAAACATAGAAATAAAATGCTTAAATAGCAAACATCATTTCCTGCAGAAACCGTTTCTGTATTATTATGCAATGATTTTATTTATTACAATAATTCTATATATCACACTAAGATTTTACTTGCTTTAAGTATGGTAATGCCCATGGACGGGCAATACAGCTCACTTAGCAAAAACCTGTGCCAGTTTATCTTTCAACATTTTCAGTACGGGCCCAGCAAAAACCCCTCCCAGCCCTGACAATATGAGTATCATATTTATACCAGCACCTTTATCAAGAGCAATGCCAGAGAGTAAAAAACCTGTAAAACATGAAATAATGACTTGTTTTAAACATCCTGCTATATTTTTTTTCTTTCGTCCTCGGGCTTCTCTCATGAGATAGCTAACGACTCCCCCCCAAGCACTCACGATAATAATCGCAAGAATAGTCTCTAGCTCTATAATATACTTTAAGGCAGGTTCTGAACTTATTATCACTGACATAAATTATCCCGATCATTTATAGATGAATATTTAGATTGCAGTATCACTATCCACTCTCTAAGCACAACATAATATTTGTTTTTTTATATAAAGAAGCATAAACAGGGATTGTTTTAAAAAATATTTCATCAGGCAGTGATAATATTTTAATATCATACCCTCTGGTATATTTAAAAAATGAAGCCAACTCAAGAGGTACAATGCAGATCATATTTGTTGTTTCTACTATATTGACTACCCCTAACATAGAATCGCTGCGATAACCTATTTTACGTTCTGTTCTATGATCAACGCTATTGGTATAAACCATTACTTCAGGAGAGAACATATCAGATTGATATACCGCATGTGAAAAAGTATAAAAATGGTGTAGTGTGATTTGTTCTAAGATTGATAGTGGATTGTCGTTGCCACAAATACAAACATATTGCCTAAAAACGTCAATAAGATGAACTTCAATATCAAAGTTTTTTGGTGGTGAAAGATTAATTAAAATATCACCCACTCCAGAAAGTAACATTTCAGCCAAAGTATCTTCGCTATTTTTATTTACTGCATAATGATTTATTTCATACTTTTCAATTAACTCATCATTCCTAATAAAATGATGGAGATAATAATTTTCTACAATATCACTCCCTAATAAAGTTATTGCTGGAGGATCGTAGTTAATCTTTGAAAGTGAATATGTAGCGTTGATTACATTCACAACATGGCTATAGGCCTTATGGAGTTCCAATCCTTTTTTCGTAGGCGTCAACCCTTTTCGGGTTCGTTCAAAGAGTTTAAATGAATAAATATTCTGTAATCGACTTAACGCCTGAGAAACTGCAGCTGGTGTTATGGATAATCTCTCGGAAGCTCGAGAAGCGTTTCCGGATTCCACAACGGCATTAAATATCTTAATTAAATTGAAGTCAAAATCATTTTCGCGCACAAGCATTTCACTCACCTTTTCTTCTATTAACTGAGCAAAAAATAGAAGAAAATCTTTATTTTAAAAAATCATTTCTCATCATTTTTCCTGAAGATTTATTCTTGATATCTAACTCATTATTTTTGTATTCGATACAAAAATAAAAAGCCCAGGATTCTTCAATCCAAGGCCTTTTAATTAATAAGACAGCTGTAAATTAGCGCGTCAAATCGTCAAAAAATTTCTTCACACCGTCGAAGAAGCTTTTAGAGCGCGGACTGTTTTGCTCGCCGGTCGGGCCGCCAAAGCTGTCCTGCAGATCTTTCAGCAACTGCTTCTGCTTGTCGTTGAGGCCTACCGGGGTTTCAACCACCACACGGCACAGCAGATCGCCCTGTGCGCCGCCGCGTACTGACTTAACGCCTTTACCACGCATGCGGAACAGTTTGCCGGTCTGCGTTTCGCCCGGGATTTTTAACTTCACGCGACCATCCAGCGTCGGCACTTCAATCTCGCCGCCCAGCGCTGCCATCGCAAAGTTAATCGGCACTTCGCAGTACAGGTTATTGCCTTCACGTTCGAAAATTGGGTGCTGTTTTACCTGCACCTGAACGTACAAATCGCCTGCTGGCGCGCCATGTTCACCGGCTTCACCTTCACCCGCTAAACGAATACGGTCGCCAGTATCAACCCCTGCCGGGATCTTAACAGACAGCGTTTTGCTCTTCTCAACGCGACCATGACCATGGCATTTGTTGCACGGGTCTTTAATCAACGTACCGCGGCCCTGACAGTGTGGACAGGTCTGCTGTACGGCAAAAAAGCCCTGACGCATCTGCACCTGACCAGAACCGTGACAGGTTGGACAGGTCTGGGGTTGCGTGCCCGCCTTCGCACCGCTGCCGTGGCAAACATCACACTCTTCCAGCGTCGGAATACGGATCTCTTTGGTGACGCCACGCACGGCTTCTTCCAGAGTGAGATCCATGTTGTAACGTAAATCAGCACCACGTGAGGCGCGCTGACGACCGCGACCGCCGCCAAAGATATCGCCAAACACGTCACCAAAGATATCGCTGAAGTCGGCCCCGCCGCCAAAACCGCCGCCGCCGCCCATACCGCCTTGCTCAAACGCTGCATGGCCGTACTGATCATAAGCCGCACGTTTTTGCGCATCGGTGAGGATCTCGTACGCTTCTTTGATCTCTTTAAACTTGGCTTCGGCCTCTTTATCACCCTGGTTGCGGTCCGGGTGATATTTCATGGCCAGGCGCTTGTAGGCCTTTTTGATTTCACGCTCTTCCGCTGATTTGGAAACGCCTAAAATCTCGTAATAGTCTTGCTTAGCCATCTCTTTTTATCTGCCCCTAACATGCGTGCACGGGCGGAGAGGAAACCTCTTCGCCCGTGCCAGTAATTACCCGTTCAAAGGGCGATTATTTTTTGTCTTTCACTTCTTCAAACTCAGCGTCGACAACGTCGTCATCTTTCGCGTTGTTTGCAGAAGCATCAGCACCTGCTGCGCCAGCCTGCTGCTGTGCGTGCTGCTGCTGAGCGATTTCCATCAGTTTCTGGGAAACCTGTGCCAGCGCCTGCATTTTAGCTTCGATATCCGCTTTGTCTTCGCCTTTCAGAGAAGTTTCCAGCGCAGTCAGTGCAGACTCGATGGCAGTTTTGTCATCAGCCGGCAGTTTGTCGCCTGCTTCTTCAACCTGCTTGCGAGTGCTGTGCAGCAGATGGTCACCCTGGTTACGGGTCTGAACCAGCTCTTCAAACTTACGGTCAGATTCTGCGTTCGCTTCTGCTTCACGAACCATTTTCTGAATTTCTTCTTCGTTCAGACCAGAAGAAGCCTTGATGGTGATCTTCTGCTCTTTACCGCTATTTTTGTCTTTCGCGGAAACGTGCAGGATACCGTCGGCATCGATGTCAAAAGTAACTTCGATCTGCGGCATACCGCGCGGAGCCGGGCTGATGCCATCCAGGTTAAATTGACCCAGATCTTTGTTATCAGCGGCACGTTTACGTTCACCCTGCAGCACGTGTATGGTTACCGCAGACTGGTTGTCTTCAGCGGTAGAGAACACCTGGCTGTGCTTGGTCGGGATAGTGGTGTTTTTCGCGATCAGTGCAGTCATCACGCCACCCATGGTTTCGATACCCAGAGACAGCGGGGTAACGTCCAGCAGCAGCACGTCTTTCACATCACCGGTCAATACACCACCCTGAACGGCAGCACCGATTGCCACAGCTTCGTCCGGGTTAACGTCTTTACGCGGCTCTTTACCGAAGAACTCAGCAACTTTCTTCTGTACCATCGGCATACGAGTCTGACCACCGACCAGGATAACGTCCTGAACGTCGGAAACAGACAGACCAGCATCCTGCAGAGCAACTTTCAGCGGCTCGATAGAACGGTTAACCAGGTCTTCAACCAGGCTTTCCAGTTTCGCACGGGTCACCTTGATGTTCATATGTTTCGGACCAGTCGCGTCTGCAGTGATATACGGCAGGTTCACGTCGGTCTGCTGAGCGGAAGACAGTTCGATCTTCGCTTTCTCAGCGGCTTCTTTCAGACGCTGCATCGCCAGCGGGTCGTTACGCAGGTCGATACCCTGATCTTTCTTAAATTCGTCAACTAGGTAGTTGATCATACGGCTATCGAAGTCTTCACCACCCAGGTGGGTATCACCGTTGGTTGCCAGAACTTCGAAGGTTTTTTCACCGTCAACTTCGTCGATTTCGATAATAGAGATATCGAAAGTACCACCACCCAGGTCATAAACCGCGATAGTACGGTTGCCGACTTCTTTATCCAGACCGTAAGCCAGTGCAGCTGCGGTTGGTTCGTTGATGATACGTTTTACTTCCAGACCTGCGATACGGCCGGCGTCTTTGGTTGCCTGACGCTGAGCATCGTTAAAATATGCAGGTACGGTGATAACTGCTTCAGTTACCGGTTCACCCAAGTAATCTTCAGCCGTTTTCTTCATTTTTTTCAGCACTTCAGCAGAAATCTGCGGCGGTGCCATTTTCTGACCTTTTACGTCAATCCATGCATCACCGTTGTCAGCACCGATGATTTTGTACGGCATGATGGCTTCATCACGCTGCACTTCTTCGTCCTGGAAGCGGCGGCCAATCAGGCGTTTAATCGCAAACAGGGTGTTTTGCGGGTTTGTCACTGCCTGACGTTTAGCCGGCTGACCAACCAGAGTTTCACCATCCTGGGTATAAGCAATGATAGAAGGCGTGGTGCGATCGCCCTCGGCGTTCTCCAGCACACGTGCAGTAGTGCCATCCATAATCGCTACACAAGAGTTGGTAGTACCCAGGTCGATACCAATAATTTTACCCATCTAAACGTCTCCACTAAAAATTCGGTCATCATGTGGTTGTGAATCTGTAATAAGGGCGAAACGTGCGGTTTCAACTACCCTGAATCGTTTTTTTTCAGACTCACCACTGCGGTTGTCTACAAGATGGGGTCGTAACCCACGTCATCAAGGGGGGCATGAAAAATTTTTTTAGCCTTGTGGCAATAAATTCGCAGAAAAAAGGCAAAAAGAGATAAAAATGAATAGTCGCCAACCAGAATTAATTCATACAACCAATTAAATCAGGAAAGCCATTCACATGAAAATTGCAATAAAAAGAAAAGATTACGAGCATGAATCGTTTTTATGACGACGGTAATATGGTCTGAAGTCACACACTTTTGCAGCCGCCAAAGAGAAACTCCATGAAATCCGTGTTAACCCTTTCCGCCAGCCTGCTTATGGGCCTTCTGCTGAGCAGCACCGCCGTAACTGGCTAGCGTGATGCCCATCACAGGGAAAATAATTCATTTACCCTTCGTTAGATCATAGACAGTGCCCTCTCCCCTGATTATCATGCCGCGCCCCGAAGACAGCGATCGTTATTCGGGGAAACTATTTCACCATTCAATCAATGATGATTTTGAGGAATTATGGGCAACACTAAGTTGGCTAATCCGGCACCGCTGGGCCTGATGGGCTTTGGCATGACCACCATTCTGCTTAACCTGCACAACGCGGGTTTCTTCGCTCTGGACGTTATTATTCTGGCGATGGGCATTTTCTACGGCGGTATCGCGCAAATTTTTGCCGGACTGCTGGAATATAAAAAAGGCAACACCTTCGGTTTAACCGCCTTTACCTCCTACGGTTCGTTCTGGCTGACGCTGGTTGCGATCCTGCTGATGCCGAAAATGGGCCTGGCGGATGCAACCAATAGTCAGTTCCTGGGCGCTTACCTCGGTCTGTGGGGCGTGTTCACTCTGTTCATGTTCTTCGGTACGCTGAAAGCCGCGCGCATGCTGCAGTTCGTGTTCCTGAGCCTGACAGTGCTGTTCGCCCTGCTGGCCGTTGGCAACATTGCGGGTAACGAAGCGATCATTCACGTTGCTGGCTGGGTAGGCTTAGTGTGTGGCGCAAGCGCCATTTACCTGGCGATGGGTGAAGTGCTGAACGAACAGTTTGGCCGTACCATCCTGCCGATTGGTGAAGCGCACTAATCTGATGCAATCCCCCCTGACGGGGGGATATTCCTTACAAGCGCTGTAACTCTGCCTGTACGCTTGAATCGCGATAATAAAGATCCTGTCGCAGCCAAATCCCCAAACCTAGCCCTACCAGCGATAACGCCAGCACATACCAGGCCGGAGCTATTGGCGACACACTCATTAACATCGTGACGGCGATTGGCGTCAGACCACCAAAAATGGCGTACGACACGTTGTAAGAAAAGGATATTCCGGTAAAGCGGACTTCCGCCGGAAACGCGCGCACCATCACATAAGGCACAGCCCCCACCACGCCAACGCATAACCCCACCAGCCCGTATAACAGGAACAAATGCTGGGGATAGCTGCCGGTCAGGTGATAGAAAAACCAGCTTGAACAGGCCAGCAGCAGGCTGCCGACAATAAAGGTTTTGCTGGCGCCGACCCGGTCGACAATAAACCCGGCCAGCAGACAACCGACGCACAGCATAATGGTAGCGACACTGTTGGCTTGCAACGTTAGCGCCGGCACAAAGCCATACTGCTTCTGCAACCAGACTGGTGACATCAGGATCACCACCACAATCCCGGCTGAAAGCAGCCAGGTCAGCAGCATTGAAATAACCACCGCTTTTTTATGTTTGCTCACCACTGACTTCACAGGTAGCTCTTGCGCCAACGCTTTACGCTGCTGCATTTCGAGAAATATGGGCGTCTCCTGCAGCCAGCGACGCAGGTACATCGCCACCAGCCCAAACACGCCCCCCAGCAGGAAAGGAATACGCCAGCCGTAATCATGCACCGCCTGCTGCGTCAGGCTGGTGTTCACCAGCGTCGCAACCACCGACCCCAGCAAAATTCCCACCGTCAGGCCGGCAGTCAGCGTTCCGCAGGCAATGCCGATGCGACGCTCCGGTACATGCTCCGCCACGAACACCCACGCGCCCGGAACTTCTCCGCCGATGGCAGCGCCTTGCAAAATACGCATCAGCAGTAACAGCAGCGGCGCGAGGATCCCCATTGAGGCGTAGGTAGGCAACAGACCAATCGCCAGCGTCGGTATCGCCATCAGCAAAATGCTCAGGGTGAACATTTTCTTGCGCCCGACCAGATCGCCAAAGTGCGCCATGATGATGCCCCCCAGCGGACGCGCCAGATAGCCGGCGGCAAAAATGCCGAAGGTTTGCACCTGACGTAGCCATTCAGGGATGTCTGCGGGGAAGAAGAGCTCGCCAACAACAGCGGCAAAGAAGACAAAGATAATGAAATCATAAAACTCAAGCGCACCACCAAGGGCAGCAAGCGTAAGGGTTTTATAATCCTGGCGATTCAGCGGTCGAGTGTGTTGTGACATAGCAAACCATGAGTCAGTGAAGTAATTGAATCTGTTTGTTGATATATGTAAAGCAAAAATTACTATATCGTAAACAATTCAATACTCCACTGTCATTGGCACTTATGTCACGATCGGGCTACTTTCAGGCTTTTGTATCGCGTATTGCGCTTTTAGGACGAAAAGATGCTACAACAGTCGGTGCGGTTTCCACATACGGCCCATCCAATAGCTGTATACAATACGGTACACTTGCAAAAATACCCGGCACGATAACCTTACCGTCGGCATCTTTCACGCCTTCCAGCGTCTCTTTGATCGATTTTGGCTGCCCAGGCAGATTCAGGATCAACGCCTGCTTGCGAATCACGCCAACCTGACGGGAAAGAATCGCCGTTGGCACAAAGTGCAGGCTTATCTGGCGCATCTGTTCACCAAAGCCCGGCATCTGACGGTCGGCTACGGCAAGTGTCGCATCAGGCGTTACGTCACGACGGGCCGGACCCGTTCCGCCGGTAGTCAGCACCAGATGACAACTCATTTCGTCTACCAGCTCGCATAAGGTCTGTTCGATGATCGCCTGTTCATCCGGGATCAATCGCGTTTGCAGCTCAAAAGGGGTGGTAAGGGCTGACGCCAGCCACTCTTCAAGGGCCGGGATACCTTTATCCTGGTAAACGCCGCTGGAAGCACGGTCAGAAATGGAAACCAGGCCAATGCGTAAAGTATTCATGATTATTCCGTTTAAACAGTCTCGTTAAACAGAATGATACACTGCGAAGGGAAGGACAGACAGGTTTCAGAAGAGGTAGCGTGACCCATATCAGGGCCACGCACTAATGATTACAGCAGATCGCCGATCATTTTTTCCAGTTTACCCTGGTCTACAGCAAACTTACGGATACCGTCCGCCAGTTTGTCTACAGCCATCGGATCCTGGTTATGCTGCCACAGGAACTCAGCTTCGGTGATGCGTGCAGGGCGCGCTTTCACTTCGCCGGAGAAAGACAGTTTACGTTCGATAGCACCTTCGCTTTCCGCCAGTTCTTTCAGCAGTGCCGGAGCAATCGTCAGACGATCGCAGCCTGCCAGCTCAATGATTTCGCCGATGTTACGGAAGCTCGCACCCATAACTACGGTTTCGTAACCGTGCTGTTTGTAGTACTCGTAGATTTCCGTTACGGAAACCACACCCGGATCTTCTGCCGGTGCATACTCTTTCTTGTCGGTATTGGCTTTGTACCAGTCAAGAATACGGCCAACGAACGGAGAAATCAGATATACGCCAGCTTCTGCACATGCACGTGCCTGCGCGAAGGAGAACAGCAGAGTCAGGTTACAGTTGATGCCTTCTTTTTCCAGCTGCTCAGCGGCACGGATGCCCTGCCAGGTTGAAGCCAGTTTAATCAGGATGCGATCGTTGCTGATGCCAGCATCGTTGTACATTTTGATCAGGCGTTTTGCTTTAGCGATGGACGCGTCGGTGTCGTAGGACAGACGAGCGTCAACTTCAGTGGAGATACGACCTGGGACCAGTTTCAGGATCTCCAGACCGATATTTACTGCCAGCTTGTCGGTCGCGTCGACGACCTGCTGCGCACGGTCGTTGCTCTGCTGCTTAGCCCAGGCTACAGCGTCATCAATCAGCTTGCGGTATTCCGGGATCTGCGCTGCGTTAAGAATGAGAGAAGGGTTAGTTGTGGCATCCTGAGGCTGATACAGCTTCATTGCCGCGATGTCTCCGGTGTCGGCCACTACTGTGGTGAACTGACGAAGGGAGGTCAATTTGTCCGTCATGATAGCGATTCTCTTTAAACAGCTTGTTAGGGGGATGTAACCGATCTTCCCTGATGATAGCACGACGCACTCTCAGCGCAACCGCCTGGATTGTCCGACCAGCCGCTCAGCCCTGATTACGCATCGCCAAGCCTGTGATGCGCAATTAAGGGATATAACGATTGTTATGATAAACTCCCGCAATCAATCACCTTATAAGGTATATACTGGTCGATTATTGGTAGCGCTTACACGGGAATATTCGCGCTTACCGGCATCAACAAGAGGGATGTTAATGCCTGATTTTTTCTCATTTATTAATGAAATACTCTGGGGATCGGTGATGATCTACCTCCTGCTTGGCGCAGGATGTTGGTTCACCTGGCGTACAGGGTTTATTCAGTTTCGCTATATTCGTCAGTTTGGCAAAAGTCTTAAAAACAGCATCAGCCCGCAGCCGGGCGGTTTAACTTCCTTTCAGGCTTTATGCACCAGTCTTGCCGCACGTATCGGTAGCGGAAATCTGGCGGGCGTGGCGTTGGCGATTGCCGCTGGCGGCGCGGGAGCCGTGTTCTGGATGTGGGTCTCGGCGATCATTGGTATGGCGACGTCATTTGCCGAGAGCTCTCTTGCCCAACTGTATAAAGAGCGCGACAGCAAGGGACAGTTTCGCGGCGGTCCTGCGTGGTATATGGAGCGTGGGCTGGGCATGCGCTGGATGGGCGTTCTTTTTGCCATCTTTTTACTCATTGCTTATGGTCTGATTTTTAACAGCGTTCAGGCAAATTCGGTCTCTCATGCGCTGACCTTTGCTTTTGATATCCCTCCCCTCTTTACCGGTATCGCACTGGCAATAGTGTCATTATTGGCAATCATTGGCGGCATTAAAGGCGTTGCCCGCCTGATGCAATGGTTCGTTCCGATGATGGCGCTGTTGTGGGTCGGTTGCAGCATCGTCATCTGTCTGTGGCATTTCGGACAGCTCCCCGGCATTATCATGACCATTATAAAAAGTGCCTTTGGCTGGCAGGAAGCCGCAGCCGGTGCCGCCGGGTATACACTAAGCCAGGCCATTGCCAGCGGCTTTCAACGCGGTATGTTTTCTAATGAGGCCGGAATGGGATCAACTCCGAACGCGGCCGCGTCAGCAGCATCCTGGCCTCCGCATCCTGCGGCACAAGGCATTGTGCAAATGATCGGAGTATTAGTTGATACGCTGATTCTCTGTACGGCCAGCGCGATGATTGTTCTGTTGGCTGGTAATGACGCCAGCTATGTACCGATGGAAGGCATCCAGTTACTCCAGAAAGCGATGGTTTCAGTGACGGGAGAATGGGGTGCCGGATTCGTGGCGTTAATTGTGATTCTGTTTGCCTTTAGCTCTATCGTGGCCAACTATATCTATGCGGAAAACAACCTCGTTTTCCTGAAGCTGGACAATATCCGCGTCATCTGGCTATTACGGATCGCCACCGTTAGCACCGTTATCGGCGGAACGTTAGTCAGCGTTCCGCTGATCTGGCAGTTGGCGGACATCATTATGGCGTGTATGGCCATCACTAACCTGACGGCGATTCTGCTGCTTTCACCGGTTGTGCAGACGATCGCCTGCGACTATCTACGCCAACGCAAACTCGGGGTGCGCCCAGAATTCGATCCGCGCCGTTATCCTGATATCAGACAACAACTTGCGCCCGAAAGCTGGGATGAGACGCCGCGCGGATAGCGCGGCAATCGCAACCATCGATCAATTCTGTCGTTTTTTTTGCTAAAGTCGCAGTAAATTTCCTGCAAGGACTGGATATGCTGATTCTGATTTCACCTGCAAAAACGCTCGACTACCAAAGTCCGCTGGCAACGACACGTCATACATTGCCCGAACTGCTGGATCACTCTCAGCAGCTTATTCACGTGGCGCGCCAACTCTCTGCTCCGCAAATTGGCAAGCTGATGGGAATTAGCGACAAGCTGGCGGATCTGAACGCCACGCGTTTCCATGACTGGCAGCCTGATTTCACGCCGGAAAACGCGCGCCAGGCCATTCTGGCGTTTAAAGGCGACGTGTATACCGGACTGCAGGCTGAAACCTTCAGCGAAGCGGATTTCGACTTCGCTCAGCAACACTTACGGATGTTGTCCGGGCTGTACGGCGTTTTGCGTCCGCTGGATTTGATGCAGCCTTACCGTCTGGAGATGGGTATTCGTCTGGCCAATGCGAAAGGTAAAGATCTCTACCAGTTCTGGGGAGATACCATCACCGATAAACTTAACGAAGCGCTGGAAGCGCAAGGCGACAGCGTAGTGATTAACCTCGCCTCGGATGAGTATTTTAAATCCGTGAAGCCGAAAAAGCTCAATGCGGAGCTTATCAAACCGGTCTTCCTCGACGAGAAGAACGGTAAGTTCAAAGTCATCAGCTTCTATGCCAAAAAAGCGCGCGGCCTGATGAGTCGCTACATTATTGAGAACCGCTTAACGCAGCCAGAACAGCTGACCGCCTTTAACAGCGAAGGCTATTTCTTTGATGAAGAAGCGTCAGGAAATGGCGAACTGGTGTTTAAGCGCCAGGAGCAGTAGTAAAAAGGCCGGATGGCGGCGAACGCCCGATCCGGCCGACAGGTTTTGTAGGCCCGCTAAGCAAAGCGCCAGCGGGCACAACCGTTAACCGCGGGCCATCATCAGCTTGCGCAGTTCAGCAAAATCAGCAGGCAGGTGATGAGAAAGCAGCGGCAGGTCCGCGCGTTCCGCCAGCGCTTTTGGCAGCGCCAGCGTCAGGTCAAGAATCTCTTCAACGCTTTCTTTAAACTTGGCCGGATGCGCAGTGCCGAGGAACAGGCCGTACTCGCCAGGGTTCAGTTGGTCACGCAGCGCACGGTAAGCCACCGCCGCATGCGGTTCTGAGGTGTACCCCATCTCATGCAGCTCACGCATCGTGTCCTGAGTAGTGGCATCGTCAACAGCGGCATAACCCAGTTCATTCAGACGCCAGATCTTACGGCGGAACAGTTCTTCCACCCGCGGCCAGTTATTTGGCTGGCTGACATCCATCGCATTCGACAACGTCGCCTGAGTCGCTTTCGGCGCCCACTCACCTTGTGCAAGAAAGCGTGGAACCGTATCGTTGACGTTGGTCGCCGCGATAAAACGCTTCACCGGCAAGCCCAGTGATTTTGCCAGCAGCCCGGCAGTCAGATCGCCAAAGTTGCCGCTGGGAACGGAAATAACCAGTTGATTACGCGCCTCTTGCGGCAGTTGAGCCACGGCCTCAAAGTAGTAACAGATTTGCGCCAGCAGACGGCTGATGTTGATTGAGTTAGCCGAATTCAGCCCCAAAGCTACCTTCAGCTCTTCGTCATCAAACGCCTGTTTCACCAGCGCCTGACAGGCATCAAAATCGCCATCAATCGCCACGGTTTCAATATTGCCACCCAGTGTACAGAACAGTTTTTCCTGTAATGGGCTAATCTTGCCGTTCGGATAGAGGATCACCACGCGCACATTTTTCAGACCATAAAAGGCATGTGCGACTGCCGCACCAGTGTCTCCAGAGGTCGCCGTCAGAATGGTGACCGGTTTGTCGCCGCTGATATGCGTCAGCATCTGCGCCATAAAGCGCCCGCCAAAGTCTTTAAATGCAAGCGTTGGGCCGTGGAACAGCTCCAGACAGCCGATATCCGCGGCAACCTGAGCCACCGGCGCCGGGAAGGCAAACGCCGCACGCACGCGCTGTTCCAGAATCTCCTGTGGGATTTCATCACCGATAAATGCGGAAAGGATCTTCGCGCTGCGGCTAACGAAATCCTGGTTCAACATCTCATCGACTTCTGACAGATTGAATTCCGGCAAATCGTGCGGAAAAAACAATCCCTGATTCTTGCCAAGCCCTTGCGTGACGGCCTGTGCAAAGCTGACCTGTTCGTTATGATCTTTCAGATTATACAGTTTCATTGATTATCCCAGTACCCGTGCGCCCGCCGTGTCCAACCGGCAAATATGAACAAAGCCTTCCTGATTTTGCAGATACTTTTTACCCAGCCAGTCTGCTACACGCTGCGCCGTATCCGGCTTGTCGCACAAAGCGAACAGCGTCGGCCCCGAACCGGAGATGCCGCTGGCCAGCGCCCCGATTTCCGCTACCGCCTGACGCGCCTGGCTAAAGCCTGGCAGTAGGCGGGTACGGTACGGCTCAGCAATGACATCTTTCATCAGCTTCGCGGCAAGCCCTGGCTGACGGGAATAGCAGGCATGGATAAACCCAGCCAGATGCCGCCCGTGGGCGATACAGTCCTGACGGCGATACTGCGCAGGTAAAATCGCCCGCGCTTCTGCCGTCGACACTTTAATTCCCGGATACGCGAGGACCCACAGCCACTCATCAAAGCCTGGCACCTGCTGGCTGATAATGCCGTTTTCTTCGATCATTAACTGCATGCCGCCCAAAAAGCACGGGGCGACGTTATCGTAATGAATACTGCCGGAGATACGCCCTTCCAGCTCACCCATTATCGCCAACAGGCGCGTATCGTTGAGCGGTTTACCGCAATGCTCGTTCATGGCGACCAGCGCCGCCACAACGGAACACGCGCTGGAGCCTAACCCGGAACCAATCGGCATATTTTTTTCCAGCGTCATCGCCACCGGAACGCTTTTACCCAGCTCCTGACAGAATCGCTCCCAGCACTGGTAGACAATATTTTCTCGCGGCTCAGGCGGCAGCTTATTGGCAAAGCGACCGAGGTTGTTGAGGCTGAAATGGTCAGCCGCCTCAACGGATACCACATCGCCTAACAGCGAACCGTCCACCGGGGTTACCGCCGCTCCGAGCACATCAAACCCGACGCTCATATTGGCGCTGGAAGCCGGGGCATAAACTCTCACCATGTCAGACTCCTAACTTCCATGAAAGGGTGCGTAGCAGGTCGGCAAATACGCCCGCCGCCGTCACGTCGTTACCCGCGCCGTATCCGCGCAGAACCAACGGTAGCGGCTGATAATAATGGCTGTAAAACGCCAACGCGTTTTCACCGTTTTTCACTTTGAACAGCGGATCGTTGCCGTCTACTGCTTCTATTTTTACGCGACAGACGCCATCCTCTTCAATATTGCCAACATAGCGCAATACTTTCCCCTCATCACGGGCTTTCGCCACACGCGCGGCAAAGGCGTCATCCAGCTGCGACAATTTCGCCATAAACGCGGAAACATCACCGGAATCATCAAACTCTTTTGGCAGGACCGGCTCAATAACAATGTCAGAAAGCTCCAGCTCACGACCGGTTTCACGGGCCAGGATCAACAGCTTACGCGCCACGTCCGTACCGGATAGATCGTCACGCGGATCGGGTTCGGTATAGCCCAGCTCACGCGCCATGGTGGTGGCCTCGGAGAAGCTCATGCCTTCATCCAGCTTGCCGAAAATAAACGACAGCGAACCAGAAAGAATGCCGGAGAAACGTTGCAGTTCATCGCCCGCGCTGAGCAGATTTTGCAGGTTCTCAATTACCGGCAAGCCCGCGCCTACGTTGGTGTCGTACAGGAATTTACGACGAGACTTCGCCGCAGCAAAACGCAGCTGATGGTAGTAATCCATCGACGACGTGTTGGCCTTTTTGTTCGGCGTAACCACATGGAAGCCTTCGCGCAGGAAATCCGCATACTGATCCGCAACCGCCTGACTTGACGTACAGTCGACAATCACCGGATTGAGCAGATGATATTCTTTCACCAGACGAATTAAGCGCCCCAGGTTGAAAGGCTCTTTCGCGCTTTCCAACTCCGACTGCCAGTTTTCCAGATTCAGACCATGGACGTTGGTCAGCAGGGCCTTCGAGTTCGCCACACCGCACACGCGCAGATCGATATGCTTCTTTTTAAGCCAGGTTTGCTGACGTTTAAGCTGCTCCAGCAGCGCACCGCCCACGCCGCCAACACCAATGACAAATACTTCAATCACCTGATCGGTGTTGAACAGCATCTGATGGGTCACACGCACGCCAGTGGTCGCGTCGTCATTATTCACCACTACCGAAATGGAACGCTCAGACGAGCCCTGGGCGATTGCCACGATATTAATGTTCGCGCGAGCCAGCGCGGCAAAAAATTTCGCCGAGATGCCACGCAACGTGCGCATACCATCGCCAACGACCGAGATGATCGCCAAACGCTCAGTCACCGCCAGCGGCTCCAGCAAGCCTTCTTTCAGTTCGAGATAGAATTCATCCTGCATGGCGCGTTGCGCACGCGCGCAGTCGCCCTGCGGGACGCAGAAGCTGATGCTGTATTCAGAAGAGGATTGGGTGATCAGCACCACCGAGATGCCTGCGCGCGACATCACGGCAAAAACACGCGCCGCCATCCCCACCATGCCTTTCATCCCAGGGCCGGAGACGCTAAACATCGCCATGTTATTGAGGTTAGAAATCCCTTTTACCGGCAAATCGTCATCATCACTGCTGGCACCGATAAGCGTGCCGGGCGCTTGTGGATTGCCGGTATTTTTAATCAGGCACGGGATCTGGAACTGGGCAATAGGGGTAATGGTGCGCGGGTGCAGCACTTTAGCGCCGAAGTAAGAAAGCTCCATCGCTTCCTGATAAGACATCGACTTCAGCAGTCGGGCGTCGGGTACCTGGCGCGGATCGCAGGTATATACGCCATCGACATCGGTCCAGATCTCACAACAATCGGCGCGCAAACAGGCGGCCAGTACGGCGGCAGAGTAGTCAGAGCCATTACGCCCCAGCACCACTAACTCTCCTTTCTCATTCCCGGCGGTAAATCCTGCCATCAGAACCATATGGTCCGCAGGAATACGGCTGGCGGCAATGCGGCGCGTAGATTCGGCGATATCAACGGTAGATTCGAGGTAATGGCCTACCGCCAGCAATTTCTCTACCGGGTCGATGACGGTCACGTTGTGCCCGCGCGCTTCCAGCAGGCCAGCCATGATGGCGATCGACATTTTTTCACCACGGCAAATAAGCGCGGCATTGATGCTGTCCGGGCACTGACCCAGCAGGCTGATACCGTGCAGGACGTGCTTAATCTGTGCAAACTCTTGTTCAACAAAGGCTTTGAGCGGAGCCTGCGGGAAACCCGGTTGCGCGGCGGCAAGACCCACCAACAGCTCAGAGAAAATGCGTTCGGCGTCGCTGATATTGGCTAAAGCATCCTGACCACCGATGGTCTTCTCAATCATCGCCACCAGATGGTTGGTAATTTTTGCGGGGGCAGAGAGAACGGTCGCGACCTGCCCCTGTCTGGCATTGCTTTCCAGAATATCGGCAACCCGCAGAAAGCGCTCTGCATTTGCCACTGATGTACCGCCGAACTTCAACACTCGCATGGTTTACCTCATTGCCTTTGGTCGAAAAAAAAGCCCGCACTGTTTAGGTGCGGGCTTTTTCTTGTGTTTCCTGTACGCGTCAGCCCGCACCGTTACCTGTGGTAATGGTGATGGTTGTGGTAATAGTGATGCTGATGCGTTTCATGATGTTGTGTGCTCTGTAATTATTTATTATCTGTCCTGTATTCTTTTAGGGTTAAAGTATCTGCTGACCTAAGTCAATAAATTTTTAAATTGGTCACATTCCGAAACTTGTTCACGAGCGACTGCTTGCCCTTTTAGTTTCGACCAATACAGTATGTCACCCCTACTTGAATCCAGAGCAAAACACCACGCAACAAATGTAGGTCGATATTTTATTTCGTGATGCTTTTTTCTATATCATGTAAAAAACGGTGCAACATTGCCGTATCTCGCTGCCCTAACAGACCCATTCGCTGTTGCAGCCAGTCCGTCAACTTGATGTCGTCAGAAACGTTCAGCGTGGCTAATAAACGCAAAACGCGCGCGCGCAATGCCTGTAGCTGAAGCTCATCCGTCACCTCAATGTTTTTGACGGGTTGTTGTATTAAACCTGCTAATTGATAGCAATACACCATCACCGCCTGCCCCAAATTGAGTGAAGGATAGTCAGCCACCATAGGTACACCGGTGAGTACATCCGCCAGGGCCAATTCTTCGTTGGTCAGCCCTGAATCTTCACGACCAAAAACCAGCGCGGCGTGATCCATCCACGTTGATTTTTCCTGCAGCAGAGGAACCAGTTCGACCGGCGTAGCGTAGTAATGGAACTTCGCCCGACTACGCGCAGTGGTCGCGACGGTAAAATCTACGTCGTGCAGCGCCTCCGCTAACGTTGAAAAAACGCTAATATTATCAATAATATCGCCAGAACCATGCGCGACCCATCGCGTGGCGGGTTCCAGGTGGGCTTCGCTGTCAACGATGCGTAATTGGGTGAACCCCATGGTCTTCATAGCGCGGGCAGCCGCACCAATATTTTCCGCTCTGGCGGGGGCAACCAGAATAATTGTTAAACGCATTTCGATACTCTTTTTGGCCAGTCTGCAAGGAAAAATGTGACGTGCTTCAACATATTACGCAGAGCGAATTTACATATTTTTAACAGAAATCACTGAAAAAGCATTTCGCATCCATTAAAAAATGCTAAACTATTTCCCGGGTGTACTATTGCTTTTTATGTTAACAAAAGTTGCATATCCCTCTGTTTATCCATGATAATTTAATTTAAAATGGATCGCACTGGTTGGATTCATTACATTTATTAATTTGCTCGTGCAACTAGTTGTAATATTGCAATTTTGTGATGAAAGCAAACATTTGGATACGTTGATTTCATCAAACTGTTAACGTGCTACAATTGAACTTGATATATGTCAACGAAGCGTAGTTTTATTGGGTGTCCGGCATGTCTTAGCCTGTTATGTTGCTGTTAAAATGGTTAGGATGACAGCCGTTTTTGACACTGTCGGGTCCAGAGGGAAACTACCCACGACCAAGCTAATGATGTTGTTGACGTTGATGGAAAGTGCATCAAGAACGCAATTACGTACTTTAGTCATGTTACGCCGATCATGTTAATTTACGGCATGCATCAGGCAGGTCAGGGACTTTTGTACTTCCTGTTTCGATTTAGTTGGCAATTTAGGTAGCAAACATGCAGACCCCGCACATTCTTATCGTTGAAGACGAGTTAGTAACACGCAACACGTTGAAAAGCATTTTCGAAGCAGAAGGCTATGATGTATTCGAAGCGACAGATGGCGCGGAAATGCATCAGATTCTCTCTGAATATGATATCAACCTTGTGATTATGGATATCAATCTGCCTGGGAAAAATGGCCTGCTGTTAGCGCGTGAACTTCGCGAACAAGCTAACGTTGCGCTGATGTTCCTGACGGGCCGTGATAACGAAGTCGATAAAATTCTCGGCCTCGAAATCGGCGCAGACGATTACATCACCAAGCCGTTTAACCCGCGCGAACTGACTATCCGTGCTCGTAACCTGCTGTCCCGTACCATGAACCTGGGTACTGTCAGCGAAGAACGCCGTAGCGTCGAAAGCTATAAGTTCAATGGCTGGGAGCTGGACATCAACAGCCGCTCTCTGATTGGTCCTGACGGTGAGCAGTATAAACTGCCACGCAGCGAATTCCGCGCCATGCTTCACTTCTGTGAGAATCCGGGCAAAATCCAGTCTCGCGCAGAACTGCTGAAAAAAATGACCGGTCGCGAACTGAAGCCGCATGACCGTACCGTTGACGTGACGATCCGCCGCATTCGTAAGCATTTCGAATCAACGCCGGATACGCCAGAAATCATCGCCACCATTCACGGTGAAGGCTACCGTTTCTGCGGCGACCTGCAGGATTAATTCAATCCTCACTGGTATAAAAACGGCGCTTTATGCGCCGTTTTTCATTTCCCTACTCCCCTATTTCCACAAGCGAAATTCGTCGCTCTGCGCAGGCTGAAGTTCTGGAAGTTCTGTAGATTTTGGCTTTGTTTTTGGCTGTGCCAGCGAGTGCCAGTCAAGATGACGCGTCAGGAACATTACCCCACAAAGCGCGAACAACAGCACGCCGGTTCCCAGCAGTAAAGAGCTATCCTGTGAACGTAGCAGCACCCACATCACACCATCCAGCCCCAGCAGCGCCACGGTGAACAAAATACTGTTCCGCCAGCCCTGCAATATCGCCTGCAGATACACACCGTTCATCAACGCCCCCACCAGACTTGCCGTTATCCACGCCGCCGTAAAACCGATGTGTTCTGACATTGCCAGCAGCAGCAGATAAAACATTACCAGCGATAGCCCCACCAGCAGATACTGCATCGGGTGCAGGCGCAGATTGGTCATACTTTCAAGGACGAAGAAAGACATAAAGGTCAGCACAATCAGCAGGATGGCATACTTTGTCGCCCTGTCCGTTAACTGATACTGATCTGCTGGCGTGGCGACGGCGACGCTAAACGCTGGCATGCCCAGCCAACCAATCTTTTCGTCGTTAAAGCGCTCGCCGAGGTTGTTCGCAAACCAGCTGCTTTGCCACTGAGCCTTGAATCCTGATTCGCTATTTTCGCGCTTAGCCGGGAGGAAGTCCCCAAGAAAGTTGGGATGCGGCCAGTTGCTGGTTAAGGTCATTTCACTGTTACGTCCAACCGGAACGACGGAGAAATCGCCGGTTCCGCTCAAATTAAGCGACAACGCCATGCTCAGATTTTGCTCAGCCCAGCTCGCATCGGGTAGCGGAATGTGGATCCCCTGCGCACGTCCATCCAGCCCTGTCCCAGGCTCAACGGCCAGCGACGTTCCATTGACCTGCGGCGCTTTTACCACGCCAATCCCACGCGCGTCCCCCACGCCAACCACAATAAACGGTTTGCCGATGCTGATATTTGGATGATTTAAATCACTCAACCGTTCGGCGTTAAACTCAGCCTTCACCGAAACATCATTGTGCCAGACCTGGCCCTCATAAATACCGATTTTACGCGCTTCAACGTTCTGATTCCCCTCAACTACCAACGACTCCGGCAGCCAGAAATGGATATAGCTACGCTTACGCTGGATTTCTTTGCCATCCTCCAGTGAGGTGTAAAGTTCCGTTAGCGGAATGGCTATCAACGGTCCTACCATCTTTTGCGGCCCGCTTGTGCTCTGTCGGATAGCATCTTCGACTTCATCGCGGTAATCCGATCGCTCCACGATGATCTGCCTGACCATCGTCAGCGGAATTAACAGCAGCAGTATTGCGCCACCTAAGGTGACTATTTTCCAAAACAGGGGTGATTTAAACATAGCGTTCTCCTTTGCAATATCAGCAAGGTAGAGCAGCTATGTGCGGAGAATTTGAAGTTATGTGAAGTGAGCGTGAAGCGTAAACGAGGCCTGTGCGCCGCCTTGTGGTCGGTTGCACAATGTCACCGTCCCCTCGTGCAGTCGCGCAACCTCACTGACAAACGCCAGCCCTAAACCGCTGCTCTTATGCCCATTTTCACGGGGCAGCGAATAGAAACGCTCAAAAATACGCGGCAACGCGAAGTCGGGGATTCCGCTGCCGCTGTCGATTATCTGCAACGTGACCAGTTCATCCTGCTGATGCGCGCTCAGCGTAATCGTCCCGTCCTGTGGCGTGAAGTCGATAGCGTTGTCGAGCAAATTCCCCAATGCCTGCTCCAGTAACGCAGGATCGGCGGCGACGCTAAGCGATGAAGGCATAATGGTAAGCGTGATGTTTTTTGCCGCCAGTTGCACGCTACGCGCCTCTTTGAGCTGAGCAAACAGCGCATCTACCGCCACTGGCGTCAACGTAATGTCCTGTCGATTCTCCAGCCGCGCCTGGCGTAACAGGGTTTCGACCAGCGCCTGCATGCGCGCATTTTGCGTCAGGATATTATCGGTAAAGCGCGCAACCACGTTCGGCGGCGGACCTTCGCGCAAAATCTCAGCCGCGCCGCGAATGGCCGCCAGCGGACTTTTCAGTTCATGCGTTAACGCATAAACATACTGCTCAATGTAGTTTTTGCCCTCCAGCTTCAGTCGCATACTTTCCAGCGCCTGCGCCAGTTTACGTAGCTCGCTGCTACCTAAATCAGGCAGTGGGACGGGGCGATTCTCGGTAACGGAGTCGGCATAGCGCGCCAGCCGGGCGATGGAGCGGTTTATCCACCATACCATCCCGATGCCAATCACTAAGGCAATGCCCAGCAATACGGCGCTGGCCCACAGCATCCGCCGTTCACTGCGTTTAATCACCGGCGCCATCGCCGCATTCGGTTTACCGACGCTAAGCACTCCGATAATACGTCCGCCGTCTACGATCGGCGCGGCCACGTACATCACTGAACTTTCCGGATCGTTCGGGTTTTGCGGCGTACTGCGGGCGCCATATTGCCCACGCAGGGTTAACCACACGTCGTTCCAGCGAGAATAGTCCTGACCGACAGCCTGGTTTGCGGAATCAAACAACACTTTACCCTGCGCGTCCGTCATGTAGACATGGTATTCATTACGGACTTTGTTAATGCCGCTGATATTGGCGCTGAATGGGCGGTTATGCAGTTGCGAAAATGCCTGCGCCAGCTTGCCGTTGGCGGGAGAGTCAGAGAGCAAGTCATCGCGCGCCAGCGCAGCCAGCAGCGTGGCGGTATCAATCAAAGTGCCTTCGGTTGCCCGGCGGACGCCTGGTTTAATTTCCTGTACAAAGATCGACAAAACGAACCAGGCGGCGACGGCAACAATCAGAAAATAGCCGAGCAACAAACGCATGCCAATGCGCATCAGACGCTCCTCAGGCTATATCCCATACCGCGATGCGTATTGATGGGGGAAAGCTCAGGGTTGATAGCCCGCAGCTTGGCGCGCAGCGTTTTAATGTGGGTATCGACCGTTCTGTCAAAGGTGTCCTGTGCATCGGCCCAGACTAAATCCATCAACTGCTGGCGTGAGTAAATGCGCCCCGGCGACAACAGCAGCGTTTTCAGCAACAGAAATTCATAGCGCGTCAGGTTTAACGGCTTGCCGAACCAGGTAATCTGCGCGGCCTGCTCATTAAGTTCAAAATCGCCGCAACGCGTCGTCGATGAAGGAGCAGAGAATTTCTGCACCCGCCGCAGCAGCGTACGCACGCGGGCGCACACCTCGCGCGGTGAGAAAGGCTTGGCAACATAGTCATCCGCGCCAATTTCCAGCCCCAGCAGGCGATCCACCTCATCGCTACGCGCGGTCAGAAACAGGATCGGCAACGCTGGATGCCGCTCCAGCAGGCGTCGACACAGTTCAAAACCGCTGATATCTGGTAGTCCGACATCCAGAATGATTGCATCAGGACAACGCTGGCGAGATTTCTCCAGCGCAGGTAACCCGCGCTCAAACGCTTCCACGCTAAAACCTTCCTGCTGCAGCATGTAGATGAGCGTATCGGCAATGCCCTGCTCATCCTCAACCAACCAGATCAACGGTTGTTGCATTTTGCTTCCTTGTTATTCCCGCCACGGCATGATGGGCACCGCGCTGATGGCATTTTTGGGCGATCCATCGACCACTTTATCTGAATAGGCCAGATAGGCCAGGGCATTACGTTTCGCGTCGTAAAAACGCACGACCTGTAAGGATTTAAACACCAGCGAGGTACGTTTTTTAAATACCACTTCGCCCTGCGCTTTGCCGTTCTTGATTCTGTCGCTCAGTTCTACCGGCCCCACCTGCTGACAGGAAATGGCGGCATCGGAGGTATCTTCCGCCAGCCCCAACCCACCTTTGATGCCGCCGGTCTTCGCCCGGCTCACGTAGCAGGTCACGTTGGTAACATCAGGATCGTCAAACGCTTCGACCACAATTTTATGATCCGGCCCAAACATTTTGAACACCGTATCGACAGATCCAATCTGCTCCGCATGGACAACCTGCGCCAACATCAGCAGAATTGAGGAAATGATTAAGCTCTTATATTTCATATTGTTACCATTTTTAAAAGTTACTCTGTGTAATTATTCGACATTCTAAGATAAAACGTATACAGATCACAGGATTACAATAATCACGCTTTCGAATGATCGAAAAAAGCATTTATGAGCAAAAAAAACACTGAATGCTAAAACAGCAAAAAATGCTATTATCCTCATACCTGACGTCAGGTACTCGTTGTTGAAAGGATGAGGATATTTTATGGATCAGGCTGGCATTATTCGCGACCTATTAATCTGGCTGGAAGGTCATCTGGATCAGCCTTTGTCGCTTGACAATGTGGCGGCAAAAGCAGGCTATTCCAAGTGGCACCTGCAGAGAATGTTTAAGGACGTGACGGGCCATGCTATTGGCGCCTATATCCGCGCCCGTCGTTTATCGAAATCCGCAGTGGCGCTGCGCCTGACTGCACGCCCAATTCTGGATATTGCGCTGCAATATCGCTTTGACTCTCAACAAACCTTTACCCGCGCGTTCAAGAAACAGTTTTCCCAGACGCCTGCGCTGTATCGCCGTTCACCGGAATGGAGCGCGTTTGGTATTCGCCCGCCTATGCGACTGGGTGAATTTGCCATGCCTGCGCACGAGTTTGTCACGCTGGAAGATACGCAACTGCTTGGCACCACGCAAAGCTATTCCTGCTCGCTGGAGCAGATTTCAGATTTCCGTCATGAAATGCGAATTCAGTTCTGGCGCGACTTCCTTAGCCAGGCTCCTGCGATCCCACCGGTGCTGTACGGGCTGAACGAAACGCGTCCGAGCATTGAAAAAGATGACGAGCAGGAAGTGTTTTACACCACAGCACTGACGCCGGAACAGGCCAATGGTTATGTGCCGTCGGCACAGCCTATCCTGCTACAGGGCGGCGAGTATGTGATGTTTACCTATGAAGGGCTGGGGACCGGTGTACAGGAGTTTATCCTGACGGTTTACGGCACATGCATGCCAATGCTGAACCTGACGCGCCGTAAAGGGCAGGATATCGAGCGATACTACCCGGCAGAAGATGCCAAAGCGGGAGATCGCCCGATCAACCTGCGCTGCGAATTCCTGATTCCGATTCGCCGCTAGCGCTGCAGTTCGTCTAACGCAGGGGCGTCCAGATGTGAGATGTCCCCTGCCGTTTCAACTACCCATCCCGGCGCAAGCCACAAACTTTCCTGGTAATCGACGCGAGAAATAGAACAGTTGCGCAGACGCAGGCGACGTTCAGCCCATGCCGGTAATCCCAGAATCGTACTCACCAGACAACCCAGTGCAATACCGTGACTGACCAGCAGCGGACGACTCCCCGGCGGCAGTTCCAGACAGGATGCCAGCGCCGCGTGGACGCGATCGCTCAGTTCCTGCATCGATTCCCCTTCAGGAATACGCCCCTCCACCGTACCGTTCACCAACTGGCGACGCCAGCCCTCTTCTTCCGACGTCAGCGTATCGATATGGCGTTGCTCCAGCACGCCCATATTCAGCTCGCGCAAACGTGCGTCATAGGTGATATCACAGCCACAGGCCTGGGCGATGATTTCTGCGGTGCGTCGTGTACGACCTAAATCGCTACTGATGACATGCGTAATACCAAACGTGCGGGCGCGTTCGCCCACCTGCATGGCTTGCTGTTCACCTTTGGCGGTCAGTGGGCTGTCTGACTGGCCTTGAATACGTCGCTCGGCGTTCCACTGCGTTTCGCCATGGCGAACAAGGTATACCTGTAACATGCTTTTTTTCCGTTATACTGCGATGCGATGAATTTTCAAACTGAGCTTAATTATGCACAAGGTTATCTCTGCGACCACCAATCCTGCCAAAATTCAGGCAATTCTGCGGGCATTTGAAGAGATTTTCGGGGAAGGATCCTGCCATATTGAACCCGTCGCCGTCGAGAGTGGCGTGCCGGAACAACCTTTCGGAAACCAGGAAACGCGCACTGGCGCACGAAATCGCGTTGATAATGCGCGCCGTCTGCACCCGCAGGCTGATTTCTGGGTCGCTATTGAAGCGGGAATTGACGACGATGCGACCTTCAGTTGGGTGGTGATTGATAATGGCGTCCAGCGCGGCGAAGCCCGTTCAGCCACGCTGCCATTGCCTGCTGTCATTCTCGACAGAGTCCGTCAAGGCGAAGCGCTCGGTCCGGTGATGTCGGACTACACGGGTATTGATGAGATTGGCCGTAAAGAGGGCGCAATCGGCGTCTTTACCGCGGGCAAGCTGACGCGCTCAAGCGTATACCACCAGGCGGTGATTCTGGCGCTCAGCCCATTTCATAACACAGTGTATTTATAGCATTGTGCCGGATGGCGGCTTCGCCTTATCCGGCCACAACCGCTCCACATAATTAGGCCTGAAAGCGAAGCGCCATCAGGCATTTTTTAGCAGCACCTGCTCCAGCCAATGACGCAGATCCACCGGTGCGGATTTGAGGCTGTTCGACCCCCGAGTAATGGTGGCGATCCCCGCCCCGAGCTCGTTTTTAAGCTCGCGCTGACTCATCTCGCCGCGCAGCAGCTCTTCAATGATACGCACGCGCGTGCCCAGCGCTTCGCGCTCATCCGGCGTTAACATCAAATTGAGCAGGGGCAGGTGTAAGTCTTGTTCATAGGCGTGTTTAAGCAGATCGACAAAACGTAACCACTCCTGGTGACGCTGTTCTGCCATCTCTGCCGAATAGGGTGATTGCTGAGTCATAAGTTATCGCCATCGTTGCGGGGGAAGCGTGCTTGCCTCCCCCTTTTGTACTCTTTAACGAGTACGATAGCATAACACAACCGACACGATCAGTAACGACGTTGCCATTCTGCGTCGCTCATCAACTCCGGTTTGTCACCGAGGAAATAGCGATAGTACGCATCGTAAGCCAGCACGTTCTTCACGTAGCCACGCGTCTCAGAGAATGGAATGCTTTCGACAAACGCGACAGCATCGATACGACCCGCGCTATTGCCAAGCCAGGTGCGAACGCGCCCCGGTCCGGCGTTATAGGCCGCCGACGCGAAAATGCGGTTATTACCGAATTGCTGATAGACATACTGTAAATAGCTGGTACCAATGTTGATGTTGGTATCAGGATCCAGTAGTTGGCTCGGGCTGCTGTAACCTGGAATCGAGAACATTTTCACCGTATGCGTCGCCGTGCCCGGCATAATCTGCATCAGCCCGCTGGCACCAACCGGCGATTTTACTTTCGGGTTCCAGGCGCTTTCCTGACGCGCTATCGCCATCGCATAGCTTGGCGGAATATCCTTGCCGCTGGTGTAGCGTGTAAACAGATCCTTGTAGGCCAGCGGGAAGCGCTCTTCCAGATGATCCCACAGCTTACCGGCGATCGTCGCTTGTACGCTCAGATCCCACCAGTGATTGTTGAACGCGTAACGCGCCAGCTGAGCCTGCTCAGACTTCGTGCGACTGGTGACCAGATTCGCCCATTCACTGCGCGCGGTATTGTCCAGGTTCCAGTACATTAGCTCGCGCACACGTGCCATTTCCGGTCCCTGAGTCAGCGCAGAGTCAACGTTTGCCGGGGCTTTATCCACTTTCAGCTCGTACTCTTCACCCAGACGCTGTGCCGCCACCATCGGATAGAAACCGCGCTGCTGCATGAGCTGGTGCAGGATCTCTTTGGCTTCCGCCTCACGCCCGCGCTCAAGCAGCAGATCCGCCTGCCAGTAACGCCACTCATCTTTCTCTTTTGCTTCCATTGGCAGACGCGCCAGCCAGGTATTCAGACCACGACGATCGCCGGTTCCCAGCGCCATGCGCACACGGCGTTCCACAAGCGAGGTGGAATTCGAGCGCATAATGGCGTCATCGCGCCATTTGGCCTGCTCATCGGTAACGTCATTGCCCATCAGACGCCAGGCGACGATGTCGCGCAGCTCCTGGGTTTGCTCGTCATTCAGCTGTTGCGCCTGCGCCAGAGACGGGATCATCAGGCGGGCGTTTTCCGCATCCTGACGCGCCACGCTGGAAAAAGCCACCGCCGCCATCTGTCGGGTGAAATCCGTCGCGCCAGTGGTGCGTGCAAAGGTCATCACCGAATTCGGATCGTTGGCCAGCGCGATGATCGCCGAAGCGATAGTTTGGTATTGCGCGGGCATTTGCCCAGCTAACGCCGTGACCAGACCGGTATTCCCGGCTTTCATCGCCAGACGAATACGCTCCAGATACGCCAGCGGATCCTGAGTTCCTGAGGCGCGCCATACGCCGAATAATTTGTCACAGGCGTTGGGCTGGCTTTTCCCGCTCAACCACAGTTCTTTCGCGCCCTGCCAGGCCTCTTCGGTTTGCCCGGTGCTCCATTTCGCAAAGTAATAGTTGCATTGCGCTTCCGTGGTACCCGGTTTTTCTGGGCTGAACGCCAGTAGTCCACGCCAGTCCTCCCGTCGCGCCAGTTCATTCACGAAACGTGATTGCAGAGTACGCGCGGGGGGCAGCGTCGGGTTGGCGCGCACAAAATTGGTAACGGTAATGGTGGGCTGATTCATCAGATCGTCAGTAATCTGACGATATTCCAGATAAGGATACAGAGGATAATTCTTCAGGCCGGGCATCATCTGCTCTACGACATCCATCTGTCGGTTATCCCAGGCCTGTTTAATTTGCGCATAGCGACTGCGCTGCTCATCCAGGGAATCGGCTCGCGCCACTTGACTGACCGTCAGCAGACATACGCTGGCCGCCAGCAGGCGCCAGGTAAATTGATTGGCTTTGTCCACAAGCTCTTCCTCTTCTCATGTTACGTCTGTGCAGCATCATGCCGCTTAATTAGTTCATGCTAACCAGACATTGCAGAATGCGCCACGTCACGGACACTTTTTTACTTTTGTTGCGAGTGAGATCTGCTGGCTGGGATTGGGCAATGAAAAAGGCTACACTTCGCCTTTGATAACTATTTACCAATAATTAGCCCTAAATAATTCAAGTTGCAGCAAGGCGGCGAGGGAGTAAATCCCCTGAGCGTACAAAGTGCGTGACTGGGGGGAACGACAAATCTGTCAGGAACAGATTTGAACGCTGCGGAGCAGCGGCCCGCAAGGGCGAGGCTCATGGATGAGCCGAGTAACTCACAGCCAACGCATCTGCGGCTTGAAGTATGACGGGATAAATAAAGAGGCGAGTCCAACGTGGCCCAATTTGTTTATACCATGCATCGTGTCGGCAAAGTCGTTCCGCCGAAACGTCATATTCTTAAAAACATCTCACTGAGCTTCTTCCCTGGCGCCAAAATCGGTGTACTTGGTCTGAACGGCGCGGGTAAATCGACCCTGCTGCGCATCATGGCCGGCATTGATACCGATATCGAAGGTGAAGCTCGCCCACAGCCTGGCATTAAAATCGGTTACCTGCCGCAGGAACCGAAACTAAACCCGGAACATACCGTTCGTGAATCCGTGGAAGAAGCGGTTGCCGAAGTGGTTAACGCGCTGAAAGGTCTGGATGAAGTGTACGCAAAGTACGCCGAGCCGGACGCCGACTTCGATAAACTCGCTGCGCAACAGGGCAAGTTTGAAGAGATCATTCAGGCGCACGACGGTCATAACCTGAACGTGCAGCTTGAGCGTGCCGCTGACGCCCTGCGTCTGCCGGACTGGGACGCTAAAATTGAGAACCTCTCCGGTGGTGAACGCCGCCGCGTCGCGCTGTGCCGCCTGCTGCTGGAAAAACCAGACATGCTGCTGCTCGACGAACCGACTAACCACCTGGACGCCGAATCCGTTGCGTGGCTGGAACGCTTCCTGCACGACTTCGAAGGCACCGTGGTGGCGATTACCCACGACCGTTACTTCCTCGACAACGTTGCGGGCTGGATTCTGGAGCTTGACCGCGGCGAAGGTATTCCATGGGAAGGCAACTACTCCTCCTGGCTGGAGCAGAAAGATCAGCGTCTGGCGCAGGAAGCGTCTCAGGAAGCGGCTCGCCGTAAATCCATTGAGAAAGAGCTGGAGTGGGTGCGTCAGGGCGCTAAAGGCCGTCAGTCTAAGGGTAAAGCCCGTCTGGCACGTTTTGAAGAGCTGAACAACACCGAATACCAGAAGCGTAACGAAACCAACGAACTGTTTATCCCACCTGGAGCACGTCTGGGTGATAAAGTCGTTGAAGTCACCAATCTGCGTAAATCCTACGGCGATCGCGTTCTGATTGACGACCTGAGCTTCTCCGTACCGAAAGGCGCCATCGTCGGCATCATCGGTCCGAACGGCGCGGGTAAATCTACCCTGTTCCGTATGATGTCCGGTCAGGAACAGCCAGACAGCGGCACCATCACACTCGGTGAAACCGTCAAGCTGGCTTCCGTTGACCAGTTCCGTGACGCCATGGACAACAGCAAAACCGTGTGGGAAGAAGTTTCCGGCGGGCTGGATATCATGAAGATCGGCAACACCGAGATGCCAAGCCGCGCCTACGTAGGCCGCTTCAACTTTAAAGGTGTTGATCAGGGTAAACGCGTAGGCGAACTCTCCGGCGGTGAGCGCGGTCGTCTGCACCTGGCGAAGCTGCTGCAGGTTGGCGGCAACATGCTGCTGCTTGATGAACCAACCAACGACCTGGATATCGAAACCCTGCGCGCGCTGGAAAACGCCCTGCTGGAGTTCCCGGGCTGCGCGATGGTCATCTCGCACGACCGTTGGTTCCTCGACCGTATCGCGACCCACATCCTGGATTACCAGGATGAAGGTAAGGTTGAGTTCTTCGAAGGTAACTTTACCGAATACGAAGAGTACAAGAAACGCACGCTGGGCGCAGATGCGCTGGAGCCGAAGCGTATTAAGTACAAGCGTATTTCGAAGTAATTACCGTTAAGCGCCGGATGGCGGCGTTACGCCTCATCCGGCCTACGAGGTGAGTCCGACTTGTAGGCCGGATAAGCGCAACGCCATCCGGCATTTACGCTATCTCTGCTCGCCCATCAACTCTTTCACCAACTCCACGCAGCGCAGAAATCGACCGTCATAGTCGGGCTCCTGAACGTGCACAAAATTGATATTGTTTTCCTGCAGCATCTCGACCAGCAGCGACTGAAACGCTTTTCTGTCAACCGAACTGCCGAGACTGCGTAAGCCATCCGCCACCCATGGAGTGTTGTTCTCCAGCAGGATCACCAGGTCAAAGCGATACTCGTCAATCAGGGCCTGCACAAACGGGTGTTCACGCCCTTCATACTTTTTGCAGAAGGCCTGAGTGGTAACGAAATCGGTGTCGATAAACGCCACTTTATTGGCATACTTGACAGCAAAATCAATGTATTGGGCTTGTCCCAAGGCGATTTTATCGTAGTCGGAATACTGCAACGCCATCTCATCACCGCCCAAATGGGAGAAGACGTAATCACGCCCATATTCCCACGCACTGGTAGTGTTAAAGATATTGGCGAGCTTGTTCACCAGCGTCGATTTTCCGCTCGACTCTCCGCCGAGGATCGCCACAGTGCGCACGAAAAACGGCTTCACTTCTGTAGGAATATACTCCCAGTAGCGAAACGGGTTCTCACGGATTTGCCCGCCGCTGATGTTCATAAACGTTCGTTTGGGATCCACCAGCACGGTTTCGATCCCCAGATGTTCCAGATACTGCGGGGCATCTGACTCTTCAGAAGTGTAAATCCAGTTAGGCTGGATCCCTTTCTCCTGCATAAACGTTTTGATCCCGTTGCTCCACACATCCCAACCGTGTGGGTACGGCTCCATCCCCTCTTCGTTGAAGGCATGAATACGGATATTTTTCTGATACTTAAAGGTTTGCAGCAGCCAGCGTAGACGATCGGGCACCGTGGGCTGTTGCGACATAGCGCTGTCTTCAAACAGGCTGCGATCGCGCGTGTCGTCATACCCCATGATGATATGCAGTTCATCGACCTGACTACACGCGCGCTGGATAAGATAGATATGGCCGGTATGCAGCGGATAAAACTTACCGAATACCACACCGATATTCTTCTGCTGGCGCGGAAACTCCAGCCCGAGAAACCGGTGCAACGCCTCCAGCTTTTGCGCGCTGGGGCTTTTAATTTTGGCATTCAGCAGTTGGCTTAAATATCCCTTGGTCATGCCACTGGCATCTGCCACCTGTTGCAGGGTACAGCCCTTTTGCTTAATGGCGGTTTTCAGATAATCAAATGACACAAGAGCCTCCTGCTGTAAAAATAAACGTAATACCCAATACCGCCGGAAAGACGGCGGGTATTTTATTATAGGTCGTCAAACACGCTTAAAGCATCCGTAAGCTTCTTAACGCCAAAGACCTGCATCCCTTCCGGCACTTTTTTCGGCACGTTGGCGGCAGGAACAATCGCCCGACGAAAGCCGTGCTTCGCCGCTTCGGAAATACGCTCCTGGCCGCTGGGTACCGGACGGATTTCGCCCGCCAGTCCCACTTCGCCAAAGACCACTAAGTCCTGCGGCAGCGGTCGGTCGCGCAGGCTGGAAACCATTGCCAGTAGCAGTGCCAGATCGGCGCTGGTTTCGGTAACCTTCACGCCGCCGACCACGTTGACGAACACGTCCTGATCCGCCATCTGCAAGCCGCCGTGACGATGCAGCACGGCCAGCAGAATCGCCAGACGGTTCTGCTCCAGACCGACCGCCACACGACGCGGATTCGCCATCATCGAATGGTCGACCAGCGCCTGAATCTCCACCAGCAACGGGCGCGTGCCTTCCCAGACCACCATCACCGAACTGCCGGAGGTGACTTCATCGCCACGGCTTAAGAAGATAGCGGAAGGGTTGCTAACTTCACGCAGCCCCTGTTCGGTCATGGCAAAGACGCCCAGTTCATTCACCGCGCCAAAGCGGTTTTTATGGCTACGCAGAGTACGAAAACGAGAATCGGCGTCGCCGTCGAGCAGCACCGAGCAGTCAATACAGTGCTCCAGCACCTTTGGACCGGCCAGCGAGCCGTCTTTGGTGACGTGGCCGACCATGACAATCGCCACGCCGCGCGTTTTGGCAAAGCGGGTCAGGTAAGCCGCGGTTTCGCGTACCTGTGCCACGCTGCCCGGCGAAGACTGAATATCCGCCATGTGCATCACCTGAATGGAGTCGATAACCATCAGCCTCGGCTGTTCTTCTTCGGCAATCAGGCAAATTTGTTCGATGCTGGTTTCCGACAGCATGTTCAGATTCGCCGTCGGCAGACCGAGTCGATGCGCGCGCATCGCCACCTGTTGCAAAGACTCTTCGCCGGTGACGTACAGGGTTTTCATCTGCTCAGCGAGCTTGCACAGCGTTTGCAGCAGCAGCGTTGATTTCCCTGCGCCGGGGTTACCGCCAATCAGGATGGCGCTGCCGGGCACCACACCGCCGCCCAGCACGCGATCAAACTCTTTAAATCCGGTGGAAAAACGCGGCAACTCTTCAAGGCTGATATCAGACAGCTTCTGCACTTTTGCGATGCCCGCATTCCCGGCATAGCCGCTGAGCCGCTCGTTACGCGCCACCGTTGGTGACGCGGCAAGGCGTACCTCGGTAATGGTGTTCCAGGCCTGACAGGCGCTGCATTGCCCTTGCCAGCGCGGGTAATCGGCCCCGCATTCGTTACAAACAAAGGCGCGTTTTGGAGCTTTGGCCACGTTTTACCTCTTTCGTTAGCGCGTTTACCGGACAGCGTGGGCGCTTATCCGGCCTACGGTCACTTTGCCATCAGGCAATTAAATCATTTCTGGTTCATGCTGCCAGAGAGAATGCAGAACACGCCCATCAGGTCAGCGTGACGGATCGTAATCTCCGTCTTTTCATTCACTTTGGGTTTGGCATGATACGCTATACCCAGTCCAGCCGTTTTGATCATCGGCAGATCGTTGGCGCCATCGCCGATCGCCACCGTCTGCGCCATCGGGATCTCATACTCCTGCGCCAGGCGGGTCAGGGTGTTGGCTTTGTACTGCGCATCGACGATATCGCCGATCACGTTGCCGGTGAATTTACCGTCCATGATCTCCAGCTCGTTTGCCACAGCCGCCGTCAGACGTAGTTTGTTACGCAGATAATCGGCAAAGAAGGTAAAACCGCCGGAGGCAATTGCCACTTTCCAGCCGAGCGTTTCCAGTTTTAACACCAGTTGAGTCAGGCCAGGCATCAGTGGTAGCGTTTCGCGCACCTGGTGCAAAATATTGGCATCAGCGCCCTTCAACGTCGCCACGCGGCTGCGCAAGCTGGCGGTAAAGTCCAGCTCGCCGCGCATCGCGCGTTCGGTGACTTCGGCAACCATTTCGCCGGTTCCCGCCAGTTTGGCAATTTCATCAATACACTCGATCTGGATAGCCGTTGAATCCATGTCCATCACCAGCAAACCCGGCGTGCGCAAATGCGGAATTTTACCCAGTGGCGCAACATCCAGTTTGGCATCATGCGCCAGTTTTGCCGCACGCGGCGTTAACGAGCCCGCCAGACGAATCACCTGATAATCCTCAACGCACCACGCCGCCACGATCACCATCGCCGCACCCAGTTTGCTCTGGTATTGCGTTAACCGTTGTTTATCCAGCCCACGACCGTACAGCAGCCAGCCACTGCGGCCCGCGTGGTAATCCAGCGGCATGACTTCATCACCGCTTAAAGAGAGAGGCAGACCTGGCCACAGAGAAACATCTTCAGGTAGATCGCACCAGGTAATGTTAGGCATTAAAGCTCCTGTAAAATCGTTCGGGTCGGAATCATCAGGGGAAAATAACGCATGAGGCTACCCTGTAACCAGCGCTTCTGGCAACATTAAGTCTCAAATTTTCAGCAGGTGGAATATGGCTCGCACAAAACTGAAATTCCGACTTCATCGTGCAGTGATTGTATTGTCCTGCCTTGCGCTGCTCGTTGCTCTGATGCAGGGCGCGTCCTGGTTTAGTCAAAGCCACCAACAGCAGCGTAATCCGCAGCTCGAAGAGCTGGCGCGCACGCTGGCTCGCCAGGTCTCCTTGAACGTCGCCCCGCTGATGCGTACCGAAACGCCGGATGAAAAGCGCATTAAAGCGGTACTCTCGCAGCTCACGGAAAGTAGCCGTATTCTGGATGCGGGGGTCTACGATGAACAGGGAGACCTGATTACACGCACCGGTGAGAGCGTCAACGTTCGAGACCGACTGGCGTTGGACGGCAAAAAAGCCGGGGGCTATTTTAACCAGCAGATTGTCGAGCCCATTCAGGGAAGAAATGGTCCGCTGGGCTATCTACGCCTGACGCTGGATACCCACACGCTCGCCACCGAAGCCAAGCAGGTGGATAACACCACCAACATCTTACGCCTAATGCTGCTTCTGTCACTGGCAATTGGCGTGGTGCTCACCCGTACCTTATTGCAAGGCAAGCGCACCCGCTGGCAGCAATCCCCTTTCCTGCTGACCGCCAACAAACCGGTACAGGAAGAAGATAACGAGAAGAAAGAGTAATAACAGAAAGGAAATCGACCATGACGACACTACGCCTGCTTATCTCAGACTCTTACGATCCGTGGTTTAACCTCGCGGTCGAAGAGTGCATTTTTCGCCAGATGCCCGCCACGCAGCGCGTCCTGTTCTTGTGGCGTAACGCCGATACGGTGGTGATTGGCCGGGCGCAAAACCCGTGGAAAGAGTGTAATACCCGCCGTATGGAAGAAGACAACGTGCGGCTCGCCCGTCGCAGCAGCGGCGGCGGCGCGGTGTTCCATGACTTAGGCAATACCTGCTTTACCTTTATGGCCGGTAAACCGGAGTACGACAAAACCATCTCTACTGCTATTGTCCTCCATGCCCTGAACGCGCTGGGCGTAGACGCCGACGCCTCCGGGCGTAACGATCTGGTCGTGAAAACGCCAGACGGCGATCGCAAAGTTTCCGGCTCTGCTTATCGGGAAACGAAAGACCGCGGATTCCACCACGGCACGCTTTTGTTGAACGCCGATCTCAGCCGCCTGGCAAACTATCTCAATCCGGATAAAAAGAAACTCGCCGCCAAAGGCATCACCTCGGTTCGCTCACGCGTAGCGAATCTAACGGAGCTGTTGCCGGGCATCACCCATCAACAGGTCTGTCAGGCTATCACGGAAGCCTTTTTTGCCCACTACGGCGAACGTGTCGAAGCGGAAATTATCTCGCCGGACAAAACCCCGGATCTGCCGAACTTTGCCGAAACCTTTGCCCGTCAGAGCAGTTGGGAGTGGAATTTTGGTCAGGCGCCCGCGTTCTCGCATCTTCTGGACGAGCGTTTCACCTGGGGCGGCGTTGAGCTGCATTTCGACGTGGAAAAAGGTCATATCACCCGTACGCAGGTCTTTACCGACAGCCTCAATCCCGCGCCGTTAGAAGCGCTGGCGGGTCGTCTGCAGGGGTGTTTGTACCGTGCGGATATGCTGCAACAGGAGTGCGAAGCGCTGCTGGTTGATTTCCCAGGGCAGGAGAAAGAGTTACGCGAGCTGTCAGCGTGGATTGCCAGTGCAGTGAGCTAAACGCTGGCCTGAAAATGCCGGATGGCGGTCCGGCATACATCGATTGTAGCCCGGTAAGCGCAGCGCTACCGGGCATCACAACACTTACTCTTTATCGCCCAGCAGAACGGATTCCAGTGCGATTTTGATCATGTCGTTGAAGGTCGTCTGACGTTCGGCGGCAGTGGTCTGCTCGTGAGTACGGATATGGTCGGACACGGTGCAGATGGTCAGCGCTTTCGCACCAAACTCAGCCGCAACGCCGTAGATACCCGCCGCTTCCATTTCCACACCCAGCACGCCGTATTTTTCCATTACGTCGAACATTTCGCCGTCCGGAGAGTAGAACAGGTCAGCGGAGAACAGGTTGCCCACGCGCGCGTCTACGCCCAGTGCTTTTGCCGCATCAACTGCATTACGCACCATGTCGAAGTCAGCGATAGCTGCGAAGTCATGATCTTTAAAACGGATACGGTTTACTTTGGAGTCGGTGCAGGCGCCCATACCGATAACCACGTCACGCAGTTTAACGTCCATACGCACAGCGCCGCAGGAGCCTACGCGAATGATTTTCTTCACGCCAAAATCGGTGATCAGCTCTTTGGTGTAGATAGAGCAGGACGGGATACCCATCCCGTGACCCATAACGGAGATCTTACGGCCTTTGTAAGTACCGGTGAAACCTAACATGCCGCGAACGTTGTTCACTTCACGAACATCTTCGAGGAAAGTTTCAGCAATATGCTTTGCGCGCAGCGGGTCGCCCGGCATCAATACGACGTCAGCGAAATCACCCATTTCTGCATTAATATGTGGAGTTGCCATCTTCAGTTCCCTTTTGATTTATTGTTTTTGTCGAGGGGGTAGCAATGCCTTACCCAACCGACAAAACGAATTCAAATACCCTAAGGATTTCGCGTTGTAGGAAGGCGACGAATTCGGAACCCCCGGGAGCATAGATTACCTATGTGACCGGGGTGAGCGAATGAAGTCAACGCATCTACAGCGCGAAAGACAACGGGTATCACAGCATGTTTTTACCGTAGTCCATCGGCGATGTACCAAAGTAGCTCGCCAGCGTCTGGCCAATATCCGCGAAAGTTTCACGGTGGCCTAAAGAACCTGGTTTCACTTTCGGGCCGTAAACCAGCACCGGAATGTGCTCACGGGTGTGGTCAGTGCCGGTCCAGCTCGGGTCACAGCCGTGGTCAGCGGTCAGGATCAGAATGTCATCTTCACCTACCAGTTCCATCAGTTCAGGCAAACGGCGGTCGAACAGTTCCAGACCTGCAGCGTAACCAGCGATATCGCGACGATGTCCCCAGGAAGAGTCGAAATCAACGAAGTTAGTGAAGACGATGGTCTTATCACCCGCTTCTTTCATCTCTTTGATGGTGGCGTCGAACAGCGCGTCCAGGCCGGTAGCTTTCACTTTTTTGGTGATGCCACAGTTAGCGTAGATATCCGCGATTTTACCGACGGAAACCACGTGACCGTCTTTCTCGTCGACCAGTTTCTGCAGCACGGTCGGTGCTGGCGGCTCAACGGCCAGATCGTGACGGTTACCGGTACGCTGGAAATTACCCGCTTTATCACCGATAAACGGACGCGCGATAACACGACCGATGTTGTAACCACCTTCGGTCAGTTCTTCACGAGCGATTTCACACAGTTCGTAGAGTTTATCCAGGCCAAAAGTCTCTTCGTGACAGGCAATCTGGAACACGGAGTCTGCAGAAGTATAGAAAATCGGCTTGCCGGTTTTCATATGCTCTTCACCCAGTTGATCCAGGATCACGGTACCGGAAGAGTGGCAGTTGCCGAGGTAGCCCGGCAGGTTGGCACGTTTGACCAGTTTATCCAGCAGTTCCTGCGGGAAGCTGTTGTCATGATCGGAGAAATAACCCCAGTCAAACAGAACCGGAACACCCGCGATTTCCCAGTGGCCAGACGGCGTGTCTTTCCCGGAAGAGAGTTCATGCGCCCAGGCGTAGGCACCAATCACTTCCGCGTTACCGTCCATACCAGCAGCAATTTTACCGGTAGAACCTTCGTGAGCTTTCACCAGGCCCAGACGGGTCAGGTTAGGCAGATTCAGTGGACCTTTGCGACCCTTGTCAGCTTCGCCTTTCGCACAGGCTTCTGCAATGTGTCCCATAGTGTCTGAGCCTACGTCGCCAAAGCGATCCGCATCTTCAGTCGCACCAATACCAAAGGAGTCCAGCACCATAATAAATGCACGTTTCATCTTGTTCTCCAACATCTGCGCCGCAAAAAAGCGATCAGATCAGTATACAGTTATTCGGTAATACGACGATAGACTGTCGGTGTAATTTCTGGCGCTTTATCGTCAAGGCTAATTGCCGCTTTGACCGCTTTCGCCGCTTCCTGCCAGCTGGCTTCGTCTTTGGCGTGGATCACCGCCAGCGGACGCTGTCCGTCTACGCTGTCGCCCAGACGCGCCATGTCGCTAAAGCCAACGCTGTAATCAATGGTGTCCGAAGCCTGACGACGACCGCCGCCCATGGAAACAACCGCCATTCCCAGCGCACGGGTATCCATAGCGCTGACAAAACCTTCGGTATCAGCATATACCGCTTTGCTGAGCATTGCCGTCGGCAGGTACTTCGCATAATTTTCGACGAAATCGGTCGGGCCTTTCTGCGCTGCAACCATGCGACCAAAAATCTCTGCCGCTTTGCCGTTATCCAGCACCGCCTGCAATTTTGCACGGGCTTCGGCATCATCTTTCGCCAGATTGCCGGAGATCAGCATTTCCACGCACAGCGCCATCGTGACGTCTAACAGACGTGGATTGCGGTATTCACCTGTCAGGAACTGCACCGCTTCGCGGACTTCTACCGCGTTACCTGCGCTGGATGCCAGTACCTGGTTCATATCGGTTAACAGCGCGGTGGTACGTACACCCGCTCCGTTCGCCACGCCGACAATCGCTTCGGCAAGCGCTTCAGAAAGCTCATAGGTCGGCATAAAGGCGCCGCTGCCTACTTTCACATCCATCACCAGCGCATCCAGCCCTTCCGCCAGCTTTTTCGCCAGGATAGAGCCGGTAATCAGCGGGATGGAATCCACCGTCGCGGTAATATCGCGGGTGGCATAAAAACGTTTGTCCGCCGGTGCGAGCGAGCTGGTTTGCCCAATAATCGCCACACCCACGTCTTTAATAATTTCACGGAAACGCGCATCGTCCGGGAAGATGTCAAACCCTGGGATGGCTTCCAGTTTATCGAGCGTACCGCCGGTATGACCCAGACCACGTCCGGAGATCATCGGAATATAGCCGCCGCATGCAGCGACCATCGGGCCTAACATCAGTGATGTTACGTCACCCACGCCGCCGGTAGAGTGTTTATCCACAATCGGGCCGTTCAGTTGCAGGCTTTTCCAGTCCAGCACGGTTCCTGAATCACGCATTGCCATGGTCAGCGAAACACGCTCAGGCATTGTCATATCGTGGAAGAAAATGGTCATCGCCAGGGCGGCGATTTGCCCTTCAGAGATGGTGTTGTCGCGAATCCCATTGATAAAGAAACGAATCTCTTCATCGCTCAGCGCATGACCATCACGTTTTTTACGAATAATTTCTTGTGCGAGAAACATGGTAACCCCCGATAAATCAGGTTAAATGCAGCGGAAAACCCACTGCAATGAATGATTACTCTAAACAATTCGAGTCGCAGGAAGCGGCAAGGAAGCTCATCCCCAGGCGCTTACTACAGTAAGTGACTGGGGTGAGGGAGTGCAGCTAACGCACCTGCGGCTTGCAGTATGACGAGTAATTAGTAGCTGCTTGCGCTCTTACCGTCGCCGTGACCCAGCGCTTTCAGCAGGCTCGCCAGCAGGCTGGATGCGCCAAAACGATAGTGACGGGAATCGGCCCAGTCAGCGCCAAACAGTTCGTCGGCAATCGCCAGGAACTGCTGTGCATCTTCTGCGGTACGCACGCCGCCTGCCGGTTTGAAACCTACAGTTTTAGAAACGCCCATGTCGCGGATCACTTCCATCATGATGCGTGCGCTTTCCGGCGTCGCATTTACCGGCACTTTACCGGTAGAGGTTTTGATGAAATCAGCACCCGCTTTGATGGAGATTTCAGACGCTTTACGGATAAGACTCTCTTCTTTCAGCTCACCGGTTTCGATGATCACTTTCAGCAGCACGTTTGCCGCCGCACACGCATCTTTACATGCTTTAACCAGATCAAAACCAACCTGCTCGTTACCGGCGATCAGGGCACGGTAAGGGAACACCACGTCAACTTCATCCGCGCCGTAGGCAATCGCCGCGTGGGTTTCAGCCAGCGCAATCTCGATGTCGTCGTTGCCGTGCGGGAAGTTGGTCACGGTTGCAATACGGATGTCCGGAGTGCCTTGCTCTTTCAGCGTTTTACGCGCGATAGGGATGAAACGCGGATAGATGCAAATAGCGGCAGTGTTGCCTACCGGAGTCTTCGCCTGATGACACAGCGCGATCACTTTTTCATTGGTGTCGTCGTCATTCAGAGTGGTCAGGTCCATCAGTTTCAGTGCACGCAGGCTGCTTGCTGTTAAATCGGTCATAACATTCTCCAACGGCATCGCCGTATAAAATTTCACCTTGCGAGTTTGTTAGTATTCTAACATCCACTCGCTATTACACTTCGATATACATCACAGTTAATGAAAACCACATACAGATTTGCATTACTCTAATGAGATCTACTTCAAATAAATCACCTTTCAGGAAGGGATGCGGTGGCATCAGGCGCATCCGGATCAAAGGTTGTGGCGGCGTTGCTTTCTACAATGGCGTTACACCTTCGGGATAAAAAGGAATCAACGATGCCCACTTCAAGCGAACTCGCGCTGCAACAGCGTTGCCAACAAATCGTGACCAGTCCGGTGCTCAGCCCTGAGCAGAAACGCCACTTCCTGGCACTGGAGGCTGAAAACGCGCTGCCTTACCCGCAACTACCTGCTGAGGCTCGCCAGGCGCTGGATGACGGGGTGATCTGCGATATGTATGAAGGTCATGCCCCGTTCAAACCGCGCTATGTTTTACCCGACTACGCGCGTTTTCTGGCTAACGGTTCCTCATGGCTGGAACTGGAAGGAGCCAGGGATCTTGATGACGCGTTATCCTTACTCACCATCCTGTATCACCACGTTCCGTCAGTCACCTCGATGCCGGTCTATCTCGGCCAGCTCGACGTTCTGTTGCAACCGTATGTTAGAATTCTAACACAAGATGAGATCGATATTCGAATAAAACGTTTCTGGCGTTATCTCGACAGAACCCTGCCAGACGCATTTATGCATGCCAATATCGGCCCCGCAGATACGCCTGTCACCCGTGCAATTTTACGCGCAGATGCAGATTTAAAGCAGGTTTCGCCTAATCTGACGTTCATTTATGATCCGCAAATTACACCTGACGACCTGCTGCTCAACGTGGCGAAAAATATCTGCGAGTGCAGTAAGCCGCACATTTCCAACGGCCCCGAAAATGATAAAATTTTCACAAAAGGTCAGTATGGCGTCGTCAGCTGTTACAACTCATTGCCGCTCGCCGGGGGTGGAAGCACGCTGGTCAGGCTCAATCTGAAAGCCATCGCAGAGCGCAGCACCTCTGTCGATGACTTCTTTACGCGCACCCTACCGCACTATTGCCAGCAGCAAATCGCCATCATTGATTCACGATGTGAATTCCTCTATGAAAAATCACATTTCTTTGAGAATAGCTTCCTGGTGCAGGAAGGGTTGATTGATCCCGAACGTTTTGTCCCTATGTTCGGCATGTATGGCCTGGCGGAGGCGGTGAATCTGCTGTGCGATAAGGCGGGGCAGAATGCTCGCTACGGAAAAGATGAGGTCGCCAATCAGCTCGGCTATCGCATCAGCGCCCAACTGGCGGAGTTTGTAGAAAGTACCCCGGTGAAATTTGGCTGGAAGCAGCGCGCAATGCTGCACGCACAGTCAGGGATCAGTTCTGACATCGGCACCACGCCGGGCGCGCGTCTGCCCTACGGCGATGAGCCGGATCCGATCACTCACCTGCAAACCGTCGCGCCGCATCATGCGTATTATCACGCTGGGATCAGCGACATTCTCACGCTGGATGAAACCATCAAGCGCAATCCTCAGGCGCTGGTGCAATTGTGCCTCGGGGCGTTTAAAGCTGGGATGCGTGAGTTTACTGCCAACGTGAGTGGTAACGATCTGGTCCGCGTCACCGGCTATATGGTACGCCTGTCGGATCTGGAAAAATATCGCGCCGAAGGTTCACGCACCAACACCACCTGGCTGGGCGAAGAAGCCGCGCGCAATACCCGCATTCTGGAACGACAACCTCGCGTGATTAGCCATGAACAGCAGATGCGCTTCAGTAAGTAAGATCATTCCTTTCTCCTGCGTCGACGGGCCGGGCAGTCGCCTGGCTCTGTTTCTGCAAGGATGTAACCTGCGCTGTAAAAATTGCCACAATCCGTGGACGATGGGACGCTGCAACGACTGCGGGGAATGTGTCCTGCATTGCCCGCATGAGGCGCTGAGCCTGAGTGCGGGGAAAGTGAGATGGCAATCCGACGTATGTCAGCAGTGCGATACCTGCCTGCACATGTGCCCACAGCAGGCCACGCCGATGGCGCAAACCCTGAGCGTTGATGAAGTGCTGCAGCATATTCGCAAGGCGGTGCTGTTTATTGAAGGAATTACGGTCAGCGGCGGCGAAGCGACCACCCAGTTGCCGTTTATCGTGGCGCTGTTTAACGCGATCAAAACCGATCCGCAGCTGCAACACCTGACCTGCATGGTAGACAGCAACGGCATGCTGAGCGAAACCGGCTGGCAAAAACTACTGCCGGTATGCGACGGCGTAATGCTCGATTTAAAAGCCTGGGATAGCGCGTGTCATCGACAGTTGACTGGCCGCGATAACACGCTGATTAAACAAAGCATTACCTTTTTGTCTGGGCAGGGAAAACTTGCGGAACTGCGCCTGCTGGTTATTCCTGACCACGTGGATTATCTACAGCATATCGATGCACTAGCGGCGTTTATCAAACGTTCAGGTGATGTTCCGGTGCGGCTAAATGCCTTTCATGCGCACGGGGTGTACGGCGAAGCGAAGGACTGGCCGAGCGCCACGCCTGAGGATGTGGAGCAACTGGCGCAAAGATTGCGCGAGCGCGGAGTGGATAATTTGATCTTCCCGGCGCTGTACCTGTAATTGCCGGATGCGACGTATCCGTCGTCCGGCAATTAAAAATCAAATAACGCCGTCGTATTGCGATACAGCGCATCAGCGATAACATCCGCAGGTTCCGGGCGCAGCTCGCAGAGGACATCAAAGACTCTGACCACCTGCTCCGGGCGATTCGGCTGTCCCTGAAAGCCGTTGAGCGGCATATCCGGCGCGTCAGTTTCCAGCAGCAGTGAGTCCAGCGGCAGTTGCGCCATTACCTCGCGGGTTTTACTGGCGCGCGGATAGGTAATGGTACCGCCCACGCCAATTTTGTAGCCCAGTTGCACAAAACGTTCGGCCTGCTGCACGCTCCCGGAAAATCCATGCACCACGCCGGTTCGCGGTAAAGCATGGCGTTTCAGGTGCATCGCCAGCTTGTCATGAGTGCGCCGCGAATGCAGGATCACCGGCAGTTCGTAACGCTTCGCCAGCTTAAGCTGCGCTTCCAGCAGCCGCTCTTGCTTATCGAATTGCGGATCGTCCCGATAAAGATCCAGCCCAATCTCACCTACCGCCACCAGCTTTTGCGGACGCTTATCCAGCGCCTGCTGCAACTGCTCCAGGCAGTCATCGCTATGTTGCTCAATAACAATGGGGTGCAGCCCCAGGGCGGCAAACAATGGAGGGTAATTTTCCGCTAACGCCAGTACACGGGAAAAATTTGCCGCCTGGGTGGCCGGAACGATAATGCTTTGCACGCCGACGTCAGTCGCGCCCTGAATACTGGCAGATTCATCGCCCGTAAACGGAGGAAAATCAAAGTGACAATGCGTATCAATAAAACGATAACTCACGCCAAATCCTCATTATTAAACGTCGTGTCGTTAGCCTGAGGCGCATTGGTCACCACGGGGGCGTGAGCGTCGTTAGCCACCGGCGCAGGTGGAACCACGACCGGTCCCGGCACCACAATCTTCGGCGTCTGACGAGGCAGCGGCGCATTTTTCGCCAGCAGCTTACCGACGGTTGCCAGGAAGTAACGACCACACAGGCGTCCGGTCTTGTAATCTTCCCGCAGCGCCGGAATACGGCTTCCTAATGCCATGCTATGGAGCGGTTTGGGCGGGTAGATCTCAAAGATACGCAGCTTGCCCGGCGGTTTCTCAATAAAACTCTGAATCGCGCGATAGCTGGCTTCATGGTGCTGGACCAGATTCAGCAGCGGTTGCAGGCTGCTTTCGCCCAGCCAGCGTTCCATACGCTTGAACCACTGCGGGGTATAATACATTTGCGAAGGCACGGTGCGGATAACCACCAGCGTTTTTGCCCCCTGCTTCGCCGCTTCCTGCACGGGAATGGCGTCGCTGACTCCTCCATCGAGATAATTCACACCATCCAGCGCAACCCCTGCGCGGTAGAACCCTGGAATCGCGCTGGAGGCACGAATAAGATCGAGCCAGTTTTGCCGGTTCGGCGAAAAATAGCCAGGCGTGTAGTCATCGCCCCGACAGGCGCACATATAAAACGATTTCCCTGCGGCAAACAGACGCTCGGCGTTATCCATCGCCAGCGGCATCTGGGACGCGGTCGAATCCACTAGCCAATCGAGATCGATTAAATTTCCCCCGCGCACAAAGCGCACCGGGTCAAAAAATTCACGTCGGGTAGTGTAACGCATGATGACTTTACGACCGTAACCCGGCTGGTTACAAAGATAGGCTGAAAGGTTTTGCGCACCAGCGGAGGTCCCGTAGAAGAGATCAAAAGGATTGAACTGCGCGCGCATGAATTCATCCAATACGCCAGCGGTGAAGATGCCTCTTTGTCCGCCGCCCTCACACACCAGCGCCATACTGCCTGGTTGAAACGGACGTAACGATAACGGCGCAATATTACCGAGCGTGACGGGTATTCTCTGCCCCACCTCTGCCTTCCTGTTGTTTTTGTAATAGAACAACAAAGTAACGCAAATTGCCTGATGCTAAAACCGTAAAAGCCAGTCCGGTGGACTGGCTTAGTAGCAAGTTATCTTTACGGTTAATCCCCAAAATAATTCGAGTCACAAGAAGGCGGCAAGGGCGTGAATCCCGACCAGCTTACTCTGGTAAGTGATACGGGCGAGCACGCGTAGCCCACGCACCTTTAACTTGAAGAATAAAGGGGATGTCGCTAGGGCCGTTTACGACCTGTAAACAGGCTGACCAGAAACAGAATGATCCCCACCACAAAAACAATTTTCGCTGCGCCAGCAGCGGTACCCGCCAGTCCACCAAAACCCAGTGCAGCGGCAATTAACGCGATAACCAGAAATATGATGCCCCATCGAAACATGCGCTTCTCCTTTACCATAGTTAATGTCACCGCTTGATATGAGCACTCAGGCTGCCCATCGGCGATATTTTCAGTGTGGTGCACAACACGCCTCCCGACAAACGTCGGGAGGACGAATTAAGTCTAATTAGTGAGTTTTAAGATCGTTTTTGACGCTTTTCACGCCATCAATCGCTTTGGCGATGCTCTCAGCGCGATCGCTTTGAGCCTGTGATTCAACGGTTCCTGAAAGCTGTACCACGCCATCGGTGGTTTCAACTTTCACTTTGCGGGAAGGGACAATATCATCGGCCAGCAGCTTGGCTTTTACCTCACTGGTGATTGCCGTATCGCCCGCATAGCCTTTTACAGAAGTGTCTTTGCTATCACGTACGTGCAGTTTGTCGCTAACGGAGGTCACACCCTCAACGCCTTTGGCGACTTTAACTGCCTCTTCGGCCTGTGCCTGGCTTTCAACAAACCCGCTTAGCGTCACCACCTTCTGGTCGGTTTTAACGGAAATGTCGGTGCTCTTAATGCTATCGTGATCCACCAGCGCGGCTTTTACTTTCGCAGTGATGGTGCTGTCATCCATGAAATTACCGACTTTGTTCATGGAGCTATCGACTTTCTGCCCCGCACTTTCGACGCCGGATTGCGTTTTATCCGTCGTGGAGTTTTCTGCATAAGCAGAACCCGTTGCAACAGCGGAGGTCAGCATCACGGCCAGCAGCGTTTTAGAAATCTTAAGTCCTGTCATTGTCATCGATGTATTCCTGTATGTTTGCTAAAAGCTGCGCTCTGCCGTAAACGGCTTGAGCCAGCAACTAATCTTGTAAGTGGAATAAATATCAGCAATAGAAGCTGCAACAGGCAGCCTAAAAAGCATTTAACGCCGACATTTATGTCATCACATTGTTAAATATAGTTCAGGATTTCGTGATCGCAGTCCAGATTGACTAAAAAACGTGCAAACAAAAGAAAAACGAGAGGTTTTAAGAACATTCCGCAAGGGATTTAAAAGATAGGAAAAGTTGTAGGGCACGGCGGATACCGTGCCCTGAAGGTCGATTAGTGTTCGCGCGTTTTGCGGAACTGAACGTCAGGGTAACGTTCCTGGGTGAGATTCAGGTTAACCATGGTCGGCGCGATATAGGTGAGGTTATCGCCGCCATCCAGCGCCAGCTGAATTTCGTTTTTACGCTTAAATTCTTCGAATTTCTTCACGTCAGAACACTCTACCCAGCGTGCTGTCGCTACGTTGACAGACTCATAAATCGCTTCAACGTTGTATTCGCTCTTCAGGCGTGAAACCACCACGTCGAACTGCAGCACACCAACAGCGCCCACGATCAGATCGTTATTAGCGATCGGACGGAAAACCTGCACTGCGCCCTCTTCGGACAGCTGAACCAGCCCTTTCAGCAGCTGTTTCTGCTTCAACGGATCCTTCAGACGAATACGACGGAACAGCTCCGGCGCGAAGTTCGGAATACCAGTGAACTTCATCATTTCGCCTTGGGTAAAGGTATCGCCAATCTGGATAGTGCCGTGGTTGTGCAGACCCAGAATATCGCCCGGATACGCTTCTTCCACGTGAGAACGGTCACCGGCCATAAAAGTCAGCGCATCGGAGATAACCACGTCTTTACCAATGCGCACCTGGCGCATTTTCATACCTTTCTCGTACTTGCCGGACACCACGCGCATAAACGCCACGCGGTCACGGTGTTTCGGGTCCATGTTGGCCTGAATTTTAAACACGAAGCCGGTGAACTTCTCTTCTGAGGCTTCAACAACGCGGGTGTCGGTTTTACGCGGCATCGGCGCAGGCGCCCACTCCACTAAGCCATCCAGCATATGATCAACGCCGAAGTTACCGAGCGCGGTACCGAAGAATACCGGGGTGATTTCGCCCGCGAGGAACAGCTCATGGTCGAACTCGTTAGACGCGCCCTGCACCAGCTCCAGCTCGTCGCGCAGCTGCTGCGCCAGGTCTTCCCCCACGGCGGCATCGAGTTCCGGGTTGTTCAGACCTTTAACAATGCGCACTTCCTGAATGGTGTGGCCTTTACCCGTCTGGTACAGGTAAGTTTCGTCTTTATATAGGTGATAGACGCCTTTGAACAACTTACCGCAGCCAATCGGCCAGGTAATCGGCGCACAGCCGATTTTCAGTTCATTCTCGACTTCATCCAGCAGCTCCATCGGATCGCGGATGTCACGGTCGAGTTTGTTCATAAAGGTCAGGATCGGGGTATCACGCAGACGGGTAACTTCCATCAGCTTACGGGTCCGGTCTTCAACACCTTTTGCGGCGTCGATGACCATCAGGCAGCAGTCCACCGCCGTCAGAGTACGGTATGTATCTTCAGAGAAGTCTTCGTGCCCTGGGGTGTCCAGCAGGTTTACCAGGCAGTCATGATATGGAAACTGCATCACAGAGGTGGTAATGGAGATACCACGCTGCTTTTCCATTTCCATCCAGTCAGATTTCGCATGCTGGCTGGAGCCACGGCCTTTTACCGTACCGGCGGTCTGAATCGCCTGTCCGAATAACAGTACCTTTTCAGTAATTGTCGTTTTACCGGCATCCGGGTGAGAAATAATGGCAAAAGTGCGGCGTTTGGCCACCTCTTGCAAATAAGGAGACAACGTCATAGTCAAATCTTCTTAGGTAAGCACGGCAACAGGCCGTGCAAGTTGAATACGAAAAATTGCGGCTATTTTACCCATCAACGGGGGGGAGGCAATCAGTGTTTACACAGGAGCCGCTCCAGTTCACTTAATGACGCCACGGTCCAGGTCGGCTGAATGCCCGCTGGCTGCTCGCGGTGGTGCGTATTTAGCCAGCAGGTGGATAGCCCGGCGTTAATGCCGCCAAGAATATCGGACTCTGCGGTGTCGCCCACCATCAGTACGCGGGAACGCTCAGGATTGCCCGCCTGCTCCAGCGCATGGTCAAAAATACGGGGATCGGGTTTTGCCACGCCAACCTGCTCAGAAATCACCAGCAGGTCAAAATAGTCGCGCAGCCCCGTCCGCTCAAGGCGGATTTGCTGCAACGCCGTAAAGCCGTTAGTAATAATACCGATTTTTGTTTTATCACGAATCGCATTGAGCAGAGAAACCGCCCCTGGCAACGGCGAGCAGATCTCCGCCATCGCATTGATAAAGGCGTCATTAAGCTGGCCTGGCTCAACCTTCAGGCGTTCAGCCCAGCTCTGAAAACGAGCGTGCTGGAGTTGTAATGAGGTAATCGCACCGTTTTGATAATCCACCCACAGCGGTTTATTTACGGCCTGGTAGTCCTGAAAATCCTCAGCGGTAAAGGTAATGCTATAGTCGAGAAACATCCGCTGTAAGCCGGTAAACGAGTCAAACGTAAACAGCGTTTCGTCGGCATCAAAGAAAATCCAGTCCCACTTCTTCATCATTACACCTTGTCTTACATGCTGATTGGCAATGCCATTATAATGGCGTCTTCATGACCATCGGCCGTCGGATAGTAATTGCGCCGGATTGTCGCCTCGTTAAAGCCCAGGCTTTCGTACAGCGCGATAGCGGCAGCATTTGAGGCGCGCACTTCAAGCCACAGTGTCAAAATGCCACGTTTTTCCAGCTCATCGATCAGGTATTCCAGTAGCTCACGCCCCAGGCCCCGGCGCTGAAAGTCAGGATCGACGGCAATATTGAACAGCGTAGCTTCATCCAGCACGACCTGTGTAATCGCAAAGGCGGCCATTACGTCGTCAACCCTCAACTGAAAATTGAGGTAGCGATCGCCCTGGTTGCTGGCAAATGTTTTTTCACTCCACGGAAAAGCGTGAGCGCGTTTTTCAATCTGAAATGCTGCAGGTAAATCAGTCGGTTCGAGGGAAGAAATCGTGTTCATATGCGCAGATTTGTTGCCATAACGCGGCGCGGGCCGCGGGGTTTTCCCGTAATTCATTAAACGCAGGACTCTCGACCTGAGCGCCCTCCAGCAGCAGCGGCTCTTCGGTTCCCAGCCGCCAGCTATTACAGCGACTGCCCTGCGGCAGCATGGCGACGCGGTCAGGCGTCAGTTGTAAAACCTGATCCGGGCTGACGGTTAATGCGCGTAAAATATCGCTCATCAACGGTTCGGTTAGTGCGGGTAATTGTGCAGCAACCATCACCAAACGGACGTGCGCAGGAATTGAAATCGCGATCTCGCCCTGCAGTGCGCCGGGACGACGCAATGACCACTGCGTAATGCCCAGTTGCTGTAACTGCCAGTCTCGTCGGGATGTCATAGCGAAACACTCCTGTCTATCAGGGGCGCAAATATAGCAAATTTGTCGAATCCGTGCCATCAAACAACTATAATCCCCCGCTGTACAATTTAAGGAGCACTCCATGTCTGCTTTTACCCCGGCAAGTGAAGTCTTGCTGCGCCACAGTGATGATTTCGAACAAAGCCGTATTCTGTTTGCCGGTGATTTGCAGGATGACCTGCCTGCCCATTTTGAATGCGCCGCCAGCCGTGCGCACACTCAGCAGCTTCACCACTGGCAGGTGCTTAACCGCCAGATGGGTGACAACGTTCGCTTTAGCCTCGTCGCGCAGGCCGATGACGTTGCCGATAGCGATACGCTGATCTACTACTGGCCGAAGAATAAGCCGGAAGCCCAGTTCCAGTTGATGAACATTCTGGCGCTGTTACCGGTGGGCACCGATATTTTTGTTGTTGGTGAGAACCGCAGCGGCGTACGTAGCGCAGAGCAGATGCTGGCCGAATACGCACCGCTGAACAAAGTCGACAGCGCGCGTCGCTGTGGCCTGTACCATGGTCGTCTGGAAAAACAGCCGGTCTTTGATGCAGAAAAATACTGGGATGAATACCAGACCGAAAATCTGACCATCAAAACGCTGCCGGGCGTATTCAGCCGTGACGGTCTGGATGTTGGCAGCCAACTGCTGCTCTCCACGCTGACGCCGCACACCAAAGGCAAAGTTCTGGATGTCGGCTGCGGTGCAGGTGTACTCTCCGTCGCCTTAGCCAGCCACTCGCCAAAAGTGCGCTTAACCCTGTGCGATGTTAGTGCCGCCGCCGTTGAAGCCAGCCGCGCAACGCTTGCTGCCAACGGTATTGAAGGAGACGTAATCGCCAGTAACGTCTTTTCTGACGTGACGGGTCGCTTTGATATGATCATCTCCAACCCACCGTTCCACGACGGGATGCAGACCAGCCTCGATGCCGCGCAAACGCTGATTCGTGGTGCAGTGCGCCACCTCAACAGCGGCGGTGAACTGCGTATCGTGGCGAACGCCTTCCTGCCTTATCCGAAGGTACTGGATGAAGTGTTTGGCTTCCACGAAGTTATCGCGCAGACCGGTCGCTTCAAGGTCTATCGCACCATCATGACGCGTCAGGCGAAGAAGTAGAACGGCCATCCCATGCCGGATAAGGTGCCTGCACCGCCATCCGGCAGGGTTTGCTAAATGCGGGGTGGCACTTCGTTTACACGGCCTGCGTTTAGCGCCCATTTTTACATCAATTAAGCGCGTCCTGGGCAATTAACTATTGACGAAAAGTTGAAAACCACTAGAATGCGCCTCCGTGGTAACGATACTTTTTTGAGTGTCGATGGTATGCGAAGGTGGCGGAATTGGTAGACGCGCTAGCTTCAGGTGTTAGTGTCCTTTCGGACGTGGGGGTTCAAGTCCCCCCCCTCGCACCATAATCCACGTTGATATTGCTCGCACTGGGCGAAGGTGGCGGAATTGGTAGACGCGCTAGCTTCAGGTGTTAGTGTCCTTAGGATGTGGGGGTTCGAGTCCCCCCCCTCGCACCAACGAGGCGATATCAAAAAATAAGATGACTGTGCGAAGGTGGCGGAATTGGTAGACGCGCTAGCTTCAGGTGTTAGTGTCCTTAGGATGTGGGGGTTCGAGTCCCCCCCCTCGCACCAATTATCTTATTTCCCTCTCGATTTTCTTCCCTGTTTTGTTCATCCCTGATTCCCGTTCATCATCACCAGAACAATGCCGCCGATCAGCGCCGCACATGAAGGCAACAGGACAAAATGCCGCAAACGCTTGTGGTACAGCATGAGTGAAGTCAACAGTAATCCTAATACAATCATCGCCTTCCATACGTAGACCGACAGGTCGCTAAATGCCATCCCGGCAATCAGTATTCCCGGCAGCAGAACCCCCCATCCACTGCCCAGCGTACGTTGCAACATGGTACCACCTATGACATTGATAATGATAACCAATATCATATGATAAATTTTCTCATTTGTCAGCTGGGAGGCACTATCAATTATATGAGTTTTACTTAACGATTGATGACATGAATAATTTAAGGTGATAAATTGCTCGCCGGTTAGCTTTTCAACTAAAAACAATAAAAACCTCTGCGAATGATACCCCGTTCGTTATTTGTTTTATTTACCAACACACCTTCGTACATTGCAGATAACTAACAATATTTACCTATGACAGTACAATCCTGGCGAGCTCTGCGCACCAAAAAATACCAACTCTCTTTACGATTATTTCTGCTGCTCAACGCAGTCTCCGCACTGTTTACGCTTTTTTTTCCCCTGTTTGCCGTCAAAGCGTTGTCAGTACCGGCATTGCTGATTCTCGTGATGAGTACATTGTTGCTGGCATGGCATAGGAAATATGTGGATAAAAGAATTAATCTTCCTTTTATTTCAATCGTTTTTGGTTTGCTATGGGCATTACATATTTTCCTGAAATATAACGCTCTGGGTCATAATGATTATTATTTTCTATTAATCGCGCTTCTCAGCGTGCTGTTTATTGGTTCTATCGCTTTTGCCAATAATATCATCGCGTTTACGCTTCACTCATTGCCTTCCGTCGCCGTCTGTTTATGGCTGAATGGCAGCGAGCATGGTTTGCGAATTATCTATTTTATGGCGCTGCCCATGGCCGGGATCGCCATCCAGCATGTGATACAAAAGCGCTACGATGGCTTCGCCCAGCAGCTGATGTATAAACTGCTGGAAGAACGGGAAACCCTGAACGGACTCAGCATGCTCGACCCGCTAACCGGTTTGTACAATCGTCGGGGGCTACAACACCGACTCGATACGCTGTTGGCCTTGAGCAACGCGAAGCACTACGTCTTGCTGCTGGATATCGACCACTTCAAAGCCTATAACGATCACTACGGTCATATGATGGGAGATCAGGCGCTGATCCGCGTCTCTGCCGCGATTCGTGACTCCGTGCGCTCCCGGGACGTGGTGGCGCGCTTTGGTGGGGAAGAGTTTATGGTTTTGCTGACCGCGGTCGATCCCCAGCAGGCCCAGGCTGCCGCCGAACGTATTCGCCAGAAGGTGTACGACCTTAAAATTCCTCACATGTTTAACGAGAGCGTGGCAACCAACGTAACCGTGAGTATTGGTATTGCGCCTCTGGTCGAGCAGGATATTGATGCCGCTGTTGCCCGAGCGGATAAAGCCCTTTATGAGGCCAAGAGCCTTGGGCGCAACAGTACGCTGGTTAGCGATGACCTGCGGGTAAACTGCCCTTCTGCCTGAGCTATCTGTGCGGTGTCTCCCGGGATGGCGACAAAGATCTTGCCATCGCTCAATGTCAATTATAGGATTAGCAATCATTATCATTAAGATTAACATCCTTATATCGACATGGCTTATCGTTCCGCACCGATCGTTGAAGATGTCATCTGGCGTAGCCCTCTGCCTGCAAAGATGCCCTCGCTGGCTGCTGCCGTACGCGCAACGATAGCCAACACCCGTGAGCACCTGCTGGACTTCATTCGTCTTGACGAAACGCCCGTGCCAGGTGCGATGACGCTACATGAATGGACGCAATCAACGACGCTAAGTTCATTGCTGGCTGTCTATTCAGACCATATTTATCGCAATCAGCCCACGCTGCCACGCGAAAATAAGCCGCTGATATCTCTCTGGGCGCAGTGGTATATCGGCCTGATGATGCCTCCGCTCATGGTGGCCCTGCTGACGCAAAAAGAGGCCATCGATGTCTCTCCTGAACACATGCACGTAGAATTCCACGAAACAGGCCGTGCTGCCTGCTTCTGGATCGACGTACATCAGGATCACCAGGTCACGGCCCAGTCTCCTCAGCAACGCATGGAAACGCTGATTCTCTCGGCGCTGACGCCGGTTGTGCAGGCGCTGGAAGCGACAGGCGAGATCAATGCGAAGCTTATCTGGAGCAACACCGGATATTTAATTCACTGGTATTTAACGGAAATGAAGCCGTTATTAGGTGAAGAACTGCTGACCACACTGCGCCAGACCTGTTTTTTTGAGAAGCAACTCTCCTGCGGTCAGGATAATCCCCTGTGGCGTACCGTTGTTCCGCGCGAGGGACTGTTAGTGCGCAGAACCTGCTGCCAGCGCTATCGCCTGCCCGATGTCCAGCAATGCGGTGACTGCACGCTGAAGTAAGCGAGGAGCCGTAGCCCCTCGCCCGTCAGTTATGCAACCTGCTGATTTTCTTCTTCTATACGCTGTGCTTCTTCTTTTTCCTGCGCTAATAGCTGCTTTTCGTAAACCTTAAAGAATGGGAAGTAGATGACGGCAGACACCAGTGCCAGCAGGACAACCAGAATGGCCGCTCGATAATCCCAGCCTAACGCCCATGCCGCGCCAACCGGTGCCGGGGCCGTCCAGGGAACCACTGAAATCACCCGCCCAATCAAATCCAGCTTCATCGCCGCCCAGGCCAGCACTGCGTTCACCATCGGGGCCAGCAGGAAGGGAATAAAGAACACTGGGTTCATGACAATCGGCGTACCGAAAATCACCGGTTCGTTAATATTAAAAATGCTCGGGACAATGCTCAAACGCCCGATCGATCGTAGATGGGCCGAACGGCTACGCAGATAGCAAATCACCAGCCCCATCGTCGCGCCGGAACCTCCAACCACAATAAAGAACGTCCAGAACGCTTCCATAAAGATATGCGGTAAAGGCGCGCCCTGCGCCAGCGCCGACTGGTTCATCCCGAGATTGGTGAGCCAGAACATTTGCAGCATTCCCGACACAATTGCCGCGCCATGAATACCCGCAAACCACAGCAGATGGCCGATCAGCACCGCCAGCAGTATCGCTGGCAGAGAATCCGCTGCAGACACCAGTGGTTTAAAGATGGCCATGATGGCCTGCGGGATCAGCATGTCAAACTGCGACTGAATCACCAGACTCAGCGGGTACAGCGTCAGTACCACCACCAGCACAGGGATCAGCAGATCGAAGGAGTTTTTGATCATCGGCGGCACCTGATCGGGTAAACGAATGCCGATGTTGTGCGCCTTCAGGAAGCGCATCATTTCAACGCAGTAAATAGCCACCAGGATGGCAGTGAAAATCCCCGTACCGCCCAGGCTATCAACCGGCATAGTGCCTTTGGTTTTCGGTGCAGCAATCAGCAAAAAAGCCATGATCGATAGCATCGCGCACATGAAGGGATCTAGCTGATGTGACTTCACATAGTGCTTGCCCAGGTTATAAGCGATAGCCGCACATATGTAGACTGACATGATCCCCATCGTCATATCAAACGGTGTGAGGATTTGGCCTTCAAACTGTTTCGCCATATCCAGCCACGCACGTGCAAACCCCCAGGTGGTATCCGGAGAAAAAGGTGGATAGGCGAAAACCAGCAGAAACGAGCCTACGATCATAAAGGGCATCGCCGAAATAAACCCATCACGGATAGCCATCACATGACGTTGTGAAGAGATGCGCCCGGCAACAGGGCTGACGTAATTTTCAACGAAGCGGAAAATCACATTAAACACAGCATTATTAGTAGACATAGCCGTTCTCCCGTTGTGCAAAACCCTGCAACCGTGCTGGTGTCAACACCACCACGTAAAGCCCATTACTACTTTTCGCAACCGTGCCAGGAGGAACGCCAGCGCTACTGCATTTTGAGTTCAGTTTCATAGATGGCTCTTATTATGTAATACAGAGGAAGTGACAACTTCAGTATTAATCGCCATTTGAGCATTCTGCAACCGGTTACTGTAACCGGTTTCTTTGATTGTGAAGACGATCGAAAAACTGCCAATGTTGCCATGTTGTTACATTAAAATATTTACAGCGAGCTTGCCCCTATGACAAATTACGCCATGCGGTTTTCTGCTGGATGGAGCTGCCTGTAGGCGATTTGGAGAGAAGAATGAGTTTGCAATCTGTACGCCAATTTTTAGCGCAATATGCACCAGATATTGAGATTATCGAATTAGATCAGAGCACAGCTACCGTCGATCTGGCAGCGAAAGCCCATAACGTCGAACCAGGCCAGATCGCGAAAACGCTTTCGCTGAAGGTCAAGAACGACATTATTCTGGTCGTCGCCAAAGGTGATGCCCGACTGGATAACAAAAAGCTAAAGAGCACTTTCGGTGCCAAAGCCCGTATGTTGAGTAGCGATGAAGTAGTGAACGCGACGGGCCATCCCGTTGGCGGTGTTTGCCCTTTCGGACTGGAAACGCCGATTTCGGTATACTGCGACGTTTCGTTGAAGCATTACGCTGAAGTGCTTCCCGCCGCAGGCGCCATCCACAGCGCCGTTCGTATCACGCCAGAAAGGATGGCTGAGCTGACTTCCGCCACCTGGGTGGATGTGTGTCAGGGATGATTCACGTTCCGTGCCGATAACGAAACCCGGCACGAAACGATCTAACATTACCCGCTAAGAAGCCGCCTGTAGAAAAGGTGCAGGTTCACCTGCACGCAGGTACAGCAGGATATCTGCAGCATCCAGCAGTCCGGCATCTGAGCTCACGCCCAGCTTGGACATCACATTAAATTTATGTGCCCGAATGGTTTTAATATTCCGCTCTAACTGAGCAGCGATCTGCGGCATTGAATAGCCATTCGACATAAAGCGCAGTATTTCTCGTTCTGTTGGACTGAGCATACGGCTTTGATTGATATACCAATGGTTTTTAGAACCTTCGGTTCCCCGGTTGGGACCGTTCAATACTGTATATAACGCGTCCTGCAGTACCGTTAATGAAGAAGATTTGCTCACAACGCCATCTAACGGCAACGGCGACAAAGAGCCGATTAATCGCGCTTCAGCGTCATCATCAGCAATCACCACCCGGCGAATACGCGGAAAATTTACCGCTAATTCCGTCAGATAAGCTAACCCGGCCCTGCGATCGGTTCTGATTGCAGAGAGGGAGAAAATAACCGCCGAAAACGACGTTTTTAACATCACCTGACTAAATGCAGGCTGGCTCGAAAAGATATGAAGTTCGTATTGGTTATCCGGCATGGTATTAAACAGGCTCTTAATACCGACGCTACTCATCGCGCACTTCTCTACCAGCGCAACGTTTCTTTTGATGCTTCGGCTTTCCATTCCGTGGTTTCTCCATAAACTGAAGGTAAATTCAATTCTCGCGATCCTTGAGAACTGTTTATCCAGGCGTACATTTCTGCATTGCTATGTATCGACAAGCGACGCATAGCGCTGTTCTTTTGGGCGCTGATCGTTTTATTGCTTTTCTTCAGCAATGTCGCAATCTGATTAATTCCCCAACCTTTTCCCAGGAGTCTCAGCACTTTCCTCTCCGAGAGGGTAAGTACAATTGAGCGGGCGCTATGGTCTGCTAATTCTGGCATCAGGGGCGGAGAGAGCAGAGACTTGCTAATTCTCTCGGCACGGCTATTTCCTGCGTGAATAACATTCACCAAACTTTCAATCGTCTCGGCATCAGATAACAGCGAACTGACAGGGCACATCAGCAATTCAATGGCCAGCGGATAAAAAACACGAGAAACGAGAAATATCCAATGAATATCGCGGTATTGAGATAATAAAGAATAATACTGTTCGCAGACTGAACGTGGATGATTACAGTCTCCGGATAAGTCAGCAATCACCAAATCGGCACAACGCAGCTGCAGCAACGTCAATTCTTCGACGGAGCGGCAGTAGGTAAGTTCATAATCAGCGAACTGCCCCAGCATTACACTTTTAAGTCCGGTTTGTACGATCGGTAATTTACTAATAATAATTGCGTTTTTGCAGCGTCCTGGCAACATATCTCCTCCACACTCACCAGTCCGTATTCGCACTTATTAAAAATCCCCTGATAAATTAAAAGTATTAATTAACAGGAAACCCTAAACAATAGACGAGGTGAATTGTTTATCCTTGGCTTTTATTTATAAACAAAGTTATACCGCTACAATCCCAGTAGCATCAAACTATTGAACCATCATGCCAATAATTACTCATGAATACACTCTTTGTACAATTAAAAGAACTACAATAGATCGTTAGCGTTGCTTACGTATTTTCCATCCTGATAAATAACACTACATTTTCATAAGCGCTGTCTTTATTGATAAGCAAGTGAGGTGTGCAAACGCATCAGACGTACGATCTGCATCTTTTTTCGACGCAAAGATTGATCTTAGCCAGAGCCAACAGGATCATGCTTCGTGATAAAAAGAAGACATCCGCCACGCAAAGAGATCCTTTTCAGTCAGAGCGAGTCATGCAAACAGAGCAGTCGTCACAGCGAACGGTTACACGGTTATGTATTCAATGCGGTCTTTTTTTACTTCAGCATGGGGCAGAAAGTGCGCTGGTTGACGAGCTATCCACCCGCCTCGGGCTGGCGCTTGGCATGGATAGCGTAGAAAGCGCTATCTCCTCTAACGCCATCGTCCTGACCACCATTAAAGACGGGCAGTGCCTGACTTCAACGCGAAAAAATCAGGATCGCGGAATTAACATGCACGTCGTGACGGAGGTGCAGCACATCGTTATTCTGTCGGAACACAAACTGCTGGATGTTAAAGGCGTTGAGAAACGCTTTAGCCAGATTAAACCGCTGCGCTATCCAAGATGGTTGGTCGCCTTTATGGTCGGCTTGTCCTGCGCCTGCTTTTGTAAACTCAATAATGGCGGATGGGATGGCGCGGTGATCACCTTTTTCGCCAGTATGGTGGCAATGTATATTCGCCAGATTCTGGCGTCCCGGCATTTGCACCCGCAAATCAACTTCTGCATTACTGCGTTTGTGGCAACCTCGATTTCTGGTCTGCTGCTGACGTTGCCGACGTTTAACCACACTCCAACCATCGCCATGGCCGCCAGCGTGCTGCTGTTGGTTCCGGGTTTTCCGTTGATCAACTCCGTCGCGGATATGTTTAAGGGACACATTAATACTGGGCTCGCTCGCTGGGCTATTGCCAGTCTGCTGACGCTGGCGACCTGCATTGGCGTAGTCATGTCGATGACCTTATGGGGGCTGCGCGGATGGGCGTGATCGATTTCATTTTGGCGCTAATGCAGGACATGATCCTGTCGGCAATACCTGCGCTTGGTTTTGCCATGGTATTTAACGTACCACATCGGGCGCTCCCCTGGTGCGCGTTACTCGGCGCACTCGGCCACGGTTCACGAATGGTGATGATGAGCGCAGGATTTAATATCGAATGGTCAACCTTTATGGCGTCGCTACTGGTGGGCTGCATTGGGATCCAGTGGTCACGCTGGTATCTGGCGCATCCGAAAGTCTTCACCGTTGCGGCAGTAATCCCCATGTTCCCTGGGATCTCTGCCTATACCGCCATGATCTCGGCGGTAAAAATCGGCCATTTTGGTTACAGCGAAGCGCTGATGATCACGCTGTTGACCAATTTCCTGAAAGCCTCATCGATTGTCGGAGCGCTCTCCATCGGGCTATCCGTACCGGGATTATGGCTGTATCGCAAACGCCCGCGCGTTTAGCGGCACGCTTTGTTTGCTCCTCGCAGAGAGGGGAATCGCCCCCTCTTCTGCTGCTCTCCTTCTTCTCTGTGTTACTATAAAAGCAGTCCCCTTCTCGGTTGTTGTTCAGTATTGAGAAACATTATGCCCAGCAAAATTTTGACGCCGGACGTCACTAGCATTGACGCCTTACTACACGATCACCATACGGTGCTGGCCAGGTCCGCGGGCGGTGCCGTAGCCGTATTCGCCAATAACGCGCCAGCATTTTACGCGGTGACGCCTGCACGACTGGCCGAGTTGTTGGCGCTTGAAGAGAAACTGTCACGCCCGGGAAGCGATGTGACGCTGGATGCACAATTTTATGAAGAGCCGCAAACCGCTCCTGTTGTCGTGCCAATGGGGAAATTTGCGATGTACGCTGACTGGCAGCCCGATGCCGACTTTCAGCGCCAGGCCGCCCTGTGGGGCGTGGCGTTAAGAGAACCGGTCACCGCCGAGGAACTAGCCTCATTTGTCGCCTACTGGCAGGCCGAAGGCAAAGTCTTTCACCATATTCAGTGGCAGCAAAAACTGGCACGCAGCATCCAGATTGGCCGGGCCAGCAATGGCGGAATGCCGAAGCGCGATGTGAACAGTGTCAGCGAGCCTGACAACCATATTCCACCGGGTTTTAGAGGATAACGATGAAAAACGTTGGCGACCTGATGAAACGTCTGCAAAAAATGATGCCGGCTAATGTCGAGCCAGCCTTTAAAACGGGCAAGGAGCTGCTGGCATGGCAAAAAGAGCAAGGTGAAATTCGCGCCGCAGCGCTGGCCCGTGAAAACCGAGCCATGAAAATGCAGCGCACATTCAACCGTTCCGGTATTCGTCCACTGCATCAGAACTGTTCGTTCGATAACTATCGGGTGGAATGCGAAGGTCAGATGAACGCCCTGAGCAAAGCTCGCCAGTACGTTGAAGAGTTTGACGGCAACATCGCCAGCTTTATTTTCTCTGGCAAGCCCGGCACCGGCAAAAACCATCTGGCCGCCGCTATCTGCAACGAACTGCTGCTGCGCGGCAAGTCGGTGCTGATTATCACCGTTGCGGACATTATGTCAGCCATGAAAGATACCTTCAGCAACCGTGAAACCAGCGAAGAACAGCTACTCAACGATCTCAGCAATGTCGATTTGCTGGTGATCGACGAAATCGGCGTGCAGACCGAATCCCGCTATGAAAAGGTGATCATCAACCAGATCGTCGATCGCCGCTCGTCTTCAAAACGCCCGACCGGTATGTTGACCAACAGCAATATGGATGAAATGAACAAACTGCTGGGCGAGCGGGTAATGGACCGTATGCGCCTTGGCAACAGCCTGTGGGTGATTTTTAACTGGGAAAGCTACCGTAGTCGGGTAACCGGTAAAGAGTATTAACGTATTAGGACCACTCCTAAGACTGCCGGCGCTATACTGCGCTGAAAAGGCATAACACGAGTTGCATATAATGATGAAAACAACCAAACGTCTGCTGTGCTGTGCGCTTGCCGCCAGCACGCTCATCTCGACCAGCGTTTTCGCCGCCTCCTGGCAGGATTCGCTCTCCAGCGCGGCCAGCGAACTGAGCAAACAAAGCTCCGGCTCGCAGGGCGGCTCGTCGCTCTCTTCCCTGACCAGTCTACTGAATGGCAGCAATCAGTCGCTGACCTCCAGCAGCATGAATAACGCCGCCGGGATCCTGGAATATTGCGCGAAACAGAAACTGGCCTCGGTCACCGACACGCAAAACGTCAAAAACCAGGTGCTGGATAAACTGGGCCTCAGTGCTCCGGAGCAGAAACAAGACACCAACTATATGGACGGCATTCAGGGGCTGCTCAACGCCAAAGATGGTCAACAACTGGACCTGAACACAATTGGCAACAGCTCGCTGGCGAAGCAGGTAAAAACCAAGGCCTGCGATCTCGTGTTAAAACAGGGTATGAACTTCATTTCCTGACGCACGACATGCCGCGTATACCCTGCGCGGCATCAACCTGCTCCCCATAAAATTCACACGTCAAATAATCAGTAAATCCCCCGCAAAAAACACGCATATCTAAACCAATTCTGAATAACAACGTAATTTAATGTCACTACAATTGCAGCAATGCAACATCGCTATTACATTGTGCTTTCCCAAAATCATTAGCCTGCCTGGCGTTTGCCCGGTTTACTGAGGATCGATCGTTGTCAGAACTCATCTCCATTACTCTGTTTCTCGCTTCAGTGCTGATTTACGCCTGGAAAGCGGGTCGCAACACCTGGTGGTTTGCTGCCACGTTAACGGTGCTGGGGATTTTTATTGTCTTGAATATCACGCTGTATGCCAGTGACTATTTCACCGGCGACGGTATCAATGACGCGGTTCTGTACACGCTGACCAATAGCCTGACCGGCGCGGGAATTGGAAAATATATCTTACCTGGCGTCGGGATTGCGCTGGCCCTGACGACCGTTTTTGTCGCTCTCGGCTGGATTCTGCGCCGCCGTCGCCATCATCCGCATCATGTGGGTTACAGTCTGCTGGCCCTGCTGCTGGCGCTGGCCTCCGTAGACGCCAGCCCGGCGTTTCACCAGATAACCGAACTGGTAAAGTCGCAGTCGCGCGATGGCGATCCGGATTTCCCAACCTATTATAAAGAGCCGTCAAAAACGATTCCCAACCCGAAGCTGAATCTGGTTTATATCTATGGCGAAAGCCTCGAGCGCACCTATTTTAACAACGACGCGTTCCCGGATCTGACCCCGGAACTCGGTGCGTTGAAAAACGAAGGTCTGGATTTCAGCAATACCATGCAACTTCCGGGTACCGATTACACCATCGCTGGCATGGTCGCCTCCCAGTGCGGTATTCCGCTGTTTGCGCCGTTTGAAGGCAACGCCTCGGCATCGGTCTCCAGCTTCTTCCCCAACAATATCTGTCTGGGCGATATCCTGAAAAACTCCGGCTATCAAAACTACTTTGTGCAGGGAGCCAACCTGCGCTTTGCCGGCAAAGACGTGTTCCTGAAATCTCACGGTTTTGATCATCTGTACGGTGCGGAAGAGTTAAAAAGCGTGGTTGCGGACCCAGCCTATCGCAACGACTGGGGCTTCTACGACGATACCGTGCTGGATGAAGCGTGGAAAAAATTCGAAGAGCTTTCACGTTCGGGCCAGCGCTTTTCACTGTTTACGCTGACTGTGGATACCCATCATCCAGATGGATTTATCTCACGTAGCTGCAACCGTAAACGTTATGACATCGACGGGAAGGCCAACCAATCCTTCAGCGCGGTCAGCTGCAGCCAGGAAAACATTGCCGAATTTATCAATAAGATCAAAGCCTCACCGTGGTTCAAAGATACCGTCATCGTGGTTTCTTCCGATCATCTGGCGATGAACAACACCGCATGGAAGTATCTGAACAAGCAGGATCGCAACAACCTGTTCTTCGTGCTGCGCGGCGACCAGCCACAGCAGGAGACGCTGGCGGTGAAGCGTAACACGATGGATAACGGGGCAACGGTACTGGATATTCTCGGTGGCGATAACTTTATAGGTCTTGGCCGCAGCAGTTTGTCGAGCGAATCCGTGTCTGAAGTGTTCCTGAACATCAAAGAAAAAATGCTGGCGTGGAAGCCCGATATCATTCGCCTGTGGAATTTTCCGAAAGAGATGAAAGAGTTCACCGTCGACCAGGACAAAAACATGATCTCTTTCTCCGGCAGCCATTTCCGCCTGCCGTTGTTGCTGCGCGTATCGGACAAACGCGTCGAGCCGCTGCCGGAAAGCGAATACTCGGCCCCGCTGCGCTTCCAACTGGCAGATTTCGCGCCGCGAGATAACTTTGTCTGGGTTGATCGCTGCTACAAAATGGCGCAGCTATGGGCCCCGGAGCTGGCGCTCTCCACCGACTGGTGCGTATCGCAAGGCCAGTTAGGCGGACAGCAAATCGTGCAGCACGTCGACAAAGCCAAATGGAAAAGTAAAACCGTGTTTAAAGACACGGTGATCGACATGGAGCGCTACAAAGGTAACGTCGATACGCTGAAAATTGTCGATAACGACATTCGCTACAAAGCCGACAGCTTCGTCTTCAACGTGGCGGGCGCGCCGGAAGAGGTTAAACAGTTTAGCGGCATATCACGCCCCGAATCCTGGGGGCGCTGGTCCAATGCGCAGCTCAGCAAAGAGGTGACCATCGAGTACAAGGCCCCGCTGCCGAAGAAATTCGATCTGGTCATCACCGCGAAAGCCTTCGGCGACAACGCCAATCGTCCTATTCCCGTGCGAGTTGGCCACGAGGAACAGACGCTGGTGTTAGGCCATGATGTCACTACCACTACCTTGCATTTTGATAACCCGGCAGATGCCGATACGCTGGTGATTGTCCCGCCCGATCCGGTCGCCACCAACGAGGGCAATATTCTCGGCCACTCGCCGCGTAAGCTGGGGATCGGGATGGTTGAAATCAAAGTGGTCGCTCAGGGCTCGTAACATGAAATGGCTGATGGCGCTTCGCTTATCAGCCTTACAGCCAGCCGCATTTATTGTCTGAAAAAAAACAGCGCCCAACACCACACCGGGCGCTGCATGGCAACCTTATTCCAGACTTTTCACTGCCTGGCGCATCCCCTGCACCAGAATCATTTCCAGGTTTGCCGTCACCTGCCCGGCAAACCCGGGCAGTAACGTCAAATCTTCCCCCCAGTGCGCCGCATCGCCGAGCACAGTATCCACCAGTTCACGCAGCGTTAAATCTTTGCCAACTCGCGGCCACAGACTGGCATACAGGCTAACCCACTGCTCATCATCCTGTATCGGATAGCGTTCTCCCTCCCGCTCTGCGCGATAAAACGCCAGCAGCGCCGCAAGGGCGAACGTTAACCGCACGGGCCAGCGCCCATTTTGCTGGCCCGCCAGCAGTTGCGGCAAAATTCGGGTACGGAATTTGGTCATCCCGTTAAGCGCAATGGAAAGCAACTGGTGACGAATGTAGGGGTTTTGAAAACGCCCGCTCACCGCGTCGGCAAATTCACGCAGTTCATCCGCCGGGAGATCCAATACCGGTATAATTTCCTCGCTAATCGCCCGCTCGATAAAGTGACGGACATCGGCATCCTGCATCGCTTCGCCGACGGTCTCCAGACCACACAACCAGGCCACCGGCACCAACGACGTATGCGCGCCATTGAGAATGGCGACCTTACGCTCTTTGTACGGTTTAATATCGCTCACTACCCGAATGTTCAGCGGGCACTGCGCCAGCTTCAGTTCCTCCGCCAGCCACTGCGGCCCCTGAATCACAAACAGGTAAAAATGCTCCGCGGTATCGAGAAACGCATCGTGATAGCCAAGCGTAGCTTCCAGCGCGGCGGCTTCTTCTCGCGGGTAGCCGGTGACAATGCGGTCGACCAGCGTGGAACAGAAGGTGTTTGCCGTCGCCACCCAGTCGGCAAACGCCGGGGGAAGCTGCCACTCCTGCGCATACTGCAGTACCAGCGTTTTGAGCGCCTCACCGTTATAGTCGATAAGCTCGCACGGGATAATGACCCAGCCCTTATCCACTGCGCCCTCAAAATGATTAAAACGCTCCAGCAGCAGACGTGTCAGTTTAGCCGGAAAGCTTACCGGCGGCGCATCATCGACCCGGTCTGCCGCGTGATAGCTAATTCCGGCTTCGGTGGTATTTGAAAACACAAAGCGAATATCCGCATTGTGGGCCAGCGCCAGATACGCCGCGAAGTCCTGATACGGATTGATTTCGTTATTCACCGAACGGATAAGCCGCGCCTCGCTCACCGCTTCGCCCTGCGAGTTTAGACCGCGAATAAGCGTGGTATACAGCCCGTCCTGGGTATTCAGCGACGGTGGAAAATCACTATTGATCGGGCGAACGATGGTCACGCCAGCGTTCAGAAAGGTTTGCTCGTTGAGGATATCCAGTTGCCAGTCGATAAACGCTCGCAGGAAATTCCCTTCACCAAACTGGATCACGCGCGTTGGGTAACTGGCACCCGGAAAATCACGTCGATTCAATGTCTTCATCGCATTTCCCCTCTCAGAACGTGATCACGCCTTTAATCAGCTCACGGTTGTTAATCACATCCCGTTCGTAGATTTCTGCCAGTGTGGCAAACGCGTAACGGTGCGTGAGCATCATGTCGGCGGTCAGTTTGCCTTCCGACATCAGGCGGCCCACTTTGGCGAAATCTTCCGGTGTGGCGTTGCGACTGCCCATCATGGTGGTCTCTTTCTTGTGGAACTCCGGATCGGAGAACTGCAAATCGCCTTTGAATAGCCCAACGAAAACAATGCTGCCGCCATGGCGAATCAAATTCACCGTGTTGTTCATCGCATGCTGATTGCCCGTGGCATCAATGACCTTTTGCGCCAGCGAACCGCCAAACTGGTCACGCAGTTGCGCATCAAAATCTTCAGCAGACGGATCGATAACCGGGAGCCCCAACCGGGAAACCACATGCTCCCGGCGAGCCGGACTGGTATCGGCGACCACCACCTGTGCGCCATCGGCTTTGGCAATCGCCGCCGCGCCCAGACCAATCGGACCGGCACCAACCACCAGCACCTGCTCACCCGGAGCCACCGCCGCCCGGCGTACCGCATGCGCGCTAATGGCATAAGGCTCAATCAGCGCCGCCGCCTGCGGATCAATTCCCTGCGCATCCAACAGGTTGGTGACCGGTACGGACAGGTATTCGCTGAAGCCGCCATCCTGATGCACGCCAATCACCGAAATCTTCTCGCAGCAGTTAGTGCGCCCGCTCAGACAGGCCGGACACTGCTGGCAGGCCACGTAAGGAATAACCGCCACCTGCTGACCATTTTTCAGATTCTGTATATTTTTGCCCAGCCCGACAATTTCCCCACATATTTCATGCCCCAGTACACGTGGATAGCTGAAAAATGGCTGATTGCCACCCCAGGCATGAATATCGGTACCGCAAATCCCGACTGATTTAATTTTTATTAATGCTTCACCCTCACCCGGAATAGGTATTTCACGCGTTTCCCAGTGCATTTTTTTGGGTTCCTGACACACCAGGACATTCATTGTTGCCATCATATTCTCTCCCATATTTTCTGTTGCAACAGATATCCTAGAAAAAGCCTCTAAAAATAAACGGGTAACATAACTTGTGAAACTCAACGCATTAAAATGTTTTAAATCGGGTTTTAATGCTCAAAAAGGAGGGAGCCATGAGTCGTTCGCAGAACTTACGTCACAATGTGATTAACCAGATGATTGACGATATGGCACGCGGTCATATTCCTTCACCGTTGCCATCGCAAAGTGCGCTGGCCGAGATGTACAACATCAGTCGCACCACGGTACGCCACATGCTGAGCCATCTCAGCGAATGCGGTGTGCTGACGCAGGTCGGCAGCGATTACGTCATTGCCCGTAAACCCGATCATGATGATGGCTTCGCCTGTACCACCGCCTCCATGACTGAGCAAAACCGGATTTTTGAGCAGGCTTTTTTCACCATGATCAACCAGCGTCAGCTACGCGCAGGCGAGAGTTTCTCCGAACTACAGCTTTCCCGCGCGGCTGGCGTAAGCCCGGTCGTTGTCCGGGAGTTTCTTTTAAAATTTGGACGTTACAATCTAATCCAAAGTGAAAAACGTGGTCAGTGGAGCATGAAAAAGTTTGATCAGACCTATGCCGAGCAACTGTTCGAACTGCGTGAAATGCTGGAAACGCACGCGTTACAACGTTTCCTTAACCTTCCAGCCGATGACATTCGCTGGCAGAAAGCCCGCGATCTTCTTGACCATCATCGCACCCTGCGAGACACGATTGGTGACAACTATCGTATGTTTTCCTCACTGGACAGAGAGTTTCACACGCTACTGCTGAGCGCGGCAGAAAATGTTTTCTTTGACCAGTCGCTGGAGATTATCTCGGTTATTTTTCATTTTCATTATCAATGGGATGAAAGCGATCTTAAACAGAGGAATATTATTGCGGTCAATGAGCATATGACCATTCTTAGCGCGTTAATCTGCCGTAATGATTTTGGTGCCACCACCGCTTTACGCCAACATCTGCAAACAGCCAGACAGACCATGGTTCACTCGATTAATACCTCTGGTTAAATACCGATTAAAAACAATAAAGCATTACCACTACCACAAAATCACCCAAAAAACGCCACCTGGTGGTGATGAGATAATAGGCTCTAAATCTTCACATAGAAAATAGACCTGCGAGTTGGGCAGTATAACAAAATAAGCATCAACCTGACCGGACTATCATTCCCCTATCGTAATGTGAATTAATTCCGCAGTTCCCACGAAACTGGAGAGCAATGATGAGTAAAATGATAAAAAAAGGAAATAAGTTACTGGCATTTGCAATGGGTTCAATAATCGCAACAGCCTCCCTTACGGGTTCTGCCTTTGCCGCGGCTGAATATACATTAAAAGTCGCTTATGAAAACAACCCAGGAGAACCTTTTGATCAAGCCATTCATGAATGGGCGCGCCTGTTCAGTGAACAAACTGCCGGAAAAGGTGAATTAGTCCCTTACCCCAGCTCTCAGTTAGGTTCGAAGAAAGATGTAATTGAACAAATGAAGCTGGGAAGCCCGTTGATAACCTTGGCCGATGGTGCCTTCTTCTCTGACTATGTGCCGGATTTCGGCATCATGTTTGGCCCTTATCTGGGTAATGATTACCAGGATATTTTCAAGTTGAATCAGTCGGACTGGTACAAGGATTTGGAAAGCAAACTGGATGCGAAGGGACTCCATATCATCACGAAAGACTGGTTATATGGTTCCCGTCACATGTTAACCAACAAAATGGTTAATAAGCCGGAAGATCTGCAAGGGCTGAAAATCCGGGTACCGAATAACCGTATTCAGATTGAAGGGATGAAAGCGATGGGCGCAACGCCAACGCCACTCCCACTGGCAGAAGTTTATACCTCGTTAAATTTAAAAATTATTGATGGCGCAGAAAATCCAATTCCCGTGTTATATGGACAAAAACACTATGAAGCGGCCAAATACCTTATCCTGACAGGGCATGTCGAAAATGTGACGAATCTGGTCATGGGAAGTCGCACATACAAAAAGCTGCCACCTGACATTCAAATCGCGTTGATCGACTCGGGTAATAAAGCAGGTCAGTATCTGACAAATCTGGTCCTGAAAGAAGAGAAGAGCCTGATAGAAAAAATGAAAAACGAGGGTGTTACCGTTGTTGAAGTCGATCGCACGTTATTCCGCAACGCTTCAAAATCTTTCTACACGAAATTTCCGGAATGGACCCCCGCTCTATACGAGAAAACGCAAGAAATCATTGCTAAATAACCGTCAGGTTGCGCAGGTTTATCACCTGCGCACCCCCCAAAGAACCGGGATAAAACTGACAGAGAGGCGGTCGAAGAGATACCGCGCCTATCTGATAAACATGTCATTTTAAAGGAATTGCTATGTTCGGTTTTTTCAACAGATTTAGCGATATATTAGCCGGTGTTGCAACCAGCGGAATTGTATTGATAACAATCCTGGCCGTTTTCATGCGCTGGTTGCTAAACTCTCCGCTAATCTGGGGAGAAGAAGTACTCATTATTTGTTATATATGGCTCATTATGTTAGGTGCCGCTTCTGCCATGCGGTTGCGTATGCATGTGAGTATCGATGCATTAACTGCAATGCTACCCGAAAAATTACAGCTTATCTGCACCCTCTTCACGCACATTATTTCTATTATAGCGCTATCTACATTCGGTTATTTGGGCTATGAGCTGTCTTTAATCGCAGAGGATAAGATAACCCCTATCCTCGGGGTTTCTTATTTATACATTGACTTTGCCGTGCCAACCGGAGCTGGGATCATGGTCATTTTCTGTCTACAACATCTTTGGCAAGATATTAAAAAAATGAAAAACAGGGAGGTCGCATGTCAGTAGCCATTGCCTGTATTGTTTTACTATTTCTGTTCATATTGAACACGCCAATTTTCATCAGCGTTCTGGTTGCGATTCTGATTTATTTCTTCATGGCAGGTGATATATCGCCCTTAATTGCGATTCAGCGCATCATCGGCGCAGGTGAAAACGTCACGCTATTGGCAATTCCCTTTTTCATTCTGCTGGGTAATCTCCTCAACTATACGGGAATTACTCACCGGATGTTAAAGTTTACGGGAGTTCTCTCAGGTCATTACCCTGGCGGACTGGCGCAATCCAACGTCCTGCTGAGTACCATGATGGGAGGGCTATCAGCCTCAAACCTCGCCGACTGTGCGATGTTGTCAAAAATGCTGGTACCCGAAATGACGAAACTGGGATACAGCAAAGGATTCTCTACCGCAGTAACGGCCGCAGGATCGTTAATAACGCCGATTATTCCCCCTGGCATTGCTTTAATTATTTATGGCTTTGTCGCCGATGTTTCTATCGGCAAGATGTTTATGGCGGCGATTATTCCCGGCCTACTGTGCTGTGTCGCATTGATGACTGCCATCTACCTGATATCGAAAAAGCGCGGTTATTTGCCCGCGAGAAGCCACGGCCCAACCGTCCGTGAACTTTGGGAGGCGGGAAAAGGCGCAACATCAGCGCTGGTACTTATCCTGGTGATTATTGGCGGGATTCGTTTTGGTATATTCACACCGACAGAAGCGGGTGCTATCGCCGTACTTTTTGTCATTATCGTCGGAACCCTTTTCTATCGGGAAATGACCTTAAAAGATATCGTTGCTTCTGTACTGGAAACAGCACGCTCAACGGCAAGCGTAATGCTCATCATTATGACCTGTTCTGCATTAGCATGGATTTTGACCAATGAGCAAATTGCGCAGAATGTTGCTGTCCTGATGACAGGATTCTCAGATAATCCTTACCTGTTTCTTCTGATCGTTAATGCAGTACTGTTATTTCTTGGTATGTTCATCGAAGGGAATGCGGCGATTATCGTCCTAGTGCCGCTCCTGATGCCCACAGTAAAAATGCTGGGAATCGATCCTATTCAATTTGGTGTCATGATGATCCTAAATTTAGCCGTGGGATGCCTGACACCGCCTATGGGTACGGTTATGTTTGTGGCAACGTCGATCACCGGAACCAAAATTTCAGAATTTATTCGCGAAGTGATACCGTTATTTATTGCGCTCCTGGTCGTACTCTTGATGGTGACGTTTATTCCGGCCCTCACCACTTTTTTACCCAGTTTGTAAAAGTGCCCTCAGCAGAGGGCACACAGAGTGAGCGCAAAAATCGCCTGATGGGCCTGGCTCTTAGAACGTTTCCCAGTTATCCCCGGAATCCGTTACCGCAGCTTTTCGCGGCTGGACCGTTGAAACCGGTTTAGCGGCAGCAACGTCACGCGCGCGCTGTTGGTCATGCTGAATACGGAACACGGCAACGGCCTGGGTCAGACGGCTGGCCTGCTCTTCCAGCGCCGCAGCGGCGGCGGCGGATTCCTCCACCAGCGAGGCGTTCTGCTGCGTCACACGATCCATCTCTGCAACGGCCAGACCGACCTGGTCGATACCGCGGCTCTGTTCATCAGAAGCAGAGGCAATTTCACCCATGATATCGGTCACGCGGGTTACCGCATTGACGATCTCATCCATGGTTTCACCAGCGCTTTCTACCAGCGTTGAACCCACATCCACACGGCTGACCGAATCTTCAATCAGGCTCTTGATCTCGCGCGCGGCCTGCGCACTACGCTGGGCCAGATTACGAACTTCACCCGCAACCACCGCAAAACCACGGCCCTGCTCACCCGCACGCGCAGCTTCTACCGCGGCGTTGAGCGCCAGAATGTTAGTCTGGAAGGCAATGCCGTCGATGACGCTGATAATGTCGGCGATTTTCTGCGAACTGGAAGCGATGTCGCGCATGGTTTGCACCACGTTATCCACCACTTTGCCGCCTTTCTGCGCGGTTTCAGAAGCGCTCAGGGCCAGATGGCTAGCCTGACGCGCGTTTTCGGCGTTCTGCTTCACGGTCGCCGTCAGTTGTTCCATGCTGGCTGCGGTTTCTTCCAGAGATGCAGCCTGCTGCTCGGTACGCGAGGAGAGATCGTTGTTGCCCATCGCAATCTCGCTGGCCCCGCTATAAATCGCGTTGGCACCGTTACGCACATCACCCACGGTGTTCATCAGCTCACCCTGCATATGACGCAGACTTTCCGCCAGTTGGCCAATCTCGTTGGAACCTTCCACCTCAATACGCTTCACCAGGTCGCCGCTGGCGATATGACGAATGCTGTCGATCAGACGGTTCATTGGGGAGATAAGAGTCAGTTTGATGCCGAACCAGACCGCAATAATTGCCGCCAGTACGGTAATCAGCACGCAGACCAGTACCCACATCGCCTGGCTGTAAGAGCTGTTGTTATCTGCTACCGCAATGTCATACAGGCGATCGTTCTGCTGCATGTAGTTGATGTATGTCTTCTCAAAACCATCCTGATAGCTCTGCGTGGGTTGATCAAAGAACGCATTGATCTTGCCGTCACCCAGTAACTGGATCAGCTCCGCCAGCGCGCCGTGATAGATGTCATAGGTGCGGTTGATCTCCTGGAACGCGGCTTCACTTTGACGCGGATCGCGCGGGAGCGACTCGTAAATCGCCCAGTTTTTTTCCGTCAGTTTCAGCGCCGTGCTGGCTACCTGCATCAGCTCAGCAACGGTCGCACCGCTGCCGATATTGCTCTGATCCATCATGTAGCGAATACCCGCCCGGTTCAGGGTATTACGCGTTTGCAGCAGCTCAACCCAGGTGGCGTTAAGCGCAGACTGCTGCTGGCGAATGGTTTGCAGAACGGTAAAGTTCTCTTTGTCATTCTTAAGTGAGTTAAAAAACAAGCCGCCGGAGGCGAGCTGTAAAAGGCCAAATAGCGCCAATACCAGCAGTAAGCTGGTAACAATCTTCATTCGTTTTAACATGTTTTCTCTTTCCGCTAGACAGATACTCTGGTTTTCGGCCTGGAAAGAGAAAACTTTATGGTGTCAGCAATTGCCACAGAATTATCGTTTTCACATTAAATCCCGTTCCCTATGACAAATTACGCAAAAAATTTGTCGTTCTGTTGCGCCTTAGGTGTAGGATTCCCGTTTTTTAAGAAAAGGATGCTTCTATGTTGAATCGCGATTTTGATCACCTATCCACTCTCGCACACCACTTTTTTGAACGTGAAGATGTTCGTCAAAAGCTCAATATCATCGATCAGTACAACATCTCCGGTTGGGAAGTGTGGATGCAGATAGAATTTGCCAATCTGTTAGCTTCGACAGGTCATGAATGGTGGCGTGAACAGACCCTCGCTTGCGATCTGCGGAAAAATCCACAGCGTTTGTCTGTGCGTGCAGATTTCTTATTGCGGAAAAAAGGCTGGACGCAGGACAGCTACATTGCGCTTGAGCTCAAGCAGAACCAGGATCCGACAAGCTGCGTCAGAAATATGATTGCGGATTTGGTTAAAAGCGCAAAAATCAAACGTTCGGAATTAGAGCTACGTAGCTTCTGGACGTTAGGAGTAACACCCCGCATAGACAAAGAGCGCCTCGATGAACTGATTGACTATTATCTGGATGAAAAATATTACCTGACTAAATCACGTAAGAAACATGTGCTGCTTAAAGACATCGAACAAACGCCTTACTGTTATATCGTGATCTAAGTATCTCAGTGAGATGCTTCATCAGTTGGAAAACACGGCATGTAGATGGGCGAACGCTATAATGCCGTGATCTCAATCACATAAATTCCCCCACTCACCCCCATTACTTACCGCTCACTGACACTTGGGACCGCTTAAGCTGACATACAACCGCTCACTTATTTACCTTACTTTACGCGCGTATTTCTCTGGCAAGATCCCCCCAACATAGCAGTCAATTTACCTCCTCAAACACAAGATCAAACCCACACGGCTTCGGCCAATTATTAATTAGATACCAGGTTTTACTATGGATACGAAAAAGATATTCAAGCACATACCCTGGGTGATTCTCGGAATCATCGGTGCATTCTGCCTCTCGGTAGTGGCATTACGTCGGGGTGAGCACATCAGTGCCCTGTGGATCGTGGTCGCCTCAGTTTCTGTTTATCTGGTGGCCTATCGTTACTACAGTCTGTACATCGCCCAAAAGGTGATGAAACTTGACCCGACGCGTGCCACGCCGGCGGTCATCAACAATGACGGTCTGAACTACGTTCCAACCAACCGTAACGTATTGTTTGGCCACCACTTTGCCGCTATCGCAGGTGCAGGTCCGCTGGTTGGGCCGGTACTGGCCGCGCAGATGGGCTATCTGCCCGGTACGCTGTGGCTGCTGGCGGGTGTCGTGCTGGCCGGTGCGGTGCAGGACTTCATGGTGCTGTTTATCTCTTCACGCCGTAACGGCGCATCGCTGGGTGAGATGATCAAAGAAGAGATGGGCCCGATCCCGGGAACCATTGCGCTGTTCGGCTGCTTCTTAATCATGATCATCATCCTTGCGGTACTGGCGCTGATCGTGGTGAAAGCGCTGGCTGAAAGCCCGTGGGGTGTGTTCACCGTCTGCTCAACCGTACCTATCGCGCTATTCATGGGGATCTACATGCGATTCCTGCGACCGGGTCGTGTGGGCGAAGTGTCGGTGATTGGTATTGTGCTGCTAGTTGCGTCCATCTACTTCGGCGGCGTGATTGCTCACGACCCGTACTGGGGCCCGGCGCTGACCTTTAAAGACACCACCATTACCTTTACCCTGATCGGCTACGCGTTTATCTCTGCGCTGCTGCCGGTATGGCTGATCCTCGCGCCGCGCGACTATCTGGCTACCTTCCTGAAAATCGGCGTTATCGTCGGTCTGGCGGTGGGGATTGTTATCCTCAACCCGGAACTGAAAATGCCGGCGATGACTCAGTACGTTGATGGTACTGGTCCGCTGTGGAAAGGCGCTCTGTTCCCGTTCCTGTTCATCACCATCGCGTGTGGTGCGGTCTCTGGCTTCCACGCGCTGATCGCTTCTGGTACCACACCGAAGCTGCTGGCCTGTGAAACCGACGCGCGCTTTATCGGTTACGGCGCCATGCTGATGGAATCCTTCGTGGCGATTATGGCGCTGGTTGCCGCGTCCATCATCGAACCGGGTCTGTACTTCGCAATGAACACCCCGCCAGCAGGCCTTGGCATCACCATGCCGAACCTGCATGAAATGAGCGGCGAGAACGCCCCGCTGATTATGGCGCAGTTGAAAGACGTAACCGCACATGCGGCGGCGACCGTCAGCTCCTGGGGCTTCGTCATTTCGCCTGAGCAGATCCTGCAGACCGCGAAAGACATCGGTGAACCGTCCGTTCTGAACCGCGCAGGTGGCGCGCCGACGCTGGCCGTTGGTATCGCTCACGTGTTCCACAAAGTGCTGCCAATGGCTGATATGGGCTTCTGGTACCACTTCGGTATTCTGTTTGAAGCACTGTTCATCCTGACCGCACTGGATGCCGGTACCCGTTCTGGCCGCTTTATGCTGCAGGATTTACTGGGGAACTTCGTTCCGTTCCTGAAGAAAACCGACTCTCTGGTTGCGGGTATCATCGGTACTGCGGGCTGCGTAGGCCTGTGGGGTTACCTGCTGTATCAAGGCGTTGTTGACCCGCTGGGCGGCGTTAAGAGCCTGTGGCCGCTGTTCGGTATCTCTAACCAGATGCTGGCTGCCGTGGCACTGGTTCTGGGCACCGTGGTACTGGTTAAAATGCAGCGCACCAAATATATCTGGGTTACCGTTGTTCCGGCAGTATGGCTGCTTATCTGCACCACCTGGGCGCTGGGTCTGAAACTGTTCAGCACCAACCCGCAGATGGAAGGCTTCTTCTTCATGGCGAATCAGTACAAAGAGAAGATTGCTAACGGCGGCGAACTGACCGCTCAGCAGATTGCCAACATGAACCACATCGTCGTCAACAACTACACCAACGCAGGCCTGAGTATTCTGTTCCTGGTGGTGGTGTACAGCATCATTTTCTACGGGTTCCGTACCTGGCAGAAAGCCCGCGCCATCAACGGTCGCTCTGATAAAGAGACGCCGTATGTACCGGTGCCGGAAGGCGGCGTGAAGACCTCTTCACATCACTAACCGTATTCAGCCCCGCTTCGGCGGGGCTTTTCGCTTATCAGGATTGTTTATGTTTGGTACTTTAGGTCAGGCAAAAAAATACCTCGGTCAGGCGGCAAAGATGCTGATTGGCATTCCGGACTACGACAACTACGTCGAGCACATGAAGACCAACCATCCCGATAAGCCGTACATGACCTACGAAGAATTCTTCCGCGAGCGCCAGGAAGCCCGCTACGGTAGCGGCGGAAGCAGTTGCTGTTAGAAGGAGAAATGAATGACCCCGATTGCAGTTACCCTACTCACCGGTTTTCTTGGCGCGGGTAAAACCACCCTGCTGCGCCATATTCTCAACGAGCAGCACGGCTATAAGATTGCCGTTATCGAAAACGAATTCGGCGAAGTCTCGGTGGACGATCAGCTGATTGGCGACCGCGCCACGCAGATCAAAACCCTGACCAACGGCTGCATTTGCTGTACACGCTCCAGTGAGCTGGAAGACGCACTGTTAGATCTGCTCGACAACCTCGATAAAGGCGCCATCCATTTCGACCGTTTGGTGATCGAGTGCACCGGCATGGCTGACCCCGGCCCGATTATCCAGACCTTTTTCTCCCATGAAGTGATTTGCGAACGCTACCTGTTGGACGGTGTGATTGCGCTGGTTGACGCGGTACATGCCGACGATCAGATGAACCAGTTCACCATCGCCCAGTCGCAGGTGGGCTACGCTGACCGCATTCTACTGACCAAAACCGACGTGGCGGGTGAAAGCGAGAAACTGCGTGAGCGCCTGGCGCGCATCAACGCCCGCGCCCCGGTGTATACCGTCACGCATGGTGATATCGACCTCTCCCTGCTGTTCGATACCAACGGTTTCATGCTCGAGGAGAACGTGGTCAGCGCCAAACCACGCTTCCACTTTATCGCCGATAAGCAAAATGATATCTCCTCGATCGTCGTCGAGCTGGATTACCCGGTAAACATCAGTGACGTGTCGCGGGTAATGGAAAATCTGCTGCTGGAATCCGCCGAGAAGTTGCTGCGCTACAAAGGCATGCTGTGGATTGAAGACGAGCCAAACCGCCTGCTGTTCCAGGGCGTTCAGCGTCTGTACAGCGCCGACTGGGATCGCCCGTGGGGCGACGAACAACCGCACAGCCTGCTGGTGTTTATCGGCATTAACCTGCCGGAAGACGAGATCCGAGCCGCGTTTGCGGGATTGAAGAAGTAACCCTCATTCTGGATTGCCCGATGGCACTCATCGGGCATCAACTCACTATTTCTTATTTTGCTCGCGCAGCATCGCTTCGCACAAAATGGCATTAAGGCGCAGCCGCCATCCGGCACTCATCCCCTACTCAATCGGTAATCACAAACCGCAACACTGCACAACAGTTCAGAATCCGTCGCACCAGAAAAAACATCGGCAGCATTGTCACCTTACGGGAAGACGGCATCTACGTTAATATCGACCTGAACCGCATTTACTCAGGAAGATCCGTCAGCGTATTTACGTCGAGCGGAATATTGCTCTTACCTTTGAAAGGATGCGCCACCTCTCCTTGGCCTGTCAGGTCACGATGCATTGTTGGTTTTGCAATTACCGTCTGCTTTTGTGCCGCAGGCTTCACAGACGGCGGCCTTTCCGCAGTAGTATCCAGTACAGAGGGTTCATGCAACGGTGTGGAGGCCTCTACTGCCGGAATAAACAATGGGTTAAACGCGATAAACCCACTAACACTGCTGCTTATCGCACTGTAGCCAATGGCTATCGGATGTGGGAATGTTTGTACCATTGAAACTCCCATACTGGAAACGCTGGTGACGGTTCCCGAAGCTCCGGGGGCAGAAGGTGTCATTGACTGCGCCAGTTGATACATAGATTTTTGCAGAGCAGCAAGCTGGGCCTGTAACGACTGCCCATTTTGGTTCTCTGGTGCAGAGCCACTGGAGCCTCCACTGCTGCTACTGGCACCGACAGAGGGTTTAATTTTCACCAGTTCATTTTCAATATCCTGTGCTTGTTTTGATAATTCTACCAGCCTGGCAACCGTTGCCGAGCCCTGCATGCTAAATCCTTTATCAGACGTGATTGAAACATTAATACGTCTGGTATAATAGACATCTGTTACAAAAACAATACCCGGTTTTAGATCTCTATATTGTGAATTACGCGAACGCAACCCATTAATTCTGGCGTTCATCACCTCTTGCAGATAATAAAGATCGTAAATATTATTAATTGATAATGAATGTCGATACTCACGATACTTTTGCAAAGCACGCCGCAGATCGATGCTGATCATTTCAGCATTAGGTACCGAATATGAGACAGTATAATTCGCTTTTCCTCCGGCCTCACCAGTTATGCCCCATGCTCCTGTCGGAACATTGATACCTAAAGCCCCTTCAGTTGAGGACGCAAATGTAAAACCAGGAAATGCCACAACACCATTAATACGCTTTTTGCTTTCGGGATAGGGGTAGAAAGGTTCAGGTATGCTCTTTCCTCCCTTGCCATCAGACATTGTTCCCGTCAGCGGCAATTCTATGACCTGCTGTTCATTACTCAGTTCTTTGCTCATATCTACGTGATCGTAGCGCAACGGTCTGATCATATAATACTCTGCAGGTAAGCGATTTATCGTTTTGTCGCCAGCAATCGGGACAATATAAATATCTCCGGGGAAGAAGCGTTCCCTTGGTGGATATAGCGGATAAATCCCCAACTGGCTGGTATTTTTTGACCACTCTTGCGCTACCACTCCCGGTTTATTACTAGTACAACTCGCCGCCATCATTACGGCACCAGACATCAATACAAAATATAAACCCCGCGTAATTTTTATTTTCATTTCCGCATTCCCCCTACGACTCTAAGGTAAGGTTAAGCGTTGAATAAACCCTTTTATGTCATAAGATCGTCTTGTCTTATTCTGGTAAATCATTCGCAAGTGGTATTTTTTAATGAGCAGGTTGAAAAAACATCTCAACCCGCTCCAGACATCTGTAAATTAGCAACGATTCACTCCACCTGATCGCGTCGCAGCCCGACGTCCCGCAGCCGCTCATTACTCATCTGTTGCAATACGCGCCGCGTTTGCGCCCGTAACCGCCACCCCTTATATGCCCGCCAGATCAGAACAAACCCAATAAATGGCTGCTTTGCTTTATTCTCATGAAATTCCATACCTTGCCTCCCCGCCTTGTCTGAGGCTTTATCTTCACGGATTTGGCCCTAAGCAATACAGACTCACAAAGTACTTTTATTTAACATACAGATTGGTTAAAAAGAGTTCTGCATCGCTTTTTTCACGCCAATCTGTACTGGTTTTTTAATCTGTATGATACCCATGAGGGATACAGCATGACGCGTTATCAACATCTGGCCAATCTGCTGGCCGAACGCATTGAGCAGGGGTTGTATCGCCATGGCGAAAAACTGCCTTCGGTACGTAACCTGAGTCAGGAGCACGGGGTCAGTATCAGCACCGTCCAGCAGGCGTATCAGATGCTGGAACAGCGGCAACTGATCACCCCGCAGCCGCGTTCCGGTTATTTTGTCGCGCCGCAAAAAGCGCTGCCGCCCGTACCGCCGATGTCACGCCCGGTGCAGCGTCCGGTCGAGATAACGCAGTGGGATCTGGTGCTGGATATGCTAAAAGGGCATAGCGATAAATCTGTGATCCCCTTCAGCAGCGGCGCACCAGATGTCAGTCAACCGAGCCTGAAACCGCTCTGGCGCGAACTCAGCCGCGTAGTGCAGTATAACCTGAAGGCAGTGCTGGGGTACGACAAGCTTCCCGGCAGCCAGGATCTGCGCCAGCAGATCGCCCGTCTGATGCTGGACAGCGGTTCACTCCTCAACGCCGATGATATTGTGATAACCAACGGGAGCCAGAGCGGAATGTCGCTGGCGCTGCTGGCGGTTTGTCAGCCAGGGGACATTGTCGCCGTTGAATCCCCCACCTACTACGGCACAATGCAGCTACTGCGCGGCCTGGGGATCAAGGTGATTGAGATCCCAACCGATCCGGATACCGGGATCAGCATTGAAGCGCTGGAGCTGGCGCTGGATCAGTGGCCGATCAAAGGCGTGCTGCTGGTTCCCAACTGCAACAACCCTCTCGGGTTCATTATGCCGGATGCGCGTAAGCGGGCGGTGCTCGCCCTCGCCCAGCGTCACGACATCGTCATTTTTGAAGATGATGTGTATGGCGAACTGGCCACAGAGTATCCGCGCCCGCGTACGATCCACTCCTGGGACAGTGACGGCCGGGTAATACTCTGCAGTTCGTTTACCAAATCCGTAGCCCCCGGACTGCGCGTGGGTTGGGTGGTTCCCGGTCGCTATTACAACAAACTGCTACATATGAAGTACGCCGTCATTGGTACTAACGTTCCCGCTACGCAGTTGGCAGCAGCCTCCTTTGTGCGCGAAGGTCATTACCATCGGCATATCCGGCGTATGCGCCAGATTTATCAGCGTAATATGGAGATCTACACCTGCTGGGTACGGGAATATTTTCCCTGCGGGATCTGCGTCACCCGACCGAAAGGCGGCTTTATGCTGTGGGTCGAGCTGCCGCTCCAGGTCGATATGGTCTGCGTCGCTAAGCAGCTCTGTCGCCTGAAAATCCAGGTCGCACCGGGATCGCTGTTCTCCGCTTCCGGAAAGTATCGCAACTGCGTACGCATCAACTGCGCGTTACCGCCAAACGAGAAGCATCAGGAAGTGATGCAAAAGCTCGGCGAGGCGGTAAAGATGGCGATAGAGTAAACCGGACCGCCCGGTGATTTCGGCCAGACGATTATGCGATTTAACTCATATCTAATGACTTAAACCCTGAATATCTTCTGCGGAAAGCCGGGTAATTTTTTGTACCGTGCAGATATCAATACCGTCTGCCAGCATGGTGTGGGCAATACGGAGCGCCTCATCAAGTCGCCCTTCTATAAGCCCTTCTTGTCGCCCTTCCTGTACCCCTTCCAGCCTGCCTTTTTGTAGCCCTGCCTCATGCAATCTGTCGGCGATCGTCATCAAGTGCTCCTTATGCTGCGGTGAACGTTCGGCAACCTCACGAATAAACTCACTGAATCGAGGTGCATCGCCAGTTCGTAAAATATAATTAAACAGCGTCTTTATCTGGCTGTCATTAGTCAGTCCGGTAAGTAGCAGGGAAACAATTTTCTCGACCAGCCCCATAAGTTCGCGCAGCGAAGCGGGAAGATGTATTTGTAGAAAATCCCGAGCTGTCTCAGGGTGGCGCAAAAACGTTTTAAAGACCGCATCATGCGGGGTGGAAGTCGGTACTTTGTTCATGGCGATCCATCACCTGGAAATAAGATGCCGTGACTGTAGCGCTGGTAAACCACACCCTCACCTGTAACTTTCTCTCTTTGCGAGGCGATTTCCGGGATAAAAACGCCCCTTTGTAACGTCTGCATTTGTCTGGAACGCATCACGCAAAATCACGACTTCAATGCACATTCCCGCTTTTTCACCGCAGGGCCTGTGCTATAACAAGTCATCACTTTCATGGAGGACACTATGTGACGCATACCCGGGATATTCCACAATCGTTCTGGCGTGATGAGCAACTGCCGTGGCTGGAGCTTCGCAGCACCTGGCAAAGTCAGCAGGCCTATAAGCGCCATCACCACTCTCAGCTCTCGATTGGGGCAATTCTCGAGGGAGGAACCTGCTGCCTGTGCGATGACAAGGAATACCATCTGAAGGTGGGCGATCTCATTGTGATCCCACCACTGGCACCTCACAGCTGTAATCCCGTCAACGGGGAATTTCGCAGCTATCACATGCTTTATCTTGATGCCCGGTGGTGTCTTACCCATCTGCCTGCGCAGAACAGCAATCAACGGCTTAGCACGTGCACTCCTGTTATCCGCGATCCGCAATTATTCCAGTGCTACATGCACCTTGTGGCGCTCATGCCGCAACGGCAAACGACGCAGATAACTGATGCCGCACAAGCATTGCTGCGCTCGCTGCCATTGCAGTCGATAACACCGGAAAACCTAAGCGTCACCAGCCAGTATCTGCGCGAGCGGTTGCAGTCCAGTCTGCACTCCCCACCCTCGCTGGATGAGCTGGCAGATGAGTGTCACATGCGTAAAGAGACGCTGATTCGGACCTTTAAGCAGGACACCGGGCTGACGCCGGGAAATTATCTGAACATCATGCGGATTGACTATGCCCGTCAGCGGCTACGGGCCGGGGACGAGATTGTCGATGTCGGCTATCAGAGCGGGTTTGCCGACCAGAGCCATTTCCATCGCACCTTTGTTCGCTACACAGCAGCCACACCGCGCCAGTACGCACTGGGACGATCAATATCAGACAATAATTAGCGTTGCGTCAGGCGTACGCTGATCTCTGATTCATTTTCTGAGGTCGCTATGTCGCTGCTTGCTGAACTTTTTCCGTCTGCTTTTCCCGCGCTGGCGCTGGCGCATTTTGTTGCACTACTCAGCCCAGGGCCGGACTTCTTTTTACTGGTCGGTTACGCCGTACGTTACCGGATGCGCGGCAGCGCCGGACTGTGCGTGGGGATCGCCATTGGCAACGGGCTGTATATTCTGCTGGCGATTATTGGTTGGGGGATTCTGCGCCAGCTTCCCCTGCTGTTTACGGTTATTGAGCTGCTGGGCGCGCTCTATTTATTATGGATTGGCAGCCTGCTTATACGCAGCCGCCCGCAAACCCTGACCGGAGCAGACGCCCAGTCTACCTGTCCAGGATTTGGTAAACAGCTGCTGCTGGGATTAGGTTCATCGCTGCTCAACCCAAAAAATGCGCTGTTCTATCTGGCGCTGATGACCGCCCTGCTCGGCCCGTCGGTGACGCTGCTGCAACAAACCATGAGCGGGATCTGGATGACCAGCGTGGTGTTGTTCTGGGATCTGCTGATCGTGATGTTCATCGGCTTACCGCAGATCCAGCGACGGTTAACCAGAAGGATATTGTGGATCGAGCGTATCGCCGGCGGCGTATTGATCATCTTCGGCAGTGCGATCGCGCTGCGGTTTCTGCAGAGCGTCACTTTCTGATAAGCGTGACGATTTTCTGCAAATAAAGCGGATAAACTCGTTTAATTAATATCCAATCCGCATTACACTTTGGGTGGCTATTATCCATTCAACCAATTCTTCCCGAGGTGCGATGTGCTGATTGTTACCTGTAATCGTTACGTTTTCTGACTCGAGTCTGAAAACGTTTCTCCTGTTTGCGCCTCGCGCAGGCAGCGTTTTTGATTACATGAAATTCAGTACATTTGCAGTCTGCTTTTTTCTGTCATCGGTCTGACGTCTCAAAGACGGTATTGAATTTCGCTATTCCCGTTGAGGGTTTTCTCCCGAAAAGGAGCTGTTTTATGCAACGGATTCTCGCGTTTTTCTCCCAACGCACCACGACGCTATTTTTTCCTGTCGCGTTGATTTTATATGACTTCGCCGCTTATCTGTCGACGGACCTGATCCAGCCAGGCATCATCAATGTGGTGCGTGATTTCAACGCCGACGTCAGCCTGGCCCCCGCTGCGGTGAGCCTCTATCTGGCTGGCGGCATGGCGCTGCAATGGCTGCTGGGACCGCTCTCCGACCGGATTGGCCGTCGACCGGTGCTGATTGCGGGGGCGTTAATCTTTACGCTCGCCTGCGCTGCCACGCTATTGACCACCTCAATGACGCAATTTCTGGTCGCCCGATTTGTACAGGGCACCAGCATCTGCTTTATCGCTACCGTTGGCTATGTCACGGTGCAGGAGGCGTTTGGGCAAACGAAGGCCATTAAGTTAATGGCGATAATCACCTCCATTGTGCTGGTTGCGCCAGTTATCGGCCCGCTCTCCGGCGCAGCGCTGATGCACTTTGTACACTGGAAGGTCCTGTTCGCCATTATCGCCGCCATGGGGCTTATCGCCCTGATAGGGCTAGCGTTAGCAATGCCGGAAACCGTTAAGCGCGGCGCGGTGCCGTTCAGTGCACGCGGCGTACTGCGTGATTTCCGCGACGTTTTCCGTAACCGGGTGTTCTTGTTTGGCGCAGCCACGCTGTCGCTAAGCTATATCCCGATGATGAGCTGGGTGGCGGTCTCGCCGGTGATCCTGATCGACGCTGGCGGTATGAGCACATCAGAGTTCGCCTGGGCGCAGGCACCGGTGTTTGGCGCGGTGATCGTCGCCAATATGGTGGTTGTTCGTTTTGTGAAGGATCCAACCCAGCCACGCTTTATCTGGCGGGCGGCCCCCATTCAACTGAGCGGACTGGCGGTGCTGATTGTCGGCAATTTGCTGTGGCCGCACGTCTGGCTGTGGTCGGTGCTGGGAACCAGCCTGTATGCGTTTGGCATTGGTATGATCTTTCCGACGCTGTTCCGCTTTACGCTGTTTTCCAACAACTTACCGAAGGGTACGGTCTCGGCGTCGCTGAATATGGTCATCCTGACGGTGATGGCGGTTTCTGTCGAAATCGGACGTTGGCTGTGGTTTAACGGCGGCAGGATTTCGTTTCATCTGCTGGCGGTTGCGGCGGGTATTGCTGTCGTCTTTACCCTGGCAGGCTTACTGAAGCGGGTTCGCCAGCATGAAACAACAACGTTAGCCACTGAAAACTAACCTGCCGGATGGCACTGACGCTTATCCGGCCTATGTCGTAGTGATAGGCCGGATAGGGCGCTTGCGCCGCATCCGGCAACCATCACATTATCTTAAGCAATGCGCGCAAACCCTGCTTCCAGATCGGCAATCAGGTCGCCAATATCCTCAAGGCCAATATGCACCCTGACCAGTGTGCCGCTGAAATCTACCTCTCCGGCTGGGCGAATGCTGTTCAGCTCTTCTGGCTGATTCGCCAGAATAAGCGACTCAAATCCGCCCCACGAATAGGCCATATGGAACAGCGAGAAGTTATCGAGGAAATTCGCCATCTGCTCGTCGGTCAGTCTCTTTTTCAGCACAAACGAGAACAGGCCTGAGCTTCCGGCAAAGTCACGCTGAAAATACTCGTGTCCCGGACATTCCGGTAATGCCGGATGATTCACCCGCGCCACTTCCGGCCTTGCCGACAGCCAGCGGGCAATATGGATGCTGCTCTCCTGATGCTGCTTAAGACGTACCGCCAGGGTACGCAATCCACGGCTGCCGTTGTAGGCCGTATCGGCATCCAGCGTTTGCCCCATCAAATAGGAGTTCTCGCGCAGACGATCCCAACAACGCGCGTTGGACACCGCCGTGCCCAGCATGCCGTCCGAATGACCGATGGTGTACTTCGTTCCCGCCTGAATGGAAATATCCACGCCATATTCCAGCGCTTTGAACAGCACACCCGCCGCCCAGGTGTTGTCGATCATAATGACAATCTCCGGATTAACCGCGCGGATAGCTTTCACCATCCCCGGTACATCCTGGACTTCCATGGTGATCGAACTTGGCGATTCGAGGAATACAACTTTCGTTTCCGGACGCAGAAGATCAACGATACCAGCACCAATCAACGGATCGTAATACGTTGTTTCCACATTGAATTTACTCAGGATCTTATTGCAAAAATCCTGAGTTGGCTCGTAGGCCGCGCCCGTCATCAAAATATGATCGCCACCCTGAACAAACGCCAGAATCGCATTGGTCACCGCCGCAGCGCCACACGGGTATAGCGCGCAGCCAACGCCGCCTTCCAGTTCGCTCATTGCCTTCTGGAAGGCAAAGTGGGTGTAGGTTCCGCGGCGACCATAAAACAGCTCGCCATTTGCGCGATTGGCGGTGGCGAATTTTTTGTCTTTCACGGTATCAAACACCAGCGAAGAAGCGCGCTGGATAACCGGATTCACCGCTCCCTGGGTGTAGCGTTTGTCGCGACCCGCAACAACCAATTGCGTCTCAAGCTTCATTGCGTCTTTCATAACATCTCCTGTTCTTAATCCGTGTGAAACCTATACCACCGCAGCAGTAGAGTTTATTTCAGTGTTGGTCTGCTTTTTTCCAGCGAACCGTTCAACAATCTGCGCCGCATTCAAATCATGGATAACGTTAATCAGTGTGGCAGGCGCATCGGTAATCGTGCCCAGCACTACCAACATCGGGATCGCTTCCATTGGCAGGCCCAGCGTAGTGACGATAAAGATTTCACCGAGGAATGCCCCGCCCGGTACGCCGCCGACGATAATGGCGGAGAGCACCGCAATCAGCATGGTCAGGAAGAAGGTCTCGGTGGTGAACTCCATGCCCAGCACGGAATAGATAAAGACAATTTTCAGCGCGGCAATCATCGCCACGCCACCTTTGTTCAGGTTAACCAGTAGCGGAATGGAGACATCAACGATTTCCGGGTTAATCCCCATCGCCTTACCGGCACGCAGCGTCACCGGGAGAGTCCCCAGCGAAGAGCAGGTTCCCAGCGCAGTCGCAGACGGTTCAATCGCATTACGCCAGAAGGCTTTGACCGCCGGAATCCCGCCGCCAATATACGAATAGAGAATCGAGCCAAAAACAAAGTAGACCAGCGTGGCCACCATGAACAGGCCGATGGCGCGAGCAAAGGTCAGCAGCAGTGCAGAGTCCTGACTGGCCATAGTGGCAGCGAAATAGCAGCCCAGGCCAATCGGTGCAACCTTCATAATGATTGAGACGATCTTCATGATCACGGTATTGGCATCTTCCAGCAGCGACGCAATGCGCTTACCGGCCTGATCCGATTGACCAATCGCCACACCAGCAATAATCGCCATCACAATCAGCGCCAGAATATTGGACTTAGAAAACAGTCCGATAAAGTCGCTGGTCGTGATCATGCTGACAAAATCCATCTTACCGCTGCCCGCCTGCACCGACTGCGAAAGATCGATAGTGACGCCCTGCGCCGGGTTATACCATAGCGCCAGCGCAACGATCCCGGCAGCCGGAATAAAGGCCATTGCGATCGAAACAATAAAGATAATCGCCATAATGCGCCCCAGCCTTTTCAGGTCGGTCATACTGGCGATCGAAGACATGACGCTGATCCCCACCAGCGGCACAATAATCATAAATAGCAGATTTAAGAATATCTGGCCGATTGGCTGGAGTTTACTTGCAAATGAGGGGGCATAAATACCTAATAAGCCGCCAATCACCAGAGCAACTAATAAAATAATCGACGATCTGTAGGGTTCGAGTCGTGACCACATAATCGGTACCTTTAGAATAATATTTAATGAGATTAAATTCACAATGTGATGAGTTTCCGTTTCGCCTCCTTTTATTTTGTGACGTAACTCACCTAAGTTGTTATTTTTTCATTTTGCCAGCAAGTTGTTTCCTGTGATTCAATAGTTGCATGTTTAAAACGCGAATGTAACGGCCTATTCGTACCGTTTTTGCAAATCACTTGTGAATAAAAGGAAACTATGAGTACGCCGATTTCACTCAAGCATCTGGAGTTTTTCATTAAAATCGTCGACTGCGGAGGATTGTCAGAAGCCGCGGCGCAGCTCAACGTCTCGCCATCTGCGGTCAGCAAAAGCCTGGCGGCAATGGAAGATACGTTAGGCACGACATTAATTAAACGTACCACCCGCAGTATTACCCTGACCGATGCCGGGCAATATCTCTTTAACCGCGCCAATAAGCTTTTGAAAGAATTCGATGAAACGCTGAATACCACCTCCGGTTATTATCACAGCCCGCAGGGTGAATTACGCATAACCTGCTCAATTGCGTTTGGTTATTCCCGGCTGGTGAACCTGGTGGATAAATATCGTTCCCAGTTCCCAGATGTGAATCTGTATATCGATCTCAACGATAACTTCGTGAATCTGAACGAAACAGATTTCGACATCGCCCTGCGAATCTCCACCGCACCACCGCAGAACTACGCAATGCGCAAGCTGGTGCCTGTCCGCTGGGCGTACTGCGCCTCACCCGGCTACCTTGCCAAAAAAGGCATGCCCCAGCGTCGTAGCGATCTGGTCAATCATGATTGCCTGGTTTACCCAGGTCTCACGCCGGTGCTGAAGGTGGCGGATGAACAGGATCGTCTGCATCAGTTAAAACTGCATATGCCTATCCAGGCCAACAGCAGTCTGGTATTGCTGAAATCGGTGTTAGAAGATCAGGGAGTGGCGTATTTGCCCACCTATCTGATTGGCGATCATATTCAAAAAGAAGAGATAACGCCGCTGATGCTCGACGGCACCATCACCTGCGAAACCCACGCCCTGTATGCGCTCTATTTTCCCAGTAAGTACAGCAATCCGAAGGTGCGATCGTTTATCGATTTTCTGGTGGCGGAACTCGGCCCCTTACCCGCCTGGGACAACTGGATCCCAGAGTAAGCTTTGCACGTCTGAAAATGGGAGGCGCTCCACATTTTTTGCGCGATCCCCCCGTCTGGCTCTATCCTTAAGCCTATGAATAAAATTGCTGAACTCAAACGCGCCAAGCGACTGGCGCTCTCATTGCTGCTGATTGCCGCCGCTACCTTCGTCATCACGCTGTTTCTGCCGCCTAACTTCTGGGTGCTCGGGATCAAAGCGATCGCCGAAGCGGCGATGGTCGGCGCGCTGGCGGACTGGTTCGCCGTGGTGGCGCTTTTTCGACGGGTACCAATCCCGTTTATCTCGCAACATACGGCGATTATCCCACGCAATAAGGATCGGATCGGGGAGAATCTCGGTCAGTTTGTGCAGGAAAAATTTCTCGACACCCAGTCCCTGATCGCCCTGATCCGCCGCCATGAACCGGCGTTGTTGATTGGTAGCTGGTTCAGCCAGCCGGAAAACGCCCAGCGAATTGGCCAGCATCTGCTGCAGATCATGAGCGGTTTTCTCAAACTCACCGACGACGCCCGCATTCAGCGGCTGATCAAGCGGGCAGTGCACAAAGCCATCGACAAGGTCGATCTCTCCGGTACCAGCGCGCTGATGCTGGAAAGCATGACCAAAAACAACCGCCATCAGGTGTTGCTCGACACATTGATCGCCCAACTTATCGCCCTGCTCCAGCGCGACAGTTCGCGGGCGTTTATCGCCCGACAGATCGTGCACTGGCTGGAGACCGAGCATCCGCTGAAAGCGAAGATCCTGCCGACTGAATGGCTGGGCGAGCACAGCGCCGAACTGGTGTCTGATGCCGTTAATTCCTTACTGGATGACATCAGCCACGATCGGGCGCATCAGATCCGCCACGCCTTCGATCGCGCCACGTTTAAGCTAATCGATAAGCTCAAACACGATCCGGAGATGGCCGTGCGGGCCGAAAACATGAAAAACTATCTGAAGGAAGACGAAGCTTTCAACCGTTATCTTGGCGAACTGTGGGCAGACCTGCGCCAGTGGGTGAAAACCGACATTAACGCTGACGATTCGCGCGTGAAGCAGCGCATCGCCAGCGCCGGACAGTGGTTCGGCGAAACACTGGTTGCCGACAGCGCCCTGCGCGCCTCACTGAATGGGCATCTGGAGCAGGCCGCGTATAAAGTTGCGCCGGAGTTCGCCACCTTCCTGACGCGCCACATCAGCGACACGGTGAAAAGCTGGGATGCGCGCGATATGTCGCAGCAAATTGAGCTAAACATCGGCAAAGATTTACAGTTTATCCGCATCAACGGCACGCTGGTCGGCGGTTCTATTGGACTGGTGTTATATCTGTTGTCGCAAATTCCTTCCCTGCTGACGCTGGCGAATTTTTAAGGAGAAAGTAAAACGCCCATTTTTATTTTACTTTTCATTATCATTTGCACATGTAATATAACAATTATCAAACTAACAGCGTGAAATGAGAGTCCGTATGTCCCAGGGAAGCCCCGATTCAAATCGTCATGCCATCAGCGTCGCGCTCTTTGGCATGCTGGTCTTAACGCTGGGCATGGGAATTGGACGCTTTCTGTATACGCCGATGCTCCCGGTACTGCTCTCGGAAGGTCAGTTTACGTTTGACCAGCTCTCCTGGATTGCCAGCGCCAACTACGCCGGATATCTGGCGGGAAGCCTGCTCTTCTCCTTCGGGCTCTTCCATCTTCCCTCACGTTTACGCCCGATGTTGTTAACTTCTGCGCTCGCTACCGCAGGGTTGATTCTGGCAATGGCAAGCGTTAAGCAACCCGCGCTGGTGATGCTGATCCGTTTTCTGGCAGGCGTCGCCAGTGCCGGTATGATGATTTTTGGTTCGATGATCGTCCTGCATCATACCCGGCATCCCTTCGTGATCGCCGCATTGTTTTCCGGCGTTGGCGCAGGCATTTTGCTGGGCAATGAATATGTCATCAGCGGTCTGCATTTTGCGCTGTCATCGCACACGCTTTGGCTGGGGGCAGCGGCTGCTTCCGCTGTATTCTTTGTGCTACTCGTTATGCTCCTGCCATCTCGCGACCATGCGCTCCCCGCCGCAGCACCGGTAAAAACAGAGCATCAGCCTATGTCCTGGTGGCTGCTGGCGCTACTGTATGGATTGGCCGGATTTGGCTACATCATTGTCGCTACATACCTGCCACTGATGGCGAAAAGTGCCGGGTCGCCGCTGCTTACGGCCCATCTCTGGTCGTTGGTCGGCATATCGATTATTCCGGGTTGTTTCGCCTGGCTGTGGGCTGCCCGACGCTGGGGGGTATTGCAATGCCTGACGGCGAATTTACTGATCCAAAGTGCCTGCGTGGTCATGACGCTCGCCAGCGACTCCTTGCCGCTGCTGGTGATAAGCAGCGTGGGTTTTGGCGCAACGTTTATGGGGACCACTTCGCTGGTCATGCCGCTCGCCCGTCAACTTAGCGTACCGCGCAATATTAATCTGCTGGGCCTGGTCACCCTGACTTACGGCATTGGTCAAATACTCGGGCCGCTATTAACCAGCCTGCTGGGAAGCGGCGCTCAAGCGATCGTTAATGCCACGCTATGCGGTGCCGTCGCCTTGTTTATTGCGGCACTGATCAGCCTCACACAATTATACAAACAGCGTTTCGCCTCCCCCAAAAGGGTATAATCGACAACCTTATAAACAGGTATCTTAGGATTAGTCCGCAATCAAATGTCAACATTTAATAAACCACAAATAATCAGCAATTACCCGCCAGACAATTTATAATTCCCGGCTGTTCATTTATAAACTCAATTTAAAATGCGTAAAAATGGACATATTAACTCAGCATCAACACTATCTTCGGGAAAAGTACATGTCATGGTTTAAAAAAATACTACTGGGGTTAATTATTTTGGTGGGTTTAATTGGCACGCTAAAGGATTATAAAGACTTTGGCCTGTTTGGCGCGTTAGGATTGTTTCTTATATTCCTGTTAACAACAACATTTTTATGGCAATGGGCCTCTGGCAGGTTACCAGAGATAACTCAGCTTCAGGCCGTATTTATTTTACTGGCCAGCGCGGTAGCCTCAATTTTTGTTATCAATATGGCAATTGCCGGAAATTTGCATGTGGATTTAATGGAGGTCATGTACGTTACCATTACGCATAATCCACTTTTTTACCTGATTCTCTGCGTGGTCGCATGGGTAAAAGTGGGCATCTGGCAATGGCTGTTTAGCGGTGTACAGGTGAAAGAGAGTCAGCCAGTTTAAACACGGCAGAGGTAAAAAAGGCGTCTTAACTAAGACGCCTTTTATGCTAGTACAACAAATTAGAATTGATAGGTCAGACCTGCAACAACCTGGTTGTCGTCGTCTTTGCCATCGAGCAGGTTAATTTTGTAACCCACATCAGCCACGATGTTTTTGTTGAAGTAGTAATCCGTGCCCAACGCTACGTATTCAGTCAGGTCATTATTGTTGTTGTCACGCGCGTGAACGTAACCCACGTTCGGACGCAGACCAAAATCAAACACATACGCAGCCATTGCTTCAAAGTGCTCAGCTTTATCCGCATCCTGAATCAGGTTGTGGGACTCACCGTACATGGTCGCGACGTAGATGGCATTAGCATCATATTTCAGACCCGCGCCCCAGAACTCTGCGTTTTCGCCATCCCATTTACCGTCTTTATTGCCTTTCTTTTGGGCTGCTGTGATTGAACTATTTGTGTAGGTCGCAATAGCAGACACGCCGGAATCCGCAATGTTGTCATAGCCCAGGGAGAAGCCGTAGCCGTTACCGTGCTGCTTAGTCAAATTAGGTTTTGTCGGGTCTTCCGAGTTGGCATCACCTTTACCCTGGTATTGCGCACCAATGTTCAGACCATCAACGGCTCCAAAGAGATTTTTGGTGCGGAGTGTTGCAACGCCAGAAGTACGTGAAGTAAGGAAGCGGTCAGCATCTTCAAAAGAGTCGCCGCCGAACTCTGAAAGAGTGTCAGTGTAAGCTCCCACGTCGTAAGCAATACCGTAGTTACGACCGTAGTCAAAGCTAACGTCATGGCCATAATCCAGGCCAGCAAACGCCAGACGTGTATTGACGCCATTCTGAGAACCTTCTGCTTTAGAGGCATCAAACTGACTTTCAAATTGGCCATAACCGGTCAGTTGATCGTTGATTTGTGTCTCACCGCGAAAACCCAGACGCGCGTATGTACCGTCGGCATCGGTGCCGCCAGTCCAGGAATGGACCGCTTTTACTTTGCCGTACAGATCCAGTTTGTTGCCATCTTTATTATAAATTTCCGCTGCATGAACGGAGGTTACCCCTAATACCATTACAGCTAATGCCATTGCTGACTTTTTCATGTTATTACTCACTTTTAATTGTGAATTTTGCTATCAACTTTGTTATGAAGGCAGAATACCCGCATAAAAAAGCCCCCTATGGAAAAGGGGAAAACCTCTAACACACCAATGAAGGTAATAATAAAGTGGCAAGACACATATCATTTTGGGTTAAATAAAACCCGAACAGAGAGTAATTACTTGGATTCTTCGCTTACGCTCTCATTAACAGAGCGATATAACATTATTGCTTCGGCAATAATATCTTGTTTACTTTTACGGGTTTCAAATGCCAGCGTACGAACATATTCCCACAGAGAGGTATCGACACGGGCACTTAAAAGAACCATATCTTTTGAACGGGTACCCCTGGCCTTTCTAATATCGGGGTAATCTCGAGAGGGCATTATCATCTCCTGAACGCAAACACGCTTATGGCGATGAAATATGCAGTCAGTGTAAAAACATGTCAACGGCAAAATACAGTGACAATAGTAATGAAACTGTTAATAACGGACAAAAAACTGGAACAGCATTTCAAATGAAAGATAACTTGATTATAGAATAATGTGTAATTTTAACTTTACATATATTCACTTTTATTCATTTGATTAAAAAAGCCAGAACTATTGACAATAAACATGACCTCAAATCAAAACATCATTACAGCCAATAAGTTACGTGCCGTTATTAATGTCTACATTTCCGTGAAGCGCCTGTTTTTATGCACTGTTATTCCGGGCAGCCTCGCTCTGACCACCGCGGAAATCAGTTTGATTCTCACTTAACACAGGCCCGTTTTGTCTAAAAATAAGCACGGAAAGGTAAAAATAAGGTAAACAATGCATTTTTTCGCATGCAAAAATAAGTTGTTTTTAATTGATATAAATCAATTTTCACCGCGTAACGACGGAGGAAAAATCATCATCTGAGGTGATGGAAACCTTTTTTTACGTGACGTTCATGACGAGAAAAAAGCGTTGTTATGCAATAAACTTTTGTGCTGAAAAGTGTCGCGCGGGCTGCAACAGCCCGCATGGGAGAGAAAGGAAAATCAGGCGTTAACTTTATCCAGCGGCCAGGAATCAAACAGATAACCATCAAAGTCGATGTCATCAACATTTGAAAACTCCAGCAGGCGCTGTTTGACGTTTTCCAGATGCTGCCACATTGCCAGCTTGGCTGCGCGGGCATCCTTTTTGATTAATGCCGCCAGGATCTGTTTGTGGTCACCCATCCACTCTTTACGGTAATGGGTATCGTCAAGGTGGCTATGGAGCTGGATCCACATCGGGTTGTTTTCACGCCACTGCCATGACTGGCGAAACAGCTCCACCAGCATGCTGTTATGCGTGGCTTCGGCTATGGCGAGATGGAACTGCATGTCGCCGCTTTCAGAACCGTTCGCTTCGCTGGAGGCCAGCTCCCGCTCTTCCAGCTGTAACGCCTGGCGCATTTTAACGATATCTTCACGGGTAGCCTGCAGCGCGGCGAATTCGGCGATATTGCTTTCCAACAGCTGTCGCGCCTGCAGCAGCTCAAACGGACCCGCGTCATTGCAATGATTGACATCCGTACTGTCGATGGTCTGCGCATCTGCATTGTCGAGTACGTAGATCCCGGCGCCGCGACGCACGTCCACCAGACCTTTAATTTCCAGCATAATTAACGCTTCGCGAACCACCGTGCGAGTGACATTGAGTATCTCAGCAATTTCACGTTCCGGCGGCAAACGCTCCCCGGGCTGGTACGGCGTCTGGACAATCAGATCGCGGATCATTGCACCCACTTCCTGGTAGGGTCTTTGTTGAGAAGTGTTCGATTTCATCGTGTTATGTCCGTCAGATGCGTCAATTCAGATCCGTAGGCCGGATAAGGCACATGCGCTGCCATCCGACACCTGTGCCGTTGGCTGATGGCGACGCTGACGCATCTTATCAAGCCTACAAAAAACGTTTTTTCGCCTGAACTATAGCATTTGCGGGAAGCCAAAAACAGAAAACGGGTCAACCAAATCAGCATTTTGATTGACCCGTCATACTTCGGGGATTATGCGTCAGCGCCTAACGCCGCAACGCACTCGCGTGCACCGTGTTCACACAGCTGTTGATACGTCGCGATAACTGTCTCCACAAAATCAGCGTTTTCCGCCAGATCATGGCCAAAAATGCCGCTCAGCCCCAGCAGCGCCGTCACGCGTTCGGCCCCCTGGAACTGTTGGTTAATGCGCTGGAACTCAGCCAGCAAGGGGTCGACAACATCAATGGCCTGCCCCTGTTCATCCACGCCACGGGTGTAGCGCATCCAGCCCGCCACGCCCAGCGCCAGGTGACGCCAGTCGCTGGCGTTTTGCAGATGCAGACGCACCGGATCCAGCAGGCGCTGCGGCAATTTCTGGCTGCCGTCCATCGCAATCTGCCAGGTGCGGTGACGCAGTGATGGGTTGCTGAAACGCTCAATGAGCAGCGTCGCATAGGCGTTAAGATCGGTGCCTTCCGGCATCGACAGCGTCGGCGCTTGCTCCTGCATCATCAGCGCGAACGCCGCTTTGCGATACGCCGGATTTGTCATGGTATCAGCGATAGTTTCATAGCCGCCGAGATAGCCCAAATACGCGAGGAAAGAGTGGCTGCCGTTGAGCATACGCAGTTTCATCATTTCAAACGGTACCACATCGGCAACGAACTGCGCACCAACGTTGTCCCAGTCAGGGCGACCGTTGACAAAGTTATCTTCGATAACCCACTGACGGAATGGCTCACAGGCGATAGCACACGGATCGTACACCCCCAACTGGTCGGCAATCTCTTGCAACGTTTCTGGCGTCGCCGCCGGAACAATGCGGTCTACCATGGTGCACGGGAAAGTGGCGTTAGCCTCAATCCACTGCGCCAGCTGCGGGTCGCGCGCCTGCGCCAGACCCAGCACCGCGACTTTCGCCACATGACCATTTTCACGCACGTTATCGCAAGACATCACGGTAAAGGCCGCAAGCCCTTGCTCACGACGCAGATGCAGCGCCTGTACGATGTAACCAATCGCCGATTTCGGCGCGCCTGGATTCGCCAGATCGTGTTTAATCAGCGGGTTATTGAGATCTAACTGTCCGCTGGCAGCATCGGTGCAGTAGCCTTTTTCCGTGACCGTCAGCGAGACAATTGCCGTCTGCGGGCGCGCCATAGCCTGTAAAATACCATCACAGCCGTCAAGCTCCGGGTGCAACGCTTCTTTCATCGAGCCAATCACTTTCAGCACGGTGTTGTCCGCGCCTTTTTCCGCCACGGTATACAGCAGTTGCTGTTTGCGCAGGTTTTCAATCAGGACGCGATCGTTACCCGGCATCAGGTTAACTTCACAGATCCCCCAGTCGCTGTCGGTGGTTTCCAGCAGATGATGGGTGTACAGCGCCTGATGCGCGCGGTGAAATGCGCCGCATCCCAGGTGAACAATGCGGGATTGCAGGCGCGAGCTGTCCCATGCAGGGCGAGCAACCGGCAGGTTGCTATTGGCAATTGTCGTTGTCATCGTGAACTCCAGAACCCGTTGAATGACCAACGGAAGAGAAAAGAAAAAGCCGGCCAGACAGGTGACCGGCAACTCGCTTTAGCGGCTAAAGAAAGCGCGCTGGATAGCCATCTCAACGCCACGCACTTCCGCCAGCCCTTTCAGGCGACCAATCGCGGAGTAGCCTGGGTTGGTTTTCTTTTTCAGATCGTCAAGCATCTGATGGCCGTGGTCCGGACGCATTGGGATCAGGTCCTCTTTACCCTCGGCTTTACGGCGCTGCTCTTCCTCAACGATCGCTTTCACGACTTCGTACATATCGACGTCGCCGTTAAGATGCGCCGCTTCATGGAAGGTTTTCGGGTTATCTTCACGCAGCGTGGAGCGCAGGTGGGTGAAGTAAATGCGTGGGCCAAACTGTTTGATCATGTCGACCAGATCGTTGTCCGCCCGGACACCGTAGGAGCCGGTGCACATGGTAAAACCGTTCGCCATGCTGTTGACCGTATCGACCATCCATTGCATATCTTCCACGGTGGAAACAATGCGCGGCAGGCCGAGGATTGGGCGCGGCGGATCGTCCGGGTGTACTGCCATCCGCACGCCTGCTTCTTCCGCCACAGGAATTATTGCTTTCAGGAAGACGGCAAAGTTCTCGCGCAGTGCGGCTTTATCGATATCTTTATAACGCGCAAGATGCTGGCGGAACTGGTCAAGCGTATAGCCCTCTTCCGCGCCCGGCAGACCGGCGATGATATTGCGGGTCAGACGCGCTTTGTCTTCATCGCTCATGGTGGCGAAGCGTTCATTCGCCTGAGCAATCTCTTCGGCGGTGTAATCCGCTTCCGCGCCCGAACGTTTGAGGATGTGCAGCTCAAAGGCGGCGAATTCAATCTGGTCAAAACGCAGCGCTTTGGAGCCGTCCGGCAGGACGTATTCCAGGTCGGTACGGGTCCAGTCGAGAACCGGCATGAAGTTGTAGCACACGGTACGAATGCCACACTGGGCCAGGTTACGCAGGCTTTGCTGGTAGTTGGCGATCCACTGCTGATAGTTACCAGAACGGGTTTTAATGTCTTCGTGGATCGGTACGCTTTCGACGACCGACCAGACCAGGCCCGCCTGCTCAATAATGGCTTTGCGTTTTAGGATCTCATCAACCGTCCACACTTCCCCGTTCGGGATATGGTGCAAGGCGGTGACCACGCCCGTGGCACCCGCCTGACGTACATCCGCTAAGGTGACCGGATCGTTAGGACCATACCAGCGCCATGTCTGTTCCATCTTTTATTCCTCATTTACGTTATGGACTCGACGATATGGCACATAAATTCCTCCTTTTGGTATGACATGTCAACCTGAAGGAATGAATTGGTTAACCAAATCACGATTTTTGCTGATTAGATCGCCATTTTGCGGCCAGGAAGCGCAGTAAAGATGTAAACATGTAACGCAATGTGACATTCATCGCATCAATGGTTAACCAATGCAGATAACATCTCAACCAAAATCATAATAGTTCAACCAATAAAGGTAGACGTTATATGCATGTTCTCAATATTCTGTGGGTCGTATTCGGCATCGGTCTGATGCTGGTGCTCAATCTAAGATTCAAAATAAACTCGATGGTCGCCCTGCTGCTGGCGGCGCTCTCGGTCGGCATGCTGGCGGGTATGGACTTAATGGCGCTGCTGCACACCATGAAATCCGGCTTTGGCAGCACGCTGGGTGAGTTGGCGATTATCGTGGTATTCGGGGCAGTCATCGGTAAGCTGATGGTCGATTCCGGAGCGGCGCATCAGATTGCTCATACGCTGCTGGCGCGACTCGGTCTGCGCTATGTACAGCTGTCGGTGATCATTATTGGTCTGATTTTCGGCCTGGCGATGTTCTATGAAGTGGCGTTTATTATGCTGGCGCCGCTGGTGATCGTCATTGCCGCAGAAGCGAAGATCCCGTTCCTCAAGCTGGCGATTCCTGCCGTTGCCGCCGCCACCACCGCCCACTCTCTGTTCCCACCGCAGCCTGGTCCGGTCGCGCTGGTTAACGCCTACGGCGCTGACATGGGTATGGTCTACATCTACGGTATTCTGGTGACTATTCCGAGCGTGATCTGCGCCGGGCTTATCCTGCCGAAGTTCCTCGGCAACCTCGATCGCCCGACGCCGTCATTCATGAAGGCCGACGTACCGGTTGACCAGAACAATCTACCGTCTTTCGGCATCTCTATTCTGGTTCCGCTGATCCCGGCGATCATCATGATCTCCACCACCATCGCCAACATCTGGCTGGTGAAAGGAACGCAGGCGTGGGAAGTGGTCAACTTCTTAGGCTCCTCGCCAATTGCGATGTTTATCGCCATGATTGTCGCCTTCGTGCTGTTTGGTACCGCGCGTGGTCACGACATGCAGTGGGTGATGAACGCCTTTGAAAACGCGGTGAAAAGCATCGCCATGGTGATCCTGATCATCGGCGCGGGCGGCGTACTGAAGCAGACCATTATCGATACCGGCATCGGCGATACCATCGGCATGCTGATGTCGCACGGCAATATTTCTCCGTACATCATGGCGTGGTTGATAACCGTGCTTATTCGTCTGGCAACCGGTCAGGGCGTGGTCTCAGCCATGACGGCGGCGGGGATTATCAGCGCAGCCATTCTCGACCCGGCAACCGGTCAACTGGTGGGCGTCGATCCGGCGTTGCTGGTACTGGCGACGGCGGCTGGCTCCAACACCCTGACCCATATCAACGATGCCTCGTTCTGGCTGTTCAAAGGCTACTTTGACCTGTCGGTGAAGGATACGCTGAAAACCTGGGGTCTGCTGGAGCTGGTGAACTCCGTGGTTGGTCTGATTATCGTGTTGATCATCAGCATGATTGCATAACGTCGATACCGCTCTGGCCCACAGCGCCAGAGCGGTTCTTTCTCCTGCCTTAACAATCCTCAATAATCAGATACACCGCCTTCACCGGGCCATGCACCCCAACCACCTTGATAAGCTCAATATCCGCCGTCGAGCTGGGTCCACTGATAATGTTAATGCACGACGGCATACGCTCACCGGCCTGCGCTTTCTGATGCAGTTTTTCTGCCAGTTGCGCCACGCGCGGCAGGATGGTGCTTTTACGCAGCACGAAAATCGAGGACTCCGGCAACAGGCTCAAAGAACGCCCGCGCTCCGGCGCGGAAAACAGCACCACGCCGCCGGACTCGGTCAGGCCATACTCGGCATACACTACGCCGACTTTCGCCTGCTCGGCCTCGGTAATATTTTCGCTGCCTCGCGCCGGATCCCAGACCACGGCGTTGCATTCCTGCTGCAAGCGTTCGGTGATGCCCAGCGCCACCAGTCGGCTGTCGCCGCTCAGCACTACCGGCTGACCCAATTCTTCACACAGGCGTAGCGCTGCTTCTGCGGCCTGGTCCTCGCGAGTCAGTTCACAGCGGGCCAGCATCACTTCGCTGGCGAACTGGATAAACGCATCGCAGCGCTGCTGCGGGCTAAGTTCGGTCAGGCGCTCGTTGGCATAATTGTTAACCGGCGCGGCATCCGCTTGCGGTTCGAAACGCGGCGGGCGACCCAGCGCCTGGGCGATGGTGTTTAAAAACGCGGTACGGTTATCCATTCTTTTTCTCCTGCGCCTGATGTTTCTTAAACCAGCTGCGGAAGCTCTCGCCGTCAGCATCAGGCAGATCGCGCGCCTCCATCCAGTCACCAATCGCGCCAACCTTGAGCGGGGTTTTCCCGCCATTGATAAACCAGCTTGCCGCATGCGCGCCCGCCATCATCCCGACTTTCCACAGCCCCGGATGGCTATTGGCATAAGCGAACATTTTGATCGCCCGTCGCTCGGCTTTCGGGGTAATGCCCTCCTCGGCCATCACCCGACGATGACGCAGGATCAGTTTTGACAGCGGAATACGCACCGGGCAGACGCTGTCGCAGGCCGTGCATAAGGAACAGGCGTACGGCAGGTCTTTAAAATCTTTATAGCCGCCGAGCAGCGGAGAAATCACCGCGCCGATAGGTCCAGGATAGATAGAGCCATAGCCGTGTCCGCCAATGTGGCGGTACGCCGGACAGGTGTTCATACAGGCCCCGCAGCGGATGCAGCGCAGCACATCGCGAAACTCAGAGCCCAGCACCTGCGAGCGACCGTTATCGACAATCACCAGGTGGAACTCTTCCGGTCCGTCCACGTTATCCGCCTCACGCGGGCCGGTCAGCCAGGTGTTATAGCCCGTCAGACGAGCGCCCACGGCGCTGCGCGCCAGCATGGTGATCAGCACATCCACATCGGCAAAGGTTGGCGCGATACGCTCCATGCCCATCACCGCAATGTGCGTTTTCGGCAGCGTGGTGCACATGCGCGCGTTGCCTTCGTTGGTCACCAGGCATACTGAACCGGTTTCCGCCACGGCAAAGTTACAGCCGGTAATACCGATTTCGGCACTCAGGAAATCCTCGCGGATCTTCTGGCGAATGAACAAGGTCATGGCTTCCGGGGTTTCCGGGCCGTCATACCCCAGACGCTCGTTCAGCACGCGGCGGATCTGATAGCGATCTTTATGAATAGCCGGGACCACGACGTGCGAAGGCGGATCCTGATCCAATTGCAGGATGTATTCCCCGAGATCGGTTTCGATCACCTGGATTCCCGCATCCTGCAGGACATGGTTGACGCCGATCTCCTCGGTCACCATCGACTTGGACTTCACCACCTTCTTCGCGTTTTTGCTGCGCGCGACCTGCAGAATATAGGCGGTGGCCTCTTCTTTGGTTTTGGCGAAATAGACGTGGCCGCCGTTTTGCATCACTTTCTCGGAGAGTTGATACAGGTAAGCGTCGAGGTTGCTCAGCACGTGATCGCGGATCTGGCTGGCACGATCGCGCCAGTCTTCCCAGTGGCCTAACTCATCGACCATTTTTTGTCGATTTGCGCCAATACGCTCCTGCGCATTGGCCACGGCTTTGCGCATGATCGGATCTTCTATCTGCTGACGAATGCGCAGTTTAAATTCTACATCGCTGGTTTTTATCGACATCTCTTTCCCCTCAGCGGCTCATCAGCACTTCAGCAATATGCATCACTTTGACCGGCTGGCCTTCCCGTTGCAGTCGACCGCCAATGTTCAGCAGGCAACTGACGTCTGCGCCAATCAAATATTCCGGCTGCGCATCCATCAAATGTAAGACTTTCTCTTTCACCATCTCGCCGGATATCTCGGCCATTTTGACCGAGAACGTCCCGCCAAAGCCGCAGCAGGTATCCTGATCGGCAAACGTCAGCAGCTCCAACCCGCGCACGTTTTTCAGCAGCGTGAGCGGCTCTTCCTTCACCCCCAGCTTCCGAGTCAGGCTACAAGAGGGATGATATACAGCGCGGCCCTGCAGGCTGGCGCCGACGTCCACCACGCCCAGCTTGTTGACGATAAAGGAGGTGAGATCCTGCATACGCGCGGCGACCTTTTCGGCACGCAGCGCCCATTCCGGTTCATCGGCCAGATACGTCGGATAGCTTTTTACCGCGTAGGTACAGGAGCCTGCTGGCGAGATAATCGGATCGTCGTTGTCTTCCAGGGCGGCGATCAGGTTTTTCATCCCAGGGATCGCCTCTTTGATGTAACCGCTGTTGATGGCTGGCTGACCGCAACACCCTTGCTTCTCGGGGAAATTAACGCGACAACCCAGTTTTTCCAGCAGCAATACGGAGTCTCGTGCCATCCGTGATTTCAGTGCGTCACCAATGCAGGTAACAAAGAAATTTACATTCACAATAACTACTCCATTGCTTCATTTCTGTTTATTGCGCTTGATATCGCGATATCAAGCAAAGGTTCAGCCGTATTTCACGCCCAGTTTTTCTGTTTGCTGTTTTTACTAATACCTGGGTTCATGGTGATGCTCGGGTCGTTTTCCTTTGATGCCGACTCTCCGCTTCTTAAGTCAGGACAGTCGCATATGTCTGTATTTTCATTTGTATGACAAAACCAAATAATCCCCTAATCAACCCCCATATGCAACAACCAGGTTTATTTCTTTCGGTCTCGCTCACATTTTTATATTTAAAACCACAGCGTTATGAACACCTTAATAACAGTTCCAAGTGCTTACTATTCTCATCACCAGCATTATTAAAAAGGTTATCATATAACTATTTATAGGTATTCAACTTACTCTTAAGTATATTTACCTGGCATTGGATTTTAATTAAAAGATTACAATAGTTACAAAACTACAAATCATAATTACTTTATTCACTGAAGCGATTCAGTTTACATACTTTATTAACCCAGCAATGTAGCCTCCCCACCATAAATATAAATCAGGTTTAATGAACCAATCAGGAATAGCAATGAACGAATATTTTATGTTTGCCCTGGCACTCTCTCCTTTACTACTGATGGTATTTTTAATATTGAAATTGAAAATGCCCATCCATTATTCCGTGTTGATCTCTTTGGTATTCACTGCCGCGCTGTCGGCCATATTCTGGGAAATGCCCGTACAGAATCTGAAAGCCGCGATAGGCTATGGCGCCCTGAAGGGGTTATGGCCGATTGTGATTGTGATCCTCGGCGCCATCTTCAGTTATAACGTCATGCAGGCGACCAAGGCGCTGGATATTCTGCGCGATATTCTCGCCAGCATTAGCGAAGATAAGCGTATTCAGGTGCTACTGATTTCATGGTGCTTCGGCGGATTCCTTGAAGCCGCGGCAGGTTATGGCACGGCGGTCGCTATTCCGATCGGCATTCTTATTGCGCTGGGATTCAACCCGCTGAAGGCGGCGATCGCTTCTCTCGTGGCGAATACCGTTCCCACCGCGTTCGGCGCGGTCGGGATCCCGGTATCTATTCTGGCGGAACAGGTTAATCTGCCGGTGTATACCTTAGGCGGAACCATTATTCTGCAGCTCGCGCTGTTTAATATCCTGCTGCCGTTTGTCATTGTCTGCATTATTGGCGGCGGCCTGAAAGCCATTCGTGGCGTATTTCTGATCACGCTGATTTGCGGCATCACCACGCTGGTTCCGCAATATTTTGTCGCCATTCATCTTGGCGCGGAATTGCCCGCCTTTGCCGGTAGCCTGGTCAGCCTGTTTGCCGTGGCGATGGTCAGTCGCCTGCGCAAAGGGAAAACCGATCCCGAGTGGCGCATTGAGGTCAGCCATACCCGCGAAACCACGCCGCGCTCGGCAAAAGTGTTGTTCCGCGTAGGCTCTATCTATCTGTTTATTTTTGTTTTTATCCTGCTGTGCTCACCGCTGTTCCCGACGATCAAAGGCGCGGCGTCCCAACTGGCCTCGGTGCTGCATTTCACGCTCGCCGACGGCAACACGCTGGCGCTGAAAGTTGAATGGGTGACCACGCCGGGGATGCTGATCATCTTTGCGACCCTTATCGGCGGTTTTATTCAGGGAGCGTCCGCGCGCGGGATGCTGGAAGTGTTTATCAAAACCATTTTCCAGCTTAAAAATTCCATTGTGGCGATTATGGCGATTGTCGCGCTGGCCACGGTAATGGATCTCAGCGGGATTATCTCCACGCTGGCCCAGTCGATTGTCGATCTGACCGGCAGTTCCTACGTCTTCCTCGCCCCGGTGATTGGCGCGCTAGGCACGTTTGTTACCGGCAGCGATACCAACTCGAATATTTTGTTCGGCAAACTGCAAACCATTGCCGCCAGTAAACTGCATATCGATCCCAACTGGCTCGCGGCGGCAAATACTTCTGGCGCAACAGGGGGGAAAATGATTTCGCCGCAGAGTATCGCCATTGCGGTTTCAGCCACCAAAATGGACGGACAGGCCAACCAGATAATGTCTGGCACCATGAAATACTGCTGCGCCTACATTGTGATCCTCGGCCTGAAAGTCGGTCTCTTTTATTACTGGTTTATGGCGTAATCCCTTGTCAACCCCGTCAAATTTACGGCAACCGTATTTGACGACACGGTGACCAAAAAGGTTTACACCGCTTCAGGATCGAAACGAAGCGACTGGCTTTACGATTTGTCGGCGCTGACTAAAATAGCGCCGATGTTTCAAATCGAGGATTGTTGTTATGTTGTTCTGGAAAAAGATGGTGAAGCAGTTCGACGCCTTTTCCGCGTTGATCCCACCACGCTACTTCCGCGTGTAATGCCTGGCGCTAATGCCTGATGGCGCTTCGCTTATCGGGCCTACGTTTCACGCTCATTTGTAGGCCGGATAAGGCGCAAGCGCCGCATCCGGCAGCAGAGAAAAATGTTCTCCCCTTTCACTTACGCAGCCCGCACGCTCTTAATACCCTGACCCACAGACGAAGCCATGCAAAACGGTAGATCAGCGGATGCTGAAATCGTAGCAGTGTCAGAAACATAGAGCCTCCTTGCGGCGCTACAGCACCGTTGCCAGATAGCGAATTTGCGGCTCCATTATCTGGTGACGCGCGTCTATCAGCCGCAGTTCATACGAGTCGTGCTCTTTCGTCAGCCGCATCACCGCGTCGACGACACTGGTGGTCCGCTCCAGCGCCTGCTTGTCCTCATAACCGTTGAGCAGTGAAGCCAGCATCACGCTGCAAATCAGATCCCCAACGCCCACCGGCATTTTGGCAAAGGTATACAGCGGCCGGGCGATGTGTAACGTCTGTTCCGCCGTCACCAGCAGCATTTCAAACGCCTGTTTGTCGCGCGAGCAGTCGCCGAGATGTTTAACCAGCACCTTCTTCACGCCCCACGCCACCAGCTGCTGCGCCGCTTCCACCACCTCGTCAAAACTACGTAGTTGTCTGCCCGTCAGCACGCCCAGCTCATAGAGATTCGGCCCCATCACATCGGCCAGTTGAATGGCGTCATCGACAAAAAAGGACTCCACGCCCTGCGCGACGATGCAGCCTTTTTGCGGGTCGCCCATCACCGGATCGCAAAAATAGAGCGCCTGCGGATTACGCTGGCGAATGGTGGTGACCGCGAGCTTCACCTCTTCGCAATGGCGTTTGTCCCCGAGATACCCGGACAGCACGGCATCGCATTGCGCCAGTTTTTGCAGGTCATCCAGCCCGCTGATGATGGCGCTCAGCTCGCCGTGCGGCATTGCCATGCCCTGCCACATCCCGTACTGGGTGTGGTTGGAAAACTGTACGGTGTAAAACGGCCAGACATCGATCCCCGAGAGCTGCATCGGCAACACGGCGGCTTTATTTCCGGCATAGCCATAAACGACTGACGACTGAACAGACAACACGTTTTTCATTTTGACTCCGTCTAGCGAAACGTTGGCAGCAGACCAAATACGTCCAGAACAACCGTCAGATAGACAACCGCCCCACAGACAATGACCAGATTGAGCACGGTGTTATTACACGGCGCGGTATAGCTGGCGGTCGGAAAACGTTTCCGCGCCGCTTTCACCAGGAACGGCGGCAGGATCACGCTCCAGATGGTAAAGGCCAGACCGGCGTAACCAATGGCGTGGACAAACCCGTTCGGGAAGAAGAAGCACACGGCGGCTGGCGGGAAGTAGGTCACCAGCGCGGTTTTCAGGCGACCCATGCCGTCATCCGGGAAGTGAAACAGGTCGGCGATGTAATCGAACAGGCCAAGCGTCGCCGCCAGCAGGGAACTGGCTACCGCAAAGTTGCCGAAGAAGGTCAGGATCAGATCCATATAACGGCTGGTGAACAGCCCGCTGATAGCCTCGACAAACACGTCGATATTGCCGCCTTTGGCGATAATTGGCGGGAATGAGGAACGGCTGATGTTGCCCATCGTGACGCCCAGCCAGAAGATATACAGCAGCAGGGCAAACAGCGTGCCGATGATAATCGAACGCGTAATATTTGAGATCCCGCTCGTGCCATACAGCTTAACCAGGCTCGGCACGTTACCGTGAAAACCAAACGAGATAATGCAGAACGGCAACGTCATCAGGATATACGGCAGGTACTGCGAATTGGGCAGCGCCACCGCCACGCTGTCGACAAGTTTCGCCACTTCGATATGCCCCACCAGGCCAGAGAAGGTGGCAAAGAACGCAATAAACTTACCGATAATCAACACGGTAGTAATACGTCCAACCAACAAGGAGCTGTACCAGGCAATCGCCCCGACCAGCATACTGACGATCACCACCGAGATATTCGCCGGAAAGCGCACGCCGCTGTATTTGAACACGGTTTGCGCCATCACCGCCGACGAACCAGAGATATAGGCATAGGTCAGAATATACAGCACAAAACCGAAAGCGATACCGACCACAATATTCCACTTTCGACCTAATAAATCCTGAGTAAAGGTATTAAAACTGGCACCGGCGCCATAATGCAGATTAACTTCGACCAGCATCAGACCGGTTAATAACATCATGATGGCGATAAACAGAAGAATAACTGACGCACCGGGGAACCATACGCCAGCCATCGCAATCGGCAGGGAAAACATCCCTCCACCCACTACGGTCGCGATAACCAACATGGTTCCGCTAATCAGTCCGGGGGTACTACTCTGTCGCTCAATGGCATTAATATCCATGATAAATGTTCCTGTAGACTATTCGTTATAATTACAGCTGTCATTTGTACATCATGCGGATAATAAAAATGTCGGAGTCAGGGTTTACTTTTGTAGTTATGTCACGGTAACGGGCACCGCAAAGGCTTCCTGTTCATGGAAAAGAAATACAAAAAAGCCCCATCCTGAGATGGGGCCATAATTATTATTTAGATATAGTCAAAGCGTGCAGTAAAGAAACGGAGTTGCTTCGGCTCGTAAATAAACTTCAGCCCGCGAATATCTTCTTTGTGCTGGTAAAGTTTAATAATACCGTCAGCCACCACATCCATATGCGCGTAAGTATAAACGCGGCGTGGAATAGTCAGACGCACGGTTTCCAGTTTCGGCCTGTGGTGTTCACCGGTCACGTTATTACGGCCCGCAGAGATAATTCCGCGCTCCATACTACGTACGCCGGTTTCCACATAGATACTGGCAGCCAGGCTTTGCGCCGGGAACTCGTCCTGCGTCAGATGCTCGCAGAAGCGACGCGCATCGAGGAATACCGCGTGACCGCCCACCGGTTCAACAATCGGTACACCTGCGGCTTTCAGCTTGTCGCCCAGATAGCGAACCTGCTTCACGCGGTGCTCGATGTACTCATACTGCATGGCTTCGCGCAGACCAATCGCCATAGCTTCCATGTCGCGTCCGGCCAGGCCGCCGTAAGATGGCATGCCTTCGTAGACAACGACTAACTCTTTGGCAGAAGAGAACATTTCGTCATCGTTCATGCACAGGAAGCCGCCGATATTCACCAGACAGTCTTTTTTACCACTCATGGTGCAACCGTCGGCGTAGCTGAACATCTCATGCACGATCTCTGCGATGCTCTTGTTCTCAAAGCCCTGCTCTTGCTCTTTGATGAAGTAGGCGTTTTCTACGCAGCGGGTAGCGTCGTAGAACACTTTAATGCCGTGTGCTGCAGTCAGTTCACGCACCGCGCGCATGTTAGCCATGGAGACCGGCTGCCCGCCTGCGAGGTTAACCGTGACTGCCAGGCAAATATAGGCAATATTCTCGGCGCCTTTTTCATCAATCAGTTTTTGTAATTTTTTAAGATCGATATCACCTTTAAAAGCAATATTCAGACCGGCATCGTGCGCTTCGTCACGAACGATATCGACAAACACCGCACCATTTTTTTCCTGGTGATAACGGGTTGTAGTGAAATACATATTCCCGGCAACATATTGCCCCGGTTTAATTGCCAGCTGCGATAACAGGTTTTCTGCGCCGCGCCCCTGGTGAGTAGGAACAATATGTTTAAAGCCAAACAGTTCCTGCACGGTTCTTTCCAGATGATAGAAGTTTTCACTGCCCGCGTAGGCTTCATCACCCATCATCATGCCGGCCCACTGCTTGTCGCTCATTGCGTTGGTGCCACTGTCTGTCAGCAGGTCAATATAAATATCTTTCGAATTTAACAGGAAAGTATTGTATCCCGCTTCTTGCATTTTCTTAAGGCGTTCATCACGCGGGATCATAGATACAGTTTCAACGCTTTTAATACGGAAGGGTTCTGCCGGATAATTCATTTTGTTTCTCCAGTAACAGTGGTCATGTACGTATTAATGTGAAGTAAAGCATACCTGGTTCATCAATAAATTCTGATGAAATATAACTATTCGCCTCCTGAGTCAGGGGGAGAAATAATGTGGAGGCACTATGCAAGATTTAATTGATTATGGAAATAGCCTGGTCAACATTAATCACTGGCAATAATTTAAAAAGCTGTAAATGTAGGTGATGCAAATCACACGTCATTTTTTTACCCGTTCATATTCAACAAGTTTTTTTTTGCGTGTTGATTTGCCATTTGCGATGGTGCCCCCGTGGAGAGGGGAAATACTGAAAACTTAACTTTCCAGGCTGTGCTCATACTGTATTGCTGAATGAGTACACCCCATTTTGTGAGAGTCGGATCACTTCACGGGTTTATATTTGTGATTCACATCACTAAAAGTGTAAAGCAAAGTGTACAAAACGGTGTTGTTTCAGAGTTTGATATTTGATTCAGTGAGTTAGATCGCATTTTTGGCCTGATACAGATGGGCGTTATTTTCTGGAAATGGCAGGTATCAGGAGGATGGGACAGGAATGAATTTATACGGTGAATAATACTATGTTTATTGGGATAGAGAGGATTTCTATTTATTCCGAAAGCGTGCTAATCGCGCTTATTTCATCTTATTTACATCTGGACTTCCCGCCAATTACTGGGGTAATTTACAGGGGTTTTATTAGCGCGATGCGAAGGTGCGCCAACACCTCCGCATCGCTAATCACAGTAACTATTTCACGAGAATAGCCATCATGACTGATACGCATTGTATTGCAGTTTCATTTGATCCAGAAGTGTACGTCGCAGATAACCGTTGCCTGAAGGTGGGTTATGCGAGCGGTTATCCTGATTACAGCCGTTTGCCGGTGAAGTATGTCCAGTTTCCGTCCATCGTGATGAAGGGCCAGTGGCTTAAAGCCGCCGGATTCGACACCGGCACCCGCGTCGATGTGCGCGTCATGCAAGGCTGCATTGTGTTAACCGCCCGCGCGCCCGAACCCGAAGAGTCAGAACTGATGAAATCCCTGCGCGCCGTGGAAAAGCTCTCCGCGCGTAAGCAAAAGCAGGTGCTGGAGTTTATCGGGGTGATTGCGGGGAAAGCGGTGAAGGGGTAACGGTCTTGCTAAAGGCGCCTGTGGGCGCCTTTATTAGGATGTATTGCGTCATCTTTGTTATGCCGTAGTACGTTCGTTCCAGGCGTCGGTATATTGAATATTGCCATCTACAATACACCAGGTGATTTTTTCATAGCGCAGTTGTACGCTTTCCAAATGCCCGGTTCCCGTTACCGTACGTGTGTCATGCACGATTGGTGTCACTGATACAACTTTTACACCTTCAAGCAGGGTATTAAAATATTCCACTTCCTGGCCTGCGTCGTTTATGTGATAGAACTTAAGTTCCGCACTTTGAAGTGTCTGACCTGTCGCAACTGCTTTGTAAAGGTATGGGCTGGAGGAATCGATCTCTTTGTCAAAAAGAAATGGGCCATGTTGGCGTGTGCCGGTTAGCTTTCCAGTGGCACCATCGGTTGGAATGCTAAGGTTATGTGTTAAACCACGTAGCTCAATACTGCCTTCACGTCCCCGGACATCTGAACCTCCACGAATCATCGCGCCACCATCATCTTTTAAAATAAATGAACGGGTACAGCCATTTTTAAAACTCCTTGTAATCAATCATATAACCAGTGACCTGCTCTGGCTGATTCTGCGAACATACGCACAGTAAGCGGTTTTGACACTTGTTTGATGGGTTCTTGGGTAAACCACTTTCGATAGACCGACTCTCTTTCCCACGGGTAATAGGCCTCGAAATCAATGACTGAAACATCAACGTTATATTTCTCTCCAAAATCTTCAATAGCATACGGTAATTCATCCCATTCAGCGTAACCTTGCAGCGGCGTATCAAGTTCAATCGGGATAGGCTTGAAAGTAAACGTTACCGCGAGAGATAACTCTCCCCGAAAAAATTCTAATACCTCGTTATCCGTCACCATACGCGATCTTCCTCTCTGGCAATGGTGTTGTAGGTATTCACCGTTTTATAGACAATTTGGGCGACATCACTTGCGAGTAATGCCCAACCAATCACAGGAATTGTTCGTCCAACGAATGCCCCCAGATTGTTAGTCATCATGGGTTTTAAATATTTGATACTGGCATTGGTGATGGTAGGAAGCCTGACGGGCAATCTTACGTTAAGAAACTCACGAGAATATTTGGAGGCAATTGATGTACCTTGTGTTGCCCCATATGGCTTACCCCGTGTTTTCAACAATGGTAGCCCAAGAATGATACATGACATTTCTACCACATCTTTAATTCCCCCAAATTGTTCATCAATCTTGTCGAGGAAAATCCAGAAAAATAGCTCACCTGCAGAAATGTTGCAGACCCCTTTATAAAAGTATGTTCCGTTAAGTTCCTCAACTGTGTCCACTAGAGATCCTTCGATATGCAATAATTTGCATACTTATCGTACTCCTGCGTACCCTGGTGGGGGAACGGTAACTGCCGTGGCGTATGTGTTTTTCAGAAAACATAAAAGTGATGTCGTTGATGTCAGACAACATGCCACGCATAGTGCTTTATCAAATTGATACCAATAAGTGACGTCGATAGCGCATCAACCCGTCTTTGCTTGATCAGGTGATATTTTGCGAGCATCATCGCAATTATTTACCTGATAATGAAATCAATGACTTCCAGTAAAACCCTGCAACAGGCAATTGCCGACATCACCATCTGGCGTAAAGGCGAGCAGCGTGCGCCGCACAAACCTTTGCTGCTGCTTCATGTGCTGGCGGGTTATCAGCAGGGTCACGGTCGCCTGTTTGACTACGGTTCGGAAGTTCGCGACCCATTGCATAGCCTGCTGGAACGATTTGGACCACAGCGCGCGCAGTACCGCCCGGATATGCCCTTCTGGCGCTTACAGAGCGATGGGTTCTGGGAGCTACAAAACGCCGAGCAGTGCTCAACATCCGGCAGCAGTAAACAGCCCCCTGCCGGAGAACTGGTGACGCATAACGTTGCCGGAGGCTTTGATGAACAACATTTTGCCCTGCTGAAAAAGAACAAGAACCTCATCAACGCCCTGGCCCAGCAAATCCTTGAAGCGCACTTCACCGAAAGCATTCAGGAAGAAATCGCGGATGAACTGGGGTTTGATATCCTGCAAATCCGCAAACAGCGGGACCCGTTGTTCCGCCAGCAGGTTCTGCGTGCTTATAACTATGAATGCGCCATTTGTGGCTTCAATATGCGCCACGACAGCACTTCAGTTGCGCTTGAAGCGGCCCATATCAAATGGAAACAGCATGGTGGCCCGTGCGAGATTTCAAACGGCCTGGCGCTGTGTGCAATCCACCATAAAGCCTTTGATAAAGGTTCGATTGGGCTGGATGAGAGTATGCGAGTTCAGGTGTCACCCGCAGTGAATGGCAGCGGCATGGTGGGCAGACTGTTCTGGGATTTCGACGGTAAATCAATAGCGCTGCCGATGATGCGCGAGAATTATCCAAAAGAAGGGTTTGTAGAGTGGCACAGGAAGGAGGTGTTTAGGGGATGAGTGCGAAGGCCGGACTCGAATTTAACATCCAACAGACTGATATCAATGTAGTTTATAAATAGGAATAAATAGTTATACCCGCACTTGTACCCACAAGTTAAAATCCGTATAAACAATAGACATTGCGAGTGGGTATAAAGCCATACCAGTAGAACACCGATATGGCTGTCAAAGCAATATTCACGCAGGCAAGAAAGTTTTCTTCAGAGGCACCAAAAGTTTGGTCTCAATATCCACTTGCTCATAGTTCTCAATAAGCGCACGGACGAGATCATCAAGCGTCCAGAGCGTTAGTGGTATCGTCGAACGATCGGCTTCATATCGAGCATCTTTTGTAAAACCACCGGTACTGACATAAAGCCCGCGATCGTCTTTATGGCGACCTCCGATAAAGCTGCGGATCTGTTGGCTTCCCATTTGCTCCCTGCGATGTTTTACCTCAACGATAATACGTGGATTTTCAAAACCGAATCCATCAGGTGAAGCAATGATATCTTTACCCCGATCGGCTCCCGCAGGTGACACCTGCGTTTTATAGCCCATACTGCGTAAAACTCCGGCAACCAGATTTTGCATCTCGTCCCAGTCAAGAGAGTTGATGCGATCTTTGATACCTTCAAACGCGAGCATTTCCATATCGCGGAGCGGATCAGAAACGACCTCATCTTCATCCATCGCAATTGGATTCTGAGTAATCACATCTACCGTAGGTTTCTTATCCTGCAAAAGCTCTTCTAGAGCATATTCTGGAAGCTGGAAAACCGTCAGCGTGGAGCCCAATGTGTTTTTGGTAGCAACAGACAATCGATCGCGATCGATTTCTTCAGTATTCCATTTAACCTGTCGAGCAATACCCATCCCCTCTTCCACCCATTCAGGATGATATTGGAAGTCGGATGTGACTTTGCCTAGCAAATAAGTACGGTTGGCTGGCGAATAGGTAATAACCCAATCACCCTTTTGGATCTCATTCACAAAACGCCAGACCTGCGATGCACCAGAACGCGCAGTTCCCAGCTTTGTTAAGGGGTCTGCCTCCTGGTATAAGGCGAGTAACTGGGCTCGGGACAGGCCGGGTTTGACTAATGGAGCCAGCTGAGACCAACCGATGCCTACAATTTGCTTATCGCGAAAATCATCATAGAGCTTGCCGCCATCGCCACGAATCATCCACATTCTGTTGCCCATACCAGTCCCTTCATGAGGAAAAGAAATTAAGCTGGATCATAAGCTTGTTCGTCGCATGCGTCAAAACCATCAACAACGACGGCCCAGCATTCCCGGATTGTACTTGCGATAATGTGCCCAGTTAAAATTACAGCTTCAATTGGCATGATATTTCGTCCATATAAGTAAAAGCACCAACCAGCATCGGTAGGTGCTTTTATAATGGGTGAATCAGGGAGGCTATTCCCAATGCTCACCGTGCCGCGCTAATACGATTTCTTTTCAATAAACCAGTTGCCTGCCGCGCCCGCAGAATATCGACTGCCCGCAGATATGGGGACTGTTCCTGCCAGTTGAATCCCCTGCGATCGATACGAACCAGTTCGTACTTTTCTACCAGAAAGTTAACGGCATCGGCCAAAGTTATACCGGCATCGATATGTTCCTGAATTACCGTTTCATCACTGAATGGTGTGTCGTTGAGTGTCAGGCCATAATGTTGTTCCAGCAGGCGTGCAAGCAGCATTTGCCACACTGCCACGGGCGATAGACATAGCGTCGCCGCCTGCGGAGTTGTTGCAGGTAGAGTTTTCATATTTGCTCTTGTGGAGTTAGTTAACGTTGAGTGGGGTAAACGGCGATGTATACATAGCCGCAACTGCCAAGTGTATCGGCTTCGCAGGTGAAACCGTTGTGGTACAGGGTGACGCAGTGGGCATAGCGAGGATTCATTTCACTAGTGGTCAACATCGATTCCATCTGGCTGATAAAACGTGGGAATACTTCATCCAACTTCAAAGATTCTGCGTTACTGAATTCACCGGTAATGCTGACCTGGTCAGCCAGATAGTGCAGTTGGTTTCCCTCCTGTACCAGACGAGCGCCAAAGCAAGGCGTCACATTACGATTCAGCCCCCACTGGAGAAATGAATCGTTCTCTGAGCCAGTAGATTTCATTGAAGTACCCTCATATCCAGCCTCGCTCTGCAAACGACACAATGCCATCTGAACCGACAACCAGATGATCGAGTATGTTCACATCAACTAGTGCCAGGGCTTCTTTAAGCCTACCCGTAATGTTGCGATCGCATTGGCTGGGCTCCGGATCACCGGATGGATGGTTATGCGCCAGCACGACAGCTGCAGCATTGAAGCGAAGCGCTGACTTCACTACCTCTCGAGGATGGACCTGGACATGGTTAATCGAACCGGCAAATAGCGATTCACTCTCCAGTAAACGGTGCTGGTTATCGAGATAGAGCACCATAAACACTTCCCGTTCTTGTCCTGCCAGATGTAACCGAAGCCAGTCACGGGCAGCAGTACTAGAGGTAAAGGATACACCGGGCTGGCGCAGATATTTATCCAGCAGGTTGATGGCACGACGAATGGTGCGTTGGGCATAGGGGGTTAATCCGGAGGTCGCGGAGAGCAAACAACCATGCTGGGCCATAATCGCCAGTGGAAAGAGTTCAGGCTGCGATGACTCCGGGGATAATACAGTATTCATGTCAGGCATTCCTTAGTCTATAAGATGCATAATGGCGCTGCATTCCGGATGGTTTAGCGCGTAGTCGCGTAAGCGATAATAGTGTCCAGTCATAGCGTCACACTCGGTGCGGCAGGCGTGGTGGCTGTAAGCCATCAGGCAGGCGACCATCCCTGCAGCTTCACTGGTAAGCTCTGCGCCATTGCCGTTCATGCTGTTGAACAATGTCCACTTCTCATCGTGCTCTGACTCGGGAGCCATAAAAGCACCGCCGTTGCTGAGCGTCGAAAAGTTCCAGATACCACCGTGGTAATCGGCACACAGCCGATCCATCCAGGCGAAAATGCGAGGTTCAAGGGTTATCCATTGTGGGATGGAGCCAAAGTGCTGCGGCCAGAAGCCGATGCGTAACTCGTCCGGGACCACTGAGGCAGTATTTGCGGTATGCTCCGCGAACTGATGATTTTGTGTATTCATTAAACTATCTCCTTATGCCGGAACGGTTGTTTAACGCCCGAAAAAATCGAGCATGTTTTCTGCCATAACCCACAGGGCGCGATTGAGTTTCACATCGCCAGCGATGCCAGTAACGGCACGGGTGCGGCTGCTTTTCCCCTGAGCGGTTCGCCCTGACAGACCACCTTTCATCAGGTTCTCCTGCACGCGCTGGTAAACGGTCCACAGGTCATCGCTGTAGTCCTCCCGACGACGCGGAGTCAGCAACTGCGATACCGTGACCGGCTGGTGGTCTTCACCAAAGCGATACTTCAGCGCGGCATTCGCCAGGGCGTTACGGGCTGGTTCTGGCAGTGCCAGTGACTGCATTGCATCGCGCTTCTCCTCCACCCGGTCAAACACACCGAGCACTTCGTAAGCCCCTTCAATCACCTTCTCGACGACATTGCCTTTATGCGGTACCCGCACTTCTCCGAATGACTGGCCGCAGACCAGACCGTTGGTACAGACGCCTCGAAATAGCCCCGGCAGCATCTGATAGCTTGAGGAGCCGTCATGACTGTTGAGCAAAATGATTTCCGGAACCTGATGCCCGGTCAGTTGACCGGCACGACGCAGGCGAAGCATGTGTTTGGTGTGTTCCCGCTTGCTCTGGTCGCGAACCTTTGTCTGGCAGGCAAAGAACGGCTCAAAACCTTCGCACTGCAGGCTTTCGAGGATGGTAATGGTCGGGATGTAGGTGTACCTGTCTGAACGAGATTCATGTTTGTCACTCCCGAACACGCTGGGAACATGACTCATCAGTTCTTCATGGGTCAGAGGCTGGTCACGGCGTATCTGATTTATTCGGCCAAAACGGCTGGCTAATCGCATGGCTAACTCCTTATCTGATAATGAAATAAAAACAAAAAAGGCCATGTTCCCGAAGGAGCATGGCCTGTTGCTATCTGGTGTTGGTGCGTAGCGGGCTGGAGAGGTCTGAAGTGTGAATAATTAATCGCTGTAGTGTGTGGTCCGGCACTCACTGAGGTCAGACAGCTCTTTTTGCGTATTCTTCAGACCCGGGCTGAAAGTGCCTACTTTTTTATCGCTGACATAAACATCGAAATTTGCTGCCTGCCCCAGTGCGTCAATAAATGACACCCAGGCATTATCACCGTTTCGCCAGCCCAGGGATGACGGTAACGGATACTGGCTGTCATCCATCACCACGGTGATGTCGGTTCCGTCATCGTGAGAATTCAGCAAGGTACCGTCGGGCAGGGTCAGGTATACGCTGTGCTGCAGCACATTCTGCTCATCGGGGCTGGTAGTGCAGTTAAGATTAAAGACCACTTTCTCCGGACTGGTGATGATGTATTCGGTCACCCCCTGAGCGAAGCCGCTGCTCCACATATTGGGGATGGCCTGTGCAACGGAGGCTGAGGCCAGCATAACGACCGCCAGGGCGGCATGAGATAAACGCATAAGTGATTTCCTTTCATTAACATCAGAGGGAGGGAATCCGTCAGGGCGCGCTGAAGCGCACCGGTAACCCGGACAACCTTAATTAATTTCATCAACGCTCTTATCTGTCTGTCGTCTTGTCCTTCCATTTTGGCCGGTTGCTACCCGAAAAGGATTTCACCAGCGACCAGTATTCCACGGGGAATCGTTTTACCAGTTCCCCGTTGAGACGGACATCGATAGTCCGGTACTGCCCGTTGTTCATGGTCCCCTGACTGAAGTAAGCATTGCTGCTGCAGGTCCCCGTGTCGTACTGGTTCCAGGCTTTTTCGGGTTTGCCCACTACGTAAAAATCCCCCAGGGCGCAGCCGTTAGTGGATTTACGATTAACGATGGCCACCCTGTTCGTTGCCGCCAACACAATGGTGCAGGAGCTTTGTTTTCCACCACAGACATCCCATAACACCCGACCACCAGGGTCCTTAAACGACCAGATGGTATTCGCCGGAATATCGGCTCGTTCCCGGGCTGCGGTACTGAGACTGACGCTGAAGACCAGCGCAAAAACTGCAAACCTCATTTTCATTTTTCATTCCTTAGCCATTTCAGAAAATCCGGAGCCAGCGCCCGCAACGGCGTACCTGGCGCACTGCAGACTGAGCAGATGCCTTTAGATATCGATCGATAATAACGATCGATAAAATAGTTATCGATCGTTACATTCTATTAATAAGGGCAAGGGTTGTCATCCCTTTCGGGGAAAATGTGTGACAGAACAGGGACTCAGGTATCCGGTGCCACGAAGCGGGAGTAACGGGGTGTTCTGATTAAAAGAAGTGGGTCTGTGAATGAGGCTCATGCCCACGGATGACAGGGGGGAGTATAAAGTCTGGTTTCAGAAGAAAATCCAGTCCCAGACGGCACGGGCGACGGACACCACCACATCACGCACGGTGCGAATCACCGTTTTCAGCGATGCAGGCAGGAACGACGATGACTCAGCCGTATCAAAAACCCGGCTCACAGCTTCACCGAAACTGTCACGGGCCTGCGACTTTACCGGCTCTGTGCAGAGTCTCCCTTGCAGTTGTGTCACCACCGGGCTGGTGGCGCGGTCAGGCAGACAACACATCATGTTTGCCACCATATCCTCAATGCCCCATCCAGTGCTGGCGGACACCACACAGACCGGATGATGCGGTTTAAACATTGCCATAATCGCAGCCTGCTTCGCTTTAAGATTTACCTGTTGTTGTGGCGAGGGCGTGCCGATCGCGCTATCCCATTCATGACAGGGTTCGATTTTGTCGGCCTGGTTAACCACAAACAGTACCTTTTGCCTGTAAGGTTGCACCACGCCGTGCCAGAACTGCTCGTCCACGGTCAGTGCCCGATCATCAGCCTTAATGACCCACAGCACCAGGTCCAGCTCCGGCAGCATACGACGGTACAGGGCCCGGTACTCATGATCCCGCCGCCCGTTTTCACCTACACCCGGTAAATCGACAATTACCAGACTGTGACGCCCGCTACGTAACCGGAAGCGCAGTACGTCGCGAGTACACGCGTTCACGTCACTCACCGGCGACACCTCGCCCCGGAATAATTTGTTGCAAAGAGAGGATTTACCAGCACCACTTTTGCCCATAATGCCAATCACCGGCTCGTAGTGGGTCAGGTTCTGGATACGTTCAAGAATAAGCTGGCGAAGCGTGTGCGGAAGCGACGCGAGCGGTTGCTCAAAGGCCTGCAGGCCATCAGGTTTATTCATACTGTAGTCTCAGCGTGAAAAATTAAAAATCCCGCGTTCCAGTCAGGAAGGCGGGGATTCACGGAGATAATATCTATCTGAAATTACTTGGAATTTTAGATTAACATGCAAAGAACCTTGCGCAGTCCAGGACTGAACGATGTCCGCTGGCGTGCCATAAGCAGACGTAATGAGCTGCACCCACTACAGTAAGTCATAAATCCAAGTGTTGAACTCTTGCAATTAACAGCCGATGATAAGAAAAGAATAAAGTTAGATTGCTCAGAACCTTCGCTGTTAAATTTTATGAGCTTTTTGACAGAGCACGCCTTTCCAAAGCCTGTGTAATGCATTTAGAGGGAGTTTTATGTATTTATCAAAACTCGGAATCCGCAACTTTAGAAATTTTGAGGCGGCTGATATTCCCCTAGCAGGTAATGTTGTGTTATTGGGGGAAAATCGTGTCGGTAAAAGTAATCTGCTTTTCGCAATTCGACTGGTTATTGATCCTACTCTGCCTGATTCAGCCAGGCAGCTTAAGCTGTCAGATTTCTGGGATGGCTGCGACCTTGAATCAAACCCTCAAATTGAGGTGCACCTTGAATTCGCCGATTTCGACAGTGACCCTTCCCTCTCAGCTCTGTTGACCGATTTTCGCATCGCAGAGGATCCTACCGTAGCAAGGTTGAGCTACATTTTTCGTAAAAAGGAAGAAGTCGATGGGGCTCCACGTTCGGGTGAGGACTGTGAGTTTATTGTTTTTGGCGGAGGTCAGGAATCGCGAGCCATTCCAGGACGCGTCAGGCGGCGGATCTCCATTGATATGCTGGACGCGTTACGCGATGCAGAAGCACAACTTGCTTCCTGGCGAAACTCTCCGCTACGCCCCTTATTGGAAGATGCATTCTCTTCACTGAGCCGAGCCGATTTGGATCGCGTAGCAACTGAGCTTCAGGCAGCAACGGAAACCATGGAGAAGTTCCCATCAATTAAGGATCTCGAAGATTCTCTTCGTGGTGGCATTCTTGACCTGGCTGGAACTGCTCACGATTTAGATGCCCGCCTCCGTTTTGCGCCTGCTGACCCTCTCAGATTAATGCGTTCTATCTCTATGTTCATTGATGATGGAAAGAGAGGCATTATTGAAGCGAGCCTAGGTTCTGCGAACGTGGCTCTGATATCACTCAAGCTAGCAGAGTTTGCATGGCGACGTGAAAAGAATGAACGTAATTTCTCCCTGCTTTGTATTGAAGAACCCGAAGCACATCTTCACCCACAGCTTCAGCGCGCTGTTTTTGACAAACTCTTCAATAATGCAGACAAAGATCAGTCTTTGATTGTAACGAGCCATTCTCCCACTCTGGCAACCATTGCTCCTCTTCGTTCTGTTGTTCGCATTTGCAGGGATCCTGAAGGGCGATCTCGAGCTTTTTCCCTAGCCGATCTGCCAGTAACCAGTGAAGAACTCGACGACATTGAACGATATTTAACAGCAACCAGATCGGAGCTGCTTTTTGCTAACGGGGTAATATTTGTTGAAGGCGATGCTGAGGAGGTTTTACTTCCAGGTTTCGCACAGGCCATGGGGATCAATCTCGACCAGCTAGGGATCACGGTATGTAACGTAGCGGGAGTTAATTTTGAACCATACGTGAAGCTGGCAGCCAGCCTCGGACTACCTTTTTCCGTCGTAACCGACTGGGACCCACTAGATGGTACGAAACAACCGATGGGTAAAACCCGTTCAATTGGTATCTGGCAAGCATATAGTGATGTATCGGAAAAACCGGGAAAATTAACCCCAGAAAATATTAATTGGTTCAATAACAGTTCTTATGAAGTCTGTAAGCCTGTATTTGAAAGGATTGGCATTTTTTTAAACGATCAGACATTTGAAGTCGCTGTAGCCAATACGGCAGGCCTCAAAGAAGCGCTGCTTGATATCCTCGATGAACAGGGATTTGGTGTGTTACGTTCATCAAGGATTGCTTCATGGCGTGCCGGTATAGCTCCAGACCCGACGCAACTTCTCGCGATGATATCTGACATAGGTAAAGGACGGTTGGCTGCCAAGCTGAAGCAAAAAGCACCTGGGCTTGCGCCGCCGGAGTATATTGCTTCAGCTATTCAATATGTGGTGTCGAATGTCTGACCGCCGCGCACTTTCAGAGGCTCTGAATGAGCTATTGCCGAACAGAGAACAGTACGCTGCGGCCACATACCCCGGCCACTGCGTAGTTATTGCTGGGCCAGGCAGCGGGAAAACCAAAACACTTACGACTGCCATGGCACGTGCCCTGATTGAAGAGGTCGCTGACCCCCGAGGCGTGGCCTGTATTACTTACAACAATGAATGCGCTTCTGAACTTGAAGGACGTCTGGCATGCTTTAAGGTCAGTGGCGATGAGCGGAACTTTATTGGCACCGTGCATAGCTTTGCATTAAATCAGGTTTTAATCCCCTACTCACGATGTATACCGGGTTTGCTGCCGGATGATTTTCGTGTGGCGACCAGAGATGAGAGTCGCGCGGCTGTTGAAGTGGCTTACCAGGCTAGATTCGGTTCTGTCGGAGATCCTCATGCACGGTGGAAATTTGCAGAAGAGAAACGACGCCGGGATGTGAACCGACTCCTACCGGCTTGGCGGAATAACAATCCGGAGCTGGCAGATTTTATTGAAGGTTATGAGGCAGAACTTCGGCGCTTAGGACTGATTGACTTTGATGATATGCCACTCATCGCTTTTCGTATTATTAGCGAGCATGAATGGGTACGTAATGCTATCCGGTCGCGCTATCCTGTTTTGTTTGTAGATGAATATCAGGATCTTGGGCACGCTCTTCATGAGCTGGTTCTGCTACTGTGCTTTAACGGCGGAATACGATTATTTGCGGTCGGTGATGCAGATCAGTCCATTTACGGATTTAATGGTGCAAATCCAGGGCTACTGGATAGTCTTGTTTCACGGGCAGATGTAAGACCGTTCCGTCTTCGCTTCAACTATCGATCTGGCGCGAAAATTATCAGGGCATCACTAGGGGCGCTGGGAGAAGACCGCGATTATGTTGGCCCCGATGGTAATCCAGAGGGAGAGTTAGGATTCCATGGGATTAATGGCGATTATGACGCACAGGCGCATTTTATCGCTCATGATCTAATTCCTTCGTTGTTTGAAAGAGGGTTTCATCCTGAACGCATCGGGGTTCTTTACCGGGCAGCCTGGCTTGGCGATAAAGTTGCGGATGAGTTCAAGGCCAGAAATATTGCCATAATACGTGCTGACAGTAATGCTCTCATTAAGCGCAATTCTCGTCTTGCCCGTTTCATCGAAGCCTGCAGTCAGTGGGTAACTGGGGGATGGAAAGAAGCCTCTCCACTATTTAACCTCTTACTGGGTCAGGCGCTCTTTCTTGTTTATGGCCGCCGCGCAAGCCGTGCTGAAGAACAATTACTGACCGTACAGCTCATCACTTTTTTACGAAACGGAATTGATAAAGCGGAAAGTGCTCACGAGTGGCTGAGACGTTTAAATGATGAGCTCATCACCGGCTGGATGGCTATCTCACAGAACACTCAGCAGGAATGGGATGTCATCTCTGAGTTACTGAAACGAACCGATCCCCTCAGGGGACTGGATGTGGCTCTGGATATATTCGCTGGGAAAGTAGAAGGAACTGGACGCATCACCCTTAGCACTCTTCATAGTGCAAAAGGCCGAGAATTTGATGTAGCCATAATGTTTGGGGTAAATAAATATGACTTCCCGAGTAAGCGAGATCTAACTTCAGATAATGCCCTTCGCGAGGCCCGTCGCCTCTTTTATGTAGGCGTTACTCGTCCCCGAAAAGAGCTGCACATGGTTTATGAAAAGGGTAAACATTCCCCTTGGATTGCCGAACTGTATCATCGCAGCCAGCAGATATAGAACATTATGCACCTGACCTGCTCCTACTTTATTGATAAACGGCGAAGTTAGCGATACCTCCATCTGGCTGTAAAAGACTATGAATATCTGCTTCTCGCTCAAAGCTGACCTTAAGCTTTAACAGGTTGTCCGCTTGGTGTCACAGGTAGATGCTCCAATAGCGCCAGGCAACCGCTCAACATGGCCATGGTAATCGTTTATGAGTAGGAGCTATAAAATAACGAGCTATGAGGGCAGTTGTAAGAGGCCCCCGAATCGACTCAGAATCAATCACTACATTGAGATATCAGACGATAAAACCACGGGGGACACAACGCTATTTAGCAGATCGCCGATAAGATTTTGATGACTGCCAGGCATGTTTCATCTTCTCAATAAACTCCAGCTTCTCTTCAGGTTGGACATTCCACACATCTATAGCAGCAATAACCATGTCATAACGCATAGACGTGTTATATGGGCGTAGATAGCCTGCTATTCGTTCTTTTCCTTTGAGATAGTCCCAGAGATATACTAACTGAGTTTCATCATCACGTGATATCCAGTCAAAATCTGCCAGAAAAAAATCATATTGCTCAAGCCAGCGCTCATGCAGTTTTTTGAAATAAGAGATCTTATCTCCAAGTGAGCATGGAGCTTCATCAATGTACCTCATGACACCATTGATGAGTTCACGCTCAGTTACCGGAGTTGGGTTGTACAAATCGGTACTTGCTCCCGCGTTCAGATAAAACCGGGAGAAAACACGTTTCGTTTTTTTCGAAGCAATAACCTGTGGATTTTTTATCAGGTCCCAATCAATACCGTCCAGGTCGATATTCAAATTAGCGAAATCAAGATTTGTGAAGATATTATCGTCCAGTAAAAGAGAATTAAAACCACCTGAACAATCAAAGCCATCCCCCAAACCACCTAGTGCCAACCCTGCAGGTAATACTGGATATTCAAAAATATAATGGTGAGCAAACCACAATGCTCTTGGTGTACCTTTGAAACAATCAAAATAATCTTTATCAATCAGTAGCAACTCAGCCCATTTTTTAAGAGTTTTCCGGCCAGCTTTGATCCTGTCCTGATCGCCCAGGAAATGCCGTTCAAGGATCCCAGAGATTAAATGTCGAAACTGATCCGGCGAATCATAAGTACTCCACTGCAAGGAGTAATCAGTGTTGGAAAGCGCACCAAGCATTTTTAAATACATGATCTCGTAACGGATCATATCGTAATGCAACATCGTCTCTTCCCTCTGCGTCTGACTCCCAAAAACAGATTAGCATGAGTAGCTTTTTGTGTGGTGGAGTCGAGTCACAAACCTGCAGAATGACTGATTTTTTACTAATATCCTACTGATTTTGTTGTGATAATACTCTGACTTATGACTGCATTCTTCCTGTAGTTTTTACTCTACTATCCTCCTCTGTTCACCTCATTAGAATCCTCAAACAGCTGATATGAACATTTGGGTTTTTAGTATAATTAAGGGGCACTCCCTGTTTCTATACCACCCTGTTCACAGCGCCTTCCCCCAACAAGCAACCCTGCCTGTATTCCCCAGGATACATAGTTCCCTGTATCTGCCGTATCCCTGCTTCTCTTAAAAATTACATCTTATCCCAATCCTTTGTACTCCACCTGACAAAGGATAAATCAATGCACACACCTTACCCTTTTTGTCAACGACGGGTAAAAAGTGATCCACTTACATCTCCACCGACGGTCTAATATTGATCCACCGTTTTACTCAGGATTAGCTTCCGCTATAACCCCAGCCTTTCGTTTCTGTTTCAGTCGATAGCTC
>NZ_NAEW01000070.1 GCF_002075345.1 Citrobacter braakii
ATCTCTTCGGGCGTCAGCCCCAGGGCTTCACCGCGCTTCAGGTTTCCGGATTTCAGCTCGGCAATCAGGGTGAACAGCAACTGGTTGGATGACTGTGACAGTGAGTAATTCACGGTTGCTCCTCCTTGTATCTTGAAATTTAGCTAACATAACGATGAATAGATTTGGCACGGTGTATGCAGCCTGATTCCTCCTGGGGTTTTAAGCCCGTAAATAAGCGACTGGCGCATACGCTGAGCCACTCATCTGAAACCCGAACAGTTGTCCGTACTCCATAACGCATTTGCAAGGATGGGTAATAATGAGTCTGCCAGGTCCACTCTGTGTAGGTATTGATGTTTCGAAAGCAACGCTGGACATTGCTGCCAGCAGCACAATTGAGCCATTTTCGATTGCCAATGACGCTGACGGTTTTGATTCCATCATTGCTGAGCTGAGGAAGCACTCCGTTGCGCTTGTGCTGATGGAAGCTACCGGAGGGCTTGAAGCTGCTGTTGCCTGTGCCCTTCAGGCCGAAGGTTTTGAGCTCGCTGTGGTCAATCCCCGGCAGGCTCGTGACTTTGCCCGTGCTATGGGATACCTGGCGAAGACCGACCGTATTGATGCGAGAGTACTTGCGCAGATGGCCGAGGTTATCAATCGCCATCCGGAACGTAGCCGTTTTATCCGGGCTTTGCCGGATGCAGAACGTCAGGTTCTCAATGCAATGGTAGTTCGCAGACGGCAGTTGATCGCTATGCAGGTTGCTGAGCGAAACAGGTTGCACCCTGCTCACCCACAAAGCAGAAAAAGCATTAATACCATCATCAAAGCGCTGGAAGACGAGCTTGCGCGGATCGATGACGATATGAATAACCATATCCGAAGCCACTTCAAAGAGCTCTCTGAGCGATTGAGTAGCATTAAGGGCATCGGTGCCATGACAGTGGCCGCACTGCTGGCCGAGGTTCCTGAACTGGGGCGTCTCTCGAGACGAGAAATTAGCGCTCTCGTGGGCGTTGCCCCGGTAAACCGGGACTCTGGCACGATGAGAGGCCGACGAACCATCTTTGGTGGTCGGGCGGGTGTGCGAACTGCGCTGTACATGGCCGCACTCGTAGCAACCCGCTGCAATCCAGTTATTAAAGCGTTTTATACCCGGCTGGTTGCAGCAGGAAAACCTAAAAAAGTAGCGCTGGTTGCCTGTATGCGCAAACTGCTGACCATCCTGAATGCGATGTTCAGAAAGAACGAAGAATGGAATGAATCGTACCATCATGTTGCTCCATAATTTTTACGTTCAAGACAGTTGCTTATATATGGGTATGCCGGTTGCCGGCAGGAAATAAACAGCAATGCAGACCCGTCTTCCGGACGATGGCTTCCGGGCCGATCAGTTGCCGGTACCGTCTGAGGTGGTGGTGATTCTGACACTGAGA
>NZ_NAEW01000071.1 GCF_002075345.1 Citrobacter braakii
GCTGTCGTCCCGGCTGAATGAGCAGGTCTCCCGTATTGATGCGCTGTCAGAATGGAAAGCGCAGCGGGAAGAAAAGTCAGCCGGTACAGCGACAAAACCGTCCCTGAAGGCCCGCCGTGAGCCGGCTGCCTCTTCCGCGCCGGTGAAAACTCCCGTGGTTTCCCGCGCCCTCACGCCGCCGTTCGTCCTGACGGGCGTGGAGCGCCGGGGCGGACAGGCGTATGCGGTGGTGCTGCCTGCCGGGGCAGGGAGTGACTGGTCACAGTTGCATATGCTGGTTCCCGGGGAGAGTTACCGGGGCTGGACGCTGGTCAGTACCGACGGCAACCGGGCGGCGTTTCAGGTTAACGGTCGCATACAGCAGCTGACGCCATAGCCGGGCGGGGGGGAGATAACGATGCGAATGCTGAAAAAAATAACGCTGACTGCCATGACGCTGGCCTGCTTCGTGCCGGCGATGTGCGGTTCTGCCGCGGCATCGGTCAGCGCCGGACATAACGGCAGTACTGGTGCCCGCCAGGCGGAGACGGTGACCTCGCAGGTACAGCAGACACAGACAGACAACAGCGCCCGGGAGTCGGCGGTCTGGGGACTCAGCGACACACAGTGGCAGCAGTACCGGGATGTGATGAATGGGCCCCGCGGTATCCAGTCGCCGGGGATTGACCCGGTGATGGCGCTGGGCCTGGAGTCGGAATCTGCCGCTGAACGCCGGCAGATGGCGGAGCTGTGGGTGAAACAGGAATACCAGCGGGTGGAGAAGGAGCTGGCGTTTCAGCGTGAAGTTGACGCGGCCTGGAAGCGACTGTATCCGGGCGTCCTGCCGGTGAATATGGGGAACGCGACCGGCGTGGCGCACGACTCGCACGGGCGTCTGGCGCTGTTTGTCAGACGTGAGAGCTGCCTGCAGTGTGACGCCAGGCTGAGTGCCGTTCTTGCCGACAACCGGCCGGTGGATATCTACCTGGTGGACAGTGGCGGCAGTGATGATGTCATCCGCCAGTGGGCGCTGGCGCACCATATTCCGGTGGATAAGGTCCGCAGCCGTCAGATAACCCTGAATCATGATAACGGCAACTGGCTGAAATTCGGACAGGGCCGTATGCCGGTGGTGCTGCAGCAGGGGGAGGACGGATGGCAAATCGTGGCATTCTGAACATTTCAGCCGGTTTACTGATGATATTAACGGCAGGATTTTCATCGCCTGCAGCAGCACAACAGGCACAGGGGCAACCGTTACCGGCCGGCAGCCCGGTGCCTGAAGGTTACCGGCAGGTGGCAGAAGAGTATGGCGTCCCGGCAGAAGCGCTGTATTCGGTGTCCCTGGCGGAGTCCTCGCGACGGCTGCC
>NZ_NAEW01000072.1 GCF_002075345.1 Citrobacter braakii
GTTCAACTCCCGCCAGCTCCACCACTTTTGATAGGACTGCAACCGGACAGCGGCAATAAAAACAGCCACTTACGGACACTGACCAGACAGCAGGCAGACCGAGAAAAGACAAAAACATGCACGTGAAATGCACGTGCACTTTAAAAGAACCCCAGATTTCACAGTCTGGGGTTTTTCTATTTGTAACTAAGGGTAACAAAAATACATCACCTCTTCGCGCTACGCTCTCCTTGACACTGTTTATTTTTACAGTAAGAATACTGTATGCAATCACAGTAGTTTCCGGAGGCTTTTATGTTCGTTGAACTGGTTTATGACAAGCGTAATGTTGAAGGGTTGGCGGGGGCCAGAGAGATCATCCTGGCTGAGTTGACGAAGCGAGTGCACCAGATTTTCCCTGATGCCGAAGTGAAGGTGAAGCCGATGCAGGCGAACGGCTTGAATAGCGATGCCAGCAAAAGCGATCGGGAAAAGCTGAACCGCATGCTGGAGGATATGTTTGAAGAGGCCGATATGTGGCTGGTGTCTGAGTTCCCGACAGTTCGCCAGGTTGGGCTGTAAAGTTATGCAGGCTGCCAGCATCAATCTTTACCGGCGACCTGCATCAGGTCTAATCCCTGCCAACAGGAAATTTTCGGTATAGTGTTGAAACTCCTACATCGTAAATTATTGCCACACGCTGACGCGTTTCCCCTGCAGCGATTAGTCTCCCTGCCTGCGCCCACTGCTCATCCGTTAGTTTTGGCCTACGGCCACCAATGCGACCTTCCGCGCGTGCAGCTTCTAAACCTGCCCGGGTGCGTTCGACAATAAGCTCCCTTTCCATTTCGGCCAGCGCGCCCATTACATGAAAGAAGAAGCGCCCCATAGGCGTACTCGTATCGATGCTATCCGTCAGGCTCCGGAAGTTAACACCTTTCTCCCGCAGTTCCTCCACTAACCCAACAAGATGTCGCATGCTTCGCCCGAGCCGATCCAGTTTCCACACCACCAGCGTATCGCCTTCAGATAGCGTCCGGAGCACCTTTTTTAATCCTGGTCTGTCGGACACCTTACCGCTGATCTTGTCTTCGAAAAGCAGTTCACATCCTGCACACTCGAGCGCATTTCGTTGTAGTGCCGTGTTCTGGTCATTTGTTGATACCCTCACATAACCAATAAGCATGAGTTTCCTTCCTGCAAAAGGCCGTAAGCATGCCATCTGAGGGATAAATGATCATTATTAAAAACGTT
>NZ_NAEW01000073.1 GCF_002075345.1 Citrobacter braakii
CCAGTGTCTCCTGCTGAGCGGATACACGCCCTGCTGATGTCAGGGTTTCTGCTGCAACTGGGTGTGTGTGACGCGGCAAGCGGCTGGCTGCCGCGGCGGATGACGGTGACGTTCCTGGTTGCCGGTCTGCTGGCCACAGGGATAACAGACTCGCCCCTGTCAGTCTTGCTGATACGTCCCGCCATCACGGGGCTGATGACGCTGATACTCCTGTATTCGATACCGTCGGGACAACACACCGGGAAGCTCCGGCGTATGGGCGACATTCTGGGGACAGGAGACCTGTGGATGATAACCGGCATGGTGGCCTGGTTGGGTTTACCGGGAGCGATGATGGCGCTGATAACCGCGCTGGCGGGTTTTGTGGCCTGGCATCTGACTGTGGGAACAGGTATGCGTGCCGGTGGTCCGCTGGGGCCCTGGCTGAGCGCGGGTTGTGTACTGATATTAATCCAGTGGCTGTACCAGCCGCTGTGGGTGGCGTGATGAAACCAGAAAAACGTATCGCAGGGCAGGACCGCGGTTTTGCCATGGTTGGCGTGGCAGCCGCGCTGCTGATAGTGCTGATTATGGCGACCATGGCATCCGGATATATGAAGGATTACCTGAAATCTCGCCAGTGGCAGCTGATGGCGGCACAGACGAGCCGGTTCACGCAGGCGGTGGAGTCGTACAGCGGACGTTATTACGCACAGGTACAGGCGGCGAGCACCACCACGAAGCCGGTCACGGTGACGGCACAGATGCTGAAAAATACCGGATTTTTACCGGCGGGATTCCGGAACACCAACAGTAACGGCCAGCAGTTAAAAGCGCTGCTGATACGTAACGCGCAGCATGCGGAACTGCTGCAGGGCCTGGTGCTGACCACGGGCGGTCAGCCGCTGCCGTATAAGGCGCTGCGGCAGATATCGCTGGATATCAGTGCTGGTCTGGGCGGTTATATCCGTGACGGGCGGACGGCCGTGGGTGCCATGAACAGCTGGACGGTACCGCTGGCAGGATTCGGGACCAGCGGGGGTAACGGTCATATCGCGGTTCTGCTGAGTCCGGAGACGTTGACGGGAGCGCGGGAGGACAGTGACCGTCTGTACCGTTTTCAGGTGAACGGCCGGCCGGAACTGAACAAAATGCACACGTCGATAGATATGGGCGGCAACAACCTGAACAGCGCCGGGGTGGTGAACGGGAAGTACGGTAACTTTGACGTCAGT
>NZ_NAEW01000074.1 GCF_002075345.1 Citrobacter braakii
ATGCCAGTCCGGTGTGTGGGCGGCAAGTAGTAAAATTACCGCGTTCGAGATGGTAAATGGCAACAACGCATGCGGTAAGTTTATTGAATCAAAAGCATATTGCCCTGCAGGAAAACAGTTGATATCCGGGGGATTCGTTCTTTCCAGATGGACTGGTGGTAGTGGCTGGAACACCCCTGATCTTTCGATGCCCTCCCCATCTGAAAATGCCTGGAAAATATATACTGGCGGTGGTGTTACTGGTGGTACTTGCATGCAGGCAATTGCATGGTGTGCCAGGGATTGACCGCTCATGACCACTCAATGACAGCATGTAATCATATACGTCGATTCCTCGCGTCTGTGGCCCGAAAAGCGAAGGCCCGCTGCATACCACCCTGTGGGACAACGATGTTCCCGGAAGTCGCGTCCGTTGTGATTTCCGGTCTCGAAACACTCACGTTGTTCTAAAACAGCAGGGTCTTTTTGCCAGCGACCGGACTGGCATTTTGCCTCAAATGCCAGTCCGGTCGCTGGAGCGGGATTGACAATTACCCCATTGGAAGCCCAATCCCGTGGCCTTCGACGACGCCTCCCCCCGGCTATTTTTTGATGGCAGGACAGCGTTTTTCCTGTGGTTCATACCCTCAACTGGCACGCGCTTATCCCGGTTGCGTTTTGCCCGATCTGAGAGGGGTATTTATCCGTGGCCTTGATAACGGCCGCGGGCTGGATCCGGGTCGCAGCGTCCTCAGCTATCAGGGGGATCAGAGTAATATGACAGCCAGTACGGGGGGAGATTTGAAAGGTCACCACCACGGTATGACGTACTACTACCCAGGCCCTCAGGAAGTCCGCCCCAAAAACGTGGCGTTTAACTACATTGTCAGGGCGGGCTGAGTCGATAATAAAGGCGAGTGTACGCAGTACAACAAAGTTAACGAAAACAGGTTATCCCCATATAGTAATATGCATACTGCGTCTGGTTACTTGCCAGCCAGTTCATTTCACCATTGGCATCTGGTTCATCTGTCGGGATAACTTCGGTTTGCGCCATTTCCCTCCCGTCAATACGGAAGGAATTTATGCAAAGTTTGAATCTCCCAAGGTTCATTGAATTCTTCGGATATAAGGTAAACCGGCTGACGGATCGCCAGACATTTTTATTCGTTTGCCAGCGACCGGACTGGCAT
>NZ_NAEW01000075.1 GCF_002075345.1 Citrobacter braakii
GTTTCCCCCGAACGTCTGGCGGATGTTAAGACGATGCTGGAGGCAACCGGTGTACAGCTGGAGCCCCGTTTCCAGGACCGGGCGTACTACACCCCGGTGGCAGACCGGATAGTCATGCCCCTGACGTCGCAGTTTGACTCAGAGGCGGACTACTGGTCCACGCTGTTACACGAAATGGTACACAGTACCGGGCACCGTAAACGGCTTGACCGGGAGGGTATCAGTGCTCCCCATAAGAAAGGGGATGATGCGTATGCCCTGGAAGAGCTGATTGCCGAGACCGGCAGCGCATTTCTGTGCGCGCAACTGGGTATATATGGTGAGGTGCAGCATGACAGCTATATCGACGGCTGGCTGCGGGTGCTGAAGGCCGACAAAAAAGCGCTGTTCCGCGCCTGCAGTAAGGCAAGAGAGGCTGCGGAATATCTGCTGGCGCCGCTGAACATCTGTTCGGCGGCATAATGTAACGTTAACCCGTGCGGGGAAGCCCGTCGGGGCTCCCGCACAACTGACTGCAGGGAGGATTTGTACACTTCAGCCCGACATCCGACGGGCTCTTATCCACGTTACGGGGCGATGCCCCGTCAGGGGCTGGCTCCCGTTTTTTCAGACAGGAGAACCATGTCCGGTATTCATCCATTTCCGGTCCGGAAACGTCTCCGCGACCGTAATCCCCCCCGTACAGGCATCTGTGATGATGACTGTGCCGGTGACACGTTAACCCCGAAACAGGAAGACCGTATCCGCCAGCTGGTCCGGGAGGAGTGTTATTTCCGTGACCGTGAAGCGCTGATAAAGCTGACCGCCATGACGCTGCTGCTGAAACTGGCCGGCACCGTCATGCTGGGCCTTCTGCTGCTGGCGTTCCGGTTTCTGTAGGCGGAACTGACTGAGGAGAGAATGATGTACCTGAAAGTCCTGAAGTTCATACTGATGAACCTGTGGTATCTGGTTCGCTGGCTGGGGCTGGCGATGTACCACGGACTGTCGGCGCTGTACCGGCGAAGACAGACGAAGATGACCGTACTGCGGCCCCGAACGGTGTATGCCGGGCGCTGGCTGCTGGCGGACGACCCGCAGTTCTGCGGGCGGGCCGTGGTGGTGAAACAGGGGGAGA
>NZ_NAEW01000076.1 GCF_002075345.1 Citrobacter braakii
ACCGTACTGGCTAAAACCTACGGCGGTGCTGCTCGTGCATTCGACCAGATCGATAACGCGCCGGAAGAAAAAGCTCGTGGTATCACCATCAACACTTCTCACGTTGAATATGACACCCCGACTCGCCACTACGCACACGTAGACTGCCCGGGCCACGCCGACTATGTTAAAAACATGATCACCGGTGCTGCGCAGATGGACGGCGCGATCCTGGTTGTTGCTGCGACTGACGGCCCGATGCCGCAGACTCGTGAGCACATCCTGCTGGGTCGTCAGGTAGGCGTTCCGTACATCATCGTGTTCCTGAACAAATGCGACATGGTTGATGACGAAGAGCTGCTGGAACTGGTAGAAATGGAAGTTCGTGAACTTCTGTCTCAGTACGATTTCCCGGGCGACGACACTCCGATCGTTCGTGGTTCTGCTCTGAAAGCGCTGGAAGGCGAAGCAGAGTGGGAAGCGAAAATCATCGAACTGGCTGGCTTCCTGGATTCTTATATCCCAGAACCAGAGCGTGCGATTGACAAGCCGTTCCTGCTGCCTATCGAAGACGTATTCTCCATCTCCGGTCGTGGTACCGTTGTTACCGGTCGTGTAGAGCGCGGTATCATCAAAGTTGGTGAAGAAGTTGAAATCGTTGGTATCAAAGAGACTGCTAAGTCTACCTGTACTGGCGTTGAAATGTTCCGCAAACTGCTGGACGAAGGCCGTGCTGGTGAGAACGTTGGTGTTCTGCTGCGTGGTATCAAACGTGAAGAAATCGAACGTGGTCAGGTACTGGCTAAGCCGGGCTCTATCAAGCCGCACACCAAGTTCGAATCTGAAGTGTACATTCTGTCCAAAGATGAAGGCGGCCGTCATACTCCGTTCTTCAAAGGCTACCGTCCGCAGTTCTACTTCCGTACTACTGACGTGACTGGTACCATCGAACTGCCGGAAGGCGTTGAGATGGTAATGCCGGGCGACAACATCAAAATGGTTGTTACCCTGATCCACCCAATCGCGATGGACGACGGTCTGCGTTTCGCAATCCGTGAAGGCGGCCGTACTGTTGGTGCGGGCGTTGTTGC
>NZ_NAEW01000077.1 GCF_002075345.1 Citrobacter braakii
GTGAACGTGCCGCTCTTTTTCACCGACGTGTTGTCCTGGCTGAACCCGGTCAGAATCAGCGACTGTCCGGCGCGAAGGTTCACCTTCTGGCTCAGTGAGCGCAGTTTCGTGTAGGGCATCTCGATATAACTGTTGCCATCTTTTGAGGTGAAACTGCGGATGGTCGGCGGGTCTGACAGATTGAAATTCACCTGCAGCTGGACGTTGCCTGACGGCTGTATCAACGGCAGCAGGGTCATGTTAAAGCCGGTGGTTATCATGCCCGGCGTCAGCGTGGTGGTGGCCCCCACATCGGTCGTGGTGGTGGTGGCAGACTGGGCCACGTACACAGCCTGGTCTGCCATCTGGATGGGCACCGGCGTCAGGTTGGTGACGGTACTGTCCTGGGAGGTCACCACACTGATGTCGCCCTGTTCGCTGAGCGCTTTGATAAGCAGGGAGGAGCCGCTGAACCGGGCGGCGCTGCCGGTTGCCGTATCGAGGATGGACACGCCTGCCGAGGTTGCTCCGGCAATATCTCCGCCGGCATTGTTCAGGGTTGCGCCAGCCTGATAAAGCGATTTATAGACAAGGCTCCAGTCAATACCGAACTGCTCATTGCGTGTGTTGCTGACGCTGAGTACTTTCACACTGAGCTGAACCTGGCGGTTCATGTCGCGGTTCTGTTCATCCACATAGCGCGCCACGGTCTCCAGCACCTGCGGCGTGTCGGTGACCGTCAGTACCCCTGTGCTTTCGGAGAGCCAGTAGCGTCCCTTCTCCGGAGTAAGGATGGTCTCCATGGTTTTACGGATATCCTCGTATGCATCCCGGTCCTGGAGCGTGGTGGTTTTCTGCGATGAGGACGAATCGCCGGAGACGGAGTTATCACCACTTCCGCTGCCTCCGCTGGTGCCCATCGAACTGGTTGAACCGGAACTGACGCTGGCACTGGAACTTGTCCGTGTATTGAGGAAGGCAAACCGGAAGGTTCGCGTCTGCGTCAGGTAGAACGTCACCGCGCCCTGCTCTGTACGCCAGGAAAGTCC
>NZ_NAEW01000078.1 GCF_002075345.1 Citrobacter braakii
TGTTGATCCCGGCAGTCGTTCTGGCCGCGGCGGCCGTTGGCATGCGCGCCTGTACGTCCGGTACCCCGGAGAAGACAACGACACAGCAGGTTCCCCTGCCGCAGCTGACCCCTGAGCAGTTGCGGGAACTGGGAATAGAAGGCGACACGCCGCAGGATACCCTGAATACCCTGGTGGGCAAGCTCGGGGAGGTTCAGCGCCAGCAGGGCGACATTATGAAGGAGAACCGGGAGCTGAAGGAGGAGAACAGGAAGCTGCAGGCCGGCAACGGCCAGGTGGATCAGCGTATTGCTGACGCGGTCTCTGATGCAGAAGACCGGACACAGAAGGCTCTGGCGCAGCAGAAAACCACGCTGACGGACCAGTTTAACGCCATGCTGAACGGGCTGGCGCCGGGCGGTACATCCTCATCCACTGCGCAGACGGGCGGCAGCGATATTCCCGTGGGGCTGGGGCTGGATACCGGTTTCTCCGGTGGCGGAGACTCAGACGGTTTTCGCTGGGTTGACCCGCAGGATGCGGTACCGGCAGAGCAGCAGGGCGGGCAGGGACAGGCTCCCCGTTTTGCCTCTTCATTCCTGGAAGATAACCCGATAACCCGGGAGAAAAATGCGCTGGAGCGGAACGCGAACCACCGTCAGGGGCTGGACAACGGCCAGGATGAGGGACCGGTCGACCCGGTGTACACCCTGCCGGAGAATTCAACCCTGGTGGGCAGTACGGCGATGACGGCGCTGCTGGGACGGGTGCCGGTCAACAATAAGGTCACCGACCCCTATCCGTTTAAGGTGATGATTGGCCGGGACAACCTGACGGCCAACGGGATTGAGCTTCCGGAGGTGGAAGGCGCCATTGTGTCGGGGACGGCAAGCGGTGACTGGACGCTGTCGTGCGTTCGCGGCAGCGTCACGTCCATCACGTTTGTGTTTACCGACGGTACGGTCAGAACCCTGCCGGCCCCGTCAGACCGGACAGACAACAGCGGCAGTGAAAACG
>NZ_NAEW01000079.1 GCF_002075345.1 Citrobacter braakii
TGTTGATCCCGGCAGTCGTTCTGGCCGCGGCGGCCGTTGGCATGCGCGCCTGTACGTCCGGTACCCCGGAGAAGACAACGACACAGCAGGTTCCCCTGCCGCAGCTGACCCCTGAGCAGTTGCGGGAGCTGGGAATAGAAGGCGACACGCCGCAGGATACTCTGAATACCCTGGTGGGCAAGCTCGGGGAGGTTCAGCGCCAGCAGGGCGACATTATGAAGGAGAACCGGGAGCTGAAGGAGGAGAACCGGAAGCTGCAGGCCGGCAACGGCCAGGTGGACCAGCGTATTGCTGACGCGGTCTCTGATGCAGAAGACCGGACACAGAAGGCTCTGGCGCAGCAGAAAACCACGCTGACGGACCAGTTTAACGCCATGCTGAACGGGCTGGTGCCGGGTGGTACATCCTCATCCACTGCGCAGACGGGCGGCAGCGATATTCCCGTGGGGCTGGGGCTGGATACCGGTTTCTCCGGTGGCGGAGACACAGACGGTTTTCGCTGGGTTGACCCGCAGGATGTGGTACCGGCGGAGCAGCAGGGCGGGCAGGGACAGACACCTCATTTTGCCACTTCATTCCTGGAAGACAACCCGATAACCCGGGAGAAAAATGCGCTGGAGCGGAACGCGAACCACCGTCAGGGGATGGACAACGGTCAGGATGAGGGACCGGTCGACCCGGTGTACACCCTGCCGGAGAATTCAACCCTGGTGGGCAGTACGGCGATGACGGCGCTGCTGGGACGGGTGCCGGTCAATAACAAGGTCACCGACCCCTATCCGTTTAAAGTAATGATTGGCCGGGACAACCTGACGGCCAACGGGATTGAGCTGCCGGAGGTGGAGGGTGCCATTGTGTCGGGCACGGCGAGCGGTGACTGGACGCTGTCGTGCGTTCGCGGCAGCGTCACGTCCATCACGTTTGTGTTTACCGACGGTACGGTCAGAACCCTGCCGGCCCCGTCAGACCGGACAGACAACAGCGGCAGTGAAAACG
>NZ_NAEW01000007.1 GCF_002075345.1 Citrobacter braakii
GGGGAAGCAGGCGGTTCACCAGCCTGACCGTTCCGCGCAGAAACTCCCGGACATCGGGCAGAATGGGCTTTATCACCCCGACCACACTGCTGGCGGCCAGAACAACAATTTCGGTCATCACCCCGGCCGCGCCTTTTGAGTCAATGATGATGATGTCATACTGCCGGAACAAAGAGTGTTGCAGTACATTTCGCAGGCGCATCCTGCCGTCCGCGATGTGCAGTATCTCTCCCGGCAGACGCTCATCCGGGTCATTGGAGACAATCACATCCAGATTCGGAATACAGGTGCGGGAAAGAATATTATCAGGATTACTCAGGTCGACCGTCTGCGTCAGCAGTTCATAGAGACCACAGGGGGCCTCATAATCCAGGTGGTAGATACTGCAGGACGTCGGCTGGGAGTAGTCGCCGTCAATCAGAAGGGTTTTCAGGCCTGCATCGGCGGTGAAACCGGCAAGATAGGCACCCTGGGTGGATTTGCCTTCCCCACCCTTGGTGGAAATGATGGAAAGAATTTGTGTCGCGAATTTTGTCAGCGAAAATGGTAAACTGCCAGATGAGGTTATATTCTGAACAGAAGCAGCAACTACCTGCTCAACCTGCCCGGAAGAGACCGAAGTTTGTTCATTACGCATTTTGTATCCTGAACGTAATTCAGGAATTACAAACTTGAAACACGAATGTTAAAATCCGGTTAAATTGTCGGCATTTTCGGTGATGGGATTGAAAATCCCCGTGTCCTTGGTTCGATTCCGAGTCCGGGCACCACTATTTAGAAAAACCAGCCTTAGGGCTGGTTTTTTGCTTTCTGGGATTCCGGTAGATTTCAGGTCGCGCTGGCGGCAGATGTTACCCCCCAGCATCTGCCATCCAACATGAACATTTCTCTTAAGTAGCCACCAATCCCTCTGGTTGCTGTAGGCCCATCTGTCAGAATTCAAATTCCCAATAGACACTATTTCCATCATGCGTCATGGCTAATGAATTCATTGAAACAAGTCTGTACCCGGTCTTTGTCCGGTCTGAAGTAAAGCGAGAACCACAAACCTTGAGCCTAATGCCCAACCTTTTCCAACAATCCCTCTATATCACACTGAACGCTTTTCACCCCAATTGATTTAGCTTTAGTCATCTTTTGGGTATTATGCCTGCGATATCAATATGATTAATAAGGGATTATGGCTACGGGATACTTTCTGTATCATCTGGATAAAACCAGATGCGGGGGGCGAATTCTTTCCGGTGCGTCTGACACCGATTATGAAATCGGCGGCATTGTACGGCAGCAGGTCCGGGAGGGAGACCCGGTGACTTGCGGGAAGCATGAGGGGCTTTTCCGCGTCTGTGGCGGCATGGGAGACACCTACGAAGTAGGCGGTGTCCTGAAAGAGTGGGCGGGTTCGCTGGATAGTTACAGCTCCTGCCCCTGCCGGGCCCGGTTCGTTCCGACAGTATTTTCACACTATTATGAAAGTGATTGTAATGCCGGTCGCGTGGCCGAGCGGGAACGGGAAGCTAAACAGGCTGAGGCTTCTGCTGCACTGGTCGGGAGCGGAGCACAGGGGGAAGGGTCTGACAGCGTGAAACTGGCCCCTGTACCAGTTTTTGCCAAATCTTGCCTGCGTGGGGCCGGATGTACCGATGCCGGAACCGAGGATGAGCCACAGGCAAACTTTGCTGCGATGAGCATTTACCAGTCACTGCCTGCTTCTCCGCCCCCAGAGTCATCCTCAACGGCAACCAGCAATGAGCCAGAACAGCACGCTCAGGCGGCGAAGAAGACAAAGACCACCTCCGGGCTGATTGATGCCGTGCCGGAGAGGAAAAAATCCCTGTTTGATAAAGTAACGGGATTCTTCTTTGGTGAAGCGGAAGCAATGCCACTTCCCCCGCCACCTGTTGTTATGGGCGGTTCAGCCGAAGCCGGAATGGCAGCAACGGCAGGAGGGGCTACAGCAAAAGCGAATCAGGACGCAGCTAAGGCATTAATGTACCAGATGAAACACCTGTCCGGGCCAGCGGTATGGGAAAACCGGTTTGAACTGAATTTACCGTTCGTGGTCATGGGGGCAGTACTGCACTCAATGCTGAAAGGCGAAAAGTCTGACCTGCTGACAGCGGAGAAACTGCTCGCGGTAGCCCAAAGCGGCGGTACGGTACCAACACGGGTACGCTATAACTGGGTGGAAGACCCGGAAACCGGGCGGCTGAAAGCCGTGGGCTATCACACCAGCCCGGAAAGTGGGCGTGATCAGGTGAAAGTCAGGCTAATGGAAAAGCGATTTGACGGGAAATACCGCTTTTGGGGTGATGGACTGGTCGGAAAGGTACAAATAACATGGACACCAGCCGATGCTCCGGGCAACACAGATGCCAGTGGGTGGAACACCGGGAACCAAAGCCCACAGGCAGGAACGGTAGCAATTCCGGGGCTTGAGCACCCTGACATTCAGAGCGTGACCATCACCACCACGCCACCGCCAGAGGAAAAGGACTTCCGGGACTATATTCTGGTGTTTCCGGGCAACGTCCATCCGCCGATTTACATCTATCTCAGCAAGCCTCCAGTGGAACTGCTGGAAGTTGACTTATATAGCAACTTCACAGGTAGAGCACGAAACGGTACTCATGCTGATCACATGCCCTCAGCCGCAGCAGTACGGGCCTACTTACGACGTGAATTCCCAGACGCAAAACCTGCCGAAATTGACCGTATGGCGAAAGACGTTGCGTCTATCATCATTCCTGCTGATATTCACCAAAAACTTAGTGCCACTTATGGCGGCAGAAATAGTCCTACGCAAATACAGCAAGACTCCAGAGATTTGCGAGCGGCTGTAGAACGCGACATTGAGACCATACGCACTGAGCTTAAACAGCGTGGCGTAACAGATAGCCAAATCGATGAAGCAAAAGCTAAGATGCATCAATTAAATCAGGAACAGGGATTATACTAATGACCGTTAATGTCGAAGCATTGATTCGCTACTTAGGTAAGCCATATCAGGAAATTTTTGATGCCGGATTGATTCCCTACAAGACCAAGCCGACAGGCTACCCGGGAGATCCTGATCTAACGTTAAGCATGATGAATGAAGGAATTTACTTAGCCTTTAAGCGAGAAGGTACAACGCTTTTTTCAATTGAGCTTTTTTTACAGAATGAGAAGAAAACGAACTATAAATTTCCTAATGAGCTGCCATCCCCACTACAACCTGAGATGGTGCGATCTTGGGTGCATTCACAATTCGGACCTCCTGACAGATTCTTGCCTCCCCGGAAACGGTTACGCCAAGAGATTGGCTACACAGATTTGTTCACAGTAACGGATTTTCATATTCCGATCAGTATGCAAGTCGATTACGACTTGCAGGAGCGAGTCAAAGAGGTGGCATTCATAGCAACATCTGAGCTCCGCTGGTAATGGTCATAACAGCACCTTTCGGGGTGCCGTTTCCAGCCTCACCCAGGAAAAGAAACGTTAAGGTCATCACAGAAAGCTGAATCATGCATGACAGAATCTGAATCGCCACAGGTTTAACAGACACCTCGGAGTCATTTAAAATGGCTTATAGAGAGGTGCACATGAGCAGTAAGCGTTATCCTGAAGAGTTTAAAATTGAAGCAGTCAAACAGGTTGTTGATCGTGGACATTCTGTTTCCAGTGTCGCAACACGTCTCGATATCACTACCCACAGTCTTTATGCCTGGATAAAGAAATACGGGCCGGACTCTTCCACCAACAGAGAGCAGTCAGATGCTCAGGTTGAGATCCGCCGACTCCAGAAGGAGCTGAAGCGGGTTACTGATGAACGGGACATATTAAAAAAAGCCGCGGCGTACTTCGCAAAGCTGTCCGACTGAGGTACGCCTTTATCCGTGACAACTCCTGTTGTTGGCCCGTTCGTCTACTCTGCCGGATTCTGAATGTTCATCCGAGTGGGTTTTACACCTGGCTTCAGCAGCCGCATTCACTACGGTTTCAGGCGGATCTCAGACTGACAGGACAAATCAAACAGTTCTGGCTGGAGTCCGGTTGCGTTTATGGCTATCGAAAAATCCATCTCGACCTGCGAGATAGCGGGCAACAATGTGGGATTAACCGGGTCTGGCGGCTGATGAAGTGTGCCGGGATAAAGGCTCAGGTCGGATATCGAAGCCCACAAGCGCATAAAGGTGAAGTCAGTATCGTGACACCCAACAGGCTCCAGCGACAGTTCAACCCGGAAGCTCCGGATGAACGTTGGGTAACGGACATAACTTACATCCGAACCCACGAAGGCTGGCTGTATCTGGCCGTAGTTGTTGACCTGTTCTCGCGCAAAGTTATCGGCTGGTCAATGCAACCCCGGATGACAAAAGATATTGTTCTGAATGCGCTTTTGATGGTCGTGTGGCGACGTAATCCCCAAAAACAGGTGCTGGTTCATTCTGACCAAGGTAGTCAGTACACAAGCCATGAGTGGCAGTCGTTCCTGAAATCACACGGTCTGGAGGGCAGTATGAGCCGTCGTGGTAACTGTCACGACAACGCAGTTGCAGAAAGCTTTTTCCAGCTACTGAAGCGTGAACGGATAAAGAAAAAGATCTACGGAACACGGGAAGAAGCACGCAGCGATATTTTTGATTACATCGAAATGTTTTATAACAGTAAGCGTCGGCATGGTTCGAGTGTTCAGATGCCACCGACGGAATATGAAAAGCAATATTATCAACGGCTCGGAAGTGTCTAGATTATCCGTGGCGATTCATCCTGTATTCCGGGTTTCTTGTATGTATATCAGTCGGATGAACGTATTGCATTAGAGGAAGGGGGCAGAAATTTATTGGTCGCTGCATTATTTCCGCCCCCCAAAATAATTTTATTTCAGCCTGCAATAGAATTCATATTAATTAGAGTAATTATCAAATGCATCACTTATATATTTTTCATAGTGATTATTTTGGCTAATTTATTTTATAACCTTGATATACTAAGACAAGAAATGATTAATAGTGAGTCATCCGTGCTAATCCACACACCAAAAAGGATTTCAATACAGCGGTATAATCGGTATGAATTTCAATCCCAACGGGAGTGGAATGGGTTCTTTTTCTGGTGAACTCACAGAGTTGGATACTAATACTACATTTGATGTGCTGAGAATAATCCATTTCAATTATTTGATTGAGTAATATAGTTATTTCACATTATCAAATTTTGTTATTAAGAAAAATGTTAACGATTCGTCTGATGATCAGATGTTTAATCGACTGATGTTTGATTTGAACGCATCCGATCGTCGAATTCGAGTTGAAAGGGTGAAGGACAACGCTTTCCTTATCGAAAATACATTTAATCCGATTTCATTTGCACCGAAAGGTGATGAACTGGCAGTATAGGAACCTGAGCATGAACAGAACTTCATGCTTAAAAACAAATAAATATTGGAACATAAACCTATATTTACATCACAACCCAACTAAATGTATTAATCGATAACCTTTTAAGGATATCGTTTGTATCAATCCTGAATTACTTAAGAGTTTTTTCCTTATGAGCATGAATGCTGATTATCTGGTGCCTGGTGAAACGTAATTCGGAATGAATATAATAAAAAAAGTTTACTAAAAAAGATGCAAAAAGCGAAATTAGTTTAGAAGTGAAAACGAAATTAGTTTAGAAGTGAAAACAATGAAATGGATGTTTCTTTAAATAACATTGAAAATCTTAATGAAACAATGCACCTTGCTAAAGGTCGTAAAGGACTTACTAACTTGAGTACCATATATCAAACGCTCAGCACATCTTCTGAAGCAGGATTGACAACAAGACAGATAGCAGATAATTGTGGACTATCCATTTACGTTACCCGGAACTGGTTAACAAAGCTAAATCAGGCTGGGTTGATATGTTGTCATCTTTTTGATGGAAAATCTTTATATTGGTCTATTGATTTGTAATGCTCTTTTCTATATCAATTGCGATAGTAGTTCGTACCTTTCATGAGAAAGGTATGCGTTCTAACATTTTCAATCCAGTTCTAATTAATTATTTTCCATCAACTCAATATATAACACCAATGATATATTTTAAATTTGATATAGATATTAGCTATATTACTAATGTATGTGTCTTATGCTTGAAAGTATATATAGCTCAAAGTCGGATGTAATGTCAGAATAAATGTTATTCATGTACTAAATGGGTATAAGTTATGAAAATAGTAGTATCAATAATGATAATTTTATGTTGTGTGTTTCTTCTCGCATCTAACTCAAAGGCAGTGATTATGGGTATGCCTTTACCTGACAGGTGCCCGAGTGGTTCAATCGACGTTACGAGCTACAATACTGTATGTAAGCCGAACACACAAAATAGCTATTTTGGTGGAGCTACAACATGGTCTGGACGCAATGATGCACAGGCGAACATGTATGATGGTTTTGAATCCTATGTTCCATTTACTGGCAAATGGAGAATGGTTACTCACTTTTGCCCGGGAAATGCAATCTGCAATTTGCAAAATGCAATTAGCCATTATGTAAGTTCTAAAGAAGTTGAATTGAATACAAGCAAAGGTATTTCTTCGCAAAATCCTGACTTTGGGGGAGGGGCAGGGCCCTCACAATCTCAGGCCGGTACTGTATGCTTTACTTTTCAAGATGAACAAGGCAAACAGTGGAGCACTTCCGCAAACAGAACATGCCAAGATGCTACCCTGCTGCCCGAGGAACCTTCAATATGTTACATAAATTACAATAATAGTGATTTAAATGTTAGCATGGGTGATGTTGAGCGAACTGATATTACATCAAACCCCATGCTCGGGGCTGTCGGGAATATTAAAAAACAGCTAATAATTCTATGTAATGGCGAAGAAGCAAGTGTAACGTCTAGCACACAATTTAAGTTTACTCCCCTGTCAGTTGGAGGTAATCAAGTGATTCAGTCATCTCGCTCAGGCCTGGGTATCGCTTTATTTTATAATGGTAAAGCGGCAAGTACCACGGATATTATTAATGAGACATTTATGACTGGGAATAATGAGCGTAACATTGAATTTCAGATAGTACGAGACCCAAACATGAAACCTGAGGATATTCCTGCCGACGCATTTACAGCAAACGCTGTAATGATAATAACGATAGAGTAATATCATTCATTGTATTAAGCATAATATTTCAAAAGCATTCACTTTCCCAAATGAATGCTTTTTTGGTTCGGCAGCAGGAATGGAATTTAACATCGCCATACTGTAAACACACCCGTTTTAGTTCCACGCACTTCTTGAGATTTCCGTGTTTTTGGCCATCAGCCTGTATTCTTCCGCCCACTGCGCCGGTGCAGCGACACCAGTTCTGGCCCATTATCCATCCGCACCTTCAGCGGATATCGGGCTGATAAAAACACACTGTCCTGCTCAGCGATAAAGTCCTGCATGTCTGACGTAAGCTCATGCCAAATTGCACCGTCAGATAGCTGACGGGCTTGCACTTTATAGCTGGTTTTAAAACTTATTTTCGATGACGTCTTTCAACGCGCGGCATTCCAGACTGAGGTCGGCAAATATCTGTTTGAGACGCCGGTTCTCATCCTCAAGATCCTTTATCTTTTTAATATCAGAAGCCTCCAGGCCGCCGTATCTGGACTTCCATTTGTAGTAAGTGGCTTCAGAGATACCGGCCTCCCGGCAGACATCCTTAACAGTTCGTCCGGCTTCAACCGACTTAATCACGGCAATGATCTGATGCTCAGTAAAACGGGCTTTACGCATAGCAATCTACTTTGTTGGCAGATTGATTATGCCGGAGGATCTCTAAATGTGAATGGCACGATTATGCGGGATACTTACACATCGGCCCGTTGAACTCACAGTGATTACCGGTCTACAAGAGTGACGAAATGAGAGTTGTTCCTGTACCTAAATCCCAGGCTGCATTTGCAATAGGCAGATGAAACAGAATTATGACATGTAATAACAGGTATTACTTGATGATGGTTGTATCTAAAAAAGGGGGCAGAACAAGCGCCCCCATGAATTGCTGAATAACCTGACACAGGAAGAGTACAGGCTGATGACTTAAAGCCCGAATGTGTCAGAATTAACACGAGCGCGCTACATTTATTATACCAACATAAAAGAGCTAGCTAAATAATAGTAATACTTATCCCATCTAAGACCTCATTCGTGTATCCATACACTTTCTCTGGCAATGGGTCATTATAATGATCACATACGATCTGGACATAGAGTGTATATTTACCACTTGGAATATGTTCACTAACCTTCGAACTGATGGTGTTGGAAAAACTTTCATTTAAATAGATAAGTCCTTTTTCAGACCCTATTAAGTACTCATTAAAATCCTCATCTTTTAATTTAACATTGAACGTTACAATTTCCACACTTGGAAGATGCGAATATTCAATCATATATTGCGATGAAAATGTAACATCAAACTGTTCTAAATGATTGAATTCATTCTTACTCACTTCAATACTTTTAGTCAGGAACATAAAATCATAAGGATTCCGGTAAAATATATTGACTAGTGCTGGATTACTAACGGAAATATCTTCAGGCTTAACAATATATCGATTCTCATTATCGTCGAAATCACTATGCGTCAACCGTATTGAATATTCTGCAACAGGGTGTGACTGATCAACATTGAGTTGACCAGGGTTTATATTAAGGTCAATCTTAATTTCCCCCAGTTCTGTAACCCCATAACTTTTTTTATTACTCCTGATAATACGTCCGTTTACATCCAAATATTCAATGTAAAAATCGTAAAGCTTATTACCTTCAAAAACTATAGGTTGAATAACAACCTCAGATGGTGGGTAAGTTGCACCTGAATATAAAACATCTGGTAGCGGTATATTCTTTGATAAGGAAAAAAATTCACTATAATTTTCTTCTGATAAAATATAAACATCAGATTCAAATAAATCTAACTTCTCGAAAACGGGGAACACTTCTTCACTTTTTGTAGCAATAATAACTCTATAATTTTGTTCTACAGATATTTCATTGAAGTCGCCTTTAATTACAAATGGTGAGTTTTCACCATTATCTAAACGTACAATAGTACTACCTAGAGTTTTAATAATGTTAGTATTGATATCAGTAAGCAATAGGAAAAATTCTTTTTCCTCATCAATCTCACTATGTATTTTTATTTCTACTTCTATTTGACTTCCATAAGGAATAGTAGTGGGAATCACTACATCATTTACTAAATGTAATGTCTCACATACATGCCGATTAATCGTAACCTTTTCTTTTAAGATATTATTGCTACTATCCTTAAGCTTTTGCATCATACCATCTTTGCTAAGATACATTACTTCCACATATCTTTCGCCAAAAGATATATCAATCGGCATTTCAATAGGAATTATTAAACTAGACTCCTCACCTGATGCGAGGGAAATATTAACATTTTTGCTTATAACATTTCTTTTAAAATTATTTTTATCACAGGAAACTAAGTTCAAATGTCCCTCAAAACTAGTATCTGTAATATTTTTTATAACGACCTCAACAGAACTCGAAGATAGCTGGGTTAAAACATTATTAGTTACTAATAATTTTTCTGCTACCAACAACGGTTCAGATGATGGCCTAATGCCAAATATAATACACACTGGTTTACAACCCTGCATATCATTAGTTAAGTTATAGTAATAGCTACTGCCCCCCCCCCAGCCATAATTAAAAGAAAAAACACCATCCCCCATGTAACCATCACATACAGTTGAATGCCCTGGAATATCAACCAAAACAGGGAATCCCATTTGCAGGTTTTCTATAACGGCATCGTTTATAGTTGATTGTTGAATATAATCGGTAAAGTTATTCGTCTCTTTGTATGAGATATATGATATGTCATCTTCATAGCTAAAGTTATCGACAAGCGCACTTATCTCTTCTAAAAAATCCAGTTGAGAGCTAGATGATAAACCAAAGCGCGTGTTGATTGCACATGCAACATGTCCAATCATAGTTGATATTGCATCTCGTGCTTCTTCTGATAGAGCCTTATCATCCATTAAATCCCAACGATACACATATCCATCGATATTAATTTTTGGATCTTCTGCCATAATACCATTAATCATCCCCTTACCTTTAGCTGGATAGGAATTAGCTCTCATTAATTGAGCAATAGCCAGAGCAGTACAACCAACTAAGTACGGTTTTACAAAGTTATTATACGGTGCCGATTGAATCCATTGACTTGTTGTTAATGGTCCTATAAGATACTCTCTTTCTTTCACACTTGCGCGTTTCATTTTCCATCCTCAATTTCAAAACAATTAATTAACACTTTATAGATTATTTAAATTTCTGACAGCAAATAATAAAAACCATAGACCTACAATGAATATCATTTTGACTTTATATTCTAAAATCAGTATTGCCCTCCCATTCTGGACCATACACCGGTAAAAAAACCCTCTTTAATTAATAGAGAAAAGATAAAGTTTCGTCGCAAAGACAATACAACCAAATGCCTTAAGGAGAAACATTTAGTTGAACACATCAAAAATATAGATTTAAAATTCAATGAAAGATATACATACAAGATGAAACACTAATGATACTTAATGCAACTGAATCGACACAGATTTAACGGACACATTAGAGTGATTTAAAATAGTTAAAAAAGATAATGACCATAAACTGTAAACGTTAACACAACAATTTTAAGTTACAACGTTAAAACGAATAGTTGAATGAGGTCATCCTGTTCATCAGAGCAGCATCACATATTTATATCGCATCTCAGAATATCTACACCAGGATAAATAAGTATAGCCGGAATTGTCTGCTAACAACGCACAGTCAAATACTCAGGCCGCCCCCCTACAAATCCCAAAAGAACTGTAGCAGGTTACTAATGAGTGGCATATTTTACTTTGAAAAATCGTCTGAATGACATACACCTATATCCGTGACAATTGAATGAGTATCGTCCACATCCAGCACTGAATCGTAGGTCAACATAGATACCTATAATGCTAATTGACAGCTATATCTATAAACATAGGGAAACAGAAGCCAGAGATTACTACCACTGACAATACTTTTTTTTAAAATTTGTTTAAAAGTCTTGCATCTCAAATAGAACGCAAGTATTACAAATCAATAGTCCAACCTAAAGATTTTCCATCAAAAAGATGACAACATATTACCCCAGCCTCATTCAGCTTTGTTAACCAATTTCGGGTAACGTAAATAGATAATCCACAAATATCTGCTATCTGTCTCGTTGTCAATCCTGCTTCAGAGGTGGTACTAAGCGCTTGATATATAAGACTCAAGTTAGCGTATCCTTTACGCCCTTTAGCAAGACGCATTGTTTCATTAAGCTTCCCAATTTTTCTTAAAGCAACATCTGTTTTAATAGATGAATCACCACTTAATTCTTCTTTTGCATCTTTTTCAGAAAGACTTTTTCCAATTATATTTCTTTCCGTTTCACCCAACAACAAATAATAAACATTATCATTTACCACATTACTGCTCATAAGAAAAGCCAACCTCGGAGTCATTCAGAATTGTTGCAAATGATATCCTCAAAACCCATTAAAACGGCATATTTAGTTAAAATAGCATATAAATATAGGTTAAAATTCCGTTTTTTAAATAATTTACAGAATAAAAATCTTTTGAGCGTTCTAATTTTTACACCGATTATTAATCATCTTTCAATGCAAATGAAAATCGGATTAAATGTATTTTCGATAAGGAAAGCGGTGTCCTTCAATCTTTCAACTCGAATTCGACGACCAGCTGTACTTAAATCAAACATTAGTCGATTGAACATCTGATCATCAGTTGAATCATTAACATTTTTCTTGATAACGAAATTTGATAATGTGAAATAGCTATAGTATTCAATCGAGTAATCGAAATATATAATCCTCAGTACATCAAATGTAGTATTAGTATCTAACTCTGTGAGTTCACCAGAAAAAGAAGCCATTCCAGTCCCGTTGGGATTAAAAGTCATACCGATTATACCGCTGTATTGAAATCCTTTTTTTGGCATGGGGATCAGTACGGGTGACTCACAATTAATCATTTCTCGCCTGGACACATCAAAGTAATAATATATATTAGCCAGAATAATCACAATGAAAGATATAAGTATGGTTAACTTAATAATTGCGCGCATTGATATACACTCCATTGCAAGCTGAAATAATATTATCTTTCTCACCAGAAATATTGCAACGACTAATAAATTCCCGCCCCTTACCCTCTAGTGAAATACGTTCATCAGATTGATACACATACGAGAAACCCTTAGTACAGGCTATGTTGAAATTTTCATTTTCAACCATCTTCTCAATCCTGGAGCGAATTGATGCAAAATCATGCTCGCTTACCTTTTTAAGCGTGTAAATTTTACAAGAATCTATTTTACCAAAATAAAAGAGCTCCTTGTTTGTTAATCGGTCTTTAAGGAAAAAAATCTGATATAATAAAACCATAAGCAAAATCATAAAACTTAGAATTGCAAAAAGATATTTACGAAAAAAAACATCCTTGAGCAAACTAAAACCACCATCTTTATAATTACTAACATTATCGCCAGATAAATAAAAACCAACGCGTGGTATTGTCTTAATTAACTCCTCTTGACATTCCAAGTCTGTAAGCGTTTTTCTTATAAAAGAAACATATTGAGTAAGACTGTTATTTGATGCAAGCATCTCATTTCCAGACCATACATAATCAAAAATCGCTTCTCTGGGGACAACCTTCCCTGCGTTGATTAACAAGCATGTAAGAACACGTGCAGCCATATGTGGTAAAACAATAATATCGTCCGCACTATTTTTGTTAACTAAAGAACCATCATCAGAATTGTAAACTATAGAATTGTTAATCAAAAATTTCATTTTGATAAATGTCTCTAACAAATTGATCAGCATTTAATGCAGATACGTATCAACATAATGGATAAATTATAGTCCTTACAGTTCTAACTTGCAGAAATTTATACTACTTATTTTTATTTTGATGATGCTGCCATGTCATTAGCAATGCTTTCTAGTATAGCTTCTGGCACCCTTTGTTGGTTGAAATACGTTTCGCACAAGGCTTTCTGCTCATTTTGCAACGGGTCTTTACCTCCGGATGAAAAATGATCTAACCATGGGACTAACATCTCTGGCTGCTCTGCTGGGATAGGATGAACCCCTTTCTTGACGTGAACGCCAAATGCATTGAAGGGGCTATGATCTTCACGCTCTAAAAACAATACAGGCTTTTGATTAAGCTGGTATTCAAGCAGAAAACTAATCCCATCAACGATCAGTAAATCGGAAGCCTTGAACGGACCGGCGTAGTCGCCATTTGTAAGTACTCCTGTATTCGGTAGTGCACACCATCTGGCACAAAATACATCAAACTCTGAAGAGGATGTGTTTGAAATTGATTGCATTTGGCTGACAAGCGCAGGATGAGGACTGAACAAAAAATCAATTTCAGGATGCACCTGTGCCAGATTCAGCATAAATGATTTCACCATCCAAAATGTACCGAAATTGGTCCATTCAGTACCCGTGGAGTGGTGAGCACTCCATATTATTTTAAAGTTATTTCCTGTATTTATCGGCCAGATGGGTTCTGCGTGGCACAAATAATCAACTCGTGGATGCCCAGAAGTGATTACGGGTAATGTTGATGGCATAAACTCGCGTATTGCATCATTCGCAATAAATATTCCACTGGCTCGTCGATACAAAGGACTCGCCCGAAATCCTGAGACATGAATCGGGGCAATACTGTAATCTATATAATAAATCTTCGCAAAACCAAGCCATTCGGCAGCAAAAGCTGGCGATATATCAGCATCCCAATGTGATTGTCTAAAAATAATTTGAGGTTCTAATGCTCGAAGAGTAGACAAGTCATCAAAAAGATCTCCCGAGATAATCCTGATATGCGGAATACCTTTAGATTTCATGCTATTATGGGTATTCTCTTCATTACAAAGCTTTTCGCTTCCAGGATACTTTCGCGGGATAGTCACAACTATCGGATCAAATCGAGGATCTTTACTCATTGCGAGCCAAACAGCGTGCAAACTACTCCATATTTCAACACTGTGGACAAGAAAAACACAACGCCATGGTGCTTTTCTTTTCATTATCAGACGCTCAGAATGATGAATAGATTGCGATACAACCAAAAGTTTCTGGCGAATATCATTCAGCTGAGAAGAGAGCGAGTCTATCTGCGATTGTTGATGAACACTGTTGCTTAAAATGGCGTTAATTGAGTCTATAAGCCGCCTATAGCGCAGAGTTATCCCAGGAAATACTCTACGAATACCCATTGTGATCAGAGATCTAACCATTACTTTTGCCTTTTAAACCAAATCTGGACACCAGGCTACAGAGGGTTAAACGCATATAAAAGTTAAACATTTTACTTCCCATCTTCCTTGCCAGTAAGAATCGCTCAAAATGAGTGAGTGGAAATGATGCTCCAAGGCATTGTTTGAATATATTGTTCAGGTAATGTTTTTTTAGGGGCTCTTCAATAATAAACCATCCCCAATAGTGTGTATTTAACATCAATCTAAAAGCTTGCATTGCCGTGGAACGTGTTATCTCTGGTTTAAGGCGCAACATAAGCCATTCGAAAAGCTCAACATGTACCAATAAGCGTTCATCCTTGATGCCGATATCCTGTCCTGGCCTTGCCTGACGGTAAAAATAGTGACAATCCGTAATCGTTGTTAACTTTCGGGCTGCGAACAATGCTTCAAACTGAAAAGGAAGATCATCGAAACGACGAATATGTGCCGGGAATACAATCGCCTTTTCTTTCAGCATCGCTGTACGGTAGATCTTACGCCAAATCGTGGGACGCGAACTTAACTCATCACAAAGCAACGCATTCTCATTACCCAGGCATTCCACCTTCCCACCATCGGGATAAAATTCAGTCCAGCCGCATTGAGCCACATCAGACTGACGCAGCACAGCAGAACGGAATAGAGAGCTAAACATGTTCGGTGCAACAAAATCATCGCTATCAACAAACCCAGTAAATGTTCCCCGAGCAGCTGAAAGACCGGTGTTTCGTGCAGTAGCACACCCAGAATTTTGTTGATGAATCGTTTTGAAGCGTTGCGGATATTGTATCTGCCATTTTTTTGCAATTTCCCCACTACCATCGGTTGAACCATCATCAACAACAATGACTTCCAGCCCGTCCAAATCCTGATGAGCTAATGATGAAAGGCACTCATCCAGCCAATCGACAACATTATAGACAGGTACGACAACACTAACGGGTACTGAAGACAAGCGCCCACTGACTTGCGTTGAAGCTTCATCCACCCACCAGCTAAAACGCTCACAATGTTTCGCTGAAAATTGGTACCATTGCAGCCAGTCTCCCGCTGAACGTTCCAGAACGCCGCAGACAACATCTGGAGCGTGAGAAAGAATTAATTTTTTTATTTGTTCCGAGTTGTTTTGGTCCAGCACAGCATAGAGTTCGTATCTCTTATCTACAGGAGATTTATTAATAAGCTGATTTATATCTGACACGACATAAATATCTGAATGCGAAGGTAACGAACTCCACCTTCGTTGGCCAGCAGATTCTGAGTCCACAATCCAGATAGGTGCCTCATGCTCTTTTAATGAATTAATCATATTTGGGCTAATCAATTTGTCACCCGGAATGATAATCAGTGGGATATCAGGACGCTGAGCAAAATAAGGGTGTCTGCCATCGATACAGGAAGAAATAACTTTCATTGTGAACCGCCTTTAATCATTTTCCCCATCAGACGAAAGATACCGAGCCATAACATCGGACGAAACAGTAAACCGGGGACCAAAAACGGCAGACTGCTCCATCGGTAGCCAGCAGCCAGTCGAGACAGTCCATGTGAGCTACCCACTAACAACGCCAAAGCGATAATGGCCTGCCCCGCTGGCAACCCAGCCTTGAATGCCGTAGCAAGCACCTGACGCGGACGGGCATGCTCAAACAGCGAACACGATGCAACATAGTAGGGTTTGCGATCTTCGGGTAGAGAAGCGACGCCACTCCAGTGCAACATACGTAATAGCTGCCCCATTAATATTCTGCAATGATTACTGGAAAGTGTTGCAGGCACTGCGTCAATGACTCCCGCTACTGCGTCTACCATATCGCGTCGGCGATGGCTTCGTTCCTCCGTGATTTTACCGGGCCTTCCTACCCGATAATAGTAACCGACTATGTCCATCAACATTATTTTTCCTTCGCTAAAAAGAACACGGTAATGAGGAACCAAATCTTCAAATACTTTGCCATCACGAAAAAAGCCAACGTTGTGCAACCAAAAATTCCTCCGATAAACTCCGGTATTAATATTTGGCTCAAGACCTAATAATTCAGGGGCCGCAATAAACGTAGTAACCCCATCATCACAATACTTGCGCGACTGAGAATAGCTCTTTTCATCATAGAAAGGAGACAGTGTCTGATTAATATCGTCATAAACCATACTGCGCCAAAAAACAGCATCAGCATGATTCCTTTCACCACGATCAATGGCCACCATTAGCGTTAATGCATTTAACCAGTCATCACTATCACAAAAAGCAATCCAGTCACCTCTTGCCAGACACACCCCTTTATTACGAGTAGCCGACAGTCCCTGATTGGGTTGCTTCAACAGAAGAACCTGTCCTGGAAATTTCGCCAACAAATCCGGCAAACACTTGAAACTATCATCGGTACTGCCGTCATCAATGACGATCAATTCAGCATTAGTCAGTAATGATGAGGACAATGAAGCAAGCGTCATTTCTACCCAAGCAGCTGTGTTATAAACAGGAACGACGATGCTCACCACCGGTATTTCTGCACTGCGAGTATCAAGAATAATGTCAGGTTTCAGGTTAATTCCCTCTCACTTAAAAATTAAATTCTGGTAGATGCTATACGCCCGGCGCAGCGCCCTCAGACGCCGTGAACCTCGTATACAATCCTGTATCTTCTGCCCTCCGATCCGAAACCACAGATGGCGATAAATGCGAATTAAACCATCCGATAACGTAAACCGAAGCTTGCCCATTGGAGTGCGGGGCGTTCTTAAATGCCTAAAATACTCGCGTCGAAGCGGATGACGACAGCCAGGAAGCCATGGCTTATCCGGGCCTGTAAAATGTAATATGACGGGTCCGGCCAGCGCTGCAACGTGCTCCAGGGCACTAAAAGAAGGTGTCAGGATGTCCGGCAAGTAACAACGCGTCTGGACGTTGTAAATTAAAGGCAGAGTATGAATTTCTCCCTGATGCGCCAAATTCAGCACATCCTGATCCTGCAATCGAATAACTTGCTGAAAGCGGTAATAAATGGTCAGGTATTCTTTTAATGGAGACGGATAACGCGCTCTGAGTGCATCCAGGTTGATAAGGAGTACCCCAGCATTAATGTAAAGGCTCTCAATACCAAGCCTCTGCGCCTGATCTCTTCCGCCCTCATCCGCGCAGGCTCCCATTACTACATTTGCCGGCAAATCATACTGCCAGAGAGGAAGAAGGTTGCCGCATACCACCATATCCGCATCCAACCACAGCACTCGGGATACATCAGTAAGCAATTCCGCAAGCAATAGTCGATACCACGTTCGATGGCTAATATGGCGTCGGTTATTGGGGAGATACTCAAGAGAGTTATGTGAAACCTGATGAAACTGAAAGCGGATGTTGTCACCCCTTTCGTTGGACAGGAGCGCTCTGCTTTTTTGAGATAATGTTTCATCGCACAGTAAATGGATGATGAGTCTTTGTTTCGGATGTAGCCCTGTAATCAGCGATGACAAGAATGTATCGGCATGAACAACATAGGCGTCATCGACTGCGATAGCGACTTGTATTGCCTCATCAATCAACTGGCTTCGATCTGGCTCTACGGGTTGAGAAGGCTTGAGGTATGCAGGAGAAACCCCTATTGCAACCCCTGTTTGCCCAATCCTCATCTCTGGCCAACGCTGCTGAGCCGCAATGAGCCAGGCCTGCGTCAAACGCTCGGCAAGAAAGCCCCAAACTCGCTGCTGATAATGCGTGTAATGCTCAAGAGAGCGTTGTTGCGATTCCGGTAGTAATACTCCAAAAAGAAACGAACAGTAATCCTGAAAATAAGGATGTCGCATCACCACAAGATTACCCGTGACCATCGAAGTTCGTGAAAGGCAGTCAATCAGAGGGAGATAGAAATCTGGCCAGTCTCGCTTCACTCTTTCAACTATGCTTTCCAGATCGGCACCATGATGTGCACGATGATAATACTCTGCTACCGTCATTATCTGTTCAGGCAACCCAGGGGGATGTACCGGTAGCGCAGGAGCGGTCATAACATCATATGACTCCAGACACTCATTGACCTGTTTCTCCGTCCAGCCGAAATAATGGAGGGTATTTTCATCCAGTTTAGAGAATGTTCCGTTCAGGATCTTATTCTTACGAAACGTCAGCATGCGCCGATAGTGCATCAGCCCATACCAGTCGGCATCGACATTTTTCCATATCCAGTAAAGGGCCGTAAGCTCACTCCAGAAGGGATTTTGAGACGAAATATTGTCCCCTTCGTCGTCCCCCGCCGCGTAATCAAGACGAGTTGAAACAACAGATCGCCCTGCCTGAATGGGTGTAAAATAACGATTTCGAAAGTATGGTGCCGGGCGATGATGGCATACGAAAAAACGGACCACGGGTTCAGACATTATTTTCCTCCCCCGGACCAGCCAGACCGTCACGAAGCCCTATACCCCAGTGCCATATATTGCGGAGTTTTTCAGGGCCGCTCATTGCGCCAGCCAATTGCCCAAGCACCCTCAACGCAGTGACATTGTTATTCCATGGAGCACCCGAACGGGTTCTTGATAGCCACAAAAGGTTTCGTGTTAATAACTTACGGCGCTCGGGAGAGACGCCGCTGCGGCTGTTAATATCATGTTGAAATCGTAGCGATGGACACCACAGCATCCTGACACCTTGTTTTGCAAGCGCGGCTCCGGCGGCCAAATCGTCAAAATAAAGAAACAATCTTGTATCCAGTACATCCAGCAATTGCCGTACGACTCTACGCTCAACGCAGCAACCCACAAACGTCAGCGTACAGACCGACGTTATATTGGGCTCTCGGGGCAGCCATCGCTCAGGGAAGAAAAGATAGCCCAACGATTGTCGTAAGGTTTGCGGCAAACGCTTAAACGGCATGTTCATTCGGCAAGGTTGATTGAGTGCATCTCGAACATGACTCAACCAAATATCGGCCTGAGGCTGCTTTGCCAGTTCACAAAGCCAATCCGGTGCAGGTTGCGCATCATCATCGTAAAGACAGACGTGCGTCCAACCCGTCACCGCCGTTAACGCTTCTAATCCTGCTGCAAAGCCACCCGCACCACCACGATTCTCAGGTTGATGCAATACAGTCAGCCTTAGCTCATCCAGGCTATCCAGCCATTCTTTGGTTCCATCGGTGGAGGCGTTGTTAACCACCAGCACCTGGTCGAATGACATATTTAGCGTGTGGACCAGCGTCCTTTTCAGCATCGTTAACCTGTTAAAGGTCACAATCAGCGCAGCCACTTTCATGCGTTAGCATCCGGCCAGGCCAAAAAGCGCTCACCTGCTGGGGTTGTTATAAAATGCTTCGCGATCGATATGGCCTGGCGTAGCGTAACGTCCATATCCATATAGCGATAAGTCCCTAATCGCCCGATAAATGTCACACCAGTAAGAGCCGAAGCACGTTCGCGGTAGTGAGTCAGCAGCCGTTCATCATCTGCCATTCGCAGCGGGTAATAAGGGATATCATTCTCTTTGGCCTCCCGAGGGATTTCCCTGACTAAAAGCGTTTGTTGATGCTGCTCCCAGGGACTCAGACGCGCATGGTCAGTAATGCGCGTCCAGGGAACAGATTTATCAGCATAATTCATGACGGCACACCCCTGAGCGTCAGCCGTTGCAGCCTCCCGAATAAAATCCAACGTCCTCCAGCGCAAGCGACCCGCATCATGATTAAACCAGGCATCAAGTGGACCGGACCAGAAAACATGTCCTTTCTCCATCAACTCACGTGCAATTTCTGCCGTCACAGTGACGTCAGTCTGCACCTTAATATTGGGGTGTTGCAGCATAGATTGAACCATCGCGGTATACCCGTCCTGTGGCATACCCTGAAAACGGCTATCAAAATAGCCATCTGTATAGTCAAACCTGAATGGAAGGCGCTTGAGAATAGAAGCCGGAAGCTGCGTATCCTGGCGCTGGCGGTAACATCCCATCCTGATCTGGATGATACGCCGCTGTATGATGAAAATGGCGATGGTAACCGCAACAATGATGGCGATCTGTGGCATACCCACTGGGTGGTGCTGAAGCCTAACGAGGTCTGCGGGCCTGGCGCACTGGCCGTAGTTGATATTCCTGAGGGACAAAAACCCCGGCTGCCAAAAACCTGGCCTGGCTTGCCGGTACTGTTGGACAGTCCGGGCTGGAATCCTACGCTGACAGGTGAAACTGTAGAAGTGAAAGTTCCTTTCGATAATATTGGCGTGGTCACTGCCAGCCAGTTTGATGGTGTAACTGCCGGGCTACGAGTTAATGCCTCCGTTCATGCGCCGCTACTTTGCGTCGAGGATGTATTTAAAGTGGCCTCTGGCAAGCTGACGCTGCCGGGGAAAGTAAACCAGTAACGGAAATTAACCCGCACCACAGTGCGGGTTCTGGAGTTAACATGAATATCATTCGTCATCCGCGAGCACCAGCATTGACAATTGAACGCTGGTTTAATACGTCACAGCCGATAACCCTGGAATCATTACGCGGCAAGGTCGTGGTAATGGAATCATTTCAGATGCTGTGTCCTGGCTGTGTTTCCCATGGACTGCCGCAGGTTTCACGTGTGTATGCCACTTTTCCACCGGATAAAGTGGCCGTTATTGGCCTACATACGGTTTTTGAGCATCATGAGGTAATGACCGCACAGGCACTGGAAACCTTTCTATCAGAATACCGCATCCCTTTCCCCGTCGGGGTGGATATGCCGTCTCCTGACAATGATGTCCCCCAGACCATGCTGTCCTACGCTATGCGCGGTACACCTACGTTGACGTTAATTGATCAGCAGGGATACCTACGCCAGCAATATTTTGGTCAGGTAGACGACCTCGCGCTGGGAGCAGAAATCGGGGCGTTATTGAATGAGTCGTTGTCTGTTTCCGAGGACGCGTCTATGGCATCAGGGTGCAGTGATGGGCAGTGTGCCACTACATAATGAGATACTGGATATGGCGGAGAGTTTTTTCCTGCCCGTGGGAAGGGTGAAACATTATCCCCGGGCAGTGAAAAAGAAACCGCAACGCTAGGCATTACGGTTTCCATCAAAAGCTAAACTGACAAGCATTAGGAGATATACTCCGGCTTTTCGCATTTCAATCAAGCACTCGCAAAAAGATTACTCTTCCTTCACTACAATCAGCGGCTCGATATCGCTCTCTTTTTTAATCACCAGCGACTCATCGCCGCGCAGGCAGGTCCCCCCATAGTTACCGCCTACGGTGAAGGTACAAACCTGAATATATTTACCAGCAATTTTTGGCAGACACCAAAGCTGCTGATAAATGTTCTTCTGCTCGGCAAACTTACCGCTGGTTTTATCCAGTAACTCTTCCTGATGGCTCACCAGATCGATGTTGCTGCCACAACGTCCTGCAATAGGTTTCACTGCATAACCGGTTTGCGCCAGCTCTTCATTAACAGTGAAATCAGTATCAAGCAGATAGCGGTGGTGTGGGAACAGTTGCCACAGGATCGGCAGAATCGCTTTATTACCAGGGATCACCGTCCACAGAGGTTCAAAGACCAGCACTTCCGGGCGCAGCAACACGTCGATTAAACGCACTTCCTGATTCGTATGCCCGGTACGAATTGGTACCGCGGCGTACTCCGTTTCACTGACCTCTCGCACCTGCTCAATCGCGGTTTCCCACGCCCAGGTTTTCCAGACGCAGTTCACCAGACGACCGTCCCCGTCAATCAGCTGACCGGCGTCATCCCAACGTAGCTCATCGAGGCCACGCAGAATTTTACTGTCAAACCCGGCCTGACGTAGCGCCTGCTGCATAAACTGAGCGTGGTAGTTTTCCTCTATATCTTTATCCTGCATGATGTGGACAAAAGGACGCGCGCGGCTGTGCTTCCAGGCCCCCGCCAGTTCGTTGATCAATCCTTCAGCTGGGTTGTGTCCCTGTCCTGTATAGCCCTGCTCGGCCCATCTTTCGAGGATCAAACCAGCTTCGGTATGGCACGATGCGGAATCGGCGTTGTACTCATACACCTTCAGTCCGCGTTCATCCATACAGAAATCCATACGTCCTGTAATCATATGATGCCGACGACGCTGCCAGGAAAGGCGCAGACGCGGCCAGAGGATTTTCGGGATATCGAACAGCGCCAGCAGGTTGTCATCTTTCAGCACTTTGTCGGTCGCGTGCAGATACATCAGGTGCAGCTCGTTGGTGGCTTTGATCAGCTCCTGCTCTGCACTCTCGGTAATAGTGAAGTACTGATGCGGATCCTGATTAATAACGTGGCCGTTCGCCAGCACGTAGGCTTTCTGCAGCGGATCCTGTTCATCAAGCCATTTACCGTCAAACTGCCCGTTATCTTCCAGTCGCGCGCCGCCAATTCTCAACGAGTCGTTGGCGATCTCCGGCTGCGGCAGGCTGTCACGGGTATCATCGGTCTGGATCATCCAGCCAAGGATGGTGGTGTCGTCAAAGGTATCACGCAGGGTGTAACAACCGTTTTCAACCACCATCTCCAGTTCGCGGGTCCACTGCTGTCCGGGAGGCAACGGCGTATGGAGCACGTTCTGTTCGGCAATACGGATTTTGTTTTCCAGCAACTGGGTGACGACCGCCACATGGCCGGTATCGTTAAACTCACCGCCTTTTTGCCAGATAAGCAGAGCACCGGCTACCGGCGCGCGGGGTGAACCATTCGGAAATGCCTGTAACGGCAGGATATTGTCATTCACCACTTCGCGCAGAAAGCGTAAGGAAAAGATCTCCCAGGCCATGCCTACATCGGTGAAGACCACGCCATAATTAAGGAAGAGAAAGCGGCGTGCGAACTCTACGCACTGCCATTTGTGGCCCATGTATTCGTCGTCGATATAGCTGCGAAATGCCGCATCATCGTCGTAGTCCCGTGGGTCGAGGGAGCTGTAATCTGAAGAGTAGATTGCTACGCCGCCTGGGGCGTAGCCCAATAATGTCCCGAATGGGGCATCCTGACTGGTCGTTCCTTTGCTCATGCACCTTACCTCAAAACAATACAGCCTGAGCAGGTTGGCGTGAATTTTTCGCTCTGATTGCCTGCTCTGCGACACTAACCGGACAGAGGTCAACATCATCATACACCTCAACGCAGCGGCTGGCGCTCAGAGGCGAAAAATTCACAGCAGGAACTACGCTTTTGTCAGGGTGACCGGTACGCTTTTATACGCCGGAGTCAAACTTTGTGTGTCCACCGCATCCAGCGAAAGCAGGACATTCGCTTCTGGCAGATAAGCGCCTATTGAGCCCACCGCCATGTTGTAAATCACCACCGTCAAGCCGCACATAATACGATCCGCACAGGGCTGGCCGCGGTCGTCCAGCGCCTGAACGTTGACCACATCTCCCTGGCTCAGATCGCGAGTCGCCGCTTCTTCAGCGCTTAAAAACACCACATCCCGACGACCGGTAATGCCACGGTAGCGATCGTTCATACCATAAATAGTGGTGTTGTATTGATCGTGGCTGCGCAGCGTCGCCAGAACCAGTGCATCGGCAGGCTGATTTTCTCGCTCTACCGCCCGCTGATGGCTGACGATAAAGTTGGCTTTACCATTCGCCGTTCGCCATTCACGGCGCGAAGTGGGCGTATCCATACGAAATCCGCCCGGCTCGGCAATACGGGCATTGTAATCGTGGAACGCCGGGATCACGGCTTCAATGGCGTCACGGATCAGCGCGTAGTCCCCGGTTAACGCTTCCCAGTTGATCGGCGAAAGCGGCAGAGTGGCGTGTGCCATGCCCGCCACAATCGCGGGTTCCGATTTTAACCAGCGGGAAGCTGGCTTCAGCGCGCCGCAGGAAGCGTGGACCATCGACATCGAGTCTTCGACGGTCACCGACTGGATCCCCGTCGCCTGAATGTCGCGCTCCGTTCGACCTAATGCAGGCAGCAGATAATTATGCTTTGCCAGCAGCAAATGCGATCTGTTCAGCTTGGTCGCAACATGGACCTGCAGATCCAAATTTTTCATCGCCGCAAAGGTACGCTGCGGCTGCGGCATCGCCACCGCCAGATTGCCACCCATGCAAATGAGCGCTTTTGCCTCTCCCCGTTCGATGGCCCGAATACTCTCCACGCTGGAGCGGCCATGTGTACGCGGCACACGGATAGAAAAATGCGTCTCAAGGCGTTGCAGGAAGTCTTCGGATGCCGCTTCGTTGATCCCCACGGAACGGTCGCCCTGCACGTTAGAATGACCGCGCAACGGGCAGATCCCCGCCCCCGGCTTACCCATATTGCCTTTCAGCAGCAGCAGGTTTACCAGTTGCTGGACGTTCTCAGTACCGTTTTTATGCTGGGTGATGCCCAGACCATAACAAATAATAGTGGCACGAGATTTACTGTAGCTGTGTGCCAGGTCCTCCATCTGACTGCGCGTCAGGCCCGAGTCCTGTTCCAGCTCCGCCCAGTTATGCTGACGTAAGTCATCATACAGCGCTGCATATCCAGCAGTATGCTCATCGATAAACGCATGATCGAGCGTCGGTTGCTGATCCAGTAAGATCCGCGCTTCATCCATTTCGATCAGCGCCTTCATGATGCCTTTGAGCAGCGAGGCGTCACCGCCCATTTTTACCTGGTAGTAGTCGTTGCTCAGCTGCGTCGACTGACCGGTGAACATCTCTTTCGGGCTTTGCGGGAAACTAAAGCGCTCAAGCCCCCTTTCGTTCAGCGGATTGATAGAGATAATTTTAGCCCCGCGTTTGGCAACGTCGCGTAAGGTGGTCAGCATACGTGGATGATTTGTGCCAGGGTTATGCCCGATACAAATCACCAGATCGCAATGGTCAAAATCGTCAAGTTCAACGGTCCCTTTTCCAAGGCCAATGGCCGGCGTTAGCCCTGCGCTGGTCGGTCCGTGGCACATGTTTGAGCAATCAGGAAAGTTGCTGCTGCCATATTCGCGGGCAAAAAGCTGATACAGGAACGCCGCTTCATTTGACGTTCTGCCGGAGGTGTAAAACTCAACCTGCTGGGGTGAATCATAGCTGCGCAGACGCTCGCCTATCTCCTGGAAGGCGATATCCCAATCCACCGCCTGCCAGGTATCTGATGCTGCATCGTATTTCATCGGATGCGTCAAACGACCGATATTTTCCAGCTCATAATCGCTGTAGTGCCAGAGTGTGGAAACCGGGTGACGGCTGAAAAATTCCGGTGACGCTTTTTTACTGGTTGTCTCCCAGGAGACCGCCTTAACGCCATTTTCGCACAGCTCCATTGGCGCACGGTGCCCTGGGTCCGGCCACGCACAGCCCGGACAGTCGAACCCTTTCACCTGGTTCATTTTGAACATCGCGATAATGTCGCGGGCGACAGCCTTTTGCGAAAACACCGAAGCAGTGACGGCTTTTACCGCGCCCCACCCACCCGCCGGGCCCTGATAACCGCTTACTCCTGGAACACCATTTTTCATTATTACTGCTTATTCACCGCCAATTTTTAATGGTGAATACGGTAGCAATTTCCGTCCAACATTGATTTCCTCTTCATGGAGTACGGAGCGGGTACAATGAACGGGTTAGATTTATCTTCCCCTTTCAGCACAAAGCGACATAAAGTCCCAATCTGTTAAATTGAGTTCTACCTAACTGCTACACTGCATCAACACAACCACTCAGAAGGCAGGTCAATATGTCAGACAATACCTATCAGCCCGCGAAAGTCTGGACGTGGGAAAAATCGAACGGGGGCGCATTCGCCAATATCAACCGCCCGGTTTCCGGAGCCACCCACGAGAAAACGCTGCCGGTTGGCAAACATCCGCTGCAGCTCTATTCGCTGGGTACGCCAAACGGGCAGAAAGTGACGATCATGCTGGAGGAGTTGCTGGCGCAGGGGGTGAAGGGCGCGGAATACGATGCCTGGATTATCCGCATTGGCGATGGCGATCAGTTTTCCAGCGGCTTTGTTGAGGTGAATCCGAACTCGAAGATCCCAGCGCTACGCGATCACTCGCAAAACCCACCGGTTCGCGTATTCGAATCTGGCGCAATCCTGCTCTATCTGGCAGAGAAATATGGTTATTTCCTGCCGCAGGATTTGGCAAAACGCACCGAAACGCTGAACTGGTTGTTCTGGTTACAAGGCGCAGCGCCGTTCCTCGGCGGAGGCTTTGGCCACTTCTATAACTATGCTCCGGTAAAAATTGAGTACGCTATCAATCGCTTCACCATGGAAGCCAAGCGCTTACTCGACGTGCTGGATAAACAATTGGCGCGACATCAGTTTGTGGCCGGAGATGAATACACCATTGCCGATATGGCGGTCTGGCCATGGTTTGGCAATGTGGTTCTGGGCAACGTCTACGACGCAGCAGAGTTCCTTGACGCAGGAAGCTACAAGCACGTACAACGCTGGGCAAAAGAGATTGCAGCGCGTCCGGCGGTTAAGCGTGGTCGTATTGTAAACCGCACTAACGGACCGCTGAACGAGCAGCTTCATGAACGCCATGACGCCAGCGACTTCGATACCCATACCGAAGATAAGCGTCAGAACTAAAATAAATCGCCGGATGGCAACCGCTATCCGGCAATTTCATTCAGGATTTGTCACGCGCTGGTGACGTCGTACTCCATGCGGCGAAGTGCGTCTAACGTGGCTTTAGCTTCATCTTCATCAATGATGCTCATGGCGAACCCTACGTGCACCAGTACCCATTGCCCGACCAGCTCAGCTGTATCACCTTCACAAATCAGGGCAATATTGACATCACGTTTGATGCCGCACACTTCAACCTGCGCAAGCTGGTGAATATCTTCACCAACGGCCAGAACCTGACCAGGGACTCCAATACACATATCTGACTCCGCCCCATAGCAACCTATGGGTTATTCGACTTCAATACTTTTCACTTTCAGTGAATCGCCAGCATCAACCCGCAGGCGATCGCCCTGACATTGTGGACACTGCGCATCATGCTGGGTGATTTCCACAACCTGACTGCAATCCCAGCACCATGCCTGGGCTGGCTTGTAATCAATATGCAGCTCACAACCCTGAGCCAGCGTCCCCTGACAGACGATGTCGAAACTGAAACGAACGGCGCTCTCTTCAACGCAGGAGAGCGCCCCGATTTCCAGCCAAACACCGGTTACACGTTTGACACCGTGCTGCTCTGCCTGCTGTTGAACAATCTCAACCGCGCTCTGACAAAGGGACAGCTCATGCATTTTCGCAGTTCCGACGACCCAGCAGCAACGCGCGGCGATTAAGCTGCGGCGCATTCGGATCGCTAACCGGCAGCGATAACAGCATTCGCGCGCAATCGTCAGTCAGACGCATGCCTTCTTGCGCCGACATACTGTGCGAAAGCGGCGACATCAGTGAGCAGGAAAGGTATTGCGATACGCCCTCCAGTTCACCAACGGTAAAGGTCATCTCGCCATACGGCAGACGCAGTCCGATTTTTTCGCTGACTTTACGCACCGGCCAGATCTGGTCCGGTCCGGGGAAAATCAGTGCGCTGAGCATCCAGGGCGTGATAACACACCCCGTCCACTGTCCTTCAAACAGCGTAAATTCAGAGACATATACCGGCATGTTCGGATGCAGGAAAGAGAGATCGTGCATTGAACGCCGGGCAACCTCTTCAAACGCTGCCTGAATTTGCATCTTCGGGGCCGTCTGAAAACCGACAAACTCCTCAGACATGAGCCGCCTCCCGCGGGATCGCTTCAACACCTGATTCGCGAAGCGCGGCAAGAACCTGCTCAAGCGCAGGTTCAATCATCGCTTCAACCGTTGGCGTTAGTCCGATATGCGGCTCCAGCGATTCCGGAATAACACCGACTAACGTCAGCTTTTTCGGAAACTCGCCGGTGAAACGCAGGGCCGACAATACGTCGGCCAGACCAAGCTGGTGCGGTGAGATTTTGTTGGTAAACAGCGCCGGGATCTCTTCATCCCGCAGGACCATCATCGTTCCTGGCGTGTTTTTCTTCGACACAATGGCGTCAGCAATGATCAGATGATCTCTGTTCGCCATATCACCGAGAAGCTCCATCCCAGCCGTACCACCGTCCAGAACATCAACAAAGTCTGGCAGGACGTACCGTTGTTCTAATGCTTCAACGATACGTACCCCGATGGCTTCGTCGGTCAGCAAAATATTGCCGACCCCTAAGACTAATATCCGCATTACAGAACCTTAACTGAGACCACTTCGTTCCCATCAACGTCCACCACATGCACCGCACATGACATACAAGGGTCGAAGGAGTGAATGGTACGAACCACTTCCAGCGGTTTGTTTGGATCGGCAATCGGCGTACCTACCAGCGAGCGCTCATACGGTCCCACTTCATCATTAAAGTTACGTGGGCCAGAGTTCCAGGTTGACGGTACTACCGCCTGGTAGTTGCTGATAATGCCATCTTTGATCACCATCCAATGAGACAGCATACCGCGCGGCGCTTCGAGGAAACCGACACCTTTAAATTCACCCGTTGCCGGGATATCCGGTTTCACGAAGGTGGTGTGGTCACCTTTACCGATGTTCACAATCAGCGCGTTGTACTGATCCTGCAGAACGTTCTGCAGTTCACAGCAGTGAACGGTACGGCCAATAATACGGCCCAACGTAGAGTGCAGTTGTGACACTTCGATAGTTTTACCGGTCAGCTTGGTGTAAATCGCGATGATTTCATTCAGCTTGGCATGGGTAGACTCGCGTTTGGCCGCCAGTTTACACAGCATGTTGGCCAACGGACCCACTTCAACCGTTTTACCGTAGAAGGTCGGTGCTTTAACCCAGGAGTACTTGCCGTCATCTGACCAACCGGTGTAATCAGGAACCGTTGTGCCTTCCCACGGAGCCTGCGGCGCTTCGTCTTTGTACCACGCGTGTTTCGCACTCTCCTGAATCCCTTTGATCAGGTACTCATCGGAGTGAGAGGTGATCGGACGATAGGTCGACAGATCTTCATTGGTGATGTAACCCCCCGGGAACAGGAAGCTGCCGTTTTTACCATCAGTCGGGAATTCCGGTGCGCTCAGATAGTTAACCGCACCTTGACCACGTTCCAGCCACTCAGGGTAGAACGCAGCAATCACCGCGGTATCAACCTTGTAAACCTGCTCAACGAAGTCGCTCAGCTTATCGATAAAGGACTTGATATACATCAGGCGCTCAAGGTTCAGCACGCCAAGGCCGTCGAGGTTAATTGGGTTAGCAACCCCGCCTACCGCCAGGTTCTGAATGTGCGGCGTTTTACCGCCCAACAGCGCCACAACACGGTTAGCATCACGCTGGCATTCCAGCGCCTGCAGGTAGTGAGCGACCGCAATCAGGTTCACTTCTGGCGGCAACTGCATTGCCGGGTGACCCCAGCAACCGTTGGCAAAAATGCCTAACTGACCGCTGGCAACAAGGTCTTTGATCTTGTTCTGAACCTTAGTGAACTCTTCTGCGCTGTTCAGGTGCCAGGAGGACACGCCGTTCAGCATGGCAGACGCTTTCGCTGGGTCTGCTTTCAGTGCAGAGGTGATATCCACCCAGTCCAGCGCAGAGAGCTGATAGAAGTGAACAATGTGATCATGCGTGGTGTGCGCGGCCAGAATGATGTTACGGATATACTGTGCGTTCACCGGAACATCAATATTCAGCGCGCTTTCTGCTGCACGAACGGAAGAGATAGCGTGAGTGGTAGTACAAACGCCACAGATACGCTGCACAATCATCCAGGCATCGCGCGGATCGCGGTTTTTCACGATCTCTTCCATGCCGCGCCACATGGTACCGGAAGCCCATGCTTTAGATACCACGCCATTTTCGATTTCGCAGTCGATGCGTAAATGACCCTCAATACGGGTTACCGGATCAATAGTAATTCTCTGGCTCATGCTTTGCTCGCCTCATGACGATTTTGATCGTTTTGTTTTAAAGGAGGAAGTATCGGCAGTAGACGAATGAGTACGATGTATGCACAAATCTCAATAGCCACAAAACCAATAGAAATCAACAGTTCTTCCCAGGTCGGGAAGTAGTGGTAGCCACCACCAGGATTGAACGCCACCAGCGAATAGGACAGACGCCATGTCGCACAACCCAGCAATGCGCTCAGCGCAGACAGATACAGCATGCGTGAGTCGTTACGCAGCTTAGTGACGCGCAGCACCACCAGCGGGAAGACCATCAGCACGACTTCAATCCAGAACATCAGGGAGTAAAGATCGCCTGAGAACGCATAGGACAGCTTGTCGCGATAGATCAGTTCGCCAAAGCGCAGAACCACGAAAATCGCCAACAGCACACTGATGGTATTCGTCAGCTTGATGAACAAACTTTTCTCGTCCGGACCATTACCTTTCAGCCCGGCTTGTACCAACGAGCCTTCAAAGATGACGATCGAGAAGCCCATAATAAAAGCGGTTAATACGGAGAAAAGCGGCAACATTTCATAAGCTTGCCATAGCGGATGCACCTTATAGCCCGCAGAAATCATCAATGAACCCATTGAAGACTGGTGCATAGTTGGCAGCAGCGCGCCAAGGGCAATAATAAAGAACATCACTTTGTTCAAACGTTTGAGAGAAACTTTCCACCCCAGACGTTCAAACAGAGCCGGAGCAAATTCCAGCGCCATGATGCCGATATAGATGGTCATACAGACCGCCGTTTCGAACAGTACCGAGTTCACGTTGAAGTGGCCCGGAATGTAGAAATACGGCAGGTTCCAGTAACGACCGACGTCAATGGTGATCGACAGACCACCCAGCGAGTAGCCAAACAGGCTCGCCAACAGCGCCGGCCGTACCAGTGGATGGTATTGTCCTCTGTTGAAAACATACACCGCCCACGCCAGAGCCCAGCCACCGCACGCGAAGCCGGTACCAATCAGCAGGTCAAACGCGATCCATACACCCCATGGGAAACCGCCGTTCAGATCGGAGACTGAGCCCAATCCGAAGACCAGACGTTTCACGATCAGGAGCATACACAGGACGATAAGCGGCCCAAAAATAATGACCGGTTTGCTGATTATTTTTCCGCCCAGCGGTTTAGGATCATGACTCATGATCGTCTCCTCCATCGTGATGGTCGTTTTTCGTGTTACGACGAACCAGCACGGTTAAGCCCGCCAGCGCAGCCAGGGGTAATATCATGCCCTTGTACAAGGAATGTTGAACATGTTCGGAACGCGCACCGGTTGAAAGATCATCCAGTTTCGGCAGATCCAAATCCTCGTAAGGAACGCCCGTCAGTACCATAACCTGTGTACCACCACCCTCTTTCTCGCCGTACAGATGGGGGTAATACTTCGGTACCGTATGCAGATAGGTATCGCCTGCTTTCACCGTCTGACGCGGATAGTGGTATTCGCTGCCAGGCTTCAGCGCGAGACGTTTTTTCGCCTCAGCCATCAGCTCTTCACGCGTACCAAAAATCACCGCACCAGCAGGGCACACTTCAACACAACCCGGTAAACCGCCTTTATCCAGACGCTCAACACCTTTCTGGTTACACAGTTCACATTTGTGAAGCGCACCAAACGGGTTGTTGTAGTCATACTTAGGCACATTGTACGGGCAGGCGACCATGCAGTAACGACAGCCCGTGCAGACATCTTTGTCATAGTGGACGATGCCAGTTTTCGGATCTTTCTTCAGCGCGGAGACCGGGCAAACGGAGACGCAGTTCGGATCGACACAGTGCATGCACTGCTTCTTAATGTATGCGTAGCCGTTTTCTTCCTGGTCTTTGTTAACGCCTGTTCCGCTACGCCACACCTGGATGATGTTATTGGTATACGGTGACAGTTTGTCGTTGTTCGACCAGGTCTGCTCGCCTTCCGGGTTACGCGCCGGGAAGTTGATATCCTGACACTTGGTGACACAGGCCTGGCAGCCTACGCACAGCGTCGAGTCATAGAGCATCCCAAGAGAACCAGGGATCGGCGGACGGTTTTCTGCAGCCGCATGGCTGATGGACGGCGCAGCGCCCAACAGCAATGCCCCGCTGGAGGCTGCTTTAATAAAGTTACGTCTGTTCACGGTTATTCTCCCCGTGAGTCAGCGTTATCTTTCTTCTGCTGACGCCCCAGTTCACGAACCGCCATCACGCTGACACCGGCAACCAGTCCTACTACGCCACCAAGCAGCCCAATCGCCCCGGCAGAAATATTGCCGCCTTCTTTCATATTGACGTCAGGTTTCTCGGAACGCGGTGTTTGGTTTTCCACATGAGCAAGCTGGTGAATACCTTTATGGAAACCGACACCTTCTTCGTTACAGCCGTAGCAAGGGTGACCGATAGCCACCGGCCACACGCCGCCAACATCGCAGAATTGCAGCGTTGAGCAGTTGCCGTAGGTTTCTGGTCCTTTACAGCCCAGATGGTAGAGGCACCAGCCTTCACGGTGACCTTCATCGCCAAACTCTTTAGCAAAACGACCTGCATCGAAGTGCGGGCGACGTTCGCAGTGTTCGTGAATCAAACGACCATAGGCAAATGTAGGACGGTTTTTGGTATCCAGCTTCGGCGGCTTACCGTAAGTGATGATATGCGCGACCGTTGCAAGGAAGTTGTGCGGGTTCGGAGGACAGCCGGGGATGTTGATGATGGTTTTGCCTGGCAGAACTTCCTGCAAGCCGACGGCACCCGTTGGGTTAACGCCAGCAGCAGCAACACCACCCCACGCGGCACAAGAGCCGATGGCAATGATAGCGGCAGCGCCTTCTGCGGCCCGGCGGATGTGATCTACGATCGGCTCACCGGCAACCATGCAGTAAATACCATTGTCTTTCAGTGGGATAGAACCATCTACAACCAAAACATATTGCCCTTTGTACTTCTCCAGAGCGTTATGTTTATTCTCTTCGACCTGGTGGCCGAAGGCGGCAGAGAGTACCTCATGGTATTCCAGAGAGATTGTCTCCAGAACGAGGTTTTCCACTGTAGGGTGTGTCGCGCGAAGTAGCGATTCAGTACAACCCGTACACTCCTGCGCACCAATCCAGATAACCGGTGGACGCTGAGGACGAGAAACTGATTCGGCCATTTCTGCGGCGGCTTTGCTACTGAGCCCCATGGTAGCGGCCAGTGCTGCACAAAGCTTCATGAAATCACGGCGATTGATGCCGTTCGAATTGATGAGAGAGTTATCTCCAGTCATTTTATAGTTATTCCGTTGCGAAGACCTGGCTTTTATTTTGCACCTTTCGCATGTTGCATATTGCGATCGGCGCGCCATTTACCACACTTTTTATATGGTTATGTGCATTATAATACTTCGGCGGAGCAACAAAACGAAGGCGTAGGTCAATAGTGTAATTAATTAAAGCAAGATAATACCCCTTTCGGATCAAGCTTCGAGACGATAGCCAGCCATGAAAAAACGAATTGTTGTACTGGACTGGTTCTCTTTAAAGAAATCCATAACCATCTCTTTATCCAGCCCATAGCGACGCGTGAGGATCCCCGCTTCCCACGCGCTGAGCTGTCGATCGCCCGTTTTTTCAAACATTCGATGAGAAAATCCCAGCACAAAACCGCGTTTATAATCAGCACAAAAATTGGCCGCCGTGCGTGCGCTATCCGCACTTGACGCGTTTAATCCGGCCATCAAGCCTTTTCCAAAATGGTTGTCCATGCATAACCTCCAATCGCTATATAATAAATTATATAGCGATTTTTTAAGCAAAGACCAGAGGTATCACGTACTTTTTTATGCCCGCTTAAAAGGACACCCATTCATCCTTTTTAGCGGCCGCAGACGTTTTGCTGTCTGCTGAAGGGGAAGCGGTGCTGGCGGCGGCGTACTGCACATCGTTTGCTGAAAGGCGGAACTGTTGTACCGAGCGTTGCAGCTCTTCCGTTTGCCGTTCAAGCGCCACAGCTGCGGCGGAAACTTGCTCTACCAGCGCGGCGTTCTGTTGCGTTACGCTGTCCATCTGCGTGATCGCCACGCTCACCTGCGAAATGCCCTTATTCTGTTCTTCTGAGGCAGAAGCAATTTGCTTCATGATAACGGTCACTTCGGTGGCTCCGCGCAGAATCGCCTCCATGGTTAATCCCGTCTCTTTAACCAGTCGAGCGCCCTGATCGACGCGACGCGACGATTCGCCAATCAGCGTCTCAATCTCTTTCGCCGCCCCGGCGCTACGGCTGGCAAGGTTACGCACCTCACCGGCAACAACGGCAAAACCACGCCCCTGCTCACCTGCTCTGGCAGCTTCAACTGCCGCGTTCAGCGCCAGAATATTGGTCTGGAAGGCAATGCTATTAATAACAGACGTAATTTCCGCGATCTGTTTAGAGCTGGCGGCAATGCCGTCCATCGTCTCAACCACTTCTGAAACCAGGCTGCTCCCTTTACCTGCCGTCTCTGTCGCCGTATCGGCAAGCTGGCTGGCTTCACGCGCGTTTTCGGCGTTCAGTTTTACCGTTGCGGTCAGTTGCTCCATGCTGGCAGCGGTCTCTTCCAGCGCCGCAGCCTGCTCCTCAGTACGCGATGAGAGATCGTTATTGCCGGTGGAAATTTCCGTAGCCCCTCGCCAGATGTTGTCACTACCTGAGCGAATTGTACTGACGGCTTCACGCAGGCTGTCCTGCATCGCGCACAATAACGGCACCAGTTGGCCCACGCAGTTACGACCAAAATCTTCGATTGGATGGCTGAGATCGCCCTGAGCAATCTGCTGGAACTGCTGGCGGATACGTCCCAGGGGTTTCACCATCATGGCGACGAGGTAACGATCTGTGAAGAACAGGAGAGCAATACCGAGGATCACGGCGGTAATAATTAGCGTCCGGATGATAGACGTTTTGCCATCGACCATGACACGCGTGGTATCAAGCCGCTCACCTGCCGTGGCGTTAAAACGTTCGGCACTGGCGCCAAATTCACGGCTTAGCGCTGGCGTAACGGTGCTGGCATGCTCCGCAAAGGCCGTAAGCGTGCCCTGCTGCGCCAGTTGCATTTGCGGAATCACCCCGTTATCCAGCAGCGCCTGCCACTTCGTCAGTACTGCCGCGGCAACGTCCGGATCCATAGGCCCCGGAGACAACGTTTTCATCTCCTGGAGTTTTTTGCTCATATTCTCCAGGGACTGCTGCGCTGGTGCAAAATCAGGCGTTCCGCCGCTCATTTTGACATCCATGGCGCGACTTAAGCGCGTTACGAAGCGAAAATACTGATCGTTCCCCTGACTGAGCACCGTCATCTGATGGACAAGATGACGGTCAATATCATTGCCTTCAGATATTTTTGATAAAGAATGAAGACTGAATAAACCCACGCCCGACCAGAGCAGGCAAAAAAGTCCCAGTATTGCCAACATGACAATACGAATAGTGAAGTTTTTCAGCAAACGCATAATAATTTCCTTGCCGTTGATGAGGAATTCGCCATCAGGCGATACTTATCCTTGTTATCGGCAGGCAACAGAGAAGATATAATGCATTCTTTATTTTTTTACTTTCTTAAGTGCATCCAATATTATTTACACTATATCAACATGAATGCTAATGAAATTAGCTAGCATTATTATTCAGATAATTAACCTGAAGCATTAAATAATCCCTTGTTTTCTATCGTAAATATTTGTTAAACCATGCAAGAGTACGCTCCCAGGCCAAATCAGCGGCAGCATTATCATAACGCGGTGTCGAGTCATTATGAAAACCATGATTAACGCCGGGATAGATATATGCCTCATAGACTTTCTTATTGGCTTTGAGCGCCGCTTCATAGGCAGGCCATCCCTCATTAATTCGGGTATCTAATTGCGCATAGTGCAGTAATAAAGGCGCTTTTATTTTAGGGACATCTGATGCAGGAACCTGACGCCCATAAAAAGGCACTGCGCAGGCCAGTTCAGGAAAAGCAACGGCTGCGGCATTCGATACGCCGCCACCGTAGCAAAATCCGGTGATACCCACCTTTCCCGTCGCGCCTGAATAACGCTGCATAAATTCAATGGCGGCAAAGAAGTCGTTCATCAGCTTTACGGGGTCAACCTGCTGCTGCAACTCCCGACCTTTATCATCATTGCCAGGATAGCCCCCTACTGAACTTAATCCATCAGGCGCGAGTGCAATATAGCCCGCCTTCGCCACCCGCCGTGCCACATCCTCAATATACGGATTCAGCCCACGATTCTCATGCACCACCACTACCGCCGGAACTTTCCCCGTCGCTTTCGCAGGTTTAACCAGATACCCACGCACATCACCATGCCCTTCAGGTGAAGGATAAGTCATGTATTCCGCCAGGATATCAGGATCGGTGAACTCCACCTGCGTTGCGAGGGCATAATTGGGTTTCAATACATTGAATAATGCCAGCGCCGTCATACCGCCGACAGCATATTTCGCAGCAAGATTGAGAAACTCGCGTTTCGTTATTTTGCCATGAGCGTAATAGTCATAGTAGTCGAGTAATTCTTGCGGAAAGTCTTTGGCAGTTAGACGCGACATGGCAGCACTCCGGATCGATGTTTTTTTAAGCAAAGCACAGTGGTCTGTTTTTGCCCAGTTTTTCATTCCAGTGTGACCTGGTGAACGGGATATTCACCATGAACCCGCTAGAATAGAAACGTTGTTTCGAAATTCACCTGCACTAAGGAGATCTCATGGACTGGTTTGCCAATCCTGAACGTTACGAGCAGATGCTCTATCGCTACTGTGGGCGCAGCGGTTTACGTTTACCCGCGCTATCACTGGGTTTGTGGCACAGTTTTGGGCACGTTCAGGCGCTGGATTCACAGCGAGCTCTGCTGCGTAAAGCATTTGATTTAGGCATCACGCATTTTGATTTAGCCAATAACTACGGGCCGCCTCCGGGCAGCGCAGAAGAGAATTTTGGCCGATTATTGCGCGAGGATTTTGCACACTATCGTGATGAACTGATCATCTCCACCAAGGCAGGCTATGACATGTGGCCAGGGCCATACGGTTCTGGCGGTTCGCGCAAATACCTGCTCGCCAGCCTCGACCAGAGCCTGAAACGCATGGGCCTCGACTATGTCGATATCTTCTACTCTCACCGCGTTGACGAAAATACGCCAATGGAAGAGACCGCCTCAGCGCTGGCCCATGCGGTGCAAAGCGGTAAAGCGCTGTATGTCGGCATCTCATCCTATTCTCCGGAGCGTACGCTGAAAATGGCCGAGCTGATGCGGGAATGGAAAATTCCGCTGCTGATCCACCAGCCTTCTTACAACCTGCTTAACCGTTGGGTAGACAGCAGCGGTCTGCTGGATACGCTGGAATCCAACGGCATGGGCTGCATCGCATTTACGCCGCTGGCCCAGGGGCTGCTGACGGGGAAATACCTCAACGGCATTCCGGAAGGTTCACGCATGCAGCGTGAAGGGAAAAAAGTTCGTGGGCTGACGGAAAATATGCTGACGGAAGAAAACCTTAACAGCCTGCGTTTGCTCAATGAGATGGCGCAACAGCGCGGACAGTCGATGGCGCAAATGGCCTTAAGCTGGCTGCTGAAAGACAACCGGGTGACGTCGGTATTAATTGGCGCCAGCCGACCGGAGCAACTGGAGGAGAACGTTCAGGCGTTGTCTAACCTGACGTTCAGCGCCGAAGAACTGGCGCAGATCGATAAGCATGTCGCGGATGGTAAACTGAACCTGTGGCAGGCCTCATCTGACAAATAGCCGTTTGTAACTCTGTGCCGGGAAGCGGCGTTAGCCTCCCCGGCACGTAACAGGGCCAGCCAATCCCTTCACACCTCTTCCGCTTTGATCTCTGGACGTTGAAATTCCGGCCACACCAGCGCGACAAGCGCAGGATAAGCCTCCAGACTGAACTCCCTGAAGCACTGGCGTAAGTTAAGCACATCCAGATCGGCATGCGGGACTTTCTCACCGCTCAGACAGCGCTTTTTTATATTGTCGTAATATTTATACACCGCAGAGTTGAGATCGCTACAACGCCGCTGTGCATCAAATAACCCTGGCGTCTCATTTAGCTCCACCATTGTCATCCGCTTGATCGTGGAGTGGATAAAATCGATATATTCGTGATTAACGCGCCAATACCATACTGGGGTAATCGAATTCATCAGTACCGAAAAATGATCTTCCCCCTCTTCTTTACTCAGCATTTCCGGCTGGTTTTCAAAGTGCCCATTTTCTGCATATCGGTTTTTATTTGCACTGCGCATCAACAAAAGTACCCCGCAGGTAAGCAATAGCAGGGTAATAACAGAATAAAATATACTGTTCATATACTGGCTCCATTTTTTTTGATTTTAAAATTACGCCATGCTATTGTCAACGCAGCCTGGTTTATTTAGAACAACATATCATTGGCATCAAAGGATATTTCAACATGCTTCCCGAGCATCTTGTTCCCTCGCGTTTTCACTTATCCAGCTCATCTACTAATACCCGTCCCGCAGATAATAGTGAAAATTTGACTCAGGGAAAGAGAACATTAAGCGATTACGAACCCGATATTTTGATTAGCTCTACAGCTAACGGCCAGGCGCGCAATATGTTATTTGAAGAGTGCGATCGCCATTTAAAAGAGCGCCTGTTTCGTGCCGCAAAAATTGAGTCCTTCACTCGCCTGCTCAATTCACTACAAGCGGAAGGCGACATTAACGCTCAAGAATTAAGTAAAATTTTATCGACAAAAACAGCCAGCGTAAATGAACAGGGTAATAAAATTTGGCTTAATTTAATTACGCGTGAGACCAGCGATCCTATTTTTTATTCTCTGGAAGAGAAATAAAATGAAAGATGTTGAGGATAATAATGTTTATTTGGCTTTAGATGACCATAAAAGCGATGAGTTTGTCTTAAAGCAAAATTTAGCCGTATTGATTGCCAATAAAAATGCGACATTGGAAAGCGTTGCCCAGGAGATGGGCTCTATTCCCGCCGCGCTGGTGCGGATGAAATGGCAAAATCGTCGCGAAATTTATGCGCTACAGGCTAAAGAAGAGATCTATGGCGCCGCGATTGAAGCCATTATGGAGCAGCAACCAGAACTACGGGACAAAATCATGGCCCGGCTGGAGAGCACATACCAGCATATACTCCAGCGAGAAACAGCCACCTTACGCCTGACGCGTAAACTGTCTGAAGGAAACTACGAACCCACCAGGATAACGGCAGTCGCACTGGATGAGGACAGATAAGGGCGTGTAGGGAGAGTTGAATCAGGAGAGGAAGGCCGGGTAAGGCAACAACCATTACCCGGCAATCAGGATTACTTCGCTTTCACGGTCTCTTCACCGACCAGACCAATCTTCAGGAAACCCGCCTGATGCAACGTATCCATAACTTTCATCATGGTTTCATAATCGACGGTTTTATCCGCACGGAAGAAAATCGTGGTGTCTTTCTTCCCATCGGTCAGCGTATTTAATTCGCTAATCATGGTGTCATCCGTCACCTGATTGTTGCCAATAAACATACTCTTATCGGCTTTAACAGACAGGTAAACCGGTTTTTCTGGACGCGGCTGCGGCGTGCTGGTGGAAGCCGGGAGATTCACCTTCACATCCACCGTTGCCAACGGTGCGGCCACCATAAAGATGATCAATAAAACCAACATAACATCGATAAACGGTGTCACGTTGATTTCATGCATTTCACCGTTATCGTCCAGGTTTTCATTAAAGCTCATTGCCATGGAACATTATCCTACACGTAATTTCTGCGCTGCACGTACCGGATGGGCAGAAGCGCTAGCGTTCAGGTCCAGATCGCGACTTTGCAGCAACAGTACCTGTGCCGCGACATCGCCCAGCATCGCTTTATAGCTGCCAATCTGACGTGCGAAAATGTTGTAGATAACGACCGCAGGAATTGCCGCGACCAGACCGATCGCCGTCGCTAACAGTGCTTCTGCGATACCCGGCGCAACAACGGCCAGGTTGGTCGTTTGGGTTTGTGCAATCCCGATGAAGCTATTCATGATGCCCCATACGGTACCGAACAGACCCACAAATGGAGAGATAGCCCCGATGGTGGCCAGGTAGCCGTTACCACGTCCCATATGACGACCTACCGCCGCCACACGACGCTCCAGACGGAAGCCGGTACGCTCTTTAATACCTTCGTTGTCGTCGCTGCCTTCTGACAATTCCAGTTCGTTCTGCGCTTCGTAAATCAACTGTGCGCCCAGGCTTTTGCCATCAAATCCTGCAGCAATCTCATTTGCCTGGTCTAAAGAGCGGGCGTCCGCCAGCAGTTGCTGTTCACGCTTAAGGCGGCGTTTCTGAGTAAAGAACTCAAGGCTCTTACTAAAGAAGATAGCCCAGGTGACCACTGATGCCAAAATCAGCCCAATCATCACGCACTTAACCACGATATCGGCGTGCTGATACATACCCCAGACGGAAAGATCCGTCTGCATCAAATTATTACCCACTCTGTATCTCCAGGACGCAAATCACAAAATCTGAGCGTAATGATATCAAAACGACGTCGAATTGATAGTCGTTCTCATTACTATTTACATATTGCCGCACCTTTGGTTTCTTTTCCTTGCGCTTACGCAGTAAAAAAGTCACCAGAAGCATTTTGAGATTATTTTCTACTGTATGAGCGTTCTGCAGGATGCGTCATCTTTGATTCATGGTAGTTTAGACATCCAGACGTATAAAAACAGGTAAGACGACATGGCAGATAAGCAACTTGAAACCAAACTCGTTCACGCAGGACGCAGTAAAAAGTACACGCTGGGCGCGGTAAATAGCGTGATCCAGCGCGCTTCTTCGCTAGTGTTTGACACCGTAGAGGCCAAAAAGCAGGCTACGCACAACCGTGCTAACGGTGCGCTTTTCTATGGACGTCGCGGAACCCTGACGCATTTTTCCCTGCAAGAGGCAATGTGTGAACTGGAAGGCGGCGCGGGTTGCGCGTTGTTCCCCTGCGGCGCGGCGGCCGTTGCCAACACTATCCTCGCCTTTGTGGAACAAGGGGATCATGTGCTGATGACCAACACCGCCTATGAACCCAGCCAGGATTTCTGCACCAAAATTCTCGGCAAACTCGGCGTGTCCACCGGATGGTTCGATCCGCTGGTTGGTGCCGATATTGTGAAGCACATACAGCCGAACACTAAAGTCGTATTTCTGGAATCTCCCGGCTCTGTCACCATGGAAGTACATGATGTCCCTGCTATTGTTGCCGCCGTCAGAAGCGTCGCGCCGGATGCGATCATCATAATTGATAACACCTGGGCTGCCGGGGTGCTGTTCAAAGCACTGGATTTTGGCATCGACATTTCTATTCAGGCTGGTACCAAATATCTGATTGGCCATTCCGACGCCATGGTCGGCACTGCGGTAGCTAATGCCCGTTGCTGGGATCAACTGCGCGAAAATGCCTATCTGATGGGGCAAATGCTGGACGCCGATACCGCCTATATGACCAGCCGCGGACTGCGTACGCTAAGCGTTCGCCTGCGCCAACATCATGAAAGCAGCTTAAAGGTCGCCGAGTGGCTGGCCAGCCATCCGCAGGTCGCCCGCGTGAACCACCCCGCGCTGCCCGGCAGTAAAGGCCACGAATTCTGGAAGCGTGATTTCACCGGCAGCAGCGGACTGTTCTCATTTGTATTGAATAAGAAACTAAATCATGAAGAGCTGGCCGCGTATCTGGACCACTTCAGCCTGTTCAGCATGGCCTACTCCTGGGGCGGTTTTGAGTCGCTGATTCTCGCTAATCAGCCGGAACACATTGCGGCAATCCGTCCGCAAGGCGAGGTGGACTTCAGTGGAACGCTCATCCGTTTGCATATCGGTTTAGAGAATGTTGACGATCTGATTGCCGATTTGGCCGCAGGATTTGCCCGAATCGAGTAAAATTGCCATAGATGGACATATATGCAGACACTTCTGGTGGAAAAGTCTGCAATTGTTGCGTCCGGGATCAAGGCATCCCGGACAATTCAGGAGTACAATCCACACATAAACGCTGTTCCACAGGAAAGTCCATGGTAGTCATTCAAGATATTGTCTCCGCGCTTTGGCAACACGATTTTGCCGCGTTGGCGGATCCGCACGTTGTGAGCGTGGTGTACTTCGTAATGTTCGCCACACTGTTTTTAGAAAATGGCCTGCTGCCTGCCTCCTTTTTACCCGGAGACAGCCTGTTATTGCTGGCAGGGGCGCTGATCGCTCAGGACGTGATGAGTTTTATACCTACCATAGCTATTCTGACTGCCGCAGCCAGTCTGGGCTGCTGGCTGAGCTACATTCAGGGACGCTGGCTGGGCAACACGCGGACGGTAAAAGGCTGGCTGGCGCAATTACCTGATAAATATCATCAGCGCGCTACCTGCATGTTTGACCAACACGGGCTGATGGCACTGCTGGCTGGGCGTTTCCTGGCATTCGTTCGTACCTTGCTGCCAACAATGGCGGGAATTTCGGGTCTGCCAAACCGTCGGTTCCAGTTTTTTAACTGGCTGAGCGGTCTGCTGTGGGTCACCGTCGTCACCGGCTTTGGCTATGCGCTGAGCATGATCCCGTTCGTCAAACGCCATGAAGATCAGGTGATGACCTTTTTAATGATCCTGCCGATTGCCCTGTTAACCGCGGGTCTGTTGGGAACCCTGTTTGTAGTGATTAAAAAAAAATACTGTAGCGCCTGAGTATTAACCGTAGGCCGGGGTTCCCCCGGCATTTTCGCCTGATGACGTTTCGCTTATCAGGCCAGCGCTGAGCAAGTTTAACTCCCCTGCATCATTCGAATTCTGGCTGCATCCTCCCCCGGCGTTACGCCAAAGAAACGTTTGAATTCCCGACTGAATTGCGATGCGCTCTCATAGCCGACGCGCATGGCAGCCGCACTGGCCTTCATCCCGTCGTGGATCATCATCATCCGTGCTTTATGCAGACGATAGCTCTTCAGGTATTGCAGCGGCGACGTACTGGTCACCGCTTTAAAATTATGATGAAACGCCGACACGCTCATGTTCGCTTCTGCCGCCAGCTGTTCGACATTGAGATTTTCGGTGTATTTGGTTTCAATGCGCTTCAGCACCCGGCTTATCAAACTGAAATGCGTCTGGCGACTGACCAGCGCCAGTAATGCGCCGCCGCGCGGCCCGGTCAGCACATGGTAGAGGATCTCGCGAATAATCTGTTTCCCCAGAATACGCGCATCCAGCGGTCGCTCCATCACATCCAGCAGGCGCTCAGCGGCGCACAGTATTTCGTCAGAAAGCGTCGCGGAGTTGATCCCGCTGGCCGCCATGGCGGGCTGGAACAGCTCATCTTCCCCAATGTCCATCAACAGCTCCTGCAATTGCAGAATATCGACATTCAGGTAGATACCGGCCAAGGGAACCTCCGGCGTTGCATACGTTTCACATTCAAAGGGTAACGGTACGGTTAGCAACAGGTATTCGTTGGCGTCATAACGAAATACACGTTCATTGATATAACCAATTTTATGTCCCGAAAAGAGAAATATGATTCCTGGCTGATACATTACCGGTGTACGCGCTGCCGGCTCAGTGCCGTGCAGTAGGCGGACATCTGGCAGCAGTTCGCTGAGTTTATTTTCATTGTTTTTCAGCTGCTTAATTTTATCTGTCAGCAGGAGGCAGATCTCATCACGGTTCATAGAGCACCATTTCATCATCGGTTTGCAACCCTGACATAATGCGCAGATTTATCCGTTTTCTCCAGCAGTCTGTAGAAATGGGCAAGACATCGGCAGAAATGAGCATTGAGAGCAGCGCGGCTGACGACCACAATGTTCATCATCCGGCAGACACTCTCCTGCCCTCTTTTTTACCCACATAAGGGAACGAGCAATGAACAACTTTAATCTCCATACCCCAACCCGCATTCTGTTTGGTAAAGGTGCGATTGCTGAGCTGCGCGATCAAATCCCTCAGGATGCTCGCGTATTGGTTACCTATGGCGGCGGTAGCGTGAAAAAAACCGGTGTCCTGGCACAGGTTCAGGATGCGCTGAAAGGCCTGGACGTGCTGGAGTTTGGCGGTATTGAGCCGAACCCGTCTTATGAAACGCTGATGAACGCGGTAAAAATCGTGCGTGATGAGAAAGTGACGTTCCTGCTAGCGGTAGGCGGCGGTTCGGTGCTGGATGGCACCAAATTCATCGCGGCTGCGGCACAATACGCTGACGGCATCGATCCATGGCGCATTCTGGAAACCCACGGCAACGACGTAACAAGCGCTATCCCGATGGGCTCCGTATTAACCCTGCCAGCAACCGGCTCTGAATCTAACTCCGGCGCGGTCATTTCGCGTAAAACCACCGGCGATAAGCTGGCCTTTATGACCCCATTTGTGCAGCCGGTATTTGCCGTGCTGGATCCGGTTTACACCTATACCCTGCCGCCGCGTCAGGTTGCGAACGGCGTCGTAGATGCCTTCGTACATACCGTTGAGCAGTATGTGACTTATCCGGTTGACGGGAAAATTCAGGATCGCTTTGCTGAAGGTATTCTGCTTACGCTGGTAGAAGAAGGCCCGAAAGCATTGCAGGAGCCGGAAAATTACAACGTGCGTGCGAACGTTATGTGGGCGGCAACCCAGGCGCTGAACGGCCTGATTGGCGCAGGCGTACCACAAGACTGGGCAACGCATATGCTGGGCCACGAACTGACCGCAATGCACGGTCTGGATCATGCTCAAACATTGGCTATCGTTCTGCCAGCGCTGTGGAATGAAAAACGCGATACCAAACGTGCCAAACTGCTGCAATACGCAGAGCGTATCTGGAATATCACCGAAGGTTCCGATGACCAACGCATCGACGCCGCTATTGCCGCAACCCGCGCTTTCTTCGAACAAATGGGCGTACCGACTCGTCTGTCTGACTACGGCCTGGACGGTAGTTCCATCCCGGCGCTACTGGAAAAACTGCAAGCGCACGGCGGTACGAAACTGGGCGAACATCAGGACATTACGCTCGAGGTCAGCCGTCGGATTTACGAAGCTGCCCGCTAAGGTTTTTTCACCTCCGCCTTTCATTTTTGGGTATTTATATTCTAAATATTTCGAGTTGCATAAAGGCGGCAAAGGAGAGAATCCCCAGGAGCTTACATAAGTCAGTGACTGGGGGTGAAACGACAAACCTGCCGGGAGCAGATTTGAACGCTGCTTGCAGCGGCCTTGAAAGGACGAGGCCCATGGATGGGTCGAGTAATAAAGCCAACGCATATGCAGCTTGAAGTATGACGAGGATAGGCCAGACTTAAGTCACACCTAACTTACCGGGGCTTGCCTCGGTAAACTCAATTCAGGGGAGGAATTATGACCGGTCCAACCATTATTAAACTACAGGATGGTAACGTCATGCCGCAGCTGGGCCTGGGGGTCTGGAAGGCAAGTAATGAAGAGGTCATCACCGCCATTCATAAAGCGCTGGAAGTGGGGTATCGCTCAATTGATACCGCTGCGGCGTACAAAAACGAAGAAGGTGTCGGCAAAGCAATACGCGATGCGGGCGTACCGCGGGAAGAGTTATTCATCACCACCAAGCTATGGAATGATGACCAGAAACGCCCTCGGGAAGCCTTGCTTGAAAGCATGGAGAAACTCCAGCTCGATTACCTCGATCTTTATCTGATGCACTGGCCAGTTCCGGCGATCGACCACTACGTTGAAGCGTGGGAAAGCATGATCGATCTGCAAAAAGAAGGGCTGATTAAGAGCATCGGCGTGTGTAACTTTCAGATCAATCATCTCCAGCGACTGATGGATGAAACCGGCGTACCACCGGTGATTAACCAGATAGAACTTCATCCGCTTATGCAACAGCGCCAACTGCACGCCTGGAACGCAACGCATAAAATCCAGACCGAATCCTGGAGCCCGCTGGCGCAGGGCGGCAAAGACGTCTTTGATCAAAAGATCATCCGCGATCTCGCGGAGAAATATGGCAAATCACCGGCGCAGATTGTCATCCGCTGGCATCTGGATAGCGGCCTGGTGGTTATTCCGAAATCAGTCACTCCTGCGCGTATCGCAGAAAACTATAACGTCTGGGACTTCCGCCTGGATAAAGATGAATTAGGCGAAATCGCAAGGCTCGATCAGGGCAAACGTCTGGGACCAGACCCGGACCAGTTCGGCGGTTAACCCCTTCTCTCCTGCCCGACCTCTCGTCGGGCCTTTACTGATTTGAATTTCGGCGAAGACCACGTGCACAGCTAATTGAGTCCCATGCGTTCTGCCCCACTGGAAGCCGATTGAATCGCAGCAGAACAAATTTTTCGAGCAGTATGAAGGATATCTGTCGTCACACGATCGTGAACGGGCGGATGATGCAAAACTGGCCGCATTAGCGGCCAGAATTCGTGAGGCATAATTACTGAGCACTTCTGCCAGATGGCACCTTATCCGGCCGACGGTCTTTCAGGCCCGGTAAACATTTCACTCCCGGGCAAGACAGATTAGCGCCCAGCTACTTTCCCACGTTTTTTGTTCGCGGCGGGCGTCTGGCGCTGATGTGCCACAGGCGTGTGCTTGGTCAACGCCGGACGGGTATGACGGTTCTGGCGACGCGCTTCGCGCATCTCTTCCAGCGTAGGCGCCGGAACCAGACATTCGCGACGACCACCGATCAGATGCTTTTTACCCATATCTTCCAGCGCCTGGCGGATTAACGGCCAGTTGGCTGGATCGTGGTAACGCAGCAGCGCTTTATGCAGACGACGCTGTTTATCACCTTTCGGCACCACCACGTCTTCACTCTTGTAACCAATTTTACCCAGCGGGTTTTTCCCGGTGTAATACATGGTTGTGGAGTTCGCCAATGGTGATGGATAGAAGTTCTGCACCTGATCCAGACGGAAACGACGTTGCTTCAGCCACAGCGCCAGATTCACCATATCCTCGTCACGCGTCCCAGGATGCGCAGAAATAAAGTACGGGATCAGGTACTGCTCTTTACCGGCCTGTTTAGAGTAGGTGTCGAACAATTCCTTAAAGCGATCGTAGCTGCCCATCCCCGGCTTCATCATCTTCGACAGCGGGCCTTCTTCAGTATGCTCTGGCGCAATCTTCAGATAGCCGCCCACGTGGTGGGTCGCCAGCTCTTTGATATAGCGCGGATCTTCAACCGCGATGTCATAGCGCACACCTGAAGCGATAAGGATCTTTTTAATGCCTTTCAAATCACGCGCACGGCGATAGAGGTTAATCGTCGGCTCGTGGTTGGTATCCATATGCGGACAAATATCCGGGTAGACGCATGACAAACGACGGCAGGTTTGCTCCGCACGCGGTGACTTACAGCGCAGCATATACATGTTCGCCGTTGGGCCGCCGAGATCGGAAATCACGCCGGTAAAGCCCGGAACGGTGTCGCGAATAGCTTCGATTTCATTGATGATCGAATCTTCAGAGCGGCTCTGGATAATGCGGCCTTCGTGCTCGGTGATCGAACAGAACGAGCAGCCGCCAAAACAGCCACGCATAATGTTGATCGAGAAACGGATCATCTCGTAGGCCGGAATGCGGCTGTCGCCATACGCCGGATGCGGCACGCGCTTGTACGGCAGCGCAAAGACGCTGTCCATTTCTTCGGTAGAGAGCGGAATGGCTGGCGGGTTGATCCAGATGTAGCGATCGCCATGCTTTTGCATCAGCGCGCGCGCACAGCCTGGGTTGGTTTCGTGGTGCAGGATACGCGACGCATGTGCATACAGCACTTTATCGCCCTTCACTTTTTCGAAGGACGGCAGCAGCACGTAGGTTTTTTCCCACGGTTTCGGGCGCGGCGGCTGTACGGTTACCGCTTTCGCTTCCTGCTTTTTCGGGGCGACAGGTTTGTTGTCGGCACACGGCAGATCCTCGCCGTATGGATGCGGGATCGGGTCAATTTTGCCCGGCGTGTCGAGACGCGTGGAATCCACCCCACTCCAGCCCGGCAGCGCTTCTTTAACCATAATCGCGGTGTTACGCACGTCGCGGATCTGATCGATAGTTTCACCCATCGCCAGACGATGCGCCACTTCCACCAGCGGACGTTCGCCGTTACCGAACATCAGCATGTCGGCTTTTGAATCCACCAGCACGGAGCGACGAACGGTATCAGACCAGTAGTCGTAGTGCGCGGTACGGCGCAGGCTGGCCTCAATACCGCCGAGAATAACCGGCACATCTTTCCATGCTTCCTTACAGCGCTGGGTATAGACCAGCGTCGCGCGGTCCGGGCGTTTGCCCGCCACGTTGTCTGGCGTATAAGCATCGTCATGGCGCAGTCGTCGATCGGCGGTATAACGGTTGATCATCGAATCCATGTTGCCTGCGGTTACACCAAAGAACAGGTTCGGTTTACCCAAACGCATAAAATCGTCTTTGTTGTTCCACTCCGGCTGGGCGATAATCCCAACACGAAAGCCCTGCGCTTCCAGCATACGGCCGCAAATTGCCATGCCAAAGCTGGGATGATCGACGTATGCATCGCCGGTAACCAGAATGATGTCGCAGCTATCCCAGCCAAGTTGGTCCATTTCGTCGCGTGACATCGGCAAAAATGGTGCCGGGCCAAAACAGGCAGCCCAGTACTGCGGCCAGGAGAAAAGGTCTCTGTCCGGCTGGATCAGGGATATTGCGCTCATAGTGCTTCCAAAAATGGTAAAAAAATAATCAAAGGCCGGGGATTATACGCTGTATGTCGGCAAGAAATGAAGTGGAGTCTGAGTCGGACAAGTAGAAAGTGATTTAAATTGTTAAATTTTACGACGCCCATTTTTATCATTCATAATTAACACCATGCCGGCCAGCTGAGATAACTCTTTTTCGGCGGGGGATTTTTCATTGCGACTCAACGATTCACTGCATATTTCCCAGTTACGGGTAGTTGTTCACCTGTGCGGATTTCTGGTTCTTCTCTACAGCTTCTCCATGCTGCCGCCGATGACCATTGCTCTGTTAAATAAAGAGCGGAGCTTTTTCGCTTTTTTCAGCACATTTATGACGTTCTTTACCCTCGGCGGTGGAGCGTGGCTGGCAACCAAACATGCAGGAATTCAACTACGAACCCGGGATGGCTTCGTCATTATCGTCCTGTTCTGGCTGCTGTTTTCGTTTATCAGCGCCATGCCGATGTGGATGGACGATGGCTTAAATCTCTCCTTTGCCGATGCCCTGTTCGAAGGGGTTTCCGGGATAACTACCACTGGCGCTACGGTGATTGACGACGTCAGCGCCTTGCCGAAATCGTATCTGTACTATCGGGCTCAGCTCAATTTTATTGGCGGCCTGGGGGTTATTGTCCTTGCCGTGGCGGTATTACCCCTGCTGGGTATTGGTGGTATGAAGCTGTATCAGTCTGAAATGCCAGGTCCCTTTAAAGAAGAACGCCTCACGCCAAGGCTTGCTGATACCGCACGTACGCTGTGGCTGACCTACGTCATTCTCGGCCTTATTTGTACTCTGGCCTACTGGGTTGCCGGGATGTCGTTTTTCGATGCCTTATGCCACGGGCTGTCGACGGTCTCTCTCGGCGGATTTTCCACCCGAAGTGAGAGCATCGGCTTTTATAACAGCCACGCTATTGAGTTAGTCGCCGGACTGTTTTCACTGCTGTCTGCGTTTAACTTCACCCTCTGGTACGTAGCTATTGTGAAACGTACCTTTAAGCCCTTTCGTCGTAATGCCGAGCTGCGTTTCTTTCTGCTTATTGCGCTGGTTGTCACCCTGATCGCCACCTGGCAGGTCTGGCGGGCGGGTATGTACGGGATAACGGACAGCCTGGTGCATGCCTTTTTTCTAGCCAGCTCCATGCTGACAGATAATGGCCTGTCGACGGCGGATTATGCGCAGTGGCCTTCGCACACGATATTCATGCTGCTCAGCGCCAGTTTCTTCGGCGGTTGTATCGGCTCGACCTGCGGGGGGATTAAGGTGCTGCGTTTTTTGATTATGTTCAAGCAATGCCGTCAGGAGTTACACCAGCTCGCGCATCCTCGCGCCCTGCTGAATATCAAAGTGGGCAATAACGTGGTAAGCGACCGAGTAGTGCGTTCGGTATGGAGCTTTTTCTTTCTCTACGTTTTATTTACCAGCTTTTTTATCTGGGCGCTCAATCTGATGGGCTACGATCTCTTCTCCTCTTTCGCCACCGTTGCCGCCTGCATCAATAACATGGGCCTGGGATTTGGCATCACCGCAACGACGTTTGGCACCTTAAACGAGGAGGCAAAACTTCTGATGTGCGCGGCCATGATCATGGGGCGTCTGGAGATTTACCCCATTCTGATCCTGTTCTCGCGCATGTTCTGGCGGGCGTAACGGAAACTCCGGCGCATTACGGCGCCGGGTTCACCAATATCTGTCCGATCGAACCACGATCCGCCATTTCCAGCGTCTGACTGTTAAAGTAGAACGGGAAATGAGCCCAGGAAGGTTGTCCGTAGTAGACCAGTAATTCAACCTGGCCGTCGACCCAGACGGTATCTTTCCAGCCCCGGTCTTCCGGGAACGGCATTGCGCCATTCACATTACGGATCAGGAACGAGACGCCTTCGATATGGAAAGACTGAGGCATATCCGCTCGTACCGTCCAGCGCTCCCAGGAGCCCTGCTGAGCGGTAATATCCATGCGGTTGACGTCCCACAGCTGACCGTTGATGCCGGGATCGTCATCCAGACTGATATCACGGCTGCGAATCGGTGAACCACTGAGGATTTCCGTTGGCAGCAGGCGCATTGGCAGACTGTCGGTCACCAGCGGCAGGAGACCGGTCGGGCGCAGCGTCAATACCAGCGTGGAGATGAGAATACTGGAAGGCTCAAAGAATCCGCGGATCCTGTCGACAATGCTGGCCGCCTCACCACAGGTGATAGAGACCTCATTTCCGTTAGTCATATCCACCAGGATCTCACGGCGCTCGCCAGGCGCCAGCGAGAGCTGCTTCACCGAAACGGGCGCAGGTAAAAATCCCTGATCGCTGGAAATCACATGCAGCGCGCGGCCATCGCTCATTTGCAACTGGTAACGACGCGAGTTTGAAGCGTTCAGCAAACGCAAACGCACCCAGCCGCGAGAGACTTCGACATACGGGCTTTGCGCCCCGTTGACCAGCAGCGTATCACCGACAAAACCACCGCTGCCGGGTTCGCTGTACTCCGGCGTACCAAAGTTGTCCAGACGCTTGTCCTGGATAATGATCGGAAAATCATCCACGCCGTAGTGGTTGGGAATAGACAGTGATTTACTCACTTCATCTTCAATCAGCCACATCCCGGCAAGACCGTTATAAACCTGCTGGGCAGTACGATTTGGCGTATTGGCGTGATACCACAGCGTAGCGGCATTCTGACGAATCGGCAGCACAGGTGCCCAGTCTGCATTAGGGGACATCATGCGCGCCGGGCCGCCCATCAGCGGGCCTGGCACCTGTAATCCAGCGACAGTCATCGAGACATTTTCAGTCAGACGGTTGCTGTAGATAAGCTTGACGTCATCCCCTTTCCAGACGCGGATCGTCGGTCCCAGGTAGCGACCGTTAATCCCCCAGACAGGTGCGCGCGTGCCTTGCGTGAAGGACCAGTGGGCGCGTTGCAGCGTCATAAATAACGGCTGCCCCCGACGGGACTCCAGCAGCGGAGGTACGGGTAACGGTTGTTGCTGACCGGCAGCATTAGCCTTCAGCGGAACAGCACCTGCACACAGTGCGATCCCCGATGCCTGAATGAACTGACGCCGACTGAATGACATATAAACTCCATGAAAAACTGGCGATTAACACGCAGGAAATCTTTTCCTGTAACAAACCCGAATTGCGCGGATTAAACCTTACCGGCGGCTTCCCGCTCAGCAACTTCTTTATCGAGTTCTGCGATTTTTTGTTCCATCAGCGTACGGCAATGCGCTGCCAGTTCACGAACCTGATCTTTCCCAAAGTGGCTAATATCTACCGGCGGCAACATCTCTACAATCGCCAGACCATTATTGAGTCGGTTGAGTTTTATCTTGTTCGAGGTGGTTGAAACGCACACCGGAATAACCGGGACACCCGCCGCAATCGCCGCATGAAACGCGCCGGTTTTAAATGGCAGCAGACCGCGACCACGGCTACGCGTTCCTTCCGGGAACATCCAGATAGAAATACGACGTTTTTTGAAATGATTCACCACCGCCGCAATGGTGCTGTGCGCTTTGGTACGGTTGTTTCTGTCAATCAGCAGGTTGCCGGTTAACCAGTACAGCAGCCCGAAGAATGGGATCCACAACAGGCTTTTTTTACCTACCGTCACCGTCGGCGGCTGAACAATATTCGCAGCGGTAACCATGTCATAGTTGTTCTGATGATTACAAATATAGATAGCATTACCATAGTTCTGCGCGTCTGCCGGCATGCGGCACTCAACCTTCAGGCCATAAAGGGGAGCCAGGCGGCCAAACATATGACCGAACGTTGCGACGTGTTTTGGATTTCGTGGGCTGAACAAACAGTATATGCAACCGAAAATACAGACCAGAACGCAGTAAATAACAGTAATGATTAAACGAAAAATATATAGCATAACAACCTCTGAGGCCTAAGAGCCTGGCATTTTACGTCACCTGATTCATCACGCAGTATCAGGTTAGGGCTTTGTTAAGGGCGGCTCTCTGGAAAAGCGTATTGTTAATCGCAACGCACGAATAAACAACGGTTTCACGGGAATTTTTAACCTTGGCTCTCCCCGGGCTAAAACAGGGAGAGCCGGACGGTAGCGTTATTCTTCGCTGTCGCCGTGACTGGCGCGTCGAGGCGAGTCAATGTCAATGCGATCGATACGCTGCAGACCACGCATTAGCGTACCGCGACGGCCACGCTCGCCGGTCACTTTCTGCAACTCTTCAGGACGCAGTTTAATTTTGCGCTTACCGACGTGGATAGTCAGCGTGCTTTGTGGCGGCAGCACGTAGAGCTGCGCCAGGCCATCTTCACCTTTCGCCGCTTCCGCTGAAGGGATATTGATAATCTTGTTCCCTTTGCCTTTTGACAATTGCGGTAAATCGCTTACCGGGAACATCAACATGCGACCGGCCTGGGTGATTGCCAGCAGCATATCGGTTTCATCTTCAATCACAACCGGCGGCATAACGCGCGCATTTTCTGGCAGCGTAATCAATGCCTTACCAGCACGGTTACGAGCTACCAGGTCGTTAAAGGTGCAGACGAAACCGTAACCCGCATCGGATGCCATCAGCAGTTTCTGATCGTCGCCTTCCATCAGCATGTGCTCAACCGTCGCGCCCGGCGGCAGCGTGAGCTTCCCGGTCAGCGGTTCACCCTGTCCACGCGCCGACGGCAGCGTAATCGGGTCGATGGCGTAGCTGCGTCCGGTCGAGTCCACGAACACCACTGGCTGGTTGCTCTTACCCTTCACCGCAGACTTAAAGCTGTCGCCCGCTTTATAGCTTAATCCCGGCGCATCAATGTCGTGGCCTTTCGCGCTACGCACCCAACCACTCTGAGACAGCACAATGGTCACTGGCTCTGACGGCAGCATGTCGTGCTCGCTCATCGCCTTCGCTTCTTCACGTTCCTGCAGCGGAGAGCGGCGTTCGTCGCCATAGGCCTCGGCATCAGCCTGCAGCTCTTTCTTCAGCAGGTTACTCATTTTACGCTCAGAAGCCAGAATGCCTTGCAGCTGATCGCGCTCTTTCGCCAGCTCATCCTGCTCGCCGCGGATTTTCATCTCTTCGAGTTTGGCAAGGTGGCGCAATTTCAGCTCAAGAATGGCTTCAGCCTGGGTTTCAGAAATGCCAAACCGCGACATCAGCTCGGGCTTAGGTTCATCCTCATGACGAATAATTTCGATCACTTCGTCAATGTTGAGGAACGCCACCAGCAAACCTTCAAGGATATGCAGGCGTTTAAGCACTTTTTCCAGACGATAGTTCAGGCGACGACGTACGGTATCGCGGCGAAACGCCAGCCATTCGGTGAGGATCTCCAGCAGATTTTTCACCGCCGGACGACCATCAAGACCGATCATATTCAGATTGATGCGGTAGCTTTTTTCCAGATCGGTGGTGGCAAACAGGTGGTTCATCACCTGCTCCATATCCACACGATTGGAGCGCGGGACAATCACCAGACGGGTCGGGTTTTCGTGATCCGATTCGTCGCGCAGGTCGTCTACCATCGGCAGCTTTTTATTGCGCATTTGAGCGGCGATCTGCTCCAGCACTTTTGCCCCGGAAACCTGATGCGGCAGTGCGGAAATCACCACCGCGCCGTCTTCTTTCGTCCATACCGCGCGCATACGTACGGAGCCACGTCCGTTTTCGTAAATCTTACGAATCTCCGACCGCGAGGTAATGATCTCCGCTTCGGTCGGGTAATCCGGCCCCTGCACGATGTCCAGCAACTGATCCAGCGTCGTTTTCGGTTGCTCAATCAGGGTAATCGCCGCTTTCGCCACTTCACGCAGGTTATGCGGCGGAATGTCCGTCGCCATACCAACGGCAATACCGGTCGTGCCGTTCAACAGAATATTTGGCAGACGCGCAGGCAGCATCTTCGGTTCCTGCATGGTGCCGTCGAAGTTTGGCACCCAGTCCGACGTTCCCTGTCCAAGTTCACCCAGCAGAACTTCCGCATATTTAGACAGGCGGGATTCGGTATAACGCATCGCCGCGAAGGATTTCGGATCGTCCGGCGCCCCCCAGTTCCCCTGCCCGTCGACCAGCGGATAACGGTAAGAGAACGGCTGCGCCATCAGCACCATCGCTTCATAACAAGCGCTGTCGCCGTGTGGGTGGTATTTACCCAGTACGTCACCGACGGTACGGGCGGATTTTTTAAATTTGGCGCTGGCATTCAGCCCCAGTTCGGACATCGCGTACACGATGCGACGCTGAACGGGTTTCAAACCATCGCCAATAAACGGCAACGCCCTGTCCATGATGACGTACATGGAGTAGTTCAGATAGGCGGTTTCCGTGAATTCATGCAGCGCCAGGCGCTCTGCCATATCGCTCATTAATCGTGGTTCCTCAACTTTGTACCCCTCTATTGAAGGGCAATATTGCCGCAGATACTACCCTATCTGGCGTGTTGAGTCACAAAGAAAAGGGCCACGAGTGCGGCCCTGATGGGGATTATTTGGCAACTTTGGTAATCTGTTTCACGTCGATTTCAACGGAGTTCCAGTCTTTATCCACTTCACCCTGGATTTCAACCACATCCTGCGGTGTGACGGTTACGCCGTTCCAGCGCTTGTGGTCGATATCCACATTCACCGTGCCGGTCGCATCTTTAAACACATACAGGTCGTCGGAAATACGCTCAACGATGTTCCCGCGCAGGGTAACCCAAGTGTCATCACGCAGTGATTTGGCGCTTTCTACCGTCGCGCTGCTACCATTCGGGCCGACAAATCCGCCATTTTGGCTTTGCGTGGTGGTTGTCGGTCCAGAGAAACCGCCCTGCTGCGCTGCCAGAACAGGTGCGGAACACAGTGCCATTACAGCAACCATTGCAGCTAATTTTTTCATCGTCATGTCTCCCTTTCATTTTGGTTTACGACTATTAAATAAGTTAATCCTTAACAAGTTCTTAAGGCAAAAAAAGATACTTTTTTTGCTGTACAGAGGCTGTAGTCACAAGGTTTACTGAGGCTAATGAGAGCGGCTGCAGGGAAGAACATATGCGTATTTTACTGATCGAAGATGACACATTGATCGGCGACGGCCTGAAAACAGGTCTGAGTAAAATGGGTTTCAGCATCGACTGGTTTACCGAGGGTCGCCAGGGGAAAGAAGCGCTCTACAGCGCCCCTTATGATGCGGTGATCCTCGACCTGACGCTGCCAGGAATCGACGGACGGGACATCTTGCGCGAATGGCGAGCCAACGGGAAGCAGGAGCCAGTGCTGATTCTGACCGCTCGCGACGCGCTGGCGGAACGCGTTGAGGGTCTGCGTCTCGGCGCGGATGACTATCTGTGCAAACCCTTTGCGCTGATCGAAGTTGCCGCCAGGCTGGAGGCACTGGTGCGCCGTGCCAGCGGCCAGGCGAGCAACATATTGCGCCATGGCCAGGTGACGCTTGATCCCGGCGCGCTGGTTGCCACGTCGGCAGATGAGCCTTTGTCTCTCAAACCCAAAGAGTTCGCGCTACTGGAACTGCTGATGCGCAATAAGGGTCGCGTCCTGCCCCGCAAACTGATTGAAGAAAAACTGTATACCTGGGACGAAAACGTTTCCAGCAATGCGATTGAGGTACACGTCCATCACTTACGCCGTAAGCTCGGCAGCGACTTTATCCGTACCGTGCATGGCATTGGCTACACCCTGGGTGACGCATGAAACTCACACAACGCCTCAGCCTGCGCATCAGGCTAACGCTTATTTTTCTGATTCTGGCATCGGCAACCTGGGCCGTTTCGAGCTTTGTAGCCTGGAAGCAGACCACCGACAATGTCGATGAGCTGTTTGATACCCAACTGATGTTGTTCGCCAAGCGGCTTAGCACGCTGGATATCAGCGACGTCACCACCTCAAGCAATATGGCTCGCACGCCGAAGAAGCTCAAGCACGGCCATATTGATGACGACGCGCTGACGTTTGCCATCTTCACCATCGACGGCAAAATGGTATTGCACGATGGCGACAACGGCCAGGATATTCCCTACAGCTACACCCGCGAAGGCTTTACCGATGGCCAACTCAAGGGGGACAACGACGCATGGCGTTTTCTGTGGCTGAATTCCGCTGACGGCAAATACCGCATTGTGGTAGGCCAGGAGTGGGAGTATCGAGAGGATATGGCGCTGTCGATCGTCACCGCCCAGTTAACACCGTGGTTGATTGCGCTGCCGCTGATGTTGCTAATCCTGGTGGTCATGATTAGCCGTGAACTCTGGCCGCTGAAAAAACTGGCGCAGGCTCTGCGCTGGCGCTCACCGGAATCGGAGGAGCCGCTCGACCCGAAAGGTGTGCCAAGCGAAGTACGCCCGTTGGTTGAATCGCTCAATCAGTTGTTTACCCGCACCCATTCCATGATGGTCCGCGAACGGCGCTTCACTTCTGATGCTGCCCACGAGCTGCGCAGCCCGTTGACCGCGCTGAAAGTACAAACAGAAGTGGTGCAACTGTCAGACGACGACCCGCAAACGCGGGAAAAAGCGCTGGTACAGTTGCATGCGGGAATTGAACGCGCCACCCGACTGGTCGATCAGTTACTGACACTTTCACGCCTCGACTCCCTCGACAATCTTCAGGATGTGGCGGAAATCTCGCTGGAGGAGCTTTTGCAATCCGCGGTGATGGATATCTACCATCCAGCCCAGCAGGCGCACATCGACGTACGTTTGCAGATTAACGTGCACAACATCATGCGCACAGGACAGCCGCTGTTGCTGAGCCTGATGGTACGAAATCTGCTGGATAATGCGATCCGCTACAGCCCGCGGGGTAGCATTGTGGAAGTGACGCTCAACGCCCGTAATTTTAGCGTCAAGGATAATGGTCCTGGCGTTGCGCCAGAGGTCCTGACGCACATCGGGGAACGCTTTTATCGTCCACCGGGACAAAGCGTGACCGGCAGCGGTCTCGGCCTATCGATTGTCCGCCGTATCGCAATATTGCATGGAATGTCAGCCTCGTTTGGCAACGCTCCGCAAGGTGGCTTTGAAGCGAAGGTCAGTTGGTAATTGCGTTATTATTGCTCAAATAGCAAAAGACTTTGCACATTTTGCTAATTTCACCGCGTCGCTGGTAGGGGTAAAATCGTCTTCAAACGTATTTCCCTGAGGACACAAAATGAGCAACATTCTGATTATCAATGGTGCGAAAAAATTCGCCCACTCCAACGGTCAGTTAAACGACACCCTGACCGAGGTCGCGGATGGCCTTCTGCGCGACCTCGGGCATGATGTTAAAATCGTGCGCGCCGACAGCGACTATGACATTTCTGATGAAGTACAGAACTTCGTCTGGGCCGATGTGGTTATCTGGCAAATGCCTGGCTGGTGGATGGGTGCGCCGTGGACCGTGAAAAAATACATTGATGACGTGTTTACCGAAGGTCACGGTACGCTGTACGCCAGCGATGGTCGCACGCGTTCAGATGCGTCTAAAAAATACGGCTCCGGTGGGCTGATTCAGGGCAAAAAATACATGCTGTCACTGACCTGGAACGCACCGATGGAAGCTTTCACTGAAAAAGATCAGTTCTTCCATGGCGTTGGCGTTGATGGCGTTTATCTCCCGTTCCATAAAGCAAACCAGTTCCTGGGAATGGAAGCGCTGCCGACCTTTATCACCAATGACGTGATTAAAATGCCGGACGTCCCGCGTTATATCGCAGAATATCGCAAGCATCTGAGCGAAATTTTTGGTTAACTGGTAACCTGGAATTAGAAGGAGTTAACCATGCTTACCGTTATTGCAGAAATCCGTACACGTCCAGGTCAACATCACCGCCAGGCGGTACTGGATCAATTCGCTAAAATCGTTCCAACCGTACTGAAAGAGGAAGGCTGCCACGGCTACGCGCCGATGGTCGATCATGCTGCTGGCGTCAGTTTTCAGACCACAGCCCCGGACTCAATCGTGATGGTTGAACAGTGGGAAAGCATTGCGCATCTTGAAGCGCATTTGCAGACACCGCATATGAAAGCCTATAGCGAAGCCGTGAAAGGCGACGTGCTGGACATGAGTATTCGTATTCTGGAGTCTGGCATTTAAGATTGTCGATTTGCCGGATAACGCCATAAACAGACGTATCCGGCTTATATTGCAATCCTCAGGCCTGGTAAGCCCAGCGCCACCAGGCATTCACGGTCAATTACCCTTCGAGATCCGCCAGGTCGCCTTTCTCCTGCAACCAGTTACGGCGATCTTCAGAACGCTTCTTGGCCAGCAGCATATCCATCATTGCGTTGGTACGCTGATCGTCTTCGTCATCGATGATGAGCTGCACCAGGCGGCGGGTATTCGGATCCAGCGTGGTTTCACGCAGCTGCATCGGGTTCATTTCACCCAGACCTTTAAAGCGCTGCACGTTCGGCTTGCCTTTCTTGCGCTTTAACTGCTCCAGCACGCCCGCTTTCTCTTCTTCCGTCAGCGCGTAATACACCTCTTTACCGAGGTCGATACGGTATAACGGCGGCAGCGCCACATAGACGTGACCGTGTTTCACCAGCGTACGGAAGTGTTTTACAAACAGCGCGCACAGCAGCGTGGCGATATGCAAACCATCGGAGTCCGCATCCGCCAGAATACAGATCTTACCGTAGCGCAGCTGGCTCAGATCATCACTGTCCGGATCGATGCCGATCGCCACCGAAATATCGTGAACTTCCTGCGAAGCCAACACTTCATCGGAAGAGACTTCCCAGGTGTTGAGGATCTTACCTTTCAGCGGCATGATCGCCTGATATTCACGATCGCGCGCCTGTTTCGCCGATCCGCCCGCCGAGTCACCTTCGACGAGGAACAGTTCGGTGCGATTAAGATCCTGTGCGGTACAGTCCGCCAGTTTCCCCGGCAACGCCGGACCGCTGGTCAACTTCTTACGCACCACTTTTTTCGCCGCACGCAGACGACGCTGGGCGCTGGAAATCGCCATCTCAGCCAGCAGTTCGGCTGATTGCACGTTCTGGTTCAGCCACAGGCTGAAAGCATCTTTCACCACGCCAGAGACGAATGCCGCGCACTGCCGCGAAGAGAGGCGCTCTTTGGTTTGTCCGGCAAACTGCGGATCCTGCATTTTTACTGACAGCACGTAAGCACAGCGATCCCAGATATCTTCCGCCGACAGCTTCACGCCGCGCGGCAGAATATTGCGGTATTCACAGAACTCGCGCATTGCATCCAGCAGACCCTGACGCAGGCCGTTAACGTGCGTACCGCCCTGCATGGTTGGGATCAGGTTCACATAGCTTTCAGTCAGCAGCTCGCCGCCTTCCGGCAGCCAGAGCAGCGCCCAGTCCACGGTTTCTGTTTCACCGCTGAAATTACCGATAAACGGTTTTTCCGGCAGCGTCGGCAGGCCATTCACCGCTTCGCTCAGATAGTCATTCAGGCCATCCTGGTAGCACCAGCGCTGTTCACTGTTATTGACCTCGTCCTTAAAGGTGATCTCAACGCCTGGGCACAGCACCGCTTTGGCTTTCAGTACGTGCGTTAAGCGCGAAACGGAAAAACGCGGGCTGTCAAAGAAGCTTTCATCCGGCCAGAAGTGCACGCTGGTTCCGGTATTGCGTTTACCGCAGGTACCGACAACCTGTAAATCTTGCACCTTATCGCCGTTCTCAAACGCGATGTTGTACACCTGCCCGTCGCGGCGCACGTTCACTTCCACACGCTTCGACAGGGCGTTGACCACGGAGATCCCTACCCCATGTAAACCACCAGAGAACTGATAGTTTTTGTTGGAGAACTTACCGCCTGCGTGCAGACGACAGAGGATCAGCTCTACCGCCGGAACGCCCTCTTCAGGGTGAATGTCTACCGGCATGCCGCGGCCATCATCAATAACTTCCAGAGACTGGTCGGCATGTAAAATCACGTCCACGCGTTTTGCGTGGCCCGCCAGTGCTTCATCCACACTGTTATCAATCACTTCCTGTCCAAGATGGTTCGGACGGGTTGTATCGGTGTACATCCCCGGGCGACGGCGTACCGGCTCAAGCCCAGTGAGTACCTCAATGGCATCAGCGTTATAAGTTTGCGTCATGGTTTAAATAAGCAATTCGAATTGATCGTCAGAAACTGTGCAGTCCAAGGAAATCGACAATCGGGTTGAAATAATCTTCGAAGCCCGTGAATGCGTGGTTTCCGCCCTCAATAACTGTCTGGCGGCAGGAGGCGTAATACGCCACCGCCTGGCGGTAGTCCAACACTTCATCGCCCGTTTGTTGAAGCAGCCAGATCAAATCCGGCGCTTCCAGCGGGTCAATCTGCATGACTTTAAGATCGTAAATATGGCGTGACTCTAGCACATATTGCTGCCCCGTGTAGGGGTTCTCGTTTTGACCGAGATAGTCGACCAGCAGTTCATAAGGTCGGACAGCAGGGTTCACCACCACCGCGGGCAGCATAAAACATTGCGACAGCCAGGTGGCGTAATAGCCTCCTAGCGAGGAACCGACAATTCCCAGCGACTCTCCGCCATGTTCAAGAATGATCGATTCCAGCATCTCTGCGGCCTGGGCCGGATACGGTGGCAACTGGGGTACGATCATCTCAACGTGCGGATGATGCTCCGCCAGCCAGTTTTTCAGCAAACATGCCTTCGCCGAACGAGGAGAACTATTAAATCCGTGAAGATAAAGAAGCGTAGACATCAGTAGCCTTCTGAAGCGGTATCAGGGTGGAACCGATTACCCTGCAGACGGCGTACCTGCGTCTGCAACGTCCCGTCAGCAAAAAGCTCCAACGTCCGCCAGCCGGGGCTGATGGTATCTAACGTGAAGTTGGAACAGTGTGGCTTAAACTGCACACAGGTCGACGGCGTCGCCAGCAGGCGGCGTCCGTTCCAGTCCAAATCCAGTTCCTGATGAATATGCCCACACAACAAATACTTGGCACGAGGATAATTCACCAGCACGTTATCCAGCTCTGCGGCATTACGCAGGCTATGCTGATCGAGCCAGCTACAACCTGCTGGCAGAGGATGATGATGCAGAAGCAGCAAAGTATTGCGCTCAGGCGCATCGGCAAGTTTACGTTCCAGCCATTCGAGCTGAAATTCGCTTAATTCACCGTGGGGAACGCCGAACACCTGGCTGTCCAGCAACAGGATTTGCCACTGTTCACCAATAAAGACGCGTTTAGCGGGTGAGATCCCCGCGTCCTGTAGCGCGCTGTACATTGCCGGCTGAAAATCGTGATTGCCCGGTAGCCAAACGCAGGGCGCACGAAAGCTTGCGATGCCCTCAGCAAAATGCTGATAGGCCGCAGCGGATTGGTCCTGCGCCAAATCACCAGTCGCGACGATCAGATCGTATTCAGGCGACTCTGCATGTATTGCATCCAGTACGGATTGATAGCTGTCCCAGGTGTTTACACCCAGCAGCGTTTCATGCTTTTCGGCAAACAGGTGAGTGTCTGTAATTTGTAAGATCCTGACTCTGGCCTCACCAGCCAAAGGAAGGGTTAACAGGCTTTCCAAATGGTGTCCTTAGGTTTCACGACGCTAATAAACCGGAATCGCCATCGCTCCATGTGCTAAACAGTACCGTAACCAGTCGGCCAGAAACTGATTAATTTGATGCTTTTCGTCGCGTTGATGCAACTTTTTATTTGGATAATCATACCGCGCTTTGAAGCGAAAGATCTGCTGACTCGAACACACTTCGGCCACCCTCGCGTCATGATACAGGCGGACTGTCAATGACGGCAGGCTCCAGTAAGTGACCGCGGGTGCCGTTTGTTCGATCGCGACAAGCGTAGTGTATCGGGTCGATTCAACGATCGTTAACCGATATTGTGCGTTTGCGACCTGATAGCTCACTGTTTCACCGGCTGCATCATTACGTGGCAGCAGGCGGCGCAATTGCGAATAGTTGGTTTCGCACAGGCGCATCATTTCAGGGAAGTCAGGTGTGTAACGCTTCATTTTTTCCACTCAGTTTTTAACTCTTGATAGTGCAGCTGTAACCATTGCAAGGCGATGACAGAAGCCGCGTTGTCGATTTTCCCCTCTTCAACCCATTGATAAGCCTGCTCCCGGCTCACCACATGAACACGAATATCTTCGTTTTCATCAGCCAGACCGTGGATCCCGCTCGCGGTCGTGGCGTCCACTTCGCCAACTAAAATAGACAGGCGCTCACTGGTGCCGCCAGGGCTTGCCAGATAGCTCAGAACGGGCTTGGTACGTTTAACTTCCAGCCCGGCCTCTTCCATCGCTTCACGACGAGCCACTTCCTCAACGGTTTCGCCCTCTTCAATCATTCCGGCCACCATTTCCAGGAGCCACGGACTTTCGCTGGTATCAAACGCTGCGATACGGATCTGCTCGACCAGAACAACTTCGTCCCGCTCAGGGTCAAAGGGTAGCAAGACTGCCGCGTGTCCGCGCTCAAAAATTTCGCGCTTTACCTCACCACTCATACCGCCGTTAAACAGGCGATGGCGGAACCGATAAAGATCCAGTGAAAAAAAACCGCGGTATAGCGTTTCTCGTGCAATAATTTCTACATCATTTTTAGTGAAAGTCATTGGCAAGTTGTCTGGTTTACGCATTGTGCTGTCCTGAAACCAATAGTGATTAAAATGTGAATTTCAAGGTCGTTTGACTGATGTTTGAACGCCCTTGTGTTAAATTGATGCAAATTAACGCCGTATGGCACGTAACGCCAACTTTTTGAAGTGGCGGATTCTGCTAGAATCAGCAAATATTTTTACAATTTGATCAGCGCTAAATACTGCTTCACAACAAGGAATGCAAATGAAGAAATTGCTCCCCATCCTTATCGGCCTGAGCCTGTCGGGGTTCACTACTTTGAGCCAGGCTGAAAACCTGATGCAGGTTTATCAGCAAGCACGCCTGAGCAACCCGGAATTGCGTAAATCCGCCGCCGATCGCGATGCTGCATTCGAAAAAATTAACGAAGCGCGTAGCCCATTACTGCCGCAACTAGGTTTAGGTGCCGATTACACCTACAGCAATGGCTACCGTGATGCAAATGGCGTCAACTCCAACGCAACCAGCGCGTCATTACAATTGACTCAGACGCTGTTCGACATGTCTAAATGGCGTGCCCTGACGCTGCAAGAAAAAGCAGCAGGCATCCAGGACGTAACGTATCAGACCGATCAGCAAACGCTGATCCTGAATACCGCTACCGCTTATTTTAACGTACTGAACGCGATTGACGTGCTGTCTTACACTCAGGCACAGAAAGATGCGGTCTATCGTCAGTTAGATCAGACCACACAGCGTTTTAACGTGGGCCTGGTCGCCATCACTGACGTACAGAACGCCCGTTCACAATACGATACCGTACTGGCGAACGAAGTTACCGCGCGTAACAATCTCGACAACGCGGTAGAACAGCTGCGCCAGGTGACCGGTAACTACTACCCGGAACTGGCTTCGCTGAACGTTGATGGCTTTAAAACCAACAAACCGCAGGCGGTGAACGCGCTGCTGAAAGAAGCAGAAAACCGCAACCTCTCATTATTGCAGGCTCGTTTGAGCCAGGATCTGGCGCGTGAACAGATTCGTCTGGCGCAGGATGGTCACTTACCGACGCTGGGTTTGACCGCCTCTACCGGCGTTTCTGACACCTCCTACAACGGGTCGAAAACCAACACCTCCCAGTATGACGACAGCAACATGGGCCAGAACAAAATCGGTCTGAACTTCTCGCTGCCGCTGTACCAGGGTGGGATGGTTAACTCGCAGGTGAAACAAGCGCAGTACAACTTTGTTGGCGCGAGCGAACAACTGGAAAGCGCGCACCGCAGCGTGGTGCAAACCGTGCGTTCTTCGTTCAACAACATTAATGCTTCTATCAGTAGCATTAACGCGTACAAACAAGCGGTTGTCTCTGCCCAAAGCTCTTTAGATGCGATGGAAGCAGGCTATTCCGTAGGTACCCGTACCATCGTGGATGTGTTGGATGCCACCACCACGCTGTACAACGCCAAGCAGCAACTGGCGAATGCGCGTTATACCTATCTTATCAACCAGCTTAACGTCAAATCTGCGCTCGGTACGCTGAACGAGCAGGATCTGGTGGCGCTGAACAATACGCTGGGTAAACCGATCCCGACTTCTCCGGATAGCGTCGCGCCGCAAAATCCGCAGCAAGATGCCGCTGTGAATGACTTTAACAGCAACGGCAATATGCCTGCGGCTCAACCAACGGCTGCACGTTCAACCAGCAGCAACGGTAACAACCCGTTCCGTAACTGATGCTGATGACGGGGCTTCGGCCCCGTCTGAACGTAAGGCAACGTAAAGATCCGCCCCTTCTTCCGCATTCTCGCCTCTTCCCGCTTCAATTTCGACCAGTCATCCTCTATTCTGAGCAGAGTTACCACTGGGTCCTGGAAGACATAAATGAAACGGACAAAATCTATACATCACGCCTCGTTCCGCAAAAGCTGGAGCGCGCGCCACCTGACTCCTGTCGCTCTGGCAGTTACCGCTGTTTTTATGCTCGCGGGCTGTGAAAAGAGTGACGAAACGGTTTCGCTTTATCAGAACGCGGACGACTGCTCTGCAGCTAATCCGGGTAAAAGCGCCGAATGTACCACCGCGTTTAACAATGCGCTGAAAGAAGCTGAACGCACCGCGCCAAAATACGCCACTCGCGAAGACTGTATCGCTGAATTCGGCGAAGGCCAGTGCCAACAGGCACCTGCACAAGCGGGCATGGCGCCGACCGGTGAAGGTCAGGCTCAGGCGCAGAATCAAAGCAGCGGCAGCTTCTGGATGCCGCTGATGGCAGGCTATATGATGGGCCGCATGATGGGTGGCGGTATGGGCGCTCAGCAGCCGCTGTTCAGCTCGAAAAATCCGGCCAGCCCGGCATACGGCAAATATACGGATGCCGGCGGTAAAAACTACGGCGCCGCAACGCCAGGTCGCACCATGACCGTACCGAAAACCGCCATGGCGCCGAAACCGGCTACCACCTCTACCGTAACCCGCGGTGGATTTGGCGAATCTGTGGCTAAACAGAGCACCATGCAGCGTAGCGCAAGCGGTACTACCACTCGTTCAATGGGCGGCTGATCGTCATGGAAAGAGTCAGTATTGTTGAGCGCCCGGACTGGCGCGATAAAGCCACCGAATACGGTTTCAACTTTCACACTATGTACGGCGAGCCGTACTGGTGTGAGGATGCGTATTATAAGCTCACGCTTGCTCAGGTCGAAAAGCTGGAAGAGGTCACCGCAGAGCTGCATCAAATGTGTCTCAAAGTGGTGGAAAGGGTCATCGCCAGCGATGAGCTGATGACCAAGTTTCGCATTCCGAAGCATACCTGGGGCTTTGTCCGCCAGTCCTGGCTGACACAGCAGCCGTCGCTCTATTCGCGTCTCGATCTGGCGTGGGACGGCACGGGCGAGCCTAAGCTGTTAGAAAACAACGCCGATACGCCAACCTCTCTGTACGAAGCTGCGTTTTTCCAGTGGATCTGGCTGGAAGACCAACTCAATGCAGGCAACCTGCCGGAAGGCAGCGATCAATTCAACAGTCTGCAGGAAAAGCTGATCGAGCGTTTCGCCGAGCTGCGTGAGCAGTATGGTTTTCAGTTGCTACATCTGACCTGTTGTCGCGATACGGTGGAAGATCGCGGAACGATCCAGTATCTGCAGGATTGCGCTGCAGAAGCTGAAATCGCCACTGAATTCCTCTATGTCGAAGATATTGGTCTTGGTGAAAAAGGTCAGTTCACGGATATGCAGGATCAGGTCATTGCTAACCTGTTCAAGCTCTATCCGTGGGAATTCATGCTGCGCGAAATGTTCTCCACTAAGCTGGAAGACGCTGGCGTTCGCTGGCTGGAACCAGCCTGGAAGAGCATCATCTCCAACAAAGCGTTATTACCGCTGTTGTGGGAAATGTTCCCGGATCATCCGAATCTGCTGCCTGCGTATTTCGCCGAAGATGACTATCCTCAGATGGATAAATTCGTCGTAAAGCCGATCTTCTCACGTGAAGGCGCGAACGTTTCAATTATCGAAAACGGTAAAACGATCGAAGCAGTGGAAGGGCCGTACGGCGAAGAAGGTATGATCGTGCAGCAATTCCATCAGCTACCGAAGTTTGGCGACAGCTATATGTTGATCGGCAGCTGGCTAATCAACGATCAACCAGCTGGCATTGGCATTCGCGAAGACCGCGCGTTGATCACGCAGGATCTCTCGCGTTTCTATCCGCATATTTTTGTCGAATGACTGAGAGTGCCGGGTGGTGGCTGCGTCTTACCCGGCCTACAGCATGAACTGTAGGCTCGATAAGCGCAGCGCCATCGGGCATTTATCATCCGACCTGCACCGACAACATACTCAAACTTCCCATCTCAATCCCGTCAACAGGAATAGTCACCGGCTCTTTGCCGTCCCAGGCACCTAATACGTACAGCAGCGGCAGATAGTGATCCGGTGTCGGGTTCGATAACGATCCCCCTTCATGATCGAGATAGTTCACCAGCGGGTGCTGTTCAACCGGTCCCTGCCATGTCAGGTTTGCTTTAACATATTCGTTGAATGAAGTCGCCCACGGATATGGCGTGTTCTCACCGTGCCAACGCACTGTGCGCAGGTTATGCACCACGTTACCGCTGGCTACCAGCATAATGCCCTCATCACGCAGTGCCGCCAGCTTGCGGCCAATTTCAAAATGCCAGGCCGCAGGTTTGGTACTGTCAATGCTCAGCTGCACCATCGGAATATCCGCATGCGGGTACATCTTGATCAGCACGCCCCATGAACCGTGGTCAAAACCCCACGCCTCTTTGTCTAAGGTAACGGGCACTGGGGCCAGCAAGTCAACCAGATGCTGCGCCAGTTCCGGTGATCCAGGAGCCGGGTAATGGGTGTCATACAGCGCCTGCGGAAAACCGCCAAAATCGTGGATTGTTTTAGGCGCTTCCATCGCCGTCACGCCCGTGCCACGAGTGAACCAATGCGCCGAGACCACCACAATGGCTTTCGGGCGCGGCAACGTTTCCCCCAGTTGCTGCCAGGCGCGGGTATAAACGTTATCTTCCAGAACATTCATCGGGCTACCGTGGCCCAAAAACAATGCTGGCATACGAGTTGAAGACATGATGATATCCTTACTGAGGGAGTCATTTTGATACCACCACAATACGCTTATTCGGCTGATGAAGAACTCAGATAACCATGATGAAGATCATCAGTTATTTTGACGATCCAACCCGGACAGCAGATTGATAAGGAGTTTTATTTGTCGATGTCAGTACCTTTACTTCTGACTTTACTGGCAGGCGCCGCCACGTTTATCGGCGCATTTCTCGGCGTGTTAGGGCAAAAACCCTCCAACCGCGTACTCGCCTTTTCGTTAGGCTTCGCCGCAGGGATTATGTTACTGATCTCACTGATGGAGATGCTCCCAGCCGCACTGGCTGCTGAAGGTATGTCGCCGGTATTGGGCTACGGAATGTTTATCGTTGGCTTACTGGGATACTTTGGCCTGGACCGCCTATTGCCGCACGCGCACCCTCAGGATCTGGTACAGAAAACCACGCGGCCTCTGCCCGGCTCCATTAAACGTACCGCGATTTTATTAACGCTCGGCATTAGCCTGCACAACTTCCCGGAAGGGATAGCGACGTTTGTTACCGCCAGCAGCAACCTCGAGCTGGGCTTTGGTATTGCCCTTGCCGTCGCATTACACAATATTCCTGAAGGATTAGCCGTTGCGGGTCCAGTCTATGCAGCCACGGGCTCCAAACGTACGGCGATATTCTGGGCCGGGATCTCGGGCATGGCGGAAATCCTGGGTGGCGTACTGGCGTGGTTAATTCTGGGGAGCCTGATCTCGCCGGTGGTGATGGCGGCAATAATGGCAGCAGTCGCAGGAATTATGGTGGCGCTGTCCGTCGATGAGCTAATGCCGTTGGCAAAAGAGATCGACCCGAATAATAATCCCAGCTATGGGGTACTTTGTGGAATGTCGGTGATGGGGTTAAGTCTTGTCATCCTCCAGTCCATGGGGATCGGCTAATTCAGAGGGCGGATGCCACCCTGCTAATTTACAGCATCCGCTCATCCATAGCAGAACGTGAAGGACTATTCCTGTTCCTTAACCGCGCTGTTATCTTCGCCAGAACGACGAAAGAGTTTGTTTCGCGCCTCGAGTAATGCATCCCGGTCTTGCCGAAATGCCCGACAATAACGCTTCATATGGCAATAATAACCAACTGCAACGAGTGCAATTAATACAATCCAGTACCAGGCGATAAACATTCTTTTACCCTTAAAATTTAACATCATTAAACATTTAACGTTAAAATTTTACACAACCTTATTCTGACATACTCCTATAGTGGCATATTCCAGAAACAAATATATGATTTCGATCATATAAACCAGCAGCTATACAAATAGTTAACACCGTTATAAAAAATAAAACAATGTCGACAAGATCACACTGCGCAATAATAAATATTGCCCTTAAAATAACGCACTCATACCATCCAAAAAATAATAAAAATTAGCGCCTGCAAAATAATACACCTCATCAATATTAATATATTCACCATAAAAGTAGCATCGGCAATACCATTTTTTATTATATTCACATCGTAAAAACATAATATATTCAGCACTGTTATATCTAAAGATAATATAAGGAGATATATCCATGTTTACACAGTACCGAAAAACACTTCTAGCCGGAACGCTTGCACTGACGTTTGGCTTTGTCGCAGGTAATTCATTTGCCGCTGGTTTCCAACCAGCCCAGCCCGCAGGAAAATTGGGTGCGATAATCGTTGACCCATACGGAAACGCCCCTCTTACCGCACTGGTTGAATTAGATAGTCACGTTATTTCGGATGTTAAAGTTACCGTTCATGGTAAAGGTGAAAAAGGAGTCCCAATTACCTATGCCGTCGGCAAAGAATCCCTCGCCACCTACGATGGGGTTCCTATTTTTGGCCTTTATCAAAAGTTCGCTAATAAGGTCACTGTTGAATATAAAGAAAATGGCAAGGCCATCAAGGAAGATTACGTGGTGCAAACATCTGCCATCGTTAATCACTACATGGATAACCGTTCTATTTCCGATTTACAGCAAACAAACGTTATTAAGGTCGCACCTGGCTTTGAAGACCGTCTCTATCTGGTGAATACCCACACCTTTACCGCGCAGGGCGCAGAATTCCACTGGCATGGTGAAAAAGATAAAAATGCCGGTATCCTGGATGCAGGTCCGGCCGGTGGCGCATTACCCTTTGATATCGCACCCTTTACCTTTGTCGTTGATACGGAAGGTGAATATCGTTGGTGGCTGGATCAGGACACTTTCTATGACGGTCATGACATGGATATCAACAAGCGCGGTTACCTGATGGGCATACGAGAGACACCGCGCGGCACCTTCACCGCCGTACAGGGCCAGCACTGGTATGAATTCGATATGATGGGCCAGATTCTGGCCGACCATAAGCTGCCGCGCGGATTCCTCGACGCATCGCATGAGTCCGTCGAAACGGTGAACGGCACCGTACTGCTTCGCGTGGGTAAACGGGACTATCGCAAGGAAGATGGCATTCACGTCCAAACTATCCGCGACCAGATTATTGAAGTCGACAAATCCGGTCGTGTTGTTGACGTGTGGGATCTGACAAAAATTCTCGATCCGATGCGTGATGCACTGCTGGGTGCGTTGGATGCGGGCGCGGTATGCGTCAACGTGGACCTCGCTCATGCCGGCCAGCAGGCAAAACTGGAGCCAGATACCCCCTACGGTGACGCCCTCGGCGTGGGTGCGGGTCGTAACTGGGCGCACGTTAACTCCATCGCCTTTGACGCCAAAGACGACGCCATCATTATCTCTTCCCGCCATCAGGGGGTTGTCAAAATCGGTCGCGATAAACAGGTGAAGTGGATCCTTGCACCGTCTAAAGGCTGGAATAAGGCGCTGGCAAGCAAGCTGTTAAAACCGATTGATGATAAAGGCAACGCACTGAAATGTGATGAAAATGGCAAGTGCGAGAATACCGATTTCGATTTTACCTACACTCAACACACCGCATGGCTCTCCAGCAAAGGAACGCTTACCATTTTTGACAACGGCGATGGCCGCGGACTCGAACAACCGGCGTTACCAACAATGAAATACTCCCGTTTCGTCGAATATAAAATTGACGAGAAAAAAGGGACCGTCCAGCAAATTTGGGAGTACGGAAAAGAGCGCGGTTATGATTTTTATAGCCCTATCACCTCGGTTATCGAATATCAAAAAGATCGCGACACCATGTTTGGCTTTGGTGGTTCGATTAATTTATTTGACGTTGGACAGCCAACCATCGGCAAAATCAACGAAATTGACTACAAAACAAAAGAAGTCAAAGTCGAAATTAATGTCCTGTCCGATAAGCCAAATCAAACTCACTACCGTGCATTGCTGGTTCATCCACGCCAAATGTTTAAATAATTACATTAGATTAAGGATTAATTATGTCATCTAAATGGATCACTTCATTATTTAAAAGCGTGGTATTAACCGCCGCGCTTGCCTCACCGTTTGCAGCATCAGCGTTTACTGAAGGCACTGATTATATGGTTCTGGAAAAACCAATTCCCAACGCCGATAAGACGTTGATCAAAGTATTCAGTTACGCCTGCCCATTTTGCTACAAATATGATAAAGCCGTGACAGGGCCCGTGTCAGACAAAGTCGCCGATGTCGTTACTTTCACTCCGTTTCATCTGGAAACCAAAGGGGAATACGGTAAACAGGCCAGCGAAATCTTTGCCGTAATGATTGCCAGGGACATGGCTGCAGGTATTTCATTGTTTGACGCCAAATCACAGTTTAAAAAAGCCAAGTTCGCTTATTACGCCGCCTACCACGATAAGAAAGAGCGCTGGTCAGAGGGTAAAGATCCCGCCTCATTCATCAAAACAGGGTTGGATGCAGCGGGCATGAGCCAGGCTGATTTTGACGCGGCATTGAAGGATCCAGCCGTCCAGCAAACGCTGGAGAAATGGAAAGCAGCATATGATGTCGCCAAAATCCAGGGCGTTCCGGCTTACGTCGTCAATGGTAAATACCTGATCTACACCAAAAATATCAAATCTATTGATTCCATGGCTGAGCTTGTCAGAGAGCTCGCGAAAAAATAAACAGGGACCCGGCTATGGCTTTCATAAAAGGATCGTGGCGAGACTTATGTAATACACCGGTTGATACCCTGGTGAGATGGCAGGAACAGCGCTTTCTGTGGCTGTTGATGGCTTGCGCAATGGGTGGATTGATTATTCTGGCGCATTCGTTCTTCCAAATCTATCTCTACATGGCCCCCTGCGAACAATGTGTCTACATTCGCTTTGCCATGCTGGTGATGGTTTTTGGCGGATTGATTGCGGCAATCAACCCCAAAAATGTTGTTCTGAAGCTCATCGGTTGTATCGCGGCATTTTACGGCAGCATCCTGGGCATTAAGTTCTCCATCAAACTTAACGGCATTCATTATGCTGTACATAACCCGGACCCGGATTCGCTGTTTGGCGTACAGGGATGCTCCACCGATCCGACATTCCCTTTTAATTTGCCTCTGGCCAACTGGGCACCGGAGTGGTTTAAACCCACAGGAGATTGCGGCTATGACGCTCCCATTGTTCCCGACGGCGTGGCGCTCAGCAGTACGCAAAAGTGGTTTGTCGATCTGTACCAGCAGTCAGAAGGCTGGTATCTGATCCCGCCTTGGCATTTTATGAACATGGCGCAGGCCTGTTTGTTGGCCTTTAGTTTGTGCTTACTGTTGCTCGTCATTATGAGCGGCGCATGGGCATTACAGCGGGTGAGAACCAAATAATCGGAGCAAGAAACAAAAAAACCGAAGCCTGGAAGATGGCTTCGGTTTTTTATGCTTACCGCGACTAACGTGGTAATTTGCGATTAGCTGGCTTTGCGCTCATGCGCCTGACGATAAGCCACCAGGTCTTCGATAGTAACTACCGCCATATTATGCTTGCCGGCAAATTCGATACATTCTGGCGCACGCGCCATGGTGCCATCGTCATTGGTCAGTTCGCACAGCACGCCTGCCGGTTTAAACCCTGCCAGCGTCATCAGGTCGATGGTTGCTTCAGTGTGACCACCGCGGGTCAACACGCCACCTGCCTGAGCACGCAGCGGGAAAACGTGCCCCGGACGGTTAAGATCGGAAGGTTTAGCGCCATCCTGAATTGCCGCACGCACCGTAGTAACACGGTCCGCAGCGGAAACGCCGGTAGTCACGCCTTCTGCGGCTTCAATGGTCACGGTAAAACCGGTACCGTAAGCGCTGGTGTTATTTTCCACCATCATTGGCAGATCGAGCTGTTTGCGTCGGTCTTCAGTGATGCACAGGCATACAATACCGCTGCCGTGACGGATGGTCAGAGCCATCTGTTCAACAGTCATGGTTTCTGCCGGGAAAATCATATCGCCTTCGTTTTCACGATCTTCGTCGTCAAGCACCATCACACCGCGTCCTTCACGCAGCGCAGACAGCGCAAGTTCAACACGTTCGAAAGGCGTACCAAAAGAGGAAAGTAGCGTCTGATTCATGGTAAAAAAACCTCACTAAAATTATGGTTACCAGAATCAGGGCAGTCTTAGGAGTACCGTCTAAGCGGCAAAAAAATAACGTGAGCGGGTCCATGCCCGACTGGATCGTTACTCTCTCCCATCCGGACTCTAACCGTCGGCCCCGGAATTACACCGGATCTGCTGACCTTTGAGTTTGCACCCAAAGCGCTCGCGGGCTTTCAACCTGAGTTGATTTACCGCCGGTGGGGAATTTCGCCCCGCCCTGAGAATAAGCGAGTTAACTATAACGCTATTGATTACCTTCATCAACGCCTTTGCTCGTCTTAGCTTCACACAATTCTGGTTTATGCCTGTGCCAGTTCGCACTACAATAGGCAACAACACGTACCAGTTCAGGGAAACCACAATGATTGACCCGAAAAAAATTGAGCAGATTGCTCGTCAGGTTCACGAGTCGATGCCGAAAGGGATCCGCGAGTTTGGCGAAGACGTCGAGAAGAAAATTCGTCAAACGCTGCAGTCACAGCTGACCCGTCTGGATCTGGTAAGCCGTGAAGAGTTTGATGTACAGACTCAGGTTTTGCTGCGTACCCGTGAAAAGCTGGCGCTACTTGAGCAACGTCTGACTGAGCTGGAATCGCGTGAAAAAACGGCAGAAGTTAAACCTGCTCCCGCGATCCCGTCAGTCGATCCGCAAGAGTAAAAACGACAACGGGCCGCAAGGCCCGTTTTTTCTGTTAGTGTTCCAGTTCTAGCTTCCTGGCCTCCGTCGCCTGCTGGCAGTACAGCGCATAGCGTTTGCAAAACCAGCTACGATGTTCTTCATCCATATTCCCAGTTATCGCCTGGATATCTACGGGATGGCCCTCAGCTTGCATCCTGGCAAAACTACGGGCCAGGAAATCGAAATTGTTCATTGAATACATATTGCTGTTCATGAGCATACCCTCCAGTTATTGAATATCTGTTAAGGCCATATGCTTTTTCTAATTTCAGTATTTCCCTGGATGCGAAGTTATTCTGTACATATTGTGCGCAAAACCACTGCGCTGGTTCACAGTTTCCCACGAAATCTAAGAGGGGTCGGATTTAAGGTCAGCGTGACGCACGCTTATTGTAACGTCATGTAAAAGTAAATCGGGGGGAGAAATCCCCTCTCCCCTTATTCCTTTACTCTGGGTTGAAGAAAACAGCAGCATCAATAGCAAGAAACGTATCGCATCCAAAAGTTCGATACGTTTCCAGCATTTGTTATTTATCGCTGTCTTTTTGGATCTTCTTGATGATATTGGTCGTTGAGCAGCCATCTTCAAAGTTCAGCACCAGCACTTCACCGCCGTTCGCCCACACTTCTTTGCTGCCCGCAATATCTTCCGGCTTATAGTCGCCGCCTTTTACCAGCAGATCCGGCAGGATGCCGGCAATCAGACGCTGTGGTGTGTCTTCTTCAAAAGAGACCACCCAGTCGACGGCTTCCAGCGCGCCCAGCACGATCATGCGCTGTTCCAGCGGGTTGACCGGACGCGTTTCGCCTTTCAGACGTTTGGTCGAAGCATCGCTGTTTACCGCCACGATCAGACGATCGCCCAGCTTGCGCGCATTCGCCAGATAGGAAACGTGGCCCGCATGCAGGATGTCGAACACGCCGTTGGTCATCACCACTTTCTCACCGCGCTTGCGGGCGCTGGCTACGGCCTGTTTCAGCTCAGACTCGCTCATCACGCCAAAGCCAGTGTCGGCCCGACCGCGCACGGCGTTTTCCAGTTCAATCGGGGAAACGGTTGAAGTCCCCAGTTTACCGACGACAACACCCGCTGCGGCATTAGCAAAATAGCACGCCTCTTCCAGAGTGTTCCCCGCCGCCAGCGTCGCTGCCAGCACGCCGATCACCGTATCGCCCGCACCCGTCACGTCATACACTTCCTGCGCCTGCGTCGGCATATGCAGTGGCGATTTGCCCGGTTGCAGCAGCGTCATACCCTGTTCGGAACGCGTGATCAGCAGCGCGGAAAGGTCGAAATCTGCAATCACTTTCATGCCGCGCTCAACCAGTTCATCTTCGCTTTTGCACTTACCGGCCACCGCTTCAAATTCAGACAAATTCGGCGTCAGCAGCGTTGCGCCACGATAGCGTTCAAAATCGGTCCCTTTCGGATCGATAAGCACCGGCACCCCAGCCTTACGCGCCAGAGCAATCATCTGCTGCACGCTTGCCAGCGCGCCTTTGGCGTAATCGGAGAGCACCAAAGCGCCAATGGAGCCCAGAGCCTGGTTAATACGCTCATGCAGTGGCTGCGGATCCACGCCTTCAAAACCTTCTTCGAAATCCAGGCGAATCAGTTGCTGGTTGCGGGAAAGCACGCGCAGTTTGGTGATCGTCGGATGAGTTGGCACAGAAACGAAGTCACATTTTACGTTCACATCCGCCAGCGTTTTGCTCAGCGCACGCGCCGCGTCGTCAATCCCAGTCAGGCCAACCAGACGCGAATTCGCTCCCAGAGAGGCAATGTTCATCGCCACGTTTGCTGCGCCACCGGGACGTTCTTCAATGGTATCAACCTTCACCACCGGAACCGGCGCTTCAGGTGAAATACGGCTGGTAGGACCGTACCAGTAGCGATCTAGCATCACATCACCGACAACCATGACTCCTGCACGTTCAAACTCTGGCAGCGTTACTTTCATTCCTGTCTCCTGAGAGATTCTCTGAGGGTCTTAAAATTTGCGCGCGATAATAGCACACTTCACTCGGCAACCAGCCACTTCTGCCAGCTGTCACGCACCAGCGTACGTTCAGCGTCGAAGAGCTCCGGCACCACATGGCCCGGAAGTTCCTGCAATGCAAGATGATGAAGTTCATCGCGCAGCGTCGTATAAGCACGGGTAAGCGCCAGCGCTTCCTGCTCATCCATAATGTCGTTTTGCGCCAGTAACTCCAGAATGCGCACGTTATCCGACCAGCGCGTCAGCTTCGGTTTTTCATGCGCATAGCGCAGCACCAGGTATTGCGTAATAAACTCAATGTCGGTGATGCCGCCTTCATCCGCTTTGATATCAAAACGATCGCGATGCTTATTGCCCAAATGGGCCCGCATTTTCTCACGCATTTCGCGCACATCGGTCTGCAAGGTTTTCGCGTCGCGGACGAGGGTCATGATATCGCGACGAATCGCATCAAACTGAGAGGTCAACCGTGGGTCGCCGTACACCACTCGAGCGCGCACCAGCGCTTGATGCTCCCACGTCCAGGCTTCGTTGCGCTGGTAATCAGCGAAAGCCTCGGTTGATGTCACCAGCATTCCCGCCGCGCCGGACGGACGCAACCGCGCATCCACTTCATATAAAATACCGGATGAGGTGCGGGTGCTGAAAAGGTGCATAATGCGCTGCGACAGACGCAAATAGAACTGTCGCCCGTCAATCTCACGCTCACCATCCGTCATCACGTCCATAGGACAGTCATGCAGGAAGATCAAATCAAGATCCGAACTGTAGCCCAGCTCCCAGCCGCCCAGTTTGCCATACCCGACGACGGCAAAACCGCGCCCCTCGCGCCCGTCAAGATGAGTGGGTTGCCCGTAGCGAGCGACCATCTGCATCCACGCCTGCTGGACTACCGCATCAATAATAGCTTCCGCCAGCCAGGTTAAGTGGTCGCTCACCTTCATCACCGGCAGCGTACCAGCGATATCTGCCGCGGCAATGCGCAGCAACTGCGTTTGCTTAAACTGACGCAGCGCTTCCAACTGCTGCTCTTCGTCATCTTCCGGCACGCGCAGCAAATACTGACGCAGTTCATCACGGTAGGCATCCGTCGCAGTGGGTTGATACAAGGTGTTCGGATCCAGCAGTTCATCGAGCAACAGCGGATACCGCGCCAGCTGGCTGGCGATCATCGGCGAAGCGGCACATAACGAAATCAGATGCTTAAGCGCTCCGGGGAATTCGCTCAGCAGCTCCAGATAGGTCGTACGGGTCACAATGCCTACCAGCAGCGGTGTGATGCGCGACAGCGGGACTGAGGCGTCGTCACGCGAACAGACATCGCTCAGCAGATGTGGCATTAAGTGATCCAGCACCTGGCGTCCGCGTGGGCCAATGGTGCGTTTATCCAGCTCTTTGCGAAAATCGGCAATCAGAGACAGCACGCGCCGGCGATCGTCATCCGCCAGATGCGTCAGCACCGGCGAGGTGTCATCTTCCTGTAATGCGTCCTGCCACAGTTCACGCCACTGTTCTGAGAGCGACTCTTCCTGGGTTTCTGCTTCGTCATCGCCAATCAACTCGTTAAACACCCGGCGCACGTTGTCCATATGACTGGCCAGCACATCGGTTAGCTGCTGCCAGTCATCGACGTTCATCCCCCACGCCAGCCGCGCGCGGTTCAGTTCATCGCCTGGCAACGTCTGGGTCTGCTCATCATTGATACTTTGCAGCAGGTTCTCCAGACGACGTAAATAGAGATAGGCTGCGCGCAGTTGTTCCGCGTCGGTATCTGACAGCAGGTGCAACGCATTGATGGCGCTGAGCGTGGGTAACAGCGAGCGGGATTGCAATGACGGCTCGCGCCCACCGCGAATAAGCTGGAATACCTGCACGATAAATTCGATTTCACGAATACCGCCCGCGCCCAACTTAATGTTGTCTTTCAGGCCACGGCGGCGCACTTCGCGGGCAATCATTCCTTTCATGTTACGCAGAGACTGGATCACGCTGAAATCAATATAGCGGCGGAAAACAAAAGGCCGCAGCATAGCGCGAAGCTCACTGACGTAAGTACCGTCGCAATCGCCCATAATGCGGGCCTTGACCATCGCATAGCGTTCCCAGTCGCGCCCTTGTTCCTGATAATAATCCTCCAGCGCAGAGAAGCTCAGCACCAGCGGGCCGCTGTCGCCAAACGGGCGTAAACGCATATCCACCCGATAGACAAATCCATCCATTGTGGGCTGATCCAGCACTTTGATGAGCCGCTGGCCCATACGGGTAAAGAACTGCGCGTTATCCAGCTCGCGACGTCCGCCCTGCGTACTACCGTGCTCCGGCCAGGCAAAAATCAGATCGATATCAGAGGAAAAATTCAGTTCGCCGCCGCCCAGTTTCCCCATACCTAAAATCAGCAGCGGTTGCGCAACACCTTGTGGATTACAGGGCGTACCCCATTCACGACAGCAGGCGGCGTATAACCAGTCACGCGCGGCGACGATCAGCGTTTCAGCCAAATGGCTTAGCTGCTGCAAGATACTCTCTTCCGTCACCAGCGACAGCGTCTGCGCCCAGGCGATACGCACCATGATGCGACGGCGAAACAGGCGCAGCTCACGCATCAGCGTGTTTTCGTCGCTAACGTCGACCAATGCTTGCTGTAACCAATCAGCATAGTGTTGCCATTCATCCGCCTCGGGTGGCGTGCTTTCCAGTTCGACCAGCCATTCGGGATGGGCAATAATGCTGTCGCGAAAAAAATCACTGAATGTAAGCACTGACTTCGCCTGAATGCTAAGCGAGGACTCAGATATTGCTGCTGGCAGCCGCTCAACAACGGTCGGCCAGTAATGCTGTAACGGTGAAGAGAGCTGCTTCATTTATGGATTATCCTTTGAATAGTACCGGGCAGCGGCATGTTGCCTTATCCAGCCTACATGACGCTTCCGCCCATCGCGTAGGCCTGATAAGCGCAGCGCCATCAGGCATCCCGGCCTCACCCTGATTATCGTTTTCCGCTGTGCAACCAGAACGGTTCCAAAGCGATCGCCTCGTTGCGGAAGTGTTCAATTTCAATGTATTGGTTGGCCGCAATGGCGTGACGTAAACCCTGCCAGGTGGCGATCCATTCCGATGCGACCTTTTCGTCGTAGTATCCCGCCAGCATCAGCATGCTATCAATATTGCGCGTCAGGCGCGGAAGTTGATCGGCGTACTGATCGCCCAGCGGCTGAGCAAAAGCTGTTTTCAGTTCAGCGGCATGGCGCGAGAGATGGGTATCTGAGAAACGCTTAAAGGAGTCGGCTATTTTACCCTGCGCCTTCGCATCAAGGAACGGCTGCCACCCTTTGGTCACCAGCCATTCGGTCAGCGCCAGCTTGGCCATCGCCGTTTGCGTGCTGTAAACCGCGGAAACGGCAGAAACGTCAGACGCAATGATCGCTTCCGACTGGGTTAGCAAATCACGTAAGTGAGCACTCGCTTTTCGTGGCACATTACCGCCAAACAGCATCAGAATGTGACGCACCAGGCCCATCGCAGCCAGCACCTCGGCTTTCGCCCCTTTGACGCCGCGCACCCACAGCTCTTCATGGTACTGCCACTGTGATAATGCTAGCTCCAGCGCCGCTTCCAACCCTTGCTCAATACTCGCTTTTGCCGGAACCTTCAAAATGCGCGTCGGTTTGAGTTCACGCGGTGCATTCCCCTGAGCCAGATGATAGCCGCGCGCCGCTTTACTCAGGCTGCCCTGGCGTAAACCGGTTTGCGATACCAGCTGGTTTGCCAGCTTCAATACCGCACGGGTATCGCCGCTTAACAGCTCCAGTTCAAGCTCACAGATAGGTTCAGCCAACTCGCCCGCTTTCACTTCCCCGAGATCGAGGGCCATTTCAATGCGGCTACCGTCGATATCAAGGTGCCATTTCTCACGGTAAAAATCGGTGCTGAAGAGCGGCTGTACCTGAGAGGCAAGTTCAGCGGGCAGTTTGCCATCAGGCCAGACTTCCGTTGGAAACAGGGAGAGATCCAACTCTGGCGCGTTCAGCGCAACGTTAAACTCCGGCCGCTGATGCAGGCCACCCGTCACTCGTCCGGCAATTTTCATGGTCATTTCGTAATGACCGTTCTCACCGCGAATACGCAGCCCCATATCGTGACCACGCAGCCACGCATCCGGCGTTTCGTAGTAGATATTCAGCAACTGGCTGGGCGCATGATGCTCTCCCCCCAGCGTATTCAGACGTTCACGTAGCGCATCTACGGCGTCACTATTGACGATAAATTTTAATTCGATTTCCTGGGCCATGGTCTTGTACTTATGGGTTATGTCACAGTTGAGAAAACTGACTGCGAACTAAGCTCGTTCTTTATGGTCAGTAGATAGTATTTTGCGCCAAATTGCCATGCAACGAGCAATTTGACGGGCGTAAAAGTTTCGAGTGGTGGCAAAAAGGACACAGATGATTCCGATTGATGTCGAATGCTTTGCGTAGAGACACTGATGCCACTACTATCGTTCCACTTTCTATGACAATAACGACAGCCTGATGCCAAAATTACGCCTGATTGGATTAACTTTACTCGCACTTAGCGCCACTGCAGTCTCTCATGCCGAAGAAAAGCGCTATGTTTCTGACGAACTGAACACCTGGGTCCGCAGCGGTCCGGGAGATAATTATCGCCTCGTGGGTACGGTTAACGCCGGCGAGGAAGTCACGCTATTACAGACCGATGCCAACACTAACTACGCCCAGGTGAAAGACAGCACCGGACGTACCGCCTGGATCCCACTGAAAGAGCTGAATAGTACGCCGAGCCTGCGTACCCGCGTTCCCGATCTGGAAAACCAGGTTAAGACCTTGACCGATAAGCTCAATAATATCGACACCACGTGGAATCAGCGCACCGCCGATATGCAGCAAAAAGTGTCGCAAAGCGACAGCGTAATCGACGGGCTGAAACAAGAAAACCAGAAGCTGAGGAACGAGCTTATCGTGGCGCAAAAGAAGGTCAGCGCAGCCAACCTTCAGCTTGATGACAAACAGCGCACCATCATCATGCAGTGGTTTATGTACGGCGGCGGCGTGCTGGGTCTTGGTTTGTTGCTCGGCTTGGTTCTGCCACACATGATCCCCAGCCGTAAACGCAAAGATCGCTGGATGAACTGAATCGCCTTCTCCGCCGCACTGACATATGATTAAGGGATCATAATTTCAAAAGGAAAGTGGCGTGAAGATTTATCTGGTCGGTGGTGCTGTTCGGGATGCGTTATTAGGGCTACCGATTAAAGATAAAGATTGGGTTGTTGTCGGCGCCACGCCGCAAGAGATGCTCGACGCGGGCTACCAGCAGGTAGGGCGCGATTTTCCCGTGTTTCTGCATCCGCAAACCCGGGAAGAGTATGCGCTGGCGCGTACCGAACGCAAATCAGGCTCGGGGTATACCGGATTCACCTGCTACGCCGCGCCGGATGTGACGCTGGAGGCCGATCTTCAGCGTCGCGATCTGACCATCAACGCAATGGCCCGCGATGACGACGGCGAGATTATCGATCCGTATAACGGACGCGACGATCTGGAAAACCGTCTGCTACGCCATGTGTCCCCCGCCTTTAGCGAAGATCCATTGCGCGTGCTGCGCGTGGCGCGCTTTGCTGCCCGCTATGCGCACCTCGGTTTTCGTATCGCTGAAGAAACCATGACGCTGATGCGCGATATGAACGCCGCAGGGGAACTGGAGCACCTGACGCCAGAGCGAGTGTGGAAAGAAACAGAAGGTGCTTTAACCACCCGTAACCCACAGGTATTTTTTCAGGTCCTGCGCGACTGCGGCGCACTGCACGTCCTGTTTCCGGAAGTAGATGCCCTGTTTGGCGTTCCCGCGCCCGCGCAATGGCACCCGGAAATTGATACCGGTATTCACACGCTGATGACGCTGTCGATGGCGGCCATGTTAAGTCCGGAGGTCGACGTGCGTTTTGCCACGCTGTGCCACGATCTTGGCAAGGCATTGACGCCAAAAGCGCTGTGGCCACGCCACCACGGTCACGGTCCGGCAGGCGTGAAGCTGGTCGAGCAACTGTGCCAACGCCTGCGCGTGCCGAATGACATCCGTGATTTAGCCAAACTGGTAGCCGAGTTCCACGACCTCATTCATACCTTCCCGATCCTGCAGCCGAAAACCATCATTAAGCTGTTTGATTCCATCGATGCCTGGCGCAAACCGCAGCGCGTGGAGCAAATCGCCCTGACCAGCGAGGCCGACGTGCGTGGGCGAACCGGTTTTGAAGCGGCGGATTATCCGCAAGGCAGGCTGTTGCGTGAAGCCTGGCAGGTTGCGCAGGCGGTACCAACGAAAGACGTCGTTGAGGCGGGATTCAAAGGTCAGGCTATTCGCGAGGAACTGACCCGGCGTCGGATCGCGGCGGTGGCCGCCTGGAAAGAACAACGTTGCCCGAAAGCGTAGACAGAGCATTGCCGGATAAGCTTTAACGCCGCTATCCGGCAAGCTAGTAAAATCAGAAGAACACGACGTAAACGGCAGCCGCCACAATAAAGCGGTAAATCGCAAACGGAATAAACGAGATGCGCTTAATCAGCTGCAGGAAGGTTTTGATCGCCACCAACGCCACGATAAACGCCGTCACGAAACCAACTGCAAACATCGGAATATCTGATGCGCTGAGGAACGTCCAGCTTTTGTAGAGATCCAGCGCCGTTGCGCCCATCATCATCGGCACGGCCAGCAGGAAGGAGAATTCGGAGGCCGCGTAACGGCTTACTCCCATCAGCATACCGCCAGAAATCGTCGCCCCGGAACGAGAAAAACCCGGCCACAGCGCCAGACACTGGAAACAGCCAATCATAAACGCCTGGCGATAGGTCATATCATCCAGACCCGGCGCACGCGGCTCTTTCGGCTTCAGGCATTCTGCGGCAATCAGCAGCACGCCCCCTACCACCAGCGCATACATCACGTTGATCGGGTTAAACAGCGATTTGATGATGTCGTGGAAAATCAGTCCCAGTACGACGGCAGGAACCATCCCCAACAGGATATGGCCCAGCGTCAGCCGACCTTTGCCAGTGCCTTCATGTGGGACCTTACCGAAGTGAATGCCAATCAGGCCAAACAGACGTCGCCAGAACATCACCACGACCGCCAGGATAGAGCCCAACTGGATAACCACCTCAAATGTTTTTGCGGTGTCACCCTCAAAACCCAGCAAGTGGCCAACAATAATCATATGGCCGGTACTGGAAACGGGTAAAAACTCCGTCAATCCTTCGACCACACCCAAAATTGCCGCCACCAGCAGCGAGTGCATATCACTCATTAATGAACCTCTAGATAGATAAACCACGGCGAAAACGAGCCGACATAAAGACCCTTTTATACCCGTTTGGTTTAGATATTATTATTTTAATTATTTTCTTTCAGATTATTGCCACGCTCAATGATAACCCCGACGTTCGCCGCACGGGCTACCGCGCCAGGTTTACTGAGTTTGATCCGCACCCATGGAGAATTAAAACGGCTCAGCAGCAGATCCGCCACCTCTTCCGCCACGCGTTCGACCAGCGCAAAGCGCCCGCCTTCCACATGATTAACAACCGTTTGAGCAATATCAGCATAGCTCAGGCAATCAGCCACATCATCGCTTTTAGCCGATTTACGGTTGTCCCACGCCATTTCGATATCGAACACCAACTGTTGTTCGATCGTTTGTTCCCAGTCGTAAACACCAATAGTGGTGATTACAGAAAGTTGCTCTATAAATACAATATCCATCACGACCTGCCTGCTTTTTGGCTAACCCGGATACCACTTCCGGCGAAATATGCGTATTATCCACAGAAGTAGCGTTTTACACGACATTTTCAAAACGGAACAGCTTATGAGTGCAATCGCGCCTGGAATGATTATCTTCGCGTACCTCTGTGGCTCAATTTCCAGTGCTATTCTGGTATGCCGCCTTGCTGGATTACCGGACCCGCGTGACAGCGGATCTGGGAATCCGGGCGCGACAAACGTATTGCGCATCGGTGGCAAAGGAGCCGCCGTCGCGGTGCTGATTTTCGACGTCCTGAAAGGTATGTTACCCGTCTGGGGTGCCTATGCGCTAGGCATTAGCCCCTTCTGGCTGGGATTGATCGCGATCGCCGCCTGTCTGGGTCACATTTGGCCGGTCTTCTTCGGCTTTAAAGGTGGGAAAGGCGTTGCCACCGCCTTTGGCGCAATTGCGCCGATTGGTTGGGATTTAACCGGCGTGATGGCCGGAACCTGGCTGCTGACCGTCTTATTAAGCGGCTATTCATCACTAGGCGCTATCGTCAGCGCGCTGATCGCCCCCTTTTACGTCTGGTGGTTCAATCCCCAGTTCACTTTCCCGGTGTCCATGCTGTCGTGCTTAATTCTGTTACGCCACCATGACAACATTCAGCGTCTGTGGCGTCGTCAGGAGCCAAAGATCTGGACCAAGCTGAAGAAAAAACGCGAAAGAGACCCAGAGTGATTTTAATGTCGGATAGCGACGCAACAGCGTCTTATCCGGCGTGGGGAATGTGATACCCCTCTACCGGTTTGCCTAATCGGTGCTGGCACCACGTCGCCAGAAACTCCACGCACACCCGAAGCTTCACGCTGCGATACAGCGGCTCCTGATAAACCGCCCAGATATTGGCGCTTTGCGCATAGTCCGGCAGCACGCGCACCAGTTCACCGCTTGCCAGAAACGGCTGCAGGTCCCATTCGGAACGCAGCATAATCCCTTTTCCCTGTAGCGCCCACTGCAACACAATCTCGCCGCTGTTAGAGGAAAGATGTCCCGCCACCTTGACCGACTTTTTCTCCTGGCCGTTATCCAGCTCCCACACCCCGTGGGTCATATCGCGTTCTTTAGTGACCAGGCAATCATGACGACTTAATTCCTGCAGCGTTGTCGGCTCACCGTATTTTTGTAAATACGTCGGCGCTGCACATAATATTCTTCTATTTTTCGTTAACAAATGCGCAATATAATAATCCGGAATCTCGTCATTAATACGAATATCCAAATCGATATTATCCTGCGCCAAATCAATTTGCCGATCATAAAGTTCAAAATGCACCTGTAATTCAGGATAGCTATGCATCAGTTCGGTAATAGCCGGTGCAATATAACTGCGCCCAAAGCCAAAGCTACAGCCGATACGAATCATCCCTGCCGGGCGCGTTTTGAGTTGCGTGACGTCATCGACCAGATGCTGATAGCCCGCAAGAATAGCCTGCGCATGTTCATAACAACGTTGACCACTCTCCGTGAGTATCACGCCGCGCGCGGAGCGGCTTAGCAGCGTCGTCCCCAGCGTGGACTCAAGGATCTGAATGCGTTTCGTCACAAACGCGGGTGTTTGGCCCAGCGCCGCGGCGGCGGCACTGAAGCTGCCGCTATGAACAATTTCAACCAGGACCTGCAGGTCTTTCGCGAGGGGATACGTGTTCAGCATGATAGGTATATCCGTAAAGTTGTTAACCGCAGTGTAATTCCCTCATGCGTATTAAACCCTGCCTTTGCGCAATTTTTATTGCTTATCTGAACATCATTCACGATCTGTTAATTGGATATTCACAGTGGCAAATAATATAAACCCACATTTTTAGTGGTAGTTTGTGGCGGAGAATTTATTTCCAGACAAATAAAAGAACTGGAGTTAACAAGATGAGCAATCAAAATAACCAAAATGCGATAACTACGCTGACAAACATTGTCGCCGATTTTACCGCCATGATTTCTACCCGCATGCCTGACGACGTCGTAGATAAATTAAAACAGCTGCGTGAAGGCGAAACTTCACCGATGGGTAAAATCATCTACCACACCATGTTTGACAACATGCAGAAAGCTATCGACCTGAACCGTCCGGCCTGTCAGGACACCGGCGAGATTATGTTCTTTGTGAAGGTCGGCTCCCGTTTTCCGCTGCTGGGCGAACTGCAAAGCATCCTGAAACAGGCCGTTGAAGACGCCACGGTAAAAGCGCCGCTGCGCCATAACGCGGTCGAGATTTTTGACGAAGTGAATACCGGCAAAAATACCGGTACCGGTGTGCCGTGGGTCACCTGGGACATCATCCCTGATAACGACGACGCGGAAATCGAAGTCTACATGGCAGGCGGCGGTTGTACGCTGCCGGGACGTTCAAAAGTGTTAATGCCTTCTGAAGGCTACGAGGGCGTGGTGAAATTTGTCTTCGAAAATATCTCCACGTTGGCAGTCAACGCTTGTCCGCCGGTGCTGGTGGGCGTAGGTATTGCCACCTCTGTGGAAACCGCCGCCGTCCTTTCTCGTAAAGCGGTGCTACGTCCTATCGGATCACGTCATCCGAATCCAAAAGCGGCCGAACTGGAACTGCGTCTTGAAGAAGGGCTGAACCGTCTGGGCATTGGCCCGCAAGGGTTGACCGGGAATAGCTCGGTGATGGGCGTGCATATCGAATCCGCCGCACGCCATCCGTCGACTATCGGCGTTGCCGTTTCTACCGGCTGCTGGGCACACCGTCGCGGCACACTGTTAGTTCATGCTGACCTCTCCTTCGAAAACCTGTCTCACACCCGGAGCGCGTTATGAAAAAGATCCTCACAACCCCGATCAAAGCCGAAGATCTGGCCGACATTCGCGTTGGCGATGTCATCTACCTGACCGGTACGCTGGTGACCTGTCGTGACGTGTGTCACCGCCGCCTGATCGAACTGAAGCGCCCGATTCCTTATGACCTGAACGGCAAAGCCATTTTCCACGCGGGGCCCATCGTACGTAAGAACGGTGAAAAATGGGAGATGGTCTCCGTTGGCCCAACCACCAGCATGCGTATGGAAGCGTTTGAGAAAGACTTTATCGAGCAGACGGGCGTCAAACTGGTGGTCGGCAAGGGCGGCATGGGACCGCTAACGGAAGCAGGCTGCAAACAGTTTAAAGCGCTGCACGTAATCTTCCCGGCAGGTTGTGCGGTCGTGGCGGCAACCCAGGTTGAAGAGATCGAAGAGGTACACTGGACCGAACTTGGCATGCCGGAGTCCCTGTGGGTATGTCGGGTTAAAGAGTTCGGCCCGCTGATCGTTTCCATCGACACCCACGGCAATAACCTGATCGCCGAAAACAAAAAGCTGTTCGCTGAACGTCGCGATCCTATCGTCGATGAAATCTGCGAGCACGTGCACTACATCAAATAACCCTCCCGGAGAGGCGCTGCGCCTCTCCCTTTTCGTAGGGATACAACAATGGCACCTTTAGCTGGTTGGTGGCGATACCTGGCTCCGCTGGTGGTCATCGCCATTATTGCTGTACTGCCCGTCCCCAACGGCCTTGAGAGCCACACCTGGCTCTATTTTGCCGTTTTTACCGGTGTGATTGTGGGGCTGATTCTGGAACCTGTACCGGGCGCGGTGGTAGCGATGATTGGCATTTCGATCATCGCCGTCCTTTCACCGTGGCTGCTGTTCAGCCCGGAGCAACTCGCGCAGGACGGTTTTAAATTTACCGCCAAATCGCTGTCATGGGCGGTATCAGGTTTTTCAAACTCGGTAATCTGGCTTATCTTCGCGGCCTTTATGTTTGGTACCGGCTATGAGAAAACCGGGCTCGGTCGACGTATCGCGCTGATGCTGGTGAAAAAGATGGGGCACCGGACGCTGTTTCTCGGCTATGCGGTGATGTTCTCTGAACTTATCCTCGCTCCCGTCACGCCGTCCAACTCCGCGCGCGGGGCCGGAATAATCTACCCGATTATCCGCAACCTGCCGCCGCTGTATAACTCGCAGCCCAATAGCGCCAGTTCTCGCTCCATTGGCTCGTACATTATGTGGATGGGCATTGTCGCCGACTGCGTCACCAGCGCCATTTTCTTAACGGCGATGGCACCGAACCTGCTGTTAATCGGCCTGATGAAAGGCGCGTCCCACACGGCGCTGAGCTGGGGCGACTGGTTCTTAGGCATGCTGCCGCTGAGTATTTTACTGGTGCTGATTGTGCCCTGGCTGGCGTACGTGTTGTATCCACCGGTGCTGAAATCCGGTGATCAGGTTCCGCGCTGGGCGGATACAGAGCTAAAAGCAATGGGACCGCTCTGCGCACGCGAGAAAAAGATGTTGGTGCTGATGGTCGGCGCACTGGTGCTGTGGATTTTCGGCGGCGATTACATTGACGCCGCGATGGTCGGATACAGCGTAGTGGCGTTGATGCTGGTACTGCGCATCATTAGCTGGGATGACATCGTCAGTAATAAAGCCGCGTGGAACGTCTTTTTCTGGCTGGCCTCGCTGATAACGCTGGCGACCGGGCTCAATAACACCGGTTTTATTACCTGGTTCGGCAAGCTGCTGGCAAACGGGTTGAGCGGCTATTCGCCGATGATGGTGATGGTGGCGCTCATTGTGGTGTTCTATCTGCTGCGCTACTTCTTTGCCAGCGCCACGGCGTATACCTCCGCCCTGGCACCGATGATGATTGCCGCCGCGCTGGCGATGCCGGAAATTCCACTTCCGGTCTTCTGCCTGATGGTCGGCGCAGCCATTGGTCTCGGCAGCATTCTGACCCCGTATGCCACCGGTCCTAGCCCTATCTACTACGGCAGCGGCTATTTGCCGACGGTGGATTACTGGCGACTCGGTGCTATTTTTGGCCTGATTTTCCTTGTGCTGCTGGTGATTACCGGTCTGGTCTGGATGCCCCTCGTTTTACTGTAAAACCCCATTGGGGCGGCATATTGTCGCCCCTTTATCCATAAGCTTCTCATATGATCGATTTCCCGATGTGCTGAGGCATACTTTTTTGTATGCAAACACCCTCATGCTGATAAGGGAAACGCTCTGGACACGGTTGCGCACGAGACACTCACACGGGGCTGGCAGGCCGAACTGGATCTGCATTTCACCCGCACTGGGCACAACACGGTGCTCGCCTCGGCGCGTCATCATGGTCCATTGACGGTTCAGCGTCCGTTTTACCCGGAAGAGGACGTCTGCCACCTCTATTTGCTTCATCCACCCGCGGGGATCGTCGGCGGGGATGAACTACACATTGCCGTAACTCTCAACGAAAACAGTCATGCGTTAATCACCCAGCCCGGCGCGGGAAAGTTTTATCGCAGCGGTGGGCCGCAGGCGTTGCTACGCCAACATTTCACGCTCGCGCCGCACGCCACGCTGGAGTGGCTCCCCCAGGATACGATCCTCTTTCCCGGCGCCAACGCCACTATCCAGTCCGTCTTTCACATCGCGTCAGAGAGTCGACTGCTGGCCTGGGATCTGCTGTGTCTCGGGCGACCAGTTATGCAGGAGTCCTTCAGCCACGGCACGCTGCAAAACCGTCTGGAAGTGTGGCGAAATGGGCAGCCGCTGCTGATAGAGCGCTTGCAGTTGCAGAAGGGGGAGCTGAGCGGCGTTGCGCACCATCCCTGGGTCGGCACGTTGCTGTGTTATCCGGCCACTGAAAACATGCTGGAAGGCACGCGCGAGCGGCTGACGCCGCTTGGCGATTACGCCGGGGCAACGCTTAACGACTCACTGCTGACGATCCGCTTTCTTGCCAACGACAACCTGATTGTTCAGCGCGTTATGCGTGACATCTGGCAATTTCTGCGCCCGCTTTTGACACACAAACCGCCCGTACTACCGCGAATCTGGCAAACCTAAGAGACCCCGTATGGAACTGACCCCCAGAGAAAAAGACAAGCTGTTGCTGTTTACCGCCGCGCTGGTGGCAGAACGTCGCCTGGCCCGCGGGCTGAAGCTGAACTATCCGGAATCGGTGGCGCTAATTAGCGCTTTCATCATGGAAGGGGCACGCGATGGTCAAACCGTGGCCTCGCTGATGGAAGACGGGCGTCACGTCCTGCGCCGCGATCAGGTGATGGAAGGCGTTCCGGAGATGATCCCAGATATTCAGGTTGAAGCGACGTTTCCGGACGGATCAAAGCTGGTCACCGTCCACAACCCGATCGTTTAAGGAGCGGCAATGATCCCAGGTGAATATCAGATAGCCAAAGGCAATATCGCGCTCAATCAGGGGCGGGAAACCTGTACGATCGTGGTGGAAAACCATGGCGACAGACCCATCCAGGTGGGATCGCACTATCACTTTTCCGAGGTGAACCCGGCGCTGCGCTTTGACAGGCGGGCTGCACGCGGCTTTCGTCTAAACATTCCTGCGGGCACGGCGGTACGTTTTGAGCCGGGACAAAAACGCGAAGTCGAACTGGTACGCGTCGCTGGCGCACAAAGGATCGTGGGTTTTCGCAACGAAGTGATGGGCGCGCTGGAGGCAAATGATGAGTGAAATTTCACGGCAGGCGTACGCCGACATGTTTGGCCCAACCACCGGCGATAAGGTACGTCTGGCGGATACCGAGCTGTGGATTGAGGTGGAAAAAGACTTCACCACCTACGGCGAAGAGGTCAAATTCGGCGGCGGGAAAGTGATCCGCGACGGCATGGGTCAGGGACAAATGCGCGCGCAAGCGTGTGTGGATCTGGTGATAACCAACGCCCTGATCGTCGATCACTGGGGGATCGTGAAAGCGGATATCGGCATCAAGGACGCCAGGATCTTCGCCATCGGTAAAGCGGGTAATCCCGATATTCAGCCCGACGTCACGATCCCGATCGGCGTGGGAACTGAAGTCATCGCCGGGGAAGGCAAGATCGTCACCGCGGGCGGTGTGGATACGCATATTCACTGGATCTGCCCACAGCAGGCACAGGAGGCGCTGGTTTCCGGCGTAACGACGATGATCGGCGGCGGCACCGGCCCGGCGGCAGGAACTAACGCCACCACCTGCACGCCGGGTCCGTGGTACATCGCGCGCATGCTGCAGGCGGCAGACGCCTTGCCGGTTAACATCGGTTTGCTGGGTAAAGGCAACGGCTCAAACCCTGACGCCCTGCGCGAGCAAATCACCGCGGGCGCCATTGGCCTGAAAATCCATGAAGATTGGGGCGCCACGCCAGCCACCATCAACTGTTCCCTGGAAGTGGCAGAGGAGATGGATATCCAGGTGGCGCTGCACAGCGATACGCTCAATGAGTCCGGTTTCGTTGAAGATACGCTGGCGGCGATTGGCGATCGCACCATTCATACCTTCCACACCGAAGGCGCGGGCGGCGGCCATGCGCCAGATATCATCACCGCCTGCGCGCATCCGAATATTCTGCCCTCCTCCACTAACCCGACGCTGCCCTATACCGTCAACACCATCGACGAGCATCTCGACATGCTGATGGTTTGCCACCACCTCGATCCGGATATCGCCGAAGACGTGGCTTTTGCCGAATCACGCATTCGCCGGGAAACGATCGCTGCCGAAGATGTGCTGCATGACATTGGCGCGTTTTCCCTGACCTCGTCCGATTCACAGGCGATGGGGCGCGTGGGCGAAGTGATCCTGCGCACCTGGCAGGTGGCGCACCGCATGAAGGTTCAGCGTGGTCCGCTGGCAGAAGAAACAGGCGACAACGACAACCAGCGCGTTAAACGCTACGTCGCCAAATACACCATCAACCCGGCGCTAACCCACGGCATCGCCCACGAAGTTGGCTCCGTTGAGCCTGGCAAACTGGCCGATCTGGTGCTGTGGTCCCCAGCCTTTTTTGGCGTAAAACCAGCGACGATCGTAAAGGGCGGGATGATCGCGTGTGCGCCGATGGGCGATATCAACGCCTCGATCCCCACCCCGCAGCCGGTGCATTACCGCATGATGTTCGGCGCACTTGGCGCGGCGCGGCATCGTACTCGGCTGACCTTTATTTCGCAGGCCGCTAACGCGCAAAACATCCCGCAGCAGCTCAATTTGCAAAGCGCCATCGCCGTCGTCAAAGGCTGTCGGACGGTGAAAAAGGCCGACATGATCCACAACGGCCTGCAACCCAATATTACCGTCGATGCTCAGACTTATGAGGTGCGCATTGATGGCGAACTAATCACCAGCGAACCGGCAGACGTTTTGCCGATGGCGCAACGCTATTTCCTGTTTTGAGGAGTGACGATGATCTACCTGACCCAACGCCTTGACCACGCCCACCGCGTCACCGCAAGCGTCACGCTACCCATTGATATGCGAGTAAAAAGCCGTGCCAGAGTGACGCTGAACGACGGTCGCGAAGCCGGACTAATGCTTCCGCGCGGTTTGCTGTTACGCAGTGGTGATCTGCTGACCACCGAAGATGGCAGCGAGGTGATCGAAGTGATCGCCGCGCCGGAGTCAGTTTCCGTGGTGCGCTGCGCCGATCCTTTCCTGCTCGCCAAAGCCTGTTATCACCTCGGCAATCGCCACGTTCCGCTGCAAATTCTGCCGGATGAGTTGCGCTACCATCACGATCATGTGCTGGACGCCATGTTGCGCCAGTTCAGCCTGGAGGTGACGTTCGCTCAACTACCGTTTGAACCGGAAGCAGGCGCTTATGCCAGTGAATCACACGGGCATCATCACGCCCATGCGCACTGATGCATAACATCCAACAGCTGCGTCTGATGCAGCTCGCCAGCAGCGCTCTCCCGGTGGGGTCGTTTACCTGGTCCCAGGGTCTGGAGTGGGCGGTTGAAATCGGCTGGGTGAAAAGCGCCGATGACTTCTCTGACTGGCAAATCCAGCAGATGGAGCAGAACTTCTTTACCGTCGACCTACCGCTACTGGCGAGACTGTATCGCGCCTGCGAGCAGGACGATCTCGCTGCAGCACGCCGCTGGATCGCTTACCTGTTGGCCTGTCGGGAAACCCGCGAACTACGGGATGAAGAACGCAGTCGGGGCGCGGCGTTTACGCGGCTGGTCACCGACTGGGAAGCAGATTGCTCGCGGGAGTGGCGCGCGCTCTTTGTCGACAGCCAACTCTGCGGTATGGCCTGGCTGGGCGTGCGCTGGAAAATCCCCCTGACGGAGCTGGCGTTAAGCCTCGGCTACAGCTGGATTGAGAGCGCAGTGATGGCTGGCGTCAAACTGGTCCCTTTTGGGCAGCAGGCGGCCCAGCGTTTGATCATTGCGCTCTGCAATCGGTATGCGCAAGGTCTGGCACAGGCGCTGGCGTGTCCTGACGCCAGCCTCGGCTCAGCAACGCCGTTGGCGGCCATCGCATCTGCCCGGCATGAAACCCAATATTCCCGATTATTCCGCTCCTGAGGAGAAAAAATGAGTAACAACAAGCATCCCCTGCGCGTGGGCGTTGGCGGCCCGGTTGGCTCCGGCAAAACGGCGCTGCTGGAAGCGTTATGCAAATCCATGCGCAGCAGCTATCAACTGGCGGTGGTAACCAACGATATCTATACCAAAGAAGATCAGCGCATTCTCACCGAGGCAGGCGCCCTGGAGCCAGACAGGATCGTCGGCGTGGAAACCGGCGGTTGCCCGCATACCGCTATCCGTGAAGATGCGTCGATGAATCTGGCCGCCGTAGAGGCGCTGAGCGAGAAATTCGGCAATCTGGATCTGATTTTTGTGGAAAGCGGCGGCGATAACCTGAGCGCCACCTTCAGCCCGGAATTAGCGGATCTGACGATCTATGTGATCGACGTTGCCGAAGGTGAGAAGATCCCGCGTAAGGGTGGTCCGGGGATCACCAAATCTGATTTTCTGGTGATCAATAAAACCGATCTGGCCCCTTACGTGGGCGCCTCGCTGGAGGTGATGGAGCGCGATACCCTACGCATGCGCGGCGAGCGTCCGTGGACGTTTAGTAATTTAAAATCCGGAGAAGGTCTGGAAAAAATTATCGCGTTTCTGGAAGAGAAAGGGATGCTGCGGGAGTAGAGTATTGCCCGGTGGCGCTACGCTTACCGGGCCTACAATATTATGTACTTATGCCGCCGGTAATTCCGCCAGCGGCCAGCGAGGACGCACGGTCACGCCAAGATCCGCCGTTGCACCCGCTTTAAAACGCACCATGCCCGCGTAGGCGATCATCGCCCCGTTATCGGTGCAAAATTCCGGACGCGCGTAAAACACTTCGCCACGACGCTTTTGCATCATCTCGGCCAGTTTTGCACGCAACGTACGGTTAGCGCTCACGCCCCCCGCCATCACCAGACGTTTAAAACCGGTTTGATCCAGCGCGCGTTTACACTTGATCATCAGCGTATCAACCACAGCATCTTCAAACGCACGGGCGATATCTGCACGCGTCTGATCGTCATTTTCGTTATTACGAATGGTATTCGCGGCGAAAGTTTTCAGGCCGGAGAAACTGAAATCCAGACCCGGACGGTCGGTCATCGGGCGCGGGAAGACAAAGCGTTTTTCAACGCCTTGCGATGCAAGCTTTGACAGCATTGGGCCGCCAGGATAATCCAGCCCCAGCAGCTTGGCCGTTTTATCGAACGCTTCACCGGCGGCATCATCTATCGATTCACCCAGCAATTCATACTGCCCAATACCGGTGACGCTGATCAGTTGCGTGTGACCGCCGGAAACCAGCAGCGCAACGAAGGGGAAAGCAGGGGGATTATCTTCCAGCATCGGCGCCAGCAGATGCCCTTCCATATGGTGCACAGGAATTGCCGGTACGCCCCAGGCGAACGCCAGCGAACGTCCTACGGTTGCGCCGACCAGCAGCGCGCCAACCAGACCAGGACCTGCGGTATACGCCACCGCATCAATCTCTTTTGCCGTCAGTCCCGCTTCTTTCAGCGCGGCCTGGATCAGCGGTACGGTTTTACGTACGTGATCGCGCGAGGCCAGTTCTGGCACTACGCCGCCGTAGTCAGCGTGTAATTTCACCTGACTATACAATTGGTTGGCTAAAAGACCTTTTTCATCGTCGTAAATGGCGATGCCGGTTTCATCGCAGGATGTTTCAATACCCAGTACACGCATGACTTGTTTTACCTCGCTCTATTACCGCGCAGTGTAGGACCAATGCGGGTTGATGTAAAACTTTGTTCGCCCCAGGAGTTCCGCTCGTGTATACTCCTTATCCTTATAAAAGTCCCTTTCAAAATCGCGTCGGTGCTTTACAAAGCAGCAGCAATTGCAGTAAAATTCCGCACCATTTTGAAATAAGCTGGCGTTGATGCCAGCGGCAAACCGAATTTATAAAGGTGAGAGTTACATGCCGGTAATTAAAGTACGTGAAAACGAGCCGTTCGACGTAGCACTGCGTCGCTTCAAGCGTTCATGCGAAAAAGCAGGTGTTCTGGCGGAAGTTCGTCGTCGTGAGTTCTATGAAAAACCGACTACTGAACGTAAGCGCGCTAAAGCTTCTGCTGTGAAACGTCACGCGAAGAAACTGGCTCGCGAAAACGCACGCCGTACTCGTCTGTACTAATCCATTGAGAGCCAAGGCTCTCAATTCAGACAGAGTTGTAGTTGTAAGGCCGTGCTTCCGGAAGGAATGCGCGGCTTGTTTTCGTTTATACGCATCATCATTCAAGCTGCCTCTGCGTTGGCTGCAGTCGTTCCCTCCAGTCACGTACTGATGTACGCTCCTGAGGATTCGCTCCCTTGCCGTCTTGATGCATCTTGAATGATTTTGTGTATATAAGTCATAAAAAAATAAACGGGGCATATGGCTGGACGAATTCCACGCGTATTTATAAATGACCTGCTGGCAAGAACCGACATTGTCGATCTCATCGACGCGCGGGTAAAGCTGAAGAAGCAGGGCAAAAATTATCACGCGTGCTGTCCGTTCCATAACGAAAAAACCCCCTCTTTCACCGTAAACGGTGAGAAACAGTTTTATCACTGCTTTGGGTGTGGCGCACATGGCAACGCCGTCGACTTTCTCATGAACTACGACAAGCTCGAGTTTGTGGAAACCGTCGAAGAACTGGCCGCAATGCACAACCTTGAAGTGCCCTATGAAGCAGGCAGTGGCCCTAGTCAGATAGAGCGCCATCAACGGCAAAGCCTTTATCAATTGATGGACGGCCTGAACACTTTTTATCAACAGTCTTTGATGCAACCCGCCGCTACCCCCGCGCGCCAGTACCTGGAAAAGCGAGGATTAAGTAGCGACGTTATCACCCGTTTTGCTATTGGTTTTGCGCCCCCCGGCTGGGACAACGTCCTGAAACGGTTTGGCGGCAATGCTGAGAATCGTAAATCGCTGGTCGATGCGGGAATGTTGGTCACCAACGATCAGGGACGCAGTTACGATCGCTTCCGCGAACGGGTGATGTTCCCCATCCGCGACAAACGTGGTCGAGTCATTGGTTTTGGTGGACGCGTGCTGGGCGATGCCCTGCCGAAGTATCTCAACTCTCCGGAAACCGATATTTTCCATAAAGGTCGCCAGCTGTATGGCCTTTATGAAGCCCAGCAGGATAACGCCGATCCGCAGCGCCTGTTAGTGGTAGAAGGCTATATGGATGTGGTGGCGCTGGCGCAATACGGCATTAACTACGCTGTGGCATCCCTTGGGACGTCAACCACCGCCGATCACATCCAGTTGTTGTTCCGCGCGACGAACAACGTAATTTGCTGTTACGACGGTGACCGTGCCGGACGCGACGCAGCATGGCGCGCGCTGGAAACCGCACTGCCCTATATGACAGACGGACGCCAGCTACGCTTTATGTTTTTACCTGACGGCGAAGACCCCGATACGCTGGTGCGTAAAGAAGGGAAAGAGGCCTTTGAAGCCCGGATGGAGAAGGCGCTGCCGCTCTCCGCGTTTTTATTTAACAGCCTGTTGCCGCAGGTGGATTTGAGTACCCCAGACGGACGCGCACAGCTCAGCACGCTGGCATTACCGCTGATTACTCAGGTACCAGGCGAAACGTTGCGCATTTATCTGCGACAGGAGTTGGGAAACAAGCTCGGCATTCTCGATGACAGCCAGCTTGAACGTTTAATGCCAAAACTGGCAGAAAATGGGGCTTCCCGCCCTGTTCCACAGCTAAAACGTACGACCATGCGTATACTTATAGGGTTGCTGGTACAGAACCCGGGTCTCGCCCCGCTGGTTCCGCCGTTAGGCGCACTGGATAGCAATAAACTGCCTGGACTTGGCTTATTCAGAGAACTGGTCAACACTTGTCTGGCTCAGCCAGGTCTGACCACCGGACAACTTTTAGAACACTATCGTGGCACAAATGATGCTGCGACCCTTGAAAAACTGTCGATGTGGGACGATATAGCAGATAAAGATATCGCAGAAAAAACCTTCACCGACTCACTCAACCATATGTTTGATTCGATGCTTGAGCTGCGCCAGGAAGAGTTGATAGCTCGTGAGCGCACACACGGTTTAAGCAGCGAAGAACGCCGGGAACTCTGGACGCTGAACCAGGAACTGGCCAAGAAATAACAGAAAGACAAAAGTATTTAACGGCTTAACTGCCGAATATCGCTCGGGAAGCCCCCGACAGCCGCACGGAGAGGCAGCGGCAAAATATAAGTATGCCCTCGTTTTGCCGTTGGCGGTTTTACCGCCCAACACCAATCAAACGAATTAAGTGTGGATACCGTCTTATGGAGCAAAACCCGCAGTCACAGCTGAAGCTACTTGTCCAACGTGGTAAGGAGCAAGGCTATCTGACCTATGCCGAGGTCAATGACCATCTGCCGGAAGATATCGTCGATTCAGATCAAATCGAAGACATCATCCAAATGATCAATGACATGGGTATTCAGGTGATGGAAGAAGCACCTGATGCCGATGATCTGCTGCTTGCTGAAACCTCCAACAGCACCGATGAAGACGCGGAAGAAGCGGCTGCCCAGGTTCTGTCCAGCGTTGAGTCTGAAATCGGTCGTACAACTGACCCGGTCCGCATGTACATGCGTGAAATGGGTACCGTTGAACTGTTAACCCGTGAAGGCGAAATCGACATCGCTAAACGCATCGAAGACGGGATTAACCAGGTTCAATGCTCCGTTGCCGAATACCCGGAAGCCATCACCTACCTGCTTGAGCAATACGATCGTGTAGAAGCTGAAGAAGCGCGTCTTTCCGATCTGATCACCGGCTTTGTCGATCCGAACGCGGAAGAAGACATGGCGCCAACGGCGACACACGTCGGTTCTGAGCTCTCTCAGGAAGAGATGGATGACGATGCAGACGAAGATGAAGAAGATGACGACGACAGCAGCGATGACGACAACAGCATCGACCCTGAATTAGCGCGTGAAAAATTCGGTGAACTGCGTACTCAGTACGAAATCACTCGCGACACCATCAAAGCGAAAGGCCGCAGCCATGCTGCCGCGCAGGAAGAAATTCAGAAGCTGTCTGAAGTGTTCAAACAGTTCCGCCTGGTGCCGAAGCAGTTCGACTACCTGGTAAACAGCATGCGCGTCATGATGGACCGCGTGCGTACTCAGGAACGTCTGATCATGAAGCTCTGCGTTGAGCAGTGCAAAATGCCGAAGAAAAACTTCATCACCCTGTTCACTGGCAACGAAACCAGCGAAACCTGGTTCAACGCGGCAATCGCGATGAACAAACCGTGGTCTGAAAAACTGCACGACGTGGCAGATGATGTTCACCGCGGACTGCAGAAACTGCAGCAGATTGAAGAAGAAACCGGCCTGACCATCGAGCAGGTTAAAGACATCAACCGTCGCATGTCTATCGGTGAAGCGAAAGCCCGCCGTGCGAAAAAAGAGATGGTTGAAGCGAACTTACGTCTGGTTATCTCTATCGCCAAGAAATACACCAACCGTGGTCTGCAGTTCCTGGATTTGATTCAGGAAGGTAACATCGGTCTGATGAAAGCGGTTGATAAGTTTGAATACCGTCGTGGTTACAAGTTCTCTACCTATGCAACCTGGTGGATCCGTCAGGCGATCACCCGCTCGATCGCGGATCAGGCACGTACCATCCGTATCCCGGTACATATGATTGAGACCATCAACAAGCTCAACCGAATCTCCCGTCAGATGCTGCAAGAGATGGGCCGCGAGCCGACGCCGGAAGAGCTGGCTGAACGCATGCTGATGCCGGAAGACAAGATCCGTAAAGTGCTGAAGATCGCTAAAGAGCCTATCTCCATGGAAACGCCGATTGGCGACGATGAAGATTCGCATCTGGGTGATTTCATCGAGGATACCACCCTCGAGCTGCCGCTGGATTCTGCTACCACCGAGAGCCTGCGTGCCGCAACGCACGACGTTCTGGCAGGCCTGACCGCCCGTGAAGCGAAAGTACTGCGTATGCGTTTCGGTATCGATATGAATACCGACCACACACTGGAAGAAGTCGGTAAACAGTTCGACGTTACCCGCGAACGTATCCGTCAGATCGAAGCGAAAGCGCTGCGTAAACTGCGCCACCCGAGCCGCTCTGAAGTGCTGCGTAGCTTCCTCGACGATTAATCTCGCCGCATAAGCATAAACGCCACCGCAAGGTGGCGTTTTTCTTTATAGTCCCCGTCTGGCCAGGGCGTCATTCACTTCCTGATACGCCTCCACCAGTTTATCCAACGTAATCCGGCTTAACCCGCTGGGATTCGGCAAAACCCATATTTGCGTCGCGCCAATAGTCAGCGTTTGTTTTCCCCACTGCGCCCCTCGCTGGCTGAGGCCCTGCTCAAATGCCTGCTTCCCAAGGATTGCTAGTGCAGCAGGCTGATACTCTTCTATTTTCTCAATGAGCTTACGACCGCCGTTGCGCATCTCTTGTAGCTTCACTTCATTGGCTTGCACCGTCGGTCTGTCGACAAATTTAGTCACGCCGCAACGGAAGTCCAGCAGGTGTTGTGCCTCTTCGGGTTTGAGCTGGCGATCGGTAAATCCCGCCTGATGGATGACCTTCCAGAAGCGATTAGCGGGATGTGCAAAGGGGAATCCTGTACCTGCGGAAGACAACCCCGGATTGATGCCGCAAAACACCACCCGCAGCCCCGGCGCCAGTATGTCCTTAACCATAATTACTCCCATCAATACATCAGAGGAACAAGTATAACGGACTGAAAATACATTGTTTATAAAAACAGCATCCGTACGCTTATGTCTGGATTGCAACGCGGAGTTACTTTATAATCCACCGCCACGGCCCCTTAGCTCAGTGGTTAGAGCAGGCGACTCATAATCGCTTGGTCGCTGGTTCAAGTCCAGCAGGGGCCACCAAACACAGCAAGGGCTGGCGAGAAATCGCAGGTCCTTTTTTTTGGGGGTTCTTCCGTAGCTGTTGGCGCGAGCCAAAAGGATTCCTGCTGGAACAAATCAATATCTGTTCGCACCAAAATGTGAAATAAGAGCCGGGAAGAATACGGCAGGCGGGGCCTGAAGATATATTACGGGATGCCTCTGTCCAGCAACAAGCTGGTCACTGTCCCCCCTCTGGACGTCGCCATCCAGAGATGGAAACGTCCGTTAGAGTTTGATTCGATAGTCAGCTCAAACTAGCTCTTTGAGCTGCTCCTGCATATAAGTTGAAAAATACTCTGGGTTCTTGATAAGGATGCGGTTACCGGAGGCCACTTTTTCTGCCCATCCGGCCACTTTTTTCGTGAACTCGGGATTCCATCCCTCCTGCTCACCCCGTGCCATCACAGCTTCTGGACTTGCTGGCACACCTAAGTCATGCAAATACTTTAAGATTCCCTTAGCGGTACTTTCATCCATTGAATGGGGTACTGACGCCGAAGTGTTCATACCACCAATAAAATCCAATGCTTTCTCAATTGCTGTTGGCATGCTCTTATCCTTAAAATTAACCACGTGAGAGACACATTTATACTATGTACCCAACTCCGCCGGGATATCAAAGAGAACATCACCTTTATTTGATTTACCCCGCAGCTAAACGCTTGCGGCGGCTGTTTTCTGCACGATTAATTCGCTATCCCGGCCAAAACCAGCCCGGTCGCTACCGCATTACGCGGCCCTTCGGTACCACGGATGTTGCCCTGTCCGGCAACCACGCCGTAATGCGCCAGCGCGTCGGTGATCATCTGCGGGATTTCGAAATCCAGCGAGGAGCCGCCCACCAGCACCACAAAAGTCATATCGCGAATAGAGCCGCCGGGTGACACCTGGCGTAAAGCGCGCAGGCAGTTGGTCACAAAAACTTTCTCTTTGGCCTGTCGGCGCACCAACCGAATTTTTTCCAGCGAGGTCTGGTTATCTACGGGGATCAGCTCGCCGTTTTTCAGATAAACGACTTTGGCAAACACTGACGGACTGAGCGGTTCGCGAAAAAACTCCACCGCGCCGTTCTCGTGGCGAATGCTGAACAGGCTCTCCACTTTTGCCAGCGGGTATTTTTTAATTTCCTCCGCCAGAAACGGATCGCTTAAGCCCAGCTCGGTTTGAATCAACAGGCTGACCATATTCCCCGCGCCAGCCAGATGGACCGCTTTCACTACGCCATCGCTATTGATAATGGCGGCATCGGTGGAGCCTGCGCCTAAATCGAGGATCGCCAGCGGTGCAGCACATCCGGGCGTTGTTAACGCACCGGCGACAGCCATGTTGGCCTCCACGCCGCCGACTTCAACCGGGATGTTTAACCGGACGCTCAGCTCACTGGCGATGGCCTGCATCTGTAAGCGATCGGATTTCACCATCGCCGCAATGCCAACGGCGTTCTCCATTGAACACTCCCCGGCAATACCGCCCTGCACCTTGCGGGGAATAAACGTATCCACCGCCAACAGATCCTGAATATACACCGCGTTCATGTCGTGACCGGTCAGCGAGGCCATCACCTTACGCACTCGCTCCAGCATGCCGCCTGCATGCGTACCTGCTTCACCACGAATATCGCACACGGGCGCACAGGTGCTCATCGCCTGCATAATGGCCTGTGCGCCTTGCGCTACGTCGGCTTCACCGCCACGCTTTTCGCCGCGGATAAAGATCTTACCCGCCGGGATCACCCTTGAGCGCACATCACCCTGCGGGGTTTTCAGCACCACGGCGGAACGGTTGCCAATTAGCGCCCTGGCGATGGGGACGATAGTTTGCGTTTCCTCGGGCGTCAGGGTAAAAAAGGTCGCGATGCCGTAAGGATTCGACAGCACACGCACCACCTGTCCTGGGGCTGCCACTTCCACCGCCGCCAGCACACCTTCCGGCACCTTCTCCAGCAGGGTGACTTCATCTACCACCGGCATTGTTCGACGCAGGCGATTGTTCACCAGCACGCCATCATCTTTTTTCAGGATCGCCGCCACCACGTTGACACCGCGATCCAGCGCCTCATTGATAAACCAAACCGCCTCGAGGAAATCCCTCTCCTCACCGACCAGCGGGATCCAGCCCTGGGTAAACCGATCTTCACTCAACGCCGCCAGCTTCTCCACGGCGATGGTGGTTCCCATTCCCACGCCAACGCCGCCGGGCGTTTGCGGGTTATGCCCAATCATTGTTGATTCGGTAATGATGGTTTCAGTGATGGTTTCCATCGCCACATCGCCAATCACCGGTGCCGCCTCGTTGATGCAGATTTTCGCCACGTCCTGAAGCGACCACGGGGTGTTATTCAGCGCCTGCTGCAGGGAGGCCACCACCCCGGCAATATTGTCCCGTGTGCCTTTCATACCGGTCGTGGCGACAATCCCGCTGGAGATAAACCGGCCATGCTGCGCCAACGCCACTTCGGTGGTGGCGTTGCCGATATCAATCCCTGCAATTAACGGCATACAACCTCCGTCACTGGCTGCCTTTACGCAGCTTGTTTCTCTGCTGATACACCTCTGCCGACTCGCGGACAAACCCGGCGTTCACCGTGGCATGCCAGGTATGTTCCAGTTCATCGGCAATGGCCTGAAGCTCGGCGAATGAAGAACGAAACGGCCGCAGCGCGTTGTAAATTTCAAGAATACGGGCATCCGGGATTGCTATAAGCTCCGCCGCACGACGGAAATTACGCGCCACGGCGTGACGCTGCATCTGTTCGGCAATCTGCGCCTGGTACTCCAGCGTTTGCTGAGAAATACGCACATCCTGCGGACCTACGCGGCCCGCCAGCACATTCTCAAGGGTAATCTCGGTTAGCGGTTTGCCGGTAGGAGTCTGGATTTTCTCCGGGCAGCGGGTTGCTAATGGATAATCCTGCGCGGTCATGATGTTGTCGTTCATGGTCATTCCCTTACGAGTGCAATATGCAGCGTGACAGGCGCAGCATCCTGCACCACGTGTTTGGTCTCTTTGATATGAAACAGCGCGGCCTTGGCCATAAATTTGGGGCGTACCATCTGGTCATTAACCACTGGCACTGGCGAAGGCGACTCTTTACGTGCATAGCGCGCGGCGTTTTTACCAATCTGGCGATAGGTTTCCAGCGTCAGCAGCGGAGCCTGAGAGAACAGCTCAAGGTTGCTCAGAAGCAGCAGATCGCGCTGATGAATCACCGTGGTTCCTTTCGACTGGATACCAATCCCGATGCCCGAACCGCTGAGATTTGCCGCATCCCATGCCATAAATGAAACATCAGAAGTGCGCAGAATCCTCACCACCCGAGCATGCAGGCCCTCTTCTTCAATGCCGGCAACCAGCTCTTTCAAAATCGCTTTGTGCGGCATATCAATCAATGTTTTGTGCTGATACTTATCAAAGGCCGGGCCGACGCCTATCACGACTTCATCCACGCGTTCGTCCGCTTTAGCCGCCTCGCCTTCACTCACCTGCAAGGTGAAAACCGGCTTACGTTCAGTTGTGCATTCCACTGTGTACCGCCTTATTCGATCGAGCCGGGCTGAACCACGCCCGCAATATTTTTAATTTCCGCCCAACGTTCGGCAGAGATGCGATAGCCGGTGCCGGGTCCCTGATAATCGTTGATGTCATTAACGGCGCTGACGACGTCGAACTGACGATCCAGAATGGCCGACGTTTGCAGATAATCACCAGTAACACGCTGCCTCAGCATGTTGAGGATATTGCTGGCGATGTCTTCGAAGCCGCTGGAACTCAACGCGCCGACGATATCCAGCCCGGTGATATTGCGTTTCATCATCTCTTCCACGGCAGCCAAATCTTCCACCACATTGCGCGCGGGCATATCTTTGCTGCCGTGAGCGTAAGTGGCGGCCTCCACCTCTTCATCGCTAATCAGCGGCAGGCCCAGTTCGCGGAACACCGCCTGAATGGCGCGCGCGGCCTTATTGCGGATGGCGATTGTCTCCTCTTCCGTGACCGGACGCAGGCCCCCATCAACCATCAGATCGCGTTGCAGAATGTTGTAATCATCGAAGTCTTCAGCGTCGAAGTTCGACCCGGCAAACATGTTGTCGTAGTTCGGTACCGCGCTATAGCCGGAGAAGATAAAGTCGGTGCCCGGCAGCATCTGCATCAGGGTGCGGGCAGTACGACGAATATCGGAGTGGGAAAAGGTCTGGTCATTGGCGGAGGCCACTTCAAGGTCGAGCATCGAGGCAATCAGGTTTTCCGCCAGCACCGCGCGAATCCCCGACGGCACAGCGCCGGTCATGCCGATACAGCTGACCGCACCGTTTTGTAACCCCTGTACGCCCGCGCCTTTGGTGATAAAAATGCAACGCGACTCCAGATAAAGCATCGATTTACTTTCGGAATAGCCCATCAGCGCTTCCGAACCGGTGCCGGAGGTGTAGCGCATCTTCAGACCACGAGAAGCATACGCCGAGGCAAGAAACGCTTTTGACCACGGCGTATCATCGCCATCGGTAAACACCGACTCCGTGCCATATACCGACACCGTTTCGGCGTAGCTGGTTAGCCCGCGCATTCCCAGTTCCAGTTCCGTGGCCTCTTCAACGGAGCATTGCGTCAGCACGCCGGGGCGACCGCATTGGGACCCCACCAGCAGCGCCAGGGCGTTAAACGGCGCATAGCGGGCGATCCCGACCGTTGTTTCCTGTTCGGAAAAACCACGGATCCCCGCTTCAGCAGCGTCGGCAGCAATCTGTACCGGGTTATCTTTCAGGTTGGTCACGTGGCACTGATTGGAGGGGGTGCGTCTGGCGCGCATTTTTTGCAGCGCCATCATCATCTCCACCACGTTCATTTGCGCCATCACCTCCACCGCTTTCGCCGGGGTGATGGCAGTCGTAATGGCAATGATCTCTTCCCGACTGACGTGGATATCCACCAGCATTCTGGCGATCTCCAGCGCGTCGAGCTGCATGGCGCGCTCGGCCTCGGGCACGTTAATCGCGTAATCGGCAATGAACCGGTCAATCATGTCGAACTCGGCGCGGCTCTTGCCGTCCAGCTCAACAATACGACCATTTTCCACCTTCACCGACGAAGCCGGATCGTAAGGGCTTTCCATTGCGATCAGCCCCTCTTCAGGCCATTCGCCAATTAGCCCATCCTGATTTACAGGCCGCTGGGCAAGCACTTCGAATCGTTTTGATCTTCTCATAGTTTATGGACTCAAAAGATAAAAAATAGGGACGCCGGGCCGTATTGCCGGGGACACAACACCCGGCATTCGCCTTTCATCAGCAATAGCCGAACTCTAAATGAGCAGGACAATAAAAAAATAAAATTAATTTCGTTCCAATTTGGCACGTAATAAAAAACCATCGTTTCATATTGAAACGCGGCTCAGGAATATTCACCGCGAATTGTGACGAGGTTAAATGATCATTATCAATAAACACCGCAACAGGAAACTGAACGTAATATTTTTGAACCCCCCACCCTATTGACTTAATAACGCGGGGCGAGAAAATAAGATAAAGCCAATGATAAAAATAGCTGTTGCGCGATATTTTCGTGACCTCAGCCCTACAACCTTTTCAGGAGAGACTGTGAATAAGAGCCAACAAATCGCCACCATTACGCTGGCGGCTGCAAAGAAAATGGCGCAGGCCGTCGAGGCTAAAGCGCTTGAAATCAACGTTCCGGTGGTGTTTTCCGTGGTGGATCACGGCGGGAACACGCTGCTAATGCAACGTATGGACGACGCGTTTGTCACCAGCTGTGATATCTCTCTTAATAAAGCTTATACCGCCTGCTGCCTGCGACAGGGTACCCATGAAATTACCGATGCGGTACAACCAGGTGCCTCTCTATATGGCTTGCAGCTCACCAATCAACAACGAATTGTTATTTTTAGCGGCGGTTTACCTGTCATATTAAACGGCAAAGTAATCGGTGCCGTTGGCGTAAGTGGCGGTACCGTCGAACAAGACAGATTATTAGCAGAAACCGCATTGAATTGTTTCTCTGAATTATAATTTAAATCTAAGAAGGTATATTATGAGCTATCGTATGTTTGATTACCTGGTGCCAAATGTGAACTTCTTTGGCCCCAATGCTATTTCCGTGGTCGGCGAACGCTGCAAACTGTTGGGCGGTAAAAAAGCGCTGCTGGTCACCGATAAAGGTCTGCGGGCGATTAAAGACGGCGCGGTAGATAAAACCCTCACTCATCTGCGTGAAGCCGGTATTGACGTCGTGGTTTTTGACGGCGTTGAGCCAAACCCCAAAGACACCAACGTGCGCGACGGCCTGGAGGTCTTTCGGAAAGAGCATTGCGACATCATCGTTACCGTTGGCGGCGGTAGCCCGCATGACTGCGGTAAAGGCATCGGTATCGCCGCGACTCACGAAGGGGATCTCTACAGCTATGCCGGAATTGAAACCCTGACCAACCCGCTGCCGCCGATCGTTGCGGTGAATACCACCGCCGGTACCGCCAGCGAAGTCACCCGCCACTGCGTGCTGACCAATACCAAAACCAAAGTGAAGTTTGTGATTGTCAGCTGGCGCAACCTGCCGTCGGTCTCCATTAACGATCCGCTGCTGATGCTCGGCAAGCCAGCCCCACTGACTGCGGCCACCGGGATGGACGCCCTGACCCACGCCGTGGAAGCCTACATTTCCAAAGATGCCAACCCGGTCACCGACGCTGCCGCTATCCAGGCGATCCGCCTGATCGCCCGTAACTTGCGCCAGGCCGTGGCGCTGGGCAGCAACCTGAAAGCTCGCGAGAACATGGCCTACGCCTCCCTGCTGGCGGGTATGGCCTTCAACAACGCCAACCTCGGCTACGTTCACGCGATGGCGCATCAGCTTGGCGGTCTTTACGACATGCCGCACGGCGTGGCGAATGCCGTACTGCTGCCGCACGTAGCGCGCTATAACCTGATCGCTAACCCGGAAAAATTTGCCGACATCGCAGAGTTTATGGGCGAAAACACGGACGGACTCTCCACCATGGATGCCGCCGAGCTGGCCATTCATGCTATTGCCCGCCTCTCCGCCGACATCGGTATTCCGCAGCATCTGCGCGATCTGGGCGTCAAAGAAGCCGATTTCCCGTATATGGCGGAAATGGCGCTGAAGGACGGCAACGCCTTCTCCAACCCGCGCAAAGGGAACGAGAAAGAAATTGCCGAGATCTTCCGTCAGGCATTCTGATAACGTAGGGGGCGCAATGTCACTTTCATCACCGGGCGTACATCTGTTTTATCACTCACGCTGGCAGGGTACTCGCGTGCTTGATGAGCTGTGCTGGGGACTGGAAGAGCAAGGCGTTCCCTGCCGGGCAATCTGTTGCGACGATCATGACTGCGCGCTGGCTCTCGGCAAACTGGCGGCCAAAAGTTCGGCGCTGCGCGTGGGTCTCGGTCTCAACGCCACCGGAGATATTGCCTTAACCCATGCCCAGTTGCCCGAGGATCGGGCGCTGGTCTGCGGGCATACCCGCGCCGGGACAGCACAGATCCGCACGCTCGGCGCCAATGCCGGTCAACTGGTTAAAGTTCTTCCCTTCAGCGAGATAAAATAAATGTACCGCATCTATACCCGAACCGGCGATAACGGCACGACCGCGCTGTTTGGCGGCAGTCGTATCGATAAAGACGACATCCGCGTTGAGGCCTACGGCACGGTGGATGAACTGATTTCCCAGCTTGGCGTCTGCTATGCCAGCACGCGCCAGGCCGAGCTACGCCAGGAATTGCACGCTATGCAGAAGATGCTGTTCGTACTGGGGGCGGAACTCGCCAGCGATCAGAAAGGACTCACACGCTTAAAACAGCGTATTGGCGAAGAGGATATTCAGGCGCTGGAGCAGCTTATTGACCGCAATATGGCGCAAAGCGGCCCGCTCAAAGAGTTTGTTATTCCGGGGAAAAATCTGGCATCGGCACAGCTGCACGTTGCGCGAACCCTGACGCGTCGGCTGGAGCGGATCCTCATCGCGATGGGCAGAACGCTGACGTTACGCGATGAGGCCAGGCGTTATATCAACCGGCTGTCGGATGCGCTGTTCTCGATGGCCAGAATCGAAGAAACTACTCCAGATGTTTGCGCTTAAACTGGCTGGCATCAATGTCGTACTGCTTCATCTTACGCCACAAGGTGGTGCGACCAATATTCAGCAGTTGCGACATCTCCTGAACACGCCCACTGGTCACGCGGGCGGCATGGATAATCGCCTCTTTCTCGATGGCGGTAAAGGTCAGGCTGGCGGGCAGCAGTGAAGATGCCGTCTCCAGACCAGGGCGTTCGGCAAACAGATAATCCGGCAGATTGCTCAGCCGAATATGGCCGTTATCACTGCTGATAGCGATGTTTTCAATAATGCTGTTCAGCTCAAAATCATTACCCGGCCACGAATAGGCCACCAGTTGTGCCAACGCGTCGTCGTCGATCTTCAGGCTGGATGAAAAGCGTTTTTTCAGGCTATTCAACCGCGTATAAATCAGCGATGGAATACTGTTACGCCGCACCCGCAGCGGCGGGATAACGATCTCAAAAGAGTGCAGCGCGTAATACAACTGACGGCTAAAGCGGTTTTGCTCCACCAGATTCGCGAGATCAACCGTGGTGGTAGCGATCACTTTGACATCCACCGGAATCAGCCGCCGGGCATCCAGGCGTGTTAAAACCCCCTGCTTGATCACCTGCAGCAGCGCGGATTGTAACTCCGGCGCCAGATATTCAATTTTTTCCAGAAACAGCGTGCCGCCGTTCGCCAGTTCAAGACGGCTCAGCCGACCGTTTTCATCATCAGTAGGCGCACTGCCCATAAAATCCTGCCCCAGTACGCTGTTGGCATACAACTGGCAGTTCACGGCGATATACGGCCCGCTGGCGCGTTCGCTTTCATTGTGAATGGCCTGACTCAGTAGCTCTTTACCGACGCCCTCTTCCCCGCACAGCAGGATCGGGAAACTTCCCCTCGCCGCCTGACGACCAAAGTGGATCAAACGTCGGGTTTCTGGATCGTCTGTCGACATCTGCTCAAAGGTGTGGCTCACCTTGCCGAGCTGGCTGGTCATCAGTTGACGCATTTGCTCCACCGGATGCAGCAGCAGGATAAAGCTGTTGCCCTGCTCTTCAACAATCGGTTTCAGGGTGATGACGGCATCAACAAACTGGTGCTGGCTTTCAAAGGTGACTTCGACATGATTCAGGCCGCGGGCATGTTTGATCGCCCGACGCAGCAGCATGGGGAGATTGAGCAGGTCGTTAATATTCTTCCCCTGGCTGGCCTGCGCGTCGAGATGCAAAAGCAGAGCCGCGCGCGCATTGAGGAACTGCAATACGCCCTGTTCGTTCCAGGCCATCACGCCATCATCCATACTCTCCAGCAGCCCGTACATCTGGTTCAGATGGCGGTTGGATTCAGCCAGCAGGCTGTCAGTCAGCAATGAGTTGCCGACTTCTCTGGCAATCGCCAGCGTCAGGGATAAATCAGAAACGCACTCATGCTCTACCAGACAGCACAGCGAGATGGAGCCAAACAGTCGACCATGGTTATCGAATACTGGCGTAGAGCAGAACGACCACGGATGCAACGCCTGTTTAAAGTGTTGATCGCCAGAGGTTTTTGTCGGCTGCCCCGGCATCGTCGCCAGCGACAACGCGCAGCTGCCAATAATGCTTTCCGCACAGTAACTGCCGTCGCGAAAACCGAGCTCCGCCAGTTGCTCCACCGTCTGCGGATCGCCGCAACGGCTGAGAATACAGGCTGATTCATCCAGAATTAGCAACGCGCACGGACGGCCGTCCATAAACTCCCAGGCATCTTCCAGCGCGGCCTGAGCAATCGTCAGCAGCGCCGTTTTGCGACGACAGATCGACTCAAAGGTCAGGCCCTGCGCCTGATGCGGCGCCTGCCAGGTTTCCCGCTGCATAAACTTGCTGCAACGATGCCATGACTGGGCAATGACCGAAGAGACTTCCTTCCCAATGTCCTGAGTGTGCGTCGTCATATCCCTTTCCGCTGTTTTACCATAGACAACCCCTCCGGCAGAGACTGTCAGAGGGGGGAGAAGATGCCGGATAAAAACTTACCGACGACTGATTAACGCGCCAGCCACTGCTGTCCCAGCAGGTCTGCCGTCAGTATCGCGGCATGTACGCTCTCAGGCGTCACCGGGAACGGCATATTGTGGATGGTTTCACCTTCTGCGCAGGTCGCTTTGGCCACGGCCATGATCTTGCCGTCAATGTCGTCTTTTACGCCCATTTCCGCTAACGTTACCGGCAGGCCTACTTTCTGACAGAAATTCAGCACGGTTTCGATCTCTTCCATCGGGCTGTTTTGCAGCACCAGCTGCGCCAGCGTGCCAAAGGCGACTTTTTCACCGTGGTACAAATGGTGACACTCTTCCAGAATCGTAAAACCGTTGTGGATAGCATGCGCCCCTGCAAGACCGCTGCTTTCAAAGCCGATGCCGCTGAGGTAAGTGTTCGCTTCGACAATACGCTCCAGCGCATCAGTCACCACGCCAGCCTGCGCGGCAAAGCGTGCCTTTTCGCCTTCCGCCAGCAGGGTATCATAGCACAGGCGCGCCAGGCTCAGCGCCGCTACGGTGGACTGTCCGCCCGCCATGCTGGTCGCTCTGGCGTCATAACAGGCTTTCGCTTCAAACCAGGTTGAGAGCGCATCGCCCATCCCGGCCACCAGCAGGCGTACCGGCGCTTTGGCAATGATTGCGGTGTCCATCACCACCATATCCGGGTTTTTCGGGTAGATCAGATACTCTTCAAACTCACCGGCTTCGGTATAGATAACCGACAGCGCGCTGGTTGGCGCATCGGTAGAGGCGATAGTCGGGATCACCACCACCGGTAGCTTCTGGTAGTAACCAATCGCTTTGGCGGTATCCAACGTTTTCCCGCCGCCAATCCCAACCACGCCGCGGCAACCGTGCTGTTTCAGAATGGCAATCAGGCGATTAATTTCAATATGGCTGCATTCACCGTTGAAGCGTTCCGCGTGGCAGCTAATGTCGTGGCTGTGCAGGCCATTGAGTACCTTCTCTCCCGCCAGCTTCATCACGAAGTCATCCGCAATCACGAAAAAGCTGTCCGCCAGATTTTTAGCGTATTGACCAAATAAGGTGGAAGCGTCAGGGCCCTGGAGATATTTGGCTGGAGATTGAATAACTTTTAGCATTCCTTTCATCCTCAAATAAGTACATGTTTTTACATGGTGAGCCCTGGCGTTAACCTGTTTGGCCTGTTGCTGTCGGCAAAAACAGGAGGTACCGGAGCGATGCAATAACTGTATGGCGAGGCGTGAACAAAAAAATCTTTCGTCATTTTGTTCTGATATGAAACAGATAAAAACGACGCACGTTCCATTCTGGAACGCTTATCCACAAAAATGATAAGGTTTGCGATCCCGATCCGTACATTTACCCCCAAATCTCCAGCAAATACGAAGCTCAGTTCCTCTTTTACTCATGCAGTTGTATTAAAACCGGCAAAAAAAGGCTGGCTGCGCCGTATGAGCGGCGCTGATCGCAGGAGAAAAAAGTCGAGCGAGCTCGCATTATGATCATTCCCCGCTTTTTTAAGTTTCATTTCGGAACAAAAAACAGCGTCAGCGTTCCGTAATGAAACTCATTTTAGCGTTGTTTTTTTCCACGCTGACTTCGCCAGAATCTCTTCATTGCCTCCGCACCATGATCCTACATTCGGGGGTTTGTCTTTCACTCAACCTCGAGGAGCAGTTATGTCTCAATTCTTTTTTAACCAACGCACCCATCTCGTGAGCGACGTCATCGACGGGGCGATTATCGCCAGCCCATGGAATAACCTGGCGCGTCTGGAAAGCGATCCGGCCATTCGCATCGTGGTCCGTCGTGACCTTAATAAAAATAACGTAGCGGTCATTTCCGGCGGCGGTTCGGGACACGAACCCGCGCACGTTGGGTTTATCGGTAAAGGCATGCTAACCGCTGCGGTCTGCGGCGACGTTTTCGCCTCCCCGAGCGTGGATGCAGTACTGACCGCTATTCAGGCGGTGACCGGTGAGGCTGGCTGTTTGTTGATTGTGAAAAACTACACCGGTGACCGTCTTAATTTCGGTCTCGCCGCCGAGAAGGCGCGTCGCCTTGGCTATAACGTTGAAATGCTGATTGTCGGCGACGACATCTCCCTGCCGGATAACAAACACCCACGTGGCATTGCGGGAACTATCCTGGTGCATAAAATCGCAGGCTATTTTGCCGAACGCGGCTATAACCTCGCCACCGTCCTGCGTGAAGCGCAGTACGCAGCCAGCAACACCTTTAGCCTGGGCGTAGCTCTTTCCAGCTGTCATTTGCCGCAAGAAACCGACGCAGCCCCTCGTCATCATCCGGGTCATGCGGAGCTGGGTATGGGCATTCACGGTGAACCAGGCGCATCGGTTATCGACACCCAAAACAGTGCGCAAGTGGTGAACCTGATGGTGGATAAACTGCTGGCCGCCCTGCCTGAAACCGGTCGTCTGGCGGTGATGATTAATAACCTTGGCGGCGTTTCCGTGGCCGAAATGGCCATCATCACCCGCGAACTCGCCAGCAGCCCGCTGCACTCGCGTATCGACTGGCTAATTGGCCCGGCCTCGCTGGTCACTGCGCTGGATATGAAAGGCTTCTCACTGACGGCCATCGTGCTGGAAGAGAGCATCGAAAAAGCACTGCTCACCGAAGTGGAAACCAGCAACTGGCCGACGCCGGTCCCACCGCGTGAAATCACCTGTGTAGCGTCATCTCAGCGTAGCGCCCGCGTGGAATTCCAGCCTTCGGCAAACGCCCTGGTGGCCGGGATTGTGGAGCTGGTCACCGCAACCCTTTCCGATCTGGAGACTCATCTGAATGCGCTGGACGCCAAAGTCGGCGATGGCGATACCGGTTCGACCTTTGCCGCCGGCGCGCGTGAAATTGCCAGCCTGCTGCATCGCCAGCAGCTGCCGCTGGATAACCTTGCCACGCTGTTCGCGCTGATTGGCGAACGTCTGACCGTGGTGATGGGCGGTTCCAGCGGTGTGCTGATGTCAATCTTCTTTACCGCCGCCGGGCAGAAACTGGAACAGGGCGCTAACGTTGTCGAAGCGCTAAATACGGGGCTGGCGCAGATGAAGTTCTACGGCGGCGCAGACGAAGGCGATCGCACGATGATTGATGCGCTGCAACCGGCCCTGACTTCGCTGCTCACACAGCCGAAAAATCTGCAGGCCGCATTCGACGCCGCGCAAGCGGGAGCCGAACGAACCTGTTTGTCGAGCAAAGCCAATGCGGGTCGCGCATCGTATCTGAGCAGCGAAAGCCTGCTCGGAAACATGGACCCCGGCGCGCACGCCGTAGCGATGGTGTTTAAAGCGCTAGCGGAGAGTGAGCTGGGCTAAGATGTAACAAGGAGCGCTTCTCAGGTATTTACTGCCTGATGGCGCTTCGCTTATCAGGCAGAACGTTAACGATAAACGCGGATCCCGCCCTCTACGCCGCGACTAAACAGCACCTGCCAAAGTTCAATATCTCTGGCGCGGAAAGCCCCGGCGCAGGCGCATAAATAGTAGTTAAACATTCTTCTGAAGGTGGCGGAATAACGTGATGACAGCTCCGGCCATGCTTGATTAAAGCGCTCGTGCCACGCCATCAGCGTTTTATCGTAATCGCTGCCAAAGTTATGCCAGTCTTCCATCACAAACCGTGATTCGCTGGCTTCGGCAATATGGGAGATCGCCGGTAAGCAGCCGTTCGGGAAAATGTATTTATTGATCCACGGATCGACGCTCATCCCTTTTTTATTGCTACCAATGGTATGTAGCAGGAACAGTCCGTCCGGTTTTAAACAACGGTCGGCGATGCTGAAATAGGTGTCGTAGTTTTTTGGCCCGACATGTTCAAACATCCCCACGGAGACAATGCGATCGTAGTGTTTATCGAGGTCGCGATAATCCTGCAGCAGAATGTTAACGTCCAGTCCTTCACAGCGCTGCTGCGCCATTTTTTGCTGCTCTTTGGAAATGGTGACGCCTTCCACCGCCACGCCATAATGACGCGCCGCATATTCCGCCAGCCCACCCCAGCCACAACCAATATCGAGTAAACGCATGCCCGGTTTAAGTTGTAGCTTCTCACAGATCATTTTTAATTTAGCATTTTGCGCATCGTCTAATGTGGTCGCATCTTTCCAGTAAGCGCAGGAATATTGCATATGCGGATCAAGCATCAGCGCAAAGAGATCGTTACCAATATCATAATGTTCTTTGCCGACAATCCACGCGCGGCTCCGCGACTGCAAATTAAACAGGCGTGCGCTGGCAATACGTAAAATATCTTTCAGGTTACCCGGCATCTGCTGGTCAAGTTTTGCTTTCAGGATTTTGCAGAACAGAATATCGAGCCGCTCGCAGTCCCACCAGCCTTCCATATAGCTTTCGCCAAGCCCTAACGAGCCTTGTTGCAGTACCCGTTTAAAGAAACCGGCATGATGAAGTTGAATGTCCCAGGCACGGGTGCCATTAATCCTGATATCCGCTTGCGAAAGCAGCTCTTTTCCCATTCGGGTCCAGTTATCATTTGTTTCATTGACGATGACAGCATCTGAACAAAGCGAGTTCATGGTATTTACCAAAGGTGGGCTAAAAATTCTTACGCAAGATTATTATGGAAAAAAGAGTGTATGTATTATGATCCGCGGACAAGATCTATCGAGCAGCGGACACACCATCGGGAGCATTGACGATCTATTTATGGAAACTCTCGTGCAAAAACAGTGGAACTCCTTCCCGGATAACTCCATGACGGAACTGCCGCAGGATGTTTACTTTCGCTCTTATGTCCTGGAAGCCAATCATCATGTTCCACAGCATTCACACTCTTTTATGCAGTTTCATTTCGCCCGCAAAGGCAGTATGCGTATTGATGTTGCCGGCAAGTGCTGGATAATCCCGGCGCATTATGGCATCTGGATCCCGAATAATACGGAGCATGCGGTTTGGGCATTGGATGATGTGTATTTAGAGAATCTGGATATTAAACCGAGCTTTCTTGAAGAGAGCATCAATGAATGTAAAGTGGTGGCTATCAGTGATTTCGCCAGAGAGTTTATTCATTACGCCACGAATTTAATTTCGGGCCATTATGATAGCCAGTCAAAAGAGGGCAAGCTGGTTAGCGTCCTGGTCGACATTATTCTGCAGCTTCCGGAAGTCGCTTTTGTATTACCCTGGCCGCAGGATCGCGAATTAACCAAAGTTTGCCGAACAATACAAGAATCCCCGGCGCTGGAGCATTCGGTTGAATACTGGGCGCAGCATCTGGGTATGTCTGCCCGTACCTTTTCACGCCATTTCAAAAAAGAAACCGGATTGCCTTTCAGCGTCTGGAAGCAAAAAATGCGTATTCTGGAATCCGTATTAATGCTGAAGAAAAATAAAAGCGTGACCGCCGTGGCGCTCGACGTAGGGTATTCAAGCACCGCGGCATTTAGCTACGCATTCCGCCAGGCGTTTGGCGTTCCGCCATCTAATTACTGATTAACGACGCTGATGCCAGTAAGCCGCTGCGCGAACAAGTTGCTGATCGAACGCCTCGCTTTCAAAGCGAGCACTCAGGTTTTTGACCACCTTACCTTCGCCGGTAATCCAGATGTAATAATCATCTGCAGGCACGCTTAGCTGCGATAAGTGTTCATTCACCGCCTGTTCGTCATGGCCGATAAACCACTGAATAGTAAATCCGTCGAGATGGGCAAAATAGTCCTGGTACGCGGCATCCTGCACGCTTACCAGCGCCGTGACGTTCGGACGTACCGCTAAACGGCTGAGCGACTCCAGGCGTCGGCGCAGCGCAGGCATTCCCGATTCATCACACACGTAAACCTGATACGCATAGTCCTCTGGCACCACCAAAGAACCGCGCGGTCCGCCTACCGTCAGCTTGTCACCCTCGCGGGCATTCATCGCCCACGTACTTGCCACGCCACCGTCATGAATATAGAAATCCAGTGCCAGCTCATGGCGTGCTTCATCATACAACGGCGTGTAATCACGGGATATCGGACGCACGCCGTCAGCCCAGACAATACCTTCATCGGTGACAACCGGCGGCACAAAGTGGCTGCCCGGTTCAGGGAAAAAGACCTTGGTATGGTCGTCAAAGCCGTGTGAGCTAAAACCATCCAGAGCGTCACCGCCCAGTACAATGCGCTGAAAGCCCGCGCTAATACGTTCTACGCGCAGGACGGTAAGTTCCCGAAAACGCAGTTCATTGCGAACGCGCTGCGGGTAGCGTGAGGTGTTTTTTGTCATTTTTTCGCCTTCGGAAAGATAATACGATATATCTAAATTAATTTTTAAATGATAATGATTGCTAATCAGAAAGATTGCAAGCACTTTTTTGATATAGTCGACTTCTGATTAACCGGCTAAAACAACCTCTTTAAAACAGATAAAAATCATAAAGTTAAATAAAAAATATTTTATAGCCTTGCGCAAAAATGATATTTAGATATAAATTAGATATATCTAAAACACATCAGGAGACGATGATGCAAAACCATCATGAAGGTTGCTGCAAGCATACAGAGCACCAACACGAAGGCTGCTGCAAGGGTGAAGGACATCACCACGAAGGCCGCCACAACGAACACCATGCCGGTTGCTGCAAAGGTGAAGAACATCGCCATGAAGGCTGCAACAAAGAACATCACCACGAACAGGGTTGTGGACACCGCCACGGTCGCGGCGGCGGTCGTCGCCAGCGCTTCTTCGGTCACGGAGAATTACGCCTGGTCATTCTGGATATCCTGACCCGCGACGCCAGCCACGGCTATGAGCTGATTAAAGCGATTGAAACCCTGACTCAGGGCAACTATACCCCGAGCCCGGGCGTCGTCTATCCGACGCTGGATTTCTTGCAGGATCAAGAGCTGATCACCATCAGCGACGAGGAAGGCGGGCGTAAACAGATTGCGATCACAACCCAGGGCCAGCAGTGGCTGGATGAAAACCGTGAGCATCTGGAACATATCCACGAACGTATTAAAGCCCGCTGCGTGGGTTTTGAATTACGCAAGAACCCGCAGATGAAACGCGCGCTGGAGAACTTCAAAGCCGTGCTGGACCTGCGGGTCAATCATGGTGATACCAGCGATGCGCAGATCAAAAAAATCATCGGTATTATCGATCGCGCTGCGCTGGATATTACTCAACTGGATTAATCTACAGAGCAGGCGGAACGCGTTCACCCTGCGTTCCGCCTTTATCGTTAATATTAATGCAGCACCGTAACCGCATCTTCCAGACGACCAGCGCGATGTTTCACCATCGCGGAAATCTGGGCGCTCTCTTCAACCAGTTCGGCATTTTTCTGCGTAATGTTGCTTAATTCATTCACTGCGCGAGTCAGGCTCGAAAGACCATCTGACTGTTCCAGCGTTGAGTGACTGATTTGGGCGATCAACTGCGTCACGTTTTGCACCTGTGCCACAATATCATCCATCGTGCGCCCTGCGGCGTGAACCTGGTCAGATCCGGACTGCACCTTATCGGCGCTGGCATCAATCAGCTTGCGGATATCATTGGCTGCACTGGCGCTGCGGCTGGCAAGATGACGCACTTCTCCCGCCACCACGGCGAACCCTTTCCCCTGCTCACCCGCCCGTGCGGCTTCAACAGCGGCGTTCAGGGCCAGAATATTAGTCTGGAAAGCAATATCGTTAATCAGCGTGGTAATGGTGCCGATCCGCTGGGTGCTGTTGGCGATATCGTCCATAGTTTTGATGACGGTATCCATCGCCTCGCCGCCGTGCGTCGCCGCGCTGCTGGCTGCAATGGAGAGCTTGTCGGCCGCGGCGGCGGTCTCTGAGTTTTGCTTCACCGATGCCGCCATCTGATTCATGGTGGTCACCGTTTCCTGCACGTTCTCTACGGTCTGCTGCGTATGCTTGTTTAAATCATCGCTGCCTTTCGCCAGCGTTTCGCTGTCGCTGCGCACACAGCTCACCTGACTGGAGACATCATGGATGAGCCAACGGCACATTAGCCCCAGTTGCCCAACCGCTCGCAGCATCAGGCCCAGTTCATCACTGCGGTTAAGATGCGACACGCTGTTTCGTTCACCGGTCGCCACTTTTAGCGCCTGACGAGCGACATTCTCAATAGGACGCACAATCTGCCATTCGAAAATAGCCGTTCCCAGCATCATCACCAGCGCGCTTATCAGCAGTAACGGCCATTCGGCGCCCATTTGCTGCAATGCGGCCGCCAGTACGATAAACATAATTGCCATTACGCTGCGCACTCGCCAGCGAATCGGCAGCGCCGGGAGTTTACCCAGCCAGCCTTTGCGTACCACCAGTCCTTTATGGATACGTCGGTTGCAACGCCCTTCATTCAGCGCTTTATATAAAGGCTCTACCGCCGCAATCTCCTCGTCAGTGGCCCGGGTACGAATCGACATATATCCGGTGACACGACCTTCCCGCACCATCGGCACCGCATTGGCCCTTACCCAGTAGTGATCGCCATTCTTACGCCGGTTTTTCACAATCCCGCTCCATGGCTCGCCCTGTTTCAGGGTGTACCACATATCCGCAAACGCCGCTTTTGGCATATCCGGATGACGAACCAGATTGTGCGGCTTATCGAGCAATTCATTCAGTTGATAGCCACTGACCTGGACAAAGGTATCGTTCGCGTGGGTGATATAGCTTTGTAAATCGGTGGTCGACATGAGGGTGATATCATCATCCAGCGGTGTATTTTGCTGACTAACGTAGGGATGAGAAGACATGATTGCGTCCTGTGCAGGTTATCTGGTTGTTAACTCTTTCGGCTTATGTTATTTCGGCGATAATTTTTTTATCTTTAGTTGTTAAATTTGATTTAGATCGCAATTTGCGATTAAACCTCAAAATCTGTACGCATTCTAATCCATTGATTTAAAATACTTTCATTCAGTAACTATTCAACTGCACTTCTACCAACGCACCGTCACAGTGCAAACATTGCTCACTTTTAGCGCAGAAAAGTGCTTTTCCGATCTGTTTTCGCGGTCTTAACCTGGGCAAAATGCCAGCAAATGTTAAACATTAGAATTAAATGTTGCGTGAATGAGATGTTTCCTGGTGTTTATCCCGATTTTTGCTAAGCGCGCCGGAATGGCGCAATCGCTGCAATACTTAAATCAGTATCATGTGATACGCGAGCTCCGGGAGCATATTTTGAACAGGTTACCTTCCAGCGCATCGGCCCTGGCCTGCAGCGCACACGCACTGAATCTCATCGAAAAGCGCACGCTTGATCATGAGGAAATGAAATCATTAAACCGAGAGGTGATTGAATACTTCAAGGAGCATGTCAATCCGGGGTTCTTAGAGTATCGAAAATCTGTAACTGCAGGCGGGGATTACGGAGCCGTAGAGTGGCAAGCGGGAAGCCTGAATACGCTTGTCGACACCCAGGGGCAGGAGTTCGTCGATTGCCTGGGTGGATTTGGAATTTTCAACGTGGGGCACCGTAATCCAGTCGTGGTTTCCGCCGTACAGAATCAACTCGCGAAACAACCTCTGCACAGCCAGGAGTTACTTGACCCTCTGCGGGCCATGCTGGCAAAAACCCTCGCCGCGCTGGCGCCAGGTAAACTGAAATACAGTTTTTTCTGTAACAGCGGGACCGAGTCGGTTGAAGCCGCTCTGAAGCTGGCGAAAGCGTATCAATCGCCGCGCGGTAAATTTACGTTCATTGCCACCAGCGGCGCATTCCACGGTAAATCACTGGGAGCACTGTCCGCCACGGCTAAATCAACCTTCCGCAAACCGTTTATGCCGCTGCTGCCGGGTTTCCGCCATGTGCCGTTTGGCGATATTAACGCGATGCGCACCATGCTCAGCGAGTGTAAAAAGACCGGTGACGACGTCGCAGCCGTGATCCTCGAACCTATCCAGGGTGAAGGGGGCGTGATCCTGCCACCGCAAGGGTATTTGCCCGCCGTGCGTAAACTTTGCGATGAGTTTGGCGCACTGATGATCCTTGATGAAGTGCAGACCGGCATGGGTCGTACCGGCAAAATGTTCGCCTGCGAGCACGAAAACGTGCAGCCCGACATTATGTGTCTGGCCAAAGCGCTGGGCGGCGGCGTGATGCCAATTGGCGCAACCATTGCCACCGAAGAGGTGTTTTCCGTCCTGTTCGATAATCCCTTCTTGCATACCACCACGTTTGGCGGCAACCCGCTCGCTTGTGCGGCTGCGCTAGCCACCATTAACGTCCTGCTGGAGCAAAATTTACCGGCTCAGGCGGAGCAGAAAGGCGATATGTTGCTGGATGGTTTCCGCCAGCTTGCGCGGGAGTACCCAGACCTGGTGCATGATGTACGCGGTAAAGGCATGCTGATGGCAATTGAGTTTGTCGATAATGAAATCGGCTACAACTTTGCCAGTGAGATGTTCCGCCAGCGGGTACTGGTTGCCGGCACGCTAAACAATGCAAAGACGATCCGTATCGAACCGCCGTTAACGTTAACGATCGAGCAATGCGATCTGGTATTGCGATCGACGCGCAAAGCCCTGGCAGCATTACGGGTGAGCGTGGAGCAGGTGTAATACATGTCGGATGGCGCTGCGCATCTCAGGCTTACGGGATCAAATGTAGGTCGGATAAAAGCGTAGCCGCCATCCGGCAATTAGCACAACTTAAACAATCCGCACACCCGCTGGCATAAGGCGTTCTGGCGTCAGCAGCACGCTTTCGCTGCCATCGTCCGTCTCAGCGCAGAGCAACATGCATTCTGACGTTTCCCCGCGCATTTTGGCCTTTTGCAGATTACACAGCACCACCACCGTTTTCCCCATCAGCTCCTCTTCGCTGTAATAAGGCACCAGGCTGGTCACGGTTTGCAGCGTACGCTCTCCCACATCCACCTGCACGATATACAACTTATCAGCATTGTCATGGCGCTTTACCTGTGCGATTTTTCCAACACGTATTTCCATTCGGGCAAAATCAGCAAATGCGACGGTATCCATTGTGTTCTCCTTTGGTAAAATTTTACTAAATACTAGCAAAATATTTTCTTGGCATGGTTCTCAAAAGCGGGAAAATGACGTAGTCATCACACTCTGAAAGCCCAGTTTTACCCCAGGCATGTCAATTAAACGTACTTTTTTTACTGAAAACAGATGAATAGATAAGCACTTCATTTACAATGCGCAGGTAACTCAGGGAAAAGGCAAACATGGCAACACTTAAAGACATCGCAATCGAAGCTGGCGTGTCCCTGGCGACAGTGTCCCGGGTTTTAAACGATGACCCCACGCTGAATGTAAAAGAAGAGACCAAGCATCGCATTCTGGAGATCGCGGAAAAACTGGAGTACAAAACCAGCAGTGCTCGTAAAAACCAGACCAGCGCGCTCGGCCCCCAGCATATTCTGGCGCTCTACAGCTACCAGCAGGATTTGGAAATCAACGATCCTTACTATCTCGCGATCCGTCACGGAATAGAAACCCAGTGTGAGAAGCTGGGGATCGAACTGACCAACTGCTATGAGCACAGTGGGCTACCGGAGAGCAAAAACATTACCGGCATTCTTATTGTCGGCAAGCCTTCTTCGGCTTTGCGTAATGCAGCAGCAGCGCTTACCGACAACATCTGCTTTATCGATTTCCATGAACCCGGCAGCGAATATGACGCCGTCGATATCGATCTGGCCCGCATCAGTAAAGAGAGTATCGACTACTTCATCGCCCAGGGCGTCACTCGCATTGGCTTCATCGGCGGTGAAGACGAACCCGGCAAGGCAGATATCCGTGAAGCCGCGTTTGTCGAATACGGTCGTCTGCAGCAGGTCGTTTCTGAACAGGACATCTATCGCGGCGGTTTCTCCAGTTCATCAGGGTATGAACTGGCCAAAAAAATGCTGGCGAAAGCCGACTATCCCGGTGCCCTGTTTGTGGCTTCAGACTCGATTGCTATTGGCGTTCTGCGCGCCATTCACGAGCGTGGCCTGAACATTCCGCAGGACATTTCGCTGATTAGCGTTAATGATATCCCGACAGCGCGCTTCACCTTTCCTCCGCTTTCCACCGTTCGCATCCATTCAGAAATGATGGGCAGTCAGGGCGTCAACCTGCTGTTTGAGAAAGCCCGCGATGGGCGTGCGCTTCCTCTGCTGGTTTTTGTTCCCAGCAAGCTGAAACTGCGCGGCACCACCCGCTAAAATCCCCAGTAAACACGCCCGGTTTCTTCAGATGCCGGGCGCGCATTGTCATGCATTATTTTCTGCGCCCCATTATTTTCGTGATCCAGTTAAAGTAAATCACCTCACTCGCTATATTTTAGTAAAACTTTTACTAAAATCACCATCAATTACACTTACTCACCATTACAATGAATGGTTCCGATTTTTCTCCACCGGGAGGCCTTATGAATCGCTGGGAAAACATTCAGCTCACCCACGAAAATCGACTGGCGCCACGCGCATATTTTTTCTCTTATGACTCCGTTGCGCAGGCTCGCTCGTTTGCCCGCGAAACCAGCAGCCTCTTTCAGTTGCTAAGCGGTCAGTGGAATTTTCAGTTCTTTGAGCATCCGCTGCAGGTGCCGGAAATCTTTACGTCGCAGTTTATGAATGACTGGGGCAGCATCACCGTCCCAGGCATGTGGCAGATGGAAGGACACGGCAAACTGCAGTATACCGACGAAGGTTTTCCTTTCCCGATTGATGTCCCCTACGTTCCGACCAATAACCCCACCGGAGCCTACCAGCGCATTTTCTCCCTCAGCGAAGGCTGGCAGGGCAAACAAACGCTGATTAAATTTGATGGCGTAGAAACCTACTTCGAAGTTTACGTGAATGGTCAGTACGTTGGTTTCAGCAAAGGCAGCCGCCTGACGGCTGAATTTGATATCAGCGCGGTGGTAAAGACCGGTGACAACCTGCTGTGCGTTCGCGTAATGCAATGGGCTGATTCCACTTACGTTGAAGACCAGGACATGTGGTGGTCGGCGGGAATTTTCCGCGACGTCTATCTGGTAGGCAAACAGGCGACCCATATTCAGGATTTTACCGTTCGCACCGAGTTCGATGATGACTATCGCGACGCCACCCTCACCTGCGACATTGCGCTGGAAAACCTGGCTGCCACGCCAGCGATGGCGTCGCTCGAATACACCTTGTTTGACGGTGAGCAGGCGCTGCATAGCGGCGTGATTAACAATCTGGCAGTGGATCAACACACCCGCACCGCTTTTAATTTCAAGGTTAGCGCGCCGCAGCAGTGGTCAGCGGAATCGCCGTATCTTTATCATCTGGTGATGACGCTGAAAGATGCCAACGGCAATCTCCTTGAGGTCGTGCCACAGCGGGTCGGATTCCGCGATATCAAAGTTCGCGACGGTCTGTTTTACATCAATAACCGCTACGTGATGCTGCATGGCGTTAACCGCCACGATAACGATCATCTTAAAGGCCGTGCGGTTGGCATGGATCGCGTTGAAAAAGATCTGCTGTTAATGAAGCAGCACAACATCAATTCCGTGCGTACCGCCCATTACCCGAACGATCCGCGCTTCTATGAATTGTGCGATATCTACGGTCTGTTCGTGATGGCCGAAACCGACGTTGAATCTCACGGCTTCGCCAATATCGGCGATATCAGCCGGATAACGGACGATCCGTTGTGGGAAAACGTCTACGTTGAGCGCATCGTGCGCCACATCCATGCACAAAAAAACCACCCGTCGATCGTCATCTGGTCGCTCGGCAACGAATCCGGATACGGCTGTAACATCCGCGCCATGTATCACGCCGCGAAAGCACTGGATGACACGCGTCTGATCCATTACGAAGAAGATCGTGACGCCGAAGTGGTGGATATCATCTCCACCATGTACACCCGTGTGCCGCTGATGAATGAGTTTGGCGAATATCCACATCCTAAGCCGCGCATCATCTGCGAATATGCTCACGCCATGGGCAACGGTCCCGGCGGGCTGACGGAATATCAGAACGTCTTTTATCAGCATGACTGCATTCAGGGACACTATGTCTGGGAGTGGTGCGATCACGGGATTCAGGCCAAAGATGACGACGGCAACGTCTGGTACAAATATGGCGGCGACTACGGCGACTATCCGAACAATTATAACTTCTGCCTTGATGGCCTGATTTATTCCGATCAAACCCCGGGGCCGGGTCTGCAGGAATACAAGCAGGTGATTGCGCCAGTAAAAGTACGCGCACAGGATCTGGCTCGCGGCGAGCTACGGGTAGAAAACAAACTGTGGTTTACCACGCTTGACGACTACACCTTGCATATTGAGGTTCGCGCCGAGGGAGATACGCTTTCTGCTCAGCAGATAAAACTGCGCGACGTCCCTCCTGACAGCGATACCCTGGTGCAATGCACACTGCCGGAGCTGGATGCGCGCGAAGCGTTCCTCAACGTCATCGTGACGAAAGATTCCCGTACGGCATACAGCGAAGCCGGGCACCACATCGCGACTTATCAGTTCCCGCTGAAGGCCAGAACGGCGGCTGCCGTACCGTTTAGCCTGAAAAACGCTATTCCTCTGACGCTGGAAGACAGCCGCCAGAGCTGCACCATACGCGGTTATAACTTCCATCTGACCTTCTCAAAACTGAACGGTAAGCCCATTAGCTGGACCGTTAACGGTGAGGAGCTGATTACCCGCGAGCCGAAGATTAATTTCTTCAAACCAACCATTGATAACCACAAACAAGAGTTCGAAGGCCTTTGGCAACCAAATCATTTACAGATTATGCAGGAACATCTGCGCGATTTTGCCATTGAGCAAACCGATGACGCGCTGTTGATAACCAGCCAGACGATTATCGCCCCGCCGGTATTTGATTTCGGTATGCGCTGTACCTACCGCTGGCGGATTGCCGCAGACGGTCAGTTGAACGTGGAGCTTTCCGGCCAGCCTTACGGCGAGTACCGGGACATTATTCCGTGCATCGGCTTCACGATGGGCATCAACGGCGATTTGGGGCAGGTGGCGTATTACGGACGTGGTCCCGGTGAAAACTATGCCGATAGCCAGCAGGCCAACATCATCGATATCTGGCGCAGCAGCGTGGATGAGATGTTCGAAAACTATCCGTTCCCGCAAAACAACGGCAATCGTCAGGACGTGCGCTGGGCAACGCTAACCAACCGCCACGGCAACGGTCTGCTGGTGATTCCGCAGCGCCCTGTCAACCTGAGCGCCTGGCGCTATACGCCAGAAAATATCTTTGCCGCACAGCACTGTAATGCGCTGCAGCGCAGCGATGACATCACCCTGAATCTGGACCACCAGGTGCTGGGCTTAGGCTCCAACTCCTGGGGAAGCGAGGTGCTTGATTCCTGGCGCGTCTGGTTCCGTTCGTTCAGCTACGGCTTCACGTTGTTGCCGGTTTCCGGTAGCGAATCTAGCGCTCAAACCGCCGCCAGCCGCGTCTTTGGTACCGGGTTCTTTTCCACGAATTTGCACAGTGAGAATACAAAATGAGGATCATCGACAACTTAGCGCAGTTCCAACAAATTTACGCATCCGGGAAGAAGTGGCAGCGCTGCGTCGAAGCGATTGAAAATATTGATAATATTCAACCAGGCGTCGCCCACTCTATCGGTGATTCCCTGAGCTATCGCGTGGAGACAGACTCCGCGACCGATGCACTGTTTACCGGTTATCGTCGTTATTTTGAGATCCATTACTACCTGCAAGGACAGCAAAAAATAGAGTATGCCGCCAAAGAGGATCTCCAGGTGGTTGAATATTATCGCGATGAAACCGATCGCGAATATCTGAAAGGCTGTGGAAAAACCGTAGAAGTGCGCGAAGGACAAATGGTTATTTGTGACAACCATGAAGCCTATCGTTTTATTTGTAATAACGCAGTGAAAAAAGTCGTACTCAAAGTCACCATCGAAGATGGTTATTTTCATAATAAATAAAAACACAGGCGGCGCCGACGTTGCGCCGCCAGTACCCTATAATAATCAGGAATCGGAGATGTGCTATGTCTGATACCAAACGTAATACCATCGGCAAGTTCGGCTTACTTTCACTCACCTTTGCCGCGGTTTATAGTTTTAATAACGTTATCAACAATAATATTGAGCTGGGTCTGGCATCCGCACCGATGTTTTTCCTCGCGACGATCTTCTACTTTATTCCGTTCTGCTTAATCATCGCTGAATTTGTTTCGCTGAATAAAAACTCCGAAGCCGGTGTCTATGCATGGGTGAAAAGTTCGCTGGGCGGACGTTGGGCATTTATTACCGCCTATACCTATTGGTTCGTTAACCTGTTCTTTTTTACCTCGCTGTTACCCCGTGTTATCGCCTACGCCTCATATGCTTTTTTAGGCTACGAATACATTCTGACGCCGTTCGCAACCACTGTGTTAAGTATGGTGCTGTTTGCCTTCTCCACCTGGGTTTCGACCAACGGCGCAAAAATGTTAGGACCAATTACTTCGGTCACCTCCACATTGATGCTGCTGCTGACCCTGTCCTACATCCTGCTGGCGGGTACTGCGCTGGTTGGCGGCGTACAGCCTGCTGACCCTATCACCGTAGACGCAATGATCCCGAATTTTAACTGGGCCTTCCTCGGTATCACCACCTGGATCTTTATGGCGGCAGGCGGTGCGGAGTCGGTGGCAGTGTACGTCAACGACGTCAAGGGCGGGTCCAAATCGTTCGTGAAGGTTATTATCATTGCCGGGATTTTTATTGGCGTGCTCTATTCCATCTCCTCGGTACTGATCAACGTCTTCGTGAGCAGCAAAGAGCTGAAATTTACCGGTGGTTCGGTACAGGTATTCCACGGCCTGGCGGCATACTTTGGCCTGCCGGAACTGATCGTTAACCGCTTTGTCGGCCTGGTCTCCTTTACCGCGATGTTCGGCTCTCTGCTGATGTGGACCGCAACGCCGGTGAAAATTTTCTTCTCTGAAATTCCGGCGGGTATTTTCGGTAAAAAAACCGTCGAACTGAATGAAAACGGCGTTCCGGCCCGCGCAGCCTGGATTCAGTTCCTGATTGTTATCCCGCTGATGATTATCCCAACGCTCGGCTCCAATACCGTGCAGGATTTAATGAACACCATCATCAACATGACAGCCGCCGCATCGATGCTGCCGCCGCTGTTTATTATGCTGGCTTACCTGAATCTGCGCGCAAAACTGGACCACTTACCGCGCGACTTCCGTATGGGTTCGCAAAAAACCGGCATTATTGTGGTATCGATGCTGATTGTCCTTTTCACCATCGGGTTTATTGCCTCGACCTTCCCGACCGGCGGTAACATCATGACAATTATATTCTATAACGTCGGGGGGATTGTTATTTTTCTCGGTTTTGCCTGGTGGAAATACAGTAAATACATCAAAGGGCTAACCAAAGAAGAAAAAGCTATTGAGGCGGCTCCCGCGTCAGATATTAATTAAAATATTAATAACGATTAGAGCGGTCTGTTTTCTTGCTCACCTGAAATACAATGTGAAATTAAATATACAGACTTGCAGGGCATTTATTGCCCTGCTCTTCTGTTGTGTACTTTCATTATTTGCAGCAAAGATTCGTCCACCAGCGGCCGCAACGTGTGAATCGCCCCCTGCCAGAAGGAGGTTTAGCAACCCAGGACGCTCTGCGGCATTTATTTAACCCCCAGATGCCGCCACAGTTTGTCCAGCGGCATTGTCGCCAGCGCCACGCACTCATCGGCGGCGCCGTACCAGACGTGCAGCGTCTCATCGCGGATCAGCGCCCCACAGGTGAACACCACATTGCCGAAGAAGCCTTCGCGCTCGTAGGGCGCATCTGGCTCCAGCAACGGTACCGGTGATTTCGCCAAAATATGGGTCGGATCGTTGAGATCCAGCAGCAGCGCGCCGAGGCAGTAGCGCTGATCGGCATCCACACCGTGGTAGATCTCCAGCCAGCCGCGATCGGTTTTTAATACCGGCGCGCCGCCGCCTGATTTACGGCAGTCCCAGGCATCGCCGGACCGTCCCAGCAGGTGGCGATGGTTGCCCCAGTGCAGCATATCCGGCGACTCGCAGATCCAGATTTCCGGATGACCGAAGTGGCACGGGGCCGGACGGGTCAGGGCGTGATATTTACCGGCGATCTTTTCCGGGAAAAAGCAGACGTCGCGGTTGTCCGGACAGAGGATCAACCCTTTTTTCTCCACCGTGACAAAATCTTTGGTCACCGCCAGCGCGGTAGAGATCCCCAGCGACGACACCGCCGAGTAGTTGATGTACGCGATATCATCGATGCGGGTGATCCGCGCATCTTCGCAGCCAAACTCTTCATATTGCGTATCGGCGATGATAAACGGCTGGCTGTCAATCCGGAAGTTCACCCCGTCGCGGCTGCGCGCCAGGCGCAGATGCGACATGGAGGTCAGCCACACCCGCGCCGGATCGCTTTTCAGCACGATCACCCGCGGATCGCTGAAATCATAGCGTTCATCGCGACGATCGAAACTCGCGGTGGCCTGTACCCAGCCCGCATCGGTTTTTTCCAACAGCGGTACGACACGCTGCTGCGGGTCGGAATTGATCACGCTTTCCGCCACCCGCAGCAGCAGAACGATCTCCCCGTCACACTCCGTTACGCCAGCATTGAAAACACAATCGACCTTCCTGCCGGGCAGTGAAGGCGTCACGTCAGCCGGGGTAATCAACGGGTTTTTATTGTGCCTGTCCATGTACTCTCCTTTTGATCAAACATTGATTCTTGCCAATCCATTGCGCGTCCTCCCCGTACAGCACTTCAGCCTCAATCTCCTGCCACGGATTGCGAACGGGCGCACCAAAGTTGATGGCGACCCAGACCTGCTCCGCCGCCGTCGAACGGGTAAACCAGATGCATTCATCAGTGAGGTCGAGCGAGTCCTGCTGTCCCTGATGCAGCGCCGCAACGCGGCGGCGCAGGGCGATAAGCCGCCGGTACTGATGCCAGAACGATGTCTCATCCTGCTGCTGGCGCTCCGCGTTAATCAGGGCGATATCGCCGCCGACGGGCATCCACGGCGCGACGGTGGAAAATCCGCCAAAGGGGGCGTCGCGCCAGGGCAGCAGCGCGCGCGAACCATCCCGCGAATGTTCAATGGCCTGCGCCAGCGCCTGCTGCGGGCTGCTGCCTGCGGCAAGGGCGGTGCGGTAATGGGTTATTCCCTGAATATCAAAAAGCTGCTCTGCCGTTTGCGGACGGTAGTCGGTCACCCCCAGCTCTTCTCCCTGGAAGATAAACGGCACGCCGCTCACCGTTAGCTGGAGCGCCAGCACCGCCAGCGCCCGCCCGGTATCGCGCTCGTTTTCGCCAAAGCGGCCGATCATCCGCGACATATCATGGCTGGAGAAAAACAGCGTCGGTAAACCCGACTGCGCAACCAGCGTGGTTTTTAACTGGCTGAAAAGACGGGAAACATCAAAGGTTTTCTGGCTGCCGATATTAAAATTAAACACCACGTCCATCAGCTGCGGACTTTGATAGCGGCTGAGCACGTCAGGGTCTTCGCTGCCGATTTCGCCAATCAGGAAATAGTCACCCTGCGCCCGAACATGGGCACACAGCCGTTGCAGCGTCTCCGGGAGTCGCGGCTGATTGATGTCAAATTCATGGCGCTGCTCGCCGTTCTCTTCCGGGTTATCAGGCCCAATGCCGTCGGTAGTAAGAAAGTTGATAACGTCAAAGCGAAAACCGTCCACCCCCTGCGTAACCCAGAAATCCACTACCCGGTAAATTTCCTGTTCCACCGCCGGGTTGGCCCAGTTGAGATCCACCTGGCCGGGCGCGAATTTATGGTAATAAAACTCGCCGGTGTCTGGCTCAGCGGTCCACGCGCTGCCGGAAAAGAAAGAACGCCAGTTATTCGGCTGGCGGCGAAAAAGGAAATAATCACGATAGCGGCTGCCCGGATTATTCCACGCATCGCAAAACCAGGGATGTTCTGAGGAGACGTGATTGACCACCAGATCGATAATCACCCGAATGCCTCTGGCGTGGCAGCCGTCAACCACCCGGCGAAAATCGTCGAGAGTGCCGAAACGGGCGTCAACGGCGCAGTAATCGCTGATATCGTAGCCGTTATCCACCAGCGGAGAGGGATAAAACGGCGTGATCCACACCGCGCCGATGCCCAGCGCCTGCAAATAATCCAGCCGGGAAATCAGGCCCGGAAAATCGCCCAGCCCGTCGTTATTGCCGTCGCAAAACGAAGGCAGATAAATTTGATAGCAGGTACACGCCTGCCACCACAGTTGCTTTTTCACCGTCACGTTCCTTATTTCAGTGATAACGACATGCCTTCGAGGAAGTATTTTCTGAACAGAATAAACAGGACAACGATTGGCAGCATCTGCACCACCGACCCCGCCAGCACCGGTCCCAGGTAGATGCCGTAGGATTTGCTGAAGGTGGCGAGCAGCACCGAAAACGGCATTTTGTCCACTTCGCGCATCACGATCAGCGGCCAGAGGAAGTTGTCCCATGAGCTGGAAAAGGTGAACAGTGCGACAATCGCCAGAATGGATTTATTCAGCGGCATCATCACATGCCGCAAGATCCCCCACAGGCTGGCGTGATCGAGCCTTGCGGCGTACAGGTAATCATTCGGCGTGCCTTTAAAGCTCTGCGAAACCATAAAAATGCCCCAGGCGCTCATCGCATACGGCAGGATCATCGCCCCGTAGCTGTTGATCAGCCCCAGTTCACGCATCAGGACAAACTGTGGAATGATGAACATAAAGACCGGGAAAACCATCTGCACAATCAACAGGTTGCGAAACGCATTTTTGCCGCGAAACTCGGTTTTCGCGACGGCATATCCCACCAGCATTGAGGTCAGCGTGACGCAGACGGTAATGGTGAGCGACACGAACAGCGAGTTAACCAGGGTGCGCAAAAAAGGTTTGTCCGCCCGGTTGCTGTTATCGAACAGAAAAGCGTAATTCTCCAGCGTCAGATGACCGGAAAACAGCCCGGTCGTGTAGATTTGCGCCGTCGGTTTCAACGAGGAGATCACCATCCAGATAAAAGGATAAAGCCAGGTGAGCGCCAGCAAAAACATCACGGCGTGAATGAGCAGCGTTAAAGGAGTCAGTTTCTTCATTCACACAATCTCGATATGTTTTTCGAAAACTTTGCGGAAGACCCAGATGGCGAGGAAACTGCATGCCGCAACGATAATCGACATGGTCGCCGCCCAGGTTGGCTTCATTTTCTGGAACGCCACTTCATACATCACCACCATCGGACTGGTGGTGCTGTTGAGCGGTCCACCGCCGGTGATAAGATACGGCTCGGTAAAGATGCTGAACGCCACGGTAATCGCCAGCACCATCACCATCACGATTTGCACGTTCATCATCGGCAGGGTAATCGCCCAACTTTGCTTAAACTTCCCGGTTTTATCCAACTGCGCCGCGCTGTAAATATCCGCGGGGATCGCCACCATCCCGGAATAGAGAATCAGCCCGTAATAACCGACGAATTTCCAGGTAACAATTAACGCAATGGATAACATGGCGCAGTCAGGGTTGGTAAACCAGGGCACAGAGATGCCGAAACTGGCCTGTAAAAATTGATTGACCGGCCCGTATTCACTGAACAGTTTTGCAAAAACGATGGAATAGGCCACCCCCGAAGAGATATTCGCCAGTAAAAAACTCAGGGCAATAAAACTTTTCCCGTACTTAATTTTTCGTAATCCCGCGGCAAACAGCAGCGAGGTAAGAAAGACAATCGGGATATACCACATTAAAAAACGGCACACGTTCCACATCGACTGCCAGAATAACGCGTCATGAAACACACCAATGATATTCTGTAATCCGCTAAACGTCGGCGTGCCAATAAATTGCCAGTTCGTCACGCTGAGCACGACCAGCCAGCACAGCGGATAAAACCAGAACAGCAACGAATAACCGATCCACGTGGAGGCCAACAGGCCTCCGGTGCGGGATTCATATCCAGCCATTTTTTCCCCTTATTTCGCCAGCAACGTGTTAATTTCCTGCGCGGATTTATCGAGGGTGGCTGCCGGATCGGCGTGGTTGAAAATGACCTGCTCCAGCATCTGCGTCATGCTGCGCTGAATCTCCGTGGTTTGCGTAGTGGCCGCTGGCGGCAGCGCGACGTCCACGTAAGATGCGATCGCCTTCTCCAGCGGGTTTTTCTCAAAGTAATTCACAAACAGCGGATTACTCATTAAATCACTGCGTGCTGGCGGCATACCGGTCAACTCCAGCCAGCTCCGGTCGTGCTCGGCGTTGTTAAAGACCCACTGAATAAACGCCCACGCCTGCGCTTTGCGCTTGCTGGAACTGAAGATCACCACCCCTTTGCTGTCGCCGAACGTATACGGGTGCGCGTCGCCTTTCTCGGTGAGCATCGGCCCAATTTGCAGCGTTTTGAGGATCTCCGGATACTGCTTGTGATAGCGAGCGATATCCCACGGACCGCGCGCGGATGCCAGCACCTGTCCGGTCGCTAACGGATCGTCGGCGGCGGTGAAGTCGTAGCTGCTCCACTTGCTGTTAAAGACTTTCCCCATAAAGGTCAGTACCGCCTGTCCGGCAGGATCGGCAAACGTCGCCTGATGACCCGCGAGGTAAGGTTTACCGCCGTTTTGCGCATAATAAAGCGGAATAAAATCGAACCAGCGTTCCCACCAGTTTTTCCCGGCGGTCATCTGGATAACATAGCCGTTATTATCCGCCGCCCGGCGCTCTGCCAGCTGATAAAGCTCATCATAACGGGTCGGAACATGATCAAAACCATACTGCTTGAGTAAATCGCCCCGCCACCACCAGACGATAGGATTAATATAGATTGGCAGAACGTGTTGCTCGCCGTTTAATTGCCAGGCAGGAATAATTTTGCCCATCTGTCGGTTATTAACGAGTTCATTAAAACCACTCATTTTAGACAGGTCTTCAAGCTGACCAATTTCCACCAACTGGCTGGCAAAACCGATAAAGATATTACTGGAAATATCGGGTTCCGTGCCGGAAGCCAGCGCGTTCATTATTGCCTCTTCAGAACTGCTGGCGGCAGGAATGGGCGTAAATTCGACCGGGGTATGCGCCGGGTCTTTATTCCATTCTTTAACCATAGTATTCCAGAAGGCTTCTTCATTTTCGTTTGGTGCCACCCACATTTTAATTGGCGTTGTTGCTGTCTCTTCGGATTTTTTATCATCCGGACCGCAGCCAGAAATACAAAATGCGAATAGTACACAGGCTGTTAATTTAGCTAATTTTACAACTCTCACGATAACTCTCCATTTACTTTCAATAAGTATTGATTTACCGCTACCCTGCTATTGAATGGAGCGTAAATTAACACCCCCTTTTTATGTTTAACGTTAAACAAATCACAAAACGATTTTTGTTTAACGTTAAACTTTGCATCAACGTTCAACGCAATGGACGATAGAAATAAATAATTCACGCCAATATATAAACCCAGCAAATATATTAAACATGAAAATAAACGTTAATGATAATAAAGATAAGAAACGTATTACGATAAAATCATTGGCCAAGATTATGGGTATTTCCCATACCACGGTGTCGAACGCATGGAATAATCCGGAAAAATTATCTCCGGAGCTGCGCCAGCGAATTTTGCAATATGCCAACGAGCTTGGCTTTCAGGGACCGGACAAGCTGGCGCGCGCGCTGCGTACCGGTAAATCTGACACCATCGGCGTGATATTCAATGACTCTATGAGTTACGTGTTTATCGATCCCCACGACATTGCGCTGATGCGGGGGATCGCCGTCCAGTGTGAAGAACAAAACGTCAATCTGGTCTTGATCCCTTTGCGTAAGCGGCAACAGACGCCGCTCAACACCCTGGTTGATGGCTATATTCTCAACGCCACGCATAACAATGCGGCCATGATCCAGCACGCGCTGGCTCATGGGCGTCCGGTGGTCACGCTCGATTTTCAGTTTCCCGACCACAGCAGCGTCTCCATCGATAACGCCTGCGCCATGCGCGATATTGCCCGCTATCTGGCCGATAAAGGTCATCGGTATTTCGGCGTCATCGCTTTTCCGTCACAGCCCTCGGCGCAGGGAATGTGCGATCTGACCGCCCCCGTCACCGGCGACAACCTGCTGATGCTCTCCCGCGTGAATGCCTGCCGGGAGGTTTTCCAGCAGCGCGGCTTCGCCCTTGATACGTGCTGGCTGTATCAAACCCGACACGATGAAGAACACGGCGAACAGGCGGCCAAAGCGTTACTGGAAACCCATCCGGAGATCACTGCGCTTATCTGCCTTTCCGATCGCTTCGCCGTCGGCGCGATCCACTACTGCCAACGGCAGCAGCTGGCGGTTCCGCAGCGGGTTGCCGTTACCGGTTTCGATAATCTCGCCGTTGAGGTGGCGGGAATACGCCTGACCACCATCGCGCAAGACGCGGAAAAGAAAGGGGAAATGGCCGTCAAATTGCTGCTCACCAGAGGACCGGTGACCCACTATGAATTGCCTTACCAGCTCATCATTCGGGAGTCAGCCTGACTCATTAATTACAGAAGAGTAGATTATGGATGAACTAACCTGTTTTAAAGCCTACGACATTCGCGGTGAGGTTGGCGTCAACCTGACGCCGGATATCGCCTTTCGCATCGGTCGCGCTTACGCCGCCTGGCGCCATCCGCGCCGGGTAGTGATCGGCGCCGACATTCGCCTTAGCTCGGAATCGTTAAAATCCGCCGTGACCGACGGGCTGATTTCCAGCGGCGTGGATGTTATCGACCTTGGTCTGTCAGGCACCGAAGAGATCTACTTCGCCACCCGGGAACTGCGTGCCGACGGCGGCATTCAGATAACCGCCAGCCATAATCCGGCGCAGTACAATGGTATGAAGCTGGTGCGCGAAGAGGCGCGTCCGATCAGTAACGACAACGGCCTGCTGGAGATAAAAGCGCTGGCGGAGCGCAACGACTTTGCACCGATCGTCCATCGTGGCAGCCTCATCCCTTATGATAATCGCCCCGCCTGGATTGCCTGCCTGCTGCGCTTCCTTCAGCATCCGCCGACTCGCCCGCTACGTATTGTGACCAACGCCGGACATGGCACCGTCGGGCCTGCGCTTGACGCGATCGCCGACGGGCTGGCCCGTGCGGGCGTTCAGATTGAGTTTATTCGCCTGCACCATCAGCCGGACGGTCATTTCCCCGCAGGCGTGCCGAATCCGATGCTGACGGAAAACCGCCTCATCACCCAGCAGGCGGTTATCGAGAATCAGGCTGATTTCGGCATCGCCTGGGACGGCGATTTCGATCGCTGCTTCTTCTTTGATGAGTGTGGCCGCTTTATTGAGAGCTACTACCTGGTTGGCCTGTTCGCCGAGCACTTCCTGCAACGCTCCGCAGGCAGTCACATCATTCTGGACCCGCGGCTGACGTGGAATACGCTGGACGTTGTAACTCGCTGCGGCGGAATCCCGGTCATCAGCAAAACCGGGCACGCCTTTATCAAAGCGCGGATGCGCGAAGAGGACGCGGTCTACGGTGGAGAAATGAGCGGCCACCACTACTTCCGCGATTTTGGCTATTGCGACAGCGGGATGATCCCACTGGTATTGCTGCTGCAAATTATCGGCAGCGACAGCCGTCCGCTGTCGGCGTATATCGAACACGCCCAGGTGCGCTTTCCGGTTTCCGGCGAAATCAATCTGACGGTGGCCGATCCGCAATCGGTCATGCAATCCATCGCCGCTCACTATCTGCAAGCCGGCGGCCTGCGTGACGATTGCGATGGGTTGAGCATCGACTTCGTTGACTGGCGCTTCAACTTACGCGCCTCCAACACCGAGCCGCTGCTGCGCCTGAACGTGGAAACCCGCGCGGATACGGCACTGCTGGCGCGCAAAACCGATGAACTTTTAACGCTGATTGCAGCCTGGGATTCTGACAAGGAGAGGTTATGACCGCGCTAAGCCTGAGCAATATTCATAAAGCCTGGGGCAAGAACACCATCATTGAAAATCTGTCGCTGGAGATCGCCTCCGGGGAGTTCATTGTGCTGGTTGGCCCTTCCGGATGCGGGAAATCCACGCTGCTGCGGATCATCGCCGGACTGGAAATCCCCGACGGCGGTAAACTGGTGATGGGGGGAAAAGAGGTCACCAGGCTTGCGGCGGGCAAACGCAACCTGTCGATGGTGTTTCAGTCCTACGCCCTCTACCCGCATATGACCGTCAGGGAAAATCTGTCATTCGGTTTACGTAATATCAACACGCCCGCCGCCGAGATTGATAAGCGGGTCGCTCACGCCGCCAGCATGCTGAAGCTGGAAGAGATGCTGGACAGGCTGCCGCAGAATCTGTCCGGCGGGCAGCGCCAACGTGTGGCGATCGGGCGTTCTATTGTCCAGCAACCGGAACTGTTTCTGTTTGATGAACCGCTGTCTAACCTGGATGCCGCGTTGCGGGTCGGGATGCGCCAGGAGATCCAGCAACTGCATAACACCCTGAAAAACACCATGATCTATGTAACGCACGATCAGGTGGAGGCGATGACGCTGGCCGATCGCATCGTGGTGCTTTACAAGGGAAAAATTGAGCAGGTGGGCACGCCGCTGGAGCTGTATAACACCCCGGCAAACCTGTTTGTCGCTGAGTTTATCGGCACGCCGAAAATCAATGTTCTGCCAGCGGTATGGCGCGAAGGCGCGCTGCATATCGCCGATAACCTTGTCTTCCGCCTCACCCGTCAGCCAGCAGGCGTTAGCGACGGGGACAAGCTGTTTGTCGCCATCCGCCCGGAGCATATGCAGTACCAGCAGACCGGGGATTTCACATTGCAAGGTCGTACCCGGCTGTGTGAATTACAGGGCGACTCCACGCTGGTGTGGTTGGATTTAGCCGGCCACCCCGTGTGCCTGAAGTCTTTTCAACAGCTTAGCTTCATGCCGGATACACCGCTTACGCTCACCGTACAAGAGTCGCACCTGCACCTCTTTGACGGTCTGGGTAAACGACTGGCGTTCTGACCCAGTTGCCCTTGCGTCCGCAGGGGCATTTTTTGAATCCCATCACAATCACGGCATTCCCCTTTTCCCTTTTACGCGGCGACGGCTAAATTATTAACTCATCCGACCACATAACAATAATTTTACATACTGGACACCTTTATGAGCTATCCGTCGCTGTTCGCCCCGCTCGATTTAGGCTTCACCACGCTTAAAAACCGCGTGCTGATGGGTTCAATGCATACCGGGCTGGAGGAGTATCCCGACGGTGCAGAACGGCTGGCCGCGTTCTACGCCGAACGCGCCCGTCACGGCGTAGCGTTAATTGTGAGCGGAGGTATTGCGCCTGCGCTTTCCGGCGTGGGGATGGAAGGCGGCGCGATGCTGAACGACACCAGCCAACTTGCACATCATCGCGTCATTACCGACGCCGTGCATGACGAAGGCGGCAAAATCGCCCTGCAAATCCTGCATACCGGGCGTTACAGCTACCAGCCGCATCTGGTGGCACCTTCTGCCATTCAGGCGCCAATCAACCGCTTTACGCCGCATGAGCTGACGCACGATGAGGTACTGCAGTTGATTGAAGATTTTGCCCACTGCGCTCAACTGGCGCGGGAAGCAGGCTATGATGGCGTCGAAGTGATGGGCTCGGAAGGCTATCTCATCAACGAATTCCTGACTCTGCGCACCAATCAGCGCAATGACGAGTGGGGTGGCGAGTATGCCAACCGCATGCGTTTTGCCGTGGAAGTGGTGCGCGCGGTACGCCAGCGTGCCGGTAATGACTTTATTATTATCTTCCGCCTGTCGATGCTCGATCTGGTGGAAAACGGCGGAACCTTCGACGAAACCGTCCAACTGGCGCAGGCGATAGAAGCCGCAGGGGCGACCATTATTAACACCGGTATTGGCTGGCATGAGGCGCGTATTCCCACTATCGCCACCCCGGTGCCGCGCGGTGCGTTTAGTTGGGTGACACGTAAGCTGAAAGGGCATGTGACGATCCCACTGGTCACCACCAACCGCATTAACGATCCTCAAGTCGCCGATGACATTCTGGCCCGTGGCGATGCCGATATGGTGTCGATGGCCCGTCCGTTCCTCGCCGATGCCGAACTGCTGTCAAAAGCGCAAACCGGGCGAGCGGATGAGATCAATACCTGTATCGGCTGTAACCAGGCCTGCCTGGATCAGATCTTCGTCGGCAAAGTCACCTCATGCCTGGTGAATCCGCGCGCCTGCCATGAGACCAAAATGCCGATCGTTGCCGCCACTGTGCCGAAAAATCTGGCGGTTGTCGGAGCAGGTCCTGCAGGCCTCGCCTTCGCCATTAATGCCGCCGCACGCGGTCATCACGTGACATTGTTTGACGCGCATAGCGAGATTGGCGGGCAGTTTAATATCGCTAAGCAGATCCCCGGCAAAGAAGAATTTTATGAAACCCTGCGCTACTACCGCCGGATGATCGATGTGACTGGCGTGTCGCTGAAGCTGAATCACTTTGTCAGCGCACGCGATCTGTACCCCTTCGATGAAGTGATCCTTGCCAGCGGGATCGAGCCTCGCATGCCACCGATCGAGGGGATCGACCACCCTAAAGTACTGAGCTATCTTGACGTCCTGCGCGATAAAACGCCGGTGGGCAAACGCGTGGCGATCGTTGGCTGCGGCGGGATAGGTTTTGATACCGCCATGTATTTGAGCCAGCCCGGTGAGCCCACCAGCCAAAACATTGCGGAATTCTGCGTGGAATGGGGGATCGACACCAGCCTGCAACAGCCTGGCGGCTTACGCCTGGAAGGCCCGCACTTATCCCGCAGCCCGCGCCAGATAGTGATGTTGCAGCGCAAAGCCAGCAAACCGGGACAAGGTTTAGGGAAAACGACGGGCTGGATCCATCGCGCCACCCTGCTCTCACGCGGCGTGAAAATGATCCCGGCAGTTAGCTATCAGAAAATTGATGATGATGGCTTACACGTTGTGCTGAACGGCGAACCGGTGATCTTTAACGTGGATAACGTGGTGATTTGCGCCGGACAAGAGCCGCGCCGTGAGCTGGTCGATCCGCTCCACGCGGCGGGTAAAACGGTGCATCTGATCGGCGGCTGCGATGTGGCGATGGAGCTGGATGCCCGACGCGCTATTGCGCAAGGGACGATGCTGGCGCTGGAAATTTAACAGTATGTATTTCGTAGGCCGGATAAGGCGGTCACGCCGCCATCCGGCACACACGATTAGCGGCGGCGACCGGTTTTGACCGCTTTCAGTACCACGAATTTATTATTGGTGGCGATGGTCACGCAGTTGCCGAAAATCTTCTTCAGCTTGTGGAAGTAGTCAAGGTGACGGTTAGCCACAATGTACAGCTCACCGTTGATTTTCAGGCAGCGACGAGCGTGGTGGAACATCTCCCAGGCAATGTTATCCGTCAGCGCGTGCTTCTGGTGGAACGGTGGGTTACACAGCACGGCGTTAAAGCGGAACGGTTCGACGCCCGACAGCGCGTTGTTGATCATAAACTCACAGCGATCCAGCGCTTCAGGCATGTTACTTTCCACGTTCAAGCGGCTTGAAGCCACCGCCATCGGCGATTCATCAACAAATACCACGCTGGCTTCCGGGTTCTTCGCCAGCAGCGTCATACCGATGACGCCGTTACCACAGCCGAGGTCAACAATCTCCCCTTCGAGGTTTTCCGGCAGATGCTCGATAAAAAAGCGCGCGCCGATATCCAGTCCGGTACGGGAGAAGACGTTGGCGTGGTTATGGATAGTCCATTCGGTACCTTCCAGCTTCCAGCTTAGCGTTTGCGAGGCAGCGGCCAGCTCAGGTTTGCTGAACGTACAGTTGATTAAACGGGCTTTTTTCCACGCCAGCGTCGTGGTGGTTGGACCCAATACTTTTTCAAACAGCTCCAGCGTCGAAGTATGCACATCACGCGCTTTTGCCCCGGCGATGATACGCGTTTGCGGCGTTACCACTTCGCGCAGCGCGCGCAGTTGCTGCTCCAGCAGCGCCATGGTTTTTGGCAGCTTAATCAGCACCACGCCCGGCGCCTGCGGGTAGTCAGCCGTACTGTCGAGGAACTTGATGCTCGACTCGGCAATATCGTTGTGACGCAGGTTCTCGCGTGTGGCAAGCTCGCTGAGATAAGAATCGCCGATGCTGTACGGCGAATGTTGCGCCAGCGCACAGCCCAGCGCGCCAAAGGTATCATTCAGGATTAGCACCGGGCCGCTAATCTCGGTATCGTCCAGCTGTTGCAGCAGATATTCATCTGCCGCTTCCCACGCCAGCAGCGGGTTAACGTCATCCGTTTCCGGGAAACGTTTAAGTGACAGCGAACGGAAACCGTTGTCTATGTGGCTCATCGGCCCTCCTGAATGGTAAAATTTCGGCGTATCCCTGAAAAGGGTGCGTGAGTATACACTTTTTATGATTGGCATGGGCAAAGATGAACCAACTAACTTATCTCCAGGGCTACCCGGAACATTTGCTTTCTCAGGTGAGAACGCTGATTGCTGAACAGCGTCTGGGCGCAGTGCTGGAGAAGCGCTATCCGGGGACGCATGATTTCGCGACCGACAAAGCGCTCTGGCAATATACTCAGGATCTGAAAAATCAGTTCCTGCGTAATGCCCCGCCGCTGAATAAAGTCATGTATGACAGCAAGATACACGTTCTGAAGAATGCGCTGGGGCTGCATACCGCCGTATCTCGCGTGCAGGGCGGTAAGCTAAAAGCCAAAGCGGAGATCCGCGTTGCCACCGTGTTTCGCAATGCCCCTGAACCTTTTTTACGCATGATCGTCGTTCATGAACTGGCGCATCTGAAAGAAAAAGAGCACGACAAAGCGTTTTACCAGCTGTGCTGTCATATGGAGCCTCAGTATCATCAACTGGAGTTCGATACCCGCCTGTGGTTAACGCAACAATCGTTAAAGCAAACTGCGTAGTTGCGCACTGGCTTTGTCTTCAGGGCATGCTAAATTGACGAAAGGATCCCTTTTCGCAGCCTGAAGGCCATTATGATACGTTTCGCAGTAATTGGCACAAACTGGATCACCCGCCAGTTTGTCGATGCCGCCCATGAAACCGGCAAATATAAGTTGACCGCGGTCTATTCCCGTAGCCTCGAGCAGGCGCAGACCTTCGCCAACGATTACCCCGTCGAGCATCTGTTTACCTCACTGGAAGCGATGGCGCAAAGCGAGGCGATCGACGCCGTCTACATCGCCAGTCCAAACTCCCTGCACTTCCCGCAGACCGAGCTGTTTTTGCGGCACAAAAAGCATGTTATTTGCGAAAAGCCGCTGGCCTCAAACCTGGCGCAAGCCGAAGCCGCTATCGCCTGCGCGCGCGAAAATCAGGTCGTGCTGTTTGAAGCGTTTAAGACCGCCAGCTTGCCTAACTTCCTGCTGTTGCAGCAATCTCTACCCAAAGTCGGAAGAATCAGGAAAGCGTTTATTAATTACTGCCAGTACTCCTCGCGTTACCAGCGCTATCTGGACGGTGAAAATCCGAACACGTTTAATCCGGCGTTCTCAAATGGCTCGATCATGGATATCGGTTTTTACTGCCTGGCCTCAGCGGTTGCGCTGTGGGGTGAACCGCAAAGCGTTCAGGCCAGCGCCAGTCTGCTGGAAAGCGGCGTAGATGCCCACGGCGTGGTGGTGATGAATTACGGTGATTTCAGCGTCACACTCCAGCACTCAAAAGTAAGCGACTCGGTGTTAGCCAGTGAAATTCAGGGCGAGCAGGGATCGCTGGTGATCGAGCATATCTCCGAGTGTCAGAAAGTGTGCTTCGTTCCTCGCGGGGGGAAAACCCAGGATCTGACGACGCCTCAGCACATCAATACTATGCTGTATGAGGCAGAGGCTTTTGCTCATTTGGTTGAATCCGGCGAAGTGGATCACCCCGCACTGGCCGTCAGCCGTATCACCGCCAAACTGCAAACAGAGATTCGCCGCCAGACCGGCGTGATTTTCCCGGCAGATGAAGCGGTAACATCGCTGACAGCGTAAAGGTATGTAAAACGAATGTTGCAGGCCATTGACTGAATGCATGGCCTGTAATATTTTGTAACCCGCAAAGGGGAGTAACTTCGTTGTCGGTTGATCGTCATTACGATGTGTGAAAAACCACATCCGGTCGCCGGGCGATAACAAAGGAATACGCCATCGTATTCCTTTGTTGTTGTAAGTGAGACCTTGCCGAATGGCAAGGTCTATGCATAAAAAGCAGCGGCTAACGTCATTCGGCGTTGGCCGTTTTTTTTATGCATGGGGAAATACAATGAATACTGTCGGCACACCGTTGTTATGGGGTGGCTTCGCTGTCGTGGTGGTAATTATGCTGGCCATCGACCTGCTGTTGCAGGGTCGTCGTGGCGCGCATACGATGTCGATGAAGCAGGCTGCGGCCTGGTCAATCGTTTGGGTAACGCTGTCGTTACTGTTTAACGCCGTCTTCTGGTGGTACCTGGCACAAACCCAGGGCCGCGCCGTTGCCGACCCACAGGCGCTGGCGTTCCTTACCGGCTATTTGATCGAAAAATCGCTGGCAGTAGATAACGTCTTTGTCTGGTTGATGCTGTTCAGCTACTTCTCCGTACCGCCTGCGTTGCAGCGTCGGGTACTGGTGTATGGCGTGCTGGGAGCCATTGTTCTGCGTACGATCATGATCTTCGCCGGCAGTTGGCTTATCACCCAATTTGAGTGGCTGTTGTACGTGTTCGGTGCATTCCTGCTGTTTACCGGCGTAAAAATGGCGCTGGCGAAAGAAGATGCTTCCGGTATTGGCGACAGACCGTTAGTACGCTGGCTGCGCGGTCATTTGCGCATGACCGATACCATCGAAGATGAAAAATTCTTCGTGCGTAAAAACGGCCTGCTGTTTGTTACGCCGCTGATGCTGGTGTTGATTCTGGTTGAGCTGAGCGACGTCATTTTCGCCGTCGACAGTATTCCGGCTATCTTTGCCGTCACTACCGACCCGTTCATCGTGTTGACCTCAAACCTGTTTGCTATTTTAGGTCTGCGCGCAATGTACTTCCTGCTGGCGGGCGTGGCGGAGCGTTTCTCCATGCTGAAGTACGGTTTGTCGGTCATTCTGGTGTTTATCGGTATTAAGATGCTGATCGTCGATTTCTACCATATCCCGATCGCTATCTCGTTAGGCGTGGTATTTGGCATTCTGTTTGTGACGCTGATTGTGAACGCCTGGGTCAACCACCAGCACGATAAAAAGCAGCAAATACAGTAAGTTTCATCTGCTAGCTGAAAAGCCCGACAGCACACTGCGTGCGTCGGGCTTTTTGTTTATCATGTCAAAATAATGTTAACTCAAAGTTATAAAATATGATCTCAACGCGAAATCCAGGATATTTCGCTTCCAGAACCCTGTTCTTTCCTTATACTCAGCCATGCAAACATTTGCCTCATCCTGAAAGATGCGTCTACAGAACGCACAAAGGCAGGGCAACAACACAATGAAAGGATTACTACATGACTACGCAACGTTCATCGGGGCTATTCTCGCGCTTGGCGCAAGGGAGCCTGGTTAAACAAATTTTGATCGGTTTGGTTCTGGGGATTTTACTGGCACTGGTGTCAAAACCTGCGGCAGAAGCCGTTGGTTTACTGGGTACTCTGTTCGTCGGCGCGTTAAAAGCCGTCGCACCAATTCTGGTTCTGATGCTGGTAATGGCTTCTATCGCCAACCACCAGCACGGGCAAAAAACCAATATCCGCCCAATTCTGTTCCTCTACCTGCTCGGAACATTTTCCGCAGCGTTAGCGGCCGTTGTCTTCAGCTTCGCCTTCCCATCGACACTGCATCTTTCCAGCAGCGCCAGCGATATCGTACCGCCGTCCGGCATTATCGAAGTGATGCGTGGTCTGCTAATGAGCATGGTTTCTAACCCAATTGATGCACTGCTTAACGCCAACTACATCGGCATCCTGGTTTGGGCCGTCGGTCTGGGCTTTGCGCTGCGTCACGGTAATGAAACGACCAAAAATCTGGTCAACGATATGTCCAACGCTGTTACCTTTATGGTGAAGCTGGTGATTCGTTTCGCGCCGATCGGTATCTTCGGCCTGGTCTCCTCCACGCTGGCAACCACCGGTTTCGCCACGCTTTGGGGCTACGCACATCTGCTGACCGTGCTGGTAGGCTGTATGCTGCTGGTAGCGTTGGTGGTCAACCCGCTGCTGGTATTCTGGAAAATTCGCCGCAACCCATATCCGTTAGTGCTGGCCTGTCTGCGTGAAAGCGGCGTGTACGCCTTCTTTACCCGCAGCTCCGCGGCAAACATTCCGGTGAATATGGCGCTGTGTGAGAAGCTGAACCTGGATCGTGATACCTATTCGGTGTCTATCCCGCTGGGAGCTACCATCAATATGGCTGGCGCGGCGATCACCATTACCGTGTTGACGCTGGCGGCGGTAAATACGTTGGGTATTCCGGTCGATTTACCGACGGCGCTGTTACTGAGCGTGGTTGCTTCGCTGTGCGCCTGCGGCGCATCGGGCGTGGCGGGGGGGTCTCTGCTGCTGATCCCACTGGCATGTAATATGTTCGGTATCCCGAATGACATCGCCATGCAGGTCGTTGCCGTTGGCTTTATCATCGGCGTATTGCAGGATTCCTGTGAAACGGCGCTGAACTCTTCTACAGACGTCCTGTTTACCGCTGCGGCCTGCCAGGCTGAAGACGAACGTCTGGCAAATAACGCCCTGCGCGGCTAATCTCTGCCCCTCTGTCACCGGACGGAGGGGTTCTCTTCTTGTACGCTTTTTTCAATTTTGAATGGATCAATTCCGCGTTTTTGCATCCGCCGGAAGCGAATAATGTTCAGGCCGTTCATCACCAGAAAACTACCTTCGATCATCGTCCCACCAATCGATCCCAACCAGAAATTATGGATAACCCAACAGGCGGTTGCGCACCACATTACGCAGCGCACGGTCAGCCCCTGGCAGCGAAACAGCGCCCAAGTGCTGGCCAGCGTGCCAATAATCGGCAACAGCTCCATCGCATGCTGTAATTTCGCCAGCCCGAGAACCAGGGTGAGGATAATAAAAACGGTCATTACCCATAGTTTGCGGGTATGCATCGAGACGAGTGTGCGGATGGTGTTTAGCTCTGCACTCATTCCCGCAGGCCAGGCGCCCATCAGAAAAAAATGCACGCCAATGGTGGCGCTGTAGACGGCGAGTTGCAGCCGGAACCGGCGCTCATCTCGATTGAAAAAGGTGGTAATGCCGATCAAAAAGGCGATGACACCTACGCCCTGGGCCAGCCAATACGCGGTCATGGGAGATCCTTGTGAGGAAACGCAAAAACAAACGGCGCCCCATATTATGAAACGCCGTTTTTAAAATCCACTCCATTTCGATTACCCAATAGATTTCGTGCTACCGCAAGGCGGTAAGTTCAGACATCCCCGGGAGCTTACTGGAGTAAGTGACCGGGGTGAATGGACGCAGCCAACGCGGCTGTCACGCGAAAGATGAAGGGTAATTACAATGTTACGCCGCTTTTAAAGATAGCCAGTTCCCGGAAATCGTTGCGCTCGTTGCAAGTTTGCTTGCCATTGGCGAACTCAACGATCGTATCGACAAACTCGCTCAGCAGCTGAGGCATCGCTTTACCGTGGATCAGCTGTCCGGCGTCAAAATCGATCCAGTGTTTTTTCTTGGCCGCCAGCTCGCTGTTGGTCGCAATTTTCACCGTCGGCACAAAACCGCCGTACGGCGTACCGCGGCCGGTGCTGAACAGCACCATATGACAGCCCGCGCCCGCGAGGGCACTGGTAGCAACCGCATCGTTACCCGGCGCGCTCAGTAAGTTCAGGCCGTGTGTCTTCAGGCGTTCGCCGTAGCGCAGTACATCCACCACCTGGCTGGAGCCCGCTTTTTGCGTGCAACCCAGAGATTTATCTTCCAGCGTGGTGATCCCGCCCGCTTTGTTGCCCGGCGATGGATTCTCGTAAATCGGCTGGTCGTGAGCAATGAAGTACTGCTTAAAGTCATTGACCATGGTCACCAGCTTGCCGAAGGTTTCTTCGTCACGGCAGTGGTCCATCAGCAGCTGCTCGGCACCGAACATTTCCGGTACTTCAGTCAGCACGGTGGTGCCGCCGTTGGCAATCACGTAGTCGGAAAAACGCCCCAGCATCGGGTTGGCGGTAATACCGGACAGGCCGTCAGAGCCGCCGCATTCCAGACCAAACTTCAGCTCGCCCAGCTTACCCGGCTCACGCTTATCGTTACGCATCACGTTGTACAACTGATGGAGATGTTCAATCCCCGCTTCCACTTCGTCTTCCTGATGTTGGCAGACCATAAAGTGAACACGCTCAGGATCGTACTCGCCTAAAGTTTCGCGGAAGGCATCAACCTGGTTGTTTTCACAGCCCAGGCCGACCACCAGCACCGCACCCGCATTCGGGTGGCGCACCATATTTTGCAGCATGGTACGGGTGTTGATGTGGTCGTCACCCAGCTGTGAACAGCCGTAGGTGTGACTGAAAAGATGCACGCCGTCGATACCCTCGGCGTCGTTGGTCTCTTTCAGAAAGCGGTTCTGCATCTGACGCGCCATAGCGTTGACGCAGCCGACCGTCGGCAGGATCCACAGTTCGTTGCGCACGCCGACCTCGCCGTTGGCGCGACGGTAGATCTGTACATCGCGATCGGCGGGTTGAACAAGCTCTGCCTGAAAATCAGGGTGGTAGCTATACGTGTCCAGGTCGCTCAGATTCGTGCGCGTGTTGTGAGCATGAATATGCTCACCCGCCGCCACGTCCACCAACGTATGACCTATTGGCAAACCGTATTTAATGACGTTTTCGCCTTGCGCAATATCGCATAAAGCGAATTTATGGCCACGAGAAACCGCTTGGCGCAGGATTACCGCTTGCCCATCAACGGTGACTTCGGTTCCTTCAGCCAAATCAGCGAGCGCTACCGCGACGTTATCCAGCGTATGGATCTTGATGTATTGCATACCTTCACCCAGGCCTTAGTTCAGTTCAATGGCGAAATAATCACGCGCATTGTTGAAGCAAATATTTCTGACCATTTCACCCAACAGCTGGATATCTGCCGGCGCTTCACCTGCAGCAACCCAACGGCCAATCATCTGGCACAGGATGCGACGGAAGTATTCATGGCGCGTGTATGACAGGAAGCTACGGCTATCGGTCAGCATGCCGACGAAACGGCTCAGCAGACCGAGCTGGGCCAGTTGCGTCATCTGACGTTCCATACCGTCTTTCTGATCGTTGAACCACCAGCCGGAACCGAACTGCATCTTGCCCGGCATACCTTCGCCCTGGAAGTTGCCGATCATGGTGCCCAGCACTTCGTTATCGCGCGGGTTCAGGCAGTAGAGAATGGTTTTCGGCAGCAGGTTCTGTTCGTTCTGCTTGCTCAGCAGTTTGGACAGCTCTTCGGCCATCGGGCGATCGTTGATGGAGTCGAAGCCGACATCCGCACCCAACAGTTTGAACTGACGCAGGTTGTTATTACGCAGCGCGCCGATGTGGTACTGCTGTACCCATTCACGACGCGCGTATTCCGCACCGAGGAACACCAGCACCGCGGTTTTAAACTGGGCAACTTCATGCTCGCTCAGCGTTTCACCCGCCAGGCGGCGTGCCAGAATGCTATCCAGTTCAGATTCGTTAGATTCAGCAAACAGCACCACGTCCAGCGCGTGGTCAGAGACTTTACAGCCGTGAGCCGCAAAGTGATCCAGACGTTTGGTCAGCGCAGCTTGCAGGTCGCTGAAGCGGCGGATATCCGTGTCAGACACCTCACCGAGCTTCGCCATATAGTCATTAAAGGTCGCCAGCTCAATGTTAAAGGCTTTATCCGGACGCCAGCTCGGCAGCACTTTCACATCAAAGCTTGCGTCTTTAGCAACGGCCGCGTGATGCTCCAGAGAGTCGATTGGGTCATCGGTAGTACCGACCATTTTCACATTCATCTGCTGCATGATGCCGCGCGCGAAGAATTTGTCCTGCGCCAGCAGTTCATTGCACTGGTTCCAGATTTCGTCAGCCGTTGCCGGAGACAGCAGCTTACCTGTAATACCAAACGGGCGACGTAATTCGAGGTGGGTCCAATGGTACAGCGGGTTACCGATTGTGTGCGGAACCGTGGCGGCCCAGGCGTCAAACTTCTCGCGATCGGACGCATCGCCGGTACACAGGCGCTCAGCGACGCCGTTAGTACGCATCGCACGCCACTTGTAGTGGTCACCCTTCAGCCAGATGTCATACAGGTTATTAAAACGGTAGTTTTCCGCGATTTGTTGCGGTGGCAAATGGCAGTGGTAGTCGAAGATTGGCTGGTCTTTGGCGTAATCATGATACAGACGGCGGGCAAATTCGGTGTCCAACAGGAAATCTTCAGTCATAAACGGGGTCATTATCGTCTTCCTCTCAGCGAGTGCGTCAGATTGCTTATGTTTTGATGTTGACAAAGTTATCACACCAATTTCCATACACTGAAGATATTTTCGTGAGTTAGATCAACAAATGGCGACAAAAAAATTACTCTCAAAGAGGTAAACCTCGCGCCAAGCCGCACCAGCACTGGCTTTGCTGAATCGAAATAATGACCACACGAAGATTCACACTTTTGTGATGGCACTCACCTTTTAAAGCTGTATGACAAGTTATCTTTTTGCCGTCGCGATACATAAGCCGACGGAATGCAAATTACCGATGTATCACCATCGGATTAACCGGTACGGAAACCGAATTAGCACAAATATTGACATGGCAGAGTTCGGGGAGTACCGGCTTTTTTTCGGTTACCCCCTCGTAAAAGAACATCCTCCTCCCTGAACTGGAAGATGACCGCTCGTTCGCGGACATAACAAAACGATGAGGTTTTACATGCGTAAAATTAAAGGGTTACGTTGGTACATGATCGCACTGGTGACGCTTGGCACCGTGCTGGGTTATCTGACACGTAACACTGTGGCGGCAGCTGCGCCAACTCTGATGGAAGAGTTACACATCTCCACCCAACAGTATTCCTATATCATCGCAGCGTATTCTGCTGCTTACACCGTAATGCAACCCGTTGCCGGCTATGTGCTCGATGTGCTCGGCACAAAAATTGGTTACGCGATGTTCGCCGTTCTGTGGGCCGTCTTCTGTGGCGCGACCGCACTGGCTGGTAGCTGGGGTGGACTGGCGCTGGCGCGAGGCGCAGTCGGTGCCGCTGAAGCTGCGATGATCCCTGCGGGTCTGAAAGCCAGTTCTGAATGGTTCCCGGCAAAAGAACGTTCAATCGCCGTGGGTTACTTTAACGTCGGTTCCTCTATCGGCGCGATGATTGCTCCGCCGCTGGTCGTCTGGGCTATCGTCATGCACAGCTGGCAGATGGCATTCATTATTTCCGGTGCCCTGAGCTTTATCTGGGCCATGTGCTGGTTGGTATTTTACAAACACCCACGCGACCAGAAAAAACTGTCTGATGAAGAACGTGATTACATTCTGAATGGTCAGGAATCACAGCATAAAAACAGCACCGCCAAGAAAATGTCTCTCGGTCAGATCCTGCGTAACCGCCAGTTCTGGGGCATCGCGCTGCCGCGTTTCCTGGCAGAGCCGGCCTGGGGTACCTTCAACGCCTGGATCCCGCTGTTCATGTTTAAAGTCTACGGCTTTAACCTGAAAGAGATTGCGATGTTTGCCTGGATGCCGATGCTGTTTGCTGACCTGGGTTGTATCGTAGGGGGTTACTTACCGCCGCTGTTCCAGCGCTGGTTCGGCGTTAACCTGATCGTTTCCCGTAAAATGGTCGTCACCATGGGCGCATTGCTGATGATTGGCCCAGGGATGATCGGTCTGTTCACCAGCCCGTACATTGCTATCGCCCTGCTGTGCGTCGGCGGCTTTGCTCACCAGGCGCTGTCCGGTGCGCTGATCACGCTCTCTTCTGACGTATTTGGTCGTAATGAAGTGGCAACCGCGAACGGTCTGACCGGTATGTCCGCCTGGCTTGCAAGTACGCTGTTTGCGCTGGTCGTTGGCGCGCTGGCTGACACCATCGGCTTCAGCCCGCTGTTCGCCGTACTGGCGGTATTCGACCTGCTCGGCGCGTTAGTCATCTGGACGGTATTGCAGAACAAATCGGCCAGCGAGGTAGAGTCAGCTTCGCAAACTGGCGATCCCGCTGCGCAAAGTTAACCAGACACGATTTAACAAGGTTATGTAATCTAAGCCGCCAGTCATCTGGCGGCTTTTTTATCGCCGCGAGTGGAGCCGTAATCGCAAAAGTGGTATAACAAATAGAGTCTGCCGTATCATGCCTGGAGCGCATATGGAAATCACCGAACCACGACGTTTGTACCAACAACTTGCCGCTGATCTGAAAGAACGCATTGAGCAGGGTGTCTACCTGGTGGGTGACAAACTCCCCGCCGAGCGCTTTATCGCCGATGAAAAAAATGTCAGCCGCACCGTGGTTCGTGAAGCGATTATCATGCTCGAGGTTGAGGGCTACGTTGAAGTGCGTAAAGGATCGGGGATCCACGTCATTTCAAACCAACCCAAACACTATGTCGCGCCAGATGAAAGTCTGGAATTCGCCAGCTACGGTCCGTTTGAGCTGCTCCAGGCTCGCCAGCTCATAGAAAGCAACATTGCCGAATTTGCCGCCACCCAGGTGACCAAACAGGACATCATGAAACTGATGGAAATTCAGGAGAAGTCGCGTAACGAAAAAAGCTTTCGTGACTCCGAGTGGGATCTCCAGTTCCATGTGCAGGTCGCGCTGGCAACACAGAACTCTGCCCTGGCCGCGATTGTTGAAAAAATGTGGACTCAGCGTATTCACAACCCCTACTGGAAGAAGCTGCACGACCACATCGACCTGCGCACGATAGATAACTGGTGCGACGACCATGACCAGATCCTGCGGGCGCTGATTCGCAAAGATCCACACGCCGCCAAACTGGCGATGTGGCAGCATCTTGAGAACACAAAGCAGATGCTGTTTAACGAAACCAGCGATGATTTTGAATTCAACGCAGACCGTTATCTTTTTACCGATAATCCCGTCATTCATCTCGATACGGCAGCTAACGGCGCAAAATAAACAATCTTAACGATGCAGGCGCGACAAAGCGCCTGTTTCTGACGCTTGGTAAGCATTAGGTATAAAGTGTCAGCCTGTGTAAATCCTCTCGCCTCCCTCCATTGCGATAAGCAAAATCACAGTGCAACACCCGTAATTTCTATAACGGACTACGTTGACCTTTGTTACAATTAGTTGTTATTTGAATTTTTGTGTTTGAGAGCTTGCTTACTTCACAACTTTACAGGGAATAGTTCAGGCCGTGAATTTGTGTCAGACCGCGATCCATGTAAAAAACACCAATAAAATTGCGGCGTTACAAACTCCAGAATACCGGCATGACGACAACCGATTCTCCAGGAATATTGAATGGAACTACTGACTCAATTACTGAATGCTTTATGGGCTCAGGATTTTGAAACGCTGGCCAATCCCTCCATGATTGGCATGCTCTATTTCGTACTGTTTACCATTTTGTTTCTGGAAAATGGACTGCTGCCAGCAGCCTTTTTACCTGGCGACAGTCTACTGGTACTGGTCGGCGTACTTATCGCTAAAGGCGCGATGGGTTTTCCGCAAACGGTACTGCTGCTCACCACCGCGGCCAGCCTGGGTTGCTGGCTCAGCTATATCCAGGGGAGATGGCTGGGAAATACCCGCACCGTTCAAAACTGGCTGTCTCATCTACCCGCGCACTACCATCAGCGCGCACATCATCTGTTCCATAAGCATGGCTTGTCTGCCCTGTTGGTCGGTCGCTTTATCGCGTTTGTCAGAACATTACTGCCGACCATCGCAGGATTGTCCGGTCTGAACAATGCGCGCTTTCAGTTCTTTAACTGGATGAGCGGGCTGCTTTGGGTTCTGATTCTCACAACGCTTGGCTATCTGCTGGGCAAAACGCCAGTGTTTCTCAAATATGAAGATCAGCTGATGTCTTGTCTGATGCTGCTTCCCGTGGTGTTACTGGTGTTTGGTCTGGCAGGTTCCCTGGTTGTGCTTTGGAAAAAGAAATACGGGAACCGAGGGTAAATTATGCTGAAATCATGCATAACACTCCGACGACTGGCCTGGACGACTACTTTTATGCTGTTTATCGGCGCGCTGCTCCTGACCTGGTCGGTCATCCGCCAGCAGGAGTCAACGCTTGCCATTCGTGCTGTAAACCAGGGAGCCACCATGCCTGATGGCTTCTCTATCTGGCATCACCTGGACGCCAACGGCATTCGCTTTAAAAGCATTACTCCGCAAAATGACGCGCTGCTGATCACCTTTGATTCCAGCGCGCAAAGCGCAGCCGCAAAGGTCGTGCTGGACCGAACGTTACCGCACGGTTTCGTTATTGCTCAGCAGGATGATGATAATCAGGCGGTACAGTGGTTATCCCGCTTACGTGATACCCCGCACCGTTTTGGTTAATCTCCAGGAATCTGAATTAGATCACTCACTTTGGTGATTTCATCATTTAGCGCCTATGATTAATAAACTGGGTTTATGACCCATTGCTTTATTATTCTGGAGCATCGGCCAAAGCCACAAGGTCGAATCACAATGGAAGGTTCAAGAATGAAATACCGCATCGCTTTAGCAATTAGTCTTTTCGCTCTCAGTGCCGGCAGTTACGCCTCCACCCTCTGTCAGGAAAAAGAACAGGATATTCAGCGGGAGATAAGCTATGCCGAAAAGCACAACAATCAAAACCGCATCAATGGTCTGAACAAAGCGCTGAGCGAAGTTCGGGCAAATTGTACTGACAGCAAACTGCGCGCCGACCATCAGAAAAAAATCGCCGAGCAGAAAAATGAGATAGCCGAGCGTCAACGTGATTTGGCCGAGGCGAAGCAAAAAGGCGATGCGGATAAGATAGCCAAGCGCGAACATAAGCTTGCTGAAGCTCAGCAAGAGCTGAAAGAACTCGAGACACGCGATTACTAAGTACGGTAACTAGCCACTCAACTGGAGAAAACTATGTCGAAAGATAATGCTACGGAAAACCTGCGCGCTGAGCTGAAATCTCTTGCGGATACGCTTGAAGAAGTACTTAGCTCCTCTGGCGATAAGTCGAAGGAAGAGATGAGTAAAATTCGCAGTAAAGCCGAACATGCGTTACGCGAGAGCCGCCATCGTCTGAGCGAAACCAGCGATGTGATTGCCAAACAGACCCGTGAGGCCGCGGCAAAAGCCGATAACTACGTACGCGAAAACCCATGGACAGGCGTCGGCATTGGCGCTGCAGTCGGTGTGGTACTTGGTGTACTGCTGTCGCGCCGTTAATAATGGCAGACTCTCAACACGCACAAGGTCCAGGCAAAGGCGTACTGGGTATTGGACAGCGGATCCTGACGATTCTCGTTGAGATCGTAGAGACGCGGCTGCGGCTGGCCGTCGTTGAGCTGGAAGAGGAAAAAGCCAATCTCATCCAGATCCTGCTGATGCTTGGGCTGACCATGCTGTTCGCGGCGTTTGGTCTGATGAGCCTGATGGTGCTTATCATCTGGGCCATAGACCCGCAGTATCGCCTTAACGCCATGATTGCCACCACCGTTGTGCTGTTGCTTTTAGCGCTTATCGGCGGGCTATGGACGCTGAGTAAAGCGCGTAAAACAACCCTGCTACGCCATACGCGCAATGAACTCGCTAACGACAGGCAGGCCCTGGAGGATGATGCATAATGAGCAGTAAAGTCGAACGTCAACAACGTAAGGCGCAACTGCTTGGACAGATCCAGCAGCAACGGCTGGATCTGTCTGCCACTCGCCGCGACTGGCTGGAAGCCACCGAAGTTTACGATCGTGGCTGGAAGACGCTGCTGAACCTGCGTGGCTGGGTGTTGGTCGGAAGCAGTATTATGGCGGTTCGCACCATTCGTAACCCGAATCTGCTGGTACGCTGGGCTAAACGCGGCTTTAGCGTGTGGAGCATCTGGCGTCTGGTTAAATCGACCATCAGACAACAGCAACTGCGCGGCTAATCACCTCTCCCCCCTAACCTCAAATTTTTTGAAAATTTCTGACAGTTTTCCTTGCTAACAATTGTCATTAGCCGCGTTTATGATTCTCTCCATCGACAGCAACGACGCACTCTGCGACGTCGTTGCACAAAAAAACACAATAAGCCGCCTGAGTGGTTTCCTGGAGAGTATGATGAAGAAATTAGAAGATGTTGGTGTACTGGTAGCGCGCATTCTGATGCCAATCCTGTTTATTACCGCAGGTTGGGGAAAAATCACCGGATATGCGGGTACCCAACAGTACATGGAAGCCATGGGTGTCCCAGGATTTATGTTACCGCTGGTTATCCTGCTTGAGTTTGGCGGCGGTCTGGCCATCCTGTTTGGTTTCCTGACCCGTACTACTGCGCTGTTCACCGCGGGCTTCACGCTGCTGACGGCGTTCCTCTTCCACAGCAACTTTGCGGAAGGTGTGAACTCTCTGATGTTTATGAAAAACCTGACCATCGCAGGCGGCTTCCTGCTGCTGGCTATCACCGGTCCGGGCGCATTCAGCATCGACCGCGTACTGAATAAAAAATGGTAAGCGAGCTATACTAAACGCATCAAAAAGCGAGGAGACATCTCCTCGCTTTTGCTATCTGAGGAGGCGAAAATCATGGGACAACTCATTGACGGCGTATGGCATGACACCTGGTATGACACCAAATCAACCGGGGGAAAATTTCAACGCTCTGCATCAGCTTTCCGTAACTGGCTCACCGCGGATGGCGCACCGGGTCCAACGGGCGAAGGGGGTTTCGTCGCCGAAAAAGACCGCTATCATCTCTACGTTTCTCTGGCCTGTCCGTGGGCGCATCGCACGCTGATCTTGCGTAAACTCAAAGGGCTGGAACCGTTTATTTCCGTTTCCGTTGTGCATCCGCTGATGCTGGAAAACGGCTGGACCTTTGACGATAACTTCCCGGCGGCAACCGGCGATACCCTGTATCAGCACGAATTTCTTTATCAACTCTATTTACACGCCGATCCGCACTACAGCGGTCGGGTGACCGTTCCGGTGCTGTGGGACAAAAAGAACCACACCATTGTCAGCAACGAATCTGCAGATATCATCCGTATGTTTAACACTGCGTTTGATGCGATGGGCGCGAAAGCCGGGGATTACTATCCACCCGCTCTGCAAACTAAAATCGACGAGCTCAACGGCTGGATTTATGACAACGTCAATAACGGCGTGTATAAAGCCGGATTTGCCACCAGTCAGGAAGCCTACGACGACGCCGTAGAAAAAGTCTTTCAATCTCTGGCGCGACTGGAGCAGATCCTTGGGCAACATCGCTACCTGACCGGGGACCAGTTAACAGAGGCCGATATTCGCCTGTGGACCACGCTGGTGCGCTTTGATCCTGTGTATGTGACGCACTTCAAGTGCGACAAACACCGGATTAGCGACTATCTGAACCTGTACGGTTTCCTGCGCGATATCTACCAGATGCCAGGCATTGCGGAGACCGTTAATTTTGATCACATCCGCAATCACTACTTCCGTAGCCACAAAACCATTAACCCGACCGGCATTATTTCTGTCGGACCGTGGCAGGACCTCAACGAACCCCACGGGCGTGATAACCGTTTTGCCTGATTTACACGGGTCCCCTTTGGGGGCCAAATAATTAATACTGCAAATATTTACCAGTATTCCATTCACGGCTATTCTTAATTTGATTGCTTTAAAAACAAGTAATTGAATACAGAACGAGGCAAAAATGGATTGGTATTTAAACGTATTAAAGAACTACTTTGGTTTTGGGGGCCGCGCGCGTCGTAAAGAATACTGGATGTTTGTGCTGGTCAACATCATCTTTACGTTCGTGCTGGGCATTCTGGACAGAATGCTTGGCTGGGAACGCGCCGGAGGGGAAGGCATATTAACGACGATTTATGGGCTTCTGGTCTTTATCCCGTGGTGGGCGGTGCAGTTCCGGCGTTTACATGACACCGACCGCTCGGCCTGGTGGCTACTGGTGCTGCTGATCCCGATCGTAGGCTGGTTGGTAATCATCATTTTCAACTGTCAAAATGGTACTCAGGGGAGCAACCGCTTCGGCGCTGACCCCAAACAACTGTCCTGATGTAATACACCATCTTGTCGGCCGGATAAGGTGCATTTGCACCGTATCCGGCGTAACAGCCCTGCTATTTACCCGCAAACAGCTTGGGAATTTCCCGCAAACACCAGGATTTCGCTTCGCCCATGCTGTCTCGACGCCAGGCCATAATAATATCAATTTCGCTTGTCGATTCCGGGCTAACCACACGCAACCGACCCGCCGCAATGTCCTCTTCCACCAGCGGGTATGGCATCGTCGCCACGCCAAGGCCGGCCAACAGCGCCTGGCGTTTATCTTCTATCGAACTCACCGTCAGACGCGGCTGTTTATCCAGCAGTTGAACCGTCAGCACCGGACGTTCGCGGGCCGTGTCCGCCACCGCGATTCCACGGTACTTCACGCGGGTGACTTCCGATAACGGTTCCGGCTCCTGATGAATTGGATGATCCGGGGCCGCCACATATACGTTCATCAGCGAGTACAGCTTGCGCGAGTTGATTTCCGAAGATGAGCGAAAATGCATATCCGGCGCAATCACGATATCCGCCCGCCCCTGCTCCAGACGCTCCCACGCCCCGGCCAGAACTTCGGTAATAACGGAAAGCTGGGTATTGGCCTTCCCGGCAAGTCTGTCGATCAGCGGGAAAAACGCCGCCGTCGGCACCAGCGCTTCGGTGACGATGGTCAGATGCGTTTCCCAACCGCGAGCCAGCGCTTCGGCATCGGTAGTCAGCTTATCCGCAGCTTCCAGCAGTACACGCCCACGTTCCAGCAGCATACGCCCGACGTTGGTGAATTTTGTGCGATGACCTGAACGGTCGAACAACACGACGTCCAGCTCTTCCTCCAGCTTCTGCATGGTATAGCTGAGCGCGGAAGGAACGCGCCCCAGTTCGTCCGCTGCGGCGGCAAAGCTGCCACGCCGGTCTATTGCGTCCATGACGCGTAACGCCTCAAGCGTTAAAGCCCTTTCTTTGGCCATCTCGTTCTCATTCAGGAAATTTGAACATACCGGGCAGAATATCTGGCTAACAATGCAGCGTCTAGCCATTTAACATAAAAGGAAGTAAAGAGAGGTCAAGAACTATGATTACTACCCGTACAGCCAAACAATGCGGGCAAGCAGACTACGGCTGGCTGCAGGCCCGTTATACCTTCTCCTTTGGACACTATTTTGATCCTAAACTGCTGGGTTATGCCTCGCTGCGTGTTCTGAACCAGGAAGTTCTGGCACCGGGAGCCTCTTTCCAGCCACGTACCTATCCGAAGGTAGATATCGTCAATCTGATCCTTGAAGGGGAAGCGGAGTACCGCGACAGTGAAGGGAACCATATCCAGGCCAAGGCAGGAGAAGTTTTACTGCTCGCCACACAGCCGGGAATTAGCTACAGCGAACACAATATCAGCAAAGATAAACCGTTAACCCGAATGCAGCTCTGGCTGGATGCCTGCCCGCAGCGCGAAAACGCCTGCGTACAGAAAGCCACGCTGAGTGCCGGTAAGCATCAGTTGCTTGCCTCGCCGGATGGAGAACAAGGCAGCCTGCATCTGCGTCAACAGGTATGGGTGCACCACGTTGAACTGCAACAAGGTGAATCGCTGAGTTTTCAGTTACATGGGCCGCGGGCTTACTTACAGTCGATCCACGGCAGATTCCATGCGGTGACATCTGGCGCCGAAAAGGAATCGCTCACCTGCGGCGATGGCGCATTTATTCGTGACGAAACTAACATAACGTTAGTCGCCGATACCGCGCTGCGCGCTTTGCTGATAGATTTGCCCGTATAGTCAGGGAAAACAATGGAGTACGACTATTGAGCAAGAAATCATCAAAAAAACGCCAGCCGCAGGTTGAGCCGAAAAAACAAGATACTGTGACCTTCGGCTATGAAGAAATGCTGACAGAGCTGGAAGCGATTGTGGCGGATGCCGAGCTACGGCTGGAAGACGAAGAAGCCGCCTGAAAAGGCGGCTTAGAGTTATGCCGGGGGCGATTCCGCCTTACCCGGCCTGCAGATTAATGTGCCTTACTGGCCATAATCTCAATGATCTGCTTGTCGGTTTCCTGCATCGAGCGACATGCCAGCGCACACAGGTTCGTGATCGATTGCTCCACGTTATGTGCCACAATCCCTTCATTGCCGGTCACAGCGGTATCATCCAGCGCCATCAGCACCGCTTTCCACGCCGCAGATGCGCTGGTTGAAACTTTCATCGCGCAGCTGTTTGAGGCGCCATCGCAAATCATTCCGCTCACGTCGCCAATCATGCTGCTGATTGCCATCGCGATGGTGTTGTAGCGACCATCAACGATCCACGCCATCCCCGCCGCGGCGCCCATCGCCGCCGTGGTTGCCGCACACAATGCAGACAAACGCGGAAGCTGATGATGGATGTAGATAGCGCTCAGGTGAGACAACATCAGCGCACGCGCCAGTTTCTCTTCATCCGCACCAAAGTGCTCAGCCACCACCATTACCGGAACGGTCGCGGTAATCCCCTGATTACCAGAGCCCGAGTTGCTCATTGCCGGAAGCGTCGCTCCCCCCATTCGCGCATCCGATGCCGCACTGGTGCGGATCAGAATAGAGGTGGAGAGATCGTTCGCCAGCAGGCCACGCGCGCACTGCTTCTCAAGCGTGGTTCCGATGTGCAAGCCCCAGTTACCGCGCAGCCCTTCCAGGGACAGCGCACCGTTCAGTTTCGCCGCATCGAGAATAAAGCGGATTGACTCAAACGGTACCGCGTTCACGAACGCCAGAATCTCTTCCAGCGACGTGTGGGACAATACCGCCAGCGGTGACTCCTGCTCCTCTTCCTGAGCGTTCTGTTCTGTCGTGAACACCACGCCCTTATTAGTCTCAATGTGCACAATGTTGGTATGACCACCAACAATCGTCACGCACGCCCATCCTTCAGCGCTATAAACCTTCGCACGGGAGAAAAGAATGTCCTCGCATGGCTCCTGCAGCATCACCGCGACCTTCCCGGCGGTAAGCATCGCTTTCGCATCGGCAATCGCTTGAGGCGAGGCGTCTTTCAGTACCTCTAAACCGGCGTGGGCATTTCCCCCCAGCGCACCCAGTGCCGCCGCCACAGGCAGCCCAACCATTCCGGTACCCGGCACGGTAACGCCCATGCCGTTTTTCATCAGGTTCGGTGAGACCCACGCATCAATGCGTTCAACCGCGCCGTCCAGCTCAGAGGAGGCGACCGCTGCCGCCAGAGCCAGAGAGATAGGTTCCGTGCAGCCCAGCGCAGGCTTAACTTCTTCCTGCACCGCGCGGATAAAACTATCCCATAATGGATTCAATGTAGTCTCAAACATAACAACAACCTTTGCTCAGATATCTCAGGAAAATGCCAGGAACGGAGAAACGCACAGCAGCAGGCCCGTGACAATAATCAGATACAGGGAAGCGCCTTTGTATTTGTGCAGTGCAGGAACTTTGTAGACCAACCAGGCCGGGATCAGACATCCCACCATGCCGAAGATAGGGCTACAAATAGAAGTGAAGCTCAGTACCGGCGCATTGAGCACAATGGCTCCCCACGCCAGCAGGATAGCGAAAACCATAATGCCGCGCTGAACCAGGGTCTCATTGATTTTCTCGGCTGGCATTTTGCGGCGCAGAACGTTCATCACGATCCCTTGAGTGGCTTCACGGAACCCTAAGTAAACGCCGAAGAAAGCGGTCATTACGGCAAAGATGTTCAGAATAACGCTGACGATTTTCACCCAGCCAGCACCCGCGCCGCTGATAAACTGCGCGGCAATCGCCAGAGCGGAAATGTTCTGCTCATAAGCTTTAACCGCTTCGTCATGGCCCATCGCCAGCGTGAAGGAAACGGCGTAGAAAAAGACGGTCACAAACAGAATACCGAACGCAATATTCATGGCTCGCAGGGCTTTATGGCGTGCCACTTCAATGGATTTATTGCGAGAACGATAGGAGATAACCATCGGGCTTAAGGTCTGAATAAACAGAATCGAAGTCAGGGTAAACGGCAGCGTGATAATCGCGTTTTTGATCAACAGTGCCATCGGCGGCAGTGAACCTACGTTATATAAATGCCACATCCCAACCATCGACACGCCAAGCGCCGCCACCACCAGCAGCTTGGTCAGTACCATACCGGTGGAGATTTTAAACAGCAGTTTTTCCCCGCGGGACGAGATAGCCACCAGGATGCAAATCAGCACCAGGCCATAGAACGGGCTGTCGGACAGTAACCCTTCAGTAACACCAAAAGTATGCAGGTAGGAGGCGCTATCGTTGGTGATGGCGGTGGAATAGACGAACATCCAGATAACCAGCATCACAAAATACAACGCACCTAACAGGATGCCCCAGTTCTTACCCAGATAGCCGCTGATTACGCTCGGGTAGTCTTTACACTCTGGGGACTCAGCCAGCGTATTAATAAACAGACGCTGGAACAGATACATGGCTGGGTAGCCAATGATAGAGGAGAGCAAAAACACCCACAGCCCCATCAAACCCACCTGGACGGGAAGAAAAACAATCCCCGCACCAATTGCCATACCGATACTCATAATGACCCAGCCGGTGTCCATGCTGTCGAATTTAATGGCTTCGCGCCATTCACTTTCGGTCATTCCCGCCCGACGTGCCGGAGCAGATGCGTCGAGTATTACGCTGTTATTCGTTGCCGTTTCCATAATTTTCCGCTCAATGTGTAGGTAGAGGTTTTTATATTTTTTTCGTACTGCCTCAATGCGATACGCAGTACTACGGTGCAGGTGAGCTATTGGAGTAATGAGGAAATCATACGCGCAGGATCAGAGAAAAACTTCACAAACAAACCCCTGTAATTTCTAAAAGTTAAGAAATATTTTCTCTTTTATTTCCATATAAAGAATTGAATTTCTATATTTGAAGCAGATCACAACAAAAAAGGCGCACTAACGTGCACCTTTTTTTATCATGCCATATTGATTAATTTATTGCCGGATAGCGCTGCGCTGACCAGGCACGGCTTTACACCTCAGGTACAAACCACTTTAATTGCCAGCCCACCGCGTGAGGTTTCACGGTATTTGTCGTTCATATCTTTGCCCGTTTCATACATGGTCTCGATCACTTTATCGAGCGAAACGCGTGGTTCTGACGTTCGACGTAGCGCCATGCGCGCGGCGTTGACGGCTTTTACTGCGTTGATCGCATTACGTTCAATGCACGGTATTTGCACCTGTCCGGCTACCGGATCGCAGGTCAGCCCCAGGTTATGCTCCATGGCGATTTCCGCTGCAATGCCGACCTGCGACGGGCTACCGCCCAGCAGTTCTGTCAGCCCGGCAGCCGCCATTGAACAGGCTACGCCAATCTCACCCTGGCAGCCCACCTCAGCACCAGAAATAGAGGCGTTCATCTTATACAGCGCGCCTATCGCCCCCGCGGCCAGCAAATAGCGGGCAATGGAGTTCGCATTCACCGGACGGCGGAACTTGTCGTAATAGGCCAATACGGCGGGAATAATCCCACATGCACCGTTGGTCGGCGCCGTCACAACCCGGCACCCGGCGGCGTTTTCTTCGCTCACGGCCAGCGCGAACATGTTGATCCAGTCAATAACGTTCATCGGGTCGCTGGACAGATTATCGCTGGAAACCAGCAACCGGCGTAACGCCACGGCGCGACGCGGAACGTTAAGCGGCCCCGGCAGGACGCCTTCGGTGTTCATGCCGCGCTCAATCCCGGCGTGCATGACGTCCCAAATGGCGGCAAAGCCAGCATCGATTTCCTCTTTGCTGCGCATCGCCAGCTCGTTTTGCATCATCAAGCCGGAAACAGACAGCCCATTGCGCTCGCACAGTTTCAGCAGTTCGCTGGCGGAATGAAAATTGTAGGGCACGTGTGCTTCAACATCATGCTCCTGCCCAAATTGCTCCTCTTCAATGATAAAACCACCGCCGACGGAGTAATAGGTTTTGCTTAATAGCCTCTCGGTGCCGTTCCACGCGGTGATACGCATGCCATTTTCATGGCGTGGCAGGGTTTCGGTATGAAAGAGAATATTTTCATCTGGAGAGAAATCGACAACATGCGCGCCCTCAGCAACCGGCAAACGTCCGGTACGGGCCACTTCCTGAGTAAAACCAGCGATTGAGTCTATATTAACATTTTGCGGACTGTTACCGGCCAGCCCCATCATGATCGCGACATCTGTCGCATGACCTTTCCCGGTCAGGGAAAGCGATCCGTAAAGATCGACCACAATATGCGTGGTTCTAGGGAGTTCGCCGCTGCTGACCAACAGATCGATAAAGCTTTTACCTGCGTTCATTGGCCCCACGGTATGGGAGCTGGAAGGCCCAATGCCAATCTTGAAAATATCGAATGCGCTAATCATATCCACACCCTCGGATTGCCGTTCAGTGAAGACCAGGTTTCACACTCATTAAGGATTGGGGCGATCCTGAGATCGCCCCGCAAGGGATTACAACGTGTCGCCACGTACGGCGATGGCTTCAATCTCCAGCTTCACATCCTTTGGTAAGCGGGCGACCTGTACGCAACTGCGCGTGGGGTAGGTAGCCTGATGCTCATCAAAGAACTGCTGGTACACCTGGTTAATGGTGGCGAAGTCGTTCAGGTCGGATACGAAAACGGTAGTCTTCACGATATCGCTCACTTTCAAACCTGCGGACTCGACGATCGCTTTCACGTTTTCCAGGCTTTGACGTGCCTGATCGGCCACGTTTTCTGCCACTTCACCGGTCTGTGGACACACCGGGATTTGACCTGACGTCAACACCATGCTGCCCAGATCCACGCCCTGTACGTAAGGCCCAATCGCCCCTGGCGCACATTCGGTTGCAATAACTTTTCTCATAATCCCTCCGGCGTCAGAGCGCCTGGGTGAAAGTGCGTGAAATAACATCCTGCTGCTGTTCACGGGTCAACGCGTTGAAGCGCACCGCATAGCCAGACACGCGGATCGTCAGGTTTGGATAGTTTTCCGGGTGCTCAATAGCATCCATCAACATTTCACGGTTCATAACGTTAACGTTCAGATGCTGCCCACCTTCCACATGCGCTTCATGGTGGAAGTAACCGTCCAGCAGACCAACCAGGTTGGTTTTACGCACCCCATCTTCTTTGCCCAGTGCAGCCGGCACAATGGAGAAGGTGTACGAGATGCCGTCTTTGGCATAGGTAAACGGCAGTTTGGCCACCGAGGTTAACGACGCAACCGCGCCTTTACGATCGCGGCCGTGCATCGGGTTAGCCCCTGGCGCAAACGGCGTACCTGCGCGACGTCCGTCCGGTGTGTTACCGGTTTTCTGTCCGTACACCACGTTGGAGGTGATGGTCAGGATGGACTGCGTCGGCACCGCATTACGGTAGGTTGGCAACACCTTAATTTTCTTCATGAAGCGTTCAACCAGGTCGCAGGCAATGCTGTCTACTCGCTCGTCGTTGTTGCCGTATTGCGGATAGTCGCCTTCGATTTCGAAATCGACAGCCAGACCGTTTTCATCACGAATCGGTTTCACGCGGGCGTATTTGATAGCCGACAGAGAATCCGCCGCCACGGACAGACCCGCCATACCACAAGCCATCGTGCGATAGACATCACGATCGTGCAGCGCCATCAGCGAAGCTTCATAGCTGTACTTGTCGTGCATATAGTGGATGATGTTCAGCGCGCTGATGTACTGCACGGCCAGCCAGTCCATAAAGTGGTCCAGGCTCTCCATCACCGTATCGTAATCCAGCACGTCATCCATCAGCGGTGCCGTTTTCGGCCCAACCTGAATTTTCAGCTTCTCATCCACGCCGCCGTTGATTGCGTACAGCAACGTTTTGGCGAGGTTGGCACGCGCACCGAAGAACTGCATTTGTTTGCCGATAACCATCGGGCTTACGCAGCAGGCAATGGCATAGTCATCGCTGTCAAAGTCGGCACGCATCAAATCGTCGTTTTCATACTGCAAAGACGAGGTGATGATAGACACCTGGGCGGCGTACTTTTTGAAGGCAATCGGCAGCGCTTCAGACCACAGCACCGTCAGGTTCGGCTCAGGCGCCGGTCCCATGGTGTGCAGCGTATGCAGGTAGCGGAACGAGTTTTTCGTTACCAGCGTGCGGCCATCCAGCCCCATGCCGCCGATAACTTCAGTCGCCCAGATAGGGTCGCCTGAGAACAGGGTGTCGAATTCCGGCGTACGCAGGAAGCGCACCATACGGATCTTCATAATGAAGTGGTCGATCAGCTCCTGCGCCTGCTGCTCGTTTAAAATTCCCGCTTTGAAATCGCGCTCAATGTAGATGTCGAGGAACGATGCGGTACGGCCCAACGACATTGCGCCGCCGTTCTGAGATTTCACCGCAGCCAGGTAAGCAAAGTAAACCCACTGCACCGCTTCCTGCGCATTACGCGCCGGGCGGGAGATATCGCAGCCGTACTTCGCTGCCATTTCCTGCATCTGCAGCAGGGCGCGACGGTGCTCAGACAGCTCTTCGCGCAGGCGAATCGTGGCTTCAAGATTCTGGCCCCACTCCAGGTTCGACTGGAGATCGGCAAACTGCAGTTCACGCTCACGTACCAGGTAGCGGATACCGTACAGCGCGACGCGGCGATAGTCGCCGATGATACGACCACGGCCATAGCCGTCCGGCAGACCGGTCAGCACGCCAGATTTACGGCAGCGCAGCATATCTGGAGAGTAGGCGTCGAATACGCCCTGGTTATGGGTTTTACGCAGTTCAGTAAACTGGTATTCAAAATCAGCATCCATCTCACGACCATAAGCATCAAAAGAGCTTTTGATCATGTTGATGCCGCCAAACGGATGCAGAGCGCGCTTGAGCGGCTTATCCGTTTGCAGACCGACGATTTTTTCCAGTTCTTGTTCAATATAACCCGCATCATGTGCGGTTATCGTGGTGGCAATATTGGTATCGAAATCAACCGGCGCGTGCGTCGAGTTTTCAATACGGATGCCCGCCATGACTTTTTCCCACAATGCAGTGGTCGCTGGCGTTGCTTCGGCGAGGAAAGATTCATCCCCTTCATAAGGCGTATAGTTGTGCTGAATAAAATCACGGACATTAATTTCTTCTTTCCAGTCCGTACCTTTAAAGCCATTCCAGGCTTCGGCATACAGCATATCGCTGGTATCGATATTTACCTTCATGAAAAATAATCTCTCTGCTGAAAATTAATTATGCAAATTCTACTGGTATATTAATTTTGCCTAACGCAATGGCATCACGCGCAATCATTTTCTCTTCATTTGTGGGAATAACCGCACAAATAACACGAGCATCTTTATTAGAGATAATTCTTTCGCCATGGGAATTTGGCAGGCTATTCATCTCGCTGTCGATATTCACCCCTAAAACGGCGAGATGCTCGATAACCAGACGACGAATTAATACCGAGTTCTCACCTATTCCACCGGTGAAAATAATCCCATCAAGACGATGCAGCGAAGCGGCATGTCCGGCGATATGGCGCGCGATACGATGCACAAACGTTTTAATCGCCAACTGCGCACGCTCATGTCCCTCGTGCCAGGCTTTTTCTAACGTACGTAAGTCAGAGGACAAACCGGAAATACCCAGTAAACCGGACTCTTTATTCACAACGCGCTCAAGGTCGCTCAGCGTCTGGTTGGTTTCGCTGGCAATCCACGCCATGGCGCCGAAATCGACGTCACCGCTGCGTGTGCCCATCATCAACCCTTCCAACGGCGTCATGCCCATTGAGGTATCAACGCTCTGCCCGTTACGCACCGCGCAGATTGACGCGCCGTTCCCCAGGTGAGCCACAACCAGACCTGAGTCATCACTCTGCAGCTCAAGAAGCTCATGCGCTCGCTGAGATACATAGCGGTGCGACGTGCCGTGGAAGCCATAACGACGAACGCCTAACTCCTCAAAATATTTCCACGGTAGACCGTAAAGATAGGCCTCAGGGGCCATCGTCTGGTGGAAGCTGGTATCAAATACCGCAACCTGCTGCACGCCTGGGAAAAGGTGCTGTGCGGACTCAATCCCACTGAGGTTCGCATAATTATGTAACGGTGCTAAAGGCGATACCCGGCGAATATTATCGATAACGTCGTCAGTAATAATTGCTGATTCGGTAAAGATATTTCCACCGTGGGCAATGCGGTGGCCAATTAAGGCCACGCTGTCCATTAAATTACGTTTTTCCAGTTCAACGGCGATTGCTTTTAATGCGTCTTCGTAGCTGTGGTGAGCCAGCTTAGCTGGCTCTCCTCCATTAATTGCTATGAACGCATTTTCAGAGTTAATACCGTCCGCGATTCCCGCCATTAAAACTTCACAGTTCGCTGCATCCAGCACTGAGAATTTAATGGAAGACGAACCACAGTTAATAACCAGTACTACCGGAAACTCATTCATTTCACTACTCCGCTCATCCTGAGCTTAAGGATTAAAACAGTTTGTAGACAATGTTCAGGATAGTCAGCAGACCAATCACGGTAACAAACACGTTATCCAGACGGCCACGGTATTTCGCCAGTGACGGCGCTTTACGGATGGCATACATCGGCAGCAGGCAGAGCAGAGAGGCAATAATCGGCGCGCCCATTGCTTCAATCAGGTCCAGGATGTTCGGGTTGGCGTAAGCCACAACCCAGGTGGAGCCCATGATGAAGATCATGCTGATGGTATTAAGTTTGCCAGCGGAAACCTTAGTTTTATCGCCTTTGTAACCAAACTTCAGTACCAGACCGTTCAGACCTTCCAGCGTGCCCAGGTAGTGGCCGAAGAAAGATTTGAAGATAGCAACCAGTGCGATGATTGAAGCGCCGTACTCCAGAACGGTCGCGAAGGTGGACTTCGAACCGGACAGTGAAGCGAAGTGGTTCGCCAGGTAAGACAGTACTGGAATGTTCTGCGCTTTCGCATCCGCCATGTTTGCCGGAGAGAGCGTGAACAGGCAGCTAAAGGCAAAGAACATGACCACGGCAACCATCAGCATACTGGCGCGGGAGATGATTTTTGAACATTTCTGCTCGGTAAATTCGCGACCGTAATCTTTCTCATACTCTTCACGTTTAGAGACCACGAAGGAAGAAACGATTGGTGAGAAGTTGAAAGAGAACACCATGATGGAAATACCCAGCCACACGGTAACCAGGATGCCGTCATGGCCAGTCAGAGCGATATTGCTGAGATCAACCTGATCGATAACCGCAGAGTTCCAGTAAGGAATCAGAGACAGAGAGATCAGCACCAGGCTGGCAATAAACGGCCATACCAGGTAGCTCATCACTTTAACCATCAGATCCTTACCAAACCAGATGACGAATGCCATCAGCAGCAGCAGGAACAGTGCCACGAAGCCACGGTTTAACGCTGGCATCTGCAACTGGTTTTCCCAAAAGGTCATAAAGGTGTTGGTAATGGTGACGCCATAAATCCACAGCAGCGGACAAATCGCAAAGAAGTAGAGGAACGTGATAACCACGCCGCCCGTTTTACCAAAGTGCTCTTCAACCGTTTCTGTGATGTTACCGGAAGGGTTAGAACCGGAAAGACACAGGCGTGCCAGCGCACGGTGGCAATAGAAGGCGATGGGGTATGCTAACACCAGCATTATCAGAATGGGGATCAGTCCGCCAAAACCTGCGCGGATAGGGAAGAACAGCACCCCGGCGCCGATGGCTGTACCAAATAAACCCAGTGTCCAGGTGGTGTCCGATTTGCGCCAGGACGACTGTTTTGTCTGGCTGGATACAATGCTATCAGTAGTACTCATATCCTATCCTCAACGAAGTATATTAAGCGTCAACTAAACCAGTAATTTGAGATACACGAGAAAGGTCGATATTACCGCCAGAAATAATGCTGACTGTTTTTCTGTTCTGGATATAGCTATCTAATTTCCCGCTTAATAATGCTGCGCAAGCCAGCGCGCCGGCACCTTCAGTCACAACTTTATTTCGCTGAATTAATGCCACCATGCTGTTGCGAATTTCATCTTCGCTGACCAGGACAATGTCATCCACCAACTCACGAACAATTTCATACGTTAAAGTACCCGGGCGGGAAACGTCACAACCATCCGCCAGGGTGCCGGTCGTTCGGTGCGTGGTTATTTCTCCAGCGTGGAAAGAAGCCGCCATGCCATGAACATTTTCAGACTGTACGCCAATAATTTTAATAGTCGGGTTAATAGATTTAATTGCCACCGCAATACCAGCAATCAGTCCGCCACCGCCAATTGGCACAATCACGTTATCGACATCGTACAGATCTTCCAGAATTTCCAGACCAATAGTGCCCTGACCAGCAATCACTTTCGGGTCATCATATGGCGGAATAAAGATACGGCCTTCAGTTTCCACAATCTCGCTAACCTTAGCGATGGTGTCGTTGAAGTTGTCGCCGTGCAGCACAACCTCTGCGGAATAATCGCAGGTTGCAGCAACTTTAGACTTCGGCGCGCCTTTCGGCATGACCACTTTGCCGTCGATTCCGAGCATGGCGCAGGAGAGAGAAACCCCTTGCGCATGGTTACCTGCAGAGCAAGCCACCACGCCCTTACATCTTTCAGCTTCGGTTAATGAACTGAGCTTGTTAAACGCACCACGGATTTTAAATGAACCGGTACGCTGCATATTTTCAAACTTGAGGAAAATTTCCCCTTTGCAACGTTCACTAAAATAGTTAGAGCGAGGCATTCCCGTTTTATAAATTTTCCCCGCCAGTCTTTTTTTCGCTTCGAGGATATCTTCAATTGCAACTGGGAGATCGTATGTAATGTGCATTAGAACCTCTTACTAGGGTATTAAAGTAAATAGATAGCCATGACCATTGTCAGATATAGACAGATGGCGTTGATTTCGTGTTAAAACAAATTCAATCTTTAATCAATTTCAATTAATTGCCTTCGTCTCCGACAATTATATGATGAATACTCTTTGGCTAATTCCACCAAAATAGATGCTGCTTTTTTAATTCGATAATTTTTCGACCATACGGCGGCATAACGCGCGACGGGTAAGGTTTCTTCTACCGGGATAGTAATAAACTGGTTTGAGCCAAATGGTGTGGTCATATCGCAGGGAATTACTGTTAAGAAATCAGCATTGAGAACAAGATTATAAATCGTAACGACGGAGTCTGTTTTAACGATGTTTTCACTGCTGATGCCATTATTTTGTAACGTGGTTAGAAGTTCACTGTAGTACCCCATATTCGTTTGTGGCAACACCCACTGTTCGTTTTTCAACGCGCTCAGCGAGGTGATGCCGGTGCATGTTCGGGACTTGCTGGCAACCAGGATGAAGTCTGACTCAAAGAGCGGTTCAACATGCAGATCGTGCAGTTTCATCTCATCACTCAGCGTACCGATCGCGAAATCCAGACGCCCGTCACGAATCGCAGGTAAGAACGAGGAGAGCTGAGCTTCATACATGGAAACCTGCGCTTTCGGGAACACTTCTTTGAATTTTTTAATCATGCCGGACATGATGGTGAAGGCAATCAGTGAAGGAAAGCCAAACGACACATCAACGACCGCATTGCTCGTCATGCTGTTCATCTCATCAACCATGTTCTTCATTTCACGGGTAATAGATTCAGACCATGAGAGCATAACCTGACCTGCCTGAGTTAATGTCACACCAGTATTTTTGCGTACGACTAACTCAATACCGAAATAAGCTTCTACATCATTAATGATTTTGCTGACAGCCGGTTGAGTTAAACCTAATTCTTTTGCAGCTGAGCCGATAGAACCGCTTCTAATGACTTCCTGAAAGACCACTAAGTGCTGTGTTTTAGGGAGTGTAATAGTATTCATATCGACCTGCGCTAATTACTTTGTTGACGGCAGGAAGTGTACCAAATTAAGCGAACGAGGATATGTGCTACCACTCACAAATCCCCTTGACTTACATTTTGTAAGACTATTATTTAAATTGAAATCACTTAATAATCATATAGATATGAAATATCGATCTCACTTTATCCTGACTTTAATCAAAAAAAGATGGGGGGATAACGATTTTTTATGGCTATAACAACACCATTTCTCCTGCTATTTCTTAAAACCACGAAAGGCTATATTTCAATCAATTACAGAGTAATTACCAGGCAAAACAGCGCTTAAATTTAATAAGCAACTTATCAAATATAATTATATTTTATCGTTTATAGTGGTCAAATAACGTTATGCATCACGTTTTTTAGCCTTATTTGTTTGTAAAGAAACATTGCATTTATTAATATTTAAACCAAAACATACAAATAATCATCAAATGCAACATTGCATTAACAGTAGTTTTGTACAATTTATCAGCCAGTAATTTTGTGATGGCGATCGATTGCGTTCGATTATTCTCGATAAAAACGTATCGCGCAGCGTTTTGTGCTAGTCATCACAAAAAATGAAATATCCCGCAAGACATTGCCTTAGATAAAAGAAGTTCAGCGCGTAAATAAAGGTCAAATAACGATGAGATGAATGGGAAATAAAGGCCTGATTCGTGGTGAACCAACTACAACAAAGAAAGGCCAGGACAAAGCCCAGCCATTCCACTCGCAATCAGAATTTACTCATCGCGAAAACCGGGCTTGCCATTGGCTTTACGCCACTCTTTGATTTCTTGAACAACCGCGACCGGACCGCCTTTCCCTTCTTCTGGGTAATATATCAAATCAGAACCTGACGGATGTTCAGAAAGCCGCTCAAACTCTGCTACAGCAGCTATATGGGCCTTTTCAGATGGATAGGTATCGTTACAAATATCTTCAACAAAACTGAGGAACTCAGCTTCAGTAAAATCAGTGATGTCTTTATGCGTTACCATTTTATTTTCCTTGGTGAATTTCGATGTGCCGCTTTGGTGTAGTGACACCCAAATTATCTACGTCATAAACTGCACCACTATTTCTGATCTCTTCGATATGATGAAGTTCATACTTGACCCTTTGCCCGATGCTATCGGGTTTTCTTGCGTAGGCGGATCGACCATTTTTCATCGTAGCTAAGTTACGTGGATCAAATTGCTTTGAAAGTTCAGAGTCTTTGCTGACCTCCAGCCAGAAAGCCTGCCTGAAGTCGTCAAAATTGGAGAAGGTGCGTCCACGCAGTTTATCAGCAATCTGAGACGGGATAGGCGAGCCGTTGCCCTGACCCGCATCAGCTAACCAGGTGCCAGAAATCTTTTGCCCCTTGCCTGTGACTTGCCCTGGCAGATTGCGAATATAAACATAAATCGGGTCAAACGTCCCGGCAGGGTGTACCAGAATATAATCCCTGAATGGGCGTTCTCCCGGTGCTGGCGTTTCCGTTGACCACGGGCTGTTGATTTCACTTTCAGGGTAAACCAGCACACTCGGAGGAACGTATACATTGTCCCGATTCCCGGTATTGGAAGGAGATTCATACCCAGGATCGTCTGGTGTCCAAACAATCGTTGGCTTACTTGCGCTATCCTCCCAGAACTCATAGTTCCCGGTGGCGCTGTTCTTCTGAAGCATTCGAACCGGAACTTTGTCCTGCCCACCTCCAGCGCTGACATGAAAACCTTTCGGCCTTATCATCCCGTTTTGCTCTGCTTCCCAGCGAAAGCGAACGCGCGTTGGAACATCTTCTTTATTCCGTGCGGCCTGCTCAAGCCGCATTTTATCGATGTAGTCCTGTTCGCCGCTGTTGAGTTTTGGCGAGTAGAATATGCCAAACAGAAAAACGGTGGTGGGGTTGGGGACTATCCAACGGCCAGCAGCAGAAAGATTTCCCCCGATTTTTTGCAATGCTGCATATCCAGCCTCAATTGCAACATCAGTGGTGACCCCTGCTGTCGTCGCGGCTCTTGCTGTTGCCATCCCTGCGGTCGCTGCCGCTTTAGGGGCATCCGGGGAGCTGAAAAGGCGCTTATACCACGGGTGATTATCTTCTGGTGGTGAGGTCGGTTCGGCGGGTTTATGCTTCTTTGCTGCCTGCGCGTGCTGGACGGGTTCCGATCCAGTTTCTTTCGGTTGGGGCAGCGCCCGGTAGTAGCCAGCATGCCCAAAATTATCAACGGATTCCTGATCTGTTCCTGCGTCGGTACAACCTTCTCCCCGCAGACAGGATTTAGCAAAAACAGGTAATGCACTTGAGGCTGCCGCAGCGGCAATCGCTTGGTTAATGGGCCATTCTGCCGCCCGCTTTTGGTGCTCTTCGAAAGGATCGCCAGGGCTGTCTTCTACCCAGAGTGTTGTCGTGCCCATTACCTGATTGTTTTTGCAGTTACACAACACCTGATCACCAGTGGCAACGCAGGGTTTGTTTTCCGCAAAGTAGTATGCCGTACCATTTATCTGAAATGGTCCATTGCAGGTTTCTTTCGGACACCAGGCCATATCGCCACTTAGCGCAATATTCCTGTCTTCAATAATCGTTGAGGAAGCGGAAATAACCTCTCCACCGCTCGTGGTCTTGTCTCCTAGCCTTACCAGCGCTCTGGCCATAAATCCCTCTATTTACTATGGAGAAATTGCTGAGAGGGAATTGTACAAATAACGATCATTAGTCGAAAGTATTTTTTCAGTTAAAGTGAAACTGCGTTTTGATACATCCATAAAATGGATGTTTTATGCAATTTTATTCAGTTTGCGAAGTATAAAAGATTTTGCTGTATAGGCATTCTTTCGACTTAGTGATGTAGTTAAACGTACAAATACTGTTGCTCTACACATATGGGGTCTGTCCATTAGCCATGATTGCCTGCTCCGGGTTGTTCATAGCTACATGCCCGGCTCTGGCTTTGAAGGCCACCAACAATCCACAAAGCATTGCGGCATAACCTTTCATTATTTATTTTCTTGATTTATTTCCTTGCTGTTATCAGGTTGGCTCATTACTGAGTAGAGACGGGAAAATATAAACCTTGCTCTGCTGGCTGAATCGCAGCCCAGAAAGCAAAAACCCCGCCGAAGCGGGGTTTTATAAAGAGGTGAAGCTGACCGATAAGCCGGGTTCTGTCGTGGACAGTCATTCATCTAGGCCAGCAATCGCTCACTGGCTCAAGCAGCCTACCCGGGTTCAGTACGGGCCGTACCTTGTGAACCCCTATTTGGCCTTGCTCCGGGTGGAGTTTACCGTGCCACGGACTGTTACCAGCCGCGCGGTGCGCTCTTACCGCACCCTTTCACCCTTACCTGATCCCACTTGCGTGGGCCATCGGCGGTTTGCTCTCTGTTGCACTGGTCGTGGGTTTCCCCCCCAGGCGTTACCTGGCACCCTGCCCTATGGAGCCCGGACTTTCCTCCCCTCCGCCCGTCTCCCCCGAAGAGGACGACGACGAAGCGGCGACTGTCTGGTCAGCTTCGGCGCGCAGTATAGAGGGTTTGCGGGGCATTGTCACCCCGCACTGCGCATTCCTATCGCCAACGTGGCGGCGATGTTTCTTGAAGCGCGATAAATATTATCAAATGCCCCACGAAAGGCCTCTTCCAGCGTGCTGATGGTGGTTAATACGCTAAACACCGCATCGATACCATATTGATGCACCACCTCCACATCGCGCGTCAGGCTGCCGCCAATACCAATTACCGGCTTGTGGTACTTCTTCGCGACATTCGCCACACCCACCGGCACTTTGCCGTGAATGCTCTGGCTGTCAATCCGCCCTTCTCCGGTCACCACCAGCGTACAGTCATGAATATGCTCTTCCAGATTGAGCGCCTGGGTCACAATCTCAATACCACTGCGCAGCTCCGCACCTAAAAAAGCCATTAACGCGGCGCCCATTCCGCCTGCCGCACCAGAGCCAGGAACGTCTTTCACATCAACCCGCAGCGATTTTTTAATGATGTCGGCATAGTGAGACAGATTGCGGTCCAGTTCGATAATGCGTTCTTCCGTCGCCCCTTTCTGCGGGCCAAAAATGCGCGAAGCGCCAGTATCGCCGGTAAGTGGATTGGTCACATCGCAGGCCACGCGAATTGAGCAGGTTTTTAAGCGCGGATCCAGGCCCGTTATATCGATGGTGTTCAGACTCTCCAGGCTTCCACCACCGTTGCCAATCTCTGTCCCGTTGGCGTCGCAGAGTTTCGCCCCCAGCGCCTGCACCATACCCGCGCCGCCGTCGTTGGTCGCACTGCCGCCAATACCAATAATGATGCTCTGCGCACCGCTATCCAGCGCCTGCAAAATCAACTCCCCAGTGCCGCGCGACGTGGTAACTAACGGGTTACGCTTTTCAGGAGGAACTAACGCCAGACCGCTGGCTGCCGCCATTTCGATAAACGCGGTTTTACCATCTCCAGACATGCCCCAGTAGGCATTCACTTTTTCGCCCAGCGGCCCTGTCACCCACGCTGAATGTTCACTCCCCTGCGTAGCGGCAATCATGGCTTCGACCGTTCCTTCACCACCATCGGCAACCGGGACAGAAACATATTGCGCATCGGGGAAAATTTCCCGAAATCCTTTTTCTATTGCCTGAGCTACCTCGGTGGCAGAAAGGCTTTCTTTATAAGAGTCTGGGGCAATTACGATTTTCATAGTTATGTAGCCTGACAGTGCCGCGCAAGGCAAGAAATACAGGGCGCGCATCCGCGCCCTTCTTGTTAGCGAGTGACTTCCACTTTCGCCAGTTTTTCGTAGTAGCATGCGAGTGCGCTATGATCGGCGGTGCCCAGCCCATCAGCGCGTAGCGCCTGCATCATCTCCATGACTGCAGCAGTCAGCGGTAACTGAGCGCCAACGCCATGAGAGGTATCCAGCGCGTTCGCCAGATCTTTAATATGCAGGTCGATACGGAAACCCGGCTTAAAGTTTCTGTCCATAACCATTGGCGCTTTCGCATCCAGTACGGTGCTTCCCGCCAGCCCACCACGGATCGCCTGATACACCAGATCCGGGTTTACGCCCGCTTTGGTCGCCAGCGTCAGCGCTTCCGACATCGCCGCAATGTTCAGCGCCACAATCACCTGATTCGCCAGCTTGGTGACGTTACCCGCGCCGATATCACCGGTATGTACCACGGAACCTGCCATCGCCTTCATCAGATCGTAATATTTGTCAAAAATCGCTTTATCACCGCCAACCATCACCGACAGAGTACCGTCGATAGCTTTCGGTTCGCCGCCGCTTACCGGCGCATCCAGCATATCCACGCCTTTCGCTTTCAGTGCGTCGCTGATTTCACGGCTGGCTAACGGCGCGATGGAGCTCATGTCGATCAGCACTGTCCCCGGTTTCGCCCCTTCAATAATGCCGCCCTCTCCCAGCGCCACTTCTTTCACATGCGGAGAATTCGGCAGCATGGTGATGATCACATCGCACTGCTCGGCAATATCTTTCGCCGTGGCGGCGGTTTCTGCGCCTGCGGCAATCACTTCCGCAATGGATTCCGGGTTACGGTCAGCAACCACCAGCGAGTAACCTGCCTTGAGGAGGTTTTTACTCATTGGTTTACCCATAATACCGAGGCCAATAAAACCAACTTTCATTGTCATGTCTTTATCTCTCTCTACTGTCGAGGGTGGTTATTTCTTAAAAGAATCAGCCAATTTTTGCGTGGCTGAACGGAACACGCCAAGATCGCTGCCAACGGCAACAAACGTCGCGCCCCACTCCAGATAACGACGCGCATCCGCCTCTACCGGGGCCAGAATGCCGCTTGGTTTGCCGTGTGCTTTCACGCGGGCAAAAATGTGCTGGATAGCTTTCTGCACATCAGGGTGTGACGCATTGCCGAGGTGGCCTAACGCCGCAGCCAGATCGCTTGGGCCGACGAAGACCCCGTCGACGCCTTCTGTCGCCGCGATTGCGTCAACGTTATCGACGCCCTGCTGACTTTCGATCTGCACGATGATGGTGATGTTCTTATTCGACTGCGCAAAGTAGTCCGGTACGGTGCCAAACATATTGGCGCGATGGGATACGGACACACCGCGAATACCTTCCGGCGGATAGCGGGTCGACGCCACGGCGTTCACCGCCTCTTCCTCCGTCTCCACGAACGGGATCAGGAAGTTGTAAAATCCGATATCCAGCAGGCGTTTGATAATTACCGGCTCGTTGGTCGGTACACGCACTACCGGCGCGCTGGCGCTGCCTTTCAGCGCCATCAATTGCGGGATAAACGTCGATATGTCGTTCGGTGCGTGTTCGCCGTCCAGCACCAGCCAGTCAAAACCCGCCAGGCCTAAAACTTCGGTACTGATTGGGCTGGCTAATGCAGACCAGCAGCCGATCTGAATCTGTTGCGCCGCGAGAGCCGCTTTAAACTTATTCGGAAAAATCGTGTTATTCATCGCTTACACCTTTGTTTATTTCTGCAATTCCATACGTTTAATGTCACCGACAATAAACAGGTAGCAAACCATTGCCATCAGCGCCGAGCACCCTACAAACATCAGCGCAGCATTAAATGAGTGCAGCTCGCTCACCAGATACCCAATCACCAGCGGGGTGACGATGGAAGCCACATTGCCAAATACGTTAAATACCCCACCGCACAGACCGACAATCTCTTTCGGCGCAGTATCGGAAATCACCGGCCATCCCAGCGCCCCGAAGCCTTTACCGAAGAACGCCAGCGCCATCAGCGCCACCACCAGGGTGGTGTTATCGGTGTAGTTACACAGAATAATGGTCGAGGCGAGCAGCATTCCGAGCACAATCGGCAGCTTACGTGCCAGAGTGATGCTGAAGCCACGTTTAATCAGATAATCAGAGAACACGCCGCCGAGTACGCCACCGGCAAATCCGCACAGCGCAGGAATCGAAGCCACCAGGCCCACTTTCAGGATCGACATGCCTTTTTCCTGTACCAGGTAAATCGGGAACCAGGTGAGGAAAAACCAGGTAATTGTGTTGATAAAATACTGTCCGAAGAACACGCCGAGCATCATACGGTTAGTGAGCAACTGCTTGATATAATGCAGTTTAGGACCGCCTGACTTCACATCACCCGGCTTTTTATGGTCCATATCCACGACCGCGCCGTTTTCAGAGATAAACTTCAGCTCTTCTTGCGACATACGCGGGTGATCGGTTGGGTTATGAATAAACTTTACCCACAGTCCGGTGAGCACAAAACCAATCACGCCCATCACGGTAAAGACGTGTTCCCAGCCCCAGGCGAAGGTCAGCCAGCCCAGCAGCGGCGAAAACAGCGCCAGAGAGAAATACTGTGCGGAGTTAAAAATTGCGGACGCCGTACCGCGCTCTTTCGTCGGGAACCAGGCTGCCACAATACGGGCATTCGCCGGGAAGGACGGCGCTTCCGAGAAGCCCAGCATAAAGCGCATGATGAACATTGAAATACCCGCCCAGGCCAGCGGGAACATGTCGACAAAGCCCTGCAGGAAGGTAAACAGCGACCAGAAGAACAGGCTGTAGGTGTAGACTTTCTTAGAACCGAACTTATCCAGCAGCCAGCCGCCGGGGATTTGCATTAACAGGTAAGCCCAGCCGAAAGCGGAGAAAATGTACCCCATTGAGATGGCACTGAGCTGTAACTCTTTCGCCACTTCCGTGCCGGCAATTGACAGCGTTGCACGGTCCGCATAGTTAACGGCTGTAACGATAAATATTATCAGCAATATTAAGTAACGGGTGTGCGTGCCTTTCTTTTTCTCGACAACTGTATCCAGAATCATTCTAATTACCTCGGGTACATTAAATTTTTATTATTATTGGGTAGATATTCCTGGTGATAAATTACTGATAATAAGAACGCATAATAATTTATCAGACGCTATGAAACCGTGATTTAGTATAATCAGCAGCGCAACGTTAATCATTGTGCAAGCGCTCATTAAACATGCGTTATTAAAATAATGTTTTGGGCAGATGCACACATGCATGGGCGCTAATGCACACATTTACGTATTACTACCCCTGGTGGGGCGGCCTTGCTGAGTTTAAGTGATCATCATCACATTCTTGGCGATAAACTCCTGACATTCTTATTTCACGATACCGAATCTTTATTACTTATAATTAGATTCAAAATATAAATATCCACACTATTATCACCACCTTGTTGGAGAATACTGGACAATGGCCGACATCGAAATCAGACAAGAATCGCCAACGGCGTTTTATATTAAAGTTCACGAAACAGATAATGTGGCGATAATTGTCAATGACAATGGTCTGAAAGCTGGGACGCGTTTTCCAGACGGACTGGAACTCATTGAACATATTCCCCAGGGACATAAAGTGGCGCTCCTGGATATTCCTGTTCGCGGCGAAATCGTGCGTTATGGCGAAGTGATAGGCTATGCCGTTCGCGATATCCCACGCGGCAGCTGGATTGATGAATCAATGGTTGAGCTACCCAAGGCCCCGCCGCTGGAGACGCTGCCGCTGGCAACCAAAGTGCCAGAGCCGCTGCCGCCTCTTGAGGGTTACACCTTCGAAGGTTATCGCAATGCGGACGGTAGTGTCGGCACCAAGAATCTGCTCGGTATTTCCACCAGCGTGCACTGCGTGGCGGGCGTGGTGGATTATGTGGTGAAAATCATTGAGCGCGATCTGCTGCCCAAATACCCGAACGTTGACGGCGTGGTCGGACTCAATCATCTGTACGGCTGCGGCGTGGCGATTAATGCCCCAGCCGCCATCGTGCCGATTCGTACCATTCACAATATTGCGCTAAACCCGAACTTTGGCGGTGAAGTGATGGTCATTGGCCTCGGCTGCGAAAAACTGCAGCCAGAGCGCCTGCTGGAAGGCACGCACGATGTGAAAAGTATTCCGGTCGAAAGCGCGAGCATCGTCAGCCTGCAGGATGAAAAACACGTTGGCTTTCAATCGATGGTTGCCGATATTTTGCAGGTGGCCGAACACCATCTGGCAAAACTCAATCAACGCCAGCGTGAAACCTGCCCGGCGTCAGAACTGGTGGTCGGCATGCAGTGCGGCGGCAGCGATGCGTTTTCAGGCGTGACGGCCAACCCGGCGGTCGGTTATGCCTCCGACCTGTTAGTACGCTGCGGCGCCACCGTAATGTTCTCTGAGGTTACCGAAGTGCGCGATGCCATCCATCTTCTGACCCCACGTGCGATTAACGAAGAAGTAGGTAAACGCCTGCTTGAAGAGATGGCCTGGTACGATAACTACCTTGATATGGGCAAAACGGATCGCAGCGCCAACCCTTCTCCAGGCAACAAGAAAGGCGGTCTGGCAAACGTGGTGGAAAAAGCGCTGGGTTCTATTGCCAAGTCTGGCAAGAGCGCGATTGTCGAAGTCTTGTCGCCGGGCCAACGCCCAACCAAACGCGGCCTGATTTACGCGGCTACACCCGCCAGTGATTTTGTCTGCGGTACGCAGCAGGTCGCTTCCGGGATCACCGTGCAGGTGTTCACCACCGGACGCGGTACGCCGTACGGCCTGATGGCCGTGCCGGTGATAAAAATGGCGACCCGTACCGAGCTGGCCAACCGTTGGTTTGACCTGATGGACATCAACGCAGGCACCATCGCCACCGGCGAAGAAACCATTGAAGACGTGGGTCTGAAACTGTTCGAGTTTATTCTCGACGTCGCCAGCGGGCGTAAGAAAACCTTCTCGGATCAATGGGGACTGCATAACCAACTGGCGGTGTTTAACCCGGCGCCAGTGACCTGATTATCCACGTTTTTTCTTCATGAGCATGCCTTCGGGCATGCTTTTTTTTTTGCCATATACTTTCGCAACCCTCCCTTTTCTTTCGAAACTTTCATTTATCAGATCGAAATCACAAAAAAACGTTACGAAACCCTATACTTTATTTCGAAGAAAGCAATCGAAAGACTTCGGAGGAAGTATGTTTATCATCTCAAGCAAAATGATGCTGAAGAAGGCACAGCGAGAAGGCTATGCCGTACCGGCGTTTAACATTCACAACCTGGAGACCTTACAGGTTGTCGTGGAAACAGCAGCCGAACTACGCTCTCCGTTGATCGTCGCCGGCACGCCTGGCACTTTTAGCTATGCCGGTGTCGGTAATATCGTTGCAATCGCCAGTGAACTGGCAAGATGCTGGAACCATCCTCTCGCCATCCATCTCGATCACCATGAAAGCGCCACCGATATTGAAGAGAAAGTCGCTACAGGTATTCGCTCCGTCATGATCGATGGTTCCCATCTGCCGTTTGTCGACAACATTGCGTTAGTTAAACACGTAACGGATTACTGCCACCGCTATGACGTTAGCGTTGAAGCTGAGCTCGGACGGTTGGGTGGACAAGAAGATGACCTAATCGTGGACGGAAAAGATGCGCTTTATACCCACCCAGAACAGGCTCGGGAGTTCGTGGAAAAAACCGGTATCGACTCACTGGCGGTCGCGATTGGCACAGCTCATGGACTGTATAGCACTGAACCTAAACTGGATTTTGAACGGCTAACAGAAATTCGTCAGTCCGTTGATATTCCACTGGTTCTACATGGCGCATCCGGCCTGCCAGCACATGATATTAAGCGTGCCATCTCTTTAGGGATCTGCAAAGTCAACGTCGCTACCGAACTCAAAATCGCCTTTTCTGGCGCACTCAAAACCTATCTGAGTACAAATACCAATGCGAATGACCCACGGCATTACATGATGCCAGCAAAAGCCGCCATGAAAGAAGTGGTACGTAAAGTCATTGCCGACTGCGGTTGCGAAGGAAAACTATAAGTAACTGATTAATATGAATTGTATGAATTCTGGCAAAGGTCTGTTTTAAAGCTGGATCACGAAAGCTGCTTTTACCCTTTGCCTTCAATCCAAAAATATTATGAAGATAAACAAAAGATATCGGAGATAGAAGTGAAAGAAATAATCTCTCGTCATAAAGCAGGTGAACATTTAGGTATTTGTTCTGTTTGTTCAGCACATCCGTTGGTCATTGAATCCGCATTACGCTTTGATCTCAATACGGACAGTAAAGTTCTGATCGAAGCAACGTCTAATCAGGTTAATCAGTTTGGTGGCTATACCGGGATGAAACCCGCCGATTTCCGTGATTTTGTCTATGGCATCGCACAAGAAATTGGCTTCCCTCGAGAAAGACTGATCCTGGGGGGCGATCACCTCGGCCCTAACTGCTGGCAAAATGAAGTAGCGGCAGAAGCGATGGAGAAATCCGTAGCCTTGATTAAAGCTTACGTCGCCGCAGGATTCAGCAAAATCCATCTTGATGCTTCAATGTCCTGCGCTGACGATCCGACACCGCTAGACCCGATGGTTGTTGCTCAGCGAGCAGCCATACTTTGCCAGGCAGCAGAATCAACAGCAACCGAAGAACAGAAACGCCAACTGACTTACGTGATTGGCACTGAAGTTCCCGTACCTGGTGGAGAAGCCACCACCATCGGTAGCGTTCATGTCACACGTGAAGAAGATGCCGCCCGGACACTGGAAACCCATCAGGTTGCCTTCAGTGCATTAGGGCTTGAAGAAGCGTTAACGCGCGTAATCGCCATTGTGGTCCAGCCCGGCGTCGAATTCGATCACACTCAAATTATTCACTATCAGCCACAAGCTGCAAAAGCGCTTTCCGCCTGGATCAAAGAGACCCCAATGGTCTACGAAGCGCATTCCACAGATTATCAAACCCGCCAGGCATACCGTGCGCTGGTACGCGATCACTATGCGATTTTGAAAGTGGGTCCAGCACTCACCTTCGCTCTGCGTGAAGCTATTTTTGCCCTTGCGCAAATGGAAAATGAACTGGTATCTCCGGAGCAAAGAAGCCGGGTATTGGAAGTGATTGACGAAGTTATGTTGAATGAACCGGACTACTGGAAAAAATACTATCGCCCAACCTGGAGTCAGGCGATGGTTGATATTCACTTCAGTCTCTCCGACCGTATTCGTTACTACTGGCCGCATCCCCGCATTCGTCAAAGCGTAGAGAAATTAATAACCAATCTTAATGACGTCGCTTTACCACTGGGGCTAATTAGCCAATTTATGCCCGTGCAATTTGAGCGTCTGTCTGAAGGAACGTTAACCGCGACGCCACACAATCTGATTATCGACAAAATTCAGGACGTTCTGCGCGCCTATCGCTTTGGTTGCGCACCAGCACTTGCCTGAAATCAGGAGAATATATGAGCCAACTTTTTGTCCGAACAGGAATTAACTTTAGCTCGTGTCAGCATGCGCTGACACATATTGGGGAGGAGATGCTGGCCAAAGGGGTCGTGCACGAAAGTTACCCGCAGGCCCTGATTGAGCGTGAAGCAACCTTTCCAACTGGAATAGCGCTGGAACGTCATGCCGTTGCGATTCCACATTGTGAAGCTGTCCATGCTAAATCTCCTGCTATCTATCTGATTCGCCCGGATACACCGGTCAACTTTCAACAAGCGGATGATGATGAAGAGATCGCCGTCTCTTTAATTATCGCCTTAATCGTTGAGAACCCGACGGCACAACTGAAGCTCCTGCGTCGTCTGTTTAGTGAGCTACAAAACCCGAACACCATTGAAGCATTACTGAATGCGCCCGATGCAGAACTGGCAATGCTCTTTCGGGAAAAAATCCTTGAGTCTGAGCTCTGTGCCCAGATTTGATAAAAAACTGATAATAAAAGGAATACCCTATGAAACGTAAAGTAATTGTGGCCTGTGGCGGTGCTGTAGCAACTTCAACAATGGCTGCAGAAGAAATTAAAGAACTCTGTGAAGCCAACAATATACAACTCGACCTGGTTCAGTGTCGTGTAACAGAAATCGAAACCTATATGGACGGCGCAGACCTCATTTGTACCACGGCTCGCGTTGACCGTACATTTGGCGATATCCCGGTGGTTCACGGCATGCCTTTTGTCTCAGGCGTGGGTATCGAAGCATTGCAGCAAAAAATCCTGACCATCCTCGTGGGGTAACGCCATGTTTAGCGAAATAATGCGTTATATCCTCGATTTAGGTCCAACGGTTATGCTGCCGTTAGTGATCATCATCTTCTCAAAATTGCTGGGAATGAAGCTCGGGGATTGTTTCAAATCTGGTCTGCATATCGGGATTGGGTTTGTCGGCATCGGCCTGGTAATCGGCCTGATGCTGGACTCTATTGGACCTGCCGCAAAAGCAATGGCAGAACAGTTTCAAATTAACCTGCACGTCATCGATGTCGGCTGGCCTGGTTCATCACCGATGACCTGGGCTTCGCAAATTGCGTTAATTGCGATTCCTGTCGCCATTGGGGTGAATATCCTGATGCTGGTTACCCGCATGACCCGTGTGGTGAATGTCGACATCTGGAATATCTGGCATATGACGTTTACCGGCGCCATGTTGCATCTGGCGACCGGTTCATACTGGTTGGGCATCCTCGGTGTGGTTGTTCATGCCGCCTTCGTCTACAAACTGGGAGACTGGTTTGCCAAAGACACGCGCGACTTTTTTGGTCTGGAAGGCATCGCCATTCCACATGGTTCCTCGGCATATCTGGGCCCGATAGCGGTCCTGGTTGATACGATCATTGAAAAAATCCCAGGTCTGAACCGCATTCATTTCAGTGCGGACGATGTACAAAAACGCTTCGGCCCCTTCGGCGAGCCCGTGACCGTCGGTTTTGTGATGGGGTTAGTGATCGGCATGCTGGCAGGGTATGACGTTAAAGCAGTGCTCCAACTGGCGGTGAAAACAGCTGCCGTTATGTTGCTCATGCCGCGCGTCATTAAACCGATTATGGATGGACTCACTCCCATTGCAAAGCATGCTCGCAAGCGCCTGCAGGCAAAATTTGGTGGCCAAGAGTTCTTGATTGGCCTGGATCCTGCGCTACTGCTCGGCCATACGTCAGTGGTTTCCGCCAGTCTTATCTTTATCCCGCTGACCATTCTGATTGCCGTTCTGGTACCAGGAAACCAGGTTCTGCCATTCGGCGATCTCGCGACCATTGGTTTCTTTGTCGCCATGGCGGTAGCCGTTCATCAGGGAAACCTTTTCCGCACGCTGATCTCCGGCGTCATCATCATGGGTATCACCCTGTGGATAGCCACGCAAACCATTGGTTTACATACCCAGCTAGCCGCCAATGCGGGCGCATTGAAAGCCGGTGGCATGGTGGCTTCAATGGACCAGGGCGGTTCCCCAATCACCTGGCTGCTAATCCAGCTCTTCACCTGGCAGAACGTGGTGGGTTTCATCATTATCGGTGCTATTTACCTGTTGGGTGTACTGCTGACCTGGCGTCGGGCGCGTAATTTCGTGGCGGCTGAAAAAGCGGCAGCCATAACAGAAAGCCAGACCGCATCTTAATTTCTGGGGAGCATTTGCTCCCCTTCACTTTTCTGGAGACACTTATGAAATCAGTGGTTATTCACGCTGAGGGCGACGTACGCGTTGAAGAACGTCCCATACCACAACTACAAACTGATGAAGATGTACTGGTCAAGGTGGTCAGTTCAGGGCTTTGCGGCTCAGATATTCCCCGAGTCTTCAATCATGGCGCTCACTATTATCCAATCACACTTGGGCATGAGTTCAGTGGCTATGTTGAGTCTTACGGCGCGGGCGTAACCGATCTACAACCCGGAGATGCCGTTGCCTGCGTACCGCTGCTCCCCTGCTTCCACTGTCCTCAGTGCGAGCGTGGATATTTCTCATTGTGTAAGCAATATCAGTTTGTCGGATCGCGCAGCGAAGGCGGCAATGCAGAATATGTGGTGGTAAAACGCGCCAACCTGTTCCGCCTGCCTTCAGAAATGCCGATTGATGATGGCGCATTCATTGAGCCCATTACCGTTGGCCTGCATGCTTTTCACCTCGCTCAGGGATGCGAAGGCAAAAACGTGATCATCGTTGGTGCAGGTACTATCGGTTTACTGGCAATGCAATGTGCTCGCGAACTCGGCGCAAAAAGCATCACGGCGATTGATATCAACCCGCAGAAGCTGGCGTTAGCAAAAGAACTGGGTGCAACCTATGTGTTTAACAGTCGGGAGATGAGTGCGACCGAGATCCACTCCGGTCTGGAGAACATTCAATTTGACCAACTCATCTTGGAGACTGCGGGAACCCCACAAACTGTTACTCTGTCGATCGAAATTGCCGGACCTCGCGCTCAACTGGCATTAGTCGGTACGCTGCATCACGATCTGGCGCTAGCTTCAGGTGTTTTTGGGCAAATATTGCGTAAAGAGTTAACCATCCTTGGCAGTTGGATGAACTATTCCAGCCCATGGCCTGGAGAAGAGTGGGAAACCGCTGCCCGTTTACTCACGGAGAAACGCTTACAGCTTGAGCCGTTAATTGCCCACAGTGGTGATGCCGACAGCTTTGCCAGCGCAGTCAAGTCACTCAATGGCGCGCCGATGCAGGGGAAAATTCTGCTCAAACACTCCTGACCCAACGAGCCAGCAACCTGCGCTGGCTCACATTTACTTTCGAAATTTAGCGTTCACCTTTCGCAATCCTTCGATTAAACTAGTGGCAGTCAAATTATCAGGCAAATCAATATGAACTCATTTGAGAGAAGGAATAAAATTGTCGACCTGATTAATACGCAAGGTAGCGTACTGGTAATGGATCTTTCGAATACCTTTGGTATTTCTGAAGTAACCATTCGCGCCGACCTGCGGTTATTAGAAGAGAAGGGTCTGGTCACCCGTTTTCATGGCGGTGCGGCAAAACCAGGAAGCCATCTGGCTGAAGGTGACAATCAGGAAGTATTATTAGAAGACCGGTATCAGCTTGCCAGCGATCCCAAAAAGCGGATCGCTCAGGCTGCAACGGCAATGGTCGAGGAAGGAATGACCGTGATTCTGGATAGCGGAAGCACGACCTTACTGATCGCTGAGGCGCTAAACCGAAAAAGTAATATCACAGTTATTACCAATAGCCTGCCCGCTGCGTTTACGTTATCGGAAAACAAAGACATTACGCTGGTCGTCTGCGGCGGCACGGTGCGTCACAAAACTCATTCAATGCATGGCACTATCGCTGAACGTTCCCTTCAAGGGATAAGCGCAGACCTGATGTTCGTTGGCGCCGACGGGATTGATGCCACTAATGGTATAACGACATTCAACGAAGGCTATTCGATTAGTAGCGTGATGGCTGCTGCGGCACATAAGGTTATTGCCGTACTGGATGCAACAAAATTTAACCGACGAGGTTTTAATCAGGTACTTCCAATGGAGAAGATTAACTGCGTAATAACCGACGACAGTATCAGCAAACAGGATAAATCAGCGCTGGCCAAAACAGGGGTTGAACTGCTGGTCGTTTAAATTACCCTCCATAGCCCCCCTTTCGTCGCGCCAACGCGTTGCAGTTTGCCTTTTAGCTGCAACGCTTTCAGATAGCGTTCTACAGTTCGGGCTGAGATTTCACACTCATCAGCGATACTTTTGGCGGATCTGCCTGGCTGATTCGACAAGATTTGTAGTATGCGTTTTTCAATATCCAGTAAATCAGGCGACATTTCTTCCGACATTTCTTCCGACATTTCTTCCGACATTTCTTCCGACATTTCTTCCGACAGGGCTGATGATTTCCCCAATCCCTCTTGCAAAGCAGAGATGATGTTTTCAAGGATAAATTCTATAAATGGCGTGCAGCTACTTTGCCGATCGCACTGCCCTAACACCTGGTAGTAGCGATCCTGTTGGTAGTGGATCAGTGTCTCTACTGGTAACCACGCCAATTCCGATCGCCACTCACGGAGGATTAATGTCTGCCACAACCGGCCCATCCGTCCATTGCCGTCGGCAAAAGGATGAATGAATTCAAATTCATAATGGAAAATAGCACCAGCAATCAGTGGGTGGAGCTCTGTCGTTTTTAACCAGCCCAGTAGGTCATTCATCAATCGAAGAACTTGTGACGCCGGTGGGGCCATATGGATAAGCTGTTTCTCCCTGTAAACACCGACATTGCCGGATCGCAATTGACCCGGGTTATCGACAAGTCCCATCATCAGGATTTGATGTGCCTGTAAAAGATCGGAGAGTCTTTCACTTTTCCACTCTGACATTTTTTCATAGGCCAGAATCGCATTTCTGACTTCCTGTATATCTTTAGCCGGAGCCAGAATACGTTTCCCCTCCATCAGAGCGGTGACTTGTTCCGTAGTCAACGAATTATGCTCAATCGCTAAAGAGGCCTGAATAGTGCGAATACGATTCTCTTTGCGCAAAAGAGGAGATGCCCTACCAGCCATCGCCGCCCAATTCCCCATCAACTCCCCAATTTCAATGACTTGATTGAGGATCAATGGAGTGATGACGAAAGGTGGTTGGTAGGTGCTCACTGTTACTCCCCCTGCTGTTCCAGCGCGTACTTATACAGCGCATTCTTCTTCACGCCGTGGATCTCAGCGGCCAGTGCGGCGGCCTTTTTCAGCGGCAGCTCTGCCTGCAATAAGGCCAACGTACGCAGCGCATCAGCCGGAAGGTCGTCTTCTTGCGCTTTGTGTCCTTCGACAATCAGCACCATTTCGCCTTTACGACGGTTTTCATCTTCCTTGACCCACGCCAGCAGTTCGCCGACCGGCGCACCGTGAATGGTTTCCCAGGTTTTGGTCAACTCACGCGCCAACACCACGTAGCGGGATTCGCCCCAGACGGCAACCATGTCTTCCAGGCTATCCAGCAAACGGTGGGTGGATTCATAAAAAATAAGCGTACGCGGTTCAGCCTCAATGGCTTTCATCGCATCACGACGCCCTTTCGATTTGGCAGGCAGAAAACCTTCATAGCAAAAGCGGTCTGAAGGCAGACCTGCAGCGCTCAGGGCAGCAATCGCCGCGCAAGGGCCTGGCAGGGGAACAACGCGGATCCCTGCTTCGCGACAGGTCCGTACCAGATGGTAACCAGGATCGTTAATCAGCGGCGTTCCGGCATCGGAAACCAGCGCAATGTTTTGCCCTTCTTTAAGCTTCGCCACCAGCGTTTCGGCCTTTTGCTGCTCGTTGTGATCATGTAAAGCGAACAAACGCGCGTTAATCGCGAAGTGTTGTAACAAAAGTCCTGTATGACGAGTGTCTTCAGCGGCAATCAAATCAACGGCTTGTAAAACTTCGAGCGCTCGTTGGGTAATATCAGCCAAATTTCCTATAGGAGTAGGTACAATAAAGAGTTGGCCTTGAGAATTATCCGCCGATTCGTGTTGTTTCATTGTGTCGTCCGTATTGCCGATTTAATATTGAGCATTGAGTAAAAAAATATCACTGGATACAGTATGGTACCCTCAACATTTTCTCGTTTGAAAGCCGCACGCGCGCTACCAGTCATTCTGGCTGCACTGATTTTCGCAGGCTGTGGCACCCAGGCGCCAGACCAGAGTGCAGCCCATATGCAGGGCACTGCGCAGGCTGATTCCGGCTTTTATCTGCAACAAATGCAGCAAAGCTCAGATGATAGCAAGACCAACTGGCAATTACTCGCCATTCGTGCACTGCTGAAAGAAGGCAAGAGCCAGCAGGCTTTCGAGCTGTTCAACCAGCTACCACAGAAGCTAAGCGATACCCAGCGTCGTGAGCAGTCACTGCTGGCCGTCGAAATTAAGCTCGCGCAGAAAGATGTCGCTGGCGCACAGGCCCTGCTGGATAAGCTAACCCCCGCCGATTTTGATCAAAACCAGCAGGCGAGATACTGGCAGGCGCAAATCGACGTCAACCAGGGTCGTCCATCGCTGACTTTACTGCGCGCCCTGATCGCCCAGGAACCGCTGCTGGCCGCGAACGCTAAGCAGAAAAACATGGATGCCACCTGGCAGGCTCTGTCATCCATGACCCAGGAGCAAGCGCAGACGCTGGTCATCAATGCGGATGAAAACGTGCTGCAAGGCTGGTTAGATCTCCAGCGCGTCTGGTTCGATAACCGTAACGATCCAGACATGATGAAAGCCGGTATTGCTGACTGGCAGAAACGTTATCCACAAAACCCGGGGGCAAAACTGTTGCCAACGCAGTTGGTTAACGTGCAGAGCTTTAAACCCGCTTCCACCAGCAAAATTGCTCTGCTGCTGCCGCTGAACGGTCAGGCTGCGGTGTTTGGCCGTACTATTCAGCAAGGCTTTGAAGCCGCGAAAAATATGGGTACTCAACCCGTAGCGGACCCTGCTGTTGCCGCGCCTGCTGCGGATACAGCGGCTGCGACGACCACGGAACAGCCGCAAACGACTGACGGTGTTGCCAGCCCAGCTCAGGCGTCAGTAAGCGATCTGACCAACGAGACGCCAGCACAGCCAGAAGCTACAGCCTCACAACCAACAGCGCCTGCGCAGCCAACAACCGCCAGCGCACCAGCGAATCCGTCCGCGGAGCTGAAAATCTACGACACGTCATCACAACCGCTGAATCAGATCCTGACTCAGGTTCAGCAGGATGGCGCCAGCATCGTGGTTGGCCCACTGTTGAAGAACAATGTTGAAGAGCTGATGAAAAGCAACACGCCATTAAACGTCCTGGCGCTTAATCAGCCGGAGTCGGTGAAAAACCTGCCGAACGTCTGCTACTTCGCTCTGTCGCCAGAAGATGAAGCGCGCGACGCAGCACGCCACATTCGCGATCAAGGAAAACAGACGCCGCTGTTGTTGATCCCGCGGAGTTCGTTAGGCGATCGCGTTGCCAACGCCTTTGCACAGGAGTGGCAAAAACTGGGTGGCGGCGTGGTGCTGCAGCAGAAGTTCGGCTCCACCGCTGAGCTGAAAATGGGCGTCAACGGCGGCTCGGGGATCTCCCTGACGGGCAGCCCGGTGGCCTCTTCTGTACCCGCGCAGCCTGGCGTGACGATTGGCGGTCTGACCATTCCGGCAGCACCTACCGATGCGCAAATCACCGGCGGCAGCGGTCGTGTTGATGCCGTATATATTCTGGCAACGCCGGAAGAAATTGCATTTATAAAGCCGATGATCGCCATGCGCAACGGTAGCCAGAGCGGTGCCACGCTGTACGCCAGCTCCCGTAGCGCGCAGGGAACTGCCGGCCCGGATTTCCGTCTGGAGATGGAAGGCTTGCAGTACAGCGAAATTCCGATGCTGGCAGGCGCTAACGCCCCTCTCATGCAGCAGGCGCTAGGCGCGGTTCGTAACGACTACTCGCTGGCGCGTATGTACGCGATGGGCGTCGATGCCTGGTCGCTTGCCAACCACTTCTCGCAAATGCGTCAGGTGCAGGGTTTCGAAATTAACGGCAACACCGGAGCCTTAACCGCAACGCAGGATTGTGTGATTAACAGGAAGTTATCATGGCTCAAATACCAGCAAGGACAAGTCGTCCCCGCCAGTTAACGAGTAAACAGACCGGTGACGCGTGGGAATCCACCGCGCGTGACTGGCTGCAGAGCAAGGGACTGCATTTTATCGCCGCCAACGTGCATGAGCGTGGCGGCGAAATCGACCTGATAATGCGTGAAGGCAACACCACCGTATTTGTTGAGGTTCGCTATCGGCGCTCAGCCCAGTTTGGCGGTGCAGCGGCGAGTGTGACCCGGAGCAAACAACACAAATTATTACAGACTGCCCGCTTGTGGCTTGCGCGCCACAATGGAAGTTTTGATACTGTGGATTGCCGGTTCGATGTGTTAGCCTTCACCGGAAATGATGTTGAGTGGTTTAAGGACGCGTTCAACGACCGCTCATAGTTGAAGATTCAGAGCCTGGTTCTTAAGGATTAGCGTGTTAGATAGAATTAAAGTCTGCTTTACAGAAAGCATTCAAACTCAGATAGCTGCGGCTGAAGCACTTCCGGATGCGATCTCCCGTGCAGCCATGACGCTGGTTCAGTCCCTGCTCAATGGCAACAAAATTCTCTGTTGTGGTAATGGGACGTCCGCTGCCAACGCACAGCATTTTGCTGCCAGCATGATCAATCGTTTTGAAACAGAACGCCCAAGTTTACCTGCGATTGCACTAAATACTGATAATGTGGTCTTAACTGCGATTGCCAACGATCGCCTGCACGACGAAGTTTATGCAAAACAAGTCCGTGCGCTGGGACATGCAGGTGATGTTCTGCTGGCAATCTCTACGCGTGGTAATAGCCGCGATATCGTAAAAGCCGTTGAAGCCGCCGTGACACGCGACATGACAATTGTCGCACTGACCGGGTATGACGGAGGGGAGCTGGCCGGGTTACTGGGGCCGCAGGATGTTGAAATCCGTATCCCTTCACACCACAGCGCCCGCGTTCAGGAAATGCATATGCTGACGGTCAACTGCCTTTGCGATCTCATCGATAACACGCTTTTCCCTCACCAGGATGATTAAGGAGTACACATGAAGGCATTTTCGCCGCTTGCTGTGATTATCGCTGCCCTGCTACTGCAAGGCTGTGTCGCTGCCGCCGTTGTCGGAACTGCTGCTGTCGGCACCAAAGCCGCGACGGATCCTCGCAGTGTAGGCACCCAGGTAGATGACGGAACCCTGGAATTACGCGTCAATACCGCGTTGTCGAAAGATGCCCAGATCAAGAAAGAGGCGCGTATCAACGTGAGCGCGTATCAGGGTAAAGTGCTGCTGGTCGGTCAGTCGCCAAATAGCGAACTGTCTGCGCGAGCAAAACAGATTGCGATGGGCGTAGAAGGTACCACTGAGGTCTTTAACGAGATCCGTCAGGGTCAGCCAATCGGCCTGGGCGATGCGTCTAACGATACCTGGATAACCACTAAAGTACGTTCCCAGTTGCTGACCAGCGATCAGGTGAAATCCTCTAACGTGAAAGTCACCACCGAAAACGGGGAAGTGTTCCTGTTGGGTCTGGTGACTGAACGTGAAGCGAAGGCTGCGGCAGACATCGCCAGCCGGGTAAGCGGCGTGAAACGCGTCACTACGGCTTTTACGTTTATTAAGTAAGACAAGCTACAAATGCCGGATGGCGACGCCAGAGCGTCCTCTCCGGCATTTTATTTGGCTCTTTCGCGCAGTTCGGAAGAGGTCAGGATCGAAACGCCTTCATGTCCAGGCGCCAGTGCCTCCGCCAGCATAGCCCGGGCTACATCACGCGCCTCAATCGACTTCCAGTTCCCCGGTAGCAGCCGAAATAACGGCGCTAAAAACCTCTCATTCGCCCGCTGTTTATCCCGTTCTCCGAGTAACATTGAAGGCCGAACAATCGTCAGCCGCGGCCAATTTTGCGCGATCAGCGCCTGCTCCATTTCCCCTTTCACCCGGTTATAAAAAAACGGTGAATTGGCATTGGCACCCATCGAACTGACCACCAGCATATGCTGAGCGCCCAACCGACGCCCCGTCAGGGCCGTGTCCACCACCAGCGTATAGTCAGCATGGATAAACGCTTCTTTGCTACCCGCTTCACGCCGGGTGGTTCCCAGACAACAAAAGACAATATCTACCGGATCGGTGACCTGCGCCAGCGCATCGGTTAGCTGCGGATCATAGGGATTATAGACGCCAGCCGTATCAGCCAGCGGTCGACGCGTCGGTGCCGTGATGGCATTGACCCGGGGTTCATTGAGCAGCATACGCAGCAAATTTCCGCCTACCAGCCCCGTTGCGCCTGTTATTAATACCTGACTCATCGCTAATCTTCCCCTGACTCTTTAATCACTCTATTAACTATAGATCACGTTGCCAGTGCATTTTTTTGCCAAAGCCCAGCGTGTTGTCCGTGAATTTGACTTCATCCAGTCGAATCTCCCACACGGGCGCAGGCAGCATTCTGGCGACCGGGAAACGGCGGTTGTAGGCGTTACGCGCGGCTTCACTCTCCTGCCCTTCAAGACGCCGGATTTCCCCTTTAAACTGTACGCCACGAATCAGGGCGACCGTTTTGGGCTGACCATTTACCGTGCCGGCAATCGGCGCGCGCGGCCCGGACATCTGCGCATGGCGCGTTTTTTCTTCGGTCAGCACATAGAACACCATCTTCTGCGCATCAAACAGGTAAAACGCATTGGCGCACCATAATTCACCGTCATGATGTACACACCAGGTCACGACGTGCTGCTTTGCCAGCCAGCGGGTCACCGCAGTCAGTGTTTCCATTTCTGTTCTCTTTTATACTGTAGGCCTGAAAATTATCACGTCGATGGTGACAATGACACCCTGGTATCTGTACCTGATCCGTACTGCGGACAACGCCTTATACACCGGAATAACCACCGATGTGCAGCGCCGCTATAAGCAGCATCAAAGTGGGAAAGGCGCGAAGGCGCTGCGCGGAAAGGGAGAACTCACGTTGGCATTTGCGGCTCAGGTCGGCGACCGTTCGCTGGCCCTGCGCTTAGAATATCGCGTCAAACAGCTTACAAAGCGGCAGAAAGAGCGCCTTGTTGAAGGCGAAGGGCTTGAGGCACTACTGAGCAGCCTGCAAACCCCCGGCGCTTAAAAACGATTGAAGTAGTCGTGGTATTCCACAAGGCCCGTCACACCCTCCAGCGCATCTTCCGCCAGGCGATGAACCTGGAACGCGCTTTCGGTGCCCGGCCAGCGGCAACGCAGGTCATGATGGGCAGCCAGCTCAAAACCAAAGCGGCTGTACAGCGCCGGATCGCCCAGCGTAACCACCGCGGCGTAACCAAACTCGTTCAGGGAATCGAGTCCTTCATAGACCAGCTGACGCGCCAGGCCCTGTCCACGGTAGTTTTCATCCACCGCGAGCGGCGCCATGCCGACCCATTGCAGGTCTTCGCCCTGGACATCGACAGGGCTGAACGCGACGTAACCCACTACCTGACCTTCGTCATCGGTAGCAACCAGACCCAGCGTTATGAAACCGTCTTCACGCAGGTCGTGCACTAATTTCGCTTCCGCATCGCTCTCAAATGAACGACGCAGCAATGCATCAATACCTGGGGCATCAATGGGAATTTCAACTCGAATCAGCATGGCTCACCTACCGAAGTCTGTTTGGTTTCTGGCGACGTTTTCATTCCCGCCTCAACAAAATCCGCCAACTGCATCAGCATGACGCGCAACGCTTTAGGCATCTGATCCAGTTCGATGGCGTCCATCAGATTTTTTACATACAGCCCTAATTCTGTATCACCTTCAATCACCAGGCGACGCTGGAAGAACAGCGTATCCGGATCCTGCTTACGCGCCGCGATCATCAGGAGATCGCTGGCATCCGCGCTAAAACTCACATCCGCCTCTGCATTCTGGCTGACGATAAGTTTATCGTTCTCAACAGAGGTATACCATTTAAGGCCAATGTCACGCACATGAATGCTCAGCCAGCGACCGTCGAGAAACTCCAGCTCCCCATCGGCCAGCGCCTGACTAAACTGCCAGCTCAGGACCTGCTCCAGAACCTGGCGCTTCAGCGCAAAGGGCGTCAGTTTAACCGGTACACTCATCAGAGAAGGACCAAAATGTACTAAGCGTGAACGCAGTTTATCCAACACGAGCTTTACTCCCTGTTTCAATTATCCTGCTATTTTGCCATATCAAATAAACGACATAGCGGCATAAATCAACAATTCGCTACGAAATTGTTACCTCTTATTGGTATCACCAATACGACTTTAACTGCCTCAAATCAAAAATTGTCTCAGCAAGGTTAACTAAAATCCCTCTTCGTTAACATTTCTGCGCCCTTTACGGCGCAACGTTCAGGATAAATTATGGAGCTGCTCTGCCCTGCCGGAAACCTCCCGGCGCTTAAGGCGGCCATCGAGAACGGCGCTGATGCGGTCTACATCGGGCTGAAAGATGATACCAACGCCCGTCATTTCGCCGGCCTTAATTTTACCGAGAAAAAATTGCAGGAAGCGGTGAGTTTTGTCCATCAGCACCGCCGTAAGCTGCACATCGCGATTAACACCTTTGCGCATCCGGATGGTTACGCGCGCTGGCAACGTGCCGTAGATATGGCGGCGCAACTGGGTGCGGATGCGCTGATCCTCGCCGACCTCGCCATGCTTGAGTATGCCGCAGAGCGCTACCCGCATATTGAGCGTCATGTCTCTGTTCAGGCATCTGCAACCAATGAAGAGGCGATTAATTTCTATCATCGCAACTTTGATGTCGCCCGCGTGGTACTGCCGCGCGTACTGTCTATTCACCAGGTGAAGCAGCTCGCTCGCGTCACGCCAGTTCCCCTGGAAGTGTTCGCCTTTGGCAGTCTGTGCATTATGGCGGAAGGTCGCTGCTATCTTTCATCCTATCTGACGGGCGAGTCTCCTAATACGGTTGGCGCCTGCTCTCCTGCCCGTTTTGTTCGCTGGCAGCAGACCCAACAAGGGCTGGAATCCCGTCTTAATGAAGTGCTGATCGACCGTTATCAGGACGGAGAAAACGCCGGTTATCCGACGCTGTGTAAAGGCCGCTATCTGGTTGATGGCGAGCGCTATCATGCGCTGGAAGAACCCACCAGCCTGAATACGCTGGAGCTGCTGCCAGAACTGCTGGCGGCCAATATTGCCTCGGTGAAAATCGAAGGGCGTCAGCGTAGCCCGGCCTACGTCAGCCAGGTGGCGAAAGTGTGGCGCCAGGCGATCGACCGCTGTATGGCCGACCCGCAAAACTACGCCCCACAGGCCGCGTGGATGGAAACGCTCGGTTCAATGTCCGAAGGCACGCAGACCACGCTTGGCGCGTATCACCGTAAATGGCAGTGAGAGAAGCAATGAAATATTCCTTAGGGCCGGTGCTGTGGTACTGGCCGAAAGAAACGCTGGAAGATTTTTATCAGCAGGCAGCCACCAGCCAGGCCGACGTTATCTATCTTGGCGAAGCGGTGTGCAGTAAACGCCGCGCTACCAAAGTAGGCGACTGGATCGATATGGCGAAATCGCTCGCTGGCAGCGGTAAACAGGTGGTGCTGTCAACGCTGGCGCTGGTGCAGGCCTCCTCTGAGCTGGGAGAACTGAAGCGCTATGTCGAAAACGGCGACTTCCTGTTGGAAGCCAGCGATCTCGGCGTGGTAAACATGTGCGCCGAGCGTAAGCTGCCGTTTGTCGCCGGGCATGCACTCAACTGCTACAACGCGGTAACCCTGCGTTTGCTGCTCAGGCAGGGCATGGTGCGCTGGTGTATGCCGGTAGAACTGTCCCGTGACTGGCTGGTCAATCTGCTTAACCAGTGTGAAGAGCTGGGTATTCGCAATCAGTTTGAAGTAGAGGTACTGAGCTACGGGCATCTGCCGCTGGCGTACTCTGCCCGCTGCTTTACCGCACGCTCTGAAGACCGTCCAAAAGACGAGTGTGAAACCTGCTGCATCAAATACCCGAATGGGCGCGATGTGCTGTCGCAGGAGAATCAGCAGGTCTTTGTCCTCAACGGCATCCAGACCATGAGCGGCTATGTTTACAACCTCGGCAACGAGCTGACATCGATGCAGGGTCTGGTTGATATTGTGCGTCTGTCCCCTTCAGGCAGCGACACGTTCGCCATGCTCGATGCCTTCCGCGCCAATGAAAATGGCACTGCCCCATTACCGCTTGCTGCCCACAGCGACTGCAACGGCTACTGGAAACGGCTGGCAGGTCTTGAACTACAGCCGTGATTAATAGCTCACTTTGTTAACAACATTCGCTAATCTTTAATGCAGTATTAAAAGATTAACCGGTAACAAAGTGAGCCGTTATGACTGACAAAACTATTCCGTTCTCGGTGCTGGATCTGGCGCCGATCCCTGAAGGGTCTTCGGCAAAAGAGGCCTTCACACACTCGCTTGATCTCGCTCGACTGGCTGAAAAGCGCGGCTACCACCGCTACTGGCTGGCAGAACATCACAACATGACCGGCATCGCCAGCGCTGCGACCTCTGTGCTGATTGGCTATCTGGCTGCCAATACCACCACGCTGCATCTTGGTTCTGGCGGCGTTATGCTGCCCAACCATTCGCCGCTGGTGATCGCCGAGCAGTTCGGTACCCTGAATACGCTGTATCCGGGACGAATCGATCTCGGGCTTGGCCGCGCGCCGGGTAGCGACCAACCGACCATGCGCGCGTTGCGCCGCCATATGAGTGGTGATATCGATAACTTCCCGCGCGACGTAGCTGAACTGGTGGACTGGTTCGACGCCCGCGATCCAAATCCTCATGTACGCCCGGTTCCCGGCTACGGCGAGCAGATCCCGGTCTGGTTATTAGGCTCCAGCCTGTACAGCGCACAGCTGGCAGCCCAGCTCGGCCTGCCATTTGCCTTCGCCTCGCACTTTGCTCCGGATATGTTGCATCAGGCGCTGCATCTGTATCGCACCCAGTTCAAGCCCTCAGCACGGCTGGCAAAGCCGTATGCGATGGTGTGCATCAACATCATTGCCGCCGACAGCAACCGCGATGCCGAATTTCTTTTCACCTCAATGCAGCAGGCGTTTGTGAAACTGCGTCGTGGCGAAACCGGCCAGCTACCGCCACCGGTAGAGAATATGCATCAGCTGTGGTCCGCTTCCGAGCAGTACGGCGTACAACAGGCTCTGAGCATGTCGCTGGTTGGTGATAAGGCGAAAGTGCGACACGGTCTCGACGCCATTTTGCGTGAAACCCAGGCCGATGAAATTATGGTTAACGGCCAGATTTTTGATCATCAGGCACGGCTACATTCGTTTGACCTGACGATGCAGGTGAAAGAAGAGTTGGTGGGGTAATCGTTGTTTTGCCCGGTGGCGCTTCGCTTACCGGGCTTACGAGATCGTATAGGCCGGATAAGGCGCAACCGCCATCCGGCACTAAAAGGTTACTGGTACACAGGCAACAAATTCACGCTCGACAGAATATGGATAACCGCGTTGCCGATACCGAATACCAGGATCAGCGCAATCATCGGCTTGCCGCCCCAGACACGGAATTTCGGGCTGCCGAAACGCTCGCGAGATTTACGGGCCAGCAGCGCCGGAACAATGGCGGCCCAGATGGTCGCGGCAAGCCCTGCATAGCCAATGGCGTACAGGAAACCGTTCGGCCACAGCAGGCCACCGACAATCGGCGGGACAAACGTCAGCAATGCCGTTTTAAAACGTCCCATTGCCGAGTCATCAAAACCAAACAGATCCGCCAAATAGTCAAACAGACCGAGCGTGACGCCGAGGAATGAACTCGCCACCGCAAAGTTGGAGAACACCACCAGCAGCAGATCCAGACTGCGGCTGTTCAGCACGCCGCTCAGCGCCTGTACCAGCACATCAATGTTACCGCCCTGCTGCGCAATACCGATAAATTCCGGACGCGGGATGTTACCCATCGTCCCCAGCAACCATACGGTATACAGCACCAGCGCCAGCAGCGTGCCGTACACCAGGCACTTAACGATGGTCTTCGGATCTTTGCCGTAATACTTCATCAGGCTCGGGACGTTGCCGTGATAGCCGAATGAGGCCAGGCAGAACGGTAACGTCATCAGCAGGTACGGCGTATACGAAGCGTTGCTCTGCGCCACGTTAAACAGCGTCGTAGGCGTAACATGCCCCAGCAGACTGCCGAAGGTCAGGAAAAAAGTAATCACCTTCGCGCCCAGCACAATCGCCGTCATGCGGCTAACCGCTTTGGTGCTTAACCACACCACGAACGCCACCAGCAGCGCAAAACCAAGACCCGCCGCACGCGCCGGAACGTTCAGCGACATCTCCGAGAAGGTGTGATGCAGGATCGAACCGCTCGCCGAGATATACGCATAGGTAAGGATATAGAGAACGAAAGCAATCGAGATGCCGTTCACAACGTTCCAGCCTTTGCCCAGCAGATCTTTCGTGATGGTGTCAAAGCTGGAACCAATGCGGTAATTGAGGTTAGCTTCAAGGATCATCAGCCCGGAGTGCAGCATGCAAAACCAGGTGAAGATCAGCGCCGCCATTGACCAGAAGAACCACGCCCCGGACATGACCACTGGCAGAGAAAACATCCCTGCGCCAATAATGGTGCCGCCGATGATCACCACGCCGCCAAGCAGCGAAGGTGACGTTTGGGTGGTGGTTAGTGTTGCCATTTAGCCATCTCTCCAGTCATTTATATTGTGACTACATTTCAATGTGCTGCACTGTACCAGTACACGAGTACAAATGAAATAAAAAAAGCCCCGATTGTTGAGATCGGGGCTGTATATTTTACTTTACGGTATTAAACCGTAATTTCGCATGGATTACGCATCACCGCCGAAACGACGACGACCAGCGGAATCATCACGACGCGGAGCAGAAGAATCGTCACGACGCGGACCGCGGTTGCCTTCACGACGTTCGCCGCTGAAACGACGACCTTCGCTACGACCGCCTTCACGACGCTCGCCGCTGAAACCACGACCTTCGCCACGACCGCCTTCACGACGCTCACCGCTGAAACGGCCACCGCCACGACGCTCACCACCGGTGTGCGGAACTGCATCGCCAACCAGCTGCATGTTCATCGGCTTGTTCAGGATGCGAGTACGGGTAAAGTGCTGCAGCACGTCGCCCGGCATACCTTTCGGTAGCTCGATGGTTGAGTGGGAAGCAAACAGCTTGATGTTACCGATGTAACGGCTGCTGATATCGCCTTCGTTAGCAATCGCACCAACGATATGACGGACTTCAACACCGTCATCACGGCCCACTTCAATGCGGTACAGCTGCATATCGCCAACGTCACGACGTTCACGACGCGGACGGTCTTCACCACCACGCTCATTACGGTCACCACGCGGGCCACGATCGTTGCGGTCACGCGGACCACGATCGTCACGGTCGCGGAATTCGCGTTTCGGACGCATCGGCGCATCTGGCGGCAGGATCAGCGGACGTTCGCCCTGAGCCATTTTCAGCAGTGCGGCTGCCAGCGTTTCGATATCCAGTTCTTCTTCCGGCTGCATTTTCGCCAGCAGAGCACGGTACTGATCCAGATCGCTGCTTTCCAGTTGCTGCTGTACTTTAGCGGCGAATTTTTCCAGACGGCGTTTGCCCAGCAGGTCTGCGTTCGGCAGTTCTACTTCCGGAATAGTCAGCTTCATGGTGCGTTCGATGTTACGCAGCAGACGACGCTCACGGTTCTCAACGAACAGCAGCGCGCGACCCGCACGGCCCGCACGACCGGTACGGCCGATACGGTGAACGTAAGATTCGGAATCCATCGGGATGTCGTAGTTAACAACCAGGCTGATACGCTCAACGTCCAGGCCACGTGCCGCAACGTCGGTAGCAATCAGAATATCCAGACGGCCATCTTTCAGACGCTCCAGAGTCTGCTCACGCAGGGACTGGTTCATGTCGCCGTTCAGTGCAGCGCTGCTATAACCGCTACGCTCCAGCGCTTCTGCCACTTCCAGGGTCGCATTTTTGGTACGAACGAAGATAATCGCCGCATCAAAGTCTTCTGCTTCCAGGAAACGCACCAGCGCTTCATTTTTACGCATGCCCCAGACGGTCCAGTAGCTCTGGCTGATGTCAGGACGGGTAGTTACGCTGGACTGAATGCGTACTTCCTGCGGCTCTTTCATAAAGCGGCGGGTAATACGACGAATCGCTTCCGGCATAGTCGCGGAGAACAGAGCGGTCTGATGACCTTCCGGGATCTGCGCCATGATGGTTTCAACGTCTTCGATGAAGCCCATACGCAGCATTTCATCAGCTTCGTCCAGTACCAGACCGCTCAGTTTGGAGAGGTCCAGAGTACCGCGCTTCAGGTGGTCCAGCAGACGGCCCGGCGTACCGACAACGATCTGTGGTCCCTGACGCAGGGCACGTAATTGCACGTCATAACGTTGGCCGCCGTACAGGGCAACCACGTTCACGCCGCGCATGTGTTTAGAAAAATCCGTCATGGCTTCTGCAACCTGAACCGCCAGTTCGCGGGTCGGTGCCAGCACCAGAATCTGAGGTGCCTTCAGCTCAGGATCAAGATTGTTGAGCAGCGGTAAAGAGAACGCTGCAGTTTTGCCGCTACCCGTCTGGGCCATACCCAGAACATCGCGGCCGCCCAGCAGATGCGGAATGCACTCTGCCTGGATTGGAGATGGTTTTTCGTAACCCAGATCGGTAAGGGCTTCAAGGATAGGAGCCTTCAGGCCCAGATCTGCAAAAGTGGTTTCGAATTCAGCCATGTAGTACGTGTGCCTCAAAATTAATGGCGGCCAGTCTACATAACTCATCATGAAATTGATCTGCAATTTTCATTGAAAAGTGTGAACCGGCTCAAAGTAGGTGTATTAACGAACAACAACGCCCTCACCCGTGAAGGTGATGGCAATCAAAAAAGATTACGGGCTGATGTGTACGTCAGCTATTGCTGGTCCGATTCTGCCAGGTCATCTTGGTCCTGGCCCAGGAGCGATAATTCCAACAATGCGTATCGGTGCTCAACAAAGTTATGAACGTTGTTAGCCACCGCCAGTTTGAACAATGCCGTAGCGTTGTCCAAATCCCCCAGACTTAGGTAGTACTTACCTAAATAGAAGTTGGTTTCACTGAGATGCTCAGCGAGCGAGGTGTTATCCGTTGCGTCCGCCTTTAGGCGTTCCATCAGCGTTGCTTCGCTAATGTTGCCCAGGTAGAACTCGACAATGTTCCATCCCCATTGCTCTTTATCCGATTTCTCAAAGCGTTGCTTTAACGCTTCTTTAGCCTGCTTCTCATCGAGCTTCTGCTCGGCGAGATAAAGCCACAGACTACGGAAAGGATCATTGGGATCGTCTTGATAAAACGCTAGCAGATCATCTTGCGCTAACTTGTCGCGACCGCCGTAATACAATGCGATACCGCGATTTAAGTGCGCGTAGTTGTAAGTTGGATCAAGCTCAAGTACAGAATCAAACGCTTCATAGGCAGCATCAAAATTGCCTGCCTGCGTTAAATATATACCTAAGTAATTGAATACTTCAGGCATATCTGGTCGGATTGCCAGCGCTTGTGAAAAATCATTTCGCGCCAGTGCCCTCAGACCGAGACTATCATACAACACTCCGCGCTCATATAAAAGCTGTGCGCGTTCGTCATCGGTTAAAGCCCGACTGGCAAGAATTTGTTCCATACGTGCCAGAATCACTTCCTGCTGCAAAGTCGGTTGCAATGGTACTGCGAGGACTTCACTCTTACGCCAGGCGGAATTACTGCATCCAGCCAGCGTGAGTGCTGTCGCAACGAAACACCAGCGCAAAAAAGGCTTCATTTCCCACTCCCGAAGACAACGATTGAATGAACGTCCAGGTTCCCCGGTTGCTAACAAGGCGTCCTGCCGGGTTAAAAGCCCTCCGCTTTCACGGAGGGCAATGGCAACCTTACTCGCCCTGGCTTGCCGGAGCTTCCGGTTCGCCTGCAGGCTGAGACTGCTCAGTTGCTTCTTTAATGCTCAGACGTACACGGCCCTGGCGATCAACTTCCAGAACTTTGACCGGTACTTCCTGGCCCATCTGCAGGTAATCGGTCACTTTCTCAACGCGTTTGTCAGCGATCTGAGAGATGTGTACCAGACCTTCTTTACCGCCACCAATGGCAACGAATGCGCCAAAGTCAACGATACGGGTCACTTTACCATTGTAGATACGGCCTACTTCGATCTCTGCGGTGATCTCTTCGATACGACGGATAGCATATTTCGCTTTCTCGCCGTCGGTCGCAGCAATCTTCACAGTACCATCATCTTCAATTTCAATGGTGGTGCCGGTTTCTTCGGTCAGAGCACGGATAACAGAACCGCCTTTACCGATAACGTCTTTGATCTTGTCCGGGCTGATCTTGATGGTGTGGATACGCGGAGCGAACTGAGAAATGTCACCACGCGGTGCATTGATCGCTTGTTCCATCACACCCAGGATGTGCAGACGCGCACCTTTAGCCTGGTTCAGAGCAACCTGCATGATCTCTTTGGTGATACCTTCAATTTTGATATCCATCTGCAGTGCAGAGATACCGTCGCGGGAACCCGCCACTTTGAAGTCCATATCGCCCAGGTGGTCTTCGTCGCCCAGGATGTCAGACAGAACAACAAAGTTGTCGCCTTCTTTCACCAGACCCATCGCGATACCCGCAACGGCAGCTTTGATCGGCACGCCTGCGTCCATCAGCGCCAGAGAAGCACCACATACGGAAGCCATGGAAGAAGAACCGTTAGATTCGGTGATTTCAGAAACCACACGTACGGTGTACGGGAATTTATCCAGTTCCGGCATCACTGCCAGTACGCCACGCTTCGCCAGACGACCGTGACCAATCTCACGACGCTTCGGAGAACCGACCATACCGGTTTCACCTACGCAGTACGGAGGGAAGTTGTAGTGGAACAGGAAGTTGTCAGTACGCTCGCCCATCAGCTCGTCAAGGTTCTGCGCATCACGAGTGGTGCCCAGGGTCGCAGTAACCAGCGCCTGAGTTTCACCACGGGTGAACAGTGCGGAACCGTGGGTACGCGGCAGCACGCCAGTACGCACGTCCAGACCACGGATCATGTCTTTTTCACGGCCATCGATACGCGGTTCGCCTGCCAGTACGCGGCTGCGAACAACATTTTTCTCGATAGCGTGCAGGATTTCACCCAGTTCGTTAGCGTCCAGGGTTTCGTCTTCAGCCACCAGAGTTGCGATGGTTTCAGATTTGATCACGTCAACCTGAGCGTAACGCTCTTGTTTGTCGGTGATACGGTAAGCATCGCTCAGACGAGCTTCTGCCAGTGCGGCAACGCGTGCGTTCAGCGCTTCGTTGACGGCTTCTGGCTGCCAGTCCCAACGCGGTTTGCCAGCTTCTTTCGCCAGCTCGTTGATAGCCTGAATAACAACCTGCTGCTGTTCGTGGCCGAATACTACAGCGCCCAGCATCTGGTCTTCGCTCAGCAGTTCAGCTTCGGATTCAACCATCAGTACGGCAGCTTCAGTACCAGCAACAACCAGGTCCAGCTTGCTTTCTTTCAGTTCGTCCTGAGTCGGGTTCAGTACGTACTGGTCATTGATGTAACCAACACGTGCAGCACCGATCGGGCCGTTGAACGGGATACCAGACAGAGTCAGCGCAGCAGATGCACCAATCATTGCCACGATATCCGGGTTAACCTGCGGGTTAACGGAAACAACGGTCGCGATAACCTGAACTTCGTTAACGAAGCCTTCCGGGAACAGCGGGCGAACCGGGCGGTCAATCAGACGCGCGATCAGAGTTTCGCCTTCACTCGGACGGCCTTCACGACGGAAGAAGCTACCCGGGATACGGCCAGCAGCGTAGGTACGCTCCTGATAGTTAACGGTCAGTGGGAAAAAGTCCTGGCCTGGTTTCGCTTTTTTCTGGCCAACAACGGTAACGAATACCGCAGTGTCATCCATGCTAACCATAACAGCGGCAGTCGCCTGACGCGCCATCATGCCGGTTTCCAGCGTAACGGTATGCTGACCGTACTGGAATTTACGAACGATCGGATTAAGCAAATTAATATCCTTTCTCTATTTTTTGACGACACATTTTTGCGCCATCGTTAATACCCGATCTTCTGCGCATCCTCGCGACTAATGACAACCCTAACCCATAAGCATGAGTAAAGCCTCTCATTAGCCGCGCGAACCTCTGCAACGGAAGATCATTCATAGCAACAATACATTAGTTTCCAGCGAATTGCTGCCATCTGCTGGAAAAAAGGGGCCATGAAGGCCCCCTCTTTCTGAAACTCGAAAGAATTAGCGACGCAGACCCAGACGCTCGATCAGCGCGGTGTAACGTGCAACATCTTTACGTTTCAGGTAGTCGAGCAGTTTACGACGCTGAGAAACCATGCGCAGCAGACCACGACGGCTGTGGTGATCTTTTTTGTGCTCTGCAAAGTGGCCCTGCAGGTGGTTAATCTGTGCAGTCAACAGAGCAACCTGAACATCGGTAGAACCGGTGTCGTTTGCATCACGACCAAACTCAGAAACGATTTTAGCGGTAGCTTCAGTACTTAGAGACATTTTAAAACTCCAAAGTGTTAAGAATGAAAGGATGCCGATCTCTAATTCAGCTATCCCAGTGTATACACGCCTTCTTCAAACTGACCCTGCGCTGGCTGTGTCCGCTCACCTCGGTCACTTACCTGAGTAAGCTCCTGAGGATCCTCAGACCTGCCGCCTTGATGCAGCTCGAATGATTTTGTGTACACGCCACGCAGATTGTTAAACAATTTACGCGACGTTAAGCGGCAGTATTCTACTCGCAGCGCCCTTTTATCGCAAGACAGAGAGCGCTATGCAGGATACTCAACCACCAGGCGACGAGGGGCGACACGACCTTCATCGTCCATCTCCCCCATGCCGATAAACTTGCCGTCATCGCCTTCCGTCACGCGCACCAGCCCTTCAAGCGGCGCACCTGACGTCCGTACCGGGTTACCATTTTTAAAGTAAACCGAGGATGTTAAAGGCAAATTAACAACAGGGTAGTCCGATGCAGGACTGTCCATTGGCATCAGCAAAGGATCAAGCAGCTGCGCCGCCGGAATGTTCTGCTGTTCGGCCTGTTCAACCAGCGCATGCAGATGTTCCAGCGTAACCATACGATCCACCGGATACTTGCTGACCGTCAGACGACGCAGATACGTTACGTGCGCGCCGCAGCCCAGCTTCTCACCGAGATCGTCAACGATGGTGCGAATATAAGTGCCTTTGGAGCAGTGAACTTCCAGCTCCAGCTCGTTACCTTCGTGGCGAATAAACAGCAGCTCATAGACGGTAATCGGGCGCGCTTCACGCGGCACTTCAATGCCCTGACGCGCATATTCGTACAGCTTTTTACCCTGGTACTTCAGTGCCGAATACATTGACGGAATCTGCTCGATATCGCCGCGGAAAGTCTCCAGCGCGCTCGCAAGCTGCTCTGCGCTGAAGGTTACCGGACGCTCCTGCACGATTTGCCCATCGGCATCGGAGGTGTCGGTACGCTGGCCCAGACGGGCAACCACACGATAGCGTTTGTCAGAATCCAGCAAATACTGGGAAAACTTAGTCGCTTCACCGAGGCAGATAGGCAGCATGCCTGTTGCCAGCGGATCCAGCGCGCCGGTATGTCCCGCGCGGTTGGCATTGTAGATGCGCTTTACTTTTTGCAGTACGTCATTGCTGGACATGCCCTGCGGCTTATCCAGCAGTAGAACACCGTGAATGTCGCGACCACGACGACGAGGACGACTCATCAGTCCTCCTTGCTGTCGTCCGCTGGGTTCACACGACGCTCATCGTCATGTTTCACCACGCTGGTCACCAGGTTGGACATGCGCATCCCTTCAACTAACGAATTGTCGTAGAAGAAGGTCAGCTCAGGCACGATACGCAGACGCATTGCTTTACCCAGCAAAGAGCGGATAAAACCAGAGGCTTCCTGCAGTGCCTTAATGCCGTTTTTCACGGCAGCTTCGTCCTGATCGTTGAGGAAAGTCACGAACACTTTAGCGTATGCCAGGTCTCGGGACATCTCAACACCCGATACGGTGGTCATCATACCAACACGCGGGTCTTTGATTTCGCGTTGCAGGATGAGTGCGATTTCTTTCTGCATCTCCTGCGCGACACGCTGTGGGCGACCAAATTCTTTCGCCATAATAAATTCTCCAGAATAAAGACAAAAAAGGGGCCATAAGCCCCTTTTTAAATTTCTTGCCGGGTGGCGCTTCGCTTCCCCAGCCTACACTTAATCATCTTCTAAGGATTTTGGTTTGCAGTAAGGCGGCAAACTCGTAAATCCCCGGGAGCATAGATAACTATGTGACCGGGGTGATCGAGCGCAGCCAACGCAGTTGCGGCCCAAAAGACGACGAAGATTATGCGATGGTACGTTTGATCTCGATAATCTCGAACACTTCGATCATATCGCCAACGCGAACGTCGTTGTAGTTCTTAACGCCGATACCACATTCCATGCCATTACGGACTTCGTTGACGTCATCTTTGAAGCGGCGCAGGGATTCCAGCTCGCCTTCATAGATAACCACGTTGTCGCGCAGTACGCGGATTGGGTTGTGACGTTTAATCGTGCCTTCGGTAACCATACAGCCTGCGATAGCGCCGAATTTCGGTGATTTGAACACATCACGAACTTCAGCCAGACCAATGATCTGCTGTTTCAGTTCCGGAGACAGCATGCCGCTCATCGCTGCTTTCACTTCGTCGATCAGATGATAGATGACGGAGTAGTAACGCAGATCCAAGCTTTCTGATTCGATAACTTTACGTGCAGAGGCATCAGCACGGACGTTGAAGCCAACCAGAATCGCGTTGGATGCCGCAGCCAGGGTCGCGTCGGTTTCGGTGATACCACCTACGCCAGAACCGATAATCTTCACTTTTACTTCGTCGGTAGACAGTTTCAGTAAAGAGTCGGAAATCGCTTCTACAGAACCCTGAACATCGGCCTTCAGAACGATGTTCACTTCGTGAACTTCGCCTTCGGTCATGTTGGCGAACATGTTCTCCAGTTTAGATTTCTGCTGACGAGCCAGTTTAACTTCACGGAATTTGCCCTGACGGTACAGTGCAACTTCACGGGCTTTCTTCTCGTCACGAACAACGGTAACTTCGTCACCCGCAGCCGGAACACCGGACAGACCCAGGATTTCCACCGGAATAGACGGACCCGCTTCCAGTACTTCCTGACCCAGTTCGTTACGCATCGCACGAACGCGGCCGTATTCGAAACCACACAGTACGATGTCGCCTTTGTTCAGCGTACCTTCACGTACCAGCACGGTAGCAACCGGACCACGACCTTTATCCAGGAAGGATTCGATAACCGCACCGCTCGCCATACCTTTACGCACAGCTTTCAGTTCCAGTACTTCGGCCTGCAGCAGGATAGCATCCAGCAGTTCGTCAATACCGGTACCCGCTTTCGCAGAAACGTGGACGAACTGGCTCTCGCCGCCCCAATCTTCCGGCATGATGCCGTACTGGGACAGTTCGTTTTTAACGCGATCTGGATCCGCTTCTGGTTTATCGATTTTGTTGACTGCAACCACTACCGGCACACCTGCCGCTTTCGCGTGCTGGATAGCTTCGATAGTCTGCGGCATCACGCCGTCATCTGCTGCAACAACCAGAACAACGATATCCGTTGCCTGAGCACCGCGAGCACGCATGGAGGTAAACGCGGCGTGACCCGGGGTATCCAGGAAGGTGATCATACCGTTGTCAGTTTCAACATGGTACGCACCGATGTGCTGAGTAATGCCGCCCGCTTCGCCAGAGGCAACTTTCGTGGAGCGAATGTAGTCCAGCAGAGACGTTTTACCGTGGTCAACGTGACCCATGATGGTCACTACCGGTGCGCGCGGTTCTGCCGCAGCGCCGGTGTCACGGTCGCTCATTACTGCTTCTTCCAGCTCGTTTTCACGACGCAGGATAACTTTGTGGCCCATCTCTTCGGCAACCAGCTGTGCGGTTTCCTGGTCGATGACCTGGTTAATGGTCGCCATTGCGCCCAGCTTCATCATCGCTTTGATGACCTGAGAACCTTTGACTGCCATCTTGTTCGCCAGATCGCCAACGGTGATGGTTTCGCCGATCACAACGTCACGGTTAACGGCCTGAGCCGGCTTCTGGAAGCCCTGCTGCAGAGCGGAACCTTTACGCTGCTTACCGCCTTTACCGCCGCGAACCGCTGCACGCGCTTCTTCACGGTCAGCTTTAGATTCAGCGTGTTTGTTACCTTTCTTCGCCGGACGCGCTGCTTTCGTGCTGCGAGTACGACCACGACCGCCTTCTACTTCGCGATCGTTCTCGTCTTCTGCCTGGCGAGCATGCTGAGAGGTGGTGACGTGATAATCGCTGGTATCTTCAACAGGTTCAGCGTTATTCACACCATTCTTCTCGTTTTCTTCCGCCATACGGCGAGCTTCTTCCGCTACGCGGCGCGCTTCTTCTTCAAGCTTGCGACGTGCTTCTTCTTCCGCTTTACGCTTCAGTTCTGCGGCTTCATTTTCACGGCGGGCTTTTTCGGCCTGGGCGGTTTTAGTCATATCGTCGGTCTGTTGATTGCTCACTTTGTCTTTTTCCGCAGCTTCACGTTTCGCTTTATCAGCGGCTTCACGCTTAGCTTGTTCTGCGGCCTCACGTTCGGCTTTTTGTTGCGCCTCGCGTTTGGCAGCTTCTTCTGCCTCACGACGGGCTTGCTCTTCCGCTTCACGCTGCGCCTGCTCTTCCGCGGCAAGGCGTTCAGCCTCTTGCGGATCGCGTTTCACAAAGGTGCGTGTCTTGCGGACTTCGATTTGTACCGATTTGCTTTTTCCACCGGTACCTGGAATATTGAGAGTACTGCGCGTTTTACGCTGCAATGTCAACTTATCGGGCGCTGATCCGTTTTCACGGTTCAGATGCGCCAGTAAGGTTTGTTTCTCTTGTGCGGACACAGAGTCGTCAGCAGACTTCGGGATACCTGCATCAGCAAATTGCTGTACCAGGCGATCCACGGAGGTCTGTATCTCTGCAGCCAGCGTTTTTACGGTTACATCTGTCATACTGTTCCTTCCTGCTACAGTTTATTACGCTTCGTCGCCGAACCAGCAAATATTACGGGCAGCCATAATCAGCTCACCGGCTTTTTCGTCGGTCAACCCTTCGATATCAGCCAGATCATCAATGCCCTGTTCAGCGAGATCTTCCAGCGTACAAACACCACGGGCAGCCAGTTTGAAGGCCATCTCACGATCCAATCCTTCCAGATTCAGCAGATCGTCAGCCGGTTTGTTATCACCGAGACTTTCTTCCTGGGCCAGTGCCAGAGTGGTCAGTGCGTTTTTAGCACGCTCGCGCAGCGCTTCAACGGTCTGTTCATCCAGGCCGTCAATTTCCAGCAGCTCTTTCATTGGCACGTAGGCCAGTTCTTCCAGCGTCGCAAAACCTTCTTCTACCAGAACCGTCGCGAAATCTTCATCGATATCGAGATATTTGGTGAAGGTATCAATGGCTGCATGTGCTTCAGCCTGATGCTTCGCCTGCAGGTCATCAACGGTCATCACGTTGAGTTCCCAACCGCTCAGTTGTGAAGCCAGGCGGACGTTCTGACCATTACGTCCAATCGCCTGAGCCAGGTTACCGGCTTCAACCGCGATATCCATGGTGTGTTTGTCTTCATCCACCACGATAGAAGCGACGTCTGCTGGCGCCATTGCGTTAATCACGAACTGCGCCGGGTTATCATCCCACAGGACGATATCGATACGCTCGCCGCCCAGTTCGGTAGAAACCGCCTGAACGCGCGCACCGCGCATACCCACACAGGCGCCGACCGGATCAATACGCTTGTCGTTGGTCTTAACGGCGATTTTCGCACGTGAGCCCGGATCGCGAGCAGCCGCTTTAATTTCGATCACTTCTTCGCCAATTTCCGGCACTTCAATGCGGAACAGCTCTATCAGCATTTCCGGTTTGGAACGGGTTACGAACAGCTGGGCACCGCGCGCTTCCGGGCGTACAGAGTAAAGAACGCCACGGATACGGTCACCTGGGCGGAAGTTTTCACGCGGCAGCATGTCTTCACGCAGGATCACAGCTTCAGCATTGCTGCCCAGATCCAGAGAAATGTTGTCGCGGTTAACTTTCTTCACCACACCGGTGACGATTTCGCCTTCGTGTTCGCGGAACTGATCGACAACCATTGCGCGTTCGGCTTCACGTACTTTCTGTACGATAACCTGTTTCGCGGTCTGGGTGGTGATACGGTCAAAGGTGACAGATTCAATCTGATCTTCAACATATTCGCCCACGTTCAGGCTTTCGTCTTCGAAGCGTGCCGCTTCCAGCGTAATTTCTTTGGTCGGCTGAGTAACTTCTTCTACGATTACCCAACGACGGAAGGTATCGAAATCACCGCTTTTACGATCGATTTCTACGCGAACGTCGATCTCTTGCTCATATTTTTTCTTTGTTGCTGTAGCCAGCGCACTTTCCAGCGCTTCAAAAATTTTCTCGCGTGGCAGCGCTTTTTCGTTGGATACGGCTTCAACAACAGCCAAAATTTCTTTGTTCATCGCGGGCTTTTCACCTCAATCCAGACTGTTAAAAGTGGGGAACCAGGTTCGCCTTCTGGATATTACTCAGCGCGAACACTTCATCTTTACCTTCGACTGTGACCGTGATCATCTCACCATCCACCGCTTTGATAACGCCCTGCCATTTACGACGGTTTTGTACCGCCATACGAAGAACCAGCGTCACTTCTTCACCCAGGAAACGCACGTAGTGTTCAGCTGTGAACAGAGGACGGTCGAGACCCGGAGAGGAGACTTCCAGGTTGTAGGCAACGGTGATTGGGTCTTCGACATCCATCACGGCGCTTACCTGATGGCTCACATCAGCACAATCATCAACATTGATGCCATCTTCACTATCAATATAGATGCGCAGTGTGGATGTGCGACCACGAATAAATTCGATGCCGACCAACTCGTAGCCCAGGGCTTCAACTGGCGCTGTAATCATCTCTGTTAATTTTTGCTCTAATGTGGACAAGCCCACCCCCAAGACATAAAAAAAGGGCCTAAAGCCCAGTTATTCTGTAGTCAGATAACAAAAAACCCCGATAAATCGGGGCTTTATATAACTGAACCCTATAACCGCACCTGCGGTTCGGAAAACCTTCCGAAAGAATTTTTTTCAAATCCAGCTACGAAGGCCTAAGTCTTCACAGTATATTTGAAAAAGAACTCTAAGGGAAAGTGGTTGCGGGGGCCGGATTTGAACCGACGACCTTCGGGTTATGAGCCCGACGAGCTACCAGGCTGCTCCACCCCGCGCCTGAAACGTGGCAAATTTTACTCGTTTTGGGTAAAAAATGCAAATACTGCTGGGATTTGGTACCGAGGACGGGACGTAAAATCTGCGCACAGTATATTGATTCACTATGCGGTATGTCAACCTTGTTACGACTATGCAAATCAATGAATGCTGCCCAGCGAATATTCGACCAGATAAATGTGTCACCCGCGCCGTTATTTAACGAAATTATCACTAAACTCTTCCTGTCATCCAGAAAAGATGATTAAATGAAAACTCACTTATTTTGCATAAAAATGCAATTAGTATAATAAGCCGACCTCTTCACCAGTCTATCAAGCAGGGTTTTATTTTATGACGACGATTCTCAAGCATCTCCCGGTAGGTCAACGTATTGGTATCGCTTTTTCCGGCGGCCTGGACACCAGTGCAGCACTGCTGTGGATGCGACAAAAAGGGGCTGTCCCATATGCATATACTGCGAATTTGGGCCAGCCGGATGAGGATGACTATGACGCCATTCCTCGCCGTGCAATGGAATATGGTGCTGAGAATGCTCGCCTGGTAGATTGCCGTAAGCAGCTGGTTGCCGAAGGGATTGCTGCGATTCAGTGCGGTGCATTCCACAACACCACCGGCGGACTGACCTATTTCAATACCACTCCGCTGGGCCGTGCTGTCACCGGCACCATGCTGGTTGCGGCCATGAAAGAAGATGGCGTAAATATCTGGGGTGACGGTAGCACCTATAAAGGTAACGATATTGAACGTTTCTATCGTTACGGTCTGCTGACCAACGCCGAACTACAGATTTACAAACCATGGCTGGATACCGATTTTATCGATGAACTCGGCGGTCGCCATGAGATGTCCGAATTTATGATTGCCTGTGGTTTTGACTACAAGATGTCCGTTGAGAAAGCGTACTCCACGGACTCCAATATGCTCGGGGCGACCCACGAAGCAAAAGACCTCGAATTTCTGAACTCCAGCGTCAAAATCGTCAACCCGATTATGGGCGTGAAATTCTGGGATGAGAGCGTGAAGATCCCGGCAGAAGAAGTCACCGTGCGTTTTGAGCAGGGTCATCCGGTAGCGCTGAACGGTAAAACCTTCAGCGACGACGTTGAGATGATGCTGGAAGCCAACCGCATCGGCGGCCGTCACGGTCTGGGTATGAGCGATCAGATTGAAAACCGTATCATTGAAGCGAAAAGCCGGGGCATCTACGAAGCTCCGGGGATGGCATTGCTGCACATCGCCTATGAGCGTCTGCTGACCGGGATTCACAACGAAGACACCATCGAGCAGTATCACGCGCACGGTCGCCAGCTTGGTCGTCTGTTGTATCAGGGCCGCTGGTTTGACTCTCAGGCGCTGATGCTGCGTGACGGTCTACAGCGTTGGGTTGCCAGCCAGATTACGGGTGAAGTGACGCTGGAACTGCGTCGCGGTAATGATTACTCCATCCTCAACACCGTGTCTGACAATCTGACTTACAAACCAGAACGTCTGACGATGGAAAAAGGCGACTCAGTATTCTCTCCGGATGATCGTATCGGTCAGTTGACCATGCGTAATCTGGATATCACTGATACCCGCGAGAAGCTGTTCGGTTATGCGCAGTCTGGTCTGCTGACCGCCTCTTCCACAACCGGCCTGCCGCAGGTTGAGAATCTGGAAAACAAGGCGAAGTAAATATTCATCATCTTAAGGCCGCGAAAGCGGCCTTTTTTATGCGCAGAAAATAGGGATGTTCTGTGACCCTGAGGCCTGATAAGCCAGGCATCATCAGGTATTGTAATAGTCGGACGGCGTCCTAAATGTCTTATCCGACCTACAGAACTACCACAAATGACAGACGAAAAAAAAGACGCTTTGCAGCGTCTTTTTTTTGGAATTTGGTACCGAGGATGGGACTCGAACCCACAAGCCCGTTAGGGCACTACCACCTCAAGGTAGCGTGTCTACCAATTCCACCACCTCGGTACAGAATACTTAGCGTGGGATATCGCTGGTCGGCTGAGCCGGAGCAGCTGGCTGAGTTTGCTCGGTTTTCGCCGGTGCACTCAGATTTTCCCACTCACTTCCTTTATTGGTCTTATTGCTGTTCATGTTACCCAGCACCAGACTGATGATGAAGAACAAGGTTCCCAATACAGCTGTCATGCGGGTCATGAAGTTACCAGAACCACTTGAACCAAACAGAGTACCAGAAGCGCCTGCGCCAAAAGAGGCTCCCATATCAGCGCCTTTGCCTTGCTGCAGCATGATCAAGCCTACCAGGCCAATTGCCACAATAAGGAAAACTACTAAAAGAGCTTCGTGCATAATCAACCTGTTCCTTGCGGAGTTGCCGCGTACAATGCTTCGACCATTAAAGCGGGAATGTTTACTGTTTCCCACTGAAGCGGGTGTGAATACTAACCAAAGCGAATAACCTTCGCAAGGGCAATTTGTTGGCATTGTATCAACTGCGGAAAAAATCGCCATATCAATCAAAAACGCAGCAACTTCTCCCAGCATCTCTGCATGACGGCGCGTTGATCGTCAAGATTCGCCCATACCACAACGGGGATTTCACAAATCAGGTCAGCGTTTTCTGGCCAGCAGTGAATAATTTGCTGGTTCACCAACTCTTCCGCCACCATCGATTCGGGTAACCATGCCATTCCCATATGCCGCAGCACCATTTCTCGTATCGTTTCGCTTAAACCACTCTCAAACACTTTTTTCAGACGTGGGCGGACGCGTTGTTCAGCTGGCTCAATAATGCGTCTGACAAAGGTGTAGTCGCTATAGCATAGCCATGGGATCGGCGCATGCGGATCGTTAAGCGCATTAGCCAACTGCGCAGAAATAACCGGTATAAATCGCTCATACCGCCATAGTGAACGTTTTAACCCTCCGGCAATCTCCAGCCCCGGCTGCGAAGACGGTAAATCGTAGGTCACCAGCAGATCGATTTGCCGATCTATCAAGGCGTTAAAGTGGTTGTCTATCCCCTGAATACTGGCATTAACCGTAAAATTTAACTGCGGTTCGCTCTGTCGCAGATAGTTGATCATATCCGGCAGGATATTCACCGACAGCGTATGCAGGCTAACCATCACCAGCGTATTGTCCGTTGCTGGCGTCATCGCCGATAGCTCGTGGCGCGCCTCTGTTAGTGTACTGAGGACGTGCCGGGCATAGGGTTCAAAGCGTTCACCATAGCGTGTCAGCGTAACGGGGGTCGTGGTCCGGTCAAACAACGGCACCCCTAACACCTCTTCCAGCGCCTTTATACGCCGACTGAGTGCGGGTTGAGTAATATGCCGCTGCGCCGCGGCCTGAGAGTAGTTTCCATGCTGACTCAATGCCAGAAAATCTTCCAGCCACTTACAATCCACGTTGAACTCTCCACCATGCCATAACCGCATCCTCCAATACCAAATCGGTAATAGTCATAGTTATAGTAATGGCTTTATGGTGGGCATCATAACAACAATATTCCTTTTCACCTGCCGACTCTCACCCACGACGTTTGACAGGACCGATATGTTTACTTTATTGACCAATGCCCGTGTTTTTTCTCCCGAGGATTTAGGCCTCTGCTCCCTGCTCATTCATGCCGACCGAATTGTGGCGGTAGAAAAAGATCTTTCCCTGTTTGATGGCGTCGACGAGGTCATCGATTGTCATGGCAAATGGGTTATCCCAGGCATAATCGATCAACATGTCCATCTTACCGGTGGCGGTGGCGAGGCTGGATTTGCCAGCCGAACGCCAGCCGTCAAGCTACGCGATCTGATTCAGGCAGGTATTACCACGGTTGTCGGCGTGTTAGGTACCGATGCCATTTCTCGTTCGCCCAAAGACCTCTACGCCAAAATGCAGTCTCTCAACCTTGAGGGATTACGCGCATTTATGCATACGGGAGCCTACGCGGTACCCAGCCCAACCATTACGCGATCCATCCGCGATGACATGACCTTCATTCCGGCGATTCTTGGCGTCAAAATCGCCCTCGCCGATCACCGTGGTTCTTACCCCTCTTTCCAGGAATTGCTGAGAATAGTAAGCGATATCCGCGTGGCTTCCCTGCTGGCAGGCAAAAAAGGGTTACTGCATGTACATCTGGGGAATCTGCCGGAAGGGATGTCACAGCTTATTGAGCTGTGTGATGCAGGCATTCCGATTCACCACATTTCACCGACCCATGTTGCGAGAACAGCGCCCTTGTTCGAACAGGCGATTGCGTTCGCTCATCGTGGCGGCCATATCGACGTTACGTCTGGCGGTAGTCGCTTTATGCCTCAGGAGCAGGCAATCCTCCACGCTCTGGAAGCCCAGGTTCCAGCCGATCGCATCACGATCAGCTCTGATGGTAATGGCAGCGTTCCGCGCTTTAACGCCCAGGGTATTGTGGAAGGCTTAAGCGCGGCACCGGTCGCAGGTAACCTTAATCTTCTTCCTCGCTTGATTGATGTGGGGATCCCTGTGCCACAAGCGATCGCGATGTTGACGGCAAACGTTGCTCGCTCGTTGGGTATTTCCGGCGGCGTGCTCTGCGCCGGGGAACGTGCTGATATCTGTGTACTCAATGATGACCTCTCGCTGGCCCATCTGTTCGCTGCGGGTAAGCCGTTGCTGCGGGATGGCGAGTGCCTGGTTACTGGCAACTTCGAGTAAGGGGGCAAGAATGTCATTATTACTGGCGCTAATTGCCATCATTTTTGCCGGACGTCTGATCCTCAAAAAATATCACCCCCAGTCAGTGTTGCTGTTGACCGGGATTGTGCTGCTGCTTATCGCGCATTTTAGCGGGATGACCACGCTCAGTGACCTGGTGAAAAAAAGCACCGGATTCGGCCCCTTTGATGCCTTCGAGTTTATTCGCGATACCCTGAGCGTGCGCCTCGGCGGCCTTGGGCTGCAAATTATGCTGATTGGTGGTTTCGCTACATATATGTCGGCCATTGGCGCAAGCCAGGTGCTGGTTCGGGTGACATCTCGCCCTTTGCAACGCCTGAACTCACCGTATCTGCTGTTGGGGCTGGCGCTGTTGCTGGGTCAATTCCTGTCGCTGTTTATCAGCAGCGCCACCGGGCTGGGTCTGCTGTTGATGGCGACGCTCTACCCTCTGCTGACCCGTCTTGGCTGTAGCCGCGCTGCCGTTGCCGCCGTTATCGCCAGTACCTGTGCGGTTGAATTTGGTCCAGGTTCCGGCAACTCGGTTCTCGCCGCCAAAACCGCAGGCATCGAGGTGGTGAACTATTTCGTGCAGGATCAGTTGCCGATCGTCGTCCCCGTTATTCTGTTCATCGCCCTGTTACATATTGTTGTGCAACGCTTTTTCGACCATCGGGAAAGCAGTGACGGTGTGGCTCAGCAGATGCAGACATTAACGTCGACCGATGAAACTGAAGCACCGATCGCCTGGCTTTTTCTGCCCATGCTACCTCTGGTGTTGATGCTGGTGTGCAGTGATTTAGTATTCAGTTCGCTCAAAATTACGCTGGATACCGCCGTACTGATAAGCCTCGCCATTACCCTGGTTTGTGAGTATTGCCGTCATCGTAAGGCGCGCGAGGTGATGGCAGGCGTACAAAAAGTCTTCGACAGCATGGGCAGCGTTTTTGCTACCGTCGTCACGCTGATTATCGCCGGTGAAGTCTTTTCAGCCGGACTGAAAGCTATTGGCGCCGTCGATGCGCTGCTGTCGCTTTCCGGTGAATTTGGCCTCAGCGCCGCCTCTATTATCCTGCTGATGACCCTTATCACCTTTGCAATTTCAGCGCTAATGGGCTCCGGAAATGCGGCGTTTTTCTCCTTCGCCCCGATGGTACCGGACATCAGCCGTCATATCGGTAGCGACATCGCAGTCATGATGTTGCCTATCCAGATATCGGCGGGTATTGGTCGTACGTTATCCCCCATTGCCGGCGTCATCATTGCTATCGCGGGAATTGCAGGCGTCTCACCTGTGGACATTGTTAAGCGCACCGCGATTCCGATGCTGGGCGGTTGGTTACTGATGATTGCGCTGACCTTTGCCCGGTCAGGGCATTTGCTGGCGGTTCTGCCGTGGCTGGCAGTCCTTGTAATATTAATGATCGGTGGTTACTTCTGGCAGCGCCGACATAAACAGTCGCTTCCCGTACAGTAAAAAAAAACCGGAGTCCCAGACTCCGGTTTTCACTGTCTTTAGTGATTACACCGCTTTGACGGCATCGGCAATACGGTGAGCGAATTCAGTCACCTGCGCTTCATCTTCACCTTCAACCATCACGCGAATTAACGGTTCAGTACCTGACTTACGCAGCAGAACACGTCCGCGATTGCCCAGTGCAGCTTCAACTTCAGCCATCACCGCTTTCACGTTTTCATGTTCCAGCGGATCGCCGCTACCTGCGGTGTAACGTACGTTAACCAGCAGTTGCGGGAACATTTTCATGCCGCTGCACAGGTCGTGCAAACTCATATGGTTACGCACCATCGCCGCCAGTACCTGCAGACCTGCAACGATACCGTCACCGGTGGTGGTTTTGTCCAGCAGGATCACATGGCCTGAGTTTTCAGCACCGATACGCCAGCCTTTTTCCTGCATTTTTTCCAGTACGTAGCGGTCGCCGACTTTCGCACGGGCAAACGGAATACCCAGCTGTTTCAGCGCCAGCTCGAGGCCCATATTGCTCATCAGCGTACCTACCGCACCACCGCGCAGTTGCCCCTGACGCAGGGCTTCACGGGCAATGATGTACATGATCTGATCGCCATCGACCTTATTGCCTTCGTGGTCAACCATAATGACACGGTCGCCGTCACCATCCAGCGCAATACCCAGATCGGCTTTTTCCGCCATCACGCGCGCCTGCAGGGCACGAACGTCGGTAGCGCCGACTTCTTCATTGATATTCACACCGTTTGGCTCACAGCCAATAGCAATCACGTTTGCGCCCAGCTCACGCAGTACATTTGGCGCAATGTGGTACGTCGCACCATTAGCGCAATCCACCACAATTTTAAGCTCACTCAGACTCAATTCATTCGGGAAGGTGCCTTTGCAAAACTCGATATAACGACCGGCAGCATCAACGATGCGGGTAGCTTTACCCAGTTCAGCCGAGTCCACGCAGGTGATCGCTTTTTCCATTTCGGCTTCGATAGCTTCTTCAACCGCATCCGGCAGTTTGGTCCCATCGATGGAGAAGAATTTAATTCCGTTGTCATAGTACGGGTTGTGCGAAGCGGAGATAACAATCCCAGCTTCAGCACGGAAGGCACGCGTCAGATATGCAACAGCAGGTGTTGGCATTGGGCCTGTGAAAGAAGCCGACAGTCCGGCGGCAGCCAGACCCGCTTCCAGTGCGGACTCCAGCATATAGCCGGAAATACGCGTATCTTTGCCGATAATAATTTTACGTGAACCATGACGTGCCAGCACTTTTCCTGCAGCCCAACCCAGTTTGAGTACAAAGTCAGGGGTAATTGGGGCGTCGCCTACGCGACCACGGATCCCATCGGTGCCAAAATATTTACGATTACTCATAGCGTTTATTTTCCTTTGCAGACAATGTGGCTTCCACCACACGCATCGCTTCTACGGTTTCTTTGACGTCATGGACACGAATGATATGCGCCCCTTGCATTGCGGCAATGACCGCACACGCAAGGCTACCGCTCAGGCGTTCGGATGGCCCCACATTCAGCAACTGGCCAACCATTGATTTTCGTGACATCCCAACCAGCAATGGCAGATTAAAATGATGAAACTCAGCCAAACGTGCCAGTAATGTGTAGTTGTGAGTGAGATTTTTACCGAATCCGAACCCGGGGTCGAGCAACAATTTATCTTTTGTGATTCCAGCCCGCTCGCAGCGTGCTATTTGTTCAACAAAGTAACGATTTACATCAGCAAAAACATCCTCGTACTTTGGTGCTTCCTGCATGGTTTTCGGCTGACCCTGCATATGCATCAGACAAACCGGTAATCCGGTTTCTGCTGCGGCTTCCAGCGCCCCAGGCTCCGAGAGTGAGCGAATGTCATTAATGATATGTGCGCCGACTCTGGCGCACTCGCGAATCACTTCTGCTTTTGAAGTATCGACCGAAATCCACACTTCAAAACGTTGAGCAATCGCCTCCACCACCGGGATCACTCGCTGCAACTCTTCTTCCACGCTCACATCGGCCGCGCCTGGACGCGTGGATTCACCACCCACATCAATGATAGTCGCCCCAGCGTTAATCATCAGGTTTGCGTGTTTTACCGCCTCAACCAGAGAGTTGTGCGCACCACCATCGGAAAAGGAATCTGGCGTGACGTTCAAAATCCCCATGACGTGCGGATGGCTGAGATCCAGTGAAGACCCCTGAGCAAAGAGTTTCATAGTTTTATCCCTGATAACATCTTGAATATACAAATAAGAAAAACCCCGGGGCAAGCCCCAGGGTTTTAAATTAGAACACGGTCATCATCAACGATAACTTATTTGTCGCCCAGTTGCTCTGACATGGTGCCAGAGTCCGGCGCACGCGGTTCATCAACCGGACGCGGCGCACTCGGCTTGCCGGTGCTGCCAGAGTTGTTGTTAGAAGAACCCGGTTCTTCCCAACCCGCTGGCGGACGTACCTCGCGGCGAGCCATCAGATCATCAATCTGCGGCGCATCGATGGTCTCATATTTCATGAGCGCATCTTTCATCGAGTGCAGAATGTCCATGTTTTCGTTCAGCAGACGACGCGCACGGTCATAGTTACGCTCAATCAGAAGTTTAACTTCCTGATCGATAATACGAGCCGTTTCATCGGACATATGTTTAGCTTTCGCCACAGAACGTCCCAGGAACACTTCGCCTTCTTCTTCAGCGTACAGCAACGGACCGAGTTTCTCGGAGAAGCCCCACTGAGTAACCATGTTACGCGCCAGGTTAGTCGCGACTTTAATGTCGTTCGACGCACCGGTAGAAACATGTTCAACACCGTAGATGATCTCTTCGGCCAGACGACCGCCGTACAGCGTGGAGATCTGACTTTCCAGTTTCTGACGGCTGGCACTGATAGCGTCGCCTTCAGGCAGGAAGAAAGTCACACCCAGCGCACGACCGCGCGGGATAATCGTCACTTTGTGCACCGGATCGTGTTCCGGTACCAGGCGACCGATAATCGCGTGGCCTGCTTCGTGATACGCGGTAGATTCTTTCTGCGCTTCCGTCATCACCATGGAGCGACGTTCCGCACCCATCATGATTTTGTCTTTCGCTTTCTCGAATTCAACCATCGATACAACACGCTTGTTGCCACGAGCTGCAAACAGCGCCGCTTCGTTGACCAGGTTCGCGAGATCAGCACCGGAGAAGCCAGGCGTACCACGTGCAATGATTGCCGCATCGATATCCGGAGACAGCGGTACGCGACGCATATGCACTTTCAGGATCTGTTCACGACCGCGGACATCCGGCAGACCAACCACAACCTGACGGTCGAAACGGCCTGGACGCAGCAGCGCAGGGTCAAGAACGTCCGGACGGTTAGTTGCCGCGATAACGATAATGCCTTCGTTACCTTCGAAGCCGTCCATCTCAACCAGCATCTGGTTCAGTGTCTGCTCACGTTCATCGTGACCACCGCCCAGACCTGCACCACGCTGGCGGCCTACGGCGTCGATTTCATCGATGAAGATGATGCACGGTGCCGCTTTCTTGGCTTGTTCGAACATGTCACGCACACGAGATGCACCGACACCCACGAACATTTCCACGAAATCAGAACCGGAAATGGTGAAGAAAGGAACCTTCGCTTCACCTGCGATAGCTTTCGCCAGCAGGGTTTTACCCGTACCCGGAGGACCGACCATCAGGACGCCTTTCGGGATTTTACCGCCCAGCTTCTGGAAACGGCTCGGTTCGCGCAGATACTCAACCAGCTCAGCAACTTCTTCTTTTGCTTCGTCGCAACCAGCAACGTCTGCAAAAGTCGTTTTGATCTGATCTTCCGTCAGCATGCGCGCTTTGCTCTTACCGAACGACATGGCACCTTTGCCACCACCGCCCTGCATTTGACGCATGAAGAAGATCCAGACACCAATCAGCAGCAGCATTGGGAACCAGGAAATGAAGATAGAAGCCAGCAGGCTCGGCTCTTCAGGCGGTTCACCAACAACCTTGACGTTTTTGGTCAGCAGGTTATCAAGCAGCTTCGGATCGTTAACCGGAATGTAGGTCGTGTAACGGTTACTATCTTTCTTGGTAACGTTAATCTCACGTCCGTTGATCTTCGCTTCACGAACCTGGTCCTGATTGACCTCTTGCAGGAAGGTAGAGTAATCAACCTTACGGCCATTAGACTCGCTGGGCCCAAAGCTCTGGAATACTGACATCAGCACAACGGCAATGACCAGCCAGAGAATTAGGTTTTTCGCCATGTCACTCAAGGGATTAACCTCATATTACAACTGTGTTAAAAACAGCGTCAGGATACTCTATATCCAGTTTCTTTCAAACTTTCGTTTGAAATCTACCGGTTATGGTTTACGCCCGGTCGCTACAATATACACTTCACGCGAACGGGCGCGAGAAGAGTCCGGCTTACGAACTTTGACCTTCGTAAACAGGGAGCGAATCTCTCTTAGATACTCATCGAAGCCTTCGCCCTGGAACACCTTCACTACAAAACTACCACCTGGCGCTAATACATCACGAGCCATTCCAAGCGCCAGCTCTACCAGATACATGGCCCGGGGAATATCCACCGCCGGTGTTCCACACATATTTGGCGCCATATCAGACATGACAACTTGTACTTTACTGTCACCTACGCGTTCAAGTAACGCTTTCAGGACTAATTCATCACGAAAGTCGCCCTGAAGGAAGTCCACACCAACGATTGGATCCATAGGTAAAAGATCGCAAGCGATAATGCGGCCAGTGTTGCCGATCTGCGTAACCGCATATTGCGACCAGCCACCGGGTGCAGCACCGAGATCAACAATCGTCATCCCCGGTTTAAAAATTTTGTCACTTTGCTGTATTTCATCAAGTTTAAACCAGGCACGGGAACGTAACCCCTTTTTCTGCGCCTGCTGAACATATTTATCGCTAAAGTGTTCCTGAAGCCAGCGACTCGAGCTGGCAGAACGCTTTTTACCTGTCATTTCACATTCCCAAAGGGCAGTTCATCGTAACCAATGGTGTAAATTTCTACACAGCTATTTGGCGATATATGGGAGATGGCGGTAGAATGACCCGTTTTCAATCCCAACGTAAGCAAAAATATACGATGAATCTGAGTACTAAACAAAAACAGCACCTGAAAGGTCTGGCACATCCGCTCAAGCCTGTAGTTATGCTTGGCAACAATGGTTTGACCGAAGGGGTACTGGCCGAGATTGAACAAGCGTTAGAGCACCATGAACTTATCAAGGTGAAAATCGCCTCGGAAGATCGCGATACTAAAACCTTGATCGTGGAAGCTATCGTACGCGAAACCGGCGCCTGCAATGTACAGGTCATCGGTAAAACGCTGGTACTGTATCGCCCGACTAAAGAACGTAAAATCTCGCTGCCACGCTAAGAATATCCCAAAGTTGCACACGAAGTTTGTGTAAAACGCGGGATTTTCCGCTAGCAGGAGAGCAAAATGCCACGCTCTCTTCGTTGATAAAAGGCCGCTATGCGGCCTTTTTCCTTTCTTTACAATGTATCAACATCTTAACCAAGATGCGAATTACAGGTATTCTACCTTCGTTACTTCATATTCAACTTCACCGCCCGGCGTTTTAATAACCACCACGTCATCCTGCTCTTTACCGATCAGGCCACGAGCAATAGGCGAGTTCACCGAAATCAGGTTCTGTTTAAAATCGGCTTCATCATCGCCGACAATACGCCAGGTCTGCTCTTCGTCGTTATCGAGATTCAGCACGGTAACCGTCGCGCCGAAAACTACACGACCATTGTTCGGCATTTTTGTGACGTCGATAACCTGCGCGTTGGACAGTTTAGCTTCGATATCTTTAATGCGCCCTTCGCAGAAACCCTGCTGTTCGCGCGCCGCGTGATACTCTGCATTTTCTTTCAGGTCGCCATGCTCGCGCGCATCTGCGATAGCGGCAATGATTTCAGGACGGCGCACCGATTTCAGAAAATCCAGTTCTTCGCGCAGTTTTTCAGCACCACGTAAGGTCATTGGGATAGCTTGCATTTGTTATACCTCTTGAACATTCCTGTAGGGGGCGGCTGCTCTCACCCCGGCTGCTAAGCCCACTCTGGCATACGCCATGCCAGAGTCAGAAGCAAAAAAATACCGACCCGGGGCTCAGGGTCCCAGGTCAGCTACAATTCTCTATTTGATGATCATTTTACCCTGGAGTTCCCTATGGGTCATCGTTTACTTTTTGGGGCGTTGCGCCGTAGTATGACGGCCTGTTTCCAGGTTGTTAGCGCGAGATTATGCGATTTTCCAGATTTACCATTGGATTGACTGCCAGTATAGCGTTCAGCGTTCAGGCTGCGAACGTCGACGAGTATATCAATCAGCTCCCTGCCGGGGCCAACCTCGCCCTTATGGTACAGAAGGTTGGCGCACCTGCTCCTGCTATTGATTACCATAGCCAGCAGATGGCTCTGCCGGCCAGTACCCAGAAAGTGATCACCGCGCTGGCGGCATTGATTCAGCTCGGGCCTGACTTTCGTTTTACCACCACGCTTGAGACTAAAGGCAACGTGGAAGGCGGCGTTTTGAAAGGTGACTTAGTGGCGCGATTTGGTGCCGATCCGACGCTAAAACGTCAGGATATTCGCAATATGGTGGCAACCCTGAAAAAATCAGGCGTGACGCAAATTGCCGGAAATGTCATGATCGACACCTCCATTTTCGCCAGCCATGATAAAGCGCCTGGCTGGCCCTGGAACGACATGACGCAGTGTTTTAGCGCACCGCCCGCGGCGGCTATTGTCGATCGTAACTGTTTCTCGGTTTCACTCTATAGCGCGCAAAAACCTAACGATCTCGCCTTTATCCGCGTGGCATCTTACTACCCGGTCACCATGTTCAGTCAGGTGCGTACTCTCGCTCGTGGCTCTGCCGAAGCGCAATATTGTGAACTGGACGTGGTTCCAGGCGATCTCAACCGCTTTACGTTGACCGGATGCCTGCCCCAACGAGCCGATCCGCTGCCGCTGGCATTCGCTATTCAGGACGGCGCCAGCTATGCCGGGGCGATTGTCAAAGATGAGCTAAAACAAGCCGGTATCACTTACAGCGGGACTCTGCTGCGCCAGACGCTGGTCAACGAGCCGGGGACCGTGGTAGCCAGTAAGCAGTCGGCGCCGCTGCACGACCTGCTTAAGATTATGCTGAAAAAATCGGACAACATGATTGCTGATACCGTTTTCCGTATGATTGGCCATGCACGATTTAACGTGCCTGGCACCTGGAGAGCAGGTTCTGATGCCGTACGCCAGATTCTGCGTCAGCAAGCGGGTATTGATATCGGCAACACCATTATTGCCGACGGTTCTGGTCTCTCGCGCCATAACCTGATTGCCCCAGCGACCATGATGCAGGTGCTGCAATATATCGCTCAGCACGATAACGAGCTGAACTTTATCACCATGCTACCGCTGGCAGGCCATGACGGCTCTTTGCAATACCGTGCGGGTCTGCATCAGGCTGGCGTAGATGGCAAAGTATCGGCGAAGACAGGCTCACTGCAGGGGGTCTATAACCTGGCAGGCTTCATCACCACGGCAAGCGGTCAGCGCATGGCATTTGTGCAGTATCTGTCTGGTTATGCGGTAGAGCCAGCTGATCAGCGTAATCGCCGTATTCCACTGGTCCGCTTCGAGAGCCGGTTATACAAGGATATTTATCAGAATAACTGAGTATGTTTGCCGGATGGCAGCGCTAACGCACCTAATCCGGCCTTCTGAAACCTGGAAACAAAACCCCGGCAACATGGCCGGGGTTTTTAATGTGATTAACGCTTGTAGATGAACTCAACGCCTTCTTCGTCGTCTTCGTCCCAATCGTCATCCCAGTCATCTTCTGCTTCGTCTTCGACTTCAGCGAGTTGCTGGCGGTGATAATCATCCCACATGAACTCGACTTTCTCTGGCTGTTTCGCTTCTTCAGCCTGAACAATCGGGTTCTCGATGATAAAGGTCATCACATCCCAGCAGAGATCCTTCACGCCCAACTGGCTGGCGGCGGAGATCAGGTAATATTTACCTTCCCAGCCTAACGCTTCGGCGATCGCTTTCGCTTTCTCTTCCGCTTCAGCCTTGTCCAGCAAATCAATTTTGTTGAACACTAACCAACGCGGTTTAGACGCCAGATCCTGGCTGTATTTCTCAAGCTCGCCAATAATGATACGGGCATTTTCAACCGGATCGGAACCGTCAATCGGATCGATATCAATGAGGTGTAGCAGTACGCGGCAGCGTTCCAGGTGTTTCAGGAAGCGGATACCCAAGCCTGCGCCTTCAGCCGCGCCTTCAATCAGACCCGGAATGTCGGCAACCACGAAGCTCTTTTCGTTGTCCATACGCACCACACCCAGGCTCGGAACCAGAGTGGTGAACGGATAGTCAGCGACTTTCGGCTTCGCCGCGGACACCGCACGGATAAACGTCGATTTACCGGCGTTTGGCATGCCCAGCATCCCGACGTCCGCCAGCAGCATCAGCTCCAGCATCAGATCGCGTTTATCGCCCGGTGTACCCATCGTTTTCTGACGCGGAGTACGGTTGACCGAGGATTTGAAACGGGTGTTGCCCAGACCGTGCCAGCCGCCTTTAGCGACCATCAGACGCTGACCGTGTTTGGTCATGTCGCCCATGGTTTCGCCCGTGCCCTGATCGATAACACGCGTACCTACAGGCACTTTAATCGTGACATCTTTACCACGCTTGCCGGTGCAATCACGGCTCGCGCCATTCTGTCCACGTTCCGCGCGGAATGATTTTTCAAAACGGTAATCGATCAGCGTGTTCAGGTTTTCGTCGGCTTCCAGCCAAACGTCACCACCATCACCACCGTCTCCACCGTCCGGACCGCCTTTTGGGATGTACTTTTCGCGGCGGAAGCTGACGCAACCATTACCGCCATCACCTGCAACGACCAGAATCGATGCTTCATCAACAAACTTCATTTTACTCTCCGTAAATCATTCGCCTGAGCGGGGCTGCGAAACCACCGTTTCATGCTTACGTAAACCGCCCCAAATTCGATGACCAATGGCGGAATACATCGCGCCCGCAACCACGATAAACGCACCGAGATAACCTAATAGGTTTAGCATCGGTCTGGCGAAGAAATCGGGCCAGGCCAGTGATAATAAATCTGAAAATAACAACGTAAACAGCGGAGTGAGCGTAATAATGGCGCTCACCTGTGCCGCCTGCCAACGCGCCATCGCTTCCGCGAGAGCACCGTATCCTACCAGCGTATTCAGGCCGCAGAATACAAGGCATGCCAGCTGCCAGTCACTGAGCTGCGTGATGACACCGGGTTTAGCCAACGGCAACAACGCAATCGTACATAAAGTGTACAGTAAAAACAGGATCTGCGGTGATGCCAGGCGGCGCAATAACACCTTTTGCGCGACCCCATAGCTCACCCAGACCATCGCCGCACCAACACCAAAGATAACGCCCCAGGTGTAATCGGTGAGACGGGTAAAAATTTCGATCAGACTGGTATTAAAAAACAGAACCAGGCCGCTCAGAAGCATAATGGCGCCAATCACCTGCGTACCGCGCATCTTTTCTTTCAGGATAAAGACGCTGGCAATCATCATACCAACCGGTGACAGCTGACCGATAACCTGCGAAGCCGTTGGGCTCAAATATTGCAAGGATGAACTAAACAGAATGAAGTTACCGAACAACCCACCGGTAGCGATAGCCAACAGGATCAGCCAACGCGCTTTGCGAAAAATACGCAACGGAGGGAGCTTTTTTTTAACCGCAAGAATAGCGCCAAGGCCAATGCTTGCCATTAAAAAACGGTAGAACACCACGGTAGGAGGCTCCATCACCTCCAGCACTTGCTTCATCGCTATTGGCAAAGCGCCCCAACATACTGCCGTTGTGAGTGCTAACAGAATACCAATGCCTGCCTGCTGCTTCATGCCGTATTCCCTGCAAGGGCTCGTTTCCGGGTTATCACGGCGCGACGAGCGTATTTACCGGCCGTCGAATGTAAAAAGCCCCGCAACGTGTTGCGGGGCTTTTATCCGTTACCGGGACGCGAAAAACTTATTCAGCAACGATGCTGATGAATTTACGGTTTTTCGGGCCTTTCACTTCAAATTTCACTTTACCGTCTGCTTTAGCAAACAGAGTGTGGTCTTTGCCGCAACCAACGTTGGAACCAGCGTGGAATTTAGTACCACGTTGACGAACGATGATGCTACCAGCCAGAACTGTTTCACCGCCGAAGCGTTTTACGCCCAGACGTTTAGCTTCTGAATCGCGACCGTTACGAGTCGAGCCGCCAGCCTTTTTATGTGCCATTTAATCTGCTCCCCTTAACTTAAGCGCTGATGCCAGTGATTTTTACATCAGTGAACCACTGACGATGGCCCTGCTGCTTACGGTAGTGTTTACGACGACGAAACTTAACAATTTTAACTTTCTCGCCACGACCGTGAGCAACAACTTCAGCTTTGATAACGCCGCCATCAACGAAAGGAACGCCGATTTTGACTTCTTCACCGTTTGCGATCATCAGAACTTCTGCGAATTCAACAGATTCGCCAGTTGCGATGTCCAGCTTTTCCAGGCGAACGGTCTGACCTTCGCTTACTCGGTGTTGTTTACCACCACTTTGGAAAACCGCGTACATAAAAAACTCCGCTTCCGCGCACACCTTTTTGATGATTCAGAGTGCGCTATAAATATTCACAATAGGGCGCGAATATTACGCAAAACGCGAGCCTTTGACAAGTGCTACGTCAATACATGAAGAAAAAAAACACAACACGTACGGTAACGTTTATCTATGGCGTTTTTTCAGTACAATCAGCATATATTTATAACCCTAAACCCGACGTTACCTTCCGATACAGTGAGGTAATCGGGGCGAGAAGCCCGGCTTTTGCGATGAATTTAGAAAAAATCAATGAGTTAACCGCGCAAGATATGGCGGGGGTCAATGCGACAATCCTTGAACAGCTCAATTCCGACGTGCAGCTGATCAATCAACTGGGGTACTACATCGTTAGCGGCGGCGGAAAACGCATTCGCCCAATGATCGCCGTACTCGCCGCGCGTGCAGTTGGCTACCAGGAAAATGCGCACGTTACGATTGCAGCCCTCATCGAGTTTATTCACACCGCGACCCTGTTGCACGACGATGTTGTGGATGAGTCCGACATGCGCCGCGGAAAAGCCACGGCGAATGCGGCGTTTGGCAATGCGGCCAGCGTGCTGGTCGGCGATTTTATCTATACCCGCGCTTTTCAGATGATGACCAGCCTCGGTTCGCTGAAAGTGCTGGAAGTCATGTCGAAAGCGGTCAACGTCATCGCCGAAGGTGAAGTCTTACAGTTGATGAACGTCAACGACCCGGACATCACTGAAGAAAACTATATGCGCGTTATCTACAGTAAGACCGCGCGTTTGTTTGAAGCGGCTGCCCAATGCTCTGGCATTCTGGCTGGTTGCAGCGAAGAACAAGAGAAAGGGTTGCAGGATTATGGCCGTTATCTCGGTACTGCTTTCCAGTTAATTGACGATTTGCTGGATTACAACGCGGATGGTGAGCAACTGGGTAAAAACGTCGGTGATGACCTCAACGAGGGCAAACCAACGCTGCCGCTGCTGCATGCCATGCGCCACGGCACCCCTGAACAAGCACAAATGATCCGCCAGGCTATTGAGCAGGGTAATGGCCGTCACCTTCTGGAGCCTGTTCTGGAAGCGATGAACGCCTGTGGTTCCCTGGAGTGGACTCGCCAACGTGCAGAAGAAGAGGCTGATAAGGCCATCGCTGCGCTGCAGGTACTGCCTGATACGCCGTGGAGAGAAGCGCTGATTGGTCTGGCGCATATCGCCGTACAGCGCGACCGTTAATACCCTGCGGCATCTTTCATCATCCCGTGCCCTGCACGGGATGCTTTTATAAATTCCAATAAATACCCCCCCCTCTCCAGCAATCTTCGCATAAATTTGGCATATTCTGAATATTCTCACACTTTACATGAACATTTTAGAACATTCGTTCTCCGGGCGTTATAGTGTCTCCACAACCGATCGTGGAACCATAAGTCGATAACCAAAGGAGAGATGAGTTTATGGAAAACAAGCTGATTGACTGGCATCCGGCCGATATCATCGCCGGACTGCGCAAGAAAGGGACCTCAATGGCCGCTGAATCACGTAAAAATGGATTAAGCTCATCAACGCTGGCCAATGCGTTAACACGCCCATGGCCAAAAGGTGAGTTGATTATCGCCCGATCGTTGGGAACCGACCCGTGGGTGATTTGGCCGTCACGCTATCACGATGCAAAAACACATGAGTTTATCGACAGAACGCGGATGATGAGGGGACGCAAAGAGAAACAGAATCCTGAATGAACACTGATGAGTAGTAACCCCCGGTTCACAGAACTGGGGGTTACAAGAGACGTAGACGATTACTCGCCTTTCACGCGCTCAATGTTTGCGCCCAGCGCGCGCAGTTTATCTTCGATGCGCTCATAGCCGCGATCGATGTGATAAATACGATCGACTACCGTCGTACCTTCAGCAATACACCCAGCCAGCACGAGGCTTGCAGATGCGCGCAGATCGGTCGCCATAACCTGTGCGCCGGAGAGCGTTTCCACGCCGTGGCAAATCACGGTATTGCTTTCGATTTCTGCGTGAGCGCCCATACGGCTCAGCTCAGGCACATGCATAAAGCGGTTCTCAAACACGGTTTCCGTGATGAAACCCGTCCCTTCTGCCACCAGGTTCAGCAACGTGAACTGGGCCTGCATATCGGTAGGGAACGCCGGGTGCGGTGCCGTGCGCACATTGACCGCTTTCGGACGTTTACCGTGCATGTCCAGGCTGATCCAGTCGTCACCGACTTCGATATCCGCTCCCGCATCACGCAGCTTCGCCAGAACGGCATCCAGCGTGTCAGGTTGTGCATTACGACAGATAATTTTGCCGCGAGAAATTGCCGCTGCGACCAGGAAAGTACCGGTTTCGATGCGGTCAGGCAGAACGCGATACACACCGCCGCCGAGGCGCTCAACGCCTTCGATGGTAATACGATCGGTACCCTGGCCTGTGATTTTTGCGCCCAGCGCAATCAGGAAGTTCGCGGTATCCACGATCTCCGGTTCACGCGCGGCGTTTTCGATGATGGTAGTGCCTTCGGCAAGCGTTGCTGCGCACATGATAGTGACCGTCGCGCCGACGCTCACTTTGTCCATGACGATATGCGCGCCTTTCAGGCGGCCATCAACGGACGCTTTCACATAGCCTTCTTCAAGCTTAATAGTCGCGCCTAACTGCTCCAGACCAGTAATGTGCAGGTCAACCGGACGCGCGCCGATGGTGCAGCCGCCCGGCAGTGAAACCTGGCCCTGGCCAAAGCGGGCAACCAGTGGCCCAAGCGCCCAGATGGATGCACGCATGGTTTTGACCAGATCGTACGGCGCACAGAAGACGTTCACGTCACGTGCATCAATGTGCACAGAACCATTACGCTCAACTTTCGCCCCCAACTGGCTCAGCAGCTTCATTGAGGTGTCAACATCCTTCAGTTTCGGGACGTTCTGGATCTCTACAGGTTCTTCAGCCAGCAGCGCCGCAAACAGGATCGGCAGCGCGGCGTTTTTAGCGCCTGAAATTGTGACTTCGCCCTGGAGCTTGGTTGGCCCCTGAACACGAAATTTATCCATTATTCTGTTCTCTGTTAAGAATTTATCTTCGCTACCGGCATATCACCCGTAGCTCAAAAACCGTTAAGTTTGCGATCGCGCGCCCATTCCGCTGGAGTAAACGCCTTAATCGACACGGCATGAATGCGGTTGTCCGCAATGTACTCCATCAACGGGCCATAGACCGATTGCTGTTTCTTGACCCGGCTCATGCCTTCAAACATCTCACCCACGGCAATAACCTGAAAGTGACTGCCGTCGCCAGAAACGTGGACTTCCTGGAGGGAGAGTGCATTCATCAGCACGCTCTGAATTTCATTATTTTCCATGGGCTCTTCATTCGTCAGATAGTGAAAACAGCCCAACATCTTAGAGCAAAGTGGCGCTGTCATAAATAAGCAAAAAGCCCCGCTGATAAATCAGACAAGGCTTTAGTGGCAGATCCCCCGCAGAGGAGTTGCCGGATGGCGGCACAAGACCTTATCCGGCTTACAAAAATTAACGCGGAAGAATGTCGTCAGGCAAATTGTAAAGCTGCGCCAGCGTGTACACTTTATCGTTAACGCCAGCGAGCGAAACGCTGTTCCCCTGCTGCTTGCCCTCATTAATCAGGTGCAGCAGTAATGCCAGACCACCGGTATCCACCCGGGAAATCTGGTTCAGGTCGATGCAGGATATCCCTTTCATCGCCTCAACTCGCGCATCCCATAATGGGTTTAACACGTCCTGATCCAGCTCTCCCACCAGCACCAGCTTGTCGCCTTCACGCATCCAGGTGAGTGACTGCGTCATTATTTTTTCTCTTCCAGCGTGATTTTCTGCTGAGAAATAGATTTCAGCTGTGCCGTCAGGCCATCAATACCTTTCGTACGCAGCAGGTCGCTCCACTCATTCTGTTTGGTGGTGATCATACTTACGCCTTCAGCAATCATGTCATACGCCTGCCAGTTACCCGTCTGGGAATTTTTACGCCACTGGAAATCCAGACGTACCGGAGGACGACCGTTTGGATCGATGATGGTTACGCGGATAGGCACGATGGTCGCATCACCCAGCGGCTGCTCAGGGGCAATCTGATAGGTCTGGCCGTGGTACATCGCCAGCGCCTGACCGTAAGCCTGCTTCAGATATTCACGGAATGCGGCAAAATAGGCGTCACGCTGAGCCGGTGTCGCATCTTTGTAGTAGCGGCCCAGTACCAGTGCGCCTGCATACTTAACCTGCACGTAAGGCAGCAGTTCCTGATCGACCACCTGACGCAGGTAATCCGGGTTGGAACGGATTTTAGGTTGCTCGTTCTTCAGACGGTCAAACGTCTTCTGCGCCGCCTCATCCATCAGTTTGTACGGGTTCGTCTGGTCCGCTGCGGTTGCCGCGCTAAGTGGAGCAATCACCAGCATAGCCACCATCATCAATCGTTTAAACATACGTCGATTCTCCTGAGATTATTTCGTTGCGCCCGCAGGCGTAGTGGCTTCATTATTGCCTTCAGTTGCGGCTGGCGCATCGCCAGAATTCTTATTGTCATCACCTTTACTGTTGCTGTTGTAAAGGAACTGACCAATCATATCTTCCAGCACCATCGCAGATTTCGTGTCCTGAATCGTACCGCCATCTTTGAGGATAGACGTTCCCAGCTCAGGATCTTCAAAACCTACGTTCAATGCCAGATACTGTTCGCCCAACAGACCGGAAGTACGGATGCTCAGAGAACTGGTGTCAGGAATATGGTTAAAACGCGATTCAATTTCCAGCGTCACGCGCGGCAGGTACGTTTTCTGATCTAACGAGATGTCCGATACGCGTCCTACCACGACCCCGCCAATCCGCACCGGAGAGCGCTCTCTCAGGCCGCCGATATTGTCAAAGGTCGCATAAATCGTATAAGTCGGTTCAGTACGCATTGAGGTGACGTTCGCCGCCTTCAGGCAGACAAACAGCGCGGCCAGCAGCGCAACCAGCAGGAATAACCCGACCCAAATTTCATTTTTTTTCGTTTGCATGAACTCAATTCCCAAACATCAGTGCGGTCAGCACAAAATCCAGCCCCAGAACGGCAAGAGAGGCGTGCACTACGGTGCGTGTCGTTGCCCGGCTAATCCCGGCAGAGGTCGGGATAGCATCATAACCATTGAACAATGCAATCCAGGTGACCGTAATGGCAAACACCACGCTCTTAATCAGGCAGTTGACCAGATCCAGACGCCAGTCGACGGCATTTTGCATAGCCGACCAGAAAAAGCCTGCATCAATACCTTTCCAGCTTACGCCAACCAACGACCCACCCCAGATCCCCACCGCGACAAATATAATCGTCAGCAGCGGCAATGAAATGACACCGGCCCAAAAACGCGGGGAGATCACTCGGCGCAGTGGGTCGACGGCCATCATTTCCAGGCTGGAAAGCTGCTCGGTCGCCCGCATCAGGCCAATCTCTGCGGTTAAGGCCGATCCGGCCCGCCCGGCAAACAACAGCGCCGCAACCACCGGCCCCAGCTCACGTAGCAATGACAGCGCCACCAGCATACCGAGGCTGGTTTCCGCACTGTAGGTCGTCAGCACCAGGTATCCCTGCAACCCCAGCACCATGCCGATGAACACGCCAGAAACAATAATGATCAGCATCGATAAGACACCGACATTATAGAGCTGGCGTATCAGCAGCGGCGCATGTTTGCGAAACTCCGGCTTGCCGACAACTGCATTGAACAACATTAATCCGGCTCGCCCGAACGTCCTGAGGGTTTTTATTCCCCGATGTCCGAGTGATGCCAGCGCATTTAACAACATGGGTGGCTTAACTCCCTGTTTTGAGTAAATCGATGTGGTAGTCGCCCGCCGGGTAACGGAACGGAACCGGTCCATCGGCAATGCCATCGAGGAACTGACGCACACGCGGATCGGCATTTTCTTGCAGCGCCTGAGCACTACCGTAGGCCACTATTTTTTTGTCCGCCATAATATAGGCGTAATCCGCAATACTCAGCACTTCTGGCACATCATGGGAAACCACCACGCAGGTGACGCCCAGCGCGCTGTTCAGTTCAGAAATCAGCTTCACCAGCACGCCCATGGTGATGGGATCCTGGCCGACGAACGGCTCATCAAACATAATAAGGTCTGGCTCCAGCGCGATAGCACGTGCTAACGCGGCACGACGCGCCATCCCACCGGATAATTCAGAAGGCATTAATTTTGCCGCGCCCCGCAGGCCAACGGCCTCGAGCTTCATCATTACCGTGCTTTTCAGCAGCGGCGCAGGCAGTGTTGTATGCTCGCGCAACGGGTATGCAACGTTGTCAAACACATTCATATCAGTAAACAGCGCACCAGACTGGAATAGCATGCTCATGCGCTTACGCACGGTAAATAAACGCGAACGGGACATGGCCGGGACATTTTCGCCGTCAAACAGGATCTCGCCCTTATCGGGGGAGATTTGTCCGCCGATCAGACGCAACAGCGTCGTTTTGCCGATGCCTGATGGCCCCATGATCGCCGTCACCTTACCACGCGGCACCGTCAGGGAAATATTATCAAAGATGCAGCGGTCGCCTCGGGAAAAGCTGACATCGCGCATATCGATTAGATTCGCCACAGACTGACCCATTGATTCATCCTTTACTATTGCCTCGTTGATCGAAGAGTTTGGCGCTCAATTTAGCCCTGAACCCAACATATTTACAGATTATTACCTGTCCTGGTTAGCGAAAGCTGGCATTTGTTTTACTTTTTAGCCGCATAAAGTCAAAATTAAGAATTCGTGACGGCTTCCAGAAATCCTTCAAGTGGACCGGCGAGTATACCTGAAGAAAGGACTTTAGATGCTTTTAGCGACGGCGCTGTTAATAATTGGTTTACTTCTGGTGGTCTACGGTGCCGACCGACTGGTATTTGCCGCATCCATTTTATGTCGAAACTTCGGTATTCCCCCCATTATCATCGGGATGACCGTGGTCAGCATTGGTACATCGTTACCCGAGATAATTGTCTCCGTTGCCGCATCGATGAACGGGCAGCTTGATTTAGCCGTCGGTACCGCCATCGGCTCTAACATTACCAACATTCTGCTTATTTTAGGCCTGTCGGCGCTGATTCATCCTTTTACCGTGCATTCTGATGTTCTGCGTCGTGAATTACCGCTAATGTTGCTGGTAAGCATCTTAGCCGCATCGGTCCTGTATGACGGGCAATTGAGTCGCAGCGATGGTTTCTTTCTTCTGCTTCTGGCCGTGCTATGGCTGTTATTCATTGTTAAAATCGCCCGTCTGGCTGAGCGACAAGGTAACGACAGCCTGACCCGCGAGCAGATCGCGGAACTGCCGCGCGAAGGCGGGTTACCGGTCGCGTTTTTGTGGTTGGGTATTGCGCTAATTATTATGCCAATGGCAACGCGTATGGTGGTAGATAACGCAACCGTACTGGCGAACTACTTCGCCATGAGCGAACTCACCATCGGGCTGACGGTTGTCGCCATTGGTACCAGCCTGCCGGAGCTGGCAACGGCAATTGCGGGTCTGCGTAAAGGTGAAAACGATATTGCCGTCGGCAACATCATCGGCGCGAACATTTTTAATATTGTTATCGTCCTCGGACTGCCGGCGCTGATTACGCCGGGGGAAGTCAATCCGATGGCCTTCACCCGTGACTATAGCGTCATGCTGCTGGTGAGCGTAATTTTTGCACTACTCTGCTGGCGACGTCCGCGCCAGATTGGTCGCGGCGCGGGTGCGCTGCTGACCGGCGGTTTTATCATATGGCTGGCGATGCTGTATTGGTTATCGCCACTTCTCGTTGGATAACTGGAAACGCATTATGTCGCACTTAGAGTTGCAACCGGGTTTTGACTTTCAGCAAGCAGGCAAGGAAGTCCTGGCAATTGAACGTGAAGGCCTGGCGGAGCTTGATCAGTACATCAACCAAAATTTTACTCTCGCCTGCGAGAAAATATTCAGCTGCCCGGGCAAAGTTGTAGTGATGGGGATGGGGAAATCTGGACATATCGGGCGGAAAATGGCAGCAACATTTGCCAGCACCGGCACCCCCTCATTTTTCGTGCATCCAGGCGAAGCCGCACATGGCGATCTGGGCATGGTCTCGCCGCAGGATGTAGTCATCGCCATCTCTAACTCCGGTGAATCCAATGAGATAGCGGCGTTAATCCCGGTGTTAAAACGTCTTCATGTACCGCTTATCTGCATGACCGGTCGTCCGGAAAGCAGCATGGCGCGTGCGGCAGATGTGCATCTGTGTGTTAAAGTGCCCAAGGAAGCTTGCCCGTTAGGCCTGGCGCCGACCAGCAGCACGACCGCAACGCTGGTGATGGGCGATGCGCTAGCCGTGGCATTATTAAAAGCGCGTGGCTTTACCGCGGAAGATTTTGCGTTATCTCATCCCGGTGGCGCACTAGGCCGTAAGCTTTTACTGCGCGTTAACGATATTATGCATACGGGCGATGAGATCCCGTATGTGACTAAAAGCGCCAGCCTGCGTGACGCCTTACTTGAAATCACGCGTAAAAATCTCGGCATGACCGTCATTTGCGATGATGACATGAAGATTGACGGTATTTTCACCGATGGCGATTTACGTCGCGTCTTCGATATGGGCGTTGATGTTCGCCAGTTAGGCATTGCCGATGTGATGACCCCTGGCGGCATTCGCGTGCGTCCGGGCATTCTTGCCGTCGATGCCCTGAACTTAATGCAGTCCCGCCATATCACCTCGGTAATGGTTGCTGATGGCGACCGGTTACTTGGTGTGTTACATATGCATGATCTGCTGCGTGCAGGTGTAGTGTAAGAAACTCAAGGATAAAGAAAATGAGTAAAGCAGGTGCGTCGCTTGCGACCTGTTATGGACCCGTCAGCACAGACGTTATCACCCGGGCAGAAAACATCCGTTTGCTGATCCTGGATGTGGATGGCGTACTGTCTGATGGTCTGATTTATATGGGCAACAACGGTGAAGAGCTGAAGGCTTTTAACGTCCGCGATGGTTACGGAATTCGCTGTGCGCTCACTTCCGGTATCGAGGTTGCCATTATTACCGGACGAAAGGCTAAACTTGTAGAAGATCGCTGTGCCACATTGGGGATCACGCATTTGTATCAGGGGCAGTCAGACAAACTGGTCGCCTTTAACGATCTCCTTAGCAAACTGGCGATCGCTCCTGAAAATGTTGCGTACGTTGGCGATGATCTGATCGACTGGCCGGTGATGGCACAAGTGGGATTAAGCGTGGCGGTGGCGGATGCTCATCCTTTGCTGATCCCGCGGGCTGATTATGTCACCCGCATCGATGGGGGACGCGGCGCGGTACGTGAAGTCTGCGATTTATTACTCCTGGCGCAGGGCAAACTGGACGAGGCCAAAGGGCAATCGATATGAGCAAAACCAGACGTTGGGTTATCATTCTACTGTCGCTGGCTGTCCTTGTGATGATTGGTATTAATCTGGCAGACAAAGACGACACCGCTGAGGTCGTCGTAAATAACAACGAGCCAACCTATAAGAGCGAACATACTGATACCGTTGTGTATAGTCCCGAAGGCGCACTGAGCTATCACTTGATCGCGCAAAACGTTGAATATTATTCGGAACAAGCGGTTTCGTGGTTTACTCAACCGGTATTAACCACATTTGATAAGGATAAAGTACCGAACTGGACGATCAAGGCTGATAAAGCCAAATTGACCAACGATCGGATGCTATATCTGTACGGCCATGTTGAGGTCAACGCCCTGGTGCCCGACTCTCAACTACGCAGAATGACGACCGATAACGCACAGATTAACCTGGTGACACAAGACGTCACTTCCGATGATCTCGTCACGTTATATGGCACAACATTTAACTCCAGCGGACTGAAGATGCGCGGCAACTTACGCAGCAAGAACGCCGAGCTGATTGAAAAGGTTAGAACCTCATATGAAATCCAAAACAAACAAACTCAGCCTTAATCTTGTGCTTGCCAGCTCACTTCTGGCCGCCAGCATCCCGGCATTCGCCGTCACCGGCGATACCGAGCAGCCGATTCACATTGAGTCGGACCAGCAGTCTCTTGATATGCAAGGCAACGTGGTGACCTTTACTGGCAATGTGATTGTGACTCAGGGCACCATCAAAATTAACGCCGATAAAGTCGTCGTAACCCGCCCTGGCGGTGAAGACGGTAAAGAAGTCATTGATGGCTACGGTAATCCTGCAACCTTTTACCAGATGCAGGACAACGGTAAACCGGTTAAAGGCCACGCCTCACACATGCATTATGAACTGGCGAAAGACTTCGTCGTTCTCACCGGTAAGGCTTACCTGGAACAGCTCGATAGCAACATCACAGGCGATAAGATCACCTATCTGGTGAAAGAGCAGAAAATGCAGGCCTTCAGCGATAAAGGCAAACGCGTCACCACCGTTCTGGTACCGTCGCAGTTGCAGGACAAAAACAAGGCTCCGGCAGAGAAAAAAGGTAACTGATTCGTTATGGCAACATTAACTGCAAAGAACCTTGCAAAAGCCTATAAGGGCCGCCGTGTGGTGGAAGATGTCAGTCTGACCGTCAACTCCGGGGAGATCGTCGGTCTGCTCGGTCCTAACGGTGCGGGTAAGACAACGACCTTTTACATGGTGGTCGGCATTGTCCCACGTGATGCGGGCAACATTATCATTGATGACGAAGACATCAGCCTGCTGCCTCTGCATGCGCGCGCGCGTCGCGGCATCGGCTACTTGCCGCAGGAAGCGTCTATTTTCCGTCGCCTGAGCGTGTTTGATAACCTGATGGCGGTGCTGCAAATTCGTGACGATCTTACCAGCGAGCAGCGGGAAGATCGCGCCAACGAGCTGATGGAAGAGTTCCACATCGAACACCTGCGTGACAGCATGGGACAGTCGCTCTCCGGTGGTGAACGACGCCGCGTGGAGATCGCCCGCGCACTGGCCGCGAATCCGAAATTTATCCTGCTGGATGAACCGTTTGCCGGTGTTGACCCGATTTCCGTTATTGATATCAAACGGATCATCGAACATCTGCGCGACAGCGGGCTTGGGGTGCTGATTACCGACCATAACGTTCGCGAAACGCTGGCAGTGTGTGAGCGCGCCTACATCGTGAGTCAGGGCCACCTGATCGCGCATGGCACGCCAACAGAAATACTGCAGGATGAGCACGTTAAACGCGTATACCTTGGGGAAGACTTCAGACTCTGATAGGGTAGAAGACTTCACGTCACCGCAGGAGAGAACAACTCTGAACATGAAGCAAGGTTTGCAACTCAGGCTTAGCCAACAACTGGCGATGACGCCTCAGCTACAACAGGCTATCCGTCTGTTGCAGCTGTCCACGCTGGAACTTCAGCAAGAACTTCAGCAAGCGCTGGAAAGTAACCCACTGCTCGAGCAAACCGATCTTCACGACGAAATTGATACCCAGGAAAAACAGGACAGCGAATCCCTCGACACCGCAGATGCTCTCGAACAAAAAGAGATGCCAGAGGAGCTGCCGCTTGACGCCAGTTGGGATGAAATTTACACCGCCGGTACGCCTTCTGGCACCAGCGGGGATTACATCGACGACGAACTGCCTGTGTATCAGGGGGAGACCACGCAATCACTGCAGGATTACCTGATGTGGCAAGTGGAGCTGACCCCGTTCTCGGATACCGATCGGGCGATTGCGACATCCATTGTTGATGCGGTAGACGAAACCGGTTATCTCACCGTAACCCTGGACGATATTCTCGAAAGCATGGGCGATGACGACGTCGGCATGGACGAAATCGAAGCCGTGCTTAAACGCATTCAGCGTTTTGATCCCGTGGGCGTGGCGGCCAAAGATCTCCGCGACTGCTTATTGATCCAACTTTCACAGTTTGATAAAGCCACGCCGTGGCTGGAAGAAGCGCGCCTGATCATCAGCGATCACCTCGATCTGTTAGCCAACCATGACTTCCGCACGCTGATGCGCGTAACCCGGCTGAAAGAAGATGTGCTGAAAGAAGCCGTCAATCTTATTCAGTCCCTGGACCCCAGACCTGGGCAGTCTATCCAGACCGGGGAGCCAGAATACGTTATTCCGGATGTACTGGTGCGTAAGCATAACGATCGCTGGGTGGTCGAACTCAACGGCGACAGCATTCCACGGTTGCAGATTAACCAGCACTACGCCGCCATGTGCAACAGCGCGCGCAACGATGCTGACAGCCAGTTTATTCGTAGCAATCTGCAGGATGCAAAGTGGCTGATTAAAAGCCTGGAAAGTCGCAATGATACGCTGCTGCGCGTCAGTCGCTGTATCGTTGAACAGCAGCAAGCCTTCTTTGATCAAGGCGAAGAGTTTATGAAACCGATGGTGCTGGCGGATATCGCCCAGGCCGTCGAGATGCACGAATCGACCATTTCCCGAGTGACCACGCAAAAGTATCTGCACAGTCCGCGCGGCATTTTTGAATTGAAGTATTTCTTTTCCAGTCACGTTAACACTGAAGGCGGAGGCGAAGCCTCATCCACAGCTATACGTGCACTGGTGAAGAAATTAATTGCTGCGGAAAACCCCGCGAAACCGCTGAGTGACAGCAAGTTAACCTCTATGCTGTCAGAACAGGGTATCATGGTGGCACGCCGCACTGTTGCGAAGTACCGAGAGTCTTTATCCATTCCGCCGTCGAACCAGCGCAAACAGCTGGTCTGACCCAACCGATAAGGAAGACACTATGCAGCTCAACATCACTGGAAACAACGTCGAAATCACTGAAGCCTTACGCGATTTTGTTAATACAAAATTCGCCAAGCTAGAACAATATTTCGACCGGATTAATCAGGTCTATATTGTGTTGAAAGTGGAGAAGGTGACACATATCTCGGATGCAACACTGCATGTGAACGGTGGCGAAATTCATGCCAGCGCGGAAGGTCAGGATATGTACGCCGCCATTGACGGTTTAATTGATAAACTGGCTCGGCAGTTAACAAAACATAAAGATAAACTGAAACAGCACTAACTTGTCCGGGCAGTTAGCGGGTGCAGGACGGCCTGTTGTGTAGCACAACGGGCCATTTGTACAGTTAGCGCTTAGGTGAAATTATGACAAATAACGATACGACTCTACAACTGAGCAATGTTCTTAACCAGGAATGTACACGCGCTGGCGTTCACTGCCAAAGCAAGAAACGCGCGCTGGAAATCATCAGCGAACTGGCGGCAAAACAGCTCAGCTTGCCCTCTCAGGTGGTATTTGAAGCCATTCTGACGCGTGAAAAAATGGGCAGTACCGGCATCGGTAATGGAATTGCTATCCCGCACGGAAAGCTGGAAGAAGACACGATGCGCGCAGTTGGCGTGTTTGTGCAACTTGAAACGCCAATTGCTTTCGACGCCATTGATAATCAACCCGTCGATCTGCTTTTCGCCCTGCTGGTTCCGGCAGACCAAACCAAGACGCATTTGCATACGTTGTCGCTGGTCGCCAAACGTCTGGCCGATAAAACCATCTGCCGCCGCCTGCGCGCAGCCCAGAGTGACCAGGAGTTGTATCAAATCATCACGGACACCGAAGGTGGACTGGATGAAGCATAACAACCCAATGGCATCCTTTTTTGTCGTTGTGAGGAGAAACAGTACATGGTACTGATGATCGTCAGCGGTCGTTCGGGGTCAGGAAAATCTGTCGCCCTGCGAGCGCTGGAAGATATGGGTTTTTACTGCGTGGATAACCTTCCCGTAGTGCTGTTGCCCGATCTGGCTCGTACTCTGGCCGATCGCCAGATTTCTGCGGCCGTCAGCATTGATGTGCGCAACATGCCTGAGTCCCCAGAGATTTTCGAGCAGGCAATGAACAATCTGCCTGAAGGCTTCTCACCACAGTTGCTGTTCCTTGACGCCGATCGTAACACCCTGATTCGCCGCTACAGCGACACGCGTCGCCTGCATCCTCTTTCCAGCAAGAACTTATCTCTGGAGAGCGCTATCGATAAGGAAAGCGATTTGCTGGAGCCTCTGCGCTCTCGTGCTGACCTGATCGTGGATACCTCCGAAATGTCCGTGCACGAACTGGCGGAAATGTTGCGTACCCGCCTGCTGGGCAAGCGTGAACGCGAATTGACGATGGTATTCGAATCCTTTGGTTTCAAACACGGTATCCCAATTGATGCGGATTACGTCTTTGACGTGCGTTTCCTGCCTAACCCGCACTGGGATCCGAAGCTGCGCCCGATGACCGGTCTTGACCGCCCCGTCGCCGCCTTCCTTGATAGGCACACAGAAGTACACAATTTTATCTACCAGACTCGCAGCTATCTTGAGCTATGGTTACCCATGCTGGAGACCAACAACCGCAGCTACCTCACCGTAGCTATCGGCTGTACCGGCGGGAAACACCGTTCGGTGTATATTGCAGAGCAGCTGGCAGACTACTTCCGCTCACGCGGTAAAAACGTACAGTCACGCCATCGTACGCTGGAAAAACGTAAATCATGACCGTGAAGCAAACCGTTGAAATCACGAATAAGCTGGGTATGCATGCTCGCCCAGCCATGAAACTGTTTGAATTGATGCAGGGTTTTGAAGCAGAAGTTTTGCTGCGTAATGATGAAGGAACGGAAGCCGAGGCAAACAGTGTTATCGCTCTGCTGATGCTGGATTCCGCCAAAGGGCGTCAGATAGAAGTTGAAGCCACGGGTCCACAGGAAGTGGAAGCCCTGGCAGCGGTGATTGCCCTGTTTAATTCAGGATTTGATGAAGATTAGTCGAGTACCTGAAGTGCTGCGCTCATCAGGCCTACACGGCAACGTCACTCTCCCGTAGGCCGGATCCGTATCCGGCAATAAACCCATTAATACAGCTTATTTTCCCGCATAAACGACTCACCGCCTAGCTGGCGCATTTGGCGCATAATCCACGCCTGACGGCTACGTACATAACCAGAAGGCGCATTCGCTTTAAAACGCAAAGGATTGGGTAATACCGCAGCCAGCAAGGCCGCTTCAGACAGACTCAGCCGACTGGCTGGCTTATGGAAATAGCGCTGCGCCGCTGCCTCCACGCCGAAAACCCCATCACCAAACTCAGCAATATTCAGGTAAACGGTCAGAATACGCTTCTTGCTCCAGACGGTTTCCATACCCAGCGTTAGCCCGGCTTCGAGACCTTTACGCACCCAGCTACGTCCATCCCACAGAAAGAGGTTTTTTGCCGTCTGTTGCGATAACGTCGACGCCCCGCGAATACGGTTTTCATTACGTTCGTTGTGCGCCAGCGCTTTCTCTATGGCGGAAACATCGAATCCCCAGTGCTCGGGAAACTTCTGGTCCTCCGCGGCGATCACCGCCAGTCCCATCCACGGTGAGATCTCATCCATGCTCACCCAGTCTGAGTGCGCCACATAACCGAAATCACCGGACAGCCATGCGCTCAGTTGCCGCTCGACCATCACGGCAGAGAAAGGGACTGGCATCACGCTGAAAAGTGCGATGCCCCCGCCCCAGAATACGGCGAGGACAACGACCGCCCGCAGAAAGATACGTCGCAGAAAGGCGGTAACTCCTTTTCTCATTCAGCCAGCACCAGCACACGTGATACCAGTTTATCGATACCACTCGCGGCCTGAGCGATGTCCTGCGCCAGCATATAGGCGGGAGTAGTGACGATTTTGTTGTCTTCATCAACGACAATGTCATCAACCGGACAAGGCACATGCTCAGCGCCCATCACTTCCAGCACCTCTGCCGTATCAATATCAGTACCGATGGTCAGACGCAGCGGAAAGTCAAAAATTTTAGGTAACATGGCAGGCGCAATGCACATAAATCCCAGCGGCTTACCCGCCTGATGCATAGCCACCGCCAGCGCAGCTAAGTCGCTATCAACCCAGCACTCACTTCCCTGGCTGGCAAAATTGCTCAGATTTTTGGCCGCGCCAAACCCGCCTGGCACAATCAACGCATCCAGTTCCGTTGAGACTGCCTGAGCAAGTGGGCGAATATCACCGCGTGTTATACGGGCGGCTTCAATCAGCACATTACGCGTTTCCTGCATCGGCTCACCGGTCAGATGATTAATCACATCCGCTTGTTGTTTATCCGGTGCGAAACAGACGGCCTGAGCACCGTTGCGGGCAATCGCCAGAAGCGTGAGAACAGTTTCATGGATCTCTGCGCCGTCATACACGCCGCATCCGCTGAGCACTACACCCACTTTTTTCATCGTGATACTCCTTTCTCAACTGGCTGAAACATATTAGTTATTATGATTTAAATGCTACGCTTCACACATTTAACTGATTCATGTAACAAATTATTTAAGATTTGCTATCTTAACTGCGTGCGGCCTGAAAATTAGGGCTGCGCCCTTGTAAACAATGATAATAATTTACGGCGCAGCCACGATTTCCCTGGTGTTGGCGCAGTATTCGCGCACCCCGGTCAAGCCGGGGTCATTTTTTTTCCACGCTCGCCACCCAGGCCTTCAATACCGCCACGTCGTGCTGCCACTCCTGCTTCATCTCTTCAATCCATTCAGCAACATTATCTTCCCAGGCTGGAAGGTCTGGCGACTGGATTTGCTGACCTAACTGTTGCAGGTGGCGCAGCCCCACGGAACCTGCCGCGCCTTTAATTTTATGGCCTTCCTCAACAACGCCTTTTTTATCCCGTGCGGTCAGATTGGACTCCAGCACGCTCAAATATCCCGGCATCATCTTCTCAAACACCGCCAGCCCGTCGGTTATTAACTTCGGTCCCACCAGCTCGAGGTATTGTTCCAACATAGGAATATCTAACAGCGCTTGCGATTTACTGCTCTCTTCAGATGTCACAGTGCTCTCCTCTTTGTTTCGGGTATCCCAGTATTTTTTGATCATGGCGGTTAACGCCGGAACCGACAGCGGCTTACTCAGCACATCGTCCATTCCCGCGTCCAGATACTCTTTTTTATCTTTCAGAACGTTGGCGGTAAGCGCAACCAGCGGCGGCAGGTCCTCACGGGCGTATTTTTGCGTCAGCTCGCGCGAGATATCCAGACCGGTCATATCCGGTAGCTGAATATCCAGCAGCACCAAGTCATATTCGCCCGGCGTGAACATTTCCAGCGCGGCTTTCCCGGTCATGGCGACATCCACGCTGTTGCCCAGTTTTTCCAGCACTGAACGCGCGACAATAACGTTCAGTTCGATATCTTCCACCAGCAGCACATTCAGGGCTGGCAGCGGCATGTCGTCGTCTTCAAAGGCGTCCTCAATCTCTTCCGCTACCGCAGGCGCATGCACGGTCAGCGTAAAGATGGAGCCTTTGCCAGCCTGGCTGGAGACCGTAATATCACCGCCCATATTTTTCGCCAGACGCTTCGATACGGCCAGTCCAATCCCGGTTCCCGTTGCCGGTTTGCCGCCATTGCTGTCCTTCACCTGATAATACATGGCGAAGATTTTATCTTGCTCATCCTGCGGAATACCGATCCCGGAATCTTCAACCTCGAAATGCAGTATATTCCCCTGGTCATAGCGCGCCCGCACGGTTACCTGCCCCTGCTGGGTAAACTTCACGGCGTTGCTGATCAGATTCCACAGAATCTGGCGCAAACGCGTGCCGTCGGTAATGACCTTATGCGGTAGTGGTAACGTCGGCTCAAGCACAAAACGCAGCCCTTTTTGCTGCGCCTGCAGGCCAGAGAGGTTTTCCAGATCCGCCATAAAGCTGGTGAAATCGATCGGCTGGTTATCGAGCTGAACTTTACGTCGCTCCATCTTATCCATGTCGATAATATCGTTGAAAATATTCCCCAGCGTCACGGCAGAGACGTGGATTGTTTTCAGGTATTTTTCCTGCTCAGCGGTCAGATCCGTATCCAGCAGGATCCGGCTTAAGCCGACAATGCCGTTAAGCGGAGTGCGCAGTTCGTGGCTGATGGTAGAAATGAAGGTGGTCTTATCGCGGCTGGCACGCTCTAACGCGTCCTGATAACGCTTACGCTCGGTAATATCGCGCCCAAAACCCATCAGACCATGCCGCTTACCTACGCGGTCATAGTAAGGCACTTTGCGAATTTCAAAGCAGGCTTTGCGCCCGTCCGGATAGTCCAGCCACTGTTCGTAGGTGAGCGAGACGTTATGACGGAACACCTTCTCGTCGGTTTCAATGACCTTTTCTGCCGCCTCAGGGGAGTAAACATCAGCCGGTTTTAAATTCACCAACTGCTTTTCGCTCTTGCCGGTCAGCAGTTCCATGGCACGGTTACAGCCGGAAAATTCTTTATCTTCATTACGATAAAAAACCAGATCCGGCGAGGCATCAAGGAAAGAGCGTAAAAAGGAAGACTGCTGCTCAAGCTGAATCTGCGCTTCTTCGCGCTCTTTGATTTCAACCTTCAACTGCTCGAACGTATCCTGGCGCTCCGCTTCGGCTTTTTCGCGCTCAACAATTTCCTGATTAAGCTGGGCAATATTATCTTTCAACTGCACATTGAGCTTGAGATCGCGCTCGCGCATCTCTTCCAGCTTTTGTACCAGTCGTGACAAGCGTTGCCGGGACTCTTCCAGTTGCTCCACCACCACTGACAGAAAATAGACGGCCCAGGGGGTAATTAACAGACCAAAAAAGATAGAGCGGATAACATCAATGCTTTCTACCTGGCCATGCAGCACCATGGTGACAGCCATCTGCACCACAATCGCCAACACGACCAGCGCCAGCGCCAATAACAGCGAAAAGCGCACCAGACCCAATTTCATCATCAGGTCGACGTAATATTGCGCCAGCATACGGATTTGCTTCATAGAGGGTTCCTTCACGACAACTTGGCACAATAATACTCAATTCTCAGCGTGACGTTGAAGATTGTGCAAGAAATGCGGAGGTTATCGGTGAAATGACCGAGGAGAGATTCAACGTGGGCCTGATAAGCGTAGCGTCATCAGGCAAGCAGGCGCAGATTGCCGGATGGTTAGCCCCCAGGCTGAATCCACGGAGTGCCAAGCGCAGAGCCTTGAACACCATGAGCATTGAGATAGCGATCCAGTTCGACCATCCCGGTCCAGCGGTTTTCACACCATAGCGGAGCCAACAGCATTGGGCGACGCGCGCTGGCAGAGATTCGATGATAAATCACCTCTGGCGGCGTATGGCGGATCATCTCCCCGGCGGTAACCGTGTAGTCGTCCAGTTCAATTCCGTTCAGCCGTCCGGCTTCCCAGGCCTTTGCCATCGTACTGCCTTTCACAATATGCAGCGGATGCAGCTTAATACCGTCAACGCCCGTCTCCACCACTCGTTCCATGGTTTGCAGACAGTCTGCCTGTCCTTCTCCCGGCAGACCAACAATCAGGTGTGAGCACACTTTCAGCCCGCGCTCGCGCGCCAGCCGCGTGGTGTTCTGATAGCAGGCAAAATCATGGCCGCGGTTAATCCGGTGCAGAGTTTTGTCATGCGCGGTTTGCAGACCGAGCTCCAGCCATACCTCATAGCCGAGGTCTTTATACTCACAAAGCAGATCGAGTACCGCATCCGGCACGCAGTCGGGGCGCGTCCCAACGCATAACCCGACGATGTTGGCCTGGCTGACCGCCTGTTGATACATCGAACGCAGCACCTGTACTTCCGCAAAGGTGCTGGTATAAGCCTGGAAATAGGCCAGATAGCGTCTGGCGCGATTGACCAACTGCGCCTGATGCTCAAGCTGCTCGGCAATTGAATGGTGCTGCTGTGCTTCATCGGCAAACGAGGCGACATTACAGAAAGTACATCCGCCGCGTCCGATGGTGCCATCACGGTTTGGACAGCTAAAGCCGCCGTGCAGCGTGAGTTTATGAACCTTTTGCCCATAACGGCGAGAAAGATCCCCACCAAACATATTGACTAATTTCTGTAACTGCATAATCTGGTAGACCGCGCCTTGAAAAGAGGCCAAAGCCTGCCATTTTTTGCCCCAGTCGGCGATGACCTGGATCAATCGCCCTGGCGAGCCTTTATTTATTGCATAACAAATCAAAATAATCGAAATTTCATTCACTCAAAATATAATTACTTTTCCTTATATCCAGCTGTTTTTTTTATCTTCTTATACTCTCAGCGTAAAAACAGTATCTTTAAGACGCCAAAACTCTAAAAACCAGCATAAAATGCCAAGTATATCGATAAACAAAGGGAGGACGAGAGATATCCGGCCTCTCTTACAGTGAGACAGATCACACTTCCCAGGGCATCCTCCTCAGGTTATATCAATGTATAAAACCCTTTTATTTCAATATTTTCATAAAGTTAATTGCCCAATAGCACATTTTTGCATAAATAAGATTGCCATTTGACCTGTGTGTGGATTCCCGATAACTTGGAAATCCGCTGGAAGCTTTCTGGATGAGCAGTCTGCTCATCATATTTATGCAGTAATTGAGATTCCCTCTGAAGCAAGTCCTCAAACTTGTTTGACCTGTGCGAAAAGGATAAAGAGGGCGAATGCGAGGTAAGCGTATGACACGCAAACCCCGTCGCCATGCTCTTGGTGTGCCCGTGCGCAACGGTCCAGATGGGAATCCCGCAGAGCCTGGGGAGGTTCACTGATATGTTGTACGATAAATCCCTTGAGAGGGATAACTGTGGTTTCGGCCTGATCGCCCACATAGAAGGCGAACCTAGCCACAAGGTAGTGCGTACCGCCATACACGCACTGGCCCGCATGCAGCACCGTGGCGCAATTCTTGCCGATGGAAAAACCGGCGATGGTTGCGGCCTGCTGTTACAAAAACCTGACCGCTTTTTCCGCATCGTAGCGCAAGAGCGCGGCTGGCGTTTAGCCAAAAACTACGCCGTCGGCATGATCTTTTTAAATAAAGACGCTGAGCTGGCAGCGGCTTCTCGTCGCATTGTAGAAGAAGAATTACAGCAGGAGACCCTGTCGATTGTCGGCTGGCGCGACGTGCCGACTAACGAAGGTGTTCTCGGTGAAATTGCGCTCTCCTCCCTGCCTCGTATCGAGCAAATTTTTGTTAATGCCCCTGCGGGCTGGCGTCCGCGTGATATGGAGCGTCGCCTGTTCATCGCGCGCCGTCGTATCGAAAAACGCCTCCAGGAAGATAAAGACTTCTACGTCTGTAGCTTGTCGAACCTGGTCAATATCTATAAAGGTCTGTGTATGCCGGCGGATCTGCCGCGCTTTTACCTGGACCTGGCGGACCTGCGTCTGGAATCGGCCATCTGCCTGTTCCACCAGCGCTTCTCCACCAACACCGTACCACGCTGGCCGCTGGCGCAACCGTTTCGCTACCTGGCGCACAATGGTGAAATCAACACCATCACCGGCAACCGCCAGTGGGCGCGCGCTCGTACCTATAAATTCCAGACGCCGCTGATCCCTGATCTGCACGACGCCGCACCGTTCGTTAACGAAACCGGCTCCGACTCCAGCTCAATGGATAACATGCTGGAACTGCTGCTGGCTGGTGGGATGGATATCATCCGCGCCATGCGTCTACTGGTGCCGCCGGCCTGGCAGAATAACCCGGATATGGACCCGGAGCTGCGCGCGTTCTTCGACTTTAACTCCATGCACATGGAGCCGTGGGATGGTCCGGCGGGTATCGTTATGTCCGACGGTCGCTTTGCCGCCTGTAACCTTGACCGCAACGGCCTGCGTCCGGCGCGCTACGTCATCACCAAAGACAAGCTGATTACCTGCGCTTCTGAAGTCGGGATCTGGGATTATCAGCCGGATGAAGTGGTTGAGAAAGGTCGCGTCGGCCCAGGGGAGCTGATGGTTATCGATACCCGCAGCGGGCGCATTCTGCATTCGGCTGAAACCGATGACGATCTGAAAAGCCGCCACCCGTACAAAGAGTGGATGGAGAAGAACGTCCGCCGTCTGGTGCCTTTCGAAGACCTGGCTGACGATCAGGTCGGCAGCCGTGAACTGGACGATGACACCCTCGCCAGCTACCAGAAACAGTTTAACTACAGCGCTGAAGAGCTGGATTCCGTTATCCGCGTGCTCGGTGAAAATGGTCAGGAAGCGGTCGGTTCAATGGGTGATGATACCCCGTTTGCCGTGCTCTCCAGCCAGCCGCGCATCATTTATGACTACTTCCGCCAGCAGTTTGCCCAAGTCACCAACCCGCCGATCGACCCGCTGCGTGAAGCGCACGTCATGTCGCTGGCCACCAGCATCGGTCGTGAGATGAACGTCTTCTGCGAAGCCGAAGGTCAGGCGCACCGTCTGAGCTTTAAGTCGCCGATCCTGCTGTACTCCGATTTCACCCAGCTCACCACCATGAAAGAGGAGCATTATCGCGCTGACCGACTGGATATCACCTTCGACGTGACTGAAACCACGCTCGAAGAGACCGTCAAAGCATTGTGCGATAAGGCTGAACAGATGGTGCGTAACGGCACGGTGCTGCTGGTGCTCTCTGACCGTAATATCGCAAAAAACCGCTTGCCGGTTCCGGCACCGATGGCCGTTGGCGCAGTACAAACACGTCTGGTAGAACAAAGCCTGCGTTGCGATGCCAACATCATCGTTGAAACCGCCAGCGCCCGTGACCCGCACCATTTTGCCGTTCTGCTCGGTTTTGGCGCGACGGCCATTTATCCGTATCTGGCGTATGAAACGCTGGGACGTCTGATCGACACTCAAGCGATTGCCAAAGATTACCGGACCGTGATGCTGAACTACCGTAACGGCATCAACAAGGGTCTGTACAAAATCATGTCCAAAATGGGCATCTCGACCATCGCCTCTTACCGCTGCTCGAAGCTGTTTGAAGCCGTTGGTCTGCACGATGATGTTGTGGCTTTATGCTTCCAAGGCGTGGTCAGTCGCATCAGCGGCGCGGGTTTTACCGACTTCCAGCAGGATCTGCTGAACCTCTCCAAACATGCCTGGCTGGCGCGTAAGCCTATCAGCCAGGGCGGTTTGCTGAAGTACGTTCACGGCGGCGAATACCACGCCTACAACCCGGACGTGGTGCGCACGCTGCAACAGGCAGTACAAAGCGGCGAGTACAGCGACTATCAGGAATATGCAAAGCTGGTCAATGAGCGTCCGGCGGCCACGCTGCGCGATCTGCTGGCGATTACACCTGGCGATGAAGCCGTAAGCATTAGCGAAGTAGAACCCGCAACCGAACTGTTTAAACGCTTTGATACCGCAGCGATGTCTATCGGGGCATTAAGCCCGGAAGCACACGAGGCGCTGGCCGAAGCCATGAACAGCATCGGCGGTAACTCGAACTCCGGTGAAGGCGGCGAAGATCCGGCGCGCTACGGCACTAACAAGGTGTCGCGCATTAAGCAGGTGGCTTCCGGTCGCTTTGGCGTAACCCCAGCGTACCTGGTCAATGCTGATGTCATTCAGATTAAAGTCGCTCAAGGCGCGAAGCCGGGCGAAGGCGGTCAGTTACCGGGTGATAAAGTCACCCCGTACATCGCCAAACTGCGTTATTCGGTGCCGGGCGTGACGCTGATCTCCCCGCCGCCGCACCACGATATCTACTCTATCGAGGACTTAGCGCAGCTGATTTTCGACCTGAAACAGGTCAACCCGAAAGCGATGATCTCGGTGAAGCTGGTTTCCGAACCAGGCGTCGGCACTATTGCGACCGGCGTGGCGAAAGCCTATGCGGATCTGATTACCATTGCCGGTTACGACGGCGGTACCGGGGCAAGCCCACTCTCCTCGGTAAAATACGCGGGCTGCCCGTGGGAGCTGGGGCTGGTGGAAACTCAGCAGGCGCTGGTGGCTAACGGTCTGCGTCACAAGATCCGTCTGCAGGTCGATGGCGGTCTGAAAACCGGCGTCGATATCATTAAAGCGGCAATTTTGGGTGCAGAAAGCTTCGGTTTCGGCACCGGCCCCATGGTCGCGCTGGGCTGTAAATACCTGCGTATTTGCCATCTAAACAACTGCGCAACCGGCGTGGCAACTCAGGATGACAAACTGCGTAAGAACCACTATCACGGCCTGCCGTTCAAAGTGACTAACTACTTTGAATTTATCGCCCGCGAAACCCGCGAGCTGATGGCGCAACTGGGCGTGAAACGTCTGGTGGATCTGATTGGTCGTACCGACCTGCTCAAAGAGCTGGAAGGGTTTACCGCCAAGCAGCAGAAACTGGAGCTGTCTCGTCTGCTGGAAACCGCTGAACCGCATCCAGGTAAAGCGCTGCATTGCACTGAAAACAATCCGCCGTTTGATAACGGCGTGCTGAACGCCCAGCTGCTACAGCAGGCGAAACCGTTTGTCGACGAGCGCCAGAGCAAAACCTTCTGGTTCGATATCCGCAACACCGACCGTTCCGTCGGCGCATCGCTGTCGGGCTATATCGCTCAGACGCATGGCGATCAGGGGCTGGCATCTGACCCGATTAAAGCGCACTTCAGCGGTACCGCAGGCCAGAGCTTCGGCGTGTGGAACGCGGGCGGCGTGGAGCTGTATCTGACCGGCGATGCCAACGACTATGTCGGTAAAGGCATGGCGGGCGGCCTGCTGGCAGTGCGTCCTCCGGTTGGCTCTGCTTTCCGTAGCCATGAGGCGAGCATCATTGGTAACACCTGCCTGTATGGTGCTACCGGTGGCCGCCTGTTTGCTGCGGGTCGTGCGGGTGAGCGTTTTGCGGTGCGTAACTCCGGCGCTATTACCGTGGTTGAAGGTATTGGCGACAACGGCTGTGAATATATGACCGGCGGCATCGTGTGTATTCTCGGCAAAACCGGCGTCAACTTCGGTGCAGGCATGACCGGCGGATTCGCCTACGTGCTCGACGAAGACGGTGAATTCCGCAAACGCGTGAACCCGGAACTGGTAGAAGTACTGAGCGTGGACTCGCTGGCTATTCATGAGGAACACCTGCGCGGTCTGATTACCGAGCATGTACAACATACCGGTTCTTCACACGGCGAAGAGATCCTGGCGAACTGGCCAGCATTCTCGGCGAAATTCGCGCTGGTAAAACCGAAATCCAGTGATGTGAAAGCACTGTTGGGTCACCGTAGTCGTAGCGCAGCAGAGCTGCGTGTGCAGGCGCAGTAAGGGGTAGCAGCAATGAGTCAGAACGTATACCAATTTATCGACCTGCAGCGCGTTGATCCACCGAAGAAACCGCTGAAGATCCGTAAGATCGAATTTATCGAGATCTACGAGCCGTTTTCCGAAGGCCAGGCCAAAGCACAGGCTGATCGCTGTCTTTCCTGCGGCAACCCGTACTGCGAGTGGAAGTGCCCGGTACATAACTACATTCCGAACTGGCTTAAGCTGGCGAATGAGGGACGTATTTTTGAAGCGGCAGAACTGTCGCACCAGACTAACACTCTGCCGGAAGTCTGTGGCCGAGTGTGCCCGCAGGATCGTCTTTGTGAAGGATCCTGCACGCTAAACGATGAGTTCGGTGCGGTGACTATCGGCAACATAGAGCGCTATATCAACGATAAAGCGTTCGAGATGGGCTGGCGTCCGGATATGACTGGCGTTCGCCAGACGGACAAGCGCGTGGCGATCATCGGTGCAGGTCCGGCGGGCCTGGCCTGTGCTGATGTGCTGACCCGCAACGGCGTGAAGGCGGTGGTATTTGACCGCCACCCAGAAATCGGCGGTCTGCTGACCTTCGGGATCCCGGCATTCAAGCTGGAGAAAGAGGTCATGACCCGTCGCCGTGAAATCTTCACTGGTATGGGCATTGAGTTCAAACTAAACGTGGAAGTGGGCCGCGACGTGCAGCTTAACGATCTGCTGAAGGATTACGATGCCGTGTTCCTTGGTGTAGGTACCTATCAGTCGATGCGCGGTGGGCTGGAAAACGAAGACGCTTCCGGCGTATTTGATGCCCTGCCGTTCCTGATCGCCAATACCAAACAGTTGATGGGATTTGGCGAAAGCAGTGATGAGCCGTACATCAGCATGGAAGGCAAACGCGTCGTTGTTCTCGGCGGTGGCGATACCGCGATGGACTGCGTGCGGACCTCGGTTCGCCAGAACGCGGCACACGTAATCTGCGCCTATCGCCGCGACGAAGAGAACATGCCGGGTTCCAAACGCGAGGTGAAAAACGCGCGTGAAGAAGGCGTCGAGTTCCAGTTCAACGTCCAGCCTTTAGGCGTGGAAGTGAATGCCAACGGTAAAGTGTGCGGCGTGAAAATGGCGCGCACCGAAATGGGCGAACCGGATGCGAAGGGGCGTCGCCGCGCGGAGATCGTCGCCGGTTCCGAGCACGTTGTTCCGGCTGATGCGGTGGTACTGGCGTTTGGCTTCCGCCCGCACAGCATGGAGTGGCTGAAAGAGCACAGCGTCGAGCTGGATTCTCAGGGCCGTATTATTGCTCCGGAACGCAGCGATAACGCCTTCCAGACCAGCAACCCAAAAATCTTCGCTGGTGGCGACATCGTGCGTGGTTCGGATCTTGTAGTCACCGCGATTGCCGAAGGTCGTAAAGCGGCAGACGGTATCCTGAACTACCTGGAAGTGTAAGTAAGCGTCCTCTGGCATCTCATCTTCAAACGCTGATGAGATGCCAGATTCCTCGCAATACCCCTGCCCCCTCCCCTCTATCAACACCGTGAAAGAGAACTAAAAAAACATACGGAAACGTTTGCTTTATTCTGAGAACTGTATATTATGCGGCGGATTTTTTGGGCAAAATTCATGGAGGCGTTGTGTCGCAGGACAACAATTATAGCCAGGGCCCCGTCCCTCTGGCGGCGCGGAAGGGCGTGATTCCACTAACGTTTGTCATGTTGGGACTCACATTTTTTTCCGCCAGTATGTGGACCGGTGGCACACTCGGTACCGGTCTTTCCTATAATGATTTCTTCCTTGCAGTTCTCTTCGGTAATCTTCTCCTCGGTATTTACACTGCATTTCTCGGTTTTATCGGCGCAAAAACAGGGCTCTCAACCCACCTTCTGGCACGTTACTCATTTGGTTTGAAAGGTTCATGGCTTCCCTCACTGCTCTTAGGCGGTACACAGGTAGGCTGGTTTGGCGTTGGTGTGGCCATGTTTGCTATCCCGGTTGGCAAAGCGACGGGGATTGACGTCAATGTTCTGATTGCGGTTTCCGGTCTGTTGATGACCCTGACTATCTTTTTTGGCATCTCGGCGCTGACCGTTTTATCTATCATCGCCGTACCTGCCATCGTCGTTCTTGGCAGCTACTCCGTCTGGCTGGCGGTGAGCGATGTTGGCGGTTTAGACCATTTAAAAGCGATAGTGCCGCAGACACCGCTGAATTTCTCCACCGCACTGGCGCTGGTGGTCGGCTCATTTATCAGCGCAGGCACGTTAACCGCCGACTTTGTCCGCTTTGGCCGCAACGCCAAAGGTGCGGTACTGATTGCTATGGTGGCATTTTTCCTTGGCAACTCGTTGATGTTTATCTTCGGCGCTGCGGGTGCCGCCGCTGTTGGACAGGCGGACATCTCTGACGTGATGATTGCTCAGGGCCTGCTGCTGCCCGCGATTGTGGTGCTCGGCCTGAATATCTGGACCACCAACGACAATGCGCTCTACGCTTCAGGTTTGGGATTTGCCAATATTACCGGCCTTTCCAGCCGTTCGCTGTCGGTGGCTAACGGTATTATCGGCACACTGTGCGCACTGTGGCTTTACAATAACTTTGTCGGTTGGCTGACATTTTTGTCGGCAGCGATTCCTCCAATTGGTGGAGTGATTATCGCCGACTATCTGCTGAACCATCGCCGATATGCCGACTTCAGCAAAGCACAATTTATTTCCGTAAACTGGATAGCTATCCTGTCCGTTGCACTGGGCATTGCCGCCGGTCACTATATTCCCGGTATCGTGCCCGTCAACGCCGTACTCGGCGGCGTATTCAGCTATATCCTGCTGAACCCACTTTTCAATCGCAGCCTTGCTAAATCACCAGAGGTCAGCCATGCAGAATAATAACATCACCATTCGTCAGGCGCGTTTACAGGGACGCGAAGGATTGTGGCAGCTCACGGTTGAAAACGGACGCTTCAGCCGAATTGAGGCTCAGGACGCCGTTACGTTGCCGCAGGGGGAAGTGCTTGATGCCGAAGGTGGCCTGGCAATCCCACCGTTCGTTGAGCCACATATCCACCTGGATACCACGCAAACCGCGGGGGAGCCGAGCTGGAACCAGTCTGGTACGTTATTTGAAGGCATTGAGCGCTGGGCCGAACGTAAGGCAATGCTCACTCACGATGACGTGAAAGCGCGCGCCATGCAGACTCTTAAGTGGCAGATGGCCAACGGCATCCAGTATGTCCGCACTCACGTTGACGTTTCCGACCCAACGCTGACCGCGCTGAAAGCCATGCTGGAGGTGAAGCAAGAAGTCGCTCCGTGGGTAGAGCTACAGATTGTCGCGTTCCCGCAAGAGGGCATTCTTTCTTATCCCAACGGTGAAGCGTTATTAGAGGAAGCCGTGCGTTTGGGGGCCGACGTCATTGGCGCTATCCCCCACTTTGAATTTACGCGTGAATATGGCGTGGAGTCGTTGCACAAAATTTTCGCCCTCGCGCAAAAATACGACAGACTTATCGACGTGCACTGTGACGAAATTGACGATGAGCAATCACGCTTTGTTGAAACCGTCGCGGCGCTGGCCCATCGCGACAATATGGGCGAGCGCGTGACCGCCAGCCATACTACGGCAATGCACTCCTATAACGGCGCGTATGCTTCCCGTCTTTTCCGCCTGTTGAAAATGTCCGGCATTAACTTTGTCGCGAATCCACTGGTGAATATTCACCTGCAAGGGCGCTTTGACACGTATCCTAAACGCCGCGGCGTCACACGCGTCAAAGAGATGCTGGAGGCGGAGATCAACGTCTGCTTCGGCCATGATGACGTCTTCGATCCGTGGTATCCGCTGGGCACCGCGAATATGCTGCAGGTACTGCACATGGGGTTACATGTGTGCCAGCTGATGGGATACGGACAAATTAACGATGGCCTGAATCTGATCACCACCCACAGCGCGAAAACCCTGCACCTGCAGGACTACGGTCTGAGCGTGGGGAATTCCGCGAACCTGGTGATTTTACCGGCAGAGAATGGGTTTGACGCGGTTCGTCGCCAGACGCCTGCACGTTATTCCATTCGTCACGGGCGAATCATTGCCGAGACTGTGCCGAGCCAAACGACGCTGCATCTGACGCAGCCAGAAGCGGTGACGTTTAAGCGCTAGGTTGTAATATCCGGTGTCGGATGGCGCAAGCCTTGCCATCCGACACCGTCACTCTCATCGTCAGGTGTGTAATAAACTGGCGCGCACCTTGATCACCACCTTTTTGATGTCCATCGGAGCCTGTACCACGCAGCCCGGCTTATGCGGCTCGCCCGGCATAAAAATCACAAATCTTCCCGGCTTCAGTACCATCGCCTGCTCATCGGCAATCTGGCTACACAGCTGATAATCATCCTCCACGTGCATCTCTTCGCACTGACGAGCAGAATCAGCCATCCCGAACAGAATGCGTTCTTCACCAGATAACAGCACCTGAATATCAATGTACTCCCTGTGCAGTTCCGCTTTCTTTTGCTCCGGGCTCTGCGTTGCAAATTGCATAACATTCATAAAAATATTATCGCCCTGCAACTCGTAGCGCCCTGGCGTTTTCTCCTGCGGATTCGCCGCAACAGCCAGCGTTAACGCCTGCTGCAAGACCGGATGTAATCCGGCAGAAGGCAATGAACGCAACTCATCTGACATCATAATCAATCTCCCTGGGCCAACAGCGCGGCCCCCAGTAATCCAGCGTCATGACGGTAATGCGCCGCCCGTAATTCTACGTGGTAAGCCGAAGGCTCTTGTGCCAGATAGTTTTCCACCAGCGCCAGATACCCTTCTGCCAGCCCCACGCTGCCGCCAATCACCACAATCTGGCAATCGATCGTGGCCTTCACATCGGCGACAAGCCTTGCCAATGTACGTGCCGAACGATGGATCAACCGACTGGCCTGCTCATCACCCTGCCCGGCGCGGCTAAAAATGGTTTTGGCGTCGCATCCAGCAAGCGCGCCTTCGGCAGCCGCCGCGATCCCACGACCGGAAGCGATCGCCTCGACACAACCCACACGCCCGCAACCGCACACCGGCCCATGCGGATCAGCCAGCGTATGTCCCAGATGCCCGGCCAGACCGCCAATCCCGGTCAGCAGCTTCCCATCATTTACCACCCCGCCGCCTACACCGGTGGAGACGGTGATAAACACCATATCGCGGTACTCGCCGCCAAGCGCATGATACTCAGCCCACGCCGCGGCCTGCGCGTCATTGACTGCCAGCGTCGGCAAAGCGGTGAGATCTTTTAGCGTTTGCACCAGAGGAAAATGCAGCAGCCCGCCGAGGTTGTGCGGGTTCAGCGCCAGTAGAGAACCGTCGCGGATAATCCCCGTTGAGGCGATCGCCACCCGCGTTGCCTGCCCCTGTAGCAGCGCAACCAGTGCTTGTAACGCGGCACGCAGAGCATCCGGTGTTTTGCTGGCGGGCGTCGGCAATTCATGACGCTCTTGAATTTGCAGGCTGCTGTCTACCAGTGCGACAGCCAGTTTGGTGCCGCCAATATCAATCGACAGCGTGGTCATAGCACCGCCTTTTTAAGCGCTGTGTTGTACCACTGGCAAATGTGCTCCAGCCGGGTAATGGCTGAGCCGACTGTCACCGCCCATGCGCCATGACGCATCGCCTCAGCGGCCTGCGCTGGCGTGTTGTAACGTCCTTCAGCAATCACCCGACAACCCGCGTCGCTTAAAGACTTCACCAGAGCCAGATCCGGCTCTTCGGGCGTTTCTGGCGTGGTATAACCAGAAAGGGTAGTGCCAATGATTTCGGCACCGAGTTTCTGGCAGGCCATGCCATCCGCCATGGACGAACAGTCAGCCATCGCAAGGCGTTGGTGATGATGAATACGTGCCAGTAAGGTTTCTACAGGTACCGGACGTACGCGATCGGTACCGTCGATGGCGATGATGTCAGCGCCTGCCTGCGCTAACGCATCAACATCCTCGAGATATGCGGTGATGCGAACCGGAGAGTCATCAAGGTCACGTTTGAGAATGCCGATAATCGGCACCGAAACTACCGCCCTGGTCGCTTTCAGGTTTTCCACCCCTTCAATGCGTAACGCCACCGCGCCAGCCTGTTCTGCGGCCAGCGCCATCGCCGCAACAATTTCCGGTTTATCTAACGGGCTGTCAGGAACAGGCTGGCAGGAGACAATCAGCCCGCCGTTCGCGGCAATCTTGATATCCAGTTGTTCAAGTAACGACATGCTTATTCCCTTATGACTATTGCCCGGCGCAGGACCGGGCAAACGGATTAACTTTTGGATTTCACCATGGTGCTTTTGTCGCCGCCGAACGGCACGGCCCCGCTAAACGGTTTGCCATCAATGGCATCATGCGTACGCAATGCTTCAGGCCGCAGCCAGCGCTGTACGCGAGACGGCATATCGAGACCAATCAGCAGGATCACCACAAATGTCAGGCCGAAAGAGAGCGATCCCAACGCGGTGCCCAGATCCAGTCGTTGGGCAATCAGCGCACCGATGATCGGTGCCAACGCCCCGCCCAGTGCACCCACGTTGTAGGTGAAGCCCAGACCCGCCGCACGCTGGTCGGTATCGAAATAGCCGCCAATCAGTTTTGGTAAGATCCCGGAGATCCCCTGACCGAGCATTTGCTGGAAAAACAGCAGTAAACCCAGTACCCAGACGTTTGAGCCGCCAATCGCAAACACTGGAATAATCAGCAACTGCGAAGCCAGCAGACTGCAGACATAGGCCTTACGCGTGCCCAGCCAGTCGCCAAGAAAACCACCGACGCAACAACCGACCGCCGCGCCAAAGCCGCTAAAGAAGAGCACCCTGGCGACAGTGGAAGGGTCATACAGCAGTTCAGTTTTCAGATAGGTTGGCAGCAGCGCCTGAATCGGCCATGAGTAAAGGAAGGCAAACAGCACAACCACCATCAGCATGACGCCCGTCGGCCAGCGTTTCCCGCTGCTTTGCACCATAAAACTAATGAAGATAAACGCGCATATCAGGCCAAGGACCGCCACGATAGCCGCATTTTGCAGGTTGCCTGCAAAGCAGAACCACAGCGCGGTTGCGGCGGCGAGAGTCATCACAATATTGATAACCCGATGTTCGCCCCGGTAGAGAATGTCCACCATCGTGCGTACCGGCGCTTTGCCTTCGTGTTTCTCTTTCCAGTCTTCCGCTTCCGGAATATTTTTACGCAGCCAGAGGGCGAAGATAATCGGCAAAATGCCGATGAAGAACAGCGCGCGCCATCCCCAGACCGGGACCACCAGGCTGTAGACCTGGGCGGCGATCACTGCGCCTACAGAGAAGCCGGAAATCAGGAAGCCGCTGGCTTTGTTTCGCAGGTGCCTGGGCCAGCTTTCAATAACATAAGTTGCGCTGGAGCCGTACTCACCAGCCATCCCCATACCGATAACCAGGCGGGCGATAAACATGGTGGTGTAGCCCGGCGCGAAGCCGCAGGCCAGCGTCCCCACAGAGAACAGAATGATACTGGTGACCATCGCCAGGCGGCGTCCATAACGGTCGCCCATCGCGCCCAGCATTAACCCACCAAACCAGCGGGAGATAAAAGCGGCCGAGATCAGACTGGCCGCCTGCACCGTCGTCAGTCCGAATTCGCCTTGTACTTCCGTCAGCACAAGGGCGATTAATACAAAATCAAAACCATCAAGCAAATATCCCAGCCAGGCGGCGGAAAATGCCCGCCATTGCGCCCGATTGAGATGGCGATACCACGGGATGCTCTGGGTAGAAGTACTCATTTTACTCTCCCGACGATCTTTATTTTCGTTGTGGTGCCGGATGGCGGATTCGCCTTATCCGGCCTACGAGTCTTGTTTTTGCAGGCCGGATAAGCATTGTGCTATCCGGCGTCCGATCAGTCGCGTTCCAGCATTAATTGCTGGGCCAGCGCTTTCAGTTCCGGCAGATATTGTTCATCTACCGGGGCAAATGGTTTACGGCACAGCGGAACAGAAACCACGTCCATATAGTGCAATACAGTCTTCAGGCCGCGGAACACGCCAACCTTAATGAGCAGATCGATAACCTTATTGCACTCGGTTTGCAGCTTTTGCGCCGTCCGGATGTCGCCTTCTTTGAGCGCTTTCACAATTCCCTGATAACGCCATCCCATAATGTTGTAAGTGCTACCGATACCGCCATCAGCGCCCGCCAGCAGACCAGAAGCGAAGATCTCGTCATAACCGTTATAAAGCACCAGATCGGGGTGAGCGCGGCGGATCTGTTCCATCTGATAGAGATCGCCTGAGGTTTGCTTCAGCGCGCCAACGCCCGGCAACGTCACCAGCGTGTTGATCTGATCCAGCGTCAGTTTTACGCCGCTCAGCGCCGGGATGTTATAGACCACCATCGGCAAGCCATCAGCGGAATCAATAATTGCGCGGTAGTGATCGCAGTGCTCTTCAAAGCTGAACGGATAGTAAAACGGTGTGACGGCTGAAACCGCATCAAAGCCGTAGCGATGCGCGGCACTCGCCAGCTGTTGGCTCTCTTCGGTACTCACTGTGCCAACGTGAGCGATCAGCGTCACCTTGCCTTTCGCTTCTTCGGCAACAATTTCCAGTACCTGCTCTCTCTCAGCGCGGTTTTGGACAAATGCCTCACCCGTAGACCCACCGACATAGAGCCCGTCGATCCCTTGCCCAATGTTGAAACGCACCAGGCGGCGCAGGCTCTCAATGTCCAGTCGCTGTTGGCTATCGAATGGGGTTAACAACGCTGGCATTACGCCTTTTAAATCTCTTGCCATAGCTACCTCTGATGATGATTAGTGTTATCTGACTGCATACCTTTATACCTGTTATACCAGATCAAATAAGCAGCAATACAATACAGAACGCTTATAGTGCGATCTGCCTCACTAAACGATCGTCAGGATCGCGATTACTTACGCAATTTTTTACTTTTGCTGAAGGCGTGCCAGGTAGCGGAAACGCTGTTGAGATGTTCTTGCAGTGCGCGGTCAGCTTCCTCAGGGTCGCGCTGACGAATCGCGTCCACAATAGCGATATGCTGCTGATAACTCACGTTATTGTGCTCATACAACTCTTGGTCGGCCACGGTCGGACGGGCGGCAATTAGCCAGTCTAACAGCGCAACATGGATAGCCATAAAGATGGGATTGCCCGGGATCTCCGCCAGTATGCGATGAAAATCAACGTCCGAGCGAATGAACAGCGTATTGTCATCGAGCGACTGGCTGTTGATCTCCAGTGCTTTCGCCAGTCTGTCGATTTGCTCATCCGTCGCATGTTCTGCGGCGTATCGTACCAGGCTGGATTCAAAGAACAGTCGCAGCTGTTCGAAGTGGGCAATGCCGCCGGGATGCGCGAGGAAATCTTTCGCCATACCGGACAGCTCGCTGATAATGGTATCAGCTGAAGGACGCGAAACGCGGGCGCGCTCGCCATTGTTGATTTGCACCAGACCTTTGCGTTTTAACGCTGCCAGCGCTTCTCGTACAGAAGGACGGCCCACGTTAAAGAAGGCCATCAGCTCCCGCTCAGACGGCAACTGTTCGCCCTCGCCAAATTCCCGACGACGAATCATCTGCTCCAGTTCTTCTTCAACCATTTCAGACAGCTTTTTACGCGCCAGCGGGCGGTTGCGTAAGCTACGGCCAATGGTGGATGGAGAGTCTTCAGCTTGCGAATCAAATGCGTTCATAGGGCCCATTCAGCTAAGTCGTGGTGACAAATAACAGCGGGTTTATCCTAACACAGGATCGAAAGCAGGGTGAAATGATGGTCAATCAGACTGTCGGGCTTATTGGCGGTCTAACCCATCCGGATATTTTGTTACGCTAAAACATTCAGCTTATCTTTAATTGAAAACAATCATATTCGCTTCGTGAAATTTATGAACATGAACGTGATAAATTATCATAACCATCTATTTTATAACGATAAATAATTTAAACATCGAATTAAAAATAAGATATTCACTCCATAAAAATCGCCCGAAAAAATATAACATCCGTTTGGACAACAGCGTTATTACCGGATTTATCTTCTTCTCTGGCATGGAGTGAAACAATGTTCGGCATCATTATCTCTGTCATCGTTTTATTAACGATGGGTTACCTGATCCTCAAAAACTACAAACCGCAGGTAGTGCTGGCAGCCGCGGGGATCTTCCTGATGATCTGCGGCGTCTGGCTAGGCTACGGCGCGCTGGTCGCTGACGACAAGAGCAGCGGCTATCTACTGGTCGATATTTACAACGAAATTCTGCGTATGCTTTCCAATCGGGCGGCCGGACTAGGGTTATCAATCATGGCGGTAGGTGGTTATGCCCGTTATATGGACAGGATGGGGGCCAGCAGAGCGATGGTTAGCCTGTTAAGCCGCCCGCTTAAGCTAATCCGCTCACCCTATGTTGTTCTTGCCGCCACCTATGTGATTGGTCAGATCATGGCGCAGTTCATCACCAGCGCTTCCGGGTTAGGCATGCTGCTGATGGTGACGCTCTTCCCGACGCTGGTCAGTCTTGGCGTGAGCCGTTTATCCGCAGTGGCGGTCATTGCCACTTCAATGTCAATTGAATGGGGCATTCTGGAAACCAACTCTATTTTTGCCGCGCAGGTGGCGGGCATGAAAATCGCTACCTACTTCTTTCACTATCAGTTACCCGTCGCATCGTGCGTTATCGTCGCCGTCGCTATTGCACATTTTTTCGTTCAGCGGCAGTTTGATAAAAAAGCATTCCCGGAAAGCAACGGATTCGCTGAACAAAAGACGCTGGAAAACGTGCCACCTCTCTATTACGCCATTCTACCCGTCATGCCGTTGCTTCTGATGTTGGGCTCGCTTGCCCTGGCGCATATGGGGTTAATGAAAACAGAGCTGAATCTGGTGGTGGTCATGCTGATGAGCATGACGCTGACGATGTTTGTCGAGTTCCTGCATAAACATAATCTGCGCGAAACGATGGATGACGTGCAGGCCTTCTTTGACGGCATGGGAACCCAGTTTGCCAACGTTGTCACGCTGGTGGTCGCCGGTGAGATCTTTGCGAAAGGGTTGACGACTATCGGGACTGTCGACGCTGTAATAAAAGGTGCAGAGCATTCCGGCCTTGGCGGTATCGGCGTGATGATCATCATGGCCGTGGTCATTGCCGCCTGTGCGATTGTCATGGGGTCAGGTAACGCGCCGTTTATGTCTTTTGCCAGCCTGATTCCAGATATTGCCGCCGGACTACATATTCCTGCGGTAGTGATGATTATGCCGATGCATTTTGCTACTACGCTGGCCCGGGCGGTATCCCCCATTACAGCGGTCATTGTGGTGACATCAGGTATTGCGGGCGTATCGCCCTTTGAAGTGGTAAAACGTACGGCCATCCCGATGGCGGTGGGATTTGTGGTCAATATGATAGTCACCATCACGCTGTTTTACTGATCCCGAAGGCAGAAAACAGAACAGGCCCCAAAGGGCCTGTTTTTTATTTCACTACGCGTAGCGCTGGACGCCCACCGCGAGGCGGCGGCGGAGTGTCATCCGGATCGTTGTCGTCGCCATTGTCAGGCTTATCGCCATCAATGACCGACATGACCGTTTCACTTTCAAAACCAGTTGCGTCGTTGTCGTCATCATTTAAGCTGGCGACATCTTCGTCGTAGGCGGCTTCCGGCTCGAACATAGTACCGGCGCCATTTTCACGAGCATAAATTGCCAGAACTGCCGCCAGCGGTACAGAAACCTGACGCGGCACACCACCGAAGCGCGCGTTAAAGCGCACTTCATCGTTAGCCAGTTCCAGGTTACCCACCGCACGCGGTGCGATATTCAGAACAATTTGCCCATCACGCGCATATTCCATAGGAACCTGCACGTCCTGAAGCGTCACATCCACCACCAGGTGCGGCGTAAGCTGGTTGTCTAACAACCACTCATAGAATGCGCGCAGCAGATACGGACGGCGTGGTGTTAGCTGTGGCAAATCCATACAGGTTAACCCCGGCCCAGACGCATTTCACGTTCAGGCTCAGTCAGAGAAGCCAGGAAAGAATCACGTTCAAAGACGCGAGTCATGTACCCTTTCAGTTCTTTCGAACCTGCACCGTTGAATTCAATGCCCAGCTGCGGTAAACGCCACAGCAGCGGCGCCAGGTAGCAGTCTACCAGGCTGAACTCATCGCTCAGGAAGTAAGGTTTCTGGCCAAATACCGGTGCAATTGCCAGCAGTTCTTCGCGCAGACGCTTACGCGCGACTTCGGCTTCAGAAGCAGAACCGTTCACGATGACGTTCATCAGCGTGTACCAGTCTTTTTCAATACGCTGCATGTACAGGCGGCTTTCACCACGCGCAACCGGGTAAACCGGCATCAGCGGCGGATGCGGGAAGCGCTCATCCAGGTATTCCATAATGATGCGAGATTCCCACAGGGTCAGCTCACGATCCACCAGTGTCGGTACGCTCTGATTCGGGTTGAGGTCGATCAGATCCTGCGGTGGATTGTCCTTCTCCACATGCTCAATCTCGAAACTAACACCTTTCTCAGCCAGCACAATGCGGACCTGATGGCTATAGATGTCAGTAGGACCAGAAAACAGCGTCATTACCGAACGTTTGTTGGCAGCGACAGCCATGAAAACCTCCAGGTATATTCAGAATTTTTACTGCTACCAGCCACTAAGTGGCCAGCCAGAAGTGATGTCACCCATATTCGGGAAAGCCATTACTGTTCAAAATACAAACAAAAAATGAACGATACCGGACATTTGGGCAGAAAATTGGATGATAGTTTACCAGATTTTGTGACCTTTGTGGTGAGTCGATTCTTGAAATGGGGAAAAAGAGGTGGCAATCAGCGGATTACCGTGGTTATACGGAGAGCAGTAACGATAAAAAAACCCGCCGAAGCGGGTTTTTTCGCAAATTGTTGTCTGCCGAAGCAGAGTACAATTAACGTTTGGAGAACTGAGGACGACGACGTGCTTTACGCAGACCGACTTTCTTACGTTCAACCTGACGAGCATCACGGGTAACGAAGCCAGCTTTACGCAGTTCGCCACGCAGGGATTCGTCGTACTCCATCAGAGCGCGGGTGATACCGTGACGGATCGCACCAGCCTGACCAGAGATACCACCACCTTTAACAGTGATGTACAGATCCAGTTTCTCAACCATGTCGACCAGTTCCAGCGGCTGACGAACTACCATGCGGGCAGTTTCACGACCGAAGTACTGTTCCAGAGAACGTTGGTTGATTACGATTTTACCACTGCCCGGTTTGATGAAAACGCGAGCTGCGGAACTTTTGCGGCGACCAGTGCCGTAGTATTGATTTTCAGCCATTGCCTATAATCCCGATTAGATGTCAAGAACTTGCGGTTGCTGTGCCGCGTGGTTGTGCTCGTTGCCAGCGTAAACTTTCAGTTTACGGAACATAGCACGACCCAGCGGGCCTTTTGGCAGCATGCCTTTAACCGCGATTTCAAGCACACGCTCAGGACGGCGAGCAATCATCTCTTCAAAGGTCGCTTGTTTGATACCGCCGATGTGACCGGTGTGGTGATAGTACACTTTGTCAGTACGCTTGTTGCCAGTTACAGCAACTTTGTCAGCGTTCAGAACGATGATGTAATCACCGGTATCTACGTGCGGAGTATATTCCGCTTTGTGCTTACCGCGCAGGCGCAGAGCCAGTTCGGAAGCCAGACGGCCCAGAGTTTTACCGGTCGCGTCAACAACATACCAGTCGCGTTTTACGGTTTCTGGTTTAGCTGTAAAAGTTTTCATTAAAAGCTTACCCAAATAAATAAGTTACACGTTGGTGAACACCCAAACGTTTTGTCAGTTGAGGTTCACACGACATTGTCCAGCAAACCTACCCCTTCGAATAGCCTATGCCGGCGCATAGAAAGTTTTGGGAAAAAAACTCTCTCGTAACGTGGGGTCGCAAGATTATAGAGAAGTCAGGGTCAAAGATCGACCCCTTTATGTGATTTGCGGCAGGTTTAACCGGCTAAATGTTCCCGCTTCAGATACTCTTCGCTTTGCATCTCCTGCAAACGCGACAAACAACGCTGAAATTCAAACTTCAGACGCTCGCCCTGATAAATTTCATAAAGTGGTGAGGCCGCACTGACCACTAGCTTAACGTGGCGTTCGTAGAACTCATCCACCAGTGCGATAAAACGCCGCGCTTCGCTCTCCATCAGAGTCGTCATGACCGGCACATCAGACAACAGCACCGTATGAAAAAGACGCGATAGCGCAATGTAGTCATGCTGACTACGCGCATCGACACAGAGCGTGGTGAACGACACCGCCAGCGTTTGGTTTTCGACGGCCAGCGTCTGCATCGGACGATGATTGATCTCCAGCGTCGGAGCGTGTTCACCTTTCGTTCCCGCTAATGCCAGCCAGAGCTTGTCCATCTGCTGGCGGGTTTCCTCATTCAGTGGCGACAACCACAAATGCGCCTGCGTTAAGGTGCGCAGACGATAATCGACGCCAGCATCGACATTCATGATGTCACAATGCTGTTTGATGGCATCAATGGCAGGAAGAAAACGCGTGCGTTGCAAACCGTTGCGATACAGCTCATCAGGCGGAATATTGGAGGTTGCCACCAGCGTAATACCACGGGCAAACAGCGCCTTCATCAGACCGCCGAGCAGCATGGCGTCGGTGATGTCAGAAACAAAAAATTCGTCAAAGCACAGCACGTCCGTTTCAGCCTTAAAGCGGTCGGCAATGATTTCCAGCGGATCACTCTGCCCCTGCAGGGCCGTAAGCTCTTCATGGACACGCAGCATAAAACGGTGAAAGTGCAAACGCTGTTTACGCCCGCCCGGCAGGCTATGGAAGAACAGATCCATCAGCCACGTTTTTCCTCGCCCGACTCCGCCCCACATATACAGACCACGCACTGGCGCGTTGGTCGGTGACTCACGCTTTCCCAGCAATTTGCCAAAACGCGCCATCAGTCCGCTCTCCTGCGGCGCAGGACGTGCTGGCGTCGAAAGCGCCTGGAAAATTGTTTCCAGTCGATTCACTGCTTCTTGTTGTACGTTGTCGGGCTGATGACTGCCGTCTTTGAGGGCTTGCTGGTAACGCGATGTCGGGGAAAGGCTTTGCATGATGTTATTGTTATTCCTTGAGAATCGATGTGCCGTCGCTCACGGTTGACGAAAAAAAGGCCGTTCTACATTACGTGATATAAACACGGGATTCCACTTCTACGGGATTAGCGGTTATAGTGGCATAATCAGGCGCAGGCATGGAGCCTAAAGCCAACACCCTACGGAAACACAAGACAACGGGAGATGTTCATGACCTGGGAATATGCGCTAATTGGGTTAGTCGTCGGTATCATTATTGGTGCTGTAGCCATGCGTTTTGGTAATCGTAAATTACGCCAACAGCAGGCATTGCAGTACGAACTGGAAAAAAATAAAGCTGAGCTGGAAGAGTACCGCGAAGAGCTGGTGAGCCACTTTGCCCGCAGCGCTGAACTGCTGGATAACATGGCGGACGATTATCGTCAGATCTACCAGCATATGGCGAAAAGCTCCAGCAACCTGCTGCCGGGTATGTCACCGGAAAATAATCCGTTCCGTAATCGTCTGGCAGAATCCGAAGCGGGTAACGATCAGGCGCCGGTTCAGATGCCGCGTGACTATTCTGAAGGCGCATCTGGCCTGCTGCGTAGTGGCGCAAAGCGCGACTAACTGCACATCGTTAAAAAATTTATTGGGCGCAGCAATTGCGCCCTCCGCTTCTCTTCCTGTCCCAGCTATTATTTAGTCGTTAGCCTCATTGTGACCAAACCGAAAATTCAATAACATCAAACTGTTTTGAATCATCTTCCGTTTACTCAAGGTACGAGAGCAGGATCCATGAAAAAACAAACCCAGCTGTTGAGTGCATTAGCGTTAAGTGTCGGGTTAACTCTCTCGGCGCCATTCCCAGCCGCAGCGTCGATTCCCGGCCAGGTTCCCGGCCAGGCTGCGCTCCCCAGCCTCGCACCGATGCTGGAGAAAGTGTTACCTGCCGTGGTGAGCGTAAGGGTCGAAGGCACCGCCGCTCAGGGGCAGAAAGTCCCGGAAGAGTTCAAAAAGTTTTTTGGTGATGAACTTCCCGATCAACCTGCACAACCTTTTGAAGGGCTGGGTTCCGGGGTCATCATTGATGCCGCCAAAGGCTACGTCCTGACCAATAATCACGTCATCAATCAGGCGCAAAAAATCAGCGTCCAGCTTAACGATGGCCGTGAGTTCGACGCTAAGCTTATCGGCAGCGACGACCAGAGCGATATCGCTCTGCTGCAAATTCAACACCCCAGCAACCTGACGCAAATTGCCATTGCCGACTCCGACAAACTCCGCGTCGGTGATTTCGCGGTGGCCGTGGGTAACCCGTTTGGTTTGGGGCAAACGGCCACCTCCGGCATCGTATCGGCTTTGGGTCGCAGCGGGTTGAACCTGGAAGGTCTGGAAAACTTTATTCAGACCGATGCCTCCATCAACCGGGGTAACTCCGGCGGCGCGTTGCTAAACCTCAATGGTGAGCTGATTGGCATTAACACCGCGATTCTGGCCCCCGGCGGCGGTAGCATCGGTATTGGTTTTGCGATCCCGAGCAATATGGCACGCACGCTGGCGCAGCAACTGATGCAGTTTGGTGAAATCAAACGTGGTCTGCTGGGAATTAAAGGCACCGAAATGACCGCCGATATCGCCAAAGCGTTCAAACTGGACGTGCAGCGCGGCGCGTTTGTCAGCGAGGTTCTGCCTAACTCTGGCTCCGCAAAAGCAGGTGTGAAGTCTGGTGACGTCATTACCAGCCTCAACGGCAAACCGCTCAACAGCTTCGCCGAACTGCGTTCACGCATAGCGACAACCGAACCAGGGACCAAAGTCAAACTGGGCCTGCTGCGTAACGGTAAACCGCTGGAGGTTGAAGTAACCCTGGATACCAGTACATCATCGTCCGCCAGCGCGGAGATGATTGCTCCTGCGTTGCAAGGGGCTACGCTCAGTGACGGTCAGCTTAAAGACGGCACCAAAGGCATCAAAATTGATAACGTTGAAAAAAGTAGCCCAGCCGCGCAGGCCGGTCTGCATAAAGATGACGTTATCATTGGCGTTAACCGCGATCGTGTAAACTCGATCGCCGAAATGCGTAAAGTGCTGGAAACGAAACCGTCGATCATCGCTCTGCAGGTAGTTCGTGGTAACGAGAGTATTTACCTGCTCCTGCGTTAACGCATGCAACCGGACATCAGCCTCCCGTGTGATGTCCGGTAAACTCGTGATATGCTGCTGCCGTTCCCTTTATTAATGACGCCGCCATCATGTTTGTGAAGCTTTTACGTTCGGTCGCGATTGGTTTAATCGTCGGCGCTATTCTGCTGGCCGCGATGCCCTCTCTGCGAAAAATAAATACGCTTACCGCGCCACAGTTCGACAGTGCAGATGAAACGCCCGCCAGCTATAACCCGGCGGTTCGCCGTGCAGCGCCTGCCGTCGTTAACGTTTATAACCGTAGTATGAACAGCACAGCACATAACCAGCTTGAGATCCGCACACTCGGCTCAGGCGTTATCATGGATCAGCGCGGCTATATCATTACCAATAAGCACGTCATTAATGATGCCGACCAAATCATCGTCGCGTTGCAGGATGGGCGTGTATTCGAAGCGCTGCTAGTGGGTTCTGATACGTTAACCGATCTTGCGGTGCTGAAAATCAACGCGACTGGCGGACTGCCGACAATTCCAATTAATAACAAACGCGTGCCGCACATCGGCGATGTCGTCCTCGCCATTGGTAACCCGTACAACCTTGGGCAAACCATCACTCAGGGGATTATCAGCGCCACCGGTCGTATTGGCCTGAACCCGACTGGACGGCAAAACTTCCTGCAAACGGATGCCTCCATCAACCACGGCAACTCCGGCGGCGCGTTGGTCAACTCGCTGGGCGAGTTAATGGGTATTAACACGCTGTCATTTGATAAGAGCAACGATGGCGAAACCCCGGAAGGGATCGGCTTTGCTATTCCGTTTCAGTTGGCAACCAAAATCATGGATAAGCTGATTCGTGACGGGCGCGTGATTCGTGGCTACATCGGCATCAGCGGTCGCGAAATTGCGCCACTGCACGCCCAGGGCGGCGGGATGGATCAAATTCAGGGGATTGTAGTTAACGAAGTAGCCCCAGACGGTCCGGCAGCACAGGCTGGAATTCAGGTTAACGATCTGATTATTTCGGTCAATAACAAACCGGCGGTATCTGCGCTGGAGACCATGGACCAGGTGGCAGAGATTCGCCCTGGTTCGGTTATCTCTGTTGTCGTGATGCGTGATGACAAGCAGTTGACGCTGCAGGTAACGATTCAGGAATACCCGGCTACAAACTAAATCACAAACGAAATGATGTAAAAAAACCGGAGATAGCTCCGGTTTTTTTATGCGTCAAATTCGCGATATTTGTAGGACGGATAAAGCCTTAAACACCGCCATCCGGCCTACATAAAGGCGTTATTTAACGAACTCTTCACCCAGGGTGATATCTTTCTTCAGCGTATCCAGCATACCTTCCAGCGAGCTCTGCTCAAATGCGCTCAGCTTGCCGATAGACTGGCGTTCTTCTACGCCGTTTTTACCCAACAGCAGCGGCTGAGAGAAGAAGCGAGCATACTGGCCGTCGCCTTCAACGTAAGCACATTCGACCACGCCTTTTTCGCCGCTCAGCGCGCGAACCAGTGACAGGCCGAAACGTGCTGCAGCCTGACCCATAGACAGAGTTGCAGATCCGCCACCGGCTTTAGCTTCCACAACTTCTGTACCCGCATTCTGGATACGTTTGGTCAGGTCAGCCGCTTCTTGCTCAGTGAAGCTCACGCCAGGGATTTGTGACAGCAGCGGGAGAATGGTCACGCCAGAGTGGCCGCCAATAACCGGGACTTCAACGTCACCAGGCTGCTTGCCTTTCAGTTCCGCAACAAAGGTGTTGGAGCGGATGATGTCCAGCGTGGTCACGCCAAACAGTTTGTTCTTATCGTATACGCCTGCTTTTTTCAGCACTTCTGCAGCGATAGCAACGGTCGTGTTCACCGGGTTGGTGATAATACCGATACATGCTTTCGGGCAGGTTTTAGCAACCTGCTGCACCAGGTTCTTCACGATACCGGCGTTAACGTTGAACAGGTCGGAACGATCCATACCCGGTTTACGTGCGACACCCGCAGAGATCAGTACCACATCAGCACCTTCCAGTGCAGGGGTAGCGTCTTCGCCGCTGAAGCCTTTGATTTTCACAGCAGTAGGGATATGGCTCAAATCAACGGCCACGCCAGGCGTTACTGGAGCGATGTCGTACAGGGAGAGTTCTGAACCTGAAGGCAGTTGGGTTTTTAACAGTAATGCTAGCGCCTGACCGATACCACCAGCAGCGCCGAGGACTGCAACTTTCATCCTAAACTCCTTATTATATTGATAAGCAAAGTGTCTATTGCTCCGCGGCGGCGACCTTAATTCACAAATCCAACGAATACAACAACCACGCGTCAAGAATGCGTAGTCACGCAAATTTGGCTTTTATGCATTTAACTTACGTAAAATAAAACCTAAGTTACGTAATTCAAAACCACCCGCACAGTAGAGCAACTTTCCAACAGGTGCTGACAATATACCCTACCCACCTCTCAAAACAACATCAATTTGATAACATTTAATTTACTTTTAACCTTATTTGCGAGCCGTGACACAGGCATGTTTCTTGATAACGAAATTTGATAAAATTCCGCTCTTTCATAACATTATTTCAGCCTTGAACAAGGCAGACTGTTTGCATAAAAATTCATCTGTATGCACAATAATGTTGTTTCTACCGCCATATTACGGGTGACTTATGCGAAGCTCGGCAAAACAAGAAGAATTAGTAAAGGCGTTTAAAGCGCTGCTTAAAGAAGAAAAGTTCAGCTCTCAGGGCGAAATCGTCCTCGCGTTGCAGGATCAGGGCTTTGATAATATCAATCAGTCCAAGGTTTCTCGCATGCTGACCAAGTTCGGCGCCGTGCGTACCCGCAATGCGAAAATGGAAATGGTGTACTGCCTGCCGGCAGAGTTAGGGGTACCTACAACATCCAGTCCACTGAAAAATCTGGTATTGGATATCGATTACAACGATGCAGTTGTGGTTATTCATACCAGCCCTGGCGCTGCTCAGTTGATTGCACGTCTGCTGGACTCATTAGGTAAAGCGGAAGGTATTCTGGGTACAATTGCCGGTGACGATACCATCTTCACCACCCCAGCTAAGGGTTTTACGGTAAAAGATTTGTACGAAGCCATTCTGGAACTGTTTGAACAAGAGCTGTAATACTTCCTCCCCGTCGCCTCGCGGCGGGGAAAAACCTCTATATCCACCCTCCTCCCTCTATTATCCACTGCCATTGATTTAACAAATGGTGCGTTTAACCGTCAAAAGTCATTCACATAGCGAATATGAAGAGTTAAAAACGCACATTTTGCAAAAATTCATATCTCAATGATTTAATTGAATTTATTATAAAATTGATGCTTAAAACCCTATTTTTAATTCCGTTTTGTTATAAAAAATATTTTTCTTAATACTTAATCCGCATAGAAACAATTAGCGTGGTATTAATTTATCGAGTGATTAGTGTATACTTGATTTTGTGATGAGGGTCACGAAACGCAGACCCCAATAAAAGAATTCGACGAGGTAAATATCATGAAAATCAAAACAACTATTGCAACCTTAAGCCTTCTTTCTGTTCTCTCTTTCGGTGCAAGCGCCGCAGTGACTCAGGTGAACTCACAAGAAGCACAGAACCTGCAATCCATGGGCAGCATCTCCGTATCTCAGATCGGTAGCTCACCAATGGACATGCGTCAGGCTATCGCCGCTAAAGCTGAAAAAGCGGGTGCCAGCAGCTATCGCGTCACCGAACTCCGTGAAGGCGCTCACTGGCACGCGACTGCAGAACTCTACAAATAAACCCTCGTCGTCTAGTCCGACGACTTGCCCCCGCCTGCCGGGGGCTTTTTTATGCCTTACATTGAGTGACGAACGTTAAAGCGCAGCTGTCCTTCCAGCTCTTCTTCCGCTTCATCGAACAGTAAAATCAGCGCGCCGTATCGCCTGCGTAACTTGTCCGGCAAATGAACAAATTCAATCTCCAGCGGCAGCGGTAAAACGTCCCCGATAACCACCTCCCACAGAGAATCTAAATCAACCACCTTTTCCCGGGCGAGACCGAACGCGCGCGTAAACTCACGGTAGAAATCCCCCTGGTCTTCTATCTCGTCAAAATCAAATGTATAGATGTTCATCTATAGCCACCATCCCGACGCCAGTCACTCTACAGACCATCAATATGCAGGAACCTCCTGCATTTTCAGGTAAGTATAGCCATAAAAAAACCGACGCTTTTAGCGTCGGTTTCCAACTCTTAATTACTGGTCAGCGCATGCTGGTATTTGTGCAGCATCCCGCTAAGTCGGTTTACCGGCTCGGTCACCTGCGGTGGAGCTTGCCAGATGTTTAATTTCTCCTGATAGATCTCAAGCTCTTCCAGCAGCTGGCTAAAGTAGCGTCGGCGCTTGTCGTCGTTGCCTGCGGAAATCACGTGATCCGCAGTGCGACGAAGCTGGCGATGGAACGCGGATAGATCCTCGTTTACCGGTATCGGCGCATCGCGCAAGCGCTGATGCGCAATGATCATCGTCAGCGCCAGGCGAAACTTCGCCAGGTCGCCGGGAAATTTGTTCATCAGCAAAAACAGCTGCTGATAAAGCGCCGGGAGATGGTTTTCTTTACGACGTACCACGTTGGTGGTCATCGCTGAAACCGCCGCCGAGACAAACTGGTTGAGCAACACGCGACCCGTTCTGTCACGAGAGTTATCGCGCACCAACAAAATGACGATAAATGCCAGCACGCAGCCAACAATTTGCCCCAGCGCACTGTCAAGGAACTGGCTAAAGTGGAAGGTCATCGGGTTATCCAGCACGATGATATTAATAGTGCTGGCCAGCGCCCCCATTGATCCCAGCCGTCGTTTCTGTACCTCTATACCCAGAAAGAACCCCAGCACCGCCAGGCTCAGGCACAGTAACAACATGCTTTGTTGCGTATTGGGGATAATCACCAGGAAATAGAGCGCCCCGAGCGGTAACGCCGCCAACGTACCGTAAATAAAGTCTATTGCCACCATGCGCGGGTTGGGCAAACGCATTGCCAGCGAAGTGACAACCGCAATCATCACCATTGCGCCGCTGCCGGAGGTCCATCCGGTCCACAGCCAGAATAAAGTTCCCAGCACACAAGAAAGCGTGGTGCGCCAGAAGTTGACCATCGCATGATGGCGCTCGGCAGACTCCACCTTCACTACTGGCTCACCTTGCAGGATCTCTTCTTCCGTGGCGCTAATTTTGGTATTACTCACTACACCGCGTTTGAGCAACAGGTAGCGCGTCGCGGCGCCTGCCCAACTATATATCGTGATCGGCGTTTCGCGTTCGCCGGTCCAGGCAATCACCCGCCGCATCCGCTTCAACTGTTTATGAACATCCTGCACCGTTTCAACCGGCATATTGAACAACTCGCGGAAGGTATCAGTGATCAGTTCGGGTCGAGTGTTCTGAATAAGATAGGTTTCGCAGGACTGCGTGATGAGCGTGAGTGACAGCGTGTTCAATGCTTTGAGTCTGCGGTTAGCCCGCCCCCAGCGTGAGGACTCCATATTCAGGTTACTTCGCATGCCTTCCAGTGCCGCCGTACGCCGGACTAAATCGCCCCAGGCTTTGTCCACTTCTTCACTGTCACCATGCTTAATGCACAGCTGCATAAGCTGATACTGCGCCACCAACAGACTGTCCAGTTCGACATCAATCTCCTGTTTCACCGAACGGGGCGAAAAGAGCAGATCGGCCACAATAGCACAGACAATCCCCATCACTATTTCACTACAGCGTTCGAGCGCAAATTGCGGCGTCAGCAGCGGTTCAGCCTGGATGGTAATGACGATGATCAGCGCCGTATAGCCCGAAAGTCCCCAGGCATAGGAGTTTTCGATCTTCACAAGCGACGAGATCCAGGTACAAAAACCGGCCCAGATACAACACACCAGGATCATCAATAACGGGGCGCGGATCATGCTGATGATAATGATCAGTGCAGCAATACAGCCGATAAATGTCCCGACAATACGCAGCATGCCGCGATAGCGTATAGCACCAGAATAGGGCTCTCCGCCAGCGGCAAAGGCCGGGCCAGCCGCCACAATGGCGGCGGTCAGCACCGCCCAGCGCGGGGTCTCAAGTTGGAAGTGAAAGCCAACGAACAGCGCCAGTACAATCGCGCACGCCAGTTTTACCGCAAAGCGGATATGCTGGTTGGCAATAGAGAAAATGCCCATCACGATTAGCCAAACTCGCGCAGGCGGTGCGCCATTTTACGAAAGAAGGATTCCCGGCTTGCATCGCGATCCTGCTTGCCGGTAATGACGACGGTAGCCGTAGTCCCCGCAGGCCACAGGGTTCCCTGCTGCTCATCAAGACGAATTCGCACCGGTACACGCTGCGCCAGGCGCACCCATTCGAGATTGGAATCAATGGTCGCCATACCCTTTGCGTCCCGCGTGCTGCTGGCATTCGTTACGCCAGCCGCCACGCTATCAACGGTGCCCTTCAGCACATGATTACTGCCCAGCGGGGTGATCTCTGCGCGATACCCAGGGCGGACGCCTTCCAGCTTGGTTTCTTCCATATAGGCCAGCACATAAAAAGAATGCTGTTTGACCAACGCCACCGCCGTAGAGCCGCGAGTAATAAATTCGCCGCTGTAGACGTTCAGGTTAGTCACCCAGCCATCTGCTGGCGCGCGAATGACGGTACGTTCCAGATCTAATTTCGCCAAGTCGCGGGTCGCCTGCGCCTTCGCAAGCTGGTGTAATACGGTTTGCAGGACATTGTTTGACTGGTCGATCTCTTCACGAGACATAGCCTGCACGCCCAGCCGGTTACGACGGCTGGCCTCCTGGCGTTTTTCCTGGGATAACACCTGATAGTAGGCGACGTCTGCTTCCGCTTCTTCGAGCGCTTTTTTATAGCGCGGCTGATCGATGGTAAACAGGACCTGGTCTTTCTTCACCAGTTGATTATCATGAACGTTAACGTTAGTGATAAGCCCGGCGACATCCGGGGCTATTGCCACAACGTCGGCGCTGAAGCGCGCATCACGCGTCCACGGCGACTCGGTGTAGAACACCCATGCGCGGAAAATGGCGATGAAGGCCAGAATGACCAGTACGAGAGTCGTGGCCGTACGGGAGAGTTTTCTTGTTAGTGTTTTCACTTCAACCTCAAACGAACAGGCGCGTTATTAAATAGAACAGGCAGCAATACAGCGCGGTGTTAAACAGAGCCGGGTGCCAGACAAAATCATAGATGCCAGTTGGAACCAGTACCCGGCGCACCAGCCAGAAAATCGCCAGTGACAAAAGTAATTCGAAAAAAATCGGTGGGAAGGACAGACCAAACACCACGATAACGGGAAACAGACTCATGTTGACCTTGGTAGCTTAAGAGAGTGCAGGTGATAGATTTTCTAGCGTATGTCACCGCAGAGAAGGGCAAGGATGAGCCAGGCGAGAGCGACATAGCTGTTATTTGAATAATAATATATTAACGTAACTGTTATGCTGTTATCTATATTATGTGATCTAAATCACTTTTAAGTCAGAGTGAACAATGGAACGATTAAAACGTATGTCGGTGTTTGCCAAAGTTGTCGAACTGGGCTCCTTCACCGCCGCCGCAAGACAGTTACAAATGAGCGTTTCATCGATAAGCCAGACGGTCTCTAAACTGGAAGATGAGCTACAGGTCAAGCTGCTAAACCGCAGCACACGCAGCATTGGGCTAACTGAAGCCGGTAAAATTTATTATCAGGGTTGCCGCCGGATGCTGCACGAAGCACAGGATGTTCACGAACAGCTTTATGCCTTTAACAACACGCCCATCGGCACCTTGCGCATTGGCTGTTCTTCAACCATGGCACAAAATGTCCTCGCTGGGTTGACCGCAACGATGCTGAAAGAGTATCCAGGATTGACGGTAAATCTGGTAACAGGCATCCCGGCACCGGATTTAATCGCCGACGGTCTGGACGTGGTTATTCGCGTCGGCGCGTTGCAGGACTCCAGCCTGTTTTCACGTCGCCTGGGAACCATGCCGATGGTGGTCTGCGCCGCTAAAAGCTATCTCGCGCAGTTTGGCGTGCCGGAAAAACCCGCCGATCTCAGCAACCACTCGTGGCTGGAATACAGCGTGCGCCCGGATAATGAATTCGAACTTATCGCTCCGGAGGGGATCTCTACCCGCCTGATCCCAGAAGGGCGCTTCGTGACTAACGATCCGATGACGCTGGTGCGCTGGCTGGCCGCAGGCGCGGGCATTGCCTATGTGCCGCTGATGTGGGTGATCAATGAGATCAATCGTGGCGAAGTGGAGATCCTGCTGCCCCGCTACCAGTCGGATCCACGTCCGGTCTATGCGCTGTATACCGAAAAAGACAAACTACCGCTCAAGGTCCAGGTGGTGATTAACTATCTGACGGATTATTTTGTCGATGTGGCGCAGCTGTTTCAGGGGATGTACGGCCGGGGCAAAGAGAAATAAAAAAGCCCGGTAGCGCTTTGCTTACCGGGCCTACATTCAGTGCCAACGCACATTCCAGGCCGGATACGCTGAGCGCTATCCGGCGACCGGGTCGTTACGCGGTGCCACCTACGGTCAAGTTATCCACCTTCAGCGTCGGCTGGCCCACGCCCACCGGCAAGCTCTGTCCTTCTTTACCGCAAACGCCAACCCCGTTATCCAGTTTCAGGTCGTTACCCACCATCGAAATCTGCTGCATCGCTTCGATACCGGAGCCAATCAGCGTTGCGCCTTTCACCGGTTTGGTCACTTTACCGTTTTCAATCAGGTACGCTTCGGACGTCGAGAATACAAATTTCCCGGAGGTGATATCTACCTGACCGCCGCCAAAGTTAGGCGCATAAATACCGTATTCAACGGATTCGATGATTTCCTGCGGCGTGGATTTCCCCGGCAGCATATAGGTGTTGGTCATACGCGGCATCGGCAGGTGCGCGTAAGATTCACGGCGACCGTTACCCGTTGGCGCTACGCCCATCAGACGCGCATTCAGTTTGTCCTGCATGTAGCCTTTCAGAATGCCGTTTTCGATCAGCACGTTGTACTGACCCGGTGTCCCTTCGTCATCGATAGCCACAGAACCACGACGGTCCGCCATTGTGCCATCATCCACAACGGTACACAGTTCTGATGCCACCAGTTCACCCATGTGACCACTGAATACCGAGGTGCCACGGCGGTTAAAATCACCTTCCAGACCATGACCGACCGCTTCATGCAGCAGAACGCCAGGCCAACCAGCGCCGAGTACCACCGGCAGCGTACCAGCAGGCGCTGCTACCGCGGACAGATTGACTAACGCCATGCGTACGGCCTCTTTCGCCCACGCGTCGGCACGGACTTCACCATCGAGGTCGCCAAGGAAATAGTCATAGCCAAAACGACCGCCGCCACCGCTGGCGCCGCGCTCACGCTTACCGTCCTCTTCGACCTGTACGCTTACGGACAAACGTACCAGCGGGCGGACGTCAGCGGCCAGCGTACCATCAGTCGCGGCCACCAGGATCAGTTCATAAACACCGGTCAGGCTGGCGGTCACTTCCTGGACGCGTTTGTCGGTGGCACGGGCCACGTTGTCTACGCGGCGCAGGATATCGAGTTTTTCTTCACGGCTCATGCTCTGCAACGGATCAACCGAGGTGTAAAGCGCCTGATGCTCCACGGCCCCCAGCGTTTTTACTTTGCCGTCACCGTTGTCACGCACGATAGTACGCGCGGCATGAGCGCTTTGTTCCAGCGCCAACAGGCTAATCTGGTCTGCATAGGCAAACCCTGTTTTCTCGCCGCTGATGGCGCGCACGCCAACGCCCTGATCGATATTGTAAGAACCATCTTTAATGATGCGGTCTTCTAAAACCCAGGATTCGTGATAGCTCGACTGAAAATAGAGATCGCCGTAATCAAGACGGCGTTCGGCCAGTTGGCCCAGGATGGCAAACAGATCCTGATGTTTCAGGCCATTTGCCGCTAGCAATTGTTCACTTACCAGGTTCAGACTCATCGTTTTGATTACTCATTTAATTCTGCCGGATAGCGGAAAAAAACGCCTTATCCGGCCTACGTTGTTAGGCTGCTGTAGGCCGGATAAGCGCTGCGCCATCCGGCAATACTATGTACTGAGATTGGGGCAATTACTCGCCCCCGTCAAATCATTGCTGGCTTTCTTTGCGCGGCTGACGCAGAACTTCGTTAATTTGCGGCTTATCGACCGGACCAGTGATGCGATAGCGCAGAATCGAGACTTTGCTCCACAGCGGCCCCAGCACCTTACTGGCGGCAAACACCGCCGCACCAACAATCGGGTTGACGGCAAACGCGGCGGCAACGCCTACGGTGGCAGATATTTCTGGTGCAACAATGGCTTCCATGTCCAGATCCCGGCGTACCAGGTTCACTGAACCTTTCATCGCAATGTCGGCTTCCAGACCGTCCACCAGCGTGTCGTCGGTATGCATCACACCATCTTTGATCCACGCCGTGCTGCGAATCGAGTCGAAATAGAAGCCTTCGCTGAAGGTGTCGCTAAAATCAAAGCGCAGTTTACGCAGTAACGCATCGAAGCTTAGCAGACGTAACAGTTGCCCCGCATGTCCGGTACTGAGTTCGGTAAGTTCGCCTTTGCCCAGCCGGGTACGCAAAATACCATTCAGCGAGGCTACATCAGGATCCCACGGCGGATTACGCCAATGCAGATCATACTCCACGTTGAATGAAGAATTGCGAATCGGCGTTGATACGCCAAAGAAACCGGCTGCGGAGTCAATTTTATTGCCGCTCAGTTTACCCTTCAGCGACGTTCGCTCCTTGCCCGGCGCATTCACCCACACGCCGTCGGTGGTCAGTCTGGCAAAACCTGTATCCAACAGACCGTTACTCAAGGTCAGCGTGTCGCCTTTAATCGCTACATCGGCGTCAATGCGCCCGTATTTCTGTCCCCACATCCAGCACTCGGCACAGCGCAGCTGAAGGTCCGGCCAGCCACGGAAGCTGACGTTGTCGATGGCTGAGAACGGCGAGGCTGGCGTACTATTTTGTGACGGTTTTGCCGCGCTTGGGTTGTAATAAAGATACTTAATATTGGCCAGCCACGGCGCATTATTGCGCATAGCCAGCGTGGCGTTAATTTCACGGCCCTGCGCCTGCACGGTGGAGCCATTGCTCGCAGGCTCAGAAACGATACTCAAATTATTCCACTGTTGACCGCCCAGGGATAACGATGGGGTACGCACCGTGATGCGCTGCGGGAAGTTAGCGTTGCTGCCCACGTTATCCACAGCGCCTTTCTGGAATAACGCCAGCCATTGCGCGCCATCCATAGGGGGAAGATTAAGCTCTATGCCTTGCTGATCGGGTAACGCTGGCACGGTGCGGCTTTCCGACGCCCAGATTGCGCGGTCAAGCGTCAGTTTCTGATTCAGTAGCCAGCGGCTATTAAAATGATTCTTGCTGCCAGCGTTGCCGGTCAGATCAAAGCTGCGCAGATTGCCGTTGGCCTTAACGTTCACCGGCAACGCCTCACCGGCCGCCTTATTCAGCGGAGAAGGTAAGTGACTACTTACATTCTTGAGGTCGCCCTTTAACTCAACGTTGTAGGTCGGCCCGGCATGATACGGAAGATCGATTCCTACCTTGCCATTCCACGCTATGCTACCGTTCAACGCGTCGTTGACCTGCGCCGGTAAAATCCCCATGCGGCTTGGCTGCCAGTCACCTTGCAGATTCACGGCTACCTGATAGGCTTTCGCCCCTTCGGTCGTGGAAAAGTCGACGTTCAGCGGCTGATTAAACCAGTTCGCGGTCATCGGCTCGCTCTTCAGATCACCGTTGATAAAGCTGAAATTACCATTCAAATTCTTCAGCGTGCTGTCGAGCGGTTTAATAAACAGGCTGTTATTACGCAGGTTGACGTCACCTTTGGCGGTAACCAGCGAGCCGTCTAGCGGAATATCAAGATGTAAGCGAGCATTCACATCGCCGTCAATCTGCAACTGCTCAAGCGTAGCGCCGAGTGAATCCTTCAATGGCGTCTCATCAAAATAAGGTCCAACCGCCTTGCCCGGCCCGTTGATGTCGGCATCAATCAGCAGTTTTTCTTTGGCATAGTCGGGGATGTTAGCCGTCAGATTACTGGCCTTCACACCGCCCAGATTAACGCTATCGGTCTTCATCCACAGACCGTCGTTAATGAAGTTCAGTTCAATATTAAGGTCAGTCAGCGCGGGCCAGTCGGGCTGGAAAGCAAACTTCGCATTGCGAAGCGGCACCAGTACCTGGAACTGCCCTTCATTGTGTAGATACGGGAACAAATGCGGGTCGCCGCCATACACCAACGTGGCGTTATCCGCTTCGCCGCCCTGAATAGCGCCGCTGAGGTAATCAACAAGCTCTTTGCCCATCAGGTTTTCCGGGAAGTAACGCCAGGCCTGAGAGCCATCGTCGGTGCTGATACCTGCCAGAATGCCCAACCATGGCTCATCATTGGCGGGCTGCAGATAGCGAAAACCACCGCGTGCGTGTACCGCTTTCGCTTTAACATCAATATTGCGCCCATCTAACTGGAAACCTTTATCATTCTTCAGCCAGCTTAGCGTCGCTACGCCATCCTCTATTTCCAGCGGTGCGCGAAAGACGGTTTCATACGGCATTTTAGCTTGCTTCATGGAAGCAGTGAGCGCCCCGTTTTCAACGCTGCCCGCGAGCGTACCGGAGAAATGTTCTGCCCCTGGCAGCAGCTTCCACTGTTTCCAGGCCAGATTGGTCCACGAGGACTGGAAGCGAGTTTTTTCTGTTGCCTGTAACGGGATATCCAGCGCCAGCACATCTATTTTGCCGCTCGGCTGCGTGGCCCGCCAGATATCACCCAGCGCAGGCGATAACTTGGCCGCCATCGGACGCAGCCCTTCTAACCCGGCCAGCTCCAGATTGCTGGCGCGGATGCGTAGCTCGTCGCTGCGTTTGTTATTCTCGCCGCCGACTTCCTGTTCAGGGATCCAGGCCAGCGTTAACGCCCCGCTTGGCCAGGGTTTATCATCCATCGTGATACGGGTATCGGGAATGGAGAATTGCCAGCCCGACTGTTCGCGGCTGATGTGCGCCGTCAGGTTATCGACGGAGAGCGTGTGCGTACGACTCTCTCCCAGCCAACTGGCCCCACCTTTTTTCAACCAGACATCGCCGCCGGAAACGACACCTTTTCTGATCGTCATCCATGCTTCCAGGCTAAAACGCGCGGTTTGCAACGCGACATTATCCTGCATCCATTTACCCAGCCACGGCTTGACGTCGATATCGTCGGCCTGCAGCCAGACCCGACCGTTATTCAACAGCCCGTTGTCATCACGCAGATCCATTCGAACCTGCATAACACCGTGCTGCCCGGTCAGACTGGAGAGACTGACCTGCCCTTCAGCGCGATGTCGGTTTTTACCGTTAAGCCAGGTAAGCTGCGGGATCGCCAGTTCTGCACGCTGGCCTGAGAGGGTTAAAAAGCTAATCTGGCTGTCGCGTAGATCGAAATGATCAAACTGACGCAGGAAGAGATCGCTCAGGTGGCCGGCTTCAATTCCATCACCGCTTTCGCTGCGCTGGATGGGGGTATTGGTACGCAGCTGCAACTGCCAGAAGGTGAGATCGCGAAACTGCCAGCGCATGTGCAGCAAGCTTTGCCAGACATCCAGCGCTAATGTAACGCGCTTTACCGAAAATTCACCGCCATCTTTAAGCTGCGCATGGATATCGCGCGCTTCAAGAGTAGGCCCGAAATTTTGCCAGCTAGCGGAAAGTTGGCTGGCGGAGACGGGCAGACCGGTGGCGGATTCAATCTTGCCAAGGATGGCCGGACGCCAGCTATCAAGATGAGGCAGCGCAAGGCGCAGCCCACTGACCAGCAGCGCTGCGATGACAACGAATGCGGCTCCAGTGAGCAGTAATATCCCCGGCAATCGCCTCACGCGCCTCTCCTTGTCTACCAAAAAATGTGACTCACAAAACCGTCTTGCCGGATGGCGGCGTGAACGCCTTCTCCGGCCTGCAAGGTATCGCCATTGGGCGTTTACCAGGCCAGATTACATCATGACAACGTCGAACTGCTCCTGGTTATACAGCGGTTCGACTTGTACTTTAACCTGTTTGCCGACAAAGATTTCCACTTCCGCCAACGCATGTGACTCTTCACCCTTCAGGGTTTCAGCCACTGCCGGAGATGCATAAACCAGGAAACGATCGGAGTCATATGCATGGTGTACCCGCACGATTTCGCGCATGATTTCATAGCATACAGTTTCCACGGTTTTCACCGTACCGCGCCCATGACAGGTCGGACACTCGTTGCACAACACATGCTCCACGCTTTCACGCGTGCGTTTGCGCGTCATCTCCACCAGGCCCAGCTGTGAAAAACCGTTGATGCTGGTTTTTACGCGATCCTTGCTCAGCGCCTGTTCCAGAGAGTGCAGCACCCGTCGACGGTGATCTTCATTATTCATGTCGATAAAATCGATAATGATAATGCCGCCGAGGTTACGCAGACGCAGCTGACGAGCAATGGCCTGCGTTGCTTCAATATTAGTATTAAAGATAGTGTCGTCGAGATTACGATGCCCAACAAACGCTCCGGTATTGATATCGACGGTGGTCATTGCTTCAGTTTGATCGATGATCAGATAGCCGCCGGATTTCAGTTCAACCTTGCGTTCCAGCGCGCGCTGGATTTCATTCTCAACGTCAAAGAGATCAAAAATGGGCTGGCGCCCGCTGTAATGTTCCAGCTTGCTGGTCATCTCGGGGATATATTCCGCTGTGAACTCCAGCAACGCTTCATAAGTAAGACGAGAGTCAACGCGGATCCGGTCAAGCTGGGCATCAGCAAAATCACGCAACACGCGCTGCGCCAGCGCCAGTTCGCCGTACATCTGGTAGCGCGTTTGCGGGCGCTTTTTACGCTCCATGACTTTAGTCCAGACGCGCTTCAGGTAGGCAGCATCTGAGGCTAGATCCTCCTCGCAGACGCCTTCCGCCGCTGTGCGAATGATGAATCCGCCCTGTTCATCGCAGTAATCCGCCACCACTTTTTTCAGGCGTTCGCGTTCGGTTTCGCTTTCGATACGTTGGGAAACGCCAACGTGCGAAGCACCTGGCATAAAGACGAGGTAACGGGAAGGAAGCGTGATGTCCGTCGTCAGGCGTGCGCCCTTAGTACCCAACGGATCTTTTACCACCTGCACCATCAGATCCTGGCCCTGGCGCACCAGTTCAGAAATGTCGCGCACGGTGAACTGTTTTTGTTCTTCACCCGCCACGCATTCGGTGTGCGGCATGATGTCTGAAGCGTGAAGAAATGCGGCTTTATCCAGTCCAATATCTACAAAAGCCGCCTGCATACCCGGAAGTACACGACTTACACGACCTTTGTAGATATTGCCTACGATTCCGCGTCGCGCCTCACGTTCAATATGAATTTCCTGCAGAATACCGCCATCAATGTAAGCCACCCGAGTTTCCGATGGCGTTACGTTTACCAACAATTCAGCCGTCATGTTTATCCCTTTTCTCACGCAGTGCGTTAAAATTGGTCAGCAACTCATACGTTTCTACCAGCGGTAAGCCGACTACGGCGTGATAGCTGCCATTGATCTTCCTGACAAAACAGCCACCCAACCCTTGAATACCGTATGCACCTGCTTTATCCATTGGTTCACCGCTGGCAATATAGCCCGCGATGTCCTCATCGGTTAGTGCTCTGAACGTCACTTCCGTCACCACCAGACAGTCCAGACTGTGCCGGCGGTCGGCCAATGCCACGGCGGTCATGACCTGATGCGTTTTGCCCGACAGTTTGCGCAGCATTACTGCGGCATGGGCGGCGTCGTGTGGTTTTTCCAGCACTTCGCCATTAAGGATAACAATGGTATCCGCACCCAATACCGGCAAATCGCGCTGCGCCAGCGCCACGCCAGCCTGCGCTTTTTCGCGTGCCAGACGCGAAACATACTGCTGCGCGCTCTCCTGCGGGTGTCGCTGTTCTTCAATCCCAGGCACCAGCCGTTCAAACCTAACACCAAGCTGAGCGAGCAGCTCCTGACGACGTGGAGAACCTGAAGCAAGATACAGAGTATTCATATCAACCTTATTGCACCGCAAACTGCTGACGGACTTTACGCATCAGTAAGAATAGCCATGGCCAAAGCACACCATTCACTACACTACTCCAGAACACTTCGGGTCTGAAAGAGACATTGATCACTAAAAACTCGGCCCAGAAAACAATAATATCCACGACCAGTGATAACAACATGACCACCAGCGCCTGTTGCCAGAGCGCGAGGTTACGGAATAGCTGGAATTTCAGCGCGACCAGATAAGCAATGATACTCATCGACAATGCGCGCACGCCAAGCGTGGAGCCGCTGATGAGATCCAGTATGGCACCCACCACAAACCCCGTGCCCACATTTACGCGATGCGGCAGCGCCAGGATCCAGTACAACAAGATGAGCAGTACCCAGTTTGGCCGGAAAACCAGAATATCGTCCGGCCAGGGCATGACTTGCAGCAACAGTGCAATAAGGAACGAGAGCCAAATCACCCAACGTCCCTGGCTACGATAGCTTGCCACTTACTGTCCTCCCGGCTTACGCGGAGCAGGTTGTGGCGGCGTGGTACCCGCAGGCGCTGGAGTCACGCCTGCTGCGGGAGCTGGCACTGGCGCAGGCGGCCCCATGGCATCTGGTGCAGGCAGAACTTGCGGCATCATTTGCATCAGACGTTCATTGGCAACGCGGTGCACTTCTTCTGGCGTCATCGGATTTGCGCCGTTACGATCGGCGCCCCACAACAGCAGCAGATAACGCAGACGCTGCAGACCTGCGGTCGGGCGTGCCTGAATCACGGTATAAGCGCGCTGAGTGTCCAGCTTAACGGAAGAAACAACACCAACCGGATAGCCTTCAGGGAAACGTCCCCCCAGACCCGAGGTAACCAGCACATCGCCAACGCGAATGTCGGTGTTGGCCGGCAGGTGTTCGAGCTGAAGATCGTCGGTGCAGCCGTTACCGGCAGCGATCACGCGGATATCGTTACGCAGTACCTGAATGGGCAGAGCATGCGTCGCATCGCAAATCAGCAGCACGCGGCTGGTCAGTTTAGCCACCGCTACGACCTGACCCACAACGCCTTTGTCGCTAATAACCGGCTGACCTTCGTAGACACCGTTAACGCTCCCTTTGTCGATCACCACCTGATCGCTGTAAGGGTCATTAACCGTTGAGATGACCTGCGTCACCATCTTTTGTTCGTCCTGACGCAGCGGCGATCCCAGCAGCTCACGCAAACGCGCGTTCTCCTGTTTATATTGCCCCAGCATCAGCAGCTCGCTGTTTTTCAGCAGCAGTTCCTGACGCAACGCCCGATTTTCAAGTTCGAGTTGGTCACGCGAAGCCAGCGTTTGCGAAACGCCGTCGAGTAATTCACGAGGACCATTTGAGATAAAGTAGAAAGGACTGACGGCGGTATCCATGTACGTTCGGATTTGACTAAACGTACCCAGGCGGCTGTCGGCAATAATAACGCCGAGCGCCACCAGCACCGCCAGAATAAGGCGAATCTGTAGCGACGGGCCACGGCTAAAAATTGGCTTCATAGTCTATGCGTATTCTCGTATCAGAGCGGAAGGGCAACCCGCGGGCTACCCTACCTGCATCCGATTACTCTTCGCTGAACAGGTCGCCGCCGTGCATATCGATCATTTCCAGCGCCTTGCCGCCACCGCGCGCCACGCAGGTCAGCGGATCTTCAGCAACAACAACTGGAATACCGGTTTCTTCCATTAACAGACGGTCAAGGTTACGCAGCAGAGCACCGCCACCGGTCAGTACCATGCCGCGTTCGGAGATGTCAGACGCCAGTTCTGGCGGACACTGTTCCAGTGCAACCATCACCGCGCTCACGATACCGGTCAGCGGTTCCTGCAGGGCTTCCAGAATCTCGTTGGAGTTCAGGGTAAAGCCGCGTGGAACACCCTCTGCCAGGTTACGGCCGCGAACTTCGATCTCGCGTACTTCGTCGCCCGGATAAGCGGAACCGATTTCGTGTTTAATACGTTCTGCGGTGGCTTCACCGATCAGAGAACCGTAGTTACGACGAACATAATTAATGATGGCTTCGTCGAAGCGGTCACCGCCAATACGTACAGAAGAGGAGTAAACCACGCCGTTCAGGGAGATAACGGCAACTTCAGTTGTACCACCACCGATATCCACAACCATAGAACCGGTTGCTTCAGAAACTGGCAGACCCGCCCCGATCGCAGCCGCCATCGGCTCTTCGATCAGGAATACTTCACGGGCACCTGCGCCCTGAGCGGATTCACGGATCGCGCGGCGTTCAACCTGAGTTGCTCCAACCGGTACACATACCAGTACGCGCGGGCTTGGGCGCATGAAGCTATTGCTGTGCACTTGTTTGATAAAGTGCTGGAGCATTTTTTCAGTCACGAAGAAGTCAGCGATAACGCCGTCTTTCATTGGGCGAATGGCAGCGATATTGCCCGGTGTACGACCCAGCATCTGCTTCGCGTCATGGCCCACTGCGGCTACGCTTTTTGGCGAGCCGGCACGATCCTGACGAATGGCCACAACAGAAGGCTCATTCAATACGATGCCTTGTCCTTTTACATAAATAAGGGTATTCGCGGTACCCAGGTCAATGGACAGGTCATTGGAAAACATGCCACGAAATTTTTTCAACATACTAAGGGATAATCCTGAAAGCTGGGGCGGAAAACAAAATCCGCTTACTTTACCAACCACACGCAGCAGCGACAAGGCGCAAAAATCATCTGCTACGGTGAAAATTAGTGCAGTTCGTTTCCTTTGTTACAAAATCGGCCTGAGTCCATCAGGGCTGAATAAATCAGCAGCACTCCTCGCTTTTGTTTGCAACCTGTCAAAGGTCATTCACCTGCATGTTTGCTGTTACAACCTGGCGAGCAGACAAGCACACCCCCAGAAGGCACAGCGCGCGTTATTCTACGTGAAAACGAATTAAACGGCAGGTTAAACCGAGTATCTTTGCGAATATTTTTTCACGTTAGTGTCAAGTGGCTGTGATGCGGCAAAAAAATCCCCTTGCCCACCCGCAACTCCGCGTTCCGTCAGCGTATGCCACTCGCTACGCGAACGAACGCCCGTGGCGTAAACCTGCGTTGGTGTTCCAGAACAAGCTTCCACCAGGCTTTGCACCAGGAGCTGGTTTTCGGTTCGCTTATCAATATTCCTCACCAGGCTTGGATGCAGCTTCAATAACTCAACGTTAAGCTCTTTGATCCAACTGGTGCTCACCAGCGTTAAACCCGCCTGCGTAACGGCAATTCGCACACCCAGCGCATTCATCAATCTGATGACGGGCTGTAACCGGCTGATATGTTGACAGACATCTGCCTCAGCAAGTTCAATAATTATGCGTTTGCGTAATGATTTTTCGCACTGCATCAGCGTATCACGTAGCCAGCGCTGAAAACGTGGGCGAATTAGCGATTCAACCGTTGTCTGCATCGCCAGGTTTTCCTGCGGCCAGTAGCCCAACAGTAAGATCAGACGGCTGATTTGCAGACGGTCATATTCTTCTGCCAGGCCAAACTGCAGGACCATCGGCATATATTCCGCCGAAATAACCTCTTCGCTACCATCAAAAATACGGCACATCAGCTCCCGGTGGTGCACCCGTCCTTCACGGGTTACCGCAGGCTTTTGATAAATTCTTGGTCCACCCCGGCTGAGCATCTGTTCGATCAGCGTTCGCCAGCGTACGTTACCCCGACCTTTTTCCGGTAGTGAGTCATCATAGACCGACCAGCTGTTCCCACCCTGCAATACCGAGTTCCTCGTGGCGGCTTCGGCGTGATCCATCACTTGTTCCGTCGACTGGCCGCTGCGGCAAACACAAATGCCAATATGAACCATATCGGCACGGTCGATCATTTTATTAGCCGGAAGCGCATCTACCGCTTTTAATAATTGCCCGGCAATACTTTCCGCCTCTTTCAGCGTGCGGTGTGGCAACAGGATGGCAAAATCGCTACGGTGGTAGCGCGCCAGCAACGCGCCCGGATAGCGCGTCATAAAAGTCGACAACAAATTGATTAACGTTGAAATTTGTTCTTCAGCAAGGGTAATTCCCCAGCTATCGCGCAGCAGCGTAAAGTCCGGCAGGCGTACCATCATCACGACGCCATGCGATCCCACTTTTTCCTGATCTTCCAGCAGCGTTGCCAGTTGGTTATCAAAGAACAGGCGGTTGCTTAGCCCGGTTTTTGTATCCTGCGCCACATAGGAACGAATCAGCGTATCCAGTCGGCTACGTTGCTCGCGGGCACTTTGAATTTCGGTCAGCAGCATATCGAGCGCGCTACTGGTACGCGCAGGCCATTCATAAACAGTCCCCCGCACGTTCGGTCCACGTTCGCCGTTAAGAATGCGCGTTGAACGAATCTCCAGCAACTCTTGACCTGAAAGCTGACGCTGAAGCCAGCGCACAGACAAAAAGAGCATCAGTATAATGAAAGCAATCGCCAACGTGAGTGGCGCGGTAGTCATCAGCGAATGGAAATAGTTGCCCATTGGATCCTGATAAACCAGACGCAGCGACATGCCCGGGTGTTTGACCAACGGGACGGTGACATCACGATACAGATTGTTCGTCCCCGCCGGGCGGTAGCTACTGGTTCGGGAGTGGTCATACACCACGTGTTCGCCCTGTAGCAGTTCGACGCGCACGATATCAACCGAAACCATCAGTTCATCGATTTGCGGGGTTAGCGCAACGACATCGCGGGAGACAAGGTGCGTATCAATCGCTGTCGCCACCGCCTGAACACGGGTGGTGAACTTATATTGAATCGCGTTATAGAAACTCAGCGAGCAACCGATCAGAGTTACGAAGATCGTTAACCCTGTAAGCAGCGTCACAAAAGCTGAAAATTTCGTCGTTAATCGCATCCTTGTGTTAACTCCGACAGTTATGAAACAGGCATGAAAGTGATAAAGCGGCGCGAAAATGCAAAACTGAACGCAAAATCCGTCCATTTATACAAACAGTGTGGGCATACTACCAAATTAGGTATATCTGGCAATTTATTGCGCGGAATCGGCATCATGTTTTGATTAGCGAGTATAGTCTTCATTAATAATTTTCCAATCCACTATACGAATTGAGGACAGGTTATGCAGGCTTTGATCTTAGAACAGCAGGACGGAAAAACCCTCGCATCCGTTCAACCCCTCGACGAAAACCAGCTACCGGAAGGCGATGTGACGGTGGATGTCCACTGGTCAAGCCTGAACTATAAAGACGCCCTGGCTATCACCGGCAAGGGTAAAATCATTCGCAATTTTCCGATGATTCCTGGTATCGATTTCGCCGGTACCGTGCGCACAAGCGAAGATCCCCGTTTTCATGCAGGTCAGGAAGTTTTACTGACCGGCTGGGGCGTGGGTGAAAATCATTGGGGTGGACTGGCCGAACGCGCACGCGTGAAAGGCGACTGGCTGGTTGCGCTGCCACAAGGGCTGGACGGACGGAAAGCCATGGTCATCGGGACCGCTGGCTTTACCGCCATGCTGTGCGTCATGGCGCTTGAAGATGCAGGTATTCGCCCGCAAGACGGTGAGATTGTCGTCACCGGCGCCAGCGGCGGCGTGGGCAGCACGGCCGTGGCATTACTGCATAAGCTGGGTTATCAGGTTGCGGCGGTTTCGGGTCGCGAAAGCACTCACGACTACCTGAAGAGCCTGGGCGCTAACCGTATCCTTAGCCGTGATGAATTTGCTGAATCTCGTCCGTTGGAAAAACAGCTGTGGGCTGGTGCGGTTGATACCGTTGGCGACAAAGTTCTGGCAAAAGTCCTGGCACAGATGAACTACGGTGGCTGCGTTGCCGCCTGCGGCCTGGCTGGCGGTTTCGCTCTGCCGACGACGGTGATGCCATTCATTCTGCGTAACGTTCGTTTGCAAGGGGTCGACTCGGTGATGACCCCGCCGGCACGCCGGGCAGAAGCCTGGGCGCGTCTGGTTAAGGATCTGCCGGACTCTTTCTATGCTCAGGCCGCCACGGAGATTACGCTGGCAGATGCGCCGAAGTTTGCCGATGCCATCATCAATAACCAGGTGCAAGGTCGTACGCTGGTGAAGGTGAAGTAACAAGCTCTGGCGCAGAAATTTACACTTAATTAACGAAATTTCGCGGCATATCTACAGACTCCCTGCCATATTAACTACGCGTCCCCTGTCAGTTATGACGCGTAAGCCGGGAGTCTGTTATGAAGAAATTACGTCCATTTACAGAAGCCGACGTCACTGACGAGTCGGCTTTTTTTATGCAACGCCGCCAGGTACTGAAAGCATTAGGGTTCAGCGCCGCCGCGTTGTCTTTCCCCCTCTCTGCACAGGCTGACCTTCTTAGCTGGTTTAAGGGGAATGACCGCCCGCCCGCGCCCGCGGGTAAGCCGCTTGATTTCAGTAAACCCGCCGCCTGGCAAAATTCGCTTCCTTTAACGCCAGCGGATAAAGTTTCTGGCTACAACAACTTCTATGAGTTCGGTCTCGATAAAGCGGATCCGGCAGCCAATGCTGGCAGTCTGAATACCGATCCGTGGACGTTAAAAATCAGTGGTGAGGTGGCAAAACCACTCACCCTCGATCACGATGCGCTGACCGCCCGTTTCCCACTGGAAGAACGGATTTACCGGATGCGCTGTGTGGAAGCCTGGTCAATGGTCGTGCCGTGGATTGGTTTTCCGTTACATAAACTGCTGGCGCAGGTTGAACCCACCAGCAACGCAAAATATGTCGCCTTCAAAACGATCTACGCACCGGATGAGATGCCAGGACAAAAAGATCGCTTTATTGGCGGCGGGCTGAAGTATCCCTATGTTGAAGGACTGCGTCTGGATGAAGCTATGCATCCACTCACTTTGCTTACCGTGGGGGTTTATGGAAAAGCTCTTCCCCCACAAAATGGCGCGCCCATTCGCTTAATTGTGCCGTGGAAATACGGATTTAAAGGCATTAAGTCGATCGTGAGTATTAAACTAACCCGCGAACGCCCCCCGACAACCTGGAATCTGGCCGCCCCCAATGAATATGGATTTTATGCCAACGTGAATCCGCATGTCGATCACCCGCGCTGGTCCCAGGCCACTGAGCGTTTTATTGGCGCAGGCGGTATTCTGGACGTTCAGCGCCAACCCACGCTGCTGTTTAACGGTTACGCCGACGAGGTCGCTTCGCTGTACCGTGGTCTTAACCTGCAGGAGAATTTTTGAGTGCGCCTGACTGCAAAGCACATTACCGGGCTGAAAGTTTGCCTGCATCTTGCCGGCTTTTTACCGTTTGTCTGGCTATTTTGGGCGGTGAATCACGGTGGTCTGAGCGCAGACCCGGTCAAAGATATCCAGCACTTTACCGGTAGGACAGCTCTGAAATTCTTGCTGGCGACCTTGCTGGTCTCTCCCCTCGCGCGCTACGCTAAACAGCCATTATTGATACGCACACGGCGCCTGTTAGGGCTATGGTGTTTCGCCTGGGCAACGTTGCATTTAACCAGCTACGCACTCCTGGAACTGGGCATTCATAATCTGGCGCTGTTAGGACGGGAATTAATCACGCGACCTTATTTGATGCTGGGCATTGCCAGTTGGGGCATATTATTCGCCCTCACGTTAACCTCCACCCAGTCGGCTCAGCGAAAACTGGGCAAAAATTGGCAGTATTTGCACAACTTCGTCTATCTTGTGGCGATCCTGGCACCCATACATTATCTGTGGTCGGTAAAAATTATCTCCCCTCAACCGATTATTTATGCAGCACTCGCTGTGGTGTTGTTAGCCTGCCGTTACAAGAAGTTTCGCCAGTGGTGGCGGTAGTTTCACGTTATGTGCAGTGCGTTACAAAATGTGGACGATCCGATTTTCTTTACATGTTAACGGTTGATTATCTTCCCTGATAAGACCAGTATTTAGCTGCCAATTGCTACGAAATAGTTATAATGTGCGACTTTGCTATCCCCGGTAGCGTTTTTAGAGCGCTGAAAGGGTGACATTCGCATGTTGAAGGTATATTTTGTCTTTTACCCGAAAATGGCAGAAGATAGCCGCACAATGACTAACAAGTCTGGCAATCTCACTTAATGGCAACCGCACCCAGTGCAATGCCTGAGATGCGTGGCATCTTGTCACTCACTGTTATAAAAATGCTATACAGACGGCGGTAAAACGCTTGTCACAATCTCACTAAACAAAGAGTACGGAACCCACTCATGGATATTCGTAAGATTAAAAAACTGATCGAGCTGGTTGAAGAATCAGGCATCTCCGAACTGGAAATTTCTGAAGGCGAAGAGTCTGTACGCATCAGCCGTGCGGCGCCAGCTGCAAGTTTTCCAATGATGCAACAGGCTTATGCTGCACCAGTGATGCAGCAGCCAGCTCTGTCTAACGCTGTCGCACAAACTGCCTCTCCAAGTATGGAAGCTCCGGCAGCAGCGGAAATCAGTGGTCACATCGTACGCTCCCCAATGGTTGGTACGTTCTACCGCACCCCGAGCCCAGATGCGAAAGCGTTCATCGAAATCGGCCAGAAAGTGAATGCGGGCGATACCCTGTGCATCGTTGAAGCCATGAAAATGATGAACCAGATCGAAGCCGACAAATCCGGCGTAGTGAAAGCGATTCTGGTAGAAAGCGGTCAACCGGTAGAATTTGACGAGCCGCTGGTCGTCATCGAATAACGAGGCGAACATGTTGGATAAAATTGTTATCGCCAACCGCGGTGAGATCGCCCTGCGTATTCTGCGTGCCTGTAAAGAGCTGGGCATCAAGACTGTCGCTGTGCATTCAAGCGCGGATCGCGATTTAAAACACGTATTGCTGGCGGATGAGACGGTCTGTATTGGCCCGGCTCCGTCCGTAAAAAGCTATCTGAACATCCCGGCTATCATTAGCGCTGCTGAAATCACCGGCGCAGTGGCAATTCACCCGGGCTATGGCTTCCTCTCTGAGAATGCCAACTTTGCTGAACAGGTAGAACGTTCCGGCTTTATCTTCATCGGCCCGAAAGCCGACACCATCCGCCTGATGGGCGATAAAGTGTCCGCAATTACCGCGATGAAGAAAGCTGGCGTACCGACAGTCCCAGGCTCTGACGGCCCGCTGGGCGACGACATGGACGCTAACCGCGCTCATGCGAAGCGCATCGGTTATCCCGTTATTATCAAAGCCTCCGGCGGCGGCGGCGGTCGCGGTATGCGCGTCGTGCGCAGCGATGCCGAACTGGCACAATCCATCTCCATGACCAAAGCGGAAGCGAAAGCGGCTTTCAACAACGACATGGTTTACATGGAGAAGTACCTGGAAAACCCACGCCACATCGAAATTCAGGTGCTGGCAGACGGTCAGGGTAACGCGATTTATCTGGCAGAACGTGACTGCTCCATGCAGCGTCGTCACCAGAAAGTCGTCGAAGAAGCACCAGCACCGGGCATTACTCCGGAACTGCGTCGCTACATCGGCGAGCGTTGCGCCAAAGCGTGCGTTGATATCGGCTATCGCGGGGCAGGTACTTTCGAGTTCCTGTTCGAAAACGGCGAGTTCTACTTCATTGAAATGAACACCCGTATTCAGGTTGAACACCCAGTAACCGAAATGATCACCGGCGTTGACCTGATCAAAGAGCAGCTGCGCATCGCTGCGGGACAACCGCTGTCCATCAAGCAGGATGAAGTTGTGGTTAAAGGCCATGCGGTAGAATGCCGTATCAACGCCGAAGACCCGAACACCTTCCTGCCAAGCCCGGGTAAAATCACGCGTTTCCACGCGCCGGGTGGCTTTGGTGTGCGCTGGGAGTCTCATATTTACGCAGGCTACACCGTACCTCCGTACTATGACTCAATGATCGGTAAGCTGATCTGCTATGGCGAAAACCGCGACGTAGCAATCGCCCGTATGAAAAACGCATTACAGGAACTGATCATCGACGGTATCAAAACCAACGTTGATCTGCAGATCCGCATCATGAATGACGAGCATTTCCAGCACGGTGGAACCAATATCCACTATCTGGAGAAAAAACTCGGACTTCAGGAAAAGTAAGCGTGCGTTAACTGAAAAGGCCGGAAATTCCGGCCTTTTGTTTTTCTCCCCTCCCGCACGTGCCATAAGGTACAATCCCCGCTTTCTTTATCCACAAGGGACAAAAAATGGACGCTCGTTTTGTTCAGGCCCATAAAGAGGCGCGCTGGGCGCTGTGGCTGACCCTTTTATATCTTGCCACATGGTTAGTGGCCGCTTACTTACCAGATTCCACGCTCGGTTTTACCGGCTTACCACACTGGTTCGAAATGGCCTGCCTGCTAACGCCGCTGGTTTTCATCGTGCTGTGCTGGGCGATGGTGAAGTTTATCTATCGCGACATTCCGTTGGAGGATGACGATGCAGCTTGAAGTTATTTTGCCGCTGGTCGCCTATCTGTTGGTGGTCTTCGGTCTTTCCGTTTACGCCATGCGTAAGAGATCGACCGGCACTTTCCTGAATGAATATTTCCTCGGCAGCCGCTCGATGGGCGGGGTCGTATTAGCCATGACGCTAACGGCAACCTACATTAGCGCCAGCTCGTTTATTGGCGGTCCTGGCGCCGCTTACAAATACGGGCTGGGATGGGTGCTGCTGGCGATGATCCAGTTGCCCGCCGTTTGGCTTTCTCTGGGGATTCTTGGTAAGAAATTCGCGATTCTGGCGCGCCGTTATAATGCCGTTACCCTCAACGATATGCTGTTTGCCCGCTACCAGAGTCGCCTGCTTGTGTGGCTGGCAAGCCTTAGCCTGCTGGTCGCGTTTGTCGGAGCAATGACCGTACAGTTTATTGGCGGCGCACGTTTGCTTGAAACCGCTGCGGGTATACCTTACGAAACCGGTTTGCTTATTTTTGGCGTCAGTATCGCATTGTATACGGCGTTCGGCGGTTTTCGCGCCAGCGTACTGAACGACACCATGCAGGGTATGGTGATGCTGATTGGTACTATTGTTCTGCTGGTCGGCGTCGTTCATGCTGCCGGTGGCCTCAGCAATGCGGTGGTAACCCTGCAAACTATCGACCCTAAACTGGTCTCGCCGCAAGGCGCGGATGACATTCTGTCACCCACGTTCATGACCTCATTCTGGGTACTGGTGTGCTTTGGCGTAATTGGGCTGCCGCATACAGCAGTACGCTGCATCTCTTATAAAGACAGCAAAGCTGTACACCGCGGCATTATCATCGGCACCATCGTAGTGGCGATCCTGATGTTTGGTATGCATCTGGCGGGTGCGTTGGGGCGTGCGGTGATCCCTGATCTGACAGTGCCGGATCTGGTTATCCCTACGCTAATGGTCAAAGTGTTGCCGCCGGTAGCTGCTGGGATCTTCCTCGCGGCCCCCATGGCCGCGATCATGTCGACGATCAATGCCCAATTGCTGCAAAGTTCCGCTACGATCATTAAGGATCTGTACCTGAACCTGCGTCCGGAACAGCTGAAAAACGAAACCCGGCTGAAGCGCATGTCGGCAGTGATTACCCTGTTGCTCGGCGCGTTACTGCTACTGGCCGCCTGGAAACCACCAGAGATGATTATCTGGCTTAACCTGCTGGCATTTGGCGGGCTGGAAGCTGTCTTCCTGTGGCCGCTGGTACTGGGCCTGTACTGGGAGCGGGCAAACGCCGCGGGCGCTTTGAGCGCGATGATTATCGGCGGCGTTCTTTATGCCGTACTCGCTACATTTAACATTCAGTACCTGGGTTTCCACCCGATTGTGCCCTCGTTACTGATAAGCTTGCTGGCTTTCCTGATCGGCAACCGTTTCGGTTCTGCCGTCCCGCAAGCCGCCATATTGACTACTGATAAATAAAAGAGTTTTGCCATGCCATGGATCCAACTGAAACTGAACACGACCGGTGCCAACGCTGAAGAGTTGAGCGATGCGCTGATGGAAGCGGGCTCCGTTTCCATTACTTTCCAGGACACGCATGATACGCCGGTATTTGAGCCTCTGCCGGGCGAGACTCGCCTGTGGGGAGATACCGACGTTATCGGCTTGTTCGATGCAGAAACCGACATGAAAGAAGTGGTTGCCATCCTGGAGCAGCATCCGCTGCTGGGTGCAGGCTTCGCGCATAAAATCGAACAGCTCGAAGACAAAGACTGGGAACGCGAATGGATGGATAACTTCCACCCGATGCGCTTTGGTGAACGTTTGTGGATTTGCCCAAGCTGGCGCGATGTCCCGGATGAGAATGCCGTCAACGTGATGCTGGACCCGGGTCTGGCGTTTGGTACCGGCACTCACCCCACCACCTCCCTATGTCTGCAATGGCTGGACGGTCTCGATCTTAACGGCAAAACCGTCATCGACTTCGGCTGCGGCTCCGGCATTCTTGCCATTGCGGCACTGAAGCTGGGTGCGTCAAAAGCCATCGGCGTAGACATCGATCCGCAAGCAATTCAGGCCAGCCGTGATAACGCCCAGCGTAATGGCGTTTCTGAGCGTCTGGAGCTTTATCTGCCGAAAGACCAGCCAGAGGCGATGAAAGCCGACGTGGTGGTCGCAAACATCCTCGCAGGCCCATTACGTGAACTGGCACCGTTAATCAGCGTACTGCCCGTTGAGGGCGGTTTACTGGGGCTTTCTGGCATTCTTGCCAGCCAGGCGGAAAGCGTCTGTGAGGCCTATGCCGAACTCTTTACGCTCGATCCGGTTGTCGAGAAAGAAGAGTGGTGCCGCATTACCGGTCAGAAAAAATAATCCCTTCCGGCGTGGTTGCCTGACCACGCCATTTTCAGACAATTGACCAGCATACTGAGACGTTCTCCAGCGATATAATAATTTATTGATTTTGTTAATATTTATATTGATTTTCGTTGAGTAAACGTATGCGCTTCAACCTATTTATCACAACTTTACTGACAGCATACCTGATGCCACTGACCGCGCTGGCCGCGCCATGGGGTTATAGCGGAGAATCTGGTCCCGCACAGTGGGGAGAAATCAGCAAAGAGTATGCAACGTGCCAGACCGGAATAAATCAATCACCCATTGATATCCAGACCGCCAAAACTCGTAAACTTGGACTTCCTTCACTCAACATGCGATATGTTGATGGTCCGACAAGATTTCAGAGCATTAACCATACTCTGCAGGCAACAATGAGTAGCTATACCTCAAACTCCATTGAAGTTGATGGAAAGATTTATTATCTAAAACAATTAGATTTTCACGCCCCGAGCGAGCATACCTTCAACGGTAAAACCTATCCGCTGGAGTTGCAGTTAGTCCACAAAAACCAACACGGAGACGTCACTATCGTGGCGGTCATGTTTGACGTCGGCGAACCTAACCAGGCGATTCAAAATCTGTGGGAGTCATTTCCAACCATGGAGGACAACAGTATGCCCATCTTCTCGCCAGTCGATATCAACCAACTTTTACCCGACGATAAAACCTACTGGCGCTATAGTGGTTCGCTAACTACACCTCCCTGTACTGAAGGCGTCAGCTGGACTGTCCTGAAAACGCCTGTTGCCCTTTCCGCCGAACAACTGGATAAATTTCACTACATTGTTGGGCCTGCGAACAATCGCCCACCGCAGCCAGTAAATGAACGCAAGATCATCGACAGCCATTCAGGAGATATCGAGATCCTGTACTAAAATGAGGTAGAGATCACACAATGGCGAGACAATTTGCTGATTAATTCAGCAGAATATCTTGCCAGCACCTTCTGCGGCTGAAGAAAAAATGAGAAGTTACGCAAAATTATATGTGTATATAAAATCGACACATCTTTATAATGCAATGATTTATATGATTAAATATTTTCATGCGTTCATATTTACGGCAATTCATTGATCCACCTCAGTGGATTGGTCAAAGTTTGGCCTTTCATCTCGTGCGAAAAATGCGTAATATACGCCGCCTTGCAGTCACAGTATGGTCATTTCTTAACTCATGCGCATCGGACAATACCAGCTCAGAAATCGCCTGATCGCAGCACCTATGGCTGGCATCACTGACAGACCATTCAGGACGCTGTGCTATGAGATGGGAGCAGGATTGACGGTATCCGAGATGATGTCTTCTAACCCGCAGGTTTGGGAAAGTGACAAGTCTCGTTTACGGATGGTGCACGTTGATGAGCCAGGAATTCGCACGGTGCAAATTGCCGGTAGCGACCCTGTTGAGATGGCCGATGCCGCACGTATTAACGTGGAAAGCGGCGCCCAGATTATTGATATCAATATGGGGTGTCCGGCTAAAAAAGTGAATCGCAAGCTCGCAGGTTCAGCCCTCTTGCAGTACCCGGATCTAGTGAAATCAATACTAACCGAGGTCGTCAATGCAGTGGACGTTCCTGTCACACTCAAGATTCGCACCGGCTGGGCTCCGGAACACCGTAACTGCGTAGAGATTGCCCAACTGGCTGAAGACTGTGGCATTCAGGCTCTGACCATTCATGGACGCACCCGCGCCTGTTTGTTCAATGGAGATGCTGAGTACGACAGTATTCGGGCAGTTAAGCAGAAAGTTTCCATTCCGATTATCGCGAATGGCGACATTACTGACCCGCATAAAGCCAGAGCTGTACTCGACTATACGGGGGCGGATGCCCTGATGATAGGACGTGCAGCTCAGGGAAGACCCTGGATCTTTCGGGAAATCCAGCATTATCTGGACACTGGGGAGCTGCTGCCCCCGCTGCCTCTGGCAGAGGTGAAGCGCTTGCTTTGTGCGCACGTTCGGGAACTGCACGACTTTTATGGTCAGGCAAAAGGGTACCGAATTGCGCGTAAACACGTATCCTGGTATCTCCAGGAACACGCTCCGGATGACCAGTTTCGGCGCACATTCAACGCCATTGAAGATTCCAGCGAACAGCTGGTGGCGTTGGAGGCATACTTCGAAAATTTTGCGTAAACAGAAATAAAGAGCTGACAGAACTATGTTCGAACAACGCGTAAATTCTGACGTACTGACCGTTTCTACCGTTAACTCTCAGGATCAGGTAACTCAAAAGCCCCTGCGTGACTCGGTTAAACAGGCACTGAAGAACTATTTTGCTCAATTGAATGGTCAGGATGTTAACGATCTCTATGAGCTGGTACTGGCTGAAGTAGAACAGCCCCTGTTGGACATGGTGATGCAATACACCCGCGGTAACCAGACCCGTGCTGCCCTGATGATGGGCATCAACCGTGGTACGCTGCGTAAAAAACTGAAAAAATACGGCATGAACTGATACTAATCAGCGAAATGTTTGTTTTAAAAGGCGCTACTCGGCATGGGGAAGCGCCTTTTTTATTAACGTCACACGGGAGGCTTTGGCGATGAACGCAAGATGTGAACCTGTCTATTTTGGCGATGAATCTAAAAAGATAATCCTGGGTGATGCTCTGACCGAACTGAAAAAGCTGCCGTCAGAAAGCGTCGATCTCATTTTCGCCGACCCACCTTATAACATCGGTAAAGACTTTGACGGGATGGTGGAATCCTGGGACGAAGAGGCATTTTTGGCATGGCTGTTTGAGTGCATTGACGAGTGCCATCGCATTCTCAAACCACACGGCACCATGTACATCATGAACAGTACGGAGAACATGCCGTACATAGATCTCAAATGCCGCCAGCTCTTTACCATCAAGAGCCGTATCGTGTGGTCATACGATAGCTCCGGGGTGCAGGCCAAAAATCACTTTGGTTCGATGTATGAACCGCTTCTGATGATGGTAAAAGATCAGAAAAACTACACGTTTAATCGTGATGATATTTTGGTTGAAGCCAAAACGGGCGCTAAACGTGCACTGATAGACTACAGAAAGAACCCGCCCCAACCTTACAACCAGAAAAAAGTACCAGGCAATGTCTGGGAGTTTCCACGCGTTCGTTATCTGATGGACGAATACGAAAATCACCCGACTCAAAAACCCAAAGCCCTCCTTGAACGCATCATTCTGGCTTCCTCCAGTCCAGATGACAGCGTGCTGGATCCGTTTGCCGGTAGCTTCACTACCGGTGCCACTGCCGTGGAATTAGGTCGCAAGTTTGTCGGGATTGAAATCAATGCCGAGTACGTAAAAATGGGGCTCAGAAGAATGAGCATTGGTTCGCATTTTTCAGAGAATGAACTTGCAAAGGTGAAAAAGCGGAAGACAAAAAATCTGTCTAAAAAGAGTCGATTAACAGCAAAGAGCGGCGATCTTTCAGCAAAGTAAAGGCATTGTAAGTCTGCTTTTCAGCTTGCAGATTTCGTGTATATTCCCTGCACGCTTGGGCATGAATACACAGGGTTTGGTAATGATTCGCAAGTATTGGTGGCTGGTTGTTTTTGCGGTCTTCGTTTTTCTCTTTGATGCGCTGCTCATTCAGTGGATAGAGCTGATGACAACGGAGCACGATAAGTGCCGGAATATGAATTCTGTGAACCCCCTCAAGCTGGTCAACTGCGTCGACCTCGAATAGCACGACGAAAAATACATCGACAGCCGTCAGGCCCTGGCGGCTAAAACTCCCCTGGCTGATTTTCACTCTGCATTAATTGCATTACACAGCCATCTGGGCTTAACATTTTTAATACGTTATCAACTAATACTGGTGCTTGCCCATACAAATCATAACTCACTGGATTCATTAACCAGTTTTTTATTATTCCGCTAAAGCTACCGTGCAGAATAATGATGATGACATCTAAATCCAGACTGGTAGCAATCAGATTTTCATCCACGCATTTTTGCAGTGAATCACGAATGCTTTGATGACTGAGACCTATTTTATCGCGAATGGTCTGTTCTGATATCATATCGTTATGAAATTCACATTTATGATATAAAATTTGCATTAATGCCTGCTGGCGAGGATTCTGTACAATATATTGCAATCCCACTACAAACTTTTCACGCAGTCGCTGTAAAGGATTATCCCCCCAACGACCAATAAGCTTATCCTGAATAAGATCGCGTAATGAAGGTTGTTGTAACCATAGCGCATTGAACAATTGCGTCTTATTTTCAAAATGCCAATAGAGCGCCCCCCGCGTCACGCTGGCGGCATCCGCAATGTCGTTTAACGTCGTATTGCTAACACCACGCACGGCAAACTGCATAATCGCTGTTTCTATCAGGTGCTGTCGTGTTTTGAGGGCATCAGCTTTCGTTTTTCTGGCCATGGTTTCGACTGTCTGAGGTAAGGTAGAGAATGATTAACTTTCTTATGTAATATTTGCTAAACGGAACAAATGTATCACTTAGCGTTTATTTAGACGAGTTCTAAAACGGTTAATTATGGACATTGCACACGAATAAACAAAACAAATAACAACCACCAATATATTCACCAACCAAATACTTATTTCAATATGTGTTTATGCGCATCATAGCATTACTATTAAAACCATAATGAAACAACCGAAGATTAATCCTTTTTTGTTTTTACGTGCCGTGTATCGCGCCCATAAATAAGTATTGCTTACATCGCAAGCTAATAATTTGTAGGATAGCCAACCATTATTTTCACTTGTGCGCGTTATCGCCTCTGCGTTACCCGGTTAATAACGAGCGTTCGGTTTTTTAAGGAATAGAAATGACGAAAAATGCCAGGTTTTCACTCCTGCCCTCATTCATCATCATGTCCGCTGTATTACTCGCCGGTTGTAACGATCAGGGAGAAACACAAGCTCACCCCGCAGAGCCGCAGGTGACTGTCCATGTCGTCGAAAAGGCTCCTTTAGCCGTGACGACCGAATTACCAGGGCGCACAACAGCATTTCGTATTGCTGAAGTCCGTCCTCAGGTCAGCGGGATTGTACTTAAACGGAATTTTACCGAGGGAAGCGATGTTGAAGCCGGTCAGTCGCTTTATCAGATCGATCCTGCGACTTACCAGGCTGACTACGACAGCGCCAAAGGCGAACTGGCAAAGAGTGAAGCGGCAGCAGCTATAGCACATTTAACGGTAAAACGTTATGTCCCGCTGGTTGGCACTAAGTACATCAGCCAGCAAGAGTACGATCAGGCCATTGCTGATGCTCGCCAGGCCAATGCCTCCGTTATCGCGGCAAAAGCGGCGGTCGAAAGCGCTCGTATCAACCTGGCCTACACCAAAGTGACATCGCCCATTAGCGGACGTATCGGTAAATCTAACGTCACCGAAGGCGCATTAGTCACGAATGGCCAGGCAACTGAGCTTGCTACCGTGCAACAACTTGATCCTATTTACGTCGACGTAACACAGTCCAGTAATGACTTTATGCGCCTTAAACAGTCCGTTGAGCAAGGGAGCCTGCATAAAGACAGCGCCAGCAGTACCGTCGAACTGGTGATGGAAAATGGTCAGTCGTACCCGCTGAAAGGTGCGTTGCAGTTCTCTGATGTCACCGTTGATGAAAGTACCGGATCCATCACCCTCAGGGCCGAATTCCCTAACCCACAGCACACGCTGCTGCCGGGCATGTTTGTGCGTGCTCGTATTGATGAAGGCGTCCAGCCGAATGCCATTCTCGTTCCCCAACAAGGGGTAACGCGTACGCCACGCGGCGATGCAACGGTGATGGTTGTCAATGACAAGAGTCAGGTCGAGGCTCGCACCGTCGTTGCTACTCAGGCGATAGGTGATAAGTGGTTAATCAGCGAGGGCTTACAGCCTGGCGATAAGGTTATCGTCAGCGGATTGCAGAAAGCGCGTCCCGGCGTAAAGGTTAAAGCAACCACCGATACCGAAACTCCAGCCGCAAAAACTGCGCAATAAGGTAACCGGACATGGCTAACTTTTTTATCAATCGCCCTATTTTTGCCTGGGTTCTGGCCATCATTCTGATGATGGCAGGGGCTCTGGCAATCATGCAACTGCCCGTTGCACAGTATCCGACCATTGCACCTCCTGCGGTCGCTATTTCTGCCACCTACCCAGGTGCGGATGCGCAGACAGTACAAGACACGGTTACGCAGGTTATTGAACAGAATATGAACGGTATCGATAACCTGATGTATATGTCCTCCACCAGCGATTCCTCCGGGAGCGTCACCATTACTCTGACTTTCGAGTCGGGTACTGACCCGGATATCGCACAGGTCCAGGTGCAAAACAAATTACAGTTAGCGATGCCCTTACTGCCACAGGAAGTACAGCAGCAGGGGATCAGCGTCGAGAAATCCAGTAGCGGTTTCCTGATGGTGGCGGGTTTTGTCTCCGATAATAACAATCTGACGCAGGATGATATTTCCGACTATGTGGCGTCTAACGTTAAAGACGCAATAAGCCGAACAGCCGGTGTCGGCGATGTCCAGATGTTTGGTGCACAGTACGCAATGCGCATCTGGCTCGACAGCAACGCAATGAACAAATATCAGTTGACTCCTCTGGACGTTATCAATCAACTGAGAACGCAAAACAATCAGATTGCCGCAGGCCAACTGGGAGGCGCACCATCCGTCCAGGGTCAACAACTTAATGCCTCCATTATTGCTCAGACACGCCTGAAAACGCCGGAAGAGTTTGGCCGCATAACGCTGAAGGTGGGCCAGGATGGTTCAATGGTTCACCTCAGAGATGTAGCCCGCATCGAACTCGGCGGCGAAAACTATAACATGGTGACGAAAATTAATGGTCAGCCTGCAACAGGCCTGGGCATTAAGCTGGCGACCGGTGCAAACGCGCTGGATACTGCCGCAGGCGTCAAAGCAAAGCTGGCTGAGTTACAACCTTTCTTCCCGCAAGGTTTGCAAGTGGTTTACCCCTATGACACTACACCATTTGTAAAAATCTCGATTAACGAGGTGGTGAAAACGCTGTTTGAAGCCATCATCCTCGTCTTCCTGGTGATGTACCTGTTCCTGCAAAATCTGCGCGCCACGCTGATTCCAACTATCGCAGTGCCTGTCGTGCTGTTGGGAACATTCGCGATCCTCGCCGCATTCGGATTCTCCATCAACACGCTAACGATGTTCGGAATGGTGCTGGCCATCGGCCTGCTGGTCGATGACGCCATCGTGGTAGTAGAAAACGTCGAACGCGTCATGGCGGAAGAGAAACTGCCGCCCAAAGAGGCGACGCAGAAATCCATGGTCCAGATCCAGGGCGCACTGGTCGGGATCGCGATGGTGCTCTCGGCGGTATTTATCCCCATGGCGTTCTTTGGCGGCTCGACCGGCGCCATTTACCGCCAGTTCTCTCTGACCATTGTTTCAGCGATGGCGCTTTCTGTTCTGGTCGCCCTCATTCTTACGCCAGCGCTTTGTGCAACGCTGCTAAAACCCGTTTCCGCCGGACATGTTGAAAAGAAAGGCGGTTTTTTCGGATGGTTTAACGCCCTGTTCGATAAAAGCGTCGGGCATTACAGCAATAGTATCAGCGGTATTCTGCGCAAAACCGGACGCTACTTGTTGCTATATGTTCTTATCGTCGGCGGAATGGCTGTTCTGTTTTTACGCCTCCCTACCTCCTTCTTGCCCGAAGAGGATCAGGGGGTCTTTATGACAATGGTGCAACTTCCTGCCGGTGCGACACAGACGCGCACACAGCAGGTGCTGGATCAGATTCAGAATTACTACCTGAACCAGGAAAAAGCGAACGTAAAATCGGTGTTCACCGTTAATGGCTTCAGCTTTAGCGGCCAGGGACAGAACTCCGGTATCGTCTTTATTAGCCTCAAACCATGGGAAGAGCGTTCGGGCGATGAAAACGGCGTGACGGCTATTGTTGAACGCGCGACCAGGGCGTTCAGCCAGATCAAAGATGGACTGGTGTTCCCGTTCAATATGCCTGCCATTCTTGAACTGGGTACCGCGACCGGCTTTGATTTTCAGTTAATTGATCAGGCTAACCTCGGTCATACAGAACTGACGAAAGCCCGGAACCAGTTGCTGGGTATGGTGAGAGAACATCCAGATTTGCTGGTGCGCGTGCGCCCTAACGGTCTGGAAGATACCCCACAATTTAAGCTGGATATTGATCAGGAAAAAGCCCAGGCATTAGGCGTAAGTCTGTCGGATATAAACCAAACGATTTCCACGGCCCTTGGCGGCACCTATGTGAACGATTTTATCGATCATGGCCGAGTGAAAAAGGTATACGTTCAGGCTGACGCGCCGTTCCGTATGTTACCCAATGACATCAACAATCTCTACGTACGTAGTGGGAATGGTGAAATGGTGCCATTCTCTGCGTTCAGTTCGTCGCATTGGATTTATGGTTCACCCCGCCTGGAGCGTTACAACGGTATGCCATCAATGGAAATACTGGGAGAGGCCGCGCCGGGTCGAAGCACCGGTGAAGCCATGGCGCTCATGGAAAACCTGGCAGCACAGCTGCCAACCGGTATCGGCTATGACTGGACGGGGATGTCATATCAGGAACGGCTCTCCGGCAATCAGGCACCTGCGTTATACGCTATTTCGTTAATCGTCGTCTTCCTGTGTCTCGCCGCATTGTATGAGAGCTGGTCTATTCCATTTTCAGTCATGTTGGTTGTACCGCTCGGCGTGGTCGGTGCGCTTCTGGCGGCGTCCATACGCGGTCTGAATAACGACGTTTACTTCCAGGTAGGTCTGCTGACTACCATCGGTCTTTCCGCCAAAAACGCTATCCTTATCGTGGAGTTTGCCAAAGACCTGATGGATAAAGAAGGTAAAGGGTTGATTGAAGCCACACTGGAGGCGTCACGCATGCGTCTTCGTCCAATCCTGATGACATCTCTGGCGTTTATTCTGGGGGTTATGCCTCTGGTTATCAGCCACGGAGCAGGTAGCGGGGCGCAGAATGCGGTTGGTACAGGCGTAATGGGAGGCATGCTGACCGCGACATTGTTGGCAATCTTCTTCGTCCCCGTCTTCTTCGTTGTCGTCAGACGCCGTTTTAGTCGGCGCAACGTTTAATTTGTAAAATAAAGGCGTCTTAGGACGCCTTTTTAACCCAAGATGCCCCTCTTTATTTATTAATAAGATAGCCATTTATTTCTGATAAACCCTTCCTGAAAAACTCGCCAGTCACCTTTCTTTTTATCCATTATTTTTACAATCCACATGAATTGAGAGTATTCCTCATGTCAGTATTTTTTTAAGAAGTGGTAAAATAATCGCCGAGTTCGCAGATGGCTTAGCGTTTGTCTTTGCTCAATTAGCGAAACGCTTATTTTTGAGGTAACACCATGAAAAGATTAATATCCGTTGCATTGCTTACCGTATTCCTGGCCGGCTGTGCACACGATTCTCCTTGCGTACCTGTATACGACGATCAGGGGCGCCTGGTTCATACCAATACCTGTATGAAAGGCACCACGCAGGATAACTGGGAAACAGCCGGAGCCATCGCCGGTGGCGCAGCAGCCGTTGCCGGGCTGACGCTTGGGATAGTCGCCCTGACCAAATAAATCTTCTTAAAAGCGCGGTGGGTACCGCGCTTTTTGCAATAAGAATTAAATCTTCATATAAGACAAAACGTTGGTATATAGCACTCAACGTATAATGAAATTATTATAGATTTTCCTCACATATCCACGATTTGAAATTAGCATTTTTTCAGTTCTTCGTAACAGCGCGCTTTCTTTTCATTATTCTCACGTCATCAATATTAACGTACGAAATCGTTATCACGCGTCCGGTTTGATTTTTAAATTTTTTGCGCCGAAATGTGGCTTACGTTTCAATTTTGCACCACTTCAGGGCGCTGCATTTATTTTTTCCTGTCTACACTCTGGATATTGCGTCGAATAATCGTGCGCAAAAACCTGGCACTACCTTTGCTTAAAAGAGTATGGCCATAGCCACAGACAGGTAAAAGACGTTTTCAGAACGTTTCCATAACAATAATTCCTCCACACAGGATGCTCTATGAAAAAGATGATAATAGCCAGCCTGGCTGCGGCCGGCGTGCTGCTTGCGGTTGCAAATCAGGCACATGCCGGCGCAACACTTGATGCCGTAAAGAAAAAAGGTTTTGTGCAGTGTGGGATCAGTGACGGGTTGCCTGGCTTTTCTTATGCCGATGCAAGCGGTAAGTTCTCAGGAATTGATGTCGACGTATGTCGTGGCGTTGCCTCCGCCGTATTTGGCGATGATAGCAAAGTAAAATATACCCCGCTCACCGCCAAGGAACGCTTTACCGCACTACAATCAGGTGAAGTCGACATGCTCTCTCGTAATACCACCTGGACCTCCTCTCGTGACGCAGGAATGGGAATGTCTTTCACTGGCGTAACGTATTACGACGGCATTGGTTTTCTTACCCACAATAAAGCGGGTCTCAAGAGTGCTAAAGAGCTGGATGGCGCAACGGTTTGTATCCAGGCAGGAACAGATACCGAACTGAACGTGGCTGACTACTTTAAAGCCAACAACATGAAGTACACCCCTGTCACCTTTGACCGCTCGGATGAATCAGCTAAAGCTCTGGAATCTGGACGCTGCGACACGCTGGCTTCCGACCAGTCTCAGTTGTACGCCCTGCGAATCAAGCTGAGTAATCCTGCGGAGTGGATTGTCCTGCCAGAAGTTATTTCTAAAGAACCGCTGGGACCTGTCGTACGTCGTGGGGACGATGAGTGGTTCTCCATTGTTCGCTGGACGCTGTTCGCCATGCTGAATGCGGAAGAAATGGGCGTTAACTCGAAAAATGTCGATGAAAAAGCGGCTAATCCTGCAACGCCAGATATGGCGCACCTGTTAGGCAAAGAAGGGGACTATGGCAAGGATCTGAAGCTTGATAACAAATGGGCTTACAACATTATCAAGCAGGTAGGTAACTACTCGGAGATCTTTGAGCGTAACGTGGGATCGGAAAGCCCACTGAAGATCAAACGTGGACAGAACAACCTCTGGAATAACGGTGGCATTCAATATGCGCCACCGGTGCGCTAATGCGTAGTGATGTAACGGGCGCCGCGACTGCGGCGCTCAGTCCAGAGTCATAGTTACCGAGGTTTTCTTATGTTCCATCGCCGCTCAATCGTAAAAGGATCGTTATCCTTTTCTAACCCTGCGGTCCGCGCCTGGTTATTTCAAATACTTGCCGTCATTGTGGTCGTCAGTATTGCGGTCTATCTCATTCATAATACGATAAATAACCTGAACAATAGCGGTATTACCTCGGGATTCTCTTTTCTCGATCGCAGCGCCGGATTTGGTATTGTCCAGCATCTGATCGATTACGAGCAAGGCGATACGTATGGCCGTGTCTTTATCGTTGGCCTACTCAATACGCTATTGGTTTCTGCACTGTGTATTGTTTTCGCATCAATTATTGGTTTCTTTCTCGGACTGGCACGCCTGTCAGATAACTGGTTATTACGAAAGCTCTCGACGATCTACATCGAAACGTTCCGCAATATACCGCCGCTGCTGCAGATCTTCTTTTGGTATTTCGCCGTATTACGTAACCTGCCCGGCCCACGTCAGGCCGTTAACGCGCTGGACTTGATGTTTCTGAGTAACCGGGGGCTCTATATTCCGGCACCGCAAATGGGAGAAGGATTTTTTGCCTTTTGCGGCGCTGTAATTATCACTATCGTCGTCACTATCGGGCTATTTCGCTACAACAGAATGCACCAGACTAAAACCGGTCAGCTACGCCGGACCTGGCCCACGGCTCTGGCGCTGATCGTGCTTTTACCGATGATCTCACAGTGGCTGTTTGGCGCAGCGCTTCACTGGGATATCCCCGCCCTTCGCGGTTTTAACTTCCGTGGCGGTATGGTGCTTATTCCCGAACTGGCTGCCCTGACGCTGGCGCTTTCAGTGTATACCTCGGCGTTTATTGCAGAAATTATTCGAGCGGGAATCCAGGCCGTTCCTTATGGCCAACATGAAGCAGCACGCTCGCTGGGTCTGCCAAATCCGGTGACACTGCGCCAGGTGATCATCCCACAGGCGCTGCGCGTCATCATTCCCCCATTAACCAGCCAGTATCTGAATATCGTCAAAAACTCCTCACTTGCGGCCGCCATTGGCTATCCGGATATGGTTTCACTGTTTGCTGGCACGGTACTCAATCAAACAGGGCAAGCCATTGAAACCATTGCTATCACGATGTCGGTGTACCTGATCATCAGCCTGAGCATTTCTCTGCTGATGAATATTTATAACCGCCGTATTGCACTGATTGAGCGCTAAGGAGCCATGATGACAAAAGCACTGCTGTCTCACCCCTCGCGTCAGAACAGTAACCCGGCAAGCCGCAGTCTACTCTGGGTGCGTAAAAACCTGTTCTCCAGTTGGTCAAATAGCCTGCTCACGCTGCTGTGCATTTGGCTGATTTGGTCATTTCTTCCGCCACTGCTGAACTGGGTATTCTTTCAGGCCAACTGGGTCGGTTCAACCCGCGCAGACTGCACCAAAGCAGGGGCTTGCTGGGTGTTCATTCATGAACGCTTTGGGCAATTCATGTATGGACTTTATCCCCACGATCAGCGCTGGCGCGTAAATCTGGCCCTGATCATTGGCCTGGCCTCTATCGTCCCTATGTTCTGGAAATCTATGCCTCACCGTGGCCGCTATATCGCCGTCTGGGCCGTCGTTTATCCCGTGGTGGTCTGGTGGTTGATGTACGGTGGTTTTTTCGGACTTGAGCGCGTAGAAACCCGACAGTGGGGCGGATTAACACTGACGCTTATCATTGCATCCGTGGGGATTGCGGGCGCGCTTCCGTGGGGTATTTTACTGGCGCTTGGACGTCGGTCTCATATGCCAGTCGTGCGGATTTTATCCGTCATTTTCATTGAGTTCTGGCGCGGTGTGCCGTTGATTACCGTCCTTTTTATGTCCTCGGTCATGCTTCCTCTGTTTATGTCCGAAGGGACCAGTATCGACAAACTTATCCGGGCGCTGGTCGGCGTGATTCTTTTCCAGTCGGCGTATGTCGCAGAAGTGGTTCGCGGAGGGTTACAGGCCCTACCAAAAGGTCAGTATGAAGCCGCTGAATCACTGGCGTTAGGGTACTGGAAAACGCAAGGGCTGGTCATTCTTCCGCAAGCCCTCAAGCTGGTTATTCCGGGTCTGGTTAACACGATTATCGCCCTGTTTAAGGATACCAGTCTGGTCATCATCATCGGCCTGTTTGATCTCTTCAGTAGCGTGCAGCAGGCAACTGTAGACCCTTCATGGTTGGGTATGTCGACGGAAGGATATGTTTTCGCTGCACTGATTTACTGGATCTTCTGTTTTAGCATGTCGCGTTACAGCCAACATCTGGAAAAACGTTTTAACACCGGGCGTACACCGCACTGAGGAATTTATGAGCCAATTATTAATGCCGTCTACCGACGCGATGATTACGCTGGAAAACGTCAACAAATGGTACGGACAGTTTCACGTCCTGAAAAACATCAACCTGAAGGTAAAGCAGGGAGAACGCATCGTATTATGCGGACCTTCCGGTTCGGGTAAATCGACAACTATCCGCTGTATCAACCATCTGGAAGAGCATCAGCAAGGACGTATTGTGGTGGATGGGATCGAACTCAATGAAGATATCCGCAATATTGAGCGCGTCAGACAAGAAGTTGGCATGGTCTTTCAGCACTTTAATCTCTTTCCTCATTTGACGGTCCTGCAAAACTGCACGCTGGCACCGATCTGGGTGCAAAAGATGCCAAAAAAAGAGGCTGAAGCTCTGGCAATGCACTACCTTGAGCGAGTTCGCATTGCTGAACATGCGCATAAATATCCCGGGCAAATCTCTGGTGGGCAGCAACAGCGCGTAGCCATTGCACGCTCACTGTGCATGAAACCCAAAATCATGTTATTCGATGAACCCACATCAGCGTTGGATCCTGAAATGGTAAAAGAAGTGCTTGATACCATGATAGGTCTGGCACAATCAGGCATGACCATGCTGTGTGTTACCCATGAAATGGGCTTTGCCCGTACAGTGGCCGACCGGGTGATCTTTATGGATCTTGGCGAGATTGTTGAACAGGCAGCACCGGATGAGTTTTTTGCTCACCCCAAATCTGAACGCACGCGTGCGTTTTTGTCGCAGGTTATCCATTAAAGCCATGCGCCGGATACAGCACTGGCGTTTAACAGATAAAACAAAAGGCCCAGTCGAAAGACTGGGCCTTTTGTTTTTATTTGATGTCTGGCAGTTCCCTACTCTCGCATGGGGAGACCCCACACTACCATCGGCGCTACGGCGTTTCACTTCTGAGTTCGGCATGGGGTCAGGTGGGACCACCGCGCTACAGCCGCCAGACAAATTCTTTTCTAAGTGCCAAACTTTAACCGAAAAACTGGTGCTGATACCCAGAGTCGAACTGGGGACCTCACCCTTACCAAGGGTGCGCTCTACCAACTGAGCCATATCAGCACACTAAATTTGATGCCTGGCAGTTCCCTACTCTCGCATGGGGAGACCCCACACTACCATCGGCGCTACGGCGTTTCACTTCTGAGTTCGGCATGGGGTCAGGTGGGACCACCGCGCTACAGCCGCCAGGCAAATTCTG
>NZ_NAEW01000080.1 GCF_002075345.1 Citrobacter braakii
TTCATGCCAGTCCGGTCGCTGGAGCGGAATTGACAATTACCCCATTGGAAGCCCCATCCCGTGGCCTTCGACGACGCCTCCTCCCGGCTATTTTTTGATGGCTGGACAGCGTTTTCCCTGCGGTTCATACCCTCAACTGGCACGCACTTATCCCGGTTGTGTTTTGCCCGATCTGAGAGGGGTATTTATCCGTGGCCTGGATAACGGCCGCGGACTGGATCCTGGTCGCAGAGTCCTCAGCTATCAGGGGGATCAGAGTAATATGACAGCCAGTACAGGGGGAGATTTGAAAGGTCACCACCACGGTATGACGTACTACTACCCTGGCCCTCAGGAAGTCCGCCCTAAAAACGTGGCATTTAACTACATTGTCAAGGCGGGCTGAGCCGATAATAAAGGCGATCATGAGTGTAACGCAGACCACTTCAACATTACCTACTCTTGCAGTTTGCCAGCGATCGGCTGGCATTCGGCAAAATGCCAGTCCGGTCGCTGGCAAAAAGACCCTGCTGTTTTAGAACAACGTGAGTGTTTTGAGACCGGAAATCACAACGGACGCGACTTCGAGGAGCATCGTTGTCCCTCGGGGTGGTATGCTGCGGGCCTCCGCTTTTCGGGCCACAGACGCGAGGAATCGACGTATATGATTACATGCTGTCATTGAGTGGTCATGAGCGGTCAATCCCTGGCACACCATGCAATTGCCTTCATGCAAGTACCACCAGTAACACCACCGCCAGTATATATTTTCCAGGCATTTTCAAATGGGGAGGGCATTGAAAGATCAGGGGTGTTCCAGCCACTACCACCTGTCCACCTGGAAAGAACGAATCCCCCGGATATCAACTGTTTTCCTACAGGGCAATACGCTTTTGATTCAATAAACTTACCGCATGCGTTGTTGCCGTTTACCATCTCGAACGCAGTAATCTTGCCACTTGCCGTCCACACACCGGACTGGCATGAA
>NZ_NAEW01000081.1 GCF_002075345.1 Citrobacter braakii
GCAGCACCGCCTGCGCATGTCCCGTCACCGGCGCCGACTGCGGCAGGCTGTCAAACAGCAGCCCGTACGCCCCCGTTTCCGCCACCTCCGCCGCAGGATATCTAAGCCTCACCATTCATCTCCCCCGTTCCGCGTCTTCTGTCCAGCTCCCGTGCCACCATAAAAGCCGCCTCCAGCTCCGTGCAGCCATGCGCCTGCATCAGTTCATATCGCTGCGCCTTTTCGTCCTTCTCCGTCATGCCCAGCGCCAGATACAGGCTCGGCGGTACCGAGCGGAACAGCGCGTTCAGGGTGCTGCCCATCACCACCCCTTCTGTGTAGCACGGTATGCCGTTCACTTTCTGCCCCTTTTTCGCCGACGCCAGCATCTGCTTCTGCTCCGCCGTCAGATTGCGAAAACGTGCTATCTGTTCTATCTCATCCGGCGGCATCGTCAGGCATATCCACCATTCCGCCATGTTCAGCATCTTCTCTGACTCATTCGGGTAGTCCTTCAGGTTCTGGGTTCCCAGCCACAGCCACCATCCCAGCTTTCGCCACATCTTCGAGATTTTGGCAAAATACGGGGCAACCAGCGGGTTCGTCGTGACCACGTGTCCCTCATCAATCACGAAAAGACCGGCCCTGTTATGGTACTGGTCACGCTCACCGATATAGTTCACCCTGCCGGCCAGCGATATCACCGCCAGCGCCATCTGGGACTCGTACCCTTCCCGGGAAAGGTGCCCCAGATCCACTACCGTCACGTCGGCTTCCGGCCAGGCTTCGCCCTCACGGTTAAACAGCTCGCCCTCCGTACCCTCCGTCAGCAGCTCCAGTGACAGCGCCATCTCCGACGCCCTTGCCTGCATCTTCGTGTGCCAGCGGGGACCGCCGCCGGGCTTCTGTGACATGTCAGTGGCGATGTTTTCCATCGTCGCCTTCAGGTCTGATGGCAGCATCTGCCGTTTTTCTTCGTACACCCGC
>NZ_NAEW01000082.1 GCF_002075345.1 Citrobacter braakii
CGGCATCCTGATTTTCCACAGTTTTCCGCCTTCCAGCAGAGCGAATGCCTGTCCTTTTGGCAGGCTGATAAGCTCCGCTGTCGAAATCAGCGGCATCCTCACGCTGCTCACCCTGTCCTGGGTGTTTGAGGTGAAGTGCGCCCCCTGCTCCGGATTTGAGATATCGGTAAAGCCGGAGACCAGCGTTTTGGTGTACACATCCACCTCCGGCAACTGGCTGGTCAGCAGCTCTGCCGTCATCTTCTCCCTTACCCTCAGCATAATGAGGGTGTTGAAGTTGCCGGTCACCTGGGCGGCTTTGGCCGCGTTCCCGATACGGGCCTCAATATCAGACCAGGTCTGGGTGTAGGCCGTCACCTCAATCCCTGCCCCCCCACCCTTGTTCACCATCGGAATGAACTCCGGCCCCATAAGTTCGTTAAACTCGTCACAGTGCAGGCTGATGGACGGCTTTTTCGCTTTTCCCGCCGGCGCCGGCAGGTCGCCTTCGTGACCAAACTTGTAGATATGCCCGGCCACCGACACCAGGTCGGCAAACATGGAGTTACCCACGGCTGACGCCACATCCGCATCCGACATCGCATCGAGGCCGATATACACAATCCCTTTATTGCGGATAACCTGTTGCCAGTCCAGAAGCGGACGGCGGTCACTGATGTCCCGGTAGTCCGGTGAAAGCAGGGAGGCCATTTTACCGCTGGTCAGTTTTTCCAGTAATGGTAAAAGGGAAGCCACTATTTTATCGAAATACTTCTGGTCGTAGCGGACCGCGTTACTCAGACTCTCAAGGACCGTATCTTCCAGGGCCTGGCCTTCCGGACTCTCCAGCACCTGCGTGATGGCCGC
>NZ_NAEW01000083.1 GCF_002075345.1 Citrobacter braakii
TAGCCTGAATCTTTTCGCACCCAGCCAAACGGCACGCCCAGCGCAAATTTTTGCCACGGTTCAAACTCTATCCGCAGCTTCCGGCGAGCCCACTCACCGGAGGTGTGCGGCATTTTCTGGGAGAAGCGGAGGAAACGTTCTGCTTTATTTTTATCGAAGCGGTAAGGCCAGCGTGGATCTTTGGCGCGTTCCAGGTCGTCCAGATGTCGCTGACAGGCCAGAATCGTTAACCGGCAGGCCAGTATCTTCCCGCTCACGACGTCCCGCGCATACTGGTTCGCCGCATTGACGTTTGGATATGTAGCCATCAGTCAAACTCATCAAATTCATTCCCTTCATCATCTGTATCATTTTTACCGCTGGTCATTCTTATGCGACTGAGCGGGTCTAACCCGAGAAGTGAACCCAGACGGGCAAGCTGCGAAACAGAGTCATTACGGACATTGACTGCAGGGTGTTTTTTATCTCCCCCCATTTCACTTGATACGGTAAGTCCATCTTTCGCGATAACTTTTTCGGCCTCAACCATCAAGTGAAACGCATTGCAGTAAGCCAGAAGTAGCGGGGCGTCCTCCAGTTCAAAGACACCGCGTTCGATTAAAATTTTGCTCTGTGTTTTCCAGATGCGGATCGCTATATCGCTCATTAACTCATCCGGCGGCGCAATCCTGGTCAGCTTGCTTTTCTGGCCCTGAGACAAATTGCGCTTACGGCCACCACCGGAAGATCGAACAACAGCACCCATTAAAACCTCCAATTCAATAGGTAAAAACTTCCGGAAAAAAGTTTCTTATTTTGGGCGCGTAAAAATTTGACGAGGCGGGCGGTCCCGGACAGC
>NZ_NAEW01000084.1 GCF_002075345.1 Citrobacter braakii
CGGGACGCTTTCGGCAGGAACGGTAACGGAACCACCAGGTGGCGCATTTTCATCCCCGGCGCATACGTACGTTTTTTTAATCTGTTCCTGTGTAAAAGAACGTACGTTATTGCAGTCCGGTTTCCGGACTCTGTCATAACTGTCTGATTTCAGACTGAGTCCGTTTACCGGACCCTGTGTTTTAACCCCGTCCGCCACTCTGAGTCTGTTATCCGGACTCAGTGTCTTCTGCTCATTTTCCGTACGTTCAGGACTCAGTCCGCTTTCCGGACTCTGCTGTTTCTGCTGCTCAATGCGGGCAACATCGCGTACTGTTAAGGGGCGTGTAAGCCGCTCAGCAATCTCCGTCAACCGCGAATGCCGGTGCCGCATCATCGGGTCGTCCAGTATCCCCTCCAGTACCCGCCAGGCCGTTTCATTCACCTCCCTGTATTTGTGTCTGCAGGCTTTCCCGACCATCTCCAGCCACCCGGGGTCAAACGTCTCTGCATCCTTTGCACTCAGCGGTTCATCATGCTGGGCGTAGATATTGCCCCGGACCCTGCCGCCTGCATCCCGCACCCGCTTACACAGACTCAGCCACCCGGTAAGACGCAGCATCGTCAGCGCCCGGCTCACCGTATCCCGCGAGGCCTGCCCGGCCCCGGGAGAAGAGAGAAGCTTCTGGAGTTCGTCATAAGAAGGGAAGATGGCGCCGTCGTTCTGCAGGGCATACTGCCGTATCATTATCCAGCACATCTTGTCCAGTGGGGAAAGCCGCATGTCCAGCACCAGCGCACGCGGATAGGCATCATGCAGGTTACCCGTGAACAGCAGCCCGTTACGCTCCTGGCCCGA
>NZ_NAEW01000085.1 GCF_002075345.1 Citrobacter braakii
GGGATGGACAGCCCGGACAGCGTGGAGTCCCTGGATGTGATGATGCTGATGGCGGAAACCCATGGCGTCAGCCTGACCACGGTGTGGACGCTGGTCAGGGGATGGTGTGCGCAGGAAAAACGGGAGGCGTCATCATGAGTGTGAATACAGACATGACCCGTCATCCGTATGTGGATGACTCGTTTCGTTACTGGCGTACCGACCCGCGGAGGGTGCATGCGAGTGCGACCCGGAAGGCGCGGAAACTGCTGAGGCAGTACCGTCAGGGAAAGCGCGTGTACAGCGAGGTGGGATGTTCAGGGTACCTCAAAATCGATGTGGGGGTGCGCTGGCGTTTGCTGAGCAAAAACCGGGGTGAAGAGTGGCTGTTTATGTCCCACCAGACCTATGACCGTGAGCTGAAGCGGTGAAATGCTGCCCGGTCTGTACCGGTCACTCCGCCGGGGTACAGCCGGTATCCGGGGTACCGGCTGACATCCGGGGGAGGCTGCGGGGTGCGGGGCGGCAAAGAGTCCCGTAGGTGGGATGTTTAATACCCTTCCTTATAACGAACTGATATAACAACGAGAAGAGTGGCTATGTACACGCAATATGCGCAGACGGACCCTGCGGGTACCGGTGCCGGTCACCGTCTGCCCGCTGATGATATCATTGATTACACCTTGTCGAAGATGCAGGCGCGGCTTGACGGTACGCCGGGCACTTCGGGCCAGGAGCGTAACGGGCTGCTGTTCACGGGTAACCTGCATGATGCCTATCCGCGTGCGCTGGTGCTGGACATGCGGCTTTCCCCACTGGACAAGATGTGCTGGATAATGATACGGCAGTATG
>NZ_NAEW01000086.1 GCF_002075345.1 Citrobacter braakii
GGGATGGACAGCCCGGACAGCGTGGAGTCCCTGGATGTGATGATGCTGATGGCGGAAACCCATGGCGTCAGCCTGACCACGGTGTGGACGCTGGTCAGGGGATGGTGTGCGCAGGAAAAACGGGAGGTGTCATCATGAGTGTGAATACAGACATGACCCGGCATCCGTATGTGGATGACTCGTTTCGTTACTGGCGTACCGACCCGCGGAGGGTGCATGCGAGTACGACCCGGAAGGCCCGGAAACTGCTGAGGCAGTACCGTCAGGGAAAGCGGGTGTACAGCGAGGTGGGATGTTCAGGGTACCTCAAAATCGATGTGGGGGTGCGCTGGCGTCTGCTGAGCAAAAACCGGGGTGAAGAGTGGCTGTTTATGTCCCACCAGACTTATGACCGTGAGCTGAAGCGGTGAAATGCTGCCCGGTCTGTACCGGTCACTCCGCCGGGGTGCTGGCGGTATCCGGGATACCGGCTGACATCCGGGGGAGGCTGCGGGGTGCGGGGCGGCAAAGAGTCCCGTTGGTGGGATGTTTAATACCCTTCCTTATAACGAACTGATATAACAACGAGAAGAGTGGCTATGTACACGCAATATGCGCAGACGGACCCCGCGGGTACCGGTGCCGGTCACCGTCTGCCCGCTGATGATATCATTGATTACACCTTGTCGAAGATGCGGGCGCGGCTTGACGGTACGCCGGGCACATCGGGCCAGGAGCGTAACGGGCTGCTGTTCACGGGTAACCTGCATGATGCCTATCCGCGTGCGCTGGTGCTGGACATGCGGCTTTCCCCACTGGACAAGATGTGCTGGATAATGATACGGCAGTATG
>NZ_NAEW01000087.1 GCF_002075345.1 Citrobacter braakii
GCGGAATGCGGGGATGAAATTCCGGAGAAACGGCGGGCGTCAATGCCGGGCGTCAGGCTGTTCGCTGACTGCCAGGCGTGGCATGAGGAGCGTGGGTCATGAGCGGAACAGGGGCAGACCACGCCCTGACATTCATGCAGGGACAGATACCGGAGTCGGAACAGCCGGTGACGCTGCTTTTCCGTATAAAGACGATGGCGGAATCTGCTGACAACAGCGGTGACCTGAATGACGTCACGGATGTGCTGTGCCGGGTTCAGCGCCTGATAACTGAGCTCGGGGCAGGTGAGGATGATTCCGGATTATCTGGTATGAGTACGGTCACCTGTCAAAGGGTGCCCGGCAATGCGAAGGTCGTTCCGGGGTGGCTCAACGCCCTGGCTGCCGTGGTGTGTCTGGTCAGCGGTTGCCACTGGTATTTCGGGCGCTGGCGTGATAACGGCGGTAACCCACGCCGCAGCGTGACGTTCAGTGGCAGGAGAGCACTTACCGACGTGTCGGAATGTTTGTTCACCCTGCTGTGCCGGCAGATGTGGCGGGACCTGGATGTCTGGCGGAGAGTCAGTGACCGGGAGCGCCTGGAGAACACGGCCATCTGGTACCGTACGGAGGACTGGTGCTGTTACTGGGTGGCGGGTATCTGGTCAGCGCTTCAGGAGGGCAACCCTGCGCCGGAGGGACAGAAAACCCCCGACCAGCAGTCTCAGTGTCAGAATCACCACCACCTCAGACGGTACCGGCAACTGATCGGCCCGGAAGCCATCGTCCGGAAGACGGGTCTGCATTGCTGTTTATTTCCTGCCGGCAACCGGCATACCCATATATAAG
>NZ_NAEW01000088.1 GCF_002075345.1 Citrobacter braakii
AGGCGGTGCTGGGCCAGGCGCTGGGCGGCAGCTTTAAGGAGGTGGCGCAGTGGGTGAAGGAGCGCTACGGGCAGACCTTTGACGCGGTGTACGTCCCGCCCGGGGCGCCGGTGGCGGTACACATCTCACGCCAGCTGAATATTGACTATGCCGAAAAAGGGCGCCGGGTGAAATACGACTTCACGCTGCCGGGCAGCGATGCTGACGGTGGCGGGCTGGATTAGCGATGAGGGGGCATACCGTAATGGTGAAACTGATTAAAGGATATCTGCCGGCAGTGGCGCTGGCAATGCTGCTGGCCGGATGCAGCAGCAGTAAGGAGGCAATACTGCCGGCCGGGGACAGCACGATGCTGGACTTATGGCAGCACCGGTCGGGCAGCGCGCAGCAGGGGGCGCAGGCCCGGGACGCGCTGCGCCGGTCGCTGACGGAGCCGGAACGGCAAGGCGACCGCACGCAGGCAGAGAGCTACAGCCGCACGCAGGAAAGCGAACTCAGCCAGCAGTTCCCGCGGCTGCCGAACCCCGACATGGTGATGTACGTCTTCCCGCATCTGGCCGACGGCAGCGCGCCGGTGCCGGGGTACAGCACGATCTTTCCTTTTTACACCCGCACACAGTATGCCCTGACGGGTGAAAGAACGGAGGCGCTGTAGATGTTCAGTCTTTTTTCCGGTAAACGCAATAAATCTGTACCCCGGATACCCCATCCGTCAGGGCGTGAGCCGCTGAAGCGGGAGGGCAGACTGACCCGCCGCGACGAGGCGA
>NZ_NAEW01000008.1 GCF_002075345.1 Citrobacter braakii
CAGAATTTGCCTGGCGGCTGTAGCGCGGTGGTCCCACCTGACCCCATGCCGAACTCAGAAGTGAAACGCCGTAGCGCCGATGGTAGTGTGGGGTCTCCCCATGCGAGAGTAGGGAACTGCCAGGCATCAAATAAGTGAAGAAGCCCATCCTGCCGGATGGGCTTTTTTGCGTCTGTGCGGAATGAAAATCGCCGGATGCAGCGTACCATTTTATCCAGCCCATCATGTTGTAACCGGTGTGCAGGCCTGGGAAGCGCAGCACACCAGGCTCTCCCGGCAGCACATTGCCTGCTATCCGTGCACGGGGTTGTGTCGCTCGAGATCGTCCACTTCTGTACGTCCCGTCACGTTAAACCCCATCTTCTTATAGAAGCCAGATGTCAGCTTGTTAAAAGGCACGACTAATCTTACGTATGGATTTTGTGAGGGGTAGAGCAGTAAAGATATTGAGAGATGATCGGTTGGAAAGTATCAGAAACTATAAAAGCAAAAACCCGCCTCTAGGGCGGGTTCTTTAGAATAGTGGTGCCCGGACTCGGACTCGGAATCGAACCAAGGACACGGGGATTTTCAATCCCTTAAAAAAATACCAAACGATCTAGTAGAACTGACAGCCCTTTACTGGTTTACCTTAAGTAAAATGTTTCAGTTGGGCGCTACAAGCCTTAAATGAGGTTCAAATGAGGCGTTTCGGAGCTACCAGATATCTACCATTGAGCATGGATGGCTTATTACAGTGTAGCTTCGTAGGTCTGACATCTATGTTGAATTAGATGAAAGAACCTCATCCAGAGCAAGCAAAGTAATTACATCCCCAGCAATATCTGATCTGATTCCTGGCGATTCCGACCTCACCATTATAGTGATGGGCTGCCCCCAGAAGAATCAGAGAACAGATACCATTTTTACTGTAAACCGTGGCCAATACTACTTGACCACTACAGTTTTGTCAGACGATACTTGCATTAAGTATGAAGTTAAATACCTTTTTTCAGCAAATAAAGGTCAGCACGTCTGAAGCGTGGATTGCTCTCTAGACGCTCATCGGTTGCTCCCTTTTTGCCCAAGGGAATAAGAAAGGTATCAAAATTCTTTGCCACTACTTGATGAGCAAGGTACTGTGCTCGCCTTAAAGACAGCCAGTCATTAAAAGAATCTTCCCCTGTAGCATCCGTACTACCGACAATCAACAGTATATAATCCTCAGCCGAATATTGCGCAATGGCATTACGTATATTGCTGAGGTCTTGCCGATTTCGATTCGCATGCGCGCTAGCAGGAGAAAAGTACACGCTGCCAATCAGCTGCGGACTCACTTTCAGCTGGTTTTGAAGGATTTCCATATAGTTACTTTGCTCGCCCGCAAGACGGGGCGAACAGAGTTTATCAAGATGATCCAAAAACAAACGTGTTTTCTTCGCTCGCGCAATAGCCTCCTGGGAAATGACGGTGCGCGTTGTACCATCATAATTCAAGGCGTCATTTTTTTTGTTTTTTATTAGAGAGTTGGAATGAGTCACACTGCGGTTTTCACAGTTAAAAGTCGTCATTCCCTCCATCGGCTTTGCAAAGGATATACCCGATATAAACGAGAAGCAGATGAAATAATATTTAACCATTGACATTACGGGTCGTCGACTCCTGGGAAAAATAATGTATAAAACGCGTTTCGATTTCTTTGTCGAAATCATCGACATAATTATCAAGAAAAATAAAGCCGGTATCGTTATTCCAGCTCGTGGCGCATTGCAAAGCCACATAGTTATCAGCAGCATCCGCATCCGGTGCCACCACCACGAGTTTACTTACCTTTCCTGAAGAGAAGGTATTCTTGATGGTTGTACAAGCTTCCTGAACGCCAGCTAAGGTTTCTGGATCGATGGAATCATCTTTCCCTGAGATAAACATAATCACCACATTGCGGGTAAGGCTTGAACTCCCCGAAAAAAAACTTCTTCCGGCCCAAAGCAACCCTTCCAGCGCCAACAGATCTTTCCCGGAATAGTCTATTGAGTTAAGCGCGGATTTAACGCTTTCCGGTGAGGACATATTGCTGCTAACCACAGTCGATGGGCAGGTATTCGTGTCGCCAAAATAATTATTTCTGGAGACAGAAAGTGCATAGTGAACCGTTGGCGATAACGTGATTTTCGACGCAGACTGAGAATAGTTCTCTTCGGGCATGGAAAAATCACCCTGATTTGCTACCTCATCTGTGTAATCTTCGAAATAGCGATAATTCTGGTAGCGCTTTGCATAGTGCTGCGCCAACGGCAGGAATTTTATATAGTTTTCACTTGCCTGGAGGTCTTCAACAACCTTGGTTTGTTTATCTACCTTTTCCTGAGCATTATCAATGCTAGCCTCAAGCTGCGGCAGGCTATTGGTAAGCGAAGTCAACTGGTTATTAACTGAATCAATTTGCTTTTGCAACTCAGCATACTCTTCGGTGCCCGGTTTATACTTAGCCTGTTCTTTCTTAAGATCGGCTAACTTTCTGTCCAGAGTAACGATAGAACTATTGGTACTGGAAAAGTTATTTTTTGCAGAGGTAAGTTGCGACTTATAGGATGTCAGAAGATCTTCCTCCCTAAAAGCGTTCTCCCACCAGACAAAACTAAAGTCGTCACCACGGTTAATTCCCGTATAACATCTACCGGCATTATTGACGCGATAAGAATAGGGAATAATATTGACCCTGGTATCCGCAGCATCACCCGTTAACCGTTTTATGGCATTATAAAGGGGCTGACTAACGCGGCTCATATTCGGTTTATTTTCAGGAGTACTTTCAACGGCCAGATGTATATTTAAAGGATGAAGGACCTTAACCGTATTATCCAGAGAAGTAATATTGAGATGTTTGCTTAAGTGCAGCGAATCATTCAATGTTTCAAAGGGGACAGTGGTGGTTTGCGAAGTATTTGTTCTTGCTGAAATAATTTCCTGCAGCCGATCATTATCTTTCAACTCCTCCATATCCTCTACGGAAGCATACTTGAACTTCTGCGTATACTTAAAGGGGCTTGTACCCGATGCGCTGACAATCTCATTAAGCGCTGTCTGTGAACGACCATGATCGATCAGGGAAGTCCGAGCGACAGCGCTGGTAATATGGATATTTCTTAGTTTGTCCAGGATAGAAAATGAAGTGTTTTCTACCCAGAATATTGAGATCATCACCATCATGCCACCAATAGCCCATAGCGGCATTAAGCTTCCCTTTTCAGAGAAAAAATGCGTTTGTAATTTCATTTATGATTCTCTATCAATGATGATGTCCAGGCATCACCGAACTGCTGCCAATAACGAGATCACCATCAGAATAAAACATATTACTTATTTTACGGCAGACGGTAACTCTATACATTCCGTTATTTTTGGCAAAAGAAGTTTGAACATTGAAGCTATAAGCCGATAGCTTTTTTTTCAAAGAACATTGTGTCCCGTCCTTTGAAGGAATATGGATTACCTGATAGGCATCTGTCTGATAGGCAACCTCTTCGACATAAAGATCGAAAAACTCTTTCGACGATTCCCCAAGAGCCTGAATATGATGCCTTAAAAGCTCAATATCTTTTGCCTGCAAATTTTTATTACTAAATAATGTGGATCGCTGCGCAACCAGACTGGCGACCTGGGCCGAAGTTTTTTCAGCACTATAACTTAATACCATCACGTAAGTTTGCTGCAGAGCGTAAATAAAAAGTCCGGAAAAAAACAAAAATACAAAGGCGGCCTCAACTGCGACACTGCCTTTTTCACAGTTAAGTCGTTCACCTATAGTAGTCATTAACAGCGATAGTCTCTCTTATCAGAACAACAGGAAGGCCAAATAACTCGCATATTTCATCACTAGATGCCAAGCGTTTGACCTCATAACTAAATTTGATTATTTTACTTTTTTCACTACATTTTTCGGCCGTTGTTTTTGAAATATCACTATAACACTCGACGGCAGATGGCTTATATTTCAATGAATTAAAATAGTTTCCTGTTCCCAGAGATTTTATCTGTTCGTCAAAATCAAAAGATAACTTGTCTGGTTCACTCTTAAGCAAGGCAAGATCGCTTCTTTCGGTGGCCAGGGATTCATTCAAGGCGATCATTGCCATATCATTTTGAAATTTCAATATCTCATAGGTAAACATGATAAACATAAAGATAATCAAAAAAACCATAGAGGTTTCTATTGATGCAACTCCTGACTCAGATTCGAAATCGTTTAAACGCTGGGTCATATTTTATATTTTACTGGCTTTAAGTTCTTTCATAATAATATTGGCGTCGTCGATAGAATAACGGGTTAAAAGTAGATCATAAGCCCGTCCAGTGCTACCTTCGCTGACGAGACTAAGGATCAGATTTGAGAAAATTTGTTCACTATCTTGCTCCTGATAGGCCTGATAAAAAACATCTGCGACTGGCGTCGCATTACCGGCTTTAGTCTTCTTCATCCACTTTGCCAGATTGATATTCTGCGCGAGGGCGTCATTGCCAGGCAAAAATTGCTTTGCCTTCTCCAGAAGTGCTATGCAGGTATTAAAAGCATTTTTTTTACAATAGGCGATGGCTACATACATCATACCTTTCCCTTTATCTTCATCGGCCAGAACCGAACTCGACTGATTGAGATCTTCATAATGTTCAATTGCGCTATCCAGCTCATTACGTAACAAATTGTTCCGCAATAGCGCAATTTTCAGACGGGAATAATGTCGGCTACTGGCATCAACCATTTTGCTCAGCGCGGTCAGCTCGCTATTTTCCATGTCGTAACGATTAAGCTGATGATAGATATCAGCAAGGCGGAAGCGAACATCAACATCATAAATATTATTTTGAGCCTCCACCCGAGTAAGTTCCAGGGCCTTTTCAAGCGCACCGACTTCTACCGCTAGCGCGGCAGTTAGTCTGGTATCCTTGGAACTATTAACCTGCGAGCAAGAACAGGCCAGTAGAACAAATAAAACAAGAAACTTTTTCATGAAATCATATCCAACGAGAGATTTTGCATGGAGCGTAATAGGCCAGGTAAAATAATTTCCACAATAATAGGAAACATGATAAACAAAATTAATGGAATACCCATCTTTGCATTCACTGCACCAATTTTTTCTTCCGTTTCAATAAAATGAAACTGCCGTATCTCTTGCGCAAGGTTTTGCAGACTGCTGTGCATGCCCGCCCCAAACTGCGCCGAGTTCTTCACCGTAGAATTAAACTCCTGAACTTCAGAAAGGGGAACTTCTAGGTAAAGACGATCGCAGGCCTCATTCAGTGAAGCATATTTTATGGTATTACCAAAGTTAGATATACTTTGTCCCAGTAACGGAGAAAAGCGATGAAGCAAGGGTGATATAGCATCTACCGAAGAGGTTAACGTCATCCCGGTTTTGATGCAGGTTGACATGAGATCAAGAAAATAGACAAAGTTTGTTCTGAACTTCAGAAGTTGTTTTTTATGTTTACGCTCAAGATGTATCTTTAAACCAATATAAAAAATCGTACTCCACACCGGAAACGCATAGAAAGGTATATCACCAAACGTTGCCTTAACCACCAACATTGCCAGCAAGACCAAATATGCAGCAAATACACCAAGATAGAACAGGGTGCTTTGCTCATGGTTATAGTAGCCAGCATTCCTTACCAACTCATGAAACTGAGTCTGGCTCAGATACTTTTCGTTAAATTTATATATCTTTTCTTTCAGGTGGTTAAATATATACTTCGCTCTGTTAGAAAAACTTAAATACTCTGTGATAGTATTATGTTTAGAAACGATAAAATAAAATCTATCGTAATATTCCTCTTCTTTTTTTTGTTTTCTTATAACAAAGAAGAATACAACAACACCAAAAGCAAAAAGGATAATGGAAACTATCTGGATCACAGTTCAACCTTTTGAATCATCCGCGATATAATTACAAAACCTAGCGAAACGCTAATGACCACATAAATCAGAACATAGCGCCCATAAAGTTCATTAAACAAATAAATAAAATTCGCATGTGCAAAAGAATACATCACACCGAGCATTATCGCAGGCAAGGTTGCTAGAATAAAAGCAGCCCCACGCGATTCAGAAGTCAGCGCTCTGGTCTTCTTTTTGATTATCTGTGCGGCAATTAAGTCATCCGCCAGAGCCATCAATGTATCCTTTAAACTGCTGCCTTTCTGCACAGAAATTTTCAGGTAAGAGCTAAAAACATAGTATCCCTTGTAAGGATAGATTTCTTCGCCCTTATCCAGTATTTCTTCGAAACTGACTCCGCTTTTTAGCTGCAATGAAATTCGCTTAAACTCTCTCTGCATAATGCCAGCCAGGTTAATCGAAACTGAATCGACGGAAGCATAAAGCGTTTGGCCCACGGCGAGGTTACGGCTAATCAATCGCAGCGCATACGGAAAATGAACTTCAAAGTAGTCACTGAATGCTTTCTGGTATTTTTTACGTACGACATAAACTGCAATGGCAAACGTCGTCCCAACAGACAGCGCATACGTCAAAGGCGAAGTCTTAAACGTTATGCAACAAAACCCCACAAAACATACGTAGCCGAACGTCAGAATAGATGCCGTGACAACATTCTTAATGCCATAAATAAGAATAAAATCCGGTGACGAACTGCCACTAAAATACGACCCCAATGTCTTTTTAGACACTGTTTTCGCCTTGCTTTCTATAAAATCATCGCCCATGATCGCAGCAAGCTTGCGGTTGAGATATTGAGTCTTAACTCGTTTAAAAATAACCCAGCCAGGCAGGAGACAAAAAAATATGAAAGCAAAAAAGCTAGTCATTGATAATTTCCTTCAACTCCTGCTGCAAACCATAAAATGCGACTTTACGATCCAGAAGAGAATGCGAAAAATTACGTTGTTGCTGATACACCTGTGTACCATCATTTTTTTTAACGCTGTTAAGGACGAAAACATCCTGGCTTTGTATCACATCCCCTTCAATACCACCGATCTCGCTGATACAGGTAACCTTACGTTCACCGTTCGACAAACGAGCACATTGTACAATAATGTCTACAGCCTGAGAGATCTGTCCTTTTAATGTTCTGGTAGGAATATTGGGATTGGCCATCGACAGCATACTTTCCAGACGAACCAACGCATCCTTTGGCGTATTGGCGTGAATGGTTGAGAATGACCCATCGTGCCCGGTATTCATTGCCTGCAACATTTCAAAGGCTTCTTCACCACGGCACTCACCAATAATAATGCGGTCCGGGCGCATACGGAGTGAGTTAATCACCAAGTCACGTATGCTGATATTGCCCTCACCGTCAACACCTTTCGGGCGGGATTCCAGTCTGACAACATGCGCCTTTTGGATCTGTAATTCCGCCGCATCTTCTATTGTCACTACCCTGTCGCCATCGTTAATTTCATTGGAGAGTGCATTTAACAACGTCGTTTTACCCGAGCCTGTGCCGCCAGAGATAATAATATTCGCTTTAACGCGCACCATCAGACTCAGATAATGCGCCATCTCCGGGGTCATGGAAGAAAAATTTATCAGTTCCATCAGACCCAGCTTATCTTCTTTAAACTTACGGATTGAGATAGTACAGCCATCCAGAGCTATCGGCGGAACAATAATATTTACGCGGCTACCATCTTGTAAGCGTGCATCCACCATCGGTGAACTTTCATCCACTCGTCTGCCTATCGCTGCCACGATTCTTTGTGCAACGCGCATTATCTGATCGTTGTTTTTAAAGATAGATTCCAGCCGAATCAACTTCCCCGCTCTTTCAATATAAAGTGAAGATGTCCCGTTTACCATAATATCATTTACCGAGGTGTCATTTAACAACTCCTGCAATGGGCCAAGGCCAAATATATCATCATAGTAACTTTTTACCAGCTTATCTATATTGCGTCTGGTGATAATGATATTTTCACTATCGAGAATTGAAATCAGTTGAGTCTCAATTGAATCCAGCGTTTCAACAATATCAACAACATTATTTCCATCTATTTTTAATCGCTCCACCAAAAGGCTGCGTACTTTCTCATATTCTTTGATTTGCATAACTTACCTGAAAATAAAGTCAATGATATTTATGGTGTTATCTTTTTTGAATCGACTTAAAAAAGATTCCTCTCTTAACATGGTGGTAGAGAAGTCAACCTTAACCCCAAGTTTGGAATGAATATCATTATCGGTTATACGCAACCCGGCATGGTGCAAAGGTTGCCGTAAGCAGAACAATTTGTCTTTACCTTTACCATTGCTTTCTTGCTTAAAAGATATTTTGTTACGTAAAAAGTTTAGATTATAAATGGACTCTATTTGACCATTGGTGAGCAACACTCGTATATCACTATTATCCAGTAAATTCATTCCTGCTGAGGATGTCATTAGATAATAGGGTACATTGATAAAAATAAACCCGTAGATATCTGAGACAGAATCAATAAAGTTATCAATGCCTTTAACCAGCGCATCTGAATCACTCATAGATATGTCATCCATTAATAAATTGAATGAAATGTAGTCAAAATGCTCATCAAATGCATTAATAAGCTTACGGGATGACAGCGAATCTAATTCTTCACCATCCCGGGTTATATGTTGTAGCGCTTGCTTATTCGCGCGTACGCCCAGATCGGCATCATAATAAATATTAGCCAGATCACAGTTAATAAATAATGTTGAGTAAGATTTAAGCGTTTTATTCTTTTTTAAGTCTCTGAAGGCGTAATAACTCAAATTAATATCTGGGGTTGTATTGCAGATCGCAATCGTCATCGAGGTTCGCGACCGGACATAGCCAAATCCTTTAAGAATGGTTTTAGTTAGTCTGGGTAAATCAACATTATTAATAAAGTATGCGGCATAACCTTGTTCTTCTGCGTTCCACGATGCATCTAGGGAATTATTATCACCAAGCAGTACCGCCGGATAGCGCCCGCGAAGAATCATGGCAAACTCTTCTATATCGCTGCTGGAGTACGACGTACCATCTACAATAAACCACAGACGGCTTGACGTTGACACCCAGTCTTCAATGATCGTGATCGTATCCTTTGGTGTGGCAGTATGGTATTCCAGTCCAATGCCATAGACACGAAGCGCTTCTTCTAGTTCGGATGTTTGTTTGTTAGTGGAACTAAAATAAATAACTAAATCTTTCTTTTTAGCTGGAGAAAAACGTTTTTTAAACTTATCAAAATTCATGCTAAATCCTCAATTGCCGATCGTTAATGCTGGTAGCACAAATTTCAGATTGATTGTATTCACGTATTTCACGAGTGCTACTTTTATACCAGTTAAAATCATCCAACTGATTAACATAGCAGGCTTTTGGATTGTACTTGTTAAGCTGTAGTTGTATATCATGGATTGCATCGCTAACCACCACTTCAGATTTAATAGCATAAGTGTTTACAAGGTTAACAGCTATTGCATGTGCCGCATTTATATTTTCATTTTTACTGAAAACCGTCGCATTAACAAACCCATTGGCGGCGTTCTCAAGAATTATTTGCTCTAGTTTTAAAAATGTATATGCATCTGGTTGGGTAGTAATCTTGATAATGATAACATTATCATCCACGGTATTTAACCAGTTATCAGGCACGCTACATGCGCTGACAGCCAGGCTAACAAGCACAATTATTAATCTTTTACTCAATGACATAATCGGCCTCTTTCAACAATTCCATCGTGGACTTATGGGTCACTTTATTGATATTGAAAAAAGTTTCCCATGGACTGGAAAAACTGGCAAGTGGGAGACTAATAGTATTTTTTTCGGTAGGCTTGATATATTCTACCGTCGCAAAAATCACCAATTCACTTCTACCACTGTTAAAACCTATAGATTTAAATAATGCACCAAACATGGGAATATCACTCAGGCCAGGCACCTTGTTGACATATTGAGCTTGGTTATTATCAATTAATCCACCAAGAACAAAGCTTTCCCCATCGCGCATGCGCACCGAGGTCGCGACATTTCGGGTATTAATGGTCGGCAACTCTGTGTTTTCATATTTGTAATAGCCACCAATTTGTGATGACTCAACGGTTACATCCATGCTGATAGATGCGTCTGTATTTATCACCGGGGCAAAATTAAGTTTAACACCATAGTCTTTCCATTCAACCGTTGAGCCATTTTCACTACGTTGAAATATAGGAATCTGGCCGCCGCCATGAAAGCTTGCCGTCTTGCCATTCGTCACGGTCAGACTGGGTGTGGTGAGAACATTGGCAAGATTATTTTTTGCAAGTGCATTGATTGCAATGCCTAATGAGTTGAAACTCATTCCTTTTACCATGGAACTGTAAAGCCCACCACTGATGGTTAAATCGCTTCCGTTACTGGAGACAGCCCCCTGGCCCCAATCAATTCCCAGCGTCTCGGTAACCTCTTTAGACACTTCGGCGACGGTAACACGTATTTTAATCTGTTGATTCTTCTGCGTGAACAGTGAGTACTTTATTTGCTCCTCACTAAAGTATTCCTGGACGAGATCTTTTATATAATCAATATCTTCACTGGTGCTGACGGTGCCGCTGATGGTTAAAGAATTTCCCATGTCGATAGCTTTAACTTCTTTGAAACCTTCATTGGCTAGCAAAGTATTGATGACGGTAGCCTGACCACGAAAATCATTTACGGAAATCGGAAGCGTACGCGCTTCCCCTTGTTTACCATTGATAATAATATTGGTCTGGCCGCTGGTTTTGCCAAAAATATAAATGTTATGTTCATCCACCACTCTGAAATCTGCAACATCGGGAGAACCAATAACAACTGTATCAATGTCGAAATCAACTCTGTACTCTTTCGTTTTATTAACATCAATATCAAGTGCAAGGCATGCATGACTGAACATGAGCAACAGTAAACCGCCAAGAGTTTTATTAATTACGTCCATTTGAACTTTTTGCTCCTCGAATCTCGATGACTTTAATTTTCTTCTCTGCCAGTGGCGCACCAGAAACAATATCCGCAGCGGTTATTTCTCTTGAGTCGACGCTGATACTTGCTAACGGCTTGTTAAGCATGGTCACTGTCACAGGTGAAACAAAGAACATCCCCAGAACCTGGGCCTGAATAACGCTATCAATGTCATCCTTGTTAAAATAGGCATAAACAATTCTGGTATCGGGCGCATTGCCGCTTTTATCTAATTTACTGGAACTTCTATCAATAGTATCACCCTTAGAAATATCCAGCAGACTAGATTTTTTTTCTTTCCCAGCCCGGTCTTTGGCATTTTTAACAATCCAGACATTACTGGCAAACTTCTTCACGCGCGTATCTTTGTAATCTTTACCTGTTGAGCCACCTCTCTTCTGGTAGAAATCTTCACGATAGATCTTGTTATCGTTAGAGATCAAATAAAGGTCTACAAAACCGTAGTCAGCTACTTTGGGATTTAGAATACTTTCAGCACTTACCGATAATGGAAAGGCAATAAGTTCAGAATCTATTTTTTCTGGCAAATTCTTAAGATTTTCCAGAGTCAAAACCTGCCCTGCACTGATTTCAGTTTCGGCAATTGCACCTTCGCTAAGCAAAACATCCATCTTTTTTTCATCCAGCGCTTCTGCCAGTTCATCAGGACGTTGCCCAGGGTTAAATTTAATCGTTTTTCGGGTATAAAAGTCACCTTCAGGAATTTCACCTCTTTGCATATCTTTCTGCGCCACGAAATATACGCTTTCGATGCGTTCGTCAATGATGGGTTGCTTATCATCAGCCCCTTTTTTATAAATACCCATTACGCCAACCAACATCACGACAATAGCCAGAATTGCTATATATCTATAGCGCATATAATTCGCCTTTCATTCAACCGATAAAAGTAAACGTGCATAAAGCTAATGCTATAGGTATACCGTAAGGAATACCTTTTTTAATCATATCAACTTTTCCCAATGGCGGTATTTTGCACAAGACAAAATGCCACAGCAGGGACCAGCATCCACCAATAAAAATCACCACATAGAGAATAGCTATGTGCCATTGCTCAGGACATAATAACAAGGTCAGAAAAAGAAACTTTACATCTCCCATCCCGATAATATTTTTATATGATAATGCAATGCCGCAAGACAACGTGATCGCTGGGATAATATATCCCCCTCTAACATAGCAATTGCTTTCATCTAAACCAAGTAAGTAAGCAAATCCAATGAAAAGCAGTACAACCAAGGCTTTGTTGGGGATGCGCCGGTATCGAATATCCATCCACATAATATATATGGATGTTAAAACAATCAGAATATAAAGAATCATACTTGTTCAGTACCTATGACGGGAGGTAATCACCCCATTATACCCATCACTAATACCATTTTCGTACACGCATCATACAATCTACCCATATAATAGAAATTTTCATTAGAGCCTCCATGAACGTCAAAGATATAATACTCTCATGCAGACGTCGCTACGCCAATAATAGCGTATTCAGTCGCTGCTACATCTGTATCTTGGACAAGATGATTTGCTGCCTTTGGCAAATAAAGTTAATTTTAAATAGATATAAACCTTTAGATTTCCTTCTGCGCTATCTCAAGTGCCAACAATAATAACAAAATTCTTTAAGTTCCTCTTGTCAAGATAGTTTCAGCATATGTTATTTTGACTTCCATAATTTTCCATGCGTATACAAGGGCGATCAAGAAATCCCCACCCTCCCGGGAAAAAATGAAATATAATCCTGCTGACATCGCCACACCAATAATGGCATATTCAATCGCAGTAACACCTGCATCACGGGAGAAATGGTTAACGGTCTGTGGCAATGCTACAAGCTTTATACCGATATACAACTTAAGAAGAATTTCATAGATCACGTAATTATCAAACCTGCAAATGAAGAATATAACATGGCCATATAACACTGACCTGTAATTTGGTCAGTGTTATTCATTATGACCGCGTAATTACTTATTCAGAATGTTGCCCGCACCTGTGATTTTCGTAGACATTGTTTTCCATGCGGCTTCCAAGGAGGCGAGGAATCCACCCTCATCAAAGATGTAGAACAGACCAGAAGCCATTGCCACACCAATAATGGCATATTCAATCGCAGTAATTCCCTTCTCACCGACTAGGTGATTTACTTTATGTGCCATATGAATGTGAGCGGCAGTGTATGCTTTAATAATCATGTTGTTTAACATCGTCAATTCCAATTATGAACAATGGGTTACTTAGAACATTCAGTCGGTCTATTTCAAGGATCAAGTAGACACAAGCAAGAATATGTTATTTGTTTACACCAAGCGTTAACTTGATTACGGCATAGTAAGACGCTGAACTTCCTTTGTCATATCAAAAAAAAATATATAAATAAAATACCTTATTCTATAAATAAAATCACTAGCGATCTCTTTTAAGTATAAAGACCAGTTTATCATTTATCTGTTCGTTTATAGCTTCAATCGGAAAGATATCTTCATTGTTCATGATGAGTACAAACTGCCCCCGACTCTGATGCATGGCTACCGGGATAAAACGTGTCTCTTCAAATTTTTTCATTCCGCTCGTCGTCTGAGCTCTTCCTGAGATAGTGGCTTTTGTAAAAGACTGTTTTTGCAATGATAATGTTTTGAATTCAACATAGCTTTCCGCACGATACGTATTTTCAGATACAGCCAGTTTGCTTTTATCTCTGGTAACCTTTATAAAAGTCATTTTATCGTCGATATCAAAGGTTACATTCACTTTGACAACATAATTGTTTTCATTTGACCGCAATATTCCATGGTAGCTTGATGTAAAAATGCTCTGCTCACGTTTACCGTCAAACCAGGCAAGGCCAACAGCAAAAAAGATCAGTGCAGCAAGTAGTATCAAGTATTTAAAGCGATGTATTGCAGAGCGTTGTATTGGTATCGACAATTTCGCCATCATCAAGCGTCCTTCTGACTAAATGACAATTCACATTCCTTTTGTTCAACTGATAATCTATGCGTTCTTTATGAAAAGTGAATTTCACACCATCAAGATAAAACTGATTAATTTCATCTTTCGAATATTCCCTTATGACACCAACACCGACTCCCGCCATACTGCAGGCCAACAACAGTGACATCAATACAATGACCCTTAATGATAGCTTTTTACGCGCCCTGATACTTTTTTTATGATTATTTAACATTTCATGCTTTACAGAGTGGTCGGTAATGACGATCAACGCATTAGCTTCGCTGGATGCTAAATCCTCAGGTTCACACGTGGGACCGATGTCGCTATCGAACGTAAACAGAGCTGCAATATCCTTATCAATAACATAACCTTCCCGAGGCTTCGTCTTTATCAATTGCCTATCATTGTCCTTAATTTTCCTACGTAGCGAGTTGATCGTTTGATTTATTGTAAAATCACTTACAAATCGCCCATTCCATACTTCCTCTGCAATTTTCTGGCGTGAGATACAGGCCGGAGATGTATTTAAAAGAATCTCCAGAAGACATTTTTCCTTCGCCCGTAAAGCGATCATTTCACCTTTGAGATACACATTTTTGTTGTCTAAATTAAGGTCGCTATCGTTGCAGTCATCTACAGTAACCATATGAAATGTCCTTCGTCTTTCTGTACCACCATTATAAGAACGGAAAATTACAAATCACTATTTTTGTCTATATATGTTAAATCAACGAGAAAATACAATGTTTATTATTTTATGCGATATATTATCTCGCTTAGTGGCACTCTTTTTCGTAACGCGAGATTTCTGGATCATATTTCATAAAAATACAAGCTTTTCATTTCTAAACGAATGCTAAACAAGTCGTATTTTATATTCTATTTATCCGGAAATCCTCTCTCTGGTAATGGTTGCCATATAAACTAACTTTCGGTATCTGCAAGTTTAGTCATAAAATGTAAGCATAACGTAAAGAATTTCGCACCCGGCATTACGCTATAATTCAATTACCCGGCCCACGTTCAATATATATTTCATTTTTTATAAAAGTGATAACTTGCTAATGGGGTCCCATACCCCAGACCAAAGCTGCAGCTCCAGCGGCACCTTATTTTTACCTTTCTGGCGGTTTAGCCCGTCCCCCCTTTCCCTCCTGCTACACCTCTATAGGGCAGATTTGTCTATGGGCCCGGGGTCACTCCATAACTCAATTACCAGTTCTACTGGTAAATCATCATACTATGACGTGGAAAGCGGGGAATTTTGCTGATGCGAAGAATCGTAAGGGGAAATAGGAATATTACAGGTGGAGTAAATGGTGGAAACACCCGACTGACAAGGGGGGTTGATGACGCTGAGTTTTTCCCCCTTGCCTGAAGAGGAGTCTCCCCGGTCTTCCCCCGGGGGCAGGGTCAGGTAATTTGTTGTTAAATAAGGTAAATTATGAAATCCCCCATTTCCCAGTATTCTCTGCTTCATTATGAATAATCTTAGAGAAAGGAACCGTAGAGGACCGTAGAAAGACCGTAGCAGTGGGGTAAGGAAGAGACACATCAGAGGGTGTTGAGGTGTCTAAAAGTAACGAACATCTGCGAAAATGGCGAGAAATCCAGCAAACAATTAACGTGCCGTAACGACCAGAAATCTACCGTAGCCAGAAAAGGAAAAAGCCTCGCTTTTCAGCGAGGCCTTATGAATAGTGGTGCCCGGACTCGGAATCGAACCAAGGACACGGGGATTTTCAATCCCCTGCTCTACCGACTGAGCTATCCGGGCAACGGGGCGCATTAAACCGTAATCCGGACACCCCGTCAACCAAATTTCTCGCTTTTTCTGTCGGTTGCTTAACTATGCAGCGATTTCGCTGTTTTCTCGAGGGTTTTGCTCAAAATTACAGCCCGCCGTTATCGCCTTCGCGGGGAACCCATTCACTTTTAATGGATGTTACATGGCGTGTGCCGGTAACTGAATACTCTCCGACAATATCCTGATCTTTTGGCGAAACGAGAGTGATGAACTCTCCTCTACCAAAATAACTCTCGACAGAACCGATAAGGCACTCCCCATTTACCCAGACAGGAATGGCTGCGACAGGTTCAGACGTATAGTTCCCTGCAATCCCTGAACTGTAATTGTCCGCGTCTTCCTGCAACGTACCGGCAGGGATTGGGCAGATAGGGGAAACGCCGTCGCTTGCCTGTTGGTTTTGTAAAAGAATGCTTTGCATTTTGTTCAGTTCGGTAATGAGCTTTGTTTTGTCTTTGGTATTCAATTTCGGGAGTAGGGGTTGTCCTTCTTCCCGTGGTTCGATTGAATTCATATCGTATTCATAGCGATAGTGGACGGCTACGACGGGAGCCTTCTCGTCTGGGCTAAATGGACGCAACAGATAAAGCTTCTCTTCATTATATAAGCCGTTGTACCAGAGAGCGTAAACCTTACCGTTGATGCGCACCCATTGGCTCCACTGGTTGGCGCCGCGCCCATTCTCCGAAAATAGCGCCCCGGGTACGCCAAAGTTATCGTCATCCTGTTTGCCATTAACGACGACGAAGGCATTATCACCGCGTTTGAGTACGCCGGTGTAGCTGAATAATCCTGTGCCACCAACGTAGCTGTTGATGATGAGATCGCGTTTACCGTCGTCATCCAGATCAATGAGCGTAAAGTTCACGCCTCCATTTTCCGAATCGACACTAAACGTTGTGCGGGAAAATGCCTGCCACTCATCATCGCTAATCTCAGGGGAGGGTTTCGCGGTTGGTTCTGTTGAGTCTTCAGCGTAAGAGATCCTGAAATCAGTGATTTGACCGGTTAATGGAAACTGACTGGCGATTTTGCTCAGTTCTAAGCCCGGATCGCTTTTTTGCATGCTCTCTACGGCGCTACGTAGCGTTTTTAGGGCCGTGTTATCTGTGTCTACATCAGACTGAGAACGTACGATGCTAACGAACGTAGGGAGCGTCCAGACACCGCCAACAGAAAGGTTTCCTTGTCCGCCGCTGCGGTATTCGTCGCGCAAGGTGAAGTTGTTACCCTCCCAGACCCAGAGCTGAATGGGATCGCTGAAACGGGCTATCTCACCGTCCTCATATTCACTGGCATCACTCGTGATTAGTTTAGGCGAAGAAGTTAGTTCAGTATTGGTTAGCCAGAGGATGGTACGTGAGCTATCAAAGCATTCGGTTTGAATGAGTACATGTTGTTTATCCACCGGAATGCGGTAATAAATGCGTTCCTGACCCTCTTCCAGTTCGCGGCAATTCATCTCGGGAGTGACCCTAATTTGGGGTTCTATTTTTTGTCGCTGCGCGGTCGTTAATGGTTCCACGTCCGGCGTGCGGAGGACGGGTTGGGTGATGATAAGTGGGGCCGGCTCATCGTTAAGCACATCATTACTGGTTTTATCTCCTGGATGCAGCACAGCGCTTTGGGTATTGATGCGTTTCTGGAATTCATCCATTTTCAGCAGCACAGCGCTCGAACCTGCATTAGAAAGCAGTAATCGTTCGCCATCTGCTGCAAACTCAATGGTATTGTCCTGACGTAAGGCGTCCAGAAACACCTTTCGCTGTTGGTAGTTGAGTTTAAAATATCCCTCTGCGGAAAACGTTAGCGCGCCTTCCTTTTGACCATCAATAAAAAGCGTGGCGTCTTTCAGGGAGGGTTGATTCGCCGTACGCTGTGCAAAAGCAACCTCGACATACACGCTGGTGTCGGGGCCAGCCGCACGTGTGAGCAGTACGCTTACCGCATGGTCACTATAACCTGCTGCCCGACAGGTACCCGTATTATCACACGCAACTTCCCAGTCTTTATGTGCAAACGAAAAACCGTTTAATGGATTGGCATACAGGGGGGCAGAGATAAAACCTGCGAGGAGAATGCAGTGCGCGAGACGCATATAATTCCTTTTAATATGTCGGTATTGCCGAAATTATATGCGGTTCACAAAAGTTACGAAATCCGAATTAAGTCAGCGCACCGCCCATACGGCACTGAGCAAAGCGCAGGATATCTTCAGCCAGACGGTGTGCCGTTTCGACATCAGCATGGCTACGATTCACCAGCATGCGGCTCAGACAGCCCTCCAGCACCAGTTCCATCTGTTTGGCGACCATTGCTGGGTCGTCAACTTCCAGCGTCGTCAGCAGCTCATGGGTGAAGTCATGTGCCGCCTTTTTTTGCTGATCGGCTAACTGATGGATCGGATGCCCGGGATCGGGGTAAAACGTACAGGCGGCGATAAACAGGCAGCCTGGATAGCGATTATTGCTCACGCATTCGGACAGCGCGGTGTAGCGTGCCAGTAATTTCTGTTCAGCGCTCAGGGTGTCATCCAGCAAAAGTTGACGCCGCCAGATATCCACCCGCTGGCTGAGGTAACGTAACGCATCGTACAGAATGGCCTCTTTGTCGGGCCAAAAGCGTTGTAGTTCATCAAGAGGATAATCGATACGATCGGCCACCATTTCCAGTGTGGTATTGGCTATCCCTTGAACCTCAAGTAATTTCAGGGCTTCTCCCAGGACATCTTCACGTTGCACGGTATTCTCCTCCGTATTTCTTGTTGCAAGTGTCGCTCACGGTTGGCGATCGCGCAAATGTGCGCTGAAGGTCGTGGCATCCATAAAGCCGGTTACCCGAGCCTCCGGATGCTCTTTCCCCTCGGCGTCAAAGAACAAAATAGTCGGCAAACCTAAAACTTGTAGATGTTTCAGCAGAGCGACATCCTGGGCATTATTTGCAGTCACATCCGCCTGCAAAAGCACCGTGTCGCCTAGCGCTTGCTGAACCTGCTGATTGCTAAACGTATACTTCTCAAACTCCTTACAGGCCACGCACCAGTCAGCATACAGATCCAACATCACGGGCTTGCCTTTAGCTTGTGCCAGCGCCTGATTTAGCGCATCTACCGAAGCCACAGGCGTGAAGTTAAGGTGTGTCTGGGTTTGAGCTTGCGGCACGCCGAACGCCCAGTCCTGCAATGGCCGTACGCTTACCAGCGCTGCAGCTAACAGGATAATTTGCACGATGCGCATCCAGGCGTGCTTTGCCTGGAGGCTGGTGATAAATGCCCAGCTAAAGAATGCGACGCCCAACAGCGACCACAGGCGAACGCCCCAGTCGTCGCCAATGATGCGTTCGAGTAAGAAGACGGGGAGCGCCAGAATGACAAAGCCAAAAGCGGTTTTGACATGTTCCATCCATGGGCCGCTTTTAGGTAACAGACGATTACCGAATACGGTAATTAGCATCAGAGGTAATCCCATCCCCAGCGCGTACAGATACAGCGTGCCGCCTCCCAGCCACATGTTCCCGCTCTGAGCGATATACAGCAAAATCGCGCTTAGCGGGGCTGTTGTACAAGGAGAACAGATGAGGCCGGCAATCGCCCCCATCGCAAAGACGCTACCGGGGGAACCGCCTTGTTGACGGTTACTCATCAATGTAAGGCGTGTTTGCAGCGATGAAGGGAGCTGCAGCGTGAACAAGCCAAACATCGAAAGGGCCAGCAGCGTAAAGACCACGGCAAGGCCAATCAGGACGTAAGGATGCTGTAGCGCAGCCTGGAACTGCAATCCGGCGGCCGCAACAACCAGACCCAGCGCGGTATAAGTGAGCGCCATTCCCTGGACGTAGATAAACGTCAGCAGCAGCGCGCGTCCGGTTGATAAGCGTTGTTTGCCGCCCAGCACGATACCGGAAATCAGCGGATACATCGGCAATACGCAAGGTGTAAATGCGATGCCAATTCCGATTAGCAATGCCCACAGCGCAGAGAAGGGAAGCTGGGTTGCAGGTTGTGGTCTCTCTTGCAAAGTATCGGTGGCAGGCACTGGCGCAGGTGTCGCCCTGGTATTGGCAGACACTTCACTTAATGGCACCGTTTTAGTTTCAGGCGGATAGCAAAAACCGGCGTCGGCACAGCCTTGGTATGTGACCGTTAATGTTGCGCCAGATTTAGCCTGATTGACCGTGACCGGGATAGTCAATTGTTTACGGTAAATCTCACTTTTGCCATAAAACTCATCTTCATGCCAGACGCCTGGCGGTAGTTTTACCTCGGCGATATCGGCCTGAGATGGCGTAATGCTTATCTGTTTTCGGTACAGATAGTAGCCATCTTTAACCTGCCATGAGAGGTTCAGATCGTGTTGGTTTTGCTGAAAATCAAAAGCAAACGCCCGATCGGCAGGAACAAACTGCGAGCGGCCAGGCGCGTCAAATAATCCGGCAAAGGTAGATGTGCTGCACAGCAGCAGGATCAGCGTAAGGATGCGTTGAGCCATGAGCGGTAATCAAAGTCTCCGTGAGTGACGGGTAAAACCAGAAGTTCAGGCGTTTGGTATGGATGATGTGACTTCAGGCAATCGAGAAGGGCTTGCTGGTGTGTGACGGTGGTTTTTAAAATCATCTGGACTTCATATTCCTGCTCCAGCTTACCTTCCCAATAATAGAGGGAGGTCGCGCCAGGCAGCAGCGTCACGCAGGCAGCCAGCTTTTCCGCCAGCACTTTGGCGGCCAGATCCTGGGCGGTTGCTTCATCCGGGGCGGTACAGAGCACCACAACGGTATCGGGGATGGAAATATCCTGACTCTTTACATCAAGCATAAACACCTCGAAAGAACAGAGTAACCAGCTAAAGAGTGGTCACTATACAACGGACGAGGGAAGGATGTTAGTTAAAGCGGGATGATGAGGAGGAGGAACTGCAGGGCGCGAAGGCACCCTGCAGTAAAGTTTTACAGCATGAAGCTGCCCAGCAAGAAGCCGAAGCAGACAGCCAAAAGCACGCCCAGAGTACCCGGGATGAAGAACGGATGGTTAAAGACGAATTTACCGATGCGGGTTGTACCGGTGTCATCCATCTGCACCGCCGCAACCAGAGTTGGGTAGGTTGGCAGAATGAACAGGCCAGAAACAGCTGCGAAAGACGCAACAGCAGTCAGTGGGGAAACGTTCAGAGCCAGAGCCATCGGCATCAGTGCTTTAGCGGTTGCAGCCTGAGAGTACAGCAGCGCAGAAGCAAAGAAGAAAATGACAGCCAGCAACCACGGATGACCCTGAATTACGCTACCTGCAGTATCTTTGATCCAGTCAATGTTGTGAGATACGAAGGTATCACCCAGCCATGCAACACCCAGGATACAAATACAGGCGCTCATACCCGCTTTAAAGGTGCTGGAGTTCAGGATGGAGTCAGTTTCAACGCGGCAGACGATCGTAGTCAGCGTCGCGACGCTCAGCATGATGATCAGGATTGCGTTGGTGGTGTTCATCAGCGGTTTAGCGACCAGGCCGAGGCTTGGGCTGTTGATGATGGCGTATACAACTACGCAAATCACGCCCAGCAGGAACAACCAAACGGAGGTTTTCGCGCCAGCTTTGATTTCAACTTGTCTTTCACCACGCAGTTCAACCAAACCTTCTTCCAGACGCTTACGATAAATCGGGTCGTCAGACAGTTTGGAGTTGAACAGCATCGTTACCAGGAAGGACATCACCAGAACGGCCAGCAGAGTGGACGGAATGACCACGGACAGCAGGTGAATGTAGCTGATGCCATGACCTTCCATTACGGAAGACATGTAAACCACAGCTGCGGAGATTGGCGACGCCGTAATCGCAATCTGTGCAGAAACCACTGCGGTAGAGAGCGGACGGCAAGGTTTGATACCTTGTTCCTTCGCGACTTCAGCGATAACCGGCAGAGTTGCCAGAGAGATGTTGCCGGTACCGGCAAAGATAGTCAGGAAATAGGTCACGATTGGTGCAAGAATCGTGATGTATTTCGGGTTTTTACGCAGCAGTTTTTCAGTTTGATGAACCAGATAGTCCAGACCACCGGCAATCTGCATGGCAGAGATGGCAGCGATAACCGCCATGATAATGGAAATAACATCGAACGGAATATTACCTGGTTTTACGCCAATAGCGGCAAGAACCAGAACACCCAGCCCACCTGCAAATCCAATACCGATACCCCCAAGTCTGGCACCTAAAAAGATTGCCAGCAAAACGATGATAAGTTCTAAAACTATCATATTAGCCTTCCTTGTTGTTTAACAAGTTGATATTAAATTGTTGTTTTTAAGTAACTTCGAGTAAGAAAAAAGGCACGTCATCATGACGTGCCTTCTCCGGTACTACCCTACACGATTACTGTTCGCTTTCATCAGTATAACGTTTTGCTTTATAAGCAGGGTGCATCAGGTTCTGTGCAGAGAAGATATCGTCCAGTTCAGACTCGGTCAACAGACCGCGTTCCAGGACAACTTCACGTACGCTCTTACCGGTTTCGGCACAAATTTTACCGACGATGTCGCCGTTGTGGTGACCGATGAACGGGTTGAGATAAGTAACGATGCCGATGGAGTTGAATACAAACGCTTCACAGACTTCTTTGTTAGCAGTGATACCACTAACGCATTTTTCCAGCAGGTTGTAGCAAGCATTGCTCAGAATGTGAATGGATTCAAACATTGCCTGGCCAATGACCGGCTCCATTACGTTCAGCTGCAGCTGACCAGCTTCAGATGCCATAGTAACGGTGATGTCGTTACCGATGACTTTAAAGCAAACCTGGTTTACGACTTCTGGAACAACTGGGTTCACTTTTGCTGGCATGATAGAAGAACCAGCCTGCAGTTCCGGCAGGTTGATCTCGTTCAGACCAGCACGTGGGCCAGAGGAGAGCAAACGCAGGTCGTTACAGATTTTGGACATCTTAACAGCCAGACGTTTCAGTGCGCCGTGAACCATAACGTATGCGCCGCAGTCAGAAGTTGCTTCAATCAGGTCTTCTGCCGGAACACAGGCGAAGCCAGTGACTTCAGCCAGTTTCTGTACTGCCAGCGGGGAGTATTCTTTCGGCGTGTTCAGACCCGTACCGATTGCAGTTGCACCGAGGTTAACTTCCAGCAGCAGCTCAGCGGTACGACTAATGTTTTTCACTTCTTCTTTCAACAGTACGCTGAAAGCATGGAATTCCTGACCGAGGGTCATCGGTACAGCATCCTGCAGCTGGGTACGGCCCATTTTCAGGATGTCCTGGAATTCAACAGCTTTTTGTTCGAAGCCTTCACGCAGCTGGTTCAGGGCATCGATCAGTTTGATGATGGATGCGTATACCGCGATACGGAAGCCAGTTGGGTAAGCGTCGTTGGTAGACTGACATTTGTTAACGTGGTCGTTCGGGTTCAGGTACTGATATTCACCTTTCTGGTGCCCCATCAGTTCCAGACCGATATTGGCCAGCACTTCGTTGGTGTTCATGTTGACGGAGGTACCCGCACCACCCTGGTAAACATCTACCGGGAATTGATCCATGCATTTTCCGTTATTCAGGACTTCATCACACGCCGCGATGATGGCATTTGCCACACTCTTAGGAATGGTTTGCAGCTCTTTGTTGGCCATTGCCGCTGCCTTTTTAACCATTACCATACCGCGAACAAATTCAGGAATGTCGCTGATTTTGTTGTTGCTAATGTAGAAGTTTTCAATCGCTCTCAGAGTGTGAACACCGTAGTAGGCGTCCGCTGGAACTTCCCTGGTACCCAACAAGTCTTCTTCGATACGAATGTTGTTTAACATGTGAACCTTCTTTTTCAAGCTGCCAATGATTTGACTAAACACACAGGATATATGTGATTTCGATTGTTTCTCGACCGACGATTATCCCCTGCATCGGTCTGATACTCGAGATCATATGCTGGTTCAGGATTTCTACCGTAATCTGGATCACTTAAAGCGTGGAATTTACCCCTTATTTATTATTCTGTGAAATGGATCACCCCTTTAGGATTAATACTAAAAATAAGTGTACAAGCGACTTGAAATTTTGCTAACCACCTCAACATCTAATTGATGCGAGTCACATAATTCATCGGACAGGCGTTGAAAAAAACGACTGTTATTGACAGGAGAACCCTTTGCGCTGGATACCATTACTTGCCATTTTTCTCTATGTTTACATAGAGATATCTATTTTTATTCAGGTTGCCCATGTCCTGGGTGTCCTGATGACGCTGATTTTGGTTATTTTTACGTCGGTTATCGGTATGTCTCTGGTTCGTAACCAGGGATTTAAAAACTTTTTACTGATGCAACAAAAAATGGCGGCTGGTGAAAGTCCTGCTGCAGAAATGATCAAGAGCGTGTCGCTGATCATTGCTGGTCTGCTGTTGGTACTGCCCGGTTTTTTCACCGATTTCCTCGGTCTTCTTCTTTTATTACCCCCGGTGCAAAAACATCTGACGATGAAACTGCTGCCGCATTTGCGTTTTTCGCGTATGCCGGGCGGTGGTTTTAGCGCCGGAACCGGTGGCGGTGAGACCTTTGATGGCGAATTTCAGCGCAAAGACGACGATCGCAACCGTATTGATCATAAAGACGATCCTCGGGATTAAGCATCAGTATGCGGGCCGGATAAGCGTGAGCACCATCCGGCAAAATGCTTATCTGCCGGATGACGGCGTCAACGTCGCCTTATCCGGCCTGCGGGGTAAAAACAGCCACAGCCCTGCCAGCATAATCAGCGCATACAGGCTCTTCCAGCCAACCATTGCCAACAGCAGCAGACACAGTAGACCGCCAATGACCGCCAGCATGCGATAATGCCCTTTCAGTAATCGACATCCCGCCAGCATGCACAGCAAATAAATCATAATAAAGATGCCGTTAGCATAGACGATTAACGCATCGAGATTGATTTTCAGCATATAGATGCACAACGTACTGATCACGCAGCAGCCCAATACGGCGTTTAGCGCATTGCGCGGAAGGTAACGGGGAGACAGACGCGCCAGATGACTTTCCGGCTTATATTGCGCTTGCGACCAGACCAGCCGGGCGAAGCTTTGAATATAAATGTTGAGACTGGCAAAACAGGCCAGATAACCAATGATGCAGGCGACCCACAGTGCCTGTACGCCAAATAACTGCACGACGATCTCTGGCAGTGAGGCCGCCGCCGCCATTTGCTCACCGTAGGCGCCAAAATGAAGCACGACGACGGTGCATGCCCAATAAACAGAGCCCGCAAGCAGCAGGCCGATCATCAGCGCGCGCGGGAAATCCCGCTCCGGGTTTTTGAATTCAGATGCCAGATGGGCAAACGCTTCAAGGCCAACAAAACACCAGAACATCACCGACAGCGCGGCGAACAGTCCGGGGAGCTCAATCTCGGTTATCGCAGGGAAGGGGATTTCGCCAGGTTTCACATCGCCCGCCCACCAGATGGCGACAATGAGGGCAACAATCAATCCGGCAATGACCGTTTGCAGATTAGCGCTAGAGCTGGCACCGTGGGAGCCGATATACCAAACCAATGCCAGCGTACCGAGCTCTGCCAACAGAAGCTGTTCGTCATGCCAGCCAAACATCGCTTGACCAAATCCGGCGGCAATATGTAATGCCGCAGGCAAGCCGACGGGAATCACCGACAAAAATAGCCATCCGGTGACGCGCTCCAGGCGTGAGCCAAAGGCCATACCAACAAAATGCGCCACGCCACCCGCGCTGGGAAAATGACGACCCAGTACGGCAAAGACAATCGCCACGGGAAAGACTAAAACAATCAGCACCGGCCAGGCCCACAGGCTGTTGTTGCCAGCCACCAGCGCGGCTAGCGCAGGGACGGCGAAAACGCCTGTACCTAGCAATGATGTCGACAACAGGCCAATGCCCTGAGCCAGTCCCAGCTCTTGTTTCAGTCCGCTCATAAGTTGTTATCCGGTTATGCCCATTGACCGGGCTACAGCGCAGATTTTTGATGGTATCACAATCGTATTTGCTTATGACGACGTGACTGAAATCGTTATAAAATGTGATGCGCGTCGGCGTTTTGACGGAATTTTCTGCTGATATAAATTTTTTTTCGCTTGCCCCCTTGAAGGTACAAAGCCCCATCCCCATTTCTCTGGTCACTAGCCGGGAAACCGTTCACGGGCCGGCGTCACCCATAACTGATAAAGACTTTCTCAAAGGAGAGCTATCAATGAGTATTCGTCCGTTACATGATCGTGTGATCGTCAAACGTAAAGAAGTTGAATCTAAATCTGCTGGCGGCATCGTACTGACCGGTTCTGCAGCAGGTAAATCAACTCGTGGCGAAATCATCGCTGTCGGTAAGGGCCGCATCCTGGACAACGGTACCGTACAGCCGCTGGACGTTAAAGTCGGCGATATCGTTATTTTCAACGATGGCTACGGTGTTAAATCTGAGAAGATCGACAATGAAGAAGTGTTGATCATGTCTGAAAGTGACATCCTGGCAATTGTTGAAGCCTAATCCGCGAACGACACTGAACATACGAATTTAAGGGAAAGAGAAAATGGCAGCTAAAGACGTAAAATTCGGTAACGACGCTCGTGTGAAAATGCTGCGCGGCGTAAACGTACTGGCAGATGCAGTGAAAGTTACCCTCGGTCCAAAAGGCCGTAACGTAGTTCTGGATAAATCTTTCGGTGCACCGACCATCACTAAAGATGGTGTTTCCGTAGCCCGTGAAATCGAACTGGAAGACAAGTTCGAAAACATGGGGGCGCAGATGGTGAAAGAAGTTGCCTCTAAAGCGAACGACGCTGCAGGCGACGGTACCACCACCGCAACCGTACTGGCGCAGTCCATCATCACTGAAGGTCTGAAAGCCGTTGCTGCGGGCATGAACCCGATGGATCTGAAACGTGGTATCGACAAAGCTGTCGCTGCTGCCGTTGAAGAACTGAAAGCACTGTCCGTACCGTGCTCTGACTCTAAAGCGATTGCTCAGGTTGGTACTATCTCCGCTAACTCCGACGAAACCGTAGGTAAACTGATCGCTGAAGCGATGGACAAAGTCGGTAAAGAAGGCGTGATCACCGTTGAAGACGGTACCGGTCTGCAGGACGAACTGGACGTGGTTGAAGGTATGCAGTTCGACCGTGGTTACCTGTCTCCTTACTTCATCAACAAGCCGGAAACTGGCGCAGTAGAACTGGAAAGCCCGTTCATCCTGCTGGCTGACAAGAAAATCTCCAACATCCGCGAAATGCTGCCGGTGCTGGAAGCAGTAGCAAAAGCCGGTAAACCACTGCTGATCATCGCTGAAGATGTTGAAGGCGAAGCGCTGGCAACTCTGGTTGTTAACACCATGCGCGGTATCGTGAAAGTCGCGGCGGTTAAAGCGCCTGGCTTCGGCGACCGTCGTAAAGCGATGCTGCAGGATATCGCTACCCTGACCGGTGGTACCGTTATCTCTGAAGAGATCGGTATGGAGCTGGAAAAAGCAACTCTGGAAGATCTGGGTCAGGCGAAACGCGTTGTTATCAACAAAGACACCACCACCATCATTGATGGCGTGGGTGACGAAGCTGCAATCCAGGGTCGCGTGACTCAGATTCGTCAGCAGATCGAAGAAGCAACTTCCGACTACGACCGTGAAAAACTGCAGGAGCGCGTAGCGAAACTGGCAGGCGGCGTTGCGGTTATCAAAGTTGGTGCTGCGACTGAAGTTGAAATGAAAGAGAAGAAAGCCCGCGTTGAAGATGCCCTGCACGCGACTCGTGCTGCGGTAGAAGAAGGCGTGGTTGCTGGTGGTGGTGTTGCGCTGATTCGCGTAGCGTCTAAAATTGCCGGTCTGAAAGGTCAGAACGAAGACCAGAACGTAGGTATCAAAGTTGCGCTGCGCGCAATGGAATCTCCGCTGCGTCAAATCGTACTGAACTGCGGCGAAGAGCCGTCTGTAGTGGCTAACACCGTGAAAGCGGGTGACGGTAACTACGGTTACAACGCTGCAACTGAAGAATACGGTAACATGATCGACATGGGTATCCTGGATCCAACCAAAGTAACGCGTTCAGCTCTGCAGTACGCGGCTTCTGTTGCGGGTCTGATGATCACCACCGAGTGCATGGTTACTGACCTGCCGAAAGGCGATGCGCCTGACTTAGGTGCTGCTGGTGGTATGGGCGGCATGGGTGGAATGGGCGGCATGATGTAATTTAATCTTCATACTTCAAGCCGCAGGTTCATTAGCTGCGTTCGTTTACCCCAGTCACTTACTCATGTAAGCACTGGGGGATTCATGAACCTGCCGCCTGCCTGCAACTTGAATTATTTGATTAAATACGTATCTCGCGAAAAATGAGAAACCCTCGGGCAGAAATGTCCGGGGGTTTTTCTTTTGGTCATCTTTTTAGTATATGATTCAGCTACGGACATAACGTCCAGCTCATTGATTATGGGGAATGACATGCACGTGAAATATTTAGCAGGGATCGTTGGTGCCGCGCTACTGATGGCGGGTTGTAGCTCCAGCAACGAACTGAGTTCAGCCGGGCAAAGCGTACGCTTCGTCGAAGAGAAGCCTGGCGCAGAGTGTCAACTGATTGGCACTGCAACCGGTACGCAAAACAACTGGCTTTCTGGCCAGCACGGCGAAGAGGGTGGCTCTATGCGTGGCGCAGCAAACGATCTGCGTAACCAGGCTGCGGCAATAGGTGGTAACGTGATTTATGGCGTCAGCAGCCCATCACAGGGAATGCTGTCCAGCTTTGTTCCTACTGCCAGTGAAATGACCGGACAGGTTTATAAGTGCCCAAATTGATAAATGCTGTTGATGCCTGATGGCGACGCTAAAACGTCTTATCAGGCCTACGATACAAATTCGTCGGCCTGATAAGCGCAGAAACATCAGGCATTTTGAGCGTTATGCACAGACTGAGCGCGTAAATGATGCAGCGCGCGCAGGCACTGATCCTGATTGAGCTTTTGCGCCTTATCACCCGTCAACGTTCTGACAAACACCTGGCACGGTACACCAGCAAGCTTTTTCAGCCGTGGGCTGAAATCGAGAAGACGGCGAGTAATGGCTTCGGCCTCTTTGCTGCCGGAAGGGGCGCGAGTTTTTACTACCGAACCACAGAACTGGGCTTTTCCTTGATCATCCGTATAGCGGTAAATAATCGCCAGATAATGATTAAACAGGCTTTGTTTCCATTCGGGGTGCGTATAAGAGTCGTATTCCAGATTGTCGTTTGCCTGGCAATCAACATCGTACAGCGGCAGGAAATCCAGCAGCGATGTAATTCGTAGCGCTAATTCCCGCATGCCAGCATTATTTATTGCATGAATAACAGCATGGACCAGCACCCGAATCTGTAGTTCATTAATCAGTAATTCACACGTTTGTCCATCATGCAGTGTCAGAGAAAATGTTAAGTTTTCGCCTTTGTCATCCACTAACATCAGCGAATTTATGCGACGATTAATGTCGGCATTTTTTAGCTCATCTTCCTGAATCAAAGGAATATTTTCGTGCATCTTTTGGCTGGCTTTATCGCATTCCTTCTCATATTGCGCATGCTCTTCTTCGCTAAGCTGATGTTTAGCGGATAGCCTGCTTTCCAGGGCGATAAGCAGATCTCTTAGCCCAAGCGGAGAAAGAAAAAATAACGACGATTTATTCCTTGGTTCTTTTATCTTTAATGCTAAAGCAATAAATTCATTCTTTTGACGAATAACACCGGTATTAATGCCCTTAATACTTATAGCCATAAAAGGTTCTCCCTAACCATATATTTATTAATATTCTGAATTTGGTTCTACTAATACAAATTATGAATTAATGATTTTATAGCACTAATTAAAATAGCACAGATTAAAAGCGTGGCTCCACTTGTGAGGATTTAAATAATAAGTAATCGTGGTGAGTGTCCGAAATCGGACACTCAATAATGGTTATTGTTGGCGTAGTTGCAGATCCAACGGCGTTTTACTTGGCTCTCCGCCAATTTCACGCGCCAGTTTGGGGACCATATAGCCGGAAACCAACGTCAGCAGTTCACGCATAATGTGACGTGCCTCATCGTCGCTGACCATAAAGTGGGCGGCACCTTGCACTTTGTCCAGTACGTGCAGGTAATAGGGCATCACCCCCGCATCAAACAGGGCGTTGCTCAGGTTCGCCAGCGTTTGTGCGTTATCGTTCACGCCACGCAGCAAAACGCTTTGGTTGAGTAGCGTGACGCCAGCGGTACGCAGTCGGACCATCGCCTGGTGAAACGCCTCATCGACCTCATTGGCGTGGTTAATGTGGTTGACCAGCAGAACCTGCAGGGAGGAGCGCGCAAAGCGCTGGACCAGTCCTTCAGTAATGCGCGCGGGGATCACAATCGGCAAACGGCTGTGAATGCGCAGACGCTTAATGTGCGGGATGGCTTCCAGTTGCGTGAGTAACCAGTCCAGTTCATGGTCCTTGGCCATTAGCGGATCACCACCGGAGAAGATAATCTCATCCAGCTCAGGATGCGCGCTAATGTAGTCCAGGGCGACCTGCCAGTTGCGCTTATTGCCCTGGTTTTCGGCATACGGGAAGTGTCGGCGGAAGCAATAGCGACAATTTACCGCGCAACCGCCTTTAACCAACAACAGCGCCCGGTTGCGATATTTATGCAGCAAACCGGGGACCACGCTGTGCTGTTCTTCCAGCGGATCGGTCGAGTAGCCAGGTGCAGCAACAAACTCTTCCTGGGAAGTAAGTACCTGACGCAAAAGCGGATCGTCCGGATTGCCTTTTTCCATACGAGCAATAAAGGCGCGCGGTACGCGCAGGGCGAAAAGTCGTCTCGCGTCGCGTCCGGCCAACAGTTTTTCATCTGCGTCTATATTCAAAAGATGCAGAAGTTCATCAGGATCGGTCACAACATCGGCAAGTTGCGATAACCAATCTTCTCTGGATGGGGTATTTAGGGTTACAATATGCGCCATTTTGTGGCTTAGCTACCAGTTAACAATTTTCAGAGGGCCTTATGGCAACGTACTATAGCAACGATTTTCGTGCTGGTCTTAAAATCATGTTGGACGGCGAACCTTATGCGGTTGAAGCCAGCGAATTCGTTAAACCAGGTAAAGGCCAGGCATTTGCGCGCGTTAAGCTGCGTCGCCTGCTGACCGGTACTCGCGTAGAGAAAACCTTCAAGTCTACCGACTCCGCTGAAGGCGCAGACGTAGCCGACATGAACCTGACCTTCCTGTATAGCGACGGTGAGTTCTGGCACTTTATGAATAACACCACTTTCGAACAGCTGGCTGCAGACGAGAAAGCGGTAGGCGATAACGCTAAATGGCTGCTGGACCAGGCTGAATGCATCGTGACCCTGTGGAACGGTCAGCCGATCTCCGTGACTCCGCCAAACTTCGTTGAGCTGGAAGTCGTTGAAACTGACCCAGGTCTGAAAGGCGATACCGCTGGTACTGGCGGCAAACCGGCTACTCTGTCTACTGGCGCAGTCGTTAAAGTTCCGCTGTTCGTACAGATCGGTGAAGTGATCAAAGTGGATACTCGCTCCGGCGAATACGTTTCTCGCGTAAAATAAGATATCTATTTGATCTTATGGCGCAGGTTGCTGCGCCATACTTTTTCCAGGGCAGGAATGATGAAACGTCTTCTCAGTCTTGTAATGCTCATCCTTTTCACCAGCACTCTCCTGGCGGGTTGTAATACCGCGCGCGGCTTCGGTGAAGACATCAAACATCTTGGCAATTCAATCTCTCACGCCGCCAGCTAACACTCTCTCATAGTCTTAAAAACGGTTGTTTATCCATCACACTTCCGGATCTTGTCTATTATTAATGAGCTATACACAAACAATATTGGCTAGAAAAGGAAGACGTTATGGTTAAAAAGACAATTGCTGCGATCTTTTCTGTGTTGGTTCTTTCTTCAGTGTTGACTGCGTGCAATACCACGAAAGGTGTTGGGCAGGATATCTCTGAGGGCGGTAGCGCAATCTCTGGTGCAGCGACAAAAGCTCAACAATAATCATGAACGGTACGACGTCACGTCGTACCGTTAATTCCCCTTCCCGGGGAGTGAGAGAAACGGCGAGAAGCGGTTCCCCATGTGCAGTTTCATGCGGATATTCCGTTTATAGGTGTAGACCGTCTTGCCATGAATGCTGAGTGCGGCGGCTATCGCATTGTTACTCACACCATCCATCCACATCGACAATACTTTCTCCTCCTGCGGCGTAAGCAGCGGAGTCGCGTTTTCGGCTATTTCTAATGTGGGGCGAAGCTGTAGCGCCTCCTGAATCGTGTGTGAGAGCGCGTTCAGTGTTGTGTGCTTGGTTAAGACCGAATAGGTGACGGATTGAGAGGAAGCTATTGAGGTGTGCTGTCTTTCAACTGATTGCAGTAAAATCAGCGGGATGACGCCGCAGCTCATGAAAAAGGGTTTAATTGGCGGACTGGTATGCGTCTCGCTAATAAAACTGTATAAATCCGCGATCACCAGATGCGGCTTCCACTGCAAAATATGCTCTTTTGCTAACAGGAGATTATTGATCCCTGACACAAGAAATGAGGAGCTGAACCTGCCAGAATGATTAAGCAAGGCCTCAATCCCTGTGCGGGTAAAGTGGCACCGGTCAATCACTAAAATTTTAAGCATAACCTTTTCGCATTCAGAAGAGAGGCAATCGACTTTCCGGATTCAGAAAGCCCTTCATCATAGAGAACTCCGATGAGTGCCAAATGCGGGAACTACGCCGCTAATTATGCTTAATTCTTGCTTTTAGCGGGCAGCGAATAAAAAGGTTGAAATTCATTTTCTCTCGGGCAAAAATGCCATTTCACACATCAGCTTTGCAGGACGACCTGCAAACGCTTCTTTCACCGGGGACGGCCCCATTGTTCTGGAGCCTGATATGTCCTGGATCGTTTTATTAATTGCAGGTCTGCTCGAAGTTGTCTGGGCGATTGGCCTGAAATATACCCACGGTTTTACGCGTTTGACGCCAAGCATTATCACTATTGTGGCAATGATCGTCAGTATCGCCATGCTCTCCTGGGCAATGCGTACGTTGCCTGTAGGAACCGCCTATGCCGTATGGACGGGTATCGGCGCAGTCGGGGCGGCCATTACAGGGATTCTGCTGCTGGGTGAATCTGCCAGCCCGGCGCGGTTACTGAGCCTCGGGCTGATTGTGGCCGGTATTATTGGCCTCAAGCTGAGCACCCACTAAGCACCAGGCTGTTTTACCCAAATCAGCTTATTCACCTCAAACCCTTCCCGGGTCGCGATGGCCAGCATTTGCTGTTTCATTTCATCTGAAATAGTAGGGGTCCGTGAAAGGATCCACAGGTAGTCGCGATCCGGCCCGCAAACCAGCGCGTGACGATATTCCCTGTCGAGGGCAATCACGTTATACCCGCCATAGAAGGGGCCAAAAAACGAGACCTTGAGCGCAGCGCGGTTTGGGTCGCCAGTGAAGTAGGCTTTCCCCTCCGTTTTCTGCCACATTCCTCTGTCCGGGTTATAGCCCTTGTTAATAACATTGATACCGCCGTCGTCGCGCAGGCTGTAGGTAGCAGTCACTTTTTCCAGTCCGCGTTCGAATCGATGGTCGAAACGCGCAATTTCATACCAGGTGCCCAGATAGCGTGTGGCATCAAAGTTATTTACTACGGTAACACCTTTCGGGGGTGTTGGGGTGCTGCAAGCGACAACCAGAAATGCAGCCGTAACTGCAGCAACGACGGGCAGAATGCGCATGGGATTTTCCTTGCTGGATTTTTGTTAAGTGTAGATGACAGCAGGAAAAAAAGAGAAAGAAAGGAAGCCCAATATCCAGGGCCTCCTTGTCCGTTACTGCAGTTTTTCAAGAATGCGCCAGGCGGCCTCGACGCGAACAGGGTTTGGGTAGCTCTTGTTTGCCAGCATCACGATGCCAAGGTTTTTTTCTGGAACGAAAGCAACGTAGCTGCCGAATCCGCCAGTGGAGCCCGTTTTATGCACCCATGAGGCTTTCACGGCAGGCGCGGGCGGGTTTACCTCAACGGCAGGAAGCGCTGCCAGTGCCACTTTGCTGTCGCTACCGCTAATTATCGAGTCGGCTTTCACCGGCCAGTTCAGCATCTCCCAGCCCAGGCCCTGGTACATATCGCCAACACGCCAGTAACGTGACTGCGCAAGCTCGATGCCCTGCTGGAGCGTTTTCTCCTGAACCTGGCTGGCATCCATGTTGGCCTGAACCCAACGGGTCATATCGATAACGCTCGATTTCACCCCGTAGGCTTCGGCATCAAGTTGGCCAGGGGATACATGCACTGGCTTTCCTTCGCGATAACCCCAGGCATAATCTTTTTGTTCGCTCTGCGGAACCGTAATCCAGGTATGCGCCAGTTTTAAGGGGCGCAGGACGCGTTTGGTCATCGCCTCTTCGTAGCTCATGCCTGAGGGTTTGACCGCCAGGGCACCAAACAGACCAATGCTGGAGTTAGCATAAAGACGTTTAGCGCCTGGGGCCCATTGCGGCTGCCAGTTTTGATAAAAGCGTAGTAACGCGGCTTTATCCGTAACGTCGTCCGGAACCTGAAGCGGCAGGCCGCCTGCCGTGTAGGTGGCTAAGTGCAGCAGGCTGATACCCTGCCACTGCTTACCAGTCAGTTCAGGCCAGTAATGCGTGACCGGATCGCTGAGCTTAATTTCGCCGCGGGCGATAGCATCGCCGCCCAGCACGCCGTTGAACGTTTTACTGACCGAACCGAGTTCAAACAGCGTTTGTTGAGTGACTGGACGGTTATTGGCGATATCGGCTTTACCCCAGGTAAAGTAATAAGGTTTCCCCTGATAGATAATCGCAACGGCCATGCCCGGAATTGCCTGCTCCTGCATCAGCGGTGTGATGGTGCGGTTAACGATATCGGCAATTTGTTGTTCTGTTTTTGCGGCGGCAAACGTGGAGAAAGAAGCTGTCAGCAGCAGCGCGCAGCATATCGATTTTTTCATCATGAAATCAGTTCCGTAATTAAAAGCGAAAGGGTGTCCGGGCCCGTCAGACGTAATCAGTGTGTTTGATTTGCACCGTGTTGACAAACGGTTAAATTTAGCAGCAGATATAAGTTTTTCTAACAGGCCAGATAATGACGCGTAGCTATATCCCTCTTAACTCGCTGCGGGCTTTTGAAGCAGCGGCCAGACATCTCAGCTTTACCCGCGCTGCGATTGAGCTCAACGTGACGCATTCTGCAATAAGCCAGCATGTGAAAGCGCTGGAGCAACAGCTGAATTGTCAGCTTTTTGTGCGTGGTTCTCGAGGGTTAATGTTGACGACTGAAGGGGAAAGTCTGTTACCTGTACTTAATGACTCTTTCGATCGTATGGCGGGGATGCTGGATCGTTTTGCCACTAAACAGACTCAGGAAAAACTTAAAATTGGCGTGGTGGGGACCTTTGCGGTCGGTTGTCTTTTCCCTCTGTTGAGCGACTTTAAGCGCCACTGTCCGCATATTGATTTGCATATTTCCACCCACAATAACCGTGTGGATCCCGCCGCCGAAGGGCTGGATTATACTATTCGCTACGGAGGAGGAGCCTGGCACGATACCGATGCGCAATATTTGTGTAGCGCGCTGATGTCTCCGCTGTGTTCACCGACATTGGCCTCGCAGATTAAAGCACCTGTGGACATCCTGAAATTTCCGTTATTACGATCGTATCGGCGTGATGAATGGACGCTTTGGATGCAGGCCGCCGGAGAAGCGCCTCCGTCACCGACGCACAACGTGGTGGTGTTTGACTCGTCCGTCTCAATGCTGGAAGCCGCGCAGGCGGGGATTGGTGTGGCAATTGCACCGGTAAGAATGTTCACGCATTTGCTCAGTAGTGAACGTATCGTGCAGCCTTTTCTAACGCAGATTGATCTGGGGAGTTACTGGATAACGCGTTTACAATCTCGTCCGGAGACGCCCGCGATGCGTGAGTTTTCCCGCTGGTTGACCGGGATGCTGCACTAATAAAAAGGCCCGCCATTGGCGGGCCTGATAATTAACGCATGCGATTAGATGGTCAGGATCCCAATAGCCGTTACAACGGTCAGGATAGCTGCCAGTCCGTAGAATACCCATTTGCCCGCAGGCACGTGGATTTTCAGGTCATGCATCGCGTGGTGCATACGGTGTAAACCACACCACAGCGGCAGAACGATCATCAGGAACAGAAACGCACGTCCGATGAAGCTCTGAGCGAATGCCAGTACGCGTTCATAGCTGAAAGCATCAGGAACAAAGCCCAGCGGCAGCATAATGCCGACCAGCAGGATCATCACCGGCGCAATGATTGCGCTCCACATACCGCCTGCACCAAACAGGCCCCAGAATACGGGTTCGTCAGAGCGTTTTGGATTTGGATTAATCATTCCGGACTCCTTACCAGAACAGGGCAACAAACAGTATTACTACTGTCGCAACCACAGTAACTGCCCAGAGACCTTTGATGATCGGCTCTGGCCCCATTTTTTCGTCTTTTACGATGATGTTGGCAGCTTTTGGCGCCAGCTCAAACCAGGTTTTGGTATGCAGCAGCGCTGCTGCCAGGGCGATAATATTCAGGATCACCACCACCGGGTTTTGCAAAAAGGCGACAAAGCCCATCCAGGACTCTGCACCATGCTTGAGTGCAAACAGGCCGATAATCAGTTCAATGCTGAACCAGACTGCCGGAACCGCCGTGCCTTCGCGCAGCATGTAAAAACGATAAAATGGCAGCTTTTTCCACCAGGTGGACGTCATTGGTCGCACATAGGGTTTGCGTTTAGTCGTCATCGTGCACTCCTTAGCGTGGTTTCAGGGTAGCGATAAGAAAGTCTTTTGAACTTTCAACTTTACCCTGCTGAATGGCCGCAGCCGGATCGACGTGTTTCGGGCAGACTTCGGAGCAGTAGCCCACAAAAGTACAGGACCAGACACCGTTCGGGCTGTTCAACTGAGCCATACGCTCCTTCTTACCGTGGTCGCGGCTATCTTCGTTGTAACGATGCGCCAGCGTAATCGCAGCCGGTCCAATGAACTCTGGGTTCAGGCCGAACTGCGGGCACGCGGCGTAGCACAGACCACAGTTGATGCAACCGGAGAACTGATGATACTTCGCCATCTGCGCCGGAGTCTGGGTGTTTGGACCCTGATCCGGTGTGCGCGGGTTACCGATGATGTACGGTTTGATCGCTTCCAGGCTTTCGATAAAGTGCGTCATGTCGACGACCAGATCGCGCTCAATCGGGAAGTTGCCCAGCGCTTCAACCTTCATGCCGTTGGTGTAATCACGCAGGAAGGTTTTGCACGCCAGTTTAGGTACATTGTTGACCATCATGCCGCAGGAGCCGCAGATCGCCATACGGCAGGACCAGCGGTAGCTCAGGTCCGGTGCCAGGTTATCCTTGATGTAGCCCAACGCATCCAGCAGTGACGTGGTTTCATCATAAGGAACTTCGTAGAAAGCACTGTGCGGCGCGGTATCGGTTTCCGGGTTATAGCGCACCACCTCAACTTTCAGGTTTTTCATCTCAGCCATTCGCCTTCTCCTTCTTATCGGCTGCTTCCGCTTCGCCACCGTAAACACGTTTAGCCGGTGGCAGAGTGGTGATTTTCACGTCGCTGTATTCCAGGCGAGTCGTGCCGTCAGCATCGCGGAAGGCGAGGGTGTGTTTGAGGAAGTTCACATCGTCACGCTCGGTGCAGCCTTCATCCAGACGCTGATGCGCGCCGCGGGATTCTTTACGCGCCAGAGCAGAGTGCGCCATACATTCAGCAACGTTCAGACCGTGACCCAGTTCGATGGTGTACAGCAGGTCGGTGTTGAAGACGCTGGAGGTATCAGTGATACGTACGCGCTTGAAGCGTTCCTGCAGCTCCGCCAGTTTATCAACGGTTTTCTGCATGAGTTCCGGTGTACGGTAGATACCGCAACCTTCTTCCATGGACAGGCCCATTTCGTCACGGATCTTAGACCAGTTTTCGTTACCTTCCTGGTTAACCAGATCTTTCAGACGTTTTTCAACGCCAGCAACCTGCGCATCGAGCGCGGCACTGTTTGCAGCGCCAGCCGTTGCAGCACGTTCTGCAGCCTGTTCACCGGCCATACGACCGAAGACCACCAGTTCCGCCAGGGAGTTAGAACCCAGACGGTTAGCGCCATGCAGACCAACAGAGGAACATTCGCCCACAGCGAACAGACCTTTAATGCGGGTTTCACAGTGCTGATCGGTTTCGATACCGCCCATGGTGTAGTGCGCGGTAGGACGTACCGGGATCGGCTCTTTAACCGGATCGACACCCACGTAGGCTTTCGCCAGTTCGCAGATGAACGGTAAACGTTCGAGCAGTTTTTTCTCGCCGAGGTGACGCAGGTCGAGGTGAACCACATCGCCACGCGGGGTGGAAATGGTGTTGCCTTTACGCCATTCGTGCCAGAACGCCTGAGAAACTTTGTCGCGCGGACCGAGTTCCATGTATTTGTTTTTCGGTTCGCCCAGCGGGGTTTCCGGACCCATGCCGTAATCTTGCAGATAACGGTAGCCGTTTTTGTTGACCAGGATACCGCCTTCACCACGGCAGCCTTCGGTCATCAGGATACCAGAGCCTGGCAGACCCGTCGGGTGATACTGAACGAATTCCATATCACGCAGCGGAACGCCGTGGCTCAGCGCCATGCCCATACCGTCGCCGGTTACGATGCCACCGTTGGTGTTGTAACGGTAAACACGACCTGCGCCGCCCGTTGCCATCACAACAGCATTAGCACGGATCTGCATCAGCGTGCCTTCCATCATGTTCATGGCAACCAGGCCGCGAGCATGGCCATCATCAACCAGGATATCCAGAACGAAGTGTTCGTCAAAGCGCTGAATCTGCGGGAACTGCAAAGATGTTTGGAACAGCGTATGCAACATGTGGAAGCCGGTTTTATCCGCGGCAAACCAGGTACGCTCGATTTTCATACCGCCGAAGCGACGTACGTTGACGCTACCGTCTTCACGGCGGCTCCATGGGCAGCCCCATTGTTCCAGTTGCGTCATTTCAGTTGGGCAGTGGTGGACAAAGTAATCCACGACATCCTGCTCACACAGCCAGTCTCCGCCTGCTACCGTATCGTGAAAATGGTAGTCAAAGCTGTCATGATCCTGCGCGACAGCAGCAGAGCCGCCTTCGGCAGCAACGGTATGGCTGCGCATTGGGTACACTTTTGAGATCAGTGCGATTTTAGCGTTGGGATTTGCTTGTGCGGCAGCAATTGCAGCACGTAATCCCGCGCCACCGGCGCCTATAATGGCAAGATCGGCTTGAAAGGTTTGCACGACATTCCTCCAGATTGTTGTTATTTCATTCCTGCCTGAAATCAGATGCTTCATCGGCTTCAAACAGGTTATGAACGCGTTTCCACTGCTCCTTTATAGGTACAATAGTATAGTCTCAGGGATGTGCGGGAAATTTGACGTGTTCGATTTTTTTAGCGTGTCAAAGGGGGGAATTATCATTGAATTTGATTAATTTAATTACTAAACCACCCCATGTCGCTTTTTTTATCCAATTGCCAGTGTGGATTATTGGCGCGCGAAATTTGTCTCGTTAACGCGATACGAGTAGACTTCGTGCCCTTGTCTTAAATCGGAGAAACAACCATGAGCGAAACGGCAACCTGGCAGCCGAGCGCGTCCATCCCCAATCTGTTAAAACGTGCAGCAATTATAGCGGAGATTCGCCGCTTTTTTGCCGATCGTGGCGTGCTTGAGGTTGAGACCCCTTGTATGAGTCAGGCAACGGTAACGGACATCCATCTGTTCCCGTTCGAAACGCGTTTCGTCGGCCCTGGACACGCCCAGGGAATGAATCTCTATTTAATGACCAGCCCGGAATACCATATGAAGCGCCTGCTGGTGGCAGGATGCGGCCCGGTGTATCAACTGTGCCGCAGCTTCCGTAATGAAGAGATGGGGCGTCATCATAACCCTGAATTCACCATGCTCGAGTGGTATCGTCCGCACTACGATATGTATCGCCTGATGAATGAAGTGGATGATTTGCTCCAGCAGGTGCTGGACTGCTCACCTGCGGAAAGTCTCTCTTACCAGCAAGCCTTCCAGCGCCATCTGGAGATAGACCCGCTGTCTGCTGATAAAACCCAACTGCGGGAAGTGGCGGCGAAATTGGATCTCAGTAATATCGCCGATACCGAAGAAGACCGGGACACCTTACTGCAGTTGCTGTTTACGATGGGCGTTGAGCCGCATATTGGCAAAGACAAACCGACGTTTGTGTATCATTTCCCGGCCAGCCAGGCATCACTGGCGCAAATCAGTACCGAAGATCACCGCGTGGCTGAACGTTTCGAGGTTTACTACAAAGGTATTGAGCTGGCGAATGGTTTCCATGAATTGACCGACGCGCGCGAACAGCAGCAGCGGTTTGAACAGGATAACCGCAAACGTGCCGCGCGTGGCTTGCCGCAGCAGCCTATCGACACCAACCTGCTTGAAGCGTTAAAAGTGGGTATGCCGGATTGCTCTGGCGTGGCGCTGGGCGTTGACCGTCTGGTGATGCTGGCGCTGGGTGCAAAGAGCCTGGCCGAGGTTATCGCATTTACCGTCGATCGCGCGTAACGTCTCTCCTTCAATACAAAGTGGCGGTGAAATAGCCACTTTGTAGCATATTTTTTCATTTACCCTCTAATAGCCACAATTTACTCCTGGATATTTGATATCGTTCAGGTATCAATTCTGTGTTGATTTTTCTATCGCTGAACTCTGAAAAGAGGGCAGTGCCAACCGGTGAGTGGCGTTTGTTAAACGCTTGCCAGAGTAAGGGATGGTTTAATGACCCAAACAATAAAAAAGATGAGCCTTATAGGTCTCATCCTCATGATATTTACGTCTGTTTTCGGTTTTGCGAATAGCCCCTCCGCATTCTATCTAATGGGGTATAGCGCGATTCCGTGGTATATATTTTCTGCATTATTATTCTTTATCCCATTTGCTTTAATGATGGCGGAAATGGGGGCTGCCTATCGGAAAGAAGAGGGCGGAATCTATTCGTGGATGAATAATAGCGTTGGGCCACGCTATGCGTTTATCGGCACGTTTATGTGGTTTTCTTCCTATGTAATATGGATGGTAAGTACCGCAGCGAAAGTCTGGGTACCTTTTTCAACCTTCTTATTTGGCGCAGACATGACGCAGCACTGGCGTTTTGCGGGGCTTGAGCCTACGCAGGTCGTCGGGTTGCTCGCCGTCGGTTGGATGATTCTGGTAACCTGCGTGGCCTCCCGGGGTATTAATAAGATTGCTCGTATTACGGCAGTAGGCGGAATTGCCGTAATGTGTCTTAATTTAGTTCTGTTGTTAGTGAGTGTCGCTATTTTGTTATTAACTGGTGGTCACTTTGCGCAGGATATTAATTTCATCTCCTCGCCTAATCCGGGATATCAGTCCGGTCTGGCCATGTTGTCATTTGTTGTGTTTGCTATTTTTGCTTACGGCGGAATAGAAGCCGTGGGTGGATTAGTTGATAAAACAGAAAAGCCAGAAAAGAACTTTGCGAAAGGCATTGTCTTTGCCGCGATTGTCATTTCTGTCGGTTATTCACTGGCCATATTTTTATGGGGCGTTAGCACCAACTGGCAGCAAGTATTAAGCAATAGCTCGGTCAACCTCGGCAATATAACGTATATCCTGATGAAAAGCCTCGGGATGACGTTAGGTAACGCGCTGCATGTTTCTCCTGAAACCGCGATGGTGACGGGGGTGTGGTTCGCGCGTATCACCGGGCTTTCTATGTTTCTCGCCTATACCGGCGCTTTTTTCACGCTCAGCTATTCGCCACTAAAAGCGATTATTCAGGGAACGCCGAAGGCGCTGTGGCCAGCGCCGATGACCAAACTGAATGCCGTGGGGATGCCGACGACGGCAATGTGGTTGCAGTGCCTGCTGGTGAGCCTGTTTATCCTGCTGGTTTCGTTTGGCGGCGATACGGCTTCAGCGTTCTATAACAAACTGACGCTGATGGCGAACGTCTCGATGACGCTGCCGTATCTGTTCCTCGCGCTGGCGTTTCCGTTCTTTAAAGCCCGTACGGGCCTGGAAAGACCGTTTGTTGTCTTTAAAACCCGAGCGGCGACGTTACTGGCCACATCGGTGGTTGTGCTGGTGGTGACGTTTGCCAATGTGTTCACCATCATCCAGCCGGTGATTGAAGCTGGGGACTGGAACAGCGCATTGTGGATGACCGGAGGCCCGATCTTCTTCTCACTGTTGGCAATGGCGATTTATCAGAACTACAGCCGCCGCACGGCCAACGAGCCTGAGTGGGCGGTGGAGTAAACTTCCTGCTGAATCCGGCCTACAAAAATGATTCTTCGTAGGCCGGATTCGGCGAAGCTGCCATCCGGCATCATTTTTGTTTACAAACTCCCCGCCGGGCGACTGCTTCTGCCCGCAGAACTTAAGGTTCTTCCCGTTTGCTTACCGCCGAGGCTCTCCAGACGCATCTGGAACGGTGGGAACGGCATATCGATACCGTGCTCACGGAAGCCAGCCAGAATCAGCTGGTGGATTTCGTGGCGCAGCGGCATACGATGCCCCATCTCAGCGGCATAAATACGCAGTTCGAAGATTTGAATCCCTTGCTGCAGGTCAACCAGGAAGACTTCTGGCGCCGGGTTATCGATAACCAGCGAGCAGCGTTGTGCGGCAGTAAGGAGGATCTGCGTAACCTCCTCGCTGTTAGCCTCCGACGGTGCCGGGATGGTTAATACCACACGGGTGACCGAATCCGATAACGACCAGTTGATAAACTGCTCGGTGATAAAGGCTTTGTTGGGCACGATGATCTCTTTGCGGTCCCAGTCGCTGATGGTCGTGGCGCGGGTATTAATTTTCGTCACGCTACCGGTAAGATCGCGAATCGTCACTGTGTCGCCAATGCGGATTGGTTTTTCAAAGAGGATAATCAGGCCGGAAATAAAGTTGGCGAAGATCTCCTGCAAACCAAAGCCCAGACCGACACCGAGAGCCGCTACCAGCCATTGCAGTTTGGACCACTCAATACCGATCATTGAGAAGCCAACCAGACCGCCAATCAGCATCAGCAGGTACTTGGTGATGGTGGTGATGGCGTAACCGGTGCCGGGGGTTAAATCGAGATGTTGCAGCAGCGCCAGCTCCAGCAGCGCGGGCAGGTTGCGCACTAACTGGGTAGTGATGATAAACACCAGGATTGCGATAAGCACTGCACCCAGCGTTATCGGCTCTAAACTTTCCACACCCTGCACCGTGGAGGTGACATCCCACAACGAGATATTTTCCAGGAAGCCGAAAGCGGAATGAATTTCTGACCACAGCACAATGACCGAGAGCAGGGCGATAAGCATCAGGATAGAGCGCACCAGGCGCAGTGATTGCGCGCTGATAGCATCCAGATCCACTTCGCTTTCATCAACATCAATCGTGCCTTCAAGGCTGGTGGAATGCGCTGGTTCTTCTTCACCCCGTGCGCGCTGCGCCAGCATTTCGGCACGTCGATGCTTGGCGCGGTCAAACGCCAGTCGGCGGCGCTGGATCAGCATCCAGCGGCGGATAACGTGATACACCACCAGTAACAAGAACCAGATAGCTACGGACGTTTCCAGACGCGCCAGTAAAGCTTGCGACGTGGCGAGATAGCCCACTGCCGCAGCGAGAATGGCAATCAGCGGTGCGCCCATCAGCATATTCCACAGCATGCTGTTGACCATGTTATCGCTGTTGCCTTCTTTATCGAGGTACAGCGGTATCCCGGCGCGTTTCAGGCTCAGGGTCACGACCGCCAGCGCACCGCAAATCAGAATAAAGCACAGACGCCCCAGTGAGGCGGAGAATTCCCGGTCATTGAGATTATCAAACATAATCACCGCCATGATCAGCGGCACAATCAGCCCGATACTCATCAGGTAATAGTGCATGGCTTTCGCGACGCGGTTACGCGGCCAGCCAAAGTGGGCAATGAACAGACCGTTGGGGCGCGCAAAGGTGGCGCAAATCATTACTGCCCACAGCATGGGCACCGTGGCGGTAACGCCATCCCCGATAGCGACAGCTAATGGATAAGGCCAGGCTTCCTGCAATCCGTAACCGAGCGTTGCCCACAGCACCGGCAACGGAGAAGCGACGAGTATCGACCAGAACACCGTGCGTATCGTCAGCCAGAAGTGGTCCTGGGTGACTTTCCCGACCCGCGCAGATGAACGCTCCAAAAAACGGGTGAAGTGTTTGCGCGAAGAGAGGCTAAAGCCAACCAGCACCAATGCCGCGAAAAGCGGGAGCAGCGTTTCTTTGCTGGTCAGCATCATGATGCTGGCTTTGCCCAACTGATTAAACGTATCTAATGAGATCAGACGCCGCAGATCCTGGACGATGTCGACAGGCCAGGAGAGGGAGATGGGGCTAACGTCCGAGGTCCAGAACAGATAGCGGTGCGTTGCTTCGTTGACCTCTTTTAGCGCATCTTCCAGTTGGCTGTTAGAGACTTTGAGCTTGGTCAGCTCAAGGATCAGCGTATCGCCGCCCTGTAACAAAGAGTTCAGCAGCTCACGCTGGGTGCGTAACTGGGCGTTGAGAATGCTGCTCTGTTCAGCGGTCAGCGGTTGTCCATCGGCCTGATGAATCTGACGCAACTGCGGCTGTTTGTTGAGGAGATCCTCATAGCGCATACGGTGCACGCGAAGCTGCGCCATTTCAGTATCCAACTGCTGAGGCTTGGGCATTTCCGGTAAACGGGATACCTGCGCGCGCAGCGCTTCTCCCAGCATATTTGAGACCCCAAGCCACTGAGACTGCTCTCGCAGCGTATTCAATGCCTGGCGCACCTGCAGCGTTTGGCTGGCGGCTTGACGCTGTTGCGAGGCGACCAGGTCCATACGTTGCGCCTGCTGGTTTAATGCCTGAGACAGTTCGCGGTTAACCTTGAACTGGTCGACAATACCTTCCGGCAGTCCCGCGCTGTTTTCCGCCAACAGTTCGGTGCTTTCCAGCGCTCGCTCTGCTTCACGCTGACGTTGACTGTTGAGCTGGTTGCGCAAAGCCTGCAGGTAAGTATCGAGCTGCTGGCTCTGTTTTTCCGCCAGCTCTGAGCGCATACGCGCCAGCTCCTGGCGGTTATTAGCGGAAAGCTGCGCCAGCTCCAGTTCATCGACCAGGGCTTTGAGTTTGGCGGATTCAGCCTGCATCGCCTGATTCTGCGCGGGATTAGAGTTGGCGGTACCAATACGTCGCTCAAGCTCATTTAGCTGGCGGCGGGCATCGGTTTGCTGTTGAGGAAGCTGGCTTAACGAGTCTGCGATTTCCCGGGCGCGATCCTGCTCCTGCTGGGCCTGACGACTCTTTTCCAACAGTTGGCTGCTGACCTGGAGGATCTCCTGGTTTAACGCATCGGTGGTGAGTCCGGTTGGCACATTGCGCGGTTCGTCGCGCAGGTTGCTAAGCTGCGCGCGTAATGTTGCGGACAGCTTGGGGAAGTTATCAATAACCTGCTGATATTGCTGGGCACGCTCGAGAGAACCTTTACGCTCCTCGAGGGCATTCAGCGCGGACTGGAGAGCCTCAACGGTTTCTGGCTGAGCAGGTTTCGCCGCTTTTGCCTGCTCCAGTTCCTGGGTGAGTTGTTTGGCATCGGGGGCCGTCGCAGCGTACGCCCCCAGGCTGAGGCACCAGGCCATCAGAAAAGTGATAATCAGGCGCACAGCAGCGATTCCTATGTTTAACTTTCGTCTTTTTTGTCGTCAACCAGCGGGCTGGCGTCGTGTTCTGCTTCGATCTCTTCTTTCGCAAGCGGGGCAGGTTCTGCCGCTGGCGTCACGAATATCTCGGTCGAGATGGCCATTGGCTGGCCGATTTTGGTCACTGAAAGGTCCTGCAACTGCTCAACCAGGTTAACTTTGCCAGGCGCGAACAGGTTGATAACGGTGGAACCGAGCTTAAAGCGGCCCATTTCCTGACCTTTCAGCAGCGCCACCGACCCTTCGCTTTCACCTTCCGGCCAGGTCCAGCGTTTGATGACGCCTTCACGCGGTGGGGTAATGGTGCCAGCCCATGCGGTTTCAATACTGCCGACGATGGTCGCGCCGACCAGAATCTGCACCATCGGGCCAAATTCGGTATCAAACAGACAGATTACGCGTTCGTTGCGTGCAAACAGGTTTGGAACGTTTTGCGCAGTCAGGATATTTACAGAGAAGAGATCGCCTGGCACGTACATCATTTCACGCAGGATACCGTTACACGGCATATGTACACGGTGGTAATCGCGTGGAGATAAGTAAGTGGTCACAAACGTACCGTTGCGGAATTTGTCCGCCATCTGGTAGTTGCCGGCCAGCAGTGCTTCAAGGGTATAGCTGTGCCCTTTGGCCTGCAGTAGTTTGTCTTCTTCGATGTTTCCTAACTGGTTAATCACGCCGTCAGCAGGCATGACCAGTACGTTTGGATCGGTGTTAATCGGGCGAACGTCGTCGCGCAGTGGGCGAACAAAGAAGTCGTTAAAGGTGCGATAGCTGGCGGTATCCGGCTTTTGCGCCTCTTTCATATCGACCTTGTAATATTTCACGAACAGATCGATAACCAGTTTAGTCAGCCATCCTGCTCGTTTGCTCGCACCCCAACCCGCCAGGCGAGTGAGCCATAGTTTCGGCAGAATGTATTGTAGCGAAAGCTTAAATGAGTTTAACAAGGTAGCCTCCAGGCCATAATTTGTTCCCGATCCGGCATACGGGCCGGATCCTGAAAAAAGGGGGACGATTCTAGCGATGCTTAGCTTAGTTGTCAGTTGTCTGTATCAGAAAAGTTTTTACGTGTTTTTACCTGCGCCATGCTTTCCAGGATGCGGTGATAATTTTCAAACCGAGTTTCGGCTATTGCCCCTTTTTCTACGGCCTCACGGATAGCGCAGCCTGGGTCGGTATCATGCTTGCAGTCGCGGTATTTGCAGTGGCCCAGGTAGTCATGGAATTCGACAAAACCATGTGTGATTTGTTCCGGCTCCAGATGCCACAACCCGAACTCACGTACGCCAGGGGAGTCGATAACGTCGCCACCGTGCGGGAAATGATACAGGCGAGAGGCAGTGGTGGTGTGCTGTCCAAGGCCGGAGTTGTCGGAGACATCGTTGGTCAGGATCTCTTCCTGCAGGCCGAGAAGATTATTGAGCAGGCTAGATTTACCAACGCCCGACTGACCGGCAAAAATGCTGATGCGATCGGTTAATGCTTCTTCAAGCGGTTTCAGGCCGTCTTTCGTGCGGCTTGATACCATCAACACGCGATAGCCAATGTGGCGATAAATATCCATCTGTTCGTTAACAAAGGCCATGCCTTCATCATCCAGCAGATCGATCTTATTCAAGACGATAATTGGTTCAACGTGTAGCGTTTCACAGGCTACCAGATACCGGTCGATAATATTGAGTGACAGCTCGGGTAAGATGGCTGAGACAATAACGATCTGGTTGATGTTGGCGGCAATGGGTTTCACCCCGTCGTAAAAGTCGGGGCGTGTCAGTACCGAGGTACGCTCGTGTACCGCCTCAACGATGCCTTTGACATTCACGCCTTCTGCTGCTGCTTTTCCCGGGCGCCAGACAACGCGATCGCCGGTGACCAGCGAGCGAATTGTACGGCGGATGTTGCAGCGGTGAATCTCACCGTCAGCAGATTCCACGTCGGCATGCATGCCAAAACGGCTGATAACGATGCCTTCAGCGGTTTCGCCAAACAGGTTGTCGTCGTAGTCTGGCTTCTCCGTGGACGTTTTCAGACGACGCTGGTGATTGGCGTTCACACGGCGCTGTTGGCCTTTGGAGAGTTTATTCTTACTCAATCGGACTGACTCCTGGTCGCCCATAATGGGCAAAACATTTATGATACACGCAATTTTAGATGAATATAGTCACACTGAATGTGACGCTGAAGGGTGGAAAATAGCATGAGTGCCAATGAAAACAACCTGATTTGGATCGATCTGGAGATGACAGGTCTGGATCCCGAGCGCGATCGCATAATTGAGATAGCCACGCTGGTGACGGATGCCAACCTGAATATTCTGGCTGAAGGACCGACAATTGCGGTGCACCAGTCCGACGAACAGCTGGCATTAATGGATGACTGGAACGTACGTACGCATACCGGTAGTGGGCTAGTGGATCGCGTGAAGGCGAGCACCATGGGGGATCGTGAAGCTGAACTGGCTACGCTGGCTTTTTTGAAAGAGTGGGTTCCAGAAGGGAAATCACCTATCTGCGGCAACAGCATCGGTCAGGATCGTCGTTTCCTGTTTAAATACATGCCGGAGCTGGAGGCATATTTCCATTATCGCTATCTTGACGTCAGTACGCTGAAAGAGCTGGCGCGTCGTTGGAAGCCGGAAATTCTTGCTGGCTTCACCAAGCAGGGAACGCATCAGGCGATGGACGATATTCGTGAATCTGTTGCTGAGCTTGCTTACTATCGCGAACATTTTATTAAGCTTTGATTTTGTGGATGGCCGGACGGCGCTGCGGCTTACCCGGCCTGCGAATATCGTTCCTGCGCGCTTGCACTGAGGCTGGATTGTCGCTAAATTAGACGACTTGCCGATAAATTCAGCACTTAAACAGAAAAACGAAAAAATCGCTTTTAGGGGGGTTGCAGCTAAACGGATTTCTCGTATAATGCGCCTCCCGTAACGACAGAGAATTACACGTTACGGCAGCAGCAAAAGCAGTACAAATTTGCGGGAATAGCTCAGTTGGTAGAGCACGACCTTGCCAAGGTCGGGGTCGCGAGTTCGAGTCTCGTTTCCCGCTCCAAAATTTGAAAGTGCTTGTAAAGCACAGACCACCAATCGCAGAATTTCGAATTGCGACAAGGCGGCAACTGAATGAGTCCTTAGAAGCTTACCGAAGTAAGTGACTTAGGCGAATGAAGGCAGCCAACGCAGTAGTGGTTCGAAAGACGAAGATTAAGCGGGAATAGCTCAGTTGGTAGAGCACGACCTTGCCAAGGTCGGGGTCGCGAGTTCGAGTCTCGTTTCCCGCTCCAAAATTTGAAAGTGCTTATGTCTACAAAGCACAGACACACCCAAGCGGGAATAGCTCAGTTGGTAGAGCACGACCTTGCCAAGGTCGGGGTCGCGAGTTCGAGTCTCGTTTCCCGCTCCAAATTCTTACCCCAATAAAAATATCCACAGCGAATAAATACGTTGGGGACGTTTTGTTTCGTCATTGACATACTCTTGTAAACAGACTTATCCACAGGTTCGGGTATTATTCCTGGAATGCAAAAAACTTAGTCGGGTGAATAGTATCATTTTAACTCTTTGAAAATATTGAATTAATTATCATTTCAAATTGTTAATGCGATCACTTGACGATTTTTTCCCTCTTGAATATCAATGTGTTTTTATTTTTATACACAAGCTGTGGATGACTTAAGCGTCACGCGGCAGACCCTTTTCAATGACCCTGACCAAACGTTGTTTCTTCGGTAACTGCACTTCAACTACGCAGGCATTTCGCTTCTCGATTTGCTGAGCAACCGCCCACTCTATGTGTTCGTCGAGAAGTGGGTGCTCACCTCTGCGACTTTCCAGCGCGTGAATAACGGCTTCATCCCATGGGGCATTACCCAGCGCAACAGCGATATTTCGCAGCCAGCGCAGGTGACCAATACGACGAATAGCAGACCCCTCCGTGACTTTTAAAAACCACGCTTCGCTCCAGCTAAACAGCTCTATTAACTCTGGAGCATGAAGTTGTTTGCGTGGGTTGAAGTCATCCTCTGTCGTCAACTGAGAGTAACGGTTCCACGGGCAAATGAGTTGGCAATCATCGCAGCCGTAAATTCGATTCCCCAACAGGGGACGAAACTCTTCCGGGATCGCACCTTCCAGTTCGATAGTGAGATAAGAGATACAGCGGCGCGCATCTACCGTGTAGGGTTCAACGATGGCTCCGGTGGGACAGATGGTCATACAGGCGACGCATTTCCCGCATCCTTCTTCTACTGGGTTGTCGACCGGCAGGGGCAAATCGATCAGTAATTCCCCGAGAAAGAAAAATGAACCGGCTGCGCGATTGAGGATAAGTGAGTGCTTACCTGTCCAGCCAAGCCCGGCTTTTTCCGCTAATGGACGCTCAAGAATGGGCGCAGAATCGACAAAAGGTCTAAAATTCAGCGAAACGCAGTGCTGTTGAATCCTCTCTCCCAGCTTTTTTAAGCGGTTACGCAGCAGTTTATGGTAGTCACGCCCAAGCGCGTAACGGCTGACGTAACCCAGAGAGGGGTTTTTCAACGTGCTGGCAAAGGCCGCATTGGCAGGAAGATAGTTCATACGTACGCTGATGACACGTAGCGTACCGGGTAATAATTCGTGAGGTCGGGCGCGCATCATGCCGTGACGGGCCATCCAGTCCATCTCGCCGTGATAGTGTTTATCCAGCCAGGCCTGCAGTTTGGGCTCCGCTTCGCTGAGGTCGGTATCAGCAATACCGACCTGCTGAAAGCCAAGCTCCAGCCCCCACTGCTTAATATTTTGCGCTAACTGATTGAGATCGAGGGGCTCTGACATGACGGACCATACAATGAAGAAAAACCCCGCAAGTATACCACACTCCATTTGGCACGCCGATGACATCAGGCGGATGGAGCGAGAGGCGGCAGACAGTTTAGGACTGACGTTGTACGAGCTGATGCAACGGGCGGGAGAGGCGGCGTTTCAGGTCACCCGCGAGACATATCCAAACGCTCAGCACTGGCTGGTGCTATGTGGTCATGGCAACAACGGTGGTGATGGTTACGTGGTGGCAAGGCTTGCCAAAGCTCAGGGGCTTGATATTACGTTGCTGGCACAGGAGAGTGATAAAGCGCTCCCTGAGGAAGCACAGCAGGCGCGCGACGCCTGGCTTAACGCCGGTGGCGTCATTCATGCTGCGGATATCAATTGGCCAGATCGCGTGGACATCATTATTGATGCGCTGTCAGGCACGGGCTTAAAACACGCGCCGCGTGAGCCTCTCTCGGCATTGATCGAACGTGCCAATCACCATCCTGCCCCTGTCGTGGCGATAGACATTCCATCCGGCCTGCTGGCGCAGACGGGCGCGGCGCCGGGCGCGGTTATCAATGCGGCGCACACCGTGACCTTTATTGCGTTGAAGCCTGGTCTGCTAACCGGTAAAGCGCGCGATGTCACCGGACGCCTGCATGTTAACGCACTCGGACTGGACGACTGGCTGGCGGGGCAGAACGCGCCGCTGCAACGGTTTGATGCTCAACAGCTTGTACACTGGTTAACGCCGCGTCGACCCACCTCGCACAAAGGCTCCCACGGTCGGCTGGTGATCATCGGTGGTGACCACGGCACGGCTGGCGCAATACGCATGGCCGGTGAAGCGGCGCTGCGTGCAGGAGCCGGGTTGGTCAAAGTGCTGACCCGAAGTGAAAATATTGCGCCTATTCTGACTGCCAGACCGGAACTGATGGTCGATACGCTGACGCCGCAGACTCTGGAGGAGAGCCTGGCGTGGGCGGATGTTGTGGTGATAGGACCAGGGCTTGGTCAGCAGGAATGGGGTAAAAAAGCGCTGCAGAAGGTAGAGAATTTTCGCAAACCGATGCTCTGGGATGCGGATGCGCTGAACCTGCTGGCAATCAACCCCGATAAACGTCACAATCGCGTGATCACGCCGCATCCTGGTGAAGCCGCGCGACTTCTGGGCTGTTCCATTGCAGAAATTGAAGACGATCGATTACTTTGTGCACAACGTCTGGTAAAACGGTACGGAGGCGTCGTCGTGCTGAAAGGCGCGGGTACGGTTGTTGCTGCCGAACAGGCCGAATTGGGTATTATTGATACCGGCAATGCTGGAATGGCCAGCGGCGGAATGGGTGATGTGCTTTCCGGTATTATTGGCGCATTGCTCGGACAGAAGCTTACCCCGTATGATGCGGCATGTGCGGGCTGTGTCGCGCACGGTGCGGCGGCGGATGTGCTGGCGGCGCGTTTTGGTACGCGCGGCATGCTGGCGACAGATCTCTTTACCACGCTACAGCGTATTGTTAACCCTGATGTGATTGACGTTTATCATGATGAATCGAGTAATTCCACTACCTGATGAGCAGGCGACTTTAGACCTGGGACTGCGGGTAGCCAAAGCCTGTGATGGCGCGACGGTAATTTATTTGTACGGCGACCTGGGGGCGGGTAAAACCACTTTCAGCCGGGGATTCCTGCAGGCGTTAGGTCACAAAGGAAATGTAAAAAGCCCCACCTATACGCTGGTTGAACCCTATTCGCTCGATAATTTGATGGTATATCACTTCGATCTGTACCGACTTGCGGACCCAGAGGAGCTGGAATTTATGGGGATCCGCGATTATTTTGCCAATGACGCCATCTGCCTGGTGGAATGGCCGCAACAAGGTAAAGGTGTACTGCCAGACCCGGACGTCGAAATACACATTGAATATCAGGCGCAAGGTCGAGAGGCGCGCATAAGCGCAGTCTCCTCATCGGGTGATTTATTGCTGGCGCGTTTAGCCGATTAACCTTAAGGGTGGCGGGATGATTTATCGCATCAGAAACTGGCTGATGGCAACACTGGTCCTGCTGTGCGCGCAGGCAGGGGCCGCCAGCCTCTCCGATCTTCAGGTGTCCAATGGCGATCAACAAGCGCGGATTACGCTGAGCTTTATTGGCGATCCTGAATACGCAGTTTCGCAGGACGGGAAACGAACCGTCGCGTTGGATATTAAACAAACCGGTGTGATTCAGGGGTTACCGCTGCTGTTTAGCGGCAATAATCTGGTGAAATCTATCCGTTCCGGCACGCCAAAAGATGCGCAGTCTCTGCGCCTGGTTGTGGATTTAACCGAGAACGGCAAAGCCGAAGCCGTAAAACGCCAGAACGGCGGCAATTATACCGTCGTGTTTACCATCAAAGCTGATGCGCCACCGCCGCCTCCACCACCTCCAGTGGTTGCGAAGCGTGTTGAAGCGCCGGTTATCGCCCCGCGCCCTGCCGAGCCTGCGCGTAATCCGTTTAAAGCGGAAAACGATCGCACCACGATGGTAACCAACAGTAATACCTCCACACGACCTGCGGCGCGCGCCAGTACCAGTAACGGCGAAAAAGTAGTTATCGCCATTGATGCCGGACACGGCGGGCAGGATCCTGGCGCTATTGGTCCCGGTGGCACACGTGAGAAAAACGTCACTATTGCCGTAGCGCGCAAACTGCGCAGTTTGCTCAATGATGACCCGATGTTTAAAGGCGTACTCACCCGTGATGGCGATTACTTTATCTCGGTGATGGGGCGTTCAGACGTTGCGCGTAAACAAAACGCCAACTTCCTGGTCTCTATTCATGCGGATGCTGCGCCAAACCGGGATGCCACTGGTGCTTCCGTCTGGGTACTGTCAAACCGTCGGGCAAACAGTGAGATGGCCGGCTGGCTGGAACAGCACGAAAAGCAATCGGAACTGTTGGGTGGGGCGGGTGATGTTCTGGCAAACAGCCAGTCCGATCCTTATCTCAGCCAGGCCGTGTTGGATCTGCAGTTCGGTCATTCGCAACGCGTTGGGTATGATGTAGCGACCAGCATGATCGGCCAGTTAGAACGTATTGGCTCGATGCATAAGCGTCGTCCGGAACACGCCAGCCTTGGGGTATTACGTTCGCCTGATATCCCGTCAGTGCTGGTTGAAACCGGCTTTATCAGTAACAACAGCGAAGAGCGTCTGTTGGCGAGTGATGACTACCAGCAGCAGCTGGCCGAGGCAATTTACAAAGGATTGCGTAACTATTTCCAGGCGCACCCGATGCAAACCGGGCCTCAGGGCACACAGGCGCAAACCGCCAGTGCGGTATCGCCTGGTAACACGTTAACAAATTAAGGATTAGCCATGCCGATTCAGGTTCTACCGCCACAGCTGGCGAACCAGATTGCCGCAGGCGAGGTGGTAGAACGGCCTGCGTCAGTGGTGAAGGAGCTGGTGGAAAACAGTATCGATGCCGGTGCGACGCGCATTGATATTGATATTGAGCGCGGCGGCGCGAAGCTTATCCGTATTCGTGACAACGGCTGCGGGATTAAAAAAGACGAGCTGGCGCTGGCGCTGGCGCGTCATGCCACCAGTAAAATTTCCTCGCTTGACGATCTCGAAGCCATCGTGAGCCTCGGGTTTCGCGGCGAAGCGCTGGCCAGTATCAGCTCCGTTTCTCGTTTAACCCTGACGTCGCGTACGCAAGAACAACCTGAAGCCTGGCAAGCCTATGCCGAAGGGCGCGACATGGATGTGACGGTTAAACCCGCTGCGCATCCGGTGGGAACCACGCTGGAGGTGTTAGATCTGTTCTACAACACCCCGGCGCGGCGCAAGTTTATGCGCACCGAGAAAACTGAATTTAATCATATCGACGAAATAATCCGCCGCATTGCGCTGGCACGTTTTGATGTGACGATTAATTTGTCGCACAACGGCAAAGTGGTGCGTCAGTACCGGGCAGTGGCCGCGGATGGGCAGCAGGAGCGCCGACTGGGCGCGATTTGCGGCACGCCGTTTCTGGAACATGCGCTGGCGATTGAATGGCAGCATGGCGATTTAACGCTGCGCGGCTGGGTGGCCGATCCTAACCACACAACGGCGGCGCTGGCGGAAATCCAGTACTGCTATGTGAATGGCCGGATGATGCGCGACCGGTTGATCAACCATGCTATTCGTCAGGCCTGTGAAGATAAGCTGGGAGCCGATCAGCAGCCCGCTTTTGTGTTGTATCTGGAAATCGACCCGCATCAGGTGGATGTTAACGTACATCCCGCCAAACATGAGGTCCGTTTTCATCAGTCCCGCCTGGTGCATGATTTTATTTACCAGGGCGTGTTGAGCGTCCTGCAACAGCAGCTTGAAACGCCGCTGCCGTTGGCTGATGACGACGAGCCCGCCCCAAGGCACATCCCGGAAAACCGCGTCGCGGCCGGGCGTAACCATTTTGCCGAACCGGCCCCGGCGCGTGAACCTGCGACGCCGCGTTACTCAGCATCTGCTGGCGCTGGCAGTAGTGGTGGCCGTCAGACGGGGGCCAGCTGGCCTCATGCCCAACCTGGATATCAAAAGCAGCAGGGTGAGATTTATCAGCAACTGCTACAGACGCCGGTTCCGCCGCGTAAAACGCCGGTTTCTGAAACGCCATCAGCACCTCTGACCGGCAGCAGTCAGGGCTTTGGGCGGGTGCTAACCATTGTCGGTACGGACTGCGCATTACTCGAATGCGATGGTCATATTCGGTTGCTGGCATTGCCGGTGGCGGAACGTTGGCTACGTCAGGCGCAGTTAACGCCGGACCAGGGCGTCGTATGCGCTCAGCCGTTACTGATCCCTTTACGTCTAAAAGTGACCGCTGATGAAAAAGCGGCGCTGCAAAAAGGGCAGAGCCAACTGGCTGAGTTGGGTATTGAATTTCAACTGGATGCGCAGCATGTGACCATCCGGGCGGTGCCTTTACCCTTACGCCAACAAAATTTACAAATCTTGATTCCTGAACTGATAGGCTACCTGGCGCAGCAGTCCGAATTCGAACCGGGCAATATTGCACAGTGGATTGCACGTAATCTGATTAGCGAGCATCCGCAGTGGAGCATGGCTCAGGCGATTACGCTGTTAGCGGATGTTGAGCGGCTTTGCCCACAACTCGTGAAGGCACCGCCGGGTGGTTTGTTACAACCTGTTGATTTACATTCGGTAATGAATGCCCTGAAACATGAGTGATACCCGTAAGGTGAGCCTGCCAAAGGCGATTTTTTTGATGGGGCCGACGGCCTCCGGTAAAACGGCACTGGCAATTGAATTGCGTAAAGTTTTGCCTGTAGAGTTGATAAGCGTTGATTCCGCCCTTATTTACAAGGGGATGGATATCGGTACAGCCAAGCCTGATGCAGATGAATTACAGGCCGCGCCGCACCGGTTGCTGGATATCCGCGATCCGTCCCAGGCGTACTCTGCTGCGGATTTTCGCCGCGATGCGTTAGCCGAGATGGCCGATATCACCGCCGCGGGGCGTATTCCGCTGCTGGTGGGTGGCACAATGTTATATTTCAAAGCCTTGCTTGAAGGGCTGTCGCCGTTACCGTCGGCAGATCCGGAAGTCAGGGCAAGAATTGAGCAGCAGGCGGCAGAGCATGGGTGGGACGCGTTACACCGACAGCTTCAGGAAATAGATCCGGTGGCTGCGGCGCGTATTCATCCAAATGATCCGCAAAGACTTTCCCGGGCACTGGAAGTTTTTTTCATTTCGGGTAAAACTTTAACGGAGCTGACGCAAACGTCAGGAGATGCTTTGCCGTATCAGGTGCATCAGTTTGCTATCGCCCCGGCGAGCCGTGAACTGCTCCATCAGCGAATTGAGCAGCGTTTTCATCAGATGTTGGCTTCAGGTTTTGAAGCAGAAGTCCGGGCGCTATTTGCCCGTGGAGATTTGCATACGGATTTGCCTTCCATTCGTTGTGTAGGGTATCGCCAGATGTGGTCATACATTGAAGGCGAAATTTCATACGATGAAATGGTTTATAGAGGTGTTTGCGCCACGAGGCAGTTGGCGAAGCGACAGGTAACCTGGTTGCGTGGTTGGGAAGGGGTGCACTGGCTTGACAGTGAAAAGCCTGACCAGGCGCGAAACGAAGTATTACAGGTTGTTGGTGCTATCGCGAACTGAATGTGTACAATTGAAACGTATCGTGCGCAATTTTTCAGAATCGAAAGGTTCAAAGTACAAATAAGCATATAAGGAAAAGAGAGAATGGCTAAGGGGCAATCTTTACAAGATCCGTTCCTGAACGCACTGCGTCGGGAACGTGTTCCAGTTTCTATTTATTTGGTGAATGGTATTAAGCTGCAAGGTCAAATCGAGTCTTTTGATCAGTTCGTGATCCTGTTGAAAAACACGGTCAGCCAGATGGTTTATAAGCACGCGATTTCTACTGTTGTCCCGTCTCGCCCGGTTTCTCATCACAGCAATAATGCCACCGGCGGCACTGGCAGCAACTACCATCACGGTAGCAACGCGCAAGGTTCATCTGCGCAACAGGACAGCGAAGAAACCGAATAAGGTTGTTAGCTGTTTTACACACGGGGAGCCAGCGATCCTGCGTTCCCCGTTGATATATATTAAGGGGTTGACGCTTGTTTGACCGTTATGATGCCGGTGAGCAGGCGGTACTGGTACACATCTATTTTTCGCAAGACAAAGATATGGAAGACCTCCAGGAGTTTGAATCTCTGGTTTCTTCCGCCGGTGTCGAAGCAATGCAGGTGATTACCGGGAGCCGTAAAGCACCGCACCCGAAGTATTTTGTTGGTGAAGGTAAGGCAATCGAAATTGCGGAAGCCGTAAAAGCGACTGGCGCTGCGGTGGTGATTTTTGATCATGCTCTAAGCCCCGCCCAGGAACGTAACCTGGAACAGTTGTGCCAGTGTCTTGTTATCGACAGGACAGGTCTTATTTTAGATATTTTTGCCCAGCGTGCGCGCACCCATGAGGGTAAGTTGCAGGTTGAGCTGGCGCAGTTGCGCCATATGGCTACTCGTCTGGTCCGTGGCTGGACCCACCTTGAAAGGCAAAAGGGCGGGATTGGTTTGCGCGGTCCGGGTGAAACCCAGCTCGAAACCGACCGTCGTTTGCTGCGTAATCGCATTTTGCAAATACAGTCGCGCCTGGAAAAAGTTGAAAAGCAACGTGAGCAGGGGCGACAGTCGCGCAAGAAAGCGGATGTCCCAACCGTATCACTGGTGGGATATACCAACGCCGGAAAATCCACCCTGTTCAACCAGATCACCGAAGCCCGGGTTTACGCAGCGGATCAGCTGTTTGCAACCCTGGACCCAACGCTGCGCCGTATAGACGTAGCGGACGTCGGTGAAACCGTGCTGGCGGATACCGTAGGGTTTATCCGTCATTTGCCGCACGACCTGGTGGCGGCGTTTAAGGCCACCCTGCAGGAAACGCGTCAGGCGACATTGCTGCTGCATGTTATTGATGCTGCAGATTTTCGTGTGCAGGAAAACATCGAGGCCGTCGACACGGTGCTCGAAGAGATCGATGCGCATGAGATCCCGACTCTGCTGGTGATGAATAAAATCGATATGCTGGATGATTTTGAACCACGTATCGACAGAGATGAAGAGAATAAACCCATTCGCGTTTGGGTTTCAGCGCAAACGGGAATAGGTATACCACAGCTTTTTCAGGCTTTGACTGAGCGACTTTCCGGTGAGGTGGCGCAGCATACGTTGCGTTTGCCGCCGCAGGAAGGGCGTCTGAGAAGCCGGTTTTACCAACTTCAGGCAATAGAAAGAGAGTGGATGGAGGAGGACGGCAGCGTAGGTCTGCAGGTTCGTATGCCGATCGTAGACTGGCGTCGCCTCTGTAAACAAGAACCGGCACTGGAAGACTATATTGTCTGACCTGACGGATATGGCCTGAAGATTTTTTCGCCTCTATACCTTGTGGGTTTTGTGCAGCATGAAGGTGGCAAGTCCTGAAATCTTCAGGAGCATAGTCAACTATGTGACTGAGATTAAAGGGCGTAGCCAACGCATCGGCAGCGCAAAATACGCAGGTATAGCATCGCATAACAAATATGGAGCACAAAAATGGCGTGGAATCAGCCCGGTAATAACGGACAAGACCGCGACCCGTGGGGAAGCAGCAAACCTGGCGGCAACCCTGAGGGAAATGGAAACAAAGGTGGTCGCGATCAGGGACCTCCCGATCTGGATGATATCTTCCGCAAACTGAGTAAAAAGCTCGGTGGTCTGGGTGGCGGTAAAGGTGCTGGTTCTGGCGGCGGTAGCTCATCGCAAGGCCCTCGTCCGCAATTGGGTGGTCGAGTCTTTACTATCGCAGCGGCAGCTATCGTCATTATCTGGGCGGCCAGCGGTTTCTACACCATTAAAGAAGCGGAACGCGGCGTGGTGACACGCTTCGGTAAATTCAGCCATTTGGTTGAACCGGGTCTGAACTGGAAACCGACCTTTGTCGACGAAGTGACTCCGGTCAACGTGGAAGCCGTGCGTGAACTTGCCGCATCCGGCGTGATGCTGACCTCTGACGAAAACGTCGTACGCGTTGAAATGAACGTGCAGTACCGCGTGACCGATCCGCAGCGTTACCTGTTTAGCGTAACCAGCGCGGATGACAGTCTGCGTCAGGCAACCGACAGCGCCCTGCGTGGGGTTATCGGTAAATACACCATGGACCGTATCCTGACCGAAGGGCGTACCGTTATTCGTAGCGATACCCAGCGTGAACTGGAAGAAACGATCCGTCCGTACAACATGGGTATCACCCTGCTGGACGTCAACTTCCAGGCAGCACGTCCGCCGGAAGAAGTAAAAGCCGCGTTTGACGATGCCATTGCAGCACGTGAAAACGAGCAGCAGTACATCCGTGAAGCAGAAGCGTACACCAACGAAGTTCAGCCACGTGCTAACGGTCAGGCGCAGCGTATTCTGGAAGAAGCGCGTGCTTACAAAACGCGAACCATCCTGGAAGCACAGGGTGAAGTGGCTCGTTTCGCAAAAATTCTGCCGGAATATAAAGCCGCACCGCAAATTACTCGCGAGCGTCTGTATATCGAAACCATGGAAAAAGTGCTGAGCAATACCCGCAAAGTCCTGGTTAACGATAAGGGCAGCAATCTGATGGTTCTGCCGCTGGATCAAATGCTGAAAGGCGGTAGTGCGCCAGCAGCAAAGAGTGACAGCAGTTCAAACCTGCTGCGTCTGCCGCCAGCAACGACGTCCGGCACTGGAGCAAGCAATACCTCGTCCACCAGTCAGGGCGATATTATGGACCAACGCCGCGCGAACGCGCAGCGTAACGACTACCAGCGTCAGGGGGAATAACGATGCGTAAGTCAGTTATTGCGATTATCATCATCGTTCTGGTAGTTCTGTTCATGTCTGTCTTTGTGGTCAAAGAAGGCGAGCGCGGGATTACTCTGCGCTTTGGTAAAGTTCTGCGTGACGATGAAAACAAGCCGCTGGTTGTGGCACCAGGCCTGCACTTCAAGATTCCGTTTATTGAATCTGTGAAGATGCTGGATGCGCGTATTCAGACCATGGACAACCAGGCCGATCGCTTTGTTACCAAAGAGAAGAAAGACCTGATCGTTGACTCCTACATTAAGTGGCGCATCAGTGACTTTAGCCGTTACTACCTGGCAACGGGCGGTGGCGATGTTTCTCAGGCGGAAGTCCTGCTGAAACGTAAGTTCTCTGACCGTCTGCGTTCTGAAATTGGTCGTCTGGACGTGAAAGACATCGTTACCGATTCCCGCGGTCGTCTGACGCTGGAAGTTCGTGATGCGCTAAACTCCGGTTCTGCTGGCACGGAAGATGAAGTCGCGACTCCGGCGGCAGATAGCGCGATTGCCGAAGCGGCTGAGCGTGTTCAGGCTGAAACAAACGGTAAAGTACCGGTCATCAACCCGAACAGTATGGCGGCATTGGGCATCGAAGTGGTTGACGTGCGTATCAAGCAAATCAACCTGCCTGCTGAAGTGTCTGAGGCTATCTACAACCGTATGCGCGCTGAGCGTGAAGCGGTAGCGCGTCGCCATCGTTCACAAGGTCAGGAAGAAGCGGAAAAACTGCGTGCCACGGCGGATTATGAAGTGACTAAAACGCTGGCAGAATCTGAGCGTCAAGGCCGCATCATGCGCGGTGAAGGCGATGCAGAAGCCGCTAAACTGTTTGCCGATGCGTTCAGCCAGGATCCTGACTTCTACGCCTTCATCCGTAGCCTGCGTGCTTACGAGAAGAGCTTCGAAGGCAACCAGGACGTGATGGTCATGAGCCCGGACAGCGATTTCTTCCGCTACATGAAGACACCGAGCACTACGACACGCTAATAAAGTTCCAGCGGTTTTAAACCAGCAAAACCACCGGCATCCCCAGGGATGCGGTGGTTTTCTTTTTATAAAAGGACGATGGATGAATTCAACAATTTTGCTGGCGCTCGCGCTGGTTTTGGTGCTGGAAGGCCTGGGCCCTATGCTTTATCCCCGCGCGTGGAAGAAAATGATTTCCGCAATGGCGCAACTTCCCGAAAATACTTTGCGTCGTTTTGGTGGAGGTCTTGTGGTTGCGGGCGTTGTGGTCTACTACATGTTGAGGAAAACGATTGGCTGATCAATAAGTAGCCTATTTTGCGGATTTTCGCATGCAAAAAGTGCTGTATATCTGAAAAAGCGGTGGTAGAATCCATTTTTAAGCAAACGGTGATTTTGAAAAATGGGTAACAACGTCGTCGTACTGGGCACCCAATGGGGTGACGAAGGTAAAGGGAAGATCGTCGATCTTCTGACTGAACGGGCTAAATATGTTGTGCGCTACCAGGGTGGTCACAACGCAGGCCATACTCTCGTAATCAACGGTGAAAAAACCGTCCTCCATCTTATTCCATCAGGTATTCTTCGCGAGAATGTCATCAGCATCATCGGTAACGGTGTTGTACTGTCTCCGTCCGCGCTGATGAAAGAAATGAAAGGACTGGAAGATCGTGGCATCCCGGTTCGCGAGCGCCTGCTGTTGTCTGAAGCTTGTCCGCTGATCCTTGATTATCACGTTGCGTTGGATAATGCTCGTGAGAAAGCGCGTGGCGAGAAAGCGATCGGTACTACCGGTCGTGGCATCGGTCCGGCTTATGAAGACAAAGTAGCTCGTCGCGGTCTGCGCGTTGGCGATCTGTTTGATAAAGCAACCTTCGCTGAAAAACTGAAAGAAGTGATGGAATATCACAACTTCCAGCTGGTGAATTTCTATAAAGTTGAAGCAGTTGACTACCAGAAAGTGCTGGATGATGTGATGGCGATTGCCGACATCCTGACCTCTATGGTTGTTGATGTTTCCGATCTGCTGGACCAGGCGCGTAAGCGTGGCGATTTCGTCATGTTCGAAGGCGCACAGGGTACCCTGCTGGATATCGACCACGGTACCTATCCGTACGTAACGTCTTCCAACACCACCGCAGGTGGCGTGGCGACCGGCTCCGGCCTGGGTCCACGTTATGTGGATTACGTTCTGGGTATCATCAAAGCTTACTCTACACGCGTAGGCGCGGGTCCGTTCCCGACTGAGCTGTTTGATGACGTTGGCGAGTTCCTGTGCAAACAAGGTAACGAGTATGGCGCGACCACCGGTCGTCGTCGTCGCACCGGTTGGCTGGACTCCGTTGCGGTACGCCGTGCAGTACAGATTAACTCCCTGTCTGGCTTCTGCCTGACCAAACTGGACGTACTGGACGGTTTGAAAGAGGTGAAAATCTGTGTCGCTTATCGTATGCCGGATGGCCGTGAAGTAACGACTACCCCGCTGGCTGCAGACGACTGGAAAGGTATCGAGCCGATCTACGAAACCATGCCGGGCTGGTCTGAATCCACCTTCGGTGTGAAGGAACGTAGCGGTCTGCCGCAGGCAGCACTGAACTACATCAAGCGTATTGAAGAACTGACCGGTGTGCCGATTGATATTATCTCAACTGGCCCAGACCGTACTGAAACCATGATCCTGCGCGACCCGTTCGACGCATAATTCTGGTTATAGCGTGGCGTCGAATGGCGCTGCGCTTGCATTATCTTAGGCCGGATGAGGCACTTTGCATCATAATCCGGCTTAAAATCACGTAAGTTCCTCGCTTTTTTCCTTCCTGAACTGAAATAAATTAGCGACCTGGCTGGTGGCTGGTTTATCATCAATGTAATTAATACCACCAGGTTTATCCGTTTTATCCCTTTTCCTGAGGTTGATGTGCAGTTAACAAGTTTCACCGATTACGGATTACGTGCGCTAATCTACATGGCGTCACTTCCCGAAGGACGTATGACCAGTATTTCTGAGGTGACAGAAGTCTACGGCGTGTCCCGTAATCATATGGTCAAAATAATCAATCAACTTAGCCGTGCGGGCTTCGTTACTGCTATTCGAGGAAAAAATGGCGGTATCCGCCTGGGTAAACCAGCTAAGGATATTGGTATTGGTGATGTGGTTCGCGAGCTGGAACCACTATCGTTGGTCAATTGTAGCAGCGAGTTTTGCCACATTACCCCAGCCTGTCGACTTAAACAGGCGCTTTCTAAGGCAGTGCAAAGTTTTCTCACGGAACTGGACAACTACACACTTGCTGATTTGGTTGAAGAGAATCAACCGCTTTATAAATTATTGCTGGTGGAGTGACGAAAATCTTCATCAGAGCTGACAATGGAGGAACCTCGATGTCACAAGATCCTTTCCAGGAACGCGAAGCAGAAAAATACGCGAATCCTATCCCGAGCCGGGAATTTATCCTCGAACATTTAACTAAACGTGAAAAACCGGCCAACCGCGATGAGCTGGCCGCTGAACTCAACATTGAAGGTGAAGAGCAGCAAGAAGCGCTGCGTCGCCGCCTGCGCGCCATGGAGCGTGACGGGCAACTGGTCTTCACTCGTCGTCAGTGCTATGCGCTGCCGGAGCGTCTTGACCTGCTGAAAGGTACCGTTATTGGCCACCGTGATGGCTACGGCTTTCTGCGCGTTGAAGGCCGCAAAGATGACCTGTACCTGTCCAGCGAGCAGATGAAAACCTGTATTCATGGCGATCAGGTGTTGGCACAGCCGCTGGGAGCGGACCGTAAAGGTCGTCGCGAAGCGCGTATTGTGCGCGTACTGGTACCGAAAACCAGCCAGATTGTCGGTCGCTACTTCACCGACGCTGGCGTTGGGTTTGTCGTCCCTGACGACAGCCGCCTGAGCTTTGATATCCTGATCCCGCCGGAAGAGGTGATGGGTGCTCGTATGGGTTTCGTGGTCGTGGTTGAGCTGACCCAGCGTCCGACGCGTCGCACTAAAGCGGTGGGTAAAATTGTTGAAGTCCTGGGCGACAACATGGGAACCAGCATGGCCGTTGATATGGCGCTGCGTACTCATGAAATCCCGTATATCTGGCCTCAGGCGGTCGAAAAACAGGTCGCCGGACTGAAAGAAGAAGTGCCGGAAGAAGCGAAAGCCGGGCGTGTCGATCTGCGCTCCCTGCCGCTGGTCACTATCGATGGCGAAGATGCGCGTGACTTCGATGATGCGGTTTACTGCGAGAAGAAGCGCGGCGGCGGCTGGCGTTTATGGGTGGCGATTGCTGACGTAAGCTATTACGTTCGCCCGCCGACTCCGCTGGACCAGGAAGCGCGCAGCCGTGGCACATCCGTCTACTTCCCATCGCAGGTTGTTCCGATGCTACCGGAAGTGCTGTCTAACGGATTGTGTTCGCTCAACCCGCAGGTGGACAGGCTGTGTATGGTCTGTGAAATGACCATTTCGTCGAAAGGCCGCTTAACAGGCTTTAAATTCTACGAAGCGGTTATGAGCTCCCATGCGCGTCTGACCTACACCAAGGTCTGGCACATGCTGCAGGGCGATCAGGAACTGCGTGAGCAGTACGCGCCGTTGGTTAAACACATTGAAGAGCTGCATAACCTCTACAAAGTGCTGGATAAAGCGCGTGAAGAGCGTGGCGGTATCTCGTTTGAAAGTGAAGAAGCGAAGTTTATCTTCAATGCTGAACGCCGTATTGAGCGTATTGAGCAGACGCAGCGTAATGACGCGCACAAACTGATTGAAGAGTGCATGATCATGGCGAACATCTCAGCGGCGCGATTCGTTGAGAAAGCCAAAGAGCCGGCACTGTTCCGCATTCACGATAAGCCGACGACCGAAGCGATTAATTCGTTCCGTTCGGTGTTGGCGGAGCTGGGGCTGGAGCTGCCCGGCGGTAATAAACCCGAGCCGCGTGATTACGCCGAACTGCTGGAGTCGATTGCTGACCGTCCTGACGCAGAAATGCTGCAAACTATGCTGCTGCGTTCAATGAAGCAGGCGATTTACGATCCGGAAAACCGCGGTCACTTTGGCCTTGCGTTGCAATCTTATGCACACTTCACCTCGCCGATCCGTCGTTACCCGGATCTCTCCTTGCACCGGGCGATTAAGTATCTGCTGGCGCAGGAGCAGGGCCATAAAGGCAACACCACGGAAACGGGGGGCTACCATTATTCGATGGAAGAGATGCTGCAGCTGGGTCAACACTGTTCGATGGCCGAGCGCCGTGCTGACGAAGCCACACGCGACGTCTCTGACTGGCTGAAGTGCGACTTCATGCTGGATCAGGTAGGTAATGTCTTCAAAGGCGTGATCGCCAGCGTTACCGGGTTTGGTTTCTTCGTCCGTCTTGATGAGCTGTTTATCGACGGTCTGGTGCATGTCTCCTCCCTGGATAACGACTACTATCGTTTTGACCAGGTTGGGCAGCGTCTGACGGGGGAATCCAGCGGTCAAATGTATCGCCTGGGCGATCGCGTGGAAGTTCGCGTGGAAGCGGTCAACATGGACGAGCGTAAAATTGACTTCAGTTTGATCTCCAGCGAACGTGCACCACGCAATGAAGGTAAAACCGCGCGTGAAAGAGCGAAAAAAGGCGATGCGGGTAAAAATACCGGTAAGCGTCGTCAGATGGGCAAAAAAGTGAATTTCGAGCCGGATAGCGCTTTCCGCGGCGAGAAGAAAGGCAGAGCCAAACCTCAGGCGGATAAAAAAACGGCTGAGAAGAAAGGCGATAAAAAAGCGAAAAAACCATCGGCAAAAACGCTTAAAATCGCTGCCGCCACCAAAGCTAAACGCGCGACGAAAAAGAAAGTCGCGCAATAACAGCCATAAACAGTAAGTCGGGCAACCTCGCGTTGCCCGCGTTACGCATAAACTATTAACGAGTACATTCATGAGTGAAATGATTTACGGCATCCATGCGGTGCAGGCTCTGCTGGAACGTGCGCCTGAGCGCTTCCAGGACGTCTTTATTCTCAAAGGTCGTGAAGATAAACGCCTGCTGCCGCTGATCCACGCACTGGAAGCACAGGGTGTTGTCATTCAGCTGGCTAACCGCCAGTTCCTGGATGAGAAAAGCGAGGGTGCGGTACATCAGGGAATTATTGCTCGCGTGAAGCCGGGTCGTCAGTATCAGGAAAACGATCTGCCGGATCTGATTGCTACGCTCGATCAGCCGTTCTTTTTGATCCTCGATGGTGTTACCGATCCGCATAACCTGGGGGCATGCCTGCGTAGCGCCGATGCTGCTGGCGTCCATGCTGTTATCGTACCGAAGGATCGTTCTGCGCAGTTGAATGCAACGGCGAAAAAAGTGGCTTGCGGCGCGGCAGAAAGCGTACCGCTGATCCGTGTGACCAACCTGGCGCGCACTATGCGTATGCTGCAGGAAGAGAATATCTGGATCGTCGGAACCGCAGGTGAAGCTGACCATACTCTCTACCAGAGCAAAATGACCGGACGTCTGGCGCTGGTGATGGGCGCAGAGGGTGAAGGTATGCGTCGTTTGACCCGCGAACACTGTGACGAACTGATCAGCATCCCGATGGCTGGGAGCGTTTCGTCGCTGAACGTTTCAGTTGCGACGGGCATCTGCCTGTTTGAGGCTGTACGCCAGCGCGGCTAAACTATCTCCCTCATTTCTCTCTTCTCTCAAGCCATCCTTCGGGATGGCTTTTTTGTGACCGTTGTCCCATGCGTGCAGCCCTCTGCCTGACCATACTTAAGGTGACGGCCATTGACGGAGGGAGACACAATGCACTGGCAAACGCATACCGTTTTTAACCAACCTGTACCGCTCAATAACAGCAACTTATATCTGTCCGATGGCGCGCTGTGTGAAGCGGTTATCCGTGAAGGCGCTGGCTGGGATAGCGATCTTCTCGCCAGTATTGGTCAGCAGCTAGGGACTGCCGAGTCGCTTGAGCTTGGCCGTCTGGCCAATGCTTTTCCACCCGAGTTGTTGCGCTACGACTCGCAGGGTCAGCGGCTGGATGATGTGCGTTTTCATCCTGCCTGGCATTTGCTGATGCAGGGATTGTGCGCCAATCGAGTACATAATCTGGCCTGGGAAGAAGACGCGAGGCAGGGAACATTTGTTGCCCGGGCGGCCCGTTTCATGCTGCATGCGCAGGTGGAAGCGGGCACGTTGTGTCCGGTTACCATGACTTTTGCCGCCACGCCGTTGTTACTTCAGATGTTACCTGCCCCCTTTCACGACTGGTTTACGCCGCTGCTAAGCGACCGTTATGACTCGCATTTACTGCCAGGAGGGCAAAAGCGTGGGTTATTGATCGGCATGGGAATGACCGAGAAGCAGGGGGGGTCAGATGTGCTGAGCAATACCACTCAGGCAGAACGTCTTACAGACGGCTCGTATCGGCTGGTGGGACATAAGTGGTTTTTCTCCGTGCCGCAAAGCGATGCCCATCTGGTGCTGGCTCAGGCAAAGGGAGGTTTATCCTGCTTTTTTGTACCGCGATTTTTACCCGACGGGCAGCGTAATGCTATTCGTCTGGAGCGGCTGAAAGATAAGTTAGGCAATCGCTCCAACGCCAGCTGCGAGGTTGAATTCCACGATGCGATTGGCTGGCTATTGGGTGAAGAAGGGGAAGGTATACGTCATATCCTGAAAATGGGTGGGATGACGCGTTTTGACTGTGCGCTCGGCAGTCATGGCATGATGCGACGTGCTTTTTCTGTCGCGATTTACCATGCGCACCAGCGACAGGTTTTTGGCAAACCATTGATTGAACAACCGATGATGCGCCAGGTATTAGGTCGGATGGCGCTCCAACTGGAAGGTCAGACGGCGTTACTGTTCCGACTGGCGCGGGCCTGGGACCGTCGCGCTGATGCCCAAGAATCTCTGTGGGCCAGGTTGTTCACACCAGCAGCGAAATTCTCTGTTTGCAAGGCCGGTATGCCGTTTGTTGCAGAGGCGATGGAAGTGCTCGGCGGGATTGGCTACTGCGAGGAGAGTGAATTGCCGCGCCTGTATCGTGAGATGCCGGTAAACAGTATCTGGGAGGGCTCTGGCAACATTATGTGCCTCGATGTATTGCGGGTGCTGACAAAACAACCCGGCATATACGATATGCTCAGCGAAGCCTTTGCTGAGGTAAAAGGGCAAGACCGACATTACGATCGAAGGGTACGTCAACTACAGCAGCGTTTACGTAAACCCAGCGAGGAGTTGGGACGGGAGATTACACAGCAGCTTTTCCTGCTCGGTTGCGGGGCGCAGATGTTGCGCTATGCCTCTCCGCCAGTGGCGCAGGCCTGGTGTCAAATGATGATCGATACGCGTGGTGGACTACGATTGTCCGAGCAGGTGCTGAACGACTTGCTCCTGCGGGCAACGGGGGGATTACGGTAATAATATGCCTGATGGCGACGCTGGCGCGCCTTATCATGCCTACATTCAATGTAGGCCGGATAAGTTTACGCCATCCGGCAATCTGTTAAGCATAGAGAATGGCCTGTACGCGCCAGTTGTCGGGCTGCTGGTCTTCGTACATCTGAATGATCCGATACCATGAGGCACCCTGTTCATCCGCTTTTAACGCGACTACTCGTTCTACATCCTGCGGATTCCCTGCAATGTTACTGACAGATATCAGGCCAATTTCGTTCAGGCCTGTAACGCAGTCAGCACTGGCGAACTCGGCAGACTGCGCCGTAGTACCTACCAGTCCGGCAGAAAGCAGCAGTGAGGATAAGGCAAGTGATTGTTTCATCGTCAGCTCCATTATTCGTACCCCTACACACGGCAGGGCATTCCATCGCGATCATAAACCTCAAGCTTCCTGCTGTTGGTTTATTGTGCACAGGTAAACGCATAGCGGCGCAAAGCAATGTAAAGCTGACTAAATTCCAACCCAATGTTATTTACGATACAAAATAGCTTGTGAATACCATTGGCCTGTCACGATGGTTTCATCCACTAATAAAACCACGTAGTAATCAGCTTTAGCCGCGACGGCTTTGTCACGGATCTCTGCCAGCGCATCATCCGGAGAGCCTCTTACCAGCGAGCTGACCGTTCCTATTCGCTGTAACCCATTACTCTGGTCACGGCGGATCTCCTGCGGGTGGTCGGCAACGGGCGGTGCGGGTTGGGGCGTTCCCTGTAGCACGCTACAGGCGCTTAAAAGCATCACCAGCAATAAAGAGGCAAACCGACGCATAACTCTATCTCGTTTCCTGATAGCCATAGTGTAGTGCCTTATTAATTTCCCTTTAGGGGAATGTTCCCGAAGTGTTATCTCTCACGCGATTTTCGAATGAAAATGTTGCGAAAGCGTAACCCAGTTCTCAACATTATGAATCATTGCCGAACACATTCGCTTGCGTTAAGTATTGCTGCATGGCATACCAGAAAAAAAGAGGCGACAAATGATCGAAATTGAAACACGACAGTTGGCTGGTATCCCTGTCTTGCACGCCGTTCCGGCTGGCAAACGCGAGTGTTCACTCCCTTGCATTATTTTCTATCACGGGTTTACATCTTCAAGTCTGGTCTATAGCTATTTTGCCGTTGCTCTGGCTCAGGCCGGATTCCGGGTTGTCATGCCAGATGCGCCCGACCATGGTGCCCGCTTCAAAGGTGATGCTCAGGAGCGAATGTTCCGCTTCTGGCATATATTGCAGCAAAACATGCAGGAGTTTACGACGTTACGTGCGGCGCTGGTGGCGGAAAATTGGCTATCAGATGAAAGACTTGCTGTTGCGGGGGCGTCGATGGGAGGCATGACGGCGTTGGGCATTATGGCCCGCCATTCCGAGGTTAAATGTGTAGCCAGCCTGATGGGTTCGGGCTATTTTACCCGTCTTGCACAGACGCTTTTTCCCCCTTTACGAGTCCAGACGCCAGAGCAGCAGGCGGAGTTCGATGCCGTTATCGCACCGCTCGCCGAATGGGACGTTACGCATCAACTACAACGCCTGGCCGACAGACCGTTGCTGTTGTGGCATGGACAGGAGGACGATGTGGTGCCCGCGGTTGAAACCTTCCGCTTACAGCAGGCGCTGATTCAGGCAGGGCTGGATAACAATTTAACCTGCCTGTGGGAAGCGGGCGTACGCCACCGCATCACGCCAGAGGCGCTGGCAGCGACGGTAACGTTTTTTCGCCAGCACCTTTAAACGCGCACGATGCTTACGCCCTGAGCTTCAAGTTGTTGCAGAATCTCAGGGTTAGCATTTTTGCCGGTAATGAGCATATCGATTTGATCGGCGCGACTGAACAGCATCCCCGCGCGTTCACCGACCTTACTGCTATCGACCAGCACCACCAGTTTACCCACTACGTTAAGCATCTTCTGCTCAGCCATCGCGGTTAGCATATCGGTTTTATACAATCCGTCCGCGGTCAACCCTTTACCGCTGGTAAACATCCAGTGTCCGGCATACAGGCTATTTTCGCTGCCTTGCGGACTAAGCGTGATGGACTGGCTTTTGTTGTATTGCCCTCCCATGATGATCACGCTGTCATGCTCCTGGTCGATCAGATAGTTCGCCAGCGGCAGATAATTGGTGATGATCTGCACCGGCTTGCCGCACATTTCACGACCAAGCAGGAAGGCGGTTGATCCGCAGTTGATCACCACGCTTTCACCCGCATTTACAAGTTGGGATGCGGCCTTGGCAATGCGAACTTTTTCATCGTGGTTCTGCGCCTGATGCAGATTCATAGGTGTCCAGCGCGGACGTTGCTGGGTAATGGCTTCTGCGCCATTGCGGACTTTCTTGAGTTTGCCGCTTTCGTCGAGTTTATTGATGTCCCGGCGTGCTGTGGCTGGTGAAATCCCCAGACGCTCAATCACGTTCTCAACGGTAACAAAGCCCAACTGCGCCAGCATATCCAGCAATATTTGATGTCTTTGTGCTTCAGTCATGAGCTATTCCGATACAAATTGATTTGAAAAGATGATATTTGAAATAGCCTGGAAATACTAAAGTAAATGGGAAAAAATGCCGGAATAGCCCGGCATTTTGTAGGGGTCACAAGAAGGATTTAAACGGCAGATCCGGTTCAATCGTGAAGCAGTCATCAAAGCCGCGCGGATAATGATATTCAAAGTTATCTTTGTCCAACGGCCAGGTGAACTTACCGCCCACCTGCCAGATAAACGGCTTAAAGCCATACTTCAGTCGATCTTTTTTCATCTCCCACAGTACGCGGATCTCCTGAGGGTCGGCCTGGAAGTTTGACCAGATGTCATGATGGAAAGGGATCACCACTTTCGTATTCAACGCTTCCGCCATGCGCAGCATGTCGGAGCTGGTCATTTTGTCCGTAATCCCGCGCGGATTCTCACCATAGGAGCCGAGCGCAACATCGATCTGGTGCTCGTTGCCATGCTTTGCGTAGTAGTTAGAGTAGTGCGAGTCTCCGCTGTGGTACAGCGTTCCGCCCGGTGTTTTGAACAGGTAGTTTACCGCACGTGCATCCATACCATCCGGCAGCACACCTGCCGCTTTTTGATCGGCAGGTAGCGTGATTAATGCCGTACGATCAAACGCGTCAAGCGCATGAATTTCAATATCTTTCACTTTCACCACATCGCTTGGTTTTACCACGATGCAGCGCTCTTTTGGCACACCCCAACCGATCCACAGATCCACACAGGTTTGCGGCCCGATAAATGGTACGTCATCGGCGCAGTTTTGCATGACGGCGGCCGCGACATTCACGTCGATGTGATCGTTATGATCGTGTGTCGCCAGCACCGCATCGATCTGTCGAATTGCAAACGGATCAAGAACAAACGGCGTGGTGCGCAGGTTTGGCTGCAGTTTCTTCACCCCAGCCATGCGTTGCATCTGGTGGCCGGTTTTCATTAGCGGGTTACCGTGACTCTGTTTACCCGTCCCGCACCAGAAATCGACGCAGATGTTCGTCCCGCCTTCCGACTTCAGCCAGATGCCGGTACAGCCAAGCCACCACATAGCGAATGTGCCCGGGGCGACCTGCTCCTGTTCGATCTCTTCATTCAGCCAACTTCCCCACTCCGGGAATGTGCTCAGGATCCATGATTCACGCGTGATGCTTTTTACTTTACTCATCGCATTTACCTTCATATTTATTCAGATTAAGTCAATTTGTGATTTGTTTTGATTGATATTGACATCATTTTTTCAAGAAGGCAATGCGTTGATTTTTGGTGTTCAGCGGGGAAATGTGAGCAAATCACAGCGTGACAGGATGGTTTACTTGAGTGTTTGTTTTGTATTTTATTGTTTTAATAGAGTTTATTTTGGAAATGATGAATTAGAAGTAAAGCCACTCCACAAGTGTGTGAATTATTTGCGTACTGCATCACATTTAATCAAATTCAATCTTGTTGTGATTACTTTTGAAAATTAGAGTGAGGGCACAACATCCTGGGCATCTGTAATGAATGTTCAGCAACTTCGTCTACTGGAGATCGTTATGGAGATCCTCTACAACATCTTTACCGTCTTTTTTAATCAGGTTATGACCAACGCGCCCTTGCTGTTGGGTATTGTGACCTGTCTTGGTTACATCCTGCTGCGTAAAAGCGTCAGCGTTATTATCAAAGGCACGATCAAAACGATTATCGGTTTTATGTTGCTGCAAGCGGGATCGGGCATTCTGACCAGCACGTTTAAACCGGTGGTGGCGAAGATGTCCGAAGTTTACGGTATCAATGGTGCGATTTCCGATACCTATGCCTCCATGATGGCAACCATCGAACGTATGGGCGATGCCTATAGTTGGGTGGGTTATGCTGTGCTGTTGGCGCTGGCGCTGAATATTTGTTACGTACTGCTACGGCGTATTACCGGCATTCGCACCATCATGCTGACCGGCCACATTATGTTCCAGCAGGCGGGCTTGATTGCCGTCTCTCTCTTCATCTTCGGTTACCCGATGTGGACCACCATCATCTGCACCGCGGTGCTGGTGTCCCTCTACTGGGGTATTACCTCCAATATGATGTACAAGCCGACGCAGGAAGTGACCGACGGCTGCGGTTTCTCCATCGGTCACCAGCAGCAGTTCGCTTCATGGATTGCCTACAAAGTCGCGCCTTATCTGGGTAAGAAAGAGGAGAGTGTTGAAGATCTGAAGCTGCCGGGCTGGCTGAATATCTTCCATGACAACATCGTTTCTACCGCGATTGTTATGACCCTCTTCTTCGGCGCGATCCTGCTCTCTTTCGGCATTGATGTGGTTCAGGCGATGGCGGGTAAAACCCACTGGACGGTCTATATTCTGCAGACCGGTTTTTCGTTTGCCGTCGCTATTTTCATCATCACTCAGGGCGTACGTATGTTCGTTGCTGAGCTTTCAGAAGCGTTCAACGGTATCTCTCAACGTCTGATCCCGGGTGCAGTGCTGGCTATCGACTGCGCGGCGATTTATAGCTTTGCGCCCAACGCGGTGGTCTGGGGCTTTATGTGGGGCACCATCGGCCAACTGATTGCGGTGGGCATCCTGGTGGGTTGCGGCTCTTCTATTCTGATTATCCCTGGCTTTATTCCGATGTTCTTCTCGAACGCGACTATCGGCGTGTTTGCTAACCACTTTGGCGGCTGGCGCGCGGCGCTCAAGATTTGCCTGGTGATGGGGATGATTGAAATCTTCGGCTGCGTCTGGGCGGTGAAGCTCACCGGGATGAGCGCCTGGATGGGCATGGCGGACTGGTCAATTCTGGCGCCGCCGATGATGCAGGGCTTTGCCTCCATCGGCATCGTGTTTATGGCCGTTATTATTCTGATTGCACTGGCTTATATGTTTTTCGCAGGACGCACCTTGCGCGCTGAGGAAGACGCAGAAAAACAACTGGCAGAACACTCTGCTTAATAAGGAGTTCCGATTATGACCGTACGTATTTTGGCTGTATGTGGCAATGGGCAGGGGAGTTCCATGATCATGAAGATGAAGGTGGATCAGTTTTTAACCCAGTCAAATATTGACCATACGGTAAACAGTTGCGCAGTAGGTGAATACAAAAGTGAACTGAGCGGCGCGGATATCATCATCGCTTCTACCCATATCGCCGGTGAGATTACCGTATCGGGCAATAAATATGTTGTTGGCGTACGCAACATGCTGTCTCCCGCCGATTTTGGACCAAAACTGCTGGAAGTGATCAACGCGCATTTCCCTCAGGACGTGAAGTAAGGAGGCGGCCTATGAAATTACGTGATTCGCTGGCAGACAATAACGCCATCCTTTTACAGGCCGAGGCCAGCTCCTGGCAGGAAGCGGTAAAGCTGAGCGTGGATCTGCTGGTTAAGGCTGATGTGGTTGAACCACGCTACTACCAGGCCATCCTCGACGGAGTCGAACAGTTCGGCCCGTATTTTGTGATTGCGCCCGGCCTGGCAATGCCGCACGGCCGTCCGGAGGAAGGAGTCAAGAAAACCGGTTTTGCGCTGGTGACGCTGAAAACACCGCTGGTGTTTAACCACGAAGATAACGACCCGGTCGACATCCTGATCACCATGGCGGCAGTAGACGCCAACACACATCAGGAAGTCGGCATCATGCAGATCGTGAATCTCTTTGACGACGAAGCCAATTTCGACCGTTTACGTGCCTGCCGTACCGCGCAGGAAGTGCTGGATTTAATTGATAACGCCACTGCGGCGGCTGTTTAAAAGGATACCAAAATGTCATTACCTATGTTGCAGGTTGCGCTGGATAACCAATCAATGTCTTCCGCCTATGAAACGACGCGTCTGATTGCCGAAGAGGTCGATATCATTGAGGTGGGCACGATTCTTTGCGTGGCTGAGGGGGTGCGCGCCGTACGCGATCTGAAGGCGCTTTATCCGCATAAAATTGTGCTGGCGGATGCCAAAATCGCCGACGCGGGTAAAATCCTCTCGCGCATGTGTTTCGAAGCCAACGCTGACTGGGTTACCGTCATCTGCTGCGCGGATATCAACACCACCAAGGGGGCGCTGGAGGTGGCGAAAGAATTTAATGGCGACGTGCAGATTGAACTGACTGGTTACTGGACCTGGGAGCAGGCGCAGGAGTGGCGTGACGCGGGCATTGGGCAAGTGGTATATCACCGCAGCCGTGACGCGCAGGCGGCGGGTGTGGCGTGGGGAGAGGCAGATATCAGCGCCATCAAACGCCTTTCTGATATGGGCTTTAAGGTCACCGTCACCGGCGGCCTGGCGCTGGAGGATCTGCCGCTGTTCCAGGGGATCCCTATCCACGTCTTTATTGCCGGACGCAGCATTCGCGATGCTGCCTCTCCGGTAGACGCTGCGCGTCAGTTCAAACGTTCCATCGCCCAACTGTGGGGATAAGGAGCGACTATGTTGTCGAAACAGGTCCCGCTCGGTATCTATGAAAAAGCGCTCCCCGGCGGGGAGTGCTGGCTGGAACGCTTGCAGCTGGCGAAGGAACTGGGCTTTGATTTTGTCGAAATATCGGTTGATGAGACCGACGATCGCCTGGCGCGTCTTGACTGGCGCCGCGAGCAGCGACTGGCGCTGGTGGCCGCTATCGCCGAGACAGGGATACGCGTACCGTCCATGTGCCTGAGCGCTCATCGTCGTTTCCCGCTTGGCAGTGAAGATGATGCGGTGCGCGAACAGGGGCTGGAGATCATGCGTAAAGCCATTCAGTTTGCGCAGGATATCGGTATTCGCGTTATTCAACTGGCGGGTTACGACGTCTATTACCAGCAGGCCAATAACGAAACGCGTCGTCGGTTTCGCGATGGGCTGAAAGAGAGCGTGGAGATGGCGAGCCGCGCGCAGGTGACGCTGGCGATGGAAATCATGGATTATCCGCTGATGAATTCGATCAGCAAGGCACTGGGTTATGCCCACTATCTCAACAATCCGTGGTTCCAGCTGTATCCCGATATTGGCAATTTGTCGGCGTGGGATAACGACGTGCAGATGGAGCTGCAGGCTGGGATGGGTCATATCGTTGCCGTACACGTGAAGGATACCAAACCCGGTGTATTCAAAAATGTGCCGTTTGGTGAAGGGGTTGTTGAGTTCGAACGTTGTTTTGCGACGCTCAAACAGAGTGGGTACTGCGGACCATACCTGATTGAGATGTGGAGTGAAACGTCGGACGACCCGGCACGTGAAGTCGCGAAGGCGCGCGACTGGGTGAGGGCGCGAATGGCCAGCGCAGGTCTGGTGGAGGCGGTGTAATGCAAAAACTTAAACAGCAGGTTTTTGAGGCCAATATGGATTTGCCGCGCTACGGGCTGGTGACGTTCACCTGGGGGAACGTCAGCGCCATTGACCGCGAGCGCGGTCTGGTGGTGATTAAGCCTAGCGGCGTCGACTACCAAACGATGCAGGTAGATGACATGGTGGTTGTGGATCTGGCCGGCAACGTAGTGGAAGGGCGCTATCGTCCTTCTTCTGATACCGCCACCCATCTGGAGCTGTATCGCCGCTATTCTTCTCTCGGCGGCGTGGTGCACACCCACTCAACCCACGCGACGGCATGGGCGCAGGCGGGTCTGGCAATTCCCTCTTTCGGCACGACGCATGCGGATTACTTCTTTGGCGATATTCCCTGCACCAGGGCGTTAACTGAAGCTGAAGTTCAGGGCGAGTATGAGCTAAATACCGGCAAGGTGATTGTCGAAACGCTGGGGGAGGTGGAACCTTTGCATACGCCTGGCGTAGTGGTGTACCAGCATGGCCCGTTTGCCTGGGGCAAGGATGCTCACGATGCGGTACATAACGCCGTGGTGATGGAGGAAGTGGCAAAAATGGCATGGATTGCGCGTGGTATTAATCCGGCTCTTAGCCCCATCGACTGTTATCTGATGAATAAGCATTTCATGCGTAAGCACGGTCCAAACGCCTATTACGGACAGAAGTAACGACTAAGTCCTGGAGCCCAATCATTCAGGGGATGTTATTGATCTGGCTGTGGGACTTTGTTGCAAAAAAAGCCCCCTGTGAAGGGGGCAAATTAAACTGCGGCAATGTTCTCGTTGGTTATTTCTGGTGCTAGCGGTAAATATCTGCACTGGCGTGCATATTTCCGTTACTACCGGGTTCCCTGGTGAGGATCACGTGGTAGTAGGTTGCGCCTTGCGCATCGGTCTCTTCATTCAGGGCCTGAGTGGCTTCACTTTCAGTGGCGAAGTTATGATTTATGTAAATGACGCCTAAGCTCTGCACATCATCCATATTCCTGGCCTGATGATTGTCAATTTTGATGGCTGCCGTTGCATTTGCACTAAGCAAAAGCATAGCCAGAAGGGTCAAAACACGGGCTCGCATATGTACCTCCTCGACTGCGGTCTCTGGTTGCCTCTCTCCTGTGAGTGATTAGCTTCTGATGTAATTTTAACCGTTACCGGCGCAGTCGATAGCGACCATTTCTGATGCAGTTGTTCAAAAAATTACCGCATGACCATCTTTTCTTTTATTAACAGGCCGCTGGTGTGTACCGCGCGGTGAAAAATACCTGTCTTTCGCGCATAAGCACTTACCAAATAGTCAATTTAATCGGGTGAGTACGCCGTTTATAGTGAGCCGGATAATTAATATAACTTTATGATAATAAGGCAAAAACTTATGGATACTTCATTCATGGATTTCAGCTACTTTGTGACCATGTTTATGGTCGCGCTGGTGGCAGGCTTTATTAACGTGGTGTCGGGCGGCGGTGGTTTTCTCTCGATTGGCGCACTGTTAATTTCTGGTTTACCCCCGGCGAATGCGCTGGCAACCAATAAAATTCAGGCGCTGGGCAGCTCGCTGACCTCCGGGATTTATTTTTTACGCCGGGGGCATATCAACGTGCAGGAGCACAAGTATGTGTTTTTATCTGCCTTTATCGGTTCTGCGATGGGAACGACGCTTATCCAGTTCATTGAACCGGAGCTGCTGAAGAAACTGCTCCCGATCCTGATTATCGCGGTCGCTATCTACTTTATTTTTGCGCCAAATCTCAGCGAACCGAAAAGAAAGCAGCAGGTATCCCTGTTTCTCTTCTCGTTGATCGGCGGGGGATTCATTGGCTTTTATGACGGCTTTCTCGGTGCCGGGGCTGGCTCCTTTTATACCCTCAGCTATATCCTGCTGTGGGGATACAGCATCGATAAGGCGCAAATTCACTCGAATTTTATTAACCTGGCGTCCAACATCGCCTCGATATTGTTCTTCATTTTTGGCGGTAAAATGATCTGGTCACTGGGGCTGGTGATGTTTGCCGGGCAGTCCCTCGGCGCACGTCTTGGCGCGACGGTCGTACTAACGCGCGGCAAGAAAGTTATCCGACCCATGATTGTCATTGTCTCCATTTGCATCAGCGTCAAAATGCTGCTGGATATGTATTAATGGCGACATGATAAATAATCGTACAATTACCTTGAGTTTAGTGGCAGGCGCCAGTATTATGACGCGTCAATTTTTCAGCCGACCTTTAACACGTTCCTTGCCTCCCCGGGCCTCGGCTGACCCAGACAGGAGGCTGAATAATCCGTAAGGAGCAATTCGATGCGTCATTACGAAATCGTTTTTATGGTCCATCCTGACCAGAGCGAACAGGTTCCGGGTATGATCGAACGCTACACTGCTGCCATCACTGGTGCAGAAGGCACGATCCACCGTCTGGAAGACTGGGGCCGCCGTCAGCTGGCTTACCCGATCAACAAACTGCACAAAGCTCACTACGTTCTGCTGAACGTTGAAGCGCCGCAGGAAGTGATCGATGAGCTGGAAACTACCTTCCGCTTCAACGATGCCGTTATCCGCAGCATGGTTATGCGTACTAAACACGCTGTTACCGAAGCATCTCCGATGGTTAAAGCGAAAGACGAGCGTCGTGAACGTCGCGATGATTTCGCTAACGAAACCGCAGATGATGCTGAAGCTGGGGATTCTGAAGAGTAATTTCTGATGACCAACCGTCTGGCGTTGTCCGGCACCGTGTGCAGGGCTCCCCTTCGAAAGGTCAGTCCATCAGGAATTCCTCATTGCCAGTTCGTGCTTGAGCATCGTTCTGTGCAGGAGGAAGCCGGGTTTCACCGGCAGGCGTGGTGCCAAATGCCCGTTATTATTAGCGGACACGAAAACCAGGCCATTACTCACAGTATAACGGTCGGTAGCGCAGTGACCGTTCAGGGGTTCATCTCTTGCCACAAGGCAAAGAACGGCCTGAGCAAAATGGTTCTGCATGCCGAGCAGATTGAATTGATAGATTCTGGAGACTAGCCATATGGCACGTTATTTCCGTCGTCGCAAGTTCTGCCGTTTCACCGCGGAAGGCGTTCAAGAGATCGACTATAAAGATATCGCTACGCTGAAAAACTACATCACCGAAAGCGGTAAGATTGTCCCAAGCCGTATCACCGGTACCCGTGCAAAATACCAGCGTCAGCTGGCTCGCGCTATCAAACGCGCTCGCTACCTGTCCCTGCTGCCGTACACTGATCGTCATCAGTAATCGGTCACGGTCCATTAATACGACTTTGAGAGGATAAGGTAATGCAAGTTATTCTGCTTGATAAAGTAGCAAACCTGGGTAGCCTGGGTGATCAGGTTAACGTTAAAGCGGGCTATGCTCGTAACTTCCTGGTACCACAGGGTAAAGCTGTTCCTGCTACCAAGAAAAACGTTGAATTTTTCGAAGCGCGTCGCGCTGAGCTGGAAGCTAAACTGGCTGACGTTCTGTCCGCTGCTGAAGCTCGTGCTGAGAAAATCAACGCACTGGAAACCGTAACCATCGCGTCTAAAGCTGGCGACGAAGGTAAACTGTTCGGTTCCATCGGTACTCGCGACATCGCTGACGCTGTAACTGCAGCTGGCGTTGAAGTAGCTAAGAGCGAAGTTCGTCTGCCGAACGGCGTTCTGCGTACCACTGGTGAGCACGAAGTGAGCTTCCAGGTTCACAGCGAAGTGTTTGCTAAGCTGACTGTAAACGTAGTTGCAGAATAAGTTTTTATTCTGATTACCGCGTAAAAGCGCCGGCCTTGTGTCGGCGTTTTGCTTTTCTGTTCCCTCCGCTTTTCGCTCTGGCTATTCTTTATCCTTTTCGGGATAATCATAAAAATAAAACATTATTTTAAAATGGTGATGGAATGGAACCAACGCACCAACCTCTGTTTGCGCGTAAAAATGTTGTCTACCTGAGCGCAGCGTTCTGCTGTCTGCTGTGGGGGAGCGCCTATCCGGCGATCAAAAGCGGATATGAGATCTTCCAGATTGCCACGGATGACATTCCCTCAAAAATTGTCTTTGCCGGCTATCGCTTCCTGTTTGCTGGATTATTGCTGCTATTGCTGGCGGTGGCGCAGCGTAAACCGATTGGCCGGTTAAGCCCGCGTCAGTACGGTCAGCTCACGCTGTTGGGACTGACGCAAACCTCGCTGCAATACATCTTCTTCTATATTGGCCTGGCGTTCACGACGGGGGTGAAAGGGTCGATCATGAACGCGACCGGCACCTTCTTCAGCGTGCTTCTGGCCCATTTTATCTATCAGAACGACAAGCTGAGCTACAACAAAGTGCTGGGCTGTATCCTGGGCTTTACCGGCGTAATGGTGGTGAACTTTAGCAGCGGACTGGATTTTAACTTCAGCCTGTTAGGGGACGGTTCAGTGGTGATGGCGGCCTTTATTCTTTCTGCCGCCACGTTATACGGTAAACGCATTTCTCAGACGGTAGACCCGACGGTAATGACAGGATATCAGTTGGGTGTCGGCGGTCTGGCGCTGGTTATCGGCGGCTACGCTTTTGGTGGCACGCTGACCGTACACGGCGCGTCTTCAGTGGCGATTCTGGGCTACCTGACATTACTCTCTTCGGTCGCTTTTGCGTTGTGGAGTATTCTGCTCAAGCATAACCGCGTGGGGATGATTGCGCCGTTTAACTTCCTGATCCCGGTTTCGGGGGCGGTTCTGTCGGCGATATTCCTCGGCGAAAACATTCTCGAATGGAAATATGCGCTGGCGCTGGTGCTGGTCTGTTCCGGGATCTGGTGGGTGAACAAGGTGAAGCGCTGACGCTTCACCTTGATATCTGATGCGCTGTGTTTATCAGGTCTACAGGTGTGCCGGTTAACGGGCGCGAATAAAACTGCCGTTAGGTTGTCGAGTAAACAGTACCTGCTGACCATTACCGGTATCAATGGTTAATCCCGTTACCACGCCGTTGGCATTCTGCCTGATTTGTACCATCTGGCCGTCTTTCAGGTTGCTCAGCGGTTTTCCGGCACCTTCAACCTGCGCCATTGCGTATACATCGGTTGGCGGGAGGTTATGGTCGCGGAATACCTGCGCCAGTGTTTTGCCCGAGTCTACGCGATAGGAGCGCCACTGTTGCTCAATTCCACTATCCTGTTGGAAAGGTTGCGTCTGCGGCTGAGATTGCTGAGCCTGCGGCTGCGCGTCTGGTTCTCCTTCCTGGATTGGCTCAGGCGCAAGCGGAGCGACCTGGCCCGGATCGTTTTGCGGGGCGACCAACTGTGCCTGCAGTTGAGCTTCGGTCGGCGGCTGCGACTGTGACTGTAAATCCAGCTGGGCAGTACGCGTAACCACAGGGGCATCGCTGGTGTCACTGGAGGGCAGCAGGAAGCCTATCACCAGCACGATAGCAGCAATTATAATGCCGCGTCGGTGCATAGGCGGTAGCGGATCCATAATGCGAAAATTGTCCGGTGCATGCCAGATTTTCGCCAGGGTTGGTTTTAATTCAAAGCGCCCGGGCATGGCTTTCCTCCTGCTCCGCGTCTCGTTCCTCGATCATAGAGTATAGATGGCTAATGCTATGATGTTCGTCATATTACCCGCTTTCGTGACGTCAACGCGGGGTATTCCTATTGTTTATGTTTCCTCGCGATTTGTCATCTGTTCCCGAGACAAAGTTTTACCGGATGCGGCATGGCTGATATGCTGCCCGCTACTTTACATCCGATGAAAGGAAATATGATGGCTAACCCGACTTTTGACACTATCGAAGCGCAAGCAAGCTACGGCATTGGTTTGCAGGTAGGACAACAGCTGAGTGAATCCGGACTGGAAGGACTGTTGCCTGAAGCGCTGGTAGCGGGTATCGCTGACGCGCTGGAAGGTAAGCACCCGGCAGTGCCGGTTGATGTTGTGCATCGCGCACTGCGTGAAATCCACGAACGCGCTGATGCAGTTCGTCGCGAGCGTTTCCAGGCTATGGCGGCTGATGGCGTCAAATATCTGGAAGAAAACCGTGAGAAAGACGGTGTGAACAGCACTGAATCCGGTTTGCAGTTCCGTGTGCTGACTCAGGGCGAAGGTGCTATTCCAGCGCGTACTGACCGCGTTCGCGTGCACTACACCGGTAAACTGATCGACGGTACCGTGTTTGACAGCTCTGTCGCACGCGGCGAACCGGCTGAATTCCCGGTTAACGGCGTGATCCCTGGCTGGATTGAAGCGCTGACCCTGATGCCGGTAGGTTCCAAATGGGAACTGACTATTCCTCAGGAACTGGCTTACGGCGAGCGTGGCGCTGGTGCGTCCATTCCTCCGTTCAGCACGCTGGTGTTCGACGTTGAGCTGCTTGAGATCCTGTAAGCAGTGACTTCTGTTCCCTCCGAGGCCGGGGGGAACAAAAAAATAGCGTGAAAAGCTATAGTTACGTGGTTGTCGATATTTTATTTTGCAAATGCCTCGTTAGCGTGTATTTTTGTGAGCTGATTCGCGCTATCAGAGTGATATGACACTCACTTTAAACATTAAATTAACATTATATCTAAATCTTAGTATTCATCCCGCCAATTCTTACCTAATATCGATGAGTCCTGATAATCAGGAACGTCGTATCATAGACACACTAAAGGCCGTAGAGCCTGAACAACACAGACAGGTACAGGAAGAAAAAACATGGTAGATCAGGTAAAAGTCGACGCCGCTGAAGAGGCTTCGTCTGAACAGTCGCTACGGCGCAATCTCACAAACCGTCATATTCAACTTATTGCCATTGGTGGTGCTATTGGTACCGGCCTGTTTATGGGCTCTGGTAAAACCATCAGCCTCGCCGGACCGTCGATCATCTTTGTGTATATGATTATCGGTTTTATGCTGTTTTTCGTGATGCGTGCAATGGGTGAATTGCTGCTCTCGAATCTGGAGTACAAATCTTTTAGTGATTTCGCCTCTGATCTGCTCGGGCCATGGGCCGGGTATTTTACCGGCTGGACTTACTGGTTCTGCTGGGTTGTTACCGGGATGGCAGACGTTGTCGCCATTACGGCGTATGCGCAATTCTGGTTCCCCGAACTTTCAGACTGGGTCGCCTCGCTGGCGGTGATCGTGCTGCTGCTGAGCCTCAACCTTGCCACTGTAAAAATGTTCGGTGAGATGGAGTTCTGGTTTGCGATGATCAAAATCGTCGCCATCATCGGCCTGATTGTCGTTGGTCTGGTGATGGTGCTGACGCACTTCCAGTCGCCAACCGGCGTTCAGGCATCGTTCACGCATCTGTGGAATGACGGTGGCTGGTTCCCGAAAGGTCTGAGCGGCTTCTTTGCTGGCTTCCAGATAGCCGTGTTCGCGTTTGTGGGTATTGAGCTGGTGGGAACGACCGCAGCGGAAACCAAGGACCCGGAGAAATCTCTACCGCGCGCCATTAACTCGATTCCGATCCGTATCATCATGTTCTACGTTTTTGCGCTGATCGTGATTATGTCCGTAACACCGTGGAGCTCGGTAGTGCCAACCAAGAGCCCATTCGTTGAACTGTTTGTGCTGGTCGGTCTGCCTGCCGCGGCGAGCCTGATCAACTTTGTGGTGCTGACTTCAGCAGCCTCTTCCGCAAACAGTGGCGTGTTCTCTACCAGCCGTATGCTGTTCGGCCTGGCACAGGAAGGCGTAGCGCCTAAAGCGTTTGCCAAACTGTCTAAACGCGCAGTTCCGGCGAAAGGTTTAACCTTTTCCTGTATCTGTCTGCTGGGCGGCGTGGTGATGCTTTACGTGAACCCGAGCGTGATTGGCGCGTTCACCATGATCACTACCGTGTCGGCGATTCTGTTCATGTTCGTCTGGACCATCATTCTTTGCTCGTACCTGGTGTACCGCAAGCAGCGTCCGCACCTGCATGAAAAATCAATCTACAAGATGCCGCTAGGCAAGCTGATGTGCTGGGTATGTATGGCGTTCTTCGTCTTCGTACTGGTACTGCTGACGCTGGAAGATGATACCCGCCAGGCGCTGATCGTGACGCCGCTGTGGTTCATCGCGCTGGGTCTGGGTTGGTTGTTTATCGGTAAGAAACGTATGGCAGGTATGCGTTAATTTTAGTGCCCGGTAGCGCGATGCTTACCGGGCCTGAATTCCGTAGGCCGGATACGCGTTAGCGCTATCCGGCGATATCTTTACTCCCCGGCGAGAGCTCGCGGGAACAACACATTATTTTCCAGACTGATGTGTTCCATCAAGTCGTCGATCATCTCGTTAATGCCGTTATACATGGCTTTCCAGGTGGTGCAGGCTTCTGGCGGCGGCGTCACGTTATGGGTGATGTGTTTGATCACTTCGACCAGTTCACCGGCATCGTCATGTTCGCTTTCCATCACGCTGATTGGTCCCATCGCCTGGCTACCCATGCCCTGTTTGATCATCGGGAACAGGATCTGCTCTTCTTTCATCATGTGGCTGGACAGCTCTTCATGCAGCATGGTCAGGTTTTTCGCCAGACCGCGTGGTACGTTCGGTTTATCTGCGTGAACGCGTTCAACTTTCGTGGCCTGCAGAATCAGTTCCGGCAGCTGTTCGCGGTGTCTGTCGTGATAACGCACGATGATATGATCGATGATTTCAGCCAGTGCCACGGTACGCCAGTCTTTCTCCAGCGGCTGTTCAGCCAACTGCGCGAGCTGTGCCTCAATAACGTCTAAATCCAGCTCTTTACGCGCAGCAGCGCGTGCCAGCGTTTGCTTACCGCCGCAGCAGTAATCCATATCGTATTTACGAAACAGGGCCGAAGCGCGAGGAATAGAGAGCGCCAGTTCACCTAAAGGTTGATCGCGATAAGACATTGCCGTTACCTCATTCTCAATAATATAAGATGTATATTAAATGCAACTTATAGCGAAGGATATAACCCTTTCGGGGTGGGGTGTTTTGTAAGGAATGTCACGAAAATTTCTTGTTTCGTTAAGGTGCTGAATCTTATTAGAAAGGAGAGGGGCGGCGAAAAAAGCCGCGCGACAGGATTAAATAAGCGCACGCCGCTGCCGATAGTTAGACCTCAGACAATACCTGCATAATAAAAGGCTACAGATGTTTAAACGAATCAAAGTGATAACCTTACTTATCACCGTGTTACTCGCCCTGGGCGCGATGCAGCTCATCTCCGCGGGCGTCTTTATTGGCGCGCTCAATAACGATAAGCAAAACTTTAACGTCTCTCAGCTTTCCAGCCAGAACGTGGCCGAGTTTACCGATGCGTGGATTAGCCTGAACCAGGCTCGCGTCACGCTCAACCGGGGCATGTTGCGTTTACAGGGAACGATGGCTAGCGAGATTAACGGCGGTCAGTTGAAGGAACTGGTGAACACGGCAAATCGCCTGTTGGCCGAATCGAAAGAGCATTACGATAAATACTACGCCCTGCCGGAAACGCCGGGGCTTGATGAACATCTGGCCGATCGACTGGAAGAGCAGTACGGCATCTATTCTGCGACGCTGGCTAAAATGAACGCGCTGCTGGCTGAAGGTAAGCTGGAAGAGATGTTCAAGCAGAATGCCGAGCAAAAGCAAACGGCCATGCAGGAAGTCTATCGGGAATGGCGTAGCGCGCAAACGGCGCTGGCCACTGCCGGAGTGCAGGACAATGAGAGTGATTACCAGAAGATAATCTGGCTGTTATCCGCCGTGATGCTGATTGTCGTCACCGTGATTATCGCCAGCTGGCTGGCAATGCAGCGAGTGCTGCTCAAGCCTCTCCACGAAGTGATGGGGCATATTCGCCACATTGCTGCGGGTGATTTGACGCACAGCATCAACGCCGATGGCAGCAATGAGATGGCGCTGCTGGCAGTCAACGTTCGCGACATGCAGCAGGCGCTGGCGAACACAGTCAGCGTGGTGCGTGACGGGGCTGACACCATCTATACCGGCGCAGGTGAAATTGCCGCCGGCAGTAACGATCTCTCTTCACGTACCGAGCAGCAGGCCGCCTCTCTGGAAGAGACTGCTGCCAGCATGGAACAGCTCACCGCTACCGTGAAGCAGAACGCGGATAACGCGCGTCAGGCGACCAGTCTGGCAAAAAATGCCTCACAGACGGCGCAGAAAGGCGGAACCGTGGTTGATGGCGTAGTGCGTACGATGGATGAAATTGCCACCAGTTCCAGCAAAATCGCGCAAATTACCAATGTTATCGACGGCATTGCCTTCCAGACCAATATTCTGGCGCTGAACGCGGCAGTAGAAGCGGCGCGTGCGGGCGAGCAGGGGCGCGGGTTTGCCGTGGTCGCTGGCGAGGTCCGTACACTGGCACAGCGTAGCGCTCAGGCGGCGAAAGAGATTAAGGCGCTGATTGATGACTCGGGGAATCGGGTAAATGCCGGTACGGCGCTGGTGCATGAAGCGGGTGAAACGATGGCGGAAATTGTGAGCGCCGTGACCCGTGTGACCGACATCATGGGCGAGATAGCCTCGGCCTCTGATGAACAGAGCCGGGGTATCGATCAGGTAGGTCAGGCGGTTGCCGAGATGGATCGCGTGACGCAGCAAAACGCCTCGCTGGTGGAGGAGTCCGCTTCCGCCGCCGCTGCGCTCGAAGAGCAGGCAGCACGACTGAATCAGACCGTAGCGGTGTTTAAAGTTTAACGTCTAATCCGACCTACAAAATAATATCTTGTAGGTCGGATTAGCGCAGCGCCGTTCGGGCCATTATGATTGTGGAACCACGACGACGCTTGGTTTCTGTGGTTTGGCTCTGACGGCTATCACCACCCCAACAATCAGCAGCGCAATGCCGCTTACCGTCAGCAGCGGCGGGAATTCCTGGCGCAGGATAAAGGTGTACACCAGGCCAGCCAGCGTTTCGAAGACAATCAGCGGGCCGAGGATCACCGTCGGCAATTTTTGGCTGGCGACGTTCCAGCACAGTGCGCCAACCCACGAACACAATACCGCAATCGCTATCATCAGGCCGATAAACACGCCCGGACGTGGGCCGAAGGGCAGGGCAAAGTCCGGCGTTTGCCCGTTCAGCCACAGGCAGGCTGCAATATAACCGAGCAGAGAAACAGGTAACGTTACCAGTGCCTGGGCCGTCGCCCACATCATCGGGTGCTTATCTGGATTCTCGCGCAGCCAGCGGGCATTACGCAGCGCATACCACGCCCAACACACTACCGAGATCAGCGCCAGCGCGATTCCAGAACCATAACGCCAGCCGCTAAAGTCGGGTAAGCCTTGATTCAGCTCCGAGATATTCACGCACAGCAGACCGATACCAATCAGCACCAGCGCAGGCGACAGACGCCACCATGATAATTTGCCGTCGCGCTGGCTGTAGAGCAGGTTAGCGAAGACCGGGATCACAACCGGCAATGTACCAATAATCATCGTTGAAACCGGCGCGCCAGTGCGCTGGATGGCGCTTGCCAGGCAAACGTAATAAATCAGATTACCCATCATCGTTAGCGCCAGCGCAGTGACCCAGTCTTTGCGCGTCAACTGACGCAAGCGCACACGCCCCAGCCAGGCAATCGGCAACGCTATTAGCCCCAGCGCCAGATAGCGCCCCATCGACTGCAATACCGCCGGATATTCCGGTACGATCAGCGGCCCAACAAAAATTAATCCCCACATCAGCCCAGCCAGCAGGGCATACAACACGCCGCTAATCATTTTTGACATCCACATCGCTTAACAATAAGTCGAGTGTAGGCAGGAAAAATGCAGCCGTATTGTATGAGATTGCTGTTCAACGCCGGACGACTTGTTTCTGATAACGTACCGGCGTAATACCGTAGCGATGGGTAAACGCGCGGGTGAGATGCGACTGGTCGGTGAGGCCGGTTGCGGCAGCGACCTCCGCGGCGGGCATTCCGTGAGTGAGAAAACCTTTGGCTCGCCACAGGCGGATCGCCATCAGCATCTGGTGCGGCGTGACGTGGAAATGAGATTTAAACTGGCGCTGAAAATGCCAGGGACTCAGCGCTGCAACCCGCGCCAGTTCGTCGAGCGTGACCGGGTGCATATAATTATCGTGCAAATACTCACGTACCCGCTCAAAGCGATGCGCTCCCTCCGGTAATACCGGCGCATGGCGGGCCAGCGGCTGGAACGTGTCGATCAGATCGAGTAATAACCCTTTTTGCGCCAGCGGATCCTCAGTGTTCCACAGGCCATGGATCAGCGAGCAGATCTGGCGCGAGCGTAGCGGATCGTGACGCGTTACGTCATGAAACCACCAGTGGCGGATCCCGGTGACTTCTTCCAGAAGATCGGGCTCAAGATAGATCATCCGATAGCGCCAGCCGTCGGCGGTTTCCGCTTCGCCGGTATGTAGCTCATCGGGATTCATGGTGACGACGGAATGGGCGGGGGCCACGTACTGCGTGCCGCGATAGCGAAAACGTTCGGCTCCGGCTTCTATCGCGCCAATACCAAATGCTTCATGGGTGTGGGGTTCAAAGGCGTAACGCGAGATGTGCGCATGATACAGCTCAACGCCCGGCACCTGTGCCAGATGGCGAAAGCGGGCGCTGTCTTTCTCATCAATAAACTGCTCAGGTACACCTTGCACGTATTCTCTCCCCACGCATCATCATGTCATTATCAGAGAGGATGCGCGGGGATGCCACCACAATTAACTAATTTTTAACACTTACACGATGCCTTTGACGCTGTCTGCCAGCGACGTGGTTGGACGACCAATCAGTTTGCTCAGCGTATGGCTGTCGTCGAAGAGGCCACCTTTAGAGGCACCAACGTCTGAGTCAGCCAGCATGTCCGCCAGTCCGGCAGGCAGACCAACACCTTTCAGCGCGGCCGCAAAATCAGCTTCGCTCAGGTTTTGATACACCACTTTTTTACCGCTCTGTTTTGCCAGTTCGGCCGCCAGTTGGCTCAGGGTCCAGCCTGCGTCGCCCGCCAGTTCATAGATTTTACCGGCATGACCGTCTTCACTGATGACGCGCGCGGCGGCGGCGGCATAGTCGGCACGGGTCGCCGAGGCGATTTTGCCTTCTCCCGCCGCCCCAATAAACACGCCGTGTTCCAGCGCGGCTGGTGCGCTGGCGAGATAGTTTTCGGTGTACCAACCGTTACGCAGCAGCGCGTACGCGATACCGGATTCAGCCAGCATCTTCTCGGTTGCGACATGCTCATCAGCCAGCCCCAGCGGGGAGCGATCGGCGTGCAGCAGGCTGGTGTAGGCGATAAATTTCACGTGGGCCGCTTTCGCCGCGTTAATCACGTTGCGATGCTGCGGGGCACGTTGTCCCACTTCGCTGGAGGAGATTAGCAGTAACTTGTCTATCCCCTGTAAGGCCGTGGTAAAGGCAGCTTCATCGCTGTAATCCGCCTGACGAACGGTAATGCCCTGCTGGCTAAGCGCCGTCGCTTTAGCAGGATTACGCACAATAGCCACAATCTGGCTGGCAGGAACGGTTTTCAGTAGCGTTTCAATAACGTGTTGGCCCAGTTGGCCAGTGGCACCAGTAATCGCGATCATAGGATAACTCCTTTGGTATTGGTCTTGTGTTTAATCACATTAACACCTAAACTTACTTTTAGTAAGTACGTACAAAAAGGTTAGTATGAAAATGACAGCTTTGACGCTCTCCCAGCAATTACGTGATGGCAACTTGTTTGCCGAGCAGTGTCCCTCCCGCGAGGTGTTAAAACACGTCACCAGCCGCTGGGGTGTATTGATTCTGGTGGCGCTGCGCGACGGTACGCACCGTTTCAGCGATTTGCGCCGTAAGATGGGCGGCGTCAGTGAAAAAATGCTGGCGCAATCCCTGCAGGCGTTAGAACAGGACGGGTTTATCAATCGGGTGTCATATCCAGTGGTACCGCCGCATGTGGAGTATAGCCTGACACCGTTGGGTGAGCAGGTGAGCGAAAAAGTCGCAGCGCTGGCGGACTGGATAGAGGTGAATTTGCCGCAGGTTTTGGCAAATCATACCGTTAAGAACGAAGACGTCCCGGCATCAGCGTAAACGACCCGGTCGGGCTTGCCGGATGGCGCAGCGCCACCCGGCGTGGTCTTACTTACTCAAATCCAACTGATAAATGGCGAAGCCGATGTCATCGGTAGCGACTTTCTTCAGTGGATACTGGCCTTTCTCTTTGATAAACGCAGCGGCTTTATCAGACGGTGATGTTTCAAAGCGAATATCCAGTTGTGTCTCGCTGTGAATCGGCGCCAGACGCCAGTTGTTATCTGCCGCTGGATGAATTTCGCCTGCGCTCTTTGTCTGGGAACCTATCCATGCTGCCAGCACCGAGCGGTTTTCATCTGGTGATGCAAACGCGATGTGGCTGTCGCCGGTCCCGGCAAACTTACCGCCGTAGGCGCGGTAGTTGTTGGTCGCGACGAGGAAGGTTGCGTTCGGATCGATCGGTTTGCCGTTAAAGGTCAGATTTTTAATACGCTCCGCTTGCGGGTTAATCGTCTGGCATTCACCGTCATAGCGAGCGGGTTGTGAAACATCAATCTGATAATTCACGCCGTCAATCACGTCGAAGTTATAGGTACGGAAGCCATCCCAGTTAATTAACGACTGCGGTTTGCTGCTGTGGATATCAATCTGATTAAACTGCCCGGCAGAACATTCCAGCCACTCTTTCACCTCTTTACCGCTGGCTTTCACCACGACCAGGGTATTGGGATAGAGATACAAATCAGCGGCGTTACGGAAGGTAAGCTGACCTTTTTCGACTTCGACAAAGCTGGCCGGATCGTTCTTGCGTCCACCGACTTTAAACGGCGCAGCGGCGGAAAGTACCGGTAGTTTTGCCAGGTCCGGATCGCCCTGGATAAAATGTTCCACATAGGCTTTCTGCGCGTTATTCACCACCTGCACGGTCGGGTCGTCCTGAACCAGCGCCAGATAGCTGTACATGTTGTCGGCAGATTTACCGATTGGTTTGCTGACAAATTCACGCGTGGCATCGTGATCGGCTTTTAGGATCTCAACGATTTTTTGGTCTTCGCCAGCCAGTGATTTTTTGGCCGCGGCGTCATAAATCGGGCGCGCCTGCGCTTTCCCCTGCGTAACCTGCCATTTACCGCTATCGTTATTCAGCACTAAATCTACTACGCCCAGGTGATCGCCCCACATGCCCGGCATCACCGCAGGAACGCCATTGAGCGTACCTGTTGTGATATCTGCGCCTTTGATGTTGGCAAAGTCTTTCCCCGGGAAAACGGCGTGAGCGTGACCAAACATAATGGCATCCACGCCCGGAACTTCACTGAGGTAGTAAACGGAGTTTTCCGCCATCGCCTGGTATGGGTCGGCAGAAAGCCCGGAGTGAGCAACCACCACCACGACATCGGCACCTTTGGCTCGCATTTCCGGCACGTATTTACGTGCGGTTTCCGTAATGTCATTCACGGTCACTTTGCCGCTGAGGTTGGCTTTATCCCAGGTCATGATCTGCGGCGGCACAAAACCGATATAGCCAATTTTCAGCGTCTGCTTGTTTCCTTCCTGATCGACAACCTCAGTCTCTTTGATCAGATAAGGAGTAAACAGCGGCTTTTTGGTCTTAACGTCGATGATATTGGCGTTAACGTAAGGGAACTTCGCCCCGGCTAGCGCGTTGTGCAGATACTCAAGACCGTAGTTAAATTCATGGTTGCCAAGGTTACCGACTGCGTAATCCAGCGTATTCAGTGCCTTATATACCGGATGCGTTTCGCCCGCTTTCAGCCCCTTGGCCGCCATATAATCCCCGAGCGGGCTGCCCTGAATCAGATCACCGTTATCAACCAGCACGCTGTTTTTGACTTCACCACGTGCTGCGTTGATCAGGCTTGCCGTACGAACCAGGCCAAATTTTTCAGTCGGCGTATCTTTGTAATAATCGAAATCCATCATATTGCTATGTAAATCAGTGGTTTCCATTATGCGCAGATCGACGGTCGCGGCATTGACGCTGGCTGCAATCAGCGTGGCCAGAAACGTTGCACTAAACTTAATCATCAGGGGCATCCTTTTAAGATCTAAGCCACAAAAGAAAATGTATATAAATCTTCTTGCTTACAGAACTGTGAATCATGACATGAATATAGCGTTTAAAACCGCAGACGCTATCACAGTTGGCGGATCCTTTGGCGATCGGGTATAAGTAAAACAACGAGTTAACACCACGACAGAAACGAGGTGGAGAATGTTAGAACATGTATGCCAGCTTGCACGGAATGCGGGCGATGCCATTATGCAGGTCTACGATGGAATCAAACCAATGGAGATTACCAGCAAGCAGGACGATTCTCCGGTCACGGCGGCGGATATCGCCGCGCATACGGTGATCCTCGAAGGATTACTGGCGCTGACGCCGGATATTCCGGTCCTGTCTGAAGAAGCGCCTCCTGGCTGGGATGTTCGCCAGCACTGGCAGCGCTACTGGCTGGTAGACCCGCTGGACGGTACCAAAGAGTTCATTAAGCGTAACGGTGAATTCACCGTCAATATTGCGCTTATCGAGCAAGGAAAGCCGGTACTGGGCGTGGTTTACGCGCCGGTGATGAAAGTGATGTACAGCGCGGCAGAAGGTAAAGCGTGGAAAGAAGAGTGCGGCGTGCGCAAACAAATCCATGTTCGTGACGCGCGTCCGCCGTTGGTGGTGATTAGCCGCTCGCATGCTGACAATGAGTTAAAAGAGTATCTGCAACAGTTGGGTGAGCACCAGACCACGTCGATTGGCTCATCGCTGAAGTTCTGCCTGGTGGCGGAAGGGCAGGCACAGCTGTACCCACGTTTTGGGCCAACTAACGTATGGGACACTGCCGCTGGCCACGCCGTTGCCGCCGCAGCCGGGGCGCACGTTCACGACTGGCAGGGGAAATCTCTGGATTACACCCCACGTGAATCATTCCTCAACCCCGGCTTCCGCGTCGCTATTTACTGAGTAATTTGTGCAGCAGGGCAATAACCTGCTGCACCTCTTCCTGCGTCAACGCACCATCTTTTGCCCACTGAACGCGTCCGTCCTTATCAAGTACGGCGATAGCGGAGCTCTCTTCATCCAGTTGCCAGGCTTTACGCGCAATGCCATTGCTGTCGACGATAAATTGTGACCACGGGTAGAGCTTCTTATTGCTCTCCAGACTGCTGCGCACAAACATACCGGAGCCAGGAATGGCGTCATCGGTGTTGACGATCGTGGTGGTCTGGTATTTGTCGTGCGGCAGGTTGGCCGCCTTGATTGCCTCGATCAGCGTAGCATTTTTCTCTTTGGCGGAGGTGCGTCCGGCAATGTGTTGCACAATTCGCACTTTCCCTGGCAGCTGCGCGCTATTCCAGCTTTTGTAGCTAAACTTATCGTTATCGAGAATCAGTTCGCCACGATCGGCGATCCCCACCGGCGGTACGCGCTGGTTGGTCTCAAACGAATGCGCACAGGCAATCATCGGCAGCAGCAGGCATGACAGCGCCAGCAGTTTTTGTAAGGTCATAGGTTTTCCTTCTTTCTTTATTTTGCAGGTGATCCGACCACTTGGGTCTGGAATTTAATCATATGTGCGATTGATGCTTTTTCCCGCAAGCGCGATGCCAGTTTGCGGACGGGCGCACAAATCCTGCGAAAAATGAAGGCTTATACTGAAGACAGCGAAGCGTTGAAAAGATAATTCTGAATATTTGTAACCTGAAGGTAAATAAACTTATACACGCTGGAAACATGAGCGAGATAGTCTATAGTCATAGGGCATTAAAATTTGCGCCTGAGGATTGTCGGACCGATTGTGGTACCGCAAAGGCGTAATGCTCAGCAGGAGACAACAATGAAAATTTTCCAACGATACAACCCGCTGCAGGTGGCGAAGTACGTGAAGATCCTGTTTCGTGGACGGTTATATATCAAGGATGTAGGCGCTTTTGAATTTGATAAGGGTAAGATTCTTATCCCAAAAGTGAAGGACAAACTGCATTTTTCCGTGATGTCCGAAGTTAACCGTCAGGTCTTGCGTCTGCAAACTGAGATGGCTTGATCAAAGTGCTATGCGGTAGTTAAAAAAACGGCTCCTGGATGGGAGCCGTTGATGTTTCTGCAGGACGTTAAGACGCCTTTGCCTCTTCTTTTGCATCCGGCAGTTTCGGTACCAGTACGGTAGGTTTACTGTCCAGACGCGTCACCAGCAGCTGATCGATCTTGTAGTTATCGATATCCACCACTTCAAATTTGTAGCCTGAATACTTCACCGAGTCGGTGCGTTTCGGGATTTTACGCAGCATGAACATCATAAAGCCGCCGATGGTTTCATAGTTGCCGGACTGCGGGAACTCATCGATATCCAGGACGCGCATAACGTCATCAATCGGCGTACCGCCATCGACTAACCATGAGTTTTCATCGCGCGCCACGATCTGCTCTTCCAGACCCTGACCGACTAAATCGCCCATCAGCGTAGTCATAACGTCGTTGAGCGTGATAATCCCCACCACCAGCGCGTACTCGTTCATGATGACGGCAAAGTCTTCGCCTGCGGTTTTGAAGCTTTCCAGCGCTTCAGAGAGCGTCAGCGTATCCGGCACAATCAGCGTATTGCGGATCTGTACGCCACTGTTCAGCGCCATGCTTTGGTTCGCCAGTACGCGGTTGAGGAGATCCTTTGAATCGACATAGCCAATGATGTGGTCGATATCTTCGTTACACACCAGGAATTTGGAGTGTGGATGTTCCGCCACCTTGTTCTTCAGGCTTTGCTCATCTTCGTGGAGATCGAACCAGATAATATTCTCGCGCGAGGTCATGGAAGACGGTACGGTACGGGATTCCAGTTCGAACACATTTTCAATCAGCTCATGTTCCTGCTTACGCAGAACCCCAGCTAACGCACCCGCTTCGACCACGGCGTAAATATCGTCCGAGGTGATGTCGTCTTTACGCACCATCGGGATCTTAAACAGACGGAAGATGTTATTTGCCAGACCGTTAAAGAACCACACCAGCGGGCGGAAGACGAGCAGGCAGAAGCGCATCGGGTTGATGATACGCAAAGCCACAGCTTCTGGCGCAATCATACCGATGCGTTTCGGAGTTAAATCCGCGAACAGGATGAACAGGCCAGTAACCAGCGAGAACGACAGAATAAAGCTTAACTGTTCGGACAGCTCTGGAGTGAAGTACTTCGAGAAAAGGCTGTAAAACGCCGGGGAGAATGCCGCATCACCGACAATACCACCGAGAATAGCGACCGCGTTAAGGCCAATTTGCACGACGGTAAAAAACATGCCGGGGTTTTCCTGCATCTTCAAAACACGTTGTGCGTTTACGTTGCCTTCATCGGCAAGCAGTTTAAGTTTTATTTTGCGTGATGCAGCAAGCGAGATCTCGGATATCGAGAAAAACGCACTCACGGCGATCAGGCAGAGAATGACTAAAATACTGTTTAACATATCTTATCCGACCGTTAAGGCCAGATCCTCGGAAGGGAGAAGTTGATAAATCCGTGTGAAATACACATTGAAAACCGGTCCGAAGGGAGTGGACCGGCAATTTCAGGAGCTAGTATAGCGTAAGGTACTGTAAAGCCGCCAGAGGGTGGCGATTATCCTTGTGGCGGCAGACAAACGCCAATCCCGCCAATGCCACAGTACCCATAAGGATTTTTATGCAGATACTGCTGGTGGTCGTCCTCGGCATAGTAGAACGGGGTTGCGGTAGTGATTTCCGTTGTAATGGTGCGCTCGTCGCCAGCGGCGGTCATTGCTGCCTGAAAACGCTCAAGGCTTGCCTGTGCCGCGACGTTTTGCTCCGGCGTTAACGGGTAAATGGCGGAGCGATACTGCGTCCCCTGGTCGTTCCCCTGACGCATGCCCTGCGCCGGGTCGTGATTTTCCCAGAACACCTGCAGCAGTTGCTCGTAGCTGATAACATGCGGATCATAGACGACGCGTACCGCTTCGGCGTGTCCGGTATCGCCGGAACACACTTCCCGATAGGTTGGGTTAGGGGTGTAGCCGCCGGTATATCCGGCCGCTGTGCTGTATACCCCGGGTAATGACCAGAATAAACGTTCAACGCCCCAGAAACATCCCATGGCGAAAAAGGCTATCTCCATACCGTCGGGCACGTTGGTCATCGAATGTTGGTTAACCGCATGCAGCGTTGCCACTGGCATCGGGGTGTTGCGTCCAGGTAGGGCATCTGCTTGAGTAACAAGATGCTTTCTATCAAATAAACTCATGGCCGTTCTCCCGAAATCAGTCATTTGGGTTAAGGTTGTAACGAGACGCGTCTTTGCCCACAATAAACGGCGTGAATACGTCTAGAGTTAAACATAAGAAATATTTGGGTTGTCGTCTGTTTTTCAACTCTTATTGTTGATTTTTTGTTAAGCCGAGGAACGGCATAGTATTTTTTTCCAGGGGTGGGAAAAAAGGATATTCAGGAGAAAATGTGCCACATATCCGTCAGTTATGTTGGGTGGGATTACTGTGCTTAAGTGGCTCCGCCGCCGCAGCGAATGTTCGCTTACAGGTCGAGGGATTATCAGGACCGCTGGAGAAAAACGTCCGTGCGCAGCTATCCACGATTCAAAGTGATGAAGTCACTCCAGACCGACGCTTTCGTGCGCGCGTTGATGATGCCATCCGCGAAGGGCTAAAAGCGCTGGGCTACTTTGAGCCCACCATTGATTTTGAGCTGCGTCCGCCGCCGGCGAAAGGACGCCAGGTGTTGATTGCCAAAGTGACCCCTGGTGAGCCGGTGCTGATTGGCGGAACCGAAGTGATTCTGCGCGGTGGCGCACGTACGGATAAAGATTACCTCGATCTGCTGAAAACGCGACCGGCAATCGGCACCGTGCTGAATCAGGGGGACTATGATAACTTCAAAAAATCACTCACCAGCGTGGCGCTGCGCAAAGGCTATTTCGACAGTGAATTTAATAAAAGCCAGCTTGGGATAGCGCTCGAACGCCGCCAGGCATTCTGGGATATCGATTACAACAGCGGTGAACGCTATCGCTTTGGCCATGTCACTTTTGAAGGCTCGCAAATTCGCGATGAGTACCTGCAAAATCTGGTGCCCTTTAAAGAGGGTGAAGAGTACGAGTCGAAAGATTTGGGCGAACTGAACCGTCGTCTGTCGGCGACCGGATGGTTTAATTCCGTGGTCGTCGCACCGGAATTTGATAAAGCCCGTGAAACCAAAGTGCTGCCGCTGAAAGGTGTGGTGTCGCCGCGAACAGAAAACACCATCGAAACCGGGGTCGGTTACTCAACTGACGTCGGTCCACGGGTGAAGACCTCGTGGAAAAAGCCGTGGATGAACTCCTATGGCCACAGCCTGACCACCAGCGCCAGCATCTCTGCGCCAGAGCAGGTTCTTGATTTCAGTTATAAAATGCCGCTATTAAAGAACCCGCTGGAGCAGTATTACCTGGTGCAGGGGGGCTTTAAGCGTACCGATTTAAACGATACCGAGCAGGACTCCACTACGCTTGCGGTTTCCCGCTACTGGGATCTCTCCAGCGGCTGGCAGCGCGCGATCAACCTGCGCTGGAGCCTCGACCACTTTACCCAGGGTAACGTCACTAACACCACCATGCTGCTCTATCCGGGCGTGATGATCAGTCGGACGCGCTCGCGCGGCGGTCTGATGCCAGTTTGGGGCGACTCCCAACGTTATTCCATCGATTACTCCAACACGGCCTGGGGTTCAGACGTTGATTTCTCCGTCTTCCAGGCGCAAAACGTCTGGATCCGCACGTTGTACGATCGTCATCGCTTTGTGATGCGCGGCAACCTCGGCTGGATCGAAACCGGGGACTTCGACAAAGTACCGCCGGATCTGCGTTTCTTCGCCGGGGGCGATCGCAGCATTCGCGGCTACAAATACAAATCTATTTCGCCTGAAGGCAGCGACGGCAAGCTGAAAGGGGCCTCGAAGCTGGCAACCGGCTCGCTGGAATATCAGTACAACGTGACCGGAAAATGGTGGGGTGCGATGTTTGTCGATAGCGGCGAAGCGGTCAGCGATATCCGCAGAAGCGATTTCAAAACCGGTGCCGGGGTCGGCGTACGCTGGCAATCGCCAGTGGGACCCATCAAGCTCGACTTTGCTGTCCCTGTGGGCGACAAAGATGAACATGGTTTACAGTTTTACATCGGTCTGGGGCCTGAATTATGAGTTTATGGAAGAAGATAAGCCTCGGCGTGCTGATTTTTATCCTGCTGTTGTTAGGCACGGTGGCGTTCCTCGTCGGCACCACTTCGGGCCTGCATCTGATCTTCAAAGCGGCGAATCGTTGGGTTCCGGGGCTGGAGATTGGTCAGGTCACCGGCGGCTGGCGGGATTTATCGCTCAAAAATATTCGTTATGACCAACCTGGCGTGGCGGTGAATGCTGGCGAAGTGCATCTGGCCGTGGGGCTTAACTGCCTGTGGGACAGCAGCCTGTGCGTCAACGATCTGTCGCTGAAAAATATCAACGTGGCGATCGACAGCAAAAAGATGCCGCCATCAGCGCCGGTTGAAGAGGAAGAGAGCGGTCCGCTTAACCTTTCCACACCTTACCCAATCACGCTTTCGCGCGTGGCGCTGAACAACATCAATATCAAAATCGATGACACCACGGTTTCGGTGCTGGAATTTACCTCCGGCCTGAACTGGCAGGAAAAAACGCTAACCCTGAAGCCAACGTCATTACAGGGGCTGCTGATTGCCCTGCCTAAAGTGGCGGAAGTGGCGCAGGAAGAGGTTGTCGAACCAAAGATTCAAAATCCGCAACCGGATGAAAAACCGCTCGGCGAAACGCTAAAAGATCTGTTCTCAAAGCCGGTGCTGCCGGAAATGACCGATGTCCATCTGCCGCTCAATCTCAACATTGAAGCGTTTCGCGGCGAGCAGCTGCGCGTGACCGGGGATACGGATTTAACGGTACATAACATGCTGCTGAAAGTGAGCAGCATTGACGGCAACATGAAACTCGATGCACTGGATATCGACTCGAATCAGGGGACGGTAAAAGCCAGCGGCACGGCGCAACTGACCGACACGTGGCCGGTCGATATTACGTTAAACAGCACGCTCAACGTCGACCCGTTAAAAGGCGAAAAGGTGAAGCTGAAGGTCGGCGGCGCGCTGCGTGAACAGCTGGAAGTCGGCGTAAATCTGTCTGGTCCGGTGGATATGGACCTGCGGGCGCAGGCGCGTCTGGCGGAAGCCGGATTGCCGCTCAACCTTGAGGTGGTGAGTAAGCAGGTTTACTGGCCGTTTACTGGCGACAAGCAGTTCCAGGCTGATGACATCAAGCTCAAACTGACCGGTAAGATGACCGACTATACGCTGTCGATGCGTACCGCTGTGAAAGGGCAGGATATTCCTCCGGCTACCATCACGCTGGACGCCAAAGGCAACGAACAGCAGATCAATCTCGACAAACTCAGCGTTGCGGCGCTGGAAGGGAAAACTGAGCTGAAAGCGCTGGTGGACTGGCAGCAGGCGATCAGCTGGCGCGGGCAGCTAACGCTGGATGGCATCAACACGGCGAAAGCGATCCCGGAGTGGCCATCAAAACTGAATGGCCTGGTGAAAACTCGCGGCAGTCTGTACGGCGGAAGCTGGCAGATGGAGGTGCCCGAGCTGAAGCTGACCGGCAACGTGAAGCAGAACAAGGTTAATGTACACGGTTCGCTGAAGGGTAACAGCTACCTGCAGTGGACGATCCCGGGCCTGCATCTGGAACTGGGACGCAACAGCGCGGATGTGAAAGGGGAACTGGGGGTCAAAGACCTCAATCTCGACGCGACGATTGATGCCCCGAGCCTGGATAACGCGCTGCCGGGACTGGGCGGTACGGCGAAAGGGCTGGTAAAAGTTCGCGGTACGGTTGAAGCGCCACAGCTGCTGGCGGATATCACCGCTCGGGGTCTGCGCTGGCAGGAGCTGTCCGTCGCTCAGGTGCGTGTCGAAGGCGACGTGAAATCGGCAGAGCAAATCGCTGGTAATCTCAACGTTCGCGTAGAGCGGATTGTACAGCCTGACGTGAATATTGGCCTGGTGACGCTCAATGCCAAAGGTAGCGAAAAGCAGCATGAGCTGCAGCTGCGCATTCAGGGGGAACCGGTCTCCGGGCAGCTCTCCCTGGCAGGTAGCTTTGATCGCAAAGAGCAGCGCTGGAAAGGTGCGTTAAGCGATACCCGCTTCCAGACGCCGGTCGGTCCGTGGTCCCTTAACCGCCCTGTCGCGCTGGATTATCGCAATCAGGAACAGAAAATCAGCATTGGGCCGCACTGCTGGAACAACCCGAATGCGGAACTGTGCGTACCGCAAACCATTGATGCCGGTGCACAAGGACGCGCGGTGGTGAACCTTAACCGCTTTGACCTGGCGATGCTAAAACCGTTTATGCCGGATACAACCCAGGCCAGCGGCGTTTTCACTGGCAAAGCTGATGTGAGCTGGGACACCACCAAAGAGGGGCTGCCGCAGGGGCAGGTTACGCTGAGCGGACGTAATGTGAAGGTCACGCAAAGCGTGAACGATGCGCCGCTCCCTGTGGCGTTTGAAACGCTGAATCTGACCGCCGACCTGCACAATAACCGTGCCGAGCTGGGCTGGCTGATTCGCCTGACCAACAACGGGCAGTTTGACGGCCAGGTGCAGGTGACGGATCCGCAAGGACGCCGCAGTCTCGGCGGCAACGTCAACATCCGCAACTTCAATCTGGCGATGGTGAACCCCATTTTCTCGCGCGGTGAAAAAGCGGCTGGGGTGATCAACGCCAACCTACGTCTGGGCGGTGATGTGCAAAGCCCGCAGCTGCTCGGACAGCTGCAGCTGAGCGGTCTGGATGTCGACGGCAACTTTATGCCGTTTGACATGCAGCCAAGCCAGTTAGCCGTTAACTTCACCGGAACACGCTCAACGCTGGCGGGCGTGGTGCGTACGCAGCAGGGCGAAATTAACCTGAGCGGCGATGCCGACTGGAGTCAGATAGACAACTGGCGGGCGCGCGTTGCGGCTAAAGGCAGCAGGGTTCGTATTACCGTGCCGCCGATGGTCCGCCTGGACGTATCGCCGGACGTGGTCTTTGAAGCCACGCCGAGCCTGTTTACCCTCGATGGCAACGTGGATGTGCCGTGGGCGCGTATCGTGGTACACGACCTGCCGGAGAGCGCGGTAGGGGTTTCCAGCGATATGGTCATGCTTAACAACAATCTGCAACCGGAGAAACCACAGACAGCAGGTATTCCGATCAACAGCAACCTGAACATCCACGTCGGTAACAACGTGCGTATTGACGCCTTTGGTCTGAAAGCGCGTCTGACGGGCGATCTGAAAGTGGTGCAGGATAAGCAGGGGCTGGGGCTGAACGGACAAATTAATATTCCGAGCGGGCGTTTCCATGCCTATGGTCAGGATCTGATTGTGCGTAAGGGCGAGCTGTTGTTCTCCGGTCCGCCGGATCAACCGTTACTCAACATCGAAGCAATTCGTAACCCGGAAGCCACCGAAGACGACGTGATCGCCGGGGTTCGCGTCACGGGCACCGCCGATGAACCGAAGGCGGAGATCTTCTCCGACCCGGCGATGTCGCAGCAAATGGCGCTTTCCTACCTGCTACGCGGACAAGGGCTGGATAGCGAACAGAGCGACAGCGCGGCAATGACTTCAATGCTTATTGGTCTGGGGGTTGCACAAAGTGGTCAGGTTGTGGGTAAAATCGGGGAGACATTTGGCGTAAGCAATCTGGCACTGGACACACAAGGGGTGGGTGATTCATCTCAGGTGGTTGTCAGCGGATACGTACTGCCAGGTCTGCAGGTGAAATATGGTGTGGGTATATTTGACTCCTTAGCGACACTCACGCTACGTTATCGTCTGATGCCTAAGCTATATCTGGAAGCAGTGTCTGGCGTAGATCAGGCACTTGATTTGCTCTATCAGTTCGAGTTTTAGCAATGCGAATATTTGTCTACGGCAGTTTACGAACCAAACAAGGCAACAGCCACTGGATGACCAATGCCCTGTTGCTGGGAAATTTCAGTATCGACAACTACCAGTTGTATAGCCTGGGCCACTATCCAGGCGCCGTTCCAGGAGAGGGAACAGTACACGGGGAAGTTTATCGTATTGATAACGCCACGCTGGCAGAGCTTGATGCTCTGCGTACCCGCGGCGGTGAATACGCACGCCAGTTAATTCAAACGCCGTACGGAAGTGCATGGATGTACGTGTACCAACGTCCGGTTGATGGCTTAACGCTGATTGAAAGCGGTAACTGGTTAGACCGAGACCAGTACTGATATGAACACGCCACCCTCGGGTGGCGTTGTTTTATTCTGGATTTAAAACTCCACGCGCGCGCCGAGGTTATAGCGGCGTCCTTCCACCTGTGCGGATTCGTTCCACGCGGTTGTCAGTTTCGGATCTTCATCCAACACGTTGTAGACCCCAGCCATCAGTTGCGTGTGCTTATTGAGCTGATAACGTACGCCTACGTCCACCATCGTGTAGTCATCGTATTTATAGTTATTGCCGCTGTTGCGGTTACTGCTGCGATAATTCACCGTACTCCATACGTCCAGGCTTTGCGTTGCCGCCCAGTTCAGCGACAGATTCGCCATATGGCGCGGATAATCGTTTAGCGCGTAGCCTTTGTTAACGCCGCTTTTTTGTTCGCTGTGGTTCCAGGTGTAGTTAGCGTTGGCTTTTACAGCGGCGGTAATCTGCCAGTCGGCATTCAGTTCTATACCGTATACATCCGCCTCGCTGACGTTGAAGTATTTACTGACGGAATCCGCGTTGTAGCCGTTGACGGAGCACTGGTTCGTCAACGTGGTTTCACAAATAGTTTGTTCAGCAATTTTGTCTTTGAACTGCGTATAGAAGACGGTGCTGTCGAGCGATAGCGCATCTCCCGTCCAGTAGAGGCCCAGTTCAGAGTTAACGCTTTGTTCAGGTTTCAGGTCGTCGTTACCAACGGTGAGGAAGGGATAAGGTACGGTTGAGCCGTAAGGGGTTACGAAGTTGCTGGACGTCGCGCGCAGCTCCGGTTTTTTATAGCCTGCGGAAACGCCGCCTTTCAGCGCCCAGTCATTGCTAAAGGCCCAGTTACCGTACATTTTCGGCGTAATATGTGTGCCAAAATTGTCATCCTGGTCCATCCTCGCTGACGTGGTCAGGATGAAATCGCCAATGCTCCAGCCGTCTTCAGCAAACAATGCCCAACCGTTACGGCTGATTTTGGTCACCGGGTCAGATCCGGGCAGCGTTTTGTTGGCCACATCAAAGCGGTCATTCAGCTCTTCGCGCGTGAAATTCGCCCCAACGGTCAGTTTATGGGTGTCGAGCGTGAAAGTGGTTTGCGAATTGGCGACGTAGTTCTCCATCTGCACATACTGCGGGGACTGTCCGTCATAAACGTACTTCGAACGGCCTTTTTCATAGTTTATGTAGTTGGTCGTCGCGATGGTGTCGTCTGCATACCAGCCGGTATGCGTCAGGGTGGCGGCGTTACGATCGAACAGCCATGACCACGGCGCACCGCGTTTCTGGGTACGGTTTTTTTCCTGCTCACCGGTGACCACGTTGAGATCGAACAGGTTATTCTCGCTGGCGGCCAGGCCCAATGTCATATCAACGGATTTACGATTGTGTTTGCCAAAATAGTTATTGCGATCGTCATCGCGACGGTCAAGCCAGTCGGCCGCCACGCTAAGACCGAGAACATCGGGCACAATCGGCCCCATGGTAAATAAATTCATCTGGCTGGTATTACCTAAATACTGGTGTTCCTGCAGCCAGGTATTGGCAGCAATTGCCGTGGTCCACTCTTTTGCGCCGTACGGTTTTTTGGTAATGACGTTAACCACACCGCCGATGGCGTCTGAACCGTACAGCGAGGACATCGGCCCACGGATAACTTCAATACGCTCAATGGCCTCCATTGGCGGTAAGAAGTTGGCTTCAGTACCAATATCATGTCCGTAAGGGCGAGATTCACCGGTATTTTGTTTGACGCTGTTGACCATAAAAGCGGTATAGGACGGGTCCATGCCGCGGATCATAATGCTGCCGGCGTTCATACCGCTGCTGTTGGTGACCGAGACGCCGGGAAGGTTTTTAATGGCTTCACCGATGCTACGGTCCGGCTGAATATCCAGCGTGTTACGATCGATAACTGAAATAGTGGCCGGCGCTTCGCGTTTTTGCTGCGAGAATCCGGATGCGGTGATCACCATTTCATCTTCGCTAGTGCGTGAGGTCTCGGTGAGTTCTTCTGCCTGGGTGGGGAAAATAACACCGCCTGAGAATGCAACGATCCCTGTCAGCGTAATAAGTTGACGCGTTTTCATAATATAGACACCTGAAAAGTAAAAAATAAAAACATCACCTTGCAGCTCAAAAAAGCTGCAAGGTGCAGATAGTTTTTTAATTATTAATATTTAGAGAGATCGATTTTCAGCACGTAGTCGGGCTTCACACCTGTCATTTTTTCCGACTGTTTGACGCTGACGTACAGGGTGTTAGCATCTGCCGAGAGCGCCAGACTGTTAGGTAATGCATTGGTTTCAATGCTTTGTTTTACCTGATAGGTCTTGCTGTTCACAATGCTGATGCGTTTAGCATTACGGTGGGTGATATAAACTTCCTGGCGTTTTTCGTTATATATCACTGCCAGCGAGTTAATAACCTTAATTGGTGCAATAACCTTACCGGTATTAAGATCAACAACCAGTACGTCCGCTAAATCCGGATCGGTCAGGAATGCACGGTTATTTTTTGCATCCAGGGCAATATTCAGGAAAAAATGTTTTTTATCTGGCTCAATGGTAAAGCGATTAATAATTTGATGGTTGGTGGTATCCAGCGTAATAAGTTCGTTTCGGCCATTCACAACATACAGGCGGTTCTTATTTGCATCCACGGCCATGCCGGTCGGGTACTGGCCCATGTTCTCGAGGGTGGCGATTTTCTCGCGCTTTTGTGTGTCCACCACCCAGACTATGCCCTTTTCAGCCACGCCGGAAACGTACAGACGGTGGTGCTGTTTATCGAGCACCATTTCACGCGTATGAACAATATCTTTCGGGTTTTTGGCTTCGCTCAGTTGCAGTATCGCCAGCTCTTTACCGCTGCGGGTATCGACTAGCGTTACTGAACCTTCCAGCGTGTTGCCGACATACAGCACCTGGTTTTCTTCATCCAGCGCGGTGGCAAAGGCACGACGGCTGGTGTCGATGACTTCAGTCGTCGTGAGTTTCTCTAGATCGAGTTTATAGATAAGCCCGCTGGTTTTATCTTTATCAAACGACGGCGACGAGGCGACAAAAAGCGCATTCTGCTGGCTATCAACCGCCAGCTCATACACGCCGTTACCGACATCGCGAGTCAGAAAATCTTTCTCAGGTAGCGTCTGCGCCACGCTGGACAGGCTGGTAAATAACAGCGCTGTGGCGAGTGCCACGCAGGAATAGCGTTTCAGGGACTTCACATTGTGGAGGTTCATTGACTTTTATTCACATTTATTTACATGCTGAGAATGATAATGAGATCTAATATCATTCGCAATTAAGATAAATGAAATGTGACTACCCATTCTGGTAGGTCAAAAAGAAAACAGCGAAGGGGAGAGGTGGTAGAACGTAGAAATTTAAAAACCCTTACTAACCAGAGACTGGCGTTCAGGGTTTTAAGCTAACGCGAACTTACTTCTTCGCGCGCTCGAAAGAAGCAACGATTTCAGCTTTAGCGGCTTCAGCGTTGTCCCAACCGTCAACTTTTACCCATTTGCCCGCTTCGAGATCTTTGTAGTGTTCGAAGAAGTGGGTGATCTGCGCTTTCAGCAGTTCCGGCAGGTCGGTCACATCTTTGATGTGATCGTATTCTTTGCTCAGCTTAGTGTGCGGAACCGCAACCAGTTTCGCATCTTCACCGGATTCGTCAGTCATTTTCAGCACGCCAACCGGACGGCAGCGGATCACTGAACCTGGCTCCAGCGGGTACGGAGTCGGGACAAGAACGTCTACCGGGTCACCGTCCAGAGACAGGGTGTGGTTGATGTAACCGTAGTTGCACGGATAGAACATCGCGGTGGACATGAAGCGGTCAACGAACAGGGCGCCGCTCTCTTTGTCAACTTCGTATTTGATCGGATCTGCATTGGCAGGGATCTCGATAACAACGTAGATATCTTCCGGCAGGTCTTTACCGGCAGGGACGTTGAGTAAGCTCATGTCTGTTTCCTTTAAATAAGCTATGGCAAACAAGTGGCGGGTATTATAGCCAACTCGCGCTGAATGTCTCCGCTTGTTTTCGCTTTCTCTGCGCTCATTTTCTTCTTTTTACCTCTCTCTCGTGACAGAAAAATCCATATCTTCAGCCGCATTTTTCATAGCGGGATGAAAGCGATTACAAAGTTGTGATTAACGTTTTATTTACTTTTTTGAAGTGTGATGTAACGCAATTCGTTACATGCTCAATTGTCTATAGTTTTTTCGCGACGGTTTATTAACCAACAATAATCACCCTACGAGGACGCACTTATGTGGAAGCGCTTACTTTTAGTCACAGCAGTTTCGGCAGCCATGTCGTCTATGGCAATGGCAGCCCCTTTAACCGTAGGATTTTCGCAAGTTGGCTCTGAATCCGGCTGGCGCGCCGCAGAAACCAACGTTGCGAAAAGCGAGGCTGAAAAGCGTGGTATTACGCTGAAAATCGCTGACGGCCAGCAAAAGCAGGAAAACCAGATTAAAGCAGTTCGCTCATTTGTTGCGCAGGGCGTTGACGCCATCTTTATTGCGCCGGTCGTGGCAACGGGTTGGGAACCGGTTTTAAAAGAAGCTAAAGATGCCGACATTCCGGTCTTTTTGCTCGATCGTTCCATCGATGTAAAAGACAAATCTCTCTATATGACCACGGTCACCGCCGACAACGTGCTGGAAGGTAAATTGATCGGCGACTGGTTGATTAAACAAGTGAACGGCAAGCCGTGTAACGTCGTTGAGCTGCAAGGGACCGTCGGGGCCAGCGTGGCCATCGATCGTAAAAAAGGGTTTGCTGAAGCCATCGCCAGCGCACCAAACATTAAGATTATCCGCTCACAGTCCGGCGACTTCACCCGCAGTAAAGGGAAAGAAGTGATGGAGAGCTTTATCAAAGCGGAAAACAATGGCAAGAACATCTGCATGGTTTACGCCCATAACGATGACATGGTGATCGGGGCGATCCAGGCGATTAAAGAAGCGGGCCTGAAACCCGGCAAAGATATTCTGACCGGTTCCATCGACGGCGTACCGGATATCTACAAAGCAATGATTGACGGTGAAGCCAACGCCAGCGTCGAGCTGACGCCGAATATGGCAGGCCCGGCATTCGACGCGCTGGAGAAATTCAAAAAAGACGGCACGATGCCTGAAAAGCTGACCATTACCAAGTCGATCCTCTATCTGCCGGATACGGCGAAAGAAGAGTTAGAGAAGAAGAAAAACATGGGCTACTAGTTTTGCTGCCGGTCTTCCGTCGGCCTGATGGCGTTGCGCTTATCAGGCCGACGAAAAGGCCGTGATTTCGTACCGGAGGAATGCCATGACCACCGACCCCCATCAGGAAATCCTCCGCACCGAAGGATTAAGCAAATTCTTTCCCGGCGTCAAAGCGCTGGATAACGTGGATTTCAGCTTGCGTCGCGGTGAGATTATGGCGTTGCTGGGAGAAAACGGAGCCGGTAAATCGACGCTGATCAAAGCGCTGACCGGCGTTTACCATGCAGATCGCGGCATGATCTGGCTCGAAGGCCAGCCTATCTCCCCCAAAAATACCGCCCATGCCCAGCAGTTGGGGATCGGTACCGTGTATCAGGAAGTGAACCTGCTGCCCAATATGTCGGTAGCGGATAACTTGTTTATTGGCCGTGAACCGCGGCGTTTTGGCCTGCTGCTGCGCAAGCAGATGGAAAAACGCGCGACGGAGTTGATGGCGTCATACGGTTTTTCCCTCGACGTGCGCGAGCCGCTGAACCGCTTTTCCGTGGCGATGCAGCAGATCGTCGCCATCTGTCGGGCGATAGATCTCTCCGCGAAAGTGCTGATCCTCGATGAGCCCACCGCCAGTCTTGATACCCAGGAAGTAGAAATGCTGTTCGGCCTGATGCGGCATCTGCGCGATCGGGGCGTCAGTCTGATCTTCGTTACCCATTTCCTCGATCAGGTCTATCAGGTCAGCGATCGCATTACCGTTCTGCGTAACGGCGGCTTCGTTGGCTGCCGTGAAACCCGCGAACTGCCACAGATCGAACTGGTCAAAATGATGCTGGGTCGCGAACTGGATACCCATGCGCTACAGCGTGCGGGCCGTACGCTGCTGAGTGATAAACCAGTGGCGGCCTTTAGCGACTTTGGCAAGAAAGGCACCATTGCGCCGTTTGATCTACAGGTGCGCCCTGGTGAGATCGTCGGTCTCGCTGGACTGCTGGGATCCGGGCGAACGGAAACGGCGGAGGTGATCTTCGGTATTAAACCCGCCGACAGCGGCAGTGCGCTGATCAAAGGCAAAGCGCAGACCTTGCGATCGCCGCATCAGGCTTCGTGTCTGGGGATCGGCTTCTGTCCGGAGGATCGCAAAACGGATGGCATTATCGCCGCCGCCTCGGTGCGGGAAAACATCATTCTGGCATTACAGGCGCAGCGTGGCTGGCTGCGGCCTATTCCGCGGAAAGAACAAAATGAGATTGCCGAGCGTTTTATCCGCCAGCTCGGAATTCGCACCCCCAACGCTGAACAGCCGATCGAGTTTCTCTCTGGCGGCAATCAGCAAAAAGTATTGCTCTCGCGCTGGTTACTGACCAAACCGCAGTTCCTGATCCTCGATGAACCCACGCGTGGGATCGACGTCGGCGCGCATGCCGAGATCATCCGCCTGATCGAAACGCTGTGCGCGGATGGTCTGGCGCTGCTGGTGATTTCATCCGAACTGGAAGAGTTAGTGGGCTATGCCGATCGGGTCATTATTATGCGCGATCGCAAACAGGTGGCCGAGATCCCGCTGGCTGAACTGTCCGTACCGGCGATCATGAACGCCATTGCGGCCTAAGGAGACTATGGTGATGCCTCAATCTCTCCCTCAATCCACTCCGCCGCAACGGCGATTCCGCTGGCCAAAAGGCATGCCACAACTGGTGGCGCTACTGCTGGTGCTGCTGGTGGATAGCCTGGTCGCACCGCACTTTTATCAGGTGATTTTGCAAGATGGTCGGCTGTTCGGTAGCCCGATTGATATTCTCAACCGTGCCGCCCCCGTGGCGCTGTTAGCGATTGGCATGACGCTGGTGATTGCCACCGGCGGCATCGACCTTTCCGTTGGCGCCGTCATGGCCATTGCCGGTGCCACCACCGCGGCGATGACGGTGGCCGGGCACAGTTTGCCGGTGGTGCTGCTTGCCGCCTTAGGCTCCGGCATTCTGGCAGGGTTATGGAACGGGATTCTGGTGGCAATCCTCAAGATCCAACCGTTCGTTGCCACGCTAATCCTGATGGTGGCCGGACGCGGAGTGGCGCAGCTTATCACCTCCGGGCAGATCGTCACCTTCAATTCGCCCGAACTGTCGTGGTTTGGCAGCGGTTCGCTCTTACTGTTCCCCACGCCAGTGATCATTGCCCTGCTAACGCTGGTGGTGTTCTGGCTACTGACGCGTAAAACGGCGCTGGGGATGTTTATTGAAGCGGTAGGCATCAACATTCGTGCGGCAAAAAACGCCGGGGTGAACACGCGCATTATCGTGATGCTCACCTATGTGCTGAGCGGTCTGTGTGCGGCTATCGCCGGCATTATCGTCACGGCGGATATCCGCGGGGCAGATGCCAATAACGCCGGATTGTGGCTGGAACTGGATGCCATCCTGGCGGTAGTCATCGGCGGCGGCTCGCTGATGGGCGGGCGCTTTAATCTGCTGCTGTCGGTGGTCGGGGCATTGATTATTCAGGGCATGAACACCGGGATTTTACTGTCGGGCTTCCCGCCAGAACTAAATCAAGTGGTCAAAGCCGTGGTGGTGTTGTGTGTGCTGGTCGTGCAATCACAACGCTTTATCAGCCTGATAAAAGGAGTGCGTGGTCATGATAAAACGTAATTTACCGCTGATGATCACCCTCGGCGTGTTTGTGCTGGGTTACCTCTACTGCCTGACACAGTTTCCGGCCTTTGCTTCAACCAGAGTTATCTGCAATATCCTGACCGATAACGCTTTTCTGGGCATCATCGCCGTGGGCATGACTTTCGTGATTCTCTCTGGCGGGATCGACCTGTCCGTTGGCTCGGTGATCGCGTTTACCGGCGTATTTCTGGCGAAGGCCATTGGCTACTGGGGTATATCTCCGCTGCTGGCGTTTCCCCTGATTCTGCTGATGGGCTGTGCGTTTGGCGCGTTTATGGGGTTACTGATTGATGCGCTGAAGATCCCGGCATTCATTATTACCCTGGCGGGAATGTTCTTCCTGCGCGGCGTCAGCTATCTGGTGTCTGAAGAGTCGATCCCAATTAACCATCCGGTTTATGACATGCTCTCAAGCCTGGCATGGAAAATTCCCGGCGGCGGTCGCCTGAGTGCAATGGGATTGCTGATGTTGGCGGTAGTCGTCATTGGCATATTCCTGGCGCACCGTACGCGCTTTGGTAATCAGGTTTACGCAATTGGCGGCAACGCCACCTCTGCCAACCTGATGGGGATCTCAACCCGGAGCACGACCATCCGTATCTATATGCTGTCGACCGGGCTTGCGACGCTTGCCGGCATTGTCTTTTCAATTTACACCCAGGCGGGTTATGCGCTGGCGGGCGTCGGCGTTGAGCTGGATGCGATTGCCTCAGTCGTGATTGGCGGAACCCTGTTGAGCGGTGGGGTCGGTACGGTGTTAGGAACGTTGTTTGGTGTCGCCATTCAGGGGTTGATCCAGACCTACATTAATTTTGACGGCACATTAAGTTCCTGGTGGACGAAGATCGCGATTGGCATTTTATTGTTTATTTTTATTGCCTTACAGCGCGGTCTGACGGTACTTTGGGAAAATCGTCAAAGCTCGCCAGTAACCAGAGTGGGGACGGTGGCAACACCAAAGTAACATCCTGATTTTTCAATAAACATTTAAATACCTAAACTTTTTCCGGTTGTAGTCGATAGGTTCTGTACAGGTCTGTTTTAACCCTACAACCGGAAATATAACGATGCCAAAATCCCTTTCAATTCGATCAAGTTTGTTGGTGTTATTGTCTCTGCTGACGTTCCTTCTGTTGCTGACCGGCGGTATGGGGCTATATGCCTCTACCCGTATCATTACTTCGTTGATTTACCACGGTATTATGAGTGCCTCGATGTTGGCTGCCCTCGCATTGCTGGCGGTGATTTGGTTCATGCTGCGAAATAAGTTTCTCAAGCCGCTGGATAATATGGTTGAGCAACTGGAACGCCTGGCGACGGGGGATTTGTCGCCGGTTACCGCGCTGTCGGCCAGCGCCGAATTCAACCGTCTGAACGCGGCAATGGATGAAATGCGCCATGCGTTGGGCGACTCGGTACAGCGTGTCCGCGATGCCAGTTTACAAATTGATATTGGTAGCCGTGAGCTGACGGCCGGGAACCAGCATCTGGCGCAACGTACTGAATCGACAGCCACTTCGCTGGAGCAGACCGCCGCCAGTATGGAAGAACTCACGGCGACCGTGAAACAGAATGCGCAGAACGCGGAACAGGCACACCAGTTGGCAAAATCGGTGTCGGATACCGCCGATCGCGGCAGTGAGATGGTGTGCTATGTGATTGAGAAAATGCGCGATATTTCCGGCAGTTCCAGCCGAATCGCCGACATCCTCAGCGTAATCGACGGTATTGCTTTCCAGACCAATATCCTGGCGCTCAATGCTTCTGTTGAAGCGGCACGTGCCGGTGAGCAAGGGCGGGGCTTTGCGGTCGTTGCAGGTGAAGTGCGTAATCTGGCCAGCCGCAGCGCCGAGGCGGCAAAAGAGATCCGCACGTTAATCAGCGATTCACACACCCACGTGGGAGAAGGCAGCGAGCTGGCGCAGCAGGCGGGCGAAACCATGGATGAGATTGCCAATGAAGTGATGCGCATGACCAAACTGATGCGTGAAATTGCCAGCGCGTCGCAGGAACAGAGTCGCGGCATTGAGCAGGTGAATATCGCGGTGATTCAGATGGATGAAACGGCGCAGCAAAATGCGGCGCTGGTACAGCAATCTTCAGCGGCTACCCGCTCGCTGGAAGAGCAGTCACATGCGCTGCTCGAAGCAATGGCGGCGTTTAAAGTACAAACGGCGTAGGGGATAAATTTGCCGGATGATGGCGTTAACACGTCTCATCCGGCAAAGCGTATTACGCGTCCGGGAATTCGCGGATAAAGCGTTCTACATCTTCAACCATATGGTCGTTACCTACGAAGAAGGAGCGACGCTGGTGCAGGCTTTCCGGGGTGATATCCAGAATGCGATCCTTACCATCGCTCGCTTTGCCGCCCGCCTGCTCGGCCAGGAAGGCCATCGGATTGCATTCGTACAGCAGACGCAGCTTCCCTTGCGGGTGGCTGGCTGTGCTTGGGTACAGGTAGATCCCGCCTTTGAGCAGATTACGATGGAAATCCGCAACCAGAGAGCCAATGTAGCGCGAGGTGTACGGGCGCTGAGTTGACTTATCTTCTTCCTGGCAGAATTTAATGTACTTCTTCACGCCGTTCGGGAATTTAATGTAGTTGCCTTCGTTAATGGAGTACGTGCTGCCTTTCGCCGGGAAGCGCATACGTTCCTGGCTGAGGCAGAATACGCCCAGAGAAGGATCGTAGGTGAAGGCGTGTACGCCACAGCCGGTGGTATACACCAGCATGGTGGAAGAACCATAAACAACGTAGCCCGCAGCAACCTGCTTGTTGCCTGGTTGCAGGAAATCCTCTTCCGTGACCGGCGTGCCGACTGGGGTTACGCGGCGATAAATAGAGAAAATAGTACCGACAGAGACGTTAACATCGATGTTGGATGAGCCATCCAGAGGATCCATCAGCACAACATATTTTGCGTGTTCACAGCCTTCAAAGACGACGATTTCATCTTCTTCTTCCGAGGCAATGCCCGCCACAATGTCGCGCGCCTTCAGTGCAGCTTTCAGTTTTTCGTTCGCGAACAGATCGAGTTTTTGCTGAACCTCTCCCTGCACGTTCTCAGCACCGCTGGCACCCAGGATATCGACCAGACCGGCCTTGTTGATATCGCGGTGGATGATCTTGGCGCCCAGCTTTATTGCCGACAACAAAGCAGTGAGTTCACCGGTAGCATGAGAAAACTCGTGCTGCTTTTCGACAATAAATTCACCTAACGTTTTCATAACACTTTCCCTGCAATTTATGTGGAGTAAAGCGACCGCAACAATATTAACAAATATTTCCATTGCCGCGCTTAGGTGAATCGCGCCAGCAAACTACGGAATATCCTGAAATGCGTTTCTCACTTGCCGGACATGTGCGTAAAATGGCCCCCAGATTAAAAAAGGATAGTGACGTATGCGCATTCATATTTTGGGAATTTGTGGCACTTTCATGGGCGGTCTGGCGATGCTGGCGCGCTCACTCGGTCATGAAGTAACCGGTTCGGACGCCAATGTGTATCCGCCGATGAGTACCTTACTTGAGAAGCAAGGCATTGATCTGATTCAGGGTTACGATGCCAGCCAGCTCGATCCGCAGCCGGACTTGGTGATCATTGGCAATGCCATGACCCGGGGTAATCCGTGTGTGGAAGCAGTGCTGGAAAAGAACATTCCGTACATGTCCGGCCCGCAGTGGCTGCATGACTTTGTACTGCGCGATCGTTGGGTACTGGCGGTTGCGGGGACGCACGGCAAAACCACCACCGCCGGAATGGCGACCTGGATCCTCGAAGCCTGCGGCTATAAGCCTGGCTTTGTGATCGGCGGCGTACCGGGTAATTTTGAGGTTTCCGCGCGCCTGGGTGAGAGCGACTTCTTCGTGATTGAAGCGGATGAGTACGATTGCGCCTTCTTCGATAAGCGTTCTAAATTCGTACATTACTGCCCGCGTACGCTGATCCTCAACAACCTTGAGTTCGATCACGCTGATATCTTTGACGATCTGAAAGCGATCCAGAAACAGTTCCACCACCTGGTGCGTATCGTGCCGGGCCAGGGACGCATTATCTACCCGGAAAACGACATCAATCTGAAACAGACGATGGCGATGGGCTGCTGGAGCGAACAAGAGCTGGTTGGTGAACAAGGTCACTGGCAGGCGAAAAAGCTGACCACTGATGCATCCGAATGGGAAGTGTGGCTGGACGGTGAAAATGTTGGCGTGGTGAAGTGGGGCCTGGTAGGTGAGCACAACATGCACAACGGTCTGATGGCGATTGCTGCCGCGCGCCATGTTGGCGTCGTGCCTGCAGATGCAGCTAATGCGCTGGGCTCGTTCATCAACGCCCGTCGCCGTCTTGAGCTGCGCGGCGAAGCCAATGGCGTGACGGTGTATGACGATTTCGCCCATCACCCAACGGCCATTCTGGCAACGCTTGCGGCGCTGCGCGGTAAAGTGGGTGGCACGGCGCGCATCATCGCGGTGCTGGAACCACGCTCGAACACCATGAAAATGGGCCTGTGCAAAGATGACCTGGCGCCGTCGTTAGGGCGTGCGGACGAAGTGTTCCTGCTGCAACCCCCGCATATTCCGTGGCAGGTAGCAGAAGTCGCTGAAGCCTGCGTTCAGCCTGCGCACTGGAGCGGCGATGTGGATGCACTGGCAGATATGGTGGTGAAAACTGCACAGCCTGGCGATCACATCCTGGTGATGAGTAACGGCGGGTTTGGTGGCATCCATCAAAAACTGCTGGATGGCCTGGCGAAGAAAGCCCAGGCAGAAGAAGAGTAAAAAAATGCCCGGTGGCGCTACGCTTACCGGGCTTACGATCCGTTGTGGGCCGGATAAGGTGTTTACACCGTTATCCGGCACTTTCTCAGGAGCACGATCTCCGTTGCCATCCGGCCTTCTGGTTACGCCATACTTCTCAACGGAATGGGAAGCCTCCATATGGAAATTTATAACTCAGATCGCAGAAATTAATTTCTAAATCATAAAATCTATTTCCGCTTTTCCCTTGCTAATATCCCCTCGAGAGCCAATGTGGCGTAAGTGCCACATAATAAAAGGTGCGCTCCATGCGAAAAAATTTAACCAATAATGAACTGCGAGTTTATAAATTCTGTCAGGAGAACCCTGCTGATGTTTATAAAATGAAAATTCATGAACTGGCAGATCGCGTTTATACTACCGCGCCATCTATTTCTAAGCTGGTAAAGAAATTAGGCTTTAATAATTTCCAGGAGTTTAAGGTCAACATTCGGGACGTATTCTCCAGATCGCAAAACTCGCAGCACCATAACGCGTTTGTTAGCGAATATATACAAGAAATGCAGGATGCTTTAGCCAGAGTGTCTGAGAATAAAGTCAAAGTCTTTTGTGATTTTTTGTCCGACTGCAATACGATTATCACCTGGGGATACGGTACATCAGATAGCGTGGCGAACTATGTTAGCTATAATCTGATGGTGCTGGGCTTTAATATCCTCAATGAAACAGACTACACCAACTGTAATGTCCGCAGCCGCTTTCTGACCGCTAACGATTGTATGCTGATTGTTTCCAACAGCGGTGAGTCAGAAATGCTGGAAGAGATAATTTTTAATGCCAGAAAAAACGGCATCAAGGTGGCCGCGATTACCAGCCGGGAAAACTCTACGCTGGCGCTTAAGGCCGATGCGGTCTTGATCTACAAAAACGCCATTATTAAAGATACTGCTTTCGAAAATATAAGCTATCCGATCCAGATAGCCATCGTAGATATTATGCTTTTCCATTTATCCAATGTCAGAAAAGTGTCGTTGAAATTTAATTCAAAAGTAGAAGACTAATGAAAAAACTAAAACTCGTGGTGATTGGTGCGGGTAGCAGCTATACGCCAGAACTGATTGAAGGTGTAATTAAAAACTACCACCAGCTTCCCATCTCTCACATCGCTTTTGTCGACGTTGAAATGGGTAAAGAGAAAATGAACATCATTTTCGATCTCACCAAAAGAATGCTTGCCAAAGCAAATTTACCAATTGATGTCATCCAAACTTTTGACCGCAAAACAGCGCTGCTAGGTGCCGACTTCGTGGTGACTCAACTGCGCGTCGGTGGTATCGATGCCCGAATCGTTGATGAAAAACTGCCGAAGTCATACGGTTTTATTGGCCAGGAAACCAACGGCGCGGGCGGGATGTTCAAAGCTCTGCGCACCATTCCGGTCATCATTGAAATAGCGAATGAAATGAAGGCGATTTGTCCAAACGCCTGGCTGATTAACTTCACCAATCCAGCTTCCATGGTGACAGAAGCGGTACTCAAATACAGCCACAACAATCGGGTCATCGGCCTGTGCAATGGTCCTGTCAATATGACCCATCAGGTGGCCGGGCTGCTGAATGCCAACGTAGAGGATTTATACGTCGAGTTCAAAGGCTCCAACCATATGAACTTTATTACCAAAATTTTGCATAACGGCGTCGACCGTACCCGTGAAACCATCGAGATAATCAACGCCGCTGACGTCGATGCATTGAGCTTTAAAAACATCAGCAATGAGCAGTTTAATAAAGAGCTGCTGGCCGCCACCAATCTGATCCCCTCTTCCTATTTAAAATACTACCTCAAGACGACTGAAATGCTGGCCGAGCAGGAAGCAGCCGAGCAATCACGGGGTGAGATCGTCAAAAATATCGAAGCCGAACTGTTTAAAAAATACAGCGACGTTACGCTTCAGGATAAGCCTAAAGAGCTGGAAGCCCGCGGCGGTGCGCTTTATTCCACCGCCGCGCTGAACGTTATTCGCGCTATTTACCTCGACGATAAGAGCATTCAAACCGTCAACGTTCGTAACGGCGGTGCTATCACTAATTTACCGGAAGAGGCGGTAGTTGAAGTGAACTGTGTGCTTACCCGTAATGGTCCGATTCCAATTTGTACTGGTGAGATCCCATCTCCTGCGAAAGGGATTGTTTCCATGATGAAAGACTATGAAGCGCAGATCGTTAAAGCCGCCGCCACCGGCGATTATCAAGCGCTTATTTCTGGCTTTATTTTCAACCCATTATGCTCAAGCGACACTTCGGGCGTGGCGTTAGTCAAAGAGATGCTGCTGGCCAATAAAAAGTATCTTCCTTTATTCGCCAAAAAGATTGAATCACTTTAATAGCGAGAAGAAACGGATGAAATGTACAACGTTTGATACCAATGCCGCGCTGGCTGAACAGGTCGTTAGTGAGCTATCCGCGCTCAAACCACATTCTCGCGTGCTGATCCCCTCCGGTAGCACGCCTCACTGGATTTACGAAGCACTGGCAGCGACACCGTTTGCCGAACGCCTTACCTTCTTTGCGCTGGATGAGTGGGTCAACGTGCCCAGCGAATCAGATGGCAGTTGTCTGAACATGATTAATCAGGACTTTGTGCACAAATGTGCCTATCCGGTGCGGTTAGTCCATTTCAATCCGTTTGCCTCTACGGCACAAAATATTGCCCATTACCAAACTGCGCTCAACGGTGAAGAGTTTGACTATGTAATTCTGGGCGTGGGAATGAACGGGCATATCGGCTTAAACGAGCCGGGCGTGCCGTTTGATGAGGATTATCTACAAACTCAACTGGATGACGTAACAATTAACGTCGCCAGCCATAAATACTTCTCCGGAGATGTCACCCTCACCGAGGGTATTACCGTCGGGCTGAATAAAATCATCAAGGCTGGAAAAGTGATTGTCATCATCAACCACGATACGAAAAAAGATATTTATCAGGAGATTGTTAACGGCGATGCGCACCACACTCAGGTTCCTGCCATCTATATCAAGCAGTTCCCGCAGGTTAATTATTACGTGACAAAAAACCTTATAGGGTAAGCGGGCATGAGCATAACCTCTCTACTCGAACAAAAGATGTTGCCACTGGCCGAGAAAATCTCGTCAAACATCTACCTGACCGCACTAAAAAATGCGTTTATTGCCCTGATTCCCTTTTTGATTGTCGGTTCATTTTTCGTATTGTTAACCAACTTTCCTGTTAACGGCTATCACGAGTTTATGAGTTCGCTGTTAGGGGAAGGCGTGCTGGATAAGCTCAATTACGGGATTAACGCCAGCTACGGATTAATGACGCTGCTGGTGATTATCACCTTCTCAAAGGAGTTAGTTGAGAAGCTTAATCTCAGCCAAAGTTCCGCTATTTTACCGGTGGCGATCTTCTTCTTAATGTCGCCTGGTCATATTACGACAGGCTCGGGAGAAATCGTCGCCGATGCTTACGCGTTGCTCGACTTTAGCTCTGAATCGATGTTCTTAGGGATTATCGTCACTGTGGTCACCATCAAGGTGGTTCAGTTTCTGGAAAACAGGGCTTTCACCATCAAGATGCCTGCGAGTGTCCCGCCAGAGATTGCCAGGTCGTTTAAATCGCTGGTACCTATCTTCTTGGTGCTACTGTTCTGGATTATCGTCAAGGTGCTGTTTGAGAACACGCCTTTTGGTACGCCGGGGAAATTTATCAGCGTCATGCTGCAACAGCCGTTGCTGTATCTGGGGAATTCCCTCTTATCGCAACTGATTGCTGAGATGATGATCAGTTTCTTCTGGTTCTTTGGGATCCATGGCGACTCTATCATGACATCCGTAATGGGGCCTATCTGGCAAACGCTCAGTGCGCAGAACCTGGCGCAAACTCAGGCCGGGCTGGTAGCGACCAACATCATTACTCAGCAGTTCAGGGATGTCTATTTGATTGCCGGCGGTACGGGTTTTACCGGAGCGCTGTTGATTAGCATCTTTATGGTTGCCAAAAGTACGCGATTAAAGCAGCTCTCACGGCTGGCGGCACCGGCGGCAATTTTTAACATTAATGAGCCGGTTATTTTTGGTTTGCCAATCGTGCTTAATCCGCTGATGCTTATCCCGTTTATCATTACCCCAATGGTGCTGTGTACGGTTACTTATGTGGTTATCGCACTCGGCTGGGTTCCCCCCACCTCTGGTATCTCCATTCCCTGGACAACGCCGATCTTTATTTCTGGTTTCCTCACCACCGGGATTTCAGGCATTGTTTTACAGGCCGTGAATCTGGTTATCGCCACCGCGATTTATACACCGTTCGTGAAGATTTTAGATAAGCAGTATCTGCATGAAGAGAGCCAGTCAGAGAACGCTATGGGCGAAATGCAGCCCCAGCAGTAAGGGCATAGAATCCAGGCCGGATGAAGTATTTACATCATCCGGCACTTTCTGCAGACGAAGAGGTTAGATTTCGTTTTCCGCCAGTTCACGCAGATACTGGAAAATCTGACGTGCTGATTTCGGCGGCTTGTTGCCTTCTTGCTCTTTCTTCGCATTGCGAACCAGAGAACGAAGCTGCTGGCGATCGGCGTTTGGCCACAGGTTCAGCACTTCCGCTACCGCATCATCACCTTCGGCGATCAGGCGATCGCGCAGTTGCTCAAGCTTATGAAACAGTACAACCTGTTGGTTGTGACGGTTTTTCAGCTTGTCCAGCGCCTGACGGATAGGATCAACATCGCGCTGGCGCAACATTTTGCCAATCAGCTGCAGCTGGCGGCGGCGACCTTCCATCTTAATACGCTGGGCCAACTCAATCGCGGCACGTAAATCCGCGTCGAGCGGGATTTTATCCAGCGCGTTTTTCCCCAGTTTTACCAGTTCCACACCCAGGTGTTTTAACTCCTCGGCGTCACGTTTTATTTCACTTTTACTAACCCAGATAATTTCATCGTCTTCGTCTTCGATGTCATCACCGGGAACGTCGTCGAGCCAGTCTTCGGGCTGCTTAGTCATGTCAGGCTCCTTAAAAAAAGAGGCTAATGTTACCAGTTAAGATGCGCACTGAAAAACGGTTCTCTGTTAGACTTCAGAGAAACTCTCTCTACATTATGGCATTTGCGATGAAAGTAATCTCACAAGTTGAAGCGCAGCGTAAGATTCTGGAAGAAGCGGTCTCGACGGCACTGGAATTAGCGTCAGGTAAGTCGGATGGCGCGGAAGTCGCTGTGAGCAAGACCACGGGTATTAGCGTCAGCACCCGTTATGGTGAAGTGGAGAACGTAGAATTCAATAGCGATGGCGCGCTGGGGATTACGGTTTATCACCAAAATCGTAAGGGCAGCGCATCGTCCACCGATTTAAGCCCGCAGGCGATTGCACGTACCGTGCAGGCCGCGCTGGATATTGCACGTTACACCTCACCGGACCCGTGCGCGGGCGTGGCAGATAAAGAACTGCTGGCCTTTGATGCGCCCGATTTGGATCTGTTCCACCCGGCGGAAGTTTCCCCTGACGAAGCTATCGAACTGGCAGCCCGCGCGGAACAGGCGGCGCTGCAGGCCGATAAGCGTATCACCAATACCGAAGGCGGCAGTTTTAACAGCCACTACGGCATCAAAGTGTTTGGTAACAGTCACGGGATGCTGCAGGGCTACTGCTCTACGCGTCATTCTCTTTCCAGCTGTGTCATCGCGGAAGAAAATGGCGATATGGAGCGTGATTACGCCTACACCATTGGCCGGGCGATGGGCGATCTGCAAACGCCGGAATGGGTGGGGGCAGACTGTGCTCGCCGCACCTTATCTCGCCTCTCTCCGCGTAAACTTTCCACCATGAAAGCACCGGTGATTTTTGCCAACGAAGTGGCGACTGGGCTGTTCGGACATCTGGTCGGCGCGATTGCCGGTGGTTCGGTGTACCGTAAATCCACCTTCCTGCTCGACTCGCTGGGCAAACAAATTCTGCCGGAATGGCTGACTATTGAAGAACATCCGCACCTGCTGAAAGGGCTGGCGTCGTCGCCGTTCGACAGCGAAGGCGTACGGACCGAACGGCGTGACATTGTTAAAGACGGCGTGCTGACCCAATGGCTGCTGACCAACTATTCCGCACGTAAGCTGGGACTGAAGAGCACCGGTCATGCGGGCGGGATCCACAACTGGCGAATTCCGGGACAGGGTCTAAGCTTCGAGCAGTTGCTCAAAGAGATGGGCACAGGTCTTGTGGTTACCGAGCTGATGGGGCAGGGCGTTAGCGGCATTACCGGCGATTACTCTCGCGGCGCGGCGGGTTTTTGGGTCGAAAACGGCGAAATTCAGTATCCGGTGAGTGAAATTACCATCGCCGGGAACTTAAAAGAGATGTGGCGCAATATTGTGACCGTAGGCAACGATATTGAAACGCGCAGTAATATTCAGTGTGGTTCGGTATTGTTACCGGAGATGAAAATCGCCGGGCAATGATACTCGTTAAGGCGTTAATTTTTTAATAATAAAAAAGGAAGTGAGCAATGCGTAAACACCTGTTAGCGATCGTCGCGGCTTCAACGCTGGTTCTTGGTTCTTCTGCGTTTGCAGCCGATCTCGAAGATGACATGGGGATCCTCAACGACAACCTGAAGATCGTCGAAAAAACGGACAATGCGACTGAACTGAAAGACGCGTTGACCAAAATGCGTGCAGCCGCGCTGGATGCTCAAAAGGGAACGCCGCCGAAGCTGGAGAGCAAATCCCCGGACAGTCCGGAGATGAAAGATTTCCGCCACGGCTTTGATACGCTGATCGGTCAGATTGACGGCGCGCTTAAACTGGCGAACGAAGGTAAAGTCAAAGAGGCGAAAGCCGTTGCGGAAGACCTGAAAAAAACGCGCAACGAAAACCACAAGAAGTTCCGCTAATCTACTCTATCCGGCCTGCATAACCGTAGGCCGGATAAGACGCTGCGCCCCTGCATCCCATAAGTAAACGCTATCCCCATCACATTTTTTCATTTTTATCGTCCATTCATTGTTCGCATTTCCTTCCATTTTGCTGCTCACTCTTGCGATCTCAATCACATTCTTCCAGTGATTAATCGTGGTCCCGGCCCTTTTTGCGGCACAGATCACTATCGCTGCGCCCCTTTCCACTTCGAAGTGGAAAACAACTCGCTACAAACTTTTAACCCCCACCGCTAAGTTACCCTCAGAGCCACTAGTGGGGTAAGACGAGTGAATAACGGAGCTGTAATGAATGACATGGGGGAATCGGTGGAACTGGCCGACCGCATGCTGGCGCAGGTGTATGCCTTGCTGCGTGAACGCCACATTATTCCCAACGCTGTACAGGAACAGATGCTGACGTCGCATGTTCGCGCCATGGCGCACCGCTCGGTAACGGGTGAACCCTTACCAGAAGTCGATGCCAGCTTGTTTGATGAAATTTCTGCCGAATCAATGGCGCTTGCCCGTGACGTGGTCGCTGAGTTTGGCAATCTTCCTGAGGAAGAGGCCTGGCTGCTGTCGGTGCACTTCGAAGTCGCGAAAGACAACCTTTAAGGAGCAAAAGATGGAACAGATTACCGTAGTGATTGGCGATCGTCTGGGTAAAGGCCAGAAAGTGGCGGCAGGCGTTGAGAAAGCGGGCGGCCGTGCGGTTGTGGTGCCGGGCGTTGCGGCAGATATGAAGCTGGGTGACGTGATGAAAGCGGAAAACGCCACCTTTGGTATCTCGTTTTGCGGCAGTGGCGGCGCGGGTGCGATTACCGCGCAGACCAAATACGGCTACAAGGCGAAATACGGCATGCGCTCGGTTGATGAAGGGGTCACGGCCATCAACGAAGGTTGCAACGTGCTGGGGTTCGGTTTTATGGACAAAGAAGAACTCGGTGAGCGCCTGGTACAGGCGTGGCAAAAGAAACACGGCGCTTAAGCATGAAAGAACAATTCACCACCACGGTGAGAGTCACTGGCAAGGGCGAGGCCAAAGCACGCGCCTTTGCCGATGCCCTGAACCACGTTCAGGCTGCGGTGATGAAAGCGTCGCCGCATATCTTACTGCGTATTGAGCCACAGGATGTGCAGGTTGTTCAAGCGCGTGAATCGGTGCGCAAAGAGGCATTTTTATTCCTCTTTTTGCGCCGGGAAAGACGCACCTTCAGCGTGGAGCTGGACGTGACCGTCAACGTGACTGCCATCAATCTCGACAAGGTGGATTTCGTTACGCAACGCTGATTCTTTATTAAAAGGCATAATTATGTTCCTGATAATATTAATAAAATCGCTCATCATCGGCGGCCTGGTTGGCGTCGGTGTCGGCGCTGGGGCTGCACGCATGTTTCATGCGCCTACCACTCAAGGGATGGGCGCGTTTCGTACTCTGGGAGAACTGAATTCCTGCGAAGGGGATCCGGCTTCTCACTTCTCGTTCGGCCTGGGCTTCTTCTTTAACGCCTGGGCTTCCTCCGTTGCGGCGGGGGCGTTCACTCAGGACGTCGACCATCGCATCATCCCCAACTGGGGCGCTGCTGCGCTGATGGTTAAAAACCGCAACGTCGGTGAAACGCTGCACGATCCCAAGCGCATGGCGATTGCCTGCGGCGTTATCGGGATGATCGTCGTGACCTTCCTGAACCTCACGGCGTCATCCGTACCGGAAGCGTTGCAGGTGACCGCCGTCAAGGTGCTGGTGCCTGCGGCTAACCTGCTGGTCAACACCGTGATGCCAGTGATCTTCTGGCTGGCGGCGATCGATGCCGGTAAAAAATCAGGCTTCTGGGCCACCGTCTTTGGCGGCGCGGCGCAGCTGATTATGGGCAACGCCGTTCCGGGTCTGGTCCTTGGCATTCTGATCGGTAAAGGCGTGGAAGAGAGCGGCTGGAACCACGTCACTAAAGTGATGATGGTGGCTATCGTCGCGCTGTTTGTCCTGAGCGGCTTCTTCCGCGGCTTCGACATGAAGATGATCGAATCCTTCCATCTGACCGTGCCTAACTGGCTCGAACTGATCCACAACTCGCTCAGCGGCAAATAACGGAGGCCATCATGGAACAGAATAAAGGTTTTTGGTTCGCTGACTGGTCGTTCCCGATCTTCGTTGGCCTGCTCTCCTCTGGCGTATTTGCCGGAACGCACATGTACTACCTGTACGGTATTGGCGCATTTAACGAAGTCGCTTTTGTGGCGATGCTGAAGGCGGGAATGGACACCGGCTCCTACGGGGCGGTGGCGGCATTTGGTGCAAGCTTCCTGTTTGCCCGCATCATTGAAGGTTCGCTGGTGGGGATTCTGGATATTGGCGGGGCGATTCAGACCGGGGTCGGGTTAGGTGTTCCGGCGCTGCTGTTGGGCGCAGGTATTATCTTCCCGGTTGCCAACTTCGCAGCGTCGCTGGTCACCGGTCTGGTGATTGGTCTGGCGATTGGCTACATCATTATTCTGGCGCGTAAGTTCACCATCAATCAGAGCGACTCGACCTACGGTGCGGATGTCATGATGGGGGCCGGTAACGCCTCCGGTCGCTTCCTCGGACCATTGATTATCCTCAGCGCGATGACGGCGTCTATCCCTATCGGCATCGGTTCACTGGCGGGCGCGCTGCTGTTTTACCTGTGGCAGAAACCGATCACCGGCGGGGCGATCCTTGGGGCGATGATCCTCGGGTCCATCTTCCCGATTGCCATTAGCTAACTGTTGATTTGTAGGCCGGATGAGGCGGTTGCGCCGCCATCCGGCAAAGGAGAGAGCGATGTTTGATTTACTCCTGCGCCGTGCGCGCCTTGTTGACGATACGGTGAGCGATATTGCGCTCAAAGACGGCAAAATTGCGGCGTTGGGCGACGTAGATGGCCCGGCGCTGAAAACCATCGAACTTGGCGGCGAGTACTACGTCAGCGCAGGTTGGATTGATTCCCACGTTCACTGCTATCCGAAATCCCCGATTTATCACGACCAGCCGGACAGCGTCGGTATAGCTACCGGCGTTACCACGGTGGTGGATGCGGGCAGTACCGGGGCGGACGATATCGATGATTTTTATACCCTGACCCGGGAAGCGGCCACTGAAGTGTATGCGCTGCTGAATATCTCCCGCGTTGGGCTTATCGCCCAGAACGAGCTGGCTAATATGGCCAACATTGACGCCGATGCGGTGCGACAGGCGGTGAAGCGCCATCCTGATTTTATCGTCGGCCTGAAGGCGCGCATGAGCAGCAGCGTGGTCGGTGAAAACGGCATTACGCCGCTGGAGCGCGCCAAAGCGATGCAAGCGCAGAACGGTGACCTGCCGCTGATGGTGCACATCGGCAACAATCCGCCGGATCTGGATGAGATCGCCGAACGCCTGACCGCGGGCGACATCATTACCCACTGCTACAACGGTAAGCCGAATCGCATTCTGACGCCGCAAGGCGAGCTGCGGGCGTCAGTGACGCGGGCGATTTCACGCGGTGTGCGTCTGGACGTTGGGCATGGCACTGCCAGCCTGAGCTTTGCGGTGGCAAAACGCGCTATCGGTCTGGGCATTTTGCCGCACACCATCAGCTCCGATATTTATTGTCGCAACCGTATCAGCGGCCCGGTGTATTCCCTGGCGAATGTGATGTCGAAATTTCTCGCCATTGGGATGTCGCTCCCGCAGGTCATTGAGTGCGTTACTGCCAATGCCGCCGATGGTCTGCGCCTGAAACAGAAAGGGCGACTGCAGGTTGGTCTGGATGCCGATTTAACCCTCTTTACGCTTAAGCGCCAGCCAACCGTGCTGGTAGATGCAGAAAACGACAGCCTGCAGGCTGAACAACTGCTGGTGCCGCTTGCCGCAATACGTGCGGGCAAGGGCTATATGACCGAACAAGGGAGCGCGGAACATGCCTTCGATTTTTGAGAAATACAATTTAAAACAGGTGATTAACACCTCAGGCCGCATGACGGCGCTCGGCGTTTCTACGCCACGACCAGAAGTGGTTGAGGCCGCAATGGCGGGGATGAATCAATATTTTGAGATGAAAGACCTGGTCAATAAGACCGGTGACTACATTGCGAAATTGCTGGAGGTGGAAGGGGCTACCGTCGTCTCCTGCGCTTCGGCCGGAATCGCCCTGTCAGTGGCTGGAGTGCTGGTTAAGGACAGCGACTGGCTGCTGGAGAACCTGCACGTCGCGCCGATCGAGAACAACGAAATCGTGCTGCCCAGAGGCCACAACGTCAACTTTGGCGCTCCGGTTGGCACCATGGTGGCGCTCGGCGGCGGCAAGCTAGTGGAAGCGGGTTATGCCAACGAATGTTCCGCCGCTCAGCTGGCGGCGGCCATTACGCCACGCACGGCGGCCATTCTGTATATCAAATCTCACCACTGCGTCCAGAAAAGCATGCTCAGCGTGGAACAGGCTGCGGTGGTGGCGCGTACGCATAATCTGCCGCTAATCGTGGATGCGGCGGCGGAAGAGGATTTGCAGTGCTACTACCGGGTTGGTGCGGATCTGGTGATTTATAGCGGTGCGAAGGCGATTGAAGGGCCAACCAGCGGCCTGGTGATTGGCAAAACCCAATACGTTGAGTGGGTGAAGCGCCAGACCGCGGGGATTGGTCGGGCGATGAAGGTGGGCAAAGAGGGGATTCTTGGCCTGACCTGCGCCATCGAACTGTATCTGAACGCGCAGAAAGAGAGCGGCGCGGAGATGGTCGAGAAAATGACGCCGTTCATTAATGCGTTAAACCAGCTTCACGGCGTAAGTGCCCGCGTGGTGTGGGACAGCGCAGGGCGCGACATCGCGCGCACCGAAATTAAGTTTGACGAAGCGGCAACCGGCATCGCCACAGGTGAACTGGTCGACGCGCTCAAGCAGGGAGAGTACGCGATTTACTTCCGTGGTTACAAAGCTAACGAAGGCATTATCGAAGCCGATGTGCGCAGCGTGGATCGCGCGCAACTGGAGATTGTGGCCCGTCGAATTGGTGAAGTGATTTCGCAGGAGAAAAAAGCATGAAACTGACCCCTAACTTTTATCGCGACCGCGTCTGCCTGAACGTGCTGGCGGGCTCCAAAGAAAATGCCCGGGATATTTACGCGGCGGCGGAAGGACACGTGCTGGTCGGTGTGTTGTCAAAAAATTACCCGGATGTCGCAAGCGCGGTCGCGGATATGCGTGAATACGCAGCGCTTATCGACAATGCCCTCTCCGTGGGGCTGGGGGCGGGCGATCCCAACCAGTCGGCGATGGTCAGTGAAATCTCCCGTCAGGTGCAGCCACAGCATGTTAATCAGGTCTTTACCGGCGTGGCGACCAGCCGCGCGCTGCTGGGTCAGCAGGAGACGGTGGTCAACGGTCTGGTCTCGCCAACCGGCACTCCGGGCAGGGTGAAAATCTCCACCGGTCCGCTGAGCAGCCAGACGCCGGACGGCATTGTGCCGGTAGAAACCGCGATTGCGTTGCTCAAAGACATGGGGGGGAGCTCGATTAAATACTTCCCAATGGGTGGCCTGAAGTGTCGTGAGGAATACATTGCAGTCGCCCAGGCCTGCGCCCGTCATGACTTCTGGCTGGAGCCAACTGGCGGTATCGATCTGGATAATTTCACTGAAATTTTGCAGATCGCCCTGGATGCCGGAGTGAGCAAAATCATTCCTCACATCTATAGTTCGATTATTGATAAGGTGAGTGGTAACACCCGCCCGGACGACGTGCGCCAGCTGATGGCGATGACCCGGGCCTGCGTAGGCTAACTGACTGATGAGGAAACTGACGTGCGATTCCCCAACCAACGTTTAGCGCAGCTGTTTGGCATGCTGCAAAACGAAGCGCTTCCACAGGACGAGCTGGCGCAGCGGTTGTCGGTTTCCACACGCACCGTACGGGCGGATATCACTGCGCTAAACGCGCTGCTCACCCAGTACGGCGCGCAGTTTGTCCTCAGCCGGGGTAACGGTTATCAACTCAAAATTGACGACCCGGCACGTTATCATGCCCTGCAAACGCAGCGGCCAGACGCGTTGCTGCGCATCCCTCGCACCAGCCAGGAGCGGGTGCACTGGCTGGTGGTTCGTTTTCTGACGTCGGCCTTTTCGCTGAAGCTAGAGGATTTGGCTGATGAATGGTTTATCAGCCGCGCGACGCTGCAAAACGATATGGCTGAGGTGCGCGAGCATCTGCAACGTTATCATCTGACCCTGGAAACGCGCCCCCGTCACGGTATGAAACTGTTTGGCAGCGAGATGGCGATCCGCGCCTGTTTGACCGATCTGCTATGGACGCTGGCACAGCAGGATCCACAGCACCCGCTAGTGACGCAAGAGGCACTAAATGCCGGGATCCCTGAACAGCTACAACCTGTTTTGCAGGATATTTTTGCCCGTTTTCACATTCGCCTGACCGATGAGGGTGAGCTGTTTTTGCGGTTGTACTGCGCGGTGGCGGTACGGCGGATTAGCGAAGGGTATCCCCTCCCGGAGTTTGCCGCAGAAGAAGCCGAGCAATCGGTGTGCCTGGCCACGCGGGAAATCGCAGCGGTATTGCACCGACTGGCGGATAAACCGCTTACCGTTTCCGAAGAGAACTGGCTGCAGGTGCATATCGCCGCCCGCCAGGTACAAGAGATCGCCCCCAGCGCCATCAATGCGGATGATGACGAAGCGCTGGTCAATTACATCCTGCGGTTTATCAACAGCCAGTACAACTACAACCTGTTGAATGACAAACAGTTACATGCTGACCTGCTGACGCATATTAAGACGATGATCACCCGGGTGCGTTACCAGATAATGATCCCCAATCCGCTACTGGAAAATATTAAACAGCACTACCCGATGGCGTGGGACATGACGCTGGCCGCCGTCTCGGGATGGGGAAAATATACGCCGTACACCATCAGTGAAAATGAGATTGGCTTCCTTGTGCTGCATATTGGCGTCGGGCTGGAGCGTAGTTACAACATCGGTTACCAGAGGCAGCCGAAAGTTCTGCTGGTATGCGATGCTGGAAATGCGATGCTGCGGATGATTGAGGCGGTGCTGGCGCGTAAGTATCCGCAGATAGAAATCGTTGATACCGTGACGCTACGCGACTACGAACAGCGGGAAAGCATCAGCGAAGATTTCGTCATCTCTACCGCGCGGGTTGGTGAAAAAGATAAGCCTGTGGTGATGATTGCACCGTTCCCTACCGATTATCAACTGGAGCAAATTGGCAAACTGGTGCTGGTCGACAGAACCCGTCCGTGGATGTTGAACAAATTCTTCGATGCCGCCCATTTTCGTGTGATCGACGAGCCAATGGATCAACAAACGTTGTTCAACGTTTTATGTCGCCAGTTGCAGGATGAAGGCTTTGTCGATGCGGAGTTTCTTGATTCGGTGGTTGAACGTGAGGCCATCGTCAGCACCATGCTGGGTGACAGCATTGCCCTGCCGCACGCCCTCGGTCTGCTGGCAAAGAAAACGGTGGTCTACACCATCCTCGCCCCGCAGGGTATCGCCTGGGGGGATGAAACGGCGCATGTGATCTTCCTGCTCGCCATCAGCAAAAGCGAATACGAAGAAGCGATGGCGATCTACGATATTTTCGTCACCTTCCTGCGCGAGCGCGCGATGACGCGACTCTGCGCATGCCGGAATTTCAGCGAGTTCAAAACGGTTGCAATGGAGTGTGTGAGCCGTTTTTGAGGGGCGGAAAACAGAACCTCTACTGCTGGAAATTAACGCAAGTGATGTACAACCTGATTACTGCTCCCGCGCCAGATTAGCGCCGGGTCTTTGAGATCCTGCACGTATTTGCCATCGACCAACACGTTGATGAGATCCACCACCTGCATTTGCGCGGCATCGAGTTCATCGAGCTTGTAGCCGGTCCACACCCAGATGTCTTTTCCCGGACACTCAGCGCGAATGCGCTGCACCAGTTGCAGAATATCCGGCACGTTTTGTGGATGCAGCGGATCGCCGCCGGAGAGCGAGATCCCCTGACGGTGAATACGCGTGTCGTTCAGATCGGCAATGATCTTGTCTTCCATCTCTTTGCTAAACGGCTGGCCGGAATTGAGCCGCCAGGTGCTTTTGTTATAGCAACCGGGGCATTCATGCACGCATCCTGAAACAAACAGGGTACAGCGAGTACCGGGACCATTAACGATGTCGACAGGGTAATACTGATGGTAATTCATTTTCGCTTCTCATCCGTTTATCAATTCGCGCCATAGCTGCGTTCGTGCGCCCGAGTCACTTACTTATGTAAGCTCCCCGGGACTTACTCATTTGCTGCCTTGCTATGACGTGAATTGCGTTGCGGAAATAATGGCCCGAAAAGCGTCGCATCGCCGGGCAATAAAATCGTCTAAATTAACCGATCTGCCCGTTCCCTAAATGCTTAACGCGGCGCTTCACTTCTTCCTGCTTACCGGCGTTAAACGGACGTGCGTCCGGGCTGCCTAAGTAACCGCAGACGCGGCGGGTGACCGATACGCGGGCGGCGTCGTGGTTACCACATTTCGGGCAGGTAAAGCCTTTGCTGGTGCACTCAAATTCACCGGTAAAGCCGCACTCGTAGCATTCATCGATTGGCGTGTTGGTCCCGTAATAGGGCACGTGCTGATAGCTATAATCCCAGACGTCTTCCAGCGCTTTCAGGTTGTGCTGAATATTCGGGTATTCGCCGTAGCAAATGAAGCCCCCGCTTGCCAGCGGCGGGTACGGCGCTTCGAAATCGATCTTGTCGTACGGGTTAACCTTCTTCTCCACGTCGAGGTGGAAGCTGTTGGTGTAGTAGCCTTTGTCGGTCACGCCCGGGACCACGCCAAATTCGGCGGTATCCAGACGGCAGAAACGGTCGCACAGGTTTTCACTTGGCGTGCTGTACAGGCTAAAGCCGTAGCCAGTCTCGTCTTTCCACTGATCGACCGCCTGACGCAGGCGTTCCACAATGGCGATACCTTTGGCGCGCAGCTGCTCGCTGTCATACACATGCTTGTCGCCAAACAGCGCATTGATGGTTTCGTGAATACCGATGTAGCCCAGAGAGATGGATGCACGACCATTTTTAAAGATTTCTGACACATCATCGTCCGCTTTCAGACGCACGCCGCAGGCCCCTTCCATATACAGAATGGGCGCCACGCGGGCCTTCACGCCTTCCAGGCGCGCAATGCGGGTCATCAGCGCTTTACGCGCCAGCACCAGACGATCGTCGAGCAGTTTCCAGAAGGTGGCTTCATCGCCATGCGCTTCCAGCGCGATACGCGGCAGGTTGAGGCTGATAACGCCGAGGTTGTTACGTCCGTCGTGAATCTGCTCGCCGTTCTCGTTTTCCCACACGCCGAGGAAGCTGCGACAGCCCATTGGCGTTTTGAACGAGCCGGTCACTTTGACCACCTGATCGTAGTTCAGGATGTCCGGATACATACGCTTGCTCGCGCACTCCAGTGCCAGCTGCTTGATGTCGTAGTTCGGATCGCCAAACTTGTGGTTCAGACCGTCACGAATCGCGAACACCAGTTTCGGGAACACTGCGGTTTTACGATTTTTACCCAGGCCGGCAATACGGTTACGCAGAATGGACTGCTGGATCAAACGCGATTCCCAGCTGGTTCCCAGGCCAAAACCAAAGGTCACGAACGGCGTCTGACCGTTGGCGGTATGCAGGGTGTTCACTTCATACTCGAGAGACTGGAATGCGTCGTAGCACTCTTTCTCGGTACGGGAATGGGCATAACCGTCGGCGTCCGGGATTTGCCACTCTTCAGCGGTTTTACGATGTTTATTAAAGCTCTCGGTGACGAACGGCGCGAGAACTTCATCAATACGGTTAATGGTGGTGCCGCCATAAATATGGCTGGCGACCTGCGCGATAATTTGCGCGGTGACGGCGGTCGCGGTAGAGATGGATTTTGGCGGTTCAATCTCCGCGTTACCCATCTTAAAGCCCTGCGTCAGCATGCCTTTCAGGTCGATCAGCATGCAGTTAAACATTGGGAAGAACGGAGAGTAGTCGAGATCGTGATAGTGAATATCACCACGCTCGTGCGCCTGGACGACATCACGCGGCAGCAGGTGCTGACGCGCATAGTGTTTGGCAACGATACCGGCCAGCAGGTCGCGCTGGGTTGGGATTACTTTGCTGTCTTTGTTGGCATTTTCATTCAGCAGAGCAGAGTTGGTTTGCTCAACCAGACCACGAATTTCCTGGTTCAGACGGCCACGTTTTTCACGCTGGATATCACGGTCGTGGCGATATTCGATGTACGCACGGGCGAGTTGTTTGTACGGGCCAGACATTAGCTGGTTTTCTACCGCTGTCTGGATCTCGTTGATATCGACCTTGCTGCGCTCATTCATCTGACTACTAACGACTTCTGCGACGGTGGCACAGTAATCTGCGTCATCGACTCCCGCTGCTTTAGCTGCACGCAGAATGGCTTCTTTGATGCGCTCTGATTTAAACGGCACTTTACAGCCATCTCGTTTCATCACATGCGGTGTCATGATCACTCCATATTTATAAGAACAGGTTATCCACAGAGGTTGGGGAGGCCATCAGGGCTTTATTCATCTCTATTGCCAATGACTTCCCGCAATCCTGACCCACTTTATCCACAATTCCACCGTGAAGCGGTGCACTGTAGTTGTAGCAATTGTAGTCGATTAATACAACATATTGGGTCGGCGTGCATTTTAAGTTCTATATGTAGTGATTTGCATCAAGGATGTTTACGATTTATTTGATGTAGCGCAAAGTAAAAATCGGAGCGTACAGATGACGGGCACTACAGCCGATTGTAAATTGTGGGCAGAAAATTCTGATTAATTATTCAACAAAAACAGAAAGGTAAGCTGAGCGTAGGCATCAAAGCCCGGCAGCGTTATGCGTACCGGGCCTGAACATAATTGCAAGCTATTTTTGCAACCACCAGACAGCTTCAAAAGGACGCAGCGTCATGTCTGCGGGTTGGCTGGCGACCTCGGCATAGTTGTGCATCAGCACCTGCCAGTTGCCGTCGGTCTGGGTCGGCTGCCAGCTCTGGAAGGTATCGCTCAGATTAGCAATGACCAGCAACCGCTGTCCTTGCCATTCACGTTGATAGCACCACAGATGCGGGCTGCCCGGTAGCAGATCCTGATAGTCGCCCCAGGTGATAACCGGCTCTGCTTTACGCAATGCGATCAGCTTCTGATAGGTATAGAACACCGAGTCGGTATCGCGCAGCGCTGCCGCCACGTTGATATCCGCTGCGTTGTCGCACAGATTGATCCACGGTTCACCCGCGGTGAAGCCCGCGTGTTTGCTGGCATCCCACTGCATCGGTGTGCGGCTGTTATCGCGCGATTTACTGGCGAGGATCGCCAGCAGCTCTTGCGCATCGCGCCCCTGGCCGTTCAGGGCGGCAAACATGTTATGGCTTTCCACATCGCGATAATCGGTAATCTGGCGGAAGTGCGGATTGGTCATGCCGATCTCTTCACCCTGGTAGATGTAGGGCGTGCCCTGCATACCGTGCAGCACCATCGCCAGCATTTTTGCGGCCGGAACGCGGTATTTACCTTCATCGCCAAAACGCGACACGATGCGTGGCTGGTCGTGGTTACACCAGAACAGCGCGTTCCAGGCCTGATTGTGCATGCCTTGCTGCCAGTGGCGGAACAGGGTTTTGAGCGCCACATAGTCGGGTTTGGCTAACGTCCACTTCTCACCGTTGGGGTAATCCACTTTCAGGTGGTGGAAGTTGAAGGTCATCGACAGTTCGCTGCCATCGAGTGCGGCGTACTGCTGGCAGTTTTCCAGCGTGGTGGAGGACATTTCTCCGACCGTCATCAGGCCGCGGGGCGTGAAGACGTCGCGATTCATTTCACGTAAAAACGCATGCGCGCGCGGGCCGTCGGTATAAAAACGCCGCCCATCGCCGTCGGGATCGCTCGGGAAGTGCTGATCTTTAGAGATAAGATTCACCACGTCGAGACGCAGCCCGTCCACGCCGCGATCGGCCCAGAACTCGCACACTTTTTTTAGCTCGGCGCGGACCGCCGGATTCTCCCAGTTCAGGTCTGCCTGCTCCGGAGCAAAGAGGTGCAGATAGTACTGCTCGCTTTCGGCGTGCCAGCCCCAGGCGCTGCCGCCAAATTTGGAGCGCCAGTTATTCGGGAGACTGTCTGGCGTACCGTCGCGCCAGAGGTAAAACTGACGATACGGGCTGTCTTTATCCAGCGCCTCGCGAAACCAGGGGTGCTGGGTTGAAGTGTGGTTAAACACCATATCGAGAATAATACGGATGCCGCGCGCTTTCGCCTGCGCCACCAGTTCGTCAAAGTCTGCAAGCGTTCCGTAGGCCGGATCGACAGACATGTAATCCGCGACGTCGTAGCCGTTATCAACCTGCGGCGAAATATAGAACGGCGTTAGCCAGATGGCATCAACCCCCAGCGTTTGCAGATAGCCGAGACGCTGCGTCACGCCGCGTAAATCGCCGGTGCCGCTGCCGGTGGTGTCCTGAAAACTCTTGGGGTAAACCTGATAGATGACGCCGTTTTGCCACCAGTGGGGAATATTCATGGTTGTTTCCTGGAAATACGATGGGGCGCAACTGCGCCCCGAAGAAAAGTTAGACAATTTGTAGTGTGCCCATACGGTGTTTACGCTGATAAACGAATGAGGTCAGTACCATGGGGATAACAATCGCAATGACCATTGCCATGCCAAATACCTGCCAGTAAGTCGGCTGGATGGAGAGGATGCCTGGCAAACCGCCGACGCCAATTCCGTTCGCCAGCACACCGTTCAGGCCGCACAGCAGTCCGGCGAGACCGGAACCGATCATCGCGCACAGCATTGGGAAGCGGTATTTCAGGTTGATCCCGTACATGGCCGGTTCAGTGACCCCGAGATAGGCGGAGATCGCGGCAGGAACGGAGATTTCACGTTCATTGTGTTTGCGACTGGAGATGATGATCCCGACTACCGCTGAGGCCTGAGCGATATTCGACAGTGCGATCAGCGGCCATACTGGCGTACCGCCCATGCTCTGAATCATCTGCATGTCGATAGCCAGCGTGGTCTGATGCACGCCGGTTATCACCAGCGGGGCATACAGGAAGCCGAACAGCGCCGCGCCAATCGGGGCAAAGCTGCCGGTCAACAGGTGACGGACCGCAAACGCGACACCGTCGCCGATCATGCGGCCAAACGGACCAATAAAGGCGTGCGCGAGGAATACCGCGAGGATCAACGAGCACACCGGGACGATCACCAGATACAGATAATCCGGGACGATGCGTTTCATGCGTGTCTCAATAAACCCGAGCGCCAGACCGGCCAGCAGTGCCGGAATAACCTGTGCCTGATAGCCCACTTTCTCAATGCTGAACAGGCCGAAGTTCCACACTTCCGGTACCTGTTGACCGAGTAGATAGGCGTTCATTAGCTGCGGTGAAACCAGGGTCACACCCAGCACAATACCGAGGATCGGCGTACCGCCCATTTTCTTCACTGCTGACCAGCAGATCCCGACCGGCAGATAGAAGAAGATCGCTTCGCCAATTAGCCACAGGAAGTCGTAAAGGGTTTTCAGCGAAGGGTGCATCTGCGCCAGCGTCTGCCCGTTGCTCATGGGCAGATCGCCAATCACATTACGGAACCCCAAGATCAAGCCGCCGCTAATCAGCGCTGGCAGCAGCGGGAAGAAGATCTCCGCAAAATGAGAAATCAGCTGTTCGTGCCATTTCATATTCTGCCGCGCGGCTTTTTTCGCCTGCTCTTTGTCGGCGCTGGCCTGACCGGTTGTCGCCAGCAGCGCTTTGTAGTAATCGCCCACTTCGGTACCAATCACCACCTGAAACTGCCCGGCGTTGGTGAAGCAGCCTTTGACCATCGGCAACTGTTCGATCTCTTTTGGCCTGGCATTCGCAGGCTGATTCAGCACAAAACGCAGGCGAGTAATGCAGTGACTTACCGTGGCGATATTGTCGCGCCCGCCTACCAGCTCAATCAGCCGGTCGATGTCTGCTTGTTTTATTTTGCTCATGATGATGTGTGTTCCCCGTAGGCCGGATAAGACGTTTTAGCATCGCCATCTGGCAACTCTCTCGTTGCTGTGGCCAGAGTATATCGTCGATGATTTTTTAAAAATGGGAACGTTCCCGAAACGCAGCGAAGATCACAAATTAACGCTCAGAAAGCGATCAGGAGAGGGTGGAAGGAATAACGATTTGTCGTAGTTCGCTACGGCCATTGATCTGCTCGATCAGCTGCGAGGCCGCTTGTCGTCCGGCTTCGGCATATCCTGGATCGACGGTGATAATTTCCGGATGGAGGAATTTCATCAGCGGCGTACTGCCCACGCTCGCCAGCTGTAGATTCTCAATTCGCTGCTCTTGCAGATATTTGCTGACACCAAGGGCGAGGGTATCCGTCGCGCAGACTAAGGCAGTGGTTTCCGGGGTGATGACGTTGGCGGCCTGCTCATAACCCTGCTTCATGGCAAGACCCGGTAGCGCGGCTACAGGATGCAGTTTGTGGTTCTTACAGAACGCCAGGTAGGCTTCATGGCGGCGCTTACCGGTGGTCACGTCGCTATGGGGAACGCCAAGAAAGCTGATATGGCGATGCTCGCGATCGTATAAACGCTGCATCAGGGTGCGAATGGCGCCTTCATCGTCATAGCAGACGGAGGCAAAGCCTTTGGCATCTCTTGCCAGCAGCACCAGCGAATCCTGCCAGGAGGCGAGCATGGATTCACTTATGCCGGTAAAACCAAACAGCACCACGCCGTCAATATTGCGGCGTCTGAGCATGCCGAGATGCTCTTCAACCAGCTCGGGCGAGAACTGGCTTTCCATCATGATCGGGTCGTAACCCTGCTCATAAAAGGCGGGCAGCATGGTTTGCACGGCGAGATTTTCCGAAAGCGAGTCCAGACGCGTGACGATGATCGCCACCACCTTGTCACTTTGTCCACGCATGGCGCGAGCGGAGCGGGAAGGGGAAAAACCGTGCTGATTCATCACCGCTTCAACGCGTTCGCGGGTGCGTTCGCTCACGCCGCTTTCATTGTTAAGCACACGGGAAACGGTTGATTTTCCCACACCGCTTAAGCGGGCGATGTCTTTAATTGTCAGCCGGTTTTGCATCCTGTTTTCCCGTGTTGCGTGTGAAGTTATGCCAAATAGAGAATAACTTTACTCAAGCGCAGCGCAATGGGCAAAGTCTGGTATACGTTTGGTTTAGTTTCCATGGTTTATCATACTGCCATAATTGCCACAAACCTTATGGTTTTCTGCGTATAATCCGCAGCGAAAATCATTCACTTACCGGAGGCTATATGGATCCCGATCCCACCCCTCTCCCGAGATGGAGAAACTCCCCTTTCCGGTAAGCCTGTCTTTCACTGTCTTACCGGAGCAGTAAGACAGTGACGTTCTGACGTCCCTGTTGTGATTTTAATATTGCCATCAGGTAAGGCTTTGCCACGCCTGAAGGATTTACTGCGTCTGTTGAGACTGGCGCAGAGGGACTGCCTATGTTCAAAAATATTACTCGCCAGCTATTTGCCCGGCTAAACCGCCATTTACCACATCGTTTGGTGCATCGCGATCCGTTGCCTAATGCCCAGACCGTTGCCAGCACGCCGATCCCGCCATCGCTGAGCGAACATTGTCTGAAAATGGCGCTGATGGACGAAGCCGCGCTGTGGAAAACGTTTGGCGCGCACCCGGAAGGATTAAACGCCGCAGAAGTGGAAAACGCTCGCGAATTACATGGTGAGAACCAACTGCCGGCGCAGAAGCCGTCGCCGTGGTGGGTGCATCTGTGGGTCTGCTACCGCAACCCGTTTAATATTTTGTTGACCATCCTCGGTGCGATTTCCTATGCCACCGAAGATCTGTTTGCTGCTGGCGTCATTGCTCTGATGGTCGTCATCTCTACGCTGCTGAATTTTGTGCAGGAGGCGCGTTCCACCAAAGCGGCAGATGCGCTGAAAGCGATGGTCAGTAACACCGCTACGGTGCTGCGCGTTATCAACGAGAAAGGAGAGAACGGCTGGGTTGAACTGCCGATCGACCAGTTAGTTCCCGGCGATATCATTAAGCTGGCGGCAGGGGATATGATCCCGGCCGATCTGCGTGTGGTGCAGGCTCGTGACCTGTTCGTGGCCCAGGCTTCGCTGACCGGTGAATCGCTGCCGGTGGAGAAAGTCGCAACCAGCCGCGACCCGCAGCAAAGCAACCCGCTCGAATGCGATACCCTGTGCTTTATGGGCACCAACGTGGTGAGCGGCACGGCGCAGGCCATCGTGATTGCGACCGGAGCCAATACCTGGTTCGGGCAACTGGCGGGCCGCGTCAGCGAGCAGGAAAGCGAGCAGAATGCTTTCCAGAAAGGGATCAGCCGCGTCAGCATGCTGCTGATCCGTTTTATGCTGGTGATGGCGCCGATTGTGCTCATCATCAACGGCTATACCAAAGGCGACTGGTGGGAAGCGGCGCTGTTTGCCCTGTCTGTCGCGGTGGGGCTGACCCCGGAAATGTTGCCGATGATCGTCACCTCGACGCTGGCGCGCGGGGCGGTGAAGCTGTCAAAACAAAAGGTCATCGTCAAACACCTCGACGCCATTCAGAACTTTGGCGCGATGGATATCCTGTGTACCGATAAAACGGGCACCCTGACACAAGACAAAATTGTACTTGAGAATCATACAGATATATCTGGTAAACCCAGCGAGCACGTCCTGCATTCTGCGTGGTTGAACAGTCATTACCAGACCGGGCTGAAGAATCTGCTGGATACGGCAGTGCTGGAAGGCGTGGACGAAGAATCAGCCCGCCAGCTCTCTACCCGCTGGCAGAAAATTGATGAGATCCCGTTTGACTTCGAACGCCGCCGCATGTCGGTGGTGGTCGCTGAAGAAACCGATGTGCATCAGCTGGTGTGCAAAGGCGCGCTGCAGGAGATCCTCAGCGTCTGCACCCAGGTGCGCTACAGCGGTGAGGTTGTCCCGTTAGATGACAACATGCTGCGTCGGGTGAAGCGCGTCACGGATACGCTGAATCGCCAGGGGCTGCGCGTGGTGGCAGTGGCGACGAAATACCTGCCAGCGCGTGAGGGCGATTACCAGCGTATTGATGAATCAGATCTGATCCTCGAAGGCTATATTGCGTTCCTCGATCCGCCGAAAGAGACCACCGCGCCAGCGCTCAAAGCGCTGAAAGCCAGCGGTATTACGGTGAAAATCCTGACTGGCGATAGCGAGCTGGTGGCGGCGAAAGTGTGTCACGAAGTGGGGCTGGATGCGGGCGATGTGGTTATCGGTAGCAACATTGAAGGGTTAAGCGACGATGAGCTGGCAACGCTGGCCCAGCGCACCACGCTGTTTGCTCGTCTGACGCCGATGCACAAAGAACGCATTGTCACGCTGCTCAAGCGCGAAGGTCATGTGGTTGGCTTTATGGGGGATGGCATTAACGATGCCCCGGCGCTGCGCGCGGCGGACATTGGTATCTCCGTTGACGGCGCGGTTGATATTGCGCGTGAAGCGGCTGATATCATCCTGCTGGAAAAGAGTCTGATGGTGCTGGAAGAAGGGGTGATCGAAGGACGCCGTACTTTTTCTAACATGCTGAAGTATATCAAAATGACGGCCAGTTCTAACTTCGGTAATGTGTTTAGCGTGCTGGTGGCGAGCGCCTTCTTACCGTTCCTGCCGATGTTGCCGCTGCACTTACTGATTCAGAACCTGCTGTACGATGTATCCCAGGTGGCGATTCCGTTTGATAACGTTGACGAAGAGCAGATCAAAAAGCCGCAGCGCTGGAATCCCAGCGAGTTGGGGCGCTTTATGATCTTCTTTGGACCGATCAGCTCGATCTTCGACATTCTGACATTTTGCCTGATGTGGTTCGTCTTCCATGCGAATACGCCAGAACATCAGACGTTGTTCCAGTCTGGCTGGTTCGTGGTTGGCCTGCTGTCGCAAACGCTGATTGTGCATATGATCCGTACCCGCCGCGTGCCGTTCATCCAAAGCCGCGCCGCATGGCCGCTGATGCTGATGACGCTGGTGGTCATGGTGGTAGGCATTGCATTGCCGTTCTCGCCGCTGGCCAACTATCTGCAATTGCAGGCGCTGCCGCTGAGCTACTTCCCGTGGCTGATTGCGATTCTGGCGGGCTACATGACATTAACCCAGCTCGTGAAAGGTTTTTATAGCCGTCGCTACGGCTGGCAGTAATCCTCAACTTCTTTGCAGGAGGGTGTTAATACTCTCCTGCATTTCTCTTTTTCATTCGAAAGATATTCTCCCGAAATATTGGTGTTTTATTTTTATTGAAATGCTAACGCGGGTAATTAGTATCAAATTGCCTTCTTTGCGTTGTTTTTTTATCAATAAAACGATCTGCGTTGCAAAAATGAAACAGCGTGCTAAAAATTATAAGCATCTGCGATTTTTTGTGAACGCAGTCATCGAAATAAATTGTTACACCAGTTAGTCTGCGCAGGTAACGTCGTTAAGAAAGTTTCTCGCTGCCCGTTTTTAATTCCGGCAGTCATTTGCTCTGCAAGCTATTCCTGTTAATGGATATTATGAACTTCTGGAGAAGGACAAATGAAACTGACAAAAAACCTGTTAAGTCTGTGTATTGGCGCGTCTGTATTACTGGCGAGTCATGCAACGCTGGCACAAACCTTTCGCGCCGCAGATGTGCATCCGGCTGATTACCCAAACGTTGTTGCAGTGAAACATATGGGGGAGAAACTTAACGCCGCGACCGAAGGTCGTCTGGAGATCAAAACATTTCCAGGTGGTGTGTTAGGCGATGAAAAACAGATGATTGAACAGGCGCAATTAGGCGCCATTGATATTATTCGCGTCTCAATGACGCCAGTTGCCGCAATTCTCCCTGAAATAAACGTGTTTACCCTGCCATATATTTTCCGCGATGAGGACCATATGCATAAGGTTCTCGACGGCATGATTGGTCAGGAGATTGGCGACCGTCTGACAGCCAATACCAAATCACGACTGGTGTTCCTTGGCTGGATGGATGCGGGAACGCGCAACCTGATCACCAAGAATCCGGTAGTGAAACCGGAAGATTTGCACGGCATGAAAATCCGCGTTCAGGCCAGTCCGATAGCGCTGGATACCCTAAAAGAGATGGGCGCTAACTCCATTGTGATGGGCGTCAGTGAAGTATTTAGCGGCATGCAGACCGGCGTTATTGATGGTACGGAAAATAACCCGCCAACGTTTGTTGCGCATAACTATTTGCCGGTCGTGAAAAACTATACCTGGAGTAAACACTTTATTATTCCTGAGCTTTTTCTGTTCTCGAAAGCCAAATGGGATAAGTTAAAAAAAGAAGACCAGGAACTCATTATTAAACTCGCTAAAGAAGCCCAGGTAGAGCAACGTAAACTTTGGCAGGATTATAATGCGAAATCGCTGGAGACCATGAAAGCCAACGGTGTTCAGTTTCACGATATTGATACGGACTATTTCTATAAAGCCACGCAGTCAGTACGGGATAATTACGGTAAAGACCACCAGGATTTGATCAAACGTATTCAGGATGTGAAGTAATTCATCGGGTGGAGGATATCAATCCTCCGCCTGAGTCTTTTGATTAATTCGAGGTGATAATTATGGGTGAATGCTATTCATCGGTAATGGATTTTCTTTATCGAGTGTCAATGTGGATTGCCGGTATCGCATTATTGGTTATGGTCGCCATTATCCCCATTGGCATATTCGCGCGTTATGTCCTGAATAACGCCCTGTCATGGCCTGAGCCAGTCGCCATTCTTTGTATGGTGACATTCACCTTTATTGGCGCGGCGGTGAGCTATCGCGCAGGTTCGCATATCGCGGTAAGCATGGTGATTGACCGTCTGGGGGAATCTTCCCGCCGTTACTGCTCGGTAGTCGCAGACGTTATGTTAATGGCGATAAGCCTGTTCATTCTGTGGTACGGCTCCATGCTATGCCTCGAACTGTGGGAACAGCCCGTGGCGGAATTCCCAATTTTAAGCGCCGGGCAAAACTATCTCCCGTTGCCGATTGGCTCTGCTATTACGCTGCTGTTTATCGTTGAGAAGATCTGCCGTGGCTCGCAGTACCAACGCCCTGTTGTCATGCTGGGATCGACCAGCTAGTTACCGCCCCCATTTCAGAAAGGAAAGCAGATGGATGCATTTATTCTCGTCTTTACGCTCGGCATTATGCTGGCGATTGGGGTACCGGTAGCGTACGCGGTTGGCATTAGCGCCATCATTGGGGCCTGGTACATTGATATTCCGCTGGAAGCGGTGATGATCCAACTGACCAGTGGGGTGAACAAGTTTTCGCTACTGGCGATCCCGTTCTTTATTTTAGCCGGGGCTATTATGGCTGAAGGGGGCATTGCGCGGCGGCTGGTAAACTTTGCCTATATTTTCGTTGGCTTTATTCGCGGCGGGCTGTCGCTGGTCAACATTGTGGCCTCGACCTTTTTTGGCGCAATTTCTGGATCGTCGGTGGCCGATACCGCGTCTATCGGTTCGGTAATGATCCCGGAGATGGATAAAAAAGGTTATCCGCGCGACTTTGCTGCAGCGGTCACTGCCAGCGGCTCGGTGCAGGCGATCCTCACGCCGCCGAGCCATAACTCGGTTATCTACTCGCTGGCAACGGGCGGGACGGTGTCGATTGCCGCGCTGTTCATCGCCGGGATCCTACCGGGCCTGCTGTTAAGCTTCAGCCTGATGGTGATGTGCGTCGCTTTTGCGCACAAACGCGGTTATCCAAAAGGGGAGCGCGTACCGTTTCGCCAGGCGCTGAAGATATTCGTCGATACGCTGTGGGGCTTAATGACCGTTGTGATCATCATGGGCGGTATCTTGTCAGGTATCTTTACCGCGACGGAATCTGCGGCGATTGCCTGTCTGTGGGCCTTCTTTGTCACCATGTTTATCTATCGTGACTATAAATGGTCTGAACTGCCGAAGCTGATGTTCCGTACGGTGAAAACGGTCACTATCGTCATGATCCTGATAGGTTTTGCCGCCGCGTTCGGTGCCGTCATGACCTATATGCAGTTGCCGATGCGTATCACCGAAGCTTTCACCAGCATCTCGGACAACAAATACGTCATCCTGATGTGCATTAACATCATGCTGTTGCTGATCGGTACGCTGATGGATATGGCGCCGCTGATCCTGATTTTGACGCCGGTTTTGCTACCGGTAACCAACGCGCTCGGCATTGATCCGGTCCATTTTGGGATGATCATGCTGGTGAATTTAGGGATCGGCCTGATAACGCCGCCGGTAGGGTCGGTGCTGTTTGTGGCCAGTGCGGTGAGTAAGCAGAAAATTGAGCAGGTGGTGAAGGCGATGCTGCCGTTCTACTTCGTGCTGTTCCTTGTGCTGATGATCGTCACGTACATTCCGGCGATTTCGCTGTTCCTGCCGAGACTGTTTGGTGTGATGTGATAAATGCCCGGTGGCGCTCGCGCTTACCGGGCCTGCAAACTATGCTTGCGTAGGCCGGATAAGGCGAAGCCGCCATCCGGCACAAAAAGACTTAGCGACGAACGGCGATCGCTTCAATCTCGATTTTCACGTCTTTCGGCAGACGGGCAACTTCCACGCAAGAACGGGCCGGGAAGGTGGCGTTGTGCTCGGTGAAGAACGCTTCGTAGGTCGCGTTTACGGTTGCGAAATCGTTCAGGTCTTTAACGAAGACGGTAGTTTTTACGATGTCGCCCACTTTCAGGCCTGCTGCTTCAACGATAGCTTGTACGTTTTCCAGCGACTGACGCGCCTGAGCGGACACGTCTTCCGATACGGCACCGGTTTTCGGATCGACCGGGATCTGACCGGAAGTGATTACCATGCTACCCAGGTCAACGCCCTGAACGTATGGGCCGATTGCTGCTGGTGCATTTTCCGTCGCGATAGTCTTGCTCATGATTTCTCCTGAATTACAGCGGTAATAGAATGTTCCCGGCCATTATAGGGAGCCGGGAAATCATTACCAACACCAATTAATTGGCCAGCACCACATAATGCGAAAACTCTTTTTCACAGTATTTGCATTTGAGTGCGATGTCGTCAGCGCGCTTTTTCACTGAAAAACTGGACGATACTGGTTCAGCATGGCTGATGCAGTTGCTGTTCGGGCAAACCAGCACGTTATCGATACGTTCAGGCAGGCTCGGACGTGATTTACCCACCACGTCATAATCGTCAATGCGGTTTACCGTTGCCTGCGGAGCGTACAGGGAGAGCTGGTTTACCTGCTCGTCGGTCAGGAACGTATTTTCGATTTTAATCAGGTCTTTACGGCCCATTTCGCCAGACGGCAGGTTCAGGCCGATGGTGATACGCTGGTCGGTTTCAGTCAGTTTGAACAACGTCAGCAGCTTAAAACCAACCTGTGCGGGAATATGGTCAATTACGGTGCCACGTTTGATGGCTTCAACCTGCAGTTTGTTATCGTGTGTCATCTCTTTTTCTCCCTTACAGTGCCAGTTCGCTATTCAGTACCAGTGCCAGTAACGCCTGGCGGGCGAAGATGCCGTTGCCAGCCTGCTGGAAATACCAGGCGTGCGGCGTCTTGTCGACGTCGGTGGTGATTTCATCGATGCGCGGCAGCGGATGCAGCACCTTCATGTTCGCTCTGGCACCGTTCAGATCGCTGGCACGCAGAACAAACTGCGCTTTCACGTTGGCGTATTCGGACGGGTCCAGACGCTCTTTTTGTACGCGGGTCATGTAAAGGATATCGACCTCCGCCATTACCTCTTCGATAGTGCCATGCAGGCTCCAGGCGATACCTTTTTCATTCAGCATATCCAGAATGTATTGCGGCATGGCCAGCGCATCCGGGGCGATGAAGTAGAAGCGGTTACCTTCGAACTTTGCCAGCGCCTGGGTCAGGGAGTGGACGGTGCGGCCATATTTCAGGTCACCCACCATGGCGATTTGCAGATTGTCCAGGCGACCCTGCGTTTCCTGAATGGTAAACAGATCCAGCAGCGTTTGGGTGGGATGCTGGTTGGAACCGTCGCCGGCGTTCAGTACCGGCACGTTACCGGAGAACTCCGTTGCCAGACGCGCGGCGCCTTCCTGCGGATGACGCATCACGATGGCGTCGACATAAGTGCTGATGACGGAAATGGTGTCGGCCAGAGTTTCGCCTTTTTTGCCAAGCGACGTGTTGCTGCTGTCAGAGAAACCCACCACGCTGGCGCCCAGACGGTGCATGGAGGTTTCAAAAGATAAACGGGTGCGGGTTGACGCTTCAAAGAAGCAACTGGCGATGACCTTATGTTTTAACAGCTCGGGCTGCGGGTTAGCTTTTAATTTCGCCGCCGTCGCGAGGACCAGATTGAGGTCATCGCGGCTGAGGTCGTTTATGGAAATGATGTGTTTTTGATAGAGCGGGTTAGCCATGTTTATCTCCTGACGCCTGGGCAAAAAAAAAGCCCCTCAATTGAGGGGCTCGGAATGGGTGATCAACGGAAAGAAAAACGGCAGGCCAGCGTCCTTTTTCAGACGCGGTAAGACAAAATGTCGTACACACTGAACCATACATCCTCCCGGCAAATTGTCCGCGATTATACTCAGCTCCGTTATGGGATCAAGCGAAAAATGCACTATTTATTCATCGCAAACGGTTCTTATGAATTTTAATTCATTTTGAATAGATAATTAATCTGTTTATGGACCAGGCCCGTTCGCTGTACCACCCGCGGCGCGACCCAGACAATACTGCTACCGGCAATGACGCCGAGAATTTCTGGCAACGCGTGATAATCGAGGATTCTGGCTACGGCGCGACCATAGCCAGCCGCCGTGTGGATGAGGATAAACTCGCTATTGTGTTCCACGCTGACCACCATTTCAGCAATCGATCGGGCAGCATCAGGCGCGGGTCGTGATTGCGGATTTACAGAATAAATTTTTTGCCCTTTTGTATTTCTTATTTTTATAGCACCGAGCAGTTTCAGCAGACGAGATACCGTTGACTGGCTAATCCCGGTGAAACCATGGTGTTGTAGATCGCGGCGAAGCGCTTCCTGAGACAGGTAGCTTTTTTCGCTAATCAGGCGCTGACAAATCGCCAACTGTTTCTGCTCTTTGGTCGAGTAATCATCGAATTCCTTCATAAAAACACCCTAAATTTATCATTTGTATCAATGCGATGGCGAAATTCACCACATTTGCAGTATCAATAACGGCTCAAACGGGCGGTTGTGCAGAAAAACGAGAGCGCGCTCAAAAAAGCCGTCGGGATCCGACGGCCAACAGGACTACAGCATCGCGCCGATACTCAGAACAACCATGTTCAGCACCGTCAGAATTAGCAGCAGTGGTGCGACCCATTTCAGGTAGCGCACATAAGGAACACGAGCGATGGCCAACCCTCCCATCACAACCGCTGAGGTGGGGGTAATCAGATTCACAATGCCGGAAGCGGATTGATACGCGGTGACGACCAGATCCCTTTGCACATGGGCGAAGTCAGCCAGCGGGGCCATAATGGGCATCGTGAGCACCGCCAGTCCAGACGAGGAAGGGACCAGGAAGGAGAGCAAGACTTCCAGCCAGTAAGTCACATTGATGAAAATGGTGGTGGACAGACCGGAGACTAAATTTTCGGCGCTGTGCAAAATGGTGTGGGTGATCATGCCGTTGTCCATCACCACGACGATACCGCGCGCAATGCCGATAATCAGCGCCACGCCGAGCAGATCCCGAGCCCCGTCAATGAAGGTACTGGTGAATGCCTCTTCACTCATGCGGGCAATCACGCCGACGATAATCGCAGATGCCAGAAAAACCCCAGATATTTCCGCCATCCACCAGCCGAGCACCGCGACGCCATAAATCATCACGGCAAAGGCGGCGGCGAATATCAGCAGGATCCACTTACGCGTAGCCGTGAATTCAAGATTGGTATTGGCACGACTACCGAGAAAATGGGCACGGTTTTCCTCCATTTTATCGGCCACGATGGAAAGCTCAGGATGGCTGCGAACTTTCCGTGCATAGCGCATGACCCATACCACACAGATTACATAGCCGACGACCAGTAGCAGAATGCGCATCAGCATTCCCTGGGTGAAGGGGATCCCGGCGGCGTTAGCGGCGATAACTGTTGCGAAAGGGTTGATTGTTGAACCGAGGGTGCCGATGCCTGCGCCAAGCAAAACGGTTGCAGCAGCAACCAGTGGATCAAAGCGCGCAGCCATCATGACCGGAACCAATAAGGTGTAGAAAGGGAGTGATTCTTCCGCCATGCCGTAAATCGTGCCTCCGGCGGCGAAAAGTCCCATCAGGATGGGGATCATCCACTCTTCTTTGCCGTTCAGCCTGACCGTCACGCGTTCGATGCCGGCGTCGATGGCGCCCGTTTTGTTTACCACGCCGAGAAACCCGCCAATAATCAGGACAAACAACGCCACATCAATCGCGCCTGCGGTGTAGGTTTCGTGGTTATAAAGCCCGTCAATCGGAGCCAGCAGTACAGCCGTTAAACCTTGTGGATGCGCCTCTGTTGGGGCATAGGTACCGGCAACCGGCACTTCTTTGCCCAAGGTGGCATTCATCGCCATCTGGTATTTCCCGGCTGGGACAATCCAGGTCATAACGGCGACGAGCGCAATAAGAATAAACAGGATGGTATACGCGCTGGGAAATTTGAATTTGCCCATGATGTTCTCCGGATAGCTTGGGCATATGCCGCCAGGCGACACATGCCCGCTGGGGTTAGTCGCCGAGTGTCGCTACCATGACCGCTTTGATGGTATGCATCCGGTTTTCTGCTTCGTCGAAGACGATGGAATGCGCTGACTCAAATACCTCCTCCGTGACTTCAAGCCCTTTCAGGCCGTAAGCCGCTTCGATTTCACGGCCCACTTTGGTGTGCTCGTTATGGAAGGCGGGCAGGCAGTGCATGAATTTCACGTTGGGATTGCCGGTCGCATCGATGACCTGCTGGTTAATTTGATAAGGCGTCATCAGGCTGACGCGTTCTGCCCACGCCTCTTTGGGTTCCCCCATCGAAACCCAGACATCGGTGTAGAGAAAGTCCACGTCGTAAACGCCTTCCTCAACATCCTCTGTGAGCGTAATGCGCGCGCCCGTCACGCTGGCGATTTCACGGCATTCGGCAACCAGCGCCTCGTCCGGCCAGAAGGATTTCGGTGCGACCAGACGAATATCCATCCCCATTTTCGCCGCGCCGACCATCAGCGAATTGCCCATGTTATTGCGGGCGTCACCGAGGTAAGCGAAGCTCAGTTCGGGTAAGGTTTTACCCGGGGCGTGTTCCAGCATGGTCATCAGATCCGCGAGGATCTGCGTAGGGTGGAATTCATTCGTCAGCCCGTTCCAGACCGGCACACCAGCGAACTGACCCAGTTCTTCCACGATCTCCTGGCCGTAGCCGCGGTATTCAATACCGTCATACATGCGGCCTAACACGCGGGCGGTATCTTTCATCGACTCTTTATGACCAATCTGCGAGCCGCTTGGGCCAAGGTAGGTCACCTGTGCGCCCTGATCGAAAGCGCCGACTTCAAAGGCGCAGCGGGTGCGAGTTGACGTTTTTTCGAAGATTAGCGCGATATTTTTACCGACCAGCGTTTGCCTTTCGCGCCCGGCTTTTTTCGCCGTTTTTAACTCGATAGCCAGATCGATCAGGTACTGGATTTCCGTTGGGGTGTAGTCCAGCAATTTGAGAAAATTGCGATTTTTCAGGTTAACAGTCATGAAAATATCCTTATGTAGGCTGGATAAGGCTTCGCTTTACCCAGCAAAAAAAAGCCTTAAGCGTTAACATCAGTGGCTTCGCGCCGAATTAGCGTGCCTTTGTCACCGGCGAGAATGGCCGAACCGTCAGCCAACGAGCCGATGCCAGCAATCCCGTGACAGTGAGAGACAAATTCCGCGCAGGCGGTGACTTTGGGGCCCATTGAACCGGCGTCGAATTGCATTTCGCCGAGCCGTTCCGGTGTAACCTGGGCCAGCGGGCGCTGGGTAGGTTTGCCCCAGTCGAGATACACCGCATCGGCATCGGTCAGGATCAGCAGCGCATCGGCGTGGATTTGTTTGGCGAGCAGGGCGGCGGAGAGATCTTTGTCGATCACCGCTTCAATACCGTGGTAGCCATCGGCTTTTTCCACCACCGGTACGCCGCCACCGCCGTTGCAGATAACCAGATGATCGCGGGCGATCAGTGTGCGAATGGCGTCACTTTCCACGATTCGTTTGGGTTGTGGAGAGGGCACAACACGGCGGAACGCTTTACCATCGGCTTTGAAAACCCAGCCTTTTTCCGCCTGTAACGCGTGGGCCTGGGGTTCGTCATAAATCGGCCCGATATATTTGGTGGGATTGCTGAAGGCCGGATCGTGGGCATCGACTTCAACCTGAGTCAGCAGGACACTAATTTCACGCTGTGGGAGCTGGTTTTTCAGGGCCTGTTGCAGCATATAGCCAATCATTCCCTGACTTTCTGCGCCGAGAATATCGAGCGGATAGGGGGTGACGTTGGCATAAGCACTGTTTTGTAACGCCAAAAGTCCAACCTGCGGGCCATTGCCGTGTACCAGAATTACGCGCCACTGCTGCGTGAGTTGAGCGAGAGTTCTTGCCGCCAGCTCAATATTCTTGCGTTGGATGTCGGCTTCCAGTGGTTCGCCACGTTTGAGTAGTGCATTGCCGCCCAGCGCCACAACCAGGGTAGGTTTGTTTTCCATAACGTCTCCTTAAATACCGTCGCGTTCCAGTGGGCAACTCATGCAGCGCGCACCGCCGCGCCCACGTCCCAGTTCGTCGCCAGGAATGGGTAAAACAGTGATGCCAGCTTTGTCGTATTTTTCGTTGGTCCAGATGTTACGTTCGTAGCCCACCACAACCCCGGGGCGCAGCGTCAGAACATTGTTCGCGTCATTCCACTGTTCGCGTTCAGCTTCGAAGGCGTCGCCACCGGTGGTGATCAGATTGATCTGGTCGAGGCCAAGTGCTTTTTCGAGGGCATGTACCAGCGTACTTTCCTGGGTGCGTTTCAGGCCGCCGCGCCCGTCTGGTGTCAGGGTCCAGCACTGGACATCCGGGCGCACCACTTCCGGGTAGACGGAGAAGGTATCGATATCGATGTGGGTCATGACGGTATCGAGGTGCATACAGGAGCGATGTTTCGGCAGTTCGACTGCGATAACGCGTTCTGCCTGGCGATGCTTAAAGAGCGACTGGGCAAGGAATTCAATGCCCTGCGGCGTGGTACGTTCCGACATACCGATGAGAACTGCGCCGCGACCAATGACCAGCACATCTCCACCTTCTAATGTGGCGTGGTCGTAATTAATATTTTCATCGCCGAAATATTTAATAAACTCACCATCGGCAAATTGTGGATGCCAACGGTAAATCGCCCGCAAGTTATTAGTTTCTCGTTGACGTGCAGTTTTTGCCATCGGATTAATGGATACGCCGTTATATATCCAGCATGAGGTGTCGCGGGTAAATAAGTGGTTTGGTAATGGCTTCATAATAAAGTCATTAATATCGTGAGTATCGACCACCATATTTTTGATTGAGGCAGGAATTTCTCCGTATGTCAGCCCACCGCTTAAATGTCGGGCGAGCTCCCGGTGCTGCATATCTGCAAGCCAGGCGCGAATATCCGTGGCGAAAGCGGGGCCAAGGCGATAATCAGAAATTTGTGTATCCAGTAGCCAGCTTTTGGCATCGGGGATATCCAGAGTTTGTGTCAATAAATCAGTGAGTAACAGAACCTCAATTCCCTGTTGACGTAACGTGTTGGCGAAAATGTCATGCTCTTCTCCTGCACGTTCTACCGAAAGAACATCATCAAAAAGCAGTTCCTGGCAATTTGACGGCGTCAGCCTTTTTAGGCTGAGGTTAGGGCGATGTAGCATTACACTACGTAATTGACCGATTTCAGACCCGACATAATGCTTTTCCATCATTATTCCTTTAATACGATTTTAAAAAATAAAGAGGAGGTGCCTGCAAATAATGTTTATTGCAGTCATGATTTTTCAGCTGATTTCAGAATCTATATTTAGATCTTATCTGATATAGAAACGTGATTTATTTCACAGTCAGGTCGATGTTTGGCATTTGTTGTTTAATTTATGAGATGGCTCTGAGAATTTAAAAAATAAAAACATGAATAATTGAATTACTACGCAGGAATATGTCTTGTTATTTAACTGTGTTAATTTTATGTACATATTTAAATATTTAACAAATTAAATAGTGCGTTGATTTTTATATATTTTTCTATATTTAATGAATTTTTATGCGAATCTATTATTTTATTATTTGTGCTGTAAGGTTTATTTCAAAATAAATATGACGATGAAGAAAGATAACGAAGGAGACGTAAACTGTGATCGATTGCTGGTTTTTCTAACAAAGCTTTCTATAACAGTGAGTTAGTGACTGAGTTGAAAAGTATGAGACGAAAGTTATGCAGAGTTTATGCATAACCTGTTGCTGGCTATTAGCAATTATTTAACATCATCAGCGATAAACATGCGTTGACGCAAAATATCGGCAAATAGCAGTGGTATGGCAGACCGTTTTTTCGTATAACAACCAAAATGAAACGATGTTTTAATTAAGAGGTTTGAAATGATTGTCGGCAATATTCACAACCTGGATGCCTGGCTGCCGGAAGAGCTGCGTCAGGCGATTGAGCACATTAAAGCGCACGTGACGGATGCGACGGAAAAGGGTAAGCACGACATCGACGGCGAACGTCTGTTCTATCTGATTGCTGAAGATATGACGGAGCCGTTTGCGCAGCGCCGCGCCGAATATCACGCTCGCTATCTGGATATTCAGATCCTGCTCAAAGGTCAGGAAGGCATGACTTTCAGCACGCAGCCTGCGGGCGCACCGGAAACTGACTGGTTGGCGGATAAAGATATCGCCTTCCTGCCGGAAGGCGAACAGGAGAAAACGGTGGTGCTGAACGAAGGTGACTTCGTCGTCTTTTATCCGGGCGAAGTGCATAAACCGCTGTGCGCGGTCGGCGCTCCGGCACTGGTACGCAAAGCCGTGGTGAAAATGCGGGTAGCATAAACCGGTTTGCCGGGGGCGACTTACCCGGCCTAAGGAAGTACGATGGTAGGCCGGATAGGGTGCGTCAGCATCGCCATCCGGCAATTCAATCGCGCAATGCTATGATTTGGAAAGCGTCGCGACCATCACCGCTTTGATGGTGTGCATTCGGTTTTCCGCCTGATCAAATACGATACTGGCGGGTGACTCAAACACCTCGTCGGTCACTTCCATGCCGCCGTGCAGACCATATTCCTGCGCCATTTGTTTGCCAAGCGTGGTTTGATCGTCATGGAACGCGGGCAGGCAGTGCAGGAATTTCACCTGCGGATTGCCGGTCAACGCCATCATCGCGCTATTAACCTGGTACTTACGCAACTGCGCAATACGTTCGGCCCATTTCTCTTTCGCTTCGCCCATCGATACCCAGACGTCGGTATAGATGAAGTCCGCGCCTTTCACGCCCGTGGCGACATCTTCGGTTAGCGTTATATTGCCGCCGTTTTTCTGTGCCAGCGCTTTACACTCCGCAACGAGGCTTTCCTCCGGCCAGCAGGCCTGGGGCGCGACCAGACGCAGATCCAGTCCGGTTAACGCAGCGGCTTCCAGCATGGAATTGCCCATATTGTTGCGGGCATCGCCGGTGTAGACCAGCACCATCTCATTAAACGCTTTACCCGGCAGGTGTTCCTGCATCGTGAGTAAATCCGCCAGCAGTTGGGTAGGGTGAAATTCGTTGGTTAATCCGTTCCAAACCGGAACTCCGGCATATTCCGCCAGCGTCTCGACAATTTCCTGACCGTGGCCCCGATACTGAATACCGTCGTACATACGACCGAGTACGCGGGCGGTGTCTTTGATCGACTCTTTATGACCAATCTGGCTGCCGCTCGGCCCGAGATACGTCACGCGCGCGCCCTGATCGTATGCGGCAACTTCGAAAGAGCAACGGGTGCGGGTTGAGTCTTTTTCGAAGATGAGCGCGATGTTTTTACCGGTGAGTTTAGCGACCTCGGTACCGTTTTTCTTATCCGTCTTGAGCTGCGCGGCGAGCTGGAGCAGTGACGTGAGTTCAGCAGAGGTGAAATCAAGCAGTTTCAAAAAATGTTTCTGATAAAACGCAGACATAGTTCCCTCACATGGCTTAGGCCATTTATTGAATTAAAATTCAATTTATATGGATGTTTATTCATTTGCAACCTTGTTTAACAAATCTTTCCTGGAAAGGTGGAGGCAATGACAGCGGTATGTGACAATAAGAGTATCGGCAGGACATTATGAGGAATGAGCCATGGCAAACCCGGAACTACTGGAAGAACAGCGTGAAGAAACGCGCTTGATTATTGAAGAGTTACTCGAAGATGGCAGCGATCCAGACGCGCTGTACACCATCGAGCATCACCTTTCCGCGGACGACTTTGAGACCCTGGAAAAAGCGGCAGTAGAAGCCTTCAAGCTGGGTTATGAAGTGACCGAGCCGGAAGAGCTGGAGGTGGAAGAGGGCGACACGGTTATTTGCTGTGACATCCTGAGCGAATGTGCTCTGAATGCCGAGTTGATCGACGCTCAGGTTGAGCAACTGATGAACCTGGCTGAAAAATTTGATGTGGAATACGACGGTTGGGGCACCTATTTTGAAGACCCGAACGGCGAAGAAGGTGAAGACGGCGACGATGAAGACCTCGTCGACGAAGATGATGACGGCGTGCGTCACTAAGTCATCTGCTGACCTACGGTAGCGTCTGCTGCCGTAGGCCAAGGATAACGTATGGATTACCTGCAAATACTCTCCCCGATCCACAACCTCCTGCACTGTAAAACGCCCCAGGCCTGGCTTGATAAAGCGCGAGCCCCGGCGAATCTCCCTCTGTTACTGACGGATCATCTCGTCTGCGAGCTGAAAGCGGCGCAAACGGCCATGCTGCTGGTGCGTAAGTATGTTGCAGATAAACAGGGATCGCAGGCGCTACTGGACTGGCTGAAACCCTATGAAGCGTATGCTTTCAGAGAAGGGGATGAACCGGATTTTATCGCGCTGAATAAACAGATAAGCAAAAGCGTAATGCCGCAAACTGACGATCCGTGGGGACGCAAGCTGATCGACAGCATGGTTTTGCTGATCAAAGAAGAGCTGCACCACTTCTGGCAGGTGCGTGAAGCGATGATGAGCCGCAACATTCCCTACGTCAAAATTACCGCCAGCCGTTATGCCAAAGGCATGCTTAAAGAGGTGCGAACCCACGAGCCATTAACGCTCATCGACAAACTGATTTGCGGGGCTTACATTGAGGCGCGTTCTTGTGAACGGTTCGCCGCGCTGGCGCCGTATTTGGATGACGATTTACAGGCATTTTATCTTTCGCTGCTGCGATCCGAGGCGCGGCACTATCAGGACTATCTGGCGCTGGCACAGCAGGTTTCTGCCGACGATATCAGTAGTCGGGTGCGGTTCTTTGGCGAAGTAGAAGCTGCATTGATTACTTCTCCCGACGATGAATTCCGCTTCCACAGCGGCGTGCCAGCCTGACTCCCTTCTCTGACGCGCGGCGCTAATCGTCGCGCGGTTTAACCTTTCCTGTTTCCATTAGCAAAATCTGGTGGCTGGAAATCGCTCGCTGCTGCCGTAATAATCAAAACACACGAAGGGGAAATATATCCCCGCAACAGAGACTGTTTTGCATAAGGATGGTTAATGAACTGGGCACACGTATTATTGGCGGGTTATATCGGGGCGGTGATTGCTATCGTCGTTGGCATGTTTCGCAAAAAAGGCTGGCTGGGCAAGATCTCCGGCGCGGTGGTTTTTGTGGTGGCGATTGTCGCGTGGAATCTGTTTGATGTGCACTACCTGATCCCGCGCGAAAGCCCTGATTATGGGCTGACGGACGCGCAGAAATTTGAAAATGCGATGCTGGCAATGCCTGTTTATCAGGTACTTAAAGAGCAAGAACCCGCGTTATGGCAGAATATCCTCAACCAGGCAACGCAACTGAAAGAAGCTGGGAAAAGCGAACAACAGATTATCGACGCTATTCAGCCGCAAATCCTGCAGGTACAGATGGCGCGTTTGCAGCAGGCACCCGATGCCAATGTGATTGAGTATATGAAAATTAACCTCGAGCAGATTGCTGCGGTGGCAAAAGTGGGCGATGACGAGTGTTTTCGCTTTCTGTTCCCGGCGGTGAAAGGCGGGATTAACCCGGTGCGTATTATTCCGCGGGAGCTGATGAATCGTCGAATGGCCAGCGACATGAGTATGATGCACGCGGCTTATGGCCCGAACAAACATACGGTTACGGCGCAAGAGAAACAGCTGGCGCTTCAGGATCTGCAATCCATCGGCCCGGGATTGGTACAGCGCTTTGGACCGGATATCCAGATTATGGCTGATCCGAGTAAAGGTGTGGGCAAAGAGAAAGTCGCTTGTGAAATGGTGCAGGATTTATGGTCACAGGTGCTGACGCTGCCAACCGCTCGCGCGGCTGGCGTCATTCGGCTGATGCTCTCCGCCGAAATGCAGTAACACAACCATTGCCCCTCCGGCTGAAGTCAGAGGGGTTTTAACATCCGCACTTCGCAATCCACGTGCCCGGTACAGCCCAGCGCTTCGTTGATATGCTCAAACCCTAAATGTTCATACAGGCGGATTGCCTCGGTCAGAAACGCCGTGGTCTCCAGATAGCACTGTTTGAAACCCTGCTCACGGGCATGTTCGAGGGCCATCAGCGCCAGCTTTTTCGCCAGCCCCTGACCGCGTGCGCTCGACAGGAAGTACATCTTTTGCAGTTCGCAAATGTCCGGTTCGCTACATCCTAACGGCGCAACGCCGCCGCCGCCCACGACTTCACCGTTTTGCTCAACCACCCAGTAGGCCGCGCCCGGCTGGCTGTAAACCTGGAATAGTTCATCCAGATTAGGGTCGGCAACGGTATAGCCTTTATCGGCAGTAAGCCCGTATTCAGCGGAAACTTTGCGGATCACCGCAGCGATAGCGGCATTATCTGCTGCGGTGATTCGGCGCAGCGTAAGCGTGGTGGGTAGCACAACATTCATAATATGGCTCAATTCTAAAAATACACTTATATATTTATTTAATACCACTCTCTTCTGTCGGGTGCAAGACGTTCCTGAATCAGAAAAAATTAAAACACATTGGCTAATTAAAAATAGTATTGTAAACGAACCAGTAAATAAACACTGGTTTTTATTTTTTATCTTAATGGAATTTATATTAGGGATATTGTTCATGAATGATTTTGTTGGTGGTCGGGAAAATCAACGACACACATTTATTTTTATCGGTAAAGGATGGCAGTACTTTATTATTTGCATTGTCAATTTTTTGCTGTGTTGTATTACTCTGGGTATTTATACACCGTGGGCGATAGTGAAATGTCGGCGTTATATTTACGAGAATATGACTCTCAATGGCCAACCCTTTACCTATAAGGCGACAGGTGGCGCGATATTCGTAAGCTTCTTGTCGATTATGGTGGTTTATGGTGCCAGCATGAGTTCTATTGCTAACGGCAGCCCTCTCGTTGGTTTTACTTTGATTGGTTTACTGGTAGCTGTCCTTCCATTAATGACCATAAAAAGCCTGCAGTATCAGGCGATGATGACGTCGCTTAACGGTGTGCGTTTTGGTTTTGACTGCTCACAATTACATGCATGGCTTTTTTTACTGGTTGTGCCAGTGGTGCTTGCTGTGGTGAACTGGGGAGTGATTTATCTTCTGATACTTGCCACCGACTGGATTGAGGGCAGTACTGGAATGCTTATCAGAATAGCATTTATCGCGTTGGTGGGAATTGTGGGCATGGGTATCACCTACGGTATTACCTATGCAAAATGGATGCAGTTAGTGGGTAATGGCGGTAATTTTGGTATTCACCGCTTTACTATTAACGTCAATATGAAAGCAAGCATAGTGGGGTGTATTAAAGCCGTGCTGGTACTGCTGCCATTTGTTGTTGTGATTGTCTGGCTAATTGCCCCTATTTTTCTGCAAATGGTGATGTTGGCTGTGTTAGGCGTGGCCGACGACGAATTTATCCGGGAGAATCAGAGCAGAATAATGGCGAGCTATTTTCTCTATTTCGCCGGAATTATTGTGGTTGGAAGCTATTTATACACCACGCTACGTAATCTGTTCATGAATAACCTGGCGCTGGCCGAGGGCAAAATCCGCTTTCATTCTTCCGTCACTGCACATGGCCTGATCTGGCGTTTTGTACTGGTGTTGTTTATTTCAGGCATCACGTTTGGGCTAGCTTATCCGTGGATGAAAATGTGGCTGGTCAGTTGGCTGGCCAGTAACTCCCATGTACAAGGGGATTTGGATGCGCTGGAACTGACTGACCATACAGAGGCGTTGGAAACAGGTCCGGCGATGTGGGTATCACGTGGTGTGATGACCTACTTCCCGTTCATCTGATACAACAAGGCCGGAGCATGCTCCGGCCTTTAATACGTGTATAACGTAACGGCAATTACAGCGCGGCGATGACCGCCTGCTGCTCAATCAGCTTCGCTTTCGCTTCCGCATAACCGTCCAGCTTCTCACGCTCTTTGGCGATAACCGCTTCCGGTGCGCGAGCAACGAAACCTTCGTTGGAAAGTTTGCCTTCGATACGGGCAATCTCACCTTCGATTTTCGCTACTTCTTTCGCCAGACGCGCCAGCTCATCTTCTTTATTGATGAGGCCAGCCATCGGGATCAGCAGCTCGGCGCCGTCGATGATTTTGGTCACGGAGACTGGACCTTTGTCATCGGCTGGCAGTACGGTGATGCTTTCCAGACGCGCCAGGTTCAGCAGGAAGCTGCGGTTATCGTTCACACGGCGCATCGCATCAGCGCTGCAACCGCGCAGCAACAGTTCGAGCGGTTTACCTGGGGCGATGTTCATTTCCGCACGGATGTTACGTACGGCAACGATCGCCTGCTTCAGCCATTCGGTATCAGCCAGTGCGGCTTCATCAACCTGTGCGGCGTTATATTCCGGGAACGGCTGCAGCATGATGGTGTCGGCGGTAATACCGGAAATCACCTTCACGCGCTGCCAGATGGTCTCGGTGATGAACGGGATGATCGGATGCGCCAGGCGCAGCAGACCTTCCAGAACGGTGACCAGCGTATTGCGGGTGCCGCGCAGTTCAGACTCGGAACCGCCGTTCATTACCGGCTTGGTCAGCTCCAGATACCAGTCGCAGAACTGGTTCCAGGTGAATTCGTACAGAATGCCCGCGGCGATGTCGAAGCGGAAGTTGTCCAGCGCTTCGCGGTACGCTTTGATGGTCTGGTTGAATTCAGCAAGGATCCAGCGATCCGCCAGCGACAGGGTCATTTCGCCGCCGTTGAAGCCGCAATCCTGGTCTTCGGTGTTCATCAGCACAAAGCGGCTGGCGTTCCACAGCTTGTTACAGAAGTTACGATAACCTTCCAGACGCTTCATATCCCAGTTGATGTCGCGACCGGTAGAGGCCAGCGCCGCCAGGGTGAAGCGCAGTGCGTCGGTGCCGTGCGGCTCGATGCCGTCCGGGAACTGCTTCTCGGTACGCTTGGCAATCTTCTCGGCCAGTTGCGGCTGCATCATGTTGCCGGTACGTTTCTCCAGCAGTTCTGCCAGGGAGATTCCGTCGACCATATCCAGCGGGTCAATGACGTTGCCCTTGGATTTGGACATCTTCTGGCCTTCGTCGTCGCGGATCAGACCGGTCATGTAGACGGTCTTAAACGGCACTTGAGGCTTGCCGTTTTCATCTTTGATGAAGTGCATGGTCATCATGATCATGCGGGCAATCCAGAAGAAGATGATGTCGAAACCGGAAACCATCACGCTGGTTGGGTGGAACTGACGCAGCGCGTCGGTGTTTTCCGGCCAGCCCAGGGTAGAGAAGGTCCACAGTGCGGAGGAGAACCAGGTATCGAGAACGTCTTCGTCCTGGCGAAGCTGAATGTCGGCACCGAGGTTGTTTTCCTGACGCACTTCGTCTTCAGTACGGCCAACGTAGACGTTGCCGTCGTTGTCATACCATGCCGGGATACGGTGACCCCACCACAGCTGACGGGAAATACACCAGTCCTGAATATCGCGCATCCAGGAGAAGTACATGTTTTCGTACTGCTTCGGTACGAACTGAATGTCGCCGTTTTCAACCGCTTCAACCGCCGGTTTCGCCAGCACGTCGGCACGGACGTACCACTGGTCGGTCAGCATCGGTTCAATAACCACGCCGCCACGGTCGCCGTAAGGTACGGTCAGGTCGTGCGGTTTAATTTCTTCCAGCAGGCCCAGCGCATCAACGGCGGCAACCACCGCTTTACGCGCGGCAAAGCGCTCCAGCTTCTGGAACTCAGCCGGGATTTCATTGGAATAAACGTCAGACTCTTCGCCTTTGGTGTCGTACACTTCCGCGGTTTCACGGATGTCGCCGTCAAAGGTCAGAATATTGATCATCGGCAGGCCGTGACGTTTCCCGACTTCGTAGTCGTTAAAGTCGTGCGCCGGGGTGATCTTCACGCAGCCGGTGCCTTTTTCCATATCAGCGTGTTCATCGCCGACGATGGGAATGCGGCGGTTAACCAGCGGCAGAACAACAAATTTGCCAATCAGATCTTTATAACGCGGATCTTCCGGGTTGACGGCCACGCCGGTATCGCCCAGTACGGTTTCCGGACGGGTGGTGGCGACGACCAGGTAATCTTTACCATCAGCGGTTTTCGCGCCGTCGGCCAGCGGATAGCGGATGTGCCACATTGAGCCTTTCGACTCGCGGTTTTCCACTTCCAGGTCGGAAATCGCGGTGCGCAGTTTCGGGTCCCAGTTCACCAGGCGTTTGCCACGGTAAATCAGGTCTTCTTTGTACAGGCGAACGAAGACTTCTTTCACGGCATTGGAAAGACCTTCGTCCATAGTGAAGCGCTCGCGCTCCCAGTCAACGGAGTTGCCGAGACGGCGCATCTGGCGGGTGATGGTGCCGCCGGATTCCGCTTTCCACTGCCAGATTTTGTCGATAAACGCTTCGCGACCGTAGTCGTGGCGGGTTTTACCTTCTTCAGCGGCAATCTTACGCTCAACCACCATCTGGGTTGCGATACCCGCGTGATCGGTACCTGCCTGCCACAGGGTGTTTTTACCCTGCATGCGCTGGTAGCGGATCATGGTATCCATGATGGTTTGCTGGAAAGCATGACCCATATGCAAACTGCCGGTGACGTTCGGCGGCGGGATCATGATGCAGAAGGACTCTTTGCTTTCATCGCCGTTAGGTTTGAAATAGCCCTGCTTTTCCCAGTGCTCGTAAAGCGGCTGTTCGATATCTTGTGGGTTGTATGTCTTTTCCATTATTTCCAGGTTGCCGTATTCAGGTTAAAACCAGCCACGCGGTAAGCTTTGTAGCGATCGCGTGCCGATTGTTTCAAAGAATCTTCGTAAGGGACGAAGTCTATCACTTCTGTGAAAGCGGTGGCAAAATCTGCAAAGCCAACGCGCAAACTGATAAGCAGGTCGCGCGGGCTGCTGTTGCGTTTCTCCGGCCAGGCAATTTCTACCGGTGCGCCGCCTCTGGGGCCTTCACCTGCCAGATTATGCGGAACAAAGCTTTCTGCCGGTCTTGCCCACAGGGCTTCATCCAGTCGAAGAGCCTGCTTTTCGTTTTCGCAGGCGATCAGCACGCGCTTGCCAGCACGCCAACGTTCTGCGGCAATTTCACACACCAACTGCTCGACGGCGCTTAAGCCATCGTGTTGCGTGTCATTGTCCAGAAGATAGAAAGTTGCGTTTCTCATATATGGGGCTTCTTCTGGTGAATTTAAATGCGTTGCCATGATGCACAACCGTAGGCCGGATGGCGTTGCGCTTATCCGGCCTACGGGTCTTATTGCTTGTGCTTACCGCCTTACTCTTCGCCGTTAAAACCGGCGCGATTGAGCAGGAACTGCGACAGCAGCGCCACCGGACGACCGGTTGCGCCTTTGGCTTTCCCTGAACGCCATGCGGTACCGGCGATATCGAGGTGCGCCCAGTTGTACTTACGGGTAAAGCGTGACAGGAAGCAGCCCGCGGTAATGGCGCCGCCAGGACGTCCGCCGATGTTCGCCATATCCGCAAAGTTGGACTCTAGCTGCTCCTGGTATTCATCACCCAGCGGTAAACGCCACGCGCGGTCGCCAGCCTGTTCGGACGCACCGATCAGCTCATGCGCCAGCGGGTTGTGGTTCGACATCAGGCCAGTGATGTGATGGCCCAGCGCAATCACGCACGCGCCGGTCAGGGTTGCGACGTCAATCACCGCTTCTGGCTCAAAGCGCTCGACGTAGGTTAATACGTCGCACAGGACCAGACGGCCTTCGGCATCGGTATTGAGTACTTCAACGGTCTGACCAGACATGGTGGTCAGCACGTCGCCTGGGCGATACGCACGGCCACCCGGCATGTTTTCGCAGCCTGCCAGCACGCCGACGACGTTGATTGGCAGTTGAAGCTCGGCCACCATGCGCATCACGCCATATACCGCTGCCGCGCCGCACATGTCGTATTTCATCTCATCCATGCCTTCGGCAGGTTTGATGGAGATACCGCCGGAGTCAAAGGTTAACCCTTTACCGACCAGCACGATCGGACGCGCGTCTTCGGATGGATTGCCTTTGTACTCGATGACCGACATCAGCGACTCATTCTGCGAGCCGTGACCGACGGCCAGATAAGAGTGCATGCCCAGCTCTTTCATCTGCTGCTCGCCGATCACGCGGGTTACAACATTTTTGCTGTAGCTGTCTGCCAGCTGGCGCGCCTGAGAGGCAAGGTAGGCGGCGTTACAGATGTTCGGCGGCATGTTGCCGAGATCTTTTGCCGCTTTAATGCCGGCGGCGATCGCCAGACCGTGCTGGATCGCACGCTCACCGCTGGTTAGTTCCCGGCGGGTCGGTACGTTGAAGACCATTTTACGCAGCGGACGACGCGGTTCGCTTTTGTTGGTCTTCAGTTGATCAAAGCTGTACAGCGTTTCCTGTGCTGTCTCAACGGCCTGACGCACTTTCCAGTAGTTATTGCGCCCTTTGACGTGCAGCTCAGTCAGGAAGCAGACGGCTTCCATTGAGCCAGTATCATTCAGCGTATTGATGGTTTTCTGAATGACCTGCTTGTATTGGCGCTCATCAAGCTCGCGCTCTTTGCCACAACCAATGAGGAGAATTCGCTCAGACAGAACGTTAGGAACATGGTGCAGCAACAGGGTTTGACCTGGTTTGCCTTCCAGTTCGCCACGACGCAGCAGTGCGCTGATGTACCCGTCGCTGATCTTGTCGAGCTGCTCTGCAATCGGAGAGAGACGGCGTGGTTCAAAGACACCCACGACGATGCACGCACTCCGCTGTTTCTCCGGGCTACCGCTTTTTACACTGAACTCCATGCACTACGCTCCTGAATCTTAAAGACAACGGCGGTGGCTACGGATAGAATTGCAAGCTTTCGTAACTCATACCCGCTGTTGCGGTGACTTCGTGTTAATCTTAACGTTATTACGGCATTGGCACGTCAGAACAATTTCTGAGAGGTGGATCCGTTGAGTATAATGATCTTAGCGACGATTTCGACGACTCAAGAGAATAAATGACGTTTAAGCCATGAAACAAGCTAAATTCCGGCAAAAGACGGGTTTTTACGGGCGTATTTAAAGTGATAATCATAAGATATCTGGTTCGGGAAACGCTCAAAAGCCAACTTGCGATCCTATTCATCCTGCTTTTGATCTTCTTTTGTCAAAAGTTAGTCAGGATCCTTGGTGCGGCGGTTGACGGTGATATCCCGGCGAATCTGGTGCTCTCGCTGCTGGGGCTGGGCGTGCCAGAAATGGCGCAACTTATCTTGCCATTAAGCCTGTTCCTCGGGCTGCTGATGACGCTGGGCAAACTGTATACCGAAAGTGAAATTACGGTCATGCACGCCTGCGGGCTGAGCAAGGCTGTCTTAGTGAAAGCGGCGATGGTGCTGGCGCTGTTTACCAGTATTATTGCGGCGGTCAACGTGATGTGGGCCGGACCGTGGTCCTCCAGACATCAGGACGAAGTCCTGGCGGAGGCGAAAGCGAACCCCGGTATGGCGGCGCTTGCTCAGGGGCAATTCCAGCAGGCCACTAACGGCGGCTCGGTGCTGTTTATCGAAAGCGTTGACGGCAGTAATTTCAACGATGTGTTCCTCGCGCAAATCCGCCCGAAAGGTAACGCCCGTCCTTCGGTGGTGGTAGCGGACTCCGGTCATCTTACTCAATTGCGCGATGGCTCTCAGGTCGTGACGCTGAACCAGGGGACGCGTTTTGAAGGGACCGCGCTGCTGCGCGATTTCCGCATTACCGACTTCCAGAATTATCAGGCGATTATCGGTCATCAGGCCGTGGCGCTGGATCCAAACGATACCGACCAGATGACCATGCGTACGCTATGGACGACCGACACCGATCGCGCCCGTGCGGAGCTGACCTGGCGTATCACGTTAGTATTCACCGTATTTATGATGGCGCTGATGGTTGTACCGCTGAGCGTGGTGAACCCGCGTCAGGGTCGCGTACTGTCCATGCTGCCAGCAATGCTGCTTTATTTGCTGTTCTTCCTGGTTCAGACATCGCTGAAGTCGAACGGCGGCAAAGGTAAGCTGGATCCGGTGTTCTGGATGTGGACGGTTAACCTGGCGTATCTGGCGCTGGCGATTGTGCTTAACCTCTGGGATACGGTGCCGATGCGCCGCTTACGTGCCCGTTTTATGCGTAAAGGAGCGGTATAATGCAGCCTTTTGGTGTACTTGACCGCTATATCGGTAAAACCATTTTCACCACCATCATGATGACGTTGTTCATGCTGGTGTCGCTCTCCGGGATCATCAAGTTTGTCGACCAGCTGAAAAAAGCCGGGCAGGGGAGCTACGATGCGATGGGCGCCGGGCTGTATACCCTGCTCAGCGCGCCGAAAGATATCCAGATCTTCTTCCCGATGGCGGCGCTGCTGGGTGCTTTGCTGGGGCTGGGCATGCTGGCGCAGCGCAGTGAACTGGTGGTCATGCAGGCTTCTGGCTTTACCCGTATGCAGGTGGCGTTGTCGGTGATGAAAACCGCAATTCCGCTGGTGCTGCTGACGATGGCCATCGGCGAATGGGTGGCGCCGCAGGGCGAACAAATGGCGCGTAACTACCGTGCGCAGCAGATGTACGGCGGCTCGCTGCTCTCTACCCAGCAAGGTTTGTGGGCGAAAGATGGCGACAGCTTTGTCTACATCGAGCGGGTGAAAGGTGACGCCGAGTTAGGCGGAATTAGCATCTACTCCTTTAACGACAAGCGCCGTCTGCAGTCCGTTCGCTATGCCGCAAGCGCGACGTTTGACCCGGAGCAGAAGGTCTGGCGTTTGTCGCAGGTGGATGAATCCAACCTGACCGATCCGAAGCAAATCACCGGCTCGCAGACGGTGAGCGGTACCTGGAAAACCAACCTTACACCCGACAAGCTCGGCGTCGTGGCGTTGGATCCTGATGCGCTCTCGATTAGTGGTCTGCATAACTACGTGAAGTACCTGAAGTCGAGCGGCCAGGACGCCGGACGCTACCAGCTCAATATGTGGAGCAAAGTCTTCCAGCCGCTGTCTGTGGCGGTAATGATGCTGATGGCGCTGTCGTTTATCTTTGGTCCGCTGCGTAGCGTCCCGATGGGCGTGCGCGTGGTGACAGGGATTAGCTTCGGTTTTGTGTTCTATGTGCTGGACCAAATCTTTGGCCCGCTGACGCTGGTGTACGGCATTCCGCCGATTATTGGCGCGTTGCTGCCAAGCGCCAGCTTCTTCCTGATAAGCCTGTGGCTGATGCTGCGTAAGTCCTGATATTCGCCCCTCCCGCTGTGCGGGAGGGGCGCCTTCCTGCTAGCGTTTTCTCCCGCCCATCAAACTCCCCAACATGCCGCGGATTATCTGATTGGTGACCTGTCGCGCCGCGCTCTTCGCCACGCTCTGTACCACGCCATCGCGCTTGCCGCCGCGCGGTCCGGTGCTGCCAAACAGAATATCCTTCAATCCACCGAGAATACCGCCGTCCACATCGATCGCTTTACCGTTGGCGGGAGGTGTATTTTGCTGCTCGGTGCTGGCCTGCACGCCTTGCTGTAAACGCTCATAGGCGGACTCGCGGTCGACCTGTTCTTCATATTTACCGTACAGCGAGGAGTGATTAATCAGCCCGTTACGCTCGTCATCCGTCACTGGTCCCATCCGCGAGCACGGCGCAATCACCATTGCTCGTTCAACCACCGACGGGCTGCCTTTAGCGTCCAGAAACGACACCAGCGCCTCGCCGGTTCCCAGTTCCTGAATGGCTTTTTCGGTATCAAATGCCGGGTTGGCGCGCATGGTTTGCGCGGCGGTTTTCACCGCTTTCTGATCCTTCGGTGTAAACGCGCGCAGGGCGTGCTGCACGCGGTTCCCCAACTGACCGAGCACGTTGTCCGGAATATCTGACGGGTTTTGCGAGACGAACCACACGCCGACCCCTTTCGAGCGGATCAGGCGGATCACCTGTTCGATTTTATCCAGCAGCACCTGCGGGGCGTCGTTGAACAGCAGGTGAGCTTCATCGAAGAAGAACACCAGTTTTGGCTTCTCCAGATCGCCTGCTTCCGGCAGCTGTTCGTACAGTTCGGAGAGCATCCACAGCAGGCTGGCGGCGTACAGTTTGGGCATCTGGTAGAGCTTCTCTGCGCTGAGGATGTTGATCATCCCTTTGCCGCTGGCGTCAGTTCGCATCCAGTCTTTGATGTCCAGCATCGGTTCGCCAAAGAAGTGCGCCGCCCCCTGTTGCTCCAGCGACAGCAGTCCACGCTGGATTGCCCCGACCGAGGCGCTGCTGATATTGCCATACTGATTCTGGAAGGATTTGGCGTTATCGCCGATGTACTGGGTAATGGCTCGTAGGTCTTTGAAATCGAGCAGCAGCAGACCCTGGTCATCAGCAATGCGGAAGATAATATCCAGCACGCCGGACTGTACGTCGTTGAGGTTCAGCAAACGGGCCAGCAGCAGTGGGCCGAGGTCAGATACCGTGGCCCGCACGGGGTGACCTTTTTCGCCGAAGATATCCCACACCGTGACCGGATTAGCATGCGGTTGCCAGTCGGTAATGCCGATATTTTTCAGGCGGGCGAGCAGCTTTTCAGAGGCCTGCCCTTCCTCGGCCACGCCGGTTAAGTCGCCTTTCACATCGGCCATAAATACCGGTACGCCAATTTCAGACAGCGATTCGGCCAGCTTCTGTAGCGTGACGGTTTTACCGGTCCCGGTCGCGCCGGTAATCAGTCCGTGACGGTTGGCCATGCCTGGCAGTAAAAACAGTTCGGTGTCCGGCGTGCGGGCAATTAGCAGGGGTGTGCTCATTGAGATTTCCTCCATTTATCTTGCCTGGAGTATAGGCAATGTCCATCAAAGAGAGTATGCGATGGCCAGAGAAAATGACTTAAAGCGTATTGCCGTGATAAATCTGGTACCCCAAATCCACGGTGTTGTGGTTATGGTCGTTGTTCTTGATTTTGCTCAGCAACATCTGCGCTGCCATGCGGCCAATGTCAAAACGCGGGGTGATCACGCTGGCGAGGCTTGGGATCATCTGCCTGCCCATTTCCAGCCCGTGGAAACCGGCAATCGAGATCTGTTCCGGAACGGCCAGATCGCGCTCGCGGCACAGCAGCAGCGCGCCCATCGCAATATCGTCGTTGGTGCAAAAAACGCCGTCTAAATCCGGATGCGCGGCGAGCGCGTCCCGCATCATCTGGGTGCCGAGATGGATGGACGAAATAGAACGCGGATTGACGCGCAGCGGCGCCAGACCCCGGCGCGTCATGGCATCGCAATAGCCGCGATAGCGCTGTTCATCGCGGACGTCGTCTTTCGAACCGAGATAGAGGATTTTGTGCCGCTGGCGTTTATCCAGCATGGTGCTGACCATATAAAATGCCGCCTGACGGTTATCGAAGCCCACTTCCATGTCCAGACGATCGCCCTGAATATCCATCAGCTCTACCACCGGAATGTTGGCTGAACGCAGAAACTTAACCGTGCGCAGGGTGTGGTATTTCTCGGACAGGATAATGCCGTCGATATTATACGACAGCAGGTTGATCACCGACTCTTCCTCGGATTCCCGGTCGTAATTGTAGTTGGCGATCAGCGTCTGATAGTTATGATCCGAGGTGACCGACTCAATGCCGGCCAGAATGTCAGCGAACAGTTGGTTTTGAAACGAGGGGATCAGCACTCCAAGCGTATAGCTTTGCGCATTCAGCAGCATCGCGGGCGCGCGGTTGGGGATGTAATTAATCTCCTCCATAATCTGCGCGATGCGTTCACCGGTTTCCTTTGCGACCTTTTTTGGCGAGCGAATGTAGCGGCTCACCGTCATTTTGGTCACGCCCGCCAGCGTGGCGATGTCTTGCAAAGAAATTCTGTGGTTCCTCATTTTCTCTCCAGTGCCGGGGAGCGCGGATCTGTGCTCCCCGGTGATGACTGTCTTAATGCAGAATGGCGTTCAGCGCCAGAACCCCCAGCAGCCCCATAATGGAAATCAGCGTCTCCATTACCGTCCAGGTACGCAACGTTTCCCCGACGCTGAGATTAAAATAGCCTTTAAACAGCCAGAATCCCGGATCGTTAACGTGGGAGGCAATCACGCTGCCCGCGCCGGTAGCCAGCACCATCAGCGCCGGGTCGGCGTGAGTGACGTTAATAATCGGCAGTACCACGCCTGCGGTGGTGATCGCCGCCACGGTGGCTGAACCGAGCGCGATACGCAGCAAGGCGGCGACCGTCCAGCACATCAGCAGCGGAGAAAGCGATGTGCCGGTCATCAGGTGCGAGATATATTGCCCCACGCCGCTGTCGACCAGAACCTGCTTAAACGCGCCGCCCCCGGCGATGATAAACACAATCATCGCAATCGCACCGATAGAGTCGCCAATGATATCCATAATTTGCTCGATCGTACGTCCGTTACGTCGACCAAGGGTAAAAATGGCGAGCACGATAGCGATAAACAACGCGACCGCAGGGTTACCGATAAATTCAAAGAACACCCGTACGCTGTTGGTTTTCGGCAGCGTGATTTCGCACACTGCGGCGACCGCCATCAGTATGACCGGGATTACCGCGGCAAAGATACTGTTCCAGAATGACGGCATCTCTTCTTCGGTGAACAGATGCGGGTTGAATAACCCTTCCGGCGGCGCTTTCTCAAAGCGGGTCAGCAGCTTAGAAAACAGCGGCCCGGCAACAATCACCGTCGGGATAGTAATAATAAAGCCGTACAGCAGGGTGGTGCCGAGATTAGCCTCGAAAATGGTGGCAATCGCGGTCGGCCCCGGATGCGGCGGCAGAAAACAGTGGGTCACGGACAGCGCAGCTACCATCGGGACGCCAACATACAGCAGCGGCAGGCCGGAAGAGGCCACCACCGTAAACACCAGCGGCAGCAGCAGAACAAAGCCGACTTCGAAAAACATCGCCAGACCCACCACCAGACCGGTGATCACCAGCGCCCACTGCACGCGTTTCTTACCAAACGTGCCAATCAGCGTGGTGGCGATGCGCTGAGCCGCGCCGGTATCGGAAATCAGCTTACCGAGCATTGCACCGAAGCCAAGGATCATCGCCAGACCGCCGAGCGTCCCGCCGATCCCATTTTGTATTGAGTGCAAAACGGCCTGGGCATCCATCCCTTCGGCAAAACCGACGACCGCCGCCACCAGGACCAGAGCAATAAAGCCGTTAACTTTAAAACCAATCATCAGGACCAGGAGCAGCGCGACGCCTGCCGCAATTATTATTAATGGCATAATCGTTTCTCTTATATCCCCGTCATACTTCAAGTTGCAGGTGTGTTGGCTGCGCTCACTCACCCGAATCACTTACTCAAGTAAGCTCATCGGGTTCATTCACTTGCCGCCGTCCTGCAACTCGAATTATTTAGGGGTGGCCAAAAATGCAGCGCCTGGGCGCTGCGTGATGTTGCGTTGTGTTGTATCAGACGGCGACCAGCATGCCGCCATCGACAAACAACAGGTGCCCGTTAACAAAATCGGATGCTTTGGAAGAGAGGAAGACCGCTGCGCCAATCAGCTCCTGCGGATCGCCCCAGCGCGCGGCTGGCGTACGTTTGCACAGCCAGGCGGTGAAGGCTTCATCCTCGACCAGCGCTTTGGTCATCTCGGTTTTGAAGTAGCCCGGTGCGATACCGTTGACCTGGATATTGTGGCGCGCCAGCTCAACGCACATACCGCGGGTGAGCATTTTCACCGCGCCTTTCGAGGCGGCATACGGCGTGATGGTGTCGCGGCCCAGTTCGCTCTGCATGGAGCAGATGTTGATGACCTTCCCGGCCTGACGTTCCACCATGCGACGCGTTACCGCCTGCGAGACCAGGAACACCGCCGTCTGGTTAACGGCAATCACATCGTTCCAGTCCTGCTCCGGGAACTCGGTAAACGGATGGCGGCGCTGAATACCGGCGTTATTCACCAGCACATCGATTGGGCCAATGTCTTTTTCGATATGGTCGATGGCGGCATCAATGTCCTGTTTCTGCGTAACATTGAACGGCGCGGCAACGGCGCGGATCCCTTCCTGTTGCAGTTTGGCGACGGCAGCCTCCGCGCGCTCCGGCGTAATATCATTGACGATAATCTGCGCGCCATATTTACCCAGCCCGGTCGCCAGTAAATAACCGATACCCTGGGCCGAACCGGTGATCAGAATATTTTTGCCATCCAGCGAAAAAAGATCGTTCATTATGTTCTTCCTTATTTTGTTTCAGCAAAAACGAGCTGGACTTTCGCCGCCTGGGTTTTATCCCCGGCAAAGATCAGCGCCTGTTCAAGCTCGGTAAACGGATATTCGGCGCTGAGTAATGGCAGCGGATCGATAACGTTATTCGCCAGCCACGACACCGCAGTGTTGAACTCGGTGGTAAAGCGGAACGAGCCTTTGAGCGCGATCTCTTTGCCGATCAGCATCATCATCGGGAAGTCCGGCACCGCGCCGCCCATGCCGACCTGCACCATCACGCCTTTCGCGCGGGTGACCTCCAGGCAGGTGGTGATTGAGGACGGATGACCAGAGACTTCGAAGCTGACGTCGAAGTAGCCTTTTTCTTTTTTCCACTCATCGAGCGAGTCCTGCTGCGGGTTAATCAGCGTGTCAGCACCCATCTGCTGGGCAAGCGACAGCGAGCGCGGGCTGATATCAGCACAGACAATTTCTGCTGCGCCGAGCGTTTTCACCGCGCTGACGATCAGGCAGCCGATAGGCCCCACGCCGGAGATAAACACGCGCTTGCCCTGCAGGTCTCCTGCTTCATGCGCGGCGTGGATCGCGACTGCCAGCGGTTCGGCAAAGGCCATGACTTTTTCATCGGCGTGCTGGGGGTAGGGGATGCACTGCGCGGTATCGACGGTTTTAAATCGGGTAAAGCCGCCGTCAACGTGGGGAAAATACATGGCGCTGCCAAAAAAGCGCATTTCCGTGCACTGGTTTTCTTCGTGCTGCAGACAGTATTTACAGTGGCCACAGGGCTTCGACGGATTAATAGCCACCGACTGACCTTCATGTAATTCTTTTGAGTCGCTGTGCACCACTTTACCAATAACTTCATGGCCTAAAATCATCGGTGCTTTAACGGTAAAATTACCGACTTTTCCTTCCTGATAATAATGTAAGTCGGAACCACAAATTCCTCCTCGGGTAATTTGTACCAGCGTTCCTTTATTATTCCATTCAATATTTTGGTCGGTAATGGCAACAGTTTTCTTACCCGCGACAACGCAGGATTGTGTTTTGACTTGCATAAATGCCTCACTGGTCAGGTAGTAACCTCGGCAGCATTTAAACGGTTTTGATTGTTATTATTTGTGATAAAGATCACGCTGGAAAATTGTTACACTACAATGTTACGCATAACGTGATGCGCCTTGTAAATCTGCTCAGCCACGCCGAAAAAAGGTGAATTCTGCAATGTGGAAGGCGTAGTATCGCGCCATGGAATATGAATCTGGAGTTTTTTCAATGGCCGGGGAAAGTTATATTTTAATGGGCGTTTCGGGTAGCGGTAAATCTTTAATTGGCAGCAAAATTGCTGCGGTATTATCGGCTAAATTCATTGATGGTGACGATCTCCATCCGGCCAAAAATATTGATAAAATGTCTGAAGGTATTCCATTAACCGATGAAGACCGACTACCGTGGTTAGCGCGATTAAATGACGCTTCATACAGTTTATATAAAAAGAATGAGACCGGGTTTATTGTTTGCTCGTCATTAAAAAAACAGTATCGCGATATATTGCGGCAGGGCAGTCCGAATGTGCATTTTTTGTGGCTGGACGGCGATTACGAGACCATTCTGGCGCGCATGCAGCGCCGGGCAGGGCATTTTATGCCGGTGGGATTACTCAAAAGCCAGTTCGATGCGCTGGAGTGCCCGCAGGAGGACGAACGTGATATTGCCCGCATCGACGTGAACCATGACATCGAGCATGTGACGGAACAGTGCCGCCAGGCGGTGCTCGCGTTTCGTAACAGGCAATAAGCTCAGCCCCTTGCGGGACTGAGCCTTGCATCAGAAGTCGGCTTTCAGCACCACGCGGTAGCGGGCTTTGCCGTCACGCACGTGCTGGATAGCGTCGTTAATTTGCGACATTGGGTACAGTTCGGTGGTGGGCGACACCTTGCTGCGCCCGGCAAACTTCATCAGCTTGCGCAGTTCGAACGGCGTACCGGTTGCCGAACCGGAGATGCTGCGATCGCCAGCAATTAAGGTGAACGCTGGCACCGGCAGCGGCTTCAGCACCGCGCCGACGGTATGGAAGTTACCGCCGTAGGCCAGTGCTTCAAAATAAGGCTGCCAGTCGAGATCGACGTTAACCGTGTTAATAATGAGATCGAACTGGCCCGCCAGCGCTTTTAGCGCATCCGGATCGCGGCTGTTAACCACCTTATCCGCCCCCATCGCCAGCACTTCCTGCTCTTTCGCCGGATTGGAGCTGAACGCAGTCACTTCGCACCCCATCGCGTGTAACAGCTTAATGGCGATATGCCCCAGGCCGCCGATGCCGATCACCCCAACGCGGCTGGTGGCGGTGATATGGTGCATCAGCAGCGGTTTGAACACCGTGATACCGCCGCACAGCAAGGGACCCGCCGCCGCCAGATCGATGCTTTCCGGCAGCGGGATCACCCACTGCCAGTCGGCCCGCAGCTTCTCGGCAAAGCCACCGCGATTGAGAATAGTGGGAACGGAACCTTCCAGACAGTTAATCTGATTGCCGCTGATACAGGCGTCACAGTGCCCGCAGCTGCGCGCCGTCCAGCCAATGCCGACACGCTGACCAACCTTCAGACCTTTATCTTGCGCCGCGCTGCCGAGCGCCGCCACGCGACCAATCACCTCATGCCCGGCAACCAGTGGATACTGAGAGAACCCCCATTCGTTGTCGATCATCGACAAATCGGAATGGCAGATACCGCAGTAATCGACCTGGACTTCGACATCTTCCGGCTTAAGCTCGCCTGCATCATATTCATAGAGTTCGAGTTCGCTGCCCGCCGCTTTTGCGGCGTAGCTTTTTATCATCGACATCGTGTTTCCCTCAGTGTGGTGTTGAACTGGAAGTGTAGAGCATGGGGAAACGGGACGCTTCGCAGAAGGGGGGATTAATAAGGGGACAAACTGTGACGATGGTTGCAGGTGAGAAAGGGAATGCTGAAATTTTCAACACTTAGCGAGTCAGGCACACGCTGGTGCTTGCATGGTGGCGCATGACAGGTATAATCCACAACGTTTTCCGCATCCCTTCCGTGCCGGAGTGGCGAAATCGGTAGACGCAGTTGATTCAAAATCAACCGTAGAAATACGTGCCGGTTCGAGTCCGGCCTTCGGCACCATCGGAACATCAATAGACGTCAACGGACGTCTTTTTTTGTGCCTGAAATCCAGTATCCGCAAGGCTTTCCTCGCTTTTTCACTCAACCTAAGTCAACCTGATTCAATCTACATCAACTTACTGATGCGGGTACAACTGCGGGTATATCCCGGTTCGATAATGTTTGTACCCACACAGAACCCTTGAAAGGATACTCATCATGGCTCTGAGTGATGTGAAAGTTCGTTCGGCTAAGCCTGAAGCAAAAGCCTATAAACTTACTGACAGTGAAGGCATGGTGTTGCTGGTTCACCCTAACGGTTCTAAATACTGGCGACTTCGTTATCGCTTTGGTGGTAAAGAAAAAATGCTGGCGCTGGGGAAATATCCTGAAGTGTCGCTGGCGGATGCCCGGGCACGCAGGGATGAGGCCCGTAAACTATTAGCTAATGGCGTCGATCCTAGTGAGAACAAGAAAGCCGTTAAGGTAGAGCAGGAACAAGAAGCGATAACGTTTGAAGTGGTAGCCAGAGAGTGGCACGCCAGCAATCAGAAGTGGTCTGCATCGCATAGCGCTCGTGTATTGAAAAGTCTCGAAGACAATTTATTTGCTTCAGTTGGGAAGCGAAATATCAAAGATATTGGTACTCGTGACTTACTGGTCCCAATTAAAGCGGTGGAAAAGTCAGGACGCCTTGAAGTGGCTGCGCGTCTTCAACAGCGAACAACGGCAATAATGCGCTTTGCGGTACAGAACGGCTTAATCGATTACAACCCAGCGCAAGAGATTGCCGGTGCAGTTGCTACGGCGAAAAGAAAGCACCGTGCGGCTCTGGAGCTTAACCGTATACCTGAATTACTTCACCGCATTGATCACTACTCTGGTAGACCGTTAACCCGACTGGCGATTGAACTCACTTTGTTGGTTTTCATCCGTTCAAGCGAGCTACGTTTTGCCCATTGGTCAGAAGTAGACTTTGAAACGGCCCTGTGGACGATTCCAGGCGAGCGTGAGCCACTGGAAGGAGTCAAGCATTCTCAGCGTGGTTCAAAGATGCGAACACCTCATCTTGTTCCTTTGTCGCGCCAAGCCTTAGCTATTCTGGAAAAGATCAAAAGCATTAATGGGAACCGTGACCTGATCTTCGTTGGAGACCACGATCCGAGTAAACCCATGAGTGAGAACACGGTGAACAAAGCTTTGCGAGTGATGGGCTATGACACAAAAACGGAAGTCTGTGGGCATGGCTTCAGGACCATGGCGTGTAGTTCACTGATAGAATCGGGCTTGTGGTCGAGGGATGCGGTAGAGCGGCAGATGAGTCACCAGGAGCGTAGTTCTGTACGGGCGGCTTACATCCATAAGGCGGAGCATCTGGGAGAGAGGAGGCTGATGCTGCAGTGGTGGGCTGATTATCTTAATGCGAATCGGGAGAAGGCGGTAAGTCCGTTCGATTTTGCGAAACGGATCATGGGGGGAATGAGAATATATTCGTAAGGACATGGTAGACTTGGCTTATTATTTATCAGCTAATATATCGGATGATAATTAGCAGGTTAGATTGTAGTTTTGTGTCATTCCCGCAAGATACAATCTAACAGAATGGGACATGTCCAGTCCGTCAATCTCGACTGAATGCTCAAGCGATGTGCTATTCACCATAATCTTCTTATGCTGGTTACGATGCAGTCATTGATGCAAGGGATTGCAAAATGACGCCGTCTCTTTCTACTCATATATGATTTCTTGCTAGCGTTTTGGAGAGAATTGGTCGATAGCTGGAAGCAGCGATACCCACAGTTGCTGGAATCTGGCCGGGCTCAAGAATACGCAGATGACGTGATTATTAATCTGATGATGGGATCAATGTCTTTTGGTGTTACCAACGTTTTGTCCAAGGACAAAGGCGTGGGCTGGTTTGGTGCGAGAGTGAATAGGGCTATATCTTCAAGAAGTTAGTGATGTGTGACAAGGTAGAGGGTCTGCAGGTAAAATGATTATGAAGTGACAGAACAGGCACAATCATCGACAACGATAGCCACCTTTAACGTTCGGTTGCGTTATAATCCTCGGCAAATTTTTGCTCTTCGTCATATGTCAGTGACCTGGCGAGAAGTGGACAGCTAAGAGAACCTTATGACAACCGAAACCGCACCTGAAAAAATTTCTCTCGACGAACTGAAAAGCTGGCTCTGGGGCAGTGCCAACATCATGCGTGGCACCGTCGACAGCAGTGACTTCAAAAACTACATTTTTGGCCTGATCTTCCTCAAACGCCTCTCTGATGTCTTTGATGAGCGTGTTGCTGCCATCATGAAAGACGAAAAATGTTCGGAAACGTTAGCGATGGCGCTTATCAAAGAAGATAACCCTGAGCAGTTTGTTCCCGAACAAGCTCGTTGGTCGAATCTCGTTAAGAAAACTGAAAACGTAGGCGAAAGCATCGACGAAGCCTTTGCAGAAATAGAACGTCAGAATCCGTCACTCGAGAAGGTACTGACTGCCATTCAGTTCGGCGACAAAGACAAACTCAGCAACGAACTGCTGATGCGTTTATTACGCCACTTTAACCGTCATAAACTGGGCAATAAAAACCTTTATAAAGCTGATTTGCTGGGCGATGCCTATGAATACCTGATCGGTATGTTTGCTGACGATGCGGGTAAAAAAGGCGGAGAGTTCTACACTCCACATGGTGTGGTAGAGCTGATTGTAAAACTGATTGACCCTAAACCTGGCCACGAGATCTATGATCCAACCTGTGGCTGTGGCGGCATGCTGGTCGAAGCCGCAAACTACATTCGGGATACCTATCCTGATGATGGCGTCGTAATGGGTAAACCCAACTGTAAGCTCTACGGTCAGGAAAAGAACCTTGGAACCTGGGCGATCGCCAAATTGAATATGTTCCTGCACAACCTGGATGGTGATATCAGGCGTGGAGATACGCTGGTCAATCCACAGCATCTTGACAGCAACAATGGCGTAATGCCATTTGATCGCGTCATTGCTAATCCGCCGTTTTCCAGCAAAGAGTGGTGGGAACCGCTGGAGCTTAACAAAGAAACTAAAGTCGATAAGAACGGCAAAGAAACCGAAATTGCCCCCAAATACGCAACCGAACTGAAGGATCCTTTTGGTCGCTTCGGGTTAGGCGTCGCGCCCCGGACAAAGGCTGACCTTGCCTTTGTGCAGCATATGATCACATCCACTCGTGAAGATGGGCGTATTGGCGTGGTCGTCCCGCACGGTGTACTTTTCCGTGAAGGGGAAGAAGGTAAAATCCGTCAGGGCCTCCTGGTGGGTAAAGATGGCTTCAAAGGTGATTTGATTGAGGCCGTTATTGGCCTGCCTCCTGCATTGTTCTTTAACACAGGAATTTCTGCTGCCATTGTTCTGATTAACAAAGCGAAACCTGCTGCGCTTAAGGATAAAGTGATCTTTATTGACGCTTCATCTGACTATGAAGATGGTAAAAGTATGAATTATCTGCGAAATAAAAATATTGAAAATATAGTTTCAGCATATAGAAAAGCTAAACATGAAATAATTGACGCAGGTGAGCAAGCTGAAAAATCATTGGGGGAAGTAATAAAAAAAGTTGAAATTAAAAAATATTTGCGCATTGTTGAAATTAGCGAAATCATTAAAAATAAATATACTTTAAGTATTGGTAGATATATAGATCAATCTAATACAGAAGATGAGATAGATATATTAAAAACACAAAGCCATTTAGATGAAATAAAAGAAAAAATTACAGAGATTGATTGTAAAATAGAGTTTTTAATATCTGGTCTGACTGAAACTCCTGATATAAATCTCAAAGAGTCCTCTTTCGGAAAAATACCTACCATTTGGAATACCGTTAAACTTGGCGATTATACAAGTAAGATAGGAAGTGGCATAACACCCAAAGGTGGTAGCAAGGCCTATGTTGAACAAGGCATCCCTCTATTAAGAAGTCAGAATATTTTACATGGGAAATTGAAGTTAGATGATGTAGCTTTCATTAGTAATGTTCAGCATAACAAAATGAAGAACTCTCAATTACAAGAGAGGGATGTATTGTTAAATATTACAGGGGCATCTATTGGTCGCTGCGCTGTTTTACCTAATAATTTTAATGTTGGTAACGTCAACCAGCATGTTTGTATAATACGAACTTCACAAAAATTACAGCCAGAATTCTGTGGTATTTTTCTAAACTCACATTTTGGCCAAAAACAAATATGGAATTTACAAGCAGGCGGAAACCGTGAAGGTTTGAATTTTCAACAGATTAGAAGCTTTGAAATCCATCTTCCTCCTTTAAATGAACAAAAAAGAATTGTAGAAATTTTTAATGCTATTGATACTAAACTTGACTTAATCGAACAGCTGGAATTTGAGACCCAAAACCTGAAAAAAGGCCTGATGCAAAAGTTACTCACAGGAGAATGGCGAGTTCCGTTGGATTGCGACGAAGAAGCTGCTGCGTAATGAGAAGATGCCCTTTTCCGGGCATCTTTTACACAATATGAATGAAGGAAATGGCTATGTCAGGTAAGACTGCAACATCTTTCCCGGAATTGGATGGCGTTGAGCGTCCAGCGATTGAGTGGCTAAAGAAGCTCGGCTATACCCATATCAAGGGATGTCAGGTTGAACAAACGGTGCGGACCGAGCCCCTGATTCTGGAAGAAGTCCTCCTCGAAAGATTGCATGCACTCAATCCCTGGCTGGCAGAAGTCTCCGGCGCGGCTTCCCGAGCAATGAAACAACTGCGTGATATCTGGTTTGAAAATAATAGCGATCTGATGCTGGCAAACCATGCTTTCTGGGAAAACGTGCTGTTTCAGTCCAACCTGCAAGAAAAAGATAAAGAGGGACGCAAGCGCAGCGTCCGATTTATTGACCAGTCCGGTGCAGCCCACAACCGTTTCCACGTCGTCGATCAGTATGTCGGTAAAAATAATAATGCTGCGCCTTTTAAACCGGACCTTTTGCTGTTCATTAATGGGCTACCGCTGGCACTGATCGAATGTAAAGCCAGCAACGTTAAACTGAGCAAGGGTATAGCACAGATTGACGGTTACCAGAATTCATTCCCACATCATTTCGCATTTAACATGGTATGTGGGGCAATCAATCGCAGCCAGGCTAAATACGGCGCGCTTTATTCTCCAGAGCAGTTTTACCTCAAGTGGAAATTTGATCCTAAAAGACCTGATGAGCACGCCATTCTCACTGAAATTAAAGAGTTACTAGGTAAAGAGCCCACAGCACAGGACACTTTGCTGTGGGCATTATTCGAACCTTCTCGCTTTGTTCGTTTTGTTTGCTTCTATCCTCTGTTTGAAGTTGAAGATGGTCAAATGATCAAAAAACTGCCTCGCTATCAACAATGGCGGGCCGTTGAGAAATCCTTGCTCCGTCTACAGGGGAATGATCCAACCTTGCCGGGTAAATCACAGGGAGGCGTTATCTGGCATACCCAGGGAAGCGGGAAATCGCTGACCATGGCACTTCTGGCGCGTTTGATGCGCGCAGAAATATCCAATTTCGAAAATCCCAGCATTCTGGTATTAACGGATCGCACCGATCTGGACCGTCAGATCCACAACACCTTTATCAATGTGGGGCTCAGGGCGTCAAAAGCTGATTCAGTCGCCGGACTTGAGACCATGTTAAGCAATGATTACGGCGCGATCTTCACCTCTACGGTTCAGAAGTTTCAGGAAAGCGATGGTAAACAGATCCAGGCGGCAAAAGACTCTGAAAATAGTGAGGATACGGATGAAGAGCAGTCCTCAAAGAGCCGTGTCAGACGTGTTTTAAAACGGCTGGAAAACGGCAAAGATGAATGCTGGATAATCAAAGAAAACAATCTTAACTTCGGTTTGAATAACGCCAGTGGTGAGCCCCTGAAAGCAAAATGGCAAAAAGTTAGCGAAGAAAAAGTGGATTTCCGGGTTCTCAGTACTAAAGCAAACTTCTTTGTTATGGTTGATGAAGCACATCGTAGCCAATACGGTTTTCTCGCGGCCTTTATGCGCGCATCACTCCCCAATGCGAAGTTCATTGCTTTTACCGGTACGCCTCTGTTCAAAGAAGACAAAAATACCCTTGGAGAATTTGGCGGCAACGAATATATAGATATTTATCGCCTTGATGAGGCGGTGGCAGATGGCGCAACGTTACCCATCAAATACCAAGAAGGTATGGCCGAATGGGCCAGTGATGGCAATCTGAAGGAGGCGTTTGAAGCTGAGTTCGGTCAGGAACCTCTGGCACGCAAGAAAAAACTGAAGCAACAGTTGCTGAAAAAACGCCGGGGGGCAATCAGCCGCATTGAACAAAATGCGAAGCATTTGATTGAGCACTTCCTTACCAGCGTAAAACCCCGAAAATTTAAGGCGATACTTGTCTGTGATGGCCGGGATATGGCGGTTCGCTACAAAGATGTTATCGATGGTCTGATGGCAGAACGCCAGGCACAAAATTTACCCACATTCGACAGTAAGGTCGTTATTTCTCTGGGGAGTATGACGGATAACCGTACTGGTGCAAGCGAGCAGCAAGCCCATAATGCCACAGGCGCACAAGGGGTTCTGGAGACGATAGAAGAGAGAGTAAAGCGCGAGGCTAAAGAAGGGAAAACTCCGGTTGCCGTTCTGAGCGATGATATTCCCACTTTGGTCAATACCGAATTCAAACTGCCTTATGGTCATGAAGCAGAGAACAAACCTGATGGACAAGCCAGGATTAATAACATTGGTTTGATCATCGTTTCCGATATGCTGCTCACTGGGTGGGATGCGCCGATTGTCAGTACCCTCTATCTTGATAAGCCTCTGAAAGAACATACCTTACTTCAGGCTATTGCCCGTGTGAACCGTACCCGCAAGGGAAAAAAAGCAGGTTATATCGTCGATTACTACGGTGTTGTTGAATACCTGGATGAAGCGCTCAAAATTTATGGTGGCGATGTTCTGCCTGAACAAGTCTGGACCGATGTAGAATCGGAACTGCCAAAACTTAAAGCCGCGCTGAGCAAAGTAGAAGATATTCTGCCGAAAAAACACAATCTACTTAAGCACCCTGAACCCTATAAAGAGGACGCCGATCTATATTTAGATCCGGACGTACGGCTTGATATCGTGGAAGATTTCCTCGTTGCTCTTGCGGAGTTCAATGGTCGTTTAGATATTGTATTACCCGATGAGCGCGCAGCCCCGTTTAAACCTTATTTTAAGGTATTCAATGAAATTAAACTGCAGTTGCTGAATAAAATGCCGGACAGTGCGGATAAGGTACGCATCACCGCTTCAGAATCAGAACTGCTTAAGGGAATGCTGGACGAACACATTGAATCAAGTGAAGTCAAAAGCCTGCTGGGACGCGAAGTCTCTATCCTTGATGCCGCCGATATGGATCTTCTGCGTAAGCAAAAAAGTAAAGGCAGCGCAGCGCTGGTGATGAAGAATAAACTGAAGCACACGATCAGAACCGGTAAAGGCAAAGATCCGGCGTTCTTCGGCGATCTTGAAGAAGAGCTCGCAAGACTGATACAAGAAGAGCGGGAAGGCCGGATCGAACAGGCTCTGTTTCTGGAACAACTGGAATTGTTCGCACAGCGTATCAGAGATAAAGATGCGAAGCCCAGCGAAATGGGGTTGAGTACCGCAACTGAACGGGCAACGTTCAACTATCTGATAAAACAGGTTGCTGAAGCAGAAGCCCTGGCGTGGACGAAAGGATTATTCAATCATCCAGATATTGCAGCTGTCATGCGCTCTCCTATCTGGAAGAAACAAAGTGACATCCACAATGAGATCAAGAAAACGATACGTACAATTTTACGCGGTCTGGGGGGGTGGGACATGACCGTTGCACGTCAGCACACCAATGAGATATTCCAGATAATGCTGAACAACTGACAGTCGAGTCATTAACAATGCCCATTTTTCAATACGGCACCATGGCTATCGAGTGGGAGTTTAGGGTCGACTCAAGGCTCGCTCATCACTATGTGACCGTGGAACGTGGCCATAAGGTACTCCTTCGAGGACCGGATGTGTCGTTGCAGGAACAGCAAGAGTTGATACGCTATCGCGCCCGATGGATCAAGCAACGTCTGGCTGAGGTCAACCGGCCATTGAAAGATGAGATCGTGACGGGTAGTCGCTTACCTTATCGTGGTAAAACTTTCTATTGTGAAGTCATTCCTTCGCCTGAGCTCACTGTACCCAACATTACGTTCAACCAAAGTCGATTCAAGGTGTTTTCACCCGAGGGCCATTTTGTAAGCCGTCGTCTTTTTAAACCTGCACTGGACGGTTTTTACAGGCAGAAAGCAAAAGAGAAGCTGCATGCGAGGATCCTTCACTGGCAACGAGAAACAGGTCTAACCGCAACGACGTGGAGAATTAAGCACTTCGATGCGCGATGGGCAAACTGCACGGAAAACAACGTACTTGAATTCCATCCCCGTTGTATGGAGTTTTCAAATCGCGTAATGGATTACATCATTATCCATGAGCTGTGTCATACCGTTGAGAAAAACCACGACAAACCATTCTGGTTACTCATAAAGAAATATTGCCCAGAATGGAAAGAGCTCCATGCTCAAGTTGAACATCCTGAAATGCAACTGTAATGCATCACATGGTCGGTGAATATCTACCCATCAACAGGGCTAACATAATCAATATCTATTATTCTTAAAGGGCTATATTGTTCATCTTTGTTTTCATATATTTCCCCCGTTATTTTTGCATTGATTTTCAGCACTGGAGTGCCCTCCAGTATTTCAATAGAGTATGGCTGCCGTGACAAAGATTCTTTAATCTTGTTCGCTATTTTGTTATCTATTTTTGCCAGTATTTTATCCAACATTTTTTTACTAAAGTCCAACGAGAGACAGAATGTTCCGTCATTAAAGCCCTCACTAATCGGGCCAATTTCCACGACAGCAGAGTATAAATCGTCATTGACCCTAATAATAAATGGTAAACCTAAGGACTTGAAAGATATAATATCTCCAAGCGGATACCCAAGTTTATGCAAAGCCAGTCCGAAGTCGGGTTTGAAGTCAAGTAAACGTGGGTTTGAAAATGCCAATGGCGATAATATTTTTTTTAATTCATTCAGATTGCGACTTAAATCTTTAAGGTTAAAAATTAAAACGGGATCGGTTTTATTTATATTAAAAATAGCTATCTGGTGTCCATTGCATAAAGCATAAACTGAGGCCCTAATCTCAGGATGAATAGCATAGCTATACGCTTGCTCGACATTTTTACCTGATAAAATATTTTCAGAGGGGCCTTTGGCATCTAAGATCCATTTATGTTTGCCATCTATCATCAGTAAATAGTCAGGGATGATTTTAATATTATTCTTTTTTGTCCCAATATAAACATATGGATGGGGGAGTGCAAAACTTCTGATGATCCGATGATTGCCAGAAATAGAGTAACCCAAGGCCTTTAATAGCGGAGAAATCAACTCTTCCCTTACCGCATCTTCTTTAACCCATTTACTGTTTAATAATGAAAAATCAAAATTATAGAACATAAAAAACCCCGATAAGTACGCTCTTATCACATTAAGCTGATAAATAAGTTTTTTTGCGGAACCAAAAACTTAGTCTCAACATCATCCTGTTCGTAGTTTGCCACAAGAGCGCGAACCAAATCATCCAGTATCCTGAATATGAGCTCGAATGTTTTGTTCAACTTAACGGCGCAGCCTACGTATCCATTTATACGAGCGGTAAGTGGGGGCGCTAAGGCGGGCCCACGGTTTATCGTTCTCAGGATTGTGCGGTGTAATACACGAAAGCCAGCTTGTTGCCATCGGGATCTCTGACGTAAGCGCTGTAGAAATCTTCGCCGAAATGCGGACGTAGGCCTGGTGCCCCCTCGTCCGTGCCGCCGCGAGGATACGCCAGTATATCCATCAGCGGATCGTAAAATGTAATGGCGCGTGACAGATCATTGGTCCCTGGCATAATGTAAGAAAACATCTGCTCTCCTTTATGGAACCAGGGGAGAGAAGATAGCCTGCCTAAATCACGCAGGCTTTGTTTTTCATTCATCTGCTTTATGAGCCCAGGCGGGCATTGCCGTCAGGTAACGCTTTGCTCGCTTCCGAGCTTCCTCCGGGCCGACTTTTTGCCAGGAATCAAGGAAGCTGGCCAAGCCTGATACCGCCTCTTCCCAGGGTTTAAGATTGCCGTTGCTGTCGCTGCAATACGCACAATATTGATCGCTGGCACTGTGTGCATCGGGTGCAGACATCGGCATTCCGCAAGCCTGACAGAACTGTTCATGTTGTGACATATGATGCTCCTTATGGTGACATCCTGATTAATAAATATACTGAGTATGTATTGTGCAGGTGATGCCTCAGATCAAAGCAAAGGCGAAGCCTCCGGTATCACCGGTCAGAAATACCGGGAACCTGTTGTTACCTGGCGATGAGTGCAAACACGCCCCAGCCAAAGTATTCCCGCGCGTACGTTACGTGGCGTTTCGGCGAGATGTTTAGCTCGGCCCTGACTTCGGCGGCGAAGTCGTCGTCAGGATTGGCCTCCAGCCAGCGGCGCATGGTCAGCCATTTCGCGGCCTCATACCGGTCCCAGCCTTCCTGGTCTGCCAGTACCATTTCCACCACGTCGTAGCCGAGGTCGTCAAAAGCGCTGACAAGCCCTGGAAGCGTCAGGAAATCGCTTGTAGAGCTGACGCCGCAGGCCTGGGCTATCTCGTTCGTTGCCGGTAGCTGACGCCAGTAGGGTTCGCCGATAAGCATGATCCCGCCCGGTTTCAGGCTTTGCGCCAGCAGTTCAACCGTCCCGGCAAACCCACCGGCAATCCATGTCGCGCCGACACAGGCGGCTATATCGCATTTCTCTTCTGCCACATATCCGGCGGCGTCGTTATGAATGAAATGAACCCGGCTGCTGACGTCGAGTTCTTCTGCGCGGCGTCTGGCCTGCTCGCTGAACAACTGGCTCATGTCGATACCGACCCCGGTAATGGCGTGATCGCGGGCCCAGGTACAGAGCATTTCCCCCGAGCCGCTGCCGAGGTCAAGAATGCGGGTGCCCGGCTTCATGCGCAGCACGCGACCCAGCGTGGCGTACTTCTCTTCGGTGAACGGATTATGAATGCGGTGCTCACTTTCGCTGATGGTAAAAATACTTGGGATATCCAATGTGGAATTCCTTTTATTGCGTTGAGTATTAAGAGGGTGTTTCTCTGAGATATTTGCTTTTTCAGCCAGCAGAACAAACAGCTTCCTTTCGAATGTCTCGCTGACTGGCCAGTCGTGGCTTTCAAGAGGAGGAAGCAGGGCAAACCCGGCATTGTCGAGCAGGCTGACGTACTCGTCATCGCGCCAGGCCGTCATCTGGCTGCCGAAACGGGTGGTTTGGCCGTTTGCCTCTATGGCCCAGAACTGCGTTGAGCTGGTCTGTGCTTCCTCATCCCAGCCATGTTCCGTCAGCAGTAGGTGAGGGACGCCCAGAAACAACCCGTCCGGACAGCGTTGCCAGCTCGGTTCAGCCATTCCCTGACGTTTAACTTCGTCGAAAGTATGGACTTCAGTGAGCAGCCTTCCACCCGGCTCCAGCCACAGCGCACATCCGCTGACGAGCGAGCGCGCATCTGCCGTGCTAAATACATTCAGTTCCCCGAACGTTATCATGATGAAATCGAAAGATTTATCCGGCCAGTATGCGCGGACATCCTGCTGAACATAGTCGATATTCAAGCCTGCGTTCTGCGCCTGCTGACGGGCCCAGCTCACGGATGCCGGTGAGAAATCCACGCCGGTGCAGTGAAATTCGCGCTCCGCTAAGCGGTGGGTATAAAAGCCGGGACCGCAGCCGAGATCGAGGATATGTGCGCCAGGGGGTAACTGGCTGGCGATCCACTCGACTTGCTGCTCAATGACCTCCTGCCTGCGGCTGGCCCAGTCGTGGTCCTGCGACAAATGGTTCGCCAGCATGCGCTGGCTGAAGGCCGGTTCGTCCCAGGGAATTTTACTTTCCTCCGCTGACAGCTGGACGTGTCGGGATGAGGAAATAAGGGTGCTAATATCCATCATGCTCTCCTTAACGATTATCTGGCTGTGCGCGAACGTTATTCAGCCCGGTGGTATTGATGCGGTACGGCTGACCGTTGACGGACTTGATCAGTTTTTTGGTTTTGAGTTTTTTGAAGGTGGCGAGGGTGCAGTCGATGAGCAACAGCCCTTCGCGGGTGTAGCATTCAACGGCGGTGACGCGGCCAGACACATCGCGGACATGCGCAATACGGCCACCTTTGGCGAGAACGTGTAAGGTACGTTGTTCCTGACGGGATAAATTCATACTGGAAAACCTGTTTAATCATCATGTGCAAAACGTGCAAACACATAGCGGTGTCCGCATTCGATTTCGGCGCATTGATAATCAGTCCGGCCTGAAAAGGTCGGGTAACTGATTATCGGATGATTACATTCTCCAGCATCAAAGCCTCGGGTTGAGTTGAAAGGTATTTACGGAGCGAATAGTAACACGTAGTTTTAGGAGGGATATGTTTCAGTAGAAAAAGTGTGATGTACTTTGGAAATTGAATGCCAACCCATTTACTGGGAAATGCTGATGACACTGACGAATGCATGTTGAAGTACGCCAGAAATGGCCTCATCGGCTTTTCCCCTCGGGAGATTATTCTCCTTTTGTTAAATCCAGAACATAAATATGCTCACCCTCTTCGATGCCTGAAAAGTTGAAGCCAATCCTGATAAGTAATTTTATTGAAAGGGTATTTTCCGGATTCACACCGGCTTTGATGAGTGAAAAACCGTTCTCTTTTATCCAGTCGATCGTGGCGGTAATTGCTTCAATTGCATATCCCTGGCGAGCATAAGAGGGACTGATGGTATAGCCGAGCCAAAACACATCGCATTGCTGACGTAAATAGATATCACCAATCAAAACCTGCGTCAGCTTGTTGACAATGGCCAATTGAATACCGCGAGCAAGTGTAAGAACTCCAAGCAACTCTGCTTCATAGTCCTCTTTTGTTAGCCCCTTAAATCCCTGATATTTCATCCACTCAGCATCATTACGATACACCATAAAACTATCAATTTCGTGTGACTGAAATGGTCGAATGATGCATCTTGACGATATTATTTGCATAAGGCTTCCTGTTTAATGATTCTCCTGCCCCAGTCTCTGCGACTACAAGAGTTACCGCCTGACGCTACGCCCGACGGCTACTCTCTGACTATGTCCGGTGCGTCGCCGCTTTCATACACAACACGAAAACTGTCAGTTTGATTTTCAACCCTCATCGGCATAGAACACAAACGCCAGCTTATTCCCGTCCGGATCGCGTACATAGGCACTATGGAATCCCTGTCCGTATTGTGGCCTGTGCCCCGGTGTACCTTCATCCCTGGCACCCAGACTGATAGCAAGTTCGTACAACTGCTGGATGTGTTCAAACGAGTGGGTATTCAGTGCGACCATCGTGCCATTACCAACGCTCGCTGGTTGCTGGTTAAAGGGCCTGCCGACGCACAATCCGATGGTATGGTTATTGCTGAACGTCCCCCAGGATGCGCCTTCTTCATTACGGCCTGCCTTTGGATGTCCAAGCAATTCCATCAGCGGATCGTAGAACCTTATGGCGCGCTGTAGATCGTTAGTACCCAGCATCACGTAAGAAAACATAAACCCTCCTTAATCTCTTTTGCATTATTGCTCCTAGCAGCCTACCGGTGATACTGACTGCCCCTGGTGCTGCTTGCACAGTTTAAGCAGACCGGAAACCAATAGATGACGGCTATACCGGCTAGCAGTGTCGCGTAGTGGAAGGTCATCCTGCCGCCAGCAGAAAGTAAATCCATCGAGTTGCATCACCGGAAAGAGTAAATGCGCTCTAAGCAAGAATACAGGCGGATATCGGCATCTCATAGGCCTGACAAAACTGTTCGTGCTATGTCATAACACACACCTTCTGTCGTTTAATTGTCTACTAAATATACAGAATTGCTGCGCGGCGTTTAGCGAGTCAGATCAAGAGATGCTGCTGATAACATTATGAATATTGACTCAACTCATATGTCCAATGAATGCCGCTTTGATAGTCTTACTGTATCTCTTTGGTCGTTGACAGGATTGTAACGTTGGAAATCTTTTTTTAACCCGCTGAAAAATAACTCTTAAATATTTTTCATACATAAACATCTATGGTCCGTTCAGTACGGATCCGGTTTTGTATGGGTTAAAAAAGGTAGGTTATGAAAGTTACATGGACCGTCACGCCCGTGGGGTATCAGCGCATTGCGAAACGCTGCCCTTCATGCAACATTAAACGGGACTTCACGCCATCAGGTGCATTTCGGATTAATTCGCAAAAGAAGGTGCTGGGCGTGTGGAGTATCTATAAATGCACACTCTGTGATTACACCTGGAATATCTCCCTGTTTTCGCGCCTGCACGTTAGCAAAATTGACCGCCAGCTTTATCATCGGCTAATGACAAACGATGCCGCCACGGTACAGCACTTTGCAAGTGATATCGCGATGCTGAAGCGGAACAACGCAGAGCTATCGGGTCGGCCTGATTTTCACATTCAGGAGCGCTGGCCGGTAAGCATCACTGCCCACCAGCGGGTCCGCGTTAGTGTCAGGATTTCCCGTTCATTTCAGGTCAGCTTGTTGTCGATTTTGAAGCAGCAGCTCATGCTGAGCGCTGGTGAAATTCAGAGAAGGGTTGCAGCAGGGCATATAAGTGGCGTTACGCTGAAGTTGCTTAAATCGAGAAAGCTGAAGGCCGCGGAATATAAATTCCAGCTGTCTGCGGAAACGCTGTTCGCCCGGCGCAAGATCGTTCTGACGCGTCATTAAAAATAAGAGTCTCACCCCAGGGTTACCTGCGCCAGTATGGTAACGGCTTAAGGGATTAATGGGCATACCAGGGAAAGGTGAGCCTCTGCTTTTCATGCCCCGAGCCAAGAACCGGCTCCGGGCAGGGGAGGGTATGAGCGTCCGTCTGGCGTGTATTGGTGTGGGGAGCCAAGAGTGAGGCGGCCTGGTTTACCTGGCCGCGGGCATAGGGAGGGAGCAGCGTAAATGACGATTGCTTAACCGCTAGCTCAAAATGATTCTCGCAGCAGCCGGGGACTATCGACCAAAACTTTCTCACGGTGGCTTTCGCCGTTAATAATGTGCAGCGTACTTAAGCGCCCAATCTCATAGTGCGGAAGCTGGACCGTGGATAGCGGAGGTAAAAACAAATTACCGATCCCTACGAGGTTGTCGTACCCAAGAACCGCAATATCCTGTGGGATGCGGATCCCTCGCGTCAACAGCGTCTGATAGACCATAAACGCAATGCGGTCATTACCACAGATCACCGAATCAAACTGCGGCTGCCCCCGCTCCAGATACGCCAGCAAAATGTCAGGAATATCACGGTAGTGCTCATCGCCATACTGCATATAGCAGTGCTCAAGCGTATCGGGATTGATATTGGCTTCCCGGCAGGCGCGGTCCAGCCCCTTACGGCGGCGAAGCGTCGCCAGATGATTGACAGGTAAATGCAGGCAAAGGGGGCGGCGGTATCCCGCCGCTAACAGCGCCTGTACTGCGGTATACTGCCCTTGTTCATCGTCAGGAATATAGCTGGCAACCGGTTCTCCCGTGTTCTCGCAGTTGGCCAGCACGCAGGGGTGCTCCAGTAATCTGGGCGAGATGTTCACCTCGCGCAGTCCCATGGTGGTGAAAATGATCCCCCCGGGCCTGTGCGCGAGCAGCAGGTCGACAATATCGTCAGGATTATCATCGGTAAACATGTTAACCACGAAGCTATTCCAGCCATACGCGCGGGCCGTTTCCTCGATAGACAACGTTATCTCAACCGAAAACGGGGTAGTGACGGTATCCAGCGCAAGCACGCCAATCGTTTTATTCCTGGAGCCGACGCGACGAACCTGCCGGGCAGAGAGGTCCGGCACATAGTTTAGCTGTAAGATAGCCTCCTGCACCCTGGACAGGGTTTCAGGCTTCACGCGTTTCGGATCGTTAAGCACCCGCGACACGGTCATTAGCGATACGTTGGCCACTCTGGCCACATCTTTTAAAGACGCCATAGCCTTCCATTAATCAAACTAAGTATCCAATCCTGATTTGCACGCAATCCACCGATTAGCGGGCTGTGAGCACCTGTAAAAATCCTATTCTAGGCGTTGAACCCCGGGGAGTTGCAAGCCACGAAAGAAAATTTGATCTTGATCTCAAAGTATGTATGTTAACGTTAACTTTTGTGATTAACATCGAGTATCAACGCGAAATCAAGTGTAGAACAAAAATGTTAACGTTACCATGTCAGCATATCATTCCTCTGAGATTACGTTGATGAAAAAAAGGCCTTCCCAAAGCTATCTGCTGCTTAGCGCTCTGCTGTTCTTTTTCTTTGTGACCTGGTCCTCATCAAGCTCACTCCTTTCCATCTGGCTGCATCAGGAAGTGGGGCTGAAAGCGTCGGAAACCGGCATTATCTTTTCCGTGTTATCCGCATCCGCGCTCTTCGCTCAGGTTTGCTATGGCTTTATTCAGGACCGGCTTGGCCTGCGTAAACATTTGCTCTGGTGCATTACGGCGCTGCTCGTTCTCTCCGGCCCCGCCTACCTGCTTTTTAGCTATTTGCTGAGCGTTAATATTCTGCTAGGCAGCGTATTCGGCGGCTTGTTTATCGGGCTGACCTTTAACGGCGGCATCGGCGTTCTGGAGTCCTATACCGAGCGCGTTGCGCGGCAGAGTACCTTTGAGTTTGGTCGGGCCCGCATGTGGGGGTCGCTGGGCTGGGCTGTCGCCACGTTTTTTGCCGGGCTGCTGTTTAATATCAACCCTGACCTTAACTTTCTGGTGGCCTCTTGCTCAGGGGGCATTTTCTTCTGCCTGCTGGCCCGCTTAAAGATCGCGGCTCCGGCAAGCATGGAAAAGCTTGAGATAGGCGCTAAAAAGGTCTCCCTTGATGATGCCCTGCGTCTGCTCACTCTGCCGCGCTTCTGGGCGCTAATATTCTTCGTGGTCGGCACCTGTATTTACGGCGTCTACGATCAGCAATTCCCGGTCTACTTCTCTTCACAGTTCCCGACGCTGAAAGAAGGCAACGAGATGTTCGGCTACCTGAACTCCTTCCAGGTCTTTCTGGAGGCCGCGGGCATGTTTTGCGCGCCCTGGCTGGTTAACCGCGTTGGCGCCAAAAATGGCCTGATATTCGCAGGGATGGTAATGGCGCTGCGCATGATCGCTTCCGGGCTGGTGGAAGGGCCGCTGCTCATTTCGATTACCAAGCTGCTCCACGCCGTCGAACTGCCGATACTGCTGGTCGCCATTTTTAAATACAACAGCCTGAACTTCGACAAGCGCCTGTCCTCCACCATTTATCTGGTGGGATTCGCCTGCACCAGCTCAATTATTGGCACCGTATTATCCCCGCTGGCGGGCTTTAGCTATGAGAAGTTTGGCTTCGCCCAGTCCTATCTGATCATGGGCATTATGGTGTTCTGCACCACGTTTATTTCCATTTTCCTATTGCGCTCAAATAGGTCCTCATCTGAGCCAACCTTTCTGCAGCAAAAAGCTGTGTAATGTACCGAGAGTAAAGACGATGACATCCTTATTAGAACTGGCTGAACGGACGCTTGAAAAAGCACAACCCGCTATTAATTCGCGCTGGTATCCGCGCTATCACCTTGCCGCTCGCGCAGGCTGGATGAACGATCCAAACGGCCTGGTATGGTTTGACGGTTGGTATCACGCGTTTTATCAACATCACCCTTATTCCCCTGAATGGGGGCCGATGCACTGGGGGCATGCCCGCAGCAAGGATCTGGTGCACTGGGAACATCTGCCGGTCGCGCTGGCTCCCGAAGGCCCGGCGGATAAAGACGGCTGCTTCTCCGGCTCCGCCGTAGTGGACGGCGATACCCTGGCGCTGATTTATACCGGACATAAGTTTCACGGTTCGCCAGACACCGACGACAATCTCTACCAGGTGCAGTGTCTGGCAACCAGCCGTGACGGCATTCATTTTGAACGGCATGGACTGGTGATTGATACCCCGCCAGGGCTGCACCATTTTCGCGATCCGAAGGTGTGGCGCGAAGGTGAGTTCTGGTACATGGTTGTCGGTTCCCGCGTGGAGAATACCGGCCAGGTGCGCCTGTACCGCTCCACCGATCTCCGCGAATGGCACGACGAAGGCGTGTTTGCCGAGGCCGAAGACGGCAAGGGTTTTATGTGGGAATGCCCGGATTTCTTTACCCTGGGAGGGACGCGCGTCCTGATGTTCTCCCCACAGGGCATGGCGGCGGAAGGGTATCACCATCGCAACCTCTTCCAGAGTGGCTACCTGCTCGGGGAGTGGCAGCCAGGCCAACCGTTTAGCCATAACGGACAGTTTATTGAGCTGGACCACGGCCACGACTTTTATGCTCCGCAAAGTTTCCTGACCCCGGATGGCCGCCGCATCGTCATCGGCTGGCTGGATATGTGGGAATCGCCGATGCCAGAACGGCAGGATGGCTGGGCCGGTATGCTCTCTCTGCCGCGCGAATTAAGCCTTACCGACGATCGTCGTCTGAGGATGAAGCCCGCCGAGGAGGTCACCGCCCTGCGCGGCAGCTATTATCCGACGCCGGTTCGCTGCCTGAATAATCAGCAAGTCCCCGTCGCGGCAGATGCCGAAGCGGTCGAAGTGCAGCTGGTATGGGACCTGAGCGCCTCTACGGCCGAACGGTTCGGCATGGCATTGGGCGACGGGCTGAGAATATATGTCGACGATCAGGCGAGGCGTCTGGTGGTGGAGCGTCGCTATCCGGAGTATTCGCTTGAAGGCACGCGCAGCATTCCGCTGCCAGCGGATAACCTACTGTCACTGCGCATCTTTATTGACCGCTCATCAGTGGAGGTTTTTGTTAACGATGGCGAAGCTTGCTTAAGCAGCCGAATTTATCCGCAGCCGGGCCAGCGCGATATTTCACTGTTTGCCAGTCATGGCGCCGCCTCATTACATGACGCCGGATACTGGTCTCTGAAGAGATAATTCCGCCGGGATCGGCTTTGCTTCTTACCCTATGAAATTTTTATTTCTGCCAGTCTCTGGCTGGCATTTTATTATCTGGAATAATGAGAGAGCGAAATGGATAAAATATTAACGCCTCACTGTCGCATTAAAGCAATAAATAAAAATATGTTCGCTTCTGGAAAACAAACATTGGCATTGATGCTGTCATTATCCGCATTTTCTGCCATCGCTGAAGAAAACAACGGCCAGCCAGGAAGCTATACGGGCAGCTATCAAAGCTATTTCCAGGATGAGCCTGAAGTTCAGGAAAAGCCTTCATTGCCTGTACAAAAGGGAAATGCGCAATCGTCCCTTAGTGCTTCTTCGTCCCCTGTTGCTGCGGGAGCTGCGGCTGAATCTATGAAGTCGACAACGCTACCCGAGGTAACGCAGAATAAATCAGCCGGGGTAACAAAAAATCGTAAAGCGGATAATCCTGAGGACGTCAGCCTACTGCGCTTAAGGCAGGAAGACCCGCCCGTTCATTGGAACAGTATCGGCCGTAACATGGAGGCTGGCGGCCTGCACGGCAACATCGGCACGCAAATAGAAATTGACGACGTGCGCTGGAGTAATAATAAGAAAAATAGCGGTAAATTCAAACTCGCTACCATTCAGGCATTTTTAAGACACGATGAGCTGCCCAACTGGTATTTTGGCTTCTGGAACGCGAGGGAAGACAGCTATAAAGGTCAATTCAGCAATCAGGACTACGGCGGCACCAATACGATCAATGAGTTTTTTGTTGGCCATATCTTTGAAACCTGGCGGGGTAATATCGGGACGGAAGTTATGGTCGGCTCCGAAACGGCAACTAAACGCTGGAAAAACCGCTTCAAAGTCTGGCAGGACATCCGCCTGACCAACAAATGGAGCCTGGCCGGGTACGCTTACGGCGAATTCCAGCCCCAGGGGAATGAGCCGGGAAATGGCGATCTTGAACAGTACATTTTCGAAATTGAGCCAGCCATTCAATACCGCGTGAATCCGGATCTCGGCCTGTATTTACGACCATATTATTACTATAACCGTCAGGAGCGTCAAAGCTGGGGCGATATTGTTGAAGAAGAATGGAAAATCACCGCTGGGCTCTGGCGAAACTGGTATCCGCTGTTAACCTCTCTGTATTTTGGCGTCGGGCAGGACAAAATAGATAATGCCAGCAATGCCAAAGAAGTTTTTTATGACGGCCGATATAAATTTATTGGCGGCACCCTTAGCTATCCGATTTATGGCGAAGTGCGATTATATGGTGAATTCAAAGCGCAGTTCACTAAAGAAACCGGACTCTGGACATCTACCGGGCACTCATGGAATCCCTTTACCGTAGTTGGCGTGAATTATAACTTCTAACATTCAGGTGTATCATGAAAAAATTAACGCTAGCGGCATCGGTCGCTCTGCTGGTGCTTTCGTTTGCAAATATGCCAGCCTGGTCGCAGCCGTCTAAAGAAACATTACAAAATAAAAGCATTAGCCATATTAAAGATTTTTTCCCACGGGTCGAAGGCTCCTTTGTTGGCGACCCGATGCCGGTCTATAACGACGGTGAATTTGATATTTTTTATCTGAACGATATCCGCGGCGGCAGCGACCTCGGGGTACACGCCATACATCTGCTGTCGAGCAGCAACTTATATGATTATCAAAACCATTCGGAAGTGATTCCCTACGTTAACGACGTGGACGATCCTGAACTGCTGCTGGGAACCGGTTCAATGATTAAAGTCGGCGATACTTGGCATGCCTGGTACACCGCACACAATGAAAACGTGTTCCCGGTTGAATCGATAATGCACGCCACCAGTAAAGATCGCCTTCACTGGGTAAAACATCCGCAGAATACTATTCTACCGGGCGCTAGCTACCGGGGGAATGACTTCCGGGATCCCCATGTCGTTTGGGTTGAAGAAAAGAAAGAATACTGGATGTTAATTACCACCCGCAGCAACGGGCGCGGGGTGATTGCCCGCTACAGCTCAACCGATTTGGAAAACTGGCAGGACCGCGGCGTATTTTTTGATAACGACACCATTACCAGCAATGCCAACCTCGAATGCCCGACGCTAGTCTTCTTCAACGGACGCTGGTATCTCAGCTTTAGCGACCAATGGCCGTTGCGCCTGACCCAGTACCGGGTCGCCGACAATCCGGAAGGACCGTGGCAAAAAATGGATAACTATGTGGTCGATGGATCGGGTTTTTACGCGGGAAAACTGGCGCTTAAAAACGATCGCCTGTTTGTCTTCGGCTGGATCCCGACCAAAGCGGGCACCCGGGACGGCGGCAATGTTGACTGGGCAGGAAATCTGGTTGCCCATGAGCTCACCGCAGACAGCAACGGGCGGCTCAACAGCATCCTTCCCCAGGAGCTTCGCACGGTGATAAATAACAACCCTGGTCCGGTAACCCCCTTAACGAGCAGTAAAACACTAAACATAGCAACGCAGTTCGGCCCGCTGCAGTCATCTGTCTATCCGCCATTGCCCAAAAAAGGAGAGCTAAGCGCGACGATAGACGTTCCCTCTGCGGGAATGGTGATGAGCTTTGGTCTGACCGACGACAGGGTGGCTGACGCAACGCTCAACGTTGTGTTCAACAGGAGCAAGGGGAAGGTTTATTTTTTCAACGCTCCGCTGACGTCGATTCACCAGGCCAACGCTGAATCCTGGGTGGATGTTCCGCTCGATGAAAAACTTGAGCTACGCGTCCTGATCCAGGACTCGATTGCCGTCTTTTATATCAACGATAAGGCGGCATTCAGCACCCGGATGTATTCCATGCAGAACAAGCCATGGAGCATTAGCCTGCCTCAAAACGATAATTTTCACGCGACGCTGAAAATAAAAGAAATGATTTAACGGGATATTATTATGAAAAACCATCATGCCCTGACTGTTATTTTTGCTCTTCTGTTTCCGGCGCTGGCGAATGCAAGTATGAGCATCATGAAGGATTTGTCGGGAAAGGTTGTTGCCGTGGATCCGTGGTCATATCTGGATGAGGATGTGATGTGGACCTCAGCCCGCTCCTCTAATCCTACCGGTGGCCGCGTTCACGGACAGCTGAAAATGAAATATGCCATCGAGGATAATAACTGGCGTAACAGCCATTTCCATAGCGGGAAGGATTCACTGACTTTTGTGCAGGGGGTTATGCATCACGATGCGTTACCCGGCTGGTATCTGGCTTTCTCTGAGGGCAGAACCACCAACTATAACGGGACGTGGGAAGATCAGACTTACCTCAGCCAGAATCAGTGGACCCAGTTGATTATCGGCCATGAATATTTCTACAAGCGGCTGCGCTACGGCTGGGATGTTATGGGCGGAAGCTCGTCAATTGAGGACCGCTGGCAGGGGCGCATCAAGCTGTTTACCGATCTGCGCGTCACGGACAGCCTTTCCTTCTTTAACTACCTGTACCAGCAGGTTGACCACCGCCGCAGCGGCGGTTCACAAAATGACCGTGACGTGCGTTCATTTCAGATTGAACCCGGTGTTCAATACATTATCAACAACACCACCGGGGTCTGGTTCCGCCAGCAGTTCGCTTCCGCCATTTTAGACCGGGCGCAGTGGGGCGATATCGACGAAAAAAGCTGGAGCACCTCATTCGGCGTCTGGCACAACTGGGGGAGGCTATCCACAACGCTCAGCGGCGGGTACGGGCATTATAAGAAAGATAATGCCCAGCCCGAGGATGGCGAAGTATTCCAGAATACCCGCAATCGCTACCTGAAGGTGTCAGCGAATTATCCTCTGACCTCCCGCTTCACGGTGTCCGGGGAAGTTACCGGCTCGTTGATAAAGCAGAGCGGAAGCTGGGTCACTAACGGCGATGCCATCGCTACCGATTATAAGGTGATGCTGGATTATAACTTTTAACAGATAGGTTTGAATGACCGGCGGGGCATGAATACGGTTAGGCAATAGCGCAAAACCTGACGTGCCCGCAGGTCGTGTATGCATAAAATTAGTTAATTATTATTGAGGAAAAGTCATGAATATCTGGACGCTTGGCGATGCGGTGGTCGATCTTCTACCCCTTTCAGACATGCAGTATCAGGCCTGTGCAGGAGGAGCCCCGTTCAACGTTGCGGTCGGTACCGCACGCTTACGCAGCCAGAGCGGTTTTATCGGCCGGGTCGGTGACGACGACTTTGGTCATTTTTTAAAAACAACGCTGTCTGATTCAGGCGTCTCAACCGCAGGCCTTCAGATGGATAGCCAGTACAGAACCAGCACGGTGCTGGTCTCGCTCAACGGTGATGGAGAGCGCGGGTTTACGTTTTTAACCAATCCTTCCGCGGATCAGTTTTTAACGCCCGACGGACTTCCAGAATTTAACGACGATATTCTGCACTTTTGCTCGCTGGCGCTGGTCGCCGAAGTTTGCCGCACTACGTTAGCCACCGCTATCGGCAAAGTTAAGCAGCGTGGGGGATTGCTGAGTTTTGATGTGAATTTACGCGAGCAAATGTGGCTCGATAAGCGTCAAATGCTCGATACGGTGCGCCAATTTTCCTCACAGGCCGACATTCTTAAACTCTCGGAGGAAGAATGGTACTGGATGACGGGCACGCACGATTTTACCCGAGCTCTTGACGCCCTTAAGGCATTCCCCGCGCAGCTAAAGGTAGTGACCTACGGCGCGCAGGGTGCCATGGTGCTCTGGCGCGACGGCGTCATCCATTTTAACGGTTATACCGTCGACAGTGTTGATACCACCGGGGCTGGCGACGCTTTTGTCGCCGGTTTGCTGGCCTGGATTGCACAAAACGGGATGCCGGAGAGCTTTGAACAGCTCCACCAGGCCGTTGCTCAGGCCGGTGCCTGCGGTGCCCTCGCGACAACCCGCAAAGGTGCGCTGACCGCTCTGCCGGATACCGACGCGCTTGATGCTTTTATTAGCCAATTTTCTCTGCCCGACTACGAGGTTAAAAACGTCTAAATACCTTAGCTGCACGATCTCCATCCAGAAAACAGGGCCGGGCTAAGCTGGAATATTCGGCCTTTTTTCCACTTTATCCTGGGAGCCGCACTCACAGGAAAATCACAGTCCGGCGTCTGCCGATGCATGGTTGTATTTTTCACTGGAAGAGGAAAGGGGAATGATAGTCAGAACAGGACACGGCTGTGTTCCGCTAAAACATGCGCAAGGTTTTGCAAAACACCTTGAGAACACGGGTGTGGAGCATTCCAGTAGCATACCGGGAAACAGAGGTGCATTCGTGCGCAGTGAAACCCAGGGCGACTGGCCGCATTTCTTTCTGGCAAAATGGTGGCAGGGTCTGCAGTCGATCAAAGAATTTGCCGGAGAAAACTATCACATGGCGGTGACCTACCCGGACGATGAAGAGTTTGAGCTACTTTCCGAGCCTTACGTTTTTCAACATGTTGTGGAGACCGTTTCACCCCTTTAGGCTTATTTCTCGGGTAATCTCCCGGTTACCCTATTTGCTACAGCATCCTTGTTATCGTAAAGGCTACACTTTCGCTCCCTGCGGTGGGTTTAGCGGGCCGACGCCACGCTATCCATTATCAAGGGGTCATGACGGGCTTCGACCTGAACACTGGGCTAGCGTTTATTCAGATAATTTTGCGCTTCTCTAATCGAACGTCAGCATCATCAATATCCGTTTCATTACCCCAGCCGAGGTGCCTGTAAAACTGCACCGCACGGCTGTTTTTAGCCGTTTCCAGCCAGGCAATTTGATGATGTTTAAACATCTCTGTCTCCGCGGCGCTGACCAGCCCACGTCCTATCCCCTTATTCTCATAAGCAGGAACAACAAATGCGGAAAACAGACAGCATTCATCCGTTAAAATCATTGAAAACTCAACGATTTTCCCGTTATCAACCGCCACCCATGCGCAGGGGCCTTGCGCTATCATAGCGGCTATCGTGGCCTCGGTGATCCCCATCAGCTGCATCTCTCTACGGCTGAGATGATTCTCGGTCACCGAGGTTCTGACGTCGAAAATAGCTTCCACGTCTTAGGACTGGGCAAGTCTAAACTGAATTCCCATTAGGTTTGCTTCCTGCAGGATTGAAATGGTGTGTAAGGGCCTACGCGAGCGTATTTTGTCAGCCCCGCTTACAGGAATTGACCAGTCGGCTGATTGCGCTAGGCGTAAAGTTACGATTCGGTATCCATCCAGTAGCCGGGCGTTTACCGGGACATATGAACATGCTGCTGGCGGAAGCAAAAGTCTCCTACGATTTAGTGCTGGAGATGGAAGAGATTAATGACGACTTCAGTGATACCGACGTGGTGCTGGTCATCGGCGCCAACGACACCGTTAACCCTAACCCTGCTGCACAGGAAGATCCCGGAAGCCCCATCGCAGGTATGCCGGTACTGGAAGTGTGGAAAGCACAGCAGGTGGTGGTGTTCAAACGTTCGATGAATACTGGCTACGCAGGCGTACAGAACCCCTGTTCTTTAGAGAAAATACCACTATGCTGTTTGGTGATGCAAAAGCGAGCGTAGAGGCGATACTTGCGCAGCTCTAATTAATTGATTAGACGTACTGGATGCATTGCAGAGGATGATGGAAGAGTACATCACCTCCTGAAATTTTGCTCGAGTCAGAATCAGGGTATTACATTGAATATCAACACTGTTCGCTCAGCGCAGGATAGTTCTGACACATCGTTAAAAGTAAGAAGCTCATCTTGAGGTCGGTTGTGCCAGTAGGGTAATGGCTTAACAGAAGGACAGATTCAAGATGAGCTTCAGGTGAATTACATTGCCTGTGACATAAGCTAAAGGCAATGATGAAACTTAGGGGGAAATATGAATGAGCATGCGGTTCTGAAATTGCTTAATGAGCTGGATATATCTTTTCAGTACATATCACATCCGGAAGTTAAGACGGTCGCTGACCATGCGAGTTTTGCTGCGGATTTTCCGGCACAGCTGCTGAAGAACCTGTTGCTGAAAAATAGTTCTGGTAAGCATTTCTACCTGTATATGCTGGATGGCAATAAAAAGGCAGATCTTCGCGAGTTAGCGCTCCAGCTTAATGAATCGCGTCTGTCTTTTGCTAAATCAGACGAGTTAATAGAAGTACTCGGTGTGGAACCTGGCGGGGTTACGCCTTTCGCTATTGCACATAACAAGGAGAGGGATATTCGAATTGTTATCGATTCTTCTGTATCAGCGAGTCGTTCACTGGGCTTTCATCCTCTGATCAACACCGCTTCGGTTTGTATTTCTAAAAAAGACTTATTGCGGCTACTGACATTTTTCGGTTATTCCCCTGTTGATGTTCAGACCGATAGCGTGCTCGTGCTACTCGCGCGAACAACGGATGCGTTCTAATAGCCAGTCTTCGACTTCACTCTGTCGCCAGCGGGAGCTGCGACCCAGTTTGATTGGCTTCGGGAACAGGCCATCTTTTATCAGCTTATAGAACCATTTATCCGTCAGCCCCGTTAGCTTCGTGATGAACCGCATATCCACCAGTTGGTCATCGAGTAAAGAAATATGTTCTGTCATGATGCTGTCTTCCATTGTGGGATTACCCTGAGCTGGTGGTGGATCGCTCGTTACCACCAGCCCTTCCACATCAATGGATTGATACGTAAAAAAGTGCAGAACGCGAGTTACACCGTGCGAGGACGCCCCAGTCCGCTGGGTGACGGTACCTCACTGGCTCCGTAGTGATAGTGACCGTGTTTTTGCTCTTCTTTGGCGAGGTAGCTGATGATGTAGCGCAGGTTATCAATGGCTTCGGTATCACCGTAGTTCACCGGCTTATCAATACTGACGTCATAAGTGGGTTTGTATTCGCAGCGGTTGTAATAGCCTTCTCGTCGCGTTATTTCCCGCCATATTGTTCCGACTCTCTCAGCTATTGGGTAGGTAGCCTGGTTAAGGTGCCTGTCGAGATAGAACACGACATGGGCATGGCATCCGTGGTCTACAGAGTTCTCGAGTACCCAGAAATACCCAGCCAGATTTGTGTGCTGCAGGGTGCGTTCAACCAGCATGCGCACCTCTTGCTCGGTTTCGTTCCATGAATAATGTTTATAGCGTCCTGTACCTTTCTGATAGAACAGGTCGAGTCTGAGTGCCTGTATTCGGGAGTATCGGTTCAGTAGCTGATTCAGGTGGTCATTGAGTAGAGACAGCAAAAACCAGTTCATCGTGTATTTGGAATTAAAAGTGTCACTAACGGTGCGAAAGTGATCCATATCCGACGCCTGAAATCAGATCCAGGGGTTAATCTGCTCTCCTGATTCGGGAGAGCTTATGGTCACTTTTGAGACAGTTATGGAAATTAAAATCCTGCA
>NZ_NAEW01000089.1 GCF_002075345.1 Citrobacter braakii
ACGGTTCATATCACCTTACCGACGCTTATCGCAGATTAGCACGTCCTTCATCGCCTCTGACTGCCAGGGCATCCACCGTGTACGCTTAGTCGCTTAACCTCACAACCCGAAGATGTTTCGTAAAACACTTCAGTGTTGCGAAAATTTGAGAGACTCGGACACACCGCTTTTCATTTCTTGTTTACGGAGAAATGAAACAGTGTGTCGTTTCAATTTTCAGCTTGATCCAGATTTTTAAAGAGCAAAACTTCGCAGTGAACCTTTTCAGGTACACTCTGAAGTTTTCTTGTGTTTTTGCAGTAAAGGATGGTGGAGCTATGCGGGATCGAACCGCAGACCTCCTGCGTGCAAAGCAGGCGCTCTCCCAGCTGAGCTATAGCCCCATCGTAGTTAAATCTCGTTTAACCTTAATTTCTGTTGAGGCAAGGTGTGGTGACGCGAAGCATACTGAAGTATGTGAGCGTCGCCGCAACGCAGCATCAGCAGAAATTTGGTAGGCCTGAGTGGACTTGAACCACCGACCTCACCCTTATCAGGGGTGCGCTCTAACCACCTGAGCTACAAGCCTGCAGAGATTTTCTTACTGCTAATTTTCATCAGACAATCTGTGTGAGCACTACAAAGAACGTTTCTTTAAGGTAAGGAGGTGATCCAACCGCAGGTTCCCCTACGGTTACCTTGTTACGACTTCACCCCAGTCATGAATCACAAAGTGGTAAGCGCCCTCCCGAAGGTTAAGCTACCTACTTCTTTTGC
>NZ_NAEW01000090.1 GCF_002075345.1 Citrobacter braakii
GAACTCCTTGCTGTAAAAAAGTGGCGGAGTTCCCCTGCGGGTTTCCCCGCCAGGGTGAGTGAAAAAAGTTAAGGATTAACGCGCCATCGATACCGTTATCCGGTCCGGTTCGCGCGTCACCTGCAGGTCACGCCACAGCGGCGTGTCCGGACTGCCGTCCGGTGGCAGACAGAAGTAACCGAAGGTCACCACGCTGTCGCACTTACGGGCCTGTGTCAGGGCTTTCGCCGCATGGTAAACCAGCCGCTGCAGCCGCTCCGTCTCACAGACCGGCGCCGGTGAATAACGCACCATCTGTTGCCAGACATCGTCGCCAATCACCACCGCAGGCAGCGGGTTCGTCAGCAGCGCGGCGGCGTTCATCACGCCGCCTCCCGGCCGGAGCCGGAAGCCTGAGTGTCGTTCACCACGACCGGGAGCGGGACTGCCGGCGACGGGTTACGGTTATGACGCCGGCGGTAACGCCCGCCCAGAAAGCGCAGCAGCATCTGCTCCGCCGACCGGGTGGCCTCGCCATGGTCAATAAAGTAACGCTCTCCGTAATACGGGTCAGCGCTTTCCTCACCGAAATACAGCAGTTCCACGCCGGGGCGAAGATTCTCCCCCTGTTTCACCACCACGGCCCGCCCGCAGAACTGCGGGTCGTCCGCCAGCAGCCAGCGCCCGGCATACACCGTTCGGGGCCGCAGTACGGTCATCTTCGTCTGTCTTCGCCGGTACAGCGC
>NZ_NAEW01000091.1 GCF_002075345.1 Citrobacter braakii
GAACTCCTTGCTGTAAAAAAGTGGCGGAGTTCCCCTGCGGGTTTCCCCGCCAGGGTGAGTGAAAAAAGTTAAGGATTAACGCGCCATCGATACCGTTATCCGGTCCGGTTCGCGCGTCACCTGCAGGACACGCCACAGCGGCGTGTCCGGACTGCCGTCCGGTGGCAGGCAGAAGTAACCGAAGGTCACCACGCTGTCGCACTTACGGGCCTCAGCCAGGGCTTTCGCCGCATGGTAAACCAGCCGCTGCAGCCGCTCCGTCTCGCAGACCGGCGCCGGTGAATAACGCACCATCTGTTGCCAGACATCGTCGCCAATCACCACCGCAGGCAACGGGTTTTTCAACAGCGCGGCGGCGTTCATCACGCCGCCTCCCGGCCGGAGCCGGAAGCCTGCGCGCCGTTCACCACGACCGGGAGCGGGACTGCCGGCGACGGGTTACGGTTGTGACGCCGGCGGTAACGCCCGCCCAGAAAGCGCAGCAGCATCTGCTCCGCCGACCGGGTGGCCTCGCCATGGTCAATAAAGTAACGCTCTCCGTAATACGGGTCAGCGCTTTCCTCGCCGAAATACAGCAGTTCCACGCCGGGGCGAAGGCTCTCCCCCTGTTTCACCACCACGGCCCGCCCGCAGAACTGCGGGTCGTCCGCCAGCAGCCAGCGCCCGGCATACACCGTTCGGGGCCGCAGTACGGTCATCTTCGTCTGTCTTCGCCGGTACAGCGC
>NZ_NAEW01000092.1 GCF_002075345.1 Citrobacter braakii
AATAAATATCCTCCGGCATAGCCGGAGGTTTTTCGGATGCGCCTATAAGGCTCTGTTACCAGCCGCGCCCTAACAGGCGCATACGATCTGACATTTGCATCAGACTTCGTTACTTACGGCCCGTAAACGGGCTACCCGCATAAGGGATCGATAACTGCTCACCCATTTTATCTTCTGCAAGCTGGTGCTTTATGTATTCCTGTATCTTCACCGTGTTCTTACCCACCGTATCTACGTAGTATCCCCGGCACCAGAACTCTCTATTCCTGTACTTGAATTTCATATCCCCAAACTGTTCATACAGCATCAGACTGCTTTTCCCTTTCAGATACCCCATAAAGCCGGATACGCTCATTTTGGGTGGGATTTCCACAAGCATATGGATATGATCTGCACAGCATTCCGCTTCCAGGATCCGCACGTTTTTCCACTCACACAGCTTTCTTAAGATGCTGCCTATCGCCCTGCGTTTCTCACCGTAGAATGCTTGTCTCCGGTATTTGGGCGCAAAAACTATGTGATATTTACAGTTCCATCGGGTGTGCGCTAAGCTCTTTTCGTCCCCCATTGGGACCCCCTTTTGATTTCTTGTTAAACATTTGCAGTTGCCAGACCGCAATGTGTTTTAACAAATCAAAAGGGGTTTTAATAACTGGCCCAAAGCTGAAAGCTTTCCGGAACCCCCAGCCTAGCTGGGGGTTTTCTGTGCACAA
>NZ_NAEW01000093.1 GCF_002075345.1 Citrobacter braakii
CCTTGCCTGCATCTTCGTGTGCCAGCGGGGACCGCCGCCGGGCTTCTGTGACATGTCAGTGGCGATGTTTTCCATCGTCGCCTTCAGGTCTGATGGCAGCATCTGCCGTTTTTCTTCGTACACCCGCCGTGCCGTTATCACCAGCGCCCGGCGCAGTAACCCGCGGTCGGCGCGACTCAGCTTCTCCTCCCTTTCCCCGCCCGTTATCATCAGAATGGCGGCAATCTCCATTTCACCCAGCACGTCGCGTTTATCACCGTCCGGGACGCCATTTTTAATCAGTTCATCCGCGACGTCCTCGCCCAGCTCCGGCAGTTGATTTTCATCCAGCACCAGTTGTTCCGGTGGCAGCGTCAGAATCAGATGCGAGTCCGCAAATACCGGCAGGCTCACCCCGCTGCCGGGATAAATACCCACCTTATTCACCGTCAGACCCAGACTCCGGCAGTAGTCGGCCAGCAGACCGAACGAATTCCCCGACTCCACCAGAACCAGCCGGGAACGGTGCATGGCCAGCATCTGACACAGCGCCACGCAGAGCGTCGCTGATTTCCCCGCCCCGGTCGGCCCGAACAGCAGCAGGTGCGCGCTGTTTTTACGGTCCTTCAGCGGGTCAAAGTGCAGCGGCCCGCCGCCACGGTTGAAAAATGTGATACCGGGCTTACCCG
>NZ_NAEW01000094.1 GCF_002075345.1 Citrobacter braakii
CCTTGCCTGCATCTTCGTGTGCCAGCGGGGACCGCCGCCGGGCTTCTGTGACATGTCAGTGGCGATGTTTTCCATCGTCGCCTTCAGGTCTGATGGCAGCATCTGCCGTTTTTCTTCGTACACCCGCTGTGCCGTTATCACCAGCGCCCGGCGCAGTAACCCACGGTCGGCACGACTCAGCTTCTCCTCCCTTTCCCCGCCCGTTATCATCAGAATGGCGGCAATCTCCATCTCACCCAGCACGTCGCGTTTATCACCGCCCGGGACGCCATTTTTAATCAGTTCATCCGTAACGTCCTCGCCCAGTTCCGGCAGCTGATTCTCATCCAGGGTCAGGTGTTCCGGCGGGATGTCCAGAATCAGGTGCGAGTCCGCAAATACCGGCAGGCTCACCCCGCTGCCGGGATAAATACCCACCTTATTCACCGTCAGACCCAAACTCCGGCAGTAGTCGGCCAGCAGACCGAACGAATTCCCCGACTCCACCAGAACCAGCCGGGAACGGTGCATGGCCAGCATCTGACACAGCGCCACGCAGAGGGTCGCTGATTTCCCCGCCCCGGTCGGCCCGAACAGCAGCAGGTGCGCGCTGTTTTTACGGTCCTTCAGCGGGTCAAAGTGCAGCGGCCCGCCGCCACGGTTGAAAAATGTGATACCGGGCTTACCCG
>NZ_NAEW01000095.1 GCF_002075345.1 Citrobacter braakii
TACACCTGGGAGCCTTTACGCAGATACTCACCGGCAATTTCTGCCAGTTTGCCGTAAATCACCACACGGTGCCATTCGGTGCGTTCTTTCTGCTCACCTGTCTGTTTGTCTTTCCAGGTATCTGACGTCGCCAGTGACAGCATCGCCACCGCATTGCTATTGGGCAAATAACGAACTTCCGGATCCTGCCCCAGATTACCTATGAGAATTACCTTGTTTACCCCTCTTGAAGCCATGATGATTTCTCCTTAAAACTGTTCACGCTGTGACCATGTGCCCTGTTCGAGCGCACGTTCAGCCAGTTCAGCAGTGGCAAAATACTCCACGGATTCACGGGATACCGGGCCCATTTCGTTTGCCGTACCGATGTAGAAGCCGGCACCGCTGCGAAGGACCTGTAAGGGTAAAGACAGACCGGCGAATTCTGCTGCCAGCATGCCGGTGGAGACAGTTGTTGAATTTAACATATTGTGTTCCTTAATCAGTTGATGAACGGAACACACCTTCCTGACGGAAAGTGTGTCACCGCCAGGGAGAGGTCAGTTAAAATGACGGTTTCAGAATGAGTTTTCCGCGTACTGCTTCTGCGGAGTCTGGTCCTGAACCGGAGGAGTCGAGGTCGGTTTTTCTGCCTTGTA
>NZ_NAEW01000096.1 GCF_002075345.1 Citrobacter braakii
AAGGAGGAGCAACCGTGAATTACTCACTGTCACAGTCATCCAACCAGTTGCTGTTCACCCTGATTGCCGAGCTGAAATCCGGAAACCTGAAGCGCGGTGAAGCCCTGGGGCTGACGCCCGAAGAGATGGGGATGCTGACCGCCCTCTCAACGGACGACCTGCTGTATCTGGCGGAAAGTCGGGTCAGTGTGCTGAATCTGCGTATTCATCATGAAAATCTGGGATTGATGCTGGCGCAGGCCAGGCGGGAGCAGAAGCGGCTGGAGCGGATAGACCGGGCGCTGGCGCTGGGGGCGTCCATTGAGATGATGCAGCGGTACTTTGGTCTGGACACATCGGAGGTATCCGGACGCAGACGTCTGGGAGGAATACGCACGCGCAAGGGGCGCAGCAGCGCGGCAGACGCGGCACTGGAGCAGGCGTTGTGGTCGCAGTGGCAGGCGTCCGGGATGGACAGCCCGGACAGCGTGGAGTCCCTGGATGTGATGATGCTGATGGCGGAAACCCATGGCGTCAGCCTGACCACGGTGTGGACGCTGGTCAGGGGATGGTGTGCGCAGGAAAAACGGGAGG
>NZ_NAEW01000097.1 GCF_002075345.1 Citrobacter braakii
GTCAATACGGAAGGAATTTATGCAAAGTTTGAATCTCCCAAGGTTCATTGAATTCTTCGGATATAAGGTAAACCGGCTGACGGATCGCCAGACATTTTTATTCGTTTGCCAGCGACCGGACTGGCATGAAAGTATTCCCCCGGAGCTGTCGTGGCTTATCGCCCCGTTTTGCGGACACCAGGTGCCTGCAACGTTCACCTGGTCAAGCTTTAAAATACCACTGGCAGACAGGTCACTGTCAGACCGGACTGAACCGCCTTTTAACTGTCCGCCGGTGTAAATGCTCTTGTTGTTCAGGCTGCGGATCCACTCATTATCCGTCATGTAGAACCCACCGCCATGGGTTTCATCCATCCAGCCCCGTCCGTGCCGTGAGATTATCCACCCGCCTGTGCTGCGAATATCACCTCCTGCCGTCACAGGGCCGTTACTCACAACACTGACGTCAAAGTTACCGTACTTCCCGTTCACCACCCCGGCGCTGTTCAGGTTGTTGCCGCCCATATCTATCGACGTGTGCATTTTGTTCAGTTCCGGCCGGCCGTTCACCTGAAAACGGTACAGA
>NZ_NAEW01000009.1 GCF_002075345.1 Citrobacter braakii
TCTTGTTAAACATTTGCAGTTGCCAGACCGCAATGTGTTTTAACAAATCAAAAGGGGTTTTAATAACTGGCCCAAAGCTGAAAGCTTTCCGGAACCCCCAGCCTAGCTGGGGGTTTTCTGTGCACAAAAAAGCCGCGTCAGTGACGCGGCTCATATTTCGTGGTTTGACCTCTAACGTAGTGCCTGACAGATGGCTTCTCCCACCTGTTGCGTGGTGGCGCTGCCTTTCATATCCGGCGTTTTCGGGCCACTGGCAATAACGTGCTCAATTGCCGCCAGAATACCGTCGTGGGCAGCCTTATAGTTGGCATCACCGTTGCCAAGGAAGTCCAGCATCATGGCGCCAGCCCAGATAGTGGCAATCGGGTTGGCGATGTTTTTTCCGTAAATATCGGGAGCCGAACCATGTACTGGCTCGAACAGGGACGGGAAGGTGCGTTCCGGGTTTAAGTTGGCAGAAGGTGCGATGCCAATCGTCCCGGTACAGGCCGGACCCAGATCGGAGAGGATGTCGCCGAACAGGTTGGAAGCAACCACAACGTCAAAGCGCTCCGGCTGCATCACAAAGCGGGCGCACAGTATATCGATATGCTGTTTATCCCAACGGATCTCAGGATAGTTAGCCGCCATTGCTTCAACACGCTCGTCCCAGTAAGGCATGCTGATGGCCAGACCATTGGATTTGGTCGCCGAGGTCAGGGTTTTGCGCGGGCGGTTTTGCGCCAGCTCGAAGGCGTAACGCAATATACGATCTACGCCGCGACGGGTGAAGATCGACTCCTGGATAACCATCTCGTGTTCCGTCCCTTCACTCACGCGTCCGCCGAGAGAAGAGTATTCTCCCTCGGTGTTCTCGCGTACGACGTAGAAATCAATGTCGCCTGGCTGCTTGCCCGCCAGTGGGCAAGGGACTCCCGGAAACAGGCGTACCGGACGCAGGTTGACGTACTGGTCGAATTCGCGGCGAAACTTAAGCAGCGAGCCCCATAAAGAGATGTGGTCCGGTACGGTGTCCGGCCAGCCAACGGCGCCAAAATAGATAGCATCAAAGGATTGCAACTGCTCATGCCAGTCATCCGGCATCATTTTGCCGTGATGGGTGTAGTACTCGCAGCTGGCCCATTCCATTTGCTCAAAGCTGAACGACAACCCCCAACGCTCGGCGGCTGCCTGTAACACATGAATGCCTTCAGGCAGCACTTCTTTACCAATGCCATCTCCGGGGATAGCGGCAATACGACAGGTTTTCTTCATAGCAGCTCTCACTTGTACGCCATCAAAATTGACTTTCCCCTTATCCTATAATTGACTGATTAAGAGTTAATCCCCCTAACTGGTGAAACATAAAACACAGATCATGAATAATCTGCCGCTGCTAAATGATTTACGCGTCTTTATGCTGGTTGCCCGTCGGGCAGGATTTGCCGCCGTTGCCGAGGAACTGGGTGTATCACCGGCTTTTATCAGTAAGCGAGTAGCCCTGCTGGAGCAGACACTGAACGTGGTGCTGCTGCACCGGACAACGCGGCGTGTAACCATCACGGAAGAGGGGGAGCGGATCTACGAATGGGCGCAGCGGATCCTGCAGGATGTCGATCAGATGATGGACGAGTTGTCTGATGCCAGGCAGATCCCGCAGGGGATGCTACGCATTATTAGTAGCTTTGGCTTTGGCCGTCGGGTGGTGGCTCCGGCGCTGTCTGCGCTGGCAAAAGCGTACCCGCAGCTAGAACTGAGGTTCGATGTTGAAGACCGCCTGGTGGATATGGTGAATGAGGGCGTCGATCTTGATATTCGTATCGGGGATGATATCGCGCCGAACCTGATTGCCCGCAAGCTGGCGACTAACTACCGTATTCTGTGCGCCTCGCCGGAATTTGTGGCGCAGCATGGGACGCCGAAGCAACTCAACGATCTCTCCACTTTTCCTTGTCTGGTTATCAAAGAGCGCGACCATCCGTTTGGTATCTGGCAAATGCGTAATAAAGAGGGCGCTCACTCAATTAAAGTTACGGGGCCTCTGTCGTCTAATCATGGCGAAGTGGTACATCAGTGGTGTCTTGATGGGCAGGGAATTGCCCTGCGTTCGTGGTGGGACGTTTGCGACAACATTGCCGGTGGACATCTGGTACACGTATTGCCCGAGTATTATCAACCAGCAAATATATGGGCGGTTTATGTTTCTCGGCTGGCGACGTCGGCAAAAATCCGTATTACGGTTGAGTATTTGCGCCGCTATTTTGCCGAAAACTACCCAAAGTTTACTTTGGAATAAATCCGCAACAGCTGGCAAGAAACTGAAAATAAAAAAGGCAGAATAATCTGCCTTTTTTGCAACTATAACTCACTGAGCAAAGCCGTTATTTAGACTCTTCAGCTTCAGGTAATGTCACGTTAAGTTCGAGGATAGAAATATCGCCGTCTTTTTGTTCAAGCTGTACGGTGACCATTTCGGGATCAATTTGTACATACTTGCAGATAACCTCGAGAATATCTTTCCTCAGTTGCGGTAAATAATGTGGCTCGGCGTCACTACGACGACGTTCCGCAACAATAATCTGCAGTCGCTCTTTAGCGATGTTCGCTGTGCTCTTTTTCCGCGAGAGAAAAAAATCCAGTAATGCCATAACTTATCCTCCGAACAGGCGTTTGAGGAAACCTTTCTTCTCTTCTTCAATGAAGCGGAAAGGACGTTCTTCTCCCAACAGACGGTCTACGGTATCAGCATAGGCTTTACCGGCATCAGCATTGATGTCGAGAATAACCGGCTCACCCTGGTTAGACGCGCGCAGGACTGACTGATCTTCAGGAATCACGCCAACTAGCTTGATTCGCAGAATTTCCAGTACGTCTTCCATGCTCAGCATGTCACCTTTATTTACGCGGCCAGGGTTGTAGCGCGTCAGCAACAAATGCTCTTTAATCGGATCTTCACCGTTTTCCGCACGACGAGATTTCGACGCCAGAATACCCAGAATACGGTCAGAGTCACGTACAGAGGAGACTTCCGGGTTAGTGGTGATAATCGCTTCATCGGCAAAATACAGGGCCATCAGCGCGCCGGTTTCAATACCCGCTGGGGAGTCGCAGACGATGAAATCGAATTCCATCGTTTTCAGGTCGTCCAGAACTTTCGCGACGCCTTCACGCGTCAGCGCGTCTTTATCGCGAGTCTGTGATGCCGGAAGAATAAAGAGATTTTCGGTACGCTTATCTTTGATTAACGCCTGATTTAACGACGCATCGCCCTGAATAACGTTGACGAAGTCGTAAACGACGCGGCGTTCACAACCCATAATCAGATCGAGGTTACGCAGGCCGATATCAAAATCAATAACGACAGTTTTCTTTCCCTTCTGGGCCAAACCTGTAGCGATGGCCGCGCTGGAGGTGGTTTTGCCAACGCCCCCTTTACCCGAAGTAACAACAATAATGCGTGCCATAGAAATTCCTTGTTAAAAAGGGATCAATTCAACGGTTGAACTGTCAAAGCGTTCTCTGCTAATTGCAGACGGGCCGCTTTGCCATAAAATTCTGCTGGGATTTTATCACTCAGCCAATAAACACCTGCGATAGACACCAGTTCTGCCGTCAGATGGGTACAAAAAATTTGCGCTTCACGATCGCCGCTTGCACCTGCCAGCGCACGGCCTCTCATCATTCCATAAACATGAATATTGCCATCAGCGATAAGCTCTGCGCCCGCACTGACGTGGCTTGTAACAATCAGATCACATTGTGGAGCATAAATGCGCTGACCGGAACGAACCGGCACATTTATTAATCGTGTTTTTGTGATGGGAGTAACGTTTTGCGGCGGAGCGACGGGAGCCGGGACCTCAACAGGCGCAGGACGAATAGCTTTTTCTTTACCTTCAGTCAGTAAAGGAAGACCCATTTCGTCGATTTCTGCCTTTAGTCTGGCGTCTTTGCATCCGCTAACGCCAATAATGCGCAATCCGGTAGACGCGACAACTTTCTGCAGCGCTGACCAGTTTACTGGGCTTTCAAGACCACTCACGTTAACCACCACGGGAGCATGTTTTAAAAAAGCCGGTGCCTGCGCGATTTTGTCTTCCAACGCCTGACGAATAACCTCGGGTTCTGCTTCATGTAAATGAACCACTGATAAGGTGAAGCTACTGCCTTTAAGCTCGATTGGCGTGTTTGACATCCTGGCCTTACTCAATTTGCTATTTATCATCCCCAGCGCGGGGTGATATTCCGAAGACTATAAGGCATGTTATAGTCAGTATTATATTGAGGCAAGCCACCATTCCGTGAATTCAGAGTAAAAGATATGTTTTGTGTGATCTACCGAAGCAGCAAACGTGACCAGACCTATTTATATGTCGAAAAAAAAGACGATTTCTCGCGCGTTCCTGAAGAACTGATGAGAGGATTTGGTCAGCCGACGCTGGCAATGATGTTACCGCTTGATGGGCGAAAAAAATTAGTTAATGCCGATCTTGAAAAAGTAAAACAGGCCCTGACCGAGCAGGGCTATTATTTACAAATACCCCCGCCGCCAGAAGATTTACTTAAACAGCATCTGGCAGCGGCAAAACAAAATACACCAGACGCTAAACGTTAAACTGCATCCGGCAGCAGCACGTTCCATCGATGCAGTACCTGAAATCTATGACTACGTTAGGGGAAAGTAATGTATCAACATCACAACTGGCATGGTGCTCTGCTGGATTATCCGGTGAGTAAGGTGGTTTGCGTAGGGAGTAACTATGCTAACCATATTAAAGAGATGGGCGGAACCACCCCGGAAGAACCGGTTCTGTTTATTAAACCGGAAACCGCGCTGTGCGATTTGCGCCAGCCGCTGGTGATCCCATCTGATATGGGGTCTGTCCACCATGAAGTTGAGCTGGCTGTGCTGATTGGCGCGACCCTGCGGCAAGCGACAGAAGATCATGTGCGTAAAGCCATCGCCGGTTATGGTGTCGCGCTGGATCTGACCCTGCGCGATATTCAGGGCAAAATGAAGAAGGCGGGGCAGCCATGGGAAAAAGCGAAGGGTTTTGATAACTCTTGCCCGCTGTCAGGATTTATTCCGGTGGCGGAATTTAATGGCGACCCGCAGGATACGATGCTTGGATTAACGGTCAACGGTGAAACTCGCCAGCACGGCTCCACGGCGGACATGATCCATCACATCGTTCCCTTGATTGCTTATATGAGCCGTTTCTTTACCCTCAAAGCGGGCGATGTGGTGTTAACGGGAACGCCAGCAGGCGTGGGACCTTTAAGCAGCGGCGACGAACTGGCCATCAGTTTTCACGGTCAAACGCTAACAACCCGCGTGCTGTAATCTCTGCTTGCCGCCTTTTCGGGCGGCAAAACTTGCATCAGCGTGCCAGACTGGTTATAAGGTGCAGCTTTATTGCAATAGCGGAAACCCTGATGAGCGACATACCTTTCTGGCAAAGTAAAACCCTTGATGAAATGACCGATGCCGAGTGGGAGTCATTATGTGACGGGTGCGGTCAATGCTGCCTGCATAAGCTGATGGATGAAGACACTGACGAAATCTACTTTACCAACGTCGCCTGTCGTCAGCTCAACATTAAAACCTGCCAGTGTCGTAATTACGAACGTCGATTCGAGTACGAGCCTGACTGCATCAAACTGACGCGTGATAATCTGCCGACTTTTGAATGGTTGCCGATGACCTGCGCCTATCGTCTGCTCGCAGAAGGAAAAGGGCTACCGGAGTGGCACCCGTTGCTGACAGGATCAAAAGCGGCGATGCACGGTGAACGTATCTCAGTTCGTCATATTGCGGTGAAAGAATCGGAAGTACGTGACTGGCAGGATCATATCCTGAACAAACCTTCATGGGCGGACTGAGCCGCCCATCGATTAGCAGGCGTTAAGGGTTAAGACTTTTTCGCCTGATACATCTCATCGGAGTGGTTGTCATCTTCCACCCAGAAGTTAATGTTGAATTGCGCATCGTCGCTTAATTCAACGCGATGCCAGTACTGCGGTGGGCTGGTTGCGAACTGACCGGCATTAATCACCACTTTCACTTCAGGTTCTTTTGCGTCTTCATTGGCAAAGCCATAATACGTTACCGTACCTTCCATCACGCAGAGCTGTCCAAACACGCCTGCTGCGGTGTTATGGTGAGAAAGAAGTGCTGCCGGGACGTTGTCTTTGGTAAAGAAGGGAGTAGAGCGTTTTACTTTCCAGTTTGCCGGGATGCGTAAATGGGACATCAGACATCTCCTTGGTGTGGCATCTATAAGATGCATTTAATATACATCTTATAGATGCCAGCAGGCAATGAATTTAAGGCAAAAAAAACGCTCCCGAAGGAGCGTCTCTGTTAGCGACCGAAGAGGTCACGTTTTTTCGGTTTAAACGGCTGTGCTATGACTACCAGCACGGCGACCACCAGGTAAGCGGCGAAGATCCCCAACAGCCACTGTGGCATTTCCAGGGTTAAAAAAGACCACTGGCGTTCAGCACAGTCACCGGATGCTAAAAACACCTGCGGCAGCCATTTGTCCAGCGGCAGCCAGCTCGGGAAGCGTGCGGCAAAATCACAGGTCATAAACGGTGATGGGTGCAACTGAATCATGGTGTGCTCATACGCTAACTGCAGTCCGCGCCAGGCACTGTAAATCCAGATAATCATCGCCACATAGCGCAGCGGCGTTTTTGGTGCGATAGCCCCCACCAGCCCCGCGCCCATCACGCCAAATAATGCGCTACGTTCGTAAATACACAACACGCAAGGTTTTAGCAGCATGACGTGCTGGAACCACAGCGCGACAAGCTCCAGCGCAAAGGCGGTTAACGCCAACAATAACCATGCACCACGACCTCGGGAGCACTGGTTTAAAAATCGCAACATAATAATTTCCCTGCAACATGCGTAGAGAGCGCAGTTTAAACCAATTCAATTTATGCGCCACTAGCAGGAATTGAAAATTTGAGTAATCGGATAATTATCATGCAAAAAGTCAAACCGGGCAGTGATTTGCCCGGTAAATTGTTATGAAAGTGTAGCTAACCAGCCCGCCTTGGTCATCCACTCAGTCACCGGAACAAGCGTGAACTCGACGCAAAGCAGACCAACCAGCGTCAGGACGAGAGTATAAGGCAGAGCCATCCACACCATGCGGCCATAAGAGAGTCGAATTAATGGCGCCAGCGCAGAGGTCAGCAGGAACAGGAATGCCGCCTGGCCGTTTGGTGTAGCAACGGAAGGCAGGTTAGTCCCGGTATTGATCGCCACCGCTAACAGCTCAAATTGGTTAAGGCTGATGGTCCCATGTTCCAACGCGGCTTTGGCTTCGTTAATGTAAATGGTGCCGACAAACACATTATCAGAGATAGAAGATAGCAGGCCGTTAAAGAGATAGAACAGCGTCAGTTGAGCATGTTCAGAGGACTGCAAAACAAACTGAATAATCGGTGAAAAGAGCTGTTGATCGATAATCACCGCAACGATAGAGAAGAACACGGTTAGCAGGGCGGTGAAAGGCAGCGACTCGGTAAACGCTTTACCAATCGCGTGTTCGTCAGTAACGCCGGTCAACGACGTGGCCAGGATAATGACGGACAGACCGATTAATCCGACTTCCGCCAGATGCAGGGCCAGGGCAACCACCAGCCAGATACCGATAATCGCCTGAACAATCAGTTTGATTTTTTCCTGACGAGTACGCTGCTGACGGCTTTGATCGTCAAACTGTTGCAGGACATCGCGGACGGTCTCCGGCAGCGTTTCGCCATAGCCAAACCAGCGCAATTTCTCAACCAGCATGCAGGTTAACAGGCCGCAAATCAGCACCGGGACGGTGACCGGCGACATGCGCAGGAAAAAGTCACCAAAATGCCAGCCAGCCGCTTTGGCGATAATCAGGTTTTGCGGTTCGCCGACCATAGTCATTACGCCGCCTAACGCTGTACCGACACCCGCATGCATCATCAGGCTGCGCAGAAAACCACGGAACTGCTCCAGTACGACCTTATTGTGCTGATCGATATGGCTGTCATCGAGCATATTGTTGTCTTCCGTGCGGGAAGAAGCGAAACGATGGTAGATACCATAAAAACCAACCGCTACGCTGATTACCACGGCAACGACGGTCAGCGCATCCAGGAATGCAGAAAGGAAGGCGGCGGCAACGCAAAATGCCAGCGACAGCAGCATCTTGGAGCGAATCGTAAGCAGTAGGCGGGTGAAAATAAACAGCAGCAACTGCTTCATAAAGTAGATGCCAGCCACCATAAACATCAGCAGCAATAGCACCTCAAGGTTAGCGGCAACCTCTTCACGCACATGTGTGGCGCTGGTCATGCCGATGATGACCGCCTCGATGGCTAGCAGCCCGCCTGGTAGCAGCGGGTAACATTTTAACGCCATCGCCAGCGTAAAAATGAACTCGGCCACCAACAGCCAGCCCGCAATAAAGGGATTGATGAAAAATATTACCGGGTTAACGACTAAGAATACGAGTAGTGCAAGTTTGTACCAGTCAGGTGATTGACCTAAAAAATTGCGCCACATAGCGCGGCCCCATGATAGCTCCATGGTGATTTCCCTACCTTTAAAAATGAAATCATGTTTTTATGTTTGACCGCAAAGCTTAGCGGGAGGAGGAAGTACAGGCAAGCTATTCACGCGACGGACAAGGCTGGCTGTGCTTCAGCGTAATCTGGAAAATGAAGCCTTGATCCACTTTTTCTTCATTGCGTCAGCTATCAGCCATGTAGCCCGTCTGGTATGATAACTGTAACTATGTTTTGCTGTGTAATGGAATTATCACTATGGTCATTAAGGCGCAAAGCCCGGCTGGGTTCGCGGAAGAGTACATCATTGAAAGTATCTGGAATAACCGCTTCCCACCTGGCACTATTTTGCCTGCTGAACGTGAACTCTCTGAACTGATTGGAGTGACACGTACCACGTTACGCGAGGTATTACAGCGTCTGGCGCGGGACGGCTGGTTGACCATTCAACACGGCAAGCCGACGAAGGTGAATAACTTCTGGGAAACCTCCGGGCTAAATATCCTTGAAACGCTGGCGCGTCTCGATCACGAGAGCGTGCCGCAGCTTATTGATAATCTGCTGTCCGTGCGTACCAACATCTCGACGATCTTTGTTCGTACCGCGTTTCGCCAGCATCCTGATAAAGCGCAGGAGGTTCTGGCAACGGCAAATCAGGTGGCCGACCATGCTGATGCATTCGCCGATCTGGACTATAACATTTTCCGCGGTCTGGCATTTGCCTCTGGCAATCCGATTTACGGTTTGATCCTCAATGGAATGAAGGGATTATATACCCGCATTGGCCGCCATTATTTCGCCAATCCGGAAGCCCGCGCGCTGGCGCTGAGCTTTTACCGTAAGCTGTCAGAACTTTGTGATCAGGGTGCTCATGAGCAGGTATATGAAACGGTGCGTCGCTATGGTCACGACAGCGGCGAGATTTGGCATCGTATGCAGAAAAACCTGCCGGGCGATTTAGCTATTCAGGGGCGCTAATCGCACCTTATCCGGCCTACGAAATGCATTGTAGGCCGGATAAGAGGTTTTCGCGTCGCCATCCGGCAATAAGATTTACAGACCGTTCATCCTCGGCGGGCAACGCTCCAGCAGCTCCACACTGCCGTCTTCATTCTGCTGCTCCAGCATCACGTCAAAACCCCAGAGCCGGTGCACATGCTTGAGCACCTCTTTGCGTCCTTTATCCAGCGGAGCGCGGTTATGCGGAATATAGCGCAAGGTGAGCGAGCGGTCGCCGCGCAGATCGACATTCCAGATTTGAATATTCGGCTCAAGGTTGCTCAGGTTATATTGCGACGACAGCCTGTTGCGGATCTCACGATATCCTTCCTCGTTGTGAATCGCGGAAATCTCCAGATAATTATGACGATCGTCATCCAGCACGGTGAACAGGCGGAAATCACGCATAACCTTCGGTGACAGGAACTGGCTGATGAAGCTCTCATCTTTGAAATCGCGCATCGCGAAATGCAGGGTTTCCAGCCAGTCAGAACCCGCTATATCCGGGAACCAGTATTTGTCCTCTTCGGTAGGCGACTGACAAATTCGTTTAATATCCTGGAACATGGCAAAACCCAGAGCATAGGGATTTATCCCGCTATACCACGGGCTGTTGTACGGCGGCTGGAATACCACGTTGGTATGGCTATGTAAAAACTCCAGCATAAACCGCTCGGTGACTTTACCTTCGTCATAAAGGTGATTAAGGATGGTGTAATGCCAGAAAGTGGCCCACCCTTCGTTCATCACCTGCGTCTGTTTCTGCGGATAAAAATACTGGCTGACCTTGCGCACAATGCGCAGCACTTCGCGTTGCCAGGATTCCAGCAGCGGGGCGTTCTTCTCCATGAAATACAGCAGATTCTCCTGCGGTTCAGAAGGATAACGTCGGGCTTCCGCAACGGTTTTCTCTTGCTCTTTCTTCGGCAGCGTACGCCACAACATATTTACCTGGCTTTGCAGATACTCTTCACGGCTTTTCTGTCGGGCTTTCTCTTCCTGTAGGGAGATTTTTTGCGGGCGTTTGTAACGATCCACGCCGTAGTTCATCAGCGCGTGACAGGAGTCGAGGAGCTTTTCGACTTCATCCACGCCGTAACGCTCTTCACACTGGGTAATATAGTTTCGCGCGAAGATCAGGTAATCAACGATGGAGCTGGCATCCGTCCAGCTACGGAACAAATAGTTGTTTTTAAAGAAGGAGTTATGTCCGTAGCAGGCATGCGCCATCACCAACGCCTGCATGGTGATGGTGTTCTCCTCCATCAAATACGCGATACACGGATTGGAGTTGATAACAATCTCATAGGCCAGCCCCTGCTGACCATGCTTATACAAACGCTCGGTTTCAATAAATTTTTTACCAAACGACCAGTGAGGATAGTTGATTGGCATCCCGACGCTGGAGTAAGCGTCCATCATTTGTTCGGAGGTGATCACCTCGATTTGGTGCGGGTAGGTATCCAGTCTGTAGAGTTTCGCCACGCGGTCTATTTCCGCCAGATAGACATCCAGCAGATCAAACGTCCAGTCGGGTCCATCGCTTAACCGTGTGCTGTCCTTGTTCATGGAATCAATCGTAGCCATTCGCGCACCCTCATTGTTGGCGGCACTCTCTGTCTGGAGTACCTCATTTCAAGCATAGATCATGGTGTTAAAAAACGTGCTGCGGCTGAAATTTTTTCTTTGCGATTTCTTGTTAGCGAGGCGTCGAAAAACGGTATGACCGCAAAATTTTATGCTGGATAAAAATAACGCACAGCAGGAGATACCAAAGCAGGGAGTTCCCCGCCATCACCGCCATATGTGAGATAAGTCACCATAAAAAAGCCATATGTTGAATAATATTTTCAACTGAGTTATCAAGATGTAATTAGATGATTGTTCTTTTACTGTTAACGGAGTGGCTATGCGAGTTGTCATACTGGGAAGTGGTGTCGTTGGCGTGACCAGCGCCTGGTACTTAAGTCAGGCTGGACACGATGTCACCGTCATTGATCGTGAGCCCGGTCCGGCACTGGAAACCAGTGCGGCGAACGCGGGGCAAATCTCTCCAGGTTATGCAGCACCCTGGGCGGCGCCAGGCGTACCGCTTAAAGCAATTAAATGGATGTTTCAGCGCCACGCGCCGCTGGCCGTTCGCCTCGACGGGACGCAGTTCCAGTTGAAATGGATGTGGCAGATGCTACGCAACTGCGACACCAGCCATTACATGGAAAACAAGGGCCGGATGGTGCGACTGGCGGAATACAGCCGTGATTGCCTGAAAGCGCTACGCGCCTCTACCGGTATCGAGTACGAAGGACGCCAGGGCGGAACGTTACAACTGTTCCGTACCGCTCAACAGTATGAGAACGCGACCCGCGACATCGCCGTCCTCGAAGACGCCGGCGTGCCGTATCAGCTCCTGGAAGCAAGCCGTCTGGCGGAAGTTGAACCGGCGCTGGCGGAAGTGGCACACAAGCTGACCGGCGGTCTGCGTTTACCGAATGACGAAACCGGTGACTGCCAGCTGTTTACCCAGCGTCTGGCGCTGATGGCGGAGCAGGCGGGTGTGAAATTTCGCTTTAATACTCCGGTCGATAAGCTGTTGAGCGATGGTGAGCAGATTTATGGCGTTCAGTGTGGCGAGGAGATAGTCAAAGCCGATGCCTATGTAATGGCGTTCGGCTCGTACTCTACGGCGATGCTGAAGGGGATCGTTGATATTCCGGTCTATCCGCTCAAAGGCTATTCATTGACCATTCCGGTGGCGCAAGATGACGGCGCGCCGGTTTCAACGATCCTTGATGAAACCTACAAAATCGCCATTACCCGCTTTGATAACCGTATTCGCGTTGGCGGCATGGCGGAGATTGTCGGCTTCAATACGGAATTGCTGCAACCCCGTCGTGAGACGCTGGAGATGGTCGTCCGCGATCTCTTCCCACGCGGTGGGCATGTGGAGCAGGCAACCTTCTGGACCGGGCTGCGTCCGATGACGCCGGACGGTACGCCTGTGATCGGGCGAACGCGCTTTAAGAATCTACTGCTTAATACCGGCCACGGCACGCTGGGCTGGACCATGGCCTGCGGTTCGGGTCAGTTGCTGAGCGACATTCTGTCTGGCCGCACACCAGCCATTCCTTACGACGATCTGAGCGTGGCGCGTTACAGCCCGGGGTTTACCCCATCTCGTCCACGGCATTTACATGGCGCACATAACTGATAAGGACGTGAGATGACTCGCCCAATACTGGCCAGCATTGACCTGCAGGCGTTGAAACAAAACCTGACCATTACCCGCCAGGCCGCGCCGGACGCCCGCGTCTGGTCGGTGGTGAAAGCCAATGCATACGGACACGGCATTGAACGTGTCTGGAATGCGCTGGGCACAACCGACGGTTTTGCCATGCTCAATCTTGAAGAAGCGATAACCCTGCGTGAGCGCGGGTGGAAAGGCCCGATACTCATGCTGGAGGGATTTTTCCACGCCGAAGACCTGATGGTGTATGACAAATATCGTCTGACCACCTGTGTACACAGTAACTGGCAATTAAAAGCGCTGCAGAATGCGCGTCTCAACGCGCCGCTGGATGTTTACCTGAAGGTGAACAGCGGCATGAACCGACTGGGTTTTTTACCGGAAAGAGTATCAACGGTCTGGCAACAGCTGCGGGCAATGCCCAACGTCGGTGAAATGACGCTGATGTCCCACTTTGCAGATGCGGAGCACCCGGAAGGTATTCAGGAAGCTATGGCGCGGATTGCACAGGCGACAGAAGGGCTGGAGTGCAGACGGTCGCTGTCCAATTCGGCCGCCACGCTGTGGCACCCTGAAGCACATTATGACTGGGTGCGCCCGGGCATTATTTTGTATGGCGCGTCACCTTCGGGACAGTGGCGGGACATCGCCAATACTGGCCTGAAACCGGTCATGACCCTGAGCAGCGAGATAATCGGCATACAGACGCTGAAAGCTGGAGATCGGGTGGGCTACGGGGGACGCTATACCGCCAGCGGCGAGCAGCGCATTGGCATTGTGGCGACCGGGTATGCAGACGGTTACCCGCGCCATGCGCCAAGCGGAACGCCGGTGCTGGTGGACGGCGTACGCACTACAACGGTGGGGACGGTCTCAATGGATATGCTGGCGGTAGATCTGACACCGTGTCCGCAAGCGGGGATCGGGACGCCGGTAGAGCTGTGGGGCAAAGAGATTAAAATTGACGATGTGGCCAGCGCCGCGGGTACGGTGGGCTACGAGTTGATGTGTTCTCTGGCGCTGCGCGTGCCGGTTGTGACGGTGTAACGTATCTAAAGCCGGATGTCGACGCTGATGTGTTTCATCCGGCTACACCGTTTATGCGACGCAGAGCGCAGACCGGGCAAGGCGCTGCTGCCGCCCGGCAAAAAGCATCAACGCGCCTCATCCTCATCTTCAGCAACGCGAACACCGACCTTCAGCACCGCATTATCTTCTTTCTCAGCAACCGTCCAGATCATGCCAGCAAATTCAACCTGGTCACCGACGACCGGCGCGGCACCAAGCAGATGCTGAACAATTTCACCCAGCGTTTGCTGTTTATCACGATACTCTGTGCCATCTTCCAGGCCATATATCAGTGCCACATCGGCATATTTTGCGCTGGCCTCGAGAATAAAATCACCGAAGAAGCGCTGGTCTAACGACACCGGCGGCGACTGGCTGAACAGTTTGCCGAGAGCAGGGAGATCGCGCTCACGACCAATGACGCACAAAACGTCGCCTTCGCGCAGCCGCGTACTGCCGGATGGGTGAAACAGCACGTTGTCACGAAACAGGGCGGCAATTCGCGTCTCTTCCGGCATATGCAAGTCGCGCAGTGCGGCTCCTACACACCACTTATCCGCGCTGAGCTGATAAACAAACTGCTCCCAGGGGTTTTCCGGATGAATATCCAGACCAATGCGCGAAACGGGCCAGCCGACGGGAGGAACCACCACTTTGGCTTTTTTGGCGGCCCAGGAAAGCGACGTTCCCTGAAACAGCAGCGAGATCAGAACCACGAAGAACGCGACGTTAAAGAACAGGCGCGCATTCTCCAGACCCGCCATCATTGGGAACACGGCGAGGATGATGGGGACTGCACCGCGCAGGCCCACCCAACTGATGAAAATGCGCTCGCGCAGATTGAAGCCACGAAACGGCAACAGTCCGGCGAAGACCGACAGCGGACGGGCAATGAATATCATCCATGCAGACAAAATCAGCGCAGGGATCGCGATAGGCAGCAGGTCGGACGGCGTAACCAGCAGTCCCAGCACCAGGAACATGGCGATTTGCGCCAGCCATGCCAGACCGTCGAAGTTTTGCAGAATGCCAAATCGGTTGCGGATGGGGCGATTACCCAGCAGGAAACCACACAGATAGACCGCCAGAATACCGCTGCCTTCCAGTGCAGTGGTCAGGGCAAAAATCAGTATCCCACCGCTTAAGGCCAGTAGCGGATAAAGCCCGGCAGGCAGTGAAATGCGGTTAATCATTTGCTGAAGCAGGTAGCCCCCACCGAGGCCCAGTATGATCCCTAAGCCGAACTGCTGGATAATATGCACCGCAAACATCCAGCTTAATCCAGTCTCGTGATTTTGAATCATGGCGATAAGCGTGATGGTTAAAAACACCGCCATCGGGTCATTACTCCCGGATTCAATTTCCAGCGTAGAGCCAACACGTTCGTTAAGCCCCTTGCCGCCGAGCAGGGAAAAAACCGCCGCGGCATCGGTTGAACCGACAATCGCGCCAATCAGGAGTCCTTCGATAAGATCCAGATGAAACAGCCACGCGGCCATCATGCCGGTGAGTCCGGAGGTAATCAGCACCCCGACGGTCGCCAGCGACAGCGCCGGGCCTAACGCGACACGAAATGAGCTGGCCTGGGTGCGCATCCCGCCGTCGAGCAGGATAACCGCCAGCGCCAGGTTACTCACCATATAGGCGAAAGGGTAGTTATCGAAAGGAATACCGCCCACGCCGTCGACTCCCGCTAACATACCAATAGCGAGAAATATCACCAGAATAGGGATACCAAGACGTGATGAGAATGAACTGAGTAAGATACTGCAGGTGACGAGTACGGAACCCAAAATAAAAAGGCTAATTATTGCTGCGGCATCCAACGTTCGGTTACTCCTGAATTACGCTGTTTCGTATTTATAAACCCTAACATAATAACGACAGAAACAGCGTTTTACTTAGCCCTGTTAACCGCTTTTTTTACGATTTAAGTGTCGGATGCCCGCTTAAGGTGAGCTGAGCGCCGTTTTTATCATTTTTCAGTACCGCTCTTGCCCCCAACGGCAAGGTGACGGTGCGTTGTTCATGACCAAAATCGAGGCCGTCGATCACCGGAACCGATAACCTGGCGCGTAGAAAATCACAAACTGAGTCAAGACTGTAACCCGCGTCGTAATCATTAGGTGCGCTGCCGCTAAAACTGCCGAGGATAATGGCGTTTTGTCGGGCCAGTATTCCTGCGTGATACAGTTGCAGCAGCATGCGTTCAATGCGAAAAGGATGCTCGTTAATGTCTTCCAGCACCAAAATGCCGTTTTCGATAGCGGGCATCCACGGCGTGCCCATCAGAGAAATGAGCATCGCCAGATTTCCGCCCCATAGCGTACCTTCGGTCGCACATGCCGGACCGTTACCTTGCCACTCGAGGGTAAATTGGGCATTGCGAACAGCCTGCCAGAAATGGTGCTCGGTAAATGCGTTCATCTCCTCGGCGCCAAAGTTAGCCGCCAGCATCGGGCCGCTGAAGCTAATCACATTCCCCTGCGCCAGCAGACCACACTGGATCGCGGTAAAATCGCTGTGTCCGCACAGCAGCAGCGGGTTGTGTTGCTGACGGTTCGCCAGCGCCTGCCAGTCAATCTCTGCCAGTAAACGGCTCGCGCCATAGCCGCCGCGTACTGCCATCACAATGGTATCGGGCGTGTTCAGATTTACGAGCGCGTTCACATCAGCAAGCCGTTCTGCTTCTGTACCCGCAAAACGCTGGCAGCGGCGCGCAATGACCGCTGAATTGTCGACCTGATGACCGGCCTCAGTAAGACGCGCCAGCCCGCGTAAGGCAGCCTGCTGGTTGATACAGTAGCCCGACGGGGCAATTAAGTGAAACCGGGACATGGCATTTCCTTGCTACAACTAAAACCAAATGTATATCATGCCGCGTAGGTATGTCGTTGTCACCTCAGCGACAGGTTCCGGCTATAAGGATAGATGACGTGAAATTGAGATGGTTTGCTTTTTTGGTTGTATTACTTGCGGGCTGTAGTTCAAAACAGGATTACAAAAATCCGCCGTGGAATGCTGAAGTTCCGGTTAAACGCGCAATGCAATGGATGCCGATCAGCGAAAAAGCCGGTGCGGCCTGGGGTGTCAGTCCACAATTGATTACCGCGATCATCGCCATTGAATCAGGTGGAAACCCGAATGCGGTCAGTAAGTCTAATGCGATTGGCCTGATGCAGTTAAAAGCCTCGACGTCAGGGCGTGATGTTTATCGTCGCATGGGGTGGAGTGGCGAGCCGTCAACCAGCGAGCTGAAAAATCCTGAGCGCAATATCTCGATGGGGGCCGCATACCTGAGCATTCTTGAGACCGGGCCGCTGGCCGGGATCAAAGATCCGCAGGTGATGCAATATGCGCTGGTGGTATCGTACGCCAACGGTGCGGGCGCGCTGCTGCGAACGTTCTCCTCCGACAGGAAAAAAGCCATTAATAAGATAAACGATCTCAGCCCGGATGAATTTATTGAACATGTTGCGGATAATCATCCGGCGCCGCAGGCTCCGCGCTATATCTGGAAGCTTCAACAAGCGCTGGATGTGATGTAATTCAGGTGATGCTAATCGCGCACCTTATTCGACTTTTCCCGGGCCTCGCGCTCGAGGGAAAAAATAATCCGCTGTAGGTTACGCTCCACCGCCGGGCCGACGTTGAGAAAACGAAAGCTCAGGCGGGGAGTGGTAATTGTTTCGTTTTTCCCGTCGATAACTTTGCGTTCGCTAATGGAAATTAGCTGGGCGTCCACCTGATACACTCCCCATTGCTCCATGTTCAGTTCAACCTGTGAAAAGCGCATGCCTTCTACCAGTCCCTCTGGTTTTGCCGTTTCTAACAGCCCGCCCATACCGCCAAGAGACAAATCGAATAGGCGAAAACACAGCGTGCTGTTATCCGGCATTTTTACCGTGCAGCGATAGGGGGGATGCAGTGGAGCACCGATACGGAAATATTCCCGACGCTGGACGAACCACAGAGATGGCGGCAATGATGAGATAAATGCGGGTAGTCGCTGGTATTCGCCTTTTTTCAGCTGTGGCAGGGTGAACTCCACTTTGGCTCCCTGCGTTTCGGCGATAATCGTAATTTGATTGGCTCGCTGCACGGCCTGGTTTTCATATTCCTGACTACCAAAATCCATGATCAGTTCATCCGGGCTGACCGCCAGTATTTTGCTGATGAACTGGCCACCTGACCAGGAGATACGCAGCGGAACCTGCTGCGAATTTAAGTCCCGGAGTACGCCTAACACCGCTAACGGATTTTGCTTCAGGAACTGCTCATTGTAGTTACTCACACCTAATGACTCCTGGATGCCTGGTTTATCGTTGGATTATCGGCATCAATCAACGGAACTTAATACAAATGGATGAAATTTTTTACCAAACCCAATGAATTAAGTCTGAGGGAAAAAGCACGTAGCGATGGCTTGCCTATACTTAACATGCTGGCGCAAGAATGTCTTGCGCGTGCGTTCACTGGAAAGAGGGCCTGGAAATGGGAATTATTACCTGGATTATTTTTGGTCTGATTGCGGGGGTTATCGCCAAACTGATTATGCCGGGGCGCGATGGCGGTGGATTTATCCTGACCTGCATTCTCGGTATTATCGGTGCTGTGGTCGGTGGATGGCTGGCTACGATGTTCGGTATCGGCGGCGATATCAGCGGGTTTAATCTCCACAGCTTCCTGGTGGCCGTGGTCGGCGCGATTGTTGTGCTGGGTGTCTTTCGGCTTGTACGACGAGATTAATCGAACGGCCCCTGACGGGGCCGTTTTTCTGCATTGTTAAGTCAGAACTGATACTCAATGCCCGCCCAGTAATTACGCCCCTCTTCAAAAAATCCTTCACTGTAAACGTACTGCGTATCGAACAGGTTATTGACCGAAGCGTTAACGCTAAACCCGTGACCAATGGCGTAATCAGCGCGCAAATGGGTAATGGCGAAACCAGCGGCTTTCTGCGAGCCGTCGGTATTGCTATAGCTCGACGAACGGGCCTCTTCGGACAGCGTAATGCTGAGTGGCTCCCACGGTTTCAGCGTCATCCAGGCGGTCAGGGTTTGCGTCGGCAGATCGGTAATCTTACCGATATCGCTGCGTTTGGCGTCCGCATGAATAAGGCCGTAGCTCAGCCCGACGTCCAGCATATCAAAAACTTTACCTTTAACGCCTGCATCCAGGCCGGTGTAATCCACCCGACCACTGTTTTGATTCTGGATGGTGTCGGCATCAATATTGTGCGAAAGAATCGCGTCGCTGATGCGGTTGTAATACACGCTGGCTTCGAATCCCCAGTTCTGGCTAAGTGAACCATTCCATGTCAGGTCGACGCTGCGGGCGCGCTCCGGTTTAAGCTGTGGATTGACCAGGGCCACCTGGTTATAGGCCGGTTTCGAGGTCGTGTAGCGTTCTTTTAACGTTGGGAAACGCGTTCTGTCAGAGTAAGACAGCGCTAATGTGTCTGAATTTTCAAAGTGGTATTTGGTCATCACCTGCCAGTTAAAGGCCGACTGATTGTTGTCATCGTAGTGCGTGACGCTGCCGTTTTTCTCGTGCTTCATACCTTCCAGACTGTCTCGCCAGTCATAGCTTATTCCCGCCACCACATCGACATTATCCGCCGCAGCCCACTGGTATTCACTGGCTACGGACCAGGTGCGGTCTTCGTAGCGGTCGTAAGCCGCATTCGGTGCGCCTTTCTCGCGGTGAACATCGTCCTTCCAGTTCACGGCGAAAGAGAGCAGATCGTTTTCTCGTATATCCGCAGCGAGCTGCAGGCCAGCCCCATCGCTATAGTCCGAATAATGGCTGTAGCTGCCTTTCTCATTTTTCAGGTCGGCCAGCGAGTTGTACATCATCAACGTATTTTCAAAGGTGTCGCGATACAGACGGCTTTTCAGGGTAAAACGGTCGCCCAGATGCGTGGTTCCCTGATAGTAATAGCTCTCTTTATCGTATTGTGGCCATTGCCAGTAGCGTGATTTCTGGCTGCTGGTTCCGGCGTACGGTGGATTATCTTTTTCACCGTCCTGATTTATATAGGTCAGCACATATTCATCATCTCCACGAGGGGTAAAGCCCAGCTTCACGATGCCACGCTTGTCATCAGCGGAAGAGTTGATCATCTTGCCGTGACTGCCCGCAACCGGGTTGTCCACGCCATGCGGTAATCCAAGAAAATCCTGCTTCAGCTGACTGCCGCTGAGCTGGATATAGCCGAGATCGTTACTGGCGCCAAATGAAGCGTGCATATCGTGGGCGTTGTCTTTGCTGCGACTCCAGCCCTGGCGATAGCCAATGCTGCCTTCAAGCGGTTTGGTCGGTTTTTTTGTAGTGATATTGATGGCGCCGCCCATCTGGTTTGGCCCCTGTAACAGAGACGAGTAGCCTTTGGAGACTTCAACCGAAGCGATATCGGATGTCAGAAAACGGCCTAAGTCGAGGTTGCCGTCATAGGGGATGTACATCGGCACGCCGTCGAAAAAGACGGGAACCTGACGGCTGTCAAATCCGCGCACTTTTACCTGTTGCTCGTTGCGGTTGCCTGACTTTTGCAGCACGACGCCAGGGACGACGCTCAGCGCCTGCGCCACGTTCTGTTTATCCAGCTGTTGTATCGTTTCCTGGCCGAGAACCGTGGTGGTGGCCGCGGAGACCGGACTAGACCAGACGGTCATGGTTTCGCTTTCCTGCCCAGCAAAAGCACTGTGCGCGAAAGCAAACGACAGGGCTGTGTAAAGACAACTTTTGTTGAAATTCATTATTTTTAGTCCATTTTTTGATGTTATAGGCCACGTGCGTCCGGGCTCAGGCTCACTTTGATATCCGCAGGTGGAGCGTAGTAAGGCGCGGAAGTGATAAAGAGTCTGATACCGCAGTCGAGATAACCCGCCAGCGAGGCGAGGGTAATGCCGCCGGTCAGCGCCAGCGTGCAATGGGGGGCCAGAGCAGGGGCCTGACGGGCAATTTCTGCCGCTTGCTCGGGGGTAAATTTGTCGAGTTGTAGGACATCTGGGGCGGCGCGTAGGGCGGCCAATGCCTCATCTGGCGTATCCGCTTCGACCACGATCTTTTTTTCTGGCGCATGGCTGCGTAAGCGCGCAATCGCGCCTGTCCAGTCGTTTGGGTTGGTAAGGAAACGGCGGTGATTAGCAAACAGCAGTACCGTTTCGGCGCATCCTCCCCGATGGATAATGCCCCCGGCGGCAAGTATTGCCTGAGTCGCCAGTAAACGCGTACCGGGAATGGCTTTGCGGGTGCAGGCAATCTGCCCATCGGGATAGCGTTGATGCAGCATGCTCAGCATCTCGACGAGATAGCCCGACACGCCGCAGCTCCACTCCAGTACATTTTGTACCGCTTTCCAGCCCTGGTGCAGCGCCGCCGCTGGTCCGTGTGCGCGAATCAGTCGCTGTCCGGCGTTCGCCCGTTCGCCATCGGACAAAATATCGGTGACGGTTAATCCCAATGAAGTCAGCATTTGTCTGGCAACAGCGGTACCGCTAACGCATCCGCCCTGGCGATGGCTAAACTCGATGACGCCTGGTTGGGCGCCGATACCCAGCGCGCGGGTGGTCAGATCGCCGCCCTGAATATCTTCCAGCAGCAGCGCGTCAATTTGCGCCTGCGAAAAGTAGATCATCGCAGCGCCTCCCGCGGGATGCTGTCCCACCAGATAAGCGCCCAGTCACGGCTGGCGGGGGCAATAGCGCGTGGATCCTGCTGTTGATACCAGTTTTCCAGACGTTCGACCTCGTCGGCGCTCAGTTCACCCATACTCCAGCGCACGTTTTCCAGAAAACGCGTCCAGATGCTGTTGTCCTGCTGACAGTTGGGACCGCGGATAAAATCAACGTGCGCGTGGATCCCCATCTGATACAGAACATTAAGCGCATAGATATAGTTGGGCAGTTCAATCACTTCGCGGCCCAGTGCGCGCTGAATGGTGGGAGAAACGAAAGATGAACTGACGAGGTGGGTGGTATAAACCCGCAGCCGGGCCTGATTATTCAGCTTGCTCATTGCCTGGCGCATATCGGCAACCAGCGTGGAGCGCGAGGCGACGGCGATATCGCACTGGGGTAAATCATCCCAGTGCTCTTCCCAGGCTCGTTGCACCCATTGTACGTGACGGGCGTTCATTTGTGCGGCGCGGCGGGCAGCTACGCTCAGCATTCCCTTGCTGTAATCTACGCCGTAAATTATTGGCATTTTTTTAGCCAGCGCCAGCGAGACTGTACCGGGGCCGCAACCCATATCAAACAGCGACTCTGCACCTTGCAGGTCGATTTTCCCCAGCAGTTGCAACAGATAGCTGTCGGTTAATGAGGCGCAATTCTCCGCCATTTTTTCCGCACGTTTGTCCCAGTGCTCCGGCTTTTTCTCGGTTCTGTTCGCCAACTGTAATTGCTTACGGTAAAGATCGGCAAAATCAATGTCGTCAATGAGCATGAGTATTCCTTAATTGAGTGAACCATAAAGATGGTGGGTAATTTGTGACGGTGTAACGCGATACAGCGCGGCCAGGCGGTCGGCGGCGAGCTGATGTTCAGGCAGCCCCTGCGACACCTCGCCGTTTGGTTCAACCCGTACCACGCTGTCGGCGATTGCCCGGGCGTGCAACGGGTGATGGGTCGACATCAGCAGGGCCATACCGGAATTTTTCAGCGTCACCAGCCTGTCGAGCAGACGGATTTGATGCCCAAAATCAAGGCTGGATGCGGGTTCATCCAGCAATAAAAGACGCGGACGTTGCGCCAGCGCGCGAGCGATCAACACCAGTTGCCGTTCGCCGCCGCTCAGGGTGTTCCAGCGTCGAAGTGCCAGGTGAGAAATCTCCAGCATCGCCAGTTGCTGATGTGCAATTTCACGCTCTTTAGCGCCGGGAACCGCAAATGCCGCCAGTTGCGGGGCCAGTCCCATCATCACCATGTCCAGCGCGGTGAAGGCAAACGCGCCGTCGTGCGCCTGAGGAACCCAGGCGATGGCTGCGGCGCGTTCCAGATCGCTGAGATGATTCACCGCGACGCCATCAAGCAGAATGTCACCGCGAAGCGGCGGAAGAACGCCGAGAATGGTGCGCATCAGGGTGGTTTTACCGCTGCCGTTAGCACCAATCAGACAACAGACAGAACCGGGCGAAACCTGAAAGGAGATATCACGTAACACGGGTTGTTTACTGTGGTATCCCAGCGACGCGTGGCGCACGAGTAATAGCGTCATGGGCGGTTTCCCCGCAGCAAAAGCAGCAAAAAGAACGGTGCGCCAATAAATGCAGTCAGGATCCCCAGCGGGATTTCCGTGCGGCTCAGCGTGCGGGCGAGGGTGTCGGTGAGCAGGAGTAGAATGGCGCCGATCCCCATGGACACCGGCAGTAACTGCTGGTGGTTATTCCCGCTGAGGAGTCTGCCGATGTGCGGCACCACCAGTCCAATCCAGCCGATAATGCCGGCAATGGCGACGGTACAGGCGGTGACTAACGTTGCGCAGACGATCAGTCCCAGCCGCAGTCGGGAGACGTTGATCCCAAGCGATCGGGCTTCATCATCCGACAGAGTGAGCAGGTTCATGCGCCAGCGCAGCAGCAATAACGGGACCAGTCCAGCAAGGATCAGCGGTGCTGAGAACCACAGATCGTGCAGAGTAATTGTCGATAAACCGCCGAGCAGCCAGAAGGTGATCGACGGGAGTTGGGTATACGGGTCGGCCAACGTTTTGATGAGTGAAATTCCCGCTCCGCAGACCGTACCCAGCGCAATCCCGACCAGCACCAGTGTTAACACCGGATCGTGACGCTTGACTCGCCGGGTAATCAGCCAGACACCGGCGACCACTAACAAACCGCCAGTGAACGCATACAGCTGAATAAACAGGATTGGTAGCCCCAGCAGGATTGCCGTACAGGCGCCCAAACCGGCACCGGCCGCCACGCCGAGGATATCCGGCGAAACCAGTGGGTTACGGAACATTCCCTGATAAGTGGTTCCTGCGCCAGCCAGCGCTGCGCCGAGTAACAATGCAGCCAGAATGCGCGGCAGTCGGATTTGCCAGAAGACGATTTTGTCCTGCATCGGGACGCCATCCCTGCCCGCAATAAGATCCACGACCTGTTGTGCATCGAGGCGATAAGCACCCGACACCGCGGCGATGCTCGCGCAAAGCACCACCGTCGTAATCATCAGAAAACCGAGGGTAGATGTTTTCATCAGACGCTCACCAGTTGTTGATACTGTGCGTCGCTTAACGTGGTGTGCCAGAACAGTTCACTGTAGCGCTGCATATCGGTTTTAAAGCCCGCTTCAACCTGTGGATCAAGCCAGGCATGCAGACGGCGTAACCCCAGCAAACGATTGATGCCGGGAGGCGCGTCCAGCCAGCCAAACGGCAGGCCGCTGAGAAACAGAATGCGCCGATCGGCAATCGCTTTGACTCCTTGCCAGACGGGATCTTCTCGCAGGTACTGTGCCGTAATCGCATCCTGTACCAGAATAATATCGGGCTGCCAGCTCAACAGGTTTTCCATTGAAACCTGCGCCAGCCCGTGCAGCCCAGGAATTTGCGCCACATTGTGTAATCCCAGTAGTTCTGCCGCTTCGGTATGCAATGAACCTTGTAATCCTGTTTCAAGTCCGCGGGCGCCGCGCGCGGCATAAAAACGCAGCTTTGCTGCGGGAGAGTGTGAAAACGCGAGGGCTTCATCAATAAAACGCTGGGCCAGTTTGGTCTGAGTCCTGGCCCGTGTTGCAACTCCCAGCGCTTCACCTGCCGCGAGTAGCTGTTGCGGGCTGAGCCGCAGTTCGCCATTAATCAGCAGCCAGGGAATTTGCGTTTGCGCGTTGACTTGTCTGGCCTGAGAAAGCCAGGTTTCATCGGCATTGCCGCAGTCAATCACCAGGTCGGGTTTAAGCGCCAGTAGCGCTTCAAGCGAGAGTGTGCTGGCGCGTCCCGCCAGCTTGCCCAGTTTCGGTAAAGCCCGAATGTCTTCGTGAAACGGGATGGCGGTCTGACGAGAAAAATCAAAGGATGAAAAACCAACCAGTTTTTCCGGCGCGACGGCCAGCAGCAGCATGTCGGCGGGTGCGCCTGCGCTGACCACGCGTTGGGTCGCCTCTGGCGCTGGGTGGCCTCCAACGGCAACGGTTAGCGGTGTTTGATGATCAGACGTGAGATATTTGGAAGGGTGACGTGAGATAATTCGGGGATATAGTGATTAATACGGGGACATAGAGGGACAGATTACTGTAATTAATTTTCAGTATGTGAAAGAAGAATTTCATCGTTTACTGCCCATTGAAACCATCCTTCTGACCGCACTAGAATCCAGTTTCCACAACTTATTCCCAGAAGGATCGTTCCAATGAACAACAAAACCGATAACAACTCACCCGTAGAGTATTCAGAAAATCCAAAGAGTGAAGACTACATTACTGTTGAAACAAATCTTGAACAGGATGAATCAGACAGACCCACTCTATCATCCACCGCTGATACCCCGCCAGCACCGCTTGGGAAAAAATAAATCTCTCAGTCGACTGAATGGTTCGCACAAACCCTTCTGATATCAATTCTGGCAATCTGATCTGCAGGAACCCAGGTTGCCAGCGCACCCCATGGAGAATCCACTGTATTATTATATTTTTCCCATTCATCACTGTTTGCAGGACTACGATGAGTAACATACAGCACAACATCTCCTTTATCGCCCAGGGTAAAGGGTCCGTTTGGTAATCCTTCATAGTTGCCGGGTAAGCGCGACAAAAGCCCAGAGCCATCTTTCAGAATTATATAAACCTCAGTAACCCGATAATCAGTATGACCAAACATCTGCTGCCATGCTGAGCTGGTGCTGTCTGACCAAGAAATATCATGGTCACGCAAAAATTTATACATCCATTTACGTCCGTACTTACGCCACCAGGCACCATTTGCAAAGGCGTACACTACAGCCGGGAATGCAGCAAAGTATTCTCCACACCCAACCCAGATAAAAGCCTGATACACCATTGCTGCGAACAGGCCAAAAATCAATGTTGAAAAAGTAACATCAATTGGCTTGTGATGGTCTTTCAGTCCCACGTTAGCAATGAAGTAGCCGATATAACCCGACGCCAGCGTTACCAGCGTGGCCCATGGTAAATTTATAAGGCTGGCATCAATCATAAATATCCTCCCATTACTGGCTATGTTAAGCCCCGGAAAAAGCAAAAGCACGCTGTAAAATCCACCGTGCTTTCATATTGCCGCCAGAAGCAATAAAAGCCGTTTAATACGTTTTAAAACCGTCATACCGGACTGAACAGATCGCCCTGATCGTCGTCAGATTCCTGTTTCCCTGATTTCACATAGGCAAACTGACCGTGCCAGTGGTTCGACATGTAGTTGGCCACTTCCTCACCCAGCGTTTTTGCCTGCGCTTCGTCAACCGTCAGTTGCTCACGAATACAGACTGCGCAGTGATCCATAATATCAGCCAGAACCAGCAGGTCAGCCTCAATAAAGTCGCTGACATCCTGATGACTGACGGCTGATTTATCGTCGAACATATCAACCTGCAGGCTTTCAATATATGCCTGACGCATTTCCTTGACGATGGTATAGACCCGTTGGATCGAAATACCGTATTTACGACCAAGCCAGGCGTGGTTATTGCCGTCGAAATTATCAAACAGTGCCTTATTACGTTTCAGTGTATTGTATGCAATCCCTTTTGGAATACGGATAACGCTGTTAGCCCAGACATGAGACATGCGATCTGCAAAGGTGTTGGCCACGCGGCACGCTGTCATCACAGGAATTCCCTGACGTTCGGTTAATATGGTGATAACGGCCTCCATGAGACCGTCCATCAACTCTTTTTGTGTGGTTGCGCCCATCATGTGCTCCTCGCCGCTTTTTTCAGGCGGTCTTTCTGCCAGTTCTTGAGTTTCTCAATAGCCGAGCTGGCCATCTCAGGCTCCAGCCACTGCAGGCCGTCGACTTTAGTTTCCCGTTTAACCCATCGCCGCAGCGCCTCTTCCGAACTGTCGCGCACGATGCCCTGTGCGTACATTTCCAACCATAAGGCGCGCAGTTTCCTGGCCTGTGGGTGATCCGCCAGTGGGCGTGTTGTGCGCGCCTTGCGGGAGGGTTTTACTTTAAAACCTTTGGCCTTCATTGCGGCCAGTACCTTATTAAGCTGGCCGGGGTTCATGCCGCTGGTGGACGTAATTCCGGTGATTGATAACAGCATCTGACGATAGGTGTCGGTATCGATGCCAAGTTTATTTTTGGCTATATGAATGAGCTGGATAAGCTTACCTCTTTCCATAGGGCCTCCATTTGCTCCACTGCGCCAGACGCTCTTCGTAAAGAGAAAGTGCCAGTGGCCATAACAGGAAAAGAAATAACCAGGCTGCGCCCCAGCGGAGAACAGAATGCCGGTAACGAGCCAGACTACCGGTGTGGTGATGGATTTGAACGGTGGTATATCCCATCCACACCCATGTCCAGCCTAAAGTCAGATAAAAACTCATAGTGACCTCACGATATGCGTATCCAGCGGCATGTAGCGCACCACATGATCGGTAATAAAGTCGCCGGTACTGCTGCTGGTGAAGGTTCGCTGGCCGGTATTCAGGGTGGCTATGACAAAGGGGGAATGACCTTTTTTCTGGCTGGTTTTATCCAGTTCGGCGACGACCGTCAGGCAACTGGTATCCCATTCAGCCTGAACCAGTATGACGACTTCATGGGGGAGTATCTTTCCCTCAACCCATGCGTGACTCTGACGCCGGGGCGTGTTTTTCGCCTGGTAAATACGGTAAAAGCCGTTAACATCATCAAGTATCTGCAGTTCCACGCCGCGACGCAGTACCGGGATGACGTCGACGGGAGTGTAGCCCAGCCGGTCGGCCAGCGTCTGGCAGGTGGCGGGGCCGTATCGGTTAATGAGAGAAGTAATTTTATTAAGCACCGGAAACCTCCGAATGACTGATGCGTTTCTGTTCCTGACCGTTTACCGGATGGTGAAGGCTGGCCTGCCTGCCTTCGAGATAGCCGCTATTCCGGGCGTTGTCGTTATCGCGGGTTTTGCCCGACTCGCGGGCATTGCGCGTAACGGTACGGGTGTATTTCTTCTCCAGCCAGCGTTCGGCCAGTTCCACCTCATGAGCAGTTCTGGCCAGCTTCTCAATTTTATTAAGCACCGCAATGATCCAGCCCTCGGCGAATTTGTCACCGCGTGCGGTTTTGGTGCTGTTTTTGATGCGTTTATTCTGGGTTTTAATAAAGTCTTTGCGGGCTTTAATTAACTGACGGCCTAATACTTCAAAGGTATATGCCGCCAGTTCCGGGCGGTTATATAAGCCGTAAAAGCTGACGCCGCAACCACCCAGCAGAATACAGTCCACCCCAAATGCATCTTTAATAACCTGCAGCAGGTACGCCATATAGCGCGGGGGATTGCTGGCCCCAACGGGCCAGTAATCGCAGATGGATTCATTGATATCGAGAATCTCAATATCATCCTGAGTAATACCGTGAGCGTCAGCCAGCTTCTGCGCGCGGGCCAGCGCAGCAGAAGCTTCATTGGCATTAGATGAACTGGTCAGCGCCATCAGCTTTTTAAGGCGTCGGATGGCCTTTTCTTTATCATCTTTCATTGTCGCTTCCCTTTGCTGGTAATTCTGTACGCCAGCCGTTCGCCTGCATAAATGCCAGATAATTAATGCAGTCGATGGGGTCGCCTTTTTCCAGGTGGTGGAATAACGCCTGCAGGCATTCCTCGCGTGTCCAGAAGTTGCGACCATCGCCAGTTTCTTCACCCTCAGCAGGTACGCGCCAGCCGTTGGTATAGCCGTATTTCTCCTGTGCCTTGTACAGTTTTTCCGCCATGGCATCGGCGGTATCCATTACCAGTTTTTTTGTATCGCGATGAAGATATTTCGGCATGGATACAGTAACGTCGGTTTTGCTTATATAGATCATAATGCCTCCTCATTCTAAGGGTGGTGCGTCAGAACCATCTACAGACAGGCAAATATCTTTACCCTCGATACAGTCAAAATCTTCGTTGAACTCATTTTCATAGTTATTCCGGCTATGTATGGTCAACGTAATTACCTGTTTTTTTGTTTTACCAATAACAGTCATCATGCTGCTGGTGTGGTAATTAAACCCCTTCAGCATGTCCTGAATGGTTTTTTCCAGTCCTTCTTTATCGGTGAGTTTGACGCTATTTGATGTATCGGTTACACAACCTTCAAGTGTTGGCATAATTACCTCTGCATTAAATGAACGGCGAAGAAAAAGCCCATCGTTAATCCTGTCCCGATAAAAAAGGCGTACCAGAAAAAGATGAGGCAATTACCTGATAGCTTGACCATCTCAGGCAGCACGTCATGAATGGCTTTTTTGAATGCCTGCAATTCGAAGCGCAGACGAGCTTTAATTCGCGAGAAATTAATCATCGTTTTCATCCGGTGTCTCCAGTAGTTCAAAGTCCATCACTGCAGGAAACAGGTTTAATTGCTGCCCACAGTGCGGGCAGGCCAGAATCAAATCAACCACCCAGGCGTCATCAACAGGAGACTGCATGATGTTGGCCTGAACGTGCTCGAGATATTCAGTCTCCTTCCTGCAGTGCTTGCACGTCAGCATTAGCAGCCTCCCGTTCTTTGCATTCATCAAGGCGTCGCTGCATTTGCGCCAGCGTCGATTCCTTATCCTCCGTGGTGTTAATCATCTCGAACAACATGGTAGTCACACCCGGTATTGAACCTTCCGTATCCATGCGCATGCTTTTATTCCAGATAGTTGCTTTCGCGCGATTAGTGTATTTCTGTTTTGTCGCCATTGATTTCTACCTCCAGTCCGCGCCCCAGTGTTATCAGTGTTCCGCCTGCACGCACGAATAACTTTGCCGCCTCCAGGTCGTTGCCGGACTCAGCAGCCCGCATGGCGCGGTTAATATCTTTCTCCGCCTTTTTACGCAGATGCAAAATGATGTCGAATTTCATTTCTCAATTTCCTGTTCAAATGGCGTAATGGAAAACACCTCTTTCCCCGACACAATAGAAATACCTTTTATATTCTCGACGGCTTTCTTGTCGGCCAGAATGGCGTCTTTATTAACTTCCTCCTTGCGACGGATAAAACGGTCGAGCTTTAATTTTTTCAGGGTCTCCAGTACCAGCTCCGCGCCCTTAATAGAGACGGATTCCGGTTTTGTTCGCCATGACACTTCACCGGTAATCAGGTTGGCGGTCTTGGTCTTACCGTCTTTGGTGATGTCTGCGCGATTGGCTTCGCACCATGTCTGAACACCTTTCTGCAGCACGTCGAGTTCAGCCCGCAGTGCCTCAATCTTCGGGGTGTTCTGGTTCATGATGACCGCTATCTGGTCATTGGCGTCGGCTTCAATGCGGGTTAATTCCCGCTGAATATCGCCAATTTTTTTAATATCAACGCTGGCCTGTTCTTTGGATTGCGGCGTGTAGGATGCCGCCGCAGCTTTAAGCCGCGATTTTGATTTCGCCATTTTTAATTACCTTTTAAGTGGGTTATTTAACTAATTCAAACTCTATATCTTCGGGTTCGCTAATATCCTCAATATCGTCATCGAAAACGACAAAGTCATATTTAAGGGCGATTTCTTTTATCTGCTCTTCAACTTCACGGGCAGACGACCATTCTGCGCAAATCTGCAGGTATTTATCGTAATCCGCCTTTTCCATCTGTACTGTTTTCCTGAATTCGACATCGGCCCTTGCTGTAATAACTACACTGACTGTATTACTCATTACCGTACCTCCCACGTTACGCGGCAGTTATTCACCTGAATCTGCCACCATTCATAATTACCCCGGTCATCATTGCCGGTGCCATAGCGAACGGCCTTACCTCGTTCCTGCGCCTGACGGCAGCGGTTGTCATAGTTAACCCGGATGCCGGGGCGCTGATAACCGTCGATTTCCACGCGCTCCACCGAAAAATCCATCGCGGTAAGCTGTGCGATAGCCGTACCCACCTGAGCCATTTGTTCCTGAATACGTTTGTTATCGCAGTTAATAATTAAGCGGCTGCGCATCACGATACCTCTTCAACTTCCATATCGTCGTAATGCACTCCCGGAACATCACAGGCCAGAATCTTAATGCCTTCGCTGCCGTTCATTGGCGGCCAGCCTTCCACATTGCCATCCTTAAACAGATCAATAAGCCCTTCAACGTTCCAGCCCTGGTATGTCTGTTCGGTAAAACAAAACACGGCCAGCATTTTTAATACCGTGACGGTAATGTCACAGTCACTGTCCAGATAACGGTCTTCTGCGTTAATAAAGAAGTTATTAATCTGGTGCAGTGACACATCGGTGCAAATGGAATGGTCGATCTCCACGGTTAATACCGGCGCGTCCTCGTGCGCATCCCAGATGATTTCATAGCGTTTTACATCTGACATATATTCCTCCTTAACGGATGTGTGGGTTGATGTTTTTTATTACGTCGCCGTTAACCACCGGCACGCCAATAGCTGCAGCTTCGTTAATGGCTGCAACCATCAGGTTGCCAATGGCAAGCGGGTAAAGGTTGCTGGCAAAAACGTCTGCCCCTGTATCGGGGTTCCTGCCTGCCTTAACGGTCATTTTGTCGCGGATGGCCTGAATGCCTGACTCGTCAATGAACTCGCTGACCTTGCGGCCTGTGCGATCGAACTTAAATGCCAGGAAGGCTTCAAGGTCATCGCCCAGTGGCTCAAGTCTGACCATCTCGCAGCGCTGAACCACTTCACGTACCGAGGCGTTGCGCTCGCTGAGTTTGTCACGCAGCTCCTGCTGGCCTATCAGGATGATGGAAAGCAGGCGTTTAAAGCCGTGCTCCAGCTCCAGAAAGCGCTTGAGGTGTTTCAGTGTGGGAACCGGTAGCGAGTGGGCTTCTTCAATAATCAGCACGTGGCCGCACTGGGAACTTTCGGCGCTGGCTTTCAGGGCCTGATGCACCTGCGCGAACCGGGCTTCCGGTGACTGTTTCGGGCGTTCGCCTGGTGCTACCGCACGCAGAATAGCCTCGGCGATGCTGGCAGATTTCAGGGTTTTGCCGGTGCGATCGTTGTCTTCCATCGCCAGAACGTAGGGTTCGACGACCACAGTGCCAGCGCTTTCGCGGTGCAGACGGTCAATCAGGTCGCGGCGCAGGGTGGATTTACCGGAACCGGACTCGCCCCACAGCGCCAGCATGCCACCGTGAACCGCCGTCTGGAACATCACCTCGCGCACATAGCGGATATCGGACGTGGTGAACATGTCCGCCGCGCTTTGAATGGCGGTGTCGTCGAACGGGTTAGTGAATAACTTAAACGCCTTTTTCGCCTTCTGGCTTAATGACTGTTTTTTGAGTAACATGCTGTCCTCTCCAGTTGTTTGTTGTACCTGAGTAATGGCTGTTGCCTGCGGCCTGACCTCATCAAAACTGTGGGTGGTGTCCACGTTGTGAGACGCAAGCAGTTCAGTGATCCGCTTCCTGAGTTGTTCGGTGTCACGACGTGGCCACTGCCCGTGGTTTACCAACTGCGCCAGCGCGGTTTTTGATATCCCCAGTTCACCGGCAATCTTCGCCATGCTCACCGGCAGATACTGCAGCTGTTGTTTCAGTAGCAACATCGTTTATTCCTCTCAGGCTGCGGCCTGTGCCATGTCGGTACATCCGACCAGCCAGTCACTTGATACACCTGCGTTGTTGACGAAATTCACTGTCAGGCGGTCACACGGATACCAGTCGTAGTGCGTGATGGTGACGGTCATGCCGCTGACAAGGTTCGGGATACCGCGCAGGCAGTAGCTCTTCTCCCGGAAGCGCACTGTCAGGTCATGGCGCACGGCGCGTTTAACGGCGATTGCGAGGGGTTGGGTCTGATTTGTCATAGGGTTCTCCTCTTCATCTATATAAAGGAAGGCTATTTGCCTGCCGCCAGGCTGACCACGACGCTGTCGCTCATGGCCAGCAGTTCCTGCATAATGGCGTCCAGCTGCTCTTCGGGGATGCCATCAGGGTAATGATCCACCAGGTACTGGTAGTGAGTGGGATTCCACTCGCGCCGCAGCGCCTCAAATCTTGTGCGTAATGCCATGGCTGCTTTGACGTGGCTCATGGGTGCTATCTCAATCTGGTGGACCCGCACCGCAGGTTGGGCTTCACGGCCTCTTAATGGCAGAACAGCTACCTTGCTGTGTTCGGCCTCTTCAATTTCTTTGTAGGGATTGAAACGACCATCGAATGGTATTGCGCCGGACTTGCGGGCTTTGTCGGTTTCATCGTTGTTGTCTGTGCCATACAGCGCATGCTCGACTTCGGCGCGGTTGATCTGGGTATCGGTTACTGGCATATGGCCATATTTCTCGCCAATGACGGGCGCGTCCACCGCATATCCCCATTGATCTTTCTCAACGGCGTAGACCGGGATGTAGTTTTCAAAGCCGTCTTCGTCAGTAACAATGATGCGGGCTTCGTTCTCGTGCCACGGATTGCGGGTAACGAGCAGCTTGTCGCCAACGCAGGCGTGCGGAATATTCTCGACACTGAACTCCTGACCACGGAACGATACGCGTAGCTTGCTGGTGATAGTGCGTTCTTCCGGTGCGGCGATAGCCAGTTCACGGCAGATGTCTGGTGATGGCGCTTTCACCAGTTGTTCAGCGGTGATTTTATTCCATGCATCAGTGCGGCTCGTTTCATGCCGACCATGAATGCGCGTCAGGTTGTAGTTCATGCGCCAAAGACGGGCGTAGTGGTTGAGTTGTTCAATGGTCTCAACTCGGACAAAGCGCAGACCGGCTTCAAAGTCACACTCAATAATGTCTCGTGATTTTTCGACGGCCCCCGTAGCGCGGGCGTTGCGGGCTTTATGCTGCAGGCAGCGTATACCGAGTGCGCGGCACATATTGAGCATCGGGGCTGATACCAGCGCGGAGCCGGGGTCGGTAAATAAAATAGAAGGGATGCCGTGAAGTACATCCATTCCGCCACGTTCCTGCATGGCGTTAATCATGACGTTCAGGAAGTTATCGGCACTTTCGCCACCGAAGCGGTACTCAACGTATATCCAGTTGGTGGTGTGATCTATCAGTTCGAAAGACCACACGCGATCGTTAACGATGCGATCAAGGTTTTTGGGCTTGTTTTTGTAGAATGTATCCCTGTCCATAACGCGCAGACCGGTATCACCCTTCGCTTTTTTATTCGGGTTTTTCAGGTAGTACAGCACGCAAATAGACGCGTCTATCTGCCAGACATGGTTAGGATGCAGGCTTTTCAGTTCCAGCGATGGTGTCGGGTGCTGTAACTGGTCATAGTGCAGACGGTAGCTACGCAGCGCCCGGCTGATGGCATCGGTGGACAGCGGGAAAAATTCACCGGTCTCTTCATCAGTGCGACCTGCCATAATCATGCCGTTTGCACGCAGGGCTTTAACCACGCTTTCCAGGCTGTACAGGCGCTTGTCATTGTTGCGCCGGGACTCCAGCCACGCACCTGAAATCACCAGCGCCTCTTCACGCGTCAGGGCGCTACAGCCCGCATCAGCGCGTTGCTTGCGCTGTGCGGCAGGCTGAAATGCTTTCAGCTTTTTGAGTAATGTAGCGCGTGACATACGGAGTTCCTCGCAGGCTGCTTTGTATATCGCTTCTTTGCGCCCATGACCGGCGTGCCGGGCGGCATCTGCATAGTGCATCAGGCGCTGATTCAGGGCGGCGTTCATGGTCAGTTACCTTGTGGTTCGGCGCGGTCTGTGGGCAGCAGACCTTTCATTTTTTCGTAGTCATACACGCCTGTGCCGAGATAAAACTCCACCTCAGACCAGTTGTCTTTTTCGGCAAAGCGGATAATGTGATTAATCCAGTTTCTGGCCAGCGTGGCGGCTTTCAGAAATTCATCACGCTGCACCTGCTGTGCCGGTGTACGGCGGAGTTTGATAATTGGTGAAGGCAGACAACCATTCTCTTTGGCAAATTCGTTAACCTGCTGACCAGATGTGCGGAGCATGTCTTTAATTTCCTGTGCTTTCATCGCATTATTCCTCTTCATTGCCGTTGGTATTATTTTCGTTAAGCCATGCTGGCGGCGTGTGTTCGGTGACCATGTCCGGGATATCGAAGCGAGTGACAATGTCATCCAGTTCGCTGCGGATTTCGCAGACGAGGCCCGCCATAAAGCTGCTGTGGTCAACGCCACGGTCAGCGGTATCCTTCTCCAGTTCTGCAAACGCAGCCTGTAATGCGCCCAGCAGTTCACGCGCTATCTTGCTGCTGATAGACGTCGCTTCCAGGCGGGTACGTTCAGCCAGTTCGTTGTCGGTGATGGGCTTGAAGCGTTCTTCATGCAGCTTGTCTTCCAGCTCATCGCGGGCGGCCTTGAGGTCGGCGGCACGCTGGCGACTGGCTTCGAGGTCGGCTTCTTTGTCGGCGAGTTTCTGCGCCAGCTTCTCTTTTTCTTCGTTCTGGCGGGCGATCAGTTCTTCAGCCAGATCCAGCAGGCTTTCTTTGTCATCCTGCTTTGCCGCCTCAATGAGCGCGGTTCTGGAATCCTCCGGCAGCTTGCGGAACTGGCGCAGCTCGCGGTAGCCGATACCCATACGGGACATGGATTCAAGGGCTTCTTCGCCGAAGGTGCGAAGGTTGGAGATGTCTTGATTGGCCTTTTCATCAGATATGCCTAGAAGGTTACAAAACTCTACCCATGTGCCACTTAACTCCAAACCGTTTGGAGTAGTTTTTCCTTTAAGACATTGATAGAGTTTATTTTCTTTGACGTATGCTAATTTCGAACTCCAAACGGTTTGGGAAAATTTACCAAATGCCTCAGCCATCTGAGCTTGACCTAAAAGCTGATTCAGTAGATCACGTTCTTCCTGCGCCTGAATTTCATCAGTGGATAGCTGGGGGATGACCGGAATATCAAAGTCAATGCCCGGTGTGGCGTCAGGAAGTTTGGCAATGCCAGATTTTTCAACGGGTTTACGTGCCATGATTATTTACCTGCTCCTGCAATTAAGATTTTTTGCTTTTGCTCAAGGCGCTGTTGGATGAGCTTATCTTCCCGAATGCACTTATAGGCAATCTGCAACATTTCCATGGAGTGGGCGTAGCGCTGGGTATTACTCCCTTCCGGCGTGTAAACCTCAATAATCAGATCCTCTTCCTGAAGGGCATCCAGCAACTCAGATATGCGGGTGGCGGGAATACCTGCCGCATCAGCGATTTCGCCTGCTGTCATTCCGGTGTTGGTTCTCCCGGAAAGCACCTTCAGTATCCGGGCAGTTCGTGCCGCTGACGGGGACTTGCCTGCGGGTTTTGCCATTTGGTCCTCCTTCCTAATTACTGAAAGACTGTTACAATAAATTAAGCGGCAATATTGCTGGTTTTGAGGCCGAGTTTAACGGCGATCTCGTAAGCTTTGCCGTAATTGGCTTTGCACTGACCGTTGAGTACCTGGTAGACCTGATTCCGGTTGAAGCCATGTTCTTGCGCCCAACTGGTAACGGTCTTGCCCTGCTGACGGAAGCGACGTTTGACCTGTTCTGGGGTCATGGTTAACTCCTTTGGTGTGTGATTATCATTTATTATGTGTGATTATGTTCCCGATCGGGAATAAAGTAAAGTTATTTTGTATCTATTCGGGAATTTTATGGTTAAGAAAAATACTCCACCTGTTGAAAATGAGTTATCTGGTCGACTGCAGGTCGTTCGAGGGAAAATGACCCAAGATGAGTTTGCTAAAGCCTTGGGTGTGGGTAGGACTACATTGATTCGCTATGAGAGCGGTGAAAGGGTTCCTGATGCCAACTTCTTACAGGCGCTATCTTTGAAATTTAACGTCGACCCCAGTTGGCTTTTGCTGGGGGCTGGGAAAGCTCCCGAACGGGAACAAGTAACACCGGAGAAGCAAGCACTTTTAGATGCCTACGATGGTATGAGTGAGGAGAATAAAAGAGCGATTCTCCAGATTGGCGAATCATTGTCACAACCAAAACCAAGCAAATTCGCTAGTTGATTGCAATGTCATCAATCTACCTCGTGGCCCACCTGAGTACCTGCGGTCAAGAAAGTATGAGCGGCTCCCATCAGAGGATGTAGCCCCTCCTGACAATGTAACTAATATTTTTAAATACAAAGAGAGAGGTGATGACAGCAAGAAATGACACAGCTATCTCATTTGCGACAAAATTACTTACCTTGCTATTGAATTTTTTCACCTGCAAACATTAGGTTTTTCATGTTCTGGCCAGAATGCGAAAGCCTGAGTAGGAGTTAATGTAACGGTTTTCATATAATTACCACCATTCAATGGAGATGTTTATATGAAAGCAATCCCTAAAGCGCCTTCAGTGATTTCTGTTTTGTTCGCTTTTTCTGCCCCGCTCTTCCTTTCAGGGTGCATCAGTACTGTGACCGACCTTTCGGCGTCAGGGGGGAGTCGAGCTGATGGGACGGTTGTAATGTCTACAGAGTACGGAGAGTTTGATTCTATTGACATCAATAAAGAAAAAGCTCTTGCATCAGCTACGAGACGCTGTCAGTCATGGGGTTACAGAACAGCACAACCTTTTGATGCTGGATTCAGTAAGTGCAGTGATTTTTCTGGCTTTAGTTGTACAAGATATATTTATTCAATTAGTTACCAGTGTATTGAATAGCTTTCTGTTAGCCCGTGCTGTGTGGGTACGGGCTGAGAATTTTAAAAGTTCCTGATAATCAGTTCCCGCTTTGGCTTTGCCTTCTCTGTTGTCTGCAGGTTGTACTTGATACCTACCGACTGCATCTCAAGTCCCGCAAAGGTTTCGCGCATCTCCGGTATGTCGTTCACCGAGACGATCATTTTCCCCTGCATGCTGGTGGCCAGCTGCGCCATGCGCTCATATTCCGCGAGTGGAAAATCCACGCCATAGCCTTCCGTTCCCCAGTATGGCGGGTCGCAGTAGAACAGCGTATGCGGTCGATCATAACGCTCAACGCACTGCGTCCAGTCCATATGCTCAATAATGGTGCGTGCCAGACGCAGGTGCGCCAGCGACAGTTCTTCTTCAATGCGCAGCAGGTTAAATCGCGGTGCGCTGGTGGTGGATGTTCCAAAGGTGTGATCGGCAACCTTGCCGCCGAACGCCTGCTTTTGCAGGTAGTAGAAACGCGCGGCACGCTGGATATCGGTCAGCGTCTCTTCCGGCGTTACCTGCAGCCACTTGTATATCTGGCGACTGACCAGCGCCCATTTAAACTGCCGCACAAACTCTTCCAGATGATGCTTGACCACACGGTACAGGTTCACCAGCTCATTGTTGACGTCGTTGATAACCTCAACGCGGCTGGGTTCCTTGAGAAAATACAACGCCGCTGCGCCGCAGAACGGCTCCACGTAGCAGGTGTGTTTGGGGAACAGTGGCAGGATGTGCTTCGCAAGACGGCGTTTTCCACCAATCCACGGCACGATCGGGAGTGAATTCTCTTTCATTTACTGTAAGCCTTTTTCAATAGTTGAAAAATACCACCTGATGATGGCAGGCTCATTCTGTTCTCGCGGGAACGGAAGAGCCCTGGTTGACTCACAGGTGAGAGCTGTGGGTTGATGACCTGTCGGTGGTTTAGGCACCTCCCGGCAGGTCGCTCTTTTCTTCTTATCTCATGAAAATAACTGTATCGCTGTTAAAGTGCTTTAAGTAACGCGGCTGGTAATAGTCATTGAAGGAGCGGAAGTATGTCCGGGTTGCAGGAATTCACTGTCGAAGAGGCTCTTCGGCTTCATGGCAGACAAATAAATGAGTTATCGGGTCAGGTGATAAGACTAAAAATACAGAATGAAATTCTTCAGGGGTTTGTCGGTTGCCTGGCTCTGGTGGGGCATGAGCCAGAAATACTTGAACGAATCTGGTGTAAGGCTGGAGCCCATATTGCGCGGACTATTTTTGATAATTACGCAGACACAATGAAACATCCTGAACTCAAAAAAATTGTTGAGGAAGAAGTGAAGGCGATTCTGGTTAATAAGACATTAATGAGTGAAATAGTGTCCATTCACACACCTGACGCTGGTGACTGATACGTCAGGTGTGCTGTTGTCAGCTTTTTGTTGCCCCTTCGATTATCGCCATGATTTCCGCCCTGAACTCCTCCGTAGAGGCTCTGCTGTCATATGTGGAGACAGCCACAGAACGGGAGGCGAGTATCTGACGTGCTTCCTGATGGAAGTTTTCTTGTGAGAACACATCACAGATAGTTTCCATGCTGCTGCGGAAGGGCTCAGAAAAAGGAAATATGACGGGTGTGCTGAGCCGGATTAATCGTTGATCATCACCAGCCCTCTGTTTTTTCTGTCGCATTTTATTCCTCCTGGTCAGCACGAGATGACTTCATTGATTTCCCCTGAGTCTTTTGCGTCAACTGTTGTCTTTTTTTTCGTAACGTTAATTTTGTTATCAGGTACAGGCCAGTGAATGCCCTCCTGTACCAGGTCGCCCATTTTGGGAGCAGGTTCGGTCGCCGGGCGGAATTCTGTTGCTGAGAAGTGGAATTGTCCGTGTATCCGGCCTGTGGCGCTGAATTTTATCCAGCCTAATGCAGAACCATCAGGGTGAAATAACGGTACCCAGAATCCCTCCCGATCCCTTTGGAGGTAACCAGCATATGCAGATGCCAGCGATACCCGCAATTCAGGCTTATAACCAGGTTCCACCCAGACCTGCGTGTCGTCCCATTCACCCAGACCATGATAACCTTCCATAACTGACTTCCGGCGCAGCGTAATACGGGGAGGAATACCCGGTGACGTTTTCACTTTGTATTCAGGCTCATTGACGTTGAAGGTGGTATTCCCGTCAGGTTTTTGGTCATGGTTCAGCGCCATATCCAGCAGCTCATGAAAGTCCCCGCACATCGTCAGTGAGTGACCTGTCGCATCCTGAAACTGATACTGCGCAAACCATGCCAGTGCCTCGCGGTAACTCATATCACGCACCGTCCGGCCCGGACGACTCTCCGGCAGGTTAATTTCTTCCAGCTTAAAAATGGTCCCGCTGCGTGGGCTGTGCCAGGTGGTGTAGTCTGCGTTACTCATGCGCCTTTCCGAATCCAGTTCCGGCGAGTCAATAATGACTTTATCGCCGTGGATGAGTTTCAGCGCATCGGCAATCAGGGCCAGTACGCGGCTTTTACCCGAACCTGTCGGGCCTGATACGGTAATGGTGATGGTGGGGTTGAGCGTGGTGGTCATCGGTTCTGTCCTCCGGGGTGAGTGTTTCGCCCATCCTGCGTACTCTTTCCGGCTGCCACTATTAAAGCCCTTTAAAAGCGATTTACAGCCAGCTTTGTAATGCTGTCTCCATCACTCAAGGAGACACATTCAATGAAAAAACTCAAACGCCTTTCCCGTCTTGTTGCCGCCACACCCCGCCCGCGCCTGTGGGGCTGGCTGCTGGCCGCTGCCGTGATGTTCCTGGTGATTGCCGCCGTGTCGCCGCAGCAACTGCCGGTGGTGATTTACAAGCTCTCACTGATTTCTCTTGCTGCCGTGCTCGGCTACTGGCTTGACCGCTCGCTGTTCCCCAAATCCCGTCCGGGGCAGTTTCAGCGCCACGTTCCGCAGCTGATGAATCTGGGACGTTACCCGGTTGAGGTGGGGTGTCATATGGTCTTTGCGGCCACCCTGATCCGTCGCGCGATCATTGTTGCGGCGGTGTGTCTGTCTGTCGCGATGGGGTTATGACCATGATTTTTCACTGGCCGCAAATTACGTGGGTTGTGCTGTCATTGCTTACGCTGGGTATCTTCCTTGCAAAACACGGTGAGCCACATAACGACAGATACAGCATCTGGCTGCAACTGGTTGCTGAGATATTTATGGCCTGGCTGCTGTGGTGTGGCGGGTTCTTCTCGCAGGCTAACGCTGCCGGACCGCCGACCGCCGCCCTGAAATACCGCAGCGACGTGATACGCGCCTCCCGCGTGGACTGGGGGCTTAACGCGCCGGTCGCCGACTTCGCCGCGCAACTGCACCAGGAGTCCGGCTGGAATCCTGCTGCCCGTTCGCCGGTGGGTGCACAGGGACTGGCGCAGTTTATGCCATCGACCGCTGACTGGATTGCCGGTGTTTTTCCGGCGCTGTCATCCCGCGAGCCGTACAACCCCGGCTGGGCCATCCGGGCGCTGGTCAGTTACGACCGCTGGCTGTGGCAGCGCGTAGCCGTTCCTGACGGCTGCGAACGTATGGCGATGACACTGTCAGCCTACAACGGGGGTCTGGGCTGGGTGAATCGCGATCGCAGGCTGGCACGGACGCGTGGGCTGGATGATGCCCGCTGGTTCGGTGCGGTAGAAACTGTGAATGCCGGGCGCAGCGCGGCTAACTGGCGGGAGAACCGCCACTACCCGCAGCGCATTCTGCATACGCTTGCCCCGCGTTACCTGTCATGGGGAGGAACAAGCTGTGTGGGGTAAATGGCTGAAACGCATTCCGTGGGGCGACCTGTTGCTGCTGCTGGTTGTAACCGGACTCCTTGGCTGGGTGTGGGTTAAGGGATACGACAGCGGCCATCTCGATGCGCAGCGTGACGGTGATAAGGCGCTGGCGCAACTGCAGTCACAGTTTGATACGTACAGACGCGAAAGCGCCGAGCAACAGAATGAAGCGCTGCGGACTGTCGTGGCCCGCTATAACGCGCAGGTCGCCGCCGCCCGCCAGGCGGACGCAGACTTTCAGGCAAAAAAACAACAACTGGAGCGTGAGAATGCTGACCTTAAAAAACAGATTGCGGACGTCACCCGTCAGTGGGTGGATGAGAAAGGTAAGCATCATCCCATTGAGTGCGTGTTTACTCGCGGCTTCGTGCAGCAGTACAACGCCGCCTTCGGGACCCGCCCCGGTGACGGTGGCGTGTCCGTTACCACCGGTTCCGCCAGCGCTGGCAAAAAGGCCGGGGCAACTGATACCGCTGTCGCCCGGTTACGCGAATCAGGTGTCAGTCAGGCCGACGTTTTAGCTAACGTCATCGACAATGCCCGCCAGTGCCGGGTCTGGCGGGAACAGGTGAACGGTCTGCTGGATTACACAGAGGGATTACACCAATGACGATAAATGACCTGAGTTTTGACTGGAACTTCCTGCAGTGGGTGGTGATGGCGGTGGTCGGTGTTTACACCTGGCTGATTGGCCGTCAGTCCGCCAGCGCGCAGGAACTGATGGACCTGCGCACCCGCATTGTACGCCTGGAAGAGCAGATAGCGCAGGTGCCAACCCAGCAACAGGTCGCCGCCATGATGAGCAAACTAAGCAGCGCCGAAGCCCACATGAGCGGACTGAATGAAAAGTTTGATGTGGTCTCGCGCCGCCTTGAGTCAATTAACAATTTTCTGCTGCAGAACAAGTGAGGGGTTATGAAGTTTGTTGATTTTCTGCGTGAAGACTGGCGGCTGGTTATCCTGCGCATTCTTTCTGAGATGCCGGGATACAGCTCCAACAGCTCGGTACTGTACAGCGCTCTGACGCAGTACGGCCACAACCTGAGCCGTGACCAGGTGAAAACGGAGCTGCGCTGGCTGGAAGAGCAGTCGCTGATACGCGTTGAGGCGCTGGAATCCGTTCTGGTGGTCTGGCTCACCGAACGCGGTGCTGATGTGGCTGCCGGTCGCGCCGTGGTGCCGGGGGTAAAACGTCCCGGCGCGGGAGGCTGATATGGGCCGGAAATCCACGGTACACAAGCTGCCGGAAGAGATACGCAGCCACATTGAGCGCCGGTTGCGCGAAAACCGCCTGACGCTCGATGAGCTGATTGAGGATTTACGAACCGCGTTTCCGCAGACATCCGAACTGCCCGCCCGCAGCACGCTGGGCCGCTATAAAAAATCCTTTGACGAGGTGGTCGGACGGATGCGCGAACAGCAGCAGATGGCGCGGATGCTGGTCGATGAGCTGGGCGAGAACCCCGACGAACGCGCCGGTCAGATGCTGGTACAGTCCATTACCGCGCTGACCAGCCATGCCGCCATGCTGGCACAGGATGAGCAGGAGCCGGATATTGACACGGTGCGCTATCTGGCCCGTGCCGCAAAAGACATTCTGCAGGCCCGTAAAATCAGCTTTGATGAGCGACTGGCTATCAAAAAGCAGGCCCGCGAAGAGCAACTGGCCGAGCAGCAGGAGAACCTCAAAGCCGTCGCCCGCGAACGGGGCATGGATAAAGAAACCGTGGACTTCTGGAAACGTCGCGTACTGGGGGTGGGCTGATGACCATGAAACCCTTAGCCTCCACGCTGCGTACGCTGGAGTGGGATGAACTGCCCGCGAGTGTGCGCGAAATCCCCGACAACTTCGACCCGTTCGGTGACGGCGTGCTGATGAAGCATCAGGCGGAGTGTCTGGCGCTGGAGGCAGATATTATCGCCGTCCCTAAAGGGCGCCGTACCGGTATCACCTTCGCCTGGGGGCTGAACTCCGTACTGATTGCCGCCGCCAGCAAAAGCGCCGGTGGCGATAACGTCTACTACATTGGCGACACCAAAGAGAAAGGCCTGGAGTTTATCGGTTACGCAGCGAAGTTCTCCCGCGTCATCGCCGAGCAGCAGTCGCAGGAAATTTCCTCAATTGAGGAGTTTTTGTTTGAGGATCAGGATGAGAACGGCAACACCCGTCAGATTAATGCCTACCGTATCCGCTACGGCAGCGGTTTTCAGGTGGCTGCGCTCTCCTCCAGGCCTGCCGCTATCCGTGGTCTGCAGGGAGTGGTGGTCATTGATGAAGCGGCTTTCCATGCTGATGTACAGGCGGTCATGGAAGCGGTCGCGGCGTTGATTATCTGGGGTGGACGGGTGGTGGTTATCAGCTCTCATAACGGCAAAAACAATCCCTTTAATCAGTTCTGTAAAGATATTGAGGCCAGGCGATACGGGGAGAATGCTGTCGTGTTTACCGTGACCTTTGATGACGCAGTGGCTAACGGCCTGTATGAACGGGTTGCAACCATGAAGGGATGGGATATCACGCCGGAAAGTAAAAAAGCCTGGTACACCAGAATCCGTAACGCCTATGGCCCGCGTAAGTCTGCCATGCGCGAAGAACTGGATGCCATACCGCGTGACGGTAACGGTATCTGCATTCCCGGCGTCTGGGTGGAGCGGGCCATGCCCGATGAGCGCCCCGTTCTGCGCCTGACGATGGATGATGACTTTATCTCGCTCAGTGAGAATGAGCGCCTGTCCTGGGGAGACGCCTGGATTGAGCAGACGATCGCGCCGGTGATGCGTGAGGTGCTGGACCCGCAACTGCGCCACGTCTTCGGGATGGACTTTGCCCGCCACCGTCACTTCTCGGCGGTCTGGCCGATGGCCATCACGCCGTCCCTGAAACGCACGGTGCCGTTTGCCATCGAGCTGAATAACGTCCCGTCGGCACAGCAGGAGCAGATAGTCTTCTTTCTGATAAAACACCTTCCCCGTTTCTGCGGCGGTGCGATTGACGCCACCGGGCCGGGGATGGTGTTTGCTGAATACGTCGCCGATCGTTTTGGTCGTCCGCGTATCGCCGAGGTGATGCTGAACCAGAAATGGTACGGGCAGTGGATGCCCAAATTCACCGGCGCATTCGAAGACGGGACGATTGAGGTTCCGCGCGATGACAATATCGCCCAGGATTTGCGCATGATTGAAAACGTCAACGGTATCCCGATGGTCGCGCCACTGGAGCGTAAGGACCTGAAAGATCCGGAACTGGTCAGGCACGGAGACTCGGCAATTGCCGGATGCCTCGCCTGGTACGCCACGCTGAACCTGTCGGCGGAAATCGAATTTCAGTCAACCGGTGAGCGGAGTGTTTACCAGGCGTTGTCCGGGTACGGCGGCGATAACGGCGGTGAATTCACGCAGACCGGGTTTGGTACCGTGCGCGGGCGTAACGATTTCGGAGGGTTTATATGAGTCTTGTCAGCAGGATCAAGAAGCGGCTGAAACGGCCTGAGACCGGGCGCGAAATCGCCGCCTCCGGTGACGACAGGGATATCACCCGTCCGTGGGTGGGCGCGCTGGCGCTGGCGGATGACAGCGTGTTACGCAGCCGGGGTGCGCAGGATTTGCAGATTTACCGCGAGGTGCTCAGCGATGATGAGGTGAAAAGTGCCTTCACCCAGCGTCAGGACGCGGTGATTTCGCGTGAAATCAGTGTGAAAGCCGGGGGCGAACGTCCTGTAGACGTGGCGGCAGCCGAAGCCATGCAGACGCAGATCGAGTCGCTGGGCTTCGATCGTATCACCCGTCTTATGCACTACGGCGTGTTTTACGGCTATGCAGTGGCCGAGATTATCTACGGCGTGCGCGATAATCTGCTGTGGATCGATGAGGTGAAAGTGCGCGATCGCCGCCGCTTTCGCTTCACTCCCAAAGGGGAGCTGCGCCTGCTGACGCCGGATAACATGATGGAGGGTGAGCCCTGTCCTGCGCCGTACTTCTGGTCGTTTGCCACCGGCGCGGATCATGATGACGAACCCTACGGGCAGGGGCTGGCGCACTGGCTGTACTGGCCGGTCTTTTTCAAGCGTAACGACATCAAGTTCTGGCTGATTTTTCTCGACAAATTCGGTATGCCGACTGTAGCCGGTAAATACCAGGAAGGGGCAAGCGAGGAGCAAAAAAGAGACCTGCTGGCGCTGACCCGCGCCATCGCCACCGACAGCGGCGTTATCATGCCGGAGGGGATTTCGCTTGAGATCATGTCTGCGGCGCGTTCCGGTGCGGCGGACTACCAGGCGATGTATGACGCCATGAATGAGGCCATCCGTCGTATTACTGTGGGACAGATTTCCAGCTCAGGCGGGGCCAGTAAGGGGATTGGCGGGGATGAGTCCCTGCAGGAAGCCATACTGACCTCCATTGCCAAATCGGACGCGGATGTGATTTGCGAGTCGTGGAATCGCGGGCCGGGGACGTGGTTTACGGAGTTTAACTTTCCCGGCGCGGCGGTTCCGCAGGTGTACCGTGTCTTTGAGGAGCCGGAAGATCTGACCGAACTGGCTTATCGTGACCAGACCATCGCTGACACCACCGGCTACCGCCCGACGCTTGCTCAGGTGAAAGACACCTACGGCGGCGACTGGGAGGAAAAACCGGCAGCGGACACACCGCCGCCCGCTCCGCCCGTGGCGGAATTCGCCGACACCGGGACCGGTTCAGATGTCACCAGCCTGCAGGCGCAGCAACTGAATACTGCCCTGATGCCGGTCATGGACGGGTGGGTGCAGCAGATTCAGGATCTGGTTAACCGGGCGGAGAGTCTTGATGAACTGCGCAGCGGGATTGATGCCCTGTTGCCCGAACTGAGTCTTGACCAGTATGCTGATATCATGGCGCAGGCAATGACGGCAGCGCAACTGGCCGGACGGTATGAACTGATGGAGGAACTGCATGGCCGGTGACACATCCTGGATATCCCTGCCTTTTATGGAGCAGATTGGTTTCCTGAAACAGAAGGTGAACGTGAAAACGGAGGGCTGGACCGACGTCTACGGCCCGGAGCATGACACACAGTTTATGGTCGCGGGCGTCAACCGCGACGATCTGCTGGCCGATATCCGCGCCGCCGTGGAGCGTATTCCGCAGGGACAGACGCTGGAGGGATTTCGCAAAGAGCTTTCCGGCCTGATTGCCCGCTACGGCTGGAGCTTTAACGGTGATTTCAACTGGCGCTCGCGCATCATCTATGAGACCAACCTGCGGACCAGCTACATGGCAGGCCGTTTCGCGCAGCTGATGGCGATCCGCGACACGCACCCGTACTGGCGCTATGTTCACAGCGACGCGGTGGAGCATCCCCGGCAGTTGCATCTGGACTGGGACGGTCTGGTGCTGCGCTGGGATGACCCGTGGTGGGAAGCCCATTTCCCCGTTAACGCCTGGGGATGTCAGTGTGGCGTGGAAGCGCTGACGGAAGACGATTTACGCGCACTGGGTAAAAGCGGGCCGGATACCGCACCACCGGTGAATTATGTCACGCGGATCATCGGTAAGCGCAGTCCGGGCGGGCCGCGCACGGTGATTGTACCGGAGGGGATTGATCCGGGGTTTGAGTACACGCCGGGGCGCAGCCTGCTGATAAGTGAGGTTCCACCTCCCAGAGGCGGTAATCCGCTGAGTATCCACGCCATCACGCCGCCGGATACCCTGCCGGAAAGCGGTCAGCCACCGTTGCCCGCCCCACAGCCTGAGCCGGAGGCCTGGCAGGGAAACGTCATTGACAGCTTCCTGAAAACCTTTCAGGCGGATGTGACCCCGGCGGCCTTTAAGGATATGAGTGGTCACCGGCTGGTCTTCGGGCGGGAGATGTTCATGCATCCGGATGATGAGCGTGGTTTTTCCGTGTCCGGAACCAGCCTGCAGTGGCTTTCTCAGGCTATTCATGACCCGGATGAAATCTGGGCGCAGGTGGTATATCTGGAAGCACTGAAACGGGCGGTGGTGCATTACCGCTATCTGACGCGAATTCAGTCATCGCGGGATACGATACCTTTCAGTGTGGTGTTTGAGACCGGCAGCGACGGCTGGGCCGGAAATGTGTCCACGGATGAGGCGCTGCTTCAGGCTCTTCGTCAGGGGGTGTTACTGTACCGCCGGGAGGGTGCGCAGTGAGCGGCGTCACACTGACCCTGGATTATCAGGATGCGATGCACATTTTGCTGGGTATGGAGCAGCAACTGCGCCACCCGGAGCCCATGCTGGATAAGATGGGGGAAGCGCTGCTGCAGTTTCATCGCCAGCGTTTTAAGGACCAGGAGAGTCCGTCCGGCGAAGCGTGGCAGGAACTCTCCCGGCGGTATAAGAAACGTAAAAAGCGCAACAGGGATAAAATACTGGTGCTTGACGGCACGCTTCGCAATACCCTGCGCTGGCAAATCCGGGGGAACGAGCTGTTGTTTGGTACTGACAGACCCTATGGTGCCATTCACCAGTTTGGCGGAACCATTGAGATAGCGGCCCGCAGCCAGCAGGCTTATTACCGGCAGTTACGCAGCGGGCGGGTTAAAAACCGTTTTGTCCGTAAAAAACGCGCTAACTACAGCGAGTGGCATACTATCGGGGCATACAGTATCCACATGCCTGCGCGCCCCTGGCTTGGTGTGTCCGGTACGGATAAAATCCGCCTGGTGGATATTGCCCGTAACCACCTCTACCGCGAACAGAACCGCCCTGATATGGACGACTGAATCTCCGGCCCGTGACGCAGTTCTGTGCGTCCGGCAGGGCAAGGTTGCCCTGTTATCATGAAAGGCCGTTTATAAACGTTTTTAAACGCCTTCCGGGCGGGGTATTACCGTGCATCGCCCTTTCCACCGTCAGTCTGATGCTTTTCGTTTTTAAAGCGCTTTAATAGTCGCTTTCCATCCTGTTCCTTCACACTGCGGGCTATCCGACTGTGAAGGACATGTTTATGACCACCCAATCTGCCGCCACTCTGCCGGTTCTGGCTCCCGGCACGCATACCGCGATGGACGGGCGCAAAATTACCGTCACGCTGAATGACTGCGTGGATATGGCCAGCCAGTACGATTCGACACTGTGCGAAGCGCCTTTTGTTATCGGCCATCCGAAACTGACCGCTCCGGCCTATGGCTGGGCAAAACGCTTTGAAGTCCGTGACGGCATGCTGTGGGCGGAGCCAAAACAGGTTAATCCGGGATTTGCCGAGGCGTTCAACGCCGGTGCCATCAAAAAACGTTCCCTGGCGTTCTGGCTGCCCAACTCACCGGGCAATCCGAAGCCCGGACACTACTATCCCCGTCACGTTGGCTTTCTCGGTGCCGTGCATCCCGCTGTTAAAGGACTGCCTGATGTGCAGCTGGCGCACTTCGACGAGTACACCGGGGACGATGCGCCGGTGGAGTTCGCGATGGAATGGTTTGATCCGGATTTGTTACCGGAACTGTTTTCCGGCCTGCGCGATTACCTGATTGAAAAAGAGGGCGTCGGGCGCGCCAACGCCATTCTGCCGGACTACCGTCTGAACCGGCTGACCGAACTGATGAAACGTGAATTTAACCCTGACCCTGTTATGTATGCCGAGGACATTACCGTGGAAAAAGAAAACACCACCGACGCACCGGCGGAGTTCGCCGAACGTGAGGCCGCGCTGGCAGACCGTGAGGCCACCCTTGCCGCGCGTGAAAACGCCATCCGGGAGCGCGAGGAAAAGGAACGCCGCGATGCCATTGCCGCATTCGCTGATGAACTGGCAAGTGACGGACGTATTCTGCCGCGCCAGAAAAATGCCGTGGTTGAGGTACTGTCCGGCCTGTCCGGTGAGCCGGTAGCCTTCTCCGACGGCAGCAATACCGTCACCGATACCCCGGAGGCGCTGTTGCGTGAAATTCTCTCAACAAAACCGGCTGTGGTGGAGTTCGCGGAGAAATCGCCCGCCGGGAATGACCCGGTGGAATTTGCTGACGCCGGCGCGCTGGCGCAGGCCGCCAGTGCGTACCAGTCAGAGCAGGCTGCGAAAGGTCACTTCATCAGCGTTACCGATGCGGTTAACCATGTTAAGGGAGGTCAGAAATGAATATTCCGGGACTCACCACCGCCCATGTTGCCGGAGATGCCATTGCTGCCCGGCGTATGGTGACACGCGATACGCAACCGGAAACGGAACCGGAAAGCGTGGTTACCGCCACCAGTGGCAAATCGCTCATCATCGGTGTCACCACCGCCATCAGCAGTGACGCGGGAGACCATGTTGATGTCATTCGCGGGCAACTGGCGCTGGTGACCTTTGGCGGCACAGTGAAATCCGGTCAGCCCCTGACCGCTGACGCGGAAGGCCGTGCCGTTCCAGCCGCTGCCGGAGACTGGTATCTGGGGTTTGCGGAATGTGACGGTGAAGAAAATGACACAGGCTCTGTCTGGATTGTACCGGGTCAGATCGCCGCTGCTGCAGCTAACTAACGGGAGTTATCCATGAAAGCACCTTTTCCGGTTGATCCGCATCTGACGGCGATCACCATTGCATACCGTAACACCAGCCTGATTGCTGACAGCGTGCTGCCGCGCGTACCGGTCGGAAACCAGGAGTTCAAGTGGTGGAAGTACGATCTGAGCGAAGGCTTTACCGTTCCGTCGACGCTGGTTGGCCGTACCTCGCAACCCAACCAGGTGGAATTCAGCGCCAGCGATGAGACCAGTGCCACGAAGGACTATGGTCTTGATGCGCCGGTACCCAATGCGGATATCCGCAACGCACCAAAAAATTACGATCCAAGAGGACGGGCCACCGAGGCCACCACTGACCTTATCCTGCTTGACCGTGAGGTGCGCACCAGCCGCCTGGTGTTTGACAGGAAAAGCTACCCACAGGCCAATCAGGTATCACTGGCCGCCGCCGACCAGTGGGACAAAGACAGCAGCACACCGATAAAAACCATTTTTCCGGCGCTGGATAAGCTGATTATGCGCCCGAACGTGGCGGTGCTGGGGCGCGCCACAGCCACTGCGCTGCGTATGAATAAGTCCGTCGTTAAAGCTTATAACGGGACGCTGGGCGATGACGGGCTGGTGCCGCTCGACTACCTGCGCCAGCTTCTGGAACTGGATGAAATTCTGGTGGGGTCCGCTTTTGTCAATATCGCAAAACCCGGGCAGAAGCCGGTTCTCGTCCGCGCCTGGGGAAATCATGCCGCCTTTATTTACCGCAACCGCCTGGCGGATGCGCAGAGCGGCGTGACCTTTGGTTTCACCGCTCAGTTTGGTCCACGCGTCTCCGGCTCCATTCCGGACCCGGATATTGGTCTGCACGGCGGCGAGCGCGTGCGCGTCGGGGAGTCGGTCAGGGAACTGATTGTTGCCCCGGACTGTGGCCTGTTCTTTGGTAATGCTGTGGGTGGATAAGGAGAATGCGATGACTTTCATCACGCTGGCCGATCTGGCTGAACGTCCGGGAACGGTGGAACTGGCCCAGGTGGCACAGCAGCCGGGTGAGCCGGTGGCTTCACCTGCGGTTCTGGCAATGCTGATGCGCGGTGAGGATATGTCTGCGGTGCCGGAGGCTGAGGCGAATGTGGCCCGCGCCGCCGCAGAGCGTATTTCTGACGTGATGGAAGAGGCGCAGGCACTGGCTGAGGGATATCTGCGTCAGGGCGGGTATCCACTACCGCTGCCCCGGGTGCCGCTCATCCTGAAGGGCTGGACGCGGGCGATTGTCCGCTACCGCCTGCATGCACACCGTCTTTCTGATGAAAAAAGCGATCCGATTGTCCGTGACTATCGCGACGCGCTGAATCTGCTGGGACTGGTGGCTGCGGGAAAATTCAGTCTTGGTCTGGGGGATACGCGACCCCCTGCGGGCGGCAGACCTGCCGTCAGCGGACCGGGACGTACGTTCAGCATGGACAGCCTGCGGGATTACGGCAAATGAACAGCGCGCCTTTTGATACCGGCCTGATTGTTGCACGGCTGAAAGCGTTGTCCCCGCAGCCATTCAGCCAGATAGGGTCCGTTGTGGAGTACAGCAAAATTACCGACCTGACCGGGTTTTCCACGCCGTCGGCGTATGTCCTTATGGGGTCAGAGAAAGGCAGCGTTGATGCACAGCGGCGCGTACAGGTGGCGGAATGCCTCGTGGGCGTGGTGACCGTTGTGCGTAACTATGCGCCCGGCGCAGACGGACTCACGCATGAGCTTCACCCGCTGATTGCCACCATCCGGGATGCGCTGACCGGCTGGCTGCCGGATCGTCGCTGTACCACCCCGGTACAGTGGGTTCAGGGCGATATCCTGGACTTTGATGCCGGAACGCTGGTGTGGATGGATGTATTTCGGGTCAAACACATAATTGGAGGCAATGTATGCCGGACGTCACCCTGACTGCCCCTCATACCCATGCAGGGGTGCAGTATGACGCGGGGGCCACCATTACCGTCACCCTCGCCGAAGCACTGTGGCTGGAGGCGCATCAGGTTATATCCCCTGATGCCATCGAGGAGTTAAACGAGGAGAGCGAGCATGAATGAAACCTACTATTACGGTCAGGGTAAACTGTATCTGGCAAAACGCAACGCCAGCGGCAGGCCCGGCGCATACCGCTGGGTGGGCGATGTGTCCAAACTGGAGCTGGCGCTCAGCGTGGAAACCCTGACGCATAAGGAGTCTTACTCCGGTCAGCGTGCCACCACCCGCCGTCTCATCACCAGTAAGGATGCCACGGTCACCAGTACCTGGTTTGAGTTCTCGGCAGAAAATCTGGCCACGCAGCTCTACGGCGAGCGCGCCATCGTTGCGGCCGGAACGGTCACCGGGGAGGCGCTGCCTGACAACATTCAGGCGGGAGACCGTCTGGCGCTGGCACACCAGAACGTGTCGGATGTGGTGATTGGTACCCTGAAGGAAGGGACTGACTACACCGTGGATGCGCTGTACGGCGCGCTGACGTTTCTGACACCGCAGGCGAAAGCAGCAGGCGTGAATTACAGCTACACCGGTGGCGTGAACACCACCCTGTTTACCCGCCAGCCTGAAGAGCTCGCCCTGCGTTATGAAGGGATCAACCTTGCCGAAGGCGGCAAGGCCGTGGTGGTGGAACTGTATAAAATCCAGTTTGATCCGGTCTCCGCTCTGTCGCTTATCTCCGCTGATAACGATGTGGCCGGACTGGAGACCAAAGCCGGTGTGCTGTTCGACGGTGGTATGGGCAGTGACCCGCTGCTGGGCAATTTTGGACGCGTGATCCACGTGGCTGACCGGAGCGAAACCGTATGACGCGCCCGGAAACTGCGACAGCATCTTCCATGGACGGGGATGATGATCTGAGTGTCCTGCTGCCGGAGCGGTCATTCACGCTTGCCGGTGAGACGGTCACTCTCCGGGAGTATTCCCTGAAGGACACGCTGACCCTGCATGCGGTGCTGGCCCCGGTGGTGGATGCACTGGCAACGGTGACAGAAAATGCCTGGGCCAGCTATGAAAGGGTTGAGACGGTACTGGCTGCGCAGCATGAGGCGGTCATCATTCTGGTGGCGCACAGTATCAATAAGCCGCCGTCTTTTGTGGAGGACCTTTCAGGAACGGAAGGGATGACGCTGATGGACTGGTGGTGGAGCGTGAACCGGCATTTTTTTATGACCGCTGTCATCCGCCGTCTGGTGTGCAGGCAGGTGACTGCCTCCGGTTCAGCCGCCTCTTCGCCGTCCTCATCCGCGCAGGTCATCCCTCCGGGCGCTTAGGGGACTACACCCTGCGTCAGCTGATGCTCTATTACCGGGAGGCGCTGCAGTTACAGTGCCAGGACAGTCAGTCCCGCATCGCGGATGTCAACGCCGGTCTGACCGGTGGCAGCAGCGCCCGACAGCGTCTGGCCACGCTTGGCCGGGTTGCCGGGAAATAATACGGAGTCTTTATGGCTGACAGCGATCTGAATCTGGCCCTGCGCGTTACCGCCGACCTGAACGAAGCGGTGCAGGGCCTGAATAACCTCAGCGGACAGGTTAAAGCCACCGGCGAGGCCGCCGCAAGCAGCAGCGCGCAGTGGCAGCAGAACGCCCGCAGCGTGGAAGAGGTGGTGGCCGCCCAGGTTGCCGCCATGAATCGCGGACAGGCGTGGGCGCGTGAAGAGGCCCGTCTGGCCGAAGCGGAGGAAGCCGCGCAAAAAGCAGCAGCGGCGCAGGCGAAGGAGACGGACAAACTCCGTAAAGACCTTGATAACCTGCTGGGCTCCATTGACCCGGCACAAAAGGCGATGGGTAAACTGGACGCCCAGGAAGAAAAGCTGCGTAAATCCTTTAAGGCCGGTCTGATTGATAAAGACACGCTGGATGATTTTCTGGGGAAAATCGCGCAGCAGCGTGAGGCGCTCGACACGCTCTCAGCCGGTACCCGTAAATTCTCCCTGAATTCACGTACAGCGGTACGTGAACTGCGTTTCACCTTTGACGAACTGCTGACCGGTCGCTACACCAACGCGGGCAGCAATCTGTTTGCACTGGGCAATCAGCTCGGTCTTCTGCCGCCCATTTTCAGCGCCACCACGCTGGCGGTGGGCGGCTTTGTGGCCGCGCTGGGCGGCATTGGCTATGCCGTTTATACCAGCCTGCGCGACGAGGAGGCGTTTAACCGCAGCCTGCAACTGACCGGCAATATCACCGGGCAGACGGCAGCCAGCCTGGAGAAGATGACCGGAAAACTCGGTCAGGCAAAAGGAGACTTCGCCTCTGTCCGTGATGTGCTCAACGGTCTGGTCAGCAGCGGGCAGTATACCGGGAGAACGCTGAACGATGTGGCGGGCGCTGCCGTGGCCATGATGCAACTGACCGGCAAATCTGCTGATGATACCGTCCGGTCCTTTTCCCGGATGAGCAGCAGCGTCACCGACTGGGCGCTGGAGAGCAACCAGCAGTACCACTGGCTGGATCTGGCGACTTACCAGCGTATCGCGTCGCTGGAAAAACAGGGTGACAAAGAGGCCGCCATTTCGCTGGCCAGCCAGCGGTATACACAGGTCGCGCAGGAACGTCTTGGCGACCTGAAAAACCAGCTCAACTGGCTGGAAAGTGCCTGGGATGGCGTCACCGAAGCGGTGGGCCGGTTTGGTCATGCGCTTAAGCGGGACCTTAAAGTCTCGCTGGGGCTCGGTAATATCGAAGAACAAATCCAGAAGCTGGAAGAGGCAAAGCGACTGGGCATGTACAGTACCCTCGGTCAGCCCATCCCCTGGAATCAGGGCATGGAGCGGGATCTGCAGAACCTGTATCAGCAGCGTGACGCGCAAAATAAAGCCAGCCAGAAAAAAGCCAGTCAGCAGAAAGTAAATGATGATGCCATTGCCGCCCAGAAAAAGCTGCAGCAGACCTGGGACAACAACCGTACCAGCATTGAGAAAGAAGCCGACGCAGTTGAACAATTGCGCCAGAACTATGCTGCGCTGTGGAAAACGGCGAGCGGACGGGAAACCCTTCAGGACAGGGGGGTCACGTCCACTGACGGTAAGCATTTCAGTGGTGGTCAGTGGGATACTGATGTTAAAAATCTCAATCCTGATGAGAAAAAGGCGGAGCAGTACAATGACCAGCTGAAACAGCGTCTGACCCAGGTCGGCAAACTGACGGAGCTGGAAAAAGTTGAAGCGGATATCCGTGACGGAAAGCTGCAGAACGCCACGGTCGCCGAACAGAACGAAGCACGTGCGCTGGCGAAAAAGATTGATGCGCAGGTGGCGGCCAACAAAGCCGCACAGGCTGCAGCCAGTCAAAGCAAGCGGACGTTTGAGGACAACCAGCGTTTTGTGCAGTCCCTGCAGCATCTGGCGGCAAAGCGCAGCGAAGACGCGGCGGTCACCCGGACGCAGGAAATTGCCACCCGCAACCTCACCGCCGCCCAGCGGGCGCAGGCTGAAGCGGCAAATGCCATCATCAACGCCCAGGAGTTTAAGCAGCAGAACTTTCAGCTGCAGCTACAGCTGATGCGCGCCAGTGGCCAGCAGGAACAGGCACAGATGGCGGAACTGCATGCACAACTGGGTAAACAACGGGAAAACTTTGTTGCATCAGGCAATACCGAAGGGGTGAGCCTGATTGACAAACTGCTGCCGCTCCAGGAGACACAGATTCGGGTCAATGAAATCAAACGTCAGTTTGATGAACTTGAGCAGTATCGTTCCCGGCAGGAAAACCATATTCAGGCTGAGGTCCAGACCGGACTGATTAGCGAAATTGAAGGTCGTCAGCAACTGGTTGACCTTCATCAGCAGGTGGCGGACAAAATTAGCGCCACCCTGCCTGAATTACGGGAAATGGCAAAACTGCCGGGTACAGCCGGTGAAAATATCCGAAAGATGCTGGAGGATCTGGATACTGAGTTATTGAGATTACACGCGACAACCGGAAGCCTGACACAGGCATTTAAGAATGGGTTGCAGGACGGGATAGAGTCTTCTTTGAAAGGATTAGCCACTGGCACAATGTCTCTCAGCAGTGCAGTTCTTAACCTTGGACAATCTATTGTTAATGCGATGGCACAAATTGCCGCGCAAAAACTGGCCCAAATGGCGATATCAGGCTTGTCCTCCGGGGCTGGAGCAATTGGTCTTGGGGCATTATTCGCCGCCACCGGCGGCTATATTCAGGGCCCCGGCACAGCCACTTCCGACAGCATTCCGGCTCGTCTCTCTGACGGCGAATATGTGGTTCGCGCCGCCGCTGTCAGTCATTATGGCGTGGATTTTTTACATGCTCTCAACGCCACCCGGCTGCGCAAGTTCGCAGAAGGCGGCCTGGTCTCCCCGTTGCATCTTCCCTCCCTGCCTCCGGTGACCGCGTCGTCATTATCTGACGCACCGGCGCTGAGTTCGCAGGCACCGGCTCCGGTTATTCAGCAGACGCTGGTGATGAATGCGGGTGAGGCATTCCAGCGTGGTATTAACACCGTGGAGGGAGAACGCGCCTTTATGACCTTCATTAGGGTGAATAAACAGACTATAGGACAGGAACTGGGGGTAAGCCCGCATGGCACATGAAACCGGTACGGCCAGCAGTGAAACCGACCTGCTGCAAAAGCTCGATACCTTTCTGACCGGCAACGCACAACTGACGGTCACCGGCGAACAGTGGCAACGCATTTATGATCACACCACGCAGGCAGGCGACAGTGTGGAGACGTCCCGCGCGGTGGTCTGGCAGGCACCGGGGGCTTCCGGCGGCGACAAAATATATATCGGGGCTTATACCCACGGCGTGACGGCCAGTAACACTTACAACCTCTGTTTTTGCGGCGGCAGCATGTTCAGCGCCGCCGGTGTGGTGTATGACGATATGCATTCCGGTTTTATCAATATCAGTAAGGACGTGGTGTTATTTGCCGATCGCCGTAGTTTCCGTTACTGGTTCTTTGCCAGTGGTCGCCGTGTCATTGTGGTGACCGGCGTGAACACCATTTACAGTTCCGCATATTGTGGCTTCATGTTGCCGGTGGTTAATCCGTCAGAATACCCGTACCCGCTGGTGATTGCCGGGAGCGCCAGCAATACCGGACTGCGTTACTCCGATACCACGGATGCGCACAGTTCCATTGTTGATCCGCGACAGAAAAACTTCTGGCTGCTGTATCCCGATCAGGGCTGGCGGGATATTTACGGCAGAAACTACAGTTACAGTACCACCGGGGCAGATAAACGTTATCTGACGCCCAACGGAGCCACGCGATATAAAAGCGGCATTCTGCAGACCCTGACCGCTTTGCAGGCCTCCCCCGGCAGTCACTGCCCGCTGTTTCCTGTGGAAGTCCGGTCGCTGGAAGAGTCCGGCGTCAACTTTCTGGGCGCGCTCGATGGCGTGTTCTGGTTGCCGGGCGTGGGGCGGGCTTCAGAAGACACCATCAGTTCAGCGGATGGTCACCAGTACGTGGTGTTTCAGAATGGTTTTCGTATCACACCCTGTGATTATTTTGCGGTGGAGGTGTCCTAATGGCGTACCAGACGGGTTCGATGAAAGATGCGCTGGATTTAATGAAACAGCTTATTCCTGTACTGCAGGCGCAGGGCTGGGTGGTGGATAAACAGGCATTCAGTAACGGGAACGGGGAATGGTATATCCACAATGCCGCTGATGCTTATTTCAGTATCACTGGAGAAGAGAGTTCTTCCAGCTACAGTTCTCTTGGCATTGCCGGAAATACCGGATTTGATGGTACTAAAAATGCTTATAGTCAACCGGGAAGCACCGGACTGGACTGGGTGTATCTCGGCGGTGGTGATGATCCTGTTATCACTTTTGACGCGTTTATTACTCCCCGCTACTGTCACGTGACCACGCAGACCAGGCAAAGCTTCTTCCGTCATTTCGGGTTTGGCGTGCTTGATAAAGAAGGTGATTACACCGGAGGGCAGTATCTGTACCGGGGCGGTTCGGTCCTGCCGTTCGATCACCATATGAATAGCTACGATTCTTTCGTACGGGCTGAATTACCCGATGAGACCGGGCTGACTGCGGGCTGGTATCCATTCAGAAATACCGTTCCGCGCGCAATGGGACTGGGCGGACCAATGTATGACCCCCTGCATCCGGATTTACTGGCCGTGGAGACGAGTCAGAGTGCGCTGGGTGGCATTCTGGCCCCGGTACCTAATGCCGTCTACCTGACCACGTCAAAGAACGTGAACCTGCGGGCCGGCGTGGTTCCGGACTTTTGTGTCTGTCACATGAAAGGGCTTACTCCCCGGGCGAAGGTTGAAATTAACAGTGAGCAGTGGATGGTGTTCCCCGTCGCGCGTCTGACGCTGACCATGCCTGATAAATGGCATAATGACGACACCTTCACCTATGCCTATGCCCTGCGGATGAACGCATGAGTGACTGTTACCGTATCCCGCAAGCCCGGTCATTTTCGGGACGTCTGCCGGGAATGCCTCACCCGGTCAGCCTGGTCACAGGCCAGCGTCCGCCCTCGCTGGTTATTTCCCCTGTCGTTCGTTCCGGTCAGGTAACTTCTGTGGGGCATTCTCCCCTGGTTTTACCGGCAGCCGGTGACCGTATCCCGGCGTTCATCTGGCAGTTTTATAACCGGGTGATTGCCATTCCGGAAATGCTGTCACTCGGCAGTATCAGCACCACGCAGGTACTGAAGGTCAGCGTCTGGAATGCCACGCTGGCCCCGGTTCAGCTCCGCTCTCAGGTGGTGACCGGCAATGAAGGTATCGCACTCAATGGTCCTGCCATTCCGCTTTCCCTGAACCGGCTCGGCCTGCGGAGCTGGACGCTGACCGTCACGATGGACGGCCCGGATGGCATTAACAGCCAGATAACCTGGGTTACAGATACAAATCGTCGGGTGATTTTTACCCTGACGGGCCGCCGTTCTGTTCCCTGGCTGTTGCTGCCACAACAGGACGTGACCGAAACGCTGTCCTGGAAAACCGATATTCTGGCCTCACAGAACGGGGCGGAGCAGCGTATTGCACGCCGGTTGTCACCGCGACGCACACTGGCGTTTCAGGTGCTGGCTGCGGGTAATGACCGTCAGCGACTGGAGGCTGACCTGTTCCACTTTGGCAGCCGTGTCTGGTCAGTACCGGTGTTTATGGATGTACTGACTTTCTCACACCCCGTTTCTCCGGGCCGTCTGACGTTGCCACTCAGCCCCCGCTGGCGTGATATTCATCCCGGCAGTAATCTTCTGTTGCGCACGGGGTCTGGCATGGCGGATGACAATGAAACTGTGGAGGTCAGTACACTGGATGATAAAACCATCACCCTGAAACGTCCTGTTACCCGTTACTGGCCAGCCGGTACCCGTCTGTATCCGCTACGCAGCGCTCATCTGACGGATATGCCGGTGCTGACGCGGAAATCGGATGGCGTGGCAACGGCGCAGGTTCGTTTTCGTTTCAGTGGTCATCAGGTCTTTGACGATACACACATCACACCCCCTGTTACATACCGGGGTTTTCCGGTACTTGAGCCGGGCAGTGACTGGTCAGAGGATTTAACGGGGCAGTACACGCGTCTGCTGGCGGAGTTCGACAGCGACACTGGCGCCACGGTGCAGATGGATTTGGCCGGACGGGCCTTTACCCTGCAGCGTCACCACTGGCTGGCGGCAGGACGGGAGACTCAGGCCACGCTGCGTGCGCTGTTTTACTCGCTTTACGGGCGTCAGCGCCCGGTCTGGGTCGGCAGCCAGTGCAGTGATTTCACGCCCTTATCCATGACAGGAAATGTGATGCTTATTGTGGCCTGTGGCATCAGTCGCTTCGGACCGCAACCGGGACGCCAGGATATTCGTATCGAAACTCATCAGGGGGTGTATTACCGGCGCATTGTGTCCGCTGCTGCCGCTGACAGCGCGACAGAGCATCTCACCCTCGATGGTGACGGACTGACACTTAAGCAGCCCGATATTTTCAAGGTCTCCTGGCTCACGCTGTGCCGTAATGACAGCGACGATATCGCCTGGAAACATATCACTGACGCAGACGGCTGCGCGAATATTACAGTTAATTTCAGGGGAGTACGCGATGAGCTGGAATAGTCAGGAATACAGCGTGGCGGCAGGTCAGCCGGTTATGCTGTACCAGTTCAGTCTGGGCAATAAGTTCTGGCGTTACACCAGTGCCGATATGGATTTGACCATGCTGGGGCAGCACTGGGAGGCGGTAGCCATCAGGGACGGCGGTTTCATGCAGGGTACCGGTGATAATGTCGAAATCTCGCTGGCCAGTAACAACCCTGTGGTGCAGCTGTTTCGCGGCATTCCCCCCTCCAGTCCGGTGCAGGTCCGGGTATATCGCTGGCATAACACTGACCCGGCTCAGGAGTGCCATACCGTCTGGGTGGGGTCTGTCAGCGAAGTGCGGCGCGAATCGCCGGAACAGGTAAAACTGCTGTCAACCGGCGTGGCCAGCAGTTTTACGCGTACCGGACTGCGGCTGACCTGGGGGCGTGGATGCCCTTATTCTCTTTACGATCACAACTGTCGGGTCAGCGCAGAGCGAATGGCTGTCCGGGATTTGCCGGTTACTGCCGTTACGGGCAGTGGTATCACGGTCACGCTGCCCGCCGGAACAACGCAGGGGTATTTCAGTGGCGGGTATATTGAATGGACGGATGATGGTTTTCTGCAGCGCCGGGGAATTCGTACTCACAGCGACAGCGTACTGCAGCTATTCGGTGGCGGACAGGGAATCAGTACTGGCATGGTCATCACGGCGTATCCGGGGTGTGATCTGACGCTGGAAACCTGCGCAAAAAAATTCAGCAATCAGCTTAACTATGGCGGATGTCCGCATATGCCGGGTATTTCGCCATGGGAAATTATTAAAGTGTTTTAATGGAGGCAATATGTGGGTTCAGATAGCGTATTACGTGGCAGTTCTGGTGGCATCCTATTTTATCAGTGTGGCGGTCGCCAGAAAAAATCAGGGCAGCAACGCGAAGCCGGAAACCGCAGATAACTGGGAATTCCCGCAGGCGCAGGAAGGGACGGCCCAGTGTATTTTCTTTGGTGACTGCTGGACCCAGGACTGGTTTGTCCTGGCTTACGGGAATTATCGTTATGCCGCCATCAAAAAATAATACGGTCCTGCGGGTCACGCTGGTTCATGTTCGTCAGGCGGGTTACTGTCCGCAGGGAGCCCGCCAGTTTGCACGGCGTTATGGACTGGATTTTCGCCGGTTTATTCGCGATGGTTTTATTGATGCTGAAATATTATTGTCCACCGGCGATGAACTGGCAGTCCGGCTGGTTGAATTTGCCCGCCAGGACGCGTTGCAGAATAAAAGTTTGCCAGATTAAATTCGCTGTCTGATTTAATCACCTTAATTGACAGAAAACATCTCACTGTATTTATAACCGGGACGCATATCATGGGGAAAAAGAAAAAGGTCACAGTCGGCTATAAATACTCCTGGGATATTCAGTCCGGTCTGGGGCGTGGTCCCGTGGATGAAATAGTCGCCATTACCGCTGATGATAAATATGTTTTTGCCGGAACGTTGCGTGAGGTAACCGCCAATAAAGCTATCTATATTAATCAGGAGGGCTTATTTGGCGGAACAGATGTGGGGGGCGAAGGCGGTATCCGGGGAACACTGGAATTCTGTATGGGCGAAAGTGACCAGGTTCCTTCTGACAGGCTTAAAGGATTACTGAAAGGCGTGGTGCCGGGATTTCGTGGTGTGGTCACCACTTTTTTCTCCGGGATGATAAGCGCCTACAGCGCCAGCCCGAAACCGTGGAAATACCGTGTCCGTCGAGTACTGAAAGGCTGGGACAACAATAACGCGTGGTATCCGGAAAAAGCGTTGATTGTCCTGCGCAACGATAACGCAAATGTGAACTGCGGCGGTGCGGTAAACAACTCGGATATGATAATACCGCCGGGACCGGGAGGCCCCATTTTTAACCCACCGGTGGGTAATCCTGACGGACGCAATGATAATCTGCACACCATTCATGCCATGAATCCCGCGCATATATTAATAGAGTGTGCGACTAATCGTGACTGGGGGCGGGGGTTGTCCTTTGAAGATATTGATACCGACGCTTATAAACGTATGGCAGATAAACTTTATGATGAAAAGTTTGGTCTGTGTTTTCGTTATAACCGTCAGGACAGTCTGGATACCTTTATTCAGCAGATTCTTGATCATATTGGCGGAGTTCAGTATGGCGATTTAACCACCGGGAAATTAACCGCGAAATTAATTCGCGATGATTATGATCCGGAAAAATTACCATTATTTACTTATGACAATGGCATATTACGTGTTCAGGATGATGACAGCAGTAGCGCCGATAAAATGGTCAATGAGGTTGTTGTTACCTGGCATGACCCTGTGACAAATAAAGATGATACGGTGCGGGCTAAAAATCTGGCATCCATCCAGTCTGTGGGACTCATCAGCCAGTCAGTGGATTATAAAGCGATACCCACGCACGAACTGGCGTCCAGGGTTGCCCAGCGTGAACTGGAATCTGGCGTAAGTGGTCTCACGCGTCTGGTTATTTTTATGGATCGCCGCGCCGGTATTCTGGCTCCGGCAGACTGTTTTCGTATTTCTGTGCCGGACCGGGGTATCAAAAATATGATCCTGCGGGTGGGGGGTATGCGTGAGCAGGATGACGGCAGTCTGAAGGTTACCGCGCTGCAGGATGTTTTTGGTCTGCCTTCTCAGTCCTACAGCAGTGGTCAGCAGGACAGCCAGTGGATACCGCCTGACAATACGGCACATCCTGTCACGCTGCTGAAAGTAACGGAAATCCCCTATTATCTGCTGAGTACCGTCTTAAGCGATCAGGATATTCAGCAACTCCCTGACGATGCCGGATATACAGGCGTCATGGCGTCATCACCGGGGAGTCAGGCAATCAATTACGAACTGCTGACGAGGTCGGGTAACCAGGATTACAACAGAGCCGGGCTGGGTGACTGGACGCCCCTGACAGTTCTGCAGACTCCGCTGGGGCCGCTGGATACGAGGATTAACGTCTCTGTTTCAGAACCGTGGCCAGTGGCAGGTGACAGTATCCTGATTGATGAAGAAATCGCGCTCATTCAGTCAGTCAACAATAACGATGGCAGTCTGACGCTGGGGCGAGGGTGTGCTGATACGATACCCGCCGCTCATGCCGCCGGGGCCGTTGTCTGGTTTATAAGTAAAGAGATTGTTGTTGATCCCCAGGAATATCTGGCAGGCGAAGTTGTCAGCGTTAAATTACTGACCCGCACCTCGGCCAGTGTCCTGGCTGTAGCGGATGCCCCTGAAAACCGTATTACACTGTCCCACAGGCCGGAGCGTCCATATCCTCCGGGTAACCTGCGCATCAATAATCAGCCGGTTCAGACGGTCACGGGTACCGGGAGGATCACTTTCACCTGGTCGCATCGCGATCGGGTTCTGCAGGGCAGCAGTCTGTTACCTACCCAGGGCGGCAATGTCGGGCCGGAGGCAGGTACCCGTTACCGGGTCAGACTATGTAAAGGTAATACCACTCTCCGGGAGGAAATGACTGAAGGTACTTCGTGGTGCTATCCGCCGCAGTCCATGACGGCTGATGAGGCCGCCCATCTGCCCCGCTGGGAAGCCATTGACCGTTTCACGCTTTGCAGTCTGCGTGATGCTCTGGAAAGCTGGCAGGGATACAGTCTGTCGGTCAGCGTCTCATCGGGGTCGATTTTTGATGATGTGACGCCGCCAGAACCACCCACACCGCCCGTTGACCCGGATAAGCCCGTCGACCCGGACATACCCGTTGACCCGGATAAACCTGTTGATCCAGATAAACCCGTTGACCCGGACAAACCTGTTGATCCAGATAAACCTGTTGACCCGGATAAACCTGTTGACCCGGATAAGCCAGACGACCGCCCGGATACACCGGAAAACCGCATCAATGTTCGCGCGGTATATGGCAACACCCTGATTAAGGCAGGTATGGCGATACCCGCTAAAGCGCTCTCTGGCGATATCGTTAGTGGCGGTAATACGCTCAGTATCCCGGTAAAAGCTGTTTGCGGTACGACGCTGGACAGTGGCGCGGATTTACAAAAGCCCGTGAAAAGTGTTTACGGTTATTTATTAGTGACGGAGGTCTGACATGGCAGGCGCAAATCCCCTGGCAGCAATGAAGATTAAAGAGCTGATTAGTTTTAAACAGATTACACCGGGTGAGCTGGGCCAGTATCCGGTACTGGCGTTAAATAACTGTGGTATCACTGCAGTCAATGGTATTTCAAATAATCCCACGACGTTCAGTATCGGGCAGATGACGGTACTGGGGAACACCTTTTATGGTCTTGTGGGTAAAACGCAGACCCGGCAGCGAGTCAGCTATGTTGATATTCTGCTTCTGAAAGACCCGAGCCAGCTGAAGCAGAAAGCGGTTCAGGTGGGAATACGGTTAACCCAGAGTGCGGTACCTGCCAGTCAGCGCGGTGAAAAAATGTTAAACATTGTCAATAATTCGTCCATATCCACCCAGCCCATAGCGGGTACGCTTACTGAGGACAGCAGCGCTTATTATGAAGTCGTTGTAAGCGCTGCCAGCAACAACATTCTTACAGCGCAGGCATTCGTTAATAAGCAGTCTGTCCTGACTGCCACACGACCCATCCAGCAGGGTTACCCGCTTCTTCTCCGTGTGGGAATAGACAGCGCTGGCTTCACGGTAGCGTCTGCTGATGGTTTTACCTTCATGCTCGATGATATCTACATCGCCGAACTGGACTACAACAGCGACGGAACGGTAACGCCGCAACTGCTGGGTAATCTCACCCTGGAGCCGTTCACCGTTGCCAGCTACAGCGGGGATAAGCACACCAACACGAAAAATCAGGATATCGTGACGGCGTTAAACACCCTCGACCCCAACAACGACCTGGGCGTACTGGCAATTAAACCTGTTGAACAACCCGCGAGCGTGACGTTTAACGTTCCGGACATTGCCGGAAAGTCAATACTGGGGGCGTCGCTGAATATCGTCTATAAAGACTCCATTGCGCCCAATAACCGCCTTAACTACCAGATAACGGAAGGCACCACGCAGCTTGCGGCAGAAACCATCACCGAACGAAACGCCGATACCACAGGTTACACCACATTCAGCAAAATACTGACCACGCCGGAAGGTGGTGGAGACTGGAATGCGGATAACCTGAAATTTAAGCTGGATATGGTTAACAAAGGAGTGGAATAACAACCAACCATCTCGCGCGTTACTGTAATTAATTTTCAATATGTGAAAGGGATTTCGCTTCTCATTTATCGCGCGGATCGTGTTTATTTATCGCGCGGCGCATCAGTTTGAGCCAAGGCGGGAAGATGGCGTAGCAGCAATGCAGATGCCACAAGCTGGGCAAACATCCGTCTTGTCAGTGGCATAATTGTTATCCTGAAGGTGATAAAATCGCTATATATTTACATATACAGCGAATAAAAACATGTTCAGAATCAATTTCTCACGGATGAAAACCCGGAATACCCCATAAGGGCTAGATGGCGTAGAGACAACAGGAATGGCGAAATATAAGCCAGAAAAAATCCGCGACGCAGCGCGGATTCGGGGAGTAAAACGCTTCAGGTAACGGCGTTAAGACGTCGGCTGAGCCTGTTTTTTAGGCTCGACTGGCGTGGTACTTGCCGGGGCCGGGCGCGATGCGGGCACGCTGTCACAGGGCTTTTCTTTGGCGCAGATCAGGTCGAGCATTTTTAGCGTTACGCCGTTGGTCCAGCCAAAACCATCCTGCAACGGATATTCGCCGCCGCCTCCGCCAGTGCCTGTGCTACTCACGTCATACTTTTCAACCAGCTTTTTCTCACGATCGTAGGTGTGCTGCACGTTGGTGAGGAATCGCCAGGTCACGTCCATGGCGACATTATCCTGACCATAATTCTGTAATCCCGATGCGGCGACCCACTGGAGCGGGGCCCAGCCGTTGGGAGCATCCCACTGCTGGCCGCTTTTCACCGACGTGGTGGCCAGGCCGCCGGGTTGCAGCAAATGCGCCTGGGTTGCCGCGGCCACTTTACTGGCGCGATCTTTTGCTGCTGCATTGACATACAACGGGAACAAGGCGGCGGCCGTGAGTTGGTTACGTACTTTGTGGCTCTTCAGATCGTAATCGGCATACCAGCCTTCTTTGTCGTTCCACAGGTGCTTTTCGATCCCTTTTTGTCGGGCATTAGCGAAGCCTTCATATTGTGCAGCTTTGGCATTATCCCCGGCGGCCTTGCTGGCGAGGGCGATCATCTTTTCCATTTTGTACATCAACGCATTGAGATCGACTGGAACAATGCTGGTGGTGCGTAGGGTGCCTAGTTGATTGGGGTTATCCATCCAGCGGGAACTAAAGTCCCAACCCGACGCGGCGGCAGAACGCAGGTCGCGGTAGATTTCTGTGGCCGGTCGGTTCGGATTGCTTTTCGCTGTGGCGATATCCTCCACCCAAGACTCTGGCCGCGGCGTATCGCGGTCATCCCAGTAGCGATTCAAAATGGTGCCGTCATCCAGTTTAACCACGCGCTTATTCTGCTGACCGGGCTGGAGCGTTTCGACGCCTTCCATCCAGTAGGTGTATTCTTTGAGCATCTGCGGGAGGTATTTTTTCAGCGCGTCATCCCCGTCATGCTGCGCCAGCAGTTCCACCATAAAGGCAAAGAATGGCGGTTGAGAACGGCTCAGATAGTAGGTGCGGTTGCCGTTAGGAATGTGCCCCCAGGAATCAATCTCGTAAGCGAAGTTTGCCACCATGTCGGAGACCTTATCCCAGTGATTGCTCTCGGCAAGCCCCAGCATGGTGAAATAGCTGTCCCAATAATATATTTCGCGAAAACGCCCGCCAGGCACGACATACGGTTCCGGGAGCGGCAGCAGAGAGTCCCATTTTTCAGCGTCGGTTGTCGAACGAGTGAGTACCGGCCACAGTCCGTCAATATGCTCGCGCAGCGATTGCCCGGCTGGAGGGACGTATTTCTCGCCAGCTTTCGGCAAGGTGAAATTCACTTCCACAAAATGACGTAAGTCGAATCCGGACTGATTTTTCTGCATCCGGTAATCGGCAAGGATCATTAATGGATCGCTGTTAGGGACGGCGTCAGCAAAGGTTTTCTGGTCAGGAAACAGTTTGGCCGTTTGTACATCGTTAAACAGTGGGCCAAGCAAAATATCAGGCGGCTGAGGCGTTGCGGTTGGCGCGTCCTCGGCGTTGACGGCAAAAGAGGAAAGGGCAAAAAAGGTGCTTGCGAGCGTCAGTTTTATTGCAACAGAGAGCAGGCCTGGATGGCGAGTTGCAGGCGTTATCATCGGTTAATCTCCTTAGGGTGTGCCGAAGCAGCGGCATTTACCATGAGAAAACCTTAGTTCAGGATCGACCGTTGCGCGTGATCGACGCCCCATTTTGCGAATAAACAGACATTTCCCGACGCGAATCGAAAAGATGCACACCCTTTGTCGGCAAAGGGCGTGCAACCGACATCAGTCCGCGCGGGTTATCCGCTGGGCCACGCTGTCAAGGGTCAGGGTATCACCCATCGTGATACTCTCGATGGCCTCGCCTTGCTGACATAACCAACATAACCCCATTGCACGGGCGATAATCGCCGGGTGGGACGCTTCGCTCCCGTCCCGCAGGCAGATGCCTTTGATGGTCTTCGGATCGAGTTGCAGCACCGTAGATGGATAGATGACCTCCGCGACCAAAATAGTGGGGCGGATGAACGCGGGAATTTGTGCAGTCTCTCCCGTTAAATACTGCAGAGAACGAGACAACAAATCTTCAATATCGATGTATCGCGCCTGCAGGTAAGGATCGTCGAGCTGTAAATACTGCTGGCTGAGATCGCTCAGCACCTGATGCCAGGCCCAGGCCGCGCTGCACTGCGTTTCACGCATTAGATCACAAGCCATATCGAACAGATCCGGATCGTCCAACAGCGTGTGGTGACCGGAGAAAATAGCGGCGATATCTGCGGAATATCTCTCTTCTGCAAGCGCGGTTAGCTCGCTTAAGTCGTTCAGCGTGCTTTGGATAGCGACCCGTAACCGTTGCTGCTCAATCTGGAGTGAGGCTACAGGCTGCTGGCTTACCTGTGGTGAGAACGGTGTGTAACAGAATGCCGTCCCCGTGACCTGTGAGGGAACCTTCGTCACCACGGTATCAGCATGCGCGGGCTCGAGCGATTCACCAAAATTCTCAGCCGCCAGCTGTTTGAATGCGGCCAGCGCATCCTCTGCCTGTTCGCCCTTGGCAATCAGGCGCAGCGTGTCGTTACAGCGTACCTGCAGCAGGGCAATCTGATTCAGGCTATCAGGGACGACGCACTTGCCATTTTTCTCCAGCCACATATCGGCGTTAAAGCCAGACAGCGCGGAAACCAGCCGGGAAGCCGGACGCACATGAATGCCGTTTGGGTTTTTCACCACAATGGCCACTGAATGAGCATCTGCATCGGGCGCGAATTCGGCAGATGTCGGCTTTGCTGCAGATGACGAAGGTAAACCCAGTTGCTCACATTTGGCATCGAGGGCGTTCATGGCATCACAGATGACCCGCTCGATGTCAGCACCTGCGGCAGCGCTAACCGTTGCGGCGAGCGTGCCTTCGACCAGCGGCGCGGCGCACAAACGTACTTTGGCGGCAATGGCCGGATCGAGCAGTTCCAGCGCGGTTTCCGCACTCAGTAGCGCACTACCGATATCCATCATCACCAGCACGTGATCCGTATCGGCCACGGACTCAATGGCTTCCATCACCTTGATAGGATCGGTGCCAATCGGATTCTCTGGATCGTCAATGCCTGCGGCAATAGCGATTTTGCAACCATCACCCATTAACATCTGCCGGGCTAGCGCGCCGACGCCTTCGCCCAACTGGGCGCTGTGAGAAACAATAACCAGGTTTACCATCGCTTTATCCTTACTCTCTGGACGCCTGAGCCAGCATTTGCATCATAAACATTACGGACGTTGCGCCGGGATCCTGATGCCCAATGCTGCGCTCACCGAGATAGCTGGCGCGGCCTTTGCGGGCCTGCATGGTGATGGTGCTTTGCGCTGCTGCTTCCGCTTGTTGGCTTGCCGCTTCCAGCGCCGCCTGTACGCTCAGCTTTTGCTCGCAGGATTGGCGTAAAGATTCCACTACCGGCAGCCAGACATCGCACATGGTTTTGTCGCCAGGTTCAGCTTTACCGCGGCTAATCACACCTTCCGCGCCATCACGAATCATTTGATACAACTCCTCAAGCGTCAGGCTTTGATGAGCCTGGGTCACCTGGGCGGCGCGGATAAAAAAGGTACCAAACAGTGGACCGCTGGCCCCCCCGACGCTTGAGAGCAGCACCATGCCGGTGTTTTTCAAAATAAAACCAATGTCTTTATCGGCGATGGACGGCAGCTTTTCGACGACTTTGCTAAAGCCGCGGTGCATGTTCAGACCGTGGTCGGCATCACCAATTTCCCGATCAAGACCGGTGAGAAAATCACTTTCGGTGGTGAAGATCTCACCGCAGCGATAGAGCCAGTTAACAATTTGTGTTCTGTTGAGGGACATCATGTATCTCCTTATTTACCCCAGTTGAGAGCAGGGGTGTGAACCGGTGCATCCCATAAGCTCAGCGTGTCGTCATCCACCTGTAACAGGGTGATTGAGAAGCCGGTCATATCCAGAGAGGTACAGTAAGAACCGATCAGGTTGCGCTCAATGACGATGCCGGCGTCCTGGCAACGGCTTTCGAGGCGGTTATACACGCCGAAGAGTTCTGACAGCGGCGTCGCACCGAGATTATTGACCAGCGCAATGACGCGATCGCCGCTTTGCAACGCGCGCTTGCTTTCTTTGCCTTCCTGCCACGCGCCCTGAACGTTGTCCCAGTGGCGGAGCGTACGGCTGTAGTTGCCGTTTTCCAGCAGGGTATCGAACATTTCATCAACGGTCTGATCGAGGGAAGTGAAGGTGCGGCGGTCAATGCCCGGTTCCCCGTGGATACCCACGCCAAACTCCATTTCGTTATCCTGCAACGTGAACGACGGTTGTCCGGCGGCCGGAACGGTACAGGCGCCAATGGCTATCCCAATGGAGTGGCCCTGATTATTCAGTTTACGACCCAGCGCCGCACAGACTTCCAGTGAGTCACCGCGTTCGGCGGCCGCGCCGACCAGTTTTTCGATCAATACGGTATTCGCCACACCACGACGACCGGCGGTATACAGACTGTCTTTCACCGCCACGTCGTCATCCACTACCATGGTGGTGACTTTGACGCCGCTTTCATGCAACAGCTCGGTGGCGGTTTCGAAATTAAGAATATCGCCGGTGTAATTTTTGATGATCAGCAGTACGCCTTCGCCGCCATCAATTTGCATGGCGCATTCGAACATTTTATCCGGCGTGGGTGAGGTAAAAATTTCACCCGGGCAGGCACCAGAGAGCATGCCCTGACCAATATAGCCGCAGTGCATAGGCTCGTGTCCGCTGCCGCCGCCGGAAAGCAGCGCCACTTTGCCCATTACCGGCGCATCTGCGCGGGTGACATATACCGGATCCTGATGCAGTGCCAGGGAAGGATACGCTTTCGCCAGTCCGGCGAGTTGTTCAGTCAGTACGTCTTCAACACGGTTAATCAATTTTTTCATTATTTATGCTCCGCAGACAGTCCTGGATGGCTGCCAGATTCGGGCAGTCATCTGATGTAGGGTATCGGGTTATACAACGCCACGGCGACTGCTCGCTGCCGATAAGGTAATTTTGCACACGGGTTGGCAAAAGAAAATTGCTGTAATGGGCGTTTCAATACGAAACGTAGCAACATAATAATGTTCCGTATTGGAACGTCATGGTGCATAAAACAGCGAAAATGAGAGGTTGGGCCGTATTTGGCCGGGAAGCTGATTCACGGGTGTTTATGGAAAACAAACCACCTGCAGAGCAGGTGGTTTGTAGGCAAGGTCGATTTCGGCGTTAGCCCGGATAAATTCCGCGATCTTTACGTGCCAGCAGAATGCGTTCGCAGGCAACAATGTAGGCTGCCGTACGCAGTGAGCAGGATTTCTCTGCCGCTTTTTCCCACACGTGTACCATCGCATCGGTCATGATTTTGTCCATGCGATTGTTAATCTCTTCTTCGCTCCAGAAGAAGCTAGCCATGTCCTGAACCCATTCGAAGTAGCTGACGGTTACGCCGCCGGCGTTACAAACAACGTCTGGGACAACCACGATACCGCGGCTTGCCAGAACGTCGTCGGCGTCCGGATAGGTTGGGCCGTTAGCGCCTTCGAGTACCAGTTTACAGGTCAGCGTTTCCGCGCGGTGACGGGTGATCTGGCCTTCGAGCGCGGCCGGGATCAGAATATCCATCTCCAGGCTCCAGAAGGCTTCGCTGGCAATGGTTTCAGCGCCCGGGAAACCGGCAATCTGTTTGTGCTCCAGTTGCCAGGCAGACAACGCGGCCATGTCGATACCCGTTGAGTTAAACAGCGTTGCGGTGTGATCCTGAATCGCGACCACGCGTGCTCCTGCTGCCGCGAACAGGCGGGCGGCTTCGCTGCCGACGTTACCAAAACCTTGCACCGCTACGCGAGCGCCTTCAACGTCGATGTTGGCACGACGCGCCACTTCCAGACCGCTGACGAAAACACCACGACCGGTGGCTTTATCACGGCCTAACGAGCCGCCGAGGTGAATAGGTTTACCGGTGACCACGCTGGTCACGGTGGTGCCGTGGTTCATGGAGTAGGTATCCATCATCCAGGCCATTACTTTTCCGTTAGTCCCCACATCCGGCGCAGGAATGTCTTTCTGCGGCCCGATGATAATGCCGATTTCGCTGGTATAACGGCGGGTTAAACGCTCCAGTTCACCTTCGGAAAGCGAGAACGGATCGACGCGCACACCACCTTTCGCACCGCCGTACGGCAGGTTCAACGCTGCGCATTTGATGGTCATCCATGCGGACAGGGCCATCACTTCATTAAGATCAACATCAGGATGATAACGCACACCGCCTTTGCCCGGCCCGCGGGAGAGGTTATGTTGCACGCGATACCCTTCAAAATGACGGATAGTACCGTCATCCATCTGCACCGGGATATCGACAATCAGCGCGCGTTTTGGGTGGCGCAGGGTATCCACCCAATGGGAAAGTTCGCCCAGGTAAGGGGCCACACGCTCGATTTGTTGCAGGTAGGTATTCCAGGCAGATGTGCTGCTATCTGAAGCGTAAGATAACTTATCCATGATAAACCTTAGTTATAAAAGTAATATGTTCTTAATTTGGCCGTGGTATACAGTGAATCACACCATATGAACCTAAATTTAACATTTATTTCATGGAATGGCCTGTCCGGCTAACACGGTTTATCGGCATGAAGCGTGTGGGCTTTAGCTGAGAAGTGAATAGTTATTCTTTGATTGTGCTGATATTTCGGTAATTTTGCTGGCTGGATAATTTAATATGCATGATTTATAAAAATCGCAATTTGTCAGATTTATGACGCACCTCTAAAAGTAAATAATATGATAATAAAATGTATTTGCTTTATTGCGATTAAGCTGGGGTCAGTAGGTCACGGCGATGGTAACGGTATCAGCATAGTTGTCAGGCGTGTAGTTCGCGCTGGGAACGGTGGCGTAAACCGGGTAGGTGGTGGTGGTTCCCGTACCGTTGCCCGCGACGGTATTGAGCGATGAATTGCCCCAAACCGTTCCGGACGGCCCCGGCGTCGAGCTAAGCTGGTAGGGGACCTTGTCCGTATTTGACCCTGTGCCGGCCATCACGCCGCTGCCTGCCGTATTGCCGTTAGAGGGCTGAAGTCCGATGGTGTAAGGCGTGTTATTGGAACATGCTACGCCCACGGTATTTGAAGCCGTTAGGTTACGCCCGGTCGCGCCGGCGGGCGCAAAGCTAATATTGGTTGCAGAGGTGATATTGCACTGTTTGCTGACCGTCGCCGATACGGTGAAGGGAAGCCTGGCGGCAACGGTATCGCCACAGGTGGTCGGCGGGAAAAGCAATCCAGGATTGAGGGTGACAAGGGCTGTCGCCGCCGTATAGCTATCCTGATAGCTTCCGGGGACCGCTGAGGTTTGTGGCGTGACAATCTGTGCTGATACCGTGAGTGAGCCCGTCACTGGCGTCAGATTCAGCAGGTTAAGCTGTATCATTGGAAAAGTTGTTCCCGACTGATACTGACTCCCCCAGACTTTAGTGTGCCCGGCATCCTGGTAAAGCTGGTATGCCAGCGTTCTGGCAGGTGTTCCGTTTAATGACATATTTCGAGGTGTCACCTGGCCACTGACGGCTGAGGCGCCAATATTAAAACAGAGGTTGATCCCTGCCAGCACCTCGCCAAGCTCTTTGGTGCAGGTGTAGTTGAACGTCATTGATGACGTTGCGCCTGTTGCAGACAGCGGATTGACTGAGCCCAAATTTATGGGTTGTACATTGCTCACCGAACAGGTTACGGCATGGCTAATCGCCGGACAAAAGAGTACGGCTGCGATGAGTAACAGATGCCTTAACCTCATGAGCGCACTCCTGTTAGTGTGGCCGGCAAACCAGTGGACCTATTTGCACAATCCCCTTTGCGGAAGCGGGATAGTCAAATTGCACGCGACAACTGCCGGTGTCTGTCTCAACGCGTAGCGCGTTGTGCTGTTCCAGCGTGTCGAACCAGGTCATCCCATCAAAACCAACGACAGACGATTGTCCTGCTCCGCTGATGGCGTATGCCATGCTGCCTTCGGTAATGGGTTTACCCTGATTGTCGACGAGGATGACCTGCGCAGCGCGTATAGGGGTAATGCCAAAGCTAACCAATGTACCGGAACGATCGGCAGGCGTTGCATTCGTCTCAACGCGTGCGATCCGCATATTGGCGGGGAGATCCATAGGGTCAATACTGATCAGGTTTTTTTGATAACTGTTCAGCGGCGTGACCAGCAATAGCCCCTGGTCGTCGCTGCGACCAATCAGGTTATTTTGTAATTTAATCGGGACGTCAGGAACGCCGTCAGTTGATACGACGGCAAAGCCATTGTTGATTTCTCGTGCTGCAAACAGGCCGCCGCCCATGGTAACAAGCGATCCGGTGGCGCCTGCGTAGCCGTAATGGTTATCCGGTAAACGGCTGAATCCCGCGTACGCTTTACCATAACGACCCAGATATCCCACTTCTCCCTGACCGCTTTGCCGGGAAGCCTGCTGACTGGCGGCCAGATTCCATCCCCAACCACCGTCGGCAGGGGGCGTCAGGCTGGCGTTGAGCTGGTAGCCGGTTTCATCATTGGTGCGTTGTAGGGTGCTGCTGGCACTGAGATTATTATCAGTGGTTATTGTCACCATCAAATAGAGACTGCGATCGCGGTTATCGTCGATGTTTTGGTTGAATCCGGCATTCAGTGAAATGTTGTCGGTAATCGATTTGAACCAGCTGGCGTTGGCGTAGCGCACCGCATTTTCGTGCGGATAACGAAACTGCAGGTAACTCAGGCTGACATTACCGGCAGCTTCCAGCGAATAGCCAATGACCGTATTGCTGTTAAGCGTCGGTGGCGGCTCGCCATAATGGGTGGCGACATCACGATAATCGCCGGAAGTGGCCGTCGTACTGGTACTGAAATTAAACCGTTCGCCGGACCAACGGTAACCAAAACTGTACAGAAAACCGTTCTTTCCTGAGTCGGTACTTGCGGCAACTGAGGTCGAAAACGTGCCGCTGCGGGTGCCTGGGATCCAGTCGTTACTGAAGCCCGCGTTAATCAGTCCATCGCTGGTTTCAGCGTGAGTCCCGGCGGTGAACGTATTGCTAAACCCACGACGCCATGTACCGCTCAGTACCGGTGCGCTGGCATAATCAAAAGAGGAGTAACCATAGTTTTCGCGTACCGTACCCAGTTCTGCAGACCAGGCAGTTAATCCTTCCCGCAGCAGTTGCTGATCGTTGTAGAACGAAAAATTTTGTACGCTCGTTCTGCCCAGCGCATCCGTCATCATCACCTGACCCGTTCCCGCGCCGCTGATGTTCGGCATTGTGTTGATCTGAAAGCTACCCGCGGGGACTTCTCCGTTGTAGTACCTGACGCCGTCGACGTACAGCTCAACGTTTGACGGCAACGTCGCGGAGCCAAGATATGCAGGGAGCGGGGTGGTTGGCATATAGGGCCGCAAACCAAAATCGGTTCCTATCTGAATGCCGCCGATACGCGTCGGTCGGGACCAGATAAGTGAACTGGTCAGGGTATCGCCAACGGTTACCGCCAGCATCGTTTCGGGAAATGACGTACGCCAGCTGGTATCGAGTCGCTCAACGCTGTTATCCGCATTTTCCTCGGTGGAGTACTGCGTCAACTGGGTGGTGCTGAGCACGCCTGCAGCATTGAAAGCGCGGAGTTCGCTGAAGGTATTTATTGCGCTTTCATCCCCCTGTTGGGTATAGATATCGTAATTGAGCAGCGCTCCGCGTGATGTTGTCGCCGTCGGCGCGGTCTCTACGGGGGAGTTAAGCTGCGTGGTCGCAAGATCGAGTGAACTGAGTGGCGCAGTAAGCGAAAGCGTTTGCAACTGAACGTTATAGTCAATGGTTAGCTCGGGGATATCGTTCAGGCAGACGGCGTGAGTGGCGTCAGGCGCAAAGCGAAAGCCCATTTTTCGCAGGGTATCTGCCCCTGCATAGAGCTTTCCATTATCGTAACCCAAATGCACCAGCCCAACGGGATTCCCATTTAAGGTGACGTCGAGATACAAATTGACCCCCACGAGCTGCGCTGCGCCATTAATAACACCATCTTCGTTCAGGTTATTATTCAGCGTTTGTGCGCAAACCATTCCCGATATTAATACTCCATTGAGAAAGCAATATTTCACCAGAAGCCAGGATCTGTTACAGATCTTGTACTGTTTTTTTGCCATTGATTGTGACTTCAACTTTCCCGCCATCATGAGTATTACTGGCCGACGGGGAGACTATCCAGCGCATTGTTGAGCCGGGTAAAACGTAGCCTAACAGTCCGGGCGTAATAACTTTTTTAGCACCGTCAGGGCTTATAAATGTTGCAGCAGATAATTGTGCATGCCCATTTCCCTGGTTACTCACTTCAATAAATTTTTTGCCATCAAGCTGTTGTAATTTCCATTGCAATTTAGCCTGCGTTTGCGCCGCTGATGTTGGTTGAATGAAAACGGGGACGGAATAATGCAGCACAAACTGAAGCTTATTTTTTTCTACTTTTGCAGGCGGTAACTCATCTATCGATAACCGATAAGCGTCTTCAGCATGTGCCGAAGGTGGGCCGGTCCGAATAACGCGAATCAACTGACGTTCTCCGGGGGCTAATGCCAGCATCGGCGGGCTAATGACCAGCCCCTGAGAGGGGGAAAGTTTGTCGCCGTAAGCGCTCTGGCTCCAGCGAAAAACCCGAACCTGGGCATTGAGCACATTTTCACCCGCATTACTAAGCCAGATACCATCGGCATTTTGCGTCGCGAGCAAAGTTAATGTGACCGGGGCGATTTGCAGCCCGCTGGCGGCGGCAGGGTTGAGGCTCGCAACCATCCCTAACAGGCATGCGCAGGCACACTGCTGAACAGGCAGTTTTACTCTCATGTGGCTTCCTGAAGTTAGTAGTTAACGTTAACCGTTACCGTGTCGGCATAGTCGTCAGGAGTGAAGTTGGCGCTCGGTGCGGTGGCATAAACAGTAAACGTTTGCACCAGCCCGGTCCCCGTCGCCGCTACGCCGTTTCCAGGCGCGGTGTCGGTGGCGGTGTTCCCCCACACCGGGCCTGTTGCTGATGTTCGATTTAGCTGGTAGGGCACTTTATCGGTATTGGTGGCTGCGTTAGCCACGGAGGACATGGCGCCTGAGCCCGTCGTCGTCCCCCCATTGGCGGCCGACGGCGCCAGACCGATAAAATAGGGCGTGGTTTTAGAACAATTAATCGAAATCGTGTTGCTTGCATTGGTATTTGTTGCCGTGGTATTCACCGGCCCAAGCGTGATATTTGAAGCCGAACCGGCAGTCACGGTACAGGCCTTTTGAATCGTCATCAGTACCTGAAATGTTCCGTTAACGGTTGCTGCATTTGCCACGGGAATAATGGAAAAGGCGCAGCAACAAAGAATTAAGCGTTTGTCTAAGACTAGAGCCATATCCTTTACCTTTTTCAAATAACCACATTTATTACTTTAGAAAAACAATAATGTGGTACAAGAAGACATGGTTTAACCCTAGAATAAGTATTAGGCGTGCGCCAGTTGATCTAATAAATTTTACTTAGGAAAAAGGTGATGTCGTTTGCAAAAAAATAATACCCACGGGTGAGTATGTTGTTTTGTTTTATGCTACTGCGGGTATTAAGTCAGGCGGGTAGGGAACACAGATTCATTGGATGGCATTCAAAATAACCACCCAAAAAATGAGAATTAGTAAGATTTATCTTACTCAGCTCATTACTGCGATACATGTTGGTTACGGGCTGTGAAAAATGACTTTATAACCTTGTTCGTTCCAGTGTTGTAGAAGTTCATTTTGTCTGCGGGTTGGCGTAATACCAGTCCAGACAAAAAGCGTTTGCCCGGGGAAGAGTTCAGGTCTTGGCGATTCAATGGGTTCAGCAAGCACGGCAATATGCCAGCCCGATTGCGATAAACGCCAGGCTTCGAGCCATAAACGGGTTCGGTCTTCAACATCCCAGGCCATCAGGATGGCATCTTTCCCTGATTTGCGCCGCGTTTCAGACAGCAGGGTGGCTACATATTCAATCAATGCGCCATCAAGCATACTGTTCATGATACGGGATGTATTATGGTCAAGTATCAACCGCTGACGCACAGGAAGATAAACGCGATCAATCAACGCATCTACGGGGTAGGCGCGACCGAGTGCGATAATTTTGGCTCGCAGCTTCGGGGGATACGCCATACGAAGAATGCCCATCATCTCTTCTTGCAATTGATTCCAGTCGTCGTCAGTTTCACGGGTACTGGTTTCCAGCAATGCTTTAACTTTGCCAACGGGTGTGCCACTGCTAATCCAACGTTTTATTTCTTCAATACGTTGAATATCCTCTTCATCAAAGAGTCGGTGGCCACCTTCGCTGCGTTGAGGTTTGAGTAAACCGTAACGTCGTTGCCATGCCCGAAGGGTGACAGGATTTATCCCGCAACGTTCTGCGACATCCCCAATGCTGTAATAAGCCATAATTCCCCCAGACACTCCTGATTCTCCGTCACCGATATGCGGTTCCTGCTACTTTGTACAACATGCATCAAATTGTACAAAACATACATAGGATTCTAGCAAAATTAAGATTTACTTTACTATCACGTAGGGAGTAAATGCTGAATTTTTATGTTCAGCATAAAAGAGGTGGCGGGATTATTGTGTAATAACAATACGTTAATTATTGTAACGCTGAGAAATCATTTTTTCTCTGGCCACGCGACAGACGGAGTACCATTCAGGCAGGCTCTTGCAAACAGGTTACCCTGGAAGATCTCAATACCCGCGGATTCAAGCCACATCCACTCTTCAGGTTTTTCGACGCCGACCGCAGAAATCATAATCTCCAGTGAAGCGCAGCATTTGATTATGGCCTGAATGATGGCCTGCCGTGGTCCACTTTTATGCACATCAGTGATGAGTTCGCGGCTTATCTTAATTCGGTCCGGTTGAAAGCGAGACAAAAGCTGAAGCCCGGCAAAACCTGCCCCGAAATGATCTATCGCCACACATATACCCGCTGCCTTGAGTGACTTCACGGCCTGCGCGAACGTATCAAAACGCGAAATAACTTCACTTTCGGTAAACTCTACAATGATTTGTTCAGGCACCAGTCCATGCGCCGCGATTTCGTTTATAAGAAAGCTGACTGCATCGGGTCTGTTTACCAGGGTCATGGGTAACAGATTAACCGACAGCATTTTGTGATTAAGTCCCAGTGCGCTTGCCATTGCAAATGCAGTCTTTTTGCTCTGCAGATCAGCGGTATACACATCTTCAGGTTTGAATTTGTCAAAATACGTTGCGGGCGTTTCACCGTCTTTACCGCGAATAAGGGCTTCCAGCGCAATGACGCGCTGTGACATAGGATCGATAATTGGTTGAAAAGCAAAGCTGAAATCTGTATCTGACGGGAGTGTGCTTTCATCCAGGATGGTACAGGTATTGTCGGTTATAAAACTCCAGTAATCAGGCGCAGGTATTTCAAAATAGCTCGATTTTTCCGTGGCGAGGACAAATGTGCGGAAAAACTGTAATGCTCTGTCATCATACGTGAGCTGAAATTTGGACGTACCCTTATTGAGTACAGCTTGCAGGACGTCATTCCGTTCATGTTTTTGTAAATCAAATAACTCCATCCCTACATTTCCGAATCTTCTCGCTGGCGCGTAATCACACATCAGTTCAACGATATTGTGGTGCCGGGGGTCGTTACAAATACAACGATAGATCTCTTTTACCTGCTCCTCTGGGCCTTCAAGCAGTTGGAAAAAGTGATGGCCGTTAAAGAGTAAGATCCCCGTAACATCTGATCGCCTGTTTTTGATATTTGCGGCTGTCACCATATCCTCAAGCGCTTTGAGAGGGGCGTCTTCACGTAGATGGCTACGGTAAATAATGGTCGTGAGCATGGACAGTCCGGGATCAAGGAAGGAGAAGAGGTCTGGTCAGTATCAGACAAACCAGGTTACGCCCTGATTTTAATACATAATTCTAACTTTGTCTTTACAAGTGATCGGGCTAATACAGATCAATTTCATTGATAACACAAAGTGATTTGTACAAAGAAATTGAATTTCATGAAGATTTGAAACATCGTAACTACATGATTTAATTTATTTAGCATTTTTTGCTAAAAATTAGCGTGCTATGTTGTACACATTTTCGGTACAGCTTTGCTACTGTTATAAAACTTAATATTCACCAGCATTTTGTTACAGGAGCACTCCATGCAGCAGCATACCGTTCGCACTGATTCTGCAAGCGCGATTTCTCGTTACTTTGCTAAAGCGCATCTGCCAACCCAACAGGAAACGTTGGGCGAAATCGTGACTGAGATACTAAAAGATGGGCGCAATCTCAGTCGCAAATCACTGTGTACCAAACTTCTGCACCGTCTTGAAAATGCATCAGGTGAGAATGAACAGAAACATTACAATGCGTTAATCGGCCTGCTTTTCGAATAAAATAAAGCCCTACTATGATAATGGGTAAGTAGTGAAGGAGTTATGAAGAAACCTGACAGTGAACGCTTGAAACATGAAATTACAGGTTTGGCTGTGCTAGAAATTTTGCGAATGCATAAAGACGTTTCGTTAGCTGCACTGATTAAGCAATTGCGGCTTATGCATGCCAGTGAAATGGATGGTACACGTAAACAATTAATTGACAGCGTTATCAATGATTTCACAAATGTTAATCCGGGGAAGATAAGCAGAAAACCGGAACAAACGAGAGATGAGAGTGCTTTCAGTGCCAGCAAAAACCCTAAATTACATTAAAGATAATTCTCCAGACTATACAAGCGAGGTTACCATGCTTCATGAAATTAATGTCCACAGTGTAATGACGGATAAAGCTTTATCAAGTTACTTCCATAATGCAGGTGAACTATTAGCAGATGAGTCAGTGGTATTGGGGCAGGCGGTGACAAATGTAATTCTGGCAGGTGATAATGTTAATAATAAAAACATCATTTTAAGCCTGATTAGTTCTCTGGAGTCAACAACTGACGTTGTCAAGGCAGACATTATCAGAAAAACCCTGGAAATAGTGTTACGTTATACGGCTGATGACGTCTAATGAGATAGCACATTAATATAAATACACAGCACAATTATTGTATGATGTAAGTTCTGTCGCTTCGCTGTTTGGATTAAGACTATACATAGCATCCTCTTATTTTTATGACTGCATATTATGGAGTTGATATGGCTAATTCAATTCCGGAAGATTTTATTTTCCGCTGCGCTTTGTATAAGGATATAGAGCGTAATGTCATGTTAAAACAGGGTTGTATCAGTAATGATGTTCTTATTCAGGCATTCAGCACGCAGTTGAAGAATGAGAAGAATGTGATACTGACCGATCTCTATTCACAGATTCTGGCACATCTTCAACTCGATAAAACTTCGCAGCCCGGTGAGGTCAATGGTGATTTTTCGTTGAGGTCATAATGATGAACATCATGCAGGAACATGCTGGAAACGCAGTTTTATGGATTGATGATATCTATATCAGGCAAGGGTTAAAGAATATCCTTGCAGATATCGTTTTTGAAGATGACAAGGCGCGACTTGTTTTCTTCACCGCTAATCACTTTGACGCGGTAAAAAAGCAAAATTACGATCTGAATACATATCGCCTGGTGCTGCTGATTGATGGCCATCTGTATCAGTATCTCAATGACATCTCACTTTACAGACTGCCAGTAGATAGCGATGTTGCCTCAATCAAGCAATTTATTATTGATATTACTCGTGCTGGTGGAAAGCACGAGCATCAATCGGAACTCAATATCTCCTTGACTGCGCGAGATAAATATATTTTAACGCAGCTAGGGGAGGGGCGAACTGTTTTTGAGATATCTGCCATGTTAAATCTACACTTAAAAACCATTTACCAGGCCAGGCAGAATCTGATCAAGAAACTTGGTTGCTCAGGGCTGATTGATTTTCAGGGAATACTGCAAGCGCAAATATTCCGAAACTGGCTGAAGCATGCCTGATCATCGATACGCTAAACTTACCTTCAGCGATTTGTGTAAGTTTAAATCAATCGCTCGGGTTATCTTATCGATGATGTCTTCTGTTGTGAACATAAATTAACGCTCATTATAAGAGGGCGATGATACAGCCTTGTCGAGATGCTTATGATTTATTTATAGATTTCAGCAACCCCGTGCGGTTCAGCTCGTTAATAATGCACTCAGGTTCTTCATACAGAGGCATATTGTCTATATCTAAAACGCCATCATTTTTTTGTGGATCATCAGCCTGCAGGTCTGCAAACAGTGGAGTAAGATCCTGCGGTGCTTCGCCTCGTTCGGCCACCAGCTCAAACGTTTTATTTTTTGCTGCCTCGTTGGTCAGGGCACTGACCAGAACCTGGGCGATTTGCTGCCTTGATATCACACCATCTTCTGGTGTTCCTGCATGGCGACGATCCCCCTGGAGCAAAACAATTCTGTGTTCATCATCATTGTTGTAATCAAACCAGCCGGGTCTGACGATGGTATAGGGGTGACCACTCGCTCTGACCAGACGTTCGGCACGTCTTTTCCAGTCATGAACCTCAGTGCGTTGATTCCAGGTACTGAGTCGTTCAGTCACGCCAATCGTGGTCATTAAACCGATGCGTACAGGTGTATCCCTGAAGAGTCGTAAAATGTTACGCACACCGCCGTAATCTATCGCTCTGGCGCCAATACGCCCCTGGCCATCGGAACCGAGAGTGAAGATGATGGCATCAATATCTTTCGGCAAATCGGTAAGTGTTTCAGGCATTGAAACATCGCCGTAAAAAACATCCGTTCCACGCGGAAGTAATTTTACTTTCCGTTTATTTCTGACCAGCGCCACGGGCTGATGACCCATTTCGATAGCGGTATTCACGACATGAAGACCAATACTTCCGGTCGCGCCTGCAATGAGTATTTTCATGATAAACCTTCTGATAATTCAGACTTATTTTCTCTACAGTCAGAATATCAATTATCATTATTGTCAGTAATAGGGCTAAAATGATTGTGTCTATGAACACCCTTCATGAGTGCGCGATGAAGGGAATGCCACCATAAGGAAATCGCCGATGCTCAAAGAAAACTTCAACGAACTGCAAATCTTTCTGGTGGTGGCAAGGGAGCGAAGTTTTACCAAAGCAGCGGGCAAACTGGGTGTTTCTCAGTCTGCACTCAGCCATGCGATGAAGGCGCTGGAGGAAAGGCTCAATATCCGCCTTCTGACCCGTACGACCCGAAGCGTTGCCCCTACGGAAGCCGGTGAGCGAATTATTGCCTGCCTTGAACCGCGTATTGCCGATCTTGAACAGGAGCTGGAATCGTTGGTTCAACTGAACGGCACTGCCTCCGGCAATATCCGCTTATCTGCTGGGGAGCATGCCGCGCGAAGTCTGGTATGGCCAAAGTTAAAACCTTTCCTCAGGGAATATCCGGAAATTAATCTCGAACTGGTGGTTGATAACGGCTTTGTCGATATTGTTGAGGGCCGTTTTGATGCCGGGATCCGCCTGGGCGAAAGCGTGGATAAGGATATGGTTGCTGTAAGAATTGGCCCGGACATGCGCATGGCCGTGGTGGGAGCACCGTCTTACTTCGCGGCAAACCCTGCACCTGAAACGCCGCACGAGCTACAAAATCATCGGTGCATCAATATGCGCCTGCCGACTGCCGGTGGGCTTTATCACTGGGAGTTTGAGAAGGAAGGGAAACCGTTACGGGTCAGAGTGGAAGGGCAGGTAACGTTTAACCAGCAGGCAGAAAGGATTGATGCTGCTTTATCCGGTTTTGGCATTGCCTGTATGCCTGAAGACAGAGTGCAGGATTATATCAAGTCAGGAGAGCTTATTCAGGTTCTGCAGGACTGGTGTCCATCTTTTCCCGGCTATTATCTCTACTACCCGAGCCGTAAGCAGCACCCGCCCGCATTTGCGCTGATGATCGATGCACTTCGCTACGCCCAATAACGGGTCCGTAGACCCGTTCGGGTATTAACGGCCTACGCGGGCCAGGTGCTCAGGAGAGTAACGTTCACCGACGATGTTAATCGTTTCCAGCGCCTGGGTTATCTGCTGCGTATCCTTCTGCGAAAGAATGATGTCGGCAGCCCCCAGGTTTTCCTCCAGCCGGTGTAGTTTGGTGGTACCAGGGATAGGAACAATCCACGGCTTTTGTGCCAGCAGCCATGCCAGCGCGATTTGCGCAGACGTCACGCCTTTCTCTGCCGCCAGTTCACCCAGCAAGGTGACCAGCTTTTCATTGGCTTCAATCGCCTGCTCGGCGAAACGCGGCACTTGGCTTCTGTAATCATCCTTGCCAAAAGTGGTTCCTGGCTTAATCGATCCCGTCAGGAAGCCTTTGCCTAATGGGCTGAAGGGAACGAAACCAATACCCAGTTCCTCCAGTAACGGCAGGATTTCCTGCTCAGGTTCGCGCCACCACAGAGAGTATTCGCTTTGCAGCGCAGTGACCGGTTGTACGGCATGTGCACGACGAATGGTTTGTGCGCCCGCTTCGGACAGACCGAAATGTTTGACTTTGCCTTCCGCTATCAGGTCTTTCACAGTTCCCGCGACATCTTCAATGGGGACATCCGGGTCGACACGGTGTTGATACAGCAGATCAATGACATCAGTCTTAAGGCGGCGTAATGATCCTTCCACGGCTTCACGGATATGCTCCGGACGGCTGTTTAAAATCTGCTGCTTGTTGTCCGCACCGAAGGTAAAACCAAACTTGGTGGCAATAACCACACGGTCACGAAACGGTTTTAAGGCTTCGCCTACAACCTCTTCATTAAGAAAGGGGCCATACACTTCAGCGGTATCGAAGAAGGTGACGCCACGTTCAACCGCAGCGCGAATGAGCTCGATAGCCTGACGGGTATCGGTCGCCGGACCGTAGCCATGGCTTAAGCCCATGCAGCCGAGCCCAAGCGCGGATACTTCGAGTCGGGATTTACCCAGATAACGTTTTTGCATTGAATGAATACCTCTTTTATCGCGACTTAAACATCAAGTTTGCGGCCGGTCAGCCATTCCACCATCGCCGGGTCGCGGTGAGAGAAGAAGGCGCTGGTTGCAGTGTCGAGGGCAGCAATCTGCAGCATATCTTCAGAACTGAGTTCAAAATCGAGAATGTTAATGTTCTCTGCCATGCGTTCTTTGCGCACCGATTTCGCCAGTGAAATGATGCCTCGCTGGAAGATCCAACGCAGAACAACCTGGCCCACGCTTTTGCCGTACTTCTGACCAATTGCCGTTAACACGGGATGCTGGAACAGACCATTTTTCCCTTCAGCAAACGGAGCCCAGGCTTCCGGCTGAATGCCACGGCTTTGATTCCAGGGAACGGCATGCAGCTGCTGGTTGAAGGGGTTAACTTCAATCTGGTTTACCGCAGGGGCAACGTTGTTGAAGGCGATAAGGTCGGCCAGTCTGTCAGGATGGAAGTTGCTGACGCCAATGGCGCGAATTTTTCCTGCCTGTTGTAATTCTTCCATGGCACGCCATGCCCCATGGACATCACCGTAAGGCTGGTGAATCAGATACAGGTCAACATAATCAAGTTGCAGACGATTCAGGGAGCGTTCGAACTGGGCTTTAGCGCCTTCGTAATGAGTATCCTGCAGCCACAGCTTGGTCGTTACAAAGAGTTCGTTACGGGCGATACCGCTTTGTTTCAGAGCGTTCCCAACCTGGGTTTCATTCTGGTAAGACGCGGCGGTATCGATCAGGCGGTATCCCGTGTCGATGGCATCAATCACGGCTCTTTCGCATTCAGCGGCATCAGACATTTGAAACACACCAAAGCCCAGCAGGGGCATTTCAATACCGTTGTTCAGTTTTACAGTTTGCATGACGTTATCCTTTGGCTGTTGTCGAGGAAAAGCATAACGCAAAGTTATTTATTCGATTAGATGGGGTAATTAGCTAGGGTTTATTAGATGTGTTCATTAATTTTGAGGAGGGCTGATGGGCGGCTTTGTGTAAGAAATGAACGTTTTAAACACTAAGGAAAGGCATTTATCCGTCGGGAGACAGTCCATGCAGCTGCCCGTCGCACCTCAGACCCTATAATACCTCGTAAATCAGCAAACTCGCGGGGATTGAATTTTTTGCGGCGCTAACGCCAATGGAAGTGAGAGCGCGAACTGGGTTTCATGTAACGCAACAACATGTGAACTGGCTTACATCTTTGACCTCTATCACACTTTATAGTGACATTACTTTTTAGAGGCACATTTCATCATCATGGCTTCCATTAAAGATGTTGCAAAAAAAGCAGGAGTATCAACGGCTACTGTATCGCGGGTGCTTAACAATCATCCCAGCGTAGTGCCTGAAACGCGTCAGGCGGTACGTGATGCAATGGATTTCCTGTGTTATGTGCCCAGTAAAAGCGCGATTCAACTGAGCGGCAAATGTTCAGGCCTCATCGCCGTCGTGTTGCCGAACCTGGTCAATCTGTAGTGGCACAGTTCATTTGGCCACTTGAACAGCCGATTATCGTTGATTCCATGCTCACGAGCGAGTTTCGCCACGGAGATCTCTGGTCGATCTGAGCGTTCAACCATTTTGATTTTGAACTCAACGAGATAATTAGGGCTTTTTTACGCACTGTAGTTAACAATTTCATGGATAGCGCCCATCATATTTGGTGTCCGCTATGCTGTCAGAAAATTGAGAGTCTGCCAGACGGTGCTGAAATGACGCCTACAATAGGTGAGCTGGGTGTGGATGACAAGCCTGAAAAAGACGAAGGCATCACCACAGTGATGGCTATTCTCGTCAAAGGAAAAAGGGAATATCTGTACCGTTCACAGGGAACAGTGGGCGGCACAGTATATTCTGCGGGTACTGGTTTTTTACTTAATACTGGCCAGATCCTTCGCAATATCACGACGGCGTCCATTATCAGCAATCTCTCGTCCTGGGCGCGCCGGAGCTTTCAGTGCTTTATCCAGATAGCGCTTCGCGTCCTGGTTTTTTTTCTCCTGCAATAGAAAGTCACCATAAAAATAGTTAGGGTCAATACCGTCAGGATTGATCGCCAGCGCTTTCTTTAACATTTCTTCGGCTTTTTCTTTATCACCAAAACCAATCGGCCAGCCTGGTACCTGATAATACAGCGCACCGAGGCTAGTCCAGGCTGACCCCTGCAATGCGCCTGGATCAATCTCAATGGCTTTTTCCAGATTACTGCGCGCCTGTTTAACAAGGCTCAGCGCGCCAAGACCGCCTTTGGCGCCAGCCCAACTGCTGTCAATGATACCTGACCAGATTAACAACGATGCATCGGTATTGTGAGCTTGAATAGCATTGTGGGTCTTTTGGCTGAGCGCACTGAAACAACTCTCTTTTTTCGCGGCTAACGTCTGATATTGGCAAATGGACCACTCATGCTGTAAATCTTCCAGCGTCGTATTCGCCATTGCAGAGAAAGGTATCACTGTCGCAATAATGAGTACATGTAGAATTCTCATTTATGTTCTCCCTTGAGCGGTTTTCTGGCAAATAACTGAATCACAGGTAATTTTTTTCCTAATGCCCCATCGATGACGGTGGGAAACCAGGCATTGATTTTGACAAACAGGCGTTCCATCACGCCAAAGCGGTAGCGTTTCTGTTCAGTTTCAAGGAGACGGGTGAGTCGCGCGGCAACAAAGTCGGGGGAATCGCTACTGTTGCCGAGTTTCTGATTCAGGGCATACACATGTTCGTTGTTCAGCAAGGTTTCTGTTGAACGCGGAGCGGCATACAGTACCGTGATGCCGCTACCCTGTAATTCACGCCCTAATGCTTCAGAAAAACGGTGTGTCGCTGCTTTGGTCGCACTGTAAACGCTCCAGGCTGGATGACCAATTTCCCCAAAGATAGACCCTATATTGAGCACGATCCCTGGTGTATTCATCTTTTGCATTAAAGCACGGGTGAGTAAGGCCGGGATCTCAATGTTGGCGCGGATCTGCTCACGAATATCGTCAAAAGATTGCTGTTCAAACAACGCAAAGCGACTACTTCCCGCATTGTTTATCAGGATATCCAGCCCACCATCCTGGCTAAATCGTGCGGCCAGGGCGTTGATTTCATCATCAGAATAATTACGCATTAGCGCAATGCTGTGCCGCTCCGCATAGGGAAGTGTCTGTTGCAGAAGCTTCATTGCCTGTTCGTTGCGCCCGACAAGGCAAAGCCGTGCCCCTTTTTTCGCCAGCGACAGTGCCAGCGATTGACCGATACCCCCGCTTGCGCCGGTGAGTAAAACCGTCTTGTCATGCAGGTTCATTTGCGTCATTTCCCAGTTGCTCAAGCATCTGCCCATACAAGTTATAAACACGACGGGCGGTGTGGATAATGGCAGTCTGATCGTCCTTATCGGTGATGGTATCCATCAGAGATGCAAAAAATCGCAAATGTCCCTGATCAAGCTCGCCATGTGAACGCAGATAAGTGGTAGCCTGCTCAGGTAGCGCCAGCGTATGCTCAACTTGTGCGGCAACGGCTGATGCTATCGACACGCTGGTACCTTCCAGTACCTGGACCATGCCAAAGAGGCTCATTGGATTGATTCGTTCAATACGATAGTAGAGGTAAGCGATCATCATTTCGATTGGTAGCCCAGGCGTTCCATTTCTGACTTTTTCCGCGTCGCCACCACAGGTGCGAATATCATTGAGGATCCATTCCTGATGTCCGTACTCTTCATCAATATATTCGGCAATGGCTCCTCGCACTGCTTCACGTGAAGCAGCAAGACGACTGCCGGCGCACATCAGCAGCGGCACGGTATGGCTGACGTGGTAATATGCCTGTGTCAGAAAGTGGATATACATTGCGCGGGAAATATCGCCTTGCTGGCAGCGGGCGATGATTGGCGATGCCAGTAACCGCTGACGGTCCTCAGCGGTTTGTTTTTGCAGTTCCTGATAAAAACTCATGATTATTCCTCCTCACTGCAGGTGAGAATATCTTGTTTCAGGGAGTGCCAGATGGCGCTCCGCCGGGGACGCCCATTGGCGGTAAACATATCGGGAGATGACAGGACTGAAGTAAAAAGCAGTCGATGGAACCGGGCATAGTCAGGCAAGCGAGCGGAGAGGGCCTGAAGTTGCTCACGGGCCAGTTCCTGTTGACCGTCAAAGACATCAACCAGGGCAACATTGCGTCGCAATCCCTCGCCGAAGATCACAATACGTCGGACCGCCGAACATGCCATTGCTTCAGCTTCCGGCCATTCTGGCGAGAAATTGCGACCAAAAGCATTTATCTGAATATTTTTTAGACGCCCATGAAGATATATAAATCCTTCTTCATCCACTTTGCCGAGATCGCCAGTCGCAACATTCTGCGAGGCTGGTTCAGTCCCCAGATAGCCCAGCGCATTGGCCGGGCTGTTTACATACAGTTGCTGACTGGCATCAACCGATACCTTGATACCCGGTAACGGTTTGCCGACGCTGCCCGCTTTTGCCGCATCAGGCAGATTCAGTGCCACAACGGAACCACATTCCGAAAGGCCGTACCCTTCAAATACCGGTAGACCGCTTTGTCCCGCCAATGCCAACAACTGGGTTGAAATTTTTCCACCGCCGACGGCGATAAAGCGCAAGGATTGCGTGCTTTCCGGGATCTGCTGGTGCAGGTGGAGCAGCGCCCGTAACAGTTCTGGCACCAACACCAGACTTTGTGGATGCCATTTCATCAACACGTGGAAAAACTGAGAGGGATTAAACTGGCTGGAACCTGCGAATCCAATCTGTGCAGAGGGCAGTACCACTGTCTGTGCGCCCAGCAACATAGGGATATAGATTCCGCACAAATTCTCCAGCAGAATGCTGAGCGGTAGTGTGACCAGATGCTTTTGCGAATTGATATTCTGCAGGGCCCTGGCCAGCGTTTGTGCAGTCCAGAACATCCCTTCCTGGCTCAGACAGACGCCTTTAGGTTCACCTGTAGTGCCAGAGGTATACGTTATTTTGGCCGTCCCGGCAGGCAGGGGCGTTGGAGCAGTAATCTGGCGAGTTTGCAGTCTGCCGAATGGGAAATCATGCCTCAGCCAGCCGACCATCAACTCGCCGCCGATTTGCGCATCAACCGATGCCGATGCGCGTACCCACTCTTTTTGTGCGTCGGTGAAGAAGGCGGGGACAGGGATAATAATGATCCCACAAGCCAGACAGGCGAGATCGATGATCGCCCACTCCGGGCTGTTGTCGGCTTCCAGCGCCAGACATTTAACTCCGAGTGACTGTAATCGTGTTGCGGTGTCAATCACGGTTTCATGATATTGCCGCCAGCTCCAGAACCGGGTTTCTCCTTGCAGGGCTACGCTATCGGGATGTAGACGAGCCTGCTGCTCAAGCGCGTTAAGAAACATGGCGTCCTCCTGAAAGATCAGTCCATGGGGCATCTGGTAATGGCGTAAACAGGGCTAACAGCATGGTGTTCTGACTCAGCGCTGTGTATCCGCGAGTCAGTTCTCCTGCCATTATTTGTGGATCATATTGGTAGTACTCACCCCATTCCAGGGCCGCATCGCCCAGTCTGCCAGGATCAGCAGACATCAACTGAATGGGATGTAGATTCAGACGGTAGAAGGTGTTGCGGATTTTCTTCGTACCAGTAAACACGATCCATCCGTAGTGATATTGATTAAGCAACAGACAGAGGGCGGCATACATAATCCGCGCGCTGGCACCATCACGCGCGCTGAAATTGCCGATTTCGACAATTGCTTCACGCGGAACAGGCAGTTCCAGCCGCGACGATAATGTCGTTTCAATTGGAGTATCAAGGTATTGTTCCAGGTATAACGTTCCATGAGATGCCACCTGGACGCCGCATGCGGCTTTAAGTTCACCGTTGGCGTCATACATACCAAGAAGCCAGGGCATACAGCGGGAAAGTGAAGCATGGTAAACCTGATGATAGTTTTCGCGTATTAATGCAGAAATATCATTATGTTCGCTTCCGCCATGTAGCCATTTTAATGTGTAGGGCGAGATTATTCGCATGATAAGACCTCTCACAGATGTCCTATCAATAATGGGGAGATATTATTATGTTAACCTTAAGATGACTGATTATTTAAATTTTCCAAATTTAATAAAACTTTAAGGTTTTCTATCTATAATTCATCACTTTCGTTAACGGCTTTACGACATGCCCCTTTTTTAGAAGTAAATACCGGTATTTATGCTCGGGTATATGGTGAAAGAACACCAACTGGGATGCTATCCTTAATATAATGTGAAATTAGCGGGAAGCAAAATTCCGCCTCTCCCTTATAGCAGACTTTCGCTCCCCCATTTTATTTTTTTTGATATAACTGATGATTGTATTGAGCCCTCAATAATGAAGGCTCAATACTAGCTCTTCCTATTGTAGATCTTTTTCCTCCAGGAATTTACTCACCATATCAGCAATCTGCACGTTATTCAGATCCGAGAACGGGAAGTGGGTATTCCCTTTGATTCCTTCCTCAGGCAGATGCGTCACAGTGACATCCCCGCCATGCTTGTTCACCACGTCACGCCACTCGCGAGCCATTGCCAGACGCACGCGCCAGCTGTCTTGCGCGGGCATGGCGACAGGTTTATCAGGGATGTTATCGCCGTAAATAATCAGAATCGGAATTTTAGTCAGTGCCATAAACTGCTCCATCGGCACCGGTTCACCCTTCAGCGTGTCGAACGCGCTTGGCATTGGGGCAGGGAGCTCTTTCTCCGGGAAGACAAAGCTGCTACCAGGCTCGAAGGCGACAATGGCTTTGACCTTGTCATTTTTCATCGCCGTGTACCAGCCTGGTCCGCCACCCTGGGAGTGGGTGAAAAGGATAGCCGGGCCGGATTTATCCACGACGGCGGACATCGCATCGGAGATAACATTGATATCAAACGGCCCGGTATTTGGGGTCATCTGACGGAAATACTGATTCAGGGCTTCTTTGTCGTGAGAAAACTGAACGCCCTTAAAATACTCCGGCCACACGCCAACGCGGAACTGGTTAAACCACATCTGTTCATCCGGTTTAGGCGTAACCGTACCTTCTACCGTCGTGCGCCCGGCGCTGCCCCGGCGGGGCTGATCGACAAGATAAGTTGAGAATCCACGACGCAGGAATATGTTCTGGAACCCTTCGCGACCATCCGGCGTGGTTTCCCAGGTGCGGGAGAACTGACCTGCGCCGTGCAGCATGACGATAGGGTATTTATGCGGATTTTCCGGAATTTGATAGAACACAGACGCATGATCGCCATGCCAGGTTTGACCCGCAGAGTCCAGCGGCGTTTTCGCGTCAAATTTCCCTGGTGCGGTGATGATAGTGCCACCAGCAGAAAAGCTTCCCTGTTCCTGAATGACCAGCGGCTCGGCGTATACCGACTGAGCCACCATGCCACCCGCCATCGCGCAGATGGCCAGCGTTTTTAAGACAGTTTTCAAGATTACATCCTCTGTTATGTTTGCCGTTCAATCATATCTGAGTTGTCAGCGTGAATTATTTAGCACCTTTGATTGCCCTTATTTGGCAGACTCATGAATGCGGAGGATTAGCACCGTATCGTCTCAAACCAACGCCTAACTGTTTGCTAACGCCTGTTGCAGCGCCTTTTCAGCCCGCGTTGCTGCATCACTTTCGCCATGTTCACGCAGAACCTGTGCCAGTTGGCGCAGTTGCGCTGCCGTCAGGCCGACTCGCATGCTGGCTCGCGTATGCGATAACAGCTGAGCTTCAACGCCCGGCGTGGCGGCTAATGCGCCAACCGTTGCCAACTCGCGGCTTTGCCAGTCGAGGTTATCGCGGGCGAAAATGTCGCCGAACAGATGCGTTTGTAGGAATTGATTAATGACCGGGGCAAAATCAAACAGAGGTCCCTGGACGGGGGCGCCGGAGATTTTAGTCTGGTTTGCGGTACCGACACGGCGAAGCTCATCTCCGACAGGGATGGCGGCGACCGGCTCTTTACCTTCAACGTCTTCAACGCCACGTTGTTTACGTGCTTCGACGACTTTCATCAGTTCATTCAGCGCGTTCAGGCTACGGGGAAATCCCGTATAGGCATAGAGCTGGACGAGAATCTCTTTGGTCTCGTTTATCGTGAGTCCTGCATCAAGCCCCTGATTCAGTGCCGCATTCAGCTTATCCATCTGACTGCTGGCCATTGATGCCGCAATCAACGGGATGGCTTGCTGGCGAGCTGACAGCGTATCTGAAACCGTTTGTTCGTGGTTCATTTCTGAGGCTCCTTTATTGACGGGCGCAGCATGTGCCGTGAGACCCAAACCAAAGGTCAGCAGTACCGCTGCCGTTAATGCCTTAATGGGCGTGGTATTGTTCATCTGTCACTTTCTCCATCCAGTTAACGCTTTTGCCATCCACAATCCCGGTTATCGCCAGGTGCGTCATTGCGCTGCCGGGTGCCGCCCCGTGCCAGTGTTTGACGCCCGCCGGACAAGAGACAACGTCGCCAGCGCGGATGACCTGCACCGGCTGGCCTTCTTGTTGGGTAAGCCCAACTCCCGAGGTTACAATCAGCCGCTGGCCTGCCGGATGCGTATGCCAGGCGGAACGAGCACCTGGCTCAAAGGTGACATAAGCCCCGGAAACGCTAATTTCGTTATCTGGTTTGAAGAGAGGATCAACCCGGACGCGACCGGTAAAGTTCTCTGCTGGCCCGTACACCGCATTCTGGCTTCCGGCGGTGGCGATATGGACAGCGGGATTTTGCTCCGCCGCCCAGGATGAAAACATAAAGAGGGGCAGTAACAGCCCGAGGTAACGTAAATGTCTGATCATGCAAAGCGTCCTTATCTACAATGATGGAGAGGGTCTGCAATGATTCTAATCATGGGGAGATGTCGTCAGACTGACGCCAGCCTGACAATTCTGTCAGTTAACCCTTATTATGGTGACGCGGCTTTGTCTTTTCTAAAAATAAGGCCCCAAAGCGAAAACCGTGTCATTAATGAAAATAAAACAATAATGGCCAAGTAGCGTAGATAAAAAAGTAGGGCAGATTCATCGTAATCGAAAAAGGAGAAATCGACCTTTATCAACAAATAATCGAGATAGTCCTGGTTCAGTAATTCGTACAATCCCAGTAGTGCGATTAGCGAAAAAACTCCTGGCATCATGACATTTGCATAGAATGAATTGCTGGAGATGTTCAGGACCCGGCAGAAAAAAGTCGCCAGCATTTTCCAGTGCAACCCGATATGCAGCGCCAGAATGAGCATTCCCCAGTGGACCGGCGTCATGTGTACTTTCCTGACCCAGCTCGCCGGGTTGTGGAACGCCTGGTCCAGAAGGATATGTCGGGACAGCATCATGCCCGAGACAATCGCGGTCAGAATGACAACGAATGTCACTGCATTAATGATTCTGTTAACTACCAGCATGGTTAACGGAACATTGGGCGACAGTGACCACAAGCGATGCCGGTTAAGATATAAATGCAGCATGATGAGCAGCGTAAAAATAATACCCGCCCATTCATGCACGATTTCACCGTGAAGGTGAAATCCCATCAATACCAACAGAAGTAACGTCATCAGCGCATCCTGCATGACCTGGAAAATATAAATTTTCTTCATGTCGAGGGATTAACGCTGTGGCTGGACTTGTTTTACCCATTGCTCAACCTGCGCGGGTACGTCAGGAGCTGAAATATCGTTGCGCGAGATCGCGAGCGCACGAGTGACTAATTTGGCCTGTGGCTGCATGCGAGCAATTTCTCGCAGGGAGTCGGCTAACCTGCTGCCACCATGGGTGGTAAAGGGAACGACCGTTTTGCCTGCAAAGTCATTTTGCTCAAAGAGGCTGTATATCACCATTGGCATGGTATACCACCAGATGGGGTAGCCGACGTAAATGGTGTCGTAACTGCTCAGGTCAGGGTGCGGCGTTTTTAGCGAGGGTCTGGCTTTCGTTTGCTGTTCCTTTTCGGCAACGCGCAAAAGTGCATCATGCTGGCGAGGGTAGGGAGTGGCGGTTTCAATGCGAAACAGGTCGCCGTGAGTCTGCTTCTGAATCAGTTGCGCAATAAACTGCGTGCTGCCGGTCTCTGGCGTATTTTTTTGTAATACGCTGGCCCCGGAAAAACCATCCACGGCACCAGGTTTCATCTCCTCTGGTTGTGAAAAGTAGATAATCAGCGTGCGGGCGTGTGCGGATGAATCCTCTGATGCGAACGCGGGCTGCCCCAGAAGCCCCATGACCATCATCGCCAGAAACCCGCTAAATACCTTTTTCATTCTCACTGTTTCATTCCTTCAATCAGCCGTGGTGAGTATCAGCAGTGATTCTGGCGCAGATAGCCTGACATCAGACTGACGACTCTCTGACAATTTTGTCAGAAGTCTTTGCGCGCGGAGATCCCGATTTTGTCTCTGAAATCAGTCTCCCGGTTCGGATAGCGTCAGGCTGTTTAGCAAACGTCAGGCCAAAGGTATTGATACCGTTCTCGCTACGGGCAAAGACATCTCCCCGGTGCATAATGGCGACGGCACGGACAATCGACAGGCCCAGCCCATGATGGGTATCACTCCTGGCTCGGGAGGTGTCAACACGATAGAACCGTTCGAAAAGCCGGTGTAAGTGCTCAGGCGCTATCGGGTCGCCAGGGTTAGAAACGTCTACACAAGCTTGATTGCCTTTTTCGCTTAAGCGCACCGTAACCGTGCTATTGGAGGGGGAATGCCTGGCGCTATTTTCCAGCAAATTAGCCAGTGAACGGTGAAACAGCCGCCTGTCGATATGCGCCGTGACGTCGCCCTCAACCTCCAGCGAAAGCTGTTTTTCAGCAAAAGAGGGTTCAACATATTCCGCTGTTTTCAGGGTTTCTTCGCGCAGGGAGACTTGCGTAAGCTGGGAAGCATGTTCACCCGCGTGCGCATGAGACAGGAACAGCATGTCGTTAACTATCGACGTCATGCGTTCAAGCTCTTCCAGATTGGAACCCAATAACTCTTCCAGTTCATCTTGTGAACGTCGGCGTGATAACCCGAGTTGCGTCTGACCGATCAGGTTAGTCAGCGGGGTACGAAGTTCATGCGCAACATCGGCATTAAAGCTCTCGAGCTGTCGCCAGGCGATTTCCTGACGCTCTAACACGCCGTTAAATGATGATGCCAGTTGCTGCAGTTCTTCGGGCAACGCGCAGGTATTCAGGCGCTGGCCATGGTCACCTGGTGCAAGGTGTTGTGCCTGCTGACTGAGCATGCCCACCGGACGCAGGCCAATCCGTGAAACAACGTATCCCAGTAAGGCGACAATCAGTACGCCCAGCGCGGCAATAATCAACAGCGTTCGTGTGAACGCATCAAGTGTGCCCATATACGGCGTAGAGTCGATGGCAACCACATAGCGCAGCTCAGGCCTTTCACCGTTGGCGGGGATGGTTTTCACTAACAGGAACAGTGAGCATGCACCTTCCGATGCGCCGGGCACTTTATTAAATCCCTCCTGCAAAGAAGACCACTGAACGCCCACCGGTGGTATTCCCCCCATGCTAAAGCGCGGGTTATCGCTCACTATCCAGTAACGAACGCGCTCACCTTCAGAATTGGTTAGCAGAGTAAATTTATTAGCCAACGTCGACCAGCCGTCAGCCGAGGTTCGTGCGGTGATCCACGGGCTCATTAATGATTCCCGGAACAGCAGCTCGTTGTGCATCTGCTTTTGCAAAGAGTCATGTAAGGAGCTTCTGAGCAGGATACCGATAATGGACACAATCAGCAGCGCGGATAAGGCAAACATCAGCGCCAGGTGAACGGAGATGGAACGTTTAGGCATGCTGAGCCTCTTCATTTATTCCGACCGGACTTCGAGGACATACCCCATGCCACGAACGGTATGTAACAGTTTGACGTCGAACGGGGTATCCACTTTGGCTCGCAGACGTTTAATGGCGACTTCAACCACATTGGCATCGCTGTCAAAATTCATGTCCCATATCTGCTCAGCAATCATCATTTTTGACAGGATCTCCCCCTGATGCCGGGCCAGAAGACTTAACAGGGAAAACTCTTTTGCGGTCAACTCCAGTCGCGTTCCGGCGCGAAATACGCGGCGGGCCAGCAGGTCGAGATGCAGATCGTGAATTTGCAGTTGGGTGATGTCTGCGCCATCCGTGGAGCGGCGACGCACCAGAGCCTGAATGCGCGCCACCAGTTCAATCAGCGAAAAGGGTTTAGGGAGATAATCATCCGCGCCAAGCCGAAGCCCTTTGACGCGCTCGTCGACCGAACCGCGGGCCGAGAGCATTAGTACCGGCGTCTGTTTGACGGCCCGCACCCCCTCAAGTACCCGGTAGCCATCCATCCCCGGCAGCATCACATCAAGGATTATCGCGTCGTAGTCAAGCTCCAGCGCGTAATGAAGACCTTCAGCGCCATCTGCAGAGACATCTACCGTAAATCCGGATTCACTCAACGCACGGTTGAGATAGGTTGACGTTTTTTCTTCATCTTCGACTAGCAACAGGCGCATAACGGGATTTCCTCTTAACTGTGCAATCGGGCTTATTCTGCCTCTTGATTGCCAACATAAAGCTGACGCTTACCTGACAGCATTGTCAGAAACATGAAGCCATCTCAGCCTGCTTGCTGACAAAAATGTTATTTACCTGTCACGATGCTGACAGGCCTCTCTCTCTAACCTGAGTCTGCACATTTAAATCCGCAAGCCTGAAACTCATCGGGAGAGACCATGAAATTCAATCTGTTAACTGCAATACTGCTCACGGCAATAACCGGGGCCGCCTCAGTCAATGCGGCTGATTACAAAAAAAATCCATTCACCCTGGCCTATGACGGTGCCATCACTGAGAACGTCAAAGGCAAGGTCAACATTCATCCGGTGAAGTACGATCTGCATGGCATTCAGATAGCTGCGAATGTCTATACCCCTGCTAACTACGATCCCGCCAAAAAATACCCTGCCGTGGTGGTTGCACATCCGAATGGCGGCGTAAAAGAGCAGGTCGCAGGCTTGTATGCCCAGCGTCTCGCCGAGCAGGGCTACATCACGATTACTGCCGACGCGGCTTATCAGGGCGCGAGCGGTGGGATGCCTCGCAGCGTGGATAAACCCGCTAATCGCATCGAGGATATCCACGGCATGGCTGACTACATCAGCCAGTATCCGGGAGTGGATACTTCCCGCCTCGGTCTGCTGGGTATTTGCGGAGGCGGCGGTTATTCACTTGTTGCGGCCGAAACGGATCAACGGTTTAAATCGATTGCAACCATCAGCATGTTTAATTCAGGCCTGGTGCGCCGCAACGGTTTTCAGGACTCACAGCTGGATACTATTCAGCAGCGTCTTCAGCAGGCTTCTGACGCACGTGCTCAGGAAGCTACCGGAGGCGAAGTCCTGTACTCCGGTGATGCCAATCTGACTGATGAACAGATCGCTAAGTTACCTTTTGCCTTATATCGACAGGGCTATGAGTACTACTGGAAAACTCACGCGCACCCGAACTCTACGTTTAAATACACGACAAGCAGCCTGTTAGATTTGATTAGTTTTGACGTTACGGACCATATCAATCTCATCAATAAACCGCTGCTGATGATTGCTGGCACAAAAGCGGATACGCTCTATATGACGGAAGATGCGTTTGCGAAAGCCACCGGTACAAAAGACAAAGAACTCTTCCTGATCGATGGCGCTACCCATATCGAGACGTATTGGGTTCCTGAGTACGTCGACAAGGCTTTGCAAAAGCTGGACGTCTTCTTCGATAAGAGTATTTAACCCCTATCAGACGATACCTTTGGCCAGCCACTCAGGCTGGTCATATCAGGACATAATGAGTGTGTCCGCATGTGACCCAGACTAACGAAGTCGGGAGGAAAGATAATTACGCACATAAAATAGCCGCTATGAATGAAATTCATAAAACGGCAGGGACATCTGAGGATTATTTTTTGCCTGTAAGGTTTTACTTCGTGGTACAGGCCAACTTTAGGTTTAGCATAACGGCATTGAGTACCTCCTTATCCAGCATGGCTTCGGCATGCAGCTTCTTGAGGCGGGCGTTCTCCTCTTCAAGCGACTTGTTCGTCGGAAAAAACTTTAAAATAATACTTAAGGCGTTAAGTGCTAATACCCGACGCCTTTCAGGTTACTTGCAGGACGGTCACAGCGGGAAAATGCAAACACGGTTGTGCTATTAGTCAGATACACACCTTTTAACTTGCTAAGAAAAGCTATAATCTGATGTCGTCAACGCAAACAATAAGCTCAATGAGAGAATATACAGGAACAGAACTGGAATAATCACACTTTCAGGAATACAAAGGAGCACCAGGATGATATATCTGAATTTTGACAGAGCTTATCTCTGATAAGCCAAATTAATAGTCACGCTCAGATGCTCAAACTTGCGTTTTGTGGTTTATGTAATATATAAGGGAAAATATATGAAATTCAACAATGTAAGACTGTTAGTCAAAGATTACCGCAAATGTTTCAATTTCTACACCCAGAAGCTTGGTTTGGAAGCTGTCTGGGATATTGAAGATTGCTATGCCAGCTTCAAAGTCGCCGAAGGTATAGAAGGCCTTGCTATCTTTACTTCTGATCTGATGGCCCCAATTATTGGAAATGCTGACAGAGAAAAATCGATAATATATCGCGAAAAATCAATGGTTTGTTTCGAGGTTGATAATGTAGATGAAAGCTTTGAGGCCTATTCGTTAAAAGGGATTAAATTCATTAACGAGCCAATGGATAGGCCAGAATGGGGGGTGAGAGTGGTTCATCTGTACGATCCGGAGGAAAACTTGATTGAGTTATTTACGCCGCTTGGAGTCTAACAGGGGTGTCATTACTTGAGGCATAACACCCGACTGTTGATACACGGTTATCCGGACCAACACTAAACTCGTTGGGGACTGCAGACGTTTTGGCTATCGTCATATATGACACCTCTGTATGGCTGAGGTCAGTATGCCTGCAACTGCTCCGTCATGTGCCCCCTAACTTCTCGTTCGTGCTTCCTATTTCAAGTAGATTCCCCTCTGGATCGGAAATATAAAAATTTCGGATGCCAAAAGAAAGCGTCATTGGTCTACCTGCAGAAAATTGCAATTTCGACTTTAACTCTTTACTTGCAAATAATGGTTATTATCACCTGATAATATAACTGAGCTAATTCACTTATTACTTAACCACCTTTAGCTAAATTCGCAAAATCCCTTTTATTTCTACTAAAGGTGAATTATAATGATGTGATTGATGCGCATCCCATTATATTCTTTGCTTACGCTTAATAACGTCTTAATTCAAGAATGAGATTACATAAACACGAACAGAGCTGTTGTGACCGGTTTCCCATTGATTAAGACACTTGTATTTAACCGTCGCCGCTGCCAGCCAGGTAACCGTCAGGCTTTTTTGAACGTGCACTGACCATCACCCGTGAACGCTACGCTTATTTTGGGCCAGCGAGAAGCTCGCTGAGGCTTATGGTCTTTGACCCTATGATATCGTCAAAACAGCTTAATAACTTTCCGATTTGCTGAGGATTCAGTGCCTGTTTGTGCTGTGTCTTATTGGCGGGGAGGGCCTTGCGCACAGGCCAGACAGGATCACTATCAGCTCTAAGTGTTGCGACTGCTAACTCGAAAACTGATGAAATGGTTCGACGAGCTTCAGCGGCAACGGTCGGAGCGCCGCGCTTAGCCGTTTCCTGAAGAATTTTAAGGATGTGGTGTGGAGTGATCTCTCTGACTGGGAGCTTACCGGTTGCGGGAAAAACTACTCGTTCAAGCATATCAAGTCGGCGCGTTTTGGTGATTTCGGCCCAGTCTTTCATCTGCAACCACTCTTTTGCGATTAGCTCAAAGGTGTTGGATGCGTCGTTGACCTTGCGAATCTTATCTAACTGACTAGCCTGTGTCGGACTAACTCCATCCGTGACTTGTTTACGCGCTTGCTCACATTTCTCGCGAGCTTCGGCAAGTTTGACTGTCGGGTTCTCACCCAGCGCAAACATGCTGGATTTACCGTTGAGTCTAAACCGATAGCACCATGCCTTTTTGCCATTGGGTTTCACTTCGAGGTAGAGACCGTTGAAGTCATTGAGACGATAGAGTTTTTCTTTAGGCTTGGCAGTGCGTATCAGTGAACCTAACGAGCCTTGTTTGTTTATTATACCGTTATCGTATCCACTAAAAATGAAGATGGCAGAATGTTGTGCTCATCCACGTACTCATTTTTGACTGTGTCGTTACGAGATGGATTTACACTCTATGAAATGAGAAAATCCACGCAATTGCGTGGATTTTATAGACTTTTTCGATATTCATGAGATTTGATGAAACCTCATGAGACGAGAAGTTTTATTTAGACGTTGAACAGGAAGTTCATCACATCACCATCTTTAACGATGTAATCTTTACCTTCTGCACGCATCTTACCGGCTTCTTTCGCACCTTGTTCACCTTTATAGGTGATGAAATCTTCAAACGCGATGGTTTGTGCGCGGATAAAGCCTTTCTCGAAGTCAGTATGAATTTTACCCGCCGCCTGTGGAGCCGTTGCGCCAACAGGAATGGTCCACGCACGAACTTCTTTCACGCCAGCGGTGAAGTAGGTCTGCAGGTTCAGCAGTTCGTAACCAGCGCGGATTACGCGGTTCAGACCAGGTTCTTCCAGACCCATTTCAGCCATGAATTCTTCACGGTCAGCATCATCGAGTTCTGCGATGTCAGCTTCAACGGCAGCGCAAACTGCAACAACCACGGAGCCTTCAGCTGCGGCGATTTCACGCACTTTATCGAGGTATGGGTTGTTTTCAAAACCGTCTTCGTTGACGTTGGCGATATACATCGTTGGCTTCAACGTCAGGAAGCTCAGGTATTTGATAGCCGCTTTGTCTTCATCGGTCAGCGTTTTCAACGCACGCAGCATGCCAGCGTTTTCCAGCTGTGGCAGGCATTTTTCCAGTGCAGCCAGTTCCGCTTTAGCGTCTTTATCGCCGCCTTTAGCCTTCTTCTGTACGCGATGGATAGCGCGCTCACAGGTATCCAGGTCAGACAGCGCCAGTTCGGTATTGATAACCTCAATGTCGTCAGCCGGATCCACTTTGTTATTAACGTGGATGATGTTGTCGTTTTCAAAGCAGCGAACCACGTGGCCGATAGCTTCGGTTTCACGGATGTTAGTCAGGAACTGGTTACCCAGACCTTCGCCTTTGGACGCGCCTTTTACCAGACCGGCAATGTCGACGAATTCCATCGTTGTTGGCAGGATACGCTGCGGTTTGACGATTTCGGCCAACTGATCCAGACGCGGATCGGGCATCGGGACAACACCTGTGTTCGGCTCGATAGTACAGAACGGGAAGTTTGCCGCTTCAATACCCGCTTTTGTGAGCGCGTTGAACAGGGTGGATTTGCCTACGTTTGGCAAACCGACGATACCGCATTTGAATCCCATGTTTAAATCACCTTAATCTTTTGATATTCAACCTGTTATGGAAAACAGATTGTAGAAAAGTAAATAACTCTGCCTATTATACACAGCACGCGAGAAAAATGCCGCACATCGCTGCTTATTGCGCTTTAAAGGTGTGTAACCGGCTCGTTGCCTTGGTCAGGCCATCTTTGAATAAAATCTCGGTACAACGTGCCGCTTCGTCAATTGCTTCATCAATTAACTTCTGTTCTGAAACAGGCGGTTTGCCTAAAACAAATCCGACAACTTTGTTTTTATCACCCGGATGACCAATTCCCACGCGTAAACGATGAAAGTTGGGGTTATTGCCCAACTTGCTGATGATGTCTTTCAGGCCATTATGTCCGCCATGACCGCCACCGAGCTTAAATTTTGCCACGCCAGGCGGCAGGTCTAATTCGTCGTGCGCGACCAAAATTTCATCGGGGTTGATACGATAAAAACTGGCCATCGCACTCACTGCCTTGCCGCTGAGATTCATAAATGTGGTCGGTACCAGCAAACGGACATCTTCCCCTTCGAGCGTTACTCTGGAGGTGTAGCCGAAGAATTTCGGCTCATCACGCAGGGGCGCGCGTAATCTCTCTGCCAGTAAATCGACATACCATGCGCCTGCGTTATGTCGCGTTGCCGCATACTCTGCGCCGGGGTTCGCCAGGCCGACAATCAATTTAATCGTCACGTGTTTTGTCCTGAGTGTTTCCATAAACGACGTGTAGTTTACTGTCTGACGCTGCTCTTGACAAAAAACTGCGTTCTAATCGCCAAAAACTGAATAATTGCACAAATGGACTATTAGAAATTGAGTATGTTCAGTAGCTTATTTGTAAAGTTTTGTTGCGTGAGTGTTTGTAATTGTGATCGCTCCCGCACTTGCGAACGGCAGTGTTGTCTATACTTTACACATAAGGATTAGGGGTATTCCCTGTAGCAACCCAAAGTTCCGGAGGTGACACATGAAACGCAAAAACGCTTCGTTACTCGGTAACGTGCTCATGGCTTTAGGGTTGGTGGTGATGGTGGGGGGGGTTGGTTACTCTATTTTAAACCAATTGCCGCAATTTAATCTGCCACAGTTTTTCGCACATGGTGCCGTGCTCAGTATTTTTGTAGGTGGTGTTCTGTGGTTGGCGGGAGCCAGAGTGGGCGGGCACGAGCAAATCAGTGACCGTTACTGGTGGGTACGCCATTATGACAAACGCTGTCGTCGCGGTGATACCACTCATCGTCATAACTAAATCGTTTCCCGGTAGAGAGGGCTGCGGTTTGAATACAAAGTCCTGGTTGAAAAACCAGGACTCTGCTTGTTCATTATCCTTGCATAGAACGCACTTTTATATTCGCTACGGAATATAAGAAACGTTATTCGAATAACCGATAATGTAACGTTTTAACCGCGCTATCCGCGTCTTCAGCGGGCAACAGGAAACACAGGTTGTCATTTGACGCGCCGTGGCAAATCATTCGCACCGTATGCTCTTCAAGCCAGGCAAAAACGTCTTTGCAAACACCCGCCGCCTGAGTCAGTCGATTCCCCACCAAAGTCACCAATGCCAGTCCGGTTTCCACTTCCACACGACAGTGGGAGGATAATGCGGTAAACAATGCGCTGGTCAGTATATGATTTTCACCTGAGGTTGCGTGAGTCGCGTCCAGCGCCAGCGCAATACTGTTTTCTGAGGTTGTAACCAAATCCACCGTGACCGCGTGGCGAGCTAAAATGGCGAAGGACTGCGCCAGGAAAGAACCGGACGGTTGTGTCTCCAGACTATGTAATCGCAACAGCGTCTGTTTACGGCGCACGGCAAGCGCACGATAGCGAGGTGGGTTGTCGGTGGTGTTATGCACCAGCGTACCACCGGCAGCCGTATCCTTACTTGAGCCAACAAAGACCGGAATGCTTTTACGCATTGCCGGAAGCAGCGTAGCCGGGTGGAGGACCTTCGCACCAAAGGCGGCCATATCGCTGGCCTCGGAAAATGAGATGTGGTCAATCCGTTTGGCCCGCGGCGCAATACGCGGATCGGTGGTGTAGATCCCTGCGACATCGGTCCAGATGTCCACGCGTGCGGCGTGAAGCGCCTCACCGAGAAGCGTCGCCGTGTAATCACTACCACCGCGTCCCAGCGTAGTGGTATGCCCTGCGGCATCCCGGCCGATAAACCCCTGGGTCACCATAATCGCTTGCTCAAGACGAGGGCGCAGGTGAGTCTCCACCAGGTGGTGCAAGGTACCGAGTTCGGGTTCGGCGCAGCCGAAACTGGAGTTGGTACGCATCACGCTGCGGGCGTCAAACCACCCGGCCTCGGCATGCCGTTCACGTAAGACTTCAGTAAACAGTAAAGAGGACATCAGCTCGCCGTGACTGACCAATTCATCGCTTAGCGCATCAGACGGTGAAACGGTCGCCGTTTGTGCAAGATGGCGGATGTTGTTGAGAAGATTATCGATTTCCGTGCTGATAACGGACGGCTGCTTCAGGCGGGAAATAATGTTGTATTGGATGGCGCGTAAGGTCTCAAGCTTATCTAATTGTTGATGCGTTTCCAGACCTTCAGAAAGCTCGACCAGTAAGTTTGTAACGCCTGCTGAAGCAGACAGTACGACTAAACGGACATCTTGATCAGCAAGGACAATGCTGGCGCTTCGGTTCATCGCATCAAAATCAGCGACGCTGGTGCCGCCAAATTTGGCAACGACGGATGGTGGATAAATGCGAGTCATAACAATCTCATATCAGGGCGCCATAAAAGTATGGCTAGAAAATTTTCATTCTCGGCATAAGGGGAAACGGTGTTCGCCTTACGAAATGTCCGCCCGCGAACATTTCTGCTGACAACCCAGGGAATTCCTGTTGTCGAAAACGCGTGTCGCCTGTACGCGTTACCGGGTGCTGCGCATTAATTTTATTTACATAGCCTGCAAATAAGCGCGCCATACTAAGTGATTTATATTTAGGGATCGACTTTTTTATTCGATTTATCGACAAATAAGTGAAAAATCATGTCGTAACAAGAAAACGCGTACATTATTAATGGTAAAAACGTGTAAAAAAATAATAAAAACATGAAAATTACATGGTTTTTATAACATCGTATGCGTTGCAATTGGCTACGGTAATTGTTAATTAAATAGATATATTTCTTTAGGATTTCGTAATGAAGGGTGGCTGTTACACTTTGAATTATAAAGAAAAAACACCCGCTAAATGTGTTGAAAAATAAATGATTGAGTCCAGGGCTAAAACAACATATATTAGCCGCGCTTTTTTACAGGTAACCCTTATAACCATTTATTCAATCAGGCGTTAATCTACACCTGGTTGTAGGAGTGATATGATGACGGATAAAGTCCGTATTGATACTTTAAGTGCTAATTCATTACCACAGAGCAATGATACCTTTTTAGCAAGACAGGCTGAGTTTGAATCTAATGTCCGCAGCTATCCACGTAAACTGCCATTAGCGATTGCTAAAGCGCAGGGCGTCTGGATTACTGACGTAGAAAATAATCAATATCTTGATTGCCTGGCAGGTGCCGGAACCCTGGCGCTTGGTCATAATCATCCTGAAGTGCTGCAGAGCATTCAAAGTGTCATCACAAGCGGCTTACCGTTACATACGCTTGACCTTACCACACCGTTAAAAGATGAATTCTCATCGTATTTACTTTCTTTATTACCGGGCCAGGGCAAAGAGTATTGCCTGCAGTTCACCGGGCCGTCCGGTGCCGATGCCGTTGAAGCGGCGCTGAAGCTGGCGAAGAAAGTTACCGGCCGTTCCAGCATCATCAGCTTCTCCGGTGGCTACCACGGGATGACCCACGGCGCGCTGTCCGTGACCGGCAACTTGTCGCCGAAAGAAGCCGTCAGCAACATGATGGCGGAAGTGCAGTTTATGCCGTATCCGCATCAGTACCGTTGCCCGCTGGGTATTGGCGGCGACGCTGGCGTCAAAGCATTGACCTACTACTTCGAAAACCTGATCAACGACGTTGAGAGTGGCGTGCGTAAACCGGCTGCCGTGATCCTTGAAGCGGTGCAGGGCGAAGGCGGGGTAAACCCGGCTCCGATCGAGTGGCTGCAGCGTATTCGTAAAGTGACCCAGGAACATGGCATTCTGCTGATTATCGATGAAGTTCAGGCTGGCTTCGCGCGCACGGGTAAACTGTTCGCCTTCGAACACGCCGGTATTGAGCCGGATATCATCGTGATGTCCAAAGCGGTTGGCGGCGGTCTGCCACTGGCGGTACTGGGCATTAAAAAGCAGTTCGATGCGTGGGCCCCGGGCCACCACACTGGCACCTTCCGCGGCAACCAACTGGCGATGGCGACCGGTCTGACAACGCTGAAAATCCTCAAAGACGACAAGATTGCCGATAAAGTTGCTGCCCAGGGCGAGTGGCTGAAAGGCAAACTGACTGACCTGCAGAAACGTTACCCGGTTATCGGCCAGGTACGTGGTCTGGGCCTGATGATTGGTCTGGAAATCGTTAAGCCGAACGAAGCGCAGGATCACATGGGCTGCTACCCGGCCGATGGCGAGCTTTCCGCGCTGCTGCAGAAAAAATGTTTCGAAAACGGCCTGATTCTTGAGCGTGGCGGCCGTAACGGTTGCGTACTGCGTCTGCTGCCGTCTCTGTTGATCACCAACGCAGAGCTGGAGATTTTCCTCGATAAATTCGAAAATGCCCTGCTGGGCGCTGGCGTGAAGCCGGTTTAAACGGAGTTGGATCGAATGTCAGACGTAAATCCGATTCTGTCCGGCTCGGCACAAAGCATTGCTGCCTACCAGGACGCGATCGAGCAGAGTACGCAAGCGGTCGTTGAATGGTTGAAGCAACCTGAGATGTATCAGGGCAAAACCGTTGAGCAACTGCGCGAACGTATCAACCTGAATTTTACGTCTCAGGGCCTGGGCAACCAGGCCGCTATTGAGCGTGCGGTTGAATACTTTCTGAAAGACAGCTTGTTGGTTCACCATGCGCAGTGCGTGGCGCACCTGCACTGCCCGAGCCTGGTGATTAGCCAGGCGGCAGAAGTGCTGATCAACGCCACCAACCAGAGTATGGACTCCTGGGATCAGAGCCCGTCGGCGACCATCATTGAGATCAAACTGATCGAATGGTTGCGTGAGCAGGTGGGCTATGCGGCAGGCGATGCGGGCGTGTTCACCAGCGGTGGCACCCAGAGCAACCTGATGGGCCTGATGCTGGCGCGCGACGCCTTTTTTGCCCGCCAGGGGCATTCCATTCAGCAGAATGGTCTGACCGGCGACCTGAGCAAAATCAAAGTATTTTGCTCTGAAAGCGCGCACTTCTCTGTGCAGAAGAACATGGCGCTGATGGGGCTGGGTTACCGTTCCGTCACCCAGGTGAAGACTGATGCGTTCTCACGCATGGATCTGGCTGACCTGAAAGACAAGCTGGCCCAGGCGAAAGCCAACGGCGAACAGGTGATGGCGATTGTCGCCACTGCGGGTACTACCGATGCGGGTGCGATCGACCCGTTAGCGGACATTGCGGCGCTGGCGGCAGAACACCAGATCTGGATGCATGTGGATGCAGCATGGGGCGGGGCGTTACTGCTTTCTGAGCAGTATCGTCACTTCCTGAACGGCCTTGAACTGGCGGATTCTGTGACGCTGGACTTCCACAAACAGTTCTTCCAGACCATCAGCTGCGGCGCGTTCCTGCTGAAAGACGCGCGTCATTACGAGCTGATGCGTTACCAGGCGGCGTACCTGAACTCTGATTTTGATGAAGAGGCGGGCGTACCGAATCTGGTGTCGAAATCGCTGCAGACCACGCGCCGTTTTGACGCGCTGAAGCTGTGGATGGGTCTCGAAGCGCTGGGCAAAAAGCAGTATGCCGAAATCATTGATAACGGCGTAACGCTGGCGCGTGATGTGGCTGCGTTTGTGAAAACTCAGCCACACCTGGAACTGGTGATGGAGCCGCAGCTGGCAAGCGTGCTGTTCCGTTTCCGTCCGCACAGTGACGACATGGCGTTCGTTGCGCTGTTGAACCAGCGTATTGGCGACGTTCTGCTGGCTTCTGGTAGCGCCAACGTTGGCGTGACCGAAGCAGATGGCGTAACCTGCCTGAAGCTGACGCTGCTGAACCCCACGGTGTGTCTGGAGGATGTCAAAGTCCTGCTGGCAAGCGTGAAAGCGACAGCTGAGCAACTGCTGAACGCGTAAGCAATAAGCTGATTATAAAAATGGCTCCCACACACGGGAGCCATTTTTTTGCCTGTCATTTGTAGTCCGGCGGCGCTTCGCCTGGCTGGGCTACACGTCAGCTGATATCTGCCAGCGCGGCGTCTTTATTCGGGAAGAACGTCAGGCGTCCGGCAATCGGCTGAATGCCCGCGCGCGCCATGGTTCGTAACGGCTGGAATTCCAGATTACTGATCCGCAGTTCACACCCTTCCGGGAGGCGTTTTACAAAACGCTGGAAAGCGTCCAGACCACCGGCATCCAGTACCGGGACCGCGTCCCACTTCAAGACCACAATACGTTTACCTGCAATACGCGATTCGAGATCGGTAAATAATCCCTCCGCAGCGGCAAAGAAAAGTGGGCCAATAACGCGCAGCACCAGCACATCGTCAGGTACGTCTACGTTGACCGGCGCCAGACGCGTCATGCGCGCGATACGACGCATAAACAGCAGGGAGGCGAGAACGATACCGACGCTGATGGCGATCACCATGTCGAATAGCACCGTCAGCGACATACACATAAGCATGACAATGATGTCGTCTTTTGGCGCATGACGCAGCAGATCCACCACTTTATGCGCTTCACTCATGTTCCATGCCACCATCAGCAGCAGGGCGGCCATGGCGGAAAGCGGTAACCAGGAAAGCAGCGGCGCAAGCACCAGCAGGGCAAGGATCACCAGAATCGCGTGGATGACCGCTGAAATTGGTGAGGTCGCCCCGGCGCGGACGTTTGCCGCAGAACGGGCAATTGCCGCCGTGGCGGTGATACCACCGAAGAACGGTGCCACGATGTTACCCAGGCCCTGGCCAATCAGCTCACTGTTGGCTTTATGCTTGGTGCCAGTCATCCCATCAAGTACGACGGCGCACAGTAGAGATTCAATCGCCCCGAGCATCGCCATGGAGAAGGCGGCTGGTAACAGCGCCTGTAACGAACTCCAGCTCAGGGTAAAGTTTGACTCCGGCATGTCCCACGGTAATACCAGTTGCGGCAGCAATTGCGGGATACCGTTACCCTGCGAGCCATCAGCCAGAATGTAGTGGAACTGAGAACCGATGGTGGCGACATGGCCGCCGGTCAGGTTCACAATCCCCATTACCGCACAGCCTGCCAGCAGCGCAGGAAGGTGGCCCGGCAGTCGGATCCCCAGACGCGGCCAGAAAATCAGGATCCCCAGCGTCACCACGCCAATTGCGGCATCGCCAACGTTGAGGGTTGGCAGGGCCATAAACAGCGCGCCGACCTTTTGCAGGTAGTGCTCCGGGACATGGGCCATTTGCAGACCGAGAAAATCTTTAATCTGCATGGTACCGATGGTGATACCAATACCCGATGTAAAACCTAACGTAACGGATACCGGGATATATTCGATCAGGCGACCAAAACGGGCGAGGCCGAAAAGGATCAGAAATATCCCGGACATTAGCGTTGCGACCAGCAGGCCTGCCAGCCCAAACTGTTGCGACACCGGATACAGAATCACCACGAAAGCGGCGGTTGGTCCAGATACGCTAAAACGTGAACCCCCGGTAAGGGCGATAACAATCCCAGCCACGGCTGAGGTATACAAGCCGTACTGCGGCGCCACGCCACTGCCTATTGCCAGGGCCATCGCCAGCGGAATGGCAATGATCCCAACGGTTATCCCGGCGATCAGGTCGCGGGTAAAGCGAGAAGCGGTATATTTTTCTTTCCAACAAGCGTCGATGAGGGCGCGGAAAGGCATCACATGTGAGGAAAATAATCTGTTCACAATAATGTTTCATCCATGAGCGCATCATCTGTCAACTAAATGGCAGGTGAAGGAGGCATAAGTCATACAAATAGATGTTGCAGATAAAAAAACCCGCCGCAGCGGGTTTTTGAGCCGGGCTCGATTAATGCTCGAACATAGCAGAGATGGATTCTTCGTTGCTGATACGACGAATCGCTTCGGCCAGCATACCCGACAGGGTCAATGTACGCACGTTTGGCAGTGCTTTGATTTCGTCAGTCAGTGGAATCGTGTCACAGACAACGACTTCATCAATCACTGAATTGCGCAGGTTGTTTGCCGCATTACCTGAGAAGATCGGGTGGGTAGCGTAAGCAAATACGCGTTTTGCACCACGTTCTTTCAGTGCTTCTGCTGCTTTACACAGCGTACCGCCGGTATCGATCATATCATCAACCAGCACGCAGTCACGACCTGCAACGTCACCAATAATGTGCATCACCTGAGAAACGTTCGCGCGCGGGCGTCGTTTGTCGATGATAGCCATGTCGGTATCGTTCAGCAGTTTAGCGATAGCGCGGGCACGCACGACGCCACCGATGTCCGGAGAAACCACAATCGGATTGTCCAGATTCAGCTGCAGCATGTCTTCTAACAGGATCGGGCTACCGAATACGTTATCAACCGGTACGTCAAAGAAGCCCTGGATCTGTTCAGCATGCAGGTCAACGGTGAGGACGCGGTCAACGCCAACGCTGGACAGGAAATCAGCGACGACTTTAGCAGTAATCGGTACACGAGCGGAACGTACGCGACGATCCTGACGTGCATAGCCGAAGTAAGGAATAACGGCGGTGATACGGCCTGCGGAAGCACGGCGCAGCGCATCAACCATAACGACCAATTCCATCAGGTTGTCGTTAGTAGGGGCACAAGTGGACTGGATGATGAAAATATCACCACCGCGTACATTTTCATTAATTTGTACGCTGACTTCGCCGTCGCTAAAGCGACCTACAGCGGCGTCGCCGAGTGAAGTGTACAGGCGGTTGGCAATACGTTGTGCTAGTTCCGGGGTGGCGTTACCAGCAAAAAGCTTCATATCAGGCACGAGAAGAACCTCAGGCATGCGTCCATTGGTGGAAAGAATCTGCCGAAAACTGTGCGGGCCAGGCAGTATCCTCTCCATGCGGTGTATTAAAGAGCGCGATGCAACGTCTGGAACAGGGTGACGTTGTCACCGCAACTCAGCTTGCCCGGCTTACTCGTCATCGTTCACGTTTCATGTGTGCTGGCATATTTCGCCATCTTCCTGAAACCCGAATGATTTAGAGTAACGCTCTGTGCAATGGGGAGAGGTTGACACCTTTCGCCACAAAGCCTTTGAGCCATTCCGGGGCTTGCTCAAGCACCTGGCGAGCACGAGACTCAGTGTCAAATTCAGCAAAGACACAAGCCCCTGTACCAGTCAGGCGCGACGGCGCGTATTCTAACAGCCAGGAAAGCGCCGCATCAACCTCGCGAAAACGTTTTCTTGCGATAACCTCGCAATCATTGCTGAATTCACATTTTAGTAACGTTTTTATTGACCTTTTTGGCGTGTTGCGCGGGAGGTCGGGATCTTTAAAAATCACTGGCGTCGGAATACTGACTCCCGGGTGGGCGACCAGATACCATTTTTCCTCTGGCTCGACCGGGGTCAGAATTTCACCTACGCCTTCAGCAAAGGCCGCATGGCCGCGCACGAATACGGGAACGTCCGCCCCCAGCGTTAAGCCGAGTCCTGCCAGTTCATCAACCGAAAGTCCGCACTGCCAAAGGTGATTCAGCACCACCAGGACGGTAGCTGCATTAGACGAACCTCCGCCAAGACCGCCGCCCATCGGCAGGCGTTTTTCGATACTGATGTCGGCGCCGCTCCCTTTGGGAAGGCGATCGCTTTCAGACGCCGCCTTTATCAGCAAGCGCGCCGCACGGACAATGAGATTGTCTTCATGTGCAACGCCTTCCACCGGCGTTAACAGGCGGATTTCGCCGTCGCCACGCAGCGCAATACCTAACGTGTCGCCATAATCAAGAAACTGGAATAGCGTTTGCAAAGTGTGATAACCGTCCGCACGCTGCCCGGTGATGTATAAAAACAGATTCAGTTTTGCCGGAGAGGGCCAGTGGGTCATCATTTCACAATCCAGTTATCCATTTTCAGCTTAATACGCTGATCGCCGTCGGACAGTTCCATGTTTGCCGGCATCGCAGGCTTAATTTTGCTGTCGTAGGCGCTATAGACCACTTTCCAGTTTTTACCGTCTTTGCTGTAGTTCACTTCACTCAGACGATACTGGTCGTCGAGTTTGTAATCGCTGGCGTCTCCCGGCAGGCCAAGGATCCACTGGCGCAGGCTGTTCAATGGAATAGGCATGCCGGTCAACTTACCAATCATCTCTTCGGCGTCGTCAGCGGTGTAGTGCTTGCCTTTGTTATCGACAAGTTCGACGTTGCCCGGCTGGGCATTGAGTTCCAGTTCAGTGCTGCCCAGGGGATTGGTCAGCAGGAGACGGTAGCGATCCTGTCCGGTTTGTTGCCAGAAAAAGCGGGCATAGACTTTCTGTTGATCGGAAATATACGCAAACGCACCGCGCGTCTGATATTGGTTCAGGGCGCGTACTTCCTGCTGGTGCTGGCGCCACTGTGGAGAGTCAGGGCTTTTGCCGGGACCTTTCGGCGCGTTGAGCGTACAGGCGGTAAGAGCCAGGGCCGCCAACGGCAGCAGGCGAATCAGGCGAAAATCAGGCAGGGTCATAATGATGACAAATCCTTGAGATACGTTGCAGTTATAACTCTTAATGCTAGCGCCGCCATCATACATCGTCTACGTTCAAGTTATCTTAAATCGCTCAAATTTGTGCACTAAGCTATTACTCCAAAAGGGGGCTGTCTCTTTTATTGACCGCACGCATCCTGTATGATGCACCCAGTCTAACCTTATCAACGCTGGTACTATTCCCGCACACATGACCCTTTTAGCGCTTGGTATTAACCATAAAACGGCACCTGTATCGCTGCGAGAACGCGTAACGTTTTCGCCGGATACGCTCGATCAGGCGCTGGACAGCCTGCTTGCGCAGCCAATGGTGCAGGGCGGGGTGGTGCTGTCGACGTGTAACCGTACGGAACTGTATCTCAGCGTTGAAGAGCAGGATAACCTGCAAGAAGCGCTGGTTCGCTGGCTGTGCGATTACCATAATCTTAATGAAGAAGACTTGCGCAATAGCCTGTACTGGCACCAGGACAACGACGCCGTCAGTCATTTGATGCGTGTTGCCAGCGGTCTGGATTCGCTGGTGCTTGGTGAACCGCAGATTCTGGGGCAGGTGAAAAAAGCTTTTGCGGATTCGCAAAAAGGTCACCTGAACGCCAGTGCGCTGGAGCGCATGTTCCAGAAATCATTCTCTGTCGCTAAACGTGTACGTACAGAAACAGACATCGGTGCCAGCGCCGTGTCCGTGGCTTTTGCCGCCTGTACGCTGGCGCGGCAAATATTTGAATCGCTCTCCACGGTGACCGTGCTGTTAGTGGGCGCAGGCGAAACCATTGAGCTGGTGGCGCGACACCTGCGTGAGCATCAAGTGAAGAAGATGATCATCGCCAACCGTACCCGCGAGCGGGCGCAAGTGCTGGCGGATGAAGTCGGCGCCGAAGTGATTTCGCTGAGTGATATCGACGCGCGTTTACAGGATGCCGATATTATTATCAGTTCTACCGCCAGCCCGCTGCCAATTATCGGCAAAGGAATGGTGGAGCGCGCGCTTAAAAATCGCCGTAATCAACCTATGCTGCTGGTGGATATCGCCGTACCGCGCGATGTCGAGCCGGAAGTGGGTAAGTTGTCCAACGCCTATCTGTACAGCGTTGACGACCTGCAAAGCATCATTTCGCATAACCTGGCCCAGCGCAAAGCGGCGGCCGTGGAAGCCGAAACCATTGTGGCGCAGGAAACCAGCGAATTTATGGCCTGGCTACGCGCTCAGGGCGCAAGTGAAACTATCCGCGAGTATCGCAGTCAGTCAGAACAGATTCGTGATGAACTGACTGCCAAAGCGTTGGCCGCTCTTCAACAGGGTGGTGATGCGCAAGCCATTATGCAGGATCTGGCCTGGAAACTGACCAACCGCTTGATCCATGCACCAACCAAATCACTTCAACAGGCCGCCCGTGACGGGGATAGTGAACGCCTGAATATTCTGCGCGACAGCCTCGGGCTGGAGTAGCAGCACACCAATCTTATTTTTTACAGGGTGCATTTACGCCTATGAAGCCTTCTATCGTTGCCAAACTGGAAGCCCTGCATGAACGCCATGAAGAAGTTCAGGCGCTGCTCGGGGATGCGGGGACTATCGCAGACCAGGAACGCTTTCGTGCACTGTCGCGCGAATATGCGCAATTAAGCGATGTATCTCGCTGTTTTACGGACTGGCAACAGGTTCAGGAAGATATCGAGACGGCTCAGATGATGCTCGACGATCCTGAAATGCGTGAAATGGCGCAGGATGAACTGCGTGAAGCAAAAGATAAATGCGAGCAGCTGGAGCAACATCTGCAGGTTCTGCTGTTGCCTAAAGATCCTGATGACGAACGTAACGCCTTCCTCGAAGTGCGTGCGGGAACCGGTGGTGATGAGGCCGCGCTGTTTGCCGGCGATCTGTTCCGCATGTACAGCCGTTACGCTGAATCGCGTCGCTGGCGGGTAGAGATCATGAGCGCCAGCGAAGGCGAACATGGCGGGTTTAAAGAAGTCATTGCCAAAATTAGCGGCGAAGGCGTGTACGGTCGACTGAAATTTGAGTCCGGTGGGCATCGTGTGCAGCGCGTACCTGCGACGGAGTCACAGGGCCGTATTCACACTTCTGCCTGTACGGTCGCGGTCATGCCGGAACTGCCGGATGCCGAACTGCCGGACATCAACCCGGCCGATCTGCGTATTGATACCTTCCGCTCATCAGGCGCAGGGGGGCAGCACGTTAACACCACCGACTCCGCAATCCGTATTACCCACTTGCCGACCGGTATCGTAGTGGAATGCCAGGACGAACGTTCGCAGCATAAAAACAAAGCGAAAGCGATGTCGGTGCTGGGGGCGCGAATTCGTGCCGCCGAAGTGGCAAGACGTCAACAGGCAGAAGCCTCTGAGCGTCGCAATCTGTTGGGCAGTGGCGATCGCAGCGATCGCAACCGTACCTATAACTTCCCGCAGGGTCGCGTGGCCGATCACCGCATTAACCTGACGCTCTACCGTCTGGATGAAGCGATGGAAGGCAAACTGGATATGCTCATTGAGCCAATTGTCCAGGAATACCAGGCCGACCAACTGGCGGCGTTGTCCGAGCAGGATTAATGGATTATCAGCACTGGCTGCGTGAAGCGATAAGCCAATTACAGGCAAGTGAAAGCCCGCGCCGTGACGCCGAGATTTTGCTCGAGTTTGTTACCGGTAAGGGACGCACCTTTATTTTGGCTTTCGGTGAAACGGTATTAACCGAGGCGCAGCGTCAACAGCTCGACACATTACTGGAGCGCCGTCAGCGGGGTGAGCCGGTGGCGCATTTAACCGGCGTGCGGGAGTTCTGGTCGCTGCCGCTGTTTGTGTCTCCGGCTACGCTTATCCCTCGTCCGGATACTGAGTGTCTGGTGGAACAGGCGCTGGCTCGCCTGCCGGCGTCAGCGTGCCGCATTCTCGATTTGGGAACTGGCACGGGCGCCATTGCGCTGGCGCTGGCAACCGAGCGTCCGGATTGCGCAGTAACGGCGGTTGACCGCATGCCGGATGCTGTTGCGCTGGCCACTCGCAACAAACAGCATCTGGGCATCGACAATGTTTGCGTGCTGCAAAGCAACTGGTTCAGCGCTTTGCAGGGACAGCAGTTTGACATGATTGTCAGCAATCCGCCGTATATCGACGAACAGGATCCGCACCTGGCGCAAGGCGATGTACGCTTTGAACCTCTGTCGGCACTGGTGGCGGGCGATCGAGGACTGGCGGATATCGTGCATATCATTGACCAGTCTCAGCGCGTGTTAACGCCCGGCGGCTATCTGTTGCTGGAACATGGCTGGCAGCAGGGGCAGGCCGTCCGGGACGTCTTTACTCGTGCGGGTTACCAGACGGTTGAAACCTGCCGTGATTATGGCGGCAACGAACGAATTACGCTTGGACGCATCCCATCATGAGTACCTTCAGTGTGTTACTCAACATTCATCTCATCAGTATTGCGCTTTCCGTTGGCTTGCTGACGCTGCGTTTTTGGTGGCGTTACACCGACTCGCGTCTTGCCTGCGCACGCTGGACGCGCATTGTGCCACCGGTTGTGGATACCGTTTTATTACTCAGCGGCGTGGCGCTAATGGTTAAAGCGCACATCCTGCCATTCACTGAGCACGGGACATGGCTGACTGAAAAGCTGTTTGGGGTTATCATTTACATCGTTTTGGGTTTTATTGCGCTCGATTATCGTCGGGCGCGCAGTCAGCAGGCGCGATTAGTCGCATTTCCGCTGGCGCTGGTGGTGCTGTACATCATCATTAAACTCGCCACCACAAAAATACCGTTACTGGGGTAAGCATGAGGTCGTTAGCTGATTTCGAATTTAATAAAGCGCCATTGTGTGATGGGATGATCCTGGCGTCGGAGTCTATCCGTCTGGATTTTCCAACACAAACTGTCTACGACGAACTGGAACGTCTGGTCAGTCTGGCGCAAGAAGAAATTAGCCAGCTCCTGTCTCAGGATGAGCAACTGGAAAAACTGCTGGCACTTTTTTACGGCGAATGGGGATTTACGGATACCCACGGCGTCTATCGTCTTTCTGATGCACTCTGGCTTGACCAGGTACTGAAAAATCGGCAGGGCAGCGCCGTGTCTCTGGGGGCGATCTTATTGTGGATTGCCAACAGACTGGAGCTGCCGCTGGTACCGGTGATTTTCCCGACGCAACTGATCCTTCGTATTGAGTCGCTCGATGGTGAAATGTGGCTAATCAATCCATTCAATGGCGAAACGTTAAATGAGCACACGCTGGAAGTGTGGTTGAAGGGGAACATCAGCCCGGTCGCGGAGCTGTTTAACGAAGACCTGGATGAGGCGGATAACGCGGAAGTGATCCGCAAACTGCTCGACACGCTGAAATCATCACTGATGGAAGAGCGGCAAATGGAGCTGGCGCTGCGTGCCAGTGAAGCACTATTGCAGTTTAATCCTGAAGATCCGTATGAAATTCGCGATCGTGGTTTAATATACGCGCAACTCGAGTGCGAACATGTTGCGCTGACAGATTTAAGTTATTTCGTTGAACAGTGTCCGGAAGACCCGATCAGCGAAATGATTCGTGCGCAAATTAATACTATTTCGCACAAACAAATTGTATTGCATTGATTAATCACACTTTACCTACCGTTTAAGGCGATCCTATGAAACAAAAAGTGGTTAGCATTGGCGACATCAACGTGGCAAATGACCTGCCGTTCGTGCTGTTTGGCGGAATGAACGTGCTGGAATCCCGCGATCTGGCGATGCGCATTTGTGAGCACTACGTAACCGTTACTCAAAAGCTGGGTATCCCTTACGTGTTTAAAGCCTCCTTTGATAAAGCCAACCGTTCTTCCATCCACTCTTACCGTGGACCGGGCCTTGAAGAAGGGATGAAAATCTTCCAGGAACTGAAACAGACTTTTGGCGTAAAAGTGATCACCGACGTTCACGAAGCCAGCCAGGCACAGCCTGTTGCTGATGTGGTGGATGTGATTCAGCTTCCGGCATTCCTTGCTCGTCAGACCGATCTGGTGGAAGCAATGGCGAAAACCGGTGCCGTTATCAACGTGAAGAAACCGCAGTTCATCAGCCCGGCTCAGATGGGCAACATCGTGGATAAATTCCATGAAGGCGGCAACGATAAGGTTATTCTGTGCGACCGTGGTGCGAACTTTGGTTATGACAACCTGGTTGTGGACATGCTGGGCTTCAGCGTGATGAAGAAAGTCTCCGGCAACTCACCGGTGATTTTTGACGTTACCCATGCGCTGCAGTGCCGCGATCCGTTTGGCGCAGCAAGCGGCGGTCGTCGTGCGCAGGTTACCGAACTGGCGCGTGCCGGTATGGCGGTTGGTCTGGCAGGTCTGTTTATTGAAGCGCATCCGGATCCAGCCAATGCGAAATGCGATGGTCCATCCGCGCTGCCACTGGCGAAGCTGGAACAGTTCCTGACGCAGATTAAAGCGATTGATGACCTGGTGAAAAGCTTCGACGAGCTGGATACCGAGAACTAAGAGATTGTGACAGGCCGGAATTTCCCTCCGGCCTGCTATTTGAAAAGGGTATAAAGGTCGCCGTCAGGCACCAGACGCGCCATCGATTGTGTTATATCGGCAGAAAAGAAAACGGCCCTGAAGAGGACCGTGGGGTACGTCTAAAATAATACTCAGGCAAATATTGTCATCAGATAAGCGATAAACAGTGCCAGATGCGCTGCACCGTTAAGCACATTGGTGCGTCCGGTGGAGAAAGAGATCTGACACAGAACCAGTGATGAAACCATCACAATCATCTCTGGCGCACCCAGCGCAAACATCAAATCATTCCCGGTTGCCCATGCAATCAGCGTCACCACCGGTACGGTCAGCGAAATTGTGGCTAACACCGAACCGAAGAATAAATTCATTGCCCGCTGTACCTGATTGCTCAGAACCGCTTTCAGTGCGCCCAGTCCTTCAGGCGAGAGGATCAGTAACGCGACCAGGAAACCCGTAAATGCGACTGGCGCATTCAGTTCAGTCAGCAAGGTCTCAAGCGGGCTGGCGTTCATCTTGGTCACGGCGATAACAGCGATCAGATGAATGATAAGCCAGGCGGCGTGCCACAGATTGCTGTGCGCTGACGGCTTACCGTGATGCGGGTCATCGTCGTCACCCTCGTCTTCATGCTCGTAAATGAACAGACTTTGGTGCGTTTTAGTTTGAATCAGCAAAAATACGCCGTACATCGCCGCAGAAATTAACGCCACCAACAGCGCCTGCGCGGTAGTGAAATTTGCCCCCGGCAACGCCATCGGGAATACCAGTACAATAATGGCCAGTGGGAACAGGGCGATTAAATACTGCTTAATACCAAATAGGTTCATATACTGAGTGGCAAATTTACGGCCACCTAATAGTAATGAAAAACCGACCAGACCCCCGGTTACGATCATAATGATTGAATACAGCGTATCGCGCATGAGCGTAGGTGCGGCATCGCCGGTTGCCATTAATGCGGAGATTAAGCTGACTTCAAGAATAACAACGGACAAACTGAGGATCAGCGACCCGTAGGGTTCGCCAAGTCGATGGGCTAATACGTCCGCATGACGGACAACGCTGAATGCGCTGCTTAATATACCAATAAGGGCCAGCGCATTAATACCGATGACCACTGGTAGTGACTGACTGCTCCCCCAGAAGAACAGTACTACCAGCGCCAAAATCGGGAAGACGAGAGAGGTCTCCTTGTGGCGGGTTTTTACCGCCTCATGTGCTTGTGTCATTGCATTAATTCTCCATCTCTGCAGGTATTTATAATTATAAAAAGTATTAAAGAATGTAAAAAATAACAGAAAACGTGGTTTTGTAGGTGACATTTTACGAAATTTTACTACATCACCTGTTTTCCCTCTCAAAGCGGCCAAAAACCAATTTCTTGTTTATAGACTGTTTAATTAACAGAGGGTTAGGTAAAGAAAATTTCTAAAAATGTCCATTATTGGCGTCTCGCCGCATTGTTAACCACACTTAAGGTTTAGCCTAAAAAGAGGAGTTCACAATGCCCTATAAATCTAAAAGCGATCTGCCTGACAGCGTGCAGCACGTTCTGCCAGCCCATGCTCAGGACATTTATAAAGAAGCTTTCAACAGCGCCTGGGAACAGTATAAAGACAAATCTGACCGACGTGACGATGCCACCCGAGAAGAGACTGCACATAAGGTGGCGTGGGCCGCGGTTAAAAATGATTACCAAAAAGGTGATGATGGTAAATGGCATAAAAAGACGTAACAGTATCAATTATAATGCCTTTATAAACTCGCTTGCATCAGGCGTTAGCGAATCGTGCTACGCCGCGCGGTTACTGGCTTGCAAGCGAGCGGTGAATTGCCTATTGTCCAGCTATTGGTTTCAAAATGAGCAGTAAAAAAGCCCGGAAGGCGTCAAAAAAGTTGTCGCAGGGAAGCAGCAGTGGCGGAGGTGTAAGGTGTTAACGCGTGATTTTTTATTGAATGCCGACTGTAAGACGGCATTTGGTGCTATTGAAGAATCACTACTCTGGTCAGCGGAACAACGTGCAGCCTCACTGGCCGCCACGCTCGCTTGTCGACCAGATGATGGACCTGTGTGGATCTTCGGTTATGGATCGTTGATGTGGAACCCGGCCTTAGAGTTTGAAGAGTCCTGTACCGGCACATTAGTCGGCTGGCACCGTGCATTTTGTCTGCGCCTGACGGCGGGGCGAGGAACGGCGTGTCAGCCAGGCCGCATGCTGGCCCTGAAAGAGGGCGGACGTACCACCGGTGTGGCCTACCGCTTGCCGGACGCGTCGCTGGAACAAGAGCTTTCTCTGTTGTGGAAGCGAGAAATGATCACCGGATGCTATCTGCCGACCTGGTGCCAGCTGGCGCTTGATGACGGCCGTACGGTGAACGCGCTGGTGTTTATTATGGATCCGCGCCATCCGTTGTTTGAGTCAGACACGCGCGCGCAGGTGATCGCGCCGCTTATTGCCGCGGCCAGAGGACCTTTAGGCACTAATGCCCAGTATCTGTTCTCGCTGGAACAAGAGCTGGTCAAGCTGGGGATGCAGGATGATTGTCTTAATGATCTGGTGATCACGGTCAAACGATTGTTGGGAGAGAACCTGCCGGAAGGCGTTATGCGGCCAGGGTTTGCCTGAACCCGGCGTGGAATTGTATGCCCGAAAGCCAGGTGCTTTTCGGGCATGTCACGCTTAGGCTGCAATATAACTTATCGAATGCTCAAGCGACTGACTGTGGCTGTCGATCAGCACGTTCCAGACGCCGGTATAGGGCACGGTCAACCATGCGTTATCACGATCCTGCACGCTTAAGATGTCGGACTGCGTGTCTTTGACGTGATTTTTTTCGCTCATCAGATGGATGTGACAGCGCTCGGAACAGCGCACAACCACCGTATCGCCACCAAATAACTTTAAACTTGCCTTCACTAATGCCATTTTTCACCCCGTTCTTGAAAACAACGTACTTTCTGTCGAAAGTGCTGCGTGATGTTGTTCACATTTCACTCATTGCATAACACCAAAGGGGGAGCAACAGGATGCTGATTTTGATCAAAAAATGGCATAACGATTAAACAAAAGTGACAAAACACCTCAAAAGGGTTGAACGGGCGTGCTAACGTTCAACGAAACCGCGCCCATCAAATATTAAATCCGGAAATTATCGACACTTTCAGTGCGCTTGCCTGAAAACGGTGTATCAGAAGGTCAACACTTTATCTGCAGCCAGCGTCCATTGAGCCAGTTCTACCAGCGTGCCGACGGCCACTCCGTCAATTAACGGCAGCGCCGTGATCCCACGACCATCGGTGCAGGTTTTGCATAGTTTTACCGGAACATTTTGCGCTGTCAGGATCTCCAGCATTTGCTGAATATTGTAGCCCTCCGCGGGTTTCTGACCACGTAATCCTGCGGTTACGGCGTCAGACATTAAAAACAGACGCAGGTCGAGACCGGCTTCCTGTTCGCGCAGGGCGATAGCCAGACGCAGGCTGTTAAATAACGATTCGCTTCCATAAGCCGCTCCGTTCGCGACGATCACTATCTTTTGCATTTTTACTCCTGTTACTGCATGTAAGCGTTAATAACCGACACGTATGTTACACCTATTTCTCAATGCCAGGATAATGCCGAAAAAAGGGGGAGGGGCTGAAAATCAACGCTGAAAACGTTATGGTTTAAGATAAGTATGCCACTGTGGCTAATTGATGTAAGAAACCACTAACGATTTGAGCCGTATTATCTGTTCTTCTCTTGCTGTATTCGCACTCTTGCCGCTGGCAGGCGGTACTGCTAACGCGCAGTCGTCCTTTGTGCACCAGGCTGAAAACCCTTTCGATAACAATAGTGATGGCTTGCCCGATCTTGGTATGGCCCCGGAGTCGCGGGCAGGCGAAAAGCATTTTGCCGAAATGGTCAAAGCGTTTGGTGAAGCCAGCATGACTGATAACGGGCTTGATACCGGTGAACAGGCGAAGCAGTTCGCGTTTGGCCAGGTGCGAGATACGGTCAGCGAACAGGTGAATCAGCAACTGGAATCCTGGCTCTCTCCCTGGGGAAACGCCAGCATCGGGTTGCAAGTTGATAACGAAGGCAGTTTTACCGGGAGTCGGGGAAGCTGGTTTGTGCCGTGGCAGGACAACCAACGTTATCTTACCTGGAGCCAGCTAGGAGTGACGCAACAGGACGACGGCTTAGTCAGTAATGCGGGGATTGGGCAACGTTGGGTACGCGACGGTTGGTTACTGGGTTACAACACCTTTTATGACAACTTACTGGATGAAAATCTGCCCCGGGGAGGCCTCGGCGCGGAGGCATGGGGCGAATATTTGCGCTTATCCGCTAACTATTATCAACCGTTGTCTTCCTGGCAGGATCGTTTTGCAACCCAGCAACAACGGATGGCCCGCGGCTACGATCTGACCGCGCAAATGCGGATGCCGTTCTATCAACATCTCAATACCAGCGTCAGCGTGGAACAGTATTTTGGCGACCGGGTGGATCTATTTCATTCGGGAACCGGGTATCACAATCCGGTGGCGGTGAACCTCGGGCTGAGCTATACACCGGTGCCGCTGATCACGGTGACAGCGCAGCATAAGCAGGGTGAAAGCGGCATTAGCCAGAATAACCTCGGCTTAACGCTTAGTTACCGTTTTGGCGTGCCGTTAAAAAAACAGTTGATGGTCAGTGAGGTGGCGAACAGCCGTTCACTGCGCGGCAGTCGTTATGACGATCCGCAGCGTAACAATTTGCCGACGCTGGAGTATCGCCAGCGTAAAACGCTGTCGGTATTTTTGGCCACGCCACCCTGGGATCTCAAACCGGGAGAGACGGTGGCGCTGAAGCTGCAGGTGCGTAGTTTGCATGGGATCCGCCACCTGACGTGGCAGGGCGATACTCAGGCGTTGAGCTTAACGGCTGGCAGCAATAACCGAAGCGCGCAGGGCTGGACGATTATTATGCCGAAGTGGGACAGCAGAGAAGGTGCGACGAACCGCTGGCGGTTGTCTGTGGTGGTAGAAGATGAGCAGGGCCAGCGTGTCTCTTCCAATGAGATCACGCTATCACTGACCGAACCGTTTACTACCGTTTCGGAAAATGATCCTCGTTAACAATGACGCATGCGCGCGTTATCAGAAAATACGTTCCTGGTGCACCCATACCGCGGCTTCAACACGTGATTTGAGCTTCATTTTCTTCAGCATATGCTTCACGTGAACTTTTACCGTGCTTTCGGTGATGTCCAGGCGGCGGGCGATCATCTTGTTAGGCAGGCCCTGGGCGATGAGCTTAAGAATATCGCGTTCGCGCGGCGTCAGTTGGGTAACATCACGGTCGGACGTTGCACGATTGGCGCGTAGGCTGGCGGCCAGAACCGGCGTTAAGGCTTCGCTCAGCACCATTTCACCGGCAGCCGCTTGCTGCAATGCTTTCAGCAAATCTTCCGGCTCCATATCTTTCAGCAGATAACCGTCGGCACCGCGCTTCAGTGCAGTAACCACGTCTTCTTCATGATTGGATACGCTAAACACGACGATACGGCCTGACAGTGATTTCTCACGCAGCTTGTCGAGTGTTTCCAGACCGTTCATGCCGGGCATATTGAGATCAAGAAGGATCAGATCGGGATCAAGGGATTCTGCCAGCTCGATACCCTGCTCACCATTGCTGGCTTCGCCGACAACGGTGATATCGGGCGCCATGCTGACAAGCTGTTTTACACCGGTTCGCAGCATCGGATGATCGTCGATCAACAGGATGGTTGCCGGTTCCAGATTACTCATGGGTATCTCCTTGGACTTCTGTGAAGTTTGTTTCGGGAATAAAAGTGACAGCAACTTCAGTACCGCCTGTCTCGCGACGGCGTACACGGCAATCGCCGCGCAAGCTTTGCGCACGGTCGCGCATGATTATCATGCCGTAGTGGTTACTGCGTTCGGCGTTTTCCGGTACGCCGCAGCCGTTATCTTGCACTGTTAGTTTGACCTGCTTACCATTTTGCACCACCGTCACAACTACTTCATCGGCCTGAGAGTGTTTGAGGGCGTTGCTCAGGGCTTCGCGCGCAATTTGTAGCAGGTGAATCGCCTGATGCGAAGGGACCAGACGCGGTGGCAGCTGATAATCCAGCTTAACCGTAAAGCCAAAACGCGCGCTGTATTCCTGACAGCTGGCTTCCAGCGCCGGTCTCAACCCAGGTTCCGTCAGCTGTAAACGGAAGGTCGTTAACAGCTCGCGCAGTTGCGCCCAGGAAGCGTTTAGCTCGTTACGAATCTGACTGAGCAGCTCGCGGCAGTTATCTGAAAGCGCATCGCCCTGCATCTGCAAACAGCTCACCTGCATCTTCATACAGGAGAGCGATTGTGCAATAGAATCATGAAGTTCGCGCGCAATGGTGGCACGCTCTTCCATCACGATCAACTGCTGCTGACGCTCCTGATGCCTGTCGAGTGCAAGCGTTGCGGTCAGTTGCTCAACCAGGGTATCAACCAGTTGCTGCTGATCGTGGCTGAGATGGCGTCCGTACGGCAAAGTCGCGAGCAGGATACCATACTGGGTATGGGCATCGGTTAGCCGCCATTTCAGCGTGATACCGCCGTCAATGGCGGGTAGCGTACCGCGCGGACACAAATGGCAGCCTTTCTCATCACAGCTGACATTGGACTGGCAGGTAAATTCCTGATGATTATCTTCATCTTCCAGGTCATAGACCCGCAGTTCAATATCATGCAGCAGGGTCAAATTTTGCAGGCCGTTCAGTACCGGAGAGAGGCGTTCGCACAACGGCACCTGAGAGTGCAGGCGGCGGTTGGCTTGCCACAGGAAAGAGAGGATCTGATTTTTGTGCTCCAGACCCGCCGTTTTCTCCTGTACCCGCTGTTCCAGCACCGCGTAACTTTCGGCCAGTTCTTCCGACATATTATTCAGCGCCGAGCCCAGCGCTGCCATCTCATTACGCCCACTGATATGTGCGCGTTGGGTAAAATCACGTTGACTGACGGCTCGCGCCATCGCCAGCAGTTGTTTCCACGGCTGTAACAGGCGCACGCGTAGCCAGATAATGGTGAAGACCAGCAGCAATGCCATAAATACGGCCATCAGGCGATGCAGCAGAACGACGCGTTCAATGCGTAACTCGGTGGTATGGTCAAAGGCGGTGACCAGCTTATCCAGTCCGCCCACAAAGCGCCTGACATCCTGCGCTACCGCATCAGGCGTTTGCGCATGCGCAAGCCCCGGTGCCAGTTTGGTGTGCCAGTAATCCTGTAAGGCTTTTAATTGCGCCTGTTGTCCGTCACGCTGCGCGGCACGCGTCAATTCCGGGCTAAACGCCGTTTGCTCCATTTCATCCAGCAGTGGTTGATCGTTGGCGTCCAGCGGTATGGCCGCCAGCAGGCGATAGCTTTGCATGCGTAGCGATCCCGCTTTGTTGATTGCATGCGCGCTACCCTGAACGCCCTGAACCAGCCAGCCAGAGACTGCCATACCCGCCACGCCGATGGCAGTAGACAATAAAACAATCAGCGCCACCTGGTTGACCAGCGTAAGCGGGGAAAGACAACGTTTAAACATGGTGACTTGTTCCTTCGGGTTTTCGTAAAACCGAAAACCTTATTGAATGACGATTCTGCTGCAGGCAGTGGCGTTATTCTCGGCGATACACTGGAGTATACCCATACCTCAAACGGGCTACCCCTTAATTGCCGCCAGAGGGAGAGATCCTAAACGAGGGGGAGTAGGGGACGACAGAAGCGTGAAAAACCACATCTTTTTTACCGAAGTTATGTACTCATTTAGGATGATGATAAATTTCAGGCATCAATAATGACACCTTTTCCTTTGATTTATATCAACTTACCTCCAGCTGTAAACCCTAATGTGGCAGGCATCGAAACAAGTATCAGAGGTGTCTATGAGTCACTCATCTGCCCCGGAAAGGGCATCTGGAGCTGTAATTACCGAATGGCGGCCGGAAGATCCCGCCTTCTGGCAGCAGCGTGGTCATCGAATCGCCAGCCGTAACCTGTGGATTTCCGTCCCTTGCTTGCTGCTGGCGTTTTGCGTGTGGATGTTATTTAGCGCCGTGGCGGTGAACTTACCGAAAGTCGGATTTGATTTCACCACTGAACAACTGTTCATGCTGACGGCATTACCTTCGGTGTCCGGCGCGCTGCTGCGTGTACCGTACTCCTTTATGGTCCCCCTGTTTGGTGGACGTCGCTGGACGGCGTTCAGCACCGGTATCCTGATCATTCCTTGCGTATGGTTAGGTTTTGCGGTGCAGGATACCTCCACGCCATTTAGTACCTTTATCATTATCTCCCTGTTGTGCGGTTTTGCCGGCGCGAACTTTGCCTCCAGCATGGCAAACATCAGCTTCTTCTTTCCAAAACAGAAACAGGGCGGCGCGCTGGGTCTGAACGGTGGTTTGGGTAACATGGGCGTCAGCGTGATGCAGTTGGTCGCTCCGCTGGTGGTTTCACTGTCAATCTTTGCCGCATTTGGCAGCCAGGGTGTTGAACAACCGGATGGTACGCAGCTGTATCTGGCAAACGCCGCATGGATTTGGGTCCCGTTCCTGGCTGTATTAACGCTGGCCGCATGGTTTGGTATGAATGAACTGGCAACCTCAAAAGCTTCGCTGAAAGAGCAATTGCCGGTGCTGAAACGCGGGCACCTGTGGATTATGAGCCTGCTGTATCTGGCAACCTTCGGTTCATTTATCGGTTTCTCTGCCGGTTTCGCGATGCTGTCAAAAACGCAGTTTCCTGAGGTACAGATCCTGCATTACGCCTTCTTTGGACCGTTGATTGGCGCCCTGGCACGTTCAGCAGGCGGCGCAATCTCTGACCGACTGGGGGGGACCCGCGTAACGCTGGTGAACTTCGTGCTGATGGCTATTTTCAGTGCCTTACTGTTCCTGACGCTGCCATCAAACGGTGTCGGTGGCAACTTTATCGCCTTCTTTGCGGTGTTCCTGGCGCTGTTCCTGACGGCTGGTCTGGGGAGTGGTTCAACCTTCCAGATGATCTCCGTTATCTTTCGCAAGCTGACGATGGACAGAGTGAAAGCTGAAGGCGGTTCAGAAGAGAAAGCGATGCGCGAGGCGGCGACCGACACCGCGGCGGCGCTGGGCTTTATCTCAGCTATTGGTGCGATCGGCGGCTTCTTTATCCCGAAAGCATTCGGTACGTCCCTGGCATTAACTGGCTCCCCGGTCGATGCGATGAAAGTATTCCTGATCTTCTATGTCGCCTGTGTGGTTATCACCTGGGCGGTGTACGGACGTCATTCTAAAAAGTAAAAAAGTAGTAACTGTTGATTATCCATTGCGCGGTGTTAGACCGCGCTTTTTTTTGCCCGCTATTAGTTACAACATACTTTTATATTGTGACGCGACAACAGCCTGTTAGAACGGTGCTCGTAATATGCTAAACAGGGGGGATACCCCTTAATACCCACTTATAAAGAATTTAACATTTGTATGATAAGTGAGTTTAAAAAAATCAATAAAATTCAATATGTTGATTGATTTATCGATATCCCACTAAGGGGGTATGTCAAAATCGGCCCTCAATTTTCATCCCTGCCTGCCTTGATCGTTATCAATTCTCACGCCCTTTCAGAGCGTTACCTTCGCTCTCAATCAAGCAATGTCGATTTATCAGAGAGCCGTCAGGCTCCTACAGGAGAAAACCGATGAGTAAATTCCTGGACCGGTTTCGCTACTTCAAGCAGAAGGGCGAAACCTTTGCCGATGGGCACGGCCAGCTTCTCAATACCAACAGGGACTGGGAGGATGGATACCGCCAGCGTTGGCAGCATGACAAAATCGTGCGTTCAACCCACGGTGTAAACTGCACCGGCTCATGCAGCTGGAAAATCTATGTGAAAAATGGTCTGGTGACCTGGGAAACCCAGCAAACTGACTACCCACGCACTCGTCCAGATATGCCCAACCACGAGCCTCGCGGCTGCCCGCGTGGTGCAAGCTATTCATGGTATCTCTACAGCGCTAACCGTCTGAAATACCCGCTGATGCGCAAACGTCTGATGAAGATGTGGCGTGAAGCAAAAAGACTGCACAGCGATCCGGTAGATGCATGGGCATCCATTATCGAAGACGCCGATAAAGCAAAAAGCTTCAAACAAGCGCGTGGTCGTGGTGGATTCGTTCGTTCTTCCTGGCAGGAAGTGAATGAGCTGATTGCCGCATCTAACGTTTACACCATCAAAACCTATGGTCCTGACCGCGTCGCAGGCTTCTCGCCGATCCCAGCGATGTCGATGGTTTCTTATGCGTCCGGCGCACGTTATATGTCGCTGATTGGCGGGACCTGCCTGAGCTTCTATGACTGGTACTGTGACCTGCCGCCAGCCTCCCCGCAGACCTGGGGCGAGCAGACCGACGTACCGGAATCTGCCGACTGGTATAACTCCAGCTACATTCTGGCATGGGGCTCTAACGTACCGCAGACCCGTACCCCGGATGCGCACTTCTTTACTGAAGTTCGTTATAAAGGCACCAAAACAGTAGCAATTACCCCGGACTACGCAGAAATCGCCAAACTGTGCGACCTGTGGCTGGCTCCGAAGCAGGGAACCGATGCGGCGATGGCAATGGCGATGGGTCATGTCATGCTGCGCGAGTTCCACCTCGATAACCCGAGCCAATATTTCACCGACTACGTTCGTCGTTATACCGACATGCCAATGCTGGTGATGCTCGAAGAGCGCGACGGCTACTATGCTGCTGGTCGTATGCTGCGTGCTGCGGATCTGGTTGACTCTCTGGGCCAGGAAAATAACCCGGAATGGAAAACTGTCGCTATCAACAGCAACGGCGAAATGGTTGCGCCGAACGGTTCAATTGGTTTCCGTTGGGGCGAAAAAGGCAAATGGAACCTTGAGCAGCGCGATGGCACGTCCGGTGATGAAACTGAACTGCAGCTCAGCCTGCTGGGTAGCCAGGATGATATCGCTGAAGTGGGCTTCCCGTACTTTGGTGGCGAAGGCACCGAGCACTTCAGTAAAGTCGAACTGGAAAACATTCTGCTGCATAAATTGCCCGTTAAACGCCTGCAACTGGCCGATGGCTCTACGGCGCTGGTGACCACCGTTTACGATCTGACTATGGCCAACTACGGCCTGGAACGTGGTCTGAACGATGAAAACTGCGCGACCAGCTACGATGACGTGAAAGCGTACACGCCAGCGTGGGCAGAAAAAATTACAGGTGTATCACGTTCTCAGATTGTACGCATCGCCCGTGAATTTGCGGATAACGCAGATAAAACGCACGGTCGTTCGATGATTATCGTCGGCGCCGGTTTGAACCACTGGTACCACCTCGATATGAACTATCGTGGCCTGATCAATATGCTGGTGTTCTGTGGCTGTATCGGCCAGAGCGGCGGCGGCTGGGCCCACTACGTAGGGCAGGAAAAACTGCGTCCGCAAACCGGCTGGCAGCCGCTGGCGTTTGCGCTTGACTGGCAGCGTCCGCCTCGTCATATGAACAGCACCTCCTACTTCTATAACCACTCCAGCCAATGGCGCTATGAGACGGTGACTGCGCAGGAACTGCTGTCCCCGATGGCAGACAAATCCCGCTATAGCGGTCATTTGATTGACTTTAACGTTCGCGCTGAACGTATGGGCTGGTTACCGTCTGCGCCGCAGTTAGGGACTAACCCGCTGTATATCGCGAAAGAAGCGCAGAAAGCAGGTATGACGCCGGTGGACTACACCGTTAAATCCCTGAAAGAAGGTTCTATTCGCTTTGCGGCGGAGCAGCCGGAAAACGGTAAAAACCATCCGCGTAACCTGTTTATCTGGCGTTCAAACCTGCTCGGTTCTTCCGGTAAAGGCCACGAGTACATGCTCAAGTATCTGCTGGGTACTGAACATGGTATTCAGGGCAAAGATCTCGGCCAGCAGAGCGGCGTGAAGCCAGAAGAAGTGGAATGGCAGGATAACGGACTGGACGGCAAACTGGATCTGGTCGTTACGCTGGACTTCCGCCTGTCGAGTACCTGTCTGTATTCCGATATCGTGCTGCCGACCGCAACCTGGTATGAAAAAGACGATATGAATACCTCGGATATGCATCCGTTTATTCATCCTCTGTCTGCGGCCGTTGACCCGGCCTGGGAATCAAAGAGCGACTGGGAAATCTATAAAGCCATCGCCAAGAAATTCTCTGAAGTTTGTGTGGGCCACCTCGGTAAAGAAACCGACGTCGTTACGCTGCCGATTCAGCACGACTCCGCCGCTGAACTGGCGCAGCCGCTGGACGTGAAGGACTGGAAAAAAGGGGAATGCGACCTGATTCCAGGTGTTACGGCACCGCACATCATGACCGTTGAGCGTGATTATCCGGCAACGTACGAGCGTTTCACCTCCATCGGTCCGCTGATGGAAAAAATCGGTAACGGCGGTAAAGGGATTGCCTGGAACACCCAGAGCGAAATGGATCTGCTGCGTAAGCTCAACTACACCAAGGCTGACGGTCCGGCGAAAGGCCAACCGATGCTGGATACCGCAATTGATGCTGCTGAGATGATCCTGACGCTGGCTCCGGAAACTAACGGTCAGGTTGCCGTTAAAGCCTGGGCGGCGCTGAGTGAATTTACCGGTCGTGACCATACGCATCTGGCGCTGAATAAAGAAGACGAAAAAATTCGTTTCCGCGACATCCAGGCGCAGCCGCGCAAAATTATCTCCAGCCCGACCTGGTCAGGTCTGGAAGATGAACATGTGTCTTATAACGCCGGTTATACCAACGTTCATGAGCTGATCCCATGGCGTACGCTATCTGGTCGCCAGCAGTTGTATCAGGATCACCAGTGGATGCGTGACTTCGGTGAGAGCCTGCTGGTGTATCGTCCGCCAATCGACACCCGTTCGGTGAAAGCGGTGATCGGCGAGAAATCTAACGGTAACCCGGAAAAAGCGCTCAACTTCCTGACGCCGCACCAGAAATGGGGTATCCACTCCACCTACAGCGACAACCTGCTGATGCTGACGCTGTCTCGCGGTGGTCCGATTGTGTGGATGAGTGAAGTTGATGCGAAGGATCTTGGTATCGAAGATAACGACTGGATCGAAGTCTTCAACAGCAACGGGGCGCTGACGGCGCGTGCAGTTGTCAGCCAGCGTGTGCCGGCCGGGATGACCATGATGTACCACGCGCAGGAACGTATTGTTAACCTGCCGGGTTCTGAAATCACCCAGCAGCGCGGCGGGATCCACAACTCGGTAACCCGTATTACGCCGAAACCAACTCATATGATCGGTGGTTATGCGCAACTGGCATACGGCTTTAACTACTACGGTACCGTCGGTTCAAACCGAGATGAGTTCGTAGTTGTACGTAAGATGAAGAACATTAACTGGTTGGATGGCGAAGGCAATGACCAGGTACAGGAGAGCGTAAAATGAAAATTCGTTCACAAGTCGGCATGGTGCTGAATCTCGATAAGTGCATCGGCTGCCACACCTGTTCAGTGACCTGTAAAAACGTCTGGACCAGCCGTGAGGGTATGGAGTACGCCTGGTTCAACAACGTCGAAAGTAAGCCTGGCGTTGGCTTCCCGAACGACTGGGAAAACCAGGAAAAATGGAAGGGCGGTTGGATCCGTAAAATCAATGGCAAGCTGCAGCCGCGCATGGGTAACAAAGCACTGCTGCTGGGTAAAATCTTTGCTAACCCGCATCTGCCGGGCATGGATGATTACTATGAACCGTTTGATTTTGACTACCAAACGTTGCACAACGCCCCAGCAGACAGTAAGGCGCAGCCGATTGCGCGTCCGCGTTCGCTGATCACCGGTCAGCGGATGGATAAAATCACCAGCGGTCCGAACTGGGAAGAAATTTTGGGGGGCGAGTTCGAAAAACGCGCCAAAGACCAGAACTTCGAAAACATGCAGAAGGCGATGTACGGTCAGTTCGAAAATACCTTCATGATGTATCTGCCGCGTTTGTGTGAGCATTGCCTTAACCCGGCGTGCGTGGCGACCTGCCCAAGCGGCGCTATCTACAAGCGTGAAGAAGATGGCATCGTGCTGATCGACCAGGATAAATGCCGCGGTTGGCGTATGTGTATCACTGGCTGCCCGTATAAGAAGATCTACTTCAACTGGAAGAGCGGGAAATCTGAGAAGTGCATTTTCTGCTACCCGCGTATCGAAGCCGGTCAGCCGACCGTTTGTTCCGAAACCTGCGTAGGCCGTATTCGTTACCTCGGCGTACTGCTGTATGACGCAGATGCGATTGAAAGTGCGGCAAGCACGGAGCACGAGAAAGATCTGTATCAGCGTCAACTGGACGTGTTCCTCGATCCGAACGATCCGGCTGTTATTGAACAAGCGCTGAAAGATGGTATTCCGTTGAGCGTCATTGATGCTGCACAGCAGTCGCCGGTTTACAAAATGGCGATGGACTGGAAGCTGGCGCTGCCGCTGCATCCGGAATACCGCACGCTACCGATGGTCTGGTACGTGCCGCCTTTGTCACCGATCCAGTCTGCCGCCGATGCGGGCGAGCTGGGCAGCAACGGTATTCTGCCGGACGTTGACAGTCTGCGTATCCCGGTTCAGTACCTGGCGAACCTGCTGACCGCAGGCGACACTCAGCCGGTACTGTTGGCGCTGAAACGTATGCTGGCGATGCGTCACTACAAACGTGCGGAAACCGTTGACGGTAAAGTTGATACTCGTGCGCTGGAAGAGGTGGGCTTAAGCGAAGCGCAGGCACAGGAAATGTATCGTTATCTGGCGATTGCTAACTACGAAGATCGTTTCGTGGTACCGAGCAGCCATCGTGAACTGGCGCGTGACGCGTTCCCGGAGAAAAGCGGTTGTGGCTTTACCTTCGGTGACGGTTGCCACGGTTCTGATACTAAATTCAATCTGTTCAACAGCCGCCGCATCGACGCTGTCGATGTGACCAGCAAAACGGAGCCGCACCAATGATTGAACTTGTCATTGTTTCGCGTCTGCTCGAGTACCCGGATGCTGCCTTGTGGCAGCATCAGCAGGAACTTTTCGATGCACTCGCGTCATCTGAGAACCTGGATAAAGAGGATGCCCAGACTCTGGGCATTTTCCTGCGCGATCTCACCGCGCAGGACATGCTGGATGTGCAGGCAAGCTATAGCGAACTGTTTGACCGTGGCCGCGCCACCTCGTTGCTGCTGTTTGAACATGTACACGGCGAGTCCCGCGATCGTGGTCAGGCTATGGTTGACCTGATGGCGCAGTATGAACAGCACGGTCTGCAGCTCGACAGCCGCGAACTTCCCGATCATCTGCCGCTGTATCTGGAATACCTTGCGCAGTTGCCGAAAAGCGAAGCATTAGGGGGGTTACAGGATATCGCGCCGATTCTGGCGCTGCTCAGCGCTCGCTTGCAACAGCGTGAAAGCCGTTATGCGGTGCTGTTCGATCTGCTGTTAAAACTGGCGAATACCGTTATCGACAGCGATAAAGTGGCTGAAAAAATTGCAGATGAAGCGCGTGACGATACCCCACAAGCGCTGGATGCGGTCTGGGAAGAAGAGCAGGTGAAATTCTTCGCCGATCAGGGGTGTGGTGAGTCGGAAATTTCCGCTCACCAGCGTCGTTTTGCCGGGGCCGTTGCGCCGCAGTATCTGAATATCACCACCGGAGGACAGCAATAATGCACTTCCTGAATACGTTCTTCTTTGACATCTATCCGTACATCGCGGGTTCTGTCTTTCTGATTGGCAGTTGGCTGCGTTATGACTATGGGCAATATACCTGGCGCGCGGCTTCCAGTCAGATGCTGGATCGCAAAGGGATGAACCTGGCGTCAAACCTGTTCCACATCGGGATCCTGGGGATTTTTGCCGGGCACTTCCTTGGCATGCTGACACCACACTGGATGTATGAAGCGTGGCTGCCGCTTGAAGTGAAACAAAAGATGGCGATGTTCGCGGGTGGTGCCAGTGGTGTGATGTGTTTGATTGGCGGCGTCCTGCTGCTGAAACGCCGCCTGTTCAGCCCACGTGTGCGGGCGACCACTACCGGAGCGGACATTCTGATCCTCTCCCTGCTGGTGATACAATGTGCGCTGGGCCTGCTGACCATTCCGTTCTCCGCCCAGCATATGGACGGCAGCGAGATGATGAAGCTGGTGAACTGGGCGCAGACAGTGGTGACCTTCCAGGGGGGGGCGTCTCAATATCTGGATGGCGTCGCGTTCATTTTCCGTATGCACCTGGTGCTGGGTATGACGCTGTTCCTGTTGTTCCCATTCTCGCGTCTGGTGCACATCTGGAGCGTTCCGGTCGAATATCTGACGCGCAAATACCAGATTGTTCGTGCGCGTCATTAATCGGTTATCTGTGTAAGACAAAACCCCGCTCCGGCGGGGTTTTTTTACGACTAATTGCCGGATAAGCATTGTGCATCAGGTAAATTGCCGACCCGAATTGAGGCTTGATCGAGGGTCGGGTATGGGGCATTACAGATGGATGGGATGCTGGTGCTTTATGAGGTGATGGTGGTGGGGGAAGGATTACTCAGCGCGGTGCGCCTCGCCCTTCGGGTCGTTGCCTGCGGCAACGCTTTCTCGCTAACGCTCGAATCGAACCTTAGTCGAAGCTTCTCATCCTTCCCGTCTGGGCAGAATATGAGGCATAACAGATGGATTTGATGCTGGTGCTTTATGAAGTGATGGTGGTGGGGGAAGGATTACTCAGCGCGGTGCGCTTCGCCCTTCGGGTCGTTGCCTGCGGCAACGCTTTCTCGCTAACGCTCGAATCGAACCTTAGTCGAAGCTTCTCATCCTTCCCGTCTGGGCAGAATATGAGGCATAACAGATGGATTTGATATAGGTGCTTTATGAGGTGATGGTGGTGGGGGAAGGATTCGAACCTTCGAAGTCGATGACGGCAGATTTACAGTCTGCTCCCTTTGGCCGCTCGGGAACCCCACCAGGGGTATACTAATTTTATGAATCTATCGGAATGAATGGTGGTGGGGGAAGGATTCGAACCTTCGAAGTCGATGACGGCAGATTTACAGTCTGCTCCCTTTGGCCGCTCGGGAACCCCACCACGGGGTAATGCTAGTTACTGGCCTGCTTCCGTTGGAAGCGGGGCGCATCATATCAAATGATGCGCCCCTGTAAAGTATTCCGTTGATAAAAAAGAACTGGTTGCCTGATTTTTACGCGTAAAGATGTAAAGGTAACCAATTCAATTATCAATCGATTACAGAATAATCGTTCGGTTACCGTAAACAAAGACGCGTTGAGCCAGAACCTGATACAGCGCGCGGCTTAATACATTTTTCTCAACGTCGCGGCCCGCACGCATCATGTCTTCCGCGGTGTAGGTGTGATCCACATGAATTACGTCCTGCATAATGATTGGGCCTTCATCGAGGTTATCATTCACGTAGTGGGCTGTCGCACCGATGATCTTCACGCCGCGCTCATAAGCCTGATGGTAAGGGCGAGCGCCAATAAACGCTGGCAGGAATGAATGGTGAATATTGATAATCTTATTCGGGAAGCGTGAAACAAATGTTGGCGTCAGAACGCGCATGTATTTTGCCAGCACGACATAGTCAGGTTGGTGCGCGTCGATAGCGTCGGCCATTTTCAGATCATGTTCGTCACGCGTTAAACCTTCGTGGCTGACCAGCTCAAACGGGATATCAAACCGTTCAACCAAAGGTCGCAGCGTCTCGTGGTTGCCGATCACAGCGGCGATTTCAACATCCAGCCCGCCATAATTGGCCTTCATTAACAGATCACCCAAACAATGAGCCTCCTTGGTGACCAAAATGACGATACGGCGGCGTCCTGCTGGTGTTAATTCACGAATGGAGCCATCTGGTAGGGCACTATCCAGATCGGCAAGCAGCGTGACGTCGTTAAAAATACCCTCCAGTTCGGTACGCATAAAAAAGCGCCCGGTACGGTGGTCCACGAACTCATTGTTCTGCACGATGTTCAGTTCATGCTTGTAACAGATATTCGTAATGCGCGCGATCAGACCTTTTTGGTCCGGACAAATAGTACGCAGCACTTTTCGTTGTAATGAATGCATTTGCAGCGGTGATCCTGTTGAGAATGTTTGCAAAATTGATACTGTCGGGCGTTGATTAGCCGCAGCACTTTTTAAATTTTTTACCGGAGCCACAAGGGCAGGTATCGTTTCGTCCAATTTGAGGGCGTGTACCGTCTATATAGTACCACTGACCGTTTTCTTTTAAAAAACGAGAGCGCTCGATAATTGCACCTGTTTTACCTTGTTCAGAAAATCGCGCAACAAAGCTGACATAGCCGATATTTTCTGTGTCTGCCGTTTGTTGTTCAAAAACGGTCAGCCCGAGCCATTCAGTGTGGCTAAATCCTGCGATAATGTCGTCGCGAAACGCGGCTGCATGACAGTCCGGATGCCAGGTCTTGATAAGGTAATCTGCGTCTTTCATCACAAAAGCACAGTAACGAGAACGCATGAGGTGTGACGGCGTAGGTGCTACTTGCGCGCCGGACACATAACGGTAGCAACATAGGCTATACTCGACAGCGCTACCACAGGGACAAAGCTGAGACACAAAGTACTCCCTGGAATAAAAAAACGGCGTAAAAACGCCAAGGTAGCACTATGTTAACTGAGCGGTAGCGATGTTGCTACGTCTGCAAGCCAGGGGAAGTTTGTACGTACAATGAGAAAAATAAAAATTGGGCTGGCGCTAGGTTCCGGCGCGGCGCGAGGTTGGTCGCATATTGGCGTTATTAAGGCCCTAAAGCATATGGGCATTGATGTTGATATTGTGGCAGGGTGTTCCATTGGTTCGCTGGTTGGTGCAGCCTACGCATGCAATAAGTTACCTGCTCTCGAACAATGGGTTTGTTCTTTCAGCTATTGGGATGTCTTACGTCTGATGGATCTCTCGTGGCGCAGGGGCGGTTTACTGCGTGGTGAACGGGTATTCAATCAGTACCGTAATGTCATGCCGGTAGAAGCAATTGAGCAATGCACTCGCCGTTTCGCAACTGTGGCTACTAATCTGAGTACGGGTCGGGAGCTCTGGTTCACGGAAGGTGATTTGCACCTGGCTGTTCGGGCCTCCTGCAGTATTCCTGGTCTGATGTCCCCTGTAGCGCATAATGGTTACTGGCTGGTCGATGGCGCGGTGGTGAATCCCGTTCCTGTATCCTTAACTCGCGCGCTGGGCGCTGACATCGTTATTGCCGTCGATCTGCAACACGATGCGCATCTTATGCAGCAAGATTTACTCTCCTTTAACGTCAGCAGTGATGCCGAAACGGGTGATGATGTCGACGCGCTTTCATGGCGTGCCCGACTGAAAGAGCGCTTGAGCAACATAACGGCCAGGCGTGCGGTAACCGCGCCGACGGCGATGGAGATCATGACGACTTCTATTCAGGTTCTGGAAAACCGTCTGAAACGTAACCGCATGGCCGGTGACCCGCCAGACATCCTGATTCAGCCGTTTTGTCCGCAAATATCCACGCTGGATTTTCACCGCGCCAGCGCAGCAATTGCTGCTGGACAACTGGCGGTCGAGAAGAAAATGGATGAACTTCTACCCCTGGTGAAAACCAACATCTAACGCATTTTTTATCAACACTTAAGCAAATTCTGACAGGCGTGAGTAGCAATAGCATGCCACTATTTACTAAAGCCAGTCAGGGGGGAGAATATGACGCAGCCATTGGTCGGAAAACAGATTCTTATCGTTGAGGATGAGCCGGTATTTCGCTCACTCATGGACTCATGGTTTTCCTCTTTGGGAGCGACAACGGCGGTAGCTGGCGATGGACTTGAAGCACTTGAATTACTCGGGCACTTTAACCCCGACCTGATTATCTGCGACCTGGCTATGCCACGAATGAACGGCCTTAAGCTAGTAGAGTATCTGCGTAATCGTGGCGATCAGACCCCAATCCTGGTGATATCAGCGACGGAAAACATGTCTGATATAGCCAAAGCACTGCGATTGGGTGTGGATGATGTGCTGCTAAAGCCGGTAAAGGACCTGAACCGCCTGCGCGAAACCGTCTTTGCGTGTCTGTATCCGAATATGTTTAATTCACGCGTGGAAGAAGAAGAGCGGCTGTTTCGCGACTGGGATGCGATGGTTGGTGATCCCGCCGCTGCAGCGAAGCTGTTGCAAGAATTACAGCCTCCTGTGTCGCAAGTTATTTCACGATGTCGGATCAACTATCGTCAATTGGTGGCTGCCGATCAGCCGGGGCTGGTACTGGATATTGCACCGCTATCGGACCATGACCTTGCGTTTTATTGTCTGGATGTGACGCGGGCAGGGGATAATGGCGTTCTGGCAGCATTGTTACTGCGGGCGCTATTTAACGGTTTGCTGCAGGAACAGCTCGCGCATCAAAATCAACGATTGCCGGAGCTCGGTGCGTTATTGAAACAGGTTAACCATTTATTGCGCCAGGCTAATTTGCCCGGACAATTCCCTTTGCTGGTGGGTTATTACCACAGCGGATTAAAAAACCTGATTCTGGTATCAGCAGGGCTGAATGCGACATTAAATACAGGTTCCCACAATGTACAAATCAGCAATGGCGTTCCGTTGGGAACCTTAGGGAATGCGTATCTTAATCAACTGAGCCAACGTTGCGAATCCTGGCAATGCCAAATTTGGGGGGCCGGTGGTCGGCTGCGCCTGATGTTGTCTGCAGAATGAACAACCGAGTGGAGTGAGAATGAAATTGACTCACTCCACTCATGCTGTGAGTGCTACTATCAGCGCCAGATTTATTCGTATTTATCTTAATTATACCGACGCGCGTCCTTTTCAGACCAGAAGCTTGTCGCGGTACTGATATACTTGGATGCGATACAGATTGATGAACACGTTCAATACATGAACAGTCCAGGAGAGTTTTAAATGGCTGCCCTTAATTCAAAAGTCAAAAAGGCCGTTATCCCGGTTGCGGGATTAGGAACCAGGATGTTACCGGCTACGAAAGCAATCCCGAAAGAGATGCTACCGTTGGTTGATAAGCCATTAATTCAGTACGTCGTAAACGAATGTATTGCTGCGGGCATCACTGAAATTGTACTTGTAACTCACTCGTCTAAAAATTCGATTGAAAACCACTTCGATACCAGCTTTGAACTTGAAGCTATGCTGGAAAAACGTGTAAAACGCCAGCTTCTGGAAGAAGTGCAATCTATTTGTCCGCCACATGTCACTATTATGCAGGTGCGTCAGGGACTGGCCAAAGGTCTGGGCCACGCGGTATTGTGCGCGCACCCGGTGGTTGGCGATGAGCCCGTTGCGGTTATCTTGCCGGACGTCATTCTTGACGAATACGAATCTGATTTATCACGCGACAACCTTGCCGAAATGATTCATCGTTTCGATGAAACAGGCAGCAGCCAGATTATGGTTGAGCCGGTAGAAGATGTTACCGCTTATGGTGTTGTTGATTGTAAAGGTGTTGAATTAGCGCCGGGCGAAAGCGTACCGATGGTTGGCGTTGTTGAAAAGCCGAAAGCGAATGTGGCGCCATCTAATCTGGCCGTCGTGGGGCGTTACGTCCTTAGCGCGGATATCTGGCCTCTGCTGGCAAAAACGCCTCCGGGAGCCGGTGACGAAATTCAGCTGACTGATGCTATCGATATGCTGATTGAAAAAGAAACGGTTGAAGCTTATCACATGAAGGGCAAAAGCCATGACTGTGGTAATAAGCTTGGCTATATGCAGGCGTTCGTTGAATATGGTATTCGCCATAATACTCTCGGCGCTGAATTTAAAGCCTGGCTGGAAGATGAGATGGGTATTAAGAAGTAACCAGCTGGTATTCTCAGGTCTGAACGGTGCTGTTAATCCAGCACCGTTTTTTTATACCTGAACTGGGTAGGGACTGTGCGAAGTACAGGTAAATAAATATCCTCCGGCATAGCCGGAGGTTTTTCGGATGCGCCTATAAGGCTCTGTTACCAGCCGCGCCCTAACAGGCGCATACGATCTGACATTTGCATCAGACTTCGTTACTTACGGCCCGTAAA